>NZ_CP054205.1:0-5347500 GCF_013285305.1 Pseudomonas rhodesiae | reverse complement strand
ACGAATTGCTTGATTCATTGAAGAAGACGAAAGAAGCAGCCCGAAATTGGGTCTGTAGCTCAGTTGGTTAGAGCGCACCCCTGATAAGGGTGAGGTCGGCAGTTCGAATCTGCCCAGACCCACCAATTTTGTGTGGGAAACGCCTGTAGAAATACGGGGCCATAGCTCAGCTGGGAGAGCGCCTGCCTTGCACGCAGGAGGTCAGCGGTTCGATCCCGCTTGGCTCCACCACTACTGCTTCTGTTTGTATAAAGCTTAGAAATGAGCATTCCATCGTGTGGATGGTGAATGTTGATTTCTAGTCTTTGACTAGTTCGTTCTTTAAAAATTTGGGTATGTGATAGAAAGATAGACTGAACGTTACTTTCACTGGTAACGGATCAGGCTAAGGTAAAATTTGTGAGTTCTCTTAGTTGAGAAATTCGAATTTTCGGCGAATGTCGTCTTCACAGTATAACCAGATTGCTTGGGGTTATATGGTCAAGTGAAGAAGCGCATACGGTGGATGCCTTGGCAGTCAGAGGCGATGAAAGACGTGGTAGCCTGCGAAAAGCTTCGGGGAGTCGGCAAACAGACTTTGATCCGGAGATGTCTGAATGGGGGAACCCAGCCATCATAAGATGGTTATCTTGTACTGAATACATAGGTGCAAGAAGCGAACCAGGGGAACTGAAACATCTAAGTACCCTGAGGAAAAGAAATCAACCGAGATTCCCTTAGTAGTGGCGAGCGAACGGGGACTAGCCCTTAAGTGGCTTTGAGATTAGCGGAACGCTCTGGAAAGTGCGGCCATAGTGGGTGATAGCCCTGTACGCGAAAATCTCTTAGTCATGAAATCGAGTAGGACGGAGCACGAGAAACTTTGTCTGAATATGGGGGGACCATCCTCCAAGGCTAAATACTACTGACTGACCGATAGTGAACTAGTACCGTGAGGGAAAGGCGAAAAGAACCCCGGAGAGGGGAGTGAAATAGATCCTGAAACCGTATGCGTACAAGCAGTGGGAGCAGACTTTGTTCTGTGACTGCGTACCTTTTGTATAATGGGTCAGCGACTTATTTTCAGTGGCGAGCTTAACCGAATAGGGGAGGCGTAGCGAAAGCGAGTCTTAATAGGGCGTCTAGTCGCTGGGAATAGACCCGAAACCGGGCGATCTATCCATGGGCAGGTTGAAGGTTGGGTAACACTAACTGGAGGACCGAACCGACTACCGTTGAAAAGTTAGCGGATGACCTGTGGATCGGAGTGAAAGGCTAATCAAGCTCGGAGATAGCTGGTTCTCCTCGAAAGCTATTTAGGTAGCGCCTCATGTATCACTGTAGGGGGTAGAGCACTGTTTCGGCTAGGGGGTCATCCCGACTTACCAAACCGATGCAAACTCCGAATACCTACAAGTGCCGAGCATGGGAGACACACGGCGGGTGCTAACGTCCGTCGTGAAAAGGGAAACAACCCAGACCGTCAGCTAAGGTCCCAAAGTTATGGTTAAGTGGGAAACGATGTGGGAAGGCTTAGACAGCTAGGAGGTTGGCTTAGAAGCAGCCACCCTTTAAAGAAAGCGTAATAGCTCACTAGTCGAGTCGGCCTGCGCGGAAGATGTAACGGGGCTCAAACCATACACCGAAGCTACGGGTATCACGTAAGTGATGCGGTAGAGGAGCGTTCTGTAAGCCTGTGAAGGTGAGTTGAGAAGCTTGCTGGAGGTATCAGAAGTGCGAATGCTGACATGAGTAACGACAATGGGTGTGAAAAACACCCACGCCGAAAGACCAAGGTTTCCTGCGCAACGTTAATCGACGCAGGGTTAGTCGGTCCCTAAGGCGAGGCTGAAAAGCGTAGTCGATGGAAAACAGGTTAATATTCCTGTACTTCTGGTTATTGCGATGGAGGGACGGAGAAGGCTAGGCCAGCTTGGCGTTGGTTGTCCAAGTTTAAGGTGGTAGGCTGAGATCTTAGGTAAATCCGGGATCTTAAGGCCGAGAGCTGATGACGAGTGTTCTTTTAGAACACGAAGTGGTTGATGCCATGCTTCCAAGAAAAGCTTCTAAGCTTCAGGTAACCAGGAACCGTACCCCAAACCGACACAGGTGGTTGGGTAGAGAATACCAAGGCGCTTGAGAGAACTCGGGTGAAGGAACTAGGCAAAATGGCACCGTAACTTCGGGAGAAGGTGCGCCGGTGAGGGTGAAGGACTTGCTCCGTAAGCCCATGCCGGTCGAAGATACCAGGCCGCTGCGACTGTTTATTAAAAACACAGCACTCTGCAAACACGAAAGTGGACGTATAGGGTGTGACGCCTGCCCGGTGCCGGAAGGTTAATTGATGGGGTTAGCTAACGCGAAGCTCTTGATCGAAGCCCCGGTAAACGGCGGCCGTAACTATAACGGTCCTAAGGTAGCGAAATTCCTTGTCGGGTAAGTTCCGACCTGCACGAATGGCGTAACGATGGCGGCGCTGTCTCCACCCGAGACTCAGTGAAATTGAAATCGCTGTGAAGATGCAGTGTATCCGCGGCTAGACGGAAAGACCCCGTGAACCTTTACTATAGCTTTGCACTGGACTTTGAATTTGCTTGTGTAGGATAGGTGGGAGGCTTTGAAGCGTGGACGCCAGTCTGCGTGGAGCCATCCTTGAAATACCACCCTGGCAACTTTGAGGTTCTAACTCAGGTCCGTTATCCGGATCGAGGACAGTGTATGGTGGGTAGTTTGACTGGGGCGGTCTCCTCCTAAAGAGTAACGGAGGAGTACGAAGGTGCGCTCAGACCGGTCGGAAATCGGTCGTAGAGTATAAAGGCAAAAGCGCGCTTGACTGCGAGACAGACACGTCGAGCAGGTACGAAAGTAGGTCTTAGTGATCCGGTGGTTCTGTATGGAAGGGCCATCGCTCAACGGATAAAAGGTACTCCGGGGATAACAGGCTGATACCGCCCAAGAGTTCATATCGACGGCGGTGTTTGGCACCTCGATGTCGGCTCATCACATCCTGGGGCTGAAGCCGGTCCCAAGGGTATGGCTGTTCGCCATTTAAAGTGGTACGCGAGCTGGGTTTAGAACGTCGTGAGACAGTTCGGTCCCTATCTGCCGTGGACGTTTGAGATTTGAGAGGGGCTGCTCCTAGTACGAGAGGACCGGAGTGGACGAACCTCTGGTGTTCCGGTTGTCACGCCAGTGGCATTGCCGGGTAGCTATGTTCGGAATAGATAACCGCTGAAAGCATCTAAGCGGGAAACTAGCCTCAAGATGAGATCTCACTGGAACCTTGAGTTCCCTGAAGGGCCGTCGAAGACTACGACGTTGATAGGTTGGGTGTGTAAGCGCTGTGAGGCGTTGAGCTAACCAATACTAATTGCCCGTGAGGCTTGACCATATAACACCCAAGCAATTTGAGTCGAAAGGCCAGATTGCGGTGTGTGAAGACGCAATGAACCGAAAGTTCGATGCTCACAAAACACCGACAGCTGTCACATACCCAATTTGCTGAAGCGAGGCCAAAAGGTCACGAGTCAGTACCCGAATTTCTTGACGACCATAGAGCATTGGAACCACCTGATCCCATCCCGAACTCAGAAGTGAAACGATGCATCGCCGATGGTAGTGTGGGGTTTCCCCATGTGAGAGTAGGTCATCGTCAAGATTAAATTCCGAAACCCCAATTGCGAAAGCAGTTGGGGTTTTGTTTTGCGCGCTCGAAAAGCCGTGGGCATCATCAGCGCCGACTTCGGTGCTAAATTTTCCTCTTTCTATGCAATCACCTTGCGCATGGCTATCATGCGTGCCTCATTGTGAGGCGATACTTGCATGTTGACGTTGTTGAAGCTTCTTAAAGATGGTCGATTTCATTCGGGTGAGGATCTCGGCGCGGCCCTAGGGGTGAGTCGAAGTGCGGTGTGGAAACAGCTTCAGAGTCTAGAGGCGGAATTGAATCTGCCCATACACAAGGTTCGAGGGCGCGGATATCAGTTGGCTGAGCCGCTGTACCTGCTTGATGCTGAAGATATTGCTAAGCGTGCGCCACTCTTGGCCTGGCCTATCCATATATCCGAGTCTGTTGACTCAACCAACGCTGAAGCTCTTCGCTTGATCGGGGCTGGCCATTCAGCGCCTTTCCTTGTGCTCGCAGAACGGCAATCGGCGGGGAGAGGGCGGCGGGGGCGCAAGTGGGTGAGTCCGTTTGCACAAAATATCTATTACAGCCTAGTGCTGCGTATTGAAGGTGGGCTGCGTCAATTAGAAGGGCTTAGTCTCGCGGTTGGCTTGGCTGTCATGCAGGCCTTGCGTGATCTTGGCGTGGATAGGGCTGGTTTGAAGTGGCCGAACGACGTTCTGGTGGACGGAAAGAAGATTGCAGGTATCTTGCTGGAGTTGGTAGGTGATCCCGCAGATATCTGTCATGTAGTACTGGGGATTGGCATCAATGTGAATATGCAAGACGTGGCAGGTGTCGACCAGCAATGGACGTCCGTGCAGTTGGAGATAGGGGGGGCGGTCAACCGTAATGTTCTGGTTGCTCAGCTTGGAGTGCAGCTACAGCGCTATCTTAACTCCCATCAAGAATTTGGTTTTGTGGCTTTGCAGGAGGAATGGGAGCTGAATCATCTTTGGCAGGGGCGCTCGGTCTCTCTCGTTGCGGGTGTTAACCAAATTCACGGGCAAGTGCTAGGTATCGATAGTCGAGGGGCCTTGCGCTTGAGCGTAGCTGGCGTCGAAAAAACCTACAGTGGCGGTGAGCTAAGCCTGAGGTTGCGTGATGATTCTTGAGCTTGACTGTGGGAATAGCTTCATCAAATGGCGTGTTCTCGAGCCTATCGGTATATCAACTTATGCGGAGGGGGTTGTCGGATCGGACACGGCTTTAATTGAGGGGCTGGCAGCTGTTCCGGGTTTGATTCTGACACGTTGCCGACTAGTAAGTGTTCGTGCCGCAGAGGAGACCGATAAGCTGGTTGATACTCTAAAGCGTGTGTTCGGCATCGCTGTCTCGGTGGCGGTGTCTGCTCGGGAAATGGCTGGCGTGCGCAATGGTTATGAGGAATTTGAGCGTCTGGGCCTCGATCGATGGTTGGCAATGCTGGGGGCATTCAAGTTGGCCTCTAGGGCTTGTCTGGTACTCGACTTTGGCACTGCGGCGACAGCTGATTACATTTCGATGGGGGGCGAGCATTTGGGGGGCTTCATCTGTCCCGGGATGCCACTGATGCGGAATCAATTACGTACTCATACGCGCAAGATACGTTATGACGATATTGCTGCTGAGCGAGCCCATGAGAGCCTTTCGCCAGGACGTACGACTGTGGAGGCTGTAGAGCGTGGTTGCACATTGATGTTGAGAGGGTTCGCGTTGACGCAGCTGGAGCTTGCTCGCAGCTACTGGGGAGATGATTTTACTGTGTTTCTCACAGGGGGCGATGCAGGGTTGGTTGCTGATGATGTTCCAGGAGCCCGACTTGTCCCAGACTTGGTTTTCGTTGGATTGGCGATGGCGTGCCCCTTGCCTTGAGGTGTCTTGTCTATGCGTTGGCTGTTTCTGCTTCTGCTCGTTCTGAATGTCTTCTACTACATCTGGCATCAGCAAGAGGCGCCGTTGCGCGCCAAAGATGTTACGCCTCTTAATCTATATCGTGGCTCAGCTCAGGATATTCGACTGCTAAGTGAGTCCTCTGACGCGACCGTTCGCCGGGATCGCGCGAGGGTGCCTGAGGCGCAAGATGCCTGTTTGTATATCGGTGGATTTGCTGATCAGCGCCAGGCGCTAGCCTTGGAGCAGCGCCTCACTAGTCTGGATATAAAGGTCCAGGTCCAGTCGCTGAAGGGGGCGGATGCCTCTCGCTATTGGTTAAGAGTTGCTCCGGAAAGCCGGCGCCTGGCTGATGATCTGCCGTTTGAAAACCTTGCTAAGGAATTCAATGAGTTAAAACATAAAATAATGTTGTGCGAAGGCGTTGCAACTGCCCAATAGTTTGAATAGAATGGCGCCCGCTTCGCAGTGAAGACCTTTGAGGTCTGCAGGGTGAAGCGAAGGTCAACGCTGCTAACCTCATATTTTTAAATGAGAAAGTTGTTGACAGAAGGCTGGCATGATGTAGAATGCCGGCTCGCTTAGGAGGGGTTCCCGAGCGGCCAAAGGGATCAGACTGTAAATCTGACGTCTACGACTTCGAAGGTTCGAATCCTTCCCCCTCCACCATTTTTAGCGTGAGCTGCAAGCTCCGCGGGTATAGTTTAGTGGTAGAACCTCAGCCTTCCAAGCTGATGATGCGGGTTCGATTCCCGCTACCCGCTCCAAGTTTGCAGGTTGTGCAAAGTGTTTCGCTCTTGTAGCTCAGTTGGTAGAGCACACCCTTGGTAAGGGTGAGGTCAGCGGTTCAAATCCGCTCAAGAGCTCCATATGACAAGGCAGATATGAAAATATCTGCCTTTGTTTTAACGGCTGCCTTGGCTTGATTGTGTTGCTCCTGGCTTTGATGTTGGGTTGTCGAGTCTCTTGAGGTTGGTTGTTGTAAAGTCTTTTTCAGGTCTGCATAATGGTCGGCCTGATTTTGTTTTAGGTCAGTAGCTCAATTGGCAGAGCGACGGTCTCCAAAACCGTAGGTTGGGGGTTCGATTCCCTCCTGACCTGCCAGATTCACGTGGTGTGTCTGGCTTTCTTTTCACAGGATCTTCATAGATGACTCCTAAGGCTGAAGCTCAAAGCTCTCGTTTCGATCTCGTCAAGTGGCTGTTTGTGGTCGCTTTGGTGGTCGTAGGCGTTGTTGGCAATCAGTATTATTCTGCTTCGCCGATCCTGTACCGTGTTCTGGGTTTGCTTGCTCTTGCTGCGGTGGCTGCTTTTGTTGGTCTCCAAACTGCCAAGGGTAAGTCGTTCGCAGTTCTGGTAAAGGAAGCTCGCACCGAAATTCGTAAAGTCGTTTGGCCGACTCGCCAAGAAACCACGCAGACCACATTGATTGTTGTGGCTGTTGTTCTGGTTATGGCGTTGCTGTTGTGGGGGCTTGATTCCCTGCTCGGTTGGCTTGTTTCCTTGATTGTTGGCTAAGGGTGTCCCGTGGCTAAGCGTTGGTATGTTGTGCATGCTTACTCCGGTTACGAGAAGCATGTTATGCGCTCTTTGCTGGAGCGCGTAAAGCTTGCAGGCATGGAAGATGGCTTCGGCGAAATCCTCGTTCCCACTGAAGAAGTGGTTGAAATGCGGAATGGTCAAAAGCGCAAAAGCGAACGCAAGTTCTTCCCTGGCTATGTGCTGGTTCAGATGGACATGAATGAAGGTACTTGGCACTTGGTCAAGGACACTCCTCGTGTCATGGGTTTTATCGGCGGTACAGCTGATAAGCCTGCTCCTATCACCGATAAAGAAGCGGAAGCAATTCTGCGTCGTGTTGCTGATGGTAGCGACAAGCCTAAGCCGAAGACGTTGTTCGAGCCGGGTGAGGTTGTTCGTGTCACTGATGGTCCGTTTGCTGATTTTAACGGTACCGTCGAAGAGGTTAACTACGAAAAGAGCCGAATCCAGGTGGCAGTGCTCATTTTCGGTCGCTCTACTCCGGTAGAGTTGGAGTTCAGTCAGGTCGAGAAGGTCTAGCTGAACATGCATCCCAACCCCGCAGCCTTAGGCTGTGGGGTTTTGTCGTCACTGGGATAAACGCGCAAGTAACCGGGGAGCCTTTCGAGGCGTCTGAACCCGTAATTGGAGTGCCTCATGGCCAAGAAGATTACCGCTTACATCAAGCTGCAAGTGAAGGCCGCTCAGGCCAACCCTAGTCCACCTGTCGGTCCAGCTCTGGGTCAGCATGGCGTGAATATCATGGAATTCTGCAAGGCCTTCAACGCCCGTACCCAGGGTCTTGAGCCAGGTCTGCCGACTCCAGTGATCATCACTGTATACAGCGACCGTAGCTTCACCTTCGAAACTAAGTCGACCCCGGCTTCGGTGCTGTTGAAGAAGGCTGCTGGTCTGACTAGCGGTTCCGCTCGTCCAAACACCGTTAAGGTTGGCACCGTAACTCGTGCTCAGCTGGAAGAAATCGCGAAAACCAAAAACGCGGATCTGACTGCAGCTGATATGGATGCAGCCGTGCGTACCATCGCCGGTTCTGCTCGTAGCATGGGCCTTAACGTGGAGGGTGTGTAATGGCTAAGCTGACCAAGCGCCAAAAGGCTATCGCCGGCAAAATCGAAGCAGGCAAGTCCTACAATTTTGTAGACGCCGCCGCTCTGCTGACCGAGCTGTCGACTGTCAAGTTCAGCGAGTCCGTTGACGTTGCTGTGAACCTCGGCGTTGACCCACGTAAATCCGACCAGGTCGTCCGTAGCGCTACTGTGCTGCCACACGGCACTGGCAAGACTGTACGTGTAGCTGTCTTCACCCAGGGTCCAGCGGCTGAAGCTGCCCTGGCCGCCGGCGCTGATCGCGTTGGCATGGACGACCTGGCTGCCGAAATGAAAGGCGGCGACCTGAACTACGACGTAGTCATCGCTTCTCCTGATGCAATGCGTGTTGTTGGTCAGTTGGGTCAGATCCTGGGTCCACGTGGCCTGATGCCTAACCCAAAAGTCGGCACAGTAACTCCAGACGTAGCTACCGCGGTTAAGAACGCCAAAGCTGGTCAGGTTCGTTATCGCACCGACAAAAACGGCATCATTCACACCTCCGTTGGCAAGGTTGGCTTCGACGCCGTCAAGCTGAAGGAAAACGTTGAAGCGCTGATCGCGGATCTCAAGCGTATCAAGCCAGCTTCTTCGAAAGGCATCTATGTCAAGCGCGTTACCCTGAGCACCACTATGGGCCCAGGTCTGGTCATCGACCAAGGTTCGCTGGACGTATAAGACACAGATTGGCGCGAGAAATTGCGCCAGTTGAAAAATTGGGGTCCCTGCCTGGCGGGGGCTATCCAAGACCGTAGGCGACGCAAGTCTTAAACCACAAGCCTACGCAGATGGTGCTCCCGGTTCCTTACCGAATCAGACACCAAAACGACATCCGGCTCCGGCCAGATGAAACGGTAACAAGCAGGAGTTAAACCCGTGGCAATTAATCTCGAAGACAAGAAGGCCATCGTCGCTGAAGTCAACGAGGCTGCCAAAGCTGCTCTGTCCGCTGTCGTGGCTGATGCCCGTGGTGTGACAGTAGGCGCTATGACCGGACTCCGTAAAGAGGCTCGTGAAGCTGGCGTATACGTACGTGTTGTGCGTAATACCCTGCTAAAGCGCGCTGTTGCTGACACTGAATACAGTGTCCTCAACGACGTGTTCACCGGCCCGACTCTGATCGCGTTCTCCAAAGAGCATCCAGGCGCTGCTGCCCGTTTGTTCAAAGAGTTCGCCAAGAGTCAGGATAAGTTCGAGATCAAGGCAGCTGCGTTCGAGGGCAAGTTCCTCGCAGCTAACCAAATCGACGTACTGGCAACACTGCCGACCCGCGACGAAGCCATTTCGCAGCTGATGAGCGTGATTCAAGGCGCTACCAGCAAGCTGGCTCGTACTCTGGCCGCAGTTCGCGAGCAAAAAGAAGCAGCCGCAGCCTAAGGCTGAGCATCTTCTTTCGCGTATTTTTGTTTATTTCGATGGCCGAGTAGGCCGTCCCCCAATTCAGGAAATACAGCAATGTCTATCTCCCAAGACGATATCCTCAACGCCGTAGCTGAAATGTCGGTTCTGCAGGTTGTTGAGCTGATCAAAGCTTTCGAAGAGAAATTCGGCGTTTCCGCTGCCGCTGCTTCCGCCGGCCCAGCTGCTGCTGCTGCCGTTGTTGAAGAGCAAACCGAATTCAACGTCATGCTGACCGAAGCTGGCGAGAAGAAAGTTAACGTGATCAAGGCAGTACGTGAACTGACCGGTCTGGGCCTGAAAGAAGCCAAGGCTGTAGTTGACGGCGCTCCTGCCATGGTTCTGGAAGCTGTTGCCAAAGACGCAGCTGACAAAGCCAAAGCAGCTCTGGAAGAAGCAGGCGCTAAAGTCGAGCTGAAGTAAGCATCGACCTTGCGTCTCCAGCCCAAGCGTTAAGCTGAAGGCTGATGGCTGGTGGCTCTTGCCACCGGCCTTTTTCCGTTCTTGGCTGTCGACTCGGTCGCCGCCATTAACGCGCTGTAGCCACCCGATGCGGTGGTGCAAACCATGGGGTTTGCAAGATTTTCTGGCTGCTCCCGTCGGAGGGGCCAAACAAGCAGGTGACCAAGCTGGGGAACGCTGATGGCTTACTCATATACTGAGAAAAAACGTATCCGCAAGGACTTTAGCAAGTTGCCGGACGTCATGGATGTCCCGTACCTTCTGGCTATCCAGCTGGATTCGTATCGTGAATTCTTGCAGGCGGGAGCGACCAAAGATCAGTTCCGCGACGTGGGCCTGCATGCGGCCTTCAAATCCGTTTTCCCGATCATCAGCTACTCCGGCAATGCTGCGCTGGAGTACGTGGGTTATCGCCTGGGCGAACCGGCATTTGATGTCAAAGAATGTGTGTTGCGTGGCGTTACGTACGCCGTACCTTTGCGGGTAAAAGTCCGTCTGATCATTTTCGACAAAGAATCGTCGAACAAAGCGATCAAGGACATCAAAGAGCAAGAAGTCTACATGGGCGAAATCCCATTGATGACTGAAAACGGTACCTTCGTTATCAACGGTACCGAGCGTGTTATCGTTTCCCAGCTGCACCGTTCGCCGGGCGTGTTCTTCGACCACGACCGCGGCAAGACGCACAGCTCCGGTAAGCTCTTGTACTCTGCGCGGATCATTCCGTACCGTGGTTCGTGGTTGGACTTCGAATTCGACCCTAAAGACTGCGTGTTCGTGCGTATCGACCGTCGTCGTAAATTGCCGGCCTCGGTACTGCTGCGCGCGCTTGGCTACACCACTGAGCAAGTGCTTGATGCTTTCTACACCACCAACGTATTCAGCCTGAAGGATGAAACCCTCAAGCTGGAACTGATCGCTTCGCGTCTGCGTGGTGAAATTGCCGTTCTGGATATCCAGGATGAAAAAGGCAAGGTTATTGTTGAAGCTGGCCGTCGTATCACTGCGCGCCATATCAATCAAATCGAAAAAGCCGGTATTACAGAGCTGGAAGTGCCTCTGGACTACGTCCTGGGTCGCACTACCGCCAAGGTTATCGTTCACCCGGCCACAGGCGAAATCCTGGCTGAGTGCAACACCGAGCTGAACACCGAGATCCTGGCCAAAATCGCCAAGGCTCAGGTTGTTCGCATCGAAACCCTGTATACCAACGACATCGACTGCGGTCCGTTCATCTCCGACACACTGAAGATCGACTCCACCAGCAACCAATTGGAAGCGCTGGTCGAGATCTATCGCATGATGCGTCCTGGTGAACCACCAACCAAAGACGCTGCCGAAACCCTGTTCAACAACCTGTTCTTCAGTCCTGAGCGTTACGACCTGTCTGCGGTCGGCCGGATGAAGTTCAACCGTCGTATCGGTCGTACCGAGATCGAAGGTTCGGGCGTGCTGTGCAAGGAAGATATCGTCGCGGTACTGAAGACTCTGGTCGACATCCGTAACGGCAAAGGCATCGTCGATGACATCGACCACCTGGGTAACCGTCGTGTTCGCTGCGTAGGCGAGATGGCCGAGAACCAGTTCCGCGTTGGCCTGGTACGTGTTGAGCGTGCGGTCAAAGAGCGTCTGTCGATGGCTGAAAGCGAAGGCCTGATGCCGCAAGACCTGATCAACGCTAAGCCAGTGGCCGCAGCGGTGAAAGAGTTCTTCGGCTCCAGCCAGCTTTCGCAGTTCATGGACCAGAACAACCCGCTCTCCGAGATTACCCACAAGCGCCGTGTTTCGGCACTGGGCCCGGGCGGTCTGACTCGTGAGCGTGCTGGCTTCGAAGTTCGTGACGTACACCCTACGCACTACGGTCGTGTTTGCCCGATCGAAACGCCGGAAGGTCCGAACATCGGTCTGATCAACTCCTTGGCAGCCTATGCGCGCACCAACCAATATGGTTTCCTCGAGAGCCCATACCGTGTGGTGAAAGACGCTCTGGTCACCGACGAGATCGTGTTCCTGTCCGCAATCGAAGAAGCCGATCACGTGATCGCTCAGGCTTCGGCCACGATGAACGACAAGAAAGTTTTGATCGACGAGCTGGTAGCTGTTCGTCACTTGAACGAATTCACCGTTAAGGCGCCGGAAGACGTCACCTTGATGGACGTTTCGCCGAAGCAGGTAGTTTCGGTTGCAGCGTCTCTGATTCCGTTCCTGGAGCACGATGACGCTAACCGCGCGTTGATGGGTTCCAACATGCAGCGTCAGGCTGTACCAACCCTGCGCGCTGACAAGCCGCTGGTAGGTACCGGCATGGAGCGCAACGTAGCGCGTGACTCCGGCGTTTGCGTCGTGGCTCGTCGTGGCGGTGTAATCGATTCCGTTGATGCTAGCCGTATCGTGGTTCGTGTTGCCGATGACGAAGTTGAAACTGGCGAAGCCGGTGTCGACATCTACAACCTGACCAAATATACCCGTTCGAACCAGAACACCTGCATCAACCAGCGTCCGCTGGTGAGCAAGGGTGATCGCGTTCAGCGTAGCGACATCATGGCTGACGGCCCGTCCACCGACATGGGTGAGCTGGCTCTGGGTCAGAACATGCGCATCGCCTTCATGGCGTGGAACGGCTTCAACTTCGAAGACTCCATCTGCCTGTCCGAGCGTGTTGTTCAAGAAGATCGCTTCACCACGATCCACATTCAGGAACTGACCTGTGTGGCGCGTGACACAAAGCTTGGGCCAGAGGAAATCACTGCAGACATTCCGAACGTGGGTGAGGCTGCACTGAACAAGCTGGACGAAGCCGGTATCGTTTATGTAGGTGCTGAAGTTGGCGCAGGCGACATTCTGGTTGGTAAGGTTACTCCGAAAGGCGAGACCCAACTGACGCCAGAAGAGAAACTGCTGCGTGCCATCTTCGGTGAAAAAGCCAGCGACGTTAAAGACACCTCCCTGCGCGTACCTACCGGTACCAAGGGTACTGTCATCGACGTACAGGTCTTCACCCGTGACGGCGTTGAGCGTGATGCTCGTGCTCTGTCCATCGAGAAGACCCAGCTCGACGAGATCCGTAAGGATCTGAACGAAGAGTTCCGTATCGTTGAAGGCGCGACCTTCGAACGTCTGCGCTCCGCTTTGGTAGGCCACAAGGCTGAAGGCGGTGCAGGTCTGAAGAAAGGTCAAGACATCACTGATGAAGTCCTCGACGGTCTTGAGCACGGCCAGTGGTTCAAACTGCGCATGGCTGAAGATGCTTTGAACGAGCAGCTCGAGAAGGCCCAGGCCTACATCGTTGATCGCCGCCGTCTGCTGGATGACAAGTTCGAAGATAAGAAGCGCAAACTGCAGCAGGGCGATGACCTGGCTCCAGGCGTGCTGAAAATCGTCAAGGTTTACCTGGCAATCCGCCGCCGCATCCAGCCGGGCGACAAGATGGCCGGTCGTCACGGTAACAAAGGTGTGGTCTCCGTGATCATGCCGGTTGAAGACATGCCGCACGATGCCAATGGCACCCCGGTCGATGTGGTCCTCAACCCGCTGGGCGTACCTTCGCGTATGAACGTTGGTCAGATCCTCGAAACTCACCTGGGCCTCGCGGCTAAAGGTCTGGGCGAGAAGATCAACCGTATGATCGAAGAGCAGCGCAAGGTTGCTGACCTGCGTAAGTTCTTGCACGAGATCTACAACGAGATCGGCGGTCGCAACGAAGAGCTGGACACCTTCTCCGACCAGGAAATCCTGGATCTGGCGAAGAACCTGCGCGGCGGCGTGCCGATGGCCACACCTGTGTTCGACGGTGCCAAGGAAAGCGAAATCAAGGCCATGCTGAAACTGGCTGACCTGCCGGAAAGTGGCCAGATGCAGCTGTTCGACGGCCGTACCGGCAACAAATTCGAGCGCCCGGTTACAGTCGGCTACATGTACATGCTGAAGCTGAACCACTTGGTAGACGACAAGATGCACGCCCGTTCTACCGGATCGTACAGCCTCGTTACCCAGCAGCCGCTGGGTGGTAAGGCTCAGTTCGGTGGTCAGCGTTTCGGGGAGATGGAGGTCTGGGCACTGGAAGCATACGGTGCTGCTTACACTCTGCAAGAAATGCTCACAGTGAAGTCGGACGATGTGAACGGTCGGACCAAGATGTACAAAAACATCGTGGACGGCGATCACCGTATGGAGCCGGGCATGCCCGAGTCCTTCAACGTGTTGATCAAAGAAATTCGTTCCCTCGGCATCGATATCGATCTGGAAACCGAATAACACGTGACGCGAATCGAGAGCGTGGCAGTGATGCCCGCTCTCTGCTCCGCCAGGAGGAAAGGCCTTGAAAGACCTACTGAATTTGCTGAAAAACCAGGGTCAAGTCGAAGAGTTCGACGCCATCCGTATTGGGTTGGCATCGCCTGAGATGATCCGCTCGTGGTCGTTCGGTGAAGTTAAAAAGCCGGAAACCATCAACTATCGTACGTTCAAACCTGAGCGTGACGGTCTGTTCTGCGCCAAGATCTTTGGCCCGGTAAAGGATTACGAGTGCCTGTGCGGTAAGTACAAGCGCTTGAAGCACCGTGGTGTGATCTGCGAGAAGTGCGGCGTTGAAGTTGCGCTGGCCAAGGTTCGTCGTGAGCGCATGGCACACATCGAGCTAGCTTCGCCGGTTGCCCACATCTGGTTCCTGAAATCGCTGCCGTCCCGTATCGGCTTGCTGATGGACATGACCCTGCGTGATATCGAGCGCGTTCTCTACTTTGAGAGCTATGTCGTTATCGATCCAGGCATGACTACCCTTGAAAAAGGTCAGCTGCTGAACGATGAGCAGTACTTCGAAGCGCTGGAAGAGTTCGGCGATGATTTCGATGCTCGCATGGGTGCCGAAGCTGTGCGCGAACTGCTGCACGCTATCGACCTGGAGCACGAGATTGGCCGTCTGCGCGAAGAAATTCCGCAAACCAATTCCGAAACCAAGATCAAGAAGCTGTCCAAGCGTCTGAAGTTGATGGAGGCCTTCCAAGGTTCCGGCAACTTGCCAGAATGGATGGTGCTGACCGTTCTGCCGGTTCTGCCGCCAGACCTGCGTCCGCTGGTGCCGTTGGATGGTGGTCGTTTCGCAACGTCCGACCTCAACGACCTGTACCGTCGCGTGATCAACCGTAACAACCGATTGAAGCGCCTGCTCGATTTGTCCGCTCCGGACATCATCGTGCGTAACGAAAAGCGTATGTTGCAAGAAGCTGTCGATGCATTGCTCGACAACGGTCGTCGTGGTCGCGCTATCACCGGTTCGAACAAGCGTCCTTTGAAATCCTTGGCTGACATGATCAAGGGTAAGCAAGGTCGTTTCCGTCAGAACTTGCTCGGTAAGCGTGTTGACTACTCCGGTCGTTCGGTAATTACCGTAGGCCCGACCCTGCGTCTGCATCAGTGCGGTCTGCCTAAGAAAATGGCGCTTGAACTATTCAAGCCGTTCATCTTCGGCAAGCTGGAAATGCGCGGTCTCGCGACCACCATCAAAGCGGCCAAGAAAATGGTCGAGCGCGAACTGCCAGAGGTTTGGGACGTTCTCGCTGAAGTGATTCGCGAACACCCGGTTCTCCTCAACCGTGCACCGACACTTCACCGTCTGGGTATCCAGGCGTTTGAGCCGGTACTCATCGAAGGTAAGGCTATCCAGCTGCACCCTCTGGTTTGTGCTGCGTACAACGCCGACTTCGACGGCGACCAAATGGCCGTTCACGTACCGCTGACCCTGGAAGCCCAGTTGGAAGCGCGTGCGTTGATGATGTCGACCAACAACATTCTGTCGCCAGCCAACGGTGAGCCAATCATCGTTCCGTCGCAGGACGTTGTATTGGGTCTGTACTACATGACGCGTGAAGCGATCAACGCCAAAGGCGAAGGCCGTGTGTTCGCTGACCTGCAGGAAGTTGACCGTGTGTTCCGTGCCGGCGAAGCCGCACTGCACGCCAAGGTCAAAGTGCGGATCAACGAAACCGTCAACGACCGTGATGGCGGCAGCGTGACCAACACCCGTATCGTCGACACCACTGTCGGCCGTGCGCTGTTGTATCAGGTTGTGCCAAAAGGTCTGTCGTACGATGTCGTCAACCTGCCAATGAAGAAAAAGGCGATCTCCAAGCTGATCAACCAGTGCTACCGCGTGGTTGGTTTGAAAGAGACCGTGATCTTCGCTGACCAGTTGATGTACACCGGTTTTGCTTATTCGACCATTTCCGGCGTTTCCATCGGTGTTAACGACTTCGTTATCCCGGATGAAAAAGCCCGCATCATCGGTGCCGCTACCGACGAAGTGAAAGAGATCGAAAGCCAGTATGCCTCTGGCCTGGTAACCCAGGGCGAGAAGTACAACAAGGTGATCGACCTTTGGTCCAAGGCCAACGATGAAGTTTCCAAGGCGATGATGGCCAACCTCTCGAAAGAGAAGGTCATCGACCGTCACGGCGACGAAGTTGACCAGGAGTCCTTCAACTCGATGTACATGATGGCCGACTCGGGCGCACGGGGTTCTGCTGCGCAGATCCGTCAGCTCGCCGGTATGCGTGGTCTGATGGCCAAGCCGGACGGTTCCATCATCGAAACGCCGATTACCGCGAACTTCCGTGAAGGTTTGAGTGTACTTCAGTACTTCATCTCCACTCACGGTGCTCGTAAAGGTCTGGCGGATACCGCGTTGAAAACCGCTAACTCCGGTTACCTGACTCGTCGTCTGGTAGACGTTGCACAAGATCTGGTTGTAACAGAGATCGATTGCGGTACCGAGCACGGCCTGCTGATGACTCCGCACATTGAAGGCGGTGACGTTGTAGAGCCGTTGGGTGAGCGCGTATTGGGTCGTGTAATTGCCCGTGACGTATTCAAGCCGGGTACCGAGGAAGTTATCGTTCCTGCTGGCACTCTGGTAGATGAGAAGTGGGTTGAGTTCATCGAGCTCAACAGCATCGACGAAGTGATTGTTCGCTCACCGATCAGCTGCGAAACCCGCTACGGCATTTGCGCCAAGTGCTATGGCCGTGACTTGGCTCGTGGTCACCAAGTGAACATCGGTGAAGCGGTCGGCGTTATCGCTGCCCAGTCCATCGGTGAGCCAGGTACTCAGTTGACCATGCGTACGTTCCACATTGGTGGTGCGGCAAGCCGAACCTCCGCGGCTGACAGTGTTCAGGTGAAGAATGGCGGTACTGTCCGCCTGCACAACCTCAAGCACGTTGAGCGAGTGGATGGTCACCTGGTTGCTGTGTCCCGTTCCGGTGAGCTGGCAATCGCTGATGACTACGGTCGTGAGCGTGAGCGTTACAAGCTGCCGTACGGTGCTGTGATTTCGGTTAAGGAAGGTGACAAGGTCGACGCTGGCGCAATCGTGGCCAAGTGGGATCCGCACACTCACCCAATCGTTACCGAAATGAAAGGTACCGTGACCTACGTGGGCATGGAAGAAGGCATCACGATCAAGCGTCAGACTGACGAATTGACCGGTATGACCAACATTGAAGTACTTGACGCGAAAGACCGTCCAGCTGCTGGTAAAGATATCCGTCCAGCCGTGAAGATGGTCGACGACAACGGCAAGGATCTGTTGCTGCCAGGCACTGACGTAATCGCCCAGTACTTCCTGCCAGCTAACGCCCTCGTCGGTGTGGCTGACGGCGCGAAGATCGCGATCGGTGATGTTATCGCGCGTATCCCGCAGGAAACTTCGAAGACCCGTGACATCACCGGTGGTCTGCCGCGTGTTGCCGACTTGTTCGAAGCTCGTCGTCCGAAAGAAGCTTCGATTTTGGCTGAAGTCAGCGGCACCATCGCGTTCGGTAAAGAGACCAAAGGCAAGCGCCGTCTGGTCATTACCCCGAACGACGGTAGTGATCCGTATGAGGAGCTGATTCCGAAGTGGCGTCACCTGAACGTGTTCGAAGGTGAGCAGGTAAACCGCGGCGAAGTTATTTCCGACGGTCCAAGCGATCCTCACGACATCCTGCGTCTGCTGGGTGTAAGTGCGCTGGCCAAGTACATCGTGAACGAGATCCAGGACGTTTACCGTCTGCAGGGCGTGAAGATCAACGATAAGCACATCGAAACCATCCTGCGTCAGATGCTGCGTAAAGTTGAAATCGCTGAATCCGGCGATTCCAGTTTCATCAAGGGCGACCAGATGGAACTGACTCATGTGCTGGTGGAAAACGAGCGTCTGGCGAACGAAGATAAGTTCGTTTCCAAGTTCACTCGCGTACTGCTGGGTATCACCAAGGCCTCGTTGTCCACTGAGTCGTTCATCTCGGCGGCCTCCTTCCAGGAGACCACCCGCGTACTGACCGAAGCAGCGGTAACCGGCAAGCGCGACTACCTGCGCGGTCTGAAAGAAAACGTGGTTGTGGGTCGTTTGATCCCAGCCGGTACCGGTTTGGCCTATCACAGCGAGCGTAAGCGTCGTCGTGATGCCGACAAGCCGTTGCGCGTAAGCGCCAGTGAAGTGGAAGCTGCACTGACCGAAGCGCTGAACTCAAGCGGTAACTGAGTTCTGCGGTAGATGAGTCTAGGCCCTGACAGCTCCGTTCGTCGGATTGAGGCAATTTTGCTTCAGTTCGATGGGTGGGGAGGTCGGGGCCTTGCCTTGACTGGGGGCAAGATCCTCTTTAGACTCTTGTACCCCTAAATTTGGCGGGAATTCGTTCCTGCCATTTTGCTTTTCTTGCAAGACAATAGCGTCGCAAGACAACAGTGGAGCTAGTAGATGGCAACTATCAACCAGCTGGTACGTCAGCCGCGTAAGCGTATCGTCGAGAAATCCGACGTGCCTGCGCTGCAGAACTGCCCGCAACGTCGTGGCGTATGCACTCGTGTGTATACCACTACGCCGAAAAAACCTAACTCGGCACTGCGTAAAGTATGCCGTGTGCGTCTGACCAACGGTTTCGAGGTTTCCTCGTACATCGGCGGTGAAGGCCACAACCTTCAAGAGCACAGCGTGGTACTGATCCGCGGCGGTCGTGTAAAAGACTTGCCAGGTGTTCGTTACCACACCGTACGCGGTTCCTTGGATACTTCCGGCGTTAAAGGTCGTAACCAGGGTCGTTCGAAGTACGGTACCAAGAAGCCTAAGTAGTAGCGGCTTTTTGTAAACCTGAATCATCTTATTTTCTGAGTCGATAAGAGTAAGGTCGGAGGCGTCCCGAAAGGGCACCGATTCCGAGCGAACCTGAAGACCGTTTGAGGGCTTATCCATGCCAAGAAGACGCGTAGCAGCCAAGCGCGAAGTGCTTGACGATCCAAAATACGGAAGCCAAATCCTGGCCAAGTTCATGAACCACGTAATGGAAAGCGGCAAGAAAGCCGTTGCCGAGCGTATCGTTTATGGCGCGCTGGAAAAGGTTAAAGAACGCAAGAACAGCGACCCCCTGGAAATCTTCGAGAAAGCTCTCGACGCCATCGCTCCGCTGGTCGAAGTGAAGTCGCGCCGTGTAGGCGGTGCTACTTACCAGGTTCCGGTTGAAGTTCGTCCGTCCCGTCGTAACGCTCTGGCAATGCGCTGGTTGGTAGACTTCGCCCGTAAGCGTGGCGAGAAGTCTATGGCTCTGCGTTTGGCCGGCGAACTGTTGGACGCTGCTGAAGGTAAAGGTGCTGCTGTTAAGAAGCGTGAAGACGTGCACCGTATGGCTGAAGCCAACAAAGCTTTCTCGCACTACCGCTTCTAATTTTAGCTTCACTAATTTTGCGAGGGCTTTATGGCTCGTACTACTCCGATTAGCCGCTACCGTAACATCGGTATCGTCGCACACGTGGATGCTGGTAAAACCACCACCACTGAGCGCGTACTGTTTTACACCGGCAAAAGTCACAAAATGGGCGAGGTGCATGACGGCGCCGCGACCACAGACTGGATGGTTCAGGAGCAGGAGCGTGGTATTACCATTACTTCTGCTGCTATTACCGCCTTCTGGAAAGGTTCTGAGAAGCAGTACAAAGACGAGCATCGCTTCAACGTAATCGATACCCCGGGCCACGTGGACTTCACCATTGAAGTTGAGCGTTCCCTGCGTGTGCTCGACGGCGCTGTCGTTGTGTTCTGCGGTACTTCGGGTGTTGAGCCTCAGTCGGAAACCGTATGGCGTCAAGCCAACAAATACGGCGTGCCGCGTCTTGTTTACGTAAACAAGATGGACCGTGCTGGTGCCAACTTCCTGCGCGTGATCGGTCAGATCAAGCAGCGTCTGGGTCACACTCCGGTGCCGATCCAGTTGGCTATCGGTTCCGAAGACAACTTCCAGGGTCAAATTGATCTGATCAACATGGAAGCTGTCTACTGGAACGATGCCGACAAGGGTATGGTTCCTGTTCGTAAGCCTATCCCTGCTGAATTGCAGGAACTGGCTGATGAGTGGCGCAACAACATGGTCGAGGCTGCTGCCGAAGCCAGCGAAGAACTGATGAACAAGTACCTCGAAGGTGAAGAGCTCACCAACGTGGAAATCAAGGCCGCTCTGCGTCAGCGTACTATCGCTGGTGAGATCGTCTTGGCTGTTTGTGGTTCTTCCTTCAAGAACAAGGGTGTTCCCCTGGTTCTCGACGCCGTTATCGACTTCTTGCCTGCCCCGACTGACATTCCTGCTATCAAGGGTACTAACCCTGATAACGAGGAAGAAGAGATGGAGCGTCACGCTGACGACAGCGAGCCGTTCTCGGCTCTGGCGTTCAAGATCGCTACCGACCCATTCGTGGGTACTTTGACCTTTGTCCGCGTTTACTCGGGCGTGTTGGCATCCGGCGACGGCGTGATCAACTCGGTTAAAGGCAAGAAAGAGCGTGTGGGTCGTATGGTGCAGATGCACGCAAACGCCCGTGAAGAGATCAAGGAAGTTCGCGCTGGCGACATCGCGGCCTTGATCGGCATGAAGGATGTCACCACTGGTGAGACTTTGTGCGACGCCGCTAAGCCAATCATCCTGGTTCGCATGGACTTCCCGGAGCCGGTTATTTCGGTTGCGGTAGAGCCTAAGACCAAGGATGACCAGGAAAAAATGGGTATCGCTCTGGGCAAGCTTGCTCAGGAAGATCCATCTTTCCGCGTCAAGACTGATGAAGAGACTGGTCAAACGATCATCTCCGGCATGGGCGAGCTGCACCTGGACATCCTGGTAGACCGGATGCGCCGTGAGTTCAACGTCGAAGCCAACATCGGTAAGCCTCAGGTTTCGTATCGTGAGCGCATCACGAAGAACTGTGAAATCGAAGGCAAGTTCGTTCGTCAGTCCGGCGGTCGTGGTCAGTTCGGTCACTGCTGGATCCGTTTTGCTCCTGCTGACGAAGGTCAGGAAGGTCTGCAATTCGTGAACGAAGTAGTGGGTGGTGTCGTTCCTAAGGAATACATCCCTGCTATCCAGAAGGGTATCGAAGAGCAGATGAAGAACGGTGTTGTTGCCGGCTATCCGCTGATCGGCCTGAAAGCAACCGTTTTTGACGGTTCTTACCACGACGTCGACTCCAACGAGATGGCGTTTAAGGTGGCTGCTTCCATGGCAACCAAGCAACTGGCCCAGAAGGGTGGTGGTGAGTTGCTTGAGCCAATCATGGCGGTAGAAGTTGTTACACCTGAAGACTATATGGGTGATGTCATGGGCGACCTTAACCGTCGTCGCGGCATGATCTTGGGTATGGAAGATACGGTTTCCGGCAAAGTGATTCGCGCCGAGGTTCCGTTGGGTGAGATGTTCGGTTATGCGACCGACGTTCGCTCCATGTCTCAGGGTCGCGCAAGCTACTCTATGGAATTCAAAAAATACAACACAGCTCCGGCGCACATCGCTGAAACTGTATCCAAAAAACAAGGCTGATTCAGTCCTTTAGGCAAGGAGTTAATTGTCGTGGCTAAAGAAAAATTTGATCGTTCCCTACCGCACGTCAACGTTGGCACTATCGGTCACGTTGACCACGGTAAAACCACTCTGACTGCTGCTCTGACTCGCGTCTGCTCCGAAGTTTTCGGTTCGGCCGTAGTTGAATTCGACAAGATCGACAGCGCGCCAGAAGAAAAAGCTCGTGGTATCACCATCAACACCGCGCACGTCGAGTACAACTCGAACATTCGTCACTACGCTCACGTTGACTGCCCAGGTCACGCTGACTACGTGAAGAACATGATCACTGGTGCTGCCCAGATGGACGGCGCGATCCTGGTTTGCTCGGCCGCTGATGGTCCGATGCCACAAACCCGTGAGCACATCCTGCTGTCCCGTCAGGTAGGCGTTCCGTACATCGTGGTTTTCCTGAACAAGGCTGACCTGGTAGACGACGCTGAGCTGCTGGAACTGGTAGAGATGGAGGTGCGCGATCTGTTGAGCACTTACGACTTCCCAGGCGACGACACTCCAATCATCATTGGTTCGGCCCGTATGGCGCTGGAAGGCAAAGATGACAACGAGATGGGCACCACTGCCGTCAAGAAGCTGGTAGAAACTCTGGACACCTACATTCCAGAGCCAGAGCGTGCTATCGACAAGCCGTTCCTGATGCCAATCGAAGACGTATTCTCGATCTCCGGTCGTGGTACTGTTGTGACTGGTCGTATTGAGCGCGGTATCGTTCGCGTACAAGATCCACTGGAAATCGTTGGTCTGCGTGACACTACCGTCACCACCTGCACCGGTGTTGAAATGTTCCGTAAGCTGCTCGACGAAGGTCGTGCTGGCGAGAACTGCGGCGTTCTGCTGCGTGGTACCAAGCGTGACGACGTTGAGCGTGGTCAGGTTCTGGTTAAGCCGGGTTCGGTTAAGCCGCACACCAAGTTCACTGCAGAAGTTTACGTTCTGAGCAAGGAAGAAGGCGGTCGTCACACTCCGTTCTTCAAAGGCTACCGTCCACAGTTCTACTTCCGTACTACTGACGTGACCGGTAACTGCGAATTGCCAGAAGGCGTTGAAATGGTAATGCCAGGCGATAACATTCAGATGACTGTTACCCTGATCAAAACCATCGCGATGGAAGACGGTCTGCGCTTCGCTATCCGTGAAGGCGGCCGTACCGTTGGTGCTGGCGTTGTAGCTAAAATCATCGAGT
Organism: Pseudomonas rhodesiae; assembly: GCF_013285305.1. NCBI lineage: Bacteria > Pseudomonadati > Pseudomonadota > Gammaproteobacteria > Pseudomonadales > Pseudomonadaceae > Pseudomonas > Pseudomonas rhodesiae. The sequence goes on along the minus strand of NZ_CP054205.1, from coordinate 5,324,442 downwards.
AAGCTCTTTTAGAGTTTGCTTTGATGTTTTGAAAAAGCCCCCGCTCAGCGGGGGCTTTTTTATTGGGTTGACACCTATCGGGGCCGTCTATAGAATTGCGCCTCCTTTTAACGGGCGTATTGCGCTCGGTGGGAATAGCAGCCGGAGTCTGAAATCCAATGCAAAATCAGCAAATCCGTATCAGGTTGAAGGCCTTTGACCATCGCCTGATCGACCAATCCACCCAGGAAATCGTGGAAACCGCGAAACGTACTGGTGCTCAAGTGCGTGGTCCAATTCCACTGCCTACCCGTAAAGAGCGGTTCACCGTTCTGGTCTCCCCGCACGTCAACAAAGACGCGCGTGACCAGTACGAGATCCGTACTCATAAGCGCGTACTGGACATCGTCCAGCCAACGGATAAAACCGTTGATGCTCTTATGAAGCTCGATCTGGCGGCCGGTGTGGAAGTACAGATCAGCCTCGGCTAAGACTTGGGTCTTAGTCGTGTAACGCTCTGAAATGGGCGGCCATAGCGGGTGAAAGCCCCGTACACTCATGAGGTTTACAACATGACTATTGGTGTAGTCGGTCGTAAATGCGGTATGACCCGTATTTTCACCGAAGAAGGTGTCTCCATTCCGGTCACGGTCATTGAGATCGAGCCGAATCGCGTCACCCAGTTCAAAACTGAAGAAACCGATGGCTATCGTGCAGTGCAAGTCACTGTCGGCGAGCGTCGTGCTTCGCGCGTGACTGCTGCTCAAGCAGGTCACTTCGCTAAAGCAAACGTTGCAGCTGGTCGTACTGTTATGGAGTTCCGTCTTGAAGATGGTGACTACCAAGCTGGCGATCTGATCAACGCTGAAATCTTTGCTGCTGGTCAACTGGTTGATGTGACCGGTCAGTCCAAAGGTAAAGGCTTCCAGGGTACGATCAAGCGTTGGAATTTCCGTGGCCAAGACAACACTCACGGTAACTCCGTCTCCCACCGCGTCCCGGGCTCTATTGGCCAGTGCCAGACTCCTGGTCGTGTATTCAAGGGCAAGAAAATGTCCGGTCATATGGGCGCTGAGCGCGTGACCGTGCAGTCCCTCGAAGTAGTGCGCGTCGACGCTGAACGCAATCTGTTGTTGGTCAAGGGTGCTGTTCCTGGCGCTACTGGCGGCAACCTGGTTGTACGTCCAGCGGCCAAGGCTCGCGGTTAAGGGGAAGCTGACATGCAATTAAATGTAAATGACGCTCAAGCGATCGAAGTTTCCGAACTGACATTTGGCGGCGAATTCAACGAGACGCTGGTTCACCAAGCAGTCGTGGCCTACATGGCCGGCGGCCGTCAAGGTAGCAAGCAGCAAAAGACCCGTTCCGACGTTCGTGGTGGCGGTAAGCGCCCTTGGCGTCAGAAAGGTACTGGCCGTGCTCGTGCTGGTACCATCCGTAGCCCAATCTGGCGTGGCGGCGGTACCACTTTTGCAGCTCGTCCGCAGGATCACTCTCAGAAGCTCAACAAGAAGATGTATCGCGCAGCTCTGCGCTCCATCCTTGCTGAACTCGTGCGTACTGATCGCCTGGTCGTGGTTCAGGACTTCGCTGTTGAAAGTCCAAAAACCAAAGATCTGCTGGGCAAACTGAACAACATGAGCCTGACCGACGTTTTGATCGTGTCTGAAGCTGTTGATCAGAACCTGTACCTGGCTGCTCGCAACCTGCCACACGTTGATGTACGTGACGTGCAAGGTTCCGATCCAGTTAGTCTGATCGCATACGACAAGGTGTTGATCACCGTGTCGGCCGTGAAGAAATTCGAGGAGCTGCTGGGATGAACCAGGAACGCGTATTTAAAGTTCTGCTTGGCCCGCACGTTTCCGAAAAGGCTACGGTTCTGGCTGACAAGAAAGGCCAGTTCGTTTTCAAGGTTGCAACTGACGCAACCAAGCTGGAAATCAAGAAGGCCGTCGAAAGCCTGTTCAGCGTGAAAGTAGAGCGTGTTACTACCCTGAATGTTCTGGGTAAGAGCAAGCGCACTGCTCGCGGTCTGGGCAAGCGCAATGACTGGAAGAAGGCAGTTATCTCCCTTCAGCCAGGCCAAGATCTCGATTTCAGCAGCAGTGCTGAGTAAGGAAGGGGTGCATCATGGCAATCGTTAAATGCAAACCGACTTCCCCTGGCCGCCGTTTTGTGGTCAAGGTGGTCAACCAGGAGCTGCATAAAGGCGCTCCTCACGCACCGCTGCTCGAGAAGAAATCGAAGTCTGGTGGTCGTAACAACAATGGTCGTATTACCACTCGTCACATTGGTGGTGGCCATAAGCAGCATTATCGTCTGGTCGACTTCCGTCGCAACGACAAAGATGGCATCGCTGCCATTGTCGAACGTATCGAATACGATCCAAACCGTACTGCTCATATCGCTCTGCTGCTGTACGCAGATGGCGAGCGTCGCTACATCATCGCCCCTAAAGGCGTGAGCGCTGGCGACCAGCTGATCGCAGGTGCTCTGGCACCGATCAAGCCGGGCAACGCTCTGCAACTGCGTAATATTCCAGTTGGTAGCACCGTACACGGCATCGAATTGAAGCCAGGTAAAGGCGCGCAAATCGCTCGTTCCGCTGGCGCTTCGGCTCAGCTGATCGCTCGTGAAGGTGTCTACGTGACCCTGCGTCTGCGTTCTGGTGAGATGCGTAAAGTACTGGCTGAATGCCGTGCGACCTTGGGTGAAGTCTCGAACTCCGAGCACAGCCTGCGTTCGCTGGGTAAAGCTGGTGCCAAACGCTGGCGTGGCGTTCGCCCAACCGTTCGTGGTGTTGCCATGAACCCGGTTGACCACCCACATGGTGGTGGTGAAGGTCGTACCTCTGGTGGTCGTCATCCGGTATCGCCATGGGGCTTCCCGACTAAGGGCGCGAAGACTCGTGGTAATAAGCGTACCGACAAAATGATCGTCCGTCGTCGCAAGTAAATAGAGGGATACGACAGTGCCACGTTCTCTGAAAAAAGGTCCTTTTATTGATCTTCACCTACTGAAGAAGATCGAAGTGGCGGCGGAAAAGAACGATCGCAAACCAGTTAAGACCTGGTCGCGTCGCTCGATGATCCTGCCACAAATGGTCGGTTTGACCATCGCAGTACACAACGGTCGTCAACACGTCCCCGTTCTTGTTAACGAAGACATGGTCGGCCACAAACTGGGCGAGTTTGCCGGTACCCGCACTTATCGTGGGCACGTGGCAGACAAGAAAGCCAAGCGTTAAGGGGTAAGGAAATGGAAGTAGCCGCTAAGTTGTCGGGCGCTCGAATCTCCGCCCAGAAAGCCCGCTTGGTCGCCGACCAGATCCGCGGGAAGAAGGTGGGCGAAGCGCTCAACCTGTTGGCTTTCAGCAGTAAGAAAGCCGCCGAGATCATGAAGAAAGTGCTGGAGTCGGCCGTAGCCAACGCCGAGCATAACGAAGGCGCAGACGTTGATGACCTGAAGGTCAGCACCGTTTTCGTCAACGAAGGGCGTTCGCTGAAGCGCATCATGCCACGTGCCAAAGGCCGTGCTGATCGCATCGTCAAGCGGTCTTGCCATATCACTGTCAAGGTTGCTGACAAGTAACGGAGTCGAAGAGATGGGTCAGAAAGTACATCCCATTGGCATTCGCCTGGGAATCGTCAAGGAGCACACCTCCGTCTGGTACGCAGACGGTCGGACTTATGCGGACTATTTGTTCGCTGATCTGAAGGTGCGTGAGTATCTCCAAGACAAACTAAAAAGCGCGTCCGTAAGCCGTATCGATATCCATCGTCCGGCCCAAACTGCACGTATCACCATCCACACCGCTCGCCCAGGTATCGTAATCGGGAAGAAAGGTGAAGATGTTGAGAAACTGCGTCAGGACCTGACCAAGCAAATGGGTGTGCCTGTGCACATCAATATCGAAGAGATCCGCAAGCCGGAACTCGACGGTATGCTGGTTGCGCAGAGCGTAGCTCAGCAGCTGGAGCGCCGCGTAATGTTCCGTCGCGCTATGAAGCGCGCCGTACAGAACGCCATGCGCATTGGTGCCAAAGGCATCAAAATCCAAGTGAGCGGTCGTCTCGGCGGTGCTGAAATCGCACGTACTGAATGGTATCGCGAAGGTCGTGTGCCATTGCACACCCTGCGTGCCGACATCGACTATGCCAACTACGAAGCTCACACCACTTACGGTGTGATCGGTGTAAAGGTTTGGATCTTCAAAGGCGAAGTAATTGGTGGTCGCCAAGAAGAACTGAAACCACAAGCACCAGCGCCTCGTAAAAAAGCTGCTAAGTAAGGGGTACGCCAAATGTTGCAACCTAAGCGTACGAAGTTCCGCAAGCAGATGACAGGCCACAACCGTGGTCTGGCTCAGCGCGGTAGCAAAGTCAGCTTCGGCGAGTTCGCGCTGAAGTCTGTAGCTCGTGGTCGTCTCACCGCTCGTCAGATCGAGTCAGCGCGTCGTGCTCTGACCCGTCACGTAAAACGTGGCGGCAAGATCTGGATCCGTGTATTCCCGGACAAGCCGATCTCCAAGAAGCCTCTCGAAGTGCGGATGGGTAAAGGTAAGGGTAACGTGGAATACTGGGTAGCCCAGATTCAGCCAGGCAAAGTCCTGTATGAAATCGAGGGTGTTTCTGAAGAGCTGGCGCGTGAGGCTTTCGCCCTGGCTGCTGCAAAGCTGCCGCTCGCCACCTCCTTTGTTAAACGGACGGTGATGTGATGAAAGCGAATGAACTTCGTGAAAAATCCGCACAGCAGCTGAACGAGCAACTGCTCGGCTTGCTGCGCGACCAGTTCAATCTGCGCATGCAGAAAGCAACTGGCCAGTTGGGGCAGTCTCATCTGCTCTCGCAAGTTAAGCGTGACATCGCTCGCGTGAAGACTGTGCTCAACCAGCAGGCAGGTAAGTGATCATGGCTGAAGCCGAAAAGACTGTCCGTACGCTGACTGGCCGTGTTGTCAGCGACAAGATGGACAAAACCATCACCGTTCTGATCGAGCGTCGCGTTAAGCACCCGATCTACGGTAAATATGTTAAGCGTTCGACTAAGCTGCACGCGCACGACGAAACCAATCAGTGCCACATCGGCGACAAAGTCACTATTCGTGAAACTCGTCCGTTGGCCAAGACCAAGTCTTGGGCACTGGTTGATGTTCTCGAACGCGCTGTGGAAGTCTAAGGACTAGGGGTCGGAGAAATTATATGATTCAGACTCAATCCATGCTCGATGTGGCCGATAACAGCGGCGCTCGCCGTGTTATGTGCATCAAGGTGCTGGGTGGCTCCCATCGTCGTTACGCTGGTATCGGTGACATCATCAAAGTTACCGTGAAGGAAGCAATTCCTCGCGGTAAGGTGAAAAAAGGCCAAGTGATGACTGCTGTTGTAGTTCGCACTCGTCACGGCGTACGCCGTGCAGATGGCTCCATTATCCGCTTTGATGGCAACGCTGCTGTTCTTCTGAACAACAAGCAAGAGCCGATCGGCACCCGTATCTTTGGGCCAGTGACCCGTGAACTTCGTACTGAGAAGTTCATGAAGATCGTCTCGCTCGCCCCAGAAGTGCTGTAAGGAGATCCGACATGCAAAAGATTCGTCGTGACGACGAGATCATCGTGATCGCCGGCAAAGACAAAGGTAAGCGCGGTAAGGTGCTGAAGGTTCTCGCTGACGACCGTCTGGTTGTAGGTGGTCTGAACCTGGTCAAGCGTCATACCAAGCCTAACCCTATGTCGGGCGTACAGGGCGGTATCGTCGAGAAAGAAGCGCCACTGCACGCTTCTAACGTCGCCATCTTCAACGGCGAAACCAACAAGGCTGATCGTGTTGGTTTCAAAGTAGAAGACGGTAAGAAAATTCGTGTCTTCAAGTCGACCCAAAAAGCGGTTGATGCTTGAACACTGCTAGGTAGATAAGACCATGGCACGACTACAAGAGATTTACCGGAAGGAAATCGCCCCCAAGCTTAAGGAAGAACTTAAGCTCGGGAACGTGATGGAAGTTCCGCGCGTTACCAAAATCACCCTGAACATGGGTCTGGGCGAAGCGATCGGCGACAAAAAAGTCATCGAGCACGCTGTTGCTGACCTGGAAAAGATCACCGGCCAAAAAGTCGTTGTGACCTACGCTCGGAAATCCATCGCTGGCTTTAAAGTCCGTGAAGGTTGGCCGATCGGCGTAAAGGTAACTCTGCGCCGTGAGCGTATGTACGAATTCCTGGATCGTCTGCTGTCGATCTCCCTGCCTCGGGTTCGCGACTTCCGCGGCCTGAATGCCAAGTCCTTCGATGGTCGTGGCAACTACAGCATGGGCGTGAAAGAGCAGATCATTTTCCCGGAAATCGACTACGACAAGATCGATGCTCTCCGCGGTCTGGACATCACCCTGACCACCACTGCCAAGAACGATGATGAAGGTCGCGCCCTGTTGCGTGCTTTCAAATTCCCGTTCCGCAACTGATTGGAGTAGGACCATGGCCAAGATGAGCATGAAAAACCGCGAGCTGAAGCGTCAGCTCACGGTTGCCAAGTACGCCAAGAAGCGTGCAGCACTGAAAGCAATCATCGTCGATCTGAACGCAAGTCCAGAAGCACGTTGGGAAGCTACAGTAGCTCTGCAGAAGCAGCCACGTGACGCAAGCGCTTCGCGCATGCGTAACCGCTGCCGCCTGACCGGTCGTCCACACGGCGTTTACCGCAAGTTCGGCCTCGGCCGTAACAAACTGCGTGAAGCGGCAATGCGTGGTGACGTCCCAGGTCTGGTTAAAGCCAGCTGGTAAGTACTTTCAGAGTCCAGGCGATTGGTATCGCAAGATACTGACCACCGGTGACCTTGAATCTGGAACAAGCCCCTTTTGGGGCTTGTTTCATTTCCGGAGTGTGTCTAGAATACCCGGCTCGCCTGAGCCCGTGTTTTCTATGCTCGGAGATTCTCGGCGACATATGTAGCCGCAAGGCTAATTTTTTTGTATTAGGAGCGTCTAGCCCATGAGTATGCAGGACCCGTTAGCGGACATGCTAACTCGTATCCGTAATGCCCAGATGGCTGAAAAGTCCGTCGTAAGCATGCCATCTTCCAAGTTGAAGGTAGCTGTTGCCAAAGTCCTGAAAGACGAAGGCTACATTGCGGGTTATCAGATCAGCAGCGAAACCAAACCACTGCTGTCCATCGAGCTGAAGTACTTCGAAGGCCGTTCGGTCATCGAGGAAGTGAAGCGCGTTAGCCGTCCAGGCCTGCGTCAGTACAAGTCCGCTGAAGATCTGCCGAAAGTTCGTGGCGGTCTGGGCGTGTCTATCGTCTCCACCAACAAAGGTGTGATGACGGATCGTGCTGCGCGCGCTGCCGGTGTCGGCGGCGAAGTTCTTTGCACTGTGTTCTAAGGGGGGATAAGCATGTCTCGCGTCGCTAAGAACCCCGTTAAGCTGCCAGCCGGTGTCGAAGTCAAATTCGCAGGCCAACAGCTTTCGGTGAAGGGTGCCAAGGGTACTCTTGAACTGAACATCCATTCGTCCGTTGAGATCGTTGAAGAAGCTGGTGAGCTGCGTTTCGCTGCTCGCAATGGCGATCAACAGACTCGCGCAATGGCCGGTACCACGCGTGCGTTGGTGAACAACATGGTCCAAGGCGTAAGCCAAGGCTTCGAGCGTAAGCTCCAGCTGGTCGGTGTTGGTTACAAAGCGCAAGCAAAAGGCACGGTTTTGAACCTGGCCCTTGGCTTCTCGCACCCAGTGGATTACGAACTGCCGGAAGGCATCACCGCTGAGACTCCTAGCCAGACCGATATCCTGATCAAGGGCATCGATAAGCAGCTGGTAGGTCAAGTGGCTGCTGAGATCCGCGACTTCCGTCCACCAGAGCCGTACAAAGGCAAAGGTGTGCGCTACGCGGACGAAGTCGTCCGTCGTAAAGAAGCCAAGAAGAAGTAGGGCATAGCAAATGACCGACAAAAAAGTTACTCGACTGCGTCGCGCTCGCAAAGCACGCCTGAAAATGCACGAACTCGAAGTCGTGCGTCTCTGCGTGTTCCGCTCGTCGCAGCACATCTACGCCCAGGTCATCTCGGCCGACGGCAACAAAGTCCTGGCAAGCGCCTCGACTTTGGATAAAGAACTGCGTGATGGTGCCACTGGCAACATCGACGCGGCCACAAAGGTTGGCCAGCTGGTCGCTACGCGTGCTAAGGCCGCTGGCGTCTCGCAAGTGGCTTTCGACCGCTCTGGCTTCAAGTACCACGGCCGCGTTAAAGCGCTGGCTGATGCTGCTCGTGAAGCTGGGCTGGAGTTCTAAGTTATGTCAAATAACGACCAAAAGCGCGACGAAGGCTACATTGAGAAGCTGGTTCAAGTTAACCGCGTAGCCAAAACCGTTAAAGGCGGCCGTATCTTCACTTTCACCGCGTTGACCGTGGTTGGTGATGGTAAAGGGCGTGTTGGCTTCGGCCGTGGCAAGTCGCGTGAAGTGCCTGCTGCGATCCAGAAGGCAATGGAAGCTGCTCGTCGCAACATGATCCAAGTTGATCTGAACGGCACCACCCTGCAGTACGCAATGAAGTCCGCCCATGGCGCTTCGAAGGTGTACATGCAGCCTGCTTCTGAAGGTACCGGTATCATCGCTGGCGGCGCTATGCGTGCTGTCCTCGAAGTTGCTGGCGTTCAGAACGTTCTGGCCAAGTGCTACGGCTCGACTAACCCGGTAAACGTGGTTCACGCCACTTTTAAAGGTTTGAAAGCTATGCAGTCCCCTGAATCCATTGCCGCCAAGCGTGGCAAAAGCGTCCAGGAGATTTTCTGATCATGGCTACCGTTAAAGTAACGCTGATCAAAAGCATGACCGGCCGCATCCCTAACCACAAACTGTGCGTTAAGGGTCTGGGTCTGCGTCGCATCGGTCACACTGTAGAAGTTCAGGATACTCCCGAGAATCGCGGGATGATCAACAAGGCTTACTACATGCTGCGTGTCGAGGGTTAATCGATGAAACTCAATGATCTGAGTCCAGCGCCGGGTTCCCGTCGCGAAAAGCATCGTCCGGGCCGTGGTATCGGTAGCGGTTTGGGTAAGACTGGCGGCCGTGGCCACAAAGGTCAGACCTCCCGCTCCGGTGGTACCATCGCTCCAGGCTTTGAAGGCGGTCAACAGCCGTTGCATCGTCGCCTGCCTAAGTTCGGTTTCGTATCCCTGAAAGCCATGGACCGCGCAGAAGTGCGTCTGTCCGAACTGGCTAAAGTGGAAGGCGACATCGTAACTCTGCAGACCCTGAAAGATGCCAACGTGATCAACGTCAACGTACAGCGTGTGAAAATCATGCTGTCCGGTGAAGTGGCTCGCGCTGTCACTATCGGCAAGGGAATCGGCGCCACCAAAGGTGCGCGTTCGGCTATCGAAGCAGCTGGCGGCAAGTTCGAGGAATAAATGGCTAAGCAAGGTGCTCTCTCTGCGCTCGGCAAAGGCGGTATGTCTGAACTTTGGGCTCGTCTGCGTTTTCTGTTCCTGGCGATTATCGTCTACCGAATAGGCGCACACATCCCGGTTCCAGGTATCAACCCGGACCGACTCGCAGACCTGTTTCGACAGAATGAGGGGACCATTCTTAGCTTGTTCAACATGTTTTCCGGCGGCGCGCTGGAGCGGATGAGCATCTTTGCACTGGGGATCATGCCGTACATTTCGGCATCGATCATCATGCAGTTGATGACAGCCGTCAGCCCGCAGCTGGAGCAGTTGAAGAAGGAAGGTGAAGCTGGCCGTCGCAAGATTAGCCAGTACACCCGCTACGGCACTGTCATCCTCGCTCTGGTTCAAGCTATCGGCATGTCCGTTGGCCTGGCCGGGCAGGGTGTCGCGTTCACTGGTGACTTTGGCTTCCATTTCGTTGCGGTGTCCACTTTTGTGGCTGGTGCAATGTTCATGATGTGGCTGGGTGAGCAGATTACTGAGCGTGGTGTTGGTAACGGTATCTCGATGTTGATTTTCGCAGGTATCGTCGCCGGTCTTCCGAGAGCGATTGGGCAGTCTTTCGAGTCTGCACGTCAGGGTGATATCAATATCTTCGCCTTGGTTGCCATCGGTTTGCTGGCAGTAGCGATTATCGGTTTTGTGGTGTTCATTGAGCGTGGTCAGCGTCGTATCGCTGTTCATTACGCCAAGCGTCAGCAGGGCCGTAAGGTTTTTGCCGCGCAGACCAGCCACTTGCCGCTGAAAGTGAATATGGCCGGTGTTATTCCGGCAATTTTCGCGAGCAGCATTTTGCTGTTTCCGGCTTCGTTGGGTACCTGGTTTGGTCAGTCTGAAAATATGGGCTGGCTGCAGGACCTCTCTCAGTCGATCGCTCCTGGTCAGCCGTTGAATATTCTGCTGTTTAGTGCAGGGATTATTTTCTTCTGCTTCTTCTATACGGCGTTGATGTTCAATCCGAAAGACGTAGCGGAAAACCTGAAGAAGTCCGGTGCCTTTATTCCGGGTATTCGTCCAGGTGAGCAGTCTGCACGCTACATTGATGGCGTTCTGACTCGCTTGACCCTGTTCGGTGCTCTATATATGACGGCCGTGTGCTTGTTGCCCCAGTTTCTGGTGGTTGCAGCAAACGTTCCGTTCTACCTTGGCGGGACCTCGTTGCTGATCGTGGTCGTGGTTGTGATGGACTTCATGTCCCAAGTACAATCGCACCTCGTTTCGCACCAGTACGAATCCCTGATGAAGAAAGCCAACCTGAAGGGTTACGGCAGCGGCATGTTGCGCTGAGTACCCATAAGGTTCGAGGAGTTGGTGATGAAAGTTCGTGCATCGGTGAAAAAGCTGTGCCGTAACTGCAAGATTATTCGCCGCGAAGGTGTTGTTCGAGTAATTTGCAGCGCGGAACCGCGTCACAAACAGCGCCAAGGCTGAGTGTGATCCGCTTGAAGCCCGGCAGCTAGTGCGCTGCCGGGTTGATTATTTGTTATTACAGCGATATTATCTCGCGCCCTATTTCTTGGCTTCCGGGGCGTAGGTAGCTGTCAATTGGAGTCCCACTGAATGGCCCGTATTGCAGGCGTTAACATTCCAGATAACAAGCACACTGTTATCTCGCTGACCTACATCTATGGTGTTGGTCGCACTACTGCGCAGAAAATTTGCGCAGTTGCTGGGGTAAACCCAGCCGCTAAGATCAAGGATCTGAGCGACGAGCAGATTGAACAGCTGCGTGGCGAAGTGGCGAAGTTCACCACTGAAGGTGATCTGCGTCGCGAAATCAACATGAAAATCAAGCGTTTGATGGACCTCGGTTGCTATCGCGGTCTGCGTCATCGTCGTGGTCTTCCAGTACGCGGTCAGCGTACCAAGACTAACGCGCGTACCCGTAAAGGTCCGCGTAAGCCGATCCGCAAGTAATCGCCCCCGCGAATCGACAGGAAAATTATCATGGCAAAACCTGCTGCTCGTCCTCGTAAAAAAGTTAAAAAGACAGTGGTTGATGGCATCGCCCACATCCATGCTTCTTTTAACAACACCATCGTGACCATCACCGACCGTCAAGGTAACGCGCTTTCTTGGGCTACCTCCGGTGGTTCGGGTTTCCGCGGTTCCCGCAAGTCCACCCCGTTTGCTGCTCAAGTAGCTGCTGAACGTGCTGGTCAAGCTGCGCTGGAATACGGCCTGAAAAACCTCGACGTTAACGTCAAGGGTCCAGGTCCAGGTCGTGAGTCTGCTGTCCGTGCTTTGAACGGCTGTGGCTATAAGATCGCCAGCATCACCGACGTGACGCCAATCCCGCACAACGGGTGCCGTCCGCCGAAGAAGCGCCGCGTGTAATCCAGGAGATTGTAAAGAATGGCTCGTTACATTGGTCCAAAATGCAAACTCGCTCGTCGCGAAGGCACCGATCTCTTCCTGAAGAGCGGCGTGCGCGCGATCGAATCGAAGTGCAACATCGAAGCAGCACCTGGTATCCACGGCCAACGCCGCGGTCGCCAGTCCGATTACGGCACCCAACTGCGTGAAAAGCAGAAGGTCCGTCGTATCTACGGCGTTCTCGAGCGTCAGTTCAGCGGCTACTACAAAGAAGCTGCTGGTAAGAAAGGTGCAACCGGTGAAAACCTGCTGCAACTGCTCGAATGCCGTCTGGACAACGTTGTATACCGTATGGGCTTTGGTTCGACTCGTGCCGAATCCCGTCAGCTGGTATCGCACAAGTCGATCAGCGTTAACGGTCAGACCGTAAACGTTCCGTCTTACCAGGTTCGTGCTGGTGACGTGGTCGCAGTTCGCGAGAAAGCTAAAAACCAACTTCGCATTGTCCAAGCTCTCGATCTGTGTGCCCAACGTGGCCGCGTAGAATGGGTAGAAGTAGACACTGAGAAGAAGTCGGGCGTTTTCAAGAACGTTCCAGCTCGCAGTGATCTGTCCGCCGACATCAACGAAAGCCTGATTGTCGAGCTCTACTCCAAGTAAGGGCTAGAAAATAGGTGCATCCATGCAGATTTCGGTAAATGAGTTCCTGACACCCCGCCACATTGATGTGCAGGTTGTCAGTCCAACCCGCGCTAAGATCACTCTCGAGCCTCTCGAGCGTGGTTTTGGCCACACCCTGGGCAACGCGCTGCGCCGCATCCTGTTGTCCTCAATGCCCGGCTGTGCAGTAGTCGAGGCCGAGATTGACGGTGTGCTCCACGAGTACAGCGCCATCGAAGGTGTACAGGAAGACGTAATTGAAATCCTGTTGAACCTTAAAGGTCTGGCTATCAAGCTGCACGGCCGTGACGAAGTTACGCTGACCTTGTCGAAGAAGGGTTCGGGGGTGGTTACCGCTGCCGATATTCAGCTGGATCATGATGTCGAGATCGTTAACCCCGATCACGTAATCGCTAACCTGGCGTCTAACGGCGCCCTGAACATGAAGCTCACCGTAGCTCGTGGTCGTGGTTATGAACCGGCCGACTCGCGTCAGAGCGATGAAGACGAAAGCCGCAGCATTGGTCGCTTGCAGCTTGACTCTTCGTTCAGCCCGGTTCGCCGTATCGCATACGTGGTGGAAAACGCCCGTGTCGAACAGCGTACTAACCTGGACAAGCTGGTTATTGATCTGGAAACCAACGGTACCCTGGATCCTGAAGAGGCTATCCGCCGCGCTGCAACCATTCTGCAACAGCAGTTGGCTGCGTTCGTCGATCTCAAAGGTGACAGCGAACCAGTGGTAATCGAGCAGGAAGACGAGATCGATCCGATCCTGCTTCGCCCGGTTGACGATCTGGAACTGACTGTACGTTCGGCTAACTGCCTTAAGGCGGAAAACATTTACTACATCGGCGACCTGATTCAGCGTACCGAAGTAGAACTGTTGAAGACTCCGAACCTGGGCAAGAAATCCTTGACCGAAATCAAGGACGTTCTGGCCTCCCGCGGTCTGTCCCTCGGCATGCGCCTCGACAACTGGCCGCCTGCAAGTCTTAAGAAGGACGACAAGGCGACTGCCTGATCGTCGTAATCACCGAACGTGAGTTTGGTAAGGAATGAACCATGCGTCATCGTAAAAGTGGTCGTCACCTGAGCCGTACCAGCTCGCACCGCAAGGCCATGTTCCAGAACATGGCGGTGTCGCTGTTCGAGCACGAGCTGATCAAAACTACACTGCCGAAAGCTAAAGAACTGCGTCGCGTTGCTGAGCCGCTGATTACTTTGGCTAAGACAGACAGCCTGGCTAACCGCCGTCTGGCTTTCGACCGTACTCGTTCGAAAGCTATCGTTGGTAAGCTCTTCAACGACCTGGGTAAGCGCTACGCTACCCGTGAGGGTGGCTACCTGCGCATCCTCAAGTGCGGTTTCCGCGCTGGCGACAACGCGCCAATGGCGTACGTCGAGTTGGTTGATCGTGCTACTGCTGGCGAAGCTGTAAGCGCCGAGTAAGACGACAGTCTGTAACGAAAAACCGGGCCTAGTGCCCGGTTTTTTGTGCGCACAAGAAAAGCGCGATGGGTACAAGCTTCCTCAAATTGCAGTTGGCACCATGAGTATAGGAATTGTTGGTAGATATTTTCTATTGATGCTTACGATTTAATGAATTTGTCAGTGTCATGTTGATGATCAATACTTCCTTCAAGCCGACTAGCCGGCAGTGCCACATCTGACCTGAGGAAAATTGAACATGAGCCAGGATAAAATCCTTACCACCGCGAGCGGTGCTCCCGTTGCGGATAACCAGAACTCTCGTTCTGCCGGCCCGCGTGGTCCTCTGCTTCTTGATGATTTTCATCTGATCGAGAAGCTTGCTCACTTCAACCGTGAAAACATTCCTGAGCGCCGCGTACACGCGAAAGGCTCGGGCGCATACGGCACGTTTACCGTGACCCGCGACATCACCCAATACACCAGTGCTAAGCTTTTCGAAGCGGTTGGCAAGCAGACGCCTACCTTTTTGCGATTTTCTACGGTCGGTGGCGAGCGTGGTTCCGCTGACACTGAGCGCGACCCCCGCGGTTTCGCTTTGAAGTTCTATACCGAAGAGGGTAACTGGGACATCGTGGGTAACAACACGCCGGTATTCTTCATTCGCGATCCGTTGAAATTCCCTGACTTTATCCACACTCAAAAGCGCCTGCCGCAAAGCAACCTGAAAAGCGCGCAAATGATGTGGGATTTTTGGTCGCATTCTCCCGAAGCGCTGCATCAGGTCACGATTTTGTTCTCTGACCGCGGTATCCCTGATGGCTACCGTCATATGCACGGCTTCGGTAGCCACACCTACAGCCTGATCAACGCGCAAGGCGAGCGGCATTGGGTCAAGTGGCACTACAAGACCAAGCAAGGCATCAAGAACCTCGCGCCGGAAGAAGCCGCGCGCCTCGCGGGAACAGATCCCGATTACGCGCAGCGCGACCTGTTCAATGCAATTGAGCGCGGAGAATTCCCTAAATGGCGGGTTTGCATCCAGATCATGACTGAGGCGCAGGCCAATGCTCATTACGAAAATCCTTTCGACGTGACCAAAACATGGTCGCAAAAGGAATTCCCGCTGATCGAAGTTGGCGAGCTGGAGCTTAACCGTAACCCGCAAAACTACTTCGCTGAAGTAGAGCAAGCTGCGTTCGGCCCAAGCAACATGGTTCCGGGTGTGGGGTTGTCTCCCGACCGTATGCTGCAAGGTCGCGTATTCGCTTACGCAGATGCGCACCGCTACCGTGTCGGTACCAACCACCAGCAGCTGCCAGTGAATGCGCCGCGCAGCCCGGTGAATAGCTACCAGCGTGACGGCTCCATGGCATTCGGTAGTAATGGCGGGGCGGCTCCCAACTACGAACCGAACAGCTATTCCGACGCGCCGAAACAAGCGCCTCAATATGCTGAACCCGCGTTGGCATTGAGTGGTGCGGCGGACCGCTACGATCATCGCGAAGATACCGACTACTACAGCCACGCCGGTGCGCTGTTCCGGCTGATGAGCGATGAGCAGAAAGCTCTGCTCACCAACAACATTGCTGGTGCTATGTCCGGGGTTTCGGGTGATGTCGTTGAGCGTCAGTTGCGACACTTCTACAAAGCAGACCCCGCTTACGGAGAAGCAATCGCAAAGGCGCTGGGTGTATCGCTTAACTGACTCTAAACGAGAAGCAGAACCGCCCTCATTTGGGCGGTTTTTGCGTTATTTCAGCTACTTTTCGCGATAAATCTTCACTTTTCTGCCGTTGGTCTCGTGACCTCCGGGTCATCATGGTTCAAACTACAGACTTTCAAGCAGGGAGATGTAGGGCGATGCAAGGTCACCCCGACGTAATCGATTACCTCAACACGTTGCTGACGGGCGAACTGGCAGCTCGTGACCAATATTTCATCCATTCGCGCATGTACGAAGACTGGGGCTTTACCGAGCTCTACGAGCGTATCAACCATGAAATGGAAGAAGAGGCACAGCACGCCGATGCGCTGATGCGCCGCATCTTGATGCTCGAGGGAACGCCACGTATGCGCCCTGATGATCTGGATGTGGGCACGACGGTACCTGACATGCTCGCCGCCGACCTTCGCCTTGAGTACAAAGTTCGTGCTGCGCTCTGCAAGGGCATTGAGTTATGCGAACAGCATAACGACTACGTCACCCGCGAAATTCTGCGTGTGCAGTTGAACGACACTGAAGAAGATCACACCTACTGGTTGGAAAAACAGCTGGGTCTGATCAAGCTGATTGGTCTGGAAAACTACCTGCAATCGCAGTTCTGATTTCCGGTACGAAAAAGCCCCTGTCACCCAATGAGGTGACAGGGGCTTTTTATTGCGCCGGATAAATCAGGCCCGATCGCGTGCCAGCAAAGGTTTCAAGTAGTAACCCGTGTGGGATTGAGGCATCTCGGAGACCTGCTCCGGCGTGCCCACTGCGATGATCTGGCCACCCTTGGAACCACCTTCCGGCCCGAGGTCCACCAGCCAGTCGGCCGTTTTGATCACATCCAGGTTATGCTCGATCACTACCACGGTATTGCCATGGTCACGGAGTCGGTGCAGCACATCCAGCAGTTGCTGGATATCGGCGAAGTGCAGGCCGGTGGTCGGCTCGTCCAGAATGTACAAAGTCTTGCCGGTATCGCGCTTGGATAGTTCGCGAGACAACTTCACCCGTTGCGCCTCACCGCCGGACAGGGTAGTAGCCGACTGTCCGAGCTTGATATACGACAAGCCTACATCCATCAAAGTCTGCAGCTTGCGCGCCAGTGCCGTAACTGCATCGAAGAACTCCCGCGCTTCCTCGATCGTCATTTCGAGGGTTTCGTGGATGCTCTTGCCCTTGTATTTGATCTCCAGGGTCTCGCGGTTATAGCGCTTGCTCTTGCATACATCGCAGGGCACGTAGATGTCCGGCAGGAAGTGCATTTCTACCTTGATCAAGCCATCGCCCTGGCAGGCTTCGCAGCGGCCACCCTTGACGTTGAACGAGAACCGGCCAGGCCCGTAGCCGCGGGAGCGCGACTCCGGAACCCCAGCGAACAGTTCGCGAATCGGGGTAAACAGCCCGGTGTAAGTTGCAGGGTTAGAGCGCGGCGTGCGACCAATAGGGCTCTGGTCGATATCGACCACTTTATCCAGATGTTCCAGGCCCTTTATGCTGTCGTGTGCCGCCGCTTCCAGAGTGGTCGCGCCGTTCAAGGCGGCGGCACTGAGGGGGAATAGCGTGTTGTTGATCAGCGTCGACTTGCCTGACCCGGAAACACCTGTCACGCAGGTAAGCAGGCCCAGTGGAATCTCCAGGTCTACATTGCGCAAGTTATTGCCACGCGCGCCCTTGAGGTGCAGGGCCATCTTCTTGTTACGCGGTGTGCGTTTGGCCGGGACTTCGATCTTTACTCGACCCGAAAGGTACTTACCGGTCAGCGAATCCGGGTGAGCCATGACCTCGGCCGGCGTGCCCTCCGCGACAATATGCCCGCCATGCACGCCTGCGCCCGGGCCGATGTCGACCACATAATCCGCCAGGCGAATCGCATCTTCATCGTGCTCGACCACAATCACCGTGTTACCGATATCGCGCAGGTGTTTCAAGGTGCCCAGCAACCGGTCGTTGTCGCGCTGGTGCAAACCAATCGACGGTTCATCGAGGATATAAAGCACACCCACGAGGCCTGCGCCGATTTGACTGGCCAGGCGAATCCGTTGGGCTTCACCGCCGGACAGCGTGTCCGCGCTGCGATCGAGCGAAAGGTAGTCCAGGCCGACGTTAACCAGGAACTGCAAACGCTCACGAATTTCCTTGAGAATCTTGTCGGCAATTTCCCCGCGCCGTCCGGTGAGCTTGAGCTCACCAAAGTACTCACAGGCATCGCCAATCGGCAGATTGGTCACCGCCGGCAGGGTTTTTTCACCAACCCACACATGACGCGCCTCGCGTCGCAGGCGCGTACCCCGGCAATCCGGGCACGGCTGGGTGCTGAGGAACTTCGCCAATTCTTCGCGCACGCTCGCCGATTCGGTCTCGCGATAGCGGCGCTCCAGATTCGGCACGATGCCTTCAAACGGGTGAGAACGCTTGACGATATCGCCTCGGTCGTTCAAGTACTTGAAGTCGACATTCTGCGAGCCGCTGCCATTGAGGATGACCTTTTGCTGGTCTGCCGGCAGTTGGTTGAATGGCACTTCCAGACTGAACTTATAGTGGGAGGCCAGCGAACCGAGCATCTGGAAGTAATAGACGTTACGCCTATCCCAGCCGCGTATCGCGCCTTCGGCAAGGGTCAACTCACCATTGACCAGGCGCTTGATGTCGAAGAATTGCTTGACCCCCAGACCATCGCAGGTCGGGCAGGCGCCGGCGGGGTTGTTGAAGGAGAACAGCTTGGGTTCCAGCTCGCTGATGGCGTGGCCACAGATCGGGCAGGCAAAGCGCGCGGAGAAGATGATTTCTTCGCCCGGTTCGTCATCCATCGGTGCGACCAGGGCAATACCGTCCGCCAGTTTCAGCGCTGTTTCAAACGATTCCGCCAGGCGTTGCTGCAAGTCCGCCCGCACTTTGAAGCGATCGACGACAACATCGATAGAATGCTTCTTCTGCTTGTCGAGCTTCGGTGCTTCATCGAGTTCATAGAGCTTGCCGTTGATGCGAGCTCGCACGAAACCCTGGGCGCGCAGCTCTTCGAATACGGACAGATGTTCGCCCTTGCGCTCGCGGATCACCGGCGCCAGCAGCATCAGCTTAGCCCCTTCGGGCTGCGCCAACACCAGGTCGACCATCTGGCTGACGGTCTGGGCTTCCAGAGGAATGTCGTGGTCCGGGCAGCGGGGGATACCTACCCGCGCATACAGCAGGCGCAGATAGTCATAGATTTCGGTAATGGTGCCCACGGTGGAACGGGGGTTATGGGACGTCGACTTCTGTTCGATGGAGATGGCTGGCGACAGGCCTTCGATGGTATCGACGTCAGGCTTTTCCATCATCGACAGGAACTGGCGGGCGTAGGCCGACAGCGACTCCACATAACGACGCTGACCTTCGGCATACAGCGTATCGAAGGCCAGAGACGATTTGCCGGACCCCGACAGGCCGGTGATCACGATCAGTTTGTCCCGTGGCAGGGTCAGGTCAATGTTCTTCAGGTTGTGGGTTCTAGCCCCACGAATCAGGATCTTGTCCAAGATGGCCTCGCACGGCGGGCGTAAATAATGCCGGAGTATACGGCTAAAGACTGGATGAATATACACTGTCAAAAGGCCGCT
Source organism: Pseudomonas rhodesiae (assembly GCF_013285305.1). Taxonomy (NCBI): domain Bacteria; kingdom Pseudomonadati; phylum Pseudomonadota; class Gammaproteobacteria; order Pseudomonadales; family Pseudomonadaceae; genus Pseudomonas; species Pseudomonas rhodesiae. The sequence continues at coordinate 5,305,293 of NZ_CP054205.1, read as the reverse complement.
TGCAGCCTTACATGAAAGCTGCGCGGCAAACCGCCGCATATACCCTCTCAATCGATGGGACTGGTAGAATCGCCGCCGGTTCACACGAGGTTTTTCCATGCACGATCCCCACAGCGAACGCATGAGTAGCGGTGAGACCCGCGCGGCAAGCGGTCTGGCCCTGGTGTTCGCCTTCCGTATGCTTGGCATGTTCATGGTGTTGCCGGTACTGGCGACTTACGGGATGGATCTCGCAGGCGCGACCCCCGCTTTGATCGGTCTGGCCATTGGTGCCTACGGCCTGACCCAGGCGATTTTTCAGATTCCGTTTGGGATCATTTCCGACCGCATTGGTCGTCGGCCGGTGATTTATCTCGGGCTGGTCGTATTTGCCCTTGGCAGCGTGCTCGCAGCGCAATCCGATTCCATATGGGGCGTAATCGCCGGCCGCATCCTACAGGGCGCCGGGGCAATTTCCGCTGCCGTGATGGCGTTGCTGTCGGACCTGACCCGCGAGCAGCATCGTACCAAGGCCATGGCCATGATCGGCATGACCATCGGTCTGTCGTTTGCCGTGGCCATGGTGGTGGGCCCGCTGTTGACGCGCGCTTTTGGTCTGCATGGTTTGTTTCTGGCCACCGGCGGCATGGCGTTGTTCGGGATCGTGATCGTGGCGTTCATGGTGCCGCGCTCCACCGGCACGCTGCAGCACCGCGAGTCCGGCGTGGCGCGCAAGGCGCTGTTGCCGACGCTCAAGCACCCGGACCTGCTACGCCTGGATTTAGGTATCTTCGTATTGCACGCCATGCTGATGTGCAGCTTCGTCGCCTTGCCCCTGGCCCTGGTGCAAAAAGCCGGTCTGCCCAAGGAACAGCACTGGTGGGTGTACCTGACCGCGTTGCTGATTTCATTCTTCGCCATGATCCCGTTCATCATCTATGGCGAGAAGCGACGCAAAATGAAACGTGTTTTGCTGGGCGCCGTCGCGACATTGATGCTCACTGAACTATTCTTCTGGCAGTTCGGCGATAGCCTGCGGGCACTGGTGATCGGCACGGTAGTGTTCTTCACCGCGTTCAACCTGTTGGAGGCTTCGCTGCCTTCGCTGATCAGTAAAGTTTCACCGGCCGGCGGCAAGGGCACGGCGATGGGGGTGTATTCCACCAGTCAGTTCCTGGGCTCCGCATTGGGCGGCATCATGGGCGGCTGGATGTTCCAGCATGGCGGTTTGTCGGTTGTGTTCCTCGGGTGCGCAGGTCTGGCTGCCCTCTGGCTGGCCTTTGCTGTTACCATGCGCGAACCTCCGTATGTGACGAGCCTGCGCCTGCCGTTATCGCCTGAAGCGATGCGCGAGGCTGGCTTGGTCGAGCGCCTCAAGGCCGTCGTTGGAGTAACGGACGCAGTAGTGGTTGCGGAAGAAGCCGCGATCTACATCAAATTGGACACCGAATTATTGGATCGCGCGACGCTCGAGCAACTGGTCAACCCAGTGCCGACAGCGCGCCCAGCTTAGGAGAACGTTATGGCCCGTGGGGTTAACAAAGTCATATTGGTCGGTACATGCGGCCAGGATCCCGAAGTTCGCTACTTGCCTAACGGTAATGCCGTGACCAACCTGAGTCTGGCGACCAGCGAACAGTGGACCGACAAGCAGACCGGCCAGAAGGTCGAGAAGACCGAATGGCACCGCGTGTCGATGTTCGGCAAGGTCGCGGAAATCGCCGGCGAATACCTGCGCAAAGGTTCGCAGGTCTACATCGAAGGCAAATTGCAGACCCGCGAGTGGGAAAAAGACGGCATCAAGCGTTACACCACTGAAATCGTGGTCGACATGCAAGGCACCATGCAACTGCTGGGCGGCCGTCCACAGGGCGACCAACAGGGCCAGGGCGGCATGTCCAACTCGGCACCGCGTCCACAGCAGTCGCGCCCACAGCCAAGCCAGCAGCCACAGCGTGAGTCGCGTCCAGCGCCACAGCAGGCGGCACCTCAGCCGGCGGCGGATTTCGACAGCTTTGATGACGATATCCCGTTCTAGGGCTTAAAGCTTCGAAACGAAAACCCCCGATAGTCCAGGCTTCGGGGGTTTTTTATTACCGGTTAAACCGCCCAGTTGTCCTCACCGGTCACAGAATTTAGGCTAGGGCCAACCTATAGAAACGGAAAGCCGCGATGACCTGGTCAGCCAAGCAATACACGATGTTCGAACAGCAACGTACCCGCCCGGTGCGTGATCTGGTTGCCGCCATCCCCACCGTCGAGGTGCGCACGGCTGTTGATCTGGGTTGCGGTCCAGGCAACTCCACCGAAGTATTGGCGGCGCGTTTCCCGCAGGCGCACATCACTGGCATCGACAGCTCCGACGATATGTTGATCGACGCCCGTAAGCGTTTGCCTGCCTTGAATTTCGAACTGGCGGATATTGGCGCGTGGCAGCCGTCCCAGTCTTTTGATGTGATCCTGGCCAACGCCTCGCTGCAATGGCTGCCCGACCACGCTACGTTGTACCCGCACCTGATCCAGCAACTGACGCCCGGCGGCACCTTGGCCGTGCAGACGCCGGACAACCTTGATGAACCTGCGCACCGGCTCGCCCGCGAAGTCGCTGCCGATGGCCCGTGGGCGGCGAAGATTGGTGGCTTCAAACACAACGAGCGGCATGCGCCTGGCTACTACTACGAACTGCTGAGCAAGCACAGCAGCACGGTCGACGTATGGCGCACCACCTACCAACATCCGTTGGCCGATCATGGGGCCGTGGTGGAGTGGTTCAAGGGCACAGGGCTGCGACCTTTTCTTGCGCCGTTGACCGACGAAGAAAGAGTCGCTTTCCTACAGGAATACCAGGCGCGGATCACCCAAGGTTATCCGGCTCTGGCTGACGGCACCGTGCTGTTGCCGTTCCCGCGCCTGTTCATCATCGCCACGCGCTAAAGCGTCCCTTAACGGTGGCGGTCAGGCCGTCGCCGTTTGCGCTGTCAGAAACTCATCCGCCGACACCACGCCCGCATAGCCGAATGCCAGTGACGCCATATAGGCGCCATGCACCTGCGCTGCGGGAATCACTTGGCCGTTGAACTCCAGATCGCGGGTGGCGCACGCATCATGGATCACGGTGACGGTGTAGCCCATGTCTGCCGCAGCCCGCACCACGCCGTCGATGCACATATGGCTCATGCTGCCCACTACCACCAGTTCGGTGATGCTGCGTTGTTCGAGCAACGCGCGCAGGTTGGTTTCGCGAAACGCGTTCACGAAATGCTTGAGCACCACTGGCTCATCGCCTTGATTGAGCACCTGGCTGTGCAGGTGTGCGCCTTCGGAGCCAGGAGTGAAGAACGGTGCATCCTCGGACGTAAACTCATGACGCACATGAACCACCGCATCGCCGGCCTGGCGAAAGGCTTGCAGCACCTGCGCCGCCTTGTCGGCAGCGGCTTGCACGCCGTCGAGCGGCCACTTGCCCTGGGGGAAGTAGTCGTTCTGGATATCGATTAGGATGAGCGCCTGCTTGGCCATGGAGGTTGCCTCGTGATGGGTTGATGGGCCCAGTATCTTAGCTGGCGCCGCGCCCGAGGATTGGCAGCACCGACAATAACAGGGGGAAAACTGACAATGGCCGTGGAACGCTCCACCGTTGAGCTGGGTGTGCTGATCTACCAGGGCGCGCAATTGGCCGCGGTACATGGTTTGACCGATCTGTTCGGCGTGGCCAATCGCATTGCTGCCGAACATGCGTCCACCCAGCTACCGTTGCTGCGCATCAGCCATTGGCAAATGCAGGCCGAGGGTGAACCGGTGCGGATATTCGACAGCCAGCCCGGCCCGGATCTGCCGCTGATGGCTGTGCTGGTGCCGCCCTCGATTTGTGGCTTCACTGACGACCAGGCGCCGCCGACTCTGCTGGCATGGCTGCGTAAAAGGCATGCCGGCGGTACGGTGCTCGGCGGCGTGTGCATCGGTTCGATCATGCTGGCGCGCAGCGGCCTGCTGGACGGGCGCAGCGCCACCACCCATTGGTCATCCGCCGAGTCGTTTGCCGCGCTGTACCCGTCGGTGCGGTTGGAGGCGGATAAGCCCATTGTGGACGACGGCGACCTCATCACCACCGCCGGGCTGATGGCCTGGTCCGAATTGGGCTTGCGCCTGGTCGACCGCCTGATGGGGCCGAGTATCGCCGCCGACACCGCGCGTTTCCTGGTGATCGAGCACAGCGACAGCACCAGCCAGTGCGGCAGCAACTTTGCGCCGATCCTCAGCCATGGCGATGGGGCGATTCTCAAGGTCCAGCATTGGTTGCAGGCCAGCGGCGCGGTGGATGTGTCCGTTGCAGCCATGGCGCAGCAGGCGGGACTGGAAGAGCGCACGTTCCTGCGCCGTTTTCGCAATGCCACCGGGCTCAAACCCACCGAATACTGCCAGCACCTGAGGGTTGGCAAGGCGCGGCAAATGCTGGAATTCACCAATGGCACCATCGACCACATCGCTTGGACCGTGGGTTATCAAGACCCCAGTGCCTTTCGCGCCACCTTCAAGAAGATCACCGGCTTGGCGCCGAGCGACTACCGTAGTCGTTTTGGCGTTTGAATCGTGCAGAACGCCGGAGGCACTAGAAGAGGTCGTGCAGAATCAAACAGGCCAATGGCTATCGCTTTGAGCATAACTGACTGATTTGCCAGCGCTGTCCCTCTACTTGGGGTTGGCCTGATCCCTGCAACTGTCCTTCTACACACATGGCAGGATGGCCAAGGGGGACGCATGACCCCGATTCAACGCAAAAAATCTGTGGCGGCGCATTCCACGCGCGATGGAGCGCCCCAGCATGAAGTCGACACCGATCGCGCCCTGGCCCGTTGGCTGGCGCAAATCCTCGGGCTCAAGTTCGCTGGCAGCTATAGCCCGCAGCAGCACGCGGGGCGCGATCTCTACTTATTGCCCACGCAAACCATTGTCGGCCAAGAACAGGCTCGCGCTTTGAATATCCACGGTCCGGACGACCTGTGGGGCGGATATGTGGATCACGCTTTCATCTGCACCAAAGCCATCAGCCATGGCTTGCTCGGCCCGGATGCCAAGGCGCCGGAGGGCTGGTCGCCGCAGTTCTGCGAGCAAGTGCGCGATGTGGTGCTCGACGGCCTCAGCGTATTTGCCTTGGGCGATGCGCGGGAGGCTGCCACGCGCCTGCTGTACAGCGGGCCGATCCGCCTGAAACCCGTGCATGCCTGCGCAGGGCGCGGTCAACAAGTGATCCGCAGCCTCGACGAACTGGATACCGTGCTGGCGCGCCCGGAAGCAGCGGCAATGTTCAACGACGGCGTAGTGCTGGAGCAGGACCTGCACGACGTCGTCACCCACAGCGTGGGCCAGAGCTTTATCGGCGATTACGTGCTCAGTTACTGCGGCCAGCAATACCTGACGCGGGACGGGCAGGGCGAAGAGGTCTACGGTGGCTCCAACCTGCTCGTGGTGCCTGGCGATTATGCCGATCTGCTTGCACTGGCGCTGCCCGACGACGTGCGCCTGGCGGTCGAGCAGGCCAGGGTATTCGACGCCGCCGCCGACCAATGTTACCCAGGGTTCTACGCCTCGCGGCGCAACTACGATATCGCCCAAGGCCTGGACAGCCAGGGCCAGCGCCGCAGCGGCGTACTCGAACAGTCCTGGCGCATGGGCGGTGCCAGCAGCGCGGAAGTCGCTGCGCTACAGAGCTTTATCAACCATCCGGGTCTGAAGGCCATTTATGTGTCCTCGGTGGAGACTTACGAGGACCAAGCGCTGCCGGCGGATGCCATCGAGGTGTACCGAGGCCCGGCGGAACACAGCGAATTTCTTCTCAAGTACGTAACGGTCAATTCTTATGACGGCTAGAAGCGAAAGCATTGCGATCGATATCGACGACGAACAAATGAGCGGCACGTTCCTCAGCCCCAAATCCAAGGTGCCCGGCGTGTTGTTTGTGCACGGCTGGGGCGGTAGCCAGGAGCGTGACCTGGAGCGGGCCAAAGGTATTGCGGGCCTGGGTTGTGTATGCCTGACCTTCGACCTGCGAGGTCACGCCGGCACCGGTATTCCGCTGTCGCGGGTGACGCGCGAAGACAACCTGCGCGACCTGCTGGCCGCCTATGACCGGTTGATCGCGCACCCGGCCATCGACACCTCGGCGGTGGCGGTGGTGGGCACCAGCTACGGCGGTTACCTGGCGGCAATCCTCACCTCGTTACGCCCTGTGCGTTGGCTGGCATTGCGGGTACCGGCGCTGTACCGCGATCAGGAATGGCTCAAGCCCAAGCGCGACTTGGATAAAGCCGACTTGATGGATTACCGCAGCACCCTGGTGCAGGCCGAGACCAATCGTGCCCTTCACGCTTGCTCGGTGTTTACCGGGGATGTATTGATCGTCGAATCGGAAACCGACGACCACGTGCCCCATGCCACCATCATGAGTTACCGCGCGGCATGCCGGCATACTCACTCGCTGACCCACCGCATCATCGACGGTGCCGACCACTCCCTCAGCGATCCGGTGTCCCAGCAGGCTTATACCTCGATCCTGGTGGACTGGATCACCGAGATGGTGGTGGGCGAGCGCTTGAGCATCATCCAGTCGCGCTAAGCCCTATGCGGGTGTTTTTTTCACCCGCAGCGCCTTGGCCTTGGCTTCAACGCCCAAGTACATGACCAAGGCAATCAGCAACGGGCAGATAAAATAGATCGCCCGGTACGCAATCAGCCCGGCCAGCAGGCTGCCGCGCGATGCCTCGTGTTGCAGCAGCGCGATAAACACCGCCTCCAGCACCCCGAGCCCGGCCGGGATATGCGTAACCACCCCGGCAATCGCGCTGATCAGCAGCACGCCGAGCACCAGCGGGTAGTCCAGCTTGCCCGGCAACAGGGTGAAAATCACCGCCGCCATCAACGACCAGTTCAGCGCGCCCAATGCCAATTGCAGACACGCCATGCGCAGCGACGGCAGGTTGATTTCGATACCGCGGATCGACCACGCGCGCTTCTTCGAGAACCGGCAGGCCGCCAGGTAGCCCAGGCTCGCCAATACCAGCAACACCCCCACACCCTGCAAGGCGCCGCTGCTCAATTTCCAGCCCGGCGGCAGGGTCACCAGGCCGCTGCTGAACACCACGCCGGCCAGGGCCATGTAACCGAACCAGTTGGTGGCCAGGCTCAGGCCTAGGATCTTGGCGATATTGCTGGTGCTCACCCCCAGTCGCGAATACAGCCGATAGCGCATGGCGATACCGCCCACCCACGCACTGAGATTGAGGTTGAACGCGTAGCTGATGATGCCCACCGGCAAAATCTGCTTCCAACGCAACGGCTGGCGGATGTAGGTGCGGCCGATCAGGTCGAAGCAGGCGTAGACGATGAAACTGCACAGGGTCAACGCGCTGGCGATCAGCAGGGTGCGCAGCTTGAAGTCGCCCAAGGTCTGCACCACTTCGCTCCAGTCGATGCGGCGCGCAAGCATCGTGAACAGCACGATCAGCAGCAGGAAGAACGCGATGGTCAGCGGTTTTTTCCAGCGCTTGAAGCGTGAACCGCCGGTTTCAGTGGTCATGGGCCTGGCTCTCGAAAGGTTTCAAACGCGGTTTATGGGCCGGCAGCCAACCCGTCAGCACGGGGAAATGGCGCATCACATGGAACACCAGGAAACCCACGGTCAGGCGCCACAGCCACAGGCGTGGCTTGCGGTTTTCCGGCATGGTCTTGCAGTGGTTGTTGGCTAGCGCTTCCAAGCGTTCGTACAACTGCTGGTTGAACGCACGATCACGGATCAGCACGTTGGCTTCCAGGTTGAGCGCCAGACTCAGCGGGTCCAAGTTGCTCGAACCGACGGTGCTCCATTCGTCATCCACCAGCGCCACTTTGCCGTGCAGCGGGCGCTGGCAGTATTCGTGGATCACCACGCCGTCCTTGAGCAAGTAGTCGTAGAGCATGCGCGCCGCCAGCTTGGCCAGCAGTACATCGGGTTGGCCCTGCATGATCAATTGCACATGCACCCCGCGCCGCGCGGCGTTGCGGATCTCACGCAGCAGCCGGTAACCGGGGAAGAAATAAGCGTTGGCGATCACCGCGCGTTTTTGCGCCTTGCTCAACGCATGGATATACGCCTCTTCGATGTCGTCCCGGTGTTGCAGATTGTCGCGGTAAATCAGGCGCACCTGACCGTCACCTTGCTCGGCCGGCCATACCGAGGGCCGTTGCTGGCGCCGCCGCCAGCCACGTCGGGTGCGCACTTGGCGGCCGCTTTGCGCCAATGCGAAGTGATGCAGGTCGGCAACCGCCGGGCCGGTGATTTGCACCGCGTAATCCTGTTTGGCTTCCGGGCCGAAATCGCCGAGGTGGTCGGCGGAAAAATTGATCCCGCCGATAAACCCCACGGTAGCGTCCACCACCACGATCTTGCGGTGCAGACGGCGAAACCAGTTGGTGCGAATGCCCAACGTCTTGGACGCCGGGTCGAACATCTGCACCGCCACGCCCGCATCCGCCAACGCACCGAGGAACGCCGGGCTCAACTCGCCGCTGCCAAAACCGTCGAGGCTGGCGACCACCTTGACGCCCCGTTGCGCCGCCTCGATCAAAATACTCTGCAGCTCATTGCCCACCTTGTCTTCGAACAGAATGAAGGTCTCCAGCAGGATCTCGCGCTGGGCTTGGCGCATGGCCTCGAACACCCTGGGGAAGTACGTTTCGCCATTCTCCAGCAGCTCGACTTGATTGCCGCTCTGCCAGCCGTAATCGAGGTCGCGGGCCTTGGCTTCGTCCGGCGGCTGATCGGTGGAAATGTGTTCTACCGCAATGTTCATAGTTCGATCTCCACCGACAGCGGCACATGATCTGACAGATGGGACCAGGGCCGTGTAGTCAGCACCCGGGGGTTATGGGCGATGAGGTTGCGCACGTAGATACGGTCCAGCGCCAACAACGGCAGGCGCGCCGGGAAGGTCCGCGCCGGTTTGCCGTGGGCGCCGACGAACACTTCGGTCAGACCGCTGCGGCTCAAGTCGGCTTTTTGCCGCCAATCGTTGAAATCCCCCGCCACCAGCAACGGTGCATCCGCCGGAATTTCCGCGATGCGTTGCTCCAGCAGGCGCAATTGCTGCTGACGATGCACCTCACGCAGGCCCAGGTGGATGCAGATCGCGTGCACCTCCTGACCCGTGCCCGGCAAGCGCAGCACGCAATGCAGCAGGCCACGGTTTTCGTGGCCGCTCTGGGAGATGTCGAGGTTGTCGTAGCGCACGATCTGGAACTTCGACAGCAGCGCATTGCCGTGGTCGCCGTGGGGGTAGACCGCGTTACGCCCATAGGCGAACTGCGGCCAGATGCTGTCGGCGAGGAACTCGTACTGCGGCATGTTCGGCCAGTTGCTGTAGCGCTGCGGGTGTTGCTCGTGGGTACCGTGGATCTCCTGCAAAAACACCATGTCGGCGCCGATGCTGCGCACCGCTTCGCGCAGCTCGGGCAGGATGAAGCGGCGGTTGAGTGCGGTGAAGCCCTTGTGGATATTCACCGTCAGCACGGTAAAGCGCGTGATCGGCGCCGTGGGGGTGATGGGGATCAATTCAGGGTGGGTCATGGCAACACTCCCGGTTCCGGCAGTTGTCCGGGTGCGGTGGCCAAGTGCTTGTCCAGCGCGAAACGCTGCAGCAATTGGCGGGCATCGAAAGGCGCGCGCACCTTGATGTCATTGTCGAAAAAACAGAACACGTCGCGTTGCTTACGTGCCGGTGGCGTGTGGTGCGGGTCGATCAGGTGAGCATCGGCAGGCTGTTTGCCGTGGCGCCAGCAGTCGATGCGCTCGCCCCAGCGTTTGAGTGCTGCATCGGTATAACCGCTGGCGTACAACTGCTTGTCGCCGTGCAGGCGCAGGTACACAAAGTCGGCAGTCACGTCCTCGGCATACGGCCACTTGCCGGCGGTGTCGGCCACCACCAGCGCTACGTTGTGCTGTGCCAGCAGCTTTACAAACTCGGGGGTGACAAAGCTTTTATGCCGGATCTCCACCGCATGGCGCAGCGCACGCTTGCCGTGGGCCTGCATGCTCGCCTTGCCGTTCAGGCGCGCCTCATGCTGGCGGGCGAGGGTGGCGGCTTGCTGGGTGTCGGTGGGCAGCTCCTTTAGAAACGCCTCGAACAGCGGCGCATCGAACTTGAAACTGGGTGGAAACTGCCAGAGCACCGGGCCGAGTTTTTCTTTCAGCTCCAGCACCCCGGAGGCAAAAAAATTCGCCATTGGCTTATGCACATCCCGCAAGCGCAGGATGTGGGTGATATAGCGCGGGGCCTTGACGCTGAACATAAAACCTTCAGGCGTATCGGCGTACCACTCGGCATAGCGCTTGGGCGTTTGCAGCGCATAGAACGAGCCGTTGATCTCGATGCTGTTGACGGCGCGTGACGCAAACTGCAATTCGCGTTTCTGGGGCAGCCCTTCGGGGTAGAAGTCCCCGCGCCAGGGCGTATAGCGCCAGCCGGATATGCCGATGTGAATCGCCCCCATGGTTGCTCCTGTCAAGGCCAGGCCGGTTTGCCTGCGTTGTTGGATGACTGCCGGATTTGGCGGAAAGTTTCGCGATTCCTACAGACGGCACATTCTCGGGAACGATCAGGAAGCAAACCCGTCAGTTCCTTACAGACCTACGCGAAGGAGCCCGGTGTTTTGCTGAATTCAAAGACTGCATTACTGCTTGGTGCGCTGTTGTTGTGTGGCAGCGGCGCATTGCACGCCGCGGCTACCGCGCCTGAACCCGAAGCCCCGGCCAAGCCGGAGTTGCTGGTGGAGGGCGGCCTTCTCGGCGCGATCAGCTCCAGCCTCGATGAGGTGCAGGACAAGCTCGATCTCAATCAGAACCTTATCGATGCCTGGCGCTTGCGCGCGGACCGCGCCGCCGATGAAGTCGGGCGTCTGGTTAACCAGACCGCGCAGCGTTCGCCGTGGAGCGTCGCCGGGGACTTTGTGTTGCTGTCCGGTGTGTGGATCGGCGCCTTTACCCTGTTGACTCTGCTCGGTCGGCTGATCGTGCGGCGTCTTGGCCAGCGTTCTTTCTTCGAGCGGCGTGAGCGCCTGTTGGGCGTGCTCAGTTATGTCGTGCCCTATACGATTCCGGCACTGATTTGTCTGCCGCTGACCCTGTACGTCAGCCATTTTCTTTCCCCGTCCATTGGTCGCGCGCTGGCGCTGTGTTTTGCCTACGCGACCAGCAGCGGCATCTTCTCTACCTCGGTACTGCTGTGCGTGATCGTCATGTTCAACCTCGGGCATAAACGGCGCGCGGTGCGGATTATTCGCGAGTACTGCCCAAAGCCGCTGTTCCTGATCGGTTTTCTCGCCGCGCTCAGCGATGCACTGACCAGCCCACAGATCGCACGGCAGTTCGGCGGCAATATCACCAGCAGTATCGCGGTGTTCACCGGCCTGTTCGCGGCGGTGATTTTTGGCGTGCTGGTGGTGCGCCTGCGTCGGCCAGTGGCGCATTTAATCCGGAATCGGCCGCTGGCCCAGCGCCTCAAGCATCCGGCGTTGCAGCAGTCGCTGCGGGTGTTTTCCGGGTTGTGGTACTGGCCAATCCTGTTGATGGTGTTGGTCTCGGCGATCAACCTGATCGGTGCCGGCGACGATAACCAGAAAGCCCTGCGTTGCGCGCTGTTCACTACCATTTTGTTGATCGGCACGGTGTTTCTCAGCACGGTGCTGCAACACCTGTTCAAGTCCCGCAGCCAGGTGGCAATCCAGCGCAGCAGCGCCTACAAGGAGCGCTTCCTCAGCCTGTTGCATGCGGTCCTGCGCATCGTTATGGCGATTGCCTTTATCGAGATTCTTGGGCGCATCTGGGGCGTGTCGCTGTTTGAATTCGCCCAACGCAATTCGGTGGGCCGGGCGATCAGTGACTCCCTAAGCAGCATCGGCCTGATCCTGCTGGTGACATGGCTGTTTTGGGTGGTGCTCGACACGGCGATCCAGGAAGCGCTCAAGCCGCCGGTAAACAAACGCTCCAGCCGCCAACCCAGCACACGGGTGAAAACCATCCTGCCGCTGCTGCGCAATGCGGTGAAGATCATTCTGGTGGTGATCTGCGCGATCACCACTATGGCCAACCTTGGCATCAACGTCGCGCCGCTGCTGGCGGGTGCCGGTGTGGTCGGTCTGGCGATTGGTTTTGGTTCCCAGCAGTTGGTGCAGGATGTGATCACCGGCCTGTTCATCATCATCGAAGACACGCTGTCGATCGGCGATTGGGTGGTGCTCGACTCCGGCCATGCCGGCACCGTCGAGGGCCTGACCATCCGCACCCTGCGCCTGCGCGACGGCAAGGGCTTTGTGCATTCGGTGCCGTTCGGGCAGATCAAGGCGGTGACCAACCAATCGCGGCAATTCGCCTATGCGTTTTTCTCGGTGCAGTTCACCTATGACACCGATGTGGACAAGGCCGTGGAGCTGATCCGCGAGGCGGGGCAGTCGATCCGCGACGACGTGTTCCTCAAATACAACCTGCAAGGCCCGCTGGAAGTATTCGGCGTCGACAAAATGGACCTCAACGGCGTGGTGCTGACTGCGCAATTTCGCACCGTCTCGGGCGGGCAGTATGCGGTGAGCCGCGCGTTCAACCAGCGCTTGAAAAAGCTTGTGGATAACTGTGACGAAGTGCACTTTGCGCAGACTTATCCACAGCAGGTGTTGCTGCCCATGCGCAGGGCACAGTTGGATGAACCGGATGCTGAGGCGCCGGTTGTTTGATGGTGTGTGTTAGGGCCCTCATCAGGGGCAAGCCCCTCCCACAATGGCGGCCAAAATGTGGGAGGGGGCTTGCCCCCGATAGGGCCCTAACACTCACAGCCTGATCAACTTCTCCTGCACCGCCTGCTGATCTTCCTCCACCAGCAATTGCTGCTTGCTGCCGACCCTCACCGCCGCCGGCAGCCCGTCGCGATACACGATGCGATTGCCACTCACCGCCGGCACTTTATTGCCCGGCAATAACGTCCCCATCAGGTTCAACGGGTCCGCACCGCACACGGCCACCAGGCGCCCATCATGGGGCCGACGCCGCACTTCGCGCAGTAATGGGATGGCTTCCGGCAAGGCAAATTGTTCACCTGCCAGCCCGCTGACAAACCGTCCGCCGCGAATCTCCCCTCGGGCCTCCAGGCGGTGGAAGGTGCGCAGCAGTTCGCGCCAGCTCGGCAGCCAATCGGCCTCGCGTTCCAGCAAGCGCCAGAACACCACGCCGTAGCGACGCAGCAGGGTCATCGCCACATGCTCCAGGGTTTCGGCCGAGTGCGGGCCGGCGGCGCTCGGTGGGCGACGGATCAGCGCCCAGCGCCCCGCATCGTCCATGCCGCCGATAAACGCCCCGCGTCCGCGTCGACTGCTGCGCGCCTGGCGTTTGCTGGCGGGGGTGGTCAGTGCGCGCAGGCCGGCAAAACTGTCGGCATTCACCAAACCGGCACCGACCAGCTCCAGCAGCGCGGTTTCCAGCTCGCTGCGCAATAGATGGGCTTCGTGGACGAGCTCGTCGAAAAACAGCGCGCCGTGTTCACGCAACACTCCGTGGACTTTCTGCGCCTTGGGCGACAGCGTGCTGCTGTCGGCCGCATCGGTCAGGCCGCTCCACATGCCCACCTGGCTGCGCGGCAGTACCACCACCGGCGTGCTGCGTTGGGCGCTGGCGCTGTGTTTGTCGGTCAGGCGCATCCAGACCCATTTGCCGCTGCGGCATAGCTCATCGAGCCAAGTCGGCGAGTAATCCTTGAGTCGAACGCTGAGTAGATCGCTGTCCCACGCTGACGCGGCGGCGGCATAGCCTTCGAATTGCCCGACGATCTGCGCCAGCATGGCGCTGCCTTGGCCACGGGTTTCATCGGACAAGTGCTGCCAATCGAACAGAAACCGCATGAAGTCTTGCAGCGCCACCGGTTCGATTTCCCGGCGCAGACGCTTGACGGTGTAGCGATGGATGCGCGCCAGCAGGTGCCGTTCGCACCATTGTTCGCCGTCGGCACCGGGGCTGAAGTGGCCGCGCAGCACGTAGCCCTCCTGTTCCAGCCGGGCCAGGGCCTGAGTGATGTCGGTGGGCGGCAGGGCCAGGGGCGCGGCGATCTCGGCCAGGGTCTGCGGGCCGAACCCACTGAGCCGTGCGCGCAGTATTTCCGCGAGGGCGTCTTCATGAATCCAAGGCTCATCAAAACCGGGCAGCAGCGCCAGGTGTTGGGGAATGATCGCCTGCCAGATATTCAGGCGCTCCACCGCCACCCACAGGCCGTTGGGCAAACAATGGGCGCGCCCGGTTTTGGCCAGTGCTTGCAGCCACGTGGCCCAGGCTGGTGTGATTTCGCTGGGGGCGATGCCGCCCAGGCTCATCAGCGCTTCGTGCATCTCATCCACGCCTTGAGGCGCCGGCCAGGCTTCTTCGCGTACGCCAGCGATGGCTTCTGCATCCAGAGCACCCAGGTTGTCGGTGCTCTGCGGATCGCTCCAGCGGCGGTTCAGCACGGCTTGGGTACGTCGCTCCTCCAGCGGCGCGTCATCCAGAAACGTGTAGGGGCGTGCACTGAGAATTTCTGCGGCCATGGGCGAAGGCGCCGGCAGATCGCGGCTGATCAAGCGCACTTGGCCGCTTTCCATACGCCGCAACAGGGCAAGCCAACCGGCGCTGTCCATGGCGTCGTGCAGGCAATCGTCGAGGGTTTGCTCCACCAGCGGGTGTTCCGGCACTTCACGCTCGCCGGCGAGGTTTTCCAGGCAGGCGATCTGGTCGGGGAACACGCTGGCGATCAGGTCTTCGCTTTTCATGCGCTGGATCTGCGGCGCCACCTTGCGCCCGCCGGTGTAGCGCGGCAACGCCAGGGCCACGCCGGCGTTCCAGCGCCAGCGCACGCCGAACAGCGGCGCGTCGAGCACGGCCTGGATCAGCAGGTGTTCGGCAGTCTGGCTGTTGAGGTAACGCCATACTTCGTCCAGCGGGAAACTGTGGCTGGTGGACAGCGACAGCACGATCGCATTTTCACTGGCCGCCGCCTGCAATTCGAAGTTGAACGTGCGGCAAAAGCGTTTGCGCAGGGCCAAGCCCCAGGCGCGGTTGATGCGGCTGCCGAAGGGCGTGTGGATGATCAATTGGGTGCCGCCGGAGGCGTCGAAGAACCGCTCCATGATCAGCGTGTCCTGGGACGGTAGCGCGCTCAAGGCCTGGCGCGCGCGGGCCAGGTAATCGAGGATCTGCTCGGCGCTGGCGCGGTTCAGGCCCAAGGTCTGGGTGAGCCAGGCCGAAGCCGTGCTCAAGTCGCCGGGAGTGGCGCCGAGCAGGCTGTCCAGATGCCCCTGCAAACGCGCCACAGCGGCCGACAACTCATGGCTGCGCCCCGGCGCTTCGCCCAGCCAGAACGGAATGGTCGGCGGTTGGCCGTGGGCGTCTTCCACCCGCACTTTGCCGGCGTCGACCCGCAGGATGCGGTAGGAGGTATTGCCCAGTTGGAAGATATCCCCGGCGATGCTTTCCACCGCGAAATCCTCGTTGACGCTGCCAATGTTCAAGCCCTGGGGTTCGAGCAAGACGCTGTAGTCGGCGTTGTCCGGGATCGTGCCGCCGCTGGTCACAGCGGTCAGCCGTGCGCCACGTCGGCCGCGCAGGGTGTGGGTCACGGCATCGCGGTGCAGGTAGGCGCTGCGGATGCCCTGGCGCCCGTTATAGCCGTCGGCGAGCATGTGCAGCAGCGCCTGGTAGTGGCGCTCATCCAGCTCGGCATAAGGCGCGGCGCGGTGGATCAGCGCCAGCAGGGCGTGTTCCGACCACTCCTGGGCGCTGACCTCGGCGATGATCTGTTGCGCCAGCACATCCAGCGGTGCCACGGGGATGTGCAGCGTGTCCAGCTCACCTCGGCGCACGCAGTCGAGCAGGGCGGCGCACTCAATCAAATCATCGCGGGTGAGGGCGAACAAACGGCCCTTGGGTGTGCCGCCCACATGGTGGCCGGAGCGCCCGACCCGTTGCAGAAACCCGTTGATGGACCCGGGCGAGCCGATCTGGCACACCAGGTCGACGTCGCCGATATCGATCCCCAGCTCCAGGGAGGCGGTGGCGATCAGCACTTGCAGCTCGCCGGCCTTGAGGCGTTGCTCGGCATCCAGGCGCATCTCCTTGGCCAGGCTGCCGTGGTGGGCGGCCACTGCGGTTTTGCCCAGGCGCTCGCTCAGATGCCGGGCCAGGCGCTCGGCCAGACGCCGGGTGTTGACGAAGATCAGCGTAGTGCGGTGCTCGCGCGCTAGATCGGCGAGGCGGTTGTAGACCAGCTCCCAGACATCGTTGGCCATCACCGCTGACAACGGCACCGGCGGCACTTCGATGTCCAGATCGCGGGGGCGCGCGTGGCCGATGTCGACAATGGCGCAGGGCCGGCCCGTGCCCACCAAAAAGCGCGACACCGCCTCGATGGGCTTTTGCGTGGCCGACAAGCCGATGCGCATCAGCGGTTCGCCGCACAAGCCTTGCAGACGCTCCAGGCTCAGGGCCAGGTGGCTGCCGCGCTTGTCGGCGGCGATGGCGTGGATTTCATCGACGATCACCGTGCGCGTGGTGGCGAGCATCTGCCGGCCGGAGTCCGAGCCCAGCAGCACGTAGAGTGATTCCGGAGTGGTCACCAGGATATGCGGCGGGCGTTTGCGCATCTGTGCGCGGTCTTTTTGCGGCGTGTCGCCGGTGCGCACGGCGGTGCGGATCGTCAGCGGTGGCAAGCCCTGTTGCTGCAAATGGTGGGTGATGCCCGCCAGCGGGGTTTGCAAGTTGATCTGGATGTCGTTGGACAGCGCCTTGAGTGGCGACACATACACCACGAGCGTCTCATCCGGCAGTTCGCCGCCGTTGGCCAGCCCCTGGTGGACCAAGTCATCGAGCACCGCCAGAAACGCCGTCAGGGTCTTGCCCGAACCGGTGGGCGCGGCGATCAACGTCGAGCGGCGCTGGCGGATCAGCGGCCACGCCTGGGCCTGGGCAGCGGTTACGGAGGGGAAGCTGCTGCGGAACCAGGCGCTGACGGCGGGGTGGAAACCGTTCAGGACCGTGTCGGTTGATTCAGATACGTTCATGGAGTGATTGATACTGCCAGTTCCAACAAGTTGCAAACCCGTACTTTATCCGTGACGGTTGCGCTACAAACCCGCAAAATGCAACGATTCTGGCAACTATCCACGGCACGGCCCACAGCCTTGTCGACAACCACCATCGTTCCAAACAGACCGGGCCTGCTCAATCTATGCGAATGCGCCTTATGTTACTGGGCGGCGGGAATGCCCTCGGGCAGGCGCTGATTCGCCTCGGTGCGGAGGAAGATATCGGTTTCCTCGCCCCCAAACCGCCCCAAGACGGCTGGGATGCCGCGAGCCTCACCCAACTGCTCGACGACACCCGTCCCGATGCGTTGATCAACCTCGCCTACTATTTCGACTGGTTCCAGGCCGAAGCGGTCAGCGAAACGCGCCTGGCCGCCCAGGAATTCGCCATCGAACGCCTGGCCGAACTGTGCCAGCACCATTCGATCACCTTGCTGCAGCCGTCCAGCTACCGTGTATTCGATGGCTCCCGCGCCACCGCCTACAGCGAAAAAGATGAGCCGGTGCCCCTGGGCCTGCGTGGCCAGGCGTTGTGGCGTATCGAACAGAGTGTGCGTGCGGCGTGCCCGCAACATGTGTTGCTGCGGTTTGGCTGGTTACTGGATGACAGCGTCGACGGCACCCTCGGGCGTTTTCTGGAACGGGCCGAACGAGCGGAGCCATTGTTGATGGCCGATGACCGGCGCGGCAACCCGACGCCGGTGGACGATGCCGCACGGGTGATCATTTCGGTGCTCAAGCAACTCGATTGCGCCGCGCCTCTGTGGGGCACCTATCACTATGCCGGCCAGGAGGCGACGACGCCGTTGGCGCTGGGCCAGGCGATCCTTACCGAAGCCCGCGGCTATCATCCGCTGGCCATCGAATCACCCACCGCCCAGGCCCACGCCGCCCGGCCGGACGCCAACGAAGAACCGCAGCACGGCGTGCTCGCCTGCAAGAAAATCCTGCACACCTTCGGCATCAAGCCACGGGCATGGCGGGCGGCGTTGCCGGCCTTGCTGGACCGCTTCTACCGCCGCAGCTGAATGTGAGAGGGGGCTTGCCCCCGATAGCGCTGGGCCAGTCAATGAACCTGTTGACTGACACTTTGCTATCGGGGGCAAGCCCCCTCACACATGGGTTATGCAGTGCTGGTTAAAGCAGGCTTAGAACTTGTAGCCGATACCCACCATGTAGACCATTGGGTCCACGTCCACATTGACCTTGGCGCGAGTGCCGGGGGCCACGGCGTCGTTCTCGACGGTGGCTTTGGTGCTGATGTCGATGTAGCGCGCCTGGGCGTTGATCATCCACTTGTCGTTGATCATGTAGTCCGCACCGATCTGTGCGGCCCAACCCCAGGAGTTTTCCGCCTTGAAGTTGCTGAAGCCAGCGCTCTCGGCACGGCTGCCGACGTGTTCATCGTAGATCCAGGTGTAGTTGATACCGGCACCGACGTACGGTTGGAACGCGGATTTTTTATCCAGCGGGTAGTACACGACGCTCAGGGTCGGCGGCAGGTGCTTGAGGGTACCGAGCTTACCGTTGGCGGCGCCGAGGGCGGTGTTCTTGAGCTTCACATCGTGCTCGAACGGGGTGGCGGCCAGCAGTTCGATACCGACGTGGTCGGTGACCATGTAGGCGAAGTTCAAGCCCAGTTGAGTGTCGCTGCTCATGGTCGCCTTGCCGCCGAGGTTGGCGCCGGCCACAGGGCCCTGGTCAACTTTGACGCTGCCGCTGTCGGCTTTCGGGTTCACGGTGATTGCACCGGCGCGAACCAGAATGTCACCGGCTTCGTGAGCGTGGGCGGCAGGGGCGACGAGGGCGAGCGCGAAGAGGGACGCGCCGAGCAGAGACTTGTTCATGGGAGCTCCAAAGGACGTTAAAAAAGTTGTAGGTCCAATGGTAAAGATCGTTCCGTTCGGTCTTTTGACTCAGCTCAATGAAAGGGCGATAAGCGCTATTCGGGCAGTTCGTACATATAAATTTTCTCGGCGTCCATCTGGTAACCGGCGTCGGCCAGTTCGCTGGTGGACGGCTTGACCTGCATCGCGCCCTCGATCCAGTACGGCTGGTACAGCTCATCGAGCTTCACACCGATTTCGCTTTTGACATGCACGATCTGGTTCGACGGCGGCGGCGGCACATGGATGCACGCGCCGAAGTACGGCACCAGCAGAAACTCGGTGGTGCGGCCCTCTTCGCTGACTTCCAACGGCACGATATAACCCGGCAGACGAATATGCTGGCCGTCGAGGCTCTTGACCACCGGCGCGTTGGGCAAATCCTGCTTGGCCGCTGGCGCCGCTTCCACGGACAAGGCATCGGCCATTTTCGACAGGTCGTGCAGCGGCTTCATATTGGGCACTTCCGGCGGTGCGTCCGGCGGAATCATTTCCTGCCAGGTCAGATCCCTGGGCGGCTCATCGGCCCAGGTCGGTACGGCCAGCACGAGCAACAGGGCAAACAGGGCACGGCGCATCGAAACCTTCCTCATAAACGAATGGACAGGCCGTCGGCCAGGGATTGTCGATAGGCGCGCCACGCGGGCACGCTGCCCATCAACAGCGCGGCGGCTAGGATACCGGCGAGCAGGGTCCATTCATATTCGCTCGGCCATGACATCGGCAGGTCCAGGCCGTAGTTGGCCTGCAAGTAACCGCGCGAGGCGGCGATGCACACATAGAGCAAACCAACGCCCGCGATTACCCCTGACAGCGCCAGGGCGAAGGCTTCGAAGATCAGCAGCGTCGCGATATGCCACGGTCGCGCACCCACCGAGCGCAAAATCGCCATCTCGCGGCGGCGCTCGTTGAGGCTGGTGAGGATCGCCGTGAGCATGCCGATCAGGCCGGTCAGCACCACGAACAGCGAGATTACAAACAGCGCTTTTTCGGCCGTGCCCATCATGCTCCACAGCTCTTGCAACGCCACGCCCGGCAGGATCGCCAGCATCGGCTCGCCGCGAAACTCGTTGA
The DNA here is from genome assembly GCF_013285305.1 of Pseudomonas rhodesiae. Lineage (NCBI taxonomy): Bacteria > Pseudomonadati > Pseudomonadota > Gammaproteobacteria > Pseudomonadales > Pseudomonadaceae > Pseudomonas > Pseudomonas rhodesiae. The sequence continues at coordinate 5,285,233 of NZ_CP054205.1, read as the reverse complement.
TCTCCCGTTGCAGGGCGAAGGTGGAGATCTTGTTGTTCAGGCCCAGCATAAAAGCGGTGATGGCCTGCGGCGTAAGGTCCATGTTGCGCGCCTGGTCCGCGCTGATCCGGCCTTTGCCTTGGGCGGGGACGCCGTTGTGCCAGTCGATGTGGATCGCTTCCATGCCGCCGAGGCTGATATGCAGCGTGCGGTCCACCGGCGTGCCGGTGCGTTTGAGAATACCGACCACGGTGAACGGCTTGTCATCGTGCTTCACCAGGCTGACCACCGCTACGCCGTGGGCCAGCACCAGTTTGTCGCCGAGTTTATAGTGCAGCGCATCGGCCACTTCGGCGCCGAGCACCACTTCAAACGGCTCGCTGGCAAAGGCGCGGCCGCTGGCCAGTTCGAGGTTCTGCTTGCGGCCGTATTGGTAGTGCTCGAAGTAAGAGGCGTTGGTGCCCATCACGCGGTAGCCGCGGTGGGAGTCACCGAGGGAAATCGGAATCGCCCATTTCACCTGAGGGCTGGCGGCGAAATGCTCGAAGCTGTCCCAGCGGATGTTGTTGGTGGCGTTGCCAATGCGGAACACCGAGTACAGCAGCAGGTTCACCGAGCCCGAGCGCGCGCCGACGATCAGGTCGGTGCCGCTGATGGTGCTGGCGAAACTATTGCGGGCCTCGACGCGCACCCGCTCCACGGCCAACAGCAGGCACACCGACAAGGCGATGGCGAACGCGGTGAGGATCGCGGTGAAGCGGCGGTTCGCCAGGCTGGCCATGGCTAGACGGAACAGATACATCTCAAACCTCTGCGGGCGTGGCGGCGCGATTGAGTTCGGCCAGCGACAAATGACGGTCGAACAGCGGCGCCAGGCTCTGGTCATGGCTGACGAACAACAGGCTGGCACCGGCGTCGCGGCACTCGGCGAACAGCAGCTGGATAAAGGCTTCGCGGGCGTCGTAGTCCAGGGCCGAGGTGGGTTCGTCGGCGATCACCAGTTCCGGTTGGCCGATCAGCGCACGGGCGGCCGCCACCCGTTGTTGCTGGCCGATGGACAGCGAGTCGGCGCGGCGCTCCAGCAGATCCTTGTCTTTCAACCCCAAGTGCGCGAGCAGAGTAGCGGCTGCCTGGTCGACGCTGCCGTGACGCTGGACCGCGCGTTGCGCGCGCAGCTTGGAAAAGTGGCAAGGCAGCTCGACGTTCTCGCGCACCGACAGGAACGGCAACAGGTTGAACTGCTGGAAGATATAGCCAGTGTGATCAACACGGAAACGATCCCGGGCACCCGCCGACAACGCGGTGAGTTCCTGGCCGAGCAGGCGGATGCTGCCTCGGCCGGGCTTCTGCACGCCGCCCAGTAAGCCCAGCAACGTGGTTTTACCGCTGCCGCTGGGGCCTTTGAGAAACAGGGTTTCCCCGCGCTCCAGACGAAAGGCGGGGATATCCAGCAACTGAGGATGACCGGGCCAGCTAAAGCCCAGGTCGGACAGTTCGATCAATGGGTGGGTCATGGGCACTCAGAACTTCAAAGTGGCTGCGGTGGCCGTCGCATCAACGCCTTGCTGGCCGCTCGGGCCGATCAGTTGTACCTGAATTTTCTGGGTGGCGGGAAAGGTCTTGAACACTTGGGTCAGGTCCAGATTGCTCAGGGCGCTCGGTGTGGCGCAGGTGAATTGATAGTGAGCGTGGATCTCGCTGTGGTCGTGATGATGTTCATGGGCGGCTGCGCCTTTGCCGTCGGTGGCGTCATCATCGTCGTCGTGATCGGCTTCGGGCTTGTCACCGAACAGCGGGCTGTTGAGTTCCTGGGAGCTGACCTTGCAACCGGCGGCCGTGGGCAGGTTGAAGAGGGCAACAGGGTTTTCCAGTTGCTTGCGCGCGGCGGCGACTTTGGCTTTATCGGCGGCGCTGCTGGCCATGTGCTCGAACCCCACCAGGTTCATCGCCGGGCTGTCCAGCTCAAGTTCCAGGGCCTGGCCGTCGAGCACCGCGTTGAGGCGAGCAACGCCGTGTTCATGGGCGCCGAGGCTACCGTGTTCGTGGTCATGGTCCTCATGAGCCTGAGCAACGGCCAGTGGCAGCAGGGCAAACGGCAAGGCAAGCAACAGACGGCGCATGGAAAAGCTCCCAGAGATGAAAGTTTTGTTATGTGATCTTATAACAATAGTGGCAAGAGTTTGACCGCCCGCTTGGCGTTGTGCAAGCCACATGGGAGCATGCCGGTCGGAAAAACTGCGGGAGTAGGGACGATGTTGCGAATTCGTGGAACCGTCGGCGACCTGCCGGTGGACTTGACGGTAGAGATGGACGACGGCGATTGGGCCCGCCTGGGGGCGCAATTTCAGACCGCGCCAGGGGCCCCAGCCGGCGCTGCGCCAGCAGCCGCGGCGAAGCCCAACGATGACCTATGGCAGAGCGCCCAGGACCTATTGCGCAATGCGGGCCAACTCAGCGGACTGGAACTGCTCGATCAGTTGGAAGGGCTGGCCGGCGACGCGGCGGCGGGCAAGCGTCTGCTGGTGCGCCTGCGCCACAGCGCCAAGGTCAAAGTGGCCAGCGGCGGGGATACGCCGCTGTACCGTTGGGTCGGCGATTAGTACAGCGCGGCAAACAGCTTGCGGCGGTACGCCGTCACCAGCGGGTGATCGTTGCCCAGCAGTTCGAACACTTGCAGCAAGGTCTTGTGCGGCAAGCCTTCGTTGTAGCTGCGGTTGCGGATGAACAATTTGAGTAGACCTTCCAGCGCCGCCTCGTATTGCTGGCGGGCCAATTGCTGGATCGTCAGTTGATACGCCGCTTCATCATCCTGCGGGTTCTGGGCCAGACGGCTTTTCAGCTCGGCGGCGTCCGGCAGGTCGGCGGCCTGGCGCAAAAAGGTGATCTGCGCTTTGGCGCCGGCGAGGGCGGCTTTGTGATCGTCGCTTTTTACCGCATCCAGTACGGTCTGGGCTTCGCCCAACTCACCCCGTTCGGCCAGGCAGCGCGCGTAGAGGATCAGCGCACCGGCGTTGGTGTTGTCCTCGCCCAGCAGCGCTACCAGTACGGCTTCGGCATCGCTGATACGCCCTTCGGCAAACAACGCCTGGGCCTGCTCCAACGGGTCCGCCGCGGCCGGCGGTGGCATCTGCACATGGGGCTCCAGCATCGCACGCACCGCCGATTCCGGCTGCGCCCCGGCAAACCCGTCCACCGGTTGACCGTCCTTGAACAGCACCACCGTCGGCAGGCTGCGGATACCAAAGCGCGCGACGATATCCTGCTCGGCATCGCAATCGACCTTGGCCAACAGCAACTCGCCCTGATAACTCTCGGCAATCTGCGCCAGCATCGGCATCAACGCCTTGCACGGCGCGCACCACTCTGCCCAGAAATCCACGAGTACAGGTTTGTGGAATGAGTTTTCGATTACCGCCTGGTCGAAGGTGGCAGTGGTGGCGTCGAAGATATACGGGGTGGGCTCACTCATGGGGCGTCTCGAAGAAAGCGGGAATGGGGGCAACTATAAGGGCTGGCGAAAGCTACCGGAAGCAGCAGGCTGCTCAGTTTTCAAGCGCATGCCAAAAAGGGTCCTGATACCAATTGAGAGGGAAGCCCATCGCTTTAAGGCTAACGTCGGGAAATTCGCAAATCAGTTGATGCAAGCGTTGATCCCAGTGGCTGTCGGGGCTCACTCGATGTGTCAGATGATTCAAAATGCAGAGCGCTGCAAAAATGCGGGTGTGCGGCCCGGGCTGAAAGAGATGTTTGGGCCATAAAAAGTTGGCTTTCTTTGGCAGTTCGGGACGAATGCCTAATTCTCGGTTCCACAGCCGTGAATGATGGGCGCATATGTTTCGAATGGTGGTCAGGGTGTGCAGCCAAGACTGCATCAGGGGAGCCGCAATTCCCAAACGCCTGGCAATCGCCTTTTTGTCCGCGTCTTTCGCCAAGCCTTTATATAAATGGGATAAATCGCCCAGTGTCAGTTCCTCCAACATCGCCCAGCCAGGCATAAGAGGTGGGTGGGCGTAGGTGGCGGGCGTAGCTTTCTTTAGCTCTTTGGCGTTTAAGTAGGCCTTTTCTCCTGTCGTCCGCACGGGATCTATCGATGCGCTCGCATTCGCGCTGAAAATCACGCATGGCTGTGGATTGTTTGAAGGACAGCGTCGTAAGCAGCCGCTGATGATCGAACATCTGATGGAACATTCGTGGGTCTATATATCAATGACTGCCATGGGCGGGCCCCATATGGTTGCTGATGACTGCACGAGATGCGATTTCGACTCTATCGATGGCATCCATGGTCAGTAAGCGAAGCCGTCGATCAAAGTCGTAGAGACGCGTTAACTGACGAAACTGGCTGCCATCACGAAAGCGATGATCGATATCCTCCGGTTGCTGAAACGGTCGCATATAGGGGCTGAGCCTAAAGAAGCTGACCGATTGCAAAAAAGACTCTGCGTGAACCTCATCCTGAACATTCAACCCGCGGTGCTTGAGCAGCTCAAGCTGGTCGCGAACGTCAATGGCGGGTTTGCTGAATGTCCTCATGCTCAAAAAATACCGGGCAAAAAAAACCCGCACAATTTGTGCTTGGTTGCTAAGGCAACCAGAGGCATGGCGGGTGTATTGCTGCAAAGGTTAGGTAGCCGCCCGATTTTTTGCAAGGGCGTTGAGCGCTCAGCAATGATTGAAACTGTTTGGAAAAGCATGCAGATCGATGGTCCAGGCCGCTTGCGAAGGAGGGCATTTTCCATGCACCCGCTTTTGCTGTCTTAACCAATCTATTGCTGAAAATCTGTAACGTGCGGGTTTAACGCTTCGAATGGTACAGGCTCACCTTGCGAAACTCCCAAGGCTCGGCCAGGTCCGGCAGGGTCAGGGCATCCAGTATGTCCAGGCGTCGATAGGCGGGGTGTTGGAAGTCCCGCACGCGCGAATCGGCCACCAGTGCTTCGCGTCCACGGCTGAGGAAGTGATCCAGCAGTGGCAGGTTGGCGCGGTCGTAGAGCACGTCGGCCACAAGGATCAGGTCGAAGCGGTCGGCTTCGGCGAAAAAATCGGCGGAATAAGCCAGTTCCACGCCGTTGAGTTCGGCATTTGCCCGACAAGATGCCAGCGCCAGCGGGTCGAGATCGCAGGCCACCACTTCCAGGGCGCCGGCTTTGATGGCGGCGATGCCAGCCACCCCGGAGCCTGCGCCGAAGTCCAGCACGCGCTTGCCCGCAACCCAATCAGGGTGCGCCGCCAGATAGCGGGCCAACGCCAGGCCGCTGGCCCAGCAAAAACTCCAGTAGGGCGGTTCATGCAGGATGCGCCGGGTTTCTTCCTGGCTGAAGGCGCGGTCCATATTGTCCGCGTCCAGCAGCCATAACCACAGGTCGGTGCCCGGCAGCGCGCAGGGCACCAGCTGCGCGTCGCCGATCAGCGCACTCAGGGCGCGCTGCAGGTGCAGCGGTGGCGTCATGGTGCTTTGACAAGTTGCAGGGGGCCGGTGGTCTGGGTGATCGCCTGGGTAATGCGCACGGCGGGCAGGTGCAGGATCAACTGACCGGATTGGCTGGCGCGACCGCGCAACTCGACCCGCGCACCGGCCGGGAACGCTTCAGGGTTGAATCGCAGGCGGAAGGCCAGAGGTTTGCCGTTGCCGGTCAGCACACTGCTGGCCAGTAATTGTTGCGGGCGCGCGCGATCGTCGATCACCAGCAATGCCATCTCGACCTCGGCGCCGGCGGGCACGTTGGTCAGGCTGCCGTTGATTTCACGCTGGTAGGCCGGCAGGGGGCCGAGGTCTTCGACCCCTGGGACTTTTTTCTCCTGCGCGGGCGTCGGTTGGGGCGCGCTCGGCTTGGGGGCTTCGCTGCTGCAGGCGACCAGAACACTGAACAACGCGAGTAAAACAACAGGTCGTAACTGCATGTACGGCTCCAGAAGGGACAAAATCCGTGGCTTAAAAGAGAAGAAACATAATTGTCAGCCTATATACCGTAAAGGCTATGGCTTGTCTTGCCACGGGGATGCGCTACCATGGCCCTCCCATTTTTTGTTGCCTGCCACCATGCACTGTCCCTTCTGCGGTGCCAACGACACCAAGGTCATCGACTCGCGACTGGTCGCCGAGGGCGATCAAGTACGTCGCCGGCGCGAATGCCTGGCCTCTGGCTGCGGTGAACGTTTCACCACCTTCGAAACCGCCGAACTGGTGTTGCCACGGCTGATCAAGTCCGACGGCAGCCGCCAACCCTTCGACGAAGAAAAACTGCGCGCCGGTATGCAGCGCGCCCTGGAAAAACGCCCGGTGAGCGTCGAGCGGCTGGAAGCGGCCCTGGCGCATATCAAGCACAAGTTGCGTGCCACCGGCGAGCGCGAGGTCAAGAGCCTGGTCGTGGGCGAACTGGTGATGGGCGAGCTGCAAAAGCTCGACGAAGTTGCCTATATCCGTTTCGCCTCGGTGTACCGACGCTTTCAGGACCTCAACGAGTTCCGCGAAGAGATCGATCGCCTGGCCCGCGAGCCGGCCAAACAATGAACCCGCCTTGCGCCGAACAGGCCGTGCTCGACGCCCACTACATGGCCCGTGCCCTGGAGCTTGCGCGCAAGGGCGTGTACACCACCCATCCCAACCCTCGGGTCGGCTGTGTGATCGTGCGCGATGGGCAGATTGTCGGCGAAGGCTGGCATGAGCGCACCGGCGAGCCCCACGCCGAGCCCAATGCCCTGCGCGCCGCCGGCGATAAAGCGCGCGGCGCCACGGTGTACGTGACCCTCGAACCTTGCAGCCACCATGGCCGCACGCCGCCATGCGCCGATGCGCTGGTGAGTGCTGGCGTGGCACGGGTGGTGGCCGGGATGCAGGACCCCAATCCGGAAGTCGCCGGGCGCGGCATGCAGCGTCTGGCGCAAGCCGGGATCGAGGTGCTCAGCGGCGTGCTGGAAAGCCAGGCGCGAGCGCTGAACCCGGGCTTTCTCAAGCGTATGGAACACGGTCTGCCTTTTGTGCGGGTCAAGTTGGCGATGAGCCTGGACGGTCGCACCGCGATGGCCAGCGGCGAAAGCCAGTGGATCACCGGCCCCGCCGCCCGTGCCGCTGTGCAGCGCCTGCGTGCCGAGGCCAGTGTGGTCTTGACCGGTGCCGACACGGTGCTGGCCGACGGCGCGCGGCTGACCGTGCGTGCCGCCGAACTGGGCCTCGATGAAGCCACGACCGCCTTGGCCATGTCGCGCCCGCCGTTGCGCGTGTTGATCGACGGCCGCCTGCGGGTGCCGCTCAATGCGCCGTTCTTCAAGGCCGGCCCGGCACTGGTCATCACCTGCGTGACCCCGGAAAACCAGTTTCCCCGTGGCCCTGAATGCCTGGTAGTACCGGGCGTCGACGGCCAGGTCGACCTGCGTTCGGCGCTGGTGGCGCTGGCCGCGCGAGGCGTCAACGAAGTGTTGGTGGAGGCAGGGCCAAGTCTGGCCGGCGCGTTTGCGCAGCAGGGCCTGGTGGACGAATACGTGATATTCGTCGCCGGCAAGTTCCTCGGCTCCGCCGCCCGCCCTTTGCTGGACTGGCCGCTTGAGAAACTGGCCGACGCTCCCCAACTCAAGATCACTGACATGCGCGCTGTAGGCGACGACTGGCGAGTCACCGCCATCCCTGTGCCATCAGCCAGCGTATAATTTCCGGCCTGCGCACCGCGCGGCCCCGTTTTCCAGGAGAAGGCCATGTTCACCGGCATTATCGAATCCATCGGCAGCATTCGCACCATGACCCCCAAGGGCGGCGACGTACGCCTGCTGGTTGAAACCGGCAAGCTCGACCTGGGCGACGTCAAACTGGGCGACAGCATCGCCGTCAACGGCGTGTGCCTGACCGTCATCGAACTGCCGGGCAATGGCTTTGCCGCCGACGTCAGCCGCGAAACCCTGGACTGCACGGCGATGAACGATCTCAAGGCCGGCAGCCCGGTCAACCTGGAAAAAGCCCTGACTCCGACCACCCGCCTGGGCGGTCACCTGGTCAGCGGCCACGTCGACGGCGTTGGCGAAGTGGTGTCGCGCAGCGAAAACGCGCGGGCGGTGGAATTCCGCATCCGCGCGCCAAAAGACTTGGCCAAGTACATCGCCCACAAAGGCTCGATCACCGTCGACGGCACCAGCCTGACCGTGAACGCCGTCAACGGCGCCGAATTCGAATTGACCATCATCCCGCACACCCTGAGCGAAACCATCATGGCCTCGTACCAGCCGGGTCGCCGGGTGAATCTGGAAGTGGACTTGCTTGCCCGTTACCTGGAGCGCCTGTTGCTGGGCGATAAGGCCGCAGAGCCGACTGCCGGGAACATCACCGAAAGTTTTCTGGCCGCTAATGGCTACCTGAAATCCTGACCAAGGGGGTGCCACGTGGCGCTCAATAGCATCGAAGAACTGGTTGAAGACATCCGCCAAGGCAAGATGGTCATCCTGATGGATGACGAAGACCGCGAGAACGAAGGCGACATCATCATGGCCGCCGAAGCCTGCAAGGCCGAGCACATCAACTTCATGGCCAAGCACGCCCGTGGCCTGATCTGCATGCCCATGAGCCGCGAGCGCTGCGAACTGCTCAAGCTGCCATTGATGGCGCCGCGTAACGGCTCGGGTTTCGGTACCAAGTTCACCGTATCGATTGAAGCCACCACCGGCGTGACCACCGGCATCTCCGCCGCCGACCGCGCGCGCACCGTGCAGGCCGCCGCCGCCAAGGACGCCAAGGCTGAAGACATCGTCAGCCCCGGCCATATCTTCCCGTTGATGGCCCAGCCCGGCGGTACCCTGGCCCGTGCCGGCCACACCGAAGCCGCCTGCGACCTGGCGCGCATGGCCGGTTTCGAACCCAGCGGCGTGATCTGCGAAGTGATGAACGATGACGGCACCATGGCCCGTCGCGCCGAACTCGAAGCGTTTGCCGCCGAACACGGCATCAAGATCGGCACCATCGCCGACCTGATTCACTACCGCATGATCCACGAACGTACCGTTCAGCGGATTGCCGAGCAGCCACTGGACAGCGAACTGGGCCAATTCAACCTGGTGACCTACCGTGATTCGGTGGAAGGCGACGTGCACATGGCCCTGACACTGGGCAATATTTGCGCCGATGAACCGACGCTGGTCCGCGTGCATAACATGGACCCGCTGCGCGACCTGCTGATGGTCAAGCAACCCGGCCGCTGGAGCCTGCGCGCCGCCATGGCCGCGGTTTCCGAGGCTGGCAGCGGCGTGGTGCTGTTGTTGGGCAACCCGGTGGATGGCGACGTTTTGCTCGCGCATATCCGTGAAACCGCCGAGCAGACCCAGGTGAAAACCCCCACCACCTACAGCATTGTCGGTGCCGGTTCGCAGATCCTGCGTGACCTCGGTGTGCGCAAAATGCGCCTGATGAGCGCACCGATGAAATTTAATGCGATATCCGGTTTCGATCTGGAAGTTGTAGAATACGTGCCCTCCGAATAAAGGCCGGCGATTTCTGCCCCTTGTTCGCGGTTAAATCATCACTGAGGGACGCACTTTTCGCGTCCCGGCTCTTTAAGAGATTTGTCGAATGACCCTGAAGACCATCGAAGGTACCTTCATCGCCCCCAAAGGCCGCTATGCCCTGGTGGTTGGCCGCTTCAACAGCTTCGTGGTTGAAAGCCTGGTAAGCGGTGCCGTGGACGCCCTGGTTCGCCACGGTGTGAGCGAGAGCGACATCACGATCATCCGCGCCCCTGGCGCCTTCGAAATTCCGCTGGTTGCGCAAAAAGTGGCCCAACAGGCCGAATACGCTGCAATCATCGCCCTGGGCGCGGTCATTCGGGGCGGCACGCCGCACTTCGAATACGTGGCCGGCGAATGCACCAAGGGCCTGGCCCAGGTGTCCATGGAGTTCGGCGTGCCGGTTGCGTTCGGCGTGCTGACCGTGGATTCCATCGAACAAGCCATCGAGCGTTCCGGCACCAAGGCCGGTAACAAAGGTGCCGAAGCTGCCCTGTCCGCCCTGGAAATGGTCAGCCTGCTGTCGCAGTTGGAGGCCAAGTGATTTCCGACGAGAGCGATCAGTTCAACCCTCAGGACCCACGCCCTGCGGATGCCGGCAAGCCGTCCAAGAGCGAGAAGCGTCGCAAGGCGCGTCAACTTGCGACCCAGGCGCTGTATCAGCGCCATCTGGCAGGTGCTTCGCTGAACGAAATCGAAGCGCAGTTTCGCGTCGATAACGACTTTACCTTCGCCGATCAAAGCTATTTCCACGACATCCTGCACGGCGTTCACGCCAGCTTGACCGAGATCGACACGGCCCTGGCACCTTGCCTGGACCTGACCATCGAGGAACTGGACCCGGTAGAACTGTGCGTCATGCGCCTGTCCACCTGGGAACTGCTCAAGCGCGTCGACGTACCGTACCGCGTGGTGATCAACGAAGGCATCGAGCTGGCGAAAGTCTACGGTTCGACCGACGGCCACAAGTTCGTCAACGGCGTGCTCGATAAGCTGGCCCCGCGCCTGCGCGAAGCCGAAGTCAAGGAACACAAGCGCTGATCCGCGCTTGAGTTCTCGATGGGTGAGTTTGAGCTGATCCGCACATACTTCGCCGCCGCGCCTTGTGCGCAGGGCGGCGAAGGTATTGCCCTGGGGATCGGCGACGACTGCGCCTTGCTGGCGCTGCCCCCTGGGGAGCAACTGGCAATCTCCACCGATACCCTGGTGGCCGGCGTGCATTTTGCCGACCCCTGCGATCCGTTCCTGCTCGGCCAGCGCTCGTTGGCCGTGGCGGTGAGCGATCTGGCCGCCATGGGCGCCCACCCCCTCGCATTTACCCTTGCACTCACCACGCCGAGCGTCGATGCCGATTGGCTGCAACGCTATGCCCAGGGGTTGAACGCCATGGCGCAACGCTGCGGCGTGGGCCTGGTGGGGGGCGATACCACGCGCGGGCCGCTGAGCCTGACCATGACCGTGTTCGGCCGTGTACCGGCGGGGCAGGCCCTGACCCGTAGCGGCGCGCAGCCAGGTGATTGGCTGTGCGTGGGCGGCGAACTGGGCAACGCCGCCGGCGCCTTGCCGCTGGTGCTGGGCCAGCGCAGCGCCGAGGCGGCGGTCGCCGAGCCGTTATTGGCCCATTACTGGTCGCCGCAACCGCAACTGGCACTGGGATTGGCGCTGCGCGGCAAGGCCACGGCGGCGATGGATATTTCCGATGGGCTATTGGCCGATTGTGGGCATATCGCCAAAGCCTCGGCTGTCAGCCTGGTCATTGAGCGGCAGGCGCTGCCATTGTCCAAAGCTCTTTTGGCATTCGTGGGTGACGAGCAGGCGCGGGTGGCCGCCCTGAGCGGTGGCGACGACTATGTGCTGGCTTTTACTCTGCCGCCCGCGCAGCTGGCGCCGTTGCTGGGCGACGGCTGGCCAATTCATGTGATCGGCCGGGTCGAGGCAGGCCAGGGAGTGACCCTGCTTGACGCCAATGGCCAGGACATCACACCCGCCGTGCGCGGCTACCAACATTTTCGCGATGCACCCTGAAGCGGCGGCCTGGGCTACCCTCAATAGCGTAATCCCTGATGCAAGGCTCTGTAGGAGGTCGCCCCCATGGGTGTACGCCGCTGGTTGCTGACACTGCTGTGCTTCGCCGCGACGCTGTTGCAGGCGCAGGAGACTCCCGTGTCACCTGCCAAGGTTACGCTGGCCAGTGAGGCGTGGGACGGCTACACCAATGCCGACGGCAGCGGCCTTGCCTGGGACGTGATGCGCAAGGTTTTCGAGCCGGCGGGATTCACTGTTCAAACCCGCACCGAGCCCTACACCCGAGCGGTTGGCCTGGCCCAGCGCGGCGAGGTGGATGGCTGGGTCGGTTCGTACCGTGACGAAGTCAAGGATGTGCTGTATCCCCGCTGGCACTACGATTCCGACCCCATTTACGCCCTCGGCCTGGCCACTTCCAAGGCGCCGAGCCTGGCCACGCTGGGGGAGTATCGCCTGGCCTGGGTGCATGGCTACAAATACGAAGCGTACTTGCCGAGTGTACGACGTTTTAACCAGATACGTCGGCGCGACGGTATTTTGCCGATGCTGCAACACGGACGAGCCGACTTCTACATTGATGCCTTTACCGAAGCACAGGAAGTCCTCAATCAGGCGCAAGACCCGTCGATCTTTCGGTTGACCCACCTGACTCAACTGCCCCTCTACGTGGGCTTTGCCGACAACGAGCACGGACGCGGCCTGCGCGCCGTATTTGATCGGCGTATGGACTCGCTGGTGAAAAGTGGCGAACTCAAACCGATTTTCCAGCACTGGAAACAGCCCTATCCGTTCTGACCTGCATAGAACCGAGTTGAAGGCCAATCGAACCGATTGATCTTTATCAGCGAGAATTCAGCTTAAGCGTCTGTCAGAACCTGCTGTTACAATGCCGCCTCTGTGAAATCTGAAATCAGGAGCACACGGTGCCCGTCGTTTTCGTCGCCGCTTCCAAGCTGCCTACCCCTTTTGCCACGTTCACCATGAGCGGCTTTCTTGAAGAAGCCACCGGGCGCGAGCACGTTGTGCTCAGCCTGGGCGACATCGCCGATGGCGAGCCCGTGCTCGGCCGTCTGCACTCTGAGTGCCTGACCGGCGATGCGTTGTTCAGCCAGCGCTGTGACTGCGGCTCGCAGCTCGAAGCCGCGCTGCAGGCCATCGCGCGGGAAGGTCGTGGCGTGTTGCTGTATTTGCGTCAGGAAGGCCGTGGCATTGGCCTGCTGAACAAAATCCGCGCCTACGAATTGCAGGATGGCGGCGCCGATACTGTGGAAGCCAACGAACGTCTGGGTTTCGCGGCCGATCAGCGTGACTACGCGATCTGCCTGCCGATGCTTGAGCACCTGGGGGTCAAATCCCTGCGCCTGATGACCAACAATCCGCGCAAGGTCAAGGCCTTGACCGACATGGGCATCACCGTGGCCGAGCGCGTGCCGCTGCACACGGGGCAAAACCCGCACAACAAGCTCTACCTGGCGACCAAGGCCAGCAAGCTCGACCACATGATGGGCAACGAGCATCAAGGTGAGGTAGACCGCGCGTGACTCGGGGCCAGGTCAAGCGTCGGCTGTCCGTCAACTGGTGGCAGTATCTGGCCCTGGCGCTGTTGCCCTTGTTTGTGATCAACCTGGTGTTTGGCCAGGCTGAATCCTTGCTGCCGGTGTTGGCCATGCCTTTCTTTATCGCGGGTGTGGCCTCGATGTTCCTCAGCCTGCGCTACTTCAACGGCTATAAACACGCGTTGATCGCCACCTCCAAAGCCCTCGACACCGCCGAAGAACCCGGCGCCTGGATCACCTTGGCGGCCCGTCGCCGTACGGCGCTGCTGGTGGCCGCGCTGCCCGCGTGGATCGGTGCGCTGGCGGTGTTCGTCGGCCTGGAGGCGGTGCCGTTGTTTCTATTGGCGCTGTCGACGATGGTGCTGTTTTACCTCTACCGCATCCCGCGTCAGTTGGGATGATGCGCCGCTGGCTGGCGCTGCTGGTGTTGGCGCTGAGTGCCCAGGCCCTGGCGGCCGAGCGGGTGGTCAGCCTGGCGCCGTCGCTGTCGGAAATCGTGATGGAACTGGGTGCCGCCGACCTGCTGGTGGGCCTGCTCGACGGTGGCGAGCGCCCGGCGGCATTGGCGCAGGTGCCGTCCGTGGGGCGTTACGGGCAGTTGGACATGGAACGCCTGCTCAGCCTCAAGCCGGACCTGATCCTACTGTGGCCCGGCAGCGTCGGCCCGGCCCAGCGCGCGCAGTTGCAGCGTTTGAATATCCCGGTGTACGTCGCCGAACCCCACAATCTCGAACAACTCACCACCCAGGTTCAGGCCATCGCCGAGCGGCTTGGGCGTGTCGACGCCGGCCGGCAATTGGCCGAGCCGTTGCGCCAGCGCCTGGCCGAGCTGCGTCAGCGCTACCGGCGTGCCGAACCTTTACGAGTGTTTTACCAGGTGTGGAACTCGCCGCTGTACACCGTGGGCGGTGGGCAGATCATCAGCGACGCGTTGACGGTCTGCGGCGCACGCAATGTGTTCGACGACCTCAAACTGCCGGCGCCGCAAGTCAGTATCGAGTCGGTGTTGCAGCGCAATCCCGAGCTGATTCTGGTCAGCGATCAAACGCAAATGGACGCCTGGAAAGCCTGGCCAACCATGGCCGATCGCGTACGGCAGGTGCCCGATAAAGGCCTGGAGCGGCCCAGCGGGCAGATGCTGGAGGCGGTGGGGCGGTTGTGCCAGGTAATTGCGCCGGACCTGTGACTGAGCCTCAGATTTCCGGAGTCCAGGTCACACCGAACAGCCATACCCGACCTTCTTCGCGGTAATCCTGATTGTTGATAAACATCGGATCGTCATAGCTGTAACGCGCCCGCGCGTAGGACTTGTCCAGTAGGTTGTCGACCTTCAGCGACAGCGCCACTTCCCGGTTGATCGCCCAACGGCTGCGCAGCCCGAGCAACGCATAACCGCCCAGGCGTTGTGCATTGTCGGCATCGTCATAGCTGCTGCTGATTGCCTGCCAACTGGCGCCGAGGCCGAGCTGATCGAATTGCCGGTCCAGGTCCAGGCTCAACGTGCGACGTGCGCGACGGGCCAGGGTGTGGCCTGTGCTACGGTCGCGCGGGTCGATAATCGACAACCCCAGATTGCCCTGCCAGCCGAACAGGTCCTGCTTGAGTGCCGCTTCCATGCCGTTGATACGCGCCGACGCCACATTCTGCGGCTTGCCCGTGCTGTCGAGGATGATTGCGTCGCTCAAGTCCGTGCGGTACAGCGAGGCCTCCAGGCGTGTGCTGTCACTGAGCTGGCTGCGCCACTGCAGTTCGTAGCTCTTGGAGGTTTCGGGTTGCAGGTCGGGGTTGCTGTACCGCGTGTCGGGGTAATACAGGTCGTTGAAGGTGGGGGCGCGAAAGCCTTCGCTGTAGCTCAGCAATACATCATTGTCGGGGTTGATCGGCAAGGTCAGCGTGCCGCTCCAACTGTTCTGCGCGCCGAACTGCTGATTCTGGTCACGGCGCAGGCCCAGTTCCGTGGAAAACCACTCACTGTGAAACCGATGCTGCACAAAGGCCGCGCGGTTCCAGCGCCTGTTTTCACTGAACGCGGTGGAGCCGTGGAAGCGGTCTTCATACCAGTCACCGCCGAGGATCAGGCTGTTGTGTTCGTCCAGGGTCAGGTCGTTCTGCCAGTTGACCGAGTCGCGGTAGGTGTTGAACACACTGAAGTCGTCGCTGAGGGTGTCACGCTTGGTGTCGCGGTTCTCGCTGTGGCCCAGTTCCAGGCGTGACTGCCAGCGCGGGTTGAACGTGGCATCGAGGTAACCGCTGGCACTGCTGACGGTGTAATCGGTGTAGGGCTTTTGCCCCAGCGTCTGGCCGCTGGCGGCGTCGTAGCGGCCGAAACTGTTGTCGTACTCCGACTTGCCACGGCTATCGAGCAGGTTGAAACCCGCCTCCAGCGCCTCGCTGAATGAATGGCTGAGGTTAAGACTGAGGGACTGGTTACGGTAAGCATCGTGGTCGCCGTCAGTGGGAAAGGACGCGTGGGTCGAGTTGATGCCGGCGGTTTCATCCAGGCTTGCGCCCAGGTTGAACCGCGTGTGTTCATCCCCGCCTGACAGACCGAGGCTGCGCTGCCAGGTCTGAAGACTGCCAAAGCCCAAGGTCAGACGTGGCTGCAAGCCTTGCTCGGCGTTGCGTCGGGTGAAGACTTGAATCACCCCGCCAATTGCATCGCTGCCGTAGATCACCGAGCGCGAGCCGCGCAGCACTTCCACGCGCTCGATCTGATCGACACTGAGGTATTGCAGGCCGCTATCGCCGGAGGTGGTATTGGCGATGCGCTGGCCGTCCACCAGCACCAGGCTTTGGGCGGACTTGGTGCCGCGCAGGTAGATCCCCGGCAAACTGCCGCGCCCGCCGGTGGGCGCCACTTGCACGCCAGGCACGCGGTTGAGCAGGTCGGTAAGGCTGGTCGGTTGCAGGCGGTCGATATCGTCGCGGGTGAACACCGTGTTGGCGGCGCTGCTGTCATTGCGCGCCTGGACCTGGCGGTTGGTGCTGATGACGATATCGGGGAGTTTCAGCGCATCGTCGCGGGTGTCGGCGAGCAATTGCGGGGAGGGCAGGAGCAGCAAGGCAAAGTACAGGTGTTTCATGGGCTGTCCATGGCGTTGAGGAGGGCACAAATCAAATGTGGAAGGGGGCTCTTGCCCCCTCCCACATTCCTTTGGTCCCGGTTTCTACAGGCCCAGCAGCGCCATGCGGTTGCGCACAGAGGCTTCAACCCCGGCCTCATCCAGCCCGCATTCGGCCAGCATCTGCGCCGGCTTGGCATGCTCGACGTACACATCCGGCAAGCCCAGGTGCAGCACCGACTTGAGGATATTCTCCCGCGCCAGGTACTCGCTGACCGCTGCACCGGCGCCGCCCATGATGGCGTTTTCTTCCACCGTGACCAGCAACTCGTGACTGCCAGCGATCTCGCGCACCAGCGCTTCATCCAGAGGTTTGACGAAGCGCATGTCGACCACCGTGGCGTCGAGCTTCTCGGCGACTTTCAAGGCTTCGGCCAATTGCACGCCGAATACCAGGAACGCCACCTGGCTGCCCTGGCGACGCACGACGCCCTTACCGATCTCGATGGGCTCCAGGTCTTTTTCGATCACGGCGTTCGGGCCGTTGCCGCGTGGGTAACGCACCGCAGCCGGGCCGTTGTACAGATGGCCGGTGCTGAGCATCTTGCGCAATTCGTTTTCGTCGCTCGGGGTCATCACCAGCATGCCTGGGATGCAGCGCAGGTAGGACAAATCGAAACTGCCGGCGTGAGTCGGGCCGTCTTCGCCCACCAGGCCGGCGCGGTCGATGGCGAACAGCACGTCGAGGTTCTGCACCGCGACGTCATGCACCAATTGGTCGTAACCGCGCTGCAGGAAGGTGGAATAGATCGCGACCACTGGCTTGGCGCCTTCGCAGGCCATGCCGGCGGCGAACGTCACCGCGTGCTGCTCGGCAATCGCCACGTCGAAGTAGCGCAGCGGGAAACGCTCGCTGAACGCCACCAGATCCGAGCCTTCCTTCATCGCCGGAGTGATGCCCACCAGGCGCGAGTCGGCGGCGGCCATGTCGCACAGCCACTCGCCGAACACCCCGGAATACTTCGGCCCGCTGGCCTTTTTCGGCGCGGCGGCGGGAGCGTCCAGCGGTTCGAGCTTGGTGATCGCGTGATAACCGATCGGGTCGACTTCCGCCGGGGCGAAGCCTTTGCCTTTTTTGGTGACGATATGCAGGAACTGCGGGCCCTTGAGGTCACGCATATTGCGCAGCGTGGCGATCAGGGTCGGCAGGTCGTGGCCGTCGATGGGGCCGATATAGTTCCAGCCCAGTTCTTCGAACAAGGTGCCGGGCACCAGCATGCCCTTGGCGTATTCCTCGGTGCGCCGGGCAATTTCCCACGCGCCGGGCAGACGCGAGAGTACCTTTTTGCTGCCTTCGCGCATGCTGGCATACGTACGGCTGGAAAGAATCTTGGCCAGGTAGTTGGACAAGCCGCCGACATTGCGCGAGATCGACATGTCGTTGTCGTTGAGGATCACCAGCATGTTGGCGTCCACTTCCGGCGCGTGGTTCAGCGCTTCGAACGCCATGCCGGCGGTCAGTGCACCATCGCCGATCACGGCAATCGCTTTGCGATCACTGTTTTGCAGGCGGGCGGCAATCGCCATGCCCAGTGCCGCACTGATGGACGTGCTGGAGTGGCCGACGCCAAAGGTGTCGTACTCGCTCTCCGAACGACGCGGGAAGGCGGCGACGCCGTCCTTCTGGCGCAGCGTGCTCATGCGCTCGCGACGGCCGGTGAGGATTTTATGCGGATACGCCTGATGGCCCACATCCCACACCAGCCGGTCGTCCGGGGTGTCGAACACGTAATGCAGGGCGATGGTCAGCTCGATGACGCCCAGGCCGGCACCGAAATGCCCACCGGTCTGACCGACCGTGTAGAGCAATTCCAGGCGCAATTCATCGGCCAGGGTTTCCAGCTCGGCTTCACCCAGACGACGCAGGCCGTCCGGCGTGGCAGCACGGTCGAGCAGGGGCGTGGACGGGCGCTTGCGGGGAATCTCTTGAAACGTCGTGGGCATCAGGCGAATCGTTATAGGTATAGAAAGAGGCGGCAGTTTACCTCAAGCATCGCAAACTGCCCACGCGGAGCGCCGAACTTGGCCGATATGCGGCCGTAATGGCCGTGGTTATCAGTGGCGGCGTTCGACGATATACCGCGCCAGATTACGCAACGGCTCGGCCGCCGCGTCGAAAGGTCGCAGGGCCGCCAGGGCCTGGTCACGCAGTTCCAGGGCGTAGACCTTGGCAGCGTCGAGCCCGAGCAGCGCAGGATAGGTCGGCTTGTCCCGGGCGATATCGGCGCCCTGGCGTTTGCCCAGGGTGGCGGTGTCACTTTCCACGTCGAGAATGTCGTCCTGCACCTGGAAAGCCAGGCCGATGGCCTGGGAGTAGGTTTGCAAGGCTGCCAATTGCGCAGGCTGCGCACGACCGCTGGCCAGCGCGCCCAACTGCACGGCGGCCTCTATCAGCGCACCGGTCTTGTGGCGATGCATGTGTTCGAGTGCTTTTTGATCCAGCTTGAGGCTGACCGAGCCCATGTCGATGGCCTGCCCGCCGACCATCCCGGCCGGGCCCGCAGCCTGCGCCAGTGTGGTGACCATGCGCAGGCGGATTTCGGCGTTGACGCTGCTCAGGCGCGGGTCCAGCAATGCGCTGAACGCCAGGCTTTGCAGGCCATCACCGGCCAGGATGGCATAGGCTTCATCGAAGGCTTTATGAGTGGTGGGCTGGCCGCGACGCAGATCGTCGTCGTCCATGGCCGGCAAATCGTCATGTACCAGGGAATACGCGTGAATCAACTCCACCGCGCACGCGGCGCCATTGGCCTGCTCGGCCGGCGCGCCCAGCGCTTCACAGGCTGCGTACGCCAGCAATGGGCGCACGCGCTTGCCGCCATTCATCACGCTGTAACGCATGGCTTCATAGAGGCGATTCATTTCCGGGCTTGGCGCTACGAACAAGGGTTCCAGCGCCGCATTCACCCGGGCTTGGCTACTGGCCTGATACGCGTCGATCATTCCGGCTGTTCCGCGTCGAAAGGTTCTTCGGCCAACTCCCCGTCACGTTCCAGCAACACCTGCACCTTCTGCTCCGCCTGCGCCAAAGCGCTCTGACAGTCGCGGGTCAGGCCGATGCCTTGCTCAAACGCTGTCAGCGAGTCCTCCAGCGACAACTCGCCGTTCTCCAGACGCTCGACCAGAGCTTGCAGGTCAGCGAGGGATTGTTCGAAATCGAGTGCAACTTTTTTGCGGGCCATGGCGGCTATTCCGGTAGACGGTAAACCGGCGCGACACTAGCAGACATGGGGATTCTGGGCAAATGAGCGGGGTGTCACTTGCCTGCTGTATTGACCTGATAACGCGTGCTGCGGCCGCCTCCGGGCAGACGAACCAAGCAGTTTTTTTCCAGCAGGTCAGCCAGGTGTCGCGTCGCTGTCGCCTTGGAGACCTTTGCCACCGCTTGGTACTGCGCCGCGCTGATGCCGTGTTCGAAGCTCTTCTCACCACCGTCGAGCAGTCGATTGAGAACCTTGATCTGTTCAGCAGACAAAGGGAGGTCGCGGTGTTGCTGCCAGAACCGACTCTTTCCCAGCACTCGGTCAATCCGCGCCATTGCCTGCTGCACGCTGCGTAACAGGGTTTTAAGGAACCACTCCAGCCAGTCAGTGATATCCAGTGAGGCCTTCTGGCTGGATTCCAGTGCGTTGTAGTAGCCGGTGCGGTCTTCGAGGATGCTGGCTGACATGGCATAGAAACGGATGGCCTGGTGTTCACCCTGGGCCAGTGCCAAATCGGTGATAGCGCGTGTCAGGCGACCATTGCCGTCATCGAAGGGATGCAGTGTGACAAACCAGAAGTGCGCGACGCCGGCGCGTACCAGCGGGTCCAGTTCCGGCTGATCGCGGCTGGTTTCGAACCACTCCAGAAAATCCGCCAGTGCCTGCTCCAGTCCCAGACGTGGCGGGGCCTCGAAATGCACGGTCGGCCGATCAAGCCGGCCCGACACGACTTGCATTGGCTCATCTCCCCTCAAGGATCCAATATTGAGCGCTCGAGCGGTATAGCCCGCTTCCGGGACCGGGAACAATAAGTGATGCCATTTCAATAGGCGGGCGAGGGTAAACGGCTGGGTGAATTGTTGAGTGGCATCCATCATCAACTCGGCGAGGCCTTCGCTGCGGCGGCTTACCTGACCGTCTTCCATCGCTTCCAGGCCCATCCGCCTTGCCAGGGACGAGCGCACCGAGCCGACATTCAACTGTTCACCCTCAATCGCCGAGGACGTCAGGATATTTTGCAGCAGCGCATCCAGTTCATTCTGTGCGCTGACTGGCTGGCTGACGGAGCCGAGCATGCCCAGCAACTTGCCCTGGGCTTGTCCGCAATCGCGCAGCAACGGCGCGAGGCGACCGGGTTGCCAGTGGAAGTGCGGCCAGTCGGCGTGTTGCCAGATCCAGTGCGGATGAGCCATGGTTGAATGCCTGGGGTGCGTGAGCCGAATAAAGGGGTTATTCGGCTCATTTGGTGAGCCGATTGTGCTTCGGATTTGGCTCAGGGTCTAGGCTGGTGGTGGGTGTGTTCGTAAGTGCACCATGAAATCCATATCAGTTACCTGTATCTTCATTTCACTTCTTTCATCTGCGCCCTGAGTGAGTTCACTGTGGTTTTAGTTGCGCCGTTGATAAGGGTGATAAAAGGTTCTTTATCTGGTGCGTGCATTAGGCTAGAAGAAAAACAGTCCTGTGTAGCTCTTAGTTGTGACGGGGTTCAGGTGAATCAGTTTTTATCACTGACGAGTTTTCAGGAAAATGTCATATCTCTTGTGCGCTATAGCTGCCAGCAACTACGAGAAGAATTTTTTCTCCGCCATTACTCGATGTAAAACAGTAAGTTATTCCAGTTTCGCCAGGTTCTAGTCTGGTTGCTTCTTGCGAGAGCCATGTGTTTTCCTCTTCGTACATATCACATATTTCGGTGCCGACAGCGCCTAAGCCTTGAAAGGCAACTAGATCGTTGAAGGTTATCTCCCATCGTCTTTCCTGCCAGTCTGTAAACTCCATTATCAATGTATTGCGGTTGCATATCAGTTTTTCAATTGTTCCATCTGCCACAGGGAATTTTTTCATGTCAGCTTCCTGGATGTTTTTCACCCGGCAAAAATCCGGTTCCGTGCCCTTCTTCGTAATTATGTGGTAGTACTTTCATTACTAGACTGTTTTTTTCAGCCTGTTTCCAACTGAAGTCGTTGGGCTTTAGCTCTATGTGATAGTGCTCGCCGTGATGTCTCTGTACGAATACACCCTCATCTCCCGGATGGCTCTCAAATCTAATCCGGGTATTACTGTTAGGTTTCCACTCCATTCGCTGAGTGCCATGCTTTGTCGTGGAGACTTTTGGCGCTACTCCTAGCACGTCTGTTAAATCATTAGGATCGCTTGGAAAATGAGAGTGGGCAGTGGGTAGGCTTGGCTGTCCATCATTGTGTCGCGGTACAGGCTCGTCAACACTCAACGATGGTTTACATTCTTTATTCCCTGGGCATGTACTCAGTCCCAGCGGATCCACCCACCCCGTAGGGTTAGGCACATACCGATACCCATTGATCCCACCCGCCAACTTCACCGGGTCTGGCGTCAGGTAGCGACCAATATCCGGATTGTAGTAGCGATGGCGGTTGTAGTGCAGGCCGCTTTCTTCGTCGAAGTACTGGCCCTGGAAGCGCAGTGGGTTGTCGAGTTTGCCTACGTCGAGGCGGGCGATTTCACCGTAGGCGCGGTAGTGGGCGGACCAGGCGATATCGCCCTCGGGGGTGGTGAGTTCCTGGGGTGTGCCGAGGTGGTCGAGTTGGTAGTGGTAGGGCTGTGTTTCTTTTGGACCGAAGCCTTCCAGTAGGACTAGCGGCCGGAAGCTGTCGGGTTCGTAGAGGTAGCTGCGGTGGCGGCCCGCTTGGTGTTCGGCGATAAGTGTGTCGCCTTGCCAGAAAAATTCGGTGGTGAGGCCGTCGACGGTTTTGCTGATACGCCGGCCAAACGGGTCATAGCGGTAACGGGCGGTTTGGCCGTTGGGCCGGGTGATTTCGATCAGCCGGTGCTGGCTGTCATAACGGTATTCGGTGACGAGTTGCTGGCCTTTGCCACGGCGTTCCTGGGTCAGGTTGCCGAAGGCGTCGTAGGTGTAGTGGCGGTCGCCCTGGATCAGCAGGCGGTTGCCGGCGACGATGTCGGGGCCGGGGCGGTTTTGCATCAGCAGGTTGCCGGCCGGGTTGTGGGCGAAACGTTCCTGCACGTCGTGGGAATGATTGGCGCGGGTCAGGCGTTGCAGCGGGTCGTAGCGGTAGTGGTGTTCGCCTTTGCGGGTGTCGAGCAGGCGGGTGAGGTTGCCGGCTCGGTCGTAGTCGTATTGGCGCTGCAGCAGCGGGTGGCTCTGGTGGGTGACGGCGTGGGCGTGCAGGCGCTGTTGGTCGTCGTAGTGATAGTGGCTGAGCAGTTGGCCTTGTTGACGCTGGTGCTCCAGACCGGCGTTGAATAGGTGCGAGGTCAGGGTTTTGCCATTCAATTCAACAGTCGCAAGGTGCCCGCCCTTGTCGCGGTTGAAGGCCACGCGGTTGTTATCCGGCAGGCGCAGGTGCTTGAGCTGGCCGCAGGCGTCGTAGCCATAGCGCAGGGTGCCCCAGCCCTGGTGTTCGGCGGTGAGGCGGTTTTGGCGGTCATACTCGTAGGCCAGCGCCCAGTGGCCGTCGTCGACGCTGAGGAGATTGCCCTGGCGGTCGTAGGTGTAATCGACGGTTTGGCCATCGGGCAGGATTTTTCGTACCAGGCGTCCGGCGTGGTCGCGTTCGTAACGAGTGACGAGCTGACTGCCGTCGTCGCCGTATTCGGTCTTTTCCTGCAGGTTGCCGTTGAGGTCGTAAACGTAAGCGGTGCGCTGCCCATCAAACCCGACTTCCTGTTGGATCAGCCCGTTGGGGTGATAGTTGAGTCGGTAGGTCTCGCCGACCTCGTTTTCGATTTCGGTGAGCAGTAATCGGGCGTTGTCATAGCGGTACTGGACCTGAGTGCCATCGGCATTCAGGCGACGGCTGATCAGGTGCAGGCCGTCAGCGTAGTCGTAGCGGATGACGTGGCCGAGTTCGTCGCGTTCGGCGGTGATTTTTCCGTAGGGGTTGTAGCTGTATTCGCGGGTGGCACCGCCTGGCAGGGTCAGACGAGTCAGCCGACCCACAGCGTCCCACTGGTACTGGGTCAGCGCGCCATGTTCATCCTCGCGCGCCACCTCGCGGCCCAGGTCGTCGTAGCGATAGCGCCTGATGCCACCATTGGGCAACTGCTCCTCAACCAGTTGCCCGCGCTCATTCCACACCAAGCGATGGCAGCTGTGGTCCGGGTACCAGACGCCGGTCAGTTGCCCATGTTTGTTGTAGCTGTAGTCGGTAACGTGACCGTCAGGATCGATCTTACGAATGACATCGCCCTGATCGTTACGCTCGTATTTCCAGACCGCTTCACCCCGGCGCACCACGCGTACGAAACCGTGGTCATGCTCGTAGGTAGTGGGCTCATCTTCGCCGGGAAACAGCGCCACCAGCCGTCCGGCCTCGTCGTACTGGTAGGCCGTCACCGCGCCCAGCGGATCCTGCTCGACCGTCAGCCGGCCTTTAGCGTCGTAGGATTTGAAGTGCTGCGCGCCATCGGGATCGATGCGTTGCACCAATCGCGCACGGTCGTCGTGGACATAGATTTCCTGGCTGCCATCGGCGTTGTGCACCGTGACTTGGCCGTCATCGCCCCACACATAGCGCGTGTCCATCTGCGAGAAGCTGGCCCAGTGCCGCACACAGCGCGCCGCTTTGCCGGAGCGTTCCCACGCCCAGAAGAAACTCGCCCCACCGGCCAGGCCGCGTTCCACAATGACGTGCTGATCGTCGTAGCGATACACCTCGCTTTCGCCGACGGCATTGGTCGCCGAGACCAGTCGGCCCAGGTCGTCATAGGCGTAGGAAACGACGTTTTGCTCAGTCGTCCAGGCATACGGACCACGGCCTTCGGCGCGCTGAATCTGATAATCCACCGCAACAATGCGCCCGCTCCCATAGCGCAGAAACAACGAGCGACCCACCCCGTTATCCACCCGCTCGATACGTCCGAGCACGTCGCGGAAAATTCGCAGGCGGTTGTCATACGCATCGCTGATCGCTGTCAGCACACCGTCGCGAAAGTGGTAGAACCGCGATGCCTGGGCCAGCACCAGCTCATCCGGCGAAGCCCCCAGATAGATCGCTGCTTCGGCCAGGCTATTGGTGATTGCCGGCCTCGCAACGGTGGGGATTGGAAACGAGATAGAGCGATTTTCATGGTCGGTCCACACCACCGAATCGCCTGAAACCAGCAGCCGCTGTGCCAGGCCGTGGCTCCAGCCAAACCCCAGTCCTAAATCGACTTCCACCGCACTGGTGCGATACAGGCGTGTCCATTCAAACGGCAAAATCCCATCCAACGTGCCATCAGTCAGGGTCAGCAATTCCTCGCCGGTGACCATCGATACGGGGCAGCCGTTAGTGACGGTTTTATCCGCAGAAGCCGCCGCATCGCCCTTAGGATTTGTCGCCACGAGCGGTGCATCATCCACAGGCTCTTTTTGCTTCAGCACCGCGTTCTGCCGCGCCCGCCAGCGCATCTGCAGCGTGCCTTGCTTCACTCCGCCGACCACGCCGCGAACCGCTACCGCTTTGTAGCGATCCACCGCCTGCATGAACCTCGTCAGAATCGCCAGCACGCTCTGAACAAAACCAACAGCCGCTTTAACAATCTGTGCGCCATACCTGGCCAACCGCAGGCTCAAATACGCCACAGCCGCCGCCGGCAATGCGATGGTCAGCACCGCGCCAATCACCAGGTCAATCAGCAGCGACACCACAAACCCAGCGGCCACTTGCGCAATCTCACTGGGCGGCAATGCGCCCAACCAGATCATCGCCGTGCGCACCAGCAGGAACAGCGCCGCCTCATCACTGGCGAGCAACATCGCCTGTTCCATGACCTTGGGCGCATCGGTGGCGATTTGTGCCAGCTTGGCCGCTTCGGCTCCCAGCTGTTCGACGTACTTCAACGGGTTTTCAAGAATCGCCTGCACCAGCTTGATGCTGTCCCACACGTCCCGGATCGCGGCCCAACTGCCCGCCAGCACGCCGCTGCCAATCGCACTGGCCGTGGACTGCTGCCAATGCGGCTTGAAGCCTTGCCACTGTTCGCGAAGCCACCGCTCCAGGTCCGCCATCAGCCCGGCGTAGGAGGCGAACAACGCGTCAACCTGCTCCTGGGAAACACCGCCCTGTACCCGAACCTGATAGCGCCCGCCAGCGGCGCAGTGGTGTGAGCCCTTGCCGTGCTCATCCAACATGACCCGCGTGGAACTGCCGTCATCCAGCCTGATCACCTCGACCGGAATGTCGCCAATCGGCACGTCATACACTGAGTCGAATTTGCTCTCTATCTTCAGCTCGCCGCCCAACTGGCACACGGCAACACTGCCGATAAAGTTAGCGTCGCTCATGCTTACGGTTGTCTGCGAGTCACCGACGCGCAACACCCGATCCATCCCCAGCAACGACGGCATATCTGCCGCATGGCTCACCGAATCCACCGTCCGCGAATACCAGGCGCCCATCTGCTGGCGATAAGTCACCAGGCTCTGATGAAAGCCATCCAGCTCATGTTCGATAGAGGCAATGTGGGAAGCGTGGGTCATCCGTGACGTCTCGGCAGAGGGCAAGGCGTCGGAGTCTGCCGCAGTAAAAAGCGGCTGGATGAACGGTGGGGAAAATCAGAAAGGGCTTATGAAGGTCGCGCAATAGTCAGCCCCAATCACAGTTGGGGGCTACTTCAAATGGCGATTATGCTGATTGAAGAGCAGTGCGCTGTGGTTCTCAAAGTTGGAAGCTCGGTTGAATAACGAAAGCCTGCTTTTCAGGGCAGGCTTATCGCACGCTAAGGCTGGCTTACTTCTGATGCGCCGTCAGCGCCGCATACCCATTCATCAAGTTGCGATAGTTCGGGATACGCTGGGACAGTAGATTGCCCAGCCCTTCGATATCGTTACGCCAGTCGCGATGCAGCTCACAAGCCACCGAGAACCAGTTCATCAACTGTGCACCGGCTTGTGTCATCCGGCTCCACGCCGCTTGCTGCACCGTGGTGTTGAACGTGCCGGATGCATCGGTTACCACAAACACCTCAAACCCTTCCGCCAGCGCCGACAAGGTCGGGAACGCTACGCAGACATCCGTGACCACACCGGCAATGATGATTTGCTTACGGCCGGTGGCTTTGATTGCCTTGACGAAATCTTCGTTGTCCCACGCATTGATCTGACCAGGACGGGCGATGTAAGGCGCATCCGGGAACATCTCTTTCAGCTCCGGCACCAGCGGGCCGTTGGGGCCCTGTTCGAAGCTGGTGGTGAGGATGGTCGGCAGGTTGAAGAACTTCGCCAGGTCGGCCAAAGCCAGCACGTTGTTCTTGAACTCGTTGGGTGAGAAGTCCTGCACCAGGGAGATCAGACCGGTCTGGTGGTCGACCAGCAGTACGATGGCGTCGTCTTTGTTGAGGCGGTTGTAGGTTGCAGTGCTCATGGTTGAATCCTTTTTTGTTTAGGTTGGTTGGGCGTTGCGTTCAACATGGGCACAGATTAATGGGTGCTTAGAATGTGATAAACCGGCTGGAATATGTCTTTCTGTCAACTTAAATAGGACGATGGCAAATCTTGTTCGACAGTGCTGCCGATGAAGAGTCGAGCGTTGAAGGGAGACTGAGTGACAGGTGTTCGCAGTGGCGGCGTCGCGGTGGTTGCGACTATAGGAGGGCGTTTCTTACGGACATTAAAAAGCCGGCTTGTGGCCGGCTTCTCGGGGACTGCTTCAATTTGTTTTTGACAAACCTTACCAGCCTTCAAATCGCTCAGCCCACATGGCGTCGGGCTGAATAGTAGGGGCATCCGCGGGAACTCCTCCGCTTCGCCGAGCAGGGTGGATAGCCTTGGGCTACCCCTGCCAAATGTGCGACGGATGATACCCACATTCCTCTCAGTTGCCCACCTCCGTGTCCGATTTAGAGCCTTCCCAGCCTAATAGGTGCTCATCCAGCGGTACCGGAGGGCGGCGGTTGTTGAGGGTGGACCACCAAAACACCCAGCCTACAATCTCGAAGTTCTGTTCGAAGCGTTCCTCGTGGGTGAGGTATTCATCCGGGTGTTCGCTGGCGTTGTGACTGCGCATGCGCAAACCGCCGCCAGGCCGGTTGTAGAGGTATTTGATGCGTAGCATGCCGTCGTGTTCGACGGCGTAGATTTCGCCGTCAATGATTTGGGTACGGCCTTTGTCGATGGCGAGGGTGGCGCCTTGCTGGATGATGTCGATCATGCTGTTGTCGACCATGTAGGCGCCCAGCGCGCGGTCGGGGTTGATGTTGAGGGTTTTGAGAGCGTGCACAGAGATGCGAATACGTTCGGTTGAAGTGAAGGTGGGGTGGAGGGGGATTTCCACATCCAGTTTTTCCGGCGGGCAGGCGGGGCCTGTGAGGTATTTGCCACTTTCTTCGCGGGTGGGGAGTCCTTTCCGTGTACCGGGGCCTTCCAGCAGGAAGTTGGCCGGTGGGTGTTTGGGGCCTTCGCCGGTGCGTAGCCAACGGCTGGAGACACAGAGCAGTTCTGCGATCTCATTGAGTCGGCCCATGGGCACGCCGCGTTTGAACCAGTTGTTCACATGTTGAGGTGTGACACCGCGGTTCTTGGCGAAGTCGGAAGCGGAAAGATGAACTTCCCGCAGTAGCGCTTTTAAACGATCACCTGATTTATTCATAAACGCAGAGTTTACTGGCCGAGAAAACTAATCAAATAAACCATGCGTTGATTTGCACTTGTAGGTTTTTGCTTAGTTGTGGCCTATTTTTTCATTTTTATTGCGCACTTAAACGTTAGTTGCTGTTTGTTGAACTATGCGTTTATTTTTTCCAAAAAAAAGCCCCGAATGAACGGGGCTTTTTCTGATGGACTCAGGCAATGAGGATTCGGTATCAGCCTTTGTAGGCAGCCACCGACTTCATGATCTCGGCACGGGCGGCGTCTGCGTTGCCCCAACCGTCGATCTTCACCCATTTGCCTTTTTCGAGGTCTTTGTAGTTCTCGAAGAAGTGTTTGATCTGTTCCAGCAGCAGTGGCGGCAGATCGGTGTATTCCTTCACGTCCACGTACAGCTGGGACAGTTTGTCGTGAGGCACTGCGATGACTTTGGCATCGCCGCCGCCGTCGTCGGTCATGTTCAGGATGCCGACTGGGCGTGCGCGGATAACCGAGCCAGGGGTAACCGGGTAAGGGGTTACGACCAGTACGTCGAGGGGGTCGCCGTCGTCAGCCAGGGTGTTGGGGATAAAACCGTAGTTGGCCGGGTAGAACATCGGGGTGGCCATGAAACGGTCAACGAACAGGCAGTCGCTGTCTTTGTCGATTTCGTATTTGATCGGCGCGTGGTTGGCCGGAATCTCGATGGCGACGTAGATGTCGTTCGGCAGGTCTTTGCCAGCCGGAATCTTGCTGTAGCTCATTGGGCGTTGCCCCCGTTAGTTGGCCAAGAAACTTGGCCGGATTGGCCTAAAAGTGGCCGCGATTATAGGCACATTCTGACGCCGATGCCATGCGCCAGACGTCGTACGGTCATTCGCCTTGTGGCTGATAGCGCGGGTCAGCGGCTTGCAGTTGGGTCAGGCGGGCCAGGGGATCCTGGCGATAGAAGCGGCTGAGTTGGGCGTATACCTGGGGATAACTGTCGACCAGCAAATCCGGGGCGCTGAAGAAATATTCGCTGGTAACGGCAAAGAACTCCGCCGGGTTTTCCGCCGCGTACGGGTCTATCTGCGTTTCGGCATCGGGGTGGGCGTCCAACTGGCGATTGAGGTCATCAAACGCGCTTTGCATCACGCTGGCCCACTCCTGCACGCGCATGTCGCTGTGCAGCGGCGGCAGGCCGTTGGCGTCGCCGTTGAGCATGTCGAGCTTGTGCGCCAGTTCGTGGATCACCAGGTTGTAGCCTTCCCACTGGCCGCTGGCTAGCACGCCGGGCCAGGCAAGGATCACCGGGCCTTGTTGCCAGGCTTCGCCGCTGTGCTCGCCATCCCACTCGTGCTCGACGCCGCTGGCGTCGCGATGACGTTGCGGGCTGAGGAAGTCGTCGGGGTACAGCACGATTTCGTGGAAGCCCTGATACCAATCGAGGTCGCCAAGGTTCATCAGCGGCAATTGCGCTTGGGCGGCGAGCAGCAGGCGTTGTTCCTGATGCAAGTCGACGCCGGGGAGGGCGGTGAGGTGTTTTTCGGCGAGGAACACCACGCAGGCTTCACGCAGCCACTGGTCCTGCTCGGCGCTGATGCCGTCGAGGAAGGTCAGGTGATGGCGCACCCGCTGCCACGTGTCGTCGGCAATCGGGTGCTTGGCCAGCAGGCGCCGACGACGCCAGGCGCTGAGGGACCACATCGCCGGTTACTGCTGTTTGGCTTCGGAGCTGGTGCGGCCAAAGCGGCTGCGAAACACGCCGATGATCATCGGCACCAGGGACAGCAGAATGATGAACACCACCAACAGCGACAGGTTTTTCTTGATAAACGGCACGTTGCCGAAGAAGTACCCGAGGGTCACCAGGCCGCCGACCCACAGCACGGTACCCAGCACGCTGAAGCCGAAAAAGCGGGCGTACGGCATTTTGGCGACGCCGGCGACGAACGGCGCAAAGGTGCGCAGGATCGGCAGGAAGCGCGCCAGGGTCACGGTTTTGCCGCCGTGCTTGTCATAGAAATCGTGGGTTTTTTGCAAGTAGTCGCGGCGGAAGATCTTCGAATTCGGGTTGCTGAACAAACGCTCGCCGGCGGTTCGCCCGATCACATAGTTGGTGCTGTCGCCAAGGATCGCCGCCAGCATCAACAGGCCGGCCAACAACACCGGGTCCATACCGCCGCCGGCCGCCACCGCACCGGCAATAAACAGCAGCGAATCGCCCGGCAGGAAGGGCATGACCACCAGGCCGGTCTCGCAAAAGATCACCAGAAACAGAATGGCGTAGATCCACGGACCGTAATTGGTGACCAGCAGATCGAGGTAAACATCGAGATGCAGGATAAGGTCGAGCGGGTTGAAATCCATGGATGGCACCTGTGTGAACGGCCCGACTCAGCAGGCCTGTGCGGAAGCTCGGGTAAGTAAGGCTACAAGTGTATGCCGCGATTCTTACAACCCTGAAAGGTGCGCATTATACGGATCGGGAGGTGAAAAGCGTGTGGCTTTTGTAGCGGGGGATGTCGTGGAGCCCGGTCTGCAGATTGCCACCAATTCAGCGTGTTCGCGAAAGTGGTGGGGCAGTCAGACCGTCATCGGGGGCAAGCCCCCTCCCACATTGGAGTAGTGTCAAGGCACCTGGCTCGGAGCGTTTCCCTGCATTTACACCCGCAGAACCGGTCGCAAACCCGCCATGACAATAAGATCAATGTGGGAGAGGGCTTGCCCTCGTTAACAGTGTGTCTATCCGGGCATCAGTCTTCGCTGATCGGCAACGTGTAGTTCTTGAATTCGGTGTCCTCGCGAAAACCCATCGACTCGTAGGTTTTTTGCGCCACCTGGTTATCACTGCTGGTGGACACCCGCAGCCGCACCGCGTGGGTCTCCTTGGCCATTTTCTTGGCCGTGCGCATCAGGTTGTCCGCCACCAATTGGCGACGTGCGTCTTCGGCCACATAAATATCATTGAGGATCCACACCCGCTTGAGCGACAGCGACGAAAAGCTCGGGTACAGCTGGCAAAACCCAAGCAGCTTCTTGTCGTCGTCATCGGCCAGCGCCAGGTAGATCACCGACTCCTTGCGCCGCAGGCGTTTTTCCAGGAAGGCCCGGGACGAGTCCGGGTAGGGCAGCGCCCCATAGAACTCGCGGTATTTGACGAACAAGGGGGTCAACAGGTCCAAGTGTTCCAGGGTCGCTTGAGTAATCCGCATGCCAGGCCTCAACTTCCAAATGGGGTATGACCACACAAGCGGCCGTGACCGGATGCTGCCTAATGGCGCCAAAAAGCGCAATCGTGCCGCTATTGGTCATCCGGTGAGCTGAGCAGAAAATTCCCTTTCATCAGGTCCGGATCGTCCGACTCGATCGTCTGAACCTGCGCCTCGTCCTTGAGATTGACCCCCGACAGCTGCCGTCGACACGCCTCTCGCATCAAGTAAAGCAGGCGATGCGCTGCCATGCCGTAACTCAGCCCTTCCAAACGCACGTTGGAGATGCAGTTGCGGTAGGCATCGGTGAGGCCGACCTTGGGGTTGTAGGTGAAATACAGGCCCAGGCTGTCCGGTGAGCTGAGCCCCGGTCGTTCGCCGATCAGGATCACCACCATTTTGGCGCCGAGCAATTGCCCGATCTCGTCGGCCACGGCCACACGGCCCTGTTCCACCAGTATCACCGGCGATAACGACCAGCCCTCGGCGTGGGTTTGTTCCTCCAGGCGTGTCAGAAACGGCAAGGTGTGTTTATGCACCGCCAATGCCGATAAACCATCGGCCACCACCACTGCCAGGTCCACGCCTCCCGGATTGGCCTGGGCATGCGCGCGCAGGGCCTGGGCCGATTCATCACTCAAGCGGCGGCCCAGGTCCGGGCGTTGCAGGTAGCTGTGGCGGTCGGTGGCGGCGCTGTGCAGCAACAAGCTGTCACGCCCGCGTTCGGCCAGTTGCTGGCTCAGGCCCGCATGGTCGAACGGCAGGTGCACCGCGTCGCGCGCCTGGGCGTGGGCGAACTGGAAATCCAGTTGCGCACTGGTGGGAATGCTGGTGCCGGTGCGGCCCAGGGCAATGCGCGCCGGGGTGAGGCGGCGCAGTTCCAGCCAGGGGTTGTCGGGCAGGTCGCGTTGCACGGTAGGCTCCTTCATCCCAGTTGCGCCAAGGCTTGGCGAAAAGCCGGTGGCAGGCTGCTGCCGAAGCGCACCTTACCGTCGGCCTGCGTGAAAATGCCCATTTTCGCCAGCCACTGTTCAAATTCCGGTGCCGGTTTTAACCCCAAGGTCTGCCGGGCGTATAGCGCGTCATGGAAGGAGGTGGTCTGGTAGTTGAGCATGATGTCGTCGGAGCCGGGGATGCCCATGATGAAGTTGATCCCGGCCACGCCCAGCAGCGTCAGCAGGGTATCCATGTCGTCCTGGTCGGCTTCGGCGTGGTTGGTGTAGCAGATGTCGCAGCCCATCGGCACGCCCAATAGCTTGCCGCAGAAATGATCCTCAAGGCCGGCGCGGATGATTTGCTTGCCGTTGTACAGGTATTCCGGGCCGATAAAGCCGACCACGGTGTTAACCAGAAACGGCTTGAAATGCCGCGCCACCGCGTAAGCGCGGGTTTCGCAGGTTTGCTGGTCGACGCCAAAGTGCGCGTTGGCTGACAAGGCGCTGCCCTGGCCGGTTTCGAAATACATCAGGTTTTGTCCCAGGGTGCCGCGCTTGAGGCTCAAACCCGCCTCGTAACCTTCCTGCAGCACGCTCAGGCTGATGCCGAAACTGGCGTTGGCCGCCTCGGTGCCGGCAATCGACTGAAACACCAGGTCCAGGGGCACGCCACGGTTGATGGCTTCGATAGAGGTGGTGACGTGGGTCAGCACACAGGCTTGGGTGGGGATCTCGTAGCGTTGGATGATCGCGTCGAGCATCTCCAGCATCGCGCAGATCGAGGCGATGCTGTCGGTGGCCGGGTTGATGCCGATCATGGCGTCGCCGTTGCCGTAGAGCAGGCCGTCGAGAATGCTGGCGGCGATGCCCGCCGGTTCGTCCGTGGGGTGGTTGGGTTGCAGGCGCGTCGACAAGCGCCCGCGCAGGCCCATGGTGCCGCGAAACTGGGTGACGACGCGGATCTTCTGCGCCACCAGCACCAGGTCCTGCACGCGCATGATCTTCGACACGGCGGCGGCCATTTCCGGCGTCAGCCCGGGCGCCAGGGCGCGTAGGGATTGTTCGTCGGCGGCGTCGCTCAGTAGCCAGTCGCGCAGGCCGCCGACGGTCAGGTGGCTGACTGCGCTAAATGCCTGTTTGTCGTGGGTGTCGATGATCAGACGGGTGACTTCATCGCTTTCGTAGGGAATCAGCGCTTCTTCAAGGAAATGTTTCAACGGGATATTTGCCAGCGCCATTTGCGCCGCCACCCGCTCGCCGTCGTTCTGCGCGGCCACGCCGGCCAGAAAGTCCCCGGAACGGGCGGGGCTGGCCTTGGCCATTACGTCTTTGAGGCTATCAAAGCGGTAGGTTTGTGCACCGACCGCGTGGGAAAAGCTTGCCATACAGTGTCTCCTTGACGACGCGGGCCAAATGAATGAACAGCGCCCGCGTCGAGGTTTACGGCTTAGTGCAAGGCGGCCTCTGCGGCCTGGATCGCGGCGAATTCTTCTTCGGGCGTGCCTGCTACCAAGTGATGCCGGCTGTAGAAAGCAAAGTAAGCAATTAATACTCCATAGATGATCGCCGCGCCAATCACCACCCGCGGATCCACCAGAAAGCCCGCCACCACGGCCACACAGGCCAGTACCAGCGCGACGCCGGACGTGAAAATGCCGCCGGGCGTGCGGTAAGGACGTTCCATTTTGGGGCGACGCACGCGCAGGGTGATGTGCGCGGCCATCATCAACACATAGGAAATCGTCGCACCGAACACCGCCACCAGGATCAGCAGATCGCCCTGGCCAGTGAGGGACAGGCCGAACCCGATGATGCCGGGGATCACCAGCGCCAGTACCGGCGCCTTGCTTTTGTTGGTTTGCGACAGCTTGCGCGGCAGGTAGCCGGCGCGGGAAAGCGCGAAAATCTGCCGCGAATAGGCGTAGATAATCGAGAAAAAGCTCGCGATCAGCCCGGCCAGGCCGACCAGATTGACGAAGCTGCCCATCCAGGTCGAGCCGCCGTAGGACAACGCCAGTGCTTCCACCAACGGGTTACCCGATTTGACCAGCGCATAGGTGCCGGCGCCGCCCGGTGCGATCACCAGAATCAGCAGGGCAAAACTGGTGAGCACCACAATGGCGCCGATCAGGCCACGGGGCAGGTCGCGCTTGGGGTTCTTGGTTTCTTCAGCGGCCAGCGGTACGCCTTCCACGGCGAGGAAAAACCAGATCGCATAAGGGATTGCCGCCCATACCCCGACGTAGCCGAAGGGCAGGAAGGTGCTGGCGCCCTTGGCTTCGGTCACCGGCACATCCAGCAAGTTGGCCATGTTGAAGTGCGGCACCATAGCCACAAGGAACACGCCCAGGGCAATCGCCGCAATGGCGGTGATCACGAACATCAGTTTCAGCGCTTCGCCGACGCCGAAAATATGGATGCCGATAAACAGGATGTAGAACGCCAGATAAATCATCCAGCCGCCAATGCCGAACAGCGACTCGCAATAGGCGCCGATAAATACCGCGATAGCGGCCGGGGCGATTGCGTATTCGATCAGGATGGCCGTTCCGGTGAGAAACCCGCCCCAGGGCCCGAAAGCGCTGCGGGCAAAGCCGTAGCCACCGCCGGCGGTGGGGATCATCGAGGACAGTTCGGCCAAGGAAAAACACATGCACAAGTACATGGTGGCCATCAGTAAAGTTGCGAGGAACATGCCGCCCCAGCCGCCTTGGGCCAGGCCGAAGTTCCAGCCGGCATAATCGCCGGAGATCACGTAGGCAACGCCGAGGCCCACCAGCAGTACCCAGCCGGCGGCGCCTTTTTTCAGTTCGCGTTGTTGGAAGTAGTCGGTGTCGACTTTTTCGAAGTCGACAGAAGATCCAGTGGGTTCGCTAGGCATGGAAAAGTACCTTTCATTGTTATTGTTTTTAACTCGGCCTCTGTGGGCCGGATGTATTCGCAAGTACTTATAAATATCTAAATGTGGGAGGGGGCAGGCCCCCTCCCACAGTTGATGGCATTTCAAAGATGGGAGGGTGTTGTGAGTTAGAAGAAGCCCAATGGATTAATGTCGTAACTCACCAGCAAGTTCTTGGTCTGCTGGTAGTGATCCAACATCATCTTGTGAGTCTCACGGCCCACGCCGGACTTCTTGTAACCGCCGAACGCGGCGTGCGCCGGGTAGAGGTGGTAGCAGTTGGTCCATACGCGGCCTGCTTTGATCGCCCGGCCCATGCGGTAGGCGCGGTTGATATCGCGGGTCCACACGCCGGCACCCAGGCCGAACTCGGTGTCGTTGGCAATTGCCAGGGCTTCGGCTTCGTCCTTGAACGTGGTGATGCTCACCACCGGGCCGAAGATTTCTTCCTGGAACACGCGCATTTCGTTGGTGCCCTTAAGCAGGGTCGGCTGGATGTAGTAACCGCCGGCCATGTCGCCGCTGAGTTTCTCGACCTGGCCGCCGGCCAGCAGTTGCGCACCTTCGCCCTTGGCGATGTCCAGGTACGAGAGGATCTTGTCGAACTGCTGCTCGGACGCCTGGGCGCCGACCATGGTGTCGGTGTCCAGCGGGTCGCCGCGTTTGATCTGCTCGATCTTCTTCATCACCACTTTCATGAAATCGTCGTAGATCGACTCTTCCACCAGCGCGCGGGATGGGCAGGTGCAGACTTCGCCTTGGTTGAAGAATGCCAGCACCAAGCCTTCAGCGGCCTTTTCGATGAACGACGGTTCGGCTTTCATGATGTCGGCGAAGAAGATGTTCGGCGACTTGCCGCCCAGTTCGACGGTGGACGGGATGATGTTGGTGGCCGCCGCGTGCATGATGTGCGAGCCCACCGGGGTTGAACCGGTAAAGGCGATCTTGGCGATGCGCTTGCTGGTGGCCAGGGCTTCGCC
Source organism: Pseudomonas rhodesiae (assembly GCF_013285305.1). NCBI lineage: Bacteria > Pseudomonadati > Pseudomonadota > Gammaproteobacteria > Pseudomonadales > Pseudomonadaceae > Pseudomonas > Pseudomonas rhodesiae. Next base: position 5,249,309 of record NZ_CP054205.1, on the reverse strand, counting down.
GGCTTCTTTGCCGAACCCGTGCACCACGTTCAGCACGCCCGGTGGCAGCAGGTCGCCGATCACTTCCATCAACACGTTGATGCCCAGCGGCGTCTGCTCGGCCGGCTTGAGCACGATGCAGTTACCGGCGGCAAGGGCCGGGGCGAGTTTCCAGGCGGCCATCAGCAGTGGGAAGTTCCAAGGAATGATCTGACCGACCACGCCCAGCGGCTCATGGAAGTGATAGGACGCGGTGTGCTCATTGATCTCGGCGCTGGTGCCTTCCTGGGCGCGGATGCAGCCGGCGAAGTAACGGAAGTGGTCGGCAGCGAGGGGGATGTCGGCGTTGAGGGTTTCACGCACGGCTTTGCCGTTGTCCCAGGTCTCGGTGATGGCAAGCAGTTCGAGGTTCTGCTCGATGCGATCGGCGATTTTCAGCAGCACCAGCGAGCGGTCCTGGGCTGAGGTTTTGCCCCAGGCGTCGGCGGCGGCATGGGCGGCGTCCAGCGCTTTATCGATGTCCTTGGCAGTGGAGCGGGGGAATTCGGCGATAGGCTTGCCGTTGACCGGCGAGGTGTTGGTGAAATAGTTGCCATCGACCGGCGCAACGAACTCGCCACCGATGTAGTTGCCGTACTTGGCCTTGAACGAAACGATCGCGCCTTCAGTACCGGGGTGTGCGTAACGCATGGTGGGTATCTCCTGGCTTTTTATGTTTATTGGAGTGCAGCGCTCAAGCGCTTGGTAAAGCGTAGAGCAAAGGTTGGGCCACTGCGTTGTGGGCCAGGTAAATCAAGGGGTTGGGGTTTGTTGCAAAGGGTTGCTGTGGCACGCGCGATACAGCGGGTGTGACAGTTTGTGCCATAAACGGTACAGCTTATGACCAGTGGGCCGACTCGGGATTGCATCCATCACAGGGCTGGAGGATGCTGGACGCTCTCACGCCGGGAGAATAATAAGAACATGCACAACGATCATTTCAGTCGCCATGCCCAGCAGGTCCTGACAGTGGCGCGTGGCCGCGACCCATCGAGCGATCCTTCCATCGCTCGTTCCTGGCTGCGGTGCCTGGAGGATTACCACCTCGACCCTGCGCAAACCATCGCTCCCACCGTGCTCGAACACGGCCGCCTGCTCGAAAGCCGTGAGCGTCTGCAGCAAGTACTGCAAATCGCCGGCAGCGAGATGAACAGCCTGCACCAACAACTCTCAGGTGCCGGCCACGCGGTGCTGCTGACCGATGCGCGCGGAGTGATCCTCAACTGTGTCACCGCGCCCTCCGAGCGTAGGGTTTTCGAGCGCGCCGGGTTGTGGCTCGGTGCCGATTGGAGTGAGGCCAGCGAAGGCACCAATGGCATCGGCACCTGCCTGGTTGAACGTCAACCCTTGACGATTCATCGGGATGAGCATTTTCGCGGCCGGCACACCGGGCTGACCTGTTCGGCCAGCCCAGTGTTCGACCCCCACGGCGAGCTGCTGGCAGTGTTGGATGTGTCATCGGCTCGCGAGGCGGTGTCGCGCCAGAGCCAGTTCCACACCATGGCGCTGGTGAACCTGTCGGCCAAGATGATCGAAAGCTGTTACTTCCTGCGTCACTTTGAGCAGCACTGGCTGTTGCGTTTTCATTTGCAGGCCGAGTCCGTGGGGTTATTCAGCGAAGGCTTGCTGGCCTTCGATGGCGAAGGACGCATATGCGCGGTCAACCAGAGCGCCTTGAACCTGCTGGGGCAAGTGCGCGACGGGTTGTTGGGGCGACCGGTGGAGGCCTTTTTCGAGTGTTCCCTGGATCAACTACTCTGTCGCGCCAGCGCTACGGCCACTGCCAGTTGGCCCCTGCGCACGCGGGAGGGGCGGCATTTGTTCGCCGCCTTGCGTGGCCAGCCGCGCCGCGTGTCGGCCGTGCTGGCGCCTGCGCCGAACCCAGCCCCGCAACCTGCGCGCCAGCCCGATATCTGCCTGGGCGACCCGTCGTTGCAGGAGGGGTTTCGCAAGGCGCTGCGGGTATTCGAGCGCGACGTGCCGTTGCTGATCAACGGCGAAACCGGCTCCGGCAAGGAAGCCTTCGCCAAAGCCGTCCACCACGCCAGCCAGCGCGTCGACAAGGCCTTTATCGCCCTCAATTGCGCGGCGATCCCGGAAAGCCTGATCGAAAGCGAACTGTTCGGTTATCGCGGTGGCAGCTTTACCGGTGCACGCAAAGAAGGCATGCCCGGCAAATTGCAGCAGGCCGACGGTGGCACGCTGTTTCTGGATGAAATCGGAGACATGCCGCTGGCCCTGCAAACCCGGCTATTGCGGGTGCTGGAAGACCGCCAAGTGGTGCCCATTGGTGGCGAGCCCCAGGCGGTGAACGTGCGCATCATCAGTGCCACTCACCGAAACCTGTCGGAGCGCGTACGGAACGGTAGCTTTCGCGAAGATTTGTATTACCGGCTCAACGGTCTGGAAGTCAGCCTGCCACCGTTGCGTGAACGCAGCGATAAGGCGCAGTTGCTGGAGTTTCTCCTGGCGCAGGAGGCGCATGGGCAGACAATAGTGTTGGATGCGGCGGCGCGCTCGGCACTGTTGGGTTTCAGCTGGCCGGGGAATGTGCGGCAACTGCGTACGGTGCTGCGCACGCTGGCGGCGCTGTGTGACAACGGACGTGTGGGCCTGGAAGATCTGCCTGTCGCGATCCGTCAGGCCCACCCGCAGGCCCTGACCGAGGCGGCGCAGCTGGAGTCACCGTTGGACGATGCCGAGCGCCTGGCGTTACTGGCCGTGCTGGAGCAACAACGCTGGCATATGACACTCACGGCGCAGCAGCTCGGTATCAGCCGCAATACCCTTTATAGAAAGCTGCGCAGACACGGGATCGCCCGCCAGGCTATCAGCTAAAGAGTGCGAATTTCCCCACCCTACGCTAACCTGCCTCGATGTTTTACGAGGTCGACTATGCACATTCATATTCTCGGTATTTGCGGCACGTTCATGGGCTCGATGGCGGTTCTGGCCAAAGAGCTGGGCCATCATGTCACCGGCTCCGATGCCAATGTTTACCCACCCATGAGCACGCAACTGGAAGCTCAGGGCATTGAGTTGACCCAAGGCTACGACCCGGCGCAATTCGAGCCGGTCCCGGACCTGGTCGTGATCGGCAACGCTATGTCCCGTGGCAATCCGGCGGTCGAGTACGTGCTCAATAAAGGCTTACCTTATGTGTCCGGCCCGCAGTGGCTGGCGGACCATGTGTTGCAAGGTCGCTGGGTATTGGCTGTTGCGGGCACCCACGGCAAGACCACCACCAGCAGCATGCTGGCCTGGGTGCTGGAGCATGCGGGCATGAGCCCGGGCTTCCTGATCGGCGGCGTGCCGCAGAACTTCTCGGTATCGGCGCGTCTGGGCGAGACCCCGTTTTTCGTGATCGAGGCGGATGAATACGACAGCGCTTTCTTCGACAAGCGTTCCAAGTTCGTGCACTACCGTCCGCGCACGGCGATTTTGAACAATTTGGAATTCGATCACGCGGATATCTTCCCCGATCTGGCGGCGATCGAACGGCAGTTCCACCATTTGGTGCGCACCATTCCGAGCGAGGGGCTGGTGATCCACCCGACCACCGAACCGGCCCTGCAGCGAGTGATCGATATGGGCTGCTGGACCCCTGTGCAAACCACCGGTGTCGGCGGGCAGTGGCAGGTCAAGTTGCTCAGTGACGACGGCTCGCGATTTGAGGTGCTGTTCGAAGGCGAGGCCCAAGGTGTTGTCGATTGGGGCATGACCGGTCAGCACAACGTGGCCAACGCATTGGTGACCCTGGCGGCGGCGCGGCATGTGGGCGTGGTTCCGGCCATGGGCATTGCGGCGTTGAGCGCATTTAAAAGCGTGAAGCGCCGGATGGAAAAAGTCGCCGACGTGAATGGGATTACCATCTACGACGACTTTGCCCACCACCCGACGGCCATTGCCACCACCCTCGACGGCCTGCGCAAACAGGTCGGTGATGCGCCGATCATCGCCATTGTCGAACCGCGCTCCAACTCCATGAAACTCGGCGCCCACCGCGACGGCTTGCCGGAAAGCGTCAATGATGCCGACCAGGCCGTGTGGTACGCCCCGGCCAACCTCGGCTGGGACCTGCCGGCCATTGCCGCGCAGTGCACAGTGCCTTCGCAAGTGTGCGACTCCATCGAAGGCATCATTGCGTTCGTCAAACAAAAAGCCACGCCGGGCACCCATGTGGTGGTCATGAGCAACGGTGGTTTCGGCGGCCTGCATGGCAAACTGGCCGAGGCTCTGAAATGAGCGGGCCGGAACGCGTCACCCTGGCGATGACTGGCGCATCCGGCGCCCCCTATGGCTTGCGCTTGCTCGATTGCCTGGTGCGCGAGGACCGGGAGGTGCACTTCTTGATTTCCAAAGCCGCGCAATTGGTGCTGGCCACCGAGACCGATGTGGCGCTGCCCGCCAAGGTGCAATCGATGCAAGCCTTTCTCACCGAGTACACCGGTGCGGCGGCGGGGCAGATCAAGGTCTACGGCAAGGAAGACTGGATGTCGCCGGTGGCCTCGGGCTCCGGTGCCCCGGCGGCGATGGTGGTGGTGCCGTGTTCTACCGGCACCTTGTCGGCGATTGCCACCGGCGCCTGCAACAATTTGATCGAGCGCGCGGCGGACGTGACCTTGAAGGAGCGGCGCCAACTGATTCTGGTGCCGCGCGAGGCGCCGTATTCGAGCATTCACCTGGAGCACATGCTCAAGCTATCGAATATGGGCGTGACGATTTTGCCGGCGTCGCCGGGCTTCTATCACCAGCCGCAAACCATCGATGATCTGGTGGATTTTGTAGTGGCGCGCATTCTCAACCTGTTGAATATCCCCCAGGACATGCTGCCGCGGTGGGGCGAGCACCATTTGAGCAGCGATGAATAAGGCGCTGCTGGTGCTGCTGGCGTTGCACCTGACCGGCTGCGCCACGGCGCGCACGTTGGACGCAGCCAAGCCGAACGCGCCGGTGGTGTATGCCGGCACGCGTTTGGATTTATATGCGATGAATGGCGGCTGCTGCGCCAAGGACCGGTTTGGGGCCGAGGCGCCGAGCTATCCCGGCATCGACCTGCCGGCCAGTGCGTTGCTCGACACCTTGCTGTTGCCACTGTCGGTGTTGACGGTGCTGGGGGTGGGGTTCAACGCCACGGGCGGGCTTTAACCTGGGTTTACAGCCCCTCCGCCATCGGGGGCAACCCCCCCCCTCCCTTATTTGGGGTTATTTACCGAGCTTGCGCAGTTCGTCCGACTCCACCACCCGCACCCCGTCTTGCTCTTCCAGCGCCAAGCGCCACATGGCGCGGGCCAGTTCGCACACTTCGATGCCGTGGTATTTACCCGGAATCAGACGCGACAGCGGACCGGCCAGTTGTTCGGCCAGGCGCGGTTTGAGGCGTTCGCCCAGCAGCAACGATGGGCGCACGATGGTCAGTTGTGGCCAGTCCTGAGCTTTGAGCGCTTCTTCCATTTCCCCTTTCACGCGGTTGTAGAAGATCGAAGACTTCGGATCGGCGCCAATCGCGCTGATCACGATCAGGTGCCGCGCGCCCATTTCCCGGGCTCGCTTGGCGAAAGCCACCACCATGTCCAGGTCCACCGCGCGGAACGCTTCTTCGGAGCCTGCTTGCTTGATGGTGGTGCCCAGGCAGCAGAAAGCAATGTCTACCTGGCCGCTGAGCCGGGGCAGGAACACCGCCGGGTCGCCCACTGGATTTTCCAGGCGCGGATGTTCGGCCAACGGTTTGCGGCTGGGCGCAAGTACACGGGTGACGGTGGGTTCGTTGAGCAGGCGGTCGAGCAGGTGTTCGCCCGTTAGGCCGGAGGCTCCGGCAAGCAAAATATGCTGAGGCGTCAGGTACATGGTGTTTCCCCCTTGTTACACGGTTCAGCTTAGTTGCCTTTGGCTTCCTTGCTATTCATTGAGACGCTTTCGAGCGCCTTTCGTGCCTGCTGTTTACGCAAGAGTTGCCAATGGGCGATCACGCCTTTGGGAGCCCAGATCTGCGGCTCGGACGCTTCGAAGTTGTCCGCCTGTTCGCGTTCGCTCACATGCCCTTGGGCCAGCTTGAAGGCCTGTTGCAAATCGTCGGTCTGGTTGAGCGCCTGGGCGAAGAGGGCGTCGCCGAAGTAGGTGAAGTCGGCTTCTTCGGAACAACCGAAGGACACCCGGTCGGCGCGCGACGCCGTCATGATCAGGGTGCGGTCGTCTTTCAGCGCGGGGATGAACCCGCCGGAGTAACAGGCGGAAATCACAATAATTTTGTCGCGGTTTTTCAGCGGCGCCATTACGGCCGCCAGTTCGTCGGCGGGCAGGTCGGCCAGCTCCATGCGCGGTTGGTCCAGGACCAGTTCGTGTTCATGGGTGCCGTGGCTGGTCAGGTAGATGAACACCAGGTCTTCCGGCCCAGTGCGATCTGCCAGGGTTTGTACGGAGCGGCGCAGGCTCTCGCGGGTGGCCAGCGGGCGGTCGGCAATGTGGTCGCGGTGATTGACCAGGCGAATCTGCCCGCGTGCGCCAAAGCGGATCGCCAGTAGATTGCTGACGTAATCGGCTTCGCGCAGGAACACGCTCTGTTTGCCGTCACCGGCCAACACCAGGGTGTACAGCTCGACGGCGGAGGTGGAGGCCGGTACGGCCGCGAGAGCGGCATCGAGCAGATGGCCTTGGGCCAGAACGCCGATTTCCAACGGGTCGGGTAATAACTTGCCCTCCGCGTCGCGTACGCGCATGCCGTTGACCCAGGTGCCGGCCTGTACGGTGCCGTCGGTGAGTACGAGGGTGCCACGGCCCTGGTAGTTATCGCTGTCGAAGCCACCGATATAGAAACTGCCGTCGGTGAGGTTCAGGCGGCCTTGTCCACTAAAGCGCCAGTCGGCGAACTCGCCGACATAGTGGCTGCCATCCGCGCCGATCAACTCGCCCTTACCGGTCAGCGCGCCTTCCTTGAACTGGCCGATCCATACGTCACCATCGGCGTTTTCGTAACGGCCCTTGCCGTTGAGCTGGTTCTGTTTGAATTGGCCGATGTAAATGTCGCCATCGGCGCTGTTGAAGGTGCCGTTGCCTTCCAGTTGGCCATCGACGAAATGGCCGCTGAACTGGTTGCCGCTGTCGTCGTTGCGCTGGCCTTCGCCATTGGGTTTGCCGTGGGCGAACTGGCCTTGATACTGGCTACCGTCGGCCAGTTCCAGGCGACCGAGGCCGGAATATTGGTCGTCCTTGAACTCGCCACGGTAGGTCATCTGCCCTTCTTTGAGGGTGCCTTCGCCATGGCGACGACCGTTCTTGAACCCGCCCACATACTGGCTGCCAGCGGTGTTCAGGCTGCCTTGGCCGTCGAACAGGCCCTGCTTGAACTGCCCTTTATAGACCTCGCCGTTACTGCCATGCCATTCACCCTGACCGTGCCACTGGCCCTTGTCGAACGTGCCGGCGTACCAACTGCCGTTGGGGTAATCCACGCGGCCCTGGCCTTGCAGCAAACCATTGACCACATCGCCCCGGTAACGGCCGCCATCGGGCAGGCGCGCATCCGGCGGCAACAGCGATTCGCCATCTCCGCAAGCGGTGAGCAACAGGACAAGGGCAAGGGGGGCGAGTGGGCGCATAGCGGGATCCGGATAATTGAGCGCCGAGTATGCCGCAGCTGCGAGTTTCATACATAAATTTACATACCCTGTGGTGAGTGTGCGTGCCTCACCACAGGCAAACCCTTATACGAAGCAGAGCGACAGGGACTCGGCAATGTAAGCAGGTTTTTCCTGGCCTTCGATCTCCAGGGTGGCGGTGGCCTTGAACAGCCATTGGCCGGGCTTTTTCTCGGTGACGTCCGTGAGCGTGACGTTCAGGCGTACCTTGGAATTGACTTTCACCGGCTGGATGAAGCGCACGCTGTCGAGGCCATAATTGATCGCCATTTTCAGGCCTTCTGGCACGATCAGGATGTCTTCCATCAACTTCGGCATCAGTGACAGCGACAGAAACCCGTGGGCGATGGTGCTGCCGAACGGCGTCTGCGCGGCCTTGACCGGGTCGACGTGGATGAACTGATGATCGCCGGTGGCCTCCGCGAACAGGTTGATACGGGCCTGGTCGATGGTGAGCCATTCGGAACGTCCCAGTTCCTTGCCGACATAATCGTTGAGCTGCGCTACGGGTACATAGGGCATTGCGTCTCTCCTTGGTTCATCGGTTTTATGCCCGGCACAGCCATGTGTTTATCCAGTGGCGGCGGGGCTTTTATGGGTGACAGAGATCCACTGTAGATCATCATGGCCCATCAGCTCGGTCAACCCACCATGCTTATGGCGAATGCCTGGGCATAGCGCCAGCGTGCTTATAATGCGGGCGGGTTCTAAAGGGGAGAGGACGGATGCTGTTACGTGGCCTGACGTGGCTGGTGCTGTTTCAACTGATCGGCACGGCGCTCAATCATTTGCTGTTGCCGGTTCTGCCGGGGCCCATCATCGGCCTGCTGCTGATGCTGGGCTTTCTGGTGTGGCGCGGCGAGGTGGGTGAGCCCCTGAGCCTGGCCGCCGGCAGCCTGTTGCGCTACCTGCCGTTGCTGCTGGTGCCACCCGCAGTCGGGGTGATGGTGTATGCCAAGGCTATCGCTGCGGATTTCTGGGCTATTGTCGGCGCCCTCGTGTTGTCGCTGGTAATTGCCATGGCCGTGATCGGCGTGATGATGGAGCGTTTGGCCAAGCGGCATGCCAGTGAGGAGGAGGGCCAATGATCTTCGACTGGCACGGAGCCTGGACGGCAGTGATTCATCATCCCTTGTTCGGGATCGGTATCACCCTGGGCGCCTATCAACTGGTGCTGGCGGGCTTCGAGAAAACCCGCTGGATCTTCCTGCAACCGGTGTTGGTGTCGATGCTGCTGGTGATCGGTGTGTTGCTCAGCTGTGGCCTGAGCTACGCCGAGTACCGCAAGAGCACCGAGATCATGGGCATCCTCTTGGGCCCGGCGACGGTGGCCCTGGCGGTGCCGCTGTACCTGAATCTGCGGCGGATTCGCCAATTGTTCTGGCCGATTTTTACTACGCTGGTGATAGGTGGGGTCTTCGCCACCGGTCTGTGCGTGCTGCTGGGATGGTGGTTTGGCGCCGAACACATGGTGCTGATGACCATGGCGCCCAAGTCGGTGACGTCGCCGATCGCCATGCTGGTGGCCGAGCAGATCGGCGGCGTGGCGGCGCTGGCGGCGGTATTTGTGTTGATCACCGGCGTGGTCGGCGCGATGGTCGGCCCGGCGTTGTTGTCGCGTCTGGGCGTTCACAGCGCCGAGGCGCGTGGCATGGCCCTGGGCATGACCGCCCATGCCGTCGGTACTTCAGTGGCCTTGCAGGAAAGCGAAGAGTGTGGCGCCTTCGCGGCGCTTGCCATGAGTTTGATGGGCGTGGCTACGGCGGTGTTCCTGCCGCTGGCCGTGTCGGTCATTGTTTAAACCGGGTTTAAGGAACGCTTTATGAGTCTGGCGCTGTTTCCACTCAATACCGTGCTGTTTCCTGGCTGCACGCTCGACTTGCAGATCTTTGAGGCGCGCTACCTCGATATGATCGGGCGCTGTATGAAGAAGGGCGAAGGTTTCGGGGTGGTGTGCATCCTTGGAGAAGCCAGTGCCGACGATATGACGGACGCTTACGCGGTGGTCGGTTGTGAAGCGCTGATCCGCGACTTCAAACAGCAGGACAACGGCCTGCTGGGCATTCGGGTTGAGGGCGGGCGACGTTTTCATGTGTCTGACGTCACGGTGCAGAAAGACCAGTTGCTGGTGGGCGAGGTGCGCTGGCTGGATGAGCAACCGGACAGCGCCCTGGAAGAAGAGGACGAAGACCTGCTGGCCTTGCTTCAGGTCCTGGCCGAACACCCGATGGTCGCCTCATTGGACATGGACACCAACGCTCAGGGCCAACAAGCGTTGGCCAATCAGCTGGCGTATTTGCTGCCGTTCACCGATGACGACAAGATCAAGCTGCTGGAAATGGACAGTCCGCAACAGCGCCTGGATATGATCCAGTTCCTGCTCGACGAACTTCAGGGCGAGCTGTTCACTTAATAGGCGTAGCGCAACAGGGCATGGGATGTGCCGGCCAGCGCGATAAAACTCAGCACCGCCACCAGCGCCGGTAGTAGCAGCCACCAAGTTTTCCGTGGCATGGCGGGCAAGGGGCTTCGATATTCGCTAAGCCCCAGGCTGAACGCGCACACCGTCATTGCCAGCAACGTGCCGGCGAGGATGTCCGTGGGCCAATGGGCGCCGAGGTAGACCCGCGACAGTGCGATGAACGCCGCCGGAATACAGCCCAGCAGCATCCAGGTCAGGCGCAGCCGTGTGGGCTGACCGCGACCGGCCAAGACCGCCAACGCCAGGAAAAACGCGAACGCGCCGGACGCATGGCCGCTGGGCATGCTGAAACTGGTCAATGGGTCTGTGAGGATTTCCGGGCGGCCGCGGGCGAAAAACAGTTTGGTCCCGGTATTGATAAGCGCAGACCCCGCCAGCGTGGCACCGACAAACAGCGCGTGGCGCCATTGCCGCGCCAATACCAGCAAGCCGGTAAACACCGCACTTGCGAAAAACATTTTTTTGAATTCGCCCAGTTGAGTGATCCGCACCATTACTTCATCCAGCCAAGGGCTGCGATGCTCCTGCACCAGCGCACTCAGGCCATGGTCAAAATTGTCCAGCGAGTGATAGCCGATAAACAGCGCGATCAATAACGTCAGGCTGGCGCCGCCTATCCATAACGTGGCGCGACGATGCCCCCGCAGGCTGCTATTCAGGCTTAGCCCGATCACGACCGCAAGGCACCCTGCGACCACCGCCGCTTCCGGCCAGAACCCTTGCGGCAACGGCAGGCGGAACGCGGCGCCGGTCGCCCAGCCCGGCAGCAAATAGGCCACCGACCAACCCGCCGCCGCCAGAATGCTCACCCCGGCGAAACGCGGGAACGGCATGTCGCACATGCCGGCCACCATCGGCAGCATGGGGCGTAGCGGGCCGATAAAACGGCCGACCAGCAGGCTGGCGATCCCGTATTTGTGAAAGTAGGTCTCGGCGCCGTTCATCCATTCGGGGTGATGACGTAAGCCGGGCAAACGCCGTATGTTCTGATGGAAATGTCGTCCCAGAAAGTAGGAAACCCCGTCGCCGAGCAAGCCGCCGAGGAAACCCAGCAGCAGCGTCTCGCTCAAGGACAGCGCGCCGCTACCGGCCAAGGCGGCGATAGCGAACAGCAGCACCGTGCCCGGTACGATCAAGCCGGCAATCGCCAGGCACTCCACGCACGCGACGATGAACACCGCCACGGCCAGCCATTGAGGGTTGATGCTCAGCCAGCCAGTAATGCTATCGAGCCATTGGCCCATACAATCCACTCCATCGGTGTTCTTGGGAATTCACAGCAAAAAATAGTCGCGGCCTTCGACCTGGCCTCGGCGCAACGGGTTCCGCGTGCAATAAGGCGCGTAGCCAGCATCGACGAAGCGGTACATCAGGTGTTCGTCACGCCCGCTGGGGATGCCCAGGCGGGTGGTCTGGATGATCTGCGTCGGGGTCTGGCCGACGTCTTCGACGTAAAGCAGTTCTTGGTCAAACCGTTTGGCGTCCCACATCGGCACCTTCAGCCCCAGCGCCTTGCACAACAGCGTCTGGCCCGCGCACAGCTTGTGCGAAGGGCGGGGCAGACCTTTGGCGTCCGGGTTGTTCAGCAGCATCTGCGCCAGGCTGGCTGGGCTGGCGATTTCGTCGACCCATGGATAGGCGGATTTGATCAGCACCGCATTGCCTGGGCCATGGGCGCTGAAATTCAGAGAATCGCCGCCACGGGCGTAATACATGTAGATGTGCCCCCCATCCAGAAACAAAGCCTTACGCTTTTCTGTGTAACCGAGGGACGCGTGGCTGCCCTTTTCGGCCGCGTAATAAGCTTCGGTTTCGATAATTCGCGCCGAAAGCCAGGTTTCGCCGACTCGGTGGCGAATGACTTTTCCGAGCAATTCACGCGCGAGCACTTGCGCATCGCGGTCGAAGAAGCTGTCGGGCAGGGCGCTGGCGGGGGTTGGAAGAGCGGAACTGGGCATGGCGTCGGCAGTTATTACGGCTAAATGTGACCGGATGATAACAACTCCCACCTTAATTACGGCTGAAGCTCAGGTTTTTACAGTTCATTTCGACCATCCGCCCCTCACCGCTGTCAGTCGGGCGGCGTCACGGCTATAATCTGCCGCTTTCCTCTTTGCCAAGACTCCCCGACCATGACTGAGTCCGTTCTTGACTACATGACCCGCCTGGGTCGCGCTGCCCGCCAGGCGTCGCGGTTGATCGCCCGTGCGAGCACTGCGCAGAAAAATCGCGCCCTGCTGGCGGCCGCCGACGCTCTGGATGCCTCGCGCTCCGAGCTGACCGCCGCCAACGAACAGGATCTGGCCAACGGCCGCGCCAATGGCCTGGAGCCGGCCCTGCTGGACCGCCTGGCACTGACCCCGGCGCGTATCGACGACATGATCGAAGGCCTGCGTCAGGTAGCCAAGCTGCCTGACCCCATCGGTGAAATCCGCGATATGCGTTACCTGCCGTCCGGCATCCAGGTGGGCAAGATGCGCGTGCCCCTGGGCGTGATCGGCATCATCTACGAGTCGCGTCCGAACGTGACCATCGACGCCGCAAGCCTGTGCCTCAAATCCGGCAACGCCACCATCCTGCGCGGCGGTTCCGAGGCTATCCATTCCAACCGTGCCATCGCCGCGTGCATCCAGCAGGGCCTGGCCGTGGCCGAGTTGCCGGCCGAAGTGGTGCAAGTGGTGGAAACCACCGACCGCGCCGCCGTTGGTGCGTTGATCACCATGCCGGAATTCGTCGACGTCATCGTGCCGCGCGGCGGCAAAAGCCTGATCGAACGCGTGAGCCGCGATGCCAAGGTGCCAGTGATCAAGCACCTGGACGGCGTGTGCCATGTGTACATCGACATTGCGGCCGATATCGACAAGGCGATCCGCATCGCCGACAACGCCAAGACCCATCGCTACGCGCCGTGCAACACCATGGAAACCCTGTTGGTGCACGCCGGCATCGCCGAGCGCGTATTGCCGCCGTTGGCCGCGATCTACCGCGACAAGGGCGTGGAACTGCGCGGTTGCGAGCGTACCCGCGCGTTGCTGGGCACGGACGTGATCGAAGCCACCGAGCAGGACTGGTACACCGAATACACTGCGCCGATCCTGTCGATCCGCATCGTCGACGACCTGGATCAGGCCATCGAGCACATCAACACTTACGGTTCCAAGCACACCGACGCGATCGTGTCCGAGCATTTCAGCGATGCCCGGCGCTTCCTCACCGAAGTGGACTCCGCTTCGGTGATGGTCAATGCCTCGACGCGCTTTGCCGACGGTTTCGAGTACGGCTTGGGCGCGGAGATCGGGATTTCTACCGACAAGCTCCACGCACGCGGCCCGGTGGGCCTGGAAGGCCTGACCAGCGAGAAGTACGTGGTGTTCGGCGACGGGCACGTGCGCACTTGATGGCTAAGCGCATTGGGCTGCTCGGCGGTACCTTCGACCCTGTGCACATCGGCCATCTGCGCAGCGCTCTGGAAGTGGCGGACGCGCTGGCGCTGGATGAACTGCGCCTGATCCCCAATTTCCGGCCGCCCCATCGCGACACGCCGCAAGTGTCGCCCCAGCAGCGTCTGGAAATGGTGCGTCTGGCGGTGGAAGGCATTGCACCGTTGGTGGTGGACGACCGCGAGCTCAAGCGCGATAAACCGTCCTACACTGTCGACACCCTGGAACTGATGCGCGCCGAACTGGCCGCGGACGACCAGTTGTTTCTGCTTTTGGGCTGGGACGCATTTTGCGGCCTGCCCTCTTGGCATCGCTGGGAGGATCTCCTCCAGCATTGCCACATCCTGGTTTTGCAACGCCCGGATGCCGACAGCGAACCGCCGGATGCCTTGCGCAACCTGCTGGCCGCGCGGTCGGTAAGTGACCCCTTGGCCCTGACCGGGCCGAACGGGAATATTGCATTCGTCTGGCAGACCCCGCTTGCGGTGTCCGCCACCCAGATCCGTCAACTGCTGGCCAGCGGTAAGTCGGTACGGTTCCTGGTGCCTGACGCGGTCCTGGCCTACATCGATGCGCACGGGCTTTACCGTGCGTCGAACTGAAAAGGCGTGCTTGAAGGTACGAACAGTCGTACAGCGAGCGCCCGAACATACGAGCAAAACGAGTTTTATATGACCAACAAAGACGTAAGCAAAGTTAAGCGCAAAGGCACGTTCAAAAGCGCCCCTCTGCCGGTAGAAGCCCACACCGGTCCGGAACTGGTCGGCGAAGAGCTGGTGAAAGTCGCCGTGGCGGCCCTGGAGGACGTGAAGGCCCAGGACATCCAGGTGCTGGACGTGCGCGACAAGCAGAGCATCACCGACTACATGATCATCGCCACCGGTACCTCCAACCGCCAGATCGGCGCGATGCTGGACAAAGTGCGCGAAGCCGTCAAAGCCCAGGGCGTCAAGCCGTTGGGTGAAGAAGGCAAGGGCGACAGCGATTGGGTGCTGCTGGACATGGACGACGTGATCGTCCACATGATGACCTCCAACGCTCGCCAGTTCTACGACCTGGAGCGTCTGTGGAAAGGCGCCGAGCAGAGCCGTGCCGCCGATGGCAAGCACCACAGCCCGGAAGTGGGCCACGCTCACTTCGACAAGCTCAACAAAGACCAGGAATAAGGAACGGCTGTGCGCCTGCGTCTGATTGCTGTCGGTTCACGCATGCCCAAGTGGGTGGAAGAAGGCTGGCACGAGTATGCCAAGCGTCTGCCCGCCGAGTTGTCGCTGGAACTGGTGGAAATACCGCTCAACACCCGGGGCAAGAATGCCGACGTGGCGCGCTTTATCCGTCAGGAAGGCGAAGCCATGTTGGCCAAGGTCGGCCCCAATGAGCGTATCGTCACCCTCGAAGTGCACGGCAAACCCTGGAGCACCGAGCAGTTGGCGGTGGAGCTGGATCGCTGGCGCCTGGACTCGCGCACGGTCAACTTCATGGTCGGTGGCCCCGAAGGGCTGGCGCCGGAAGTCTGCGCGCGGGCGGACCAGCGCTGGTCGCTGTCGGCACTCACGTTGCCGCACCCGTTGGTAAGGATTCTGATCGGTGAACAGCTGTATCGCGCCTGGACAGTTCTGTCCGGGCACCCTTACCACAAATAGTCTGCGCCCCTCCCGATGACTCAGCCGATCCGCATCAAGGACCATGAGAAAGACGCACGTCTGGTACGTGCGCGCGTGGTGTTTGGCGCGATCATGGTGGTGGCGCTGATCGGAGTGTTGATTGCGCGCCTGTATTTCCTGCAGGTGATCCAGTACGACTATCACTCCACGCTGTCGGAAAACAACCGGGTGCATGTGCAGCCGATTCCGCCGACCCGTGGGCTGATTTTCGACCGCAATGGCGTTGTCGTGGCGGATAACCGGCCCAGCTTCAGCCTGAGCATGACCCGCGAACGTTCCGGCGATTGGCAGCAAGTGCTCGACGTGATCGTCGAAGTCCTGCAACTGACGCCGGAAGACCGGGTGATCTTCGAGAAACGCATGAGACAGGGGCGCCGGCCATTCGAGCCGGTGCCGATTCTGTTCGAGCTGACCGAAGAGCAGATCGCGCGGATCGCGGTGAACCAGTTCCGCCTGCCGGGGGTGGAAGTGGTGGCACAGTTGGTGCGGCACTACCCGCAAGGGCCGCACTTTGCTCACTCCGTCGGCTATATGGGGCGCATCAACGAGAAAGAGCTGAAAACCCTCGATCCGGTGAATTACAGCGGCACCCATCATATCGGCAAGACCGGCATCGAGCGTTTCTACGAGCCCGAGCTGCATGGCCAGGTGGGTTACGAAGAAGTTGAAACCAACGCCCGCGGCCGTGTGCTGCGCGTGCTCAAGCGTACCGACCCGGTGCCGGGCAAGGACATCGTACTGAGCCTGGACATCAAGCTGCAGGAAGCGGCCGAGATGGCGCTGGGCGGCCGACGCGGCGCGGTGGTGGCGCTGGACCCGAAGACGGGCGAAGTGCTGGCCATGGTCAGTCAACCCAGCTTCGACCCGAACCTGTTCGTGACCGGTATCAGCTTCAAGGCGTACGCCGAGCTGCGTGATTCCATCGACCGGCCGTTGTTCAACCGTGTGCTGCGTGGTTTGTATCCACCGGGTTCGACCATCAAACCGGCGGTGGCGATTGCCGGCCTGGACGCTGGCGTGGTGACCGCTTCCAGCCGGGTGTACGACCCCGGTTATTACATGCTGCCCAATTACGATCACAAGTACCGTAACTGGAACCGTACCGGTGACGGTTATGTCGACCTGGACACCGCAATCATGCGCTCCAACGACACTTACTTTTATGACCTTGCCCACAAGCTGGGCATAGATCGGCTGTCGGCCTACATGGGCAAGTTCGGCCTCGGCCAGAAAGTTTCCCTGGACATGTTCGAAGAATCGCCAGGCTTGATGCCATCGCGGGAGTGGAAGCGCGCGACCCGCCGCCAGGCGTGGTTTCCGGGGGAAACCCTGATCCTGGGGATCGGCCAGGGCTATATGCAGGCCACGCCGCTGCAACTGGCTCAGGCCACGGCGCTGGTGGCCAATAAGGGCGTGTGGAACCGTCCGCACCTGGCCAAGACCATCGAAGGCGAGAAGCCGGTGGATGACAACCCGATCCCGGACATTGTGCTGCGCGACCCGTCGGACTGGACCAAGGTCAACCACGGCATGCAGCAGGTGATGCACGGTGCGCGCGGCACAGCGCGCAAGGCGGCGATCGGTGCGCAATATCGCATCGCCGGCAAGAGTGGTACCGCCCAGGTGGTGGCGATCAAGCAAGGCGAGAAATACGACCGTTCCAAGGTTCAGGAACGTCACCGCGACCACGCCTTGTTTGTCGGTTTTGCGCCGGCGGACGACCCGAAAATCGTGGTGGCGGTGATGGTTGAGAACGGCGAGTCCGGCTCCGGCGTCGCCGCGCCCGTGGTGCGCCAGGTGATGGACGCCTGGCTTCTGGCCGAGGACGGCAGGCTCAAGCCTGAATATGGCGGCCCCCCTTCAAGCCCCGAGGTTACGGCCAGTGAAGAGTAATTTTGACCGCATCCTCTCCAGCGAGGATGTGATGCGTCGCCGTGCGACGTTGCTGCAACGCATGCACATCGACGGCCCGTTGCTGATCCTGTTGCTGACCCTCGCGGCCGGCAGTCTGTTTGTACTGTATTCGGCCAGTGGCAAGAACTGGGACCTGCTGATCAAACAAGCGTCGTCGTTCGGCCTGGGCCTGTTGTCGATGGTGGTGATCGCTCAGTTGGAGCCGCGCTTCATGGCGCGCTGGGTGCCGCTGGGCTATGTGGCGGGGGTGTTGCTGTTGGTGGTGGTGGACGTGATGGGCCACAACGCCATGGGCGCGACGCGGTGGATCAATATCCCAGGGGTGATTCGCTTCCAGCCGTCGGAATTCATGAAGATCCTGATGCCGGCGACCATCGCCTGGTACCTGTCAAAGCGCACCCTGCCGCCGCAGCTCAAACACGTAGGCATCAGCCTGATCCTGATCGGCGTACCGTTTATCCTGATTGTGCGCCAGCCCGACCTCGGCACCTCACTGCTGATCCTGGCTGGCGGCGCGTTCGTGCTGTTTATGGGCGGGTTGCGCTGGCGCTGGATCCTCAGCGTGCTGGCCGCTGCGGTGCCGGTGGCGGTGGCGATGTGGTTCTTCTTTATGCACGACTATCAAAAGCAACGGATCCTGACGTTCCTCGATCCGGAAAGCGATCCCTTGGGCACCGGCTGGAACATCATCCAGTCCAAGGCGGCAATCGGTTCGGGTGGGGTCTTCGGCAAAGGCTGGTTGCTGGGCACCCAGTCGCACTTGGACTTTCTGCCCGAGAGCCACACCGATTTCATCATCGCGGTGCTGGGCGAAGAGTTCGGCCTGGTGGGGATCTGCGCGTTGCTGCTGATCTACCTGTTGTTGATCGGGCGTGGCCTGGTGATTACCGCGCAAGCGCAGACGCTGTTCGGCAAATTGCTTGCCGGCGCGCTGACCATGACGTTTTTTGTTTACGTTTTCGTCAACATCGGTATGGTCAGTGGCCTGTTACCGGTGGTTGGGGTGCCGTTGCCATTCATTAGCTACGGCGGAACTTCGCTGGTGACATTGCTGTCAGCGTTTGGGGTTTTGATGTCGATTCATACGCATCGCAAGTGGATCGCACAGGTTTGAATAAGGTGAAGATGTCAATGCAAGTAATGCGCGGCTGGGCGACTCGGCATGCGTCCTGGATGGGCCTGATCGGGCTGCTGGGGGCAACGCAGGAGACCCTGGCCGGTGACTACGATGGTTCACCTCAGGTCGCCGAGTTTGTCGGTGAAATGACCCGCGACTACGGTTTCGCCGGTGAGCAGTTGATGGGCGTGTTCCGCGAGGCGCAGCGCAAGCAGGCGATCCTCGACGCCATTTCCCGCCCCGCTGAACGTGTGAAACAGTGGAAAGAATATCGCCCGATGTTCCTCACCGACGCCCGCGTGGCCCGCGGTGTGGACTTCTGGCGCGAGCACGAGGCCGCCCTGGCCCGCGCCGAACAGGAATACGGTGTGCCGGCCCAAGTGATTGTGTCGATCATCGGCATCGAAACCTTCTACGGGCGCAACACCGGCAGCTACCGGGTGATCGACGCGTTGTCGACCCTTGGCTTCGATTACCCGCCCCGTGCCGACTTCTTCCGCAAGGAACTGCGCGAATTCCTGCTGCTGGCCCGCGAAGAGCAGGTCGATCCATTGACCCTCAAGGGCTCCTACGCCGGAGCGATGGGCTTGCCGCAATTCATGCCGAGCAGCTTTCGCGCCTACGCGGTGGATTTCGACAACGACGGCCACATCAATATCTGGAGCAATCCCGACGATGCCATCGGCAGCGTGGCCAGCTACTTCAAGCGCCACGGCTGGGTTGCCGGCGAGCCGGTGGTGGTCCGCGCGGATGTCACCGGGGAGCGCGCCGACGACGGCCTGACCCAGGGGATTGAGCCGGCCAAGACCGTCGGGGAGTTGCGGGCGCTGGGTTGGTCGAGTCAGAATGCGCCACACGATGACACGCCGGTAACGGCATTCCGCCTGGAAGGCGAAAATGGCCCTGAATACTGGATGGGCCTGAAGAATTTCTACGCAATCACGCGTTATAACCGCAGTGTGATGTACGCCATGGCCGTGCATCAGCTGTCAGACATGCTGGTCCAAGCACGGGGCAACAAGTAATGCGGGCATCGCCGTTCAATAAACCGCTCAAGCTGGTGGCGTTCACCGCGTTGTCCTTGCTGGTTGTCAGTTGTTCCACCAGCCGCGCGCCGACGCAGAAGTCCGGCGGCGCGGTGGTTCGATCCCAACCGGGCCTGGACATCAACCGCGCGCACAAAGACGGCGCGCCGTGGTGGGATGTGGATGTCTCGAAAATCCCGGATGCCACGCCCACCCTGCACACCGGCCCCTACAAGGCCAACCCGTACACCGTGCTGGGCAAGACCTATTTTCCGCTGCAAGAATCCAAGACCTACGTGCAGTCCGGCACGGCCTCCTGGTACGGCACCAAGTTCCATGGCCAGAACACCGCCAATGGCGAAGTGTATGACCTGTACGGCATGAGCGCGGCCCACAAGACCTTGCCGTTGCCCAGCTATGTACGCGTGACCAACCTGGACAACCACCGCACGGTGATCCTGCGGGTCAATGACCGTGGGCCGTTCTACTCGGACCGTATCATCGACTTGTCCTACGCTGCAGCCAAAAAGCTCGGCTACGCCGAAACCGGCACCGCGCGGGTCAAGGTCGAAGGCATCGATCCGGCGCAGTATTGGGCTCAGCGTGGCAAGCCAGCGCCGTTGATGCTCAACGAGCCGCAGACCCCGCAACCACAGATCACCGCATCGGCCGGCAAGGTCGAACAGTGGACGCCGCCACCGCAACAGCACGCCCCGGACACCGTGGCCGTGCCCCAGGCCGCGCCGGGTGCTTCCCTGGCGGGCGGGCAGTACCTGCAGGTCGGCGCTTTCGCCAACCCGGATGCGGCGGAACTGTTAAGGTCCAAACTCAGCAGCATGGTCAATGCGCCGGTCTTCATCAGTTCCATCGTGCGCAACCAGCAAACCCTGCACCGCGTGCGGATGGGCCCGATCGGCTCGCCGAGCGAGGTGGCGCAAGTGCAGAACAGTGTGCGTCTGGCCAACCTGGGGCAACCCAGTGTGGTCACCGCCGAGTAAGCAGTAACGGATTGATGGTTCAGGCACGTACGCGGGCTTGAACTCTGGTTGTTGGCTCGTTTGAACAATAAAAACCCGGGAGCAAGGGGTGAGCGGGCAACCGAACACGCGACAGTCTGGTAGCGGGCTGTCTGAATAAGTTTTGCCCGCGAGGGCAAGTTTCCATAAGCAATTTCGAGAGACGGATGAACATCACCACCTTAGCCAAACGCACGTGCCTGCTTATCTCGCTGATCATCACCCCGGCCGCCTGGGCGGTTGAAATGGTGCCGGCTTCACCGCAACTGGCCGCCAAGGCCTGGGTGCTCATGGATGCGGCCAGCGGCAACGTGCTGGTCGAGAACAACGGTGACCAGCGCCTGCCGCCGGCCAGCCTGACCAAGCTGATGACCGCCTATATCGCGACCCTGGAAATCCGTCGCGGCCAGATCGGCGAAAACGACCCGGTGACCGTCAGCGAAAACGCCTGGCGTACCGGCGGTTCGCGGATGTTCATCAAGGTGGGCTCCCAGGTCACCGTCAGCGACCTGCTGCACGGCATCATCATCCAGTCCGGTAACGACGCCAGCGTCGCCCTGGCCGAGCACATCGCCGGCAGCGAAGACGCGTTCGCCGACATGATGAACAAAACCGTGGCCGATCTGGGCATGACCAACAGCCACTTTATGAACCCGACCGGTCTGCCGAACCCAGAGCACTACTCGTCGGCCCATGACATGGCGATCCTGGCGCGCGCGATCATCCGCGTCGACCCGGTGCACTACGCGATCTACTCCCAGAAGGAGTTCTTCTGGAACAACATCAAACAGCCTAACCGCAACCTGCTGCTGTGGCGCGACAAGACCGTCGACGGCCTGAAAACCGGCCACACCGAAGAGGCCGGCTACTGCATGGTGTCCTCGGCGGTACGTGACGGCCAACGCCTGATCGCCGTGGTGTTCGGTACCAACAGCGAACAGGCCCGTGCGGCCGAGACGCAAAAGCTGCTGACCTACGGTTTCCGCTTCTTCGAAACCCAGACCTTCTACCAGAAGGGTGCTGAACTGGCGACCGCCCCGGTGTGGAAAGGCGCGGCTTCCCAAGTCAAGGCCGGCCTGGCCGAAGACCTGACCCTGACCATGCCTAAAGGCCAGCTGAAAAAGCTCGCTGCCAGCATGACCATGAATCCGCAATTGGTCGCGCCAATCGCCAAGGGCGATGTGATCGGTAAAGTCGAAGTGAAACTGGACGACAAGGTGGTGCACAGCGCCGACCTGATCGCCCTGGACGCCGTCGACGAAGGTGGTATCTTCCGCCGCGTGTGGGATAGCATCCGTCTATTCTTCTACGGCTTGTTCAACTGATTGTGTGCACCTGCAAAGCCCCGCGTTGAACCGACGCGGGGCTTTGCCGTCGCCACGGCTTACCGCTTACGAGGCCGTTCTGCCATGACCGATAAAGAAGTGAAGGCGCCTAAGATCGAGTTCCCGGTGACGGATTATCCCGTCAAGGTGATCAGCGATACCGGTGTTGGCAACAAAGACAAGATCCTCGACATCGTGCGTAAACACGCCACGATCAACGACAACCGTGTGGACGAGCGCTCCAGTACCAACGGTAAATACACCACGATCCAGTTGCACATCGTGGCGACGGATCAGGACCAGCTCTACAACATCAACAGTGAACTGCGGGCCACCGGCTTCGTACACATGGTGTTGTGATGTCGCAGGTCCTGGGCTTTCGTGAACTTGGCCAGATGGCCTACGAGCCCGTCTGGCATGCGATGCAGCGCTTCACCAACGAGCGCGGCACCTCGGCGCCGGATGAGGTCTGGCTGGTGGAGCATCCACCGGTGTTCACCCAGGGCCAGGCCGGCAAGGCCGAACATCTGCTGCTGCCGGGGGAGATTCCGGTGGTGCAGGTCGACCGGGGTGGCCAAGTGACTTACCATGGCCCCGGTCAGCTTGTGGCTTACCTGCTGTTGGATGTGCGCAAGCTGGGGTTTGGTGTGCGTGATCTGGTCAGCCGTATCGAGGCGTGCCTGATCGAGCTATTGGCCAGTTACGGCGTCACCGCCGCGGCCAAGCCCGATGCTCCGGGGGTGTATGTGGATGGCGCGAAAATCGCTTCCCTGGGGCTGCGGATTCGCCACGGTTGTTCCTTTCATGGCCTGGCCCTGAACGTGGACATGGACCTGGCGCCCTTCCGGCGCATCAACCCGTGCGGTTATGCCGGGTTAGCGATGACACAGCTGAGCGAGCATGTGACACCGATTAAATTTGCCGAGGTAAGTGCCCGGCTGCGCGCGCAGCTCGTCAAACACCTCGACTATGCTGAGCAGACGACCCTCACGGGCGGAATCGACTGACTATGACTACTGATGCAGTGCAAACCATGATCCCGACACTGGACGTAACCGAGCGTCCGGCCCCGGCCCCGCGTGCCAAGGTGGAAGCCGGCGTCAAGCTGCGCGGCGCCGAGAAGGTTGCACGCATCCCGGTAAAGATCATTCCTACCACCGAACTGCCGAAAAAGCCTGACTGGATCCGCGTGCGCATCCCTGTCTCGCCGGAAGTCGACCGTATCAAAGCCCTGCTGCGCAAACACAAGCTGCACAGTGTGTGCGAAGAGGCCTCCTGCCCGAACCTGGGTGAGTGTTTCTCCGGCGGCACCGCCACGTTCATGATCATGGGTGACATCTGCACCCGCCGTTGCCCGTTCTGCGACGTCGGCCACGGCCGGCCGAAGCCACTGGACGTCAACGAGCCGGAAAGCCTGGCCATCGCCATCGCCGACCTCAAACTCAAGTACGTGGTGATCACTTCGGTGGACCGCGACGATTTGCGTGACGGCGGTGCCCAGCACTTTGCCGACTGCATTCGCGAAATTCGCAAACTGTCGCCGAACGTTGTGCTCGAAACCCTGGTGCCGGACTACCGTGGCCGTATGGACGTGGCGTTGGAAATCACTGCCGCCGAGCCGCCGGATGTGTTCAACCACAACCTGGAAACCGTGCCACGCCTGTACAAGGCCGCGCGTCCCGGTTCGGACTACCAGTGGTCGCTGACCCTGCTGCAGAAGTTCAAGCAGATGATGCCGCACATCCCCACCAAATCCGGCCTGATGCTGGGCCTGGGCGAGACCGATGAAGAAGTGATCGAAGTCATGAAGCGCATGCGCGAACACGACATCGACATGCTGACCTTGGGCCAGTACCTGCAACCATCGCGTAACCACTTGCCGGTGCAGCGTTTCGTGCACCCGGACACCTTCGCCTGGTTCGCCGAGGAAGGCTACAAGATGGGCTTCAAAAACGTGGCATCGGGCCCGCTGGTGCGTTCTTCGTACCACGCCGACGAGCAGGCCAAGCTGGTCAAGGCAAGCCTGATCTCCTGATCGGAGTTTAAATCCGGAATGGGAGGGGCTTATGTGGGAGGGGGCTTGCCCCTGATAGCGATAGGTCAGTCACTCATGTGCTGGCTGATCCACCGCTATCGGGGCAAGCCCTCTCCCACATTTCGTTGTGCGTTAACCAGGGAGAGTTGTGTATGACAACCGCCGTTCCAGCCCTTCGTTCTGAAGGCACCATCGCCCTGATCGCTCCCGCCGGCCCCGCAGCGCTGGACGTTGAAAAGGCCAGCCGATGGA
The DNA here is from genome assembly GCF_013285305.1 of Pseudomonas rhodesiae. Lineage (NCBI taxonomy): Bacteria > Pseudomonadati > Pseudomonadota > Gammaproteobacteria > Pseudomonadales > Pseudomonadaceae > Pseudomonas > Pseudomonas rhodesiae. The sequence continues at coordinate 5,225,387 of NZ_CP054205.1, read as the reverse complement.
TGCGCACCCGCGGCTACGACCTGCGGATTTTCCCAGGGGTGTATGAGCGCGACGGCTACCTTGCCGGCAGCGATGAGGTGCGCTTGCATGACCTGCACGCCGCCTTCGCCGACCCTGAAATCGATGCGATCTTCTGCCTGCGGGGCGGCTATGGCACGCCACGGCTGTTGGACTGTCTGGACTTCGACCTGCTGCGCGCCAACCCCAAACCCTTCGTCGGCTACAGCGACATCACCGCCTTGCACCTGGCCATCAACCGCTACGCGGGCTTCGTGACGTTTCATGGGCCAATGCTCAATGCCGACCTGTTGGGCGACAAGCAGCAACCCACCGAGTCCTCACTGTTCAGCCTGCTGCGTGGTCAACTGGGCGCGGGCAACCTCATCACGCACCCTGCGGCCTACCCGCTGACCACCATTGAGCCTGGCATCGCCTGTGGGCGCTTGCTGGGGGGCAACCTGTCGATGATTGCGGCGGTGATGGGCACGCCTTACGAAATCGACGCGCAGGGCATCATCCTGTTTATCGAAGACGTCAACGAGCCGATCTACCGCATCGATCGTCTGCTCACGCATTTGCGCCTGGCGGGCAAGTTGGCTCAGGTAGCTGGGGTGCTGGTCGGGGACGTGGCGGGAGTGGATAACGTCGCGCTGCAGCGCCTGCTCAAACAGACATTTGAACCGTTGTGCATTCCGGTGCTGGCCGGCTGGCGCAGTGGACATTGCGATCCGAACCTGACCCTGCCGATGGGCGCGTGGGTGCGGCTGGATGCGGGGGAGCAGCGGGTGATGTTGGAGCAGGATGTGGTCTTTACACTCTGAATCTGGGGTCTCTTGCTAAACCGCCATCGGGGGCAAGCCCCCTCCCACATTGATCAGTGATCGACATGACAACTCGGTCAGCTGTGGGAGGGGGCAAGCCCCTCTCACATTGATCAGTTATCGACATGACAACTCGGTCAGCTGTGGGAGGGGGCAAGCTCCCTCTCACATTGATCAGTGATCGACATGACAATTTGGTCAGCTGTGGGAGGGGGCAAGCTCCCTCTCACATTGATCAGTGATCGACATGACAATTTGGTCAGCTGTGGGAGGGGGCAAGCTCCCTCTCACATTGATCAGTGATCGACATGACAACTTGGTCAGCTGTGGGAGGGGGCAAGCCCCTCTCACATTGATCAGTGATCGACATGACAACTTGGTCAGCTGTGGGAGGGGGCAAGCCCCTCTCACATTGATCAGTGATCGACATGACAACTCGGTCAGCTGTGGGAGGGGGCAAGCTCCCTCTCACATTGATCAGTGATCGACATGACAACTCGGTCAACTGTGGGAGGGGGCTTGCCCCCGATAGCATTAGCCGCCATCAGCCGATCTAGTGGTTTTGCAGCGACTCCAGCAACTTCACCGTCGGATACCCATCCGCCGGCCAGCCCAGTGCCTGTTGCGCCGCGCGAATGGCCTTGCGGGTATTGGCGCCGATGATGCCGTCCGGGTTGCCCGCGTCGTAGCCTTTAGCGCTGAGTACCGTTTGCAGCTCAATGCGCTGTGAACGGCTCAGGGGCAGTTCATCCTTGGGCCAATCGCCACGAATCACACCGCCACCGCCGAACCGTTCGGACAGCAGGCCAACCGCCAGTGCATAAGACGACGAGTTGTTGTACTTGAGTATGGCGCGGAAGTTGTCCAGCACCAGGAACGCCGGCCCACGGTAGCCCGCAGGTAGCAGCAGGGCGGCGGACAGTTGGTCGACATTGGGCGGCATGCTGGCGCCCGGCGGCAACTGGAGGCCCAGTTTCAGCCATTCGCCAACGGTCTTGCGCGTGCCGCCGTCGGCCAGGGCGTAATCGAAGTTGCTTGGCAGTTGTTTGACCTCAAAGCCCCACGGCTGCCCTTTCTGCCATCCGGAGCTTTGCAAGTAGTGCGCGGTGGAGGCGAGGGCGTCGGCCGGGCTGTTCCAGATATCGCGGCGGCCGTCGCCGTCGAAGTCCACGGCGTGGGTGTTGTAGGTGGTGGGAATGAACTGGGTCTGGCCCATGGCCCCGGCCCAGGAGCCTTTCATCTGGTCGGCTGCGATATCGCCATGCTGGATGATCTGCAGGGCCGCCAGCAATTGTGCCTGGGCAAACGCCGGTCGGCGGCCTTCGTAGGCCAGGGTCGCCAGGGAGCGGATCACCGAGTTGTTACCCTGGAACTGGCCGAAGTTGCTCTCCATGCCCCACACCGAGACCAGCGCCTGACGGTCGACACCGTAGCGTTGCTCGATGCGTTGCAGAATATCGGCGTACTTGATCAGCAGCGCCTGGCCATTGCGCACGCGCACCGGCGACAGGGCGCCGTCGAGGTATTCCCACACCGGGCGAGAAAATTCCGGCTGGCTGCGGTCGGCGCGAATCACCGCCATATCAGGCGTGACGTTGGCAAAGGCAGTATCGAAAACAGCGGGGGTGATACCGGCCTTTAGCGCCTCTGCACGAAAGCCAGCCTGCCATTCGGCGAAGGTCTGGGTCGGTTGGATATCCAGGTTGTCCACGGCCAGCGGAGCCACAACGGCGGGCGCTACCACAGGGGCGGGCTGAAGCGTCTGCAAGGGCTGGGCGTCGGCGGCGGTAGGTTTTTCCGCGCAGGCGACGAGCAGAATGAGGCTGGAGGCAGCGATCAATTGGCGCAGGTGCCAACGACGGGAAAGGCTAGAGGGCATGCACAGGTCCAGGGATTACAAATCAGGTGCAGACCTTATCATGCCAGAGGGGCGCTTGCCTTCAGGCAGCCAGAAAGTAAGAAGCCTCCCAGCTATTAGACTGGAAGGCTTCGCGGCGGTAGCTGCCTTTGCCCTTGCCGGCGCGTTCCTGACGGCTGCGGAACAGTGGCTGGGCGATGATGGATTTGGCCTTATTGGGGCCATGCTTGGATGGCTTTTTGCTCATGGTCGGTACTCTCGGTAGGTGGTTACAACGGCGCAAATCATCTGCCGAAGTTTGGCCGCTGTAAAGCCCGACAAGGTTTTTGAAATGTTAACGCGGTCCACAGATGGGAGGGCTATTCGGCGGGGAGTGTCAGGCGTTGCCCGGACATCAGCAGCGCCAAGCGACTCAGGCTCATCCATGGCGAACCGGCCGCTTGTCCCTTGATTTGCGCATCGATGCGCTGTGCTTCGAGCAGAAGCTGCGCCCAACGTTGCGCCGAGTGCCGTTGCAGGGCTTTGCTCATCAGGGGTTTGCGTTTGTCCCATACCGGTGGTCGTGCCTGGCTGAAACATTTTTCCAGCGGCGTACCTTGGCTGTATTGCAGGGAAATATTGGCCAGTACCCGCAACTCACGGGCCAGGGCCCAGAGAATCACCGGCGGCTCCACCCCTTCGCCGCGCAGCCCTTCGAGCATGCGCAGGGCATGGGCAGGTTCGCCGTTGAGAATCGCATCCACCAGCCCGAACACATCAAAGCGCGCGCTATCGGCCACGGCGCTTTGCACGGTTTCGACAGTGATCTGCCCGTCTTCGGCCATCAGCTTGAGCTTCTCGATTTCCTGGGCGGCGGCAAGCAAGTTACCTTCAACCCGGGCCGCGATCAGCTCGACCGCGTCTTGAGTCGCCGCCAGGCCCGATTGGGACAGGCGCTGACGAATCCATTGCGGCAATTGGTTACTGTCCACCGGCCAGATCTGGATGAACTGGGTCTGCGCGCCTTCCACCAACGCCTTGCCCCATTTGGTTTTCTGCGCACTGCCGTCGAGTTTGGGCAGGCTGATCAGCAACACCGTATCCTCGGCGGGGCGTGCGCAGTATTCCATCAGGGCAGAGGCACCTTTGTCGCCGGGCTTGCCTGAAGGCAGGCGCAGTTCCAGCAGGCGTTTTTCGGCGAACAGCGACATGCTCGCACCGGCTTGCAGCAAGGTGCCCCAGTCGAAGCTGGCATCCGCGCTGAAGACCTGGCGTTCATCGAAACCTTGCTGGCGGGCAGCCGTGCGAATGGCGTCGGCGGCTTCCTGGCACAGTAGCGGGTCGTCACCGCTGACAATGTAGACAGGCGCGAGGCCACCTTGCAGGTGTTTGGCGAGTTGGGCGGGAGCGAGTTTCATAGGCAGGGCGAACGGGGCGCCAGGGGCGCCCCGTCTGGCTTACTCAACTGGTACCGGTACTTCGACAGGCGATTGTTTCGGCGTGTTGTCTTCGTACTCTTGTGCCGCTTTAAGCGCGTCGGCTTCCGCCTTGGCCTTGTCGTCAGCGGTGCGTTGCAGCACTTCCAGCTGTTCAGGTGTGAGCAGTTGCAGGCGCAACATCATGCGTTGAACCAGGTCGCGACGCATTTCCTTGCGCACTTGAACGACTTCCGAATCCGAACCCACCAGGTTGTTGCCGTCGTGGCTCACTACCTTCTGGATCTGAATCTTGTCATCCATCAACGGCAGGTGGTCACGGCCCTGCACTTCAAAGCTGAGCACGGTGCTCAGTTCGATGTCCGACGCACGGCCTGCGCTGGCGTAGCTCAGGTTACGTTGGGTTTCTTTCTCGTCCACCAGTACCAGCTTGTAGGGCGCGCCGGTGTAGACATGCACGCCGCTGTTTTCCAAGACCTGACGCAGTTGCGTCACGGTTTCGCCATAAGCGTTACGGGCGCTGACGTCCAATTCTTTGATGGACAGGTCATTGGTGCCCGTGCCGCGCAGCTGGAAGCCGCAAGCGCTCAGCAGCACGGCAAGGCCCATAACCAGCAAGTTGCGTTTGATCATTTTGTTGCTCCCCTTGAAACCAGGCGGGCCTTATCGCGGCCCTGAAGGTTTAGTTCGGCGCAGGGCTCAAGCCCTGCGCCCGATCCGATTAGCTGGCGACGATATTGACCAGTTTGCCTGGCACAACGATCACTTTGCGGATCGTCAGGCCTTCGGTAAAGCGCAGCACATTCTCGTTGCTGCGCGCGGCCGCTTCGACTTCTTCGCGGCTGGCGCTGGCTGGCATGTCGATCTGACCACGCAGTTTGCCGTTGACTTGGATGACCAGTTGCAACGTGTCCTGCACCAGGGCGCTGTCATCCTGTACCGGCCAGCGCGCATCGATGACCGCGTCGCTGTGGCCCAGGCGGCTCCACAGTTCGTGACTGATATGCGGCGTGATCGGGGCCAGCAGCAGGGTGACCGTCTCCAGGCCTTCCTGTACCAGCGCGCGATCCTGCTCGGTAACCTGCGGGGCTTTTTCCAGCACGTTCATCAGGGTCATCACCTGGGCGATGGCGGTGTTGAACTTGTGGTTCTGGCCCACGTCCTGGCTGGCTTGCTTGATGGCCAGGTGGATGCTGCGGCGAATGGCTTTCTGCTCGTCGTTCAGCGCGGCCACGTCCAGCTTGGCCGGCAGACCCTGGCTGACATGGGTATGGGCCAGACGCCAGACGCGCTTGAGGAAGCGATGCGAACCTTCCACGCCAGAGTCGGACCACTCGGCGCTCATGTCGGGCGGCGAGGCGAACATCATGAACAGACGGCAGGTGTCGGCGCCGAACTGGTCGATCATCGATTGCGGGTCGACGCCGTTGTTCTTCGACTTGGCCATCTTCTCGGTGCCGCCGATTTCCACCGGCAGGCCGTCGGCGATCAGTTTGGCGCTGATGACCTTGGCTTTGCTGTCGCGTTCCAGCTCTACATCCGCCGGGTTGAACCAGGTGTAGGCGCCATTGGCTTCGCGGCGATAGTAGGTCTCGGCGATTACCATGCCTTGTGTCAGCAGGTTCTTGAACGGCTCGTTGGAGGTGACCAGGCCTTCGTCGCGCATCAGCTTGTGGAAGAAGCGCGCGTACAGCAGGTGAAGAATGGCGTGTTCGATACCGCCGATGTACTGGTCGACCGGCAACCAATGGTCGGCTGCGGTTTTTTCTACCAGGCCGCCTTCGTAGTGAGGCGAGGCGTAGCGCGCGTAGTACCACGAGGACTCGACGAAGGTGTCCATGGTGTCGGTTTCACGCTTGGCCGGCTGGCCGCATTTCGGGCAGCTGCACTCATAGAACTCGGGCATGCGCGCCAGGGGCGAACCGGCGCCGTCCGGCACCACGTCTTCCGGCAGCACTACGGGCAGTTGATCTTCGGGCACCGGCACGTCGCCGCAGCTGGCGCAGTGGATGATCGGGATCGGGCAGCCCCAGTAGCGCTGACGGCTGATGCCCCAGTCGCGCAGGCGGAACTGGGTGCGCGAAGCGCCGAGGTTTTTCTTGATCAGCGCCACTTCGATGGCGTCGAAGGCGCCGGCGAAGTCCAGGCCGTCGAACTCGCCGGAGTTGATCAGGGTGCCGTGCTCGCCATACGCGTCTTGCCATGGTGCCGGGTTGCTGTCGCCCGAGCTGGTGCGCACTACGGTTTTGATCGGCAGGTTGTACTGGGTCGCAAATTCGAAATCGCGCTCATCGTGCGCCGGCACGGCCATTACCGCGCCATCGCCGTAGTGCATCAGCACGTAGTTGGCGACCCATACTGGCAACTTCTCGCCGGTCAGCGGGTGCTCGACGAACAACCCGGTCGGCAGGCCTTTTTTCTCCTGGGTGGCGACGTCGGCTTCGGCCACGCTACCGCCTTTGCATTCGGCGATGAATGCCTGCAGCTCAGGGTTATTCTGCGCGGCCTGGGTGGCCAGCGGGTGTTCGGCGGCCACGGCGACGTAGGTCGCGCCCATGAGGGTGTCGGGACGGGTGGTGAACACTTTGAGGGTGCCCGCTTCGCCGATGGAGTCGACGTTGTACGGGAACTGCACTTCCATGCCCTTGGATTTGCCGATCCAGTTGCGCTGCATGGTCTTGACCTGTTCCGGCCAGCCCGGCAGATCATCCAGGCTCGACAACAGCTCATCGGCGTAGGCGGTGATCTTGAAGTAGTACATCGGGATTTCGCGCTTTTCGATCAGCGCGCCGGAACGCCAGCCGCGACCGTCGATCACCTGCTCGTTGGCCAGTACGGTCTGGTCGACCGGGTCCCAGTTCACGGTGCCGCTCTTTTTGTAGATCACACCTTTTTCGAACAGGCGCGTGAACAGCCATTGCTCCCAGCGGTAGTAGTCCGGCTTGCAGGTGGTCACTTCACGGGACCAGTCCACGGCCAAGCCCAGGCTGCGCAGCTGGGTCTTCATATAGGCGATGTTTTCGTAGGTCCACTTGGCGGGCGCTACGTTGTTTTTCATCGCGGCGTTTTCCGCCGGCATGCCAAAGGCGTCCCAACCCATGGGTTGCAGGACGTTTTTGCCTTGCATGCGCTGGTAACGGGAGATCACGTCGCCGATGGTGTAGTTACGCACATGCCCCATGTGTAGCTTGCCGCTGGGGTAAGGGAACATCGACAGGCAGTAGAAAGTCTCCTTGCCTGGCTGTTCACTGACTTCAAAGGACTTCTGCTCGTCCCAGAAGGCTTGGGCGGCATTTTCTATTTCACGGGGCTGATATTGTTCGTGCATGGCTACTTTTTGAACTGAATAGGGGTGGCCTAATCCTCTTCGGTGCATTGTCCGGGTAGATCGACACCCAAAAGCGCCGCATCCGTGCCCAAACCCTGCGGGAAGTGGAGTTACAGGAAGCGCCGTAGCATACATGACCCCACTCTATCGAGGGAAACCCTGATTGCGCGGCCAAGGCCGTCTGTCGCGGCGCCGGGCAGGCGCAGCCACGGGGGCTACGCTGTTTATTGGGGAGCAAGTCTTTCTTCAATGAGGTGAGGGGATGGTTGAATCGCAGCGAATCGCAACGAAACCGGAAATCTACGAAGGACTGATCGACCGATTGGGTCGTGCATTGGATGCAGCGAGAACTGCGGGCCGATTGCGTGATGAGCGGCCTGTGGAGTTGGAACTGCGCGGTTTGAGCCGCGCGGAATTGGAACTGATCAAGGCTTATCTGGAACGCAACAAGTGCAGTGCGCCTCCCATGGCGGTAACCCCGCCAGTCAAGGAGCCCACGCAGTCTGCCAAGGTGGTGTGGCTCAAGGATTTGCCGGCCGGTCGTGGCCCGGAGAGATTCCGGTCCGCCCGCTGCAAGTAGTTCGCTCCCCCCTGAACAGCACCATTTCACCGTGCAACTTTCTAGATTGCCGCTAGACCCCGTTACACCTTAGGCTTCGGGCATCTGTGGAGATGCCCGATGCCTATTCGTTATTTCATCAAACAACTGCTCCTGCCGCCCGGCATTCTCTTGCTGCTGCTGGCGCTTGGCTGGTGGTTTCGCCGTAGCCGCCCGAAGTTGGCCGGTTGCTGCTTTGCCCTGGGCCTGGGCGGTATGTGGTTGATCAGCCTGCCCGTGATGGTGGAGTGGGGCGCCCGTGCGCTTGAGACCGAGCCGCCATTGGCTCGTGAGGACTGGTCAACCCTGGCCCAACGCGCCGACGCCATCGTGGTGTTGGGTTCCGGGCGTGAGCGAGGCGATCCCGCGTGGGGCGCCGATCAGCCTACGGGCATCGGGTTGGAACGCCAGCGTTACGCCGCGCGCTTGGCCAAAGCGTCAGGGTTGCCGGTACTGACCACCGGAGGTTTGCATTACGGCACGCCCCCCAGCGAAGCGCAGTTGATGGCGGTGTCGATGCAGGATGACTTTGGCGTCACGGTGCGTTGGAAGGAAGAACGCAGCCGTACCACTTGGGAGAACGCGCAGATGAGTGCCGAGATTCTATTGCCCGAGGGTATCAAGCGCGTGGTCGTGGTCACCCAGGCCTGGCATATGCCGCGCTCGGTGTGGAGCTTTGAAAAGGCCGGTTTCACCGTCGTACCGGCCCCGGTCGGTTTTTTGGGGGTGGATAATGCCCGTCCTCTGGGCGGTTGGATGCCGGAATTCAAATCGGTGTGGCAGAGCGGGCAGTTGATTAACGAAGCGGTCGGGCAGGTGGGGTATCGATTGTTTTATCGCTGAATTGCGTCATAAGAAATCAGCCGTTGGGCTGATTTAGAGAAGGTCAGTTTTCGGTATGAACGCAATGTTCTAACTGGCCTTATGGCGCAAGCAGTCAGACGTCTTTTTGTTTGTAAGATATGTAGGCCGCTCTGGTGTGCGTAGTGCCTTAGGTACTGTGTGATGAATATGAGCTAATAACTTTTCGTTGTTATGTTGATTGACTGTTTATGGCGATTCGTAACTCTTGGTTATGTAAGTTTTAGATTAATGCATGGTCATTTAAAAGCTGTTGTATGAGTAAGTTGTTTTTGCTTGTGCGGGTTCGCTGCGCGCCGTAATTTTTTGTGCGTTGATAAGGTGGAATTTTTAATAAGTTGGCTACCACTAGTCTGTGCGAACACTGACGCTGCGCAGTGCGACAAATTAAACTTGCGGGGTGAATTAATCGCTCCCCTCGTGCATTAAGTTGTCGCAGGTGTTTCCGTGGCGAGCTATGTGCTAACTGAGCTAGAGAGGCGGAGTTGTGTGAATATATTATCAGCAGCAAATAATCACCGAATAAGCCGTTTGGGTAATGCCTTTGTCGGTGAAGAGGCTCCTGCTACAGCTGGAGCGGGAAACTGGTCAGCGAAACCAGGTGAGCATTTCACGGCTTACAGCCCTGACGTTCTTGGCCCTTTAAAACAGGACGACGCGCAATTAGGTCAAACGCTGACGACGTTGCTTTTGTTATTGAAAAACGTTACCGACAGCTTGAAACAGTTTTTGGATGCCGACGCGATATTGCCGGCGCCCGCAAACGACGTAGCGCCCAAGCCAGCCTCGATTATCCCGCCCAAACCGCGCGAACTCGAAGCGCGACCAGCAGTTGATATCAAGGTCAGGCACCTCGTGGACCGCTTGCCTGTGGCTGACGAGGAGCTTGATCCGTTTGATGCGCTGGACTTCGCTGATGGCAAGCATGGCGGCGCGGGCGTTGCACTTGAGGATTATGAATGGCGGCGGATATGGAGCGAAGTGATCAATGAAGACGATTGGGCGATGGAGTTGTCTGGAAAACCCAAGGGGCAAAAACCGGATGATCTGAAAGCGGGGGTGTCCTGGCAATACAAGCCGTACCCGTGGTTGGGCCATGACAGCCGTGTTCCTTATTTGGAAGTCATTAAGTTGGCCATGTCGAAGTATGGCCAGAGTGTGGACAGTGTCCTGGAAAAAGTAACGGCCGTGCCTGGCGGGTACGACATCATTATGAAAGATGGTGTCGCGTTGAACATCACTCATAAAGAGTTGCACTTGGCGTCCAAGGCCTGTGGGTTTGTGGGGTTCGACGAAGGCATGGTGAACGATGCTTCATTTTTATTTGGGGTTCTGTGCAAGCGCATCTATTTGACTGAGCAAGCGAAGCACTTCGCGGACAATGAACCTTGGACGCGCTCATCTGCTGAAAAAGTTCCGAAAATGCGCACCTATGCCGGTGTATTAGCGCTCACGCCATTTAATACGAACAAACATGAAATTCTGGCGGCGCTTGGATTGCGCGACGCGATCAGCACCACTGAATTGGCCAAAGGTCCTCGTGAAAGAAAGGTACGGCAACATAATTACTGAGCCTCTGATGGAAGACATTTCAAGGGTTATTAGAGCTAGCTGTTGATGAGTGCCGGTTAGTCTTGGCTGGCCGTGGCTGTTAATGAAAACCAGGGAGAAAAAGGTATGAGTCATTCGGTTGCCAGCCCCGTAAATGGTTACTACGGGCGTTATCAGGCTGAGGTGCATAAAAGTTATGTGGGGGCGGCGCCTGAAAGGCCGCACGGGGCAGGGGTGTTCGACAGGGCCGCGCGCCCCGATGCCGCAGCAGCCAATAGTGCGGCTCCCCATGCCCAGGCTTCGTTCTCCGCGATCACTGACATGTTGCGCGAGTTAAATAACATGATCACTACGCTGTCCGCACGCATGGGTGGGCAGCAGCACAGGACATTACCCGCTACTAAGTTGATCCCTGATCAAACACGATCAGTGCATCAGCCCCATAGCCCGCCTTTGGAACGCTCGGCGCTCGGCGTAGATTCGCGTTCAGATGTTCCCGAGACGCCGCATCGAAAATTTATCCGGGGCAACGCGGAGAATGCCGGCATAAAACCGACCCATATTTGGGGGGCGTTCCAGGAAGGGGTGGGTAACTGCGTCACCGTCAGTGCAATCAAGGCCGCCATGGCTAAGTTCGGCCATAACCCTCATGGCATCTACAAGCAAATCACCGAAGTTAAGGACGGTTTTGAAGTCACCATGCGGGACTCTTTTAAGTTGCATATTTCCTTTGAGGAATTGGAAGAGGCTCAAGAAGGTGCCGGACTTAGGCCGGGCCACTCGGAGGATGTTCTTATCAATGCGCAGTTTTTATACGCCGTCAGTGCCAAACGAGCGCAGCTTGAAAACAATGACGGAAACGCCGAAGAGAGCTTCGAGGATGCCATGGTGACGCTGGCCGATGGAGAGCTTGCGGGCGAGGGGCTTATTCGCCTGGGATTGCGGGCGCATATGGCGCCTACCACCGTGAGGGAACTGGCCGAGGGTGCCATCGGAGTTCTCTGCAATGGGCCGCACCAAATGGCGGTAGTCGATGGCGCGCTTGATATGTGGGGCACCAAGACCAGCGTCTATAAGGACTTTCATTGGCGTTATGGCGCCAAACTGATCTAAACCAATCAAGTGAGTAAGGAATACTGCTGATGAGCGTGTCCAGAGTCGCTAACAGTTTTTACGAAGGGCGTTACGGTCAGCCTGTCACCGCCCAGCGCAACAATAACGAAAACACCTATTCATCGTACCGGTCGCCTCTCAATAGACCGTCCGCAAACCAGGCGTATGCCAGCCTCGACAACGGAGCAGAGCCCGGCAATTCATTGATCAAGGGCGATGCGGATTCACCCAGCGTTATCCCCACGAATATCTTCCGCGATTTCTACCAGGGCGGCAGTGGAAATTCAGTGGTTATTTCGGCGATTAAACTGGCCATGATGAAGTTTGGCCACAACCCTCATCATATCTATAAAAAAATAGAGGCAACGGCTGACGGGTTCAATGTGAGGATGAGGGACGGTTATAAGCTCTTCATTACTCATGACGAAATCCGGCAGGCTGCCGCCGCTTCGGGATTTATAGGCGACGGCTCCAATGATGTGCTGGTTAACGCCCAGTTTTTATATGCGGTCAGCGCCAAACGCATGCAGCTCGATAAGTTTTACGAGCGCAGCAGTGAAACCTTTGCCTCGGCGCTGCAAATGCTCAGCTCAGGTGATTATCCAGGTGAAGCATTACGGCGGCTGGGGCTGAAGCACCAGATGGTCGCCGCGTCGATGCGCGAGCTACGAAAGGGCGGAACGGGCTCGATGTATACCCCCGGCCATATGCTGGCCGTTGTCGACGGTCACATGGATTATTACGGGCGACGCGTGAAACTGGCTGGGTCGGGCATGGCAATCACCGGCAGAATCGCCATGACGCTAAGGTAGGTGCAAGGGCTTTCTCCTCGGAGAAAGCCCTGCCTGCGGGTGGGGCTCTTGTCAGCCGATTTTCGACAGGCGGCCCGCCAGCAGCGCCCAGCCAAACAGCCCCAGACACACGATGATCAACGGCCACGAACGCCATTGCAGGTACGGCGTCAGGTTATGCATGGGCACTACTTCGCCATACAGGATGCCGCGTTCGAACTGCGGGATCTGCACGGTGATCTGTCCGAACGGGTTGATCAGCCCGGTCACGCCGTTGTTGGTGGCGCGGATCATCCAGCGCCCTGCTTCCAGCGCACGCATCTGCGCCATTTGCAGGTGTTGCAGAGGGCCGATGGAGCGCCCGAACCAGGTGTCGTTGCTGATGGTCAGCAACAGGTCGCTCTGGGCTGAAAGGCCAGCGGCAAACTCGGGGTAAACCACTTCGTAGCAGATGAACGGGGCGATCTGATAACCCTTGGCTTGCAGCATGGCCTGGTCGGAGGGGCCGCGGGCAAAGTCCGACATCGGCAGGTCGAAGAACGCAATCAGCCCGCGCAATATGTCCTGCAACGGTACGTACTCACCGAAAGGCACCAGTTTTTGCTTCAGGTAGGTGCCGTCGCCTTCGCCCACTACGGTGATGCCGTTGAAGTAACGCTTCTGGTGGTGGACTTCCTGACGAATCGGCACGCCGGTAATCAGCGCGGTATGCCGGTCGGCCGCGAACCGCCCCATCATCCCCAGGTAACCCTCCACCGACTCCTTGAGCACCGGCACCGCTGTTTCGGGCCAGACCAGCAGGTCCACAGGCTTGGAGCTGAAACTCATGTCGCGGTACAGCGCCAATTGCGCATTGAGCTGCTGCGGGTCCCACTTCATGCTCTGTTCGATGTTGCCCTGGATCGCGGCCACCTTCAGCGGAGCGCCGGATGGCTCGGTCCAGGCATGATGTTTGAGCGCCAGCCCGATGCCCCATGGCGCGACCAGCAGCACCAGGCCCGCGGCGACAAAGCCATTGCGTTTGGCGGCCAGCAGGCGCGGCAGGTTGCACAGCACCGCAGCCGTAAGCGCCAGGGCAAAGGAAATCAGCCACATCCCGCCGAGCGGGGCCAGCCCTGCCAGTGGGCCATCGAGTTGACTGTAGCCGGAATAGAGCCATGGGAAACCGGTGAGGAACCAGCCGCGAAAGGCCTCTTGACCCACCCATAGCGCGGCGAATGTCAGGGCGTCGGCCAGCGGCGCTTCGTTGCGGCGCAGCCAGCGTGCCCACAGCCAGGCGGGCAGGGCGAAGAACCAGGCAATGGCGGCCGTGAACAACAGCATCAGGAACCCCGCCAGCAGCACCGAAGCGCCGCCGAAGTGGTGGATGCTGTAGTAGATCCAGCTGGTGCCGGCACCGAACAGGCCGAAACCGAAGCACCAGCCACGCCCCAAGGCCTGGCGCGGTGTCAGCTCTCGCAGGCCGATATAGAACAGCCCGACGGCCACCAGCGCAAATGGCCACAAATCGAACGGCGCCAGCGCCGGGGTAGTGATGGCGCCGGCCACCACGGCCAGCAGGTTACCGGGCCAGCCGGGTGCGATAAGACGGCGCATGTCAGTCCTTAGCGGGCGATAGGTGTCAGGCGAATCAAGTGGATACGACGGCTGTCGGCATTCAGGATGCGGAAGCGATAGGCGCCGATTTCGGTGGTTTCGTTGCGCTTGGGCAGGTGGCCAAACGCGCTCATCACCAAACCGCCCACTGTGTCGAACTCGTCATCGGAGAATTCGCTGTCGAAGAACTCGTTGAAGTTCTCGATCGGCGTCAACGCCTTGATCAGGAAGTCGCCGCTGGGCAGGGGCTTGATGTAGCTGTCTTCTTCGACGTCGTGTTCGTCTTCGATGTCGCCGACGATCTGTTCCAGTACGTCTTCGATGGTCACCAGGCCCGCCACGCCGCCGTATTCGTCAATCACGATGGCCATGTGGTTGTGGTTGGCGCGGAATTCGCGCAGCAGCACGTTCAGGCGCTTGGACTCGGGCACGAAGGTGGCCGGGCGCAGCAGGTCCTTGATGTTGAAGCTGTCGCCGTTCTCTTTGAGGATCAGCGGCAGCAGATCCTTGGCCAGCAGCACGCCCATGACGTCGTCATGGCTTTCGCCGATCACCGGGTAGCGCGAGTGCGCCGAGTCGATCACGGCCGGGAGGAACTCCCGTGGGGTCTGGGTCGCCTTGATGCTGATCATCTGCGAACGCGGGACCATGATGTCCCGGACCTGCAGGTCAGCCACCTGGATCGCGCCTTCGACGATGGCCAGCGCTTCGCTGTCCAGCAACTTGTTCTGATGGGCCTCGCGCAGCAGCTCCAGCAGCTCCTGGCGGTTTTTCGGCTCGTGGGCAAAAGCCTGGGTCAGTTTACCCAGCCATGACTTCTGCCCGTTGCTCGATCGGTCTTCGCTCATAGCGATTACTCTGAATCCTTTGTTGTTACAGTTGAGTGTTTTTTAAGCTTCGTCATCGGCATAAGGGTCGGGATGACCCAATTGCGCAAGCAACGTTCGTTCCAGTGCTTCCATTTCCTCGGCTTCGTCATCGTCTATATGGTCGTAACCCAAGAGATGCAAGCAGCCGTGGATGACTAGATGGGCCCAATGCGCCTCAAGTTCCTTGCCTTGTTCCCTGGCTTCACGCTCGACGACTTCGACGCAGATCACCAGGTCGCCCAGCAATGGAATGTCCAGCAACTCGTCGGGAACATCGGCGGGGAAGGACAACACGTTGGTCGCGTAGTCCTTGTGGCGCCAGGTGTGGTTCAGCTCGCGGCCCTCGGCCTCGCCCACCAGACGGATGGTCAGCTCCGAGTCGGCGCTGCGCTGGCGCAGTGCCAGTGCACACCATTGGCGAAACTGCTCCTCGCTGGGGGCTGGCGCGTCGGTGGCCAGCTGTAGATCCAGTTCAAGCATCGCCGCGAACGTCCTTGGCCGGGGCACCATCGCGATGGTCGAAGCGCTCGTAGGCTTCGACAATGCGCTGCACCAGCGGGTGGCGCACCACGTCCTTGGGCATAAAGTGCGTGAAGCTGATACCCGGAACGTCCTTGAGTACCTCGATCACCTGGGCGAGGCCGGACTTGGTGCCCTTGGGCAGGTCGACCTGGGTGACGTCGCCGGTAATCACGGCCGTGGAGCCGAAACCGATACGGGTGAGGAACATCTTCATCTGCTCGACGGTGGTGTTCTGGCTTTCGTCGAGGATGATGAAACTGTTGTTCAAGGTACGGCCGCGCATGTAGGCCAGCGGAGCGATCTCGATCACCTGGCGCTCGATCAGCTTGGCCACGTACTCGAAGCCGAGCATCTCGTAGAGCGCGTCGTAGAGCGGGCGCAGGTACGGGTCGATCTTCTGGGCCAGGTCACCGGGCAGGAAACCGAGCTTTTCACCGGCCTCGACCGCTGGGCGTACCAGCAGAATGCGGCGTACTTGCTCGCGTTCCAGAGCATCCACCGCGCAGGCCACGGCCAGGTAGGTCTTGCCGGTACCGGCCGGGCCGATGCCGAAGTTGATGTCGTTGCCGAGGATTTCCTTGACGTAGCGCTGCTGATTCAAGCCGCGTGGGCGAATCATGCCTTTCTTGGTGCGCAGGGCCACGCTGGCTTCGGCTACAGGGTTGTTGGCCAGGTCTTCCACGGCCGATTCCTGCAGGTACAGGTGCACGGTTTCCGGTGACAACTCGCTGCCCTTCGTCTCGCGGTAGAGACGGCGCAACAGGTTTTCTGCGGACGTGGTGTGCTGGGGGGCGCCAATGAGTTCGAACTGATTGCCGCGGTTGCGGATCTCGATGCTCAGGCGTTGTTCGATCAGGCGCAGGTGCTCGTCGAACTGTCCGCACAGATTGGCGAAACGGCGAGCCTCAAACGGCTCGAGGAGAAAACGATGGGGTTCTGCTATGGGTGCGTTCAAGGTTGCTTTTAGCCGCCCTTTGGCTGTTTAAGTGAAAGAGAGGATAACGCCAGTGACGCGGGTACGAAAGCACTTACGTCATTGGAATGTTGCACGGTTGCAATGTAGGTGGGGGGCTCGCCCCCGATAGCGGTGTGCCGGCAATAAAATGAGTGGTCTGATTCGCCGCCATCGGGGGCAAGCCCCCTCCCACGTTTATTGCACCAGCGAGCCGCGCAACGAATGCGGCTGCGCCGCATCGATGTGCACATCGGCAAACTGACCGATCAACGTTGGATTATCACAACGGAAATTGACGATCCGGTTGTTCTCGGTGCGGCCTTGCAGTTCGCCGGGGTCTTTCTTGGAATAGTCGGTGACCAGGATGCGCTGGATCGAACCGACCATTTGTCGGCTGATCTCGAAGCCCTGCTGATTCAGGCGATGTTGCAGGGCATTCAGGCGTTCTTTTTTCACGGTCTCCGGGGTTTCGTCCACCAGGTCCGCCGCCGGGGTGCCGGGGCGTTGGCTGTAGACGAACGAGTAGGAGAAGTCGAAGCCGACGTCTTCGATCAGTTTCATGGTTTGCTGGAAATCTTTCTCGGTTTCGCCGGGGAAACCGACGATAAAGTCCGAGCTGATGCAGATCCCCGGTACAGCCGCGCGCAATTTGCGCAGCTTGGATTTGTATTCCAGGGCCGTGTGGTTGCGCTTCATGGCCGCCAGAATGCGGTCCGAGCCCGATTGCACCGGCAAATGCAGGTGTTTGACCAGTTCCGGCACTTCGGCGTGGGCCTGGATCAGGCTGTCGGAGAATTCCAGTGGGTGCGAGGTGGTGTAGCGGATGCGCTCGATGCCGTCCACCGCCGCGACCACGCGGATCAGTTCGGCAAGGTCCGCCAGCCGCCCGTCGTGGGTCTGGCCGCGATAACCGTTGACGTTCTGACCCAGCAGGGTCACTTCGCGCACGCCGTTCTCGGCTAGGTGGATGATTTCCGACAGCACATCGTCAAATGGACGGCTGACTTCTTCGCCACGGGTGTAGGGCACCACGCAGAACGTGCAGTACTTGCTGCAACCTTCCATCACCGACACATAGGCGCTGGGCCCGTCGATGCGCGGCTCGGGCAAGTGGTCGAATTTTTCGATTTCAGGAAATGACACGTCAACCTGCGGCAGCTTGCTGGTGCGCGCGGCGTCGATCATCTCGGGTAGGCGATGCAGGGTCTGCGGGCCGAAAACCACGTCGACATAGGGCGCGCGGTCGCGAATCGCAGCGCCTTCCTGACTGGCCACGCAACCGCCGACGGCGATCACCATGTCCGGGTTGGCCAGTTTCAATTCGCGCCAACGACCCAGCTGCGAGTACACACGGTCCTGGGCCCGTTCGCGGATCGAGCAGGTATTGAGCAGGATCACGTCGGCATCTTCGGCGCGGGCGGTGACTTCCAGGGCCTGGTGTTCGCCCAGCAGGTCCACCATGCGCGAGCTGTCGTACTCGTTCATCTGGCAACCGTGGGTTTCGATGTAAAGCTTCTTGGCCATGGGAATCGTCAACTGGTGGTAAAGAACCGCGCATTATAGGGGGCATGCCCATTGGTTCCTAGCGCTGTGCATCGGGTGCCATGCTATAGTTCGCGCCCTCTTTTATATCCCCGATGTGTTATTCGCCCACCATGACCAAACGTGAAGCTCCAATCTACAAGGTGATTTTCCTCAACCAGGGCCAGGTGTTCGAGATGTACGCCAAGCAGATCTATCAAAGTGATCTGTGGGGCTTCCTGGAAGTGGAAGAGTTCGTCTTTGGCGAGCGCACCCAGTTGGTCGTCGATCCGGGCGAGGAAAAGCTCAAGGCGCAGTTCGAAGGTGTGGTGCGCAGCTTTGTGCCGATGCACTCGATCGTGCGCATCGATGAAGTCGAGCGCCTGGGTACACCGAAGATCAGCGAAGCACGGGGCATGAGCAATGTCATGCCGTTTCCGATGCCGATGCCTGAGAAGTAAGGCTGTTGCGGGGAGGGAGCAAGTTCCCTCGCCCGAGAATGGAATCAAGGCAGGGGCGAGAAGGGCGAACGCCCGTCGGCGCTTTGCAATTCCAGCAGGTACTTGCGGAAGATCTGTCCCAGTACCTGGGTAGCCACTTCCAGTTCATCGCGCTGCATGTGTTCGGCGACTTCGTCGGCGGTGTCCAGCGCGTCTTCGGCGCCGTTGACCGCCGCCATTTTCAACACGATGTAAGCCTGGACGTTATTGGCCGGCACACCTTCACCGTGGAAGAACATGTTGCCCAGCTCGAATTGCGCCTGCGCGTGGCCCTGTAACGACGCTTTTTCGAAATAGCTCAGGGCTTTGTTGAGGTCGCGAGCGGGGTTTTTGCTGTCATGGTAGTACTCGCCCAACTCGTATTGCGCCTGGGCATCCCCGTCGTCGGCCTGTTTCTGGCACGCGCTCAGCGCTTCGGCCTGGCTGTCTGGCTGGGTATTGAGGGTGCAACGACCCATCGCTGGGATTAACAACGAGTTGCCGCCTGCTTGTGCATGTGCCAGCAGCGGCTGAAGGAGCAACAGGCAGCCCAGAACCAGGGTGCGGCCGGTGCGTTTCATGGGAATCGACTTACCTCTGACGGGGCGCGCGGACCCTCGTGGGATCCAATAAGCGCGCATTATGAAATAAGCAGGCCCCTGCTTACAAAGTCTTTACTCGTTTTTCTGCTGGTTGGGCAAGTTATCTGCCGGATTGCAGGTTATTTCTCGAAAAAACTCGGAAATATCCGTAGGCAAAGTAGTCCATCAGGCGCCACTGGGGTGGCGCCTACCGGTTTCAAATGTTTATTTCAGAGCGGCGAAGGCGCGTTCAGCGGCATCCAGGGTCAGTTTCAACTCGGCGTCGCCATGGGCGATGGAGGTGAAACCGGCTTCGAACGCGCTTGGCGCCAGGTAAACCCCGCCCTCGAGCATCAGGTGGAAGAAGCGCTTGAACAGGTCCGCATCGCTACCCATCACGTCGTCGAAGGTGACGATATCGTCGGCGCCGCTGAAATACAGGCCGAACATACCGCCGGCCTGGGTGGTGACGAATGGGATACCGGCCGCATCGGCACGCTGTTGCAGGCCGTCGAGCAGACGGGTGGTGTAGTCGGTCAGTTCGGCGTGGAAGCCCGGACGGCTGATCAACCGCAGGGTGGTCAGGCCGGCGGCCATGGCCAGCGGGTTACCCGACAGCGTGCCGGCCTGGTACACCGGGCCCAGTGGGGCGATGTGCTGCATGATTTCGCGCTTGCCGCCGAAGCAGCCCACCGGCATACCGCCGCCGATGATCTTGCCGAAGGTGCTCAGGTCCGGCGTGACGCCGTAGTACGCCTGCGCGCCGCCCAAGGCGACGCGGAAACCGGTCATCACCTCGTCGAAGATCAGCACCACGCCATGTTTGTCGCATTGCTCGCGCAGGCCTTCGAGGAAGCCCGGCGCCGGCGGTACGCAGTTCATGTTGCCCGCCACCGGCTCGACGATGATGCACGCCACGTCCTGGCCGACTTCACTGAGCATGTGCTCTACGGCGGCGATGTCGTTGAAGGGCAGGGTCAGGGTGTGTTTGGCGAACGCCGCCGGCACACCGGCCGAGCTCGGTACGCCTTGGGTCAGCGCGCCGGACCCGGCCTTGACCAGCAGGCTGTCGGAGTGGCCGTGGTAGCAGCCTTCGAACTTGATGATGCTGTCGCGCCCGGTAAAGCCGCGAGCCAGGCGGATCGCACTCATGGTGGCTTCGGTGCCGGAACTGACCATGCGCACCATCTCCATCGACGGCACGATGGAGCACACCAGGTCAGCCATCTCGGTTTCCATGGCGGTCGGCGCGCCATAGGACAGGCCGTGTTCCAACTGCTTGCGCACGGCGTCCAGCACGTCCGGATGGCTGTGGCCGAGGATCATCGGGCCCCACGAGCCCACGTAGTCCACGTAGCGCTTGTCGTCTTCGTCGGTGACGTAGGCGCCTTCGGCATGTTTGAAGAACAACGGCGTGCCGCCCACGCTTTTGAACGCTCGCACGGGGGAGTTCACACCGCCGGGGATGTGTTTCTGGGCATTGGCAAACAGGGTTTCGGAACGGGACATGAGCGGGCTCTCTAAACTGAAGATTTAAGAAGGTCGTTGAAGGCGCGGGCGCGGCGCGTCACTTCCTGGGTGCTGTCGGCACCGAACAGGCCGTGGACCACGGCGAGCAGGTCGGCGCCCTGGGCCACCAGCGGTTCGGCGTTCTCCAGGGTGATGCCGCCGATCACGCAGATGGGCACATGCAGGCGCTGATGCGCTTCGGCCAGCATCTGCAACGTGGCGGCCGGGGCGCCGGGCTTGGTGTTGGAATTGAAGAAGCGGCCAAACGCCACGTAACTGGCGCCTTCTTTGGCGGCCTGTTCGGCCAGTTCGATCTGGCTGTGGCAGGTGGCGCCGATAATGGCTTTGGGGCCGAGCAACGCACGGGCCGGGGTGAGCGGGCCGTCGGTCTGGCCCAGGTGCACGCCGACGCCCAGGCGCGCGGCCAGTTCGGCGTCGTCGTTGATGATCAGTTGGGTCTTGTAGCGCGAGCACAGTTCTCGCAGCTTTTCGGCTTCGCGCAGGCGGCGCGCGTCATCGCTGCTTTTGTCGCGGTACTGCAGCAGGGTCACGCCACCGTCCAACGCCGCTTCGACGTAGGCGAGGAATTTGCCGGCCAACAGTTGGCCGTCGGTTATGGCGTAAAGGCCACGTAATTTCATCGGGCATGTCCCTTGAAGTGGCGAGCAGGCGCCTACGAGCAGAAATCCAGCGGCAGCCGGCGCGGTACGAACTGGCCCTGGCCGAGTTGTTCGGCGTCACGCAGCGTGCGCCAAGTGTAGTTGAGGGCCGATTGCACGGCGCTGACCAGGCCCTCGCCCTGGGCGAGACGCCCGGCCAAAGCGCTGGCCAGCGTGCAGCCCGAACCGTGATAGCTGCCCGGCAGGCGCTGACAGGTGAAGGTCTGGCGCGTGCCGTCGCGGCTATACAGGCGGTTGTGCACTTCATGCTCGTCGCCATGACCACCGGTGATCAACAGGTGTTTGATAAACGGCAGCAGCTTGTCGGCGCACTCGTCCGCCGTGCCTTCGGGCAGTTCGGCGAGGATACGTGCCTCGGGCAGGTTCGGCGTGGCGATCAGCGACAGCGGCAACAACCGCTCACGCATCGCGTAGCCCACTTCGTCCTTGCCCAGGCTACCGCCGCCGCCGGCGCGCAGCACCGGGTCGCAGACCACCGGCAGGTGCGGGTGCGCCTGCAGCAGCTCGACCACGGTGTCGACCATCGCGGTGGAGCCGAGCATGCCCAGCTTGACCGCCGCCACCTCGGAGTCGCTGAGCACGGCGTTGGCCTGGGCCAGCACCCACTCGCGGTCGAGCACGCGGAAGTCGCTGACGTTCACCGTGTTCTGCACGGTCAGCGCGGTAACGGCCGGAGCCGCATGGCAACCCTGGGCGAGCAGGGCTTCGATATCTGCCTGCAAGCCGGCGCCACCACTGGGATCATGGCCGGAGAGACAGAGGACAACAGGGCGAGAGCTGTAGATATTCATGGTGGGCGAGCTTACCACCAAACGCTTTTTGCGTGGCCTTCGGGCGGTGGCTGAATGTTGTCGCACCCGCCGAGTTTCTTTTGCTGCCTGAAACCCTGAAAAACAGTGCTGAAAGCCTTGATCTAGAGCCTTTCAAAAATTTATTTCAATGGTGTCCAATGGCCTGCAACGGCTATGCTAGAGTGGATTCAAACAACTTATCTGTACCGCCGGTGTACGTCTTCTCAAAAGGAATGGGGGGCTTTTGATATAACCGGACAGGCCACGCTGGGGCTCTATGCGCTATTTGCTGATTCTATTGTTGTGCGGGCTGCCGATGCTCGCCAGCGCCATTGAGTTCAACCAGGACACCCGAAGCCTGCCCCTGGGCCGAGCCCTGCAAGTGCTCGAAGACCCGAGCGCCGCCCTCACCATTGCCGATGTCAGCGCGCCTTCCGCGCTCGCGCAATTCAAGCTCCACGATAAGGACACCCTCAACGCCGGCTATTCGCGCTCGGTGTTCTGGCTCAAGCTCAATCTGCACTATGTGCCCCACAACGCCGAGGCCCGACGCACCTGGCTGCTGGAGCTGGCGTACCCGCCGCTGGACCATCTGGACCTGTACCTGCCCGACAGCACGGGCACCTATCGTTTGGTCAGGCGCACTGGAGATGCGTTGCCGTTCGCCAGTCGCGAGATCCGTCAGAACAACTACCTGTTCAAGTTGGATTTCACCCCGGGCGAGGATAAAACCGTTTATCTGCGAGTGCAGAGCGAGGGTTCGATCCAGGCGCCGCTGACCCTCTGGTCGAGCACCGCGTATCTGGAACAGCAGCCGCTGCGCCTGTATGTGCTGGGTCTGATCTATGGCGTGTTGCTGGGGATGCTGGTCTATAACCTGTTCATCTACCTCAGCGTGCGCGACACCAGCTACCTGTATTACATCTTCTATATCGCCTCGTTCGGTCTGTACCAGTTGTCGGTCAACGGCGCGGCGGTGGAATATTTCTGGCCCAACAACCCTTGGTGGGCGAACGCCGCGACACCGTTTCTGATCGGCGCGTCGGCGCTGTTCGGCAGTCTGTTCGCGCGCAGCTTTTTGCACACCGCTCAACACAGTCGCTGGATCAACCGTGTGTTGCTGGCGCTGGTGGCGTGCGGGGCAGTGGTCATGCTGCTGTCGTTGATGACCAGCTACGCGCTGGCGTTGCGACTGGCCACGGGCCTGGCGCTGGTGTTCACCGTGACCATCTTCGTCGCCGCCATCAAGGCCTGGTACTGCGGGCAGAGGGTGGCGCGTTACTTCATCATCGCCTGGTCGGCGTTCCTGCTGGGCGGGGTGGTCAACACCCTGATGGTGCTGGGCTATCTGCCCAATATGTTCCTGACCATGTACGCCAGTCAGATCGGTTCGGCGATTGAAGTGGCACTGCTGTCCCTGGCCCTGGCCGACCGCATCAACGCCATGCGCGAGCAGCAGGCGCAGATTCTGTTCGATGCCAGCCAAAAGCTCGAAGTGCTTAACTCCCAATTGGCCCGCAGCAACCGGCTCAAGGATGAGTTTCTCGCCACCCTGACCCACGAACTACGCACGCCGATGAACGGCGTGATCGGTTCCCTGGAACTCATGCAGACGGTGCCCCTGAGTCACGATCTGGCCCAATACCATCAGACCGCCGCCGGCTCCGCGCGGGACATGATGCGCATGGTCAATGGCATCCTCACCCTCACCGAATTGCAGGCCGGTCGCCTGAGTGCGCAACACCGCGTGTTCAGCCTGCGTGGCGTGCTCGACAGCGTGCGCCAGCAATTTAATACCAGCGCCCAGGGCAAGGGCCTGGCGTTTTCCATCGACGTGGCGGATGAGCTGCCGGACCGTCTGGAGGGGGACGTCGACAAGCTTATTCAGTGCCTGGATTGCCTGCTGGACAACGCCTTCAAATTCACCCACGAAGGTTCGGTACGCCTGCGCGTGGTGGGAGTGCCTCACCGCGACGGCGGCGTGCACCTGAGTTTTATCGTGACTGACACCGGCATTGGTTTTGCCTCTCTGGATGAGGCCACGCTGTATCAGCGCTTCTTCCAACTGGATGGCTCGACCACCCGCGAATACGGCGGGTTGGGCATCGGTCTGGCGATCTGCCGGCAATTGATCGAACTGATCGGCGGGCGCCTCACCCATCATTCCGAACCCCGCAAGGGCAGTCGCTTCCAGCTCGAAATGCAGGTGCGATCGGTGCCGTCCGAAGCCAAGCCGGCGACGGCGCGGCAACGAGCGCCGCAGGATTGCGCGGTGTTGTTGGTGGATGACAACAGCGTCGGTCAACTGGCCGTGCGCGGCATGCTGCTCAAGCTCGGCTATCGGGTCAAAACCGTGGACAGTGGCCCTGCGGCGCTGGAGGCGCTGCAAGCGCAGACGTTTGACGCGGTTCTGTTGGACCTTCCCGAAAGAAGCTTCTCTGTGTGCTGTCAGATCCGCGCGCTGCCTGGTGGGGGAGAATTGCCGGTGATCGCCCTGGGTACATCGTCGAATGTGCCTGAGCGAGAGCGGTGCCTGGGCGTAGGTGTCACTGAGCGTTTGACCAAACCGGTGCGTTTCGAGGCGCTGCAAGCGGTGATGGAGCGCTGCGTGCTAGGGGTTTTAGAGGGTGAAAGCGCCGCGCATTCGGCGCGTATGTCACTTTTTTAAGCGCGGTAGCGATGCTTAACTGAAAAAACCGGCCTCAACTGAGCGTGGCCTTTTTTCCAGGACGCCCGTGATGAACCTGCATCAATTTGCCGAAACCCACGACGTGACCAACCAACCGCCGTCCCTGGACGGCGTCAACCTGTACCGCATCGACCTGCCCCTGCAAGAGTGGTCGCGACGTTTCGGCGCCGGTTGGGCGCACTCGCGCATCGATACCTATGGCGCATTGGCCGGCGGGCCGTTGATGGCGGCTGGGTTTCTGGCCAATCAACACAAACCGGTGTTCAACAGCCACGACCGTTACGGTCACCGCATTGATCTGGTTGAGTTTCACCCCGCCTATCACGAGCTGATGCGCACCGCCGTCGAACATGGCCTACCTTCGCTGCCCTGGGCTCATCCGCAGGCCGGCGCCCATGTGGCCCGCGCCGCCATGACCTACCTGCACAGCCAGGCCGAAGCCGGCAGCGGCTGCCCATTGACCATGACCTTTGCCTGCGTACCGGCGTTGCGGTTGCAGCCGGACCTGGTCAAGACTTGGCTGCCGAAAATCCTCAGCACCCAATACGACCCGCGCAACGTCGGCATCGCCCACAAGGCCGGTGCCACCCTTGGCATGGCCATGACCGAGAAGCAAGGCGGCACCGACGTGCGCGCCAACACCACCCGGGCTTATCCGGTGGGCGCTGGCGGCCCTGGGCAGGCGTATGAGCTGGTGGGCCACAAGTGGTTCTGTTCTGCGCCCATGTGCGATGGGTTCCTCACGCTGGCCCAGACTGACAAGGGCCTGAGCTGTTTCCTACTGCCCAGGCATCGCCCGGATGACACCCGCAACGAGTTCTACATCCAGCGCCTGAAAAACAAACTCGGCAATTGTTCTAACGCCTCCAGCGAAGTGGAGTTTCGCGGCGCCCTGGCCTGGATGGTCGGCGAAGAAGGCCGTGGTGTGCCGACCATCATCGAGATGGTGGCCATGACCCGCTTCGATTGCATGGTCGGCTCCAGCGCCCTGATGCGCCAGGCCCTGACCCAGGCCAGCCATCATTGCGCCCATCGCTCGGTGAGCGGCTGCGTGCTCAGCGAGCAACCGCTGATGCAAAACGTGCTGGCCGACCTGGCCCTGGAAAGTGAAGCATCCCTGGCCTTGAGCCTGCGCATGGGGAGGGCGTTGGACCATTTGGATGACGAGCAGGAGAGTAAATTCGCACGGCTGGTGACGGCGGTGGGCAAGTATTGGATCTGCAAACGCGCGCCGGCCATGATCAATGAGGCCGCCGAGTGCATGGGCGGCGCCGGTTATGTGGAGGACAGCATCCTGCCGCGCCTGTACCGTGAGGCACCGGTGAATTCAACGTGGGAAGGCTCCGGCAACGTGCAATGCCTGGACGTGCTGCGTGCGCTGTCCAAGGAAGCGGGCGTATTGGAGGCGCTGTTTATCGAACTGGGCAATGGCCACGGCGACCGGCATTTGGCGCGGCATATCGAACAGCTCAAGTCAGCCTTTATGGACACCCAGGACATCCAATACCGCGCGCGGCAGTTAACCGAGGACATTGCCGTGGCCTTGCAGGCCAAACTGTTGTTGGAAGCGGGGAATGCTGCGGTCAGCGACGGCTTTATTGCCAGCCGCTTGAGCGATTCCTCCGGCCGCGCTTATGGCGCCTTGCCGCGTGGTGTGGATGTGGCGGCGATTGTCGCCCGCTCAACGCCTTCTGTTTCTGAATAAGCCCGGTCCAAAGGTGGGAGGGGGCAAGCCTCTCCCACATTATTGAGTGCATTCCAACGTCACTGTTTCGGTGCGGCTGGGATGCAGGCAAGATACAGGCCTGCATGTCAGAACACAGGATGCTTACCGTGACCGAAGCTTTTGTTGTCGTTAAAACCGCCGAAGAAGCCGTGGACCGGCTGGCGGCTCTGCATGAGCGAGCTACCGGCGCGCTCAATCAGGCCCTCAAGCAATACCTCAAGGACCGCGTCGAACCCGACGCCGAGCAACGCGCGCTGTTCCGCTACCCCGAGCTGCGCCTGACCTACCACTGCCACGGCGAAGTCCCACAGACCACCCGCGCTTATGCCAAGGTGCAACTGCCGGGCACCTACAGCGTGACCGTCACCCATCCTGCGGCGTTCCGTAAGTACCTGCTGGAGCAACTGGTGCCGTTGATGCACGACTTCACCGTGACGGTGGAAGTGGGCGTCAGCCAACAGAATATTCCTTACCCGTATGTGGTCGAGCAGGGCGATGAACTCGCCGGCTCCGGCGTGACTGCCGCCACCCTGGCCCGCGTATTCCCGAGCACCGACCTGTCGGCCGCCACCGACGGTATCGCCGATGGCCTGTATGACTGGGAAAACACCAACCCACTGCCCCTGGCGCTGTTCGATGCGGCCCGCGTGGACTTTTCCCTGCGTCGCCTGGTGCATTACACCGGCAGCGACTGGCGCCACGTACAACCCTGGATTCTGCTGACCAACTATCACCGCTATGTCGACCAGTTCATCCTGCATGGCCTGGAACAATTGCGCAGCGACCCGCGTTTTATCCGCATGGTGCTGCCGGGCAACGTGGTGATCGACAAGAGCATGGATCACGGCGAAGCCTCGGCCATTGCCGCCGGGGTGGTCTGGCACCGCTACCAGATGCCGGCGTATCACCTGCAGGCCAGCGACGGCCACGGTGTGACCCTGGTCAATATCGGCGTGGGCCCGTCCAACGCCAAGAACATCACCGATCACCTGGCGGTGCTGCGTCCGCATTGCTGGCTGATGATTGGCCACTGTGGCGGCCTGCGCCAATCCCAGACCATCGGTGACTACGTCCTGGCCCACGCTTATATGCGTCGCGATGGCATCCTCGACCGTGTGGTGCCGCCGAATATCCCGATCCCGGCCCTGGCCGAAGTGCAACTGGCGCTCCAGCAAGCGGCGGCCCACGTTACCGGTGAAAAAGGCGAACAGCTGAAAAAACGCCTGCGCACCGGCACCGTGCTGACTTACGACGATCGCAACTGGGAGCTGCGCTGGGCCCAGGAGCGACCGCTGATAAACCTGTCCCGCGCCGTGGCCGTGGACATGGAAAGCGGCACCATCGCCGCCCAGGGCTATCGCTTGCGGGTGCCGTACGGCACGTTGCTGTGTGTATCGGATAAACCGCTGCACAGTGAAATCAAATTGCCCGGTTCGGCCAACGCGTTCTATGAGCGCGCGGTGAGCCAGCACTTGAAGATCGGCATCGAAGCCGTGGACCTGCTGCGCAACGAACTCAACTCGCTGCACTCGCGCAAACTGCGCAGCTTCGACGAGCCGCCGTTCCGCTAAGCGGTTGGGATGGTCATTTAACGGTCAGGCCACTAGCATTGTCGGTCCTGACCGTTAGATGTTGTTCTGCCATGTCTCGTCCCACCCG
Organism: Pseudomonas rhodesiae; assembly: GCF_013285305.1. NCBI lineage: Bacteria > Pseudomonadati > Pseudomonadota > Gammaproteobacteria > Pseudomonadales > Pseudomonadaceae > Pseudomonas > Pseudomonas rhodesiae. The sequence goes on along the minus strand of NZ_CP054205.1, from coordinate 5,197,474 downwards.
TCCCGATTCGCGCCGCCCTGGCGTGAAACCTCCGTATTCCGCTGCGCGTCGCGTTGCCAAGGCGCCGCCGGCCGAGCCGAAGTTGATCCTGTTCAATAAACCATTCGACGTACTGACCCAGTTCAGCGACGAAGGCGGCCGCGCGACGCTCAAGGACTTCATCGACATTCCCGGCATCTACCCGGCGGGCCGTCTGGACCGTGACAGCGAAGGCTTGCTGCTGCTGACCAACGATGGCCAGTTGCAGGCGCGCATTGCCGACCCTAAGCACAAGCTGGCGAAAACCTACTGGGTGCAGGTGGAGGGCGAACCCACGGAAGAATTGCTGCAACGCCTGCGCGATGGGGTAGAACTCAACGACGGCAAAACCTTGCCCGCCGAGGCTCGGCGCTTGGACGAACCCGCGTTATGGCCACGCAACCCGCCGGTACGCTTTCGCAAAAACATCCCGACGTACTGGCTTGAACTGGTGATTCGAGAAGGGCGTAACCGCCAAGTGCGGCGCATGACCGCCGCCGTGGGCTTGCCGACCCTGCGGCTGGTGCGGGTGCGCATTGGCGATTGGACAATCGACGGGCTGGACCAAGGCCAATGGAAGGAAGTCCCGGCGCGTTTATAAAGCGCCGGATTCGATCAGGCCAATCACCACGCTCTTGATGATAAATGCCGCTACGCCCAGGCCCAGCACGAAGAACAGGATGAACGAGCCGAAGCGTCCGGCCTTGGATTTCTTCGCCAGGTCCCAGACGATAAAGCCCATGAAAATAATCAGAATCGTGACCAGGCCGGTCATCATCCATTCTTCAAACAGGGCGGGGTCGATGTTGTTCATGGGCTCTTCCAACGGGGCAGGCGGCGAGTATAGGGCAGTGTCACAAGCGCAACATTGACCTGGATCGAAGTGCAATCAAAATTTGGGCGGGGGTCAGCTATGGATAAGCTGACTGAAGTATTGCTATCGGGGGCAAGCCCCCTCCCACATTGACCTTTATCGATTTTAAGTGCGTAGGTGGGTCAGTGGCAGCTCTGTGCTGTTGAGCACTTGGTTGAGTACAAAGCTTGAACGCACGCTGGTTACGCCTTCGATCCGGGTGAGGTGGCCCAGTAGCAGTTTTTGATAGTGATCCATGTCCGGCACCACCACCTTCAACTGATAGTCCGCATCCATGCCGGTGACCAGGCTGCATTCCAGTACCTGGGGCAGTGTGCGGATGGCCGCTTCGAAGTTTTCGAAACGTTCGGGGGTGTGGCGGTCCATGCCGATCAGCACGTACGCGGTCAGGCTCAGGCCGAGCATCTTGCGGTCGAGCAGGGCGACCTGGCGCGCGATGTAGCCGTCGTCTTCCAACTGCTTGACCCGGCGCGAGCACGGCGACGGCGACAGGCCGATGCGTTCGGCCAACTCCTGGTTGGAGATCCGCGCATCGCGCTGCAATTCAGCCAAAATACTCAGGTCATATCGGTCAAGCTTGCTCATTGGGTTGGCCTTTGTCGTAACTATTGCGGCGAATTATCTATGAAGGGTTAAAAATTGCGCAAGCACTGTTTATTGACGCAATCTTCGCAATCATCTGTCGGGCGCTGGCGCGTATCGTTAGCAACAGAATCACCGCCTGGACAATAGTCCACTGCAGCTCGCCCAATCAGGCCCGCTGCGGCCGCCACCCCAGCAGGGTTGAGCCGGCCTCCAGGCTGCACACTGTCCACAAGACGGCGTGAGGTGAGCCAACGTCAAAAGCGTTGAGCCAGGACGAAATTCTCAAGGGGTGGCCGACGGGTCGCCCCTTTTCTTTTGCCTTAAGAAAATTGTTCTCGTGACTGATAACCTGTCTCAGAACCGGGCGAGGCTTTCCCAGTCTCATGTTCAAGCCCTGAATCGCAGTGAGGAAAAGCATGAAGCGCATCTGGCGTTTGGCAGGTGTTGGTTTGCTGGTGGTCAGCGTCGGCACGCAGGTATTGGCCGACGAGCGCGATAACGTACCTCGCGAAGGCCAAGGGCCGCAAGGCGGTGGGCAGCATGAGCGAGGCCCTGAGGGCGGGCGGCGGGCGGAGAACAGTCCACCGCGTCCCGAGAACCCTCAACCACGCCCGCAGAACGAGCATTTTGACCGCGGCGGCCCGAATGGCGGCGGTCAATGGCAGGCGCGGCCACAAGGCAATGAGCAGGCGCGCCCGGCGCCGCAGCCGTCGAATAACCTGCCGATCCAGGGGCGCCCCGATACCGTGCGCCAGACCCAGGAGCCGCGCCAGGGTTACTACCGTGACATACCTCGACGCAGCGACGACAACCGCCATTGGGAGGCCGGCGGCCCCGGTTCGCGCCCCGGCTACAACGGGCATCCGGATGACCATCGCTGGCCTGGCCGCCCCGATGGCCACGGTAATGGCTGGGGCCCCGGCCCGCAGTACCGTCCGGGTTATGTGGTGGACCGCTTCCCCGACCGCAACTACCGCGTGCCCTATCGCGGCCAGGACTACTTCTTCTCCGGCGGTTACTGGTATCGCCCCCAAGGCCCGCGCTATGTGGTGGTTGCGCCGCCGTATGGCATCCGCGTGCATTACCTGCCGGACTATGCGCGGGAAGTGTGGGTCGGCGGTTCGCTGCTGTTCCTCGCCGCCGGCGCTTATTACGCCTACGAAGAAAGCACCCAGCAATACGTGGTGGTGCAGCCGCCGGCAGCGGTTCCCGCGCCGCAGCCTGCGCCCCAAGGCAATGGTTATGACGTGGTGGCCTATCCCGCCAATGGCCAATCACCAGCCCAGGTGCAACAGGATGGTTATGACTGTTATCGCTGGGCGGTGCAGCAAAGCGGCTTCGCCCCCCAGGCCGTCACCTACGCCCCCGACCCGGCGGTGGTGCAGACCTACCGCCAGGCCCAAGGCAACTGCCTGAGCAGTCGCGGCTATCAGGTGCAGTACTAATCCTTGGCGCCTGTGACCACTTCCTGCGGGTCGGCGTGTACCAACACTTCGGCGCGCGGGTAGGCGGCGTGAATGGCGTCGGCGGCCTGGTCGCTGATGCCGTGAGCTACTGACAGGCTCAGATCCCCCGGCAGTTCCAGGTGCAACTGCACAAACCAATGGTTGCCCGATACCCGCGTGCGCAGGTCATGGGCGCCCAGCACGCCGGGCACGCCACGGGCCAGTTCCAGCATGTGCTGGCTGACCTCCGGCGGCAATTCCTCGTCCATCAGCACCGCAAAGCTTTCCCGGGCGATATGGATCGCGCTCCACAAAATGTACGCCGCAATCCCCAAGCCGAACCAGGCATCCACCTGATGCCAGCCCATGGCCGCCAGCACCAATGCCAGCAGGATGCTGCCGTTGAGCAGCAAGTCCGAGCGGTAGTGCAATGAGTCGGCGCGCACCGCGTTGGAGCCGGTTTCGCGGACCACCCGGTGTTGCAACGTCAGCAACCCCACGGTCAGCAGCAGGGAGAACACAATCACACCGATGCTCAGCCACGGCGCCCCTACCGGTTCCGGATGCTGCAAGCGTTCATAAGCCTGCAATGCAATCAGCACCGCACTGCCACTGATAAACAGCGCCTGGGCCATACCCGACAGCGACTCTGCCTTGCCATGCCCATAGCGGTGATCGTCGTCGGCCGGCCGCAGCGCGTAATGCACTGCAAGTAGGTTCAGCAGCGACGTCACGCCGTCCAGCAACGAGTCGGTCAAGCCCGCGAGCATGCTCACCGAGCCGCTGAACCACCAGGCGATAGCCTTGGTAACAATCAATACACAGGCGACCGCCACTGACGCACGGGTCGCCAGGCGCAACAGGCGGGCGTGTTCGGGACTGCTGATCATGGGCAGTCCTTATGCGGCGGGTTGCAGGCCGAGGGCGGCAAGTTGCTGCACGCTGCCCTTGAACTGGATCAGGCGCGGGTCGTCCAGCGGCAGGCTGCGGCCGGTTTCTTTCTGGATGATGCTTTGCAGCTTGGCGTTGTCGACCTGGCCGTCGACGCCGATGGCTTCGTGGAGTTTTTCCGGGGCGACCTGGGCAGTCTTGCCCGGCTCGAAATAGATCGCGCCCGTGGCGAAGTCGACGCCGAAGGCGATCAGGCCGGGGATCACATAAAACAGCAGGCCCACGGCGTCGAGCACGGCAATGGTCGGGTCGATCTTGCCGTCGATCTGACCACGGCGGTCGGGGTAGAAGATCGAACCGCAGGCGGTCAATTGGCTGAGCAGGGTGACGGCTAAAACACCGCCGATGACACGGGAAGCGATACGCATGGACAATCTCCTCAACAGGGTTGATACGCGACTATATAACACCGGCCTTGAGACCAGCGTCGGCATCCGGCAGTTCGCCGTTATACTCGCCGCTCTGCTTTGGAGCCAGTATGAATTCGTTGCCCATCGATGATGTTTTACCCGCCCTGCGTGACGCTTTGGCCAATCGCCATGAAGCCGTGCTCGAAGCACCGCCCGGCGCCGGTAAAACCACCCGCGTGCCCTTGGCCTTATTGAATGAAACGTGGCTGGCCGGGCAGACCATCCTGATGCTCGAACCGCGGCGCTTGGCCGCCCGCGCCGCCGCCGAACGCCTGGCCAGCGAACTGGGGGAAAAGGTTGGCGACACCGTCGGCTATCGCATCCGCCTCGACAGCAAGGTCGGCCCCAACACGCGTATCGAAGTGGTCACCGAAGGTATTCTCACGCGGCGCTTGCAGGACGACCCGGCGCTGGAGGGCGTGGGCCTGCTGATCTTCGATGAATTCCACGAGCGCAGTCTCGACGCCGACCTGGCCTTGGCTCTGAGCCTGAACGGTCGTGAGCTGTTTCGCGATGAGCAGCCGCTGAAAATCCTGTTGATGTCCGCCACCCTCGAAGGCGAGCGCCTGGCCGGTTTGCTGGACGACGCTCCGATCCTGCGCAGCGAAGGGCGCATGTTCCCGGTGCAGATGCGCTGGGGGCGGCCGTACCAGCCCGGTGAATTTATCGAACCGCGCGTGGTGCAAACCATCCTTGAAGCCCTGCATGACGAAACCGGCAGCGTGCTGGTGTTCTTGCCGGGCCAGGCGGAGATTCGTCGGGTCAACCAGCAACTCGCCGACGCCCTGGGTGATCGCCCCGACGTGTTGCTGTGCCCGCTGCACGGCGAGCTGGACCTCAACGCCCAGCGCGCCGCTATCGACGCCGCGCCGCCCGGCAAACGCAAGGTGGTCCTGGCCACCAACATCGCCGAGACCAGCCTGACCATCAATGGCGTGCGTGTAGTGATTGACGCCGGGTTGGCGCGAGTGCCGCGTTTCGACCCCGGCAGCGGCATGACCCGCCTCGACACCCAACGCATCTCCCGCGCCAGTGCGACCCAGCGCGCCGGCCGGGCCGGGCGCCTGGAACCGGGGGTGTGTTATCGGTTGTGGTCCGAAGACCAGCATGAAGGCCTGGCCGCGTATGGCAGCGCAGAAATTCTCGCCGCCGACCTCGCCGGTCTGGCCCTGCAGTTGGCGCGCTGGGGCGTGACGCCGAACCAACTGGTGTGGCTGGATGCGCCGCCGAGCGCGGCCTATGCCCAGGCCCAGGACTTGCTGGTGCGTCTGGGGGCATTGAATGACGACACGCTTACCGCCCACGGCCAGAAAATGGCCGAATTGCCGGCCCACCCGCGCATCGCCCATTTGCTGCTGCGCGGGCAGGACCTGGGGCTGGCGGCGACCGCGTGTGACGTCGCTGCGCTGTTGGGCGAGCGCGATATCGTGCGCGGTGGCGGTGCGGACCTGCATAGCCGTCTGGCGTTGTTGTCCGGCGAGGAGCGCGTGCGCGGCAGCCAAGGTGGCGTGCAGCGGGCCAAGCAACTGGCGCGGCAATATCGTGGGTATCTGCGCGGTAAGCCGACCCAAGCGGTGGCCGATCCCGATCACCCGCGCTGGCTCGGCGCCTTGCTGGCGCTGGCTTACCCGGATCGCGTGGCTCAGCAACGCCGCCCAGGCGGAGCCGAATACCGCTTGGCCAACGGTCGCGCGGCGCTGTTTGCGGAGGCTGATAGCCTGATGAAACAGCCGTGGTTGGTAATCGCCGACCTGGGTAGCCGTCAGGGCCAGCGCGAAGAACGCATCTACCTGGCGGCGGATTTCGATCCGACGTTGTTCGACACGGTGCTCGCCGAACAAGTCCGCAACGTCGATCAACTGGATTGGGACGAACGCGAAGGCGTATTGCGCGCCGAGCGTCAGCGCAAAGTCGGTGAGTTGGTACTCAGCCGCGAACCGCTGGCCGGCCTCGACGAAGCCGCGCGCAGCCAGGCCTTGGTCAACCTGGTGCGGCGCAAAGGTCTGGAGCTATTACCCTGGACCCCGGAACTGCGCCAATGGCAATCCCGCGTGATGCTGCTGCGCCAGTTGGACGCCGGCAAAACCAGCGAATGGCCCGACCTCAGTGACAGCGCGTTGCTGGCCGGCCTGGAGCACTGGCTAATGCCATACCTGGGTAAAGTCTCGCGCCTGAGCCACTTCGCCAACCTGGATATCTCCAGCTACCTGCACAACCTGCTGCCCTGGCCGCTGCCCCAGCGCCTCGACGAACTGGCGCCGCAGCACATCAAAGTCCCCTCGGGCTCATCGGTGCGCTTGGACTACAGCGAGCAGCCGCCGATTCTGGCGGTGCGTTTGCAGGAATTATTCGGCCTGGCCGACACCCCGCGCATCGCCGGCGGGCGCCAAGTGGTGAAGCTGCACCTGTTGTCCCCGGCAAGACGCCCGGTGCAAGTGACTCAGGACCTGGCGAACTTCTGGCGCAGTACCTATGCCGAGGTGAAGAAGGATCTGAAGGGGCGTTATCCCAAGCATTACTGGCCGGATGATCCGCTGATAGCCGAGCCGACCGCGCGGATCAAACCCCGAAAGTCGTAACCCTAAGCCTCCAAATGTAGGAGGGGGCAAGCCCCCTCCCACAGTTATTGCGCGGCGGGCAGCAGGAAGCGGGCAATCACCGGCAAATGGTTGGAAATGCGCAACGTATCCTCCTGCCGCACCTTGGCCTCCACCCGCTTGATACGCGGGCTGTAGAACAGGTAATCGACGGTGCGATCCGGGCCATCGATGCTTGGGTCATTGGGGAAGTAGGTCAGCCACTTCTCGCGGTCGATGCCGCTGGACTGGCTGTTGCTGGGGATCATCGGGTATTTATCCCACAGCAGATGCAGTTCGCTGTCCGGCGAATATTGCCCGCGTTTGCTGGCGTCCAGGCGCAGGAATTGTCCCAGCGGCAGCAGATTGAAATCGCCGCCGATCAACCACGGCGTGCCACGCCCCTCGAATTTATCCAGCAGCTTGACCGTGGCCTGCACCTGTTCCTGTGCGACGCTGCGTCCCGGCATGTCGGCGCTAAGGCGCGTGTTCAGTACCGCCAGTTGGCCGCCGTCGCTTAGGGGTAAATACGTCAGCAGCAGAGCAGGCTTGGGTTGGAACTGGCGGCTGATCAAGCCAGCATCGGGCGCCGGCAGTTGCAGGCGCTCGGCGTGTTCGATCTGGTAGCGGCTGAGGGTGGCGAGCTTGCGGCCGACGCTGCCGAAGATATGCCGGTCGGGCACGAAGTCGGCCTTCCAGTCGAACGTCTGGGCGCTGCACGGGTAGAGGTCCACCAAGCGCTCTTGCAGCAACGCGAGTTGATCCTGGTAATGGGAGGGCTTGGCGTTTTCGTCGAGTTCCTGCAACAGCAGGATGTCGGGTTGTTCGTCGCGGATCACCCGCGCCACTTCGTCGAGGCTGGCGGCCATGTCTTCTACGGTGGGGCGCTCGTCCGGGCCGCTGCCGTCGGGGGGGTCATACCAGAACACGTAGTTCTTGCCGGCCAGGTATTGCACGTTCCACGTCATCACTTTGAGCGCCTGCCCGGGCAACAGGGTCGGCGCACGTGGCGCCACGCAGCTGACGGGCAGGGTCTGCTTGGGCTCGGGGCGCCAGGTCAGGCTGTAGATCAACGCGGTCAACAGGCCCGCGATCAACAACAGGCCCAGCAAGGTGATGCGCAATAAACGGGTCATCGGCTCGGCTTATGGCGTGTCAGGAATGGCGGGGAGCATATCACCGTGCGTCGGCGTCGCCACCGATCAGCATGAATAAACGGAACAGCACCACACTGGTGAACAATTGCAGGAAGCTGTGGGCGCTGTCGATCAACACCCCCAGCAATGGCGCGGGTTCGGGATACGCCGCGACGCTTGCGCCCTTGAGCAGCCACAGCGGCGTCATCACGCACAGCAGGCACACCAGGATGCGCCAGAAGTGGCCGCGCGTCAGACGAAAACTTTCTTTCATCGCCTCCAGTGCCGGCATGTCGCGCAGCACCAACAGGTATTCGGCGAACGCCAGCACCACCATCAGCCACAGACCCGGCAGAAAATACAGTGACAGCCCCAGAAGAATCAGCAGCGTACTCATCGCCGTCAGCAGCGCGAAACGCGGCCACAGGGTCAGCGCCATCGCCCACACATCGCGGGTACGCGGCGCCTCGCCACGGGTGCGGGCATCGAGGAACAGGATCAGGGCGCCGGTGTACAACGGGTACACCAGCAGCCCAACCACCACGCTGTAACCGGGGAAGGCATCCGCCCCCAGCGTATGGTCGAGCACCTGTTGCAGCACCGCTTCAAGAATCACCAAGGGCAGGCACAACTGAACGATGGCGCCCAGATTGCGCTGGGTAAAACGGAAGGAGTCGCGCAGTACGTCTAACGGATTCATCAGGTTCATCGCAGGCCTGTAAACAAGGGCGACACTTTAACCGATCAGCATCGCAGGGGCGCAAACGTAAACCTTGAGTAAAGACCATTGAAACAATTGGTAACAGCCCCATAACTAGCACGCACCTGCCTTAACCCTGGCAGGACCATGATTTCTACCGGCAATCTAACGAGGTCGCCATGAACAGCGAAGAGCAAACCCTGATCGATGGACTGTTTTCACGGTTGCAGCAAGCCGAAACGGACTCAGCCCCCCGCGACGCCCAGGCCGAAGCGCGGATCAAGGAGCACATGACTCGCCAACCGGCCGCCGGGTACTACATGACCCAGTCGATTCTGGTGCAGGAACACGCACTCCAGAGCCTCGACGCGCAGAACAAGCAACAGGCGCAGCAGATCCAGCAGTTGCAGGAAGAGTTGCAGCGTGCCAAATCCGCGCAACCTACGGCCTCCAGCGGTGGCGGTTTCCTGTCGAGCATCTTTGGCGGCGGCTCCCGCGACGCACAACCGACCCAGAGCGCTCCGGCCTCCACGGGCGGCGGTTGGCGCGAACCGGCGCGGCCTTCCTTTAGCCAGCCCGCGCCACAACAGAACTATCAGCAACCACCCCAAGCGCCTGCCGCGCCCATGGGCAGCGGCTTCCTTGGCGGCGCCATGAAAACCGCCGCCGGCGTGGCCGGTGGTGTGTTACTAGCCGAGGGCATCAGCAGCCTGTTCCACCACAACTCACAACCGCAGGTGGTGGAGGAAATCATCGAACAACCGGCGCCGGCCAGCGATCAAGGCGGTTGGGGCAACGATGACCAGAAATACGCCGGCGATGACAGTTGGGGCAGCAACAATGCCGACAGCTTTGCCGACAGCGATTATTCCGACGATTCATCCTCCTTCGGCGACGACGATTCCTTCGTCTGAACATAGCCAGACCGGGGCGGCATAGCGCCCCGGTCTGATTTTTTCCCGGAAACTTCCCGCTGGCTGGCATACTGGCGCCTTTGCGGACCCCCGTATGCCGGGTCCAAATGGCTGTCATGGGGAAGTGCGGTGAAGAAAATTGCAGTGTTCGCCGATGTACAAAACCTCTATTACACCGTGCGCCAGGCTTATGGCTGCCACTTCAATTACGCCGCCCTGTGGGCTGATATCAGCTCGCGCGGGCAGATCGTCGAGGCGTACGCCTATGCCATCGACCGGGGCGACAGCAAGCAGCAGCAGTTCCAGCAGATCCTGCGCAACCTGGGGTTCACGGTAAAACTCAAGCCGTATATCCAGCGCAGCGACGGCTCGGCCAAGGGCGACTGGGACGTGGGCATCACCCTCGACATCATGGACGCCGCCGACCACGTCGACGAAGTGGTGCTGGCCTCCGGCGACGGCGATTTCGACATGCTGCTCGAGCGTATCATCCACAAACATGGCGTTGAAGCCGTGGCTTATGGCGTACCGGGGCTCACGGCCAATTCATTGATACGCGCCGCCAGCCGCTACGTGCCGATCGAAGGCGCGTTGCTGCTCAAATAGTTGTTTTGACGGAGTAGGAACAGGTTTGGAACGTATAGCGGTCATCGACTTTGAAACCACCGGCATCACTCCGAGCAGCCAATGCCGGGCCACGGAAATCGCCGTGGTCATCCTTGAGCATGGGCAGATCGTCGACCGCTACCAGAGCCTGATGAATGCCGGCGTGCGCGTGCCGGGCTTTATCGAACAACTGACCGGCATCAGCAACGCCATGTTGCGCAGCGCGCCACCGGCCGAGCGGGTGATGAACGAAGTCAACGAGTTCGTCGGCACCACGCCGCTGCTGGCGCACAACGCCGCGTTCGACCAGAAGTTCTGGGACTTCGAACTGGGCCTGATCCGCCGCACCCGCTTGCAGAAATTCGCCTGCTCCCTGCTACTGGCCCGTCGTCTGATGCCCTCGGCCCCCAACCACAAGCTCGGCACCTTGAATGCTTTCGCTCAACTGCCTCACACCGGCAAGGCTCACCGGGCATTGGCGGACGCGGAAATGGCCGCCAACCTGACGGCGCATTTGGCCAAGGAGTTGCGCGGGACTCACGGCTTGCGCGAACTGTCCCACGACCTGCTATGCACCTTGCAGAAAGTGCCGGCGGCGAAGATCAATGAGCACCTGAAGAAACATCGCGGGTTCTGACAGAACAACTCCGCTGGAAATGTGGGAGAGGGCTTGCCCCGATTGTGGTGTGTCAGTCACGGATTAGCTGACCGGTCTACCGCTATCGGGGGCAAGCCCCCTCCCACACTAGTTATGTGTCGTTCATCGAGGCTGCACACACTCCAGGGCCTGATCCACCACGCCCTTTGCCATCTCCACCAAATGCATCACCGCGCGTTGCTGCACATCCATCGCTCCCCCCGACGAATGTGCAGTGCCCACTGCGCAGTGCAACAGATCCGCCGCGTGGGCGAGGGCCTCTTCGAGGCTCAGGTTGTCGTTCAGGGTGAAAGTGGGCGCATCCGGGGCGCAGGCTTTGAGGTAGTAATCGATGGCGCGGCGGTGGAGCAGGGCGTCTTCGCTGGGGAAGTGGGGTGGATCGGGGGTAACTTTGACCATGGTTGAACTCCTTGCTGGAAGAAGTCGACACCGTTCGCTTGCACGCGAATAGGGTGGCAACTGTACGTAGGTGTGCAAGACCGGGGCAAGAAGTAAACCCAGCAGACCCGAAGGTCTCCCACGCACAGCCGCCATAACGGGCATATTGAAAGCCTGAGGCTAGGCGTAAAGCTGTAGGTTGATTTGTGATCTCGCTTGCCATCGGACTTGCACGTCCGGTCATCGAAAACTTGATGACTGGGCGAGACTAGCTACCTGATCCGACGGAAACAAGACGGTTGGATTCTCTCGGAAACGTCCCGCAAATGAAAGGGATCAGTCTTGCTGGCCTTTGAAACAACAGCTCTTTTTGGGGGGGCGTTTATTTGCTTTCTGAATAGTCAGTAAGCTTAGCCTTGATGTGCTGTCAGACGTTTCTGGATTCTCCCTTCTCCCGTCTATAGCCCTTCGCTGCGACCTAAGATCTCGGCTGTCATTTACGTACAGGGACTACGTCATGCACGAAAGCGATCTTCACACAGCAATCATGCGAAGCCAGTTTGAACTCCAGCGTAACGGCATCGATTTCGGCTCAACTTCAAACGTGGCGTTTCATTTGGGAAACGCGATGACAAGCTGCCCGGCAGTCATGGTTTTACCTGGTTCGCCAAGCTGGACCCATGGCGCCAGTCACCAGTTCCTAAAGCCCGTTCATGCTGACTCCTCGGTGCCGAGCACCACGTTTGACGAACTCTGGAAATGCACACAGCAACACTACGGCTTGACGGCCGCAACGGTTCTCACTGGTGCCGCGGGCATACCTATAAGCAAAATAGCCGTGGGCACTTGGGTTCATGTTGGCTCCAGCAAAACGACGAACTTGGCGAGTCTTATTGGCATGCGCTTTTTCCCCCGTACATTGATCAGGCAACCCACGGTGGCCAGAATGGCGAAAGCAACGTTTGGCACCGTCCGGGTATTTGGCATTATTGGACGGGGCATTCCGTTCGTAGCTGCGGGGTTAGCTATTTTTGATCTAATCAGTATTGGTAAGTGCGCCTATGAGGCCAGAAATGGAAGGTAGCCCGACTAGAACCGAGATCAGCGAAAAGGTAATTCAGCTATTCGTCGATATCATCGGCTTTGTCGACCGAAGCCAGGTCACGGAGCAAACGGACTTCATCCATGACTTCAAGATTATTGATGATGATTTGACCTGCTTTGTCATGCAGATCAAGTGGCAATTCAACTTGCAGGCGACGCAGGAAGATTGGGATCACATCACTACCATCAAGCAGATAGTCGACTTGATCGTTGAGCGCGCGAATTTGCAGTGCGGGCACTGAACCCATCGGGGGCAAGCCCCCTCCCACATTGGATCTGTGTTTACCTTCGGATTGCGCAGTCAACGCGGTCAAAACTGTGGGAGGGGGCTTGCCCCCGATGGCGATCTATCAGCCAAGCGTTTTCCCATTGCCTTCCAATTGCCCCAACGGCACTCGCCGTTCTATCGCGCTCGATAGGATGATCGAGGTCTTGCTGAACCCAAACTTTGCAATCCGGTTGATCAGGTTTTCCAGCTCCTGCATCGACCCCACCGCCGCCTGCATGATCACGCAGGGGTCGCCGGTGACGCGGTGGCACTCGGTCAGTTCGGGGATTTCGGCGAGGGCGTCGTAGACCTTTTGATTACCGTGGTGGGTCAGGCGCAGTTCAATCACGCATTGAATCGGTAAGCCCACTTTGGACAGGTCCACCTTGGCTTGATAGCCGGTGATTACCCCGCTGGCCTCCAGCTTGGCCACGCGTTCGGCCACGGCGGGGGCAGAGAGGTTAACGATGCGCGCCAGTTGTGCGTAGGACGCGCGGCCGTCTTCAAGCAGGGCGTTGAGGAGCATGCGGTCGTATTTGTCCATAGAAAGGCTCCAATCACCGGTTGCTTTCGAAAACAAAGCTTATAGCCCCCATAACCCTATTTTGAAAAGTGTATGGGCCGTTTAAACAGGTTTTGTAACTTATTTTTATCCGTCCGCCTTTCTAGAATAAGCCTCCCGTTTCCGTCATAGAGCCGCCCCATGCCTGGCCCACGTCGCTTTCCCTTACCGTTGATCGCTGCCTTCTTTGCCTTATATGTGATCTGGGGTTCCACCTACCTGGTGATCCGCATCGGCGTCGAATATTGGCCGCCGCTGTTGCTAGCGGGGATTCGGTTTTGCACGGCGGGGGCGTTGATGTATGGCTACCTCAGATGGCGTGGGGTGCCGGCGCCGACTTGGAAGCAATGGAAAGCCGCCGGGATGATCGGCATTTTGCTGCTCACCTTCGGCAATGGCGGCGTCAGCGTGGCCGAGCACACCGGCGTGTCGTCCGGGGTGGCGGCGCTGGCGGTGGCGACGGTGCCGCTGTTCACCCTGCTGTGCGGGTACTTCTGGGGCGCGCGCAATACGCGGCTGGAATGGGCCGGGGTGATCCTGGGGATCGTCGGCATCGCCATGCTCAACATGGGCAGCACCCTGCAATCGAGTCCGATAGGGGCCGCGTTGTTGCTGTTTGCGGCGGCTTCGTGGGCGTTCGGTTCGGTGTGGAGCCGGCAGTTGCCATTGCCCCAGGGCGCCATGGCCAGTGCCGCGGAAATGCTGGTGGCCGGTGTAGCGCTGCTGCTCGGCAGTGCGCTGTCCGGCGAACACCTGCAAGCCCTGCCGCCGCTGGAAGGCTGGCTGGCCCTGGCCTACCTGACCGTGTTCGGCTCGATCATCGCGTTCAACGCCTACATGTACCTGCTCAAGCACGTACGCCCGGCGGCGGCGACCAGTTACGCCTACGTCAACCCGGCGGTGGCGGTGTTGCTGGGGATTGTGTTCGTCGGTGAGAGCATCGGCCTGGAAGAAGCCTTGGCGATGCTGGTGATTATCAGCGCGGTGCTGTTGATCAGCCTGCCCCAGTGGCGCAAGCCCAAGCCGGAAATAAGGTAAACTGCCGCGCATTGCGACCTTGCGTTGATTTTTCCTACGGTAACTACATGACTTTCGCCTCCCTTGGCCTGATCGAACCCTTGCTGCGCGCCCTTGAGACGCTCGGCTACCACACCCCGACGCCGGTGCAGGCGCAAGCCATTCCGGCGGTGCTGGCCGGTCGCGACTTGATGGCCGCCGCCCAGACCGGCACCGGCAAGACCGCTGGTTTCGCCGTGCCGTTGCTGCAATTGCTGACCATGGAAGGGCCGAAAGTCGCCGCCAACTCGGCGCGCGCGCTGATCCTGTGCCCGACCCGCGAGCTGGCCGAGCAAGTTCACGCCAGCGTCGCCGAATATGCGCAACACCTGCCGCTGACCACCTATGCGGTGTACGGCGGCGTGAGCATCAACCCGCAAATGATGAAGCTGCGCAAGGGCGTCGACATCCTGGTCGCCACACCGGGCCGCCTGATCGACCTGTTCCGCCAGAACGCGCTGAAACTCAACCAGTTGCAAACCCTGGTGCTGGATGAGGCCGACCGCATGCTCGACCTGGGCTTCTCCGAAGAACTGGCGAACATCTACCGCATGCTGCCGAAAAAGCGCCAGACCCTGCTGTTCTCGGCGACTTTCTCCGATGACATCCGTCTGCTGGCCGGGCAAATGCTTAACGACCCGCTGAGCATCGAAGTCAGCCCGCGCAACGTGGCAGCCAACACCGTCAAGCAGTGGGTGGTGCCGGTGGACAAGAAGCGCAAGCCGGAGCTGTTTGTGCACCTGATGCGCAAAGGCCGCTGGAAGCAGGTGCTGGTGTTTGCCAAGACCCGCAACGGCGTGGACGCACTGGTGGACAAGTTGCAGGGCCTGGGCGTGAACGCCGATGGCATCCATGGCGACAAACCCCAGGCTACGCGCCAACGCGCGTTGGACCGCTTCAAGTCCAGCGATGTGCAGATCCTGGTGGCCACCGATGTGGCGGCCCGTGGCCTGGACATCGAAGACCTGCCGCTGGTGGTCAACTTCGACTTGCCGATCGTGGCCGAGGACTACATCCACCGCATCGGCCGCACCGGTCGCGCGGGCAACACCGGCGAGGCGATTTCCCTGGTGTGCGCCGATGAAGTGAACATGCTGTCGGCCATCGAGATGCTGACCCGTCAGACCCTCACGCGCAAAACCGAGCCGGAGTTCGAGCCCGAGCACCGCGTACCCGAAACCGACGCCAGCGGTCAGGTGGTGAAGAAGCCGAAAAAACCGAAGAAGCCCAAGGCGTCCGGTGGTGGCGGCAAGCGCAATTTGGGCAAGTGGGTGGACAGTGGTGATGTCGCACCGTCGGAGCCTTCGATCAAGCCGGTGCGTAAGGTGCCGGTGTTCAATACCGGGCCGCGTAAGAAGAAGTGACTTTGCGGTGTGGTTGATGGCCTTATCGGGGGCAAGCCCCCTCCCACATTTTGACTGTATTCACAAATCAAACTGTGGGAGGGGGCTTGCCCCCGATGGTGGTCTCAAACCCACCACACATCTCAACGATTAAGCCATTCCAGCACGCCCCGCCCAGCCGCCCGACCACTGGCAAAGCACCCCGTCAGCAAATACCCGCCCGTCGGTGCCTCCCAATCGAGCATCTCACCGGCACAAAACACCCCCGGCAATTGCTTGAGCATCAAGCGTTCGTCCAGTGCTTCGAACGGCACGCCGCCGGCTGTGCTGATCGCTTCATCCATGGGCCGGGTTTTCACCAGCGTCAGCGGCAACGCCTTGATATCCACCGCCAATTGCGCGGGATCCTGGAAATGCTCGGCTGGCGTCAACTCGCGCAGCAGCGCAGCTTTTACTCCATCCAAGCCCAGTTGGCTGTGCAAATGTTTGCTTATCGAGCGTGAACCGCGCGGCTTGGCCAGGGCGGCCTGGACCTTATCCAGCGGTTTGCTTGGCAGCAAATCGATATGCACGGTGGCCGCGCCGTCGCGGTTGATCGCTTCCCGAATCGGCGCCGACAGTGCGTAGATCAGGCTGCCTTCGATGCCGGTGGCGGTGATCACGCATTCGCCCAGCCGCGGTTTTTCGCCCGCCAAGCCGATGGCGACGTTTTTCAACGGCGCGCCGGCGAATTTGCTGACCATCAAATTGCTCCAGGCCGACACTTCAAAGCCACAGTTGCTCGGTTGCAGCGGCACGTAGGGTACACCCCGATCTTCCAGCAGCTTGAGCCATGCGCCGTCGGAGCCCAGGCGCGACCAACTGCCGCCGCCCAGGGCCAGCAACACCGCGTCGCTGCGCAGGGTTTTATCGCCGTCCGGGCTGTGGATAAGTAAATCACCCTCGGCAGTCCAGCCGGTCCAGCGATGCCGGGTGTGGATAACCACGCCTTGTTCGCGCAGACGCTTGAGCCAGGCGCGTAGCAGCGGGGCGGCTTTCATGTCGGTGGGAAACACGCGGCCGGAGGTACCGACAAACGTCTGGATGCCCAGGCCGTGTATCCAGTTGCACAAGTCGTCAGCGCCAAACCCTCGCAGTAACGGCGCCATCTGCGGCGCGCGCTCGGCGTAGCGGGCGATAAATGCCGGGTACGCTTCGGAATGGGTGATGTTCATGCCGCCCACGCCGGCCAGCAGGAATTTGCGCCCCACCGATGGCATGCCGTCGTACAGATCGACCCGCACGCCCGCCAGGCTCAGGACTTCGGCGGCCATCAAGCCGGCAGGGCCGCCGCCGATAATGGTGACGTGATGAGCAGAAAGGTCGGACATGGGCAGAGGCTACGGTCGCGGAAATAAGCCGAGCATTCTACCCGAGCGCCGCAGCCTTGCCTGATCAAAAAATGTACAGCTTCCTACACGCTATACAGCTACTGGTTCGTAGACGCTTACGCTCAAGTTATCCACAGGCCGTTCCACAGGCTTTGTGGGTAACGGCCCACGGTTCAATGACAGCCTGATGACGTCCATACCCGCTGCGCACTGTGGTGCAGGATGCCGTGGCGGCGGGCCAGGGCGGCGCGGTCTTTGCTGTAGCCGCCGCCGATCACGCCCATCACCGGGATGTCACGGCCCAGGCAGTGCCGCATCACTAGTTCATCGCGGTCGGCCAGGCCCTGGTCTGTCAGCTTGAGGTAACCGAGGGCGTCGTCCTTATGCACATCCACGCCGGCGTCGTACAGCACCAGGTCGGGCTGATACAGCGGCAGCAGGTAGTTGAGGGCGTCATCGACCACCTTGAGGTAGTCGGCATCGCCCATGCCCATGGGCAACGGGATGTCCCAGTCGCTATGGGCCTTGCGTGCCGGGAAGTTTTTTTCGCAGTGCAGCGACACGGTGATCGCTTCCGGTGTGTCGTGCAGGATGCGTGCAGTGCCGTCGCCCTGGTGCACGTCGCAGTCGAATATCAGCACGCGGTTGACCCGGCCGCTTTCCAGCAGGTAACGGCTGATCACCGCCAGGTCATTGAAAATGCAAAAGCCAGCCGGGTAATCGTAATGGGCATGGTGGGTGCCGCCCGCCAAGTGGCAGGCCAGGCCGTGTTCCAGGGCTTTTTCGGCGGTCAGAATCGAGCCGCCGACCGCGCGCACCGTGCGCCGGGCCAGGGCTTCGCTCCAGGGCAGGCCGAGGCGCCGTTGGTCTTCGCGGGACAACTCGCCGCTCATGTAGCGTTCGATATACCCAGGTTCATGGGCCAGGGCCAGAATCTGCGGCGGGCACAATGACGGGCGCAGCAGTTGGCTGTCCTCGGTCAGGCCGCTGGCCACCAGGTGGTCACGCAGCAGGCGGAATTTATCCATCGGGAACCGGTGGTCTGCCGGGAACTCGGGGCTGTAGTCATCGTGGTAAATCAGTGGCAATGGCATGGAATTTTCTGACGGGAACCTGCGACGGATCTTAACAGCGCTGTACACTCACGCACATGGCAAGGGAGGGGGCCCCATGGAGCCGATACTGGAATTGGAAAGCGCGCGGCTGGTGCTGCGCCAGTGGCGCGACAAAGACCTCAAGGCGTTTGCGAGTATGTGCGACGACCCTCAGGTGATGCGCTATTTTCCGGCCCGGCTGAGCCATCTGGAAAGCGCCGCGTTGATCGGGCGCATCCGTGGGCATTTCGCCGAATATGGTTTTGGTTTCTGGGCCTTGCAGCGCAAGGACACTGGCGAGTTTATCGGCCTCACCGGGTTGCAGAACGTCAGCTTTGAAACCGGCTTCACCCCGGCGGTGGAGATTGGCTGGCGTCTGGCGCGCGAGCACTGGGGCCTGGGCTACGCCAGTGAAGCGGCCTGGACTGCGCTGCGGTGTGGCTTCGATCGATTGCAGTTGGATGAAATCGTCGCCTTCACCACCGAGGCCAATCTGCCTTCACAAAAAGTCATGCAGGCCATCGGTATGCATTACGATCCGCAAGCGGATTTCGAGCACCCCAAAGTCGCGGCCGACGACCCGCTGCGTCATCATGTTTTGTACCGCATCACCCGCGCCCAATGGTTGGACACGCTGCACGGATAAGCAGCCCGGAATGCCCTATCGTTTTTAGGAGTTGCTCAATGAGCCAAGTATTGGAAGATCTGGTGGACCTGCTGACGCTGGAGCCGATTGAGGAAAACCTCTTTCGCGGCCGCAGCCAGGACCTGGGTTTTCGCCAGTTGTTCGGTGGCCAGGTGCTCGGCCAGTCGTTGTCGGCGGCCAGCCAGACCGTCGAAGAAGCGCGGCATGTGCACTCCCTGCACGGTTACTTCCTGCGCCCCGGCGATGCGGGGTTGCCGGTGGTGTACTCGGTGGACCGCGTGCGCGACGGCGGCAGCTTCAGTACACGCCGGGTCACGGCAATCCAGAAGGGGCAGCCGATTTTTACATGCAGCGCCTCGTTCCAGTACGACGAAGCAGGCTTCGAGCACCAGAGCACCATGCCCGTAGTGGTGGGCCCGGAAAACCTGCCATCGGAGCTGGAGCTGACACGCCAGCGTGCGCACCTGATCCCCGAGCCCATGCGCGACAAACTGCTGTGCGCCAAGCCGATCGAGGTGCGCCCCGTCACTGAAAAAGATCCCTACAACCCGCAGCCGTCCGACCCGGTCAAGTACGTGTGGTTTCGTGCCGACGGCGCCCTGGCCGATGCGCCGGCGCTGCATAAATACCTGCTGGCCTACGCGTCGGACTTCGGCCTGTTGACCACCTCGTTGCTGCCCCACGGCAAGACCGTGTGGCAGAAAGACATGCAGGTCGCCAGCCTCGATCATGCGCTGTGGTTCCACGCCGATCTGCGCGCCGACGACTGGCTGCTCTACGCCATGGATAGCCCGTGGGCCGGCAACTCCCGAGGCTTCTCCCGTGGCAGCGTGTTCAACCGCGCCGGGCAGTTGGTGGCGTCGGTGACCCAGGAAGGGCTGATCCGCCATCGCAAGGATTGGGCATGAGCCTGACGGACGTTAAGCACTGGGTCTTCGATATGGACGGCACCCTCACGGTGGCTGTGCATGATTTCGCGGCCATCCGCGTAGCCCTGGAGATTCCACCCGAGGACGACATCCTCACCCACCTGGCGGCATTGCCCGCCGAGGTGGCGGCGACCAAACATGCCTGGTTACTGGAGCATGAGCGTGAACTGGCGCTGGGCTCGGTGGCAGCGGACGGTGCGGTGGAACTGGTGCGCGAGTTGGCTGCGCGCGGTTATCGCCTGGGCATCCTGACCCGCAACGCACGGGAACTGGCCCACGTTACGTTGCAGGCCATCGGCCTGGCCGACTGCTTCGCCGCCGAAGATGTGCTGGGCCGTGAAGACGCACCGCCCAAACCGGAACCGGGGGGCCTGCTGAAGCTGGCAGCGGCATGGCAGGTAGCGCCGGACGAGATGATGATGGTTGGGGATTACCGCTTCGACCTCGATTGCGGCCGTGCGGCGGGAACGCGGACCGTGTTGGTAAACCTGCCGGAGAACCCGTGGCCCGAGTTGACGGACTGGCATGCCGCAGACTGCGCGGCACTGCACCGGATGATCCAGCCCAGGCAATGACTATCAACGGTGGGAGGGGCGGTGTGCCGATTCGACTTGCCCCGATGACGGTAAGTCAGCAACAGCTGGGTTGACTGACCCACTGCTAACGGGGCATGGCTCCCTACCCACCTTCAGTGAACCATCACCTCAGTAGATGCGGCTCTTGTGGTAATGGAATGGACGCCCCCTTCCTAACGGCATCTATGTGCCAAAGTTAAAGTGTTACCCACACTTAGCGGAAGGGAGCGTCCTCATGCAGCTTACGACTGTTTCGGTTGACTTGGCAAAAAACGTGTTTCAACTTCACGCGATCGATCAACAAGGAAAAACAGCGCTAAGGAAGCAGCTTAAACGTGAGCAGGTTGTCCCTTTTTTTGCCAACCTGGAGCCCTGCCTAGTGGGCATGGAGGCATGTGGCGGAGCCCACTATTGGGCAAGAAAACTGCAGGCACTTGGTCATACGGTCAAGTTAATGGCTCCGCAATTTGTGAAGCCCTACGTGAAGTCGAACAAAAACGATGTAGCTGACGCAGAAGCGATCTGTGAAGCCGTTACTCGGCCCAACATGCGCTTTGTGCCGATCAAGACGGTAGAGCAGCAAGCTATTTTGGCGGTGCATTGCGCACGGCAAGGGTTTGTAAAGGCCAGAACGGCACAAGCTAATTCGATTCGTGGGCTCCTTGGAGAATTTGGCGTGGTCTTGCCTCAGGGCATTCGACATATCGTCGAGCGTTTGCCGGATATTTTGGAAGATCATGAAAACGCTCTTCCTGGATCGTTACGCCAACTGATGCAGCGCTTGATGGAGCATTTCAAAGAGCTGGATCGACAGGTCGTCGAGTTGGAACGAGAGATTCAACAATGGCATCGCAACAATGAAGACAGCTGCCGCCTGGCAGAAATGCCAGGCGTTGGCCCGCTCACTGCAACCGCGCTAGTGGCGTCAGTGGGTGACGCGAAAAACTTCAGTAACGGTCGGCAAATGGCGGCATGGTTGGGGTTAGTGCCGCGACAACACTCCAGCGGAGGCAAGCCCACGTTGTTGGGGATCAGTAAACGGGGCGATGGTTATTTACGCACCTTGCTGATTCATGGCGCACGCTCGATGGTTCGAGTGGTGGAGAGCAAGACAGATCCTTCGGCGGATTGGCTGAAGGGGTTATTGGCTCGTCGTCACACCAACGTTGCTGTCGTTGCACAGGCTAATAAAACGGCCCGGATAGCCTGGGCATTATTGGCCCATGGCACCAAGTTCCGACCCGACTACACCCCCGACGTAACGGTGGCGTAGCCGGCCCGGTGAAATGAAAAAGTGATGCGTTAGAAGGAGTACTTTCAAGGTTGCTCAGGCGATCATGACGTGATGGCAAGACAGGTAGGACCGGGATCGGGTAACTCTGCCCTGCTCACAGCGCTTCGAGCGCGTTGTGGTGATAAGAGCCCGATCAGCGAATTCCATCAGGGACAGAGGCACCGCCTCACTTAAAGTCCGGATGTATGGCTGCAACCTTATCCCGTCTGTGTTTTCACGAATTGAGTGCTTGGCATACTGGGGGCGTCCATGTATGAGCGGGCTTGCCCCGCGCTGGGTTGCGAAGCAGCCCCATTCCAGGCGATGTGGTTTCAGCTGACACTCCGAGGTGCCTGAGTTTGGGGCCGCTTCGCAACCCAGCGCGGGGCAAGCCCGCTCACCACAGCAAGCCAAGGTCACCACAGCAAGCCCAGCTCACTACAAACAGCCGAGTTCACCACAGAGTTATTTCAGCCTTTGAGGGTTGTGTGGATACCTATGGCTATCGGGTGCTAGTCACTTCCCACAGGTTGGGCCGGTTTGTTCATTTAAAGCCGGGAAACAGTACTTTCTGGCCTTCGGGTGATCTGAGCATGCCATCGCCGTTATGCCCCACCCCTGGCACTTCCACCAGTTCTTGGCGCAGCTGCGGATGGCGTTGCTTGAGGTAGTCAAAATAGTTGTGCCCGCGAATCAGCCGATAGGCGCCCTGGGCCTCGGCCTCGCAGCCTTTGTCCAGCGCGGGATGGTTGGGGTTGGTGTCTTGTTGGCCGAGCAGATACGTGATGGTGCGTGACACATAGGTTTGCTCAAGTTGCGCGGCGCTTTGGCCGTTGGCGTAGGTCGGCAGTTTTTGCAGGCCGTATTTCCAGTCGTCGAAACCGGGGCAGGTCGCCGCGTCGAACGGCACGGGCCGTTGGGGGCTGAAGTAGGCGTAGGACGATGGATTGGCCACCACATAACGCAGGCGAATGCCGGCCTGATGCAAGGTCGGATGGTCATGGCCGAGGAGGGCAAAGCGCTGCACCACTTGGCCGCCGCCGGAATGACCGGCGACCACGATTTCCTTGAGTGCCGGAAACAACCGGCGATCCCCCAGATGCTCGATCAGTTGGTCCAGCGCGCCGTAGGAACTGACGCGATCTGCGCCCGTGGACGGTTCGCCGGCCATCCACTCATTGCCTTTCCAGCGCAGCACCCTGTTGTCCAAGTGATTGCGCTGTGCGTCGGCCTCGTTGAGAAACTGCGGGGCGATCACCAGCGTCGTATCGGCCTGGCCCGCCTGTTCGGCGGCGGCTTCGGCACTGTGCAGGTAGGTCTGCGCATTGCGCAGGCGACCGTGCACGACGATCAGCACGCGGGTGACATGGGGCAGCGGCTGGCGCCAGTCCTGGCTTACACCCAGGCTTAAGGCGCCGGCCTCCAGCTGGAAACGCTCAGGGCTGACTACCTTGACCCCATGCTCGACGGCCCCGGCGGTAGAGCAGGCCAGGCACATACTCAGCAGCAATCCCGAGCGTTTATGCATTTACAGGCTCTTGGCGTTAAAGGTGTCGCACTGGCTGATCTGGCCTTGGGCGAAGCCGGCCTTGAACCAGCGCACCCGCTGTGCGGAGGTGCCATGGGTGAACGAATCCGGCACCACACGACCCTGGCCTTGCTGCTGCAAACGGTCATCGCCGATGGCGTTGGCTGCGTTCAGGGCTTCTTCGATGTCCCCCGGTTCCAGCCAGTTCAGACGTTTTTGTGCACGGTTGGCCCACACGCCGGCAAAGCAGTCGGCTTGCAGTTCCTGACGCACCAACAGCCCACCGTCGCCCTGCATTTGCAGGCCTTGCTGGCGCGCGGCCTGGATCTTCGCCGAGATGCCGAGCAAGGTCTGCACGTGGTGCCCGACTTCATGGGCGATCACGTAAGCCTGAGCGAAGTCGCCAGCGGCCTGGAAGCGTTGGGACATTTCTCGGAAGAAGTCCAGGTCCAGGTACACCTGCTGGTCAGCCGGGCAATAAAACGGACCGCTCGCCGAAGTGGCGCCACCGCAGGCGGAATTGACCCGGCCACGGAACAGAATCAGCTTGGGGTTCTGGTAGGTCTTGCCATTCTCCTTGAACACCTGGCCCCAGGTGTCCTCGGTGTCGCCCAGCACTGCGCGGACGAAATCGGCCTGCTCATCGTTGGCCGGCGGCGCCTGGCGCGTCTGGGTGCTGACCGACGGCGCCTGCTCCATCTGACCGGTCAACTGGCCGAGGATCTGCATCGGGTCCTGGCCGGTCAACCAGCCGATACCGACAATCAGCACAATGGCCGTGAGGCTCAGGCCCTTGCCGCCGCCGAAGCGCATCCCGCCGCCACCGCCACTGTCATTGCGGGCATCCACCACGTTGTCGCTGCGTCGGCCTTTTTTCCATAGCATGGGGCAATCCTCTTGATGAACGGTCCTACAAAATATTGAGATGAGTATGGCCGTTAATCGCGGCAATACCCTTCGCCGGTCACCACAACCAGGCAGTCTTTCTTGTCCGCCAGCCATTTGAGGCCGGTCGCCGCGCCATCACCAGCGCGCAGCAGTTGCGGGCCGTCCGGACGGTTGAAGGCGATCCCGTCTTCGGCCGCTTCACCCTTGAAGGTGCCGCTGTCATCGGCGTCGAGGCCGTATTGCATGGTGAGGATGTAATGACCGCGGCCGATGCTGTCGTCCTTGGCGATGGTCAGGTGCAGGCCTTCGACGCCGACCCATTTGCCCACCCACTGATCGGTTGGTGGGGTTGGCGGAACCAGGGTCGCTTGCACCGACGCGGGCGCGGGTTTCGGCGCTTGCTTGGCCTCCTGGTTGCAGGCGGCGAGCAAGACGAGGGTGGAGAGAACAAAGAGAGTTTTTTTCATAGCGGCAAAGCCTTGATTAAAAAATGTGCAACGGGAAGGCGACGTGCAGGCTTGGACTCGATTCCCATGATTTAGTGCGCTGTTCGCCCGGTGTTTGGTTATGCTCTCGGGGCAGGCTGCGGCCCGCCTGCTAGATTACCGGGTTGAGCGCGGCCTCGTTCAGTGCTCAGCGTTAAGCCCGCCACGCAAGAGAATTCCATGACTGTCAGTACCCCGCTGTCCGGCGTCAACCATCCTTTCAAAGGCATCCTGCTGATTGTGGTGGCGACCTTTCTGTTTTCCAGCCACGACGCGCTGTCCAAATACCTCGCCGGGTTCTACCCGATTGTGATGGTGGTGTGGGCACGCTATGTGGTGCACACGGTGCTGATGGCCGGGATCTTCCTGCCGCAATCGGGGTTGCGCGTGCTGCGCAGCAAACGGCCGGGGATGCAGGTGGTACGCGCGTTGTGTCTGTTGGGTACCAGCCTGTTCTTTACCACGGCGCTGCATTACATCCCGCTGGCCGAAGCCACTGCGGTGAACTTCCTCGCGCCGATTCTGGTGACGGCGCTCTCGGTGCCGCTGCTGGGTGAGCATGTGACACGCGGCCAATGGCTGGCGGTGATCTGCGGGTTTATCGGCGTGTTGGTGATCATCCACCCCGGTGGCGAACTTTTCACGCCGGCGGTGCTGCTGCCGTTGTGTTCGGCGATGTTCTTCTGCTTTTACCAGTTGCTGACGCGCATCCTCAGCCAATACGACACCCCCACCACCAGCAACTTTTTCGCCGGGCTGTGCAATACCTTGGTGATGAGTGCGCTGGTGCCGTTCTTCTGGCAGGTGCCGACCCTGTGGCACGGCGTGATGATGCTGGCCTTGGGCACCTGTGGCATGACTGCGCACTTGATGCTGACCCAGGCGTTCCGCTTTGCGGCGCCGGCCTTACTGGCGCCGTTCGGCTATTGCCAGATCGTCTTCGCGGGTTTACTGGGCTGGCTGGTGTTTGCCCATACCCCCGATATGACCACGGTGGTCGGCATCGGGGTGATCTGCATGAGCGGGTTGGCCGCTGCCTGGCAGCAGCGGCGGCGGTGAATCAAACGTCGACTTTGGGAATCTTGCGCGGCGCCATGAAGTACATCCAGGTCAGCGCGATGAAGTACATCGCCGGGATCAGGGTGAACAGCACGGTGTAGTTGTTGTTAGTCACGGTCAGGATATGGCCGACGATCTGGGTCATGAACATGCCGCCGATGGCCGCGCACATGCCGCCAAAGCCGAACACCGTGCTCATCATGTGCTTGGGCGTGTAGTCCATCACCAGGCTCCAGATATTCGCGGTCCAGGCCTGGTGCGCGCCGATGGCCAGGGAGATGGCAAACACCGCCACCCACAGCTGGCTGGAGCCGGCTGCCATGATCACGCCGACGATGCAGCAGGCAAACAGCAGCATCGACAGCAACCGTGCCTTGATCGAGTTCATCCCCCGGCCGATCAAGAACGACGAGAGAATCCCCCCACCCACACTGCCGAAGTCGGCTGTCAGATAAATGATGATCAGCGGAATGCCCATCTGCGTCACGTTGATGCCCAGGTTGTATTGCTGGTTCAAAAACGGTGGCAGCCAGTACAGGTAGAACCAGAACACCGGCGCGGTCAGCGAATAGGCCAGGGCAAAGGCCCAGGTGCCACGCATGCGCAGGATACGGCTGAAGGGCACGCGCGGTTGTTCCGGTTCGGGTTCTTGTTGTACGTAGTCCAATTCGGATTGTTTAACCGTTGGATGATCTTCTGGGTTGTAGTACTTCAGGCCCCAGCACACCAGCCAGATGCCGCCCAGTGCCGACATGCACAGGAACGCCGCCTGCCAGCCCCATACGTGCAAGATCAGCGGCAGCAACATCGGCGTCATCATCGCGCCGACGTTGGTGCCGGCGTTGAAGATGCCGGTCGCCACGGCCCGCTCGCCAGCGGGGAACCACAGGCGGGTGGTCTTGACGCAGGCCGGGTAGTTGGCGGCTTCGGTCAGGCCGAGGATAAAGCGGCAGACCATAAAGCCTACGGCGGAGGTGGCCAGGCCGTGGGCGCCGGTGGCCAGGCTCCACAGCAATACCGCGAAGAAGAACACGCGCTTGACGCCAACTCGGTCGATCAAGCGACCCTGCAGCACAAACCCGATGGCGTAGCCGACTTGGAACCAGAAGTTGATGTTGGCGTAGTCCATCGCCGTCCAGCTCATTTCCTTGGCCAGGATCGGCTGCATCACGCCCAGGGCGGCGCGGTCGATGTAGTTCAGCGTGGTGGCGAAGAACACCAGGGCCAGCATGCCCCAGCGGGTTTTACCCACGGCCAGGGCGCCGCGGATCTTGCTGCCGATGCCGGCATGCGGCATGCCTGGGCGCTCGGCCAGGACGGAGTTTTGCAGAGGCATGAGGTCGTACCCGTTTTTTGAAATTTTTATGGTGTGATCTGGGTCTTTTGTGAACGTTTGTTACCTGATCGATGGTGCGCAGCGGTTAAAAAATCGTCAATTCGCCAGAAGGGCATAGTGTTCGATAATCGCCCTAAAAACTAACCGGTTCGTACATTTTAATTGCTGCCGTTAGGCTGGGGGCGAATAATTTGCCATAAACAACCATTGCCGGGAGTTTTCCATGCAACGTTCCATCGCCACCGTTTCCTTGAGCGGCACCCTGCCGGAAAAGCTCGAAGCCATTGCCGCCGCCGGGTTCGATGGGGTGGAAATCTTCGAGAACGACCTGTTGTATTACGACGGCAGCCCGCGGGAAGTGCGGCAGATGTGCGCCGACCTGGGCATCGCTATCACCTTGTTCCAGCCGTTTCGCGACTTTGAAGGCTGCCGCCGCGACCGCCTGGCGCGCAATCTGGAGCGGGCCGAGCGCAAATTCGATCTGATGCAGGAGCTGGGCACCGACCTGGTGCTGGTGTGCAGCAATGCCTCGGCCGACTGCGTGGGCGACGAATCCATTCTGCGGGATGACTTGAGCCTGCTGGCCGAACACGCCGGCAAACGAGGCTTGCGCATTGGCTATGAAGCCCTGGCCTGGGGCAAGCATGTGAACACCTGGCAGCAGGTATGGAACCTGGTGCGTCAGGTGGATCATCCGAGCCTGGGCGTGTTGCTCGACAGTTTCCACACCTTGTCACTCAAGGGCGACCCGAGCGCCATCGCGCAGATCCCTGGCGACAAGATCTTCTTCGTGCAAATGGCCGATGCGCCGATCCTGGCCATGGATGTGCTGGAGTGGAGCCGCCATTTCCGTTGCTTCCCGGGGCAGGGCGAGTTCGACTTGGCCGGGTTTCTGGCGCCGATTATCAAAAGTGGGTACGCCGGGCCGCTGTCCCTGGAAATCTTCAACGATGGTTTCCGTGCCGCGCCGACCCGCGCCAATGCCGCCGACGGGCTGCGCTCGTTGTTGTACCTGGAGGAGAAAACCCGTCAACGCTTGGCCGAGGAACAGCCGGCCGCACCGCTGGATATCCTGTTCGAAACGCCGCCTGCCAGCGAGTACGACGGCATCGAGTTCCTCGAATTTGCCGTGGATGAAAGCCTCGGCGCCAAGCTCGCCCACTGGTTGGAGCGTCTGGGTTTCGTCAAGGCTGGGCAGCATCGCTCCAAGGCCGTCAGCCTGCTGCGCCAGGGCGATATCAACCTGATCCTCAATTGCGAGCCGTATTCCTTCGCCCACAATTTTTTCGAAGCCCATGGGCCGTCGCTGTGCGCCACGGCGCTGCGGGTCAAGGACAGCGCCAAGGCCCTGGAACGCGCGGTGGCTTATAAAGGCCAGCCTTATCGCGGCCTGGTCGGGCCGAACGAGCTGGAGCTGGCGGCGGTGCGTGCGCCGGACGGCAGCCTGATTTACCTGGTGGACCCCAGCGAAGGCGGGCTCTACGACACCGACTTCAACCTGCAACCGACCACGGCTTGCGGCGGCGGCCTGCTGCGCATCGACCATATGGCCATGGCCCTGCCGGCCGACAGCCTCGACAGTTGGGTGCTGTTCTACAAGAGCCTGCTGGATTTCGAAGCCGACGACGAAGTGGTGCTACCCGACCCCTACGGCCTGGTGAAAAGCCGCGCCTTGCGTAGCCGCTGCAGTTCGATTCGCTTGCCGCTGAATATCTCCGAAAACCGCAATACCGCGATTTCCCACGCGCTATCGAGCTATCGGGGCTCGGGGGTGCATCACATTGCCTTCGACTGTGCGGATATTTTCGCCGAGGTGCGCAGAGCCAAAGAGGCTGGCGTGCCGCTGCTGGATATCCCGCTCAACTATTACGACGACCTGGCGGCGCGCTTTGATTTCGATGACGAGTTCCTCAGCGAGCTGGCGTACTACAACGTGTTGTACGACCGCGACGCTCAGGGCGGTGAATTGTTTCACGTCTACACCGAGCCCTTCGAAGGACGGTTTTTCTTCGAGATCATCCAGCGCAAAAACGGCTACGCGGGCTACGGCGCGGCCAACGTGGCGGTACGCCTGGCGGCGATGGCCAAGTCGCGCAGTGGCGCGGTGCGCCAGGCGCGGCTGTGAACCCTGGCCGGGTGCTTCCTTCGGGGAGCGGCCCGGCCCATAATCGCGGCCTGCCTAACAACAATGGCCGTGAGCACCATGACGTCGAGTCCCGAACTCCCCGCAGTGTCAGACGCACCGCGCAAGAGTCGTAAGAACAATCCAGAAAAGACCCGCGAAAACATACTGCAAGAAGCCATTGTCGAGTTTGTTCAGCAAGGCTTGGCCGGCGCGCGCGTAGACGCCATTGCCGAACGCATCCACACCTCCAAGCGCATGATCTATTACTACTTCGGCAGCAAGGAGCAGTTGTACGTCGAGGTACTGGAAAAGCTCTACGGCGATATCCGCAATACCGAAACCCGCATGAACCTCACGGCGCTGGAGCCCCGTGAAGCGATCCGTCGGCTGGTGGAATTCACCTTTGATCACCACGATCAGAACGTGGATTTTGTGCGCATCGTCAGCATCGAAAATATCCACAACGCTGAATATGTGAAGCGTTCGGACTCGATCAAGGCCATGAACAGCAACATCCTCGAAGCCCTGGGCGCCACCTTGCGCCGCGGCGCCGAAATGGGCCTGTTCCGCGAAGGCCTGGAGCCGTTGGATGTGCACCTGCTGATCAACTCATTCAGTTTTTACCGAGTGTCCAACCGCCATACGTTCAGTGAGATCTTTCAGATCGAACTGTCGGATGAAGCGGTTAAACAGCGCCACCGCGATATGCTCTGCGACTCAGTGATGCGCTACCTGCAAGCCTGAGGCCTCAGGTTGGAATGCATACCAAGTGGGAGGGGGCTTGCCCTAATGCCAGTCAGTTAAGGACTCAGTGGCATTGACTATCAAAGGTGGGAGGGGGCTTGCCCCCGATAGCGATGCGTCAGTGACAGTTGGGCTGACTGAACCACTGCTATCGGGGGCAAGCCCCCTCCCACATGGTGATCTGGTTTCGTCAGTCAGGTATTCATGCTTTTGAAGTGCGTCAGCATGCGTTGCGCATCCGCCACTTTACCGCTGAACAATTCAAATGCTTTCACCGCCTGGAACACCGCCATATTGCCGCCGTCCAGAGTGCGGCAACCCAGGGCGCGAGCATCCCGTAGCAGTTGGGTTTCCAGCGGGAAGTAGACGATTTCCGCTACCCACAGCTGAGCGCGCAACAGCGCCGCCGGCACCGGTGTACCGGGAAGCTTGGCCATGCCCATCGGCGTGGTGTTGACCAGGCCATCGGCTTCGGCCATGGCGTTCTCCAGGCCGCCGCCGACTTGAGCGCGGCCGCTGCCGAAACGCTGTGCGAGGTTATCCACAAGGTCGCGGGCGCGGCTGGCGTCCACATCGAAAACACTCAACTGCTCCACCCCTTCAGCCAGCAGTGCATGCGCCACTGCCGCGCCTGCACCGCCGGCGCCCATCTGCACCACACGCTGGCGCGGCACGTCATTGAGGTTGCGCCGGAAACCTTCGGCAAACCCCAAGCAATCGGTGTTGTGGCCAATGCGTTTGCCGTCCTTGAGCACCACGGTATTCACCGCGCCGATGCCTCGGGCTTCGTCGGACAATTCATCCAGCAGCGGCAGAATCGCCTGCTTGCACGGGTAGGTAATGTTCAGCCCGGTAAAGTGCATCAGCTCGGCGGCGCGTAGGAGGTCGGGCAGGGCCTTGATATCCAGGCCCCAGGGATCAAGGTCAATCAGTTGGTACAGGTAGCGTAGGCCCTGGGCGTCGCCTTCCTGTTCGTGCAAAGCGGGTGTGCGGGAGGCCTGGATGCCGGCGCCAATCAGGCCGGCAAGAATGCGCGGTTTCATCAGGCACGTCCTTTGAGCAGATGGCTGAAATGTTCCAGGGCCAGGTGGTAGCCGTGGCTGCCAAAGCCGGCCAATACCGCTTTGGCGATGGGCGACACAAACGAATGATGCCGAAACGCCTCACGGGTATGCACATTGGATAAATGCACTTCGATCACCGGCACTTCGCTGGCTACCAACGCATCGCGGATCGCCACCGACGTGTGGGTCCAGGCGGCAGGGTTGATCACGATACCGGCGCAGCGCACGCGGGCGCCGTGGATCCAGTCGAGCAGCTCGCCTTCGTGGTTGGTTTGGCGGAATTCGATTTTCAGCCCCAGTTGCTCGGCGCTGCGGCCGCAGAGGGCCGCCACGTCGGCTAGGGTTTCATGCCCGTAGGTGGCGGGTTCGCGGGTGCCGAGCAGGTTGAGATTGGGGCCATTGAGCACCAGCACGATGGGCGGCATGAGGGGTATCTCCACAGTTCTTGTTGGTTGTGGAGATAAAATGTACCGGATGGTTAATTTGGTCAATTGCCAGCGCGGCATGTGTTCGATTATCGAACCGTTAATCAAGGAAGGGCAGGTATAGCCCACTGCGCGGCCGCTTAGCCAATGGCTCGGGCGGCCGCGCATGGAGCAATGGAACGTTTAGCGTCGGGTCAGCAACACACCCGATTCCATATGGTGCGTCCACGGAAACTGATCAAACATCGCGCACCGGGTAATGCGGTGGGTGTCATGCAGTTGGGCGATGTTGGCCGCCAGGGTCTCCGGGTTGCAGGAGATGTACAGGATGTTGTCGAAACGCCGGGTGAGCTCGCAGGTGTCCGGGTCCATGCCGGCACGCGGTGGGTCCACAAACACGCTGCCGAACTCGTAGCTTTTCAGATCGATACCGTGCAGGCGGCGGAACGGGCGCACTTCGTTGAGGGCTTCGGTGAGTTCTTCGGCGGACAGGCGCACCAGGGTGACGTTCTCCACCGCGTTTTCATCGAGATTGCTCAGTGCCGCGTTTACCGAGGTCTTGCTGATCTCGGTGGCCAGCACTTTGCGCACGCGGGTCGCCAGGGGCAGGGTGAAATTACCGTTGCCGCAATACAGCTCCAGCAGATCGTCCGGGCGATCGCCCAAAGCCTCGTAGGCCCAGTTGAGCATCTTCTGGTTCACCGTGCCGTTGGGCTGGGTGAACGCGCCTTCGGGTTGGCGATAGCTGAAGGTGCGACCGCCGACTTCGAGTTTCTCTACCACGTAATCGTGGCCGATCACATCGCGTTTGCCCTTGGAGCGGCCGATGATGCTCACGTTCAGGTCAGCGGCGAGCTGGTTGGCCGCCGCGTGCCAGTGCTCGTCCAGCGGGCGGTGATAGCACAGGGTGATCATTGCATCGCCGGCCAGGGTGGTGAGGAACTCCACTTGGAACAGCTTGTGGCTCAGGGCGGCGCTGGCTTGCCAGGCGGCCTTGAGTTGGGGCATCAGCTGGTTGATGCGAGCGCTGGCGATAGGGAAGTCTTCGATCAGGATCGGCGTGCGCTTGTCGTCCTGGGAAAACATCGCGTAGTGGCGCTCACCGCCCTCGCGCCACAGGCGGAATTCCGCGCGCAGGCGGAAGTGCTGCAGCGGCGAGTCGAACACCTGCGGCTCGGGTGCATCGAACGGGGCGAGCAGGTCACGCAGGCGCGTGACCTTGTCTTGCAGTTGAGCGGTGTAGCGTGCGGCGTCAAAAGTCATGCGTTGAACCAGCCCAGCTTGATCACGAACAGAATCGACAGAATCACCAGCGCCGGGTTCAGCTCACGGTAGCGGCCCGAAAGCAGCTTGATGGCGGTCCAGGCGATGAAACCGAAGGCGATGCCGTTGGCGATGGAGTAAGTAAAGGGCATCGCCAGGGCGGTGATCACCACCGGCGCTGCCACAGTGATGTCGTCCCAGTCGATTTCAGCCAGGCCGGAGGTCATCAGCACGGCGACGAACAGCAGCGCCGGCGCGGTGGCGAAAGCCGGAACGCTGGCGGCCAACGGCGAGAAGAACAGTGCGAGCAGGAACAGGATCGCCACTACGATGGCAGTCAAACCGGTACGGCCACCGGCGCTCACGCCCGCGGCGGATTCGATGTAGCTGGTGGTGGTCGAGGTGCCCAGCAGCGAACCGGCCATGGCTGCGGTGCTGTCGGCGATCAGTGCACGGCCCATTTTTGGCATGTGGCCGTCCTTGCCCATCAGGCCGGCGCGCTTGGCTACGCCGATCAGGGTGCCGGAGTTGTCGAACAGGTCGACGAACAGGAAGGCGAAGATCACGCTGACCAGGCCGATATCCAGCGCGCCTTTGATGTCCAACTGCAGGAAGGTCGGGGCCAGGGACGGTGGCATCGAGGTCACGCCGCCGAATGGGGTGAAGCCCATCACAATCGACACGATGGTCACCGCCAGGATGCCGATCAGCACCGCACCGCGCACGGCCAGGGCTTCCAGCGCGACGATCAGCGCAAAGCCCAGTGTGGCGAGGATCGGCGCCGGTTGTTTCAAGTCGCCCAGGCCGACCATGGTGGCCGGGTTGCTGACTACGATACCGGCGTTGTGCAGGGCGATCAGCGCCAGGAACAGGCCGATGCCGGCAGCAATCGCCGAACGCAACGGCAAAGGGATGCTGTTGATGATCCACTCACGGATGCGAAAGATCGACAGCAGAAAGAACAGCACCGCCGAAATGAACACCGCCCCCAGCGCCACTTGCCAGGTATGGCCCATGTGCAGGACCACGGTGTAGGTAAAGAAGGCATTGAGGCCCATGCCTGGTGCCAGCGCGATCGGGTAGTTGGCGATCAGGCCCATCACGGTCGAACCGATGGCGGCCGCCAGGCAGGTCGCGACGAACACTGCGCCTTTGTCCATGCCGGTTTCACCGAGGATGCTCGGGTTCACGAACAGGATGTAGGCCATCGCCAGGAATGTCGTGATACCCGCGAGAATCTCGGTGCGCACGTTGGTGTTGTGTGCTTTGAGTTGAAACAGCTTTTCCAGCATGCCGGCTCCCTGTGACGCTATTTTGCGTCGTGATTTGTTGACCTCTAAGTCAAAGCACAAACTGCGCCAAGCGCCTGTGGTTTCAGAGAGGATCGGAAAAAGCGGCGCATCATACCAGCAGCCGAGGCTGTGTGGCGCATGGGCTTGAGGCATACTGCGCCGACGTTCAATTCACGGTCATCGACAGCATGAAAAAAGCCAACGCGTGGAGTCTAGCTCCGATCACCGCTATCAGCCTGTGGCTCGGCGCGGCACCGGTGTGGGGCGCGACTGCACCGGCCTTGAGCGAGGTGCGCGTGTTTCAGGTCGAGTCGGCGCGCTGCAAGGAAAGCATCCCCGAACGCATCACCTCCACGCAGATGTGCACGCACCGTGGGCCCACCCAGGTGTCGGTGATGGAAGTGGGGCTGGGCAACAACCCGGTGGGGCTGTTCAATGGCGCCGTACTGAACGGCCAGCGCACCCCGGTGTGCCAGGTTGGCAGCATCAGCCAGGCGTGCAACGGCGCGGGGACACTGATGGGCTACATCTATGTGTTCGAAATGGATGTGCAGGCCCCAGGCTGGTTCGAATACAGCAATTCCTCGATCAACCCCCCGCGAAACACCTTGAAGACCCAGCTCAATATCCGCTGATCAATCATCTTGAACGCTCAAAACCCCGGGAAGTCGTACCCCTGAGACGGCGATTTTCCTGAACGCCGCGGATGCAGACCAACCCGTGAGGTGTTTATGAGCGCAACCCCCCAAGGCGCGGCGGCCCAGCCGTTTGCCCGCCACTCGATACGCCTGACCCTCAATGGGCAGGCCCGCCAACTGGACGTGTTGCCCTGGACCACGCTGCTGGACCTGCTGCGCGAACAACTGGATCTGGTCGGCAGCAAGAAAGGCTGCGACCACGGCCAATGCGGTGCCTGCACCGTATTGCGCGACGGCAAGCGCGTGAACGCGTGCCTGACCCTGGCGGTGATGTGCGACGGTGCCGAGTTGACCACCGTTGAAGGGCTGGCCAGCGGCGACCAGTTACACCCCATGCAACAAGCCTTCATCAAGCACGATGCGTTCCAGTGCGGTTATTGCACCCCTGGCCAGATCTGCTCCGCCGTCGGCCTGGCCAACGAAGGCCGTGCCCACGACAGCGCGCAAATCCAGGAACTGATGAGCGGTAACCTGTGCCGCTGCGGCGCCTACAGCAATATTCGCGATGCGATTGAAGAGGCCCTGCCGGCCTGCCGTCCGGCGGGAGGCGAGCAATGAACCCGTTCCAGTACAGCAAACCGTCCGACGTGCACGAGGCCGTGCACTTGAGCAGTGCCGCGTCGCGTTTTATTGCCGGCGGTACCAACCTGCTGGACCTGATGAAAGAAAACATCAGCCGCCCCGAGCACCTGATCGACATCACCGGCCTGCCGCTGCATGGCGTCGAGCCCACCGCCGAGGGTGGCGTGCGCATTGGCGCGCTGGTCAGCAACGCTGATCTGGCCTGGCACCCCTTGATCGAACAGCGTTACCCGTTGCTGTCCCAGGCCATCCTCGCCGGTGCCTCGCCGCAACTGCGCAATATGGCCAGCACCGGCGGCAACCTGTTGCAGCGCACCCGTTGCTATTACTTCTACGACGCCAGCGTGCCTTGCAATAAACGCGAACCCGGCAGCGGTTGCCCGGCGCGCACCGGGTTGAATCGCATCCATGCGATCCTCGGCGCCAGCGCGCAGTGCGTGGCGACTCATCCGTCCGACATGTGCGTGGCCCTGGCGGCGCTGGAGGCGCGGGTGCATGTGCAAGGGCGCGGCGGTGCGCGGGTCATCGAGTTCGCCGACTTCCACCGTTTGCCCGGCGATGCGCCGCAACGTGACAACCAGCTGGCCGACGATGAACTGATCACTGCCATTGAATTGCCTGCCGACCACCTGGCGCGGCACAGCCATTATCTGAAGATCCGTGACCGGGCGTCCTACGCGTTCGCGTTGGTGTCGGTGGCTGCCGCTCTGGAGTTGGACGGCGATGTGATCGTCGACGCGCGTCTAGCCCTGGGCGGCGTGGCCCATAAAC
Organism: Pseudomonas rhodesiae; assembly: GCF_013285305.1. Classification (NCBI taxonomy): domain Bacteria; kingdom Pseudomonadati; phylum Pseudomonadota; class Gammaproteobacteria; order Pseudomonadales; family Pseudomonadaceae; genus Pseudomonas; species Pseudomonas rhodesiae. Next base: position 5,161,743 of record NZ_CP054205.1, on the reverse strand, counting down.
CCTGGCGCGACCGCGCGGTGGAGGCGGGATTGATCGGGCAGGCCGTCAGCCGCGAAACCTTCAGCCTCGCCGCCGATGCGATGTTGCAGGACGCCGAGCCGCTGGAACACAACGCTTTCAAGGTCAAGCTGGCACGGCGCGCAATCATCCGCGCCTTGAGCGATGCCGCTGTCGCAGGAGAACGCCCATGAGTGCCGTCGGAAAACCCCTGGACCGTGTCGACGGTCTGCTTAAAGTCACCGGCCAGGCGCGCTATGCCGGCGAATTTGCGCAGCAGGGCCTGCTGCATGGCAGCGTGGTCTCCAGCACCATCGCCAAGGGCCGCGTGGTTCGTATCGATGCGTCCAAGGCTCTGGCTCTGCCGGGTGTGGTCATGGTGCTCGATCACAGCAACCGGCCGCGGCTGGCCAGCTATGACGACGCGTTCGCCGACGCCGATGCCGCCGATGGTTCGCCGTTTCGCCCGCTGTACAACGACCGCGTGCTGTACAGCGGCCAGCCCCTGGCCTTGGTGATTGCCGACAACCTGGAGCTGGCGCGACATGCCGGTTCCCTGGTGCGCATCGAATACGAGCGCGATGAGTTCGAGACCGACCTCGTCGCCCAGCAGGCCGAGGCCCATCCCTCGCCACAGACACCGCCCGCGCCGCGCGGGAATTTCCAGGCCGAGTGGACCGCTGCCGCCGTCAGCCTGGACGTGCACTACAGCACCCCCATCGAACATCACAACCCCATGGAACCCCACGCCAGCACCGTGCTGTACCAGGCGGACGGCACCCTGCATATCCATGACAAAACCCAGGGGCCGCAGAACTGCCAGGCCTATGTGCAAAAAGTGTTCGGCCTGGATAAAAGCCAGGTGCGGGTGTTCGCCGCGTTTGTCGGCGGCGCTTTTGGTTCCGGCCTGCGCCCGCAGTACCAATTACCCCTGGCGGTGATGGCGTCGCTGGCGCTCAAACGCTCGGTTCGCGTGACCCTGACCCGTCAACAGATGTTCACCTTCGGCTACCGCCCACGCACCCTGCAGCGCTTGCAAATGGGCGCCGCCACCAACGGCCGCCTGCTGGCGTTGGGGCACACGGCGATTGGCCAGACCTCGCGTTTCGAGGACTTCAGTGAACACGTGGTGGAGTGGAGCGGCATGCTCTATCACTGCGACAACGTGCAGTTGACCTATAAGTTGGTGCCGCTGGATGTGTTCACTCCGTTGGACATGCGCGCGCCCGGCGCCGCCCTCGGGGTGATCGGCCTGGAATGCGCCATGGACGAACTGGCCTGCGCCCTGGCGATCGACCCGGTGCAACTGCGCCTGATCAACTACGCCGAGCGCAACCAGAACGAAGACAAACCCTGGTCTAGCAAAGCCCTGCGCGAGTGTTACACCGAAGGCGCCGAGCGCTTCGGCTGGAGCCAGCGCAACCCGGAACCGCGCAGCATGCGCGACGGCCGCCAATTGGTGGGCTGGGGCATGGCTGGCGGGGTGTGGGAGGCCATGCAAATGAAGGCCAGCGCCAAGGCGCGAATCGATGCCGAGGGCAAGCTCGTGGTGAGCAGCGCTACCACCGATATCGGCACCGGCACCTACACGGTGATGACCCAGATCGCCGCCCAGGCCAGCGGTGTAGCCGTGGACGACGTGCGTTTCGTGCTCGGCGACTCGTCGCTGCCCACCGCGCCGTTGCAGGGCGGTTCGTTCACTGTTTCCTCGGTGGGCACGGCTGTGCAACAAGCCTGCGAAGCCTTGGCCGCCAAACTGTTGAGCGTGGCGCGGCAGACCTATCCGGTGTTCAAGGACGCTGAGACGGTGCGCTTTGAGGATGGGCAACTGCACGCGCGTGACGTGAGCGTGTCGTTGGCGCAGTTGGTCAAGGACAGCGGTGAGGACGCCCTGGAGGTGCAGGTCGACAGCGAGCCGGACAAAAAACGCGAAGGCTATGCTACCGCCACCCATTCGGCGGTATTCGTCGAAGTGCGCGTGGATGAAGACCTCGGCACTATCAAGGTCAGCCGCGTGGTCAGCGCAATTGCGGCCGGGCGCGTGGTCAATCCGAAGATGGCCCGCAGCCAGATCCTCGGCGGCGTGGTGTGGGGCATCGGCATGGCCCTGCACGAAGAGACCCAGATAGACCATCAACTGGGCCGCTACATGAACCACAGCCTGGCCGAGTACCACATCCCGGTGAATGCTGATATCGGCGATATTGACGTGGTATTCGTCGAAGAACACGACGAGATCGTCAATGCGCTTGGGTCCAAAGGCGTCGGGGAAATCGGCATCGTCGGCGTCGCGGCGGCAGTGGCCAATGCGGTGTACCACGCCACCGGCAAGCGGGTGCGGGACTTCCCGATCACCCTGGATAAGGTGCTTTGAAATGTGGGAGGAGGCTTGCCCCCGATAGCAGCGTTTCAGTCAATAGATGCCTCGACTGTTGCACCGCCATCGAGGGCAAGCCCTCTCCCACATTGAGCTTATTGCCATAGTGGCTATGCGGTGGCTGCGAGACCGGTGTGGGAGGGGGCTTGCCCCCGTTAGCAGTGTTTCAGTCAATAGATGCCTCGACTGTTACACCGCTATCGAGGGCAAGCCCTCTCCCACATTGAGCTTATTGCCATAGTGGCTATGCGATGGCTGCGAGACCGGTGTGGGAGGGGGGCTTGCCCCCGATAGCAGTGTTTCAGTCGATAGATGCCTCGATAGTTACACCGCCATCGAGGGCAAGCCCTCTCCCACATTGAGCTTGTTGCCATAATGGCTATGCGATGGCTGTGAGACCGGTGTGGGAGGGGGCTTGCCCCCGATAGCAGTGTTTCAGTCAATAGATGCCTGGACTGTTGCACCGCTATCGAGGGCAAGCCCTCTCCCACATTGAGCTTGTTGCCATAATGGCTATGCGATGGCTGTGAGACCGGTGTGGGAGGGGGCTTGCCCCCGATGGCGGTGTTTCAGTCAATAGATGCCTCGATAGTTACACCGCCATCGAGGGCAAGCCCTCTCCCACATTGAGCTTGTTGCCATAGTGGCTATGCGATGGCTGTGAGACCGGTGTGGGAGGGGGCTTGCCCCCGATAGCAGTGTTTCAGTCAATTTGTGCTTCGACTGTTACACCGCCATCGAGGGCAAGCTCTCTCCCACATTGAGCTTATTGCCATAGTGGCTATGCGATGGCTGTGAGACCGGTGTGGGGGCTTGCCCCCGATAGCAGTGTTTCAGTCAATAGATGCCTCGACAGTTACACCGCTATCGAGGGCAAGCCCTCTCCCACATTGAGCTTATTGCCATAATGGGTATGCGTTGGGTGTGAGACCGGTGTGGGAGGGGGCTTGCCCCCGATAGCAGTGTTTCAGTCAATTTATGCTTCGACTGTTACACCGCTATGGAGGGCAAGCCCTCTCCCACATTGAGCTTATTGCCATAGTGGCTATGCGTTGGGTGTGAGACCGGTGTGGGAGGAGGCTTGCCCCCGATAGCAGTGTTTCAGTCAATAGATGCCTCGACAGTTACACCGCTATCGAGGGCAAGCCCTCTCCCACATTGAGCTTATTGCCATAGTGGCTATGCGTTGGGTGTGAGACCGATGTGGGAGGAGGCTTGCCCCCGATAGCTGCGTTTCAGTCAATAGATGCCTGGACTGTTGCACCGCTATCGAGGGCAAGCCCTCTCCCACATTGAGCTTGTTGCCATAGTGGCTATGCGATGGCTGTGAGACCGGTGTGGGAGGAGGCTTGCCCCCGATGGCGGTGTTTCAGTCAATAGATGCCTCGACAGTTACCCCGCTATCGAGGGCAAGTGCTCTCCCACATTGAACTTGTTGCCATAAAGGTTAGGCGGTGGGCGGGGAAACCGGTTCTGGCACATGCATGCGATCCCGCTTGGCCAGGGTGGGGAACAGCTTGATCCACACCCCGGTCACCACCAGGGTGCCGATCCCGCCCATGACCACGGCGGGCACGGTGCCGAACCAGTGGGCGGTGATGCCGGATTCGAATTCGCCCAGTTGATTCGACGCGCCGATAAATAGGCCGTTGACGGCACTGACGCGCCCGCGCATTTCGTCCGGCGTCTCCAACTGCACGAACGAGGCACGGATCACCATGCTGATCATGTCCGCCGCGCCCAACACCACCAGCACCGCCAGGGAAAACCAGAATGACGTCGATAGGCCGAAAGCGATGGTCGCCACACCGAATACCCCGACGGCGGTGAACATCACGCGGCCGACATGACGGTCCACCGAGAAACGCGCCAGCCACAACGACATCAGCAATGCCCCCACCGCCGGCGCCGAGCGCAACAGGCCCAGGCCCCAGGCGCCGGTCAGCAGGATGTCTTTGGCGAACACCGGCAGCAACGCGGTGGCGCCGCCCAGCAGCACGGCAAACAGGTCCAGGGAGATGGCGCCGAGGATGTCCGGGCGGCTGCGGATAAAGCGGATGCCGGCCAGCAGTGAATCCAGAGTGGCCTTGCCTTTGTTCAGCGGCGTCTGGCGGGCGGGCAGGTTGAGGGTCAGCGTGCAGGCGATCAGGTACAGCACCACGGTGGGGCCATACACCCACACGCTGCCAAACGCATAGAGCAGACCGCCCAGCGCCGGGGCGACGATGGTGGCCAGTTGCTGAGCCGACTGCGACGACGCCACGGCGCGCGGGAACAGCGTGCTGGGCACGATGCTCGGCAGCAGCGCTTGTGTGGTGGGCAATTCAAAGGAGCGCGCGGCACCGAGCAGGAAGGCGAGGATAAAGATCATCTCGCGGGTCACGGTGCCGGTCAGGCCACCAATGGCCAGGGACAGCGCAATCAGCGCCTGCACGGTCTGGCAAATAGCCGCGACTTTACGTCGCTCATAGCGGTCGGCCACATGGCCGGTGTGCAGCATAAACAGCACGCGCGGCACGAACTCCACCAAGCCGACCAAGCCCAGGTCCAGCACGTTGCCGGTCAGTTGATAGAGGTTCCAGCCAATGGCCACGGTGAGCATCTGGAAGCCGCTGGCGGTAAATATCCGCGCCAGCCAGAACGCGATAAAAGGGCGGTGGTGACGCAACAGCAACGCGGGTTCAGTAGGCATCGGGCATTCAGATCAAGGCCGGAGGGAACCGCGAGATTAGCATCAAGCTGTAACAAATAGTTGCGAGAACCGGGGTGAGGCAGCCTGTCACGCGTCAATCGACCACACAACTGGACGCAGAAAATGGGACTACTCTTTGAGCTGTAATTGATCCAGATCAAATTTCTTCCAGGATTTGCTCTGGCGGGCCGTAAGGCCAGACTCCCTACGTGGTTGGTTAAAAAAAGAAACGAATTGAAATTCGCCACACTCCATATCCGTGGGGGCAGTGGGTGCAGGCTCCCGCCAGCAGCCGGTATTACCTGACAGAGGAAGACTTATGTTCGGTTTGGAGGCGCTAGATCTCGCCCGAATTCAGTTCGCGTTCACCATCTCATTCCACATCCTGTTCCCGGCGATCACCATCGGCCTGGCCAGTTACCTTGCAGTGCTGGAAGGGTTGTGGCTCAAGACCCATAACGACACCTACCGTGACCTCTACCATTTCTGGTCGAAGATCTTTGCCGTCAACTTCGGCATGGGGGTGGTCTCGGGCTTGGTTATGGCTTACCAATTCGGCACCAACTGGAGCCGCTTCTCGGACTTCGCCGGCGCGGTTACCGGGCCGCTGCTGACGTACGAAGTGCTTACTGCCTTCTTCCTGGAAGCCGGTTTCCTCGGCGTGATGCTGTTCGGCTGGAACAAGGTGGGGCGCAAGCTGCACTTCTTCTCCACGGTCATGGTGGCGGTGGGTACGCTGATCTCCACGTTCTGGATCCTGGCTTCCAACAGCTGGATGCAGACGCCCCAGGGCTTTGAAATCATCGACGGCCGTGTGATTCCCACCGACTGGCTGGCGGTAATTTTCAACCCATCGTTCCCGTATCGCCTGATGCACATGGCCACGGCGGCCTTCGTGGCGACGGCGTTCTTCGTCGGCTCCTCGGCGGCCTGGCACTTGCTGCGCGGCAAGGACAACCCGGCGATCCGCAAAATGCTCTCCATGGCCATGTGGATGGCATTGATCGTGGCGCCTATCCAGGCGGTGATCGGTGACTTCCATGGTCTCAATACTCTGGAGCACCAGCCGGCGAAAATCGCCGCGATCGAAGGCCACTGGGAAAACAAAGGCAATGAGCCTACGCCGCTGATCCTGTTCGGCTGGCCCGATATGCAGGCGGAAAAAACCAAGTACGCCGTAGAGATTCCATACCTGGGCAGCCTGATCCTGACTCACTCGCTGGATAAACAGGTGCCGGCGCTCAAGGAGTTCCCGCCTGAGGACCGGCCGAATTCGACCATTGTGTTCTGGTCGTTCCGAGTCATGGTCGGGCTGGGTTTCCTGATGATTTTTACCGGTCTGTTCAGCCTGTGGCTGCGCCGGGGCGACAAGATGTACACCTCCAGACCGTTCCTGTATCTGGCGCTGTGGATGGGCCCCTCGGGGTTGATCGCGATCCTCGCCGGCTGGTTCACCACCGAAATCGGGCGTCAGCCGTGGGTGGTCTACGGGCTGATGCGCACGGCGGATGCGTCGTCTGGGCATAGCCTGGCGCAGATGACCATCACCCTGGTGTTGTTCGTGGTGGTGTACTTCGCGCTGTTCGGTGCGGGCTTGGGCTACATGATGCGCCTGGTGCGCAAAGGCCCCGTGACCCACGAAGGTACCGAACCGACCCACGGCGGCCCCGGCCAGAAACGCACACCGGCGCGTCCGTTGTCGGCGGCCGATGATGGCACCGACGACGACCACGACCACATCCAGCATAAGGGGAATTGAGATGGGTATTGATCTTCCGCTGATCTGGGCCGTGATCATCATCTTCGGCATCATGATGTACGTGGTGATGGACGGCTTCGACCTGGGTATCGGCATCCTCTTTCCGTTTATTCCCGGCAAGGTCGACCGCGACGTGATGATGAACACCGTCGCGCCGGTCTGGGACGGCAACGAAACCTGGCTGGTGCTTGGCGGCGCGGCGTTGTTCGGCGCGTTTCCGCTGGCGTATTCGGTGGTGCTGTCGGCGCTGTACCTGCCGCTGATCCTGATGCTGGTGGGGCTGATCTTCCGTGGCGTGGCCTTTGAGTTCCGCTTCAAGGCCAAAGACGCCAAGCGCCACCTGTGGGACAAGGCCTTTATCGGCGGTTCGCTGGCGGCGACGTTCTTCCAGGGCGTGGCGCTTGGGGCATTTATCGATGGCATTCCGGTGGTCAATCGCCAGTTCGCCGGCGGTTCGCTGGACTGGCTCACGCCGTTCACCGTGTTCTGCGGCGTGGCGCTGATCGTCGCCTATGCGTTGCTGGGCTGCACCTGGCTGATCATGAAGACCGAAGGCAAATTGCAGGAACAGATGCACAACCTGGCGCGGCCGCTGGCGTTCGTGGTGCTGGCGGTGATCGGCATCGTCAGCCTGTGGACCCCGCTGTCGCACCCGGAAATCGCCTCGCGCTGGTTCACCCTGCCAAATCTGTTCTGGTTCCTGCCGGTGCCGCTGCTGGTGCTGGTGACCATGTACGGGCTGATCCGCGCGGTGGCCCGCAATGCGCACTACACGCCGTTCCTGCTGACGTTGGTGCTGATTTTCCTCGGCTATAGCGGCTTGGGGATCAGCCTGTGGCCGAACATCGTGCCGCCGTCCGTATCGATCTGGGACGCCGCCGCGCCGCCGCAGAGCCAAGGCTTCATGCTGGTGGGCACCTTGTTCATCATCCCGTTCATTCTGGGTTACACCTTCTGGAGCTACTACGTGTTCCGCGGCAAGGTCACCCACGAAGACGGTTATCACTAGGAGGGCGTGACATGTCCGGCAAACCCTCGTTGCACGAGATCGAACAGGCTGAAAAGCAGCCGCTGTGGCGGCGCCTGGGGTGGTTGGCAATGATCTGGACCGGCAGTGTGCTGGTGCTGTTTGTTGTCGCCAGCCTGATGCGCATGTTTATGAATGCGGCCGGCCTGACCACTCACTGACATCCCATCCCGTTGCCTTGCGGCACGGTTTTTTGACCCTGCTCCTACATCTTGTAGGGGCGGGGTCTTTTTTTATTTGCGCGCTTTGAGAATCACGAACTTGGGCGTGGCCGCCACTTGCTCGACGCCGCGGAACAACCGCGCCAGTTTGCTGTGATAACCCAAGTGACGGTTACCGACGATATACAGCGCACCGCCCACCACCAAAGCCTCGCGGGCCTGCTGGAACATGCGCCAGGCGAGGAAATCGCCCACCACCTGCTGCTGGTGGAACGGCGGATTGCACAGCACCACGTCCAGGGACTGCGGCTCTTGGCCGGCCAGGCCATCGGCGGCGCGCACGCTCACGTCACGTTCACCCAGCGCGGCCTGCCAGTTTTCACGGGCCGATTGCACGGCCATGTAGGACTCGTCCACCAGGGTGTAGTGGGCGTCGGGGTTGTGCAGTGCGCTGGCAATCGCCAATACGCCGTTGCCGCAGCCGAGGTCGGCAACGCGGGCGTTACCCAGGCCGGTGGGCAAGTGCGGCAGGAAGGCGCGGGTGCCGATGTCCAGGCCTTCACGGCAGAACACGTTGGCGTGGTTCAGCAGCTCGATGGCGGGTGTATCCAGGCGGTAGCGGGTCGGGTAGGGCGAGACGGCGGCGGGGCGCTCGGCAACGGTGGCGATCAACAGGCGAGCTTTCTTCACCGCCAGTGAGGCGTGCATTGGCCCGATGTAACGCTCCAGCAGGTCGCCGGCCGCGCGCGGCAGATGTTTGACCATCGCCCCGGCGATCACTTCGGCGCCCGGGGCCAGTTGGCCTTGCAGGCGGATCAACTGTTCTTCGAGCAGCGCCAGGGTTTTCGGCACGCGGATCAGCACGCGGTCGAACGGCCCGGTGGGGGTTTCGCTGGCGGGAATGAACGGCACTGCATCGAACGCCTTGGCGTTGCGCACCAGGTTTTTTTCCAGGCCCTGGGCCGCCAGAAACGAGTCGCCGCTGGAAATCACCTGCACCTGGCCTTGCAGACTGGCCGCCAAGGCGCCAAAGCTGTCATTGAGCACCAGCACGCGGGTGTCGACGCTCGGCTGCTGGGCGGCCAAGTGGTTGAGCAGGTATTCGTCGGCGGCGTCGAAGGCTTGCAGCGGGTCGTTGTGCTGCTCGGGTTGGCGGATCAGATCGAGCTGAGCGAAGGGACTGTCGAGCAGGGGCATGGGGGGAGAAAACTCTGGGTAATCGAACCATTGGGGTGAACGACGACACGCCGGCGCGCGCCGCGTCATCACCCGGAACTGGTCGTAAATGTTACGGTTTTTTCATGGGGATTACATGCGATGTTTAAAGAAACCCAGCCTTTGCGGCCACCATCACGGCCGCGATTTTATTGTTGACCCCCAGTTTTCGCATCGAGCTGCAATTGTGAAAGCCGACTGTGCGTTCGGACAAACACAGGATCTGCGCAATCTCGGCGGCGGTCTTGCCCAGTGCAGACCAGCGCAATACTTCGATCTCTCGCGGCGTCAGCTTGCTGCATGGCTTCGCGGCTGGCCCATCGGCGTACTTATGCGCCACCACGGTATGCATTGCGTGACACAGCCAGAGCGCATTGCCGGCTTTTTCATACAGCTCCTCCGGTGTGATCTCACCTCTGCCACGACTTAATGTCAGCATGCTGAAGACGCCCTGAGGCCCATGCAGTGGTTGAGTCCAGCCCAGATGAACGCCATAGGAGGTAGCCAGTTCCCACAAGTGAGGTGCGCTGTGAAACGCGCTTTCTTTCCAGACAAAGGGCAGGACAGAGCGTTGACAGTGAGACATGACAGGATCGGTGTCGGAGAAATGCGCTTCCCGGTATAGCGCGTTCCATTCGTTTGGATAGTTGTTTTTCTCAAAGGCGATAGATTGATTGGTTTGACTTTGTGCACTCATCTTGAAAGAGCAGAATTGGAAGCCGAGTGAATATGTTTCATTGATAACCATTTCGAATACGCTGGTGATCTCGTTCTCTTCTTCCAGTTTGGGGAGCCGTGTATTGCGCCAGTTGACCATCGATAACTCTCCATGGATGTATGTGTGACTTGGGTACGTCCTGAATCCCAACGCTGCACGGAAAAGAGTGTAGGACACAGGCTACTTAGTTGTGTGAAAAAATCAGTATGTTAGGTAGCTATTTAAGGGGTTGGACTTATACAAGATTCAGAATTCTGTGTAATTAATTTTGCCTTGCTTAAGGACTCCCCATCGGATTTAAGGGGGTTGCTCGTAATATCAAATTGATATCTTTTGGTTGGATGATAGGGAATGGTTTTAGTTTGGGAGTGGGTTAATAGCCAAATAGTTAGTGCGTGTTGATGCAGGCTTGTGGCGCAAATAACCTTAAATAGTTAGTGGTCTTTTACAGCGTTAGATCGTTACTCGATCGCACATTGAGTCGGGAGATATCAATCATCGGTGTTAGCCGGCGCCGCTTTGAGGGACACTAGCGCCTTCTGCAGAACGGAGTTCCCCATGACGGCCAGTGCTGAAAAATACACCTGTCAGACCTTGCTCGATGTGCAATCGCTGACCCCCAGCCTGTTCACCCTACGTACCACCCGTGACCCCGGCTTTCGTTTTACCGCCGGCCAGTTTGTGCGCCTGGGCGTCACCAAAGCCGATGGCAGCACGGTCTGGCGTGCGTATTCGGTGGTGTCGGCGCCCTTCGATGAATATTTGGATTTTTTCTCGATCGTCGTCCCCTGCGGGGAGTTCACCAGTGAACTGAGCCGCCTGCGTGTCGGCGATACGTTGATGGTGGAGCGCCAGGCCACGGGTTACTTGACGTTGAACCGCTTCGTCGATGGCCGTGACCTATGGCTGCTGGGCACGGGCACCGGGGTGGCGCCGTTTCTGTCGATCCTGCAGGACTTCGAAGCCTGGGAGAAATTCGAGCGCATCATCCTGGTGTACAGCGCCCGCGAAGCCAAGGAACTGGCCTATCAGGCGTTGATTAAGGAACTGGGCGAGCGCGAGTACCTGGCCGAGTACGCGCATAAACTCACCTACTTGCCCATCGTCACCCGCGAGCAGCACCCTGGCGCACTGAATGGGCGTATCACCACGCTGATCGAAAACGGCGAGCTGGAGCGCGCGGCCGGCGTAGAGTTGAGCCCCGAACACTCGCGCGTGCTGATTTGCGGTAACCCGCAAATGGTCGATGACACCCGTCAGTTGCTGAAAAAACGCGACATGAATCTGTCGCTATCCCGACGCCCTGGCCAGGTGGCGGTGGAAAACTACTGGTAAACAAAAGGCGCCTGCTGGAGGCGCCTTTTTTCCAAACCGCTGCGGTTTAAAGCGGTTTGTCGTGCTGTGCCTTGAGCAGATCGCGGATCTCGCCCAGCAACACTTCTTCCTTGGTCGGCGTCGGCGGCAGGGTCGGCGCCTTGGCCTCTTCGCGCTTGAGACGATTGATCACCTTCACGCCCATGAAGATCGCAAACGCTACGATCAGGAAGTCGACCACGCTCTGGATGAACTTGCCGTAGGCCAGCACCACGGCCGGTGCATCGCCTTGGGCTGCCTTGAGGGTGATCGCCAGATCACCGAAGTCCACCCCGCCGATCAACAGACCGAGAGGGGGCATCACCACGTCGCCTACAAACGAGGAAACAATTTTGCCGAAGGCGGCGCCGATGATGATACCGACGGCCATGTCGACCACATTACCTTTGACCGCGAAGGCCTTGAACTCACTGATCACGCCCATAGGTTATTCCTTGTTACAGATGAGAAGGGTGGGGCTCAGTGTAAGTCAGTCGTTGCGGGCTTGCGCGAAACAACTCTTAACACTGTTGGTTTTTATCGACACATTAAAACGCAAATAGTTTGCAAAGTGCCATCAATCGCGCGCGAAATACCCGGCATTTCAGTGGCTTACCACATTATTTTATTAATCGGGCTGGTACGGCTTTTCTATTTATCTTCTGACTCTTGGGTCACTAGCCTCTGGCAAGCACAACTGAATGTGCATCAAAAAAACCAGAGGAAACCTTGATGAACAACTCACTCAGCCGCGGCCCGGCTTTGACGCGACACGCGTTGATCCTGGCCACCGCCAGCCTGCTTTCCCTGTCTGTACACGCCGCCACCCTCACGCGTGACAACGGTGCCGCCGTCGGCGACAACCAGAACTCCCAGACCGCCGGCGCCACCGGCCCGGTGCTGTTACAAGACGTGCAACTGATTCAGAAACTGCAACGCTTCGACCGCGAGCGTATCCCCGAGCGCGTGGTGCACGCGCGCGGCACCGGTGCCCACGGGACCTTCACCGTCACCGATGGCCTCAGCGACCTGACCAAGGCCAAAGTATTTGCTCCCGGCGAAACCACCCCGGTGTTCGTGCGCTTCTCCGCCGTGGTGCATGGCAACCATTCCCCAGAAACCCTGCGTGACCCGCGCGGCTTCGCCACCAAGTTCTACACGGCCGACGGCAACTGGGACCTGGTCGGGAATAACTTCCCGACGTTCTTTATCCGCGACGCCATCAAGTTCCCGGATATGGTGCACGCATTCAAACCCGACCCGCGCACTAACCTGGACGACGACTCCCGCCGTTTCGACTTCTTCTCCCATGTTCCCGAAGCAACCCGCACCCTCACCGAGTTGTACTCGGACTACGGCACGCCTGCCAGTTACCGGGAGATGGACGGTAATGGCGTACATGCCTACAAGTTGATTAACGCCAAAGGGGAAGTGCACTACGTCAAGTTCCATTGGAAGAGTCTGCAAGGCATCAAGAACTTGGATCAAAAACAAGTGGTCGATGTGCAAGGGCGTGATTACAGCCACATGACTAACGACTTGGTCACCCATATCAACAAGGGCGACTTCCCTAAGTGGGACTTGTATGTGCAGGTGCTCAAGCCGGAAGACTTGGCCAAGTTCGACTTCGATCCACTGGACGCTACTAAGATCTGGCCGAATGTGCCCGAGCGCAAAGTGGGGCAGATGGTACTGAACCGCAATCCGGCCAACGTATTCCAGGAGACCGAACAGGTCGCCATGGCACCGGCCAATCTGGTGCCGGGCATCGAGCCGTCTGAAGACCGCCTGCTGCAAGGCCGAGTGTTCTCCTACGCCGATACCCAGATGTACCGCCTGGGCGCCAATGCCCTGCAACTGCCGATCAACGCCCCACGCGTGACCGTCAACAACGGCAACCAAGATGGCGCGATGAACAGCGGTAAAACCAGCAGCGGCGTGAACTATCAGCCAAGCCGCCTGGAGCCGCGGGAAGAGCCCCAAGCCGCGCGCTACAGCCAGTTGCCGCTGGCTGGCAGCACCCAGCAGGCGAAGATCCAGCGTGAGCAGAACTTCAAGCAGGCCGGTGATCTGTACCGTTCGTACAGTCAGAAAGAGCGTCAGAACCTGATCGAAAACTTCGGTGGCTCCCTGGCTACAACGGACGACGTGAGCAAGCACATCATCCTGTCCTTCCTTTACAAGGCTGATCCGGAATACGGCACTGGCGTGGCCAAGGTCGCCAAGGGTGACCTGGCCCGCGTGAAGGCGCTGGCCGACAAACTGACCGACTGATCCGTTGGTTCCGATCGGCGCCGGCCAGCGGCGCCGATCCCTGGCAGGAGAAACCCCATGCGTCTAACTATTGGTTTGCTGATCGCCTTGCTGGCGTTCACCGCCCAGGCTGAATCCCCCGATCCCGCCGCGCTCAAAGCGCAGTTGCAGGACTATTACTTCGACGCCGCCCGCCGTGGCGATCTCGACATGCTCAATACCTTCATCGAGTCCGGCTACAGCCTCAATACCCAGGACGATAAGGGCTACACCGCCCTGATCCTGGCCGCCTACCACGGCCAGGCTCCGTTCGTGGATCGTTTGCTCGCCGCCGGTGCCGATGCCTGTGTGCAGGACAAACGCGGCAATACCGCCCTGATGGGCGCAATCTTCAAGGGTGAACTGAAAATCGCCCAGCGCTTGCTGGCCACCGACTGCAACCCCGACCAGCGCAACGGCGCCGGGCAGACCGCCGCCATGTACGCCGGGCTGTTCAAGCGCGTCGAACTGCTGGATGAACTGAAGGCCAAGGGCGCCGACCTCAACGCCGAAGACCCGGTGGGCAATAGCGCCTCGCGATTGGCCAGTGGTGAAATCCGGACCCCAGCGTCGCGCTGAGCTATCATCGCGGTTTTTCGGTTGGAGGTTCTCGAATGGCAAAGGCCAAGCGCATGTACGGCTGCACGGAGTGCGGCGCGACCTTTCCCAAGTGGGCCGGCCAGTGCGGCGAATGCGGGGCGTGGAACACCCTGACGGAAACCATGATCGAAAGCGGCGGGGCGGCGGCGCCTACCGGTCGCGCCGGCTGGACCGGGCAACAAGCGCAGATCAAAACCCTGGCTGAAGTCAGCGTCGAAGAAATCCCACGTTTTTCCACGGCCTCCGGCGAACTTGACCGGGTGCTGGGCGGCGGCCTGGTGGATGGCTCAGTGGTGCTGATCGGCGGCGACCCAGGCATCGGCAAGTCGACCATCCTGTTGCAGACCTTGTGCAGCATTGCCAGCCGCATGCCGGCGCTGTACGTCACCGGTGAAGAATCCCAGCAACAAGTGGCCATGCGTGCCCGCCGTCTGGGCCTGCCCCAGGACCAGTTGCGGGTGATGACCGAGACCTGCATCGAAAGCATCATCGCCACGGCGCGGATCGAAAAGCCGAAAGTCATGGTGATCGACTCGATCCAGACGATTTTCACCGAGCAATTGCAATCGGCACCGGGCGGCGTGTCCCAGGTGCGTGAGAGCGCGGCGCTGCTGGTGCGTTATGCCAAGCAGAGCGGCACGGCGATTTTCTTGGTCGGCCATGTGACCAAAGAAGGCGCCTTGGCCGGGCCTCGGGTGCTGGAACATATGGTCGACACGGTTTTGTATTTCGAGGGCGAGTCCGACGGCCGTCTGCGCTTGTTGCGGGCAGTGAAAAACCGCTTCGGCGCGGTCAACGAGCTGGGCGTATTCGCCATGACCGACCGCGGGTTGAAAGAAGTCTCCAACCCTTCGGCGATTTTCCTGACTCGCGCTCAAGAAGAAGTCCCCGGCAGCGTGGTAATGGCGACGTGGGAAGGCACCCGGCCAATGTTGGTGGAAGTGCAGGCGCTGGTGGATGACAGCCATTTGGCCAACCCGCGCCGCGTCACCCTTGGCTTGGATCAGAACCGTCTGGCGATGCTGCTCGCGGTGCTGCACCGCCATGGCGGCATTCCGACCCACGATCAAGACGTGTTCCTTAACGTGGTCGGCGGGGTCAAGGTGCTGGAAACCGCGTCGGACCTGGCGTTGATGGCGGCGGTGATGTCCAGCCTGCGCAATCGGCCATTGCCCCACGACCTGTTGGTATTCGGTGAGGTCGGCCTGTCCGGCGAAGTGCGCCCGGTGCCGAGCGGTCAGGAACGTCTCAAGGAAGCCGCCAAGCACGGCTTCAAGCGCGCGATCGTGCCCAAGGGCAACGCGCCGAAGGAAGCGCCGGCGGGGTTGCAGATCATTGCGGTGACGCGACTGGAGCAGGCGCTGGATGCACTTTTCGAATAAATCAGGACGGGCCGCTATGCAACGATCCAAGCACTGGGGTATTGCCGCCCTATTTGTCACCCTGACCGCCGCCTCCGCCATGACCTGGGCGGCGGCGCTGCCGGCGGGCTATCGCCTGGCGCAAACCCTGGCAACCGAACAGGGCAGCCAGTTGCAGATCCTGGAAGACCAGCGCATCAGCGCGCAGATGCACAAGGATAGCTGGGGCAGCGGGCTGGATGAGGACTCGTTCGACGAGCCCGACGATCTGGTCGACAACCCGTTGCTTGAGGCTCAAGTGCGCCTGGTGTCGGCTGCCGATCAGGTGATCGCGCAACAGGACCTCGGCTACCCACTGGCCGAGGTCAGCGAGGCCCCGCTCAAGGGGTTGCCCGAGCCTGTGTATTTTTTGAGCATCGACATGACTGCGCCGATGGGCACGTACAGCGGCCCAGCCACCCAGATGCTGCTACCGGCCAAACAGCAACTTACACCGCTGAGCTTCACTGGCGCGGACGGCAAGTCCCAACCGCTGACCCTGGCGCACACGGGAAAGGCTGACTGGCAGGTGGCGACACCGGCCAATGGCGGGCCGGATGAACTGTTGCAGGTATCGTCTTTTATGGACGGCGACGGTGAGGACGATTTCACCACGCGCTACCAGACGTATCGCTATGTCGACGGGCAATGGCAAGTCGCGTCGAGTCAGAAAAAGGGCTACTGGGACATGGAGGACGAGTTTCCCAGCCGCGAAGCGTTTCCCTGAGCCTATACCTCCAATAACGCGCCCAACTCTCGCTCAAGTTCCGCTTGATCGCCGAGGTTCAACTCGATCAGCCGCCGCAAGTGGCTGATCGAATCCAGGTCGATTTCCCTGCACACGAAGCCCAGTTGGCCGTGATCGTCGTGGGTCAGCTTGACCTGCATTTTGATATGCGCCTTCGGGTCCAGACGGATATCGACGTCGAACGGCAGGGCTTTATTGCCCTTCCAAGACTCCGGCCGTTTTACCGCCAGGCCCTTTAGCGACAAATCCACCAACTTTACCGGCCATTCCTCGCCGTTTTGTCGAAGTTCGGTTTTCGCATCCAGGGCGATGCGGCGGAAACAGCGGCGGTCGGATGGGTGATCGGTCATGGTGAAACCCTCTGGAGATGGATGGAGTGTAGCCCTGCGCCATCATTGGGCGGTTTTTTCTGCTTTTTTCAGCGTTGCAAGGCTCTAGACCAATGGAGGGGGGTGGCCTTTGAGGCCAACAGCGCTAAACTCCGGGTGGTTGTCCTTTCTGTCCACCCTGGCTGGAATATAAAAATGAAAAATAATAATAGCCTGCTACGCCACTTACCCTGGCTGGTGCTGGCAATCGTAGGAGCGTGCGCCCTGGGCGTAGTGGCCTTGCGCCGCGGCGAGGCGATCAACGCCTTGTGGATTGTGGTGGCCGCAGTGGCCATTTACCTGGTTGCTTACCGTTACTACAGCCTGTTCATCGCTAACAATGTGATGCAGCTTGACCCACGGCGGGCCACCCCCGCAGTGCTCAATAACGACGGTCTGGACTATGTGCCGACCAACAAACACATCCTGTTCGGTCACCACTTTGCGGCAATTGCTGGCGCAGGCCCGCTGGTCGGCCCGGTACTGGCAGCGCAAATGGGTTACCTGCCCGGCACGCTGTGGCTAATTGCCGGTGTGGTGCTGGCCGGTGCGGTGCAGGACTTTATGGTGCTGTTCCTGTCCACCCGTCGCAATGGCCGTTCCCTGGGGGATATGGTGCGCGAAGAGATGGGGCGCATTCCGGGGACCATCGCGCTGTTTGGCTGCTTCCTGATCATGATCATCATCCTCGCGGTGCTGGCCCTGATCGTGGTCAAGGCCCTGGCCGAGAGCCCATGGGGCATCTTCACCGTGATGGCGACCATCCCGATCGCGATGTTCATGGGCATCTACATGCGTTACATCCGCCCAGGCCGTATCGGTGAAATTTCCATCATCGGCGTGCTGTTGCTGCTCGGTTCGATCTGGCTGGGCGGGCAGATTGCCGCCGATCCGGTGTGGGCCAAGGCGTTCAGCTTTACCGGCGTGCAGATCACCTGGATGCTGATCGGCTACGGCTTCGTAGCGGCGGTACTGCCGGTGTGGCTGATCCTGGCCCCACGGGACTACCTGTCCACCTTCCTCAAGATCGGCACTATCATTGCTCTGGCAATCGGCATCCTGGTCACCATGCCCGAGCTGAAAATGCCGGCGTTGACCCAGTTTATCGATGGCACCGGCCCGGTGTGGAAAGGCGGGCTGTTCCCGTTCCTGTTCATCACCATCGCTTGCGGTGCGGTCTCGGGTTTCCACGCGCTGATCTCCTCGGGCACCACGCCCAAGCTGCTGGATAACGAAACCAACGCCCGCTACATCGGTTACGGCGGCATGTTGATGGAGTCGTTCGTGGCCATTATGGCGATGGTGGCGGCCTCGGTGATCGAGCCGGGTGTGTACTTCGCCATGAACAGCCCGGCCGCCGTAGTTGGCGGGGATGTGATGGCCGTGGCGCAGACCGTCAGCAGTTGGGGTTTTGCTATCACCCCGGAAGCGCTGCAGGCGGTGGCCCATGACATCGGCGAAACCACCATCCTGGCCCGTGCCGGCGGTGCGCCGACCCTGGCGGTGGGGATCGCGCAGATCCTGCACAGTGTGCTGCCGGGTGAAAACACCATGGCGTTCTGGTACCACTTTGCGATTCTGTTCGAAGCCTTGTTCATCCTCACCGCTGTCGACGCCGGTACCCGTGCCGGTCGCTTCATGCTGCAGGATCTGCTGGGTTCGTTCGTGCCGGCGCTCAAGCGTACCGAGTCGTGGACTGCCAATCTGATCGCGACCGCCGGTTGCGTAGCGATGTGGGGTTACCTGCTGTATCAAGGCGTGATCGACCCACTGGGCGGCATCAACACCTTGTGGCCGCTGTTCGGTATCTCCAATCAGATGCTGGCGGGTATCGCGCTGATGTTGGCCACCGTGGTGCTGATCAAAATGAAACGCCAGCGCTACATCTGGGTGACCATGCTGCCGGCGGTCTGGCTGCTGATCTGCACCACCACCGCAGGCTTCATCAAGCTGTTCGACGCCAACCCGGCAATCGGCTTCCTGTCCCT
The DNA here is from genome assembly GCF_013285305.1 of Pseudomonas rhodesiae. Lineage (NCBI taxonomy): Bacteria > Pseudomonadati > Pseudomonadota > Gammaproteobacteria > Pseudomonadales > Pseudomonadaceae > Pseudomonas > Pseudomonas rhodesiae. The sequence continues at coordinate 5,143,048 of NZ_CP054205.1, read as the reverse complement.
GGCCAAGAAGTACAGCGATGCCCTGGCCGGCGGCCAGATCCTCGCGCCGGCCAAGAGCATCGACCAGATGCAGCATGTGATCTGGAATGCCTACACCAACGCGACGCTGACGGCGCTGTTTCTGTTCGTGGTGTTCAGCATCCTGTTCTATGCGCTCAAGGTCGGCGTCGCCGCCTGGGGCAACAAAGAACGCACGGATAAAGAAGCCCCGTTCCAGGCCATACCGGACGCATGATCGAGGATTGCAACCATGTTCAATGACATCAGTCGCCTGGGTAAATACCTCGGTCAGGCCGCACGCCTGATGGTCGGCATGCCCGACTACGACACCTACGTCGAGCATATGCAAACCAAGCACCCGGACAAACCGGTGATGGACTACAAGGCGTTCTTCCGCGAACGCCAGGAAGCCCGTTACGGTGGCAAGGGTGGGCCCAAGTGCTGTTGACCGGGTAATCCGCGCTGACAGTGATCCTTGTGGGAGGGGGCTTGCCCCCGACAGCAGTGTGAAGTGCGCCCCAAAAGTTGGACACCTATCCAACTCTTGGGGCTTTTTCATGAGCAAGTACACGACGCAGTTCAAGCTTTCCGCCATTACGGCTTTTCTTGAACGAGGCCGGGGTTTTCGCCGTATCGCCGCTCAATTTCAAATGGACCCCACCTTGCTTCGCCGTTGGGTGGAGGCTTACCGGCTGCACGGTGAGGCCAGTCTGAGCAGTGCCGGTGGGCGTTACAGCGCGCTGTTCAAGTTTTCCGTTCTGCAACGCATGTGGCGCGACTCCCTCTCCTTGCGCCGCGCAGCGGCGCTTTTCAACCTGGGTGACTCCACCCAAGTGGGCAGATGGCAGCAGCAGTATTACAGTGGCGGTATTGAAGCCCTGGCCTCAGGGAAAAAAGGACTGAATACCGCTATGCCAAAGCCACCTGCCAAACTGCGTAAATCTGCCGCCCCCCTTACAAAAGAGGAGCTTGCGCACAAAGCCCTGCTGGATGAACTTCAGTATTTGCGCATGGAGAACGCCTACCTAAAAAAGCTTGGAGAGTTAGGCGAGGCGGTGATCAGGCGGGAGAACGAAGCGAAGAAAAAGCTCGAATAGTCACTGAGCTGAGACAAAACTTTCCGCTGGCGGACCTGCTCAAACTGCTAGGGCTGGCGCGAAGCACGTACTACTACCAACTCAAGGTCATGGGCGTTGCGGACCGCTTCGTCTCAGTCAAAGCCTCGATCCAGAGCCTTCAGGAAGAGCATAAAGGGCGCCTGGGCTACCGCCGTATGACGCTGGAACTGCGCAAAGAAAGACTACAGATCAACGGTAAAACGGTACGACGATTGATGGGAGCGTTGGGGCTCAAATGCACGGTGCGACCCAAGAAATACAGAGCATATAAAGGGCCGATGGGAGAAATCTCACCCAATACCTTGGCTCGTCGGTTCGAAGCCGAAAAGCCGAATCAGAAATGGGTGACGGATGTCACCGAGTTCAAAGTGGCAGGTAAAAAGCTGTATCTGTCGCCGATCTTGGACTTATACAACGGAGAAATCGTGGCTTATCAGACCGCCATACGCCCCCAATATGCCCTGGTTGGCGACATGCTGGAGCGAGCGCTCGAGCGCCTGCCTGAGGGCGCTAAACCCATGCTGCACTCGGATCAAGGCTGGCACTATCGATACTCGAAGTATCGCGAGCGACTAGAACAGGCGGGGCTGGAACAAAGCATGTCACGCAAAGGAAACTGCTATGACAACGCCACGATGGAGAGCTTCTTCGGCACGTTAAAGTCAGAGTTTTACTACCGCGAAAGCTTCGACAGCGCGGCTCAGTTGCAGGCTGGACTGGATCAATACATCCATTACTACAACCATAAGCGAATCAAAACGAAGCTTGGCGGACTGAGCCCTGTAGAGTACAGAGCCCGTTCCGCTGTAGCCTAGACAATTACTGTCCAACTTTTGGGGCGCACTTCAGTGTGTCAGGCACTTATCTGCCACTGACACGCCGCTATCGGGGGCAAGCCCCCTCCCACATTTGTTTTGTGTTTCTTCAGCTATAAGGAGAATTGTCGTGTCCTCTCCCATTCCCGTTACTGTTCTCAGCGGCTTCCTTGGCGCCGGTAAAACCACCTTGCTGCGCCACCTGCTCAAAGCCGAACACGGCCTGAAAATCGCCGTGATCGAAAACGAATTCAGCGACGCCGGTATCGACACCCAGCTGTTGGGTGAGGAGCCGGTGCAAGTCATGACGCTGTCCAACGGCTGCGTGTGCTGCACCATCCACACGGACCTGACCAAAGCCCTGTACCTGCTGCTTGAACGCCTGGACAGTGGCGAAATCGCCTTCGACCGCCTGGTGATCGAATGCACTGGCTTGGCCGACCCCGCTCCCGTGGCCCAGACTTTTTTCATCGACGAGGAATTGCGCGAGCGCTACATCCTCGACGGCATCATCACTCTGGTGGACGCAGCCCACGCCGAGCACCACCTGACCCAGGCCATCGCCCAGGCGCAGATTGGCTTTGCCGACCGCCTGCTGGTGAGCAAGCGTGACTTGGTGGACGACGCCACATTCGACGCCCTCAGCGAACGCCTGACCCGCATCAACCGTCGCGCGCCGATTCGTGTGGTTGACCATGGGCAGATCGATCTGGGCGAATTGCTCGACGTGCGCGGTTTCAATCTCAACGCCGGCATGAGCCTGCGCCCGGTGAGTGCCGCGCCTTCCGTGGACCGTATCTCCAGCCTGGTGCTGCGCACCGACCAGCCGCTGGATATCGACCGCCTCAGTGAGTTTATGAACGAACTGCTGGAAGACCACGGCAAACAATTGCTGCGCTACAAAGGCGTGCTGAACATTGCCGGGGAAGATCGGCGCATGGTGTTTCAGGGCGTGCTGAAGCTCTACGGCTTCGACTGGGACACCGAGTGGGCCGAGGGTGAGGCGCGGGAAAGTGTGATTGTGTTTATTGCCGATGAGTTGCCGGAAGACAAAATCCGCGAAGGCTTTGCCAAGGTCTACCAACCCTGAATGCAATGTGGAAGGGGGCTTGCCCCGATATCGCTGTACCAATGGCATAGCGCTTGCCTGACACCCTGTAATCGGGGGCAAGCCCCCTCCCACAGTTGATCTCATTTCAAGTTGCAGAGCAGGCATAAAAAAGCCCGGCTCAAGAGCCGGGCTTCTTGTTCAAGCTACTGCGATCAAGCGCCGTATACCGGCAGCTTCTTGCAGATCGCCTTGACCTTCTCGCGCACTGCGTCGATCACGGCTTCGTTGTTCAGGTCAGCCAGGATGTCGCAGATCCAGCCGGCCAGCTCCTTGCACTCGGCTTCCTTGAAGCCACGAGTGGTCACCGCCGGGGTGCCGAAGCGCAGGCCGGAGGTGACAAACGGCGAACGTGGGTCGTTCGGTACCGAGTTCTTGTTCACGGTGATGAAGGCTTTGCCCAGGGCAGCGTCGGCATCTTTACCGGAGATGTCCTGTTTGATCAGCGACAGCAGGAACAGGTGGTTCTCAGTACCGCCGGAGACCACGTCAAAGCCGCGCTCGATAAAGACGTTGGCCATGGCCTGGGCGTTTTTCACCACTTGTTGCTGGTAGGCCTTGAACTCAGGTTGCAGTGCTTCCTTGAAGCAGATCGCTTTAGCGGCGATGACATGCTCCAGCGGGCCACCCTGGGCGCCTGGGAATACGGCGGAGTTCAGCTTTTTCTCGATCTCGGCATTGGCGCGCGCCAGGATCAGGCCACCACGCGGACCGCGCAGGGTCTTGTGGGTGGTGGTGGTGACCACGTCAGCGTAAGGCACCGGGTTCGGGTAGACGCCAGCGGCGACCAGACCGGCCACGTGGGCCATGTCCACGAACAGGTACGCGCCCACTTTGTCGGCGATGGCGCGGAAGCGTGGGAAATCGAGGATCTGCGAGTAGGCAGAGAAACCGGCCACGATCATTTTTGGTTTGTGCTCGACTGCCAGGCGCTCGACTTCGTCGTAGTCGATCAGGCCATTGGCATCGATACCGTATTGAACGGCGTTGTACAGCTTACCGGAGGAGGACACGCTGGCGCCGTGGGTCAGGTGACCGCCGTGGGCCAGGCTCATGCCCAGGATGGTGTCGCCGCCTTGCAGCAGGGCCAGGTACACGGCGCTGTTGGCTTGGGAGCCGGCATGTGGCTGGACGTTGGCGTAATCAGCGCCGAACAGCTCCTTGGCGCGGTCGATGGCCAGTTGCTCAACCACGTCGACGTACTCGCAACCACCGTAGTAGCGCTTGCCTGGGTAGCCTTCGGCGTACTTGTTGGTCAGAACCGAACCTTGAGCCTCCATGACCGCGGGGCTGGTGTAGTTTTCCGAAGCGATCAGCTCAATGTGCTCTTCCTGGCGCACGGCTTCTTGCTCCATGGCGGCGAAGAGATCGGCGTCGAACTTGGCAATAGTCAAATCACGGCTGAACATGGCGGTCCTCAAGGATCGGGGGCAGAAAAGGAGGGCATTCTAACCCAATGGGTTTTAGATGGCATATGAAAGGACGTCATGTCGCGGACAAGCGGGATTCACTTCGGGATGGGTGGTGGCTCTACCGGCCTCATCGGGGGCAAGCCCCCTCCCACATTTGAATGTATTCACAAGTCGAAGGTGGGAGGGGGCTTGCCCCCGATGAGGCCAGTGGCCGCGCCACACCCTTCAATCGAACATGAACAGCGCATCATTGCTGAACTGCGCTTCGAACCGATGCGCCGGCATTGGCCGCCCGAACAGGTAGCCCTGTACCTCGTCGCAACCATGCTCGCGCAGGAAGTCCAATTGCTCATGGGTTTCCACGCCCTCGGCGATCACTGCCAGGTTCAGGCTGTGAGCCATGGCGATAATGGCGCGGGCGATCTGGGCATCCTGCTCGCCGGACGGCAGGCCGTCGACAAAGGTGCGGTCGATCTTCAGGACATCGATGGGGAACTGCTTGAGGTAGTTGAGCGATGAGTAACCGGTGCCGAAGTCGTCCACCGCAATGCTCAGGCCCAGGTTTTTCAGGCTGTCGAGGATGTGCATGGCTTCGTTGACTTCGCGCATCAGGATACTTTCCGTCAGCTCAAGCTCCAGGCATGCCGGCGGCAGGCCGGTGTCCTTCAGAATGGTGGCGATGCGCGTGCCCAGTTGGCCATCGGAAAATTGCCGCGCGGAGATGTTCACCGAGACTTTCGGCACGCGGACTTTGTTCTGGTGCCAGGTCTTGAGCTGGCGACATGCCTCGGCGATCACCCAGTCGCCCACGTCCACCACCAGGCCCAACTCCTCCAGCACGGGGATAAAGTCCCCCGGCGGCACCAGCCCGCGACGCGGATGGCGCCAGCGCAGCAGCGCCTCGGCGCCGGTCAGGCGTTTGCCGTCGCCGCTGAATTGCGGCTGGTAATAGAGCACGAATTCGTTCTGGTCGAGGGCGTGGCGCAGGTCGCTTTCCAGTTCCAGACGCTCCAGGGCGCTGGCGTTCATGTCGGCCTGGTAGAACTGGAAGTTGTTCTTGCCGCGCTCCTTAGCGTGGTACATCGCGGTGTCGGCGTTTTTCATGAGCTGGCTCAGCTCGTTGCCATCCTGCGGGCTCAAGGCGATACCGATACTGGCGGTCACAAAGAACTCGCGGCCCTCCAGCACGAACGGCCTCACCAGGCTCGCCAGGATTTGCTCGGCCACATGAATGGCGCGGTTGAGCGCCATTTCACGGTTGACCCGCGGTTGCAGCAACAGGGTGAACTCGTCGCCGCCCATGCGCGCCACGGTGTCGTCTTCGGCCACACAACCTAGCAGGCGCGTGGCCATTTCCTTGAGCATGCGGTCGCCTGCGGCATGGCCCAGGGAGTCGTTGATCGGTTTGAAACGGTCCAGGTCAAGGAACATCAGCACCACCCACGACTTCTGCCGTTCGGCCGACTGCAACGCGGTGTGCAGGCGGTCCTGGAACAATGTGCGGTTGGGCAGGTGGGTCAGGGCGTCGTAATAGGCCAGGCGGTGGATGCGCTGCTCGCTGGCCTTGCGCTCGCTGATATCGCTGAAAAAACACACGTAGCTGGCTAAATCGCCTTCATCGTCGAACACGGCGGTGATACCCACCCAGGCCGGGTAATGCTCGCCATTGCGGCGCTTGAGCCACACTTCGCCCTCCCAGGTGCTGTGCTGATGCAATTGCTTGAGCACATAGCGCAGGTGGGCTTCCTGCTGCTCGTCGACGGTGAGCATGTTGGGTAACTGGTCGAGCACATCCGCCACTTCATAACCGCTGACCCGGCTGAACGCTTCGTTGGCCTGCACGATATAACCCGCCGGGTCGGTGATCAGGATCGCCGACGTGGAGTGCTCGAATACCGTGGCCGCCATGCGCAGGTCTTTTTCCGCGCGGCGTTGCTGGCTGATGTCCCGACCGACACCGAGGATGCCCTCGAACGTGCCGTGCTCGTCCCACACCAGCACCACCCGCAGTTCGATCGGCACTTTACGACCGTCGGCGCGCAGGCAGTCGAACAGAAACAGTTGGGTCTGCACCTGATCGCGCAGCTTGCTCAGGGCCTCCTGGTCGCCCAGGGCGCGGCTGACCTGTTCCACCAGGCTGTAAATGCCGGCCAGTTGCTGCGGGTTGGCGATGATCGATTGCCAGCCGTTCTTGAACACCCAGTCCACGTCATAGCCCAACACGGCATTGACCGAGGGGCTGATGTAATTGAGGGCCAAATTGCTGTCGGTGGAGCAGATCACGTCGCTGATGCTCTCGGCCAACATGCGGTAGCGCTGCTCGCTGTCGCGCAGGGATTCGCTGGCTTCGATCTGGTCGGTAATGTCCTTGGCCACGCCGATGATGCGGGTGACTTGAGAGGTTTTGTCCCGGGCCAGGGCCTGTTCACGGATATCGAAACGTCGCCACTGGTTGTTGCGATGGCGAAAGCGCAGTTGGCAGTGCAGTTGGGTGGCATAACCGGTCTGGCGTTGCTGCTGGCGCAAGTCGTGATAATGCTCGGCGTCTTCGGGGTGCAGCAGGATTTCCCAGAAGTACTCACCCATTTGCTGCAGTTCGCCGCGGTTATAGCCGAGGGTGTGGCCCAGGTGATGGTTGCTGAAAATCATGCGCTGGCTGATCACGTCCTGTACATACAGGTGGTCCGGCACTGTGCGGACCACGTCCGACCAGAAACTTTCGCGCTCCACCAGGGACAGTTCGATCAGCTTGCGACTGGTGATATCGCTGATACTGAGAATCACCGCCTTGAAATCGTCCTGCTGCTCCGGCAAGCGCATCACCAGCCACAGGTATTGATCGTTGCCGGCCACATCGTTGAGCTGGATTTCCAGCTCTAACTGGTCCTGTTGGGTCAGGACCGCTTCGAGGATCTGATAACCGATGGAGGTGACGTTGTTCGGGCAATCGCTGATCAAACGCTCCCAGGCATCCTCGCACGAGCCCACGTTCAGCAGACGCACCGCGACCTGGTTGACTTCGGTAATGCGCAGCTCGTTGAGCAGTTGGCGGTAGTCGTCCGGGTTGGCATGCCGCCAGGCGCTCAATTGCTCGCGGCTGCGCAGGTGCGCGCGCTCAAAGAACGTGTTGAGGCCCGACAGATCCAGCACGCACAAGGCCACACCGGTGCCTTCGAAAATGTCCTGGTAACGGCGGCGGCCCTCATGCACCTGGCGCTGACGGCGACGCATGTTTAACAGGACGATCACCGGGACCAGCGAGAACGCCAGGCCCAGCAGGCATTTGCCGATAAATGCCGGCAACAGTTCTTCGAGCACGGCGCTGCGATCGAACAGACCGCGCAGTTGCCAGTCGCTTTTGCTCAGAGGGGTGACCAGCACACTTTTATTCAATTCGTCCGGGGTCAGGACGCTGGCCCATTTTGCCGGCATGCCGCTGTCGCGACTGATAATGCGTTGGTTGAGACGATTCTCGATGGCCCACGCCGGGCGCTGGCCCGGGCTGTCCTGGCGGGTGAGGTTGGTCAGATACTCCGGCGCCAGGCGCAACGCCCAGTACACCCTGGAACCACCGCTCGGCTGGTGCAGCAGCAGATAGATAAGGGACCCTTCGTCGTTGTTGCTCAGGTAATAGGCCTGGCCGTGGCTGCGCTGTACCAGTTCTTCGAGCCAGGCGGCGTCCTGGCTATCGGGCGCGCTGTCGCTGATCATCGCGCCGCTGGGGGCGAGCAGGGCCACGCTGCGCAATTCCGGCAAGGAGCGTTGCAAGGTCAGCATCAATGCCTGTTGCTGTTCGCTGTCGCGGGGCGCTTCAACCATCGGCAGCAGGTTCAGGGCGATCTTGGCGCTCAGGGCCATGTTCAGGCTGATCTGTTCGGCCAGGTCGGCGCTGTAGTCGATGGTGTATTGCTGCTGGTTTTTCTGGTTCTGCTGCAGTTGATCCAGCAGTTGCCAGAACAATAAAGCGAGCAGCAGCAGGACGAGCGTCGCCAGGGCGCCTTTGAGAGGACCGTGCAGGGGCGCTCCCGGCGCTAGATGAGCGGCGCGCAAAGGAGTTGGCGGCGTGACTTTGGACAAGCTGTAATCCTGCGGTTTGGCTGGACTGGCGCGCGACGTGCACTATAAGCCGGACGCCCGAAGGGCGGCTAGCATGCCTTGTGTTGTGGCAAAGTGCCAGTCCCGCCTGGCTGGACTGACCAAGCGCATTCAGGTAGCTTTGCCGGTTACGCGGGGCGTTCCAGCCCCAGATATTCAGGCTTTTTCCGCTCGCTGGCATTGATGATAGTCAAAGGCCCGCGCGGCGCATGGCCTGGCACGGGCTTCGCCCGCTCAATTCATCAGTCACTGACGCTAGGTTCACCATGGCTCAATACGTCTTCACCATGCATCGGCTGGGCAAGGTTGTCCCACCGAAGCGGGAAATCCTGAAAAACATTTCGTTGTCCTTCTTCCCCGGCGCCAAGATCGGCGTGCTCGGCCTCAACGGCTCGGGTAAATCCACCCTGTTGAAAATCATGGCTGGCGTCGACACCGAGTTCGAAGGCGAAGCGCGCCCGATGCCGGAACTGAACATCGGCTATCTGCCGCAGGAGCCGCAGCTGGACCCGGCCAAGACCGTGCGTGAAGTGGTCGAAGAGGCCGTCAGCGTGATCAAGGACGCCCAGGCGCGCCTGGATGAAGTCTATGCCGCCTATGCCGAGCCGGACGCCGACTTCGACAAACTGGCCGCCGAACAGGCCAAGCTCGAAGCCATCCTGCAGGCCGGCGACGGTCACAACCTGGAGCGCCAGCTGGAAGTCGCCGCAGACGCGCTGCGCCTGCCGGCGTGGGATGCCAAGGTCGAACACCTGTCCGGTGGTGAAAAGCGTCGCGTGGCCTTGTGCCGTCTGCTGCTGTCGGCCCCCGACATGCTGCTGCTCGACGAACCGACCAACCACTTGGACGCCGATTCCGTCGCCTGGTTGGAACATTTCCTCCACGATTTCCCGGGCACCGTGGTTGCGATTACGCACGACCGGTACTTCCTGGACAACGTAGCGGGTTGGATCCTCGAACTCGACCGTGGCGCCGGCATCCCTTACGAGGGCAACTACTCCGGTTGGCTGGAAGCCAAGTCCGAGCGTCTGGCCGCCGAATCCAAGCAGCAATCGGCTCACGAAAAGGCCATGAAGGAAGAACTGGAATGGGTGCGCAAAGGCGCCAAGGCCCGCCAGTCCAAATCCAAGGCGCGTCTGCAACGCTTTGAAGAGATGCAGTCGCAGGAATTCCAGAAGCGCAGCGAAACCAACGAGATCTACATCCCGGCCGGCCCGCGCCTGGGTGACAAGGTCATCGAATTCAAGAACGTCACTAAAGGCTATGGCGACCGCGTGCTGATCGACAACCTGTCGTTCTCCATGCCAAAAGGCGCGATCGTCGGCGTTATCGGCGGTAATGGTGCGGGTAAATCCACACTGTTCCGCATGCTGATGGGCAAGGAAACCCCGGATTCGGGCAGCATCGAAATCGGCGAAACCGTGCAGCTGGCCTGTGTCGACCAGAGCCGTGACGACCTGGACGGCAGCAAGACCGTGTTCCAGCAGATTTCCGACGGTTCCGACCAGATCCGCATCGGCAACTATGAAATCCCGTCGCGCACCTACGTCGGCCGTTTCAACTTCAAGGGCGGCGACCAGCAGAAGTTCGTCAAGGACCTGTCCGGTGGTGAGCGCGGCCGCTTGCACCTGGCCCTGACCCTGAAAGAGGGCGGCAACGTCCTGCTGCTCGACGAACCGTCCAACGACCTCGACGTCGAAACCCTGCGTTCCCTGGAAGAAGCCCTGCTGGACTTCCCAGGCGCCGCCATTGTGATCTCTCACGATCGGTGGTTCCTTGACCGCGTCGCGACACACATCCTGGCGTACGAAGATGACTCCCAAGCGGTGTTCTTCGAAGGCAACTACACCGAGTACGAAGCCGATCGCAAGAAGCGCCTGGGCGATGCCGCTGCCCAGCCGCACCGTGTACGTCACAAAAAACTGGCCTGATCCCGGGCCGGTTAAAAAAACGGTGCCTTCGGGCACCGTTTTTTTTGCACATTCCCCTGACCCACACCGATCAAATGTGGGAGGGGGCTTGCCCTCGATAGCCATTCCCTCGACGGTGCACACCCCAGCCTGGTAATCCCCTTTAAAGTGCAGAAAACTCCCGTTTTCCGGGTTTATTTACATCCAATGCACCATTTAAATTCACAAAAGCGACATTTTGCCCTGTCGCGGTGCGACATGAATTGTTAAAGTCCGGCCCAATCTCATTTAAAAACAATCAATTTGCCGAGACTTTTCATGATCGAATCCGTCGAATCCTTCCTCGCTCGCCTAAAGAAACGTGACCCTGATCAGCCGGAATTTCACCAGGCCGTAGAAGAAGTCTTGCGCAGCCTGTGGCCGTTTCTTGAAGCCAATCCGCACTATCTGACTTCGGGCATTCTGGAGCGGATGTGCGAGCCCGAGCGTGCGATTACGTTCCGGGTGTCGTGGGTGGATGATCACGGCAAGGTCCAGGTCAATCGCGGGTTCCGCATTCAGATGAACAGTGCCATCGGCCCGTACAAGGGCGGGCTGCGTTTCCACCCGTCGGTGAACCTGGGGGTTTTGAAGTTTCTCGCCTTCGAGCAGACCTTCAAGAATTCCCTGACCTCGTTGCCCATGGGCGGCGGCAAAGGGGGGTCGGACTTCGATCCCAAGGGCAAGAGCGACGCCGAGGTAATGCGTTTCTGCCAGGCGTTTATGAGCGAGCTGTATCGGCATATCGGTGCGGACGTCGATGTGCCAGCCGGTGATATCGGCGTGGGTGCCCGGGAGATCGGCTTCCTGTTTGGTCAATACAAGCGCCTGAGCAACCAATTCACCTCGGTGCTGACCGGCAAGGGCATGACCTACGGCGGTAGCCTGATCCGTCCCGAAGCCACCGGTTTTGGCTGTGTGTACTTTGCCGAAGAAATGCTCAAGCGCGACGGCCAGCGCGTGGAGGGCAAGCGTGTCGCGGTATCCGGTTCCGGCAACGTGGCGCAATACGCGGCGCGCAAGGTCATGGACTTGGGCGGTAAGGTAATTTCCCTGTCCGACTCCGAAGGCACCCTGTACGCCGAAAGCGGTTTGACCGAGGAACAATGGTCGGCGCTGCTGGAACTGAAAAACGTGCAGCGCGGCCGTATCAGCGAACTGGCCGAGCGCTTTGGCCTGGAGTTCCGCAAAGGCCAAACGCCGTGGGCGCTGGCCTGTGACATCGCGTTGCCCTGTGCGACCCAGAACGAACTGGACGCCGACGCCGCCCGCACCTTGCTGCGTAACGGCTGCCTCTGCGTGGCCGAAGGCGCCAATATGCCGACCACGCTGGAGGCTGTGGATATCTTTATCGAGGCAGGCATTCTGTTCGCACCGGGCAAGGCATCCAACGCCGGTGGCGTGGCGGTGAGCGGCCTGGAGATGTCGCAGAACGCCATGCGCTTGCTGTGGACCGCCGGGGAAGTGGACAGCAAGCTGCACGCCATCATGCAGTCGATCCACCATGCCTGCGTGCACTACGGCGAAGAAAACGGCCGGGTTAACTACGTCAAAGGCGCGAATATCGCCGGTTTCGTCAAAGTGGCCGACGCAATGCTGGCCCAAGGCATCGTCTAAGCCCCAGCGTCGATGCGCAGCACTTCGATCAACTGATCGCCGACGGGGCGCTTCCAGAGCACCTCGTCACCGACCCGCGCACCGAGCAACGCGCGGCCAAGGGGCGAGCCCCAGTTGATCAACCCTGCACTGGCGTCGGCCTGGTCTTCACCCACCAATTGGATGCGTTGTTGTTCATCCTGCTCATTGGCGAAGGTGACCCAGCTGCCGATCTGCACCTGATCGGTGGACGTGGCAGGCGCCACCACCTGGGCGCTTTGCACCCGCTGGTTGAAATAGCGCAAATCCCGCTCAAGGTCGGCTTGGCGCTGTTTATCGGCGTGCTCGCCCTTGGCGGATTCGGCGCCATGTTCCTGCTGCAACTGCGCGACTTTGGCGTGCAACTGCGCCAGACCTTGCGCGGTCAGGCGGTTGGGTTGCTCACTGACTTGACGCTCCACCGGCTGATCGGCCTGGGCGGCGGCGTTGTCTTCGTTTACAAAAGCACGGCTCATGATGATCTCCCTCTATGGAGCTTGGGCCATGTTCGCTGTGCTTTAGTTTCGATGGATGTCTGAAAGCGACCTATTGCGAGCGATAGGCCCGGGCCGCATCGCGATCCTTCTCCTGCTGCCACTCGCGCTCGCGCTCATCCCAATGGCGCTCTTTGTAATCGCGCAGTTCTTCGTTCTCCCGCATTGCCTTGCACTGGCGAAAACCGTCCTCCCAGCCCTCGGCGTACTCCCGCTCTTGCAGATAGCGCGGCACATTTTTGCGAAACTCCCCACTGATCACCCCAGCCGCCTGGCGACCGCTGCTGCAGCCATCGTCAAAGCCATCGGCGAAGGCCGGTGGATAACCCTTGGCCAACAATTCTTGATGGGTCGTCTGGCAACCCGCCAACCCCATTACCGCCCACAACATGACCGCATACCGCCACATGGCGTACTCCCTGGCCGTTTTACGGCTGATAGGGAAAGTCTAGAAGGGGATTCGTCGGACGGATGTGAAGGGGGTGTGAGAAATGTGTTGGCGCGGTTTGTGTGTCTGGAACTGAGCCCCTGTTAAGCAGGCTTTTGTGGTGAACAGACTTTATCGTAGTGAGCGGGCATGATCCGAGCCGGGCTGCTGTGTTGCCCAGCGGGAGCAAGCTCTCTCACCACAGATTTTTCGCTAGCTTTGGTTATTCCGATAGCCCTATTAATCGTAATAACCCACTGTCTTTTTCAGTTGATCCGCGAACTCGTAAATCTCATCAATAGATGAAATGGCATGTCGCGTCTCGTTTTTTTCCTCGTCGAATATTCCGAGATATTTTTGACTGCGATTAAAGTGAAGGCGGCAAATGGGCTTGCGATTGTTGTCATCCAGTAGTATCCCAAAATAGCTTTGCGTATCACGCTGAACGATTCGTTTGGCATCGACAACCGAGCGCACAACAGCTCGAACGATGTGATAACCCTCCAGTTCTTCAAGCGTCGTCAAGATTTTTTCTTCTGACTCATCTCGAATTTGGTGGTCGGTGGTGGTGCTATTTTCGACGGGCAATGACGCTATTGTCGGCTGAATAGCACCGCTCATGGCTGACTTGAGTCGATCATTGATCTGGTCATTCAGAAACTGCGCTAACGCTTTTCGGGTCAGTTCGAAGAACTGTTCACGGACTTTCTGTGTGATGACACCTTCGTAAACCCGGGACGCGAAAAACTTCACAAAGTCATCTTCCGGCTTAGTGACTTGAGCACCAATGAGCTTTTTGAGCTGGCTGACGTATTTCAGCTCGCCCGCAGCATTAATGATTGAGTCCACATCGAATGCCGACTTGGTGAGCTTGATCAGCTCAGGTACGGAGTACTCATCAATGTCGAGCAAGTCCAATTCCAGAAATGGCTTTTCGTCCATTTTGTTGGGCGCGTCCAAGTCAGTAAAAAATCTGTAGACCTGCCCATTGGTCAGAATAGAGATTCTTGCACTGGTGACATGAAAGTATCGGAACAGCTGCGAAGCGTGATTGATGCTCAATGACTCACCGATCTTTTTGCACTCAATGAGGATCTGAACCTCACCGTCTTTCATGATCGCGTAATCGATTTTTTCGCCTTTTTTTGTTCCTACGTCGCAGACAAACTCAGGCGTCACTTCCTGTGGGTCAAACACGTCATAACCCAGCACCGTATTAATAAAGGGCATCACAAACGCATTTTTTGTTGCTTCTTCTGTTTGAATGGCGGGGCCTTGTAACCGAACCTTTGCTGCCAGACTGGTGAGCTTTTCAAAAAAATCCATATAAGCCTCTTACCCTATTCGGATCCGTGTATAGAAGTGATGGCAAATTGACTGCCGTTCGATACTAGACACAAAACCACACAAAGAGAATGGAGTAATTGGCAATTTCTCTTGACTGAAAAAAACTAAATAAATGTCAGAAAATTCCTGCTTATTTATCAGTAGGTTGGATGTTGATGAGAAATTTGTGTTTGTAGGGTGGGGGCTTAAAACTGAGCTGGCCAGATGGATGATTAGGCTTCTGTATTTCCCGCTTTCGTCAGCGCCGCATGCTCAGCCAATTCCTGCTGGATAAACGCCGCAATCATCGCGCGATAAACCTGTTCGGTGACTTGCGGATTGGCGCCCGCCACCTGCGCCAAATTGCGCACTTTGGCGATCACTTGTTCGACCCGCTGCGGGGCCTTGACGCCATCGGCATCTTTTTTGAAGTGGGCGGCCTGGGAGACGTAGCGGCCGCGTTCGGCCAGAAGAGTGACGATTTGTTGGTCGAGGCGGTCGATGTTGCTTCGAACTTCTTCAAGGGTGGTGCAGGTAACGGCCATGTCGAGTGAACTCCTGATGGTGCGGGCAATGCTAACAAATGGGGGAGGGGGCTTGCCCCCTCCCGCATTTTTGATTTTCGCCAGGCGTTGGTCAGTAGTGATACCACTTCACTTCAAGCATCACTTCATTGACCGGCGAGGATAGATGGCTGTATTCGCGCTGGGCGCTCAGGCGCAGGCCCAGGTTGCGGGACAGTTCCCACTGTTGGTTGAGGCTGAGGCTGCGCCGCACTTCGCCATTGGTGAAGAAGTCACCCTTGGCTTCCAGGCTCAGGTTGCCCAGCGGGTTTTTCCACAGTACGCCGGTGTTGAAGCCAGCGGCGGGGGAGACGGCTTCGTTGAAGTCGTTGTTGTGTTCCACACGCACGGTGCCGAGGGCGAAGCCGAGCATGTCGTCGCGCAGTTGCCAGGTGCTGCCGGCGCCGCCGTTGACATGGGCGACCAGGGTTTCGTCGTCGTGTTTGCCCGGTACGCGTTCCAGGCCGCCGGTGACTTGCCAGGACCAGGGCTGCAGCAACGCGTTGCGCGGGGTCAGAGAGCGGATGGTGGCCAGGTCCAGTTGTTGCAACTGCCAGTGGTTGCCTTCGTACTGGCGCAGTTTCATTTGCAGGATTTCGATCTGCGCGCCGAGGGGGAAGCCTTCAGCGTTGTCGTTGAGGTCGTGGTAAGCCATGCGCAGGCCGTATTCGCCGAAAGCCTTGTCGCCACGGGTGCCGATACCGGCTTGCCAGGTGCGGGATTCATGGCCGTCTTCCGGCAGGCCGGGCGGCTGGATCTTGAGGTCGGGCGCAGGGTTCTGGTTGATCGCGCGCAGCAGCTCGAAGCTGCGTTGGGAGCGGGCGGTGTCGCGTTCCAGGCCATTGGCGCGGTAGCGGCCCAGACGATAAGCCGCGTCGATAATCAGGGCCTGACGCTCGCGGGGCAGAGCCTTGAAGGCCGGTTCCTGCAATTGCTTCTGGTCGTCGCTGATCTTGAGCACCCATTGCTGCTCGTCGCCATCCAAGGGTTTGGCGCGTTCAAGCAATTCGCGCTCGCGGGACGGGCGATAGTCGATTTTCTCTACAAGGCCCGCGTCTTTCACGGCTTTGACTGTATCGGTGGGGATGGCGGTCAGCGGGAACTGTTCGGTCAAACGCAGGCCGGGGCGGGCGACTTGCAGCAGCTCCAGCAGGCGATAAGAGCAGTTTTCGTCGAAGAAAAAGTAATCGAACTGGATCTGCTTGAGTTCCCACACATGCTCGACCATGCGCTCGGTCTCGACCTGGGTAAGGTTGAGGCGGTATTCCCACAGGTCGCGGTTCTCCAGGCTACGGTACTCGGAGAGTTTTTCCTGGTAGGGCACCAGCGCGAACAGGCCGGGGTAGCCGCCCATCAGGCCCTTCCAGGCGTAGAGAATGCTGTTGTCCGAGCCTTCGATATACGCGCCGAAGTTGATCGCGTAGCTGAGCAGTGCGGTGTTGTTGCTTTGCACGTCGGCCTGGTCGATACGCAACAAGGTGTGGCCGAACATCGACGACGGACTGTTGAGGTAGGCCGCCGGGAAGATCATCACCGCACTGTGGGGGGCGACGTCCTTGAACCATTGCTTGAATTCGGCGCAGTCCACGGCGGGCAGGTCGGTCAGGTGCAACTGATCCTTGAGCCAGCGGGTACGTGCGGGGTAGACGCATTGGGCGTGTTTTTCACCCAAGCTGGCGGGCGCATAGAGTGCGTCGACGGTGGCCTTGAGTTCCGCGTCCGGATGGTGAGCACCATCGGCCGCCAGGAAGAATTTCTTGTCGCTGATATAACTGCGCCAGCCTTTGAGCTTGCCGGCTTCGTAATGGCCCAGGGAAAGCCAGAACGGATCGTTGGCCAATTGCTGCAAACGCTGATCATCAAGGTGCGGGGCCGCATACAGCGGGGCGCAGGCAAAGAGTGCCAGGCAGGCAATTCGTTTGAGCATAAAGGCAACTTAAGTCGGAAATAGAAAGACCCAAAGGGGAGGCGGGCCCAAAAATAAAACCCGCGCCTGGAGAGGCGCGGGCCGGTCGAGCTTAAGCCTGGGTCGCGTATTTCGCCAGACGGGCATCGCTTTTCAGTACAGCGAGGGTGTTGTTGTGCACATCGTCAGCGGTCACGTCAGCTTTGCTGAAGATTTGCTGGAAGTGCTCGTGAGTCACGGCAGCGAAGTGCTCGCGATCTTCGGGCGCAACACCCAGTACCACGGCGTAGGTGGTCAGTGCTTCGCCATTACCCTTGGCCATGTCTTCGGACAGCTCGTTCATCATGCCATTCATGGCAATCCAAGACTTGCCGCCGTAGGTCAGCGCGCTGTTGGTGCTGCAACCATTGGTGCCCGAGGTCATGCCGAAGGTGGCGTTACCCGAGGTGCCGTTAGTGGTGGAAGCCAGGAAGTGAGCTGGAGTGCCGCGCTGGCCTTCGAACAACATGTTGCCCCAACCGCAGTTCGGGCCACCTGGTGCTTCTGCCATTGCATTGAGGGAGACGACGGTGAAGAGAGTACCGAGAAGGATCCGTTTCATAGCTTTGTTCTCTTTGTGTGCAAACCAATGGACAAGGGTTCAGGCACTTCATAGCGCCCTAGGGATCGGTTATTAGTCCAACCCGCGCAGTTTGGAGTTTAGGCACGTTCGAAGGGTTCCGTGGGTTTTTATAAAACCGATGGCGATTTGATGAAATATTTGCCGGCCGCCTCCCGCGTCTATGCTTTCCCAGAGACCCGCCTTGCCAGAGCGCGCAAGGGGGAGCCAGAATGCCGCTATCTGCCCCGCCTGATGTAAGGAAGCCCGATGCCTGATCCTGTTGCTGCCAGCCTGCGTCTAGCGCCCGATGCGCTGACTCGCCCTTTCTCTGCTGAACAGTTCAGCTTCTCGACCACCAATGATTTGGAGCCCTTTCGCGGTGTGCTTGGCCAGGAACGCGCGGTTGAAGCCTTGCAGTTCGGTGTGGCCATGCCACGCCCCGGTTACAACGTTTTTGTCATGGGCGAGCCGGGCACCGGTCGCTTTTCGTTCGTCAAACGCTACCTGAAGGCCGAAGGCAAGCGCCTGCAAACCCCGTCGGACTGGGTTTACGTCAATAACTTCGATGAACCTCGCGAGCCGCGCGCCCTTGAGTTGCCCGCCGGGGGAGGCGCAGCGTTCATTACCGATATCAACGCGCTGATCGACAACTTGGTGGCCACGTTCCCGGCCGTGTTCGAACACCCTACCTACCAGCAGCGCAAGAGCGCTATCGACCGCGCCTTCAACCAGCGTTACGACAAAGCGCTGGACGTGATCGAGCGCCTGGCCCTGGAAAAAGACGTGGCGCTGTACCGCGACAGCTCCAATATCGCGTTCACGCCGATGCTCGACGGCAAGGCCCTGGACGAGGCCGAGTTCTCGCAGTTGCCGGAAGCCGACCGCGAGCGCTTTCACACCGATATTTCCGAGCTGGAAGAACGCCTCAACGAAGAGCTGGCCAGCCTGCCGCAGTGGAAGCGCGAGTCGAATAACCAACTGCGCCAGTTCAACGAAGAAACCATCACCCTGGCCCTTCAGCCATTGCTGGCGCCGCTGTCGGAAAAGTACGCGGAAAACGCGGCCGTCTGCGGTTACCTGCAAGCCATGCAGGTGTACCTGCTCAAGACCGTGGTCGAGCAATTGGTGGATGATGCCAAGACCGACGCCCAGGCGCGCAAGCTGCTGGAAGAGCAGTACTGCCCGAGCCTGGTGGTGGGCCATCCGGTCAACGGTGGCGCACCAGTGGTGTTCGAACCGCACCCGACTTACGACAACCTGTTCGGGCGTATCGAATACAGCACCGATCAGGGCGCGCTCTACACCACCTATCGCCAACTGCGCGCAGGCGCGTTGCACCGCGCCAATGGCGGGTTTCTGATCCTTGAAGCGGAAAAAATGCTCAGCGAGCCGTTCGTGTGGGACGCCCTCAAGCGGTCCCTGCAGTCGCGCAAGCTGAAAATGGAGTCGCCGCTGGGCGAACTGGGGCGTCTGGCCACGGTAACCCTCAACCCGCAGATGATCCCGCTGCAGGTCAAAGTCATCATTATCGGTTCGCGTCAGTTGTACTACGCGTTGCAGGACGCCGATCCGGACTTCCAGGAAATGTTCCGGGTGCTGGTGGACTTCGACGAAGACATCCCGATGGTCGACGAAAGCCTGGAGCAGTTCGCGCAGTTGCTCAAAACCCGCACCTCGGAAGAAGGCATGGCGCCGCTGACATCCGACGCCGTAGCGCGCCTGGCCACTTACAGCGCGCGGCTGGCGGAGCATCAGGGGCGCTTGTCGGCGCGTATTGGCGATCTGTTTCAATTGGTCAGCGAGGCGGATTTCATTCGTCACCTGGCGGGCGACGAGATGACCGACGCCGGCCATATCGAACGCGCACTCAAGGCTAAGGCCACGCGCACCGGGCGGGTGTCGGCGCGGATTCTCGACGATATGCTCGCCGGGGTGATCCTGATCGACACCGCCGGTGCGGCGGTCGGCAAGTGCAACGGCCTGACGGTGCTGGAAGTGGGCGACTCGGCGTTCGGCGTGCCGGCGCGGATTTCTGCCACGGTGTACCCCGGCGGCAGCGGGATTGTCGACATCGAGCGTGAGGTCAACCTCGGCCAGCCGATCCACTCCAAGGGCGTGATGATCCTCACCGGTTACCTGGGCAGCCGCTATGCCCAGGAATTCCCGCTGGCGATTTCGGCCAGCATCGCTTTGGAACAGTCTTACGGCTACGTGGACGGTGACAGTGCGTCCCTCGGCGAAGCGTGCACGTTGATCTCGGCGCTGTCGAAAACCCCGCTCAAGCAGTGCTTTGCCATTACCGGCTCCATCAACCAGTTTGGTGAAGTGCAGGCGGTGGGTGGGGTTAACGAGAAGATCGAAGGTTTCTTCCGTCTCTGCGAGGCCCGTGGGCTGACCGGCGAGCAGGGGGCGATCATTCCCCAGGCCAACGTCGCCACACTGATGCTCGATGAAAAGGTGTTGCAGGCCGTGCGGGCTGGGCAGTTCCACATCTACGCGGTACGCCAGGCCGATGAAGCCTTGAGCCTGCTGGTGGGCGAGGATGCCGGTGAGCCGGATGCCGAGGGGCAATTCCCGGAGGGTACCGTCAACGCCCGGGTGGTCGAGCGCTTGCGCGCGATTGCAGAAATGATCAGTGAAGACGACCTCAAAGAAGCGGAGAAGGAACTGGCGCAACAGGCGCTGGCCGAGGCCAAACCCGCTTCATAACAGCCGATGTCACTGAATGCACCGATTTGTGTGGTGAGCGAGCCGGCCTCGCGCGGGGCAAGCCCGCTCACCACATGGGTTGGTGTGTTGCCACAGAACCTGAGTTGATTGCCGCTTCTTTCAAACGAAATGGCGCTGGAAATCCAAGCCTGTGCCCCGATCCCTGTGGTGAGCGACGTGGCCTCGCGCGGGGCAAGCCCGCTCACCACATGGGTTGGTGTGTTGCCACAGAACCTGAGTTGACTGCCGCTTCTTTCAAACGAAATGGCGCTGGAAATCCAAGCCTCTGCCCCGATCCCTGTGGTGAGCGAGCTGGCCTCGCGCGGGGCAAGCCCGCTCACCACATGGGTTGGTGTGTTGCCACAGAACCTGAGTTGATTGCCGCTTCTCTCAACGAAATGGCGCTGGAAATCCAAGCCTCTGCCCCTATCCCTGTGGTGAGCGAGCTGGCCTTGGGCGGGGCAAGCCCGCTCACCACATGGGTTGGTGTGTTGCCACGGAACCTGAGTTGACTGCCGCTTCTCGCAAATGAAATGGCGCTGGAAATCCAAGCCTCTGCCCTGATCCCTGTGGTGAGCGAGCTGGCCTCGCGCGGGGCAAGCCCGCTCACCACATGGGTTGGTGTGTTGCCACGGAACCTGAGTTGACTGCCGCTTCTCGCAAATGAAATGGCGCTGGAAATCCAAGCCTGTGCCCGATCCTTGTGGTGAGCGAGCTTGTCTCGCGCGGGGCAAGCCCGCCCACCATAGGGGTTGGTGTGTTGCCACAGAACCTGAGTTGACTGCCGCTTCTCTCAACGAAATGGCACTGGAAATCCAAGCCTGTGCCCCGATCCCTGTGGTGAGCGAGCTTGTCTCGCGCGGCGCCAGTTCGCTCGCCGCAAGGCTGGCAGAAATGACAATAATTTGACTGGTGTCTACAGGGGCCTACACCGTTGGTCTCTACGGCCTTGGTTTGTCGTGTTTTTCTTCTATCCTGAGGATTAGGGATATCCACAGGAGTCGCTGGACAGCAACAGCCTCGCCCACGCGCAGGGGCTGAACACCGAACTACCGAGGGTCGCCGCCATGTCGCGCAACCTCTGTCTTACCCGCCAGTACTTCGGGCTGGCTACCCGTATCGAATGCGCCATTCGCCCTCTCGCTGGGGATAACGGACTGTGGACGGTGCTGTTTGCCGCCGGGATGACCGGCGAGCAGCCGTCCGCGGTGAAGTCCCAGGGCCCGTTTCGCGGCCCCTTCGAGGCAGCCCATCTGCTGGAGTCGATCGTCGAAAACCTGACTCGACAGGGTTACGAAATGGCCGAGGACCCGCCGATCTGGTGCCTGCACTTGCAGGCCCATCTTCGACTGCTCAACCGCAGCCACGAGCAACTCGCTCTGTAGTCCGCTTATTTGCTCTCGGGCTTGTCTAGTTTGACCTCAAAGCCGTATTGCACGGTATTCAGCTCGGTACGCTGGTAGCTTTCCAGCGCGCTCGGCTGGCCGTAGAAGTAATGCACGTCGAATAACGCCGTGCCGTATTCCGCGGCGCGATGGCTGACGGCAAGGATTTCCTTGAGGTAGTGGCCGCTGGCGTCCTTGGCATAGAAACGCCAGCTGTCGGAGGGGAAGGCTTTCTGGTCGACAACCAGCGCGTTGTCCTTGAGCGACAGGCCCTTGGGCAACGTGCCCACGTCGATCTGGTTTTTCTCGATGGTCGCCAGGAACAACGGGATCGAGCCCACTACATAGGCCGGGTTTTCCGGAAACAGCGTGAGGTCGTAGGTGAGGGTGCCGCGTGCCGGGTTCAGCTCAAAAGCCTCGGTGGGCAATTCAATCGGTTCGCCGCGCTCGCCTTTTTCATCGGCAGCAAAGAAGGTCACCGGCGACTCAGTGCTATTGCGCTCTGCGCCCACCAGATCGTCATTGAACGTGAAGGGGTGGTCGAACACGATAGTCGCGGCGCTGGCGTCTTCAGCGGACTGGCTGATGGTGACGCTGTTTTTCAGCTGGTCTTCGGTCAGTGTGGCGTCCTTGAGCCAATCGGCGGCGCCGTCGTCATACACGGTGACCGGCATGGGCAAGGCTTGCACGGTTTTTTCCAGGCTGTTTTTGTCGAAGCGAAGCACCGGCAGGTCGAGGTCCTTGCGGGTCACCGTGGCCTTGGAAAAATCCAGCACGTTGACTTGCAGGGTGTCGATCAGCCCATTGAAGTACACCTTGGCGTAATGGGTGTTCTGCTGGTGTTCGAAGGCTTTTTGCTCATCGCTGAGCTGTTTTTCCAAGGCGTCGGACCAGACTTTCTGCTTCTGCATCTCGGCCAATTGTTTCTGGTAGAACGCCACCTGAGCCGCGCTTTCATTGATGGACCCCGAACGGGTGAGGAATTGCCCGGTGCTGTTGCGCGCCTGTACCAGCAGCGGGTTGGGGGATTCATCGCCGACTTGGGGCGCCAGGGGCTGACTGTTGGTCAGTTCGATTTCGGCGTAGTTCTTCTCCAGACGCAGCAGATTGACGCTGATCGCACCTTCAGTGCGCGGGTGGCCTACGTCCTTGGTCGACAAGTCGAACGTCAGCACATTGCCCGGCGCGATCACTTCCACCGTGCCCTTGAGGCTCACCGGTTGCGGCTGGCTTTTGTTTTCGGTCTCGATGCCGTCGATGAACGGGTAGGTCACCGTCAGATCATCGGGGTTGGTCAGGTTGGAGCTGCTGGGGCTCAGTTGGATGCCCGGATCGGTTTCCGACCATTCCGGCTGAAACGGAATGACTTTGTGGTTGCTCAGGGTGACCGACTGCCATTCCAGGCTGTGGGGAAACGGGAATTGGTCGGGCAGGTTGAAATTGAACGGGAAGACCGGCTGCAGATCGGTCAGGTAATCGGAGTGGGAGGTTTTGCGCAGCACGAACAGGCCATTGATGTAGGTGTCCACCAACGCCTGGGGCGTGGGGTAGTGCTTGAGCAGGGCCAGGGAGTCTTCACCGTACTCTGGCTCGATGGGCTTGTTGGCGAGCTTGAGTTGCGCCCGCTCCAGCAACAGCAGCGAGCCGCCGAGGTCGGCGATGGCGTCGCGCAGCTTGGGGTCTTGGATGCTGTCCAAGGATTGTTCGAATTGCGCGGTTTTCTCTTCGAGGGTGGCCTGTTTCTTTTCATCGCTAGGGGAGCAGCCGCCCGCCAGCAGCAATGCTGCGCACAGGCCGAAACCGGCCAAAGGGGATCGCACATCCATCATCTGATTTTCTTCCTGTCCGACATCTTCGAGCCGAGTTGATGGGCTCGACACTAGCAGAAAAATTCTCTTACAGAAGCCGCCCAGGTCAGTTTTCACGCGGTTACAGCGCGTTGATGGCGGCTGGTATACTCGCCGCCATTTCTAACCACGCTGTGTGAGATCCAATGGAACGCTTTATCGAAAATGCGATGTACGCCTCGCGCTGGTTGCTGGCGCCGATCTACCTAGGGCTGTCCCTGGGCTTGCTGATCCTGGCGTTGAAATTCTTCCAGGAAATCATTCACGTCATTCCCAACATCTTCACCATGTTGGAAGCCGAAGTAATCCTGCTGCTGTTGTCGTTGATCGACATGGCCCTGGTCGGCGGCCTGTTGGTGATGGTGATGATTTCCGGCTACGAGAACTTCGTCTCGCAGTTGGATATCGACGACAACAAGGAAAAGCTCAACTGGCTGGGCACCATGGACTCTTCGTCGCTGAAGATGAAAGTGGCCGCCTCCATCGTGGCGATTTCCTCCATCCACTTGCTGCGCATCTTTATGGACGCCAAGAACGTCGATCCTCAGCACCTGATGTGGTACGTGATCATCCACATGACCTTCGTGGTCTCGGCATTCGCCATGGGTTACCTGGACAAACTCACCAAACACTAACCTGCCGCGCCGGCCTTACTGCTCGACGAAGTAGTAGGGCTGGCGATTGATCGCCATTTCCTTGATCACCTTGACCTGCGTGCTCAGGCCGTCGGTACGGTCCAGCAACGCAACGTTGCCGGGCCTGGCGGCGAGGTAACTGTGCAGTTGCGCGTCTGTCTGCAGGATCTTCAAGTAGCTCTGCAAATAAAACACGCTGGCCCCGGCAATACGTTCGTTGGGTTGAAACAACACCACTTCCTTGCCTTCGGCTTGCAATGCCTGAACCTGGCGGATCACCGGCACGAATGACTGACGTACATCGGCTTTGGGCGCAAACCAGAACGCGGCCGTCAGGTAACACGCCACCGCTAGCGTGAACACGCCGCCGACCAGATGTCTGTGGTACTTGTAGAGTGACGGCTTATGCGCCTTCAGCCACTCCAAGATGACCCGCCCATACTCGGCGGCCAGCACAGCGGCGGCGGGTGTCAGGGCCATCAGGTATACCGTGCGCTTGCTTGAGGCCAACGTCAGCAACGTGAACTGCGCCACCAGCCAAACGCTGAAAAATAACCGGTAACGATTACGTACCAGGCTTTTGCGGAAATGCCACAGCCCCAGGTACACGAGGATGTTCCACGGTAAGAACGCTTGCGGCAGTTTCAGCAGGTAGTAATAGAACGGTTCGTAATGCCCGGCCTCAACGAATTCGCCGCTGAAGCGTCCGACGCTATTGGTCCACAGCACTTCGCCCACGGCCTGCAGGCCGCCGCGCTGGAACAGGAACATCAGCCAGATCAGTAGAGGAATCAGAGCCAACAGGGTAAATGCCGCCGGCTTGAGCCAGTCCCCGAGGCGCAGGCGTTTGTCCATCAGGCTGGTGCTGGCCAAGTACACAAAGATCACCACGCCAGGCATCGCCAGGCCCAGCACGCCTTTGCTCAACGTGGCGATCACCATCCCGGCGGTAAACAACGCCCAGGCGCCGGTTGCCGAACCTTGACGATCCGGCCGCACCGCCTGGTAGAACGCCAGCAGGGCGGTGGTCACGCCCAGGCTGAGCAACGCATCCTCGCCGACACCCCGCACATTGCTCCAGTAACTGGCCATGGTCGCCAGGATCAACGCCGCGCTGAACGCCAGGGTTTGCGGGCGTCCGAACTTGCGCAGCATCCCGTACAGCAGCATCACGCTGAACAACCCAGCAAAGGCCGACGCCAGGCGCACCGCCCAGGTGGTGCCGCCGAACACGCGAATCGCGCCGGCGTCCAGCCACAGGCTCAGGGGTGGTTTTTCCAGGAACGGCTCGCGAAACAACTGCGGCACCACCCAGTCGTTGTCCAGGTGCATCGCCATGGCGATCCCGGCGACGCGGGCTTCGGTGGAGCCTTGCAGTTCGTGGTTACCCAAAGCAAAGAAAAACAACAGGCCAGCAAGCAGGAGCAGCAGAGAGGCGGGGCGCGTCATGGGTTGTGGATACCGGGGCAGGGCGCCGCTCGGGGGAGCGGCTCGCAGTCGGTCAGTATAGGGAGGCGATTCTTAACATTTCGTGAATGAACCTGCGGTTGATGAAAGGGACCGAGGGCAGCGGTTGACCGCCCCCGGCCGGGCCGCCGCGCTAGCTGGTTTTGACCTTGAAACGGCTCAGCCCTTGCTGCATGGCGTTGGCCCGTTCCGACAAGTTCTTGGCCGCCACCGCGCATTGCTGGGAGTTGTGCTGATTTTGCTGAGTCACTTCATCGATCTGCTCCAGGCCGATACTGGCTTGCTGCAGCCCGGAGGCTTGTTCGCTCGACGCCTGATAGATCAAGGACACCAGGCTTGAGACCGCCGTAGTACCACTGACGATATTGCGCAGCGAATCGGCGGTGCGTCCGGCGATGACCATGCCGCGCTGGGTCTTGGTCGACGAGTCGGCGATCAGCGCCGCAGTTTGCTGGGCGGCTTCGGCACTGCGTGCGGCGAGGCTACGCACTTCGTCGGCCACCACGGCAAAACCACGGCCGAGTTCGCCGGCACGTGCCGCTTCAATGGCGGCGTTCAAGGCCAGCAAGTTGGTCTGGGCGGCAATATTGTCGATGGTGGTGATGATGGCCGTGATGTCTTTGCCCGAGTTGTCGATCTCGGCCATGGCGGCGATCAGCTCGCTCATCAGCTGGTCACTTTCCCCCGCGTCCGCGCGTGATGCCTGTGACTGCTCATCGGCCTTTTTGGCATTAGCCGCGTTGTCGGTGGTTTGCGCGGCCATTTGCGTCATGACCGCGCTGATCTCGGTAATGGACGACGCGGAGTTGGCCGCCCCCTCGGACAACGACTGACTCAACTCTGTGACCTGGCCCGAACTGCCGGTGATCTCGGTGGCGCTGACCTGAACCTGGGAGATCAGGTTGTTCAAGTTGCCGACCATTTTCTCCAACGCCTTGCCCAGGGTGTCGTTGGGGGACGACAGGCGAACCTCAAGGTCCAGGTCGCCTTCGGAGATGCGTTCGGCGACTTTTACCTGACGTTGCAGGCTGTCCGACATTTCGTTCAGGGCAAAAGACAACTGCCCGACTTCATCTTCGGATTTCTGAACCAGACGCTGGGAAAAATCCCCAAGACTGATGGTCGCGGCCAGGGTCGCGGCCTCACGGATCGGACCGACGATTTTCGCGGTGGCAAACCACAACACAATCAAGGCCAGCACAGAAATACTGAGCCCGACGCCCACCTGCCAGATGCTGCTGCTCAGCCCGCGGGACTTCAGCTCCTGCTCCAGCGCAATCGCCTGGCTCATCACCACGGCCTTGGGCAAATGGATCAAGATCGCCCAGGGTTTGCCGGTGCGGCCCAGGGTGATCGGCATTTGTACCTCGATCTCCTCGGCGTCCTGATTCATCCGACTGTCACCCTGGCCCTTCTGCACGTTGGCCAAGACCTTTTCCCAGGTGTTGGGTAGCAATGCCTTCAATGGCTGGCCGATCAGTTCGGGGCGTTTACTGTTGGCCACCACCAAGCCTTGATGGCTCAGGATCGTTACCGAACCTTTGCCATCATACAGGTCGGCGGACATTTGCTCACTGAGTTTCTGGATAAACGAAATATCGAAGTCAGCACCGACCACACCGTAGAACTTGCCATTGGCGGTGATGGGCACCGAGAGCGTCGTCAGCCACACGTTTTTGCCTTGGACCACGTAGGGGATCGGGTCCAACACGCTCTCTTTCTGGGTATCGCGGGGGCCGGAGTACCAGCCGCCTTTAAGGACACCGTTGGGGTGACGCGCGTCGGAGTCGTATTCCACCAGCGGTTGCACAGCGATATGGCCGTCCGAGCTGCGGGTCCAATAGGGCGTAAAACGGCCCGTCAGCGGGTTGTTACCACCTTCATTGTTACGAGAGGCTTGATCCTGACCGTCCAGGGCATCCGGCTCCCAGCACGAGTAGGTGCCGTTGAAATCCGAGTTGTCCTTGAGCACGCTGAGCAACATTGTGTTGATTTGCTCCCGGCCCAGAGCGAGCGGGCTCTGCGCACTTTTACTGGCGCTCATGGTGTTGGCCATTGTGCGAGCTGAGTCCAGGGCGTTCTGCAATTTGGCTTGGATGGCATTTGCGCGCGATTCGGCGAGGTTCTGCACTTCGCGGATGGTCGCATTTTCAATCAGCGTTGAAACTTCACGGCCCACGTAAGTTTGATTCGCATTTGAAGAGTACAGCCCATATAAAACCAGGCTGGCGCAAGAGATGAATAAGCAGAGTCCTGCGGTAAAGCAAATTCGAGTCTGCAATGAGTTGAATTTCATGATGTTTCCTGCCTGCGCTGATAGTTGCCAATATCACCGGATACTGGCATTCCAATGTCTTTGTGCACACAAGACTTAAGGCTTAACTATGGGCTGCTTAGGCAGTAGCGCCGATGCTTATCGTTTCATCGGTCAATACTGCATGACAGCAAGCGCTAATCAGTTGGGCTCGTTATCGTCGAGCCACAAGTGTTCGGTATTTTTAAAGCCATAACGTTGCGGCGGCACCCGCGCGATAATGCGATCGGTTTGAGCGGGGTCACTCAAATCGATAACTTTCGGGGTGATATAAATATTAAGTACCGGTAAAAAGAATAACTTGACCTTGGGCGTCAACAGCGAATCAGTATGTTGTTCAATGACCACGCCGATGGTGCCACTTTTCATTTGAACGATAGAGCCCACGGGGTAAATACCGACCGCTTTTAGGAAGGCCCGAAATACTTCATCGTCAAAATGCCCCTGCCACGTAGACATCTGCTGAATGGCCACGGCGGGGTCCCAGCCCTGGTTGTAGGAGCGGTCGGAAGTCACCGCGTCATAGACGTCGCACACTGCGGCCATGCGTGAAAAAACACTGATTTGCTCACCCGCCAGCCCGTGAGGGTAGCCAGTACCGTCGACTCTCTCGTGGTGATGCAGGCATACGTCCACCACCAGGTCGCACACCTGGGCGGTGCCCTGCAGGGTTTTTTCGCCTTCCAGGGGATGGCGGCGGACCACTTGCAATTCATCGCTGCTCAACCGCCCGGGTTTATTAAGAATGGCGTTTGGAATAGCCATCTTGCCGATGTCGTGCAGCAGCCCCGCCAGCCCTGCACGACGAATGAGCGCGGGCGGCAATTTCAGTTGAGTGCCCAGCGCAATCATCAGCGCGCACACCGCCACCGAGTGCATATAGGTGTAATCGTCGATGCTTTTAAGGCGCGCCAGGCTGATAAAGGCGTCGGGGTGGCGGGCGATCGAGCTGGAAATGTCATCCACCAGCGAGGTGATGGACTCAAGCTCCAGCGCACGGCCCATGCGCGCATGGCTGAACATTTCGATGACGGCCGCTTTGGCTCGGGTGCACACCGCCTGGGCGGCGATCAGCTCGTCTTTCATTGAGGTGGGGGAGATGGTCGTGGCTGTGGTGCCGGGGTCGCATGCGGAATTGGGCGACGTGGGCGCACAGCCCGATATGCAGGTATCCAGCGTGCCCTTCCAGAAAGGCCTTGCTTCGCCGACTGGGACCTGATGATAGAGCTCATTACACTTGGTCATGATATGGCCTCTACTGTTTCTTCTTTTTATGTATTGCCGCTCAGCCTCCCTGGCGTGAATGGTGTGGTGGTTGAATGGATCAGTTGGCGTTGGCCGCCTTGATGCGAGTGACGACCCGACCGGCCAAGTCATCCGGGCGGAACTTCGCCAGGAAGTCATCGGCCCCGACTTTCTTGACCATGGCCTGGTTAAACCCGCCCGACAGCGAGGTGTGCAACACAATATGCAACTTCGCCAGGCGCGGATCGCTGCGTACTTCAGCGGTCAGGGTGTAGCCATCCATCTCGGGCATCTCTATGTCCGAGATCATCATCAAAAACTCTTCCTGCGGATCGCGCCCTTCATCGAGCATGGCGCGAAGATAATCCAGGGCCTGACGCCCATCGTTCAGCGCAACCACCTCCACCCCGATGGTTTCCAGGCAACGCGTGACCTGCTTGCGGGCGACCATTGAGTCATCGACCGTGAGCACACGCAGATGCCGTGCCCACTGAGTCACCTGGTGATCCACCACACCGTTGGAAATCTCCTCCGACGTAGGAGAAATTTCTGTCAGCACCTTTTCCACATCGATGATCTCTACCAACCGATCATCCGCGCGGGTCACAGCGGTCAGATAATTGTTATCACCACTGCCCTTGGGCGGAGGATGGATATCCTCCCAATTCAAATTAACAATGTGCTCAACCGCATAAACCAGAAAACCCTGAACGCGATTGTTGTACTCCGTAAGTATGATAAAAGCGCTCTCCTTATCGGTAATACCCGGCAGCCCAGTGGCCATCGCAAGGTCTAGAACGGGGATGGAAGAGCCTCTGATGTTCGCCACGCCACAAATGTTGTTATTAGACTTTGGTAGTACAGATAACTTGGGGCAGCGAATAACCTCGCGCACTTTGAACACATTGATGCCGTATAACTGATGGTCGTTGAACCGGAATAAAAGCAATTCCAGACGGTTTTGCCCGACCAGTTGCGTACGGCTGTTAACGGAAGCCAGAAGACCTGTCATACACACTCCCGATCCGGGTTTGATAGCGATGATGTCGTAATGACATTAGCATAAGTAAGGATATGTGAAATACCTGTGAAATAAAAAACGGGGCGGTGTGGTTGGTTAAAGAGAGGTGTTGTCAGATGGGGTTGAGTTCAGACGGTTGTTTTAAATTAGATAGGTGGCTAGCTTATTAAGTGTGTGGTGAGAATAATTATGAATTGGTAAAGTTGAGAGTGGAGACGGGGAGTCTATTTAAAATGATGACGTCGCGTTGAGTGGGGTTTTACGGGTCTTGATTCTACGCCAAGGCTAGTCATCGTCAGTGAGAATGAAGTCGTTTTTTGCTGTCTTGGTTGCCCTGATTTGGCAGAAGGGAGTGATGGTGAGCATTGGTAGGCATGAGAGCCACCTCTGACAGCGTTTTGGTACTCCCAAAGCTTGGGATACCAAAACGCATGGAAGTCAAAAGGCCTCTGCGGAAGCCAAAGGCCCTGAAACCCTTGATTTCACTGGATTTCAGGCACAAAAAAAGACGTCCGTGGGCGTTTTTAGTGCCGGGGTAAGTTGAATTGGCTAAGTAGGCTGTTGATTTGTTGAGTGAATTTCAGCTTGATTTTTTGGTTGGAATACCAATTGGAATACCGTTTAAATCGCGACGAGCTTTCTTGATGCCTCGCAAGCCCGCTGGACTGACCTCGATTCAGGGCACTCACTGCCTTGCGAGGTTGTACGCGTTCTTTTGGTCGTTACAACTCAGACGAAAGGTGTGGTGACCCGTTATCATGCGGGCAATCTTCGCCTGAACCTCTATGGTCGGGTTTTTCAATTTTTACCACGCAATTCATCTGCGTCGAATGTAGGAAGTAGTCCATGACGGTTCAAAAGGGTGCCGACCAGACCGCCAGCAGTCTTGCTGAAGAAGCGCTCAATCAGGCACGTGCTCGTTTTTCGTCGAGCGAAAGTCCTATCACCCCAGAGCCCGAGTCGGTAAAGAGGAAGCCTGGGCGCAAGGCCACAGCTCCGCAAACCAGTAATACCCTGCAGGACCTGCAAAAAACTCTGTGGGCTACTGCAGATAAGATGCGCGCCAATATGGACGCTGCTGAGTACAAACACATCGTTCTCGGCCTGATCTTCCTCAAGTACATCTCTGACAGTTTCGCTGGCCGCCGTGCCGAGCTGGAGCGTCGTTTTGCTGAGGACAGTGACGACTACTATCTGGGCGGCGACGATCCCGAGCTATTAGCCGGTGAGCTGGAAGAGCGCGACTACTACAAAGAAGTGAACGTATTCTGGGTGCCGGAGACGGCGCGCTGGGAGTCCATACGGGCCCACGCCAAGCAAGTCGACATCGGCAAACGCATCGACGAGGCGCTTGCCGCCATCGAAGCGGAAAACCCGTCGCTGAAAAATATCCTTGATAAACGCTATGCCCGTGTTCAGCTTCCGGATGGCAAGCTGGGTGAGCTGGTCGATATGATTTCCATTATTGGGTTCGGGGGCGATGCTCACCTTGCCCGCGACCTGCTCGGCCAAGTCTATGAATACTTCCTCGGCCAATTCGCCAGTGCCGAAGGTAAGCGCGGTGGACAGTTCTACACCCCGGCGAGCATCGTCAAGACCCTGGTGGCCGTGCTCAACCCCCATCACGGAAAGGTCTACGACCCCTGCTGCGGCTCGGGCGGCATGTTCGTGCAGTCGGAAAAATTCATCGAAGCCCACGGCGGAAAGCTGGGGGACGTCTCGATCTATGGCCAGGAATCCAATCCGACCACTTGGCGTCTGGCGGCGATGAACCTGGCTATTCGTGGCATCGATTTCAATCTTGGCAAGGAGCCAGCTGACAGCTTTATCCGTAATCAGCACAGCGATTTGCGCGCCGATTTCGTCTTAGCCAACCCACCGTTCAACATCAGTGACTGGTGGCACGGTAGCCTCGATGGAGATCCGCGCTGGGTCTATGGCACGCCGCCGCAAGGCAATGCTAACTACGCCTGGCTGCAGCACATGCTTTTTCACCTCAAGCCCAGCGGTCGTGCCGGCATTGTGTTGGCCAACGGATCAATGAGCTCTAGCCAGAACAGCGAAGGTGACATCCGCAAAGCGATGGTCGAGGCTGACGTGGTCGAGGTGATGGTCGCCTTGCCCGGGCAATTATTTTTCAACACGCAAATCCCAGCCTGCCTGTGGTTTTTGGCCAAGCAAAAAACTAAGCGGCCTGGCGAGGTGTTGTTTATCGATGCACGCAAGCTCGGTAGCAACGTTAGTCGGGTGCAGATCGAACTGCTCGATAGCGACATCGAGCGCATTGCGCAGACCGTGGCCAACTGGCGCGGGGTGCCGCTGGAGGTCGGTGGCGAAGTTACCGAATACGCCGACGTGGCCGGCTTTTGTCGCAGCGTCACCCTCGCCGAGATCGCCGAGCATGGGCATGTGTTGACCCCGGGCCGCTATGTCGGAGCCGAAGCAGTGGAAGATGACGACGAAGCCTTTGCCGAGAAGATGCAGAACCTCATCGCACTGCTAGGCGAGCAGATGGCCAAAGGCACGGTGCTCGATCAGTTGATCAGGCAGAAGCTGGGAGGGCTCGGCTATGAGCTCTGAGTGGCAGACGGTAGCAATTGGCTCTCTATGTCTTGGGATTTTTGACGGCCCTCACGCCACCCCGAAAAAGACCTCTAGTGGCCCGATATTTCTTGGGATTTCATCGCTAAACAATGGGCAATTGGATCTCTCCACGACGGAGCATCTGTCAGAGGATGATTTCGTAAAATGGACGAAGCGTGTTGTTCCTCAGGCTGGTGACATCGTCTTTTCTTATGAGACCCGAATTGGGCAAGTTGCTGTAATTCCGGAAGGTTTACGTTGCTGCTTAGGACGCCGCATGGCACTCATGCGGGTGGATCCATCCAAGATTATTTCTGACTATCTTTTATATGCTTATCTTAGTCCAGAATTCCAAGAGACCCTTCGGAAGCGAACAGTCCACGGAAGTACAGTTGATCGAATCTCTCTTATTGAATTCGGCTCCTTTCCTATATCAGTTCCGCCTTTGGACGTGCAGAAAGAGGTTGTCGGAACACTACGTGCTTTAGACGACCGTATCACCCTGCTCCGTGAAACCAATGCCACCCTGGAAGCCATCGCCCAGGCGCTCTTCAAATCCTGGTTTGTCGATTTCGACCCGGTGCGGGCCAAGGCCGAAGGACTTGAACCGGAAGGCATGGATGCGGCGACTTCGGCGTTGTTTCCGGATAGCTTTGCAGATTCCGAGCTGGGGTTGGTACCGATGGGCTGGAAGGTTGCGAGGTTGGGAGACGTGACCAAACGTATTACCAAGGGAACAACCCCAACCACGTTAAAGCGTCCTTTCGTGGAAAGCGGGATCAACTTCGTCAAGGCTGAATCATTGACGGATGATGGGCAATTTTTACCTGATAAATTTGCATATATAGATGATGAAACCCATCAGTTGTTGTCTAGGTCTCAACTAAAGGCTGGGGACGTACTCATAACCATTGCTGGGACAATTGGTCGAGTTGCGGTGATGACAGATGATTTTATCCCGGCCAATACTAATCAGGCAGTTGCTTTGGTACGCCCTGAATTTAATGGTTTTCCTTCCGTTTTTATTAGCCATTTTTTACGACTCACTGGTTCAAAGGCGCAGATGGGCGAAAAAGTCGTCCAAGCGGTTCAGGCTAATTTGAGCCTTGGATCCTTATCTAATATGAGGCTGGTTATACCTCCAGCAGATGTTGTGAAAAAGCTGCATGAGGTTGTATTTGGAGTTGTTGAAAGTAACAAAAACGCGAATCAGCGGCGCATCAGAACCCTCACCCAGCTTCGTGACATCCTACTGCCACGCCTGATCTCTGGTCAGTTGCGCTTGCCAGAGGCCGAGGCACAGATCGAAGCGGTGTGTGCATGAGCCCATCGAAGACTCCGGTGCTCCCCGAAGGCTACGCCGAATGGCTAGCGCAACTCAAAGGCGATATTGCCCAGGCCCGGCAGCGTGCGGCGCTGGCCGCCAATGCCGAGCTGGTGCAGCTGTATCACCGCCTCGGCGGCGAAATCCGTCAACGTCAGCAACTCCAGGGTTGGGGGGCCAAAGTCATTGAGCGATTGGCGCGCGACCTTTCCGATGCCTTTCCCGATATCCGTGGTTTTTCCAGCCGTAACCTCAAGTACATGGCGTTTTTTGCCCAGCATTGCCCTAATGCTCTATTTGGGCAGCAGCCTGCTGCCCAATTGCCCTGGTTCCATGTGGTAACCCTGCTGACCAAGCTGGCCAGCCCTGCCGAGCGTGAGTGGTACGCGCAGCAAACCGTCTTGCTCGGGTGGTCACGCAGCACGCTGGAGCAGAATATCAAGAACCGCTTGCAGCAGCGCCAGGGCGCGGCAGTCACTAACTTTGTTGCACGTTTACCGGCTGCTGAGTCGGCGTTGGCTCACGAAACCCTGAAAGATCCCTACCTGTTCGACTTTCTCGGCTTGGGCGACGATGCTCATGAGCGTGATATTGAGGATGGATTGATCCGCCATATCACCCGTTTCTTGCTGGAGCTAGGCGCAGGCTTTGCTTTCGTCGGCCGCCAGTTTCGCCTGGATGTGGGCGGTGATGAGTTCTTCATTGATTTGCTGTTCTACCACACCCGCCTCAAGTGTTATGTGGTGGTAGAGCTCAAAGCAACGGCTTTCAAACCCGAACACGCTGGCCAGTTGAATTTCTATCTGGCGGCCGTGGATGCGCAGATTAAAGCTGAGGATGACAAACCTACCATCGGCCTGCTGCTGTGCAAACAGCAAAACCGCTTGGTGGCCGAGTACGCTTTGTCGGGCATCGAAAAACCCATCGGCGTTGCCGAATACCAATTGCTGCGCGACTTGCCCGAAACCCTGGGCCGAAATCTGCCGAGCATTGCCGAGATTGAGGCCGAATTGGCCGGTGATCTGAACACAGGAAGTGAGTTGGAATGACCGAAGACCAATTGGAGCAGGAGACCCTCGGCTGGCTGGCAGAGGTGGGGTACGCCCATTTGTATGGGCCGAATATCGCTCATGATGGTGAGCAACCCGAGCGTGAAAGCTATCGCCAGGTGGTGCTGGCTGAGCGCCTGCGCAATGTTATGACGAGGCTTAATCCAAAGGTTCCAATAGCTGCACGTGAAGATGCGTTAAAGCAGGTGCTAGAGTTGGGACTGCCGGTGCAGTTGTCGGCTAACCGCTTGTTCCATCGCCTGCTGGTCGGCGGTGTACCCGTGCAGTATCAAAAAGACGGTGAAACCCGAGGCGACTTCGTTCGCCTGATCGATTGGGCTGATGTGAAAGCCAATGACTGGGTGGCGGTCAATCAGTTCAGTATCCAGGGGCCGAAACACACTCGGCGTCCGGACATCATCTTGTTTGTTAACGGGCTGCCGTTGGTATTGCTCGAACTGAAAAACCCTGCAGATGTGAAGGCTGATCTGGGTAAAGCCTTTGATCAAATCCAGACCTATAAAGAGCAGATTCCGGACCTGTTCCAATACAACGAAGTCCTGGTGATTTCCGATGGTAGTGAGGCCCGTATGGGGTCGTTGTCGGCAGATCTTGAGCGCTTTATGAATTGGCGCACTATCGACGGCCAGGATCTCGACCCATTGGGGCAATTCAATGAGCTGGAGACATTGGTACGTGGTGCTCTGGCACCCGAGATGGTGCTCGACTACCTGCGTTACTTCGTATTGTTCGAAGATGACGGCCGGCTGGTAAAGAAAATCGCCGGCTATCACCAATTCCACGCCGTTCGCGCTGCCATTCAGCAGGTAGTGACGGCATCGCGTCCCGGCGGTAGTCATAAGGGCGGGGTGGTCTGGCATACGCAAGGTTCGGGCAAAAGCATCACCATGACGTGTTTTGCGGCTCGGGTGATGCAGGAAGCGGCGATGGAAAACCCAACCATTGTGGTGATCACTGACCGCAACGATTTGGATGGTCAGTTATTCGGGGTGTTCTCATTGTCCCAGGATTTGCTGCGTGAGCAACCCGTCCAGGTGGAATCACGTGGGGACTTGCGTGCGAAACTGGCCAACCGTCCTAGTGGCGGTATTGTGTTCGCGACCATCCAGAAGTTTATGCCTGGAGTCGATGAAGACAGCTTCCCGGTATTGTCCTTGCGGCCAAACATTGTTGTTATCGCCGATGAAGCTCATCGCACTCAATATGGTTTTAACGCTGAGCTGAAAGTGCCTACTGGGCTTCAAGTTGCCGAGAGCAAAGCCCGTTATCAGGTTGGTTTTGCTCATCATTTGCGTAACGCGCTGCCGAACGCCACTTTTGTCGCTTTTACTGGTACTCCAGTATCCGGTGAGGACCGCGACACGCGCTCGGTTTTTGGTGAGTACATTCACGTCTATGACATGCAGCAGGCCACTGAAGATGGGGCGACCGTCGCCATCTACTATGAATCGCGCTTGGCCAAACTGTCTCTGAAAGAGAGCGAGCTACCTACGATCGACGATCAGGTCGACGAGTTGGCAGAAGATGAAGAAGACGACCAGCAGTCGCGACTGAAAAGCCGTTGGGCCGCGTTGGAAAAGGTCGTCGGGGCAGAACCACGGATTCGGAGCATTGCGTCGGATCTGATCACACACTTTGAGGCCCGTAATCTGGGTCTGGCCAGTATGGAGCAGATGCCCGGCAAAGCCATGGTGGTCGCCATGAGTCGCGAGATCTGTGTGCACCTGTACAACGAGATCATCGCTCGGCGTCCGGAGTGGCACGACGAGGATCCGGAGAAAGGTGCAATCAAGATCGTGATGACGGGCAGCGCATCGGATAAGGCCTTGCTGCGACCGCATATCTATTCTGGGCAGGTCAAAAAGCGCTTGGAGAAGCGTTTCAAAGATCCACTGGATCCCCTCAAACTCGTGATTGTCCGCGATATGTGGCTGACCGGGTTTGACGCACCGTGCGTCCATACCTTGTACGTGGACAAACCTATGAAGGGCCACAACCTGATGCAAGCCATTGCCCGGGTTAACCGTGTCTTCAAGGACAAACAGGGTGGCCTGGTGGTGGACTACATCGGCATTGCCAATGAACTTAAGGCCGCGCTGAAGGAGTACACCGGCAGCAAAGGTAAAGGCCGGCCGACGGTGGATGCCTACGAGGCTTATTCGGTATTAGAGGAGAAACTCGACGTTTTACGCAGCCTGCTACATGGCTTCGATTACGGTGACTTCCTCACGGGAGGACACAAACTACTGGCCGGCGCAGCTAACCATATCCTGGGAATGGAAGATGGCAAAAAGCGGTTTGCTGATAACGCGTTGGCCATGGGTAAGGCATTTACTTTGTGCTGCACGCTGGATGAGGCCAAAGCTGTTCGCGAAGAGGTGGCGTTCTTTCAGGCTATTAAGGTCATTCTGATCAAGCGCGAAGTCAGTCAGCAGAAAAAAACCGACGAAGAGCGCGAGCTAGCTATTCGACAGATCATCGGTAATGCAGTGGTCTCTGGTGATGTTGTGGATATTTTCGAGGCGGTGGGCCTTGAAAAACCTAACATCGGCTTGCTCGATGACGCGTTTCTCGCAGAGGTGCGCAACCTTCCAGAAAGAAACCTGGCAGTGGAGCTTCTGGAGCGATTGCTCGAAGGCGAAATCAAAAGCCGTTACAGCTCTAACCTGACTCAAGAGAAGAAATTCTCTGAGTTGTTGGGCAACGTCATCAAACGCTACCAGAACCGCTCCATTGAAACGGCGCAGGTCATTGAAGAACTGATTGAAATGGCCAAAAAGTTCGCCCAGGCCAGCAAGCGCGGTGACGTGCTTGGGCTGAACGATGATGAGTTGGCGTTTTACGATGCTTTGGCGACTAACGAGGCTTCTGTGCGGGAGTTGGGCGATGAAATCCTGGCGAAAATCGCCCATGAGCTGACTGCCAGTCTGCGGGCTAATGTGAGTGTCGACTGGAGTAGTCGTGAAAGCGTTAGGGCTAAGCTGCGGATCCTGGTGCGGCGGATTTTGCGTAAATACAAGTATCCACCGGATAAGGCTGAGGATGCGGCGCAGATGATTCTCGACCAGGCAGCAATGCTATGTGAAGGTTGGTTGTAGAAACAGTCCTTTCCTTATCACAGATCAAAGGGTGATAAGGAAAGGGCCGCAGATTGTCAATCTATCCAATGAATACGCTGTATTTTTGCTCAGGATACGTTAAGACCCCGTCCTCAAGCACGGATACAAACATATGATGTAGCCCTAGATAGGAGGCTCCTTCCCAGCGTTTAGCAAAATAGAGGCCGTTATCGCGCTGTATTGCTTTGACGAGCGTTTCATGATTCCCTTTGTCGTTAGCAATCCCGGCCTGTTTTCCATTGTTCTCTACACGAAAATTTACTTCTATATTGTTAGATGAAGTAATTGGCCTGAAGAGCGCTTTGAATTCTATGCCTTGATGCAATGGCACAGACCGCGAGCATTTGTAGTAGTGTTCATCTGATTGTATGCCTTCCTCTCGCTTTATTGTACTGGATATTTTTATCGGGTAATTATCGTCCTCGGGATACGGAAGTAATGCGCTGTATTTATCCTGAGAAAGAACATACTGGCGGTAGTTCATCGGCCGACCGTCAGCGTCTCTGTAATTCGGGGAGACATAAGGTAATGTTATTTTCTCACCTGCACTTATGGCGCGCCTCACTTCCACGACTTCATCGTGTAGGTCTAGAAGATCAACAACTGATTGTCCAAGCATGACTCGATTTCGAGGAGCACTCTGCTGCAGTTTTGCTGCAACGTCGACATGGAAAGAGGTTGCTGTTACCTCCGATACACCAGCGTAACCATACATTCCCCATAGAACTTGTTCGTGAGTTCCGTAGTCTATGCCGACTCGAATCCCGACATCCTCAGCTAAGCCGCGTTCGCGTAGCTTTGGAACCACTTCCTCGCGGATATATTGAACAAGGACGGCGCCACAGTTGATAGCATCAATTGCGCTGTTATTCGTATTCCCTTCGCCTCTAAAAAATGCGAGGACGGCATCTCCCATTATGCGATGGACGTGGCCGTCGAATGCAAGTACGCATTCAATAGCACATTTTATAATTTGATTTTTAAAGTAAAAAACCATTTCCGGTGAATAGTATACCCCTAGTCGGGTTGAACCTTGTATGTCAACGAATAGTGATGTTACAAAGCCCTTCTGCCATTCGCCTGATTCGACTAAATGGTCGAAGTCTGGATGTCCGCCAATTACAGCGTTTTTTATACCAGGTTTTCCATAAAGTTTGCGTATATTGTTTTGAATGCCGTAATCATGTATTTGCTCTACTGACTCAAGTGATACTGATTCTGTCACCATTTTCGGTGATTGTGTAGAGTCGAAAGTGCGAGCTGATTTTGTGAGTGTGGGATCCATTTCAAAGGAGCCAAATATTTTATTCATCCGTGACATATATAATATCCTGCGACTTCAAGTGTTTGAATTAAACCAAAGGCAAGCAGAGCTACAAGGTTCCATTTGGTTAGGTTTGCTGCCTTGGAAATTATTTTAAATTTTAAATTAGTTATAACGGCAACTTCATGGACCTGAATTGACAAGTCACGCTCAAGCTCGTCGGCGCTTTTTACCTTGACGGAGTTCGCAAATTCAGAAGCGGTGAAGTTTTTGGCAATAGAGCCAAAGAAAAATATTGAATGAGGCTCAGTCCCCCTGGGGCCAGTGCTGGCACTTGTTAAATTGGGCCAGATGCTTTTGATTACGTAGTAGATACTTAATAGCGAAAGAAGCGTTATTAATGTTAGGATGGAAATTAATAAGTATAGATAATGGCTTTCCTTTTGAATGAAGCTGTCTGCCTTGAGAACAACGCCGCCGAATATTGCTGCGTTTAGAGTCGTTAATAACCCACTTTTGAAATTCACTGTCCCAATGTATGCGTCAAATCTTTTTAGGCTGTCCCAAAGGCTAGACATCCGAAGCTTTTGCTCATCGCTGACCTTTCCTCGCTCCTCGGAGGCCTTCAACTCAGGGGTATCCATTTTAAAGCATCTCCAATAACGATAGGTGACATCATCCTAGCATCACATCGTGCAAACGATCGCTTCCTAACCGTGTTGCGCGTTAATACATCCCGCTCAGCACCTAATCGTTTCTCGATTAACAGAGCGGTGAGTCGATAGTGATATCGAGTGGCGTCCGAGCGGTTCTTCAGATGCTGAGTGAAAAACCATCGCATGTGCTTGAGTTGCCAGCGCCAAGGATTGTCTCGCTGCCATCGTTGTTGAATGGCGGCTTGCATGATTCGGGCTTGCCGTAGATGTCGTTGTTGCGTGGCTGTCGAGCCGGTCAATGCGCCGCTCAGGAACAGCGCCATATCGAAGGGCTTGGTCATGTCCGACCTCCTGTATAGGTCGAAACCACATCGACCCGGTTATGCCCGAGCTCAGCACTGATCCGTTGTCGTGCCCATCGATCAAGGTCGTGATCCATACGATAACAGTGACCACCATTGACCGGGGCGTCGTGGCCGGTGAGTTGCTCGTAACGTTTACAGGCATAGGCAGCTCGCAACTCATGAAACCCCTTCACCCCCTGCCTCTGTAGTAATTCGCGAGCGGGCCGCACCGTCTGCTGCAGGAAAGTCGCATAGCTTTCGCCTTGGGCCAGCAAGTTGCGGCTGCTGGCCGGTGAGGCGTGACAAGCCATTTGCAATGCCGCCTTCACCTCTTCATCGGCCGCTATCCATCGCTGCGCAGAGGCCCCTGACCGGCCGCCTTTGGTCCCATCCTGAATATTGATGCGGCCTAAGTGTTTAGCCTCACGTTGCAAACGTGGCAGGTCAGCCAGGATTGCTTCGCGCAAGCGCATGCCGGTTGCTCGGGCTAAGCAGACGATCGCAGCGACGCGGTAGTGTTGCTGCTCACGAAGCGCTTCAATCACTCGACTCAGTTGTTGGTGGTCTTGGCCATCCGGTGCTCGGATGCGCACGCTTGATCGCTGCATGCCGAGTGCCTTACTCGGGCTGGCGATTTTCACGTACTGATCACCGCGTAGTGCTGCGAGGGTACGGTTTACGCTACTCAGGCGGTTCTGCGCGGTGGCGATGCAGATTTCACCTTGTTGGATTTGCTGACGCAGGTGTGTGGCGTAGCTGTGCAAGGTACTGCGATCTATCTGGCGGGCATCGTTGTAACCGGGGCCATCTGTTGACCGACACCACTTCACAAACGCCTGCCAGCGATCACTGTGTGCTTTGACCGTCGCGAAGTGGCCGCCGGCAAACATATCTTTCAGCGCTTGTGGGCCGGCATAGCTGAGCTGACGGCCGTAGCCAAAGTTTCGGCCATCACGCCGGCCGACCAATGCCATCGGCTTCACCGTTTTCCGTGTCTTGCAGAAAGCGCAGCACCGCTTTCCAGTGGGCGCTGATCTTGTCCGTCTGATGCCAATGTGTGGGACGAATAATCAGGGCGTTTTGCTGATGCCGGAGCATTGCTCCCTCTTCGCGCAGTTGGTGGATCAGTTGGCCGATGTCGACAGGCCCTAAGGCGGGTGTGGCGACAACGGCGACAGTGGCGACAACCCTTGTAGTTGCTGCTCTGAAGCTTGGCGACAAGGCTGCGACGGAAGTGGCGACACTCCGCAACGCAGGTCGTGTCTGATGCTGCGCCTGGTAACGGCGCACCGCGTCATTGAGGCGGAACATGGCGCACCTCGAAGGTCTTTCCGTCAGGAGAGTCCAGCCAGCTATGTGAGATCAATTCGACCAGCAGCGTAATTGTGTGGTGACTGCTTTTGCGGGCAAAGCGGGGGCCATTGCGGTTGAGGTCGCGGACGGTAAATTGGGTCCAGCCTTTTTGCGTTAGCCAGCGCAATAGTCGATCCGCCTCTTCGCGTAAACTGTTGATGGGCTCCTGCTCCGTCAGGCGCTGGATTTCCGCCAGGTAGTAATCCATTAGCGTCGAGGCGCGCTGGATATGGGTTTCGTCCACTGCATGCGCGTCTTCAATCACCGCCAATACCCCAGCGATACGCAGCACATTGGCGGCTGCTTTTCCGGCTACGGACTGAATGCCGGACAGCTCGCCAAATTCACCAGATTGGCATTCGATGGTGTCGTGAATATCGATCCAGGCAGTACGCGCGCTGGGTGTCAGTTCCAGCCTGTCAGGGTTAAGTGAGCCATCCTTGTGCAACGACATCGGCTTATCCAGCAGAGCGGTGATGCGTGCTTGGTAACACAGGGTTTTGGCATCTCGCGTTAGGTCGACTGCCTTGTACAAGCGCCGCCCCACAAGGCGTTCGGGCCAACTGATAAGGCAGCGGCCAAGGATGCCTTGGCCATTGATCATCCGGTCTGTGAGTAGCTGGTTGGCCAGGTAAGGTTGCAGCATCAGATGCAGACTGAGTCGACGATCATAAGCTCGCAAGCTTTCGCCAGGCATGGAGCGCGCCCGGTCGATGGGGCTGCCATCCCAGAGCGCTGAAAGGGTGGTGATGGCCTTGAGTTGGTTCTCTTTGCTCATCGTGCTGCTGCCTAAAAACTGTCCGCCCTCATCGTTGAATAACCCCATGCTGGGCAAGCCCTGGCATAGGTTTTTGATCAGCGCCTCAATGGTGGGCTCGGCGATGATCAACCTAGGCGGCACGGGGTCGGATAACTCACGAGCGTCGTGCTTTCCTCGAATGGCAGCGCGATTGGCTTTCAGTTGCTCCAAGTACAGCGTCCACTGCCGGCGCTCCCACTCACGCGCAGCCGCCAGCGCAAGATGATCCACTGCGCTTTTCCGATCACCCGACGATGCCACCGTCAGCATGTACAGGGACAACGGATAAACACGGCCATCGAGATGCACATTGGCGTGCGACTGGGTCACCAGGGCGGCAGTGGCCAACACCGATTGCGCAGCCATGGCGCAGGGCACGCCGATCACCTCGGCCATGCGTTCGACGGCTGGCCCCAATATCTGTCCCAACGCTTCTACCGGATACGCCAGCGGCTCGGGCCGGTATTCCAGCAGCGGCTGTGGCAGGTCGAACGCTTCGCACAATTGCATCGTCATTCTCCTGGTGCTTCGAAATCTTCCCTCACTCTTCCCGCCATGTTTGCTGAGTGTTATCAGGGATCAAGGCCCCTGCAGCCTGTGAGGGTTGTCCACTAACGCGGGACGGGCGGCTCTTTACGACCGGGAGCTTGGGCATCTCATGATCTGGCCTCCTGAGCACTTCGACTGAAGTGGGCGGGTGGAGGCTGCGTTGGCTGACGAGACCAGCGCCGCGAGATCCTGAGTCTGTTGCAGGCAGTGATGCGATGACCAGGGCGTGCCTGACTGTCAGTCAGGTGCAGTCCATTCCGTGGGCTGCGGCACCATCATCTGCATTGCTGCTGCGGGTGACATCGGGGTTTGTCACGCCGATTGTCACAGTGACAAACGCTG
Source organism: Pseudomonas rhodesiae (assembly GCF_013285305.1). Lineage (NCBI taxonomy): Bacteria > Pseudomonadati > Pseudomonadota > Gammaproteobacteria > Pseudomonadales > Pseudomonadaceae > Pseudomonas > Pseudomonas rhodesiae. The sequence goes on along the minus strand of NZ_CP054205.1, from coordinate 5,099,573 downwards.
CAATGTGTTGCCCGGCAAGGGCTGCGGCAGTGGTTTCGGCGCCCGTCTCTTTCCTGGAGAAAGAGACGGGCGTGGGCTGCCGCATTTGCACTGTGGATAAGTTGGCTTCGATCACGTTGGGCGTGACTGCGCGCCTAATTGGAAGCGAGCGCGCATGGCTGGGACCACCACTGTAGGGCGTAGCTTTAAAGATCCCTGGCTACCTGGGCAATGCTGTCGATGACAGCGCTCTACGGCTCTGGTGTAGCGCGTGCTCGGAGGGTGGTCAACCGTGTATGGGGTGGGGTTTTTAGGCGATGGATGTGTATGGAAGACGGTGGCTTTGAATGGACAGTGGGCCGTTCGTCGGTTTTTAAAGTGAGCCCCTGAGGACGGGAAGGCAAAGCCTTCCTGCCCTCAGGGGCTGGGCCTTAAAAGCTTGTGGGCGATGCAGATGGTGGCGACGGTCGCCGCTTTGTCGCCATGCGCAGGACCGCTAAATAAGTGGGTTGTCGCCAGTGTCGCCGCTGTCGCCAGTAGGAACTGATTAACGAAACGGGATGACGTTCCCGTTTTTGTTTTCATGAATGGCCGTCACCGACAAATTGCCGGTGGCGGCTTTTTGAATGTAGTCGCTCCACCAAGTCATCATCGGGCGTCTTCGCTCGATGTAGTCCGCTCGGTTGTACGCGCTTCGGACTTCGTCTTTGTCGACATGGGCGAGTGCGACTTCAATCAACTCCGGGTCCCATCCATGTTCGTTGAGGATGGTGCTGGCCATTGATCGCAGGCCGTGGCTGACCAGCCGATCCTGAAAACCCATACGTTTTAACGCCATGTTCGCGGTTTGGCTGTTGGCGTGAGTACGCGGATTTCGGTCTGCCGGAAACACATGTTCCCGGTGGCCGCTATAGGGTTTGAGTGTCTCCAGCAGCGCGAGTGTCTGGTCGCTCAGGGGGATGGGGTGCGCTCGGCGTTTTTTCATGCGCTCCTTTGGGATGGTCCAGATGCGTTTCTCGAAATCAATTTCTGCCCAGGCCGTTCCGGCAGCCTCGGCAGGGCGGGTCATGGTGTGCAGTTGCCATTCGATGAGGCAGCGGGTGATGCGTTTAATGCTGGCGTTGGCAATCGCCAACATGAGGTCGGGTAGTTCTTCGGGGGGAAGTGCCGGCATGTTTTCTTTTTGCGGCTTTTTGAAGGCTGCCCGAATGCCGCTGAGCGGGTTCGCGAAGATCAGTCCGCAGTTGACGCCGTAGGCCATGATTTCGTTGAGACGTTGGGAAAGTCGCTTGACCGTCTCCAGGCTGCCTTTGGCCTCGATCGGGCGTAGGAGCTTGATGATCATGGGGGCGGTGATGTCTGCGAGGGGTGTGGCTTTGAGGCAGGGGAAAACATGCAGCGTGAGTGAGCGCCAGATGTCTTCGGCGTAGGCCGTTGTGACGGAGTGTTTTTTCAGTTCGAACCAGGCGGTGGCCACCTTCTCGAATGTGTGTTCGGTTTTTGCCAGCTTGGCCTGCCTTAGCTCATCGCGGTAAGCTTTGGGGTCGATGCCTTGCGCCAGCAGTTCGCGTGCCTCAGCTGCTTTCTTTCTGGCATTCGCCAACGAGAGGGCTGGGTAAGGGCCGAGCGCCATGTTGAGGCGGCTTTTGGTTACCGGCTCGCGGTAGTTAAAGTTCCAGATCATCGAGCCACTGGCTCTGACCCTGAGTTGAAGGCCGTCGCCGTCAGTGAGAACGAAGTCTTTTCCTGTTGCCTTGACTGCCTTGAGTTGGCGGTCTGATAGGCGGGTTGCATTAGTAGGCATGAGAGCTACCTCCGACACCGTTTTGGTATCCCAAAAATAGCACCGGTGGGTCCGGGATACCAAATGGGATACCAAAACGCCTGGAACTCAAAATTCTTCTACGGAAGCCAGTAGCCCTGAACCCCTTGATTTACCTGGATTTCAGGCACAAAAAAAGACGTCCGTGGACGTCTTTAGATGATGAAGTGGTGGAGCCGGGGGGATTTGAACCCCCGTCCGCCAGTACTCCGCTGTCGGTACTACATGCGTAGCCGTGTCTATTAAGTTAACCCTTGGCGACCCGACGGGCAGGGTGCTTTGGGCGAGTTGTGTAAGTTTTAGCCGCTTCGTCCACAACGTACTGCACGGCGATTCTGTTCTATATGACAATCATTTTGGGTTTACAGACATCCCCTGATGATTGCTGGGCCCGAAGGCACCAGGAGTGCATGTCAGCTGCAATTAAGCAGCGAGAGCAGCACCGTGTTGGTCGTCATTGGCAACTATAAGAAGTTGCAACAGTGGATTTACGAGTTCTGTTACCAACTCGGCATGCACCTAAAGTTTCGCAACCGGCGTCGAATCCTAAACGGCCCCGAGCTTGTAACTCTTTGTTTCTTAGTGAGTGACAAGCCTGTGCAGTGTACGCCAAACCGTCACGGAAGGCCAACCCGAAGGTTGGCCTTAACGCTTACTCGCCACCTTTCTCGCTGTTTTGCAGGTCTTGCAGCGTCTTGGAGGTGATCTCGATGCACTTCTTGTCATCACCTGCAGCGTGTGCTGCTTTGGCTTGAGCCACGGCCGTGTCGACTTCGCCACTTTTGCCACTGGTATCGGTGGCGAGCAGCGCTTTCCCGTTATTGATTTTGTCCAGGTTGATCTGGCACAGGTCTTTGTCACCGGCGGCGAAGGCGGGAGAGGCCAGCATCGCAGCAGTCATGAACAAGCCAGCTAGAGCGGAACGCTTCATCGGGTATCTCCTTGCGCAAAAGGGCTCGACGCTGCTGGCGTTCGACGGCTGCCAGCGACATCAGTGAGGGCCTCGCTTGTCGAGGCCTATTCAGCTGACTACGCCGACGCGCAGGGGTTCTGTTTTTTTGCGGCGTTAATGGGCGCGGGCCTGGGTGACCCGGTCCACCAGGTAAACCAGCCCGTGATAATCGATGCCGCCATGTTGGCTCAGGCCGATCTCGCAGGTGCGGCTGGTGGAAATACCTTCGCTGCAAAATTGCACCGCGTCCTTGAGTGAGCGCAGTGAATGGGCATTGAGTTCAGGCGTGGTAAAGCCTTTGTCACCGGCAAAACCACAGCAATGAATGCCTTCCGGGATGATCACGGTGTTGGCGCAACGTCGGGCCAGTTCAATCAGCGCCTGGCTTTCGCCCAGGTGTTGGGTGCTGCAGGTGACGTGCACCGCGATCGGTGCTTCCTGCGGTGTGAAGTCCAGTCGATCCATCAGATGGGTGCGGATAAACCGCACCGGGTCATAGAGGTCCAAGCGGGTTTCGCCCAGGTCTTGCACCAGGCGCAGGGTGCAGGGGCTGGTGTCGCAGTAGATGGGGTCCAGGCCGCCGCGACTGGCGTGGAGCAGGGCGCCGATCAGTTCCTGGCGTTTGTGTTCGGCCTGTTCGGCGTAACCTTTTGAAGCGAATGGCTGACCGCAGCACAGGTTGTCTTGATTCTCTGGGATAACCACTTGGTACCCGGCTTTTTCCAGTAGGCCACGGGTTTTGTCGTACAGCGACATCTGCTCTTTATCGCCGGCAGCCGGGCCCATTGCCCGCGACACGCAGGCCGCCAGGTAGACCACGCGGGGCCGCTCGTCAGTTACAGGAGGGCTGAAGCGAATGGCTTTTTCCGGCTGGGGCATGGCGTTGGTCCACTGAGGGATTTGCCCTTTCGACAAACGGGTTGCTGTGGCAGACAGCTTGGCCAGGCGCGGCGCGCCCAGTAGCATGCGGGCGCCATTCGCCACATGCAGGGTAAAGCGCGCACCTTGCAACGCAGTGGAGAAATGGGTGGCCAGCCATTCGGCCGTTTTCGTACGGTCGGCGTTCCTGGCGCGCAGTTTTTTCACCAAGTCGCCGGTATTGATTCCCACAGGGCAGCGCTGGGCGCAGAGACCGGTAGCGGCGCAGGTGTCGATGCCTTGGTAGTGGTAAGCCGCTTCCAGTTCGGTGGTATCAACCCCGGCGCGTTTTTTGGCTTGGATATCGCGCCAGATCACGATGCGTTGGCGCGGGCTCAGTGTCAGCCCTTTGGATGGGCAGACCGGCTCGCAGAATCCGCACTCGATGCATTTATCCACCAACTCATCGGCGGCGGGCAGCGGCTTGAGGTGCTTTAGGTGGATCTGCGGGTCTTCGCTGAGCACCACGTCCGGGTTGAGAATGCCGTTGGGATCGAGCAGGCGCTTGAGTTGCCACATCAACTGATAGGCATCGCTGCCCCATTCCAGCTCGACGAATGGGGCCATATTACGCCCGGTGCCGTGTTCGGCCTTGAGCGAACCGCCGAACTCCACTGCAACCAGCTGCGCGACGTCATCCATGAACGCTTGATAGCGTGTGACTTCCTCACTGCTGTTGAAGCCTTGAGTGAACACGAAGTGCAGATTGCCTTCCAGCGCGTGTCCGAAAAGGATCGCTTCGTCGTAGTGATGTTTGTCGAACAGTTCGATCAGGCGGTTTACGCCGATAGCCAATTGCTCGACCGGGAAGGTCACGTCTTCGATGATCACCGTAGTACCGGTCTTGCGTACGGCGCCGACGGCGGGGAAGGTGTCTTTACGAATGGCCCACAGGCGGGCGTTTTCCACGGGGTCTTCGGTGAAATCGACCTGCTTCTCCACAGGAAAACCGGCCAGGGACGCCATGATCAGTGCCAGTTGTTCCTGCAGTAGCGAGGAAGTCGCCGCGCGGGATTCGATCAGCAATGCGCAGGCATTTTCCGATAGGTGTTGTACGAACGCGGGCATGCCGGGTTTGTTCTGCACCGAACGCATGCTACGGCGGTCCAGTAGCTCTACGGCCGAGACTGGCTGAGTTTTCAGCACGGTGACGGCGTTGCAACAGGTCTCCACATCCGGGAACACAATCAATGCCGACGCCTTGTTCGGATGATCGACCACGGTGTTGTAGGTCACTGCGCTGATGAAACCCAGCGTACCCTCGGAGCCCACCAGCAGGTGGCTGAGAATTTCCAGCGGGTCGTCAAAGTCCACCAAGGCGTTAAGTGACAGGCCGGTAGTATTTTTCAGACGGTATTTGTGGCGAATTTTTGCCGCCAACTCGGTATTTGCCCGCGTCTCGCGCCCCAGTGTTGCCAGGCGCTCCAGCAGTGCGCCATGTTGCGTGCGAAAAGCGCTGACGCTGACAGGGTCTTCCGTATCCAGACGGCTACCGTCGGCCAACACCAAGCGTATGCCCGCCAGGGTGTGGTAAGTGTTCTGCGCGGTGCCGCAGCACATACCGCTGGCATTGTTGGCAACAATGCCGCCGATCTTGCAAGCGTTGATGGATGCCGGGTCCGGACCGATCTTGCGCCCGAACGGCGCGAGCCAGGCGTTGGCCTGCGCGCCGATCACGCCGGGCTGCAAACGGATCTGCGTGCCTTGGCCACGAATTTCGCGGTCGTTCCAGTTGTCGCCCAGTACGATCAGCACCGAGTCGCTGATCGCTTGCCCGGACAGGCTGGTGCCGGCGGCGCGAAAAGTAACGGGTACATGGTCGCGCTGGGCCCATTGCAGCAGCGTCACGACTTCGTCTTCGGACTCTACACGGATCACTAGTTGTGGGATCAATCGGTAAAAGCTGGCGTCGGTTCCGAACGCGAGGGTGGACAGCGGGTCGTCGAAGCGTCGGTTTGGTGGGATCAGCTGTGCGACGTCATTAAGGAAAGCGGCAGGCAGACTCATTCGTCCTCCAGAAATAGCGGACGCCGGAATAGTTACCCGGCGTCGGTTCTTACCCTATTACGTGCAGGTCTCAGTGCACCAGCATACCGGTGAACCAATAGGCCTGTGCCAACGTGATCAAGCCAACGATGGTGGCGAAGAACAGGCTGTGCTTGAGGGTGAAGCGGAACAGGTCGGATTCCTTGCCGACCAGCCCGGTAGCGGCGCAGGCCACGGCGATCGACTGTGGCGAAATCATCTTGCCGGTAACGCCACCGCTGGTATTGGCGGCAACCAACAGCGTGTCGTTGACGCCGATCTGGTGGGCAGTGGTGGCTTGCAGCGAGCTGAACAGTGCGTTGGACGAGGTGTCGGAGCCTGTCAGGAAAACCCCCAGCCAGCCGAGGAATGGCGAGAAGAATGGGAAAGCAGCCCCTGTGCCGGCCAATACCAGCGCCATGGTCGACGACATGCCGGAATAGTTGGTGACAAAGGCGAACGCCAGCACCATGCCGATGGACAGGATTGGCCAACGCAGTTCGTAAAACGTTTCTTTTAAAGTGGTAAGACCAGTTTTGACGTTGATCTTCAGCACCAGCATCGAGATCAGCGCGGAGAAGAAAATCGCCGTACCGGTGGCTGAAATCGGGTCCAGCTTGAACACCGCCGGGATTGCGGTGGGGTTGGCCACGATGGGGGCGACCTTGATCACCAGTTGATCCAGATGTGGAATCGCGAAGTTGAACACCCAGCTGTACATAGAGCCGCCGGCGGCGAACATGGCCTTGAACGGTTTGAGGGTCCAGATCGTCACCAACACCGTGAGGATCAGGAACGGCGACCACGCCTTGAAAATCTGCCCCAAGCTATAGGGCGATGCAACCGTGCTGCGCGGCTGGCCGAACCCACCGGCACTGGCGGTGATGACCGCGCTTGAGGTGGCGCCGGCGATCTGCGCGCCTGCGGTGCGCTTGGGTTGCCAGACTTTCAGGAACAGGGTCAGGGCAATCAGGCTGGCCAACGCCGAAGTGATGTCTGGCAGTTCCGGGCCGATGAAATTGGAGGTGAAGTACTGGGTGATCGCAAAGCTCAAGCCCGCAACCAGGGCTGCTGGCCAGGTTTCACGCACGCCGCGCAGGCCGTCCATCATGAATACCAGCCAAAACGGTACGAACAGCGACAGCAATGGCAGTTGGCGGCCAGTCATGGCGCCGATCTTGAACGCATCGATGCCCGTCACTTGCCCGGCCACGATGATGGGGATACCCAGTGCGCCAAATGCGACGGGGGCAGTGTTAGCTATCAGGCAGAGGCCGGCGGCGTAAAGCGGGTTGAAGCCCAGGCCGACCAGCAGCGCGGCGGTGATGGCCACGGGCGCGCCGAAACCGGCCGCACCTTCCAAGAAGGCGCCAAAGCAGAAGCCAATCAGCAGCACTTGCAGGCGTTGGTCGTCAGTGATCGACAGAACCGAGCTACGGATAATCTCGAATTGGCCGCTTTTCACCGTAAGTTTGTAGAGGAACACGGCCGCGACGATGATCCACGCGATAGGCCACAGGCCATAGGCGAACCCGTAACCGGCAGCGGCGAAAGCCATATCGACCGGCATCTGGAAGGCAAAAATCGCCACCAGGATCGACAGTGCCAGGGTAATGCTGCCGGCCACATGCCCTTTGAGGCGGAACACTGCCAGGGCCAGGAAGAAGAATACGATCGGGATGACTGCGGCGAGAGCGGACAAGCCGAGGCTGCCGAGCGGGCTGTAAAGCTGTTGCCAGGTTTGCATATGGGGTGGCCCCTAATTGTTGTTGGTCAGGCACTTTTTTGTCGATATGGATAATTGGTAATACCAATTTACAATCGATGTGAGCTAGGTTAAAAGCCTTCGTGGGATGTGTCAATTTGCCGCCTGCAAAACTTTGGTCGTAGTGGGATGGCTGAGGGGATCTGAGCGGCAAAAACGAAGGCACTCTGATGGGTGCTGGAACGGCGGCGATAGGCCAGAATAGAGGGCCCGGCGAGTGGTCGGGATGGTGGAGAGTGAGTTATGGCGTTTGATCAGGTGCGGCAGCGCCGTCTGTCTGACGATATTGTTGAGCAGCTTGAAGGAATGATCCTTGAGGGTACGTTGAAATCCGGCGAGCGGTTGCCGGCTGAACGTGCCTTGGCTGAGCAGTTCGGAGTCTCGCGTCCGTCGTTGCGCGAGGCTATCCAGAAGCTGGCGGCCAAAGGGTTGTTAGTCAGTCGCCAAGGGGGCGGCAACTATGTCGTCGACTCTTTGGGGTCGACTTTCAGCGATCCGCTCCTCCATCTGCTGGAGAATAATCCAGAAGCCCAGCGTGACTTGCTGGAGTTTCGCCAGACTTTGGAGGCGTCATGCGCGTATTACGCGGCGTTGCGTGCTACCGAGGTCGACCGGGAACGGCTGACTACTGCGTTTGAAGCGTTGCAGGATTGCTATACACGCGTCGATGAAGTCAGTCGGGCCGAGGAGGGGGCGGCGGATGCTCGGTTCCATCTGGCTATTGCCGAGGCCAGTCATAACGCGGTGCTGCTGCACACGATTCGAGGTTTGTTCGATCTGCTCAAGCGTAACGTGGTGACTAATATCGGTGGCATGTATCAGCAGCGTACGGAAACCCGTGACATGTTGATCAATCAGCATCGGGATCTGTACCTGGCGATTATCGAGGGGCGGGCCGAGCAGGCGAGGGAGGTGTCCACACGTCACTTGTTGTACGTGCAGGAAGTGTTGGAGGAAGTGCGTCAGGAGGTTCAGCGCGTGGCGCGTGCGGAGCGACGTAAAGGGATGTAGCCGCGGGTTTGCCCGAGGCTACATCGTACAAGGTTATTCTTCCTTGCCCTTGTTGCGTACCGCGCGATGCAGCTCGCGATTGGAGTCGCGCTCGCGTTCGGTGTCGCGCTTGTCGTATTCCTTCTTGCCCTTGCCCAGTGCGATCTCGCACTTGACCAAGTGCTTGCTCCAGTACCAGGACAGGCAGACGCAGGCATAGCCCTTCTGCTGCACGGCTGCGGCAAGCTTGTCCAGCTCGCGGGCGTTGAGCAGTAGCTTGCGGGTGCGTACCGGGTCGGCAATCACATGAGTGCTCGCGGTGGTCAGCGGGGTGATATGACTGCCCAGCAGCCATGCTTCACCATCCTTGAGCAGTACGTAACTGTCGACCAGCTGCAGTTTGCTGGCACGCAGACTCTTTACTTCCCAGCCGGCCAGGACCAGACCAGCCTCGAAACGATGTTCGATGAAGTAATCGTGTCGCGCCTTTTTATTTTGCGCGATGGTCCCTGTGGGGTGTTTCTTTTGTTTAGCCATAGGGGCGGCATTATAGGCAGTTGCGAGCCTGGCGGCTACGGTCAACCTGCGTGCTTGAGCGTGTTGGACGAATCCCGGACAATGCAGGCAGTTCTTTGGTTTTTTTCTCTCGCGGATCGGGCTGTTCCTTCGCGATGTTTGCCGCTCAGCTGTGGAAATAACGCACACATGACGACGCATATTCAACGTTCGGCGCTGCTGCCCTATCCGGCACAGGCGCTCTATGATCTGGTCAACGACGTGGCGCGTTATCCGGAATTCCTTCCGTGGTGCTCAACTGCCGAGGTGCTTGAAGGCAGTGCTGAGTACATGGTCGCCAGCGTAGGCGTGGCCAAGGGGGGGCTTAGTCAGCACTTCGTTACGCGCAATGTATTAGTGCCGGGTAAATCAATCGAAATGAATTTGCAGGAAGGCCCATTCACCCAGTTGCATGGTGTATGGATTTTCAAAGCATTGACGGACAAGGCCTGCAAAATCAGCCTGGATCTGTCGTTTGATTATGCCGGACCCATCGTACGAGCGACGCTTGGGCCGTTATTCAATCAGGCGGCCAATACCTTGGTGGATGCATTCTGTCAGCGGGCTAAGCAGCTGCATGGTTGAAATCGAAGTGGTGCACGCCGCTGTCGATCGTCAGGTCTTGGTTGCCGTGACCGTACCCTTGGGCACGAGTGTGCGCAAGGCGGTACAGCTCTCGGGAGTTCTGGAGCAGTTCCCCGGTATTGATCCGGCGACTTGTCCATTAGGGATATTCGGTAAGGCGATTTCTGACGCTGATGTGCGTGCTATACAAGCGGGCGATCGAGTTGAGATTTACCGTCCATTGTTGGCTGATCCCAAGGAAGTGCGCAGGTTGCGTGCGGCCAAGGCAGCGCTTGCCAGGCAGCAGAATACTTAGCTCCGCTAATCGGCAGATACGAAAAAGCCCGGCATGCCGGGCTTTTTTTCGTGTGCCGCACAGTTTTATTGTGGGCTGGTGTCCAACGGCTGAGGTGTCGGGACGGGAACGGTTTCCACGCCGTCGACATCCTTCTGGATTCTGTCCAGCAAGGAACCCGGCTTTGCGGGGACCTCCGACTTCTGCTTTTCGCCTTCTTGCGCGGGAGCCGTCACGTTCGTGTCGTTGTCTTTGCCCAGCAAGGCTTCATCACGGCTTACGCCGGGCATGAAGTCACCGGACAGGCTGACAAGCTGGTCATTGCCATTAAAAATGACGCTGACGCGCTCCTGCTGGCGCTCACCGCCACCAGGCTGAATGCTATAGAGATAATCCCAGCGATCGGCATGGAAAGTGTCGGTCAGCAGGGGATTACCCATAATAAACCGTACTTGCCGTCGGGTCATTCCGGGGCGTAACTGGTCTATCATGTCCTGCGTGACGACATTGCCCTGCTGGATGTCGATTTTGTAAACCCCGGGGAATGAACAACCGGCGAGTGCGAGCAGTCCCACAAAGGTGAAACTGGTTAGCAAGAGCTTGGTGTTTTGCATCGGTGGGCGACTTCCACTATCTTGGCTGGGACAACGTAAACGCCGATCATACCCGTATTAAGAGAAGCTGCGAAGCAGCATCCGCGAGAAAGCTAACCATGGTTGAAAATAGCGAACTACGCAAAGCCGGTCTCAAAGTGACTCTGCCACGAGTCAAGATTCTACAAATGCTCGATTCTGCCGAGCAGCGCCACATGAGTGCTGAAGATGTTTATAAGGCGCTGATGGAGTCTAATGAGGACGTTGGCCTGGCCACGGTTTACCGTGTGCTGACCCAGTTTGAAGCCGCAGGGCTGGTGGTTCGTCATAATTTCGACGGCGGTCATGCAGTGTTCGAACTGGCTGACGGCGGTCATCACGACCATATGGTGGACCTCGATACCAATGAGGTTATTGAGTTCACCAGCCCGGCAATCGAGAAGCTTCAGCATGAAATCGCTGAAGAACATGGCTTCGATCTGGTTGACCATAATCTTGTGTTGTACATCCGTAAGAAAAAGTAAAAAACGCTACAGATGTACTTTGCAAACAGCACGAAGGCGACCCTTGGGTCGCCTTCGTGCTGTTTGCAAGAAAATTCCGGTTCACGCCTTGGCGACTACGACCATCTTCTTCGCATGCGCCAGAGACTCTTTGGTCAGGTCTATCCCACCCAGCATGCGGGCCACTTCTTCCACGCGTTCCGACTTGTTCAATCTGGACACGGCTGTACGTGTTGCATCGCTGCCTCTGACCTTGTGTACAAACAAATGTTGATGCCCTTGCGCCGCGACCTGCGGCAAGTGCGTCACTGTGAGTACCTGGCCTCGCTCTCCCAGGCGGCGCAACAGTTGGCCGACAATTTCCGCCGTTGGTCCGCCGATGCCGACGTCCACCTCGTCGAATACCAGCGTGGGTACTCTGGAGGTCTGTGCGGTAATCACTTGGATAGCCAGGCTGATTCGCGACAGCTCCCCCCCGGAGGCGACTTTTGCCAGCGCTTTGAGAGGTTGTCCAGGGTTGGCGCTGACCAGTAGTTCTACCTGTTCCAAGCCATGGGGCTGCAGTTCGTTGCTGGCATTGGTGCGCAGCTCGATAGTAAAGCGCCCGCCAGGCATGCCCAGGCGCTGAATTTCTTGCTCAACTGCGTCGGCAAGGTTTGTGGCCGCGTGCTGGCGTAACTCGCTCAGTTCGCGGGCCTTCTCTTGATAATGCCGGGCATAGGAGGCCAGTTCGTCGCCCAGTCTTTCAATGGATTCATCGTTGGCATTCAGGGTTTCGATTTCATCCAGCAATTTCTGCTGCATCGCCGCCAGTTCAGTGGGCTGGATTCGATGTTTGCGGGCCAGGGTATAAATAGTGTCCAGTCGTTCTTCTATTTCCTGCAAGCGCGCCGGATCGGCATCGAAGTGGTCCAGAAACCTATTCAGCTCGCCGACTGCTTCTTCAACCTGGATCTGCGCACTGGTCAGCAGGGTTGTCGCTTCGCTCAGCGAATCCGAGGCGTTATTCACGCTGGACAGACGGTTGAGGCTGGCCGTGAGCGCGTTGAGCACATTTCCGGAATCGCTTTCGCTGCATTGCTCCACCACCTGACGGCAGATACCCAGAAGGGTTTCTGCATTGGTGAGGTTCTTGTGTTCCTGTTCAAGCTGCTCCAGCTCCGTTTCGCCAAGACCCAGGCTCTCCAGCTCTTCGAGCTGATAGCTGAGTAACTGATGGCGAGCGCGTTGCTCATCGCCGGAATTGGAGAGTCGTTCCAGTTCCAGGCGTGTCTGGCGCCAGCGTTGCGCAGCAAGCTGTACTTGCCTGGATAGATCGGTGGCGCCGGCGTATTCGTCGAGCAAGCGCCGATGTGTGTCGGTTTTAAGCAGAGACTGATGTTCGTGCTGGCTGTGGATATCGATCAGCAATTCACCCAATGCTTTCAGGTCGCCAAGCGGGCAGGGCGTGCCGTTGATATAGCCGCGTGAGCGCCCTTCGGCAGTGATGACCCGTCGCAGGATGCACGGTCCTTCATGGCTAAGGTCGCGCTCAGCCAGCCAGGTTTCAGCTTCTGGAATATCCGCCAAGTCGAAAGTGGCCAGGATATCGGCCTTTTCTGCGCCTGGGCGCACTACGCCGCTGTCGGCGCGATCCCCCAGGGTCAGGCCCAGTGCGTCGAGCATGATCGACTTGCCGGCGCCGGTTTCGCCTGTGATTACGCTCATTCCACGATCCAGTTCGAGATCCAGATGTTCAACGATGGCGTAGTTGTGTACGGACAGGTGCACGAGCATGACGGCCGCTCCCAGGCTTTAGGTCTGGTTATTTATACAGTGTTTCGTCCCGGCGTGACAATCCTGATCCTTAGTTCGATTTACTTGAAAATAAGCTTTTTTTAGCGCAACTGGGAATGTTTGGATGGGAATCAATCCTGGCGCTCTGATGGACTTTTGGTCTTGTTTGCGCCCTTGAACCTGGAAATTGTGGCCCCATATACCGGAACAGAAGCGCGAGTCGAGTTCGCGCATGATTTTGAAAGGAGAGAATCTATGGCTGACGAACAGACGCAGGATACGCAAACTCCAGACGCCAATCCGGCTGTCGGTGATGAGCTGGCAACTCGTGTGCAGGTGCTGGAAGAGCAATTGGCCGCTGCGCAGGATCAGTCTTTGCGTGTTGCCGCCGATCTGCAGAACGTCCGCCGCCGTGCCGAGCAGGATGTAGAAAAAGCGCATAAATTCGCGTTGGAAAAATTCGCCAGCGACCTGCTGCCGATTATCGACAGTCTGGAGCGCGGCCTTGAGCTGTCCAACCCGGATGATGAAAACATCCGTGCGATGCGCGAAGGCATTGAGCTGACCCTGAAAATGTTCCAGGACACGCTCAAGCGGTACCAGCTGGAAGCTATCGATCCGCAAGGTGGCGAGCCGTTCAATGCTGAGCATCACCAAGCCATGGCCATGCAGGAAAGCCACGACCTTGAGCCCAACAGCGTGTTGAAGGTGTTCCAGAAAGGATACCTGCTCAACGGCCGTCTGCTGCGCCCGGCAATGGTAGTGGTAAGCAAGGCGCCAGCGCCCGTTGCACCTTCTATTGATGAGCAGGCTTGAAATCCGCCGCAAGGCCCCCATTTATAAGTCAAGCGTTTAAGTGCTACCGCAGTTAGCCAAAACTGCTGCGGCAACAAAATTCAAGTTTCGGGAGAGTAAATCATGGGCAAAATTATCGGTATCGACCTGGGGACCACCAACTCGTGCGTCTCGGTCATGGAAAACGGCAAGGCCAAAGTTATTGAGAACGCCGAAGGCGCGCGTACTACGCCTTCGATTATCGCTTACGCCAATGACGGTGAGATCCTCGTCGGTCAGTCGGCCAAGCGCCAGGCGGTGACTAACCCGCATAACACTCTGTACGCGGTAAAGCGTCTTATCGGTCGTAAGTTCGACGAAGAAGTCGTGCAAAAAGACATCAAGATGGTGCCTTACAAAATCGCCAAGGCTGACAACGGTGACGCCTGGGTTGAAGTGAACGGCAACAAAATGTCCGCTCCGCAGATCTCGGCTGAAGTCTTGAAAAAGATGAAGAAAACGGCCGAAGACTATCTGGGTGAAGCTGTAACCGAAGCGGTGATCACCGTTCCGGCTTACTTCAACGACAGCCAGCGTCAGGCGACCAAAGATGCCGGCCGCATCGCGGGCCTGGACGTCAAACGTATCATTAACGAACCGACCGCGGCTGCTCTGGCTTACGGTATGGACAAGGCCAAAGGCGATCACACCGTGATCGTTTATGACCTGGGTGGCGGTACCTTCGACGTATCGGTGATCGAGATTGCCGAAGTCGATGGCGAGCACCAGTTCGAAGTGCTGGCTACCAACGGTGACACCTTCTTGGGTGGTGAAGACTTTGACATTCGTCTGATCGACTACCTCGTTGACGAATTCAAGAAAGAAAGCGGCATGAACCTTAAAGGTGATCCGCTGGCGATGCAGCGTCTGAAAGAAGCTGCCGAAAAAGCCAAGATCGAGCTGTCGTCGAGCATGTCGACTGACGTTAACCTGCCGTACATCACAGCAGATGCTACCGGTCCTAAGCACTTGAACGTGAAGATTTCTCGCGCCAAGTTGGAGGCACTGGTTGAAGACCTGGTTCAGCGCACTATCGAACCTTGCCGCATTGCATTGAAAGACGCTGGCATCGACGTTGGCTCCATCAACGACGTGATCCTGGTGGGCGGTCAGACTCGTATGCCGCTGGTGCAGCAGAAAGTCACCGAGTTCTTCGGTAAAGAAGCACGTAAAGACGTCAACCCGGACGAAGCGGTTGCCATGGGTGCTGCGATTCAGGGCGCGGTATTGGCCGGTGATGTGAAAGACGTGCTGTTGCTGGACGTCAGCCCGCTGACCCTGGGTATCGAAACCATGGGTGGCGTGATGACCGCGCTGATCGAGAAAAACACCACGATTCCTACCAAGAAATCTCAGGTGTTCTCGACTGCCGATGACAACCAGGGCGCCGTGACCATTCATGTGCTGCAAGGTGAGCGTAAACAAGCTTCTCAGAACAAGTCTCTGGGCAAGTTCGACCTGGCTGATATTCCACCAGCGCCTCGTGGTGTGCCACAAATCGAAGTGACCTTCGACATCGACGCCAACGGCATTCTGCACGTAGGTGCGAAAGACAAGGCGACCGGCAAAGAGCAGAAGATCACCATCAAGGCCAACTCGGGTCTGTCTGATGAAGAAATTCAACAGATGATTCGTGATGCTGAAGCCAACGCCGAGGCGGATGCCAAGTTTGCTGAGCTGGCCGACGCTCGTAACAAAGGTGATGCTCTGGTGCACTCGACCCGCAAAATGGTCGTGGACGCTGGCGAAAAAGTATCGGCTGAAGAGAAAACTGCAATCGAAGCTGCCGTGGTTGCCCTGGAAGCCGCCGTCAAAGGCGACGACAAGGCCGCCATTGAAGCCAAGATTGAAGAGTTGTCGAAAGTCTCTGCGCCAGTGGCCCAGAAGATGTACGCAGAGCAAGCTCAGCCGGCAGACGGCGCTGCACAACAGGCAGAACCGGAAGCCAAGCATGACGACGTTGTCGATGCTGAGTTCGAAGAAGTTAAAGAAGACCAGAAGAAGTAACTTGGTCGCCCGGTTGACCGCTTTCAAGCGGTGACTGGTAGGATGTCGCCGCGCGGGAGCTTGCTCCCGCGTTGGCGTGTCTGGGGTACGCGAATTTTTACAGCATGCGACAACAGTCGGATGCTGGCGGTGTGATCGGGGATGCTCCTGCTTTCCGAGGGTTTAATACCGCGTTTTTGGCCGGGCGCCTGGCTGAAAGCAGTGATGACCAGGATCGTTGAATTGACGTGAGTTGGGTCCGGGCCTGTATTGGGGCTCAACGAGTTCGGCAAGGCTCAGGAGGGCCTGGTTGAACGTCCTTAAGAGTGCAAAGACTTATGGCAAAGCGTGACTATTACGAAGTTTTGGGTGTGGAGCGTGGTGCCAGCGAGGCGGAGCTGAAAAAGGCTTACCGTCGCCTGGCGATGAAGCACCACCCGGACCGTAATCCGGATAACAAAGAATCCGAAGAAATGTTCAAAGAGGCCAATGAGGCCTACGAATGCCTATGTGATCCCAATAAGCGTGCGGCCTACGATCAGTATGGCCATGCCGGTGTCGACCCAAGCATGGGTGGTGGTGGCGCTGGTTTTGGTGGGCAGAATTTCTCCGATATTTTCGGCGATGTGTTCAGCGACTTCTTTGGCGGCGGCCGCGGTGGTCAGCGTGGCGGTGCGCAGCGCGGCAGCGACTTGCGCTACACCCTGGAACTGAACCTGGAAGAAGCGGTTCGCGGTACCAGTGTCAATATTCGTGTGCCAACGCTGGTCAACTGCAAGCCGTGCGACGGTTCGGGCGCCAAGAAAGGCTCTTCGCCCATCACCTGCCCTACGTGCGGTGGTATCGGCCAGGTCCGTATGCAACAAGGCTTCTTCTCGGTGCAGCAGACGTGCCCGCGTTGCCATGGACAGGGCAAGATCATCTCCGATCCATGCGATTCCTGTCATGGCGAAGGTCGTGTCGAAGAGTACAAAACCTTGTCGGTGAAAGTGCCGGCGGGTGTGGATACCGGTGATCGAATTCGTCTGTCGGGCGAAGGTGAAGCGGGTGTTCAGGGTGGGCCTACGGGTGACCTGTATGTGGTGATCAATGTGCGCGAGCACGCGATTTTCCAGCGCGACGGTAAGCATCTGTTCTGTGAAGTGCCGATCAGTTTTGTCGACGCGGCGCTGGGTGGTGAGCTGGAGATTCCGACGCTGGATGGGCGCGTCAAGCTCAAGATCCCTGAGGGCACGCAAACCGGTAAACAGTTCCGTATTCGCGGCAAAGGCGTTGCGCCGGTGCGTGGTGGCGGTGCGGGTGACTTGATGTGCCGCGTGGCGGTCGAAACACCGGTCAATCTGGGGCGCCGTCAGCGTGAGCTGCTCGAAGAGTTCCGTAGCTCGCTGGAAGGCGATGATACCCATTCGCCGAAAACCACTGGTTTCTTTGAAGGCGTGAAGCGCTTCTTCGGCGATCTGTAAGGAAGTGAGTATGCGACGTATAGCCGTAATGGGCGCTGCCGGGCGCATGGGCAAGACGCTGGTTGAAGCGGTGCAGTTGCGCTCACCGGCCTCCGGGCTGACGGCGGCGATCGTTCGTCCGGGCAGTACGTTGATCGGCGCGGATGCCGGTGAGTTGGCCTCATTGGGGCGTATCGGCGTTTCGCTGTCGGGCAGCCTGGAGCAGGTGGCGGATGAATTCGATGTACTGATCGATTTCACGCTGCCCGAGGTGATGCTCAAGAATCTGGCGTTCTGTCGCAAGGCAGGCAAGGCCATGGTTATTGGCACTACGGGCTTGAGTGCCGAGCAGAAGCAGTTGTTAGTGGAGGCGGGCAAGGAGATCCCTCTGGTGTTCGCCGCCAACTTCAGCGTCGGTGTGAACCTGTCGCTCAAGCTGCTGGATATGGCGGCGCGGGTGCTGGGTGATGAAGCGGATATCGAGATTATCGAGACCCACCATCGTCATAAAATCGACGCGCCCTCGGGTACCGCGCTGCGTATGGGCGAGGCTATCGCTGATGCGCTGGGTCGCGACTTGTCAAAGGTCGCGGTATACGGGCGCGAGGGGCATACCGGTGAGCGCGCGCGCGACACCATCGGTTTCGCGACTGTTCGTGGCGGGGACGTCGTTGGTGATCACACCGTGCTATTCGCGGCCGAAGGCGAGCGCCTGGAGATCACGCATAAGGCTTCCAGTCGCATGACGTTTGCCAAGGGGGCGGTCCGTGCCGCGCTCTGGCTGGAAGGGCGCGAGCCTGGCCTGTACGACATGCGAGACGTGCTGGATCTGCACTAATCAGTAGCCAAGACGGGGGCTCAGGATTATCCTGAGCCCCGTTTTTACCCGCTAAGCGACGTCCTGTCGCATTCCCCTGCCTTCAAGGCTCATTAGCGGTGGACCCAAAAAGCCTTTTTCTGTAAGCTACAGCTTTAGTGTGTCCACTAAAAGCGCGCAGAATAATTCAGTGAACAAGCGGGGTGACGTGTCCATACGTCACTCCGCTTTTTTACAACCTGCGATCGCCCTTTCAGGCTTTATTTACGGGAGGTCTTCTTGACTAAGCCAGCCATACTCGCCCTTGCTGATGGCAGCATTTTTCGCGGCGAAGCCATTGGAGCCGACGGTCAAACCGTTGGAGAGGTAGTGTTTAACACTGCCATGACCGGCTATCAGGAAATCCTTACCGATCCTTCCTACGCCCAACAGATCGTTACCCTGACCTATCCACATATCGGCAACACCGGTACTACGCCGGAAGATGTCGAGTCTGATCGTGTCTGGTCGGCGGGGTTGGTGATTCGTGATCTGCCACTGGTTGCGAGCAACTGGCGCAACACGATGTCGCTTTCCGATTACCTCAAAGCCAACAATGTGGTGGCGATCGCTGGTATCGATACCCGTCGCCTTACGCGCATCCTGCGTGAAAAAGGCTCGCAGAACGGCTGCATCATGGTCGGCGACAATATTTCCGAAGAGGCGGCGATCGCCGCGGCACAAGGCTTCCCTGGCCTGAAGGGCATGGACCTGGCGAAGGTCGTCAGCGTCAAAGAGAAGTACGAATGGCGCTCCACGGTCTGGGATTTGAAGACAGACAGTCATGCGACCATCGATGCTGCCGAGTTGCCTTATCACGTGGTCGCTTACGACTACGGCGTCAAGTACAACATCCTGCGCATGCTGGTCGAGCGTGGCTGCCGCGTGACCGTGGTACCTGCGCAAACCCCAGCCAGCGACGTGCTGGCTCTGCAACCGGACGGCGTGTTCCTGTCCAACGGCCCGGGTGACCCTGAGCCTTGCGACTACGCCATCCAGGCCATTAAGGACGTACTGGAAACCGAGATTCCGGTATTCGGTATCTGCCTCGGCCACCAACTGCTGGCTCTGGCCTCCGGTGCTAAAACCCTGAAAATGGGGCACGGCCACCACGGCGCCAACCACCCTGTTCAGGATCTGGACACTGGTGTCGTGATGATTACCAGCCAGAACCACGGTTTTGCGGTGGATGAAGCCACCTTGCCGGTCAACGTCCGCGCGATTCATAAGTCGCTGTTTGACGGTTCCCTGCAAGGCATCGAGCGCACCGACAAGAGCGCGTTCAGCTTCCAGGGCCACCCTGAAGCCAGCCCGGGCCCGAACGACGTAGCGCCGCTGTTCGACCGTTTCATCAATGAGATGGCCAAGCGACGCTGACTGAGCAGCCTGCGGGCGGCCCCGAAACCCGGTGGCCCTCGCGGGCTCTCTAAAGATTGTTCAAGACGGCTTGCCGACTGACCTGCGGATTTGAGTGACAAACCAATGCCAAAACGTACAGACATAAAAAGCATCCTGATTCTCGGCGCTGGCCCGATCGTGATCGGCCAGGCCTGCGAGTTCGACTACTCCGGCGCCCAGGCCTGTAAAGCCCTGCGCGAAGAGGGCTACCGCGTCATCCTGGTGAACTCCAACCCAGCCACCATCATGACCGACCCGGCGATGGCTGACGCGACCTACATCGAGCCGATCAAATGGCAGACGGTTGCCAAGATCATCGAGAAAGAGCGTCCAGACGCGCTGCTGCCGACCATGGGTGGCCAGACTGCACTGAACTGCGCTCTGGATCTGGAGCGCGAAGGCGTTCTGGAGAAGTTCGGCGTAGAGATGATCGGCGCCAATGCCGACACCATCGACAAAGCCGAAGACCGCTCACGCTTCGACAAGGCCATGAAGTCCATCGGCCTGGCCTGCCCGCGTTCCGGTATCGCCCACAGCATGGAAGAAGCCAATGCGGTCCTCGAGACTCTGGGTTTCCCATGCATCATCCGTCCGTCCTTCACCATGGGCGGCACCGGTGGTGGTATTGCCTACAACCGTGAAGAATTCGAAGAAATCTGCGCCCGTGGTCTGGACCTGTCGCCGACCAAAGAGCTGCTGATCGACGAATCCTTGATCGGTTGGAAAGAATACGAGATGGAGGTTGTTCGCGATAAGAAAGACAACTGCATCATCGTCTGCTCCATTGAAAACTTCGACCCGATGGGCGTGCACACCGGTGACTCCATCACCGTGGCGCCGGCGCAGACCCTGACCGACAAGGAATATCAGATCCTGCGTAACGCCTCCCTGGCGGTACTGCGTGAGATCGGTGTAGAAACCGGCGGTTCCAACGTTCAGTTCGGGATCTGCCCGAACACCGGCCGTATGGTTGTGATCGAAATGAACCCGCGTGTTTCCCGTTCTTCGGCACTGGCTTCTAAGGCGACGGGGTTCCCGATCGCCAAAGTCGCGGCCAAACTGGCCGTGGGTTATACCTTGGATGAACTGTCGAACGACATCACTGGCGGCAAGACCCCAGCGTCCTTCGAGCCGTCCATCGACTACGTGGTGACCAAGCTGCCGCGCTTTGCTTTTGAGAAGTTCGCCAAAGCGGATGCGCGCCTGACTACCCAGATGAAGTCCGTGGGCGAAGTGATGGCCATCGGCCGGACCTTCCAGGAATCCCTGCAGAAAGCCCTGCGTGGCCTGGAAGTCGGCGTGTGCGGCCTGGATGAGAAGCTCGATCTGAGCAACCCGGAAAGCATGAGCGTGCTCAAGCGCGAACTGACCGTGCCGGGTGCCGAGCGGATCTGGTACGTCGCTGATGCATTCCGTGCCGGCCTGAGTGTCGAAGACATCTTCGGCATGAACATGATCGACCCGTGGTTCCTGGTGCAGATCGAAGATCTGATCAAGGAAGAAGAGAAGGTCAAGACCCTGGGTCTGGCCAGCATCGACCGCGACATGATGTTCCGCCTCAAGCGCAAGGGCTTCTCCGACCAGCGTCTGGCCAAGTTGCTGGGTGTGACCGAGAAGAACCTGCGCACTCATCGCCACAAGCTGGAGATCTTCCCGGTCTACAAGCGCGTGGATACTTGCGCGGCCGAGTTCTCCACCGATACCGCTTATCTGTACTCCACCTACGAGGAAGAGTGCGAAGCGGCGCCGTCGGGTCGCGACAAGATCATGATCCTGGGTGGCGGTCCTAACCGTATCGGCCAGGGCATCGAATTTGACTACTGCTGCGTACACGCTGCTCTCGCCCTGCGCGAAGACGGGTACGAGACCATCATGGTCAACTGCAACCCGGAAACCGTTTCCACCGATTACGATACTTCTGATCGTCTGTACTTCGAGCCGGTGACCCTGGAAGACGTGCTGGAAATCGTGCGTGTCGAGAAGCCTAAAGGCGTGATCGTTCAGTACGGCGGCCAGACTCCGCTGAAGCTGGCGCGTGCCCTGGAAGCTGCTGGTGTGCCGATTATCGGCACTAGCCCGGACGCCATCGACCGTGCCGAAGA
Organism: Pseudomonas rhodesiae; assembly: GCF_013285305.1. Taxonomy (NCBI): domain Bacteria; kingdom Pseudomonadati; phylum Pseudomonadota; class Gammaproteobacteria; order Pseudomonadales; family Pseudomonadaceae; genus Pseudomonas; species Pseudomonas rhodesiae. The sequence goes on along the minus strand of NZ_CP054205.1, from coordinate 5,078,218 downwards.
CCGTGAGCGCTTCCAGCAAATGGTTGAGCGCTTGAACCTGCGTCAGCCGCCAAACGCCACCGTGCGTAGCGAAGATGAAGCTATTCGTGCGGCCAGCAAAATTGGCTATCCGTTGGTGGTGCGCCCGTCTTATGTGCTGGGCGGCCGAGCGATGGAAATCGTTTACGAAGAAGAAGAACTCAAGCGCTACCTGCGCGATGCTGTGAAAGTGTCCAACGACAGCCCGGTGCTGCTGGACCACTTCCTCAACTGCGCCATCGAAATGGACGTGGATGCGGTCTGCGATGGCACCGACGTAGTGATCGGCGCGATCATGCAGCACATCGAGCAGGCCGGTGTTCACTCCGGTGACTCTGCTTGCTCGCTGCCGCCTTACTCGTTGCCGGCGCACATTCAGGATGTGATGCGCGACCAGGTCAAGAAAATGGCTTTGGAGTTGGGCGTGGTCGGTCTGATGAACGTGCAGTTGGCCTTGCAAGGCGAAGACATCTACGTCATCGAGGTCAACCCACGAGCTTCGCGTACCGTGCCATTTGTGTCCAAGTGCATCGGCGTGTCCCTGGCCATGATCGCTGCGCGCGTGATGGCTGGTAAGACTCTGAAAGAAATCGGTTTTACCAAAGAAATCATCCCGAACTTCTACAGCGTGAAAGAGGCGGTGTTCCCATTCGCCAAATTCCCTGGCGTGGACCCGATCCTGGGCCCAGAGATGAAGTCTACCGGTGAGGTGATGGGCGTGGGCGACACGTTCGGTGAGGCGTTTGCTAAAGCACAGATGGGGGCCAGCGAAATTCTGCCGACCGGCGGTACTGCGTTCATCAGTGTTCGTGATGACGACAAGCCGCTGGTTGCAGGCGTGGCGCGTGATCTGATCAACTTGGGCTTCGAAGTCGTGGCCACCGCTGGGACTGCCAAGCTGATCGAGGCTGCCGGCCTTAAGGTGCGTCGCGTGAACAAGGTAACGGAAGGTCGTCCGCATGTGGTCGACATGATCAAGAATGACGAAGTCACCTTGATCATCAACACTACTGAAGGTCGTCAGTCGATCGCGGATTCCTACTCCATTCGTCGTAACGCCCTGCAGCACAAGATTTACTGCACCACCACCATTGCTGCTGGCGAAGCTATCTGTGAAGCACTCAAGTTCGGTCCAGAAAAGACCGTTCGTCGCTTGCAGGATCTACACGCAGGATTGAAGGCATGAGCATTACCAAATACCCAATGACTGTTCAGGGCGCTCGCGCCCTGGAAGAGGAGCACGCCCACCTGACTAAGGTCGTACGTCCGAAGCTGAGCCAGGACATCGGTACGGCCCGCGAGCTGGGTGACTTGAAGGAGAACGCCGAATATCACGCCGCTCGCGAGCAGCAGGGTATGGTCGAGGCGCGGATTCGTGATATCGAAGGTCGCATGCAAAATGCTGTGATCATCGATGTGACCACTATCCCGCACACCGGCAAGGTGATTTTCGGCACCACTGTCGAAATCGCCAACGTTGAAACGGACGAAAGCGTGACTTACCACATCGTGGGTGAGGACGAGGCTGATATCAAACAGGGCAAAATCTCTGTAGGTTCGCCTATAGCACGTGCCTTGATCGCCAAGGAAGAGGGGGACGTGGTTGCCGTCAAAACGCCAAGTGGCGTGATCGAGTACGAGATTGTCGAAGTTCGTCACATCTGATACTCGGCGCCCGTTTCGTGCGGGCGCCATGCTATGGCAGCTCACTCAGATGTTGTGGGTGGGCGGCTTGTGGTTGCTTCACATTGGCGTGCTGCCGGCACTCGGTTTGATTGGTTTGGCGCCGTTGCTGATAGACGAACTCGACGGATTGCTCAGTGCATTACTGGTGGGTTTTGCTGCGGCGTGCGTGGTGCTTCAAGCGTTGGTGCTGATCAAGGCTGAGGGCTTGGAGAGTTTGTGGCGGGATATTCGCGGCCAACTGCTGTTGATGGCGCTGTATGCATGCGCTATGTATTGCGTCGTGCATCTCTGGCTGCCGGAAGCGTTGCGCTGGCGGCTATTCAGCTATCTTGTGCTAGGGTTCTCGGGGCTTGTGCTGGTTGTACAGCCTGCGCCGGGATGGAGTGGCGGGGCGCGCGAAGCACGCCCTTGACCCTATTTGTCATTTGAAGCGATGAACGTTCGACAGTTGTTTGTTGACGCTGAAATTCTTGCGATACAGCAGCGCCATCTTGCCGATGACCTGAACCAGGTCTGCTTTGCCCGCCTTGCACAGTTCCGCAATGGCAGCCAGGCGTGCTTCGCGATCGAGGATATTGACCTTGATCTTGATCAGTTCGTGATCGTTGAGTGCGCGCTCGAATTCAGCTAACACACCCTCAGTCAAACCGTTGTCTGCCACAATCAGAACTGGTTTCAGATGGTGGCCAATGGATTTGTACTGTTTCTTCTGCTCTTGAGTGAGCGGCATAATCTGACCCCTGCGTCTGATCTTGTAAAAAGCGGCGGCCAGTTTACCCGAGCGAGTCCGGGACCGCCCAGTTAATCACGACCCGTTTTATTTTCGAGGTGGCCCGTGGCCCGTTCCAAAACCAGCCTTAACTGGCTAAAAGAACATTTCAACGATCCTTACGTCAAAAAGGCGCAAAAGGACGGCTACCGTTCCCGGGCCAGCTATAAGCTGCTGGAGCTGCAGGACAAGGACAAATTATTCCGGCCAGGCATGAGTGTGATCGATCTGGGGGCCGCCCCGGGGGGCTGGTCTCAGGTGGCCAGTCGTCTGATTGGTGGGCAGGGGCGATTGATCGCTTCCGACATTCTGGAGATGGACAGCATCCCGGATGTGACCTTTGTGCACGGCGACTTCACCCAGGATTCAGTGCTGGCCGAGATCCTTGAGGCTGTGGGAAATTCACAGGTGGACCTTGTGATTTCCGATATGGCACCCAATATGAGTGGATTACCGGCCGTTGATATGCCGCGCGCCATGTTCCTGTGCGAATTGGCGTTGGACCTGGCAGGGCGTGTATTGCGTCCGGGCGGAGATTTCCTGGTCAAAGTCTTCCAGGGTGAAGGTTTTGACGAATACCACAAGAACATCCGTAAATTGTTCGACAAGGTACAGATGCGCAAACCGGACTCCTCAAGGGATCGTTCCCGCGAGCAGTATCTGTTGGCTCGAGGGTTCCGTGGCATCGAAGGCGCGGCGAGTGATGAGCGTCTTTAAGGGTTTCAACGGAGTCGATAGGTTTTTTTATATCGCTTTCGTCATGAAGCTTTACGAATATTGTGTAGTCAAAGTTTCACAAAGGGTTACAGACGGCGCCTGCCAGAGTTGTAGGTAATGTAGTAAGTTAGGTCGGTGAATATCATGCGAAGCGCGCGCCAGCAGCGGAGCTTGCTTCAGAGGGTAGTTAATTGAACGATATGGCAAAGAATCTGATCCTGTGGTTGATCATCGCGGCTGTCCTGGTGACGGTGATGAACAACTTCTCCAGCCCTAACGAGCCGCAGACCCTCAACTATTCCGACTTCATCCAGCAAGTTAAGGATGGAAAGGTCGAGCGCGTAGCGGTTGATGGCTACGTGATCACCGGCAAACGCACCGATGGCGACAGCTTCAAGACCATTCGTCCGGCAATCCAGGACAACGGTCTGATCGGTGATTTGGTGGATAACCATGTTGTCGTTGAAGGCAAACAGCCAGAGCAGCAGAGCATCTGGACACAGTTACTGGTGGCCAGCTTCCCGATCCTGGTGATCATTGCTGTGTTCATGTTCTTCATGCGTCAGATGCAAGGTGGCGCGGGAGGCAAGGGTGGGCCGATGAGCTTCGGGAAGAGCAAGGCACGCCTGCTCTCCGAAGATCAGGTGAAAACCACTCTGGCCGACGTTGCCGGTTGTGATGAAGCTAAAGAGGAAGTGGGCGAGCTCGTCGAGTTCCTGCGCGATCCGGGGAAATTCCAGCGTCTTGGCGGGCGTATTCCGCGCGGTGTGCTGATGGTCGGTCCTCCGGGTACTGGTAAAACCTTGCTGGCCAAGGCGATTGCCGGTGAAGCCAAGGTGCCGTTCTTCACGATTTCCGGTTCTGATTTTGTCGAAATGTTCGTCGGTGTCGGCGCAAGCCGTGTTCGCGATATGTTCGAGCAAGCTAAGAAGCATGCGCCGTGCATCATCTTTATCGACGAAATTGACGCCGTTGGTCGTCATCGTGGTGCGGGCATGGGCGGTGGTCACGATGAGCGCGAGCAAACGCTCAACCAATTGCTCGTGGAGATGGATGGTTTCGAGATGAATGACGGCATTATCGTCATCGCCGCAACCAACCGTCCTGATGTGCTTGACCCCGCGTTGCTGCGTCCAGGTCGTTTCGACCGTCAGGTCGTAGTTGGCCTGCCGGACATTCGTGGACGCGAACAGATTCTGAAAGTTCATATGCGCAAAGTGCCGATGGGCGACGACGTTGCTCCTGCGGTGATTGCTCGTGGCACTCCAGGTTTTTCCGGTGCCGACCTTGCCAACTTGGTGAACGAGGCGTCGTTGTTTGCAGCGCGTACCGGCAAGCGCATTGTTGAAATGAAAGAATTCGAGCTGGCAAAAGACAAGATCATGATGGGCGCCGAGCGCAAATCCATGGTTATGTCCGAAAAAGAGAAGCAGAACACTGCTTACCACGAGGCTGGTCACGCTATTGTGGGCCGCGTTGTGCCTGAGCACGACCCGGTCTACAAGGTGTCGATCATTCCACGAGGCCGGGCACTTGGCGTGACTATGTTCCTGCCTGAGGAAGACCGTTACAGCCTCTCCAAGCGCGCGCTGATCAGCCAGATCTGTTCGCTGTATGGCGGGCGGATTGCTGAAGAGATGACCTTGGGTTTTGACGGTGTGACCACCGGCGCCTCCAACGACATCATGCGCGCCAGCCAGATTGCGCGAAATATGGTGACCAAGTGGGGCTTGTCCGAAAAACTCGGCCCTCTTATGTATGCCGAGGAAGATGGCGAAGTGTTCTTGGGGCGTGGTGGTGGCGGTCAAAATGCCAGTTTCTCCGGTGAGACTGCCAAGCTGATCGATTCCGAGGTGCGCAGCATCATTGATCAGTGCTACGGCACAGCCAAGCAGATTCTCACGGACAACCGCGACAAACTGGACGCCATGGCCGACGCGCTGATGAAGTACGAAACCATTGATGCCGATCAGATCGACGACATTATGGCAGGCCGTCCGCCACGTGAGCCGCGGGACTGGGAGGGGGGATCAGGCACCTCAGGTACCCCGCCCGTTGTTCAGAATGAGCGCCCTGAGACCCCGATCGGCGGCCCTGCGGCTGACCACTAAGGTTTGAAATGACTTCTGTGTTGTCCTCCACCCGGTTGCCTTGCGGCAACCGGGTTCTTGATTTGGCCCATACGCATGTCATGGGCATTCTCAATGTAACCCCCGATTCTTTTTCCGATGGCGGCCGATTCAGTCAGCAGGATGCAGCGTTGCGTCATGCCGAGGCGATGGTGGCGGCTGGTGCGACCTTGATTGATGTCGGCGGCGAATCGACTCGGCCTGGTGCTCGTATAGTTTCTCCACTCGAGGAGTTGGAGCGGGTTGCTCCCATTGTCGAGCGCATCGCACGTGAGCTGGATGTGATCATCTCCGTTGATACATCGACTCCGGCTGTCATGCGCGAAACTGCGCGCCTTGGGGCTGGATTGATCAATGATGTGCGCTCTCTACGGCGTGATGGCGCCTTGGATGCGGCTGCGGCTACTGGGTTGCCGGTGTGCCTGATGCATATGCTCGGTGAGCCCGGGAATATGCAGGACGACCCCCATTACAATGATCTGGTAGGTGAAGTGACGGGTTTTCTGGCTGAGCGAATCGCTCAGTGCGCCGCAGTTGGAATAGCGCCGGAGCAGATCATCCTGGACCCGGGTTTTGGATTCGCCAAGACCTTACAACACAATCTAAGTTTGTTCAGGCACATGGAGTCCTTGCATGCCCTCGGCCGGCCCCTATTGGTGGGTGTGTCGCGCAAGAGCATGATTGGACTGGCGTTGAATCGTCCTGTTGGCGAACGTCTGTATGGCGGCCTTGCGCTGGCGGCGCTTGCCATGACCAAAGGTGCGCGGATTTTGCGCGTGCACGATGTCGCCGAGACCGTTGACGTGGTGCGTATGATTGCCGCAGTAGAATCAGCCGAATAAGAATGATGGAGCACTTATGACTAAAAAATATTTTGGCACCGACGGTATTCGTGGTCGGGTCGGCGAGTTTCCCATTACCCCTGATTTTATGCTCAAGTTGGGGTGGGCGGCAGGCATGGCGTTCCGCAGTATGGGGGCGTGCCGCATTCTGGTGGGGAAGGACACTCGAATTTCCGGCTACATGTTTGAATCAGCGCTTGAGGCTGGTTTGTCCGCTGCAGGTGCGGATGTGATGCTGTTGGGGCCAATGCCTACGCCGGCGATCGCTTACCTGACGCGCACGTTTCATGCTGAGGCCGGTATTGTGATCAGCGCTTCTCACAACCCTCACGACGACAACGGCATCAAATTCTTCTCTGGGCAGGGCACTAAACTGCCGGACGAAATCGAATTGATGATCGAGGAGTTGCTGGATGCCCCCATGACAGTGGTCGAGTCCAGTAAGTTGGGCAAAGTGTCACGTATCAATGATGCATCCGGCCGCTACATCGAATTTTGCAAAAGCAGTGTGCCAAGCAGTACTAATTTCGCTGGCCTTAAAATCGTTGTCGATTGCGCTCACGGTGCGACTTACAAAGTGGCGCCAAGCGTATTCAAGGAGCTGGGCGCTGATGTGACAGTGCTGTCGGCCCAGCCTAACGGTTTGAACATCAACGAGAACTGCGGTTCTACTCATATGGAGCAATTGCAGGCCGCGGTTTTGGCTCAGCATGCCGATCTGGGGATTGCTTTTGATGGCGATGGTGACCGCGTGTTGATGGTGGATCACACGGGCACTGTAGTGGACGGTGATGATCTGTTATTCATCATTGCCCGCGATCTGCATGAGCGTAACAAGTTACAGGGCGGTGTCGTTGGAACGCTGATGAGCAATTTGGGCCTTGAGTTGGCTCTGGCGGAATTAGGCATTCCTTTCATTCGCGCGAATGTTGGGGACCGTTATGTGATTGCTGAGCTCCTGGAGCGAAATTGGCAGGTGGGGGGCGAGAACTCCGGGCATGTTGTCTGCTTCCAGCACACCACGACAGGTGATGCCATTATCGCTGCATTGCAGGTGTTGCTTGCGCTGCGGCGTCGTGAAGAGAGCCTCGCTCAAGCGCGTCAGGCCATGCGTAAATGCCCGCAGGTGCTACTCAATGTGCGCTTTGCCGGTGGCGAAAACCCAATCGAGCACCCCGCTGTTAAGGAAGCGTGCGAGCGCGTGACCCAAGCGATGGCTGGCCGTGGACGCGTGTTGTTGCGTAAGTCCGGGACCGAGCCTCTAGTGCGTGTCATGGTCGAAGGGGAAGATGAAATACAGGTCCGTGGCCATGCGGAAGACCTGGCGAAACTGGTAACTGAAGTTTGCGCCTGAATTCGGCTTGCCAGTGATGATGTGGTTGGGTAACATCTGCGCCCACTTTGACCGACGAGGTACAGCATGCGTCGCACTATGGTAGCTGGTAACTGGAAGATGCACGGTACCCGCGCCAGTGTCGCTGAGCTGATCAATGGCCTTCGTCACTTGGCTTTGCCTAGCGGTGTTGATGTTGCGGTTTTCCCGCCTTGCTTGCATATCACCCAAGTGGTTGATGGCTTGAAAGGTAAGTCGATTCAGGTCGGCGCGCAAAATTCTGCGGTGGAGGCCATGCAAGGTGCCTTGACTGGCGAGATTGCGCCAAGTCAGCTGGTCGATGCGGGATGTTCATTTGTGCTTGTTGGGCATTCCGAGCGTCGCCAGATGATGGGTGAGCGGGATGGCACTCTCAATCGCAAGTTCGCAGCAGCACAAGCATGTGGCCTGGTTCCCGTGTTGTGTATAGGGGAGACCCTGGAGCAGCGCGAATCCGGCAAGACCCTTGAGGTTGTCTCGCGTCAGCTTGGCAGCATCATTGAAGAGTTGGGCGTTGGTGCGTTTGCAAAGGCGGTCATTGCTTATGAGCCGGTCTGGGCCATTGGTACCGGGCTGACTGCTACACCGCAACAGGCGCAGGATGTGCATGCAGCCATCCGCGCTCAGTTGGCGGCAGAGAATTCTGAAGTCGCACAAGGTGTGCGTCTTCTATACGGCGGCAGCGTGAAGGCGGCCAATGCGGTCGAACTGTTCGGCATGCCGGATATCGATGGGGGGCTCATTGGTGGAGCTTCCCTGAATGCAGATGAGTTCGGTGCGATTTGTCGCGCCGCGGGAAACTGAAAAAATGCTGGAAACAGTCGTAGTCGTTTTTCATCTGTTGGCTGCCCTGGGCGTAGTTGCCCTGGTTTTGTTGCAACAGGGTAAAGGTGCGGATGCTGGTGCGTCTTTCGGTGCAGGTGCTTCAAATACTGTGTTCGGAAGCCAAGGTTCCTCTACCTTTCTTAGTAAGTTTACTGCTATACTTGCCGCCGGTTTCTTCATAACCAGCTTGGGGTTAGGTTACTTTGCTAAAGAGAAAGCTCATATGCTGACTCAAGTAGGTTTGCCAGATCCAGCAGTGTTAGAAGTACCTAAAGCAAAACCGGCTTCTGATGATGTCCCGGTGCTTCAAGAGCAAAAGTCGGCTACTCCAGCGACTGACGTACCTCCAGCTCAAGAGCAGAAGTAAGAAGGGTTTTAAACGCTGTATTGCCGAGGTGGTGGAATTGGTAGACACGCAACCTTGAGGTGGTTGTGCCCATAGGGTGTAGGGGTTCGAGTCCCCTTCTCGGTACCAATTATCAGGAGAGCCCGCTGTTGCGGGCTTTCTTGTAGGTGGAAGGTTACATTGACCCTGTAAGGGATCGGTCGTATACTTCCGCCCCAGCTTTGTCGCGGGGTGGAGCAGTCTGGTAGCTCGTCGGGCTCATAACCCGAAGGTCGTCGGTTCAAATCCGGCCCCCGCAACCAGTTTTAGCGGAGCCCCTTTTAAGGGGCTTTTTGTTAGCTGGACACTTTCAACGCCGCTGTTCGACGGCGTTTCAAGGATGGGCGTTTCGCCCATTTTTTTATTTTGCACAGCATGCACATACATGCACGAGGGGGTTCAGGTGTCGAGCAAGCTAGAAGAGTTGCAGGCCTTGCTGGCCCCGGTGGTCGTGGCCCTAGGCTATGAATGCTGGGGTATTGAGTTTTCGGCTCAAGGTCGCCACTCAATGTTGCGCGTTTATATCGATAAAGAGGGCGGCGTGCTGGTGGACGATTGTGCCATTGTCAGCCGTCAGATCAGTGGTGTGTTGGATGTTGAAGATCCAATTTCCGTTGAGTACACCCTCGAAGTTTCCTCGCCAGGCATGGAACGCCCACTGTTCACTATCGAGCAGTTTGCTAAATATGTCGGTGAACAAGTGAAGATCAAGCTGCGATCTCCCTTTGAAGGGCGACGCAACTTTCAGGGCCTTCTACGCGGTGTAGAAGAGCAGGACGTCGTGGTGCAGGTAGAAGACCATGAGTTCCTGTTGCCGATCGATATGGTCGACAAGGCCAATATTATTCCCAGTTTTGACTGAGACGCGGATCCCGCGGATCCAATGGCTTGCGAAAGGCGAGGCGTACGATGAGCAAAGAAGTACTGCTGGTTGTTGAGTCGGTATCCAATGAAAAGGGCGTACCGGCAAACGTGATTTTTGAAGCGTTGGAGCTGGCTTTGGCCACTGCTACCAAAAAGCGTTTTGAAGACGAAGTTGATCTGCGTGTGGAAATTAACCGCCACACCGGTGCCTATGAGACTTTCCGTCGCTGGACGGTCGTCGAAGAAGCCGATCTTGATGATCCGGCCATCGAAACCTGGCCGAGCAAGGTTGCTGAAACGCACCCTGGCGCAAAGGTCGGTGATGTCGTCGAAGAAAAGATCGAATCGATCGAATTCGGCCGTATTGCTGCACAGACTGCTAAACAGGTCATCGTGCAGAAGGTTCGCGAAGCCGAGCGCGCTCAAGTCGTTGACGCCTATCGCGAACGCCTGGGTGAGATCATCTCCGGTACCGTTAAAAAAGTAACTCGCGATAACGTGATCGTCGACCTGGGTAACAACGCCGAAGCGTTGCTGGCCCGTGAAGACATCATCTCTCGCGAAACCTTCCGTGTCGGCGTGCGTTTGCGTGCGCTGCTCAAGGAAATCCGCACCGAGAACCGCGGCCCTCAGTTGATCCTGTCGCGTACCGCCCCGGAAATGCTGATCGAGCTGTTCCGTATCGAGGTGCCGGAAATTGCCGAAGGTCTGATCGAAGTAATGGCTGCGTCCCGTGACCCGGGTTCGCGCGCCAAGATCGCGGTCCGCTCCAAGGACAAACGTATCGACCCGCAGGGCGCTTGTATTGGTATGCGTGGTTCGCGCGTTCAGGCGGTGTCGGGTGAGTTGGGCGGTGAGCGTGTGGATATCGTCCTGTGGGACGATAACCCGGCGCAGTTCGTGATCAACGCCATGTCGCCGGCTGAAGTGGCGGCAATTATCGTTGACGAAGATGCCCATGCCATGGACATCGCCGTTGGCGCAGACAATCTGGCTCAGGCCATTGGTCGTGGTGGTCAGAACGTGCGTCTGGCCAGCCAACTGACCGGTTGGACCCTGAACGTGATGACCGAATCGGACATCCAGGCTAAGCAGCAAGCTGAAACCGGCGACATCCTGCGCAACTTCATCGAAGAGTTGGAAGTCGATGAAGAACTGGCACAGGTTCTGGTAGATGAAGGTTTCACCAGCCTGGAAGAGATTGCCTACGTACCGTTGGAAGAAATGCTCAACATCGACGGCTTTGACGAAGATATCGTCAACGAGCTTCGCGCTCGAGCCAAGGATCGCTTGTTGACTAAAGCCATCGCTACTGAGGAAAAGCTGGCAGACGCCCATCCGGCCGAAGACCTGCTCTCGCTTGAGGGTATGGACAAGGATTTGGCGATGGAACTGGCGGTGCGCGGCGTAATTACCCGCGAAGACCTGGCCGAGCAGTCTATTGACGATCTGCTCGACATCGACGGCATTGACGAAGATCGTGCCGGCAAGTTGATCATGGCCGCCCGAGCCCATTGGTTCGAGTAACTAGGCGCGGCCTGAGGAGAGAAGTGCATGACGCAAGTCACGGTGAAACAACTGGCCGATGAGGTCAAAACACCGGTAGAGCGCCTGTTGCAGCAGATGCGTGAGGCAGGTCTGCCGCACACCGCCGCCGATGAAGGTGTGAGCGATAGTGAGAAGCAGTCTTTGCTGACTCACTTGAAGAGCAGCCACAAGGCGAAAGTGGAAGAACCGCGCAAGATTACATTGCAGCGCAAAACCACCAGCACCCTGCGTGTTGCGGGTAGCAAGAGCATCAGCGTTGAAGTACGCAAGAAGAAAGTCTTCGTACAGCGCAGCCCGGAAGAAATCGAAGCCGAGCGCAAACGTGAACTGGAAGAGCGTCGCGCAGTAGAAAATGCTGCACGTCAGAAGGCTGAAGAAGAAGCCAAGCGTCGCGCCGAAGAAGAAGCGCGTCGCCAGCCTGCTGCTGCGCAACCTGCTGCCACTGAAGCGGTTGCCGCGCCAAGTGCACCTGTTGAAGCTGTGCGTGAGGCCGCTCCGGTTGCCGCTCCACCAGCCCCTGCGGCTGACCGTAAGCGTGAAGAGCCCCGTCGTCCGGACAAACCACGTGCCGACGATAACAATCGTCGCGGCGGCGGCGATGGCGAGCGTAAAAACGCTCCGCATCGTGCTTCGGTCAAAGAGAAAGCGCCTGCTCCACGCGTTGCCCCACGTACTACCGACGAAGAGAGCGATGGCTTCCGTCGCGGTGGTCGCGGCAAGGCCAAGCTGAAGAAACGCAACGCCCACGGTTTCCAGAGCCCAACCGGGCCTGTTGTGCGCGAAGTGAAGATCGGCGAGACCATCACTGTGGGCGATCTGGCCCAGCAGATGTCGGTCAAGGCTGCTGAAATTATCAAGTTCATGTTCAAGCTGGGCACTCCGGCCACCATCAACCAGGTGCTGGATCAGGAAACTGCTCAACTGGTTGCTGAAGAGCTGGGCCACAAAGTGACCCTGGTCAGCGACACCGCCCTGGAAGATTCCCTGGCCGAGTCCCTGAAGTTTGAAGGTGAAGCGGTTTCCCGTGCACCGGTTGTGACCGTAATGGGCCACGTTGACCACGGTAAAACCTCCCTGCTCGACTACATCCGTCGTGCCAAGGTGGCTGCGGGCGAGGCCGGTGGTATCACCCAGCACATTGGTGCTTACCACGTTGAAACCGACCGTGGCATGGTGACGTTCCTTGACACCCCTGGTCACGCCGCGTTTACCGCAATGCGTGCCCGTGGTGCAAAGGCGACCGACATCGTGATCCTGGTGGTTGCGGCGGACGACGGCGTGATGCCACAAACCATCGAGGCCGTTCAGCACGCCAAGGCTGCTGGGGTTCCGTTGGTTGTAGCCGTGAACAAAATCGACAAGCCGGGCGCCGATCTTGATCGCATCCGTAGCGAACTGTCGGTTCATGGCGTGACTTCCGAAGAGTGGGGTGGTGACACTCCATTCGTACCGGTCTCCGCGAAAATGGGTACTGGCGTTGACGAACTGCTTGAAGCCGTTCTGTTGCAAGCCGAAGTTCTGGAACTGACCGCAACACCATCGGCTCCTGGCCGCGGTGTCGTGGTCGAATCCCGCCTCGACAAGGGCCGTGGCCCGGTTGCGACGGTGCTGGTTCAAGACGGTACCCTGCGCCAAGGCGACATGGTTCTGGTCGGTTCGAACTACGGCCGTGTACGTGCCATGCTCGACGAGAACGGTAAGCCAATCAAAGAAGCCGGTCCGGCCATTCCAGTCGAGATTCTCGGCCTGGACGGTACCCCGGACGCTGGCGACGAGATGAGCGTGGTTGCCGACGAGAAGAAAGCCCGTGAAGTGGCTCTGTTCCGTCAAGGCAAGTTCCGCGAAGTCAAGCTGGCCCGTGCTCACGCCGGCAAGCTGGAAAACATCTTCGAGAACATGGGCCAGGAAGAGAAGAAGACGCTTAACATCGTCCTCAAATCTGACGTACGTGGTTCCCTCGAAGCGTTGAACGGCGCCTTGAACGGCCTGGGTAACGACGAAGTGCAAGTGCGTGTTGTCGGTGGCGGTGTCGGTGGTATCACCGAATCCGACGCCAACCTGGCACTGGCTTCCAACGCTGTACTGTTCGGCTTCAACGTGCGTGCCGATGCCGGCGCTCGCAAGATCGTCGAGCAGGAAGGCCTGGACATGCGTTACTACAACGTCATCTACGACATCATTGAAGACGTCAAGAAAGCCCTTACCGGCATGCTTGGCAGCGACGTCCGGGAGAACATCCTGGGTATCGCCGAGGTGCGTGACGTGTTCCGCTCGCCGAAATTCGGTGCGATCGCCGGTTGCATGGTTGTCGAAGGCACTGTGTACCGTAACCGTCCAATCCGTGTACTGCGTGAAGACATCGTTATCTTCGAAGGCGAGCTGGAATCCCTGCGCCGCTTCAAGGATGACGCTTCCGAAGTGCGTGCCGGCATGGAATGCGGTATCGGCGTCAAGAGCTACAACGACGTCAAGGTTGGCGACAAGATCGAAGTCTTCGAGAAGGTTCAGGTTGCTCGCAGCCTCTAACTCGCGCACTTCCGGAGCCACGCGGCGATTGGGTATGCAAATGCCCCACACCGCGTACGGACTCTAAACGCAACGCCCGGTCTGGCTTTTGTCAGGCCGGGCGTTTGCCGCTTTCAGACCCCACGGGTTTCACCGTGTGGCAGTAACAGGTAACAAGACATGGCAAAAGAATACAGCCGTACCCAGCGTATCGGCGATCAGATGCAGCGTGAGTTGGCTCAACTGATCCGTCGCGAAGTCAAAGACCCGCGCGTTGGCCTGGTCACCATCACCGCTGTTGAGGTGAGTCGTGACGTGGGTCACGCGAAGATCTTCATCACCGTAATGGGGCAGGATAACAGCGAAGAAATCGCGCAAAGCATCAAGGTGCTCAACGCCGCGGCAGGTTTCCTGCGCATGCAGTTGGCCCGAGAAATGAAGCTGCGTAGCGTTCCCCAACTGCACTTCCACTACGATGAAAGTGTCGTGCGTGGTGCGCATCTGTCGGCACTGATTGAGCGTGCCGTGGCAGAAGACAGCCAGCACCCGTCCGCACCTGAAGACGCCAAGGAGTAAGCGGTGGCTCAGGTCAAACGTATCCGTCGTAACGTCAGCGGCATCATTCTGCTCGACAAACCCATTGGTTTTACCTCCAATGCAGCGCTGCAGAAGGTCCGCTGGTTTCTCAACGCTGAGAAGGCCGGGCACACAGGTAGTCTCGATCCGCTGGCTACTGGCGTATTGCCGCTATGCTTCGGCGAGGCCACCAAGTTCTCGCAATACCTGCTCGATTCCGACAAGGGTTACGAAACCCTGATGCAACTGGGCAAGACCACTACCACGGCCGACGCAGAAGGCGATGTTCTGCAGGTTCGTGACGTGACCGTTGGTCGTGCTGATATCGAGGCTGTTTTACCCGCTTTTCGTGGAGAAATCAGCCAGATACCGCCTATGTACTCGGCGCTCAAGCGTGATGGCCAGCCCCTTTACAAGTTGGCGCGTGCGGGTGAAGTAGTGGAGCGGGAACCGCGTTCTGTTACTATTGCGCGCTTGGAATTGCTCGCCTGTGAAGGCGATACCGCGCGTTTGGCCGTGGACTGCAGCAAAGGCACCTATATCCGTACCCTGGTGGAAGATATCGGTGAAAAGCTCGGTTGCGGCGCCTACGTTGCAGAACTGCGACGCACCCAGGCCGGGCCTTTCAGTCTGGCCCAGACGGTGACGTTGGAAGAGTTGGAAGCGGTGCATGCCGAAGGCGGTAATGAAGCGGTTGATCGCTTCCTGATGCCATCGGACAGTGGGCTGCTGGATTGGCCATTGCTGCACTTCTCGGAACACAGCGCGTTCTACTGGCTCAACGGCCAACCAGTACGCGCTCCGGATGCCCCGAAGTTCGGTATGGTGCGAGTACAGGATCACAACGATCGCTTTATCGGTATCGGTGAAGTGAGCGAAGACGGGCGCATCGCGCCGCGTCGACTGATTCGGTCAGAATGACCGAACGAGTGTGGCTGTTAACAGGCATGGTCAACACTCATTTTTAGATACAGGGATTTGTCCCTGGCCTGTTGAAACTTCCCTTTGGGTGGTTTCCTGAAAAAAGGATTGCCTCATGGCTCTCGACGTTCAAGAAAAAGCACAAATCGTAGCTGACTATCAGCAAGCTGTTGGTGACACTGGTTCGCCAGAAGTGCAAGTTGCACTGCTGACCCACAACATCAACAAGCTGCAAGGTCACTTCAAGGCCAACGGTAAAGACCACCACTCCCGTCGTGGTCTGATCCGCATGGTAAACCAGCGCCGTAAGCTGCTGGACTACCTGAAAGGCAAAGATCTGGGTCGTTATCAGACTCTGATCGGTCGCCTGGGTCTGCGTCGCTAATAAGCGATTGCGCTAGAGGTTGGTTGTCTGCCGTGTGTCAGTGGAATCCCGCTGGCCCATGGCAGGCTTCCAGCCTCAAGTTTTATCTGGATACACGTTTTACCCTGGACGAGCGTCGGGCCGATTCCCGGCATTGCCCAAGAATTTCGCAAGAAGACAAGTTCCCCAAGAGCCACAAAGAAGGTAGGACACCGTGAACCCGGTTATCAAAAAATTTCAGTTCGGTCAGTCGACCGTTACCCTCGAGACAGGCCGTATCGCCCGTCAAGCCTCCGGCGCAGTGCTGGTTACCGTTGATGACGACGTTACTGTATTGGTGACCGTTGTTGGCGCCAAGACCGCTGACCCTAGCAAAGGCTTCTTCCCTCTTTCCGTTCACTACCAGGAAAAGACTTACGCTGCCGGTAAGATCCCTGGCGGTTTCTTCAAGCGCGAAGGGCGTCCTTCCGAGAAAGAAACCCTGACTTCCCGACTGATCGACCGTCCGATCCGTCCGCTGTTCCCAGAAGGCTTCATGAACGAAGTGCAGGTTGTCTGCACCGTCGTGTCCACCAGCAAGAAGACCGATCCGGACATCGCTGCGATGATCGGTACTTCGGCTGCCCTGGCCATCTCCGGCATTCCTTTCGATGGCCCGATCGGCGCTGCCCGCGTTGCGTTCCACGAAAGCACCGGTTACCTGCTGAACCCGACTTACGAGCAACTGAAAGCGTCGAGCCTGGACATGGTCGTTGCCGGTACCTCGGAAGCCGTACTGATGGTTGAATCGGAAGCCAAAGAGCTGACCGAAGACCAGATGCTGGGCGCTGTGCTGTTCGCCCACGACGAATTCCAGGCCGTTATCAAAGCGGTCACCGAGCTGGCTGCCGAAGCCGCCAAGCCAACCTGGACCTGGGCTCCGCAAGCTGAAGCCACCGAACTGCTGGGCACCATCCGCTCTGAGTTCGGCGCTGCCATCTCCGACGCCTACACCATCACCGTCAAGGCCGACCGTTATGCTCGCCTGGGCGAGTTGAAGGATCAGGTCGTGGCCAAGCTGTCCGGTGAAGAAGGCCAGCCTTCCGCCAGCGACGTCAAAGCTGCATTTGGTGAAATCGAATACCGCACCGTTCGCGAAAACATCGTTAACGGCAAGCCACGTATCGACGGCCGCGATACCCGTACCGTGCGCCCGCTGAACATCGAAGTCGGCGTTCTGCCGAAGACTCACGGTTCGGCCCTGTTCACCCGTGGTGAAACTCAGGCACTGGTAGTTGCGACCCTGGGCACTGCCCGTGACGCACAACTGCTGGACACCCTGGAAGGCGAGAAAAAAGACCCCTTCATGCTGCACTACAACTTCCCTCCGTTCTCGGTGGGCGAGTGTGGTCGTATGGGCGGTGCAGGTCGTCGCGAAATCGGTCACGGCCGTCTGGCCCGTCGTTCGGTTCAGGCCATGCTGCCGGCTGCTGACGTGTTCCCGTACACCATCCGTGTCGTATCGGAAATCACTGAGTCCAACGGTTCCAGCTCCATGGCTTCCGTGTGCGGTGCTTCCCTGGCACTGATGGACGCCGGTGTGCCGATGAAGGCGCCGGTTGCCGGTATCGCCATGGGCCTGGTGAAGGAAGGCGAGAAGTTTGCCGTCCTGACCGACATCCTGGGTGACGAAGACCACTTGGGCGACATGGACTTCAAAGTAGCCGGTACCGCTAAAGGTGTTACTGCGCTGCAGATGGACATCAAGATCAAAGGCATCACCGAAGAAATCATGGAAATCGCTCTGGGCCAAGCCCTGGAAGCGCGCCTGAACATCCTCGGCCAGATGAACCAGATCATTGGTCAGTCGCGTACCGAACTGTCGGAAAACGCTCCGACCATGATCGCGATGAAGATCGACACCGACAAAATCCGTGATGTTATCGGTAAAGGCGGCGCGACCATCCGTGCGATCTGCGAAGAAACCAAGGCCTCGATCGATATCGAAGACGATGGTTCGATCAAGATCTTCGGCGAAACCAAGGAAGCTGCGGAAGCTGCGCGTCAGCGCGTGCTGGGCATCACTGCAGAAGCTGAGATCGGCAAAATCTACGTAGGTAAGGTTGAGCGCATCGTCGACTTCGGCGCATTCGTCAACATCCTGCCAGGCAAGGACGGTCTGGTTCACATCTCCATGTTGAGCGACGCTCGCGTGGAGAAGGTGACCGATATCCTCAAAGAAGGCCAGGAAGTGGAAGTACTGGTACTGGACGTGGACAACCGCGGCCGTATCAAGCTGTCCATCAAGGACGTAGCAGCGGCCAAAGCCTCGGGCGTTTAATCACCCCTAGGTCTCAAGCTGAAAAAAGGACTCTTCGGAGTCCTTTTTTATGGCTACTGGAAAATGCCTAAAAATCAGACGGTTAATGCAAACCCAAAAGCCGCAACTTGCATGCAGGTGTTGAGCGCTTCATGCAATATGCACGATTCCGGAAATAATGTTGATTTGTAAGTTATTGTTTTTAAAGGTTTTAATCGAAGAAATAGAATTGGCACAGTGCCTGCAATATCCCTGTTAACGCTGCAGCATTGAGGTTTACACGCTGCAGACTTTTAATAAAACAGGAGTTACTCGTATGAAGAAGTTCGCTCTCGCTACCGCAACAGCTACCGCTCTGACCCTGGCTATGGCCAACGCCGCCTTCGCCCAACCTACTCAGGCGCCGATGACCCTGGCTGCTGGCGAGATGACCAAGGCTAAAGAGTCCACTTCGGATACCTGGATCACCACCAAAGTCAAAGCTGATCTGCTGACCGAAAAAGGCATTCCAGGTTCGGACATCAAGGTCGAAACCAACAAAGGCGTGGTTTCCCTGTCTTCCGATGTAGCAATTTCGGACTCGCAGAAAGCGACTGCCGTAGCTATCACCAAGAAAATCAAAGGTGTTACCGCTGTTTCCGCTGATGGCCTGATGGCTGGCGGCGCTGCTAAGGCTGACAACATCGACAAGTCCAAAGAAGCCACTTCGGATACTTGGATCACCACCAAGGTCAAAGCTGACCTGGTAACCGAGAAAGGCATTCCTGGCACTGACATCAAGGTCGAAACCAACAAAGGTGTGGTTTCCCTGTCCTCCGCTAGCCCAGTTACTGAATCGCAGAAAGCCACTGCTGTTGCGATCACCAAGAAAATCAAAGGCGTTAAAGCTGTATCGGCTGATGGTCTGAAAGCCGAGTAACGCTCAACAGTTCGTCTGAACAACTTAGCGGCGGCGGCGCGTGAGTTAGATATCCACTCAATGCACCTCTGAGGTTCATGCGACCGACCACACGGAAGTGGTCATTACAGGCCCCGGCACTTTGTGTCGGGGCCTGTTCTATTTTAAGGCCGACTGCGACAAGCGAGCCTACTGCACCGGGGGAGCTGGCATCGATTGTCCATAGCTATCTCGATTCGGCCTACACCCTCGTTCACGCAAGACCTTCTTCTTGCAACGCTTTTTGAACGGCAGGACGCACTTTAACCCGGTCATACCAGGCATGTAGGTTAGGCAAATTGTCGAAGTGAATGTCGGCCTTGTAATAACTGGTCAGCCAGGCGGCCTGCCCCCAGCCTGTCAATGCGAACAAATAGGCATCCGCCACAGTGAAGGAATCACCCATGAGGTATGGGCGAGTACTCAACTGTTCGTCAATCCAGGCGAAGCGCTTCTCCAACTTCAGCTTGGCAGTGTCTACGTATCTACCTGCGAGTGTGGCGTACAACAGCGGAATGAACCCTTTGTGAATCTCCGACGTCAGGAAACTCAGCCATTCTTGAAGTCGGTATCGATCCAGGGTGCCATTGGGGGGAACAAGCCCAATCTCCGGCCTCAGGTCACCCAAATACTGCACGATCGCTGGGCCTTCACGCAGGATAGTGCCGTCGTCCAGCTCGATTGCGGGCACATAACCGAAGCTGTTGACCTCGAAGTAATCGGCGCCCGATTCGGTGAGGTGTTTCTTGTGATCGACTTTAACCAGCGTGGCGTCGAGACCAAGCTCATTCATGACGATATGGGGCGATAAGGAGCAAGATGCGGGGATGTAGTACAGCTTCATTTACAGACTCCAGAGCATGGGTAAGCGCTTTCAATTCCAACAGAGAGGTGGCTTCAGCTCATTCTAGATGTCAGGTATAAAATAGGAAGAACGCACTATTTTGTAGTATAGGTACAAAAAATATACCTACATCCGTCTAGGATTTTGACCATGAAAGACAATATATCTGGCTGCTCGGTCGAAGAAGCGATGCGTTTGCTCGGTGGTCGCTGGCGTCTGCTCCTTGCCTCATACCTGCTCGATGGGCCAAAGCGCTTTAATGCGCTTAGGCGGGACATCCCCGCTATTTCCCAACGGATGTTAACCCTCGATTTACGCGCTCTTGAGGAAGCAGGTCTCGTCAAACGTACAGTATTTCCCACCGTGCCCGTCACGGTTGAATATGAGCTCACACTCGACGGACGGCGGTTAGAGCCTGTGGTTGAGGTAATGAAACAGTTTGGGCTATGGGTCAAGAGTCGCCAGTGCGTTGATGGCGTCGGCCCAGTTTAACGTGCCTTAGTTAGCGGCCATTCCACGTAGGCTGCGGTAGCTGGCTGATCTCAATTACCGGCTGCGCCTGCAGCCGTTTGAGGGCTTCCTTCAAAATACGCCAAGACTGTGACTTGGCGTGAGGTAGGCATCATCGTCTTTGGCGTCTGGGCCGGGCCGGACGGACACTACTGGAACCGGCGCCCCAGTACGAGCACGGCCCCAGCCACAATGCGCCTAGATACGCCCCCTCACTACTCGGCATCCAGATGCATTGGCGTCACCACGCTACCGTCTTTTTCAGCCTGGCCTAACTGCGCATCAATGAAGTAAACCCGATCGTCTTCCAATTGCCCTTTATCCACCAAGTAGTCCTTGATGGTACTGGCACGGTCTTGACCCAATTGGCGCAACAGCACATCACTGGTGCTCCAGAACTTGATCACGCCGTCCTTAAGCTTCGCCGAACGCTCGTCTCGGCTCAGGTCTTTCCACTCCGCGGGCGGCTGCTGTTTCAAGCGGGTTCGGTAGATGCCTTCCAGCAGGGGCGCTTTCTCGCTTTCCGGTACTTGCAACAGGGAGGCCTGGGCCGGGACTTTGTCGCCCCGACGTTGCAGCATCTTGTAGTAGTTGTATTGGTATTCGCGTTCCAAGCGCTGTTCAGCCAGGAATGGCCCGTCGCTGCTGGCGGCGGCGGTGCCTTCGATTTCCAGGCGCAGGGTAGGGCGTTCTTTAAGCGCCGTGGCCAGTTTATTCAGCGCGTCTTCGGCGTCCTTGCTCAATTCGCTGGAGCCCGGTGCGAACGAGACGTTACCCAAGTCTTCGGCACCACCGCCGGTGACCAGCCCGCCAATGAATTTGAAAGGCGCCGTGGCGGCGCGAACCACCAGGTTTCGCAGGGTCTGCCAAACGATCGGCATAACGCTGAATTGGGGGTTATTGAGGTCGCCACTGACGGGCAGCTCGATGGATATCTTGCCGTCACTGTCTTTGAGCAGTGCAATGGCCAGACGAATCGGTAAATCCACCGCGTCGGCACTGTCGACTTTTTCACCCAATTGCAGCTGTTCGACCACCACTTTGTTTTCAGCTTTCAGTTGGCCTTTGGTGATCACGTAATGAAGGTCGAGGTTCAGGCGGCCCTTGCGGATACGGAAACCGGCGAACTTGCCTGAGTAAGGCGTGAGGGTGGTCAGTTCGACCCGTTTGAAGCTGGTGGCGATGTCCAGCGCCGCCATCGGATCGAACGGATTGACACTGCCTTTGATCGTCACGGGCGCATAGCGGTCGACCTTACCCTTGATGTCGACGCTGGCGGGCTTGGCCTGGCGGCTGTCGATGGTACCGATCTGACCGTTGAGCTGTTGAATCGCCGTGGCGAAGTTAGGGGTGAGGCTGAAGTCGGCAAAGTTGGCCGAGCCGTCGTTGATCGCAATCTGCCCAATGCGAATGCCCAGCGGCTTGTCTTTGCTCGCAGCCGGTTTGGCCGCCGACTTGGCGCCAGTGTCCGCCGGCTGTGGAATCAGCAGGTCATCAACGTTGGTGGTGCGGTCATCGTTGATCATGAAGCGGGCGTACGGCTGCAGCAGGTTGACCTTATCGATCGACAGGCTTTGGCCATGTTGGTAATTCACGCCTTCGAGTACCAGACGCTGCCACTTGAGAAAGTCGCGAGTCTTGAGCGTATCGAGGGTGTGCAGTTGGTCGACCTGAGCCCGGCCAGTGACTTGGAGTGCCAGCGGTTCGGTGCTCTTGAGGTTGACGTCCAGATTGCTGCCGAGCATGCCGCTACGCAGCTCCAGGCGTATGAAGGGGCTGATATAGGACTGGGCGACACGCAGGTCGATGTCCTGGGTAGTGACTTTCAATCTGGCGCTGACCGGGTTGAGGTTGACCTCACCACTGGCCTGCAGCTTGCCCTGTTTGCCTAAGCCGCTATCGATTTTCAGGTTGAAGGGGCTGCCGTTGAGGCTGTCGAAGTTCTGCATGTCGACGTTCAGCGGGCCCAGTTCCAGTGCGACCGCAGGCTTGGCCTGACGATCAGCCAGATGCACTTGGTAGTTGCGCAGTTGCACATCCTTGAGCAGCACTTGCCATGGCTTGCTGGGCGCGGCGGGTTCTGCCTTGGGCGAATCGGCGGTGGCAGGGGCGCTGGCCGGCTCCGGTGCCTTGGCCGGTTTGCTCGGTTGGCTGGCGAACAGTTTTTGCCAGTCCAGTTGCCCGTCAGCCTCACGCGCGGCCCAGGTTTCGAGCTTATTGCTGCGGATTTTGCCGACGACCACTTGCTGTTTGGCCAGGTCCACGGTGGTGTCGCTGACGTCCAGACGCTCCAATCGTACCAGTGGCCGGCCGTCCGGCGCCTTGATGGCAAACGGCGCGATACTGGCGGCGGTGTTGGTCAGGTTCAGTTGGGTTTCTTTGGCCAGGCTGAAGGTGTATTCGGTGCTGAAATTGAGTACGCCATCTTCAAGCACCAAGGGCAGTGCGTCGCGCACATACGGCCACCAGGCTTTCATTTTGCCGTCGGTGACCTTCAGGATGCCCTGGGACGTGATCGGCACCAGGCTGAAATTGCCTTTCCAGTCGATATGCCCGCCCTCGGGGCCGGCCGCGACCAGGGTCATGTCGGCATTGTCCTCAGGCAGGGTGCTGAGGTTCTTCAGTTCGAAGTCGAGTTTGTCGTAGAGGAATTCGATGGGCTCGCTGGGGCGCAAGTCCTCAAAGTGCAAATAGCCACCGGCCAGTTTGATGTTGTCCACACGCAGCGGGAAGGGCTTGGCGTCAGGATCAGTCGGTGTTGGCTCACTGGGTGGTAGTTTGAACAACTGCGCCAGGTTCAATTGGCCGGATTTGTCGAACAGCAATTCGGTCGTGGGCTTGTCCAGTTGCACATCGGCCAGATGCAGGGCGCGGGTCCAAAGGCTGTCGACCTGAAGGTTGGCATACAGACGCTCGAAGCCCAGCTGCTCCTTGCCCGGGTCACCTATTTTCAGGCCCCAGACCGTCAGCTCAAGGCTGAACGGGTTCAGTTCGATCCGCTCGATGCGTGCCGGCACTGTGGCGTACTCGGCCAATTGTTGGTTGGCAATGCGAAGGCCAATGCCGGGGAGGATCAAAAAGCCCAGCAAGCTGTACAAGGCCAGGGCAGTCAACAAGGCGCCGGCGGCGCGGATCAATCCTTTGGGCATGGGTGACGCCATCTATGTCGAACAAGGAGTGCCTTGGAGTATGGCACGGGTTTTCGGTTCCGAAGAGCCGGGCGTTTGGGACGAATCTTACAGCTGCAGGATCAGCGTTTTCAGGGGCGGCTGGTGATCTTGCGATGGGAAATCTGCGCCCGGAGTCATCGCTTTCCAATCACGTACAGGGCGCCCGGCTTTTTCCGCGCAGCGCAGCACCTGTTCACGCCAGTCGTCCATGCTGACCTTTGCCAAGTTATTGCAGCAGATCAACACGCCGTTATCGGCGGTAGCTAGAAGGGCGGGCTTGAGCAGGCTCTGATAGTCGCGCAACAGGTCGACGGTGCCGAAGGCGCTCTTGGCCCAGGCGGGTGGGTCGAGCAATACCAGGTCGTATTGGCGCTGCTCCAGGCGCGGGTAGCTGGGCAGTTTCTGCCCGCGACGCTGAGTGATCGGCAGGCCGGCCAATTGGCGAATGGCGGGGAAGTAGTCCGATTGCACGAATTTCATCGTTTGCAGGTGGGGGTTGAGCTGGCCATTTTCGCGCCCGACCGCCAGGTTGCCTTCGGCGAAGTCCAAGTTGCACACCTCCCGAGCACCCCCGGCAGCGGCGCTCAGGCCCACACCGCAGGTGTAAGCGAACAGGTTCAGCACGCTCTTGCCGGTGGCGTGTTCTTTGACCCAGCCACGTGTGTTGCGCAGATCGAGAAACAACAGCGGGTCCTGCCCGGCATGCCGTCCGCGCACACGGTAATTGAGGCCCCACTCGTGGCCGACCAGGTCTTGCAGAGCGGCGGGTTCGGCGCGGTACACCGAGTCTTCGCGATCGATCCGCGAGTTGCCTCGGGAGCGGTCGTTGTACACCAGCAGCAACTCCATGCCCATGTGCTGGTTGATCTGTCGATGCAGGTCCAGCAAGTCGGATGCTTGCAGTGACTGATGGAAACTCTGCACCAGCAACTGCGGGCCATAGCGGTCGATGGTCAAGCCGCCGGCGCCTTCCTGGCTGCCGTGAAACAGTCGGTAGCAATCGGTGCCTTGAGTATGCAGCTCGTGGATCAAGTCTTGGCGATGGTCGAGGGCGGCGCGCAGCGCCTGGTTCAGGGGAGACATGGAGCGCGCCTTGCTTTAGGTAAATGTGGGCAATGAGGGCGCGAAGTCTACCAGCTAAGGGATGCGGCCTACAGCAACCCCATCCGTCGATGGGCGCGTTGCACCGAACCATCGCGCATCGCCCAGCGTAGCAACGGTGCGCTGCGCTTGACCCCGGCTCGTATCATCCGGCGCTGCAGCGGGCTCTGATGCTGATCGAGCATTTCACTGGCCCAATCCGGCAGCAGGTCGATGCCGGCCTGCATCATCAAAGCGCCAAACGGCTTGGCCAAGGGGCTGGGCGCGGGCGCATTGAGCAGCAGGCGTAGCACTTCCCGGCTGCGCTCGTCGCATAGCAGTTCGGTGCGAATGAGCTCTAGATACTCAGAAATTTCCTGCCTGGAACGCGGTACGTTCTGCGCGCCCAAGCGTTCGGCGACCAGCGCAATCTCGCTGTAGTAACGGTCCTGATCGGCGCCTGAGAGGCGTGGGTTGCGATAGCGCAGATGGGCGGCGAGAAAGTTGCTCACTTCCGCCACATGCACCCACGTCAGCAGCGCCGGATCGCTCGCCGCGTAGGGGCGCCCGTCCGGGGCGTGGCCGACCACTTGCAGGTGGATGGTGCGCACTTTCTCGATCAGCCAATCAGCGTCCTTGCGTGCGCCGAAGGTGGTGCCGGAAATGAACTGCGAGGTACGTCGCAGACGTCCAAGCATGTCCTGGCGAAAGTTCGAGTGGTCCCACACCCCGGCCAGGGCCAAGGGGTGCAGGGCTTGCAGCATCAATGCGCTGATCCCGCCGATCAGCATGCTGCTGAAGTCGCCATGCACTTGCCAACTGACCGAATCCGGCCCGAACAGGCCTGGATCGCCCTTGGGGTTCTCCAGGTCCAACTGGCCCAGTGACAGCCCCGTCAGACTCATCAACTGGCTTTCGATACGGCTGCGGATAAATTCCATGGCGACGTGAGGCTTCCTATCGGTTCAAGCGTTTGTCGATCAGGCCGTCCACTACGCTGGGGTCGGCCAGGGTTGAGGTGTCGCCGAGGCTGTCCAGCTCGTTGCAGGCAATCTTGCGCAGAATTCTGCGCATGATCTTGCCGGAACGGGTTTTCGGCAGGGCCGGTGCCCATTGGAGCAGTTCCGGCTTGGCAAAGCTGCCGATTTCCTGGCTGACCAGTTCCAACAGGTGTTTTTTCAGCGCATCGCTGGGCTCCACGCCGTTCATGGGCGTGACAAACGCATAGATGCCCTGACCCTTCACATCATGGGGATAGCCCACCACCGCGGCTTCGGCCACTTGGTCGTGCAGAACCAAAGCGCTCTCCACTTCGGCAGTACCGATGCGGTGGCCGGAGACGTTGATCACATCGTCGATGCGCCCGGTGATCCAGTAATCGCCATCCTCATCGCGGCGCGCGCCGTCGCCGGTGAAGTAATAGCCAGGGTAGGGTTTGAAATAGGTGTCGATCATGCGTTGCGGATCGCCGTAGACGCTGCGGATCTGCCCCGGCCAACTGGCCTGGATTGCCAGTACGCCGCTGCCTGGGCCCGTGAAGGGGTGGCCGTGTTCGTCCAGCAGCACCGGCTGCACGCCAAACATCGGCTGGGTAGCGCAGCCGGGTTTGATGCGCTGGGCGCTGACCAGCGGGCTGAGCATGATGCCGCCGGTTTCGGTCTGCCACCAGGTATCGACAATCGGGCAACGTTGTTCGCCCACGGCGTTGAAGTACCAGTCCCAGGCTTCCGGGTTGATGGGCTCGCCTACGCTCCCCAGCAGGCGCAGGCTGGCGCGGGAAGTGCTTTCCAGCGGGCCGTGTCCTTCACGCATCAAGGCGCGTAACGCGGTGGGGGCGGTGTAGAAGATATTCACCTGGTGCTTGTCGATCACTTGCCAGAAGCGCGAGCTGTCCGGGTAGCTGGGGACGCCTTCGAACATCAGCGAGGTGGCGCCGTTGGCCAGCGGTCCATACACGATATAGCTGTGGCCGGTGACCCAGCCGACATCGGCGGTGCACCAGAAGACTTCGCCGTCGCGGTAGTCGAGCACGTACTTGAAGGTCATCGCCGCTTGCAGCAGGTAGCCCCCGGTGGTGTGCAGCACGCCCTTGGGTTTGCCGGTGCTGCCGGAGGTGTACAGGATGAACAGCGGGTCTTCGGCGTCCATCGGCTCGGGCGGGCAATCATCGCTGGCGGCGGCCAGGGTTTCTTGATATTTCAGGTCACGGCCGTCGCTCCAATTCACGGCCGCGCCGGTACGTTGCACAACCAGCACGGTGCTGACACGCGGGCAACTGGCCAGGGCTTTGTCGACATTGTTTTTCAGCGCCACCGGCTTGCCGCCGCGCACGCCCTCGTCGGCGGTGATCACGGTGCGGCAATCGGCATCCAGGATGCGGTCGCGCAGGGCATCCGGCGAGAAACCACCGAACACGACCGAGTGCACCGCGCCGATGCGCGTGCAGGCCAGCATGGCGTAGGCGGCTTCGGGGATCATGGGCATGTAGATGCACACCCGGTCACCTTTCTTCACGCCACGGCTTTTCAGCACGTTGGCCAGGCGGCAAACGTTCTGGTGCAGTTGGCGGTAGGTGATCTTGCTGGAATTTGTAGGATCGTCGCCCTCCCAGATGAAGGCCGGCTGATCGGCGCGGTGCTGGAGGTGGCGATCGATGCAGTTATAGCTGACGTTCAACTGGCCGCCGGCGAACCATTGGGCGGCACCGGTGTTGATATCTGACAGTTGGACGGTATGCCATGGGGTTGTCCAGTCGAGAAAAACGCTGGCCTGCTCGGCCCAAAAAGTATTGGGTTGCTCGATGGATTGGCGGTAGAGGCGCTGATAGTCCTCTTGACTGAGTTGTGCTGCCCGGCGGACGGCATCGGCGGCGGGAAACGTGCTGATATCGAACATGAGCGGTCCTTATTCTTGTTGTCGGGACAAGGCATAAAGATGCACCCAGCGTGGGGAGGGGGCAAGGCCAACGTCCAAACGGACGTTGGCCTTGCGGGCAGTGCGATCAGCCGCGGTGACGCCCGCGGAAGTAGTTGATCAGGCCCTGGGTCGAAGCATCCTCGGCCGAGGTTTCTTCGGCACCGGTCAGGCGGTTGTACACGCCCTTGCCCAGTTCTTTGCCCAGCTCCACACCCCATTGGTCAAAGGCGTTGATACCCCAGATCACGCTTTGTACGAACACTTTGTGCTCATACATGGCGACCAGAGCACCCAGGCGGCGCGGGCTGATGCGCTCGACCACCAACGTGTTGCTCGGACGGTTGCCCGGGATCACCTTATGCGGCGCCAGCTTCTGCACCTCTTCCTCGGCGATGCCCTTGTCACGCAACTCGGCTTCGGCTTCGCTGCGGGTTTTGCCGAGCATCAGCGCCTGGCTTTGGGACAGGCAGTTGGCGTACAGCCACTGATGGTGATCGGACACAGGGTTGAAGCTGACAATCGGCACGATGAAGTCGGCCGGAATCAACTGAGTCCCTTGGTGCAGCAACTGGTGGTACGCG
This sequence comes from Pseudomonas rhodesiae, assembly GCF_013285305.1. Classification (NCBI taxonomy): domain Bacteria; kingdom Pseudomonadati; phylum Pseudomonadota; class Gammaproteobacteria; order Pseudomonadales; family Pseudomonadaceae; genus Pseudomonas; species Pseudomonas rhodesiae. Next base: position 5,050,360 of record NZ_CP054205.1, on the reverse strand, counting down.
TGTTGACCGTTGCACCCCACGCCGCCCCAGATCACCGGGCCTGTGTCGGTGGACACCGGCGTGCCGTCCTGGCGCACGCTCTTGCCGTTGGATTCCATGTCCAACTGTTGCAAGTGCTTGGTGATGTTACGCAGATAGTGGTCGTACGGCAGGATCGCATGGCTCTGCGCACCCCAGAAATTGCCGTACCACACGCCCAAAAGGCCCAGCAGCACGGGCATGTTGGCTTCGAACGGCGCGTTCTGGAAATGCTGGTCCATGGTGTAGGCGCCGGACAGCAATTCCTTGAAGTTGGACATACCGATGGCCAGGGCGATGGGCAAGCCGATGGCCGACCACAGCGAGTAACGGCCGCCGACCCAATCCCACATCGGGAAGATGTTTTCTTCGCGGATACCGAAGGCCACGGCTGCCGCGTTGTTGCTCGACACCGCAATAAAGTGGCGATACAGCTCGGCTTCCGAGCCACCCTGGGCCAGGTACCATGCGCGTGCGGCCTGGGCGTTCTTCAAGGTTTCCAGGGTGTTGAAGGATTTCGACGAGACGATAAACAGCGTGGTCTCGGCGCGCAGCTTCATGGTCAGTTCGTGGAACTCACTGCCGTCGATGTTCGCCAGGTAATGGCAGCGTACGCCCTTATGAGCGTAGGACAGCAGGGCTTCGGAGACCAGCTCCGGGCCGAGGAACGAGCCACCGATACCGATGTTCACCACGTCGGTGATCGGTTTTTCGGTGTAGCCACGCCACAAGCCGTCATGGATGCGGCCGACCAGATCAGTGATCTGATTCAGCACTTTGTGCACGTCCGGCATGATGTTCACGCCGTTGACCGACAACTTGTCGCCCACCGGACGGCGCAGTGCCGTGTGCAGGGCCGGGCGGCCTTCGGACGAGTTGACCGGGTCGCCGGCATACAGCGAATCGATGGCGCCCTTGAGATTGACTTCCTTGGCCAGGGCCACCAGCAGGTCACGGGTTTCGCTGGTAATCAGGTTTTTCGAGTAATCGAGGAAAAGTCCGCAGCTGCTCAAGGTGAATTGGGAAAAACGCTGGGGATCGGCATTGAACGCTTCGCGCATGCTGAAATCCTGCATGGCTTGGCGGTGTTGAGTGAGCGCTTGCCAGGCGGGCAGAGCGGTAACGTCATGAGGAGTGCGGTAGTACGCCATCGCTGCGGGTTTCCTTTTATTACGGGGACTGCCTTTAGGACACTTCAAAGCCCGGAACATCCAGTCTTTTATCAAGGGCTGGGTTCCAGACAGCGCTAACCATAGCGCAGGGCGATTACATTAAACCTAGCGTGGGCATATGTCTTGGCTTTGTCTGTGCTGTAGCCGGTACTTTTTTATACCGGCACAGCGGGCGGAGCAATGGCGGAGTGTCGGCAGGGTCAGTCGAGGGTCAAGTGCAGGTTATCGATCAGGCGGGTTGCGCCCAGATAGGCGGCGACCAGAATCACCAGGTCACGGTCTTCGGCCGTGGCCGGGCGCAGATTTATGCCCTGACGCACTTCCAGGTAATCCAGGCGCAACCCGGCGGCTTCGATCTGCTCCACCTGTTCGGCGCGCAGCCTGGCGAAATCGCGATCGCCGGATTTGATCGCAGCGGCCATCTGGCTGAGGCTGCGGTACAGCACCGGCGCGATGGCACGTTGTTCATCGCTGAGGTAACCGTTGCGCGAGGACAGCGCCAGGCCGTCGTCGGCGCGTACGGTGGGTTCGCCGATGATCTGGATCGGCATGTTCAGGTCGCGCACCATGGCGCGAATCACGGCCAGTTGCTGGTAGTCCTTTTGACCAAACACCGCGATGTCTGGCTGAACCATATTGAATAGCTTGCTGACCACCGTGGCCACGCCCTCGAAGTGACCGGGGCGGCTGGCGCCACACAGGCCTTCGGACAATTGCGGAACACTGACGCGGGTCTGGCCGGCCATGCCGTCGGGGTACATCTCTTCGACGGTCGGCGCGAACAGCAGGTTGCAGCCGGCCTGCAGGAGTTTTTCCTGGTCGGCGGCCAGGGTGCGGGGGTATTTCTCCAGGTCTTCGCCGGCCCCGAATTGCAGTGGGTTGACGAAGATACTCGCCACCACGAACTCGGCCTGCTGCGCGGCCTTGGTCACCAGCGTGGCGTGGCCGCTGTGCAGGTTGCCCATGGTGGGCACAAAGCCGATGCGTTTGCCGGCCTTGCGCGCATGGGCCACGGCCGATCGCAGTTCTCGTACGGTTTTTACGGTGTTCATGCAGAAAATCCGTGTTCGGCGCCGGGGAAGGTCACGCCTTTGACTTCGGCGACATAGGCGCTCAAGGCGGCGTGGATGCTGTCCTGGCCGAGCATGAAGTTCTTGACGAACTTCGGAACCCGGCCGCTGATCGACAGCCCGAGCATGTCGTGCAGCACCAGTACCTGGCCATCGGTGGCCGAACCGGCGCCAATTCCAATCACCGGTACTTTGACGGCCTGGGTGATTTCAGCGGCCAGTTCGCTCGGTACGCATTCCAGCAGAATCATTGCGGCGCCGGCTTGCTCCAGGGCGATGGCGTCGGCACGCATCTGTCGCGCTTGGGCTTCCTGACGGCCTTGCACTTTATAGCCGCCGAGCAGGTTAACCGACTGCGGGGTCAGGCCCATGTGCGCGCATACCGGCACGCCGCGCTCAGCCAGCAGGCGGATCGACTCGGCAAGCCATACGGCGCCTTCGACCTTGACCATGTGGGCGCCAGCCTGCATCAGTTTGCCGGCGTTCAGGAAGGTTTGTTCGAGGGTGGCGTAACCCATGAATGGGAGGTCGGCGATGATGAACGCACCATCATTGCCGCGCTTGACGCTGGCGGTGTGGTACGCCAGTTCATCCGTGGTCACAGGCAGTGTGCTGTCATTCCCTTGAAGAACCATGCCCAGGGAGTCGCCCACCAGCAACACTTCGACCCCGGCCTGGCAACTGGCGTGGGCGAAAGTGGCGTCATAGCAGGTCAGCATGGCGATTTTTTCACCTTTGAGCTTGAGGCTCTGCAAGGTGGTCAGGGTAATGTCTGGCATGAAAAGGGTCCTCGTTCAGGCGCTTGGAAACAGCGAGTAACGCGCGTGAGTCTTCGTTTATACAGGCGCACTGTCTTGAGAGCAGTGCTTATAAGGCCTGGATTGCGCCCTTTAGCGCCGGGTTGGCGGCAGCGGGACGCCTATAGTCGTGAGGAGGACACGGGAAGTCAATTGGATGTGTTACCGCATTGTTACGACGGCGGTGTTACCGCTGTTACTGACGCGATTCAGCAACGGGGAGCCGTTCCAGGCCAACAAACGGGCAGGCTTCAAGCAGGGCGCTGAGGCGTCTGCCATCCGGCAATTGCAATGCGGCGGGCGCCAGTTCGGCCAACGGGTACAACACAAACGCACGCAGGTGCATCTGGTAGTGGGGCACTTTCAGGCGCGGCTGGTCGATCAGGTGGTCGCCAAACAGCAGGATATCCAGGTCGAGGGTACGAGGGCCCCAGCGTTCGAGGCGTTCGCGGCCTTGGTCATTTTCGATAGCTTGCAGCGCGTCGAGCAGGTCCAGGGGCGCCAGGTCGCTGTCCAAGGCTGCCACTGCGTTGGTGTAACGCGGTTGCCCGGGCAATAGGGAGTCACTTTGATAGAAGGCGGACACCCCGGCGAGGGTAGTGCCGGGCAACCGCGCCAGCGCTTGGACAGCATTGCGCAGTTGTTGCTCCGGGGCCGCCAGGTTGCTGCCCATGCCGATGTAGATACGTTCCACGGTTACTCGCCTGCGGTGCCCGATGCATCGGCGGCGCTACGTTTGCGCTTGGCACCGCTGCGACGACGCTTTTTCGGCCCTTCGCCAGCACCATCGCCTTTGCTGCCCAGCTCACGGATCATCTCGCGGCGTTCGCTGTCATTGGCATCCTGGTAGTCGGTCCACCATTCGCCCAGGCCGTCGGTCTGTTCGCCGGCGCTTTCGCGCAATAGCAAGAAATCGTAGCCGGCGCGGAAGCGCGGGTTGTCCAGCAACAGATCGGCGCGTTTGCCGCTGCGGCGTGGCAGGCGTTCCTGCATGTCCCAGATCTCGCGGATCGGCAGGGTGAAACGTTTCGGAATCGCAATGCGCTGGCACTGCTCAGCGATCAACTCGTGAGCGGCTTCCTGCATGGCCGGAATCGGCGGCATGCCCCGTTCCTGCAAGCGCAGCACACGTTTTGGCAGGGCTGGCCACAACAGCGCAGCAAACAGGAAGGCCGGTGTCACCGGCTTGTTCTGCTTGATGCGCAGGTCGGTATTGATCAGCGCTTCGCTGATCAGCGTGTGGGTGTAGGTCGGGTTGTATTCAAGCGCCTCGGCACTGGCCGGGAACAGCGGATCGAACAACTGCAGGTCGACGAGCATTTCGAAGGTATCGGCCGCGTAACCCGAGAGGAACAGCTTGAGCACTTCTTCGAACAGGCGCGCCGAGGGGATTTCCCGCAGCATCGGCGCCAGGTCGCGAATGGGGGCGGCGGTGTGTTTCTCGATCCCGAAGTTCAGCTTGGCGGCGAACCGCACGGCCCGCAGCATGCGTACCGGGTCTTCTTGGTAGCGCTGGGTCGGGTCGCCGATCAGGCGGATCAGGTTGTTGCGAATATCGTGCACGCCGTTGGCGTAATCGAGGATGCGCTCGCTGACCGGGTCGTAATACAAGGCGTTGATGGTGAAGTCGCGGCGCTGCGCATCTTCTTCCAGGGTGCCGTACACGTTGTCACGCAGGATACGCCCGCTTTCGTTGCGGGAAGACTGGTTGGTGTCTTCCTCTTCATCGTTTTGCGGATGCCCGGCGCGGAATGTGGCGACTTCGATGATTTCTCGGCCAAAGTGGATATGCACCAATTTGAACCGGCGACCGATGATCCGCGCATTGCGAAACTCGGCGCGCACTTGTTCGGGCGTGGCGCTGGTGGCGACGTCGAAGTCCTTGGGCGTGATGTTGAGCAGCATGTCGCGTACGCAACCACCCACCAGATAGGCCTGGTAGCCGGCGTTCTGCAACCGTTCGACGATATTCACCGCATAACGGCTGAACTGAGCGCGTTGCAGCGAATGCTGGCTGCTATTGAGCACTTCAGGCGTGCTGCGTTTGTGTTGCGTACGACGCAAGGGAGAACGGAATGACTGGAACAGCTTCTTCAGCATGGGATGCACTGTTTGAAGGAATGTTCGGCCAAAACGAAGAATGACCGCATGATGGGCCGAGATTCTAGCATTTAGTCAGGGGATGGTGTAGGAACAAGCTACAGGCATTGCGCCATAAGCTTTGGAAGGTCAAATCGCGGAAACTACAAGGGGAGCCGAAGCTCCCCCAGAAGTAGTTGCGTGCTCTATTTTTATTATTGATTTCGGGCTTCTTGTTTTTGTTGATCGCCCTCGCCATGAAGCTTCACCTTCATGACACTCCCAATCGGGAGTCAAGAGCAAACGGATTGCTTTGGTCGCTGTGTTGCTGATCTACGATCCAACCAGTTCAGGCTCTGCCTTAGGGCAGTTTTTGTTGTTCTCGGCCTGGTTGCGGGGCAAGCCCCAAATGCAACGCCTCTCCAAAAGAATCAGTTAGCTGCGCCTCCGCCGTGTTGTTTTTGTTATGCGTGAGTCGATTCGTCTTATTTTTATTGTCTTGTACAAAGCTTGTTATTGTTTTTGTACTAAGCATATAGCAGGGGGCGTGCCAACTTTTGTGCCGTCCAGCAAAACCGGGGGGTTGAAGAGGTTTCGGTTTTTTGACAGGCCAAAAAAAGCCGGGGCTTCGTTACCGTAAGCCCCGGCTTTTGTTACGCGGATTGTCCGCGGTAACAGTTTTTTCACATTTGCCGGTGTTACCGGTGGGCGCGCGCTCAGCTCTCGCTGGCCACACCGGTCTTACGCCGAGGAATGCCCAAGCGCTGACGGCGTTCCCACAGGCACTTGCGGCTCACGCCTAATTTGCGCGCCAGCTCGGTCTCGGTCATGTGGTCCTGATGCTCCAGGACGAAATGCTGGAAGTAATCTTCCAGCGACAGATCTTCCGTCGGCTCATGGCTGGTGTTACTGGCCGCGCCCTGTTGCGGCGCCAAGCCGATGAACTCGTCGTCTTCCAGGTCGCTGAGTTCGATGTCGATGCCCAGCAGCTCAGCGGAAATTTCCGGGCTTTCCGACAGAATCACCGCGCGCTCCACGGCGTTCTCCAGCTCGCGCACGTTACCCGGCCATGAGTAATGCCGAATAGCCTGTTCGGCGTCCGGGGCAAACTTCAGGTCGGTACGGTTGATGCGCGCGCTTTGACGCTGCAGGAAGGCATTGGCGATCTCGTTGACGTCGGCGCCACGCTCGCGCAACGCTGGCAGTTTGAGAGCGATCACATGCAAGCGGTAGTACAAGTCTTCGCGGAACTGACCGATCTTGGCCAGGCTCTTGAGATCGCGGTGGGTCGCCGCGATCAGGCGCACATCCACCTTTTGCGATTGCACCGAGCCTACACGGCGAATCTCGCCTTCCTGCAGTACTCGCAGCAGCCGCGCCTGTGCTTCCAGCGGCAGCTCGCCGATTTCGTCGAGGAACAGCGTGCCGCCGTCCGCCGCTTCCACCAGGCCCGCACGTCCAGCGCTGGCGCCGGTAAAGGCGCCTTTCTCGTGGCCGAACAGCTCGGATTCAATCAGCGATTCTGGGATCGCCGCGCAGTTCACCGAAATCATCGGAGCCTTGGCGCGCTTGGAGAGGTTGTGCAGGGCGCGGGCCACCAGTTCCTTACCGGTCCCGGATTCACCCTGGATCAGTACATTGGAGTCGGTGGGGGCGACTTTGCGGATCTTGCCGTAAAGGTCCTGCATCGGTGGGCAGGAGCCGATGATGCCGATCTCGCCGTTGCTGTTGTCGACGCCGGGCTTGTCTGAGCCGTTGGCGGCCTTGCCGGCGGGGCGCTGCTCGGCGGGGGCGCTGCTGGCCGACTGGCGGTCGCGCAGGATGCGGGCCACTGCCTGGAGCATTTCGTCATGGTCGAAAGGCTTGGCGATGTAGTCCACCGCGCCCATCTTCATGGAGTCCACTGCCGAGCGCAGGCTGGCGTAGCTGGTCATGATCAGCACCGGGGTGCCCTGGCCGAGTTTGATCAACTCAGTGCCGGGCGCCCCGGGCAGGCGCAGGTCGCTGACGATCAAGTCGAACGTGGGAATGCTGAAGCGCTCCTGGGCTTCCTGCACCGAGCCGGCTTCGCTGACTTGATACTGATTGCGTTCAAGCAGGCGACGCAAGGCAGAGCGGATAATGGTTTCGTCTTCGACGATCAAAATGTGCGGCATTGATTCAATTCTCTCGACGGTCTCAGTTCACAGCGGACGTCGCTTCGACATGACGCGGCAAGGTCACCCGAATACGGGTGCCGCGTTGGCTTTCGGTGTCAGCCGGGCTGTCGATGGTGATTTGTCCATAATGCTCTTCAACGATGGAATAGACCAGTGCAAGGCCCAGACCGGTGCCTTCACCCGGATCCTTGGTAGTGAAGAAGGGTTCGAACAATCGGTCCATGATGTTCTGTGGAATGCCGCTGCCTTCATCCTCCACGATCAGGTCGATCGTGTGCTCGAAAGCCTCGCTCTTGACGCGTACCGCACTGTGGGGGGGCGAGGCGTCGCGAGCGTTGGACAACAGGTTGATCAGGACTTGGGCCAGGCGTTGCGAGTCGCCGTCGACCCAATGATCGGGATCGCACAGGTTGAAAAACTGTACTTCGAAATTGCGTCGGTTCAAGGCCAGCAGCCCGATGGCATCCTGCGCGACCTCAGCCAAGCACACCGCCTCGTCCTGATTCTGATGAGCGCCGGAATGGGCAAAGCTCATCAACGACTGCACGATGCGCGATACGCGCTTGGTCTGTTCAAGGATCTGCCCGCTGATTTCAGTGATTTCACCGTCTTCTTCCCGTTCTTCGCGCAGGTTCTGCGCCAGGCAGGCAATGCCGGTGATCGGGTTGCCGATCTCGTGGGCCACACCCGCAGCCAGGCGACCAATGCTGGCCAGGCGCTCGGAATGCACCAGTTTGTCTTCGAGCATCTGGGTTTCGGTCAAATCTTCCACGAGTAACACCAAACCGCTGTTGCCGGGGGCCAGGGGCTCGTCGATGGCGGCTTTGTGCAGGTTGAGCCAGCGGGTCTGGCCATCGAGGGCCAGGTGCTGTTTGTGCAAGTGCTCATCAGGCAGGTTGATAAAACCTTGCAGCAACTCTTTCCACGGTTCGCCCAGAGTCGTGAGGCGCGAGCCCACTACGCGCTGCGCGGCGATACCGGTCAGCTCTTCCATGGCCTTGTTCCACATCAGAATCTCTTGATCCTTGGCCAGGGAGCACACGCCCATGGGCAACTCCTGCAGGGTCTGGCGGTGGTAACGGCGTAACGCATCGAGTTCGGCGGCCAGGCCGGTGAGGCGCGAGTGGTAGTCCTCCAGGCGACTCTCGATAAAGTGAATGTCTTCGGTCACGTAGTTTTCGCCGCCGGCCTTGTAGGGCAGAAAGGTTTCGACCATGTCTTGGGAAACGCTGGGGCCCATCAGGCCGGACAGGTTGGCTTCGATGCGGTCGCGCAGGCGGCGCAGCGCATACGGGCGGCGCTCGTCAAAGGGCAAATAAAGATCGCGCAGCGCTTGCTCGACTTCCTTTTGTGCGGCCTTGGCGCCCAGGGGTTTGGCCAGTTGCGTGGCGAACTCTTGGGGCGAGGCTGCGTGCAGTTCACGGCGTTGCGGGCGGCGCACGTTGTCCACTGCGCAGGCTTCGGCGGCGCTGGTTTCCTCGGGGCTGGCGTTGGTGAACAGCGAGATCAGGGTGAACATCAAAACGTTGGCGGCCAGGGAGGCAATCGCGGCCATGTGCCAACTGGTGTCGTCCAATACGTAAATCATATTCAGCAACGGGATGTAGAAACCCTGGAGGTTGCCGACCAGTGGCAGCAGCATGGTCACGACCCACACCAGAATCCCCGCGAGCAGCCCCGCGATAAAACCACGACGATTGGCGGTCGGCCAGTACAGCACCGACAGCACCCCCGGCAAGAACTGCAAGGTGGCCACAAACGCCACGATGCCCAGGTTGGCCAGGTCTTGCCCAGCGCCGAGCATCAGGTAGAAGCCGTAGCCGGCCATGATGATGGCGACGATCAGCGCACGGCGTGTCCATTTCAGCCAGCGGTAGATATTGCCTTCCGCCGGCGGCTGGTACAGCGGCAGCACCAAATGGTTGAGCGCCATGCCCGACAGCGCCAGGGTGGTGACGATAATCAGGCCACTGGCCGCCGACAGACCGCCGACATAGGCCAGCAATGCCAGGGCCGGGCTATTGGCGGCCATGCCAATGCCGAGGGTGAAGTATTCCGGGTTGGTGGTAGCGCCCAGCTTCAGGCCGGCCCAGAGGATCAGCGGCACGGCGAGGCTCATCAACAGCAGGAACAGCGGCAGGCCCCAGCTTGCGCTCACCAGCGCGCGGGGGTTGAGGTTCTCGGTGAACGTCATGTGATACATGTGCGGCATCACGATTGCCGACGCGAAGAACACCAGCAGCAATGTGCGCCACGGGCCTTCCTGCAAAGGGGTGTGCAGGGCGGCGAGGGCGGTCTGGTTCTGCAGCAGCCAAAGCTCCAACTGTTGTGGGCCATCGAACACGCCATAGAGAGCATAGAGACCGACGCCGCCAATGGCGATCAGCTTGATTACCGATTCGAAGGCTATCGCGAATACCAGCCCCTGGTGCTTTTCGCGGGTGGCGATGTGGCGTGAACCGAAGAAAATCGTGAACAGCGTGATCAGCGCGCAAAACGCCAGGGCCACGCGATGCTGCACCGGCTCATGGGTAAGGATGCTGATGGAGTCGGCCACCGCTTGGATCTGCAAGGCCAGCAAGGGCAACACGCCAATCAACATGAACACGGTAGTCAGCGCACCGGCCCAGGTGCTGCGGAAGCGAAACGCAAACAGGTCGGCCAGGGACGACAGCTGGTAAGTTCGGGTGATTTTCAATATGGGGTACAGCAGCACCGGCGCCAGTAGGAATGCTCCGGATACGCCGAGGTAGCTGGACAGAAACCCGTAGCCATACTGATAAGCCAGGCCCACCGTGCCATAGAACGCCCAGGCGCTGGCGTAGACCCCCAAGGACAAGGTGTAGGTCAATGGATGGCGAATGATCGCCCGCGGGATCATCCCGCGCTCACTGATCCAGGCGACGCCGAACAGCGCGGCCAGGTAGGCGGCGCTGATCAGCAGCATCTGAGTGAGGCTAAAGCTCATCGGCATCTTTTTGGCTCTGCAGGATGAAGGTCACGACGATCAGGATCAGCCACAGCAGATACGGGCGATACCAGGCGCCGGTGGCGTCGATCCACCAATCCATGATGGCGGGGGAAAACAGGTAGATCCCGACGACCAACAGCAGGACCAATCGATAGATGTACATGTTGGCCTCTGAGTTAAAAACTGCCGCGATGGTAACGGATGGCTGGCAAGCTGCAAGCGCCTTCAGCTCAATTGCGCTTCTGCCAACGTAAGCGCGCGCGGGATGCGGTTGGCATCCCAATGCCGGACGCCCCAATCGAGCAGCTCGCGCGCGCTGGCGTAGAGCAGTTCGCTGCCCGGTTGTTGGCCAAGGGCACGCAAGGCTCTTAACAGCAAAGGCGTGGCTTGGTCGGGTGTCAACGGCGGTGAGCGATAGGACTTGCCCAATTTGTGGCCGTCCGGCTGAACGATCAACGGTACATGCAAATAGCGCGGTTGGCGCAAGCCCAGCAGTTCTTGCAGGTACAGCTGGCGTGGCGTGGAGTCCAAAAGGTCGGCGCCGCGCACGATGTCGGTCACGCCCTGCCAGGCATCGTCCAACACCACGGCCAACTGGTAGGCGTAGAGGCCGTCGCGCCGACGGATAACAAAATCGCCGACCTGACGGCCCAAGTGCTGTCGGAAATGGCCCTGTACTCGGTCGGTAAAGTGGTATTCCAGTTCCGGAACACGCAAACGGATGGCTGCGTCGTGCGGGTCATGACCGGCGTTACGACAAAGGCCCGGGTAGATGCCGTTGTAAGGCTCCAGCTGTTTGCGTGAGCAGGTGCAGGCGTAGGCCAGGCCGTGGTTGAACAGGTCGTTCAATACTTTGGCGTAGGCATCATGCCGTTCGCTTTGTCGGACGAGTTCACCGTCCCACTCGAATCCATAGCTCTCCAAGGCATAAAGAATCGCCGCCTGGGCGCCGGGCTCTTCGCGGGGGGGATCCAGGTCTTCCATGCGCATCAGCCAGAGGCCTTGATTGGCGCGGGCGTCGAGGTAGGAGGCGAGGGCGGCGACCAGGGAGCCGAAATGCAAATGGCCGCTGGGCGTGGGGGCGAAACGCCCGATATAGGTAGAGGCTGTCATGGGCCGGATACTACTGGAAAATCGGCAAACGCCAGAAACAAAAATGGAGCGTTCGCACGCCCCATTCGGTCAGCCCGGCAGGATTATTTGCCGACCTGTTTTTCCTTGATTTCGGCCAAGGTCTTGCAGTCTACGCACAGATCCGCGGTTGGGCGGGCTTCCAGGCGACGGATGCCGATCTCGACGCCGCAGGATTCGCACCAGCCGTATTCTTCGTCTTCGATCAGTTGCAGCGTCTTGTCGATTTTCTTGATCAGCTTGCGTTCGCGATCACGAGCGCGCAGTTCGAGGGCGAACTCTTCTTCCTGGCTGGCACGGTCGGCCGGGTCCGGGAAGTTGGCGGCTTCGTCCTTCATATGGTCAACCGTGCGGTCGACTTCCTGCATCAAGTCCTGCTTCCACTTTTGCAGGATCTTGGTGAAGTGCTGGCGCATGGGCTTGCCCATGTACTCCTCACCCTTCGTTTCGACGTAAGGTGTGAAGCCGCTGAGGCTCTGCTGCTGTTGCTTTGCTTGGGTGGACATGAATAGACCGCCTCTCACTCTTCTAATCCATTGCGCAGGATTGCAACGTCACCGACACCTGCCGGCCCTGCGGCTGCAAGCGGGCGAACTTACCAGATAGATTCAGGGTGCGCCACTCCCGGTTGTCGAAGCCCTTCGCTCAGGGGTTGCAAACTGCAGCAGCCCGCTGTGGCTGGGTATGGATCGCCTCGAATGTTGATTTTAGTCGTTTTGCTGGCGCGTGCCGGGTTCATCACGAACGACCGAGCAGGCAATAGAGCATGTTTTACCGCGAGGGTTCGGTAGAATCCTGATTTTGTCCTCACCGTTAAGGAAGGCTAATGGCCCAGCCCTACAGTGCGCGCAGCCGCGCCATCGAACCATTTCATGTCATGGCGTTACTGGCACGCGCCAATGAGCTGCAAGCGGCCGGCCATGATGTGATCCACCTGGAAATCGGCGAGCCGGATTTCACCACGGCCGAGCCGATTATCCAGGCCGGCCAGGCCGCGCTGGCCAATGGCAAAACCCGCTACACCGCCGCCCGTGGCCTGCCGGAGCTGCGCGAAGCCATCAGTGGGTTTTATCAGCAACGCTACGGCTTGAATGTCGATCCGGAACGCATTCTGATCACGCCCGGCGGTTCCGGTGCGTTGCTGCTGGCCAGCAGCTTGCTGGTTGACCCGGGCAAGCACTGGCTGCTGGCAGACCCCGGTTACCCATGTAACCGGCATTTTCTGCGCTTGGTCGAGGGCGCCGCGCAACTGGTGCCGGTAGGGCCGGACGTGCGCTATCAACTGACGGCCGACTTGGTGGACAAGCATTGGAACCAGGACAGTGTGGGCGCCCTGGTGGCATCGCCGGCGAATCCGACCGGCACGATTCTCACCCGTGACGAACTGGCCGGGCTGTCGAGTGCAATCAAAGCGCGCGATGGCCATCTGGTGGTGGATGAGATTTATCACGGCCTCACCTACGGCACCGACGCCGCCAGTGTGCTGGAAGTCGATGATGACGCCTTCGTCTTGAATAGTTTTTCGAAGTATTTCGGGATGACCGGCTGGCGCCTGGGCTGGCTGGTGGCGCCGCCCGCAGCGGTGGGTGAGCTGGAGAAGCTGGCACAAAACCTCTACATCAGCGCGCCGAGCATGGCTCAGCATGCCGCGCTGGCGTGTTTTACCTCGCAAACATTGAGCATTCTGGAAGAACGCCGCGCCGAGTTCGGTCGCCGCCGCGATTTCCTGCTGCCGGCGCTACGGGAGCTGGGCTTTGGCATTGAGGTCGAGCCGGAAGGGGCCTTCTATCTATACGCCGATATTCGCGCGTTTGGCGGCGATGCCTTCGCATTTTGTCGTCATTTCCTTGAAACCGAGCACGTTGCATTCACGCCCGGTCTGGATTTCGGCCGCTATCAGGCCGGCCATCATGTGCGCTTTGCCTACACGCAGAGCGTCGAACGCCTGCAGGAGGCGGTGGAGCGCATCGCCCGTGGTCTACGGAGTTGGCAAGGCTGATGCGTTTTTATCCTCCCCTCGAAGAAGGCCGCTTGATTCGCCGTTACAAGCGTTTTCTCACCGATATCGAAACCATTACCGGCGAGTTACTCACGATTCACTGCCCGAACACCGGTTCCATGCTCAATTGCATGGTCGAAGGCGGGCAGGTCTGGTTCAGCCGCTCCAATGACCCCAAGCGCAAGTTGCCCGGCACCTGGGAAATCGCCGAAACACCCCAAGGTCGCCTGGCCTGCGTGAACACGGCGCGCGCCAACCAGTTGGTTGAGGAAGCATTGCGCGCTGGGGTGATCGCCGAGTTGGATGGCTTTACCGCGTTGAAGCGCGAAGTCCCCTATGGCCAGGAGAAAAGCCGTATCGACTTCCGTTTGGACTATCCCCATGGCGCGGCCTACGTTGAAGTTAAAAGTGTCACCTTAGGTTTCGATGATTCCAGAGTGGCGGCCTTCCCCGATGCGGTAACCCAGCGCGGAGCTAAGCATCTGCGGGAGTTGGCCTATCTGGCGCGGGATGGCGTGCGGGCGGTGCAGTTGTACTGCGTCAATCTTTCGGGGATCGATGCGGTGCGCCCGGCCGTGGAAATCGATGCGGCCTATGGCGCGGCGCTGCGCGAGGCCAAGGCGGCGGGGGTGGAGGTGCTGGCCTATGGCGTGCGTGTCACGGCCGAAGAGATTTGCGTGGATCGCCGCCTGGACGTGCTGCTCGACTAGAGGTCCACCCACAGGCCCTGTGCGTCTTCGCGGCCGGGCAGGGCGACCAGACTTTTACCGGCACAGGGTCCGGCGATGCACTCGCCGGTTTCAATCAGGAACAAGGCGCCGTGGGTCGCGCACTGGATCAGGCTGGCGCTGTCGTCGAGGAATTGGCCGGGTTGCCACTCCAGTGCAACACCGCGGTGGGGGCAACGGTTGATATAGAAGTAGGCAATGCCATCGCGGCGCACAGCCAATAACTTGCACCCGTCGATATCAAAGCCGAGGCTGGTATTGGGTGCCAGTGCGGCGGAGGAGCAGAGAAACTTCATTTCAATCCTTAAGTACCTTGACGTTCAAATGCAAACAATTATCAAATGCGGGCTTCGCTCGTCGGCTGACGGGGCGCTACGTTCGATGCCTGGCAGGGCCAATCTGTCTCCTCGAAAAGCGTTCTGAGACCCAGCCCCTGGAAGGAAACCCTGTTATGCGCCTGAGTACCAGCGCTATTGCGCTTGTTGTTGGTTTGCTCATCAATCACGGGGCAATGGCCTCTGAACTACCACAACGCTGGGTGAGTGCCGGTGGCGCGCTGTCGGAGTGGGTCGTGGCCTTGGGGGGCGAGCCAAAACTGGTGGGTGTGGATACCACCAGCCAGCATCCCGCGACACTTAAAACGTTGCCTAGTATTGGCTACCAGCGTCAATTGTCGGCCGAGGGCATTCTCAGCCTGCGTCCGCAGGTACTGGCGGGCACCGAAGAAATGGGGCCGCCGCCGGTGCTGGCGCAGATCCGCAGTGCGGGTGTGCAAGTGGAGATGTTTTCCGCACAGCCAGATTTACAGGCGCTGAAAAGCAACCTTGAGCACCTGGGGATATTACTCGGTAAGGCGGCTGAGGCTCGCGCACTGTTCGGCGATTATGAGCAGGCACTACAACGGCAGAAAAACCGCCTCGTGAAGATCCAGGCGACTCGGCAGGCGCCGGGTGTGTTGCTGCTGGTGGGCAATGCCGGTGGTAAGCCGCTCGTTGCTGGCCAGGACACGGCAGCGGACTGGATGCTGCGCCAGGCGGGTGGCCACAACCTAGCTACGCACACGGGCTATAAACCCTTTTCGGCAGAGTCGCTGGCGGGGCTGAGTCCGCAGGTGCTGGTGTTTGCGGATCGCGCATTGACAGGGGAGGCGGCGCGTGCGGCGCTGTTCAAGGAAAACCCGATTTTGGCGTCGACGCCAGCGGCCAAACAGGGCCGGGTGCTTGAAGTGGACCCCACTCTGTTGGTTGGCGGATTGGGGCCGCGTCTGCCGCAAAATCTGGAAGTATTATCGGCCGGGTTCTATCCGACTTTGTCTGAAGCTACACCATGACCACACTGGTAAAGCCACGAACGTTGTTTATCGGCTTGACGCTCTTATGCGGGTTGGCCACCTGGCTGTCATTGGCTTTAGGGCCCGTCAGCCTGCCGCTGTGGGATACGCTTCGTGCGGCTTTGCGCTTGATGGGCCTACCCATCGATGCCCACGGCCTGGAGCAGGCAGAGCTGATCCTGGGGCAGATCCGGCTGCCGCGCACCTTGCTGGGCCTGGCGGTCGGCGGCGTGTTGGCGTTGTCGGGGGGGGCGATGCAGGGGCTGTTTCGTAACCCGTTGGCGGACCCTGGATTGATGGGGGTGTCCAGCGGCGCGGCCTTGGGGGCGGCGGTGGCGATTGTCGGCTCTGCGTTCCTGGGCGGTTTGCCGGATGTGTTCGGGCCCTATGTGCTGTCGTTGTGCGCGTTTGCCGGTGGGCTGGGGGTGACTGCGTTGGTTTATCGCCTGGGGCGGCGTGATGGTCAGACCCATGTGGCCACGATGCTGCTCGCGGGCATTGCGCTAACGGCTCTCTCCGGTTCGGCAGTCGGTTTGTTTACCTATCTGGCAGATGACGCCACGTTGCGCACACTCACGTTCTGGAACCTGGGTAGCCTCAACGGTGCCAGCTATTCAAGGCTATGGCCGTTGTTGCTGGTAACTGCGGGGGTTGCGCTGTGGTTGCCGCGGCGGGCGAAGGCTTTGAATGCGTTGCTGCTTGGCGAGTCTGAAGCGAGCCACCTGGGCGTTGATGTCGAAGGGCTTAAACGTGAACTGGTGTTTTGCACCGCCCTGGGTGTAGGGGCGGCGGTGGCTGCGGCGGGGATGATCGGATTTGTCGGTTTGGTGGTGCCGCACTTGGTGCGATTGCTTGCTGGGCCTGATCATCGCGTGCTATTGCCTGCGTCGGTGTTGGCGGGTGCGAGCTTGTTGCTGTGTGCCGACCTGGTCGCACGGCTTGCCCTGGCGCCTGCTGAATTACCGATCGGCATTGTGACGGCATTTATCGGCGCGCCGTTTTTTCTGTACTTGCTATTACGAGGACGCGCCTGATGTTGCGAGTGGAAGGGGTACAGGTCCGTCGTGACCGCAAAGTCGTATTGGCGGACATAACCCTCGATCTGCTGCCGGGCGAAGTGCTCGGCGTGCTGGGGCCCAATGGCGCCGGCAAAAGCACACTGTTGAGTACCTTGAGCGGTGAGTTGCAAGAAGATCAGGGCAATGTCTGGCTGGATCAGCAGGCTTTGAGCGCATGGAGCGGGGCACAGCGTGCTCGGCGCCTGGCAGTGTTGCCGCAAACCTCCACCCTGGATTTTGCTTTCCGTGTCGAAGAGGTGGTGGGTATGGGGCGCCTGCCCCATCAGACCGGCAAAACCCGTGACGAGCAGATCATAGCTGCGGCGTTGCAGGCGGCGGATGTCGGGCACCTGAGCGGTCGCAATTATCTGGCCTTATCGGGCGGTGAGCGCCAGCGCGTGCACCTGGCACGGGTATTGGCGCAATTGTGGCCGGGTGAGGCGGGGCAGACATTGCTGCTGGATGAGCCCACATCGATGCTCGACCCCTTGCACCAACACACCATCCTGCAGGCAATACGTGCCTTTGCTGACCGCGGAGCGGCGGTGCTGGTGATCCTGCATGACCTGAACCTGGCGGCGCGTTACTGCGACAGGATGCTGCTCCTGGAGCAGGGACGTCCCTACGCCTTGGGCACGCCGACCCAGGTGCTGCAGCCTGAGATCGTCAAGGCAGTATTCGGCCTTGAAGTGTTGGTGCAGCCGCATCCGGAGCGTGGGCATCCATTGGTCATCGCGCGCTGAAATGGGATTTCTATCAGGCAAAAAAAGACCCGGCAAAAGCCGGGTCAAATAACCGTGATTAGCCTGATGAGGAGATAATCTGAGAGTCCGAACCAAGGGCCTTTCAGTTATCGGCTGATCTCGCGACCAGTTGTGATAATCATAACGATTCTCATTTGAGAGTCAACCGTTGTTTTTGCGGTCGCCTGAAGTTTTCTCAAACGCTCGTTCGAAACGCCGAGTGGCGAGATCTAGCCAGGCTCAACTCTTCGGGCGAGACGACACCGCCTCCAACTGGCGATTCAGGGCTTCCTTGCGTTCGGCAGGGATATCGTTCCAGTGCACATCCAGCAAGGCCCCTTCGATCGCATACAACAACACTTTCGATGCCCGAAATCCGCGAGTCCTCACTGCTCGATAGGCATCGACCGCCCCCAGGCGGCGCAGGTCCGATGCACTGTGGATGCCCACTGCATGCAGCCACTGCGCTGAGGTCTTGCCGAGGTTTTTCAGGTGTTGCAGCTCATCGTTCATCAAGCCTCCTTGCGACGGCCGAACGGTGCGGTGGGTATCGTGACCAGACAGGCCTGAAAAGGAGTGTAGCGTTCAGTAGGAAAAGTGCAGTTCTTTGCTCTGATACGGCTCAAAAGCTTATAAGCCTGACGCTGTAACTTTGACGCGCGCAGTCCCAAGGCTCCGGTTACGCTGGCGCATAACCGGGGCCTGGACCTTGAGGTTCACTTGGTGCGGTAACGCAGGCGAGTGCCGAAGTTGACCGACATCAGGATCTCATCTGCGGTCAGTTCAGGTGGGAAGTAGGTGCCGGAAATCTGCGCATGGGCAAGGCTGGCGCCTTCCAGCGAGCAGCCACGCAAATCCAGGCCGCGTAGGTCGGCAGAGCGGAAATACGCGTCGGTGAAATCCACGCCGCTGGCGTTCAGGTCGCGCAGGTCCAAACCGCGGAAATCGCCTCCGCGCATATCGATGACACCTTCGGTAGGGCGCTCTTGGTTGAAGCCGCGAATATCGTCTTTGTGCAGGAGCGCGTAGAGCGGTGTATCAAGAAGCTTAGGCTTACTCATGAAAACGACTCCTGTTGGACTTATGACGCCATTATAGTGCCACTATTGTGCGGTCGCGCGTTTAAGTAGACGACGCGACCAATAAATTTTTCTTACAAGCCTGGCAGACGCTGACGAATTTGCGCGACCAGTGCATCCAGGGTTCCGCTTTGATTGGTTTCCACCCGCTTGCTCTGCAATAACTCTTCAGGCGTGAGGGGATCGCGATGGGCCTGCTGTTCCTTGATAACTGCCAGGGTCGCGTCGGACGGGTCGTTTTGTTCCGCCTGGCGTTGCGCCAACCAACTGGCAATAACCGCTTGTGGCGCATTGCAATCCAGAATCAGAAACGGCGCACCAGTGGCTTCGGCGACCTTGGCGGCAGCATCGCGTTGTTCACGTTTGAGGAACGTCGCGTCCAGCACCACCGGGAAACCGGCGCGCAGCACGATGTTGGCGATTTCATTCAGGCGTGCGTAGGTCTTGGTGCTGGCGTCGGCGGCATAGATGCCCGCCTGAGGTGTGTTTTCTACCTGCTGTTCACCGAACAGGCGTTTGCGTTCTACATCCGACCGCAGGCGCACAGCACCCAAGGCTTCCACCAGGCGCATGGCGACGTGGCTTTTGCCGACGGCCGAGACGCCGTGGGTGATCGCCAGAAAGCGCGATGGAATGGTGCTGTAGCCTTCCGCCAGATTGGCGTAGTTGCGATATTGGCGCAGGGTGGTGGCCCGTTGCACCGGGCTGGCTTCGCTCGGCATGCTGAACAGCGCGACTTTGGCGCGGACCAGGGCACGGTAGGCTTTGTAGAAATTCAGCAACTCAAGGCCCTGGTAGTCGCCGGTCAGTTCCAGGTACTGACTGATGAAGCGGCGAGCCAGGGACTTGAGGCCGCGGTCTTCCAGGTCCATGGCCAGGAAACCGGTGTCGGCGTAAACGTCAGTGAAGCGAAACGGTTCGTTGAACTCAATGCAGTCGAAGATCACCACTTGCCCATCGATCAGGGTCGCGTTGCCCAAGTGGATATCACCGTGGCACTCGCGGGTGAACCCATCGAGCTTGCGCTGCGCGATTAGCGGCTTGAGGCGTTCGAAGCTGCTTTCGGCCCAGGCTTGCAAGGCGTCGAGTTGAGCCAGGTCGGCCTTGTCGCTGAGGAACGGGCGGATCTGCTCGAAGTTCTGTCGCACCGGCGCCATCACCTCGTCCGGGGTCCCGGCGGGGTGAGCTTGCGGTACATGAGGGGCGCTGAGGTGAAAGTGCGCGATCTGCCGGGCCATTTCATCGATGTGCGCAGCGGTCAGTTCGCCATTGGCCTGCAAGGTGCTGAGCAGTTGGCTTTGGGGAAACTGACGCATCTTCAGCGCGTATTCGATCACAGGCCCTTCACCGCCCAGTTGTGGCGATTCGGCGGTGCCGGTGATCGGCAGTACTTCCAGGTACAAATCCTGGGTCAGGCGTTGGTTGAGGCGCAATTCCTCGTTGCAGAAATGGCCGCGATCTTCCAGGGCGGTGAAGTCCAGAAAGCCGAAGTTCATCGGTTTCTTCAATTTATAAGCATAAGGGCCGGTCAAAATGACCCAGGAGATATGGGTTTCGATGACTTGGAACGCTTCTACCGGATGGGGGTACAACGCCGGGTCTTGCAGGGCTGCGATCAGGGACTGGCTCACGGGCGATCCTTCAGAGTCTTGGGGAAATCATGTCGGGCATTATGGCCGCTGTAGGCGGTCGTGCAAACCGCTGTCCGGCTCATGTTGATCATCGATAAAGTGCGTATAATCCGCCGCCATGACTCGAACCCGATCTCCCCGCTCCCGTAAAAAAACACCTTCCCGCAGCCTGCGCCCCTGGTTGGGCTGGGCGCTCAAGCTCGGCCTTGTCGGTCTTGTAGTGCTCGCCGGCTTTGCGGTGTACCTCGACGCCGTGGTCCAAGAGAAGTTCTCTGGTAAACGTTGGACTATCCCGGCCAAGGTCTACGCCCGCCCGCTGGAGCTGTTTACTGGTCAGAAGCTGAGCAAGGATGATTTCCTCACCGAGCTCGACGCGCTCGGTTATCGTCGTGAACCGGTCAGCAATGGCCCGGGGGCCGCCGCCGTCAGTGGTAACACGGTCGACTTGAACACCCGTGGCTTCCAATTCTATGAGGGCCTGGAAAAGCCTCAGCCGGTACGCGTGCGCTTCTCCGGCGATTATGTGGCCGAACTGTCGTCGCTCAATGGATCCAAACTGCCCGTGGTTCGTTTGGAACCGCTGATGATCGGCGGTATTTACCCCAAAAACCTTGAAGATCGCATCCTGATCAAGCTGGATCAGGTGCCGCCTTACCTGCTGGAAACCTTGGTTGCAGTAGAGGATCGCGATTTTTACAGCCACTGGGGCGTCTCGCCCAAGTCGATTGCCCGCGCGATCTGGGTGAACACCTCTGGCGGCAAAATGACCCAGGGCGGCAGTACGCTGACGCAACAATTGGTTAAGAACTTCTACCTGACCAACGAGCGCAGCCTGACCCGTAAGCTCACCGAAGCCATGATGGCGATGCTGCTTGAACTGCATTACAGCAAGCAGGAAATCCTTGAGGCTTACCTTAATGAGGTGTTCGTCGGCCAGGATGGTCAGCGCGCAGTGCACGGTTTCGGCTTGGCCAGTCAGTTCTTCTTCGGCCAGCCGCTGTCCGAATTGAAGCTGCACCAGGTCGCGCTGCTGGTCGGCATGGTCAAGGGGCCTTCCTATTACAATCCGCGTCGCAACCCGGAGCGTGCGCTGGAGCGCCGCAACCTGGTGCTGGACGTGCTGGAGCAGCAGGGCGTTGCTAGCGCCGAACAGGTTGCCGCGGCCAAGAAAATGCCATTGGGCGTGACCTCCCGAGGCAAGTTGGCGGACAGCTCATTCCCAGGCTTTATCGATCTGGTCAAACGCCAGCTGCGTGAAGACTATCGCGACGAAGACTTGACCGAGGAGGGGCTGCGAATCTTCACCAGTTTTGACCCGATCCTGCAGATGAAGGCTGAAGCGTCGGTCAATGACACCTTCAAGCGTCTGACCGGGCGCAAAGGTTCCGACGAAGTGGAAGCCGCAATGGTGGTGACCAACCCTGAAACGGGTGAAGTGCAGGCCATGATCGGCAGTCGCCAGGCCAGCTTTGCCGGGTTCAACCGCGCCTTGGATGCTGTGCGCCCGATCGGCTCGCTGGTCAAGCCGGCGGTGTACCTGACGGCACTGGAAAAGCCGAGCAAATACACGCTCACCAGTTGGCTCTCGGACGATCCGTTGTCGGTCAAGGGCGGGGATGGTCAGGTGTGGACCCCGCAGAACTTCGATCGCCGCTCTCATGGCACGGTATTCCTTTACCAGGGCTTGGCGCATTCCTACAACATTTCCACCTCTCGCCTCGGTCTGGAAGTGGGGGTGCCGAATGTGCTCAAGACCTTGGCGCGACTGGGCGTTACCCGTGAATTCCCAGCGTTTCCATCCATCCTGCTGGGCGCTGGCGCGATGACGCCGATGGAAGTGGCAACCATGTATCAGACCCTGGCCAACGGTGGCTTCAATACGCCGATGCGGGGCATCCGCAGTGTGTTGACGGCCGAAGGGGAGCCGCTCAAGCGCTATCCTTTCCAGATTCAGCAACGTTTCGACGCGGGTTCCATCTACCTGATCCAGAACGCCATGCAGCGTGTCATGCGCGAAGGTACTGGCAGTTCGGTCTATAAGGTGCTGCCGTCCAATCTGACGCTGGCGGGCAAGACCGGCACCAGTAACGATTCGCGGGACAGTTGGTTCGCCGGTTTTGGTCAGGATGTACTGGCCGTTGTATGGCTGGGGCGCGACGATAATGGCAAGACGCCGTTCACCGGTGCAACCGGCGCATTGCAGGTCTGGACCAGTTTTATGCGCAAGGCTGACCCGCTCCCGTTGAACATGCCACAGCCGGATAACATTGTGCAGGCCTGGATCGATCCGCACACCGGTCAGGGCTCTGATGCCAACTGCCCGGGCGCGGTGCAGATGCCGTATATTCGCGGCAGCGAACCACCACCCGGTGCAGCGTGCGGTGGCGGTGCCCCTGCTGACGCAGAATCGGTGATGGACTGGGTCAAGGGCTGGATGAACTAAGCAAAGAGGGTTTCAAGTGAACAAGTGGTGGTTTCCAGCTATTACAGCGCTGGCTTTGCTCGGCGGTTGCTCCAGCGTGCAACGCGGTTCCATTCCAGTGGTGGACTCGAGCACGGCCGTTTCCAATAGCGATCGGATCTCGGCCAATGGCGGCTTCCGCCAAACCGTGACCAAGCGTCCCGTCCAGGCCGCGGCTCAAGCGGTGCCGCAGGACTCGGGCGTGGTGGTGATGGTGCCCGGCGGCGGTGCCGCGACTTCGGCGCCGATCAGTGCCGAGCCGTGGACACCAGGGCCAAGCACTTCCGGGCCGATCGACGCCACGCCGATTCAGACGGCGCCGGTCAATCAAGGCACCTATAACATGCCGTCCTCGCCGAGCGGCATTCCGTCGTCTTCCAATGCAGGCGGCTTGTCGGCTGATGAGCAACTGGACGGGCCGGTGCTGGCTTTGTTGACCACTGCTCAGCAGCAGCAGGCGGGTGGCGACTTGAACGGCGCTTCCTCAAGCCTTGAACGCGCGCAACGTGTCGCACCCCGAGAACCTCAGGTTCTGTATCGCTTGGCGCAGGTGCGCATGGCTCAGGGCGACGCGCCGCAGGCCGAACAATTCGCGCGTCGGGGTTTGAGCCTGGCCAACGGTCGCCCAGACCTGCAAGCCAGCCTGTGGGCATTGATCGGCGACGCGCGCGCCGCGCAGGGCGATGCCGCCGGCGCCGCCCAGGCCCGCCAGAAAGCCAAGGTTAACCTCTGATGGATGGGCGTTTTCCTGCGATTGCCGAACAGTTATTGCTGATCGAGCGTGAACTGCGCGTGCAAGGCTGGTGGGAAGAGGTTCCCCCCAGCTCTGAAGCACTCAGCAGTATTGAGCCGTTTTCGGTGGATACGCTGGATTTCCACCAGTGGCTGCAATGGATCTTCCTGGCGCGCATGAAGCACATCCTTGAGCAGGATCTGCCTTTGCCACGCGCGTCGGGCATTCTAGAAATGGCCGAGATGGTCTATGTAGACCGGCCTCAGGAAAGCCTCGGATTGCGCAACGCGCTGAAAAAGTTCGATCAATTGATCGTCGACGCTCGTTAATTGCCTGACTGCCGGCTTTTTCGGCAGTCTTGCGCATATTTCTACCGCTTGACGACATTCAGGCGAGTTTTATCCCTCCTCACGGCCCTTTCTTCTACGTTCTCATGCGCTTAGTTGGAAAAAAGCGCAATTATTGCTTGACTTGAAGGGCCTGAAACAGAAGAATCCAAAGTCCGCTGTATCGGGACTGCCAGAAGCAGGCCCGCTCAGCAGATCATGAGGCGCACATCCGCGCCGACCTGTTACACCCGCAACGCGTTACCTCGCGCTGGGTGGGAAAAGCCCGCAACACTTGGGACGA
The DNA here is from genome assembly GCF_013285305.1 of Pseudomonas rhodesiae. Taxonomy (NCBI): domain Bacteria; kingdom Pseudomonadati; phylum Pseudomonadota; class Gammaproteobacteria; order Pseudomonadales; family Pseudomonadaceae; genus Pseudomonas; species Pseudomonas rhodesiae. The sequence goes on along the minus strand of NZ_CP054205.1, from coordinate 5,026,571 downwards.
TCCCAATACTTGCTCAGTCAGTGCTGACGTAGTCGGCGACCACCGTCGCTCATGCTCTGTTGAGAAGTAAACCTATTAAGACCCGTCGGTTTTCAACGGACGGTATTCTGGCGTTTTAGAGGTGAACAACGTGGAGCTTTTATCTGGTGGTGAGATGCTCGTCCGCTTTTTGCGTGACGAAGGCGTCGACTATATCTACGGGTACCCAGGTGGTGCTCTTCTGCATGTTTACGACGCGCTGTTCAAGGAACCGGCTGTTACCCACATCCTGGTTCGCCACGAACAAGCCGCGACCCATATGGCTGACGGTTATGCCCGCGCCACCGGTAAAGCCGGTGTAGTGCTGGTAACTTCCGGCCCAGGCGCAACCAATGCTATTACCGGCATTGCGACGGCCTATATGGACTCCATCCCGATGGTGATCATTTCCGGCCAGGTGCCCAGCACCATGGTGGGAACCGATGCGTTCCAGGAAACCGACATGATCGGTATTTCCCGGCCGATCGTGAAACACAGCTTCATGATCAAGCATCCGTCGGAAATCCCGGAAGTCATGAAAAAGGCCTTCTACCTCGCACAGTCCGGTCGTCCGGGCCCTGTCGTTGTCGATGTTCCGAAAGACATGACCAACCCGGCGGAAAAATTCGAATACGTCTTCCCCAAGAAAGCCAAGCTGCGTTCCTACAGCCCGGCGGTCCGTGGGCACTCAGGGCAAATCCGCAAGGCCGCAGAGATGTTGCTGGCGGCCAAGCGCCCAGTGTTGTACTCGGGCGGTGGTGTGATCCTGGGCGGCGGTTCCGCACCGCTGACCGAACTGGCCAAGCTGCTCAACTTGCCGGTGACCAACACACTGATGGGGCTCGGTGCGTTTCCGGGTACGGACCGTCAGTTCGTCGGCATGCTCGGTATGCACGGCAGCTACACCGCTAACCTCACCATGCACCACGCGGATGTCATTCTGGCGGTTGGCGCACGTTTCGATGATCGGGTTATCAACGGCGCGAGCAAGTTTTGCCCAAATGCCAAGATCATCCATATCGACATCGATCCGGCGTCCATCTCCAAGACCATCAAGGCCGACGTGCCGATCGTGGGGCCTGTAGAGAGCGTCCTGACCGAAATGGTCGCCGCGCTCAAGGATATCGGCGAGACGCCTAACAAGGAGTCGGTGGCCAGCTGGTGGAAGCAGATCGATGAGTGGCGCGGCGATCGCGGCCTGTTCCCTTACGACAAGGGTGACGGCAGCATTATCAAGCCACAAACCGTGATAGAAACCCTGTGCGAAGTGACCAAGGGCGACGCCTTTGTGACCTCCGACGTGGGCCAGCACCAGATGTTCGCCGCGCAGTACTACAAATTCGACAAGCCGAACCGCTGGATCAACTCCGGCGGCCTGGGCACCATGGGCTTTGGGTTTCCCGCGGCCATGGGAGTGAAGCTGAGTTTCCCGGACGCCGATGTTGCGTGCGTCACCGGTGAAGGCAGCATCCAGATGAACATCCAGGAACTGTCGACGTGCCTGCAGTACGGTCTGCCGGTCAAGATCGTCTGCTTGAACAACGGCGTGCTGGGCATGGTGCGTCAATGGCAGGACATGAGTTACAACAGCCGTCACTCCCATTCCTATATGGAGTCGCTGCCAGATTTCATCAAATTGGTTGAAGCCTATGGCCACGTTGGCATTCGCATCACTGATCCGAAAGATCTGAAGCCGAAGATGGAAGAGGCGTTCGCCATGAAGGATCGTCTGGTGTTCATCGATATTCAGGTGGATACCAGCGAGCACGTCTACCCGATGCAGATCAAAGACGGCTCTATGCGCGACATGTGGCTGAACAAGACGGAGCGTACGTAATCATGCGGCATATCATCTCCCTGCTTCTTGAGAACGAACCCGGCGCTCTGTCTCGTGTTGTCGGCCTGTTTTCGCAACGTAACTACAACATCGAAAGCCTGACAGTGGCGCCGACCGAAGACCCGACTCTGTCGCGTCTGACATTGACCACTGTAGGCCACGATGAGGTGATCGAGCAGATCACCAAGAACCTCAATAAGCTGATCGAAGTGGTCAAGCTGGTCGACCTATCGGAAAGCGCTCACATCGAGCGCGAGCTGATGCTGGTTAAAGTCAAGGCCACGGGCGCCCAACGTGCCGAGATCAAGCGGACTACCGACATCTATCGCGGGCAGATCGTCGATGTGAGCGCCAGCGTTTATACCGTTCAACTGACCGGCACCAGCGACAAACTGGACAGCTTCATCCAGTCGATCGGGACGGCCTCGATTCTGGAAACCGTACGCAGTGGTGTCACCGGGATAGCCCGTGGCGACAAAGTACTCAGCATCTAACCCAAATTAGCGAATGGCCTTAAGGCCTGGATATATAGAGGAACCTCATGAAAGTTTATTACGATAAAGATTGTGACCTGTCGATCATCCAGGGCAAGAAAGTCGCCATCATCGGCTACGGCTCCCAAGGTCACGCGCAAGCCTGCAACCTGAAAGACTCCGGCGTTGACGTGACTGTTGGTCTGCGCAAAGGCTCGGCCACCGTAGCCAAGGCTGAAGCTCATGGCCTGAAAGTGACTGACGTTGCTTCCGCAGTTGCTGCTGCCGACCTGGTCATGATCCTGACCCCGGACGAGTTCCAGTCCTCGCTGTACAAGAACGAAATCGAGCCGAACATCAAAAAAGGCGCCACCCTGGCCTTCTCCCATGGCTTCGCGATTCACTACAACCAGGTTGTGCCACGCGCCGACCTCGACGTGATCATGATTGCGCCGAAAGCGCCGGGCCATACCGTACGCTCCGAGTTCGTCAAAGGCGGCGGTATTCCTGACCTGATCGCGATCTACCAAGACGCATCGGGCAACGCCAAGAACGTTGCGCTGTCCTACGCTGCTGGCGTTGGTGGCGGTCGTACCGGCATCATCGAAACCACCTTTAAAGACGAAACTGAAACCGACCTGTTCGGCGAACAAGCTGTTCTGTGCGGCGGTACCGTTGAACTGGTAAAAGCTGGTTTCGAAACCCTGGTTGAAGCTGGCTATGCGCCGGAAATGGCCTACTTCGAATGCCTGCACGAACTGAAGCTGATCGTTGACCTCATGTACGAAGGCGGGATCGCCAACATGAACTACTCGATCTCCAACAACGCCGAGTATGGCGAGTATGTGACTGGTCCCGAAGTGATCAACGCCGAGTCCCGTCAGGCCATGCGCAATGCCCTGAAACGCATTCAGGACGGCGAGTACGCCAAAATGTTCATCAGCGAAGGCGCTACCGGCTACCCTTCGATGACCGCTAAGCGTCGTAATAACGCTGCTCACGGTATCGAAGTCATCGGCGAGCAACTGCGCTCCATGATGCCGTGGATCGGTGCCAACAAGATCGTCGACAAAGCCAAAAACTAAGTCGTACGCATCAAAGAAAAACGCGGCCTAGGCCGCGTTTTTTCGTTTGGCTGGCCGGTTCTGGTATAAAGCTGCATCGTTTGCTGGCGAACACTCGCCGCACGTCTTTGTCGAATTTTTCAAACTGTTGCAAGGTAAAGTCCATGAGCGAACGTCCCGAAGAGCCAAGCCAGGCTTCTGACGCCGAAAGCCTGCTGCCAATCGATGAGCATGTCGAAGAAGGGCATGACGCGGAAGGCCGCAAGGTCCGGCATCGTGGCATCTATCTTCTGCCTAACCTGTTTACCACCGCGAACCTGTTCGCCGGCTTCTACTCGATCATCAACTCCATGAGCGCCCAAAGTGCGCTGGCGGCGGGTGACGCGGCGAGTGCCAGCAAATATTTCGGTTTTGCTGCTATCGCGATTTTTGTGGCCATGGTGCTTGATGGTCTGGATGGTCGTGTAGCGCGGATGACCAATACGCAAAGTGCATTTGGTGCCGAGTACGACTCGCTGTCGGACATGGTGGCATTCGGCGTCGCCCCTGCATTGCTGGCGTTCGCCTGGGCGCTGGGTGATATGGGCAAGGTTGGCTGGATGGTTGCCTTTATCTATGTCGCGGGTGCCGCGTTGCGTCTGGCGCGTTTCAATACCCAAGTGGGTACCGCGGACAAGCGTTACTTTATCGGCTTGGCCAGTCCGGCTGCTGCGGGAGTGGTGGCGGGTATCGTCTGGGCATTCAGTGATTACGGTATCCAGGGGTCGAAAATGTCGTTCCTGGTGGCCTTGATGGTGGCGGCTGCCGGGATGTTGATGGTCAGCAACATCAAATACAACAGCTTCAAGGAGCTGGACCTCAAGGGGCGTGTGCCTTTCGTGGCGATTCTTGTCGTGGTGTTGGTGTTCGCCGTGGTGTTCAGCGATCCGCCGCGGATTCTGCTGCTGGCATTCCTGGTTTATGCCGCGTCGGGCCCGATTCAGTATTTGCTGCGTCTGCGTCGGGACAAAACGTTGCCTTAATGTAATTTCCCCCATACTCCACAGTCTATTGGTGCATCAGTCCTCCAATGCTGCGGAGTTGCCATGTTAATCAAATTGCCTAAAGCGTCCGATTCCCATGAGTCGGACGTCACGCCTGAATCTTTTTACCTCTCTCGTCGCAGCCTGCTCGGTGGTGCACTTGCCGGCATTGCCGCCAGCAGTCTTCCACGTTGGGCGAGTGCGGAGGATGCTGCGCGTTATGCTGACGTCGAACCGGGTAGGGCGCCTGGGTGGTTCACCGAAAAGCTGCCTGCTACAAAGTGGCAAGCGGTAACGGTCAAAGATGAGGCAATTACTCCATTTAAGGACGCAACCCACTACAACAACTTCTATGAGTTCGGTACCGACAAGGGAGATCCGGCAAAAAATGCCGGTTCGCTCAAGACTGAGCCCTGGAGTGTTGTGATCGATGGTGAGGTAGCGAAACCTGGGCGTTATGCCCTTGAAGACTTCATGAAACCTTATCAATTGGAAGAACGAATCTACCGTTTACGCTGCGTCGAGGCGTGGTCGATGGTTATTCCATGGATAGGGTTTCCGATTGCCGCTTTGCTTAAGCAGGTCGAACCGACGTCCAAGGCCAAGTACATCCGTTTCGAGACTTTGCAGGACCCAAAAAGCATGCCGGGTCAGCGTTCTAGCTTCGCTCTGATCGATTGGCCTTATGTGGAAGGCTTGCGTTTGGATGAGGCGATGAACCCTTTGGCGATTCTTGCCGTGGGCATGTATGGGCGGGAGCTGCCTAACCAGAATGGCGCGCCGTTACGTTTGGTTGTGCCGTGGAAGTATGGTTTTAAGAGTGTGAAGTCGATTGTGCGTATCAGCCTGGTCAGTGAGCAACCGAAAACCACATGGCAAAGCATCGCTGCGGATGAGTATGGGTTTTATGCAAATGTGAATCCCACTGTCGATCACCCTCGTTGGACTCAGGCGCGGGAGCGTCGGCTGCCAAGTGGCCTTTTCAGTCCTAACGTACGTGAAACGCAGATGTTCAATGGATACTCGGAAGAGGTGGCTTCTCTTTATACGGGCCTTGATCTGCGGAAGAACTATTGATGCGTCATCCTATCTGGCGTGTCGGCGTTTTTATCGCCGTGGCGATATGGCCGTTGTGGTGGTTGTATCAAGCATGGAGTTTTGCGCTGGGGCCTGATCCGGGCAAGGTGTTGGTTGATCGCTTGGGGTTGGGCACGTTGGTCCTGTTGCTGATCACTCTGGCAATGACGCCGATGCAGAAGCTGACTGGGTGGTCGGGGTGGATAGCGGTGCGTCGGCAGTTGGGGTTGTGGTGCTTTGCTTATGTGGTGCTGCATTTGGCTGCTTATTGTGTCTTCGTCTTAGGATTGGACTGGTCACAACTAGGAGTGGAGTTGCGCAAGCGACCTTACATCATCGTCGGAGCATTGGGGTTCCTGGGCTTGTTAGCCTTGGCCGTGACTTCGAATCGCTATAGCCAGCGTCGGCTGGGTACTCGTTGGAAGAAGCTGCATCGCGTTGTGTATGTGATTCTTGGTCTTGGTTTATTGCATATGTTGTGGATCGTGAGGGCAGATCTGAAGGAGTGGGCGATCTACGCCTTTATAGGGACGCTGCTTTTGGCGTTGCGGCTGCCCCCTTTAATGCGCCGTATCCCCCGGCTTAAGGCGAAAAAACCATCTTCTGCGGAAAAGGTGTAATTAACGCTTGACGGCAGATTCCAGAAGTCTATAATTCGCCCCACTTCCGGCGCAGTCGAAACGGAAAACTCCTTGGTAAACAAAGGGTTACGCAAGATTCGACAGCGGATCGCTTCAGTTCATCGAAGCCCAGAAGGAGTTGGTAGAGCAGTGTTGTTTGGCTCTATTAACGTTTCGATCTTCTCGGTCGAAAGCGGAGAAAAAGAGGTGTTGACAGCAGCGTGTAACGCTGTAGAATTCGCCTCCCGCTAACGAGAGATCGGAAGCGCAAGTGGTTGAAGTTGTTGAAGAAATCTTCGAAAACTTCTGAAAATAATCACTTGACAGCAAATGAGGCTGCTGTAGAATGCGCGCCTCGGTTGAGACGAAAGATCTTAACCAACCGCTCTTTAACAACTGAATCAAGCAATTCGTGTGGGTGCTTGTGGAGTCAGACTGATAGTCAACAAGATTATCAGCATCACAAGTTACTCCGCGAGAAATCAAAGATGTAACCAACGATTGCTGAGCCAAGTTTAGGGTTTCTTAAAAACCCAAAGATGTTTGAACTGAAGAGTTTGATCATGGCTCAGATTGAACGCTGGCGGCAGGCCTAACACATGCAAGTCGAGCGGTAGAGAGAAGCTTGCTTCTCTTGAGAGCGGCGGACGGGTGAGTAATGCCTAGGAATCTGCCTGGTAGTGGGGGATAACGTTCGGAAACGAACGCTAATACCGCATACGTCCTACGGGAGAAAGCAGGGGACCTTCGGGCCTTGCGCTATCAGATGAGCCTAGGTCGGATTAGCTAGTTGGTGGGGTAATGGCTCACCAAGGCGACGATCCGTAACTGGTCTGAGAGGATGATCAGTCACACTGGAACTGAGACACGGTCCAGACTCCTACGGGAGGCAGCAGTGGGGAATATTGGACAATGGGCGAAAGCCTGATCCAGCCATGCCGCGTGTGTGAAGAAGGTCTTCGGATTGTAAAGCACTTTAAGTTGGGAGGAAGGGCCATTACCTAATACGTGATGGTTTTGACGTTACCGACAGAATAAGCACCGGCTAACTCTGTGCCAGCAGCCGCGGTAATACAGAGGGTGCAAGCGTTAATCGGAATTACTGGGCGTAAAGCGCGCGTAGGTGGTTTGTTAAGTTGGATGTGAAATCCCCGGGCTCAACCTGGGAACTGCATTCAAAACTGACTGACTAGAGTATGGTAGAGGGTGGTGGAATTTCCTGTGTAGCGGTGAAATGCGTAGATATAGGAAGGAACACCAGTGGCGAAGGCGACCACCTGGACTGATACTGACACTGAGGTGCGAAAGCGTGGGGAGCAAACAGGATTAGATACCCTGGTAGTCCACGCCGTAAACGATGTCAACTAGCCGTTGGGAGCCTTGAGCTCTTAGTGGCGCAGCTAACGCATTAAGTTGACCGCCTGGGGAGTACGGCCGCAAGGTTAAAACTCAAATGAATTGACGGGGGCCCGCACAAGCGGTGGAGCATGTGGTTTAATTCGAAGCAACGCGAAGAACCTTACCAGGCCTTGACATCCAATGAACTTTCTAGAGATAGATTGGTGCCTTCGGGAACATTGAGACAGGTGCTGCATGGCTGTCGTCAGCTCGTGTCGTGAGATGTTGGGTTAAGTCCCGTAACGAGCGCAACCCTTGTCCTTAGTTACCAGCACGTAATGGTGGGCACTCTAAGGAGACTGCCGGTGACAAACCGGAGGAAGGTGGGGATGACGTCAAGTCATCATGGCCCTTACGGCCTGGGCTACACACGTGCTACAATGGTCGGTACAGAGGGTTGCCAAGCCGCGAGGTGGAGCTAATCCCATAAAACCGATCGTAGTCCGGATCGCAGTCTGCAACTCGACTGCGTGAAGTCGGAATCGCTAGTAATCGCGAATCAGAATGTCGCGGTGAATACGTTCCCGGGCCTTGTACACACCGCCCGTCACACCATGGGAGTGGGTTGCACCAGAAGTAGCTAGTCTAACCTTCGGGGGGACGGTTACCACGGTGTGATTCATGACTGGGGTGAAGTCGTAACAAGGTAGCCGTAGGGGAACCTGCGGCTGGATCACCTCCTTAATCGACGACATCAGCTGCTCCATAAGTTCCCACACGAATTGCTTGATTCATTGAAGAAGACGAAAGAAGCAGCCCGAAATTGGGTCTGTAGCTCAGTTGGTTAGAGCGCACCCCTGATAAGGGTGAGGTCGGCAGTTCGAATCTGCCCAGACCCACCAATTTTGTGTGGGAAACGCCTGTAGAAATACGGGGCCATAGCTCAGCTGGGAGAGCGCCTGCCTTGCACGCAGGAGGTCAGCGGTTCGATCCCGCTTGGCTCCACCACTACTGCTTCTGTTTGTATAAAGCTTAGAAATGAGCATTCCATCGTGTGGATGGTGAATGTTGATTTCTAGTCTTTGACTAGTTCGTTCTTTAAAAATTTGGGTATGTGATAGAAAGATAGACTGAACGTTACTTTCACTGGTAACGGATCAGGCTAAGGTAAAATTTGTGAGTTCTCTTAGTTGAGAAATTCGAATTTTCGGCGAATGTCGTCTTCACAGTATAACCAGATTGCTTGGGGTTATATGGTCAAGTGAAGAAGCGCATACGGTGGATGCCTTGGCAGTCAGAGGCGATGAAAGACGTGGTAGCCTGCGAAAAGCTTCGGGGAGTCGGCAAACAGACTTTGATCCGGAGATGTCTGAATGGGGGAACCCAGCCATCATAAGATGGTTATCTTGTACTGAATACATAGGTGCAAGAAGCGAACCAGGGGAACTGAAACATCTAAGTACCCTGAGGAAAAGAAATCAACCGAGATTCCCTTAGTAGTGGCGAGCGAACGGGGACTAGCCCTTAAGTGGCTTTGAGATTAGCGGAACGCTCTGGAAAGTGCGGCCATAGTGGGTGATAGCCCTGTACGCGAAAATCTCTTAGTCATGAAATCGAGTAGGACGGAGCACGAGAAACTTTGTCTGAATATGGGGGGACCATCCTCCAAGGCTAAATACTACTGACTGACCGATAGTGAACTAGTACCGTGAGGGAAAGGCGAAAAGAACCCCGGAGAGGGGAGTGAAATAGATCCTGAAACCGTATGCGTACAAGCAGTGGGAGCAGACTTTGTTCTGTGACTGCGTACCTTTTGTATAATGGGTCAGCGACTTATTTTCAGTGGCGAGCTTAACCGAATAGGGGAGGCGTAGCGAAAGCGAGTCTTAATAGGGCGTCTAGTCGCTGGGAATAGACCCGAAACCGGGCGATCTATCCATGGGCAGGTTGAAGGTTGGGTAACACTAACTGGAGGACCGAACCGACTACCGTTGAAAAGTTAGCGGATGACCTGTGGATCGGAGTGAAAGGCTAATCAAGCTCGGAGATAGCTGGTTCTCCTCGAAAGCTATTTAGGTAGCGCCTCATGTATCACTGTAGGGGGTAGAGCACTGTTTCGGCTAGGGGGTCATCCCGACTTACCAAACCGATGCAAACTCCGAATACCTACAAGTGCCGAGCATGGGAGACACACGGCGGGTGCTAACGTCCGTCGTGAAAAGGGAAACAACCCAGACCGTCAGCTAAGGTCCCAAAGTTATGGTTAAGTGGGAAACGATGTGGGAAGGCTTAGACAGCTAGGAGGTTGGCTTAGAAGCAGCCACCCTTTAAAGAAAGCGTAATAGCTCACTAGTCGAGTCGGCCTGCGCGGAAGATGTAACGGGGCTCAAACCATACACCGAAGCTACGGGTATCACGTAAGTGATGCGGTAGAGGAGCGTTCTGTAAGCCTGTGAAGGTGAGTTGAGAAGCTTGCTGGAGGTATCAGAAGTGCGAATGCTGACATGAGTAACGACAATGGGTGTGAAAAACACCCACGCCGAAAGACCAAGGTTTCCTGCGCAACGTTAATCGACGCAGGGTTAGTCGGTCCCTAAGGCGAGGCTGAAAAGCGTAGTCGATGGAAAACAGGTTAATATTCCTGTACTTCTGGTTATTGCGATGGAGGGACGGAGAAGGCTAGGCCAGCTTGGCGTTGGTTGTCCAAGTTTAAGGTGGTAGGCTGAGATCTTAGGTAAATCCGGGATCTTAAGGCCGAGAGCTGATGACGAGTGTTCTTTTAGAACACGAAGTGGTTGATGCCATGCTTCCAAGAAAAGCTTCTAAGCTTCAGGTAACCAGGAACCGTACCCCAAACCGACACAGGTGGTTGGGTAGAGAATACCAAGGCGCTTGAGAGAACTCGGGTGAAGGAACTAGGCAAAATGGCACCGTAACTTCGGGAGAAGGTGCGCCGGTGAGGGTGAAGGACTTGCTCCGTAAGCCCATGCCGGTCGAAGATACCAGGCCGCTGCGACTGTTTATTAAAAACACAGCACTCTGCAAACACGAAAGTGGACGTATAGGGTGTGACGCCTGCCCGGTGCCGGAAGGTTAATTGATGGGGTTAGCTAACGCGAAGCTCTTGATCGAAGCCCCGGTAAACGGCGGCCGTAACTATAACGGTCCTAAGGTAGCGAAATTCCTTGTCGGGTAAGTTCCGACCTGCACGAATGGCGTAACGATGGCGGCGCTGTCTCCACCCGAGACTCAGTGAAATTGAAATCGCTGTGAAGATGCAGTGTATCCGCGGCTAGACGGAAAGACCCCGTGAACCTTTACTATAGCTTTGCACTGGACTTTGAATTTGCTTGTGTAGGATAGGTGGGAGGCTTTGAAGCGTGGACGCCAGTCTGCGTGGAGCCATCCTTGAAATACCACCCTGGCAACTTTGAGGTTCTAACTCAGGTCCGTTATCCGGATCGAGGACAGTGTATGGTGGGTAGTTTGACTGGGGCGGTCTCCTCCTAAAGAGTAACGGAGGAGTACGAAGGTGCGCTCAGACCGGTCGGAAATCGGTCGTAGAGTATAAAGGCAAAAGCGCGCTTGACTGCGAGACAGACACGTCGAGCAGGTACGAAAGTAGGTCTTAGTGATCCGGTGGTTCTGTATGGAAGGGCCATCGCTCAACGGATAAAAGGTACTCCGGGGATAACAGGCTGATACCGCCCAAGAGTTCATATCGACGGCGGTGTTTGGCACCTCGATGTCGGCTCATCACATCCTGGGGCTGAAGCCGGTCCCAAGGGTATGGCTGTTCGCCATTTAAAGTGGTACGCGAGCTGGGTTTAGAACGTCGTGAGACAGTTCGGTCCCTATCTGCCGTGGACGTTTGAGATTTGAGAGGGGCTGCTCCTAGTACGAGAGGACCGGAGTGGACGAACCTCTGGTGTTCCGGTTGTCACGCCAGTGGCATTGCCGGGTAGCTATGTTCGGAATAGATAACCGCTGAAAGCATCTAAGCGGGAAACTAGCCTCAAGATGAGATCTCACTGGAACCTTGAGTTCCCTGAAGGGCCGTCGAAGACTACGACGTTGATAGGTTGGGTGTGTAAGCGCTGTGAGGCGTTGAGCTAACCAATACTAATTGCCCGTGAGGCTTGACCATATAACACCCAAGCAATTTGAGTCGAAAGGCCAGATTGCGGTGTGTGAAGACGCAATGAACCGAAAGTTCGATGCTCACAAAACACCGACAGCTGTCACATACCCAATTTGCTGAAGCGAGGCCAAAAGGTCACGAGTCAGTACCCGAACTTCTTGACGACCATAGAGCATTGGAACCACCTGATCCCATCCCGAACTCAGAAGTGAAACGATGCATCGCCGATGGTAGTGTGGGGTTTCCCCATGTGAGAGTAGGTCATCGTCAAGATTAAATTCCGAAACCCCAATTGCGAAAGCAGTTGGGGTTTTGTTTTGTGCGCTCGAAAAGCCGTGGGCATCATCAGCGCCGACTTCGGTGCTAAAGTCCATACCCCCGATTTTGCTTTACCAAGGAAGCTGTTATGCCGGATGCGATGTCCCTCAGCGCTGGATTCATGGTGGTTCACGGTAACCGCTTGGATGAGTTGCGCAGCCTGGTGGTTAGCTGGATGCGCCGGTATCCCCTCGCGCCCCTGGAAAATGAAATTGCATTGGTACAAAGCAACGGTATCGCCCAGTGGCTCAAGCTGGCATTGGCTGAAGATCCGGAAGACGATGACATGGGCGGCTGCGGCATCGCTGCTGCCATCGACGTACAACTTCCCGGCAGTTTTATGTGGCAGCTCTATCGCATGGTCCTGGGGCGTGACGAAATCCCTCCCAAATCCTTGCTCGATAAAGCCCCACTCACTTGGCGGTTGATGCGCCTACTGCCCGAGCTCATTGACCAACCGCACTTCGAGCCGTTGCAGCGCTTCCTGACCCACGACACCGACCTGCGCAAACGCTATCAATTGGCCGAACGCCTGGCCGACCTGTTCGACCAATATCAGGTCTACCGCGCCGACTGGCTGGAAGATTGGGCTGCCGGTCGCCATCAACTGCGCAATGGACGAGGTGAGGCCAAGCCCCTCAGTCCGGCGAACTGCTGGCAGGCCGAGTTATGGCGTGCGTTGCTGCTGGATGTCGGTGAGGAGGGCATGGCCGAAAGCCGTGCCGGCGTGCATCAGCGTTTTATCGAACGCATCAATACCCTGGAGGAAGCTCCACCCGACCTACCTTCACGGGTCATCGTGTTCGGTATTTCGTCGTTACCCGCCCAGGCTCTCGAAGCACTCGCCGGTCTGGCTCGTTTCAGTCAAGTTCTGTTATGCGTACACAACCCCTGTCGCCACCATTGGTCCGACATCGTGGCCGACAAAGACCTGCTTCGAAACAAATACAAACGCCAGGCGCGTAAAGCCGGCATGCCGATCAGTATCGACCCGCAAACCCTGCACCAGCATGCCCATCCGCTGTTGGCTGCTTGGGGCAAACAGGGGCGCGACTACATCAGCCTGCTGGACAGTTACGATGATCCCAATAGCTACCGCGCCGCATTCCGCGATGGACGCATCGATCTGTTCAGCGAGAGCACCCCGACCACACTGCTCAATCAGTTGCAGGACGATATCCTCGAACTGCGCCCACTCAATGAAACCCGCGATCTATGGCCCGCTGTCGACTTGGAGCATGATTCGTCTATCCGTTTCCACATCGCCCACAGCGCGCAACGTGAAGTCGAAGTGCTGCACGACCAACTGCTGCAGCGCTTCAGTGCCGATCCCACGCTGCGTCCTCGTGACATCATCGTTATGGTCCCGGATGTCGACAGCTACGCGCCGCACATACGCGCTGTGTTCGGTCAGCTTGAGCGCAACGATCCGCGCTTTATCCCGTTCACCCTGACGGACCAGGGCCAACGCGGCCGCGATCCGTTGCTGATCGCAGTCGAGCATCTACTTAAACTCCCCGACAGCCGCTTCCCCGTCAGCGAAGTCCTCGATCTGCTCGACGTCCCCGCCCTGCGCGAACGCTTTGCAATCAAGGAACGCGACCTGCCGACGCTGCATCGCTGGATCGAAGGCGCTGGTATCCGCTGGGGGCTCGACGCGCAACAGCGTGCCGGCCTGGGCCTGCCTGCTGAGCTTGAACAGAACAGCTGGCGCTTCGGCCTGCGCCGCATGTTGCTGGGGTACGCGGTGGGCAGCGGCGCGGCCTGCGAAGGTATCGAACCTTACGACGAAATTGGCGGCCTCGACGCGGCGCTGATTGGCCCGTTGGTTGCCTTGCTCGATGCGCTGAGTGACGCTCATCAGGCCTTGTCCGAGCCAGCAGCGCCGCAGCAATGGGGCGAGCGCTTGCAAGACTTGATGCAGCGGTTCTTCCTGGCCAGTAGTGAACACGATGACTATCTGCTGAGCCAACTGGAACAGCTGCGAGAAACCTGGTTGGAAACCTGTGAGTCCGTCGGCCTGCAGGACGAGTTACCGCTCACCGTGGTCCGCGAAGCCTGGCTCGCCGGTCTGGATCAAGGCCGACTGTCCCAACGTTTCCTCGCCGGAGCTGTCAATTTCTGCACCCTGATGCCCATGCGTGCCATTCCCTTCAAGCTGGTCTGCCTGCTGGGTATGAACGACGGCGATTACCCTCGCGCCCAACCACCGCTGGACTTCGACCTGATGGGCAGCGACTACCGCCCAGGCGACCGGTCCCGTCGCGAAGACGACCGTTACTTGCTGCTCGAAGCCCTGCTCTCTGCCCGAGACCAGCTCTATATCAGTTGGGTCGGCCGCAGCATCCGCGACAACAGCGAGCGTCCGGCTTCGGTGCTGATCGGCCAGTTGCGCGATCATCTCGCCAGCGGCTGGAAGCACGCGGCGAACGACGCCCCCCTCATTGACGCGCTGACCCAGGAACACCCATTGCAGCCGTTCAGCGCCCGCTATTTCCACGCAGGCGATCCGCTGTTCAGCTACGCCCGCGAATGGCAGGTATTGCACGAGGACGTGCCCGTCACCGGCACGGAGCCGGAATTGGCGCAGCATCAGCAAGAAGAACCTCTAAGTCTCGGTCAGTTACAGGATTTCCTACGCAACCCGGTTAAGCATTTCTTCAGCCAGCGTCTGAAAGTGTTCTTTGAGGCCGCCGAAGTACCTCTGGCCGATGAGGAACCCTTCGTCCTTGATGCTCTGCAACGCTACAGCCTGAGCGACAGCCTGCTCAATGCCGCGCTGAGCCAACCGGAGCACCTCGACCAGGCGCTCAAGGCGCAGGCCCAGCGCCTACAAGGCAGTGGCCTGCTGCCCATGGTTGGTTTCGGCGAATGCCTGCGCAACGAACTGATCGAGCCTTTGCCCGGCCTGCTGCAACGCTACCAGCAACTACTGGCCCTATGGCCAATCCCGCATACCGCGACGGAACCGGTCAGTTTTGAGCATCAGGGGATCAGGTTGGAAGGCTGGATCAGTGGGCTGCATCGGCGCAGTGATGGCGGGTTGCTTAGCGTCAGCACCATCCCTAATAGCATCGGCTCGATCAAGACACGCAAGTGGCATCGTCTGATCCGCCCATGGGTCAATCATCTGGTGGCCTGCGCTTGCGGGCTGCCGTTGAGTACCGGCCTGGTGGCCAGTGATGACACCTTGCTGTTGGCCCCCCTGGACCCAGCGCTCGCCCAGGATATCCTCGGCCACCTGCTCCTGGCCTGGCACAGCGGCATGCGCAAGCCGCTGCCGGTGGCGGTCAAGACCGCATTCGCCTGGTTGGGCCAGACCGATCCGGCCAAAGCCCATGCCGCGGCGAGCAAAGCCTACGAAGGCGACGGGCTGACCACCGACGGCGAACGCCGGGAAACCCCCGCACTCACGCGCCAATTTCCGGATTACGCAGCCTTGGTGGCCAGCGAAGAATTCGAAGGTTGGTGCGAAACACTGTACCGACCCATGCTTGATGCGCCGTGGCGATCACTTACTGGCGAGGAGGCCGGCGCATGAGCAGCACACCTTTGGCCCTGGCCTTCCCACTCAAAGGTAGCCAGCTGATTGAAGCCAGCGCCGGCACCGGCAAGACCTTCACCATCTCCGCCTTGTACCTGCGCCTGGTGCTTGGCCACGGCGGCGATGCGTGGGGTTTTGGTCGTGAATTGCTGCCGCCGCAGATCCTGGTGGTGACCTTCACCGACGCCGCCACCAAGGAGCTGCGTGAGCGTATCCGCATTCGCCTGGCTGAAGCTGCGCGGTTTTTCCGCGATGAGATCCCGTCGCCCGACGCTCTGATCGCCGACCTGCGTGTGCACTATGCGCCTGAGCAGTGGCCCGCCTGCGCTAACCGCCTGGACATCGCTGCCCAGTGGATGGACGAAGCGGCTGTGTCCACCATCCACAGTTGGTGCCAGCGCATGCTGCGCGAACATGCGTTCGACAGCGGCAGCCTGTTTACCCAGACATTGGAAACCGATCACAGCGACCTGCTCGGCGAAGTACTGCGCGATTACTGGCGGCTGTTCTGCTACCCGATGCACGACGATGCCCTAAACTGGGTGCGCACTCATTGGGGCGGCCCCGCTGCGCTGATGCCGCGCGTGCGCGCGCTGTTCGGCAGCGAGCGTCCCAGCGACGAAACCCGCGATCCCGCCGAGTTGATCAACGCCTGTTTGCAGGAGCGCCGCGAAGCGCTGGTCGCCCTCAAAGCGCCATGGCAGCAGTGGGCCGCCGAACTGCGCGATCTTTGCCTGCAGGCCGTGGCTGCCAAAGCCGTCGACGGTCGCAAGATGCAAGCGCGCTATTTCGAGCCCTGGTTCGAAAAAATCAGTGCTTGGGCAAGCGATGAAACCCAGGAGCAACTGGACATCGGCACCGGCTTCACACGCCTCACGCCCGAGGGCATGGCCGAAGCCTGGAAGGGCGAGCCGCCCCGGCATCCCGCTATCGATGCCATGGCCAACCTCAAAGCCAGCCTTGACGCGTTGCCCACCCCCGACGCCGCCGTGTTGCAACACGCCGCCGCCTGGGTGGGTAAACGCTTCGAAGAGGAAAAACGTCGACGCGCCGAAATGGGCTTCGATGACATGCTGATCCGTCTCAACGCGGCCCTTCAAGCAGAGGGCGGCGAGCGCCTGGCCAGCGTGATCCGCGAGCAATTCCCAGTCGCGTTGATCGATGAGTTCCAGGACACCGATCCGGTGCAATACAGCATTTTCGACAGCATCTATCGCATCGAAGAAAACCACCTGGATAGCGGCCTGTTCCTGATCGGTGACCCCAAGCAAGCGATCTACGCTTTCCGTGGCGCCGACATTTACACCTACCTGCGCGCACGTAAATCCACACTCGGCCGCCATCACACCCTGGGCACCAACTTCCGCTCCAGCCATGCAATGGTCGACGCAGTGAATCATGTGTTCCAGCGTGCGGAATCCGGGCGTGGCGCGTTTTTATTCCGCGAGCCGAATGGCGATAACCCGGTGCCGTTCCAGCCGGTATTGTCCCAAGGCCGCAAAGAGACCTTGCTGGTCGACGGCCAGCCTGTGCCGGCGATGAACCTCTGGCACTTGGCAACCGACCAGCCGATTTCCAACGCGGTGTACCGCCAGCAGCTGGCTGCTGCTTGTGCTACGCAGATTGTTGAGCTGCTCAATGCCGGGCAGCAAGGCAAGGCCGGTTTCCTACAGCCGGACGCCAGCTTCAAAGGTGTATTGCCGTCGGATATCGCCATCCTGGTCCGCGACGGCAAGGAGGCCCAAGCCGTGCGTGCGGAATTGGCCGCTCGGGGTGTGCGAAGCGTGTACCTGTCCGATAAGGACTCGGTGTTCGCCGCCCAGGAAGCCCACGACCTGCTGGCCTGGCTCAAAGCCTGCGCCGAGCCGGATATGGAGCGCCCCCTGCGTGCCGCCCTGGCGTGTGTCACGTTAAATCTGTCGCTGCCCGAACTGGAGCGTCTGAATCAGGACGAATTGGCGTGGGAAAGCCGCGTTATGCAGTTTCGCGGTTACCGTGCGATTTGGCGCACCCAAGGCGTGCTCCCGATGCTGCGGCGTTTGCTGCACGATTTCAAATTGCCGCAGACCCTGATCGCCCGCAGCGACGGCGAACGTGTGTTGACCAACCTCTTGCACTTGAGCGAACTGCTGCAACAGGCCGCCTCGGAGCTGGACGGCGAACAAGCATTGATCCGCCACCTGGCCGAGCATCTGGCGCTGTCGGGTCAAGCCGGTGAAGAGCAGATCCTGCGCCTGGAAAGCGATGAGCAATTGGTCAAAGTGGTCACCATCCACAAATCCAAAGGTCTGGAATACGACCTGGTGTTTCTGCCGTTTATTTGTTCGGCCAAACCCGTGGACGGCAGCCGCCTGCCGCTGCACTACCACGATGAACATGGCAAATCCCAGGTCAGCCTGCGCCCGACCGCCGAGCTGATTGCCCAGGCTGACGACGAGCGGCTGGCCGAAGACCTGCGCTTGTTCTACGTCGCCCTGACCCGCGCCAAGCACGCGTGCTGGCTGGGCGTCGCCGACCTCAAGCGCGGCAACAGCAGTAGTTCGGTCCTGCACTTGTGTGCGCTGGGCTATTTGCTTGGCGGCGGCAGTGTGCTGCGCGAGTCGACGGGCCTGGCCCGTTGGCTGCTGGATTTGCAGGACGGTTGCCCAGCCATCCATTACGCCCAAGTGCCTGAGGCGCAAAAGGTGCTGTTCCACCCGCCGCGCAACCAGGCCACGCTGCTCGCGCCGTTGTTGCCCAGCCGCAAGGCGGCGGAAAACTGGTGGATTGCGTCCTACAGCGCACTGCGTATTGGCGACAGCCTGAGCACCGCGACCCTCGAAGCGCCCGAAAACCCACAAGCGCAAAAGCTGTTCGATGACGAGCGCCTGGACCCGGATGCACCGCGTGAAGTGGTAGCGTCTGGTGGCGACATTCACCGTTTCCCACGCGGCCCCAACCCCGGCACCTTCCTGCACGGTTTGCTGGAATGGGCGGGTGAAGAAGGCTTCAACGTGACGCCGCAGGCCATCGAAAAAGCCGTCGGCGCGCGTTGCAATCGGCGCAACTGGGAGGGGTGGATCGTTACCCTCAGTGCCTGGCTGGGCCATCTGCTGCACACGCCACTGCCTGTGGATAACGGTCGCGTGGCCTTGAGCGGCCTGCGGCACTATCAGATCGAGATGGAGTTCTGGTTCGCCAGTCATAAGGTCGATGTGCTCGCCCTGGATAAACTGGTGTGTCAGTACACCCATGACGGCGTCGCCCGGGTGGCTGCCGAACCAGTGCTGCTCAACGGCATGTTCAAGGGGTTTATCGACCTGACGTTCGAACACGACGGCCGCTACTACGTGGCCGACTACAAATCCAACTGGCTCGGGCCCGACGATTCGGCCTACACCCCGCAAGCCATGGAACAGTCGATCCTTGAGCATCGGTATGACCTGCAATACGTCCTCTACCTACTGGCCCTGCATCGCCAGCTCAAGGCACGTTTGCCCGACTACGATTATGACCGCCACATTGGCGGCGCACTGTATCTGTTCCTGCGCGGCACCCAGTCTTCCAGCCAAGGCGCGTATTTCACCCGGCCGCCACGGGCGCTGATCGAAGGCCTGGACCTGTTGTTCCAAGGCAAACCGCTGCCACCCAAAACTGAGCCGGCCTGGGAACAAGGAGTGCTGTTATGAGCCTGTCGCCATTACCGCTGGAGGCACTAGCGCCGCTGGAACGCTCCGCCGATCTAGTGCAATTACTGGAACGCTGGGTCGAGCGCGGCTGGTTGCGGGCGCTGGATAAGGCTTTCGTTGGCTTCCTGCACGAACTCGATCCCCAGGCCGATCCTCTGGTGTTGCTCGCTGCGGCGTTGACCAGCCACCAATTGGGTCACGGGCACGTCTGCCTTGATCTGTTCGAAACCCTAAAGGCGCCGGATTTTGCCCTGTCCCTACCGCCCGAAGGCGACCTGCAGACCGGCGCGATGTTGCTTCCGTCGCAGTTGCTCGATGGCCTCGATGGCGCCCATTGGTGCCATGCACTGGCCGCCAGCTCGTTGGTCGCCCTTGCACTCGACGGCAGTGAAGCGGCACAAAGCCGGCCTCTGGTGCTGTCGGGGAAACGTCTGTACCTGCGGCGCTACTGGACCTACGAGCGACGTATCGATTTCGCATTGCGCCAGCGCCTGGCGACGCAGGAAAACTTCACCGCCGATTTGCCAGAGCGGCTCAATGGCCTGTTCGCTCAACCCGCGCCCGACGGCGTAGTGGACTGGCAGAAACTCGCCTGCGCCCTGGCTACCCGAGGGGCATTCAGCATCGTTACCGGCGGCCCCGGCACCGGCAAGACCACCACTGTGGTGCGCCTGCTCGCGCTGTTGCAGGCGCCGGCCGTGGAATCCGGCAGCCCGCTGCGCATTCGCCTGGCCGCTCCCACTGGCAAAGCGGCGGCGCGCCTGACCGAATCCATCAGCCAGCAAGTGCTGTCGCTGAGTGTTCCCGATACGGTGCGGGAAAAGATCCCGACCCAAGTCACCACCGTCCACCGTTTGCTGGGCAGTCGCCCTGGCACTCGGCATTTCCGTCACCATGCGGGCAACTTGCTGCCCCTGGATGTACTGGTGGTGGATGAAGCCTCGATGATCGACCTGGAGATGATGGCCAATCTGCTGGACGCGCTGCCGCCTCATGCCCGTCTGGTATTGCTGGGCGACAAGGATCAACTGGCCTCGGTGGAAGCCGGTGCCGTGCTCGGCGATTTATGCCGCGACGCCGAAGCCGGTTGGTACAGCCCCGACACGCGCCAGTGGCTACAAGCCGTCAGCGGTGAAGACCTCAGCACCAGCGGCCTGAGCGAAGACCTGGACCACAGCCACCCCCTGGCGCAACAAGTGGTGATGCTGCGCTATTCGCGGCGGTTCGGCGAAGGTAGCGGCATCGGCCAACTGGCGCGCTGGGTCAACCAGCAAAAAGCCGAAGAGGCCCGCAAGCTGCTGGCCGCGCGCAGCCACAGCGACCTGTTCTGCGTCAGCCTCAAGGGCGAACACGACCACGCGCTTGAGCGCCTGGTGCTGGACGGGCAGGGCGGCGGTGCCGAGGGCTATCGCTATTACCTGAACCTGCTGCAATCGGCGCGTCCGTCACCCGCCACCCCCCGTGACGACCACGCCTGGACGGCCTGGGCGCAGCAATTGTTGCAGGCCTTCGACGCGTTCCAATTGCTCTGCGCCGTGCGCAAAGGTCCGTGGGGTGTGGAGGGGTTGAACCTGCGAATCACCGCGGCGCTGCGTAAAGTGCGGCTGATCGAAGGTGACGAGCAATGGTACGAAGGTCGCCCGGTGCTGATGACGCGCAACGACTACGGCCTGGGCCTGATGAATGGCGATATCGGCATCGCCCTCAAACTGCCCGAAAGCGACGGTGGCCCTCAGGTGCTACGGGTGGCTTTCCCACGTAATGACGGCCAGGGCGGCGTGCGATTCGTGCTGCCCAGCCGCCTGAACGATGTGGAAACCGTGTACGCCATGACCGTGCACAAATCCCAAGGCTCGGAATTCACCCACACTGCGCTGATCCTGCCCGACGCCCTGAACCCGGTGTTGACCAAAGAATTGATATACACCGGCATCACCCGCGCCAAGCGCTGGTTCAGCCTGATCGAGCCGCGCGGCGGTGTGTTTGAGGAAGCGGTGCGGCGCAAGGTCAAGCGCTTGAGTGGGTTAATGCTGGAGTTGGACCAAGGCGCCTAAAAAATTGACTGATAGGTCATCTAATATTTCTGATTCTACTGCCTGAATTTTCTGAAAAAATAGCGGACCTCGCGAAGGCACTGCCTCGCGGGGTTTTCCGCCGCTGTGCTATCGTTGCGGCATCACCCCACGAAAACACCTGAGAGAATCGCAGCATGAACGTGGCTGTCTCGCCCACAGAGTGCCGTTGGAGCTGGAGACGCCTGCTGCTGATGGCGCTGCTGTGTGCGCTGGCGCCATACGGGTTTGCGGACGTCCCGGCCACCGAGGGTATGGCCGCGCAGCGTGCCCAGGCGGTCACTCAGGTGGTACTCGGTATTCTCAGTTACGCGCGGTGGCCGGTGGAGCCAGCGCAATTGCGCCTGTGTATCGTCGGGCCCACCCAATACACCGATGACCTGATCAAAGGCACCACCCAGGCGACCGGCCGTCCGGTGGTGGTGCAGCGCCTGTTGGTCAACCATCCCGATATCGTCAACGCCTGCGACGCGGTGTACATCGGCAAGCTTACCGCCGATGAGCGCAGCCAATTGTTTGCCTCGTTGATCGGCCACCCGGTGCTCAGCATCAGCGAAGGCGGCGACCAGTGCACCGTCGGCAGCTTGTTTTGCCTGCGCGTAAGCGATGAACAAGTGTCGTTCGAGGTCAACCTCGACTCGGTGGCACGCAGCGGCGTGCGCATTCACCCCAGCGTGCTGCAACTGTCCCGCCGCCGGGCGCCTGCTCCATGACCCATGTGAAAGTGCGACCTAGCCTGCGCTCGGTTATCGGCCGTGGTCATTTGATCCTGGCTCTGGTGGCGGTGACCCTGGCCAGTGTGTCCCTGACCCTGCTCGGCGTGCTGGCGCTGCGCGTCTATGCCGAACACAACTTGCACCTGATCGCACGCTCCATCACTTACACCGTGGAAGCGGCGGTGGTGTTCAACGACCGCGCCGCAGCCACCGAGGCACTGAGCCTGATTGCGTCCACCGAAGAGGTGGCCGATGCCGACGTTTTCGACGCCAACGGCAAGTTACTGGCCCACTGGGCACGCCCCGAAACCGGCATGCTCTCGCGGGTGGAACTGGCACTGGCGCATGCCCTGCTTGAACAGCCGATCAACCAACCGATCCTGCACCAGGGCCGCACCGTCGGCAGTATCCACCTGACCGGCCACGGCGGCAGCCTGCTGCGCTTCCTGCTCAGTGGTCTGGCCGGGATTCTGATCTGCACCGCCCTCAGCGCCTGGGTCGCATTACACCTGGCCCGGCGACTGCTGCGCGGGATCACCGTGCCGTTGCAAAGCCTGGCCGCCGTGGCTCACGCCGCTCGCAGCGAGCGGGATTTTGATCGACGTGTACCGCCCGCGCGCATCGCCGAACTCGACAGCCTGGGCAGTGACTTCAATGCCTTGCTCGGCGAAATGGAAGCCTGGCAAAGCCACCTGCAAAGCGAAAACGAAACCCTGGCCCACCAGGCCAACCACGACAGCCTGACCGGCCTGCCCAACCGCGCGTTCTTCGAAGGTCGGCTGATTCGAGCCCTGCGCGGCGCGGCCAAGCTCGACGAGCGGGTCGCGGTATTGTTCCTCGACAGCGATCGCTTCAAAGACATCAACGACAACTTCGGCCACGCCGCCGGCGACGCGGTGCTGGTGGCTGTCGCTGCCCGTGTGCGCGCGCAACTGCGTGACGGTGACCTGGTGGCGCGCCTGGGCGGTGACGAGTTCGCCATCCTGCTTGCGCCGTTGCACAAGGCCGAGGACGCGCAACGCATCGCTGACAAGATCATCGCCAGCATGGACATGCCGATTGAGGTGCCGGGTGGCACTCAAGTGCTGACGTCGCTCAGCATCGGCATTGCTATTTACCCCGAGCATGGCGCCACACCCGGCACCTTGCTCAATGCCGCCGACGCGGCGATGTACCAGGCCAAACGCCTGACCCAGGGCGGCCAGCACACGGCGGAGTCGGAGCACTCTGCTGTTAACGTTCAACACAGGAGTTGATCCCTTGTTCTCGACTGCACGCGTTCTGTTTCTTACCGTGCTGGTGGCCTTGTTGGCCCTCGGCGGCTGTCAGACACAACCCCCTAAAGGCCTGACCCCGGCGCAAGTCGCGGTGCTCAAACAACAGGGCTTTGAACTCACGGATGACGGCTGGGCATTCGGCCTGTCGGGCAAAGTGCTGTTCGGCAGCGACATCGAAACCCTCAACCCGCCGAGCACCGCGATCGTCCAACGCATCGGTAAAGCCCTGCTCGGCGTGGGCATAGAGCGCGTACGCGTGGACGGCCACACCGACGCCTCCGGCAAAGAAGCCTACAACGAGCAACTCTCCCTGCGCCGCGCCAAAAGCGTGGCCACGGTGCTGACGAGCGTGGGTATGAAAGAAGAAAACATCCAACTGCGCGGCTTGGGCAGCAGCCAGCCCGTGGCGTCGAACGATACAGCCGCAGGGCGCACCGAGAATCGACGGGTGGCGATTGTGGTGATTGCCGACTGAGCGGTTTCGGGTGCTTCAACCTGAATGCCGATCAAGTATGAGCTTGCCCCCCCGAAAGCGGTGGGTCTGCAACACAGGTATCGACTGAGCAGGCCCCATCGGGGGCAAGCCCCCTCCCACATTTGATCTGGTTTCGTCAGCCAGGTATTCAACCTGCAACGCATTCGAGGTGGGAGGGGGCAAGCCCTCTCCCACATTTGATCTGGTTTCGTCAGCCAGGTATTCAACTTGCAACGCATTCGAGGTGGGAGGGGGCAAGCCCTCTCCCACATTTGATCTGGTTTCGTCAGCCAGGTATTCAACCTGCAATGCATTCGAGGTGGGAGGGGGCTTGCCCCCGATGGCGGCGTGGCTGAACCACGGCGAGTCCCTGCCCACCTGTTGGTCTGGCTTCGGCCGATTAATCCGCAAACCGCATCTCCCGCGTTTCCCCCATCAACAACCCCCGGTTCTGCTCGGTCACTTCCCGGATGTAGTCCCACAACAACGTAATCCGCTTCAGCTTCCTTAAGTCCTCCCGGCAATACATCCAAAACTGGCGCGTGATCGTGATTTGCTCCCCCAGCACCGGCAACAAGCGTGGGTCTTGTGCCGCCAGGAAGCACGGCAGTATCGCCATCGAGCGGCCCTGTTGTGCCGCGACGTACTGCGCAATCACGCTGGTGCTGCGCAGGCTGGCGCTGGCGCCGGGGACTACGTTGGCCAGGTAGAGCAGCTCGGAGCTGAAGGCCAGGTCATCGACGTAACTGATAAACGGGTGGGTGGCCAGGTCCGCCGGGCGTTGGATCGGCGGGTGTTGGTCGAGGTAATCCTGGGTGGCGTACAGCTGTAGGGTGTAGTCGCACAGTTTGCAACACACGTACGGCCCGTGTTCCGGGCGTTCCAGGGCGATGACGATGTCGGCTTCGCGCTTGGACAGGCTGATGAAGTGGGGCAGGGGCAGGATGTCGACGGAGATCGCCGGGTAGGTGTCGACAAAGTGGCTCAATTGCGGCGTGACGAAGAAGCTGCCGAAGCCCTCGGTGCAGCCCATGCGCACATGCCCGGACAGAGCGACGCCGGAGCCGGACACCTGCTCGCAGGCCATGTGCAGGGTGCTTTCAATGGACTCGGCGTAGCCCAGCAATCGTTGGCCTTCGAGGGTGAGTACAAAGCCGTTGGTGCGGGATTTTTCGAACAGCAGCGTGCCCAATGACACTTCCAGCGAACTGATGCGCCGCGACACCGTGGTGTAGTCCACCGCCAGGCGCTTGGCGGCGACGCTGGCCTTGCGGGTGCGGGCCACTTCGAGGAAAAACTTCAGGTCATCCCAGTTCAGGGAGCCCAGCGACGTGATGTTTTTTTGCATATTGGTCCGGCTTTTATGTGCGTTCTTATTAGAGATTTGCACATCTATACTCCAAAAACAGTCCGAACGCCTCATTCTTCAAGGCGGTTCAACGCCTTGGTTCTCTGCATATAAATAAGAATTGGAGACCACATGAACGCATCTGCCGAAATTTCCGTACAACCGGTCAAGTTGCTGATCAACGGTGAGTGGGTCGAGTCCAAGACCACCCAGTGGCAAGACATCGTCAACCCCGCCACTCAGCAAGTGTTGGCCAAAGTCCCGTTTGCCACTGCCGATGAAGTCAACGCCGCCATCGATGCCGCCCATCGCGCCTTCCAGACCTGGAAGCTAACGCCGATCGGCGCGCGCATGCGCATCATGCTCAAGCTGCAGGCGTTGATTCGCGAACATTCCAAACGCATCGCTGTCGTGCTCAGCGCCGAGCAGGGTAAGACTATTGCCGATGCCGAGGGCGATATTTTCCGTGGCTTGGAAGTGGTGGAGCACGCCTGTTCCATCGGTACCCTGCAAATGGGCGAGTTCGCCGAGAACGTCGCCGGTGGCGTCGATACCTACACCCTGCGTCAGCCCATCGGCGTGTGTGCGGGCATTACCCCGTTCAACTTCCCGGCGATGATTCCGCTATGGATGTTCCCGATGGCCATCGCCTGTGGTAACACCTTCGTCCTCAAACCGTCCGAACAGGACCCACTATCGACCATGCTGCTGGTGGAGCTGGCGCTGGAAGCCGGCGTACCGGCCGGTGTGCTCAACGTGGTGCATGGCGGCAAGGACGTGGTAGATGCACTGTGCACTCATAAGGACATCAAGGCGGTGTCCTTCGTCGGCTCCACCGCCGTCGGCACCCACGTGTATGACCTGGCCGGCAAGCACGGCAAGCGCGTGCAGTCGATGATGGGCGCCAAGAACCACGCCGTCGTGCTGCCGGATGCCAACCGCGAACACACCCTCAATGCCTTGGTCGGCGCCGGTTTCGGTGCGGCAGGCCAGCGCTGCATGGCCACGTCGGTGGTGGTGCTGGTGGGCGCGTCCAAGCAATGGCTGCCGGACCTGAAGGCGCTGGCGCAGAAGCTCAAGGTCAACGCCGGCAGCGAAGCCGGCACCGATGTCGGCCCGGTGATTTCTAAGCGCGCCAAGGCACGCATCCTGGAGCTGATCGAAAGTGGCGTGCAGCAAGGCGCCAAGCTCGAATTGGACGGTCGCGACATCCAGGTGCCGGGTTTCGAGCAGGGCAACTTTGTCGGCCCGACCCTGTTCTCGGGCGTGACCACGGACATGCGCATCTACACCGAAGAAATCTTCGGCCCGGTGCTGGTGGTGATCGAAGTCGACACCCTTGATGAGGCCATCGCCCTGGTCAACGCCAACCCGTTCGGCAATGGCACCGGCCTGTTTACCCAGAGTGGGGCGGCGGCGCGTAAATTCCAGAGCGAAATCGACGTGGGCCAGGTGGGTATCAACATCCCGATCCCTGTGCCGGTGCCGTTCTTCAGCTTCACCGGTTCCCGTGGTTCCAAGCTCGGTGACCTCGGCCCCTACGGCAAGCAAGTGGTGCAGTTCTACACCCAGACCAAAACCGTCACGAGCCGCTGGTTCGACGACGACACGGTCAACGATGGCGTCAACACCACCATCAACCTGCGCTGATTCCGGGAGACCCTCATGAAGATTGCATTTATCGGTTTGGGCAACATGGGCGCGCCCATGGCCCGCAACTTGATCAAGGCCGGCCACGCGCTGAACCTGTTCGACCTCAACCATACCGTGCTCAAGGAACTCGCCGAACTGGGCGGTACCATCAGCGACTCGCCACGCCATGCGGCCCAGGGCGCAGAGCTGGTGATTACCATGCTGCCGGCCGCCGCCCATGTACGCAGTGTGTGGCTCAATGACGATGGCGTACTCGCCGGTATCGGTAGCGGCGTGCCGGCGGTGGATTGCAGCACCATCGACCCGCAGACTGCTCGCGATGTGGCCGCAGCGGCAGCCAAACACGGCGTGGCGATGGCCGACGCGCCCGTCTCCGGCGGCACCGGCGGCGCCCAGGCGGGTACGCTGACCTTTATGGTCGGCGCGACCCCTGAACTGTTCGCTACCCTGCAACCGGTACTGGGGCAAATGGGCCGCAACATCGTGCATTGCGGTGAAGTAGGTACTGGTCAGATCGCCAAGATCTGCAACAACCTGTTGCTGGGCATCAGCATGGTGGGCGTCAGCGAAGCCATGGCTTTAGGCGATGCGCTGGGGATCGACACCCAGGTGCTTGCGGGCATTATCAACAGCTCCACCGGGCGCTGCTGGAGTTCCGACACTTACAACCCGTGGCCAGGCGTGATCGAAACTGCCCCTGCGTCGCGCGGCTATACCGGCGGTTTCGGCGCGGACCTGATGCTCAAGGACTTGGGGTTGGCCACCGAAGCTGCCCGCCAGGCCAAGCAACCGGTGATTCTGGGCGCTGTGGCCCAACAGTTGTATCAATCCATGAGCCAGCGCGGGGAGGGCGGCAAGGACTTCTCGGCGATTGTTAACAGCTATCGCAAGCCTAAGTAGATCCTACGCAAAGGAAACTGCGTGGTGAGCAGGACCAGCCCGCTCACCACCAACCTGCCCAATCCCCCCATAAGCGGGTGATTACTCAGGCAAACACAAAATACTTACGCACCGTCTCGACCACTTCCCACGTCCCCTTCATCCCTGGCTCCACCACAAAGATATCCCCAGCCCGCAAGTGAATCGGCTCCATCCCTTCGGGGGTGATCACGCAGTAGCCTTCCTGGAAGTGGCAGTATTCCCACTTCACGTATTCCACATACCACTTGCCTGGGGTGCAGATCCAAGTGCCCATGATCTTGCTGCCGTCTTCGCTGGTGTAGGCGTTAAGGTTGACGGTGTGCGGGTCGCCTTCGAGCTTCTCCCATTTGCAGGCATCCAGGACCGGCAAGGGATGGGTGTCGCGCAGTACGGTAATGGGCTTGGACATGATGACTCCGAGGCAAGGAAACGAGAGTCGAACCCTATAGCGTCGCCGGCACCCTCAGTGGTCTGAACTCGACATCGGGATGTCCAGAAACGCAGGTGAATAGGGTGTTATTGGCACGGCGAGGTCAGTGTGGGAGGGGCTTGCCCTTGATGGCGGCGTCACAACGGGCACCTGGATCAACTGGCCCACTTAATCGGGGGCAAGCCCCCCTCCCACATTAGGCGACATATTCGAGCGTGAATAAGCCTGTTTCTCGCAGTAAGTGCGAAAGAACTCACCTCTTACGCCAGAATTTGCAAGAAAATTCACAGCAGGCCCTCGTATCATTCACTCCAGTAACGACCGAGAGCCTTGAGCATGAACCCAATAAAAACGTGGTGGGACATCAGCCCGCCCTTGAGCGCGGCCACGCCCACCTGGCCGGGCGATACGCCGTTTCAGGAAGAACGCGTATGGCAGTTGGGCCCGGAGTGTCCGGTGAATGTCGGGCGTGTGACCTTTTCGCCGCATACCGGCGCCCATGTGGATGCACCGCTGCATTACAGCGCCGACGGCGCGCCGATTGGCGAGGTGTCGCTGGATGTGTACATGGGCCCGTGCCGAGTGCTGCATTGCCTGGACAGTGGCGCGCTGGTGCAGCCCCATCAGCTCGACGGTCGTGTGGATAACTTGCCCGAGCGCGTATTGCTGCGTACTTATCCACAAGCGCCGCTGACCGAGTGGGATGAGAATTTCACCGCCATCGCCGCGCAAACCATCGAGCGGCTTGCCAGCCTGGGGGTGCGACTGATCGGTATCGACACCCCGTCCCTGGACCCGCAACAGTCCAAGACCATGGACGCTCACAACGCCGTGGCCCGGCATGGCATGGCGATTCTCGAAGGCATCGTGCTCGACGACGTGCCGGAGGGCGACTACGAGCTGATCGCCTTGCCGCTGCGCTTTGCCCACCTCGACGCCAGCCCGGTCCGCGCAATCCTGCGCCCGCTCAAGGAGCCCACGCGATGAGCCAATGTCCCTTTTCTGCCGACTACCAAGCCCCGGAAGAATGGCATAACGCCGAGCTGAATTTTTCCGAGTCCATGAGCTACGGCGACTACCTGGACCTGGGCAAAGTGCTCAGCGCCCAGCACCCTCTGTCGCCGGACCACAACGAAATGCTGTTTATCATCCAGCACCAGACCTCCGAGCTGTGGATGAAGCTGATGCTCCATGAACTCAAGGCCGCCCGCGAGCATGTGCGCCTGGGCGAGTTGCCGCCGGCGTTCAAGATGCTGGCGCGGGTGTCGCGAATCTTCGACCAACTGGTGCATGCCTGGGCCGTGCTGGCGACCATGACACCGTCGGAATACAAGGCCATTCGCCCGTTCCTGGGGCAGTCGTCGGGGTTCCAGTCGTTTCAGTACCGTGAGATCGAATTTATTCTCGGCAACAAGAGCCCGGCATTGTTGCGGCCCCATGCCCATCGACCGGAATTGTTGCAGCAACTGCAAGTGGCGATTGCCACGCCGTCGCTGTATGACGAGGCGATCAATTTGATGGTCAAGGCCGGTTTGGCGATTGACCCGCAACGCGCCGAACGCGACCCAACGGCCGCGACCGTACACGATGACTCGGTGGAGGCGGCATGGCGCGAGGTGTATCGCGATCCGAGCCGTTACTGGGACCTGTACCAGTTGGCCGAAAAGTTTATCGACCTGGAGGACTCGTTCCGCCAGTGGCGCTTCCGCCATGTGACCACGGTAGAGCGCATCATCGGCTTCCAACCGGGCACCGGGGGAACCGAAGGCGTGGGTTACCTGCGCAAGATGCTCGACACGGTGTTGTTCCCCGAGCTGTGGCGAGTGCGTTCCACGCTGTAAACAAATATGGGAGGGGGGCAAGCCCTCTCCCATATGGCTATCACTGCGCAGCGGCGACCGCTTTCGCCTTACTCATTCGCAACCGATAGGCCACATAGATCACCCCCACCCACACCGGCATCGCAAACACCGACTCGCGAATCCCCGGAATGGCCAGCATCACGCTGACGATCATCAACATGAACGCCAGGCACAGGTAGTTGCTGAACGGGAACCAGAAGGTCTTGAACGACGGCTCCACGCCTTGCTGGCCCATGGCCTTGCGGAACTTGATATGGGTGATGCTGATCAGCGCCCAGTTGATCATCAACGAGGCAACCACCAGGGCGAACAGCAACTCCAGCGCGCTCTGCGGCGCGACGTAGTTGACCACCACGCACAGCATCGTCACCAGCGCCGAGATCGCCAGGGCTCGCAGCGGCACGCCTTGCTTGTTGAGCTTCATCAGCGCTTTGGGCGCATCGCCTTGCTCGGCCAGGCCGAACAACATGCGGCTGTTGCAGTACACGCCGCTGTTGTACACCGACAGCGCCGCGGTCAGCACCACGAAGTTGAGGATGTGCGCAGCGGTGTCGTTACCGATCAGCGAGAAGATCTGCACGAACGGGCTGCCGCTGTAAGCGTCGCCCGACGCGCCGAGGGTTTGCAGCAATTGGTCCCATGGATACAGCGACAGCAGCACGGTCA
The DNA here is from genome assembly GCF_013285305.1 of Pseudomonas rhodesiae. Taxonomy (NCBI): domain Bacteria; kingdom Pseudomonadati; phylum Pseudomonadota; class Gammaproteobacteria; order Pseudomonadales; family Pseudomonadaceae; genus Pseudomonas; species Pseudomonas rhodesiae. The sequence goes on along the minus strand of NZ_CP054205.1, from coordinate 4,996,031 downwards.
GCGCACCCACGTAGAAAATCAGGATGCGGTACACCACCTGATTGATCGCCTTGGGGATCACCTTGCGCGGTTCGCTGGCCTCGGCGGCGGTAATGCCCACCAGCTCCAGGCCACCGAAGGAGAACATGATGAACGCCATGGACATCAACAGCCCCATGCCGCCATTGGGGAAGAACCCGCCGTGGCTCCACAGATTGTCGATGGAGGCCTGGGGGCCGCCGCTGCCGCTGAACAGCAAATAGCAGCCGAGCACGATCATGCCGACAATCGCCACCACCTTGATGATCGCGAACCAGAACTCGGCCTCACCGAAGAACTTCACGTTCAGCGTATTGATCAAGTTCACTGCGACGAAGAACACCAACGCACTGACCCAGGTCGGAATCTCCGGCCACCAGAACTGGATGTATTTGCCCACCGCCGTCAGTTCGGCCATGCCCACCAGCACATACAGCACCCAGTAGTTCCAGCCTGCCAGGAAGCCCGCGTAACCGCCCCAGTATTTGTGCGCGAAGTGGCTGAAAGAACCGGCCACCGGCTCTTCGACGATCATTTCGCCGAGCTGGCGCATGATCAGGAAGGCGATGAAACCGGCGATCGCGTAGCCGAGGATCATCGACGGCCCGGCAGACTTGAGTACCCCGGCCGAGCCGAGGAACAACCCCGTACCGATGGCGCCGCCCAAAGCGATCAGCTGAATATGCCGGTTCTTCAAGCCACGCTTGAGGCCCACCGGGTTAACCATGTCATCCGCCATTAACGTTCCCTTCTACTTGTTTTTCTTAAGGGTGAGTGCAGGCCGCATCAGCCCCTCAGAAGTGCTGGGGTCAGATATTACTCTGCGTGAACTGTTCGTAATACAGCTGAACGCCATCAAGTGCCTGATCCAACAGCCATTGTTGGGCGGATTCCACCATTGTTGAGGTGGCCGTGCTTGCCGGGTCAACTCCCTCTCACATTTGAATGGGGGCGTGGCTGATTATTTGCGCACGACCAGATCCAACACCTCATCCCGATCCTTGATTTTCTGCAGCACGATCTCCGAGCGAATATCCGTCACCCCCGCCGTGCGGTTTAGGTGGTTCACGATAAAGTCCGAAAAATGCTTGAGGTTACGCGCCTGTACCCGTAGCACATAGTTGCTGGCGCCGGTGATCACATAGGCGCTGGCCACTTCCGGCCAGCCTTGCACTTTCTTGATGAACGTCTCGTGCCAATCCTCCACGTCCTGGCGCAAAGACAGGTGAACGATGGCCTCCAATTCGATCCCCAGTTGCTCGGCATTCAGCACCGCCCGGTAGCCGCTGATCACGCCTTCGCTCTCCAGCAGGCGTAGGCGGCGCAGGCAGGCAGAGGGCGACAGGGCGACTTTTTCCGCCAGTTCCTGGTTGCTGATACGGCCATCCTGTTGCAGGAAATGCAGGAGGCGCAGGTCGGTGGGGTCAAGAATCATGCTTAGAATAATTCCGCGTATTTAGAGGTTTAATTCGAATTTCCTACAGCTTAATTAGCTTGTTGCCCACCACTTTGCACGAAAATTCTCTAAAGCTTCGTTAATAATTTGGCTCATCTTCTCTTATAAAAACCAGGATCGCCCATGCCCCTTCGAAGCCATTGCCAAACCCTTGATGCCCAGGACCCATTGGCGCCTTTGCGTGAGCAGTTCGCTCTGCCCCACGGCATGATCTATCTGGATGGCAACTCCCTGGGCGCCCGCCCCGTGGCATCGCTGGCACGGGCGCAACAGGTGATTGCCCAGGAGTGGGGCGACGGCTTGATTCGCAGTTGGAACAGCGCGGGCTGGGCGGATCTGGCCCTGCGCCTGGGCGACCGGTTGGCCCCGCTGATCGGCGCACGCGATGGCGAAGTGGCGATCACCGATACCACCTCGATCAACCTGTTCAAAGTGCTCAGTGCCGCGTTGAGTGTGCAGCGCCAGCGGGCGCCGACGCGCAAGGTGATCGTCAGCGAGGCCGGCAACTTTCCCACCGACCTGTACATCGCCGAAGGCCTGGCCGAGTTGCTGCAACAGGGCTATTCGCTGCGCTTGGTGAGCAGCCCCGACGAGCTGACCCAGGCCATCGACGCCGACGTGGCCGTGGTAATGCTCACCCACGTCAACTACAAGACCGGCTACCTGTACGACATGCAGGGCGTGACCACCCTGAGCCACGAGTGCGGTGCGCTGACGATCTGGGACCTGGCGCATTCGGCGGGCGCGGTGCCGGTGGACCTGCATCGGGCCGGCGCCGATTACGCAATTGGCTGCACCTACAAATACCTCAACGGCGGCCCCGGTTCCCAGGCGTTCGTGTGGGTCAACCCGGCGCTGGTAAACCTGGTGCGCCAGCCGTTGTCGGGCTGGTTCGGGCATACACGGCAGTTCGCCATGGAGACCAGCTATGCGCCGAGCGCCGGCATCGCTCGTTACCTGTGCGGCACCCAGCCGATCACGTCGCTGGCGATGGTGGAATGCGGGCTGGAACTGTTCGAACGGACCGACATGGCCAGCCTGCGCCGCAAATCCCTGGCGTTGACCGATCTGTTTATCGACTTGGTGGAGGCTCGCTGCGCGGCCCATCACCTTGTGCTGATTACCCCGCGTGAACACGCCCGGCGTGGCAGCCATGTGAGCTTCGAGCATCCTGAAGGCTACGCGGTGATCCAGGCCCTGATCGCCCGAGGCGTGATCGGCGATTACCGCGAACCGCGCATCATGCGTTTTGGGTTTACCCCGTTGTACACAAGCTTCACCGAAGTCTTCGATGCCGTGGAAATCCTCGGTGAGATTCTCGATAACCGCACCTGGGACCAGCCGCAATTCAAGGTCCGCCACAGTGTCACCTGAAATGTGTGAGGGCGCTGGTTCCCGATAGGTCGGTTAGCCCATCTGTCACTGACGTACCGTCTTCGGGGGCAAGCCCTCTCCCCCAGGGGATCTGGCCAGCGCATCGAACAAGGCCTTGGCGTAACCCGGCAGTTGTTCGAACGAGCGCGCGCATAACAGCAGTCGCCGACAGGCCCAGTCCTCGCGCAGGGGCTGGGCTTTAAAGTGATGCTCCCCCGGCCAACGGTCCAACGCGGCCTGGGGCACGATCCCCAGGCCGGCGCCGCGGGCGACCATGCGCATCACCCCATCAAAGCTCTCGGCGCGGATGCGCGCGTGCAGGCGAAAGCCGGCGTGCAACGCTTGTTCGTCCAGGTACACCGCCAGCGCACTGTGGGCGGCCAGGCCGACGAAATCGTGTTGCAGGCTGTCGACAAAACTGACCGGGCCTGCCGCCAACGTATGCTCCGTCGGCATGATCAGCAGCAGTGGGTCGTCGCGAAAGGGCAGGGTCTGCAAGCCGTGGGTGTCGACGGCGTCGGAGATAATCCCCAAATCGGCCGTGCCCTGGCGTAACGCCTGGGTGATGCGCAGGCTGGGCAGTTCCTGCATGTCGATATCCAGGTTGGGATGTTCGCGCAGTACATCCGCCAGCAGTTCAGGCAAGTATTCACTCAGTGCGGTGGTATTGCAGAGCAAGCGCACCTGGCCTTTGACGCCGTTGGCGTAGGCGGCCAGGTCCTGTCGCAAGTGATCGGCCTGTTGCAATAACAGCCGCGCGTGGCGAGCCAGGGCTTTGCCGGCGGGCGTTGGGCTGACGCCGCGGCGACCGCGTTGCAGCAGCTCGATGCCCAGCGACGCTTCCATGGCCCGGATGCGCGCGCTGGCGGCGGCCAGGGACAAATGGCTGCGGGATGCGCCAGCGGTGATATTGCCGGCGTCCAGGGTGTGCAGGTAGAGACGCAGGTCGATCAGGTCAAAGTGCATGACTGGTTTCTCGGGTGGCTCAGCGGGCCTAATCGGCGGCAAGCCCCCTCCCACATTGGCGTTTCGAGGGGCGCTAAGCCTCAAGCTAAACAAGAGGCTGGCTCAGTATATGGCGAATTTTCGAGCCCATCGGAAAACGTCATTATCGATCAATGACGACTTTCCTTACGTTTTACCAAAATATCGGCCTGGCCTTGTCTTTGCTGGTGATCGGCACCTTTATGCTGGCAGGCACCGTCAAAGGGGTGGTCGGCCTGGGCTTGCCCACCGTGGCCATGGGCTTGCTCGGTCTGGCTATGTTACCGGCGCAGGCTGCGGCGTTGCTGATCATTCCTTCGACCGTTACCAACCTCTGGCAATTGGCGTTCGGCGGCCATCTGAGTGCGCTGTTCAAGCGCCTGTGGCCGATGCTGCTGCTGATTTTTCTCGGCACCGGGCTCGGTACGCTGTGGCTGGGCATGGACAGTGGTGACTGGGTGACGCGCGCATTGGGCGCAGCCTTGCTGATGTATGCATTGAGCGGGTTGTTCTTGCCCACATTCAACGTCGGCTCGGCGACGGAACGCTGGCTGGGCCCGTTATGCGGATTGCTCACCGGCATCGTGACCGCCGCCACCGGAGTGTTTGTGATCCCCGCCGTGCCGTATCTGCAGGCGCTGGGCTTGCAGCGCGATCAACTGGTGCAGGCGTTGGGGCTGTCGTTCAGCGTGTCTACCCTGGCTTTGGCTGCCGGGCTGGCCTGGCGCGGCGGGCTGGGCGGCGCCGAACTGAATGCCTCGCTGCTGGCGCTGGTGCCGGCGTTGTTGGGCATGTGGCTGGGTCAGTGGGTACGCCAGCGCATCAGTGCCGTGGTGTTCAAACGGGTATTTTTTGTTGGTATGGCGTTTTTGGGCGGGCATCTGCTGATCAGTGGTTAACAATGGCTGCGTATTCGTGCCTGTAGGTCAAATGTATTTTGCCGGTTCATGGCTTATTCAAAGGGAGCCGGATGGATAGTCTGCGTCCAGACCTTTCAACCTTCTGGAATCTCCCATGAAAAAAGTCCTATTGCTCAACGGCGGTAAACAATTCGCCCACTCCGATGGCCGCTACAACGCCACCCTGCATGACGCGGCGGCGGCGGTGCTGGACCGTGCCGGTATCGACGTCAAGGTCACCCATATCGACGCCGGCTATGACGTGGCCGAAGAGGTCGCCAAGTTCCTGTGGGCCGACGTGATCATCTATCAGATGCCTGGTTGGTGGATGGGCGCGCCGTGGATCGTCAAGAAGTACATCGACGAAGTCTTCACCGAAGGCCACGGCAGCCTGTATGCCAGCGATGGTCGCACCCGTTCCGATGCGTCGCAGAAATACGGCAGCGGCGGCCTGATCCAGGGCAAGCAGTACATGTTGTCGCTGACCTGGAACGCACCGCAGCAAGCGTTCGACGACCCCAGTGACTTCTTTGAAGCCAAGGGCGTGGACGCGGTGTACTTCCCATTCCACAAGGCCAATCAGTTCCTCGGCATGACCGGCCTGCCGACGTTCCTCTGCGTGGACGTGATGAAGCGTCCGGCCATCGAGGCGGATGTGGCGCGCTATGAGCAGCATCTGGCGCAGGTGTTCAACCTCTCGGTGTAAGCTGCCCCTCTAGATGAGAGAGGAGCGCCCGTGAAAGCCCGGTCCGATGAACTACAGATCTTTGTCAGCGTGATCGAGTGCGGTTCGATTTCCGCGGCGGCGGAGCAGGCCGGGCAGACGCCGTCGGCGGTCAGCCGGACCTTGTCGCGCCTGGAAGCCAAGCTCGACACCACGCTGATCAACCGCACCACGCGACGCATGGACCTGACCGAAGAGGGCAAATACTTCTTCGAGCAGGCCAAGGTGATCCTGGCGCAGATGGATGAGCTGGAAGAACGCTTGTCCTCGCGCCAGCAAACACCGGCCGGGCGCTTGCGCATCAACGCGGCGGTGCCGTTCATGCTGCACGGGATCATTCCGTACATCGCCGAATTCCGCCGCCTGTACCCGCAGATCCAGCTGGAGCTCAACAGCGATGACCTGATCATCGACCTGCTGGAACAGAGCACCGACATTGCGATTCGCATCGGTGCATTGGCCGATTCGAGCCTGCATGCGCGTTCCTTGGGCTGCACGCCGTTGCATATCCTCGCCAGCCCCGACTATTTGGAACGCCACGGCACCCCGCGCACGGTCGCTGAACTGGCGAGCCACACCTTGCTGGGCTTCACCCAGACCGAAACCCTCAACCACTGGCCGTTGCGCCACGCGGCAGGCGACCGCTGGTTGATTCAGCCGAGCATCGCCGCTTCCAGTGGCGAGACCCTGCGTCACCTGGCATTGGAGGGGCAAGGCATAGCGTGCCTGTCGAACTTCATGACCTTCGACGATATCGACGCCGGGCGCCTGGTGCCGCTGCTGGAAACGTTCTACAGCGGCTACCGCCAACCGATCCACGCGGTGTTTTATCGCAACTCCCAGTTGGCGCTGCGCATCCAGTGCTTCCTGGACTTTATCCAGGCCAAGCTGGCGCGGTATGCCTGCTGATTCGACTCCCACAGTCATGGGGGAGGGGGCTTGCCCCCGATCGGCCCCACTCGGCCTTCAAGACTAGCCCCACCCCGCTCAATTCCGTACCATTCCCGGCCTTATTCCCCGCAATACCTTGGTACTTCATGAACCTCACCCGTCTGCGCGCCGATACCCTGGCCGGCCTCACCACGTCCTTTGCGTTGCTGCCCGAGTGCATCGCCTTTGCTCTGGTCGCTCACCTCAACCCACTGATGGGCCTGTACGGCGCTTTTATCATCTGCACCCTCACGGCGCTGTTCGGCGGGCGGCCGGGGATGGTGTCGGGGGCGGCCGGTTCGATGGCCGTGGTGATCGTCGCGCTGGTGGTGCAGCACGGCGTGGACTATTTGCTCGCCACCGTGCTGCTGGGCGGGCTGATCATGGTTGCCTTCGGCCTGTTGCGCCTGGGCAAACTGGTGCGCATGGTGCCGCACCCGGTGATGCTGGGGTTCGTCAACGGCCTGGCGATCATCATTGCCTTGGCGCAGTTGGAACACTTCAAGAACGGTGAAGCCTGGCTCAGCGGTACGCCGTTGTATGTGATGGCCGGCCTGGTGCTGGTGACCATGGCGATTGTCTATGTGTTGCCGCGCATCACCCGCGCAGTGCCGCCAGCGCTGGTGGCGATCCTCGGCGTGGGCCTGGCGGTGTACCTGCTGGGTTTGCCGACGCGCACCCTGGGCGACATGGCCCACATCGCCGGCGGCTTGCCGAGCTTTGCGCTGCCGCAGATTCCCTGGACCCTGGAAACCCTGGGCATCATCGCGCCCTACGCGTTCCTGATGGCCATGGTCGGTCTGCTGGAAACCCTGCTGACCCTCAACCTCACCGACGAAATCACCGAAACCCGTGGCTACCCCGACCGCGAAAGCGTGGCCCTGGGCGCGGCGAATATGGTCTCGGGTCTGTTCGGCGGCATGGGTGGTTGCGCGATGATCGGGCAAACTGTGATCAACCTCAGCTCCGGCGGGCGCGGGCGTTTTTCCGGGGTGTTTGCCGGGGTGATGATTCTGTTGTTCATTCTGTTTCTGTCACCGCTGATCGAGCGGATCCCGTTGGCGGCGCTGGTGGGGGTGATGTTCGTGGTGTCGCAGCAGACTTTCGCCTGGGCGTCGCTGAGGGTGATCAATAAAGTGCCGCTCAACGACGTACTGGTGATTATCGCGGTGACGGTGATCACCGTGTTCACCGACCTGGCCACCGCCGTGCTGTGCGGGATCGTGATTGCAGCGCTGAATTTCGCCTGGCAACAGGCCCGCGAGTTGTATGCCGATGAACACCTGGAAGCCGACGGCAGCAAGCTCTATCGCCTGCACGGCACCTTGTTCTTCGCCTCGACCACGCCGTTTCTGAACCAGTTCGACCCGGCCAACGACCCGGCCCAGGTGACGCTGGATTGTCGTCACCTGAGCTTCGTCGATTATTCCGCGATTGCCGCGTTGATGACCTTGCGCGAGCGCTACAGCAAGGCCGGCAAGCACCTGCGGGTGCTGCATTTGTCCGAGCGCTGCAAGAAACTGCTCAAGCGCGCGCGGGTGCATCATGACTGATCTTCAACTCTGAGTGAGGGTTATGGCCCGACCAGGTCTTCGAGTTCCTGGGCGCGGGTCTGGGTCATGTCCAGCACGCAGCCGGAGCCGTTGACCCGATCGATGGAACCACCGGTTGCCGAACCGGCGAAGGCGCAATTAGCGTCGCGATACTTTATCCACAGGCGCTGCACGTCCTGCAGTTGCTGTTTACGCGGGCCTTCCTGGGCGGCGAGGGCGGTTTTGTAGGCGCGGTTCAGGCGCTCGTCCTGAACCTTGGCCGCTTTGGTGTTGCAGGTGACCATGTCGAACGTGGTGGTGGCGCTGTCCATGCATTTTTCCAGCGCCGCGTTATCGGCAGCCGATGCGTGGCCGCACAAAGCCAGAAGCACGGCGCCGGTGGCGAGAGAGCTACGAATCATCATCGATTTTCCTGGGCATGAGTGGATGCGCATTCTAAGACCCAACGGCGCGGTTTGAGTTTCCGGCAGCGTCCGATCCTCATGTAAGAACACCCCCCTGATTTTCATCCGATGGCGCCGGGCATGCCCGATGGCGACAGCGCTTATCCGTGGACGAAAGTTACTTTCATGCAGTTTGAAAATGCCGTGCGGAAATGATTTATGACTTTCACAACCAATTCGACGTGACCCTTTCCGAGGAGTACCGCATGGCCGCATCACCGGGCTTCGGGCTGTTGGCATACGCTGCCATCGCCATCATTGCTTTGATCGTGCTGATTGCACGTTACCGACTCAACCCGTTCATCGTTATCACTCTGGTGTCCATCGGCCTAGCGCTGATGGCCGGCATGCCGGCGGACACCATCATGGGGTCCTATGAAGCGGGCGTAGGCAAAACCCTGGGGCACATCGCCCTGGTGGTGGCACTGGGCACGATGCTTGGCAAGATGATGGCCGAGTCCGGCGGCGCCGAGCAGGTGGCGCGCACGTTGATCCATCGTTTCGGCGAGCGCAACGCGCATTGGGCCATGGTGTGTATCGCGTTCCTGGTGGGGCTGCCGCTGTTTTTCGAGGTGGGCTTTGTGTTGTTGGTGCCCATCGCCTTTACAGTGGCGCGGCGCGTGGGGGTGTCGATCCTGATGGTCGGTTTGCCGATGGTGGCCGGGTTGTCGGTGGTGCATGCGCTGGTGCCGCCGCACCCGGCGGCGATGATGGCGGTGCTGGCGTACAACGCGTCGGTGGGGCAGACCGTGCTGTATGCGATTCTGATCGGCATTCCGACGGCGATCATTGCCGGTCCCGTCTACGCCAAGTACATCGTCCCGCGTATCCACCTGCCAGCGGAAAACCCGTTGGAGCGCCAGTTTATCGAGCGCGAACCGCGTAGCCGCCTCCCGAGTTTTAGCCTGACCATGGCCACCATTCTGTTGCCGGTGGTACTGATGATGATCGGCGGTTGGGCCAATGTGATTTCCACGCCGGGCACGGGGTTCAACCAGTTCCTGTTGTTTATCGGTAACTCGGTGATCGCGCTGCTGGTGGCGACCCTGGTGAGCTTCTGGACCCTGGGCCTGGCTCAAGGCTTCAATCGCGAGTCGATCCTCAAATTTACCAACGAATGCCTGGCACCGACCGCCAGCATTACGCTGCTGGTGGGTGCGGGTGGCGGTTTGAATCGCATCCTGGTGGATGCCGGCGTGACCAACGAGATTCTTGGCCTGGCCCATGCCTTCCACCTGTCGCCGTTGGTGATGGGCTGGTTGTTCGCCGCATTGATGCGCATCGCCACTGGCTCGGCGACAGTGGCCATGACCACCGCCTCCGGTGTGGTGGCGCCGGTGGCCCTGGGCCTGGGTTATCCACACCCGGAATTATTGGTGCTGGCCACCGGCGCCGGTTCGGTGATCTTTTCCCACGTCAATGACGGCGGCTTCTGGCTGATCAAGGAATACTTCAATATGACGGTGATCCAGACCTTCAAGACCTGGACCGTGCTGGAGACCCTGATTTCGGTGGTTGCCTTCGGTCTGACCTATGGTCTGGCCTGCCTGCTGTAATTCGGAGACGCCATGGACATCCTCTACCAGATCCGCGCCCGCCAGGCGTCCTTCAGCGCCGGCGAAGGGCGCATCGCCCGGCTGATGCTGGAAGACGTGGGGTTTGCTGCGTCGGCCAGCCTGGAAGCGTTGTCCCAACGGGCGGAGGTCAGCACCGCCACCTTGTCGCGCTTTGCCCGCAGTGTGGGGTGTCGCGACCTGCGCGATTTGCGCCTGCAATTGGCCCAGGCCAGCGGCGTCGGCAGTCGCTTCCTGGACCCGGCGGGCACACCGGAGCAGTCGGCGTTTCACCGGCAGATCCTGGGGGATATCGAAGCTACTCTGCGTCAGCACCTGTCGGGCTTCGAGCAGGCAGGTTTCGCTGATGCCGTCAGCCTGTTGAGCCGGGCGCGTATGGTGCACGCGTTTGGCATGGGCGGGCCGTCGAGCCTGTGCAGCGACGAGTTGCAAGTACGCCTGGTGCGCCTGGGTTTTCCGATTGCGGCCTGTCATGACCCGGTGATGATGCGCGTCACCGCCGCCACGCTGGGCCCGCAGCATGTATTGATCGTCTGCTCGCTGACCGGCCTGACGCCCGAGTTGCTCGATGTGGTGGAACTGGCGCGCAACTACGACGCACGCGTTATCGCCATCACCCTCGCCGACTCTCCTTTGGCGCGCATGGCCGACGTCGTGCTGCCGCTGCAACCGGCCGAAACCAGTTTTATCTACAAACCCACGGCGGCGCGCTACGGCATGCTGTTGGCCATTGACCTGCTCGCCACCGAGCTGGCGCTGGCCATGCCGGACGATAACCAGGAGCGCTTGCGCCGCATCAAGCTGGCCCTGGACGACTACCGCGGCGGCCCCGATGCCTTACCGCTTGGAGATTGAAATGAAGTACGACACGTTGATCCGCCAGGCGCTGATTATCGATGGCAGCAACACCCCGGGATATGTCGCCGATGTAGGACTGTTGGCCGGGCGCATCGAATCGATCGGTGACCTGTCGGCTGCCGTGGCCGAGCATCACATCGAGGCTACCGGCCGCGTGCTGGCACCAGGGTTTATCGACGTGCACACCCATGACGACACCGTGGTGATCCGCCAACCGCAGATGCTGCCCAAACTGAGCCAGGGCGTGACTACGGTGATCGTCGGCAACTGTGGCATCAGCGCCGCGCCGGTCAGCCTGCGCGGCGATCCTCCGGACCCGATGAACCTGCTGGGTCGGCGCGACGCCTTTGCCTACCCGCGCTTTGCCGACTACCGCCAGGCGGTGGAAAACGCCCAGCCGGCAGTCAATGTCGCGGCGCTGATCGGCCACACGGCGCTGCGCAGCAACCATCTGGATGACCTGTACCGCACGGCCAGCCCGGCGGAAATTGCGGCCATGCGCGCGCAGTTGAAGGAAAGCCTCGAGGCGGGCGCTCTGGGTTTGTCCACCGGTCTGGCCTACGCCAGCGCGTTCAACGCCGAGACCGATGAGGTGCTGCAACTGAGCGAAGAACTCACCGCCTTCGGCGCGGTGTACACCACCCATTTGCGCAGCGAATTCGAACCGGTGCTGGAGGCCATGGACGAGGCGTTCCTGATCGGTCGGCATGCCCAGGCGCCGGTGATCATTTCCCACCTCAAATGTGCCGGCGCGGGTAACTGGGGGCGTAGTCCGCAGTTGCTGGCGTCCTTGGAACACGCCGCGAACACCCATCCGGTGGGCTGCGATTGCTACCCCTACGCCGCCAGTTCCTCGACCCTGGACCTCAAGCAAGTCACCGATGCTTTCCCCATCACCATCACCTGGTCGACGCCGCACCCGTCCATGGGTGGGCGCGACTTGCAGGACATTGCCGCCGAGTGGGACGTTTCGCTGCTCGACGCAGCACGTCGCCTGCAACCGGCGGGGGCGGTGTACTACGGCATGGATGAGACAGATGTGCGGCGCATCCTCGCGCATCCGTTGTCGATGGTGGGCTCCGACGGCTTGCCGGAAGACCCATTCCCCCATCCGCGCCTGTGGGGTGCGTTCCCACGGGTGCTCGGGCACTTCAGCCGGGATGTGGGGCTGTTCCCACTGCATACGGCGGTACACAAAATGACGGGCTTGTCGGCGGCGCGGTTTGGTTTGTCGGAGCGCGGTCAAATTCGTGAAGGGCACTGGGCAGATCTGGTGTTGTTCGATCCTCTGCGGGTGCGCGACGTGGCCGATTTCAAAGCGCCGCAGCGGGCGGCAGAAGGCATTGAGGGGGTGTGGGTCAACGGCGTTTTGAGCTACCACGATGGGCAGGCCAACGGTCAACGACCGGGTCGCTTCCTGGCGCGCAGCGGGGATTTGCGCGGTGGCTTTTCGTCTTTATAGTGGGCGCCTTCATACACGGAGCGAGCGCCATGCACTTAGGAAAAGTCACCCCCATCCTGCGGATTTTCGACGAGGCCAAGGCCTTGGAATTCTACGTCGACTTCCTGGGTTTCAAGGTGGATTGGCAGCACCGTTTCGAGGCCAATTATCCGTTGTACCTGCAAGTGTCACTGGGCGAGTGTGTGCTGCATCTGTCCGAGCACCATGGCGATGCCTCGCCTGGCGCCGCTGTGCGTATCCAGGCACAAGGCGTGGACGGTTATCAGCAGCAATTGTTGGCCAAAAATTATCGCTACGCTAAGCCAGGGGTCGAGGAAACGCCATGGGGCTCGCGGGAGATGAGCATCAAGGACCCGTTCGGCAATCGGCTGGTGTTTGTGGAGGAGGGCGAGGGCTGAGCGGTAAATCGCAGGCAATAAAAAACCGTCTTGGTTAAGACGGTTTTTTTGCAGTCCCGGTTTGCGGCCAGGGCTGCGGCTCACAGGAGCACTGACGTGCTGGCGATACTACTGCGGCTTCAAGGCTTTATGCAACACCTTTTGAGGATGCCGTAGACGCCAGTTTTCCGCGTTCATATCTGCAAAAAACGGCAACAACTTTTAAGGGTAAATGGCGGTTTCTCGTCACACCTTGGCGCGGAGGGGTGAGCTAGTATCGCCCCCGTTCTGCATCATCGTGAAGAGGTTGGCTGGGTTCGCGCGCAGATATTTGGACCGACTGCCACGGGCTTGCAACCCGTGCCGGATTCACGCACGAGGACCTTAAACCTGGCCGCCTCACAGGAGCACTGACGTGCATCCGAAGGCCCACATGTTCCGGTAAGTGCGCTGGAGGTAAGGCCCAACTCACGGAGGGCCGAGTATGTCTAAGTTTGCACGACGTATGTGGAACCTCGTAGTGAACTGCCTGCGTGCTTATCACGTATGGAAGTTCCTGCGAGACAGCTTCGATGACCGCTAAGGTCTGAAAAGCGGAGCCGCCTCGGTGTATGCCGAGGCGGCTTTTTGGTTTCTTATACCCGGAAGTGACTCACCATCTGCTGCAACTGGCTGCCCAGTCGGGCCAGTTCCACGCTGGATTTGGCGGTCTCCTCACTGGCGGTGGCGGTCTGTTCCGATACATCCCGTACGTTGACGATGCTGCGGCTGATCTCTTCGGCCACGGCGCTCTGTTCTTCGGCGGCAGCCGCGATCTGCTGGTTCATCGATTGAATGTTGGACACCGTCCGCGTGATGTTCTCCAGCGACACTCCGGCTTTGCGGGTCAGTTCCACGCTGCTGTCGGTGAGGCTGCGGCTGTTGTTCATCACCGTGGCCACTTGTTGGGTGCCGTTCTGTAAACCGGCCACCAGACCTTCGATTTCTTCGGTGGATTTCTGTGTGCGCTGGGCCAGGCCACGTACTTCGTCCGCGACCACCGCAAACCCACGACCGGCTTCACCGGCACGCGCTGCTTCGATGGCGGCGTTGAGGGCCAGCAGGTTGGTCTGTTCGGCCACAGCCTTGATCACGTCCATGACGCTGCCGATCTTGTTGCTCTCCTGCTGCAGGTGCGTCATGGCGTCGGTGGAGCGTGCCACTTCGGCGGCCAGTCGCTCGATCTGGGCGATCGCCTCGGCCACCACCTTGTCGCCTTCACGGGCCTGGCCATCGGCATCGGACGCGGCTTGGGAGGCCTGCTCGGCGTTGCGCGCCACTTCCTGCACGGTGGCGGTCATCTCGTGCATCGCGGTGGCAACCTGGTCGGTCTCGATTTTCTGGCTATTCACGCCGGCGCTGGTTTGCTCGGTCACGGCCGACAACTCTTCGGCGGCGCTGGCGATTTGCGTGACGCCGTCACGAATCCCGCTGATCAGTTCACGCAAGGTCGTACCCATGCGCTGGATGCCTTGTTGCAGTACGCCCAGTTCGTCGCGACGGGTGACCTGGATGTTATGGCTCAAATCACCGGAGGCAATACGTTCCACTACGGCCAGGGTGTCCTGGATCGGGCGGGTGATCTGGCGGGTAATCACCAGCGCGGCGATGATGCCAACCAGCAGTGCCAGCAAGGTGCTGATCAATTGCAGGCTGCGGGCCTGGGCGCTTTCGGCGTCGCGGCGCTCAAGCTGAATGTCGTAGAGCTTGTCGCTGATGGTGACGATATCGGCACCCTGGGTGGTCATCTCGGCCCGGGCGGCGACGATGTTGGCGTTGGCGGCCTTGTAGTTCTGCACGGCACTGCGATAGGCGCTCAGCGCGGTTTCAAGGGCGGTCAATGCGCTTTGCTGGCTGCTGCCGAACACCGCGCTCAAGCCTTTCAAGCCGGTGATGGCTTTCTCGATTTGTGCCGCGGCACGGGCTTCAGTGTCAGGGTTGACGTTGTTGGTATAGCCGCGCACTTCGTAGCGCGCTAACAGGAATTGCTGTTTGGCATTGGTCAATGCCTGGAACTGCGTGAAGCGTTCCGGGCTGTCCGGCATCTGCTGCACATTGGTGTCCAGTGCTTCGATCTGAGCGTTGGCAATGTCGGCCTTGTCGCCCATGACCTGGCGTGAAGCGTTGCCGTTGCGGTAAGCCTCGCGCATTTTGTTCAGGGACTGCTGATAGGCGGTGATCACGGCCTTCTGGTCGGTCAGCAGCTTAACGTTTTCCGGACTCTTGAAACTGTCCAGCAGCTTCTGCTGTTGCGCGGCGAACGCATCCAGGCTGGTCTGCACATTCTGCGCCACGGCTTCGTCGCCGTTGGCCAGCATGTACTGCAAACGCACGATGCGCAGTTTGGTCAGTGATGCATTGAGCTGGGTGATATCGCTCATCCAGTTACTGCGGTTGATCAGGCTGCCGAGGCTGGTCCAGCCAGTGAAGGCCAGGATGGACGTAAGGACCAGCACCAGACCGAAGCCCAGGCCGAGTTTGAGGTTGACGCTGATGTTACCGAACCAGCTGTTCATCGAATGCTCCGCAAAAGTGATTTGTCTGCTGGACGGTGTTGTTGTTTGAGCCAGCCAAGTTGAGAAGGGTTGTATCGGCAGGCGGACGAGAACCTGAAACGTTTATTCATAAAACCCGACACACAGTCTTGTACAGCGACCAGCGGTACGATGTCGGCATGCCGCGAAGGCTCATCGAGGGCATATATTCTGTGCTAGTCTGCGGGCCCTTTTAGTTTTGGGCGGTGCGGGAGACAGTGTTTTCAGTACCGTCCTACAGCGGAGCCTCTTCATGTCCGAAGTTAATCTGTCCACCGACGAAACCCGCGTCAGCTACGGTATCGGCCGTCAGTTGGGCGACCAACTGCGCGACAACCCGCCACCGGGCGTGAGCCTGGACGCAATCCTGGCCGGCCTGACCGACGCTTTCGCGGGCAAGCCAAGCCGTGTTGATCAGGAACAAATGGCTGCCAGCTTCAAGGTGATCCGCGAAGTCATGCAAGCTGAAGCAGCTGCCAAGGCTGAAGCGGCCGCCGGTGCCGGCCTGGCCTTCCTGGCTGAAAACGCCAAGCGCGAAGGCATCACCACCCTGGCTTCCGGCCTGCAATTTGAAGTGCTGACCCAGGGCGACGGCGCCAAGCCGACCCGTGAAGACCAAGTGCGTACCCACTACCACGGCACCCTGATCGA
The DNA here is from genome assembly GCF_013285305.1 of Pseudomonas rhodesiae. Lineage (NCBI taxonomy): Bacteria > Pseudomonadati > Pseudomonadota > Gammaproteobacteria > Pseudomonadales > Pseudomonadaceae > Pseudomonas > Pseudomonas rhodesiae. Next base: position 4,980,155 of record NZ_CP054205.1, on the reverse strand, counting down.
CGGCACGGTGTTCGACAGCTCCTACGAGCGTGGCCAGCCAGCCGAATTCCCGGTCGGCGGCGTGATCGCCGGTTGGACCGAAGCTCTGCAACTGATGAATGCCGGCAGCAAATGGCGCCTGTACGTGCCGAGCGAGCTGGCTTACGGCGCTCAAGGCGTTGGCAGCATCCCGCCGCACAGTGTTCTGGTGTTTGACGTCGAGCTGCTCGACGTTCTGTAAGACTGTTGGCTGATCACCTGTAGGAGCGAGTTTGCTCGCTCCTACAGTGTTGGGTGGCGTAGCTCATGGATGAAACTTGCCATTGAGCTCAGTGGTCGGGCGCAAGGCTCGGGCATAGCAGAACAGAAACAGGTTACGCACCACCTCTTTGAGCACACCGGGTTCGCTCGAACTCAGGCCGTTGACGTCCAGGTCGCCCTGGTCTTGCAGTTCATTCAATGCTTCTTCTTCAAGCACCGCGCAGACTTCGCCGGTTTCCCGATGCAGGATCCGCAGGTAAGGGTGTGGGCGATCCAGCCAGGCGTCGATCAAATAAGTCATGGTCAATTCTCCTTGATGAGTTTCAATGAGAATAATTCTTATTCGCTGAATAGCAAGTGCCTATTGGCGATTTTCTGTTTTTTCTGAAGGGGCATTGCGTTCGATCAACGCAGAGGGCGAAACGCCATCCCGCGGCGGGCGCGGGATGGAAGCAGCAGATTCAGACTTTGCGCACGAACTCGGACTTGAGTTTCATCGGGCCGATGCCGTCGATCTTGCAATCGATATCGTGGTCGCCGTCGCACAGGCGAATGTTCTTCACCTTGGTGCCGACTTTTACCACCAGCGAGGTGCCCTTGACCTTGAGGTCTTTGATCACGGTGATGGTGTCGCCGTCCTGCAGCACGTTGCCCACGGAGTCCTTCTTAACGGTTTCATCGCCGGCTGCTTCGGTCTCGCCATTGGCGGACCACTCATGGGCGCATTCCGGGCAGATCAGTTGAGTGCCGTCTTCGTAGGTGAATTCGGAATTGCATTTCGGGCAGGGTGGCAAAGTGCTCACTTGCGCTCCTTAAAGGTCAGGATGGCTAAAGTCGCACATTGTATAGGGATTTATGGTCTTACAGGTTGAATGAAATCTAAATGTGGAAGGAGACAAGCTCCTCCCACATTGGAATGACTTAGTGCGTACGGGCTACCGCGAACTCACTCAGCTCAACCAGGGCGTCCCGGTATTCGCTGGCGGGCAGGGCGTCCAGGCACTGGATGGCACGGGCTACGTAGTCACGGGCCAGTTGCGCGGTGTATTCCAGCGAACCAGACGCCTCGACGGCCTCACGGATGCTTTCGAGGTCTTCGATCCCGCCTTTCTGGATGGCTTTGCGCACCAGGGCAGCCTGCTCCGGCGTACCTTCGCGCATGGTGTAGATCAGTGGCAGGGTGGGCTTGCCTTCGGCCAGGTCGTCGCCGACGTTCTTGCCCAGGGTTTCGGCGTCGCCACGGTAGTCGAGCAAATCGTCCACCAACTGGAATGCCACGCCCAGATGATCGCCGAACGTACGCAAGGCTTCGGCCTGCTCGGCGGTCGCGCCGCACAACGCGGCGGCGCTGTGGGTGGAGGCCTCGAAGAGCATCGCGGTTTTGCCGCGAATCACTTCCATATAGGTTTCTTCGGTGGTGCTGGCGTCGCGCACCTTGGACAGTTGCAGCACTTCGCCCTCGGCGATGATGCGCGTGGCCTGGGACAGGATTTTCATCACCGGCATCGAGCCCAGCTCGACCATCATTTCGAACGAGCGCGAATACAGGAAGTCACCCACCAGCACACTGGGCGCGTTGCCCCACATGGCATTGGCGGTCTCGCGGCCACGGCGCATGCCGGACATGTCGACCACGTCGTCATGCAGCAGGGTGGCGGTGTGCAGGAATTCAATGGTGGCGGCCAGCAGGCGCAGGTCATCGCCTTCGCGGCCCAGGGCCTTGCCGCACAGCAACACTAATAAAGGACGCAGGCGTTTGCCGCCGGCCGACGTAATGTAGTCGCCAATTTTGGAGACCAGCGGCACTTTAGATGTCAGCTGCTGCTTGATGATGCCGTCGACGGCGCTAAAATCGTCCGCGACCGCGCGGTAGAAAGCTTGGGGTTGCATCAGCGACAGTCGCTCCAGAAGGGTTGCGCGGCATGCTAGGACCCAGGCCCCGCAGTGTCAAGGCGCGATGGACGGCCTCTTGCAACACCCATTTACCTTGCGTACAATCGCGCACCCTGAACTTCCTGGGCAGCACCTGCCTTACGCAATTGCATTCGGGACGTCCATCCCATGCAGCCATGCCAGCCAATACCTCTTCTTATAAAGCGCTGGGTGAGCAGGATTATCGGAGAAATACCATGTCGTACGCAGTAATTGTTACTGGTGGCAAGCAATACAAGGTCGCCCCAGGTGAATACCTGAAGATCGAAAAACTGGAAATCGCTACCGGCGAATCCGTGACTTTTGATCGCGTTCTGTTGGTCGCCAATGGCGATGACGTGAACATCGGCGCTCCAGTCGTTGCTGGCGCTACCGTTGTGGCTGAAGTGATCTCCCAAGGTCGTCACGATAAAGTCCGCATCATCAAGTTCCGTCGTCGTAAGCACCACATGAAGCGTATGGGCCACCGCCAGTGGTACACCGAGATCAAAATCACCGGTATTCAGGCTTAATTTCAGCCTAATTCCTCACTAGGAGAATTGACTCATGGCACACAAAAAAGCTGGTGGTAGTACCCGTAACGGTCGCGACTCAGAAGCCAAACGCCTTGGCGTGAAGATGTATGGCGGCCAGAAAATCATTCCGGGCAACATCATCGTGCGTCAGCGCGGCACCCAATTCCACGCTGGCTACGGCGTTGGCATGGGTAAAGATCACACCCTCTTCGCTAAAATCGAAGGCGTGATCAAGTTTGAAGTAAAAGGCGCGTTCAACCGCCGTTACGTGAGCGTTGTCGCAGCTTAATTGCGAGATCGCTGGAAAAGCCCTGTCTTGCGACGGGGCTTTTTCGTTTGTGGAGTGAGTCTCTTGCAAAGCTGTTTGTGATGGGCAAGAGCAGCGGATTTTGCGGATGTTGCTTGAGGTCGCTGCGCTCATTTTTGCAAGAGTCTTATGTCTTGGTTTCTTAAGCTCGTCCATGCGACGAGAGGCGTTTTGTTATGAAGTTCGTTGATGAAGTTTCCATCCGAGTAAAAGCAGGCGACGGCGGTAACGGTTGCATGAGTTTCCGTCGCGAAAAATTCATCGAAAACGGTGGCCCCAACGGCGGCGACGGCGGTGACGGCGGTTCCATCTACATGATGGCCGACGAAAACCTCAACACCCTGGTCGACTACCGTTACACCCGGCACTTCGATGCCGAGCGTGGCTCCAACGGCGGCAGCACCGACTGCACCGGTAAGAAGGGTGAAGACCTGGTCCTGCGCGTACCCGTAGGCACCACGATCATCGACTCGGCGACCCAGGAAGTGATCGGCGACCTGACCAAGGCCGGTCAGAAACTGATGGTGGTACAGGGCGGCTGGCACGGTTTGGGTAACACCCGATTCAAATCCAGTACCAACCGTGCGCCGCGCCAGACTACGCCGGGCAAGCCGGGCGAGCAGCGTGACCTCAAGCTGGAAATGAAAGTACTAGCGGACGTGGGTCTGCTGGGCCTGCCGAACGCTGGCAAGAGTACCTTTATCCGCTCGGTATCGGCCGCCAAGCCGAAAGTCGCCGACTACCCGTTCACCACCCTGGTACCTAACCTGGGCGTGGTCAGCGTTGACCGCTGGAAAAGCTTCGTGATCGCCGACATTCCCGGCCTGATCGAAGGCGCTTCCGACGGTGCTGGCTTGGGTATTCGCTTCCTCAAGCACTTGTCCCGCACCCGGTTGCTGCTGCACCTCGTCGACATGGCACCGCTGGATGACACCAGTGCACCAGACGCCGCCGAAGTGATCGTCAGCGAGCTGACCAAGTTCAGCCCCTCCCTGGCCGAGCGTGATCGTTGGCTGGTGCTGAACAAGTGCGACCAGATCCTCGAAGAAGAACACGAGGAACGCGTCAAGGAAATCGTTGATCGCCTGGAATGGACCGGTCCGGTCTATGTGATCTCGGCCATCGCCAAAGAAGGCACCGAGCGCCTGACCCGCGACATCATGCGCTACCTGGAAGACCGCGCCGACCGCCTGGCGGCCGATCCAGTGTTCAAGGCCGAACTGGCCGAGCTCGACCAGCGTATCGAAGACGAAGCGCGCGCCCAACTGCAGGCCCTGGATGACCAGCGTGCCCTGCGCCGTAGCGGCGTGAAGTCGGTCCACGACATCGGCGACGATGATTGGGACGAAGAAGACGTGGATGACGAAGACGGTCCGGAAATCATTTACGTGCGCGACTGATTCGTTGCAGTAAACTTAAGCGCCGCTCACTTGAGCGGCGTTTTGGTATCTGTAGTCTTTAAAGTAGCCACGAATAACGTTATGGGCCGCGCTGGGTCGCGCAGCCCTCACTCTAAGGTTGAAGATGATGCGGAGCAAAGTGACAGGCGCGCAGCGCTGGGTCGTAAAGATCGGCAGTGCGCTGCTGACGGCGGATGGCAAGGGGCTCGATCGCGCAGCCATGAGCGTCTGGGTCGAGCAGATGGTGGCCTTGCATGAGGCCGGTGTTGAATTGGTACTGGTGTCGTCCGGGGCGGTTGCCGCCGGCATGAGCCGCCTCGGCTGGACCGCGCGACCCAGCGCGATGCACGAGCTGCAGGCGGCGGCCGCCATCGGCCAGATGGGCCTGGTGCAAGCCTGGGAATCCAGCTTTGCCGAGCACGGCCGTCACACCGCGCAGATCCTGCTGACCCACGACGACCTGTCCGACCGCAAACGCTACCTGAACGCCCGCAGCACCTTGCGCGCCCTGGTGGAGCTCAAGGTGATCCCGGTGATCAACGAGAACGATACCGTGGTCACCGACGAAATCCGCTTCGGCGACAACGACACCCTGGCCGCCCTGGTGGCCAACCTGGTGGAAGCCGATCTGCTGGTGATCCTCACCGACCGCGACGGCATGTTCGACGCCGACCCGCGCAACAACCCCGATGCCCAGCTTATTTACGAAGCGCGCGCCGATGACCCGGCGCTCGATGCCGTGGCCGGCAGTGTCGGCGGTGCTTTGGGCCGTGGCGGCATGCAGACCAAGCTGCGCGCTGCGCGCCTGGCGGCGCGTTCCGGCGCGCACACCATTATCGTCGGCGGGCGCTTGGAGCGCGTGCTGGACCGTCTCAAGGCCGGCGAGCGCATCGGCACGTTGCTGTCGCCGGAGCGCGGCATGTTGGCGGCGCGCAAGCAGTGGCTGGCGGGGCATTTGCAAACCCGTGGCACCCTGGTGCTGGACGACGGCGCTGTGGCGGCGTTGTCCCAAGGCAACAAAAGCTTGTTGCCGGTTGGCGTCAAGCAAGTGCAGGGCAGCTTCCGCCGTGGCGAGATGGTGGTCTGCGTGGCGCCGGACGGTCGTGAGATCGCCCGCGGCCTGGCCAACTACAGCGCTCTGGAAGCGCAAAAAATCATCGGGCAGCCGTCCGACGCGATTGTCGGTCTATTGGGTTACATGGCGGAGCCGGAACTGGTGCACCGCGATAACCTGATCCTGGTTTAACCAAAGGAATACACGATGCGCGTAATGAAAGGATTGCTCGGCCTGCTGTTGGCCATGCCGCTGCTGGCGTCTGCCGAGGAAGTTGGCCAGGTGTCGACGGTGTTCAAGTTCGTCGGCCCCAATGACCGGATTGTGGTCGAAGCGTTCGATGACCCCAAGGTCGACGGCGTGACCTGCTACCTCTCGCGCGCCAAGACCGGCGGCGTGAAAGGCGGCCTTGGTCTGGCCGAAGACCGCGCCGAAGCCTCGATCGCCTGCCGTCAGGTTGGGCCGATCCGCTTCAAGGGCGAACTCAAGGATGGCGACGAAGTGTTCAAGGAGCGCACCTCGCTGGTGTTCAAGACCATGCAGGTGGTGCGTTTCCTCGACAAGAAGCGCAATACCCTGGTGTACCTGGTCTACAGCGACCGCCTGATCGAGGGCAGCCCGCAGAATGCCGTCACGGCGATTCCGATTTTGCCGTGGCCGACCGCTCAGTAACCCGCAGGCGGGTTTTTTAATCGCCGTCTATGATTGCAGGCTTGCGGTCTGTACTCTCGAACAGCCGCAATGCATAGAACATGGGATATCTGGAGTTCGTCATGAGTGCTTTCCACGACCTGAAACTCAAAGCTTTAGACGGACAGGAGCTGCCGCTGGCGCCTTTCAAGGGGCAAGTTGTGCTGGTGGTCAACGTTGCGTCCAAGTGCGGTTTGACCCCGCAATATGCGGCGTTGGAAAACCTCTACCAACAGTACAAAGGCCGCGGATTTACCGTGCTGGGCCTGCCGTGCAACCAGTTTGCCGGCCAGGAACCCGGCAGCGAGGAAGAAATCCGCGCGTTCTGCAGCCTGAACTACGGCGTGACCTTCCCCCTGGGTAGCAAACTCGACGTGAATGGCCCTGAGCGTCACCAGTTGTACCGCCTGCTGGCGGGCGAGGGTGCTGAGTTTCCTGGGGATATCACCTGGAACTTCGAAAAATTCCTGCTGGGTAAAGATGGCCGCGTGCTTGCGCGCTTCTCGCCGCGCACGGCGCCCGATGATCCGACGGTCATTCAGGCCATCGAAAAAGCCTTGTCCTGATCCCCCTCACCTGTGGGCGCAAGCATGTTTGCGCCTGCAGGTGTTCGGCGTTTCTAAGCCTTAATCACTCAGATCAATAGTGCTACTCCACACACGGTGCTGGCCATATTATCCGCATCATAAATCCAGCCCTTCGTGGAGTGCTCCCATGCCTGCCCAAGCCTTGTTCAAACCGTTCCAGCTCGGTGCGCTGCACTTGCCGACCCGTGTGGTCATGGCGCCGATGACCCGTTCGTTCTCGCCCGGCGGCGTGCCTAATGCCAAGGTTGTCGAGTATTACCGCCGCCGTGCCGCCGCAGGCGTGGGTCTGATCATTACCGAAGGCACCGTGGTGGGTCATAAAGCCTCCAACGGCTACCCGAACGTCCCGCATTTCTATGGCGAAGCTGCTCTGGCCGGTTGGAAGAAAGTGGTGGACGCCGTGCACGCCGAGGGTGGCAAGATTGTCCCGCAGTTGTGGCATGTAGGCAGCGTACGCCGCATAGGCACCGAGCCAGACGCTAGCGTACCGGCCTACGGCCCGATGGAAAAACTCAAGGATGGCAACGTGGTCGTCCACGGCATGACCGCCCAGGACATCCAGGACGTCATCGCCGCCTTCGCCCAAGCGGCCAAAGACGCGCAACGTATCGGCATGGACGGCGTGGAAATCCACGGCGCCCACGGCTATCTGGTAGACCAGTTCTTCTGGGAAGGCAGCAACCAGCGCACCGACGAGTACGGCGGCAGCCTGGCCAACCGCTCGCGGTTCGCCATCGAGCTGATCCAAGCGACCCGCGCCGCTGTGGGCCCGGACTTTCCGATCATCTTCCGTTTCTCCCAGTGGAAACAACAGGACTACACCGCACGCCTGGTACAAACCCCCGAAGCGCTGGGTGAGTTTCTCAAGCCGCTATCTGACGCGGGTGTGGATATTTTCCACTGCTCCACGCGGCGTTTTTGGGAGCCGGAGTTCGAAGGTTCCGACCTTAATCTGGCCGGCTGGACTCGCCAGCTCACCGGTAAACCCACCATCACCGTCGGCAGCGTCGGCTTGGATGGCGAGTTCCTGCAATTCATGGTCAACACCGACAAGGTCGCCCAACCGGCCAGCCTGGAAAAACTGCTGGAGCGTCTGAACAACGATGAGTTCGACTTGGTTGCCGTAGGTCGTGCGCTGCTGGTGGACCCGGATTGGGCCGTCAAGGTGCGCGAAGGCCGCGAAGCCGACATCCTGCCGTTCAGTCGTGAGGCGTTGACGACCCTGGTGTAAGCGGCGACAGGGCGGGTGCCAGGTGCCCGCCCTCGCAGACACCGCGCAATTGGCGCTCGAACTGCTCAATGATCGCCGGCCAGCCTTGGCGGCTCGCATGCTGGCGTGCATTCAAGCGTGCCCTGCGCAAACTTTCGCGTTCTTCGAGTAGCCAGTTGGCCGCATCGCAAAACGCGTCCTCATCTCCAGGCATCGCCAGCACACCGTTATAGCCATGGCGGATGTGCTGGGTCGCGGCCGCCTGATCGTACGCCACCACGCCCAATCCTGAGGCCATGGCTTCCAACACAACATTGCCGAAGGTTTCTGTGAGGCTCGGAAACAGGAACAGGTCCCCCGAGGCATAGTGCCTGGCCAGGGTCTCGCCGCGCTGGGTGCCGCAGAAGATTGCGTCCGGGAGGTCGCGCTCCAGTTGAGGCCGCTGTGGGCCGTCGCCGACGATGATTAATTTCAGTCGGCGCTGTGGATAAGTGGTCTGCAAGGACTCGAAGCAACGTTTGAGCAACCCGAGGTTTTTTTCCTGGGCCAGTCGCCCGACATGCAGCACCGCCACATCCTCGTTGCCCAACCCCCAACTGTCGCGCAGTGCATTGTCGCGTTTGGCCGGGTGGAAGAGTTGGCTGTCGACTCCGCGCGACAGCATGCCCAGGCGCTCGAAATGCCGGCGTTCCAGTTCCAGGCGTTGGCTGGCGCTGGGCACCAGCGTCAAGCTGGAACGGTTATGGAACCAGCGCAGATAGTGGGTGACCATCCGGCTTAACAGGCTCAGACCATATTGGTTCGAGTACTGCTGGAAATTGGTGTGGAAACCACTGACCACGCTGATCCCCAAACGCCGCGCCGCGCGCAACGCCGACAACCCCAAGGGGCCTTCGGTGGCGATGTACAGCACATCCGGGCGCTGACGTGTCCAGCGTCGTAGCAACTTGTGCATCGACGATTGGCCCCATTGCAGCCCCGGATAACCTGGCAGCGGCCAGCCACGACACAGTAGCAATTGGGCGTCGCTCGGGCGGCTCTGGTCAACGCTCTGGCGTGGGCGCACCAGTTCGACTTGATGGCCACGGGCGCGCAAACCATCGCACAAGCGGCCGAGGGTATTGGCCACCCCGTTGATCTCTGGCGGGAAGGTTTCGGTAATCAGGGTGATGTGAAGCGAAGCTGTCGTCATGACCCACAGTCTCACTGTGGGCCATGTCGTCAATGTGTCATCGGGATGATGGATTTATGACGGGTGTCGCTTTGTGTTGCTGCGCCATGGCCTCGGCCCCTTGTTCACGTACCCAGAACAGCGTTGCGCCGGCCACCGCCGCCGGCATCATCAGCAGGTTGACCACCGGCACCAATAGCACCAGATAGACGACGCCGCCGAAGCTCATGCTCTGCCAGCGTTTCTGCCGCAGCCAGGCGAGCATTTCGTTCCAGCCCAGTTTGTGGTTGTCCGCCGGGTAGTCGATGTACTGGATCGCCATCATCCATACGCCGAACAGCAGCCACAGCGGTGCGGCGACCAGGTTGACCACCGGAATGAACGACAGGATAAACAGGCCGATGGCCCGTGGCAGGAAGTAACCCAGCTTGCGCATTTCCCGGGCCAGGGTGCGGGGAACCATGGCGATCAGTTCGCCCCAACTGAAGGGCGGGAAGTCATCGGTGCCCCGCACCACCACTTCGACCTTCTCCGCCAGGAAGCCATTGAACGGCGCCGCGATGATGTTGGCGAGCATAGTGAAGGTGAAAAACACCATCAGCACCACCAGCACCACAAACAGTGGCCACAGCAGATAATTGAGAAAACTCAGCCAACTGGGCAGGGTCGGCATCAAGTGGTCGACCCAGAGGCTGAACTGATGGCCGGCAAAATAGATCAGGCCGACGAACAAGATCAGGTTGATCGCCAGCGGCAGCAGCACAAACAAACGCAGGCCGGGGCTCAACACCAGTTTGAGGCCCTCGCGCAGGTATTGCGGGCCGGAAAGTACAGGGGCGGGCATGACGAACTCCGAGCAGAATGACGAACGCGCCGACCTTACCGGCTTTGTCTTCAGGGCGAAAGCGTGGTCAGCGCGACGACATCAAAGGTAACAAACGCGTCGATCAAGGGCGTCGACTGCATAGAGACCGCCTATGAGCTGGATTGTTAATCCGTATTTCCTTAATCTTGCCCCCCTCTATACGCTGCACCCATTATTTTTCAGGATCTGCGAGTTCAAGCCTTCCCCAAGTGCTTCGCAGTCCTTTTTTTATTCCAGCCGTCTTGTGGTTCGGGCGGTCGATAGGAGCGAGTCATGTCTGATACCCGTCATTCGCGAGTGATTATTCTCGGTTCCGGCCCTGCCGGTTACAGCGCTGCCGTCTATGCGGCCCGCGCCAACCTCAAGCCGCTGCTGATCACCGGCATGCAGGCGGGCGGTCAGCTGACCACCACCACCGAAGTCGACAACTGGCCGGGCGACGTCCACGGCCTGACCGGCCCGGCGCTGATGGAGCGTATGAAAGAACACGCCGAGCGCTTTGAGACCGAAATTGTTTTCGACCACATCAACCAGGTCGATTTCTCGAAGAAGCCTTACAGCCTGACCGGCGACAGCGGCGTGTACACCTGTGATGCCCTGATCATCGCCACCGGTGCCAGCGCCCGTTACCTGGGCCTGCCGTCGGAAGAAGCGTTTATGGGCAAGGGCGTGTCCGCCTGCGCCACCTGCGACGGTTTCTTCTACCGTAACAAGCCGGTCGCCGTGGTTGGTGGCGGCAACACTGCCGTGGAAGAGGCGCTGTACCTGGCCAACATCGCCAGCACCGTGACCCTGATCCACCGTCGTGAGACCTTCCGTGCCGAAAAGATCCTGATCGACAAGCTGCACGCCCGCGTCGCCGAAGGCAAAATCATCCTCAAGCTCAACGCCACCCTGGACGAAGTCCTGGGCGACAATATGGGCGTGACCGGTGCTCGCCTGAAAAACAACGACGGCAGCTTCGACGAGCTGAAAGTCGACGGTGTGTTCATCGCCATCGGCCACACCCCGAACACTTCGCTGTTCGAAGGCGTATTGGAAGCCAAGGACGGTTACCTGGTGGTACAGGGCGGCCGTGAAGGCAACGCCACCGCCACCAACATCGAAGGTATCTTCGCCGCCGGTGACGTGGCTGACCATGTATACCGTCAGGCCATCACCTCGGCCGGCGCCGGTTGCATGGCGGCCCTGGATGCCGAGCGTTACCTCGACGGTTTGAAGGACGCTGCGTTCTAAAGTGCCCATATAAAAAAACCGGCTGCGAGGCCGGTTTTTTTTGGACACCGCTATCGGGGGCAAGCCCCCTCCCACACTGAATCTGCGTTTGCCTTCAGCTTGGCGCATTGTGGAGGCATGGACCCGATCAGATTTGTGGGAGGGGGCTTGCCCCCGATGCAGATGTACCCGCTGCAGAATAGTTGGCTGACCTGACCCTATCTGGGCAAGTCTATTACCTGCATCTGACTCAGGACTTGCGCGTCAGGGGCGGTGCCGCAAATTTCACCCCGGCCAACCCATGGGCCATCAACGCGCGAATATTGCCATGGTCACTGCCCTCCGGCGTGGCCACCACCGCACGGTAGTGCTCCCCAAACGCCAGCAGCGCTTCCTGATCGCTCAAGCCTTCCAGCAGGGCCAATCCCAGGGTCTTGCACGAACCTTCGTTCTGCAAAGCGGCGTTTTCCACGTTGCCATTGGTGAACGCTTGGGGCTGGTAATCGTAACCGGCCGCGACAAACGCCAGGGTATCGGCAAAAACGTGCTCGCCACTGTTAAGGCTGGCGCGCAGAGTGTTCAGATCAGTCATGGGGTTTTCCTTGGGCGAACGCGGCCTGTTGCTCGGCGCTGGCTTCTTTCTGGTATTGGGCTTTCCACTCGGCGTACGGCATGCCGTACACCACTTCACGGGCGTCATCGAGGCTCAGCTCGATCTGGCGCTCATCGGCCTCGGCCTTGTACCACTTGGACAGGCAATTGCGGCAGAAGCCGGCGAGGTTCATCAGGTCGATATTCTGCACGTCCTTGCGGCTGTCCAGATGCGCTACCAGTCGGCGGAAGGCAGCGGCTTCGAGTTCGAGGCGTTGTTGATCGTTCATAGTGGAGCTCTTCGAGGCAGCTTCAAGCGGGTGAGCTTCAAGCTGCAAGTTGGAATGGGGTTGGCCATTAGCTTGCAGCTTATAGCTAGCGGCTTGCAGCTAACGTTATCGACACCGACTCGGCAAACCGCAGCGCGTGGGGCTTGTCCACTTCGACTTCGGCATACAGCACCGATGCGTTGCTCATCACCAGGTCCAACAGTTCCTGGGTCAGGCGCTCCAGCAGGGCAAAGCGGTTGCCCTCCACATGGGCAATGATGGCCTTGGTGATGGTGCGGTAGTTCAGCGCGTGGTCGATGTCGTTGTCGCGCACGGCTTCCTGGGCGGCATACAGGATGGTCAGGTTGATCAGCACGTCCTGCTTATTGAGGATTTCGTCCTCATTGATGCCGATATAGGTACGCAGGCACAGGTCCTTGACCCGGATGCGCGCCATGCCTGGTTGAAGTTGTGGCATTGCTACTTGCTCCGTCCAATCAGTTGCAGGAACTCCATGCGCGTGGTGTTCGACTCGCGAAACGCGCCGAGCATCACCGAGGTGTTCATGGTTGAATTCTGTTTCTCCACGCCGCGCATCATCATGCACATGTGCTGGGCCTCGATCACCACGGCCACGCCAGCGGCCTGGGTGACCTCCTGGATCGCATCGGCGATTTGCCGCGTGAGGTTTTCCTGGATCTGCAGGCGTCGGGCGAACATGTCGACGATGCGCGCCAGCTTCGACAGGCCCAGCACGCGGCCGGTCGGGATATACGCCACATGGGCTTTGCCGATAAAGGGCAGCAGGTGGTGCTCGCACAGCGAATACAGCTCGATGTCCTTGAGGATCACCATCTCGTCATTGTCGGAGGCGAACAGCGCGCCATTGACGATCTCTTCCAGGTTCTGCTCGTAGCCATGACACAGGTATTGCATGGCTTTGGCGGCGCGCTTGGGGGTATCGAGCAAGCCTTCGCGTTCCGGGTCTTCGCCCAGGCCCATGAGGATCTCGCGGTAATGGTGGGGCAGGGAAAAGGTCATACAACATCCTCAAAACGGCTTACTTGATATGCCGCCCGCCATTGACGGTCAGGGTGGTACCGGTGACATAAGGGTTATCCAACAGGTAACGCACGCTCTGGTAGATCACGTCGGGGCCGGGCTCGATGCCCAGTGCCGATTTGGCCAGGACTTTGGCGCGATAGGCCGCGTCATCACCCTCGTTGAACATCACCATGGCCGGCGCAATGCCGTTGACCTTGATCCGCGGCGCGAACTGCGCGGCGAACGACAGGGTCAGGCTGTCGAGCCCGGCCTTGGTGGCGCAATAGGCGATGTGCTGGCGGCTGCCCTTGCGCACCACGTCATCGCTGATATGCACGATATCGGCGGGTGAAGAGCGTTGCAGCAAAGGTGAACAATGCAGGTTGATCAGGTACGGCGCAAGCATGTGCACATTGAACATGTCGATAAACGCGCGGCTTTCATCACCCGGGGTTTCCGCGATCCAGGCCGAGGCGTTATGAATGATCGCGCGCAGGCTTTGAGTGCGGGTGTGCACTTGCGCGATAAACGCCAGCACCCCGGCCTCGCTGGAGAAGTCAGCGAAGATGCCGATCGCGCCGCGTTCGCGCAAGGCCTGCACGCCGGGGCGTTCGCTGCGGTAACTGAAAATAACCGGTTGACCCTCGTCCAGCAGGCGATGGGCGCAATGCAGGCCGACACGCTGGCCGGCGCCGGTGATCAGGATCGGGGCGTTCGTTGCAGTCATGGGAGGCTCGCGTCGCTGGCAGGCTCGAATCATACCAGCGACACGCGGCCTCTGTATTTACGCCGCCGCTTCGGTGGTCTTGGGCGGTGGCGGGGTGGGGTGCAGCCAGTTCGCCAGCAGGTGGGTCGACAGCGGGATGAACAGGTAAACCATCAGTGGCGTCAGCGCCAGGGTACTGACCAGCACCCGAGGCACCAGCTCCAGCCCGTTGAGCAGCGGCCCCAACACAAAGTTGAACAGCAGCGACACCGGGAAAAAGGCCAGCCAGATCGCCACGGCCTGCTTCCAGCGCGGTGGACGTGCACCTACTGCGCCGAACCAACCGTCGATGCCACGCACACGGTGCTCGGACGGGTCGGCAAACAAGTCGCTGCCCCGGCTCAGCCAGGCACTGCGCGACGCCGAAAACTCCCAGGCGTGCAGGGTCTGTTCATCGGCGAACCGGAAAATGATCTGGAACTCATCGTCGTTGGGCGGTGGCGCGAGTACGCCCGAGCCCAGGTAACCAGGGAAGTCGGTGGCCAATTGCTCGCCTTCGCGCAGCCAGGCCATCAGTTCTTCGTAGCGTCCCTTGGCCACACGGCGGGCGACCATCAGGGTGACGGGAGAGGTAGACATTGTGTATCTCCAAATAGACAGGTGCGCTTGACCGGGTAGGTGGCACACAGACGAGGCTGCGGGGTAATGCAGCGACGTGGAAAAAACAGGCAAGGATTATTCCTGAATTCAGCCAATACACCAGCGACATTGGTCTGAAAAGCACAGGCCTTGAAATAGACAGCTTTAAAGGCGTTAAATGAGGCCCCGCTTACCGTTGGTTCTTTGGTCTTAAATGCCTGTGATCATTGCCCCTGTTGATAGTATTTCGCATTCAGATTCGACGGATTCCCAAGAGCTGTTTCCGATCCGCGAAGTGTCCAGAATGACAGGCATCAACCCCGTCACCCTGCGTGCCTGGGAGCGACGCTACGGTCTGATCCAGCCAATGCGCACCGAAAGTGGGCATCGGTTGTACTCTCGGCACGATATTGAGACGGTCAATCGCATTCTCAGTTGGGTCGAGCGTGGCGTGGCGGTCAGTAAAGTGGGCAAGATTCTCGCCCGGGATGCTCGCCAGGCTGAAGCGGTCCGCGCCGAAGGGGTTGCGCCGCAGGAGAATGAATGGCTGCAGTTACAGGCACGGCTGAGACAGGCCATCAGTGGTTTCGATGACCGCCAACTGGAGAGCCTGTACGGCCAGGTGCTTGCCACCTACCCCGTCAGCGTCGCATTCCAAGACATCCTGATGCCGTTATGGAGTGAGCTGCTGCGCCATCAAGGACGCTTCGGCCAGGCCAGTGAATGGTTGTTCTTCGACGCCTTCCTGCGCATGCAAGTATCGCAGCGTCTGCAACTGGCAAGCGCCGCAGCACCGCGTCGGGTTTTACTGGCGGCTCTGCCGGGCGAATGCCGTAAGTTGGAATTGCTGGTGGCGGGCTTGCTGATGGCGCGCGACGGCCTAGCCGTGAGGGTGCTCGGGATGGGCCAGCCTTTCGACGAGTTGACGCTGGTCTGCCAGAAGATCCAGCCCCAGGCGCTGGTGATCTTCTCCAATCATGCCCATAACCACGACCTGGCTGCGCGGTTGAACCGCCTGGCGCAAACCCTGGATTGCCCGCTATTTATCGCCGGGGATGCTTCGGACCTGGCCGAAAACGACCTGGCGGGCTCTTCCATCGGCTGCTTGGGCAATGACGGGCCGGTGATGCAGCGCCGCTTGCAGCAGTTCCTCAGCGGCAGCCTCGATACCTGATTTCAGGCGTGCACGTGCGGGTGCGCCAGGCGGTGCTGGTGCAGGATGAAGTGGCGCAGGCGTTCGGTTTCGTCCACGTTGCTCTGGCTAATGCGATAGGCGAACAGGCCCCGCGCGGTTTCCCGTTGCAGCGTGCCGCGCAGGGCGATGCGCTCGTAGCCGGAAGGGCTGAACCACAACGCGAAGGTTTTCGGCGGCTTGAAGCGCCCGCGGATTTCCACCAGCACGCCTTTGAATGACACCTCATGCACCCACAGGGCGCCAGGGATGCCCCGGATATTCTCCAATGCCACCGGCGTTTCCAGTGCCAGCCGCCACGGGCGAATCATGGGCCCGTCTTCGAAAATACTCGGCACGCCTAGCCGCAGATGCACAGCATTGAACTCGTCCTCTACCAGATGCAAAGGGAAGGTCAGTTGCTGGTTGTCGAACTGCGCCTGGATGGTCACATGGTCATGAGCCGCGAGGCGGGTGAGTAGATCGCGAATCTGCGCGCCGCCGTTGACGGTCAGGCTCGACGAAGAATCCCGCAGGTTGAGTTGCGGGTTGTGCTGCATGTTCTGAATGAAGTCCAGTTCATCCTGGGTCAGAAGTGCGTTGCGTGGCATCGCCGTTGCTCGGTAGGAGGTGCTAAAGCGCCATTATCCCCTTTAGTGATTCTGTTTTCTAAATTTTGTTTGAGCCGCTGGTCGCGCGAAGGGCGGCCAGCTCGGCCTTGACCTGGGCCAGTTCGGCTTCCAACTGGGCCACGCGTTGTTGGGCCTTGACCTGCTGGGTGACGTCCTTCTGCACACCGACAAAATACGTCTGCTTGTCGGCCTGGTTATAAACCGTCGAAAGAGAAAGCTCATTCCAGAAATGACTGCCGTCCTTGCGGTAATTACGCAGGATTTCTCGGCAGGCGCCGCCGCTCTCCAGCGTGTCGCGAATGGCCATCAGCGCGGGTTGGTCGCGATCGCCCGATTGCAGGAAGCGGCAGTCCTGATAGAGGATTTCATCCAAGGTGTAACCGGTCAGCCGTTCGAATGCCGGGTTGACGTAAATCAGTGGTTTGTCTTTGCCTTCGCGTTCGGCGACGACGATACCGTCGTTCGACGCATTGATGACCAGTTGCATCAGCTTGGCATTAATCATTGAGCGGTCCATGGCATGTCGGTGGAATGTGCAGTTTATGGCAAGTGCTGAATCTTGCACGGGGCGCCGCGAAATTTTTGCGCCAGCTGTTAATATCCCAGGTTTTCGCTCAACTACAGGATCAGATTGATGAAAGTCGCCATCCTTTCCGGCTCGGTGTACGGCACCGCAGAAGAAGTGGCCCGCCACGCCGTCGGCCTCCTCAAAGCCGCAGGCTTCGAGGCCTGGCACGATCCTCGCGCCACCCTGGCGGACGTGCAGGCGTATGCCCCCCAGGCGCTCGTGGCCGTGACGTCCACCACCGGCATGGGTGAATTGCCCGACAACCTCCAGCCTCTGTACTCGACACTTCGCGATCAACTACCTGCCGCTTTGCGCGGTTTGCCTGGCGCGGTAATCGCCCTGGGCGACGCCAGCTACGGCGATACCTTCTGCGCCGGTGGCGAGCAGATGCGCGAGCTGTTCGGCGAGCTGGGCGTGAGCGAAGTGCTGCCGATGCTGCGCCTGGATGCCAGCGAAAGCGTGACCCCGGAAACCGACGCCGAACCGTGGCTGGGCGAGTTGATCACGGCACTGCGCGGTTGAGTGGGTACTCACGCAACAGTGCCAGCCAGGCTTGGGCGGCTTTCGACAGATAAGCGCCTTCGCGCCAGATAAAAGCAATGTCCCAACGCAGATAATCCGGCGCTTGCAGGGGCACGCGCACCACCCCTGGACGCACCAGCCCACGGGCGACCACGCTGGGTAGCAGCACCACGCCCTGGCCGGCCGCGACCAGGGCCGCAAGGAAATCCGCCTGGCCGCTGCGCCCGGCTTCCTTGGGGGTAAAGCCCAGGCTTTGGCAGGCTTGCAGCAGCCGATCATTCAACACGAAGCTGCGCTGGTACATCAGGAACGGTGTGTCGGCCAGCGCCTCCAGGCGTACCTGTGGTTGTTGCGCCAAGGGGTGATCCACGGGCAGCAACGCGTCCAGCGGTTCATCGCAGAACGCCTGCCAGGCAAACGCCGGGTCGCTGGGCATCAGGCTGCCGCCCACTTCCAATTCGCCGTTGAGAATCGCCTGTTCGATGCTACGCGTGCCGCCTTCCAGCAATTGGATAGTCACGTTGGGGTAGCGTCGGCGGTATTCGGCAAATAGCTCGGCGAACAAGGTATCGCCGCCTAGCTGCGGCAGGCCCAGGCGTAACTCGCCACGGGTGAGCTGTTGCATGTCGTCCAGTTCGCTCTGCAGTTCGCTTTGCAAGCGCAGCATGGCTTCGGCGCGTTGCAACACGACGCGGCCAGCGGCGGTCAGGCGAATGTGCGAACCAGTGCGCTCCAGCAGCGGCGTGCCGAGGCTGTATTCCAATTGTGCGACCTGCTTACTGACCGCCGATTGGCTGATATGCAGGGTTTTACCGGCCTGGGTAAACCCGCCGCGATGAACCACTTCGACAAAACTGCGCAGCTGTTTGAATTCCATGGGTCCGATTCCAGTCTGGAATGGCTGGCAGTCTAACAATTCGCTTCGGGGATAGGCATGGGCTCTTTAAAATAGAAGCCCTGCGAGGACCCCAACCATGAATCGTCTTACCTTTAAACCCCTTGGCCGCCTGTTGACCGAACTGGTGGTGTTGCTGGCTATCTACCTGCTGGGATGCCAATTAGCCGCCTGGCTGGCCTGGCCGATTCCCGGCGGCGTGGTGGGCCTGGGCCTGTTGCTGGTGGCCTTCGCCAGTGGCTTGGTGCAACCGGCCACGCTGCAATTTGGCGCCGGTGTGTTAATGGCGGAAATGCTGCTGTTCTTTATTCCTGCATTGATGAGCCTGTTGGACTACGGCGGCCTGGTACGCAACGAAGGCTGGCGCATCCTGCTGGTGATCGGTTGCAGCACATTGGCTGTAATGCTGGTCACGGCGTTTACCGTGGAGCTGGTGTGCCGCTGGAGGTTGCGCCATGAAGTTTGAACTGATGCCGTTGTTCTGGCTTGCGCTGACCCTCGGCGCCTATGTCTTCAGCCGTTGGTTGTATCGACGCACCGGGCGTTATCTGTTGTCGCCGTTGGTCCTGGTGCCGGTGTTGCTGCTGGCGGTGGCGGTGCCGATGCATACCGCCTATGCCGAATACGCCACCGACACCCACTGGTTGATTGGGGTGCTAGGCCCGGTCACCGTGGCGTTCGCGGTGCCTATCTGGCAGCAGCGCCGTTTGTTGGCGCGACACTGGTCGGCGTTGTTGCTGGGGATGGTGGCGGGCAGCGCAGCCTCCATCGCCACCTCGTTTGGCCTGGCCAAAGCGCTGGCGTTGGACAGCTCGGTGGCGTTGTCGCTGGTGCCGCGCTCGATCACTACGCCGTTCGCCATGCCGGTGTCATCCGACCTTGGCGGGGTGCCGGAACTCACGGCTGTATTCGTGATGTTCACCGGGGTGATCGGCGCCATGCTCGGCGGCGTGTTGCTCAAATGGCTGCCGTTGCGCACGCCGTTGGCGCGTGGCGCGCTGTTCGGGGTAGGCGCCCACGGTGCGGGTGTGAGCCGCGCCCATGAGGTGGGTGGCGAAGAAGGCTCGGTGGCCGGCCTGGTGATGGTGCTGACCGGCCTGCTCAACCTGTTTGCCGCGCCTTTATTGGCGGCGCTTCTCTGACGGCGCTTGGACGAATTTCAACTATTCTCAAAGCTGACTCGCACAGTCATCAAGCTGGCTGCCAAGGCGACTCCGCCAGCCAAGGCGCCTGACTAGACTGGCCCATCCCAAAAAAAAACAATAAGAACGTGCGCCAAGGAGGTCATCACCGTGAGCCTAGCCCCGGTTGTATCGCCACACAATGTCCAGGCCCAGGTCAGCGCTGCCGAGTGGCAAACGCGTGTCGACCTTGCCGCGTGCTATCGCCTGGTAGCGATGCATGGTTGGGACGATCTGATCTTCACCCATATATCGGCCAAAGTGCCGGGCACCGACGATTTCCTGATCAACCCCTACGGCCTGATGTTCCACGAGATTACCGCGTCGAGCCTGGTCAAGGTCGACCAGGCCGGCAACAAGCGCATGGACAGCCCCTATGACATCAACCCGGCCGGCTACACCATCCACAGCGCCATCCATGAAGTGCGCCACGATGTGACCTGCGTGCTGCACACCCACACCGCCGCCGGTGTCGCCGTGGCTGCGCAGAAACAGGGCGTATTGCCCATCAGTCAGCAATCGATCTTCGTGCTCTCCAGCCTGGCCTATCACGCTTACGAAGGGGTGGCGCTGAACCACGAGGAAAAGGCCCGCCTGCAAGCCGATCTGGGCGACAGTCACTTTCTGATGTTGCACAACCATGGCCTGCTGACCTGCGGCGCTAGCATCGCCGACACATTCCTGATGATGTTTATCTTCCAGCGCGCCTGCGAAATCCAAGTACTGGCGCAAACCGGCGGTGCCGAGCTGATTGGCATCGAGCCGCAGATTCTCGCGGGAGCGAAGGCCATGAGCGCGGCCGTCACCAAGAGCGCTCAAGGCATGGGCGGCGCGCTGGCCTGGCCGGCGTTGCTGCGTAAGCTGGACCATCAAAACCCTGGGTATAAAACCTGATGCCAATCGCCGAGATCCCGCTTCGAGCCTGGCGCAAGCGTGGCCAGGATTTCGACTTTCATGGCCGTACCATCCGCTACTGGGTAGCGGGGCAGGGCGAGCCGCTGTTGCTGATCCACGGTTTTCCCACGGCCAGTTGGGACTGGCATTACCTGTGGCAAGCCCTGGCCCAGCGCTACCTAGTGATCGCCTGCGACATGCTCGGTTTCGGCGATTCGGACAAGCCCCTGGACCATGGCTACTGCCTGTTGGAACAGGCGGATTTGCAGCAGGCCCTGCTCGACCATCTGTGTGTGGATCAACCGGTACATGTGTTGGCCCACGACTATGGCGACAGCGTCGCCCAAGAACTGTTGGCGCGGCACTATGAAGGCCGCTTCCGCATGGCCAGTGGGGTGTTTCTCAACGGTGGGCTGTTTCCGGAAACCCATCGCCCGGCGCTGGTGCAGAAACTCTTGCTCAGCCCATTGGGTTGGATGATCGGGCGGGCCTTCGGGCGCAATGCCCTGTCGAAAAGCTTCAGCCAGATTTTCGGCCCCTCCACCCGCCCCAGCGAAAGTGCCCTGGATGATTACTGGAGCCTGATCAGTTGCAACGATGGCCCGCGCATCCTGCACAAATTGATCGCTTACATCCCCCAGCGTCGGCGCCTGCGCGAGCGTTGGGTGCAGGCCATGCAAAAGGGGGGCGTGCCGTTGCGGGTGATCGACGGCGAGATCGATCCGATTTCCGGTGCCCACATGGTGGAGCGTTACCAGCAGTTGATACCGAATGCTGATACGGTGCTGCTGGCCAATATCGGCCATTACCCACAGGTCGAGGCGCCGGTGCAGGTGCTCAAGCACTACCTGGCATTTCGTGACCGGATCGGGCGGCCCGCGTCGCAGGTGGCCTATTCCTGAGGCGCGCAATTATCCCTCAGCCTTATCGCGCACCATTCAGCCGCGACCGTATTTATTGTGACCAAAGGCCCTGTGCCTGACACTCCAGCCATTCCCATTGTCGCCATTGGAGTTCGGTATGAGTGAGTCAGTGCAGTTTCAGGATAAGGTCGTGATCGTCACCGGTGCCGGCGGCGGCTTGGGCCGGGCCCATGCGCTGTTGTTCGCCCGGCATGGCGCCAAGGTGCTGGTCAACGATCTCGGCGGTTCGACCCAGGGCGAGGGCGCCAGTGCGTCGGCGGCTGACCGTGTAGTGGCGGAGATTCGTGCGGCGGGCGGTATCGCCGAGGCCAACCATGACTCTGTCACCGACGGTGACAAGATCGTGCAGAACGCTCTCGATGCGTTTGGCCGTATCGACGTGGTGGTCAACAACGCCGGCATTCTGCGGGACAAGACCTTTCATAAAATGGACGACAGCGACTGGGACCTGGTTTACCGGGTGCATGTCGAAGGCGCCTACAAAGTCACCCGCGCCGCCTGGCCCCATCTGCGCGAGCAAGGTTATGGCCGGGTGATCTTCACCGCGTCCACCTCGGGCATCTACGGCAACTTCGGCCAGTCCAACTACGGCATGGCCAAGCTCGGCCTGTACGGCCTGACCCGCACCCTGGCGCTGGAAGGCCGCAAGAACAACATCCTGGTCAATGCCATAGCCCCGACCGGCGCCACGCGCATGACTGAAGGCTTGATTCCGCCGCAGGTGTTCGAACGCCTCAAGCCGGAGCTGGTCAGCCCGCTGGTGGTGTACTTGGGCAGTGAGGCCTGCCAGGAAACCTCGGGGCTGTTCGAAGTGGGCGGTGGCTGGATCGGCAAGACCCGCTGGGAGCGCAGCCTGGGCGTGGGCTTCGACCCCGAAGCCGGGTTCTCCCCGGACGATGTGGCCACCCATTGGGCGCAGATCTGCGACTTCGAAGGCGCCGCGCACCCCAAGGACAATATCGAAGCGTTGAAGGAGATGATGGCCAACTTGCAGAAATACAGCCTGTGATCATTGCCTGAACATGCTTGAATCCCACGGGGCGCTGATGGCGCCCCGTTTTGTTTCGCGCATAAAAAAGGCCGCTGCACAGGCAGCGGCCGAAGTAAGACGTTTGATCAAGGAGCAACAAATCAACGTCAGTGAACACCGGTAACAGATTGAAAAAAGGCATCAATCTATTGAACTTCAGCTTGTCTTCCAAACCTGGAAGCGGGCGGTTTGCCCTGAAAGCCCGGTCAGAATAGCGGTTTGTAACAAGATGAGTAATAGCGGTTCAGGACAAGGACTGTTACGTATCCGGAAACAGTCATAAGTTCGCCATCCATGTTCCTGATAGTGCCCCATCCACCCGGCGCATACCCGCGCCCGCACCCAGCCAGAGCGGCCTGTAATCCTTTCGAGCGACAACACGAATCCCTCCTTGGTGCGCTTATCGCTCCTGATGCGCGGCAGTAGGGTGGGGCCTTCTGTCACTCACCGGGGAAGACGCATGACAAAAACAACAATGCGCGCCATCTTCACGCCACAGGCGCTGGCCGCTGCGGTTGCGTTGGGTTGCTGCGCTCAGGCGCAGGCTGTTTCGTTCAACATTGGCGAGATCGAAGGGCAATTCGATTCGTCGCTGTCGGTCGGTTCGAGTTGGGGCATGCGCGATGCCGACAAGAAGCTCGTGGGCACCGTCAACGGCGGCACGGGCCAGGCTTCCACGGGGGAT
Source organism: Pseudomonas rhodesiae (assembly GCF_013285305.1). Lineage (NCBI taxonomy): Bacteria > Pseudomonadati > Pseudomonadota > Gammaproteobacteria > Pseudomonadales > Pseudomonadaceae > Pseudomonas > Pseudomonas rhodesiae. The sequence goes on along the minus strand of NZ_CP054205.1, from coordinate 4,957,219 downwards.
GACGGACGTCTCAACTTCAAGAAGGGCGAGACCTTCTCCAAAATCTTTAAAGGCTTGCACGATCTGGAGCTGAAGTACGGCGATACCGGCGTATTCGTGCGCGGCAAATACTGGTACGACTTCGAACTCAAGGACGAAGACCGCGAGTTCAAGCCCATCAGCGACCACAACCGCAAGGAAGGCGCCAAATCCAGCGGCGCAGAGATCCTCGATGCGTTCGTCTACCACAACTATTCCTTGGGCGACCTGCCGGGCACCGTGCGCGCCGGTAAGCAGGTGGTCAGTTGGGGCGAAAGCACCTTCATCGGTAACTCCATCAACAGCATCAACCCGATCGACGTGTCAGCGTTTCGTCGGCCGGGCGCCGAGATCAAGGAAGGCCTGATCCCGGTCAACATGCTGTTCGCGTCCCAGAGCCTGACCAACCAGCTGACCGTGGAAGGTTTCTATCAGCTGGAATGGGACCAGACCGTGTTGGACAACTGCGGCACGTTCTTCGGTGGCGATGTGGCGGCGGACGGTTGCACCAATAATTACACAGTCGGCAACCCGGCCATCCGCCCGTTGCAACCGGTAGCGGCGGCGTTCGGCCAGGGTTTTAGTGTGGCCAATGAAGGGGTGATCGTACGGCGTGCCGGCGACCGCGATGCGCGGGATTCCGGCCAGTTCGGCGCCGCATTGCGCTGGTTGGGCGACGACACCGAGTACGGCCTGTACTTCATGAACTACCACAGCCGGACCCCGACCGTGGGCACCATCACCAACAACACCAGCCTGGCCACCCTCGGCGCCATCGCCGGCGCGGCCAATGGCCTGGCCCCCGGTTCCGGTGCGGGCCTGGTGCAAAGCCTGATGCTCGGGCGTGGCCAGTACTACCTCGATTACCCGGAAGATATCCGACTGTTCGGCGCCAGTTTCTCCACCACGTTGCCCACCGGTACGGCCTGGACCGGGGAGATCAGCTACCGGCCGAATGCGCCGGTGCAACTGAACACCACCGACCTGACCCTGGCCTTGATCAACCCGGTCGCCGGCCAGGCGGCCTCGCCGATTCGCAGCAACTTCGGGGATGACAACACCGGCTACCGCCGCAAGGAAATCACCCAGATCCAGAGCTCCATGACCCAGTTCTTCGACCAGGTGTTGGGCGCTGAGCGTCTGACGGTGGTGGGCGAAGCGGCCGTGGTACATGTGGCGGGCCTGGAAGACAAATCCAAACTGCGTTACGGCCGCGACTCGGTGTATGGCGCTTACGGATTCCAGGGCGACACCGACGGTTTCGTCACCTCGACGTCCTGGGGTTACCGCGCGCGGGCGATCCTGGACTACAACAACGCGATTGCCGGGGTGAACCTCAAACCCAACCTGTCCTGGTCCCATGACGTTGCCGGCTACGGCCCCAACGGCCTGTTCAACAAAGGCGCCAAGGCCATCAGCGTGGGCGTCGATGCTGACTACCGCAGCACCTACACCGCCAGCCTCAGTTACACCGACTTCTTCGGCGGCGATTACAACACCCTGACCGACCGTGACTTCCTCGCCCTCAGCTTCGGCGTGAACTTCTGATTTGGCTTAAAGAAGGACAAGAACGTATGCGTAAGACAATTGCAGTGTTGGCCCTCAGCTTGTTGGCCGCCAACGTATGGGCCGCGGTTTCCCCGGAAGAAGCCGCCAAGCTTGGCACCACCCTCACTCCGGTGGGCGCGGAGAAGGCCGGTAATGCCGACGGTTCGATCCCGGCCTGGACCGGTGGCATCCCTAAAAACGCCGGCGCGGTGGACAGCAAAGGCTTTCTGGCTGACCCGTTCGCCAATGAAAAACCGCTGTTTGTGATCACCGCCGCTACGGTGGACAAGTACAAGGACAAACTATCCGACGGCCAAGTGGCGATGTTCAAGCGCTACCCCGAGACCTACAAGATCCCGGTCTACCCCAGCCACCGCACGGTGAACCTGCCGCCTGACATCTATGAATCGATCAAGCGCAGCGCGCTGAACGTCAAGGCGATCAACGACGGTAACGGCCTGGAGAACTTCACCGGCAATCGTTACTACGCGTTCCCGATTCCCAAGAATGGCGTGGAGGTGCTGTGGAACCACATCACCCGTTATCACGGCGGCAACCTGCGTCGCATCATCACCCAGGCCACCCCACAGACCAATGGCAGCTACACGCCGATCCGCTTCGAGGAAGAAGTGGCGGTGCCCCAGGCCATCCCGGATATCGACCCGGCCAAGGCGGCTAACGTGTTGAGTTACTTCAAGCAATCGGTGACCGCGCCGGCGCGCCTGGCGGGTAACGTGCTGCTGGTGCACGAAACCCTCGACCAGGTGAAAGAGCCGCGCCTGGCGTGGATCTACAACGCCGGTCAACGCCGCGTGCGGCGGGCGCCGCAAGTGTCCTATGACGGGCCGGGCACCGCGTCCGACGGTCTGCGCACCACCGACAACTTCGATATGTTCTCCGGCGCGCCCGACCGCTATGACTGGAAGCTGGTGGGCAAAAAAGAGATGTACATCCCCTACAACAGCTACAAGCTCGACTCGCCGTCGCTCAAGTATGACGACATCATCAAGGCCGGCCACATCAACCAGGACCTGACCCGCTACGAGCTGCACCGCGTGTGGGAAGTGGTCGGCACGGTCAAGCCGAGCGAGCGCCACATCTATGCCAAGCGTCACATGTACATCGATGAAGACAGCTGGCAAGTCGCGCTGGTGGATCACTATGACGGCCGTGGCCAACTGTGGCGGGTTGCCGAAGGCCATTCGCAGTTCTACTACGACCATCAGGTGCCGGCGTATACCGTCGAGACCCTGTATGACTTGATCGCCGGGCGTTATATCGCGCTGGGGATGAAGAACGAGGAGAAGAGCAGCTTCGTGTTCGGGTTCGCAGCCAAGGCGGCGGACTACACTCCGGCGGCGTTGCGAGCCGAAGGCGTGCGCTGATCCCGAATCAAAGGTGGGAGGAGGCTGGCCCCCTCCCACCTTGGGTTTTATGCATGGCCTTCAATCACCCCGCTGAATACTTCTTCAACAATCGCCCGCCACGGGTCTAGGGTACGCGTCAGGTTGCATAACAATAAAAACGCAGGATGCAGCAATGACCGCCATGACTCGCTGCCTGGACCGTCCTGGATTCATGCCTCGGCTGTCCGCCCATCATCTGCTGCGCCCGCGACTGGCTGAGCCGTTGCTGGCGTCTGCCGCGCGGGTAAAGTTGGTGTGCGCCCCCGGCGGCAGTGGCAAGAGCGCGCTGCTTGCCGAGTGCGCATTGCAGGCGCCCGAAGGCTGTCAGGTGTACTGGCTGCCGCTCAACGGCGTGGCGCTCGACCCCCTCGATCTCTGCCAGCGCTTGGCGCATAACCTGGGGTTGCCCTTTACCGATGAAGCCACGTTGCTACAGGACCTGGGTCGCTGGCAGGCGCCGGCGTGGTTGTTCCTCGATGACTTTTGCCGCTTGCCCGCTCCCGCAACCGATGCCTTGCTCGACCGCCTGTTTACCGCCAGCAGCCCGGCGCTGACCTGGTGGCTAGGCGCGCGGCGGCGGCCGGCGTGCAATTGGCCGCGGCTGCTGCTGGACGACGAACTGCTGGAATGCGGCGCGGAGCTGGCCTTCAGCGCCCCAGAGATCCAGGCGCTGCTCAACCATGCGCCGGGGCAGTCCGTCGAGGGCGTGCTGCAATTCAGCGCCGGCTGGTGCGCCGGTGTGCGCATCGCGTTGCTGGGCGACGGTCATCCCGACAAGACCCTACTCGACTACCTGCAACACGAACTGTTCAGCACGCTGCCCCCTGAGCTGGCCGACGCGTGGCGCGTGCTGGCCCACCTGCCGCGTTTCAACACCGGACTGTGCGAGCACCTGTTCGGCGCGGGCGACGGTGATCAGTACCTGCGTGACCTACAGGCCCTCGGCGCGTTTATCCAAGCGTGGGAAAGCAGCGATTGGTTGCAGGTGTTCCCACCCCTGGCACGCTTGATACGCGACGAGCCCTGGCCGACCAAGCGCTCCTGGCACCGCCGCGCCTGCCAATGGTTCACCGCCGAGCAGGACTGGCAGGCCGCCTTCGAACAGGCGCTGCTGGCCGAAGAATATGAAGTGGCGGTAAGCCTGTTGCAGCATTTCAGTTTCGAAGACCTGTTCCGTCAGCAGAACGCGGTGTTGCTGCTGCGCCTGCACGAGGAGCATGGCGACGAACTGATGCTCGGTTCGGCGCAGTTGGTGGGGCTGGTCACGGCGGCGCTGCTGTTTGCCGGGCGCTTCGAGCAGGCGGCGGTGTGCATCGACCAACTTGCGCGTTTCGCCCCGCAACCGACGGCGGCGCAACAGCGCCACTTGCTGGCGCGCTGGCAGGCACAGTGGGGGTGGTTGCTGCATTTGGACGGCGACGCCGAGGGTTCGCGCGCGCACTTTATCGAGGCCTTGCAAGCCTTGCCCGACAGCGCCTGGACCTCGCGGTTGATGTGCCTGTCGGGGCTCACCCAGCAAGCCTTGCTGCGCGGTGAATTGGATGTGGCACAAACCCTCAATCGCGAAGCGCTGTGCCTGGCGCGTGCCCATGGCTCATTGCTGTTGGAAGCGTTGTTGGAGCTGGATCACGCACAGTTACTGGAACAGCGCGGCGCGCCGCATCGGGCGCAGAGCCTGCTGGAACATATGCAGGCGATGTTGCTCAAGCAGCGGCTCAAGGCCGGACCGTTGCTCGGGCGTATCGCCTTGCGCCGCGGGCACCTGGCGTTGCGCCAGGGGCAGGATGCCTTGGCCGCGGAGTGTTTTGAGAGTGGCTTGCCCCTGTGCCTGCACAGCCAGGACAAACGCGTGCTCTACGGGTTTCTTGGCCTGGCGCTGCTGGCGGCCAACCGAGGCGATTACGCCCAGGCGTTCATTCAACTGCGCGAGGCCGAACGACTGATGCAGCAACGCCAGGTGCCGGACACCGTGTACCGCGCGGTGTTGCTGCTGGTCAGCGGGCATTTCTGGTTGCAGCAGGGCCGCGCCGAGTTGACCGTGGAAGCGCTGCGCCGCGTGCTGCGCCACTTCCGTGGGCCGCTGGCCAAGCAAGCGCCGCCGGCCACTCTGGAGTTGATCCCGCGCCTCGAATACTTATTGGTGCTGGCCGAGGTAAAACTGGGTTGCGCCGAACAGCCGCTGGCACGCCTGCAAGCGCTGCTGGACGCCACCCACCAGCGCGGCATGCTCTGTCTGGAAACCGAATTGCATCTGGTGCTGGGCGAAGTGGCTTGGCAACTGGGCGACGCCGGCCTGGCGCGTCGTTCATTGCACGCCGGGCTTGAATTGGCGGCGCGCTGCCAGGTGCAGCAAGCGATTCGCGAATTGCGTCTGCGCTCGCCGGGGCTGTTGAGCGAACTGGGGATGGAGCCCCAGGCCTCAAGCCCGGGCACGGTGGAAAACCCACTCAGTCAGCGCGAGTTGGAAGTGCTGCAATTGATTGCCCTGGGCAACTCCAACCTGGAAATCGCCGACCGTTTGTTTATCTCCCTGCACACCGTCAAGACCCATGCACGGCGCATCCACAGCAAGCTCGGCGTGGAGCGGCGTACCCAGGCGGTGGCCAAGGCCAAGACGTTGGGCTTGATGACCTAGGCGCAGAACGCCTGGCGATATTCCCCAGGCGTGGCGCCCATGGCCTGGCGGAAGCGGTGAGTGAAATGGCTGGCGCTGGAGAAGCCGCATATCAGCGCAATCTCGCCAAGGGGCAGGGTGCCGCCCCGCAACAGGCTCTGCGCACGAGCCAGGCGGCGCGCCAGCAGGTATTGATGGGGCGGCAGGCCGAAGCTTTGACGGAACATCCGCGCAAAGTGGTACTCCGACAGCGCGCACAACCCGGCCAATTGGCCGAGGCTGAGCGGAGCCTCCAAGTGGTAATCGATGTAGTCCACCAACAACCGCCGTTGGTGCGGCGCCAGCCCGCCCTTCAAACGCAACCCGTCGCGCAAGCCGACCTGGCTGAGCAAAGTGTGGTTGAGCAGTTCGTGGGCCAGGCTGCTGGTCAGCAAACGCTCGGCGGGTTCCTGCCAGTTCAGGGCGATCAACTGGTGAAAGCGTTGAGCTTGCCTGGGGTCTTCCAGAAACGTGCTCTCGTGCAACTGCACAGTGCGTGGTTCGCGGTCGAGCAGGGTCACGCAACCGAGGGCAAATTGTTCCTGGCTGAAGTACACATGGGCCAGGCGGATCTCGCCGTTGATCACCCACCCGGACTGATGCTCGGCGGGCAGGATGCACAGCTTGTCGGGGCCGCCCTTGGTGTCGGGCCGGTCGCGCCGAAACGTACCGGTGCCGCCGCCCACATAGCACGACAGGGTGTGATGCCCCGGCGCTTGGTAGTCCTGGGAGTCATGATGATTGCTCCACAGCGCCGCGGCGAGGCCGTCACCCAGCTCGGCGCAGGCTTCCAGGCGGGCGTGGGGCGAGCGGTTGAGGGCTTGGAAGACTTGCAGGGATTCCAGATCTGACATGGCGTGTACTCTCCGACGCCTTGCATCCTACTCCGCACTGCCGGCGCTGTGCGCTGCGCACCCGACAAAAGCGCAAGAATGTGCAAGAGCCGGGCGCGCCTTGGGGGCGACACTGAGGCTCAATCGATGGAGCCTGTCATGAACCTTTTCCTGTACTTACTCACCGTGCTGATCTGGGGCACCACCTGGATCGCCCTCAAGTGGCAACTGGGCGTGGTAGCGATTCCCGTGTCCATCGTCTATCGCTTCGCCCTGGCGGCGTTGGTGTTGTTTGCGTTGCTATTGCTCAGCCGCAAGTTGCAGGTGATGAACCGGCGCGGGCACCTGATCTGCCTGGCCCAGGGGTTGTGCCTGTTTTGCGTCAACTTCATGTGCTTTCTCACGGCCAGCCAATGGATCCCCAGCGGCTTGGTGGCGGTGGTGTTTTCCACCGCGACGCTGTGGAACGCGTTGAACGCGCGGGTCTTTTTCGGCCAGCGCGTGGCCCGCAACGTGTTGATGGGCGGTGGCCTTGGGTTGGCAGGTTTGGGGTTGTTGTTCTGGCCAGAACTGGTAGGGCATACCGCCAGCCCGCAGACCTTGCTGGGCCTGGGGTTGGCGCTGTTGGGGACGATGTGTTTCTCGGCCGGCAATATGTTGTCGAGCTTGCAGCAGAAGGCCGGGCTCAGGCCACTGACCACCAATGCCTGGGGCATGGCGTATGGCGCAGCCATGCTGGCGACCTGGTGTGTGCTGCGTGGCATTCCGTTCGAGATGGACTGGGGCGCGCGGTATATCGGCGCGTTGTGGTACCTGGTGATTCCGGGGTCGGTGATTGGGTTTACCGCGTATTTGACGCTGGTCGGGCGTATGGGGCCGGAGCGTGCGGCGTATTGCACGGTGTTGTTTCCGGTGGTGGCGTTGAATGTGTCGGCGTTCGCCGAGGGCTATCAGTGGACCGCCCCGGCGCTGGTGGGGTTAGGGTTGGTGATGGCGGGGAATGTGTTGGTATTTCGCAAGCCCAAGATTGTGAGTCCGGTCTTGAAGGCGAGAACAGTCTGAACAGGGGACAAGTCACTGATGCCCATCAGTAAAGGACTCAGTGAATGAATTTCTGCCCTGGACGGGACCAAATGTGGGAGGGGGCTTGCCCCCGATTACAGTGTGACAGTCAGCCCAGCTGTCACTGACGCACCGCTATCGGGGGCAAGCCCCCTCCCACTTTTGATAGTCATTGCCTGGGTTGGATCTGACTGGCATCAGGACTTTCCCCCTCATTTTGACCGAGTTCAGCGAGTTATTTTATTCCCAGGCGCTTGGCCAGGCGGGCGAGGTTGGCGCGGTTGAGGCCGAGTTCGCGGGCGGTGCTGGCCCAGTTGTGCTGGTGGCGTTCCAGGCAGGTATTGATGATTTGCCGTTGGTAATCTTCGGTGGCCTGGCGCAAGTCGCCGGTGATGGGCGTCGATGGTAGCTGGGCTTCGATTAGCGGCGCGCTGACGTCGGGCAGGTCGAGGTCGGCGGCGCTCAGGCTGAGAATCCTCGGACGTTCGCGACAGTTTCCCAGGGCCTTGAGCGCGCTGCGCCCGATCAAATGTTCCAGCTCCCGCACGTTGCCTGGCCAGTTATAGGCCAGCAGGGCTGCCTGGGCATCGCCGGTCAGGCGCAGACTGCCCAGGCCCATGCGTGAACGGTTCTGTTCGAGAAAGAAACCCGCCAGCAGCAGCACATCGCGACCGCGTTCGCGCAGGGCCGGTACTTGCAGCGGGTAAACACTCAGGCGGTGGTAGAAGTCGGCGCGATAGCGGCCATTGCGCACCTCATCGGCCAGGTCGCGGTTGGTGGCGGCGATCAGGCGCACATCCACGTGGTGTTCCTTGTCCGAGCCCAGGCGCTGCAACTGACCGCTTTGCAGCACGCGCAGCAGTTTGGCCTGCACCGTCAGGGACAGCTCGCCCACTTCGTCGAGAAACAAGGTGCCGCCGTTGGCCAGCTCGAACTTGCCCCGACGCTCGTTCAGCGCGCCGGTGAAGGCGCCACGCACATGGCCGAACAGCTCGCTCTCCACCAGGGTTTCCGGCAGGGCCGCGCAGTTTAGGCTGATCAGCGGTTTGTCGGCACGCGCCGAAGCGGCGTGAATCGCCTGGGCCACCAACTCCTTGCCCACCCCGGTTTCCCCGGTGATCAGCACGGTGAGGTCGCTGCCGCCCACCAGTTTGATTTCTTCCACCAGGCGCTTGTGGCTTTTGCTCTGGCCGATCATTTCCTTGTGTTGTTGGCCGCTGGCCTGACGGTAGATTTCGGCGCGTTGGTGTTCGTCTTCGGCGCGCAGGGCCAGGCGTTCGATGCGTTCGGCCACATTGACGGTGGCGGCGGCCAGGCTGGCGAAGGCTTGCAGGGCGTTCAGCTCGACCCGTTCGAAGCGCTCGGTGTCGAGCGCATCGAGGGTCAGCAGGCCCCAGGGCCGGTCGTCGACAAACAACGGGCAGCCTATGCAGTCGTGCACTGGCAGGTGCCCGTGCAGGCCGTCCACCAGGCCGTCATACGGGTCGGGCAACTCGCTGTCGCTGTCGAAGCGCGTGGGGCCGGGGCTGGCGAGCAACACCGCAAACCGTGGGTGTTCGCTGACCTTGAAGCGTCGGCCCAGGGTATCGGCGCTCAGGCCGTCCACCGCCAGCGGCACCAGCGCTTCACCGTCCAGGCGCAACAGCGCGGCGGCGTCGCAGGGCAGCAGAGTACGCATGGCTTGCAGCAGGCGGCGGTAGCGCTCGCCCTCCGGCAGGTCGCGGGACAGGTCGGCCACGAGAGGCAGGAGGGTGGTGAGCAGTGAGTGCGCAGTCATAATGACTCCTTGTAGTCCTTATGACTCTAGCGTGTAGGAAGTCATACTGACTACTCTTATTTCAACTACCTGATAAATAACGAATTTTTAGTTGGCACGAATGCTGAGTACTCAAGGGTAATCCTTAAAGAAGCCCTGGAGGCTCTCATGCTTAGTGCCCAAGACCGTGCCATCGTCAAATCCACCGTGCCTCTACTGGAAAGTGGCGGTGAAGCGCTGATCACCCATTTCTACCGCATGATGCTGTCCGAGTACCCCGAAGTTCGCCCGCTGTTCAACCAGGCCCACCAGGCCAGCGGCGATCAGCCCCGCGCCCTGGCCAATGGGGTGCTGATGTACGCGCGACATATCGACCAGTTGGATCAACTGGGCGATCTGGTGGCCAAGATCATCAATAAACATGTGGCCTTGCAGATCCTGCCGGAGCATTACCCGATTGTGGGCGCCTGCCTGCTGCGGGCGATTTCTGAAGTGCTGGGCAGCGAGATCGCCACGCCGGAGGTGATGAATGCCTGGGGCGCGGCCTACGGGCAATTGGCGGATATCCTGATCGGCGCCGAAGCGGCCATTTACGACGAGAAAGCCCAAGCCCCTGGCGGCTGGCGCGGTGCGCGGTCGTTCACGCTGGTCAAGCGGGGGGAGGAGAGCGCCGAGATCACCTCCTTCTATTTCGCCCCGGTGGATAACGGCCCGATCCTGGCGGCAGCGCCAGGCCAGTACATCGGTATGACGCTGGTGTTGGACGGCGAAGAGGTGCGTCGCAACTATTCGCTCTCGGCGTTGAGCGATGCTGGCCAGTACCGTATCAGCGTCAAGCGCGAAGCCGGCGGGCGAGTGTCCAATTACCTGCATGATGAGTTGCAGGTAGGCGCGACCCTCGACCTGTTCCCGCCGGCGGGGGAGTTCACCCTGGCCGCCAGCGATAAGCCGTTGGTGCTGATCAGCGGCGGCGTAGGCATCACCCCGACCCTGCCGATGCTCGAAGCGGCGCTGGCCACCGAGCGCCCGGTGCATTTTATCCACTGCGCGCGTAACGGCGGCGTGCATGCGTTTCGCGACTGGGTCGACGCCCTGGCGGCTAAGCACCCGCAGCTCAAGCGTTTCTATTGCTATGCCGAAGACGACGGCGTGAGCCCTGCGGCGGACAAGGTGGGCCTGCTCAGCCAGGAACAACTGGCCGCATGGTTGCCTGAACAGCGCGACCTGGATGCTTACTTCCTGGGACCTAAAGGCTTCATGGCCGCAATCAAACGCCACCTCAAAGCCCTGGGCGTGCCCGAAAAGCAAAGCCGCTACGAATTCTTCGGTCCGGCTGCCGCGTTGGAGTAACCGCCTTTGGAGTAGTAGGAAGCTGCAGCTTCAAGTAAAGGCCGGATCGAAGCCCGCTTTTTTACTTGCAGCTTGCAGCTTGCAACTTATCGCTACCCCCCAATTAATCCCCTGTTAACCCCTCTCTGTTTAAACCACTCCCTGTGTGTAAACTCGCGCCTACAGGCACAACCAAACAAAGGGAAACGGAGATGAGTGACGAATTGCGTTTAGGCAGGGAGCGGCGCTTTCTGGTGTTGCTGGGCATCATCTGCCTGGCGTTGATCGGCGGGGCCTTGTACATGCAGGTGGTGTTGGGCGAAGCGCCTTGCCCACTGTGCATCTTGCAGCGTTATGCCTTGTTATTGATTGCCATCTTCGCCTTTATCGGCGCCGCCATGCCCCGCAAAGGCGCCCTCACGTTTTTCGAAGGCTTGGTGATCCTCAGCGCCCTCGGCGGGGTCGCAGCTGCTGGCCATCATGTGTATACCCAGTTCTTTCCCCAGGTCAGTTGCGGCGTCGATGTGCTGCAGCCCATCGTCGATGACCTGCCGCTGGCCAAGGTCTTCCCACTGGGCTTTCAGGTCGATGGTTTCTGCAGCACGCCTTACCCACCGATCCTTGGGCTGTCCCTGGCGCAATGGGCGCTGGTGGCTTTTGTGCTGACCGTGATCCTGGTGCCGCTGGGCATTTACCGCAATCGCCGTCACATGGCCTGAGCCTCTGCACAAAAACGCCCCGGCTCCTCCTCTGGAGGGCCGGGGCGTTTTCGCAGGTAGGCTTTTATGAACAGAGCATGACGCCGGACAATTTCCGCTGTGCGCAGTGTGCGACATGTTGTCACACGGAAGCTGTCGCAGGACGTTTCTTACCCCCCGCAACCCCGCTTAAATTTGCACCGAACGGTCAAATTGTGCTGTCACTTCATCGTCTGGCCTAAGTCAGGAACCATGCGCCGTCCGCGCCATTCGATGATGTACGAATGCCTTGTTTTATGGGGACTTGGATGGCTTTGGCAAGCCCTTACAGAGGGTAAGGGATGTGGCGGATTGCCCTATAACACGGCAATTTTTGTGGTTTTTGTTGAGAATCGAACACGATAAGATCCCCGACCTTTGCAATTTTGGTGAAGGATTATTGCTGCTTTCGATAAAAATTATTTCTTTATAAGACATGGTTTATACATCGCTAGCTAACTACAATCGCCCGCACTGAATGTCCGGTGCTGTTCAATATTTGAGCATTGGAGCGGTCGAGGGGCAGATGGATGGCTCTGTGCGACCCCAGGTTCCGGCAGCCTTTCAACTATCCGCACCAAATGGAATTGGTCTGTAACAAGGCCTTTAACCACGAAATCGAATAAGAACTCACCGCAGGCTCGTAAATCGTCCATTCATGGCGTGCGAGCAGGCTCTTATTCAATCGAAGAGAAATGCCAACCCTTGGCAGGGTGAAGTGTTGGCGATCAAAACCCAACTGCATTGCGCAAGCTGCTTTAGAGGTCGTGAGATGAGTAAAAACAGGTACCCCCGATTACTAGGCTTTTTGCCGCTGCTTGGCATGATGTTAATGCTGGGAGGCTGCAAGTGGACCTTGCTCGACCCAAAAGGACAGGTCGGTCTGGATGAACGAAACCTGATCATCACCGCCACCCTGCTGATGCTGCTGGTCGTGGTCCCTGTGATCATCATGACCTTCGCCTTCGCCTGGAAATACCGCGCGTCGAACACCAGCGCCACCTACGCGCCGAAGTGGTCGCACTCCACCAAGATCGAAATCGCGGTGTGGCTGGTTCCGATCCTCATCATCATTGCCCTGGGTTATGTGACCTACAAGTCCACCCACGCGCTGGACCCGTACCGTCCGCTGGAATCGGACGCCAAGCCGATCAATATCGAAGTGGTCGCGCTGGACTGGAAGTGGCTGTTCATCTACCCGGACCTGGGTATCGCCACGGTTAACCAGATCCGCTTCCCGGAGCACACTCCGCTGAACTTCAAGATCACCTCCGACGCCGTGATGAACTCGTTCTTCATCCCAGCCCTGGGCGGCCAGATCTACGCGATGGCAGGCATGCAGACCAAGCTGCACCTGATCGCCAACCAGAAAGCTGAAATGGAAGGCATCTCCGCCAACTACAGCGGCGCTGGCTTCACCGGCATGAAATTCAAAGCGATCTCGACGAGCCAGGAAGACTTCAACGCCTGGGTAGCCGAAGTCAAGGCCGCACCTAAACAGCTTGATCAAGCTGAATACGACGCCCTGGCCAAACCAAGCCAGAACAACCCTGTCGCGCTGTACTCCTCGTACGAGCCGAACCTGTTTCAGAAAATCGTCGACAAGTACGAAGGTATGAAGCCAGGCAAGCCGGTCAAGCACGAGAAGAAAGAAGTGGCCGCGGTTGAAGGTTCTGAGACGGGCGCGCATTCAACTGCTGGGGCAGAGGAGTAAACGATGTTTGGTAAATTAAGTTGGGATGCGGTCCCGTTCCACGAGCCGATCGTGATGGTGACCATCGCCATGATCGCGCTGGGTGGTCTGGCACTGTTCGCGGGTATCACTTACTTCAAGAAGTGGACCTACCTGTGGACCGAGTGGCTGACTTCGGTCGACCACAAGAAAATCGGCGTGATGTACATCATCGTCGCCATGGTCATGCTGCTGCGCGGTTTTGCCGACGCCATCATGATGCGTACCCAGTTGGCCATGGCCACCGAGGGGTCGCCTGGCTACCTGCCACCTGAACACTATGACCAGATCTTCACCGCTCACGGTGTGATCATGATCATCTTCATGGCGATGCCATTCTTCACCGGCCTGATGAACCTGGCAGTGCCGCTGCAGATCGGCGCGCGTGACGTGGCCTATCCGTTCCTGAACTCCCTGAGCTTCTGGCTGCTGGTTTCCGGCGTGGTGCTGATCAACGTATCCCTGGGCGTCGGCGAATTCGCCAAGACCGGTTGGGTTGCGTATCCGCCGCTGTCGGGCATCCAGTACAGCCCTGGCGTGGGGGTGGACTACTACATCTGGGCGCTACAGCTATCAGGGCTAGGGACGACGCTGACGGGGGTCAACTTCCTGGCCACCGTCCTGAAAATGCGCGCCCCTGGCATGAAACTGATGGACATGCCGATCTTCACCTGGACCTGCACCTGGGCAAACGTCCTGATCGTGGCTTCGTTCCCGATCCTGGCCGCAACCATGGCGCTGCTGTCGCTTGACCGTTACCTGGATTTCCACATTTTCACCAACGAACTTGGTGGCAATCCAATGATGTACGTGAACCTGTTCTGGGCATGGGGTCACCCTGAGGTGTACATCCTGATCCTGCCAGCGTTCGGTATCTTCTCCGAAGTGATCTCGACCTTTACCGGCAAGCGCCTGTTCGGTCACCACTCGATGGTTTACGCATCGGGCGCAATTTCCGTACTGGGCTTCATGGTGTGGCTGCACCACTTCTTCACCATGGGTTCGGGGGCCAGCGTCAACGCCTTCTTCGGCTTGGCAACCATGCTGATTTCCATCCCGACGGGGGTGAAGCTATTCAACTGGCTGTTCACCATCTACCACGGCCGTCTGCGCATCACCAGCCAGGTGCTGTGGACCCTGGGCTTTATGGTGACCTTCGCCATCGGCGGCATGACCGGCGTACTGCTGGCCATCCCGGGTGCTGACTTCGTGCTGCACAACAGCCTGTTCGTGATCGCGCACTTCCACAACGTGATCATCGGTGGTGCGGTATTCGGTTACATCGCCGGTTTCAGCTTCTACTTCCCGAAAGCGTTCGGCTTCAAGCTGCACGAAGGTTGGGGCAAGGCTGCGTTCTGGTTCTGGATCTCGGGCTTCTTCGTCGCGTTCATGCCGCTCTATGCACTGGGCTTCATGGGCATGACCCGTCGTCTGAACGCCACCACCAACCCTGAGTGGGTGCCGTACCTGTACGTCGCCATGTTCGGTGCGGTGATGATTGCGGTGGGTATCGCCTGCCAGCTGATCCAGCTGTATGTCAGCGTGCGTGATCGCAAGCAGAACATGTGCGAATCCGGCGACCCATGGAACGGCCACACCCTGGAATGGTCGACCTCGTCGCCACCACCGTTCTACAACTTCGCCGTGATCCCGACTGCGAACACGATCGATGCGTTCACCGAAGCCAAGGAAGACGGTACTGCGTACCAGAAGCCTAAGCACTACGAACCGATCCACATGCCAAGCAACACCGCCACTGGCGTGGTGATGGGTGCGCTGTTGACCGTGTTCGGTTTCGCGATGATCTGGCACATCTGGTGGCTGGCGATCGTGAGTCTGGTGGGTACCATCGGTTACTTCATCGTCCACGCCGCACGTGATGATCAAGGCTACATGGTGCCGGTCGAAACGATCGAACGCATCGAAGCCGAGCAGCACGCTCGCCTGGTCGCCGAGAAGAAAATCCCGGCCAACCGTGTAGAAACCTCGTTGGAACAGGCTTAAACCATGTCGAACTTAGTGACCAATGCTGGACACGCCCATGTCGATGACCATGGGCACGATGACCATCACCACGACTCGGGGCCAATGACCGTCTTCGGTTTCTGGCTCTACCTGATGACCGACTGCATCTTGTTTGCGTCGATCTTCGCGGTGTACGCGGTACTGGTAAACAACGTAGCGGGTGGCCCGTCGGGCCACGACATCTTCGAACTGCCTTACGTGCTCGGCGAAACCGCCTTGCTGTTGTTCAGTTCGATCACCTACGGCTTCGCCATGTTGGCCTTCTACAAGGGCAACAAGAAAGGCGTGCTGAGCTGGTTGGCCCTGACCTTCCTGTTCGGCCTGGGCTTTATCGGCATGGAGATCAACGAGTTCCACCTGCTGATCTCCGAAGGCTACGGTCCACACCGTTCCGGTTTCCTGTCGGCGTTCTTTACGCTGGTCGGCACCCACGGTCTGCACGTCTCGGCCGGTCTGCTGTGGATGGCGGTGATGATGTATCAGGTCAATAAGCACGGCCTGACCAACACCAACAAGACCCGCCTGAGCTGCCTGAGCCTGTTCTGGCACTTCCTGGACGTGGTCTGGATCTGCGTATTCACCGTTGTCTACCTGATGGGGACTCTGTAATGGCTAATGCACACTCCCATGACAGCCACGATGCAAGCCACGGCAGCGTCAGGTCTTACGCTATCGGCTTCATCCTGTCGGTCATCCTGACCCTGATCCCGTTCGGCCTGGTGATGTACCCGACCCTGCCGAAGTCGATCACCTTGATGATCGTCCTGGCGTTCGCAGTGATTCAGGTACTGGTTCACCTGGTGTACTTCCTGCACCTGGACCGCTCCGAGGCCCAGCGCGAGAACGTGATTGCGTTCGTGTTCGCCGGCCTGGTGATCGTTCTGCTGGTTGGTCTGTCGCTGTGGATCATGTTCAGCATCCACACCTACATGATGGCGAAGTGAGGTAAGACCCGATGTCGCTTAAGCACTTTATCCAAATCACCAAACCGGGGATCATTTTCGGTAACGTGCTTTCTGTGGCGGGCGGTTTCTTCCTGGCCTCCAAGGGACATGTCGATCTGGCCATCTTCCTGGCTGCAATGATCGGCACATCCCTGGTGGTAGCTTCCGGTTGTGTCTTCAACAACTGCATCGACCGTGACATCGATATCAAGATGGAACGCACCAAAAACCGTGTGCTGGTGCAGGGCCTTATCTCCCTGAAACTGGCACTGGTCTACGCGACCGTCCTGGGTGTTGCCGGTGTGGCCCTGTTGTACAAGGTGGCCAATCCGTTGGCGGCGTTGTTTGCCGTGATCGGCTTTGTCATCTACGTCGGCCTCTACAGCCTGTACCTCAAGCGCAAGTCGGTTCACGGCACGCTGGTGGGCAGTCTGTCGGGGGCGATGCCGCCGGTGATTGGTTATGTGGCTGTGACCAATAGCTTCGACATGGCCGCGCTGACGCTGCTGGTGATGTTCAGCCTGTGGCAGATGCCGCATTCCTACGCCATCGCGATTTTCCGCTTCAATGACTACCTGGCTGCGTCGATTCCGGTTTTGCCGGTAAAACGTGGCATCCAGGTGGCCAAGAAACACATCCTGCTCTACATCCTGGCCTTCCTTGTGGCGACCTTGATGTTGACCTTCAGCGGCTACGCCGGCATGAGCTACCTCGCCGTCGCCGCCGCCATGGGCATGTACTGGTTGTACATGGCCTGGACCGGCTACAAGGCGGTGGACGACACCGTCTGGGCGCGCAAGCTGTTCGTGTTCTCGATCTTCACCATCACCGCGCTGAGCGTGATGATGTCCCTGGATTTCCAAGTACCGAAAGAGCTGTTGCTGACCTACGCCCACTGAGTGGTCCGAGCAGTAAAAGGCCCCGCCTTCGCAAGAAGCGCGGGGTTTTTTATGGCATGGCCTCTAAACTATCCCCCATTCCACGCATCCAGGAAGCACAGCGATGAGTAAAAAAGCCGTAATGGTGTTCAGTGGCGGGCAGGACTCGACGACCTGCCTGATCCAGGCACTGGCGTTGTATGACGAAGTGCACTGCATCACGTTCGATTATGGCCAGCGCCATGTGGCGGAAATCGAAGTGGCCCGCCAGCTTGCCAAGCAACTGGGCGCCACGGTGCACAAAGTGATGGATGTGTCCCTGCTCAACGAGTTGGCCATCAGTAGTCTTACCCGCGACAACATCCCCGTGCCTACCGTGAACAGTTCCGGCGAAAGCCTGCCGAGCACCTTTGTACCGGGGCGCAATATCCTGTTCCTGACCCTGGCGGCGATCTACGCGTACCAGGTCAAGGCCGAGACGGTCATTACCGGCGTGTGCGAAACCGACTTCTCGGGCTACCCCGACTGCCGCGATGAGTTCGTCAAAGCCCTGAACCAGGCGCTCAAGCTGGGCATGGAGTACGACGTACGGCTGGACACCCCGCTGATGTGGCTGAACAAGGCCGAGACCTGGGCCCTGGCCGATTACCACCATCAGTTGGACCTGGTGCGCGAACACACCTTGACTTGCTACAACGGCGTGATCGGCACCGGCTGCGGCGAATGCGACGCCTGCAACCTGCGCGCTCGTGGCCTGAACGAATACCTGCAGAACAAGGCGCAGGTCATGCACAGCCTCAAGCATAAGTTGCAGCTCAACTAGGGCTATTCGGCTTTAGCGTGGGGGAGGGTGCGCAATGCTCCTCCCCACTGCGACCCTGTTCCTGCTCTGCGGTGATGTGGGTTTTTCTCGGGCGTCAGGTTAAATCTGCCCACGCTTATCTCGTCATACCCCTCTGTACGCACTGTGCGAATCCATCACCCGCCTACAAGGAGTAGTCACCATGGTCAGCGTGAGTCGTCGGTCCCTTCTCGCCTTCAGCGCCGCCTTGCCCTTGCTGGGGCGCTTGGACTGGGCGGTCGCGGCGACGCCGCCGGCCAAGGCCGACAAGGTCCGTCTCAACTACAACGAAAGCCCCTACGGCTCAGCCCTGGCGGCCCGTGAAGCGATGCAGCGCGGTATCGCCACTGCCGGGCGCTACCCGTACAACCACATGTACGCACTGGCCGCATTGTTCGCTCAGCAACAGGGCATTGCCGAAGAACAGGTGGCGGTGTTTTCAGGCTCCATGGCGGCGTTGCGTTATGCGGTGCTGGCGTTCACCAGCGATACCCGTGGCCTGGTAATGGCCACGCCATCCTACGAAGTACCGCGCCAGGCCGCCGAAGCGCACAAGGCGCCGGTGCATGAAGTGAACCTCGACGCCCACCACGCCCACGATATCCCCGCCATGCTCGCCGCCGACCCCCAGGCCGGCATGCTCTACCTGTGCAACCCCAACAACCCCACCGGCACCCTGACTCCCACCCAGGCCATTCGCGACGCACTGGCGAACAAGCCCAAGGGCAGCGTGCTGGTGGTGGACGAGGCTTACATCGACTTCGCCGACGCCCCGAGCGTGGTCAGTTGGGTCAAGGACCACGACGACCTGCTGGTGCTGCGCACCTTCTCGAAAATCTACGGCATGGCGGGCGCACGCCTGGGCCTGGCCATCGGCCACCCAACGTTGCTGGAGCGGCTGGCGGTGTTTGGCGGCGACAATGTGCCGGCGGGCTCGTCGTTGCTCGGCGGTCTTGCCAGCCTGGAAGACGTCAAACTGCTGCCCCAGCGTAAAGCCCTCAATGCCCAGTTGCGCGATGAAACCCTGGCCTGGCTCAAGGGCCGTGGTTTCACTTGCACCGCTTCCCACAGCAATTGCTTCATGATCGACGTCAAGCAGCCCGCGCAGCAGGTCATCGAAAAGCTCGCCGCCGAAGGCGTATTGATCGGCCGGGTGTGGCAGAACTGGCCGCAGTGGGTAAGGGTGACAGTGGGGAACAAGCAGGAGATGGCGCGCTTTCGTGAGGTGTTTGCCGCGCGGGTCTAGCGCAGGACTACATGAGGGAAGGCGACGCTCCTCCCTCAATGAAGTCCCAGGTGTTATTGCTGCGCGATGCTGTACCCATCAAATGCGGTTTTCTGTTGCAAGGCATTCACCACGTTCTTGCGGTTGACCGGCAACTCGGCGCCGTTGTTGTCGGTGAACGACTCACGTTCCAGCTCGGCGTCATCCCCTTCGCCCACAAAGCTGAACCCTAGAAACTCGAACGCTTCGCGGTCCACGTTCAGCTTGGAGCGTGGCGTGCGCAGCGGCAGGGTGACGCTGATGCCGTCCTTGCTGATCACGAACACTTCGGCGTCTTTCTTGGCGCGTGCCGCCTTGCCCTTGCCGGCGCTCGGGTTGCTGATAGCTTGATGGGTCTGGTTCAGCACCTTGAGGGCCAGGCCGTAGACCAGTTCCTGAAACTCGGGGTCGTCCTTGAAGCTGGACAGGATGCGGCTGATGGAGAACTTGCTGCTCAAGTCTTCCAGGGCCAGGTTGTCGGCGGCTTCGGCGTCCTTGAGTTGCTTGAGCTGGCCCATCAGGTCGTAGGCCTTGTCGTCGTCGAACGCATCGTGGGCCTGGCGGATGGCGACGCGCAGTTCGCGGATCTGGTCGCTCTCCTTGGAAGTGTGAAACGCGTCCAGCACCATCTCGCTGATGGTCTTGGCCGCTGGCACATGCTGTGAAAGATTGATGGCGTTTTCGTATTCAGCTTTGGAGGCCAAGGCGACGACGGATTCTGCGGTGTAGGAATCGGACATTAATAGTTCACTACTTCAATAAACGGAGACAAAAAAGCGTCGCGCATTTTCAAGGGGCAGGGGAGTCAGGTCAAGGCGGCACACTGCCTTCGGCGTTCCGCTGATCCATATCAAAAGGCCATGCCGGAGAGTGGTTTACAACAACCTCGGGGCTGCCTGCGCCCCCGACTATTTGCCTGAGAACGCATAAAAACAATTGCAGACCTGCGCCGAGGAGACCGCTCCACGCCAGGTTCTTAAAGGACTATTGCGATGATGTTTGCCCTCTTACGCGTCAGCTTCGTGGGGATGCTGATGTGCCTGTCCCTCTCGCTGCACGCCAGCACGCCCGACACCCCTCTGCTCGAACGCGGCCACTACGTCGCTCAACTCGGCGACTGCATTGCCTGTCACACCGCCAAGCCAGGCGCGCTGATGGCCGGCGGCCTGGCGTTGAGTACGCCGATGGGGACGATCTACTCCAGCAATATCACGCCCGATGCCGAGACAGGCATCGGGCGCTACACCTTCGAGCAGTTCGACCGCGTCATGCGCGAAGGCGTTACCCCCAGTGGTATGAACTTGTACCCGGCGATGCCGTACCCGTCCTACGCGAAGATCAGCGAAGAGGACATGCGCGCGTTGTACGCCTACCTGATGCAGGGCGTGCCGGCGGTCCGCCAGGACAACCTGCCGGCGGACATGGGCTTTCCGTTCAATCAGCGCTGGGGCTTGGCATTGTGGAATTTCGCCTTTCTCGACAAGCAACCCTTCCAACCCGATCCTGGCCGCGACGCGGGGCTCAACCGTGGTGCCTACTTGGTTCAGGGCCTGGGGCATTGCGGCTCGTGCCATACGCCGAGGGGCATTGCGTTCCAGGAAAAAGCCATGAGCGATACCGAGCGCGGCGGCCAGCACTACCTGGCGGGGGAAACCGTCGAGCATTGGCGCGCCTTGAGCCTGCGCAACCTGTGGACCGTTGACGACACCGTGCAACTGCTCAAGACCGGGCAAAACCGTTTTGCCACAGTGTCGGGCAACATGGCCGATGTGATCCACCACAGCACCCAGCATTTTAGTGATGACGACCTGATTGCCATCGCCCGTTACTTAAAATCCCTGCCGGCGGGCCAGGAGGATCTGCCGATGCCTGCCGTGGCCAAAGCCCCGGTTGGCGTGCCTGACGACCTGTTCAGCAGTCGTGGCGGCCTGGGCTACACGCAGTTCTGCAGCGACTGCCACCGCAGTGACGGTGCCGGCGTGAAGGGCCTGTTCCCGCCGTTGGCCGGCAACCCGAGCGTGGTCGCCGCTAACCCAACATCTCTTTTGCATATCACCCTCACCGGCTGGGAAACCGCGCAAACCGCCACCCATCCGCGGGTCTACACCATGCCTGGGTTCGCGCGGCTGGCCGACCAGGAAATCGCCGAGATCCTCAGTTTTGTGCGCACCCACTGGGGCAACCAGGGCACGCCGGTCAGCCCCGCGCAGGTGAAAACCCTGCGCGAGCAGCTCAACCCGGCCAGCAGCGACATGTCCGCGTTCCAGACTCCGCGTCTGGCCGAGTTGCTGGCCGCGCCGAATGCCGACCAGGTGCTGCGTGGCATGCGGTTGCATCTGCAGACCAAGGCACTGCTGCCGGACAATGTCGGCAACGCGCTGAACTGCACCAGTTGCCATCTCAATGCAGGCACGGTGGCCGATGGATCGCCGTTCGTAGGGGTGTCGGCGTTTTTCCCCGGTTATGCCCCGCGTGCCGGCAAGGTAATCACGTTGGAGGAACGCATCAACGGCTGTTTCCGCCGGTCCATGAACGGCAAGCCGCTGGCGCCGCAATCGGCGGATATGCAGGCGATGGTGGCGTATTTCGACTGGATGAAAAACAACACCCGCCCGCAGGACAAAGTCGCCGGGCGCGGCGTGGGCAAGGTCGACCCGACGCTCAAACCCGACCTGGCCAATGGCAAAGCGGTGTACGCCAAGCAATGCGCGGTGTGCCATGGCGACAATGGCCAGGGCCTGACCCGTGCCGACGGTGAATGGATCTACCCGCCGCTGTGGGGTGAGCAGTCGTTCAATATCGGTGCGGGGATGGCGCGCACCTACACAGCCGCCGCGTTCGTCCAACGCAATATGCCGATTGGCTTCCACGAACGCTTCCCGCTGGGGCAGGGTGGCTTGACGGAACAGGAAGCGGTGGACGTCGCGGCGTACTTTTCCGGGCAGCCGCGTCCGGACTTCCCGGACAAGGTCAAAGACTGGCCGAACGGCGGCAAACCGGTGGATGCACGCTACTGATCCAGGCGCTTGAAGCAGGCTTCAAGGATATCCAGCCCTTCTTCCAGCACCGCCGGCTCTGTGGTCAGCGGTGCCAGCAGGCGGATGATGTGCCGTGCCTTGCCGCTGGGCATCAGCAGCAACCCGGCGTCCCGCGCCAGGCCGAGCAGTTGCGTCAATTGCCGGGGCGCCGGCGTGCCGTCGGCGTTGGCCAGTTCGATGCCGCGCATGGCGCCGACGCCGGTCAGGCGCCCGAGGTAGGGCGACAGCGCTTGGTCGCGCCAGGTCGCGTACCTGCGGACAATCGCGGCTTCCTGCTGCGCGCCCCACGCGTGCAAGTTTGCGTCCGTCATCACCTCCAGGGTGGCCAGCGCCGCCGCGCAGGCGATGGGGTTGCCGGAGTAAGTACCGCCCAGGCCGCCTTTGGGCAAGTTATCCATCAGGTTTTTGCGCCCGACCACCGCCCCCAGCGGTACACCGCCGGCAATGCTTTTGCCCAGCAAGATCAGGTCCGGCTCAATGCCCAGGCGCGAAAACGCGAAGCGTTGACCGGTACGGCCGAAGCCCGATTGGATTTCGTCGGCAATCAGCAGGATCTGTTTCTCGTCGCAGAAATGCCGCAGCGCCTGGGCAAATTCGACGTCCAGGGCCAGGAAGCCACCTTCGCCCTGCACCGGTTCGATGATGAAACAGGCGACGTCTTCCACGTCGATTTCCACGCTGAACAAACGCTCCATGGCCTTCAGTGCGTCGGCGCAGGTCACGCCGTTGTCGGCGCTGGGGTACGGCAGGTGATACACCGGGCCGGGCAGGACGCCGACCTTTTGCTTGTAGGGCGCGACCTTGCCGTTAAGGTTCAAGGTGGCCAGGGTGCGGCCATGGAAGGCACCGTCAAAGGCGATCACCGCAGTGCGGCCGGTGGCGCCGCGCACGATCTTCAAAGCGTTTTCCGCCGCTTCCGCGCCGCTATTGGTGAGCATGCCGCTGACCGGGTAGCTCACAGGGATAAAATCACTCAGGCGTGCCATCAGCTCGATGTAGGGCGCGTGCGGCGCGGCGTTGAAGGCATAGTGCGTAAGCCGAGTAGCCTGCTCGCGAATCGCCTCGACTACCCGCGGGTGGCAATGGCCGAGGTTGAGCACACCGATGCCGCCGACGAAGTCGATATAGCGCTTGCCTGTGGTATCCCACACTTCGGCGTTCTTGCCGTGGCTGAGGCTGATGGGGTGGACGATGGAAATCGACTGGCTGACGGTGGCGTGGCTCATGAATCCGGGACTCGGCAGTGGTGGGGCGTTTTTTATCTAAGCCGCCCGCCGGGGCCTGTCGCAAACGAAATAAAGTCTTTGGGTCATTCCAAATCGGAAGGAGCTACTGCCGAAGGGGGCGCGGACAAACCGGTCGACACTGGTCAAGTGCGCGCCGCTGCGCTGATGCCTCCGGTTATTCCGACACCCCGGCCTTGCCCGCGGCCTTGGCGCGATACAACGCCTGATCGGCGCGCTCCATCAGGGCGGCGGGGGATTCATCCGCGTGGCGCTCGGCCACGCCCAGGCTCAGGGTGACGGCGAAGTCGCCGGGGGCCTGGATTGTGCGTATCTTGCGGCAGATCTGCTCGGCTAACGCCTTGGCCGTTTCCAGGCTGCTCTCGGGCAGGATCACCATGAACTCATCGCCGCCCCAGCGTGCCAGCAGGTCACACGGGCGAATGCAGCTCTCCAGGCACTCCACCACCCGCACCAGGGTCTGGTCGCCAGCGCCGTGGCCATAGCGGTCGTTGATGGGCTTGAAGTCATCGATGTCCATGGCGATCAGGGCCAGCGGCAGGCGGAAGCGCTGGGCACGCTCGCACGCTTGCAGCAGGGTTTTTTCCAGGCGATAGCGGTTGGCAACCAGGGTCAAGGCGTCCCGCTCGGCCAAGGCGCGGTTTTCGTCCAACTGCAATTTGAGTTGCTGGTTGACCCGAGCCAGTTCACGGGTGCGCTCGGCCACCAGCGCTTCCAGCGACTGGTTGCGTTGTTCGAGTTGGGCGACAGAGTATTTGCGCGTCTGAATGTCGCGATGGGCGCCGACCATGCGCGCCACCGAACCGTCGGGGTTACGCGCGATCACGTAGCCGCGGTCCTCGATCCACAGGTAGCTGCCATCTTTTTTTCGGCAACGGTATTCGGTCTGGTAGTGCGGCGCGCGGCGGTTGATGTAGTCATCGAACAGCGCCATCACCTGGGGGTAGTCCTCTGGATGAATGATGTTTTCCCAGGTGAACAGGGTGTTTTCCAGCGCATGCCGCGGGTAGCCCAGCATTTCGTACCAGCCCGGATTGCGGTAGACGAACCCGGTGTTGGCGTTCCAGTCCCAGATGCCGTCGCTGACCAGCTCCAGGATGGTGTGCAGCATGTCGGCGTTGAGGTGCGAGAAGTCCTGCTTCGCCGGGTTGCTGCCTGAGGTATCGCCCATTGCTTTTGCTCCTTGCATGCGCACTGCGTTCGCCACCGCGCGCTATGGCGTGGGCGCAACCATCTGTGTGCGAGCCTTCCCGTTCGCATTGTGTTGGTAAATTGCGTCCGGTTGACCTTGTTCGTTGAAAAACACCTGACCGATGCCCGCCGAGTTCCATAACCGTTCGCCGGCCTCGGCATGTTCCGGAATATGCGGTACGACCTGCATGGTGCGACGGCGTGTGAACCAGTTGAGCGGCGAACGGGGTGAGTATAGCCAGCGGTTGAGACGGTCGAACCATTCCAGCAGGCGCGGTGGAAATTCGTTCTTGATGCCGCTGCTGGTGATCTGCCAGATCCGGGGGCCGGCATTGCGGTGGCGGATCAGCACGGCATAGACGAACGAGTAATGCACGTCACCGGAGAGAATCACGTAGTTACCCGGCGTACGCGAGTGGCGGAAAATATTGAGGATCACCTGGGCGGCGCCCCGGTGGGCCATCCAGTTTTCCGCGTCCACCAGCAGCGGGTAGCCGCACCAGCTGAAGACCTTCTGCACTGTCTCGATCAGCTTGACGCCGAAGATCGGCGCGGGCGAGACGATGATCGCCGACGGGTGGTCCAGCAGTTCCTGTTGCAGTTCGCTCAAAGCTTCCCAGTCCAGCAGGCCGGAGGGTTGCTTGAGGGTGAACTCACTGCGCCAGCGCCGGGTGCGGGTGTCGAGCACTACCAGGGCGGGGGTGCTGGGCAGCACGTAATGCCATTGTTGAAATTTGAGCAACGTGGCCAGCAAGGCATCCTGGACGGCGGCGTCGAGATGGTTGTCGGGGACGTGGGCGGTCAGCGCCTGGATGGGCGGCAACAGTTCGACGAAGGCATCCGGGTGGTTGCCCCAACCCTGGCACAGCAGATAGGCGAGCAGGGCATTGCCGATGATGCGTTTGGAAAACGGGTGGCCGTAGGCGGTTTCTTCCCATTGGGCGCTGAGGTTCCAGTCGTCGGTGATGTCGTGATCGTCAAAGATCATCAGGGTGGACAGGTGCGCGAAGACTCGCGCAACGCCGGGCAGGCCGTTGCGAAAGCGCTCGATGTGCACGTGCTCACGCGCATAGCGCGCCGATTCGTCCGGGCTCAGTGGTGGCGCTTGGGTTTCGATCAAGGTCCAGGGCGTGGGGGACCATACCAGCAGGTACATCGCCATGACTTCGGCAAAGGTGACCAGATGGTTGTCGGCGGTACTGCTGGTGAAAATCGGCTTTTTAACGCCGCCGAAGAAGCGCTCGCGCAGGGTCTGATTGCTGTCCAGTGCCGGTAGCAGGTCCGCGCGATGGTAATAGCTGGCGCGGTGCCCGTAGAGGCTGGCGCTGTCGTCCACTACGGCGCCCTCCAGATGTTCGTCGAACAGGCCCAGGCGCGCGATCAGTGCGTGGATCGCCCGAAGCATCGGCCCGGCCACATCGTCGGCGTAAACCTGGTCGCCGCTCATCATCAGCAAGGCCGGACGCTCATCGAGCGTGTGCGCATCGGCGAGCAGGCGATCGACGCAGAGCAGGCCGTCGTCGGCGGCGTGGTGAGGCTTGCGGCAGGAGCCGTGCACGAGCTGGTGGATGCGACTGTGCAGGACAAAATGCGGTGATGGCGCGTCGGCATACAGCAGATGCGCCGCCCAATGGGCGATACCGAGGCCGTCGATCAGCAGGTCGTAGTGGATGACCTCGTCCTGGGGCAGCGCTTCGTCCAGCGGCACATCAATCAGATGCACAAAGGCCTGTCGGCCTATGGGGATGACTTGGCACTGGCCTTGATCCAGCGGGATGTGCAGCGTGTGTCCGGCCCATTGCAGCTTCAAGGTCAGGTCCAGGGGACGACTGCCAGTCAGCCACAGCACCAGGCGCCTGGGTTCGAGACGTCGTAGCAAAGGGCCGGCAAGTACGGCGGGCAGGTTGTCGGGGTGCAGCATGCAGGGAAGGGCTCCGGCCAGGCTAGAACCGGCAAGGTTAGCGCAATGAATGTCAGTGTTTTGTTAAGGCACGGGGGGTACGAAGGGCAGCGGGCTGCCCTCCGTAGGTCGCTCTAGAGCAGGTTGCCCTTGCCGAGGCTGTCCAGGCTGCCGCTGCCGCTGCCGCGGCGCCGATTGTGACGTGGGGCGTTGTCGGTTTGCTGGGGATCAAGTGGGAGTGAGTGGCTGTCCAGGCTGCGCTTCTTGCGTTGCAGGGCTACATCATCGTGTTGTGGGGTGGGGAATTGCAGATGGCCTAGGAATGGACTGATAGCTCCAAGCATAAAAATATCCCTCTGTAAGTTAGATGGGCTCCGCGTCTGCGAAGCCGGGCCAAACTTATAGAGGCGCGAGGTGTTGGAGCTATAAACACCTCGTGGCAACGTGTAACGGCAATGGCGGTTTAGGGCCATCGAGCCCTTCAGCCGGACCGATCAGGTATGGGCGTCCTGCATCACCTTCGGCACCGTGAATCGGAACTCACTGCCACGGCCTACTTCACTTTCGGCCACGATCTTGCCGCCGTGGGCCTGCACGATGCCTTGGGTGATATACAGCCCCAGCCCGCTGCCGGTGGGATTGTTTTCGGTCTGTGTCCAGTAGCGGTCGAACACATACGGCAACAGCTCTGGGGCAATACCTTCGCCGGAGTCGCGCACCGAAAACACAATCTCTTCGCCGTTGCTCATGGCACTGATGCCGATATTGCCCTGGCGCGGGGTGAACTTGATGGCGTTGCCGATCAGGTTCGACAGCACTTGGAACAAGCGCTCGGGGTCGCCTTTGATCTGCAGGCCAGGTTCGGCGTTGAACGACAGGTCGATGCCTTTTTCCATCGCCAACGGTGCCAGCAAGGAGTACGCCTCCTCGAACATCTGGTTCACATCCAGCGCCACGGGCTTGACCACATAGCGGCCGGCCTCGATTTTCGAGGTGTCGAGCAGGTCTTCCAGCAACACATTCATGCGCCCGGCGGCTTGTTGCATGGTGTCGATGGCCGAGGAAATACGTCGCGAGGTGTGTGGGCCTTCGGAGCTGAAGGCTTTTTGCATCATGCCGCAGAGCATCGAGATGACAGTCATCGGGTTGCGCAGGTCGTGGGACACCACCGCCACCAGGTCATCACGGGCGCGCACGGCCTGTTGCTCGCGCTCGACCTGGCGGGCCAGGTCGTTTTCCAGGGCGGAGCGGCGCAGGTCGTTGGCGGCGAACAGGTCGCCGTGGCTCCACTTGGTGGAGATGCCGGCCATTTCCACTTTCCAGATTTCAAACGACGTGCGTGGGCGCAGGCGCATACCAGCGTCGGAATTTTCCAGGTCCAGCGGTTTTTTCGGGTCGCCGCTCCAATTGATGTTCTCTTTGACCTCGGGGCGGAACCACAGCACACCGTTGTCCACCGGCTTGGGCAGGCCCATGGCCAATACGCCGCTGGCCACTTGCTGAAACTCCGCCGCCGGAGGGTAAACCGAGGCCAGGTTATGGCTGGCGAACACCGGTTCGCCGCTGGCTTGCAGCCACTTGTGCAACGCCCTGATCTGCGCCGGTTCCGGGCAGTTGCCGTAGCGGTGCAGTTGTTTGTCTTCGATGATCGCCACGCCCCCGGCCAGGGTCAGGTCCATGAGCAATCGCGGTTGCTTGGCCAGGCCGTCGAACACGTTGTGGTCCGAGGCTTTCATGGCCTTGTCCAGTTGGGCCAAGGCTTCGACTTTTTCTTCGCGCTGGTGGCTCAGGTCCAGAGCCTCCATGGCGCTGATCTGCAGCGAGAGTACCTGGCCGATGGTCTGGCAGGCGGTACGCAGTTCGTTCGGTACCAGCAGCGGGGTGCGGTTGCCGCAACTGATCAGGCCCCAGAGTTTGTCGCCTTTCATCAGCGAAATGCTCATGGACGACAACACGCCCATGTTCTGCATGTACTGGCAATGAATCGGCGACACACTGCGCAGCGTCGCAAAGCTCAGGTCCAGCGGTTCGCCGGTATCCGGGCGCAATTTGGGCACCAGCGGCACCGGCGTGTAATCGGCGTTCGGGATAATCCGCAGCCAGTTGGTGCGGTACAGCTCGCGAGCCTGTTCGGGGATGTCAGATGCAGGGAAGAACAGACCGTTGAACAATTCCATGGACGGAGCGGATGCTTCGGCAATCACCTGACCATGGCCTTCTTCTTCGAAGCGGTAGATGAGCACCCGGTCGTAACCGGTCATGGCCTGGATTTCCGTGACGCTGATGTCGTACAGCGCCGCCAGGGTTTTTGCCGACTGCAAGCGGCGCAGCATCTTGCCCAGATCACTGGTGCGACCGTTGAGCGCCCTTGGTTGAAAATCCTTGAGGTGGGGTTCGAATTCCAGCACCAGCACATTTTGGTGGCGGTGCAACAAACCTTCGAACTCAGCGCCGTTGAGCGTCACGTGCAGCGGCGGCGCATCGGTAAAGGTGTTGAGTTCGGCCATGGCCTGCACGGCCTGGGCGTGTTCGGAGCCGATCAGGCTGTGCAGCGGCTGGCCCAACAGCGCCTCGGGCGTGCGGTTGAACAGCGTAGCGACGTTGGCGCTCACTTGGATAATCTTCAGGTCTGGCTCGGACAGCGTCAGCAGCACACCGTGAGGCTGAATCGCCCCAGGAAAGCGGATGGGTTCGTCGGCGCAGTTGGCAAGCAGCTGTTCAAAATCTTGGGGTTTCATAGCAGTACCTCCTGGCTGTCGAGCCATCGCTCAAAGCCGCTGAATGTCGAACGGGCGGCATGTACCGCGCGCTGTTGGGCTTCGGCGTCCAGCGCCTGGCTGCCCAGATAATCGAGAAAGTCTTTCCAACGCCGGCCCGTCTCAGGGCCATACACATCAAGAAACGCGCCGCCGTTGGTGGCATCGATGCCAAAGCGCTGGGCCATTTCCCGGCGCAGCACCTGGCCGCCCAACGTTGCGCCTTCAAGCACATACAACACACCGAGGCACGCCGCAGGGGTGTCGAGGCGCGGCAGGGCGGTGCAGTGGGGCGTGGCGTTGATAGCGGCGTCATCCAGGCCAAGACCGTGCAGGTCGCTGACCAATGTTGGCGTTTTCACACGCAGAGCAGTATCGAATCCCGCCGGGATCAGCCCACTGGCATACAGCGCCGCTTCAATGGGTGCGTAAAACCCGTGGTAGGCCTGCAGCAGGCGCCGGTAGCCGTCGGCATCCAGGCGCTCGGAAAAAAATGGCAGACGCTTTTCCAGCGCAACGTGCAACAGGCTGGTGCCTGTGCGTAACGCATCAAGCAATGAGGGCGCACCAACGTCATGGGCCTTTGAAAGCATGCAAATAGCTCGAGCTGTGGGCCTGCCGGCCATGAATGACGCGTGGAAATGGGCGACGATTCTACACAACTCATGGCCATTGACTGTACGCACAAGGCGAAAGGCCTGACCAGCGGATCAGAAAAGTCGCTCCTTGCCTTATGACTGACCGTACAGCGTACCGTGAAGTTCGGTTTAGGTGATATTGCGGCGCTATCAGTGCAGTGACGAACCTTGCTGAGTCAGCGCCGTTTGCACGCATTCGATCAGATGCTCAGTGCTCCATGGCTTGGGCAGGAAACGCACGGAACCGCCTAGCTCTTCAGCCATTTTTGTATTGCCCGAGGTTAGCAGCACCCGCACTGATGGCCAGCGATGGGCAACCACGCGGCTCAAGTCATAACCATTGAGCAGGCCAGGCATTTGTATGTCGCTGACAATCAGGTCCACGGGGTCGTCCTCGCGTTCCAGGTAAATCATCCCTTCATCCGCTGAGGGAAACGACGTCACAATCGCGCCGAAATCCTCCAGTACATCCACCATCAACGCCCGAATAATTTCGTCGTCTTCCAATACCAAAATCGATGGCTGAGCCATGATCCTTACTCCACCATCAGGGTTCAGTTAGGTGGAGTGGAACGCAGCGGTATAGGTTCGATTGGATGTGTCCCAGGCGATGGGTGGTCGTTCAGGGTGTCTAGGTTGCGTGTTTGCACCCGTGGCATTGCAGGCGGCGGTGATCCGGATGGAGATGCCAGGCATAATTCCCGCAACCGCCGATGTGGAGTCGCCCATGAAGTACGCCTTACTGACCCTCGCCCTGATTCTCAACACCGCCCCAGCCTTCGCCGCTGGCGATGCCGAAGCCGGCGGTAAGCTCTTCACCAAGACCTGCGGCGGCTGCCACAGCATCGGCGAAGGCGCGCGCGGCGGTTTCGGCCCGCAACTCAACGGCATCATCGACCGCCCCGCCGGCACCACCGAGGACTACCAGTATTCCGACGCGATGAAAAACTCCGGCGTGGTCTGGACCCGCGAAAAACTCGCCGCGTACATCGAAGACCCCAAGAAGGTAGTGAGCGGCACGCGGATGATCTTCTGGGGTATCAGCGATCAGGAGAAGATTGAAAATATCCTGGCGTATCTTGAGACGTTCCCGTCCAAGTAAGCGCTCTTTCGCCAGGCGATACTTCTGGCCGATTGATCACGTCAGCAGATGCTTGGAAATCAGCCGCGAGATTTCCACAATCGAGG
The DNA here is from genome assembly GCF_013285305.1 of Pseudomonas rhodesiae. Classification (NCBI taxonomy): domain Bacteria; kingdom Pseudomonadati; phylum Pseudomonadota; class Gammaproteobacteria; order Pseudomonadales; family Pseudomonadaceae; genus Pseudomonas; species Pseudomonas rhodesiae. The sequence goes on along the minus strand of NZ_CP054205.1, from coordinate 4,926,238 downwards.
TCTTCCCAGTGAACTCGAATTTCACTTTGCCCAGGGATGAAAAGTAAATCTCCAACTCCGAATCCAGGTCGAAGGTCCCGGACGTTTCCACCGAATACGCCACGATGTTTTTGTACGGCAGTGATGTGAAGTCCTTCTTGCTGCCGGTGATGCCTTGCACGTTTACCGCGATGATGCGTTTGGTGGTGAACACCACGCCGTCGCGCATGGCCTTGTAGGCGTCCACTACTTCTTCGCCATCGAGCAGCAAGGCCGAGACGCGTTCGGCGTATTCATTGTTTTGTTTGAGTTTGAAGAAGCCTTTGTTGTTGAAGTCGATCATGTAACGGTCCTTGTGGTCGGTCTGTGACGCCGCATAAGTTGACACTCATCGTGGTCAGGCTCGTTCCTTCAATGGAAGGTGTCACTGGATAGCTTTGAGGTAATGCTTGAGTGCGTCGAGCGGGGCATCGAGTTCCTCCAGGGTAGAGGCTTTTCGAGTGTCGGCGGCCAGTCTCTCCAGCTCACGCCCCAACACCGTCTCCGTTCCGCCCAACGCCTGCAGCGCCTGCATCACGCATTCATCGAGCTTACGTTGAATCAGGCGTAAGTCCCCTTGGCGCACCAGCAATCCAAACACTTCACGCTCATACGCGGCCATCGCCGGGTCGTCGCGCAATACCGGGCTGCCGCCGTCGGTTTCATGCACCAGTTTGAGTGCGAAGAGCGCAACAGCTTCCAGCGTCAATTCCATGGTAGGGCTTCCTCGGTGTGCGGGCGGAGCGCGATAATCACTGTTCTGCGGCTGAAAAAAAAGACTTCAAACGCTTGCACCTCAAGCTCTCCGCGGAACGATATTAATTAGCCATGTTCCAACCCGCCGTGCACAGCTCGCGCAGCCAGCCAATGGACCGGTGCGATGTTGAATCGGCACGTTTGACTCACTTACAGGGACGCAAGTACTTATGCAGCCATCCTCCACACCTGATTCATCCGCCACTGGCGATCTGATCGCGAGCTTTCGCCATGGCAAAGGTTTTCTCATTTTCAGCCTGATACTCGGCGTTGCGCTGTTGGCGCTCGCGGGATTTGTGCTGTATCTGGGTACGATCCTGCCGCCGGGTAATGAAGGGCCTATCGGTGTCACAACGTCCCGGGGCATGACGATTAACTTCAGCAGCGGGCAGTCGCTGATCAATCTCACCAGTGGCTTTCTGGCCATTCTTGGGCTGTGTGTATTCGGCCTTTACGCTTGGCATAAGAAATTGCGCAGTACCGCTTACGATGTGTACGAGCATGGCATCGCACGCATCAACCAAGGCCAGCGCGATTACACCCCGTTTATCGAGATCCAGGACTTGTATCTGTTCAGCTCCGGGCAAACGGTGATGACAGGCTTGATCACCAACCTGGCCTACCGTCGCACGGCCGCCGAGCCGTTTCATCGCGTGATTGAAAGCCTTAAGGGTTTTCAAAAATTCCAGCAATTGGTGCGCGAACTGCACGTCCGCGCGCGCATGCCGGAAGTGCTCAGTGTGCTGGAGTCGGGCGGGGCGGTGACGTTCAATTGCATCAGCTCCGGCCAAGTGTGGGGCAAGCGCATGAGCGGTAATTTCCTCAAAATCACCACGGCGCCCATCCTGGTGAGCGCTCAGTGCCTGGAATACCAGGGCCGTAAGGTGCCGATGTCGTCATTGCGCAGCGTCGACCTCAACGCCTGGAGCGAAAAAGTGGTGATCAAAGACGACAGCGGCCAACCGGTCCTGTCGACCATCGCCACCGGCATCCTGAGCCACGACCTGTTTCTGCATACGCTGGACACAGTGCTCACGGCTCAAACCCAAACGCGCGAGCTGGCGTGAACCGCTCGCGTAATCGTTGATTGTGCATAAAGGGATTAAACGATGATCTATCGCGGCGCAGGCTGGCTGACGCTGTTCACACCGGTGGCCATGATTTTGTTGCTGATGGTGTTGTGGCCCGACCCCAGCGTCAAGCCGGGCAACACCTCGTTGACGCAACTGCTGATGGGCGTGGGGATCGGCTCGGCCATCAACACGGTGCTGGGTTTTGTGCTGAATAGGGAAGTGCATGAAGATGGCGTGCGCCACCATTTCTTTTTCTTGCCCATGCAATGGCCGGCACTGGCGATCACACTGGTGTGCGTGGTGATTGCGCTGTTCAAGTAAGGTTACCGGCCGCCCGGCCAGGGCGGCCGGGTGTGTAATCGGGGGCCGACTACGACTTTTCCCTATGCCGCTTCAAACCTGGCTCCCACAGTGAACTGTGTTTCAGCTGAAAGAGGCGCTGAGCAATAAATCAGCAGAGTGCCCACTTTTCGACAGGCGAAAAAAAAGACCTTGAATTTCAAGGTCTTTTTTTAAGATGGTGCCCCGAGGGAGACTCGAACTCCCACTCCTTTCGAAAACGGATTTTGAATCCGCCGCGTCTACCAATTCCGCCATCAGGGCTCAATGGCGGCGAAGTATAGAGAGGTGATTACCGTTGGTCAATCACGTTTCATGGTCAATTTTGACTATTTCCGCTAGACTTCCCGGCCCTGCTAGACGAACCCCATCATGCGCGTTGCTGACTTTACTTTTGAGCTCCCTGATTCGCTGATCGCTCGCCACCCTTTGGCCGAGCGTCACGCCAGTCGACTGCTGACCCTGGACGGGCCAAGCGGTGCCCTCGCACACCGTCAATTCACTGATTTGCTTGAGCATTTACGCCCAGGCGATCTGATGGTGTTCAACAATACCCGGGTGATTCCGGCGCGGCTGTTTGGCCAGAAAGCCTCCGGCGGCAAGCTGGAAATTCTGGTGGAGCGGGTGCTGGACAGCCATCGCGTGCTGGCCCATGTGCGCTCCAGCAAATCGCCGAAACCGGGATCGAGCCTTCTTATCGATGGCGGTGGCGAAGCCGAGATGGTGGCGCGTCATGATGCGCTGTTCGAGCTGAAGTTCGCCGAAGAAGTCCTGCCGTTGCTGGAGCGCGTCGGCCATATGCCGTTGCCTCCTTATATCGACCGCCCGGATGAAGACGCTGACCGCGAACGCTATCAGACCGTGTATTCCCAGCGCCTGGGTGCGGTGGCCGCGCCTACGGCCGGGCTGCATTTCGACCAGCCGCTGCTGGAGGCGATTGCCGCCAAAGGCGTCGAGACCGCCTATGTGACCCTGCACGTGGGGGCCGGCACGTTTCAGCCGGTGCGTGTGGAGAACATCGAAGACCACCATATGCACAGCGAATGGCTGGAGGTTACTCAGGATGTGGTGGACGCGGTCAACGCGTGCAAGTCGCGCGGCGGGCGGGTGATTGCGGTGGGTACCACTAGCGTGCGCTCCCTGGAAAGCGCGGCGCGCGACGGCGTGCTCAAGCCGTTTAGCGGCGACACCGATATCTTCATTTACCCAGGCCGACCGTTCCACGTGGTCGATTGCCTGGTCACCAACTTCCATTTGCCGGAATCCACGCTGTTGATGCTGGTGTCGGCATTTGCCGGTTATCCCGAGACCATGGCCGCTTATCAAGCCGCCATCGAAAATGGATACCGTTTTTTCAGCTACGGTGATGCGATGTTCATCACCCGTAACCCGGCGCCGCGCGGCCCAGAGGAACAACTATGAGTCGTATGTCGTTTGAATTGCTGGCCACCGACGGTAAGGCCCGTCGCGGTCGCCTGACGTTCCCGCGCGGCACCGTGGAGACCCCGGCGTTCATGCCTGTCGGCACCTACGGCACCGTCAAGGGCATGCTGCCGCGCGATATCGTCGCCACCGGCGCCGAGATTATCCTCGGCAACACCTTCCACCTGTGGCTGCGCCCGGGCACGGAAGTGATCAAGAAGCATGGCGACCTGCATGACTTCATGAAGTGGCAGGGCCCGATCCTCACCGACTCCGGTGGTTTCCAGGTGTTCAGCCTGGGCGCCATGCGCAAGATCAAGGAGGAGGGCGTGACCTTCGCCTCGCCGGTGGATGGTTCCAAAGTGTTCATGGGCCCGGAAGAATCGATGCAGGTGCAGCGTGACCTGGGTTCGGACATCGTGATGATTTTCGACGAGTGCACGCCGTACCCGGCCGACGAAGACGTCGCGCGGGTGTCCATGGAGTTGTCGCTGCGTTGGGCCCAGCGTTCGAAAAACGCCCATGGCGATAACACTGCGGCGTTGTTCGGTATCGTCCAGGGCGGCATGCATGAAAGCCTGCGCAAGCGCTCGCTGGAAGGCCTCGACAAGATCGGCTTCGACGGCCTGGCCATCGGCGGTCTGTCGGTGGGCGAGCCCAAGCACGAGATGATCAAGGTGCTGGATTATCTGCCGGGCCTGATGCCGGCTGACAAACCTCGTTACCTTATGGGCGTTGGCAAACCGGAAGATCTCGTAGAGGGTGTGCGCCGCGGTGTGGACATGTTCGATTGCGTGATGCCAACCCGTAATGCCCGCAATGGGCATCTGTTCATCGATACAGGCGTGCTGAAGATCCGTAACGCGTTCCATCGCCATGATGATTCGCCGCTGGATCCCACCTGTGATTGCTACACCTGCCAGAACTTCTCCCGTGCTTATCTGCACCATCTGGACAAGTGCGGAGAAATGCTGGGTAGCATGTTGAATACCATCCACAATTTGCGTCATTACCAAGTCCTGATGGCTGGTTTGCGCGAGGCTATTCAACAGGGTACATTGGCCGCCTTCGTCGATGCCTTCTATGCCAAGCGCGGGCTCCCTGTGCCGCCCTTGGACTGAGTTTCCCGACCCTAAGATTCACTATTTGCAACTGGAGTGCTAAATGAGCTTTTTTATCTCTAACGCCATGGCCGACGCCGCTGCGCCTGCCGCTGCGGGCCCTATGGGCGGTGGTTTCGAGTGGATTTTCCTGGTCGGCTTCCTGGTCATCTTCTACCTGATGATCTGGCGTCCACAGGCCAAGCGCGCCAAAGAGCAGAAGAACCTGCTCAGCAGCCTGCAGAAAGGCGACGAAGTGGTCACCACTGGCGGTATCGCCGGCAAGATCACCAAGGTTTCCGATGCTTTCGTGGTGCTGGAAGTCTCCGACACCGTTGAAATGAAGTTCCAGAAGGGCGCCATCGCCGCCACGCTGCCTAAAGGCACGCTCAAAGCGATCTAAGTAACAACCTTTACCAATCGACGGGGCGCGCAAGGCGCCCCGCGTTATAAGCGGGCGGCGTGATGCTGAACAAATACCCTCTGTGGAAATACGTACTGATCCTGGCGGTGCTGGCGATCGGTTTTATTTATTCCGCTCCCAATCTCTATCCTGATGACCCGGCGATCCAGATCACTGGCGCCAGCACTTCGCTGCAGGTCAATCAGGCTGATCTGGACCGCGCGAGCAAGGCGCTCACCGACGCGGGTATCCAGGTCAAGGCGGCAACATTGGCGGCTGGTGCGAAGGGCGGCTTGTTGCGCCTGGCCAAGCAGGAAGACCAATTGCCGGCCAAGGATGTCGTGCGCAAGGCCATGGGTGACGACTATGTGGTCGCCTTGAACCTGGCGCAAACCACCCCGCAATGGCTGCGCAGCATTGGCGCGCACCCGATGAAGCTGGGTCTGGACTTGTCCGGTGGCGTGCACTTCCTGCTGGAAGTCGACATGGACAAAGCCCTCGACGCCCGCCTCAAGGTCTACGAAGGCGACGTGAAGAGCCTGCTGCGTAAAGAAAAGCTGCGTTATCGCAGCCTGCCGCAGCTCAACGGTGCCATCCAGCTGGGCTTCTCTGACGAAGCGTCCCGCGAACAGGCCCGTGCGCTGATCCGTAAGAACTTCAACGATTTCGACATCGTACCGGCCGACCTGAATGGTCAACCTGTACTGCGTCTGGCGATGAGCCCGGCCAAGATCGCGGAAATCCGCGAATACTCCATCAAGCAGAACTTGACCACGGTGCGTAACCGCGTCAACGAACTGGGTGTGGCCGAGCCGATCGTGCAGCGCCAGGGCGCCAACCGTATCGTGGTTGAGCTGCCGGGTGTGCAGGACACTGCTGAAGCCAAGCGTATCCTGGGCAAGACCGCCAACCTGGAATTCCGTTTGGCGGCTGAGCCGGGCGCTACCCGTGCTACTGCCGAAGAGTTCGAGTTCCGCGAAGGCAACCGTCCTCCGGCGCTGATCGAGCGTGGCTTGATCATCACCGGTGATCAGGTGACCGACGCCAAGGCCGGTTTTGGCGAGCACGGCACTCCTGAAGTGAATATCCGCCTGGATGGCCATGGCGGCGAACTGATGAGTCGCGCTACGCGCAGCAACGTCGGTCGCAGTATGGCGGTGATCTTCATCGAGCAACGCCCAATCACTACCTACACCAAGCAAATGGTCAACGGCGTCGAGAAAGACGTGCCGGTGCAGTCGTTCAAGGAAGAGAAGAAGATCATCAGTCTGGCGACCATTCAGTCGCCGCTGGGTGCTCAATTCCGCATCACCGGCCTGAACGGCCAGGGTGAATCGTCCGAACTGGCGCTGCTGCTGCGCGCCGGTGGCCTGGCCGCGCCGATGTACTTCGCCGAAGAACGTACCATTGGCCCGAGCCTGGGTGCGGACAACATCACCAAGGGTATCGATGCAGCCTTGTGGGGCATGCTTTTCGTATCGCTGTTCATCATCGCCATCTACCGCTTCTTCGGTGTCATCGCCACTGTGGCCCTGGCGGGCAACATGGTGATGCTGCTGGCTTTGATGTCGCTGCTGGGGGCAACGCTGACCCTGCCGGGTATCGCCGGTATCGTACTCACCATGGGTATGGCGGTGGATGCCAACGTGCTGATCTTCTCGCGAATTCGTGAAGAGATCGCCGCTGGCATGACGGTGCAGCGCGCAATCAACGAAGGCTTCGGCCGGGCATTTACCGCGATTCTCGACTCCAACCTGACCACATTGCTGGTCGGCGGGATTCTCTTTGCCATGGGCACCGGCCCGGTCAAAGGTTTTGCGGTGACCATGTCCCTCGGTATCTTTACCTCGATGTTCACGGCCATCATGGTGACCCGCGCAATGGTCAACCTGATCTTTGGCGGACGTGACTTCAAGAAGTTGTGGATTTAAGGGGCTGCCATGTTACGTACAATCAACTTCATGGGCGTTCGCAACATTGCGTTCGGCGCCACAGTGCTCCTTACCGTTCTGGCATTGTTCAGCTGGTTCCATAAGGGCCTGAACTACGGGCTGGACTTCACCGGCGGTACGCTCATCGAGCTGACCTACGAGAAGCCGGCCGACGTCACCCTGGTGCGCAACGAACTGGTCAAGGCCGGTTATCACGAAGCCGTGGTGCAGAACTTCGGCGCTACCACCGATCTGCTGGTGCGTATGCCTGGCGAAGACCCGCAACTGGGTCACCAGGTGGCCGAGGCTTTGCAGAAGGTCGGCGGCGATAACCCGGCGTCGGTCAAGCGCGTCGAGTTCGTGGGCCCGCAAGTGGGTGAAGAGCTGCGCGACCAGGGCGGCCTCGGCATGCTGATGGCGCTGGTCGGCATCATGATCTACCTGGCGTTCCGCTTTCAGTGGAAATTCGGCGTCGGCGCCATTGTGTCGCTGATCCATGACGTGATCGTAACCGTAGGCATCCTGGCTTACTTCCAGGTCACGTTCGACCTGACGGTGCTGGCGGCGGTGCTGGCGATCATTGGTTATTCGCTCAACGACACCATCGTGGTATTCGACCGGGTCCGCGAGAACTTCCGTGTACTGCGCAAGGCGACGTTGATCGAGAACATCAATATCTCCACCACCCAGACCCTGCTGCGGACCATGGCCACGTCGATCTCCACCTTGCTGGCGATCGCGGCGTTGATGATCTTCGGCGGCGACAACCTGTGGGGCTTCTCCCTGGCGCTGTTCATCGGCGTTCTGGCGGGCACCTACTCGTCGATCTACATCGCCAACGTGGTGTTGATCTGGCTGAACCTCAACAGCGAAGACCTGATTCCTCCGGCCATCACCGACAAGGAAGTCGACGATCGTCCTTGATGGGCGCTAGTTGATCGTTGTTACAAAGAAGGCACGAGTATTGAACTCGTGCCTTTTTTTTTGCTCCAAGGCTGGGTATAGCGCGGACCTTTCGGTCCGTTTGTGATGGTCAGGAGGTTCAACGTGAACAAGTCGTTACTGGTTGGTGCGGTATTGGGTGCTGTCGGTGTAACTGCCGGGGGTGCTGTCGCCACCTACAGCCTGGTAAAAAGCGGCCCTGAGTATGCGCAAGTACTGGCGGTGCAGCCGGTCAAGACCCAGATCAAAACCCCGCGTGAGGTCTGCAAGGACGTCACCGTGACCCGGCAGCGTCCGGTGCAGGATCAGCATCAAATCGCCGGTACCGTCGTCGGCGCCCTCGCAGGTGGCCTGCTGGGCAACCAGATCGGCGGCGGCAACGGTAAGAAACTGGCCACCGTGGCCGGTGCGGTCGGTGGTGGTTATGCCGGCAACAAGGTGCAGGAAGGTATGCAGAACCGCGATACCTACACCACCACGCAAACCCGTTGTAACACCGTCAACGACATCAGCGACAAGGTTGTCGGCTATGACGTGCGGTACACTTTGGATGGCAAGGAAGGTTCGGTGCGCATGGATCGTGATCCAGGCGGCCAGATTCCGGTCGATAAAGAAGGTCGTCTCATCCTGGGTCAGAATCAACAGTAATACCAGGAATGCACAGGCACAAAAAAAGCACCCCAGGGGTGCTTTTTTTGTGCTCGCTCGCTTAACGCTTCAGCGAGGCCGGCAGGTGCGGCTGGATCGCCGTCAGAACTGCCTTGAAGCATTTGGTGTTACCGGCAACGACATGGCCTTTTTCCAGGAAGTCGTGACCGCCGGTGAAGTCGCTCACCAGGCCGCCTGCTTCTTGAATCAGCAGTGCGCCTGCGGCCATGTCCCACTCGGACAGGCCCGACTCCCAGAAAGCGTCAAAACGACCGGCGGCAACGTAGGCCAGGTCCAGGCTGGCGGCGCCGGCGCGGCGGATGCCGGCGGTCTGGCCAACCAGGGCGCGGAACATGCCCAGGTAGTTTTCCAGGTTATCCATCTGGTCGTCGCGGAATGGGAAGCCAGTGCCCAGGAGAGCGCCGTCCAGGCTGGTGCGACCGCTGACGCGCAGGCGACGGCCATTGAGCTGGGCGCCACGGCCACGGCTGGCGGTGAATTCTTCCTGGCGAACCGGGTCGAGTACAACCGCATGTTCCAAACGGCCACGGTATTTGCAGGCAATGCTCACGGCAAAGTGCGGGATACCGCGCAGGAAGTTGGTGGTGCCATCCAGTGGGTCGATGATCCACAGGTAGTCTTCGCCTTCGCCGCTGCCTTTGTGCAAACCGGTTTCTTCGCCGAGTATGCCGTGGGTAGGGTAGGCCTTGCGCAGTGCGTCGATGATTTTCTGTTCGGCGGCGCGATCCACCTCGGATACATAATCCTTGGCGTCTTTTTCGTCGACCTTGATGGTATCCAGGCGCTCGATGGAGCGGAAGATCAATTCACTGGCGCTGCGGGCGGCGCGCAGCGCGATATTCAGCATGGGCTGCATGGATGTGTCACCTAAGGTTGTTAAAGAAAGCCGGGCATTCTAGCAGAAACTTTCTTCAGGTGAAGGACGACGTTCGCTTTCATGGCATAACCTTAGGCTGTTCTGTAAGATTTGCTCCCCTTTCCTGTGTCCGAGAGCGCCTCCCTTGCTGCAAAACATTCGTGTCGTCTTGGTCAATACCAGTCATCCCGGCAATATCGGTGGGGTGGCGCGAGCCATGAAAAACATGGGGCTGACGCGCCTGGTGCTGGTCGAGCCGCGTGTGTTCCCGCACCACGAGGCTGACGCGCGCGCGTCGGGCGCCAATGACATCCTTGAAAAGGCCCAGGTCGTCGCCACTTTGGAAGATGCCTTGGTCGGCTGCAACCTGGTGCTGGGCACCAGTGCCCGCGACCGTCGTATCCCGTGGCCATTGCTGGACCCGCGAGAGTGCGGGACCAAGGTGGTGGAGGAAGCGGCCGGCGGCGCTGAGATCGCCTTGGTATTTGGTCGTGAAGACTCCGGCCTGACCAACGAGGAGCTACAGCGATGTCACTTTCATGTGCACATTCCGTCAGATCCCGAGTTCAGTTCGCTGAACCTGGGGGCGGCGGTGCAGGTGTTGAGTTATGAAGTGCGCATGGCCTGGCTGGCCGCCGAAGGGCAGCCGAGCAAGGTCGAGAAGGATGAAGTGGCGTCCACTAAAAGTGGTGAGTTGGCCACCATGGACGAGCTGGAGCGATTCTATGAGCATCTGGAACATACTCTGGTGGCCATCGAATTCCTCGATCCTGAAAAACCGCGGCACTTGATGGCGCGCCTGCGCCGCCTGTACGGGCGCAGCTCGGTCAGCCGGGCGGAAATGAATATATTGCGTGGCATCCTCACGGAAACCCAGAAAGCGGCCCGTGGCGAACTCCTTAAACGGAAGGATTAAAAATGTTCGAGCGTTTGCGAGAAGATATCCAGAGTGTTTTTCACCGTGACCCGGCGGCGCGCAACGCCTTTGAAGTGCTGACCTGCTACCCGGGCATGCACGCGATCTGGATCCATCGTCTGTCCGGTGCACTGTGGAATATGGGCTGGAAATGGCTGGCGCGGCTGGTGTCGAATTTCGGTCGCTGGCTGACTGGGATTGAGATTCATCCGGGTGCCAAGGTGGGGCGGCGCTTCTTTATTGATCACGGCATGGGCATCGTTATTGGTGAAACCGCTGAGATCGGCGACGACGTAACGCTTTATCAAGGCGTGACCCTGGGCGGTACCAGTTGGAATAAAGGTAAGCGCCACCCTACGCTGGGCGATGGTGTGGTGGTCGGGGCGGGCGCCAAGGTGCTTGGTCCGTTCACGGTCGGCGCTGGTGCCAAGGTGGGCTCCAATGCTGTGGTGACCAAGGCGGTTCCGCCTGGCGCCACGGTGGTGGGCATTCCGGGGCGCATCATCGTCAAGCCGGAAGTCGGCGATGAGCAAGAGGCCAAGCGCAAGGCCATGGCCGAGAAAATCGGTTTCGATGCCTATGGCGTCAGCGAAGACATGCCCGACCCCGTGGCTCGCGCCATCGGGCAGTTGCTCGACCATCTGCAAGCGGTAGATGGAAAGTTGGATGGTATGTGCGGTGCACTGAAGGAGCTGGGTAGCACTTACTGTGCGAAAGATCTGCCTGAGCTGCGTGAAGAGGACTTCGCCGAAATCAAGGACGAAGCTGTCACGAAGGCCGGCTGAAGCCACCAAACCCCATGGGAGGGGCGAGCCCTCCCAGATTTTTGGCTCCATTGGTCTCGGAATTCCTGGTCGGTCCTGTTCTCGCTGTTCGATCCAACCCCATCCTGCTATGATTCGCGCGCCCTTTTTACGGGTAATCCTGACTAAAGTGCTAGGTCTTATAGTTGACTTAAATACTCGGGAATCGCATACTTGCTCCCATTCTGAAACACCTTGGTACTTGTCCATGAGACTGACTACAAAAGGCCGATACGCGGTGACTGCCATGCTCGACTTGGCCTTGCACGCGCAAACTGGGCCGGTGTCCCTGGCCGATATTTCCGAGCGTCAAGGCATTTCCCTGTCCTACCTTGAGCAACTGTTCGCCAAATTGCGCCGCAGTAATCTGGTCTCCAGTGTGCGTGGGCCGGGTGGTGGCTATCAATTGTCCCGCGACATGCAGGGCATTCAGGTAGCCCAGGTGATCGATGCGGTCAACGAATCGGTCGATGCCACAAAATGCCAGGGGTTGGGTGACTGCCATGCCGGCGATACCTGCCTTACACATCACTTGTGGTGTGATTTGAGCCTGCAGATCCATGAGTTTTTGAGTGGTATCAGCTTGGCTGATCTTGTGACTCGCCGTGAGGTGCAAGAAGTAGCCCAGCGTCAGGACCAGCGCCGTTGCAACACCAAGGCGCCGCGTCTGGACAAGATTGAAGCGTCCGCCGTCGAGTGACAGCCGCAGAGCTAACGGCACGCCAGCCAGCCTGATTTAGGAGAAAGTCCATGAAATTGCCGATTTACCTTGATTACTCAGCGACCACCCCGGTTGATCCGCGTGTCGCGCAAAAGATGAGCGAATGCCTGCTGGTTGACGGAAACTTCGGCAACCCGGCCTCCCGTTCCCACGTTTTCGGCTGGAAAGCCGAGGAAGCGGTTGAGAATGCTCGTCGCCAGGTTGCTGATCTGGTCGGTGCCGATCCGCGTGAAATTGTCTGGACCTCCGGTGCCACCGAGTCCGACAACCTGGCTATCAAGGGTGCCGCGCATTTCTACGCGACCAAGGGCAAGCACCTGATCACCACCAAGATTGAGCACAAGGCTGTCCTCGACACCATGCGCCAATTGGAGCGTGAAGGTTTCGAGGTGACTTATCTGGAGCCGACCACCGACGGCATCGTCACTCCGGCCATGATCGAAGCCGCGCTGCGTGAAGACACCATCCTGGTTTCCGTGATCCACGTTAACAACGAAATCGGCACCATCAATGACATCGCCGCGATCGGCGAGCTGACCCGCTCCAAGGGTGTGTTGCTGCACGTCGATGCGGCGCAGTCCACTGGCAAGGTCGATATCGATCTGTCGAAGCTGAAAGTCGATCTGATGTCGTTCTCTGCGCACAAGACTTACGGCCCCAAAGGCATTGGCGCGCTGTACGTGAGCCGCAAGCCGCGTGTGCGCATCGAAGCCACCATGCACGGCGGCGGTCACGAGCGCGGTATGCGTTCGGGCACCCTGGCGACCCACCAGATCGTCGGCATGGGTGAGGCATTCCGTGTAGCCAAGGAAGACATGGCTGCCGAAAACGTGCGCATCAAGGCGTTGAGCGATCGCTTCTTCAAACAGGTCGAGAACCTTGAAGAGCTGTACATCAACGGCAGCATGACCGCCCGCGTACCGCATAACCTGAATTTGAGCTTCAACTACGTCGAAGGCGAGTCGCTGATCATGGCGCTCAAGGATCTGGCGGTTTCCTCCGGTTCGGCCTGCACCTCGGCTTCCCTTGAGCCGTCCTACGTGTTGCGTGCCCTGGGCCGCAACGATGAACTGGCGCACAGCTCGATCCGCTTTACGTTTGGCCGTTTCACCACCGAAGAAGAAGTCGATTACGCCGCGCAGAAAGTCTGCGAAGCGGTCAACAAACTGCGTACCCTGTCGCCGCTGTGGGACATGTACAAAGACGGTGTCGACATTTCCAAAATCGAGTGGGCGGCACACTAACTATAGAAGCCGCCACCCCAGCTCTGTAGGAACGTGGCGGAAAACGCAGGCGTTTCTGCAGGGTTCCAGAGCGGCCCTGATGAGTGAGGATTCAGTACCATGGCTTACAGTGAAAAGGTCATCGACCATTACGAAAACCCGCGCAACGTCGGCAAGATGGACGCGCAAGACCCGGATGTCGGCACCGGCATGGTCGGCGCTCCCGCGTGCGGCGATGTGATGCGCCTGCAGATCAAGGTCAACGACGCTGGCGTGATTGAAGACGCTAAGTTCAAGACCTACGGTTGCGGTTCGGCCATCGCCTCCAGCTCCCTGGCGACCGAATGGATGAAAGGCAAGACCCTGGATGAAGCTGTCACCATCAGCAACACCCAGCTGGCTGAAGAGCTGGCCCTGCCGCCCGTGAAAATCCACTGCTCCGTACTCGCTGAAGACGCCATCAAGGCCGCCGTTCGCGACTACAAGCAGAAGAAAGGCTTGATCTAAGCATTTGGCGACGAGTAAGGAGTCAACGATGGCTATCAGCATGACAGAAGCGGCTGCGCGGCACGTGCGACGCTCCCTGGATGGGCGCGGTAAAGGTGAGGGGATTCGTCTGGGTGTTCGCACCACAGGCTGTTCCGGCCTTGCCTACGTGCTGGAGTTTGTCGACGAGGTAGTGGCGGAAGATAAGGTGTTCGAGAGTCACGGCGAGAAAGTGATCATCGATCCGAAAAGCCTGACCTACCTGGACGGCACCGAACTCGATTTCGTCAAGGAAGGGTTGAACGAAGGCTTCAAGTTCAACAACCCCAACGTTCGCGGTGAATGTGGCTGCGGCGAAAGCTTCAACATCTGAGGCTATTCGTGGGCACTCCTTGTCATTTCGCTTTATTCGATTTGCAGCCGAGCTTTCGGCTCGATCTTGAGCAGCTTGCCACGCGCTACCGAGAGTTGGCGCGTGGGGTGCATCCGGACCGCTTTGCCGACGCTTCCGAGCGTGAGCAGCGCCTGGCGCTGGAGCAATCGGCCAGCCTCAACGAAGCCTATCAGACCCTCAAGAGTCCGCCGAAACGCGCACGCTACCTGCTCGCGATGAACGGGGGCGAGTTGCCGTTGGAAGTCACCGTGCATGACCCCGACTTCCTGATGCAGCAGATGCAGTGGCGCGAGGAGCTGGAAGACTTGCAGGACGACGCCGATCTGGCGGGCGTCGCGGTCTTCAAGCGACGCCTGAAAACGGCCCAGGATGAGCTCAACGAAAGCTTCGCAGCCTGTTGGGATGATGCAGCGCAACGCGAACAGGCCGAACGCCTGATGCGGCGCATGCAGTTTCTCGACAAGCTCTCCTACGAAGTGCGCCAGCTAGAAGAGCGCCTCGACGATTAACCCAGTGCTGCCCCGTTGCACGCCTGATAGACAGATAAGACCTGATTACCATGGCTCTACTGCAGATCGCCGAACCCGGCCAAAGCCCACAACCGCACCAGCGACGCCTGGCGGTGGGGATTGACCTGGGCACCACCAATTCCCTGGTCGCTGCCTTGCGCAGCGGCCTGGCTGAGCCATTGCCCGATGCCGATGGCCAGGTGATCCTGCCGTCCGCCGTGCGTTACCACGCTGACAGCGTCGAAGTAGGCGAATCAGCCAGGCTCGCGGCCTCGGCCGACCCGCTCAACACGGTGCTGTCTGTTAAACGCCTGATGGGCCGTGGGCTATCCGACGTCAAGCAATTGGGCGATCAACTGCCGTATCGCTTTGTTGGCGGCGAGTCCCATATGCCGTTTATCGACACCGTCCAGGGCCCAAAAAGCCCGGTGGAAGTGTCGGCGGAAATTCTCAAGGTGCTGCGCTTGCGCGCGGAAACCACCCTGGGTGGCGAGCTGGTTGGCGCGGTGATTACCGTGCCCGCGTACTTCGATGACGCACAGCGCCAAGCCACCAAGGACGCGGCGAAGCTCGCTGGTCTGAATGTGCTGCGTTTGCTCAATGAGCCGACTGCGGCCGCAGTAGCCTATGGCCTGGACCAGCACGCCGAAGGCCTGGTTGCCATTTATGACCTGGGTGGCGGCACCTTTGATATCTCCATCCTGCGCCTGACCGGCGGTGTGTTCGAAGTGCTGGCCACCGGCGGCGATAGTGCCCTGGGCGGTGATGACTTCGATCACGCTATCGCGGGTTGGATCATCAGCGGCGCGGGCTTGTCCGCCGATCTCGATCCGGGCGCGCAGCGCAACCTGCTACAAACTGCCTGTGCGGCGAAAGAGGCGTTGACTGACGCCGCGTCCGTTGAAGTTTCCTACGGCGACTGGTCGGCTCAACTGACTCGCGAGACCTTCGATGCGCTGATCGAGCCGATGGTTGCCCGCAGCCTCAAGGCATGCCGCCGTGCCGTGCGCGACTCCGGTATCGAGCTGGAAGAAGTAGGGGCTGTGGTGATGGTCGGTGGCTCCACCCGTGTGCCGCGCGTGCGAGAGGCCGTGGCTGAGGCGTTTGGTCGTCAGCCGTTGACTGAAATCGACCCGGATCAGGTAGTTGCCATCGGTGCAGCCATCCAGGCCGATACTTTGGCCGGTAACAAGCGCGATGGCGGCGAATTGCTGTTACTCGACGTGATTCCGTTGTCGCTGGGTCTGGAAACCATGGGCGGCCTGATGGAGAAGGTGATTCCACGTAACACCACCATCCCCGTTGCCCGTGCCCAAGATTTCACCACGTACAAAGACGGCCAAACGGCCATGATGATTCATGTGCTGCAAGGCGAGCGCGAGCTGATCAGTGACTGCCGCTCCCTGGCGCGCTTCGAACTGCGCGGCATTCCGGCGATGGTTGCCGGTGCGGCGAAGATTCGCGTGACGTTCCAGGTCGACGCCGATGGATTGCTCAATGTGGCCGCGCGCGAACTGGGCTCGGGTGTTGAAGCCAGCATCCAGGTCAAGCCGTCCTACGGCCTGACCGACGGCGAAATCGCCAAAATGCTCAAGGATTCGTTCCAGCACGCCAGTGACGACAAGGTCGCCCGGGTGCTACGCGAACAGCAAGTGGACGCCCAGCGTCTGCTTGAGGCGGTGCAGGGCGCCCTGGATGTCGATGGCGAGCGCCTGCTGGACGCTGAAGAACGCATGGTCATTGACTTGCAGATGCAGGAATTGGCCGAACTGATGAAAGGTAACGATGGTTATGCCATCGAACAGCAGACCAAGCGCCTGTCGCAAGTCACCGATGCCTTTGCCGCCCGCCGTATGGATCAGACGGTTAAAGCCGCGCTGGCGGGCCGCAACCTGAATGAAATTGAGGAATAACTGATGCCGCAGGTCACTTTTCTACCGCACGCCGAGCATTGCCCGGATGGCATGGTCGTGCAGGCTGAGACCGGCAAGTCCCTTCTTGAAGTTGCCCATGACCACCATATCGAGATCGAAAGTGCCTGTGGTGGCGTGAACGCCTGTACCACCTGCCACTGCATCATTCGTAAAGGTTTTGATAGCCTCAACGAGGCCGACGATCTGGAAGAAGACTTTCTTGACAGGGCGTGGGGCCTTGAGCCGACATCGCGCCTGAGTTGTCAGGCGAAAGTGGGAACTGAAGATCTCACTGTGGAAATCCCGAAATATTCGCTCAACCATGCGGCCGAAGCGCCGCATTGATTCAAGGAAATGTCATGAGCCTGAAATGGGTTGATGTACAAGAAATCGCTATACAACTTGCTGAAGCTCACCCTGAGGTCAATCCTCTAACGGTCAACTTCGTCAAGTTGCGTAATTTGGTATTGGAGCTGCCTGACTTTGACGACGTCCCGGACCGGGGCGGCGAAAAGGTTCTGGAGGCGATTCAAGGCCTGTGGATCGAAGAAGCAGACTGAACCGCCTTTTTACGCAGTTAGGCAATACCCAATAACCCGCGTATAATTCGCGGGTTTAATTTTTCGTAAATTACCGTTTCTGGAGTTACACCATGGCTGTTCAACGTACTTTCTCCATCATCAAGCCTGACGCTGTTGCAAAAAACGTCATCGGCGAGATCACCACTCGTTTCGAAAAAGCCGGCCTGAAGGTGGTAGCTTCGAAACTCAAGCAACTGTCCAAAGCTGAAGCTGAAGGCTTTTACGCTGAGCACAAAGAGCGTGGTTTCTTCGGTGACCTGGTTGCTTTCATGATCTCCGGTCCTGTTGTCGTTCAGGTGCTGGAAGGCGAAAACGCTATCGCTCTGAACCGTGAGCTGATGGGCGCTACCAACCCTAAAGAAGCCGCTGCCGGCACCATCCGTGCCGATTTCGCTGAATCCATCGACGCCAACGCTGTACACGGTTCGGACTCCGAAGCCGCTGCCGCTCGCGAAATCTCGTACTTCTTCGCAGCTACTGAAGTAACCACTCGCTAAGCATCGGCTTAAGAGTGAAGGTGAATCCATGACTACATCGACTGTAAAAACCAACCTGCTGGGTCTGACTCAACAGGAAATGGAAAAATTCTTCGACTCAATCGGGGAGAAGCGTTTCCGTGCCGGTCAGGTAATGAAGTGGATTCACCACTTTGGCGTCGACGATTTCGACGCCATGACGAACGTCAGCAAAGCCTTGCGCGACAAGCTCAAGGCCATTGCTGAGGTCCGTGGTCCCGAAGTGGTCAGCGAGGACATTTCCAGCGACGGCACCCGTAAGTGGGTGGTGCGTGTGGCGTCCGGCAGCTGCGTCGAGACCGTTTACATTCCCCAGGGCAAGCGCGGCACATTGTGCGTTTCGTCCCAGGCAGGCTGTGCCCTGGATTGCAGTTTCTGCTCCACCGGCAAGCAAGGCTTCAATAGCAACCTCACGGCCGCCGAAGTCATCGGCCAGGTGTGGATTGCCAACAAATCCTTTGGCAGCGTCCCGGCAACCGTCGACCGTGCCATCACCAACGTGGTGATGATGGGCATGGGTGAGCCGCTGCTGAACTTCGACAACGTCGTTTCGGCCATGCACCTGATGATGGACGACCTGGGCTACGGCATCTCCAAGCGCCGTGTGACCCTCTCGACCTCCGGCGTGGTGCCGATGATCGATGAGCTGTCCAAGCACATCGACGTCTCCCTGGCGTTGTCGCTGCACGCACCCAATGACGCATTGCGTAACCAATTGGTGCCGATCAACAAGAAGTATCCGCTTAAGATGCTGCTCGAATCTTGCCAGCGCTACATGTCGTCCCTGGGCGAAAAGCGCGTGCTGACCATCGAGTACACCTTGCTCAAAGACATCAACGACAAGGTCGAACACGCGGTCGAGATGATCGAGTTGCTCAAGAACATCCCATGCAAGATCAACCTGATTCCGTTTAACCCGTTTCCCCATTCTGGCTACGAGCGGCCGAGCAACAACGCCATTCGTCGTTTCCAGGATCTACTGCACCAGGCCGGCTTCAATGTCACCGTACGCACCACCCGTGGTGAAGACATCGACGCCGCCTGTGGCCAATTGGTAGGACAGGTGCTGGATCGCACCCGTCGCAGCGAACGTTATATTGCGGTGCGCGAACTGAGCGCCGCCGACGATATGCCGCAAAGCGCTGTGAATCGAACCTGAGAGAGGATCTCTATGCCCTTGCGCCTTGCGCTGCTTCTGCTGATTACCGGTCTTGCCGGGTGTGTTTCATCGGGCCATGAGCACCCTTTGCAAACCGGCAAGGGCCGTGACGAAGCGCGAGTCGCTTATGTTCAGTTAGGGTTGGGCTATTTGCAGCAGGGCATGAGCGAACAGGCCAAGGTACCGTTGAAAAAGGCCCTTGAGCTGGACGGCGATGATGCCGATGCTAACGCAGCGTTGGCGCTGGTCTTTCAAGCCCAGGCCGAGCCGGAACTGGCTGACGGTTATTTCAAGAAGGCCCTGGCTGCCCGTCCTGACGACCCACGGTTGCTGAACAACTACGGTAGCTTCCTGTTCGCGCAGAAACGATATGACCAGGCCGCCGATTATTTCCAACGAGCAAGCGTTGATACCCTCTACCCTGAGCGCTCGCGGGTATTCGAAAATCTCGGGGTTAATGCGGTGCGCCTCGGCCAGCGTGAAGACGCCCGCCGGCATCTGGAAAAGGCTCTGCATTTGAACGCTCGCCAGCCGCGTGCCTTGCTCGAAATGGCTGAGTTGTCTTATGAAGACAGGCATTATGTGCCGGCCCGCGACTATTACGAACGTTTTAGCCTGCTCAGCGGGCAAAATGCACGTAGTCTATTGCTCGGCGTGCGCCTGGCGACGGTTCATGAAGAACGCGACACGGCCGCACGGTTTGGCCAGCAACTCGAACGACTCTATCCCGGTACCCCGGAATATCAGCAATACCTGTCGGAGCAATGATGAAAGCGGCGCACCCGGAAGTTGTAGCAGCTAATCGCGTAAACCCAGGCGAGACCTTGCGTCAAGCCCGCGAAAGCAATGGTTGGTCGCTGGCGGAAGTGGCCCTCAAGCTCAATTTGACCACTACGTCCCTGGCTAACCTTGAAGCAGGCGCGTTCGACAAGTTACCTGGGCATACCTTCGCCCGTGGCTATATCCGCGCTTATGCCAAATTGCTGGGTATCGACCAGGCCGTATTGGTTCAGGAGTTCGACCAGTACACCGGCACCGACTCCCAAGGCAGCAGCGTGCATGGGCTGGGACGTATTGAAGAGCCGGTACGCGTTTCTCACACTATTTTGCGAATTGTCAGCCTTTTGCTGCTGATCGCCGTGATTGGCGGCGGTTTTGTCTGGTGGCAAGACCAGACCTCCCAGCGCACCAAGGACATGACCAGTAACGCCATGGAGCATGTCGAAGTCGAAAGCGCCGATGGCACCACCCAGATTCATCCGTTGGATGAGCCGGAAGACCAGGCCGTTGTCGAGGGGCAGACCACACCTGAGGCGCCACTGGCCACTGAGCAGCCGCTCGCATCGGAAACCGCGCCGGCTGCGACCGCGCCTGCGGCCCCCGCAACACCGGCTGCGCCTGCCGCTCAAGCCCATGTGCCTGCCGTGCCCGCACAGGCTCCAGCGACCACCGCCCCGGCTGCTCCGGCCACCCCGGCGATTTCGCCGCCCACCACGCCTGCGTTGATTGCCGGTGACGGGCGCGTACAGATCACTTTCATCGCTGATTGCTGGACGCAGCTCACCGATGGCAATGGCAAAGTGCTGTTTAGCGGTCTCAAGCGCAAGGGCGATACGCTGGACCAGGGCGGCAAGCCTCCTTTGACGCTGCGTCTGGGCTACGCCCGAGGCGCACAAGTGGCCTATAACGGCCAGCCTGTGGACGTGGCGCCGTTCACCAGTGGCGAGACCGCTCGCCTCAAGTTGGGACAATAGTCATGCACGGCGAATCTCCAATCAAACGTCGCGTATCGCGCAAGATCTGGGTCGGCTCGGTGCCGGTGGGCGGCGATGCTCCCATCGCGGTGCAGAGCATGACCAACAGCGACACCAATGATGTGGCCGCAACCGTTGCCCAGATCAATCGCCTGGAAGCTGCCGGTGTGGACATCGTGCGGGTGTCCGTGCCGGACATGGATGCCGCTGAGGCATTCGGTCGTATCAAGCAATTGGTCAAAGTGCCGTTGGTGGCCGACATTCACTTCGACTACCGCATAGCCTTGCGCGTTGCGGAGCTCGGTGTGGACTGCCTGCGCATCAACCCGGGCAACATTGGTCGCGAAGACCGCGTGCGTGCGGTGGTGGATGCCGCGCGTGATCGTGGGATCCCTATCCGTATTGGCGTCAACGCCGGTTCCCTGGAAAAAGACCTGCAAAAAAAATACGGCGAGCCAACCCCGGCGGCGCTGGTTGAGTCGGCGTTGCGCCACGTTGAACATCTGGAGCGCCTGAATTTCCAGGACTTCAAGGTCAGCGTAAAAGCCTCCGATGTGTTCATGGCGGTAGAAGCCTACCGTTTATTGGCCAAGGAAATCGTGCAGCCGCTGCACCTGGGTATCACCGAAGCGGGCGGTTTGCGCTCAGGCACAGTGAAATCTGCGGTGGGTCTCGGTATGCTGCTCGCCGAAGGGATTGGCGATACCATCCGCATCTCCTTGGCGGCAGACCCGGTAGAGGAAGTGAAAGTCGGCTACGACATTCTCAAATCCCTGCATTTGCGTTCCCGAGGCATCAACTTCATCGCCTGCCCGAGCTGCTCGCGGCAGAATTTCGACGTGGTGAAAACCATGAACGATCTGGAAGGGCGCCTCGAAGATCTGCTGGTACCGCTGGATGTCGCGGTGATCGGTTGTGTGGTCAACGGGCCGGGTGAAGCCAAGGAAGCCCATATTGGCTTGACCGGCGGTACACCGAACCTGATTTACATCGACGGCAAACCGTCGCAGAAGTTGACGAATGACAATCTGGTGGATGAGCTTGAACGGCTGATCCGCGAGAAAGCGGCCGAGAAGGTCGCGGCTGACGCAGCGCTGATCGCACGCGGCTAAGAACGAATTTAAGGATTTGATGTGAGCAAGTCTCTGCAAGCCATTCGTGGCATGAACGACATCCTGCCCGACCAGACGCCACTGTGGCGCTATTTCGAGGGGACTGTCGCGCGCCTGCTGGATAACTACGGTTACAAGCAGATCCGCATGCCCATCGTCGAGTTCACCGAGCTGTTCAAGCGCTCCATCGGTGAAGTGACCGACATCGTCGAAAAAGAGATGTACACCTTCGAAGACCGCAACGGCGACTCCCTGACCCTGCGTCCGGAAGGTACTGCCGCCTGCGTGCGCGCAGTACTCGAACACGGCCTGACCGGTGGCGGCCAGCCGCAGAAACTGTGGTACATCGGCCCGATGTTTCGTCACGAGCGTCCGCAGAAGGGCCGTTATCGCCAGTTTCACCAGATCGGCCTGGAAGTGTTCAACCTCGATGGCCCGGACATTGACGCCGAATTGATCGTGCTGACCTGGCGCCTGTGGGGCATGTTGGGCATCCGCGATGCAGTCAAGCTTGAACTCAACAGCCTGGGCACCAGCGAGTCCCGTGGGCGCTATCGCGAAGCCCTGGTTGAATTCCTGTCCGCGCGCCTGGATCAGTTGGATGAAGACAGCCAGCGCCGTCTGAAGACCAACCCGCTGCGCGTGCTGGACACCAAGAACGCCGATACCCAGGCGGTCCTGGTCGACGCGCCGAAAATGGCCGATTACCTGGACGACGAATCCCGCACGCACTTCGAGGGCCTCAAGGCTCGCCTGGATGCGGCCGGTATTCCCTACGTGATCAATCCGAAATTGGTACGTGGCCTGGATTACTACAGCAAAACCGTATTCGAATGGGTTACCGACAAGCTCGGCGCCCAGGGCACCGTGTGTGCCGGTGGCCGTTATGATGGCCTGGTCGAGCAGATGGGCGGCAAGCCGACCACCGGCGTAGGTTTTGCCATGGGCATCGAGCGCTTGATCCTGCTGCTGGAAACCCTGGAGCAGGTGCCGGAAGAAATTTCCCGTCAGGTGGATGTGTACCTGTGCGCCTTTGGCGAGGCCGCCGAGTTGGCTGCACTGGCCTTGAGCGAAAAGGTTCGCGACCAACTGCCAAACCTGCGCTTGCAGATCAACGCCGGCGCGGGCAGCTTCAAGAGCCAGTTCAAGAAAGCCGACAAGAGCGGTGCGTTGTACGCATTGATCCTGGGCGATGACGAGTTGGCCCAGCAAGTGATAGGTTTCAAACCCCTGCGTGGCCAGGGCGAGCAACAGAATATTGCCTTTGATGCGCTCGCAGCGCACTTGGCCACCTGCGTCGTGCAGGGTTGAAGCTGTCGAACAGCCGAATTTAGCGATTAAGGAGTATTGGGGTGTCGAGTACTGATGATGAGCAGTTGGCCGAGTTCAAGGACTGGTGGCAGCGTAACGGCAAGCCCCTGGTTACCGGCGGTCTGCTGGCTTTAGTGGTGGTGTTCGGCTGGCAAGCCTGGACCAAGTATCAGGCCAACCAATCCCAAGGCGCCTCGATCGTTTATCAGCAATTGCTGGAAACCACCCTGACACCGGACGGTAAGCCCGATCCGGCGCGCGTGGCCGACCTGGCCGGCAAGCTGAAGAACGAATTCGGCGGCAGCACCTACGCCCAGTACGGCAGCTTGTTCGTCGCGAAAGTCGCGGTCGATACCGGCAAGCTGGATGATGCAGCCACCGAGCTGAAAGCCATCGTCGACAAGCCGACCAACCCGACCCTGGGTGAAATCGCGCGTCAACGCCTGGCTCAGGTGATGGCGGCACAGAACAAAGCTGACGAAGCACTCAAACTGCTCGACGGCGATGCTGACAAAGCATTTGTAGCCACTCGCGAAGAGCTCAAGGGCGACCTGCTGGTCCAATTGGGTCGTACCGACGAAGCGAATGCTGCGTACCAAAAAGCCAAGGCGGCGCTGTCTGATGAAGCGGCAGTCGGTGGCTTACAAATCAAGCTGGACGACTTGGCCAAAGGGGATGCGTGACGTGATCCGTTGGAAACATGCAGCATTGCTGGCTCTGGCCGTTCTGGCCGCGGGTTGCAGCAGCAACAGTAAAAAAGAACTGCCTCCGGCCGAGCTGACCAGCTTCAAGGAAGAAGTGGTCCTGCAAAAGCAGTGGAGCCGCTCCATCGGTGACGGTCAGGGCGAAACCTACAACATGTTGGTGCCGGCTATTGACGGTGAAAACATCGTTGCCGCTGACGTGACCGGCGTTGTGATCTCGATGGATCGCATGAACGGCGACGTCAAGTGGAAAAAAGACCTGGAACTGCCAGTGTCCGGCGCCGTTGGCGTGGGTTATGGCCTGGTAATGCTCGGCACGCTCAAGGGCGAAGTCGTGGCGCTGGATTCCAGCACCGGTGAAGAGAAATGGCGCGCTCGCGTGACCAGTGAAGTACTCGCACCCCCTGCCACCAATGGCAATGTGGTCGTGGTGCAGACCCAGGACGACCGTGTGATTGGCCTGGACGCCAGCACCGGCGAACAGCGCTGGTTGTACGACAGTACCCCGGCGGTGTTGACCTTGCGCGGTACCAGCGGTCCGGTAGTGACCAATAATCTGGCCGTGGTAGGTCTGTCGACCGGTAAAGTGGTCGCCCTTGATACGCTTAACGGCGTACCGGCCTGGGAAACCCGCGTGGCCATCCCACAAGGTCGTTCCGAGCTGGACCGCGTTGTGGATATCGATGGCGGGTTGCTGCTGTCGGGCGAAACCCTCTACGTCGCCACTTACCAAGGCCGTGTCGCGGCACTGGACCTGCAGACCGGTCGGGTGAACTGGCAGCGTGATGCTTCCAGCTACGCCGGTGTCGCGCAGGGGCTTGGCAGCGTCTATGTCAGCCTGGCGTCGGGAACCGTGGAAAGCGTCGACGAGCGTACTACCACTGCGTTGTGGAGCAATGACTCGCTGGCTCGCCGTCAGTTGTCGGCGCCGGAAGTATTCTCCAGCTATGTGGCGGTCGGCGACTTCGAAGGCTACCTGCACCTGCTGAGCCAGGTGGACGGTCGCTTTGTCGGTCGCGAGCGTATCGACAGCGACGGCCTGCGTGCGCGTCCGCTGGTGGTGGGTAACATGCTTTATGTGTATGGCAACAGCGGCAAGCTGGAAGCCCTGACCATCAAGTAAAGGTTTGACTATGCTTGGGGTTACCCCCAGGCGGCCCTGCTTCGGCAGGGCATGCGGCATGAATATGCTGCCCCGAGCACCAGCCGCTGCCCTGCAGCGGCTTTTGTATTTTCTGAAATAACGAAGTGGAGAGCCGCATGGTTCCCGTAATCGCCCTGGTGGGCCGACCTAACGTCGGCAAGTCCACCTTGTTCAACCGCCTGACCAGGACTCGCGACGCCATTGTCGGCGACTTGTCCGGTCTGACCCGTGATCGCCAATACGGTGAGGCAAAGTGGCAAGGGCGCTCCTACATTATCGTCGACACCGGTGGTATCTCCGGTGACGAGCATGGCATGGACGAAAAAATGGCCGAGCAGTCGCTGCTGGCCATTGAAGAAGCCGATGTCGTGTTGTTCCTGGTGGACGCCCGCGCGGGCTACACCGCTGCCGACCAGATGATCGGCGAGCACCTGCGCAAGCGCAACAAACGCTCCTACCTGGTCGCCAACAAGATCGACAACATCGATCCTGAGCAGGCCCGTGCTGAATTCAGCCCGATGGGCCTGGGTGACGCGATCCCTATTGCCGGTGCCCACGGTCGCGGCATCACTCAGATGTTGGAGGTCGCTCTGCGCGACTTCCCGAAAGATGATGTCGAGGAAGAAGAGGGCGAAGAAGAGATCGTCGCCGAAGGCGAGGAAGCCAAGCGCATTCCTGGCCCGAGCGAAAAAGACGGTATCAAGATCGCCATTATCGGCCGCCCCAACGTGGGCAAGTCGACCCTGGTCAACCGCATGCTCGGTGAAGACCGCGTCATCGTCTATGACCAACCAGGCACCACCCGCGACAGCATCTACATCCCGTTCGAACGCAACGACGAGAAGTACACGCTGATCGATACCGCCGGTGTGCGCAAGCGCGGCAAGATCCATGAGGAAGTTGAAAAATTCTCCGTGGTGAAGACCCTGCAAGCCATCAAGGACGCCAACGTGGTGATCTTTGTGATGGACGCCCGTGAAGGCGTGGTGGACCACGACCTCAACCTGCTGGGCTTCGCCCTGGAGGCCGGTCGGGCACTGGTGATCGCGATCAACAAGTGGGACGGCATGACGCCGAGCGAGCGCGACTTCGTCAAGGTCGAGCTGCAGCGTCGACTGTTCTTCGTCGAGTTTGCAGATATCCACTTCATCTCGGCGTTGCACGGCACTGGCGTGGGTAACCTGTATGCCTCCGTACAGAACTCGTTCAAGTCCGCGGTCACCCGCTGGCCGACCAACCGTCTGACCCAGATCCTGGAAGACGCAGTGGGCGAGCACGCGCCGCCGATGGTCAATAACCGCCGGATCAAGCTGCGTTACGCCCACTTGGGTGGTGCCAACCCGCCGATTATCGTGATCCACGGTAACCAGATCGAGAAGGTGCCCAAGTCCTACGTGCGTTACCTGGAAAACACCTACCGCCGCGTCTTGAAACTGGTCGGTACGCCGATTCGTATCGAGTTCAAAGGTGGCGAGAACCCATACGAAGGCAACAAGAACACACTGACTGACCGTCAGGTGAACAAGAAGCGTCGTTTGATGACTCACCACAAGAAAGCCGACAAAAAGCGCCGCGACAAGCGCTGATATCGACTTCGCAGAAAGGGCTCTTGATGAGCCCTTTTTTGTGCGCGCCGGTTTGTGCCTTGACCCAACCGGGTTGGCAGCTTAAAACTTGGGGCTCATCCGCAGGGGCCTTCGATGATCAACAGCAAGCTGCCAACGGTCGGCACGACCATTTTTACCACCATGTCGCAACTCGCCGCTGAAACCGGCGCCCTCAACCTGTCCCAGGGTTTCCCCGATTTCAACGGGCCTCAAGGTTTGCTCGATGCGGTGGGCAAGCATGTTGCCGCCGGCCATAACCAATATTCGCCTATGACGGGTTTGCCGGCTCTGCGTCAGCAAGTGGCGGCCAAGATCGCCCGCTGTTATGGGGTTACGGTCAATCCCGACACCGAAGTGACCATCACGCCTGGCGCGACTGCCGCGATCTTTTGCGCCATCCAGGCAGTAATTCGCAGCGGCGACGAAGTCATCGTGTTCGACCCGTGTTACGACAGCTATGAACCCTCGGTGGAGCTGGCCGGCGGCCGTTGCGTGCATGTGCAACTGAGCCTGCAAGGCTTCGCGCTGGATTTTGAACGGATCAAGGCCGCGCTGTCGCCGCGCACGCGCATGATCATCCTCAACACCCCCCACAACCCGACCGGCGCGCTGATCAGCCGCGCTGAGCTGGACCAATTGGCTGAACTGATCCGCGACCGCGATATTTACCTGGTCAGCGATGAGGTTTACGAGCACTTAGTATTCGACGGAGTTTCTCACGTCAGCGTGTTGGCCCATGAGGAGCTGTACCAACGTGCGTTCGTGGTCAGCTCCTTTGGCAAGACTTATCACGTCACTGGCTGGAAAACCGGCTATGTCGTCGCCCCACCAGCGCTGACGGCCGAACTGCGCAAGGTGCACCAATACGTCAATTTCTGTGGTGTGACGCCGTTGCAGTGCGCATTGGCTGACTTTATGGCCGAACGCCCGGAGCATGTCGACGAACTGCCGGCGTTCTATCAGGCCAAGCGCGACCTGTTCTGCGACTTGCTGGCGCCGTCGCGTTTGAGTTTTACCCGGGTGACCGGTACTTACTTCCAATTGGTGGACTACTCACAGATACGCCCGGATCTGGATGACGTCGCCATGTCGCTGTGGATGACCCGTGAACATGGGGTGGCGAGCATTCCGATCTCGGTGTTCTACCAGCACCCACCCCAAGGCCAGCGTCTGGTGCGCTTGTGCTTTGCCAAACGTGAGGACACGCTGCGCCAGGCAGCCGAAAAACTATGCGTGATCTGACTGCACTGCCCGATCTGACGATTGCCCTGATACAGACCACTCTGGCCTGGCACGACCGCCAGGCCAACCTTGAGCATTTTGAACCGCTGCTGGAGCAGGCCAGGGGAGCCGATCTGATCGTACTGCCCGAGATGTTTACCACGGGTTTCTCCATGGAGTCCCAGGCCCTCGCCGAGCCGGAACACGGTCCCACCCAGCAGTGGTTGCAATCCCAAGCGGTCAAATACGACGCAGTGATCACCGGCAGCGTGATCATCCAGGCCGCCGATGGCAGCCACCGCAATCGCCTGCTATGGGCACGGCCCGATGGTGAGGTGTTGCATTACGACAAGCGCCATCTATTCCGCATGGCCGGTGAGCATAATCACTACACCCCCGGCGAGCGCCAAGTGCAGTTCGAATTGAAGGGCTGGCGTATACGCCCGTTGATTTGCTACGACCTGCGCTTCCCGGTTTGGAGCCGCGACGCTCAAGACACTGACCTGCTGTTGTACACGGCCAACTGGCCCGGCGCCCGGCGCCAGCACTGGAACCGCTTGCTACCGGCGCGGGCCATCGAAAACCTGTGTTATGTAGCCGCGGTGAATCGGGTCGGCACCGACGGTAAAGGCTTTGCCTACACCGGCGACAGTCAGGTGCTGGACTTCCAGGGAGAGACGTTGCTCAGTGCGGGGGAGGCTGACGGGGTGTTTCAGGTGAAGCTGGAAGCGGCGGAGTTGGCGGCGTATCGCGCCCGGTTTCCGGCGCATCTGGATGCCGATAGTTTTCAGTTAGTCTGACTGACCGCTATCGGGGGCAAGCCCCCTCCCACAGGTTGATTTGTGAAAACATTCAAAAATGTGGGAGGGGGCTTGCCCCCGATGAGTCCCTGACAGTGACAGTCAACCCAAATCCGATACTCAATAAAAAGGCCCCTGGATTCACACCCAGGGGCCTTTGGCACTCAGCGGCCGGCGTTTACGCCGCCTTCGCTTCCAACTGGCTCAACGAGCGGTTCAGTGCACTGAACAATGCCTTGAAGCTGGCCGTGGTGATGTTTTCATCGATGCCCACGCCATGCACCGGGCGTTCGCCGTTCACACGCAGTTCGATGTAGGCCGCCGCCTTGGCGTTGGTGCCCGCGCCGATGGCGTGTTCGTTGTAGTCCATGATCTCGACCGCCACCGGCAGGCCGGCCACCAAGGCTTCCAGCGCGCCGTTGCCTTTGCCTTTCCAGTGCAGGTTGGTTTCGCCCTGGCCTTTGCCGGAGACTTCCACTTCGACGAAGCTGTTGCCGTTCTCTTCCTGCAAACGATGGCTGACCAACGCATACGGTGTGTTGGCTTGCAGGTATTCACGTTGCAGCAACGCATAGATTTGCGGTGCGGTCATCTCCAGGCCCACGCGGTCGGTTTCGGCCTGCACCACTTGGCTGAACTCGATCTGCATGCGACGCGGCAAACTGATGTCGTATTCCTGTTCCAGCAGGTAGGCGATGCCACCCTTGCCCGACTGGCTGTTGACGCGGATCACGGCCTCGTAGCTGCGGCCGATATCGGCTGGGTCGATCGGCAAGTACGGGACTTCCCACAGCGCGTCGGATTTCTGCTGGGCGAAGCCCTTGCGGATCGCGTCCTGGTGGGAGCCGGAGAACGCGGTGTGAACCAGGTCGCCGACGTACGGGTGACGTGGGTGGACCTGGATCTGGTTGCACTCTTCAACGACTTTGCGCACGCCGTCGATATCGGAGAAATCCAGCTCAGGGTCCACGCCCTGGGTATAGAGGTTCAGGGCCACGGTGACCAGATCGACGTTACCGGTGCGCTCGCCGTTGCCGAACAGGCAGCCTTCGACACGGTCGGCACCGGCCATCAGGCCCAATTCGGTGGCAGCCACGCCGGTACCACGGTCGTTGTGGGTGTGCAGGCTGATGATCACGCTGTCACGGCGGTTGATATGGCGACCGAACCACTCGATCTGGTCGGCATAGATATTTGGCGTGGCGCATTCCACGGTGGCCGGCAGGTTGAGGATGACCTTGTGCTCCGGTGTCGGGTTCCACACCTCGATCACGGCGTCGCAGACTTCCTTGGCGAACTCCAGTTCGGTGGCGCTGAAGGTCTCAGGCGAGTACTCGAAGGTCCACTGGGTTTCCGGTTGCTGGGCGGCGTATTTGACGAACAGCTTGGCGGCGTTGACCGCAATCGCCTTGATCCCGTCCTTGTCCTGGTTGAACACGATGCGGCGGAACGACGGCGAGGTGGCGTTGTACAAGTGCACGATGGCCTTCTTGGCTCCGCGCAGGGATTCGAAGGTACGTGCGATCAAGTCTTCACGGCCCTGGGTCAGCACCTGGATGGTGGTGTCCTCGGGGATGTGGTTGTCTTCGATCAGGGTGCGCACAAAGTCGAAGTCGGTCTGCGAGGCCGCCGGGAAGGAGGCCTCGATTTCCTTCACGCCCACCGCGACCAGGGTTTTCCAGAAACGCAGTTTTTTTACCGCATCCATCGGTTCGATCAGCGATTGGTTGCCATCACGCAAGTCGGAACTGCACCAGATTGGCGCGGCGGTGATGGTTTTCGATGGCCAGGTGCGGTCCGGGATATCGATGGTCGGGAACGCGCGGTACTTCGAAGACGGGTCTTTGAGCATGCTCATCGGGAAATCCTTTATGTAGGGGCCGAGAAGAGGCGGCCTGCCGTGGAACTGTTATTGGGGATAAAGCACAAGACGAGGCAGATCGATTCAGCCTGGCAGTCGTGCGCTGACAAGGCACAGGCTGCGGTGCTGGCGGAGCTGAATGAGGGTATGAGAGGTTTTCATAGGTCCAACCCTAACCGCCGAGGTGAATGATGGCAAGCAGTCGAAAAAAATTGATAGAAGTTCTTTGTTGTGCAGTCTGATCGAGATTTTCTGCCAATTATTCGGGTGTGATATGGGTTTTATTGCGCGCCAATTCTTAGGCGCGCAATCGCGGATATCAAGGTTGGAAAGCGCCAATAAAGATCGCTGGGTCCACCCGCGCATCGTTAAGGCTGACGTTCCAGTGCATGTGCGGCCCCGTCGCGCGGCCGGTCGAGCCGACCTTGCCCACCACCGCGCCTCGCACCAGTTGCTGGCCGACCTTCACGTCGATCGTGGACATGTGGCAGAACATGCTGATAAAGCCTTGGCCGTGATCAACGAACACGGTATTGCCGTTGAAAAAGTAATTGCCCACCAGAATCACTTTGCCGTTTGCAGGCGTTTTGATCGGCGTGCCGGCGGGCACCGCGAAGTCCAGGCCCGAATGCGGGTTGCGCTCTTCGCCGTTGAAAAAGCGGCGCACGCCGAACTTGCTCGACAGCGGACCGTTAACAGGCTTGTCCAGCACCAGATTGCTCGGCAGGTTCGGGCTGAAACTGCGGTAAGCCTTGATCTGTACCGCCAGCTCGGCCTCGATGCGCTTGAGCTGCGCCGGGGCAGGGTTGACCTGGCTTTTGTTCTTCAAGGTGATGCGCTGTTCCGGGTACTTTTTATAGCCGACGATAAAGGGCAGGCTGCGGCCGCCGCTGCTGATGCGCTCGTTGCCGGGTTTGACCGTCAGCGGAATGCCGACGATCGCCAGCCAATTGTCCTGTTCCTTGACCACCAGCACCGGCTTGCCTTGATACGTGGCCTTGGGCGCCGTTGCCGAAGGGCCCAGCTCGACCACTGCCACGCCGCCCGGCACCGGTTTGTTCAGGGTGCGGCTGATGTAACTGTCGGCGTGGGCGTTAAAGGTCAGGCATAGCAGCATCAACAGGCTAAAAAGACGTGGCATCGATCAATCCAGTAACGAAAGGGTAACGGGTGTCAGGTGGTTGTCTTCCACCCGCACTTGCAATTGGCCTTCACCGAGTCGCGCGGTCAGACGCTGGCCGGTGTGGGTCTGCGCGGCACTGCGAATGGCTTGGCCGCGCTCGTCCAGCAGGATGCTGTAGCCGCGGCCCAGGGTGGCCAGCGGGCTGACCACCTGCAGCGTCTGCACCTGGCTTTGCAATTGCAGGCGACGCGCCTTGAGGCCTTCGCGCATGGCGCGCGGCAGGCGTTCGGCGAGGCTGTCCAAGCGCTGGCGCAATAGGGCCAGTTGGCGTCCCGGATGCTGGCCGGCGAGGCGGGTTTCCAGGCGGATCAAGCGCTCGCGACGGGTGTTGAGGCTACGCTCGAAGGCACGGCGCAGGCGCATGTCCAGGTCGTCCAGGCGTTGGGCCTGTTGGCGCAGACGTTCGCCCGGATGACGCAGCCGGCGGGCCATGCCCTCAAGTCGCAAGCGGTCGTGCCGCAGGCGGTTGCGCATCAGCATCACCAGGCGCCGATGCAGGTTCTCCACCTGGCGCACCAGATGGCTTGAATCCGGCGCCAGCAGCTCGGCGGCAGCGGACGGTGTAGGCGCACGTACGTCAGCCACGAAGTCGCTGATCGACACATCGGTTTCATGGCCGACGGCGCTGACAATAGGGGTTACGCAGGCATCCACCGCACGGGCCACGGCTTCTTCGTTAAAGCACCAGAGGTCCTCCAGCGAACCGCCGCCACGGGCCAGGATCAGTGCGTCGAAGCCGCGCGCATCCGCCAGTTTCAGCGCCCGTACAATTTGCGGGATGGCTTCGCGGCCTTGCACGGCGGTGGGGATCAACGTCAGTTGCACCTGCGGCGCACGGCGACGGAATACACTGATGATGTCGCGGATCACCGCGCCGGTGGGCGAGCTGATGATGCCGATGCGCTGCGGGTGGGCCGGCAGCGGCACTTTGCGCTCGGCGCTGAACAGACCTTCGGCGCTGAGTTTTTCTTTCAGCGCATCGAAGGCCAGGCGCAGCGCACCGTCGCCTGCGGGCTCCACGGTGTCGAGAATCAACTGGTAATCACCACGGCCCTCAAACAACGAGACCTTGCCGCGCACCTTCACCGCCAGGCCATCCTTCAAGGCCTGCCGAACCCGTGCGGCGTTACTGCGAAACAATGCGCAGCGCACCTGGGCGCCACTGTCCTTGAGGGTGAAATACACGTGGCCGGACGCCGGGCGGGCGAGGTTGGAGATTTCGCCTTCGACCCAGATATTGGCGAACACGTCTTCCAGCAACACCCGCGCACGGCCGTTGAGCTGGCTGACAGTCAGAACTTCGCGGTCCAGGCCCAGACGGGCAAACGGGTCTTTAATCATGGCAACAGGTCTTTAATCATGGGCGGCAGTTTATAGGCATTCGCTTAGGGTTTGGCAGAATTGCTCGACCAGCGCGCTCGGCCCTTGCGCGCAGGCCAGGGCCACGGTGCTGAGGCTGTCCGGCTCGACCAGAGGTAAAAAACGCAGGTTGGCAGGTGCAATGTCCTGCATGGATTTTGGTAACAAGGCAATACCGAAACCGGCCTGGATCAACTGCAACTGCGTGGTCTTGCGCGACATCACCCGAGCCGCCTTGGGGAAAAAACCGGCGCGCATGCACAGCTCGGCGGACAGATAACTCAAACCGCCGCGCTGAGGATGGGGGATTGAAATAAACGCCTCATCCCGCAACTGCGCCAGCTCTATGGGCGCATCACGGCCAGCCAGCGCATGGTTCGGCGGCACCGCCAGCATCAAGGGTTCGCTGTATAAAGGCTGTACGCGCACGCCTTCGCGCTGGCGCAACACCGGCAAGCGCAGCAGGCCGATGTCCAGGCGGCCGTCGGCGATCTCTTCCAGCTGCGCTTCGGAGGACATCTTGGCGATATCCACCGACACCCCAGGGCAGCGCTCCAGCCAGGCACTGATGCCGCGCAGCAGCACGCCGCTCATCGGCACGGTGCTCGAATGGCTCAGACGCAGGGTGCCGACCTGGCCGCTGCCGATCTGGGTCGCCACTTCACTGGCCTTATGCAGTTCGCTCAGTAGGTTGCGCGCCCGAGGGTAAAAGGCTTCGCCCGCCGCGGTCAGCTTCGGTTGGCGCGCCGTGCGTTCGAACAGCGGCGTTTGCAGTTGGTGCTCAAGCGCCTTGATTTGCCGGCTCAAGGCCGATTGCGCGACGAACAGGCGCTCGGCCGCGGCACTGAAACTGCCGCTGTCGGCGATTTCAACGAAGTAGCGCAATTGACGGGTGGAGATCACGCGTTATGCCTTTTTAAGATGACTTGAGGGATTTGAAGATATTAGTCGCAACGCTCGTCGATGGCTAAAGTGAACGCTATCTCTTGCAAGGAATCACCCATGGGCCCGGTTGAGCTGATAAGTCAGTGGTCGTTTAGCGGTTTGGAGTGGCTCGTGATCGGCCTGGGCGTGGCCGTTGCCTATATCGTGTTCGGCATCGCCGGCTTTGGCACGGCGCTGGTGGCCGGGCCGGTGTTGATTGTGTTTATGCCGCTGTCGAAGATCATCCCACTGCTGGTGCTGTTGGATTTTGTCGCGGCGTTTGGCGGTTTGCTGCAAACCCGACGAGACGTGAGCAAGCCCGAGTTATTGCGCCTGCTGCCGTGCATGGCCGTCGGTTGCACCTTGGGCGTGGTGTTTTTGCTCAATCTGCATTCCGACCTGCTGCTGCTGTTGATGGGGTTGTTTATCAGTGCCTACGCCCTTTATAGCCTGGCGATAAAGGGCCGCCCGACGCAGTTGGCTGCGGGTTGGTCGATCCCGATGGGGACGATCGGCGGGCTGTTTGGTGCGCTGTTCGGCAGCGGCGGTTTTTTATATGCGATCTACCTGAACAGTCGTCTGCCCAAGGACGCGGCGCGCGCCACCCAAAGTGCGTTGATCAGTTGCAGCACTGTGGTGCGCTTGAGTCTGTTCCTGATCGCCGGCGTGTATGCGGACTTACCGCTGTTGCTGCTTGCCGTGTGCTTGTTGCCGGCGATGGCCGTGGGGTTGTGGGCAGGGCGCAGGTTGACGATGCGCCTGTCGCGGGAGGCATTCGTGCGCTTGGTGACTTGGCTGGTGCTGGCCAGCGGCATTGCGTTGATTGGACGGTATTTGAGTACTTGACCTGATTTCTTCAGGGATTAAGCTGCCGTCCTCCCAGGCGTCAGAAGCCACACCGCAGGACTCCCATGAACTCCCAAAGCATCCTTGTTCCGAAAATCTCCACTTTGCCCGTGCACGAACCCCGCGCTCGGGCAATCGTGCGCTGGCTGGTGCGCAAGAATATCGTCAAGGAAGAACTGACCACCTGCGGCCGCACCGGCAACCGCATGGGCTATGCCCTGGCCGACGGCGCTCGCGCCGTGGTGTTGTACCCCGAAGCGCTACCGTTCAACGAGCCGGTCAATGGGCTGGAAATTATCTATAAACGCTGTATCTACACGCCCGCCAAAGGCTTTCTTGGCGAGGCCGGCTGCCCGGAGTGTCGGCGGGAAGTGGGGGAGGCGTTGTTCGAAAGCCTGGAAGACTGGATGCCCGGCCACACCGACAACTTCACCTGCCCACTGTGCGGGCATGAAGATGACATCAACGGCTTTCTGTTCTTGCAGGAGTGCGGGTTTTCCAACCTGGGATTTATCTTCAACAACTGGGCTGAAGCGGGCTTCAAGCAGAGCTTTATCGACGAATTTGCCGATTGGCTGGACCAGAAGATCAGTTGGGTCAAGGTCGAACTTTAATCCATCTATCAGTATTACCAAGTTTGTCAGAGTTTTACATTGAGCCAGGCAGGGTGCATGTATATAATGGCGCGCTTCCATTTTCCCGCTCGGGAGCCCCCGCGATGCTGCGTATCAGCCAAGAAGCTCTGACATTCGACGACATTCTCCTAGTGCCTGGTTATTCCGAGGTGCTTCCTAACGAAGTCAGTCTCAAGACCCGCCTAACCCGTGGCATCGAGCTGAATATTCCCCTGGTCTCCGCTGCCATGGACACCGTTACCGAAGCCCGTCTGGCCATTGCCATGGCTCAGGAAGGCGGCATCGGCATCATCCACAAGAACATGACCATCGAGCAGCAAGCTGCCGAAGTGCGCAAGGTCAAGCGTTACGAAGCCGGTGTGGTGAAGGATCCGATCACCATCGAAGCCGACGCTACCGTGCGTGATCTGTTCGACCTGACCCGCCTGCACAACATCTCCGGCGTTCCGGTACTGCACGATGGCGACCTGGTCGGCATCGTTACCTCCCGTGACGTGCGTTTCGAGAACCGTCTTGAAGTCACCGTCCGCGAAGTGATGACGCCTAAAGAGCGTCTGGTCACGGTCAAGGAAGGCGCCGACAAGAACGACGTGCGCGAATTGCTGCACAAGCACCGCATCGAGCGCGTGCTGATCGTCGACGACAAATTCGCCCTCAAAGGCATGATGACCGTCAACGACATCGAAAAAGCCAAGGCTTACCCGCTGGCCAGCAAGGATGACCAAGGTCGTCTGCGCGTCGGCGCCGCCGTCGGCACCGGTAAAGACACGGGTGACCGCGTTGCGGCCCTGGTCGCTGCCGGTGTGGACGTGGTGGTGGTCGACACCGCCCACGGTCACTCCAAAGGCGTGATCGACCGCGTACGTTGGGTCAAACAGAATTTCCCTGAAGTGCAAGTGATCGGCGGCAACATCGCCACCGGCGCTGCCGCCAAGGCCCTGGCCGAAGCGGGCGCGGATGCGGTCAAGGTCGGTATCGGCCCTGGCTCGATCTGCACCACCCGTATCGTCGCCGGTGTGGGCGTGCCGCAAATCAGCGCCATCGCCAACGTCGCCGCTGCCCTTGAAGGCACTGGCGTACCGTTGATCGCCGACGGCGGCATCCGTTTCTCCGGTGACCTGTCCAAGGCCATCGTCGCCGGTGCCTCCTGCGTGATGATGGGCTCGATGTTCGCCGGTACCGAAGAGGCGCCGGGCGAAATCGAACTGTTCCAGGGCCGTTCGTACAAGGCTTACCGCGGCATGGGTTCGTTGGGCGCCATGTCCCAGGCGCAAGGCTCTTCCGACCGTTACTTCCAGGACTCCTCGGCTGGCGCTGAGAAGCTCGTTCCGGAAGGTATCGAAGGCCGTGTGCCGTACAAGGGCACCCTGAGCGCCATCATCCATCAACTGATGGGTGGCCTGCGTTCCTCGATGGGCTACACCGGCAGCGCCAACATCGACGAAATGCGCACCAAGCCAGAGTTCGTACGGATCACCGGCGCCGGCATGGCTGAATCCCATGTCCACGACGTGCAGATCACCAAGGAAGCGCCAAACTATCGGGTCGGCTGATGCCGACAGCTATAAGCCACAAGTTATAAGCTGCAAGCGGGGCTGTATTCGTACAGCTACCGCGCGGCTTCCGATTACTTGCAGCTTGCAGCTTGAAGCTTGCAACTGCTCTTCAGAGTTTCTCTCATGGCCCTCGACATTCACGCCCACCGCATCCTGATCCTCGACTTCGGTTCCCAGTACACCCAACTGATCGCCCGCCGCGTGCGTGAAATCGGCGTGTATTGCGAACTGCATCCGTTCGACATGGACGACGAAGCGATCCGCGAATTCGCCCCTAAAGGTGTCATCCTCGCCGGCGGCCCCGAGTCCGTGCACGAAGCCAACAGCCCGCGCTGCCCACAAGCCGTGTTCGACCTGGGCGTGCCGGTCTTCGGTATTTGCTACGGCATGCAGACCATGGCCGAGCAACTGGGCGGCAAGGTCGAAGGTTCCGAGTTGCGTGAGTTCGGTTACGCCCGTGTGGACGTGGTCGGCAAGAGCCGCCTGCTGGACGGCATCGAAGATCACGTCGACGCCGACGGCCTGTTCGGCCTCGACGTATGGATGAGCCATGGTGACAAGGTCACCAAGATGCCGGAAGACTTCCACATCCTGGCCAGCACTCCGAGCTGCCCGATCGCCGGCATGTTCAGCGACGAGCGTCGCTACTACGGCGTGCAGTTCCACCCGGAAGTGACCCACACCAAGCAAGGCGGGCGCATTCTGTCGCGCTTCATCCTCGATATCTGCGAGTGTGAAGCCCTGTGGACCCCGTCGAAAATCGCTGAAGACGCCATCGCTCAAGTACGCGCCCAGGTCGGTACCGACAACGTGCTGCTTGGTCTGTCGGGCGGCGTTGACTCCTCCGTGGTTGCTGCGCTGCTGCACAAGGCCATCGGCGACCAACTGACCTGCGTGTTCGTCGACAACGGCCTGTTGCGCCTGCACGAAGGCGAGCAAGTGATGGCCATGTTCGCCGAGAACATGGGCGTCAAAGTAATCCGCGCCAACGCCGAAGAGCAATTCCTGAATAACCTGGCCGGCGAGTCCGACCCGGAGAAGAAGCGCAAGATCATCGGTCGCACCTTCATCGACGTGTTCGATGCCCAGTCCAGCAAACTGGACAACATCAAGTTCCTCGCCCAGGGCACCATCTACCCCGACGTGATCGAGTCGGCCGGCGCCAAGAGCGGTAAGGCCCACGTGATCAAGTCCCACCACAACGTGGGTGGCCTGCCTGAGGAAATGAACCTCAAGCTGGTCGAACCGCTGCGCGAACTGTTCAAGGACGAAGTCCGTCGCCTGGGCCTGGAACTGGGCCTGCCGTACGACATGGTCTACCGTCACCCCTTCCCAGGCCCGGGCCTGGGTGTGCGTATCCTTGGTGAAGTGAAGAAGGAATACGCCGACCTGCTGCGTCGCGCCGACCATATCTTCATCGAAGAATTGCGCAAGGCCGACTGGTACCACAAAGTCAGCCAGGCGTTCGTGGTGTTCCAGCCGGTCAAGTCGGTTGGCGTGGTCGGCGATGGCCGTCGTTACGCCTGGGTCGTGGCCCTGCGTGCAGTGGAAACCATCGACTTCATGACCGCCCGCTGGGCACACCTGCCGTACGAACTGCTGGAAACCGTCAGCGGCCGTATCATCAATGAGATCGAAGGCATCTCGCGCGTGACGTATGACGTGTCGAGCAAGCCGCCAGCGACCATTGAGTGGGAATGATTGGACGTCCGGCATTGTCCGGCACCCACTAGCAAAAAATGCCCTGGAGCCCGCGTAACTGCGGGCTTTTGGCTTTTTGGGGCTGGCAAATTCTGGCAGCTTTGTGCATCGCCAGGCAGCGTGTCTGTGTGACGTCAGCTCCGGTCGTTACGGCTTAGGCGGGATCACCCTGGCTCAAGCGTGTGAGCGTCTAGGGGAGGCGAAGAAGATGATCGCCGCGGGCAAGTTCTGTTCCCTTCTTTGCTTCGTCGAGCAGCCATTGAGCAAAAGCTTGTATTGGCTCTCTACCCAATTCGATGGGCTCAGGGAGGATGAGGCAGAAGGTTTTAGAGATGGTTTTTCCGTCCGGCCACGGGGCGATCAGGCTTCCTGACGCCAGTTCGGTCTCAACGTACAGGCGCGGTACTAGCGCAACGCCGAGGCCGGCCAATGCGGCTTCTATCAACATTCCATGGAGATCAAAGCGTGCGCCAATTGCAGGATTGGTCAGCGGGCTTCCCACCTCTTGGGAGTAGTGTTGCCAAGCGTCAGGGTTCTGTCGTCGGTGAAGGCGCGGTAATTCGTCCAATGCGGTTGTTCGATTGCGTCCTGTCAGAAGTCCAGGATGGCAAACCGGAACCAGCACTTCATGCAAAAGTTGGTGAGTTTGCATGCCCGTCCACGCCGGGTGTTCGAAATGGATGGCAGCATCGAATCCGCTACCGGCCAGGACGAAGGGCTCCATGCGCTCGGCCAAATGCACAGTAATGTTCGGATGCTTCTGCTGGAAGCGTCCCAAGCGAGGGATGAGCCATCGCATCGCGAACGTTGGGATAGTGGCAATGTCCAGGCTTGCGCCATCGTTCGGCTGCCCCATCAAGTACTGACTGTCCCGATCCAAGCGGTCAAGTGATTCGCGAACCTGCGCCGCGTAACGCTCTCCGTTAGGAAGGAGTCGGACACGATTGCCGATCCGCTCAAACAGCGTGACCCCGAGGAAGGCTTCCAACCGGCCGATCTGGCGACTGATAGCTCCTTCAGTCAAAGACAGTTCCTCTGCCGCGCGCGCGAAACTGCCGTGGCGGGCGGCGGCTTCAAATGCTGTCAGTGCCGTGCTGCTGGGGATCTTCCTTCGCATGAGCGTTCCCTTTCTGATGATGGCGATCCAGCTTAGCTTGATCTTTTGTCACTGAAGCATATCGATTAATCGTTTTATACGCCGAGATCAAGGTCATAGCATGACTAGACATCAATAATTAGGGCCGGACCTACGAAAAGGCCGGTAGCAAGCTATCCATGATCTATACCGTCGAGTGCAGCTTTGCTGACCCAGTCAGCGAAGCACTGTGGAATGATTTCTATAGCCTGGAGAAGTTACCCGCGCTTATTTCCGTAAGTGGGTTCCATACTTCGCAACGCTTCAAAGCGATTAGCACTGGTTGCCCTGTGTACCTGGCCATGCACTCGATCGACGGTCTGGCTGTGCTTGAAAGTGATGAGTATCGCCAGAAGGGCGGGGGCGACTTCGCACGCTGGCAGCAGTACATTACCGATTGGCACCGCAATCTTTACGGCGGCCTTGAGCGCGCGCCTGTCATCGGTGAAGGCGAGTATCTGATCGTGAGCGCAGTCGGTCCCGAGCCGCTCATCGAGATGGGGCTCACGCCTGAGCAGATGTGGGCGGTCGCATTGGAGAAATGTCCTGAAAACAGGTGGCTGGCGAAGCTGGATAGCGCCATTAGTCTTGGTGCAAATACCCTTCCAAAGAACGTGCACCTCTATGCACCGATGACCGCGCAATTGACCGGTGGCAATGGCGCAGTGCCCCAGACGCAGGGGCGGAATCGACATGCCTAACCTGACGATCTTTATCCAGGCGCAAAAGATGCCGCCCGAAGCGAATCTGGCGGAACTCACCGGACGATGCACCCTGCTTTGCACGGACGTCCTCCAGGCTGCGCTGGACAACGTGCATGTCATCTATGTCGCTGCTCGCCAGGGGCGTGGGCATCCTGCTTACGCGCAAATCAAGTACCGCCTCGAACCGTTCAGAACGGCATCGGTCATGGACGATTTCATGGCGCGACTGGATGAGGCAATAAAACGCCATGCCGGGCTAACGGCACGCATCCGTTGCTTTGGCTATCCAGCCGATACCCTCTACGCGCGGAACTGATGATCCGCAAGGAGTGCCGCAATGAACGACATGAAATTTCCGGGCCAGCAGATCGGCGACTTTTCGATTACGGCCATCAGTGATGGATACCTTTGCGCAAGTCTGGATCTTCTCTCCAACATTAATCCTACGCAGGCGTACAAGTTGCAGCAGGACGCAGGTGTGAGCGACCCATCCTCGATTCACATCAACTGTTACCTGGTGCGTGGAAGGGGCCGCACGATCCTCATCGATGCGGGGGCTGGTGGTTTCAAGCAGTGGGGCGGCAAGTTAAAGGCGAATCTCGCGCTTGCTGGGGTGCAACCCGCTGACATTGACACCATTCTTCTGACCCATGCTCATCCCGACCATGTTGGGGGCCTGCTTGACTCTTCAGGGGAAGCAGCCTTTCCCGATGCAGAGTTAGTCGTCCACCAGCGCGAGGTTTCTTTTTGGAAGGATGATGGTCACCTCAGCCGAGCGAGTGAGCGGGCTCGTGGCAACTTTCTGTTTGCTCGCAAGGTGTTCGATCAGTATCGGGAGAAGACGCGCACGTTTACTGATAACGAAGTTCTGCCTGGCATCAGTGCGATGCCTCTTCTGGGGCATACCCCAGGACATTGCGGTTATCGTCTCGATTCCAATGGTCGTAGTCTGCTGGTTTGGGGGGATATCGTTCATTTCCCCCAAATTCAGATTGCTCGTCCCGATGTATCCATTGCATTCGACCAAGATCCGCTTCTTAGCGCCGAAACACGATCCAAACTATTGAGTGTTGTTAGCTCGGATAAGATTCTTATCGCGGGTATGCACCTTGGCGAACTCGGGTTTGCACGTGTCGAACGGCTAGGCAAGACCTACAAAATTTCCTACGAAACTTAGCGGCTGTTGGCGATGCCTACGATGCGTCGGCTACGGCGCCCACCCGCCGCAAACCACCAGCCTGAAAACAACAAAACCCGCATGGGCGGGTTTTGTTGTTTCTAGCGAAGGGGTTTATCAGAAGTCGTAACGCACGTTCGCACTGAACGTATCGGCGTCGAAACCACTGCTGGTCAGGTAGTTGTATGTCCCTCCCACGCTCCAAGCGCCCACTCGGTAGTTTGCACCCAGGCCCAGCTCGTAGCTGTCGCGCGCTGGTGTGGCGCCGGTGGTGGTGAATGGGGTGCCGCCGAGCACGAAGGTGGAGGTGGTGCCGGCCTTGTCGCCGATGAAGTCGTGCCAGGCCATCAGCTTGGCTTCCGGTTCCAGGCTGCCTGCACCTAGGTCAAAAGCGGCCGCCAGGCGAGCGCCCAGGCCCATTTCGCCGATTTCATAGCGCTGGCTGCCGACGTTGAGGGCGGCTGAGCTGCCTTTCTCGTGGTACGAATCCATCGACACATTGGCATAGCGCGCACCGACCTGAGGTTCCAGCAGCCACTGCTTGTTGAGCTGGAACGTGTAGCCGGCCAGTGCGTTGACGCCAAAGATCTCACTGTCGTAGTCGGCCTTGGCACGGGTGCCGGCGATGTAGCGTTTGGATTCGTTGTCGTTCCAGCCATACATCAGCGAGGTGTCGACAAAGAAGTTGTCACGGGCCCAGTTGCCGTACAGGGTCAATGCGTGGCCACTGACATCGGTTTTGTTGCCCAGGTCGGATTTGACGTCGCTGGTCAGGTAGCTGTAAGCCAGGCCCACGGTGGTCTCGGCGTTGACCTTGCCGTCGGCGCCCACGGCGATGCCGTTGGTGTTGGCGTCGTAGCCTGCGACACCGTGGCGACTGTCTTGGTCGGCATCGCTGGACAGCGCTTGCAGCCATACGCCTTGTTCAGCCAGCACGTCACCGGAGGACAAACCGCTGCGCGCTTTGCTGGCACGACGGTTGATGGCGCTTGCGACCAAGTTCTGGCTGTTGGTGGCAGCGTTGATCGCCCCGCGGCTGACATCTGGGGTCAGGGTTTCGGCCAGTTTGGCCAGCTCTTCGGCGGTGGCGGCATTGGCGAAGCTTTGGAATACCGGGTCGCTTTCGTCCAGTTGGCCCATCACCGTGTTCTTGAACGGCTTGATGGCATTCACCGCATTACGCGAGCCGTGGGCACCCAGCAGGTCTTGTGTGACGACCTCATCATTGCGGGTGGCAACCAGTGCTTTCACGTCCTGGCCTTCAATGCCGAAGTTCTTCACTTCAAGCAGGGCCGAGGAGGAAACCACGGACAGGTTCTCCGGGTCTTCCCACGTACCGGAATTGATAAGGGTGTAGCGGTTGCCCGCGGCCGAGGTGCGGAAGTCATCGGAGCGAGCCTGCAATTCGATCTGGCTGCCTGCAGAGAAGAAGGTATTGCCGGTGACTTTCAGGATCGGCGCGTTGGGCAGTGTGTCGTTATCAAGCAGCAGACGCAGGCGCGCAGTGTCGCTGTCCATGTCGAGGTCGCCGACGATGGTGGTCTGCGGGCGAAGCAGCGTCAGGCGGCCACCGTCGATATCGACGAAACCGGCGCGGATGGTCGAGCCATCGAACATCGCCTCGCCTTGCACCAGCACGCCACTGAGGCCCAGCAGGTCACCCTTGACCTGACCACCTTGCCAGTAGAAGTACGAGGGTGAGGCGTTGTCGTTCACCAGAATTGCCGCAATGCCGCCTTCGATCAGGCCACCTGTCTGCCTGATGGAGAGGGTGTCGAAGCCCCCGGAGGTGTCGAGGTTGACGAAGTGGATACCCATGCCTTCGCCGGAGATAGTCCCGCTGTTGTTGATATCGCTTGTGAAGGGCGCGCCTGTCATCTGCCCGGTGAAGCGCGCGTTCTCGATCTCGATGCCCGCTGAATCGAGGCCGCGAGCGGTGATCGTGCCCGAGTTATTGATGCGCGCCTGAGTCGAGGTGATCATCATGCCGTTGGCGTTTTGGCCAGTCACACTGATCTTGCCGTTGTTGTTTACGTTGCCCGCGATATTCGCCTGATACAGGTCCAGCCCCATCGCGCCGTTGCCGCTCACCGTAATGTCGCCGTTATTGACCAGGTCGCCCGCGATGTTGGAATTAAGGAGTACGGCGATGCCGGACGGGACGTCGCTGGGGCTGGTGGTCGTCAGGTTGATGTTGCCCTGATTGATCAGATTGCCCGCCAGGGTCACGTTGAGCAGGCCGACACCTGCGTTTTGCGAGGTCCCGGTCAGGGTGGCGTTATTGAAAACATCGCCGTCGCTGTTGTAGGCCCCGTTGCTCAGGTCATAGTTGAAGTCGGGTGCGGGTGCGGCATGGACCGTGGCAGTGGCAGCCGCAACGGACAGCGCCAACAACGAGCGGCGCAGGTGGGAAATGTTCAAGGCAGTATCCTTACAGGGCGGAAACTGACAGGGAATAACGCGCGCGTCAGCGTCCGTCTTTTAGGCATCCCTGCCAGCTTGTCAGTGAGTGCTGATTCAAGCGCGGCCGAATTTACACGATGCGTGTAGGACAATTCATCAAGAAAATGATTAAGGCCGGGAAAAAAGCTAAAAAATGCGACGTTTCAGTTATTTTTTTTAACTTTGCGGAATTAATCAGCAATAGCTGGAACTTCAGGGTTATTGGCGCTGTCACGCGCCGCGCGGAGCCTGATGGGGGAGGTAGTGGGTTGTTTCAAAGGGATCTGCCTACTCTCAGCCTCAAGACGCTGATGCGCCAACGGAGTTTTAGCCCATCGGCTCCATGCCGCTTCCCACCCCTTGTCATGACTTGCCCCTGGTACATGCACGCATTGGGAGAGGGGCGAGCCAAGTGCCTGTTGGTACTGATCGGCTAAATGACTCGGAATGATTGAGTCAGCTTCTGCGATGAAATGACGCTGGGGTATTAAGACGAGTCGATCACGGTAGTCCAGCGG
This sequence comes from Pseudomonas rhodesiae, assembly GCF_013285305.1. Taxonomy (NCBI): domain Bacteria; kingdom Pseudomonadati; phylum Pseudomonadota; class Gammaproteobacteria; order Pseudomonadales; family Pseudomonadaceae; genus Pseudomonas; species Pseudomonas rhodesiae. The sequence continues at coordinate 4,881,815 of NZ_CP054205.1, read as the reverse complement.
TTCCAGTGAACCGTCGAGCGGGGACAACCCTTTCATCGCCGCCCACAGACGTGGGCTGAGATTGCCGGCAAGGGTTTGCACTTGGGTCACATCATTGCGCTGCGCCGCCAGCAATAATGCCAGGGCGGCGCCTCCTGAATACCCCACCAGTTCGAACTCACGATTGCCATATCGCTGTTTCAGTTGGTCCATGGCCTGGCTGAGACGGTCGACCACTGCCTGAGAAAATCGTCGATCGGTCCAGAGTGAGGTTTGACAGGTTGCGGCCATCACGAACTGGCAGGGGCGTGCCAAGTAAACGTTCGGCGTCGGATCGTCGACCGCCAGCCGTGGCACCAAGAGATTATGCGGGCTTGGGTCCAGGCTGGGTTGTGTGGCCGTGGCCCAGGAATGCCCATCGCCTTCCAAATAGACACGCAGGCGAGTCATTTTTTCGGCAGTTCGCGGTGCAAGGATGAAGAGGGGGAACGCATGTCCCGGCAAGACCTCCCAGTGTCGGCCATGCTCTTGAGCCAGTTGTTGCAGCGCCTCACGCGGCGTCTGGCAGGCGATGAGCAGCACGCTGAGCATCACCAACCAGGCTTTACAGACGCCGGCCAATGGCCGACGGCAGGAAAAGTCTCTACTCAACATAGGGGGGAGTTCTTCGTAGCAGATGACTTAACGCCAATGCTTTTTCCTGACTCGGCTCACCGCCGCGCAATATCCGAAAAATAAAACTTATCCAATGTATGCCGCGACTCGGTGTACTCGAACTGCCGTCCATCCTGGAAGAATGTCTGGTTGCTCACCACGATCACATGGCTCTGGCCGTCGAGGTCCAGGTGGGCCTGGTCGTCTTTGCTGCGGGGCAGGGCTTTGATGGTGCGTTGGGCGTAGCTGATTTGCAGCTGCAACGTCTGTTCGATGAACGCGTAGATCGACTGCTCGGCAATGGTGCGGTCCAAGCCTGGGATCAGGTCGGCGACGAAGTGGTTGATGTCGAGGATCACGCGTTTGCCATCGATGTGTCGTACCCGTTTGATGCGGGTGATCAGCGTGCCGGGTTCGGCTTCGATGTGTTGCAGCAGCGAACCCTCCAGCGGGATCTGGGTGAATTCGACCACTTCGGTCAGGACGTCATCGCCGAGGTCGGCGTGGGTTTCGTGGAAGCTGACGATGCCGCCCAGTTGAAACTCGATCGGGTTGGGCGACAACACGAACGTGCCCTTGCCGTGGATCTTTTGCGCAAAGCCACGTTCCTGCAACTGTTCGATGGCGCGGCGCACGGTGCCTCGGCTGGCCTGGTAGCTGTCCATCAATTCGGTTTCGGAGGGGAGGCGCGTACCACGTTGCAGGCGTTCAGTGGTGATGCTGGCAAGCAGATCGCTATAGATCTGGTTGTATTTGCTCATGGGGATGGCTCTGTGCCCGGCTTATTCAGGCTCGAACCTTAGTGCTACCGATAGGGTTTGTCCATTGAGCCCTTGGTTGCTGCGGCTTCCATGGGGCTCAGCAGATTCCTACAGAAAATCAGGAAAAAACAATTTCAAACTCGTACAGACGAGTTGTTGCTTTAACTCGTCTGTACGAGTACTTTTGCTTTCGGCGTGCTGCCAATGACTGCCCCCAAATAAAAAAACCAAAGTGGAAACCAAGCATGAGCCACGACTATTCGAATATCGCCCGCGAGATCCTCGAGCACCTCGGAGGCAGCGACAACCTGGAGCAAGCCGCACACTGCGTGACTCGCCTGCGCCTGGCGCTCAAGGACCCCAGCCGGGTCAATGGCAGCGCGCTGAACCAGGTCGATCTGGTCAAGGGGTCGTTCTTTACCGGCGGCCTGTTTCAGGTGGTGATCGGCCCCGGCGAAGTCGAAAAGGTCTACGCCGCCCTGCGCGAAATCACCGGGCTGGCCGCCGCCACGATCGCCGACGTGAAGAAGAAGGGCGCCGACAAAACCAACCCCATGCAGCGCCTGGTCCGCGTGTTTTCCGATGTGTTTATGCCGATCCTGCCCGCGCTGATCATTGCCGGCCTGCTCATGGGCATCAACAACCTGATGGGCGCCAAGGGCATGTTCATCGAGGGCAAGACGCTGCTGGAGGCCTATCCGAACCTGGATGGCCTGTGGAGCCTGATCAACCTGATGGCCAATACCTCGTTCGTGTTCCTCCCGGCGCTGGTGGGTTGGTCGGCGGCCAAGCGCTTCGGCGGCAGTGAAATCCTCGGCATCGTACTCGGCTTGATGCTGGTGCATCCGGACCTGCTCAACGCCTGGAATTACGGCAAGGCCGTCGCCGGTCTGGATGGCCAGAGCCTGCCGTACTTCGACATTTTCGGCTGGTTCAGGATCGAAAAAGTCGGCTACCAGGGGCAGATCCTGCCGATCCTGATGGCCGCCTACGTGATGAGCGTGATCGAGAAGTGGCTGCGGGCACGGGTGCCCAATTCGATTCAATTGCTGGTAGTGCCCATCACCACCATTGTGGTCACCGGCGTGCTGGCCCTGGCAATCATCGGCCCGGTGACCCGTCACCTCGGCATCCTGATCACTGAAGGCGTGGTCACCCTGTTCGACCTGGCGCCGATGGTCGGTGGGGCGATTTTCGGCCTGCTGTATGCGCCGCTGGTGATCACCGGCATGCACCACATGTTCCTGGCCGTGGACCTGCAACTGATCTCCACCCAGGGCGGCACCTTTATCTGGCCGATGATCGTGATGTCCAACCTGGCCCAGGGCAGTGCCGCACTCGCAGTGTTCTACACCACCCGCAATGCGCGGGACAAAAGCATGGCCTCCACCTCCGCGATTTCCGCGTATTTCGGCATCACGGAACCGGCGATGTTCGGGGTGAACCTGCGCTTCAAGTTTCCGTTTTATGCGGCGTTGGTAGGGTCGGCCCTGGGCAGCATTTTCCTGTCGCTGAACAAGGTGCAGGCCTCGGCCATCGGGGTGGGAGGCTTGCCTGGGTTTATTTCGATCGTGCCGCAATCCATCGCGATGTTTGTGATCGGGATGGTCATCGCGATGGTCGTGCCGTTTGTTTTGACCTGCGCGTTGAGCATGAAGATTGTTCGGCCGGGTTATCGCGTCGCCTGAACTATCGCTATCGGGGGGCAATCCCCCTTCCCACAGTTGGAATGCTTACACCCTGTGGGAGGGCGGCGCGACGGTTCGATTTGCTCGCGATGAGGCCCGAGAGGCCAGCACAAAACCCTACTAAAGGAACCCACCATGCAAGACTGGCAACACTCGGTGATCTACCAGATCTACCCCAAAAGCTTCCACAGTCACGCGGGTAACGCCACCGGTGATCTGCTGGGCATCGTGGACAAGCTCGACTACCTCCAATGGCTAGGCGTGGATTGTTTGTGGATCACGCCGTTCCTGCGTTCGCCGCAACGGGACAACGGCTACGACATCAGCGACTACTACGCCATCGACCCCAGCTACGGGACCATGGCCGACTGCGACCTGCTGATCGCCGAAGCGGCCAAGCGCGGCATCAAGCTGATGCTCGACATTGTGGTCAACCACACCTCCATCGAGCATGAATGGTTCCAGCAGGCACGCAGCAGCCTCGACAACCCCTACCGCGATTTCTATATCTGGCGCGACCAGCCGAACAACTGGGAATCCAAGTTTGGTGGTTCGGCCTGGGAGTACGAGGCGCAAACCGGCCAGTATTTCCTGCATCTGTTCGATCACACCCAGGCCGACCTCAATTGGGACAACCCCAAGGTGCGCGCCGAAGTGTTCAAGCTCATGCGTTTCTGGCGTGACAAAGGCGTGGGCGGTTTCCGCCTGGATGTGATCAACCTGATCTCCAAACCCGCCGATTTCCCTGAAGACAGCAGCGACGGCCGCCGTTTCTACACCGATGGCCCGAACGTGCACGCGTACCTGCAGGAAATGCACCGCGAAGTCTTCGAGGGGCATGACCTGATCAATGTCGGCGAAATGTCGTCCACCAGCCTGGAACATTGCATCCGCTACTCTCGGCCCGAGTCGAAAGAGCTGTCGATGACCTTCAACTTTCACCACTTGAAAGTGGATTACCCGAACCTGCAAAAGTGGGTGAAGGCCGACTTCGATTTCCTGCAACTCAAGCAGATCCTTTCCGACTGGCAACTGGGCATGCAGGCCGGTGGCGGCTGGAACGCGCTGTTCTGGTGTAACCACGACCAGCCGCGAGTGGTCTCGCGCTTCGGTGATGACGGCGAGTACCGCGTGGTCTCGGCCAAGATGCTCGCCACTGCGCTGCACTTCCTGCAAGGCACGCCGTTTGTGTACCAGGGCGAAGAGCTGGGCATGCCCAATCCGGGCTTCGACAGGATCGAGCAGTACCGCGATGTGGAGACCCTGAACATCTTCCGCCTCAAGCGCGATGCGGGCGAATCCGAAGCGGCGAGCATGGCCGCGATCATGCAGAAGTCCCGCGACAACGGCCGTACGCCCATGCAATGGAACGCGCAGCCAAATGCGGGCTTCAGCAGTGGCGAGCCGTGGATCGGCATCCCGGCCAATGCGGCGCATATCAATGTCGAACACCAACTCGATGATCCCGACTCCGTGCTGCACCACTACCGCGCGCTGATCGCCTTGCGTCGTCACGAACCGCTGATCCAAGAGGGCGTTTACCGGCCACTGCTGCAAGACCATTTGCAGGTCTGGGCCTACCTGCGCGAAGGCCTCGGCGAGCGCCTGCTGGTGCTGAACAACTTCTACGGCCAGCCCTGTGAGATCCAACTGCCTGACCAGGTGATTGGTGCGGCGACCGAGCAACGCCTGCTGATCAGCAACTACCCCGACTGCCCGCAACGCACCACCACGGTGGTGTTGCGTCCGTACGAATCTTTTGTGCTGCATTTGAAGGACTGAGACCCGCTGTAACCCCTGTATGGGAGTGCAGGGGCGCTGCAAAAAAACATAATAAAAATATTGGAGTGCTTCATGAAAACCACCGTAAAGCTCGGCCTCGTTGCCTCCTGCCTGAGTCTGCCATTCGGCGCCCAGGCCCTGGAATTTGCCGGTTACCTGCGCAGTGGCGCGGGGACTTCCACGGGCAGTGGCCCACAGCAGTGTTTCCAGTTGCCGGGGGCGCAAACCAAATACCGCCTGGGCAACGAATGCGAGCAGTACGCCGAACTGGAACTGCGTCAGGACCTGTTGACCTTCGACGATGGCTCGGTACTCAGCGTCGATGCGATGGCCTCGCTCTACAACAAGTACGACCGCGCCCTTAAATTCCAAGGCGAAGACAACGGCTCGGCGCGCATGCCGCAGATGTATGCGCAATGGTCGAACCTGCCTGCCCTCAACGGCGGTTCGCTGTGGGCCGGTCGGCGTTACTACAAACGTAACGACATCCATATTTCCGACTTCTACTACTGGAACCAGAGCGCCACGGGCGGCGGTATCGAGGACGTGCTGATCGGCGACCTCAAGTACAGCTATGCGATTTCCCGCAAGGACAACCTGTACCAGAAGGAATACGCCACCCGTCACGATTTCAACGTCGCGGGCTTCAAGACCAACCCCGGCGGCGAGCTGGAGCTGGGCTTGAGCTATATCGAAAAGGCCGGTGGGCGTGATACCCACAGCGGTTGGGCGCTGACCGCGCAGCATGTGCAAAAACCCTTCCTGGGCGGCAAGAACAAATTCGCCCTGCAGTACGGCGAAGGCCCCGGCACCGGCCTGGGCTACACCGGCAATACCTTCCTGGACAACAGCAGCAAAAGTTATCGCGCCGTGGAGTTTTTCGACTGGCAGGTGACCCCGCGTTTCGGTGGGCAGATCGAGGCGGTGTACCAGAAGGACATTCGGCCCGGCAGCCAGGATCAGACCTGGATGTCCATCGGCGTACGACCTGCGTATGCGCTCAGCGAACAATTCAAACTGGTCACCGAACTGGGGCACGATCAAGTCGACGCCACCGGCGGCACGCGCAAACTGAGCAAATTCACCTTCGCCCCGACTTGGTCGCCCAAAGGCCCGGATTTCTGGGCGCGACCGGAAGTGCGCTTGTACTACACCTATGCGACCTGGAACGAAGCGGCTAAGCGTGCGGCGAATGAACTGGCGGCGGGCTCGGCGTTGTCCGACACCGGTTCCTATGGCACGGCGCGGCATGGGTCGAACGTGGGCGTGCAGGTTGAATACTGGTGGAAATAAGTCACCCCTGGCATTCGCATCTACCCCGTGATTTTTACAGAACAAAACAGCAGGTGAAGTCATGATCGCAACGCAACCCCTGGAATTGCGGGCGCCCTTGTCGGGTGTACTGCTGGCGCTGGACAAGGTGCCCGACCCGGTATTCGCCAGCCGCATGATCGGCGACGGCCTGTGCATCGACCCAACATCGCAGACCCTCTGCGCACCGCTGGCCGGGGTGATCAGCAATATCCAGGACACTGGGCATGCGGTCAGCATCACCGATGACAACGGCGTGCAGGTGCTGATGCATATCGGCCTGGACACCGTAAGCCTGGCCGGCAAGGGCTTCACCCGTCTGGTCGAGGAAGGCCAGCGGGTGGAGGCGGGGCAAGCCCTGATCGAATTCGATGCCGACTATGTGGCGCTCAACGCACGCAGTGTGCTGACCCTGATGCTGGTGGTCAGCGGCGAGCCCTTCACGCCTTTGGCAAACGGCCTGGTAGAACTGGGCCAGCCCGTGTTGCAGGTAGCCCCTGGCAATCGGATAGAAGAGGCCGATGAGGAGGAGGGCGACGCGCTGTTCTCCAGGCCCCTGACCTTGCCGAATGCCAACGGCCTGCACGCCCGCCCGGCGGCTGTATTGGCCCAGGCCGCGAAAGCGTTTAGCGCAAGCATCTACCTGCACAAGCAAACCCAGAGCGCCAATGCCAAATCGCTGGTGGCGATCATGGCCCTGCAAACCGTGCAGGGCGACAGCGTGCAAGTGAGTGCGGCGGGGGAAGACGCCGAGGCCGCGATCGCGGCGTTGGTTGCGTTGTTGACGCAAGGCTGTGGCGAGGCTGTTACGACACCGACAGCACCGGAGCAACCGGTGTTGCCGGCCACGCTACTAAGGGGCGTGTGTGCATCGCCGGGGGCGGCGTTCGGCCAAGTGTTTCAAGTGGCCGAGCCTGTGTTGAACATCACTGAGCAGGGCGCCGGGCAGGCCGTTGAGCAGGCAGCGTTGGCCCGTGGTCTGGCGGCCGCGACCCAAGCGCTTCAAGCCTTGCAGGACGATGCCGTCGGCAGTGCCCAGGCGGAGATCTTTCGTGCCCATCAGGAACTGCTTGAAGACCCGACATTACTGGAACAAGCCCACGGATTATTGGCCGAGGGCAAGAGCGCAGCCTTTGCCTGGAACCGTGCCACCGCCGCCACCGTGGAACTCTTCCAGGGCTTGGGCAATGCGCTGATCGCTGAGCGGGCCGCGGACCTGGCGGATGTCGGCCAGCGTGTGTTGAAACTGATCCTCGGCATTCAAGACAGCGCCTGGGACTTGCCCGAGCGCGCAATCCTGATCGCCGAGCAACTCACCCCTTCGCAAACCGCCAGCCTGGACACGCGCAAGGTGCTGGGCTTTGTCACGGTCGGCGGCGGCGCCACCAGCCATGTCGCCATCCTCGCCCGGGCCCTTGGCCTGCCGGCGATTTGCGGCGTGTCGCCTGAAGCGCTGGCGCTGGCCAATGCTCGGTATGTCTTGCTGGACGCCGATCAGGGTACGTTGCAGTTGGACCCGGACCTGGCGCAAATCGAGCAGTTGGAAACGGCGCGCGCGCAACAGCTGCTGCGTCATCAGCGGGACATGGCGCAGGCTGGCGTTCCTGCAATCACCCGCGATGGGCATCATGTCGAAGTCACCGCCAACGTTGCTTCGTTGCCGGAAGTGGAGCAGTCCCTGGGCCTGGGCGGCGAAGGCGTCGGCCTGCTGCGTTCGGAATTTCTCTACCTGGACCGCAACCGCGCCCCCAGCCCCGACGAACAAGCCGCCACCTACACCGCCATCGCCCGTGCCTTGGGCACCGAGCGCAATCTGGTGGTGCGCACCCTGGATGTCGGCGGTGACAAACCTTTGGCCTATGTGCCGATGGACGCCGAGAACAACCCATTCCTCGGTCTGCGCGGCATTCGCCTATGCCTGGAGCGGCCGCAATTGTTGCGCGAACAGTTTCGCGCGATCCTCGCCAGCGCCGGTTTCGCGCGGCTGCATATCATGCTGCCGATGGTCAGCCTGCTCTCTGAGTTGCACCTGGCTCGGCGGATTCTTCAAGAAGAAGCAGCGGCGCTCGGGCTCGCGACGCTACCGAAACTGGGCATCATGATCGAAGTGCCGTCCGCTGCATTGATGGCGGATGTCTTCGCTCCCCATGTGGACTTTTTCTCCATCGGCACCAATGACCTGACCCAATACACCCTGGCCATGGACCGTGACCATCCGCGCCTGGCCAGTCAGGCCGACAGCTTCCACCCGGCGGTATTGCGGCTGATCGACACAACGGTCAAGGCTGCCCATGCCCACGGCAAGTGGGTAGGCGTGTGCGGTGCGTTGGCGTCCGAAGCGCTGGCGGTGCCGGTGTTGATCGGGTTGGGGGTGGATGAGCTGTCGGTCAGCGTCCCGTTGATCCCCACTATCAAGGCCACGGTGCGCGAACTGGACCTGGCTGACTGCCAGATCATCGCTCGTCAGGTCCTGGGCCTGGAAGAAGCCGCCCAAGTGCGCGAGGCATTGCGCATGTACCAGGCGGCCACCGTTGAAACCTCACCTGTCGTGGAGCTTTGAGCATGTTCGAGAAATTGCAGCGGGCGTTCTGGAAGGCCCTTACTCCGGATCTGGTGGCGGAAACCGTAGCCGCGCCAACGCAGAATGAGTTGTCGGCCGAGGTGCTGAGTGCGCTGGGCGGGGCGGATAACCTCAAGTCGCAACAGCGCGTGGCACTGACGCGGGTGCGGGTGCAGTTGGAGGATGCGGGGCGGCTGGATGAGGCGGGGTTAAGGGCGTCGGGTATTGCTGGCGTGATGGTGTTACCGGGCGGCGTAGTCCATCTGCTCACCGGCCTTTGAGCCAAGTAAAGCCAATTGGCGGTGTCTGAAATATTGCGCTCAGAGTGGCGGGGTGTCTTCCGGCGGCTTGGTCTTGTCGATACCCGGCACATGCAGGTTGCCTTCGACCACCTGGTTGCCTTCCAACTGCGGCTGGGTCACCCAGGTGAGAATGTCGTAGTAGCGCCGGATGTTCGCCACGAAGTGCACCGGTTCGCCGCCCCGCGCGTAACCGTAGCGGGTCTTGCTATACCACTGCTTCTGCGACAGGCGCGGTAGCATTTTCTTTACGTCCAGCCATTTGTTCGGGTTCAGGCCCTCGCGCTTGGCCAACGTGCGAGCGTCTTCCAGATGGCCGGTGCCCACGTTGTAGGCGGCGAGGGCGAACCAGGTGCGGTCCGGTTCGGCGATCTTGTCGTCCAGTTCGTCCTTGATCTTCGCCAGGTACTTGGCGCCGCCCATGATGCTTTGCCGGGCATCCAGGCGGTTGGACACGCCCATGGCCTGGGCGGTGTTCTGGGTCAGCATCATCAGGCCGCGCACGCCGGTCTTGGAGGTGACGGCCGGCTGCCACAGTGATTCCTGGTAACCGATGGCCGCCAGTAGGCGCCAATCGACCTTTTCTGCCTTGGCATATGCCCGGAAGTGCTTTTCATATTTGGGCAGGCGTTGCTGCAAATGCTGGGCGAAGGTATAGGCGCCGACGTAACCCAGTACATCGACATGCCCGTAATAGCGGTCTTTTAGCCGTTGCAGGGTGCCGTTCTTCTGCACCTTGTCGAGGTAACTGTTGACCTCGTTGAGCAGGCTGTTGTCATCCCCGGCGGCCACGGCCCAGCTCTGGTTGCTGGCATTGCCCAAGTCGAAGGCCACGCGCACATTGGGGAAATACACCTGGTTCATGGCCACTTCGTTGGAGTCCACCAGGGTCAGGTCGATTTGGCCCTCGTCCACCATGCGCAGCAAATCGACCACCTCGACCGCGTCGGATTCTTCGTATTCGATGGCAGGATTTTGCTTTTTCAGATCGGCCAGTTGTTCGGCGTGGGTGCTGCCCTTGAGCACCATGATCTTCTTGCCCACCAGATCCGCCGCGTTGGTCGGCCGCGATTGGCCGTTGCGGTAGATGATCTGCGGAGTGACTTCCAAATAAGGATGGGAGAAACGCACCTGTTGCTGACGCTGTTCGCTGCTCACCAGGCCGGCGGCGGCGAGCACCGGGCCGTTGGGTTTGCCCAACTGGCCGAACAGGTCGTCAAGGTTGTCGGCGGTCTCGATTTCCAGCTTCACCCCAAGATCATCGGCAAAGCGCTTGACCAGTTCGTACTCGAAACCGGTTTCACCGTTGCGGTCCTGGAAATAAGTGGCTGGACTGTTTCGAGTAACCACCCGCAATACGCCATCCTCCTTGATTCGCTCGAGCGTGCTGGGTTTATCAACACAGGCGCTGAGCATCAGGAAGAGTCCGGTTGCGATGAGCCATCTGGCGCATCGCGGGCGCAAAGCAGTTGGGGAGAACATCTGCGCAGTATACGCAAACGGCCCACGGCGCCATATCTCGACAGCGCAGGACTTGTCTGCTAGCGCCGCCAAAACTGTGCTGCAGCCCGCAGAAATGGGCGTTGGCGGGCGTTTGTGACGGTTAAAATAACTGCGCGGAATGCAGCGGATGACGCCGCGATAAGGTGCAATCGCGGCCAACTGACGTTCGGCAGCGGCCAGCGATACCGTTTCGGGTGCCGTTGGCGGCGGTTTACGCTAGAATGCACGGCCTCAAAGCACACCCCTTCCCGAGGCTGTCCCGAAGATGTTGATCCTGCGCGGCGCTCCTGCCCTTTCTGCCTTTCGCCACAGCAAACTCCTTGAGCAACTGAGCCAGAAGGTTCCAGCTGTTACAGGCTTGTACGCTGAATTTGCTCACTTCGCCGACGTGAGCGGCGTTTTGACCGCCGACGAACAGCAAGTGCTGGCACGCCTTCTGAAGTACGGCCCAAGCGTTCCCGTTCAAGAGCCGAGCGGCCGCTTGTTCCTGGTTCTGCCACGGTTCGGCACCATCTCGCCCTGGTCGAGCAAGGCCAGCGACATTGCCCGTAACTGCGGCCTGTCGAATATCCAGCGGCTGGAACGCGGTATCGCCTTCTACGTCGCCGGGCAGTTCAGCGAGGCCGAAGCCGAGCTGATCGCCAGCAGCCTGCACGACCGCATGACCCAGATCATCGTCGGCCAGTTGGAACAGGCCGCCGGTCTGTTCAGCCATGCCGAGCCCAAGCCGCTGACCGCGATTGACGTGCTCGGCGGTGGCCGCGCCGCCCTCGAGAAGGCCAATACCGAACTGGGCCTGGCCCTGGCCGAAGACGAGATCGACTATCTGGTCAACGCCTTCAACGGCCTCAAGCGCAACCCCCACGACATCGAACTGATGATGTTCGCCCAGGCCAACTCCGAGCATTGCCGTCACAAGATCTTCAACGCCAGTTGGGACATCGACGGCGAAAGCCAGGAAAAAAGCCTGTTCGGCATGATCAAGAACACCTACGTGATGCACAGCGAAGGTGTTCTTTCTGCTTATAAGGACAACGCCTCGGTAATCGTCGGCTCCGTCGCCGGCCGTTTCTTCCCGGACCCCGAGACCCGCCAATACGGCGCGGTGCAGGAACCGGTGCATATCCTGATGAAGGTCGAGACCCACAACCACCCGACCGCGATTGCCCCGTTCCCAGGCGCAGCCACCGGTTCCGGCGGCGAGATCCGCGACGAAGGTGCTACCGGTCGCGGCGCCAAGCCCAAGGCCGGCCTCACCGGTTTCACCGTCTCCAACCTGCAGATCCCGGGCTTCGAACAGCCGTGGGAAGTGCCGTACGGCAAGCCCGAGCGCATCGTCACCGCGCTGGACATCATGATCGAAGGCCCGCTGGGCGGCGCCGCGTTCAATAACGAGTTCGGCCGTCCGGCCCTGACCGGCTACTTCCGTACCTTTGAACAGTCCATCACCACCCCCCGTGGCGATGAAGTGCGCGGTTACCACAAGCCGATCATGCTGGCCGGCGGCATGGGCAACATCCGTGAAGAACACGTCAAGAAAGGCGAGATCCTGGTCGGCTCCAAGCTGATCGTGCTCGGCGGCCCGGCGATGCTGATCGGCCTGGGCGGCGGCGCTGCTTCCTCCATGGCCACCGGCACCAGCTCGGCGGACCTGGACTTCGCGTCCGTACAGCGTGAAAACCCGGAAATGGAACGCCGTTGCCAGGAAGTCATCGACCGTTGCTGGCAACTGGGTGACAAGAACCCCATCAGCTTTATCCACGACGTCGGCGCGGGCGGTCTGTCCAACGCCTTCCCGGAGCTGGTCAACGATGGCGACCGTGGTGGCCGCTTCGAACTGCGCAATATTCCAAACGACGAGCCGGGCATGGCCCCGCACGAAATCTGGAGCAACGAATCCCAGGAGCGTTACGTGCTGGCCGTCGGCGCCGACGACTTCGCGCGCTTCCAGGCCATCTGCGAGCGTGAGCGCTGCCCGTTTGCCGTGGTCGGCGAAGCCACTGCCGAACCGCAACTGACCGTCACCGACAGCCACTTCGGCAACAGCCCGGTGGACATGCCCCTCGAAGTGCTGCTGGGCAAAGCCCCGCGCATGCACCGTTCGGCGGTACGTGAAACCGAACTGGGCGATGATTTCGACCCAAGCAAGCTGGAACTGGCCGACAGCATCGAACGCGTGCTGCATCACCCGGCCGTGGCGAGCAAGAGCTTCCTGATCACCATCGGCGACCGCACCATCACCGGCCTGGTGGCCCGTGACCAAATGGTCGGCCCGTGGCAGGTCCCGGTGGCTGACGTGGCCGTCACCGCCACCAGCTTCGACGTTTATACCGGTGAAGCCATGGCCATGGGCGAGCGTACCCCGCTGGCCCTGCTGGACGCTCCGGCGTCGGGCCGCATGGCCATTGGCGAAACCCTCACCAACATCGCCGCGTCGCGCATCGGCAAGCTGTCCGACATCAAATTGTCGGCCAACTGGATGTCCGCCGCCGGCCACCCGGGTGAAGACGCGCGCCTGTACGACACCGTGAAAGCCGTCGGCATGGAGCTGTGCCCTGAGCTGGGCATCACCATCCCGGTGGGCAAGGACTCGATGTCCATGGCCACCCGCTGGAACGAAGACGGCACCGACAAGAGCGTCACCTCGCCGCTGTCGCTGATCGTCACCGGTTTTGCGCCAGTTACCGACATCCGCCAGACCCTCACCCCGCAACTGCGCATGGACAAGGGCACCACTGACCTGGTGCTGATCGACCTGGGCCGTGGCCAGAACCGCATGGGCGCCTCGATCCTGGCGCAGACCCACGGCAAGCTCGGCAAGCAGGCCCCGGACGTCGACGACGCCGAAGACCTCAAAGCCTTCTTCGCCGTGATCCAGGGCCTTAACGCCGACGGCCACCTGCTGGCCTACCACGACCGTTCCGACGGCGGCTTGCTGACCAGCGTCGTGGAAATGGCCTTCGCCGGTCACTGCGGCCTGAACATCGTGCTCGACAGCGTTGCCGAGGATGCGTCCGAGATCAACGGCATCCTGTTCAACGAAGAGTTGGGTGCAGTGATCCAGGTCCGTCAGGACGCCACTCCGGATGTGCTGGCTCAGTTCAGCGCGGCCGGCCTGGCCGATTGCGTCGCGGTGATCGGTCAGCCGATCAACAACGGCGAAATCAATATCTCCTTCAACGGCGACACCGTGTTCAGCGGCCAGCGTCGTCTGCTGCAACGCCAGTGGGCCGAGACCAGCTACCAGATCCAGCGCCTGCGCGATAACGCCGACTGCGCCGAGCAGGAATTCGACGTGATCCTGGAAGAAGACAACCCGGGCCTGAGCACCAAGCTCAGCTTCGACGTCAACCAGGACATCGCCGCGCCGTATATCAAGAAAGGCATCCGCCCACAGGTGGCGGTGCTGCGTGAGCAGGGCGTCAACGGTCAGGTGGAAATGGCGGCGGCGTTCGACCGCGCCGGCTTCAATGCGATCGACGTGCACATGAGCGACATCCTCGCCGGTCGTGTCGACCTCAACGAGTTCAAGGGCCTGGTGGCCTGTGGCGGTTTCTCCTATGGCGACGTGCTGGGTGCCGGCGAAGGCTGGGCCAAGTCGGCGCTGTTCAACAGCCGTGCCCGCGATGCGTTCCAGGGCTTCTTCGAGCGCAACGACAGCTTCACCCTGGGTGTGTGCAACGGTTGCCAGATGATGTCCAACCTTCACGAGCTGATCCCGGGCAGCGAGTTCTGGCCGCACTTTGTGCGCAACCGCTCCGAGCAGTTCGAAGCCCGTGTCGCCATGGTGCAGGTGCAGGAGTCCAACTCGATCTTCCTGCAAGGCATGGCCGGTTCGCGCATGCCGATCGCCATCGCCCACGGTGAAGGCCATGCCGAGTTCGAAAGCGAAGAGGCACTGCTGGAAGCCGACCTGTCCGGCACCGTGGCCCTGCGTTTCGTCGACAACCACGGCAAGGTCACCGAGACCTACCCGGCCAACCCGAACGGCTCGCCGCGTGGGATCACCGGCCTGACCAGCCGCGACGGCCGCGTGACCATCATGATGCCGCACCCGGAGCGCGTGTTCCGCGCCGTGCAGAACTCGTGGCGTCCGGAAGAGTGGAACGAAGACGGTGCCTGGATGCGCATGTTCCGCAACGCGCGCGTGTGGGTGAACTGAGGCGGTGTACAAGCTCAGCTTCTTTGTGCCCGACAGTCATGTGGAGACGGTGAAAACCGCCGTCTTTGCAGCTGGCGGCGGGCGCATCGGCGACTACGACAGCTGCGCCTGGCAAGTGCTGGGCCGCGGCCAGTTTCGCGCGTTGGACGGCAGCCAGCCGTTTCTCGGGCAAGTCGGCGAGGTTGAAGTGGTCGATGAGTGGAAAGTTGAGATGGTGGTGGCGAACGATTTGATCGTAGCCGCAGTGGCTGCGTTAAAGCTCAGCCATCCCTACGAAACACCTGCGTATGAAGTGTGGTCGTTGGCGGATTTCTGATCTGCCGGCAGCCACTCCAAGCAACCCGCCGAGCCTTTATGGTCGGCGGGTTTTTTGTGGCCGGTGTTCAGGGGGCCGGTGTCAGTTTCACCTCTTCCCTCAAGGCTTCGATCAGGGTGTTCTGGAACTCGAAGCGCTGTTCTTTCATGTTCCAGCGGTCGATGAAAAACAGCCCGTTGTCGTCTACCTGAATTGGCGTGGAAACGATCTCGCCGCTACGGGAGCGGTGCAGGATGTTGGTTTCGGCGGCTGATGGGCGTTCCACCAGAAAGAAGCCGGGTCGGGTCAGTTTCGAGCGGTCGGCGGCAGGAAAGGGCAGGGGCGTCTGGGTGCCTGCGATACCGACGTCCAGCTTGAAGTCGCTACGCACGGCAATCCAGTAGGCTCCCTGAATGTCCGTCTCCCAATAACCGCGATGCAGGCTGCGCGACAGGGTGGGCGCGACGTCGCGAATATGCAGGCTGATGGCGCCCTGCAATTCGGCCAGCCCCGGCACCCCGAGCTGAGTATTGGTGTGGCCGCTGCCTACGAACGCCACCCACTTGTGCGGGCCATGGGCCGTCTGGTCGGCCTTGATTACCTGAGCGGCAAAATAGCTGAACAGTTGATTGCGATCGGTGATGCCCTCCAGGCCTTTGACGTGATAGCTGGCCGTACAGTCCAGGGCGCGAACGCGAATGCCGTATTTGCCGGCGGCCTGAATCACTTCGGAATAACTGTTAGGGCCTCGGTACAGCGGCATATGCCCGCTGTCCTGGCGCTTGAGGTAAGCCTTGAGCCCGTCGGGCAGGCGCTGGGTGCGATGGAACAGGTCCAGTTGTGCCTGATGCAGGTCGGTCAGCAGGTGCTCGACATATAAGGTTTTGAAGCCTTGTTGCTTGAGGGTCTTCATCTGTTTGCGCAGGAACGCTTTGCTCGCCTGGGCCGAGTGGGCTTCGCCAATCACCAGCCCCGAGAACGTGCTGTCATTGACCTGCTTGAGGAAAGCTTCCGGTGTGGTGTCCGTTCTCAGGTGCGGCAGTTCCGGTCGGGGCGTGGCGTGATAGTCGGCAAAAAACGCTCGGGCCTTGGCCTTCAACTGCGTGCGTAGCGCCACAAAGGCATCGAATGCTGCACGACTGCGGGCACCGCTGGGGGCGTAACGCGTGTCCAGGCCCCTGGGGTGTTCGGCCAGGCTGGCGATGTCGTCCCTGAAGGTTGGCGCAATGTCGAACTCACTGAAGTGACCGGGCTGGGGTGCACTCTCCGCGATACTGGGTTGGGGGGCTTTGTAGTCGGTGTGCAGGGTCATACGGTAATCGGCCTTGGCCAGTCCATCGCCGGGAATCGCGCCGGGAGTATCCAGCCAAAGGCCGACAGGTTGGTTCGCACCCACGTCGTCGATGCGCAACGCCACCGCATTGTGCAGGTCGGCCAGCCCCGGGGTTTGATTGAAGCTGCGCATCCGGGACGGTTCGACCAAGGCCACCCAGCGTTCATCCATGGCGTCGACGCTGTCGGCTTGAATCACTTTATGGGAATAGAAGTTTCTCAGGTCATTGCCCCGTGGCGTGGTGGACGGCGTATTACCGAGCAGGGTCAGCGAGTCTTCGAGTTGATAGGACGTCGTGGCATCGAGGGCGCAGACTTGCACCTTTTTTTCCTGCGCTTTACCTAGCAGGGCAGCGTAGGAAAACTCGGCGTCGTCGGCGATGCCGAAGGCGCTGTCGATACTCCGCATATGCTGCTGGATGTGCCGCCAGGACTGGCCCTTGTTGAATTTCTCCAGTTTCGGCCGGAACACGTCCCCCGGCAGGTATTCCACGTACAGGCGCTTGAAGCCTTTTTCGATCAGGGCGTCCATCTGTTGCATCAGCACCTGTTTACTGGCGATGGAGCCGGGTACCGCCCCAATGACCAGGTTCTTGTTGCCGGCGAACACATCGCTGTCGAGCAGTTGCCTGAAGGTTGTGCCGGCCTCTATGGGCGGCGCGGGCGCGCGGGTGGGGATCGGGTCGAGGAATCGGAAAAAATTGCGCGCATCCTTGATCAGCCGCTCGACTTTCTGCACGTAAACCGGCTGCAAGTGTTTCACGCTATCGGCCGCGGACGACAACACCGTATAGGCCGGCACGTCGCGTTCGCGGCCCAGCCGTATGAGTTCTTCGCGCACGTTCGGGTTGATCACCGTCGTCAGGTCGCGCCAGTGTTTCTCCGGCATTTCATACTGGGCAAACGGTTGGGGTGTCTCTGGTAGCGCTTCATATTTCGGGCCGCCGCCGGCCACTCCGGTACGACGCCATACGCCCTCGGCATTGGGGGCGGCCACGCGGGTGGTCGAGACCAACCTGCCGCTGAGCGGATCGAGCCGATACAGCAAATAGCGCCCGATCACATCCGGCGTACGGCTCGCCCACAAGGCTTGCCCTTCGAACATCACCGGCTGCATGTTGGCGGGCACCGCAGGGGCGGGCTCCAGTTGCCGGATCAATTTCATGGCGCGCAGGTGTTCGTTCTTGGCTGCGGCCAGACGCAACGGTTTGCCAGTCGGCCTGAGGCCGCGCAATACCGGGCGCAAGTCGGTGAACACCGCGCCGGCGCTGTTGAACAGGTACCCGGCCAGGTGTTCCAGTGTCGCGCCGGTGTCGCCCTGGTGATAGGCGTGCAGGGCGAGCATGGCGTCCTTGAAAGCCAGCAACATCCCGGTGCTCAGGCTCAGCACCGGGTAGGGCGCGGTGGCGATAGCGGTGACCCATTCCACACAGGTCCAGAGAATGCCGGTCACCATTTGCGTGCGGTTGACCGTGGTGCCCGTGACGTTGTCGATCTTGCGTTGCAGTTTCATGTTGTACAGCAGCTGGCGCAGGTCGGTAACAGGCGGCACGCCGGCTATGGCGTCGTAGCGCGCCGGACTGAGGCTGGTGCTATCCAAGTGCGCGGGCAGCAGGCGCCGCGCTTCTTCCAGAAAGCTGCGCACTCGCACCTGGGATTGAACGCCGACCCGGTTGACCAGGTAGCCGATCCAGCCGGGCTGGGTCTTGAGCAGGTAATTGAACAGCCGAGCCTCGCGAAAACTGATGCCGTCGGGCGCTTGCGGGGTGTACAGCAGGACCGGGTTGTCGGCGTGGCTGAACAGGTAGGTGTCGATCACCCAATCGCCATCGATCATCAAGCGGTGGATGGCGTAGGTCTTTCGGGTTTGCACGGTGGTGTCGCCCAGGCTGGCGATGCTTTTTTTCAGCCAATTCAGGTCCGCCCCGGCGATGTCGCCTTTGAGCTGCGCCTCGATGGCTCCACTGAGCAACTGGCGTTGGGTGATGGCCAGAATGGCATTGCGCCGGAAGTCATAGGCCGGGCTGTCGGCATTCAGCAGTTCGCGTCTGACTTTGTCTGTGTAGCGCTGACCGATCCACACCCCGGTGACCGAGCGCGCGACCTTTTCGGCGGTCAGTGCGCTCAGGTCGATACCCTCCGGGCCCCTGAAGGTGGCCGAGCGGGAAAATTTCTCATCGAGAAAGCCCACCCCGTCGGCGTAGCCGTCGCGAAACAATTGGGTGTAGGTCATCGGTTCGGGGCGCGAGGCAAGAACTAATGTCGGCGGGGCATAGACCCAGACGGTATCCGGGTCGACGTCATTCCCTGGGCGACCCAGCAGGCCATTCAAGCGTTGTCGGGCCTGGTCATGGAGGTAGGTGTTGAAGCTGTGGAAATTAGCCTCCGAGAGCGGATGTTCGTGGTAGGCCTGCAGCGCCCCTTCGGCGTCCTCGGCGGCGGTCACCAGTTGTTTGCGCACCTCATCGGTGGTCGAGCGGTACCAGTTCGGGGTGCTGAACGCATAGTCGTCGATACGCGCCGACAGCACATGGCGCGACATCGCTTGCAGGCATTCGGCGTGGCTGGCGGTGGTGCTGAAGGTGACCTCTTTGTATTCCTCGGCGTGGTATTTGAGGCTCAGGTTGCTGAGTACGTGCTGCATCGCCGCGCGAAAACGCAGCGGCACGCGGGTGATCAGGTAATCGGTCATGCTCCCCGGCGCGGCCTTCAGGCCGTTGTCCAAGGTCCAGCCGAGGATATGTTGCTGGCAGGCCCGTTCCGTGTCGAAGGCCTTGAATTGCTGGTCGCGCGGCGCTTCAGGGGTGCACAGCAGCACGCGGTCCACGACGCCGCTGGCGTTCGTGCGGCGCAGCACCCACAGGTCCTGAAGCTGTGCGCCGTGCAGCGACAGGGTATTGGCCCCCACGGTGGCGGCGCTGAGCTGCGGGTCGGTGCCTTCGCGCAGACGCTCAAGCAGTTGCAGGTCGCTCTCCAGCAGATGACCTTGCAGGTGGGCGATATACGCCAATGCGACGATACGTTGATCGAGCATGTGCTCAACCGCGCGCCGCACTTCTGCCCGGCCATGCAGATCGCGTTGCGCATCGGCGAAGTCCAGGCGCGGTTGCAGGGTGGCCATTTGCTGCGCCAGCCAGGCGACGTTCAGATCCTGATAGGCCGGCGGCAGGGGCGCATCCTTGTAAGTGAGGACGGTGTTGGCGAGGAAGTCGGAGCCCGGCTTTTCATCGTCGGTATGCAGGCCGCGCAAGGCCAGCTCGATCAGCGTGCGGTCGTGATCGTAATGGCCGACATTGGGGACGAAGCGTCGGGTGCTGACCAGCAAGTGCTGGGGTTCCAGGTCGTGGATGTCCAACTCGTCCGCCAGCCGTTCCAGCCATTGATAGCGTGCCAGCGTGCGGGGGGTGGTGGCCGGGTTCAACACCTCCAGCATTGCCCGGCGCGCCTGATCGTAGCCCTTGAGGCGCTCGGCCAGGGTGCTGCGCGCGACCTCGCTGGCGCTGCGGTACCAGTCCGGCGCGCTGTAACGCAGGCAGCGTTCGAGCAGGGTCTGGGCCCGCAGTTCAAGGCGGGCAGTGAGGTCGGGCAGGGCGGCCTCGATGGCATGCTCGACAGCCTCAATGAGTTGCGCGGCGTTCTGGTCCGGGTTATCCACAAGGCTTAACGCGCGCTCGATGTCCAGGGTGCGCCGGTCGATCAGCACTTCGTTCACGTGCTCGAACAGCGGCTTATCGCTGATGGGCGACAGCGTCAGCGGCCAGATTCCGCTGCTACCCAGCGCCTGGTAGCGCACTGGCAGCAGCGCCCTGAATTCCTCGGTGCTGGCGGGGTGTTCGAACTGCTGGTGCAGGCGTCTGTCCAGCAGCGCCAATGAATCGAATGACTCGACGCCCCGCGCTGGAGTGAACAGCAGCACCTGGCCGACATCCTGCGGGGCGGTGAGGCTGCTCGGCACGGGATGGTTTTTTTCGGTCACCACAAACGCACCGGCCAGCTCGACGGTCTGCTCCTGATAGCTGAAGCGCAACGCATACAGCCCCGGGCGCAGGGTTGGGTACAGCGACACCTTTTCAAGCATCGCGCCTTCTTGTGGGTGCAACAGCCGATCCTGCACGCCGAGCTTGGCTTCGTGGGTCAGCGCGATGAAGCCGGCGTCGAAGGTCATAAAGGATTTACGCGGCTTGCCGTCGATCTGGTGGGCCAGATCCAGTTGCCGCAACCGGGTATCGAGGTTGGCCTTGAGGGTGGCGAGCAAGGCTTGTCCTGCTTCGCTGCGCAGATCGATGTCGCGCAGTGTTCCGTAGTGGACACGGGCATGTTCAAGGTATTGCCGGCGGGCGCCACGGATCAGCCCGTTCAAGCGTTCGAGATAACGCAGGTCAGGCGAGGGGGCTTTCTCCGGGATCAACAGTGTGGGGGATTCGAGCAGATGCTGGCCGATCTGATTGAGGTAGGCCTTTATCTCATCGAACGTCGGGGCGATAGGGGGGCTGGACGTGCTCACGGGCACATTCTCCTTGCTGAGGGAAAGAACCCTTAGCTTGGAGAATGGCGCCGTGAACGGGCTGTAGATAAGTCAGTGGTGCCCCCCGCCGGTCAGGCGTTGAGCGGGCGGGTCAGGCGTTCCAGCGCCTCGCCCAATCCGGTTGCCTTGTCACCGACCAGCAGGTGCCAAACGCCGCTGTCGAGCTGGCTGACGCCCTGGCAGCCCAGCGCCGTCAGTTGCGCTTCGGACAAGGCTGAATCATCGCCCAGCACCACCCGCAGGCGGGTCATGGCCAGCGCTTCCAATTGGCGCACATTCGCGCGTCCGCCCAAGGCGTTCAGCCATTGCTCGGCGTGCTGCTCATTCACCGCTTTCGGTTTATCCACAGGTGCCGCTGCCACCGGTGCGGTAGCGACGAATGACGGCATGGCCAAGCGAATTTCATCGGCGATGCTATCCGCCATCGGCCCGACCACCACCTGCAGGCTGCCACCGTTGCCGGGGCGCACTACGGCCATGGCGCCCAGCGCCTTGAGGTCGGCATCCAGCGCTTTGTTGCGATCCACCATATCCAGGCGCAGGCGGGTGGTGCAGGCGCCGACGCTGAGCAGGTTGTCTGCACCGCCCAGGGCGCGGATATAGGCGCTGGCGCGTTGGTTGTCGGTCAGGTTTTGCGTCGGCGCGGCTTGGATATCTTCACGCCCCGGCGTTTTCAGGTTGAAGCGGCGGATGCAATAGCTGAACACGCTGTAGTAGATCAGCGCATACGCCAAGCCGACCGGGACCACCAACCAACCATTGGTGGACTTGCCCCAACCCAGCACCATATCGATAAAGCCACCGGAGAAGGTGAAGCCGAGGTGGATGTTCAACATATTGGTGACGGCCATCGACAGACCCGTCAGTACTGCATGGATCAGGTACAGAAATGGCGCGAGGAACATGAAGGCGAATTCGATCGGCTCGGTCACCCCGGTCAGAAACGATGTCAGGGCCATCGACAGGAAGATCCCGCCCATGACCTTGCGCCGCTCCGGCAAAGCGTTGCGGTACATCGCCAGGCACGCGGCGGGCAGGCCGAACAGCATCACCGGGAACATGCCGGTCATAAACTGGCCGCCCTTGGGGTCGCCGGCAAAGTAGCGGGTCAGGTCGCCCGTGACCACCGCGCCGGTGGCCGGGTCGGTAAAACTGCCGAACACGAACCAGGCCATGTTGTTGAGGATGTGGTGCAGACCGGTGACGATCAGCAGGCGGTTGAACACGCCGAATACGAATGCGCCGAGGCTGCCGCTTTCCATCAGCAGTACGCCGAAGCTGTTGATGCCATGCTGGATCGGTGGCCAGATCAGGCCGAACACCACGCCCAAGCCCACGGCGGAGAACCCGGTAACAATCGGCACAAACCGCCGGCCGCCGAAAAACGCCAGGTACTCCGGCAGCTTGATGTCCTTGAAGCGGTTGTACAGCGCCCCGGCCATCAAGCCGCTGGCGATACCGGCGAGCATGCCCATGTTGATCGTGGTGTCCATCACCTTGAGGGTGGAGATCATCACCAAATAGCCGATGGCCCCGGCCAAGCCGGCGGTGCCGTTATTGTCGCGGGCAAAACCCACGGCGATACCGATGGCGAAGATCAGCGCCAGGTTGGCGAAAATCGCCTGACCGGCATCGTGCATCACCGCAATGTTCAGAAGGTCGGTGTCGCCCAGGCGCAGCAGCAGGCCGGCGATCGGCAGGATCGCGATCGGCAGCATCAGTGCACGGCCCAGGCGTTGCAGGCCTTCGATAAAGTGCTGGTACATGGCATGTCTCCCTTTTTCTTGTTGTTGTCAGCTCAGCGGCCAGTGGCGTTGACAGGCTTGGCGAACGGCCGCAGCACTGCTCAGGTCGAGCAGCCCTTGGCTCAGTTGCCGGCAGTGCGCCGCCTCCAGATGGCGGACGCGGTCTTTGATCTCGGCTATTTGAAGCGGGCTGACGGACAGCTCGCTGACCCCCAGCCCCACCAGTACCGGGGTGGCGAGCGGATCGGAGGCCAGGGCGCCGCACACGCCGACCCAACGCCCGTGCTTGGCCGCGCCGGCGCAGGTTTGGGCGATCAGGCGCAACAGCGCCGGGTGCAGGGCATCAACGCGGGCCGCGAGCCCCGCGTGGTCGCGGTCCATGGCCAGGGTGTACTGGGACAGGTCGTTGGTGCCGATGGAGAGAAAATCCGCATGCCGGGCCAGTTGCTCGGCCAATAGCGCGGCGGCAGGCACTTCGATCATCACGCCCAGTTCCGGACGCACGCTCAGTTCCAGCTCCATACACAGGTGGTCGAGACGCTGGCGGATGTGCAGCAGTTCGTCGACTTCGCTGACCATCGGCAGCAGGATGCGGCAACGCCCCAGCGGCGTGACTTGCAACAGCGCGCGCAGTTGTTGATCGAGCAATTCGGGCCGTACCTGGGCCAGGCGAATACCACGCAAGCCCAGCACCGGGTTGGCTTCTACCGGCAGCGGCAGATAGTCGAGCTGTTTGTCACCGCCCACATCGATGGTGCGGATGATCACCGATTTTTCGCCCATGGCATCCAGCACCGCTTGATAGGCCTGGCGTTGCTCCTGCTCATCCGGCGCGGTGCGACGGTCGACGAACAGGAATTCGGTGCGCAGCAGGCCGACGCCATCGGCACCGTTCTCGAACGCTACCTGTGCCTCGGCGCTGGAGGCGACATTGGCCGCCACTTCAATGCTCACCCCGTCGCGGGTCTGCGCCGGCTGGTGTGCCTGGGTTTGTTGCTGCTGGCGCCGGCGTTTTTGCGCGTCGCGAATCCGATGCACTTCGGCGTGACGCGCCTCGCTGGGCGCCAATTCGAGGCGCCCATTGGCCGCGTCGAGCACCACCCGTTGGCCTTGGGGCACGTCGAGCACTTCGGCGCCGAGGGCGACCACACAGGGCAGCCCTTTGCCTCGGGCGAGGATCGCCACATGGGAGGTGGCGCCGCCTTCGGCCATGCAGAGGCCCACCGCGTGTTGTGCACTCAATTGCAGCAGGTCCGATGGGGTCAGTTCATGGGCGCTGACGATGGCCCCGGCGGGCAGTTCGAACTGCCAGGCTTCGCCGAGCAATGCACGTAGCACCCGTTGCTGCAGGTCGCGCAGGTCATTGGCGCGTTCGGCGAACAGCGGCTTGCCCAAGCCCAGCAACACCTGGCACTGGGCTTGGATCGCATCGCGCCAGGCGTGGGTGGCCGCGCTGCCGCGTTCGATGGCGGCGTTGGCGGCGTCCAGCAACGCGGGGTCTTCCAGCAAGGCCAAATGGGCGGCGAAGATATCTTCTTCCTCCACGGCTTTACGGTGGCGGGCCTGTGCCAGGGTGGTGCGGATTTCTCCGCGCACTTGTTCCAGCGCCGCGTCCAGGCGCTGCAGTTGTTCATCGGCTTGATGATTGCCGGGATCGGGCGCCAGCTCCACACCGGCCATGCGCAACAGCGGCCCGCACACCAGCCCGGGCGCCGCGCACACGCCTTGCAGCACGCCGGCCTCGGCAGTGGCCCGCACGGGCGCGGCGGCGGCCGGCGCGTGAGGGGCATCGCCGATGGGCTGGGACAGCGCCGCCACCAACCCTTGCAGTGCGGCTTCGCAATCCTTGCCGCGACATGTCACGCGCACCTCGTCGCCTTCTCCCACGCCCAGCCCCATCACGCCCATCAAGCTGTCGCACGCCGCCGAGTGACCGGCGAAATGCAGGCGTGACTGGCTGCTGAACCCCTGCGCCGCCTTGCGGATCAGCGCCGCCGGGCGCGCATGCAAACCGCCCCGATGCGTGACGCGCACCTGGGCGCTGGCTTCAGCGTCGCTGTTGTCCACAGCCGTGTGCACCGAAGCGGTCGCGTGCGCCGTAATCTGCATCAACGGCTCGCCGACCTTGACCGAATCAATCCCCAGCGGACGCAATTGGAAGTGCTCGCCATTGGTGAGGATGATCAGGCTGATCAGGCTTTTGCAGTGGCGTGCGACGCGGTCCAGGTCGAACTGCAGCAACACCTGGCCCCGGCTGACCCGCGCGCCCTGTTCCACGCGCAGGGCAAAGCCCTGGCCGTTGAGCGCCACCGTGTCGATGCCCACGTGCATCAGCAGTTCGGCGCCGTTGTCGGCGCGGATCGTCAGCGCATGGCCGGTGCGGGCTACTTGGATGATCTCGCCGTCGCACGGCGCGTGCAGGCAATCGTTCAACGGATCGATGGCCAGGCCGTCGCCCATGGCACCGCTGGCGAATACCTCGTCGGGCACATTGCCCAGGGCCAGCACCGGCCCGCTTAAAGGGGCGCTGAGGGTCAGGTCATTGTTGTTATTGGACATGGGCACGGTACTCATCAGGAAAACACGGCAAGCGACTCAGTGGGTGCGGGTGACTTTGCTCAGGTGGCGCGGCTGGTCCGGGTCCATGCCTCGCGCCACGGCCAGGCCGGCCGCCATCACGTAGAAACTCTGGATCGCCAGGATCGGGTCCAGGCTCGGGTGTTCGGCGCGGCTCAGGGTCAGATCGCGTTCGGCGATATCGTCCGGCGCGGCCAGCAGCACGCGGGCGCCGCGTTGGCGCATGTCGGCGGCCAAGCTCAGCAGACCAGCCTGCTCGGCGCCGCGCGGGGCGAACACCAACAGCGGGTAGTTGTCATCGATCAAGGCCATCGGGCCGTGACGTACTTCGGCGCTGCTGAAGGCTTCGGCCTGGATCGCCGAGGTTTCCTTGAGCTTGAGCGCGGCTTCCTGGGCAATGGCGAAACCGGCGCCACGACCGATCACCATCAGGCGTTGGCTGTCGCGCAGGGCGTCGATGGCGGGGGTCCAATCCTGCTTGGCGGCGGCGCGCAATTCATCGGGCAACGCGCGGCAGGCGCGCAGCAGCTCGGCTTCCTGGTTCCAGTGGCCGATCAACTGCGCCGTGGCGCTAAGCGTGGCGATAAAACTCTTGGTGGCGGCGACACTCAGTTCCGGCCCGGCGCACAGCGGTACGTGGAATTCGCACGCGGCTTCCAGGGGCGAATCTTCGGCATTGACCAACGAGATGCTCAAGGCGCCACGCTTGCGCAGCAGGCGCAGGCTGTTGACCAGATCCGGGCTCTGGCCCGATTGGGAAAACCCGAACGTCACCTGGCCACTGACCTTCAACGGCGCTTGCAACAACGTGACCACCGACATCGGCAACGAAGCCACCGGCACCCCCACATGCTGCATGGCCAAGTAGGCGAAGTAACTGGCGGCATGGTCGGAGCTGCCGCGGGCGATGGTCATTGCCACTTGCGGCGGCTGGCGGCGCAGGCGACCGGCAATCTCTTCCAGCAACGGATCCAAACGTTGCAACTGCGCGGCAACCGCGTCAGCGGAGGCCAGGGCCTCTTCAAGCATTTTTGAAGTCAATGGTGTCTCCTTCGACCATTACGTCAGTGAGGTGCAGGGAACGGTCCAGGCGCACGCAGTCGGCAAAGCTGCCGGGTTGCAGGCGGCCGCGTTCTTCCAGGCCCAGGTAATCCGCGGGGAATTGCGACAGGCGCTGCGAGGCTTCGTGAAGCGGCAGGCCGATCTTCACCAGGTTACGCAGCGCCTGATCCATGGTCAGGGTGCTGCCGGCCAGGGTGCCGTCGGCCAGACGCACGCCGCCCAGGCATTTGGTCACGGTGTGGCTGCCCAGCTTGTACTCACCGTCGGGCATGCCGGCGGCGGCGGTGGAGTCGGTGACGCAGTACAGGCACGGGATCGACCGCAACGCCACGCGGATGGCGCCGGGGTGTACGTGCAGCAAATCCGGGATCAATTCGGCGTAGGTGGCATGGGCCAGCGCGGCGCCGACAATGCCGGGTTCGCGGTGATGCAGGGGGCTCATGGCGTTGTACAAATGGGTGAAGCTGGTAGCGCCAGCGGCCAGGGCCGCAACGCCCTCTTCATAGCTGCCCAGGGTGTGACCGATCTGCATGCGCACGCCGCGTTGGCTGAGGGCGCGGATCAGGCCGTCATGGCCGGCGATTTCCGGAGCAATGGTGATCACCCGGATCGGCGCCTGTCGCAGATAGGCTTCCACTTCGGCCATCAGCGCGGTGTGGGCGAAGTTGGGTTGGGCGCCGAGTTTTCCCGGATTGATGTAGGGCCCTTCCAGATGCACCCCAAGTACCCGGGCGCAGCCAACGGGGCGTTGCTCGCAGAACGCGCCGAGCTGGCCGAGGACACTGGAGATTTCATCCACCGGTGCGGTCATGGTGGTGGCCAGCAGCGAGGTGGTGCCGAAGCGCACATGGGTGCGGGTGATGGTCTCGAAGGCCGTGGCGCCTTCCATGATGTCCTTGCCGCCACCGCCGTGTACATGCAGGTCGATAAAACCGGGCAGCAGGTAGGGCAGGTCGTTGTCGGCCGGGTCGCACGGCTGGCCGTGGACGGCGATGACCTTGCCGTGCTCGTGCACCAGGCGGCCGCGCACCCAGCCTTGGGGCGTAAGGATATTGTCTTCGGACATGGGCAGTTCTCTGTGTCTCGCAAGGGGTCGCAACGTCAGCGCCGCAGGGCGTTTTAACGTCGAAGTTCGGCGACGAAGTCGTAGTAGTCGTTGCGACAGTAGGTGTCGGTGATTTCGATCGGTGTGTTGTCGGCGGTGTAGCCGACCCGGGTCATCAGCAGCATGGCGGTGCCGGGGGCGATGCCCACCAGGGTGGCGAACTCGTCCGAGGCGTTGATCGCCTGAATATGCTGCAGCGCGCGCATGATGGGTTTGTTGACGCCGTCCAGGTATTCGTACAGCGAGTTGCCGACGGACTGCGGCTGCGGCAGTACGCTGGCGGGCAGGGTGGTCATCTCGATCGCCATCACCGTGTCATCGGCCTTACGCAGGCGCTTGAGCCGCGCGACTTTGTCGGTGGGCGACAGGCCCAGGCGGATCAGTTCTTCATGGGTCGGCGGGGTGATCTCGCGCTCCAGCCACTGTGAGCTGGGCACGAACCCCTTGAGGCGCAACATCTCGCTGAACCCCGACAGGCGCGACAACGGCTGCTCCAGGCGCGGCGTGATAAAAGTCCCGGAGCCCTGGCTGCGGCGGATCAGGCCCTGGCTGAGCAACACTTCCAGCGCCTTGCGCGCGGTAACCCGCGAAATGCTCAACTGCTCGCTGAGTGTTCGCTCCGACGGCAGGGCTTGTTCGGACGTCCATCGACCGGCATGAATGGCGGCCTCCAGATTGCGCGCCAATTGCAGGTACAGCGGCGTGGATTGTTTATCGTCGGGGCGCAGGGTGAGGATGTGGTTCATTTGTGAGGTGTCCGATGCGGTTATTGGTGTTCTGGCACTCGGTATGGGGCGCAAGCTAATACCACTTAAATACCATGTCAATGCTGCCAAAACGGTGCGAATCCATGATTTAGGGCGCGATATTGGTGCTGTTTGGTAAGTGGTATTAGAGAGGTCTTTGTGGCGCGCAGAAATGCACAGGCCCGCGCGGTGAACTGGTATTCACCGGTAGGCCTCGCCAGGGGCGATAGAAGTTTTTGAATTATTTTACGAGCGGTCGACGGTTACGGCCGGATCTCGATCAGGGTGCCGTCTTTGACCAGGTTCCAGACTTCGCGCATGTCGACGTTGCGCATGCCGATGCAGCCGTCGGTCCAGTCCAGGGTATGAAACCACTGCTCTGGGTAGTCCTCGGTGTCGGGGGTGCCGTGGATCATGATCATGCTGCCCGGGTTCACGCCCTCGCGGCGCGCGCGTGCGGCATCGCTGATATTGGGGTAGGAAATGTGCATGGCCAGGTTGAAGCGCTCGCTGGTCTTGCGCCAGTCGATCCAGTACAGCCCTTCGGGCGTACGGCGGTCGCCTTCGATCAGTTTGTGGCCTTTGGGGTTTTTGCCCAGGGAAATGCGATAAGTCTTGAAAGGCTTGCCGTCATTGATCAACTGCAATTGATGAGCGGACTTGAGCACCAGCACCTTCTCGACCGTTTTACCGCTCGCGGTTTGCAGGGTGGAGGCTGATGACAATAGGGTGAACGACAGGCAGAACAGAGCAAGCAACCAACGCATTGAAACGATTTCCCTTTGAAGGCCGTCTGCCGTTGTTATTGGGCGGGTTTGGCAAGTGGCGGCACCGACTCGCTGCGCACCGGGTAGGCGTGCTGGCGGCGGTCAGCGAAGAAGCATTCTAAGGTACGCCCGACGGTGCGGAAAGCCAGCTCGGACCAAGGGATGTCAGCCTCGGCGAACAGCTTCACTTCCAGGCTTTCGGCGCCGGCGCCGAAGTCCAGGTCGATCAGCTCGGCACGGTAGAAAATATGCACCTGGCTGATATGCGGCACATTGATCAAGGTATAGAGGCTCAAGTCACGTACGCGGGCGCAGGCTTCTTCCAGGGTTTCGCGCATGGCGGCCTGTTCCACGGTTTCACCGTTCTCCATGAAACCGGCGGGCAGGGTCCAGTAACCCAGGCGCGGCTCGATGGCGCGGCGGCACAACAGCACTTGATCGCCCCACACCGGCACGGTGCCGGCGACGATGTTGGGGTTCTGATAATGAATGGTCGAACAGTGATCGCACACATAACGCAGGCGCGCGTCGCCGTCGGGAATGCGTTGGGTCACCGGTTTACCGCACTGGCTGCAGAATTTCATGCTGGGGTTCCTGGAAAGTCCATCCATCTTGGCTTGGGGTCAGGCGTTCCTGCAAGTTGTCGTTTCGCGACACGGTCATGGTTTTGGGGTTGGGCGCCTGCACGCTTTGGTGCATGATGCCAGGTAGCCAACAGATCGAGATGACTCATGCTGGACGAGCTACTTCGCCGGGTAAGCAATCACACGCCGCACACGTTGGAGACCGACGGACGTTTCCCCGAGGCCGCCGTTCTGGTGCCGATTACCCGCAGTGACGAACCTGAGCTGATCCTGACCCTGCGCGCCAGCGGCCTGTCGACCCATGGTGGCGAAGTGGCCTTTCCCGGCGGGCGTCGCGACCCGGAAGACCCGGACCTGGTCTTTACCGCCCTGCGTGAAGCCGAAGAAGAAATCGGCTTGGCGCCGGGCCTGGTGGAGGTCATCGGGCCACTCAGTCCGCTGATCTCCTTGCACGGTATCCGCGTCACCCCCTACGTAGGTGTGATTCCCGATTACGTGGAGTACCTGGCCAACGATGCCGAGATTGCCGCGGTCTTCAGCGTCCCGTTGGATTTTTTCCGACAGGACCCGCGGGAGCATACCCACCGAATCGATTACCAGGGCCGCAGTTGGTACGTGCCCAGCTACCGTTTCGGTGAATACAAGATTTGGGGGCTGACGGCGATCATGATTGTCGAGCTGATCAATCTGCTCTATGACGACGCGCAGATCAGCCTGCACCAGCCGCCCAAGAGCTTTATCCATAAATAAGCCATCCATTCAATTGCAACGCCGTGAGGGAACACCATGAAATACCGCCTGGGCGATGCCCGCGTCGAGACCCACCCACACAGCTGGGTGGCGCCCAACGCCACGCTGGTGGGCAAGGTCAAACTGGAGGAGGGCGCCAACGTCTGGTTCAACGCGGTATTGCGCGGCGACAACGAACTGATCCTGATCGGCAAGAACAGCAACGTGCAGGATGGCAGCGTGATGCACACCGACATGGGCTACCCGCTGACCCTCGGCACCGGCGTGACCATCGGCCATAACGCCATGTTGCACGGCTGCACCGTCGGCGATTACAGCCTGATCGGCATCAATGCGGTGGTGCTCAACGGCGCGAAGATTGGCAAGCATTGCATCATTGGCGCCAACTCGCTGATCGGCGAAGGCAAGGAGATTCCCGATGGCTCGCTGGTGATGGGTTCGCCGGGCAAAGTGGTGCGTGAATTGACCGAGGCGCAGAAGAGGATGCTCGAGGCCAGTGCTGCGCACTATGTACACAATTCGCAGCGTTATGCCCGTGACCTGGCTGAGCAGGAAGAATGAGTGCAGTTGAACGACCTGTTGCATCGCCCTGCGTGAGCATTTGCGCGCTGGATGATGACGACATCTGTACCGGCTGCCAGCGCACCGTGGATGAAATCACGCGTTGGAGTCGCATGGATAATGCCGAGCGCCGGGTAGTGTTGGGCTTGTGCCATGAGCGGGCCTTGGCGAATGGGTTGGTGTTTATGGCTTCTGGCAAATCTGGCGCCTGAACCATTGCTATCGGGGGCAAGCCCCCTCCCACATTTGAAAGCGTATGGGAGGGGCTTGCCCCCGATAAGGCCCCCAGACGACATCTGTCTTAATGTGAAGTACCCTGTGCCCCTTATACACAGGGCCCATCCCGCCATGCTCTTCCTGATCGCCTATATCAGCAGCGTCGTGCTGATCAACTTTGCCTTCTCCACCGCCCCGCACCTGGATGTGATCTGGTCCGCCTGGGGTGGCCTGGTGTTTATCCTGCGCGACATGGTGCAAACCCGCTTCGGCCACGGCGCGATCATCGCCATGCTGGCCGCGCTGGTGCTGTCCTATATCACCTCCGACCCGTCCATCGCCCTGGCCAGTGCCACGGCATTCGCGGTGTCCGAGTGCATCGACTGGCTGGTGTTCACCATCACCAAGCGCCCGCTCCACGATCGCCTGTGGATAAGTTCGGCGCTGAGCATCCCCCTCGATACGTTTATCTTCTTCGGCCTGATCGGCGCGTTGACGCCGATGGTGGTGGGCACCGCGCTGGTGTCGAAATTCGCCGGGGTCACTGCGGTGTGGCTGATCATGGCCTGGCGCGTGCGCAAACGGGCGGTCGCCAACTGAGGCCAATTTTTACAGTTCATGTAAAATGCCGGCCTTTCTCCCCATGATCCGCTCCCCTGAGGACCTGAGATGACCCGAATCGGAACTCCATTGTCGCCAACCGCGACCCGCGTTTTGCTGTGTGGCTGCGGTGAACTGGGCAAGGAAGTGGTAATCGAACTGCAACGCCTGGGCGTTGAAGTGATTGCCGTGGATCGTTACGCCAATGCGCCGGCCATGCAGGTGGCCCATCGTAGCCATGTGATCAACATGCTTGACGGCGCCGCCCTGCGTGCGGTGATCGAAGCGGAAAAACCGCACTTCATCGTGCCGGAAATCGAAGCCATCGCCACCGCTACCTTGGTGGAGCTGGAGGCCGAAGGCTTCACCGTGATCCCGACCGCACGCGCCACGTCGCTGACCATGAACCGTGAAGGCATCCGTCGCCTGGCCGCCGAGGAACTGGACCTGCCGACCTCGCCGTACCACTTCGCCGACACCTTCGAGGACTACAGCAAGGCCGTTCAGGACCTGGGCTTCCCGTGTGTGGTCAAGCCGGTGATGAGTTCGTCGGGCAAGGGCCAGAGCCTGTTGCGCAGCGCCGATGACGTGCAGAAAGCCTGGGACTATGCCCAGGAAGGCGGACGTGCCGGTAAAGGCCGGGTGATCATCGAAGGCTTTATCGATTTCGACTACGAAATCACCTTGCTGACCGTGCGCCATATCGGCGGCACCACGTTCTGCGCGCCCGTTGGTCATCGTCAGGAAAAAGGCGACTACCAGGAATCCTGGCAGCCACAGGCCATGAGCCCGATTGCCCTGGCCGAATCCGAGCGCGTGGCCAAGGCCGTGACCGAGGCTCTGGGCGGACGTGGTTTGTTCGGCGTGGAATTGTTCATCAAGGGCGATCAAGTGTGGTTCAGCGAAGTATCGCCGCGCCCGCATGACACCGGCCTGGTGACCCTGATTTCCCAGGACCTGTCGCAATTCGCCTTGCACGCACGCGCCATTCTCGGCCTGCCGATCCCGTTGATCCGTCAGTTCGGACCATCGGCGTCGGCGGTGATCCTGGTGGAAGGGCAGTCGACCCAGACCGCTTTCGCCAATCTCGGCGCGGCTTTGAGCGAGCCGGATACGGCATTGCGTCTGTTCGGTAAGCCAGAAGTGAATGGCCAGCGCCGCATGGGTGTGGCGTTGGCGCGGGATGAGTCGATTGAAGCGGCTCGGGCCAAGGCTACCCGTGCTTCCAAAGCGGTTGTTGTAGAACTCTAAAAGCATCGGGGGCAAGCCCCCTCCCACTTTGATTTGTGAATACAGTCAAATGTGGGAGGGGGCTTGCCCCCGATAGCGGCCTATCAGCCCACCCTGTTCAAATCGTTATCCCGCGTCTCCTTCAGGCACAGCACCGCAATCAAACTGAGCAGTGCCGCCGCCGACACATACCCGCCCACATAACTCAGCCCGCCCATTGCCACCAGCTTGGTCGCGAAAAACGGCGCGGCCGATGCGCCAACGATGCCACCCAGGTTATACGCCGCCGAAGCTCCGGTATAACGCACGCGGGTCGGGAACAGTTCCGGCAGCAAGGCGCCCATCGGTGCGAACGTCACGCCCATCAGAAACAGCTCCAATGCCAGGAACAAGGCCACGGTCCAGGTGGAACCATGGGTCAGCAGTGGTTCCATGGTGAAACCGGACAGAATCGCCAGAATCGCACCGACGATCAGCACGGGTTTGCGGCCATAGCGGTCGCTGGCCAAGGCGGCAATCGGCGTGGCCAGGCCCATGAACAACACGGCGAAGCACAGCAGGCCGAGGAACGTCTCGCGGCTGTAACCCAGGGTGGAAACACCGTAGCTCAGGGAAAATGCGGTGGTGATGTAGAACAGCGCATAGCACACCACCATCGACGCGGCGCCCAGCAGCACTGGCAACCAATGCTGGCTGAACAGCTCCACCAGCGGCACTTTCACTGGCGCTTGCTTGGCCACGGCCTTGGCGAACACCGGCGTTTCATGCAGCTTCAGACGCGCATACAGGCCTACCATCACCAGCGCGGCGCTGAGGATAAACGGGATGCGCCAGCCCCAGCTGCGGAACTGTTCGTCGCTCAGGCTCATGGCCAGGATCAGAAACAGGCCGTTGGCCGCCAGAAACCCAATGGAAGGGCCCAATTGCGGGAACATGCCGAACCAGGCGCGCTTACCCTTGGGCGCGTTCTCAGTCGCCAGCAGCGCCGCGCCACCCCATTCGCCGCCAAGGCCCAGGCCCTGGCCGAAACGCAGCACACACAACAGGATCGGCGCCCAGGCTCCAATGCTGTCATAGCCGGGGAGCAAGCCGATCAGCGTCGTACACACGCCCATCAGCAGCAACGAAGCCACCAGTGTGGACTTGCGGCCGATGCGATCGCCGAAATGGCCGAACAGTGCCGAACCCAGCGGGCGGGCAATAAAGGCGATACCGAAAGTGAGGAAAGATGCCAGCATCTGCGCGGTGCCTGAACTCTGCGGGAAGAACACCGGGCCGATCACCAGTGCCGCAGCGGTGGCATAGATATAGAAATCATAGAATTCGATGGCAGTGCCGACGATGCTCGCGGTAGCGACCCGTGCGGTGGAGTTGCTCGGGGCGGCGGTCGCGGCCTCGTTATAGGTGGTGCTCATGGCAGTATCCCTGACGGTCGTTGCGCGTTTGGACGCGGATTATTATTGGTCGAACACCCATGGATCAGGGTTGCACGCGGGGCGGCTCGGGATGGGAGCGAACACCGGTCGGACATGGTGAATCGATGCCTGGACGCGCTGAGTGCGGGTAGCACGCGGTCTGGCAGAGCTTGGATAAGCCGCAGGGATTATAGGAAGGGGGGTGGAATTGTAACAAGGCCTGACACGGTGCAAATCAACCTGTGGAGAAGGGGCCCACGTTTAGTTTTGGTTGATCAGAAGTTATGCGGCGACAGGCATTCTGCTGGTATGCCAGATCAACACCTTGCTCACGCGGTTATCTTCGGTCTCGAGGATTTCCAGGCGGTAACGCCCGATCTTCAGGCACACCGCGCAATCCGGGATGGTCTCCAGTGCTTCGGTCACCAGGCCGTTGAGGGTTTTGGGGCCGTCGCTGGGTAAGTGCCAGCCCAGGCTTTTGTTCAGCTCACGGATCGAAGCGGCGCCGTCGATGATGTAACGACCATCCGGCTGGGCCTGGATGTGCGGGTTATCCGCGTTTTGCTCGCTTTCGAATTCGCCGACGATTTCTTCGAGGATGTCTTCCAGGGTGACAATCCCCAGCACTTCACCGTACTCGTCCACCACCATGCCCAGACGACGCTGCTGCTTGTGGAAGTTCAGCAGTTGCAACTGCAGCGGCGTGCTTTCCGGAACGAAGTAGGGGTCGTGGCAGGCGGCGAGCAACGCCTCTTTGGTCAGGCTGGCGTCGGGCAGCAAATGCTGGATCTGCCGCGTATTCAACACCGCCTGCACCTGGTTGATATCGCTGTGGAACACCGGCAAGCGCGTACGCTCGGAGGTGCGCAGTTGTTCGATGATCGCTTCGATCGGTTCGTCCAGGTTGATACCGTCGACTTCACTGCGCGGCACCAGGATGTCATTGACCGTGATGTTGTCCAGGGCGTGGATGCCGGGCATGCCGTGGGCTTGGCTTTTATCGGTTGCCTGCTCCGGTTCGTCATCGTGATCGGGCAGCGGCTCGTCGCTTTTTTTGACTGCGCCAGTCTTGCGGGCGAAGGGACGCAATAGCATCAGGCTGATGCCATTGAGCAGCCAGGCCAGGGGATAGAGGAGCTTCAGTGGCACGCCCAGCAACGTATTGCCAAAGCCGAGCACCGCTTGCGGATGACGGGTAGCCAGGGCCCGGGGCAGGTAGTCGGCCAGCACCAGGAGGACCGCGCAAGAAATCAGCCAGCCCAGCCACGGACCGTTTTCCGCCCAGGCGTAAATCGCCAGCAGCGTACACAGAATGACCACCACCCCACGGCACAGCGTATTGCACAGGATCAGGCTGTCACGCGGGAAATTCAGGCGGGCGGCGGCCTTGTCGCCCTGGCGCGTGCCGGGGCGCAGGGCAAGTAGGTGTTGCTGGGCGGCTTCTATGGCGGTAAACAGCCCGGCCCATAACACCAGCAGGGCGATTACCGCGAGCATCGGCCCCAGGGGCAAATTGTCCATGATCGCTGCCCGTCAGATATGCAGGATGTATTCGCGAACCAGCTTGCTGCCGAAATAGGCCAGCATCAGCAGGCAGAAACCGGCCAGGGTCCAGCGGATTGCCTTATGCCCGCGCCAGCCGAGACGGTTACGGCCCCACAACAACACGCTGAACACCACCCACGCCAGGCAGGCCAGCAGGGTTTTATGCACCAGGTGCTGGGCGAACAGGTTCTCGACGAACAGCCAGCCGGAAATCAGCGACAGCGACAGCAACGTCCAACCGGCCCATAGGAAACCGAACAGCAGGCTCTCCATGGTTTGCAGCGGTGGGAAGTTCTTGATCAGGCCCAATGGGTGTTTGTGCTTGAGCTGGTGGTCCTGCAACAGCAGGAGCAGGGACTGGAACACGGCAATGGTGAACATGCCGTAGGCCAGGATCGACAGCAGGATGTGGGCGAGAATGCCGGGTTCTTCGTCGATCACCTGCACGGTACCGGTGGGTGCGAACTGCGCCAGCAGCACCGTCAACATGCCCAGTGGGAAGAGCAGCACCAGCAGGTTTTCTACGGGAATGCGGGAGCAGGCGAGCAGCGTCAGGGCAATCACCGCGGCGGCGATCAGGCTGGCGGCGCTGAAGAAGTCCAGGCCCAGGCCGATCGGCGTCATCAAATGGGTGAACAGGCTCGCGGCATGTGCCAGCAGGGCGAGGACGCCCAAGCCGACCAGCAGGCGTTTGTCGGCCTTGGCGCATTGGGCCAGGCGGGTGCCCTGATAGAGGGTCGCAGCGGCATATAAAAGAGCGGCGGCGAGGCTGGGTAGCAAACTGGGTGGCAAAGGGAGCATAAATCCTGTTAGGCAAGCCCGAAAGGCGCTGAGTTTGGCATACACCTGCGTTCCACGAAAGACTCCCGCGCCAGACAGCGGGTGTGCATGGGCGCAGTCTTCGCTATAATCCGCGACCTGCCCCCGCCGCAGGCTCGCCGGCCGCTGTTTCTAATAGCGATTTACCACAGCCTGGGCCGCCATTACCTCGGTCTACCATAGGGCCTGAAAGGATCGCGCATGTTTGAAAACTTGACTGACCGTCTCTCGCAGACGCTGCGCCACGTTACCGGCAAGGCCAAGCTGACCGAGGACAATATTAAAGACACCCTGCGCGAAGTGCGCATGGCACTGCTGGAAGCCGACGTCGCCTTGCCTGTGGTCAAGGACTTCGTCAACTCGGTCAAGGAGCGCGCGGTCGGCACCGAAGTGTCCCGCAGCCTGACTCCGGGCCAGGCGTTTGTGAAAATCGTCCAGGCCGAACTCGAAAGCCTGATGGGCGCTGCCAACGAAGACCTCAACCTCAGCGCCGTGCCACCGGCCGTCGTGCTGATGGCCGGTCTGCAAGGCGCGGGTAAGACCACCACCGCCGGCAAGCTGGCGCGCTTCCTTAAAGAGCGCAAGAAAAAATCGGTGATGGTGGTGTCGGCCGACGTGTACCGTCCGGCGGCCATCAAGCAGTTGGAAATGCTTGCCGGCGAAGTGGGCGTGACCTTCTTCCCGTCCGACCTGAGCCAGAAGCCGGTCGACATCGCCAACGCTGCTATTAAAGAAGCCCGGCTGAAGTTCATCGACGTGGTTATCGTCGATACCGCCGGTCGCCTGCACATCGACGAAGAGATGATGGGCGAGATCAAGGCGCTGCATGCCGCGATCAACCCGGTCGAAACGCTGTTCGTGGTTGACGCCATGACCGGCCAGGACGCGGCGAACACCGCCAAGGCCTTCGGCGACGCGCTGCCACTGACGGGCGTGATCCTCACCAAGGTCGACGGCGATGCCCGTGGCGGTGCCGCTTTGTCGGTGCGCTCGATTACCGGCAAGCCGATCAAGTTCATCGGTATGGGCGAGAAGAGCGAAGCGCTCGAACCGTTCCACCCTGAGCGTATCGCCTCGCGCATCCTCGGCATGGGCGACGTGCTCAGCCTGATCGAGCAGGCCGAAGCCACCCTCGACAAGGACAAGGCCGACAAGCTCGCCAAGAAACTGAAGAAGGGCAAGGGCTTCGATCTCGAAGACTTCCGCGACCAGCTGCAACAAATGAAGAACATGGGCGGCCTCGGCGGCCTGATGGACAAGCTGCCAAACATCGGTGGCGTGAACCTGGCGCAGATGGGCAACGCCCAGGGCGCGGCAGAGAAGCAGTTCAAGCAGATGGAAGCCATCATCAACTCCATGACCCCGGCCGAGCGCCGCGACCCTGAGCTGATCAGCGGTTCGCGCAAGCGTCGGATCGCCATGGGTTCCGGCACTCAGGTGCAGGACATCGGCCGCTTGATCAAGCAGCACAAGCAGATGCAGAAGATGATGAAGAAATTCTCCGCCAAAGGCGGCATGGCCAAGATGATGCGCGGCATGGGCGGTATGTTGCCCGGCGGCGGCATGCCGAAAATGTAAAGAATTCGAGCAAGGGCTCGCTCTTGCTCCGCCCCACAGGGATGTGGGATCTCCAGCAAACCCGCCGTTGGCGGGTGCTGACTCGCTGTTTTAACCGACGGCTCTCCAGCAGATCTGAGTGGTACGCCCATAGGCGCCAGAAAAAGACATTTGCAAAAGTCCGGATATTCCTTAGAATATGCGGCCTTTCGGGCACCTATGCCCGCTGTGCATTTAGATTTGCAGCACCGACTACAGGAACGATGTTCACATGCTAACAATCCGTCTTGCCCTTGGCGGCTCCAAAAAGCGCCCGTTTTACCACTTGACCGTAACTGACAGCCGCAACCCACGTGACGGCTCTCACAAGGAACAAGTTGGCTTCTTCAACCCGATCGCTCGTGGTCAAGAAGTCCGCCTGTCCGTGAACCAAGAGCGCGTAGCCTACTGGCTGAGCGTTGGTGCACAGCCTTCTGAGCGTGTTGCCAAGTTGTTGAAGGACTCGGCTAAGGCCGCAGCCTGAGCAATATGAGCGCGACGCCAGCGGTTGCTGATGATTTGATCGTTATCGGCAAGATTTATTCTGTTCATGGCGTTCGCGGCGAAGTGAAGGTGTATTCCTTTACTGATCCGACTGAAAACCTGTTGCAGTACAAGACCTGGACGCTCAAGCGCGAAGGTAGTGTGAAACAGGTCGAGCTGGTCAGTGGACGCGGGAGCGATAAGTTCCTGGTCGCAAAGCTCAAGGGTCTTGATGATCGTGAAGAAGCCCGTCTTCTGGCCGGTTATGAGATCTGCGTGCCGCGCAACCTGTTCCCTGAATTGACCGAAGGCGAGTACTACTGGTACCAGCTGGAAGGTCTGAAGGTTATTGATCAACTGGGGCAATTGCTCGGGAAAATCGATCATCTTCTGGAAACCGGCGCCAATGATGTAATGGTGGTCAAGCCTTGCGCTGGCAGCCTGGATGATCGCGAACGCCTATTGCCCTATACCGAGCAATGCGTGTTGGCCGTCGACCTGGCAGCGGGCGAGATGAAGGTGGAATGGGACGCGGACTTCTAAGCGTGGCTAATTTGCGCATTGAAGTGATCAGTTTGTTTCCCGAGATGTTTTCCGCCATCAGCGAGTACGGCATCACCAGTCGGGCGGTGAAACAGGGGCTGTTGCAGCTTACCTGTTGGAACCCGCGAGACTACACGACGGATCGACATCACACT
Organism: Pseudomonas rhodesiae; assembly: GCF_013285305.1. Classification (NCBI taxonomy): domain Bacteria; kingdom Pseudomonadati; phylum Pseudomonadota; class Gammaproteobacteria; order Pseudomonadales; family Pseudomonadaceae; genus Pseudomonas; species Pseudomonas rhodesiae. The sequence goes on along the minus strand of NZ_CP054205.1, from coordinate 4,842,465 downwards.
GTGGACGATCGCCCATTTGGCGGTGGCCCGGGCATGGTGATGAAGATCAAGCCCCTGGAAGACGCGTTGGTTCAGGCCAAGGCAGCTGCCGGGGAGAAGGCGAAGGTAATTTACCTGTCCCCTCAAGGCCGTCAGCTGAAACAGGCGGCGGTACGCGAACTGGCGAATGAGGAAGCACTGATCCTGATTGCCGGTCGCTATGAAGGCATTGACGAGCGGTTTATTGAAGCTCATGTCGATGAAGAGTGGTCGATTGGGGACTATGTTCTGTCTGGCGGCGAGCTGCCAGCGATGGTCCTGATAGATGCGGTTACACGACTGCTGCCTGGAGCTTTAGGGCATGCGGATTCCGCGGAGGAAGACTCCTTCACGGATGGTCTGCTGGATTGCCCGCACTACACCCGACCGGAGGTGTATGCGGATCAGCGTGTTCCCGACGTATTGCTAAGTGGCAATCACGCACACATCCGGCGTTGGCGTTTACAGCAGTCCCTTGGTCGGACCTATGAACGACGCGCCGATCTTCTGGAAAGCCGCTCGCTTTCTGGAGAAGAGAAGAAGCTGCTCGAGGAATACATCCTCGCGCGGGACGATAGTTAACAACGTATCGATGGTAGGTCCATTGACTTACCTTAGGAGCACAGCATGACTAACAAAATCATCCTTGCACTCGAAGCAGAGCAGATGACCAAAGAGATCCCTACCTTTGCCCCGGGCGACACCATTGTCGTTCAGGTGAAAGTGAAGGAAGGCGACCGTTCGCGTCTGCAAGCGTTCGAAGGCGTGGTAATCGCCAAGCGTAACCGTGGTGTGAACAGTGCTTTCACTGTTCGTAAAATCTCCAACGGTGTTGGCGTAGAGCGTACTTTCCAGACCTACAGCCCGCAGATCGACAGCATGGCCGTTAAGCGTCGCGGTGACGTACGTAAAGCCAAGCTGTACTACCTGCGTGACCTGTCCGGTAAAGCAGCTCGCATCAAGGAAAAACTGGCTTAAGTCCAGCTTCCGATGCAGAAAAAAGCAGCCTACGGGCTGCTTTTTTGTGCCTGCGATTTAAGGTCCGCGCTAGGATCTCTTTTCTATCTATTTTCCTGTTCGAGCCCCCATGCCTGCCATTGACCACCCTCTGATCGACCGTTTCCTCGACGCCCTTTGGTTGGAAAAAGGCCTGTCGGATAACACTCGTCAGGCTTACCGCAGCGACCTGGCTCTGTTCAATGGCTGGCTGCAGGAAAAGAACCTCGAACTGATCAACGCCGGGCGTGAATTGATCCTTGATCATTTGGCCTGGCGCTTGGAGCAGAACTACAAGCCGCGTTCCACGGCGCGATTTCTCTCGGGCGTGCGAGGTTTCTATCGCTATCTGCTGCGGGAAAAACTCATCGCTCTCGACCCGACCTTGCAAATCGATATGCCGCAGTTGGGTAGGCCACTGCCTAAATCCCTGTCGGAAGCCGACGTGGAGGCCTTGCTCAATGCTCCTGATCTGAGCGAAGCCATCGGTCAGCGCGACCGCGCGATGCTGGAGGTGCTGTACGCCTGCGGTCTGCGGGTGACCGAGCTGATCAGTCTGACCTTGGAGCAGGTCAACTTGCGCCAGGGCGTGTTGCGGGTGATGGGCAAGGGCAGCAAGGAGCGGTTGGTGCCGATGGGAGAGGAGGCGATTGTGTGGGTCGAGCGCTACATGCGTGACGCGCGCAGTGAACTGCTCGGCGGGCGGCCCAGTGATGTGCTGTTCCCCAGTCAGCGTGGCGAGCAGATGACCCGTCAGACGTTCTGGCACCGCATCAAGCACCAGGCCAAGGTCGCCGGGATCGGCAAGGCGTTGTCGCCCCACACGCTGCGCCATGCTTTCGCCACGCATTTGCTCAATCATGGTGCGGATTTGCGCGTGGTGCAGATGCTGCTCGGCCACAGCGATTTATCCACAACCCAGATCTACACCCATGTGGCGCGTGCGCGCTTGCAGGATATGCACGCCAAGCACCATCCGCGCGGCTGAAAACCGCCAATTTATTCCGCCACGGGCTGCCCTGCGGCCCAACTGTGGTAGGCTTTGCCGGTTAGCAAAGGGGACGGTCCCGGCCCGTGTTTCCAGATCGGTGTTCCTTCCCGTCCCTGCATCTGCCTTCAGGAGTTCCCATGCGCTTGACCCAGATTATTGCCGCCGCAGCGATTGCGTTGGTTTCCTCGTTTGCCTTCGCTGATGATGCTGCCGAGCAGACCATTCGCAAGAGCCTGGCCAATCTGCAGCTCGACACACCGATCGAAAGCATCAGCGCCAGCCCCATGGCCGGTCTGTACGAGGTCAAGCTCAAGGGCAGCCGCGTGCTGTACGCCAGCGCCGATGGTCAGTACATCGTCCAGGGCTACCTGTTCCAGCTCAAGGACGGCAAGCCCGTCAACCTGACCGAGAAGGCCGAGCGCCTGGGCGTGTCCAAGCTGATCAATGGCATTCCCGTGGCTGAAACCGTGGTCTACCCGGCCATCGGCGAAACCAAGACCCACATCACCGTGTTTACCGACACCACCTGCCCGTACTGCCACAAATTGCACGCCGAAGTGCCTGAGCTGAACAAGCTGGGTGTGGAAGTGCGCTACGTCGCGTTCCCGCGTCAGGGGCTGGGCTCGCCGGGCGATGAACAACTGCAGGCCGTGTGGTGTTCAGCCGACAAGAAGGCGGCGATGGACAAGATGGTCGACGGTAAGGAAATCAAGGCCGCCAAATGCGCCAACCCGGTATCCAAGCAGTTCGCTCTCGGCCAGTCCATTGGCGTGAACGGTACACCGGCCATCGTATTAGCGGACGGCCAAGTGATTCCGGGCTACCAGCCGGCACCACAAGTTGCCAAACTGGCGCTGAGTGCCAAATAAACCAGCATCGTCGAATCTTTGACGATCGTGGTCCGCCGATGAGTCGACGGACCATTAATTGAAAGCCGCAGTTGTGCGGCTGTTTTCCACGGCCGACCTAGCGTCGGCCGTTTCATGGGGAGTTCTTCAGTGAAACCGGTCAAAGTAGGCATCTGTGGGTTAGGGACCGTCGGTGGCGGCACCTTCAACGTCCTTCAGCGTAACGCTGAAGAAATTTCGCGCCGTGCAGGGCGTGGAATTGAAGTGGCGCAAATTGCCACGCGTTCGCCAAAGCCTCAGTTCCAAACGACCGGTATTGCGATTACCAACGATGTCTTCGCCGTGGCCACCAACCCTGAAATCGATATCGTCATCGAGCTGGTCGGGGGCTACACCGTGGCCCGCGAGCTGGTGCTCAAAGCCATCGAGAACGGCAAGCATGTGGTCACCGCCAACAAGGCGCTGATCGCCGTGCATGGCAACGAAATTTTCGCCAAGGCCCGCGAGAAGGGCGTGATCGTGGCGTTCGAAGCCGCAGTGGCCGGCGGTATCCCGGTGATCAAGGCGATCCGTGAAGGCCTGTCGGCTAACCGTATCAACTGGGTGGCCGGCATCATCAACGGCACCGGTAACTTCATCCTCACCGAAATGCGCGAGAAGGGCCGCACCTTCGAAGACGTGCTGGCCGAAGCCCAGGCTCTGGGCTACGCCGAAGCCGATCCGACCTTCGACGTGGAAGGCATCGACGCGGCACACAAGCTGACCATCCTGGCGTCCATCGCCTTTGGTATCCCGCTGCAATTCGACAAGGCCTACACCGAAGGCATCACCAAGCTGACCACCGCCGACGTCAACTACGCCGAAGCCTTGGGCTACCGCATCAAGCACCTGGGCGTGGCTCGCAGCACGCCGGCGGGTATCGAGTTGCGTGTGCACCCGACGCTGATCCCGGCCGACCGCCTGATCGCCAACGTCAATGGCGTGATGAACGCGGTGATGGTCAACGGTGACGCCGCAGGTTCGACCCTGTTCTACGGCGCCGGCGCCGGCATGGAGCCTACGGCTTCGTCGGTGATCGCCGACCTGGTGGACGTGGTTCGCGCCATGACCAGCGACCCGGAAAACCGTGTGCCGCACCTGGCCTTCCAGCCGGACTCGCTGTCGGCCCATCCGATTCTGCCGATCGAGGCGTGCGAAAGCGCCTACTACCTGCGCATCCAGGCCCAGGATCACCCGGGCGTGTTGGCTCAGGTGGCCAGCATCCTGTCGGAGCGGGGCATCAACATCGAGTCGATCATGCAGAAGGAAGTCGAGGAGCAAAACGGCCAAGTGCCAATGATCCTGCTGACCCACCGCGTGCTCGAACAGCACATTAACGATGCCATCCAGGCACTGGAAGCGCTCCAGGGTGTGGTTGGGCCGGTTGTACGGATTCGCGTCGAACATTTGAATTAATCCAGCTGCAAGCTATTAGCTGCAAGCTGCAAGTAAAAGCCGATCAGCTTTAACCTGCCGCTTGTAGCTTGAAGCTTGAAGCTCAAACCAAAGGTTTGCTTTTATGCGCTACATCAGCACCCGCGGCCAGGCACCGGCCCTGAATTTCGAAGACGTCCTGCTGGCAGGTCTTGCCACCGACGGCGGTCTGTACGTGCCGGAAAACCTGCCACGTTTTACCCAGGAAGAAATTGCCTCCTGGGCTGGCCTGCCGTACCACGAGCTGGCGTTTCGGGTGATGCGCCCGTTCGTCACCGGTAGCATTCCAGATGCGGACTTCAAAAAGATTCTGGAAGAAACCTACGGCGTGTTTTCCCACAGCGCCATCGCACCGTTGCGTCAGTTGAACGGCAACGAGTGGGTCTTGGAGCTGTTCCACGGCCCGACCCTGGCGTTCAAGGACTTTGCGCTGCAACTGCTGGGTCGCCTGCTGGATTACGTGCTGGCCAAGCGTGGCGAGCGCGTGGTGATCATCGGTGCCACCTCCGGTGATACCGGTTCGGCGGCGATTGAAGGCTGCAAGCACTGCGAAAACGTCGACATTTTCATCCTGCATCCGCACAAGCGGGTGTCGGAAGTGCAGCGCCGTCAGATGACGACTATCTTCGGCGACAATATCCACAACATCGCCATCGAAGGTAACTTCGATGACTGCCAGGAAATGGTCAAGAACAGCTTCGCCGACCAAAGCTTCCTCAAGGGCACGCGTCTGGTGGCGGTGAACTCGATCAACTGGGCGCGGATCATGGCTCAGATCGTCTACTACTTCCACGCAGCCCTGCAGTTGGGCGGCCCAGCGCGTTCGGTGTCGTTCTCGGTGCCGACCGGCAACTTCGGCGACATCTTCGCCGGTTACCTGGCGCGCAACATGGGCCTGCCGATCAACCAATTGATCGTCGCCACCAACCGCAACGACATCCTGCACCGCTTTATGAGCGGCAACCAGTACGTCAAGGAAACCCTGCACGCGACCTTGTCGCCGTCCATGGACATCATGGTGTCGTCGAACTTCGAGCGTCTGCTGTTCGACATGCACGGTCGCAACGGTGCGGCCATTGCCGGTTTGATGGACAACTTCAAGCAAGGCGGCGGTTTTAGCGTCGAGGAAGAGCGCTGGACCGAAACCCGCAAGTTGTTCGATTCCCTGGCCGTGGACGATGCACAGACCTGCGAAACCATCGCTGAAGTCTATGCCCAGACCGGCGAGCTGCTCGACCCGCACACTGCCATCGGCGTGAAGGCCGCACGGGAGTGCCGTCGCAGCCTGGATATCCCGATGGTGATCCTGGGCACGGCCCACCCGGTCAAGTTCCCGGAAGCGGTGGAAAAGGCGGGCGTTGGCAAGGCGCTGGAGTTGCCGACGCACCTAGCGGACCTCTTCGAGCGTGAAGAACGTTGCACCGTACTGGCCAATGACCTGAAGACCGTGCAGGCGTTTGTCAGCCAACACGGTAACCGAGGCAAGCCGCTGTAAGGCTGATTTGCCCGCGTAAGAGACGCCGCTTTCCCATTCGTGGGGCAGCGGCGTTTTTTTTTCGTTCGCCTCCGATAAACCCGCCAACACCTGCCATCGCGTGATCAGCGATAAGCCGCCGTTTTTTGCTTGTCATGTTCCAAGCGCAAGCTGAGCTGGATACCCCGAATGTCCATAGCGACGAAAAAGCGAACTTTCCTACGTGGCAATCGGTCATTTAGAAAAGATGCAGCGCTCGTTGAAACGATTGTTCCCGAACTATTGAATGGTGATCGAGATGGAAAGTATCAGCCTATTGCTCGAAGAAGCACTGAGCCCTTACCGGGTTACGCTGACCACCGTTGGCGTGCAAGGCGAATGCCTGGTGACCGTGAAGAATCCTGCCGGCGCTATCGTGGTGGAACGTGAAGTCGACCGCGCCCAGTTGATGGATAAGCGGGTGCTGGTAGATGTGGTCGATTGCCTGCTGCGCGACCTGAAAATCGCTGAAGGCCGCTTGGAACCGTCGGTGATCGCTGCTCTGCGCAATGCCGCCCAAACCCGTGGCGCTGCCTGCGCATGAAGAATTGTTCACTCATGGAAACTTCCTACAGCGTGCCCGGTCAGATTTTGTAACAGCAAGAGCAAACATTGTGCTCCGGTGTTTGTGGCTTGCTGTACTGGTCTTTAGATAGGCCACGTTTAACCCCGAAGTGTCTCCCCACTCTTCGGGGTTTCTTTTTGCCTGCGATTTGTCAGGGCTCGTTCCAGTCTTGAAAAAATTCCGGGTTGTCGCGCAGGTAATTCTGGCGCATCAGCGGGTCCAGCCAGGCGGCGTAGGCTTGTTGTATCTGCTTCTGCGGGATGTCACGCACCGCTTGATTGATGCGGGTGATGGCCTGGCGCCCCTGGGGCGTGTTCGAGCAGCCGATATGGGTGTGCTGATAGGGTGGGGAGCCTTTGATCGGGTAGAAACTCAAGTCGTCAGGTGCAATGCCTTGTTGCTGGGCGTGATAGCGGATCTCGGGCCAATAGCCGAGCACCGCTTCCAGTCTGCCCAGGCGTTGCATTTGCAGCAGGCTGCCCATGGCATCGTTGCCGTAGTGCAGGGCCAGGTGCTGGGTGTCGGTCTGCTTGAGCGCTTCATCGATATTCGGTCCATAGCTTCGTTCCGCAACAGCGCCTACCCGAGCTTCATGGGCAGCCAGAAACGCCTGCAGGTCCAACTGACCGTGGCTGATAAATCGCGCCAGCTGCTCACCCTGGCTGCTGCGGATGGCCGCGCCATTGCTGGCGACGACAAAGGCCTGTTTGGAAAACGCAACGTATGCCGCACGCTTCGCCGTCCAAAGCAACGAGGGATCGCAGATGAGCGTCCCCTCGCGCAGCATTTGCGTTCCGCGTGCGCGATTGACGTGCAGCACTTCGTGGCGATAGTCCGGCAGGCGCTCGATCAGCAGCGGCAGCAACTGATCCAAGGCGCCCTGACCTTTGCTGGGGCCGTCGAAAATCGTCAATGGCGGCAAATCTCGCAGCAGCCAGATCACGGTGTCTTGCGCGTGAGCCGGGGCTGGCCACACGCTGGCCAGTGCAGTCACCAGACAGAGCTGCGCAAACCCGCGTACGCACCCATGGCGCATCAGATGGCGCCTGCCTCGCGCAAGCGCACAATCGCTGCGGCGTCATAGCCCAGCTCACCCAGTACAGCGCCGTTATGCTCGCCCAGTTGCGGGCCCACCCACTCGCAACTGCCGGGGGTATCCGACAGCTTGGGCACGATGCCGGGCATCTTGAAATCCTTGCCACCCGGAAGCTGCGCCTTGAGGAACATCTCGCGGGCCAGAAATTGCGGGTCGCCCAGCATATCCTCGGCACTGTAGATGCGGCTGGCGGGCACCTCGGCACCATTCAATTGCTCGATCACCTGCTCCAGTGGCAGCGAATTGACCCAGCGATCGATTACGCCGTACAGCTCGTCACGGCGGCTGTCGCGCCCGTCATTGCTGGCCAGTTGTGGATCGTTGGCCAGGTCTTCGCGGCCGATGGCGGCCATGAAGCGCTTGAAGATCGCATCGCCATTGGCGCCGATCTGCACATGCTTGCCGTCCGCACTGGTATGGATCGAGGAGGGCGTGATACCGGGCATGATGTTGCCGGTGCGTTCGCGGATAAACCCGAACACGTCGAACTCGGGAATCATGCTTTCCATCATGGCGAAAATCGCTTCATACAGCGCGACATCGACCACCTGGCCCAGGCCGCCGTTAACCTCACGATGCCGCAGCGCCATCAGCGCACCGATCACCGCCCATAGCGCTGCAATGGAATCTCCGATGGAGATCCCGGTACGCACCGGCGGGCGGTCCTCGAAACCGGTGATGTAACGCAGCCCGCCCATGGACTCGCCCACGGCGCCAAACCCTGGCTGGTCCTTCATCGGCCCGGTCTGGCCAAAGCCCGAGAGGCGCACCATGACCAGTTTCGGGTTGAGCGCGTGCAGGGTTTCCCAACTCAGGCCCAGTTTTTCCAACACGCCGGGACGGAAGTTTTCGATCAGGATGTCGGCGTCCGCCAGCAGTTGCTTAAGAATGGCCAGGCCATCCGGGTGCTTGAGGTTCAGCGTGAGGGATTTCTTGTTGCGCGCCTGCACGAACCACCACAGCGATGTGCCTTCATACAGCTTGCGCCATTTGCGCAGCGGATCGCCGCCGTCCGGGGATTCGACCTTGATGACCTCGGCGCCGAATTCTGCGCAGATACGTGAGGCGAACGGGCCCGCGATCAGGGTGCCGAGTTCGATGACTTTCAGGCCGGCAAGCGGCTTGGCATTAAACGACATGGGGATCCTTGGCTGCGCAGAACAGGTGTGTGATGCCTTTTAACATAGGCGAGGGGCCCAGGGATAAGGGTGATGCAGCGCAGGATTCGTTGATTGGCCTCGCCATCGGTTAGACTGGCCGCCTTTCCTTGTCTCTAGAAGCCCGTTCATGGCCCAGCCGTCCACGACCTACAAATTCGAACTCAACCTCACCGACCTCGACCGTTCGGTGTACGAGAGCGTCAAACAGACCATCGCCCGCCACCCGTCGGAGACCGAAGAGCGCATGACCGTGCGTTTGCTGGCCTATGCCCTCTGGTACAACGAGCAGTTGTCGTTTGGGCGTGGTTTGTCAGATGTAGACGAACCGGCCCTGTGGGAAAAAAGCCTGGATGACCGGGTTTTACACTGGATTGAAGTCGGCCAACCCGATGCCGATCGCCTGACCTGGTGCTCGCGCCGCACCGAGCGCACCAGCCTGCTGGCCTACGGCAGCCTGCGCGTTTGGGAAGGCAAAGTGGTGCCGGTCGCCGCTAACCTGAAGAACGTGCACATCGCGGCTGTGCCGCAGGAAGTCCTCGAAACCCTGGCCAAGGACATGCCCCGGGTGATCAAGTGGGATGTGATGATCAGCGAAGGCACGATGTTCGTCACCGACGACCGTGGCCAGCATGAAGTGCAGCTGCAGTGGCTGGTCGGCGAGCGTGGTTGAAACGGTCGGAAGGGGCCTGCCCCTCCCACGTCGCCTGTCAGTTGATTTCAGCCTTGCCGTTTAACCGTCTTATTAAAGAGAAGTTTCCTTCACCCCATGCGTATCGATCCTCGTCCGTTGCCCGCCGTCCTGCCGTTTCTCGGTGACTTGCCGCCCCTGTTGACCCGCCTTTACGCCGCGCGCGGGGTGCAGTCCGAGGCCGAGCTGGACAAGAGCCTGGCGCGGTTGATTCCCTACCAGCAGCTCAAGGGGATCGATACCGCGGTGGACTTGCTGGTGACCGCGCTGGAGCAACGCCAGCGCATCCTGATCGTGGGCGACTTCGATGCCGATGGCGCCACGGCCAGCGCCGTCGGCACCCTGGGCCTGCGGTTGCTGGGTGCGGCCCATGTCGATTATCTGGTGCCCAACCGCTTCGAATACGGTTATGGCCTCACGCCGGAAATCGTCGCCGTGGCGCTGCAGCGCGAGCCGCAACTGCTGATCACCGTGGACAACGGCATTTCCAGCGTTGAAGGCGTAGCAGCGGCCAAGGCGGCGGGGCTGAAGGTGCTGGTCACCGACCACCACTTGCCGGGGGAAGAGTTGCCGGCGGCGGACGCCATCGTTAATCCGAACCAGCCTGGCTGCACGTTCCCCAGCAAAGCCCTGGCCGGTGTCGGCGTGATTTTCTACGTATTGATGGCCCTGCGCGCACGCCTGCGCGAGTTGGGGTGGTATGCGAACACACCACAGCCCAATATCGGGGACCTGCTCGATCTGGTAGCCCTGGGCAGCGTCGCCGACGTGGTGCCCCTGGACGCCAACAATCGCATTCTCGTCCATCAGGGGCTGGAGCGTATTCGCGCCGGGCGCGCGCGACCAGGGATCAAGGCAATCCTTGAAGTGGCCAAGCGCGATGCGGCGCGAATCACCTCCACCGATCTGGGTTTTATCCTCGGGCCACGGCTCAACGCCGCCGGGCGCCTGGACGATATGAGCCTGGGTATCGAATGCCTGCTGACTCGCGATTTCGCTGCGGCGCGTGAGATGGCCGCGCAACTGGACGGCATGAACCAAGACCGTAAATCCATCGAGCAGGGCATGCAGCGCGAGGCCCTGGCCCAGCTCAAGGACTTGCCGGTTGACTCCATGCCCTATGGCCTGTGCCTGTTCGATCCGGAGTGGCATCAGGGGGTGATCGGCATCCTGGCGTCGCGCATGAAAGAACGCTATTTCCGCCCGACCATCGCCTTTGCCGACGCCGGTGACGGCCTGCTTAAAGGCTCAGGGCGATCTGTGCCGGGTTTCCATATCCGTGACGCGCTGGCCGTAGTCGCTAGCCAGCATCCCACGCTGATCTCAAAATACGGCGGACACGCCATGGCGGCGGGGCTGACGTTGCCTGAGGAAAATTTCCCGCTGTTCGCTGAAGCTTTCGATGCCGAAGTGCGTCGGCAATTGCGTGAAGAAGACCTCACCGGGCGCCTGCTGTCCGATGGCACCTTGGCGGTGGAGGAATTCCACCTGGAACTGGCCCGCGCTCTGCGGCATGCCGGCCCTTGGGGCCAGCACTTTCCCGAGCCGTTGTTTCACGGGGTGTTCCAGTTGGTAGAGCAGCGGGTGGTGGGGGAGCGGCACCTGAAGGTGGTGCTCAAGAGTGAGTGCGGTTCGGTGAAGCTCGACGGCATCGCGTTCGGGGTGGATCGGGAAGTCTGGCCGAACCCGACGGTGCGTTGGGTGGAATTGGCCTACAAGCTGGATGTGAACGAGTTTCGTGGCAATGAAACCGTGCAACTGATGATTGCCCACATCGAACCGCGCTAGATTTTACTAAGGCCGCAAAACAACTGTGGGAGGGGGCAAGCCCCCTCCCACAGTTTGTTTGGCGTACAGCCCGGAATTACTCGGACTTGGCCTGGTGCTTGACGATGATATCTACCAGGCGTTTGGCCAGTGCCGGGTAGTTCTCGTCGAAGTGATGGCCGCCCGGCAGCTTCAAGGCTTCGCCCACGGCAGTCTTATCGGTGCAGCCGCTCTCATCGACTTCTTCGGCACCGTAGATGCATACCACTTTGTCCGCTGGCAACTTGGCCATTTCCGGCCCGGTGGCGGCCTCTTTGCCGGCGTTACCCAGCCAGCCTTCCACTTCGATTTCAAAGCTGCCGGTGCGGGCGAAGGCCAGCAGGATGATCGCATCGACCCGCTGTTGCTCGTTTTCCGGCAGGCGGTTGTAGATAGCGGGCAGGACGTCGGCGCCGAATGAGTAGCCGGTCAATACGAAACGTTTGGTGCCCCACTTCTGCCGGTAGTGCTGCATCAGCTCGGTGAGGTCCTTGGCGCTTTGTTCCGGGGTCTTGTGCTGCCAGTAGTAGCGCAGGGTGTCGATACCGACCACGGGGTAGCCGATCTTGGCCATCTCGCTGGCCACATCGCGGTCCAGGTCGCGCCAGCCGCCGTCACCGGAGAGAAACAGCGTGACGGTGTCCTTGGCTTGCCCGGCCGGCACTTCAACCACCGGGATCGCCAGGCCGCCGTTGTCCGAACCCACCAATTGCTTGCGCAGCTCGTTGTTCAGCACCTGCGGGTAATGAATGTCGTAGTCGCTGATGCTGGTAGTGGCGCGCGGCGTATCGCGTACGAAACTGGCGCTTTCGTCGTCAGGGTTGTCGTTCCAGGCCACCAGCCAGTTGCCGTGGGCGGCGGTCTTCGGCAGCGGATCCTTGCAACCTTCCTGCACCAGGGCAAAGCCAACGGAGATGGCATTGGCCTTATCGTCGTTCTGTGTGGCCAGCCAGCGCCACGCGAGGGCTGCGCCGGGGCCGATGCCGCTGACCAGGGTCGCTGGGCCTTTGAGCTGCGCCAGAGCGCCTTGCAAGGCTTGTTCTTGTAGCTTGCAGTCATCCTTGGGCAGCACCACCTGCACGATCTGCGCTTTACCGCCCTGGCTCAGGGCAAGCAATTGACTGTCGGCCAACACGTCGTCGGCCACCACCGCCACTATCACACGGGCTTTGGCATTGCCGTTCGGGGTCACGCGGGTCATCGCAACACCATCGGCCTGGGGCAACTGCTCCAGGGTGGGCTGCGGGGCAGGGCGGTTCCAGTACCAAAAGCCGCCGCCCAGGATCAGGGCGAGCAGCACTACAAAGGCCAATACATACCGCCAGGAGCGTCGAATCATCAGCGTTTCACCAGTCCAGTCAAGCCGCCCGCGATCAGGGCGGCGGTATCGGCCAATGCCACCAGCGGATCGAGTCCGGCGGGCACGGCCATGTAACGAGGTTCCCAGTCGGGCTGGAACTTGTCTTTGAAGCGGCGCAAACCTTGGAAGTTATACAGTTGCTCGCCGCGGCGGAACACCATCGAGCCCAAGCGCTGGGTCAGCGGAGCGCCGCGTCGCGGTTGTAGGCCCGACAGCGGCACCATGCCGAGGCTGAAGCGGGCGTAGCCGTGGGTTTTGTAGTGTTGAATCAGGCCGACCATCATGAATTCCATGGTCAACTTGGGTGCATCCGGGTGCGCGCGCATCAGGTCCAGGCTGGCCAGGTCGTGGCTGTAGGTTTCGAGCAGGTTGGCGAAGGCAACCGGGCGCCCTTCGAAGCGAATAATCGCAATGCGAAAGTGCTTAAGGTAATCGTCGCTGAAGCGCCCCAGGGAAAAGCCTTTTTCCCGCACGTTCTTACCAGTCAGCCAGGCATCGGAAATGACCTTTAGCTCCTCCATCGGCGCCGTGCCCGGTTCGCAGATTTCCAGGGACAAACCGTCCCGGGTGCCGCGGTTCCAGGTGTAACGCAGATCCTTCATCTCTTTGCCCTTGGCTTCCAGGTCAAAGCGCTTGAGGTCGACTCGGGCTTCTTCGCCCAACTTGATCGCGGTCAGGCCGATATCCATGTAGTACGGCAGGTTCTCCGCCCGCACTTGGTAGAACACTGGGCGCGCGTGGTGGATGTCACATAGGTCGCGGAATTGCCAGATCATCTCGGCCCGTTGTTGGGTCGGGCCGATCGGATCGTACAAGGCCACCAGGCTGCGTCCACGACGGGCGTACATCAGGAACGCCTCATCGTTGGGGTGAAACAGCAGGGCTTTGTCGCCGGTCAATGCCAGGCCGCCGTCGGGTTGGGACGAAGCCATTAAAATCTTGGTGGCACGCTCCAGTTCTTCCGGCGTCGGCAAATGGATCACCGGGCGCGCGGTGCGCAGCAGCCAGGTCAGCGACACAATCACCAGCAACACCGCTGCGCCCAGCAACGAGCGCAGGCCACGCGGCGCGTTGGCGTCGAGGGTGAACTGCCACCACAGTTGATGGCTGTAGGGGACATCTTGATAGGCAAACAGCAGCAGCCAGATTGAAGCCCCCAGCACGCAGACGCTGGCCACCAGGTACAGCGGCGAAAACGGTAGCTCGGTCAGTCGGCTGGCGCGGTAGAACGAGCGTCGAAAGATCGCCAGCAGCACCGCAGTCATGGTCATCAGGGTGGCTTCTTCCCAGTCGAAGCCTTTAAGCAGCGAGAGCAGGGCGCCGACCAGCAGCAGCACCATGGTCAGCATCCAGGCGGCCGACAAACGTCGACGCAAGCCTTGAGCGAGCAGCAGGCACAGCACGCCGATCAGGCTGGCGCCGAAGTGGGACGCGTCAATCAGGCGGTGGGGAATCAGGAAGCCGATGTTTTCCAGGCGTGAATCGATTTCCGGCGTGGCGCCGGAAAACAGCAGGACCACGCCGGACAAAAAAACCAGTACGGCCAACACCGGTGCCGCCAGGCCCGAGGCAACCCGCAGGCTCTGCTGGGTTTGGAACAGGCGCTGGGCCTCGTTGACCAGCAGGAATACACAGGCAATCAACAGCGGCAGCACCACATAGATCATGCGGTACAGCAGCAGCGCGGCCGCCAATGGCGCGGCGCCGAGCTTATCGGCGAAGGCGGCGAGCAGGATCGCCTCGAACACCCCCACACCGCCTGGTACATGGCTGAGCACGCCCGCGGCCAGGGCCAACAGGTACACCAGCAGGAACGGCCCGAAGGGCGGCGCCTCCGGTAGCAACATATAAAGGACGGTGGCAGCGGCGGCGACGTCCAGCGCGGTGATGATCAACTGAAGGAAGGTCAGGCGACGCCCGGGCAGGCGCAGCGTACGGCGGCCGACTTTGACCAGCAGGTTGTCAGCAAACGGTTGTTCCGGCAGGCGACGGCGATAAATGCCGATGCACAGCACCGTCGACAGCAATAGTACGGCGCCGGCTATGCCGCCGAGCAGTATCTGCGGCAGATGCAGGTAGGTGGCGGCGGCCGGCAGGTTGCTCAAGGTCGCCAGAGCGGCCAGCGGCGGCAGGGCAGTGCCCAGGGCCAGGCTGGCAAACACCGTCATGCGCGCCACCTCCGAAGCCCCGATGCCGTGGCGGGCATAGAGACGGTAACGCACCGACCCGCCCGAGAGCATCGACAGGCCAATGGCGTTGCCGATGGCAAATGCGGTAAAGCCGCCGAGGGCCAGAGTCTTGGCGGGTAGGTTCACCCCTGCGTAGCGGGCGCCGGAAAATTCATAGCCCAGCAGGATCACAAAGCCGGCGACGGCCGCGGCGAAGGCTCCCAGTAAGGCTGGCTTGGGCACTTCCAGGATGGAGTCGTGGAGAGCGTAGAGATCCAGCTCCAGCAACAGGTGTCGACAGGCGATCAGGGCGATTGCAAACAGCAACAACGTAACGGCCAGGCCGATCGGCTGTCGGTATTTGCTCAATAGATCAAGCCAACGCAAACGGGTAGGGGCGATCGGTTGGGTTGCAGTCACGGAGTCTTGTGGTTCAGACGAGTTGGCGCGCATCAATCACCTCTAGGATTGTGCGCGACAGGATGGGGGTATCCAGCCAAGTTACCAATCCCTATGGACAAAATAATTACAAATATTAACGCGTATCACCGGGGGCGGCGACTGCGACCATCGGTCGTAGAGGAGTAAGCATAGCGTGTGCTGAGATGGACTCCACAAACCCTGTACGGTTTCATGAAAGATGCCATGTCATTGTTTCAGAAGAACTTTTCCGCCAGATACAAAAAAGGCCACTCTTTCGAGTAGCCTTTCTTGATGTTTGGTTGCGGGAGCCGGATTTGAACCGACGACCTTCGGGTTATGAGCCCGACGAGCTACCAGACTGCTCCATCCCGCGTCTGTGGGCGGCATTCTACAGTCAGACGGCGAGGTGTCAACCGTTAATGACCTAATGGGTCAAATAAGTGTGAATTGATGGCCCTGCCTGCGCTTCGCACGGTAAGTCTACGGTGGGCAAAGATTTTTTTGTCTTACAATTTCCATACATGTCAAAACAGACGCGCACAAAAAAGGCCACTCTTTCGAGTAGCCTTTTTTGATGTTTGGTTGCGGGAGCCGGATTTGAACCGACGACCTTCGGGTTATGAGCCCGACGAGCTACCAGACTGCTCCATCCCGCGTCTGTGTGGCGGCATTCTACAGAGGAACGCGAGTGTGTCAACCCGTAAATCCAAGAAAAGCGCTTTGGGTTCAATCGGTTAGCGTTCGGCGAGGTGCGCCGAAAACACCGCGGGCCCAGTCAGGCCGAGGCTTTCAGCTCTATCGAGGTGGTGAATCCGATTGAGAAAATAAATCCATGGAGGAGAATTCCTACCGTTCAGGCGGAAGATTCAAACTACTGGTGCTATATACAGGGGTGAATGCGATACTGATCGCCCGTTGAATTGCCCCTTCTATTTATGACGCAGCGCAAAATCATCCACGTTGACTGTGATTGCTTCTACGCCGCCATCGAGATGCGCGATGACCCGAGTCTGGCGCAGAAGCCTCTGGCGGTCGGTGGTTCAGCCGATCGTCGAGGGGTGATTGCCACCTGTAACTATGAAGCGCGGGCCTACGGGGTGCGATCGGCGATGTCGTCACGGCACGCCTTGAAGCTGTGCCCGGATCTGACCATCGTCAAGCCGCGCATGGATGCTTATAAAGAGGCGTCGAAGGAAATCCAGACCATCTTTCGCGACTACACCGACCTGATTGAACCGTTGTCGCTGGATGAAGCCTATCTGGACGTTTCCGACAGCCCGCATTTTGGCGGCAGCGCCACACGCATTGCCCAGGACATCCGTCGTCGCGTCTCCAATCAATTGCACATCACGGTGTCAGCTGGCGTGGCACCGAACAAGTTCCTGGCCAAGATTGCCAGCGATTGGAAGAAGCCCAATGGCCTGTTTGTGATCACGCCGGATCAGGTCGAAGCGTTTGTCTCGCAGTTGCGCGTAAGCAAGCTCCACGGCGTGGGCAAAGTTACCGCTGACAAACTGGCGCGCTTGGGCATTGAGGACTGCCTGCAGCTGCGCGAATGGAACAAGCTGGCGCTGGTGCGGGAATTCGGCAGTTTTGGCGAGCGACTGTGGAGTCTGGCCCGTGGCATCGATGATCGCTTGGTACAGAACGACAGCCGTCGGCAATCCATCAGTGTGGAAAATACCTACGATGTGGACCTGCCGGATCTCTCAAGCTGCCTGGCTAAATTGCCCGAACTGATGGAAACCCTGGCCGGGCGCATGGCGCGCATCGACAACAGTTATCGCGCGGGCAAGCCGTTCGTGAAGGTGAAGTTTCATGACTTTACCCAGACCACCTTGGAGCAGGCCGGGGCAGGGCGGGATCTGGAGAGTTATCAACAGTTGATGACCCAAGCGTTCAATCGCGGCGGCAAGCCGGTGCGTCTGCTGGGGATCGGGGTACGGTTGTTGGACCTCAGTGGCGGTAACGAACAGCTAGAATTCGCCTGGTAGAAACCGCCAATCAAAATGTGGAAGGGGCTCCTCCCACATCCATCTCCAACCCTTTGAGCTCTCAGCGTGCGCCTGGATCTGCCACGAGTCGCCCCGCATCCTTGGTCAGCGCTTGCAGGAATTCCTGCTGCAACTCCGGATCATTGCGGGTCAGTTCGATCAGGCTTTGTTCCAGCTCGCTGGCTTCTTCTTCCAGACCCAGCTCCGACAGGCGCTTGACCCGGTGTACCCACTGGCTGACTTCGTCGTCTTCCAGATCGTCGTAGATCAAGCCGTGGGCTTCGAGCAACTTGCCGCGCAGGGTCTTGCTGATAGCCAGGGTCGAGTCCGAGTGCGCGTCGTCCTGACCATCCTCCACGCTGATCTTCAAAGTGGTGACATGGTTAAGGTCCTGCTCGGCGAACGGGCTGTCCAACAGGTTCAGGCGCAGCACGCCGTTACGGTCGGTGGTCAGCTCGTGGGTGTGTTGGCCGGCGGTGACCTGCACGGGACGCTCGCTCCACGGCAGGCTTGAATAATCCAGGCGCTTGTCGCGCTGAACTTCATCGATACCCGCCAGGTTCTGTTGCGCGCGTCCATGGGATTGCACGTTCATGAACGGGTTGAGCCCGTCTATGCCGTAGATCAGCCAGTCATGGGTCATGCTCGAAGGCAGGTTGCCGAGGGCGAAGATGTTCGCCACATTGGCGCCCGCGCCCGCCACCAGGGCCACCGCGCCCAGGGGCATCTCGTAGACTTTGCGCCAAGGCTGATAGGGGGTGTAACGGTCGTAATGCCGGGTGACTTCGAACTCGGTGACCTCGAAGGTCTTCTGCTCGTGAATGCGAACCCGGCGTTGCGGCAGTTCCAGCACTTTGGGTTCGCCTACATCGATCTGCAGGCTGTGATCGAGCAATTTGCGCTCGACCCGCTCCTCGTGCTCACTGCGTTGCGACATATGATTGGCGCAGCCGCTGACCAGCAGGGCGCCGCACAAGGCGGCGCCCCCCAGGGCTCTGGTGTTTCGCTTGAACATGACTTCTCTTGATCTGGTTTTCAGCGACGAATACGCGCCTGAAGGAAAGACAGCACGTCAGCCACCGGCAACGGTTGGGCTTCGGCTTCGGTCCGGCTCTTGTATTCCAGATTGCCATCGGCCAGGCCGCGGTCGCTGACCACGATCCGGTGTGGGATGCCAATCAGTTCCATGTCGGCGAACTTGATGCCAGGGCTGGTTTTCTTGTCCCGGTCATCGAGCAGCACTTCAAAACCGGCGGCCGTCAATTCGGCATACAGTTTGTCGGTGGCTTCGCGTACTTGCTCGGTTTCGTAGCGCAGCGGTACCAGCGCCACTTGGAACGGCGCCAGGGCGTCGCTCCAGATGATGCCTTTCTCGTCGTTGCTCTGCTCGATGGCCGCCGCCACTACGCGGGATACGCCAATACCGTAGCAACCCATTTCCAGGGTGATCGGCTTGCCGTTCTCGCCCAGCACTTCGCACTTCATCGCCTTGCTGTATTTGTTGCCCAGCTGGAAGATGTGCCCGACTTCGATGCCGCGCTTGATTTCCAGGGTGCCCTTGCCATCCGGGCTAGGGTCGCCGGCCACCACGTTGCGCAGGTCGGCCACGGTCGGAACCGGCAGGTCACGTTCCCAGTTCACGCCGAAGTAGTGCTTGTCGTCGATGTTCGCACCGATACCGAAGTCGCTCATCAGCTCGACCGAGCGGTCGATGATGATCGGCAGCGGCAGGTTCAGCGGGCCCAGGGAACCGGCGCCGGCGCCAATGGCGTCGCGCAGTTCGGCATCGCTGGCCATGACCAGTGGGCTGGCCACGCCTGGCTGCTGGGCGGCCTTGATTTCGTTGAGTTCGTGGTCGCCACGGATAACCAGGGCGATCAGCTTGCCTGCTTCCTCAGCGTGCACGATCAGGGTCTTGATGGTCTTTTCAATCGGCAGATTGAATTTCTCCACCAGGGCCGCGATGGTCTTGGTGTCCGGCGTGTCTACCAGACGCAGTTCTTCGGTCGGGGCAGGGCGCGAGGTTTCCCGTGGCACGGCCTCGGCTTTCTCGATGTTCGCCGCGTAGTCGGAACCGTTGCTGAACACGATATCGTCTTCGCCGGACTCGGCCAGTACGTGGAATTCGTGGGAGCCGGCGCCGCCGATGGAACCGTTATCCGCTTCAACCGGGCGGAATTTCAGGCCCAGGCGCGTGAACACATTGCAGTAGGCCTGGTGCATGCGGTCGTAGGTGACCTGCAGGGACGCCTGGTCGGCGTGGAACGAATAGGCGTCCTTCATGATGAATTCACGGCCGCGCATCAAGCCGAAACGTGGGCGGATTTCATCACGGAATTTGGTCTGGATCTGATACAGGTTCAGCGGCAACTGTTTATAGCTGCTCAGCTCGTTGCGCATCAGGTCGGTGATGACTTCTTCATGGGTCGGGCCGGCGCAGAAGTCGCGGCCATGACGATCCTTGAAGCGCAGCAACTCAGGGCCGTACTCTTCCCAGCGCCCGGATTCCTGCCACAGCTCGGCCGGCTGGGTGCTCGGCATCAACACTTCCAGGGAGCCGGCGGCGTTCATTTCTTCACGAACGATGGCTTCGACCTTGCGCATCACCTTCAAGCCCATGGGCAGCCAGGTGTAAAGGCCGGAGGCCAGCTTGCGAATCATGCCGGCGCGCAGCATCAGTTGGTGGCTGATCACGACCGCATCGGAAGGCGTTTCTTTCTGTGTGGCGAGCAAATATTGACTGGTACGCATGGTAGGCCGTTGTCGGTTGCTTGGACTTGAAATGACTTGGGATTGTACGGGCGCGGGCTGCAGGAGTACAGGCATCAGAATGCAGAGGGGCATGTGGGATGGGGCTTGCCCCCGATAGCAGGGTGTCAGGCGCTAATGTGTTACTGACCTACCGGGGCAAGTCCAATCGTCGCAATGCCCCTCCCACATTGTCAGTCTTCAGCGGGTGGACTCAACCGAATCCGCCGATTTTCCTGGAACCAGTGCAGCGCAATCAGCAGCAGCGTCGGCACACCCAGCATGCAGGTGATCAGGAAGAAGTTGTGGTAACCGAATTTCTCCACCATCACGCCCGAGTAGCCGCCAATCAAGCGCGGCAGCAGCAGCATGATCGAGCTGAGCAACGCATATTGGGTGGCGGAGAACTTGAGGTTGGTCAGGCTCGACAGATAGGCCACGAAGGCCGACGTGGCCATGCCCGAGCTGAAGTTATCCAGGGAGATGGTGAAAATCAGCATCTGCAGGTCCGGGCCCATATCGGCGAGCATCACGAACAGCAGGTTAGTGCCGGCCGACATGACGCCGCCGATAAACAGGATCGGCAGGATACCGAAGCGCACGATCAGCAAGCCGCCCATACCGGCGCCGAGCAGGGTCATGATCAGGCCGAAGATCTTGCTGACGCCGGCAATCTGGTCCTTGGTAAAACCCTGGTCGATGTAGAACACGTTGGCCATCACGCCCATCACCGTGTCGGACATGCGATAGGTGGCGATCAGCCCGAGCAGCAGCAGGGCCTGCCAACGGTAGCGCAGGATAAAGTCGTTGACTGGCGTCAGCACCGGCGCCAGGCCACGGCGGCCCATGGTCGACAGGCACAGGCAGGTCAGGGTGATATAGAGGATTGCGCGCAGGAAGGCGCGGTCTTCCATCAGCAAATCCCACAGGCTGACGCCCTGGAAGAGCACGCTGGCGAAATCGGTGTTGTACAGCTGAGTGAACATCGCCGGCACCGACACCAGCAGTACGATCAGCACGAACACCGAGGCCAGTTGATGCACGAAGCTGTAGCGGCCCGCCTGCAATTGGGTACGCAGCGGCACATTGGGCTCGCGCATGAACAGCGTGGTCAGCAGGGCTGGGATCATCAGCACGCCGAACAGCACGTAAGTGCCGGTCCATGCCGAGTGCTTATAGTTGAAACCGGTGGAGCCGAAACCTTCGGCAAAGAACAACGCGCCTGCGGTGGCCAGCAGCGCGGCGATCCGGTAGCCGGACATATAGCTGGCGGCCAAGGCGGCCTGGCGGCTGTCGTCGGCGATTTCCAGGCGATAGGCGTCGACCGCGATGTCCTGGGTGGCGGAGGCAAAGGCAACGATCACAGCAATGGCGATCAGCCAGGACAAATGCTTCTGCGGATCGCAGAACCCCATGCCGATCAGGCCCAGGATGACCAGCGACTGCGCGAGCACCAGCCATGAACGGCGGCGCCCGAGCCTGCCCAGCAGCGGCAGGCGCCATTGGTCGAGCAGCGGCGACCAGACCCACTTGAAGGCGTAGGCCAGCCCGATCAGGCTGGCATAGCCGATGGTTTCGCGGGCCACACCGGCTTCGCGCAACCACACCGAAAGCGTCGAGAACACCAACATGTAAGGCATGCCGGCGGCGAAGCCGAGCAACAACAGCACTAACGTCGAGGGGCTGGCATAGGCAGCGAGCGCGGCGCGCCAGGTTTTACGGGGCATGGGCTGGAGTCTGCCTCAGATTCACGGAAACAAAGCGCGCACTCTAACCGCTGTGCTCTACCGGGCGCCAGCCATGGCGCTGAATATCAACGCGATTGTTCAGGATACTGACACCTTCGCTGCGCAAACGCGCACGTTGTTCGTCACCCGATGCGCTGCCCGCCGGCAGACTTATCCGACCGCCGGCACCCAGCACGCGATGCCAGGGCAACCGCGTGTCCTTTGGGAGCTGGCTCAAGGTCCGCCCCACCCAGCGCGCCGCCCGCCCGAGACCGGCCAAGTGCGCCAGCTCGCCGTAGCTCACCACGCAGCCCTCGGGCACTTGCGCCAAGGTCAGGTACAGCGCGGTGCGGCGCATATCGGCAGCGGTTTGTGGTGTATCGACAGGCAATTTCACTGTGGGGCTATCCGTTGAATATGTCGGCATTTTTGCAAGAAACGGCTGTAAACATGGCGGTGAGAATTGAACTCATCTGCGATCCCTGAGTCAGTCCTTGCTAAGACGTTATCTAACACGATAATGCCCTCTTTTTCGCCAAGCCCGAGCCTCGAATCCGCTTATGTTGTCCAGAACCTTGCTGTGCCTTGCTGTTTTAAGCGCTTCCACACCCTTGCTTGCGGACACCGTCTGGTTGAAGAACGGTGACCGCCTGACCGGCAAAATCAAGGTCTTCGACGGCGGCAAATTGCTGATCCAGACCGCGTATGCCGGTGCGATTCCAGTGGACTGGAAGCAAGTCAAAACCCTGGAAAGCGACCAGGAGCTGCTGGTCAAGCAGGATGCCTACAGCGGCGAGAAAGCCAAGTCCCTCCATGCGGCAGAAGACGGCAAGGTGGTGCTGGCCAATGGCGAGGCGCCCAAGACCGTTGAACTGGCGAGCATCCAACAGATCATCAAGCCTAAACCGGTGATCGAGGACCTGGTGTGGAAGGGCAATGTCGATCTGGCGCTGGACTACAAGCGCGCCGAAAAAGACACCAACGACTACGACGTCGACTTCAAGACCACCGCCCGCCATGGCCAATGGCGCCATACCGGGCAGGGCGAGTACAACCGCGAATTCCAGGATGACGTGACCACCACCGACAACTGGGCCCTGGAGTACGACCTGGACCGCTTTATCACCGAGCACTGGTTCTGGCAGGGGCGCCTGACCTACAAGCGCGACAAAGTCGAAGACCTGGCGCGTCAGCGCACCGTGGGTACTGGCCCTGGCTACCAGTTCTGGGATGACGAGCTGGGCGCTTTCTCCCTCGGCTCGCTGGTCAACCGCACCGACTATGAATATGCCGATGGCGGCAAGGACAACTTCTATTCCCTGGCCATGAAGTGGAACTACAACCGCTACCTGGTGGGCAAGACCGTTGAGTTCTTCACCAATGGCGAACTGGGCAAGCCTATCGATGCGCCAGCCGAGTACTCCCTGGATGCGGAAATGGGTCTGCGCTACAAGGTCACCGAGTGGGCATCGCTCAACCTCAAGGCCGAGCGTGACGTGATCAGCGGCGACTCGGAGAGCAGTCTGAGCAAGACCCGTTATACCGCCGGTTTCGGGGTGGCCTGGTAGTCGCGTCCCTGGCAACCGCTGCTTATATTGATTACCTTGTGTTGAGATCCATTCCCATACGTTATGGGCGGCTGAATACCCGAGGAGTCATACGTTGAGCGCACAGGTTGCCAAGAACGCCCGAGAGCTGTTGCTCAAGGAATACCGTGGGGCTCTCTCCACATTGTCCAAAGCCATGCCTGGCTTTCCATTTGGATCGGTGGTGCCGTACTGCCTGGACGAGCAGGGCCGCCCGCTGATCCTGATCAGCCGCATCGCCCAGCACACCCATAACCTGCAAAAAGAGCCCAAATGCTCGCTGCTGGTCGGTGAGCGTGGGGCGGACGATGTGCAGGCGGTAGGGCGTCTCACCTACCTGGCCGAAGCCGAGCAATTGCATGACGATGCCGCCATCGAGGCCGCAGCCGAGCGCTATTACCGCTACTTCCCCGAATCGGCCAATTACCACAAGGCCCACGATTTCGATTTCTGGGTGCTCAAGCCGGTTCGCCACCGCTATATAGGCGGATTCGGCGCGATCCACTGGCTCGATCAAATGACCCTGGCCAACCCCTTCGCCGGCGCGGCAGAGCGCAGCATGGTCGAACACATGAACAGCGACCATGCCAAGGCGATCGCCCATTACGTCGACCTGGCCGGTTTGCCCGTCAGCGAGCCTGCGCAATTGGCCGGCATCGACAGTGAAGGCATGCACCTGCGGATTGGCCAATCGCTACATTGGTTGCCATTTGCCGCGCCTTGCAACACGCCGACACAAGTGCGCGAAGCCTTGGTTTCACTGGCTCACGCCGCAGGCTGGCCGAAAAAAGCGGCGGCTGACGCTTGAATTCACGAAACGGCGACGTCATCTAAGGTGGACTGGCAAGGCATTCTTGCGTTGAGGAAACATTTGATGCGCCCTTTTTTATTGCTCTTTCTGCTGTTCCCGGTGTTGGAGCTGTTCGTCTTCGTTCAAGTCAGCGGTGCGATCGGGTTCTTCCCAGCATTGCTGTTGATTATTCTGGGCTCGATGCTCGGCGTTCTGGTGCTGCGCGTCGCCGGCCTGGCCACGGCGCTGCGTGCCCGTGAAAGCCTGAATCGCGGCGAATTGCCCGCTCAGACCATGCTCGAAGGTCTGATGATGGCCCTGGCCGGTGGCCTGTTGATCCTGCCGGGTTTCATCAGCGACGTGGTGGGCCTGGTGATGCTGCTGCCGGTTACCCGCAGGCTACTAGCCGGCAAGATGCGCCAGCGTGCCGAGGAGGCAGCTATTCGTCAGCGCGCGTTTGCCGACGACCTGCAACCCCGTGGCGGCCCGGCTCCGCGCCAGCCCCTGGGACGTGAAGGCGATGTGATCGAAGGCGAGTTCGAGCACCGCGACAGCAAATAACCGCTTCATTGGCACGGCACCTTCGGGTGCCGTGCTGCATTTACCCGCTCCCGGACATAAAAAATTTCATTTGCCGCCCCTTGTAATAGGCCCAGGCGCCCTTATGTAACGGTCACCGCAAGGTTTCTGGTGGTGACACTAGACAGACTTCCGCGTTTCGCTCAGCGAACCGCGACCGGCACCGCCGGAATTTAACCCGCCGGAATTGATACCGGCCGATGAAAAACACAATTAGGAGAGATCGACAATGAGCAAGCTTCGTCCTCTGCACGACCGCGTCGTCATCCGTCGCAGCGAAGAAGAAAAGAAAACCGCCGGCGGCATCGTCCTGCCAGGTTCGGCTGCTGAAAAAGCCAACCACGGTGTGATCGTCGCTGCTGGCCCAGGCAAAACCCTGGAGAACGGTGAAGTACGCGCGCTGGCCGTGAAAGTGGGTGACAAGGTTGTTTTCGGCCCTTACTCCGGTAGCAACACTGTGAAAGTCGACGGCGAAGACCTGCTGGTAATGGCTGAGAACGAAATTCTCGCTGTACTGGAAGGCTGATTTCCCGCTCATTTTCCCGTTACTTCAAAGTATTTAAGGAATATCGATCATGGCTGCTAAAGAAGTTAAATTCGGCGACTCCGCCCGTAAGAAAATGCTCACAGGTGTCAACATCCTGGCTGACGCAGTAAAAGCGACCCTGGGCCCGAAAGGCCGTAACGTGATCATCGAGAAGAGCTTCGGCGCTCCGACCATCACCAAGGACGGCGTTTCCGTAGCCAAAGAAATCGAACTGGAAGACCGTTTCGAAAACATGGGCGCGCAGCTGGTCAAAGACGTTGCCTCCCGTGCCAACGATGACGCAGGCGACGGCACCACCACCGCCACCGTTCTGGCTCAGTCGATCGTCAACGAAGGCCTCAAGGCCGTCGCTGCCGGCATGAACCCGATGGACCTCAAGCGCGGTATCGACAAGGCGACCATCGCCATCGTTAAAGAGCTGAAGAACCTGTCCAAGCCATGTGCCGATACCAAGGCCATCGCTCAGGTGGGTACCATTTCGGCCAACTCCGACAACTCCATCGGCGACATCATTGCCGAAGCCATGGAAAAAGTCGGTAAAGAAGGCGTGATCACCGTTGAAGAAGGCTCGGGCCTGGAAAACGAACTGTCGGTTGTTGAAGGCATGCAGTTTGACCGCGGCTACCTGTCCCCGTACTTCGTCAACAAGCCAGACACCATGGTTGCCGAGCTGGACAGCCCGCTGATCCTGCTGGTCGACAAGAAAATCTCCAACATCCGCGAAATGCTGCCGGTGCTGGAAGCGGTTGCCAAAGCCGGTCGCCCACTGCTGATCGTGGCCGAAGACGTCGAAGGCGAAGCCCTGGCGACTCTGGTTGTGAACAACATGCGTGGCATCGTCAAAGTCGCTGCCGTCAAGGCGCCAGGCTTTGGTGACCGTCGCAAGGCCATGCTGCAGGACATCGCCGTTCTGACTGGCGGTACCGTTATCTCCGAAGAGATCGGTCTGAGCCTGGAAAGCGCCACTCTGGAAAACCTGGGTAGCGCCAAGCGCGTGACCCTGTCCAAGGAAAACACCATCATCGTTGACGGTGCTGGCGTTGAAGGTGACATCGAGTCGCGCATCGCTCAGATCCGCGCCCAGGTTGCCGAGACTTCCTCGGACTACGACCGTGAAAAACTGCAAGAGCGTCTGGCCAAGCTGTCCGGCGGCGTTGCAGTGATCAAGGTTGGCGCCGGTTCCGAAGTTGAAATGAAAGAGAAGAAAGCCCGCGTTGAAGACGCCCTGCACGCAACCCGTGCAGCCGTTGAGGAAGGCGTGGTTCCTGGCGGTGGCGTTGCGCTGATCCGTGCTCTGGAAGCCCTGACTGGCCTGACTGGCGACAACGCCGACCAGAACGTCGGTATTGCTGTACTGCGTCGCGCTGTAGAAGCACCACTGCGCCAGATCGCTGCCAACTCCGGCGACGAGCCAAGCGTTGTGGTCAACGAAGTCAAGAGCGGCAAAGGTAACTACGGTTACAACGCCGCCACTGGCGTCTACGGCGACATGATCGAAATGGGCATCCTGGATCCAACCAAGGTTACCCGTTCCGCTCTGCAAGCAGCATCCTCCATCGGCGGTCTGATCCTGACCACCGAAGCGGCCATTGCTGACAAGCCGAAGGCTGAAGGCGCGGCTGGCGGCGGTATGCCAGACATGGGCGGCATGGGTGGCATGGGCGGCATGATGTAAGCCAGCCTTACCCCCGTACTGAAAAGCCCCGCCTGCAGTGATGCAGGCGGGGCTTTTTATTGCGCGTTCGGTAAAGAACGTACCTAGCGCTCGGTCAACCGTGGGCTCGCCTCCTTGGGCGCTTTCCAACTCAGCAACTGCTGCTTGAACCCGTAGCTGGCGGCCTGGTAGTAGGTGATCGCCCGCTGAATCAACGGATCATCGCTGCCCACTCGCGATTCCTGACTCTCCGCCAACGCCTGATCGTGGCGACGCAAGCCCAGGCGCGGACTGAGAATGGCCAAGTCCTTGCCGTCGAACAGCCCCAGGTGCTGGTAGTTGCCGACTACCACGCGCGGCGGTAGCGGGTTGTCCTGAAGCAAATCGCGGCCGAAGAACGTCGACTCGTAGCTCAGGTTGATCAGGCCCAGCAGGGTCGGCGCCAGGTCGATCTGACTCGCCAGTTGCGCGGATTCCCGAGGGTCGATCAGCTTGGGGGCATAAATGAACAATGGAATCTGGTAGTTGGTGATGGGCAGGTCCTCTTTGCCCGCGCTGCCGGCCGTGTGGTCGGCGACGAACACAAAGATCGTGTTATCGAACCAAGGCTTCTGGCGTGCCGCATCGAGGAATTCACCGATGGCATGGTCGGTGTATTTCACCGCGCCGTCGCGGCCATTGCCGGATTTGATATCGATACGCCCATCCGGGTAGGTGTAAGGGCGATGGTTGGAGGTGGTCATCAGTTGTAGCAGGAATGGCTGCTGCTTTGCGTAATCGGCATCGGCCAGTTTCAGAGTTTGTTTGTACAGATCCTCGTCGGCCATGCCCCAGGCGTTCTTAAACGAGATTTCGGTCTCGGGCACGCTGCTCTGATCGACCACGCGATAACCGTTGCCGCTGAAAAACGCGTTCATGTTATCGAAGTAACCGCGCCCACCGTACACGAACACGCTGTCATAACCGACCGCGGAAAGCTGTTGCCCGAGGCTGGCAAAACCGCTTTCACGACCGATGCGTTTGACGATTGAGCGCCCGGGTGTAGGGGGAATCGCCAGGGTGATCGCTTCCAGGCCGCGGTCGGTTCGGGTACCGGTGGCGTAAAAGTTATTGAAGTACAGGCTTTGTTGGCGCAGCGCGTCCAGATTGGGTGTGAGGTTACGCCCGTCGCCGTTGCTGCCCATGTATTTGGCGCTGAAGCTTTCGATGGTCACCAGCACGATATTGGGCGTGCGCAGCGGGCCCGGGTGGCTGATGGCGCGGCGGATATCCAGTGGGTCCTGGCCGATGAAGCGCGCGTTGGGCTCGCTGAGTTCGGCGCGCAGTTGCCTGGCGACAACTTCGGTCGGCAGGCTTTTATAGAATTGTGCGTAATCCAACTCGTTGTTACGGAAGGCTGCGAAAAACTGATAAGGGCCGTTGCTGGCCAGTTCGTTTTTGTAGGCGTTGCCGCCCTGGGTGCGGGGGCTGTCCTGACTGATCAACTGCAGGCTGAGGCCGACGGCCAGCACCAGCACCAGTGCATTGAGCAAACGGCCACGCAACGGCGGCAGTGGGGCGTCCATGGCGGCGTTGAACGGTTTGCGCAACACCAGGCTCAACACAACGGCCAGCATCGCCAGCAAACTGAGCAGTTTGCCGATCGGGTAAGACTCCAGCAGGTTGTTCAACACTTCATCGGAGTACACCAGATAGTCGACGGCGATAAAGTTGAAGCGCACACCGAACTCGTCCCAGAACAGCCATTCGGCCACCGAGGTAAACAGCATCGCGAAAACGCTGACAGTGAGTACCGCCTGCAAAAACCAGCGATGGCCGCGACGCCGCCACAGACCGGGCGGGCAAAGCAGCACATACAGGCCCAGCGGTAACGCTGCGTAGGCCAGGAAACCCAGGTCGTAAACCAGGCCCACCGCAAACACCGGTAGCAGGTTGCCGCCGACTTCGTCCAGGTGGGTGAGCAGCAGCACGGCGCGCGTCAGCAGGAATATCAATAACCAAGCACCGGTTATCAACAGCAGATAGCGCATTGGCGCTGTTTTGACGAAACCCATGTCTATGTTCCTTATATAAATGGGGGGCGATATTCGTCCTGACACTGTAGTCAGTTTGTGAAGCTATAGTGAAAAACTCGTTGCCCTGGCTATTTGATTGAAAACCCTGATCCACGGGCCTTTCAGGTCTATCCCTGAGCCCCACTTGGCCTTAAGCTGCGCGAGCCAACACGGCCGTTACCGCGTACGGAGACACTGCCCATGCGAATTCTATTGGTTGAAGACAACCGCGATATTCTGGCCAACCTGGCCGATTACCTGGGGCTGAAGGGCTACACCGTCGACTGTGCGCAAGACGGTCTGTCGGGCCTGCATCTGGCCGCCACCGAACATTACGATCTGATCGTGCTCGACATCATGCTGCCTGGCATCGATGGCTACACCTTGTGCAAGCGCCTGCGCGAAGATGCGCGGCGCGATACGCCGGTGATCATGCTCACCGCGCGCGACCAATTGGACGATCGGCTACAAGGCTTCAAGTCCGGCGCCGATGATTACCTGCTCAAACCCTTTGCCCTGTCGGAACTCGCCGCGCGCATCGAAGCGGTGCTTCGCCGTGCCCAGGGCGGCGGCCGCCGGGAGTTGCAAGTGGGTGACCTGAGCTACGACCTCGACACCTTGGAAGTGACCCGTGAAGGGCGCCTGCTCAAACTCAACCCGGTCGGCCTGAAGCTGCTGGCGGTGCTGATGCAAAAAAGCCCCCATGTGCTGCGGCGGGAAATTCTCGAAGAGGCATTGTGGGGCGATGACTGCCCGGACAGCGACAGCCTGCGCAGCCATGTCCACCAGTTGCGCCAAGTGATCGACAAACCTTTTGCCAAACCGCTGCTGCACACGGTGCACGGTGTGGGGTATCGCCTGGCCGAGGGCCGAGATGGAATTTAAGCAGAGCCTTGCCCAGCGGATCATCATTGCCTTTGCCTTGATGAGCGCGCTGGTGGCGGGGGCTTTCGCCATGGGCATTGTGGCAACGGTGCACCTGGTGGAGGAAAAGCTGATTTCGGCGGGCCTCGGTGGCGATTTGCAACGCTTGCTGCTGATGGACAGCGTCGAAGACTGGAGCCATCGACCCGAGCCGGATCAGCTGTTCTATTTCAGCGGCGGCCGTGGCGATTTCGAATTACCCAAGGATCTGCGTCACCTCGAGCCTGGCTTTCACGAGGTATTCCGTGAGTCGCTGTCATACCACGCCATGGTCGAGGTCATAGACGGGCGGCGCTACGTGCTGCTGCAGGATCAGAGTGACTTCGAAGAGCGTGAGCGCGTGCTGTTCGCCGTGGTGCTGGTGGGCTTCGTGCTCAGCCTTGCCCTGGCTGTGTTCCTCGGTTGGGTGCTGGCGCGCAAAGTGATGGCCCCGGTGGTCCGTCTGGCCCGCCAGGTGCGCCATCGTGACCAGTTGCTGGGCCTGGCGCCGCCTTTGGCGCCGGACTACGCGGCCGATGAAGTGGGCGAATTGGCGGTGGCATTCGACGCCACATTGGGCCGTCTGCGCCAGGCATTGTCCCGCGAGCAATTGTTTACCAGCGATGTGAGTCACGAATTGCGCACGCCGTTGATGGTGCTGGCCAGTTCTTGCGAACTGCTGCTGGAAAACCCGGCCATCGACCAGCGCGGGCGTAACCAGGTGCTACGCATTGCCAGGGCTTGCGAAGAAATGCGCGAGCTGGTGCAAACCTTCCTGATGCTGGCGCGGGCCCAGCACAACGATGCGGTGATGTCGCCTCAGGTCAGCCTCACTCAAGTGGCGGAGGACCTGTTGGGAATCTGGCGTGAGCCTATCGAGCAGAAGGGCCTGCAACTGATCTATCAACCGGGCAACCCTCTGGACGCGCGCTATAACACCACCTTCCTGCACGCGGTAATGGGCAACCTGCTGCGCAATGCGTTGCACTACACCGAGCAGGGCTTTATCCGCCTGACTCTGGAACCGACCGGTTTTGTCGTGGAAGACAGCGGCGTCGGCATTCCCGAAGAAAAACGCGAAGCCATGTTCGAGCCGTTCGTACGCGGTAGTGAGAAACGTGGCGAGGGCCTGGGGCTGGGCCTGTCGCTGGTACAGCGCATCTGCGAGAACCAGGGCTGGAGCGTCAGCCTCAGCACCATGGAGCCCAATGGTTGCCGCTTTCATGTCGAGTTGAGTCAGGTCAAACCCTGACTCCACCCCCTGCCGCTATCCTGCCAATGGTCGCCGTAATTCGGCGAATATGGCCCGTTGATACTATTTGTCTTTGTAAAGTCTTGAAATGTATGAGATTGGACAGGACAAGTTTTTCACAACGAGTTGACCTATTGATCACGCGGCGCTGAATAGTTTGTAGGCATCAGTCATTGGAGACCTGTTGATGCCTACCCCGATCAAGCTCGAATTTTCCGAAAAGTACGACGATCAGCACGCAGAGAAATATTTGCTCAAGCATCAGGACAATCTGGCTCGCCGGTTGTCCCACAAACGCGACGAGCAATTGGCCCGTGGCGCGCTGGCCATGGCCGGTGAGCCTGGGCTGGTGTTGGACCTGCCGTGTGGTGCCGGTCGTTTCTGGCCGCTGCTGGCGGAAAAGCCCAACCGCGTGATTATCGGTGCCGATAATTCCGCGTCGATGCTGAAGGTGGCCACCCAGGCGCAGCCGGCAGAGGTGGTGAAACGGGTACGTCCTTTGCACACCTCTGCCTTTGATATTGATTTGCCAGATAACGCGGTCGACAGCATTTTCTGTATGCGCTTGCTGCACCATATTGGTGATCCGGCCCATCGTCTGGCGATATTGCGCGAGTTTCAGCGAGTTACCCGTGACAGTGTGATTATTTCGCTATGGGTCGACGGCAATTTCAAAGCGTGGAAGCGCAAGCGCAGCGAAGAGCGACGCCGTAGCAAAGGTGGGCAGGACGGTTACCAAAACAGGTTTGTGTTACCGGCTGCTACTGTAGAAGCAGAATTCGAGCAGGCGGGTTTTCGTGTTCAGGACGCTCTGGACTTCATACCGCTCTACGCCATGTGGCGAGTATATGTATTACGCAAGAGGTAACAGGATGGCAGTTGAGTGCGTAGCAGGCAGTCACGTAGCTCCAGAAGAACGATTTGACTATTTCTGGCGTCAGCAGGGCGAATGGGTGGAAGAGCCCAACCGTCGGCGCGGCGGTGAAAGCGGTGTACAGCGGGTTATAAGTGCCAGCGGGCGTTTGCTCTACTGCAAGCGGCAGACCGGGCATATTTACCGCAGTTGGTTGCATCCCTTCGGGCGCCCCACGGTGCTGCGCGAACGTGACGCGCTCAACGGTCTGCGTCTGTTGGACGTGCGAGTCCCGGAAATGGTGTTTTGCGAGGCACGTCGCGATCCCGACCACCAATGGAAAGCCTTGTTGGTGACGGCTTCGCTGGACGGTTTCGACGAGATCGAAAAATGGTATGCCGCCGGTGGCCGTGAGCAGTACGGTGAACAGGTGCATGAGCGTCTGCTCAAGGAAGTGGCGACCACCCTGGCACGTATGCACAAGGGGCGCTGGCAGCACGGCTGTCTGTACATCAAGCATATTTTTGCGCGCGTGACGGGCGAGGGTGACTCGGCCACCGTCGAAGTGGCGTTGCTGGATTTTGAAAAATGTCGCCAGCGCCTTACCGCTTATCGGGCGGCTTCCCACGACATGCTGCAACTGCGGCGCCATTCGTCGTGGAGCAGCGCTGACTGGGAAAAACTCAGCTACTTTTACGAGACGGCGTTTGGCAGCGCTATCAAGGGTTTAACCAGATGAAGCTAGAAATAGCACGAGGTTTTTTTTTGGTGGGAGCGTTAGGCGTAGCAGCCTTGGCGCTGGCCGCCTGGGAGCAGCCTCGCACCCAGGTACTCAGCGCGTCGCAGGGCGGCGCGCAATGCCTGTTGCCGCGTGTCGCCAAGGCGAGCACCGCGGCCAAGCCCGATCATGAACTGTTGCTGTTCATGTTCGGAATGTCTCAAGGGATGAGGCCGCAAAGTTGAAACGATTCAAACCCACCTAAAATGCCTCGCACTGCGAGGCATTTTTTCAATGTGCCGCAATTTTAATCATCCCGCCAAGGCCGTGTAGCCTCTATTGCTGAAGTCGATCAGGGCGCTTGCTTCAGTGCCTGGGTTCGCGCCGTTGCGGGTGAAGCCAGTCAGGTGGCCAGGGCCGATGTTATCAAACGCCTCATCAAGCCGATTGTAGGTGGGGTTTGCGTCAAGATAGTTGGCTACTTTCGCGATGTTGTACGCGGCGTCGGCACGCGAGTCGGCATTCGTATTGTTCTCGCTCCAATCGCCTGTCAGCGCTTTGAGGTTCTCCAACGTTTTAGCGCCACCGGGTTGCTTTGCCAAGGATGATTCCAACCGGGCAACGATCGGATTCGCGCTGAGAATTTGATCCGCCGTGCGTCCATCGCCTTCAGGCCGCCCGGAAGCCGAAGTCGGGATTGTCTCAACGGCTTTTTCATTCTCTGAGGCAAGCGGTGCGCCTTGATTGCCCAAGGGGGCGTAACCCTCTTCGCTGAATTTTTTAACCAGAGCGGCCTCGGAATTTTCTTCGATCGAGACCTCATCGAAGGGCGGCGGGAGCGGGGACCAGTACTCACCCTTGATCTTGCCGTCACCTTGCTTGCTGTCGCCTCGAGCGGATTGCTTCGCTTCGAGCCCATCAATGTAATTGAACAGGCGTGCGGCATTGAAGGCTGCATCTGCTCGTTTCTCTGGATCCGGATTACTGCTGGTCCAGTCACCCAGATGCTTGAACATCGCCTCCTTCGAGACAGACGAGGGCAGGTTATTCAAAATGGGATTTTCGCTGATGATCTGTTCTGCCGTGCGATGGTCGCCTTGCGGCCGTCCCGTAGCAGCGGTGGGGGCAAAGTCAGTATTTTTCTCACTGAGTGAAGCCGTGTTGGCCTTATTTGCCATCGTCCCCTGCGTGTCCGGGTTTTTCAGTGGTGAATGCGGGTCTCTGAGCGCGCGGTGATTGCTTTCGATAACCGCGCTGGTGAATGTACTTGCGAACGCTCTAGCACTAGTGCCTGGGTTTTCCATTCCCCAGGAAGATTGTTTCTCAATAGTGGATCTTGCATAGGTCCGGTTAACCGATGCTGGCGTCAGCACCTGGGAGAAATGGCGGGATAGGGGACTGCTGATCGTCATGGTCACCTCGAGATGTCGTACTGATATGAATCTGCTGAGTGACCATTCGCGCGTTACGGTTCCAAAGGGCGCTTGAATCTGTCGGGATATTCAGACCAGGTGCAGATGGTTATCCCAAAGCCCGGCCGGCAATTCCAACGGTTTAGCGACCAACTGTTTCTGCCGGCAATCGTAGAAGCGGCAACGGCCCTGGCCCGAGGTGACCACAAACCCATCCGCCACCGCTCCCACGCCCGCGCAGTCGGGCAGTGGGCCGTCCAGGCGCAGCTCACCGCTGTCCATGTCCCAGATAAAGAAGCGATTGCCGCGCGGGGCCGTCAAGGCGACCAAGCGCAGTTCGCTGTGCACGGCCACGCTGGCGGTGTAATGCCCCATGGCTTGCAACTGCGCATCGGCCACCGGAAATGCCACGAACGGTTGGCCGGGACGCTTGATGGCCAGCAGTTCGGAGCGCTCCTGGGAAGGGCCCATAAACTGTTGGCCGGTAAGGATCGTGCCATCGCTGGCAATACCCATGTGACGTACGCTGTTCATTTGCTGGCTCAGGGTTTCCTTACTGATCAGCGTGCCGTCGCGACGCATCAGCACCAGGCTCGGCTCCATGGCGTTGAGGTTCATCTCCACGCGGCTTTCCGCTTCGGTGCGGATGCCGCCATTGGCCACCACCAGGGTTTCGCCGTCGGGCATCCACGACACTTGGTGCGGGCCGATGCCATGGGTGGACAGCTCGCCGCTATGCACCAGGCGCTCACCCTCGAACTTGTACACACCGAGCAGGCCGCGGCCGGGGTCGGAGGTATCGTTTTCGGTGGCGTACAGCCACTCGCCACTCTTGTGGATGACCGCGTGGCCATAGAAGTGGCGATTGGCGTTTGAGGCGATGGTTTGCAGCAGCGCGCCATCGCGCAGGTCGATCAGGTAGCTCTCGGTGCCCGGACGACGGGCCACAAACAGCGCAATCGGCAGCGTCGGGTGGTTGATGATGTCGTGGCAGCGCTGGCCGACCTGGGTGGCGAACACCCGCGTGCCGTCCAGTCGATAACCCACGGCGTAGTGCTTGCCGTGCGCATCATCCCGCGCCGACAGCAGCAACGGTCCGTTGTCCTTGTGCTTGAACAGCGTCCAGCCGCCCAGAGTGAGCGCGCTGAGCAGCACGCTGCCAATCGCCAAAGCCTGTCGCCTGAGCATCATCAGTCACCGTCGTTGGCGTTAAAGCCCAGTTGGATCCCCAGCGCCTTGGCCAGCTCACCTTCATGCAGGCGATGCACCACGTTGAGGCTGTCGTAGAGGTCGTTGAGTTGCTGACGCCCGGCGTCGTCGTTCAACAGTTCGTTGAGGCTGCGCTGGTTGCTGGCGAACAGTTTCAGGGACGCGGCATAGGCGGCGTCGATCTTGTCGGCCAAGGCTTTCTGATCCGACGGCAGCAAGCCACGCAAGCCTTTATTGTCGACGCCGACCCACACGGTCTGGGCGGCGGCGAGGCTGGCCTCCAGGCTTTGCAGCGACGACTGGCTACGCCAGGCATCGGCCTGGAACGGTTGCGGGATGCCTTTGGTCTGGCGACCCATGGGCGTGCCGAGTTTTTTCTTCAGGGTGTCCAGCGCGGTCACTTGCACACGCAGCAGATCGGCGATTGCTTCGTGGGAATCGGCATAACGCTGGTTCGGAAATTTGCTCATCTGCGCGAGCATGCCGTCGGTGCTGTTCCAACTGGCCAGGATCTCTTCGGCCAGGGCTTTCTGGCGCTCACCGATGGCCACCAGCAGCGGGCAATAGCGGGCTTTCTGGGCGCTGTCGGCGAGGTCGGTCTTGGCGTCGTAGAGGATGTATTCGTAGGCCGACAGGCCTTGCACAACCACGCTGGCCTTGGCCAGGGCGGCGCCGTCGATCTGCGGCTGGGCTTCCACCAGTTGCTCGACCTGGCGACCCACCAAGTTCTTTTTGTCCGGCCAGAACTGCACTTGCCACGCGCGGTTGCCTTCGGCCAACGGGCCGATCAGCAGCGGTTGCAGCTCGGCCCAGGCCTTTTGTGCGTGCAGGAAATCGGCGCGGGCGGTGTCCAGGCTTTCCTTGCCTTGGCAGTAGGCCAGCGCGCTGACCGCCAATTGGCGGTCGGCGTCGACCCAGCGGCTGTAGGTAGGCAGGATCACTTGCTTGGCGATGGCCGCCGAGGTCACGGCTTGCGGGTCCTGGGGCGAACAGGCGCCAAGGGCGAGGGCGGCCAGGCTGGTGAACAACAACTTGGGACGGAACATGTCGAGCTCCCTTCTGTAATTGGGGCGAAGCTTATAAAGAGTTCAGAAACGCCAGCAACGCAGCGCGCTGCTCGGCATTGAAAGACAGCACATGCTGCTGCGCCGCCTGGGCCTCGCCGCCATGCCAGAGCACGGCTTCGAGCAGGTTGCGGGCGCGGCCGTCATGCAGAAACTGGGTATGACCACTCACGGTTTGTGTCAAACCGATGCCCCACAACGGCGGCGTGCGCCAGTCACGGCCACCGGCCTTGAATTCGCTGCGGTTGTCGGCAAGGCCTTCGCCCATGTCGTGCAACAACAAATCGCTGTATGGACGGATGGCTTGATTGGCCAATTCAGGCTCGGCGGCGTCGGCGGCGGTGGTGAACGTCGGCTTGTGACAACCCTGGCAACCGGCCTGATAGAACAGGTTTTTCCCGGCCAGCACCTGTGGTGAGTCGACATTGCGGCGCACCGGCACGGCCAGGTTGCGAGTGTAGAACAGCACCAGGCGCAGAATGTTATCGCTGACTTCCGGCTCGCCGTCGGGGCCATTCCCGTTGGGCGCCTGTTTGCAGGCGACTTGGGCGTCGGTGCAGTCATCGAAGGGTCTCAGGGTGGTGGTGAGGCCCATATCACCAGAGAACGCGTGAACATTTTGTTGATTGAGCGTGGGTTGCCCGGCTTTCCAGCCAAACCGGCCCAGCACGGTTTTCTGCTGGGCGTCGTCCCAGACCCAATTCGGCCGACCGACAATGGCGTCTTTGTCGGCGGTTTTTGGATCGGTGTTGCGCAGGATATCCGCGTCGCTGATGGCTTCGAGCAGGCCCAGGCCAATCATCGGTGGCGCAATGCGGGCGGAGAAACGCGTGTCGGGGTGCATCGGGCCGTAGCCCAGTTGGGTGATTTGCAGGTTCGGCTTGCGCAGCTCGACCACGGTGCCGTCTTTGAATGTCACGTTGACCGGGGTGTAGTCGACCCGCACCTTGCCTTCCGGCGCCACGCCCGGTACGGCCATGTCCTGCAATTGCCCGCCGTACACCGGCTCCGGCACCACGCCGAGTTGTTCGATCAGCTTGGCGTAGGGCGGTGCATCCGGTATCGACAGGCGCACCAGCATGGACACTGCGTTGGGCGCATCGGCCAGCGGCGGGTGCCCGCGACCGTCCTTGATATGGCAGTTCTGGCAGGCATTGGTGTTGAACAGCGGGCCCAGGCCATCACGGGCGGTGGTGGTGGACGGTGCAATCACCCAGGGGCTGCGGAAAAAACTGTTGCCGACGCTGAAGTCCAGGCGGCGCGTGGGTGACAGGTTGGCCGAGGGCAGGGAAAACGCGTTCTGGTCGCCTTTGTTTACCGTCGTCGCACCGCCGGCGCGCGCTTCACCGGGCTCGGCCTGGGTAAAGCGCGGGGCGTTGTCGCACGCAGTCAGGCCCAGGGCCATACATGCGACAGACAGACGAAAAAGCGAACGGAACATCGAGTTTCCTGAACGAATGCGAAAAAGGTGGGCGCAAAGTCTAACAGGGCGGGGCGGATTGAATAAGAGCAATTATCGTTTGATGGACTCACGGTTCATTCCCGCTAGAATGACCGCACATTTTTTTCTGGAGGTGGCCAATGCAGGCTCTCGACGCTTTGCTCAACCGTGTTTCCGTGCCGCGTTTGCTGGAGCCGGCACCGACCCCGGCGCAGCGCGAGGTGCTCTTCGCCGCCGCCATGCGCGCGCCGGACCACGGTCAACTGCGTCCGTGGCGTTTCCTCACCGTTGAAGGCGCGGCGCGTGAGCAAATGGGCACGCTGCTGGCCGAAGCCGCGCGCCTGCAAGACCCCCAAGCCCCGCAGGCCGCCATCGACAAGGCCCAGAATGGTCCGTTGCGGGCGCCGCTGGTGGTGGTGGTGATCGCGCGTCTGCAGGAGCATTTCAAGGTGCCAAAATCCGAACAACTGCTGGCAGCCGCCTGCGCCGCCCACGGCATTCTGCTGGCGGCTTACGCCCAAGGAATAGGCGCGGTGTGGCGCACTGGCGAATTGTCCTACTCGGCCCACGTCGCCAAGGGCTTGGGGCTGGCGGCGAATGAGGAAGTGATTGGCTTCCTCTATTTGGGCACACCGCAGAACCCGCCGCGTACGGCGCCGAAGGAAGATGTGGCGGCGTTTGTGCAGGCTTGGCCCGGTCTTTGACAAGGTGGGAGGGGGCTTGCCCCCGACAGCGATGTGTCAGCTACAGATGAGTTGACTGACACACTGCAATCGGGGGCTTGCCCCCTTCCACATTGGTCCCGTGGTGTTTGTTAAACCTTGAACTGATCCATGAGCTTCATCTGCTGGCTGGCCAACGCATTGAGCTGGCTGCTGATGGCCGCCGATTCGGTGGCCTGGCCGGTAAGGGTTTCGGTCACGGTGCGGATTGCCGAGACATTGCGGTTGACCTCTTCGGCAACCGCGCTCTGCTGCTCGGCGGCGCTGGCGATTTGCAGGTTCATATCGCTGATCACCGTAACTGCGTCGCTGATCTTGCCCAGGGCCTGCACGGCCTGATGAATCTGTCCGGCATTGCTCTGGGCCTGGCTTTGGCTGGAATGCATGGTCGCCACCACGCCACGGGTGCCGCTCTGGATGCGTTCGATTACCTGGCGGATTTCCTCCACCGAATCCTGGGTGCGCTTGGCCAGGTTGCGCACTTCGTCGGCCACCACCGCGAATCCGCGTCCGCTTTCCCCGGCGCGCGCTGCTTCGATCGCCGCGTTGAGCGCCAGCAGGTTGGTCTGCTCGGCGATGCTGCGGATCACCTCCAGCACTGAGCCGATCTGCTCGCTGTTGACCGCCAGCGCTTCGACTTCACCCACCGCTTTGCTGACTTCGTCGGCCAAGGTGGTGATGTCGCGGGTGCTCTTCTCGATAATCTGCATGCCTTCACGGGCCGACTGGTCGGCGCCGCGCGCCGCATTGGCGGCGTTGGAGGCGCTGTTGGCGACGTCATGGGCCGTGGCACTCATCTCGTTGGAGGCGGTGGCCACCTGGTCGATTTCGCGGAACTGCACTTGCATGCCTTCACTGGTCTGGCGAGCAATGGCCGACGATTGATCCGCCGTGCCCCGGGCTTCGGTGATGCTTTGCTTGATCTGTGCAATGGTGGGCTGCAGCTTGTCGAGGAAGCGGTTGAACCAGTTCACCAACTCGCCTAGTTCGTCCTTTTTGGCGTAGGCCAGACGCTGCGTAAGGTCGCCTTCACCGCTGGCGATGTTCTTGAGCATGGCCGCCACGCTGTTGATCGGACGGGTCACGCCGGTGGCGGTGAGCCAGATCAGCAGCAGGCCCAGCAGGCCGGCAGCAGCCCCTACCAGCAGCGCCTTGATTGTGCCGCTGGCCTGGGCTTCGTCGAGTACCGCTTGGAGCTTGACGTTATCGGCCAGCATCACGCTTTTGGGCAGTTTGATCACCACGCCCCAAGGCTTGGCATCGGCGAGTGGTTTGACCGGGTACACCGCGCGGATGGTGTCGCCCTGTTCGCGGATCATGCGGCTGTCACTTGCCAGCAACTGCACGATCTCCTTGCCTTCTTCACCCAGGGTGTCGATCAAATTCTTGCCGACCCTGGCCGGTTCGCCGCTGTAGGCCGCAATCAGACCGCTGCTGGAGAGAATCTCCAGGTGCGCAGCCCCGTTGAACAGGTCTTTTTGTGCGACGTCGGTGGTTTCCTGCAAGGCGGTCAGCGCAATGTCCACGCCGACGACGCCGATAAGCTTGCCCTCTACAATCAACGGCGATGCGATGGTGGTCATCAGTACCTTTTTGCCACCTACCGTATCTTCATAGGGTTCCAGCAGGCAGGTATTGCGGGTGTCGCGTGGGCACGTGTACCAGATGTTGTAGGGCGTACCGTTGAGGGTCAGAGTGGTCTTGTTCAGGTCCTCTTCAACCATGACGGTGTTCAAGCTTTCGCCGCCGGCACGGCTCCAATAACTGGAGAAGCGCCCTTTCTCATTGGAAGCGCGGGCCTTGTCATCAAGGAATTCGCTGTCCTTGCCGTCCAGAGCGTTGGGTTCGAACGACAGCCAGAAACCCAATACTTTGCTGTTGCGATCGAACGTGGTTTTCATGCTCTGATTGAGGTCTTCGCGCAGCGCACCGGCTTCCAGGCCACGTTTGTTGGCCATGATGCGCAGGTCCTTGATCTGGTCGGCCAGTGCGGTCAGTGCCAGCAGGCTGTCGCCGAATGTTTCCTGCAACTGCACCGCCTGTTCGGCCGCCTTGGCCTGCAGCAACTGTTCCACGCCGTCAGTGAGCATGCGTGAACTTGAGTCACTGACCAGTTGATCATTCTGGTTGGTGTTGTAAATGTTGATGCTGACCACCAGCGCAATCACCCCTAACAGGCAAAGCCCGGACAGCAGCACGATTTTCAAGCGGATAGAGAGGGTGTCGAACATAGGTTCACTCACGAATGGACGTAGTGGTGGGCAAGGCACGGCCAAGTCCATTCAGCGCTATGTCTGCAACATCGGCGCAACGGATCGATTCATGAGCAGAAGGCGATAAGCGGTAGGAAAACAACTACAGCCTTTGTTACGCGGGGGCTGGCAGCCTCTCGGGGCGCGACCAGATCCATAGGTTGCCCAGGCTCATGCCGACGATTGCCAGGTACACCGGCCAGCCATGGTCGAGCATCACCAGCATCAGGATCGCGCACAGCAACATGCTCACGGTGGCGCTGATTTTGGCGCGCCGGGCGATGATCTTGCCGTTGCGCCAGTTGAACAGGATGGGTCCGAACAGGCGGTGGTTCTCCAGCCACGCGCTCAGGCGCGGCGAGCTTTTGGTCGCGGCCCAGGCGGCCAGCAGGATGAATTCGGTGGTGGGCAACCCCGGCACCACAATCGCAATCAAGCCGATGCCCAGGCTCACATAAGCCAGCAGGCCGAAGAGGAGCTGGGCGATTTTCGAAGTGGATTGGGTCTGGCGGGTCATGGGATATGCAGATTCGGGAAAAAACAAAGACAAAGGTGGGAGGGGGCTTGGCCTCGATTGCCGTGCATCAGCCAACAAATAGGAAACTGACCCGCCGTCATCGGGGGCAAGCCCCCTCCCACAGTCGATTGCATTTCAAAAGCGAGATCAGGCCAGTTCTGGGGCGCTAGCGTACGCCTGTTCCAGCAAAACGGTGAAGCGTACAAACGCGTCAATCGCGCCTTTTTCCGCTGCCGCTTCTTCTTCGGCGCTCAATTGCAGTGCATCCAGGGTGCGGGTGAAGCTTTTCCAGCCTTCGGCGCGTCCGCCGGCCGGCTCACCCAAATGACGTGCACCAAAGGTGTCGCTCAGGCCCAGGCCCACGGCGCGCTTGATCAGGAACGCAGCGCCCAGCTTGGAACCTTCGGACACAAACAACCAGCCCAGGGCTTCGGCCTTGCTTGGGTTTTTCAGTGCGCCCGGGACTGGGGCTGGCACGTCGGTCTCCAGGTCGGCCAGGTCCAGCCTGGCGGCTTCGGCGCGGCAGCGTTCGGCCAGGTCCGGTACCAGCTTGATCAGCTCGGGATCGGTGTACAGCGCCACCAGTTCCGATTGGAACAGGTATTGCGCCACCACGAACCGCGCGAAGTTGGCCTGGGTCTCGAATGGGGCGTGGGCCTTGACTAGCGCGTCGAGCTTGGCGTGCGGGGCGTGGGTGATCTGGTTCAGGCGCTGGGAGCGCAGGCTTGGGCGTTCTGCGGTAGGGGAAGCGGTCATGAAAAAGTCCTTGATAGGGGGGCGCCGGGTTGTTCTTAAAGAGAGTGGTTATCAACTAGACGAACAAGAAGACGCAGCACAGTAAAAAATCCTCACCTCGCCGCTGACATTTCGGCGAAGTGAGGTCGATGCGGTCAGATATCCCAGATCACATTGACGGCAAAGTTGCGCCCGGGCTGGGTCAGGCGGTCGAGGTTGGCCGGACCGGTCACAGCCGCTTCGCCGACGCTGTCGTAGCTGCGCACGTCATCCCAGTTCCAGTATTTCTTGTCGGTGAGGTTGTAGACGCCGCCGTTGATGGTCACGTCGTCAGTCACTTTGTAGAAGGCCGTCAGGTCGACCACGCCGAATCCTGGGGTTTTGAACGGGCCGCTGGTATCGCCGTCCGGCGCGTGGAAGGTACTGCTGTCAACGCGGTTCTGTTTTTTCACCAGGGTCCAGCTCAACAGGCCACCGTAGTTGTCCTGGTCATAGCCCAGGCCCAATACGCCCTTAAGCGGGTTGACGCTGTTCAGCGGCTCGCCGTTATCGTCGTTGCGGCCGTAGGCATAGGAAACCGCACCCTGGGTATAGAGGCCTTGCGGGGCGCCGAAAGCATCCAGGTTCAGGCGGCCTTTGGCTTCCGCGCCCTTGATGGTGGCGCGCTTGATATTGACCGCCTGGAACTGTTCAACCGTGCCCCCGACGACCGCATTGTCTTCGTCGATAAAGTTGCGGTACTTGTTATAAAACAACGCGATTTCAAAAGAGCCCTCGTCGAACTTGCCGCGAATCCCGGTTTCGACGCCTTTGCTGGTTTCTGGCTTGAGGTCGGGGTTCGGTTCGACCGTGTAGCCCAGATTGAGGTTTTCAAAGCGCCCGTACAGGGCCTTGGCGGACGGTGTACGGAAACCTTCGGCGTATTGGCCGAACCAGGTGTATTGATCGGTCAGGGCGTACGTCAGGCCAAACTTGGGCGTTATACGG
This sequence comes from Pseudomonas rhodesiae, assembly GCF_013285305.1. NCBI lineage: Bacteria > Pseudomonadati > Pseudomonadota > Gammaproteobacteria > Pseudomonadales > Pseudomonadaceae > Pseudomonas > Pseudomonas rhodesiae. Next base: position 4,799,616 of record NZ_CP054205.1, on the reverse strand, counting down.
TGCCAGGTTTTTTCCTTGTCACTCACCGGGTCCGCGCCGGTCGGGTTGACGGTGTTGAGGAACTCCTGGGTCAGCTTGGGCTTGAGCCGGGTGTAGTCGTAGCGCACGGCCGGCAGGAAGGTCCATTTGTCCCAGGCGATCTGATCCTGGGCGAACAGCGAGTAGGTGTTGATGGTCGGGTCGGGAAAGTCGCTGGACTTCTTCACGCTGTCACTGGCCATTGGGCTGGGCGCGCCGATGGCGGTGCAACCGCTGCCAACGGCCAGGCACGTCGCGCTGCCCTCCCGCGAGCCGGTGACCTTCTGCTGCTTGAGGGTGGTGCCGTAGGTCACTTGGTGATCGGTGGCACCCAGGCTGAATGCTTTGTCTAACTGCGCATCGAAAACCCACTGTTTTTCCTGGTAGAGCGTGTCGCGCGTGCGCAGGACGCGACGGCCTGACTGATAGATCTCGGCAGTGGTCTGGTCGGTCTTGGCGATCTGGTAATTGAGGCTGGTCTTGATGCGATCGGCAATCGGCGACTCAAGCGCGAAGCTGTTTTCCAGGCCGAAACGCTCGCGGGTGATGGTGTCGTTGCCTCGACGATCACGGTACAGGTTGAACCCTCGGCCACCGATGAACGGACCACCCACGGCGTTCTTCAAGTTGACGTCGCGGTCATCCTTGTACTTTTCGTAGGTCAGGCCCAGGCGGTTATCCTCGCCGTAGTTCCACCCGAGCTTGGCCAGTACGTTGGTGGTGCGTGCGTCTTCCGGGTTGGCGCCGGTGCGGGCCAGGCCGGTGGCGTTGTTGCCGTTGTAGGATTCGGTTTCATGGCCGTTGCGCTGGCTCAGGTGCAGCAAACCGTCGACGTCGCCCACGCGGCCGGCGAAGGTGCCGGAGGTTAGCCAGCTCTCGTCGGCGGAGCTGTAGCCGGTCTTCAGGCGCGCACCGACATCCTGGCCGGGCTTGATGATGTCGTCCGGGTCGAGGGTGAAGTAACTCACGGCACCGCCGATGGCGCTGCTGCCGTACAGGGCCGAGGCCGGGCCGCGCAGAATCTCCACGCGCTTGACGATTTCCGGATCGACGTAGTTGCGGCGCGTCTTGGCGTAGGGGCCGTTGAAGAAGTTGTCCGGCACTTCCACGCCGTCCACCTGGGTGAGAATGCGGTCGCCGTCGATGCCGCGGATGTTGAAACCGGCATTGCCCGAACGGGTGCCGGCGCCGCCCACCGAAACCCCAGGTTCATAGCGGGCCAGGTCGCGAATGGTGTTGACGTTCTGGCGGTCGAGTTCCTCGCGCTCGTGCACGCTGACGGTGCTCGGTACGCTGTCGACGTCCTGGGCGTTGCGGGTGGCGCTGATGGTCACCTGTTGCAGGTTGAGGGTGCTGCCGGCGGCGCGTCTCTCTAGAACAATGTTGTTATTGCCCAGTTTGCGATAGCTCAGGTTGGTCCCCACCAACAGCCGATCCAGGGCTTTTTCCGGCGGCAATGGGCCGCGCACGCCCGGAGAGGACACGCCCTGGCCGAGTTCCGCCGGCAGGCCCACTTGCCAGCCAGTCACCGCGGTAAAGGCATTGAGGGCCGAGACCAGCGGCTGTTGTTCGATGCTGAATTGATAATTGCCGTGGCTGCGCGGCGCCGGTTCGGCGGCCGTGGCGCTGACGGCGGGTATGCCGGCCAACAGGATGGCGGCGGTGAGCAAGGACAGAACGGGCGAAGAAGACCGGCGGTTGAAACGAGAGGACATCGAGAGCGCTCCGGGGTACGAATCTTATAGTTGCGAACCTTTCCAAATAGGAATTAGTTGCATTGGCTAAGACGAGACGTACCACCGCTGGCTATCGAGTAAAAATAATTCTCATTTAGTTCAAGATCACCAGCGCGGGGTATTCCGAGAGCGTGGCCGAAGTGATGTGGGCCAGTGAGCGCACAACATCCAGAGGTTGGTCGAGGCGGTAATTACCGGTGACGGCGACACTGGCGAGTTGCTCGTTGGTGTTGACGATCCAGCCGGGGTAGTAGCGACGTAGTTCGGCAAGCACCTCGCTCAAAGGGCAGTTTTCGAAAATCAGCCGGCCCCGCACCCAGGCCAGGTCTTTGTTGGCATCCAGCTTGGCCGGCTGGCCGAAGCCCTTGGGGCCGATGCGGATACTTTCCCCTGCGCTCAGGCGCACCCGGGCGTCGTCGAAGGTGTTGCTCAGGTCCACATCGCCGCGTTGCACCTGCACTTGTGCCTCGCCATCGAGGTAGCGCACGGCGAACGCGGTGTCACTTACGCTGGCGCGCACCGGGCCGGCATCGATTTCCAGGGGCAGGCCATGGGTGGCCGCCACGTCGAAAAACGCTTCGCCCTGATAGAGGCGGGCGATGCGCTGGTGGTTCTGAACGCGGCTGGAAAACGCCGAGTTGGTGTTGAGCAACACGTTGGCGCCTTCGTCCAGTTGCAGGCGCTGACGTTCACCGACCACGGTGAGGTGGTCGGCTTGCAGGCGCATCGGCAGACTGCTGAAGCTGAACAGCCCGATCACCAGCACGGCGGCGGTAGCCAGGGGTTTCCAGTGCGGTTGGATACGGCGCCAGGCGCTGGGTTTGCGCGGCGCGGCCAGGGCCACGGCGGCGCTGTGTACCGGCGCGCCGCCCCAGGCGGCTTGGGCTTTATCGAAGGCGTGAGCATGGGCCGGATCGCGGGCCAGCCAGGCTTGGAACTCAGCCTGCTGGCCGGGCTGCGGGCACTGCAGGGCGATCAGCCAATCGAGGGCCTGGTCCATCGCCGGGTCTTGCAGCACCTCATGCGCCAGCGCTTCGGGGCGCGGGTTATTGGGGTCGGTCACGGGGTTCCTCGGGTCTTCGCCACGTTTTTATTCAATTTTCCTACGGCCTGCGTCGACACTTCTGTGGGATGAAGCTTAAGACTGATCCAGCCGTTCGGCCACACCTACGCAGATGGCCATGATCAATTTCAGTTCCTTCTGCACCGTGCTCAAGGACACACCCAACTGGTCGGCAATCTCCTGATAGCTGCAACCGTGCAGGCGACTGAGGATGAAAATCTGCTGCTGACGCGCGCTCAATTGGCCCAGGCTGACGCTCAGGTGCTCCAGCAGTTGCTCGGCCTGGGTCGCATCCTCGGGGGTGGTGGTGGGGGCGACGACGCTTTGCAGAATCTGCAGCGGTACGTCTTCTTGCAGGGTGCGGGCCTGGATTTTGCGCGCGCGTAGATGATCCAACGCCAGATTGCGCGCTGTTTGATAGACGAAAGGTTCCAGGTGATCGATCGGCCGCTCGTTCAGGGCCCGGGTCACGCGCAGGTAGGTTTCCTGCAGCAAGTCTTCGGCGGTGCTGTGGTTATGCACCATGCGTTGCAGGGTGCGCAGCAGAATCGCCCGTTGAGTGAGGAAGACATGGTTGAAGCGAGATTGGCTCACAGTGACACCAGACCGATAGGCAGTTAATGATAATGCTTATCATCAACGCAAATGGCAAGTGGCTATTCCTCTGTTGCTCAATGCAAAGCCAATGCGGGAGGGAGCTTGCCCCCCCTCCCGCACAACCACCATTACTCGGCGTTGCAGAGTGCCAGGCAGTTATCCAGCATACGGTTGGAGAAGCCCCACTCGTTGTCATACCAGGCGAGCACTTTCAGCAATTTACCGCTGACCTTGGTGTGATTGGCATCGAAGATCGACGACAGCGGGTTGTGGTTGAAGTCACTGGAAACCAGCGGCAGGGTGTTGTAGCCGAGGATCTTGGAGTGCTGGCTGGCGTCCTTGAGCAGCGCGTTGACTTGCTCGGCGGTGGCTTCTTGCTTCAGTTGCACGGTGAGGTCCACCAGGGACACGTTGATTACCGGCACGCGCACGGCCATGCCGGTCAGTTTGCCCGCCAGTTCCGGCAGCACCAGGCCGACCGCTTCGGCAGCGCCGGTCTTGCTTGGGATCATGTTCTGGGTGGCCGAACGCGCGCGGTATGGGTCGGTGTGGTAAACGTCGGTCAGGTTCTGGTCGTTGGTGTAGGCGTGGATCGTGGTCATCAGGCCGCTTTCGATGCCCAGCTCACGGTGCAGCACCTGGGCCACCGGCGCCAGGCAGTTGGTGGTGCACGAAGCGTTGGAGATGATCTGGTGGGATTGGCGCAGAATGTCATGGTTCACGCCGTAGACCACGGTGGCGTCCGCGCCCTTGGCCGGGGCGGAGATGATCACCTTGCGCGCGCCGGCGCTGATATGGGCGGCGGCTTTGGCGCGGTCGGTGAACAGACCGGTGCATTCGAACACCACGTCGATATTCAGCGCGGCCCACGGCAGCTCGGCCGGGTTGCGAATAGCACTGACGGCGATCCGGTCACCGTTGACGGTCAGGCTTTCCTGATCGTGGGCGACCTCTGCATCGAAAGTACCGTGTACGGTATCGAATTTGAGCAAGTGGGCATTGATCGAACTGTCGCCCAGATCATTGATGGCGACGATCTGCAAATCCTGGCGGTAGCCTTGGGTATACAGTGCGCGCAGGACATTGCGGCCGATACGGCCAAAACCATTGATTGCGATACGAAGAGTCATTGGAAAGTGCCTGTCGTCGATTTGTTGTAAGAATTACAAGATTATTCGCATAAAAATAGAAAACAAGCCTTTTTAGTGGCAATATTTTGTTCAATCTACAACGAGTGACCTGAATCAACTGGTCCGATGATCCAAACGACACCCTGCCATCCCATGCGCTGTGGGCGTTTGATCAGCATAGACACTCAGGTCGCCACATCCGTTAGCCTGGAGTTCTACACATGCATCCCCGCGTCCTTGAGGTCACCGAACGGCTTATCGCCCGCAGCCGCGCCACCCGCGAGGCTTACCTTGCGCTCATCCGCGGCGCAGCCAGCGACGGTCCGATGCGCGGTAAGCTGCAATGCGCCAACTTTGCCCATGGCGTGGCTGGTTGCGGCACCGAAGACAAACAGAGCCTGCGCATGATGAATGCCGCCAACGTGGCAATTGTTTCTTCATATAACGACATGCTCTCAGCGCATCAGCCCTACGAACATTTCCCTGAACAAATAAAGAAAGCCCTACGCGAAGTGGGCTCGGTCGGCCAATTCGCCGGCGGCACTCCGGCGATGTGCGACGGCGTGACTCAGGGCGAACCGGGCATGGAGCTGAGCCTGCTCAGTCGTGAAGTCATCGCCATGTCCACGGCGGTGGCGCTGTCCCACAACATGTTCGATGCGGCGCTGATGCTGGGCATCTGCGACAAGATCGTGCCGGGCCTGATGATGGGCGCGCTGCGCTACGGGCATTTGCCGATGATCTTCGTGCCCGGCGGGCCGATGCCGTCGGGCATCTCCAACAAACAGAAAGCCGATGTGCGCCAGCGCTACGCCGAAGGCAAGGCCAGCCGCGAGGAGCTGCTGGAATCGGAGATGCAGTCCTACCACAGCCCCGGCACCTGCACCTTCTACGGCACCGCCAACACCAACCAACTGCTGATGGAAGTGATGGGCCTGCACCTGCCGGGCGCGTCATTCGTCAACCCGTATACACCGCTGCGCGATGCGTTGACCCGCGAAGCCGCGCACCAGGTCACGCGTCTGACCAAGGCCAACGGCAACTTCACGCCGATCGGCGAGATAGTCGACGAAAAATCCATCGTCAACTCCATCGTGGCCCTGAATGCCACCGGCGGCTCCACCAACCACACCCTGCACATGCCGGCCATCGCCATGTCGGCGGGCATCATCCTGACCTGGCAGGACATGGCCGACCTCTCCGAGGTGGTGCCGACTCTGTCCCACGTTTATCCAAACGGCAAAGCCGATATCAACCACTTCCAGGCAGCGGGCGGTATGTCGTTCCTGATCCGTGAGCTGCTGGAAGCCGGCCTGTTGCATGAAGACGTCAACACCGTGGCCGGCAAAGGCCTGAGCCGCTACACCCAGGAACCGTTCCTGGTCGACGGCGAGCTGATCTGGCGCGACGGCCCCATCGAAAGCCTCGACGAAGCCATCCTGCGCCCGGTGGCCCGTGCGTTCTCGCCCGAAGGCGGGCTGCGGGTGATGGAGGGCAACCTCGGTCGTGGCGTAATGAAAGTCTCCGCCGTGGCCCTTGAGCACCAGATCGTCGAAGCGCCGGCGGTGGTGTTCCAGGACCAGCAGGACCTGGCCGACGCGTTCAAGGCCGGCGAGTTGGAAAAAGATTTCGTGGCGGTGATGCGCTTCCAGGGCCCGCGCTCCAATGGCATGCCGGAACTGCACAAAATGACGCCGTTCCTTGGTGTGTTGCAGGACCGTGGTTTCAAAGTGGCGTTGGTAACAGACGGGCGCATGTCCGGCGCGTCGGGTAAGATTCCCGCCGCGATCCATGTAAACCCCGAAGCCCAAAGCGGCGGGCCGCTGGCGCGCGTGCGCGATGGCGATATCATTCGCGTGGATGGCGTCAAAGGCACCCTGGAGCTTAAGGTGGACGCCGAAGAATTTGCAGCGCGAGCGCCTGCCACGGGCCTGTTGGGCAATAACGTGGGGGCCGGTCGCGAGCTGTTTGCATTTATGCGCTTGGCCGCAAGCTCCGCAGAGCAGGGCGCCAGCGCCTTTACCTCTGCCCTGGAGACGCTTAAGTGAAGTTAGCGCTGGTCGGTGACATCGGTGGTACCAACGCCCGTTTCGCGTTGTGGCGGGATCAAGCCCTGCATTCGATCCGCGTGCACGCCACGGCGGATCACGACAGCCCTGAGGCGGCCATCCAGGTCTACCTCAAGGAAGAGGGCCTGAGCGTCGGCGACATCGGCGCGGTGTGCCTGTCAGTGGCGGGGCCGGTGAGTGGCGATGAGTTCAAGTTCACCAACAATCACTGGCGCTTGAGCAAGACCGCATTCTGCAAAACGTTGCAGGTGGATGAACTGCTGCTGGTCAACGATTTCTCGGCCATGGCCCTGGGCATGACGCGCCTGCAACCCGACGAATTCCGCGTGGTTTGCGAAGGCACGCCCGAGCCGTTGCGCCCAGCGGTGGTGATCGGCCCAGGCACCGGGCTGGGGGTCGGCACCTTGCTGGACCTTGGCGCCGGCCGGTTCGCGGCGTTGCCGGGGGAGGGCGGCCATGTCGACCTGCCCCTGAGCAGCCCACGGGAAACCCAGCTGTGGCAGCACATTTACAACGAGATCGGCCACGTCAGCGCCGAAACTGCCTTGAGCGGCGGCGGCTTGCCGCGTCTGTATCGGGCGATTTGTGCGGTGGACGGTCATGTGCCGGTGCTGGACACGCCCGAAGCCATCACGGCGGCAGGCCTGGCCGGCGATCCGATCGCCATGGAAGTATTGGATCAGTTCAGCATCTGGCTGGGTCGTGTGGCCGGTAACAACGTGCTCACCACCGGCGCGCGCGGCGGCGTGTATATCGTGGGCGGGGTGATTCCGAGATTTGCCGACTTCTTTATCCACAGCGGCTTTGCCAAGAGCTTTCGTGACAAAGGCTGCATGAGCGAGTACTTCAACGGTATTCCGGTGTGGCTGGTGACGGCGCCGTATTCTGGCTTGACCGGGGCGGGTGTGGCGTTAGAACAGGCATTTGCTTAGGCAGTGATAGCCACCCACAGCCGTGTGGGAGGGAGCTTGCCCCCGATGAGGCCAGCAACAACACCCCATAACAACAAGGAGGCCCCTCGTGAGCGTTATCAGTAAATCCATTCTCCTGGTCGACGACGACCAGGAAATCCGCGAATTGCTGCAAACCTACCTCAGTCGCGCCGGCTTCCAGGTGCGGGGCGTGGCCGATGGCGCGGGGTTTCGTCAGGCGATGAACGACGCGCCGTGCGATCTGGTGATCCTTGATGTGATGTTGCCGGACGAAGACGGTTTCAGCCTGTGTCGCTGGGTTCGCCAGCACCCGCGCCAGGCGCAGGTGCCGATCATCATGCTCACCGCCAGCTCCGACGAAGCCGACCGCGTGATCGGCCTGGAGCTGGGCGCCGATGACTACATCGGTAAGCCGTTCAGCCCACGTGAGCTGCAAGCGCGGATCAAAGCGCTGTTGCGCCGTTGTCAGTTCGGCCAGGAGCGCAATACCGGCGGCGACGTGGTGGTGTTCGACGAGTGGCGACTGGACATGATCAGCCACCGCCTGTTTCACGTCGATGGCGAAGAAGTGATTCTGTCCGGCGCCGACTTTGCCCTGCTCAAATTGTTTCTCGATCATCCCCAGGAAATTCTCGACCGCGACACCATCGGCAACGCCACCCGTGGCCGCGACCTGATGCCGCTGGACCGTATCGTCGACATGGCGGTCAGCCGTCTGCGCCAACGCCTGCGCGATACCGAAAAGCCTCCACGGCTGATCCGCACCGTGCGCGGCAGCGGCTATCAACTGGCAGCCAACGTGGTTGCCGGCAATGCCCACTGAACCAGTAGCCGAACGTCGCCGCCGCTTTCCGGTGCCACGCTCGCTATTGGGGCGCATGTTGTTGCTCACGTTGCTGGTGGTGCTGTTCGCCCAGGCGCTGTCCAGCGTGATCTGGGTCTCGCAATTGCGCGCTACCCAGCTCGAAGGCCTGGTCACCAGCGCGCGCAGCCTGGCGCATTCGATGACCGCCAGCGTGAGTTACTTCCGTTCCCTGCCGGTGGCCTATCGCCCATTGGTGCTCGACCAACTGCGCAGCATGGGCGGCACTCGCTTTGTGGTGACCCTCAACGATCGCCCCCTCGACATGCAAGTACTGCCTGAAACTCCGCGCAAACAAGCGGTGCTGGTAGCGGTGGATGAAGTGTTGCGCCAGACCCTGGGCGCCGATGTGCATATCTCGGTGGAATTCGTCAGCGCCGAAGACCTGCGGATTTTCAACGCGGGCCTCAAGCTCGATGAATTGCCACGGTCCTGGGCCCATTACGCGCTGACCCTGGAGCCGGTGAACCCGCCAGTGCTGGTGACCCAGATCCAACTGGCGCCCGGCGAATGGCTGTATATCGCTTCGCTGCTGCCCGAACCCTACACCAGCCTCGAAGAACAGGGCCTGCCGTCTCAGCAGGTGTGGTTCATCGTGTTGACCAGCGGCCTTCTATTGCTGTTTATCGGTTTGTTGGTGCACTGGCAGAGCCGGCCCCTCAAGCGCCTGGCGCGGGCGGCACGGGATATGTCCCTGGGCGCCGACGTCGAACCGGTAGCCGAAGGCGGCGGCAGCGAGGTGGTCGAAGTGGGGCGTGCATTCAACGCCATGCGCGAACGCATCAGCCGCTACCTGACCGAGCGCAGCCAGTTGTTCAGTGCAATTTCCCACGACCTGCGCACGCCGATCACACGTCTGCGCCTGCGCGTGGAGCTGCTTGAAGATGAGAACCTGCAAGCCAAGTTCGGTCGCGACCTGGATGAGCTGGAACTGTTGGTCAAGGGCGCGCTGCAATGCGTGAAGGACACCGATATCCACGAGAACATCCAGCCAGTGGACCTCAACCATGTGCTCGAATGCCTGGTGGAGCCCTACGTGGCGCCCAGCGGCAACGGTCGCGTAACCCTGGACGGCATGGCGCTGACGACTTACCCGGGCAAACCGTTGGCGCTCAAGCGCTGCATCGGCAACCTGATCGACAACGCGTTGAAGTACGGGCAAAACGCTCATCTGCATATCGAGGACGATGGCGTGCAGTTCATCCTGCATGTGGACGATGAAGGCCCCGGTGTGCCGGAGCAGCGTCTGGAGCAAGTCTTCGAACCGCACTTTCGCCTCGCCGGCCAGCAACAAGGCTACGGCCTGGGGTTGGGTATCGCACGCAACATCGCCCACAGCCATGGCGGCGAAGTGAGTTTGCAGAACCTGCGCGAGGGCGGCTTGCGCGTCACCCTGCAACTGCCCCGAACCCTGGACTGATAAGACTACCGGACAAATATGGGAGGGGCGGTGCGACGATTCGACTTGCCCCCGATAGCAGTGGCTCAGTCAGCCCATTTGCCGCCGACGCACTGCTATCGAGCACGCCCTCGGCCGCAATGGTTTTCTCTCGTGTGTCAGATGCTTTGGCGCAGCCGCGCCAGATCCCGTAGCGGTGGTGCGCCGAACAAGCGGCTGTACTCGCGGCTGAACTGCGATGGGCTTTCATACCCCACCCGATAGCCTGCCGCCGACGCTTCCAACCCTTCGGCGATCATCAGGCGTCGCGCTTCCTGTAAACGCAGCTGCTTCTGGTACTGCAGCGGGCTCATTGCCGTGATCGCCTTGAAGCGATGGTGCAAGGTCGACACGCTCAGGTTCACTTCCTTGGCAAGGTCATCGATGCGCAGGGGTTGCTCATAGTTGCCGTTGAGCCATTTGATCGCCTGGCTGACTCGATGGCTCTGGCTGTTGGCCACGGCAATTTCATACAGCCGATAGCCCTGCGGCCCACGCAGCAAGCGGTAGAGGATCTCCCGGTTGATCAACGGCGCGAGCATGGCGATATCTTTGGGCGTGTCCAATAAACGCGCCAGGCGCAGCACGGCGTCGAGCAGCTGGGTGTCGATGCGGTCCACGTACATCCCGCGGGAGGTCGGGCGCGTGGGCACGCCCATGGGGCCGGCTTCGGCGATCAGGGCGGTCAACTGGGCCGGGTCGATATTGATACGCACCGACAGGTTCGGGTCCTCGGGTGTGGCGTCGATGATCCGCCCGGCCACCGGCATCGCCACCGAGAACACCAGGTAATTGAGGGGGTCGTAGGCGAAGACCTCGTCGGCCAGGCGCACTTCCTTGCTGCCACTGGCGAGGATGCACAGCGCGGGCTCCACCAGCACCGGCGCGAAATCCCGCGGCGTGTTGTGGCGGTTCATGAACAGCGAAGTAATTGCCGTGCCGTAAGAGCCGTCTTCCCAGGTATGCCGATGCACGATGCTGGCGAGTTCGGCACGCTGTTTTTCCATCTCGGCATCGAGGGGCGGGGAGAGGTGGTCGAGCGACGGCATGGGAGGTCCTCTGGGCGGTGCTTGGATGGAGCTCAGCTTAGTGGCGGCTATTGAAAAAGTGTTAGGTCGATTCTGCACAATCCTTGCCTGATCCTGCGGCCTGTCGTGAATCAGGCAAGCCCGTTACCGGTCACGGGCCTGTAATATGGCGTTCTTGCTTTGCCTGAAACCGCGGGTCTGCACAGCGGTTTCAGGCTTCTCGCAGGATTGTGCAATAAGCTGGCAGGAATCGACTAACCGACTACGCGCCCGCGCCGCTATTGTTGATCCTGTGGCAACACGCCCCTCACAGTGCTTGCCGAGCATCACTTCTCAACGGGAGAGTCGAATATGTCCACCCCCATTCCCGCAAGCCATATGGCCTTTATCCGCGCCCGCAGCGGGTGCAGCACCGAATTGGGTGCACGCTTGAGCAGTTTGATCGAACCGGGCCGTCAGGCGCAGGGTTGTCTGCAATTCTCGTTGCAGCATTCCCAGGTCGACCCCGATGTGTGGTTGGTCTCAGGTTTTTGGAGCAGTGAGCAGGCGATGAGCGCTTACTTCAACTCGCCGGCCCTGATGATCTTTACCGAGCTGTTGAACGACATGGTCGTGCGCAGCATGGACTTCCAGACCTTCACCGATGCGTCCGCCGCCCACGCCTATGGCGAGTACCTGCAACTCGCCGGTTGAAGCGGTTTAGAATGGCCGACTTTTCATTGGCCAGGACCTGCAATATGGCACGTAAACAATTTGCCCATCACGAAGCCGTTTCCGCTGTTGTACCGGGGGAAGGGGGCTACAGCGCCGCCGTCGCCGTGAAGGCGCTGGACGGCATGGGCGCCCCACGGTTTCACAAGATCCTCGACGGGCAGACGTTCAAGACCGCTTCGGATGCCGATGATGCGGCCGTCGTGCAGCTTGAGCAGTTGGTCGATGTCGATGAAGAGGGTCAACTGACCTGGGCGAATGGCGCCAGCTAAAACTGCGGCAGGGGCCTTCGGTTATTTCAGTCAGGGTTTGCTGGCGCCTGGGCGGTACATCTTGAACAGCGCCTCCGGGCCCAACTGGAAGTAGTCCGCCGGGCCACCGCCGCGCAGAATCGGCTCGGCCGCGGCCGTGTCGTAGATGCCGTCCTTGAGCAGCCATTTGGCGATGTGCACCGCAACCACTTCGCCCAGCACCAACCAGCTCGGTACCAGGGTTTGATCGGCGCGTTGCAGCTGGATGATCTGGGTGACTTTGCATTCGAACGACACCGGGCTTTCACCCACCCGTGGCACGCTGACGATCTTCGACGCCACCGGTGTCAGGCCGGATAACGCAAATTCATCCACCTCGGGCGCCACCGCCGCGCAGCTCTGATTCATCTGCTCGGCCAGTGGGCGAGTCGCCAGGTTCCAGACGAACTCGCCGGTCTGTTCGATATTGTTCAGGCTGTCTTTGCGCCCAACGCTGGAGAACCCAATGATCGGCGGAACGTAATTGAACGCATTGAAGAAACTGTAGGGCGCCAGGTTCAGGCGGCCTGCTTGGTCGTGGGACGAAATCCAGCCAATCGGCCGGGGACCGACGATGGCATTGAACGGATCATGAGGCAGGCCGTGGCCGTTGGCGGGTTCGTAGAAGTGGATATCGTCAGGCATGGCCGGGTTCCTGCTGCGGGGTTCTGGAAGGCAGCCATAGTGCAATCCATAGCGACGAATTTCCATCCGCCCATAGAATTTTCATTCAGCGTCCACCTCTTTTTCACAGCGGCCCGTTCAGTCTGCGCCAAGGTCGACACCTCTTATAAGACTGAGCCTCGGAGCCTTCTACCGCATGAATAAACTTCCTCAGATCACCCTGGCGTTCTGGGTCATGAAAATCTGCGCAACCACCCTGGGCGAAACCGCGGGTGACTTGCTATCGATGACCCTCAACGTCGGTTACGCCCTTAGCTCGATGATTTTGATCAGCGTGTTCCTGGTCACTCTGGTGACACAACTTTGGTCGAAAACCTACAACCCGGTGCTGTATTGGATCGTGATTTTATCCACCAGCACTGCAGGCACTACTATGTCCGACTTCATGGATCGCACCCTGGGCCTGGGTTACGCCACCGGTTCGATGATTCTGATCGTGATACTGATGATCATCTTCGCCCTGTGGCACCTCAGTGGCGACTCACTGAACGTGAACAAGGTGCAGACGTTCCGAGGCGAGTTGTTCTATTGGATGGCCATCCTGTTTTCCAACACCCTGGGCACGGCCCTGGGCGACTTCCTGGCGGATGATTCGGGGTTGGGCTTCGCTGGCGGAGCATTGCTGATTGGCTCGACCATCGCAGCGGTGGTAGCGCTCAAGTACTTCACCCAAATCTCGTCGGTGCTGTTGTTCTGGGTGGCATTTGTGTTGACCCGGCCGTTTGGTGCGACCTTGGGCGACTTCTTGACCAAGCCCTATGAAAAAGGCGGCTTGGATTTCGGCACCATTGGGTCCTCGGCGGTATTGGCGGCGGTGCTGGTGGTGATGATTGCTGGGGCGTCGTATGCACAGCGGCGGTATGGCCGGAGCCCAATAGCAGAGGTGTCCTGATTCAAAATAATGAGATGGCCACCTTGCAGAAAAGGTGGGAACCCTAGATGTGGGAGGGGACAAGCCCGCTCCCACATTTGTTACTGCACGCAACCGTTAGTTCGTAGTAATCCGCGAATGTTTGCGAGTGTCTTTCATGGTCACGTAGACCATCAGCGACACCGCGATGCAGGCGGTCACGTACCAGTAGTAACCGGTTTCCATGCCGATGCTCTTGAACCACAGCGCGATGTATTCAGCGGTCCCGCCGAAGATCGATACGGTCAGTGCATACGGCAGGCCCACGCCCAGGGCGCGGATTTCGGTGGGGAACAGTTCGGCTTTGACAACCGCGTTGATCGAGGTGTAGCCGCTGACGATGATCAGCGCCGCCATGATCAGGAAGAACGCTCCCCACCAGGTCTGGATGGTGTGCAAGGTGGTGAGGATCGGCACGGTGAACAGCGTACCGAGGATGCCGAAGGCAATCAGAATGGGGCGGCGACCGATCTTGTCCGACAGCCCGCCGATGATGGGTTGCAGGCACATGAACAGAAACAGCGTCGCCGCCGAAATGGTGGTGGAGTCGGAAATGCTCATGCCGACGGTGTTCACCAGGTACTTCTGCATGTAAGTGGTGTAGGTGTAGAAGGCCAGGGTGCCGCCCATGGTCAGGCCGACCACGGTCATCAATTCCTTGGGGTGACGCAGCAAGGTGCGCATGGCGCTTTCCTTGGCTTTTTCCTTCTTGGTAAACGACTCGGTTTCTTCCATGCCACGACGCAGGTATAACGCGACCACGGCACACAGGGCGCCAATGGCGAACGGAATACGCCAGCCCCAGGCGTAGAGTTGTTCGGTGGTCAGCACTTGTTGCAGCACGATCAACACCGCCAGTGCGATGAGCTGGCCGGAGATCAGGGTTACGTATTGGAAGCTGGAGAAGAAACCACGGCGTTCCTTGGTTGCCATCTCGCTGAGGTAGGTGGCCGAGGTGCCGTATTCACCACCCACCGACAAGCCTTGCAGCAGCCGGGCAAACACCAGCAGGATCGGCGCGCCGACACCGATGGTTTCATAGCCGGGGCTGAGGGCGATGATCAGCGAGCCGAAGCACATCAGCAGCACCGAGGCCATCAGCGCGGCCTTGCGCCCTTTGTAGTCCGCATACAAGCCCATCAGCCAACCGCCGATCGGGCGCATCAGGAAGCCCACGGCGAAGATCGCGGCGGTGTTGAGCAATTGGGCGGTGGTGTCGCCTTTGGGGAAGAAGGCTTTGGCGAAGTACAGCGAGAAGGCGGCATAGACGTACCAGTCATACCACTCGACCATGTTGCCCACCGAGCCGCTGAAGATCGATTTGATCCGGCTGGTGGTGGTGCGTTCTTTGGCCGGCGCGGCCACCGACCCCGCAGACAGGGTGTTGGAGTTATCCATCGAAGGATCCTTCATCTAGTTGTTTTTATGGAGCAGCGCGAGCGTTGCCTGGCTGGGGCTATAGCAGGAGCTGTGCCAAGGGGATGAAGGCCCGGTTTAGAAGGGTTTGAGGAAATTTTTGAGCGAAAAGTCGCTGATGATTTTGGTGGTGATGAGCGGAAATCCGCTCATTCGTCCGGCAGAAACATTTCTCGGGTCAGGCCGTGGCGCTGCATTTTTTCATTGAAGGTGCGCCGCGGCAGTTGCAGTTCCGCGAGCACCGCTTTGATATCGCCCTTATGTCGGCTCAACGCGGCTTTCAGGCACTGCGCTTCAAAGGCTTCCTGCTGCGCCGCCAGGGATTGCCCGGTTTCGACAGTGTCCGTTTCCGGCTCGCCCAGGCCCAGCACCTGGCGCTCGGCAACGTTGGCCAACTCCCGCACATTACCCGGCCAGTCATGGCTGAGCAGGCGCCCCAACTGCGCGCCGCTCAAGGGCTCGACACGGCGCCCAAGGCGCTCGGCGGCGCTCTGGGCGAAGTGCTCGTAGAGCAGGGGAATGTCTTCGCGCCGCTCGCGCAACGGCGGCAGGCGCAACTGTGCGACGTTCAGGCGATACGCCAGGTCTTCGCGAAAACGTCCGGCGCGGGCCTCTTCCAGCAAATCGGGTTTGGTCGCGGCGATGATGCGCAGGTCCACAGGGATGCTCTGGTTGGAACCCAGGCGCTCCAGCTTCTGCTCTTGCAGTACCCGCAGCAGTTTGACTTGTTGGGCCAAGGGCATGCTTTCGATTTCGTCGAGAAACAGCGTACCGCCATGGGCGTATTCCAGTTTGCCGATGCGTTTGCCCTGGGCCCCGGTAAAGGCGCCGCTTTCGTGACCGAACAGTTCGGCCTCAAACAGCTGCTCGGGGATCGCCGCGCAGTTGAGCGCCACGAACGGCTTTTTCGCCCGTGGACCGAAATCATGCAGGCAGCGAGCGACCAGTTCCTTGCCGCTGCCGGTCTCGCCACGGATCAGCACATTGACCGGTAGCGCCGCCAGATCCAGCACTTGGCGGCGCAGGTTCTGCAACGCGCGGGACATGCCGAGCAAGCTCGATTCCAACTGCGCGCGCTGCCCGGCCTGCTGGTGCAGGCGGCGGTTTTCCAGGACCAGCCCGCGCTTGTCCAAGGCGCGGCGCAGGCCGTTGAGCAAGGCGTCGGGGCTGAAGGGCTTTTCCAGAAAGTCGTAGGCGCCGTCGCGCATGGCTTCCACGGCCATCGGCACATCGCCATGGCCGGTGAGCAGAATCACCGGCAGGTCCGCATCGCGCCGCTGCACTTCGGCCAGCAGTTCCAAGCCGCTGAGCCCGGGCATGCGCACGTCACTGAGGATGACTCCGGCAAAGTCCCTGGGCAGTTGTGCCAGGCATTCCTCGGCGCGACTGAACAATTGCACCTCAAAACCGGACAGGCTCAACCATTGTTCGACGGCCGTGCGGATACTGGCTTCGTCGTCGACCACAATTACCGCGTTCAACATAGGTCCGGCGTCTCCAGCGCGATGGGCAGGGTCAGGGTGAACACCGCGCCGTCGCCTCGGTTAGCGGCGATCAGGCGTCCGCCGAGTTCGTGCACGATGGCGTAGGACACCGCCAGCCCCAGGCCGAGCCCGTCGCCCACCGGTTTGGTGGTGAAAAACGGGTCGAACACACTGTTCAAGTGTTCTTCGGCAATGCCGCCGCCGCTGTCGCTGACGGTCAACTGCCACAGCTGCTGGTCGGCGTGCAGGCGGATTTCCAGGCGCTTGCGCGGTTTGTCGGCCATGGCATCCAGAGCGTTGCGCAGCAGGTTGATCATTACTTGTTCCAGGCGGATCGCGTCGCCGCGTACCCAGGCAGGGCGGGTCAGGTCCAGCACAGTGCCGATGCTTTCGTCGCGCAGGCGCGCGTCGAGCAAGTGCAGGGATTGGTCGACCACGGTGGCCAGGTCCAGGCGTTCGCGCAGGCCACTGGGGCTTTTACGCGCGAAGGTCTTGAGATGGCCGGTGAGCGCGGCCATGCGCGTGAGCATATCGTCCAGCGGCGTGAGAGCCTTGTAGGCGTCGTCCACGCGGCCATGGTCGAGCAGCAGGCGCAGGGTGGCCAGTTGCATGCGCTGGGCTGTCAGCGGCTGGTTGATTTCATGGGCCAGGGCCGCCGACATCTGCCCCAGGGCGGCCAGCTTGGCGGACTGCACCAGGCCGTCCTGAGCGGTGCGCAGCGCTTGGGTGCGCTCTTCCACCAGGCGCTCCAGCTCTTGGCGACTGCGCTGGCGCAGGCGTGCCAGGCGCCAACGCTGGGTCAGGAACAGCACCAGAAACACCAGCGCCAGCCACGAACCGGCAGCAGCCAGGCCGGCATTGCGTTGGTCTTCGAAAGCGAACTGGGGTTTGCGCAACAGGTGCAAGGTCCACCCTTCGGCCTTCAGCGGCAGGGATTCCCAGATGTAATTGGCACTGCCGTCTGGGCCGTTGACGCGCATCAGGTGACTGTTTTCATCGAAGCGTTGCAGGGGCTGAGTGTCCAGCGGCTGCAGCTGCTTCTTATCGTATTGGCGGGTGGCCTTGAGTTCGGCGAGGTCGCTGTCCGACAGCGGTCGCAGGTTGCGATAGCGCCAGCCCGGCTGGTTGGCGATAAATACGATGCCACGCGCATCGCTGACCAGCAGCAGATCATTGCCCTGGGCCCATTCGCGCTCAAGCTCGGGAAACTCCAGCTTGACCACCATGGCGCCGAGGAACTGCTCGTGCTCGTCCAGTACCGCGCTGGACAGGAAATAGCCGGGAATGCCCGTGGTCACCCCCACCGCATAAAAACGCCCGGTGCCCTGGCTGCGGGTCTGGCTGAAATAAGGCCGGAATGCGTAGTTGTGGCCAACATAACTGCTCGGCAAGTTCCAGTTACTGGCCGCGACGGCCAGACCGGTGTGATCCATCAATTCCAGGGTGGACGACTGCGCGGCGCCGTTGATGCGTTCCAGCTTGCGGTTGAGCAAGTCCTGGGTGGCGCTGTCCAGCGGACCTTTCAAGGCGTTGATCATTTCCGAATCCAGCGCCAGCACCGCAGGCAGGGCGCGGTAGCGTTCGATCAGGGTGTGCAGGGAGTTGGCATACAGCGCCAATTGCTGATTGGCACGGGCGGCATCGTCCACCAGGGCCTGGCGTTCGGCATGCCGCGTGGCCAGGGCGGCGGCCAGTACCGCACCGGCGATGATCAGCAGGGAGTAGAAGCTCAGACGCAGGGGGCGAGGGATCACGATCATACGGTGATGAACAGGCACGGTAAGGGGAGTGCACCATAGCATGAGCAGCAGCGGTCTTGGGGTGCGCCAGGTCATTGTAAATGGGCAGGTTGCGCAGGTTTTGCGGCAAGCCCGGCGCTGAGAAATAGGCAGGCAATAAAAAAGCGACCGTGCTGATCGCAGCGGTCGCTTTTTCTGTCGCTCAGGCAGTGCTTATTGCACTTCTACCGCCAGGCTTTCACTGATCTTTTTCTGCCAGATGGCAGGACCGGTGATGTGGACGGATTCGCCCTTGCTGTCCACCGCCACGGTGACCGGCATGTCTTTGACCTCGAACTCGTAGATCGCTTCCATGCCCAGTTCTGCGAAAGCCACCACGCGGGACTTCTTGATAGCTTGCGCCACCAGGTAGGCAGCGCCGCCCACGGCCATCAGGTACACGGCTTTGTGGTCCTTGATCGCGTCGATGGCGGTCGGGCCGCGTTCGGATTTACCGATCATGCCCAACAGGCCGGTCTGATCAAGGATCTGACGGGTGAACTTGTCCATCCGCGTGGCGGTGGTCGGGCCGGCTGGGCCGACTACTTCTTCGCGCACTGGATCAACCGGGCCGACGTAGTAGATGAAGCGACCCTTGAGGTCCACTGGCAGGGTTTCACCCTTGTTCAGCATCTCGACCATGCGCTTGTGCGCCGCGTCGCGACCGGTGAGCATCTTGCCGTTGAGCAATACGGTTTCGCCCGGTTTCCAACTCTGCACGTCTTCCGGTGTCAGGGTGTCGAGGTTGACGCGGCGGGCCGACGGGCCGGCCTCCCAGACGATTTCCGGGTAGGCGTCC
Source organism: Pseudomonas rhodesiae (assembly GCF_013285305.1). Lineage (NCBI taxonomy): Bacteria > Pseudomonadati > Pseudomonadota > Gammaproteobacteria > Pseudomonadales > Pseudomonadaceae > Pseudomonas > Pseudomonas rhodesiae. The sequence continues at coordinate 4,780,671 of NZ_CP054205.1, read as the reverse complement.
AACGGTGGCGCTTCCAGCGACGCCGGGCCCGAACCGTCGAGCACGAAGTGCGCGTGACGGGTGGCGGCGCAGTTGGGGATCATGCACACCGGCAACGAGGCTGCGTGGGTCGGGTAATCCATGATCTTCACGTCGAGCACGGTGGTCAGGCCACCCAGGCCCTGGGCGCCGATGCCCAGTTGGTTGACCTTCTCGAACAGCTCCAGGCGCATCTCTTCGATACGGTTCTGCGGGCCGCGTTTTTTCAGCTCGTGGATGTCGATGGATTCCATCAACACTTCCTTGGCCATCACGGCGGCTTTCTCGGCGGTGCCGCCGATGCCGATGCCGAGCATGCCAGGTGGGCACCAGCCGGCGCCCATGGTCGGAACGGTCTTGAGCACCCAGTCGACGATCGAGTCGGACGGGTTGAGCATGGCCATTTTCGACTTGTTCTCGGAGCCGCCGCCTTTGGCCGCCACGTCCACTTCCACGGTGTTGCCCGGAACGATGGAGTAGTGGATGACCGCAGGGGTGTTGTCCTTGGTGTTTTTACGCGCGCCGGCCGGATCGGCGAGAATCGAGGCACGCAGGACGTTTTCCGGCAGGTTGTAGGCGCGACGCACACCTTCGTTGATCATGTCGTCCAGGCCCATGGTGGCGCCATCCCAGCGTACGTCCATGCCCACACGCACGAACACGGTAACGATACCGGTGTCCTGGCAGATCGGGCGATGGCCGGTGGCGCACATGCGCGAGTTGATCAGGATCTGGGCCATGGAGTCACGGGCCGCTGGCGACTCTTCGCGCAGGTAGGCTTCGTGCATCGCCTGGATGAAATCCACGGGGTGGTAGTAGGAAATGAATTGCAGGGCGTCGGCAACGCTCTGAATCAGGTCGTCTTGCTTGATCACGGTCATGAGTCGCGCTCCTCTATAAGACGGGAACATTCAATAAAGGTGGCATCAGTGGGGTGCATCGGTCGGCTGAGGCCACCTTTCCAAGGCACGCCAAGTGGTGCAGGCGCGACGCTAAAAAGGCGCGGCAGTATAACCCGGCGCGGTGGCCGATACACCCGACTATGGTCAAACTGTGCCGAGCGTGATTCCCTGTGTGCGCCTTTTGATGCGAGATGTTCCATGCCTGAACTGCACGTCGGCGAACGCCATTGGTCGGTACCTACCGGCAGTAACCTGTTGGATGCCTTGAACCAGGCGGGCGTGGCCGTGCCTTACAGTTGCCGGGCCGGCAGTTGCCATGCGTGCCTGGTACGGTGCAAGGGCGAGGTGGATGATCGCCAGCCGGAGGCTTTGAGCCCTGCGCAACGTCAAGACGGCTGGCGCCTGGCGTGCCAATGTCAGGTGAGCGGGGACGTGCAGGTCGAGACATTTGATCCGCTGCGCGATGGCGTAACGGCCCAGGTCGTGGCGACAGACTGGTTGACCCCGAGCGTTTTGCGCCTGCGCGTGCAAGCGCAACACAACCTGCGTTATCGGGCCGGGCAGCACCTGGTGCTGTGGGCGGGGCAGGTGGCGCGGCCGTATTCCCTGGCGAGCTTGCCCCAGGAGGACGGGTTCCTGGAGTTTCATCTCGATTGCCGCCAGCCCGGTCAATTCAGCGATATCGCCCGCCAGTTGCAGGTCGGCGAGCATTTGGTCCTGGGCGAATTGCGCGGCGGCGCCTTGCACTATGACCCTGATTGGCAATCCCGGCCGCTATGGCTGTTGGCCTCGGGGACAGGGCTGGGCCCTTTGTGGGGCGTGTTGCGCGAGGCGTTGCGCCAGGATCATCAAGGGCCCATCCGCGTGATTCACCTGGCCCATGACGCCAACGGCCATTATCTGGCCGAACCCCTGGCGGCGCTGGCCGCCCGTCACCCGCAGTTGACCGTGGAGCTGTGGGCCGCGGCTGAGTTGACCCAGGCATTGGCGCAACTGCGGCTTGTTTCCCGGCAAACCCTGGCCTTACTCTGCGGGAGTCCTGCCAGTGTCGAAGCGTTTTCCAAGCGTCTGTTCCTGGCCGGGCTGCCGCGCAATCAACTGCTGGCTGATGTGTTCCTGCCCCGTGGTTGAGCGCTGAATTCCACCGCCGCGAGACTCGCCATGACCGACGCCATCCTCCTGCAACGTGACGGCGGGCTGCTGACCCTGCAGCTCAATCGCCCGGACAAGAAGAACGCCCTGACCCGCGCCATGTACACCCGCTTGGCCGAGGCGCTGGAACAGGCCGATGCTGACCCGCAGATCAATGCCGTACTGATCCAAGGCAGCAGCGAATGCTTTACCGCCGGCAACGACATCGGCGACTTTCTCGACCAGCCGCCCAGCGACTTGGACACCCCGCCGTTTCACTTTATGAAGAGCCTGCTCAACTGTCGCAAACCGGTGATCGCCGCTGTGGCCGGGGCGGCGGTGGGCATCGGTACGACCCTGCTGCTGCACTGCGACCTGGTGTACGTCAGTCGTGATGCGCATTTGCGCATGCCGTTCGTCAACCTGGGGCTGTGCCCTGAGTTCGGTTCCAGCCTGATCCTGCCTCGATTGCTGGGGCACGCCAAAGCCGCCGAGCTGTTGCTGTTGGGCGAAGGGTTTACCGGTGAGCAGGCCGCCGCATGGGGCATCGCCACCGAAGCCTTGGGCAGTGGTGAGGCGACGTTGGCCAAAGCCAGGCAAATCGCTGAGCGTTTCGACACCTTGGCGCCGGGCGCAGTGCAGATCACCAAGCAATTGATGAAAAGCGTGGACCGCGAGCAGTTGCGTCAGGTGATCGAAGAGGAGGGGGCGTTGTTTACCCAACGGTTAAGGTCGCCGGAGGCGATTGCGGCGTTGTCCGGGTTCGTTACTCGACGCTGATCGTAAGCAAGGCCTTCTATCACGAAAAGCAAAAAGCCCCGTCACTTGCATGACAGGGCTTTTGTTTTCAGCGACCGATCACTCAGACCATTGGGTCGCCAACGTGCAGGATCTTCATGCCGTTGGTGCCGCCGATGGTGTTGTAGCTGTCGCCCTTGGTCAGGATGACCCAGTCGCCTTTTTCCACAACGCCGCGCTTGAGCAGCTCGTCGATGGCCGCCTGGCTGACTTCATGGGGTGGCAACGACGCCGGGTCGAACGGTACGGTGTAGACACCCCGGAACATGGCCGCGCGGGCCTGGGTTTCGCGGTGCGGGGAGAACGCGTAGATCGGTACCGATGAACGGATGCGCGACATGATCAACGGTGTGTAGCCACTTTCGGTCAGAGCGATGATCGCTTTCACGCCTGGAAAGTGGTTGGCGGTGTACATCGCAGCCAGGGCGATGCTCTGGTCGCAGCTTTCGAACACTTTGCCGATGCGGTGACTGGAAGTCTTGCTGGTCGGGTGCTTTTCGGCACCTACACAGATACGCGCCATGGCCTGGACGGCTTCCAGTGGGTACGGGCCGGCGGCGCTTTCGGCCGACAGCATGACGGCGTCGGTGTAGTCCAGCACGGCGTTGGCCACGTCGGACACTTCGGCGCGGGTCGGCATCGGGTTCTGGATCATCGACTCCATCATCTGGGTCGCGACGATCACCGCTTTATTGTGGCGACGTGCGTGCAGGATGATTTTTTTCTGAATACCGATCAGTTCGGCGTCGCCGATTTCAACGCCCAGGTCGCCACGGGCAACCATCACGGCGTCGGAAGCCTTGATCAGGCCGTCGAGGGTTTCGTCATCGGCCACGGCTTCGGCGCGTTCGATCTTCGCCACCAGCCAGGCGGTACCGCCGGCCTCGTCGCGCAGCTTACGGGCGTATTCCATGTCAGCGGCGTCGCGTGGGAAGGACACTGCGAGGTAGTCCACTTCCATTTCGGCGGCCAGCTTGATGTCGGCTTTGTCTTTTTCGGTCAGGGCCGGTGCGGTCAGGCCACCACCGCGACGGTTGATGCCTTTATGGTCCGACAGTGGCCCACCGATGGTCACGGTGCAGATCAGCTCAGTGCTGGTGGCGGTGTCGACGCGCATGACCACGCGGCCATCATCCAGCAGCAGCTCGTCACCGACGCCGCAGTCTTTGACCAAGTCCGGATAGTCGATACCCACGACTTGCTGGTTGCCTTCGGTCAGCGGGTGGCTGGTGGAGAAGGTGAAGGTGTCGCCGATCTTCAGTTCGATTCGCTTGTTGGCGAATTTGGCGATACGGATTTTCGGGCCTTGCAGGTCGCCCAGCAACGCCACGAAACGGCCGTGCTTGGCGGCGAGATCACGCACCAGCTTGGCGCGAGCCTTGTGCTCGTCGGGGGTGCCGTGGGAGAAGTTCAGACGGGCAACGTCCAAACCAGCCAGAATCAGCTGTTCGAGGACTTCCGGCGAATTGCTGGCCGGGCCAAGGGTGGCGACGATTTTGGTACGACGGACGGACATGCACGGACTCCTGAGTTCAAGCGCTGAGGAAGGCTACTATGCTCTTTCGTTGTAGTCATTGTTCGTTTGCACTACTTATCGAACATTCACTTGTTTTGGCGGCGGGCTAAAAGATGAACGACCTTGAAGATTTTCGACGAAGGGTCGATACACTCCACAAGACAGGAGAACCCTCATGCGAATTTTGCTCGTTGCTGCCCTGGCCGTCAGTGTTGTCGGCTGCACCCGCTGGTCGATGGACCATCATTTGAATAACGCCTACCGGGCTTATGGGGTCGGTGATTGCCAGCGCGTCACCCTGGAATTGTCCCAGGTGGACCGCGAAAGCCGCAGCCGTCGGTACGTGCAGCCGGAGGTCTCGATGTTGCGTGGGCAGTGTCTGGAACGGCAGAAATTGTTCGTCGATGCCGTGCAAACCTATCAGTTCATCATTACCCAATACCCTTCCAGCGAGTACGCCTACCGCGCCCGCGCGCGGCTCGACACCCTGCAACAACTGGGGCATTACCCCGGCGCCAGTGCTGCTCAGCCACGTCCTGCGTCCTTGTGAGGATATTTACCGTGGGTTAACTGGCCCGTTGCCAGTCTTGGGCTATCCTTTGGATGATCGTTTGTACAAGTTTCTATTCGAACGAATGAGGGGCCCGGATTCGGCGGCTGTCTAGTGCACAACGCAGTGTGTTGTCACACCGAGATCCAGGGAGAGCGAGCGTTTATGCTCGTTCCGAATCACTGGCACGGCCAGAGTCATGGCCACTGGATGGCGATCTCACCATGTTTACCGACCGACGGATCGAGCGGCATCAATTACCGAGTTTCTTGCAAGTGTTTAACCGTCTTACCGACAAGCCCATTGGTTTTCTGGGCAATGCCTCGGAAGACGGACTGATGTTAATCAGCCTGTTGCCCATGATGATTGATGTGGATTTTGAGCTGCGGTTAAAGATTCCTGCGGCGGATGGCGACTTTCATGCCATTGATCTCACCGCGACGTGTTTGTGGAGTCATGAAGACATCAACCCGCAGCACTACGATTCCGGCTTTCGCATCATCAGCGCCAGTGAGGAATATGGGCAATTAATCAGCGTTTTGATGCATTACTTCAGCTTTGATCCTTTGCAGGCGTCTGCCTAGCGCTAAGCGTTGTCGGCTCGGCATGGGCTTCAGAGCCCCTGTCGTGCCGAGCACAGCTTTTAGAACACACCAGCTTTCTTCCAACCCAGATAACGAGTCACCAGGGCCGCGCCCATCTCCGAAGGCAAGGTATCCAGTACCGACAGGCCATGTGCGCCCAACCGGTCATGCAATTCGTCGCGTCTGGTGAGGTAATCCACCGTGCCGCTGTAGGCCAGGGCCTCAGGTAAGGTTTGCACGGGGGACTGCCGCAATTGGTCCAATACCTCCTCGCGCAAACTGGCCACCAGCACTCTATGTTGGCGGCCGATACGTTTGACGGCCGCCAGCAGCGCTTCATCGTCCTCATCCCGCAGGTTGGTGACGATGATCACCAACGCCCGACGCTTTTGCCGAGCCAGCACTTGGTTCGCCGCTGCGAGGTAGTCGGCCGACCGGCGGGTCGTGTCCAGGTCGTATACCGCATTCAACAACAGATTCAACTGGCCGCTGCCTTTAACTGGTGCCAGGTAGCGGGGCTGATCGCCAGCAAACGTGCATATCCCCACCGCATCGCCCTGGCGCAAGGCGACATAGCTGAGCAGCAGGCAAGCATTGAGGGCATGGTCGAAATGGGACAGTTCATCGTCCTGGCTGCGCATGCGGCGGCCGCAATCGAGCATGAACACGATCTGTTGGTCGCGTTCGTCCTGATACTCCCGGGCGATCGGTGTGCGTTGTCGCGCGGTGGCTTTCCAGTCGATCTGACGCAGGCTGTCGCCTTCGCGAAATTCACGTAATTGATGAAACTCCAACCCCAGGCCGCGTCGTTGACGCTGGCGAACCCCCAGCTGGCTCAGCCAGTTATCCACACCCAGTAATTGGGCGCCGTACAACCGGGCGAAATCCGGGTATACGCGGGTGACATCCTGGGTTTCGATAAAGCGCCGTGCCGACCATAACCTCAAAGGGCTGGGGATATGGATTTCACAGCGGTCGAATGGGAAGTGGCCACGGCGCAAGGGGCGCAGGCGATACCCCAGCTCACTGCGTTCACCGGGGCGTAGTTCGATGGTTTGGGGCAGGTTGTCGACGCTCAGCCCATCGGGAACATGGTCGAACACCTGCACCGTCAGCGTTTGTGCAAAGGCGTGTTCCAGGCTCAGGCGAACGTCGCCCCAGCGTCCCAGCGCCAGACTGCCGGGCATTTGCCGTTGCAGGCGCGGGGTAGGCCGGTGGCGCAGGCGCAGGGCATCCAGCAGGGCAAGCAGTAACAATGCCAGGAGCAAGCCCCAAGCCACCGAGTGGAGTGTGTCGGGCACCTTCAGTTGCAGCGCTGCCGTGGCACCCAGCAGAATGCTCAGGCCCAGCAGCACGCTGAGCCAGATCAATAGCAGACGGGTCGGTTTCATGGGCGACTCATTGCCGTGGAGCCGGGATCTGGTCCAGCAGTTGCTTGAGTACCTGGTCGACTTCCAGGCCGTCGATATCCAGTTCTGGCGCAATACGTACTCGATGACGCAACACCGCCAGGGCACACCCTTTGATGTCATCCGGAGTGACGAACTCGCCGCCGCGTAGCAAGGCTCGGGCACGGGCGCCACGCACCAACGCGATGGAAGCTCGCGGCCCCGCGCCCATGGCCAGCCCTGGCCAGCTTCGGGTCGCTCGCGCCAGGCGCACGGCATAGTCGAGTACGTGTTCGTCCAGGGCCAGTTCGCTGGCGACCTGTTGCAGTTGCATGACATCGTCGGCCTGCAGCACGGTGCGCAAGGGTTGCACATCCAGCATATCGGCCCGCGATGAACGCGTGACTTCGCGCACCATATCCAACTCCTGCTGCGCTTCTGGATAGTCGATGCGCACTTTGAGCATGAAGCGATCCAGTTCCGCCTCCGGCAGGGGATAAGTCCCTTCCTGTTCGATGGGGTTCTGGGTGGCCAGTACCATGAAGGGCTGACCGATGGGCAGCGCCTCGCCTTCCAAGGTCACTTGCCGCTCTTGCATGGCTTCGAGCAGAGCGGCCTGGGTCTTGGCCGGGGCGCGGTTGATTTCGTCGGCCAGTAACAGGTGGGTGAAGACCGGGCCTTTGCGCAGCTTGAACTGTTCGGTGTGCAGGTCATACACGGCATGGCCGGTGACATCGCTGGGCATCAGGTCCGGCGTGAATTGGATACGCGCGAAATCGCCATCGAAGCAGCGTGCCAATGCACGTACCAGTAAGGTCTTGCCGAGGCCGGGTACGCCTTCGAGCAATACGTGGCCGCCGGCGATCAGGGCGGTGAGCACATCATCAATGACCTGATCCTGCCCAATAACGGCCTTGCGCAGTTCGACGCGCAAGGCCTGGGCCTGTTGGCTGGCGCGATGCAGGGTTTCGCCGGTCAGGGCGGTGGCGCTTGGAAAATCGCTCATAGGGCATTCCTGAGGGTTTGCAGGCATGCCACCTGCCGGCTGAAATCGGCGCTGGAAAGCCGCTTTTCCGGGAGTGGGCCGAGGGCCTGGCTGATGACATGAGAAGGTTGATGCGTCAGGTGTTCGAGCACCTGCCACTGTTGTGCATCATCAAGGTGTTCGAAGCCGGGATGGCGACGCCTGGCGGCGCGCAGGATATCCCGTTGCAAGGCCTGCACCAGCGTGCGTTGGCCATTGCGGCGCAGTAGGAAGTCGGCGCTGGCTTTCAGATGTTCCTGCAGTTGCCGACGAGCCTTGGGCGCGGGTGCCTGGATAGGTCCCTGGCGCATACCCGCGTGCCACAGGGCCAGGGCGATCAAGGCCGTCAGCGCTACCAGTGCCTGGGGGAAATAGCGCAGCAGCAGGCTGAACAGATCGTCCACATCACCGTTGGCCAACAGAGTCACGGCCGTGCCCTGGGTCAGGTACCACAGCAGCCAGGCATTGTCGTGCTTACCGAAATTTGCGGTTTTCCACAGGTCGCTGTCGGTGATCACGGTCACACGACCCTGGCCGAGGTCGAGTTGCATCAGATGACTCGACCGGGCGCTGTTGGCGGAAAATTGCGCCAGATGCTTGGGGTCGGTGAGGTTGAAAGCGGTATCGAAACCGAAATAGGCCGGGGCGGTTTCATTATCGATATAGAGCCTGGTCAGGTCGGGTGTTTTCTTTTTGCGCGCTGGCGCGGGCTCTTCGGGCTCGTCGCTGAGCACTTGGCGTATCTGGAGGCGGTCGAGTAAGAGATCGCCACTTTTGCCGGTTTCTTCATCCCACAGGGCTTCTGCTACCACCAGCAGGTGGCCGCCGGAGCGGGTCCAGTCCAGCAACTGCTCAACCTGACGGGGAGACATATTGCTGCGCTCCGTCAGTAGCAGAAGACTATGGTGTTCAGACGGGAGGTCGGCCAGGCGATCAAGGCCAAAGGCATGGTCCACGGGCAGGCCCTGCTTACGCAGAAAGTGCTCGGCGGCCAGATAAGGGTTGGCTTGCGCTTCAGGGGAAGGCCCGCGGTCGATTACCTCGTCGTAGGGCGTGGCTTTGCTCCAGGCATAAAAACCAGCCGCTGCGAGTAAACACACCAGCAGTAGCCCTGCCCACATTAAAAGCCGGTTCATTGGGGCCCCCCCGAACTGAACAGGGCACGCCAATCGCTGCAGAGTTTTTGCTGGATCGTGGTGGGTGGAAGGCGGTGGCCGTAAGCGAGGTTCTGCCAGTGCCGGGTCAGTTCATCACTGAAGGCCAGCAATTGCGGCTGTTCCAGTTGGTGAACGCGTTCCAGCACTTGCCCTTCGGTGTCGGCACTTTTAAGGGGGAGGTTGAAATCATGCAATAAACGGCTCAACAGTCCGCGATAAAGCAGACCGAGAGCTTCCCTGGGCTGGGTGGCCCAAAGTTGCTCGGCGGTGCTGGCAATATCCGTGGGCAAGGTCTCGGCGCCCAGCGCCAGGCCGAACAGTTGCGTGGGGGCAGGCTTGACGACTTTGGGGCTGGCAGGCGCGCGCCGGCTGACAAAAGTGCGCAGCCAATCACGATAGCGCCACGCCACTAGGGCCAGGCCGCCAATCAGCAGGCTCCATAGCAGTACCTCCAAGGCCTGGGCAAAATGCTTGAAGGTATCGCTGTTAAGGTTGTCCAGAAGCGCTTGTAGCCACGCTGGAAGTTTGCTATCACCGCGGTCCTTGTTCTTTACGGTGGGTTTGTCATCGCCAAAGCGATAACGGGTGACGGTTTCCGGGTTCTTGAACGGGGGCTTGTCCAGCAGCGCCTTGACTGACTGGCTTGCACTCTGAGTGCTCAGCGGCTTCGATTCATCGGCCATGGCGGGCGGATTGACGGGTAGGAATGTCAGCCCGATCACCAGCAATAACAGAGGGGCCGCTGTGCTCAGCCGTTGGCGCAGACGCCGGAATACCAGTTCCAAATCCCAAGCCTCCAGCACGGTTCGGCGGTTGAGATAGAGGCTGAAACCACAGGCCACATAGATCGGTTCCCAGAACACCAGTATCAGGGCATAAAACGCGTTACTCAGATGCTCCAGCCACAGCCCTTCAGAACTGGTGGCCAGTATGAGCCGCTGCCAATCCCAGTTCTGCTCGACGTTTTGCGGAATGAAGAGGTAGAACAGGGCCATGCAACCGAACCAGAGCCCGATTTCCAGATGCACTCCAACGGTGGTCAGCCAGCGCGCGGCGCCGGCGTCACGCTGTTGCAAAACGCCCAGGCGCTTTTGACGCGCCTGGCCATCCAGACCTTCCAACTGGCTGACCGGCATGACGAAGCTGCGGCTGAGACTGAGGCGGCGCCAGGTCAGGCTGGCCAACAATTGCCCCTTGAGCAGACGCGGCCACTGGCGTACCGCCTGTTTAAGGCTGGGCGTGTCACCGAACAGCGCCTTTGACAGGATATAGAGCGGCAGGCGATCGAATGCCGGCTTGAACCACCAGAACAGAAATATGGCGGTGGAGGGGTACTTCCACAGCGCTGCGCTGAGCAGAATGAACACCGGCAAGGTCACCAGTGCCCAACTGGCGGTCAGTAATAAACGATGTTCCCTGGCCATCAGGACACCAAGGTCCATGGCTTCCCAGGCGGTACGCGGGCGAATCGCCACGCTGGCATCACTCAGGCGCATGTTGAGTCCGCCCTGCAAAGACCAGGTACGCCGCGACCAGCAGCCACAATACGGCGCCCACCAGGTATTTGACCCATGCCGCGATGACCGTGGTGGATGACCAGTAGGCTTCAATGAACGCGGCAAACAGCAGGAAGACCATGACACCACAGAGCAATTGCACGCTCTTATGTGCCGCGAGCCTCAAGGATTCCCCCCGCGTCAGTCGCCCCGGCGAGATCAGTGCCCAGCCCAGTTGCAAACCCGCTGCCCCGGCGAGGGCAATGGCTGTCAACTCGAACGCACCATGACCGATGACGAATGACCAGAAGGTCTGCCCGTAACCAATCTCGGTCAGGTGTCCGGACACCGCGCCGATGATCAGCCCGTTGAAGATTAGGAAGAACACGCTGCCCAGGCCAAACAGCAAGCCGGCGGCGAATGTCTGGAAGGCGATGCCAATGTTGTGCATCACGTAATAGCCGAACATCATCCAGTCCTCGCTCGATGCACGCTCGGCGGCGCGGCCCAGGCGACTGGCATCGGGGTCGTACATGTCCTGCATCTCAGCCACCTGCTGGGGGCTGATGATGCTGTAGATCAGTTCGGGAAACAGGTAGACCAGCAGCGCTATGCCCAGCAGGCTGCCAAAGAACAGCACGCTGGCCACCGCTACAAAGCGCCACTGTTCGCGTACCAGCCGCGGAAAACCGGCCAGGACAAAACCCAGCACGCTGGCGCCCAGTTGGCTGCGATGACGATACAGTTGCTGATGGCCGCGCAGGGCCAGTTGCTGCAGCGGGTCCACCAGATAGCTGCTGTAGCCGCGCTCCTGAGCCAGCGCCAAGTGCTGGCAAAGGCGCCGGTATTGATGAGGGAAGTCGGCAACATCGCTCGCTTTAGCCGTGCCTTGTTCCAACCGATTGAGTTGTTCGGCAAAAGCTTGCCATTGGCGTTGGTGACGGCTTTCGAACAGGCTCTGCTTCATGTTGGCCCCAGGAGGCCGCGGGCCACGCCATTGAGTTGTTGGGCCGCGCGAGCTGGGGAAACCTGCAGGGACGGCGCGAGGATAGCGGCCAGTTCGTGTACCCGTTCAGCGGACAATTCACCCTGGCGTTCGGCAAAACCCAGAATGGCCCGTTGTTCATTCAGGTCCAGGGCAAAGGGCAGGCGCAGGGCTGCCGCCTGAGGAATCTGAGGACGTGGTAGAGGGCGTTCGCGGTAGACCACCAGCGTGCCGGCGGCGAGGTCGCCGAGGCGTTTGAAATGGGGATGTTGCAGGCAGCTGATGGCGCCAAGAAAGTAGCCAAAAGGCAGCATGTCGACAAATCGCAGCAGGTTGCGGATCAGCGAGGCCGACCAGCCGACGGGTGTGCCATCGTCCTGTACCACGCGCAATCCCATGACTTGCTTACCCGGCGAACACCCTTGGTTAAGCACTTCGAACAGCACCATGTACCACCAACTGACCAGGAACAGCAGCAACGCGCCGAGGCCGAGACCTACATTGCCGAGCAACGCCAGCGGCACCATGAGCACGCCCATGATCACGCCGCGCGCCAGCAGGTCGAAGGCAAAGGCCAATACCCGGGGTACCAGGCCGGCCGGGCGCAACGGTAGGTCGATACCTTCCGGGGTTTCGATCTGGTAGCGCGTATCCAGTGGGGTTGATGGCATTGCGATCCTTGGCAGTGCAGAGCGGCTGGGAGAGACGGATGCTAGCAGTGTCGGCGATGGAAGCAACCATTCAAGATTTTGCTGGATGTTTATACAGTTAAATTGCTGCTGGCCGCGGATGTGGTTCCACGCCTAGACTTTGTCGATCTTCAGTACAGGAACAGCCCGTGACCTCCATTTTCTGGTACGACTATGAAACCACCGGCATCAATCCGCGCAGTGATCGCCCTCTTCAGGTAGCCGGAATTCGTACGGACCTCGAACTCAACGAGATCGGCTCTGCGCTCAATATTTATTGTCAGCCCGCCGACGATATCCTGCCTCATCCCGCTGCCTGTGCGATCACCGGTATCACCCCGGCGATCCTGGCGCAAAAGGGCTTGGCCGAGGCCGACTTCATGACCCGTGTACACGCCGAGCTGGCCGCTCCTGGGACTTGCGGCGCTGGCTACAATACCTTGCGGTTCGACGATGAGATGACGCGCTACAGCTTGTATCGCAACTTTTTCGACCCTTATGCCCGCGAGTGGCAGGGCGGTAACAGCCGCTGGGACCTGATCGATGTGGTGCGCACCGCCTACGCTTTGCGCCCGGATGGTATCGAGTGGCCGCAGCAGGACGGGCGCGTGACCCTCAAGCTGGAACGCCTGACTGCGGCCAATGGAATCGACCATGGCCAGGCCCACGATGCGTTGTCTGATGTGCGCGCCACTATTGCTCTGGCACGGTTGGTCCGCGAGAAACAGCCCAAGCTCTATGATTGGCTCTTCCAATTGCGCAGCAAGCAACGGGTGATGGATCAGGTGCGCCTGTTGCAGCCGATGCTGCACATCTCCGGGCGGTTCTCCGCCGAACGCCATTATTTGGGCGTGGTATTGCCTTTGGCCTGGCATCCGCGCAACCGCAATGCGTTGATCGTCTGCGACCTCGGGCTCGATCCGCAGGGGCTGCTGGACCTGGATGCCGAGACCTTGCGTCAACGCCTTTACACCCGCCGGGACGAGTTGCCCGAAGGTGAGCTGCCGGTGCCGCTCAAGCTGGTGCACATCAACCGCTGTCCGGTGGTTGCTCCGCTCAGCGTGCTGCGCCCCGAAGACCGTGAACGCCTGCAATTGGACATGGAGGTCTGCCAGGCGCGGGCGCTGCGGCTATCTGACGCACAAGAAGTTTGGCGCGATAAGTTGGCGGCCATTTATGCACAGGAAGAATTTTCTTCGACGACAGACCCGGAACAGCAGTTGTATGACGGTTTTATTGGTGATCGTGATCGACGCTTATGTGAACAAGTCCGCTTGGCGGAGCCTGCTCAATTAGCGCGTCAGCAGTGGCCGTTCGATGATCAGCGGTTGCCTGAATTGTTGTTCCGCTACCGTGCGCGTAACTTTCCCGACACCCTGAACAATGAGGAGCAACAGCGCTGGAAACTTTTCTGTCAGCAACGATTGTCCGACCCTCAATGGAGTGCGCCAATTACCTTGGATGCATTTAAGCAGGCCAGTCAGGAGTTGGCTGTAAATGCGACACCGTTTCAGCAGCAGGTGCTGGTGCAGTGGCAGGAATATGCTGATGCTTTAGCGACTCGTGTGAATCTGTAGTCGATTTCGCGCAATAGTGCGTGCAATAAAAAAACGCCAGCAAGCTGGCGTTTTTAATGTGTTGCTTATCTGGCATGAGCCCGGTGAGCTTAGCCCAGCAGGGTAGCCCAGCCTTCAACCACGTCACCGCCCCACTTGGCTTTCCACTCTTTCAGCGTTTTGTGGTTGCCACCTTTGGTTTCAATCACTTCGCCGTTGTGCGGGTTTTTGTATTGCTTGACCTTGCGCGCACGCTTGGTGCCGGTAGTTTTCACGGCGCCGCGAGGAGCTTTAACTTTCGAATCCGGATCCAGCAGCGCGATGATGTCACGCAGGGATTTGGAGTATTCGCCCATCAGGGTGCGCAGCTTGCTTTCGAATTCCATTTCACGTTTCAGGCTGCCATCTTTTTCCATGGCTGCCAGTTGGGCTTGCAGCTCTTTGATGGCTTCTTCTTTGGCACGGTATTGGGTGATCAGAGACATGTGGCTACCTTATGTAGAGCGCTGATTGACAGGGAGAGTGGCCCAATAATAGTCAGGCGGTTTGTCCAAGTAAACATTTAAGCATGCTTTTATGTGAATTACTTTGAGTGTTTGTAGTGCAGCCCTGCAATCGAGTTATTTAAAAAGGACGTAATGCTAAACATCAGACCTGTGAGACTCCTAGGGGCACTCCATATGTAGTCCTGATTCATATAAAGGTGGTAAAAGCATAGGGCATTAAGGGGCAAAGCCAGGCCGACCATCAGAATAAACGTTAACCAATACTGCAGTTTTTCTTCGCAATCGCTAGAATGGCGGCCTTTGCGAAGTTCTGGAGTTCCCCCCTAATGCGCACTTTTCGGCTGGTGATTGCTTGCCCGGACCGGGTCGGCATCGTTGCCAAAGTCAGTAACTTTCTGGCCTCCCATAACGGTTGGATCACCGAGGCGAGCCATCACTCGGACAACCTCAGCGGTTGGTTCTTCATGCGTCACGAAATACGTGCCGACACGCTGCCCTTTGGTCTTGAAGCCTTCCGCGAGGCCTTTGCGCCGATCGCAGAAGAGTTTTCGATGACCTGGCAGATCACCGACACCGAGCAGAAGAAACGCGTGGTGCTGATGGCCAGCCGCGAATCCCACTGCCTGGCGGATCTGCTGCATCGCTGGCACAGCGATGAGCTGGACTGCGAGATCGCTTGTGTGATCTCCAACCATGACGACCTGCGCAGCATGGTCGAGTGGCATGGCATCCCTTATTACCATGTGCCGGTCAACCCGCAGGACAAGGAGCCGGCGTTCGCCGAAGTGTCGCGCCTGGTCAAGCATCATGACGCCGATGTCGTGGTACTGGCGCGTTACATGCAAATCCTGCCGCCGGAACTGTGCCGCGAATATGCCGGCAAAGTCATCAACATCCACCATAGCTTCCTGCCGTCGTTTGTCGGGGCCAAGCCTTACCATCAGGCCTCCCTGCGGGGGGTGAAGTTGATTGGCGCAACCTGCCACTACGTCACCGAAGAGTTGGACGCCGGCCCGATCATCGAGCAGGACGTGGTGCGCGTCAGCCATAGCGACAGCATTGAAGATATGGTGCGGTTCGGTCGCGATGTCGAGAAGATGGTTCTGGCCCGTGGCCTGCGCTACCACCTCGAAGATCGCGTATTGGTGCACGGCAACAAGACCGTTGTGTTCTGATTCAAGCGCGGATTGAATATCGAAGGGTCTGGGCGTTAAATCGTTCCAGGCCCTTTTTATTTATCCGCACGTCAGGACTGCACCATGACCGACCCACTCGATAAAGCCACCTCCAAAGCGCCTGCGACGTTGGGCGAGGGATGCTTGAGTCGCTACGATCCTGATGCGCTGGATGCCGAAGACGGTACCGAGTTTCCAGGGGCGGCTCAGTTGTGGGAACAGATGCAGGAGGCAGAGAAGCTGCCCGCGTCTGATCAGCAAGATTCTTGAACATTCGTCCCGTCGCCATGGCGGGGCATTACGGCTGGGTTGCGAGCCAGTCCACTTTGGTCAATGGCGTACGCCCCGTCTGCAGTAGGTGTTGCAAGGTATCGAGCCAATAGCGACGAGCACCTTCGTGACGCAGGTCGACCGGATGCACGCCTAGGCGAATGACCGGTGCCGACCGCCAGCGCCGTTGCCGTTGATCGCTGAGATGTTTGGACAGGCTTCGGCGCCAAGCGCTGCGGGCGCTCCACACCAAACCTGGGGCGCCGACGCGGGTAAAGTCGGGCAGCCGATAAAGCTGTTGCGGGTCGCTGGTGTAGCTCAGCGGCAACTGGCGCAAGGCGTCCTTGGTACCCTGGCTCATCAGCCAGGCCGGAGCGACGAACCCATGCAGAGGCCAGTCGTTGCGTCGGAAGACCTCGATGCCGTCGCTTAACCGCTGCAGGGCCTGGGCCTCTGACAACTGGTAAAACTCTCCCTCATGGGTATAGATGCGGCGCATGAACCAATCTTTGGGCGTACGCGGTGGCGGCTGGTCGTCGCTATGGAAATAGCCGTGCAAGGCCAATTCATCGCCCTTGGCCACGCGGCGGTCCAACAGGCGGCGAAATTCGGCGTGGTCGGCCAAGGTGCCGTGATGATGGAAATCCGGAACCACCAACCAAGTGATGGGGATGTCGCCCAGAGCGTCCACCGCCTCCACAAAGGGGCGATAGTCGGACCAGGTTTGCGGGGCCACATCGTGCAATACCAGCACTACCGAGCGCTTAACCATGGGCAAGCATCGGTTTGTGGCTATCGAGCACCGCGTAGTAATGGCCCAGCAGGCTCTCGACCACGGTGTCCCACGCATACTGCTGCTCCACATGGCGTCGAGCCTGTACGCCGAGACGCTGAGGATCGCGGCTGAACAACTCGCGCACCGCATCGGCCATCGCTCGTGGATTGTTGGGGGCGCAGAGCAAGCCGCAATGCTCGTCGACGATTTCAGTGAAGGCACCGGCGGCCACGGCGACCACTGGTATGGCGCAGGCCATGGCCTCAAGAATGACCAGGCCGAACGTTTCCTGATCGCCGCCATGCAGAAGGGCATCGGCACTGGCCATTAAACGCGCGACTTGCGATGCCGGCTGGAAGCCGTCGACCACGGTGACATTCTCCGGCACCTTAGCCGGCATGCCGGACCCCACCAGCAACAGGTGATACCGATCTCCCAAGCGCTTCATACACTTAAGCAGCACCGGCAGGTTCTTCTCCTTGGAACCGCGCCCGGCGAAGATCAGCAGTCGCGTATCTTCAGCGATTCCCAACTCAGCGCGTAAGCCGGGGTCGCGTACCTGCGGGGTGAACGTCTGCAGATCCACACCCAACGGCTGCACAAAGACGTTTCTGACGCCCAACTCCATGAGCTTGTCGGCCATGACCTGGCTGGGCGCCAGTACTCGGTCAAAATTCCCATAGAGTTTGCTGACATAGGCTTCAACATTTGGCGTGAACCACGGCCCCATGCGGTTGCTTACCAGCAACGGCAAGTCGGAGTGATAAAAGCCGATAACCGGCACGTCAAGCTGGCGCCTGGCATCCAGAGCGGCCCAGGCCGTGAGATAGGGATCGCCGACCTCGATCAGATCGGGCTGTAAATCGTGCAGGACATTTCGCCATGGCGTCAGCCGCAGCGGGAATCGATAACCTTTGCCGAAGGGCAGGGCAGGTGCGGGTACCTTGAACACCCCATCCTGTTCGCTCAAGTGGGCGCCAGGGATCAACAGGCTGTGGCGAATGCCAGGTTTGAGGGTCAGGCGCCGGTGCTTGGCGTCCAGGTAAGTGCGTACGCCGCCACTGGCCGGGGCGTAGAACATGGTTATGTCGGCGATATGCACGATGAACATCCCTCCTATCCAGGCTCTCCTAACGTGGACATTAGGCAAGAATAGATGTTCGGTTGGGATGTTGGGTGCGGCGTTTTGCCTTGCTGCCACCCTGGGAGGCGGTATGAGCCGCTGCCCAGGGCGAGAGCTGTCAGATGCGGAAGCTACCGACCAATTGCTTGAGCCGTGCGGCCTGTTGCTCCAGGTCGGTACAGGCGCGCAAGGTCGATTGCAGGTTTTCCACGCCTTCCTGGTTGAGGGTGTTGATCTCGGTGATGTCCATATTGATCGACTCCACCACCGACGTCTGTTCCTCGGTAGCGGTAGCGACCGATTGGTTCATGCCATCGATCTCGCCGATGCGCTGGGTCACGCTGTTGAGACGCTCGCCGGCCAGGTTGGCGATTTCCACGCTGTCATGGCTGTGGCGCTGGCTTTCGCTCATGGTGGTCACCGAATCCCGCGCGCCCACTTGCAACTCTTCGATCATGGTTTGCACCTG
This sequence comes from Pseudomonas rhodesiae, assembly GCF_013285305.1. Lineage (NCBI taxonomy): Bacteria > Pseudomonadati > Pseudomonadota > Gammaproteobacteria > Pseudomonadales > Pseudomonadaceae > Pseudomonas > Pseudomonas rhodesiae. Next base: position 4,762,559 of record NZ_CP054205.1, on the reverse strand, counting down.
TTGCGCCGATTCCTGGGTGCGATGGGCCAGGTTGCGTACTTCATCGGCTACCACGGCAAACCCGCGCCCGGCCTCTCCGGCACGGGCGGCTTCAATCGCGGCGTTCAACGCCAGCAGGTTGGTTTGTTGAGAGATGCTGGTGATCACCTCAAGAATCTGGCCGATATTCACGGTTTTGCTGTTAAGTGCTTCGATATTGCTGCTGGAAGCGCTAATCATCGAAGAAAGATCCGTCATGGCTTTGATGTTGCGTTCGACCACCTGCTGACCATCTTCCGCCAACTGCCGCGCATCGCTGGCCTGGTTAGAGGCCTGCGCTGCATTGCGGGCGATCTCCTGGGCGGCTGCACCCAGCTGGTTGATGGCGGCCGCTACGCTATTGGTGCGGTTGGCCTGCTCGTCGGAGTTGACCATCGACGAATTGGAGGCACTGACCACCCGTAGCGCCACCTCGTTGACGTGTTCGGTGGCCGAGGACACTTCGCGAATCGATGTGTGAATCCGCTCCACGAAGCGGTTGAATGCATTACCCAGAGTGCCGAATTCATCGTGATTCTGGATGGTCAGACGTCGTGTCAGGTCACCCTCGCCGTCGGCGATATCCTGCATCGCGCGGGTCATCACATGCAGCGGTTGCAGCAGCACACGGATCAGCATGCCAAGCAGAGCGATAATGATGGCCACCGCAATGAGGGTGGCGATCACTGCCGACGTGCGGAATTCGCTGAGCATGGCGAAGGATTTGTCTTTATCCACCGAGATACCCAAGTACCACTGCACTGACGGCAAGCCTTTGATCGGCGTGAAGGTCACGATGTTGTCTTTGCCGTTGGCTTGGACTTCGCTGAAGTCGCGGCTGATCTTGGGTGTATTTTTCGGATACAGATCGGCCAGGGTTTTCATCACCAGGGTTTTGTCCGGGTGCACCAGCACTTTGCCGTCGGCGCTGACGAGGAAGGCATAGCCCATGCCGCCGAAGTCCAGTGCGCCAATGGTATCCACCAGGGTTTGCAGGCTCAGGTCGCCGCCGACCACGCCGATGCTTTGGCTGCCCTTGCTGCTGGGGGTGGCGATGGAAATGATCAATTGCCCGGTCGCCGCGTCGATATAAGGCTCAGTCAGGGTTGAACCGTTGCTGCTTTGCGCGCCTTTGTACCAGGGGCGCACACGTGGGTCGAAGCCATCCGGCATTTTGGTGTCGGGGCGGATGGTGAACGCGCCCTGGCTGTCGCCCACGTAGGTGGCCATGAACGAGGACGTCAGGGCTTTCTGTTCCAGCAGGCTGGCGATGACACCCGGTTCCGGATTGATCGCGATGTTCTGGGCGGCGTTTTCTACCAGGGCAATACGCCCAGTCAGCCAGGTTTGGATGTTGCTCGCGGTGACATCGCCCATTTCATGCAGGTAATTGTTCAGATCGTCGCGAATGGCGTTGCGTTGCAGGTAGTCGTTGTACAACGTGAATAACGCAAAGGCGGCGATGACGATAAGGGAGGCTGCAAGCAGGATTTTGTGGCTGAAACGCAGGTTTTTATTCATGGCTTGTAGGGTCCGCTAAGGTCTTTATATCCAAAGCGCGTCCTTATGGGATGCGCGAAATGACAGTAGGAAAAAAGGTGTGCTATTTGTTGTCGCAGTTCCGTGGTCCCTGTGGGAACTATCTGACCTATTTTTCGACTTTATGGGTCTCACTCTGTCTGTATCGACCTTGCCGCATTAAAGATTAACCTTAGGTGACGAAATGCCTGACTCCACGCAACTTCTTATCGGCGCTGACCTGTCCGGCGATCCTATTGCCCAGGCCATGCGCCTGGCTAACCGGCACGGGCTGATTGCCGGCGCTACCGGCACGGGCAAGACCGTCACACTGCAGCGCTTGGCCGAAGCGTTCAGTGATGCGGGAGTGGCGGTGTTTGCTGCAGACATCAAGGGCGACCTCTGCGGCCTGGGGGCGGCGGCAAACCCTCAGGGCAAGGTGGCCGAGCGTATCTCCGGCATGCCCTTCCTTAATTACACCGCCAAGGCTTATCCGGTAACGCTGTGGGACATCCACGGTCAGTCCGGTCATCCTTTGCGCACCACTATCAGCGAAATGGGCCCGTTATTGCTCGGCAGTCTGTTGGAACTCACCGACAGCCAGCAATCGGCGTTATACGCGGCGTTCAAAGTGGCAGATCGCGAAGGCTTGCTGCTGCTGGATCTGAAAGATCTGAAGGCGCTGCTCAACCACCTGCGCTATCACCCCGAGCTGTTGGGCGAAGACGCGGCACTGCTGACCACCGGCTCCAGCCAGGCCCTGTTGAGACGCCTGGCGGTGCTGGAGCAGCAGGGTGCCGAGGCATTGTTCGGCGAGCCGGCGTTGCAGCTTGAAGACATCCTGCAACCCAATGCCGATGGGCGCGGCCGCATCCATCTATTGGATGCCAGCCGCCTGGTGCATGAGGCACCCAAGGTGTACGCGACATTCCTGCTGTGGCTGTTAGCCGAGTTATTCGAGCAACTGCCGGAGCGCGGCGATGCGGACAAACCGCTGCTGGCGCTGTTCTTCGATGAAGCGCATTTGCTGTTCGCCGATACGCCCAAGGCCTTGCAAGAGCGTTTGGAACAGGTGGTGCGGCTGATTCGCTCCAAAGGGGTAGGGGTGTACTTTGTCACACAATCCCCAGGTGACCTGCCCGACACCGTGCTCGCACAATTGGGCCTGCGGATTCAACATGGATTGCGGGCGTTCACCACCAAGGAGCAGAAGTCCCTGCGGGCGGTGGCGGAGGGTTTTCGACCCAACCCGGCGTTTGACGCCTTGTCGGTGTTGACCGAATTGGGTACGGGTGAGGCGTTGGTGGGCACTTTGCAGGAAAAGGGCACGCCGGAAGTCGTCCAGCGCGTCTTGGTGGCGCCGCCGCAATCGCGGATCGGCCCGTTGAGCGAGGTCGAGCGCGTAGCACTGGTTGCCGCGTCGCCCTTACTGGGCCGCTACGACAAACCGATTGATCGCGAGTCGGCCTATGAAGTGCTGATGGCACGCAAAGAGCTAGGGCCGACTGAAGACGCCGGCCAGACATCTGAAGCGCCAAGTTTTACCGACAGGGCAGGGGCGTTTCTCGGCACGGCGGCGGGCAAGGCGCTTAAATCGGCGATGCAGCAGGCGGCCAATCAAATGGGGCGGCAGTTGGTGCGAGGGTTGCTGGGCTCGCTACTGGGGGGGAGCAAACGCAAATAGATGTTCAGGGTTTGGGCTTGGCGTGGGCAGCCAACCGCTCAAGGGCGCCGCGCAAACCCGGATCGCGGATGCCCTCGGCCGTGGCCTGAATGCTTTCGGCCGCGTTCACCGACAGGTCGTGCGAGTGCACGGCAGTACTTGGCTGGACAGTCGGCGGCTGCACTTTGAACTGGATGCGCGTCAGGTTGGCGAACTCATCGAACGCCATCAACTGACGCTGCAGGCGTTTTTGCTGATAGCGCAAGCGAGTGGCCCAATGGCCATCAGTCACGATCAGCAGCAGGTTGCCTTCGCGCCAAGAGGCGACACGGCAATGCTCGCGTGCAGCCGGTTGCAATTGACTTTCCAGCAGACGCTGCAACAGGCCCAAGCGTTGGGCATGGCCGAAAATGGCTTTCAACGGTTTGGCTTCGCGAAGCAACACGCCGGGGGCGCGGGCGGCGACAGGGCGAAATGCCATGATTGGACACCTAAAGTAACAGAGCCGCCATCTTAGCAGAAAGCGCCGACCGGCCCTCAGGCCCTGCGTCGACGACACTTAGCCAACGAAATCAATCGGTAACTTCTGCGCCCGATGGGTTGAAGTTCGCGTAAAAGCCCTTATTTTAAACAAGCCCTCTCACCGCCCCATGCCTGCATCGGGGAACAACGCCACTTTCCTCACCCACGATTCCGGGTAGAATGCGCGTTCGCATGCGGCCGTGAGGGCTGCTCGGGCCACTGACGGTGCGCCCTCCATCCCTATGTGTGGAAGAACCTGCCGATATGTTTGCGCCTTTGTTAAAGAAACTTTTTGGAAGCAAGAATGAGCGCGAAGTCAAACGCATGCTCAAGACGGTGCAGCTGGTCAATGCCCTCGAAGAGCAGATGGTTGCTCTTTCGGACGAGCAATTGCGCGCCAAGACCCAAGAGTTCAAGGCCCGCATAGCCAAAGGTGAAACCCTCGACAAACTGCTGCCCGAAGCCTTTGCGGTCGCCCGTGAAGCCGGTAAGCGTGTCATGGGCATGCGCCACTTCGACGTCCAGTTGATCGGTGGCATGACCTTGCATGAAGGCATGATTGCCGAAATGCGTACCGGTGAAGGCAAGACCCTGGTAGCGACCCTGGGCGTTTACCTCAACGCGCTGTCCGGCAAGGGCGTGCACGTTGTGACGGTGAACGACTACCTGGCTCGCCGGGACGCCAACTGGATGCGCCCGCTGTATGAATTCCTCGGCCTGACCGTCGGCGTCGTGACGCCGTTCCAGCCGCCGGAAGAAAAACGCGCCGCCTATGCCGCCGACATCACCTACGGCACCAACAACGAATTCGGTTTCGACTACCTGCGCGACAACATGGCGTTCAGCATGGAAGAAAAATTCCAGCGCGAACTCAATTTTGCCGTGATCGACGAAGTCGACTCCATCCTCATCGACGAAGCCCGTACGCCGCTGATCATCTCCGGTCAGGCCGAAGACAGCTCGCGCCTGTACACCGAAATCAACAAGCTGATTCCGCGTCTGACCCAGCACATCGAAGAAGTGGAAGGCGTGGTGACCAAAGAAGGTCACTTCACCATTGACGAAAAGACCCGCCAGGTCGAACTCAATGAAGCCGGCCACCAGTTCGTCGAGGACATGCTCACCCAGATCGGCCTGCTGGCCGAGGGCGAGAGCCTGTACTCGGCACATAACCTGGGCCTGTTGACTCACGTCTACGCCGGCCTGCGTGCTCACAAGCTGTTCCACCGCAACGTCGAATACATCGTGCAGGACGGCCAGGTCGTACTGGTTGACGAACATACCGGCCGTACCATGCCGGGTCGCCGCTTGTCCGAAGGTCTGCACCAGGCCATCGAGGCCAAGGAAAACCTCAACATCCAGGCAGAAAGCCAGACGTTGGCGTCCACCACCTTCCAGAACTACTTCCGTCTGTACAACAAGCTGTCCGGCATGACCGGTACGGCCGACACCGAAGCGTTCGAGTTCCACCAGATCTACGGTCTGGCGGTGATGGTTATCCCGCCGAACAAACCGTTGGCGCGTAAGGATTACAACGATCTGGTGTTCCTGACCGCCGAAGAGAAATACGCGGCGATCATCAACGATATCAAGGACGGCATGGCCAAGGGCCGTCCGATCCTGGTGGGTACCGCTACCATCGAGACTTCCGAGCATGTGTCCAACCTGCTTAATAAGGAAGGTATCGAACACAAGGTGCTCAACGCCAAGTTCCACGAAAAAGAAGCCGAAATCATCGCCCAGGCCGGTCGCCCAGGCGCACTGACCATCGCTACCAACATGGCCGGTCGTGGTACCGACATCCTGCTGGGCGGCAACTGGGAAGTGGAAGTGGCATCCCTGGACAACCCTACCCCCGAGCAGATCGCCCAGATCAAAGCCGACTGGCAGAAGCGCCATCAGGCGGTACTGGAGTCCGGCGGTCTGCAGGTGATCGCTTCCGAGCGTCATGAATCGCGCCGTATCGACAACCAGCTGCGTGGCCGTGCCGGTCGCCAGGGTGACGCCGGTTCGAGCCGTTTCTATCTGTCCCTCGAAGACAGCCTGATGCGCATTTTCGCTTCGGATCGGGTGAAAAACTTCATGAAGGCCCTGGGCATGCAGTCCGGTGAAGCCATTGAGCACCGCATGGTGACCAATGCCATCGAGAAGGCCCAGCGCAAGGTTGAAGGGCGCAACTTCGACATTCGTAAGCAACTGCTGGAGTTCGACGACGTCAACAACGAACAACGTAAAGTGATCTATCACATGCGTAACACGTTGCTGGCCGCCGACAACATTGGCGAAACCATCGCCGATTTCCGCCAGGACGTGCTCAACGCCACCGTCAGCGCGCATATTCCACCGCAATCGCTGCCTGAGCAGTGGGATGTGGCCGGTCTGGAAGCTGCATTGAAGAGCGACTTCGGTGTGGATCTGCCGGTCCAGCAGTGGCTCGACGAAGACGACCACCTGTACGAAGAAACCCTGCGCGAAAAACTGATGGCCGAGTTGCTCGCCGCGTACAACGAGAAAGAAGAGCAGGCAAGTGCCGAAGCACTGCGTACCTTCGAGAAGCAAATCGTATTGCGCGTGCTGGACGACCTGTGGAAAGACCACCTGTCGACCATGGATCACCTGCGTCACGGCATCCACCTGCGTGGCTACGCCCAGAAAAACCCGAAGCAGGAGTACAAGCGCGAGTCGTTTACCCTGTTCTCCGAGCTGCTGGATTCGATCAAGCGCGATTCGATTCGCGTGCTCTCCCACGTCCAGGTACGCCGCGAAGACCCAGCCGAGGAAGAAGCACGCCTGCGCCAGGAAGCGGAAGCCTTGGCCGCGCGCATGCAATTCCAGCACGACGAAGCGCCAGGCCTCGATCAGCCGGAAGCGTTGGGTGAAGAGGTCGAAGTGGCCTTGGCGCCAACGCCGGTTCGCAATGAGCAGAAGCTGGGCCGCAACGAGCTGTGCTGGTGCGGTTCGGGCAAGAAGTTCAAACACTGCCACGGCGAAATCAACTAAGATTTTTGCCTGACGCTGCAGCACCCCGCGCCGCGACCGGCCTTTGCCGTCGCGGCGTTTTGCCATTAATTCCCACCGTCGATAGCGACGGCACAGACATCACCTTATTTTAGGAGCGCATTCATGGCTGTTGGTCTTGGTCCTTTGCCCACATTGCACCCGGTTGCCGGTTTTGAACTCGGCATCGCTTCGGCCGGTATCAAGCGCCCGGGCCGCAAGGATGTGGTGGTGATGCGCTGCGCCGAAGGCTCGACGGTGGCAGGTGTGTTTACTCTCAATGCGTTTTGCGCCGCGCCGGTGATCCTGGCCAAGCAACGCGTTGCCGGGCCGATCCGTTACCTGTTGACCAACACCGGCAACGCCAACGCGGGTACCGGTGAGCCTGGCCTGGTGGCCGCCGCGCGCACCTGCGCCAAGCTGGCCCAACTGACCGGCGTGGACGCCAGCCAGGTGCTGCCGTACTCCACGGGTGTGATCGGCGAGCCTCTGCCTGTGGAAAAAATCGAAGGTGCCCTGCAAGCGGCGCTGGATGACCTGTCTGTGGATAACTGGGCCGCGGCCGCCACTGGCATCATGACCACCGACACCCTGCCAAAAGGCGCGAGCCGTCAGTTCGTGCACGACGGCGTGACCGTGACCGTGACCGGTATCAGCAAGGGCGCGGGCATGATCCGACCGAACATGGCGACCATGCTGGGTTACATCGCCACCGACGCCAAGGTGTCGCGCAGCGTGCTGCAGAATCTGATGCTGGACGGTGCCAACAAGTCGTTCAACCGCATCACCATTGATGGCGACACTTCGACCAATGACTGCTGCATGCTGATCGCCACCGGTAAGGCTGATCTGCCGGAAATCACCGAGGCCAGCGGCGCTTATTTCGCCGCCCTCAAGCAAGCAGTGTTCGAAGTGTGCATGGACGTGGCCCAGGCCATCGTGCGTGATGGCGAGGGCGCTACCAAGTTCGTTACCGTGCAAGTCAACGGCGGCGGCAATCACCAGGAATGCCTGGATGTCGGCTACACCGTGGCCCATTCGCCGCTGATCAAAACCGCGCTGTTCGCCTCGGACCCGAACTGGGGCCGCATTCTGGCGGCTGTCGGCCGTGCCGGTGTGCCAGACCTGGACGTGAGCAAGATCGACGTATTCCTCGGCGACGTGTGCATCGCCAGCCGTGGTGCCCGTGCTGAAAGCTACACCGAAGCCCAGGGTTCGGCGGTGATGCAGCAGGAAGAAATCACCATCCGCATCGAGCTGGGGCGCGGCGATTGCAGCGAAACCATCTGGACCACCGACCTGTCCCACGAATACGTGAAAATCAACGCGGAATACCGCACCTGATAGCCGGAGGACACACACGGTGAAACGCGTGCATGTAGCAGCAGCGGTGATCCGCGGCGCCGACGGCAGAATCCTGCTGGCGCGACGTGCCGACACCCAACACCAGGGCGGCCTCTGGGAGTTTCCCGGGGGCAAGGTGGAGGCTGATGAATCTGTCTCCGCCGCGTTGTCCCGCGAGTTGCACGAAGAGTTGGGTATCCAGGTCACCACGGCGCGACCGCTGATCAACGTGCAACATGACTATCCGGACAAGCAGGTGTTACTGGATGTCTGGGAAGTCTCGGCCTTCACCGGCGAGCCCCATGGCGCCGAAGGGCAACCGTTGGAGTGGGTGGCCCCGCGGGATCTGCTCAACTATGAGTTCCCGGCGGCCAACGCGCCGATCGTTGCGGCCGCACGGTTGCCGGCCGAGTACCTGATCACCCCCGGCGAGCTGGACGCCGCGCCCCTGTTGCGCGGTATCCAAAAAGCCATCGCCGGTGGGATCAAGCTGGTGCAACTGCGTGCGCCTAATGGCTACGACCCCAAATACCGTGACCTGGCGGTGGATGCGGTGGGGCTTTGCGCCGGCAAGGCGCAATTGATGCTCAAAGGGCCGTTCGAGTGGCTGGGGGATTTCCCTTCCGCCGGCTGGCACATGACCTCGGCCCAACTGCGCAAATATGCAAGCAAGGGCCGCCCTTTGCCGAAGGATCGCTGGTTGGCGGCTTCGTGCCACAACGCTGAAGAACTGGCGTTGGCTGAATTGATGGACGTGGATTTTGTCACCCTGTCGCCGGTTCAGCCGACCCAGACCCATCCCGATGCGCAGCCATTGGGTTGGGAGCAGGCGATGGAATTGATCCGTGGGTTCAACAAGCCGGTATTTTTGCTGGGTGGGGTCGGGCCTGCGGAGCGGGAGCGGGCTTGGGAAGCCGGTGCCCAGGGTGTGGCGGGTATCAGGGCGTTCTGGCCGCAGGCTTGAGGTTGCTCCGGCGGGCCTTATCGGGGGCAAGCCCCCTCCCACATTGGAATGTATTCACAGATCAAAGGTGGGAGGGGGCTTGCCCCCGATTGGGCCCTCCCGGTCACCGAGCCATGATCAGTGGGGCTTCGCCGCAGCCTGCCACAAAACCTCCGCGACACCCTGGCGCTTGGCTATCACCCGCGCCGCCACAAACAGCAAATCCGACAGACGATTGATATACGCCAACCCCACGCCTTCCAGCGGCTCGATAGCATTCAGGTGCTGACACCGTCGCTCGGCACTGCGGGCCAGGCTTCGACACATATGGGCCTGGGCAATCAGCGCGGAACCACCCGGCAAGATAAAGTTTTCCAGCGGCCCGACTTCCTCATTCCAGCGATCGATCGCCGCTTCCAGGCGATCCACTTCCGCCGCATTCAACGCTTTGTACACCGGCATCGCCAGCTCACCACCCAGGTCGAACAGCCGATGCTGGCACGGCGCGAGCACTTCGATCACATCGTTGAGCGCCGGGTGCTGCCCGCTCTGTTCTTCAAGGCCGGCCAGCAGTAATCCCAACTGGCTATTCAGCGTATCGACTTCGCCAATGGCTTCGACACGTGGGTGGTCCTTGGGCACGCGGCGACCGTCACCCAGGCCGGTTTCACCTGTGTCGCCGGTGCGGGTATAGATTTTCGACAGGCGAAAGCCCATGGTCATTGCTCCAGTGGGGTCAGTTCGTGGGCCGGCAGTTGGCTGCCGGCCAAGGGGAGGCGCAGGGTAATACAGGTGCCTTGGCCAAGGGTGGATTGCACTTCCATCTGGCCTTTGTGGTTGTTGGTGATGATGAAGTACGACACCGACAGCCCCAGCCCGGTGCCCTGGCCGATTTCCTTGGTGGTGAAGAAGGGTTCGAAGGTGCGTTTGCGCACGTTTTCGCTCATGCCGATGCCGTTGTCTTCCACCTGGATCTCGGCCCAGGGCGGATTCAGGCGGGTGCGCAGGATGATGCGGCCCGGCTCGCGGTCATCTTCACGCAGGTGAATGGCTTGAGCTGCGTTTTTCAGCAGGTTGAGCAGGACCTGTTCCAGTTCGTTGGCTGTACCGGGTACCGGGCCCAGTTGCGGATCGAACTGACGGATGATCGCCTGGCCCTTGAAGTCAAAGCCGATGGTCAAGTCGAAGTCATTGCCGGCAATTTCCACGGCCTGATCGATCAGCGCCGGCAAATCGCAAGGGGCCATCTGTCGATTGCTGCGGCGGCTGAAACTGAGCATATGGGTCACGATCTTCGCCGCCCGCGCGCCCGCTTGCTGGATGCCATCGAGCAATTGCGGTACTTCGCGGCTTTGCAGGTAACGGTTGACCATGGCCAGTTCGACGCCGACCTGTTCGGCGTGTTCCAGGTTCTTGGGCAAGTCTGCGGACAGGCGGCGGCGGATGTTCTGCACGTTGTGCAGGATCGCCCCCAGCGGGTTATTGATCTCGTGGGCCATACCGGCGGCAAGCCCGCCGACGGAGAGCATCTTTTCCGACTGCACCATCATTTCTTCCAGGGACAGGCGCTGGGTGATGTCATCGATACGGATCACGACGCCACGACCGGCACCGCCTGTCAGCGGGTAAAAGGTCAGGGCGTAATGCTTGGGCTCATCGTCCTTGAACCAGGTCACCCGCTCGATACGTTCCACGGTGTGTTGCTCGACCGTGGCCTTGATCTGCGGCAGAAATGGTTTGAGCGGCTGAAAGGCCAGGTAGATCGGCTGGTTCAAGGCTTCATCCAGCCGCGTACCGGAAAGTGCGCTGGCTTCCTGATTCCACTGGGTGACGTAGAGCTGTTCGTCCAGGGCAATCAGCGCCGAAGGCATCGAGTCGATGATGCTGTTGAGGTAATTCTGGAAGCCGGTGAGTTTTTTCTCGATCTTGCTTCGAACCTGGACTTCCAGTTCCAGTTTGCGATTGGTATGACGCGTCTCTTCCGCCAGGCCTTGGGCTTGATCGTAGGCGGCCTGAGAGTCGTCGCGGGCGCGCTTGAGTTGCTGCTCGCGGGCTTCGATGCGCGAAAGCATGGTATTGAAGGCTTCGGCCAGGCTGCCGATCTCATCGTGATTGCCACGCCGGGCGCGCAGGGCATAGTTCTCTTCCCGGGTCACTTGGCGCGACAGTTCTTCCAGTTCGTGGATCGGTTTTGTGATCAGGCGTTTGATCTGACGCGCGATGACCAACCACAGCAGCACACTGAAAATCAGGATGCCCAGGCTGGCGGTCAGCGTGCCGGTGTAAAACGCTACCGGCAGTTCGCTACTGGCGACCAGCAGCAGATGCCCGGATGGCTGCCCAGGGCGGGGCAGGGTGATCACTTGGTTAGTGCGAAACTCAGTCACGCGCCAGGCTTCGATATGTCTGTAATTGTCCGGCAGGTGCAGGCGATCACCGTGTTGCATCTGTGCCAGGCGGTTGCCTGCGCTGTCATATAAAGCGGCGGCGCGCAAAGGTGAGTAGCTGGTCAACTCATTGAGCAGGGCATTGGCCTTGTCGGGAGATTCGAGCGCTTCGGCGGCCAGCGCCGGGTTGGAGACCAGCCGCCCGATAGCCTGCAAGGCCTGGGGGGCCATGCTTTCCTGGGAGATCCAGTAGGCGGCGCTGATAAAGGTCAGGTTGGCCACCAGCAGGACGGTGGTCAGCAGCACCAGCAAGGCCGCCAGCAGTTTCTGCCCGACCGGTAGGTTTTCTAGACGCTGGCGCAGCGGCATCAGGGTTTTTCCAGGAGATAGACAGGCGGGCAGGGTAGCGCGTGGTTCAGTCGCGGGGCAATCCGCGCGCGCGCAGCTCGTCGACCAGACGCTCGTGCAACTGCTGCAAGTGAGGCAGCTTCAATTGGTGACGGGCTGCCGCCTGGCAAGCATAGCCCAACAGATAGCTGATTTCGGTGCGTCGAGCATTGGCGACGTCCTGATACATGGACGAATAATTGGCGGCAGTGGCGTGAATCACCCGCTCCACTTCATCCTGTAAATCCAGGGCTGCGGCAGGCTGGCCAGCGCATTCCAGCAGTACGCTCAACTCCCTGCACAAGGTTGCCACTTCACAGCGATGGTTTTGCAGGCCGCCGTTACGGCATTGGTAAAGCACGGTCAGTGGGTTGATCGCGCAATTAAGCGCCAGCTTGCGCCACAGGCGCGTCAGAATATCGGTGCTCCAGGCGTGTGGGATGCCGGCGATGTGCAGGTCATCCAGCCAGAGCGGGGGCGTCGGGTGGCGGGCGTCTCCCAGCCAGGTGTAACCATGGCCGGCGAATACCACGCGCCAGTCGCCTTCGCGGAAAGCGCCCTCGGTGCTGGAGGCAAAGATGCAACGCGCCAGGGGCAACTGCGCGGCCACCGCGTCCTGACTGCCCAGGCCGTTCTGCAGCAGAATCAACTCGGCATCCGGTACCAGGCGCGGTTGCAGCTGTGCGATTGCCGCTTGGGCGTCGTAGGCTTTGCACGCCACCAGAAGGCGATGGATCGGCGTCGGGCTGTCGGGCGTTTCGCCAATCACCGGGTAGGTATGTGCTTCACCATGCTCCACCAGGGTCAGCCCGTTGCCCGCCTGATAACTGGCCAGGCGCGTCTCGTCGCGCAGGATCAAGCGCACAGGCACGCCCGCGCGCGCCAGCCGTGTGGCCCAGAGTGTGCCCAGGCTGCCGGCGCCGAGAATATGCCAGGTGGTCGACATCAGTTTGTACTCCGCAAGGTCGCTCACAGTGAACGGGACGAAAGAACCGCTATAATGCCCCGGCATTTTAGCTCGGGCGCGCTCCATCTCTACTGAACCCGCCCCTTATATTGGAGAAATCACATGCCTTCGTTCGACGTGGTATCTGAACTGGACAAACACGAAGTCACCAACGCCGTCGAGAACGCCGTCAAGGAGCTGGACCGTCGCTATGACCTGAAGGGCAAGGGCAGCTTCGAATTCAAGGAAAAGGAACTGACCGTCAACCTGACCGCTGAAGCCGATTTCCAGCTGGAAGCGATGATCGAGATCCTCAAGCTGTCCCTGGTCAAGCGCAAGATCGACGCGCAGTGCCTGGAAATCAAGGACGCCTACGCCTCTGGCAAGCTGATGAAGCAGGAAGTCATCCTCAAAGAAGGTATCGACAAGGAGCTGGCGAAGAAAATCGTCGCGCATATCAAGGACGCCAAGCTCAAGGTCCAGGCCGCCATCCAGGGCGAGCAGGTACGCGTCACCGGTAAGAAGCGTGACGACCTGCAAGAGGCCATCGCGGCCCTGCGCGCCAAGTCCTTCGACATGCCGCTGCAGTTCAATAACTTCCGAGACTGATGGCTGCCTGGGGAACCCAAGGGCGTTTTTGACGTCCCACCCCCCAATAATTGCGCCAACTCTTGAGCCCTACGGGGCTCAATTGCTTTAAGCGCCGACCGTCCATAAACAGGAGAACAGCAATGGACTTGAACGCTGAAGTAGATCGTCTGGTCAAGACTTCCCAGTCCTGGATCCCGATGATCATGGAATACGGCAGCCGGGTTTTGCTCGCCGTTATCACCCTGGCCATCGGCTGGTGGTTGATCAATAAATTGACCCATCGCGTGGGCCGTTTGCTGGCGGTACGCAACGCTGACCTGGCGTTGCAGCATTTCATCACCAGCCTGGCGAACATCGTGCTCAAGGTGATGCTGATTGTCAGCGTAGCCTCGATGATCGGTGTAGAAACCACCTCCTTCGTTGCCGCTATCGGTGCCGCCACCCTGGCCATTGGTCTGGCACTGCAAGGCAGCCTGGCGAACTTTGCCGGCGGGGTGCTGATTCTGCTGTTCCGCCCGTTCCGTATCGGCGACTGGATAGAAGCCCAAGGTACCTCGGGCACCGTCGACAGCATTCAGATTTTCCACACGGTGCTGCGTACGGGCGACAACAAAACTGTCATCGTGCCGAACGGCATCCTGTCCAACGGGATCATCACCAACACCAACCGTCAACCAACCCGCAAGGTGGTGTTCGACGTCGGTGTGGACTATGAAGCCGACCTGCAGAAAGCCCGCGAAGTGCTACTGGAGCTGGCCAAGGATCCTCGCGTACTCGCAGATCCAGCTGCTGTGGCTGTGGTGTCCACTTTGGGTGACAGCTCGATCACCGTTTCGCTGCGCTGCTGGACCAAAACCGCGGATTACTGGGACGTGATGTTTATGCTCAATGAATTCGCACGTGACCGTTTGAAAGCGGCGGGGATTGATATTCCATTTCCGCAGCGGGTTATTCGTGTAATGCAGGAAGCTGCGTCGAAGTAAAAAACTTAGGCGCGTTTAACTTGGCCGAAAGGTCAGGTTAAACGTATCACTTTAGTTTAGTTAGTTAGCTTGCTAGTTATTTATTTAAAGCTCCGCAATAAAAAAGCCGCTCCCTTGAAAGCAAGGGAGCGGCTTTTTATTTAAGGCCAGGGCCTTAAGTCATCGTTGTAATTGAACCGGCAATTACAAGATGTTCAGCGGGTAGTTCGCGATCAGACGCAGTTCGTCGATCGAAGGCGAACCGTAGTAAACGCCATCCCCGGAGCGATAGGTTGCTTGACGCAGACGCAAGCTGAGGTTTTTAGCTGGACCGCTCTGTACAACGTACTTGGCTTCGATGTCGCGTTCCCACTCTTTGCCGTTCGAGGTAGTGCCGGTGTTGGCGCCGCTGCCGGTCACGTAGCGAGTCATGAAGCTCAGGCCAGGAATGCCGAAGGTGGCCATGTTGATGTCGTAACGTGCCTGGTAGGACTTCTCGCCTTCAGCGTTGAAGTCGGAGCGAGCCACGGAGTTGGCCAGGAAGACCGAGCCGCCGCCGTCTACACCATAGCCGTAGTCGCCGTCGCCGGTGACCTTCTGGGCTGCCAGAGTGAAGGTGTGAGCGCCGATGGTGTACGCACCCTGCAAGCTGAATGCGCGGTTGTCGAGCTTGGTTACACCATCTTTCTCGGCACGCTGAAGGCCTGCGCCGTCGCTCTTGGTGTCGTAGATGTTGAAGTCAAGGGCAAAGGACTGGTCATCGCTCAGGGCATGGGTCCAGTTCAGGTTGCTGTAGTACTTGCGGAAGTAGTCTTCGGTTTTCGCGTAGTACAGGCTGCCGGTGAACTCTGGGGTAAACGAGTAGACGCCGCCGACAAAGTCAGTCTTGGTCAGGCCAAGGCTGTCATGGTAGGTCTGGTTCTGCGCGACGCTGGAAGTGAAGTGACCGCCTTCCAGTTTCAGGCCCTTGATTTCGTTGCTGGTGATCGAGATACCTTGTGGCAGCTCAGGCAGCAGACGGCTGTCATCGGAAGCGAACACAGGAGCGGTGGTGTACTGGTCACCGATTTTCAGCACGGTATTGGAGATACGGAACTTAACAGCGCCGCCGCCTTTGGAGTAATCGTCTTGCGAGCGACCGTCTGAGCCGGTTGGGAACAGACCGGTGCCTGCGCGACCTTTACCGCTGTCGAGTTTGACACCCATCAGGCCGATTACATCCACACCCACCCCGATAGTCCCCTGGGTGAAGCCCGACTCGTACAGGGCGTTGAAGCCCAGGCCGGTTTCTTCTGCACGGCTTTTGCGCTTGCCGTTGACCGTGGCGTAGCCGCTCGCTGGTTCATTACGGAAATCGCGGCTGAAGTACAGAGCGCGAGTATTGATGCTGAAAGTGCTGTCTTCAACAAAGCCCTTGGAATCGTCCTGGGCGGACGCCATTGCGAACTGCGAGGTACCGGCTGAAACAGCCAGTGCGATCATGCTCCACTTCATCACGCGCATCGTGATTTGCTCCTTTGGTTTTCGGAAGAGTACTGCCGTCCCACCTGTATTTTTATCTGGGCGGCTCTTTCTTTTTTGTGTCGGCGCAAAGTTATATCACGCAGACCCTATTGACGATACTTACCCATCTTTCCTTTCAGCTTCTTTACGAGGCTGTCGTAAATTGCTAGCTCCATGTCGCAAATTCACAGCCCAAAATGTATCTGGACTGACAACTTCAGTACTGTTTCAAAACTCCCTTCGAAGTTCGAATGCATCCTTGCCTCGTACTGACTCGCTGTTGTTTTTTATCGCGAAACACCGGTTTCCGAACCCGTGCCGTTGCCGACGATGTGGGTGTGAATGCAACAAGCGTGCTCAAAGCGGTAACCGAATGTCATTTTTTCGTGAAAAAAGTTCCGTGCCTGCGAAAACCGCATAAGTACGGGCTTTTTACGCCGTTTGGTTAGGGCTTGACCTCTCTGTGGAATGCATGTTGTCAGGTGTAAAAAATCGGTTCTTGTGTGAAACGTTACCGGTTCACCCCGTTAGGTGGGTAGTCGGCGGATCCCTTTGAGGCACGGGTGGGTCATTTTGGTGCGTCTCGGCAGGGCCCGTTCTAGCGTAGCTCAAATATTTACCTGCATCGAAAGGGTGCAGGTTTTTTGGCCGGCTGCCTCGCGGGCTTATCTTCAATCGTTGTGAAGCGGCCGGCATTCGAAGGTATGCTGGGGCCTGATTCTGACTTGCCGAATGGAGTGCCCGCGGTGTTCGCCCTAGATCAACGCCTGCAACAAGACACACTGGTCATCGGGGACTTCCCGTTATGCCGCCTGCTGCTGTCCAATGACTCGAACTACCCCTGGTTTATCCTGGTCCCGCGCATCAACGGTATCAGCGAGGTGTTTCACCTGGATGTCGCAGATCAACAAAAGCTCTGGGAAGAGACGACCGGTCTGGCGCAGTTGCTCAACGATGGTCTGGGCGCGGATAAAATGAATATCGGCGCGCTGGGTAACGTCGTCAGCCAGTTGCATGTGCATGTGATCGTGCGCAAACGCGACGACGCCGCCTGGCCTGCTCCGGTATGGGGCAAGCATCCGGCTCGTCCTTATACGCAAGAACAGGTGGTGGCCTTGCGTGCGCGTCTGCGCGAGCTGCTGCCTGCCGATTTCAATTTTGCCCAGGACTGAATCATGGACTTGCAAGACCGTGTTACCGACCTGGAAAGCCGCCTGGCCTTTCAGGATGACACCATTGAGACCCTTAACGACATCCTGGTCACCCAGCAACGCGCGGTCGAGCGGCTGCAGCTGCAGATAACCGCGCTGCTCAAGCGTCAGGAAGAGATGGGCGGCCAGTTCGAAACGTCCGAAGAGGAAGCGCCACCGCCTCACTATTAAAGAGGGGCCATGAAAAAACCGCGACCCAGCCAGGCTGGATCGCGGTTTTTTTTGCTGCCAGGGCTGGAGTCAGCGGCGCGGCAGTGCAGCGATCACGTCTTCGGCTTGCAAGCCTTTGTCGCGATTCATTACGGAGAACTCCACGCGCTGGCCTTCCACCAGGACGCGATGGCCTTCGCCGCGAATGGCCCGGAAATGGACGAAGATGTCGTCGCCCGAATCGCGGGAAATAAAGCCGAAGCCTTTGGAGGTGTTGAACCACTTGACGGTACCGGTATCCCGATTGGTCATGTCGTAGGTTTGCGACGCGGCCGCCGGAGATGAACGGTAGAAGCTGATAGCCAGATGAAGAGCGATTGCGACCACAGCAATGACCAGGCTGAGCAGGATGGCCGGGTGGCCGCCCACTTCAGGCATGGGTGCCAGGAGGGTGAGGGTTTGTACGACAACGGTCAGAACCAACAGCGCGCTGACCAGGTTTTGCAGTTGATGACGAGTGCCCTTGTTCCAGTACGGGACCACGGGTGCCAACGTCAGGTTAAGAAGGCCGAACAGTGCCAGGTACAGCGCGTCGTGTTGTTGCAGGTACGGCAGGCTCTCTGGTTGCAGGCTCGGTATAAAGGACAGCAGCAAAGCTGCAACGCCCGTTAGCAGGTGGACGATTTTCAACATTTTGATTAACTCACGTTAAGACGGATCACTAGGAAGAGCTGACTGGCACGGTTCGCTTCTGAACAATGGGAGGCGTTGGGCACGTGCGCGGGTATCAGCCTATGCCGGCCATCGCAGACATTAACGATGGCGACACGCTGCCTATTTAACAGCAAAGGCCGTGCCTTCTCAAATCAAGCATTTCGGGGTGTTGGAAGGGGCGGGGCATTTCCTTGGCAAACGCTTGTCCTAGACAGGTGTGCTTGTTTTGGAATGGCTTTTTAGGATATTTCCTACCTTGATTGGCGAATTACCACTCAAGGGCGATTTGTCGCACCTCGCTCGCTGCGCGTCACCTGTGCGCTTGCTAGAGTGGTGTTGCACCTGATCAATGAATGCTTGTCAATTGAAGGGGATAAACATGGCAATCGATATCGGTATCAGTGAAGAAGATCGTAAATCTATCGTCGATGGGCTTTCGCGTCTGCTTTCCGATACCTATGTACTGTACTTGAAGACCCACAACTTCCACTGGAACGTCACGGGCCCCATGTTTCGAACGCTGCACCTGATGTTTGAGGAACAGTACAACGAGCTGGCGCTGGCGGTGGACTCCATTGCCGAACGTATCCGCGCATTGGGCTTCCCGGCGCCGGGCGCTTATTCGATCTACGCCCGTCTTTCCTCGATCAAGGAGGAGGAGGGCGTGCCGGGCGCCGAAGAGATGATCCAGCAACTAGTGGCGGGCCAGGAGGCCGTTACGCGTACTGCCCGCGGCATCTTCCCGTTGCTCGACAAGGTCAGCGATGAGCCGACTGCGGATCTGCTCACCCAGCGTATGCAGGTCCACGAAAAGACCGCGTGGATGTTGCGCTCCCTGCTCGAAGCCAAGTAAGCCGAGCCTGAGCGGCGCCGTCCTGGCGTCGCTCGCTCGTTTCTGCACGCTTCCTGGCGTTGTCCTACAGGTATCGACTCCCCGTCTTCTGGCTGACCCCGCGCTTCCTGCTGTTTGATAAGCCCACTGTCCAATGGGAGCAACCCATTGGCTGCTGTTTGGCAATGGAGTGTCAGGTGTATGTCACGCGCAGTGAGTAATGGAGTCATGGAATCCTGTGGCTTTCATCAGATAAAGATCGATCCCTTTGCCAAAGGGTTCGATATGGGGTTGGCAAGGCCATTGTCCCGATCAGTCAGGCTCAACGGGTTTTCGACGTGCCTGCGACTTGAGCAGATCTATTGGAATATCCTTACGGAAATCGCCAGGATCAACGCCTGTTCAGTCAGTGCGTTACTGTCTTATGTCGATCGGGAGGTGCACTTGCGTTATGGAGGTGTGAAGAACTTCAGCGGTTTGGTCAGGGTAGTGTGCGTGGTTCACCTGTTAAAAGGCCGTACGGCTGCGCCCGACCCGGAGTAAACAAAGGTGCCCGGGGTCGGCTCGCTGTGTTGGCGGGCTGGCTCCCGGGCAGAAAGCCGGCTGCGCTGGCTCGATTTACCAGATATAATCCCGCGCTTTGCTGCGCAGGCCGGGGCTTTACCCTTCGGGCAGGCGTGGCGCAGTAACGATCTGTTCGCCGAGACATCGCCATGCCCATGTACGACTATCAATGTGCTTCCTGTGGTCATCAGTTGGAAGCCATCCAGAAGATCAGCGCCGCGCCGTTGGTCGATTGCCCGGCCTGCCAGGCTCCTGAACTCAAGAAGATGTTGTCCATGCCGGGCTTTCGCCTCAGTGGCAGCGGCTGGTACGAGACCGATTTCAAGACCGGCGCCAAGAAGAATCTGGCGGGCGGCGACAAAGCAGACTGAGTTGAACTCTACGCGCAGGCTCCTGCATTATCCGTCACCTGGCTTATATGAACGGTGACGAGGCGGGCCTCCACCGAATTTCGAATTACGAGAAGTGAAACCACGACCATGATGCGCAGCCACTATTGCGGCCAACTGAACGAGACCTTGGAAGGTCAGGAAATTACCCTTTGCGGATGGGTTCACCGTCGCCGCGACCACGGCGGGGTGATCTTCCTCGATATCCGTGATCGTGACGGTCTGGCCCAAGTGGTGTTCGACCCGGACCGTGCCGAGAGCTTTGCCGCCGCCGACCGCGTGCGCAGCGAATACGTCGTGAAAATCACCGGCAAGGTGCGTCTGCGTCCGGCAGGTGCCGTGAACAAGAACATGGCCTCCGGCGGTATCGAGGTGTTGGGCTACGAACTGGAAGTGTTGAACGAGTCGGAAACCCCGCCGTTCCCACTCAACGAATACTCCGACGTCGGCGAAGAAACCCGCCTGCGCTACCGCTTCCTGGACCTGCGTCGTCCGGAAATGGCCGAGAAGCTGCGTCTGCGCTCGCGCATGACCACCAGCATCCGTCGCTTCCTCGACGAGAATGGCTTCCTCGACGTTGAAACGCCGATCCTGACCCGGGCCACCCCGGAAGGCGCGCGTGACTACCTGGTGCCTAGCCGCACCCACGCCGGCAGCTTCTTTGCCCTGCCGCAATCGCCGCAGCTGTTCAAACAGTTGCTGATGGTGGCCGGCTTCGACCGTTACTACCAGATCGCCAAGTGCTTCCGCGACGAAGATCTGCGCGCCGACCGTCAGCCGGAATTCACCCAGATCGACATCGAGACCAGTTTCCTCGATGAAAAAGAGATTATGGGCCTGACCGAGCAGATGATCCGCAACCTGTTCAAGGAAGTATTGGGCTTGGAGTTCGGTGACTTCCCGCACATGACCTTCGAAGAAGCCATGCGTCGCTACGGTTCCGATAAGCCTGACCTGCGTAACCCGCTGGAACTGGTGGACGTGGCCGACCAGCTCAAAGAGGTTGAATTCAAGGTGTTCAGCGGCCCGGCCAACGACCCTAAATGCCGCATCGCTGCCCTGCGCGTGCCTGGCGGCGCGAGCATGCCGCGCAAGCAGATCGACGACTACACCAAGTTTGTCGGCATCTACGGTGCCAAGGGCCTGGCGTACATCAAGGTCAACGAGCGCGCCAACGGCGTTGATGGCCTGCAATCGCCCATCGTGAAGAACATCCCGGAAGCCAATCTGAACGTGATCCTCGATCGCGTGGGTGCGGTCGATGGCGACATCGTGTTCTTCGGTGCCGACAAGGCCAAGATTGTCAGCGAAGCGCTGGGCGCGCTGCGGATCAAGCTGGGCCACGACCTGAACCTGCTGACCTGCGAATGGGCGCCGATGTGGGTCGTTGACTTCCCGATGTTCGAAGAGAACGACGACGGCAGCTTCAGCGCCTTGCACCACCCGTTCACCGCGCCGAAATGCTCCCCGGCCGAGTTGGAGGCCAACCCGGCGGGCGCACTGTCGCGCGCTTACGACATGGTGCTCAACGGCACTGAGCTGGGTGGCGGTTCGATCCGTATCCACCGTAAAGAGATGCAGCAAGCGGTCTTCCGTCTGCTGGGCATCGACGAAGCGGAACAGGAAGAGAAATTCGGCTTCCTGCTTGACGCCCTGAAGTACGGGGCCCCGCCCCACGGTGGCCTGGCCTTCGGTCTGGA
Source organism: Pseudomonas rhodesiae (assembly GCF_013285305.1). Classification (NCBI taxonomy): domain Bacteria; kingdom Pseudomonadati; phylum Pseudomonadota; class Gammaproteobacteria; order Pseudomonadales; family Pseudomonadaceae; genus Pseudomonas; species Pseudomonas rhodesiae. The sequence goes on along the minus strand of NZ_CP054205.1, from coordinate 4,741,218 downwards.
CCGTCTGGTGATGCTGATGACCGGTGCCCAGTCGATCCGTGAAGTGATCGCTTTCCCGAAAACCCAGAGTGCCGCGGACGTCATGACCCAGGCACCGGGCGTAGTGGATGCCAAGGCATTGCGCGAGCTGCATATCCGCCTGCGCGAGACGCCGAAGGCTGAGTAAAGCCGCTGCGTGAAAGCGCACTGAGGTTTACGCGGTCTAAAAAGGCGCATCTTCGGATGCGCCTTTGCGTTACAAGGGTTGTGTTTCAAAGAGAAAGGTCCGGCCTGGGGCGGGATTGATCAGGTTTCTAGAGAATTCGGAGTTGTGTTATGGCTGGCCATTCCAAGTGGGCGAACATCAAGCACCGCAAAGAGCGTCAGGATGCCAAGAAAGGCAAGATCTTCACCAAGTGGATTCGCGAATTGACCGTCGCTGCCCGTCAGGGCGGCGGTGATCCGGGCTCCAACCCGCGTCTGCGCCTGGCGCTGGACAAGGCGCTGGGCGCCAATATGAGCCGCGACATTATTGATCGCGCCGTGGCCCGTGGTGCCGGTGCTGCCGATACCGACGACATGGTCGAGCTGACCTACGAAGGCTACGGCCCGGGCGGCGTGGCGGTGATGGTCGAGTGCATGACCGATAACCGTAACCGTACCGCCGCAGCCGTACGCCATGCGTTCAGCAAGTGCGGTGGCAACCTCGGCACAGACGGTTCGGTGGCCTATCTGTTCGAGCGCAAGGGGCAGATCACCTTCGCGCCGGGCACCAATGAAGACGCGCTGATGGAAGCGGCGATGGAGGCGGATGCCGACGACGTGGTCACCAACGACGACGGTTCCATCGATGTTTTCACCTCGTTTGCCAGTTTCTATGCTGTGCGCAATGCATTGGAAGCTGCGGGATTTAAAGGCACCGACGCAGAAATCGTGATGCTGCCGACGACCAGTGCCGAACTGGACCTGGAAGGCGCGCAGAAAGTGTTGAAGCTGCTGGATATGCTTGAAGACTTGGACGATGTACAAAACGTCTATTCGAATGCCGATATTCCAGAGTCAGTGGCCGAACAGCTAGGCTGAAGCACGATGTGGATTGATGGTGGGAGGGGGCTTGTCCCCGATAGCGGTGTATCAGTCGCTGTATGTGGCGACTGATACTCTGCAATCGGGGGCAAGCCCTCTCCCACATTGAATCTTCCCTGTATCAAAAAATGTGTTTAACCCAACCCGCAGGCGTTATGACTTTAATCCTAGGTATCGACCCCGGTTCGCGCATCACCGGTTTTGGCGTGGTGCAGCAGACTCCGCGTGGCTGCGTCTACGTTGCGTCGGGTTGTATTCGTACCGGTTCGGGGGAGTTGGCCGAGCGCTTGCAGATCGTCTATCGCGGCGTGCGTGAAGTGATCCAGACCTACGGGCCGTTGACCATGGGTATCGAAAAAGTGTTTATGGCCAAGAACGCCGACTCGGCGCTCAAACTCGGCCAGGCCCGTGGTGCGGCCATTGTTGCTGGCGCGGAGGAGGGCATGGAGATCGCCGAATACACCGCGACCCAAGTCAAGCAGGCTGTGGTCGGTACTGGTGGTGCCAATAAAGAGCAGGTGCAGATGATGGTCATGCACATGCTCAAACTCACGGCTAAACCGCAAATCGACGCCTCCGATGCCCTGGCCATTGCCATCTGTCATGCGCACACCCGTTCCAGTCTGCTGCCTCATGGCCTGGGTACGGCACGCAGTCGTGGCGGTCGCCTGCGTCTCTGATAGCATCAGCGCAATCGTGATTTCCGGTCAGGCGTTGATCTGACCCTAAGTGTTAAGGATCTGTACCGTGATTGGACGTTTGCGCGGCACCCTGGCTGAAAAGCAGCCGCCGCACCTTATTTTGGATGTCAACGGGCTGGGCTATGAGCTGGAAGTGCCCATGACCACCCTGTATCGCCTGCCGTCGGTCGGCGAGCCGCTCACGCTGCATACCCATCTGGTGGTGCGCGAAGACGCGCAATTGCTCTATGGTTTCATTGGCAAGCGCGACCGTGACTTCTTCCGCGAACTGATCCGCCTCAATGGCGTGGGACCGAAACTGGCGCTGGCCTTGATGTCCAGTCTGGAAGTAGACGAACTGGTGCGCGCCGTATCGGCGCAGGATACCTCGGCGCTGACCAAGGTGCCGGGCGTCGGCAAGAAAACCGCCGAGCGTTTGCTGGTGGAACTCAAGGACCGCTTCAAGGCCTGGGAGGTGGTGCCGAGCATGTTTGCCTTGGTGCCGAACCAGCCTGATATGCCAGCGTCCCAGGTTGCCAGCGCCGAAAGCGATGCCGTCAGCGCGTTGATTTCCTTGGGCTACAAACCCCAGGAAGCGAGCAAAGCGGTATCGGCCATCAAGGATAAGAACCTGAGCAGTGAAGACATGATCCGCCGCGCCCTGAAGGGAATGATTTAAGTGATTGAAGCTGATCGTCTGATCGCGGCCACCGGCCCGCGCGACCGTGAAGAAATCCAGGACCGGGCCATCCGCCCCCTGAGCCTGGCTGAATACATCGGCCAGCCCACTGTGCGCGAGCAGATGGAGCTGTTCATCCAGGCGGCGCGCGGGCGCAGTGAATCCCTGGATCACACGTTGATCTTCGGTCCGCCGGGGCTGGGCAAGACCACCCTGGCCAACATCATTGCCCAGGAAATGGGGGTGTCGATCAAGTCCACCTCAGGTCCGGTGCTGGAACGTCCCGGTGATCTGGCAGCGTTGTTGACCAACCTAGAGCCGCACGATGTGCTGTTTATCGACGAAATCCACCGGCTCTCGCCGATTGTCGAAGAAGTGTTGTACCCGGCGATGGAAGATTTCCAGCTCGACATCATGATTGGCGAAGGCCCGGCGGCTCGCTCGATCAAGCTCGATTTGCCGCCGTTCACTTTGGTGGGCGCCACCACGCGAGCGGGGATGCTGACCAATCCGCTGCGAGACCGTTTTGGGATTGTTCAACGTCTGGAGTTCTATAGCACGGCGGATCTGGCCACGATCGTCAGTCGTTCGGCGAGCATCCTTGGCTTGCCGCTGGACCCTGAAGGCTCGTTTGAAATCGCTCGGCGTGCCCGGGGCACACCGCGTATCGCCAACCGTTTGCTGCGGCGGGTGCGGGACTTCGCCGAAGTGCGCGCCAAGGGGCACATTACCAAGGCGGTGGCCGACCTGGCGCTCAACCTGCTGGATGTGGACGAACATGGCTTCGATCATCAGGATCGGCGTCTACTCTTGACCATGATCGAAAAGTTCGACGGTGGCCCGGTAGGCGTGGACAGCCTGGCCGCTGCCATCAGCGAAGAGCGCCACACCATCGAGGATGTGCTTGAGCCTTACCTGATCCAGCAGGGCTACATCATGCGCACGCCAAGGGGGCGGGTGGTGACGCGTCATGCTTATCTGCATTTTGGATTAAACATTCCGTCACGATTGGGCGAGATGCCCGTGGTAGACGAATTCCTTGATGCAGTGGACGATTAAAAGCGCTTGGCTCGACGATTTATTCGAGGTTTGTGCTGTCCCAGTGACTGGCGTCGTCATTCTGTCAGTGAAAATGTTTCAGAGAATGAAAAAACAGTTGCCTGGCCGGATTGGCAACCTCAGGAGTAAGCACTAGAGTATGCGCGCGCAAAACGGGGATCAGTCGTTCGCACATCGCTGTCGCGTTTATTACGAGGACACCGATGCCGGCGGCATCGTTTATTACGTCAATTACCTTAAGTTCATGGAACGGGCTCGAACCGAGCGGCTACGGGAGCTGGGCTTTGCCCAATCCCAGCTGGCAGGGGAGGACCTGTTATTCGTCGTGCATTCCAGCGAGGCGCGTTATCACGCCCCGGCGCGACTGGATGATGAACTGCTGGTTAGCGCTGAAGTCATCGAATTGAACCGTGCCAGCCTGCGCTTCAAACAGCAGGTCAGGCGGGCAACGGATGCAACGCTGCTCTGTGAGGGGCAGTTTTTGGTGGCGTGTGTACGCACCAACAGTTTGAAACCTCGGGCCATTCCCGAAACTCTACGTGTGGCCTTTGCCGCCGTGAGCGGCGCGGGTAAACAATCAAAGCAGGAGATTTAGCGTGGAACCTACCGTCGTCGACCATTCCTCCATGTGGAGCCTGGTCAGCAATGCCAGTGTTGTGGTTCAACTGGTCATGCTGACCCTGGTAGCCGCATCGGTTACCTCTTGGGTCATGATTTTTCAGCGCAGCAACCTGCTGCGTGCCGGTCGACGTGCCCTGGAGAGCTTTGAAGAGCGCTTCTGGTCGGGTATCGACCTGTCCAAGCTCTATCGCCAGGCCGGCAGCAACCCGGACCCGGATTCGGGTGTGGAGCAGATCTTCCGTGCTGGCTTCAAGGAATTCTCCCGTCTGCGCCAGCAGCCAGGCGTAGACCCGGAAGCGGTGATGGAAGGCGTGGCTCGCGCCATGCGCGTCGCCATTTCCCGCGAAGAAGAGAAGCTTGAGCAGAGCCTGCCTTTTCTTGCCACCGTTGGTTCCGTCAGCCCGTATATCGGCCTGTTCGGTACGGTGTGGGGGATCATGAACTCCTTCCGTGGTCTGGCCCAGGCTCAACAAGCGACCCTGGCCACCGTGGCCCCCGGTATCGCCGAAGCCCTGATCGCCACTGCAATCGGTCTGTTTGCCGCCATCCCTGCGGTGATCGCCTATAACCGCTTTGCCGCACGCGGCGAGAACCTGATTGGCCGTTACTACACCTTCGCCGATGAATTCCAGGCGATCCTGCACCGTAAAGTGCACACCAGCGAAGAATAAGCAGGTACCTCCCGATGGCTTTAATCACTCGAGCTCGAACCAAGCGCAAGCCGGTCGCCGAGATGAACGTAGTGCCTTACATCGACGTGATGCTGGTGCTGCTGGTGATCTTCATGGTGACCGCGCCGATGCTCAACCAGGGTGTGAAAGTTGATCTGCCCAAGGTTTCTAGCGAAGCCTTGCCGCAAGACAACAACACTCAGGTGCTGACCATTTCGATCAAGTCCGACAAGACCTATTACTGGAACCTTGGCAGCGAAGTCGACACTCAGAAGCAACAGGACAAGGCCCTGACGTTGCCGGCGATGACCGATGCGGTGACCAAGATCATTCGCGCCGGTAACGAAGGTGGCAAGCACACCCAAGTATTCATCCGCGGTGACAAAGCAGTCGACTATGGTTCCGTCATGGGCGCCATGGGCGGGCTGCAGAAGGCCGGCGTCGGTAACGTTGGCTTGATTACCGAGGCGCCCTGATGCACCAACAGCGAGAGCCGTCCGCCTCGGAAAGCTACTTCTGGCCTAGCGTTTGGGCGATTGCCCTGCACGTCCTGGTCTTCGGCATGCTGTTCGTCAGCTTTGCCATGACCCCTGACCTGCCGCCAGCCAAGCCTATCGTGCAGGCGACCCTGTATCAGCTGAAATCGAAAAGTCAGGCCACTACCCAGACCAATCAGAAGATTGCGGGTGAGGCGCAGAAGTCGGCCGCGCGTCAGACTGAAGTCGAGCAGATGGAACAGAAGAAGGTCGAGCAGGAAGCGGTGAAGGCTGCTGCGGAACAAAAGAAAGAAGAGGCGGCTCAAAAGGCCGAGGAATCGAAAAAGGCAGACGAAGCCAAGAAGGCCGACGAGGCGAAAAAGGCTGATGAAGCCAAAAAAGCCGAGAAAGCTGCCGAAGCCAAGAAGGCCGAAGAGAAACAATTGGCTGATATAGCCAAGAAGAAAGCTGAAGAAGAAGCCAAGAAAGCTGCCGAAGAAGAGGCCAAGAAAAAGGCCGCTGAGGAAGCCAAGAAGAAGATAGTCGAAGACGCGAAGAAGAAAGCCGCCGAAGACGCCAAGAAAAAAGCTGAAGCAGACGAGGCGAAGAAAAAAGTCGCCGACGAAGCGAAGAAGAAAGCTGCCGCCGATGCCCAGAAGAAAAAGGCTCAGGAAGCAGCGCGTAAATCCGCCGAAGAGAAAAAGGCCCAGGCCTTGGCAGATTTGCTTTCCGACACGCCGCAGCGTCAGCAAGCCTTGGCCGATGAGCGTGGCGATGAAGTCGCGGGCAGTTTCGACGACCTGATTCGGGCGCGGGCAGCAGAAGGCTGGACACGTCCACCTTCGGCACGCAAAGGCATGACAGTAGTACTGCAGATCGGCATGTTGCCGGACGGTACGGTGACTTCGGTCAGCGTGGCCAAGTCCAGTGGTGACGGTTCGTTCGACAGTTCGGCGGTTGCCGCGGTCAAGAACATTGGCCGGTTGACCGAGATGCAGGGAATGAAACCAAGCGACTTCGCTCCCTATCGTTCATTCAAGATGACATTCACACCTGAGGATCTAGCCTTGTGAGAAACCTTCTTCGAGGAATGCTTGTCGTTATTTGCTGTATGGCAGGGATAGCGACGGCGGATGAAAAGAACATCCTGGTTACCAGCGGTAGCGATCGGGCCACTCCGATCGCGGTAGTGCCGTTCGGTTGGCAAGGCGGCAGTGTATTGCCGGACGACATGGCACAGATCGTCAGTGACGACCTGCGCAACTCCGGTTATTACGCGCCAATTCCAAAAGGTAACATGATCAGCCAGCCAAACCAGGCCAGCGAAGTCGTGTTCCGTGACTGGAAAGCCGTTGGCGCCCAGTACCTGATGGTCGGCAACATTGTGCCGGCCGGCGGCCGCTTGCAAATCACCTACGCGTTGTTCAACGTGGCGACGGAGCAGCAGGTCCTGACCGGCAGCGTGTCGGGCACCACCGAACAATTGCGTGACATGGCCCACTACATTTCGGACCAGTCGTTTGAAAAGCTCACCGGTATCAAAGGTGCTTTCTCTACGCGTCTGCTCTATGTAACGGCTGAACGCTTTTCGGTAGATAACACGCGCTACACCCTTCAACGTTCGGACTACGACGGTGCGCGGGCAGTGACCTTGCTGCAATCGCGCGAGCCGATTCTGTCGCCGCGCTTCGCACCGGACGGCAAGCGTATTGCCTATGTGTCCTTCGAACAGAAGCGTCCACGTATCTTTGTGCAGCATATCGATACCGGTCGCCGTGAGCAGATCACCAACTTCGAAGGCCTTAACGGCGCGCCTGCCTGGTCACCGGATGGCTCGCGCCTGGCGTTTGTGCTGTCTAAAGATGGCAATCCGGATATCTACGTGATGAACATGGCTTCGCGTCAGATCACCCGTGTTACCAGCGGCCCGGGCATCAATACCGAACCGTTCTGGGGCAAGGATGGCTCGACCATCTACTTCACCTCCGACCGTGGCGGTAAGCCACAAATCTACAAGTCCAGTATTGGCGGTGGCGGTGCGGAACGAGTGACCTTTATCGGTAACTACAACGCCAACCCTAAACTGTCGGCTGATGAAAAGACGTTGGTGATGATTCACCGTCAGGATGGTTTCACTAATTTCCGGGTTGCGGCCCAGGATTTGCAGCGCGGAACCGTAAAAATCCTTACAGATACCAACCTTGATGAGTCAGCTACTGTTGCGCCCAACGGCACCATGGTAATCTACGCCACCCGCCAGCAGGGCCGGGGAGTCTTGATGCTCGTGTCCATTAATGGACGCGTAAGGCTCCCGCTTCCTACCGCACAAGGCGAAGTCAGAGAACCATCCTGGTCCCCTTACCTGAACTGACGCGGCGCTACAAAAAGATTTGCTTAACACACTGGGGTTCATTAGGAGTTTCACGATGGAAATGCTGAAGTTTGGTAAGTTTGCTGCTCTGGCTCTGGCTCTGTCCGTAGCCGTTGGTTGCTCGTCCAAAGGCGGCGACAATGCCGGTGAAGGCGCAGCTGTTGATCCAAACGCTGGTTATGGCGCTAACACTGGTGCAGTTGACGGCTCCCTGAGCGAAGAAGCTGCTCTGCGCGCGATCACTACTTTCTACTTCGAATACGACAGTTCGGACCTGAAGCCAGAAGCCATGCGCGCTCTGGACGTTCACGCGAAGGACCTGAAAGCTAACGGCGCTCGCGTTGTTCTGGAAGGTAACACCGACGAACGTGGTACTCGTGAGTACAACATGGCACTGGGCGAGCGTCGTGCTAAAGCCGTTCAACGCTACCTGGTCCTGCAAGGCGTTTCGCCAGCTCAGCTGGAACTGGTTTCCTACGGTAAAGAGCGTCCAGTTGCTACTGGCCACGACGAGCAGTCCTGGGCTCAAAACCGTCGCGTCGAACTGCGTAAGTAATTCGTCATGCGAACGTGCCGTCGTGCTCTAACTGTATTGGCTCTCAGCTTCGCACCGCTTGCGGTGTGGGCTGCGGTTCCTGTGGAAGATAGCAACTCTGGCTATAACAATAGCGGGAGCAGTTATCCGCCAGCGGGTTATGGCACGAACGGCGCCTATGCTGGGGGGGCGGCTACGTCCGCGCCCTCGGCACAGGGCGAACTGTTCAACCAGCTGCAACGCATGCAGGATCAACTTGCGCAGCAACAAGGCGCGATTGAAGTTCTGCAGAATCAAGTGAACCAGCTCAAGCAAGAAGGCCTGGAGCGATACCAGGATCTTGATCGACGTATAGGAGCCGGCGTTACACCTGCCGCTACTCCTGATAATTCTTCTGCCGGTGGCGCGCCAAGCGCTGCTGCCGGTGGTGCAGCAGCCGGGGCGGCCGCTAGCCAAGCCCCCGCCGCCAGCAGCGAACCGGGTGACCCAGCGAAGGAAAAGCTCTATTACGATGCTGCCTTCGACCTGATCAAAGCCAAGGACTTCGATAAAGCCAGCCAGGCTTTTACCGCATTTCTGCGCAAATACCCCAACAGCCAGTATGCGGGCAACGCTCAATACTGGCTTGGCGAAGTCAACCTCGCCAAGGGTGATTTGCAAGGTGCCGGCCAGGCATTTGCCAAGGTCAGTCAGCTGTACCCCAAGCACGCCAAGGTGCCGGACTCGCTGTATAAGCTGGCTGACGTAGAGCGCCGCCTGGGTCATACCGACAAGGTCAAAGGCATTCTGCAGCAAGTAGTGGCCCAATATCCGGGGACGTCCGCTGCCCAGTTGGCTCAACGCGACCTGCAACGCTTGTAAGCGAAGCGGCCCGTTTAGAAGAAACCCGCGCCTGGCGCGGGTTTTTTCGTTAGAATCCACGCCCTTTTATGAAACACGCTTCTTGGGGTCTACGCGTTGGCGGGGTTCCTGGAAGTGCCTGACGGAGGCGGACAGCCTGTTTAGCTGTTACGCCCGTGGCGACTATGCAAGACACATTACGTATTACCGAAGTTTTTTACTCGTTACAGGGTGAAACGCGAACCGCAGGCCTGCCTACTGTATTTGTACGGCTGACAGGTTGCCCTCTGCGTTGCCAGTACTGTGACAGCGCTTACGCCTTCAGTGGCGGCACCGTGCGTACCCTCGACGATATCCTGGAGCAGGTGGCAGGTTTCAAGCCCCGTTACGTCTGCGTGACGGGTGGTGAGCCCCTGGCACAGCCCAATGCCATCCCGTTGCTCAAACAGCTGTGTGACGCAGGTTATGAAGTGTCTCTGGAAACCAGCGGCGCCCTGGATATCTCTGCGGTCGATCCTCGCGTGAGCCGCGTGGTCGACCTCAAAACTCCGGATTCAAAAGAGGCGCATCGCAACCGCTACGAGAATATGGATCTGCTGAGCGTCAACGATCAGGTCAAGTTCGTGATTTGTTCTCGTGATGACTACGATTGGGCAGTATCAAAGCTGATTCAGTATGGTCTTGAGCGGCGCGCAGGTGAGGTGCTGTTCTCCCCAAGCCACCATGACCTGAATGCCCGTGACCTGGCCGACTGGATAGTGGCAGACAATCTGCCGGTGCGCTTGCAGCTGCAACTGCATAAATACCTGTGGAACGACGAGCCGGGTCGTTGAAATTCAGCTTCTCGGGCTCGGCCTTGGTGGGTTGTATGGGGCTTGCAAATAGCCTGAATCACGGCGATAAGGTGTTTTTTCTGATTTATTTTAAATAAAGTGTTGAATAGTCCTTAGAAATCAGTATTATACGCGCCACCACACAGCGGGTCGTTAGCTCAGTTGGTAGAGCAGTTGGCTTTTAACCAATTGGTCGTAGGTTCGAATCCCACACGACCCACCATTTTTAGCGGTTTAGAAAATCCGGAAGGCCCACGTAAGTGAGGATTTCCGGGTTTTTTTTTGCCTGCGATTTGGGGGGCGGACGGAGTCGGAAAGGTTTGAAAAGACGCCTCGGGCAGTTCTACAGCGATGATCTCGGAGGTTCCCATTTTTTACCCGACAGGCACCCCCGCGAATACCAGATTAGGCTTTTGAATCCATTCGATATTCTGTAGCCTTGCCCAGCTTCAGTTTCACCCGTGCTTGATGAACACAATCACTTCGTCCGGCGGTGCCCGAAGGGCTCCAGAGCCGGTGGTACACTCGACTTTCGCGCTTCTGCGCCTGCAGGTCTTGCGAACATGACGCACATTTCCGAACGCTTACTGGTTCAAGCCCATCTCGACGCCAAGCAGCCTAAGGCTCTGAGCGCCGAAGAAGAGGCGAGCCTGCGTACCGCCATCGCCGCTGAGCTCAAAGCTCAAGACGCGGTACTGGTTGCCCACTTCTACTGCGATCCGGTGATTCAGGCCCTGGCCGAAGAGACCGGTGGCTGTGTCTCCGACTCCCTGGAAATGGCTCGCTTCGGCGCCGCGCACCCGGCCAAGACCGTGCTGGTTGCCGGCGTGCGTTTCATGGGGGAGACGGCCAAGATCCTTACACCTGAAAAACGCATTCTCATGCCTACGCTTGAAGCGACCTGCTCTTTGGACCTGGGCTGCCCGGTAGATGAGTTTTCGGCGTTTTGCGATCAGCATCCCGAGCGTACCGTGGTGGTGTACGCCAATACCTCGGCTGCGGTGAAGGCGCGGGCTGATTGGGTGGTGACGTCCAGCTGTGCGCTGGAAATTGTCGAGAGTCTGATGGACAACGGCGAAACCATCATCTGGGGCCCGGATAAACACCTGGGCACCTACATCCAGCGCCAGACCGGCGCCGACATGCTGCTGTGGGACGGTGCCTGCATCGTCCATGAGGAGTTCAAGTCCAAGCAGTTGGAAGATATGAAGGCGCTGTACCCGGATGCAGCCATCCTGGTGCACCCGGAGTCTCCCACGTCGGTGATCGAGCTGGCCGATGCGGTGGGCTCCACCAGTCAACTGATTGCCGCCGCGCAGCGTTTGCCGAACAAGACTTTCATCGTGGCGACCGACCGCGGGATCTTCTACAAGATGCAGCAGCTATGCCCGGACAAGGTCTTCGTAGAAGCGCCTACGGCCGGCAACGGTGCGGCATGTCGCAGTTGCGCACACTGCCCGTGGATGGCCATGAATACGCTGGAGCGCACGCTGCAGTGCCTGCGTGAGGGCAGCAACGAGATCTTCGTCGAACCGTCGGTAATCCCACAGGCTGTGAGACCGCTCAAGCGCATGCTGGATTTTACTCAGGCTGCGCGCCTGAAGCTGGCCGGTAACGCATAGTCGAGCTTGGTAAAAAACGTGGGAGGGTACGCCCCTCCCACCTGTCGATCTGTACCAGGCACGGGGTTATTTTTTCTGCTTCGGAATCCGCACCAACTGCGTATCCGAGTAGATGTCATGCCAGCTGCGTTTCTGCTTGTCGAACAGCGACCAGAGAAACCCGAGCCCCACGCACAACCACGACGCAATTGACACCACAAAGCGCAGCAACGCTTGCCACAGGCTGATCCGCGAGCCGTCGGCGTTCTGCACGCGTACGCCCCACACCTGCATGCCCAGGGTCTGACCGGAATGGGTCCAGAACTTGGCGAAGAACCCAAACAGTACAAACAACAGAATCGTCGACAGCAGTGGGTCGCCATCCAAGGCGCCCGATTCGGTCAACGTGCGCATCCTGGCTTCGCCCACGAACGCGATCCAGATCAGTTTGTAGATAAACGCGGTGACGATCATCAGGGCTGTGCACAACAGGAAGTCATAGAACATCGCTGCCAAACGACGGCCCAGGCCAACGGCGGGAAATTCGCCTTGGGGGCTCAGCAGGGGTTTGGACATGGCAGGGCTCTCGGAAGGAAAAAGCCATTTTACGGAATTGCGCCCATAAAAAAGCCCCTGATGTCATATCAGGGGCTTTTTGTCGCAGAGGAATCAGCCTTCTGCTTGAACTTCGTCAGCCTGCATGCCTTTTTGGCCTTGCACCGCAACGAAGGTCACTTTCTGGCCTTCTTTCAGGCTCTTGAAGCCGTTGCCCTGAATAGCGCGGAAATGCACGAACAGATCCGGACCGCTTTCTGGAGTGATAAAACCAAACCCTTTCTCGTCGTTAAACCACTTGACGGTACCGCTCTGACGTTCAGCCATTTTCTTATTTCCTTGACGCTAAAAAATTAATGACAGCCCCTTTCACGCGAAAGAGTACTGGGCTGGGTTGCAGGAAAGTAAGAGACGTCGAACGGGTTGTAGCAAAACTACTTCAGCTACTGCCCAGGTCCAGGTTCCAAGCGACCCATGCAAACACAGTGGGCAAACTCTACGCCAACTAATACGATAAAAACAAGCCCTGCCGGACGCCCCGCATTGCGCGGGCTGATGACACTTCGTTGAATATAATGGAACTGACTTATTCGATAGTCCTAATCACTTGATATAGGCAGCCGCCAGTCATATTAACTATCGTAAATGCACTGTTTTATGGCGGTCGCGTTACAGTTTAGTGCGCCTTGGCGCGACCGCGTTACTTATAGGAACAGTCAATCAGCCACGGTAGTAACGCTGTGGCACAAATGGCATTTTACTTACACGAAGTGGCACCTTTTTCCCACGCACCAACGCAGAGACTTCTGTATCCAGAGCGGTAAAGGCGCTGTCAAGGTAACCCATGGCCAGTGGGCCGCCCAGGCTTGGGCCGAAGCCGCCGCTGCAGACGCTGCCAATCACGCTGCCGTGTGCGTCGACGATCTCAGCGCCTTCACGTACTGGCGTGCGTTCCTGGGGCAGCAAGCCCACGCGCTTGCGGCTCACGCCAGTCTGTTGCTGGGTGAAGATCCGGTCCGCTCCCGGGAAACCACCGGCGCGGGCACCGTCGGCGCGGCGTGCCTTGGAAATGGCCCATAGCAGGCTGGCCTCGATAGGCGTGGTGTCCGTATTCATGTCATGGCCGTACAGGCACAGGCCGGCTTCCAGACGCAGGGAATCGCGGGCGCCCAGACCGATCGGTTGTACTTCGGTTTCGGCCAGCAGGCTGCGGGCCAGGCTTTCAGCGCTGGCCGCGGGCACGGAAATTTCAAAGCCGTCCTCGCCGGTGTAGCCGGAGCGGCTGACATAGCAATCCACACCCAGCAGGCGCACGGCGGCGAACTGCATAAAGGTCATCTTGGTCACTTCCGGCGCCAGGCGCGCCAGCACCTTCACCGCTGCCGGGCCTTGCAGCGCCAACAGGGCGCGCGCTTCGAACAGCGGCTCGATGGTGCACTGATCACCGATGTGTTGGCGCAGGTGGGCCAGGTCCTGATCCTTGCAGGCCGCATTGACCACCAGGAACAGCTCATCGTTACCTAGATTGGCCACCATCAGGTCATCGAGGATGCCGCCCTGATCGTTGGTGAACATCGCGTAGCGCTGCATGCCCACCGGCAGGTCGATGATATCGACCGGCACCAAGGTTTCCAGGGCTTTGGCGGCATTGGCGCCACTCAAACGGATCTGACCCATATGGGACACATCGAACAACCCGGCCTGATCACGGGTGTGCTGATGCTCCTTCATGACACCGAGCGGGTATTGCACCGGCATGTCGTACCCGGCGAAGGGCACCATGCGTGCGCCCAGCTCGATATGCAGGGCATGCAGCGGGGTTTTCAATAGGGTTTCGGTGGACATGTTCAGCTCCTGAAAAAACGTGCTGGCGCGCCTTTAGGCGTCAGCACTCGATAATGTTGACCGCCAAACCGCCACGGGCGGTTTCCTTGTATTTGCTTTTCATATCGGCGCCGGTCTGGCGCATGGTGCGGATGACCTTATCGAGGGACACGAAGTGCTGCCCATCACCGCGCAAGGCCATGCGCACAGCGTTGATCGCCTTCACCGAGCCCATTGCGTTGCGCTCGATGCAAGGTACTTGCACCAGGCCACCAATGGGGTCGCAGGTCAGGCCGAGGTTGTGCTCCATGCCGATCTCGGCGGCGTTTTCCACTTGCGAAACGCTGCCGCCCAGCACCTCACACAGTGCGCCGGCGGCCATGGAGCAAGCCACGCCGACCTCACCTTGACAGCCCACCTCGGCGCCGGAGATCGACGCATTTTCCTTGTAAAGAATGCCGATGGCGGCGGCGGTGAGCAGAAAACGCACCACGCCGTCTTCGTTCGCTCCTGGGATAAAGCGCATGTAGTAATGCAGCACCGCCGGAATGATCCCGGCCGCACCGTTGGTGGGCGCTGTGACCACGCGCCCGCCGTTGGCGTTTTCTTCGTTGACCGCCAGGGCGTACAGGTTGACCCAATCAAGCACCGACAAGGGATCGCGCAACGCCGATTCCGGGTTTTTGCACAGTTGACGATGCAGGGCCGCGGCGCGGCGCTTGACCTTCAAACCACCGGGCAAAATGCCTTCGTTGCGACAGCCCGCGTCGACACAGTCCTGCATGACCTGCCAGATTTTCAGCAGGCCGGCCCGGGTTTCCGCCTCTGGACGCCATGCGCTTTCGTTGGTCAGCATCACTTGGCTGATGGACAATCCGTACGTCGCACAATGCCCAAGCAGGTCCTTGGCGCTCTTGAATGGAAAGGTCAGGGGCGTGGCGTCTTCGACAATCCGGTCAGCGCCGGCGGCACCTTCATCCACCACGAAGCCACCGCCGACTGAGTAGTACTCGCGGCTGCGGATCTGCAGGCCGGCGGCGTCGAAGGCGCGGAAGATCATGCCATTGGGATGATAGGCGAGGGGCTTGCGGATCATCGCCAGGTGTTCTTTCTCGTTGAACGCAATGCTGTGTTCGCCGAGCAGGTTCAAGCGACCGTCGCTGCGCATCTGCGCCAGGCGCGTGGCCACGGTTTCGGTGTTCACGGTGTCCGGGTGTTCGCCTTCCAGGCCCAGCAGCACGGCTTTGTCGCTGCCGTGGCCTTTGCCGGTGGCGCCGAGGGAGCCATAGAGTTCCACCTTGACGTGAGTGGTGGCGCTCAACAGCGCGTCACGCTTGAGCCCCTCGACGAATCGAGCGGCGGCGCGCATCGGGCCGACGGTATGGGAACTGGAGGGGCCGATGCCAATCTTGAACAGGTCGAACACGCTTAAAGACATGAGTGGTTCTCCGGTTTCTTGTTATAGGAGCAGCGGCAAGCGGCAAGCCACAAGCGGCAAGAAAGAGCCATTCGGCTTTTAACTTGCAGCTCGTAGCTTGCCGCTTCCAACTGCTTTAGGCATAAAGCTCGATCGACGGGCACGCACACACCAGGTTGCGATCGCCAAACACGTTGTCGACCCGGCCCACCGGCGGCCAGTACTTGCTTTCGATCAACGATGCAACCGGGTACACCGCCTGTTCACGGCTGTACGGATGGCTCCACTCACCCACCAGTTCGGCGGCGGTGTGCGGGGCGTTTTTCAGTGGGTTGTCGTCTTTATCCAGGGTGCCGTTTTCCACCGCGCGGATTTCTTCGCGGATGGCAATCATCGCGTCGCAGAAGCGATCCAGTTCTTCCTTGGATTCGCTTTCGGTCGGTTCGATCATCAGGGTACCCGCCACCGGGAACGACATGGTCGGGGCATGGAAGCCGAAGTCGATCAGACGCTTGGCCACGTCATCCACGCTGATACCGCTGCTGTCCTTGAGCGGGCGCAGGTCCAGGATGCACTCGTGTGCCACCAGGCCGTTGCTGCCGGTGTACAGCACGGGGTAGTGCTCTTCGAGGCGACGGGAAATGTAGTTGGCGTTCAGGATCGCCAGTTGTGACGCGCGCTTGAGGCCCGCGCCGCCCATCATGCTGATGTACATCCAAGTGATCGGCAGGATGCTCGCGCTGCCGAATGGCGCCGCGCACACCGCGCCTTCCTTGCGCTCCATGGCCGCATGGCCCGGCAGGAAAGGCGTGAGGTGCGATTTGACGCCAATCGGGCCAACACCTGGGCCGCCACCGCCGTGGGGGATGCAGAAGGTCTTGTGCAGGTTCAGGTGGGACACGTCGCCGCCGAACTTGCCCGGCGCGCACAGGCCCACCATGGCGTTCATGTTGGCGCCGTCGATGTACACCTGGCCGCCGTTGTCGTGGATGATCCCGCAGATTTCGCGGATGCCTTCTTCGAACACGCCGTGGGTGGACGGGTAGGTGATCATCAGCGCGGCCAGGTGCTCGCGGTGCTCGATCGCTTTGGCGCGCAGGTCTTCGATGTCCACGTTGCCACGGGCGTCGCAGGCGGTGACGACCACGCGCATGCCGGCCATGTTGGCGGTGGCTGGGTTGGTGCCGTGGGCGGACGAGGGGATCAGGCAGATATCGCGACGGGCTTCGCCACGGCTCTGGTGGTAAGCACGGATCGCCAGCAGGCCGGCGTATTCGCCTTGGGAACCAGCGTTCGGTTGCAAGGAGATGGCGTCATAACCGGTGGCCGCGCAGAGCATGGCTTCCAGGTCGGCGGTCAGTTGCTGGTAACCGGCGCTTTGTTCGGTTGGGGCGAACGGGTGCAGGGCGCCGAACTCGGCCCAGGTCACCGGGATCATTTCGCTGGCGGCGTTAAGCTTCATGGTGCACGAGCCCAACGGAATCATGGTGCGGTCCAGCGCCAGGTCCTTGTCGGCCAGTTTGCGCAGGTAGCGCATCAGCTCGGTTTCGGAGTGGTAACGGTTGAACACCGGGTGGCTGAGGATCGGCGATTGACGCAGCAGCGCCGCCGGCAGGCAGCTGTCGGCTTGGGCGTCGAAAGCGGGCAGGGCCTTGCCGTCGGCGAAGATCGCCCACAGGGCCTGGATATCGGCCTGGGTAGTGGTTTCATCGACCGACAGACCAACCCGCTCAGCGTCGACCACGCGCAGGTTGATGCGCTGGG
Source organism: Pseudomonas rhodesiae (assembly GCF_013285305.1). Taxonomy (NCBI): domain Bacteria; kingdom Pseudomonadati; phylum Pseudomonadota; class Gammaproteobacteria; order Pseudomonadales; family Pseudomonadaceae; genus Pseudomonas; species Pseudomonas rhodesiae. The sequence goes on along the minus strand of NZ_CP054205.1, from coordinate 4,724,227 downwards.
CGCGGGCCTTGTCGTGCAGGGCAGCGGTGGCGGCGCCGGTGTTGAGGGTCAGGGTATCGAAGAACTGCGTTTGCTCGACCTTCACACCCAGCGCGCTCAGGCCTTTGGCGAGGATGGCGGTCAACTGGTGAATGCGTTGGGCGATCTGCGTCAGGCCTTTGGGGCCGTGATACACCGCGTACATGCTGGCGATGTTGGCCAGCAGCACTTGGGCGGTGCAGATGTTGGACGTGGCTTTCTCGCGGCGGATGTGCTGCTCGCGGGTCTGCATGGCCAAACGCAGGGCCGGCTTGCCGAAACGGTCAACAGACACGCCCACCAGACGGCCTGGCATATCGCGCTTGAACGCATCCTTGGTGGAGAAATAGGCCGCATGCGGGCCACCGAAGCCCAGCGGCACGCCGAAGCGTTGTGCGCTGCCGATGGCCACGTCGGCGCCGAATTCACCCGGTGGGGTCAGCAGGGTCAGGGCCAGCAGGTCGGCGGCCACGGCCACCAAGGCGTTGGCGGCATGGAAGCGCTCGGTGAGTTCGCGGTAGTCGAACACATCGCCATTGCTGGCCGGGTATTGCAGCAGGGCGCCGAAGAATGGGCTGAAGTCACCCAGTTCGCGCTCATCGCCCACCACCACATCGATGCCCAATGGCTCGGCACGGGTGCGCAACACGTCGAGGGTCTGCGGGTGGCTGTGGATCGAGGCGAAGAAGGCATTGCTGCCTTTGTTCTTGCTCAGGCGTTTGCAGAAGGTCATGGCCTCGGCGGCGGCGGTGGCTTCGTCGAGCAGGGAGGCGTTGGCGATCGGCAGGCCGGTGAGGTCGCTGATCAGGGTCTGGAAGTTCAACAGCGCTTCCAGGCGGCCCTGGGAAATCTCCGGCTGGTAAGGGGTGTAGGCGGTGTACCAGGCCGGGTTTTCCAGGAGGTTGCGCAGGATCGGTGCCGGCGTGTGGCAGTTGTAGTAGCCCTGGCCGATGTAGGTCTTGAACAGTTGGTTCTGGCTGGCGATGGCTTTGATTCGCGCCAGCGCCTCGGCTTCGCTCAGGCCGTCTTCCAGGCCAAGCACGCTGGTGCCCTTGATGCTTTCCGGGATCACGCTGGCGCTGAGGGCTTCCAGGGAGTCAAAGCCCAGGCTGGCGAGCATGTGTTGCTCGTCTGCCTGGCGCGGGCCGATATGGCGGGCGATGAATTCGTTGGCGGTGGTGAGATTAACGGTCATGGCGTGCTCCTCAGGCTTCGGCGTTGGCTTTGATCAGGCGGTCGTACGCGTCCTGATCCAACAGCGTAGTCACTGCATTTGCATCGGCCGGCTTAAAGCGGAAGAACCAGCCATCGCCCATCGGGTCTTCGTTGACCAGCTCCGGGCTTTCGCTGAGCTTGTCGTTCACTTCGAGCACTTCACCGTCCAACGGCATGTACACGCCGCTGGCGGCTTTGACCGATTCCACGGTGGAGGCTTCGTCGCCCTTGGTATAGGCCTGCAGCTCTGGCAGTTGCACGTAAACCACATCACCCAGTGCGTTCTGTGCGAAAGCGGTGATGCCCACGGTGACGCTGCCGTCGGCTTCGGCGCGCAGCCATTCGTGATCTTCAGTAAAACGCAACTCGCTCATGCAAACTCCTCAGGGCCAGAATTCGTCTGGTGGACGGAATGGGAACAGTGGCAGTTGCTTAGCAAAATCGCGGCCAATGTTATTTAGATCTTATAAATCAATGGGTTATAAAAAATTGACGATATGAGGTGAGCGTGAGGTGTAGCGATTTCGATACAGCTAGGCCCTTGAAAAAAAGCCTATGTGGATCAAAGCCTTGCATGGCGCGCAAAAAGCAGGGTTGTAGCGATATCGTTACGCTGTAGCGCTTTCAGTACAGCGGATGTCGTTCTCAGACCAAACCTTGGCAGTGCATTCAATGTGGGAGGGGGCTTGCCCCCGATGACTACCGATCAGCCAACTAACCTGTGACTGGCCCACCGCCATCGGGGGCAAGCCCCCTCCCACAATGTCTGTGTTTCACAGCCGAATCCCATCCACCTGTTCAGGGCTTGTTGGGAATACCGTACTTACGCAATCGATGGGCGATGGCCGTGTGCGAGGTGTGCAGACGGCTGGCCAGTTGGCGGGTTGAGGGGTAGCTGGTGTAGAGCTTTTCCAGCAGATCGCGCTCGAAGTCTTCCACGGCCTGTTCCAGGCTGTCGATTTCCACGTCGCTCTGGCGCGCCACCGAGGTGCCGGCGATGTCCAGGTCGCCGATGTCCACCAGGCTGCTTTCGCAAATGGCTGCGGCACGAAAGATCACGTTCTGCAATTGGCGTACGTTGCCCGGCCAGCGGTTGCCCAGCAGCGCCGGGTAGGTGCCTGGCGCCAGGCGGCACACCGGGCGCTGGATCTGCGCGCAGGCCTGCTGCATGAAGTAGCGCGCCAGCAGCAGGATGTCCTGGCCGCGCGCGCGCAGGGGCGGCACTTCCACGTTGAGCACATTGAGGCGGTAAAACAGGTCTTCGCGGAAGGTGCCTTCGCTGACCATTTTTTCCAAGTCGCGGTGGGTGGCGCTGAGGATGCGCACGTTGACCTTCACCTCACGGTCGCCGCCGACCCGGCGGAAGCTGCCGTCATTGAGAAAACGCAGCAGTTTGGCCTGCAGATACGGCGACATTTCGCCGATTTCATCCAGGAACACCGTGCCCTGGTTGGCCAGTTCCATCAGGCCCGGTTTGCCGCCGCGTTGGGCGCCGGTAAAGGCACCCGGTGCGTAACCGAACAGCTCGCTCTCGGCGAGGTTTTCCGGCAGCGCCGCGCAGTTCAAGGCCAGGAACGGTGCACTGGCGCGTGCGCTGATGGCGTGGCAGGCGCGGGCCACCAGCTCTTTGCCGGTGCCGGTTTCACCCTGGATCAGCAATGGTGCATCCAGCGCCGCCACCCTTTGCGCGCGGGCCTTGAGAGTGCGGATCACCGGGGACTCGCCAAGCAGCGCATCGAAGCCCTCTGCATGGTCGTGATGCAGGGCCGACAGCTGTTCGCCGATACGGTTGGGTTGGTAGAGAGTGAGCAGAGCGCCGGCATCGGTGATCGGCGTGGCGTCGAGCAACCAGGTCTGGCCGTTCACGCTGATCTCGCGCAGCGGCAGGCGAAAGCCCTGTTCCAGCAGGGTTTCCAGCAAGGCCGGGTCATTGAATAGCGCGCTGATGCTTTCGCCGGCCGGTTCGCGGCCGTACAGCGTGATCAACGCCGGATTGGCCAGCAGGATCTTGCCCGCACTGTCCACGGCCAGCACCGGGGCGGTCATGGCGGCCAACAGGGCATCCAATTGCAGGTGACGGCGTTGGCCAGGGAGGATGTCCACCACGGTCACCGCCTGCACGCCGTGCACGCTGAACAGGGCGTCGCGCAGTTCTTCCAGCACTTCGGCGCTCAACGTCGGTGCATCGATATAGACGTTGGGCGGCACCATCTCCACCGCATCCAGATTCAGATTGCGCCCACCCAGCAGGGCCAGGACTTCCTGGGTGATGCCGACGCGGTCGATGAAGCTGACGTGGATACGCATGGGATGGCGTTGGGTTCTGGAATGCGGAGGGTGCCAAGTATGCCTTGCAGGCGATAGAGATCAAACTGTGAGAGGGGGCTTGCCCCCGATCACGACGTGTCAGCCAAGGTATCGGTGGCTGATTCGTCGCTATCGGGGGCAAGCCCCCTCCCACAGTTTTAACGGTAGTGTGTCAGTGTGAACGGATTATGCCAGGTGTTCGGGTTTGACCGGATCGCCCGATTTCACATCCAGCTGGTGCCGCACATCCTCGAACATCAGGTCGTACTGTTTGTGCATCGAGCCGTTCAATACCGCGACCTTGGGCATGCCGTATTTCTGCGCGATATTCATCGCATGACGGGCAAAGTCGAATGCCTGGTCCTTGGGCAGGAAAAACGTCTCCTTGAGTTCATTGCCCTGTACCGAGCCATGGATCGTGAACTGCATGCCCTTGCCTTCCTTCGGGTCCTGCTCAACCTGATAGTCGATACAGAGGTTGTAGCTGTAGTCGTCCTTGTTCAGCGCATGTCGCTCGATATGCAAGTGACCGGATTCAAAGGTGGCCATAGGCGAATCTCCTCTACTTCACAGATAGGTGATGCCAGGTGTTGCCGTGCTGATGCGTGTGCCGGCGGTGCCCTGGACGATCGCTTCGATGTCCGAGAGTGAACCGATCACCGCGGTTTTGCCAGTGCGGCGGGCGAACTCGCAGGCGGCCTGAACCTTGGGCCCCATGGAGCCGGCGGCGAAGCCGAGTTTTTCCATGTCGTCGGGATGGGCCTGGCCGATGGCCTTTTGCGTGGGTTTGCCATAGTCGATGAAGGCGGCGTTGACGTCGGTGGCGATCACCAACAAGTCGGCGTCCAGTTGCGAGGCCAGCAGCGACGAGCACAGGTCTTTGTCGATCACGGCTTCAATGCCCTTGAGCTTGCCGTCTTCACCATACATCGTTGGGATGCCGCCGCCGCCGGCGCAGATCACGATGGCGCTTTTTTCCAACAACCACTTGATCGGGCGAATTTCAAAGATGCGTTTGGGCCGTGGGCTGGCGACTACGCGGCGGTATTTATCGCCGTCCGGTGCAATCGCCCAGCCTTTTTCAGCGGCGAGTTTTTCCGCTTCGTCCTTGGAGTACACCGGGCCGATGGGCTTGGTGGGGTGCTTGAACGCCGGGTCGTTGGCGTCCACTTCCACTTGGGTGAGCAAGGTGGCGAACGGCACTTCAAAGTCCAGCAGGTTGCCTAGTTCCTGTTCGATGATGTAGCCGATCATGCCTTCGGTCTCGGCGCCCAGCACGTCCAGCGGGTAGGGCGAGACGCTGGTGTAGGCCGCCGCCTGCAATGACAACAGGCCGACCTGCGGACCATTGCCGTGGGCGATTACCAGTTCGTTGCCAGGGTGGATCTTGGCGATCTGTTCGGTGGCGATGCGGATGTTGGCGCGTTGGTTGTCCGCGGTCATGGGTTCACCACGGCGGAGCAGGGCGTTGCCGCCCAGGGCTACGACGATGCGCATAAAGAATGTCCTTCTAGAGTTCGATGATGCGAACACAGGACCAAATGTGGGAGGGGACAAGCCCCTCCACACTTAACCCGTGTAGCCTTTAGATATCCGCCAGCGCCGATACCAGAATCGCCTTGATGGTGTGCATGCGGTTTTCCGCCTGCTCAAAGGCGATGTTGGCCGGCGACTCGAACACCTCTTCGGTCACCTCCACACCATTGGCCAGGTTCGGGTAGCGCGCGGCGATATCTTTGCCGACCTTGGTTTCGCTGTTGTGGAACGCCGGCAGGCAGTGCATGAATTTCACCCGAGGGTTGCCCGAGGCTTTCATCATCTGGGCGTTGACCTGGTACGGCAGCAGTTGCTCGATGCGCTCATCCCAAGCCTCCACCGGTTCGCCCATGGATACCCAGATATCGGTGTGGATGAAGTCCACGCCCTTCACGGCTTCTTTGGGGTCTTCGGTGATGGTGATGCGAGCGCCACTTTCTTCAGCGAAAGCCTGGCACTGCTTGATGAAATCTTCATGCGGCCACAAGGCCTTCGGTGCGCCGATGCGCACATCCATGCCGAGCTTGGCGCCGATCATTAGCAACGAGTTGCCCATGTTGTAACGCGCGTCGCCCAGGTAGGCATAGCTGATGTCATGCAGCGGTTTGTCGCTGTGTTCGCGCATGGTCAGGGTGTCGGCGATCATCTGGGTAGGGTGGAACTCGGCGGTAAGGCCGTTGAATACCGGCACGCCAGCGAACTTGGCCAGCTCTTCGACGATTTCCTGTTCGAAGCCACGGTATTCAATGGCGTCGAACATGCGGCCGAGCACGCGCGCGGTGTCTTTCATGCTTTCTTTGTGGCCGATCTGCGACGAGACCGGGTCGATGTAGGTGACGTGGGCGCCCTGGTCATGGGCCGCCACTTCGAACGCACAGCGGGTACGGGTGGAGGTTTTTTCGAAAATCAGCGCAATGTTCTTGCCTTGCAGGTGCGGACGCTCGGTGCCGGTGTACTTGGCGCGCTTGAGGTCGCGGGACAGGTCCAGCAAGTAATGCAGCTCACGGGTGGTGTGGTGCATCAGCGACAGCAGGCTGCGGTTGCGCATATTGAAAGCCATGATGGATCTCCTTCTGTTTAGGTTATCCCCATGGCCGACGCCTTATGAGCGGCGGCCATGGCTTGAAAATTAGTAGTCGATTGGGTCGCGGATGATCGGGCAGGTCATGCAGTGGCCGCCGCCACGGCCGCGGCCCAGTTCACCGGCGCTGATGGTGATGACTTCCACGCCGGCCTTGCGCAGCAGGGTGTTGGTGTAGGTATTGCGGTCGTAGCCGATCACCACGCCCGGCTCCACGGCCACCACGTTGTTGCCGTCGTCCCACTGCTCGCGCTCGGCGGCGAAGCTGTTACCGCCGGTCTCGACCACGCGCAGGGCCTTGAGGTTGAGCGCCGCGGCCACGGTGTCGACGAAGTTGGTTGTTTCCCGTTGGATATCGATGCCGTGGGGCTTGCTCTCGTCGGGGCGCAGGGTGAACGGCACGATCTGGCTGACCACTTCGGGGAAAATGGTGACCAGGTCGCGGTCGCAGAAGCTGAATACGGTGTCCAGGTGCATTGCGGCGCGGGACTTCGGCAGGCCGGCCACGATCACTCGTTCCACCGCTTTGTTTTTGAACAGGTTGCGCGCCAGTTGGCCGATGGCCTGGTGGGACGAACGCTCGCCCATGCCGATCAACACCACGCCATTGCCGATTGGCATCACGTCACCGCCTTCCAACGTGGCGGCGCCGTGTTCCTGGTCGGGGTCGCCGTACCAGATCTGGAAGTCGGCGTTGGTGAACTCGGGATGGAATTTGTAGATGGCGCTGGTCAGCAAGGTTTCCTGGCGTCGCGCCGGCCAGTACATCGGGTTGAGCGTCACGCCGCCGTAGATCCAGCAAGTGGTGTCGCGGGTGAACTGGGTGTTGGGCAACGGCGGCAGAATGAAGCTGGAATGGCCGAGGAAGTCGCGGAACATCTCGATGGTTCGGCCGCCGAAGCTGCTTGGCAGGTCATCGGCGGACACGCCGCCGATCAGGAATTCGGCGATCTTGCGCGGCTCCAGGCTGCGCAGCCAGGAATTGACCTCTTCGACCAGGCCCAGGCCCACCGTGTTGGCGGTGATTTTGCGCGCCAGGATCCAGTCCAGCGCTTCGGGCATCGCGACGATATCGGTCAGCAGGTTGTGCATTTCCAGCACATCAATGTCCCGCTCGCGCATCTTGGTGACGAAATCGAAATGGTCGCGCTTGGCCTGGGCCACCCACAGCACGTCATCGAACAGCAGTTCATCGCAGTTGTTGGGGGTCAGCCGCTGGTGGGCCAAACCTGGGGAGCACACCATGACTTTGCGCAGTTTGCCGGCTTCGGAGTGGACGCCGTACTTCACTTTTTCCGTGGTCATTTCAGATCCTCCAATGAACAACAATTACAAGGTCAGGAAGCCGTCGTAGAGTCCATAGGCCGCCACCAGGGCGCCAATGACTACCGCGGCGAAAATCAGCTTCTCGACGTTGGTGAAAATCGGTTTGCCCAGTTCATGCTTGGCTTTGGCGAACAGAATCGCGCCGGGTGCATAGAGCAGGGCGGACAGCAGCAGGTATTTGGTACCGCCGGCGTAGAGCAGCCAGATCGCGTAGATCAGCGCGATGGCACCGATAAACAGGTCTTTCTTGCGCTCGGCCAGGGCGTTTTCGTAAGTTTCGCCGCGCACCGCCAGCAGCAGGGCATAAGCGGCCGACCACAGGTAGGGCACCAGAATCATCGAGGTGGCGAGGTAGATCAGCGACAGGTAAGTACTGGCCGAGAACAAAGTGATGATCAAGAACAGTTGCACCATCGCGTTGGTCAGCCACAGGGCGTTGGCCGGTACGTGGTTGGCGTTTTCCTTGCGCAGGAACTCCGGCATGGTGTGGTCCTTGGCGGCGGCGAACATGATCTCCGCACACAGCAGCACCCACGACAGCAAGGCCCCCAACAGCGAGATGATCAAGCCGACACTGATCAACACCGCGCCCCAGTGGCCCACCACGTGCTCCAGCACGGCAGCCATCGATGGGTTCTGCAACTTGGCCAGTTCCGGTTGGGTCATGATGCCCAGGGACAACACGTTGACCAGCATCAGGAACAGCAGCACGGTGATAAACCCGATCACTGTGGCCTTGCCCACATCGGTGCGTTTTTCCGCACGGGCCGAGAAGATGCTTGCGCCTTCGATGCCGATGAACACCCATACGGTGACCAGCATCATATTGCGCACTTGGTTCATCACGCTGCCCAGGTCCGGGTTTTTCACGCCCCAGATGTCAGCGGTGAAGATGTCCAGCTTGAACGCGAACAGGGCGATCAGCACGAACAGCACCAGCGGCACCACTTTGGCGACGGTGGTCACCAGGTTGATGAACGCCGCTTCCTTGATCCCGCGCAGCACCAGAAAGTGCACGGCCCACAACAGCACCGAGGCGCCGATTACCGCAGCCGGGGTGTTGCCTTCGCCAAAGATTGGAAAGAAGTAACCGAGGGTGCTGAACAGCAGCACGAAGTAACCGACGTTGCCCAGCCAGGCACTGATCCAATAACCCCAGGCTGAGGAGAAACCCATGTAGTCGCCGAAACCGGCCTTGGCGTAGGCGTACACACCGCCGTCGAGGTCGGGCTTGCGGTTGGCCAGGGTCTGGAACACGAACGCGAGGGTCAGCATGCCGATGGCCGTAATGACCCAACCGATCAATACCGCACCGACATCGGCGCTGGCGGCCATGTTTTGCGGTAGTGAGAAAATGCCGCCGCCGATCATCGAGCCGACGACAAGTGCAACCAGAGCGCCTAATCGAAGTTTTCCGGGAGATTCAGACATTGCATAACTCCAATGCAGGAGAAGAGAGACCACAGAATAATTCCGTGTGCTAATCAAACAGCTGACTCAGATCACTTCATTGGCACATTCCATTGTGAATTAATGACTTAAAGGCAAACCGATAAACCTTGGTTTGCCCCGCAAAAGCGCTTTCTAGAGCGCTTTGTACGATGTGATTAATCATTTGTTGCAATGTATGAACGTTTGAAGCTAGACGGGATTCCTGAATGTGCAAACTTTTTCAGAGCCGCCTGCGAACTAGCGAGCAATATCTGGTGTGGCCAGTCGTATTTAAATTCTAAATAAGCCTAAACTCTATTAACTGTCATGCCTTTGCGTTATGAGCATCGCGGTTAAATGACACTCGGTAATAAGCGCTACACTCGAGCGATTAAGTAAGTTGAGTGCACAGTTGTTGGCTCAAGTGGTTTCAGTCAGGAGTACTCATGTCTCAAACAACCCAGAAACTTCGCCTCAGTGGCCTGATCGCTTTGGTGGTGGGGTCTATGATCGGTGGGGGGATTTTCTCGTTGCCCCAGAACATGGCCGCACGCGCCGAAGTCGGCGCCGTATTGATCGGTTGGGCGATCACTGCCGTAGGCATGCTGACTCTGGCTTTCGTATTCCAGACCCTGGCCAACCGCAAACCCGAGTTGGATTCCGGGGTGTATGCCTACGCCAAGGCCGGCTTCGGCGACTACATGGGCTTTTCGTCGGCCTGGGGTTACTGGATCAGTGCGTGGCTGGGCAACGTCGGTTACTTCGTGCTGCTGTTCAGCACCCTCGGTTATTTCTTCCCGGCCTTTGGCCAGGGCAATACCCCGGTGGCCATCGGCTGTGCCTCGTTGTTGCTGTGGGCTGTGCATTTTCTGGTGCTGCGCGGGATCAAGGAGGCGGCGTTTATCAACCAGGTCACCACCGTCGCGAAAATCGTACCGCTGCTGATGTTTATCGTGATTGCCGCCGTGGCATTCAAGGCCGACGTGTTCACCCGGGATATCTGGGGCCTGGGCAACCCGCAGATCGGCGGGGTGGTGGAGCAGGTGCGCAACATGATGCTGGTCACCGTGTTTGTGTTTATCGGCATCGAAGGCGCCAGCGTGTATTCAGCGCGGGCCGAGAAGCGCTCTGACGTCGGCCGGGCCACGGTGATCGGCTTTCTCGGCGTGTTGGCGTTGCTGGTGCTGGTGAATGTGTTGTCCTTGGGGGTCATGAGCCGGCCAGAGTTGGCGGGGCTGCAAAACCCGTCGCTGGCCGGCGTACTGGAGCGTATCGTCGGGCCGTGGGGGGCGCTGTTGATCAGCGTCGGGCTGGCGGTGTCGCTGCTCGGTGCGTTGCTGTCGTGGGCCTTGTTGTGCGCGGAAATTCTCTACGCCACCGCCCATGACAAGACCATGCCGGCCTTCCTCAAAAAGGAAAACGCCAACCAGGTGCCGGTCAACGCGCTGTGGCTGACCAATCTGATGATCCAGGCGTTCCTGGTGATCACCCTGTTTTCCCACAGTACCTACACCAAGCTGATCTACTTGGCGTCTTCAATGATTCTGGTGCCTTACCTATGGTCGGCGGCGTATGCGGTGTTGTTGAGCGGGCGCGGCGAGACCTACGAAGGCGCCCACCGCCAGCGTCTCAAAGACTTGCTTATCGGCCTGGTCGCCCTTGGCTACGCGGTGTGGCTGCTGTATGCCGGCGGGTTGAAGTACTTGCTATTGTCGGCGCTGCTGTATGCGCCGGGTGTGATCCTGTTCGCCCTGGCCAAGCGCGAACAGGGCCTGCCGTTGTTCACCCATGTGGAAAAAGGCATTTTCAGCTGCGTGATTGCCGGCGCGGGGCTGGCAGCCTATGGGTTATACAGCGGGGTACTGTCGTTGTGACAGTGAGCAGCGCGGCGCAGCCCTTATCGGCATCTCGACAAGGGCAGTCGATCACCACTGTGGCCGATGTGAGCCCAGTTCTCCGGCCGGCAGATCCCACTGCAACGGTGTGCCGTTGATACTGACGGGGGGCAGCAGCCGATGCGCCGGGCCCCAGGCGGTTTGTTCAACCAGCAGCCCTTGATCGTCAGGCTCCTCGGGCCTCAGCGCCGGTTGTTGCGGCGCCTGCCCGGCGTCTACCAACAGTTTCGCCGTGCGCGCCAGGGACAAGCGCGCCGATCCACCCCGGCCCGACTTCAAGCGTTCGCTCAAGGCTTGTAGCGCGCTGGCGGCCATCAGGTAACCGGTGGCATGGTCCAGCGCCTGCAAGGGAAGCGGCACCGGTTTGTCGGCCTGCTGCCAGGCCATGCCCGCCTCGGCGATGCCGCTGCTCATTTGCACCAGGCTGTCGAACCCTCTGCGGTTGCGCCATGGGCCGCTCCAGCCGTAGGCATTGAGGCTGACCTCGATCAGACCGGGGGCGATGCGTTGCAAGCCCTCGGCGTTATAGCCCAAGTGTTCAAGGGCGTCGGCGCGATAACCGTGGAACAGAAGGTCGGCGTCCTTGAGCAAGGCTTCGAACCGCTGCCGGCCTTCCTGGGTTTTCAAATCCAGCCGCGCGCAGCGTTTGCCCAGGGTCATTTCCGGCACCACCCCTGGCTCGTCCCAGGTCGGCGAGTCGATGCGCAGCACATCCGCGCCCAGCCCGGCCAGAAAACGACTGGCCACGGGGCCAGCCAGCACGCGAGTCAGGTCCAGCACCCTGAGCCCGGCCAGTGGCCGTGCCACCGAGCCAGTCCAGGGTTTGTTGACGGTGGTTGTGAAGGTCTGGCGCTGCACGAGGGCCTCGGCATTCACTGCCAGGCCTTGGGGATGTTGCTGCCAGGCCGGCCAAGCACGCATCTGCGCGGCACAACCGCCGGCTTCCACAACCGCCTGTTCCAGGTCGGCGGCCTTCCACGCCGCGACTTTGTTGGCCATCTCGGTGCGATCACGGACTTTACCCAGCACCTGCTCGGCGGCGGCGCGGTGATGGGGGGCGTTGGTGTGCAGGCGAATCCAACCGTCGGCGCTGGCGTAGTCGCCGGCCACCGGGTCCCACAGCGGCGGCACTTGCCAGCCCAGCGGGCGGATCGAGGAGGAGAACCACCAGGACGCCAAACGTCGGTCCACGCTGACGGCGGGCAAACGTTCGGTCTGTTGCCGGATCAGCTCAGCCACGGCCTGGCCGGCGGCGCCGATGCTGGCGCAGGCCAGATCGGTCACGGCAAAGGCCGAGGGCAGGGCGCCGGCACCCGTCAGGGGCAGCGGTGTTTGCGGCAGATCGAGCGCGGCTTGGATGGGAGTCAGCAGATCAGTCATCAAAGGCCCTCCTTTTTGAGAAGGGCCACTATAGAAGATCAGCCGCCGGGTGTGACAACCCCGGGTTGCAGCGGCAGATCGAGGCTGGCGATAAAGCCGCCACTTGGATGGTTGGCCAGGCTTAGGCTGCCGCCGTGGCGTTCCGCTGCGCGCCGCGCAATCGCCAGGCCCAGGCCGTGACCTTGGGCGGTCTGGCCCGGCGCGCGGTAAAACGGCTCGCCCAGTTGGTTCAAGTGTTCGGCATCGACGCCGGGGCCGTGGTCGCGCACGCTGATCACAATGCGTTCACCCTGACGTTGGGCTTGCAACTCGATGGGCTGGTCCGTTGGGTTGAAGCGCTGGGCATTGCGCAACAGGTTATCCACCGCCCGTTCGATCATGGTCGGCCAGCCCTTGAGGTGCAGGTCGGTGTCGGCCTTCAGGTTCACCACTTGGTCCGGCGCGCTGAGTTGTGCATCTTTTTGCAAGGTTTTGAGCAAGGGGTTGAGGTCCACCTCCTCAGCGCTGGCGTTGTCGGCGTCAACGCGGGCCAGTACCAAGATCTCGCTGATCAGCGCCTCCAGACGGTCGCATTCGCGGGTCAGGCGTGGCCAGAGTCGTTCCCGTTCATCGGGGCTGGCGCGTTCGGCCAGGGCTAGAGCGATGCGCAGACGCGCCAGGGGCGAGCGCAGTTCGTGGGACACGTCGCGCAGCAACTGGCGCTGGCTGCCGATCAAGCTTTGCAGGCGGGCGCCCATGCGGTTGAAGTCGGTAGCCAGTACGCCGAACTCGTCACGCCGATTGGCCAGGCGCGCCAGACTGTTCTGCTGGTAGGTAGCCTGGCCCAAGTCATGCACTGCGCCGCGCAGGCGGCTGAGCGGGCGGGTGATGGACAAGGTGACGAACAGGCTGAACAGCGTCAGCACCACCAGGGCGATAGCCAGCGCGCTCAAGGGCCAGGCCAGGCTGCTGCGGTGCCAGGCATCGAGTTCCGGATGGGGGATGCGATAGATCAGCAGGTAGGTATCGCCGGTTTTTTCGCTGGTGTATTCGGCGGTCAGTCGGCGCCAGGGCAGGTGGCTGTCCTTGTTGTCGTTCTGGCGCGCTTCGAACGCGGCCGCACGGCGTGGGAAGGTGCCGCGCACCACAGGTTCACCGCTTTCATTCAGCACTTGGACGTCAATGTGGTACTGACGCTTGCGCTGTTGCAGCAAGTCTTGAGCCGCGTCCTCGCCCTGGGCTTCGTAGAGTTGGGTCCACTCTTGAGCCAGGTTACTCAGGCCGGGATGGCGACTCAGAATCCACGCATCTTGATTGAGCATATGCCCCAGCAGGATCGACAAGCCGGCAACCAGGGCGATGGCTAGCCAGAAACTTGCCAGGATTCGCCAGAACAATGAACGCACAGGACACCCTCAAACAGGAAAAGCCCAGTGGCGTTGGCCACTGGGCTGGGGGATTAACGCGGACGCATTATTGCGCTTTTTGCGGCTGTTGGGCTTTCCACGCCTGGAACTGCTGCCACTCGGCACGACGCTCGGCTTGCTTCTTGACGATCTCGTCGTACTTCTTCTGCTGGTCCGGCTTAAGTACGGCGCGGATATCCGCCTGGGTTTTCTGACGGCCGGCGGCGATTTCATCCTGCATGGCTTTCTGCTCGGCAGCCGGCAGTTTGTCCAGGTACTTTTTGACCAGATCCTTGCGAGCGTGCCATTGGTCGCCCATCAGTTTGCCGATCTGCTCGCGCTGTTCTTTGCTCAGGTCCAGTTGGCTGAACGGGCCGCCTTTGCCGCGCGGACCGTGTTCGCCGTGACCTGGGCCACCCATCATATGGCCTTCAGGGCCGCCCATTGGGCCTGGGGTCGGGCCTTCTGGCATGGCCATGGCGACGGTGGGCAGGGCTGCGGCGAACATCAAAGCGATAAGGGTCTTGCGCATGGTGATTCTCCTGTCTCTATTCCGGTGAGTCCGGATGTGAGTAGGTTACGCAGATCAAGGTCAGCGGCGGTCAGGTGTGAGTAAAGCTTCGGTAAAGAGGGTTTTGTCCGGCGCTGACAAAACCCGGCAGCCAGGTCAGAGGCTGTAGTAATAGCCACGACTACGCAGCGCCACGATCCGGGGCCGGCCATCGGGGTGGGGGCCGATCTTTTTGCGCAGGTTGCTGACGTGCATATCCAAGCTACGGTCGTATAGGGTCAGCTTGCGACCCAGGGCGATCTGCGCCAGTTCCTGTTTGTCCAACGGCTCGCCGGGCTGGCGCAGCAGGGCTTCGAGCAGGCGGCTTTCGGAGACGGTAAGGGTAAATTCCTGTTCATCGATGCTGACCACGCCGCGCACCGGGCTGAAACACAGGTCGCCCAGTTCGAGCTGGGTCGACACGGCCGTCGGGTGACTACGGCGCAGCACGGCGCGCAGGCGTGCGGTCAATTCCCGAGGATCGCAAGGTTTGGCCAGGTAATCGTCAGCGCCCAGCTCCAGGCCGAGGATGCGATCCAGCGGTTCGCCGCGCGCCGAGAGCATCAGCACGGGCAATTCCGGGTGGTCGGTGCGTAACTGCTTGAGTAACTCCAGGCCGCTGCCGTCGGGCAGCATCACGTCCAGCACCACGGCGGCGGGGGCGCTGTCGGCCAAGGCCTTGCGCGCACTCAGGCCATCGTGACAGGCACGCACCTGGAAACCTTCCTGGCTCAACCAACTGGTCAGCAGCTCGCAGAGCTCCTGGTCATCATCTATCAGTAACAGCTCGCTCATGACTCACTCAATTTAGCCATTGTCGACGGCGACGGTGCCCCCCGCTGGCGAAGATCCCACACAACAGGGCAATCAAAGCAACGGCGCCACCGGTGACGAACCACTGCTGTTGCTCAGTCAGCCATCGGGTCAAGCCGCCGCCCTGTGCGTCTTTGAGTTGCTGGGCCAGGCGTTGGTTCTCTTGGCGAAGGCGACTCAATTGGGCGCTCTCGCGGGTCGCATCCGCGCTTTGCAGTTGCTTGCTCAGTTCTTCACGTTGCCGTTCGCTGTCTTTCAAGCGTTGCTGCAACTCGGTGATCTGGGCGCCGGCACTCAAGGACAGGGGCGTGGAGCTGCCGGTGTTCGAGGGTTCTTCAGCGTGGGCCGTAGCCCCGATCATTAACACTGCCAACAGACACAACTGACGTAAGCGCATCGGAACTCCTGATTCCACACGAATATTCAGAAGGTTGTCGGCAGGTTACCGGGAATAATGAGCCATTAGGAGTGTGCCGAACGCAATAGGTTCGGCACGCCTGCGGATTAAGGCAGGACTTGCTTGAACGGTTTGATCACCACGTTGGCGTAGACGCCTGCTGCCACGTACGGATCGGCGTCGGCCCAGGCTTTGGCGTCAGCCAGGGATGGAAATTCGGCGACGATCAGGCTGCCGGTGAAACCAGCCTCGCCCGGGTCATCGCTCTCGACGGCAGGGTGCGGGCCGGCCAGCACGATGCGGCCTTCGGCCTGCAGCTGCTTGAGGCGTTCGACGTGCGCCGGGCGCACGGACATGCGCTTATCCAGGGAGTGGGCAACATCGGTGGCAATGATGGCGTAGAGCATGTCAGTCCTCGGTCTTCGGCGTGGTGGGGTCGGTGTCATGCAGGTGGCGCGACAGGTAGATGCCTTGGCCGATCAGGAACAACACAGTCATGCCCAGGCTGCCGAACACTTTGAAGTCGACCCAGTATTCTTGAAAGGTAAAGGCCACAAACAGGTTGGCAGCGCCGCAGAACAGGAAAAACGCGATCCACGCCACGTTCAAGCGGGTCCAGACCGGCTCCGGCAAAGTCAGCGCATGGCCCATGATCCGCTTGATCAACAGGCGATCACCGATGAAATGGCTACCGATGAACGCCAGGGCGAACAGCCAGTTCACCACCGGGGCTTTCCATTTAAGGAAGGTTTCGCTGTGGAAGGCCAGGGTCAGGCTGCCGAAGACCAGGCACGCGACCAGGGTCAGCCATTGGCTTTTTTCCAGTTTGCGCTGGGAGATGAAGAGGGCGCCATAGACCACGATAGAGCTGATGATCAGCACTGCGGTGGCGCTGTAGATGCCTCCGACGGTCAGCTCATGGCCGGCGATATCGATGACCCTGGGGTCGAGTTTGTAAACGATGAAAAACAGCAACAGCGGGATGAAGTCGATGAATTGTTTCACAGTAAGAGCCAGAAGCTGGATGTGTCGGCATAATAACAAACATCCTTGGTAGCGAAAGCGCCAGCTGACTTGAGGTTACAACCCCCCGTGAATGTTGATTTGCACTGCCACAGCACAGCCTCCGACGGCGCCCTGGCGCCCGCGGCACTGGTTGCGCGAGCGTTTGAACACGGCGTGCGAGTCCTGGCGTTGACCGACCACGACACCCTCGAAGGCCTGGACGAAGCCCGCGCGGCGGCCCAGGCGCTGGGCATGCAGCTGGTCAACGGTGTGGAATTGTCCTGCACCTGGGGCGGCGCCACTATTCATGTGCTTGGCTACGGTTTCGACCAGAATGCCGCGCCGCTGGTCCGGGCCATCGCCGATTTGCACGATGGGCGTTGGCTGCGGTCCGAAGAAATAAGCCGCAAGCTCGGCCTTAAAGGCATGCCCAACGCCCTCGACGGCGCGCGGGCTATCCAGCAGGAACTGGGCGACAGCGGCAACGCGCCGGCCCGTCCGCATTTTGCCGACTGGATGGTGCGCCAAGGGTTCGTGCGGGACCGTGCCGAAGCCTTTCGCAAATGGCTGGGCGCCGGCAAGCTCGGTGACGTCAAGCAACACTGGCCAAGCCTGGAGGACACCGTCGAGACCCTGCGGGCCTCCGGGGCCTGGGTCAGCCTGGCGCATCCCTGGCATTACGATTTCACCCGCAGCAAACGTCGCAAGCTGATCGGCGACTATATTGGAGCGGGAGGCCACGCTATCGAAGTGGTCAACGGGCATCAACCCGCCGAGCAGGTTGGCAGTCTGGCGATTCTTGCCCGCGAATTTGGTCTGCTGGTCAGTGCCGGCAGTGACTTTCATGGCCCAGGCGGCTGGTCCGAGATCGGCGAGTATCGTCCGGTCCCGGAGGATTTGCCGCTCTTGTGGGGGCGATTCAAGCATGACCCCATTATTGCCACCGTCTGAACAGGTAGAGCACGTGAGTCAATTCTTCCAGATTCATCCGGAAAACCCCCAGCCACGCCTGATTAAACAGGCCGTGGAGATTATTCGCGCCGGCGGCGTGGTGATCTACCCCACCGATTCGTCCTACGCCATCGGTTGTCAGATCGGCGATAAAGGCGCGGTCGAACGGGTCAGACGTTTGCGTCAGTTGGACGACAAACACAACTTTGCGCTGATCTGCAGCGACCTGTCCCAATTGGGGCTGTTCGCCAAGGTCGATACCGGCACCTTCCGCCTGCTCAAGGCCCACACGCCGGGGCCTTACACCTTTATTCTCAACGCCACCCGCGAAGTGCCGCGCCTGCTGCTGCACCCCAAGAAGCGCACCATCGGCCTGCGCGTGCCGGAGCATCCGATTGCCCTGGCGCTGTTGGCCGAGCTGGGTGAGCCCCTGATGAGTGTGTCGCTGATCATGCCCGGCGAGACCGAGCCGCTGGAAGATCCGTACGAGATGCGTCAGCTCTTGGAAAAACAGGTGGACCTGATCATCGACGGCGGTTTCGGCGGCGCCAAGGCGTCCACCGTGATCAATCTGGCCGATGGCGAGCCGGAAGTGATCCGCGTCGGTTGCGGCGACCCCGCGCCCTTTATGGCCGAGGCCTGAATGTCGGCTGTGGAATCCGTCGATCCCCAGGCAGGCGCCCAGCAGGAACTGCCGTTCGCCATGGTCTACGGCCAGGCGGTCATGGAAATGCCGCTGGACCTGTACATCCCGCCGGATGCGCTGGAAGTGTTCCTGGAAGCGTTCGAAGGCCCGCTGGACTTGCTGCTGTACCTGATCCGCAAACAGAACATCAATATCCTCGACATCCCCGTGGCGGAAATCACCCGCCAGTACATGGGCTATGTCGAGCTGATGCAGTCGGTGCGTCTGGAGCTGGCCGCCGAGTATCTGGTGATGGCGGCCATGCTCGCCGAGATCAAATCGCGCATGCTGTTGCCGCGCTCGGAGACGGTGGAGGCCGAAGAGGATGACCCGCGCGCCGAACTGATCCGACGCCTGCAGGAGTACGAGCGCTTCAAGGCCGCCGCCGAGGGCATCGACGGCTTGAGCCGCGTCGGTCGTGATGTGGTGGTGCCCAAGCTCGACGCCCCCGAGGCCCGCGCGCGCAAGTTGCTGCCGGACGTGAGCCTGGAAGAATTGCTGATGTCCATGGCCGAGGTGCTGCGCCGGGGCGATATGTTTGAAAGCCACCAGGTCAGCCGCGAAGCGCTGTCCACCCGCGAGCGCATGAGCGATGTGCTGGAGCGCCTCAAGGGTGGCGGGTTTGTGCCGTTTGTCGAGCTGTTCACCGCCGAAGAAGGGCGCCTGGGTGTGGTGGTGACGTTTATGGCGATCCTCGAACTGGTCAAGGAGTCCTTGGTCGAGCTGGTCCAGAATGAGCCTTTTGCGGCTATCCACGTGCGGGCGCGAGCCGAATAAAGAGCTGACACCATGAATCTGACTGAACCTCGCGAACTGGCCCCCTTGCTGGAGGCTTTTCTTCTGGCCTCGGGCAAGCCGCAGTCCCTGGAGCGCTTGTTCGAACTGTTTGAAGAGGCCGAGCGTCCCGAGCCGCCGGTGTTCAAGAAGGCCCTGGAGATCCTGCGTAAATCCTGCGACGGCCGTGCCTTTGAACTGCGCGAAGTAGCGTCGGGTTATCGCTTGCAAATCCGTGAGAAATTTTCCCCTTGGGTGGGGCGCCTGTGGGAAGAACGTCCGCAGCGCTATTCGCGGGCGATGCTGGAGACCATGGCATTGATTGCCTATCGCCAGCCGATCACCCGGGGCGAGATCGAGGATGTGCGCGGCGTGGCGGTCAACAGCCATATCGTCAAGACGCTGCTGGAGCGTGAGTGGATCCGCATCGTCGGCTACCGCGACGTGCCGGGCAAACCGGCGATGTTCGCCACCACCAAAGTGTTCCTCGACCACTTCAACCTGAAAAACCTCGATGACCTGCCGCCGCTCGCCGAATTGCGCGAAATGGAGGCCGAACCGGTACTCGATTTCGACGACGCGCCGGTTCCGGCGGGGTTGCAGGAACTGGCGGACGCCAGCGCCGAGCCGGAGGAGCCGAAGGACGAGACCAGTTTCCACACCTTGTTGCTGGAACTGGACGACATGGAGCAGGGCATCAAGACCGACTTCGATGACTTGCTGCGCGATGGTGACGCCGAGCCCGAAGCCCAGGCGAGCGTGGAGGTCGAACCTGAACCTGAGGACGATATCCTCGGCGTGGCCGAAGCCCGCGAAAAACTCCTGGCCGCCGTCGCCGCCCTCGAACAACCGCCCCTGAGCGACGAAGAAGACGAAGCCCGGGCCCTGGCCGAAGCCATCGAGAACGAACGCCGCCAGTTCGAAGACTGACGCAGTCCAATGCAGGAAGGGGCTTGCCCCCGATCGCGGTGGTTCAGTCAAGCAGGTTGGGGCTGATACACCGCAATCGGGGGCAAGCCCCTTCCACAAGGATTCAGCGGTGCTTTGGGCATCACCGGTCGGCGGAAAAATCAATGACCTGGCGCTTATCGACTACTCTCTGATGCGCAACGCGCGCCATGCGCGTATGATTCGCGACCCTTTGCCGAGCTATTCGGCCAAAGCCCCGCTTTCAACACTCTTCAGGCCACGCCTGAATCGACCCACCGGGAGGTGCTTAAGATGAACGATAAAGACCAGAACGACAGCCAGGAAATCGGCCCAGCAGGCGAAAAGCTGCAAAAGGTGCTGGCGCGTATCGGCGTGGGCTCGCGCCGCGACGTCGAAGCCTGGATCACCCAGAAGCGCATCAAGGTCAATGGCGTGGAAGCCACCCTTGGCCAGCGCGTCGATCTGCATGATGCAATCACCATCGACGGCAAGGTCATCAAGCGCGAAGAGGCCGCCGAATCGGTGCGCCGCGTGATCATGTACAACAAGCCCGATGGCGAGATCTGCACCCGTGACGACCCGGAAGGCCGTCCGACCGTGTTCGACAAGATGCCTAAGCCGAAAGAAGGCCGCTGGATCAATATCGGTCGTCTCGACATCAACACCACCGGCCTGCTGATGTTCACCACTGACGGCGAGCTGGCCAACCGTCTGATGCACCCGTCCTACGAGATGGACCGCGAATACGCCGTGCGTGTACGTGGCGAAGTCGACGACGAGATGATCGAACGCCTCAAGGCCGGTGTGGTGCTGGAAGACGGCCCCGCCAAGTTCACCGACATCAAGCAGGCACCGGGTGGCGAAGGCTTCAACCACTGGTACCACTGCGTGGTGATGGAAGGCCGTAACCGCGAAGTGCGCCGTCTGTGGGAATCCCAGGGCCTGGTGGTCAGCCGCCTCAAGCGCGTGCGTTTCGGCCCGGTGTTCCTGAATTCCGACCTGCCGATGGGGCGCTGGCGCGAAATGAGCCAGTACGAAGTCGACATCCTCAGTGCCGAAGTGGGCCTGACCCCGGTGGCGATGCCGCAGATGAACGCCAAGAGCAAAGACAAGCTTGAGCGGATGCAGCGTAAATCGTCGCGCCCGGTAGCCCGTACCGAACGCGTTGCGCGCACCCTGCGCCCGGCCCTGAATGCACCGGCGACTGGCGGGCGCATCTCCCGCGAACCGCACATCGAAGGCGAGCGTCGCCCGACAGCGCCGTCGCGTCAGGAAGGCGAACGTGCGCCACGCGCTCCGCGACCTGCACCGACCGGTGGCCGCAGCAACCGCGGTGAAGCCGATCGCCCGGCCGACAGCGCCAGCACCAAGCGCCCAGCCAAGCCGGCGGCGAACAAACGCCCTGGCCCGAAACTGGTCGCGGACGAGCCATCGGGCAAGCGCCGTGGCGCTCCGGGCGGTTCCGGTCAGCGTCCAGGGTTTGGTCGCAAGAAGCCTTAAGAGCAGTGGTAAGTTTTTAGCTGCAAGCTGTAAGAAAAAGCGCTAGCCCTCACAGGCTGGCGCTTTTTTCTTGAGGCTTGCGACTTGTAGCTTGTAGCTTGTAGCTCGCGACTCTCGACTCTCGACTCGTGACTTGTAGCTTGCGACTTGTAGCTGGCGCTAGAACGCAAACCTGCCATCGAACACCGGCTTGTCATCCAACGCCAACACCCCACTGGCAAAGATCAAGTCCAGGTGATGACTGCCTTTCTGCCCGCCACCCAAGCCTAGATGCAGACCGCAATGGCGCTCCTCGAAGCCAGCATTGCGTGCGTATAAATCCTTGACCCCTTCATTGGTGCCGATGCCGAGTTCCTCCACACGGCGGTTGGACGGGTTGGCGTTGAGGTATTTGTTGAAGTCATCGGCCAGCCCCGGCACGTCGCTGGCCACGCTGCAGATGGTCGAATTCTCGATCCACAGCTCCAGCGGTGATTGCAGCACGCCGTATTTACGCGCGAAGGGGATGGTGCTGAGGAAGGTGCCGACAAACCGCACCTGACCATTGATCGCTTCGCTGTGGGTGGCGATCTCGCCGGGAGCCAGGTCGTGGTTGCCGACGCCGTTGATATTCGTCCACTTCTTGATACTGCTCAGGGGCGCCTGGAGGCGTGAGCCGTGCTTGTCGGTGAAGCTCAGCACCGTGGCCTGGCCCATGCGTCGGATCAGCGTGGCGTTGAGGTCGGCGATGCGTTGCGGCTCGACGCTGAACGTATCGTAGAAATAGTCGCCGTAATCCTTGAACAGCAGGGACTTCTTCCAGTGTTCGGCCATCACCGCTTGCAGGGCGCGGATAAAGTCCGGGCCTTCGGCGCGTGGGTTGGGCAGCGTGGAGGAATCGTAGAGAAACAGGTACAGGTCGCAGGCTTCGATGGCCTGAGCCATGGCATCGCTGGCGGTCAGGTCCAGGCGCTGCACTTGGAAATTGAAGCGACCGGCGCTGCCTTGGGTAATGGCGCGGGCGATAGCGTCATAGCGCTCGGTATGGCCCAGTAGCACGGTCGGGCAGCTCAGGCCGTTGAGGGCCGGATGATGAGCCAGGTAGTAGAGGAAATGTTCGACGGCGCGGGCCTTGTCCATGACGGATGTCCTTGTGTGTCTTGGGTAAGGGAGCGGGTGCCGTGCACAGCACCCGCTGGATGCCTGTCGTGGGTTAGAAAGGCCACATCGCGGTGCCAAACGGCACTACAGCATCGGCTTGCATCATTTCTACGGCGGCCTCATGGGTCGGCGCTTCAAACCAATCGTCGAGTTGCAGTTCGGTTTCCAGGTCGTTTTCCAGTACTTGCATGGTGTATCTCCTAGAGGACGTTGTTTGAGAACGGCTTGCCAGCGGTCTCGCTGGGCAAGTGGGAAACCTAGGTGAGGGTGTTTCAGAATGCAAAATTTTTATTGACACGGTTTCATTTGGATTTTTTGTTCTGATTTTCCGCGCGAATTTTTTTCCGAGGAAATTCAAGACACTGGGGATGGCCATCATGAAGGAAATTTCTGAGCGTCAATTTTCCCGTGAGTTACAGCTGTAACGAGGATTTTCCGCGCTGTAACGATTAATTTACGACTTGTTCGCCGCATTATTGAGTTATTCGGCGCTGTAAGGAATGCCTGACAGATCGTCGCACGCCCGCTGCAATGGCCGCCCCAGGCTGTCGAGCGGTGTACAATGCGCGCGTTTTACTGTGACCCCCCTTTGCGTACCTGCGCAAAAGGCCAAAACCTGGGGTTAACCACCCCGATCACTCCGCCCGGCCACGAGCCGGACGGGTTCGATTTCGTCACAGATAAAAACAAACAGGTGACGCATGACCCTTAGAAAGACGCTGTATTCCTGGTGCCTGCGCTGGGGTTTGAGCGGCGCTGCTTGAGCAGAGATTCAAGACAGCAACGTGCATTCAACATCATCAAACCTTGCGTGAGACCCTTTCCATGAGTGGACCCGATTCCTCTTCAGGCGAACTGAAACGTGGCCTGAAAAACCGTCATATCCAGTTGATCGCCCTCGGTGGCGCCATCGGCACCGGCCTGTTCCTGGGCTCGGCCGGCGTGCTCAAGTCCGCCGGCCCGTCGATGATCCTGGGTTATGCCATCTGCGGCTTCATTGCCTTCATGATCATGCGCCAGCTTGGCGAAATGATCGTCGAAGAGCCGGTTGCCGGTTCCTTCAGTCATTTTGCCCACAAGTACTGGGGCGGTTTCGCCGGCTTCCTGTCGGGCTGGAACTGCTGGATTCTGTACATTCTGGTGGGCATGTCGGAGCTGACGGCTGTTGGCAAATACGTGCACTACTGGTGGCCGGAGATCCCGACCTGGGTCTCTGCGGCGGCCTTCTTCGTGCTGATCAATGTGATCAACCTGGCCAACGTCAAAGTGTTCGGCGAAGCCGAGTTCTGGTTTGCCATCATCAAAGTGGTGGCGATTGTCGGCATGATTGCCCTGGGCAGCTACTTGTTGGTCAGCGGCAGCGGCGGCCCGCAGGCGTCGGTGAGCAACCTGTGGGACCACGGCGGCTTCTTCCCCCACGGCGTCGGCGGCTTGGTGATGGCCATGGCGATCATTATGTTCTCGTTTGGCGGCCTGGAAATGCTCGGTTTTACAGCTGCCGAAGCCGATCAGCCGCGCACCGTGATCCCCAAGGCGATCAATCAGGTGATCTACCGCATCCTGATTTTCTACATCGGCGCCCTGGTGGTGCTGTTGTCGCTGACGCCCTGGGACAGCCTATTGACGACCCTCAACGCGTCCGGCGATGCCTACAGCGGCAGCCCGTTCGTGCAGGTGTTCTCGATGCTGGGCAGCAACACCGCGGCACATATCCTCAACTTCGTGGTGTTGACGGCGGCGCTGTCGGTGTACAACAGCGGCACGTACTGCAACAGCCGCATGCTGCTGGGCATGGCCGAACAGGGCGATGCCCCGCGGGCGCTGGCCAAGATCGACAAGCGCGGCGTGCCGGTACGTTCGATCCTCGCCTCGGCGGCGATCACCCTGGTGGCGGTGCTGATGAACTACCTGATCCCGCAGCACGCGTTGGAACTGTTGATGTCGTTGGTGGTGGCCACGCTGGTGATCAACTGGGCGATGATCAGCTTTTCCCACTTCAAATTCCGCCAACACATGAACCGCACCGGCCAGGTGCCGTTGTTCAAGGCGCTGTGGTACCCGTACGGTAATTACATCTGCCTGGCGTTCGTGGTGTTTATCCTGGTGGTCATGCTGATGATTCCGGGCATCCAGGTGTCGGTGTATGCGATCCCGGTGTGGGTGGCGTTCATGGCCGTGTGTTATTGGATCAAGAACAAACGCAGTGCGCAGCAGCGTCTGGACTTGGTCGCGTCTGCGCTGAAGTAAGGATTTTTTGCAGTCGAGCAAACCCGGCCATGCGCCGGGTTTGTCGTTTTAGGGCATAGGCTGAGCGCATTCGCGTATCCTTGGCCGCCCCCAGAGGAACCTATTGCCCATGCTGGTGATTTCCAACAACGTCCACCTGCCCGATGCCGAAATCGAGCTGACTGCCATCCGCGCCCAGGGTGCTGGCGGGCAGAACGTCAACAAGGTGTCGAGCGCGGTGCACCTGCGATTCGATATCCCTGCGTCGTCGCTGCCGGAGTTCTACAAAGAGCGGCTGCTGGCGCTACGTGACAGTCGCATCACCAGCGACGGTGTGCTGGTGCTCAAGGCTCAGTCGTATCGGACCCAAGAGCAGAATCGCGCCGATGCGCTGGCGCGGCTGGTGGAATTGATCCAGAGCGCCACCAAGGTGGAGAAGAAGCGTCGCCCGACCAAGCCGACCCTGGGTTCGAAGAAGCGTCGCCTGGAATCCAAGACCAAGCGCGGCAGCATCAAGGCCGGGCGCGGCAAGGTCGATTTCTAGGCGTCGCGTGCTTCGCGGGCTTTGGGCGCCTGACGATACAAGTACAGGCTTAGCAGCAAGCCACCGAGGGCGGCGAGGGCGGCGAACAGAAAGATCGAGGCAAAGCCGAAGCCTGCCGCCACGGCGCCGGCCAGCGGGCCGGTGACGCCCAGTGATAAGTCGATGAACAACGAATAAGCCCCCACCGCCGAGCCACGGCTGGAGGCCGGCACCAGGTTGACCGCCTCCACCCCCAGCGCCGGAAACACCAGGGAAAACCCGAAGCCGCTCAACGCCGCGCCCGCCAGGGCCAGGTTGGCGTCCGGGGCCAGCCACAGCAACAGTAGACCGAGGATCTCCACCGACAGGCAGGCGATTGCTACGCGAAAGCCGCCGATGCGGTTGATCAGGTTGCCAAACAACAGGCGCGCCCCGATAAAGCTGGCACCGAACAGGCTCAAGGCCCACACCGCGTTATCCCAGTGCTGGGTGGTGTAATACAAGGTGATGAACGTGGCGATAGTGCCAAAGCCGATAGAGCCCAGGGCCAGCGCGCAGCCGTGAGGCAGCACGCGCCCCAACACATTCATAAATGGCAGGCGCACACCGCTCACAATCGGCGCCGCGACTTTGTTCCACGCCAGCAACAGCCCCACGGCGGCCAGCAGGATGATGCTCACCCCCATGCTCCACAGCCCCAGATGGCTGACCAGCAGCACCCCCAACGGCGCGCCGACGGCCAGCGCGCCATAGCTGGCGATACCGTTCCACGAGATGACTTTGGCGGTGTTGGCCGCGCCTACGCGGCCGATGCCCCAACCGATGGCGCCCGAACCCACCAGGCTCTCAGCGCTGCCCAGCACCAGACGGCCGATCAGCAGGCTGCCCAGGCTCAGCGCCGGCAGGCTGGAAAACCACGCCGCCAGCAGCATGAACACACCGCTCAGGCCGCAGCCCGTCAGGCCGATCAGCACGGCGCGCTTGCTGCCCAGGTTATCGATGATGCGCCCCGCGTACGGGCGGCTCAGCAATGTGGCCAGGTATTGCACGCTGATCACCAGCCCGGCGATCACTGCGCCAAACCCCAGTTCGCTGTGCACATAGCCTGGCAATACGGCCAGGGGAATGCCGATATTCAGGTAACCGATAAAGGTGAATAAGACGATGGAAACAACTTGCAGCGTGACCGCCATGGGGCGCTGGGTATCGGGCATGGGAAGGGTCCACATTCGCAGCAGGTAAAGATAGGCTGCTAATGATACCGGTGGTTTGGCCCGCGCAGGGCGGCAATCCACAAAAAGCTCAGTTCAAAAAGCTCAAGCTTGGTCAGGGCTCAGCAATTGCGTGGTCACCAGAGCGGCGAGGGCGTTTTCCTGGGTACCGAAACGCTTGAGCAGCATGGCTTGCTTATCGGCGCTCAGGCGATTCCACACCTCGACCATCTGCAAGGCGGCATCGAGGATGGCTGTGTCCGGGTTGTCGGGGAGGGTGTCGGTCATGGGGGAATCTCTTGGCTTCAGGCAGTGTGGAAAGCGCTCAATGGTGCGCTTTCCACACGGTCTGGTACGGCGTCAGTCCTGGCGTTCGCTGGCGACTGGTTTGGCTTCTTTGGCCTCAGGCTGCTTGTCGCTGGCCTGTTGCGGGGTTGGCTGCTCAGTTTCGTGCAGGCTTGGGAAGGGGAGATTAGGGATCTCGTGCATTGTCGTCGCTCCTCGCAAAGTCTGTTTTTTTCAATCGCAGGTGATTCCGCGCTTTCAAAAAGCTTTCGCAGGATACAGCACTGTAAATGACAAAAAGATTTTTATATCCACATGACCTAGAACGGCACTTTGCCCAGAATCATGTCGCGGTACATCACAAAATCCCCCAGCAGGCTGTAGAACGGGTGCTGAAACGTCGCCGGACGGTTCTTTTCGAAGAAGAAGTGACCAACCCAGGCAAAGCCGTAGCCGGCGATCGGCACCGCCAGCAGCAAGCCAAGTGAACCTCGGCCAATGGCATACGCCAGGATGGCGATCACCAGCGTGGTGCCGATAAAGTGCAGGCGGCGACAGGTGCTGTTGCCATGTTCCTGTAGGTAATAGGGGTAGAACTCGGCGAAGCTGTTGAATCGCTTGATATTTTCCACGATGGCCGGCCCTTTGATTGTTATGCCGCCCAACAGATGTTCGGCGGGGAGCTTATTTGAGTCTAGAGTGATCACTGGTAACAGCCAGTGACAATAGATGCCACTTTAGTATCCTTGCCTTCCTGGCTGGCTTTGAGCCTGCTTAATTAAGAAGACGCCATGAGCGAACGAACAACTTCTGCAAGCTGGGCGATGGGGATAGTCAAGGCATTGGAAATGGACGGCCTCGATTGCCAAGCCCTGTTCAAGCAACTGGGTTTGGACTACGGCGCCCTGAGCGATCCCGACGCGCGCTTCCCGCAGGACTCCATGACCCGGCTGTGGCAGCGCGCGGTGGAGCTGTCAGGCAACCCGGCGATTGGCTTGAACATGGGCAAAGTGGTGCGCCCGGCGTCGTTCCATGTGGCTGGTTATGCGCTGATGTCCAGCAACACCCTGGCCGAAGGCTTTATGCGGCTGGTGCGCTATCAGCGCATCATTGCCGAAAGTGCCGACTTGAGTTTCCGTCTGTTACCCGAAGGCTATGCGCTGATTCTGACGGTGCATGGCGACCATCTGCCACCAACCCGACAAAGCGCCGAAGCCTCCCTGGCCTGTGCGCTAGCGCTATGCGGCTGGTTGACCGGGCGAACCCTGCATCCGCGCAAAGTCCTGTTACAAGGCGAACCACCGCTGGACCTGGCGCCCTACAAGCAAGCTTTCCATGCGCCGCTGGAATTCAATGCGCCCTATGACGCGTTGATCTTCGAGCGTGCCGATATGGACACACCGCTGCCCACGGCCAATGAAGCCATGGCGTTGCTGCATGATCGCTTTGCCGGCGAATACCTGGCACGCTTCTCGGAAAGCCGTGTGACCCACAAGGCGCGTCAGGTGCTCTGCCGCTTGCTGCCGCAGGGCGAGCCCAAGCGCGAGGTCGTGGCCCGGACGCTGCACCTGTCCCAACGCACCTTGCAACGGCGTTTGCAGGAAGAGGGCACCAGTTTCCAGACCCTGCTCGACGACACGCGGCGCGAATTGGCTGAGCAGTACCTGGCGCAGCCGAGCATGACCTTGCTGGAAATTGCCTACCTGTTGGGGTTCGCCGACCCGAGTAATTTCTTTCGCGCGTTTCGCCGTTGGTTCGATGCCACGCCCGGCGAGTACCGGGCGCGGTTGCAGGACGCGTCGACGGTCAGTGACGCCAGAACGCCGGGATACACAGAACAAAGACTGTGATGATCTCCAGTCGGCCCAGCAGCATGCCCAGGGACAGGATCCACTTGGCCGCATCCGGCAGGCTGGCAAAGTTGCCGGCCGGGCCAATGGTCTCTCCCAGGCCTGGGCCGACGCCGGACACGGTGCTGGCGGCGCCGGTCAGGGCGGTCATCCAGTCCAGGCCCAGCAGCGACAGGGCCAGGGCGATGGCGCAGATGGTGATGGCGAAGAAAAACGAAAAGGTCAGGATCGAGCGCACGATCTCTTCGTCGAGGCGGTGGCCGTTGTACTTCTGCTTGATCACCGCGCGTGGGTGAATCAATTGGTTCAAGTTGGCCTTGAGCAGGATGTAAGCCACTTGAAAGCGGAAAATCTTGATGCCGCCCGCCGTGGAGCCCGAACAGCCGCCGATAAACCCCAGGTAGAAGAACAGCATCAGTGAGAAATTGCCCCACAAACTGTAGTCCCCCAGCGCAAAACCGGTGGTGGTCACGATCGATGTGACGTTCAGCGCGACGTGGCGCAGCGCCTCCAGCCAGTGCAGATTGGTGGTCCACCAGTACCAGGTGCCGAGCACCAGCCAGGTCACCAGCAGCAAGCCGAGCAGGCCTTGCACCTGCTGATCCTTGATCAACGCCCGACGGTTGCCGCGCAACGTGGCGACGTACAAAGTGAACGGCAGGCTGCCGAGGATCATCACCACCACCGCCACCCAGTGCACCGCCGGTTGCTCCCAGTGGGCCAGGGACTGATCGGAGGTGGAGAAACCACCGGTGGAAATCGCCGACATCGCATGGTTGATCGCGTCGAACAGGCCCATACCGGCCCACCAGAACGCCAGGCTGCCGAGGATGGTGATGCCCACATACGCCGCCACGATCAGCCGCGCCACCATGTGCGAGCGCGGCATGACCTTTTCCGAGCGGTCCGAGGATTCGGTCTGAAACAGACGCATGCCACCAATGCGCAGCAGCGGCAGGATCGCCACCGCCATGGCGATAAACCCGATGCCCCCCAGCCAGTGCAGCAGCGAGCGCCACATCAGGATGCCCGGTGACATGTTGTCCAATCCGCTCAGCACCGTGGACCCGGTGGCGGTAATGCCGGACATGCTTTCGAAAAACGAGTCGGTATAACTGATGTGCTGGGTCAGCAGAAACGGCAACGCGGCGAACACGCACACCACCAGCCAACTGCTGACAGTGAGCAGGTACATGTCCCGCGGGCGCAGGTGCACCTGCTCGGGGCGACCAGGGATAACCAGCGCCAGGCCGGCGACAAACGTGATCAGGCTGGCCCATAAAAAGGAGGGCAGGTCGCCGGTGCGTTCGAAAATGACCAGAGTGGCCATGGGCACAACCATGGCGATCGCAAGGGTGATCAGGAAGATGCCGATGATGAATCCGATGATGCGCAGGGTCGGCAACGCCATGAAGTTCGCTCGAGATAGGGCAGAGGCGCCATTCTACCTGGGGTGCAGGGCATGTAAACCTGCGTAGCCGGGAACGCCGTGACTCAAATGTGGGAGCGGGCATGAACCCCGATGGCGGTGGGTCAGCCGATACCGCCCTCGCTGACACACTGCCATCGGGGGCAAGCGCCCTCTCACATGGTTTTGCGTGGCTATAAAAAAGGCGACCCGAAGGTCGCCTCTTTCAACTCGGCACTGATCAGAACTCGTGATCGGCGCTATCCGGGTTCAGGTCGCTGATGCCCAGCTTACCCGCTGCGGCTTCGATCGACCCGGTTTGCTTGACCAGGGCGGCGATGGCGTCGCGCACGATCTGGTTACCGGCGTCGTTACCGGCGGCGATCAATTGGTCGTAGTGCTCGCCCTTGTTGGCGTGGTCGACCATGACCTGGATCTTCGCTTCGGTGGCCGCCAGGTCCGCTTTCAACGCGGTATCGGCAGCCGGGTCGGCCTTGGCCACCAGGGAGGACAGGCTGGCGCCGGTCATCTTGGTGCCGTCGACACGGGTGTACTCGCCCAGATAGACGTTACGGATGCCCTTGGCGTCATAGAAGTGCGAGTTGTGGGTGTTGTCGCTGAAGCAGTCCTGCTCGTCTTCCGGCGAGTTGGCTTCCAGGGATACTTTCATCCGCTCGCCAGCCAGTTCGCCCAGGGACAGGCTGCCCATGCCGAACAGCATTTTGCGCAGACCGTCGGTGGCCGGTTCTGCTTCCAGCGTGGCGCGGTAGTTGTCTTCGACGTTGGGTTTCCAGTTGCCGACCATTTCTTCCAGATCGCTGACCAGCAATTGGGTGACCGCGCTCAGGTAGGCACGGCGACGCTCGTTGTGGCCGCCGGTGGCACCGGCACCGGTCAGGTAGTCCGAGGCCGGGCGGTTGCCGGCGCCTGGGCCGGTGCCGTTGAGGTCCTGGCCCCACAGCAGGAATTCGATGGCGTGGTAGCCGGTGGCCACGTTGGCCTCGGAACCGCCCAGCTCATTGAGGCTGGCGAGTTTTTCCGGGGTGATGTCTTTCACATCGACCTTGTCTTCGCCGACCTGAACCTGGGTGTTGGCGATGATGTTGGCGGTGGCGCCGGGGTTACCCAAGGCGTGCTCGTAGGACTTGTCGACATAGTCGATCAGGCCTTCGTCCAGGGGCCATGCGTTCACTTGGCCTTCCCAGTCGTCGATGATGGTGTTGCCGAAGCGGAACACTTCGCTCTGCAAGTACGGTACGCGCGCGGCGATCCAGGCGGTGCGCGCGGCTTTCAAGGTTTCATCGTTGGGCTTGGCGAGGAACGCGTCGATGGCGGTTTGCAGGGTTTTTGCGGTGGATTCGGCATCGCTGTACACCGCGAACACCATGTCGGCGTAGTGCGCGACCACCGCCTTGGCGGCGGCTTCGTCGACTTTTGCGGCAGGGGCGGCCGCCGCTGGCGCGGCAGTGCTGGCCGCCGGGGTCGGCGCCTGGGGCGCGGCGGCTTTGTCTTTACCTTCGCCGCAGCCGGCGAGAGAAATGGCAATGGCCAGCAGACTGGCGGTGGCCAGGGGCATACGAATCATGGCGAACATCCTGCTTCGGTTGTTGAGAGGGCGCGCGGGGGGTGCGCAAAACTGCAACATAATGCGAAAGATTTGCATTTTGTGTAAAGGGTTATACGCGGGAAATATTCAGTATCGTTTCGCCAGGTCAAAGAATGGCCGCGTTATTGCGCTCGACTTGCTTCAAAAAAACCGCCAACTCCCGCGCCGGCAGGGGTTTGCTGTAGTAGTAACCCTGACCCTCGTGGCAGCCCTCGGCGATGATATAAGCCTCCTGCTCGGCGGTTTCCACCCCCTCGGCGATCACCTGCATGCCCAGGCTCTTACCCAGTTGAATGATCGCCCGCACGATGGTGGCATCGTCATCATCGTCCAGCAGGTCCTGGACGAAGCTCTTGTCGATCTTGATCTTGTCCAGCGGCAGGCTTTTGAGATAACTCAGGGAGGAATAACCGGTGCCGAAGTCATCGATAGCGATCAAGGCACCGGAGCGCCGCAGGCTCAGCAGGTGCTGGGCGGCGGTGCTGATGTCTTCCATCAGGCCGGTCTCGGTGACCTCCAGCTCAAGGCTACGTGGCGGCAGGCGGTAGATTTGCATCAGATTGTTTACCACCCGTGGCAGCTCGGCGTGGTGCAGCTGCACCGTCGAGAGGTTGACCGCCATGCGCAGTTGGGTGAAGCCCTGGTCATGCCATTCGCGCAATTGCCGGCAGGCGTGATCCAGCACCCATTCGCCAATGGGAATAATGGTGCCGTTCTGCTCGGCCAGGGGGATGAACAGGTCCGGCGGTACCAGGCCATGCTCGGGGTGCTGCCAGCGCAGCAAGGCTTCGACGCCGACCACCCGTTGTTCGCGATAGCTGACCTGCGGCTGATACACCAAGTGAAACTGCTCGCGGCTCAGGGCGTCGCGCAGGTCTTTTTCCAGCTCGCGGCGCCGGCGCATTTCGCTGTCGACGCTGGCGATATAGAACTGGTAACGGTTGCGTGAACGGCTCTTGGCCAGGGTCATGGTCTGCTCGGCTTTTTGAAGCAACTTCTCCGTGCTGTCGCCATCTTCAGGGAACAGCGTGATACCGATAGTGGCGCGCAGACGGATTTGTTCGTGCTCGAAGGCAAATTCCGCTTCGAGGTCATCCAAGATGCTTTGCGCCAGTTCGGCGGCCTCGTAGGGCTGGTCGATATCGGCCTGCACCAGGGCGAACTGATCGCCCCCCAGGCGGGCCAGGGCGCCGAGCCGGCCGCTGTGGGCGCGCAGGCGGTCGGCCAGGGCCAGGAGCAATTTGTCGCCGGCCTGGTAAGTGAACTGCTCATTGACGCTTTTAAAATCGTCCAGCCCCACACACAGCACCGCGACACGGCGCTGACGACGGCCGGCGTCGATCAGGATTTTGTCCAGCTGCTCCTGCAGTTTCTGGCGGTTCGGCAGGCCGGTGAGAAAGTCATACTGAGCCATGCGCAGCAGGCTGGATTCGGCTTCGTGGCGCAGGTGGGTGTTGCGTTCGATGGATTCGAGCAACTGATTGGCGGTATTGATCCACAACCCCAGTTCGTTGCGTTCGTGGCCCTTGAGCTGTGGGATTTTGTGTTCGCTGGGCCGGTCCGGGTTGACGGATGTCAGGTGCTCGATAATCCGCGACAGCGGTTTGGTCAGCAACCAGTGATAGACCAGATACAGCACCAGCCCCATGGCCAATGCGCGCAGCACCCCGGAAATGAAAATAATCACTGAATTGACGATAAATCCCTCACCGTAGGTGGCGGTGTCGAGGGTGATGCTCAGATCGCCGTAGTACTCACTGTAAGGGCCCTTGCCCACCAGGGGCGTGGTGAAGGTGCGTTCCTGGCCAAGAATGAGGTCGGTCAGCCAGCGGCTTGGGGCATGCTGCAACGCGCGGCTTTTTTCCGCCAACATGGTTTCGTTGGGATGGCCGATGGAGGCCATGCGCACCGCGTCGTCCTGAAACAGCCCCTCGATCACCTGCATGCCCATCTCGCGGTCCAGGCTATACACGGCCTGCGTAGAGGGGTCGCGAAACATATCGAGGATACGCTGGGCATCGCTGGCCACGGCCTGGCGCGTCTTGTAGGCGTCATACACGATCTGCGCCACGCTCAGCGCCACGCCCACGACCAACGCCGACAGCAGCACAACCCGTAGCAACTTCACCGACAAGCTGTTCTTGAGTTCCAGCTTCAAAGGGGCATTCCTTGTCTCATGCGGGTGGCCTTCAATATGCCATGAGTATTGGCAATCTGGTGATGGCAGTCAAAGGGACATTCGGGCAAGTGCGAAAACCGACAAGGTTGCGGAACCGGACGGTATCGATTCGCCACGTAGGGTGGGAAAGGAATACGCCTTTCATACAACGTTGGAGAATCAACTTATGGCAGTAGCAGCAGCATCACTAGCAGTAGCAGCAGCCCCGATATTGATTCCATTGGTTAAGCCGGTGATTGATACGGTCGCTAAGCCGATCATTGATCAGACTGCCAGCACGGTTGGGCGTGTCGGTGAAGAAGTACTATCTAATCTGGCCGGTAATCTGCCGGGGCTAAGATACTAACGCTGAAATCGTCCTTCGAGCGCGAAACAAAGTGGGCGGGGCAACCCGCCCGCAGCGTTGTTTGTTCGCCGTGTGTAATTTCCTTTTTGCCTATGGCGTTGCTGACCTCACCTCGGAAGGAGCGATGGGGGCAGGCGGATTGACGTCCGCCTGCCTCAACCCACGCTTTACCGACCACTGCGAGGACGCAGGGGGGGCGAGTCCGTTTACCAAGTGATAGTCAAAGTCTTTTTTTCAGGTTCTGGTGTGAGAGAAAACTCGATGGGCTTTGACGCGCTTTCTTCGTCGCCGGCAATCTTCTTTGCCGCCGCGTCAGCGAATGGTTGAAGCAAGGGTGCAATTGCCTTGACCAGTTCGCCCATCACCGGAAGTGCCTCTTTAAGCACATCGCCTATCAAAGGAAGAGCTACTTTTGCGTCAATAGTCATCGTGATTTCTCCGGCAGGATATCGGGATAAATTCCCTTCACTGATTGCGTGGCAAATCAGCACTGCACGGTTCCTGTCCTGATCGGGCAGGGGATTACGCCCTGTTTCCAGAATTTACCCTGGAAAAGCAAATGCCCCGACAAGTCGGGGCATTTGCTATGGGCCGGTGCTCTCGCGGCGTTGTTTACGTCGCCTGGAGCACCGAGCGCTTTATAACCGCAAGCGCTGCTCAGGCAGTAAAGGTCTTGCCTTCGAACTGCTCGGCAACGAACTTCCAGTTGACCAGGTTCCAGAACGCTTCCACATACTTTGGACGCACGTTGCGGTAGTCGATGTAGTAAGCGTGTTCCCACACGTCGCAGGTCAGCAGCGGGGTATCGCCGCTGGTCAGCGGGTTGCCGGCGCCGATGGTGCTGGCCAGGGCCAGGGAACCGTCAGCCTTCTTCACCAGCCAACCCCAACCGGAACCGAAGGTGCCGACGGAGGTTTTGGTGAACTCTTCCTTGAACTTGTCGAACGAACCGAACGCCGCGTTGATGGCTTCAGCCAGTGCGCCGGTAGGTTGGCCGCCGGCGTTTGGCGCCAGGCAGTTCCAGTAGAAGGTGTGGTTCCAGACCTGAGCGGCGTTGTTGAAGATGCCGCCCGAAGAGGATTTGACGATCTCTTCCAGGGTCTTGCCTTCGAACTCGGTGCCAGGCACCAGGTTGTTCAGGTTCACGACATAGGTGTTGTGGTGCTTGTCGTGGTGGTACTCCAAGGTTTCCTTGGAGATGTGCGGCTGCAGGGCATCGTGTGCGTAGGGCAGCGGCGGCAATTCGAAAGCCATGATGATTCTCCTAATCAGGTCAGTTGCGGTGAGCGCAAGGCCGATCACGGGCGGCCAAACATGCGCCGGGGAGTTTGTACTCTTTGCGGCGCAGGGGCAGGATCATAGCACCGGGGGTGTGGCAAAACCACGCAACAACTGTGTGGGATAGAGGTTCCAGAGCGTTTTGGAATATTGCTCACGCGCTGATCAATTGATAGGCCACGCTGAACATCATGATCGCCACCAGCAGGTCCAGCAGGCGCCAGGTCGATGGACGCGCCAGCCACGGGGCCAACCAGGCCGCGCCGAGTGCGAGAGTGGCGAACCACAGGAACGACGCGCTGGCGGCGCCGGCGACATAGGCGCCAGGCTCGGTTTGCTGAGCGCCCAACGAGCCGATCAGCAACACGGTATCCAGATACACATGGGGATTGAGCAATGTCACCGCCAGTGCGCTCAGCAGCACCGCGCGCAATGAGCGGACCTTGAGACTGCCGCCTTGCTCCAGGCTCTGCGTGGAAAACGCCCGGCGCAGCGCCAAAGTGCCGTACCACAGCAAGAACGCGGCACCGCCCCAGCGCGCAATCGCCAGCAGCAGCGGGTTTTGCGCCAGCACTGTCGCCAGGCCGAACACCCCGGCGGCCACCAGAATCGCATCGCAGACCACGCACAGTGCCGCCACGGGCAAGTGATGTTCACGGCGCAGGCTCTGCGCCAATACAAAGGCGTTTTGCGAGCCGATCGCCATGATCAGCCCCAGCGCGACCAACAGACCGTTCAGATAGCTTTGCCACATAAGGTTTACTCCGCGGTCGCCGCCAATTGGCGCAGTACAGCCATGGCGCGCTCGGCATCGGCGCGGCCGACAAACAGGTGGTCGTGGTAATAACCGGCAATCACGTTGCAACTGATGCCGGCCTTGCCCAGGGCACTGGCGAAAGCGGCGGTCAGGCCCACGGCTTCCAGGGCCGAATGCACGTTCAGGGTGATCCATGCGGCGACGTACTCGAACGCCAGCCCAGCCTGTTCTGCCTGCTGACGTTCGACGATGAGGGTCAGGCCCTCCTGCTCACGGAAACTGCCGATGACCTCGCAGCCTGGCGGGATAGGGCCGTCGGGCAGGGTACAAAATACGTAGTCACCTTCATTGAGGTGTGGGCTCATGCTGCGCAGCAGCGTTGCCAGTGCGGTTTCGCCGGCCATAGGCGGGGTTCCTTATAAAGAGAAGCAATGCTGGCTATTCTCCCGACGCAAGCTGTATAAGAAAAACCAATATTGCTGATCGCTCATTAGAGAAACTGATGTTCGACTATAAATTGCTCTCCGCCCTGGCGGCGGTGGTGGAACAGGCTGGCTTCGAACGCGGTGCGCAGGTGCTGGGGGTGTCGCAGTCGGCGATTTCCCAGCGCATCAAACTGCTGGAAGCGCGTATCGGCCAACCGGTGCTGGTGCGGGCTACGCCGCCGGCGCCCACGGAGATCGGCCGTCGTCTGCTTAACCATGTGCAACAGGTGCGTTTGCTGGAACGTGACCTGCAGAGTCAGGTGCCGGCGCTGGACGAAGAGGGCATGCCCGAGCGCCTGCGTATCGCCTTGAATGCCGACAGCCTGGCCACTTGGTGGGCCGAGGCGGTCAGTGGGTTTTGCGCCGAGCAGCACTTGCTGCTGGATCTGGTGGTGGAAGACCAGGCGGTCAGCCTCAAGCGCATGCGCGCCGGTGAGGTAGCGGCCTGCATCTGCGCCAGCGAGCGTCCGGTGGCCGGCGCGCGCAGCCTGTTGCTGGGCGCCATGCGTTATCGCGCACTGGCCAGCCCTGCCTTTATTGCGCGGCACTTTCCCGGCGGCGTGCGTGCCGATCAGTTGGCCCGCACCCCGGCGCTGGTGTTTGGCCCGGATGATTTCCTGCAACACCGTTACCTGGCGTCGCTCGGTGTGGACGGCGGTTTCGAACACCATTTATGCCCCTCGTCCGAAGGCTTTATCCGCCTGACGGAAGCTGGGCTGGGCTGGGGCCTCGTCCCCGAATTACAGGTGCGCGACCAGTTGCAAAAAGGCGTGTTGGTGGAGTTATTGCCAGATAAGCCGATCGATGTGCCGTTGTACTGGCATCATTGGCGCAGTGGCGGGCAATTGCTGAACTTGTTGACCGACCATCTGGCCCACGCGTGCGGCCAATGGTTGGTGCCGTTGGACTGACGGCGTGCGTCAAGGCAACCGCGATGAAAAATGAAAGAACACGGGGTAATACATGAAGATTCTGGTCACCGGCGCAAGCGGCTTCATCGGCGGACGCTTTGCGCGTTTTGCCCTGGAGCAGGGCCTGGACGTGCGGGTCAACGGGCGACGCGCCGAAGGTGTAGAGCACCTGGTGCGGCGTGGCGCCGAGTTTATCCAAGGTGATCTGAATGACGCCGACCTGGTGCGCGACCTGTGCCGAGACGTGGAGGCCGTGGTGCACTGCGCCGGCGCCGTGGGGCTGTGGGGCAAGTATCAGGACTTCCATCAAGGCAATGTGCTGGTCACCGAAAACGTGGTCGAAGCCTGCCTCAAGGAGCGGGTCCGGCGTCTGGTGCATTTGTCCTCGCCGTCGATCTACTTTGACGGCCGCGACCACTTGGGCCTGACTGAAGAGCAAGTGCCCAAGCGCTTCAAGCATCCCTATGCCGCTACCAAATACCTGGCGGAACAAAAAGTGTTCGGCGCCCAGGAGTTCGGTCTTGAGGTGCTGGCGCTGCGCCCGCGCTTCGTGACGGGGGCTGGCGATATGAGCATCTTCCCGCGCTTGCTGAAAATGCAGCGCAAGAACCGCCTGGCGATCGTCGGCGACGGCCTGAACAAGGTCGACTTCACCAGCGTGCACAACCTCAATGAAGCGCTGCTCAGCAGTCTGCTCGCCACCGGCTCGGCACTGGGCAAGGCCTACAACATCAGTAATGGCGCGCCGGTGCCGGTGTGGGATGTGGTGAACTATGTGATGCGCCAAATGCAGTTGCCCCAGGTCACACGGTATCGTTCCTACGGTTTGTCCTACAGCGTGGCAGCGTTGAACGAGGCATTCTGCGCGATCTGGCCCGGTCGACCGGAGCCTGCCTTGTCGCGCCTGGGGATGCAGGTCATGAACAAAGATTTCACCCTCGACATCAGTCGGGCAAGGCATTATCTGGACTATGAGCCCAAGGTCAGCCTGTGGACCGCCCTCGACGAGTTCTGCGGCTGGTGGAAGGCTCAGGATCCGGGCACCCGGTAAGGTCACAAGCGGCAACACACCGGGAACCGAATGTGGGGTTCCCGGTCGATCAGTGCGGCGGGGTGGCGGTTTATACTGCCGCCGCTCGGCGTTCCAGCCAGCCATTTCAATGATTCAGGGTTGATCCATGCGTAACGATGCCAACGACGATTTCGACAACGTCCCCAGCCTGCGGGCCGACCTTGGGGACGACGATGATTTCGAACCCACCCCGGCCACCTCGGTGCGTTCGCGCACGACCCCGGTGGTCAAGGTCAAGAGCGCCAATACCGGGCCGTTGTGGGCCTTGATCGGCGCGCTGCTGATCGCCTTCGCCGGCCTGGCCTGGTGGAGCTTCCAGCAGATTTCCCTGATGGGCCAGCAATTGGTTGCCACCCAGGAGAGCTTTGCCCGCATCAGCGAAGAAGCGGCCGGGCGCTTGCAGGACATTTCCGGCAAGGTTGTGGCCAGTGAAGCCAATGTGAACAACGGCAGCGAAGCGTTGAAATTGCAGATCCAGCAGTTGGAAAAGCAATTGCTGGAGCAGGGCAAGCAGCAACTCGGCGTGGCCGGCCAGGCCACCGAGCTGGACAAGCGCCTGGCACAGATGACGGCCAGCACCACCGACTTGTCCAACGCCAATGCCAAGTTGCAAGGCCAGGTGCAAGCCCTCACCGACGCCGTGGCGACGCTCAAGGCCGCCCAGGGCGATACCGCCAAGCGCGACGCCGAGATCAAGGACCTGGTCGCCGACGTTGCCGCGCTGAAAAAGCAGGGTAACCCAAGCGCCGCCATTGCCCGCCTTGAGCAGGACCTGGTGGTGCTCAAGAGTGCGCAGGAGACTCAGCCACTCAACAGTGATGCGCCCACCAACAAGGAATTCGATGTGTTCCGCATCCAGACCACGCGCAATATCACCACCCTGCAAAGCCAGGTGCAGAACCTGCAGCGCCAGATCGCCACGCCGATGCAATAATCGCTTGAGGAAATGTCACCGTCCGGTGACATTTCCTATCCCCTTCGTTACATGCCCCCGCAAGGCCCTTGTTTAGACTCCGGTCATCCCACAAAAAACAATAAGGGCCGCCCCCATGACCACCCAACCACTGCCCGCCAGCAGTTGGCTGAATGCACCTGCCCATCACGCTTGGCTCGCCGCCGAAGGCCAGCGCCTGCTGACATTCGCCAAAGCCTCGCGGCTGCCCGACGGCTTCGGCAACCTGGACGCCACCGGCCAGTTGCCCGCCGACGCTTACGCCGAAACCATGAACACCGCCCGCATGACCCACAGCTTCGCCATGGCCCATGCCATGGGCTTGCCCGGTTACGCCGAGCTGGTGGCTCATGGCGTTGCGGCCCTCAGCGGCCCGTTGCGGGATCCTGAACACGGCGGCTGGTTCGCCACGCCTCGTGCATTGGATGGCAACCGAGGTAAAGCCGCCTACCTGCACGCATTCGTGGCGCTGGCCGCCAGTTCTGCGGTGGTGGCAGGTGCGCCCGGCGCGCAGCAGTTGCTCACCGATGCTATCCATATCATCGACCAGTTTTTCTGGAGCGAAGAGGAGGGCGTGATGCTCGAATCCTTTGCCCAGGACTGGAGCGGGCTGGAGGCCTATCGCGGCGCCAACAGCAATATGCACGCTACCGAAGCCTTCCTCGCCCTGGCCGATGTCACCGGCGATACGCGCTGGCTGGACCGCGCGCTGCGGATCGTCGAGCGATTGATTCACCAGCATGCCGCCGGCAGCCAATTCATGGTGATCGAACACTTCGATGCCCATTGGCAACCCCTGCTGGCCTACAACGAAGACAACCCCGCCGATGGTTTCCGCCCCTATGGGATCACCCCCGGCCATGGTTTCGAATGGGCGCGGCTGATGCTGCACCTTGAGGCCGCGCGCCTGCATGCCGGGTTGCCCACCCCCGCGTGGCTGCTGAGTGACGCCAAGGGCCTGTTCGCCAGTGCCAGCGAATACGCCTGGTCTGTGGACGGTGCGCCGGGAATTGTCTACACCCTGGACTGGAACCATCGCCCGGTGGTGCGCGAGCGCCTGCACTGGACCCACGCCGAAGCCAGCGCCGCCGCCCAGGCCCTGCTCAAGCGCACCGGCGAGTTGCACTACGAAACCTGGTATCGGCGAATCTGGGAATTCTGCGACAGCCACTTTATCGACCGCGTTCAGGGCAGTTGGCACCACGAGCTCAGCCCACATAACCAACCCAGCAGCAAGATTTGGGGCGGCAAGCCAGACCTGTACCATGCCTGGCAAGCGCTGGTGCTGCCTGCGCTGCCGCTGGCGCCCAGCATGACCAGCGCCTTGAACGCCGGAAGCTATGTCACCAAGTGGTGACGTTTGTGCATCCCTTTGTTACCTGCGCCCCAAAAATCCATGTTTAAACTCCGTGCAGCGCAAGCCTAAGACTTGCATGCATAACAACAAAAAAAGGTACTCAGATGAACGCGATTAATCGCCTCGCCGTTGCTATTTCCGTTGCCTCGTTGTTCCCCCTCAGTGCATTTGCCGCCGACTCCAAAGGTACGGTTGAAGTGGTGCATTGGTGGACCTCGGGTGGCGAAAAAGCGGCTGTGGATGTCCTGAAGGCCCAAGTTGAGAAAGACGGTTTCACCTGGAAAGACGGTGCCGTCGCCGGCGGTGGTGGCGCGACTGCCATGACCGTGCTCAAAAGCCGCGCCGTCGCTGGCAACCCACCGGGCGTAGCCCAGATCAAAGGCCCTGACATCCAGGAATGGGCGTCCACCGGCCTGCTCGACACCGATGTGCTCAAAGACGTCGCCAAAGAAGAAAAGTGGGATTCGCTGCTCGACAAAAAAGTCTCCGATACCGTGAAGTACGAAGGTGACTATGTCGCCGTACCGGTCAATATCCACCGTGTGAACTGGCTGTGGATCAACCCGCAAGTCTTCAAGAAAGCCGGCATCACCAAGAACCCGACCACCCTCGAAGAATTCTACGCAGCGGGCGACAAGCTCAAGGCCGCGGGTTTCATTCCGCTCGCCCACGGTGGCCAGCCTTGGCAGGACAGCACCGTGTTCGAAGCCGTAGTCCTGTCGGTGATGGGCGCCGATGGCTACAAGAAAGCCCTGGTCGACCTGGATAACGCCGCGCTGACCGGCCCGGAAATGGTCAAGGCCCTGACTGAGCTGAAGAAAGTCGCGACCTACATGGATGTCGACGGCAAAGGCCAGGACTGGAACCTGGAAGCCGGCAAAGTCATCAACGGCAAGGCCGGTATGCAGATCATGGGTGACTGGGCCAAGTCCGAGTGGACTGCCGCCAAGAAAGTCGCCGGCAAGGATTATGAGTGCGTAGCCTTCCCAGGTACCGACAAAGCCTTCACCTACAACATCGACTCCCTGGCGGTGTTCAAGCAGAAAGACAAAGGCACTGCGGCCGGTCAGCAGGACATTGCCAAAGTCGTGCTGGGTGAAAACTTCCAGAAAGTCTTCAGCATCAACAAGGGTTCGATCCCTGTTCGAACCGACATGCTCAATGAAATGGACAAGCTCGGCTTCGACTCCTGCGCCCAAACTGCAGCCAAGGACTTCCTGGCTGATGCCAAGACCGGCGGCCTGCAACCAAGCATGGCGCACAACATGGCCACCACCCTGGCTGTGCAAGGCGCGTTCTTCGATGTCGTGACCAACTACATCAACGACCCGAAAGCCGACCCGGCCGACACCGCCAAGAAACTCGGCGCTGCGATCAAGTCTGCCAAGTAGGAACTAGCTACAAGCTACAAGCTACAAGCTGCAAGCTGCAAGCGGGGCGGTATGTCTTGACGCTTGCCGCTTGTAGCTGCCTTCAGTCTTATTATTGGATTTCCCCATGAGTTCTGTTGCTGTGTTCAGCAAGGCCTCGCCGTTCGATGCATTGCAGCGCTGGCTACCTAAACTGGTGCTGGCGCCCAGCATGTTCATCGTGTTGGTCGGCTTCTATGGCTACATCCTTTGGACGTTTGTGCTGTCGTTCACCACGTCCACGTTCCTGCCCAACTACAAGTGGGCCGGTCTTGCCCAATACCAGCGTCTGTTCGACAACGACCGCTGGTGGGTGGCGAGCAAGAACCTGGCCGTGTTCGGTGGGATGTTCATCGGTATTACCCTGGTGATCGGCGTGCTGCTGGCTGTATTCCTCGACCAGCGTATCCGTCGTGAAGGCTTTATCCGCACCATTTACCTGTACCCGATGGCGCTCTCGATGATCGTTACCGGTACGGCCTGGAAATGGCTGCTCAACCCGGGCATGGGCCTGGACAAACTCCTGCGTGACTGGGGCTGGGAAGGCTTCCGTCTGGATTGGCTGATCGACCCGGACCGCGTGGTCTACTGCCTGGTCATCGCCGCCGTGTGGCAAGCCTCCGGTTTCATCATGGCGATGTTCCTCGCCGGCCTGCGCGGCGTTGATCAGTCGATCATCCGTGCCGCCCAGATCGACGGTGCGAGCATGCCGCGTATTTATTGGAGCGTGGTGCTGCCGAGCCTGCGCCCAGTGTTCTTCAGTGCGGTGATGATCCTGGCGCACATTGCGATCAAGAGCTTCGACCTGGTGGCGGCCATGACCGCCGGCGGCCCGGGCTACTCGTCCGATCTGCCCGCGATGTTCATGTACTCGTTCACGTTCAGCCGTGGCCAGATGGGCATGGGCTCGGCCAGTGCCATCCTGATGCTCGGTGCGATCCTGGCGATCATCGTGCCGTACCTGTACTCCGAGCTGAGGACCAAGCGTCATGACTAGTCTCGCTGCCAAACCTTCCATCAGCCTGAGTCGCATCGCGATCTATGCGGTGCTGATCCTGGCGGTGTTGCTGTACCTGGTACCGCTGGTGGTGATGTTGCTGACCAGTTTCAAAACCCCCGAAGACATCAGCACCGGCAACCTGCTGAGCTGGCCCACCGTGGTCAGCGGTATCGGCTGGGTCAAGGCCTGGGCCACCGTGGATGGTTACTTCTGGAACTCGATCAAGATCACCGTGCCTGCGGTGCTGATTTCCACCGCCATCGGCGCGTTGAACGGCTACGTGCTGTCGATGTGGCGCTTCCGTGGTTCGCAGTTGTTCTTCGGCCTGTTGCTGTTCGGCTGCTTCCTGCCGTTCCAGACCGTGCTGCTGCCGGCGTCGTTCACCCTGGGCAAGATGGGCCTGGCCAGCACCACTACCGGTTTGGTGTTCGTGCATGTGGTCTATGGCCTGGCGTTCACCACACTGTTCTTCCGTAACTACTACGTCAGCATTCCGGATGCACTGGTGAAGGCCGCACGCCTAGACGGTGCGGGGTTCTTCACTATTTTCCGTAGGATCATTCTGCCGATGTCGACGCCGATCATCATGGTCTGCCTGATCTGGCAGTTCACTCAGATCTGGAACGACTTCCTGTTCGGTGTGGTGTTCTCCAGCGGCGACTCCCAGCCCATTACCGTGGCGCTGAACAACCTGGTCAACACCAGCACCGGGGCCAAGAAATATAACGTGGATATGGCGGCGGCGATGATCGCCGGGCTGCCGACCCTGCTGGTCTATGTGATCGCAGGCAAGTATTTCGTGCGCGGCCTCACGGCTGGCGCGGTCAAGGGGTAATCATGGCTACGCTCGAACTTCGCAATGTAAACAAGACCTATGGCCCCGGCCTGCCCGACACCTTGAAGAACATCGAACTGTCGATCAAGGAAGGCGAGTTTCTGATCCTGGTCGGCCCATCGGGCTGCGGTAAATCCACACTGATGAACTGCATCGCGGGCCTGGAGACCATCACCGGTGGCGCGATCATGATCGGTGATCAGGACGTCAGCGGCATGAGCCCCAAGGATCGCGACATCGCCATGGTGTTCCAGTCCTACGCCCTGTACCCAACCATGAGCGTGCGCGAGAACATCGAGTTCGGCCTGAAAATCCGCAAGATGCCCCAGGCCGATATCGACGCCGAAGTGGCGCGCGTGGCCAAGCTGCTGCAGATCGAACATTTGCTCAACCGCAAGCCGGGCCAGCTTTCCGGCGGCCAGCAACAGCGCGTGGCCATGGGCCGTGCCCTGGCGCGTCGGCCGAAGATCTACCTGTTCGAC
The DNA here is from genome assembly GCF_013285305.1 of Pseudomonas rhodesiae. Lineage (NCBI taxonomy): Bacteria > Pseudomonadati > Pseudomonadota > Gammaproteobacteria > Pseudomonadales > Pseudomonadaceae > Pseudomonas > Pseudomonas rhodesiae. The sequence goes on along the minus strand of NZ_CP054205.1, from coordinate 4,679,736 downwards.
GAACCGCTGTCCAACCTCGACGCCAAGCTGCGGGTCGAGATGCGCACCGAAATGAAACTGATGCACCAGCGCCTCAAGACCACCACGGTCTACGTGACCCACGACCAGATCGAAGCGATGACCCTGGGCGACAAAGTGGCGGTGATGAAGGACGGCATCATCCAGCAATTCGGCACGCCGAAGGAAATTTACAACGACCCGGCTAACCTGTTTGTGGCAAGCTTTATCGGTTCACCACCGATGAACTTCGTTCCTATGCGTCTAAAACGCAAAGACGGGAAGTTGGTAGCGCTGCTCGACAGCGGCCAGGCCCGTTGCGAATTGCCGCTGGGGATGAACGACGCCGGTCTGGAAGACCGCGATGTGATCCTGGGCCTGCGCCCGGAGCAAATCGTGCTGGCGGCGGGGGAGGGCAATGGCTCGTCGAGTATTCGCGCCGAAGTCCAGGTTACCGAGCCTACCGGCCCGGACACCCTGGTGTTCGTGCAGCTCAATGACACCAAAGTCTGCTGCCGCCTGGCACCGGATGTGGCACCGCAAGTGGGGGAGACCCTGACCCTGCAGTTCGACCCGGCCAAGGTGCTGCTGTTTGACGCCAACACCGGCGAGCGTTTGGGCACTGTCGCCGCGTTGCCTGCTCAGGTGCCTGCCGACAACGTGACCCAGTTCAAGGGCCGTTGATTGAGATAAGTTGTTGTTTTGGTTAAAAAATGTAACCCGCGTTAGATAAAAACAGTTTAATAACAATAAAGACGAGGATGTAGGGATGAAAAAGCAACACAACAACACTCGGCTGATCTGCCAACTGTCAGCAGCAGCAGCCCTGGTATTGTCCGCCAATGCGATGGCGGCCGATGCATTCAGCGCCGATTCCAAGTGGATGACCGGCGACTGGGGTGGCGAGCGTACCAAGCTGATCGAGCAAGGTATCGACATCAAGGCCGACTACGTCGGGGAAATGGGCTACAACGCCCACGGTGGTTACAACGACGACAAGACCGGTCGCTACTCCGACCAGTTCGGTCTGGGTGTGGCGCTGGACCTGCAAAAACTGTGGGGCTGGGATAACACCCAGGCCAAGATCCAGTTGACCAATCGTAACGGCCAGAACATCTCCAACGACCGTATCGGCGACCCGCGTGCCGGCACGCTGAGTTCGTCCCAAGAAGTGTATGGCCGTGGCCACATGGTGCGTCTGACCCAGTTCTGGATCCAGCACCAGATGTTCGACAACAAGTTGGACGTGAAACTGGGCTACTTCGGTGAAGGCGAAGACTTCAACACCTTCCCATGCGACTTCCAGAACCTGTCGTTCTGCGGCTCCCAGGTCGGTAACTACGTCAACACCTGGTACAACTGGCCAGTCAGCCAGGCGGCTATCCGCGTCAAGTACAACATCACCCCTGAGCTGTATGCCCAGATCGGTGCCTACAACCAGAACCCGTCGCAGCTTGAACACGGCAATGGCTTCAAACTCAGCGGCAGTGGTACCAAAGGTACTGTGATCCCGGTGGAATTGGTCTGGTCGCCGAAAGTGAATAACCTGCCGGGCGAATACCGCGTGGGTTACTACAAGAGCGCCGCCGATGCTCCGGATGTTCGCGAAGACGTCAACGGTGGCGATGCGGTCCTCAGTGGCGCTGACTTCCGTACCCGCAGCAGCAAAAAAGGCTACTGGTTCGTTGCGCAGCAGCAACTCACTACCCATAACGGCGACGCGTCGCGCGGCCTGAACATCGCAGCCAACGCCACGTTCCACGACAAGGAAACCAACCTGGTCGACAACTATCAGTCGCTCATGCTGGTGTACAAAGGCCCATTCGATGCGCGTCCAAAAGACGACGTCGGTATTGGCGCCGCGCGCCTGCATGTCAACAATGACGTCAAGCGCAACTCGGAACTGCTCAATGCCGCTAACGGCGTCAGCGACTATGACAACCCGCTGTACACGCCGATTCGTGAAACCGAATACAACTTCGAACTCAACTACGGCTTCCACGTTACCAACTGGCTGACCGTACGTCCCAACCTGCAATACGTCGTGCAGCCTGGCGGCGTGGACAAAGTCGACAACGCGCTGGTAGCGGGTCTGAAAATTCAGTCTACGTTCTAACGCTGTTGCGATAAGCTCCTTCTCTCTGTGCGCATTTGCGGATAGCCATGGCTATCCGCTTTTTTTTGCGCAGCACTGTGATACAGGACCGTGGCACATGCATGAGCATCCGCTGCAACGCTTTTTCAAATCCCTGCGCGAACGTCCAGTGTTCGCCTGGGAACGCTTTCAGATGCGCGACGTGTTGGTGATCGATCATCCGCTGTGCCAGGCGGTATTCAGTCGCCAGGGCGCGCAACTGTTGCATTTTCAGCCGCGTGGTCAGAAGCCCTGGCTGTGGTGCGCGGCCAAGTGGCCGCAGGTCGGTGCCATTCGTGGTGGCGTGCCGGTGTGCTGGCCATGGTATGGCCGTCACCCAAGCGAAAACGCCTGGCCGTCCCATGGCTGGGCGCGCCTGATCGACTGGAAACTGCTCGATAGCTCCAGCGATGACGAAGGCGTGAACCTGCACTGGCAATTGCAACTGTGCGACTGGCAGGTGGACCTGCACGCGCACCTGGGGGCTACCTTGGAATTGCGCCTGAGCACCGAGCATCAGGACGAACTGCCGTGCCAGTTGAGCCATGCGTTGCACGCTTACTGGCGTATTGGTCACGTTGATGAGGTAGCGCTGTCTGGGCTCGAAGGCGCGCAAGGTTACGATCAGCTCAACCGCCAGATGTGCCAGCAGGAGGGCGAGTTGCGCGTAGAGGGCGGATGCCAGCGGGTGTTCCAGCACGAAGGCGAACTGCACCTCAAGGACCATGCCTGGCAGCGCGAACTGTGCATCGACACGGGCGAGAGTGCCGACACTGTGGTGTGGCATCCGGGCAGCCGACCGCTATTGGGCGTGAGTTTTAACGAGGCGTCGGGGTTTGTGTGTGTGGAGTCGGCGATGGCCGGGGCCAGTTTGGCGCCGGGGGAGCGGGCGCACCTGAGTTTGCAGGCTCGGGCTGGAGTCTAGCGTTGTTGCTGATGGCCTCATCGCGGGCAAGCCCGCTCCCACATTTGCAACGCATTGCCCTGTGGGAGCGGGCGCACCTGAGTTTGCAGGCCCGGGCTGGAGTCTAGCGTTGTTGCTGATGGCCTCATCGCGGGCAAGCCCGCTCCCACATTTGCAACGCATTCCCCTGTGGGAGCGGGCGCACCTGAATTTGCAGGCTAGGGCTGGAGTCTAGCGTTGTTGCTTATGGCCTCATCGCGGGCAAGCCCGCTCCCACATTTGGAACGCATTGCCCTGTGGGAGCGGGCGCACCTGAGTGTGCAGGCCCGGGCTGGAGTTTAGCGTTGTTGCTGATGGCCTCATCGCGGGCAAGCCCGCTCCTACATTTGGAGCGCATTGCCCTGTGGGAGCGGGCGCACCTGAGTGTGCAGGCCCGGGCTGAAGTTTAGCGTTGTTGCTTATGGCCTCATCGCGGGCAAGCCCGCTCCCACATTTGCAACGCATTGCCCTGTGGGAGCGGGCGCACCTGAGTTTGCAGGCTAGGGCTGGAGTTTAGCGTTGTTGCTGATGGCCTCATCGCGGGCAAGCCCGCTCCTACATTTGGAGCGCATTCCCCTGTGGGAGCGGGCTTGCCCGCGATGGCGGCGGTACTGCTGGTAGAGATTCGAGCTTAGTTAAACTCATCCCCCACCGGATACCGGCTGTCATTCAAACTCTCTTTGATCTTGCGCAAATGCGGCTGGAAATCCACCCCGCGACGCAATGTCATGCCGGTGGCCAGCACATCCAGCACGGTCAGTTGGATGATCCGCGACGTCATCGGCATGTAGATATCCGTATCTTCCGGGAGTGGAATATTCAGGCTCACCGTACTGGCCTTGGCCAACGGTGAGTTCTCGGCGGTCACGCCCAGCACCGAGGCGCCGTTACTGCGTGCGATACGCGCCACTTCCACCAGCTCGCGGGTACGCCCGGTGTAGGAAATGATCACGAACAGCTCACCGGTATGGGCCACCGAGGCGATCATGCGCTGCATCAGCACGTCGGCGTGGGCGGTGACCGCCAGGTTGAAACGGAAGAACTTATGCAGGGCGTCCATGGCTACTGGGGCCGAAGCACCGAGGCCGAAGAAGTGGATCTGCCGGGCCTGGATCAGCAGGTCCACGGCCTTGCTGATCAGGTTCGGGTCCAGGGCCTGGCAGGCGCTGTCCAAGGAGGCGATGGCACTGCCAAAGATCTTCTGCGTGTAGGCCTCCGGGTTATCATCGGCCTCCACGGCGCGGCTGACATAAGCTGCGCCACTGGCCAGGCTTTGCGCCAACTGCAATTTGAGTTCAGGGTAACCGCTCACGCCGAATGAACGGCAAAAACGGTTGACCGTCGGTTCACTGACCGAGGCGGCCTGGGCGAGGGCGGCGATCGAGAAGCGTGTGGCCTGCTGCGGGTTGAGCAGGATGACTTCAGCGACTTTGCGCTCTGCCTTGTTCAAGTCTTCGAGGCGGCTCTGGATCTGCTCCAGAAGATTTCGCACGCGGTCCATTCAGTCTTTCCTTCGGGCGACGATGCAAATTTAAGGGCGGCAAGCAATCGACGAGCGGCCTTTTGCGGTGGCCTATCCTACTGAGGGTAGCTGAACACCACCACTCGCAATGCGTATTTCGGGAAAATGTTGTGGTTATTACTACATTTTTCCTTGAGTGATACCTTGAAAAAAGGTATTTGTAGCTTAACTTGATAAAAGAACAAACATCATGCCTTCGATAACCGTGGAACCCTGCACCTTTGCCCTGTTTGGCGCCTTGGGTGATCTGGCGCTGCGCAAGTTATTTCCTGCCCTCTATCAGCTGGATGGTGCAGGTCTGTTGCACGAAGACACGCGCATCCTGGCCCTGGCCCGTGAAGCCGGCTCCGAGCAGCAGCACCTGGCCCATATCGAAAAAGAACTGCGTAAATACGTCGGCAAGGAACTGGACGACAGCATCGCCCAGCGTTTCCTGGCGCGTCTGACCTACGTCCATGTCGACTTTATGAAAGCCGACGACTACGTGGCCCTGGCTGAAAAAGCCGGCACCGAACAACGCCTGATTGCCTACTTCGCCACTCCGGCGGCGGTGTATGGCGCGATCTGCGAGAATTTGTCCAAGGTCGGCCTGGCGGAAAACACCCGCGTGGTGCTGGAAAAGCCCATCGGTTCGGACCTGGAGTCCTCGCGCAAGGTCAACGACGCCGTGGCGCAGTTTTTCCCGGAAAACCGCACCTACCGCATCGACCATTACCTGGGCAAAGAGACCGTTCAAAACCTGATTGCGCTGCGTTTTGCCAACAGCCTGTTCGAGACCCAGTGGAACCAGCACTACATTTCCCACGTAGAAATTACCGTGGCGGAGCAAGTGGGCATCGAAGGTCGTTGGGGTTATTTCGACAAAGCCGGCCAGCTGCGGGACATGATCCAGAATCACCTGTTGCAGCTGCTTTGCCTGATCGCCATGGACCCACCGGCCGACCTGTCCGCCGACAGCATCCGTGACGAGAAGGTCAAGGTGCTCAAGGCCTTGGCGCCGATCAGCCCGGACGGCCTTACCACCCAAGTGGTGCGTGGCCAGTACATCGCCGGTTACAGCGCCGGCAAGCCGGTGCCGGGATACCTGGAAGAAGAAAACTCCAACACCCAGAGCGACACCGAAACCTTCGTCGCCCTGCGCGCCGATATCCGCAACTGGCGTTGGGCCGGTGTGCCTTTCTACCTGCGCACCGGCAAGCGCATGCCGCAAAAACTGTCGCAGATCGTTATCCACTTCAAGGAACCGTCCCACTATATCTTCGCCCCCGAGCAGCGCCTGCAGATCAGCAACAAACTGATCATCCGCCTGCAACCGGACGAAGGGATTTCCTTGCGGGTAATGACCAAGGAGCAGGGCCTGGATAAAGGCATGCAACTGCGCAGCGGCCCGCTGCAACTGAATTTTTCCGACACCTACCGCAGTACGCGCATTCCGGATGCCTACGAGCGTTTGCTGTTGGAAGTGATGCGCGGCAATCAGAACCTGTTTGTTCGCAAAGATGAAATCGAAGCCGCGTGGAAGTGGTGTGACCAGTTGATCGCCGGTTGGAAAAAATCCGGTGATGCGCCCAAGCCGTATGCGGCGGGCTCCTGGGGGCCGATGAGCTCCATTGCACTGATCACGCGGGATGGGAGGTCATGGTATGGCGATATCTGAATTGAAACTGCCGCAGGGCGTCAGCGCCCATGAGTACCGTACGCCTGCGTTGCTGGCGGACGGTTTGGCCAACGATGTGGCCGAACAATTGCGCACGGCCATCAGCGCCCGTGGCGAAGCGACGCTGGTGGTGTCCGGTGGGCGCAGCCCGGTGGCGTTTTTCCAGAACCTGGCCAAGCAGGGCCTGGACTGGTCCAAGGTCACCATCACCCTCGCCGATGAGCGCTGGGTGCCGGTAGAGCATGCCGACAGCAATGCCGGCCTATTGAAGAAATATCTGCTGCAGGGCCCGGCCGCCAAGGCGCGGTTCCTCAGTTTGTACAGCGCCACCGCGAACCTGGAAGAGGCTGCCGAGCAGGCCGATCGCCTGCTGGCCGAACTGCCCGCCATCGATGTGCTGGTGCTGGGCATGGGCGATGACGGCCACACCGCGTCGCTGTTTCCCAACAGCCCGAACCTGAACGAAGCCCTGCAGCCCGACGGTACCCGCCGTTGCTGGCCCATGCTGGCGCCGACCGTGCCGCACCAGCGCCTGACCATGAGTCGCGCGTTGCTGGCCACGGCCCGCTACACCGTGCTGTCGATCTCCGGCAGTTCGAAATTGACCACTTTGAGCGCCGCGCTGGCCAGTGACGACGTCGCCGCCATGCCGATTCGCGCGTTTCTGCAACCTACTTTAGAGATTTACTGGTGCCCATGAGCCAAGGATCAGCCGCTATGAAAAGCCCTCAACCGACCGTGTCCATGGCGGATAAAGTTGCCTTGATCGACAGCCTCTGCGCCAAGGCGCGGATCCTGCCGGTGATCACCATCGCCCGCGAACAGGACATTCTGCCCCTGGCCGATGCCCTGGCGGCCGGCGGCCTGACGGCGCTGGAAGTAACCCTGCGTTCGGAGTTCGGCCTCAAGGCTATTCAGGTGCTGCGCGAGCAGCGTCCTGAACTGTGCACCGGCGCCGGCACCGTGTTGGATCGGCACATGCTGGAGGCCGCGGAAGTGGCCGGCTCGCAGTTTATCGTCACCCCCGGGATTACCCGCGACTTGCTCGAAGCCTCGGTGCACAGCCCGATCCCGCTGTTGCCGGGTATCAGCAATGCGTCCGGCATCATGGAAGGCTATGGCCTGGGCTACCGTCGTTTCAAATTGTTCCCCGCTGAAGTCAGCGGTGGCGTAGCGGCAATCAAGGCCCTGGGCGGCCCGTTCGGCGAAGTGAAATTCTGCCCGACCGGCGGCGTCGGCCCGGCCAATATCAAAAGCTACATGGCGTTGAAAAACGTGATGTGCGTGGGCGGCAGCTGGATGCTCGACCCAGAGTGGGTCAAGAACGGCGACTGGGCACGCATCCAGGAAGTTACCGCCCAGGCCCTGGCGCTGTTGGATTGATCTGATTTACCGAATCGTTGTTGCTGTGCTTAACGGCATTTTTGCGGTGCACTTGGTCGGTGTACCGCTTTTTTTTGCCTGCAATAAACCTGCGCCTGCTTTTATAGAGGGCTGCGGTGCAGTTCGCCGATGGCAGTGACCAGATGATGGATGTCCGCCACCGAGGTGACCAACCCGGGGGTGATCCGGATACACGTCCCGAACGAGGCCCCAACACGGGTCGTGGTGAAGAGGTTGTAGTCCTTGAGCAAACGGTCCGCCATCGCCTGCTGGTCCCGACCGCTGAATTTGAAAGCACTAATCCCGCAATACAGCCTCGGGTCATCCGGCGTCAGCACCTCGATCCCCGGCAATGACCTTACCTGGCTCACCCATGTATCCCGCAGGTAATTGACCCGCGCACCTTTGGCAGCCGCGCCACCCAGTGCCCGATGCTCATCCAATACCAGTGGCAAGGTCATCAGCGCCGGAAAATTCGGCGTGCTGTAGGACGTCCGCGCGCGTACATCGGTGATGGGGTAGTGGAACTCGCCCATGTCCGGGTCGATATCGGCCAGGCGCTCGGGGGCGATGTACAGGAAGCCCAGGGTCAACGGTGCGCCGATCCATTTGTGCAGGTTGAACCCGGCGAACTGGATGCCCAGCTCGGTCAAGTTGAAGTCGATCTGGCCAAGGGCGTGGGCACCGTCGAGGATCACGTCAACACCGTGCGTCCGTGCTGCCTGAGCAATGGCGGCCACTGGCATTACCAGCCCGGTGCGATGGGTAACGTGGGTCAGGGCCATCAGCTTGAGACGCGGGTATTGGGCGAAGGCATCGCGATAGGTCTGTAGCAGGCTGTCGAAACTGGCCGGATGGGTGTGGGACAGTTCGATAACCTCCACACCGCGATGCGCCGCCAGCCAGCGCATCGCGCCCTTTACCGTGTCGTACTCCAGATCGCTGATCAGCACTTGGTCACCCGGTTGCAGGCGGTTGTAGTTGCGGATCAGCGACTGCAAGGCTTCGGTGGCGTTGCGGGTGAATGCCACCGACTCGGGTTCCACCTCTATCAAGGCGGCGAGCTGGCGCCGGATCTCGATGTTTTCGCCCTGTTCGAAACGCTGGCGCACATACACCGCATTGCTGCGGTTGATAAACGCCACATGCTCCAGGTACTGGGCCTGCACCGCGCGACTCATGCGGCCGAAGTAACCGCTCTCAAGATTGATGGGGCCTGGCTCGCAGTCATAGCGTTGAGCGATGGCTTGCCAATGCGCTTCGTTTTGGGCGTTGCGGGGCATGGGTGGGCTCTTAATGGCGTGGGGCAGGCTTGCCGTGTTTGGCGCGCAGCGGTTCGAGCAGTTCTGACAGACCGTTGTGGTCAATTTCCTGCATCAGCGCCAGCAGACCACCCAGTTCGCCGTGGGGGAAACCTTCGCGAGCGAACCAGTTCAGGTAGGGGCCTGGCAAGTCGGCAATAATCCGCCCTTTGTATTTGCCGAAAGGCATTTCGCGGGTGATCAGCAGTTCGAGCTTTTCCGGGTTCATGAACGTCAGATGGTTACGAGAGGGTCTTGGAAAATACAGGCATTCTGCATGAAGGCCAAATGACAGATCATGCAAATAACGTACATACAGATGGTTCAATATTTCGTAAGTAATTGAATTTAAACAATAAATTTATTTTTCAAAACCTGGCACGGGCGCTGCAATCATTAAGACAACCTTTCTCAACCCACATAAGGAATTGGAAAATGACTGACATCAACAAAGAATCGATCTCCGTACTGAACGACCTGATCGAAACCAGCATCGACGGCCAAAAAGGCTTTAAAGAGTGCGCTGAAGACATCAAGCACCCAGAACTCAAGGCGCTGTTTGCCAAGCGTTCCGCCGATTGCGCCACCGCTGCCGCCGAGCTGAAAACCGCCGTGCGTGCCTTGGGTGGCGATCCGGAAGATTCCGGCAGCATGGCAGGCGCACTGCACCGTGGCTGGGTCGACGTGAAGTCGATGGTTACCGGTAAAGATGAAGAGGCTGTGCTGAACGAAGCCGAGCGCGGTGAAGACCACGCACTGAAGGCTTACCGTGAAGCGATCGAGAAGATCAACAAGCACAACCTGCTGGGCATTCGTGACCTGGTTGAGCGTCAGTACCACGGCGTGCAACGCAATCACGACCAGGTTAAAGCCCTGCGTAACCAGGCTCGCGCTCAGTCGTAAGCTTACCGCCTAGTCGATGTGGGAGGGGGCTTGCCCCCGATAGCAGTGAATCAGTCGATGTTTCAATGACTGACTCACCGCAATCGGGGCAAGCCCTCTCCCACATTTGTATTCAGCCGATGCTGATCGGCGGCAGCTCGGTCAAGGTCACCACCTGCTGTTTACGCGGCGCAAGAATCTCTGCTTCGCCATCCACTACCAACTCGTCGCGCTGGTTGAACACGCGGGTGGCAATCCGCACGCGGAACTTGGGCAGTTTCTCCAGGATTTCCAGGCGCACCGTTAGGGTGTCGCCGATCTTCACCGGCTTCTGAAAGCTCATCTGCTGACCGATATAAATCGTGCCCGGCCCAGGCAGTTCGCAGGCTACGGCTGCGCTGATCAAAGCGCCGCTGAACATGCCGTGGGCGATACGCTCCTTGAACATCGTGGCCTTGGCGTATTCGGCGTCCAGATGCACCGGGTTGTGATCGCCAGACATCGCCGCGAACAGCTGGATATCGCGCTCTTCGACAGTCTTGCTGTAACTGGCGGTCTGGCCGACTTCAAGGGCTTCATACGGGGTGTTGGTTACCTGGGTCATCTAAGAGCGCATCCTGTGGCTAATCGGTAATTTAATTTGCTGATTTTAAAGGAAAATTTATTCGCAGCGGGCAGGCCGTTGCAAACTCAGGGCGTGATCCAGCCATGTCACCACATCCGCCGTGACTTGCGCACGATTGGTCTCATTGAACACTTCATGACGCGCCTGGGGGTAAATAGTCAGTTGCAGGTGCTGGCAGCCGGCCGCTTGCAGGGCTTGAGCCAGGTGGGTGAGACGCTTGCCCTCGCTCACCGGATCACATTCGCCGCCCATCACCAGAATCGGCAGGCCCGGATCGATCTGCGCGAGGTTGGACGCTTTGCTGATCTGCTGCAAGCCGCCAAGCAAATCCACCCACAGTTGGTTGGTGCAACGGAAACCGCAGAGGGGATCGTTGACGTACTTATCCACCTCATCCGGGTCGCGACTAAGCCAGTCGAAGGCCGTGCGGTTGGGTTTGAACGCTTTGTTGAAAGAGCCAAACGACAGGAAGTCGATCACGGCGCTGCGACCCCGCAGGCCCTGGCGCAGGCGTTCGGCGCGAGCGATCAGGCGCGCGGCGCGGTATAGCGCCACCGGCTGGAAATTCGACCCACTGAGAATCGCCCCATGCAGGCTGCCACTGTGGTGCAGCAGATAAGCCTGGGCGATATAACTGCCCATGCTGTGCCCCAACAGTACGATCGGCAGCCCCGGATGCTGTTGGCCGATGTGTTGGTTGAGGCTGGCCAGGTCGCCTACCACTTTGTTCCAGCCATCGTGCTCGGCGAACAACCCCAGAGTGCCTTCATCGGCGGTCCGTCCATGGCCTCGCTGGTCCAGCGCGTACACACCGTAGCCCGCATCGCCCAGGGCCTCGGCCAGGCGGGCGTAGCGCCCACTGTGCTCGGCCATGCCGTGGGACACCATCACCACAGCCTGGAGCGGCCCCTGTGGCAGCCATTGGTTGACGTATAGGCGGGTATGGTCGTTCGCAGTCAGCCAGAAGGTGCTGTGGTTCATGGCGGTTCCTTTGCTCGGTGTCGTTTCAGTGTATCGCTGATCTTCTGGCAAGCGGCTGATCAGTACAGGCCCTTGTAGGAAGATTCACGCAGTTGATGACACTCTTTCCTGTATTTGCCTGATTGGCCATAGCTGCTAACGTCCCCAAAGCTCCGCTTTCCATCGCAGCATAAAAGCGGCCGGACACACTCAGGTACAGAGGACAAGAATAATGCAACCTGATTTCTGGAATGACAAACGCGCGGCGGGCGTTCCCAATGACATCGACCTCACCACCTACAAGTCGGTGATCGAAGTCTTCGAGCGTTCCTGCAAAGCCTTTGCCGACCGTCCGGCATTCAGCAATATGGGGGTGACCCTGACCTACGCCGAGCTTGAGCGCCAGAGCGCGGCGTTCGCCGGTTACCTGCAGCATCACACCGACCTCAAGCCCGGCGAGCGCATCGCCGTGCAGATGCCCAACGTATTGCATTACCCCATCGCGGTGTTCGGGGCGCTGCGCGCCGGGTTGATCGTGGTCAACACCAACCCCTTGTACACCCCGCGGGAAATGCGCCACCAATTCAAGGATGCCGGCGTGCGGGCGCTGGTCTACCTCAACCTGTTCGGTTCGCGGGTGCAGGAAGTGTGTGCCGACACCGAGATCGACTACCTGATCGAAGCCAAAATGGGCGACTTCCTGCCCGCCGCCAAAGGCTGGCTGGTCAACACCGTGGTCGACAAGGTCAAGAAGATGGTCCCGGCCTATCACTTGCCACGCGCAGTATCGTTCAAGCGTGCCCTGCGCATGGGCGCGGGCCTGAGCGTGACCCGCCACCCGGTGACCCTGGATGACATCGCCGTGCTGCAATACACCGGCGGCACCACTGGCCTGGCCAAAGGCGCGATGCTGACCCACGGCAATCTGGTGGCCAATATGCAGCAGGCGCGGGCGTGCATGTCCCAGGTCAGCGATAACGGCCAGCCGCTGGTACGGGAAGGGCAGGAGGTGATGATCGCGCCGCTGCCGCTCTACCACATCTATGCCTTTACGGCGAACTGCATGTGCATGATGGTGACCGGCAACCACAACGTGCTGATCACCAACCCGCGCGACATCGGCGGGTTTATCAAAGAGTTGAAAAAGTGGCGGTTTTCCTGCCTGCTGGGGTTGAACACGCTGTTTGTCGCGCTGATGGACCATCCGGATTTCAAGACCCTGGATTTCTCGCACCTCAAGATCACCAATTCCGGCGGTACCGCGCTGGTCAAGGCCACCGCCGAGCGCTGGAAGGCCCTGACCGGTTGCACCATCGGCGAAGGCTACGGCCTGACCGAAACCTCGCCGGTGGCCAGCACCAACCCCTACGGTAGCCAATCGCGGCTGGGCACCGTGGGTATTCCAGTGCCGGGTACGGCCATGAAGGTGATCGATGACGAAGGCCGCGAATTGCCCCTGGGGGAGCGTGGCGAACTGTGCATCAAGGGCCCACAGGTGATGAAGGGCTACTGGCAGCAACCGGCGGCAACCGCCGATACCCTGGATGCCGAAGGGTGGTTGAAAACCGGTGATATTGCGGTGATCGACACCGATGGCTTTGTGAGCATTGTGGACCGCAAGAAAGACCTGATCATCGTCTCCGGCTTCAACGTGTACCCCAACGAAATCGAAGACGTGGTCATGGCCCACCCGGCAGTGGCCAGTTGCGCGGTGATCGGCGTGCCGGACGAGCGCACCGGGGAGGCGGTGAAGCTGTTCGTGGTGGCGCGGGCTCAGGGGGTCAGCCTTGAAGAGCTGAAGGCGTACTGCAAAAGCAACTTCACCGGCTACAAGGTGCCCAAGCACATCGTTTTGCGTGAGTCGTTGCCGATGACGCCCGTGGGCAAGATCCTGCGCAGGGAGCTACGCGACATCGCCTGACCCTGAAGTGAAGTGCAATAAAATATGGGAGGGGGCTTGCCCCCCGATGGCAGCGCAACAGTCACCATTTGTATCGACTGTTTAATGCCATCGGGGGCAAGCCCCCTCCCATATTTGTCTGTGTTTAATCTGCTAAGGCTTGTTCTAGAGCCTTTTTTGCGGATATAGAATCTTTGCTCTAAAAATGACCATTAGATATTCATGAGTCATGTTTATGACTGTAGGGCCCTCTTTTGGCTCTAGTCGGCCCTCGGCAAAGCTGCTACTCTCGGCGCGCTTTGTGACCTCTCGGCCTGCTTGAACGCGCCAGACTCACCTTAAAACGTAAAAAACATACACCAATAATAATCGCATCAAATGCGATGATGAATTCGCGTCGCTGAGGAGTGGGCTTCCATGAACGAAGACTTTTGGAAGGATAAGTACCCCGCCGGGATTGCTGCAGAAATCAATCCAGACGAGTATCCAAATATTCAGGCGGTACTTAAACAGTCCTGCCAGCGCTTCGCTAACAAACCGGCGTTCAGCAACCTGGGCAAGACAATCACCTACGGTGAGTTGTACGAATTGTCCGGCGCCTTCGCCGCCTACCTGCAACAGCATACCGACTTGAAGCCTGGCGATCGAATCGCCGTGCAACTACCCAACGTTCTGCAATACCCAGTCGCTGTGTTCGGTGCCATCCGCGCCGGCCTGATTGTGGTCAACACCAACCCGCTGTACACCGCGCGGGAAATGGAACACCAGTTCAACGATTCCGGCGCCAAGGCGCTGGTCTGCCTGGCCAACATGGCCCACCTGGCGGAAAAGGTCGTGCCCAAGACCGCCGTCAAGCATGTGATCGTCACCGAAGTCGCGGACCTGCTGCCGCCGCTCAAGCGCCTGCTGATCAACAGCGTCATCAAGTACGTGAAGAAAATGGTCCCGGCGTATCACTTGCCCCAGGCGATCAAATTCAACGACGTGCTCGCCAAGGGACGCGGTCAACCGGTCAGCGACGCTAACCCGGTCAGCAGCGACGTGGCCGTGCTGCAATACACCGGTGGCACCACCGGCGTCGCCAAGGGCGCAATGCTGACCCACCGCAACCTGGTGGCCAACATGCTGCAGTGCAAGGCGCTGATGGGCTCCAACCTCAATGAAGGTTGCGAGATCCTGATCACACCGCTGCCGCTGTACCACATCTATGCATTCACCTTTCATTGCATGGCGATGATGCTGATCGGCAACCACAACATCCTGATCAGCAACCCGCGCGACCTGCCGGCGATGGTCAAGGAGCTGTCGAAGTGGAAGTTCAGCGGCTTTGTCGGCCTGAACACGCTGTTCGTGGCGTTGTGCAACAACGAAGCCTTCCGCAAGCTGGACTTCTCCGCGCTGAAAGTCACCCTCTCCGGCGGTATGGCCCTGCAACTGGCAGCGGCCGAGCGTTGGAAAGCCGTGACCGGTTGCGGTATCTGCGAAGGTTACGGCATGACCGAGACCAGCCCGGTGGCCACTGTGAACCCGATCCAGCATATCCAGATCGGCACCATCGGCATTCCGGTGCCTTCGACGGTGTGCAAGGTCATCGCCGACGATGGCACCGAGCTGCCGTTGGGTGAAACCGGCGAGCTGTGCGTCAAGGGCCCGCAAGTGATGAAGGGCTACTGGCAGCGCCAGGATGCCACCGACGAGATGCTCGACAGCGACGGTTGGCTCAAGACCGGCGACATCGCGATCATCCAGCCCGATGGCTATATGCGCATCGTTGATCGCAAGAAAGACATGATCCTGGTCTCCGGCTTCAACGTGTACCCCAACGAGCTGGAAGACGTATTGGCGGGCCTGCCGGGCGTGTTGCAGTGTGCAGCCATCGGCGTGCCGGACGAGAAGTCCGGGGAACACATCAAGCTGTTTATTGTGGTCAAGCCGGGTGCGACCCTGACCAAGGAGCAGGTGATGGAGCACATGCGCGCCAACGTCACTGGCTACAAGGTGCCCAAGGCGGTGGAATTCCGCGATGCCTTGCCGACGACCAACGTCGGCAAGATCCTGCGTCGCGAGTTGCGCGATGAAGAGCTGAAGAAACTCGGTCTTAAAAAGTAACGCAATTCAAATGTGGGAGGGGGCAAAGCCACCTCCCACATTTTTTCTGACCGCGGCTCTTACAGGGCAAACTGGGCGAAGTTCACACCCGCACCCGCCGGACGCACATCTTTCAAGAACGAGTCCTTATCCGCGCTCAGCTCCAGAGTGATTTCCGGCTTGCGCTTGCCCGCATTACGCACCACCAGCCCTTCGAGTTTCTCGCGCAGAAACACCGTCGGCACCTTCAGGTGCAACAACTGGTCGGTCTCGGCGTTGTGCATCAGCAGGTGAATCCACTCGTACTGGCCCACCGCAATCCGTGCCACCGGCAGATCAAACCACCAAATGTTGCGTTTGCGGTCCAGGTCGGTGAAATGGCAGTTGTTGACGCCGAGTACGGCACCGCCCAGTTCCTGGTTTCTGCGGGCAATGGCCTGTGCTTTATTGAGTTTCATAACCTTCCTACGGGATCTGTTATTCAGCCTTATAGCCTGAATGTGCCGCGCATTCTCATGGGTTGGCCGCAAAACATAAAGCCCAACCTGTGCGCACCGATCAAATGCACCCTGAAAATAATTGAAACTCTGCCGAATCCGCTCCGGTCAATCTTCATGTAACGACCAATAACCCTTGATTGTTCTTTCGGAGAAATACCATGGGCAGCACAGCGGATAAGGCAAAAGGCTTGGCCAACGAAGCGGTCGGCAATATTAAGCAAGGTGTCGGCAAAGCCACCGATAACGACAAAATGCGCGCCGAAGGCGTCGTCCAAGAGAAGAAGGGCGAAGCTCAGCAGGCGGTCGGCAAAACCAAAGATGCCGTTAAAAAAGCCACCAAGTAACGCTGGCTTTGGCGGGTGTTAACCCGCTGTCCTGCGGCCATCCACGGATGGCCGTTTTTGTGTCGCCTGCTGCAACTAAAGTTTGGAAATTGTTTCAAAGTCGCCAGATGGGCTACTTTGATGTAGAAAACGGCCCTTGAGTCGCCCATGACCTTATCCTCTTTGCGGCGAAAGGAGACGCTATGATTTTTCCAGTACTTGATGGTCTCAAGCTGCACAAAGTGCTGTTGCGCACCGTCAAGGAATTCGTCGACGACGAAATGCCCACCTATGCCTCGGCGCTGGCTTACCAGATGCTGTTCTCGCTGTTTCCGTTTCTACTGTTTTTGATTGCGCTGATTGGTTTCCTGCACCTGCCGGACTTCTTCAGCTGGCTGCGCCTGCAGTCGGAACTGGTGCTGCCGCCCCAGGCGCTGGAGCAGGTCAATCCGGTGATCGACCAGTTGCAGCAATCCAAGGGTGGCCTGCTGTCGGTGGGTATCGTGATCGCGCTGTGGACGGCCTCGGCCGGCGTGCGCCTGATGATGAGCGCCATGAACGCCGCCTACGATGTGGTCGAAGGTCGGCCGATCTGGAAGCGTTTTCCGCTGTCGATCTTCTACACCGTAGGCATCGCCGGGATGTTGCTCGCCGCCGCCGCGCTGATGGTGCTCGGTCCACAGGTGATGGAGTGGCTGGCCGGGCAGATCGGCATGCAGGAATTCGTGGTCACCCTGTGGACCATCGTGCGTTGGCCGCTGATCGTAATTCTGCTGATGTTCGCCGTGGCGCTGATGTACTACGTGATGCCCGATGTCGAACAGAAATTTCGCTTTATCACCCCCGGTTCCGTACTGGCGGTGGTGGTGTGGATCATTGCCTCGCTGGGGTTTGGCTACTACGTCAAGACCTTCGCCGATTACAACGCCATGTACGGCAGCATCGGTGCGATCATCGTGCTGCTCCTATACTTTTACATATCATCCGCCGTGCTGTTGCTGGGTGCGGAGATGAATGCGGTGATTGAACACATGTCAGCCGAAGGCAAGGAACCGGGGGCCAAGGATTTCGATGAGCCGCCGGTCCATGAGAAACAACATGTTTCCGGCCTTGGCCGTGACCATTCCATTAAGCCCACTACTGACGAAGCCTGATCAATGATCCGTGAAATCCTGAAAATGGGCGATGAACGCTTACTACGCATCGCCCCTCCGGTTCCGCCGGAAATGTTCGACAGCCCCGAACTGTGGCAACTGATCGATGACATGTTCCAGACCATGGAGCATGTGGGGGGGGTAGGCCTTGCCGCGCCGCAGATCGGCGTGGATCTGCAATTGGTGATCTTCGGTTTTGAGAGCAGCGAGCGCTACCCGGACGCGCCGGCCGTGCCCCAAACCATCCTGATCAACCCACTGATCACGCCACTCAGCCCGGTGCTGGAAGAAGGCTTCGAAGGTTGCCTGTCGGTGCCTGGCCTGCGCGGTGCGGTGAACCGCTACCAGCAGATCCGTTATGAAGGTTTCGATCCCAAGGGCGAGCCGATCGTGCGCTTTGCCGATGGCTTCCATGCGCGGGTGGTGCAACACGAATGCGACCATCTGATCGGCCGGTTATACCCATCGCGCATCACCGACTTCAGCAAGTTCGGCTTCATCGACGTGATGTTCCCGGAGTTGGATCCCGCCACGGCGGATTAATCGAAGGAATGCCGATCAGCATGTGGAAAAAGGGGCTTGCCCAAGCCTTGGTTAGCTACACAAAATCCAAGCGTGCTCACCACAGGGGATCGGCCCACAACGTGGTTGTGGTGAGCGGGCTTGCCCCGCGCCGGGCCGCGAAGCGGCCCTCTCTTCAGACACCGCGGTGTGCCAGACAAAAAGCATGGGCCCATTCCCTCTCGGTCACCTGCTATCCGAGGGCGGCCTCACTCTCGATTCCAAGCCCATCGCGATCATCGGTTTGTTGCGCTTGTAACGCACCAGCCGCTCGCTGAGGGACTGCGGCAATCGCGTGTCCTGGGTAAAGCCTATCCGCTGATACAACCGCTCCAAGTCAGGATGGCACAACAACCATACCGTGCCCTCGGCTGACGCCACTGCCTCAAGGATCAACCGCGCCGCCAAACCCTGGCCGCGATAATCCGGCGCCACAAACACGCCCGTCAGCCACTGCCCGCCCACCACGGGTGTCAGGCACAACCCGGCGACAATGTCGCCATCGCGCGCCACCCATAAACGCCCGCCCTTGAGCGCCTTCATCGATGAATCGTGGCGGCGGTAAAACTTGTTCAGCAGCGGCCATAGGGGCTCTGGCAGTGGATCAATGGGCAACTCGGGCATGGTATTCAAGCAGGCGTCGTGATGGGGCCAGGATTATAAGCGCCTTCTGCCGGGCAATAGGTGGTATACCCAATGCTGCATCCCTTCACAGTGGAGTACGCAGCATGGCTAAAGGCATGGATTCAAAGAAAGCCGCGAAGAAAAAACCGGCAAAGACCGCCGATGAAAAACGCGCAGACAAGAAAGCCAAGAAATCCGAAACAGGTCTGTTCGGGCACTGATCCGCAAACGCCTGCTCGCTCAGGTGCGAGCAGGCTTGCGAAGCCGTTCGACGACGACACGATCATGCTGGATGAACGCAGCGTTCTTGGAGGCTTTGCGAGCAAAAAACTCGCGGCCAGTGACGTCAGATAGCCGCCAGGGTTTCTTTCAACGTTCGCGCCTGAGGCTCAGCTGTCTTCGCCGCTACTTGCTGTTCCTGCTGTTGCTTCAAGCGTTCAGCCACTTGCTTGGAAATCGCGTCCTGCTTTTCCTGGGACATATTCTGCACATCCGCCTCGGTCAGCCCTTGTTCCTTGAGCAATTGCTCGCGGATGCGTTCGGCAGGGGATTTGCTCATATAGTCAGTGAATTCCGCGCGAGCCCCGGAGGTCGAGCTGGTTGCCGGTACTTCACTGGCGGTACTGGCTGTCTGCAATTGCACGCGGGTCTTGGCGAAGGCTTCGTCGATACGGTCGGCGGCCTTGTTCAATTCCTTCTGCGCGGCCGGTACGGTCACGCTTTGCTGCGCCGCTTGCAGGGCGCCGCTGTACAGCGCGCTGGCGGCGGCGTTGGCGGGGTCCATGTCGGGTCGCTTGATCTGTTGAACGGTCGACACGGCTTGGGTGTTGTTGTTTACCAGCATGATCGGTCACCTGTGTAATGTTCGGTGCCACAGCTTGAGCAAATAACATGCCGAGTGCCAGACCCCCGGTTTTGCTGGGGGCGGCGCGCCGTCGGCGGCAACACTTATCCCGCCAACGGCCAATCGTTGCCGTCAATGGGCGATATGTTCCAGGGCCAAGTTGCGCGTGCGTGGCCCGAACCAACTGATGGTGATCATCACAATCAGCATGCTGCTGGCGATAAATGCCAGCACCCCCGGTGTGCCCAGGTGTTCGAGGATGAACCCGATCAGCAGGCTGCTGAACACCGTCGACAAGCGGCTGAACGAGTAACAGAACCCCACCGCCCGCGCACGAATATTGGTGGGGAACAGTTCGCTCTGGTACGAGTGATAACTGAAGCTCAGCCAGGCATTGCAGAAGGTAATCATCACGCCGCAGAACACCAGCCCTACCGCCGTGGTCTGTAGTGCGAACAGGCTGCCGAAGATCACGGCGCCCATGGCCGAGCCGACGATCTGCCACTTGTTTTCAAAGCGGTTGGCCACCTTCACGAACAGCAATGGCCCCAGCGGGTAGGCGAGGGTGATGATAAAGGCGTACAGCAGGCTGTGGGTCACACTCACGCCCTGACCCGACAAGAGCGCCGGCAACCAATTGCCAAAGCCGAAAAAGCCGATGGCCTGGAACACATGGAACACGATCAGCATCAACGCCCGGCGCCGATACGGCGGTTGCCAGATATCGGCAAAGCGCCCGCTGCCCTGCACGCTGACGGCCTGTGGCTCGGGCTCGTCCAGCGGTTTACCGTGATCCTTGCGGCAGCGCGCCTCCAGGCTGTCCATGATCTGTCCGGCCTCATCGAAGCGGCCTTGTTGCGCGAGCCAGCGCGGTGACTCCGGCAAGCGCTTGCGCAGTTGCCAGATAAATAACGCAAACACCGCGCTGCTCAGCACCACCCAGCGCCAACCGGCGATCCCGAACGGCGCCTGGGGCACCAGCCACCACGACATCAACGCCACCGCCGGGACCGACAGAAACTGGATAAAAAACGCGAAGGCAAACGCCGAACTGCGCATGCGCTTGGGCACCAGTTCCGAGAGATAGGCGTCGATGGTCACCAGTTCGATGCCCAGGCCGATCCCCACCAGAAAACGCATGCCGATAATGCCCAGGGCGGAGGTCTGGATGCCCATCAACACCGTGGCCACCGTGTACCAGATCAGCGCAAAGGTGAAGATCGCACGACGCCCGAAGCGGTCGGCAATCGGGCTGAGCAGGCTGGCGCCGAGGAACAGGCCCAGAAAGGTCGCGGAGGCGAATGCGGCCTGGTCGGAGAAACCGAACACGCCTTCGCTGCCGGTGTGAAAAATCCCATCGCTGATCAGGCCGGGGCTGATATAGGCGGTCTGGAACAGGTCATACAGCTCAAAAAAACCACCGATGGACAGCAGCGCCACCAAGCGCCAGACGGTAGCGACGGCGGGCAGGCGGTCGATGCGTGCGCTGATGTGGGCAGCGCGCAGCGGGTCGATGCCGTCTGTGGTTGAAGCGGCGAGTGTGGACATGGTGAGCGATTCCAGGTGCAGGACCTGGAATCTTAGCTGGCTAACGGAAATCGCTGCTTGTTAAATGGCAGGGCACGCCGGGCATATTTGGCGATTTATTGCGTTTACCGCTTATGGCTCAAGATTTTATGGCGCAACAATCAATTATGCCCATCCAGGGCAAACGCCTTGAAGCCCGCATGCTGGCTGAGCCTTTCGTAATAGGTCGCCACCGCCGGAAAAGGCGGATGCTCCATCGGCGTCATGCGCCAGCGGTGCACCGACAGGCCGATAAGGATGTCGGCCAGGGTGAACTCATCGCCAGCGACGTAGGCCTGCGTCTTGGCCAGTTGCTGTTCGAGGATGGCCATCTTGTCGTTCCAGCCCTGCACGCCGGCCTGGATACGTTGCGGGTCCTGATAGTCCGGGTTTTTGCGCACCAAGGCGTGGAACGCGTAGCCCCATGACGGGTTCAGCTCGGTGGCCTGCCAGTCCATCCACTGCTCCACTCGGGCCCTGGGCGCGGGCTCGGCGGGCAGCAGATCATGCCGTTGGTAAAGGCCGACCAGGTAACGGCAAATGGTGTTGGATTCCCACAACACGCCGTGGTCATCGATCAGCACCGGCACCTGGGCGTTGGGGTTCAGGGCCATGAACTCAGCGGATTGGGTGGGTGTGTAGCCGATGCCCCAGTCTTCACGCACGTAGTCGATGCCCAGTTCCTGGCAGGTCCAGAGCACTTTTCGCACGTTGATGGAGGACGTGCGGCCCAAGATTTTCAGTGAGTGTCCCATGGTGCTTTCCTGGCGATGGAGAGAAGGACAATCTAGCAGGGGCGGCAGGTTACGGCGATATTTCCACGCGGCACGGTTGAAAAGGTGAGAGGAGCGAGCCCCTTCCCACCGGCTGAACGGTTAAGCGCTCAACAGCGCGGGGTATGTTGATCCATGGCTTTGCCGACCAGCAATACGCTCAGCTCACTCAATTGATAAATGGCCAAGGCGATATCGCGGTGTTTGCCGGTGAGGTCATCGGACAGGTTGAGCAGCAAGGTGCTGACGGAACAGACGGTTTCGTAACTGTTGATCAGCAGGGTTTCGGTGGGGGCATCGGGGATGACGGTGAAGAGGGTGGTTGGGGGCGTATCGATTTCTTTGATCATTGGATAGTCCTGGAATGAGCGGCCGTCTCTTCGCTACTAAACGAGGGTGGCAGCTGTACGCAGGTTAGTAGACCGGTGGACTCCAAAGCCGGCGCACCCGAAGGTGCCCTACGCACAGCCGCCATCAAGCATGGGACGAGGTTTGTGCACTAAGGAGATCCGAATCCGGGCTACTAAACCCGATCACCGAGAAATTCAGCGACCGGCAAACCTTAAAGACCGCCCTCCAGGCGCACAAGCCGGCGGATTCTGGCGTAAGCGTAGGCAACCGGGCAAGACGCTTAACGCAATGTCAGCCGCTTCCTACACCCGTCCTACGTACTCTCCCGCACCCGCAACTCAAACCCCATATCCACCACCGGCTTGGCGATCTTGTTGCCCGCCATGATCGTCAATAAATGCTCCGCCGCACGCCGGCCAATCGCTTCGCGCGGGGTGCTGATGCTGCTCAGGCGCGGCACCATGAAGGACGAGGAGGGCAAGTCGTTGAAGCCCAGCACTGCCACGCGTTCCGGCACTTTGATGTTATGGCGCAGGGCTTCGAGCAAGGCGCCCTGGGCCAGGTCGTCGTTGCCGAAGAAAATCGCGTCCACCTCCGGATGGCTGGCCAGCAACTGCAGGAACAATTCGCCGCCCAGGCCCACAGAGGAGGGGCGCGGAGTCAGCAGTTCCAAGGCGGGGTCGTACAGGCCGGCCTGTTGCAGCGCACGGCGAAAGCCTTCGCCGCGCAGCAGGGTGCGTTGGTCCAGTTGCGCGCCGATGTAGGCCAGGCGTTTGCGCCCACGGGCGATCAAGTGCGCCGCCGCCGTTTCGCCGGCGGCCAGTTGCGAGAAACCCACGCAGTTCACGCCAGCATTCGGGTCCAGGTCCATCATGTAGACGCAGGGCACGTTGCTGGTCTCGACCATCCGTCGGGCGCTTTCGGTGCGGTCGAAGCCGGTCAGCAGCAAGCCACGGGGCTGGTAAGCCATGTAATTGCGCAGCAGGTTTTCTTCTTCGTCGCGCGAGTAGTGGGAGTTGCCGATCAACACTTCGAAGCCTTTGGGCCGCAGCACCTGGTGGATGGCTTCGAGGGTTTCGATAAACAGCAGGTTGGACAGCGAGGGCACCAGCACCACCACCGAATGGCTCTGGGCCGAGGCCAAGGCGCGGGCGGCAGGGTTGACCACGTAGTTCAATTCAGCAGCGGCCTGTTGGACTTTCTCCACCAACTCCGTCGCTACGGTGCTGATGCCGCGCAAGGCGCGTGAGGCGGTAATGGGGCTGACGCCGGCCAGGCGGGCGACTTCGTTGAGGGTGGGGCGCCCTGTGGTGCGTAGTTTTTTATCGTTCTTAGAGGTCATCAGGCGGCTTGCCAAACAAAAATCGAGGCACTAAGGTAGCGCTGTCTCCAAAAGGCTGCAAATACTTGAACGTTGGGTTGCCTGATCCTGTTCAAACCGTTGGAGCGGATGCACGCGTCACTCCATAAAAAAAGACAAGACGGCGCGGGAAAAGCCTGTTTTTGCACTAGCCTTACAGCGTGCAAAGGTAGCGCTATCTGCGTCCTGAGGTGTTTCATGAGTCAACCTGTTACCGCCCTGGTCATCATGGGTGTTGCCGGCTGCGGCAAGACCAGTGTCAGCGAGGCCGTGTGCCGCCTCAACGGCGCCACCGCCATTGAAGGCGACAGCTTTCACCCTGCCGCGAACATCGAAAAGATGAGTGCCGGCCACCCCCTCAACGACGACGACCGCGCCGGCTGGCTCGATATCCTCTGCGATGAGCTGCGCCGCTCGCTCAAGGCCGGTCAACACCCGGTACTGACGTGCTCGGCCCTTAAGAAAAAATACCGCGACCATCTGCGCGAAGCCGCGCCGGGCCTGGGTTTCGTGTTTCTGGAGCTGACCCGTGAAGTGGCCGCCGACCGCGTGTCCCACCGCCCCGGCCATTTCATGCCCGCCAGCCTGATCGACAGCCAGTTCGCCACCCTCGAATCGCCCATAGGCGAGCCACTGACCCTGGCCCTCAACGCCAGCGACGACAGCGTCGAGCAACTGGCCGAGCAGACCGATGCCTGGTGGCGTGAGCACGGTTTTGAACCATCCAAATAATTTTTTGCCGGACAAGATAGCGCTATCCCCGGCAGCGAATTCAACACCCGCTTTAATAACAACAACAAACAGGAGAGACCCCCATGTTTGGCATGTCCCACGAGTCCTACCTACTGCTTGATGCAGTAGTCACTATTATCGGGCTGATCGTGTTGATCACCCGGTTCAAGGTTCACCCCTTTATTGCGTTGATCATCGCGGCGGGCTTTCTCGGCCTGACCTCGGGCATGCCCGTGGACAAGATCATCAAGGCGTTCCAGGACGGTTTCGGCGGGGTGCTCGGCTTTGTCGGCATCATCCTCGCCTTGGGCACGATGCTCGGCAAAATGATGGCCGAGTCCGGCGGTGCCGATCAGATCGCCCAGACCTTGATCCGCGCCTTCGGCAAGGAAAAAGTCCAGTGGGCCATGATGTTCGCCGCGTTCCTGGTGGGCATTCCGTTGTTCTTCGAGATCGGCTTTGTACTGCTGATCCCGCTGGTGTTTATCGTCGCGCGCCGCACCGGTGTGTCGCTGATCAAGATCGGCATCCCGCTGCTCGCCGGCCTGTCGGCGGTGCACGGCCTGGTGCCGCCGCACCCGGGCCCGCTGCTGGCCATCGGCGTGTTTGGCGCGGACATCGGCAAGACCATCCTGTACGGCCTGATCGTCGCACTGCCGACCGCCATCATCGCCGGCCCGATCTTCGGTACGTTTATCGCCAAGTACATCCCGGGCAATCCGTCCCAGGAACTGGTGGATCAACTGGCCCGCGAGCCGGAAAGCAAAGACCTGCCGAGCTTCGGCATCACGCTGGTTACCGTGCTGCTGCCGGTGTTCCTGATGCTGCTCAAAACCTTCGCTGACATCGCCTTCGCCGAAGGCCATGTCGTGCGTAACTGGATGGACATGATCGGTCACCCGATTACCGCGTTGCTGCTGGCACTGTTGCTGTCGTTGTATACCTTCGGTGCGCGTCAAGGCATCCACTCCAAGCAGATCCTCAAACTGCTCGACGCCAGCCTTGCGCCGACCGCTGCGATCATCCTGATCATCGGTGCCGGTGGTGGCTTCAAGCAGATGCTGGTGACCAGCGGCGTGGGCGATGTTATCGGGCATATGGCCGTCACCGCGCAGATCAACCCGATCCTGCTGGCGTGGCTGGTGGCGGCGGTGATTCGCGTGGCAACCGGTTCGGCCACCGTGGCCACCATTACCGGCGCCGGTATTGTGGTGCCGGTGGTGGGCATGATTCCGGGGGTTAACCGCGAGTTGCTGGTGCTGGCGACGGGGGCGGGTTCGTTGATCCTGTCTCACGTCAACGATGCGGGGTTCTGGCTGGTCAAGCAGTACTTCAACATGACCGTGGCCGAGACGTTCAAGACCTGGACCGCGATGGAAACCATCCTGTCCGTAGTGGCGTTGATCTTCATCATGTTGCTGTCGTTGGTGGTCTAACAGGCACACCACAAGGCAAGGGTGAAAACCCAATCAAATGTGGGAGGGGGCTTGCCCCCGATAGCGGTGGATCAGTCACCTGATGCAGTGACTGAGACTCAGCTATCGGGAGCAAACCCCCTTCCACATTTTTAATTGCATTTCTGCAACACAAATGGCTCAGGCTTTCTGGATCAACCCATCCGCCCGGAACATCCCGCGAATCCCACGCACCGCTTGGCGAATGCGGTCCTGGTTCTCGATCAGCGCGAAGCGCACATGATCATCCCCATACTCGCCAAAGCCGATCCCCGGTGACACGCACACCTTGGCTTCCAGCAGCAGCTTCTTGGCAAATTCCAACGAGCCCATGGCGGCATACTGCTCGGGAATCTTGGCCCACACGTACATCGACGCCTTCGGATTCTCTACCATCCAGCCCAACTCATGCAGGCCCTTGACCAGTACGTTGCGGCGCTGACGGTATTGCTCGGCGATGTCTTTCACACACTGTTGGTCGCCTTCCAATGCCGCAATCGCCGCCACTTGCAGCGGGGTGAAGGTGCCGTAGTCGTGGTAACTCTTGATCCGCGCCAGGGCGTTGACCAGTTCCGGGTTGCCCACCATAAAGCCGATGCGCCAGCCGGCCATGTTGTAGCTCTTGGACAGGGTGAAAAACTCCACCGCAATGTCCTTGGCGCCCGGCACCTGCATGATCGACGGGGCTTTCCAGCCGTCATAGACGATATCGGCGTAGGCCAGGTCGTGGATCACCAGCACGTCATATTGCTTGGCCAGCGCAATCACACGTTCGAAGAAATCCAGCTCCACGCACTGCGCGGTGGGGTTGGACGGGAAACCGAGGATCATCATTTTCGGCTTGGGGATCGAACCGCGGATCGCCCGTTCCAGCTCGGCGAAGAAATCCACGCCAGGCACCAGCGGCACCGAGCGCACCTGGGCGCCGGCAATCACGGCACCGTAGATGTGAATCGGGTAGCTGGGGTTGGGCACCAGCACGGTGTCGCCTTGATCCAGGGTGGCCAGCATCAAGTGCGCCAGGCCTTCCTTGGAACCAATAGTGACGATGGCTTCGGACTCGGGGTCGATGTCCACTTCATAACGGTCTTTGTACCAGCGCGAAATCGCTCGGCGCAGGCGCGGAATGCCTTTGGAGGTGGAGTAACCGTGGGTGTCTTCACGCTGGGCCACTTGCACGAGTTTTTCAACGATGTGCGGCGGCGTGGCGCCGTCGGGGTTACCCATGCTCAAGTCAATGATGTCTTCGCCGCGCCGACGCGCAGCCATCTTCAGCTCGGCAGTGATATTGAACACGTAAGGGGGGAGTCGATCGATGCGCGCAAAGCGGCGCGGCGAACCTTGTTCGGCCATTGTTGCCTCGAGAGTACGTAAGCGCCCGGAACCGTCCGAGCGACGTTGGCCACTGCGGTGGCCTGCGGGGCAGACAATACGGTCGGTGATGGCAAGTTGTCCAGATACGTAGGAAAATTTTCTGCATGGAGTACAGTCCGGGTATGCCCCTATACTCGATGCGGGTTTGTTCCCTCATAAGAAGGAGACTGTTCGTATGGATCAGCAGACAAAACAACCGTTGGAACCGCGCATGGAAGAAGGCAATGCCATGGTGATCGCAGGGGTGCAAGGGCGGTATTCCAAGGCGACCGTGGGCGATATTCCACGCTTGTGGGAGTTATTCGACAGCTGCATCAAAGAGATCAAGCGACGTACCGGCGGCGTGACCTATGGGGTGTGTCACAACCCCCACCACGATGAGTTCGATTACCTGGCCGGGGTGCAAGTGCCGAGCAAGGATGACGTGCCGAGCAACTTCAAGTACGTCGAAATTCCGGCCCGCCGCTACGCGGTGTTCCCGCATTACGGCGCGGTTCAGGCGCTGGCGCAAACCTACGAACGCATCATGTATGAATGGTTGCCACAGTCGGGGTTCAAAGTGGCCGGCGCGGATTTCGAGCGCTACAGCGCCGATTTCGATGTGAAAAAAGGCACGGGCACGGTGGAGGTCTGGGTGCCGGTCGAAAAGCGCGGCTGAGTTGAGCGCCCCTGTCGCGTAAACATGACACAAGCGTCTGAACGACATGTTTACGTGACATCCATCCCTGCGGATTAAAGTGCAAGGCTCAATCTGCGCTCATAGCCAACCCGCCCCTTGTACGCCTCACCGCTGTCTACCCAGCCGAGCCCCAAATACAAGCCCATCGCCGCCACGTTGTCCGTGTCCACCGACAACTCCAACCCCTTGATCTGCGGCCATGCTTCAAGCGCCGCCGCCGGCAGTGCCAGCAGGCACGCCTTGCCGAACCCACGGCCCTGTTGCCGACGGTCCACCTGCAAGGCATGCAGGGTGGCGCTGTGTGCGTCGGCCCAGTGGGGCAGACAGGGAGAGCGTTTAAGCAACAGGAAGGCCACCGGGACGTCGTCGGCCAACAGTGCAAAGCCTTTCACGCCAGGGCTGGGTTTAGCTAACAGGCTATTGAGTGCGCAATACATATCGCCGCAAAACGGCAGTTGCTCAGGATGAACTTCGATGGCATTGAGCTGCTGTTGTTGCAGGTCAGTCAGTGCCCCATAGGCGACCAGGCGGGTATGCATCGAGGGTATCCGAAGGGCTGCAAGTAGGGCGCAGTCTATCGGGTTTGATGGGGGCGAAATTATTTTTCAGCAGGCTGTCGATTTGCCTGATACGCGTTCGACTAAGGGTGACTTTCGGATTTTCCACCCCAAGGAGTTATCGCCATGAGCACCGCAATCAACCGCCTGATCGAAGAATGGAAAAATGCCGTCCTAAGCCGCGATATCGACAAAATTGTCAGCTATTACGCCGACGATATCGTCTCATTCGACGCCGTTAACGCTCTGCAATTCAAGGGTAAAGCCGCCTACCGCAGCCATTGGGAAGAGTGCATGAAGCACTGCCCAGGCCCGGGGATTTTCGAGTTTCATCAATTGCGCATCGTCGAGGCGGCCGACAGCGCGTTTGCCCACTGGCTGGCGCACTGCGGCGGGACCGGCCCGGACGGTGAGTTGAAGGCCTGCTGGATGCGCGTCACCGCCGGTTATCAGCGCATCGCGGGCCAGTGGAAAGTGATGCATGAGCATTGGTCAGCCCCCTTCGATATGGAGAAAGGCACCGCACTGTTCGACCTGAAACCTTGAGCTGCGCGAACTATAGTCAGCATTCCGACAACGGAGATATCCATGAAATACCTCTGCCTGATCTACAGCGACGAAACGTTGCTGCATAGCTCACCCGACAGCCCAAAAGATCCGGAGTGCCTTGCCTACGCCCAGGCCATTCAGGCCAGTGGTCGTATGCTGGCCGCCGAGCCGCTGCAACCTGTAGCCAGCGCCACCACCGTGCGTAAGCGCAATGGCCACTTATCGATCACCGACGGGCCATTCGCCGAAACCAAGGAGCAGCTCGCCGGTTTCTACCTGATCGAAGCGCGGGATTTGAACGAAGCGCTGCAGGTGGCCGGTGGCATTCCGGCGGCACGGGTCGGTAGCGTCGAGGTGCGGCCCGTACGCGAGTTGGCGCTCTGAACAGCCTCTCTATCGAGGCCCTTTATCGCAGCGAATCGCGACGCGTCCTGGCGACGTTGATTCGCCTGCTGGGGGATTTCGACCTTGCCGAAGAAGCCCTGCACGAGGCGTTTTCCGTCGCGCTCGAACGTTGGCCCCAGGACGGTCTGCCCGACAACCCACGGGCCTGGCTGATCTCCACCGGCCGTTTCAAAGCGATCGACCGCTTGCGCCGCCAGGTGCGTTTTACGCCGTTATCGCAGGCGCAGGCCGATGCGCTGGAAGCGGCTGAGTGGAGTGTCGAAGACGTCGAAGACGACCGCCTGCGCCTGATCTTCACCTGCTGCCACCCGGCGCTGGCGCCGGATGCCCAGGCTGCGTTGACCTTGCGCGAGATCTGCGACCTCACCACCGAAGAAATCGCCCGGGCCTTCCTGAGCACACCCACCACCATCGCTCAGCGCATCGTGCGGGCCAAGGCCAAGATCCGCGAGGCGAAGATCCCTTATCAGGTGCCATCCCTGGCGGAACTGCCGGAGCGTCTCGACGGCGTGCTGCGCGTGGTTTACCTGGTGTTCAACGAGGGCTATTCGGCGTCCATCGGCGCAAACCTCACCCGCGACGAATTGAGCGGCGAAGCCATTCGCCTCGGGCGGCTGTTACTGGCGTTGCTGCCGGAGCCGGAAGTAATGGGCCTGCTGGCGTTGATGCTGCTGCATGAGTCCCGCCGTGCGGCGCGCACCTCGGCGAGTGGGGAGCTAGTGTTGCTGGATGAGCAGGACCGCACGCTTTGGGACGCGTCGTTAATCACCGAAGGCTGCGCGCTGGTGCAGCGAGCGCTGAGCACCCGAGGCTTTGGCCCGTATTGCCTGCAAGCGGCGATCGCTGCCGTACATGCCGAAGCGCCTCACGCGGCTCAGACGGATTGGCCGCAGATCGTCGGGCTGTACGACGTGTTGCTGGGCCTGCTGCCGTCGCCGGTGATTGCGCTGAATCGGGCGGTGGCGGTGGCCATGCGCGACGGGCCGCTGGCGGGGTTGCAGCAGGTCGATGGGATCCTGGCGCGCGGGGCGTTGCAGGATTATCACTTGGCGCACGCGACCCGGGGCGAGTTCTGCCGGCAACTGGGAAGGTTGAAAGAAGCGCGGTCTGCGTATGAAAAAGCCCTGTCACTGACCCAACAGGCCCCCGAAAAGACCTTCCTCGAACAACGCCTGGCTCAACTTGTCAGCGCTTCAATGCCCTAGAAATATCATTCGAGCATCTTGCCCAACAACCAACTCCCCGCCGGCCCTGGCGGATGGTGCCGTGACCACAACGCATCCACCGCCACTGAGCGCGGCCAGCCGCGTGCCTTCAGTTCCACCAATTGCCCGCCGCCAAACCGCTCCACCAACCAGCGCGGAATCGGCGCCCAGCCGAAACCCAACTGAGCCATTTCCAGCAGCATCAGGTAGCTGGGGGCCGACCAGACACGTCCGCTGGCGCGGGTTTCATTCGGGTTGATGATGCTTGCCAGGCGCAGTTCGCGATGCTGTTGCAGGGCCTGCGCGGTGAGGGTGTCGAGGCTGGCCAACGGATGCTTGGGGGATACGAACAGGGCGATTTCCGTGCGTTCCTCCACGGGCGCGCAGGTCAGGTCCGGCGGGTACAGGTCCTGGTGTTCAATAAATGCGATCTGCGCACGGCCGCTCTGCACCAAGGCGATCAGGTCTTCGCATTCGGCGATCAGGCATTCCAGCTCAAGGTCGGGGTAGCGTCGTTCGAACGCGCTGAGGGCAGCCTCGAAACGGTCGGACTGGTAGGTGTCCGACATGGCGATACTCAGCTTCGGCTCCAGCCCCTGGGCCAACTGACTCGCCGTCAGGGCCAGCCGGCTATTAGCTTCCAACACCTGCTCGGCGCGTTGCAGCAACACATGGCCCGCCGGGGTCAGTGTGGGTTTGCGACTGCTGCGGTCGAACAGCTCCACATCCAGGTCGATCTCCAAGCTCGCCACCGCTGCGCTGACGGTGGACTGGCTCTTGCCGAGCTTGCGCGCCGCCGCCGAAAACGAGCCTTGGGTCGCCGCCTGGACAAATGCCTGCAGCACTTCATGTGAAGCCATGACTATCGCCTTGATCGATGGTTATTGGTTATGAAGTATCGATCCGCCGAGTAACCATGGCAACTCTCGTTACGCACGGAGCCGGGTTATGCACCCCACCAAATCGATGACTGAACGTGTTGGCCAAGCCTTGGGCTTTGAAGGGTTGGCCTTGTTGATCTGCACGCCGCTGCTGGTCTGGATCACCGGGCGACCGGCCTTGGAAATGGGCACGGTGACCTTGGGCCTCAGCCTGCTGGCTCTGAGCTGGAACATTGTGTTCAACAGCCTGTTCGACCGCCTCAAAGCGCGCCTGCAACTGTCCGGCGGCGCATGGACGCGGGTGCTGCATGCGCTGCTGTTCGAAGGCGGGCTGATTGTCGTCGCGGTGCCGTTGATTGCGGCGTGGCTGAATATCAGCCTGATGCAGGCGTTGATGCTGGACATAGGTGTACTGCTGTTTTTTTTGCCGTACACCTATGTGTATCACTGGGGCTATGACGTGCTGCGCGAGCGTTTCTTACAGAAACATGCCGCCCGACGCCTCGATCCGCTGACCGGTGATCCAATGACTACCGTCGGCAAGCAGGCTGGCAATGGCCCCGCCGATATCGTCCGGTAAGCCCGCGCGGCCCAGGGCGGTGTTGCTGGCGACCATTGCGTTGAGGTCAGCGTTATCGCGCACGGCACCGCCGCCGAAGTCGGTTTCAATGGCGCCAGGGGCGAGGATGTTGACGCTGATGCCACGGCTGCCCAACTCCTTGGCCTGATAACGGGTCAGCACTTCCATGGCGCCTTTCATGGCCGCGTAAGCCGCATAACCGGGCAGGCTGAAGCGCGCCAGGCCGCTGGACACGTTGAGGATGCGGCCGCCGTCGCGGATCAATGGCAGTAGCTTCTGGGTCAGGAAAAACGGGCCCTTGAATTGGATTGCCAGCAGTTGGTCGAACTGCGCTTCGGTGGTTTCGGCGAAGCTGGCGTGGATGCCGATGCCGGCGTTATTGATCAGAAAATCAAAGCGATCCTGTGCGAAAACCTCTTTCAGCACGCCAGCCACATCGCCGACAAAATCACCGAAGGTGGCACTCTGGCTCACATCCAGCCTCAGCATCGCCGCGCGCCCGCCCAATTGTTCGATCTGCGCCACCAGTGCCTGGGCTTCGTCGGCCTTGCTGTGGTAAGTGCCGATGATGTCGACGCCCTGGGCGGCCAGGTGCAAGGCCGCGTTTTTACCCAGGCCTCGGCTGGCGCCGGTGATCAATGCGATTTTACGGGTCATGGTGCAATCCTCTGATGTGATCGAGGGAAGAAGTGTATTTGTCCGGTAATAACGTGATAAACAGCGCTACATCGGAAACACTGGCCGGATAAGGCGAACAATCCCATGAACAAACTTGAGCTGCTGCGCACCTTTGTGCGCGTCACCGAACTGTCGAGTTTCACCGGCGCCAGCGAGAGCCTGGGCCTGCCGCGTTCCACGGTGTCCGAGCATGTGCAGGCGCTGGAGGAGCTGCTCGGCGCGCGCTTGTTGCAACGCACCACGCGCAAGGTCCAAGCGACCCAGGACGGCCGCGTGCTGTACGAACGCAGCAAGGATTTACTGGCGCATATGGAGGAACTCGAAGGCTTGTTTCGCCAGGACGAAGCCCAACTGGCCGGGCGGATCCGCGTGGACATGCCCAACGCCCTGGCACGGGAAGTGATCCTGCCGCGGCTGCCCTCGTTCATGGACGCCCACCCGCTGATCGAGCTGGAAATCAGCGCCACCGACCGTCAGGTCGACCTGCTCGCCGAAGGGTTCGATTGCGTATTGCGCATCGGCGCGCAGCCGGATCAAACCGTGGTGGCCCGCGCGCTGTGCAGCCTGCCGATGATCAACTGCGCCAGCGCCACCTACCTGCAACGCTTCGGCGTGCCGCAGACCTTGGCCGATTTGGCCGACCATCACCTGGTGCATTACGTACGCCCGCTGGGGTCACGTTCGGCGGGTTTCGAGTACCTGCAAGGCAACAAGGTGCAACGGATTCCCATGGCGGGGCGGGTGACGGTCAACAGCACCGATGCGTACAAGTCGGCCTGCCTGGGTGGTTTCGGGATTATTCAAGTGCCGACCCTGGGCATGCTCGACGAATTGGCGCGCGGTGAACTGGTAGCGATCTTGCCGGACTACTCGCCACCGCCGTTGGAGGTGGCCCTGCTGTACGCCGGGCAACGGCATTTGCCGTTGCGTGTTCGGGTGTTTATGGACTGGTTGGCCGCCATGGTGCAGACCCACGTTTAATCCCGGC
This sequence comes from Pseudomonas rhodesiae, assembly GCF_013285305.1. NCBI lineage: Bacteria > Pseudomonadati > Pseudomonadota > Gammaproteobacteria > Pseudomonadales > Pseudomonadaceae > Pseudomonas > Pseudomonas rhodesiae. The sequence continues at coordinate 4,646,206 of NZ_CP054205.1, read as the reverse complement.
TCCACCCTGGGGGGAAGGGGTTTGCTGTAGTGAGCAAGCCTGTTTGGGTGAGGGGGGCTTTGTAGTGAGCGGGCTTGCCCCGCGCTGGGCTGCGAAGCGGCCCCATTCCAGACGATATGGTTTAGCTGAGACACCGAGGTGCCTGGATTTGGGGCTGCTTCGCAGCCCAGCGCGGGGCAAGCCCGCTCACCACAGCAAGCCCACCACCACAGAAAGCCCGCTCATCACCACAAGCCTGTTTCCCACAGCAGTACCACCCACAGGTTTGCTCAAGGTACGTCAGAACAGGTTGGTAAACAGCCAGTACAGGCTGCCGGACAACACAATCGCCGCCGGCAGTGTCAGTACCCAGGCCATCAGCAAATTGCGGATGGTCTTCATCTGCAAGCCGCCGCCATTGGCCACCATGGTGCCCGCCACGCCGGAGGACAACACATGGGTGGTCGACACCGGCAAGCCATACATGTCTGCCGCGCCGATGGTCAGCATTGCCACGGTTTCCGCCGCGGCGCCCTGGGCGTAGGTCATATGGGTCTTGCCGATCTTTTCACCCACCGTCACCACGATGCGCTTCCAGCCGACCATGGTGCCGAGGCCCAGGGCGATGGCCACGGCGATCTTCACCCACAGCGGAATAAAACGCGTGGAGTTGTCGATCTGCTGTTTGAACAGTTGCAGCTTGTCTTGGGTGTCGGCATCGAAATGACCGACTTTGCCCTTGTCCATCAAGCGGATGGTTTCGCTCGCCAAATACATGTCATTGCGTACGTTGCCGACCGCTTCGGCGGGGACTTTGGCCAGGGAGCCATAGCCTTTGACTTCATCGCCGATATGACCGGTCAGGGCGGCGAGGGCGGGCACCAGTTCCGGGGTGGCTTCCTTGGTGCGCACGTATACCGAGAGCACTCCACGCGGGTCGCCGGTCAGCGGCTGTGGGGCGGATTTGACCAGCGCGGCCTGGGTCACTTCGGCCACCGCCGCAAACTGCAACGATTGCTCGGCGGGCATGGCGCGGTTCAGGGCATAGGCCATCGGCAGGGTGCCGACCAGGATCAGCATGATCAGGCCCATACCTTTCTGGCCATCGTTGGAACCGTGGGCGAACGACACCCCGGTGCAGGTGGCGATCAGCATGCCGCGGATCCACCACGGCGGCGGAGTGTCGCCTTTGGGCGCCTTGTACAGCGCGCGGTTCTTCACGAAGGCGCGCAGGGCCAGCAATAGCAACGCGGCAAACACAAAGCCGATCAGCGGCGAGAGCAGCAAGGCGTAACCGATCTTGATCGCCTGGCTCCAGTCCACCCCGCTGGTGCCGTCACGCCCGTGCATCAAGGCGTTTGCCACGCCCACGCCGATGATCGAACCGATCAGGGTATGGGACGACGACGCCGGTAAACCCAGCCACCAGGTGCCCAGGTTCCACAGGATCGCCGCGATCAGCAGGGCGAAGATCATGGCGAAACCGGCCTTGGAGCCCACCTGCAGGATCAGCTCCACCGGCAGCAGGGCGATGATGCCGAACGCCACCGCGCCGCTGGAAAGCAACACGCCGAGAAAGTTGAAAAAGCCTGACCACACCACCGCGAAATGCGGCGGCAGCGAATTGGTGTAGATCACCGTGGCCACGGCGTTGGCGGTGTCGTGGAAACCGTTGACGAATTCGAAACCCAGGGCAATCAGCAGTGCCACGCCCAACAGGAGGAAAGGCGTCCAGGTGGTGAGCTGTGCGCCCATTTCATGCATGTCGTGCATCAGGCTATAGGCGGTGAACAGCAAGCCCATGGCGAGCACGGCGAAAAAGATGATCACTGTCAACAGGCTGGGTTTCTTGTCCAGCCGAGGTTTGGGGTCTGCCGTTGCGGTGGACAGCGAGGCAGTCAGGGAAGGGGTGGCCATGCCGGAGCATCCAGATTAAGGAGGATGTCGCCCATGATCATTGCAGAATGTTACAGAGATGCTGCGTCAAGTCATGGTTTAAGCAATTGAGGCCACCGTCGGTCTGTTCCTACGGCGGGATTACTCGTCTCAGTAGTCTTTACGCTTGCGGAATGCCCAGCGCCCGGCAATCAGAGTGAACGTCGCTACCAGCGCCACCAGGATCCAGAAGCCCTGCGGGTCTTGGGAAAGCGGCACGCCGCCCACGTTCATGCCGAAGAAGCCGGCGATGATATTGATCGGCAGCGCCAGCACCGTCACCACGGTGAGGGTGAACAACGTGCGGTTGCTCTGCTCGTTGAGGTTGGCGGCAATTTCTTCCTGTAGCAACTTGATGCGCTCACCCAGGGCCGTCAGGTCGTTGATGATCAGCGCGAACTCCTCGGTGGATTTACGCAGCTCTTTCACGTCTTCCTTCTGCAACCACTGCGGCGGGCGATTAAGCAAGCGCAGCAGCGAGCCCGGCTCCAGCGCCAGCAGGCGTTGCAGGCGCACCAGTACCCGACGCATGGCGCCCAGTTCGGCGCGGTTGGTAGACAGACGCGAGGAGAGCAACTGGTCTTCGATATGGTCGACGCTGATGCTGGTTTTGCGCACGATCTGCGTCAGCACCTCGCCTTGATCGCGCAGCAGATGCACCAGCAATTCCAGGGGCGAACGAAAGCGCTCGCCGCCTTTGACCGACGAACGCAACTTGTCCACCGAGTGCAGCGGTTGCAGGCGCGCACTGATCAACAGGCGGCTGCGCGCACATACCCACAGCGTGGAAATATCCGACGACACCATGCTGCTGAAGTTGAACACCACGTCGTTGACCACGGCCAGCAACGCCGAGTCGACATGTTCGATCCGTGTGGAACGGGAGCCTTCGTGCAGCGCCTCAAAAAACTCCTCGGGCAATTGCAGATGCGCTTTCATCCAGCGCTCGCAGGCGGCGTGCGCCAGGTTCAGGTGCAGCCATAGGAACTCATCCGGATCGGCCGGTTGCTGCAACGCTTGCAAGGCCGTGGCTGAATCAATCTGTTCGCCTTTTTCACCTGGGCGAAAACGAAAACCGTAGAGCAAGCCAAACAGATCGGAATCCTGGTGGCTGTGGTCGATGCTGTGGTTCATGGAGGCTCGCAGAGAAAGCGCCTGTAGGACGTTTCACAGGTTCGCATGGGCGAATCATTGCAAGGCTGTATGACGCGGACATTACGGTTTGAAGACGCCCATAAAAAAGCGCCACCCGAAGGTAGCGCGTTTTTAAAGGGGTAGATCAAGTGTCTTGCTTGTCTTCCAGCACAGCGCCGGTTTTGGCGTTGAGGGTCACGTCCCACTTTTTACCGGCGGTGTCGGTCATTTCGACCTCGTAGACCAGTACGCCGTTTTTGTGGTCCAGCTCGGTATCGGTGATGCTGGCGCCGGCATGTTTGGCCACAGCGGCGGCGTTGAGTTTTTCGAATGGCATCACTTCGCCGGACTTGAGCAGGCCTTCAATCTGGTCCGGGCGAACGTCCGCCTGGGCCAGGCCGGCGGTCAACGTCAGGGCAGTGGCAGCGAACAGGGCAGTCAGAGTTTTCATGGTGGGCTTCCTTCTCGGTTGAGCTGTTTAAGTGGCGCCAGATTAACCGGCGCAACTTAACTCATCCTTAAAGGCGCACTCAGTACTTATAGTCGTTGAGCAGATCCTGCACGCTCGACGACGGCCAGCGCTTGTAGAACTTCAGCAGTTCGGCGGCGCGGTTGGTGAAGATACCGTCGACGCCGGCCTTCATCACTTTGTCGAAGTCCACAGGCTCATCCACCGTGTAGACGTGGACCAGCAGGCCCTTATCGTGGGTCAGCTTGTTCATTTCCGGCTTGACCAGGTCGGTATAGCTCTGGTCGCCCAGGTTGGTCAGCTGAGCCGATGGGCCGGTGCCGATAGCGCCAAGGCTCTTGGCCTGGTCCACCCATTTTTCAAATTCGGCGGCGTCCTTGGGTTCTTGCTTGGCGTAATACGCGGCCTTGGTTGGCTCGCCGGATTCGGCGAAGGTCTGCTTGGACTTCGGCTCGATGCTGCCTTCGCCTACCCACAGCAGCAGGATCTTCGGCGTGTTCGGCATTTCCTTTTGCAGCTCTTTGAGGCTGGCGGTTTCGAAGGTTTGCAGCACTACGCGGCCCTTGCCCTGACCCACGCCGGTGTTGCTTTTGCCCAGCTTGGAACCGGCGGAACTCAACCAGCCTTTATCCAGCAGCTTGTTTTTCAGGTCGGCTTCGATGCCAGGGAATTGCTGGGGCTCTTTGGTTTCGATGTACAGCCCGGGTTTGTGCTGCGGGTTGCCCTCGGCGATCTTGATGATGTCGTCCAGGCTGAGGATTTTCAGGCCGACGAACCCCGGCCGCGCGCGGTCCGGGTAGGCAGCGTTGAACCAACTGCCGGCATCGAGGGTTTGCAGTTCTTTCCAGGTGAATTCATTGGCCGGCGCGTCTTTGCGCTCGGGGAACTTGGTGGCCACATCGGTGGTGCGTTGCAGGTTGTTGTCGTGCAGGGCGAACAGCACGCCGTCCTTGCTGCGTTGCAGGTCCAGTTCCAGGTAATCGGCGCCCAGGTCGCGTGCGACTTTGTAAGCGGCGGCAGTGGATTCGGGAGCATCGTAGGACGCGCCACGGTGCGCGATCACGGCGGGGTATGGAATGCCTTCGTTGGTTGCCAATTCAGCCGGGCTGATCGGTTCGGCAGCCTGTGCGTGGCCCAGGCCGAGCATCAGGGCGAGCAGCAAGGCGCTCTTGGTGAACGTGGCAGGCATAGGCGAAGTCCTTTCTTGGAGGTAGCTTTGAGAAGGGCTCCTTTTTAACAATTGATTGCGAACGGCGCTATCACCAAACCGACATTAACGTGCGCTCGCGCCAATTTTCTGCGCATTTTTACCCTGCATTGCAGTACTCTTGCCCGCAGCTGCCCCGTCAGAGGACAGCAACTTCTGCCACGCGTGTAAACCATCTTTCCAGTCCCTGTGGGACTTTTCAGTGAGGTTTAGCATGCGCATCACTTCCGAGCTTATCTGCCAGGCCGCCGACCAACTCAACGGTTTCGTCGGCCTTAACCGCAAAACCGGCCAGTACATCGTGCGTTTCAGCGAAGACTCGTTTGGCATGGACGTGGCCGATGACGGCATCATTCCCTGCGCCGAATTTGTCTGGCTGCCGGCTCCGGGGCAAACCATGACCCTGTCCCGCGAGCGCATTCAGTTGCTGCTCGATCAGAACATCGACGATCGAATCAACATCACCGAACCGCTGCGGGTGTATATGCGCCGGGTGGAAATTCCGCAGATCAGCGCCATGCGCAGTCTGGTGCAGGCCCAGGTCCGCGCCTAAAAGGCGTAGTCCCGTTCTACCTTGCACACCCGCGTGTGAAACGCCGAGTACCAGGTGCTACGCCCTTGCTCACGCACCGCGCGGTGTTCGGCGTGATGTTTCCAGGCCAGGATCGCCGCTTCGCTGGCCCAATACGACACGGTGATCCCCAGGGCGTCCTCTCGCGCTGACTCCACCCCGAGAAACCCCGGTTGTTCACGAGCCAGTTCGAGCATGCGCATGGCGGCCTGGCTGTAGCCTTGATCGCCTTCGGTGCGCAGCGAGGTGAAAATCACCGCGTAGTAGGGCGCCGCCGGTGTGTCAGCGATCATGCCGACACCGCCTGGCAGGCCTTGAGCAGCGCCAGCGCCAGCGGCGGCGGGGTGCCTTTGAGCGCTCCACGTTCGGGCTGGAACAGGGTGGCGACAAAGAACGGATGGTCCAGTAGCTCCACCGCGCGCAGGTCTCCGGCCGAATCGTGCCCGGTGGGGATCAGGTTGCCTTCGAATAGGGCCTGGGCGAAGGCCGGGTTTACACCGTAGCGGCAGCGATAGCCTTCTTCGATCTCCAACTGGCCGTAGGCGTCGGCGATACGGGTGTAGGACGCTAACCGCACGGTATCGGTGGCCTCCACCAGCGAGCAACTTAACGGTGTGATCACCGCGCGGGCGGCGTAGGGCGCCAGCTCGCCGTGCTCGGCATCGGCCCAGCCCAGTACATTGCGGGCATATTCGAGCACGGCATGTTGAAAGCCGCCGCAGGTGCCGAGGAAAGGACGCCGCTGTTCGCGGGCAAAGCGGATGGCATGCAAGGCGCCTTCGGTATCACGGTAGGGGCTGGCGGGCACGCACCAGAAACCGTCGAAGCGGTGCAACTGCGAACCGGCTGTGAGGGTGTCGGTGTCGAGCCACTGCGGATGGACCTGCACGCCGAGGCGGTCGGCAGCCTGTTGCAGCGCGACGGGAATCGCCTGGTGCGCAATCACATCGGGGTTGTAGTCGCCGATCAGGGCGAGGTGCAAGTGCTTGGCTTTCATCGTGGGCGTCCCATGGCTTGTGGTGTCCTGGCGTGCACTATAGATTGGCGCCCACGCAATCAATATTGGCGTTTGAACACATGCTCAATGCAGCTATGCACTATCAGCTCGACTATGCCGATCTCTCGCTGATCCTCGCGCTGGTGCGCGGCGGCAGCCTGGCGCGGGCGGCGGCGCTGCTGCGGGTGGATGTGTCCACGGTGTTCCGCGCCGTGCGTCGACTGGAAGCGGCGCTGGGCCAGACGCTGTTTGAAAAGAGCCGCGCCGGCTACCTGCCCACCGGCCTGGCCAGCAACTTGGCGCAACAGGCCGAACGGGCGGAGCAAGCGTTGGAAGCGGCGCGAATCGGCGTGGAGCAGGGCGGTGAAGTGATCAGCGGCACGGTGCGCCTGACGTGCACCGACTCCGTGCTGCAAGGTTTGCTGCTACCGGCGCTGGCGCAGTTCATGCCGGACTACCCGGCGCTGAGCCTGGAACTGACTACCTCCAATGATTTTGCCAACCTCAGCCGCCGCGATGCCGACATCGCCCTGCGCCTGACGCGCACGCCGCCGGAGCATCTTGTCGGCCGTTGTCTGGGGCGTGTGTCCTACCAAGTCTGCGCCAGCACCGACTATGCAGCCCGCCACGCAGGCTGTGAGTTGGCGGAACTGGCCTGGATCGCACCGGATGATTTTCTGCCCGATCACCCCACCGTCGTCTGGCGCCGCCAGCACTTGCCGGGTGTACGCCCCAGCTACCGTTGCAACAGCATGTTGTCGGTCACCGAACTGGTGCGGGCGGGCCTAGGGGTGGCGGCACTGCCGGACTTTCTGCTGGGCAGCGGCCTGCAAGCGCTTGGCCCGGTGCTGACCGGGCATGACACCGCGCTGTGGCTGCTCACGCGCCCCGATTGCCGGGCCTTGCGCTCAGTGGTGACGCTGTTCGATGAGTTGGGAAAACAGGTGCGCTTGCCGCAAGGCTAAGTCTTGCGCACAAAGTGCTCATGCATTTCGCACGTCAGGCTGTCGATGTGCTCCGAGAGCTGCTTGGTGATTTCCGTCAGCCGGGTGTTCTGCTCCAGCAATTCCAGTAGCTGCTTGGTGGTTTGCTCGGCTTGGGCCTGGCGCTCGCTGTTGGCAATGGCCAAGGCTTCTCGATGTTGAGCGTCGGCATCGGACTGGGCCTTGTCCCGTGCGGCCTGGCGCGTCTGGGCCAGCAGGATCAACGGTGCGGCATAAGCTGACTGCAGGCTGAAAGCCAGGTTGAGCAGGATAAATGGGTAGACGTCGAAGTGGGTGATACCACTCACGTTGAGGGCCACCCACAGGATCACGATCAGGGTTTGTGCACCGAGAAACGCGGGGGTGCCGAAGAACCGCGCAAACGCTTCGGCTTTGAGTGCGAAGGCGTCGTTACCGAACGTCGGCGCCAGGTGGGCGTGGCCTCGGTGGAAACGCAGGTGGTCGACAGGTTTTTTTTGAGGGGCGTCTGGGGTCATGGCAGGCTCGGATCATCAACGGTGAGACAGTGGTTCACTATAGCTCTGGCCGACTGTCTGCTGCATGAATGATCCGAGCCCCGGCTCAGTGAGCCCCCCGCACGTTGGCAAACGCACTCACTGCCTGCACCGCCTCGCTGGTGCCCTCACGGATCTGCACGATCACGGCACCGGCGCGGTTGGCCAGGTCTACCCCCAGCGCCGCACGGTCACGGGTGCCGTCCATGCTGGTGATGGCCTGGCGGGTTTCGTTCTGGATCATTGCGATCATGCTGGATATCTCGGATGTCGAGCCACTGGTGCGCGCCGCCAATTGCCGAACTTCATCGGCGACCACAGCGAACCCGCGTCCTTGCTCACCGGCCCGGGCCGCCTCGATGGCGGCATTGAGCGCGAGCAAGTTGGTCTGGTCGGCGATCGCGCGAATGGTGTTGACGATGGCGGTGATCTGTTCGGAGCGCTCGCCCAATTTGGCGATCAAGTGCGAAGAACCGTCGATATCGGCGGCAATGTCGCGCATCCCACTGGCACTTTGCTGAATCACCTCGGCGCCTTTTTCGGCAATGTCCCGGGTGGTCATGGAGATGTGATAGGCCTGGGCTGCGCTGGCGGCATCGGCGGCGTGCTGCTGCACCCTGGCCGTTACGTCCGAGGCGAATTTGACGATTTTGCACAGGCGCCCGCCTGCGTCGTAGACCGGGTTGTAGCTGGCTTCGAGCCATACGGTGTTGCCGTGTTTATCCACGCGTTCGAACTGCCCGCTGAACAGTTCGCCCTGGTTCAGGCGCCGCCAGAAATCGCTGTAAGCTTGGGTGCCGGCGGTGTTCGGGGCGCAGAAAATACGGTGATGCTGGCCCTGGATCTGCGCCAGGCTATAACCCATGCGTTGCAGGAAATTGGTATTGGCCGTGATCACCGTGCCGTCCAAGTTGAACTCGATCACTGCCATGGCCCGACCGATGGCTTCGAGTTTGCCGTTGGATTCGCTTTCGCTTTGCATGCGCGGGGTGACGTCCATGGCGTACTTGACCACTTTGATCAGGCGGCCGGTGTCATCGCACACTGGGTTGTAGCTGGCCTCCAGCCACACCGACTGGCCGTCGCCAGCCACCCGTTCGAACGTGCCGGACTGGAACTGGCCGCTGCGCAGGTTCGTCCACAACTGGGCGTATTCGGCGCTGCGGGCAAATGCGGCGGTGCAAAACATTCGATGGGGTTGGCCCACCACTTGGTCGGCTCGGTAGCGCAAGGTTTTGAGAAAGTTATCGTTGGCCCGCAGCACTTGGCCTTGCGGGTCGAACTCGATCACTGCCATGGAGCGTTCCATGGCGTTCAGCAGGCTGTTCTGTTGATTGAGGGTGTATTGCAGGGTGTCGATCGTTTTCTTATGAGTGTTGAAAAACATGATGGTGTGCTCGAGCAAGCAAGCGTCTGAGGTTATCCATGGTTATGCGCCTGCCCCCGTAAGGCATAGACCCTACGGCTGACGTGCTCATTGCCAGCCTCCGTGTGCTGGCAGTGTGGGTGGAACAACCGGTTCAGAGTGATCAGCCCTACCAGAAGTTCGTCCCAGGACAGGACCTTTTTGGGCGGGTGGCCAGTAAAGGCATTATGGTATCGCTGCGGGAAAACGCGGATATTTCGGACGAGATGTCATTGAGCCACTATCAGGCCGAGCGCGCTAGGCTATCGGTGTTGACGCAGACCCGGTTGCGGCCGGTGTGTTTGGCGGCATACAGGGCACGGTCTGCCGCATTCAGCCAACTGGCTGCATCGTCGTAGACCGGCTGGAAATCCGCCAGGCCGATGCTCAGGCTGACCTTAAGCTCCGGAAGGTGAGGGATGCGATAGTTGCCGAAGGTTTCCCGCAGGCGTTCCATGCGTTGTGCTGCCTTTTCCAGCGACATTTGCGGAAGGATCACACAGAATTCATCGCCTCCATAACGCCCGGCCAGGTCGTTATCCCGTAGGTTGCGCCGTAGCTCCAGGCTCAGTTGCCGCAGCACCGTGTCGCCGACGATATGGCCGTGGGTGTCGTTGATTTGCTTGAAGTGATCGATATCGATCAGCGCGATGGTGGCGTGGCTTTTCTGATGCTGGCACTTGTGGAACTTAAGGTTCAGCAAGTCTTTCCAAGAACCGTGATTGAGCAGCTCCGTGAGGCTGTCGATACGGCTCAGGGCGCTGAGCGTGCGTTTGTGGTCCGACAGTTTTATCGCCAACTGATAGCAGACCATGCCGATAGCCATGGGGTAGAGCGTCAGCATCGGCAGGCAGGCATACACCTCTATCAGCCTGACATTGAGGTTCAGCTGCACGCCAAACAACACCCAGGCCAATCCTGCTCCGAACAATTGGGCCAGCAGCCCGACTAGCAACAAACGTTGGCCGCCGGCGGCCACGTTGTTCATGGCTACCATCGACAGCAGAGTGACGCTGGTCAACGGCGTAAATTGCAGCGTTGCGGTCCAAAACCCGCTGAACAGGGCATCAAACAGCAGGTTGCGCCGTTCAGCGTTGTAGGGAAACTTGGCCCGGATAGCCAGTTGATACGCCACATGAGGCCAGACAAAACCATTGACCAGCAGCGCCGCCCAGATCCACGCAGGCATCCCCAGCGGGTAGAGCGCGGCGGTCACACTGAGGCAGCACATGGCCGCGCCGATGATTCTTGGCTTGTAGATACGCCTGGCAAACGAGATCCCTTTGCCTTGTCGGTTTTCCATAGATACCTGGGTTAGCTGATTTTTTTGTAGATATAAAGGCACGCATTCGCGGGAATTACCGTTGATCGGATAAATCCCGTGAATATTGTCAATTATTCGGGTAGGAATAATCAGTGTCCTTCCAGGCCATTTGCGCAAAAAGGATGGCAGATGCGTCAAAAGCGACCAGGAATGTCGCTGTTGCAACAGTCGTTATGGCTGTGTGCTGGGCTTGATTTCGTAGCCGGCCAGAAACAGGTCGATGGCGGACTCAATCACGCTGGCCTGAGTGGCCGCGTCGAGGGTAGGTTGGCTCAGCGTAATCTGCGGCCAGAATGCAAACGCCTTGAGCAGGCTCTGGATCTGGTGAGCGGCAAAGGCCGGGTCGTTGCCGGATAGCCGCCCGTCTTCTTGAGCCGCGCGGACCCATTGGGTAAAGCCTTCTTCCCGTTGGCTCAAGCGCGTGACCATATCCTGCGCGCGTTCTGGCGAATGGATCGTGGCGGCAATGGCAACTCGGGCCAGGTCGAGAAAGTTGTTATCCGACATCATCTTCATCTTCGCCTCCAGCAACCCGCGCAACTGTTCGCGCAACGGGCGGTCGCTGCTGTAGCAGACGTCTAACTGCGCGACCGTGCTGGCCCAGAGTTGATGAAGGATCTCGGCGAACAATTCTTCTTTGCTCGGGAAATGGTTGTAGACCGTGCGTTTAGAGACCCCGGCAGTGGCGGCGATCTTGTCCATGCTGGTGACCTCAAAACCGTTTTCGCGAAATTCGCTGATCGCCGCGCTCACGATGGCTTCGCGTTTGCGGTCGGTAAGACGTTGAGGGGCAGTCATGGTTGGCGGTCGGCTCTCAGGAGGGAAATTACACTCGGTAGTTTACTTGCTACGGGTTTTGTTGCAATCTTGAAACTACACTGTGCAGTGTAGTTTATGAGCGGACTGTAGGAGTCACTCTGTCATGGCCATGATTTCATCCCGTGTCGTCCCTTCAGCCAAACCCGCCGAGCAGGGTAAGGGCGCTTTCAGCAACGAAGCCCCCGTGCAGCATGGTGGGTTCGGCAAAACGTTGCGTATTTTCTGGAATATGCTGTTTAACAAACCCCGCACAACGCGGCCGGTAGGGGCCATACCCGTCGAACCGCTGACCCGCGAGCAGTTATGGAATGCGCCGGACCACAGTGTGTTTCGCCTTGGGCATTCCACCGTGCTGTTGAAAATGCGCGGCAAGTTCTGGGTGACCGACCCGGTCTTCGCCGAACGCGCTTCCCCATTCAGTTGGGCCGGCCCCCAGCGTTTCCACCAACCGCCGATCAGTCTGGATGAACTGCCTGACCTTGAAGCGGTGATTCTTTCCCACAACCACTACGACCATCTGGACCGCAATGCTGTCATCCAACTGGCCGACAAAACCCGGCATTTCCTCGCGCCGCTGGGCGTGGGCGACATCTTGGTCAAGTGGGGGATAGATGCCAGCAAAGTGCGTCAATTGGACTGGTGGCAGGGCACCGAGGTGGATGGCATTCGTTTTGTTGCCACCCCCGCCCAACATTTTTCCGGGCGCGGCCTGTTCGATGCCAACCAGACTCTCTGGTGTTCATGGGTCATGATCGACGGCCCTCGTCGAGTTTTTTTCAGCGGCGATACAGGCTACTTCGACGGCTTCAAGCGCATCGGCGAACACTACGGCCCCTTCGATCTGACATTGATGGAAACCGGTGCGTACAACGTCGACTGGCCCCATGTTCACATGCAACCCGAGCAAACCCTGCAGGCCCATATCGACCTCAAGGGCCGTTGGCTACTGCCGATCCACAACGGCACCTTCGACCTGGCGTTCCATGCCTGGCACGAACCCTTTGATCGCATCATGGCATTGGCGTGGGAGCGCAATGTGTCGATTGCAACGCCGCCAATGGGACGGGCATTCAGTTTGAATCAGCCAGAGCGTGGGCATGCCTGGTGGCTGGACGTGGAAACCCATGGTGCTCGGGAGCATCTGGCGAGCTGACGAAAGTGTTGTCGAAAAAGGAGTTTTCAAGCTGTTTCAAGGCTGCGACAGGCGACAGTCAAGGGTGCGATCATCCCCCGGAAAATCATCGCAGGGGGGCCATCCGATGGAAAAGGATTACAGGAAACCGTGTTCAAAAATAGTCGTTTGCCCAGTGTTGTCACTGGGGCTGGTGCAGGGCGAATCGACAAAACCCACCTGCGGCCCGCCTCCGGTCTCCGCTGACGCTGGCGGCGCAAAAAAGGGTATTGCTTTCGATACGGCCCCCCAAGCTCGTATTCATCTGGAAAGTCATATTCCGATTCCCGGTTTCAACGCGCCCAGCCTGCCTGCAAAACCCATGCGGGATCCGTCGCTGTCACTCATCGCGTTAAGCGGCGTGGACCCTACCGAGCCGGTGATGGTGGAAGTGCCATTGGTGCAAAACGACACCACCCGCACGGCTACCCCACTTCTGGCTGGCACGCGTGTAGGGTTTGCCGACCGCTACCAGCAGGGCGATGCCCACGCCTCCATTGAGCACTCCGCATCCTTCATGCGCGCACTGGAGAGGCTGCGCCGGGGAGGGGCGTTGCTGTTTCCAGTGTCTGCGCAGCGGTTGGACGCCAGCCTGCAATTCGACCTGCATACCCGCAATGAAATCGATGATCTGATAAACCAATACCGTCTGGATGCCCTGGTGTCGGACAGCCGCAGCGGGGCATTCCATGCTGCTTGCTGGACTGGCTACCCCAAGGTGGGCGAACCCCTCGAAGATGGCGCCACGTTATGGTTTTACGGCGCGCGATGGTCCAGGGACTCTCTGGCGGCGCTGGCACAGGCCTATCGCAACGCCGCTCGGCTGACATCTTCATAACCGCCGTAGGCACGGAATAGGCTGAGTGGCTAAGCTCCATTGGCGTGAGGCGTGGTCGAGTCCATGGCTGCCGCGGTGGAGCCCATCAGCCGTGCAATCATGCTCTGGGCGGCGGGTTCGGTGGGGCTGGCGGCCCACTTGCGAGCGGTCATACCCCATCCCGGTGCGAAGCCCGGGAAGAATACCAACCCTTCAGCCTCCAGCCGAAACGCCAACGCCAGGCGGGTTTCGTCATCGGCCTCGACGTGCTGCTCAAAGCGTTGCACTGCGTCGACCGTCACACCTGCCTGGCGTGCCAGCTCTTCCCGGCTCCAGCCCAACATGGCGCGGGCCTGCACGCAGTGCTTGGCGGTGAATTGGTGCAGCAGGATCTGTTGGTCTACGAAAGAGCTGATTGCCAGAGAGGACATGGAATTTCTCCAGGGTTCGACGAGTGAGGGCAAACTATACTGTTTTTTTGTACAGTTGTTTTGACCGCTCATCAACTGGTGCCGTCTCTTGGCGTTGAGCCGCTTGCTATTGCACCCCTGGCGCCTCGCGAATGATCAGATGGTCCAGGTTCTCGATATCCGCGCTGAACACCCCGAACGTCTGTTCGGGTTTTTTCTTGCTCGGCACCTGTTTCAACTCCGGGGTCACGCCGTAAAAGAAGCAATATAGCGTGCGTTCACTGTCGACAGCCGCTTTGATCTGCTCCAGGAATGCCTTGCGTTTGCGATAGTTCTCGATGAGTTTTTTGCTCAGGTAGACATTCACCGAATAGGGTTTCTTGTCCAGCCATACCTTCTTTTCGAAGTCGATGCGAAAGCTGTTGGTGTAGTCCTTAATCTCTTTGATCTTGCCCCAGTAAATCAGGCCCTTGTTGTCTTGCAGGTATTCGATTTTCTTGAAAAACGTCCAGTAGGTCGCGGTGTGATCGCCGATCTTCAACGGCATGCTTTTCAGCTTGTCCTTATTGTCGATGTTCGACACATAGCACTCCACCGGATGGGCGAACACGCTGGTTTTGTCCGGTGTACTTTCGTGGGAGCTGGCGGGGGAGCCTACGCGTGTTGAAGGTGTTTTCGTCGGATCTTGTGGGATTTTCTCTTCGCTACCGGGCAGTGCGGTGTTGCGTGGGTAAGTACGTCGCGTCAGTACAAATTCCGATGGGAAATTGTCCTCTCGCTCGTCGTCGCTTTCGCCGGCAGCGCCCTTGTGCGTGCTGGCGTAACGACAGCCGTCGATATGCTGGGTGGCCGGGGAGTTCTTGAAGTGTGGCGTGCGAAGGTAGTTGACGTTTTTCGCGTTGAAGGTGGTCAGCACGTTGCTCGCTTGGAACGCAGCGCGGCACACGTCGTTGGGGCACAGAAAGCTGTCCTTGTCAGAGTCGAAGGCGACGGTTTCGTCGAAATTCAGCTCGCGCACATCATAGATCGATAGCTTTTCGTCGAGACTCAGGCAGTAGGCCGTGTCGAATTTCATAGGGCTCGGGTCCGTGAGAAAGTTCGCTATTAATAGCCGGATCCTGGGTAAATATCAGCAAGAACCTGCAACCCGCCGCCCACTCAGAAAACACAAGGTGCCGCCCAGCGCGGTCAACGCACCCAGGGCGTAGAACATGCTGGTGGGCGCTGCGTTGATCAACAGATAGCCGCAGATCACCGGGCTCATCGCCCCGCCGAACGCCGCCAGGTTCTGTGCGCCGTAGTAACTGCCACGCAGCGCTTGCGGGGCGATGGTGTCGATAAACAGGAACTCTGATGGGTAGATGATCATCTCGCCCAAGGTGAACACGAACATTGCCACGCACCAGCTCAGCAGACCGTCCGCGAGGCTGAAGCCAACCAACCCGGCGATGAACAGCGTGGTGCCCAGCACGATCCAGTAGCGTAATTGCTCACGCTTGAGGAAGCGGCCGATCTGGTATTGCATGGCGATCACGGTAACGGCATTGCATGCCAGCACCGCTGACAGAATTTTCAGCGCCTGCTCCGGCTTGTAGGCCACCAGCAGAAACTGTGACAGATAAAGCGTATAGCGCCCGTGGACAATGGTGCTGAACAAGCTGCCGCTGGTGAACAGGATCAACGTGCGATCGTTGCGCAAGGTGCGCAGCGTGCTGAGAAAACTCAGTGGCTTGACGCTTTCGTCGCGTTGAGTGGGCGGGATGCCGATCATCAGGAACACACTGCCCAAGGCAATCGCGCTGGCGATCAAAAACGGCGCCAACGGCATATGCCCGGCTATCACTACGCCCACCATGGGGCCGGTGGCGTAGCCGACGTTGGTCAGGGTGTAACGCAGGGAAAACACCTTGGCCCGTTCCCCCACCGGCAGGTTTTCGCTGATGATCGCCTTGGAACCGATCAAAAACAGGGCCGAGGCGGCTTCGGTGATCACCAGGGTCAAGGTGGTGAGGTAGAGGTTGCTGGCAAAGGTCAGCAACAGAAAACCGATGGAGCTGGAGAGCATCGCCAGGATCAACAGCTTGCGTTTTTCCAAACGATCGATGATGTAGCCGCCATACAAGCCCAACAGTGTGGCGATAAACACCGCGACGCCCATCAACAGGCCGATGTCCTGCTGGTTGAGGCCCAGGCGGGTGCTCAATAGCAGCGCCAGCAACGGGCTGGTCATGGCGCGGCTGACCACGATGGTGACCGAGCAGATCATCAAGCGGCGGATTACCAGGGAGTAGGTGGCCACGGTGAAGGCGAGCTTCCTAAAGAGTACTTAACGACAACACAGATCAAAGGTGGGAGGGGGCTCGCCCCCGATAGCGGTGTATCAGACAAGCATCAGTTAACTGAACCACCGCTATCGGGGCAAGCCCCTCGCACATTTTCAGACCGTGTTGTTACTGGCCGGCATTGATGGTGATCTTCTCGACCGCCCCTTGCTCCAGGTCCCACTTCTTCAGAATCTTGCCGTAGGTGCCGTCATCAATCATGGCCTGCAACGTCTCACTGATCGCCGTGACCAGCTCGGTGTTGCTCTTCTCGATGCCCAGCCCGGTGAATTGCTTGGAAATCGCCAGGCCCACCGGCTTGTACTTGCCCTTGTCCAACGACATCAGATACGGAATGGTTTCGCTGCCCTGCATCGCTGCATCCAGGCGGTTCTGCTGCAACTGCGCTCGCGCGTCCGCCGAACCTTCGGTACCGATCACTACGATGCCTGGCTTACCCGCCGCTTCGCAGTGTTCCTTGCTCCATGCGGTAATCTCCGATGGCCAAGTGGTGCGGCGGCTGGTGCCGACTTTTTTACCGCACAAGTCAGTCAATTCCTTGATCTCTTCACGCTTGGCCAGGGTGTACAGCTGTGGGCCGCTGGTGAAGTAGTCGATAAAGGTCACCGATTTCTGCCGTTCGGCGGTGTCGGTCATGCCTGACAGCACGATGTCCACGCGCTTGGTGGTCAGGCCGCTGAGCATTTGCTCGAAGCCGGTTTCCTGCCATTTGATCTTTACACCCAGGCGCTCGGCCAACGCATTGCCCAGGTCAAAGTCAAAACCGGTGAGTTTGTTGGTGGCCGGGTCTTTGAAATCCATCGGCGGGTAGTTCGGCACGATGGCCGCGCTGATTTCGCCTTTGTCCTTGATGGCCGCCGGCAAGGCGAACACAGCAGTGGAGGCCATCAGGCCGGCGAGCAGGGTAGGGATAAACAGGTTTTTCATGGGGACGTTCTCGTTAGTTATTTAGTTAAGTGCGAACGGCAGAAATAAAGCTTTGGGTACGCGGGTTTTGTGGGCTTATTAGAATTTCTTCGGGGCTGCCGGCTTCCACAATCTGGCCGGCGTCCATAAACACCATGCGGTTGGACACTTCACGGGCGAAGCCCAACTCATGGGTGACCACGATCATGGTCATGCCGGTGGTGGCTAAATCGCGCATCACCGACAGCACTTCTCCTACCAGCTCCGGGTCGAGGGCCGACGTGGGTTCGTCAAACAGCATCAACTTGGGACGCATCGCCAGGGCGCGGGCAATCGCCACACGCTGCTGCTGACCGCCGGACAATTCCACCGGATAGGCATTGCGCTTGTCCGCCAGGCCGACGCGGGCCAGCAGCTCCATGGCATCTTCGATGGCCTCTTTGGGCGAGCGTTTGAGCACCTGGCACGGGCCTTCGATGATGTTCTGCAGCACGGTCATATGCGGGAACAAATTAAAGCGCTGGAACACCATGCCGGTGGCCAGGCGTTGGCGGGCGATCTGCACTTCGTTCATCTCGTGCAGCTTGTTGCCGACCACCCGGTAACCCACCAGCTCGCCGTCGACCCATAGGCCGCCCTTGTCGATTTTTTCCAGTTGATTGACGCAGCGCAGCAAGGTGCTTTTACCCGAGCCGGACGGGCCGATGATGCACATCACCTCGCCTTGCTCGACCTCGATATTGATGTCGCGCAGCGCGTGATACTGGTCGTAATACTTGTTCAGGTTGACGGCCTTGACGATGCTTCTCATGGGGCAAATCTCCTCAACCCAGACTTACGAACGCTTGCCGGCGCCGCGGGCAAAGCGACGCTCCAGGCGGCTTTGGCCAAATGAAAGAACGGTCACCACCGCCAGGTACCAGATGCCCGCGACGATCAGCAGCTCCATGACCCGGGCGTTGGCGTAGTAGATGTTTTGCGCGTTGTGCAGCAGCTCCGAGTACTGAATCACGCTGGCCAGGCTGGTCATTTTCACCATGCTGATGAACTCGTTGCCTACTGGCGGAATGATCACGCGCATGGCCTGCGGCAGAATGATCCTACGCAGCGCCTGCAGACTCGGCATGCCGATGGATTTGGCCGCTTCGTACTGGCCGGTATCCACCGAGAGCAAACCGGCGCGCACCACCTCGGCGGTGTAGGCACCCTGGTTGATGCTCAGGCCGAGCAGGGCGGCCACGAATGGCGTCATCAGGTCGACGGTGTCGATGCTGAACAGGCCCGGGATCGCAATCACCGGGAAGATCAATGCCAGGTTGAACCACAGCAGCAGTTGCAGAATCAGTGGCGTACCACGGAACAGCCAGGTGTAAGTGATGGCCACGTAGCGCAGGATCGGGTTGGCCGACATGCGCATGATCGCGGTGATCACGCCGATCACCACGCCCAGCGCCATGGCCAGGATCGACATGACGATGGTGTTCACCAGGCCCCACAGAATGGCCTCAGACGTGAGGAACTGACCGATGTAGGACCATTCGATCTGGCCATTGGCGAATGCGCGCAACAGTGCGGCCAGGACGATCACAATCAACGTGGCGAAGAACATGCGCCCGTAATAGCGCCGCGGCACATGTTCGTACTGGGTGATATCGAACTGGTTCTCGGACTGCTTGCGCTCGGCTTGCAAGCGCTCGGCAGGGGTTGGGTTCATGGTGATTCTCCAAAAAAGCGATTACCGCTGTACTCGGTGCAACTGTTGAAATGCGGTCAAAATGTGGGAACTGGCTTGCCTGCGAAAGCGCCAGTGCAGGCACCACCTATTCCAGTGGCTCAAAGCCGAAACCCCAGGTAACTCTCAGCCCATTTCTGCTGCTCAGCCAACGCCACCTTCAACCGCCCGATCTGCTCGCGCACCCGCTCCGGCGCCGTCCCACCCCAGCCACTGCGCGCAGCAATCGCCGCTTCCAGGGTCAGGCAATCGCGCACTTCAGGGGTCAACCGCGCATCCACCTCGGCCAGCATCGCCGGCGAGGCTTCCCACAATTCGATCTCATGCTTCTCACAGGCCTGCACCAAAGCGCCGGTGATCTCGTGGGCCTCCTTGAACGGCACGCCACGGGTGGCCAACCAATCGGCCACTTCGGTCGCCAAGGTAAAACCCATTGGGGCCTGGCGCCGCAGCTCCTCCACCTGCACCTTCATGGTTGCGACCATCCCGGCCATGGCCGGCAGCACCAGCAGCAGGGTGTCGACGCTGTCCAGCACGCTGTGCTTGTCTTCACTCAAATCGCGGTTGTAGGAGAGTGGCAACGACTTGAGCGTCGACATCAACCCGGTCAGGTTGCCGATCAAACGTCCGGCCTTGCCCCGTGCCAATTCGGCAATGTCCGGGTTCTTTTTCTGCGGCATGATCGAGCTACCGGTGGCGTAGGCATCGTCCAGCACGACCCAGCGAAACTGGCGCGACGACCACAGGCAAAACTCTTCGGACAGCCGCGAAATATTCACCCCGAGCATGCCCGCCACAAACAAAAATTCCGCTACATGATCGCGGCTGGCCACGGCATCGATGGAGTTTTCGCAGGGTGCGCTGTAGCCCATTTCCTCAGCCGACTGCTGCGGTTGACGCGCAATCGCGGAACCTGCCATCGCCGCCGCGCCCAACGGCGACAATGCCGTGCGCGCATCCCAATCCACCAGGCGCTGTACGTCACGCAACATCGACTGGGCGTGAGCCAGCAAGTGGTGGGCGAACACAATCGGCTGGGCCTGCTGCAAGTGGGTAAAGCCCGGGCAGATACTCTCGATATGCTGTTCGGCTTGGGTCACCAATGCCTGCTGCAACCCCAGCACCTCGGTGGCGATGGTGCGCGCATGGTCCCGTAGGAAAAGGCGCAGATCATTGGCCGTCTGATCGTTGCGCGAACGCCCGGCGCGCAGCTTGCCGCCGAGGGCGCCGAGGCGCTCGGTCAGGACGCGTTCGATAAAGGTGTGGACGTCTTCGTCATCCCGGGTCGGATGCAGGCGGCCGGCGGCGAAATCCTCGCCGATAGTGTCCAGTGCTTGCAGCGTGCGCAGGGTCTCCGATTCGTCCAGCAGCCCGGCGCGCTGCAACTCACGGGCATGGGCGCGGGAGCCAGCCAGGTCGTAGGGCGTCAGGCGGAAATAACGCTCAGGGCAACGGGACAGCGCCGCCAATGCCGCGGACGGGCCACTCTTGAAACGCGCGCCCCAAAGGCGGTCGGTGGGCTGAGACATAGGTGTTCCTCACGCTTGTTTTTAGAAGAGTCGGAGGCAGTAAAAGTAAGTTTTCAATCGGGTTGAACCGGCGTCTGACGCACCGTATTCAAGGTTGCCAAGGGCGGTTGTTTATGTTCATTATCGCCGCCTGGCTGTATTCAAGGATTGGGTCAAAGCCTGTTTGAATATGGCACTAGAGGTCAACGCGTATTATGGAAACCCCACTTTCCAATTCTGGAAACATAGCGCCAAAACCCGGCACTCGACCGCCTTTGCAACTGAGCGGCCTGGACTTCAAATTGCTCCGGGTATTTATGGCCGTGGTCGAGGCGGGAGGCTTCAGTGCCGCGCAAAACGAGCTGAACGTGGGCCTCGCGGCCATCAGCAAACAGATTTCCGACCTGGAAATCCGCATCGGCATGCGCCTGTGTACGCGGGGCCGCGAAGGCTTCGGGCTGACCGAAGAAGGCAAGCTGGTGTATCAGGCGAGCATTGAGTTATTTGCTTCGGTGGACAGTTTCAGAGACAAGCTTAGTTCGGCGCAAAACGAGCTTATTGGTGATCTTAGTGTCGGAGTTATTGATAACACCGTCTCCGATGTTAATTCACCATTGATTAAAGCCCTGGGCGCCTTACATAGCCAATCGCCAAAAATAAGATTGCGCCTACATGCCTCGCAATTGGATGAAGTTGAGCGCGGCGTAGTGGAAGGGCGCTTGATCGTCGGTATTGTTCCCGTATACCAGCGCCGCGAAGAATTCGACTACTTCCCGCTCTACGAAGAAAGGGCCCACGCCTACTGCGCCGTAGGACATCCGCTGTTCACCGCGAACGACATCACGCCTGAGGTGCTGCGCCAATATGAAGTGGTCAACCATCGGTATGCGATCCATCGCGATAAGAGCCATTTCGTCAACTACGACAGCCAATCGGCCTCAGCCTCCCAGGTCGAAGCCGTCGCCATCCTGATCCTTACCGGCCGCTTTATCGGTTTCTTGCCCGAACACTACGCCACACCGTTGGTAAGGGAAGGGCGCCTGCGCGCACTGTGTCCGGAGCAGGTTCACCTGAGCACGGCGTTTAACCTGATCCTGCGCCACAACGCGCCGAGAAGTCCGCTGGTAAAAGCCTTTGCCACCGCCCTCGGCGTAAATCTCAAAGCCACCCCATAAACCCTTCGCCGAACACAGATCAACGGGCTGCAAAAGGTCAAATGTGGGAGGTGCCGAGCTTTAGCGAGGCTGCGATGGGACCGACTCGGTTTCCCTGTCGAACGTCTCCACCCGCATCACCGCTGCAAACGAGCGCGCTTTTTCTTCTTCGCATGAAAATGCCGAAAATGCGCATCCTGCGCTGCCGCCAACAACTCCCGATCCCCACGCGTATCGCCCCAGGCCCGCAGTCGATACTCCCCCAGATCCCCGTACACCGCCTCAAGCCGCAGCACTTTATTCTCACAACGGCAGTTATTGCCGGTGAGCTTGCCGGTCAACACCCCGTCGACCACCTCCAGCTCCGTGCCAATCAACTTGATCCCAAGCCGATCGGCAAATGGCTGCAGCACCAACGCCGGCGATGCCGAGCACAGCGTCACCTCCGCCCCCGAGCCCAACTCCTGCTCCACCGACAGCACCCCCGCCGGGCGCATCAGCCGCGCCCAATTGCGCTGGCAGTACTCTTCGGCTTTCTGCTGCACCCACGTCTTCTCCACCCCGGTCATAAAGGTGCGGATCAACTGCGCCTTCAACTCGTCCCGGCTGATCTGCCGCAACAAAAAACGCAGCCCCGGCACCGCCAGCTTGACCATCCGGCCATAAAACTCGCCGCTGCCGAAGGCAAACTTGAGGAAGGGCACGAAACTGTCGTGGTGGGTGAGGGTGCCGTCGAAGTCAAAGACGGAGAGTACTTTGGCATCAACGGGGCCGGCTTCGAGCATGTCTGGGTTCACGGGTTGGCCTCGGTCCTATCTAGTATTTTTTTCGTGCATCAGGTGTGACAGCAGGAGTTTACTCCCGTGCCAATCTTCCGATCTGGTGTAGAGCGCTTCGGTGAAAGCACCCCGGTCGCTGATCGGTGACAACGCTGATGGCAATTGGGGCACAAGGCTACAGCATTGGTGATGCGATCCGAACCCTTCTGGGGGCAGGTGCTTGCGTTGATGTACTTCAAGAAGTGGCCGGCCCCCAAAAATAAGCCTGCCCCCACCCAGGCCTCTATAGATGCGCCATCCGATCTAGTTGATCAGTGGCTTGACGCAGCGCGATCGTCTGGTCACAAAAGCGTTCGCGCAACGCGCGGAGTCTTTTTTCCTGTTGTTCTAAAGGGAATCTTGCAGGGTCGTCGAGTATTTCCTTGGCGCTCAATTGAATGATCCTGATGTTGTCCAGAATCAGGTCTACGCAGGCTTTCGCTTTCAGGTAGTCCCTTTGGGCCTGGTGTTGTGCTTTCAGAACAATACCGCTGGCGATGAGGCTGCCGCCCGCTGCTGCGATGGTGTAACTGACAAACGATGAGGCGAGTTTGAGATGGGTGAAAAATTTAGAAACTGTACCGTTTTGAGAACCCAGATCCAGGCCGTACGCGATGTACCCGCCCCCCAGCGCCAATAGAAAACCAATTAGATACAGGGCAAATGGTTGTCTGTAGAGTCTTCCCGAAAGAATGCTCCAGGCACCAAGAGCGAGTAGGGCGATGCTGATAAGTGTGAAGACAAGCATTTCCATGCTGTAGGTCCGATCCTGAGTTTTTGTCAAAAAAAAGAGCTGCCGTGAGCAGCTCTTTTTACTGTTACTTGTTAATCAATCCCAGCTCAGCGCACCGCCGGTCTGGTACTCGATCACGCGGGTTTCGAAGAAGTTTTTCTCTTTCTTCAAGTCCATGATCTCGCTCATCCACGGGAACGGGTTGGTGGTCCCCGGATACTCTTCCTTCAAGCCAATCTGCGACAGGCGACGATTGGCGATGAACTTGAGGTAATCCTCCATCATCGCCGCGTTCATGCCCAATACACCGCGTGGCATGGTGTCGCGCGCGTATTCGATCTCCAGTTGGGTCCCTTGCAGGATCATCTGGGTCGCTTCTTCCTTCATCTCGGCATCCCACAGGTGTGGGTTTTCGATTTTGATCTGGTTGATCACGTCGATACCGAAGTTCAGGTGCATCGACTCATCGCGCAGGATGTATTGGAACTGCTCGGCCACGCCGGTCATTTTGTTGCGGCGGCCCATGGAGAGGATCTGGGTGAAGCCGCAATAGAAGAAGATGCCTTCCAGTACGCAGTAGTAGGCGACCAGGTTGCGCAGCAGTTCTTTGTCGGTGTCGACGGTGCCGGTTTCGAACTTCGGATCGGAGATCGAACGGGTGTACTTCAGGCCCCAGGCGGCTTTCTTCGCCACCGATGGGATCTCGTGGTACATGTTGAAGATCTCGCCTTCATCCATGGCCAACGATTCGATGCAGTACTGGTAGGCGTGGGTGTGGATCGCTTCTTCGAAGGCCTGGCGCAGGATGTATTGGCGGCACTCCGGGTTGGTGATCAGGCGGTACACGGCCAGCACCAGGTTGTTGGCGACCAACGAATCGGCAGTGGAGAAGAAGCCCAGGTTACGCATGACGATGCGGCGTTCGTCGTCGGTAAGGCCTTCGGGGTTTTTCCACAGGGCGATGTCGGCGGTCATGTTGACCTCTTGCGGCATCCAGTGGTTGGCGCAGCCGTCGAGGTATTTCTGCCAGGCCCAGTCGTACTTGAAAGGCACGAGTTGGTTGAGGTCGGCGCGGCAGTTGATCATGCGCTTTTCGTCGACGGCGACGCGGGCGGAGGCGCCTTCGAGTTCGGCGAGGCCTTCGGCGATGTCGAGTTTGTCCAGGGCGGCCTTGGCGCGCACGATGGCGGCGGAGTCACTGGCGGTGACGGCGCGGGCTTCGATGGCGGCGGCGGCGCCGGCACCGTCGAGGCGGTCCATGTTGGCTTCGGTGGCGTGGCCGGCGTTGGCGCCTTTGGTGGCTACTTCGCCTTCATCTTCTTTGTCGAATTCGTCCCAGCTCAGCATGACGTGTCGTCTCCTGCGTGAGGGCTCCAAGGTGCCCGTGTGAAACCGGATGGTTGGGTGTTCACACGGCCCGAGGGCCGCGGTGGATCTTAAGGAATCGTTTCTTGCAACAGCTCGCGCAGGCATTAAACGGAAATTGCGTAACGGGTGCGCTGCGTGAGGCTTGAGGGGCGGAGCGGTCGGTGCTGGCTCCGGCGATGGCCTCAGGTCTGGCTCTTCGTCCCTGTGTAAAGGGATATTGCAGGCCCGATTTACCCGCGCATTATAGGGAAAAAATCGGCTTTGTGTTGCGGCGGATGGTCACGATTGACCGCTGTAAGGCCATGGTTTTCGGTCAAAGCGCGTGTTTGCAAGGCTTTGCTGGGGTAGGAATTTTTTGACGGGCGGTGGGATGTTTTGGGTAGGCGAGGGTGAGGGCACAACGTAGGGCTTTGTAAGGCAGGTTCTTGGCCGCAGAAACGATTTTCTGCGGCGGCCAAGATCCGAGTTTATATCTGAATAAATACGTTATTAGCCGTTAGAGCAGCCATTGCCCATTACATGGTAATTAAGAATATGACGCTGACCTTGGGAATCTTCATATTCCATTTTTACCGGTACAACTTCGCAGACATCCGGCACGTTGCTCATGGACAGTACTTTAGCGATGTCCAAATGAGTGCTGTAGGTGTAGTCCTCGACAATCGGTGCGTTCTTGCCGGCCAGTTCGGTCGGGGCTTCGTCGGCCAGGGCGGCAGTGGCACACACGCTGCTGAGGGCCATCACTACTAACGCTTTCATTACTGTATTTACCTTCTTCAGGGCGAAAGGGGTCACGGGGCCCTTGTGAGGCCGCGTGTGTAACTTAAAAGTTGGGAAGTTCGGATTAACGTTGCCTTCGTGGGGGCTGTTGCGTTGTTAATCACAGTGCCTTGTTGGCGGAGTTGATTTTAGGCGTGCCGGTTATATTCATATACCCGTGCTTTTGATAAACACTTTTGGCGGTTTTTGTAACAATCCCCGGGTGAAGGATTTTTCATTGGGCGGTAAAGCCCCGTAGGCTGCGGGCCAGAGCGGTGTAAGGGGATAGCAGGGCAATTTGTAGGGTCTTGTTACTACCATCGTCGAATGGTTCTATAGGCTCACCCCGGCTAAAACAGGGGCCATACAAAAACAACTATTGTCACCGAGGTAAGAAAGATGAGTGCGGCTTCCCTGTACCCCGTTCGCCCCGAAGTAGCAGCCAACACGCTGACCGACGAGGCGACCTACAAGGCCATGTACCAGCAGTCGGTGGTCAACCCCGACGGTTTCTGGCGCGAGCAAGCCAAGCGTCTTGACTGGATCAAGCCTTTCACCACGGTGAAGCAGACGTCGTTCGACGATCACCACGTCGACATCAAGTGGTTCGCCGATGGCACCTTGAACGTTTCCTACAACTGCCTGGACCGTCATCTCGCCGAGCGCGGCGATCAGGCAGCCATCATCTGGGAGGGCGATGACCCTGCCGAGAGCCGTACCATCACCTACCGCGAGCTGCACGAAGAAGTCTGCAAATTCGCCAACGCCCTGCGTGGCCAGGACGTACACCGCGGCGACGTGGTGACCATCTATATGCCGATGATTCCCGAAGCCGTGGTCGCCATGCTGGCCTGCGCGCGCATCGGTGCGATCCATTCAGTGGTGTTCGGTGGTTTTTCGCCGGAGGCCCTGGCCGGTCGCATCATCGACTGTAAGTCGAAGGTGGTGATCACCGCTGACGAAGGCATCCGCGCCGGTAAGAAAATTCCGCTCAAGGCCAACGTCGACGACGCCCTGACCAATCCGGAAACCAGCAGCATCCAGAAAGTCATCGTGTGCAAGCGCACCAACGGCGCGATCAAGTGGAACCAGCATCGCGACATCTGGTACGAAGACCTGATGAAAGTGGCGGGCGCGGTCTGTGCACCGAAAGAGATGGGGGCCGAAGAAGCTCTCTTTATCCTCTATACCTCCGGCTCCACCGGCAAGCCCAAGGGCGTGCAGCACACCACCGGCGGTTACCTGCTGTATGCGGCCCTGACCCATGAGCGCGTCTTTGACTACCGCCCGGGCGAAATCTACTGGTGCACCGCCGACGTCGGCTGGGTCACCGGTCACACCTACATCGTCTACGGCCCACTGGCCAATGGCGCGACCACGCTGCTGTTCGAAGGCGTGCCGAACTACCCGGACATCACCCGAGTGGCGAAGATTGTCGACAAGCACAAGGTCAATATCCTCTACACCGCCCCGACCGCGATTCGCGCGATGATGGCCTCGGGCACCGCCGCCTGCGAAGGCGCCGACGGCAGCAGCCTGCGTCTGCTCGGTTCGGTGGGCGAGCCGATCAACCCGGAAGCCTGGGACTGGTACTACAAGAACGTCGGTCAATCCCGTTGCCCGATCGTCGACACCTGGTGGCAGACCGAAACCGGCGGCAACATGATGAGCCCGCTGCCGGGCGCCCATGCGCTCAAGCCGGGTTCGGCGGCGCGGCCGTTCTTTGGCGTCGTGCCGGCGTTGGTGGACAACCTCGGCAACCTGATCGAAGGCCCCGCCGAAGGCAACCTGGTGATCCTCGATTCGTGGCCGGGCCAGGCCCGTACCTTGTACGGCGACCACGACCGTTTTGTGGATACCTATTTCAAAACGTTCCGTGGCATGTACTTCACCGGTGACGGCGCGCGCCGTGACGAGGATGGTTACTACTGGATCACCGGGCGCGTGGACGACGTGTTGAACGTCTCCGGCCACCGCATGGGCACCGCCGAGATCGAAAGCGCGATGGTCGCCCACCCTAAAGTCGCCGAAGCGGCGGTGGTGGGTGTGCCGCACGACATCAAGGGGCAGGGCATTTATGTCTACGTCACCTTGAATGGCGGCGAAGAACCGACCGAAGCCCTGCGCCTGGAGTTGAAAAACTGGGTGCGCAAAGAGATCGGGCCGATTGCTTCGCCGGATGTGATCCAGTGGGCACCGGGCCTGCCGAAAACCCGCTCGGGCAAAATCATGCGCCGCATCCTGCGCAAGATCGCCACGGGCGAGTACGACGGGTTGGGGGATATCTCCACCCTGGCGGACCCAGGTGTGGTGGCGCATTTGATTGAGACGCACAAGACCATGAACGTCGCGTAAGGCGGGATAGGTGGGAACAGCCCCATTCGGCGTAAGCCGAGTGGGGCTTTTTTATGATCTCTCAAAGCCACTGAGAACCAATGTGGGAGGGGGCTTGCCCCCTGGAGTGCAGTTCCAGGCGGGTATGGCGGAGGGGCTGACGGTCCGACATAACCACCAGGCCAATAAATATCGATTTATTGTGTAGGAGGTTTCTGAATGTTACCGAGTGGTGCAAATGTGTAACCCGCTGCCCACACCTGAGGCGAACGGCTACGCGAATGCCCCGAAAAACCGCGTTTTAGACACCCCTGGAAATAAGATTAAACGCTAGACTTGCCGTGCTAGAAGGGTTTGCGAATAATAGGCCCGCAATTTGCAGCATCAACAGGTTTAATATCTTTTGTCTCTGCATAAATTTCAGAGGCTGTCAATGAGCTGGAACCGCTTTCTCGGTGCTTCTGTAAATTGTTGTCGCATTGAGGAAATATCGGCTTCCGGCCTGTCGTTAGAATGCCGATCACTCGCTCGTCGTCGCAGGTAGTCACCGGCGTAGGACGCTGCAACGCTATTCGGTTTTACTCAATCGCATCATGGGCCATGGCTCATACTGCTGTTTCTGCCCTATACCGATGGAGTCCCAAGATGAAGAAACTCGTGCTGTTGGGCGCCCTGGCGCTGTCCGTGCTGTCCATGCAGGCTTTCGCTGAAGGCAAGCCACTGAAAATTGGTATCGAAGCAGCTTACCCTCCGTTTGCGTCGAAAGCGCCGGATGGCAGCATCGTCGGTTTCGACTACGACATCGGCAACGCGCTGTGCGAAGAGATGAAGGTCAAGTGCACCTGGGTTGAGCAGGAATTCGACGGTCTGATCCCAGCACTCAAAGTGCGCAAGATCGACGCGATCCTGTCGTCCATGTCCATTACCGAAGACCGTAAGAAGTCTGTGGACTTCACCACCCGCTACTACCTCACCCCAGCACGCCTGGTGTTGAAGGAAGGCACGACCGTCAGCGACAGCCTGGAAGAGTTGAAAGGCAAGAAGATCGGTGTGCAGCGCGGTTCGATCCACGATCGCTTCGCCAAGGAAGTGCTGGCCCCTAAAGGCGCCACCGTGGTTCCTTACGGCACCCAGAACGAAATCTACCTGGACGTGGCCGCCGGTCGCCTCGACGGCACCGTGGCTGATGCGACCCTGCTGCAGGACGGCTTCCTGAAGACCGACGCCGGCAAAGGTTTCGCCTTCGTAGGCCCTGCATTCACCGACGTCAAATACTTCGGCGACGGCGTAGGCATCGCGGTGCGCAAAGGCGACAAGGAAAGCCTCGACCGCATCAACGCGGCTATCGCGGCGATCCGTGCCAACGGCAAATACAAGCAAATCCAAGACAAGTACTTCGACTTCGATATCTACGGCGCCGACGCCAAGTAAATCGTCGCGGCTGTCTGTCCAGAATGGCGCAAGCAACAGAATTCCTGCGGTTTGCGCCATTTTTTCATCCCCCTTTTCGAGGACCTGAATCATGTTGAAAGGCTACGGGGCCGTTATCCTCGATGGCGCATGGTTGACGCTTCAGCTCGCCTTGTCGTCCATGGCCTTGGCCAT
This sequence comes from Pseudomonas rhodesiae, assembly GCF_013285305.1. Classification (NCBI taxonomy): domain Bacteria; kingdom Pseudomonadati; phylum Pseudomonadota; class Gammaproteobacteria; order Pseudomonadales; family Pseudomonadaceae; genus Pseudomonas; species Pseudomonas rhodesiae. The sequence goes on along the minus strand of NZ_CP054205.1, from coordinate 4,617,211 downwards.
CGTTCTGGGTCTGATCGGGGTCGCCCTGCGCCTATCGCCGGTGCGCTGGCTGGCTTGGCTGGGTGACTTGTACTCCACGGTGATCCGCGGGATCCCCGACCTGGTGTTGATCCTGCTGATTTTCTATGGCGGTCAGGACCTGCTCAATCGCGTCGCGCCGCTGCTCGGCTTCGACGACTATATTGACTTGAACCCCTTGGCCGCCGGCATCGGCACCCTGGGTTTCATCTTCGGCGCCTACCTGTCGGAAACCTTCCGCGGCGCCTTCATGGCCATCCCCAAAGGCCAGGCCGAAGCCGGCCTTGCGTATGGCATGAGCAGCTTCCAGGTGTTTTTCCGGGTGATGGTGCCGCAGATGATCCGCCTGGCGATCCCCGGCTTCACCAATAACTGGCTGGTACTGACCAAGGCCACCGCGCTGATCTCGGTGGTGGGCCTGCAAGACATGATGTTCAAGGCCAAGCAGGCGGCCGACGCCACCCGCGAACCTTTTACCTTCTTCCTCGCAGTGGCGGCGATGTACCTGGTGATCACCAGCGTGTCGTTGCTGGCCTTGCGTTACCTTGAAAAGCGCTACTCGGTAGGCGTAAGGGCGGCTGATCTATGATCTTCGACTACAACGTCATCTGGGAGGCCATGCCGCTGTACCTCGGCGGCCTGGCAACCACCCTGAAACTGCTGGCCATCTCGCTGTTCTTCGGCTTGCTCGTGGCGGTGCCCCTGGGTTTGATGCGGGTGTCCAAGCAGCCGTTGGTCAATGGCGTGGCCTGGCTCTATACCTACGTGATCCGTGGCACGCCGATGCTGGTGCAGCTGTTTTTGATCTACTACGGTCTGGCCCAATTCGAAGCGGTGCGCGAAAGCTTTATGTGGCCGCTGCTGTCCAGCGCCACGTTCTGCGCGTGCCTGGCGTTTGCCATCAATACCAGCGCCTACACCGCCGAAATTATTGCCGGCAGCCTCAAGGCCACGCCTAACGGTGAGATCGAAGCGGCCAAGGCCATGGGCATGTCGCGCTACAAGCTGTACCGCCGCATCCTGCTACCGTCGGCCCTGCGTCGCGCGCTGCCGCAGTACAGCAACGAAGTGATCATGATGCTGCAGACCACCAGCCTGGCCTCCATCGTCACCTTGATCGACATAACCGGCGCCGCGCGCACCGTGAACGCGCAGTATTACCTGCCGTTCGAAGCCTATATCACCGCTGGCGCGTTCTACCTGTGCCTGACCTTTATCCTGGTGCGCCTGTTCAAGTTGGCCGAGCGCCGCTGGCTGAGCTACCTGGCTCCACGGAAGCACTGATATGCAACGTATCGACCACCTGTTGCCCTGGGGCCACCTGGGCTGCGAGCGCCAGTTGAGCGTGTTCCGTTTCGGCAGCGGCGAGCGCAAGGCTTATATCCAGGCCAGCCTGCACGCCGATGAACTGCCCGGCATGCGCGCCGCCTGGGAGCTGAAAAAACGCCTGACCGAACTGGAGCAGCAAGGCGCCCTCAACGGCGTGATCGAGCTGGTGCCAGTGGCCAACCCGATGGGCCTGGGCCAGTTGCTGCAAGGCAGCCATCAGGGGCGTTTCGAAGTGGGCAGCGGCAAGAATTTCAACCGCGATTTTGTCGAGTTGAGCGAGCCGGTCGCTGCGCTGCTGCACGGCAAATTGGGCGATGATCCTCACGCCAACGTTCGCTTGATCCGCCAGGCGATGGATCAGGCGCTGGACGCACTGCCCGAACCCAGCAGCCAGTTGCAAGGCATGCAGCGCGTGCTGCTCAAGCATGCGTGCACCGCCGATATTGTGCTCGACCTGCACTGCGACGCCGAAGCCGCGCTGCACATGTACGCGCTGCCTCAGCACTGGCCGCAGTGGCGCTCACTGTCGGCGCACCTGAATGTCAAAGTCGGCCTGCTCGCAGAAGATTCCGGCGGCAGTTCGTTCGATGAGGCTTGCTCACTGCCGTGGCTGCGCTTGTCGCGGGCGTTCCCCGAGGCGCAGATCCCGCTGGCGTGCCTGGCGACCACCCTGGAGCTGGGCGGGCAGGCCGATACCGGTCGCGCTGAGGCGATCTTCCACGCCGAGGGCATCCTCGCGTTCCTCGCCGAGCAAGGCCTGATCAAGGGCCAATGGCCGGCGCCGCAGCACGAGCCGTGCGAAGGCGTGCCGTTCGAAGGCACCGAATTGCTGTTCGCGCCCCATGCCGGGGTGATCAGTTACCTGCGCAAAGCCGGGGACTGGGTCGACAAAGGCGAGCCGATTTTTGAAGTGATTGATCCCCTGACCGACCGCGTGAGCATTATCTGCGCGGGCACCTCGGGGGTGTTGTTTGCCGTTGAACGGCTACGTTATGCCCAAGCGGGTTTCTGGCTGGCCAAGGTGGCGGGGCGCGAAGCGCTGCGACACGGGCGCTTGCTCAACGACTGACCACCTGTTTTTGTGAGAACCGACCGCATGTACAAGCTTGAAGTCCAAGACCTGCATAAACGCTATGGCAGTCATGAAGTGCTCAAAGGCGTATCCCTGGCCGCTGCCGCCGGTGATGTGATCAGCATCATCGGTTCCAGCGGTTCGGGCAAAAGTACCTTTTTGCGCTGCATCAACCTGCTGGAGCAACCCCACGCCGGCAAGATTCTGCTCAATAACGAAGAGCTGAAACTGGTGGCCAACAAGGACGGCGCCATGAAGGCGGCCGACCCCAAGCAGCTGCAACGCATGCGTTCGCGCCTGTCCATGGTGTTCCAGCATTTCAACCTGTGGTCGCACATGACCGCTATTGAGAACGTGATGGAAGCCCCGGTGCATGTGCTGGGCGTATCGAAGAAAGAGGCCCGTGAAAAGGCCGAGCACTACTTGGCCAAGGTCGGCGTGGGCCATCGCAAGGATGCGTTCCCCGGCCACATGTCCGGCGGCGAGCAGCAGCGCGTGGCGATTGCCCGTGCCTTGGCGATGGAACCGGAGGTGATGCTGTTCGACGAACCCACCTCAGCGCTCGACCCGGAATTGGTCGGCGAAGTGCTCAAGGTGATGCAAGACCTGGCTCAGGAAGGCCGCACCATGGTGGTGGTGACCCACGAAATGGGCTTTGCCCGTGAAGTGTCCAACCAGTTGGTGTTTTTGCACAAAGGCATCGTCGAAGAGCGCGGCAACCCCCGTGAAGTGCTGGTGAACCCGCAGTCCGAGCGTTTGCAGCAGTTCCTTTCCGGCAGCTTGAAGTAGCCACTCCTTGTGAGCGCTGCTTTATGTGGGAGGGGGCTTGCCCCCGATAGCTGAGTGTCAGTCAGCACATCTGATTCTGATACACCGCAATCGGGGGCAAGCCCCCTCCCACATTGGATGTTCATCGTTTTTGAGATTTGTGTTCATTTACGGGCTAGCATTGGCCCACGGCTTCTTTCACTGTTTTTGCTTCGGATAGCCCTCCATGACTGCCCATCGAATTGGTTTCCTGATTTGGCCCAGCACTAAAGCACTCACGCTTGCGCTGGCTGAGGAGGCCTTGCGCGTGGCCCAGCGGGTGCATCCGGAGGTGGTCTACGAGCTGTCGTTTCTGCTGGCGGAGCCGGCAACCGACGGTGCCTGGCAATTGCCGGGCGAGCCGTGGGCCGGCAAGTTGGAAGGCTTCCAAAAACTGTTCCTGCTGGCCGACGAGCCGCCCACCGTTATCGCTTCCCAACTGAACGTCGCTCTCAAGCAACTGGTGCGCACCGGTTGCGTGATCGGTGGGCTGTCTGCCGGGGTTTATCCTTTGGCCCAGCTCGGCCTGCTCGACGGCTACCGCGCCGCCGTGCATTGGCGCTGGCAGGACGATTTCGCCGAGCGATTCCCCAAGGTCATCGCCACCAGCCATTTGTTCGACTGGGATCGCGACCGCCTGACTGCCTGCGGCGGCATGTCGGTGCTCGACCTGCTGTTGGCGGTGCTGGCCCGTGATCACGGCGCCGAACTGGCCGGTGCGGTGTCGGAAGAGCTGGTGGTCGAGCGTATCCGCGAAGGCGGCGAGCGTCAGCGCATTCCGCTGCAAAACCGCCTGGGCTCCAGCCATCCGAAGCTGACCCAAGCGGTGCTGCTGATGGAAGCCAACATCGAAGAGCCGCTGACCACCGACGAAATCGCCCAGCATGTCTGCGTGTCACGACGACAACTGGAGCGCATCTTCAAGCAATACCTCAATCGCGTTCCCAGCCAGTACTACCTGGAACTGCGCCTGAACAAAGCGCGCCAGATGCTGATGCAAACCAGCAAATCGATCATCCAGATCGGCCTGTCCTGCGGCTTCTCCTCGGGGCCACACTTCTCCAGCGCCTACCGCAACTTCTTCGGCGCCACCCCGCGCGAAGACCGCAACCAGCGCCGCAGCAGCAGCCCGTTCGAGCTGTCCTCGGTGCCGGCCGAACGCGGCTGAAAACAACCTCACGTCTCCATCGGCTCCGGTGTTCCCGGCGGCAGCAGCGGCACGCCATGCTCGTCGAACATCGCCGCTTCCACGCCGAGTTCGTAGCCAGTCTGCTGATAATACTGGCGCAGCAACTCGATGCTCTCGTCCGACAATGGGTTGCCACTCAGATCGGAGTCGTCGTTAATCGGCAGAGGCATTTCCAGCAGATCGCTGGGCAGGTGCTCGATCAGGTTGTCGCTGGCATCCAGAATGCGCAGTCGCCCAAGGTTGAACACACCGATTGGCACTTCGGTCAGGCCACAGTTGTGCAGGTAAAGGGTGGTAAGGCGCTGCAGGTTGCGCACATCCGGTGTGATGCCCAGGGTGTTGTCGCTCAAGTCCAGATAAATGAGATTTTCCAGACTGGCCAGTTGGCCCGCGCTCTGTGGGGTCAGGCGGATCATGTTTTCTGTCAGCGTCAGGTTACGCAGCGAATGCAAGGCGAACACCGGCGCGGGGATGTCGCCCAGAACATAGCGTTCGATCACCAGATGCTTGAGATTGGGGAAGCACCGCAAAAGGCCGTCGACGCTTTGGCTGGTGCCTTCGCCGATCAATTCAAGCAAGGTGACGTGGCCGAAGTGGGCGCGCAGCGTCGGCAGCGGCCCGAGTAGCTGGCCGTGGAATACCAGTTTGTAAGTGTGATACGGCGGGACGTTGCCCGCTTCATCCGGCTCGACTTCCCGGCGCCAGCAGCTTTCCAGCAGCGCTTTGAAGTGCATGCGCCGCAGTTGTTCTTCGGCGCGGGCACCCACGTCCAGTACCGTATCGAGCAGCGGATCGCGGGTGGGCACATTGAGTGCCCATTCCTGCAACTGGCTGCGCAGCTGTTCGTACTCTTGGCCCAGGCGCGTGATCTGGTGAGCGGCGCCATCGATGTCGCCAGGCAGATCGAAATAGATGCGTGCTTGTTCGGTGTCCGAGACGGCCGGATATAGCGCCCTGATCCGTTGCAGGTCCTCGGCGGGCGGAGTCGCCAGCCAGAACTCTCCGGTGGCCTGGTAGTAGGCTTTGATGCGGCGCAACGCTGGGCGCGACAGCGGGTTGGCGGACAGATCGACCCTGGCCGCTACGTTGACGGGCAGGTTGAAGGCTTGATCCGGCAGGTTCTCCAGGGCGTTGTGGCTCAGGTCCAGATAGGTGCGGGGCGGCAGCGACAGCAGGTCGGCGGGAATCTCGGTCAGGCCGGTATTGCTCAGTGACAGTCGGGTGAGCCGCGTCAGACGGCGCGTATCGGGAATATGTTCGAGGGGGTTGTCGCTCAAATCCAGCTGTTCCAGGTTGACCATCCCCGACAGTGCATTGGCGGCCAATGGGGTCAGGCGCAGCCGCGTGCGGTTCAGGCTCAATTGGGTGAGCTGGCGCAGGTTGGTGATGCTCAAGGGCAGCGCGTCCAGGGAGTATTGCCGCACGGTCAACCGTTTCAACGCGGGGAAAGCTTGCAGGAACGCTCCCAGGCGCAGCTCGGCACCGGCACCGTGCAGGCTGAGCGCTGTGACGTGGTCGAAGGTGGTATGCAGGCTTGGCAGTGTGCCGCTGACCGGTTTGCGTAGGGTCAGTTCATAGCCGGTGGTAAGGCCCTGATGCTGCGCATCGAGGGGGATTTCGCGCCGCCAGGCCGCCTCCACATCCTGCAGAAACAGGTTGCGGTAGGTGCGCTCGGCCGTGGACAGCAGGGGCGCGTCGGCCCAGTCCTGCATGTCGCCACGGATGCCCAGGTACTCAAGTTCGAGACGGGTCAGGGTGATCCTGCCGGCCTCCAGATTGCCCGGCAGGGCAAAAATGAAGCGATTGATTTCGTCGCTGCTGAAAGTGGGGTACAGCTGTTGGGCCTGGGCCACATCCGCCGGATCGGCGCTGATGCCCCAGTGCCGGGCGGTGCGTTGGAAATGCGCCTTGACCCGCTCCAGCGACGCGCGCGACAGCGGGTTTTCGGACAGGTCGAGCTTGTCGCTGATGCGCGCGGGCGCATCGAACAGCTCGGCGGGCAGTGTCTGGATACGGTTGTGCGACAGCAGCGCCAGGGTCAGGTCCTGGCGAGTCAACAAGCCCGCAGGCAGTTCGGTGATGCCGGTGTGGTTGAGGTCAAGGTATTTCAGGTTCGGCATGTGCTCGACCGTGGGGGTGCGGCCCAGCGGGTTGTTGTACAGGTCCAGCGTGACCAGGCGGCTCAGAGCGCTGAGGCGACCATGGGCTTCCTGGTTCAGACGCAATTGGCAGTCGCTGAGGATCAGCTCGTTGAGGTTGGGCATCGCGGCGATGGTTTCCGGAAGCCCCTCAAGCGCCAGGTGGCGAAGGGTCAGGTTGCGCAGCCGGGGAAACAGTTGCAGGAACGTATTGATCTGTAACGGCTGGCCGTCGCCGACCACTTCCAAGCGCGAGATGTGTTCCATACGCGCCGACAGGCGCGGCAGTTCACCGATGATCGGCGCGGTCAGTTTGAGTACATGGCCGTTGCGCGACATGGCTTCGTAGTACTGATCCACCTCGGTTTCCTGGCGCCATGCGCGCCGGATTTCCGTGGCCCACAGCTCACGGTTGCGCCGCGCATAGTCATACTCGGCTTCACTCATTGGAGCTTCGCTGACCGCGCGAAAACGTGGGGTGCTGGACACCCACAGCGACAGGCCGACATCCAGCCTCATGTATTCATTTTTCAGCGTCACCAGTGTGGCCAATGCGCCGCCAGGTCGGCTCTCCAGGGTCTGTACCAGATCGCGTACCTGTTCGGCGGACAGCGTCGGCAGTAAGTCGTGGGCGCGTTGTTCGAGGGTCAACTCCTGGCTGGAGCCGGGTTGCGGCGCATCGGCGGGCCGATAGCCGTCCATGCCGCCACGCAGGCGCATAAAGGCTGGGTTGTAGGGTGGCTTGATCAGCGGATCTGCGTGCAACAGTCGGCGCAAGGGTTCGCGCCCGAGTGCGTGGGCGGCAATCGCCTGCTTGAGCCGTTCGCCTTGGCCGATATGGATGTTCAGCGCATCGCGGCGGGCGTCCGGCAGGGCCTGGAGGAGGGCGGTGTAAAAGTCGCTGCTGCCAAAGAGCGCGTTCTGCTGATCATAGGGAACGTAGTCGCCTTCCACGGTGTGCACCAGGACGCGGCGCACTTCGGCATCCTCGGGACCGATGGCGTCAAGCAGCGTGCCGTTGACCTGGTAGCGGCGAACTTCCAGGCGCGTACTGGCCTGCCAGCCCGGCAGGTTTTCCAGGGAGTGCAGGGCCAGCCTGGGGGTGTCCGGGCTGTCGCTGGCTTCCAGGTACAGGCCTTCGTAGGCGCGGGTGGTCCTGACTTGCAGTTGCGCCCAGTCGGCCAGTTCTCTCAAACGGGCGGGCACGGTGGCCCGGTCCAGGGCGCGCAGCTCGTCGCCGTCGGCACCGGCGAGGATTTCTTCGGCGACGCTGGTGGGCAGGCCGGGGTTCGGTGCGGCGTCGATGATGCGCTGCACGCGGGCATTGCGCGCGGTTTCCAGGCCTCGATAGTGGGCGTCGAACAGCGCAAAGCGCTTATCCCAGGCCAGCCGCGCGAGACGTTTGCGCCACGCGTTCGCACGGGTTTGCGCCGAAGACGGCGGCGTGCCGAATGGCTCCTCCAGGAGGCTTTTGCGCTCTGATTCATCCAGGCTTTCGATCAGCACCCGCAGCAGGTCGCCGTTCTCCAGTTGCGCCTGATGCACCTGCACCACGCTGGCCTCACCGTTGCGAGCAAACTCCCACAGGGTGTTGCCCTGAGGATCGAGGAATCGCAGGGTTCGGGTTTGCGGCCACGGTTCGTAGGTGACCACCAACTGCAGTTGGATACGCGGATCGGCCTGTCGATAGACCGCCGGGTCGTCGCTGTTCATCTGGGTGACGAAGTCTTGCAGACGCTGGTCGAGGGTGAAGCGCTTGAGGCTGTCGGCCAGCAGCGGCGGTGGGGGCTGCTGGTTGATGTGCATGTGGCGCAGCAGGTTGTCGTGGGTGGCGCTGATGTCCTGGGCCTGTTGCAGGCGCGTATCGCTGAGGTTGTCGACCTGATGACCCAGGCGCCGCAGCAGGGTGGGCGTGTCCCAACTCAGGGGGCGTTCCAGCTCGGTGAGCCAGGCGCCGTGGCCATTGGTCATGACGCTGGGGCGATAGGCATCGGCGCGCGTGGGATGCTCAAGGGTATGGCGCCCGGATGTCGCGTCGGTGCGCAACTGGTAGTACCCATCGCCAAGGCGCAGCACGGGCTTGCCGTGGTGCCAAAGGATGCCTTGTGCATCCGGGCGCAGGTCCTTGGGAATGCTCAGGTCATGGCGATAGGGCGCCAGGTCGGGCTTCCACAAGCGGGTATCGCCGCTGGGCCTGGTGACCGGACTGAGCGCGTCGATAAAGCCCAACACATTGGCCGGCAGGGATGCGCGCAGCAGGTCGGCTGCAATGGGCAGGCCGACGCCGAACATCCCCAGTTGCACCAGTTGCTCGGAAAACGACAACGCGTGGCCAAGCGCCTCGCGCCTTTGGCCTTCGGCCCAGTCGACAATCCCCTCAAACGCGTCGTCGAGTAGTTGATAGGCGCTGTAGCCCAGTACCAACGCTCCCAGCGGCGGCACGAACGGCGTGGCAATAAACGCGAGGATTTGCAGCAACGTACTGCCGATCTTTTGCAGCACCGCCCAGCGTTCCCAGCGCGCTTGCTGATCGACACTGGCCGTGGACACCGCCTGGGTGCGCGCATCGTTGAGCAGTTTATTGAGCTTGACCTGATACAGGTGCTCGAACAGATCGCCGGCGATGGGCATCGGACGAAACTGCAGGTTCGGCCGGGCCACTGCGGTTTCGCGCCAGCTGGCGGTCGATTCGCCAGGGATGTGCGCATGCCAGGTGACCTGGGTAAGGCGTTGGTTGAGGTCGGCAAAGAACGTACCGAGGTCCTCGTGGGCGACAAAGCGGCTGAAAAAGCGCTGGTAATCCGGATCGCGCAATTGCTCGCACAGCGCGCGCATAAACGCCTGGCCGCTGGGGTAGTGCTTGATCGGGTGCTGCGGGTCATCCGGGATCCAGGCGATCACCGGCACCACGCTGCGGCTGGTCGCCAGATCGTCGGCGAACAGCACGATGCCGGCCAGTCGGGTGGACAGGATACTCAGCTCATACCGCAACAGAGGCTGGCAACCGTTAGCGCTGTGGGCTTGGCCATTGAGCAGGCCGATAACGCTGTCATAGCCACTCTGCGGCAGGTCTTGCTTGAGTAGGGCCATGTACAGCGCGCGTTTCAGGGCGCTCATGTGGCTGTGTTGGAGAAGTTGCCGCAGGCGGGCCTGGGCCACGGCGTTATCCAGGTCAAGGTAGTCGCGCAGGTAGCGCTGATACGCCGCGCCGATGTCGAGCTGGCGACACAGCGCCGTGAATTGCGCGACTGTGATCTGCGCGGCCACCCCAGGCAGCGCTTCAAAGTGCCCGGCGGCCGTGGGGCGGGTGCTGAAGGTGGAGGCGCTGTCATAGGCATCGACTGCGGTTTCGCTGGCTTCAAAGTTGTGCAGCGCCGCCTCGATCAGTGACACCGACCAGGTGCGCGCGGCGCCGGGTTTGACGGTGAAACCGGCGATTTTCAGCGGGATATAAAGCTGCAGCCAGGTGCTCCTCACGTCGATGCTCACGCCGTATTGCGCCTTGAGCGCCGCTTGCAGGCGCTCGGCGCCAAAAGCCTGGGGGCTTTTGAGCTGCGCCATGGCAGTGTCCACCGAGTTCTGGGCAATCCAGGCCTGGTCATTGAGGCGTTTGAGCGTTCGATGCTGCGCCGCGCTGGCATTTTTGTACCAGTTGGCGACGATCGATTCGGGCTGGGCCAGGTCGCTGCGTCTGTCGGGTGTGATGTCGGCCAGCCATGGGGGCAGGGCGTTTTTCAGGATGTCGTAGTGGGGAACGGAGGAGGTGGGGAGTTCAGTCACAAGGGCTCCAGGGCAAGGTCAAGAAGCCCTCAGCAAACCAGTTCGCGTCGTGCAGCCTGTGGTAGCCGGTTAGGGCTGCGCGAAATTTGCCGATGGGCCGTGATCGAACCTGCCCACGGAGCGGGCGCACGGTTTAAACTGCGCCATTGCGACGCTATATGTCGCATTGCCGTAAACCCGCGTAAAACCGGGGTTGGCGCTATAAGAAGTTGTCGCTTGGCGGCAAGGTCGCGCTGAAAACTGTCCTTACAATCCCTGCATCGCCCGCCAGTTCCAGGCAGGCGTTCCTCTTCAGGAGACTCCGATGTCCGTTGAGCAAGCCCCGGTGCAACGTGCCGATTTCGACCAGGTCATGGTTCCCAACTACGCACCTGCCGCGTTCATCCCTGTGCGTGGCAAAGGTTCCCGCGTCTGGGACCAGGCCGGTCGCGAGCTGATCGACTTTGCCGGCGGCATCGCGGTCAACGTATTGGGCCATGCCCACCCGGCACTGGTCGGCGCGTTGACCGAGCAGGCCAACAAGCTGTGGCATGTCTCCAACGTATTCACCAACGAGCCGGCCCTGCGCCTGGCCCATAAGCTGATCGACGCCACCTTTGCCGAGCGCGTGTTCTTCTGCAACTCCGGCGCCGAGGCCAACGAGGCCGCGTTCAAGCTGGCGCGCCGCGTGGCGTTCGACCGCTTCGGCAGCGAGAAGTACGAGATCATCGCTGCACTCAACAGCTTCCATGGCCGTACCCTGTTCACCGTCAACGTCGGTGGCCAATCCAAGTACTCCGATGGTTTCGGGCCTAAAATCACCGGCATCACCCACGTTCCTTATAACGACCTGGCTGCACTGAAAGCCGCCGTTTCGGACAAGACCTGCGCCGTGGTGCTGGAACCGATCCAGGGCGAAGGCGGTGTGCTGCCGGCCGAGCTGGCCTACCTGCAAGGCGCCCGCGAGCTGTGCGATGCACACGATGCGCTGCTGGTGTTCGACGAAGTGCAGACCGGCATGGGCCGTAGCGGCCATCTGTTCGCCTACCAACATTACGGCGTGACCCCGGACATCCTCACCAGCGCCAAGAGCCTGGGCGGCGGTTTCCCGATCGCGGCGATGCTTACCACTGAAGCGCTGGCCAAGCACCTGGTGGTCGGCACCCACGGCACCACTTACGGCGGCAACCCGCTGGCATGTGCAGTGGCCGAAGCGGTGATCGACGTGATCAACACCCCTGAAGTGCTGGCGGGCGTGACGGCCAAGCATGCACTGTTCAAGGCGCGCCTGGAGCAGATCGGCAAGCAGTACGGCATCTTCACCGAAGTACGCGGCATGGGCCTGCTGATCGGTTGCGTATTGAGCGATGCATTCAAGGGCAAGGCCAAGGACGTGTTCAACGCAGCCGAAAAAGAAAACCTGATGATCCTGCAAGCCGGCCCCGACGTGGTGCGTTTCGCCCCGAGCCTGGTGGTGGACGAAGCAGACATCAACGAAGGCCTGGATCGTTTCGAGCGTGCGGTTAAAACGCTGACCCAAGCCTGATACACATCTGTCTGTCGGACCGGATCAAGTGTGGGAGGGGGCTTGCCCCCGATGGCGGTGTATCAGTCACAGATGTATCAACTGACAGACTGCTATCGGGGGCAAGCCCCCTCCCACACTGGAATATGCCCACTTGAAGATATGTGGTGTTCCTGACCTGTTCGGTATTTTTTTCTGTGAGTTCTAGAGTTAAGGAGTGACACCATGCTGGTGATGCGCCCCGCGCAAATGGCTGACCTGGGCGAGGTACAGCGTCTGGCTGCGGACAGCCCGATTGGTGTCACCTCCTTGCCGGACGATGTGGAACGCCTGAGCGACAAGATCGCCGCGAGCGAAGCCTCCTTCGCGGCCGAGGTGAGTTTCAACGGTGAAGAAAGCTATTTCTTCGTACTTGAAGACACCGAGACCGGCAAGCTCGTCGGGTGTTCGGCCATCGTCGCCTCGGCTGGCTATTCCGAGCCGTTCTATAGTTTTCGCAACGAGACCTTCGTGCACGCCTCCCGCGAGCTGAAGATCCACAACAAGATCCATGTGCTTTCCCAGTGCCACGACCTGACCGGTAATAGCCTGCTCACCAGTTTCTACGTGGTGCCGGAGCTGGTCGGCTCGCCGTGGTCGGAACTCAATTCCCGCGGGCGCCTGTTGTTTGTCGCCAGCCACCCGGAGCGCTTTGCCGATTCGGTGGTGACCGAGATCGTCGGCTACAGCGACGAGAACGGTGACTCGCCGTTCTGGGACGCCATCGGGCGCAACTTCTTCGACCTCAATTACGCCGCCGCCGAGCGCCTGTGCGGGCTCAAAAGCCGCACCTTCCTCGCCGAGCTGATGCCCCATTACCCGATCTACGTGCCGCTATTGCCGGACGAAGCCCAGGAAGCCATGGGCCAGGTACACCCGCGTGCGCAGATCACCTTCGACATCCTGATGCGTGAAGGCTTCGAGACCGACCATTACATCGACATCTTCGACGGCGGCCCGACGCTGCACGCGCGGGTGTCGGGCATCCGCTCGATTGCCCAGAGCCGCGTGGTGCCAGTGAAGATCGGTGAGATGGTCAAGGGGGCGGGCCGCCAGTACCTGGTGAGCAACGCACAGTTGCAGGATTACCGCGCCGTGATGCTGGAGCTGGACTACGCGCCCGGCAAACCGGTGACCCTGGACCTGGCCGCGGCCGAAGCCCTGGGTGTGGGTGAGGGCGCCAGTGTGCGTCTGGTCGCGGTTTAAAAGCAGAGTTTCGCGGGTGGCCCACGGCGGCCCGTTTGAGGAGATAGCATGATCGTTCGTCCCGTACGCAGCAGCGATTTACCGGCCCTGATTGATCTGGCGCGCAGCACCGGCACCGGCCTGACCACCTTGCCGGCCAACGAAGAGCGCCTGACCCACCGGGTGGGCTGGGCGGAAAAAACCTTTCGCGGCGAGGCCGGTCGCGGCGACGCCGACTACCTGTTCGTGCTGGAAAACGACGAAGGCCGCGTGGTGGGCATTTCTGCGATTGCCGGTGCCGTGGGCTTGCGCGAGCCCTGGTACAACTTCCGGGTGGGCCTGACCGTCAGCGCGTCCCAGGAGTTGAATATCTATCGCGAGATTCCGACGTTGTTCCTGGCCAACGACCTCACCGGCAATTCCGAGTTGTGCTCGCTGTTTCTGCACGCCGATTACCGCAACGGCCTCAATGGCCGCATGTTGGCCAAGGCGCGCCTGCTGTTTATCGCGGAGTTCCCGCAACTGTTCGGCAACAAGATCATTGCCGAGATGCGCGGCGTGTCCAACGAGGCCGGGCGCTCACCGTTCTGGGAAAGCCTGGGTCGACATTTCTTCAAGATGGAATTCAGCCAGGCCGACTACCTCACCGGCGTGGGCAACAAGGCATTTATCGCCGAGTTGATGCCGAAGTTTCCGCTGTATAGCTGCTTTTTGTCCGAGGACGCGCGCAATGTGATCGGCAAAGTCCATCCGGACACCGAGCCGGCGCTGAGCATGCTCAAGAGCGAAGGGTTCAGTTACCAGGGCTATGTCGATATTTTCGACGCCGGCCCGGCGGTGGAGTGCGAGACCACCAAGATTCGCGCGGTGCGTGACAGCCAGTCACTGGTGTTGGCCATCGGCACTCCGGGGGACGACGCCACACCGTTCCTGATCCATAACCGCAAACGCGAAGATTGCCGCATCACCGCCGCGCCCGCACGCCTGGCCGCCGGCACGCTGGTGGTCGACCCGTTGACCGCCAAGCGCCTGCAATTGGTGGTCGGCGATCAAGTGCGTGCCGTACCGTTGTCCGCTGCTCGGGAGTCGAAATAATGAATTCGCTGTATATCGCAGGTAGCTGGCTGGCTGGCCAGGGTGAGCTGTTCGAATCGCGCAACCCGGTGACCCAGCAAGTGCTGTGGGCCGGCAACGGTGCCACCGCCGAGCAAGTCGAGTCCGCCGTGCAGGCCGCACGCCAGGCGTTCCCGGCTTGGGCCCGGCGTACCCTGGAAGAACGCATCGCGGTGCTGGAAGCCTTCGCTGCCACCCTCAAGCGTCGCGCCGATGAAATCGCCCGCTGCATCGGCGAGGAAACCGGCAAGCCGTTGTGGGAAGCGGCGACAGAAGTCACCAGCATGGCCAACAAGATCGCCATCTCGGTGCAAAGCTACCGCGAACGCACCGGCGAGAAGAGCGGCCCGCTGGGCGACGCCACCGCTGTGCTGCGCCACAAGCCGCACGGCGTGGTGGCGGTATTCGGCCCGTATAACTTCCCCGGTCACTTGCCTAACGGGCATATCGTGCCGGCGTTGCTGGCGGGTAACACCGTGCTGTTCAAACCCAGCGAGCTGACGCCGAAAGTCGCCGAGCTGACCATGCAATGCTGGATCGAAGCCGGGTTGCCGGCGGGCGTGTTGAACCTGCTGCAAGGCGCGCGGGAAACCGGAATCGCCTTGGCGGCCAATCCAGGCATCGACGGCTTGTTTTTCACCGGCTCCAGCCGCACCGGCAACCATCTGCACCAGCAGTTTTCCGGGCGCCCGGACAAAATCCTGGCCCTGGAGATGGGCGGCAACAACCCGCTGGTGGTGGATGAAGTGGCCGACGTGGACGCAGCGGTGTACACCATCATCCAATCGGCGTTTATTTCGGCCGGCCAGCGCTGCACCTGCGCCCGTCGCCTGTTGGTGCCGCAAGGCGCCTGGGGCGATGCGTTGCTGGCGCGGTTGGTGGCAGTCAGTTCGACCATTGAAGTCGGCGCGTTCGATCAGCAACCGGCGCCGTTCATGGGCTCGGTGATTTCCCTCGCCGCTGCCAAAGCCTTGATGGACGCCCAGGAGTTGATGCTGGCCAACGGCGCCGTGGCGCTGCTGGAAATGACCCAGCCCCAGGACCAGGCCGCCTTGCTGACTCCGGGCATCATCGACGTGACCGGCGTGGCCGAGCGCGAAGACGAAGAACTGTTTGGCCCGCTGCTGCAAGTGATCCGCTACAGCGATTTCGAAGCGGCGATAGCCGAGGCCAACAACACTCAGTTCGGCCTGGCCGCTGGCTTGTTGTCCGATTCCGAAGCGCGCTACCAGCAGTTCTGGCTGGAAAGCCGCGCCGGGATCGTCAACTGGAACAAACAGCTGACCGGCGCCGCCAGCACCGCGCCTTTTGGTGGGGTAGGGGCCTCGGGCAATCATCGCGCCAGTGCGTATTACGCGGCGGATTATTGCGCGTACCCGGTGGCATCGCTTGAGACCCCAAGCCTGGTGGTTCCGGCCACGCTAACCCCCGGCATTACGCTGATCTAAATGTGGCAGGGGGCTTGCTCCCGATGGCGGTGTGTCAGGCACCTGATTTATCAACTGACCAACTGCTATCGCAGGCAAGCCTTCTGCCACACTGGATTTGCGGTGTGTTGAAGACTTTTGATGCCTATAAAAACAGATGTTCGTGGAGCCTCGCCGATGAAATCCTATGAAGTCAATTTTGACGGTCTAGTGGGGCCGACCCATAACTACGGCGGTTTGTCCTACGGCAACGTCGCGTCCCAGAGCAACAGCCAGCAGTCTTCGAACCCGAAGGAAGCGGCGTTGCAGGGCCTGCAAAAAATGAAGGCCCTGATGGATATGGGTTTCGTGCAGGGCGTGCTGGCCCCCCAGGAACGTCCCGACGTGGCCGCATTGCGTAACCTCGGTTTCAGCGGCAGCGATGCCCAGGTGATCCAGCAGGCGGCCCAGCAAGCCATGCCTTTGCTGGTCGCCAGTTGCTCGGCGTCGAGTATGTGGGTGGCCAACGCCGCCACCGTCAGCCCCAGCGCCGACACCGCGGATGGCCGTGTGCATTTCACCGCCGCCAACCTCAACTGCAAATACCACCGCAGCATCGAGCACCCGACCACCAGCCGCGTGCTGGGCGCCATGTTTGCCGATCCGCAGCACTTCGCCCACCACGCCGCGTTGCCGGCGGTGGCGCAGTTCGGCGACGAAGGCGCGGCCAACCACACGCGTTTTTGCCGCGAATACGGCGAGGCGGGCGTGGAGTTTTTCGTGTTCGGCCGCAGTGCGTTCGACACCCGCTACCCGGCACCGCAGAAGTACCCGGCGCGCCAGACCCTCGAAGCGTCCCAGGCTGTCGCCCGCCTGCACGGCCTGAAGGACGACGGCGTGGTCTACGGCCAGCAGAACCCGGCGGTGATCGACGCGGGTGTGTTTCACAACGACGTGATCGCGGTGGGCAACGGCGAGGTGCTGTTCTATCACGAGGATGCGTTCCTCAATACCGAACAGATGCTCGGCGAACTGCAAGCCAAGCTGGGCAAGCTGGGCGGCAATTTCCAGTCGGTGTGTGTACCGCGCGCCCTGGTCAGTGTCGAGGACGCGGTGCGCTCCTACCTGTTCAACAGCCAGTTGCTGACCCGCGCAGACGGCTCGATGCTGCTGATCGTGCCGGAAGAGTGCCGCGCCAACGAACGTGTCTGGCACTACTTGCAGGGCCTGACGGCCTCCGGTGGGTTGATCCGCGAAGTGAAAGTCTTCGACCTCAAGCAAAGCATGCAGAATGGCGGTGGCCCGGCGTGCCTGCGTCTGCGCGTGGCATTGAACGAAACCGAACTGGCGGCGGTGAATCCAGGCGTTATCATGACCGCGCCGTTGTACGACACGCTGACCCAATGGGTCCACAAGCACTACCGCGACAGCCTGCGCGAATCCGACCTGGCTGATCCGCAATTGCTGCTTGAGTGCCGGACGGCACTGGATGAACTGACGCAAATCCTTAAACTGGGCGCGGTTTATCCTTTCCAGATCAATTAACGCCGCACGGCTGAGAGCATTTTATGAGCACCGACACCCTGAAACTGATCCTTGAAGACACCGACGGCACCCAGCTGGAAACTTCCTGCACCCGCGTCGCCGTGGTGTGGCAGGGCAAGGAGATCTGGATCCAGCACGACGGTCGCGGCCAACTGCTGATCGGTGTGGACGTCGAAGAAGGCGACGCCGAGTACGCCAACCTGCTGATGCGCCCATTGGCTACCAACCTGATGAGCCTGCAGCTGGAAATGGAACCGGCCGACATGGAAGGTGATGATGACGATCACGTCCACGGTCCTGGCTGCAACCACTAAGGAAGCTTGCGTATGCTCGCCCTCGGCAAACTGCTTGAACTGACCCTCGCCGGTCGCGAACCGGCGCAAAAAATTCAACTGACTGTCGACGGCGTGCAGATGCGCTGGCTCAGCGAGGGCGCGCTGGAAGTGCGTCCGCCGCAAGCCTCGGACAATGGCAGCGACCTGCTGCTGTCGTCCGGCATCCATGGCAACGAAACCGCGCCGGTCGAATTGCTCGACCGCCTGCTGCATGGCATCGCCCGTGGGGAGATCAAACCCCGCACCCGTATTCTGTTCCTGTTCGGCAACCCCGAGGCCATGCGCCGCGGCGAGCGTTACCTCGAACTGGACATCAACCGGCTGTTCAACGGCCGTCATGAAAACAACATCGGCCCCGAAGCCATGCGCGCCGCGGAGCTGGAACAACTGGCCCGTAGTTTTTTCAGCAAGCCCGAGCGTTCGCGCCTGCATTACGACCTGCACACCGCCATCCGTGGCTCGAAGATCGAGCAGTTCGCGCTGTACCCGTGGAAAGACGGGCGCCAGCATTCGCGACGCGAGCTGGAGCGGCTGCGTGCGGCCGGGATGGAAGCGGTGCTGCTGCAGAATAAAACGTCCATCACCTTCACGGCCTTCACCTACGAGCAACTGGACGCCGAGGCTTTCACCCTGGAATTGGGTAAGGCGCGGCCGTTCGGACAGAACCAGGGGGTGGACGTCTCACGCCTGGAGGCGCGCCTGACTCAGATCATCGAAGGCAGCGAGCCTGAGGCGGACAGCCTGGATGGGTTGAAACTGTTCGCCGTGTCGCGGGAAGTCATCAAGCACAGCGATGCGTTCCTGCTGCACTTGCCCGCGGACGTGGAAAACTTTTCTGAGTTGGAAAAGGGTTATCTGCTGGCCGAAGACGTGGCCAAGACCCGTTGGGTGATTGAGGAGGAGGGCGCGCGCATCATCTTCCCCAACCCGAAGGTGAAAAACGGTTTGCGCGCAGGGATATTGATTGTGCCGACCACGGACGTGGGCCTGGCATAGACCTGGACCGAATGTGAGAGGGGGCTTGCCCCCGATAGCAGTGTGTCAGTCAGCTCATCTGGAGCTGAGACACCGCCATCGGGGGCAAGCCCCCTCCCACATTTTGTTTTGCAGTATTGCTTAGACTGCTACCGCCCGTGGCTCGCTGCGGCGGATCGCCCGCACTTTGTGCAGGGTGTCGGCGCACGTACGCGCGGCTTCCTGACCCTTGTGCACGAAGTGCTCATAGAAGAATGTGGTGTGTTCACTGCCGGCGTGGAAGTGATGCGGGGTCAGGGACACCGAGAACACCGGCACTTCGGTTTCCAGCTGCACCTGCATCAGGCCGCTGACCACCGATTGGGCAACGAATTCGTGGCGGTAGATGCCGCCGTCCACCACCAACGCGGCGGCAACGATGCCCGCGTAGCGACCGGTCTTGGCCAGCAGTTTGGCGTGCAGGGGCATTTCAAAGGCACCCCCGACTTCGAAAAAGTCGATGTCCGACTCCTGGTAGCCCTGGGCGATCATTTCGGCGAGAAAGCCCTTACGGCTCTGGTCGACAATATCCTTGTGCCAGCAGGCTTGGATAAACGCGACGCGCTCGCCGTGATGGTTTTTGCTTTTGCTGTCGATAGCGGTGGGTTGCATGTTCTGACTCCTGTTTAAGAAAAAAACAGGGCGTTATGAATCGAATGGGATTTCAAGGGTATGCAACGCGTGGGCATGCGGGCATGCGGTCAACGTGCGGCCCTTGGGTGCCAATCCCGTTCTCTCTTCATCCGGACTATGACCGTCGGCCCCGGGATCACACCGGGTCTGCTGACCTTGCCGCCGGCCTGCGTAAGCAGTCCAAGGCGCCAAGCGCTCGCGGGCTATACACATTGCGTGTAATTACCGCCGGTGGGGAATTACACCCCGCCCTGAGAACGTTGCCGCCAGAACCCTGGCGGCGCAGAGTTTTTAACACGGTTTTTCAGAAACTGCACGGACGTCGTATCGATTAGCTATATCGGTTTGTTTGGTTGGTATTCGATTGAATGCACACGGGGCTTGATATTGCGCGGCTTTGCCCGCAGTAATCGTCAATACGACAAAACGCCCCACCTGCCCGAGGCCAGTTAGATGACCGTGATAGACCTTCGCAGCGACACCGTGACCCAACCCACCGCCGGCATGCGCGATGCCATGGCCAGCGCCGCCAGCGGCGATGACGTCTACGGTGAAGACCCCAGCGTCAATCGACTGGAAGCCGAACTGGCCCAACGCCTGGGGTTTGCCGCCGCGTTGTTCGTGCCCACCGGCACCATGAGTAACCTGCTGGCGCTGATGGCCCACTGCGAACGCGGCGAGGAATACATCGTCGGGCAGCAGGCCCACACCTACAAATACGAAGGCGGCGGCGCGGCGGTGCTGGGCTCGATCCAGCCACAGCCGCTGGAGGTGCAGGCGGACGGTTCCCTGGATCTGGACCAAGTGCTGGCGGCCATCAAACCAGACGACTTCCACTTCGCCCGCACCCGCTTGCTGGCCCTGGAAAACACCATGCAGGGCAAAGTGCTGCCCATGGAGTACCTGGCCAAGGCGCGAGCGTTTACCCGTGAGCATGACCTGGCCCTGCATCTGGATGGCGCGCGCCTCTACAACGCCGCGGTCAAGCTTGGGGTGGATGCGCGGGAGATCGCCCAGCATTTCGATTCGGTGTCGGTGTGCCTGTCCAAGGGCCTCGGCGCACCGGTGGGCTCGGTGTTGTGCGGGTCTACCGCGCTGATCGCCAAGGCGCGCCGTTTGCGCAAGATGGTGGGCGGCGGTATGCGTCAGGCCGGTTCACTGGCGGCGGCAGGCCTGTATGCCCTGGATCATCAGGTACAGCGCCTGGCCGAAGACCACGCCAATGCCCAGTGGCTGGGGGATGAACTGCGCAAGGCCGGTTACAGCGTAGAGCCGGTGCAGACCAACATGGTCTATGTGCAGGTGGGCGATCAGGCCCAGGCATTGAAGGCGTTTGCCGCCGAGCGCGGGATCAAGTTGAGCGCGGCGCCTCGCCTGCGCATGGTCACCCATTTGGATGTGAATCGGGCGCAGATGGCACAGGTGCTGGAAACATTCGTCGAATATTCGCGTAAATGAACGTGCAGACCGTCTAATTGAACCTCTCTATCGCATAAACACGCTGTACCACCGGCAAAGGGCCGATATAATGCGGCCCTTTGCCGTCGCTCCGTCTGATGATGTTGCGCACTGGCCTTTGGCCGCAGCCTCCGTGGAAGAACCTAATGAAAAGCGCAGAAATCCGTGAAGCCTTCCTTCGCTTCTTCGAAGAGCAAGGTCACACCCGTGTCTCCTCCAGCTCCTTGATCCCAGGCAATGACCCTACCCTGCTGTTCACTAACGCGGGGATGAACCAGTTCAAGGACTGCTTCCTGGGCCAGGAAAAGCGCGCCTACACCCGCGCGGTCAGCAGCCAGAAGTGCGTGCGCGCCGGTGGTAAGCACAACGACCTGGAAAACGTCGGCTACACCGCCCGTCACCACACCTTTTTCGAAATGCTCGGCAACTTCAGCTTTGGCGATTATTTCAAGCAAGACGCGATCAACTTCGCCTGGACCTTCCTGACCGGCGTGCTGAAACTGCCGAAGGAAAAACTCTGGGTCACCGTCTACGCCAGTGATGACGAGGCGTACGACATCTGGACCAAACAAGTGGGCGTGCCGGCCGAGCGCATGGTGCGTATCGGCGACAACAAAGGCGCACCGTACGCCTCCGACAACTTCTGGACCATGGGCGATACCGGCCCATGCGGCCCTTGCACCGAGATCTTCTACGACCACGGCGCCGATATCTGGGGTGGCCCACCGGGCTCGCCGGAAGAAGACGGCGACCGTTACATCGAGATCTGGAACAACGTTTTCATGCAGTTCAACCGCACCGCCGATGGCGTGTTGCATCCGCTGCCGGCACCGTCGGTGGACACCGGCATGGGCCTGGAGCGGATCAGTGCGGTGATGCAGCACGTTCATTCCAACTACGAAATCGATCTGTTCCAGAGCCTGCTGGCTGCGGCCGCCAAGGCCATCGGTTGCAGCAATGACGACCAAGCCTCGCTCAAAGTGGTGGCCGACCACATCCGTTCCTGCGGCTTCCTGATCGCCGACGGCGTACTGCCGTCCAACGAAGGCCGTGGCTATGTGCTGCGTCGCATCATTCGTCGCGCTTGCCGTCACGGTAACAAACTGGGCGCCAATGGCAGCTTCTTCTACCAGATCGTCGCGGCCCTGGTCGCCGAGATGGGCGATGCCTTCCCGGAACTCAAGCAGAACCAGGCGCACATCGAGCGTGTGCTCAAGGCCGAAGAAGAACAGTTCGCCAAAACCCTGGAACAGGGCCTGAAGATCCTTGAACAAGACCTGGCCAACCTGTCGGGCAACGTGGTGCCGGGCGACGTGGTGTTCAAGCTCTACGACACCTACGGCTTCCCGATGGACCTGACCGGCGACATCGCCCGCGAGCGCAACCTGACCCTCGACGAGGAAGGTTTCGAACGCGAGATGGAAGCCCAGCGCGTGCGCGCACGCTCGGCCAGTTCCTTCGGCATGGACTACAACAGCCTGGTCAAGGTGGATGTGGCCACCGAGTTCACCGGCTACAAGGCCACCAGCGGCTCGGCCAAAGTGGTCGCGCTGTACAAGGAAGGCCAGTCGGTCGACGTGTTGAACGAAGGCGACGAGGGCGTCGTGGTGCTGGATCAGACCCCGTTCTATGCCGAATCCGGCGGTCAGATCGGCGACTGTGGTTTCGTCAAATCCAGCTCCGGTCGTTTCGACGTACGTGATACCACCAAGACCGGCGGCGCCTTCCTGCACCACGGCGTGCTGGCCTCAGGCAGTCTGACCGTAGGCTCCCCGGTGGACACCCAGGTAGACGCCGACGTGCGCCACGCCACGTCGCTGAACCACTCTGCCACCCACTTGCTGCATGCCGCCCTGCGCCGGGTGCTGGGCGAACACGTTCAGCAGAAAGGTTCGTTGGTCGACAGTCAGCGCCTGCGTTTCGACTTCAGCCACTTCGAAGCGATCAAGCCAGAGCAGATCAAGGCGCTGGAAGACATCGTCAACGCTGAGATCCGCAAGAACACCCCGGTTGAAACCGTTGAGACCGATATCGAAACGGCCAAGGCCAAGGGCGCCATGGCATTGTTCGGCGAGAAGTACGGCGACAGCGTGCGCGTGCTGAGCATGGGCGGCGATTTCTCGGTGGAACTGTGTGGCGGTATCCACGCCAACCGTACCGGCGACATTGCTTTGCTCAAGATCATCAGCGAAGGCGGCGTGGCGTCCGGTGTGCGTCGTATCGAAGCGGTGACTGGCGCTGCGGCCCTGGCATACCTGAACGCGGCGGAAGAACAACTCAAGGAAGCGGCCAGCCTGGTCAAGGGCAGCCGCGACAACCTGATCGACAAGCTGTCCGCTGTCCTGGAGCGCAACCGTGCCCTGGAGAAACAGCTGGAACAGTTGCAAGCCAAGGCTGCCAGCGCAGCGGGCGACGATCTGTCGGCTTCGGCCGTTGACGTCAAGGACGTGAAAGTCCTGGCCGCACGCCTGGACGGTCAGGACGGCAAGGCGTTGTTGGCCCTGGTCGATCAGTTGAAAAACAAGCTCGGCCGCGCAGTGATCCTGCTCGGCGGTGTCCATGAGGAAAAGGTCGTACTGGTTGCCGGTGTAACCAAAGACCTGACTGGCCAACTCAAAGCCGGTGATTTGATGAAGCAAGCCGCTGCGGCAGTGGGCGGGAAGGGTGGTGGTCGTCCGGACATGGCGCAAGGCGGTGGTGTAGACGCCGGTGCCCTGGATGCGGCCCTGGCCCTGACCGTGCCGTTTGTCGAGGCTGGCATTTAAGGCATTGTTTATCGGCCCGTGGTCTAGTCGCGGGCCTGATCAGTGCTGGTTGATTGGATATTTAGGCGCCCCTTTACGGGCTGAGGCGGCTGGAAATGGCTTTGATCGTACAGAAATTTGGAGGCACCTCGGTCGGCTCTGTCGAAAGAATCGAGCAGGTGGCCGACAAAGTTAAGAAATTCCGCGACGCTGGCGACGACCTGGTGGTGGTGCTGTCGGCCATGAGCGGCGAGACCAATCGCCTGATCGATCTGGCCAAGGCAATCAGTGGCGACCAGCAACCGTTGCCGCGCGAGCTGGATGTGATCGTGTCCACCGGCGAACAGGTGACCATTGCCCTGCTGGCCATGGCCCTGAACAAACGCGGCGTGCCGGCTGTGTCCTACACAGGCAGCCAAGTGCGCATCCTCACCGACAGCGCTCATACCAAGGCGCGTATCCTGCAGATCGACGATCAGAAAATTCGCGCTGATCTGAAAGCCGGGCGTGTGGTAGTTGTAGCGGGCTTCCAGGGTGTGGACGAGCAGGGCAACATCACCACCCTTGGCCGTGGCGGTTCGGACACCACCGGTGTGGCGCTGGCGGCAGCTCTCAAGGCTGATGAATGCCAGATCTACACCGATGTGGATGGCGTCTACACCACGGACCCGCGTGTGGTGTCCGTCGCGCAGCGCCTGGACAAGATCACCTTTGAAGAGATGCTGGAAATGGCCAGTCTCGGTTCCAAGGTGTTGCAAATCCGCGCGGTGGAGTTCGCCGGCAAGTACAACGTTCCGCTGCGCGTATTGCACAGCTTCAAAGAGGGTCCGGGCACCCTCATTACTATTGATGAAGAGGAATCCATGGAACAGCCGATCATTTCCGGCATCGCTTTCAACCGCGATGAAGCCAAGCTGACGATCCGTGGCGTGCCAGACACCCCGGGCGTGGCGTTCAAGATCCTGGGCCCTATCAGTGGCGCAAACATTGAAGTCGACATGATCGTGCAGAACGTTTCGCACGATAACACTACCGATTTCACCTTCACCGTGCACCGCAACGAATACGATGCGGCTGAGCGTATTCTGCAGAACACTGCAAAAGAAATCGGCGCCCGTGAAGTGGTGGGTGACACCAAGATTGCCAAGGTCTCCATTGTGGGCGTGGGCATGCGTTCCCACGCCGGCGTTGCCAGCCGCATGTTCGAAGCCCTGGCCAAGGAAAGCATCAACATCCAGATGATCTCCACCTCGGAAATCAAAGTCTCGGTGGTGATCGAAGAGAAGTACCTGGAACTGGCTGTACGCGCGCTGCATACCGCTTTTGAGCTGGACGCTCCGGCCCGACAGGGCGAGTGACGTAATGCCAGAAAGGCGCGGTTTACCGCGCCTTTCATTTTTTTGTGGGCTGCGTGTGTAGGACCTGTTCTTTTGCGCGCGCTCGACAATACTTAGGCGGGTAGGGCTATGGCTTTCGGGTTGTAGGTCGAAGGCCTTTTTTTTGCAGACTGTTGTTCCTGAACTGAAATGCGTGAGGAGAAAGGCATGCTGATTCTGACTCGTCGTTGCGCAGAAAGCCTGATTATCGGTGATGGAGAAATCACCGTGACCGTGCTCGGCGTTAAAGGCAATCAAGTGCGTATCGGGGTTAACGCTCCGAAAGAGGTAGCGGTCCACCGCGAGGAAATTTACCTGCGGATCAAGAAAGAGAAGGACGAAGAACCAAGCCTTTAATTTTTATCGTTTTTTATGTTTGCAAACGGGGATGAACGTGGTTAATATACGCCCCGTGTTGCGGAGAGCTGGCCGAGTGGCCGAAGGCGCTCCCCTGCTAAGGGAGTACACCTCAAAAGGGTGTCGGGGGTTCGAATCCCCCGTTCTCCGCCATTATTTGCTTAGTACGTTGCAATCTGGATTTATCGGTAAGTTGTTGAAATTACTCGAAAAAATCGCTTTACATAGAGATTGAACGGCCTATAATACGCGGCAACAAATGCACTCGTAGCTCAGCTGGATAGAGTACTCGGCTACGAACCGAGCGGTCACAGGTTCGAATCCTGTCGAGTGCACCATTTAAGAGTTAGCTGCAGCGATGCAGGTGGCTTGGCTTCAACCAGTTGTGATCTGGTCTAAAAACACAATCTGCACTCGTAGCTCAGCTGGATAGAGTACTCGGCTACGAACCGAGCGGTCACAGGTTCGAATCCTGTCGAGTGCACCATACAAACAAAAAGCCCGCCTAGCGCGGGCTTTTTGCCGTCTGGGGTTTTATCTTTTTTCTCTCGGCCCATGTGTTTTCCTTTCCGTCTGCGTCGTCGCAGTTCATAGATGCGGCCAATACTCAGCTTTGGCTCGCAAGCGCTTGTTCTTTCCAGTTTTTTAACGTTAAAAGCGGACGCAAGGTGTATCATTGCGCCCGTCAGCCCCGCCGGGGCTTGTGGAATACCTCCATGGACTTACCCAGTAGTTACTCAGTGCCCCGTTTCACCAATCATGAATTGACTGATTGATCCTTCCGGCGTGCCCCGCTGCTGGGAGTGGAGTTCGCCTATGACCGAAGTTGAAGTAAAGAAAACTCAAGAAAGCCTGCAGGATCGCCTTGCTCAAGTTATCGAGCTGCTGCAGCGCCAGCGTGTGGTCGAAGACCTAACGCACCGCCAGGAAGGTCCTCACCACGACCGCGTCGAAAACCTGGTGCACCGGCAAAACCTCGTCGAGCTGCAACGCAAGCTCGATGATCTGCACTCCGCCGACGTTGCCTACATACTTGAAGCCCTCCCGCTCGATGATCGACTGACCCTTTGGCAGTTGGTCAAGGCCGACCGTGATGGCGACATCCTGCTCGAAGTGTCGGACTCGGTGCGTGAAACCCTGATCGCCGACATGGACGATCACGAATTGTTGGCGGCGGCCAAGGAGATGGACGCCGACGAACTGGCCGACCTGGCGCCGGAATTGCCGCGTGACGTTGTCCACGAGCTGATGGAGGCCCTTGACGGTCAGCAGCGCGAGCGCGTGCGCTCAGCGTTGTCCTACGATGAGGATCAGGTCGGCGCCCTGATGGACTTCGAGATGGTCACCATCCGTGAAGACGTCAGCCTGGAAGTGGTACTGCGCTATCTACGTCGATTGAAAGAATTGCCAAGCCACACCGATAAGCTGTTCGTGGTGGATTACGAAGGTATTCTCAAGGGTGTGCTGCCGATCAAGCGGCTGCTGGTCAACGACCCTGAGAAAAAAGTGGCCGACTTGATGGCCAGCGACACGGTGAGCTTTCATCCTGACGAAGATGCTTACGAGGCGGCTCAGGCCTTTGAGCGTTACGACTTGATTTCGGCTCCCGTGGTGGACAAGAACGGCAAGCTGATCGGTCGTCTGACTATCGATGAAATCGTCGACCTGATCCGTGAAGAGAGTGAAACCGAAGTCCTCAACATGGCGGGTCTGCGTGAAGAGGAAGATATTTTTGCCTCGGTTTGGCGTTCGCTGCATAACCGCTGGGCGTGGCTGGCAATCAACCTGATTACTGCGTTTATCGCATCCCGCGTGATCGGATTGTTCGAAGGCTCCATCGAGAAGCTGGTGGCGTTGGCGGCGCTGATGCCGATTGTGGCAGGCATCGGCGGCAACTCAGGCAACCAGACGATTACCATGATTGTGCGTGCGATGGCGCTGGATCAGGTGAGTACTGCCAACTCGTCGCGATTGCTGCGCAAAGAATTGGCGGTGGGCTTGATCAATGGTCTGGTATGGGGTGGCGTGATCGGCGTCGTGGCTTACTTGCTGTATGGCAGTTGGTCGCTGGGGGTAGTGATGACTGCTGCCATGACCCTTAATCTGCTGCTTGCGGCGCTGATGGGCGTGTTGATCCCTATGACTTTGGCGCGCCTGGGGCGCGACCCTGCCATGGGCGCCAGCGTGATGATCACGGCCATGACCGACAGCGGCGGCTTCTTTATATTCCTGGGCCTGGCGACGATCTTTCTCCTCTAAGCCAAGTCGATGCGCGGCTGCCCGGCCGCTACGCCGCAAGAGCGAGCAGACTTGCTCTTGCGGTTGTTTTCACAAATCCCACGCAAAAAAAAGCCAGCACTAGGCTGGCTTCGGCTTTCGGTTGCACATCAATCGGCTTCTGCGGCAGCCTCAACGTCGTGCGCGATCAGCGAGACGAGAGCATTTTGCTGGCGATGGGAGAGCTGACGAAAACGCTGCAGCAGTTCGCGTTCGTGCAGCGACAGCTCAGGACTGTCCAGGCGCATGCTCAACTCTTCACCCAGCGCACCTTCCTGAATAAGGCTCTGTTCCAGGCGCGCGATGATTTCGGAGTTCATGCTGCGGTGATGATTGCGAGCCACCTCGGCAATGCGTTCCCGCATTCCGTCTGGCAGACGTACGACGAACTTGTCAGCCGTACGGCTGGAATAAATTGCCTGTTTCAATGGGCGCATATATTTAACCGGTTAGTTCAGGGGAGCGGTTTCTGGAATTGGCCGCAAGATGAGTGTTAAGACAAGACTCACGACCAAAGTTCAACCCGAATTGCAAAGAGGCCGCATCATGCCTCACATTTGCCAGTTCCTTGGCGTCAATTCTGTGACAAATATTGAACTGCCTGGAGGCTTTATGCCAGCACTGATTTGCATTTTTGCGGACTGGTTGGAAAACATTCACTTGAGGGGCTACCCAGATGGAACTATCCCAAAAACCCAGTCACAGCAGGGTTTGAGGCCGCACATCCTATAACAAAGTGGCCTTTTGCCCTTATCTTTAAGACTAGTGGCAAATGGCCGATTGGCTAGGTTGGGGCGACGTAAGGTATGGAGGAAGAGGAGCTTTCAGCGTAGGACTGGATCGAATTTGATGCGACGGCCCACGAAAAGGGTGAGCACGAATAAGCAGGCAGATACGCCGCTGGCAATCAGCGCAGTGGTTTGCTCATCTGGCGCATCTGTCCGCAGGCCATAGAGACCCGTTGCCGCGGTCAGGCATAGGAGAAGCCAGGCAGATTTGCTCATCATGTTGTCCTCAGAAAACCCAGTGTTCGGCTGCAGGGGCGGGCTGGGAGCCCTGGGTCAGGCGTACGGGAGATTGTGCGGTTGGCGTCATCACCGCCAGCTGCGGGCGTTGCTGCAGGTGGTGTGGAACAGCGTTTTGGCTGATCTGTGCCGGATCTTGCGCATTCGACGATTGAAAGTGAAACATCACCAGTGCAGCCAGGGCGACAGAATTGAGAGCTAACAGAAGGGCGCTGTTCATGGGCATGTTCTCCGTTTACCGCCTGGCTGAGTGGTGGGGTATAAGAACAATATTGCAGGTGTCGTGCCAAACCATTATTTCAATAAAATCAATGGTTTGTAGGTGTTTATACTGCTTTTGAGGTTGCAATTTGCAACGCGACCAGTTTGCGGGAGTGCATTTTGCACGACTTAGGCCAAGTGCCTGTGTTTACGGGGCGAAACCGAAATCGCTGTAGTCAGGATCGGCTTACGGGCAAAAAGCCTAAGGACGACATGACAAAACTCACCTCCGCCGTTAACATGCACGCCGTCCATCGCCGCCATGGCTTGATGGCTGTCATTAGTCCCAGTAGCTCAATTGGATAGAGCATCCCCCTCCTAAGGGGAAGGTTGGCCGTTCGAACCGGCCCTGGGACGCCATATTCAAAGCCCCGTACGGAATATCCGGCGGGGCTTTTTTGTGCGTGATCGAACTTTTCCAGAGCCGGTCGAACCTTGGCGGCAATCGAGGTTCACAGCAGGGACTGTCGTGTATTCGTGACAACGGTGTATCTCGGGCGACACTGAGCTGCGTCTGAGCTGTAGCCAATTGTTTTGTACAAATTTATCCCCGGAAACTGCCTTACCGCCTGTCCGGAACCGGCCACCCAGGACTATCATGCCGATAGCCCTGTTTCTCACTGCAAGGAGCCGCTCGGAACGCCGATGCGACAGATCTGGAAATCTTTTCGAGCCCTTTATTTCGCCTCCTTGATGATGCTGATCGGCTCTGGCTTGCTCAGCACCTACCTGGCTCTGCGCCTGGCGGCTGATAACGTTGACAGCCTGTGGGTCGGTGCGCTGATGGCCGCCAACTATTTTGGTCTGGTGCTGGGCGGCAAGATTGGACACCGCCTGATTGCCCGAGTGGGGCATATCCGCGCCTATGCCACCTGTGCCGGGATTGTCGGTGCGGCGGTGTTGGGCCATGGCCTGGTCGATTGGTTGCCAGCCTGGATCGTGCTGCGGGTGATCGTGGGGCTGGGCATGATGTGCCAGTACATGGTCATTGAAAGCTGGCTCAACGAACAGGCTGACGCCAAGCAGCGGGGTGTGGTGTTCAGTGGCTATATGATCGCCTCTTA
The DNA here is from genome assembly GCF_013285305.1 of Pseudomonas rhodesiae. Taxonomy (NCBI): domain Bacteria; kingdom Pseudomonadati; phylum Pseudomonadota; class Gammaproteobacteria; order Pseudomonadales; family Pseudomonadaceae; genus Pseudomonas; species Pseudomonas rhodesiae. The sequence continues at coordinate 4,587,542 of NZ_CP054205.1, read as the reverse complement.
TCTGGGCCTGGTACTGGGTCAGTTGATTCTGGTAATGCATCCCCAGCTCGGCCTGGAACTGTTGATGCTGGTCGCGTTGTGCTTTGCGCTCTGTCTGGTACCGGTTGCCATGACTCGGCGCATTCACCCGGCGCCTTTGCGGCCGGCTCCGATGGAGCCGCGCTTCTTTATCAAGCGCGTGCCGCAGTCGCTGAGTACTGTGTTGGGCGCGGGGCTGATCGTCGGCTCCTTCTACGGTTTGGCGCCGCTGTATGCCTCCCAGCAGGGGTTGACGACCGAGCAGGTCGGCTTGTTCATGGGTAGCTGCATCTTTGCCGGGTTGGTGGTGCAGTGGCCGTTGGGCTGGCTGTCGGACCGTTATGATCGCGCGCTGCTGATTCGTTGCTTCGCGCTTTGCCTGGCGGTGGCGTCATTGCCGCTGGCGATTCTCACTCAGGTGCCGCTGGAGGTACTGTTCATCGCCGGATTCCTGTGCTCGTTGGTGCAGTTTTGCCTGTACCCGCTGGCGGTGGCGTTTTCCAACGACCATGTCGAAGGTGACCGCCGGGTATCTTTGACGGCCATGCTGTTGGTTACCTATGGCGTCGGCGCCAGTGTCGGGCCTTTGTTGGCGGGTGTGGTGATGAAGTTGTTCGGCAGTCAGATGCTGTACGCGTTTTTCACCTTGTGCGCGCTGATCCTGGTGTGGCGGATTAGGCCCAAGGCGGTCACCAATCTGCATCAGGTGGACGACGCGCCTTTGCATCACGTCGCGATGCCCGACAGTATGTCCAGTTCGCCGCTGGTCGCGGCGCTCGATCCGCGGGTGGATGAGCAAGTGGTGCAGGATCAGATGCAAACAAGCCCTGAGCCCGAAGTCGAGCCGCCGCAGCCACCGCAGCCGCCACCGGTCGAAGAGCCAAGTGCCGAGGCACCTGCCGAACAGCCGGACTCCGACGAGCATCCCAACGGCTTGAGTGGGGCGCGTCCCTAATAACGAAAAACGGGCAGACCCCTGAGGGTCTGCCCGTTTTTTATTGCGACCTGTTACGCTTAAAAGTCGTCGTCTTTGTCGAAACGCCGTGCTTCGCGCTGCAATTGGTAAACGAAACGCTCGACCTGTCGCTGCACCAGCCCGCTCATATTATGGAAGCGTACGCCGGCGAAAGTGGTGTTGATCTTCTCTTCGAAGTGCAGGTAGCGCAGTTCGACCGAGGTGGTCATGCTGCCGAAGGGCAGGGCGGCGATAAATCGATCATAGACCTGGCCCAGTTGCAGGCGCTCAGTGATGTCTCCCTCGAAGCGCAATTTGCAGCCGGTGGCGGAAATATCCAACAGCTTGCCGTTGATCGGCGCCTTGAGCTTTTCACCACCCAGCTCGATGTTCACCAACTGTGCCAGCTTCAGGGCGGCACGAAAGGCATTCCGACGTTGGTGATAGACAACTTCGTTGGGCATGCTGCCGGTGTAGATGCGGTGACCATTCTTTTCGCTGATGGTCATGCCACCGTTGCTTTCCCACGCAACGCGCACGCCATCGTGGAAACCTTCGATGCGGAACGGCTCGCCATTTTCAAGATAGCGCTCACCGTCGCGGGGGATCATTTCGTCCATGACCAGCGTGTTACTGTCCCGATCGACATCCACCAGATAACTCTGGAAACGCTGGCTGCGCTCGTGAAACGTAATGATCAGCGGGTCATGGCTTTCTTGCAGCATTCGCAAGTTGCCGGCGATTTCCAGAGGCGTGGTGAGGACCTTGGGGGGCTGCGGAGCATCTTCCGCATTAAGAGCGTTGAACACGGTTCTTCCATCTCCAGACAAATACGACTACACGCAAGAACCGGCATTTTGCCAGCATGTAGCGCGCCTTGGATAGGGCGCGCGGTAAACCGGTATCAGGCTTGGCTGCGGGTGCTGGGCTTGACCAAGCGAGAGGTAGAGCCTTGCGCGTTATACAGCGCCGGTGGCTCGCCGCCGTGGAGTATACGCAACTGGTTGGCCGTCGTAGCTTGCTGAAGCTGGATCGACTGACCATTGAGTTGGTTGGCTTCCTGGCATTGGGTAAGCAACTGATTGAGTGCTTTGCTCTGACTCAGCAGTTGGTCGCCGACCGAAGAGTGGCTGGCCAGTTGGGCCAGGCCGTCATGGTCTGCGGGCAAGCCCAGGCTGATCAGGATCTGGCTGCGTTTCTTGCCGTGCTGTTCCAGCAGGACGATCAGCGACTGCTTACGTGCGAGGATTTCCTCCAGCAGTGGCATGTCCCGGCCATAGAGGGCCAAGGATTCTTCTTTCAGCAGCTCGAGCAATTGTTGCGTCGGCGCTAGATCATCGATGATCAGTTGAAGCAGGGTTTCGTCGTGATGCATGGCTGGCCTTGGGTTTTAAGCGTCCAAAAGCCCGGCGCAGGCCTTTGCCTAGCGCTCGGCTTCGAAGTTAAGCAGCTTGCTGGCTACACGGTTGCTGTCGACTTTATAGCTGCCATCAGCGATTGCCTGTTTCAACTCGGCCACGCGGGCTTTATTGACAACCGGTTGATCGCGCAGCGAGTCAGTGACCTTCTGCAACTGTTGAGCCTCATTGCTCAGGTGTACCGATTCCCCGCTCTGGCTGGCGCTGGTTTGTTCCGTCTTGGCAGGCACTGGGGCCTTGGTTTCGGCACTTTCTTTGGCACCCGTGGTGCGTGCAGTACCAGACGTTGCCGGGGAGTTATTTAAACGACTGAAATCAATGACCATGATAAAAAACCTCTGGGTATTTGGACGCTTGCCATGTTTTCGGCCATACCCGGATAAACTTTAGGCGCGAATGACAATAAATCTCCACACGGGACTTCTCGTGCACAGTGTAGGAAAACCCAGCGTCCTCTACCAGCGATCTATAAAGCCACCTCGACTTGTCCTGGGGCGGTCACGCGCGCTTTGATTACACGGTTTGAATTGAGGTTCTTAACCCGGATCTGCTCGCTCATGCCGCCGTTGGACAGTGCTTCACCGGGCATTTTCACGTTCAAGGCGCCGCTGCTGGCGGAGATCACCACCTGGTCGCCCTTGCGAATCACCTCGGCCTGTTCCAGATGGACAAGAGTCAGGACCTGATCGGTGACCACTGGTCGGGTTAATTTCTGCCCGATGGCCTGGTCGAGGCTTGTCAAATACCCCTGATTGATCTGGCTGATGTCGCGCTCGCGTAAGGCGACATCCTCAAACGCGATGATGGCGGTGCGCTTGAGCGGTCGCGCGACCACCACCACATCGCGGAACAGCTTGACCTGCGCCGGCACAAAAACAGTCCAGGGCGAAGCGCCGTCGCATCGGACCCTTACCGTCACACGGCCGATGGGCTGGGCGGGGCTTTCCAGGGTGGCTGTCAATTCCTTGTCGCACATAGGCATGCGCAGGCGAGGGTCCAACTGGTTGACTTGGATTTCATAACGCCCCAGCGTCTGTGTAGTTGCCAGATAATCTTCTACAGTGAACTCAAGAAAGCCTTGAGTGACGCCGATAAGGAGATCAGGCAAGGTGACGTTCTCTGCGCGGGCCGTGGTGCCCAGGCAGAAAGCCAGCAATGCCATCGAGACGCTGAGCAATCTGCGGTGGCGGGGGTGTCGGGAAACTGTCGTTTTCATATCCATAGCCAACAAATAGCAAAGCTCGTGCCGTTTAGTGTCGGGTGCGCGTCGTACCCCCGAAGGTTTTAGCGTAGGAGTCTGGGCATGGCAGGTGTAATGGATTCAGTAAACCAGCGCACACAGCTGGTAGGGCAGAATCGCCTGGAGTTGTTGCTTTTTCGCCTCGACGGCGGGCAGCTGTATGGCATCAATGTGTTCAAAGTGCGGGAAGTGCTGCAATGTCCCAAGCTGACGATCATGCCCAAATCCAGTCCAGTGGTATGTGGCGTTGCCAATATTCGCGGTGCGACCATCCCGATTCTTGATCTGGCTCTGGCGACAGGCTCGTCCGGTCTTCAGGACCGTGAAAGTCCGTTCGTGATCATCACCGAGTACAACACCAAGACCCAGGGTTTCCTGGTGCGCTCGGTGGAGCGCATCGTCAATATGAACTGGGAAGAGATTCATCCACCACCCAAGGGCACAGGCCGCGATCACTACCTTACGGCGGTGACGCGGGTCGATAACCAGTTGGTGGAAATTATCGATGTGGAGAAGATCCTCGCCGAAGTGGCCCCTACCTCTGAGACGATTTCGGTGGGCGTGGTAGACGCCGAGACGGCGCACAAAGCGGTGTCCCTGCGTGTACTGACGGTGGATGACTCTTCCGTGGCCCGTAAGCAGGTGACCCGTTGCCTGCAAACTGTCGGCGTGGAAGTGATAGCGCTCAACGATGGCCGCCAGGCGCTGGATTACCTGCGCAAACTGGTGGATGAGGGCAAGAAGCCGGAAGAAGAATTCCTGATGATGATCTCGGATATCGAGATGCCGGAAATGGACGGCTACACTCTCACAGCCGAGATACGCAGCGACCCGCGTATGCAAAAATTGCATATCGTGCTGCATACTTCGTTGTCGGGTGTATTCAACCAGGCCATGGTCAAAAAGGTCGGGGCGGATGATTTCCTGGCCAAATTCCGTCCTGATGACCTCGCATCCCGAGTCGTCGACCGGATCAAAGCAGCAGATCACGGCTAAGGTTTATTCTTGGCGATCATACGATTTTAGAGGCGGTATCAGTGTCGACAGGTAATTTGGATTTTGAACAGTTCCGGGTCTTCCTGGAAAAAGCCTGTGGCATATTGCTCGGTGAGAACAAGCAGTACCTGGTATCCAGCCGTCTCAACAAGCTGATGGAGCAGCAGGGCATCAAGTCCCTGGGCGAGTTGGTTCAGCGGATCCAGAGTCAGCCGCGCAGTGGGCTCAAGGAGATGGTGGTCGATGCCATGACCACCAACGAAACCCTGTGGTTTCGCGATACGTATCCGTTTGAAGTGCTTAAAAGCAAGGTGCTGCCGGAGGCCATCAAGGCCAGTCCCGGACAGCGCTTGCGCATCTGGTCGGCGGCCTGTTCTTCGGGGCAGGAGCCGTACTCGATTTCCATGGCTATCGACGAGTTCGAGCGAACCAACATGGGCCAGTTGAAGGCTGGAGCGCAGATTGTCGCCACAGACTTGTCCGGGACCATGTTGAATAACTGCAAGACCGGCGAATACGACACCCTGGCGCTGGGGCGCGGTTTGTCCCAGGAGCGTTTGCAACGTTACTTCGACTCCAAAGGCGCGGGCCGCTGGGCGGTGAAAGCGCCGATCAAGAGCCGAGTGGAGTTTCGCTCGTTCAACCTGCTCGACAGTTACGCCAGCCTGGGCAAGTTCGACATGGTGTTCTGCCGCAACGTGCTGATCTACTTTTCGGCCGAAGTGAAGAAAGACATCCTGCTGCGTATCCATGGCACGCTCAAGCGTGGCGGCTACTTGTTCCTCGGTGCGTCTGAGGCGCTCAACGGCCTGCCGGATCACTACCAGATGGTGCAGTGCAGCCCGGGCATCATCTACCAGGCCAAGTAAACAAGGCCTGTGCAGTCAAAAATGTGGGAGGGGGCTTGCCCCCCGATAGCGTTGGATCAGTCACCTGTCCATGACTTGATACGCCGCTATCGGAGGCAAGCCTCCTCCCACTTTTAGTTTTGCGGCAATCCCCCATTGCCGCTTTACTGGCGCCAAGCGGAAGCCGCTTGCCGCTTTTCTGGCATTGCCGCCGGCAATTTCCGCTTAAGTCCTTGATATATGGGGGCTGAAAAAATTGGCATGCACCTTGCTATACCTCTGTTAACGAACAGCAGGTCAGCCTAAAGGTCTCCGCCATGAGCATCAGCTTCGACAAAGCGCTCGGTATCCACGAACAAGCCTTGGGCTTCCGCGCCCAGCGTGCCGAAGTCCTGGCCAACAACATTGCCAACGCCGACACCCCGAACTACAAGGCTCGGGATCTGGACTTCTCCGCCGTGCTCGCTGCACAGCAGGACAAGACCAAAAACGGCACCTTTGCCTTAAATATGACCAACAGCCGTCATATCGAAGCACAAGGTCTGAGCAGTGGTGACGAGTCGCTGCTTTATCGCACGCCGATGCAGCCGTCCATCGACCAAAACACCGTCGACGCGCAGTTGGAGCAATCGGCCTATGCCGAGAACTCGGTGAACTTCCAGGCCAGCTTTACCCTGCTCAACAGTAAATTCAAAGGGCTGATGTCAGCCCTGCGTGGAGAGTAAGCTATGTCCCTGTCCAGTGTTTTCAATATTGCCGGCAGTGGCATGAGCGCGCAGACCACGCGCTTGAACACCGTCGCCAGTAACATCGCCAACGCCGAGACCGTGTCTTCGAGCATTGACCAAACCTACCGCGCCCGTCACCCGGTGTTCGCCACCATGTTCCAGGGCGGCCAGAGCGGTGGCAGCGATTCGCTGTTCCAGAACCAGGACGCCGCGGGCCAGGGTGTGCAGGTACTCGGCGTAGTCGAGGATCAAAGCAACCTCGAAGCCCGTTACGAGCCCAACCATCCGGCGGCGAACGAAAAAGGCTACGTGTACTACCCGAACGTCAATGTGGTCGAGGAAATGGCGGACATGATTTCGGCCAGCCGCTCGTTCCAGACCAACGCGGAAATGATGAACACCGCCAAAACCATGATGCAGAAGGTCCTGACCCTGGGTCAGTGATAAGGGGCGCCAACCATGGCCATTGTCGATACGTCTAATAACACGGCGGTTCAAGACCTTTTCAACTCGAAGGTCAAGACGGCGTCGGACAACACTAATTTAGCCGATGCTTCCAAGGCCGCGACCGGCAGCCAGTCGCTGGGCAAGGATGCATTCTTGCAGTTGCTGGTTACCCAACTGAAAAACCAGAACCCGCTGTCGCCTCAGGACAACGGTGCGTTCGTCGCTCAACTGGCGCAGTTCAGTAGCCTGGAAGGCATCAATACCCTGAATGACTCGGTGAATGCGATTTCCAGCAACTTCAGTTCCTCCCAGGCGCTGCAGGCTTCGTCGCTGGTGGGACGCTCGATCATTACCCAGACCGACAAGGCGCTGGTCGATACCAGTAAAAGCATGACCGGTTCGGTGGCGGTGACGGCGGCGACGGGCAACGTCTCCATCAAGATCTCCGACAAGGACGGCAACGTGGTCCGCACCATCGACATGGGCGCCCAAAGCGCCGGCACGTCCGACTTTATCTGGGACGGCAAGAACGACAAAGGTGAGGTGGCGGCAGCGGGTACTTATACCTTCGCGGCCACGACCAAGAACGACAAGGGCGACTCGGTGGCCCTGGCGACTTCGCTGCCGGCAACGGTGACCAGCGTGACGCTGAGCAAGACCGGCGGCGAAATGCTGCTGAACCTGGCGGGCGGCATGGGCAGCGTCAAGCTGTCGCAAATTCAGACTATCGGTACATAGAGCCGGCTAAATACGGCAGAAGGAGAGAAACATGTCTTTTAACATCGGCCTTAGCGGCCTCTATGCGGCCAACAAACAACTGGACGTGACGGGCAACAACATCGCCAACGTCGCGACCACTGGCTTCAAATCCTCTCGTGCGGAATTCGCCGATATCTACGCTGCCTCCAAGCTGGGCACCGGTCAGAACAGCATCGGTAACGGTGTGAACCTGGCGGCGGTGTCCCAGCAGTTCACCCAAGGTGACGTCAACGGCAGCGGCGGTATCCTGGATATGGCTATCCAAGGCGGCGGCTTCTTCGTGCAGAAGGGCAGCGACGGCTCCCTGGAGTACACCCGTTCCGGTGCTTTCCGTGCCGACAAGGACGGCTACATCACCAACAACACCGGCACCTCGCGTCTGCAGGGTTACGCAGCGGATGAAGACGGCAAGATCATCAAGGGCGGCCTGACCGACTTGCAACTGAACCTGTCGAATCTGCCGCCGAAAGCATCCACCAAAGTGGACTCCACCAGTAACCTGAACTCCTCTGAGCCGGTGATCGACCAGACGCTCAAGCCGTTCAATCCGAGCGATACCAGCACCTTCACCACCCAGTACAGCACCACGTTGTATGACGCCCAGGGTAATGCGCACCCGATGGTGCAGTACCTGGTGAAAACCGACGGCAACAAGTGGAACGCCTACACTTTGATCGACGGCCGCAACCCGAACGGTTCGGCGCCTACCGGCACACCTTCCACGCCGCCTGTACCGTCGACCCTGAGCTTTGATGGCGCGGGCAAGCTCACCGGTATTCTCACCGGCACTGTGTCCAGCACGACGCTGACCATCACCGGGTGGGTGCCAGGCACCGTGACCAATGGCGTGTGGACGGCAAACGGTGCGGATGCCAACCCGGGCGGTATCGCCGTCAACATGGCCAACATCACGCAGTACAACTCGGCCACCTACCGTAACCCGCCAGTGACTGATGGTTATGCGACTGGCCAGATCACCGGCCTGAAAATTGACGGCAGCGGTGTACTGTTCGCCACGTTCAGCAACCAGCAGAGCAAGGCCATCGGCCAAATCTCTCTGGCCAGCTTCAATAATGAACAGGGTCTGCAGCCTTCGGGCGGCACTTCCTGGCGTGAGACCTTTGCTTCGGGCCAACCGGGTTACGACACTCCGCAGTCCGGTACCTTGGGTTCGATCGTGGCCAACTCGCTGGAGAACTCCAACGTCAACCTGACCAACGAACTGGTGGACCTGATCAAGGCCCAGAGCAACTACCAGGCGAACGCCAAGACCATCTCGACCCAGAGCACCATTATGCAGACCATCATTCAGATGACCTGATGCCATGGCGTTATGCGTTTGACTTAAAGCCCCTCCATCGAGGGGTTTTTTTTAATCAATATCATCTGGAACGCCCTACACCCCCAATACCACCCAGAAAGCGGCAAGCCGTTGAGTGTGTGATTTTGGTTGGGGGAGAACGATGGGAAATCAGTGGCAGGTGGGTCTTGTCGGGACCGGAGCGCATTTTGCTGCTGGAGCGGCACCGCTTTATTTGAGCGAAAAAGGCGCGACAGTCAATATTAACGATGACGTGAGCGCAAATAAGAGCGCCGTCGCAACACTGCTCAAGGAGCTTGACGACGCGCAAATTACCGGCAAGAGCCAGACCGTCCGGGAGCTACGCGACAAGCTTAATGAGAAGCGCAAAGCGCTTGGCGACGAGGAGTTCAAAAAAATCCTTGAGCAACTCAAGGAAGAATGGCCGAGACGGTGGCTGGATCTTTTGAAGATGCTGTTTCCGGATTTGTTCCCTGATGAGCCTTCTCCTTCTCCGCAGCCATCACCTGGTGGTGGTGGTGGTGGTGGTGGTGGTGGTGGCAGGGTCAACCCTACGGACTTCGGTCCCGTGCAGGCTATGACCAACAAGCCGTTTACTGAAGGCGCCAAGTACACTGATTATAAAATCGACAAAAGCAATCCGGGGCAAAAACCTGGCATGTCTACAGAGGCCGGCAATATCTGGAGCGGTTTCAAGCAAGGTCCTGATGGGAACTGCACCACAGTGGCTGCAATAAAGGCTGCAATGATGAAGTTTGGTCAGAAACCCACCGATATTTTCAGGGACGTGACAGCCAATGGCGACGGTTGGGATATACAGATGCGAGATGGGTTCCAGCTCCATCTAAGCAAGAGCGAACTGCGGCAGGCAGCACAGCAGGCTCGGTTCATGGGCGATGATGCGGGCATGATGACTGATGCCAACTTCTTATATGCAGCCAGTGCAAAGCGGGCTCATATGGAGGGCAATCAGGGATGGGGATTTGGTAATGACGCTAATGCACGCAGAAGCTTCGCAGATGCGTTGGTCAGTTTGAATGACGGTGAAATGCTCTCCGAGGGACTTGATCGCCTGGGGTTGAAAGGTTTGTACCGACAATCTTCAAGTTCTGAGCTTGCGAGCGGCGTGCTTGGCGTCGTGGCTTATGGCGGCCATGCGATGGCATCCATTGGCGGACATGTGGAGCTATGGGGCGGACGAGGCGGCCAGCCTCAGAATGGTGGCGAGGCGTATGCATTCAAATAATGGCAAAGACCGTTCAGGATTCGTGGCGCTGTAAAAACAAAAAGCCCGTCAATCCAAAGGGATGACGGGCTTTTTAGTCATGCGCTCAGCTTATTGGCAAGCTTCGCAATCCGGCTCGTCGATAGCACAGGCCTTTGGCACTGGCGCTGGGCCGGCCGGGGCGGCGAGTACCGAATCATCACCGTGGTTGCCGCTGGAAACGGCGTTCAGCTTACCGGTGTTGATGGTCGACTTCTCGGTGCTGGTTGCGGCCAGGGCGCGGAGGTAATAGGTGGTTTTCAGGCCACGGTACCAAGCCATGCGGTAGGTCACGTCCAACTTCTTGCCCGAAGCGCCGGCGATGTACAGGTTCAGGGACTGCGCCTGGTCGATCCACTTCTGACGACGGCTGGCGGCGTCAACGATCCACTTGGTGTCCACTTCGAACGCGGTCGCGTAGAGCTCTTTGAGTTCTTGCGGGATGCGCTCGATCTGCTGCACGGAACCGTCGTAGTACTTCAGGTCGTTGATCATCACCGAGTCCCACAGGCCGCGGGCTTTCAGGTCGCGAACCAGGTACGGGTTGATCACGGTGAATTCGCCCGACAGGTTCGATTTCACATACAGGTTCTGGTAGGTCGGTTCGATCGACTGCGACACGCCGGTGATGTTAGCGATGGTGGCGGTCGGTGCGATGGCCATAATGTTGGAGTTACGAATACCTTTCTGCACGCGGGCACGTACCGGTGCCCAGTCCAGGGTTTCGTTCAGGTCAACGTCGATGTACTTCTGGCCACGGGCTTCGATCAGGATCTGTTGCGAGTCCAGCGGCAGGATGCCCTTGGACCACAGCGAGCCCTGGAACGTCTCGTAGGCGCCGCGCTCGTCGGCCAGGTCGCAGGAAGCCTGGATCGCGTAGTAGCTGACCGCTTCCATGGACTTGTCGGCGAACTCGACCGCAGCGTCCGAACCGTAAGGAATGTGCTGCAGGTACAACGCGTCCTGGAAGCCCATGATCCCCAGGCCCACTGGGCGGTGCTTGAAGTTGGAGTTCTGCGCCTGTGGCACCGAGTAGTAGTTGATGTCGATCACGTTATCGAGCATGCGTACGGCGGTGTTGACGGTGCGCTCCAGCTTGGCGGTGTCCAACTTGCCGTTGACGATGTGGTTCGGCAGGTTGATCGAGCCCAGGTTGCAAACGGCGATCTCGTCCTTGTTGGTGTTCAAGGTGATCTCGGTGCACAGGTTGGAGCTGTGGACCACGCCCACGTGCTGCTGCGGGCTGCGCAGGTTGCACGGATCCTTGAAGGTCAGCCATGGGTGGCCGGTTTCGAACAGCATGGACAGCATCTTGCGCCACAGGTCTTTGGCCTGGATGGTCTTGAACAGCTTGACCTTGCCTGGGTACTCGGTGAGGGCTTCGTAGTACTCGTAGCGCTCTTCGAAGGCCTTGCCGGTCAGGTCGTGCAGGTCCGGTACTTCGGAGGGCGAGAACAGGGTCCACTTGCCGTCATCGAAGACGCGCTTCATGAACAGGTCAGGGATCCAGTTGGCGGTGTTCATGTCGTGGGTACGACGACGGTCGTCACCGGTGTTCTTGCGCAGCTCGATGAACTCTTCAATGTCCATGTGCCAGGTTTCCAGGTAAGCACACACAGCGCCTTTGCGCTTGCCACCCTGGTTAACCGCGACGGCGGTGTCGTTCACCACTTTCAGGAACGGAACTACGCCCTGGGACTTGCCGTTGGTGCCCTTGATGTAGGAGCCCAGTGCACGCACCGGCGTCCAGTCGTTGCCCAGGCCACCGGCGAATTTGGACAACATGGCGTTGTCGTGGATCGCGTGGTAGATGCCCGACAGGTCGTCCGGCACGGTGGTCAGATAGCAGCTGGACAGCTGTGGGCGCAGGGTGCCGGCGTTGAACAGCGTCGGTGTCGAGGACATGTAGTCGAAGGACGACAGCAAGTTGTAGAACTCGATGGCGCGGTCTTCTTTGTGCTTCTCTTCGATCGCCAGGCCCATGGCCACGCGCATAAAGAACACTTGCGGCAGTTCGAAGCGGATACCGTCCTTGTGGATGAAGTAACGGTCGTACAGGGTTTGCAGACCCAGGTAGGTGAACTGCTGGTCACGCTCGTGGTTGATGGCCTTGCCGAGCTTTTCCAGGTCGAAAGTGGCCAGGACCGGGTTCAGCAATTCGAATTCGATACCCTTGGCGATGTACGCAGGCAGGGCCTTGGCGTACAGGTCGGCCATTTCATGGTGGGTGGCGCTTTCGGCGACTTTCAGGAAGCCCAGGCCTTCGGCACGCAGGGTGTCCATCAGCAGGCGCGCGGTTACGAACGAGTAGTTCGGCTCGCGTTCAACCAGGGTGCGGGCAGTCATCACCAGTGCGGTGTTGACGTCGGTCAGGGCCACGCCGTCGTACAGGTTCTTCAGGGTTTCGCGTTGGATCAGGTCGCCGTCGACTTCTTCCAGGCCTTCGCAGGCCTCGGTGATGATGGTGTTCAGGCGGCCGAGGTCCAGCGGCGCAAAGCTGCCGTCGGCCAGGGTGATGCGGATCGACGGGTGCGCTTGTACCGCTGCTTCTTCGGCGGGAGTGCGCACGGCACGTTCCTTGGCGCGCGAATCGCGGTAGATCACGTAGTCGCGGGCGACTTTCTGTTCGCCGGCACGCATCAGGGCCAGTTCGACCTGGTCCTGGATTTCTTCGATGTGGATGGTGCCGCCCGAGGGCATGCGACGCTTGAAGGTCGCGGTGACTTGTTCGGTCAGGCGGGCAACGGTGTCGTGGATACGCGACGAGGCGGCAGCGGTGCCGCCTTCAACTGCAAGAAACGCTTTGGTGATGGCGACGGTGATTTTGTCATCGGTGTAAGGAACGACAGTGCCGTTACGCTTGATCACGCGCAGTTGGCCAGGTGCAGTGGCGGACAGATCCATAGTCGAATCGGCGGCCTGCGGCACGGAGCCCTGCGGGTTCTCGCGAGTTGTGTCGGTTTGCATGGGGGGGTGTCTCCACATTCTATATTTATTTGAGCACCATCACGGTGCCCACCGTTCCGTCCTGAAGCACTTACAGCAGGCCTGGGCCTGGCATAACAACTTCGGGACAGTAGGAAGGGGGCTGTTCGCGCCGCTTCCATGCCGAAGTCTTCGGTTCGGGGCTCAATGCCCTTGGCCGTATTCCTGGTAGGTGACAGTTGCTGGATTCAAGCACTGCAACACCCATACCGTTTTGCGCTGTTGAAGCTTGAAAACGGTCGCCATCCGCGTGCGCGGTTTGGGCTTTCAAAAAATGCTTTGGTTCAACCAAACGGGAGCAAGAAATGACTTGAGTTTCTTGTCTGATCTGTGTTTGGTGGTTTCGCTTAAAACCCTACATGTAGGGTTTTTTTAGCGCCGAGCTACAAGATAATGCGTTTTGGAGGGCTTAGCAACGCAAGACCTGTGGATAACGCTGTGGGTAAAATGTGTATGAAACGTGGAACGCCCGTGTAGGCCGCAGTACTGCTGGATTCAGCCGTTTGTCACTGAATATTCCAGGAGAAAAACAGTCGGTTGGATTTTTGAGGGCGCGAACCCTACCACAAAAAAAGGTGATCACCGAATGGATTTCCTGGCTTGTGTTTGAAGGCTGGCCCATGGCTACAATCGGCGGTAGTTTGCCCTGGCCAGATGACAGCTGTAGGAGTGCGCTTGCCTGCGCACGAGCTCGGCGATCACCCTGGCATCTTGCATAGACGCGGGCCCCTTGGGCTTCTCCAACAATAAATACAACCGAGGTAGCGGATGGAGCATGACGCCTGGCAAATCCTGATCGTCGAAGACGATGAGCGATTGGCCGAGTTGACCCGTGATTACCTGCAAAGCAACGGTCTGAGGGTTGCGGTGGAAGGCAATGGAGCGCTGGCGGCCGAGCGCATCATCGACGAGCAACCGGACCTGGTGATCCTCGACTTGATGCTGCCTGGCGAAGACGGCCTGAGCATCTGCCGCAAAGTGCGCGAACGCTATGACGGCGTGATCCTGATGCTCACCGCGCGCACCGACGACATGGACCAAGTGCTCGGCCTCGACCTGGGCGCCGACGATTATGTGTGCAAACCCGTGCGTCCGCGCTTGTTGTTGGCGCGTATCCAAGCGCTGTTGCGCCGCAGCGAGCCGGCAGAACCGGCGACGGTGGAGCTGCAACGGCGCCTGCAGTTCGGCCCGCTGGTGGTGGACAACGCCCTGCGCGAAGCCTGGCTGCATGACACCGGTATCGAGCTGACCAGCGCTGAGTTCGACCTGCTGTGGCTACTGGTGGCCAACGCCGGGCGCATCCTGTCCCGCGAAGAAATCTTCATTGCCCTGCGTGGCGTCGGTTATGACGGCCAGGATCGCTCCATCGATGTGCGCATCTCGCGGATTCGCCCGAAAATCGGCGACGACCCGATCCACCCACGCCTGATCAAGACCATCCGTAGTAAAGGCTACCTGTTCGTCCCCGAAGCCGCCGCTGACATGCCGCTGTGAACTCAATCTTCCTACGCATCTACGGCGGCATGTGCGCCGCGCTGATCCTGGTGGCGTTGCTTGGCGTGCTGGCGCTGCACCTGCTTAATGAGGTGCGCAGTGGTCAGTATCGTGAACGCTTGGCCCACGGCACATTTGCCTTGATGGGCGACAACCTGCAGCCCATGAGCACCATCGAACGCCAACGCGCCCTGGCGGTATGGGAGCGTCTGCTGGGTATTCCTCTGGAGTTGCGCACCCTCGCCGAAGCCCGCCTGGACCTCAGCCAGCGCACGCGCCTGCAACGCGGCCAGGTTCTGGTGGAACAGACCGGCCCCCACGCGGCGCGGGTGGTGCGCCTGGTCAGCGAGCAGGAACAACTGGTGCTGACCGGCGAAGTGCAGCAGATCAGCGAGCAATTGGCCCGCGCGACTATTTATTTACTGGCCGATGAGCTGGTGCGTTATCCCGAGGCCGAGCAGCCGCAGCGGCTGGCGGATATCAAAGAAGCCAAGGGTTTCGGCTTCGACATGCATTTGATGACCCTCGACCAGGCCGACATGGACGACGATCAGCGTCGACGCGTGTCCGAGGGCGACACGGTGATGGCCCTGGGCAAGGGCGGCGATTCGATCCGGGTGTTCGCCGGTATGGTCGGCACGCCTTGGGTGCTGGAAATCGGCCCGTTGTATCAAATGAACCCGTACCCGGCGCAATGGCTGATCCTGATTGCGTTGATCGGCCTGACCCTGATCGGCTTAATCGTCTATTTATTAGTCCGTCAGTTGGAGCGTCGGCTCAAAGGGCTGGAAGCGGCGGCTACCCGTATCGCCAAGGGCAATCTGCAAGTGCGCGTACCGGCCCGTGGCGCGGACTCGGTGGGGCGCCTGGCGGCGGCGTTCAATGGCATGGCCGAGCACTTGCAGCAATTGCTGGCGATCCAGCGTGAACTGGTGCGTGCGGTGTCCCATGAACTGCGCACGCCAGTGGCGCGCCTGCGCTTTGGCCTGGAGATGCTGGGCGATGCCGCCACGCCAGAAGCGCGACGCAAGTACCTGGACGGTATGGACAGCGATATCCAGGATCTGGATGGACTGGTGGACGAAATGCTCACCTACGCACGCCTGGAGCAAGGCTCGCCGGCGCTGAATTTCCAGCGGGTGGACCTCAATGCGTTGCTCGATCAGGTGATCGGCGAATTGTCGCCACTGCGCCCGCAGATCACCGTCAGTCGTGGCATTTGCCTGTCGTCTGCGCATTGGGACGACGCCTGGGTCGATGCCGAGCCGCGCTATCTGCATCGCGCGTTGCAGAACCTGGTGTCCAATGCCATGCGTCATGCCCAGGGGCAGGTGTTGATCAGTTATCAAGTGGGCCAGGTACGTTGCCGCATCGACGTGGAGGATGACGGCCCCGGCGTGCCGGAAAGTGCCTGGGAGCGTATCTTCACGCCGTTTCTGCGCCTGGACGACAGCCGCACCCGCGCCTCGGGAGGCCATGGTCTGGGCCTGTCTATCGTGCGACGCATCATTTATTGGCACGGCGGGCGGGCGTTGATCGGTAAGAGCAATAACCTGGGCGGGGCGTGTTTCAGCCTGAGCTGGCCGCGGAGCCAAGAAAAACCGGCAGATTGATCAATGGGGCTGATTGGATACCGCGACGACGCTCAAGAGCTGACCATCGTCGAGCGCAAACTGCCCCTGCAACTCTTTGCCCTGGCACCACTCATGGGACAGGTCCGTCAGCAACCGCAGGCGCACCTGGCCGGTGTCGGACCATTCCAGTAACTCGGCGTGCTCAAAGTAAAAGCGCTTCTGCACAATCGGATAGAGCGCCTTGAACAGGCTCTCCTTGATGGAAAACGTCAGGGTCACCAGCAGGGCGACCTGCTCTGGCGCCAGGGCGGCCATGCGTTGCAACTCATCGGCGGTCAGGATTTCCGCGGCCAGGCGTTGTGCTCGCTCCAGGCTCAGCAGGTTTTCCAAGTCCATCCCCAGGCCGCGCCATTGCGCCTTGTGCCCAACAATCGCGGCGGCGTGGCCGGTGCTGTGGGTGATGGAGCCGCTGATAGACGCGGGCCATACCGGCGCGCGGTCTTCGCCAATGGCCGGGATGCAGTCGCGGTGACCGAGCTGATGCAGCGCGGCGCGGGCGCACACGCGGCCGGCGAGGAACTCCGCCTGACGCTTGGCGACCGAACGCTGGATACTGGCCGGCGGCGGCACGGCGCAACGTTGGAAATCATCCGCTACCAGTGACGCAGGATCGAAGCGGGTGCTGAGGAATACCGTGCCCGGCAAGCGTTCGGGTAACGGCCAGCGGGCGTCAAGTGGGGTGCAGCAAGCGGGTAGAGGATTCATGGGCGCTATTTTGCCCAGTTGCCGCGCCACAGGATAGCCCGCGCCGGTTCAGGTTGGGTTCAGAGCCTGTTCAGGGGGAGTTCAGGGGCGCTTGCGTAGTCTGGTTCTACAGCCAAACGCGTATGAGGTAACACCATGACTGCGATCAAAAAGCTGATGCTGGCCTTGACCTTGCTGAGTGCCACCGCTGGCGCCCAGGCATCCGAGGGCGCTTTCGCCGAATTCGGCAGGGAGAAAACCAGGAAGCCCAGTAGCCTGATCCATCGTGTGAACTTCGAAGAGGTCAGCAGCCAGGCCTCGCCCTGGGGCCAGCCCTTGGGCGCTACCGCCGCGCAGCCAGCCTACCGCGTCGGTTATGCGCGCCTGACCGGCCAATTCAATGGCATTAAACTGCGCCCGCAAGACCTGCAGGGCCGCTATGATGTCACCCAGTCGGACAGTTGATTTGCTTTGGAGAGCCTTATGAAATTGCTGGTGGTGGAAGATGAGGCGCTGCTGCGCCATCACCTGTTTACCCGCCTGACCGACAGTGGCCATGTGGTCGAGGCTGTGGCCAACGCCGAGGAAGCCTTGTACCAGACCGGCCAGTTCAATCACGACCTGGCCATCATCGACCTGGGCCTGCCCGGCATGGGCGGCCTGGACCTGATTCGCCAGTTGCGCGCCAAGGGCAAGACGTTTCCGATCCTGATCCTCACCGCGCGCGGCAACTGGCAGGACAAGGTCGAAGGCCTGGCCGCCGGCGCCGACGACTACGTGGTCAAACCCTTCCAGTTCGAAGAGCTGGAAGCGCGGATGAATGCCTTGTTGCGCCGCTCCAGCGGGTTTACCCAGTCCACCATCGTCGCCGGGCCGTTGCTGCTGGATATCAACCGCAAGCAAGCCTCCCTCGACGAGCAACCCTTGGCGCTGACCGCCTACGAATACCGCATTCTCGAATACCTGATGCGCCATCACCAGCAAGTGGTGGCCAAGGATCGTTTGATGGAGCAGTTGTACCCGGACGACGACGAGCGCGACCCGAATGTCATCGAAGTGCTGGTCGGCCGCCTGCGCCGCAAATTGGAAGGCCCGGCCGGGTTCAAGCCCATCGACACCGTGCGTGGCCTGGGCTACCTGTTCAATGAGCGCTGCCGTTGATTCGCTCGCTACGTGTGCGCTTGATGCTGGCGGCCGCCACCCTGGCCGTGCTGTTTATGCTCGGTTTGCTGCCGGCGATGCAAGGCGCCTTCAGCCTGGCGTTGCAGGATTCCATTGAGCAGCGCCTGGCGTCGGACGTCACCACGCTGATCTCCGCCGCGCGGGTGGAAAACAACCACTTGCTGATGCCTGCGCAATTGCCCGATGAGCGCTTCAACCTCGCTGACAGTCGGCTGCTGGGGTACATCTACGACCGCGAAGGCCATTTGGTATGGCGCTCGCGCGCGACCCGCGAAGAAAACATCAACTACAAACCGCGCTATGACGGACGCGGCAATGAGTTTGCGCGGATTCGCGAAGACAACGGCCAGGAATTCTTCGTGTATGACGTCGAGGTCAAGCTGCTCGGTGGCAAGAGCGCGGCGTTCAGCATTGTGGCCCTGCAACCGGTGCGCGAATACCAGCTGACCCTCGAAGGCCTGCGCGAAAACCTCTATCTGGGCTTCGGCGCGGCATTGCTGGTGCTATTGACTCTGTTGTGGCTGGGCCTGACTTGGGGCTTGCAGGCGCTGCGGCGGCTGAGCCAGGAGCTGGACCAGATTGAAGGCGGCACCCGCGAGAGTTTGTCCGAGCAGCACCCCCGCGAGCTGCTGCGCCTGACGGGCTCGCTCAACCGCTTGTTGCACAGCGAGCGCGAACAGCGGGCGCGTTACCGCGACTCCCTCGACGACCTGGCCCATAGCTTGAAAACCCCGCTGGCGGTCTTGCAGGGCGTGAGCGAAGACATGGCTCAACGCCCTGCGGACCGCGACCAGGCCAGAGTGCTGCAAACACAGATCGAGCGCATGAGCCAACAGATCAGCTACCAGTTGCAACGCGCCAGCCTGCGTAAAAGCGGCCTGGTGCGCCATCAGGTGCGCCTGGAGCCGGTAGTGCAAAGCCTTTGCGATACCCTGGGCAAGGTGTACCGCGACAAAGCAGTGACGGTGTTCTTCCAATTACCGGATGAATGTGACGTACCCATCGAGAAGGGCGCCTTGCTTGAATTGCTTGGCAACTTGCTGGAAAACGCCTACCGCCTATGCCTGAGCCAGGTGCGCGTCAGCCTGGTGGAAAGCGAGGACGGCACCGAGTTGTGCATCGAAGATGACGGCCCCGGTGTGCCGCCGGACCAACGTGCGCGCATCCTGCAACGTGGCGAGCGCCTGGACCGCCAGCACCCGGGCCAGGGCATCGGCCTGGCGGTGGTCAAGGACATCATCGAAAGTTACGGCGCGCGGTTGACCTTGGACGATTCACCCCTGGGCGGCGCGGCGTTCAGGATTCACTTTCCGGCCGTGTGATCAGTTGTGGCTGGATCGCTCGTTCGCATTTTTCATGCGTGAACCCTTACAAATGGGGAGGGAGCTTGCTCCCGATGAGACGCACCAACACCACCCTCTCTAACTCTCCTGCTCGCGATAGGCGCCCGGCGTCAGCCCCGTCCACTTCTTGAACGCCCGATGAAACGCCGAGGGTTCGGAGAAACCCAACTGTTCGGCAATTTCCTGCAATGACAAGTCCGCCCGTCCCAAGTGAAAAATGGCGATGTCTCGCCGCAGTTCATCCTTGAGTGCCTGGAAACTGGTGCCTTCTTCGCGCAGGTGTCGGCGCAGGGTCTGCGGGCTGATGTGCAGGTGCTGGGCGACCGCTTCAAGGGCCGGCCAAGGCGTGCGGTCGCGGCTCAGCAGCCGGCGCAGCTGGCTGCTCAGGCTGTCGCCTTCGTCCGGGCGTGAGAGCAGGTCGGCGGGGGAGCGTTCGAGGAAATGTTTGAGGGTACGCTCGTCCTGCAACAGTGGCAGGCTCAAATAGCGCACCGGAAACACCAGGCTGCTGTTCGGTGCACCGAATACCTGAGGGCACGGGAACAGCAGATCATATTCGCTGGCGTGGGCCGGTTTCGGGTAGGCGAAGGTGGCCTGGTGCAGTCGAATGCGCTGGCCGATCAGCCAACTGCCCAGCCGATGCCAGATCACCAGCAGGCATTCACTGAGGAAGTGGTCCGGGTCCCAGAGTTGGGTGTGGTCCAGGCTTAAGTGCGCCATTTCCCCTTCACGCGTCAGCTGCCAGCGGGGCCCCTGTGGGAACAGGCTATAAAACAACAAGCCGCGTTCCAGAGCCTTCTCCAAGGTACGGCAGTGGATCAGCGCGTGGCACATCATGGCGAAGGTGCCGCGTTTGCTGGGGCCTTCAGCAAACCCCAGGTATTCGTCGTCCAGCGCCAGCCAGAGCAATTGCAACAGTCGGGTAAATTGTTCCGGTGCGATGCGTGCGCGTGGTTCGCTCAACAGCTCCCGGGCAATGCCCACCTGCTGCAGCAGGGCCGAATAGTCATAACCGACCCGCCGCGCACCGCCCAGGGCTGCGCGGGCAAAGTGGCTGGCGATGGTACGTTCGCGCATGGGGGGCCCTCATCCATAGAATGGCCGATGGTAGCCACCACCGAGTGGGAGCGACAAGGCGGATATCCGCCAAATTGCAGGGTGCTATCGGTCGGTACGGCGGAAATCCGCCATGTGCTCGTCCACTGGGAGGGGCCGCTTGTAGGCGCCGGGCCCGCTGTCTTAAGGCATAAAGCGGATTTGCACAAAGTGGCACGACGTTTGCGATAGGTAAGACAGCGCAGGACTTATCTCACAGCCCTCGCAAACAACAAATCCCTCCAGTGCAGGAGGGTTCGCAATTCAAGTGTCGTGGGCAATGGCGGATATTTGCCACACGGGACGATTGAGGAATTTTGCAATGACGACTCGTCAGCCACTCTACAAATCCCTGTATTTCCAGGTGATCGTTGCAATCGTTATCGGTATTTTGCTCGGTCACTTCTACCCGCAGACCGGCGTGGCCCTCAAGCCATTGGGTGACGGGTTCATCAAACTGATCAAAATGGTCATCGCCCCGATCATCTTCTGTACCGTTGTCAGCGGCATCGCCGGCATGCAGAACATGAAGTCGGTGGGCAAAACCGGTGGCTATGCGCTGCTCTACTTCGAAATCGTCTCCACCATTGCCCTGCTGATCGGCCTGGTCGTCGTTAACGTCGTGCAACCGGGCGCCGGCATGCACATCGACGTGTCGACCCTGGACGCGTCCAAAGTGGCTGCTTACGTCACCGCCGGTAAAGACCAGAGCATTGTCGGCTTTATTCTTAATGTGATCCCGAACACCATCGTCGGCGCCTTTGCCAACGGCGACATTCTGCAAGTGCTGATGTTCTCGGTGATCTTCGGCTTTGCCCTGCACCGCCTGGGCGCTTACGGCAAGCCGGTGCTGGACTTTATCGATCGCTTCGCTCACGTGATGTTCAACATCATCAATATGATCATGAAGCTGGCGCCGATTGGTGCCCTGGGCGCCATGGCGTTCACCATCGGTGCCTACGGCGTGGGTTCCCTGGTGCAACTGGGCCAGTTGATGATCTGCTTCTACATCACCTGCGTGCTGTTTGTGGTCCTGGTGCTGGGCGCCATCTGCCGCGCTCACGGTTTCAGCGTGCTGAAATTGATCCGCTACATTCGTGAAGAGCTGCTGATCGTTCTGGGTACATCCTCCTCCGAATCCGCGCTGCCACGCATGCTGATCAAGATGGAGCGCCTGGGGGCGAAGAAATCCGTAGTAGGTCTGGTGATCCCGACCGGCTACTCCTTCAACCTCGACGGTACCTCCATCTACCTGACCATGGCGGCCGTGTTTATCGCTCAGGCGACCGACACCCATATGGACATCACCCACCAGATCACCCTGCTGCTGGTGCTGCTGCTGTCCTCCAAAGGTGCTGCGGGCGTGACGGGTAGTGGTTTCATCGTACTGGCTGCAACCCTGTCGGCGGTTGGCCACCTGCCAGTTGCCGGTCTGGCGCTGATTCTGGGTATCGACCGTTTCATGTCCGAAGCCCGTGCGCTGACCAACCTGGTGGGTAATGCCGTTGCCACCATCGTTGTGGCCAAGTGGGTCAAGGAGTTGGATACCGACAAGCTGCACAGCGAACTGGCATCGGGCGGGACCGGTATTTCCGAAACCCGTGAACTCGATGACCTGGGTGTGGCCGAAGGTCCTGCACCGGTGGTCAAGTAAGCCGCTGATGGCGTGAACTGACGCCCCCAGCTCTGCGCAAACGCCCCGACTTGTTCGGGGCGTTTGCGTTTCTGGCGCGCGGCACCCGGGTTATTTTTTGGTTACAGTAAGCGCGATATTGCCCGCGGGAGGCTTGATGGACAGTGTGGATCTGAATGTGCTGCGCAGTGTGCTGGAATGGCGTCGTGCCGGGCAGCGAGTAGTGTTGTACAGCGTGGTCCAGACTTGGGGCAGCGCGCCGCGTCCACCGGGCGCCATGTTGGCGCTGCGCGGCGATGGTGTTGTCATCGGCTCGGTGTCTGGCGGTTGTATCGAAGATGACCTGATAGCCCGCTTGCACGACGGCCGCCTGGCGGACGACGGGCCGCCGGTGAAGTTAGTGACCTACGGCGTGACCCTGGACGAGGCCGCGCGTTTTGGCCTGCCCTGCGGCGGCACCTTGCGCCTGACCGAAGAGCGGGTGCTGGACTGGCAATGGGTCGCCGACCTGCTGGCGCGTTGCGAGGCCCATGAGATCGTCGCGCGGGAACTCAACCTGGCCACGGGCGAGGTTACCTTGAGCAGCGCCACCAAGACCGATGGCCTGAGTTTCGACGGTGAACGCTTGCGCGCCATCTATGGCCCGCGCTGGCGTCTGCTGCTGATCGGCGCCGGGCAATTGTCGCGGTACGTGGCGGAAATGGCGCGCTTGTTGGATTTCGAAGTGCTTATCTGCGACCCCCGCGAAGAGTTCGTCTACGGTTGGGAGGCGCAACATGGGCGCTTCGTGCCCGGTATGCCCGATGAAGCGGTACTGTCTATCCAGACCGACGAGCGTACGGCCATTGTTTGCCTGACCCATGACCCGCGCCTGGACGATATGGCGCTGCTGACGGCGTTGGATTCCCGGGCGTTCTACATTGGCGCGCTGGGCTCGCGGGTCAACAGTCAGAAACGCCGTGAGAACCTGTCGGCGCTGGGCCTGTCGGCGCAGGCGATCGCGCGGCTACATGGGCCGATCGGCTTGCATATCGGCAGTCATACGCCGTCGGAAATCGCACTGTCGCTGATGGCGGAAATTGTCGCGATCAAAAACGGCGTAGCACCGATGCAGAAAAAGCCGCTGCCGGTGGTGGCCGAGTGACCGTCACGGCAATTGTGCTGGCGGCGGGGCAGGGCAGTCGTTTCCGCGCCGAGGCGGGAGCTGATCAGGATAAATTGCTGGCGCCTTGCCTGGGACTGGACGGGGTGACGCGGCCGGTGATCGAACAGGTGTTGGTGAATTTGCCGACGTGCGTGGTAGAGCGCTGGCTGGTGACGTCGCCGGAGCGTGCCGAGGTGATTCAGTTGGCCGAGGCACATGGCTGTAAGGTTTTGCAACTGACGTCGGCAGGTATGGGCGACAGTATCGCGGCGGCGGTAGCGGCCAGCGCTACGGCCGAAGGTTGGTTGGTGGTACTGGGGGATATGCCCTTTATCCAGTCATCCAGCATCGAGCAAGTGATTCAGGGGCTGCCGGAGCAGGGCATTCGCGTGCCAGTGCAGGATGGCCGTTATGGTCACCCTGTGGCGTTTGGGCGTGACTTCGGGCCGGGGTTGAAGGCGTTAGCGGGTGATCGAGGTGCCAGGCTCTTGTTTACACCGACGGCTGTGAGGGAGGTGCCGGTGAATGACCCAGGCGTGTTATGGGATGTGGATGTACCAGAGCGCCTTAATTACCGCTGATCCGATATAAAAAAGCCCCGCCTGATCACTCAGGCGGGGCTTTTTAGTGGCGGTTGGAATCAGACGAGAGGTTTAGGCTCGTGTGCTTCTTCCTGAACCTTGTGCTCGGCCACTTCTTCGACAGCAGAGTGCTCAGTCACGGTTTCTGCAGCCGGGGCTGGCGCCTCGACAGCTTCAACCACAGCCGGTGCAGCCGCTGCCGCAGCGGCGGCCGCCTCGGCTTCCTTGCGACGACGACGCACTTCACGTGGGTCGTTCGGCGCACGGCCGTTTTCGGTCAAGGCGCTGGCCGGTGCGGCTTCAACTACCGGCGCGGCGACTTCGGCAACCACGGGCGCTTCAACCACAGGCGCAGGTTCAGCCACCGGAGCGGCCTCAACCACGGGTGCAGGCTCGGCAACGGCCACTTCGGCAACCGGTGCCGGGGCTTCTTCCGCCGCCGGTGCAGGCGCTTCAACTGGAGCGGCAGGTTCGGCGGCCCACTGGAAGGCGGTCTGTTCTTCACGAACTTCGCGCACTGCCGGGGCGGCTTCTTCTACAGCCGGCGCTTGCGCAGCGGCTTCAACCACGGGTTCAGGCTCAGCCACCGGCGCCACTTCAACCGCAACCACGTCGGTCACCGGCTGGGCGTCGCGAACCGGCGCGACTTCTACTTCCGGTACCACGGGGGCTTCGATCGGGGTCGTTGCTTCTACTACCGGCGCTTCAACCGCTGGGGTCTGCACCACAGGCGCTTCGGCGACGACGGTGTCCTCGACAGCGGCGGTAGCGCGTTCAGCCTGCTGATGAGCCTGGGCTTCAGCCGGTGCACTGATAACCGAGCTGGCAACCGCTGCGGTAACGGCCAGACCTGCAGCCAGTTCGGTAGTGGTCGGCTCGCTGTTGGCGCCTTCGGCGTTCTCGCCGGTCTCTTCCGAGCCTTCGATCACATTGCCGTTGGCATCACGCTGACGCTCACGACGGTTGCTGCGACGACGCTGGCCACGGGAGCGGCGGCGTGGACGATCGCCTTCGGCGTTGTCCTGACCGTCTTCCTGCAGTTGCTCTTCGCCGGTCAGCACTTCCTCTTCGCTGGCGGCAGCGGCCTGCTCGGTGCGCGGTTGGCGCTCTTCACGCGGGGCACGAGGCTGGCGTTCTTCTCGTGGCGCACGCTCTTCGCGCGGCGCACGGGCTGGGCGTTCTTCGGTGGCAGCAGCAGCGGCAACGGCCGGGGCGGCATCCAGAGGCTCGCGCAGTTCACGCACACGCTCTTCACGCTCACCGCGAGGCTTGCGATCTTCACGCGGGGCACGCGGCGTACGTGGCGCGCGCTCTTCACGCGGTGCACGCTCTTCGCGGGCTACGGTAGGGGTGTCTTCGCGGGCTTCACGAGGCTGACGCTCTTCACGCGGCGCACGCTCTTCACGCGATGCACGCTCTTCGCGCGGCTTGCGCTCTTCGTCACGACGACCGTTGCGGTTACGGCTTTGCTGGCGACCGTTGCGACGCTCTTCGTTGCGCGCTGGGCGCTCGGCGGCAGGTTTTTCGACCACGACCGGTGCGACAGGCTCTTCCTTGGTGGCGAACAGGCTAACCAGGGATTTCACCAGGCCTTTGAACAGGCTTGGTTCAGGCATCGCGGCCGGCGCGGCAACCGGTGCAGCGGCTTCAACCGGAACCGGTGCGTTGGCACGGGCTGGAGCGGTCTTCACGGCAGCTTCCTGGCGGACCAGGGTGCGGGTTGCGGCGGCTGGCTGGACTTCTTCCACCTCGGCAGCGGCTGCAGCGATTTCGTAGCTGGACTGACCGCTGTGGGCTTCCGGGCTGTCATCACGCAGGCGCTGCACTTCGAAGTGCGGTGTTTCGAGATGGTCGTTCGGCAGGATCACGATACGAGCGCGGGTACGCAGTTCGATCTTGGTGATCGAGTTGCGTTTTTCGTTGAGCAGGAACGCGGCCACCGGGATCGGCACCTGGGCGCGGACTTCGGCGGTACGGTCCTTCAGGGCTTCTTCTTCGATCAGGCGCAGGATAGCCAAGGACAGCGATTCAACGTCACGGATGATGCCGGTGCCGTTGCAGCGCGGGCAGACGATGCCGCTGCTTTCGCCCAGGGAAGGCCGCAGGCGCTGACGGGACATTTCCAGCAGGCCGAAGCGCGAGATGCGGCCCACTTGCACGCGGGCACGGTCGGCTTCCAGGCATTCGCGGACTTTTTCTTCCACGGCGCGCTGGTTCTTGGCCGGGGTCATGTCGATAAAGTCGATCACGATCAGGCCGCCGATGTCGCGCAGGCGCAGCTGGCGGGCAATTTCTTCGGCCGCTTCCAGGTTGGTCTGCAGGGCGGTTTCTTCGATGTCGCTACCTTTCGTGGCGCGCGCCGAGTTGATGTCGATGGACACCAGGGCTTCGGTCGGGTCGATCACGATGGAACCGCCGGAAGGCAGTTCGACTACGCGCTGGAAAGCGGTCTCGATCTGGCTTTCGATCTGGAAGCGGTTGAACAGTGGGACGCTGTCTTCGTACAGCTTGATCTTGCTGGCGTACTGCGGCATCACCTGGCGGATGAAGGTCAGGGCTTCGTCCTGGGCTTCGACGCTGTCGATCAGCACTTCGCCGATGTCCTGGCGCAGGTAGTCGCGGATGGCGCGGATGATTACGTTGCTTTCCTGGTAGATCAGGAACGGCGCGGAACGATCCAGCGAGGCTTCCTTGATGGCAGTCCACAGTTGCAGCAGGTAATCGAGGTCCCACTGCATCTCTTCGCTGCTGCGACCCAGGCCGGCAGTGCGCACGATCAGGCCCATGTCGGCCGGGGCGATCAGGCCGTTGAGCGCTTCACGCAGCTCGTTGCGCTCTTCGCCTTCGATGCGGCGGGAGATGCCACCGGCACGCGGGTTGTTCGGCATCAGGACCAAGTAGCGGCCGGCCAGGCTGATGAAGGTGGTCAGGGCGGCGCCCTTGTTGCCACGTTCTTCTTTTTCCACCTGAACGATGACTTCCTGGCCTTCGCTCAGGACGTCCTTGATGTTCACGCGGCCTTCTGGGGCTTTCTTGAAGTATTCGCGGGAGATTTCTTTGAGGGGCAGGAAGCCGTGGCGCTCGGAGCCGAAATCGACAAAGGCAGCCTCAAGGCTTGGTTCGATGCGAGTAATACGGCCTTTATAGATGTTGGCCTTTTTTTGCTCGCGTGCACCGGATTCGATGTCCAGGTCGTAGAGGCGTTGGCCATCTACCAGTGCAACACGCAACTCTTCGGGTTGAGTTGCGTTAATCAGCATTCTTTTCATGTTGTACCGTCGGTTTCCGGGCTGCCGGAAACGGCGTTCGGCACACACGACTTCTCACGGTCGGTGTCAGGTGCGTCAAGAGTGGTTGGCCACTCCAGTGTCCAGCAAAACCTGCCAATTGGGCGGGAGTCGCGACGGACGCGTCCTGCTTGTTAGCGGCGGTGACAAAGGCACCGCTTCAACAAAAGCTAAGGTCAGGAGGAGGAATCAACCGGCGACTGTGGACGAGATGAAGCGTCTAAATATAAGCCTAGTGCTACACGGTCCGACGGTTGTGCATCTCCACCCTACACGTATCCCTGATAATTCGGGTGCTGCCGCGCGCAGAATCCGCAGCGGGTTGGCATTTACCGTGTTCTCCAACGGGGAGTCCACGCTCATGGCTAAACAGGCCTGAATGAAAACGACTGCGCTCTCACTCAGCTCTTAACAGGCGTTGTTTCCGAAGCATTCGCCATGGTCTGGCTCAAAACTGACTGCACTTTGTGAACTGGCCGTAAATATCGGCGCCAAACGCGAGTATTCACTCTGCTTTTGGCACTCGCTTCAGGCCTCATGTCACCTGCGCTTGTTACAATTTTGAGCTTTCCAGGGTGGCAAACGCCCCGTAGGACGGCCTCGCGTCCTGATGAATTGCGATGGTCAGGGCCGGCAGTTTGCCGCAAGTCCTCTGGCCAGGCCGCTTTTGGCGGCGTTCGCGACTATAGCAGTAATGATTAAGTGCTTCAATTCCATAAAAAATTGTTATCATCGCCGCCATGACGACTACCGCCCCCCCGACCCCCAGCGTTCAGCTGCTTGAGGTCTCGCCGGAATATGCCGGCCAACGCATCGACAATTTTCTCCTGGCCAGGCTCAAAGGCGTGCCCAAGACCTTGATTTACCGCATCTTGCGTAAAGGCGAAGTGCGCGTGAACAAGGGGCGGATCAAGCCCGAGTATAAATTGCAGGCGGGCGATATCGTCCGTGTGCCGCCGGTTCGCGTGCCTGAGCGCGACGAGCCTGTGCCGCTGGCACAAGGCCTGCTTCAGCGTCTGGAAGCATCGATAGTCTTCGAAGACAACAAGCTGATCGTGATCAACAAGCCCTGCGGCATTGCGGTGCACGGCGGCAGCGGCCTGAATTTCGGCGTGATCGAAGCCTTTCGTCAGTTGCGCCCGGATGCCAAGGAGTTGGAACTGGTGCACCGTCTGGACCGCGACACCTCTGGCCTGCTGATGATCGCCAAAAAACGCAGCATGCTGCGTCATCTGCATACCGCTCTGCGCGGCGATGGCGTGGATAAGCGCTACATGGCGCTGGTGCGGGGCCACTGGGCCAGTTCGATCAAGAGCGTTCGAGCGCCGTTGCAGAAGAGCAACTTGCGCTCCGGCGAGCGCATGGTGGAGGTGGACGAGGAGGGCAAAGAGGCGCTGACTCTGTTCAAGGTGCTGCGCCGCTTCGGCGACTTCGCCACGCTGGTGGAGGCTAAACCCGTTACCGGTCGTACCCACCAGATCCGCGTGCACACCCTGCACGCTGGTCACTGCATTGCCGGTGACACCAAGTATGGCGATGAAGATTTTTCCAAGGAAATTCGCGATCTGGGCGGTAAACGCCTGTTCCTTCACGCCTATATGCTGACCGTGCCGTTGCCCGATGGCGGTGAGCTCAAGCTGCAGGCGCCGGTTGATGAGATGTGGGCCAAGACCGTGGAGCGTTTGAGTGTCGCACCGTGACTACAAACTGCTGATTTTTGATTGGGACGGGACCCTGGCCAACTCCATTGGTCGCATCGTTGAGTCGATGCACATGGCCTCGACCCGCTCGGGGTTCGAGCTGTGCAGCGACCTGGCGGTCAAAGGCATCATCGGCCTGGGCTTGCCTGAGGCGATTCGTACCTTGTATCCGCAGATCGCCGATCAAGAGTTGCTCGCATTCCGTGAGCACTACGCCGATCACTACATTGCACTGGAGGCCGAGCCTTCGCCTTTGTTCGAGGGTGTGCGCCAATCCCTGGAGGCGTTCCGTGCCGATGGCTACCACTTGGCTGTCGCCACCGGCAAGGCCCGTCGCGGTTTGGATCGGGTACTCAAAGCCCACGGTTTTGAAGATTATTTCGATATCACCCGAGCTGCCGATGAAACCGCCAGCAAGCCTCACCCTCTGATGTTGGAGGAGATTCTGGCCCATTGTGCCGTTTCCCCGCGTGAGGCGTTGATGGTGGGGGATGCGTCCTTTGACCTGATGATGGCGCGCAATGCGGGTATGGACAGTGTGGCCGTCAGTTACGGCGCGCAATCGCCCGAGGCGTTGCAGCAGTACGAGCCCAGGGTCACGATCGATCATTTTTCTGAATTGCACGCCTGGCTCAATCGGGCTCAATAAGTCTTTGCTGGGGTTTATGGCATGAGTGACGAGTGGAAAGCGCCCGAAAAGGCTGAAAGCAGCGACGACAAAAGCTGGAAGCTGCTGGAGAAAACCCTGCTGGCCAGTGTGCAGGAGCAGCGTCGCTCGCGGCGCTGGGGGATTTTCTTCAAGCTGCTGACCTTCACTTACTTGTTGATCATGCTGGCGCTGTTCAGTCCATTGATGGATATGGAGAAAAGCGCGACCCGCAGCGCCAACTACACCGCGCTGATCGAAGTGCGCGGGGTGATTGCCGATAAAGAACCGGCCAGTGCCGACAATATTGTCAGCAGTCTGCGCGCCGCGTTCGAAGACACCAAGGTCAAGGGCGTGATCCTGCGCATCAACAGCCCGGGCGGCAGTCCTGTGCAATCGGGCTATGTGTATGACGAGATTCGTCGTCTGCGCGCTCTGCATCCGGATATCAAGCTGTACGCGGTGATCTCTGATCTTGGCGCCTCCGGTGCTTATTACATTGCCAGCGCGGCCGACCAGATTTACGCCGACAAGGCCAGTCTGGTGGGCTCCATAGGCGTGACGGCGGCCGGTTACGGTTTTGTCGGTACCATGGAAAAGCTTGGTGTGGAGCGTCGTACCTACACCTCGGGTGAGCACAAAGCGTTTCTTGACCCGTTTCAGCCGCAGAAGCCCGATGAAACGCAGTTCTGGCAGAGCGTGCTTGATACCACTCATCGCCAGTTCATTGCCAGCGTCAAGCAGGGCCGAGGCGATCGTCTGAAGGACAAGGAGCACCCTGAGTTGTTTTCCGGCCTGGTCTGGTCCGGCGAGCAGGCATTGCCGTTGGGTTTGATCGACGGCTTGGGCAGTGCCAGTTCGGTGGCGCGGGATGTGATTGGCGAGAAAGAACTGGTGGACTTCACTGTTGAGGAATCGCCATTCGATCGGTTTTCCAAGAAGCTCGGCGCCAGCGTGGCTGAAAAACTGGCGCTCTATATGGGCTTCCAAGGTCCTACGTTGCGTTGAGATAGTCAGGCTGACATAGCCAAGATGTGGGAGGGGCTTGCCCCTGATTGCTGTGGTGCTACAGACAGGTTGGCTGATCCAGTACTGTCAGGAGCAAGCTCCCTCTCACAATGGGTTTTGCGGTGTTCTTAAGGGACCTGCACGCCTTCGCTGAGCAGCATGTCCACCAGTCGAATCAGGGGTAAGCCGACGAGGCTGGTGGCATCCGGCCCTTCGGTGCTCTGGAACAGGCTCACGCCCAAGCCTTCAGCTTTGAAGCTGCCCGCGCAGTCAAATGGTTGCTCGATGCGCAGGTAGCGCTCGATGCGCTCAATGTCCAGCTCGCGCATATGCACGGTAAAAGGCACGCAGTCGACTTGGCAGCGCCCGGTTTCGCTGTTGAGCAATGCCAGGCCGGTAAGAAAGCTGACACGCTTGCCGCTTGCCGCCAGCAACTGCTCGCGGGCGTTCTCGAATGTATGCGGCTTGCCGATGACCCGGCCGTCGAGCGCGGCCACCTGGTCCGAGCCGATAATCAAATGCCCGGGATGGCTGGCGGCCAACGCTCGGGCCTTCTCCTCGGCCAGGCGTTTGACCAGCTCCACCGCCAGCTCATTTGGACGATGGCTTTCATCGATATCCGGAGAGCTGCAGATGAACGGTAGGTGCAGGCGGTTCAACAATTGCCGGCGGTAAACCGAGCTGGATGCGAGTAATAAAGGCAGCATGGGCGTCTCCTCAGGGCAGGCCGGGATTCTAGCGGGGTGACCGGCTGACGCACAGGGCCGAATTTCCTTTGACATGGCCGGGTGCATCCCTATAATGCTGCGCCTATGTTGAATGACCCGATTCCACCTCACGTTGACCCGCGCAAATTGGCTGATCGTGGCACCTCCCTTCAAGGTGAAGTGCTGCTGGCCGATTTGGAGAGACTCTGCGACCCGCTTTCCGACACTGTCGGTACGGTGCAGGCCAAATTCGTTTTTGAACGAGATGAACGTAAATCTGTGGTCATTCACAGCTTTATCGACACCGAAGTCAAAATGGTTTGCCAGCGTTGTCTTGAGCTGGTCACCCTGCCGATCCACAGCGAATGCAGTTACGCCGTGGTGAAGGAGGGTGCGAATACCCAGTCGTTGCCGAAAGGTTATGACGTGCTGGAACTGGGCGAAGATCCTTTGGATCTGCATGCACTGATCGAGGAGGAGCTTCTGCTCGCCTTGCCCATTGTGCCTGCTCATCATCCGGAAGAATGCCAGCAGCCGGCGGGCCTCGATGACGAGCCCGAACCGAGCGAGGACGAGGTAACGCGGTCCAACCCGTTCAGTGTATTGGCGCAGTTAAAGCGTGACCCAAACGTTTAGGAGTTAATCAATTATGGCTGTTCAGCAGAACAAAAAATCCCGCTCCGCCCGTGACATGCGCCGTTCGCACGACGCTCTCGAGGCAAGCACTCTGTCCGTGGAAAAGACCACTGGTGAAGTTCACCTGCGTCACCACGTATCGCCAGAAGGCGTATACCGTGGTCGTAAAGTGATCGACAAGGGCGCTGACGAGTAATCACTTGTCTGCTCTCGTCATCGCGATTGACGCAATGGGCGGGGACTTCGGTCCCCGCAGCATTGTTCAGGCCTGCGTTGCCAGCCTGTCTGCAACACCCTCGCTGCACCTGACCCTTGTCGGTCAACCCTCCCTTCTCGAAGAACTGATTGCCAGCCATCCGGCGGTGGATCGTGCGCGCCTGAGCATTGTACCGGCCAGCGAAACCATCACGATGGATGAAAAGCCGGCGGCGGCCCTGCGCGGTAAACCTGACTCTTCGATGCGGGTGGCCCTGGAACTGTTGCGCGACGGCAAGGTGCAAGCCTGTGTCAGCGCCGGCAATACCGGGGCCTTGATGGCGTTGTCGCGGCATGTGCTCAAGACCTTGCCCGGAATCGACCGGCCGGCCATGGTGGCGGCGATTCCCACGCAGACAGGCTATTGCCAGTTGCTGGACCTCGGGGCGAACGTGGATTGCAGTGCCGAGCACCTGTTCCAGTTCGCTGTGATGGGCTCGGTGGCGGCGCAAGCCTTGGGCGTGGCCCGCCCGCGCGTGGCGCTGTTGAACATCGGCACCGAAGACATCAAGGGCAACCAGCAGGTCAAGCTCGCCGCGACGCTGTTGCAAGGCGCGCGAGGCTTGAATTACATCGGCTTCGTCGAAGGTGACGGTTTGTATCGTGGCGAAGCGGACGTGGTGGTGTGCGACGGCTTTGTGGGCAATATCCTGCTTAAATCCAGCGAAGGCCTGGCGACCATGATTGCCACGCGCATCGAGTCGTTGTTCAGGCAGAGCCTGGTCTCGCGTCTGGTAGGTGCTCTGGCGCTGCCATTGATGCGTCGTCTGCAGGCTGATCTGGCGCCGGCGCGGCATAACGGGGCGAGTTTTCTAGGCTTGCAGGGCATTGTGGTGAAAAGTCACGGTTCGGCGGGCGTGGAAGGTTTTCAGAGTGCGATTGCCCGCGCGGTGATCGAGCTCCAGGAAAACCTGCCCCAACGCCTGCATGGCCGTCTCGAGGACCTGTTGCCTTAGGCGAATTGGCCCAGGAATGCTTAAATGTGACCGGCCAGTTCAATTGACCATCCAATCTGTCAGTTTCGTGCGCTCCCACCGTAGGGGCGCCCATTTCCGACGACCAGATCATTAGGGGCTTGTTACATGTCTACATCCCTCGCATTCGTCTTTCCAGGGCAGGGCTCGCAGTCCCTCGGCATGTTGGCCGAGCTGGGCGCGCAATACCCGCTGATCCTGGATACTTTCAAGGAAGCTTCCGATGCCTTGGGTTACGACCTCTGGGCACTGACCCAACAGGGGCCGGAAGAGCAACTCAATCAAACTGATAAAACCCAACCGGCGATCCTGACTGCCTCGGTTGCCCTGTGGCGCTTGTGGCTGGCAGAGGGCGGCGCGCGTCCGGCGTTTGTTGCAGGTCATAGCTTGGGCGAATACAGCGCTCTGGTCGCGGCGGGTAGCCTGACCCTGGGTGAAGCGGTCAAGCTGGTCGAGCGCCGTGGTCAACTGATGCAAGACGCCGTTCCGGCCGGGCAGGGCGGCATGGCCGCTATTCTGGGTCTGGACGACGCGGTGGTGATCGAAGCCTGCGCCGAAGCCGCTCAGGGCGAAGTGGTCAGCGCTGTCAACTTCAACTCCCCTGGCCAGGTGGTGATTGCCGGTGCCAAGGCCGCCGTCGAGCGCGCCATTGAGGGTTGCAAGGCGCGTGGTGCCAAGCGTGCGCTGCCGTTGCCGGTGAGCGTGCCGTCCCATTGCGAGCTGATGCGCCCGGCGGCCGAGCGTTTTGCCGAGTCCATCGCTGCGATCAACTGGCAGGCGCCGCAGATCCCGTTGGTACAGAACGTCAGCGCAGCGGTAGTGGCCGACCTCGACACCCTCAAGCGCGACCTGCTGGAGCAGCTCTACAAGCCGGTGCGTTGGGTTGAGTCGGTCCAGACCCTGGCCGCCAACGGCGCCACCGAGCTGGTTGAGTGCGGTCCGGGCAAGGTCCTGGCTGGCCTGAACAAGCGCTGCGCCGATGGGGTCTCGACATCCAACCTCAATACCCCGGATGCCTTCGCTGCCGCTCGCGCGGCACTGGCCTGAACCCTGAATTCCGAACTTAGGAGAAGCCTGCATGAGTCTGCAAGGTAAAGTTGCACTGGTTACCGGCGCAAGCCGTGGCATTGGTCAGGCGATCGCCCTGGAACTGGGCCGTCAGGGCGCCGTCGTGATCGGCACCGCCACTTCCGCTTCGGGCGCCGAGCGTATTGCCGCGACCCTGAAGGAAAACGGCGTTCAGGGCACTGGCCTTGAACTGAACGTGACCAGCGATGAGTCCGTGGCTGCCGTATTGGCCGAGATCACTGCACAGTTCGGCGCCCCGTCGATCCTGGTAAACAACGCCGGTATCACCCGCGACAACCTGATGATGCGCATGAAAGACGACGAGTGGTACGACGTGGTCGATACCAACTTGAACAGTCTGTTCCGCCTGTCCAAGGGCGTTTTGCGCGGCATGACCAAGGCGCGCTGGGGCCGAATTATCAATATTGGCTCCGTAGTGGGTGCCATGGGCAACGCAGGCCAAGTAAACTACGCAGCCGCCAAGGCCGGCCTGGAAGGTTTCAGCCGCGCACTGGCGCGTGAAGTCGGTTCGCGCTCGATTACGGTCAACTCGGTGGCCCCAGGGTTCATCGACACCGATATGACACGCGAACTGCCGGAAGCACAGCGTGAAGCCTTGCTGACGCAGATTCCGCTGGGCCGTCTGGGCCAGGCTCAAGAGATCGCGAATGTGGTCACTTTCCTGGCATCTGACGGTGCGGCATACGTGACTGGGGCTACAATCCCGGTGAACGGCGGGATGTACATGAGTTAAATTGTGACGGATCGCTTCAAAAAAATGTCATACGAGCTGTCTAAAATCCGTTATAAAGCTGCAACTTAATTTATAGGCAGAGGGTCGTTCGGGGTACAGGGTGAAGCTTTCAGTTGAAAAGCTGAAAAGGCTTTCTATACACTTACCCACTGGCCAGCTGCCTGAATTTGTCCATTAGGAGTGAAAACAAGGTATGAGCACCATCGAAGAGCGCGTCAAGAAAATCGTTGCCGAGCAACTGGGTGTTAAAGAAGAAGAAGTGACCAACAGCGCTTCCTTCGTTGAAGACCTGGGTGCCGACTCCCTTGACACCGTTGAGCTGGTGATGGCTCTGGAAGAGGAATTCGAGACCGAAATCCCGGACGAAGAAGCTGAAAAAATCACTACTGTTCAAGCTGCTATCGACTACGTTACTGCCCACCAGGCGTAATTGTTTGTAGTCGTCGCTTGCTGTCAGGGAAAAACCGCACTGCTGTAACGGCGTGCGGTTTTTTCTTTAGCTCCAATGAAAAGTGAGCGCTGAAGCAAAGTGTCGTCATCAAGAAAAAGGAGAGTGCTGTGTCGCGTAGACGCGTCGTAGTCACCGGTATGGGTATGTTGTCGCCACTGGGTACAGATGTGCCGAGCAGTTGGCAGGGCATTCTGGCTGGCCGCAGTGGTATTGGTCTGATCGAACACACAGACCTTTCTGCCTATTCCACCCGTTTTGGCGGCTCGGTAAAGGGGTTCAATGTCGAGGAATATCTCTCGATCAAAGAGTCCCGCAAACTCGACCTGTTCATTCAATACGGTTTGGCTGCTGGTTTTCAGGCAGTGCGTAATGCTGGCTTGGAAGTCACTGACGCCAACCGTGAGCGTATCGGCGTAGCCATGGGTTCGGGCATTGGCGGTTTGACCAATATCGAAGAGACCAGCCGCACGCTGCATGAGACGGGCCCACGTCGGATTTCGCCGTTCTTCGTGCCAGGCTCGATCATCAATATGATTTCCGGCTTCCTGTCCATCCACCTGGGCGCACAGGGACCCAACTACGCAATCGCCACGGCCTGCACCACGGGCACCCACTGCATCGGCATGGCTGCGCGCAACATTGCCTATGACGAGGCGGACGTGATGATTGCCGGCGGCGCCGAAATGGCCGCCTGCGGCCTTGGCATGGGTGGCTTCGGTGCCTCTCGTGCGCTGTCGACCCGCAACGACGAGCCGACCCGCGCCAGCCGTCCCTGGGACAAGGGCCGTGATGGCTTCGTGCTGTCCGACGGTGCCGGTGCCTTGGTATTGGAAGAGCTGGAACACGCCAAGGCGCGTGGTGCCACCATCTATGCCGAACTGATTGGCTTTGGCATGAGTGGCGACGCCTACCACATGACTTCGCCACCGTCCGATGGTGCTGGCGCCGCGCGCTGCATCACCAATGCGTTGCGTGATGCAAAGGTCAGTGCCGACCAGGTGCAGTACATCAATGCTCATGGTACCTCGACCCCGACCGGCGACCTGGCGGAAGCCGAGGCCATCAAGTCGGTGTTCGGCGAGCACGCCTATAAGCTGGCGGTCAGCTCCACCAAGTCCATGACCGGTCACCTCTTGGGTGCGGCGGGCGCGGTTGAGGCGATCTTCAGCGTGATGGCCATCAAGGATCAGGTCGCACCGCCGACCATCAACCTGGATGAGCCGGACGAAGGCTGCGACCTGAACTTCGTGCCTCACGAAGCCCAGCCGATGCCGATCGATGTGGCCATCTCCAACTCGTTTGGCTTTGGTGGCACCAACGGCTCCCTGGTGTTCCGCCGGTTCGCCGAGTGATGCATTGCTGGGTCGACGGTCAGCCAGCGGACACCGTGCCCCTGAAAGACCGGGGCCTGGCATACGGCGATGGTCTATTCGAGACCATTGCCGTCAAGGCCGGGCGGCCCGTGTTGCTCGACCGACATCTGCAGCGCCTGGAAGAGGGTTGCCGGCGCCTCGCTTTAAAGGTCGACCACCGCCTTGTGCGCAATGAAGTGCTGGCCTACGCCGCCGGCCTCGGCGAAGGCGTTCTCAAGTTGATTCTCACCCGTGGCGACAGCCTGCGCGGTTACGGCATGAACCCCGACGCAGCGGTGCGTCGCATTGTGCAGGGCAGCCCGCCCGCCTCCTATCCCCTGGCCCACGGAATCGACGGCATTCGTCTCTTTCCGTGTGCCACCCGTCTGGCCGAGCAACCGCTGTTGGCCGGGCTCAAACACCTCAATCGGCTGGAACAGGTGATTGCCCGTGCCGAGTGGCAGGACGTCGAGCATGCCGAAGGCTTGATGCTGGATATGTCCGAACGTGTCATCGAAGGCGTGTTCAGTAATTTATTTATCGTAAGCAACGGTTTGTTACTAACCGCCGATCTGAAGCGTTGCGGGGTTGCTGGCGTCATGCGTGCTGAGATTCTGGCTCAGGCCGAAGCGCTGGGCGTCCCGGTGGCCGTGGCCGACATCAATGTCGAGCAGTTACGGCAGGCGGACGAAGTCTTTGTCTGCAACAGCGTTTATGGCATTTGGCCGGTGCGTGAGTGCGCGGCGATGAGCTGGTCGGTTGGCCCGCTCACCCGTAAACTGCAGGGCATTGTTCGCGCCTTATTGGATATTTGAGTTGATACGAAAACTGGTTGTACTGCTGCTGATCGGTCTGTTTTCCGCCGGTTTGCTGTTGGGCTTTTCTGCCTGGAAACTCGACTCTGCCCTCAAGCAGCCCTTGAAGCTGACCCAGGAGCAATTGCTTGATGTACCGGCCGGGGCAACCCCCACCGGCACCTTCAATCGCCTCGAAGCCGACGGCGTGCTCGACGACGCCTTCTGGTTGCGCCTTTACTGGCGCTTGAACCTGGATGGCCAACCGCTGCACAGCGGTGAATATCGCATGACCCCCGGCATGACTGCCCAGGGGCTGATCGGTTTGTGGCAGCGTGGCGAAGTGGTGCAATACAGCCTCACGTTGGTGGAAGGCTGGAACTTTCGTCAGGTGCGGGCGGCGTTGGCCAAGCACGAAAAAATCGTGCAGACCTTGGCGGGCCTGCCTGACAGCGATGTCATGGATAAGCTCGGTCATCCAGGTGTGTTCCCCGAAGGGCGATTCTTTCCCGATACCTACCGCTTTGTGCGGGGCATGACTGACGTTGAATTCCTGAAAAAAGCCTATAACCGCTTGGACGATGTCCTGGCTCAGGAGTGGAGCAAGCGCGCCGCCGATGCGCCATACACCGATCCTTACCAGGCGCTGATCATGGCGTCTTTGGTGGAGAAGGAAACCGGCATACCGGAAGAGCGCGGTCAGATTGCCGGTGTGTTTGTGCGCCGCTTGAAGATCGGCATGTTGCTGCAGACCGATCCCACGGTGATCTACGGCCTGGGCGAGCGCTACAACGGCAAATTGACCCGCGCCCATCTCAAGGAAGCCAACCCGTACAACACTTACATGGTGGCCGGGTTGCCGCCGACACCGATCGCGATGGTCGGCCGTGAGGCGATCCATGCGGCGTTGAACCCCGCACCGGGCAGCAGCCTGTATTTTGTCGCGCGTGGCGATGGCAGCCATATTTTCTCGGATGATCTGGATGCGCATAATGCGGCCGTGCGCGAGTTTCAGCTCAAGCGTCGGGCCGATTACCGCTCCAGCCCGGCACCGGTGGTGAAGTCGCCGGAAGAGGCAGCGCCTCCGGCCGAGGCGGTGCCGGATACCGCCGCGCCTCAAAGCCCGCAATGACTCTGACTAAGGACCGCCTGTGACTGGCTTGTTTATTACCCTGGAAGGCCCGGAAGGCGCCGGAAAAAGCACCAACCGCGACTACTTGGCCGAGCGCTTGCGCGCCGAAGGCATCGAGGTGGTGTTGACCCGTGAGCCTGGCGGTACGCCTCTGGCCGAACGCATCCGTGAAGTGCTGTTGGCCCCGGGCGAAGAACAGATGAATCCGGACACCGAGCTGCTGCTGGTGTTCGCCGCCCGCGCCCAGCACCTTGCCGAAGTGATACGTCCGGCCCTGGCCCGCGGCGCCGTGGTGATCTGCGATCGTTTCACCGATTCGACCTACGCCTACCAGGGCGGGGGGCGCGGCTTACCCCTGGAGCGCATCGCCACGCTGGAAACCTTTGTACAGGGCAGCCTGCGCCCGGACCTGACCCTGTTGTTCGATCTGCCGGTGGAAGTGGGCATGGCGCGCGCCAGTGCCCGTGGTCGTCTGGACCGTTTCGAGCTGGAAGGCCAGGTGTTCTTCGACGCCGTGCGTCGCGCTTTCCTCGCGCGCGCCAAGGCTGAACCTGCGCGCTATCACCTGCTGGATGCGGCGCAACCGTTGGCCAATGTGCAACAGGCCATCGATGCGCTGTTGCCCGCGC
The DNA here is from genome assembly GCF_013285305.1 of Pseudomonas rhodesiae. Taxonomy (NCBI): domain Bacteria; kingdom Pseudomonadati; phylum Pseudomonadota; class Gammaproteobacteria; order Pseudomonadales; family Pseudomonadaceae; genus Pseudomonas; species Pseudomonas rhodesiae. Next base: position 4,548,380 of record NZ_CP054205.1, on the reverse strand, counting down.
TGCTGGAGCGGGCCCGTGGCTGAAGCCTATCCGTGGCAAGACAGTCTTTGGCAGCAGTTGGCCGGACGTGCCCAGCATGCCCATGCCTATTTGCTGCATGGGCCGGCAGGCATCGGTAAGCGCCATCTGGCCGAGCGCTTGATGGCCAGTCTGTTGTGCCAACGGCCGGTCAACCTGGAGGCTTGCGGCGAATGCAAATCCTGCTTGTTGCTCAAGGCGGGCAGCCATCCGGATAACTACCTGCTCGAACCGGAAGAGGCCGACAAGGCGATCAAGGTCGACCAGGTGCGCGATCTGGTCAGCTTCGTGGTGCAGACCGCGCAGATGGGCGGGCGCAAAGTGGTGCTGATCGAGCCGGTGGAGGCGATGAACATCAATGCCGCCAACGCCCTGCTCAAAAGCCTCGAAGAGCCTTCCGGCGACACTGTTCTGTTGTTGGTGAGTCACCAGTCCAGCCGCTTGTTGCCCACCATTCGCAGCCGCTGCGTGCAGCAGGCTTGCCCTCTGCCAAGCGAGGCGATGAGTGTGCAATGGCTGGCGCAGGCCCTGCCGGATTGCTCCGCTGAGGAGCGCGTGGAGTTGCTGACCCTGGCGGCCGGCTCGCCACTGGCGGCCGTCAAGCTGCAGGCCCAAGGCGTGCGTGAGCAGCGGGCCCTGGTGGTCGATGGAGTGAAGAAACTGCTCAAGCAGGAGCTGTCCGCCACTCAGTTGGCCGAGACGGCCTGGAAGGATATCCCTCTGCTGCTGTTGTTCGACTGGTTCTGCGACTGGTCCAGCCTGATCCTGCGCTACCAACTGACCCAGGACGAAACCGGCCTGGGTCTGCCGGATATGCGCAAAGTGGTGCAGTACCTCGCGCAGAAAAGCCCCCAGGCCAAGGTGCTGACTATCCAAGACTGGATCCTTGTCCAGCGCCAGAAAGTCCTCGGCAAAGCCAACCTCAACCGTGTGCTGCTGCTTGAAGCGCTGCTGGTGCAATGGGTTGGCCTGCTCGGGCGCCGTTGATCCTTCGATGGCCGACGAGTGTATCGTTGGTCAGACATTTACCGTGACTTAAGTCGTACCTTCTTATGCTCGTAGATTCCCATTGCCACCTTGACCGCCTTGACCTCGCCCAGCACGCCGGGTCCCTTGACGCTGCGCTTGAAGCGGCGCGCCAGCGCGGGGTAGGGCATTTCCTGTGCATCGGCGTCAGCGCCGAAAACGCCGCTGATGTCAAAGCCCTCGCCGAGCGCTACGCCGATGTGGATTGTTCGGTGGGTATCCACCCGCTGGACCTCCAGCCTGGTGAAGCGCCAGCGCTCGATTGGCTGCTGGCTGAGCTCAATCACCCACGCGTGGTGGGCATTGGCGAGACCGGCCTGGATTACCACTACGAGCCCGAAGCCGCCGAGTTGCAGCAGGCGTCCTTCCGTTTGCACCTGCAAGCCGCCCAGCAGACCGGTAAACCGGTGATCGTCCATACCCGTGGCGCCCGTGCCGACACATTGACGCTGCTGCGCGAAGCCGCCTTGCCCCAGGCCGGTGTGTTGCATTGCTTCACAGAGGACTGGGACATGGCCAAGGCCGCCCTGGACCTGGGTTTCTATATCTCCTTGTCGGGGATTGTCACGTTCCGCAATGCCGATGCCCTGCGCGACGTGGCGCGACAAGTACCGGCCGACCGTCTGCTGGTGGAAACCGACTCGCCATATCTGGCCCCTATCCCCCATCGCGGCAAGCCGAACCTGCCGGAGTACGTACGCGATGTGGCGGATTACCTGGCAATGCTGCGCGGCGTGCCCTACGAGCGGTTCGCCGAGCAGACCACCGAGAACTTCAAACGCCTGTTCCCGTTGGCTCATGTCGCCGCTTGAGGGACCAAATCCCAGGCAAAAAAAACCCGGGTTCTGGGGGGTGAATCCGGGCTAAGACCATTAGGAGTAAACAAGGGCACGCAGTCCGTCGGTACCCAGATCGGCGTTTCACTTGGGGGAGATGTCACGCCGACAGTTGAAGTATTGATCAGTATCCGATTCAGTCCAGTCGCCCCTGATCGTTTTTTAAACAGATTTGGAATACGTGCGCTTCAGTTGAGTTCTCATCGACGCCATGGGCATGGGTGGATGTTGCGTATTATTTCTGACTGATAACCGCTGATTCGTTGGCATGTTGTCATTAAAGTGCAGGGTGGGTTCACATAGGCGTTGCCCAACGACCGTTCAGTCGGGATAATCCCTCGCATCGGGTAAATCGTATCGCCACGTATCCGTGGCCTTGCATGGCCCTCCCTCTACCGACCTCTGCAGACCTCTTCCTCATGCACAAAGAACCCCGTAAGGTCCGTGAGTTTCGCCGCCGAGAGCAGGAAATTCTAGACACCGCGCTCAAGTTGTTCCTCGAACAAGGTGAAGACAGCGTCACCGTCGAGATGATTGCGGATGCCGTGGGTATCGGCAAAGGCACCATCTACAAACATTTCAAATCCAAGGCCGAGATCTACCTGCGCCTGATGCTCGACTACGAGCGCGATTTGAACGAGTTGCTGCATTCGGCCGACGTGGACAAGGACAAGGAAGCCCTGTCCCGCGCCTACTTCGAATTCCGTATGCGTGACCCCCAGCGCTACCGCCTGTTCGACCGACTGGAAGAGAAGGTGGTCAAAGGCCATCAAGTCCCGGAAATGGTCGAGGAGCTGCATAAGATCCGCGCCTCGAACTTCGAACGCCTGACTCTGCTTATCAAAGGCCGTATCAGCGAAGGCAAGCTGGAGGATGTACCGCCGTATTTCCACTATTGCGCCGCCTGGGCGTTGGTGCATGGCGCCGTGGCGCTGTATCACTCGCCGTTCTGGAGCAATGTGCTGGAAGATCAGGAAGGGTTCTTCCAGTTCCTGATGGATATCGGTGTGCGTATGGGCAACAAGCGCAAGCACAGTGCCGAACCGGCGCTTGAAGCCACGCCCGCCACTCAAGATTAGCTGCCAGGCGCAGTAACCCAGGAATATACTCAGGCAAGGATCTTGCTAAAAGCTGATTTATAGGTCAGCTTTTAGTGCGCCCGAATTATCCTCTGCCGGAGTGTTCCATGATCGTTGATCGTCAAGGCAGGCGTTTTCGCAATTTGCGGATCAGCCTGACCTCAGCCTGCAATTACGCGTGTACCTACTGCGTGCCTGATGGCAAGCGGCTGGTGGCTGCCCAGGACGAACTCTCGGCCGAGGCCATGGCCCGTGGCGTGGCGTACCTGATTGAAGCGGCCGGCATCGAGCGTTTACGCATCACTGGCGGTGAGCCGCTGGTCAGTCCCAAGCTGGAAGTGTTCCTCGGTGCCGTGGGCCAGCTGGGGCTGAGCGATATCAGCCTGACCACCAATGGCCAACTGCTTGCTCGCAAATTGCCGTTGCTGGTGGATGCCGGCATCCGGCGTATCAACGTCTCCCTCGATACCCTGGACGCCGGCGCGTTCCGCAGCATTGCCCGTGGCGGCGACCTGGCCACCGTGCTCGATGGCATGGATCGGGCTCGCGCCGCCGGGCTCAAGATCAAGGTCAATATGGTGCCATTGCGCGGCCAGAACCTGGATCAGGTGATGCCGCTGCTCGATTACTGTCTGGAGCGCGGCTACGAGTTGCGCTTTATCGAGTTGATGCGCATGGGCCACCTGGCCAAGGATTCCAATGCCTTTCTGCAGCAGTTCGTCAGCCTGCAACAACTGTTGAGCCTGATCGGCGAACGCTACGAATACTTGCAGGCCAATGCCCCCGTGGACGCCACGGCGGTGCGCTATGAAGTGCCGGGCAAAGGCCATTTCGGCGTGATCGCCAACGAAAGCGTGCCGTTCTGCCGTACTTGCTCGCGGTTGCGGCTGTCGTCCACCGGTTGGTTGCATGGCTGTCTATCGTCGAGCAACCGCCACTATGTCGGCGACTTGCTCGACAAGCCCCGTCATCAGGCGCTGCCGGCCTTGCAGGGTTTGTTGATGAAAGCCCTGGGCGATAAGCAGGAAGTGGCATTCTCCGGCGGCGCAACCATCATGAAAATCATCGGCGGCTAACGCCGCATGTGTGCAGCTGCCCTGGCCCAGATTCTGCATCTCGTGCCCATTCGCCGGTTTTCCGTCACCGGCTTCTGGAGGAATAGGATGCGTAGTCTGGTTTTGTTGCTGGCGTCGTTGACGCTGAGTGGTTGCATGACCGTCAGCGATATGGCCGAAGGCACCCGCTATCAGATGAGTGACGCCGGGTTGCTGGATCACAGCGACACTCGCCGCACGGCGTCGATTCGTGTGCAGCCGGATTCCTTTATTTTTATCGCCCAGGGCGCGTTTGTGCCGCCGGGCAGTGCCTATCCGCGTCCGAACGTGGTGGCTGAGGAAGCCTTCAATGGTTTCGTCGAATATTTCCCCATGGTACGTCGCGCCCGGCAACCTGAAGGCCTTGAGCAAGCCATGGCCGAAGCCCGTGCGGCGGGCGCTCATTACCTGCTGTACTGCCGCTTCGCCAAGGCCGACGACCGTATCGGTAACGCCGATGAATGGGCCGATCAAGAGGCGCTCGACCGCGTTGGCCTGGACAGCGGCGTTATCCAGATCATGTTGATCGAGACCAGCACCCAGTATTTGATTGATACTGCACGTATTCGCAGTCGTGGCGGTTTACTGACATTCCACGACAATAAGCCACAAGACCTGATTGCCCGTCCCCTGGCGCAGTACGCACGCAGCTTGCTGGGTATGAGTGATCAATAGGTCCGGCGCATCCTCAAGGGAGAACCCATGACCGATTCCGCCAAGGCCAACGATCTGTTGGCGCAACTGCCCAAAGGCAAGGGCCCGGCACCGGTGCATCTGTGGAACCCGGAGTTCTGCGGCAATATCGACATGCGCATCGCCCGCGACGGCACCTGGTTTTACCAAGGCACACCGATCGGGCGAAAGCCGATGGTCAAATTGTTCTCCAATATCATTCGCCGCGATGGCGATGATTACTTTCTGGTTACCCCGGTGGAAAAAGTCGGGATCGTGGTCGACGACGCGCCGTTCGTTGCGGTGACATTGGAGGTGGAAGGCGAGGGCGAAAGTCAGCGGCTGCGCTTGACCACCAACGTCGACGAGCAGATCGAGGCGGGTCTCGAACATCCCCTACGGGTGGTGATTGACCCGGTCACCGAAGAGCCATCGCCTTATCTGCGCGTGCGCGCCAACCTCGAAGCCCTGGTGCATCGCAACGTGTTCTATCAATTGGTCGAGTTGGCAGTGAGTCGTCCGATCAACGGGCGAAATTGGCTGGGTGTATGGAGCGGCGGGGAGTTTTTCCCGATTGGCCTGGAGCCCTGAGGCCGGTTTTTACCAGGCCCTGACATAATTCGCTTGCCGCTCACCGGGCCTTTCGGTTATCAATTTGTACATGATTAGACATGTGCGATTCGATAAGAAAAAACGCGTCGTCGACGAACTCATCCGCCGCATTGAAGGTGGCATGATGGCCGACGGTTTCCTGCTGCCGGGCGAGCACCAATTGGCCGAAGAGTTCGGGGTCAGCCGAGGCACCTTGCGCGAGGCTCTGGCCGAGCTGAAGCGCCGCAACTACATCGCCACCCAGAGCGGGGTCGGCTCCATTGTCACCTTTGACGGCATGGTGCTCGATCAAGCCAGCGGCTGGGCGCAGGCCTTGGCCGATACGGGGGCGTTGATCACCACTGACGTCCTGCGCCTGGAAGCGGTAACCCGCCCGGACTTGCTCAACCGCTTCGGCAGCGATCAGTTCATCGCCCTCGACCGGCGCCGTCGGACCACCGATGGCACTGCCGTGTCCCTGGAACGCTCGTTGATGCCCGCCGCTGGCAGTCTTGAGAGCCTGCCCCGGGTCGGCCTGATCGACAATTCTCTGACCATTACCCTGGCGGCCTATGGCTATGTCGGCGCTGATGGCGACCAGTGGATCGGTGCCGAGCCATTGAGCGACGAAGACGCCGAGCTGCTGGGGCGCCCAGTCGGCACGGTGTTTTTGAAGGCGTCGCGAACCACTTTCGACCGTCGCGGACGTTTTATGGAGTACGTCGAAAGCGTGCTTGACCCTGTGCACTTTCGCCTGCACCTGCAATTCGGAACCGCCAAATGACCCCGCATAATCGCGCCCTCGGCGCCTTTTACGGCCTGGCCCTGGGCGATGCCCTCGGCATGCCGACCCAATCCCTCAACCGCGAGCAGGTACGCGCGCGGTTCGGCGCGATCACAACGCTGGTCGATGCCCACGCCGACCAACCCATCGCCCCCAACATGCCCGCCGGCTCGGTGACCGACGACACCGAGCAAGCGATTCTGGTGGGCGAGTTGTTGGTGCAAGGCCAGGGCACGATCGAGCCTGCGGTCCTCGCCCAGCGCCTGATCGACTGGGAAGCGAGCATGCGCGCCAAGGGCTCCCAGGACTTGCTCGGTCCCTCCACCAAGCGCGCGATCGACATGATCCTCGCCGGCCATACTCCAGAGGAATCCGGGCGTTACGGCACCACCAACGGCGCGGCCATGCGTATCACGCCGGTGGGCATTGCCGCCGATGTCAACGATTCGGTTCGATTTGTCCAGTCGGTGATCCAGGCGTGCCAAGTCACCCACAACACGACCCTGGGCATCTCCAGCGCGGCAGCGGTGGCTGCGGTGGTTTCGGCCGGTATCAACGGCGTGGATCTGGGCGAAGCGTTAAGCATCGGCACCCAGATAGCCCAACAAACCGAGAGCCAGGGCCATTGGGTGGCGGGTGGGCGGATTTCCACGCGCATCAGTTGGGCGCGCACCTTGAGCGTTGGCAGCGGCGATACCGCGCTGTTCGCTGACCTGTTGTATGAGTTGATCGGCACCTCCGTGGCCTCCCAGGAGTCAGTGGTGGTGTCGTTCGCCCTCGCGCAGCGGGTGGCGGTGGGTGAGCTGACGGCGCTGGACGCGTTGTGCCTGGCCGCCAGCCTCGGCGGCGATACCGACACCATCGCAGCGATGCTGGGCGCCATGCTTGGCGCTTGTCTGGGCATGCAGTGCTGGCCACCAGCGATGATCGAGCAGGTCAGACGGGTCAATGGGCTGGATTTGCAACCCTTGGTCCAGGGGCTGCTCGCCTTGCGTTAAGCGCGCGTTGCGACGTGCGTTGCTGAACACAGTCAGGATGACGGGTTAACCCTTTAACTATTTGCCATCACCACAACAAATACAGGCATCAGGAGCAGCACCATGAGCAGCACGTCTGCCGGCCAAAACGCCGGGCAATTGGAAACACGCGGTATCGAACCGGTCCCCGAAGCGGAGTGCAATGGTCACCCGCTGCAGCTGTTCTGGGTGTGGTTTGCCGCCAATATCAGCATCCTCGGCCTGCCGCTGGGTGCCACGTTGGTGGCGTTTCGCGGCTTGGCGATCTGGCAGGCGGTGATCGTGGCGATCCTCGGCGCCGCCGGTTCCTTTGCTGTGGTGGGCATCATCTCCATCGCCGGCCGACGCGGCCGCGCCCCCAGCCTGACGCTGTCGCGCGCCATCTTCGGCGTGCGCGGTAATATCGGTCCGACTCTGGTTTCGCTGATGTCGCGCCTGGGCTGGGAAACCGTCAACACCACTACCGCTGCGTTTGTGCTGCTGTCGCTGTGCTCAATCCTGTTCGGCTCGGCGGTCGAGGCCAAAAGCGCGCCGGTGCTGACCCTGATCTTTATCGGCATTTTCGTGCTGCTGACCCTGGCGGTCTCCGGTCTGGGCCATGCCACTTTGTTGGTGATCCAGAAATGGGCCACTTACGTGTTTGGCGCGCTGAATATCCTAGTGGGTGGTTTTCTCTGCGCCACCATCGACTGGAACGCCGTGTTCAATGCCACGCCGGCACCCCTGAGCGCGATGATCATCGGCATCGGCACCATGGCGGCCGGTACCGGTATCGGCTGGGCCAACGCCGGTGCCGATATGTCGCGTTACCAGCACCGCAGCGTCAAGGCCGCGCGACTGGTTGCGTCCGCTGCCTTTGGCGCGGGCATTCCGCTGGTGCTGTTGATCACCCTGGGCGGCCTGTTGTCGGTGGGCAATAACGACCTGGCGGCGGCCACGGACCCGATCATCGCGATCCGCGACATGCTGCCCACCTGGATGGCGGTGCCGTACCTGATCACGGCGTTCGGGGGGCTGTTGCTGTCGAATAACCTGTCGGTGTATTCGGCGGGGCTGACCACCCTGACCCTCGGTTTGAAGGTCAAGCGCGTACATGCGGTGATCGTCGATATCGTGGCGATCTTCGCCGGTTCGATTTACTTCATGCTGATTGCCGACAGTTTCTACGGCCCGTTTATTACCTTCATTTCACTGCTGGCGGTGCCGATTACCGCGTGGGTCGGCATCTTCGTGGTCGACTTGATCCACCGTCACTACTACAGCGCCCAGGATCTGCTGGACGTCAGCCCCAGCAGCGCCTACTGGTATCGCGGCGGCGTGGAATGGCGCGCATTCGGCGCGTGGGCCGTGGCGATCGTGCTGGGTTTCAGCTTTACCACCATCGGCACTACCGCTGACAACATATGGTTTGCCGGGCCGTTGTCCGACTCCTGGCTGGGCCATAACGGCCTGGGTTGGATTGTCACGTTCTTGGTCGCGGGTGGGATCTACGCCGTGCTGGGTGGTGCATCTGATCGACGCCCGGCGCTGGTTGAGGGCGCGCATGTCTAGATTGCTGCACACGGGGCAGGTCATCGTCGACCTGGTCATGGCCCTCGATACATTGCCTGCCACGGGGGGCGACGTACTGGCCCAATCGGCCAGTTTCGAAACCGGCGGCGGCTTCAATGTGATGGCCGCCGCGCGACGCAACGGCATGCCGGTGGTGTACTTGGGGCGCCATGGCACCGGGCGCTTCGGCGATCTGGCCCGTGCGGCGATGCAGGCGGACGGCATCGACGTGGCCCTGGCACCGAGCAGTGGCAAGGACACAGGCCTATGCGTGGCGCTGACCGAGGCGTCCACGGAGCGCACTTTTATCTCGCGCCTTGGGGCAGAGGGGGAACTGAGCGCCGAAGATTTGGCCAGCGTGGTGCCATGTGCCGATGACTACGTGTATGTCAGCGGCTACAGCCTGCTGCTGGAAGGCAAGGCCCAGCCGCTGATCGACTGGCTGCTGGCCTTACCGCGGACCATCGCGGTGGTGTTCGATCCGGGACCGCTGGCCAAGGGGCCGAATTCGGCACTGATGGTTGCCTTGCTGCCGCGCATCGATATCTGGACCAGCAACGGGCCAGAAGCACTGGCATTCACCGGGGCGCCGGATATTGCGCAGGCGTTGACCGACCTCGCTCGGCACTTACCCGCTGACACGCTGTTGGTGGTACGCGATGGTCCGAATGGCTGCTGGGTGGGGCGTGGGGCTCAGATCGAACATGTGCCGGGGTTCATGGTGCAGGCGGTGGATAGCAATGGCGCTGGGGACGCGCACGCGGGGGTGATGATTGCCGGTCTGGCCCAAGGCCTCGAACCGGTGGAATCGGCGCGCCGTGCAAATGCGGCGGCGGCGTTGGCGGTGACGCGCTGGGGCCCGGCCACTGCGCCGACCGGTGCTGAAGTCGACGCCTTCCTCAAATCATGACAACCAACGGTGGCAGGACGCGGACGTCCTCCCACCGCTGCCAAGGCAGGGTCAACTTGCCTTCTTCAACGCTTCGATCAACTGATCTTTACGCATGCTCGAACGCCCGCGGATATCTTTCGCCCGGGCTTCTTTGAGCAGGCTTTCCTTGGTCTGGGTGCTTAAGGACTCACGGCTGTTGCGCGGATGCCCTTCACGGCTGGCGGCAGCCCGCTTGGCCGAGTCATGACGATCCTGGGCCTTCTTCGCCGGGGCCTTGCGCTGACCCGAGCCACCGGCCTTTTCGCCCCCGCCGGACTGCTTGTTGACGGTGGCCCACGCACGGGCTTCGGCTTCGGATTTGGGCACGCCTTTGTCCTCGTAACTCTGTTCGATACGGGAGGCTTTACGCTTCTGTGCGGCGGTGTATTTGGCTTTGCTTCCAAGAGGCATTGCGATACTCCTACTGGCCCTGTCGCCAGGGCCAGACCAGACAAAATGAATTACTGAGGGTCGGCACTTTCCAGCTTGCGCGCCTCATCGACACCCGACGCGGTCAACTTGATCGGCAGGTTCAAGGCATATTCACCGGCAGCGTCGGTGGTCACGTGACCGTCCTTGATAAGTCCACGGTCTTGAAGGAACGCCAAGGCACTGGCGACTACTTTCTCGCCGCGGTAGTTGTCGAGCACCTCCTTGCCCAAACCATGGGGATGGGCGTGCAACAGGCGGGTGAGGACTTCTCTCTCAAGGTTCTTATCGACGTTCATGCGTACCTCTTCATGGGGAAATGATCGGGTGTTCGTCTCGCGTGCGATGAATCAAGGTGCAGGTTGCTTCGGCGAACCCGGCAGGTTCGAGTCGTCGCCTTTGTTGATCTTCGGCTCGTTCACCGACGGGCCCATCTTGCCGTTACCCACCGCAGCCGGTGCCTGGCGTTGGGTGTCATGACCTTGAGTGTGCGGGTCGGCGGCGTTGGTGTTATCGATCACCGCGCCGCCATTGGTGTCCAGGCCCGTGCCCATGGACTTCTGCGACTCGGTGGTGGCGTCCGGGTTGGTCAGGCCGGTGGATGAGGTCGCGGCGAAGCTGCTCAGGGAAACCGCGGACAGCAGACCGGCGAGGGCGAGGGCAGCACATTTGGAATGGTTCATGAGGGTGTCTCCTTATGATTAATGTCCTTACCCTTTGTTGGTCAGCCGACGTTTATTGATCGTGCCTCGATGGCGACGAACGGTATCAAGTTGCCTGTAAAAATTTGTGTGTCAGCGCATTGGGCCACATCGACGCCACCTCGTAGCCCATAAAATTGCGCTGCAATCAGTCATCAAAGCGCCTTAGTATGTGGGCTTTGACATTGCCAAGGCTCGCCCATGACCATCGAGATTCGTCCCGCCGTGCCCAGTGACGCTGCGCAGATCCTGACTTTTATCACCGAGCTTGCGGAGTACGAAAAAGCCCGGCATGAAGTGATCGCCAGTGTGGTGGACATTGAACGTAGCCTGTTCAGCGAGGGCGCCACCGCCCATGGTCTGATTTGCTTGCGGGACGGCGTGCCCATCGGTTTTGCAGTGTTCTTCTTCAGCTACTCCACCTGGCTGGGCAGTAACTGCCTGTACCTTGAAGACCTCTACATCAACCCGGAACAACGTGGCGGCGGGGCGGGCAAGAAGTTGTTGCGCCATTTGGCCAAGATCGCGTTCGACAATGGCTGCGGGCGCTTTGAGTGGAGCGTGCTGGACTGGAACGAGCCGGCGATTGCCTTCTACAAATCCATTGGCGCACAGCCGCAGGAAGAGTGGGTGCGGTACCGCATGGAAGGCGATGCGTTGCGTGACTTCGCCTTGGGTTGAGGCTGAAAGTCGTTCTATTACTTGATCAGTTACCGGCATGGATGTGCCGGTTTTTTTACATTTTTTCTCACAATATGGGATGTAAATTTATATATTGAGATGTTTCAGGTTCTAGGTTTATAGTCGGCGGCATCAGCACTCACTACCAAAAATAAAACAGGTGAAGCGATGCAGGCACAACCGTTGTCGTTGCCCAGGGTGTCCGAGCCTACTTACGGCGAGCGTCTCAAAGGCAAGGTGGTCGTGATCACCGGTGCCGCCCAAGGCATTGGCGAGGCGATCGTCGCGTGCTTTCAAGCCCAGCAGGCGCAGTTGGTGATCGGCGATATCCAGGGCGACAAGGTCGAGGCCGTTGCCGCTCACTGGCGCGAACGCGGCGCCCAGATCCATGCACTCCCTATCGATATCACCGCCAAGGAACAGTGGCAGGCGCTGGTCAACCTGGCCATCGAGCGCTTCGGGCGTGTGGATGTGCTGGTCAATTGCGCCGGGGTCAATGTGTTCCGCGACCCGCTGGAAATGACCGACGAAGACTGGCGCCGCTGCTTCGCCATCGATCTCGACGGTGCCTGGTTCGGCTGTCGCACGGTGTTGCCGCACATGATCGAGCAGGGCATCGGCAATATCATCAACATCGCCTCCACCCATTCCAGCCACATCATTCCCGGGTGCTTTCCGTACCCGGTGGCCAAACATGGCCTGCTCGGCCTGACCCGCGCGCTGGGCATCGAATACGCGCCCAAAGGCATCCGCGTGAATGCGATTGCGCCGGGCTATATCGAAACCCAGCTGAATGTCGATTACTGGAACGGTTTCCCCGACCCCCACGCCGAACGCCAGCGCGCCTTCGACCTGCACCCGCCCAAGCGCATTGGCCAACCGGTCGAGGTGGCGATGACGGCGCTGTTCCTGGCCACCGACGAAGCGCCTTTTATCAATGCCACCTGCCTGATGATCGATGGCGGGCGGTCTGTGATGTACCACGACTAGAACCTGCCGCTCTCCAATAACAACAAGAGGTGCCGTTCATGAAAAAAGCCTTACGTGTTCTCGCTACCGCCGTTGCGTTCAGCAGCCTCAGCTCCTTCGCCGTGGCTGCGGATACAGTCAAAATCGGCTTCCTAGTCAAACAAGCCGAAGAACCCTGGTTCCAGACCGAGTGGGCCTTCGCCGAAAAAGCCGCCAAGGACAAGGGGTTTGAGTTGATTAAGATCGCCGTGCCCGACGGTGAGAAAACCCTGTCGGCCATCGACAGCCTGGCCGCCAACGGCGCCAAGGGTTTTGTGATCTGCCCGCCGGATGTGTCCCTCGGCCCGGCGATTGTGGCCAAGGCCAAGCTCAACGATATGAAAGTCATGGCGGTGGACGACCGTTTCGTCGACGCCAAGGGCAAGTTTATGGAAGACGTGCCGTACCTGGGCATGGCCGCGTTCGAGGTGGGCCAGAAGCAGGGCGCGGCCATGGCGGATGAGGCGAAAAAACGCGGTTGGGACTGGAAAGAAACCTACGCGGTGATCACCACTTTCAACGAGCTCGATACCGGTAAGAAACGCACCGACGGTTCGATCGATTCGCTGAAAAAAGCCGGCATCCCCGCGGACCATATCCTCACCGCCCCGCTGAAAACCCTGGACGTACCGGGCAGCATGGACGCCGCCAACTCGGCCCTGGTCAAACTCCCAAGCGGCGTGAAAAACCTGATCATCGGCGGTATGAACGACAACACGGTGCTCGGCGGCGTGCGCGCCACTGAAGCGGCCGGTTTCAAGGCGGCCAATGTGATCGGGATCGGCATCAATGGCACCGATGCCATCGGCGAACTGAAAAAACCCGACAGCGGCTTCTACGGCTCCATGCTGCCAAGCCCGCATATCGAAGGCTACAAAACCGCCGAGATGATGTTCGAGTGGGTGACCACCGGCAAAGAGCCGCCTAAATACACCGCCATGGACGAAGTGACCCTGATCACCCGCGCCAACTTCCAAGAAGAACTGACCAAAATCGGGCTGTGGAAATGACCGCTGCGGCCTTGCGGTTTGACGGCATCGGCAAGACCTTTCCCGGGGTCAAGGCGCTGGACGGCATCAGTTTTACCGCCCAGCCCGGGCAAGTGCATGCGTTGATGGGCGAGAACGGCGCGGGCAAGTCGACGCTGCTGAAGATCCTCGGCGGGGCCTATATCCCCAGCAGCGGCGCGCTGCAGATCGGCGCGCAGACCCTGGCCTTCAAATGCGCGGCCGACAGCATCGCCAGCGGCGTGGCGGTGATTCACCAGGAGCTGCACCTGGTGCCGGAAATGAGCGTGGCCGAGAACCTGTTTCTCGGCCATTTGCCCACGCGCTGGGGCGTGGTCAACCGTGGCCTGCTGCGCAAGCAGGCCCTGGCGTGCCTCAAGGGCCTGGCCGATGAGATCGACCCGGACCAGAAGCTCGGGCGCCTGTCCCTGGGCCAGCGCCAATTGGTGGAAATCGCCAAGGCGCTGTCCCGGGGCGCCCATGTGATCGCCTTCGACGAGCCCACCAGCAGCCTCTCGGCGCGGGAGATTGACCGCTTGATGGCGATCATCACGCGCCTGCGCGACGAGGGCAAAGTGGTGCTCTACGTGTCGCACCGCATGGAAGAAGTGTTCCGCATCTGCGACGCGGTCACGGTGTTCAAGGACGGCCGCTACGTGCGCACGTTCGAGGACATGAGCGCGCTGACCCACGACCAGTTGGTGACCTGCATGGTCGGTCGCGATATTCAGGACATCTACGACTACCGCCCGCGCGAGCACGGCGAGGTGGCGCTCAAGGTCGACGGTCTGCTTGGGCCAGGCTTGCGCGAGCCGGTGAGTTTCCAGGTGCGCAAAGGCGAAATCCTCGGCCTGTTCGGGCTGGTGGGGGCCGGGCGTACGGAGCTGTTCCGTCTGCTCAGCGGCCTGGAGCGTGCCAGCGCCGGCAGCCTGGCGCTGGAGGGTGAGCCATTGCAGTTGCGCTCGCCGCGCGACGCCATCGCCGCCGGGGTGCTGCTGTGCCCCGAAGACCGCAAAAAGGAAGGCATCATCCCGCTGTCCAGTGTGGCCGAAAACATCAACATCAGTGCTCGTGGCGCCCACTCGCGGTTCGGCTGGCTGCTGCGCGAGGGCTGGGAAAAGGGCAACGCCGCGCAGCAGATCCAGGCGATGAAAGTCAAAACCCCGAACGCCGCGCAGAAGATCCTGTACCTCTCCGGCGGCAACCAGCAGAAAGCCATTTTGGGCCGCTGGCTGTCGATGCCGATGAAAGTGCTGCTGCTCGACGAACCGACCCGCGGCATCGACATCGGCGCCAAGGCCGAGATCTACCAGATCATCCACAACCTGGCGGCCCAGGGCATCGCGGTGATCGTGGTGTCCAGCGACCTGATGGAAGTGATGGGCATCGCCGACCGCATCCTGGTGCTGTGCGAAGGCGCGCTGCGCGGCGAACACCCGCGCGAACACGCCACTGAATCCAACCTGCTGCAGCTGGCCTTGCCGCGCCGCGTGACGAACTGAGAGAAAACCATGACCACTCAAAACAACGCGCTGCCCACGGCACGCAAGCCCTTGGACATGCGCGCCTTGCTCGACAACTGGGCGATGCTGCTGGCGGCCATCGCCATCTTCGTGTTGTGCGCCTTGCTGATCGACAACTTCCTCTCGCCGCTGAACATGCGCGGCCTGGGCCTGGCGATTTCCACCGTGGGCATCGCCGCCTGCACCATGCTGTTCTGCCTGGCCTCGGGGCATTTTGACCTGTCGGTGGGTTCGGTGATCGCCTGTGCCGGGGTGGTCGCGGCCATCGTCATGCGCGACACCGACAGCGTCATGCTGGGCATTGGCGCGGCGTTGCTGATGGGCCTGGTGGTGGGGCTGATCAACGGCATCGTGATCGCCAAGCTGCGGGTCAACGCGCTGATCACCACGCTGGCAACCATGCAAATTGTGCGCGGCCTGGCCTACATTTTTGCCGACGGCAAAGCGGTGGGGGTGTCCCAGGAGCAGTTCTTTATCTTCGGCAACGGCCAACTGTTCGGCGTGCCGGTGCCGATCCTGATCACCCTGGTGTGCTTCGTGTTTTTCGGCTGGCTGCTCAACTACACCACCTATGGGCGCAACACCATGGCCATTGGCGGCAATCCGGAAGCGGCGCTGCTGGCGGGCGTGAACGTGGACCGCACCAAGATCCTGATCTTCGCCGTACACGGCCTGATCGGTGCCCTGGCCGGCGTGATTTTGGCCTCACGCATGACCTCGGGCCAACCGATGATCGGCCAGGGTTTCGAACTGACCGTCATCTCGGCCTGCGTACTGGGCGGCGTGTCGCTGAGCGGCGGCATCGGCATGATCCGCCACGTAATCGCGGGCGTGCTGATCCTGGCGATCATCGAAAACGCGATGAACCTGAAGAACATCGACACCTTCTACCAGTATGTAATCCGCGGCTCCATCCTGCTGCTGGCCGTGGTTATCGACCGCATGAAACAACGCTGACTCCATGCCCCGTAAGGACTCAATGTGGGAGGGGGCTTGCCCCCGATAGCGGTAGTGAAGTGCGCCCCAAAAGTTGGACACCTATCCAACTCTTGGGGCTTTTTCATGAGCAAGTACACGACGCAGTTCAAGCTTTCCGCCATTACGGCTTTTCTTGAACGAGGCCGGGGTTTTCGCCATATCGCCGCTCAATTTCAAATGGACCCCACCTTGCTTCGCCGTTGGGTGGAGGCTTACCGGCTGCACGGTGAGGCCAGCCTGAGCAGTGCCGGTGGGCGTTACAGCGCGCTGTTCAAGTTTTCCGTTCTGCAACGCATGTGGCGCGACTCCCTCTCCTTGCGCCGCGCAGCGGCGCTTTTCAACCTGGGTGACTCCACCCAAGTGGGCAGATGGCAGCAGCAGTATTACAGTGGCGGTATTGAAGCCCTGGCCTCAGGGAAAAAAGGACTGAATACCGCTATGCCAAAGCCACCTGCCAAACTGCGTAAATCTGCCGCCCCCCTTACAAAGGAGGAGCTTGCGCACAAAGCCCTGCTGGATGAACTTCAGTATTTGCGCATGGAGAACGCCTACCTAAAAAAGCTTGGGGAGTTAGGCGAGGCGGTGATTAGGCGGGAGAACGAAGCGAAGAAAAAGCTCGAATAGTCACTGAGCTGAGACAAGACTTTCCGCTGGCGGACCTGCTCAAACTGCTAAGGCTGGCGCGAAGCACGTACTACTACCAACTCAAGGTCATGGGCGTTGCGGACCGCTTCGTCTCAGTCAAAGCCTCGATCCAGAGCCTTCAGGAAGAGCATAAAGGGCGCCTGGGCTACCGCCGTATGACGCTGGAACTGCGCAAAGAAAGACTACAGATCAACGGTAAAACGGTACGACGATTGATGGGAGCGTTGGGGCTCAAATGCACGGTGCGACCCAAGAAATACAGAGCATATAAAGGGCCGATGGGAGAAATCTCACCCAATACCTTGGCTCGTCGGTTCGAAGCCGAAAAGCCGAATCAGAAATGGGTGACGGATGTCACCGAGTTCAAAGTGGCAGGTAAAAAGCTGTATCTGTCGCCGATCTTGGACTTATACAACGGAGAAATCGTGGCTTATCAGACCGCCATACGCCCCCAATATGCCCTGGTTGGCGACATGCTGGAGCGAGCGCTCGAGCGCCTGCCTGAGGGCGCTAAACCCATGCTGCACTCGGATCAAGGCTGGCACTATCGATACTCGAAGTATCGCGAGCGACTAGAACAGGCGGGGCTGGAACAAAGCATGTCACGCAAAGGAAACTGCTATGACAACGCCACGATGGAGAGCTTCTTCGGCACGTTGAAGTCAGAGTTTTACTACCGCGAAAGCTTCGACAGCGCGGCTCAGTTGCAGGCTGGACTGGATCAATACATCCATTACTACAACCATAAGCGAATCAAAACGAAGCTTGGCGGACTGAGCCCTGTAGAGTACAGAGCCCGTTCCGCTGTAGCCTAGACAATTACTGTCCAACTTTTGGGGCGCACTTCAGTAGATCAGAAACAAAAATGCAAACTGACGCTCCGCAATCGGGGGCAAGCCCCCTCCCACAGTAAGGCGCTTCGATGTTGTTGCTGACAGCGGTGATCGAGCCCATGAAACAGCGATGAGCCCTGGTCATGTGAAATCAAAAGCTGGGAGGGGGCTTGCCCCCTCCCACAGTAAGGCTGTTCGATGCTGGTGCTGGCAGCGGTGACTGAGCCCATGAAACAACGCTGAGCCCTGGTCATGTGAAATCAAAAGGTGGGAGGAGGCTTGCCCCCGATAGCGGTGTGTCAGACCAGGATGTTCAAACTGACCCACGGCCATTGGGCAAAGCCCCCTACATAGATATCCGCACTGTGTTGCCCTCGGGTATTTGCCATAATGGCGCCCGTTTTCGTACTTCCCAATAGGCCCGATATGCAGGAAAACGCCCACATCCCCGTCAAAGACGCCGCCCCCACCGGCACCCAGACCCTGTTGCGTGGCCTGGGGGTGGTGCAGGCGGTGGCGGCGGGTGCGCGGGATCTGAAAGAGATCGCCAAGCGCATCGGCACCACTCGCAGCACCACCCACCGCCTGGCCAGTTGCCTGGTGGACGAGCGTTACCTGCGTGTGGTGCCGCAAGTTGGTTACCTGTTGGGGCCGAAGTTGATCGAGCTGGGGTTCCAGGCGCGCGAAGAGTTGCCGCTGGTTACCCTGGCGGTGCCGTACCTGGACGAACTATCGGCGCTGACCGGCGACACCATCCACTTGGCCATCCGCGAACACGACGATGTGCTCTACCTGCACAAGAACCCTGGCCGCTACGGCCCGGAAATGCGCTCGCGGGTCGGCCATCGCATGCCGTTGGCGCGTACCGGGGTGGGCAAGGCGATGTTGCTGGATGATTCGGTACAGGAATGGCAACGCTTGTACGACGCCAGCCTGCCAGCAGGCGGGAAGAATCTGCAGTGGCCCCACCATCCTGAGCAATCCTGGGCGCAGTTCGAGCAACGCATGCA
Source organism: Pseudomonas rhodesiae (assembly GCF_013285305.1). Taxonomy (NCBI): domain Bacteria; kingdom Pseudomonadati; phylum Pseudomonadota; class Gammaproteobacteria; order Pseudomonadales; family Pseudomonadaceae; genus Pseudomonas; species Pseudomonas rhodesiae. Next base: position 4,529,967 of record NZ_CP054205.1, on the reverse strand, counting down.
CGAGTACGTGGCGGGTGGTTATGCGTTCGATCTGGAAGACAACGAACCGTCGATCCGTTGCGTGGCCGCACCGGTGCGCGATGCCAGCCGGCGGATCGTCGCCGGCATCAGCATCGCCAGTACCGTGCCCTACATGCCGCTGGAAAAAATGGCCGAGCTGATCCCTGTAATCAAACAGGTCGCAGCACGGCTGTCGGCGGAGTTGGGTGCGAAGGCCTGATCAGACCTTGAGGGTCGCCATGTCGATGACAAAGCGGTACTTCACATCGCCGGCGATCATGCGGGTGTAAGCCTCGTTGATCTGGCGGATGTCGAGCATTTCGATATCGCAGGTGATGCCATGCTCGGCACAGAAATCCAGGACTTCCTGGGTTTCGGCAATACCGCCGATCAACGAGCCGGCCAGCACTTTGCGCCCCAGCACCAGTTTGGCGGCATTGACGGGCGGGTCCACCGGCTCGATCAGGCCCACCAGAATATGCACGCCGTCAAAACGCAGGGTGTCGAGGTAGGGGTTCAGGTCGTGCTGCACCGGGATGGTGTCCAGCAGGAAGTCGAAGTGCCCGGCGGCGGCTTTCATTTGCTCGGCGTCGGTGGACACGATCACATGATCGGCGCCCTGGCGACGGCCTTCTTCGGCCTTGCTCGCGGAACGGGTAAACAGCGTCACTTCCGCGCCCATGGCCTTGGCGAACTTGATGCCCATGTGGCCCAGGCCACCCATGCCGAGAATCCCGACTTTGTCGCCAGCCTTGACCCCGTAGTGTTTGAGCGGTGAGTAGGTGGTGATGCCCGCGCACAGGATCGGCGCAGCGCTGGCCAGGTCGAGCTTGGCCGGGATCTTCACCACAAAATGTTCGCTGACCACGATGCTGTCGGAGTAGCCGCCCATGGTATTGCTACCGTCCACACGGTCGGGGGTGGCGTAGGTCATGGTCGGGCCTTCAAGGCAGTATTGCTCGAGGTCCGACTGGCAAGCCTGGCACTGGCGGCACGAATCGACCATGCAGCCCACGCCCACCAGGTCGCCGACTTTGTGCGCGGTGACGCTGGCGCCCACGGCGGTGACTTTGCCGACGATCTCGTGGCCGGGCATCAGCGGGTAGACGGCGATGCCCCACTCGTTGCGCGCCTGGTGAATGTCAGAGTGGCACACGCCGCAGTACAGAATCTCGATGGCCACGTCGTCGGCCCGTGGGCTGCGACGTTGGAAACTCATGGGGGCGAGGGGAGTGGTGGCCGACTGGGCGGCGTAACCGATGGCGGTGTACATGCAGAGAACCTCGCAAAAACAATGACAAGTGAGGCGGGCCATTGTCCGCATCGACTTGCTTGGCGGCCATGGCGATTGCTCCGAGTCTCATGCCTAAAACTCCGGGGGAGCAGCTAAAAGCAGCAAGCTACAAGCCGCAAGCTATAAACTGCGCGCTCTCTTGCAGCTTGAGGTTGAAGCTTGCTGATGCTCAGATCTGAAAACTCCCGAGAACTGCCTTTATGTTATTGACCTGCCATCTCGACGCCAACGCCACGTTGGTTTCCTTGATCGAGGGCCTCACGACCCGTGACGGTTTCTCCCCGACCCACTTGCCTGGCGTACAGGTTTTGCGTGCAAGTTGTGATGTGGCACGCGGCCCGCAGATCTATGAGCCGAGCCTGATGTTCGTGGCCCAGGGCAGCAAAGTCGCGTACCTGGGCCCGCGTACGCTGGAGTACGGCGCCGGGCATTACTTGATCCAGGCGATGCCGGTGCCGTTCGAGTGCGAGACCTTTGCCATGGCACCCGGCGCGCCGTTGCTGGGGGTGACGGTGGGGATCGACCGCGTGGTGCTCGGCGAGCTGGTCATGGCCATGGGTATTCAGGCCGGACCACCGCCCACTGCGCAGACATTGGCGTCGATGAGTTCGGTGGTGCTCGACGACGCGATGCGAGGTTGCGTCGAGCGACTGTTGCAGTGCCTGCACGATCCGCTGGAAAGCCGGATCATCGGCCCGTCGCGGGTGCGCGAATTGCTGTTTACCGCCTTGCGCGGGCCTCAGGCCGATGTGCTGCGCGCATTGGTGGAGCAGCAGGGGCAGTTCTCGCGCATCGCCACCTCGCTAAATCATCTGCATGCCCATTACGCCGAGCCGCTGAATATCGAGACGTTGGCCGGTTTCGCGCACATGAGCGCGTCGACCTTTCACGAGCACTTCAAGCGCTGCACCTTGTTGTCGCCGGTGCAGTACCTCAAGCGTTTGCGGTTGTTGAAGGCGCAGCAGTTGCTGCTGGTGGACGGCATGGGCGTGGCGCAGGCGGCGCACAGCGTGGGATATCAGAGTACGTCGCAGTTCAGCCGGGAATATAAGCGCTACTTTTTGCGCAATCCGGGTGAAGAGCGTGCGGCGTAGTGAGTTCAGGCGAAGACACAATCCAAAGGTGGGAGGCGGGCTTGCTCCCTTCCACACAGGACTGATGACAACTATAAAAAAGGCTCCCATGTGGGAGCCTTCTCTGGCTTACATATTCGGGTAAGTCGGCCCGCCCGCGCCTTCCGGCGTGACCCAGGTGATGTTCTGCGAAGGGTCCTTGATGTCACAGGTCTTGCAGTGCACGCAGTTCTGGGCGTTGATCTGGAAGCGCTTCTCGCCGTCTTCCTGGGTAATCACTTCATACACGCCGGCCGGGCAGTAGCGTTGCGCCGGTTCATCGTAGAGCGGCAGGTTGGTGCCGATCGGGATGCTTGGGTCTTTGAGCTTCAAGTGGCACGGCTGTTCTTCTTCGTGGTTGGTACCGGAGATGAACACCGAGCTGAGTTTATCGAAGCTCAGTTTGCCGTCGGGCTTGGGGTAATCGATCTTCTGGCAGTCCTTGGCCAGCTTAAGACAGGCGTAGTCCGGCTTGGTGTCGTGCAGGGTGAACGGCATCTTGCCGCCCAGGATGTTTTGGTCGAACCAGTTAAAGCCTGCACCGATGATCGGGCCGAACTTGTGCATCGCCGGGCCGAAGTTGCGGCTGGCGAACAGTTCTTCGTACAGCCAGCTGGCTTTGAAGCTGTCGACGTAGTTGGTCAACTCGTCACCGCCTTCGGACTCGGCGAACAGACGCTCGGCCACGGCGTCAGCGGCAAGCATGCCGGACTTCATGGCGGTGTGGCTGCCTTTGATCTTGGCCACGTTCATGGTGCCCAGGTCGCAGCCGATCAGCGCGCCACCCTTGAAGACCATTTTCGGCAGCGAATTAATGCCGCCCTTGGCCAGTGCACGAGCACCGTAGCTGATGCGCTTGCCGCCTTCCAGGTACTGGGCCAGTACCGGGTGGTGCTTGAGGCGCTGGAACTCATCGAACGGCGACAGGAAGGTGTTGCTGTAGGACAGGTCAACGATCAGGCCGACGACTACCTGGTTGTTTTCCAAGTGATAAAGGAACGAGCCACCAGTGTTCTCGTTGCTCATGATATCCAGCGGCCAACCGGCGGTGTGCACCACAAGGCCTGGCTGATGCTTGGCCGGGTCGATTTCCCAGATTTCCTTGAGACCGATACCGTAGTGCTGGGCGTCGGCATCGCTGTCCAGCTTGAAACGCTGGATCAGTTGCTTGCCGATATGGCCACGGCAGCCCTCGGCGAACAGCGTGTACTTGCCGCGCAGTTCCATGCCGGGGGTATAGACGCCTTCTTTCGGCTTGCCTTCGCGGTCGACGCCGAGGTCGCCGGTGATGATCCCGCGCACCACGCCGTTTTCGTCGAAGAGTGCTTCCTGGGCGGCGAAGCCTGGGTAGACTTCCACGCCGAGGTTCTCGGCCTGCTGGGCCAGCCAGCGGCACAGGTTGCCCAGGGAAATAATGTAGTTGCCTTCGTTGTGCATGGTCTTGGGCACAAAGAAGTCAGGCACCTTGGTCGAGGTATCGCTGCTGCGCAGTACATAGATGTCGTCGCGCACCACGGGGGTGTTGAGTGGGGCGCCGAGTTCTTTCCAGTCCGGGAACAGTTCGTTCAGGGCGCGTGGTTCGAACACGGCGCCGGAGAGGATATGGGCGCCGACTTCAGAGCCTTTCTCGACCACGCAGACGCTGATTTCCTTACCGGCTTCGGCGGCCTTCTGCTTCAGTCGGCAGGCGGCGGACAGGCCAGCCGGGCCAGCGCCGACGATGACCACGTCGAATTCCATGTATTCGCGTTCCACAGGCTATCTCCTACTCAAGGCTCAACAGGCTTTTTTTCTAATGGATGGAGGTTCGGCATCGTCTTACAGCAACGGTAAGACCCACCGTTCTCTCTAGGTGGCGCATTATATATAGACCACTGTCAGCGTCCAATACAAACGTTTGTTTGAATTGCCCGCAGGCTAGGTAAATCAAAGCAACGCGGCTTATGACTGACCATTTTGCCGTATTGACCAGAATAGGCGTTCCGGTCAAGATACGGTCGGTTTTGCGCTTACCGTAGGCAGACAGCGGGTTTCAAGAGCACGTCCAAAAGCAACGCAACGGTAGAAACGGCAGGTACGCGTGCAAAGAATGGCGCGCAGTCTACACGCCGCGATTAGGAATGACCTCCCAGTCACCCCTGACGAACGGTCGTCACGTGCGTCGGTTTGCCGCTGCCGAGGTTTTTGGAGGTGCCCTTGTGTGCCGATGAGCATCAACCGCCAGGTTCGCCTAGGCGACTTTCTTTTCACCGGAGAGTAACGAGGAATCCATGAAGGTTCTTGTAGCTGTCAAACGCGTTGTCGATTACAACGTGAAAGTTCGCGTCAAGGCGGACAATTCCGGCGTCGATCTTGCTAACGTCAAAATGTCGATGAACCCTTTCTGCGAGATCGCTGTTGAAGAAGCAGTGCGTCTGAAAGAGAAAGGCGTTGCGACTGAAATCGTCGTGGTGTCCATCGGCCCAACCACTGCTCAAGAGCAGTTGCGCACTGCCCTGGCCCTGGGCGCGGACCGCGCCATCCTGGTCGAGTCTGCCGAGGACCTGACCTCCCTGGCCGTGGCCAAGTTGCTCAAAGCCGTTGTCGATAAGGAACAGCCTCAGCTGGTGATCCTGGGCAAACAAGCTATCGACAGCGACAACAACCAGACCGGCCAGATGCTGGCTGCACTGACCGGTTACGGCCAGGGCACCTTCGCTTCCAAGGTCGAAGTAAGCGGCGACAGCGTTGCTGTGACCCGCGAAATCGACGGCGGCGCCCAAACGGTTTCCCTGAAACTGCCGGCCATCGTCACCACCGACCTGCGTTTGAACGAGCCGCGCTACGCGTCCCTGCCAAACATTATGAAAGCCAAGAAAAAGCCGCTTGAGTCGCTGACTCCGGATGCCTTGGGCGTTTCCACCGCCTCCACCAACAAGACCGTCAAAGTCGAAGCGCCGGCTGCACGCAGCGCGGGCATCAAGGTCAAGTCGGTGGCCGAACTGGTCGAGAAACTGAAAAACGAAGCGAAGGTAATCTGAACATGACTATCTTGGTAATCGCCGAACACGACAACAAGGTGCTGGCTCCGGCCACCCTGAACACCGTGGCTGCCGCCGCTAAGATCGGTGGCGACATTCACGTACTGGTCGCCGGCCAAGGCGCGGGCGCCGTGGCTGAAGCCGCTGCAAAAATCGCCGGTGTGAGCAAGGTTCTGAACGCTGACAACGCCGCCTATGCGCACCAGCTGCCAGAAAACGTTGCGCCGCTGGTCGCCGAGTTGGGCAAGGGCTATAGCCACATCCTGGCCGCCGCCACCTCCAACGGCAAAAACATCCTGCCACGGGTTGCCGCGCAGCTGGACGTTGACCAGATATCCGAGATCATCTCGGTCGAAAGCGCTGACACCTTCAAGCGCCCAATCTATGCCGGTAACGCCATTGCCACCGTGCAATCGAGCGCTGCGATCAAAGTGATCACCGTGCGTGCCACCGGTTTCGACCCGGTCGCCGCCGAAGGTGGTTCGGCCGCTGTTGAAGCGGTTGCGGCTGCCCACGACGCCGGCACGTCCAGCTTCGTCAACGAAGAACTGGCCAAGTCCGACCGTCCTGAACTGACCGCTGCCAAGATCGTCGTTTCCGGCGGGCGTGGCATGCAGAACGGTGACAACTTCAAGCACCTGTACGCCCTGGCCGACAAGCTGGGCGCCGCGGTTGGCGCTTCCCGCGCGGCCGTCGACGCAGGTTTCGTACCCAACGACATGCAGGTCGGCCAGACCGGCAAGATCGTTGCGCCACAGCTTTACATCGCCGTCGGTATCTCCGGCGCGATCCAGCATTTGGCCGGCATGAAAGACTCCAAAGTGATCGTCGCGATCAACAAGGACGAAGAAGCACCGATCTTCCAGGTAGCCGATTACGGTCTGGTAGCGGACTTGTTCGAAGCCGTACCTGAGTTGGAGAAGCTGGTCTAATCCAGTCGCTTCACTTATAAAGGGCCCGGTCGTATGACCGGGCTTTTTTATGCCCGGCTTTTTTGAAAATTGGAGAACCGTGCCATGGACCTGCGCCCTTGGACCGCACTGCTGGGTATCACGCTGTTACTGCCGACCTTGTCGCTGGCTGCCGGTAAATGTGATCGTCTGGTGATTACCGGCAGCCCGGACGCACCGCCGCTCTTATGGCGCGACCCGCAGGACCCCACGCACCTGATCGGCGCCACTGCCGATGTGTTGCAGCAAGTCGCCAGTGATCTGGGGCTGAAAATCGACCTGCTCTACGGCGGCAAGCGCACCCTGGCTTCGGATGAAGCACGCAGCGGACGCATGGATATGCTGGCCGATGCACCGCTTAATCTGGCGGAGCTGGACCACTTCGACTATATCCATCCGGCCCTGATGCCGGCCGATTATCTGGTCTGGACGCGCAAGGATTCGGCGCTGGCCTATGCCACGGCCGCCGACCTTCACGGTCATAAAGGCGCCATTTCCGAGCGTGCGCGCCTAAGCCGTGAATTTGAAACCTTCGCCAATCAGCAACTGAGCCTGCAACGCTTTCCCACGTTGACGCCTGCATTTCAAAAGTTGTTGCTGGGGGAGGTGGAATATGTGCTGGCCGGTCGCTATTCCGGCACCGCCATGGCGCAGTCGCTGGGCATGAGCAGCGACCTGGTCGCCCGTGATGTGCCCGTCGATCAACCTGGCCTGTACCTGGCGATTTCCCACAACTCGGCCTGCAATGATCCATGGCTGCGCGGACAGCTGGCCAAAAAGATGACAGAATTGGCCGGGTCCGATGGGGTACAAGCCGCTCTGCAGCGCAATATCGAGCGCTGGAAGGCGCAACTGCAACAATCTGTCGGCACCCCAACAAAGTAGGGATTTTCAGTGACTCTTCGACCTCTTTTCGCGGCCCTCGCCGTTGTCGCTCTGGCGGGATGTGCAGCCGATCCTGCGCCGAATGAACAAATACGCCTCACCCAGCAAGCCCTGGAACAGGCCAGTGCCGTCGGCGCCAATGCCGATGAATCCCCCGAGTTGAAGCTGGCCGAGGACAAATTCACCCAGGCCAAGGCCGATATGGCCGAGCAATCCTTCAAGGACGCGCGCATGCAAGCCGAACAGGCCGAGCTGGACGCGCGTCTGGCCGAAGCCAAAGTGCTGACTCGCAAGAGCCAGGAACAACTGAACGTGCTCAACACCCGTATCACGCGCCTGCGCAAGCAATTGCAATTGGGAGACGCCCAATGAGCCCGATGATTCGAGGTGTGAGCTGCGCAGTGCTGCTGGGCAGCGCGTTGCTGGGCGGATGTGCCAGCCACCCGAGTGGCGAGCAGGCCTTGCAACAGGCGGGGAGCGACTTTCAGAAGGTCAAGGAAGACGCCAATGTGTTGCGCATCGCGCCCAAGGACGTGATTCGGGCAGGTGAATCCCTGGCCCGCGCCGATCGCTTGTCCAGCTACTGGGGCAGCGGCGCCGACGTCGTGCACTACGCCTACTTGAGCCAGCGCTACAGCGCCATCGCCCGCGAACACACCGAACAGGCACTCAATGAAGAACGCGGCGCCAAGCTCGAACTGGAACGTCAGCGCCTGCAACTAGCCCTACGCGAAAGCAAACTGAGCAGCGTGCAGCAACAGGGCAAATGGCTCGAAGAGCAGATCGCCAGCCTGGCTACCACCCAGACCGATCGGGGCCTGGTGATGACCCTGGGCGATGTGCTGTTCGACACCGGCGAGGCGGAACTGAAAAACTCGGCCAACCGCACCGTGCTCAAGATTGTGCAATTCCTGCAGCTGAACCCCAAGCGCGTGGTGCGCATCGAGGGTTACACCGACAGTACCGGTGGCGAGCAGGAAAACCTCAAACTGTCCCGTGACCGCGCGCAATCGGTAGCCGATGTGCTGGTAGACCTGGGCATAGACGAAAAGCGCATTCAGGTCGAAGGCTATGGCGACCAGTACCCGGTGGAAGCTAACGCTTCCGAGCGCGGTCGCGCGCAGAACCGTCGCGTAGAAATCGTGTTTTCCGATGCCAACGGCCAACTGGGCGCCGCCCGCTGAAGCCTTGCGCTGACTAAAAATGTGGGAGGGGGCAAACCCCTACCCACATTTTTTTTGCACAAGCCTGAATATCCTCAGCGCCACCCTTACAGTTTTTGCTATCACTGCCCGTCGTGCTCGACTATTGTGGCAACTGTCCCCGTACACTTCTAAACTGTGCCGGTATGTTTCACACAAAAATAAAACGCCCGTGAAATCGAGTGCTGCGACATGACCAATCTCTTGCTGTACCAACGTATCGCTCAGCAACTGGCTGAGGATATCCGGCGTGGTGTTTATCAACCGGGCGAACGCGTGCCTTCGGTACGTAAGATGAGTTCCCAGCTCAATGTGAGCCACGCCACGGTATTGCAAGCCTATGCCAACCTGGAGGACCAGGGGCTGATCAGGGCGCGACCGCAGTCCGGTTACTACGTGCATCAAACCCCCGCGCTCACCGCGCCTACGCCGGATATCGCACGGGTGGAGCGCCCGGGACTGGTCACGCGCAGCAGCATTATCCAGCAGGTTTTGGGTGAGTCGCGCCGCGAAGGTGTGTTCCCGTTGGGCGCTGCGGTGCCGAGCGTCGACTACCTGCCGGTGCGCGCCCTGCATCAGCAATTGGCCAAGGTCACGCGTTTCCAGAGCCCGCGGGCATTCAGCTATATGTTCAGCCCCGGCTTCGAGCCGCTGCGCCGCCAGGTGGCGATCCGCATGCGCGACGCCGGCGTGGTGGTAGACCCTTCCGAAGTGGTGATCACCCACGGGTGCGTCGATGCGTTGCAGATGTCACTGCGTGTGCTGACCCGCCCCGGCGACCTGATCGCGGCGGAATCCCCCACTTATTACGGCCTGCTGCAACTGGCGGATCTGCTGGGCCTGAAGGTCATTGAGATCCCCAGCGACCCGGCCACCGGCATGAGCCTGGAAGCCCTGCAACTGGCCGCCAACCAATGGTCGATCAAGGCGCTGGTGCTGACCACGCGGCTGAGTAATCCCTTGGGTGGCACCATGCCTGAGGAGCGGCAGAAACACCTGCTGCGGTTGGCTTCGGATTTCGATATACAGATCGTCGAGGACGATATCTACGGCGAGCTGATGTTCGAGCTGGGCCGCACCAAGGCCCTCAAAGCCTATGACCGCCTGGACCGGGTGATCTATTGCTCCAGCTTCTCCAAAACCTTATCGCCCGGCGTGCGTATCGGTTGGATGATTGCCGGCAAGTACCAGCAGGAGATCCAGCGTCTGCAGATGTTCAGCACCCACTCGGCGTGCAGCGTCACCCAAATGGGCGTGGCGGCGTACCTGGAGAACGGCGGCTATGACAGGCACCTGCGCTACATCCGCCAGGAATACCGCAAGAACCTCAGCGCCTTCCAGCTGGCGGTGCAGCAGTACTTTCCGGAAGGCACACAGATGACCCGTCCCACCGGCGGTTTTATCCTGTGGGTCAGTTTGCCCGGACGGGTCAATACCCAGGAACTGCACGTGCGTGCCTTGCAGCAGGGCATCAGCATCGCGCCCGGGTTGATCTTCAGTAACACCGAGCAATTCAACCACTGCATCCGGCTCAACTGCGGTACGCCGTGGAACCGCGAGGCAGAGCGGGCGTTGATGACCTTGGGGATGCTGGCCAGTCAGCTGTGCCAGGAGACCGCCGCCGGATTTTAAGGCACGGCCGACATACACAATGGGCACATTGCCGATAGCTGGCTAATCACCGAGCTTGTCATGTTGCCCTCAACAGGCGAGCATGTGGCCTTCTGCCGTTAATGCTGTAGGCGATATGACCTCGATGTTCCGAGCTGTTTTGGTGATTGGCCTGTTAAGCCTGTGTAACGTCCCCACGCTGCTGGCGGCGACTCCCGTGAGCGAAAGCAAGCCCGCGGCGAGCGCACAGAACACTAAGCCGGCGCCGGCTAAGACGGCCGCTTCTGCGAAAAAAAACGCCGCCGCTAAGAAACGCGCGGCGGCCAAAAAGGCCAAGTCTGCCCACGAAGTGGCCGAGACCAAACTGCCGCCGGCCCAGTTGGACCTGTCATTGCCTTCGGACATGGTCAGGCACTTGCAGCCGCTGGGCACCATGCCCCAGCCCAAGAGCGTGCCATTGCTGCCGCCGATGTTCGGTGAGAAGCCTACCGATAATAGTGCTTTCCAGATTAACGGTCGCCTGCTCAGCAACGAAATGCGCCTGCAATTGCGCAACGAAGAGCGGCGTGATGTCGAGGGAGCGGCGCTGGATTTCGAATTCAAGCAGTAAACTTTTCCTACCAAGTGACTCGACGTTTCGACCATCTGTCGCAGACTGGTCAGTCACTTTCGTTTTGTGTGAAAAACCGCTGTTGGACCATTTTAAAACGGCTGTTTAAGGGCGTACTCTAGCCCGGCCATCCTATTGAGTCGTCGAGGACCTGCTGGTCATGAAATGCCGTGAAGGCTGTGGCGCTTGCTGCATCGCCCCCTCCATCAGTTCGCCGTTGCCCGGCATGCCCAATGGCAAGCCGGCGGGTGAACACTGTGTGCACCTGTCTGTCGAACTGCTCTGCCAACTGTTCGGCCAGCCGGAACGGCCGGCGGTGTGCAGTGATTTCAAGGCTGATATCGAGGTGTGCGGCACCGACCAGGCCGATGCGATCCGTTTGATCGGCTGGTGGGAACAGATGACGGCGGCTTGATGGGCTTTACTCTCGGAACTTGAACAATAAGGAATACAACAATGGGTTCGCTGAAACGATTGGCTATGGTGTGCGGCTTTACCGTGTTATTTGCGGCCACCGCCCAGGCTGAAGAATGGGTGACCGCCAAAGACGACGACGGCATCAAGGTATCCCTGAGCGAAGTTGCCGGCTCCAAATACAAGGCGTATCGAGGTGTAACGGTGATCAAGGCGCCCGTCGCCAAGATCCTCGCTATCCAGGAGGACGTGGTTGGCGCATGTGCCTGGATTCATGAGTGCAAGTCGCAAAAGCTGATCGACAGCAAAGGCGACGAGGCCTGGACCTACACCCAGTTCAACACGCCATGGCCTGTGACGCCGCGTGACTCTTATACCCATGTCACCTCCACCAAAGCGGCTGACGGCAGCGTGACCCGCAAGCTGGAAGGCGTGCCGACTTACAAGCCTGAGGAAAAAGGCTTCGTACGTGTGGCCCAGGTCGAAGGTTTCTGGAGACTGGTGCCAAAGGGCGCTAACGAAACCGAAGTGACCTACCAGGTGCACACCGAGCCAGGCGGCAGCGTGCCTTCGTGGCTGGCCAACAAGTTCGTGGTCGACGCGCCGTTCAACACCCTCAAGGCGCTCAAAGCCCGCGCGGAAAAATAAGCGCGATTGATCGGGTGCTTCCTGCCTTGGGTGGAACGTTTGGCGAACCCCCAAGGTCCAGATAAAGGTGAGCCCACACACGGGTTTTATCGAGGAGGCACCGATGCAAACGTGGCAAATTACCTTCGTTGATGATCACGGCGAAAAATCCGTAGAGCAGTTCACCTGCGAACAAAAGCCCAGCCTCGAAGACGCTGCGCATATGATTCGCAGCAAACTGGTGCCGGTTGCCGCCGAACTTGACCTCAATGACCTTGAGGGGCGCAAGCCGGAGCCGACCGTCAAGATCCTCAAAGACCAGAACAGTATCCAGATTCTCGACATTTCTCCCGCCGCCTGAATATTCCCTGTCCTCCACCCAAGCGCCTCTGGTGGAGGCGATTGCTTCGCGCTACTCTGCAAACGAGATCAGCGAATGAATCGCTAAGGTCTGGTCTTGTCAGCTACATGCTTGTTTTCCAGCGGTGAAACCATTGCCGTAGTTCCCTCGCCAGTAAGGCGCGGGCTTCGGGAAGCACGGAAAGTCTATCCATCGTATTGAGGAGCACTTTTCATGAGCACAGCCTATCAAGAAGACATCAGCACCCACGTTCTGCGCCGCATGAAAGAAGGCGGTTTCGATTTTTCACGGTTCCATCCCATTGAGTTCTACGCGATTTTCCCCGACGAAGAACGGGCGCGCAGAGCGGCGGGCGAATTTCGTGGCGAATCCCTGAACGCTCAGGTCAGTGCGCGCGATGATGGCGCCTGGTACCTGGAACTGAGCAAGATCATGTCTGCAACCTACGACGGCATAGGAGACTTCGAGCAAGACTTTGAAGCAGTGGTCGAGCCCTTGGGCGGCATTATCGAGGGCTGGGGCGTCAAGCAGGAGGTGCGGGGGCGGCCGATGTAATGGTGCGTCCTCCACATCGTTAGCAACGCAGCGTATCGGCTGACCTTCGGGTCGGCCGATTTTGTTTGCGCCGGCGCGAACCCCGGCGGAACTTGCGGGCTCTTTTCATGCACCAAAAAAAAGCCACCCGAGTAGGGTGGCCGAAGGGAAGAGCGGAGCGCTGAAGGTCTGTTCAGCAGATGGTGGCGATTATCCGCAGCTATGGCGGGCCAGTGAAATCAACTCTGACTATGCTCTTGATAGTCAAAGCCCGCATTACGATGAAGCGCGCCACGACACACCAGGCATTCGACGCACCAGGAAGGTGCGATTAACTGCCTGGATCTATTCAACTCACTGATTTTTAAGTGTTTATGCCGATGGCACGGGCCTTGCGATGGTTCTTGCGTCCGGGTGACAAGGAGTACGGCATGATCCGCACTTATTACGACGAAATGTACGACGGGGCAGGGCAGGTCCGCCCCCATTACCGCGAGTTCGCCCGCTGGTTGGCCCAAACCCCTGATGAACTGCTGGCCCAGCGCCGGCGCGAAGCCGATTTGCTGTTTCACCGCGCCGGGATCACCTTCACCCTGTACGGGGACGAACAGGGCACCGAGCGCCTCATCCCTTTCGACACCATCCCCCGCAGCATACCGGCCAGTGAATGGCGGACTATCGAGCGTGGCTGTATTCAGCGGGTCAAGGCGTTGAATATGTTTCTCGCTGACCTTTACCACGAGCAACGCATCATCAAAGCGGGGATCATTCCCGCCGAACAGGTGCTGGCCAACGAGCAATACCAATTGGCAATGCAGGGCCTGAACTTGCACGGCAATCTGTATGCCCACATCGCCGGGGTCGATCTCGTACGCGATGGCGACGGCACTTACTACGTGCTGGAAGACAACCTGCGTACACCCAGCGGTGTCAGCTACATGCTTGAAGACCGCAAGATGATGATGCGCCTGTTCCCCGAACTGTTCGCCGCCCAGCGCATTGCGCCGATCGATCATTACCCCAACCTGCTGCTCGATACCCTAAAAAGCGCCAGCCCCCTGGATAACCCCAGCGTGGTGGTGCTGACCCCGGGCCGATTCAACAGCGCGTTTTTCGAACATGCGTTTCTCGCCCGGGAAATGGGCGTGGAACTGGTTGAAGGCGCCGACCTGTTCGTGCGCGATGACCGTGTATTTATGCGCACCACCGATGGCCCCAAAGCGGTGGACGTGATTTATCGCCGTCTCGACGACGCGTTCCTCGACCCCTTGGCCTTCAACCCGGAGTCCATGCTCGGAGTGCCCGGCCTGTTGGCTGCCTATCGTTCGGGCAATGTGGTGCTGGCCAATGCCATCGGTACAGGCGTCGCGGATGACAAGTCGGTGTACCCCTTCGTCACCGAGATGATCCGCTTTTACCTGGATGAAGAGCCGATCCTGCAGAACGTTCCGACATTCCAGTGCCGTAAGCCTGACGAGTTATCCCACGTACTGGCTAACCTGCCGCAGTTGGTGGTCAAGGAGACCCAAGGCTCCGGCGGCTACGGCATGCTGGTCGGCCCGGCCTCCACGGCGGCGCAGATCGAAGCCTTTCGCGCGCGCATCATGGCCAAGCCCCATGCCTATATTGCCCAGCCCACGCTGTGTCTATCCACGTGCCCGACCTTTGTGGAAAACGGTATTGCCCCGCGCCATATCGACCTGCGCCCGTTCGTGCTGTCCGGCAAGGAGACGCGTGTGGTCCCCGGCGGCCTGACTCGCGTGGCCCTGCGCGAAGGCTCGCTGGTGGTCAACTCGTCCCAGGGCGGCGGCACCAAAGACACCTGGGTGGTGGAGGACTGATGCCATGTTGAGTCGAACTGCTTCGGATCTGTATTGGATGTCGCGCTACCTGGAGCGTGCGGAAAACCTCGCGCGCATGCTCGACGTGAGTTATTCGCTGTCGCTGATGCCCCAGGACGGACGCGGCGATGGCCTGCATGAACTGGCGATGCCGTTGTTGATCACCGGCACCCTGGAGGATTACCACGAGCGCCACGGCCAGTTGCACGCCGAGCGCCTGCTGCACTTTTTTGCCCTGGACGCGGCAAACCCCGCCAGTATCTACAGTTGCCTGGGCGCAGCGCGGGCCAGCGCCCATGCGGTGCGTGGGCGAATCACCGCAGACATGTGGGAAAACATCAATGCCACTTGGCTGGACATTCGCGATATCGCCCAGCAAGGCCTGAGCCGTTATGGCATGAGCCGTTTCTGCGAGTGGGTCAAGGAGCGCTCCCACCTGTTCCGTGGCGCGACCTACGGCACCATCATGCGTAATGACGCATTTCGTTTCATTCGCTTGGGGACCTTTATCGAGCGCGCCGACAACACGCTTCGTCTATTGGATGCGCGCTATGAAATGGCCGGCGACCACGCCGACGCCGTCACCGATGGCACGGCTCACGCCTACTACCAGTGGAGCGCGTTGCTGCGTGCTTTGTCCTCGTTCGAGGCTTACACCGAAATCTATCGCGACGCCCCCGGTGCCCGGCAAGTGGCGCAGTTGCTGCTGTTGCGCGCCGATGTACCGCGCTCGCTGCGTGCGTGCAGCGAAGAGATCGACCAGATCCTCGCCAGCCTGCCGGGCCTCAATGGCCGCCCGGCGCAGCGTCTGGCCGCCGAGATGGATGCACGCCTGCGCTTCACCGCCATCGATGAAATTCTTGAAGAAGGCCTGCATGCCTGGCTGACCGACTTTATCCCCCTGGTCCGCCAATTGGGCGATGCCATCTACCATTCCTACTTGGAGGCGGCATGAGACTTTCCATCAGCCACGAAACCACCTACCACTATGAAGACCAGGTGCGCGCCAGCATCCAGTACCTGCGCCTCACGCCCCACGACAGCGAGCGCCAGCATGTGCTCAGCTGGCAACTGGATCTGCCGCGCCCGGTGCGCGCGCAGGTCGACCCATTCGGCAATATCCTGCATGTGCTGACCCTGGATGAGCCCCACGACGCCATCATCATCGGCGCCCGTGGTCAGGTGGATATCGATGAGTTGCGCGAGGCCGAGCACGAGCAACAGTCGGCCTATCCATTCCTGCGCGGCACTCGCCTGACCGAGGCCGATGAAGCCTTGCGTGGGTTCGCCCAGCAGCAGTGCGGCCAACGGCGCGACCGCAGCGCCCTGATTGATTTGATGCACGCGCTCAACGAAACCATGGTCTACACCCCCGGCGCCACTGAAGTCGACACCTGCGCCGCTCATGCTTTCGCTGGCCGTGCGGGGGTATGCCAGGACCATGCCCATGTGTTCCTGGCTTGCGCGCGCAGCCTGGGGATTCCTGCACGATATGTGTCGGGGTATTTGTACAGCGAAGACAGCACTCACTTGGCCAGCCACGCCTGGGCCGAAGCCTGGCTGGACGACGCCTGGTACAGCTTCGACGTGACCAACCGTCTGGCACGTCCGGAACGCCACTTGAAACTGGCCGTGGGCCTGGATTATCTCGATGCCTGCCCGGTACGCGGCATGCGCCGGGGTGGCGGGCATGAACAGATGCACGCCAAAGTATCCGTGGCGCCGATGCCGGTCATTTCAGTCCAGCAGCAATAACCAGCCTCCACCGTGAAGCTCACCCGCCAAACGAAGGTGAGCGCTGAGCTTTACGGCTGCTTACGCCCCGCCATGTGCTTCAGATAGCCCACCAGCAGGTCCAGTTCATGGTCCGGCAACACGCTGGCGGTGAACGCGGGCATTTTTGCCTGTGGCCAATGCCGCAGGCTTTGCGGATCACGGATGTAGCGCTTGAGGAAATCGGCGGCGAAATATTCCGTAGGGTTGTAGGGAATATTCAGGTCCGGTCCCACCTGCGCATCCCCCGCGCCATTGAGGCGATGGCACGCCAGGCAGTTTTTCTGGAACAGTGCAAAACCCTGATTGATCGGGTCGTCGGCTGCGAGTTTCGGGTCGGGGAGGAGGGCGGGAAAGCGCTCCGCCACGGTTTTCAACTGTTTGATGCTGGAAATCTGGAATGGCCACTGTTCGGGGCTGATAGGCCCGGCCTGTGGGGCGGTCCACACCAGATAGAACGGACCTGCGCTAGGCTTGCCGTCGGCCAGTGCCGGCCATGGCTGCGCGGGGTCTTCCACGGCCAGCCAGGCGCGGGCACCGTGGGTTTGCAGCAGTGGGCCAGCGCTCAGCTCGGCGGCGAAGCCATCCAGTGCAACGGCTTGCACATGGTGTTCTGGCTTAAGACCCGGCAGGAGTAGCGCCAGCGGCACTGCGCGATACGTCATGGTGCGCTTGTAGGAAACGTCATCAACGATACGCACTGTTTGCGCAGCCGGATGCTTGAGCAGGTCGGCGCTCTGCCAGGTCTTGCTGGTGTGGTCGAGTTCGATTGTCAGGGATGCCGCCGTGACCGGCAGGGCAAACAGCACGAGGAGAAGGGCGAAGATCGGTTTCAAGAGGAAGGCCCGGTAATAAGACGTGGCGAAAGCGCTCACGATACCGGAAAAACGCGGGTAAAAAGACAGCCCCTGCCACAGGATCGCGCACGGCGAAGTCCCGGCAGGTGCTGCCAAAAGCTGCAATCCTGATGCGATAAATGCCCAGAATTCGGGGGCTGAAGGGTCACCCAATCACCTTGGTGAGGTTGGGTAGGATCAGTATCAATGTGGTGGCGAAGAGAATAAGTCCCGCCTGACGTACTTTCGAATGCTTGAACATGGCTGACTGCCTTTTGTTGTTATTCCTGAGCGTCAAATGCGTGCCGTGGTCGTCCAGTATGGCGCTATGACGTGTCGCTTTTCTTACAGCCGCTCCGGCAAAACCCGGCAGCAACGTCTTACTGATTGAACCTTAGAGCCCTCGTTCTTCGTGGCTTAGATCCATTTCGTATCAGCTAATACGAATTCGCGCTTAAAACGACATGAGGCATAACGCCATCTTGGCGCCAATGCCTTGGCTAGACAGCTAAAACGATTAATCCGGCAATTAGCATAGGCACCTACCGTTCGTCCGAGCATGAGGGTCAAAGGCAATGAGCGCATCCGTCATTGAAACCGTGTCAATCGGGCTTAAGGTAAGGGCACACACGCACGCGGTTCGAGGACGTCATGACCCAAGCTTTGATCTTTGATGCCATACGCACACCCAGGGGCAAGGGCAAGGCCGACGGTGCCTTGCACAGTGTCAAACCGGTCAACCTGGCCGCCGGGTTGCTTACGGCGCTGGCGCAACGCAACGACCTCGACACCCAGCAGGTGGATGACATCGTGCTCGGCTGCGTCACCCCGATCGGCGACCAAGGCGCGGATATCGCCAAGACTGCGGCACTGGTCGCCGACTGGGCCATCAGCGTCGCCGGCGTGCAGATCAACCGCTTCTGTGCCTCGGGCCTGGAGGCGGTCAACCTGGGCGCGATGAAAGTGCGCTCCGGCTTTGAAGACTTGGTGGTGGTGGGCGGCGTCGAGTCCATGTCCCGTGTGCCCATGGGCAGCGACGGCGGCGCCTGGGTTCTGGACCCGCAGACCAATCTGCACAGCCATTTCACCCCCCAGGGTATTGGCGCGGACTTGATCGCAACCTTGGAAGGTTTCACCCGCGAGGACGTCGATACCTTTGCCTTACAATCCCAACAGAAAGCAGCCAGGGCCCGTGCGGACAGTTCCTTCAATAAGTCGTTGATCGCAGTGCAGGACCAAAATGGCATTGTGCTGCTGGATCACGACGAATTTATCCGCGCCGACTCCACCCTCCAAGGGCTCGGCCAGCTCAAGCCCAGTTTCGAGATGATCGGGCAGATGGGCTTCGACGCCACCGCGTTGCGGGTCTACAGCCATGTGGAGCGAATCCAGCATGTGCACACACCGGGCAACAGTTCCGGCATCGTCGACGGTGCCGCATTGATGCTGATCGGCTCAGAGGCCAAGGGCCGTGAGCTGGGCTTGCACCCACGGGCGCGGATTGTTGCCACGGCGGTGACCAGCACCGACCCCACCATCATGCTCACTGGCCCGGCGCCGGCCACCCGCAAAGCCTTGGTCAAGGCAGGTTTGCGCGTGGAAGACATCGACTTATTCGAAGTCAACGAAGCCTTCGCCTCGGTGGTGCTCAAGTTCATCAAGGACATGGGTATCGACCCCGCGCGGGTCAACGTCAATGGCGGTTCGATCGCCATGGGCCACCCGTTGGGCGCCACCGGCTGTGCGATTCTCGGTACTTTGCTCGACGAATTGGAGGCACGCCAGCTGCGCTATGGCCTGGCCACCCTGTGTGTCGGCGGTGGCATGGGCATCGCCACTGTGATCGAACGTCTCTGAGCCCAAGGAATTAGTTATGACCGATGCCATTCGTTACGAAAAAGTCCAGGACCAGATCGTCGTGCTGACCCTTGACCTGCCTGGCCAGAGTGCCAACACCATGAATGCCGTATACCGCGAGGCCATGGCCGCCACCGTCACACGCCTGGAAGCGGAAAAGGACCACATCGCCGGTGTGGTTATCACGTCGGCCAAGAAGACTTTTTTCGCCGGTGGAGACCTCAACGAGTTGATCGCCGTCGACAAGGCCGATGCCAAGGCGTTCTACGACGGCGTGCGAGTGCTCAAGGCGCAGTTGCGTCGCCTGGAGGCCCTTGGCAGGCCGGTGGTGGCCGCCATCAATGGTGCGGCGCTGGGCGGTGGCTGGGAGATTTGCCTGGCCTGCCATTACCGTATCGCGCTGGACGAGCCATCGGTGCAACTGGGGTTGCCGGAAGTCACCTTGGGTCTGCTGCCCGGAGGAGGGGGCGTGGTGCGTATGGTGCGTTTATTGGGCTTGGAAAAAGCCCTGCCGTATTTGCTCGAAGGTAAAAAAGTACGCCCGCAACAAGCATTGCAAGCCGGTTTGATCCATGCGCTGGCCACGGACCGCGACGCAATGCTGGCCCAGGCCCGCGCCTGGATTCTTGCCAACCCCGAGGCCAGACAACCCTGGGACAACAAGGGTTATCAGATCCCCGGCGGCACGCCGTCGCACCCCAAGGTCGCGCAGATGCTGGCGATTGCGCCGTCGATTCTGCGCAGTAAAACCCAGGGCTGTTTCCCGGCGCCGGAGAAAATCCTCTGCGCCGCTGTGGAAGGCGCTCAGGTAGACGTCGACACGGCTCACCTGATCGAAACCCGCTATTTCACCGAATTGGTCACCGGACAAGTGGCCAAGAACATGATCGGCACCTTTTGGTTCCAGCTCAATGACATCAATGCCGGGCGTTCGCGCCCCGCAGGTATTGCACCTTATGTGACACGCAAGCTCGGTGTGCTCGGCGCGGGCATGATGGGGGCGGGCATCGCTTATGTCAGCGCCTGTGCGGGAATCGACGTGGTGCTCAAAGACATCAACCTGGCGGCGGCCGAGAGGGGTAAAGCGCACGCGACGGCGCTGCTGGACAAAAAGCTTGGCCGTGGGCAAGTGAGCGCCGAACAGCGCGAAAGCATCCTCGCGCGAATTTTTCCCACCCAGGACGACAGCGACCTGGCCGGCTGTGACCTGATCATCGAAGCAGTGTTCGAAGACCGTGAACTCAAGGCCAAGGTGTCGGCCGCCGCCCAGCGCGTGGTGGGGGCCGATGCGGTGATCGCGTCCAATACGTCCACCTTGCCCATCACCGGCCTGGCCACGGCGGTGCCGGACCCCGCCAAATTTATCGGTCTGCATTTCTTCAGCCCGGTGGACAAGATGGCCTTGGTGGAAATCATCAAGGGCTCGCGCACCTCAGACGAAACCCTGGCCCGTGGTTTTGATTTCGTACTGCAGATCAAGAAAACCCCCATCGTGGTCAACGACAGCCGTGGTTTCTTCACCTCACGGGTGTTCGCCACCTTCACCAATGAAGGTATCGCCATGCTTGGCGAGGGCGTGGCCGCGCCGTTGATCGAGACTGAGGCGCGCAAGGCCGGGATGCCGGTAGGGCCGCTGGCGGTGTCCGATGAAGTCTCACTCAGGCTGATGAGCCATATCCGACAGCAAACTGCCAAGGATCTGCAGGCCGAAGGTCAGGCGGTGCTGGCTCATCCAGCCACGGCGGTGATCGAGCGGCTCGTCAATGAATTCAAATGGTTGGGCAAAGCAGCTGGCGGCGGTTTTTATGAGTACCCCAGTGGCGGGCAGAAATACCTGTGGCCAGAGCTGAAACAGCGCTTCGAGCGGCCCGAACAACGGATCTCGGCGCAAGACGTGCGCGACCGCTTGCTGTTTATCCAAGCCATCGAAACCGTGCGCTGTGTGGAGGAGGGGGTGTTGATGTCCACGGCGGACGCCAACGTGGGCTCGATCTTCGGCATCGGTTTTGCGGCTTGGAGTGGCGGCGCATTGCAATTTATCAATCAATACGGCCTGAACGACTTTATCGCTCGCGCCCGTTATTTGGCCGAACAGTACGGCGAGCGGTTTACGCCGCCGGCACTGTTATTGCAAAAAGCTGCGCGAGGGGAGAGTTTCGTATAGGTGTGGCGGGGGCTTGCTTTGCAGGTAGGTTTGCAGGCAGGCTTGAGGTGTTCGATATTCCCATCGCCGTGTCAGGTATTTTTTATGTCGCTACGCGTCTGCATCCTGGAAACCGATATCCTGCGTCCAGGCTTGATCGATCAGTACCAAGGTTACGGGCAGATGTTCAAGCGCCTGTTCGCCAAGCAGCCGATCCCTGCCGAGTTTGTGGTGTACAACGTGGTGAACGGGGAGTACCCGCCGGACGATGAGCAGTTTGACGCCTATCTGGTTACCGGCAGCAAGGCAGACTCCTTCGGCACCGACCCGTGGATCCAGACGCTCAAAACCTACTTGCTCGAACGTTACCAACGCGGCGACAAACTGCTGGGCATCTGCTTCGGCCATCAGTTGCTGGCGCTGTTGCTGGGTGGTAAAGCCGAGCGCGCTACTCAAGGTTGGGGCATGGGCATTCATGATTACACACTGGATACCCAGGCGCCGTGGATGAGCCCCGAGGTGCCTGAACTGACGCTGCTGATCAGTCATCAGGACCAGGTAACTACCTTGCCGGAGGGCGCCAAAGTCATTGCCTCCAGCGAGTTTTGCCCGTTCGCCGCGTACCACATCGGCGATCAGGTACTGTGCTTCCAGGGCCACCCGGAATTTGTTCAGGATTATTCGCGCGAGTTGCTGGAGATTCTTCAGACAACCTTGGGCGAAAAAGTCTACTCAAACGGTGTGGCCAGCCTGGCACGCGAGCACCATGGCGTCACCGTAGCGGAATGGATGATGCGCTTTGTGGCGCACAAGCCCGAAGCCGAGGTTAAAGCCATCCCGACCGCTTGAAGCTGGCCCACAGGCTGGTGCACCCCACCGCGATCAGCCCGAGCACCGCAAAATAGCCGTAGTGCCATTGCAGCTCAGGCATGTTCTGGAAGTTCATCCCATAAATCCCCGCCACTGCGGTGGGGAACGCCAGGATCGCCGCCCAGGCGGCGAATTTGCGCTGCACCACACTCTGGCGCGACGCCTCCAGCAACACCCCGATTTCAATGGTCTGGCTGGCGATGTCGCGCAGGGTGGTGAGGTCTTCCATCTGCCGCGTGACGTGGATCTGCACATCGCGGAAATATGGACGCATGTTCTTGTCGATAAACGGAAAGCTCAGTTTCTGCAGCTCCTGGCTGATCTCTACCATTGGCGCCACATGACGCTTGAGCCGCAGCACGTCGCGGCGCAGGCTGTGGAGGTTCTGGATATCGCGTTCGCTTAACGAACTGCATAGCACATTGCGCTCCAGCTCATCGATCTCGGCATGGATTGCCTCACTGACCGGCTGGTAGTTTTCCGTGACGAAATCCAGCAGCGCATAGAGTACGAAATCTTCCCCATGCTCCAATAACAGCGGTCGCGCCTCACAGCGCTGACGTACAAAACCGTAGGATGCCGAGTGACCGTTGCGTGCGGTAATCACGTAGCCGTTGCCGGCGAAGATATGGGTTTCGATAAACACCAGTTTGCCGTTCTCGCGCACCGGCGAATACGTGACGATAAACAGCGCGTCGCCAAAGGTTTCCAGCTTGGGGCGGCTGTGTTTTTCCAGGGCGTCTTCAATGGCCAGTTCATGCAGGTTGAACTGGCGTTGCAGGTTGGCCAATTCCAGGGCGTTGGGCTCTTCCAGGCCGATCCACACAAAATGCCCGGGTTTGGCGGCCCAGGCCGCGCCTTCGTCGAGGGTGATATCGGTGACTTTCTTTCCGGCGCTGTAGACGGCGGCCGCAACAACTCTACCCATGATGCTGATCACTTCTTATAAGAGGAGACAGATGTTGGGCAGCTTAGCGTGAATGGCGTTCCGTTGTAGGAGCGAGCACCCTCGCTCCTATAAGGAAAAGGGAATCAGACCCTCTTGAGCTGTGCATCCATGGCCTTGATGCACATGTCCATTTGCGCCTGACACGCTTGCATCAAGGCCGGGAGGTCGTCCGAGGTCATGCCGGTGGTAGGAATTGGAGGCAACGAGCGTATGAGCACATCACCGCTGTTCCAGCGATTGAGCTGCATATGGGTGACGTAATTGCTGACGCACACCTGCACGATGGGCACCCCGGCGGCGATGGCCATATGAAAGGCGCCTTTCTTGAATGGCAGCAGACCCTTGCCCAGGTTGCGCGTGCCTTCGGGGAACACCCAGATCGAGGTGTCTTTATGTTGCAACGTATCGGTGGTGGTGAGCATGGCGCGGCGCGCTTTGTGGGCATTGCCGCGGTCGATCAACACATTGCCCGCCAGCCAGAACAACTGGCCGAACAGCGGCACCCACTTGAGGCTCTTCTTGGCGATGCACACGGTGCGGTGGGGCACCACGGTACCGAACACGAACAAGTCATAGTTGGACTGATGGTTGGCGATAATCACGCATGTGCCCGGCTTATGCCGCAGCGAGTCGACATCGGCTTTCACATTCAGCCCCAACAACCACATGGCGGGCACCGCGTAGAGGCGGGCGCACAAGCGACTGTTATCCGGATTGAACGGGCGGCAAACGCCGATCAGCACACCCAACACACCAGCCACTATAAAGTGCAGGCCCATCAACACCATACGTAACAGAAAAAGCATCCACCTGGCCCATCGAAACAAAAGGTGGCGCAGTGTACGGTTGTGCACTGTATTCGGCAATTGGCGCTATAGAAGTAGGAGATGGGCGATGTTTGAGCGCATATTTCGATATTTGCCAGGGGCCCCAGCCTAAAGCGACTGAGGCTTTTTCAGATGTGGCTGTAAGAAAAAGCCCGACGCAAGGTCGGGCTTTGGCATAAGCATAGTTAGGCTTAGCTCAGAATATGGCCCTGATCCTGGATGATTGCCTCGTCCAGGGCTTCCAGCAGCGCTTTGCGCACTTTCAATTTGGTGTGCTTGTGGGCGTTCATATTGATCTTCTTCAATTGCCGCGCCGCCTCCAGCGCTGCTGCGTGCAGTTCTTCCGGGGCGACCACTTTATCGAGGAAGCCGGCCTGCAATGCACCCTGAGGGTCGAACATCTCGGCATTGATCACCGAGCGATGGAACGCCGACTTGCGCAGACGATCCCGTGCCAGCTCGATTCCGGCGTGGTGCATGGTCATGCCGATCATCACTTCGTTCAGGCCGATGCTGAACGGGCCTTCTACCCCGATCCGATAATCCGCCGACAACAACAGAAAGGCGCCCTTAGCCACCGCATGCCCAGGGCACGCCACAATCACGGGGAACGGGTGCGACAACAGCCGCCGCGCCAATGTCGAGCCCGATGTCACCAGACCGATTGCTTCTTTGGGGCCGGCGGTCATCACCTTCAAATCGTAACCCCCGGACAGAATCCCCGGCGTGCCGGTAATCACTACTACCGCCCGATCCTTCTCGGCCTGGTCCAGCGCTTCGTTAAACGCACTGACCACCGCCGGGGAAATGGCGTTGACCTTGCCGTTGCTCAAGGTCAGGGTGGCGATACCGTCTTCGAGGTGGTAGGCAATCAACTCACTCATGACGCGGTTCCTTGTAGGGCTTGTTATAGAAGAATGCAGCAGACGTTACCCACCACGCCCGGCTCGGTAAAGCGCTATGACTGACTACCCAGTCAGCCTTTTCCCCCATGCCCAAGCCTAGACGGCCTGCGGCGTGTCGCGACAAAGCCTTGAGACAGGCGCCAGCGGTGCCTGAGAATGGCACAATCACCACCCCTCGCCGGACATGCTCAGGCATAACCGGCTAACCGCATGAATATTCTGAAAAAAACCTTTGCCATCAGAAAGGCTTTCGACTACATTAGCGCGCCTCGACAGACTGAACTGGTTTGACGAGATACGGTGAAGTGTCCGAGTGGCTTAAGGAGCACGCCTGGAAAGTGTGTATACAAGAAATTGTATCGAGAGTTCGAATCTCTCCTTCACCGCCACATTCTACAAACACAAACCCCCGGTTTCTTAACAAGAGCCGGGGGTTTGTGGTTTCTGGCGTTCTTAAATACAGGGCTTGGCAGGCTGCGCCGTGCCCTCGCATGCAGTCATTCAAATCCCGCAAGCCCTTGATGCCTCAAGTGCCTGATGGGTCCAAGCTCGGCTTGAGATGCCCGTATTCTTGCCGGTATTCACTTCGAATCGGTCTGGCTACCTGTGTGGGGCGACTCATACCTAATCTTGTTCGTTATACAACCTCTGCCTTGCCCGGATTGTGTAGATGACCACTCGACCGAAGCCCACGCTCAACCTTCGTAGTTTGATTCTTATTTTTGTACTGCTTTCTGCTGTTGCGACCCTGGTCAACAGTTTCTGGGTCATGTTCAAGATTCAGAAGCAGGAACTGATTGAAGGGGCGCTGGACGTCAATAAAAACTATGCCGCCCGTATCGCCCGCAGCGTCGAGCAGGTATTGGACGCCGATCTCGATAAATTGAAATATGGTGCAGCGGGTATTGGCAAAGCGTTTGGCGACAAAAGTGCTTTGACCCGTGAGGCCAAGCGCTTATTTGAGCAGGACGCCAGCTTCAACTCCGTACTGGTCGCCAGCGCGGACGGTACCATCATTGCTTCCGCGCCTGAAAACCTTCAACTCAATGGCCGCACGTTGCAGCACAAAGAACCTTTGACGCTGCGCACGCCGAAAATCAGCAACGCCTTCAGGTCGATCTCCGGCAATTTGGTGGTGTTTATCTCTCAACCCATATTCGACACGGGCGGAGAGTATCTGGGCTTGATCGGCGGCACTATCCGGTTGGAGCAGAGCAATACTCTTCAATCCCTCATGGACACGAATGTGCGCAAGGATGGCGCGCATTTCTACTTGGTCGACGCTGCGCGCCAGGTGCTCTATCACAGCGATCCTGCGCAGATAGGCAGTGTCAGGGGCACGGATTTGATCGCCAGCGCATCGCTCTGCGAGGCCTCAGGCACCTTACAAGCTAAGGATGAGCACGATGTGGAAATGCTCGCCGGTTTCGCTCGGGTGCCCAGCAGCGGTTGGGGGGTAATCTCGCAGCAGCCCTTGGAGAATATCCAAGCAGTTCTGCGCCGGACGATGACCAAAGTCGCTCAAGGTATAGCACCGTTGGCGCTGTTCGGGATCGTTCTGATCTGGTGGTTGGGCGCAAGGATCTCGGCCCCATTATCGCGGCTGGCCGACTGTGCCAAACGGCTGGACATGCCTGACAGCTACGCGCGCATCAGTGCAGTGCCGGCGCGTTATTTCGAAAGTTGGCAGATTCGCAGAGCGCTGTTGCTGGGCGCGACCCTGTTGCAGGAGAAGATCGGCAAGCTCAATCATCAGGCCCATACGGATGCACTGACGGGGCTGGCCAACCGCCGGGCCATGCAGGACGTGCTGGCGTTGTGGCAGGAGACAGGCAAAGCGTTTGCCGTGGTTTCCGTCGACATCGATCATTTCAAGCGCGTCAACGATACGTTCGGCCACGGCGTGGGGGATCAAACGCTGCGCGCCATTGCGGAACTCATGCAGCAGAATTCTCGTGCCAACGACTTGCCTTGCAGGGTGGGGGGCGAGGAGTTCGTCTTGTTATTGCCGGGCAGTTCGCTGCACACAGCGGCCGACGTCGCTGAACGCCTGCGTGCCTCGATCGAGGCTGCCAGCATCGAGACCGTGGGGCATATCACTGTCTCACTCGGCGTGGCCGTTTGGTGCCCTAATGGCGAGTCGATATCAGCCGTGCTCGAAAGAGCCGATCAATTGTTGTACCAGGCCAAGCAAAGTGGACGCAATTGCGTGGTGGTTGAGCACTCGTCGGACTGAACGGCGACCAGCCGGCACGCTGTTGGGCCCTCAATGCCTGTGGCGATGATGCACATCCGGAAAATGCGCGTGGCTATGCTTGATCGGGCTGTGCACATGCACATGGCTGTGTGGCTCATTGGGGTCCCAATCAAACGCATGTTCATGCTGATGATGTTCGTCATGCACATGCCAGTGCCCGTGTTCCGTGGCTTCGTGCTGATGTTCATGGGCATGGCGTTCGGTCAGGTGCAGCCACACGCCTACCGCCATTAACGCCGAGGCCACCCAGAACGCGATCGACACCGACTCGCCCATCGCCAGTACCGCCAGGGCGGCGCCGAGGAAAGGGGCGGTGGAGAAATACGCCCCGGTGCGAGCGCTGCCCAGGCCGCGCAGGGCCAGTACAAACAGGACGAGGCTGATGCCGTAGCCGAGGAAACCCACCAGCAGGATTGGCGTCAGTTGAACGGTGGCCGGCCATTGCGCGCCGAGGTAAACGGCCAGGCCGGTATTCACCAGCCCGGCGATCAAACCTTTGATGCCGGCGATAAATACTGCGTCCGAAGCGGAAACCTTGCGCGTCAGGTTGTTATCGATGCCCCAGCACAGGCAGGCCAGCGCAACTGCCAGCGGCCCGGTCCAGTCGTGACTGGCGCCGGCGCCGTCCGACCATGACAACACCACGCCGCCCAGCACGATCGCGATCATCCCCAGGACGATACGGCGGTCGGCGTTTTCTCGGAACACCAGCCAGGCGATCACGGCGGTGAGCACCGATTCCAGGTTGAGCATCAACGAGGCCGTTGCGGCGGCGGTGCGGGTCAGGCCGTACATAAGGGCGACGGGGCCGAGGATGCCGCCGAAGAGAATGGCGCCGAGCAACCAGGGCCATTCATGGGGTGTCAGCCCGCTGTTTTGCCATCCGCGATCGCGGATCAGGCGCACCATGCCGAGGCCGAGGCCACTGCCGAGGTATAGCAGGCCGGCCAGCAGAATGGGCGAGAGGCCCAGGCCGAAGTGCTTTGCGAGCGGGGTGCTGGCGCCGAACAGGGCGGCGGCGCAGAGGGCATAAACGATGCTGAGGTTCATGGGCCATCCTCGGAGGGTCAGCCCATGATACGTCGCGGGCGCAGGGGAACGCCCGAGGGATTTACTGTGCGGTTTTCAGCTTGACCACATCACCGGAGATCTTGGTGGTGTAACCGCTGAGCACCCAGGCCCAGAACCACTTTTCCTGCACTTGGGTGTTGATCAGAGCGTCGCCGCCTTTTGCCTTGATGGCCGCTTCTTGTGCGCGGACGAAACGGCTGTTCTGACCGATCGGGATCACGCCGAACAGCATGATGCCGGTGGCGCTGGCTTCACTGTGACCCAGCACGGTGTATTGGTTGCTGTCGTACTGTGGGGATTTGATGGCGGTGCCGGTGCAGCCGGCCAGGGCGAAACCGAGTACTGCGGCTGCAACTACTTTGCTGACGTACTTCACTGTGTAACTCCATGGTCTAAAGCCCAAGATTCAATTCCTGGGGGCGCGTACTGTAATCGCTGCATAGACGAATTGAAACGAATCTGAACGATTAGGCTCGTTCACGCCTCGCGGCTAAACATGCAGCCACGCCAGCCCGCCCAGCACCATGGCCACGCCTGCGGCCGTATACGAAAGCCGCTTCAACCACTCCTTCCTCGTCAACAAGGTAATTGCCGCCAACGAAATCGCGATCTGAATCGCAGTCATCGCCTGGGCCCAGCGGTGGTGCCGATGCAGCGCCTGTTCGGATTTTTCATCCCACTCCCGTGAGGTGGCTTCAAGTTTTTCTGCCTGTTGGCGCACGGCCTCCTTCTGGCTTTTGTAGCGTTCGATCTCTTCCCGATAATGCGCAGCATCCACGCCGGGGATATGGGTGGCCAGCTCCGCCAGGTTTTGTCGGCTGGACTTGGCCTGGTAGTAATTCCACTGGTTGGCGGCTTCGGTCTTGATGATCGCGGCGTTGTTCTTGTCCATCGCCGCTTCACTCTCGGTGGAACCGGCCTGGTAGCTGAGCATGGCGCCGAGGGTGGCCATCAACGCGGTCATCACGGCGATGCGGCTGGCGAAACTATCCCCTCGGGCGTGGGCATGTTCGGTGGTGTGTTCGATATGTTTTTCGTGGGGGCTGGGGACTTCGAAGGCTTCGGACATGGCGGCGTCTGTGAACGGCGTGAGGGATACTGATTCTTCACCAGCCAAGCTGTCGCGATCCTGTCCGCGACGCAGGATCAACCGCGCCCTAAAAGTTGCCCGCGTGTCGGTGTCACCGTTATTGTGCTGAACCCTTTTAGTCGTTCTCCCAAGGATCCGTTGTGATGAATGCACCGCGTACTGCTGTCCCGATCAAGGCTGTGATTTTCGATATGGACGGATTGTTGCTGGACACCGAAGGCATCTACACCGAAGTCACGCAGATCATTGCCGAGCGCTATGGCCGTTCCTATGACTGGGGGATCAAGCAGCACATTATCGGGCGGGGTGCCCAGGACCTGGCCGAGTATGTGGTCAAGGCGCTGGAATTGCCGATCACCCCGGCCGAATTTCTGCGCATCCGCGAACCGTTGATGAGCGAGCGTTTTCCCAAGGCATTGGGCATGCCCGGCGCCGAAGCGCTGGTTCGGCATTTGAAGGCGCACAACATCCCGATTGCTGTGGGCACCAGTTCTTCGCGCAATTCGTTCGGCCACAAGACCACCTTGCACCGCGAGTGGTTTGCGTTGTTCGACACCATCGTCACCGCCGATGACCCGGAAGTCGGTGCCGCTAAGCCCGCGCCGGACATCTTCCTCACCGCCGCACGCCGTCTGGGTGTCGAACCCAAGGATTGCCTGGTGTTCGAAGATTCGCCGTTCGGCGTGACCGCGGCAAAGGCTGCGCAAATGACCGCCATCGCTGTGCCCGATGAAGCCATGGCCGACAGCAAGTACCACCACGCCGACCAGATCATCCGCAAACTCGCGGACTTTGATCTGGCGGCGTATGGCTTACCGCCGATGTCCTGACCACACTCGGCCAAAATGTGGGAGGGGGTTTGCCCCTTCCCTATTGGCTCAGGCGCTGAAACCACCGTCGATAGTCAGGCTGGCACCGGTGATATACCCGGCCTCTGGCCCCGCCAGATACGCCACAAAACTGGCAATCTCCTCCACATGCCCGTACCGCCCAATGGCCATCAAGCCGATCAAGCTCTCGGCAAAATCGCTGTCGGCTGGGTTCATGTCGGTGTCCACCGGGCCGGGTTGCACGTTGTTGATGGTGATACCGCGTGGGCCCAGGTCCCGTGCCAAACCTTTGGTCAACCCCACCAGCGCGGCCTTGCTCATGGCATACGGTCCGCCGCCGCCGAAGGGCATGCGCTCGGCGTTGGTGCTGCCGATATTGATCACACGGCCGCCTTCGCCCATGTGCTTGGCGGCTTCCTGAGTGGCAATAAATACGCTGCGCACGTTGATCGCCAGGGTCTGGTCGAAGTCCTCCAGCTTGAAGTCTTCCAGCGGCGCAATGGCCAGCACGCCGGCGTTGTTCACCAGGATATCCAGGCGACCGAACGCCTCGACGGTGGCGCTGACGGCGTTGCGGATCGCAGTGGCGTCGGCGCTGTCGGCGTGGATGGCCAAGGCTTGGCCGCCTGCGCTGATCACGCTGTTTTGCAACGCCTCAGCCTTGGTCGCCGAGCTGACGTATGTAAAGGCGACGGCGGCCCCTTGGGCGGCCAGACGCTGGACGATGGCGGCGCCGATGCCGCGGGAACCGCCTTGAATCAAGGCGACTTTGCCGGTCAGGTTGTGTGCAGTCATGTCGATCTCCTGTCTGTTCAAGGCGGTATGCCCTGTTGTTGCAGCCGAGTATCGACCTGCCTCACCCAGGCCGGTAGACCGTGATTGCTATAGTCTGTGTAAACCAAAAGTTTAGGGTGAGGCGGTATGGAAAGCTTTGGCAGTATCGAATGCTTTGTGCGCAGCGCCGAAGGCGGCAGCTTTGCCGAGGCTGCGCGGCACTTGAGCCTGACCCCGGCGGCGGTGGGCAAAAGCGTGGCCAAGCTTGAAGCGCGCCTCGGCGTGCGCCTGTTTCAGCGCAGCACGCGGCGCCTGACTCTCACCGAAGCCGGCAAGCTGTTCCTCGATGAAGTCAGCGCAAGCCTTATCACCATCCAGAACGCCGTGGCCAACCTGGCCAGCGCCGAGGGGCGGCCGGTGGGCACACTCAAGGTGAGCATGGGCACGGTGTTCGGTAATCGTTATGTGATGCCGCTGCTGGGGCGATTCACTGAACGCTACCCGGATATCAGCCCGGACTGGCACTTCGATAATCGCCAGGTGGACCTGATCGGCCAAGGCTTCGATGCGGCCATCGGTGGTGGCTTCGAACTGCCCCAGGGCGTGGTGGCGCGCAAACTAGCGCCGGCTCATCGGGTGTTGGTGGCGTCGCCGGATTACCTGGCCAAACGCCCGCCGGTGCAGGGGCCGGAAGACCTGGGGCGCTGCCTGGGTATCCTGATCCGCTCGCCGCAAACCGGCCGCGTGCGCACCTGGCAATTGACCGGTCCCGACCGTGAGCAACGCCCCCTGACGCTCAAACCGCGCATGACCTTGAGCGACTCCGAAGCCGCCTGCTGCGCCAGCGCCCAGGGCCTGGGTATTGCGCTGGTGAGCATGCCCATGGCCGTGCCGTTTCTGGACAGCGGCGCGGTGGTACGGGTGCTGCCTGAGTGGTATGTGGACGACGGCAATATTTCCATCTACTACGCCGAGCACAAGCTGCTGCCCGGCAAGACCCGGGCATTTGTGGATTTCATCATCGAGCAGTTTGCCGAGCAGCGCCTGGGGCAGCGCTTTAGCGCGGTTTAATCGAAGCGCGGGCCTAGCGCCCGGACATCCCCGGCCAACCGATCACTTTCTTCGGCCTTGGTGTGGCATAGGTCCTGATCTTCGAGGTCGACAACCCCAGACGTACCAGCGATTCGGCAATGGTCACGGCCGCCGTTACGCCGTCCACCACCGGCACGCCGGTACGCTGGCGAATCTGCTCATCCAGCCCGGCCATGCCGCCGCAACCGAGGCAGATCACTTCGGCCTTGTCCTCGTGGATGGCCAGTTCGGCCTGGCGCACGATGGCCTCCATGGCGGCCAGCGGGTCTTCTTCCAGTTCCAGCACGGCCATGCCACTGGCGCGTACCGAGGCGCAGCGGGCAGAGAGGCCGGCGAGCTTCAGGCGGTCTTCGATCAACGGCACGGTGCGATCCAGAGTGGTGACCACCGAGTAGGCATGGCCAAGGAACATCGCGGTGCTGGCGGCCGCTTCGGTGATGTCCACCACCGGCACGTCGAGCAACTCCTGCAGGCCCTCGCGCCCATGTTCGCCGTAGCCGGCCTGGATGACCGCATCGAACGGCTGGTCATAGGCCATCACGCGGTCCATCACGGCGATGGCGGCCAGGTAGCTTTCGAAATTGCCTTCCACCGATTCGGCGCCGAAATACGGGGTGAGCCCGACAATCTCAGTGCCCGGTGCGGCCACGGCCCGCGCCTGCTCGGCAATGGTGTCGGTGATGGAAGCGGTGGTGTTGACGTTGACCACGAGGATGCGCATGGGGTGTCCTTGATTAATGACTGACGTTATCGACTGCAATGCTTTCGCCGCTGACATCGGCATAGAAAGGCTGGCGCTTGGCGATCAGCCGGTACAGCAGCCCTGCAATACCGGCGCCAAACAACCAGGAAAAGGGCGAGACGCTGGCGAAGCCCGGCAGCAGGGCCAGCAGAATGGCGATCACCGCCGCCGGAATAAACGCCGCCACCGCACGCAAATTGACCCCGCGGCTGTAGTAATAAGCGCCTTGCGGGTCTTCGCTGTAGAGCTGCGGTACGTTCACCTGGCTTTTTCGGATCAGCCAGTAATCGACCATGATCACGCCGTACAATGGCCCCAGCAGTGCGCCCAGGCCCGAAAGGAAGTACACAATTACCAGCGGGCTGTTGTAGAGGTTCCACGGCAGGATCAGCACCGCCACCGTGGCGCTGATCAGCCCGGCGCGGCGGAAGTTCAGGTACTTGGGCGCCAGGTTGCTCAGTACGAAGGCCGGCGCCACAAAGTTGGCCATGATATTCACCGCCACGGTCACGATCAGGAACGCCAGGCAACCGAGCACCAGGAACACGGTATTGGGGATCGCTGCGATGATCTCGGTGGGGCTCTCGATCACGCGGCCATTGAGTTGAAACTGCCCGCCGCACAGCAGCACGGTGATGGCGGCGAACACCAGGATATTTACCGGCAGGCCCCAGAAGTTGCCGACCACGATGGTTTTGCGGCACGGCGAAGAACGGGCGAAGTCGCAGAAGTTGAGGATCAGCGTGCCGTAGATCGCCAGCCACAGCGCGCCGCCGGCAAAGATATTGCGCCACATCTCACCGCCGCTCAGCGGCTCGCGCACCGACCAGGCAATATGGCCGTCCACTTGGAAGTACATCCAACCGGCCAGCGCGGCCATGGTCAGCAAAATCACGGGGCCTGCGAACCCTTCATAGCGCCGCACCATTTCCATGCCGTAGGCCAGGATCACCAGTTGCACGAACCAGATCGCCACGAAACACACCCAGCCCAGGGTCGACAGGCCGAGGATCGAGTTGTGGTCGTAGTCGGCAAAGCCTGGGTGAATCGCCGTAAGCAGTACGCGGAAAACCACCGAGGCCAGGTAGGTCTGGATACCGAACCAGGCAATCGCGATCACCGCACGGATCAGCGCTGGAATCTGCGCCCCGTGGATGCCGAAGCTGATGCGGCTGATCACCGGAAACGGCACGCCGGTTTTTTGCCCCATATACCCCGACAGGTTCATGAAGAAGTACACCAGCGCCGCGCCGATGCCCAGGGACAGCAGAATCTGCCAACCGCCCAGGCCCAAGGCGTATAGGCCGATCGCGAATGAATAGTTGGCGATGTTATGCACGTCATTGGTCCACAGCGCAAAGATGCTGTAGCGCCCCCAGCGGCGGCCTTGCGCCTTGGTCGGCGCCAGGTCCTTGTTGTGCAGGCGTGGGCTCAGTACCAGCGGGCCAGGATCTGAGGCCGGGTTGTTCAGGGCGGAGGAGGGCAGATCCAGTGCGATGTTATTCGAGAGGCTTGTACGCATTCCGGCAGGCTCCAAGGCATCTGCAGCAACGCCGCGGATGGCAAAGTGTATGTAGGTTTTGTATTTATTGTATACAAAGCACTTTTCGGCTTAAGCCACATGCGTGCCAGTTTTGGGCATATCAAAACTATAGGTAATTTCGTTTTTAGAGGTGGGGTAAATAACTGGCTGAATTCAAAGCAATATAAATTGACCGTTTGAACAGCTATTTATTTTTCTGTTGAAGAGGGGCTATTCGCCAGTACGGAGGATGATGCGGAACAGGTGTTACGTTATGGTGCGAATTTATGAGGATTGCACACATAAATGGCACCTATGGTTACAGTTGTGTGTACATTTAGAAGTAAAACTCAAAACAAATGTGGGAGGGGGCTTGCCCCCGATAGCCCAGTGTCAGTCACCACTGAGCTGGCTGATCCACCGTTATCGGGGGCAAGCCCCCTCCCACCTATTTAACTGCGTCAGCCCTTAGGCCTTGCTGATGATATTCCCGGCGTGCAGCCCGCATTCTTTTTGCGTGGCTTCTTCCCACCACCAACGCCCTTCGCGTTCGTGCTGGTTCGGTAGCACCGGGCGGGTGCACGGCTCGCAGCCGATGCTGATAAAACCGCGCTCGTGCAAGCTGTTGTAGGGCAGCTCCAGCATGCGGATATAACCCCAGATTTCTTCGCTGCTCATCTGCGCCAGCGGGTTGAACTTGTACAAGGTGCGTTCCGGGGTGGAAAACGCTGTGTCGATCTCCAGCACCGCCACCTGGCTGCGTGTGCCGGGGCTCTGGTCGCGGCGCTGGCCGGTGGCCCAGGCGCTGACACCGGCGAGTTTGCGCCGCAGTGGTTCGATCTTGCGGATGCCGCAGCATTCGCCGTGGCCGTCCTTATAAAAACTGAACAGGCCCTTTTCCTTGACGAAGGGTTCCAGCTTGCTCTGGTCCGGCGAGATCAGTTCGATGTCGATCTTGTAGAACTCACGCACCTGCTCGATAAACCGGTAGGTCTCCGGGTGCAGGCGGCCGGTATCGAGGCTGAACACTTTGACGTTCTTGTTCAGCTTCCAGGCCATGTCCACCAGCACCACATCCTCGGCGCCGCTGAAAGAGATCCACAGGTCGTCGCCGAACTGGCTGAATGCCAGCTTGAGGATATCCTGGGCGGATTTGTTGGCATAGGTCGCGGCGAGTTCAGCGACATCGAAGGCTTGGTTCATCAGCACGGTTCCTGCAGGTCAGTGGCGCTGAGCGCTCTATAGGTGGGCGATGGTATCAAAATCCGCCCTGCGTTGCGGCTTCAGCCTTGAATCGCTAGAGTTCGGCAGGCCTTTTGTTCGCTCAACCAATAACATCCAAATGGAGTGTCTTGTGGAAATTGCCTGTCTTGACCTGGAAGGGGTGCTGGTGCCGGAAATCTGGATCGCCTTCGCCGAAAAAACCGGTATCGAAGCCTTGCGGGCCACCACCCGGGACATTCCCGACTACGACGTGCTGATGAAACAGCGCCTGCGCATCCTTGACGAACACGGCCTGAAGCTTGCCGACATCCAGGCCGTGATCGCCACCCTCAAGCCGCTGGACGGTGCCGTCGAGTTCGTCAACTGGCTGCGCGAGCGCTTCCAGGTGGTGATTCTGTCCGACACCTTCTACGAATTTTCCCAACCGCTGATGCGCCAGCTGGGCTTCCCGACGTTGCTGTGCCACCGCCTCATCACCGACGAGACAGACCGCGTGGTGAGTTACCAACTGCGCCAGAAAGACCCCAAGCGTCAGTCGGTCCTGGCCTTCAAGAGCCTGTACTACCGCGTGATCGCCGCCGGCGATTCCTACAACGACACCAGCATGCTGGGCGAAGCTGACCAGGGGATCTTGTTCCATGCGCCGGACAATGTGATCCGCGAATTCCCGCAGTTTCCGGCGGTGCATACGTTCGAGGCGTTGAAGCAGGAATTTATCAAGGCGTCGAATCGGTCGTTGAGTCTTTAAAGCTTTGCAGCGCGGCTGAAGGCCCAATCGGGGGCAAGCCCCCTCCCACCTGAATGCAGCAGGTCCAGGAGAGAGGGGGCTTGCCCCGATGAACTTTCCAGCACCTACAACCCTTCCAACGTCCGCAACAACACCCGCACCTTGGTCAACGATTCCTGATACTCCGCTTCCCACTGCGAGTCCGCGACGATCCCGCCGCCACCCCAGCAGCACACTTGCCCGTCCTTGACCAACAGGCTGCGGATGGCAATCGAGCTGTCCATCTCGCCGCGTACGTCCAGGTACATCAGCGAGCCGCAGTACAGGCCGCGCCGGGTCGGTTCCAGTTCGTCGATGATTTGCATCGCGCGGATTTTCGGTGCGCCGGTGATGGAGCCGCCAGGGAAGCTGCCGGCGATCAGGTCCAGGGCGTCCTTGTCGTCGGCGAGGGTGCCGATGACGCTGCTGACCAAGTGATGCACATTGGGGTAGCTTTCCAGGCTGAACAATTCCGGCACGCTGACCGAGCCGGTGCGGCAGGTGCGGCCCAGGTCGTTGCGCAGCAGGTCGACGATCATCAGGTTTTCCGCGCGGTCCTTGGGGCTGCTCAGCAGTTCGGCGGCGTGGGCGGCATCTTCTTCGGGTGTCAGGCCGCGCGGGCGGGTGCCTTTGATCGGGCGGGTTTCGACCCGGCGCGCACTGATGTGTACGAAACGCTCCGGCGACAGGCTCAGCACCGCGCCGTGGTCGGGCAGGCTCTGGAACCCGGAAAACGGCGTCGGGCAGGCTTCGCGCAGCGCGCAGTAAGCGGCCCAGGGATCGCCGCTGCACGGCGCGCGAAAGCGCTGGGCGAAGTTGACCTGGTAGCAGTCACCGGCCTGGATATAGTCATGGATACGCACGATGGCCTGGCGATAGGCCTCGGCGCTGATGTCCGGTGTCATCGGCCCCTGCAAGGCAAAGGTGGCCGCAGCAGCCTTGGGTAATGAGTTGAACAGCGCGATCAGGCGCTGTCGCTCGCTGTCGGCCAGCACGGGGTGGAACACCAGTTGGCTGGTCTGCGCCTGGTGATCACTGACCAGGGCCCAGGCGTACAGGCCGAAACGCGCGTCCGGCAGATGCAGATCGTCCACCGCCAGGTGCGGCATTTGCTCCAAATGCCGGCCAAAGTCGTAACTCAGGTAACCGATCAAACCGCCGGCGAACGGCAGCTCATATCCGGCCGGAAGCTCTGCCTTACCCAACAGCGCGAGGTTTTCCCGCAAGCGTTGCAGGAAATCGCTGCCGCTTTCATCAGGCGAAACCGTCAACGTGGCTTGTGGCCAAGCGCTGAGCAGGTCATAGCGGCCGCGGTCCGCAGCCGGGCGGCCGCTGTCGAGCAGTACCGCGCCGGGCGCGTGGCGAATCGCCGCGAAATACTCGGCGGGGTTGGCCCGGTAGGGCAGCGGGTAAACGGTGCAGGTCGACATGCGGGGTGGATCAGCCAGGGCGCGGGGGAGGGGATTGTAGTCCCCCGTAGGATTTGCTCCTAGGGGGGATGTCGGGGATAGACAGATGGAGCGTTCGGATCAGCCTTCCACCGGGGGAATATGCCCGAACATTGCCTGCACGAACTTCACCCGCTCTTCCACGGTTTCTGTCACGCCGGCAGCCTTGAGTTCTTCCAGGCGCGCTTCTACCGCATGGGTGCGCAAGGTCAGGCCGCAGTCGTTGGCGATCTGGATGTTCAGCCCCGGCCGCGCGTTCAGCTCCAGGATCAGCGGGCCTTTCTCCTGGTCGAGCACCATGTCGACACCGATATAGCCCAGCCCACACAGTTCGTAGCAGCCCGCTGCGAGCTTCATGAAGCCGTCCCAGTTGGGCAGTTGCACGCCATCCACCGCGTTGGTGGTGTCCGGGTGTTTGGTGATGATGTTGTTCAGCCAGGTGCCGCGCAGGGTCAGGCCGGTGGCGAGGTCGACGCCCACGCCGATTGCGCCCTGGTGCAGGTTGGCCTTGCCGCCGGACTGCCGGGTCGGCAGCCGTAGCATGGCCATTACCGGGTAACCCATCAGCACGATGATGCGGATATCCGGCACGCCTTCGTAGCTGATGCTCTTGAAGATCTGGTCGGGCACCACGCGGTATTCGATCAGCGCGCGGTCGCGGTGGCCGCCCAGGGAGTACAGGCCGGTAAGAATGCTGGAAATCTGATGTTCGATTTCTTCGTGGCTGATGATCTTGCCGGATACCGTGCGGTAGCGCCCTTCAAAGCGGTCGGCCACCACCAGGATGCCGTCACCGCCGGCGCCCTGGGCCGGCTTGATCACAAAATCGCTGCGCCCGCCGATGATCTCGTCGAGCTTGTCGATTTCCTTCTCGGTGGAGATCACCCCGTACATTTCCGGCACATGAATGCCAGCCGCCAGCGCCCGTTCCTTGGTGATGATCTTGTCATCCACAATGGGGTACAGGCTGCGCTTGTTGTACTTGAGCACGTAGTCGGCATTACGCCGGTTGATGCCCATGATCCCCCGCGCCTCCAGGGCCTTCCAGGTCTTCCAGAAACCGAACATTACGAGTCAGCCTTGAGGAAGGCCTTGAACCGCACCAGTTCGGTCAGGCGGTAGCCGCGATAACGACCCATGGCCAGCATGAAGCCCACCAAGATCAGCAGGATCGCCGGGAAGGTAAATACGAAGTAGATCAGCTCCGGCACGCTCATGATGATGTGCGCAAGGGATGCGGCGAACAGCGTACCGATCGCCACTTTCATTGCATGGCTGGCGCCGCGTTCTTCCCAGGTGATCGACAGGCGTTCGATGGTCATGGTCAGGATCACCATCGGGAACAGCGCCACCGACAAGCCGCGCTCCAGGCCCAGCTTGTGGCTGAACAGACTGATTGCGGCGATCAGTACCACCACGAACGTCAGCACCACCGACAAGCGCGGCAACATCTGCAGTTTCAAGTGTTCCAGGTACGAACGCAGGGACAGCCCCAGCGCCGTGATGATGGTGAACAGCACAATCCCGAAACCCAGCTGTGTTTCGCGGAACGCCAGGGCGATCAGCACCGGGGTGAAGGTGCCCAGGGTCTGCAGGCCGATCAGGTTGCGCAGGATCAGGATCACCAGCACGCCGATCGGGATCATCACCATGATCATAAAGGTCTGCTGGGTCTGCAGCGGCAGGCCGTACAGCGAGTATTCGAGGAAATTGGCGTCGGTGTTCTCGTCGGTCAGCTTGGCCAGGCGAATGGCGTTCATTTCGCTGTTGTTGAGGCTGAAGGTGACCATGGCTTTCTTGCCGCCATCGACGGTGATCAGGTTTTCATCGCCGGTCCACCACAGCAGGCGGTCGGCGGGCAGGCCCTGTTCGCCGGTTTCCGGGTTGAAGTACAGCCAGTCGTTGCCGTTGAAGCTGCGCAGCCACAGTTCCGGGGTTTGCGGCTGGTCGGCGACCAGGCGGATGGTGTGGACCTTTTCCACCGGCACATGGGCGATGGACAGCAGCAGTTCGACGATCTTGGCCTTGTGCGGCGTGGACGGGTCGCCAGCCAGCAGCAGCTTCACGTTGTCGTCGTTGAGGTTGTTGGTGCGCTTGATGGCTTCGGTGATAAAGGTCTCGACGTCGGCCGAGTGCTGGC
The DNA here is from genome assembly GCF_013285305.1 of Pseudomonas rhodesiae. Lineage (NCBI taxonomy): Bacteria > Pseudomonadati > Pseudomonadota > Gammaproteobacteria > Pseudomonadales > Pseudomonadaceae > Pseudomonas > Pseudomonas rhodesiae. The sequence goes on along the minus strand of NZ_CP054205.1, from coordinate 4,490,390 downwards.
GGATCGGCGCGAGCAGGGCTTCGGCGGCAATTTTCTCCGGGCCTTCCACGGCGATGCTGTCACGGAAGGTCGGGCCTTTGATCTTGGTTTTTTCGCCGCTGTAACGCTTGGTCAGCACCAAACGGTAGTAGAGGGTCTGGTTGCCCTTGGCCCGGCGCGCCGACCAGGTGACCTTGCGGTTGCCGTCGATGCGGTTGACGCTGACCCCGTAGTTATTGGAGATGAAACTCTCGTTGAGGCTGACGAAGTCGCGGCTCAGGGGCGGCACGAACATCTGGATCTTGACCGGGTCCTTGGGGCTGGCCACGAACTCGACCTTGGCGTCGATGTTCCACAGGTCGTCCGTGGCGTCTTCGGTCACGGGGATGCCCAGCACGAAGATTTGGTAGGCGGTGACCGAAATGCCCAGCACCACCAAAAGGGTGATGAGGATTTTCAGGTGCAGGGTCAGAGAGCGCATTCGGTTTACTCGGCGGTATGAGCGTCGGCGGCGCAGGCGGGTTTGCCTGCTGCATATTTAAGACTCGGATCGACCAGCGCATCAAAGCGTTTGAGCGCTTCGGAGCCAATCAGCAGCGGATATTGGAAAGCGCTGCGGTCAGTCAAGTTCACTTCGATGCTGCGTAAAGCGGTGCCCATGCAGATATCCAGGGCAATCACCGGGCGGGCGGTGTAGTTCTTGTCCTCATCGGGGTCGTAGTCACCGGCGCGGCGCTTGATTTTGCTGACCCGGGCCAGGGGGCGTTCGATGGGGTGGGAGTGGGCAGTGTCGATCGCCAGGTAGAAGCGCACCCAAGACTCACCGTTGCGCTTGAAGCGTTTGATATCGCGGGCGCTGAGGGAGGCGGTCTTGGCGCCGGTGTCCAGTTTGGCGGCGACTTCCAGGTCGATGCCGGCCAGTTGGGCGTATTCGTTGAGGCCATACACAGTCTTCTCGGCGGCAGCGCCAAGGCTTGGGATGGCCAGCAGGCAAAACAATAGGGGGAGGGGCTTGAGTGTCATAGATCCTGAGGCAGTGCAGTGCGATGTTCATTCATGGCGACTGGCATGACTGCGCAATCTCTGGTACGCCCTTTCATCAAAAGACGTCAGGCAAAGGCGGCGGGCATTCTAGCATGATGCTTTTCTGACGCCAGCGCTGGCAGCCGGCCATGTTGTGCGCAATCGCAGGGAGGTTATTAGACGATTGTCGACAATGTGCATTTATTCTTTGACTAGCTGCGGTCTATTGGCTAGTTTTTGCCGCATTGGTTTTAAAGGTGTCGACAATATGCGGGTTCAAGCAGAGCTTCCGACGGTGGCGTCGGACGACTCCCAAACAATGTCGGAGAACGTCTTTCGGCGTATCCAGGCCGCCATCGTCAAAGGTGAGATCGCCCCCGGCAGTAAGATCTCCGAGCCGGAACTGGCGCGCACCTACGGCATCAGCCGCGGCCCGCTGCGTGAAGCGATCCATCGCCTGGAAGGCCAGCGCCTGCTGGTGCGGGTGCCCCATGTGGGCGCGCGGGTGGTTTCGCTCAGCCATGCCGAGCTGATCGAGCTGTACGAAATCCGCGAATCCCTGGAAGGCATGGCCTGTCGCCTGGCGGCCGAGCGCATGACCGACGCCGAGATCGAAGAGTTGCGCCAGGTGCTGCATACCCATGAGCGGGATGCGGCGTTCCAGGCCGGTGTCGGCTATTACCAGCAGGAAGGCGACTTCGATTTCCATTACCGCATCATTCAAGGCGCGGGTAACCGCACCCTGACCCAGATGCTTTGCGGCGAGCTGTACCAATTGGTGCGCATGTACCGCATCCAGTTTTCCGCCACGCCCAACCGTCCACGCCAGGCATTTGCCGAGCACCATCGCATTCTGGACGCGATTGCCGACCGCGACGGCGAACTGGCCGAATTATTGATGCGCCGGCATATCGGCGCCTCCAAGCGCAATATCGCCCGTCATTTCCCCGACGGCGCCACCCAGACAGCCACTCAGCGAGGTGAGTCATGAGTTCCAACAATAACAGCACCCCAGGCCAGCGTTTCCGTGATGCGGTGGCCAGTGAGCACCCCTTGCAGGTGGTCGGCACGATCAACGCCAACCATGCGCTGCTGGCCAAGCGCGCCGGCTTCAAGGCCATCTACCTCTCGGGCGGCGGGGTGGCCGCCGGCTCCCTGGGCGTGCCGGACCTGGGCATCACCGGCCTGGATGACGTGCTGACCGACGTGCGCCGCATCACCGACGTGTGCGACCTGCCGCTGCTGGTGGACGTGGACACCGGTTTCGGCTCCTCGGCGTTCAACGTGGCGCGCACCGTCAAGTCGATGATCAAGTTCGGCGCGGCCGCCATCCATATCGAGGACCAGGTCGGGGCCAAGCGCTGCGGCCATCGTCCGAACAAAGAAATCGTGTCCCAACAGGAAATGGTCGACCGCATCAAGGCTGCCGTGGATGCGCGCACCGATGACAGCTTCGTGATCATGGCGCGCACCGATGCCCTGGCCGTCGAGGGCCTGGAGTCCGCTCTGGAGCGTGCCGCAGCGTGCATCGAAGCCGGCGCTGATATGGTGTTCCCGGAAGCAATCACCGAGCTTGAGATGTACAAACTGTTCGCCGCGCGGGTGAAAGCGCCGATCCTGGCCAATATCACCGAATTCGGCGCGACCCCGCTGTACACCACCGAACAGTTGAAATCTGCGGATGTTTCCCTGGTGCTGTACCCGCTCTCGGCCTTCCGTGCCATGAACAAGGCCGCCGAAAACGTGTACACCGCGATCCGTCGCGACGGCACTCAACAGAATGTGATCGACACCATGCAAACCCGCATGGAGCTTTACGATCGCATCGACTACCACACCTTCGAGCAGAAGCTCGACGCGCTGTTCGCCGCCAAGAAATAAGCGCAGCGCCTCCCAGATAACTACAAAATTGGAGAAGAACCATGGCTGAAGCAAAAGTATTGAGTGGCGCCGGCCTACGTGGTCAGGTGGCCGGGCAGACTGCACTGTCCACCGTGGGCCAGGCCGGTGCCGGCTTGACCTATCGCGGCTACGACGTGCGTGAATTGGCCGCCGACGCGCAATTCGAAGAGGTCGCCTACCTGTTGCTGTACGGCGAGCTGCCGAGCAAGACCGAATTGGCAGCCTACAGTGCCAAGCTGAGCAAATTGCGCGACCTGCCTCAGGCGCTCAAAGAAGTGCTAGAACGCATTCCCGCCGACGCCCACCCGATGGATGTGATGCGCACCGGTTGCTCGTTCCTGGGCAATATCGAGCCGGAAAAAGACTTCAGCGCCCAGCGCGATGTCACCGACCGCCTGCTCGCCGCGTTCCCAGCGATCATGTGCTACTGGTACCGCTTCAGCCACGACGGCCAGCGCATCGACTGCGTGAGCGACGAGCCGAGCATCGGCGGGCACTTCCTGCACCTGCTGCACGGCAAGACGCCGAGCGAGTTGCACGTCAAAGTGATGAACGTGTCGTTGATCCTCTACGCCGAGCATGAATTCAACGCCTCGACCTTCACCGCGCGGGTCTGCGCCTCGACCCTGTCCGACCTGTATTCCTGTGTCACCGCCGCCATCGGTTCCCTGCGCGGCCCACTGCACGGCGGCGCCAACGAAGCGGCGATGGAAATGATCGAGCGCTTCGCCTCGGCCGAAGAAGCGGTGGAAGGCACCCTTGGCATGCTGGCGCGCAAAGACAAGATCATGGGTTTCGGCCACGCGATCTACAAAGACAGCGACCCGCGTAACGAAGTGATCAAGGGCTGGGCGAAGAAACTCGCCGATGAAGTGGGCGACACCGTGCTGTTCCCGGTGTCCGAAGCCATCGACAAGACCATGTGGGAGCAGAAGAAACTGTTCCCCAACGCCGACTTCTACCATGCCTCGGCATACCACTTCATGGGCATCCCGACCAAGCTGTTCACGCCGATCTTCGTGTGCTCGCGCCTGACCGGCTGGGCCGCCCATGTGTTCGAACAACGTGCCAACAACCGCATCATCCGTCCGAGCGCCGAGTACATCGGCGTCGAGCAGCGCAAGTTCGTGCCAATCGAACGTCGCTGAATGGGAACACCGACGATCTCGAAGTAGAAACCGGACCCAGTGTGGGAGGGGCAAGCCCCTTCCACATTTAAGTCGCATTTCAATTTTGGATCGGCGCAGGTCTTCCTTTTGCAATCACCGTGACCGAGTCCTGACCGATGAACACTGAATTTCGCAAACCGCTCCCCGGCAGTCGCCTGGATTACTTCGATGCCCGTGCGGCGGTCGATGCCATTCGTCCCGGCGCCTATGCCACGCTGCCTTATACCTCTCGTGTGCTTGCCGAGAACCTGGTGCGTCGCTGCGACCCCGCCACCCTCAACGCCTCCCTGAGCCAACTGATCGAGCGCAAGCGCGACCTGGACTTTCCGTGGTTCCCGGCACGTGTTGTGTGCCATGACATCCTCGGTCAGACCGCCCTGGTGGACCTCGCCGGCCTGCGCGATGCCATCGCCCAACAAGGCGGCGACCCGGCGCAGGTCAACCCGGTGGTGCCGACTCAGTTGATCGTCGACCACTCCCTGGCCGTCGAAGCGGGCGGTGCCGATCCGCAGGCTTTTGAGAAAAACCGCGCCATCGAAGACCGTCGCAACGAAGACCGTTTCCACTTTATCGAGTGGACCAAGAAGGCTTTCAAGAACGTCGACGTGATCCCGCCGGGCAACGGCATCATGCACCAGATCAACCTGGAGAAAATGTCTCCGGTGATCCAGGTGCGCGACGGTGTGGCGTTCCCCGATACCTGTGTCGGCACCGACAGCCATACCCCCCATGTGGATGCCTTGGGCGTGATCGCCATCGGCGTCGGCGGCCTGGAAGCCGAGAGCGTGATGCTCGGCCGCGCCTCATGGATGCGCCTGCCGGAAAGCGTGGGCGTGGAGCTGACCGGCAAGCTGCAACCGGGCATCACCGCCACCGATATGGTGCTGGCGCTGACTGAGTTCCTGCGCCAACAGAAAGTGGTTGGCGCCTGGCTGGAATTTTTCGGTGAGGGCGCGTCCAAACTGACCCTCGGCGACCGCGCGACCATCTCCAACATGGCCCCGGAGTACGGCGCCACCGCGGCGATGTTCTACATCGATCAACAGACCATCGCGTACCTCAAACTCACCGGGCGTGAAGACCAACAGGTCGCGCTGGTCGAGCAGTACGCGCGTCACACCGGCTTGTGGGCCGACGATCTCAAGGGCGCCCAATACGAGCGCGGCCTGACCTTCGACCTCTCCAGCGTCGTGCGCAATATGGCCGGCCCGAGCAACCCCCACGCTCGCGTCGCCACCCGCGACCTGGCCTCCAAAGGCATCAGCGGCCAATGGGACGAAGTGCCCGGTCAAATGCCCGACGGCGCCGTGATCATTGCCGCCATCACCAGCTGCACCAACACTAGCAACCCGCGCAACGTGATCGCCGCCGGCTTGCTGGCGCGTAATGCCAACAAACTGGGGCTGACACGCAAGCCGTGGGTCAAATCGTCCCTGGCACCGGGTTCGAAAACCGTGGCCATGTACCTGGAAGAAGCCGGCCTGGGCCATGAACTGGAAAAACTCGGTTTTGGCGTGGTGGCGTTTGCCTGCACTACCTGCAATGGCATGTCCGGCGCGCTGGACCCGGTGATCCAGCAGGAAATCATCGACCGCGACCTGTACGCCACCGCCGTGCTGTCGGGCAACCGCAACTTCGATGGGCGTATTCACCCGTACGCCAAGCAGGCGTTTCTCGCGTCGCCGCCGTTGGTGGTGGCCTACGCGATTGCTGGCACCATCCGTTTCGATATCGAAAAGGACGTGCTCGGCCACGACGCCCATGGCAAGGAAATCCGCCTGCAGGACATCTGGCCAAGCGATGAGGAAATCGACGCGGTGGTTCAGGCGTCGGTCAAGCCGGAGCAGTTCCGCGCCGTGTATATCCCGATGTTCGCGGTGCACGAGGACACCGGCCCGAAAGTTGCGCCGCTGTACGACTGGCGCCCGCAAAGTACCTATATCCGCCGTCCGCCGTACTGGGAGGGCGCGCTGGCCGGGGCGCGGCCGCTCAAGGGCATGCGCCCGCTGGCGGTGCTGCCGGACAACATCACCACCGATCACCTGTCGCCTTCCAACGCGATCATGCTCGACAGCGCCGCCGGCGAATACCTGGCGAAAATGGGCCTGCCGGAAGTGGACTTCAACTCTTACGCGACCCACCGTGGCGACCACCTGACCGCGCAGCGCGCCACCTTCGCCAACCCGAAACTGTTCAACGAAATGGTCGTCGAGAACGGCAAGGTCAAGCAGGGCTCCCTGGCGCGCATCGAACCGGAAGGCAAGGTCACGCGGATGTGGGAAGCCATCGAAACCTACATGGAGCGCAAGCAGCCGTTGATCATCATCGCCGGCGCCGATTACGGTCAGGGCTCGTCCCGTGACTGGGCGGCCAAGGGCGTGCGTCTGGCCGGTGTGGAAGCGATTGCCGCCGAAGGCTTCGAGCGTATTCACCGCACCAACCTGGTGGGCATGGGCGTGTTGCCGCTGGAGTTCCTGCCGGGCACCAACCGCCACACCTTGCAGATCGATGGCAGCGAAACCTATGACGTGGTCGGCGCGCGCACCCCGCGCGCGCAATTGACCCTGGTGATCAATCGCAAGAATGGCGAACGTGTCGAAGTGCCGGTGACCTGCCGCCTGGACACCGCCGAAGAAGTGTCGATCTACGAGGCGGGCGGCGTGTTGCAGCGTTTTGCCCAGGACTTCCTGGAATCGGCGGCCACCGCCTGAAGAGGATGAACATGGCACACGCACCGCAAATCAAAATCCCCGCCACCTATATGCGTGGCGGCACCAGCAAGGGTGTTTTTTTCAGCCTCCAGGACCTGCCCGCGTCGGCGCAGGTGCCGGGGGCCGCACGCGACGCCTTGTTGCTGCGGGTGATCGGCAGCCCCGACCCCTATGACAAACAGATCGACGGCATGGGCGGCGCCACGTCGAGCACCAGCAAAACCGTGATCCTGGCCAAAAGCACTCGCCCCGAGCACGACGTGGACTATCTGTTCGGCCAGGTCTCCATCGACAAGCCCTTTGTGGACTGGAGCGGTAACTGCGGCAATCTGTCGGCGGCGGTGGGCTCGTTCGCCATCAGCGCCGGCCTGGTGGACCCGGCCCGCGTGCCGCGAGATGGCGTGGCCGTGGTGCGCATCTGGCAGGCCAATATCGGCAAAACCATCATTGCCCATGTGCCGATCACCGACGGCGCGGTCCAGGAAACCGGCGACTTCGAGTTGGACGGCGTGACCTTCCCGGCCGCCGAAGTGCAGTTGGAATTCATGGACCCGGCGGCGGAAGAAGAGGGCGGCGGTGGCTCGATGTTCCCCACCGGCAACCTGGTGGACGAGCTGGAGGTGCCGGGTGTGGGCACGTTCAAAGCCACGCTGATCAACGCCGGCATCCCGACGATTTTTATCAACGCCGAAGACCTCGGCTACACCGGCACCGAACTGCAAGGCGCGATCAACAGCGACCCCAAGGCCCTGGCGATGTTCGAGACCGTGCGCGCCCATGGCGCCTTGCGCATGGGCTTGATCAAGCATCTGGACGAAGCCGCCCAGCGTCAGCACACGCCGAAGGTCGCGTTTGTGGCCAAGCCCGCCGATTACGTGGCGTCCAGCGGCAAGGCAATCAAGGCCGGCGATGTCGACCTGCTGGTGCGCGCCCTGTCCATGGGCAAGTTGCACCACGCCATGATGGGCACCGCGGCGGTGGCGATCGGCACCGCCGCGGCAATCTCCGGGACGCTGGTCAACCTGGCGGCCGGGGGTGTCGAGCGCAACGCCGTGCGTTTCGGGCATCCGTCCGGCACCTTGCGCGTCGGCGCCGAGGCCACTCAAGTAAACGGTGAATGGGTGGTGAAGAAAGCCATCATGAGCCGCAGTGCGCGGGTGTTGATGGAAGGTTTCGTACGCATCCCCGGTGACTCTTTCTAAGCCCGACACCCATCCTCTGTGGGAGGCGGCAAGCCCCTCCCACAGCCATAAGCAGGCACTCAGACGTGCGAAGCGATCAACCCTGACCCTGAGGACGGAGCAACCCCTAACCCACTGTGGAGAACTGCCATGAGCGCCAATGTCGACCAGAATAATCGTCCTGACTATGACCAGGTCTTGCAGGATATCGCCGATTACGTCCTCACCTACCGCATCGAGTCGCAAACCGCGCTGGACACCGCACGCTACTGCCTGATGGACACCCTCGGCTGCGGCCTGCTGGCCTTGCGTTTCCCGGAATGCACCAAGCATCTGGGGCCGATGGTGGAAGGTACGATGGTGCCGTTCGGCGCGCGAGTGCCGGGTACTGCCTATCGGCTGGACCCGGTCAAGGCGGCCTGGGACATTGGCTGCAGCGTGCGCTGGCTCGACTACAACGACACCTGGCTGGCCGCCGAATGGGGCCACCCCTCGGATAACCTGGGCGCCATCCTCGCCGTGGCCGATCACCTGTCGCAAAAGCGCGTGGCCAATGGCGATGCGCCGCTGACCGTGCGTGCGGTGCTGGAAGCGATGATCATGGCCCATGAAATCCAGGGCGTAATTGCCCTGGAAAATTCGTTCAACCGTGTCGGCCTCGACCATGTGCTGCTGGTGAAAGTCGCCTCTACCGCCGTCAGCGCAAAGCTGATGGGCGCCAATCGCGAGCAGTTGCTGTCGGCGCTGTCCCATGGGTTTGTCGATGGGCAGGCACTGCGCACTTATCGCCATGCGCCGAATGCCGGTTCGCGCAAATCCTGGGCGGCGGGGGATGCTTCCAGCCGCGGCGTGCGCCTGGCAGACATCGCGCTGCGCGGTGAAATGGGCATTCCCGGGGTGTTGAGCGCGCCGCAATGGGGCTTCTATGACGTGTTGTTCAGCCACACCAACCAGGACCTGGCCCTCAAGCCCGAAGACAAGCGGGCGTTCAGCCTGAGTCAGCCTTATGGCACTTACGTGATGGAAAACGTGCTGTTCAAGATCAGCTTCCCCGCCGAGTTTCACGCGCAGACCGCTTGCGAAGCGGCGGTGACGTTACATCCGCAGGTCAAGAACCGTCTAAACGAGATCGAACGCATCGTGATCACCACTCACGAGTCGGCGATTCGCATCATTTCCAAGGTCGGCCCACTGGCCAATGCCGCCGACCGCGATCACTGCCTGCAATACATGACCGCCGTGCCCCTGGCGTTTGGCAACCTGGTGGCCGAGCACTACGAAGATGCGTTCCACGCTGCGCACCCGATCATCGACGAGCTGCGCGACAAGATGGTCATCGTCGAAGACCCGCGCTACAGCCGCGAATACCTGGAGGCCGACAAGCGTTCGATTGCCAATGCGGTGCAGGTGTTCTTCACCGACGGCAGCTGTACCGAACAGGTGGCAGTCGAATACCCCATCGGCCATCGCCGTCGCCGCGTAGACGGAATTCCTTTGCTGGAAGACAAGTTCAAAGCCAACCTGGCCACGCGGTTTACCGCGCAGCGCAGTGCTGAGATTTTTGCATTGTGCAAAGACCAGGCGAAGCTTGAGGCCACGCCGGTCAATCGTTTCGTGGACCTATTCGTGATCTGATAAACGCCGCAGAACAATGTGGGAGAGGCAAACGCCCTCCCTCATGTGCAACCCCACTTACTCGAACCGTAGGATCACGCGACGGTTGTGCTTGCTCTTCTTCTCGATCTTCTCGCAGAACACCCGCCCGATTTCCTCGGTGTTGAGCACATGGGTGCCGCCGCAAGGCTGGATATCGATACCGGCAATTTCAATAACCCGCACCGAGCCCTGCATCACCGGCGGTGCGACGGCCTGGGTACGGGTGATCTGCAATAAAGTGCTGTATTCCGATGCGGGCATTGACAGGGTGTTGACCGGGTGCGCCTGTTCGATCAGGGCATTGAGGTCGCGGGTGAGGGTGTCTTTGTCGAGGGTCATTTCCGGCAGGTCGAAATCCAGGCGGCCTTTGTCGGCGCTGATGCTGCATCCGGTCACTGGCGCGTCGATAAGCGAGCACAGCAGGTGCAAGCAAGTGTGCATCTTCATGTGCTGGTAGCGCCGCTCCCAGTCCAGGCCGGCATCCACCTGCACGCCGGCGGTCAACTGTTCGGGCCGCTGCTCGACCTGGTGCCAGATAATCGAACGCAAGGCCGGGTCGCGCACGGTGCCGATCACCTCCACCCGGGTGCCGTCCGGCAAGGTGAAGTGCCCGGTGTCACCCGGTTGGCCGCCACCGGTGGGGTAGAACAAGGTGTGCTCCAGCGCGATTCCTTGTTCGCTGACCGCAATCACCCGGGCGCTGAAAGCGTTCTGATAGGGCGCGCTGTCGAACAGCGCCAGGGTTTCCATGGTATGCACGGACATGTTCATCCTCCGACGATCAGTGGGCTGGCTTGCAATAGATGACGCACCATTGCACTCAAGCCAGGGGGAGAGAGCAGGGTGATCTCGAATTCCGGCCCGCAAACCTTGAGGTTCAGCGGCAGGCGCGGCAGGTGGCTGGCGGGTTCTACGCGGTGCAGACGAAACTGCAGGTGATGGCGCTCCTTGACGGTGGGCTCCAGCATCAATCCCGGCAGCGGGTGGAAATCGGCATCGAGCACGGTGACCTTGTGGCTCGTATTGATCTCGCCGACCACATGCAGGCGCTCGTCCAAGGCGAACGCACCGAGGTACTTGCTGTTGTCCGACTCATCGTGCTTTTGCAGCTGGATCTGGTTGACCACCTTGACCTTGGTGCCGGCCGGCACGTCCTGGGTAATCACACAGGACGGGCTGATAAACACGTTGTCACCGATCAGCACATAGCCGAGCACGCGGGCCCCGGAGCCAACCTCGACATTGTTGCCCAGGCGCGGATGGCGCTTGCCGTCGGGGTTGTTGGCAATGCCTCGGGCACCCAGGGTCACGCCGCAGAGAATGTAGCAGTCGTTGCCGATCTCGCAGGTTTCGCCAATCACCGTGCCGTAGCCGTGGTCCAGCACAAAACGCCGGCCGATTCGGGCCGCCGGGTGAATTTCGGCGCCTGAGAGCACCTTGCCCTGGTTGCTCAGTTTGAGGGCGATGCGCGAGAACATGCCGTTGGGGGTGTCGGGAAAATTCCACACCAGATGGGCCAGGCGGTAGTACAGCACCGCTTTGAACGACGCATAGGACTCCAGAATCAGCTCGCCCCGCCCACGGGATGCCGGGTCGCGATAGGCATAGGCGATCAAATCCTCGGCAATCGCTTGGGCGGCGTTCTGGATCAGCGGCGCCAGATGCGGCTCCAAATGCTTCATCTGCGCGGGCGTCAGGGTCTTGATGAGATGGGTGAGCAACTCATCGTGCAGGTGTTGCATGTCGATAAAGCCGCCCATGGAGGCATCCCCGCATTCTGGAGGGTTGGAAAACCGGTTAGTCGAAACTGGGCAGGTAGCTGTCGGCATTGTCGTAGACCATGGTCAGCACCACCGTTTCGGGCGGTAATTCGGGAGCGAGCCTGGCGATGGCCACCATATTGGCGGCGGATGACAGGCCCAGGCTGATGGCATCGGTGCGCATGATGCGTTTCATCATGTCCTTGCAGTCCTGGTGCGACACCTTGAGCATGCCGTCGATCACATCCACGTTGAGGATGCTGGGGATCAGCCCGATCGACAGTCCCTGGATATGGTGCGGTGCGTGCTGGTTTTTCAGCAGGTCGCATTCTTCCGGCTCCACGCCCATTACACGGATGGCGGGCCAGGCGGTCTTCAGGGTTTCGCCGATACCGGTGATATGCCCGCCGGTGCCGATGCCGCTGACGAAGTAGTCCACATGGCGGTCGCCGAAGGCGCGGATGATTTCCCGTGCGGTGGTGTCGCGGTGGGTTTGCGGGTTGGCGCCGTTGCGCTGCTGGTTGAGCATCACGTAGCTGGGGTTCTCCAGCTGTAATTCCATGCACTTTTCGCCATGGGAATTGTTCCCGAGGCGGCTGTCCGACAGCACCACCTTGGCTCCGTACAGGCGCAGCAATTTTTGTTTTTCCGGGCTGTAATTGTCGGGAATCACCAGCACCACTTTATAGCCGAGCACGTTGCCGGCCATGACCAGGCCGATGCCGGTGTTACCGCCGCTGGGCTCGATGATGGTTTGCCCGGAGTCCCGGATCAGCACGCCTCGGCGCTCGGCGTCGAGGATCATGCCCAGGGCGATGCGCGCCTTGTGGCTGCCGCCGGGGTTGAGCGATTCCAGCTTGGCGTAGACCTCGATGCCGAGGTCTTCGGAAAATTGCGCCAGGCGCACGATGGGCGTCTGGCCGATGGCGTCGAGAATAGAGTTATGCAGCATGAGGTAGGAGCCCATGGCCGGTGGTCAGTACAAAGGCATGTCGGGTTCGACGTCGCGAACCCAGTGCTTCATGCCGCCTTGCAGGACTTTGGTGTTGGCAAAGCCCGCCGCCAGCAACGTGCTGGCGGCCTGCTCGGCGCGGGTGCCGGCATAGCAGATCAGGTAATGGGTGTTGTCGCGGTTGAGGCGATCCAGCTGCCCATCCAGCTCCGCCAGGGGGATATGCACCACCCCCGGCAACTTGCATACCTCCAGTTCACTGGCGTCGCGTACATCCAACAGTACGTCGGCGCTGCTGGGGTGTTCGATGACCTGTTTGAGCCCTTGGGGCTTGATGTAGCGTTCCTCGGCCAGCGAAGGCGCGCGCAGCATGGCATCGGCGCACACGGCCGGCGCCACGGCTTGGCTGTGGCGCAGGTCCGAACAGCACGGGCAGTCGGCGCGGCGCTTGAAGCGGATCTCGCTGAATTTCATCGCCAGGGCGTCGAAGCGCATCAACCGGCCGGACAACGGTTCACCAATGCCAATCAACAGCTTGATGGCCTCGGTGGCCTGGATCATTCCGACTACCCCCGGCAGCACGCCGATCACGCCACCGGCGCTGCAATTGGGCGCCAGTTCGGCGGGCGGTGGGCTGGGAAACAGGCAGCGGTAGCAGGGGCCGCCCTGGTAGTTGAGCACGCTGATCTGCCCGTCGAAACGGTAGATCGCTCCGTATACCAAGGGCTTGCCCAACTGTACGCAGGCATCGTTGACCAGGTAGCGGGTGTCGAAGTTATCGGTGCCGTCGATCACCAGGTCATAGGCGCCCACCAGGTCCAGGGCGTTGTCGGCATTCAGGGCGGTGTCGTGGGCATTGATCCGGATATGCCGATTGAGGTCCAACAAGCGCTGTTTGGCTGATTCGACCTTGGGCAGGCCGAGAGTGCTGTTGCCGTGGACGATCTGGCGTTGCAGGTTGCTGCTTTCCACCACGTCGAAGTCCACCAGCCCCAGGGTGCCGACGCCGGCCGCCGCGAGGTACAGGCTGATGGGCGAGCCGAGGCCGCCGGTGCCGATGATCAGCACCTTGGCTTTCTTGAGGTTCAACTGACCTTCGCGACCCACGCCGGGCAGCGTGATATGGCGCACGTAGCGCTGCACTTCTTCGTTGCTCAAGGTGTCGACGTCCATCCCGCCCGATGTAGCGAGCAGCACTTCGATGCTGGCTTTTTCCGGCAGCGGGTCGTCGGCGCTGATCAGCTCTTGCTCGGCGGTAAACAGGAAGTGTTCCTTGAGCTGGTTGTTCTTTTCGTGGAACAGATGCGGACGCAGTTGCGGGTGGCTGCTGCAGAGGTTTTCAATGACTTCGCGCAATGTCGATCCGGTGCCCTCAAGGGTCGATTCCGGCAGCTTGGCCACGCGGACCAGAATGTCGGGGAAAGAGACAGCGTTCATGGACAACTCCGTGTGCAGGTCGTTGAAAGGGTTAAGGGCGAACTGCTTGCCATCCCAGGCAAACAGCTTGGAACCCAGGGCCTGGCCCTGGCGAACATCGACCACCAGGTAGCTGACCGGGTAGATCGGTTCGCCCATGAACAGTGCCTTGTCCTGGTCTTCGTCGCTGAAATAGGCGCCGACATCCGGGTGTGAGTGGTAGATCACTACCACCGGGTTGTCGCTGCGAAACGCCTTGTTCATCAGCAGGGTGTCGGCTACCGAGAAGGTGTAGCCATTGGCCGCGCTGCGCGGGTACATCTCGGGGTTCTTGCGGTGCAGCTCATTCTGGATATTGCTGCCCTGGTACACACTGCCGTCGGCGAAGACGAAGCCACAGCATTCCTCTGGATAGGTGCGGCTGGCGTGGGTGTAGATCTGTTCCAGGGCGTCGGGGCGGAGCACGTCCATGTTTCTCTCGCGTGGTTGAAGGTGATGGGTCGGGCAGGTCAATTTTTCTTGGCCAGGAATTTTTCGATCGGCAGTTTGGTGATTGCAAAACCGGCCAGCAGGATGGCCGAGTACAGCATCAGGTCGCGGGAAATCGGCACGCCTTCGTACCAGGCGCCGATGATCACTGCGAACACCGGAAAAATGATGAACACAAACGACAGGATGATCGGGCTCAAGCGCTTGAGCAGCATGAAATACACGATGAACCCGCCCACCGAGGCCACCAGCCCGAGGTAAACCAGCGCGCTCCATGAGCGCAGGGTGATGGCATCAAACGTCGGCGTTTCAAACAACAGGCCGGCGATAAACAGCATCATCCCGGCAATCCCGATGGGCAGGGTGTTGTAGGTGATCACGCTGATGGCGCTGCCTTTTTGCTTGGTAATGACATAGCACAAGGCATGCATGATCGCGGCGGTCAGAATCGCCAACACCCCGAAGAACTCGGCGTGATCCAGGTGCAGGCCCTGGCTGCGGATGATCATGTAGAGGCTGCCGAAGCCGATGCCGATGCCGACCACCTGGGAAAAATAGATGCGCTCGCGCAGGAACAACGCCGAGAAAATCAGGATGAACACCGGCATGCAGCTGAACAGCAGGGCGGTGAGGCCGGACGACACATGCATCTCGCCGTAGTTGAGCAGGTAGTAGGGCACGCTGAAGTAGGACAGGGTCACGAACACAAAGAACCAGCGGCTCTCGCGGGGAAACAGAATCGGCTCGCGACGGGCCATGGCAAAGCATAGGAACAACGGAAAGGCGATCAGAAAACGCAGGCCCGCCGAGGTCAGTGGCGGCACGCTCTCCACGGCGATCTTGATCCCCAGCCAGGTGGTGCCCCAGCTCAGGCACACGATCAGAAACATGACGCTGGTCACCAGCCCGGCCACCCACTGTTTCTGGGTTTTGGTTTTGGCGGTGTTTTCGAGGACGGCGGACATTGGCATCGTTTATTGCTTCCCTGAGCCGAAATTGAACTCTATATTGAACTTGTAATGACTGGTTAAATTCGGCGATTGAACCCGTAAAAGCACACTATTAGGGCGAAAGATGGCTGTCAAAACAAATATTGACATGGTGTCAATTATGCGTGAGGGGCTGTCCAGCGGGCAGGGCGTGAAGTACAAGCGCCTGTCCGATGTGATGGAGCGAGGCATCCTTGAAGGCTTGATTGAACCGGGGCGAAAACTGCCGCCCCATCGGGTGCTGTCCGATAACCTGGGGGTGACTATCGGCACCATCAGCCGGGCTTATGGTGAACTGGAGCGCCTTGGGTTGGTGGTGGCTCGGGTAGGTGACGGCACTTTCGTGCGCAAGCGTGGGATGGAGCGCCAGCGCGATGAAGGGTTTCGCAACTTCAGTGAGGAACCGCGCCAGTACTTCGACATGAGCCGCAATATGCATATCCCGGGGCAGGAAACCGCCTTCCTGGCCCAGAGCTTCCAGACCCTGTCGACCAACGCTAAGTTCTTGCAGGACATCAGTGCCTACACCCCGGATGCCGGTCTGCCGCGCTACCGCGACGCGGGCGCGCAGTGGCTGGTGCAGAGCGATTTCCATCCGATTCCCGAACAGGTTATCTGCGTCAATGGCGGCCAGCATGGCTTGCTCTGCGCGATGATGGCGCTGTTGCGCGCGGGCGACACCGTGGTCACCGAACAACTGACTTACCCTGGGCTGATCACTGCCGCGCGTATGCTCGGCGTCCGCTTGATCGGCCTGGAAATGGACGACGAAGGGGTACTGCCCAGTGCGCTGGATGAAGTCTGTCGTAATCACCGGATTTCGGCGTTGTATTGCACACCGACGATTCAGAACCCGACCACCGCAGTGTTATCGGTGGCGCGTCGCGAAGCACTGGTCAAGGTGTGCCGCGAACACAACCTGCTGATTCTGGAAGACGAAGCCCATGGTGTGCTGGTGGAAGATCGGCCACCGCCGCTGAGTTTTTTCGCACCTGAGCGTACGATTTTGATCAGTAGCCTGAGCAAGGCCGTATCCGCAGGCCTGCGGGTGGGCTATGTGCATGCACCGCCGGCATTGGTCAGCCGTATCTCGGCAGCGTTGCGTTCGACGTGCTGGATGGCCACGCCGGTTACCCTGGAGCTGGCCACGCAGTGGATCGAAAACGGCACGGCGCAATACCTGCTCAGCCAGCAGATCAATGAGATCAGCCGGCGCAAAGCCCTGGTGCGCGGCCTTCTGGAGGGGCTGGAGTACCGCACCCATCTCAACAGTCCGCACTTCTGGATTGAAGTCCCTGAGCCGTGGCGTGCGTCGGAAATCGAGGCGGAACTCAAGCAGAATAATTACCTGATCGCCACTGCCGAAGCCTTCGCCGTGGGGCAGACCGCCGTGCCGCAGTTTATCCGGGCGAGTATCTGCAACACTTCGGGGGACGATCAGTTGTTGCGCGCGGGGTTCGATGCGTTGGCCACGGCGTTAGGGCAGGGAGGGGGGCGGTTTCAGCTGTAGTTGGGATAGCGGCAAGCTGCAAGCTTAGAGCTGAGTGGCCGTGGCCTGCGGCTTCAACTTGCAGCTGCCTCACTTAAACCTACGCTCTACGCCCTTCTCCACCAGAATCTTCGCGGAAATCTCTTCCACCGAAAAATGCGTGGAATTGATGTGCGCAATATTCTCGCGGCGGAACAGATTCTCCACCTCGCGCACTTCAAACTCGCACTGGGCGTAGCTCGAATAGCGGCTGTTGGGCTTGCGTTCGTTGCGGATGGCGGTGAGGCGGTCCGGGTCGATGGTCAGGCCGAACAGTTTGTGCGAATGGGCGCGCAGAGCGGCCGGCAGGGTCAGGTGCTCCATGTCGTCTTCGGTCAGCGGGTAATTGGCCGCGCGGATACCGAATTGCATGGCCATGTACAAACAGGTGGGCGTTTTGCCGCAGCGCGACACGCCCACCAGGATCAGATCGGCCTTGTCGTAGTAGTGGGTGCGGGCGCCATCATCGTTGTCGAGGGCAAAGTTTACCGCCTCGATACGCTCCATATAGTTGGAGTTATGCCCAATGGAATGGGACTTTCCGACCGAATAGGAGGAATGTTCGCTCAACTCCTGTTCCAGTGGCGCCAGGAACGTGGAGAAAATGTCGATCATGAAACCATTCGAGGTTGCGAGAATCTCACGAATGTCTTGATTGACGATGGTGTCGAAAATGATCGGCCGAAAACCGTCTTTTTCAGCCGCCAGATTGATTTGTTGTACCATGGCCCGCGCTTTTTCCACGCTGTCGATGTAAGGCCGCGTGAATTTGGCGAAGGTAACGTTTTCGAACTGCGCGAGCAGGCTTTGACCCAGTGTTTCGGCTGTAATGCCGGTGCCGTCGGAAATAAAGAAAGCAGATCGTTTCATTTGAGCCCTGGGCCTTAAGCTGATGACGAATCTTGGATATGATAGGCGCGATTTTGCCGTCCCACTGTGGGCCGCATTCTCACTTATTTTCCAGGTCCAGGCCACAAACGCTGGCGAATGCTCCTACGAGCAGCCGGCGTCCTGAGCTTTTCCAACACAGTTAGTGGAGAGATCACCTTGGTAGAGTACGTAGTTTCCCTCGATAAGCTCGGCGTCCATGATGTAGAGCATGTGGGGGGCAAGAACGCATCCCTCGGCGAGATGATCAGTAATCTTGCGGGCGCCGGTGTCTCGGTGCCGGGTGGTTTCGCCACCACGGCCCAGGCTTACCGCGATTTCCTCGAACTGAGCGGCCTCAATGCTCAGATCCACGCCGCGCTGGATGCCCTGGACGTCGACGACGTCAATGCCCTGGCCAAGACCGGTGCCCAGATCCGCCAATGGATCATGGAAGCCGAGTTCCCCGAGAAGCTCAACGAAGAAATCCGCACCGCGTTCGCGACCTTGTCGGCGGGCAACCCGGACATGGCCGTTGCCGTGCGCTCCTCGGCTACCGCCGAAGACTTGCCCGACGCTTCTTTCGCCGGCCAGCAGGAAACCTTCCTCAACATCCGCGGCGTGGAAAACGTGATCCGCGCGGCCAAGGAAGTGTTTGCCTCGCTGTTCAACGATCGCGCGATTTCCTACCGCGTGCACCAGGGCTTCGACCATAAGTTAGTTGCCCTGTCTGCCGGCGTGCAGCGCATGGTCCGTTCCGAAACCGGCACCGCCGGCGTGATGTTTACCCTCGATACCGAATCCGGCTTCCGTGACGTGGTGTTCATCACCGGCGCCTACGGCCTGGGTGAAACCGTCGTACAGGGCGCGGTCAACCCCGACGAATTCTACGTACACAAGGGCACCCTCGAAGCGGGGCGCCCGGCCATCCTGCGCCGTAACCTGGGCAGCAAGGCCATCAAGATGATCTACGGCGACGAGGCCAAGGCCGGTCGTTCGGTAAAAACCGTTGAAGTCGACAAGGCCGAACGCGCGCGTTTCTGCCTGACCGACGCTGAAGTCAGCGAGTTGGCCAAACAAGCGATGATCATCGAAAAGCACTACCAGTGCCCGATGGACATCGAATGGGCCAAGGACGGTGACGACGGCAAGCTGTATATCGTGCAGGCCCGTCCGGAAACCGTGAAGAGCCGCACTTCGGCCAATGTCATGGAGCGCTACCTGCTCAAAGAAACCGGTACCGTATTGGTGGAAGGCCGCGCCATCGGCCAGCGCATTGGCGCCGGCAAGGTTCGCATCATCAAAGACGTCTCCGAGATGGACAAAGTCCAGCCAGGCGACGTGCTGGTCTCCGACATGACCGACCCGGACTGGGAGCCGGTGATGAAGCGCGCCAGTGCCATCGTCACCAACCGTGGCGGGCGTACCTGCCACGCGGCGATCATCGCTCGTGAGCTGGGGATTCCTGCGGTCGTGGGCTGCGGCAATGCCACGCAGTTGCTCAAGGACGGCCAGGGCGTGACCGTGTCCTGCGCCGAAGGCGACACCGGTTTCATCTTCGAAGGCGAACTGGGCTTCGATATCAAGCAAAATTCCATCGACGCCATGCCGGACCTGCCGTTCAAGATCATGATGAACGTTGGTAACCCGGACCGCGCCTTCGACTTCGCGCAGTTGCCGAACGCCGGCGTGGGCCTGGCCCGCCTGGAATTCATCATCAACCGTATGATCGGCGTGCACCCCAAGGCTTTGCTGAACTACGATGGCCTGCCGCTGGATATCAAGGAAAGCGTCGATAAGCGCATCGCCGGTTACAACGACCCAGTGGGTTTCTACGTCGAGAAACTGGTGGAAGGCATCAGCACTCTGGCGGCGGCGTTCTACCCGAAAAAGGTCATCGTGCGTCTGTCGGACTTCAAGTCCAACGAATACGCCAACCTGATCGGCGGCAAGCTCTACGAGCCGGAAGAAGAAAACCCGATGCTGGGCTTCCGTGGCGCCTCGCGTTACATCAGCGAAACCTTCCGCGACTGCTTTGAACTTGAGTGCCGCGCGCTCAAACGCGTGCGTAACGAGATGGGCCTGACCAATGTCGAGATCATGGTGCCATTCGTACGGACCTTGGGCGAGGCGAGCCAGGTGGTTGACCTGCTGGCTGAGAACGGCCTGACCCGCGGCGAGAACGGCCTGCGTGTGATCATGATGTGCGAACTGCCATCCAACGCGATCCTGGCTGAAGAGTTCCTGGAATTCTTCGACGGTTTCTCCATCGGTTCCAACGACCTGACTCAGCTCACCCTGGGCCTGGACCGTGACTCCGGGATCATTGCGCACCTGTTCGACGAGCGTAACCCGGCGGTCAAGAAGCTGCTGGCCAATGCCATCCAGGCCTGTAACAAGGCCGGTAAGTACATCGGCATTTGCGGTCAGGGCCCTTCGGACCACCCTGACTTGGCCAAATGGCTGATGGAGCAGGGCATCGAAAGCGTTTCGCTGAACCCCGATTCGGTGCTGGAAACCTGGTTCTTCCTGGCGGAAGGCCAAGCGTCCGCCTGAGGTCGATCCGTGAAAAGTGCCGGTCAGCCGTGAGGTTGACCGGCATTCTTATCTGTATAGGGCGGGAATCCATGTGGACGCCGCCCTTTTTTGTGCAAGAACATTATGCAAAGCAGCAGCAACCTGTTTCCCGTCGCCTTGATCAGCGCTGAGCGTCGTGGCGACCTGAGTGAAGATGTGTATCGCCTCAAACCCGGCAACAGCCCGGACGGCAGCGTCGAACTGGCGGTGACCCGTTTGGGGCTGGCCGATGTCCCGGAAAACCGGGGCATCCCGGTTATTTTGTTGCACGGCAGTTTTTCCAATCGACGCTTCTGGTACTCGCCCAAGGGCATTGGCCTGGGCGCCTATCTGGCTCGTCGAGGCTTTGACGTGTGGATTGCGGAAATGCGCGGCCATGGTCTGTCCAAGCGCAATCAAGCGTATGCGCGTAACCGGGTGGCTGATTACGCGCGTTACGACTTGCCGGCCATCGGCGCGTTCGTGCGTGAGCAAAGCGCGCAAATCCCGCACTGGATCGGCCATTCTCTGGGCGGTACGACCTTGGCGGCGGCCCTGGGTGGGCAGTATCTGGGGGCGCCGGCGGTGGCTTCGGTCGCGTTGTTTGGCTGTCAGGTCAGCCGCACCTACTGGCCGTTGAAAATTCCACCGGTGGAGTGGGGCGGGCGCTTTATTCTCAAGCGAATGGCTGAAGTGTCCGGTGCGCGTTTCAAACGCGGGCCCGAAGACGAGCCGGTGGGGGTATTGATTGAAAATATGCGCTGGCACGGGCTGTTCGGGCGTTTCGGCGATGCCGAGCGTGACTGGTGGAAGGGCTTGGCGGACGTCGACGTGCCGTTGTTGGCGGTAAGTGCGGCGGGCGACCATCAGGACCCGGACTGGGCTTGCCGCAAGCTGTTCGAACAAGTCGGCACTGAGCATCGGCAATATGTGTGTCTGGGACGCAAGCACGGGTTTACCGAAGATTTCGGGCATGTCGAGATGCTGGTCAGCAAAGCTGCCCAAGCCGAGGTCTGGCCTCTGGTGGAGCAGTGGTTGAAAGACCCAATTACACCATTGTTCGGCGTGCCGGCGCAGGCCCTCGCGGCGGTTTGACCAAGCGCTCTACCAAGGGCGTTTCACTCCTGCGAGGTTGCGGCTAAGATATGACGCGCCGGACGCTTCTGGTCATATTCAGTCGCGTAGAGGCTATTGCGTTGCAGTGAAACCGATGGGATGTTTCCCACCCGTTTCGCCCGGTACTTCTTTGAAAGACACTTCTCTGGCAGAAAGGAATTTTTCGATGAACCATTACGTGACCCCCGACCTGTGCGACGCCTACCCTGAATTGGTGCAGGTGGTCGAGCCGATGTTCAGCAATTTTGGCGGCCGAGACTCCTTTGGCGGCGAGATTGTCACCATCAAGTGCTTTGAGGATAACTCGCTGGTCAAGGAACAGGCCGACCAGCCGGGCACCGGCAAGGTGCTGGTGGTCGACGGTGGTGGTTCCCTGCGCCGCGCGCTGCTGGGCGACATGATCGCCGAGAAAGCTGCAAAAAACGGTTGGGAAGGGCTGGTCATCTACGGTTGCATCCGTGATGTCGACGTCATCGCCCAGACCGACCTGGGCGTACAAGCCCTGGCCAGTCACCCGATGAAAACCGACAAGCGCGGCATTGGCGACCTGAACGTGGCGGTCACGTTTGCCGGCGTCACCTTCCGCCCGGGTGAATACGTGTATGCCGATAACAATGGCGTGATCGTGTCGCCCAGCCCGTTGAAAATGCCTGAATAAATCGTAAAAGCCGACAGGGGTGAGGATGTTCGAGGAAGAAAACGCGCAATGGGGGCTGGTGCATGCCCTGGTGCTGGACGGTAAAGGCGGTGCGCGTTCGATTGCCCGGACTGAGCTGGATGACCTGCAGTTGCAGCCCCAGGAAAGCCTGTGGCTGCACTGGGATCGCAGCCATCCCCAGACGCAGACCTGGCTGCGCAAATCCAGTGGCTTGAGTGAATTCGCCTGCGACCTGTTGCTGGAGGAAAACACTCGCCCGCGCCTGTTGCCGCTGCCGGATTCGCAGTTGTTGCTGTTTCTGCGAGGGGTCAACCTCAATCCCGGCGCCGAACCGGAAGACATGGTCTCGGTGCGCATTTTCGCGGCGGCCAACCGGGTGATTTCCCTGCGTCTGCGCCCGTTGCGCGCCACCGATGAGTTGCTGTTGCAACTGGCGGATGGCAAGGGGCCGCGCACCGCGTCGGAACTTATCCTTTATATGGCGCAGTACCTGACCAATAAAGTGCAGGATCTGGTCACGGATTTGTCTGAAATCGTCGATGCCGAGGAAGAAAAACTCGATACCGACGAACGGTATACCCCGGAGCATGGCAGCGTGTTGCAGATCCGCCGGCGAGCGGCCGGGCTCAAGCGATTTCTGGCACCGCAGCGGGATATTTTTGCTCAGCTCACGCGGATCAAATTGCCGTGGTTCTGCGACGACGATGCTGATTACTGGAACGAATTGAACAACAGCCTCACACGCTATCTGGAAGAGCTCGAATTGACCCGGGAGCGCGTGGGGCTTGTGCTGGAGGCCGAAGACCGGCGCTTGAGCGTACGCATGAACCGCACCATGTACCGCTTCGGAATCATCACTGGAATCTTCCTGCCGATGAGCTTCCTGACCGGTTTGCTGGGCATCAATGTGGGCGGCATTCCGTTCTCGGCCAGCCCCTATGGATTCATGCTTGCGTGCCTGCTGATGGTCGCGGTGGCGCTCGGGCAATGGTGGCTGTTTCGACGGTTGCGCTGGGTTTGAGCTGAATATGAGCTGAACGTAGGAAGGGTCCCATGTGACCCCATGAAATTTACCCTCGTCTTTTAAATCACTTGCGAGAGGTCTTTATGCACGATCCGTTCGAACAGTCTTTGCGTGACATGCTCAATGCTTCGCCGTCCAACCGCGATGACGATGCTTGCCTGGGGCGCGTGTTGAAAACCGCCAACCGCCAGGTCGGGGCGGGGGATCTGTTCGGTCTGCTCGGTCGTTGGCTGCCGGCCTTGATGATGGCGCTGAACAATGGTTCTGCCCACGTTTCACCGGTTTCCCGTCGTAAACCTCTTGCTCGCACTGCTGATAAGGCTGATTGAATATGGAACTTGATCTCTGGACCCAGAGCCTGGTCACCGCGATGACCGCATTGTGGACCAAGGTGGCAAACTTCATTCCCAACCTGTTCGGTGCGCTGGTGCTGGTGTTGCTGGGTTTTGTCGTGGCCAAGCTGCTCGACACCCTGCTGTCCAAATTGCTCGCGAAACTGGGCCTTGATCGCTTGATGGCAGGCACCGGCCTGACCAAGCTGCTGGGGCGCGCCGGGTTGCAAGTGCCGATCTCCACACTGGTCGGCAAGATCGTCTACTGGTTCGTGTTGCTGATTTTTCTGGTTTCTGCCGCTCAATCCCTTGGCCTTGAGCGAGTTTCAGCTACGCTCGACATGCTTGCGCTGTATTTGCCGAAGGTTTTCGGCGGCGCGCTGGTGCTGCTGGTAGGTGTTTTACTGGCGCAGTTGGCCAACGGGCTGGTGCGCGGAGCCGCCGAAGGCGTGGGGTTGGACTACGCGGCCGGCCTGGGGCGGATCGCCCAGGGGCTGGTGATCATCATCAGTATTTCGGTCGCGATCAGCCAGTTGGAGGTCAAGACCGACCTGCTCAACCATGTGATTGTGATCGTTTTGATTACCGTTGGTCTGGCCGTTGCGCTGGCCATGGGCTTGGGTAGCCGGGAAATTGCCGGTCAGATTCTTGCAGGAATCTATGTGCGCGAGTTGTACCAGGTGGGCCAACAGGTGCGTGTGGGCGAGGTCGAAGGGCAAATCGAGGAGATCGGCACAGTCAAGACGACCGTGTTGACCGATGACGGCGAGCTGGTGTCGCTGTCCAATCGCATTCTCCTGGAACAGCAGGTCAGTAGCCGCTAAACCGGCAAACCCTGCTAATGTACGCCGCCGCGAACCCGGGTGACCGGGCCGCAGCGGACATTGACCTGACTGTCGGCACGACTTGTTTTGAATAAAGCCCAATCGCTGTCCACGCGCTATGACCCCCGTGAGCTCTCTGATGAGGAGTTGGTCGCGCGCTCGCACACGGAGCTGTTTCACGTAACTCGCGCGTACGAAGAATTGATGCGCAGATATCAACGCACTCTGTTCAACGTTTGTTCAAGGTATTTGGGGAACGATAGAGATGCTGACGATGTCTGTCAGGAAGTGATGCTCAAGGTGTTGTACGGCCTGAAGAACTTCGAGGGCAAATCGAAGTTCAAGACCTGGCTCTACAGCATCACGTACAACGAGTGCATCACGCAGTATCGAAAGGAACGGCGAAAGCGTCGCTTGATGGACGCTTTGAGCCTGGACCCCCTTGAGGAGGCGTCTGAAGAAAAGGCGCCGGCACCCGAGGAAAAGGGCGGGCTCGATCGCTGGTTGGTGCATGTGAATCCGATTGATCGGGAAATTCTGGTGCTACGTTTTGTCGCAGAGCTGGAGTTTCAGGAAATCGCCGACATCATGCACATGGGTTTGAGTGCTACAAAAATGCGTTACAAACGTGCTCTTGATAAATTACGTGAGAAATTTGCGGGCGAGACTGAAACTTAGTGCGTGGCAAATATCTCTTACGTGTAGGCAAGTTCTGTTAGACTTGTCGCCGAGTTGTCCCCCGGTTTGTGGGACTGCTTTACAATCACCAGATGGGGATTTAACGGATGAAACTGAAAAACACCTTGGGCTTGGCCATTGGTTCTCTTATTGCCGCTACTTCTTTCGGCGTTCTGGCACAAGGCCAAGGCGCAGTTGAAGGCGAGCTGTTCTACAAGAAGCAGTACAACGATAGCGTCAAGCACATCGAAGACGGCTTCAATCCTGGCGCTCGCATCGGTTACTTCCTGACCGACGACCTGTCCTTGGACCTGTCCTACGACAAGACCAACCACACCCGTTCGAACGACGGTACTGGTAACCAGAAGATCAAAGGCGATACCGGCAGCCTGGTTGCCCAGTATCACTTCGGTCAAGCTGGCGTAGACTCCCTGCGTCCATACGTAGAAGGCGGTTTCGGTCACCAGAGCCGTACCAACGTTAAGGCTGACGGTCACAGCGGTCGCGACCAGACCACTTTCGCCACTGTCGGTACCGGCGTTAAGTACTACTTCACCAACAACCTGTACGCTCGTGCCGGTGTTGAAGCTGACTACGGTCTGGACAACGGCAAGTGGGATTACTCCGCACTGGTCGGCCTGGGCGTGAACTTCGGCGGTAACGCTGGCGCAGCTGCTCCAGCTCCTACCCCAGCACCAGCTCCAGAGCCAACTCCAGAGCCAGAAGCTCCAGTTGCTCAGGTTGTTCGTGTTGAGCTGGACGTTAAGTTCGACTTCGACAAAGCCGTTGTTAAGCCTAACAGCTACGGCGACGTGAAAAACCTGGCCGACTTCATGGCTCAGTACCCATCTACTAACGTAGAAGTAGCTGGTCACACTGACTCCGTAGGTCCAGACGCTTACAACCAGAAGCTGTCCCAGCGTCGTGCTGACGCTGTTAAGCAAGTCCTGGTTAAAGACGGCGTGGCTCCTAGCCGTGTAACTGCTGTAGGTTACGGCGAATCCCGCCCAGTTGCTGACAACGCAACTGAAGCTGGTCGCGCTATCAACCGCCGCGTAGAAGCTTCGGTTGAAGCTACCGCTCAGTAATTACTGAGTTGTAGAAAAAACCCGGCTCAGGCCGGGTTTTTTTTCGCCTGCCATTTGTGTCATGCGCTGGCGGCGGCTGCGACATATGCAGCTTGTTCACTGGCGGCAACACGGCCTATCACCAGGATCGCCGGGCTTTTCAGGGCGAATGCCTGGGCATCCTCGTGCATGCGCGACAACAGGCTACGGCACTCGCGCTGCTGGGGCAGTGAGGCATTCTCGATCATCGCCACGGGCATGTCCGCCGCCATGCCACCCTCCATCAAGTGCTGACGAATCTCTTCCAGTTTGGCCACCCCCATATACACGACCAGGGTAGTCCCGCCTTCGGCCAGGGCGCGCCAGTTCAGTTGGCTGTCATCCTGGGTGTGCGCAGTGACCAGCGTTACGCCACGGCTTACACCACGCAATGTCAGGGGAATCCCACAGTTGGTCGCGCCTGCCAGCCCTGAGGTGATGCCATTGACCAGTTCCACCTCAATGCCCCGATCCCGCAGCCACAGCGCCTCTTCGCCGCCTCGTCCGAAAATGCACGGGTCACCGCCCTTGAGGCGTACCACGCATTTGCCCTGGCGTGCGTAGCGCAACATCAGGCGGTGGATAAAGTCCTGAGGGGTGGAGCGGCAGCCACCGCGTTTGCCCACGGTGATCACGCGCGCCGCGGCGCAGTGGTCCAAAACTGCCGGGTTGACCAGATCATCGATCAACACCACGTCGGCTTCACACAGGGCGCGCACCGCCTTGAGGGTCAACAACTCCGGATCGCCGGGACCTGCGCCCACCAACCAGACTTTTGCGTTCATAAGGTTGCCCTCGTGTAGAGATACTCAGTTGTGAAGGAGTGCATACAGCAGCACCAGATTGATCAACACCGACAGCAGTGCCACGGTTTGCCAGACTTTTAGCGGTTCTCGCTCCAGCAAAGGCCTGGGGCGGACGCTCAGCTCACGCCGGTCAGCCTGCTCCAGTACCAGTAGCCATTCTTCGGCGGTTTCGTAACGCTGCGACGGCTGGGCGGCCACCGCCCGTTCCAGGCTCAGCGGCAGCCAGTCCGGCAGGTCGGGGCGATAGCGGCTTGCGCTGACAGGCTGGGTGAATCTGGGCCGTTGGAAGGCTTCGATTTCGCCGTAGGGGTAATGCCCGGTCAGCAGGAAATACAAGGTGACGCCAACGCTGTATAAATCTTGTTGGGCAGTAGGCCCTTGGCCATTGAAGGCTTCGGGCGCGATAAAACTTGGAGTGCCCGGAAGTTCGTGGGCACGGTCTTCCGACAGGCCGGGGCAGTAAGCCAGGCCGAAATCCAGCACGCGCAACTCGCCGTCGTCCCCCAACAACAGGTTTTCCGGTTTGATATCGCGGTGCAGGATTTGCCGCCGGTGCAGCAGGCCCACGGCCCGCAGCAAGCGCTCGGCGACGGACTGCCATTGGGCCAGAGGCAGGGGCCCCTGAAGCTGGAACAGGGTGGCGAGGGTCTGCCCCGGATACTCGCGCATGACGTAATACAAGTGCTGCCGGCTACCGGCGCTGTGCACTTCTGGGAATGCGCGTCCGGCCATGCGCCGCAAAAACCACTCTTCGGCCAGCAAAGCCTGGCCGGCTTGGCTATCGTCGTCATGGCTCAGTGGCAAGGTTTTCAACAGCCAGGGCTGTTGCTGGGTATCGCGGACCCGGTAGAGCAAGGATTGTCGACTTTGCGCCACTAATGCTTCCACCCGCCAGCCTTCGAACGGTTGGCCGGGTTTCAATGGCGGTGGCAGCGGCCATTGCTGTAACTGCACCAGGGCGTCGCCGAGGGTGGCGGCACCCAAGGCATCAACGCGTACCAGCAACGCGCTGGCATTGTCCTGGCTGCCGGCCAAGTGGGCGGTGTTGACCAAGGTGGCCACGGCTATGTCCAGGTCCGCCTGCTCACGCAGGATGGCCTGGATGCTGTGCTCGGCCAAGGTTGCCCATACGCCGTCGCTGAGCAGCAGGAAGCACTCGCCCTCGCGCAAGTGGCCGTCTAGAAAATCCAGCACCACATGTTGATCCAGGCCCAGCGCACGTTTAAGGACGTGCTGCATGCCCGGCTGTTCCCAGACGTGATCCTCGCTGATGCGTTGCAGTTGGCCGTCCAGCCAGCGATAGACCCGGCAATCGCCGACATGGGCCAAGGTAAAACGCTGACCCCGAAACACCAGGGCACTTAGAGTCGTTAGCAGCGGCTGGCCACCACCGTTGGCTTGCAACCAGCGATTCTGGGCCAGCAGTAAACGTTCCAGTGCCTGGGCTACGCTCCAGGTTTGCGGCGTGGCGTAGTAGTCCATCGCCAGGGCTTGCAAGGTCGAGCGCGCGGCCAATCCACCATCGGCACATTGGCTGACACCGTCGGCCATGGCGCACAAATAGCCTTTGCTGGCCGCCAGTTCCGCCACGGGGGTGACCACCCGCAGCGCATCCTGGTTTTCCGGGCGCGGGCCGATGGCACTGGCCTGGGCGACGCTCAGTTGCAGGCTCATCAGACGCGTGCAGCCGTCACGGCGGCCGAGCCCCAAGTGGTTCTCCAGCGACGCTTGACGCCGTGCAGGCCGAACCATGCCAATACGCCCAGGCTGGCGAACAACCACAGGGCCAGTTGATAGCTACCGGTGCTCTGTTTGATCGCGCCCATGCCGGCCGCGAGCGCGAAGCCACCGATGCCGCCGGCCATGCCGATCAACCCGGTCATCACGCCGATTTCACGGCGAAAGCGCTGCGGAACCAATTGGAACACCGCGCCGTTGCCTGCGCCGAGACCGAGCATGGTGCAGACGAAAAGCGCCAATGCTGCGTACGAACTGGGTAGGTTGAAGCCCACGGCGGCAATGCAGATGGCCGCGATGCTGTACATGCCCAGCAGGGTGCGGATGCCGCCGAATCGGTCCGCCAGAGCCCCCCCCAGCGGACGCATCAGGCTGCCGCCAAACACGCATGCGGCGGTGTAGTAGCCGGCAGTCACCGGGCTGAGGTGGTATTGATCGTTGAAATATCCGGGCAATGCGCTGGCCAGGCCGATAAAGCCGCCGAACGTTACGCTGTAGAAAAACATGAACCACCAGCTGTCACGGTCGCCCAGGGCCTTGAAGTAGTCGGCCATGGATTTGGCTTTCGGCCGTTCAGGGGCATTGCGCGCCAGCCAGGCGAAGACCACCAGCGTCAAGATCAACGGAATCAGCGCAAACCCGAACACATTGCTCCAGCCAAACGCCGCTGCGAGCACCGGGGCCAGCAAGGCAGCGAATACCGTGCCCGAATTACCGGCACCGGCAATACCCATGGCCTTGCCTTGGTGCTCGGCGGGGTACCACTGTGAAGCCAGGGGCAGCGCCACGGCGAAGGACGCGCCGGCCATACCCAGAAACAGCCCCAGCAGCAGAGCCTGTTCGTAACTGTGGATGCCCAGTTTCCAGGCCCCGAACAGCGCGACAATCACGATCACCTGGCCGATCAGCCCGGCGGTCTTGGGCGACAGCCTGTCGGCCAGCATTCCCATCAGAAAACGCAGCACCGCACCGGCCAGGATCGGTGTTGCCACCATCAGGCCGCGTTGCTGGGTGGTCAATTGCAGGTCGGCGGCAATCTGCACCGCCAGCGGGCCCAGCAGATACCAGACCATGAAACTCAGGTCGAAATACAGGAACGCGGCAAACAGGGTCGGGGTGTGCCCGGATTTCCAGAAGCTTGATTTCATCACGCACCTCAACGGTTAGGAGTCTTGTAAGAAGGCCTGGTGATGGAACAGCCACTACGGCCGCCCCACCGGCCCCACACAGGGGCCAAAACGAAAAAAACGCCGCCACCGGGTTCGCGAGGGCAAACCGGATGTGCGACGTCTTTGTCGTGGAGGGGCAACCGCCGTTGGTTACCTGTGATGATTCATTAGCAAGAGCTGAGCCAAATCAACCGAGCAGCTCACTCATGGCGATGATCTGCTCTGCCACCTGGATCAATTTCTGCTGGCGGCTCATGGCTTGGCGGCGCATCAAGGTGTAGGCCTCTTCTTCATTGCAGTCCTTCATTTTCATCAGCATGCCCTTGGCCAGCTCGATGCGTTTGCGTTCCGCCAGCTGTTGGTCCCGCGCCTGCAACTGCGCGCGCAAGGCCTGATCGCTCTCGAAGCGGGCCATGGCCACATCAAGGATCGGCTGCAGACGCTGGGCCTGGATGCCTTCCACGATATAGGCACTGACCCCGGACTTGATGGCCTGGCGCATCACATTCGGGTCATGTTCATCGGTGAACATCACGATGGGGCGTGGGTGGTCGCGACTGACCAGCACCACTTGCTCCATCACATCGCGACCCGGTGACTCGGTATCGATCAGAATCACGTCCGGACGCACCGTTTCGACGCGTGCTGGCAGGTCGATGGTCAGGCCGGACTCGTCGATCACCTCGAAACCGGCTTCGATCAGCGCCGTGCGCAAGCGCCCGACCTTGCGGGGGGTGTCATTGATCAACAGGATTCGCAGCATGGCAGTTCTCCTGTCAGCGCAAGGCTTGGCGGTTGGCGTGATCGGCCAGCGCATGCAAGCGGAAGCTGCGGGCGTAGCCGTTCGGGTCCGAGCCGTCCCAGACTTTGCCGTCGATCAACTGGCTGCTGCGCAGGTCCTGGTCCCCGGCGTTGAGGCCCAAGGCGGTGGCGGCCTCGCGATACAGCGCCAGTTGCTGCACCTGGCGCGCCACGCCCAGGTAATCCGGGTCGTCGCGCAACAGGCCCCAGCGGCGAAACTGGGTCATGAACCACATGCCGTCGGAGAGGTACGGCAGGTTGACCTCGCCACCCGCAAAAAACCGCAGCGCGTGAGGGTCCTGCCAGTGGTTGCCCAAGCCGTCGTCATACGCCCCGAGTAAACGTGGCTCAATACAATCTAGCGGCGCGTCGAGGTATTCGCGGCCGCTGAGTAATTGCGCCGTGGACCGCCGGTTTTCAATGCTCTGTTCAATGAAGCGGCTGGCTTCGAGGATGGCCATCACCAGTACCCGCGCCGTGTTGGGGTATTGCTCGACGAACGCGTGGGTACAGCCGAGGACTTTCTCTGGATGGTTTGGCCAGATCGCCTGGCTGGTCGCCAGGGTAAAGCCCTGATCTTGCGCGACCGCGTTGGCGCTCCAGGGCTCGCCCACGCAAAACCCGTCGATCCGGCCGGCTTGCAGATGCGCAAGCATTTGCGGGGGCGGCACCACCACACTGTCAACGTCCTGCAACGGATGAATGCCTTGGCTCGCCAGCCAGTAGTACAGCCACATCGCATGGGTGCCGGTGGGAAATGTCTGAGCGAAGGTCAGTTTTGTTCGGCTTTGGTGCACATGGCGATCCAATGCCTCAGGAGTGACCACCCCTTGTTGTTGCAGACCACGGGAAAGATTGATGCTCTGACCGTTTTGGTTCAGGCCCATCAACACGGCCATGTCGGTGGGCGCCACGCCACCGATACCCAGGTGTACGGCGTAGATCAGCCCATACAGGCTGTGGGCGGCATCCAACTCCCCACTGACCAGCTTGTCACGCAGGTTGGCCCAGGAAGATTGACGCTTGAGATTCAGGGTAAGGCCGTAGGGTTGTGCGAAACCCTGGGTCGCCGCCACTACCAACGAGGCGCAATCGCTCAAGGCCATAAAGCCCAGGTCGAGAGTGCTCTTTTCCGGCGCATCGCTGCCGTTCACCCACGCCAGCGCGTTGCTTATCGGGCCGTTGCCCACCGAATCGTTCATCCGCACCTACCTTTTCATTCAAAAAAAAGCGTCGCTCCCTCAGATGGCGATGCATGGCCATTGCGGGTAACGACGCCTTTGTCCGTAAGCCCGTTCCGCCGTTGGTACGCGCTTTGATACAGAGTTCATAGCAAGGCACATGCCACGGGGTGAGCGTGATGGGCAGCCGTTAAATTTCCATCAAGATTGAAAAGAGGCGGCCTCGCAGTATGGCCGCTTTCCTCTGCCAGCCCCCAGGAACTTCCACGGTGTACGCTGACTTCCTCGAACGCATGTCTCGCCGCCGCCTTCGCCGCTGGTGGCTGTGTGCCGCGCTGTGGCTGGCATGTGGAGTGGCCTGGGGCGAGACCTATCAGGCCCGGGAGGAGAGCCTGCATACCGTGTTCACCGCGCTGTCGGTACCCTTTGGTCTGCCGATCGTGGTGAGTCGCGAGGTGGCGCGCAAACGCGTCAGTGGTCTGTTTGATTTGACTGCGCCACAGCAGACCCTGGAAGAACTGGCACGGCAGCATGGCTTGATCTGGTACAGCGACGGCCAAGGGTTTTATCTCTATGACGCCAGCGAAGCGAAAAGCTCGGCGGTGTCGTTGCGGCATATTTCCATTGATCGGTTTCGCAGCCTCATGCGTCGCTCTGGGCTGCAGGAATCCCACTTTCCCCTGCGTGCCGACGGCGCGCGCACATTCTATGTGTCCGGCCCGCCGAGCTATGTCGACCGGGTGTTGCGCCTGGCGCAATTGATGGACCGCGAGCGCGCTGAACTGCGCGTGGGTGACCAGGCCTTTGGGGTGGTTCAGGTACTCAACACCCATGTGGCGGACCGTGAGTACGCGATAGGTGAGGGCAAGGTCAGGGTCGCGGGGATAGCGTCAATAATCGAAGCGGTGCTGGCCAGTGAGCACAAGGGGGTGCTGGCCGACAAAAGTCTTGCGGTCATCGCTTATCCGGACACCAACAGCCTGCTGATCAGAGGCAAACCTGCACAGGTGCGGTTTATCGAACAACTGGTGGCGGAACTGGATACGCCCAGGCGATCGATCGAAGTGTCGCTGTGGCTGGTCGACATGGGCCGCGATGAGCTGAAAAAACTCAACCTGGTCTGGGATGAAGATGCCAAAACCTCGACCACTCGTGTCATGGAGCCGCTGGAGGATAACCGCCTGATGGCGCAGATCGCTGCGCTGGAGCGCCGCCGTCGAGCAAAGGTGGTGACGCTGCCGGTGATTCTGACTCAGGAGAACGTGCCGGCGGTGTTTAACGACAACCATACGTTCTATCTGCCGGCCCGCGCGGATGACACCGCCGAGTGGAAGCCTGTGCATTACGCCACTCAGGTCAGTGTGCTGCCGCGTTTTGCCGAGGCGAACGAAATCGAGATGCTCCTGGATATTGAGGATGGTCGCCCCATGAGTGCCAAGGGGCGGCGCGATAAACCGGCAGGGGTCGGGCGGGTAGGGGTCAGCAGCGTGGTGCGCGTCTCCCAGGGCAAGCGCCTGTGGCTGGGCGCGTTCCCCCGTGACTCGCGCGAACAGAGCCGTAGCACGGTGCCCGCACGCTCGGCTGATGTCCGCCTGTTTGTGATTCAGGCCCGCGCTGCCGCAGAAGAGGCGAAAGGCGCGGCCGCAGGCAGCGGGCCGCCTCCATTGACCGCGGCGCAATACGAGCGTGTGCAACGTGCGTTCGTGCGGCCAAATCGCGACGGATCCCGTGAATAAAGGCATTGACCCATGCATTTGGAAATTCTTCTGCAGGAACAACTGATCAGCCGCAAGCGTCTGGCCGCTTTTGCGCCAGGGAAGGTGTTGCCGTTGGCGCCAGCGGTCATTCACTGCGTGGAAGTTCGGGTCAACGGCCAACTGCTGGCCTTGGGCGAGTTGGTGCAACTGGAGGACCGCTTGGGGGTTGAGCTGCATGAGGTTTATCAAGAGTGGGCCCCAGGTGCGTTCACGTCGTGAAACGCCCTACGCAGTGATCCCAAAAAACGCAGGATCTCTGAGCTTTTTCCTAGGGTGGGTTGTCAGGCGGGTTTTTATAGTCGTCGCGTGGGCGCAAGCGCCAGTCAAGGAAATAAGGACTTCAATGTCAGTTGTCGGATACCGAGGTAGATATGGGCGTCGTGAATGATGAGTTGACGACGGTTTCCCTGGCTTTTGCCTGTTGGACCTTGCATGGCGATGGGCGCTTGACCGGTGAGGGCGCCGATATTCAATTGCCGCCCAAGGAGTGGCATGTCTTGCGATTGCTGCTGGTGTCGGGTGGTGCGCTGATGACTAAGGATCGCTTGCTGGAGCTGGTTTGGCCCCAAGGCGAGGTCGCCGAAGAATCCCT
Source organism: Pseudomonas rhodesiae (assembly GCF_013285305.1). Taxonomy (NCBI): domain Bacteria; kingdom Pseudomonadati; phylum Pseudomonadota; class Gammaproteobacteria; order Pseudomonadales; family Pseudomonadaceae; genus Pseudomonas; species Pseudomonas rhodesiae. Next base: position 4,456,431 of record NZ_CP054205.1, on the reverse strand, counting down.
GACACGGTGCATCTACTCGCTGCGCAAACATTTGGGCGCCGACAAGGGGTTTATCAAGACGATCTACGGCAGGGGCTATCGCTTTAACTGTCCGGTCAAGGTGCGCCGAGACGGGCACACTCAAGGGGGGCAAGTGTGTTCTGCCTGCGGTCAGGTCCGACATGGATAAGCGTTGGAGCAAGGCGCTGCTCTTTGGTTGGTTGATGAGCGCGCATCCGGCGTTGGCCTACTGCTGGGAGGAAATTGCCGGTCGTTACGACATCGAACCGGAGTTATTGCAAGCCATCGCCGCGGTGGAGTCGGGCTATCGAGCTGACGCGGTAAACACCGCCAACAGCAACGGCACCCGAGACATCGGCCTGATGCAGATCAACAGCATGCATTTGCCGCGCCTGCTCAAGTTGGGGATTACCGAGGAGCGTTTGTTGAACGAACCGTGCCTGTCGGTGGAGGTTGGTGCGTCGATACTCGCCGAGTTTATCCAGCGCTTCGGCTACAACTGGACAGCAGTGGGCGCCTACAATGCGGGGCCGGGTTCTGGGCCGGAGCGCGATGTACTACGCCAGCGCTATGCCGAAAAAATCTGGGCGCGTTATGAGGCCCTGGTCATGCAGCGTTAGCGACGTTGGGCGGCATGCCTCGCCTGCGCGCGGTTACCCCGGCTATAATCGCCGCCACCTTCGTCGCCATCCGAGTCTAGCCCGCCCATGTATACCCTGGCCCGCCAGCTGTTGTTCAAACTCTCCCCGGAAACCTCCCACGATCTGTCCCTGGACCTGATCGGTGCCGGTGGCCGCCTGGGACTCAATGGTCTGGTGTGCAAGGCGCCGGCAAAAATGCCGGTATCGGTGATGGGGCTGGACTTCCCCAACCCGGTCGGGCTGGCTGCCGGCCTGGACAAGAACGGTGCGGCCATTGATGGTTTCGCGCAATTGGGCTTTGGCTTTGTTGAGATCGGCACCGTGACGCCGCGACCGCAGCCGGGCAACCCCAAGCCTCGCATCTTCCGCCTGCCGGAAGCCGAGGCGATCATCAATCGCATGGGCTTTAACAACCTGGGCGTCGATCACCTGCTGTCACGGGTCCAGGCCGCGAAGTACAGCGGCATTCTCGGCATCAATATTGGTAAGAATTTCGACACGCCGGTCGAGCGCGCGGTGGACGACTACTTGATCTGCCTGGACAAGGTCTATGCCCACGCCAGCTACGTCACCGTTAACGTCAGTTCGCCGAATACCCCAGGCCTGCGTAGCCTGCAGTTCGGTGATTCCCTCAAGCAATTGCTCGAAGCCCTGCGCCAGCGTCAGGAAGACCTGGCCGTTCGCCATGGCAAGCGCGTGCCGCTGGCGATCAAGATCGCCCCGGACATGAGCGACGAAGAAACCGTGCTGGTGGCCCAGGCCCTGGTGGATTCCGGAATGGACGCGGTGATTGCCACCAATACCACTTTGAGTCGTGCCGGCGTTGAAGGTCTGGCCCATGGTGACGAGGCGGGCGGTCTGTCGGGTGCGCCGGTCCGCGATAAAAGCACTCATATCGTCAAGGTGCTGGCCGCCGAGCTGGCGGGGCGCTTGCCGATCATCGCGGTGGGCGGCATCACTGAAGGCAAGCACGCGGCCGAGAAAATCGCCGCGGGTGCGAGCCTGGTGCAGTTGTACTCTGGCTTTATCTATAAAGGCCCGGCGTTGATTCGTGAGTCGGTGGATGCGATTGCCGCATTGCCCAGAAAGGCCTGAACGGCGCCCATAAAAAAGGGCTCCATCAAGGAGCCCCCTGGGCCGAAGCCCGCCGCCCGGATGGGGCGCGCATGGTAAGTCGTTACAGCTTCAAAGGTGGTGTGTCGGAATTAAATGCCCTGATTAGCCGACGGCGTGAAGTTCGTTGAGTCTGTGGATTCCCGCAGTGCCTGTCATACCGTCCCAGTTGTCGCCGCGTCCTTCGCGCCAGCCGTTGATCCAGGCTTGGCGTACCGACGGTAGAGTAAATGGGCAAAGCTCACGGGATTTGCCATGAACGCCATATTGATATCCGCGTAAAAACGCTCTTTCCAACGGATCACGCTTAAGTCTTCTCATAGGGTGTTTCCCTCACTTGTTGACTGTCTTGATATCCTTCGGCCTCGTCTGAGGCCGGGCAGAGTTTTTCTGCCGTTGGTGGGCTCGCTGCCGGCGTGGCGAGCCGATGTGTCGGCGTCGTTACGGCGCCAACCTGTGGTGAGTTCTAACCAATAGGTCACATGGATTCAATGATCGTTTTGTCATAAGCACGTAACGATAACGATGCTATAGCCATAAGCTGGGATGGCTTTACGCCCCATTTGTCTGGCAAAGCCAGCTATGATGCACCCCGCATAGAGGAAAGGTTTAATCCTTAAGTAAGAATGTCCGTCTGTTGCAGTCGGTTATTATTCGACGAAGGGTCGGAATATTTCTTTTTGTTGCTACACATTTTTATCTGCCCCGTAAATAAAGGCCCAACGGCCTGGCAGCCGGGGTGGAACGGCACATTCGTGCCACGCGAGCACTCTTCAAGAAAAGTGCTTGATTGAAAACCGAACCGGCGATGCGTCGCCCGTTCACTTATTGCTGAAAAGCCTGGAATGCCCCATGTCGGACCGTTTTGAACTCTTCCTCACCTGCCCCAAGGGCCTCGAAGGCCTGCTGATCGAGGAAGCCGTCGGGCTTGGCCTTGAGGAGGCGCGCGAGCACACTTCGGCCGTGCGCGGCATGGCCGACATGGAGACCGCTTACCGGCTGTGCCTCTGGTCGCGCCTGGCCAACCGCGTGCTGCTGGTGCTCAAGCGTTTCCCCATGAAGGACGCCGAAGACCTTTACCACGGCGTTCTGGATATCGACTGGGCCGACCACATGGTCCCTGACGGCACTCTGGCAGTGGAGTTCAGCGGTCACGGCTCCGGTATCGACAACACCCACTTCGGCGCGCTGAAGGTCAAGGATGCGATCGTCGACAAACTGCGCACTCCGACCGGCGAGCGCCCGTCCATCGACAAGATCAATCCGGACTTGCGTATCCACCTGCGCCTGGACCGTGGCGAAGCCATCCTGTCCCTCGATCTCTCCGGTCATAGCCTGCACCAGCGCGGCTATCGCCTGCAGCAGGGCGCGGCGCCGCTGAAGGAAAACCTGGCGGCCGCGATCCTGATTCGCGCCGGTTGGCCGCGTATCGCCGCTGAAGGCGGTGCGCTGACCGACCCGATGTGCGGCGTGGGTACCTTCCTGGTGGAAGGCGCGATGATTGCGGCCGATATGGCGCCCAACCTCAACCGTGAACTGTGGGGCTTTACCACCTGGCTCGGTCATGTCCCGGCGCTGTGGAAAAAGCTGCACGCCGAGGCCAGCGAGCGCGCCGCGATTGGCATGAACAAAACGCCGCTGTGGATTCGAGGTTACGAAGCCGACCCGCGCCTGATTCAACCCGCGCGCAACAACATTGAGCGCGCCGGTCTGAGCCATTGGATCAAGGTGTACCAAGGGGAGGTCGGGACCTTCGAGCCGCGCCCGGACCAGAACCAGAAAGGCCTGGTGATCTGCAACCCGCCTTACGGCGAGCGTCTGGGCGATGAAGCCAGCCTGTTGTACCTCTACCAGAACCTCGGCGAACGTCTGCGCCAAGCCTGCATGGGCTGGGAAGCCGCAGTGTTCACCGGTGCGCCCGACCTGGGCAAGCGCATGGGCATCCGCAGCCACAAGCAGTACTCGTTCTGGAACGGCGCCTTGCCGTGCAAATTGCTGCTGATCAAGGTCAACCCCGACCAGTTCGTCACCGGCGAGCGCCGTACCCCGGAACAGCGCCAGGCCGAACGCGAGCAGGCTGCATACGACCAGGCCCCGACCGAGCCGCAAGAGCGCCAGTACAACAAGAACGGTAACCCGATCAAACCGGCCCCGGCTCCCGTGGTCGAGCAGGCGCGCCTGAGCGAAGGCGGGCAGATGTTCGCCAATCGCCTGCAAAAAAACCTCAAGCTGCTGGGCAAGTGGGCCAAGCGTGAGGGCGTGGATTGCTACCGTGTGTATGACGCCGATATGCCGGAATACTCCATGGCCATCGACCTGTACCACGACTGGGTGCATGTGCAGGAGTACGCCGCGCCCAAGTCCATCGACCCGGAAAAAGCTTCCGCGCGCATGTTCGATGCTCTGGCGGCCATTCCCCAGGCGCTGAACATCGACAAGAGCCGCGTGGTGGTCAAGCGTCGCGAGCGTCAGAGCGGTACCAAGCAGTACGAGCGTCAGAGCGCCCAGGGCAAGTTCACTGAGGTGAGCGAGGGCGGTGTGAAGCTGCTGGTCAACCTCACGGATTACTTGGACACCGGCCTCTTCCTCGACCACCGCCCGATGCGTATGCGCATTCAGAAAGAGGCGGCCGGCAAGCGCTTCCTCAATCTGTATTGCTACACCGCCACTGCCAGTGTGCACGCGGCCAAGGGCGGTGCGCGCAGCACTACAAGTGTCGATCTGTCCAAGACCTACCTGGACTGGGCGCGTCGCAACTTCTCCCTCAACGGTTTCTCCGACAAGAACCGCCTGGAGCAGGGCGATGTGATGGCGTGGCTGGAAGCCAGTCGCGATGAGTTCGACCTGATCTTCATCGACCCGCCGACCTTCTCCAACTCCAAGCGCATGGAAGGCATCTTCGACGTACAGCGCGACCATGTGCAGTTGCTAGACTTGGCCATGGCCCGCCTGGCACCGGGCGGCGTGCTGTACTTCTCCAACAACTTCCGCAAGTTCCAGTTGGAAGACAATCTCAGCGAGCGCTATGCGGTCGAGGAAATCAGCGACAAAACCATCGACCCGGATTTCGCGCGCAATGCGAAAATCCACCGCGCGTGGAAAATCACCGCTCGCTGATGGCTGCATAAAAAGCCGCAAGCCAGGATATTCCAGGCTTGCGGCTTTTTTGCGCTGGTCAAACTACTGGCCGATAGCTATAACTTAAGGCCAAGCCAAAGTGACACCCCCCGCACGCTGGCGTTGTGAGTGTTGCCTATGCCGTTGCAAGCCGTTCGCCCGAAAATCCTAGGCTTCATCAGTGAGCAGGCATCGGCTTGGCTGGTGGCATTGGTGGTGCTATTGGCCGGTTGTACCTTGACGGGTATCGTCGCCTGGGCCACTCACGATCTGTATCAGCAACAGGTGCGCCAGCGCTTTCAACTGCTGGTCAACGAGCGCTACACCCGTTTGCAGGAGCGCTTTGAAGATCAGGAACAACGCCTTAACAGCCTTCGGCGTTTTTTTGTCAATTCCTCCGATGTGTCCCGCGAAGAGTTCGATGGGTTTACCCAGCCATTGCTCCTGCGCGCACGCGCATACGCCTGGGCGCCACGGGTGCTGCGTCAGCAACGCAGCCAGTTTGAACAGCAAGTGTCCCGAGAAAGAGGCGTGGATTTCGTGATCCGTGAGTTGAACGCGGCGGGTGAACTGGTCCCCGCGCCGGAGCGCGATGAGTACGTGCCGGTGCTCTACAGCCAGACCCAGAGCCTGTTGGGTTCGCCCTTGGGCTTTGACCTATTGGCCCAGCCCTTGCGGCGTTCGGCTCTGGAGCGCGCGCATAAAAGCGGCAAGCTGGCGGTGTCTCAACCCATGCAGTTGGTGGGCGTGGAGCCGGCCTATGCAGCCGGCGTATTGCTGGTGGCCCCCGTGAGCCGAGAGGCGGGTACTGAACAGCCCTATGGCTACGTCATGGCGGTGATCAGCATGCGCCAGCTGATGGCCGACGGTTTGCCCAAGCCGGAGCGGGACAACCTGGTGATGCAGATTGTCGACACCTCGGACCAGCAACAACGTGTGCTCTATGAATCCAACAATGCCGTGGCCGACAGCCGCCTCGAGGGGGTACGGCGCCTGACCCTGGGCGATCATGTCTATGCCTTGACCCTGCGCCCGAGCGAAATATTCGCTAGGGCCAATCATTCTTCGTTGGCCGCTATCCTGATCATGGGCAGCTTGCTCAGCCTGCTGCTGAGCATCTTGCTGTATATGCTGGTCAGCCAGCGCCAGCGTGCTTTGAAAATGGTCGAGCAGCGTACCCAGCAGTTGCGTCTGCGTGAGCAGGAATTGCGCGGTGCCCACGGCCAATTGCGCAGTGTGCTGAACGCGGCCACCCAGGTTGCCATCATTGCCACTGACTTACGCGGTGTGATCAACACGTTCAATGCCGGCGCTGAACAGATGCTCGGCTTCACCGCCGACCAGGTGGTGGGCAAGTTGACCCTGGAAAGTCTGCACCTGGCGACAGAACTGGAAATGCGTTCCGCCAAACTGGGCGTGACCCTGGGCAAGCGCATTCCCGCCAGCCAGGCCATGTTGGTGGAAAGCCCCGACAGTTTGCACGAAGCGCGCGAGTGGACCTTGATCCGAAACGACGGCAGTCCGCTGAGCGTCACCATGCTGGCCACCGTCCTGCTGGATGACCACGGCCTTTGGGTCGGGCATCTGGCGATTTACCTGGATGTGACCGAGCAAAAGCGCGCCTACGAAGCCCTGGCCGTCCGCGACCGACTGCTTAAAAAGCTCAGCGCCCATGTCCCCGGCGGGATCTTTCAGTTCACCCTGGAACCTCAGGATAACTGGCGCTTTATCTATGCCAGCGACGGCATGCGCGATATCTACGAAATCGAAACGGGGTTGTTGCAGCAGGATGCCAAGCGCGTGTTCGAGCGCATCCATCCGTTGGACGCAGAGCGGGTGCGCGCTTCGGTGCGCCTGTCCGCATTGCAACTGAGCCATTGGCGCGAAGAGTATCGCGTGCTGTTGCCGCAGCGCGGCCTGCGCTGGATTCGTGGCGAAGCAACCCCGGAAGAGTTACCTGGCGGCGGTACGTTGTGGCATGGGTATGTGTCGGATATTTCCGATCTCAAGCGGGTGGAAGAGGAGTTGCGTGCCTTATCCATCACCGACTCGCTGACCGGCATTTATAACCGGCGCTACTTTCAGGATCGCTTGCGCGCCGAAATTGCCAGGCTCAATCGAACCCAGGGGGCATTGTCGGTGATCATGTTGGATGTCGATCATTTCAAGCGCATTAACGACAAGCATGGCCACGCGGTAGGCGATGGGGTGTTGCAGGAGTTGTGCTCGCGCATCAGCCAGCGTCTGCGCCGCACCGATGTGTTCTGCCGTTTTGGGGGTGAAGAGTTCATGGTGTTGTGCCCCACCACCGATGCTGAACAGGCCTACAGCCTGGCGCTGGAATTGTGGCAGTCGTTGCGCAGTGCGCCGATGGACCCGGTGGGGATCGTCACCGCCAGCTTTGGCGTGGCCAGTTGGCGGGGCGATGAAGGCATCGATGGGTTGCTGCTACGCGCCGACTCGGCGGTGTACGTGGCCAAGCAGGCGGGCAGGGACCGGGTTGAGGCGCAGAGGGTTCAGGCTTGAAAGCCCGGTGGGATACTTAAAGGCTCACACATGACTCGGTGGTGAGCAGGACAAGCCTGCTCGCCACGATAAACCCCTTCCACAGGTTAACGACGGTGGGTGCTAGAGCACCGGTGCCGCCGCCGTCAGTTTTGGCTGGCGATACAGATCCAGTAGCACCTGGTCGAGCACTGACGATGCGCCCCATGGCTTCGGATCGTTGAGGATCGCCACCACGACCCACGAATTGCCGTTGTTGTCGCGGCTGAACCCGGCGATGGCGCGCACAGTGTTCAAGGTGCCGGTCTTGACGTGGGCTTCGCCGCGCATGGCGGTGGTCTTCAAGCGCTTACGCATGGTGCCGTCGGTGCCGGCGATGGGCATCGAGCTGATGTACTCCGCCGCGTAAGGGCTTCGCCACGCGGCTTGGAGCATGGCTGCCATCTCACGGGCGCTGACCCGTTCGGCGCGGGACAGGCCGGAGCCGTTCTCCATCACCAAGTGCGGCGCGGTGATGCCTTTTTTCGCCAGCCACTGACGCACCACGCGCTGCGCGGCCTTGGCATCGTCGCCGTCGGCATCGTTTCTGAATTGTGCGCCCAGGCTCAGGAACAACTGCTGGGCCATGGTGTTGTTACTGTATTTGTTGATGTCGCGGATGATTTCCGCCAGGTCCGGCGAGAATGCGCGCGCCAGGACCTTGGCATTCTTGGGCACCGGCGCCTGGATGTCGCGGCCCTGGATGCTGCCGCCCAGTTCCTTCCAGATCGCCCGCACCGCGCCGGCCGTGTAGGTGGCGTGGTCGAGCAGCGACAGGTACGTCTGTGAACTGCAGCCGTCGGCCAGTTGCCCGCTGACGGTCACCGTCACGCTGCCATCGGCGGCGGTCACCGGGTTGTAGCGCACATCGCCGGTGCATTGCTTGGCGTTGGAGACCTTGACCTGATTGTCGATACGAATGCTGGCAATCGGTGGCTCTACCGAAACGAGCACCCGTCCGCCATCGTTGCGCGTGACGAAACGCAGGGCCTTGAGGTTGACCAGCAGCGCATCGGGCTTGACCAGGAACGGCTTGTTCTCGTCATTGCCATCGTCGTTGAATTCCGGCAATTGCGGCGGGATAAAGAAGCCGCGATCCAGCACCAGGTCACCAGTGACTTGCTGCACACCGTTGGCGCGCAAATCGCGCATCAGCAGCCACAGCTTTTCCATGTTCAGCTTGGGGTCGCCGCCGCCCTTGAGGTAGAGGTTGCCATGCAGCACGCCACCGTTGAGGGTGCCGTCGGTGTAGAACTCGGTTTTCCACTGGTGGTTGGGGCCGAGCATTTCCAGGGCCGCATAGGTGGTGACCAGTTTCATGGTAGAGGCCGGGTTCACCGAAACGTCGGCGTTGAATACGGTGGGCGTGCCGGGGCCGTTGAGCGGCAGCATGACCAGGGACAACGCAGTATTTTGCAGTTTGGCTTTTTGCAGGGCCTGCGCGACGTTGGGCGGCAGGGTGGTGTTGATCGGAGCGGCGGTGACGGAAAAGGCCAGTGGCAGAAGAAACCCGGCAAGTAACAATGGACGCAAAGATTTGATCATAAAGAATAAGACCCTACTGCTGAGGAGGGTGAAAAAGGCGAGGGGTAAATAGGAAAAATCCCTCAATGGTCAAGAAAGTGTCGGCATTATGCCCCAAGGCACAGATACTTGTAGCTGAACGATAGCTGCTAATCCGCGTTTTTTTTCCAGGCAAAATGCCGCCCGTCCCAGAGAGTCAGGCAATTGCCGCCTTAAGCTGCTAAAGTGCCGGCCGTTATTACTTAAGAGGACTGTTCCAATGGCGACTAACCGTTCCCGGCGTCTGCGCAAAAAACTGTGCGTTGATGAATTTCAAGAGCTGGGTTTCGAACTGAACCTGGACTTCAAAGAAGGTTTGGACGATGAAGCGGTTGACGCTTTCCTCGAAGCATTCCTGACTGAAGCGATGGACGGCAATGGCCTGGACTACGTAGGCGGCGACGACTTCGGTCTGGTGTGCTCGGCCAAACGCGGTTCGGTCAGCGAAGAGCAGCGTGCAACCGTCGAGGCGTGGCTCAAGGCCCGCCCAGAGCTGACTCGCGTTGAAGTGAGCCCGCTGTTGGACGCATGGCACCCAGAGACGCCGATCAACCCGGTAGCCTGATGTGCTGAAACAGCGACCCGCCCGGGTCGCTGTTTCGTTTGGGGCTTTGAAAACTCAGGCCTTGCGCCCATTCAGAATCAACAGCGTCAACACCCCCGCCACGATCCCCCAGAACGCCGAGCCGATGGAAAACAACGTCAAGCCTGACGCGGTGACCATAAAGGTGATCAGCGCCGCTTCCCGTTCCTTGGGTTCATTCATGGCAATGCTCAAGCCGTTGATGATCGAGCCAAATAACGCCAACGCCGCAATCGACAGCACCAGTTCCTTGGGCAAGGCTGCGAACAATGCCGCCAGTGTCGCGCCGAACACCCCGGCAATGCCGTAGAACACACCGCACCAAACCGCTGCTGTGTACCGTTTGTTACGGTCTTCGTGGGCGTGGGGGCCGGTGCAGATGGCCGCGCTGATCGCTGCCAGGTTGATGCCGTGGGAGCCGAACGGTGACAGCACCAACGAGGCCAGGCCGGTGGCGGTGATCAGCGGCGAGGCCGGCACGTTATAGCCATCGGCGCGTAACACCGCCACGCCCGGCATGTTCTGCGAGGTCATCGCCACCACGAACAGCGGAATGCCGATGCTGATAGTGGCTGCCAGCGAGAAGTGCGGGGTGGTCCACACCGGCGTGGCGACTTCCAGATGAAACCCGCTGAAATCCAGCAACCCCATCGCGCCCGACAACAGGGTGCCGATGATCAGCGCGGCAAGCACGGCATAGCGCGGTGACACGCGCTTGATGATCAGGTAAGTGAAGAACATCCCCAGCACCAGGCCGGTGCGATGCTGCGCCGCGACGAAAATCTCACTGCCGATCTTGAACAGAATGCCGGCCAGTAACGCGGCCGCCAGTGACGCCGGAATGCGCTTGACCAGTTTTTCAAAGCTGCCGGTCAGCCCGCACAGCGTCACCAGCACCGCGCAGGTGATATAGGCACCGATGGCTTCGCCGTAGGTGACACCGCCCAGGCTGGTGATCAACAGCGCCGCGCCGGGGGTGGACCAGGCGATGGTGATCGGCGTGCGGTAACGCAGGGACAAGCCAATGCTGCACACCGCCATGCCGATGGAAATCGCCCAAATCCATGAGGAGATCTGCGCCGTGGTCAAGCCCGCGGCTTGTCCGGCTTGGAACATCAGCACCAAGGAGCTGGTGTAGCCGGTCATCATGGCAATAAAACCGGCGACAACCGCCGAAGGGGAAGTGTCGGCCAGTGGGCGCAGGGGCGCTTGGGTGGCGTCAGTCATGAACGCTGTTCCTTTTTACCTGGGGTTTGCCGGTGAAGGCGCAGATTCAAGCCTAAACTCAAACGTAACGACGCATTGCAATACAGCCGACCGCGCAAACAGCCGTACAGTGTGTTGGCCCATTGGGTTGTGTACAATGTGCGCTGTTTTTAGCGGATACTTGCCAGCGACCCGCTGTTGCCGTATTACCGTAAAGTCGCCGTATCACCGATAATTCGCCGCCGTTCTCCAAACCCGAGTGCCCATGAACGAACAGTTGCAACCTCTCAAGAAACAACCGCGAGCCGGCAAGGCCGGTCGCAGCGGAACCCAGGACGATATTGTCTATGCGCATATCTTCGAGGCCATCCTTGAACAACGCCTGGCGCCTGGAACCAAGTTGAGTGAAGAGGCACTGGGGGAAATCTTCGGCGTGAGCCGCACCATCATTCGTCGCGCCCTGTCGCGCCTGGCCCATGAAGGCGTGGTATTACTGCGGCCCAATCGCGGCGCGGTGGTGGCCAGCCCGAGCGTCGAAGAAGCGCGTCAGGTGTTCCTGGCCCGTCGCCTGGTAGAGCGGGCGATCACCGAGCTGGCCGTGCAGCACGCCACCGCCGAGCAACTGGCCGAGTTGCGCCAGATGGTCAACGACGAGCGCGACAGTTTTTCCCGTGGCGATCGCGGTGCCGGTATCCGCCTTTCCGGCGAGTTCCACCTCAAGCTGGCCGAAGCGGCAAAGAATGCACCGCTGATCAGCTTCCAGCGCAGCCTGGTGTCCCAGACCTCGTTGATTATCGCTCAGTACGAAAGCGGTAACCGCTCCCACTGTTCCTACGATGAGCACACCCAGTTGATCGATGCCATCGAAGCTCGCGACGCGGCGTTGGCGGTGAACCTGATGATGCATCACATGGATCACATCGACAGCAAGCTCAACCTCGATGAAGAGAGCGCGTCGGATGATCTGCATGCGGTGTTCTCGCATCTGTTGCAGACCAAGAAGCCTGGGCGTTCCTCGATAAAGCTGTAATTTTCCTGCTTTGCCAAGGACAAAATGTGGGAGGGGGCTTGCCCCCGATAGCAGTGGAACAGTCACCTCATGCAGTAACTGACACTCTGTTATCGGGGGCAAGCCCCCTCCCACATTGGTTTTGTGCTGGTGCCAAGATCAGCGCTGGTGCACCCGTTGGCCGGCGGCATAGGTCTGCAGCACGGTGCGGTCATCTCCCAGGGTCATCAATACAAACAACGTTTCGTCGATGCTGTTCGACTGCTTCAGACGGTAGCTGAGCAGCGGTGTGGCGTTGTAGTCCAGCACCAGGAAGTCCGCATCCGTGCCCGGTTGCAATGTGCCGATCTTGTCTTCCAGGCGTAGCGCCCGCGCGCCGCCCAGGGTCGCCAGGTACAGCGATTTGAACGGGCTCAACCGCGCGCCTTGCAACTGCATGACTTTGTAGGCTTCGTTCAAGGTTTGCAGCAGCGAGAAACTGGTGCCGCCGCCCACATCGGTGCCCAGGCCAACGTTCAGTTTGTGCTTCTCGGCCATCGGCAAGTTGAACAGGCCGCTGCCCAGGAACAGGTTCGAGGTCGGGCAGAAGGCGACCGCCGAGCCGGTTTGCGCCAAGCGCGCGCATTCGTCGTCGCACAGGTGCACGCCGTGGGCAAACACCGAGCGCTCGCCCAGCAGCTTGTAATGGTCATACACGTCCAGATAGCCGCTGCGCTCCGGGAACAACGCCTTCACCCACTGCACTTCCTGCAGGTTCTCGCTGATGTGGGTCTGCATATACAGATCCGGATATTCCCCCAGCAGCTGCCCGGCCAGTGTCAATTGCTCCGGCGTGCTGGTGGGGGCGAAGCGTGGCGTGACCGCATAGTGCAGCCGGCCTTTGCCATGCCAGCGCTCGATCAACATCTTACTGTCCTGATAACTGGACTCGGGCGTGTCGGTCAGATAGTCCGGCGCGTTGCGGTCCATCATCACCTTGCCGGCGATCATGCGCAGGTCGAGTTTCTGCGCCGCTTCGAAAAACGCGTTCACCGATTGCGGGTGCACACTGCCGAACACCAATGCGGTGGTGGTGCCGTTGCGCAGCAGTTCCTTGATGAAAATATCCGCCACTTGCTCGGCATGGGCCTTGTCGGCGAACTGGCTTTCGCAGGGGAAGGTGTACGTGTTGAGCCAATCCAGCAACTGTTCGCCATAAGCGCCGACCATTCCGGTTTGCGGCAGGTGGATATGGGTGTCGATCAGGCCTGGGGTGATCAGCGCGTCCTGGTAGTGGGTCACGTCGATATCGGCCGGCAGTGTCGGCAGCAATTCGCTGGCGTGCCCGAGGGCGCTGATCTGGCCGTTATCAATCACCAGCAGGCCGTCTTCGAAATACTCATAGGACGCTTCGATGCCCACCTCGGCGGGGTCGGCAATGCTGTGCAGGATGGCGGCGCGGTAGGCTTTGCGGGTCAAAGGCATGGTCTTCTCAATGGGTCGCTTGGCTGCGGCGTGACACCGGCAGCAGTTTGGCAATCGGTTCGGCGCTGGCGTTGTGCTGGCCGAAATTGGCGTTGTAAGTGGCGATGATTTCGCCCGCGATGGAAATGGCGATCTCCACCGGTAATTTGCCCTTCACCTCGGTGAGGCCCATGGGGCAGCGCATGCGTTGCAACTGGGCGGCGTCGAAGCCGCGATCACGCAGGCGGTGTTCGAACTTGACGCGTTTGGTCTGCGAGCCGATCAGGCCGAAGTAGGCGAAATCGTTGCGTTTGAGCAACGCGGCGCTCAGTTCCAGGTCGAGTGCGTGATTGTGGGTCATGACGATGCAGTAGCTGCCCACCGGCAAGTCGACGATTTCGTCGACCGGTTCTTCGCTGACGATTTTACGCACGCCCTCGGGGATCTGTTGCGGAAACTCCTGCTCGCGCGAGTCGATCCAGCGCACCCGGCACGGCAGGCTCGCCAGCAACGGCACCAGGGCGCGTCCCACATGGCCGGCGCCGAATACCGCAATCTGCGCCTGCATCTGGCCCATGGGTTCGAACAGCAGCACGGTGACGCCGCCGCAGCACTGGCCCAAGCTCGCGCCCAGGCTGAAGCGCTCCAGATGGGTGTTTTGCTGGCCACGGGCGAGCATCTCGCGGGCGATCTGCATCGCTTTGTATTCCAGGTGCCCACCGCCAATGGTGTCGAAGGTCTGCGATGCACTGATGACCATCTTGGAACCGGCATTGCGTGGCGTGGAGCCGAGTTCTTCAATGATGGTCACCAGGACGCAAGGTTCGCCCTGGTTCTGCAGGTCGGCGAGGGCGCTGATCCAGTTGTTCATAGTCACCTCATAGTGGTGTCTGTCAGGCCGCTATCGGGGGCTTGCCCCCTCCCACATTTGAAAGCATTCGCAGATCACTATGTGGGAGGGGGCTTGCCCCCGATGGCAGCACCTCGATCTAGAGCGAAACCATCTCGGCTTCAGTCTCAACGGCTGTCGCCGCCTGCAACTGGCGCATCTGTTCGCAACCCCACAACACCCGCTCGGGTGTCGCCGGCGCGTCGATCTTCGGCTGATGGCGATAACCTCCAAGGCTCGCCACCGCATCCTTGATCGCGCACCACGAGGCAATGCCGAGCATGAACGGCGGTTCACCCACGGCCTTGGAGTGGAACACCGTGTCTTCCGGGTTCTTGCGGTTTTCCACCAGCTTCACCCGCAGGTCCAGGGGCATGTCGGCGACCGCCGGGATCTTGTAGCTGGCCGGGCCGTTGGTCATCAATTTGCCTTTGTCGTTCCACACCAGTTCCTCCATGGTCAGCCAGCCCATGCCCTGGATGAAACCGCCTTCCACCTGGCCGATGTCGATGGCCGGGTTCAGCGAAGCGCCCACATCATGAAGGATGTCCGTGCGCAGCATCTTGTATTCGCCGGTCAGGGTATCGACGAGCACTTCGCAACACGCCGCGCCGAACGCGTAGTAATAGAACGGCCGGCCACGGGACTGGCTGCGGTCGTAAAAGATTTTCGGGGTCTTGTAGAACCCGGTGCTCGACAGCGAGACCTGGGCGAAGTATGCCTGCTGAATCAGCGCTTCGAAGGTCAGGATCTGCTCGCGCACGCGCACATGGCCATTGTGAAACTGCACATCCGCTTCACTGACGTCGTACTTGCGCGCAGCGAATTCCACCAGGCGCTGCTTGATGGTTTCGGCGGCATTTTGCGCGGCCTTGCCGTTCAGGTCGGCACCGCTGGAAGCGGCGGTCGGCGAAGTGTTGGGCACCTTGTCGGTGTTGGTGGCGGTGATCTGCACGCGGTCGATGCTGACCTGGAACACTTCGGCCACCACCTGGGCGACCTTGGTGTTCAGCCCCTGGCCCATCTCGGTGCCGCCATGGTTCAGGTGGATGCTGCCGTCGGTGTAGACATGGATCAGCGCGCCAGCCTGGTTGAGGAAACTGGCGGTAAACGAAATGCCGAATTTGACCGGGGTCAGCGCCAGGCCTTTTTTCAGGATCGGGCTATGGGCGTTGTAACGACGAATGGCTTCGCGGCGTTCGGCATATTGGCTGCTGGCTTCCAGTTCGGCAGTCATCTCTTCGAGCATGTTGTGCTCGACGGTCTGGTAGTAGTGGGTGACGTTGCGCTCGGTCTTGCCATAGTAGTTGGCCTTGCGCACGGCCAGCGGGTCGAGCGCCAGATGGCGGGCGATGGCGTCCATCACTTCTTCGATGGCAACCATGCCTTGCGGGCCGCCGAACCCCCGGTAAGCGGTGTTGGACGCGGTGTTGGTCTTGCAGCGATGGCCGTTGACCGTGGCGTCGCCCAGGTAATACGAGTTGTCGGCGTGGAACATGGCGCGGTCGACAATCGAGTTCGACAGGTCCGGCGAGCAGCCGCAATTGCCGGCTAGCTCCAGATTGATGCCGTGCAGACGACCGGTGTCGTCGAAGCCCACGTCGTATTCGATATAGAAGGGGTGGCGCTTGCCGGTCATCAGCATGTCTTCGACCCGCGGCAGGCGCATCTTGGTCGGCTGGCCGGTCAGGTGGGCAATCACCGCGCACAGGCATGCCGGGCTGGCGGCCTGGGTCTCCTTGCCGCCGAAACCGCCGCCCATGCGACGCATGTCCACGACGATTTTATTCATCGAAACGTCCAACACTTCGGCCACCAGCTTCTGTACTTCGGTGGGGTTTTGCGTGGAGCAATAGACGATCATGCCGCCGTCTTCGGTGGGCATCACCGAGGAGATTTGGGTTTCCAGGTAGAAGTGCTCCTGGCCGCCGATATGCAGCGTGCCCTGAATGCGATGTTGAGCCGCAGCCAACGCGCCCGCCGAATCGCCACGCTGGTGGGTGTGGCTGTCGAGCACGAAGTGTTTATTGCGATAGGCCTCGACCACATCCAGCACCGGTTCCAGGTCCTGGTATTCGATCACCGCCGCCATCGCCGCTTTACGCGCGGTCTCCAGGTCGCGGGCGGCGACAGCCAGCACCACCTGGCCGACGAACTGCACAGTGTCGATGGCCAGCAGCGGATCGCCAGGCAGCAGCGGGCCGATATCTTTCAAACCTGGCACGTCTTCATGGGTGATGACGATGCGCACACCCTCGAAGGCGTAGCAGGGGGCGGTGTCGATGCTGAGGATGCGGGCGTGGGCGCGGTCGGACAGACGCGCGTACACATGCAACTGGTTGGGGAATTCCAGGCGGTCGTCGATGTACTGCGCCTCTCCCGATACGTGCTTGGCGGCGCTGTCATGCTTGACGCTGCGCCCGACTCCGCTGGTCAAGTCCTGGGCGAACAGTTCGGCCAGCTCGGCCTGGGTTTTTTCCACGGCGTGATGGTTAGACATAAGCGGTCACCCGAGTCTCGATATGCGGCGTTTGCAGCTCGATGAAATATTTGCGCAGCAGGTTCTGCGCGCTGAGCAGGCGGTATTCCTTGCTGGCGCGGAAGTCCGACAGCGGGGTGAAATCCTCGGCGAGGGCGGCGCAGGCTTGCTCGACCGTGGCGGCGTTCCAAGTCGCGCCCACCAGCACGGCCTCGCAGTGCCGCGCGCGTTTGGGTGTGGCGGCCATGCCGCCGAAGGCCACGCGGGCGGCTTGGACCACACCGTTGTCGAGGGTCAGGTTGAAGGCGGCGCAGACCGCGGAAATATCGTCATCCAGGCGTTTGGAGACTTTGTAGGCACGGAACAGCGTATGGCCCTTGGGCACGATGATTTTCTCGATGAATTCGCTGTCCTGGCGCGCGGTCACGCGGTAATCGATGAAGTAGTCCTCCAGCGCCAGGGTGCGCCGGGTGTTGCCTTTGCACAGCACGATCTGCGCGCCTAGGGCGATCAGCAGCGGCGGCGAATCGCCGATCGGCGAGGCGTTGCCGATATTGCCGCCCAGGGTGCCCTGGTTGCGGATCTGCAGGGAGGCGAAGCGGTGCAGCAGATCGCCGAAGTCCGGATACGCCTGGTGCAACGCGGCGTAGCAGTCGGAGAGCGGGGTGGCGGCGCCGATTTCCAGGCGGTCGTCGAACGACTCGATGCGCTTCATTTCTTCAATGTTGCCGACGTAGATCATCACCGGCAGCGTGCGGTGGAACTGGGTGACTTCCAGCGCCAGGTCGGTGCCGCCGGCCAGTAAGCGGGCTTGCGGATAGGCGTCGTAGAGGTCGGCCAGGTCGGCCACGGTCAGGGGCACCAGGCAGCGTTTATCGCCACTGTTAAGTTCGCCGGTCTGGGTCGGGGCGATGGCTTTAAGGCGTGCAATGGTCTGGGCTTGGCAGCTGTCGAACTGGTCTGCGGGCTTGTTGCAGCAGGCCTGTTCGGCGGCGGCGAGAATCGGCCGGTAGCCGGTGCAGCGGCACAGGTTGCCGGCCAGGGCCTCATGGGCCTTGGCGCTGTCGGGGGCGTCGCTGTTTTTTTGCAGGGCAAACAACGACATCACGAAACCGGGGGTGCAAAACCCGCATTGCGAGCCATGGCACTCGACCATCGCCTGTTGCACGCTGTGCAGTTGGCCTTGGTGCTTGAGGTCTTCGACGCTGATCAGTTGTTTGCCGTGCAATGACGAAACGAAGGTCAGGCACGAATTAAGGCTGCGATAGCGAATCTGCTCGACGCCCTGGGCGTCGCTGTGCAGCTCGCCGACTACCACGGTGCAGGCACCGCAATCGCCGCTGGCGCAGCCTTCCTTGGTGCCGGATTTGCCCACATGCTCACGCAAATAGTTGAGCACGGTCAGGTTGGGGTCCAGGGCGTGCTCGCTACGGAGTTCCTGGTTGAGTAAAAACTGGATCACGGAAGGCCTCGCAGACTCATTATTGTTGTTAACCGCTGTGGGCCGAATCTAGTCATGTCTGACTTTTCGGTCAATTGTTTTCTGACCTAAGGGTCAAGAAAATGCGGTCACAACCCATTCAATTATGGTTCAGTCTTCTGGAACCGGCGTTTTTGGCGGCGTGTAGACAGGCAGAGCTGCTTATTTCATGCCAATTCGCGACAGTGGGCGTAGCGCCATCAGCGGGCCAATGCGCTACACTGCCGCGCTTGTACCGATAGACGATTTTGAAGGAAAACCATGACGTTCAAGGCGCCGGACAGTCTCGCCGAGCAGATCGCTCACCACCTCGCCGAACGTATCATTCGCGGCGATCTCAAGCCTGGGGAGCGCATCCAGGAACAGAAGGTCACGCTGGCACTCAATGTCAGCCGCGGCTCCGTGCGCGAAGCCTTGCTGATCCTTGAACGCCGGCACCTGATCGCGATCCTGCCGCGCCGTGGCGCCCACGTCACCGAACTCACCGCGCACAAGGTGCAGAGCCTGTGTACGTTGATGGGCGAGCTGTACATCCTGCTCGGCAATGCGGTGGCGCAGGGCTGGCAGACCCAGGCCGATATGGCGCCGTTCGTGCAGATCCAGCAGCGTCTGGTGAGCAATTTCGAACGTCAGGACATCCGCGCGTTCGTCGAAGAAAGTTTCAATGTGATGCGCGCCGCGTACCCCTTCGCTAACAACCCGTACCTGCAGGAAACCGTCGAAAACCTGCAACCGGCGATGAACCGCGCCTATTACCTGGCGCTGGACCAGCGCAAGGCCGAGATGAGCGAGTACCTGGCGCTGTTCGAGCAACTGCTCGCCGCCGTGCTGGCCCGTGACTTGCCGCAGATCCGCCAGGTGCTGTCGGCTTACGGTCAGCGCAGTTGCTCGCTGGTTATCGCAGCGTTGGCGGACGTCTAAACGTGCGGCTCAAGTGCATCAAACTGGCGGGGTTCAAATCCTTCGTCGACCCGACCACGGTGAACTTCCCCAGTAATATGGCGGCGGTGGTCGGGCCCAATGGTTGCGGCAAGTCGAACATCATCGACGCCGTCCGCTGGGTGATGGGCGAGAGCTCGGCCAAGAACCTGCGCGGCGAGTCGATGACCGACGTCATCTTCAACGGCTCCACCAGCCGCAAGCCAGTGAGCCAGGCCAGTATCGAGCTGGTGTTCGACAACTCCGACGGCACCCTGATCGGCGAATACGCGGCCTATGCGGAAATCTCCATCCGCCGCAAAGTCACGCGCGACAGCCAGAACAGTTATTTCCTCAACGGCACCAAGTGCCGCCGTCGCGACATTACCGATATCTTCCTCGGCACCGGCCTGGGCCCGCGCAGCTATTCGATCATCGAACAGGGCATGATCTCCAAGCTGATCGAAGCCAAGCCCGAGGACCTGCGTAACTTTATCGAGGAAGCGGCCGGCATCTCCAAGTATAAGGAACGCCGCCGCGAGACCGAAAACCGTATCCGCCGCACCCACGAAAACCTCGCCCGCCTGACTGACTTGCGCGAAGAGCTGGAGCGCCAGTTGGAGCGCCTGCACCGGCAGGCCCAGGCCGCCGAGAAGTATCAGGAATACAAGGGCGAAGAGCGCCAGCTAAAGGCGCAATTGTCGGCCCTGCGCTGGCAAGCCTTGAACGATCAAGTGGGCCAGCGAGAAGCGATCATCGGCACCCAGGAAATCAGCTTCGAAGCGCTGGTGGCCGAGCAGCGCAACGCCGACGCCAGCATCGAACGCCTGCGCGACGGGCACCACGATCTGTCCGAGCGCTTCAATCTGGTGCAGGGCCGCTTCTATTCGGTGGGCGGCGATATCGCCCGGGTCGAGCAGAGCATCCAGCACGGCCAGCAGCGTCTGCGCCAATTGCAGGACGATCTGAAGGAAGCCGAGCGCGCGCGCCTGGAGACCGAATCCCACCTGGGCCACGACCGCACCTTGCTGCTGACCCTCGGCGAAGAGCTGGACATGCTCACCCCCGAGCAGGAGATCACCAGCGCCGCCGCCGAAGAAGCCGCCGCCGCCCTGGAAGAAGCCGAAACCACTATGCACGGCTGGCAGGAACAGTGGGATGCCTTCAACCTGCAATCGGCCGAACCGCGCCGCCAGGCCGAAGTGCAGCAGTCGCGCATCCAGCAACTGGAAACCAGCATGGAACGTCTGGCCGAGCGCCAGCGCCGCTTGCAGGAAGAGCGCGTGCTGCTCGCCGCCGACCCGGAAGATGCGGCGATCATGGCGCTCAGCGAGCAACTGGCCGAAAGCGAAATGACCCTGGAAGAACTCGAAGCCAGCGAAGAGCAGCAAGTCGAGCGCCTGGAGCAACTGCGCCAGCAACTGCAACAGGCGACCCAGGCCCAGCAGCAGGCTCAGGGCGACCTGCAACGGCTCAACGGGCGTTTGGCGTCCCTTGAAGCCTTGCAACAAGCCGCGCTGGACCCGGACACCGGCACGGCCGAGTGGCTGCGCGACCAACACCTGGCCGAGCGCCCGCGCCTGGCCGAAGGTTTGAAGGTCGACGCCGGTTGGGAGCTGGCCGTGGAAACTGTGTTAGGCGCCGATCTGCAAGCCGTGCTGGTGGACGATTTCGGCGGCTTCGACCTCGCCGGCTTTGCCCAGGGCGATCTGCGTTTGCTCAGCCCCGCCGCCGATGGCGCGCGGATGCCGGGCAGCTTGCTGGATAAGGTCGAGGCCGCAATTGATCTGTCGCCGTGGCTGGGCCAGGTGCGGCCGGTGGAGTCCCTGGAGCAGGCCCTGGCCCAGCGCGGTCAACTGGCGGTCGGCGAAAGCCTGATCAGCCGCGACGGTTACTGGGTCGGCCGGCACTTTTTGCGCGTGCGTCGCGCCAGTGAAGCGCAAAGCGGCGTTCTGGCCCGTGGCCAGGAAATCGTCAATCTGAGCGCCGAGCGCGAAGAGCGCGAAGCCACCCTCGAACGCCTGGAAACCGAACTGCAAACCCTGCGCGCCACCCAGCGTCAGCAAGAGACCGGCCGCGAGCACCTGCGTCGCCTGTTGCAGGATGAGGCGCGCCAGCAAGGCGAACTCAAGGCCCAGTTGTCGGCGAGCAAGGCCAAGGTCGAGCAACTGAGCCTGCGTCGCACCCGTCTCGACGAAGAAGTCGCCGAGATGGGCGAGCAACGCGCGCTGGAGCACGAACAAATCGGCGAAGCGCGCCTGCACTTGCAGGAAGCCCTCGACAGCATGGCTCAGGACACTGAGCAACGGGAACTGCTGCTGGCCCAGCGCGACAGCCTGCGCGAACGTCTCGACCGCGTGCGCCAGGAAGCGCGCCAGCACAAGGACCACGCCCATCAGTTGGCGGTGCGCCTGGGCTCGCTCAAGGCCCAGCACGCGTCCACGGCCCAGGCCCTTGAGCGCCTGGAGATGCAATCCGAGCGCCTGACCGAAAAGCGCGAACAACTGAGCCTGAATCTGGAAGAGGGCGAAGCGCCGCTGGAAGAGTTGCGCCTCAAGCTCGAAGAGTTGCTCGACAAGCGCATGACCGTCGACGAAGAACTCAAGACCGCACAGATCGCCCTGGAAGACGCCGACCGCGAACTGCGCGACGCGGAAAAACGCCGGACCCAGGCCGAGCAGCAGTCCCAGTTGATTCGCGGCCAGCTCGAACAACAGCGCATGGAATGGCAAGCCCTGACCGTGCGCCGCAAAACCTTGCAGGACCAATTGCTCGAAGACGGCTACGACCTGCACGGCGTGCTCAATACACTGACCGCCCAGGCCAACGAGAAAGACGCCGAAGAAGAACTCGAACGCATTGCCGCGCGGATTCAACGCCTCGGCGCGATCAACCTCGCGGCCATCGACGAATACCAGCAGCAATCCGAACGTAAGCGCTACCTGGACGCTCAGGACGCGGATCTGGTGGAAGCCCTCGACACCCTGGAAAACGTAATTCGCAAGATCGACAAGGAAACCCGCAACCGTTTCAAAGATACCTTTGATCAGATTAATGGCGGTTTACAGGCGTTATTCCCAAAAGTTTTCGGTGGCGGCAGCGCTTACTTGGAACTGACGGGCGAAGATCTACTCGATACAGGGGTGACGATCATGGCGCGCCCGCCGGGTAAGAAGAACAGCACCATTCATTTGCTGTCCGGTGGGGAAAAAGCCCTGACCGCCTTGGCGTTGGTGTTTGCGATCTTCAAGCTGAACCCGGCGCCGTTCTGCATGCTCGATGAAGTGGATGCACCGCTCGATGATGCGAACGTTGGACGCTACGCGCGGTTGGTCAAAGAGATGTCCCAGACCGTGCAGTTCATCTATATCACCCACAACAAGATCGCCATGGAAATGGCTGATCAACTGATGGGGGTGACGATGCACGAGCCGGGTTGTTCGCGCTTGGTGGCGGTGGACGTGGAAGAGGCGATGGCCATGGTGGACGCCTGACGGCAAGCTTCAAGCGGTAAGTGAGTCAGCTTGAAGCTTGTCGCTCAGGGCCGTGACTCACAGTTGGCGTCTGCTGTAGGAGATTGCCTGCTACGCCTGAAAGCTGGCAATTCGACACATTTCGCGCCAACTGTGTAAAGTTATCTTTGGTCGTGCTAGTTTAATGTCAATTTTTCGTGTGCGTGGGCAAAACGTCAGTCAGAACATAGAGTTGGCGCCACGTTTTAAAGCGGTTTGCACGATGCTAAACCCCTTATTTTTCAGCATTTTTTATTAGAGGCACGGGATTACATGGAAATCGGTCTGCGCGAGTGGCTGATCGTCATCGGCATTATTGTTATTGCCGGTATTCTTTTTGATGGCTGGCGCCGCATGCGCGGTGGCAAGGGCAAGCTCAAATTCCGTCTGGACCGTAACCTGTCCAACCTGCCCGACGACGACGGCAGCGCCGAGCTGCTGGGGCCGCCCCGTGTGCTGGACACCCATAAAGAGCCGCAGCTGGACGAGCACGACCTGCCCTCGATGAGCGCGCCGGTGCGTGAAGCCCGCGAGCCATCGTCCAAACGCGGTAAACGCAGTGGCGCAGCGGTTGCCGAACCCCATCAGGGTGACCTTAACCTCGACGTGGATGAAGGCCCGAGTTTCAGCAGCCGTGACGACGATTTCCCCGATGAGAACGCCGCCAAGAACGCGCCGCGCCAATCGGTCAACGATCAGCCGGCCGCCGAAGAAGTGCTGGTGATCAGCGTGATCTGCCGCGACGCCGCCGGTTTCAAAGGCCCTGCGCTGTTGCAGAACATTCTCGAAAGCGGCCTGCGGTTCGGCGAGATGGATATCTTCCACCGCCACGAAAGCATGGCGGGCAACGGCGAAGTGCTGTTCTCCATGGCCAATGCCGTCAAGCCAGGTACTTTCGATCTGGACGATATCGACCTATTCAGCACCCCTGCGGTGAGCTTCTTCCTCGGTCTGCCAGGTCCTCGTCACCCGAAACAAGCGTTCGATGTGATGGTGGCCGCAGCACGCAAGCTGTCCCAGGAACTCAACGGCGAGCTGAAGGACGACCAACGCAGCGTCCTGACCGCCCAGACCATCGAACACTACCGTCAGCGCATCGTCGAGTTCGAGCGTCGCGCCCTGACACAGAAACGCTGAGGATTGGCCTCAAGCGTTGTCGATAGAATAAGCGCACCACCATTTGAGCAGCTTCGGCTGCTCTTTTGCTTTATGAGAGAACACCCATGACCGCCGCCCATACCCGCATCCTCGAACTGCGCGCTGAACTGGATCAGCACAACTACCGGTATTACGTCCTCGACGAGCCGAGCATCCCGGACGCCGAATACGACCGGCTGTTCCACGAACTCAAGGCACTTGAAGACGAGCACCCGGAGCTGGTCACGCGGGATTCACCGACGCAGCGGGTCGGCGGCGCGGCGCTGTCGGCGTTCACCCAGGTCAAGCATGAGATTCCGATGCTCAGCCTGGGCAACGCCTTCGATGAAGCCAGCATGCTTGAGTTCGATCGTCGTGTTACTGAAGGTCTCGATCTGCCGGTGGGGGATCTGTTTGGCGGTGGCGCGGCGGTGGAGTACAGCTGCGAGCCGAAACTCGATGGCCTGGCGGTCAGCCTGTTGTATCAAGACGGCGAGCTGGTGCGCGGCGCCACCCGGGGCGACGGCACCACCGGCGAAGACATCAGCGTCAACGTGCGCACCGTGCGCAATATCCCCTTGAAGCTGCATGGCAGCGGCTGGCCGGCGACCCTGGAAGTGCGCGGCGAGGTATTTATGTCCAAGGCCGGGTTCGAGCGGCTTAACGCTTCGCAACTGGAGGTGGGCGGCAAGACCTTTGCCAACCCTCGCAATGCCGCTGCCGGTAGCCTGCGCCAGTTGGATTCGAAAATCACCGCCAGCCGCCCGCTGGAGTTCTGCTGCTACGGGATCGGTCAGGTCACGGCGGATATCAGCGACACCCATATCGGCAACCTCAAGCAGTTACAGAAGTGGGGGCTGCCGATCAGTCACGATCTGAAGCTGGCCAAGGGGATTCAGGAGTGCCTCGATTACTACCGCGACATCGGCGAGCGACGTAACAGCCTGCCGTATGAAATCGACGGTGTGGTGTTCAAGGTCAACAGCCTTGCATCCCAGCGCGAACTGGGCTTTCGCGCCCGCGAGCCGCGCTGGGCCATCGCCCACAAGTTTCCGGCCATGGAAGAACTCACCGAACTGCTCGATGTGGAATTCCAAGTCGGCCGTACTGGCGCTGTGACCCCGGTGGCCCGCCTGAAACCGGTCAAGGTCGCGGGGGTGACCGTGTCCAACGCCACCTTGCACAACATGGACGAAGTGGCGCGCCTGGGCCTGATGATCGGCGACACCGTGATCATCCGCCGTGCCGGCGATGTGATCCCGCAGGTGGTCTCAGTGGTCACCGAGCGCCGCCCGGAACATGCGCGTGCGGTGCAGATCCCTGAAAGCTGCCCGGTGTGCGGTTCCCATGTGGAACGCACGCAACTGGTCAAGCGCAGCAAGGGCAAGGAAACCGTCAGCGAAGGCGCGGTGTACCGTTGCGTCGGGCGCCTGGCTTGTGGCGCGCAGCTCAAGCAAGCGATCATCCACTTTGTGTCCCGTCGCGCCATGGATATCGACGGCCTGGGCGACAAAACCATTGAGCAATTGGTGGATGAACACCTCATTGCGTCACCCGCTGACCTGTACAAGCTCACATACGAGCAGATCATCGACCTGGAAGGCTTTGCCGATGTTTCCAGCAAAAAGCTGATCGCCGCCATCGAAAACAGCAAATCGCCGACCCTCGCGCGCTTTATCTACGCCCTGGGCATTCCCGATGTGGGCGAGGAGACCGCCAAGGTGTTGGCGCGCTCGCTGGCGTCCCTTGCGCGAGTGCAGCAGGCGCTGCCGGAGGTACTGACGTACTTGCCGGACGTGGGTCTGGAAGTGGCGCACGAGATCCACAGTTTCTTTGAGGACAGCCATAACCAGCAGGTGATCGGCGCGTTGTTGTCACCGGACGAATGCGGCCTGCAATTGCAGGATCAGGGCGACCTGAGCGCGGAATTTGCCGCCAGTGCGACCCTGGGCGGGCTGCTTGACAAGCTCAATATCCCCAGCGTCGGCCCCGGCGCTGCGCAGAAATTGGCGGACAAGTTCGGCAGCCTTGACGGCGTAATCCAGGCCGACTGGCTGGACATGCGTCAGGCACTGCCGGAAAAGCAGGCCAAGGCCGTGCGCGACTTCTTCGATAATCCGCAGAACGCCCGCCGTGCACAGGCCATCGAGCAGCAGCTCAAGGATTTCGGCATGCACTGGCACAGCGCGAAGAAAGTCGTCGAAGGCTTGCCGGAAGCCGGTCACACCTGGGTGCTGACAGGCTCGTTGGAGCTGATGAGCCGCGATGTGGCCAAGGACAAACTGGAAAGCCTGGGCGCCAAGGTCGCCGGTTCCGTCTCGGCCAAGACCCACTGTGTGGTCGCTGGCCCTGGGGCTGGTTCAAAGCTGGCCAAGGCCACCGAACTGGGCCTGAAGGTGCTGGATGAAGAGGCGTTTGTTGCCTTTCTGGCCCAGCACAACGTGACTGTCTGATGGCGTGTGCCGGGCGCGGGCTTGTCGCGCGCCCGGCGGCGTTGCAACCCTTACAGCAGTGAAGTGGAACGATCCCAAGCCCTGAATGATCTAGTCTGGGTCACCTAGGGAGAGATCGCCATGTTCCGCTATTTCGAGCAACTCAGTTCGCGCATCGCCGCACCGTTCATGGCCGATACTTCGCGTAACAGCAAAGTCTGGCAATGCCGCTGCGGCCAGCCGCTGTTCTTTCGCAATAGCCAGTGTCTGGCTTGCGCGGCGCTGTTGGGGTACCAGCCGCAGCAGAGCCGCTTGGCGTCCCTACAGCCCGGGCCCGTTGCCGGAACGTGGCTGCAGGACGGCAATCTCGACGCCGGGGCCTTCCGTCGCTGCGCCAACCTTGACACCCCGGCGGCCTGCAACTGGCTGATCCCGGCCCACAGCACCGCGCCGCTGTGTGTGGCTTGCAGCCTCAATCGCACCATTCCCGACCTGTCCATCGTGGACAACCACGAACGCTGGCGCAAAGTGGAAACCGCCAAGCGTCGCCTGGTGGCGCAATTGATCAGCCTGGGCCTGCAGGTGGTGCCCAAGAGCGTCGACGAAGAGACCGGCCTGGCCTTCGACTTTATCGGTGTCGACCTGGAGGGCAACGCGCCCACCACCGGGCATGCCAACGGCCTGATCACCCTCGACATCAAGGAAGCCGACGACGCCCACCGCGAGAAAGTCCGCGTGCAGATGCACGAGCCTTACCGCACCTTGCTCGGTCATTTTCGCCATGAAGTCGGCCATTACTATTGGGATCGCCTGATCGCCGGCAGCCACTGGATCGAACCGTTTCGCCAACTGTTCGGTGACGAACGCGCCAGCTACGCCGAGGCCCTCGACCGGCATTATCAGCACGGCCCGCGACCGGACTGGCAGGAAACCTGCGTCAGCGCCTACGCCACCATGCACCCCTGGGAAGACTGGGCGGAAACCTGGGCGCATTACCTGCACATGATGGACGCCGTGGATACCGCCTTGGGCTTCGGCATGAGCGCGCGGGAGATGGACCTGGATTACCAGCCGTTCCCCCTTGCCACCCTCTACGATCCCGCGCACCCCGGCGGTCCGGCGTTTCTGGCGTTCGTCAATGCGTGGATCGAACTGGCCGGCATGCTCAACGAACTGTCGCGCAGCATGGGCCAACCGGATTTCTACCCCTTCGTACTGCCACCGGCAGTGATCGCCAAACTGCACTTTATCCATCTGGTGATCCAGGAAGAGGGCGGCCGCGCGGACGAGGTGCTGCAAGCACAATGATTAACCATGTGGGAAGGGCGTGCTGACGGCCATGGCAAGTGCTTGAACCTCTTCATATTTTTAATCCGTCACCAACGGTTGTAACTTCCGATGAGATCGGTACAATGGCGCGGCTTGCCGAGAGGCCAGCGTCGTTATGGTGACCCCATCGGTCCCCCCGCAACGATTACCCGTTAACCTGGTCAGGCCCGGAAGGGAGCAGCCACAGCGGGAACATTGTGTGCCGGGGTGTGGCTGGTGGGGTTGCCTCCATAACGCTCTTCTTTAGTTGTTCATCCCAATATCCAAAAAAACTGTTTGCGAACCATCTGCCCTTGAGCAGTCCATGGTGGCATTGTCGCGACGGTCAAAAACTCACGCCAGCTCGGCAGTTTATCGGTGGCATACTTCACTGCCTGGCAACCGGAGGCAGCGCAAGTGGAAAAAGTTGACGACCTCACACGAGAAAAACTGCGGGAATGGCAGATGCGGCGTTTGGAGATCAAGGACCGTATCCAGGCACACCCGGAGCAGACCCTGGCGTTGTCGAAGGTGTTGGACCTGATGGACGAGGAGCACGCCGAGATTATGAGCGGTGCGCAGTTTGTCCGTACTGCCGAGCCGAGCCCTGGGCCGAGCGTCGATCAGCCTCCACCGATCGCCGCTACCTACCAGTTGCACTTGGACGTGTCCGCCCACAGCGCCGAAGACCTGCGGCGTTTGCTCGATATGGCCGTTCATGAACTGCAACGGCAGATTGAACTGGCCAGCGCCCCGGCCTCCACCGGGCCACGGCGTTACCCCGGTGGCATGGCGGGCTCTCTGGGTGGCTATCAATTCGAGGTGGGCGTCGGTCAGGATGCCTGACAGGCTTAACCGCTGAATCCATTTGACTGACCTCATTCGGCCTCTGGCCGCGAGGATGTATGCAACCGGAACACTTCGATTTATCCAGCCCCGTTTTCCTGCCGGTTACCGACGACACCTGCAGCGCCTTGCTCGGTGCCGACGGTGCCACGCACCTGGACACCCTGACAGACCTTGAGCTGGCGGCGGTGCTGGTCATTCAGAACCTGGCGCAGGCCGCGCCAGCGGACCTCAACGGTGCCGCCGCCGAGCGTGTGCTGGTCAAGTTGATCGGTTGGGCGCTGAACACGCCGACGTCCGGCACGGCGGCGTTGCTGTCCGAAGCGCGGCGGTTGTTCGATCCGCGCAAGCTGTACTTCGGCATCAATGCGCTCAAAAACCTCAACCTGCGCCTGTTACTGGCCGAAGAGGTCGCGGCGCGCGATTATCTGCTGCCCGACGGTCAGTGGGATGTGACCTACAAAGTCCGCCAACGGCGCGGCAACGATCCCTTCAGCCAGCAGATGATCACTCCCCGGCACCGCGAGCGTTGGCTCAGCCCGGCGCAGGACAAGCTGGTGCGCACCTTTCGCGCCAATCTCAATGAAGACCTGCACGTGCAAGGCTATGCCGGTATCGGCAAGAGCCACTTGCTGGGCGCGTTGCTGGAGTGTCTGCGCCCGGAAAAAACCCTGATCCTGGCACGCACCGGAGCCAAATTGGCCACGTTGCGCGAGCGCATGGGGCTGACGCGGGACAGCAAGGCCGGTTCGACCTTCGCCGCGTTTGCCAAAGCGCTGTTGCAGAACGGGCGGCCAACCGCAGACAAATCATCGGCCAGGTTGCCCAGTAAGCAGGCGGTGGCCCAAGCCCTGGATATCCTGGGTTGGCGCGGCCACGATGGTCAGGCGACGTTGAATGTGTGCCTCAAGGTGCTTGAGAACTACTGCGACTCCAGCCATCACAGCCTCTCGGCCCGGCACTTTCCTCACTTCAAGCACGCCTTGTCCAGCCTGGATGCACAGGTCTTGCTGGAGTACTCAAGCCGCGTGTGGACGTACCTGGAGCGCCACCCGCAGTGGGTCGTCCAGACCGAGTTCGCCACATTGTGGTTGATCAAGCGCGCCAGCCTGGAAGGCTGCGAAGTGCCGCCGCGGTTTACCCATGTGCTGATCGATGAAAGCCAGGACATCCCGGCCTCGTTGCTGCAGATCATCGAGCGCGGCCGTCAGGTGCTGATCACCCTGGGCGACGAATACCAGTTGGCCACCGGCGTGATGGTGCGGCGCAAGCGTGAAGTCCGGCACACCGATATCAGCTATTCGGTGCGTTCCGGTCGCAACGTCGAGCGCCTGGTCAACCCCTTGATCAGCGTGCATTCGCAGAAGAGCAAGGTTCCGTTTGAAGGCGCGCGGGACGCCGATGTCAGCATCGAACATTACCCCCAGGGCTTCGTGCCGCCGGAAGGCTGCGTAGTGTTGACCGCGTCCCCTTGGGACACGATGAAGTGGGCGATCCAGTTACAGCAGGCCCATTGCCCGTTCGCCTTGTTCGACAGCGCGGCGCAGCGCGATCTGGAGCGCTTTATGATCAGCGCCATTGCGTTGTTCAAACCGCAGTTCTACAGCACCGAGCACACCGACAAAGGCCCCCACGCCTATTTCAGCGACCTGGCCGACTGGCAGCAGGTGCGCGAGGCCGGGCAGTTCGACGAAGCGTTCCTGTGGGTCGAGCATGAGTTGGAAAAAGGCTTCAACGTGGCCGATGTCACCCGCCTGAACCGACTGGCCGGCGAGCCCGACAAACGCTGCCGACTGATGCTGGCGCAAGAGGCCGGCGGCATGGAGTTCGACTGCGTGTTGCTCACCCCGGAATTGCTGAGCAACGTGAAATTCAAGGATGCG
This sequence comes from Pseudomonas rhodesiae, assembly GCF_013285305.1. Lineage (NCBI taxonomy): Bacteria > Pseudomonadati > Pseudomonadota > Gammaproteobacteria > Pseudomonadales > Pseudomonadaceae > Pseudomonas > Pseudomonas rhodesiae. The sequence goes on along the minus strand of NZ_CP054205.1, from coordinate 4,426,328 downwards.
TATGCCTTCGATCAACGATTGTGCGAGGTGTACATCGCGATTTCACGGGCCAGGCGCCAGCTCTATCTGCCTTACGATGTGGTCGAGTGGATCGATTACCACAAGTATCAGAAGACCCGTGAAATTCATGGTTATTAAGGGATTTAGTTCGGTTGTCTCACAACTTTTGAGCGCCCCTCTGGACAACCTAAAACTGCCTTGCTAGTTTCCGCCAGCTGCATGTTTCAGAATATGACAACAGTAACGCATTGATATTGAAGTGATATCACTTCTTTAACTAACAAGGATGTCTCTGATGAAAAGCCTGCAAGGGTTGCCCCGTCTGATCAGTGCTTCGGTGGGCGCTCCCGGTAAAGCCCGCAATTTGCCCGCCGATGTGCAGTGCATCCAGTATTTATTCAATCTGATCATTCCAAAAATGGGCTTTCCCCTGCCGGAAAACGGCAAGTGCGACGGCCAGTTGGTGCAGTGCATCAGCCAGTATCAGTTTCGCCACCTCAAGTACGCCCATCCCGACGGCGTGATCGACCCCACCGGCCGTACGTTCAACAGTCTGATCGAAGAGGCCGTCAAGGTGCCGGTCAAGGCCTCTCCAACGCTGCGCATTCCAACCTTCCTGAATGCCTTCGGCAATAACCACGGCGATGCAGTGCAGGCTACGGTGAATGTGTACTTGGACCGCATGCGCGCGATGATCGAGGCGGAGCGCCGCAACCGGCAACTGATGTTGCAGCCCACCTGCGACGGTGGCATGACCCTCTCCGACACTGATTTCCAGAACGCCGCCACCCAGTTGGGAAACGGCATTTCGGTCAACATCATCAAGGCCTTCGCCACCGTGGAATCCGGCGGACGTTCGGGGTTCGGGCCGGCCAAGTTGCCGGTGATCGCCTTCGAAGGGCACCTGTTTCGCAAGTACACCAAGCGCATCTACGACCAGGCCCACCCGCTGCTGTCTTACCCCTACGTGAAAAAGGCCGGGCCGCAGTGGCAGACCAACAACAAGGACCAGACCAAGGCCTGGGAAACCATGGCGACAGCATTTGCTCTGGATCAGGAAGCGGCCTTGATGTCGGCGTCCTGGGGCATGTTCCAGATCATGGGCTTCAACTTCGAATCGTGCGGTTACAAGACCGTGTTTGAATTCGCGGCCGCCTTGAAAGTGAATGCTGGCAACCAGCTCAAAGCCTTCCTGGGTTTCTGCAGCAAGAGCCCAGCGTTGATGAAAGCCATGAAGGCCAAGGATTTCACCGGCATGGCGCGTAATTACAACGGTGAGGACTACGGCAACTACGACGTCCTGATGAAGAAAGCCTACGAAAAACTTGAAGGGAAAAAATAGGATGACGCGTTTTCTGACGATGGGTGTGTTGTCGTTGTGCTTTGCAGTGCCGGCATTGGCCGCCAGCAGCGCTTTGCATTCGGGCAAGTATGAAGGCCTGATGCTGGCGGTCACGCCGCAGCAGCAGGTCGAAGGCTACTACGCCGAAGAGATGGGCGAGGGCGTCACCCGCGGCTGCATGTTTTACCTGCAGGGTAAACCGGGCGCGCTGACCACTTGGGGCCAGGAAGCTTATCCCGGCAGCATCGCAGCGTCTGGCGATGGCGTGACCCTGACCGTGGAACAAGGCCGCCAACACCCCGGTTGCCTGAACGTGTTGATGCCGGAAATCGCCACCGGCCTGGACCTGAGCCAGACCGCCAGCAAAAACTGGATCGGCCTGGTCACGGTGTCCGCTGACAAGGCTTACTTGCAGAAAACCCCAGGTGCCAAGGTCGCCAAGCGCCCGTATATCGTCAAGCGAGACGTGGTCGGTGTGCTGGCGTACAAGGACGGCTGGGCCCAGGTCGAGTTCGTCAACGCCGAAGGCCGCTCGTTCATTGGTTGGATCAGCCAGGACCAGTACAGCCGTCTGGCTGCGCCCACCGCGCAAAACTGAGTCACAAAAAAACGCCGCCGTGTGCCTGGTACACGGCGGCGTTTTTTATGGGCGGGGTTCAGCCCTTATTGCGGCTGAACAACTTGCGGATACCGGCGAGCAACGCCACCACGCCGATGACCAAAAACTTCTTCGCCGCCAGCAGGAAAATGCCGATCTTGGCGAACAACCCGGCCTTGGCGGCGATCCCACCGGCCACCAGTGCCGCTAGGCCATAGGTGGCCATTTTGTCGGTGCTGGGGTTGAAGTCGGTGTACAGGTTGCCATCGGTGAAGTTGGTGAAGGCCAGCACCTTGGGCAGCTCTTGCTTGATGGTCGGCAGGTCGGCCATGGCGGCAACGGCATTGAGTTCCAGCACGCCTTCACGGCCCAGTACGCGGATGCTGTAGTTGAGGGTGTTCTGATCGGCGTCGTCGGCTTTCAGCTCGCGGGCCCAGTACATCTTGTGGGTGGTGTCGTCATAGTGCGGCGGCTCGGCCCAGCCCAGCAGATGCAGGCCGGCGTAGCCTTGTTTCTTGCGTTCCTGGTTCTCGGCCTCGTCTTCTTCCTGCATCTGCTTGAGCAGGTCGGCGTAGTCGATTTTTGCCGCGTCCTCGTCGGAAATATGCCCATCGGCCTTGTAGCTGACGATCACGCCCCAGCCACGCTCGGACAGCGGGCTAACGGCTTTGGGTACGATCATGCCCAGGGTCTTGAAGCCCGGTGGGTTGCCCCAGCCGTCGGTCAGCAGGCGCTCGGTATCGGCCGGGTCGAGGTAGTAGAACTCGTCGTTGAGTTTGAGGGTGGCGATGCCGCTGGGCAGGGTGACCGTGCCGGTTTTTTTCTTCAGCGAAGCCAGGAAATGTTCGGCGGTTTCAGCCGGTTCAGCGGCGGCGCTGGCTTCGACCGGTGCAGGCGTGGCGGCGGCGATGGCGGGTACGACGGGCAGGCTTAGAGCAGCCGCCGCAAGCAACAAGCGGAAGTAATTCACGGTAGTCCCTTACATTTTGAATTAATTTCGCGGGAGGATAACGGAAAAACCTGCTACAGGCATCCAGATATGGCTTAGCCAAAGGTTTCGCGCAGCAAATCGGCAAAGGCATCCCGCGCCAGGTGCCGCTGCGTGTCGGTGTGCCAGAACAGCAGATTGTCCACGGGCTCAAGCTCCTCGAATCGGTACGACGCCAACTGACTGGCCTGCTCATAACGCGCCAGAATCCCTTCTGGCGCCAACGCCACGCCGATTCCGGCGCTGACACAGCCGATGATCGTGCCCCAGCTGGCATAGGTGGCGATGCTCGGTGTGACGTTATGGGGTTTGAGCCAGTTCTCCAGCGCCGCGCGATAGGGGCAGCCACTTGGCCACACCAGCAGTGTGCGGCCCGCCAGGTCCTGTGCGTCGTGAATGGGCGCGCTGCACGCGCTGGCGATGAGCACCAGGCGTTCGCGGTAGACCACGCTGTGTTCGAGTTTGGCCCGCGGGTTACCGGCGGCCACCAGGGCCACGTCCAGGCGATGGTGTTGCAGGTCGTCCAGCAATGGGCTCCAGGCGCCGGTCACCAGTTCCAGGCTGACCTGTGGGTAACGCCGGTGATATTCCGCCAGCAGCGGTGGCAAGCGGCCGCTGGCGCTGGATTCCACCGCGCCGATGCGCAAGGTGCCACGGGGGATGGCAGTGGCATCCACTGCGCGTTTGGACTCATCCACCAGCGCCAGGATGCGCTCGCAGTAGTCGAGAAAAATTTCACCCGCCGCACTGATCGCCAGCCCGCGTCCGGCGCGGATAAATAACGGCGTGCCCAGCTCGCTCTCCAGCTGCTTGATGCGCGTGGTGATATTGGAGGGCACGCAATGCAGCTGCACGGCTGCCTGGGCCACGCTGCCCGTCTGCGCCACGGCGCGCACCATTTTCAGTTGGGCCAGTTCCATTGCTCAATTCCCGTGATTTCAGAAGTCAGAAACGCTTAATTGTCCTGCGCCGCGTCCGGGCCAAGACTGAAGGCCTTCTTTCGCGGTTTCCGGACGCTCTCGATGAACACACCGTCACGCCTGAAGCTTACGCTAGTCACCGCCAGCGTGATCCTCTGCTGGGCCTATTCGCCGATTGGCGTGCATCTTGGCCTGCACAGCTACAGCCCCGGCCAGCTGGCGTTGTTGCGCTTTTTGATCGCGTCGCTGTTTATGGCCGGGGTGGCGCTGGTACTGGGCATTGGCCGACCGCGCTGGCGGGACGTGCCCTGGTTGCTGGTGCTGGGGTTCTTCGGCGTGTTCCTGCACCACACAGCCCTCAACTATGGACAGCAATGGGTCACGGCGGCGGCCTCCAGTGTGTTGGCGCAGTCGGCCCCGCTGTTCAGTGTGCTGATCGCGTTTTTGGTTTTAAAGGAGCGGGTGAGTGTGTGGCGTTGTGTGTGTGTGTCATTGGGGTTGGTCGGGGTAGGGGTGGTGATCTGCGGTGATCGGGGCATCGGCGAGATCGACCCGCGCGGCGTGCTGATCCTGCTGGCAGCGCTGTCCTGGAGTGTGTATTTCGCCCTTCAGAAACACTACGCCCATCGCTACAGCCCGCTGACCATGGCGTGCTACATGGTGTGGGCGGGCACCCTGATGCTCTGCGTGAACCTGCCGGGCCTGCCCGCGGCGGTGCTGCGGGCGCCGTTGACGGAGAACCTGGCGGTGCTGGTGCTGGGCATTTTCCCGAGCGCTCTGGCCTATCTGGCGTGGGGCTATGTGTTGAAACATGTGGAGGTCAGCCGCGCGTCGGTGGCGATGTACCTGATTCCGCCCGTGGCGATGCTGATGGCCGCCACTCTGCTGGGTGAGCAGGTGACGCCCTGGGTGGTGCTCGGTGCGCTGATCGTGCTGGCCAGCGTGGCGGCCATCAGCCTGGAGGGGCGCAGGCGCTTAGTCGTGCAGGCAGAATGCGCGCAACCGGTGGCCGTCCAGGTCCTCGGCGACGAAGGTATAGCCGAAGTCCAAATCCGTCGGTGACTGAATGATCGTGGCGCCCCGTGCCGACCACTGCGCGTGCAAGGTGTCCACAGCGGTTTTGTCCGCCAGTGACAGCCCCACTTCAGCGCCGCCGCCCGTCAGCGTGGCGGCCGGTTCCACTGTGTGGCGCGACCACAGCCCCAGCTTGACGCCGTTATCGAGTATGAACAGGGCAAAGGTCGGGTTGAGTTCCACGGGCGGCTTATCAAGCAGGCGGCTGTAGAAATTCGCGCTGGTGGCCGGGCTGTCGACATACAGCAGGAAATAATGGGCGACGGTGTGCATGCAGGCTCCTTGAGGGCAGGCGGTTAAGTCAGCCCAGTCTAAAAGGTCGCACTGTCAGTTCTTGTCAGGAGCGTGGGGCGTCGATGGAATTTGGCCGGTGTACAGCTGAATGATCTCGTCGATTTCCCCTGACATTTTCATGCGCTGCAATGTGTCCAGAATCTGTTGCACCGGCAGGTTTGGATCGTTGCGCACCAGGCAGCTCAGGTTCAACTCATCGACCACGGCGACCTTATGCAGACGCCGACCAAGCGGCAGGGATTGGTTGAAGCGATCAACTGTCCATTCGTTGATGACGGCGTACTGAAAGCGTCCGGCCAGCAGTTTGTGCAAGACCTGTTCTTCGCTGCGGGCATCGTCACGGGTCAGCCGGCCGCTGGCGAACAACGCGGCCAGGCCGGTGTAGCGGTAATTGAGCACGGTGCCGATGGCTTGCGGGGCCAGGTCGGCCAGCGTGATCGGTTGCTCGGCGGCACTGACCAGGACGCTGCGCTGCACCATCAGCGGCACGCTCCAGGCGTAGTCGCCGGGGAGGTCATCGAGCCAGGCCTGGGTGACATAACAGCGCACGTCGATGTCGCCATGGAGCAAGGCAGTGGCGATGCGCGCGCGTGCCAGCACTTGGAACCGGGCCGGTAGGCCGAGCTGTGTGGCCAGGCTCGACATCACGTCATACAAAATGCCCTGGGTCGGCTGACCGTTCTCCACTTGCACCATCGGCATCGCCCAACTGTCGGAAATCGAAAAACGCAGCGGGGCAGGCGCCGCCAGGCTGGCCGTGGTGATCATCCATAAAGCGCCCAGGACTACGCGCATACACTCTCCAGGTTCAGGCCGTTTCGGGGGCCAGTCAGCAGAGCTTAGTCAGATTAGACGAGCGTGCCGGATGCAATTTCCCCCTTGCTCCGCTAGCATTACCGGCCTCTGCTTCCCAGTTGCGACGGTTTTCGATGAGTTATCAGGTTCTTGCACGTAAATGGCGCCCGCGCTCGTTCCGCGAAATGGTCGGCCAGACCCATGTGCTCAAGGCTCTGATCAATGCCTTGGACAGCCAACGGCTGCACCACGCCTACCTGTTTACCGGTACCCGGGGGGTGGGCAAGACCACGATCGCGCGGATCATCGCCAAGTGCCTGAACTGTGAAACCGGGATCACCTCAACGCCCTGCGGCACCTGTTCGGTATGCCGGGAAATCGACGAAGGGCGTTTCGTCGACCTGATCGAGATCGACGCCGCCAGCCGCACCAAGGTCGAAGACACCCGCGAGCTGCTGGACAACGTGCAGTACGCCCCGAGCCGTGGCCGCTTCAAGGTCTACCTGATCGACGAAGTGCACATGCTGTCCAGCCACTCCTTCAACGCCTTGTTGAAAACCCTGGAAGAGCCGCCGCCCTACGTCAAATTCATCCTGGCCACCACCGACCCGCAGAAACTTCCTGCAACCATTCTGTCGCGGTGCCTGCAGTTTTCCCTGAAGAACATGACTCCCGAGCGAGTGGTCGAGCATTTGACCCATGTGCTGGGTGTCGAGAACGTGCCGTTCGAAGACGACGCGCTGTGGCTGCTCGGCCGCGCGGCCGATGGCTCGATGCGTGACGCCATGAGCCTCACCGACCAGGCCATCGCCTTTGGCGAAGGCAAGGTCATGGCCGCCGATGTGCGTGCCATGCTGGGCACCCTTGATCACGGCCAGGTCTTCGACGTGCTGCACGCATTGATCGACGGCGATGCCAAGGCGTTGCTGGAGGCCGTGCGCCATTTGTCGGAGCAAGGCCCGGACTGGAACGGCGTGCTCTCCGAAATCCTCAATGTGCTGCACCGCGTCGCCATCGCCCAGGCCCTGCCTGAAGGTGTCGACAACGGCCACGGCGACCGCGACCGGGTGCTGGCGTTGGCCCAGGCATTGCCGGCCGAAGACGTGCAGTTCTATTACCAGATGGGCCTGATCGGCCGTCGCGATTTGCCCCTGGCGCCGGATCCGCGCGGCGGTTTTGAAATGGTGCTGTTGCGCATGCTGGCGTTCCGGCCCGCCGATACGGCGGATGCGCCGAGACAGCCGCTAAAGCCAGTGGGGATCAGCCAGGCCACAGTTGATTCCGCCAAACCTGTGGCTGGCGCCGCCGTGGTTGCGCCAGTTGCCGCAGCGCCTGCGCCGGTAGCGCCTCCAGCCGTGGCGCCTGAGCCAGTAGCGGTTGCCGCGCCTGAGCCCGAACCTGTGGTCGACCTGCCGTGGAACGAGCCGGCGGACGCTGAGCCCGAGCCCGAGTTGCAGCCCGCCGTGGAGCCCGTGCTGGAAACCACCGGCGAACAACCCGAACTGACCCCGATGCCCACGCCGACGCCTGACAGCGTGGTGCCGGATGCGCCGGAGTGGGTGTCCGCGCCGGTGCCAGAGCCGACGGTCGCCCAAGTCGACGCGGCCACGCCGGGCATCGACCTCGACGACGAGCCGCCGCTGGACGAAGACTACATCGAGCCGGACATGGATTCGGCCTACAGCTACCTGGACGAATTGGCCAGCGAACACGCCGCCGAACCGGCCCCGGAGCCCGAGCCTGAACCCGCCGCGGCGCCGGCCACCGGCCTGGCTCTGCAGTGGCTGGAACTGTTCCCGAAATTGCCGATTTCCGGCATGACCGGCAGCATCGCCGCCAACTGCACGCTGATCGCTGTCGACGGCGACCACTGGTCGCTGCACCTGGACCCGGCCCATAGTGCCTTGTTCAACGCAACCCAGCAGCGTCGCCTCAATGATGCCCTTAACCAGTACCATGGGCGCACGCTGACGATCAGCATCGAATTGATCAAGCCTGAGCAGGAAACCCCGGCCCAGGCCGCGACGCGCCGGCGTCTGAACCGCCAGCGTGAAGCCGAGGACGCGATCCACGCCGATCCGCTCATCCAGCAAATGATGCAGCAGTTCGGTGCGGTGGTGCGCCACGATACTATTGAACCTGTCGAAGCTCCGGTGCCCCAGGCGTCATGACACCGGGCTACTAACTTGATCCACGTACTTTTGAGGTGATTCCCATGATGAAAGGTGGCATGGCCGGCCTGATGAAGCAGGCGCAGCAGATGCAGGAAAAAATGGCCAAGATGCAGGAAGAACTGGCCAACGCCGAAGTCACCGGTAAAGCCGGTGGCGATATGGTCAGTGTGGTGATGACCGGTCGTCACGACATCAAGCGCGTGAGCATCGACCCGAGCCTGCTTGAAGGCGTCAGCGATGACGACCGTGAGGTGCTGGAAGATCTGTTCGCGGCTGCCGTGAACGACGCCGTGCGCAAGATCGAAGCCAACAGCCAGGACAAAATGTCCGGTATGACCGCCGGCATGCAACTGCCGCCGGGGATGAAGCTGCCGTTCTGATCCGCAGGCTTTAGCTAGACTCCAATGCCAGGCATCGCGCCTGGCATTTTTGTTTATGCCGATCCGATCGAACCCCGGCACGGCACCCATGGTCTGCACCCTATACCGATGAATTCGATAAGGAGCCCTCTGATGCCTCACGAACCGACACTCAACCAGCGAATCGTCCTGGTTTCGCGCCCTAAAGGTGCGCCGACCCCGGAGAACTTCCGCCTGGAGCGTGTGACTTTGCCGGAGCTGGCGGACGGCCAGGTGCTGCTCAAAACCTTGTACTTGTCCCTTGACCCCTACATGCGTGGGCGGATGAGCGATGCGCCGTCCTACGCGGCACCGGTGGAAATCGACGAGGTAATGACCGGCGGTGCTGTCAGCCGTATCGAGCAGTCGCGTCATCCGAAGTTTGAAGTGGGTGATCTGGTGGTCGGTGCGACCGGCTGGCAGAGCCACAGCATTTCCGACGGCCGCAACCTGATACCGGTGCCTAAGGGGCTGGCCAGTCCTTCCATGGCGCTGGGTGTGCTGGGCATGCCCGGCATGACCGCCTACATGGGCCTGATGGACATCGGCCAGCCCAAGGCCGGCGAAACCCTGGTGGTGGCCGCGGCGTCCGGAGCGGTCGGCTCGGTGGTGGGGCAGGTGGCTAAGCTCAAGGGCCTGCGTGTGGTCGGTATCGCGGGCGGCGCGCAGAAGTGCCGCTATGTGGTGGACGAGTTGGGCTTTGATGCCTGTATCGACCATAAAAGCGAGGACTTTGCCGACGAGCTGGCCCAGGCCTGCTTCAAAGGTGTGGACATCTATTTCGAAAACGTCGGCGGCAAGGTCTTCGACGCAGTGTTGCCGCTACTGAATGCCAAGGCACGGGTGCCGCTGTGCGGCCTGATTGCCGGCTACAACGCCCATGAGGCGCCCAGTGGTCCAGATCGTCTACCGGCCCTGCAACGGACTCTGCTGACCAAGCGCGTGCGCATCCAGGGCTTTATTGTGTTCGATGACTACGGCGACCGTCAGCCCGAGTTCCTAAGCGCCATGGCGCCGTGGGTGCGCGAGGGTAAGATCAAGTTCCGCGAAGATGTGGTCGAGGGCCTGGAGCAGGCGCCCGAAGCCTTTATCGGCCTGCTCGAAGGGCGCAACTTCGGCAAGTTGGTGGTGCGCGTCGCGCAGGATTGATCATTTGACGCTAATCCGGGGCGCGGGTATAAACCGCGTCTCGTCGTTTTGTCGGACCCATGCCCCATGAGCTTCAGCCCCCTGATTCGTCAACTGATCGACGCCCTGCGTACTTTGCCGGGTGTCGGCCAGAAAACCGCCCAGCGCATGGCGCTGCAATTGCTGGAGCGTGACCGCAGCGGCGGCACTCGCCTGGCCCAGGCCCTGAGCCAGGCCATGGAAGGCGTTGGCCACTGTCGCCAGTGCCGCACTCTCACCGAAGAAGAGCTTTGCCCGCAATGCGCGGACCCGCGCCGCGACGACACTTTGCTGTGCGTAGTGGAAGGGCCGATGGATGTGTATGCGGTGGAACAGACCGGTTATCGCGGACGCTACTTCGTGCTCAAGGGCCACCTCTCGCCGCTCGACGGCCTCGGCCCGGAGGCCATCGGCATCCCGCAACTGGTGGCGCGTATCGATGAGCAGGGCACCTTTACCGAAGTCATCCTCGCCACCAACCCCACGGTGGAAGGTGAAGCGACTGCCCATTACATTGCCCAACTGCTGACCAACAAAGGCCTGATTACTTCACGCATCGCCCACGGCGTGCCGCTGGGTGGCGAGTTGGAACTGGTGGACGGCGGCACCCTGGCGCACTCTTTCGCCGGCCGCAAACCCATCGCCCTCTAGCCATCCCGGCTGTTGTAGTGAGCAGGCTTGCCCTGCGCTGGGCTGCGAAGCCGCCCTACAACCAGGCGACCGTTTCCGCCTGACCCACCGGAGCGCCTGCAGACAGGGCCGCTTCGCGCCCCAGCGCGGGGCAAGCCCGCTCACCACTGCAAGCATGTGCGCCGCTCCCTGTGTAGTGAGCAGGCTTGCCCTGCGCTGGGCTGCGAAGCAGCCCTACAACCTGGCAACCGTTTCTGCCTGACGCACCGCAGCGCCTGGAGACAGGGCCGCTTCGCCGCAACAAGTGCGTGGCGTGTTCAGTTCGGATTTCTTTGGCACCGCGCTCTCTCGAATGCTTGTTAACCAAGCAAGCGCTTGGTAATTTCTCTCCACCGTAGCGTGGAGTTTGCCGATGTCTGCCTATCAGGATTACTTCGACCCCCATCACCAACTGATCCGCGACAGCGTGCGTCGCTTTGTCGAGCGCGAAATACTGCCGGGCATCGAGCACTGGGAGGAGGCGCAAAGTTTCCCCCGCGACCTCTACGACAAGGCCGGTGCGGCGGGGATCCTTGGCATCGGGTATCCAGAATCATTGGGTGGCAGTCACGAAGGCGATTTGTTCGCCAAGGTTGCGGCCAGCGAAGAGTTGATGCGCTGCGGCTCCGGCGGCGTTGTCGCGGGGCTCGGTTCGCTGGATATCGGCTTGCCGCCGGTCTTCAAATGGGCACGGCCCGAAGTGCGCGAGCGAGTGGTGCCGCAGGTGTTGGCAGGGGCGAAGGTCATTGCTCTGGCGGTTACCGAGCCGGGTGGCGGTTCCGATGTGGCCAACCTGCACACCCGCGCCGTGCGCGACGGCGACTGTTACCGCGTCAGTGGCAGCAAAACCTTTATTACCAGCGGCGTGCGCGCCGACTTCTACACCGTGGCGGTGCGCACCGGTGGGCCGGGATTTGCCGGTATCAGCCTGCTGTTGATCGAAAAAAACACCCCTGGTTTTACCGTCGGTCCACCACTGAAGAAGATGGGCTGGTGGGCGTCGGACACGGCTGAGTTGTTCTTCGATAACTGCCCAGTGCCCGTCGGCAATCTGATCGGCGCCGAGAACATGGGATTTGCCTGCATTATGGGCAACTTCCAGAGCGAACGCCTGGCTCTGGCATTGATGGCCAATATGACCGCGCAGATGGCCCTTGAACAGAGCCTGCAATGGGCCGCTCAGCGTGAGGCGTTCGGCAAACCCATCGGTAAATTCCAGGTGCTCAAGCATCGCTTGGCGGAAATGGCCACGGCCGTGGAAGTCTCGCGGGAGTTCACTTACCGCCAGGCAGCGAAGATGGCGGCGGGCAAAAGTGTGATCAAGGAAATTTCCATGGCCAAGAACCTGGCCACCGACACCGCCGACCGCGTCACCTACGACGCCGTGCAGATTCTCGGCGGCCAGGGCTATATGCGCGGCAATCTGGTGGAGCGGCTGTATCGCGACAACCGCATCCTGTCCATCGGCGGGGGGACTCGGGAGGTGATGAACGAAATCATCAGCAAGCAGATGGGCTTGTGATGGGCAGTGCCATTAGCGTTCAGTCAATGAAAACTGCGTCAGGCAAAACGTCGGGATGCCCATGTCTTCCAAGCGCTGCGAGCCACCCAGCTCCGGCAGGTCGATGATTGCGGCGGCTTCGAACACCTTCGCACCCATGCGCCGTACCAAGTTCGCAGCGGCGATCAGCGTACCGCCAGTGGCGATCAGGTCATCGAATATCAGCACCGAGTCGCCTTCGCACAAGCTGTCGGCGTGCACCTCCAGGAAGGCTTCGCCGTATTCGGTCTGGTAACCCTCGGCCAGCACATCGGCCGGCAGTTTGCCTTGCTTGCGAAACAGGATCAGCGGCTTGTTCAACTGATAAGCAATGATTGAACCGATCAGAAAACCACGAGCATCCATCGCGCCGATGTGGGTGAACTCGGCTTCGACGTAGCGCTGGGCAAAGCTGTCCGCCACCAGGCGCAGGGCCTTGGGCGATTGGAACAGCGGGGTAATGTCACGGAAGATCACCCCAGGCTTGGGGAAGTCGATGACAGGGCGGATCAGGGATTTGATGTCGAACGAGTCGAAGGTCATCGTCGAGGAGTCCTGGGTGCGGAAAACGGACTCGAAGTATACCTGCGACCTCGCCGATTGGCGCGGCCGCAGGTGTCTGCATCAACCTTCTATGGAGCCACCGGCCAGCGCGCACAGCTGGATCGGGTCGAGGATATGCACTTCCTTGCCTTCGGCGGCGAGCAGTTCGTTCTGCTGGAAACGGGTGAACACGCGGGACACGGTTTCCACCGCCAGCCCCAGGTAGTTGCCGATTTCGTTGCGCGACATGCTCAGGCGGAATTGGTTGGCCGAGAACCCACGGGCGCGAAAACGGGCAGAGAGGTTAACCAGGAAGGTGGCGATGCGCTCGTCGGCGGTTTTCTTCGACAGCAGCAGCATCATCTGTTGATCGTCGCGGATCTCGCGACTCATCACACGCATCAACTGGCGGCGCAGTTGTGGCAATTGCAGCGCCAGCTCATCCAGGCGTTCGAAGGGGATCTCGCACACCGAGGTCGTCTCCAGCGCCTGGGCCGATACCGGGTGAATCTCGGTGTCCATGCCCGATAACCCCACCAGCTCACTCGGCAGATGGAAACCGGTGATTTGTTCCTCGCCGCCGTCGCTCAGGCTGAATGTCTTCAACGCGCCGGAGCGTACTGCATAGACGGAATCGAACTTGTCGCCCTGGCGAAACAGAAACTCGCCTTTCTTCAGCGGGCGACCGCGTTTAACGATGTCGTCCAGCGCATCCATGTCTTCCAGATTCAGCGAAAGTGGCAGGCAGAGGGGGGCCAGGCTGCAATCCTTGCAATGGGCCTGGTTATGAGCGCGCAGCTTGACTGGCTCGGACATTACTAAAATCCTTGTGGGGAATCACACATAATGCGTAAGGGTAACGCACTGTGGGCAGTCAGGCCAGCCTGTACAAAAAAGCACCAATGGTATAGAGATTTGCGCAACGCCCCGGCCCTCATCGCGCCGGGACTTGCCCTTCAGATCACCCGCGAAAACCGCTGCCGGTTCTGGTGCTCCAAGTACGCATCGAACACCATGCACACCGAACGCACCAGCAGTCGACCTGCCGGCAGCACGCGAATGCCGTGTTCGTCGATGGTGATCAGGCCGTCCGTGGCCATCGCCTCCAGTTGCGGCCAGAGATCGGCGAAATACCCGCGAAAATCAATATTGAAAGCCTGCTCGACGGGTTCGAAAGCCAGGCTGAAATTGCAGATCAGTTGCTGAATCACTTCACGGCGCAAACGATCGTCCGTGGTGCAGACCAGGCCACGGCTGGTGGCCAGTTGCGCGCCAGCCAAGGTGTTCTGGTAGGTATTCAGGTCACTGCTGTTCTGGCAGTACAGATCGCCGATCTGGCTGATGGCCGACACCCCAAGCCCGATCAGATCGCAATGACCATGGGTGGTGTAACCCTGGAAGTTGCGTTGCAGCCGGCCCTCTTCCTGGGCGATGGCCAGCTCGTCGTCGGGCAGGGCGAAGTGGTCCATGCCGATGTAGCGATAGCCGGCCTGGGTCAGTTGTTCGATGGTGGTTTGCAGCATCAACAGTTTTTGCGCCGGGGAGGGCAGTTCGTCGCTGTTGATCCGGCGTTGCGGCATGAAACGTTCCGGCAGGTGCGCATAGTTGAACACCGACAGGCGGTCTGGCTGCAGCTTGATGACTTCCTCCACGGTGCGCGCGAAGTTGATCGGCGTCTGTTTGGGCAAGCCGTAGATCAGGTCGATGTTGATCGAACGAAATTGCAGGGTGCGTGCCGCGTCGATCACCGCGCGGGTTTCTTCCAGACTTTGCAGGCGGTTCACTGCGCGCTGGACCTCGGGATCGAGGTCTTGCACGCCGATGCTCACGCGGTTAAAGCCCAGCTCGCGCAGCAGGCCCATGGTGGCCCAGTCGGCTTCGCGCGGGTCGATCTCGATGCCATAGTCGCCGGAGTCATCGTCCAGCAGGTTGAAGTGCTGGCGCAGGCAGGTCATGACCTGGCGCAGTTCGTCGTGGCTGAGAAAGGTCGGAGTGCCGCCGCCGAAGTGCAGTTGCTCCACCGGCTGCTTGGGGTCCAGGTGGCAAGCCACCAGTTGGATCTCCTGCTCCAGGCGTTGCAGGTAGGCGTGGGCGCGGCCTCGGTCCTTGGTGATGACCTTGTTGCAGGCGCAGTAGTAGCAAATGTTCGCGCAGAACGGCACATGCACGTACAGCGACAGCGGCCGTGTGGCCTTGCGGCTGTCACGCAGGGCGTGGAGCAGGTCGAATGTGCCGACTTGGCTGTCGAATTGCACGGCGGTCGGGTAGGACGTGTAGCGCGGCCCTGCCAGGTCGTAGCGGTTAATCAGATCGGTGTCCCAACGAATGGCGTCGAGCATGCGGGCGTCCCCCGGATAGGCTAGTGGGCCGAGTCTAGGGGTTGGCCGTAGGGGGCGCCTTGATTTGCGTCAACGGGGAGCGGCGCTATGCCACACGGCGTTTCAATGCCCCATCAACCAGTGCTGATGCGGGCCGGGCAGGGTCCAGATACCGAAGAGCACCACCAGCACACCGCCGGCCATGCGCACGCTGCGCTTGCGCAGTAAGGCAGTGACGCGTTCCGCCGCCAGCCCGGTGGCCAGCAACACCGGCCAGGTGCCCAGGCCGAATGCCAGCATCAGCAAACCACTGTCCAGCGCATTGCCTTGGCTGGCGGCCCAGAGCAGGGTGCTGTAGACCAACCCGCACGGCAACCAACCCCACAGCGCGCCCAGCAACAACGCGCGGGGCAGGCTGGACACCGGGAGCAAACGGTTGGCAATCGGCTGGATATGCCGCCACAGGCCGCGCCCGAGGCGTTCGATGCGGGTCAGACCGCTCCACCAGCCGGCCAGGTACAGGCCCATGCTGATCAGCAGCAGACCGGCCAACACCCGCAGAATCATGGCCGCCGGGCTATTGGCCACGGCCCAGCCGGCCATGCCGATCAGCAGCCCGGCGCAGGCGTAGCTGAGGATGCGCCCCAGGTTGTATGCCAGCAGCAGACGAAACCGACGGCTGCGCTGCTCTTGAGGGATGGCCAGGGTCAGCGCCCCCATCAGTCCGCCGCACATGCCCAGGCAATGGCCGCCACCGAGCAGGCCGAGGATCAGCGCGGAAACCAGTAACGGCGCCAGTTCAAGCATGGGGTGGTTCTTGGGGCTTGGGCGGTTGCTCGGGGCTGTTGGCTTCTTCGACGCCGGCCAAGTGGTTGGGGTCCTGGTCATCGAACAGCACGCTGTGGGCCGGGCCGTCGAGGTCGTCGTATTGGCCGCTGTCCACGGCCCAGAAGAAGATGTAGATGGCGACGCCCACTAATAGCAGCGCCGCCGGAATCATCACGTATAAAGCTGGCATCTGCACTCCATGCCCGCGCGGCTCAAGCCGGCAGCGGGCGGGTTACTTGAGGGGCGCTGGCGGCCGGCGCGCTCGGCAGGCGAGTCAGGCGCAGGGCGTTGAGCACCACGGTCAACGAACTGAGGGACATGCCCACCGCCGCCCAAATAGGCGTGATCCAGCCGAGGGCGGCGAACGGCAGCATAAGGCCATTGTATAGCCCCGCCCACACCAGGTTTTCAATGATCACCCGTCGGGTGCGCCGCGCCAGGCTGAAGGCCTGCACCAGCGCATCCAAGCGGTTGGACAGCAGCACCGCGTCGGCGCTGGTCTTGGCCAGGTCGGTGGCCGAGCCCATGGCCACACTGATATCCGCGGCGGCGAGCACCGGCACATCGTTGACTCCATCGCCGAGCATCAACACCCTGCGGCCTTCCCGGTGCAGGCGTTGCAGCACTTGCAGTTTGTCGTCGGGGCGCAAGCCACCGTGGGCTTCGTCGATGCCCAACTCAAGCGCGACGCTGGCGACCATCGGCGAACTGTCCCCCGAGAGCAGCAGGGTGCGCCAGCCGCGTGCCTGGCAGGCTTGCAGCAAGGCCGGTGCGTCGCTGCGCAGGCGGTCGTCGAGCACGAACCAGGCGAGCGGGCCCTGGCTGTCACCCAGCAGCAGCCATTGTCCGGCTTCGTCGGGTGAGGCGGGCAAGACGCAGCCGCTGAGCTCACACACGAACCCCGGCTGGCCGATGCGCAGCAGGCGCTCGCCCACGCGACCCTCCAGGCCGAGGCCGGGGGTGCTCAGCACTTCATCGGCAGCCAGCGGCGCACGCCCGAAGGCACGGGCAATCGGGTGCTCTGAACGGTTTTCCAGGGCGGCGGCCAGGCCCAGGCAGGCATCACTGTCCAACGGGCCCAAGGGGCGAATCGCTCGCAGCGCCAGGCGGCCTTCGGTGAGGGTGCCGGTCTTGTCGAAAATCACCGTGTCGATTTGGTTAAGACCCTCCAGCACATGGCCGCGGGTCAGCAGCAAACCGAGTTTGTGCAGGGTGCCGGTGGCGGCGGTGAGGGCGGTGGGTGTGGCCAGCGACAAGGCGCACGGGCAGGTCGCCACCAGCATCGCCAGTACGATCCAGAATGCCCGCGACGCGTCCAACTGCCACCACCACAAGCCGATCAGCGCGGCGGCAAGCAGCGAGCCCAGCAGGAACCATTGCGCGGCACGGTCGGCGATCTGGGCCAGCCGCGGTTTCTCGGCCTGGGCCCGTTCCAGCAAGCGCACGATGGCGGACAGGCGGGTGTCGTGGCCCAGGGCACGTACTTCAACGGTCAGCGCGCCTTCCACATTCAGGGTGCCGGCGGTGACGCTATCGCCCACCTGTCGCGCTTGCGGCAGGTACTCGCCGGTCAGCAGCGACTCGTCGATGCTGGACTGACCGTCGAGGATCACCCCGTCCGCCGGCAGTACCGCGCCAGGGTGTACGCGCACGCGGTCGCCCACGGCCAGTTCGCTGAGCAGGATGCGCTCGCTCTGGCCGTCGCTTTGCACCCGCAGGCACGACGCCGGCAGCAGGTTGACCAGTTGCGCAGTGGCGGCGGCGGTGCGTTCGCGGGCACGGCGTTCCAGATAGCGCCCGGCCAGCAGGAACAGCGCGAACATGCCCACTGCATCGAAATACAGCTCGCCCACGCCACTGATGGCGGTCCAGATGCCCGCCAGGTAGGCGCCGCCAATCGCCAGGGACACCGACACATCCATGGTCAGATGGCGGGTGCGCAGGTCGCGCAACGCGCCCTTGAAAAACGGCGCGCAGCTGTAGAACACGATGGGGGTGGTCAGAAACATCGCTACCCAGCGCAGGATGACGTGCAGCTCTGGGCTCAGGTCGATATTGAATTCCGGCCAAGTGGCCATGGTTGCCATCATCGCCTGGAACCACAGCAAGCCGGCCACGCCCAGTTGGCGCAGGGCCAGACGGTTTTCACTGGCCAATTGCTCAGCGGCGCGGTCCGCCTGATACGGGTGGGCGGCATAGCCGATATGGCGCAGTTCGCTGAGCACCTGGCTCAACGGCAGTTGCCCATCGGCCCAGCGGACCTGCAAGCGATGGTTGGACAGGTTCAGCCGTGCCTCGGCCACGGCGGGCAGGCTGCGCAGGTGTTTTTCGATCAGCCAGCCACACGCCGCGCAACTGATGCCTTCCATCAGTAGGGTGGTTTCGGCCAGTTCGCCGTCATGGCGCACAAAGGGTTTTTGCACGTCGGCGCGGTCATACAGCGCCAGCTCCTCCACCAGTTGCACCGGCAGCGCTTCGGGGTTGGCCGAAGCTTCGCTGCGATGCTGGTAATAGCTTTCCAGGCCCCCGGCCACAATCGCTTCGGCCACCGCCTGGCAACCTGGGCAGCAGAGTTCACGGCGCTCGCCGAGGATCTGAGCGGTGAACCGGCTGCCGGGCGGCACGGGCAGGGCGCAGTGGTAGCAGGGAAGCGGGGTGGTCATGGCTTGGAATCTTTAGGGGCTGGTAGGGCCTCGTCGCGGGCCAGCCCGGCTCTCGCAGGGAGGGGCGGGGCCGCGACGTGCGAAGCGCAGAGTGTTTACTTCTTCAGGTCTTCGGCGCCCTGCAAGGGCTCATCCCCCAGCAGTAAGTCTTTGTCGTGGCTGACTTCTTCTTCCTCGAACAAGCGCCAGGTCTTGTCGCCTTCCACACCCAAAAGCTCCACGAAACGGCGGCCTTCGACCTTATCGGTCACCTGACCCAGGTAGCGGCCCGGCTCGCTGTCGCTGCGGGTCAGGTTGATCTTGCGGTCTTTCTCCGGCTGGGTCGGTGAAATCAGGTTCAGTTGCAGGGTGTTGGGGTTGCTGTAGCCGGTGAGGTTCAGCTCGACCTCGCCGGTCAGTTCGTCCAGGTGCAGCTTGGCGCGCAACTGCAGGGTCTGGGCCAGGCGTTCACGATCCAGGGAGCGGTTGATGCCTTTGCCGGCCTCGTAGTAGTTGTCGTTGACCAGGTTGTCCGGGTTGTTCACCGCGATCGTCACCATGGACAAGGTCAAGGCCACCGAGCAGGCGAGGATACCGATGATGATCCAGGGCCAGAGGTGCTTGTACCAAGGGCTTGCGGCAGTGGCTACGGGCATTGTTCGGCTCTCTGTTTAACAACGTTGGGTTAACGGACCTGAGGGCCGATGAATCGGCTCTTGGCTTCGACGTGAATGCTCGGGTCATCGGCATCCTTGAGGATGAACGTCACCTCGTTGGTACTCGATGGCACTTGTTCCGGCGCACTCGACAGTTCCACCGGCATGCTCACGATATCGCCGGCGGACACCTTGATCTCGCGGCGGCCCTGCAACTTGAGATCCGGCAGGCCGGCGGCATCGAGCACGTAGGTGTGGTCGCGCTGGTCCTTGTTCATGATCTTCAGGCTGTAGACGTTTTCGATGCGGCCTTCGGCGTTTTCGCGGAACAGCACGCGGTCTTTGCTGACGTCGAAGCCCACCAGCGAACGCATGAAAAACGCGGTGACCAACAGGCTGATCATCGCCAGTAATACCAACGCATAGCCGATCAGACGTGGACGCAGCTTGTGGGTTTTCTGGCCGGACAGGTTGTGCTCGGTGGTGTAGCTGATCAGGCCGCGTGGGTACTCCATCTTATCCATGATGTTGTCGCAGGCATCGATGCACGCCGCGCAGCCGATGCACTCGATCTGCAGGCCGTCACGGATGTCGATGCCGGTCGGGCATACCTGTACGCACATGGTGCAGTCGATGCAGTCGCCCAGGCCCTGGGCCTTGTAGTCGGCGCCTTTTTTACGTGGCCCGCGCAGTTCGCCACGGCGTGGGTCGTAGGAGACGATCAGGGTGTCCTTGTCGAACATCACACTCTGGAAACGCGCATAAGGGCACATGTAGATGCACACCTGTTCGCGCAGCCAACCGGCGTTGCCATAGGTGGCAAGGGTGAAGAAACCGACCCAGAAATACGACCAGCCATCGGCCTGGCCGGTGAAGAAGTCGAAGACCAGTTCGCGGATCGGCGAGAAGTAACCGACGAACGTCATGCCGGTGACGAAACCGATGATCAGCCACAGGCTGTGCTTGCTGAACTTGCGCAGGAATTTGTTGGCGCTCATCGGCGCTTTGTCCAGCTTGATGCGTTGGTTGCGGTCGCCTTCGGTGACCTTCTCGCACCACATGAAGATCCACGTCCACACGCTTTGCGGGCAGGTATAGCCGCACCACACGCGCCCGGCGTACACCGTGATAAAGAACAGGCCGAACGCGGCGACGATCAGGATGCCAGACAGCAGGATGAAGTCCTGAGGCCAGAAGGTTGCGCCGAAAATAAAGAACTTACGTTCCGGCAAATTCCACCACACGGCCTGGTGACCGCCCCAGTTCAGCCACACCGTGCCGAAGTAGAGCAGGAACAGCGCGGCACCGCCGAGCATGCGCAGGTTGCGGAACAGGCCAGTGAAGGCACGGGTGTAGATCTTCTCGCGCGCGGCGTAGAGATCGACCGTCTGGCTTGAATGTTTGGCAGGCGGGGTAACGTCATGTACCGGTATTTGGTCGCTCATCATTGCATCCCACGGCGGTGGAGATTTGCCTCGGCCAGTACGTGCCAACCGGGGTCAAATTAAGGATGTTGCAGTAGCGTAATGATACGCCCCCGATGGTACGCCAAGGGTGCGACCTTTGGTCGCGTTGGGGGAAATCAATTGATGGTGTACGTGATCTGGATCAATTGACTTGGGAAGTATGGACGGTTTTGCCGGTTCGACCTTCAAAAATGCCAGAGATCCAATGTGAGAAGGGCTGGCCCCCGATAGCAGAGTGTCAGTCAATAAAGGCATGACTGGCCCACTGCTATCGGGGGGCCAGCCCCCTCTCACATGGGTTGTTTCTGTGTTGCTAAATAACGATCAGTCTCACTGCTCCTCGGCCTTTTTGTCTGCATGAGACAAGCTGTACACATACGCCGCGAGCAAGTGCACCTTGTCGTTGCCTTGCAGTTGTTCCTGCGCAGGCATCTGGCCCTGACGGCCGTAGCGGATGGTCTGCTGCAACTGAGCGAAGCTCGAACCGTAGATGAACGCGCCGGGGTGGGTCAGGTCGGGGGCGCCCATGGCGGGGGTGCCTTTGCCGGCGGGACCGTGGCAGGCCACGCAGTTGGCGGCGAAGAGTTTTTCGCCGTTGGCCACGTCGGCCTTGGCCCCTTCAGGCAGCTTGCGACCGTCGAGCTTGGTCACCACAAAACCGGCCACATCGGCCACGCCTTGTTCGCCAATCACTTCGGCCCAGCCTGGCATCACCGCGTGGCGGCCTTTGAGGATGGTTTCCTTGATGGTGTTAGGTTCGCCGCCCCAGCGCCAGTCGGCGTCGGTCAGGTTGGGGAAGCCATAGGCGCCCTTGGCGTCGGAGCCGTGGCACACCGAGCAGTTGGACGCGAACAGGCGGCCGCCCATTTTCAGCGCTTGCGGATCCTTGGCAACTTCTTCGATCGGCATCGAGGCGAATTTGGCGAAGATCGGCCCGAACTTGGCGTCCGAACGGGCCATTTCCTTCTCCCATTCGTGCACGCCGGTCCAGCCGGTCTGACCGTTGGCGAAGGGGGTTTGCTTGTCGTTGTCGAGGTAGTTGTAGCCCGGCAGCAGACCCTTCCAGTTGCCCAGGCCCGGGTACAGCACCAGGTAACCAAGGGCAAACACGATGGTGCCGACGAACAGCATGAACCACCACTTGGGCAGCGGGTTGTCGTACTCCTCGATGCCGTCGAACGAGTGGCCGACGGTTTCGTCGGTTTGCTCGGCGCGCTGGCCCTTGCGGGTCGACAGCAGCAGCCAGGTCAGGGCGAAGATGGTACCCAGACTGAGGACTGTGACGTACAGACTCCAGAACGTAGTCATTCTTTGTTACTCCTAGAAGCTTGCTCGACGTGCTTGATGGCTTCGGGGTCATCCGCAAAGGGCAGCATGGTTGCGTCGTCAAACTCCGACTTGCGCTTGGGGCTGAATACCCACAGCGCCAGGCCGACAAAGGCCACCATCACCACAACGGTGCCCAGGCCACGAATCATCCCGATATCCATGAAGAATCACCGTTTGCTTTTGATGATGGTGCCCAGGCCCTGCAGGTAGGCCACCAATGCGTCCATTTCGGTCTTGCCCTTCACGGCAGCCGCGGCACCGGCGATGTCTTCGTCGGTGTAGGGCACGCCCAGGGTGCGCAGGACTTCCATCTTCTTCGCGGTGTCCTTGCCGTCGAGCTTGTTTTCCACGAGGAACGGGTACGCCGGCATTTTCGACTCGGGCACGACGTTGCGCGGGTTGTACAGGTGCGCACGTTGCCAATCATCGGAGTAACGCCCGCCCACGCGCGCCAGGTCCGGGCCGGTGCGCTTGGAACCCCACAGGAACGGGTGGTCCCACACGCTTTCGCCGGCGACCGAGTAGTGGCCGTAGCGTTCGGTTTCGGCGCGGAACGGGCGGATCATCTGCGAGTGGCAGCCCACGCAGCCGTTGGCGATGTAGACGTCGCGGCCTTCCAGTTCAAGGGCGGTGCGCGGCTTCATGCCTTCGACCGGCTTGTTGGTCACGTCCTGGAAGAACAGCGGGACGATTTGGGTCAAGCCGCCGATGCTCACGGCGATGACCATGAAGAAGGCCAGCAGGCCGATATTCTTCTCGACTACTTCATGCTTCATCAGTGGGCTCCCACAACGGCGATCTTGGCGGCGGCTTCAGCTTTTACAGGGTCCGAGGCCCGCACGGTGCGGAACACGTTGTAGGCCATGAACAGCATGCCGGCGGCAAAGAATGCACCCCCCAGGGCACGAACGATGTAGCCCGGGTGGCTGGCTTGCAGCGCTTCGACGAAGGAGTAGGTGAGGGTGCCGTCATCGTTGATCGCACGCCACATCAGGCCCTGGGTGATGCCGTTGACCCACATCGAAGCGATGTAGAGCACGGTGCCAATGGTGGCCAGCCAGAAGTGCGTGTTGATCAGCCCGACGCTGTGCATCTGCTCGCGGCCGAACAGTTTGGGGATCATGTGGTACAGCGCGCCGATGGAGATCATCGCCACCCAACCGAGGGCGCCGGCGTGTACGTGGCCGATGGTCCAGTCGGTGTAGTGGGAGAGCGAGTTGACGGTCTTGATCGCCATCATCGGACCTTCGAAGGTCGACATGCCGTAGAACGCCAGGGACACCACCAGGAACCGCAGGATCGGGTCGGTGCGTAATTTATGCCAGGCGCCCGAGAGGGTCATCATGCCGTTGATCATGCCGCCCCAGCTTGGCGCCAGCAGGATGATCGACATGGCCATGCCCAGGGATTGCGCCCAGTCCGGCAGCGCGGTGTAGTGCAGGTGGTGCGGACCGGCCCAGATATACAGGGTGATCAGCGCCCAGAAGTGCACGATGGACAGGCGATAGGAGTAGATAGGGCGTTCGGCCTGTTTCGGCACGAAGTAGTACATCATCCCCAGGAACCCGGTGGTGAGGAAAAAGCCCACGGCGTTATGCCCGTACCACCACTGGATCATTGCGTCCGTCGCGCCCGAATAAGCCGAATAGGACTTGAACAGGCTGACCGGCAACGACGCGTGGTTGACGATGTGCAGCATCGCCGTCACCAGGATGAACGCGCCGTAGAACCAGTTGCCCACATAGATGTGCTTGGTCTTGCGCTTGATGATGGTGCCGAAGAACACCGCAGCGTAGGTCACCCAGACCACGGCCAGCAAAATGGCGATGGGCCATTCCAGCTCGGCGTATTCCTTGGTGGTGGTGTAACCCAACGGCAGGGTGACGATGGCGCCGATGATGACCGCTTGCCAGCCCCAGAAGGTAAAAGCGGCGAGGCCATCGGAGATCAGTCGCGTCTGGCAGGTTCGCTGCACGACATAGTAGGAGGTGGCAAACAATGCACATCCGCCGAAGGCGAAAATCACCAGGTTGGTGTGCAGCGGGCGCAGGCGACCGAAGGTCGTCCAGGGCAGGTCGAAATTCAATTCCGGCCAGACCAGTTGCGAGGCGATGAAGACCCCGAGCCCCATGCCAAGGATCCCCCAGACCACCGTCATGATGGCGAACTGGCGGACTACCTTATAGTTATAAGCAGTCGGACTGATTGCTGTGCTCATTCTAAGGTTCCACGGTTTAGGTTTTTTTATAGGTAAAAATCGGCCGCAAGTATGTAGAAAGCGAGGGGTCATTGCAACGCAATGACTGACCTGTATCAATGCGTTCCACGCCAGATTCTGCGCCCTTTCCATGTTTGGCGTAAGGACAAAATCCGAAATGGAAAGCTGATCAAGTGGACAGGAAATTTTGCAGGTCGCAACGTGACTCGTCGCGTACACCAGGATCGGTCCACTGTGCAAGCAAGCGTAGACCCGAATGGGAGGAGGGGAAAGGTTTGCTTTAGACGGGTGCGACACTTGGTCGCGTAGGGCGGTCGGTGTGGGAGCGAGCAAGCCCGCTCCTACAGACGAAGCAGCGGCCGCCCCGGGCGGGGCGGCCTTGAGTGGTTATTGCGCTTGGCTTTCTGGCTTTGCGCCATCAGCGTTGTGGGACAGGCTGTACACGTAAGCCGCCAGCAGGTGCACTTTGTCATTGCCTTGCAGGGCTTCCTGCGCTGGCATCTGGCCTTGACGGCCGTGACGGATGGTCTGCTGCAATTGCGCCAGGCCGGTGCCGTAGATGAAGCCGGCGGGTTCGGTCAGGTTAGGCGCGCCCATGGCTTCCACACCGTGGCCTTGCGGGCCGTGGCAGGCAACGCAAGTGGTGTTGAAGGTGGCCTGGCCAGCGGCCAGATCGACGGTGCTATCGGCCGGCAGCGGCAACTTGGCCAGGTCGTGGCGCACATAGGCCGCGACGTTTTTCACGCCGTCTTCGCCCAGTACTTCACCCCAGGCCGGCATCGCCGCGTGGCGACCGTTCATGATGGTGGTCTTGATCGCCTCGGCAGAGCCGCCCCAGCGCCACAGGTTGTCGGCCAGGTTTGGGAAGCCGTATGCGCCCTTGGCATCCGAGCCGTGGCACACGGCGCAGTTGGAGGCGAACAGGCGGCCACCCATTTTCAGCGCTTGTGGGTCTTTGGCTACTTCTTCCACGGGCATGGCCGCGAATTTGGCGTAGATCGGCCCAAATTTCGCATCGGCCTTGGCCATTTCCTTTTCCCATTCCTTGGCCTGGGTCCAACCGCCTTCATAGCCCGGCAGCACGCCTTTCCAGTTGCCCAGGCCCGGATAGAGGATCAGGTAGCCGACCGCGAACACCAAGGTGCCGACGAACAGCATGAACCACCACTGGGGCAGGGGGTTGTCGTATTCCTCGATGCCATCGAAGGCGTGGCCCATGGTCTGGTCGACACTGCCCTTGGTCTCGCCCTTGCGGGTGGAGATCAACAGCCAGGTCAGCCCGATCAGGCTGCCGATGGTCAGTACGCAGATCCATGTACTCCAAAATAGGGTCATGGCCGAGTGCTCCTTATTGCAGGCTCTTCTTGAGCGTCGGATGGGGGGGCGGTGGGCTCGTCGGCGAACGGCAGCAGGCGCGCCTGCTCGAATTCCGCATTGCGCCGATTGTTGAACACCCACAGCGACAAGCCGATAAAGGCGATGGCGACCACCAGCGTGCCGAGGCCGCGGATGGTGCCCGCATCGAATTCAAATCCCATGGCTCACCTCTTGCTCTTGATGGCAGTGCCGAGCACTTGCAGGTACGAGACCAGCGCGTCCATCTCGGTTTTGCCCTTGAGGCTGGCCACGGCGCCCTTGATGTCGTCGTCGGTGTACGGCACGCCGAGGGTGCGCATTACGTTCAACTTGGTCTCGGTGTGGCTGCTGTCGACCGGGGCCGTGACGAGCCACGGGTAGGCCGGCATTTTCGACTCAGGCACCACGTTGCGCGGGTTGTACAAGTGCGCACGGTGCCAGTCGTCGGAGTAGCGTGCGCCGACGCGCGCCAGGTCCGGGCCGGTGCGCTTGGAGCCCCACAGGAACGGGTGGTCCCACACGCTTTCGCCGGCGACCGAGTAGTGGCCGTAGCGTTCGGTTTCGGCGCGGAACGGGCGGATCATCTGCGAGTGGCATTGCACGCAGCCTTCGCGGATGTAGATGTCGCGGCCTTCCAGTTGCAGCGCGGTGTAGGGCTTCATGCCTTCGACCGGCTTGTTGGTCACGTCCTGGAAGAACAGCGGGACGATCTGGGTCAGGCCGCCGATGCTCACGGCGAGCACCATCAGCAGCATCATCAGGCCGACGTTCTTTTCAATCGTTTCGTGTTTCATCACTGACTCCTCAGGCCATCTGCGCGACAGGGGCGGCTTCGACAGGTTGTGCCGAGCGCACGGTGCGCCATGTGTTGTAAGCCATCAGCAACATGCCGCTGAGGAACACCGCGCCGCCCACCAGCCGCACGATGAAGCCTGGGTGGCTGGCCACCAGGGTCTCGACGAAGGAGTAGGTCAAGGTGCCGTCGTCGTTGATCGCACGCCACATCAGGCCCTGGGCAATGCCGTTGACCCACATCGAGGCGATGTAGAGCACGGTGCCGATGGTGGCCAGCCAGAAGTGCGCGTTGATCAGGCCAAGGCTGTACATCTGCTCGCGGCCGAAGACTTTCGGGATCATGTGATACAGCGCGCCGATGGAGATCATCGCCACCCAACCGAGGGCGCCGGCGTGAACGTGGCCGATGGTCCAGTCGGTGTAGTGGGAAAGCGAGTTGACGGTCTTGATCGCCATCATCGGACCTTCGAAGGTCGACATGCCGTAGAACGCCAGGGACACCACCAGGAAGCGCAGGATCGGGTCGCTGCGCAATTTATGCCAGGCGCCCGAGAGGGTCATCATGCCGTTGATCATGCCGCCCCAGCTTGGCGCCAGCAGAACCAGCGACATCACCATGCCCAGGGACTGTGCCCAGTCCGGCAGTGCGGTGTAGTGCAGGTGGTGCGGACCGGCCCAGATGTACAGGGTGATCAGCGCCCAGAAGTGCACGATGGACAGGCGATAGGAGTACACCGGACGCTCGGCTTGCTTGGGCACGAAGTAATACATCATGCCGAGGAAACCGGCGGTGAGGAAAAAGCCTACCGCGTTGTGCCCATACCACCACTGCACCATGGCATCCGTCGCACCGCCGTACAGCGAGTAGGACTTGGTCAGGCTGACCGGGATTTCCAGGTTGTTGACGATATGCAGGATGGCCACGGTGATGATGAACGCACCGAAGAACCAGTTACCGACGTAGATGTGCTTGGTGTTGCGCTTGGCCACGGTGCCGAAGAACACAATGGCGTAGGCCACCCAGACGATGGTGATCAAGATGTCGATCGGCCATTCCAGCTCGGCGTATTCCTTGGAACTGGTGTAGCCCAGCGGCAAGGTGATTGCGGCGAGCAGGATCACCAGTTGCCAGCCCCAGAAGCAGAACGCGGCGAGTTTCGGCGCGAACAGCTGGGTCTGGCAGGTGCGCTGCACCGAGTAGAAGGAGCTGGCGAATAGCGCACAGCCACCGAACGCGAAGATCACCGCGTTGGTATGCAGTGGGCGTAAACGGCCAAAGCTGGTCCAGGGCAAATCGAAGTTGAGCGCGGGCCAAACCAATTGGGCGGCGAGAAAAACCCCGAGCCCCATGCCGACGATGCCCCACACCACCGTCATAATGGCGAATTGGCGGACCACCTTGTAGTTATAGGCGGTACTTAATGTAGTGTTCATGGTTCCCCATCCACGGTTCAACCCAAGCCGAGCGGCACTTGGGCTGGAGTTATAGGCAGACTAAATAGCGAGGCAAGCATGGGCAAAGAGCACAAGGCCAGTATTGACGGGGATCAATGGGCGCAGTGTGCGCGGGAACATGGCTGGTTGTGGGATGTCGCGTCCAACGCGCCTTCGGGCGGGCCGATCACGCTTATCCTGGCCCACGGCGCCGGCGCGCCAATGGACTCGACCTTTATGAACGACATGGCTGCACGCCTTGCCGCACAAGGCGTGAACGTCTTGCGCTTCGAGTTTCCCTATAT
Source organism: Pseudomonas rhodesiae (assembly GCF_013285305.1). NCBI lineage: Bacteria > Pseudomonadati > Pseudomonadota > Gammaproteobacteria > Pseudomonadales > Pseudomonadaceae > Pseudomonas > Pseudomonas rhodesiae. Next base: position 4,398,479 of record NZ_CP054205.1, on the reverse strand, counting down.
GGCTCAGCGCCGGCTCGACGGCGGCAAACGCCCACCCAACCCGGCACCGAAACTGCTGCAGGCCTGGCGTGAGGTGTATGCCGAGGTGCGGCGTCATGTCGCTGGGTCTGTGGCCATCGGTGGCAAGTCCATGGGCGGGCGCATGGCCAGTCTGGTGGCCGACGAACTGGGCGCCGATGGGTTGGTGTGCCTGGGGTATCCGTTTTATGCGGTGGGCAAGCCGCAGAAGCCTCGGGTCGAACATTTGGCCGAGCTGAAGACCCCGGCCTTGATCGTGCAAGGTGAGCGCGATGCCCTGGGCAATCGGGCCGCGGTGGAGCGTTATGCGTTATCGCCGAGCATCGAGGTGATGTGGCTGGTGGCGGGGGATCACGACTTGAAGCCGTTGAAGGCTTCGGGGTTTACGCATGAGCAGCATTTGGAGGCTGCGGCCGTGCAGGTGGCTGAGTTTCTCAGCGTCTGTTAGGGCCAATCGGGAGCAAGCCCCCTCCCACATTCGACCGCATTCCAAGGGATGTACGCGGTTAACTGTGGGAGGGGGCTTGCTCCCGATAGCGGTCTAACGGTTGAAACGTTCGACCAAGGAATACTGGCTATTAGCTGTGTGGGTCAGGTCTTCACTCAGTTGTGCCGAGTTCAACGCCTGTTCAGAGGTTTGATCGGCCAGCAGTGCAATGGTGCTGATATTGCGGCTGATCTCCTCAGCCACCGAGCTTTGCTCCTCGGTCGCGGCGGCGATCTGGCTGGTCATATCGGTGATGTGCGCCACCGCTTCGCTGATGCCCACCAGCGCCTGATCCGCTTCCATTACCCGTGCCACGCCTTCTTCGGCCTGGCGATGCCCGGCATCCATGGTCTGCACGGCCGCGCTGGCGGTTTGTTGCAGCTTGGCGATCAAGGTATGGATCTGCCCGGTAGACTCGGCGGTACGTTGCGCCAGTTGGCGAACCTCGTCGGCCACTACGGCAAAGCCTCGACCCATTTCACCGGCACGCGCCGCTTCAATGGCGGCGTTCAGTGCCAGCAGGTTGGTCTGGTCGGCAATGCCTTTGATCACATCGACCACGCCACCGATTTCATCGCTGTCCTTGGCCAGTTGGGTCACGGTGACACCGGTTTCACCCACGGCGGTGGACAAGCGCTGAATTGCCTCGCGGGTTTCCCCGGCGATATCGCGGCCGCGACCGGTCAGGCGATTGGCTTCCTGGGTGGCATCGGCGGTGCGCTGCACGTGGCTGGCCACTTCCTGGGTGGTCGCGGCCATCTGGTTGACGGCGGTGGCCACTTGCTCGGTTTCGACGCGCTGGCGTTCCAGGCTGCTGGAGCTGTTATGCGCCAGGGTATTGGACTGCGACGCCTGATCGTTGAGGTGCTCGGCAGTGTCCTGCAAGCGGGTCAGACACGTCCTCAGACGCGCCTCCTGGCTGAGGATCGACATCTCCAGACGCGCCTGGGCGCCACGGCTGTCGGTGTACATCTGCGCGATCAACGGGTCGGACGTGGTCTGCTCGGCCAGGCGCAGCAGGCGCTTGAGGCCGCGCTGTTGCCAGCTCAGGCCCAGCAGGCCCAAAGGCACCGACAGCGCCGCGGCCAAGGCAAAACCCCAGTGGGAGTTAAGCCAGGCCCCGATCATAAAGCTCAACTGGCTCACCAGAATAAAAGGCACCCAGTCCTGTAGCACCGGTAGCCACTTGTCGCGCCGTGGAATCGCCGACTTGCCCTGGTTGATGCGTTGGTAGAGCGCTTCGGCCCGGCGGATCTGCTCGGCGGTGGGTTTGACCCGCACCGATTCGTAGCCGACCACCTGGTTGCCATCGAAAATCGGCGTTACATAGGCGTTCACCCAGTAATGATCGCCGGTCTTGCAGCGGTTCTTGACAATGCCCATCCATGGCAAGCCTTGTTTGAGCGTCGTCCACATGTGCGCGAACACTGCCGCCGGAACATCCGGGTGACGTACCAGGTTGTGCGGGGCGCGCAGCAGTTCTTCACGGCTGAACCCACTGATCTCGACAAACGCGTCGTTGCAGTAAGTGATCACGCCCTTGGCATCCGTGGTGGAGATCAACCGTTGCTGAGCGGGGAAGGTACGTTCGCGCTGGGTAACGGGCTGGTTATTACGCATGATTGTTCAATCCGCAAGGCTTTCAGGGGGTATCGACCGGCACGGGGGTTTATTTAACTTATTTTTGCAACAATCAACCGGCCAGCATCGGATACGTAAACAAGCCGAAGTGAAGCAGGTTCAAGCCAAAGTGCGTGGCAATCGCCGCCCCCAGGCCGCCAAACCGGTATGCCAAGCCGTAACCGACCCCGGCAATGCTCGCCAGCAGCACCCAGTGCCACCCCGCCCCCAGGTGCACAAGGCCAAATAGCAGCGACGCCAACAACAGTGCGAGGTTGTCGCCATAGGGCAGGTGCTTGAAGCGCCGGCTCAAGCCGCCTTGAATGTAGCCACGGAACAGCGCTTCTTCCACCAGCGTGACCAACAGCAGATTATTGAGCACCCACAGCCACGCCGGATCCGGCCATTTCGGTGCCCAACTGATGATGCCAAGCAGCGCCGCGCCGCCCAGTGCCGCGATGGCGGTGAGGGTCAAGGCCAGGGCGGTGACACAGATCGACAGGCGCAACGCGCGCCGCGCCACGATCCAGGGGCAGGCCAGCAGCAGCCAGAAGCCGATCAGAGGTTTGTCCTGATTCAGGTACATCGAGAACGGCACTGCGTCGGGGGTGAAGCGCTGCGGGTCGATCCCGCGGCCGTTATAGAAGCCCGGCAACCAATGCATCGCCAGGCCCAGCGCCAATACGATAAACAGGCCGTGACCCAGGTAGCGCGCCCAGGGTGTGTGTTGTTGGCGCACGGCATAGCCGGCGACCAGCAGCAGGGCGACTGACACCAACGCCAGTGCACCCAATTGTCCGTAAACCAGGGCCATTACATAGCCGATGGAAAGCAGTGCCAGGTACAGCCAGGGCAGGGTCAGCATGGGGGGAATCCTTGAAAATACCGGGCGGCAGTATAACGACCGTCCCTGGCTCCCCGCATGAAACCTGCCTACAAGGTCTTGGCCAGTTTCCCTACCCGTAATACCAGCCATAGCGCGCCCGCGATCAACACCCCACCATATAGATGAGCCATGGACAGCGGCTCATCCAGCAATAAGGCGCCCCACAGCACGCCAAACGGCGGGATCAGGAATGTGGTGGTCATCGAGCGCACCGGTCCGATGGCCGTCAGCAAGCGGAAGTACAGCACGTAGGCAAACGCCGTACACACCAACCCGAGCCCCAGCAGCGATGCCCAGACCTGCCAACCGCCCCAACTGGCCGGTGGCTGATATAGGGCACTGACGGCGAAGAATGGCAGTAGAAACAAGGTCGCGCCGAGCATGCTGCCTAGAGCGGCGAGGCGGCTGTCCAGGCCGCCGCGTCGATCCAGCCAGCGGCGTGCCAGGAACCCGGCAAAGCCATAGCAGGTGGTGGCCAGCAGGCAGGCGAGGGCACCCATCAGCAGGGGCAGGTCGAATGCCACCGGCCCGGCGCGGGTCAGTACGGCCACGCCCAGCAGGCCCAGGCACACGCCGGCGATTTTCGAGGGGGTCAGGCGTTCGCTGAAGAACAACCCGCCGATCAACACGCCCATCAGCGGCGTGGTGGCGTTGAAAATCGCCGAATAGCCGGCCGGCAGCACTTGGGCGGCCACCGAGTACATGGTGGCGGGGATCCCGGAATTGATCACCCCCAGCAGCAGGACGGTTCTGAATTTACCCTGGAAATCCCATTTCACCCGCATCACGGCCAGCATCACCAGCAAGCCGGCGGCGGCGATCGATACGCGGAAGAACGCGGTGGGCAGCGTACCTATTTCCGGCGCAATGATGCGCATAAACAAGAAACTCGCGCCCCAGATAGCGGCCAGTCCCAGCAGGTAGAGGGTGTCGACAGGTCTCACGGAAAACTTCCTACGCGAATAAGCCGGCGAGTGTTGCCCAGCGCCCTGCGCGACACAATCCCTGATTACACGACGAAGCGCAGCACCATGCCATTGAGGTCCACCGCCAGGCGCGACAGCTCTTGGCTGGCGGCCGATGTCTGGGTGGCACCGGCGGCGGTCTGGGTGGACAGGTCGCGGATATTGACCAGGCTGCGGTCGACCTCGCGCGCCACCAGCGCCTGCTGCTCGGCGGCGCTGGCGATCACCAGATTGCGCTGGCTGATCTGCGAAATGGCGGCGGTGATCTTTTCCAGCGCGCTGCCGGCGCTGTTGGCCCGCTGCAGAGTCTGGCCGGCGTGCTCGGCGCTGCTGTTGAGTGCGTCAACGGTGGCTTGGGTGCCTTGCTGGATGCCGCTGATCATCTGCTCGATTTCTTCGGTGGAGTCCTGGGTGCGCTGCGCCAATGAACGCACCTCATCGGCGACCACCGCAAAGCCCCGCCCGGCCTCGCCTGCGCGCGCCGCTTCAATCGCCGCATTCAGCGCCAGCAAGTTGGTCTGCCCGGCAATGCCCCGTATCACCTCAAGCACCTTGCTGATGTCCTGGGCCTGTAGCGCCAAGCCCTCGGCTTTATTCGAGGCGCCGAGCACTTCGTCCACTAGGTTCTGGATTGAGCTGATGGTTTCACTGATCTGGTAGTGGCCATGTTTGCTGTCTTCGTCGGAGGCCTGGGACGCCTCGGCGCTGGACACCGCATTGCCCGCTACCTCGTCGACGGCCGCGCTCATTTGGTTGACGGCGGTCGCGGCTTGCTCGATTTCGTCGTTCTGGGCCTGCAAGCCACGTGTGCTCTGATCCATCACCGAGCTCATCTCCTCGGCGGCCGAGGCCAGTTGCCGGGCCGATTCGCTGATTCCACGAATGGTGCCCTGCAACTGTGCTTGCATACTGGCCAGGGCGGTCAGTAGCTGAGCTGCTTCGTCCTTGCCGCTGACGGTGATGGGCTGGCTCAGGTCGCCGTTGGCGATGGTGCGGGCCACCCCCAGCGCCTGGCCGATCGGCACGGTGATGCTGCGGGTGAGCAACCACGCCAGCAGGAGGGTAGCGATCAGTGCGACCACGATAATCAGGCCGACCACCCACTGCGCGCTCCCATACAGCTGCGCGGCCGAATCGGCAGCGGCTTCGACGCCGTTCTGGTTGAACACAATCAGGTTTTCCAGGCTCTGGCTCAGCACGCCGCCCTGGGGCGCGAGGCGACCGACTAGCAAGTCGAGGGCTTCCTGCTGTTGGTCCTGGTCCACCAGCGCGATCATTTGCGCGACGATGGCGAGGTAGGTGGTTACGTGGCCTTTGAGGGTCTTGAGCAGGTCGCGTTCGGCGTCGTTGCTCAGCAGGGTTTCATGCCGGTCGAGCAGCTTTTGCAGTTCATCGCTGGTGCGGCTGATCACTGCTCTGCTGGTGTCACGCACGCGAGATTCGTCGGTGCTTACCAGGCGCAGGGACTCCAAGCGGATAGTGGCCACCAGGGCCGCACTGTCGTGAATGTTCTCGATGCTGGGCATCCACGTTTGCTCAATCACCAGCGCGCTTTCACGCAGCTTGGCCATCTGGCCCAGGCCAAACAGCCCCACCATCACCAGCAAACTGGCCAACGCGGCAAAACTCAGACCGGCGCGCATACCGATTCTCATGTTCCTCAATGACATCTCAATGCTCCTTGGACGATTAGAACCTCTTCCCGCATCGGCCTATGGCCTTGTCAGGGTGGGAAAGGGCGCGCTGTATATCAAAGTGCCATCAAGGTGGTAATCAGGGTTTCCCTTAGTTGGATCCAAAATCGAATTTTGTGTCGGGGGCTGGCGATAGGCGCCTTTTTCTTGGATTCAAGCGCCAAGCCACGCTGTGAGAGGCTCAGGCGAATGACGCGTTGCACGTTTCTAGTGCGTTAGTTGACCATCCGGTCGACTTATAAAAATTGCAAATTAATGTACAAAGTTGACAAGGCTGTAGAACGGCGCGGCGAAAATCCTTCTTCTCCTGGGTTCCCGCACTGGCTAAGCTCAGGGCTTCCCGATGCCCGTTCGAGGTTTCCCGCATGTCGCAGCCCACGTCCGCCCTTGCCATCGCCCGCACCATCCTTGAGGGCTTCGATGACTACCGCGAACACTTTCGCCAGATCACCGATGGTGCGCGCGAGCGTTTCGAAAAGGCCCAATGGCAGCTGGGCCAAGCGGCATCGGCGGCGCGGATCAACCTGTATGAAGAAAAGGTCGGCGAAGTCACTACGCGGCTGCGCGCGGGGTTCGAGGCCGCCGATTTGCTGGACATCGACCTATGGCCTTTGGTGAAAAGCGCCTATATCGGCCTTATCGACCTGCGTTTCGACGATGAATTGTCCGAGACCTGGTACAACTCGATCTTCTGCGGCCTGTTCAGCCACGACCTGATCAGCGACGGCTGTATGTTTATTCACACCACCCGGCCCAGTCTGCGTCGCGCGCGGGCGGCGCAAACCCGTGTCTACGCGCCGGCCGGGCAGATTGCCGAGATGCTCGCGCAGATCGTCGAGGACTACCGCTTCAGCGAGCCCTACGCCGACCTGGCGGCCGACTTGCGCCGGCTCGAAGCCCAACTGCGGGAAAACCTGCCGGACTGGGTGTGCAAAGACCCGGACCTCAAAGTCGAGCTGTTTTCCTCGGTGCTCTACCGCAATAAAGGGGCCTACCTGGTCGGGCGCATCTATACCCGCGACGAGCAATGGCCGCTGGTTATTCCGCTGCTGCACCGCGAAGGGCAGGGTATCCGCATTGATGCGCTGATCACCGATGAGGCCGAGGTGTCGATCATCTTCTCGTTCACCCGTTCCTACTTCATGGTGGATGTGCCGGTGCCGGCGGAGTTCATCGGGTTTCTCAAGCGCATCCTGCCGGGCAAGCATATTGCCGAGTTGTACACTTCCATCGGTTTCTATAAGCACGGCAAGTCGGAGTTCTACCGCGCGCTGATCAACCACCTGGCTACCACGGACGACCGGTTCATCATGGCTCCCGGCGTGCGCGGCATGGTCATGAGCGTGTTCACCCTGCCGGGCTTCAACACCGTGTTCAAGATCATCAAGGACCGTTTCTCACCGTCGAAAAACGTCAACCGCGCCACCGTGATCGAAAAGTACCGCCTGGTTAAAAGCGTCGACCGTGTGGGGCGCATGGCCGATACCCAGGAATTCGCCGATTTTCGCTTTCCCTTGAGCAAGTTCGACCCTGATTGCCTGGCCGAACTGCTGGACGTGGCCGCCGGGACTGTCGAAGTCGAAGGCGACACCGTGCTGATCCGCCACTGCTGGACCGAACGGCGCATGACCCCACTCAACCTCTACCTGGAAAACGCCAACCCCGCACAGGTACGCGAAGCCCTGGAAGATTACGGCCTGGCCATCAAACAGTTGGCGGCGGCGAATATCTTCCCCGGTGACATGCTGCTCAAGAACTTCGGCGTCACCCGTCACGGCCGCGTGGTGTTCTACGACTACGACGAAATCTGCTTTCTCACCGAGGCCAACTTCCGCCACATTCCCGCCCCGCGTACACCCGAGGATGAAATGGCCTCCGAGCCCTGGTACTCCATCGGCCCGCTGGACGTGTTCCCGGAGGAATTCCCGCCGTTCCTGTTTGCCGACATCGGCCAGCGCAAGCTATTCAACGAACTGCATGGCGAGTTGTACAACGCGGATTATTGGAAGGGCCTGCAGGAGGCGATTCGGGCGGGGAAGGTGATTGATGTGTTTCCGTATCGACGCAAGTGAGGAGAGGTGTCTTGAACCGCTCAATGACTGTGGTTTAGCGCACCCTGAAGTGTTCCCACTGAATAAAGCTACTGGCAATTATAAAAATGCCAGTAGCAAGGTGATGCAAGTTATAAGTCGATATATCTAACGGTTCGCTTGAGTTTACTTCAGGAATGGTACGTCTTTGTTAGTTTCCAGTACCCTGTCGCTCCAGTTGGTCAAACGATTTCTGTCCACTTCGTTGGACGAACTGCTCTGGCCTTTAGCCGTTGCCTGGTAGAGGTCATTCATCGACTCTTTATATGCGTTGTCGACATTCTTGGTCGAATACCCTTTGTCCTGTAGTTCAATTTTTCTCTGTAGCAAACCTATAGGCTTGTCAACATGACTTTGACCGAATTTGGACGTAGGGAAGTCGGTGGGGAGACTTTTTAAAGTTTCTATGGTTTTCCACGAACTGGAGGACGATGCCGAGGCGCCTTGTGGCATGCTGTCGGGCGTGCGTTGGTGCTTTTCCGCAAATGAATGTCCATAGCCTCCGACACGAGATGAAGACATGCGATCTATAGGCATAAAAACTCCGATGACTGTTGTTGGCAACTGGTAAATAACGCGTCGAATAAAGTTTCGAGATTGCATCAGTGCATTAGTGTTTTTTCAAAAAAAGCACAAAGTGCTTATTTATTTAACTAAATAAAACGCTGTGTTTTTAATGGGGTATTAAAAGTATTGAATGGAAAAGGTGAGTCTTCTTGGCTTTCGTTTGTTAATGGTCACTCATGAAGTTCACGCCTCGATTGGCCTGGCTTATAGAGTGATACTGCGAGATTCTATTCGCCGTCAGGTTGGTGGCCGGTGTGGATGGAGCACGGCTATTACTGGCCGAAGGTTGGGTACCTGTTGCTTGTGCATAGCTCGGAGGGTGCTCATAGGGCGGCGGGTTCCGAGGATTTGTTGCTTCGGCGTAGGAGGGCGGGTTGTGTGAGCGCGTAGTGGACGGACTTAGCGGCATGGAAACTCCGGTTCACGTTGAAAAATGAAGGTTGGCCAGAGGTGTCTGGAAGGTTCATTGAACCGTTCGCATGCCATCTATCCCATCGGACTTCTGCCATTAAGACGACAGAGTGATCTACTCAGTGGCGTAGTAAATATCGTCGTCGGCGGTAAGTCAGCGCAGTCGTAATTGACTGACCGTCTCCATACTGGTCGAAATCTGCGACAATCCCGCCCTCTCTGATGACTTACGCTGCGCAGGCCTCACCTGCCTCACCCAAAAGACCCTTGCCGCCCTGATGACTGACCAAGCGCCCACTATCGACCAACTGCTCAGAAACCTCGATCACGCCATGCTCGCCGACCGCCACCGCTTGCGCCGGCAGTTGCTTGAGCTGCGCAAGAAACCCGACGAGGAAAAGTTGGCGCAGTGGGTCGCGCGCATGCAGGCCTCCTGTGCCCAGGTGACGGCGCGGCGCGCCAGCCTGCCAGTGATCCGCTATGACGACAGCCTACCCATCGCCGCCAAGCGCGATGAGATCAAGGCCGCGCTGAGCAAGCACCAGGTGTTGATCATTGCCGGCGAAACCGGCTCGGGTAAGACCACCCAGTTGCCGAAGATCTGCCTGGAAATCGGTCGCGGCCAGTACGGCCTGATCGGCCATACCCAGCCACGCCGGATTGCTGCGCGCAGCGTGGCCAGCCGCGTCGCCGAAGAACTGGCCACGCCCCTCGGCGCGCTGGTCGGTTACCAGGTCCGTTTCGAAGACCAGAGCGACGCCAACACCCTGATCAAGCTGATGACCGACGGCATCTTGCTGGCGGAAACCCAGAACGACCGTTATCTGGAACGCTACGACACGATCATCGTCGACGAAGCCCACGAACGCAGCCTGAACATCGACTTCCTGCTCGGCTACCTCAAGACCCTGTTGCCGCGTCGCCCGGACCTCAAAGTGATCATCACTTCGGCCACCATCGACCTGGAGCGCTTCTCCAAGCACTTCGACGATGCGCCCATCGTGGAGGTATCGGGCCGAACGTTCCCGGTGGAGACCTGGTACCGCCCGCTGACCCTGGAGCAGGACGAGGAGGGCAACCGTGTCGAGGACGACCTCACCGTTGACCAGGCGATCCTCGCCACCCTCGATGAAATCGCCGCCTACGAACGCAGCGAACGGCGTAGCCCCGGCGACGTGCTGGTGTTTTTGCCGGGCGAGCGCGAGATTCGCGACGCCGCCGACATGCTGCGCAAGGCCCAGCTCAAGCACACCGAGATTCTGCCGTTGTATGCGCGCCTGTCGCCCGCCGAGCAGCAGCGGATCTTCCAATCCCATCCGGGCCGTCGCGTGGTGCTGGCGACCAACGTCGCGGAGACCTCGCTGACGGTGCCGGGCATTCGCTATGTGATCGACAGCGGCACGGCGCGCATCAGTCGCTACAGCTACCGCGCCAAGGTGCAGCGCCTGCCCATCGAAGCGATTTCCCAGGCCAGCGCCAACCAGCGTAAGGGCCGCTGCGGCCGGGTTGAGCCGGGCATCTGCGTGCGTTTGTACAGCGAAGAGGATTTTATCGGCCGTCCGGAATTCACTGACCCGGAAATCCTGCGCACCAACCTCGCCGCGGTGATCCTGCAAATGCTGCACCTGCGCCTGGGCGAAATTACCGACTTCCCGTTTATCGAACCGCCGGACGGCAAGGCCATCAGTGACGGTTTCAATCTGCTGCAAGAGCTGTCGGCGGTGGACCGAAACAGCCAGTTGACCCCGCTGGGCCGCCAGTTGGCGCGCCTGCCCGTGGACCCACGTATGGGCCGCATGCTGCTGGAAGCGGCCAAGCTCGGCAGTTTGCAGGAAGTGCTGATCGTCGCCAGTGCCATGTCGATCCAAGACCCGCGCGAGCGCCCACCGGAGCGCCAACAGGCCGCCGACCAGGCCCACGCGCAGTGGAAAGACCCGGATTCGGACTTCGCCGGCTTGGTCAATCTGTGGCGCGGCTTTGAAGAGCAGCGTCAGGAACTGACCGCCAGCCCGCTGCGCAACTGGTGCCGCAAAAACTTCCTCAACTATTTGCGCCTGCGCGAGTGGCGCGATTCCCATCGCCAGTTGAGCCTGATTTGCCGCGATATGCAGTTGGCCATCAATAAAGACCCGGCGGACTACCCGAAACTGCACAAAGCCGTGCTGTCCGGCCTGCTCAGCCAGATCGGCCAGAAGACCGAAGACGGCGATTACCTGGGGGCGCGTCAGCGGCGCTTCTGGATCCACCCGTCCTCGGGCATCGGCAAAAAGCGCCCGCAATGGCTGATGACCGCCGAACTGGTGGAAACCACCAAGCTGTATGCGCGCATGGTGGCCAAGATCGACGCCGACTGGATCGAGCCGCTGGCCGGGCACTTGATCAAGAAGAACCACTTCGAGCCCCATTGGGAGAAGAAGCGCGGCCAGGTCGTGGCATTTGAGCAAATCACCCTGTTCGGGCTGATCGTGGTCGGCCGCCGGCCGGTGCATTACGGCCCGGTCGACCCGGTCGTCTCACGGGAATTGTTTATCCGCGAAGGTCTGGTGCGCGGCGAGATTCAGTCCCGCGCCAGGTGCCTCAGCGCCAACCAGCGCTTGCTGGAGCAGCTCGACGAACTGGAAGCCAAGGCCCGCCGTCGCGATATCCTGGCCGACGAAGAAACCCTGTACGCCTTCTACGACGCGCGCTTGCCGGCGGAAATCCACCAGACCGCGACCTTCGATAGCTGGTACAAGATCAACAGCCAGAAAGATCCGCAATTGCTGATCATGCGCGAGGAGGACGTGCTGGCCCGCGAGGCCAGCGAAGTCACCGCCGCGCATTACCCCGACACCTTGCACTTGGGCGATCTGGCCCTGGCCTTGAGTTACCACTTCGAACCCAACCACCCGCGCGACGGTGTGACCTTGCGCGTACCGGCGCCGCTGTTGCCGGCGTTGCCCGCCGAGCGCCTGGAATGGCTGGTGCCAGGGTTGATCGAAGCCAAGTGCATCGCGCTGGTGCGCAACCTGCCCAAAGCGTTGCGCAAGAACTTTGTGCCGGTGCCGGACTTCGTCAAGGCCGCGCTGCAACGTATCGAGTTCGGCCAGGGCTCGCTGCCCCAGGCGCTGGGGCGCGAACTGCTGCGCATGACCGGTGCGCGGGTCAGTGACGAAGCCTGGGCCGAAGCGGCGCAGCAGGTGGAAAACCACCTGAAGATGAATCTGGAGGTGGTCGACGGCCAGGGCAAGTTCCTCGGCGAAGGCCGCGACCTGGCCGAACTGACCGCACGCTTCGCCGAAGCCAGCCAAGCCGCGCTCGCCGTGCCGCAGACCGCGAAAAGCCAGCAACCGGTGGAGGCCAAGGTGTTCGCGGCGGTGGCCGAGAAGACCCAGCAGAACATCGCCGGGCTGTCCATGACGGTGTACCCGGCGCTGGTGGAAGAGAACGGCACGGTCAAGGAAGGGCGTTTCTCAACCGCCGCCGAGGCCGAGTTCCAGCACCGTCGCGCTTTGCAGCGCCTCTTGATGCAGCAACTGGCGGAACCGGCGAAATTCCTGCGTGGCAAGTTGCCCGGTCTTACCGAACTGGGGCTGATGTACCGCGAACTGGGGCGTATCGATGCGCTGGTCGAAGACATCCTGTTGGCCAGCCTCGACAGCTGTGTGTTGGAAGGTGAAGCCAGCCTGCCGCGCGACGGCGCCGGCCTGGCGGCCCTGGCCGAGCGCAAGCGCAGCGGCTGGACCGAACACGCCGAGCGCCTGGCGCGCCTGACCCTGGATGTGCTGAAACTCTGGCACGGCCTGCAAAAGCGCTTTAAAGGCAAGATCGACCTGGCCCAGGCCGTGGCGTTGAACGACATCAAGCAGCAACTGAGCAACCTGGTGTACCCAGGCTTCGTACGTGAAACGCCGGCGCAATGGTTCAAGGAACTGCCGCGCTATCTCAAGGCCATCGAATTGCGTCTGGAGAAGCTGCCGAGCCAGGTACAGAAAGATCGAGTGTGGAGCGGTGAACTCAGCGGCCTGTGGACGCAGTACCAGAACCGCCTGAACAAACACACCCAAGAAGGCAAGCGCGACCCGCAACTGGAGCTGTACCGCTGGTGGCTGGAGGAGTACCGCGTGTCACTTTTTGCCCAACAGCTTGGAACCAAGGTGCCGATTTCCGACAAGCGATTGAGCAAGCAGTGGAGCCTGGTCGAGGCCTGATCGCTTTTTCGGTCAGCCAGGCAGGCAGATCAAAATAGGAGAGGGGGCTTGCCCCCCCTCCTATTGAAACCCGCTGGCAGATGGCGCCAAATCCCGGTGTTTGTGGCAAACTTCGCCGCTATAAATGCCGGGATCGTCGCAGAAGTCTGCGGCGCGATGGAATAAAGCGATGCCAGTTTGGTGTCCGCGGTGCGGAATCGGACTACTTACAGTTTGGTACGACGGTACCAATATCTTCTGCCTGACAGATTTAGAGGAACGACCGTGCATAACGTCGTCATCAGCGGCACTGGCCTGTACACCCCGGCCAATAGCATCTCCAACGAAGAGCTGGTGCAGTCTTTCAATACCTACGTGCATCAGTTCAACAGCGACAACGCCGCCGCCATCGAGCGCGGCGATGTGCAAGCGCTGACCGAGTCCAGCGCGGCCTTTATCGAGAAAGCATCGGGTATCAAAAGCCGCTTCGTGATGGACAAGGACGGCATTCTCGACCCCCAGCGCATGACCCCGAGCCTGCCGGAGCGCAGTAACGACGAATGGTCGGTGCTCTGCCAGATGGCCGTCGGTGCCGCTGAACAGGCCCTGCAACGCGCCGGTAAGACCGCCGCCGACATCGACGGTGTGATCGTCGCCTGCTCCAACCTGCAGCGCGCTTACCCGGCCATCGCCATTGAAGTCCAGGAAGCCCTGGGTATCGCAGGCTTTGGTTTCGATATGAACGTGGCCTGTTCTTCCGCTACGTTCGGCATCCAGAATGCCGCCAACAGCATCCAACTGGGCCAGGCCCGGGCGATCCTGATGGTCAACCCGGAAGTCTGCACCGGTCACCTGAACTTTCGTGACCGCGACAGCCATTTCATCTTCGGCGATGCCGCCACGGCGGTGATCCTGGAGCGTGCCGACCTGGCCACCTCCGAGCATCAATTCGACGTGGTCAGCACCAAGCTGCTGACCAAGTTCTCCAACAACATCCGCAACAACTTCGGCTTTCTCAATCGCGCGGCGCCGGAAGGCATTGGTGCGCCGGACAAGCTGTTCGTGCAGGAAGGCCGCAAGGTGTTCCGCGACGTATGCCCGATGGTCGCTGAACTGATTGGCGTGCACCTGCAAGAAAACCAGCTGAATGTGGCGGATGTGAAGCGCTTCTGGCTGCACCAGGCCAACCTGAGCATGAACCACCTGATTGTGAAAAAACTGCTGGGCCGCGAAGCCACGGTGCAAGAGGCGCCGGTGATTCTCGATACCTACGCCAACACCAGTTCGGCCGGTTCCGTGATTGCGTTTCACACTTACCAGGACGACTTGCCCAAGGGCTCGGTTGCCGTGCTCAGTTCGTTCGGCGCGGGTTATTCGATCGGCAGTGTCATCCTGCGCAAGCGCTGAATAACCGGAGTCTTTAATGGCGGCAGCGGACGACGCGCACCTGCTTGAACGCCTGCTCAAGGGCGAGCAGCAGGCTTACAAAGAACTGGTCAGCACCTATCAGAGCGCGATGCGGGCGGTGGCTTATGCCATCGTCGGCCAGCGCCATGCCGATGAAGTGGTGCAGGACGCCTGGCTGTCGGTGGTGCGCAACCTGGCGAAGTTCGAGGGGCGTTCCAGCCTCAAGACCTGGTTGCTGACCATCACAGCCAATGCCGCCAAGGGCCGTTACAAGCAGAATCGTCGGGAGGTGCTGCTCGACGATTTGCCTTCGCCCCACGGCACCATCGGCGACGACCGTTTCAGCCCCGATGACGGTCACTGGGCCGTCGCCCCTTATGCCTGGCACCAGGACACGCCGGAGGCGTTACTCACCGAGGACGAACTGCGCGACTGCCTGGAACATACGTTGCTGAGCTTGTCCGAGCTGCAAAGCAGTGTGTTGGTCTTGCGCGAACGCCAGGGCCTGGCGTTGGAAGAAATCTGTAATCTGCTGACCCTCTCGCTCTCCAATGTGCGAGTGCTGTTGCATCGGGCACGGCTTAAAGTCTTCGCCACGGTGGAGCATTTTGAGGAAACCGGCGAATGCTGACCTGTAAAGAACAAGTGGCACGTTCCAGTGATTATCTCGATGGGCAATTGACCTTTCGCGAGCGCCTGATGGTGCGTCATCACTTGATGTTCTGCGCGAACTGCCGCCGGTTTATCCGCCAGATGCGCCTGATGCAAGCCACCTTGAAGATGATGCCCGACGCGCCGGTCAAGAATGTGGATGCCTTGGCGCAGCGGCTCGCTGACGAGCGGCGCAAGGATCGCAAAGACGGGAAATAAACAGGCTCGCGTGGGTGAGCCGAACGGATGATGGGGATCGCCCCTCCCACGCCAGACTGTGACAACCACCTTGGGCCTTCCTGGCCCAAGGCTTACAACGCCTAGCTTCAGAACTTGGCTTCGGCATCCAACTGCAGGGTGTTGGTGTCGGCGTCGCGCTGGGTACGGCTGGAGAAATCCGCCTTGGTCAGGAAGTACGTGGCACCGACCGCGAAGTTCTTGTCGATGTCGTAACCCACTTTGAACTTGTGACCGCGCGAACCGGTGGTGCCGTTGGCGAAGTCCGAGTCGGTGAAGGCGCCGACCACGGCGTTACGCTGGGTGTCGCGGTAGTTGTAGTCCAGGTTGAAACCGAACACCTTGGACTTGGCGCCCAGCAACCAGGCGGTGTCCTGATCGGTGGAGGCGTCGTTGTTTTTTACGTATTGACCGTACAGCGACAGCGGTACGGCCAAGCCGCCGATGTCCAGTTGGCTGAAACCTTCGTACAGGCGGAACTCTTCGTTGGCCGAGTTACCGTTGACCGCCAGCGCGCACGGCGTGGTGGTCGTGGTGCAGCGGCTGTCCTCATCGTTCTGATAGGCGTAGACGCTGCCGCCCACGGTCAGTTTCAGGTTGTCGGTCAGCGAGAAACGCGAGCCCAACTGGCCGGCGGTCAGGCGCAGGTCGTGGCGAAATTGCACGCCGTCGCCGTCGACGTTGTCTTTGAGGTTGTAGTTACCAATGCTGCCGAACAGCTCGGCGCTGCTGCCCAGCGGGTACTTGTAGGTCAGGGCCAGGCCTTCAGGGTTGATATCGCTATCCCAGATCACATCGCCCATGTTGACCCACGGTTGCAGCATCTTGCCGCCGATCACGTGCAGGTTCTTGATCTGGTCGGGGTGGTAGTCGATGTAGCCCAGGTCCAGCCAGATCGACTTCTTGTCAAAGTAGCCATCCTGATCCTGGTTGGTGGAGCGCGCGTCGTCGCCGCCGCCGGTGGCGATACGGATGCCGGTGTCCACTTGCGGGTTGATCTCAGTGTAAGCGCCCAGACGCGCACGGATGCGCTGACGATCCTTGTCACGCCCGCCGTTGTTGGGTTCGCCGTCGATCTTGATGGTTTCCTGACGGAAGCGTACATCGCCCTTGAACTGCGTCTTGGCGGCCCAGGCCAGCTTCTGGTCGAACACGCTCAGTTCGTTGGCTTTCTTGGCGGTGGCCGCGATCTGTTCGTTGGTCTCTTGTTGAGCTTGCCGTGCGATCTGCTGTTCTTTCTGGTCTTTGGCCAACTCGTTTTGCAGTTCGGTGTACTGCGCCGCAGTGATCTGGCCGTTGGCCTTGAGCATGTCGAGCAATTTAGCGTCGACTGCGGCGCTGGCCGGAACGCTCAGGGCCAGCAACAGGCCGCCACACAGGACCGCCGCAGTTTTAGTGGAAGCAAGACGCATATCAATCTCCGAAAGTGGGGAGGGATGGCAAACCATCCAGGACACAACCGACCGTTGACGGACGGAAAAAATAACCGCCTGCTAGAACCAGGCGCTCTAAAAACAGGCGTCAGTATCGCGGTGGTTTATGACGGAACAGTGGCAAAGTAATGTCATGTCGGTGACAAATTGTTCGGGCGTGGAACTATTGGTTTAGAGCCTTGTCCGGCGATTCGAGGGTGTGCTGGTCGCGGCGATAAGCGATACTCGCGAAGCTTTCACGCCATGATGTAGTGAGGATGCCGATGCCGTTGCAACGCCTGGACAGCCTGTCCGAAATCGCCCCGCAGACATGGGATGCGCTGCTGCCGAGCGCCCAGCCCTTTGTGCGACATGCCTTCCTCAGCGCTTTGGAGGACAGTGCCAGCCTGGGCCCGCAGTCAGGCTGGCAAGCGGAGCATTTGCTGCACTGGGAGGGCGATCGACTGGTGGCGGCACTGCCCGGTTATCGCAAATGGCATTCCTATGGCGAGTACGTGTTCGATCACGGCTGGGCCGATGCCTGTGAGCGCGCCGGTATCGATTACTACCCCAAACTGCTGGTTGGCGTGCCGTTCAGCCCGGTAAGCGGCCCGCGTTTGCTGGCCGCCAGCGTCGAGGATGGTTTCGAGCTGCTCAACAGCCTGCCCGGTTACCTGGAAATCGAAGGGCTTTCCAGCGCGCATATCAACTTTACCGACGGGTTGGCTGATGAGGCCTTGGCCGGCCAACCGGGCTGGTTGCAGCGCCTGGGTTGTCAATTCCACTGGCAGAACCGCGGCTACCGCGACTTTCAGGATTTCCTCGACGCCCTGAGCTCGCGCAAACGCAAGCAGATGCGTAAGGAGCGCGAGCAAGTGGCGGGGCAGGGCATCGAGTTCGAATGGCTGCAAGGCCACGAACTGAGCGAGGCGCAGTGGGATTTTGTCTACGCCTGTTACGCCAACACCTATGCAGTCCGTCGCCAGGCGCCGTACCTGACCCGCGCCTTTTTCAGCCTGCTGGCCGAACGTATGCCCGAGGCAATCCGCGTGGTATTGGCCAAGCAGGGCACACGCCCGGTGGCCATGGCTTTCAGCCTGATCGGCGGCGACAGCTTCTACGGCCGCTATTGGGGCTGCCTGGCGGAATTCGACCGCCTGCATTTCGAAACCTGTTTCTACCAGGGCATGGACTACGCCATCGCTCACGGCCTGCAACGTTTCGACGCCGGTGCCCAGGGTGAGCACAAACTGATCCGTGGGTTCGAGCCGGTGATCACGCGGTCATGGCACTACCTGCGGCATCCGGGCTTGAAAAAGGCGGTGGAGGATTTTCTCGAGCGCGAACGGGTAGGCGTTTTGGCCTATGCCGAAGAAGCGAGGGCGGCGCTGCCGTATCGGCAGGCGTAGACCGTTCGTCCGCGTCGCGGCAAACGAACTGTAAAATTGACTATTTTGTATGTACAAAAGTACATACAGGCATTGCCATGCGTTTTGAATGGGATGAATCAAAAAACAAGGTCAATATTTCCAAGCACGGAATCGATTTCAATGACGTACCCGATATTTTTCGCCATCCGATGCTGGCCTTGCGCGATGATCGAGCGGATTATGGGGAAGAGCGTTGGATCTGTATTGGCTGGATAAAACGGTTAATGGGTGTAGTCGTATACACCGAGCGGTGTGGTGATGTGATTCGTATCATCTCCGCCCGAAAGGCAACTAAGAAGGAGGCCAAATACTATGACGCAAACATCCAAAACTGATTGGGAGCGCCTGGCCAAGATGAAAGATAAAGAAATCGATACCAGCGACATCCCTGAGCTGGACGCCGAATTTTTCCGACGTGCGGAGTTACGTGTGCCTGTAAAACAGGCGGTGACTATTCGGCTGGATGCTGACGTTCTTGAGTGGTTCAAAGGTCAGGGTACGGGCTACCAGACACGGATCAACCAATTGTTGCGTCAATACATGCAGGCCCATCAGGGTTAAGTCAGCCTCTGTTGAATGCAGCCCTGCCCTGTATCGGCAGGGCTGCACCGGCCCATCGTGGTATTGGGGCGTCAGGCTGGAGGCTCCTTACCCAACCATCCGTAAATAAAACCGCCGATCGCCGCACCCAGCAACGGCGCCAGCCAGAACAACCACAACTGCTGGATCGCCCACCCACCCACGATCAGCGCCGGGCCTGTACTGCGCGCCGGGTTGACCGAGGTGTTGGTCACGGGAATGGAGATCAGGTGGATCAGGGTCAACGCCAGGCCGATGGCGATGGGCGCCAGGCCCTTGGGGGCACGTGGGTCGGTGGCGCCGAGGATGATCACCAGGAACATCGCCGTCATCACCAGCTCACTGACGAACCCCGCCGCCAGCGAATAGCCGCCGGGTGAGTGGTCGCCATACCCGTTGGCAGCCAGCCCCGACGCCAATTCGAAGCCCGGCTTGCCGCTGGCGATCATATACAACAATGCCGCCGCGACTACGCCACCTATGACCTGGGCGATGATATAGGCCGGTAACTCCTTGGCCGGAAACCTCCCGCCGACCACCAAGCCCACCGTCACGGCCGGGTTGAGGTGACAACCGCTGATATGGCCGATGGCGACGGCCATGGTCAACACCGTCAGCCCGAACGCCAGGGACACCCCCAGCAACCCGATCCCAACCGCTGGGAACGCTGCGGCCAATACCGCGCTGCCGCACCCACCCAACACCAGCCAAAACGTACCCAGCCCCTCTGTGACTGAACGCTTGAACAAAGACATGAAACCCGTCCTTGATAGATCGCTCTACCGAATCAGTAAATCAGTGATGCTCCCTGCAGATTTACTTCAGCGCCCGTCTGGGCACTGCACTGAATTACAGCATGGTCAGCGCAAAGTGCCAGGCGGACGGTGCAACCAGCGTTGTGTTCAGTCGATACCGACGAAGCCGCCGGTTTGATGCTGCCACAGCCGCGCATACAGCCCGCCATGGGCCAACAGTTCGGCATGGCTGCCGCTCTCGGCGATCCGGCCTTTTTCCAGCACCACCAAGCGGTCCATGCGGGCGATGGTCGACAGGCGGTGGGCAATCGCGATCACCGTTTTGCCTTGCATCAGGGTTTCCAGGCTTTCCTGGATCGCTGCTTCTACTTCCGAGTCCAGCGCCGAGGTGGCCTCGTCCATGATCAGGATCGGTGCATCCTTGAGCAGGACCCGCGCAATGGCGATGCGCTGGCGCTGCCCACCGGAGAGTTTCACCCCGCGCTCGCCGACGTGAGCGTCCAACCCGGTACGGCCTTCGGCGTCCGACAGCAGCGGGATGAATTCATCGGCGCGGGCTTTGTGGATCGCGCTCCAGAGTTCTTCATCGGTGGCGTCAGGCTTGCCGTAGAGCAGGTTGTCGCGGATCGAACGGTGCAGCAGCGAGGTGTCCTGGGTGATCATGCCGATCTGCTCGCGCAAGGTTTCCTGGGCCACCTCGGCGATGTTCTGGCCGTCGATCAGGATGCGCCCACCTTGCAGGTCGTACAGGCGCAGCAGCAGGTTGACCAAGGTCGATTTGCCCGCGCCGGACGGCCCGATCAGGCCGATTTTCTCCCCGGCCTTGATGGTCAGATTCAGGTCGCCAATGATCCCGCTCTGTTTGCCGTAGTGAAAGTCCACCTGTTCGAAGCGCACTTCGCCATGGGGCACGCTCAGGCGCGGGGCGTTTTCACGGTCGACCACGGCCAGCGGTTGGGCGATGGTTTTCAGCCCGTCCTGCACCATGCCGATGTTTTCGAAAATACCGTTGACCACCCACATGATCCAGCCGGACATGTTGACGATGCGGATCACCAGGCCCGTGGCCAGGGCGATGGCGCCCACCGAGATCAGCGACTGCGTCCATAACCACAGGGCCAGGCCCGTGGTAGTGACGATCAACAGGCCGTTCATGGTGGTAATCGCGATGTCCATGCTGGTGACCACACGGCTGGCCAGCTGGGTTTTTTCAGTCTGCTCGATGATCGCTTCCTTGGCGTATTGCTGCTCGTACTGGGTGTGCGCGAACAGCTTCAAGGTGGTGATATTGGTATAGCCATCGACGATGCGCCCCATCAATTTGGAGCGCGCCTCGGAGGAAATCACCGAGCGCTCTTTGACCCGCGGCACGAAATACCGCAGCGCCAGGCTGTAGCAGATGATCCACGTCACCAGTGGGATCATCAGGCGCCAGTCCGCTTCGGCAAACAGCACCAGAGAGCTGATGGCATAAATCGCGACGTGCCAGATCGCATCCACCGCCGCCACGGCGGAATCGCGCAGCGAGTTGCCGGTTTGCATGATGCGCTGGGCGATCCGCCCGGCGAAGTCGTTCTGGAAGAAATTCAGGCTCTGTTTGAGCACGTAGCTGTGGTTCTGCCAGCGGATCAGGCTGGTCATGCCGGGGCTGATCGTTTGATGCACCAGCAGGTCATGCAGGGCGCCGAAGATCGGGCGCAGCAACAGGGCGACCACGGCCATCCATATCAGCTCGCTGCTGTGCTCCTGGAAAAAATTCGCCGGCGGCGTGCCCTGGGCCAGGTCGATGATGCGGCTCAGGTAGCTGAACAGCGCGACTTCGATCAGCGCACCGATCAGGCCCACCACCAGCAGGGCGGCAAAATGCGGCCATACTTGGCGCAGGTAGTAGAGGTAGAAGGGTAGGACTTTGTCAGGTGGTGCGGCGCTGGGCGCGTCGCGGAAAATATCGATCAGTTGTTCGAAACGACGATAGAGCATTGGGGTTGACGCCCGCCGGGCGGGCTCTCCTTTCAGGTGCGCGCACAGCCTTGTGGGCTGTGCGCGGAGCATCCTGCAGACGTCAGTCGATGCGCTTGGCCGACTTGATCACGACAGGGTCGATCGGCACGTTTTGCATGCCTTGCTTGGTGGTGGTCTGGGAGTTGACGATGATGTCGACCACGTCCATGCCCTTGACCACTTTAGCGAATACCGCGTAACCGGCGTCACGGCCTGGGTCGAGGAACGCATTGTCAGCCACGTTGATGAAGAATTGGCTGGTGGCCGAATCCGGGTTGGAGGTGCGTGCCATCGACAGCGTGCCACGCACGTTGTGCAGGCCGTTGCTGGCTTCGTTCTTGATCGGCGGCTGGGTGTCTTTCTGCTGCATCTGTGGAGTGAACCCCCCGCCCTGAACCATGAAACCCGGAATCACGCGATGGAAAATGGTGTTGGTGTAAAAGCCTTTGTCTACGTAGGCCAGGAAGTTTTTGGTACTGATCGGCGCCTTGACCGGGTCCAGTTCGACTTCAATGTCACCATTGGTGGTGGAGATCAAAACGTGCGGCGCCTTGGCCGGCTGGGCCGCCATCAAGTTGGCAGCGAACAGAACGGAACCGGCAAAGAAGGCGATTTTTTTCAGCATGGGTCAGTGATCCTGAGCAGTGGTGTCGACGGTCTTTAGAAATTCGAGCAGGGTTGCGTTAAAGACCTCGGGTTGATCCAAGGGCGTGGCATGGCGGGAATCTTCGATGACCACCAGGCGCGCATCGGGCAGCAGTTTTACATAGATTTGTTTTTGCGCCACAGGGGTGTAGTCGTGGTCGGCGCTGATGACCAGGGTTGGACAGGCGATGCTGGACAGTCGTTCCTGCACGCCCCAGCCCACAATGGCGTCGAAGCTGGCGAGATAAGCACGTTTGTCGTTTTTTGCCCAGCGTTCGGCCATCTTGCGCCGCAGGTCGGCCTGCTGCGGTTTGGGAAACAGCCGGTTACCGAGAGCCTTGCCGATGGTGTTCAGGCTGAGCACCCGGGCCAGCGTCCAGCGTTTGGTCCATTGCCAATAGTCATTGGCGCTGCGCACCTTGACCTCAGGCGCGCTGTTGACGATGCACAGGCTGCGGACGCTGCCGGGCTCGTCCACCGCCAACTGAAACGCAATCATGCCACCCATCGACAACCCCACCACATGGGCCGGCGGCAGGTCGAGGTGTTCTATCAGTGCGCTCAGATCGGCGCTGAAGCCAGGGATGCTGTAGCGTTCGCGGGGTTTGTCGGAGCGCCCATGGCCGCGTACATCTACCACGATCAGGCGGTAGTGCCGGGACAGCACCGGCAGCTGCAGCTCCCAGTCCTGGCTGCTGGAGCCCAGGCCATGAATCAAGATCAGTGGGGTGCCGTGGCCGTATTCCTCGTAGTGCAGGCTGCAGTCGTCATGGTCGAACCAGGGCATGCTTGAACTCCGTTTCAGGCTTGTCGAGGGGCGGCGAAAGGGGCGTCCAACGGGGCGGTGTCGAAAGTGCGCAGCAATTCCACGAGGATCTGCGTGGCCGGCCCCAAAGGTTTGTCTTTGTTCGAATAGAGGTAGAACGTGGGATGGCGGCTGCCGCCCTGTTCCAAAGGTAGCTGCTTGAGCACGCCCTCGGCGAGTTCGCGTTCGATCATGTGCCGTGGCAACCAGGCAAAGCCCAAGCCGCTGCCCACAAAGGACGCTGCCGTGGCCAGGCTGCCGACGGTCCAGCGCTGTTCGGCGCCGAGCCAGCCCACATCCCGCGGCTGCTGGCGGCCGGAGTCGCGGATCACCACTTGCATCTGGCTTTCCAGGTCCTGGAAGCTCAGCGCGCGGTTCATGCGGTGCAGGGTGTGCTCGGGGTGGGCCACGGCGACAAATTCCACATCGCTCATCTCGGTGCCCAGGTAGCCGGGGATACTGAAACCGCAAATCGCCAGGTCGGCCACGCCTTCGATCAGCAGCTCTTCGACGCCGGACAGCACTTCCTCACGCAAGCGCACGCGGCAACCGCGGCTTTGCGGCATAAACGCACTCAAGGCGCGCACCAGGCGTGCGTTGGGGTAGGCGGCGTCCACCACCAGGCGCACTTCGGCTTCCCAGCCTTGCTCCATATGGTGGGCGAGGTCTTCCAACTGGCTGGCGTTTTTCACCAGTTGCCGCGAGCGGCGCAACAGCACTTCACCGGCGTCGGTGAGTACAGCCTTGCGCCCGTCGATGCGCAGCAGCGGCACGCCGAGTTGGTCCTGCATGCGGGCTACGGTGTAGCTCACCGAAGACTGCGAACGGTGCAGCGCTTCGGCCGCCTGGGCGAAGCCGCCATGGTCGACCACCGCTTGCAGCGTGCGCCATTGATCGAGGGTAACGCGGGGCGCTTTCAAGATGGGTTCCTCTTGTCCTAAGCTGGCGGTCCTTATTGGAGACTGCCGAATGAGAAAATTCTGTTGTGTGCTGCTGGCGCTGCTGCCGTTGAGCGCGTTCGCCTACCCTATCGATGTGAGCAAAAAGATCGACGGCGTGAGCGTGGACTACACCGCGACCGACGTGGATGCCGATATCAGTTCGATTCAACTGAATAACTACGGCACCAACGATGCCCAGTGCTCGGTAGTCTTCACCAACGGTCCGGAGTCGCCGCGTCGGCGTACCGTCTTGGTACCGGCCGGCAAGAGCACCAACACCACGGTCAAATTCAACCGCGCGATTATCAAGATGCGTATCGCCCTGACCTGCACCCCGAAATGACGCATCAGCGGAGCAGGCCAACAGGGATACTCCGCTTATCAACAAATTTCTAGATGGGTTATAGCAGTTTTTTGCGCTTTTTTATCGAATGAGCCCTGGTTAATCTTTTCTCCATCGACTTACAGCAGTTTCAGATGGAGCCTACATAGCCATGTCCAACGTTCTGATCATCGAAAGCAGTGCACGCCAGCAGGATTCCATTTCCCGCCAACTCACTCAGCAGTTCATCAGCCAATGGCAGGCCGCCCACCCGGCGGACCGGATCACCGTGCGCGACGTGGCCCTCAACCCGGTTCCGCATTTGGACGCCAACCTGCTCGGCGGCTGGATGAAACCGTCGGAACAGCGCAACGACGACGAACAGATCTCTCTGGACCGCTCCAACGAATTGACCGATGAGCTGTTGGCCGCCGACGTGCTGGTACTGGCCGCGCCGATGTACAACTTTGCCATCCCCAGCACCTTGAAAGCCTGGCTGGATCACGTATTGCGCGCTGGGGTCACGTTCAAATACACCCCCACCGGGCCCCAGGGCCTGCTGACCGGCAAGCGCGCCATTGTGCTCACCGCGCGCGGTGGCATTCATACCGGCGCCAGCTCTGATCATCAGGAACCGTATCTGCGGCAGGTCATGGGCTTTATCGGGATTCATGAGGTCGCTTTTATTCATGCCGAAGGGGTGAACCTGAGCGGTGACTTCCAGGAAAAAGGCATCAATCACGCCAAGGCCCAGCTGGCCCAGGTGGTGTGAAGCTTTAATCGCCAGATAATCCCGCGGTGTTTATATCGCTGCACGCCAACCCTTCAAGTACGCGTAACGAACCTCCCTTTGCACTTGTGCTCCTGAGTGCTCCTGCCCGACTGACGCTTTAGCGAGGTCGGGTTTTTTTTGCCCCGAGTTTCGTCCTGCGACGAAAAGCTTTAATGTCCCGCCCATTCGAAACGAGGCGCGCATGGGCTATCTACTGGTTGTCACCCTGATTCAGGCATTTTCCTTCAGCTTGATCGGCGAATACCTCGCCGGTCACGTCGACAGCTACTTCGCGGTGCTGGTGCGCGTGGTACTGGCCGGGCTGGTGTTTATCCCGCTGACGCGCTGGCGTTCGGTGGAGCCGGCGTTCATGCGCGGCATGCTGGTGATCGGCGCGCTGCAGTTCGGCGTGACCTACGTGTGCCTGTACCTGAGCTTTCGCGTGCTTACCGTGCCGGAGGTGCTGCTGTTCACCATCCTCACGCCACTGCATGTGACCCTGATCGAAGATGCTCTCAACCGCCGCTTTAATCCCTGGGCATTGCTGGCTGCCCTGGTGGCGGTGGCGGGTGCGGCAGTGATTCGCTTCGACCAGGTCACCCCGCACTTCCTGATGGGCTTTTTGCTGCTGCAATTGGCCAACTTCACCTATGCCGCCGGGCAGGTCATGTACAAACACCTGGTGGCGCGCTACCCGAGCGACCTGCCGCACTACCGACGCTTCGGCTATTTCTACCTTGGCGCATTGCTGGTGGTGTTGCCGGCGTTCCTGTTGTTCGGCAAAGCTGATTTTCTGCCGCAAGCGCCGCTGCAATGGGGTGTGCTGGTGTTCCTCGGCCTGGTCAGCACGGCATTGGGCCTGTACTGGTGGAATAAGGGCGCATGCCTGGTCAACGGCGGCACCCTGGCGGTGATGAATAACTTGCACGTACCGGTTGGGTTGTTGCTCAACCTGTTGATCTGGAACCAGCACGAGCCGCTGGGTCGGTTGGCCTTGGGCGGGCTGGTGATTGTGGGGGCGGTTTGGATCAGTCGGTTGGGCGTCAAGGCGCCCAACCGCTCGCTGGCTTAAACCGCCGGGTAATCCGGGGCTGCTAAATGACTGGCGCCCGCCACCGCCGGTAGCATCCCCGCCCGCAGATCGTTGCCACTGGGTTGCTGGTACAGGCTCAGGCCGAACTCCGGCAACACCGCCAGCAGGTAATCGAAGATATCGCCCTGGATTCGTTCGTAATCGGCCCACGCCGTGGTGCGGGTAAAGCAGTAGATTTCCAGCGGCACGCCTTGGGCGGTGGTCTGCATCTGGCGGACCATGCAGGTCATGTTCGGCTGGATGTCCGGGTGGCTTTTCAGGTAGGCCAGCGCGTAGGCGCGGAAGGTGCCGAGGTTGGTCATGCGCCGGCGGTTGGCCGACAACTGCGCGCTGTGACCCTGGGCTTGGTTCCAGGCCCTGAGTTCGGCTTGCTTGCGGCTGATGTAGTCGGTGAGCAGGTGCACCTGGGTCATGCGCACTTCTTCGTCGTCACGCAGGAAGCGCACGCCGCTGGCATCGATGAACAGGCTGCGCTTGATACGCCTCCCGCCCGAGGCTTGCATGCCGCGCCAGTTTTTGAACGATTCGGACATCAAGCGCCAGGTGGGGATGGAGACGATGGTCTTATCGAAGTTCTGCACTTTCACCGTGTGCAAGGTGATGTCCACCACATCGCCGTCGGCGCCGACCTGGGGCATTTCGATCCAGTCGCCGACCCGCAGCATGTCGTTGCTGGTCAACTGCACGCTGGCGACGAACGACAGCAGCGTGTCCTTGTAGACCAACAGGATCACCGCCGACATTGCACCCAGGCCGGACAACAGTAACAGCGGCGACCGGTCGATCAGGGTGGCAACGATGATGATCGCGCCGAACACGAACAGCACCATCTTGGCCAATTGCACATAGCCCTTGATCGAACGGGTGCGTGCGTGTTCGGTGCGGGCGTAGATGTCCAGCAGGGCGTTGAGCAGGGCGCTTATGGCCAGCACCAGGAACAGGATGGTGAACGCCAGGGCCACGTTGCCGATGAACAACGTGGCGGTCTTGCTCAGGTCGGGCACCAGGTACAGGCCGAACTGAATCACCAGAGACGGTGTCATCTGCGCCAGACGATGGAAAACCTTGTTATGCCGCAGGTCGTTGAGCCAGTGCAGGGCCGGTTGGCGCCCGAGCAGTTTGACCGCGTGCAGGATCAGGTAGCGCGCCACGCGACCCAGCACCAGGGCCACCACCAGCAATACCAGCAAGCCCAGGCCCGCATGCAGCATGGGATGTTGGTCGAGTGCGTCCCAAAGGTCTTGGACGTTGCGCCAGAGCTGTTTGATATCCATGAATAAGGCAATTCCTCGGTAAGACAAGTCGGGGGCGATTAGAGCACCTGAGTGCGCCAAAGTTGACGTCGCCGACACAATCAAGCACAAAAAAACGCCTGATTGGGCCCGTTCGCGTAAAGAAACTCGGTTTGGACGCCCGAAACCGTTACCCTATGCAGCTGATATTTTGCATTTCTTCGAGGTAGCACCCGTGTTTTCCCAATTCGCCCTGCACGAACGCCTGCTCAAAGCCGTGGCCGAGCTTAAATTTGTCGAGCCTACGCCTGTGCAAGCCGCGGCCATCCCGCTCGCGCTCGAAGGGCGTGACCTGCGGGTGACAGCGCAAACCGGTAGCGGCAAGACCGCCGCGTTCGTCCTGCCGGTCCTGAATCGTTTGATTGGCCCGGCCAAGGTCCGCGTCAGCATCAAGACCCTGATCCTGCTGCCGACCCGCGAGCTGGCCCAGCAGACCCTGAAGGAAGTCGAACGCTTCTCGCAGTTCACCTTCATCAAGTCCGGCATCATCACCGGCGGTGAAGACTTCAAGGTGCAGGCCGCCATGCTGCGCAAGGTGCCGGACATTCTGATCGGCACGCCAGGGCGCATGATCGAACAACTCAACGCCGGCAACCTGGACCTCAAGGAAGTCGAAGTGCTGGTGCTCGACGAAGCCGACCGCATGCTCGACATGGGCTTTGCCGACGACGTGCAGCGCCTGGTGGGCGAGTGCGTCAACCGTCAGCAGACCATGTTGTTCTCCGCTACCACTGGCGGTTCGACCCTGCGCGACATGGTCGCCAAGGTGCTGAACAACCCGGAACACCTGCAGGTCAACAACGTCAGCGACCTCAACGCCACCACGCGTCAGCAGATCGTCACCGCCGACCACAATGTGCACAAAGAACAGATCCTCAACTGGCTGCTGGCCAACGAGACCTATCAGAAAGCCATTGTGTTCACCAACACCCGCGCCGCCGCCGACCGCATCTACGGCCGCCTGGTCGCCCAGGAATACAAGGCGTTCGTGCTGCACGGCGAGAAAGACCAGAAAGATCGCAAGCTCGCCATCGACCGCCTCAAGGCCGGCGGTGTGAAGATCCTGGTGGCCACCGACGTGGCCGCCCGTGGCCTGGATGTGGACGGCCTCGACCTGGTGATCAACTTCGACATGCCGCGCAGCGGCGACGAATACGTGCACCGTATCGGCCGCACCGGGCGGGCCGGTAACGATGGCCTGGCCATCTCGCTGATCTGCCACGGCGACTGGAACCTGATGTCGAGTATCGAACGCTACCTCAAGCAGTCGTTCGAGCGCCGCACCATCAAGGAAGTCAAAGGCACCTACACCGGGCCGAAGAAGGTCAAGGCGTCGGGCAAGGCCGTCGGCGTGAAGAAGAAAAAGACCGACGCCAAGGGCGACAAGAAGAAAACCGGCGCCAAGTCGCCGACCAAACGCAAGATCGCCAACCGCCCGAAGACCGACAACCTGTCGTTGGTAAGCAAGGACGGCATGGCCCCGCTCAAGCGCCGCAAACCCGAAGCGCCAGCTGCTGAATAAGCCTGGGGCGATATAAAAAAACCGGACGATGTCCGGTTTTTTTATGGGCTCAGTTTTCGGCCTTGGCGGCGGCCTCTTTCAGTTCTTTGAGGCGCGCGTCGATCAACTGGCATTTGTCGGGGAACTCCGCGCTCTCGGTGTCCAGGTCCATTTTCTGCAGTTCGTCGTTCATCTCCTTGGCCTTGGCTGGGTTCTGTTCGGTGAGCCGGGTCACTTGCTTGGCCAGCTCCTCGCGCTTGGCGGTGGCTTCTTCCGGCGTACAGGCCCAGGTCGGCAGGGCGGTGAGCAGAGCGGCGGCGACGGTCAGATTCATCAGGGTTTTCATGGGGCGACCTCCTTGGCGTTGGTACGCAGTTGAGGGGGCGAACGTCTGGAAAGTTCAGAGAAATGGCGCCCGTCCATTCGGCTGAACGGCTGCCGACGTGACAGGTCACACCTGCTGACGGGCCACTTTTGCTCACGCCCGCAGGAGGAATCAGGATGACGACTTACAACTGGGATTTGATCGAACGTTTGCTGCACGAAGTGCAGAACGGCGAGGGCAGCTTCGCCCCACGCAAATATGCGGAGCAGGAAGCCGCCGACAAGGCCACGGCCGGTGAGTCCATTGGCAACCTGGATGCGCTGAAAAAGACCGCTGCCGACTATGAAGCGCTGCTGTTCAAGCGCGGCTTTATCGAATCGCGCCCGGAAGAACAGGGCGGTAACGGCGAGAATTTCATTTTGACCCCACGGGGAGCGAGCCTGCTGTCCCTGATTGACAGCTCCATTCCTGGCAACGCTCATCCGCGTCAGGTCATGGACGAGCAGGAAGACGCATTGGACCCTGAAACCTTTGATCGCGTGGCTTCCGAAGCGGCGATTGCAGGCGGCGCGATCTAGGATCGTTGCCGAGTTGCGATGGCAGCCCGCATTTCAACGGGCAGCGGCCTTGAGGCACTTGAGTGCCTTGAAGTCGCTGCGCACGCCGTCTATTTTCTGGGTGAGTTTTAACCGCTGTTGCGGCGTGCTATCGGCCATCAAGTCGACGATCAGGCTTCGCGCTTGCGCTTCAGTCTGGGCGTAGGCGGCGCGGTACTGCGGGGTCCATAGGCTTTCACGGTCCACCAGCAGTTGCTGCATCTTTTGTGGGAAATCGGCACTTCGGCGTTGCTGGACCGCGTCGATAAACTGCGCCTGCCAATGGGCGCGGTTGCCGATCCACTGCTCATTCTGCTTACCCAGCGCGACCGACCAGGCCAGGACGCGGGCTTGCTGGCTGGGGCTGAGCGGGCCCATCCAGCTGTCCAGGCGCTTGCGCATGCGTTCGGCGCGCTCCTTGATCTGCTGTTGCAGCGGGGGTTTGAGGTATTCGTCCTGACGCTTGCGCAAGTCTTTGGCCAACGCGGCGTTCATGTCCTCGACCTGCTCATCGTCCAGCCCTTGCAGCAGCTCGATGGCCGACGGGGTGATTTCTCGTGCTACTTCGGCAATCGCTTGTTTGGCCTCGACGGTGCGGGTTTGCAGCGCGGCGTCCGTGACTTGATTGGCGTCGACCATCTGTTGCAGGCGGTCCAGCCAGTCCAGGTAACCCGGCAGTTGCGTGGTGCAATGCCAGGCCAGGTGTTCTTTGAGTGTGTCGTTGAACCAGCTCTTCTGCCCGGCGTTCATGTCCAGGTAGTCATTGAGGGTCCAGGGGATGATCACGTCCAGATTGCGATAGGCCAGGCCCACGCGATTGCAGCCGGCGAGCACCAGGCTCAGGGTCAGTACTACCACCAATAGTTTGAGCCGACGCAGCATGAGCGGATCCTTGCACAGAGGGGACTTGTGCATGTGAACCCTGGCCGGGTCCGACAGTTCAGCCCATCAATAAAACGAGCGCACGGCCTTGAGAGTCAGCAGGCCATCGCATTGCGCGTTGTGCCCGGAGTAGGCGGAGCAATTGCCGCCGCTGAGGCTGGAATCGCTGTAGATCAGGTCCAGGTCGATGCCCTTCCAGGCGCGGGAAAACTGCACCGACCAGTCGCTGAAACTGCTGATAGAGCCGCCATCCACCGAAACCGGCGAGCCCAACTGATGGGTGGTGTACTTCATGCTTACCCCGATCCCGAACGGCTGTGTGCCGCTAAGGTCGGCAAAGAGGGTGCTGTCCTGGCGGTCCGGGTCGTTGCTGAAGGAAGCGCCGAAACGATTGCCGAGCAGGTTCAGACCTCCGTAGAACTCCTGGCTGTTGAGCGGGCTGAGGGTGGGGTAGCTGTAGTGGATCAAGCCGACTTCGTAGCCCAGGGTCTGATCGAAAGGGTGTTTGAAGCCCATATAGGAATCGATTTCGAGGTTGCTGGAGGAGGATAGCCCCATGTTCGGCGAGAACTGGCCGAAATACAGGCCGCTGTCGTGGCTCAGATCCAGGCCGCCATGGAACGAATCACTGCCCGGCGACGTCGGCTTGACCAGGCCCTGAGCCATGCTGCGGCTGGGGGTTGTACCCAGTTTCAGGTCGAAGTCGCCCAATTCGCGTTGGAAGATTTGCGCTTCGGCCAGAGGGCTGGCGACCAGGGCAGTGATCAGGAATATGCAGGGTTTAAACATGCTTCACTCCATGAAAAGCGAGGAGCAGTGACGGAAAAATCGGGCAGATGCCCGCGCTAGACGCGTGCAAGGATACCGGCGAATAGCGGTCGGTGAGGTCCGTTCGTCGATTAGGGTGCTATTGAATGCAATAAGAGGGTGGTACCGACGCTAGTCCTAGCGCCTTGAAGGCAAGGCGCTTAGGGACCAGGTGTGTTGCGAGAGTGTTACTTCTTGCCCAGGCTGATCTGCTTGGACGGGCCGAAAGTCTGGCCGCTTACGCCCTTGGCAATTTGCTGGATTTCGCCACCGGATTTAAGGAACGCAGCAATCTGGCTGTTGATCGATTCGCTGGTTTCAACGGCGGGAGCTGGCTTTGCTTTGCTGTTGGATGCTTTTACACGCATGGCGGCCACTAACCTGTAGAGAATTAACTTGGCCAGGCATCGTACATGAAATACTTGACAATTGCTTGGTAAATATCCCCTGAGAATAAAACGCCTGGTTGAAAATGGGCAAAGTTGGGCCGATGAATAACCCGCTAACTTACTGTTTTAACTGGAAAGCCCTGGAACGACTGGCCTGGCGCTCCGGGCAAAATTCATCGGGATGATCTGACGAGCGGGGCAGGGCCAGTAGAAAGCCACGCAACCCCTGGATTTTTCAGGCGTGCGCGCGTGGCGGGCACAACTCGGGTAGAATGCCGCCCACGTAACGAGGGGTTTGGAAATGGCTTTAGTCGGGCGCTACAACAGCTTGCAAGTGGTTAAACACACTAACTTTGGTTTGTACCTCGATGGTGCGCAAGACGGTGAAATCCTCTTGCCTAATCGGTATATCCCCAAAGATATTCCCAGTGAAGATGAAGACTGGCTTAACGTTTTTATTTATCTGGACAGCGATGACAAACTTATCGCTACAACTGAAAAGCCCAAAGTTCAAGTGGGCGAGTTCGCCAGTTTGAAAGTAGTGGAAGTCAACAGCATTGGTGTATTCCTCGATTGGGGGCTGCCCAAAGATTTGTTGCTGCCTTACTCGGAAGAAAAGCGTCAGTTGAGCGCGGGTGAGTATTGCGTGGTGCATGTCTATCTCGACAAGCACACTAAGCGCATCACCGCCACCGCGCGCCTCGACCGTTACCTGGACAAGACACCCGCCAACTACCAGGTGGGCCAGGAAGTCGATCTGCTGGTGGCCGAAGCCACCGATATGGGTTTCAAGGCGATCATCAACAACAAGCACTGGGGCTTGATCCACAAGAACGAAGTGTTCAAATTCCTGCGACCCGGCAAGGAAGAGAAAGGCTTTATCAAGGAGATCCGCGCCGACGGCAACATCAGCCTGAGCCTGCAACCGGTCGGTCAGGAAGCAGCCTCCAGCCTGAACTCGAAGATCCTCGCCAAGTTGCGCGAAAACAACGGCACCTTGCCGGTCAGCGATAAAAGCGACCCGGCGGTGATCAGCAACTTATTCGGCGTGAGCAAAGGCAACTTCAAGAAAGCCATCGGCGCGCTCTACAAACAGGGCCAGATCGTGATTCATGCCGATCGCATTGAACTAAGCTGAGGGTGTTTTGCTCTTCTGTAGGCGCTGATTGGCGCCTACAGAGGCTGTTTCCATGACCAAGAAAACCCTGTTTGCCTACCTGGGCACGTTGCTCGCCTTTTTGATTCTGGACGGCCTCTGGCTCGGCGTCCTTATGGGCCCCACCTACAAATCCCTGCTGGGCCCTCTGATGCTCGATCAACCTCGGCTGTTGCCCGCGGTGCTCTTCTATCTCTTGTATGTGCTCGGCTGCGTGGTGTTCGTGGTGCTGCCCAGTGTTAGTTGGCAGCGCGCGGCGCGCTTGGGCGCGTTGTTGGGCCTGGTGGCGTATGGCACCTATGATCTGAGCAACTGGGCCACGTTGCAGGGTTGGTCCGCTCAACTGGCAGTGATGGACATGGCGTGGGGCACCTTCCTCACGGCGGCCTGCTGCACGGTGGGTTACGTGTGTGCACATCGGGTGCACCGATGATTGTGTACAGGATAAATCTGCACCGTTGCTGAGCGAAGTGTCGCTGACTAAGGTTCGCTGATCCTCGTGAAGTGCCGTATCACAGGGATTGTGTGCCATTGGCACGTAATCTGCTGACGATCTCGTATACAAACCATGCCGCCTCCCGTATGCACCCGCTACGGCAGCGCAGGCCGGTATGACGAGGAGCCAGCGATGACCGAACAATTGCCCAACGGCTACAGCCCACGCCTATACAACCAGGACCTTGGTCCACTCCCGCAAAAGTGGACCTGGTACAACATCTTCGCCTTCTGGATGAGTGACGTGCACAGCGTCGGCGGCTACGTGTTCGCCGCCAGCCTGTTCGCGCTGGGGCTGGCCAGTTGGCAGGTGTTGATCGCCTTGCTCGCCGGCATCTGTATCGTGCAATTGATCGCCAATCTGGTGGCCAAGCCCAGCCAGCAGGCGGCAGTGCCTTACCCGGTGATCTGCCGGCTGGCGTTCGGGGTGTTCGGTGCGAATATTCCCGCGGTGATTCGCGGCCTGATCGCCGTGGCGTGGTACGGCATTCAGACCTACTTGGCGTCGAGTGCCTTGATCATCGTGGTACTGCGATTCTTCCCACAAATGGCGGTCTATGCCGAGCCGCATTTCGCGGGCCTCTCCTACCTGGGCTGGTTTGGTTTTCTCAGCCTATGGGTGCTGCAAGCCGCCGTGTTCTGGGCGGGGATGGAATCCATTCGCCGTTTTATCGATTGGGCGGGCCCTGTGGTGTACGCCGTGATGTTTATCCTGGCCGGCTGGATTGTGTGGAAGGCGGGTTGGGCGAATATCAGTTTCACCCTGGCGGAAAAATCCCTGTCGGGTTGGCAGGCGTTTGGCCAGGTGATCGTCGCCACGGCGTTGGTGGTGTCGTACTTTTCTGGGCCCACCCTGAATTTCGGCGATTTCAGCCGCTACTGCCGCAGCATGCAGGACGTGCGACGCGGTAATTTCTGGGGCCTGCCGGTGAATTTTCTGGCGTTTTCCCTGGTCACCGTGGTGATTGTTTCAGGCACCTTACCGGTGTTTGGCGAGATGCTGCATGACCCCATAGCCACTGTCTCGCGGATCGATAACAGCATGGCTGTTCTGCTCGGTGCCTTTGCATTTGTAACCGCCACCATCGGCATCAATATCGTCGCCAACTTCGTGTCCCCGGCGTTCGACTTCGCCAACGTCGCGCCGAGCAAAATCAGCTGGCGCGCCGGGGGCATGATCGCGGCGGTGGCCTCGATCTTCATCACCCCGTGGAACCTGTTCAATAACCCGCTGATGATCCACTACACCCTGGATATTCTCGCGGCGTTCATCGGGCCGCTGTTCGGCATCCTGCTGGTGGACTTCTACCTGATCAAAAAACAACGGATCGATGTGGATGCGCTGTTCGATGACAGCCCGAGCGGGCGCTATTACTTCGACGGAGGTGTGAACTGGACAGCCGTCAAGGCCTTGGTGCCCGCCACGCTGGTGGGCGTTGCGATCACCTTCACCCCGGCATTGCAGGGCCTGGCCAACTTCGCTTGGTTCACTGGATGTTTGCTGGGCGGCCTGTTCTTTCTGGTGCTGGCGCGACGCGAGCAGGGTCGCGTGCCGGTGCCGTTGGTTGCGAGCTGAGGACGATCCCGCCCGCCACTAACAGACCTGCACCGGCGATTACCAACGCTGGCTGCAAACCGCCGCTCACATGGCTGCTGATCGAGGCCAGCAACGGGCCGCTCAATTGCCCGATGGCGAAGCTGGCGGTGAGCAGCCCAGTGTTGCGCTGGTAGCCGTGGGGCGCGATCTCTCGCAGACGCGCCATCACCAGCTGCATGCAGGCCAGGAACGGCCCGCCGCACAGCAGCACGCCCAAGGCCAGGCCCCAGCCATTGCCCAGCAGGCAGGCGAACACCCCGGCCGCTTGCAGCCACAAGGTCGTCATCAGCCAACGGCGGGTAGTGTGCGCATCCGTGCGGCGCAGGCTCGCGGCCACCACGCCAAGGGCCGATGCCAGGCCAAAGCAGGGCCAGAACAGATCGGCCTGCCAGGCGCCCTTCAATTGTGCACTGGCCATTTGCGACAGAAAGGTCGCCGGGATGATGTAGCCCACCCCGTACAGCACGTAAACCCAGCACAGATGCGTGATGCTGCCATTGCGGCCAGCGCTGACTTCGGCCCCTGGCGCGGCGGTTGCCTTGACCGGCGGCAGGAACGGCAGAATCGCCAGCAGCATCACCAACGCCACGCCGCCATACACCCGCCACAGTGTTGCGCTACTTTGCCCCAGATGGTTGGCGACCAGTGCCAGCACCCCCGTCAGCAGAATCCCCAGCCCCGGTCCGGCAAATACCAGTGCCCCCAAGCGCGGGCGGCCGGCGGCAAGCGCCAGGGGTTGGCTCAGGCTGGTGATCATCACCAACGCCCACGCGCTCGCCACTCCCGTGCCGAATCGGAGTAACAAATGCGCCCAAAAGCCATGGGCCCAAGACGAGGCCACGGTCAGCAGCACACACAGCCATAAGCCGCCGTACAGACGGCC
Organism: Pseudomonas rhodesiae; assembly: GCF_013285305.1. NCBI lineage: Bacteria > Pseudomonadati > Pseudomonadota > Gammaproteobacteria > Pseudomonadales > Pseudomonadaceae > Pseudomonas > Pseudomonas rhodesiae. The sequence continues at coordinate 4,362,599 of NZ_CP054205.1, read as the reverse complement.
GCGAATATGCTGATGGCTGCGGGCGAACATCGAATCCACTGCGCCGACGAAATAGCCCAGGTAGTTGGCGGCCGCGATCAGGCCCGCGTCAGTCAGGTCGATCTGGCCTTCATTCAGTAGGTGGGGCAGTTGCGGAGTGAGCGCGAAACGGCCAATGCCCATAGCCATCATCAAGGCGATGAAGCTGGCGAGTAAGCGGATTAACGGCGACATGGTCAGGGGTTCCTGCAAGAAACGTATGACGGTCAGCCTAAGGTGCATTGACTTTCTGCAAAAATGAATAATAGTGAGCAACTTGTTCAGTTTTGGAGAAAGGTATGGAGTTCAGTCAATTGCGCATCTTCCAGGCGGTGGCCGAAGAGGGCTCCATCACTCGCGCGGCCGAGCGCCTGCACCGCGTGCCGTCGAACCTGTCGACACGCCTCAAGCAGATGGAGAAACAGCTCGGCGTCGAATTGTTCGTGCGCGAACGTCAACGCTTGCAGTTGTCCCCGGCAGGCAAGGTGCTGCTGGACTACAGCACGCGCCTGTTGGCCTTGCATGACGAAGCCCACGGCGCGGTGCAAGGCGGCCAGCCGGCTGGGGATTTTGTGCTGGGCAGCATGTACAGCACCGCGGCGATTCACCTGCCGACCTTGCTGGCGCGTTATCACAAGGCTTATCCGCAGGTGAACTTGCAGGTGCAGTCGGCGCCCAGCGGCGAATTGCTTGAAGGCCTGATCACCGGGCGCCTTGACGCGGCCTTGGTGGATGGCCCGCTGACCATCGCCTCTTTGGATGGCATCCCGTTGTGTGAAGAGCGCTTGGTGCTGATCTGTGAAGCGGACCATGCGCCAGTGCGCGGGCCTCAGGACGTGGCTGGTCGCGCAGTGTTCACCTTTCGCCGCAGCTGCGCTTATCGCGCGCGTCTGGAAAGCTGGTTTGCCCAGGATCGTGTGGCCATGGGGCGCGCTATTGAGATCGAGTCGTATCAGGGCATGCTCGCCTGTGTGATTGCCGGTTCGGGAGTGGCGTTGATGTCCGAATCCATGCTTGCCAGCCTGCCGGGCAGGGACAGTGTGTCCGTTCATCCGCTGATAGGGCAATTTGCCACTGCGACCACCTGGTTGATGTGGCGAAAGGGTATGCTCGGCGCTAACCTCAACGCATGGATAGACCTGCAGCAAACAGGCAAGGCCGAGTTGCTGTCAGACACCCGCGCCATCGCTTGAGCGATCCGTCAGGATTCAGACCTATTCGGTAATAGTTCGTTGTGCTTTGCCGCAAGCAATACGTAGTACTTAGGGCTATTATCAGTAGGAAGCGGCGATATTTTATGTAGGGCAATTCAGCTTCCGCCGATCCGCATTACCCTCAAAGGGGGCACCACCATGAAAGAGAAAATTCAAAACTGGCTCCATGATCTCGGCGTCGCCCTGGGCTTGATCGAGCCACCGCTGCAGCCGGTGCCGATTCGCACGGATGACGAACAGCGTCGCCCACGTCGCCGGTGAGCCGCGATTGAGGGAACATTGAGGATTTCGCAACTGTAGTAGCAGGCTTGCTAGGGCAAGTCTGCCACCACAGGTGTCTTAGCATGCCCTGTGTCACACGTTCGTCTCTGAGCATCGGAATCGGACTACTTGTTTGTCGGATTCGGCTGGCTTAGTTAATCCGAAAAATCAGCGTAGAAAAAATCTCCAGCGCCTACATGAATCTGCTGGAGATAAGCCCATGACGCTCTCATGTGTCCCGCCCGTCGCCGCTTCACTGATCGCCACCCTCGACACGGTTTTACACATCGCCCCTGTCTCTAGACGCTGGAAGGCCGACGCCCCCGGCAACGTCGTGTTTCTTCCCCCCACCCTGACCAAGCAGACACTGCTGTTGCAGATCGCACTGTTGCGGCCGTCCGCGTTGATTATCGCGGACCAAGTCATCGATGCCGAAATCATTGAGCGGTGGCGCTCAGCCCACCCATTTGGCGATCTGTGTCTGATTCGTAGAGGCACGAGCCTGGATAAAGTACGACTGGACTTGTGCGAAGCGAACGATATTCGAGTAATCAATACCCCGGGCGTCAACGCGCCCCATGTGGCGGCGTATATGGTGCGTTGGCTGACGCTTGGCGAGGGGGCCTTGCCACAGGATATCTGTGTGCTGGGATACGGCAGCGTCGGTAAAGAACTAGTTAAGTTATTGCTGAAAAAAGACCCGGATGCTCGGATTAGGGTTTTGGAAAGAAAAGGTCGAGCCCAGAACAATCTGGGAAGCACCACAGTCGATAAAAGAGTTTCATTTTTTGAGGATTGGCATGAGGCGATGAGAGGGGCTCAAGCCGTCGCCGTCTGTTTGTCGCTGAATAAAGAATCTGTCCACCGCATTAATGAAGCTCTCATACGTGGCTTGCATAGCGAGGCTCGCTTGATATGTGTCGCCAAACCAGACGTATTCAGCAATGAGGCTTTGCATACATTGGCGGTGGCTGAGGATATTCAGCTTGTGCTGGACTATGGGCCTGTGACGCTTGACTCGTTCCGAGTTCGCGCACAGGAACTCGGTTGCGACATTACAAGTTGGCTCAGACCGCCGATGCTCACGACGCAGGCAGCTACAACAGACGCCTGCAATTGCGACTTAGATTACGCGGTCAGTGTTCAATTGAGCTTAACGGCTTTACGTGGGCTTGTAAGGCGCAAACTAGTACAGACACTGACGATTCCTTCTCATCCGGTAAATGCTGATGCGCCGCAGGTATCGATTATCGGGCGGGGTATCAATGGTCTGCTTCAAGCCGCAATGTTGCGTCTAGCGAATTATCGTGTCGTGGTATATGGCGGGAAGTCACCGAGCGATGGCGCCAGTCATAAACTTGTGAATATGCGTCATATGTCAGCCACGGAGACCACGGCTAAGCCGCTGCACAACGAATACTTGTTTCCCATAAATCAATATTTAACTGTTGAGTGTAATCGCGCAGGTATTGAATTATTTGAAAAACTACTTATTGATAATCCGACGTTGGCCCCTTTCACGCGATCAAGAGTTGTACGAGCTTATACGCAGCACGTCGGCGACGTAGAGGCAGCAATTGGCGACCAGCGCGATATTGAAAATAGGCCTTGGCCAAGCGGTAGACCGGGATCGAAACTCAGAATGCTCAGTCAACAAACATTCAGCTCAGAGTTTGGAGTTCCCGGTGTTGATTATGCGATTGAGGTATCAGGGTACGATCTCGAGTTTAACGAGTTAATGGGTGAGATAGAGGTGCTGTTGCAGGGTTCCGGTGTGCAGTTTACGTCCCAGCACTTGAGTGCGGCCGAAATTGCCCAGCTCAGTAGAGAACACATTGTTGTTACTGCAATGGGAGTAGAGGAACAAGCCGTGTTCCCAATCATCGGCTGGTTTTTCAAACTGCGCGCCTTTGCCAATGAAGGCGCAAGAATACGTGGGCTTAAATTACAGTATGAACTGCCAATCGGCGTTATGAATTGCCGCCGGGACGAGGATTGGATTTTGGTTTCCGGTGGGCAGGTTCCTCCTGATTCATCATTGGAATACAAAGAGCAAATACTTGCTGCGTGCCTGGCTGCCGTTTCTCGACACTTTCCTGAGTCCTATCGAATGGCGGTCGAAACCGGTGATTTGCATATTGTCGAATGTGCGAGACCGGGCACTCGAGATGGCCTATCCATCGTGTACCGCTGCGCCCACAACCGCATTGTCGCCGGCGGAACCTATGCCGCGGGCACCACGCAGGGGTTGCTGTGGGCTTCTCTGGTGCAGGAAATCATCCAAGCCAAAGCGCCTATGGTTTTGGCCATGAACGCCCAATAAAAAAAGCGGGTGCGACCTCCGACGTCGCACCCGCTGAAGAAACCGCTTTGTCTCACACCGCCCGAGCTGTCACGCCTTGTGGCTTGCGCGACAGCAAGCTCACCGCGACAAAGCTCACCAGCCCCACCGCCAGGCTGTAGTAGATCGGTGTGTTCGCATCCAGGCCATCCTTGAGCATGAACACCAGCGCCGTCACAAAGCCCAGGGCCATGGAGGCGATCGCGCCGGGTGTGCTGGCGCGTTTCCAGAAGATTGCGCCGATCAGCGGGATCAACATACCGCCTACCAGCAGGTTGTAGGCCAGGGTCAGAGCGCTGATTACGTCGTTGACCACCAACGCAATGCCCAGCACTGTCGCGCCGGTCAGCAGGGTGAACAAGCGGTTGAGGCTCAGGCTCGACTGCTTGCCGCCGCGCAGGCGCGGCAGCAGATCTTCGGTCAGCACGGTAGAGGCGGCCAGTAGGCCGGCGCTGGCGGTGGACATCATGGCCGCCAGGGCCGCAGCGATCACCAGGCCGCGAATGCCGTCCGGCAGCGACAGTTTCACAATGGCAGCGAAGGCATTGTTGACGTTGTCCAAGTCTGGGATCAGCACATGGGCCGCCATGCCGATCAATGCACAGGCCAGCCCGTAGAGCACGCAGTAGAAACCGGCGAAGGTTCCGGCATACTGCGCGACTTTTTCATCACGGGCGGTGAACACCCGCTGCCAGATGTCCTGGCCGATCAAGATGCCGAAGAAGTAGATCATGAAGTAGGTGATGATCGTGTCCCAGCCGATCGCGGTGAAGCTAAAACTCGACGCCGGCAGCTTGGCCACCAGTTCATCCCAGCCACCGACGCGGTACAGGCAGATCGGCAGCAGGATAAACATCAGGCCGACGGTCTTGATCACGAACTGCACGATGTCGGTAAGGGTCAGCGACCACATGCCGCCGATGGTCGAATACACCACCACCACGCCGCCCCCCAGTAGCACCGACACCCAAAACGGCAGGCCGAACAGCACTTGCAGCACGGTGCCGATGGCCAGGATCGAGGTGACGCCGATCATCAGCGCATACGCCAGCATGATCACCGCGCTGGCTTGGCGCGCCATGGGGTTGTAGCGTTTTTCCAACACCTGAGTGACGGTGAAGATCTTGAGCTTGAGCAGCGGCTTGGCCAGAAACAGATTCAGCGCAATGATCCCCATGCCCAGCGCCGCGCACAGCCAAAAGCCCGAGATGCCATGCACATAGCCCAGGCGCACCGTGCCGACCGTGGACGCGCCACCCAGTACCGTGGCGGCCATGGTGCCCATGTACAGCGACGGGCCCAGGTTGCGGCCGGCCACCAGGTAATCTTCGTGGGTCTTGGCGCGGCGCATGCCGTAATAGCCGAGCACCAGCATGCCGGCGGCGTAGATGAGTACGACGAATAAATCCAAAGCCATGACGGCGAGTCTCCGATTATTGTTTTAGGCGGTTTGCACGCGGGTTGCGGCCAAAGCCCTGGCCGACTCGGTCGGTCCATACACCGACGCCGGCTCCGGGAACACCCGCAATAGCGTCAGGTACACCACCGAAGCCAGCCCCAGGGTCACCGGCAGGCTGATGTCGATGCCGTCGGCCAGGTTGCCCAGCGGCCCGACGAACTGCCCCGGCAGGTTGACGAAGCACAACCCCACCAGCGCGCTGGGAATCCATGCCCCCAAACCGCGCCAGTTCCAGCCGTGGCTGAACCAGTAACGCCCGCCGGTCTCGCCGCGGGTGAACACTTGCAGGTCATCCGGGCAATAGAAACCGCGGCGTACGATCAGGCCGATGATCATCATCACCATCCATGGCGTGGTGCAGGTGATGATCAGCACGGCGAAGGTCGACACGCTCTGCACCAGGTTGGCGGCGAAACGTCCGATAAAGATGAAGGCAATCGACATCACGCCGATCAGCAATGTCGCCCTGACCCGAGAGAGCACGCGCGGGAATACGCTGGACATGTCCAAGCCGGTGCCATACAGCGAGGTGGTGCCGGTGGACATGCCGCCGATCACCGCGATCAGGCACACCGGCAAGAAGAACCACGTCGGCGCCACCGCCAGCAGGCCGCCGACATAGTTGTTGGCCGCGATGTAATCCGGCGCCTTGACCGCCACGATGGTCGCGGTGGCCAGGCCGAACAGAAACGGAATCAGCGTGGCGATCTGCGCGGCGATCACCGCCAGCATGATGCGCAGTTTCGGCGTCTCGCGCGGGATGTAGCGCGACCAGTCCCCCAGGAACGCACCGAAGGAAATCGGGTTGCTCATGGCCACCAGTGCCGCGCCGATAAAGGCCGCCCAGAAGCCGCTCTGGCCGAGGGCCAAGCTGCCGGCGAAATGGCTGTCGAAGGTCGGTGCGAAAGCAAAGATGCCCAGCAGGAACAGCAGGCTGGCCGCCCACACGGCAATACGGTTGACCCACAGCATGAAACGAAAGCCATAGATGCACACCGTCAGCACCAGCAGGGCAAACATGCCATAGGCCAGGCCCAGGGTCAGGTCGGTTTCCGGCAGGCCGATCAGACGTTTCGCGCCGCCGACCAGTGCATCCCCCGAACTCCACACCGACAGGGAGAAGAAGGCAATCGCCGTCAGCAATGACAGAAACGAGCCGACAATGCGCCCATGCACACCGAAGTGCGCGCCGGACGACACTGCGTTGTTGGTGCCGTTGAGCGGCCCGAACAGGCCCATGGGCGCCAGGATCAGCGCGCCCACCAGCACACCCAGCACAATCGCCCACACACCGGCCTGGAATGACAGGCCGAACAGTACGGGGAAGGAGCCCAACACGGCGGTGGCAAAGGTATTGGCACCGCCGAAGATCAGTCGGAACAGATCCTTGGGGCTGGCGGTGCGTTCGTGGTCCGGGATCTGTTCGACCCCGTTGGTTTCTATGGTGCGAATACTTTTTTGGTTGTTTTTATTATTCATGATCAGCTCCGATCATATTGGCTAAGGGGGCGGCAGCCCTTCCGGCATAGCGGACAAATGTTCGTGACAGGCCAGCCACAGGCCTTGTTTTTGTTGTGTGCCAGACCCTTGCCGAATAAACACAATGGTCTCGCGTTCCTGGCTGGAGCAGTGCTCCCCATGCATGCGCAATTCGGTGACCACGTCATGCATAAAAATCGCCACATCCCCGTGCAGGCTGACGTGGGCATTACTCGACGTGCAGGACAGCACCTCGAATCCTTCGTCCCTGCGCCAGCTGTCCCACAACGTCTGGTACGCGTCGCGACTCAGCAACGGCTGGGGCAGGGTATAAAACACAAAGCTGGCATCGGCGGTGAATGCGTCGAAGTAGGCGGCGCGGTCATTGCGTGCGAACGCGGCCACCAGGTCGGCGGCCGCTTGCAGCACCTCGTGCGCGCTCATCAACGGTGCGCCACGCCCGGCAGCACGCAGAGCATTTCGTACAGCAGATTCGCGCCCAGCAGGGAGGTATTTCCGGTGGTGTCGTAGGGCGGCGACACTTCCACCAGGTCGCAACCCACCAAGTCCAGGCCCTGGCAACCGCGGATGATTTCGATCGCCTGAATGGTGGTCAACCCGCCGATTTCCGGGGTGCCGGTGCCGGGTGCCCAAGCCGGGTCGATGCCGTCGATGTCGAAGCTCAGGTACACCGGGCCGCCGCCGACTTTTTCCCGCACTTCGGCCATCAGAGGGGCGAGAGAGTGGTGCCAGCATTCTTCGGCCTGGACTACGCGAAAGCCCTGCTTGCGGCTCCAGTTGAAGTCTTCGGCGGTGTAGCCCTGCGCGCGCAGACCGATCTGCACCACGCGGTCGCAATCGAGCAGACCTTCTTCCACCGCGCGGCGGAACGTGGTGCCGTGGGCGATTTTCTCGCCGAACATATGGTCGTTGACGTCGGCGTGGGCATCGATGTGCACCAGTCCGACCTTGCCGTGTTTCTTGTGGATCGCCCGCAGGATCGGCAGGGTAATAGTGTGGTCGCCGCCCAGGGTCAAGGGGATCACGTCGTGTTCGAGGATCTCGTGATACGCCTCTTCGATAATGCGCACGGCATCCAGCAGGTTGAAGGTGTTGATTGCCACGTCACCGATGTCCGCCACCGACAGCGAGTCGAACGGTGCGGCGCCGGTGGCCATGTTGTAAGGGCGGATCATTACCGATTCGGCGCGGATTTCGCGGGGCCCAAAGCGGGTGCCGGCGCGCAGTGAGGTGCCGATGTCCAAGGGCACGCCGATAAACGCGGCGTCCAGGCCCTTGGCCGTTGGCAGGTGGGGCAGGCGCATCATGGTGGCGATGCCGGCAAAGCGCGGCATTTCATTGCCGCCCAGTGGTTGGTGAAAAATCTTGTCCACGGGAGTGCCTCATCGTTGTTTTGGTTGTCAGGGGCCGATTCTGCGAAAAGCGCGGCGCCGGACAAATCGGCTGTGGCAAATACTTAGTTCAGATTTTTCTAAACTAAAGCAGGCAGGTAGACTGCCGCTCTCAACCCTCGGAGCCGACCATGGCCAACGCCTTGCCCGACCTGAAACTCCTGCGCATCTTCGTCAGCGTCGTGCGACACCAGGGGTTCGCCAATGCCCAGCACGAACTCAACCTGTCGACATCGGCTATCAGCACCTATATGAGTCAGCTGGAATCGGCGCTCGGCCTGGTGCTGTGTCATCGGGGGCGCGGCGGCTTCAGCCTGACCAGCAAGGGCGAGTTGTTCCATCAGGAAACCCTGCGCTTGCTGGCCGAGCTGGAAGGCTTCGAGCAGTACGCCGCCGCGCTCAAAGGGGAATTGCGCGGCACCCTCAAGCTCGGCGTGCTGGACTCCACGGTCAGCGACAAGGCGCTGCCGTTCGCTGAAGTGATCGGCGCCTACAGCCAGGAACACCCGGCGGTGCACCTGCATCTGTCGGTCATGAGTCCCTACGAATTGCAGCTTGGCGTGCAGGACAATCGCCTGGACTTGGCGATTGGCGCCTTTTCCAATCGCATGAGCGGGTTGATCTATATGCCGCTGTACCGCGAGCAGCACTGGCTGTATTGCAGCTCGCGGCATCCGCTGTTCGGCGAGCGGCGTATTCCGGAACAGGTGATTACCCAGCAGCGCATGGTTGGACGCGGCTATTGGAGCCAGGCGGAACTGGCGCGCCATGGTTTTAAACACAGCGCGGCGACCGTGGAAAGTATGGAGGCACAGTTGATCCTGGTGCTGTCCGGCGCCTATATCGGTTACCTGCCGGAACACTACGCCCAGGCCTGGGCCGACAAAGGCGATCTACGGGTATTGTTGCCCGCCACTTTTGGTTATCAGGCACCGTTTTCGATGATCATGCGCCGGGGCCGCAGCCGCGAACCGTTGATCCAGACTTTCCGCGACTTACTTAAAGCTCAGCTCAATCAGGCCTGATACCAGCATGTCCAGACCCCAATGTTCCCGTTGCCTGAGGCCCGCCGCCCATTGCTTGTGTGCGCTGATTCCCCGTCTGGATAGCCGCACTCGGGTGTTGCTGTTGCAGCATCCGAGCGAGGTCAACCATGCGCTCAATACCGCGCGCCTGGCGGCATTAGGTTTGAACAATGCGCAACTGGTGGTGGGCGAGGTGTTCGATGATCTGCCGACCTTGTTGAACCCTCCCGGCTATCAGGCACGGCTGTTGTTTCCCGCTGACGACGCCCAGCCTTTGCACGCTTATGGGCCCGACGACCAACCGCTGTTGCTGGTGGTCCCCGACGGCACCTGGCGAAAAGCACGTAAATTGCTGCACCTGAATCCGTTGTTGGCGGCGTTGCCACGGGTGTCGCTGGCCGAGGGCGGTGTGTCGCGCTATCGGCTGCGCAAGGCGCCGGGGCCTGGGGCCTTGTCTACAGTGGAAGCTGTCGCGCAGGCATTGCAGGTGCTGGAGGCACCCACTTCTTTCGAGCCGCTGCTCAAACCTTTTGAAGCATTGATCGACGGGCAGATTGCGGCGATGGGTGAGGCGGTTTTCCAGAAGAATCATGGCGGCGGGCATTGGGAGTAGGCGGGGGCGTTGCAGCGTGAAAATGCGCTCGCATGTGGGAGGGGCCCGCCCCCCAATAGGGCCCTCACAGCTGCCCATTTCCCTCGCTTATTCCCAGAAGCCATAAGTACCGCACTTTGCGTGATATGGCCCGCCGACCTTTCCCGGTATGATGTGCGCCCCGCAGTCTGGATTGCGAATACGCCATGACCTTGCAGTACCCCACTATCGCCGATTGCGTCGGCAACACGCCCCTGGTCCGCTTGCAACGCATGGCGGGTGAAACCAGCAATACCCTGTTGCTCAAGCTCGAAGGGAACAACCCGGCCGGCTCGGTAAAAGACCGCCCGGCGCTGTCGATGATCACCCGCGCCGAGTTGCGCGGGCAGATCAAACCGGGTGACACCCTGATCGAAGCCACCTCGGGCAACACCGGGATCGCCCTGGCCATGGCCGCCGCGATCAAGGGTTACAAAATGATCCTGATCATGCCCGACAACGGCAGCGCCGAGCGCAAGGCGGCAATGACCGCCTATGGCGCCGAGTTGGTGCTGGTGACCCAGGAAGAAGGCATGGAAGGTGCCCGCGACCTCGCCGAGCGCATGGCCGCCGCAGGCCGCGGCCTGGTGCTCGACCAGTTCGCCAACGGGGATAACCCTGAGGCGCACTACACCAGCACCGGCCCGGAAATCTGGCGCCAGACCCAGGGCACCATCACCCATTTCGTCAGTTCCATGGGCACCACCGGCACCATCATGGGCAACTCGCGTTACCTCAAGGAGCAGAACCCGGCGATCCAGATCGTCGGCCTGCAACCGATGGAAGGCGCGGCCATCCCCGGCATTCGCCGCTGGCCAGAGGCCTATCTGCCGAAGATCTACAACGCCTCGCGGGTCGATCGCATCATCGACATGGCCCAGCGCGAAGCCGAAGACACCACCCGCCGCCTGGCCCGTGAAGAAGGCATCTTCTGCGGCGTTTCCTCCGGCGGTGCGGTGGCCGGCATGCTGCGGCTGTCGAAAGAAGTCGAAAACGCGGTGATCGTCGCGATCATCTGTGACCGAGGCGACCGTTACCTGTCGACCGGCATTTTCGACGAACCCAACTGATGGCCAAGCACGACAGAGGCCTGCGCTTCCAACCGACGGGCGGCAGCCGGGCCCCACAGATTCCCGTGGGCAAGAAACAGCGCCTGACCATTGAGCGCCTGGCCAACGACGGCCGCGGTATCGTGTTCTTCGAAGGACGCACGTGGTTCGTCAATGGCGCCCTGGCCGGTGAAGAGGTCGAAGCGCGGGTGTTGGGCACCCACGGCAAAGTGGTCGAAGCCCGCACCGAGCGGGTGTTCAGCGCCAGCGAACTGCGCCGCCCTGCGCCTTGCGCGCATTTCGGCCGCTGCGGCGGCTGCAGCGTGCAGCATCTGGCGCATGACGAACAACTCGCCCTGAAACAGCGCATGCTCGCCGAGCAACTGTCCCGTGTGGCCGGTATCGAGCCGTCGGAATGGGCGGCGCCGTTGAGTGGCCCGGAATTCGGCTACCGTCGCCGCGCCCGCGTGGCCGTGCGCTGGGACGCCAAGGCCAAGACCCTTGAAGTGGGTTTTCGCGCGGTGGCTAGCCAGGACATTGTTGCCATCGATGAATGCCCGGTGCTGGTACAGGCCTTGCAATCGATCATGCAGCGCCTGCCGAACATGCTGCGCCGCTTGAGCAAACCTCAAGCCCTGGGGCATGTGGAGTTGTTCAGCGGGTCGTCCATCGCTGTGTTGTTGCGGCATATGGCGCCGTTGTCCGAAGCGGACCTGCTGGTGTTGAAAGAATTCTGCGCGTTCCATAACGCTCAATTGTGGCTCCAGGGGGAGGGGCAACCGGCACCGGTGGAGCCCGATCTGACCCTGGGATTTGGCTTGGAAGCCTGGGATCTGGAGCTGGCGTATCGGCCAGGGGATTTTGTTCAGGTCAACGCCGGGGTCAATGAGGCGATGGTGGCCCAGGCCCTGGAATGGCTGGCGCCGCAACCCGACGAGCGGGTGCTGGATCTGTTTTGCGGTCTGGGCAACTTCGCCTTGCCATTGGCGCGCCAGGTGCGTGAAGTGGTCGCGGTAGAAGGTGTGCAGGCCATGGTGGACCGGGCGGCGCTCAACGCCGTCAGCAACAATTTGCATAATGCGCGGTTTTTTCAGGCCGATTTGTCTCAGCCTTTGACTGACGCAGAATGGGCCAAGCAGGGCTTTTCTGCGGTACTCTTGGACCCACCTCGCGACGGTGCTCAGGAGGTGGTGCGCAAGCTCGCCACCCTGGGGGCCAAGCGTCTGGTGTATGTGTCCTGCAACCCGGCGACGCTGGCGCGGGACACGGTTGAGTTGGTCAAGCAAGGCTACCGGCTAAAACGTGCCGGGATCCTCGATATGTTTCCGCAGACAGCGCATGTCGAGGCCATGGCGTTATTTGAAGCGGGCTAGGATGCCCGTTTAATCCGACTGGCCTGCATTCTCCAGGGCCGTGATCCGCCAGGGAATCTGCAGGGTGAGCTTTAGTGATAAAGCAGGTTGGCGATGATTTTTGACGCATCGAAGGTGCGTCGTAGGGAAGGTAAGCAAGATGGTACAGGTGAGAGCACACCAGCCGATCAACACTGACGGCAGTATCAATCTCGAGGCATGGCTGGATCATGCGGTCAGTGTCGATCCGGCACTGGACCGTGAAGCCTTGAAGGCCGCCTGCGAGTTCGCCCGTGAGTCTGAGCAACAGGACAACGCGGCGAAGAACCTGTGGGCCGAAGGCACTTCAAGTTTTCGCACCGGCCTTGAGATCGCCGAGATCCTCGCCGATCTCAAGCTGGACCAGGATTCGCTGATCGCCGCCGTGCTCTATCGCGGCGTGCGCGAAGGGCATATTCCGTTGCCAACGGTCAGCCAGCGCTTCGGTGCGGTGGTGGCCAAACTGATCGACGGCGTGCTGCGCATGGCCGCCATCAGTGCCAGCCTCAGCCCGCGCCAGTCCATGGTGCTGGGTACCCAGGGCCAGGTCGAGAACCTGCGCAAGATGCTGGTGGCGATGGTCGACGATGTGCGCGTGGCCCTGATCAAGCTGGCCGAACGCACCTGTGCGATCCGTGCGGTCAAGAACGCCGACGACGAGAAACGCAACCGCGTCGCCCGCGAGGTCTTCGATATCTACGCGCCCCTGGCGCACCGCCTGGGTATCGGCCATATCAAGTGGGAGTTGGAGGACCTGTCCTTCCGCTACCTGGAGCCCGATCAATACAAACAGATCGCCACGCTCTTGCACGAGCGCAGGCTGGATCGCGAGCGCTTCATCACCGATGTGATGAACCAACTGCGTTCCGAGCTGCAGGCCACCGGGGTCGAGGCTGATATCAGTGGCCGCGCCAAACACATCTATTCCATCTGGCGCAAAATGCAGCGCAAGGGCCTGGCTTTTAGCCAGATCTACGACGTGCGTGCGGTGCGCGTGCTGGTGCCGGAAATGCGCGACTGCTACACCGCGCTGGGCATCGTCCACACCCTGTGGCGGCACATTCCCAAGGAATTCGACGACTACATTGCCAACCCCAAGGAAAACGGCTACCGCTCGCTGCACACTGCGGTGATCGGCCCCGAGGGCAAGGTCCTGGAAGTGCAGATCCGCACCCATGCCATGCACGAAGAGGCAGAGCTGGGGGTGTGTGCGCACTGGCGCTACAAGGGCACCGACGTCAAGGCTGGCTCCAATCAGTACGAGGAGAAAATCTCCTGGCTGCGCCAAGTGCTGGAATGGCACGAAGAACTCGGCGACATCGGCGGCCTGGCCGAACAACTGCGGGTCGATATCGAACCGGACCGGGTCTACATCTTTACCCCGGACGGCCACGCCATCGACTTGCCCAAGGGGGCCACGCCGTTGGACTTCGCCTACCGCGTGCACACCGAGATTGGCCACAACTGCCGGGGCGCCAAGATCAACGGGCGCATCGTGCCGCTCAACTACAGCTTGCAGACCGGTGAACAGGTCGAGATCATCACCAGCAAACACGGCACCCCCAGCCGCGACTGGCTGAACCCGAACCTGGGTTACATCACCACATCGCGGGCGCGGGCCAAGATCGTCCACTGGTTCAAACTGCAGGCCCGCGACCAGAACGTCGCCGCCGGCAAGACCCTGATCGAACGCGAACTGGCGCGCCTGGGGCTGCCTCAGGTGGACTTCGACAAACTGGCCGAAAAGGCCAATATGAAGATTGCCGAGGACATGTTCGCCGCCCTCGGTGCCGGCGACCTGCGCCTTGCGCAGTTGGTCAACCTGGCCCAGCAACTGGTGGAGCCGGAGCGCGGCAACGAACAACTGGAACTGATCCCACGCAAAGCCACCGGCTACAAACCTGGCAAGCGCGGCGATATTCAGATCCAGGGCGTGGGCAACCTGATGACGCAGATGGCCGGTTGCTGCCAGCCGCTGCCGGGCGATGCCATCGTCGGCTACATCACCCAGGGTCGTGGCGTGAGCATTCACCGTCAGGACTGCGCTTCGGTGTTGCAGCTGGCCGGGCGTGAGCCGGAGCGCATCATTCAGGTCAGTTGGGGGCCGGTACCGGTGCTCACCTATCCGGTGGACATCATCATCCGCGCCTACGACCGTTCGGGGTTGCTGCGCGACGTCTCGCAAGTGTTGCTCAACGAGCGGATCAACGTGTTGGCGGTCAACACCCGCTCGAATAAAGAGGACAACACCGCGTTGATGTCACTGACCATCGAGATTCCCGGGCTGGATGCGCTGGGGCGGTTGCTGGGGCGGATTTCCCAGTTGCCGAACATCATCGAGACGCGGCGTAATCGCACGCCATCATGAGTAGCCCGATGTACAGCCTCGAAGACCTGCTGCACCTGATGAATCGCCTGCGGGACCCGCAATACGGGTGCCCGTGGGACATCAAGCAAACCTACGCGAGCATCGTCCCGCACACCCTCGAAGAAGCCTACGAGGTGGCCGATGCCATCGAGCGTGGCGACTTCGATCACTTGCAGGGCGAGCTCGGCGATTTGCTCTTTCAGGTGGTGTATTACAGCCAGCTGGCGCGGGAAGAAGGGCGCTTTGAATTTGCCGGGGTGGTCGACAGCATTACTCGCAAGCTGATTCGGCGTCACCCCCATGTGTTCCCGACCGGCGATCTGTATGCGCCGCTGGATGTCCCGCGACTCAGCGAAGAACACGTCAAGGAACGCTGGGAGCAGATCAAGGCCGAGGAGCGCGCGGAAAAGTCCGACGCACCGCAGCAACTTTCACTGCTCGACGATGTGCCCAGCGCCTTGCCGTCCCTGTCCCGTGCCGCCAAGTTGCAGAAACGCGCCAGCCAGGTCGGTTTCGACTGGCCATCGGCCTTGCCGGTGGTGGACAACGTGCGCGAAGAGTTGGATGAAGTCCTCGAAGCCATGGCCGATAACGACCCGGCGGCCATTGCCGATGAAGTCGGCGACCTGCTGTTCGCGGCGGTCAACCTGGCCCGTCACCTCAAGGTCGACCCCGAAACCGCGCTGCGTGGCGCCAATGCCAAATTCGAACGACGCTTCCGATTTATCGAACAGGCATTGCGCGAGACCCAGCGTCCCATGGAAGATTGCACCCTCGAAGAGTTGGACGCCCTGTGGGGCGAAGCCAAACGTCAGGAAAAGAACGTGTCCAGCTGCGGTTGAGCAGTTGCCTAAGTGAGTAAGCACCATGAGCCTTTCCCTTCGCGACCAGTTGCTCAAAGCAGGTCTGGTCAATCAAAAGCAGGCCAAGCAGGTCGGCAAAGAGAAACAGAAGCAGCAACGTCTGGTCCACAAAGGCCAGGCCGAAGCCGATGACACCCAGGCGCGCCTGGCCCTTGAGGCCAAGGCCGAAAAGATCAAGCGCGACCAGGAACTGAACCGCCAGCAGCAGGAAAAAGCCGAGGCCAAGGCCCGTGCGGCCCAGGTCAAGCAACTGATCGAAACCTCGCGTCTGCCCAAGCTGACCACCGAGGACTACTACAACTTCGTGGATGACAAGAAGGTCAAGCGCCTGTCGGTCAACACGTTGATGCGCAACAAACTGAGCAACGGCTCCCTGGCGATCGTGCATCACGGCGGCGGTTACGAAGTGATCCCACGGGAGGCCGCGTTGAAGATCCAGGAGCGCGCACCCGAGCGCATCGTACAGCTCAATATCCTCACCGAGAGCCAGGTGCCGGACGAGGATGATCCATACGCGGCTTACCAGATCCCTGACGACCTGATGTGGTAAGCGGCGCATCGTGCTGCGAATAACAAACCCCGCTCAATGGCGGGGTTTGTTTTTCTTGTTGAAGCGCTTCTACGAGGGGAGTTTCCCTCACCAATCCACGGCGTAACTCAAGCTGAAGGTGCGCCCCTCTGCGTTCGGATAGGGCGCGCGCGCATTTGCCTGGGCAAACATGTTCTGGTAGTTGCGATTAGTCAGGTTGTAGACCGCGCCTTCGAGGCGCCCCACCGGCAACCGCACCGATCCCAGCAGATCGGCCAACGTATAGCCCTTGATATCGCGACCGTTATTGTCCTTGAACGCGACGTCGTAGTCGGCCAGGCGCATACCTTGCAGGCGCAGGCTGTAGTCGCCGCGGTCATAGCCGATAAAGGCGGTAGTCTTGGCTGGCGCGATGCGCGTGGCCGGAAGGTCGATCCATTGGCCGTTCTGGCGCGTCTCGCCCTTGGCGTAGGCGTAGGTTCCGCCGACTGACCACTCATCGGTAACGTTATACGTCAGGCTGGTTTCGATACCGCGCACGCGTTCTTTCTGGCTGACCAGGCGCAGCACGCGGTCGTTGGCATCGTAGAACTGTGTGACGTCCGAGGTGTTTTCATACGCGGTGACATTGGCCAGCCACTTGTCCCAATTGCCACGCCAGCCCAGCTCGTAGCTGTCGACTTTCAGCGCCTGGGCATTAAGGTTCTGGATATCGTATCGACTGCTCACATCACGCAGGAAACGCTGGATATCCGGCAGGGAAAACCCCTGGCTGAAGTTGACGAACACATCCTGGTTTTCGCTCAGGTGGTACACCGCGCCGAGGTTGTAGAGGGTGTCGTCATACTTGAGGGTGCCCCCCGGCAGCGTCGCGCGATTGCCGGTCTGCACGATTTCGCCGTAGGCGATGCTGTCGTCCACGTCGCTTTCGATCCATTCGCGGCGCACACCACCGCGTAGGGTCCAGTCATCAATGTCGTAGGACAGCTGCCCGAAGATGGCTTTGGTAGTGGTCTGGATGTCCGGGCCCAACTCGAAGGTAGTGCCGGTCTTGGTATAGGTCAGGCCATTGACCCGGTACTGGTCACCGCGTTGGCGGGATGTCTCGTGATCGTAATCCGCGCCCCACACCAGGTTGCCGGTGGCGCGGCCGATGTCCGGCATTTGCGTGTCGATGGCGGCACGTAGGCCGTACACGTCCTGCACGCTGTTATTGTCCGACACCCCGGCGCGGCCCCGAGACAGGTCCGGGAAGAACAGCGCGTCGGCGCGGCGCCAGTAACTTTCCACCTGCAGGCCCTGACCGTAGAAGTCCCGGTCGGTGTAGTTGAGGTTGACGGCCTGGTTATGGGTGGACGGCTGGTCGTCCAGGTCCAGGCCTTTGACCGCAACAGCAGCGCTGGTGATGCGTGGGTTCTTGGTGTAGCGGGTATCTTGTTCGTCCTTGTAGTCCTGCAGCGACAGGCTGATCTTTTTATCGTCATCCAACTCGTAGCCGAAACGGCCTTGTAGGTCGTAGGTGTCGGTGTCCATGTTGCTGCCCTGGGACGTGTCCTGGGGGATGCGCTTGCCGTTGCCGTCGAACTGGTCGTTGCGTTGCACGGTATTGGCCGACACATACCAATCCACCGGGCCCTGGCGGCCGGTGGCGCTCTGGAATGCCTCGTAGGCAAAGCCTTTATGGTTGAAATTGTTGCCGGAGGTCATGCCGATCTTGCTGCTGAACGCCAGGTCCTCACCTTTGTTGCGCTTGGTGATGATGTTGATGATGCCGCCGGAGGCACCCGCACCGTAGACACTGCTGGCGCCGGAAATTACTTCGATGCGCTCGATGCTCTCCGGCGCCACGCTGTTGAGCTGGCGGAAGTTGTCGCGCGTGGCGTTCTGGGACACGCCGTCGATCAGGATCAGCGTATTGCGCCCGCGCAGGGTCTGGCCGAAGTTACTCATTCCGCCGCTGGAAGGGGCGATGCCCGGCACCAACTGCCCGAGGATGTCCGCGACCCGGCGCCCGGCGCCCGTTTGCTGGCGGATCTGGGCTTCGTCGATGACCTGCACCGAACCCGGGATCGCCGCGATGCTGGTTTCATTGCGCGTGGCCGAGACCACGGTTGCCTGCAACTGCAGGTTAGTGGGAGCTTCCTGGGTTTGCTCCGCGGTATCGGCCCAGGCAGCATTGCTGAGTGAGCCGAGGAAGGGCAGTAGAAGTGCCAAGTGTGTTTTGTTCATGACCTTGCCTTTGAGTTATTAGAAGTATTGACAGAAAAATCGGACGGCTCAGGCGCGCGCGCCAGCCCGCGGATCCCCCGGATGCCCACGGCCGCCACGGCATAGGTGAGCGCGACCAGCCAGAAGCTGTGCGCCAGGCCCACCATCCCCATGCCGATACCGCCGATCAACGCGCCACACAGCGCGCCGGCCTTGGCGGCGCTATTACCCAGTCCAAGGGCAAACCCTTGCTGGCTGGAGGGCACGGTGCTGGCGATCAACGTATAAGCCACAGGCAGCAATGCGCCTTGCCATACGCCCCACAGCAACCGACTGGCGAGGAACCCCAGCCACTCGCTGGCCATGGCGGTGAATGCCAGCGTCAGGGCGCAGGCCCATGTGACCCATTCGATGATGCGCAGCGTATGCGCCGGTGGGTGCCGGTCGAACAGGCGACCCCACAGCGGCGCGGAAAGCGCCAGGGTGAGCGCGCTGGCGGCATAGCTGGCGCCAATCAACCACGCCGGCGCGTGCAGCACATCGGCCACGTACAGCGCGTAGAACGGCTGCGGCATCATTTTGGCTGCCTGGATCAACACGATGATGCCAAGCATCGCGCCGAGCCAGCCCTTGGGCAGCGCGGTGCGGGTCGCGTTGCGCGCCGGTCGTGCGCGCGGTGCATCGCTGGGCAGCCACAGGCTGAGCGCTGCGCAGAGCAGGCAGACCGCAGTGGCGCTGTAGCACAGCAGGGCGAAACCCGAGACGTCCATCAGCCAGCCGCCCAATACCGGGCCTGCCAGGGAACCCACGGCGGTCGCCGATTGCAGCCGCGCTAGGATGTGCCCGCGTCCGCCGTCGCCGCAGCACGCCAGAGCGTAGGCCTGGGCCGCTGCGATAAAGCCCGCCAACGCGCCTTGCACGACCCTGATTGCCACCAGCAACCAAGGATCCTGTGCGATCGCTGCCAGCGCCTGGCACACCGCCAGCGCCAGTAGCGCGCGCAGGATCATCGGCTTGTGACCGGTGCGGTCACCCAGGCGGCCCCACATCGGTGTCAGGAGCATCGCCGCCATCATCGGCCCGGCGTACACCAGAGCTGACAGCAGCCCAGTGTAATGAGCATTGGCAACGCCGAGCAGTTTCTGGATTTGCAACGGCCAGAAAGGCCCGCTCATTTCCATGGCGCCCATCGACACCAACTGAATCATCACCAGCAACCGCAACGCCGTACGGTCAGAGCTCATTGGCGGCGGCACTCAGCGGGTTGGGCAGCCGCCCGACAATATCGGCGTGACTTTCCAACAGGCGCATGCGCATAAACGATTTGGCCGGCCATGCCTGCTCCAGCAGTGCGGCGCGTTCGGTCCGCCAGCGTTGGGGCTCGACCTGGTCGCGCAGCGCGTCGAAACACTGGCTGACCTGGGCTGACAGTTCATCCCACAGCTGCGCCTCGGGCATTTCGAAATGACGCGCGCTGAGCAGTACCAGCTCGCCCAAATGACACATGAAAACCGTGTGCAGCAACTTGTCGCGTACAAAGCTGGCGTCGTCATACAAGGTCATTTTCGGGTCGTGCAGCTCAATGTCCAGACCCTGGGCATGCAAGGTCTTGCGGTCGATACGGATATCGCCGAAGTCGCGCAGCAACAGGCGGCTCAGTTGCCCGTCGTCGCTCATGACCATAAAGGAATTCTGCTGATGGGCCTCGAACGCGACGCCGTAGCGCAGGTACATGCCCAACAGCGCCGGCACCGTGATCGCGGCGTAATCACGGAAAAACGCGCGCATGCCTTGGGCATCGTCCCGGCCCTGGCTCAGGCGTACCCAGTGTCGCAGCAGCGGTTCGCCGTGCTGGTCGAGGGCGAACAGGCTGCCGACCGGCACAGCCATTTCCCCCGATTGCAGCTGGCTCAGCGGGTTATCGCGGTACAGCACGGCGAGGTGACGGGAATGTTCGTCGTTGGCCGGTTGCGGCTTGAAGTGCACGCCGATTCGCTCCGGTACGATGCTAAGCCGCTTGGAGATACCCGGCTCACGGGAAAGAATGCTCAACAATAGCTCGCTGATACGCGGTCCCATACGCGCCGAACGTGGTGAAACGGTACGCTGCACGCTGGTCAGGCGCAGCGAGACTGGCAGCTTGACCATCGGTGCATCGCAGCGGCCGTCCGGCAATACGGTGCGAAAAGACATGGTGGGGTGGGCTGTAAACGTGACAATCTCGGTGAGTACCAGCAGCCGATCGCTGATCTCATTGGCGAACAGCTGTGGCAACTCCTGGCGAGCCTGCCAGGGGTGAGCGGGCAGCGGTAGATAGTCGGCGGGTGCAAGGCCTTGCGCGGTCAGCACGTCGGCCAATTCCCGGGCGGCCTGGGGAAAATGCTGTTGCCACCACGGCCAGTAATCCGCAGAACCGGCCAGCGTTTCAACGTGTGCGTATTGACGGTGCAAGGCGCACAGCAACACCGGGAAGCGCGCTTCGAACTCCGGCGAGAACGCGATCACCTGCTCGGTGCTCAAGCCCAGTTTAGTTTTGTAGTTGGGGTGCCAGGGATGGCCCAGTGTGCCCCATTGCTCCAACACGCAGGTCGGGTTGGCGACCTGTGGGTCCTGCTTGAGATAGCTGAGCAGGTTGCCCGCGTGGGCAGCTGGCATGGAGGCCTGAAGCTTCAGCGTCCAATGCGCGTGGAAGGCCAGGCACAGCGTGTCGTTCACGAAGCTGTCGTCGATTTCAGTGTTCAGACGATTCAGTACATCCGGCGCGGCAGGGGTTTGAAGCGTACTGTTGAGCAGCGTCAGCAATTGCGAGGGGAATTGCAGTTTGAGCGCCGGCTGACCCTCGCGCACATGCACGACGCGCCCGCGCAGGTCCCAGCTGGCCATACGGCCTGGACGCAGATGCTCGAAGCACAGGCGCGACTGGTCCGGCAACACCAGCCAGCAATGGCCATGATCGTCGTAGGTACAGGTGTCGGGAGCCAGCAGCGCTTCGCGCAGCAGTGCCTGGAGCAGCCGTTGGAAGCTACGTTCAGCGGCGGGTTGCAAGGTGTCGGCAAGGTCTTCGAGGGTGATGTGATTCGCCTGGAAGGGCGAAGTGGCCAGTGCTTCGCTCCAACGTGCGAGCAGGGACGATTCAGGCGTCATGCTGTTTCCGTACATCAAGTCGAATTCCTTATCCTGGGTACTGAGTCGAAGGCGGCGCGATAGTATCGAGAACCATTATCAAATGTCTATTTTTTGTTACTCGAATAGGCGCCCACGTTTATTCGCGCTTGGCTGGGGCGGGGTGTCTCAAGGCAATTGTGTCGCTTTGGAGGCGGGAAGGCGGGCTTGGGAGGCTCTGGAATGGGCCCGTTCAGGGTTTTCAACGCAGCCCGTAGTACGCAGATGCAACTTTTGTAAGACGTGTCTGGTTTCTTACGGTGATTTAAAAAGTACCGTCTTGACCACGCAAAACCCCGCTCGAAGGCGGGGTTTTGTTTCGCAGGTGCTCCGTGTCGTGGACGCAGCGCCTGCGCACTATCAGCGCTTCAGGCGCTTTCTGCCTGGCGTCTCATCTCAAGCATTTCAAGCTCGTTCTTATAGTTCTGAGCGTCGCTTTCGTTATGAAACATGCCGACCAGCAGGTCTTGTTGGTGTACATCCCAGATGTGAATCCCATGGCCCAACGCTTCATGGGACATATGTGCATCGTCGCGTTCAGTTACTTTTACAGTCATCTGCTTGCTCCAATCTCTGGTGGATCTGCGGCAAGTCGTCGCAGGCCTTTGTTATATGTTTTGTTAGCTTGCTAAGTAAACCGCTTTTGCCTGCAACAATTCATTGCATGAAACGCAACAGTGCTGCAGGCCCCGTAAACCGCGACATTGCGCCGCAGAGCCGTGGGTTTGATGACAAAAGTTTCATGTGAAAGGGCTTGCTGCACCCTGTGCGAGCGAGAAAAACAGGCGAAAAAAAGCCCCGCATTCGCGAGGCTTTCAGTCGTATCGATCGATCAACTGCCTTTGACCGCGTTACCGTCAACGGTGCCGTCTTGCAGCATGATGTTGTATTCCTTGCCGTCGGTCTCGACCTGGCGCAGGGCTACCAGAATGCCGCCCTGGTCCTTGGCAAACCACATCTGTGTGATGCGCTTGCTTTGCGTCGGATCACGTACCCGCTCGACCTTGATGGCGTCGATGGAGCCGACCTTGGTCTGGACCTTTTCCGGGCCGATCACGCGGAAGTCGTAAGTGTCGACATCGGTGCCTTCCACCACGTTGTAGCTCATGCTCTTTTTGCCGGCCGCGACATCGCGCTGCAAGGCCAACTGGTAGGTAGACTTATCGAGCATGCCGCTTTGCAGGGGCACATTCACGGCATCTTTGTTTTCGAAACCGGTGACTTTCTTGGCTGCCTGATCGAAGTCCAGGTTGATTTTCTTGGCTTTGCCCAGGCCGCCGCGTTCGAAGGTGTAGCTCTTCGGTTGCAGGCTGTCCTTATCAAACAGGATTACGCTGGTTTCGGTCAGGCTGGCAATCATCATGGAAGCCTTGAAGTTCAAGGTCCACGTGCCGTCGCTATTCTTGGTCAGGCTGCGTTCGGCCGAACCACTCATGGGCAACTGTTTCCAGTCGGCGGTGTAGCTTACGGAGAAGGGATGAAGGTCTGCCGCTTGCACCGCAGGCAAGGCGAACAGCGCAAAAGCGAAGAGCAAGGCACGACGCATAAAATCTCCTAGGTTCGAATCAAGTGGCCGCTGGCCGCGAGTAACTGGCCGTCCAATAATGCACCCTGGTCACCGAGAATCAACCGCCCCTCGGCAAACCAGCGAACCGCCAGCGGGTAAATCCTGTGTTCCTGGGTGTGAACCCGTTGCGCAAGCGTCTGCGCCGAGTCATCCGACTCTACCGGAACCACTGCCTGTACGACCAGAGGCCCGCCATCGAGTTCCTCGGTGACGAAGTGCACGCTGCAGCCATGCTCGCGGTCACCGGCATCAATGGCACGTTGGTGCGTGTGCATGCCCTTGTATTTGGGTAGCAGGGAAGGGTGGATATTCAGCAGACGCCCGGCGTAATGACGCACGAAGTCAGCGCTGAGGATGCGCATGAAACCGGCCAGTACCACGAGCTTGGGATCGAAGGCGTCGATCAGTTCCACCAGGGCGCGATCAAAAGCCTCGCGGCCGTCGAACGCCTTGTGATCCAGGGAGCGGGTTTCGATTCCCGCGTCCCTGGCGCGCTGCAGCCCATAGGCGTCGCTGCGGTTGGAGATCACCGCAGCGATGCGCACCGGGCTGTCGCCGGTGCGCGTGCTGTCGATCAGGGCCTGCAAGTTACTGCCGGTGCCGGAGAGCAGCACCACGACATCACAGGTTGCCGGCATCAGTGCGCCTTAAGGTTCTTCAGTTCAACCTGGGCCGCGCCTTCCGGAGCGGTGGCGATCTGGCCGATGACCCAAGGCTGCTCGCCGGCTTCGCGCAATACGTTCAGCGCGGTTTCCACATGTTCCTGCGCCACGCAGATGACCATGCCCACGCCGCAGTTCAGCACACGGTGCATTTCGGTTTCGTTGACGTTGCCTTGTTCTTGCAACCAATCGAACACCGCAGGACGCTGCCAGCTGGCGACGTCGACAATAGCCTGAGCGCCTTTTGGCAGGACGCGCGGGATGTTGTCCAGCAGGCCGCCACCGGTGATGTGGGCCATGGCCTTCACGGCGCCGGTGTCCTTGATCAGCTTGAGCAACGGCTTGACGTAGATGCGGGTCGGCGCCATCAGCAGGTCGGTCAGTGGCTTGCCGTCGAGCTGGGTGTTTTCGATGTCGGCACCCGACACTTCGATGATTTTGCGGATCAGCGAGTAGCCGTTGGAGTGCGGCCCGGAGGATGGCAGGGCGAGCAGGGCATCACCGGCGGCCACTTTGGAGCCGTCGATGATGTCGGCTTTTTCTACAACGCCGACGCAGAAGCCGGCCAGGTCGTAGTCTTCGCCTTCGTACATGCCGGGCATTTCAGCGGTTTCGCCGCCTACCAGGGAGCAACCCGACAGTTCGCAGCCAGCGCCGATACCGGTAACCACTTGTGCGGCGGTGTCCACGTTCAGCTTGCCGGTGGCGTAGTAGTCGAGGAAGAACAGCGGCTCGGCGCCACATACCACCAGGTCGTTGACGCACATGGCCACCAGGTCGATGCCGATGCTGTCGTGCTTGTTCAGGTTCAGGGCCAGGCGCAGCTTGGTGCCCACGCCGTCGGTGCCGGACACCAGGACTGGCTGCTTGTAGCCGGCCGGGATCTCGCAGAGGGCGCCAAAACCGCCCAGGCCGCCCATGACTTCGGGGCGCGCAGTGCGCTTGGCGACGCTCTTGATGCGTTCGACCAATGCTTCACCGGCGTCGATGTCTACACCGGCGTCCTTGTAGCTCAGGGAGGGTTGCTTGCTCATGATCCAGGCCTTTAGGGGGGATTTCTGGGTAACGACCGAGCGGGCGGGGGCTTTTGTAAAAAGGCCCAGCCGTTGACGGTCTGCGAAGGCGCGCGATTTTATCAGGCTTGAGGGGCAGCGGCCATCCTCGGGCCGACGGGCAGGGCCATATCGGCTAAAAAAGGCGATTAAAAAAATGCTAATCGACTCGGCTTCAGCGCCTATTAAGGTATAGCCTTGAACCCGCTAGTACTGTGACAGTACGAAAACTTACCGAGACCCCGTGAATGTTTTACCGGTCGCCGTGGTCCCAGCCCAGGCGAAACCGAGTTCGCGCGGTCTGTTCCAGCCGCTAAATCTGTCGTTCGGGAATCTTTCATGCGTCTGTGTAATGTGTTTTTTGTGGGCTGTTTGTCGTTGGTCAGCCTGGCGAGTCATGCCGAAACCCTCAACGGCCTTTATCAAGTACTTGAACCGGTCAGCAGCCAGTCGCCCCAGGAGCGCGACCAAGCCACCCAGCGCGCGGTGCAGACCCTGGTGATCCGCCTGACCGGCGATGCCAAGGCCGCCGAAGGTCCGGGCCTGGCGGCGGTACGCAAAGACCCGCAGCAGATCATCAGCCAGTACGGCTACGACGCCGGCCCGCCGGAAAGCCTGCAAGTGGATTTCGACCCGGTGAGCACCGATCGCGCATTGCGTGACGCCGGGTTGTCTATCTGGGGCAGCAATCGGCCCTCGATCCTGGGCTGGTGGCTGAACGATTCCACCGAGGGCAGCAGCCTGGTGGGCGACGGCCAGTCCGTCGCCCAAGCGCTGCGTCGTGCGGCGCAACACCGTGGCTTGCCGCTGCGTCTGCCATTGGGCGATCTGGAAGAGCAAGTGGTGGCCACCGCGCCGAACCTGGAGAGCGCCGATGCCACGCCGCTGCGGGCTGCGTCCGAACGCTACGGCGCCGACGCGTTGCTGGCGGTGCATGCGCGTCAGGAAGGTAATCAGTGGCAGGCCAAATGGCGCCTTTGGATGGGCGACAAGGCTGATCAAGGCACCGCCGAGGGCGCCGACACCGCAGCGCTGGCGGACGCGGTGATGTTGGCCGTCAGCCAGAAGCTGGCGCCGCGTTTTGCGGTCAAGCCGGGCGTCAGCACTGAGCAGTTGCTGGAAGTGCAGGGCATGAATCTGGAGCGCTACGCAACGCTTGGGCATCTGCTTGAGCCGTTTGGCGGTCAACCGCTGCTGGTCGATGGCGACCGCATTGTGTATCGCGTGAACGGCAGCGCCGAGCAATTGCGTACCCAGTTGAACCTGGCCAAGTTGCAGGAGGTTCCAGCGGCTGAAGCCCAGCCGGTGACCGACGGAACGCCACCGGCCGCTGCCCCCGAACCCCAGGCGCAACTGCGTTTTCGCTGGTAAACGTTCTTCCTTATATAGATAGAAGCAAACAGATGGAGTGGTTTATGGCGGATACGCGTCGTTGGGTGTGGCTAGGCGGGATTGTCCTGCTGTGCGTTTTTGTGTTCTTGCTGCATTCGATCCTGACGCCGTTCCTGGTCGCGTTGCTGTTGGCCTACCTATTCGATCCCGTGGTGGATCGTCTGGAAAAGGCCGGACTTTCGCGAACCTTGGGCGTGGTAACGGTGTTCGCGCTGTTCACCTTGATCGTCACGGCTCTGGTCCTGGTACTGGTGCCGATGCTGGTCAAGCAGCTGTATCGATTGTATGAGCTGGCGCCGCAAATGCTTGACTGGCTGCAGCACACGGCGATGCCGTGGGCTCAGTCCAAACTGGGGTTGTCGGATGGCTTCTGGAAGTTCGACAAAGTTAAGGCGGCCATCAGTGAGCACATGGGCCAGACCACCGATATCGTCGGTGTGGTGCTTAGCCAGGCCACCGCTTCCGGGCTCGCGCTGATCGGTTGGTTGACCAACTTGGTGCTGATCCCGGTGGTAGCGTTTTACCTGCTGCGCGACTGGGACATCATGATGGCCAAGATCCGCAGCCTGCTGCCGCGTGACCGCGAAGAGCGCATTGTGTCCCTGGCCGAAGAGTGCCATGAAGTGCTGGGCGCATTCGTGCGTGGCCAGTTGCTGGTGATGCTGGCCTTGGGCATTATCTATGCCGCCGGGTTGATGGCCATCGGCTTGGAGCTGGGCCTGTTGATCGGGCTGATTGCCGGCTTGGCCGCGATCGTGCCGTACATGGGGTTTGTGATCGGGATCGGCGCGGCGTTGGTGGCGGGGCTGTTTCAGTTCGGCGGCGATCTTTACCCGATGCTGGGTATCGTTGCAGTGTTTATGGTCGGCCAGGCGCTGGAAGGCATGGTGCTCACGCCGCTGCTGGTGGGGGATCGCATCGGTCTGCACCCGGTGGCCGTGATCTTTGCGATCCTGGCGGGCGGGGAGTTGTTCGGTTTTACCGGCATCCTGCTGGCCCTGCCGGTGGCTGCAGTGATCATGGTGCTGGTGCGCCATGTGCATGATCTGTACAAGGATTCGGATGTCTACACGGGGGTCGAAGACCCCGACCTGTAATCGCAGTGTCACAAGCCCGGCGCAACGCCGGGTTTGTTGTTTATTCAGGCGTGGCGTCAAACAATTCGCGTAAAACCAACAAGTTAACGCAAACCTTTGATTTTGCTTGAGGTCTGCTGCATTGTGCGCCCGACGTCACGGGTATAAACTTCGCAAACTTTTCACAGAGGCCACTAACGGTTCGATGGGAGCCGTTCAGTCAGCATGAAACCGATTCAGCTGCCCTTGGGTGTGCGTCTGCGTGACGACGCCACCTTCATCAATTACTACCCAGGCGCCAACGCCGCTGCACTCGGCTATGTCGAGCGGCTCTGCGAAGCCGACGCCGGGTGGACTGAAAGCCTGATCTATCTGTGGGGCAAGCATGGCGTGGGGCGTACCCACCTGTTGCAGGCCGCGTGCCTGCGCTTCGAACAGATGGGCGAACCGGCGGTGTACCTGCCGTTGGCTGAGTTGATGGATCGCGGCGTCGGCATTTTCGACCACCTTGAGCAATACGAGCTGGTCTGCCTCGACGACCTGCAGGCCATCGCCGGCAAGGCTGACTGGGAAGAAGCGCTGTTCCATCTGTTCAACCGCCTGCGTGACAGTGGCCGACGCCTGTTAATTGCGGCCTCCACATCGCCGCGGGAATTGCCGGTCAAGCTGGCGGACCTTAAATCGCGCCTGACCCTGGCGTTGATCTTCCAGATGCGCCCCTTGTCCGACGAAGACAAATTGCGCGCCCTTCAATTACGAGCCTCCCGGCGCGGCCTGCACCTCACCGATGAGGTGGGGCATTTCATCTTGACCCGTGGCACTCGCAGCATGAGCGCATTGTTCGATCTGCTTGAACAGCTCGACCAAGCTTCCTTGCAGGCGCAAAGAAAATTGACGATCCCTTTTCTCAAAGAGACTTTGGGCTGGTAACACGTTGATTTTCAATGTTTCGACACTTTTCAGGCGCCAGAAAACCTGCGTTTGAGCCCGGCGAGCTACGCATTTTTGTCGATAAATGGAATTACGGCTTAGATGTCAGGGTCGAATCGGGAAGTCACAAAAGGCACGATTGAATTTGCAAATCGATGTGATAGAGGGCATAGTCGCGGCTTCTAAATCTATCAGCCACGGTCGTGCCCATGCTAAATCGCTTCGCACCCCTCGTGCCTCTCGCACTCGTTACCCTGTTGTTTGGTTGCGCGTCCCACCCTCAACAAGTGGCAGAACAGCAAAAACCACAGGTTCAAAACCAGGCAAAATTCGTCGCGGCGCAATCTTCCACTGTTTATGAGGAAGAAGTGGCTACCGAAAAAGAGCTGGCCGATTTCTCCGGCAGCAAGCCTTATCAACTCCCAGTGCTGGCCGACAGCATTCTTGAACGCGGCATGTCCCTGATCGGTACCCGTTACCGTTTCGGCGGTACCTCCGAGGCCGGTTTCGATTGCAGCGGCTTTATCGGCTACCTGTTTCGTGAAGAGGCCGGCATGAACCTGCCGCGTTCGACGCGCGAAATGATCAACGTTAATGCACCGTTGGTCGCGCGCAACAACCTCAAGCCCGGCGATCTGCTTTTCTTCAGTACCAGTGGCCGTGGGCGCGTCAGCCACGCCGGTATCTACTTGGGCGATAACCAGTTTATCCACTCCAGCAGCCGTCGCAGCGGCGGTGTTCGAGTCGACAATCTGGGCGACAGCTACTGGAGCAAAACCTTTATCGAAGCCAAGCGTGCCTTGGCGATGGCTCCGACTACCGTTACCGCCAGCAAGTAAAGTTAAAGTGATACTTGAAGTTTGACGTGTAAGCGCTAGAATCCCTGGACATTGTTGTAATCGGTACGCGCGAGCTTTGCTTGCGCGTTCTGGTTTTCAGCGTTCGGCAGCGAAAGCCGCATCCAGACCAGGATTGTTCTGCACATGTCGACCTCGGCCCGCCTGATTCTTATCCTCTGCGCCGCGCTTATCAGCGCCTGCGCCAGCCGCCCACCGCCCGCGCCCGTCGCGGTCAAGCCCAAGCCGGTGTTCAACTATTCCACGCAAAGTTTCTCGCCTGCCGCCGAAGACGTGCTGTTTCGTGCGCTCGGCCTGGTCGGCACGCCTTATCGCTGGGGCGGCAACACCCCGGACTCTGGGTTTGATTGCAGTGGCCTGATCGGGTTTGTGTTCCGCGATGCCGCCGGCATTTCGTTACCGCGCACCACCCGTGAGCTGATCGTGATGCGTGCCCAAGATGTGAGCGAGCAGAACCTGCAGACCGGCGACCTGTTGTTCTTCGCCACCGGCGGCGGCTCTCAAGTCAGTCACGCCGGCATCTACGTGGGTGAAGGCCGCTTTGTACACGCACCGCAAACCGGCGGTACGGTGAAGCTGGACACCTTGTCCAAAGCCTATTGGCAGAATGCCTACCTGAGCGCCAAACGCGTGTTACCGGCTGAGCATTTGGCACGCAATCCTTAATCCAATGTGGGAGGGAGCAATTCCCTCCCACATGGTTTTTGCGGTGTTTATTTAGCGGCCGACACCCGCCACACCTTGTTCCCCACATCATCGGCCACCAGTAAATCGCCTTGCTGATCAATCACCACGCCCACCGGCCGGCCCATGGCTTTTTCATCTTGATCGAGGAATCCGGTCAGTACGTCCACCGGTTGCCCTTTCGGCTGGCCACCCTCGAACGGTACGAAGATTACTTTGTAGCCACTGTGTGGCTTGCGGTTCCACGAGCCGTGCTGGCCGATAAACGCGCCGTTGCTGAAGGCGGTAGGCAATTTGTTCCCTTGCGCAAACGTCAAGCCCAGTGAAGCGGTATGGGGCCCCACTGCATAGTCCGGGGCAATGGCTTTGGCCACCAGGTCCGGATTCTGTGGCGTGACGCGTTCATCCACGTGCTGGCCGTAGTAGCTGAAGGGCCACCCATAGAAAGCGCCGTCTTTGACCGACGTGATGTAATCCGGCACCAAATCGCTGCCGATCTCGTCGCGTTCGTTCACTGCGGTCCACAGTTTGCCGCTCTGGGGTTCCCAGGCCATACCGTTGGGGTTGCGCAAGCCTGAGGCGAAGATGCGGTGCTGGCCGCTGGCGCGGTCCACTTCCCAGATCGCAGCGCGGCCTTGTTCGGCCTCCAGGCCATTTTCACCGACGTTGCTGTTGGAGCCGACGCTCACGTACAGCTTGCTGCCGTCCGGGCTGGCGATCACGTTTTTGGTCCAGTGGTGGTTCAGCGGTCCGCCCGGCAGCTCGACCACCGTGGCGCCTGCGGTCTTGATTGCAGTGGCACCCGGTTGATAGGCAAAGCGCAGCAGCTTGTCCGAATCGGCGACATAGAGGTCGTTGCCCACCAGTGTCATGCCGAACGGCGAGTTGAGATTTTCCAGGAACACCGTGCGGGTTTCCGCCACACCGTCGTGGTCGGCATCGCGCAACAGGGTGATGCGGTTCGGGCTGGGTACGCCGGCGCCGGCGCGGTCCATGACCTTTTCCATTACCCAACCACGAATGCCTTTGGCGTCATCCGGCTTGGGCGGCGCGTTGGTTTCCGCCACCAGCACGTCGCCATTGGGTAAAACGTACAGCCAGCGCGGGTGATCCAGGCCTTCGGCAAAAGCGCTCACCTGCAAGCCTGGTGCTGCCGTGGGCTTGGCGCCGTCGGGCCAGCCGATGGCCGGGGCGATGTTGACGGTGGGGATCAGGGTCTTGTTCGGTTGCGGTAAGCGCGGCGATGGCCCCGTGCCGTCGCTGATCTGCAACGTGGAGCTTTCACCGCAGGCGGCGAGGCTGCCGGCGAGCATGATCAGTAAGGCGAGTCTGGTTTTATGCATGGTGTTCTCCTTGATACCTGTAGGGATAGAGGAGGGCGCGGGTGCGATGGTTCAAGAACAAGGCCGGCTTTAATTGACGCTCCACCCCCAACCCACTAACCTTCGCGGCTTGTTTCAGGTGCTCTGTGACCCACGGGTCGACGGAGTGAAACAGGGAAGCCGGTGAGTGAGCGCACTTGTACACAGTGTGGCCGCGATCCCGGCGCTGCCCCCGCAACGGTAAATGAGTCAAGACGCTGCCTTTGGCCACTGTATCCCAGCGATACGGGAAGGCGCAGCGTCGGTCTGTTCCTGGTTCGCCGGGAGCGGTCCACTTATGAGCCCGGAGACCGGCCTGGATCATTCAACAGCATCACGGTGGGCGATGCTTGGCTGTCTGATTGTGTTTTTCCCTGCCCGCCGTTTTTGTCCAGCCCCAACGGAGAGCTGCCATGACCGATTCCCCCGACCGCGACGAACGCCACCTGGCGCGCATGCTGCGCAAAAAAGCCGTGATCGACGAGCGCATCGCCAATTCCCCCAATGAGTGCGGTTTGCTGCTGGTGCTGACCGGCAACGGCAAAGGCAAGAGCAGCTCGGCCTTCGGCATGCTGGCCCGGGCCATGGGCCACGGGATGCAGTGCGGTGTGGTGCAGTTCATCAAGGGCCGCCACAGCACCGGCGAAGAGCTGTTCTTCCGGCGCTTCCCCGAACAAGTGCGCTTTCATGTCATGGGCGAAGGCTTCACCTGGGAAACCCAGGACCGCCAACGCGACATCGCCGCCGCCGAAGCCGCCTGGGCTGTGTCCCGCGCGATGCTGCAAGACCCGACTATCGGCCTGGTGGTGCTGGACGAACTGAATATCGCCCTCAAGCACGGCTACCTCGATCTGGACCAAGTGCTCAGCGACCTGCAAGCCCGCCCACCTATGCAGCATGTGGTGGTCACCGGCCGTGGCGCCAAGCCCGAAATGATCGAGATGGGCGACACCGTCACCGAAATGGGCATGCTAAAGCACGCTTTCCAGGCCGGTATCAAGGCACAGAAAGGCGTCGAACTTTGAATCAGCCTCGTCATTGCCCGGCCGTCCTGATC
The DNA here is from genome assembly GCF_013285305.1 of Pseudomonas rhodesiae. Classification (NCBI taxonomy): domain Bacteria; kingdom Pseudomonadati; phylum Pseudomonadota; class Gammaproteobacteria; order Pseudomonadales; family Pseudomonadaceae; genus Pseudomonas; species Pseudomonas rhodesiae. The sequence goes on along the minus strand of NZ_CP054205.1, from coordinate 4,330,551 downwards.
GCCGCACCGGCGTCCGGCCAGGGCAAAACCACCGTCACCGCCGCGCTGGCCCGCTTGCATCGCAACCTGGGGCGCAAGGTGCGGGTGTTCAAATGCGGCCCGGACTTTCTGGACCCGATGATCCACGAGCGCGCCAGCGGTGCGCCGGTGTATCAACTGGACATGTGGATGGTGGGCGAGCAGGAGAGTCGCCGTCTGCTGTGGGAAGCCGCCGGCGAGGCCGATCTGATTCTGATCGAAGGCGTAATGGGCCTGTTCGACGGCACGCCTTCCAGCGCCGACCTGGCGCGGCATTTCGGCGTGCCGGTGCTGGGCGTGATCGACGGCACCGCCATGGCCCAAACCTTCGGTGCCCTGGCCTTGGGCCTGGCGCGTTACCAGCCGGACCTGCCGTTCGCCGGGGTGCTGGCCAACCGTGTCGGTACGCTGCGTCATGCGCAACTGCTCGAAGGCAGCCTCACCGAGGGCCTGCGCTGGTATGGCGCGCTGTCCCGCGAAACCGGGATCGAGCTGCCCAGCCGCCACCTGGGCCTGGTGCAGGCCAGTGAGCTGAATGACCTGGACCTGCGCCTGGACGCCGCCGCCCAAGCCTTGGGCAGCAGTTGCGAAGTGGCGGTGCCGCCGCCGGTCACGTTCGCCGCGCCGACGATCGTCGAAGCCGAACCGCTGCTGGCCGGTGTGCGCATCGCGGTGGCCCGCGACGAAGCCTTCGCGTTTACCTACGGCGCCAGCCTCGACCTCCTACGGGCTATGGGCGCCGAGTTGCACTTCTTCTCACCGATCCACGACCGCGAACTGCCCGACGCCGACAGCCTCTACCTGCCCGGCGGCTATCCGGAGCTGCATCACCAGGCCCTGGCGCAAAACACTACGATGCTGGCCGCCATCCGCGCCCATCACGCGGCCGGCAAACCGTTGCTCGCCGAGTGCGGCGGCATGCTCTACCTGCTGGACTCGCTCACCGATGTCGACGGCAACCGTGCCGAACTGGTGGGCCTGTTGCAGGGCGATGCGGTGATGCAGAAGAAACTCGCCGCCCTGGCCCTGCAAAGCGTCGAATTGCCCGAAGGCGTGCTGCGCGGCCATACCTACCATCATTCCCTGACCAGTACCGAGTGGCAGCCGATTGCCCGTGGCCAAAGCCCTAACGGTGGGCGCGGTGCCGAGGCAGTCTTCCGACAGGGGCGGATGACTGCCTCTTACGTACACTTCTATTTCCCATCGAATCCGACGGCGGTCGCCGCCTTGTTTGCCCCGGACCGAGCTGAAACCCCCTCTACTGTGGGAGGGGGCTTGCCCCCGATAGGGCTATGACCGACAACGCTTTCCCCCAGGCCGACCGCGACGCCGTCTACCGCGCCATCGCCGAACGCCGCGATATGCGCCACTTCAGCGGCGGCAGTGTCGCTTGCGAGGTGTTGCAGCGCCTGCTCCAGGCTGCGCATCAGGCGCCGAGTGTCGGCCTGATGCAGCCGTGGCGCTTTATCCGCATCAGCGACCGCGTCTTGCGTGGGCAAATTCAACAACTGGTGGAAGAGGAGCGCGTGCGCACCGCCGAGGCGCTTGGCGAGCGCTCTGACGAATTTATGAAGCTTAAGGTCGAAGGCATCCACGACTGCGCCGAAGTCCTGGTGGCGGCGCTGATGGACGATCGCGAGCGACATATTTTCGGGCGCCGTACGTTGCCGGAGATGGACATGGCGTCGCTGTCCTGTGCGATCCAGAACCTGTGGCTGGCGGCCCGCGTCGAAGGGCTGGGCATGGGTTGGGTCTCGTTGTTCGAACCCCAGGCCCTGGCTGACCTGCTGGGGTTGCCCGTCGGTGCCAAGCCGCTGGCGGTGTTATGCCTGGGCCCGGTGGCCGAGTTTTACCCGGCACCGATGTTGCAACTCGAAGGCTGGGCCGAACCTCGGCCGCTGAGTGACATGCTGTATGAAAATGTGTGGGGAGTGAGTCGATGAGTGTGGCCTTGCTGTGTGTCGCCGCCGTGGCGCTGGATGCGCTGCTGGGCGAGCCCAAGCGTTGGCATCCGCTGGTGGCGTTCGGCAATTTCGCCGGGCGCATCGAGCAGCGTTTCAACAGCGGCGGGCGCGGCTGGCGCAGCCATGGCGTCACCGCCTGGTTTATCGCGGTGGTGCCGCTGACGCTGCTGGCCACCGCTTTATCGTGGGCGCCCTATATCGGTTGGGTGCTGGAGATCCTCGCGCTGTACTGCGCCCTCGGTATGCGCAGCCTCGGCGAGCATGTGTTGCCGGTGGCCCAGGCATTGCGCGGGGATGACCTTGATGAGGCGCGCAAACGCGTGAGTTATCTGGTAAGCCGCCAGACCAGCGAACTGGACCGCACCGAAGTCGCCCGCGCCGCCACCGAGTCGGTCCTGGAAAACGGCAGCGACGCGGTGTTTGCCGCGCTGTTCTGGTTTGTGATCGCCGGTGTGCCCGGTGTGGTGCTGTACCGCCTCAGCAATACCCTGGACGCCATGTGGGGCTATCGCAACGAACGCTTCGAACGGTTCGGCTGGGCGGCGGCAAAAATCGACGATGTACTCAACTACATTCCCGCGCGTCTGGTGGCGTTGACCTACGCCGTACTCGGCAAAACCGGCCTGGCCCTCAAATGCTGGCGCACCCAGGGCCCGACTTGGGACAGCCCCAACGCCGGTCCGGTCATGGCGTCCGGTGCCGGTGCCTTGGGCGTCGAGTTGGGCGGTGCAGCGATCTATCACGGTGAACTGCACCAACGTCCGCCACTGGGCGAAGGCCCGGCGGCGGATGCGGACGCCATCGAGCGGGGCTGGCAACTGGTGCAGCGCGGCGTATGGTTGTGGCTGCTGATCCTATGCGCGGGGGCGCAATTCTATGCTTGAACATGGCGGGCGACTGCGTAAGGCATCCATTCAATACGGGATCGCCGAAGCCAATTGGTTGGACCTGTCCAGCGGCCTCGCGCCCTGGCCCTGGCCGATCCCAGAGATACCGCTACGGGCCTGGGCACGCCTGCCGGAAAACGACGACGGCCTGGAGCAGGCCGCCAGCGAGTATTACGGCGCGCCCCACCTGTTGCCGGTGCCTGGCTCCCAGGCCGCGATCCAGTTGCTGCCGCGCCTGCGCCGCGCCGGCAAAGTCGGCGTGGTGTCGCCGTGCTACGCCGAACATGCCGAAGCCTGGCGCCGCGCCGGTTATGTGGTGCGCGAGGTCCAGGAGCAGGAAGTGGACTTTTTCCTCGACGGCCTCGACGTGCTGGTGGTGGTCAACCCCAACAACCCCACCGGCCTGAGCTTGAGCCCCCAACGCTTGCTGGATTGGCACGCGCGCCTGGCCCAGCGGGGCGGCTGGCTGGTGGTGGACGAAGCCTTTATGGATGTCACGCCGCATTTGAGCCTGGCGGGTCAGGCCCATCTCGTCGGCTTGATCGTATTGCGTTCGTTCGGCAAGTTTTTCGGCCTGGCTGGAGTGCGCTTGGGCTTTGTCCTGGCCGACCGTAAGTTGCTCAAGCTGCTCGCCGATCAGGTCGGGCCATGGGCAGTCAGCGGGCCGACGCGGGTGTTGGGCCAAGTCTGCCTGCGCGATGCCGAAGGGCAGGCACGCCAGCGTGCGCGTTGCCTGGAGGCCGGCGCGCGTTTGTATGCGTTGCTTGAACAGCGGGGGTTCCAGCCACAAGGCGGCTGCGCGCTGTTCCAATGGCTGATCACGCCGCATGCCGAACGCATGCATGAGTTCATGGCCCAGCGCGGCATCCTGCTGCGCTTGTTCGTTCACAACAGCAGCCTGCGCTTCGGCCTGCCGGACACCGAGGCCGACTGGCTGCGCCTCGACGAAGCCCTGGTCGCCTATAAGGACGCCACATGAGCACGCTGATGGTGCAAGGCACCACCTCCGACGCCGGCAAAAGTACTCTGGTAACCGCGCTGTGCCGTTGGCTGATTCGTCAGAGCGTTGCCGTTGCACCGTTCAAACCGCAGAACATGGCGCTCAACAGCGCCGTGACCGCCGAAGGCGGCGAGATCGGCCGCGCCCAGGCCGTGCAGGCCCAAGCCGCGCGGCTGGCGCCCCACACCGACATGAACCCGGTGCTGCTCAAACCCAACAGTGACACCGGCTCCCAGGTGATCATCCATGGCCGCGCCGTGACCAGCATGAACGCCGTGGCCTATCACGATTACAAAGCCATCGCCATGCAGGCCGTGCTGGCCTCCCATGCGCGACTGAGCGCGGCCTACCCAGTGGTCATGGTCGAAGGGGCGGGATCCCCGGCGGAGATCAACCTGCGCGCCAACGACATCGCCAACATGGGCTTCGCCGAAGCGGTGGACTGCCCAGTGCTGCTGATCGCCGATATCAATCGCGGCGGTGTGTTCGCTCACTTGGTGGGCACTTTGGAATTGCTCTCGCCCAGCGAGCAGGCGCGGGTCAAGGGCTTCATCATCAACCGCTTTCGCGGCGATATTGCGCTGTTGCAGCCAGGCCTGGATTGGCTTGAGGCACGCACCGGTAAGCCGGTGGTGGGGGTTCTGCCCTATGTGATGGATTTGCACCTGGAGGCCGAAGACGGCATCGACCGGCGCCAGATCGACAAAGCCGCCCAGGTCCTCAAGGTGGTGGTGCCGGTGCTGCCGCGCATCAGCAACCATACGGATTTCGACCCGCTGCGCCTGCACCCCCAGGTGGACTTGCAATTTATCGGCCCGGGCCAAGCGATCCCGGCCGCCGACCTGATTATCCTGCCGGGCTCTAAAAGCGTGCGCAGCGACCTCGCCTACCTGCGCGCCAATGGCTGGGACAGTGCCGTGGCGCGGCACTTGCGCTACGGCGGCAAGGTGCTGGGTATTTGCGGCGGCCTGCAGATGCTCGGCGAGCAGGTGCACGACCCCCTGGGTCTGGAAGGGCCTTCCGGTTCCAGCGATGGCCTGGGGCTGCTGGCCTTCAGCACGACCCTGGAGGAAGAGAAGCAATTGCGCAATGTGCGCGGCCGTTTGCTGCTGGAAGACGTCGAGGTCAGCGGTTATGAAATTCACGCGGGGGTAACGTCCGGCCAGGCTCTGGCGAGCCCAGCCGTGCGCCTGGACGACGGCCGCCATGACGGCGCGCGCAGTGCCGACGGGCAGATCCTCGGCACCTACCTGCACGGCCTGTTCGAAACGCCGGCCGCATGTAGCGCGCTGTTGCGCTGGGCGGGGCTGGCGGATGTGCAGGAGGTGGACTATCACGCCCTGCGCGAGCGCGATATCGAGCGTTTGGCGGATCTGGTGGAGCAGCATTTGGATACCGATTTATTGCGCAGTCTGTGTGGAGTGGCCCCATGCACCAACTGATCCTCGGCGGCGCCCGCTCCGGCAAGAGTCGCCTGGCGGAAACGCTCGCGGTGGACACGGCGTTGCCGGTCATTTATGTCGCCACCAGCCAACCCCAGGACGGCGAGATGAACGCACGGGTGGCCTTGCATCGCCAGCGTCGACCGGGGCACTGGGGCTTGATCGAAGAACCGATCGAGCTGGCGCGGGTGCTGCGTGAACACGCCGCCGCCGACCGCTGCCTGCTGGTGGATTGCCTGACCCTGTGGCTGACCAACCTGCTGATGCTCGAAGATCCGCAGCGCCTGGCGCTGGAGCGCGACCACTTGCTGGAGACCCTGGCCACGCTGCCGGGGGAGATTATTTTTGTCAGCAACGAGACCGGTCTGGGTGTCGTGCCGCTGGGCGAATTGACTCGCCGCTACGTGGATGAAGCCGGTTGGCTGCATCAAGCCTTGGCCGAGCGGTGTCAGCGCGTGGTGCTGACGGTCGCCGGACTGCCCCTGACATTGAAAGGTACTGCGTTATGACTGACACCTGGTGGCTCAACCCCTGTAAGCCTGTCGACACCGAGGCGTACGAAAACGCCTTGGCACGCCAGCAGCAATTGACCAAACCCGCCGGCTCCCTCGGCCAGCTGGAAGCGTTGGCGGTGCAATTGGCCGGCTTGCAGGGGCGAGTCAAGCCTGCGGTGGATCAGCTGTGGATCGCGATCTTTGCCGGCGATCACGGCGTGGTGGCCGAAGGGGTGTCGGCGTTTCCCCAGGCGGTGACCGGGCAGATGCTGCACAACTTTGTCAGTGGCGGGGCCGCCATCAGCGTGCTTGCCCGGCAATTGGAGGCGCGTCTGGAAGTGGTCGACCTGGGCACGGTGACACCGTCCCTGGACCTGCCGGGTGTGCGTCACCTGAATATCGGCGCGGGTACGGCCAATTTCGTCGACGGCCCGGCGATGAGCGTCGCTCAGGGGCGGTTGGCGTTGCAGGCCGGACGTGACAGCGCACAGCGCGCATTGGAACATGGCACGCAGCTGTTTATCGGCGGCGAAATGGGCATCGGCAACACCACGGCGGCAAGCGCGCTGGCCTGTGCCTTGCTCGATTGCCGAGTCAGCGACCTCACCGGTCCTGGCACCGGCTTGAATGCCCAGGGCGTCAGTCACAAGGTGGCGGTGATTGAGCGTGCATTGGCACGGCATGCTGCCCAGCGCGGCGATGTGTTGCAGACGCTGTTCAACCTGGGCGGCTTTGAAATCGCCGCGTTGGTGGGCGCCTACCTCGCCTGCGCCCAGGCCGGCATCGTGGTGCTGGTGGACGGGTTTATCTGCAGCGTCGCCGCATTGGTGGCCACGCGTTTGAATCCAGCCAGTCGCCCGTGGCTGCTGTTTGGCCATCGCGGTGCCGAGCCGGGCCACCGTCATGTGCTGCAACACCTGGACGCGCAACCGTTGCTGGACATGGGCCTGCGCCTGGGCGAAGGCAGCGGCGCGGCGCTGGCGGTGCCGTTGCTGCGCTTGGCCTGTGCGCTGCACGGGCAGATGGCGACCTTCGCCGAAGCTGCCGTGGCGGATCGCCCGGCATGACCTTGCACCTGGACCTGCTGCGCCACGGTGAAACCGAGCTGGGCGGCGGCCTGCGCGGCAGCCTGGACGACGCGCTTACCGCCAACGGTTGGGCGCAGATGCGCGCCGCCGTGGCGCAACAAGGCCCGTGGGACCGGCTGATCAGTTCGCCCCTGCAACGCTGCGCGCGGTTTGCCGACGAGCTGGGGGCCCGGCTCAATGTGCCGGTGAGTCTGGAAAAAGATTTGCAGGAATTGCACTTCGGCGCGTGGGAAGGGCAGAGCGCAGCGGCGTTGATGCAAACAGATGCCGAGGGGTTGGGACGCTTCTGGGCCGATCCCTACCGCTTCACGCCGCCCGAGGGCGAGCCGGTTGAGGATTTTTCCGAGCGGGTTCTGGGTGCTGTCGCACGCCTGCATCAGGCGTATGCCGGTGAGCGCGTCCTGTTGATCAGTCATGGCGGGGTGATGCGTCTGTTGCTGGCCCGCGCGAGGGGGTTGCCTCGTGAGCACTTATTGAATGTCGAAGTCGGCCACGGTGGGTTGTTCAGCCTGCGTGTCGCCGCCGATGGCGCGTTGTGGGAAGGAAGCTGACGATGTTGCCGTTCTGGATCGCCTTGCAATTTCTGAGCAGCCTGCCGATTCGCCTGCCAGGCATGCCGCAGCCGCAGGAAATGGGACGCTCGTTGCTGTTTTACCCGGCGGTCGGTGGGGTGTTCGGTGTGCTGTTGTGGGGGCTGAGTATCGCATTGACGGGCGCGCCGTTGCTGCTGCACGCGGCGCTGCTGCTGACGGCCTGGGTCTTGCTCAGCGGCGGCTTGCACCTGGACGGTCTGGCGGACAGCGCTGACGCCTGGCTGGGTGGCTTCGGTGATCGCGAACGCACCCTCACTATCATGAAAGATCCGCGCAGTGGGCCGATTGCCGTGGTGACGTTGGGCCTGGTGTTGCTGCTCAAATTCAGTGCGTTGGTTGCCTTGATCGAACAGCACAACACCGCGGCATTGATCCTCGCGCCGTTGATCGGCCGGGCGTCGATGCTCGCGTTGTTCCTGAGTACGCGTTATGTGCGTGCCGGCGGCTTGGGTCAGGCATTGTCGGAGCATTTACCAAGGGCTGTGGGGCAGCAGGTGCTGATCCTCAGCGGTCTGGCGTGCCTGCTAATCGGTGGGTTCGGCGGCGGGGTTGCGGTGCTGCTGGCGGCTATCGCCTTTGTAGGCCTGCGCCAATTGATGATCAATCGCCTCGGCGGCACCACCGGCGACACCGCCGGTGCGCTGCTGGAGCTGCTGGAAGTCGTGGTATTGGTCGGCTTGGCGCTGTAACACTTTCTTGCATTTGCTCAATCGCGGGTATATACACGTTCCATGCTTGCCTCCCAATGTTTATGCACCAACCTGCGACGTGCCGCCCGTGGCGTCAGCAGGCATTACGACGGCGCCCTCGACGGCTTCGGGATCAACGTTGCCCAGTATTCTTTGTTGAGCAACCTGCAACGCCTGGATCAACCGAGTATTTCCAGCCTGGCCGATGCGATGGGGCTGGATCGCAGTACCCTGGGCCGCAACCTACGGGTGCTGGAGGGTGAAGGGCTGGTCAAACTGGTGGAAGGCGATGATTTGCGCAATCGCCTGGTGCAGCTCACCGCAACCGGTGAAGCACGCCTGGCCGCCGCGTTGCCGGCCTGGGAAGCGGCACAGCGGAAACTGATCGATAAATTGGGCGCGCAAAAACGTGAAACCCTGTTGGCCTTGCTGGATGAACTCGCCTGAACGCGGGTTTGTTCGATGATAAGCGGGTATATACCCGCGAACGGAGAATAAGAAATGACCTCGATGTGGCGCACCAGTGGCTGGGTTCTTTTGGGGAGTGCGCTGATCCTGGCGTTATCGTTGGGCGTGCGGCACGGGTTCGGCCTGTTTCTCGCGCCGATGAGTACCGAATTCGGCTGGGGCCGTGAAACCTTCGCCTTTGCCATCGCCTTGCAGAACCTGATCTGGGGCCTGGCGCAGCCGTTCACCGGCGCGTTGGCGGACCGCTTCGGCGCCACCAAAGCGGTGTTTGTCGGCGGTGTTTTATACGCGGCGGGCCTGGTGCTGATGGGCATGTCCGATTCAGCGTGGTCGCTGTCGTTAAGCGCGGGCTTGCTGATCGGAATGGGCCTGTCGGGCACTTCATTCTCGGTGATCCTGGGGGTGGTGGGCCGCGCCGTGGCTCCGGAAAAACGCAGCATGGCCATGGGCATCGCCAGCGCTGCCGGGTCGTTCGGCCAGTTCGCCATGGTTCCGGGCACCTTGGGCCTGATCGGTTGGCTGGGCTGGTCCGCCGCATTGTTGGCGCTGGGCTTGATGGTGGCGTTGATTCTGCCGCTGGTCAGCATGCTCAAGGATCGGCCGCTGCCGGTCATGGCCGGCCAGCAGACCCTGGGTGAAGCGCTCAAGGAAGCCTGCGCTCACTCCGGGTTCTGGTTGCTGGCCTTTGGGTTTTTTGTGTGCGGTTTCCAAGTGGTATTTATCGGTGTGCACCTGCCGGCCTATCTGGTGGACCAGCATCTGCCGGCGACCGTCGGCACCACGGTGCTGGCGCTGATTGGTCTGTTCAATATTTTCGGCACCTATACCGCCGGTTGGCTCGGCGGGCGCATGTCCAAGCCGCGCCTGCTGACGGCTTTGTACCTGCTGCGGGCGGTTGTGATCGTGCTGTTTCTGTGGGCGCCGGTCACAGAGATGTCGGCCTACCTGTTCGGCATGGCCATGGGCTTCTTGTGGCTGTCCACCGTGCCGCTGACCAACGGCACCGTTGCGACGCTGTTTGGTGTACGCAACCTGTCCATGCTCGGTGGCATCGTGTTTCTGTTCCACCAACTCGGTTCATTCCTCGGTGGGTGGTTGGGCGGGGTGGTCTATGATCGAACCGGCAACTACGATTTGATCTGGCAGATGGCAATTCTGTTGAGCCTGCTCGCCGCGGCCCTGAATTGGCCGGTGCGCGAGCGGCCGGTGGCGCGTTTGCAGGCGCAGATGGAGGTGGCATGAGTTCGACCTGGTATTGGCTCGGCGGCGCAGCAGCCACGGCGCTGCTGCTGGCGCTGGCCTGGTGGGGTTGGCAGCGCGGCGGTCTGGCGTTGATGCAACTGGGCATGTCGATCTGTTAAGTTCGATCCCTGAATTCTTAAAAGGATATTTCCCCATGCAGATGCGCTGGTTTGCAGTACCCGTGCTGATGGCGGCCTTTGGCGGTGTGGCGATGGCCGCCGACTGCCCACCCTTGCTGGAGGGGCAATTGCCGAAGTTGCGCGCCAAGGAGACCATCGATCTGTGCCAGCGCTTTGTCGGCAAGCCGCTGGTGATCGTCAATACCGCGAGCTTCTGTGGTTTCGCCCCGCAGTTCAAAGGTCTTGAGGCACTGTACCAACGCTACAAGGACCAGGGCTTGGAAGTGATCGGCGTGCCCTCCGATGATTTCAAGCAGGAAGCCAAGACCGGCGAAGAGACGGCCAAGGTCTGCTACGTCAACTACGGCGTGACCTTCACCATGACCGAACCGCAGAAGGTCAAAGGCCCGGACGCGGTGCATTTGTTCAAAGTGCTGGCGCAGCAGAGCAATGCGCCGAAGTGGAATTTCTACAAGTACGTGGTTGACCGTCAGGGCAACGTAATTGCCGATTTTTCCAGCCTGACCAAGCCGGACAGTCCGGATCTGATCGAGGCGGTGGAGCAGGCGCTGGCCTCCAAACCCTGATCGACACCCATTGAAAAGCCCCGCCTCCTTTGCAGGAGAGCGGGGCTTTTTTACGCCTCGGTGAAATCAGAAGCGATAGGTCATGCCCAGGCCGAAACCATTGGCGCTGTTTTCGTACTTGGCGTTGTAGCTGGCCAATTGGTTGGAGCGCGCAATCTTGACGTCTTCTTCCTTCAGGTAGGAGTAGGCCACGTCGACCGTCATGTTTGGCATGACCTCGTAACCCAGGCCCAGGCTGAAGATGGTGCGATCACCGGTAGGAATACGCGGCGAACGGTCAGTGTTGTTGGTCGGCGACTGGTCGAACGTCAAGCCGGTACGCAGTACCACCTGCTTGGTCAACTGATACGACGTGCCCAGGGCGTAGGCCCAGGTATCGTGCCAGTTCTGTTCTTCCTTGATGGTGCCGACCAGCGCGGGAGCCAGCGCGCCGCCCGTTGCGCCACCCACGACGCCTTCGTTCTTGACTGTGATGTCTTTCAGGCGGCTCCAGCGGGTCCAGGTGGCACCGGCATAAAGTTTCCAGGCGTCGGTCAGGTCCTGAGTCACCGACAGGTCGTAGGACTCAGGGGTGTCGATCTTCAGCGACGCGTCGTAGCGGTTGCTACGCAACAGGCCCGAAGTAGCGGCGGGTGCGCTCACCTCAGTGTGGCCGTCCAGCTTGTAGCTGACTTTGGAGTGGTAGGTCAGGCCCACGCGAGTGGTGTCGGTGGCTTGTACCAGTACGCCGACGTTGAAGCCCAGCGCGGTGTCATCACCTTTGATCTTGATGTTGGTGTCTGGCGCCGCTGGGTTGAACGACAGGTCCGATTCCAGGGTACCGGCGATGCGGTTGATGGTCGGGCCGAAACCGACCGAAACGCGATCATTGAAGGCGTAGCTGACGGTCGGCTGGAAAGTGATGACTTTCACTTCGCTGTTGCTGCCGAAGCTACGGCCCTGGAAGCCTTTCTCGTAGTCGGTCACCAGGCCAAACGGTGCGTACACGCCAAAACCGACAGCCCACTGATCGTTGAGTTTATTGGTGTAGAAACCGAAAGGCACGGCAGTGAAAGGCACCATATCGCCTTTGTTGCTGCCGCGAGAGCGGCCGCTGACGTCGCTGATATCGGTGGAGGCATCAATGGCTGCTACGCCGCCAGTGATTTGCTGGCCATTCAGGCGAGCCATACCGGCAGGGTTGCCGTAAACAGTGCTTGCATCATCGGCAGTGGACGAGCGACCTGCGAAACCCGTACCCATCCCGCTGACACTCTGTTCGTTGAGTGCGAAACCGCTTGCGAACAGTTGGGAGGAGGCCATGGCAACGGCGAGGCTAAGTGTGGTCTTGAGCATTACTTTTTTCATTATTAGAACTCCGTGGTGATCACCGCTGCGGAAAGTATCAATAAATTACACAACGCGCTACAGGCTGTAACGCTGGAGATAGAGCGGTTTTGTAGGACAATCCGACCAAAATTCGCGTTTTTTGCCGAATCTTGCAAATTGCCCGGTTAACAGGCCATGTGTTTCTTGGGCGAAACACAGGTTTGCCAGGCTTGGGTGAAATCTCGCAGTCGTCCTTGAGGATGAAATATTTCTTTCCAGATGCGGGCCATGCCTAAAACATCGCCGGGCGGTGGCAGGGCGGCGGCATGTTGTTCCACCAGAAGCCAAGCGATGGCAGTGGCGTAACGCAGGTTGACGGTGAGTTCAAGCTGAGGAGCGCTGAGAAACGCGTGCTGGCTGGCCAAGCCGCGCACCAGGCTGGCCCGGTCCGGGTCCAGCGCCAGGTAGGTGTCCCACAGGGTGCGATGGCACGGTTCAGTGATGCTGTATAGGCCATGACCACGCCGATCATGCAGCGCCGAGCCCAATTCGGATTGGCTGGCAGCGATACCCAGCAGCAGGGACTCCGCGTTCGGGTCGTGACGGCCGAGGTACATCAAGGTCGGCCGGATCACATATCGACACAATTCGCTGGCAGCGATACCCATAAGCGTCTCAATCCATAAAAAAGGGTAGGCGAGACCTGAGACAGTGGGGCTTGGCAGCGGTGGATCGGATCTCAGGCTCGCCGGAAGCGGATCATGCCGCTTGAGTTGAAGTGTAGTGTCATATTCGTGATGTAAAGGCCTGTTTTTAAAACATCTTATTCATTTAGTTATATCGTTTATATCTAATTGAACTTAACCGAAATCGGTAGAACATTTATTTCGGGCAATAAAAAACCCTGTGGGTTAAACAGGGTTTTTTGTGTTTCAGCGACTCGGGTCGATCAGGCAACCAGTGCCTGGCGGGTACGCTCGATCACGGCCTGCAGCGGTTCTGCGCTGGAGTATTGATCGGGGTACAGGCGTTCGCTATGACGGGCGATGCCATGTTCGTTGACCAGGGTGAAGCTGAAGCAGCCTTTGCGAGCGGCCATGATCAGGCAGTTCATTGGAGCAAAAGCGTTGGTAAGGGTGCGAATGGCATCCTGAGTATGGATTTGAGTGGACATATTATTGGTGTTCCTACAAATGACACGGTTAAGAACCGTGCAACGTTAAAACGTTCCAGTGACGTTGATCACCATTGATCAAACGAAGAACCCGACTGGAACAAAGCAGCCAGTTTGAAGCGCTATTCAATAAGGCGCGCTTGGGCTGGCAGGTAGGTACTTAGGAGGGCAGGCAACACGACAAGGGCAAAGGTTCTGGGCCCGGGGTGAAGATCCTGATCAATTTGCAGGTTGGTTCGGTCAGAGTATTGAGACTTCGCGGCACCCTTTGCTTGTTCAAAGGCGGTGTCGTCGCAAGTGATACCTGGAAACCATCGAGGTGGTCGATCCCGTGTTTTCAGGGGATTTGTTCGACCAGAATTGACTTTCAGCTTGGTACTAACGCCGCGAATAGTAACGGATTGAAACAGGTAAGGGAAGTGTGTTCGCCAAAAAAATCAGTCAGCCTCCAAGCAGGCCGCGATAGACCAGCACCGTGGCGGCCGCCGCCAAGGAGCAGCCCAACGCGTAGGCGGCCAGGGTCAGACGTAAGGATTGGCCGGTTTCTACCACCGTAACCAGGTCGCTCATGTCGTTGATGCGTCCATCTCCCAGCTCAATGCACAAACTAACCGCAGTGAACGTGGCTGACAGCAGAATGGCGATGGCAAACAAGGCTCCGTCTGGAGAAGGTAAGGCAGCATTGATTCCCAGGGAGATGGCGCAGATGGCCAGTAACAACACAGCGAACAACAGCATTCCCTTCATCGACCCACCCAGCGTTGCATTGCAGGTCCGGCAGTGTGGACAGCCTGGGAGGATTTGAAAAGTCCTTAATGGGATAGGGCGGTAACATTTCTGACGCTTGTCGCTTAAAAAGTCTCGGCGATATAACCGGCACCTGGGTACTTGTGCACATTAGTTGCGGCATGTGTAACCAAGCTGTCAACTTCTGCCAAAAGCCGCCATTTGCCTGCAATGGAAATTTAAGTCAATGAAAAATCTGGCTTTTTTTTATTGGTGAAAAAATCGTCAGTTTGACTGCGAGCCCCGTTCCATGGGGCTTTGCGCCAGTTGAGGGCGGGTTGTCCACTGAGTTATCCACAGCTTCTGTGGATTGTCCCAAGCGCTTGCTCTAGCACGGGCGTGCACGGTTTTTTCAGCTTTACCTGTGCGAAAAAAAGAGTAGAGTGGCGCGCCTTCCGTTCTGTCCCACAGTGCTTTATGAAGTTTCGCTCAGTATCACCTGCTGTTACCGATACCCTCCAAACTGTTACCGCACCCAAGCGTTTTTCCTTGAAAGTCGCGCTGTGGCTGCTCGACAGCCCACGCCTGGGGCACAGCGCCAATGTCAAACATTTCGCCGGGCGCTTGCTCAAGCAGCCTGCCCGGGAAGGTGTAGTCGCTGCTCAGAGCCGTCTGGGTCAATTGATGTGCCGCGAGTGCGGCAGTGCCCGCGACCGTCGCATCGGCCATGATCTGCTGCGCCAGGCGGCCCGTGCCGGCGACGTGCGGGCCCAGCGCGAATTGCGCCAGGTCGAAGACTGAGCTGTCCTCTGACCCTGTGCTTGGTTAACCTTGCTCTTTTTCGGTGATGGCAGACATGGCGATGGCTTTTGACTGGACCAGTATTGCCCTGGGCCTTGCAGGCGCCGCAGTGCCGCTGTTGGCAGCGTGCTGGCAGCTTCAGCGGCGACTGAGCGCGCGTATGGCCGGCTGGGAAGTGCTCGAAGAACGCTTGGCCAACGCGCAGTTGGCCCAGGAAGGTCTCGCCGCGCAACTGGATGCCAGTCGCGATGAAATCAGCGACCTGAGCCAGGCCAACACCGCCAAGCAGGCCGATCTGGCGGCGCTGCGCCGCGAAGTCGAACTGTTGCAGATCGACCGCGACAATGCCCGCGATGCCGCCCACGCCTGGAACCTCGACCGCAGCGCCAAGGAGGCCGAATTGCGTCGTCTCGATGCGTTGGCGGCCGCGCTGAACGCTGAACTGCGCGAGCAACAGGACAGCCATCAGCAACGCTTGGCCGATCTGCAGGGCTCGCGCGATGAGTTGCGTGCGCAGTTCGCCGAGTTGGCCGGCAAGATCTTCGATGAGCGTGAGCAGCGTTTCGCCGAGACCAGCCAGGAACGCCTGGGCCAGTTGCTCGATCCGCTGAAAGAGCGCATTCAGTCCTTCGAAAAACGTGTGGAAGAAAGCTATCAGAACGAAGCGCGCGAGCGTTTCTCTCTGGCCAAGGAGCTCGAACGCCTGCAGCAACTGAACCTACGTCTATCGGACGAAGCCACCAACCTGACCCGTGCGCTGAAGGGCCAGAAAACCCAGGGCAACTGGGGCGAACTGATTCTTGAGCGGGTGCTGGAGCACGCGGGCCTGGAGAAAGGCCGCGAATACCAAACCCAGGTCAGCCTCAAAGGCCCGGACGGCGAGCGCTTCCAACCGGATGTGCTGATCATGCTGCCCGGTGACAAGCAAGTGGTGGTGGATTCCAAGGTCAGCCTGACCGCGTACCAGCAGTTCGTCGCGGCCGAAGATCAGGTGATCGGCCAGGCGGCGTTGAAACAGCATGTGCTGTCCCTGCGCAATCACGTCAAAGGCTTGGCCAGCAAAGACTACAAGCGCCTGGAAGGTCTGCACAGTCTGGATTTCGTGTTGTTGTTCGTGCCGATCGAAGCGGCTTTTTCCGCCGCGCTGCAGGCTGAGCCGAACCTGTTTCAGGAGGCCTTCGACCGGCATATCGTCATCGTCAGCCCCACCACGTTATTGGCCACGCTGCGGGTGATCGACAGCCTGTGGAAGCAGGAGCGCCAAAGCCAGAACGCCCGTGAGATCGCCGAACGCGCCGGCTGGCTGTACGACAAGTTCGTGCTGTTTATCCAAGACCTGGATGAAGTGGGCAACCGTCTACAGCAATTGGATAAAGCTTACAGCGCCGCGCGAAACAAGCTGACAGATGGACGCGGCAACCTGGTCAGCCGCACCGAGCAGCTCAGATTGCTCGGGGCGCGTGCCAGCAAAAGCCTGCCGGCGGATCTGTTGGAGCGGGCGATGACCGATGCGGACGGCGTGGCGCATCTGCCTGAATAATCGCCCCGCACACACTTGCCCTACAACGGCAGATGCCGACTCAACAGCGCCCGCAACGCCGCCGGCTTGACGGGTTTGGCCAAATAATCCAAGCCCGCCGCATGCACTTCGGCCACGCTCTCCGGGCGCCCGTCGGCGCTGATGACTACGCCGGGAATCGGTTCGGCCAACTGCGTGCGCAGCCAGCCCATCAATTCCGTGCCGGTTTCGCCATGGTCCAGGTGGTAATCCACCAGCGCCAGTTGTGGGCGTACCCCCTCGGCCAGCAGCGCCGCGCATTCAGCTTGATCCCTGGCCGTCCACACTTCGCAGCCCCAACGGGTTAATAGGCTGCGCATGCCGATCAGGATGCTCTCTTCGTTATCCACGCACAGCACCTGCGCGCCGCTGAGGGGCAAGCCGTTTTCCTGTGCTGGCTTGGGTTGCGAGCTGGCCTGGTTGCGCGCCAGCGGCACACTCACGCTGAACACGCTGCCCTTGCCGGGCCATGAGCGCACACTCAGGCGGTGACCCAGCACGCGGCATAGGCCGTCGGCAATCGCCAAGCCCAGGCCCAGGCCCTTTTCCGCGCGGGTCTGGTGGCTGTCCAGGCGTTTGAACTCTTCGAAGATCACCTTTTGCTTATCCGGCGGGATACCGGGGCCGCGGTCCCACACTTCCAGGCAGAGTTCGCCCCCGCGACGCCTTACGCCGAGCAGCACCGGGCCGTCGGCATAACGGAAGGCATTGGTGAGAAAATTCTGCAAGATGCGCCTTAGCAACTTGATGTCGCTGTCCACCCGTAAACGGCTGCCGCGCAGGCGGAAGCGCAAGCCTTGCTCCTGGGCCAGGGCCTTGAATTCGGCGCCCAGGGTGTCGAACAGTTCGTTGAGAGCGAACGGCTGGCGTTGCGGGTTGATCTTGCCGTTTTCCAGGCGAGAAATGTCCAGCAGATCGCTGATCAGGTCTTCGGCCGAGCGCAGCGAACTGTCCAGATGCTGCACCAATTGCCGTGCCTCGTCGGAGAGTCCGTCGCTTTGGTGGGAGAGGGCGGCGGAGAACAGGCGCGCGGCGTTCAACGGCTGCATCAAGTCATGGCTGACCGCCGCCAGAAAGCGGGTTTTCGACTGGCTGGCGGTTTCGGCCACGCTCTTGGCGTCGGTGAGGGCCAGGTTAAGCTGCGACAGTTCATGGGTGCGTTCGGTAACCCGTTGTTCCAGGCCCTCGTTGGCCTCGGTCAGGGCCTGTTCGGCTTCACGGAACGCGGTGATGTCAGTGAAGCTCATGACAAAGCCACCGCCAGGCATCGGGTTGCCGATCAGTTCGATCACGCGGCCATTGGGAAACAAGCGCTCGGACGTGTGCGCACGGCCCTGGCGCATCCAGTGCAGGCGCCGCGCCACATGCACCTCGGCTTCGCCGGGCCCGCACAGGCCACGCTCGGCGTTGTACCGGATGATGTCGGCAATCGGCCGGCCCACGCTGATCAGCCCCTCCGGGTAATTGAACAACTCCAGATAACGCCGGTTCCAGGCCACCAGTTTGAGAGACTGGTCCACCACGCTGATGCCCTGGGTGATGTTCTCGATGGCGCCTTGCAGCAAGGCGCGGTTGAACTGCAGCACTTCCGAGGCTTCGTCGGCGATGCGTACTACGTCCTCCAGTTGCATGTCCCGACCTTCAATCGCGGCTTTTACCACCGCGCGCGTCGAAGAAGCGCCGAGCACGCCGGCCAGCAGGCGTTCGGTGTGGGCGATCCAGTCGTTGTCGGCATTCTGGTTGGGGTTGAAGCCTTTGCCCTGGCGATAGGCAAAACGGATAAAGCTTTGCTGCGCGCGCTCTTCACCCACAAAACGCGCGGCCAGGCTGAGCAGGTCGTTGATCTGCACCGACAGCATCGAACGGGCGCTGGCGCGTTGGCTGATTTCCTGGCCGATAAAGCGCCCGGCTTGCCAGTGCTCGGACACCCTTGTGCGCGACAGCATCGACACCCACACGAACAGCGTGAAGTTGCCCGCCAGGGAGAACACCGTGCCCAGGGTCAGCGAAGTCACGGACAGCCCCAGCGGGTGGGAATGCATCCACGTCAGCCCTGGGAACAGGCTTAGCGACCATCCCAGACTTTTCGCGGTAACCGGTAGGACCAAGGTGTAGAACCACAGGAACGTGCCTGCGGCGAGACCGGCAAACACTCCGCGCCGGTTTGCTTGCTTCCAATACAGCGCGCCGAGCATCGCCGGCGCCAATTGGGTCACGGCGGCGAAGGCGATCTGGCCGATGGTCGCCAGGCTCGCCGTGGAGCCCAGCAGGCGGTAACTGACGTACGCCAGCAACAGGATGATCACGATGCTCACCCGACGCACCGACAGCATCCAGTGGCGGAACACCTCGAACGGCCGCTCGGCGCTGGAGCGGCGCAACAGCCATGGCAGCAACATGTCGTTGGACACCATGGTGGATAACGCGATGCTCGCCACGATCACCATGCCGGTAGCCGCCGACGCGCCACCGATAAACGCCAGTACCGCCAGCGCTGGATGGGCTTCGGCCATGGGCAGGCTGATCACGTAAGAGTCTGGCAGTACCGATGCCGGCAGCAGCATCTTGCCGCCGAGGGCAATGGGGATCACAAACAGCGCGGCCAGCACCAGATAGGCCGGAAACACCCACTTGGCCAGGCGCAGGTCCTGAGGCTCGATATTTTCCACCACGGTCACATGAAACTGCCGGGGCAGGCAGATGATCGCCATCATGGCCACCCCGGTCTGCACTACCATGGATGGCCAGTTAACGGTCTCTTGCCAGTATTCCTCCAGGCGAGGGGTGAGCATCGCTTGGTCGAGCAGGTCGCCGAAACCGTCGTACAGGCCGTAGGTCACGAACGCACCCACCGCGAGAAAAGCGAACAGCTTGACCAGGGACTCAAAGGCAATGGCCAACACCATGCCGCGATGGTGTTCGGTGGCATCGAGGTTGCGCGTACCAAACACGATGGTGAACAACGCCAGTACCAGCGACACGATCAGCGCGGTGTCCTGAGCGCGCGTGCCGGTGGTGTCGGCCCCGGCGCCGATCAACAGGTTGACCCCCAGCACAATGCCTTTGAGCTGCAGGGCGATATACGGCAGCACGCCCACCAGGCAGATCAGCGCCACCACCACCGCCAGGGATTGGGATTTGCCATACCGCGCCGCGATAAAGTCGGCGATGGAAGTGATGTTTTCCTGCTTGCTGATCAGTACCATCTTTTGCAGGACCCAAGGTGCCAGTACCAGCAACAGCACCGGTCCCAGGTAGATCGGTATAAATGCCCACAACTGTTCGGCAGCTTGGCCGACAGCGCCGAAGAAGGTCCAACTGGTGCAGTAAACCGCCAGCGAAAGACTGTACACCCAGGCACGCATGCGCGGCGGCAGTGGCGCATGGCGACGGTCGCCGTAGAAAGCGATGGCAAACATAATGGCCATATAGGCCAGGGCGACGGTGGCGATCAGCCCACTGGACAGCGTCATGGGAACTCCGAACAAAAGAACGCCCAGGCATTCCAGGCCCGGTGGGACAGTCTCGCACGATGCCCGGGGTTAGTCAGTGTCGACCAAGGTCGTGTGGGATCTTATGTCGCACACGGCGTTCAGCGCGGCGGCAGGGTTTTCTGGCGCAGGATATAGACAGTCACCAGCACGGCGCTGGTCAGCATAAAACCGCGTGCCCAAGGTAGTGGCACCAGATAGCAGGAAATACCGATGCTCAGCCACATCAGGCCGATGGCGTAGACCTTGCCCTTGAGCGGGATGCCATTGCCATCCAGATAGTCACGAATCCACGGGCCCAGGCGCGGGTGTTCCACTAGCCACTGGTAGAACCGCGGGGAGCTTCGCGCGAAGCAGGCGGCGGCGAGCAAGAGGAAGGGGGTGGTGGGCAATACCGGTAGGAAAATACCGATCACGCCCAGGGCCACGCTCAGCCAGCCGATGGCCAGCAGTGCGTAGCGCAGCAGCGGCGAACGCTTGCCCATGGGGGTCACGGGCGAGCGACTCAGTGGTGACGTGGCTTGAGGATCGCCGGTTTTTCATCAGGGGCGTTGCACAGCAGGTACAGGGCGGTCAGGGCTTCCGGGATTTGTACGATCATGTCGTCCATCAGGTTGGCGTCGGAAGCGATGTCGGAAAATTCCGCCTCTTCTTCGAACAGGCCCGAACCGACCATGATCGGCAGCAGCATCTCGCTGACCTCTTCCTCGGCGGTTTCGAACCAGGCCGCTTCACGCAGGAACACGCCTTCCATAAAGCCGATGCACCAGCCGCGCAGGTCGGAGTCGTCCGGGTCATCGCCCAAGTCCAGCTCGCACGGCAGCTCGAATTCCTCGTCGGATGCCAGTTGGCGACCGATATGGGCCTTGAGGGCCACCAGGGTGGACTCGATTTCTTCGCGCTGGGCGGCGTCGGCGTAGTGGGGTTCTTCGGCGAACAGCGCGTCGATCCATTCGCGGTCGGGCACGACCTCGGAGCAGATGGACAGTGCGGTCAGGTAGCCGTGGGCGGCCACATAGTCCAGCGCCTCCTCATGCAGCTCATCGGCGTCGAGGAAGGCTTGCAGGCGGGTTAGTTGCTCAGCGAAGGACATGAAGGACTACCTTGGGGATAAACGATGCTGAATTCTAGGCGTTCTTGCGTCCACAGGCCAGCCGCCATGCACATTTGCCCGGTTTTAAAGACGGGCTGCAATTCGTCAGTGGCGCCCTTTGCCGGATGACGCTCGGGTATACTGCCGCGTTTTGTGATGCCCCTACCGGCCAGGAGCCCGCCCGAGAAAACTTCGCTTACGGATTATTTTCCGAGGCCGCGTTTTTTTTCGGCCAGCCTATACGGAGGGTTTCGGCACTTTTTTGGAGTTCTACATGCTCGAGCAGGCTCAACGCGTCCTCAAGGACATCTTCGGCTACGACAGTTTTCGTGGCCGTCAGGGTGCGATCATTGAGCGCGTGGCCAGTGGCGGCGATGCCCTGGTGCTGATGCCTACCGGCGGCGGCAAGTCGTTGTGCTTCCAGGTGCCGGCGCTGTTGCGCAACGGGTTGGCGGTGGTGGTATCGCCGTTGATCGCTTTGATGGACGACCAGGTGGCAACCCTTGAAGAACTCGGCGTGGCCGCTGCTTCCCTGAACTCCACCCTCAGCGCCGAGCAGCAACGCGACCTGGCCGCGCGGATCAAACGCGGTGAAGTCAAAATGCTCTACCTCGCCCCGGAGCGGCTGGTGCAGCCGCGCATGCTGGCGTTCCTGCAGGGACTGGAAATTGCCCTGTTCGCGATTGATGAGGCGCACTGCGTCTCGCAATGGGGCCACGATTTCCGGCGCGAATATCTGCAACTGGGCCAACTGGCGGAACTGTTTCCCGACGTGCCGCGCATTGCGCTGACCGCCACGGCCGACAAACGTACCCGCGAAGAAATCGTCGAACGCCTGCATTTGCAGAACGCCGAGCGCTTCCTGTCGAGCTTCGACCGGCCGAATATTTTTTACCGCATCGTGCCCAAGGAGCAGCCGCGCAAGCAGCTGCTGGCGTTCCTGTCCGAGCGGCGCAGCGATGCGGGCATTGTCTATTGCCTGTCGCGCAAGAAAGTCGACGAAGTGGCCGCGTTCCTGTGTGAACAGGGTTTCCCAGCCTTGCCTTATCACGCCGGCCTGCCGAACGAACTGCGCGCCTATCACCAGAAGCGTTTCCTCAATGAGGAAGGTTTGATCATGGTGGCGACCATTGCGTTTGGTATGGGCATCGACAAATCCAACGTGCGCTTTGTCGCCCACATGGACCTGCCCAAGTCGTTGGAAGCTTATTACCAGGAAACCGGACGTGCCGGCCGTGATGGTCTGCCGGCGGATGCGTGGATGGTCTACGGCCTGCAGGACGTGGTGATGCTCAAGCAAATGCTGCAGAACTCCGAAGGCGATGAGCGCCACAAGCGCCTGGAACAGCACAAGCTCGATGCCATGCTCTCGCTGTGCGAAGAGACCCGTTGCCGCCGTCAGACGCTGCTGGCCTATTTCGACGAAGACATGCCCGAGCCCTGCGGGCATTGCGACAACTGCGTGGACGGCGTGCAGACCTGGGACGCCACCGAACCGGCGCGCCAGGGGTTGTCGGCGATCTACCGAACCGGTCAGCGTTACGGCGTGGGCCATCTAGTGGATGTGTTGCTGGGCAAGGACAACGAAAAAGTTCGCAGCTTTGGCCACGAAAAACTCTCGGTTTACGGCGTCGGCAAGGCCCGCGCCGAAGGCGAGTGGCGCTCGTTGTTCCGACAAATGGTGGCTCGCGGCCTGGTGGACATCGACCTTGAAGGGTACGGCGGGCTGCGCCTTAACGACAGTTGCCGGCCACTGCTCAAGGGTGAAGTGAGCCTGGAACTGCGCCGCGATCTCAAGCCGCAGACCACCGCCAAAAGCAGCACCAGCCAGGCCAGCCAACTGGTGCGCGGGGAAGAGCGCGAGCAGTGGGAAGCCTTGCGTGCCCTGCGGCGCAAACTGGCACAGGAACACAGTGTGCCGCCGTACGTTATCTTTCCGGACTCCACCTTGCTGGAGATGCTGCGCGAGCAACCCGCCACCCTGGCGGAAATGGCCCGCGTCAGCGGCGTGGGCGCGCGCAAGCTGGAGCGCTATGGCCAGGCCTTTCTCGAAGTGCTCGGTGGTCAGGCCGAGGCGCCCAGGGAAGTGGCCGACATTCGCCACGAATTGATCAGCCTGGCCCGCGCCGGCATGACCCCGATCCAGATCGCCGGCCAACTGCAATGCTCGGAAAAAAACGTCTACACCTTGCTTGCCGAATCCATCGGCAAGCAACAGTTGTCGTTGGAGCAAGCACTGGATTTACCGGAAGATTTGCTGGGTGAGATCCAGGACGCTTTCCTCGACGGCGAAGGCGAATTGCCAGCTGTCGCCGAGATCGCACCGTTGTTTACCGGGCGTGTGCCGGAGGGGGTTCTGTACTGCGTGCGGGCCGCTTTGCAGTCAGAATTCGAAATTTAATGTGTCAATTACGACAATGTCACAGATCAGTACTGAGCGGCGCTTGCCTAAGGGCAAGGCTCATGCTTAGCTGACTAATAATTAGCCACATTTTATTTTCAGTCTAAAACATGAGTTTTTTATGCCGTTAACCGATCAACACCGTTTTGGCATGCAGTTGGCGCAGATGTCCCGAGGTTGGCGCGCCGAGCTGGACCGCCGTTTGGCGGGGCTGGGCCTGTCCCAGGCGCGTTGGCTGGTGCTGTTGCACCTGGCCCGTTTCGAAGAAGCTCCTACTCAGCGTGAGCTGGCCCAGAGCGTCGGGGTAGAGGGGCCGACCCTCGCAAGGCTGCTCGACAGCCTTGAAGGCCAGGGCCTGGTGCAACGCCAGGCGGTGCTCGAAGACCGCCGCGCCAAGCGCATCTTGCTGTGCGACAGCGCCCGTCCTCTGATCGATCAAATTGAAACCATTGCCACCGAGTTGCGTCACGAGCTGTTTGCCGGCGTAAACGAGGCGGACCTGCGTGTGTGCATGCGGGTGCATGCGCATATTCTGGCGAATCTGGAAAAGTCCTGAGCTGCGCAGATGGCTGAGCCTGTTGTGATGAGCAGGCTCACCCCATCTTGAAAACCTGCCGCATTGACCGTAGGTGCGCTGACCCCTAGAAAGTCTGCCCCAGGTTCAGGTACACCGCCTTCTGGTTGTCATCGTTGAATCCATAACTGAAATTCAGCGGCCCCAGTGGTGTGTCGAACCCGAGGAAAACGCTCGCGGCGTTGATATAGCCGCTGTCGAATTCATTGTCGTTGTTCCACGCCCGCCCACGTTCCAGAGACGCGCCCAGGTACAGCGGGAAATCCAGCGGCAAGTACGAACGCGGCGTCAGTCGGCGGTAGTACACGGCGCGCATCAGGCTGATGTTTTGCCCCGAGATCGCGTCCTGGCGAAAGCCTGACAGCTGTCTGGCACCGCCGAGCAGGAAGCTGGAAATCACCACGTCCGAATCATCCAGGGTGCGCCCGTAACGTCCGCCCAGCACCAGAGTGTCCGGGCCGTGGCTCATGGCTTTGTCGAGTTTGAACTCCCATTGACGGTAGCGTTGATCCGAGCCTAACCCCGGTTCGAATTCGCGATAAGCCAGGCCGATGTCTTCACCGGAGTGGGGGAAGTACACGTTGTCCAGAGAGTCGAAGGAGTATTTCAGCTCATAGAAGCCTTCGCTGAAGCTCACGCTCGGCAGGTCGCGGTCGCCGATGCGTACGTCCGCCTGGCCCCAGGCTTCGCCGACACCGAAGCGAATCTCGCCGCTATTGCCGATCTGCCGCCCCACATTCAGGCCGAAGCCGTAACGTTCCAGGCGGTATTCGGAGATGGGGTCGTTATCCAGGATCAGCTCGACGTTCTGTGCCTGGGCGCTGATATAGGGCGCGACGAAGTAACGCGAACCAGCGTCCATCGGCTGGTAGAACTCGCTGTACAGCTCTTGGCGGTCGCCGATCTGCACGCGCGTAAGCCATTCCGCGCCAAGGCGGTTGATACCGTTGATGCGGTAGCTGGCACCCAGGTTGAAGGCGCTGTCGCCGCGCATGTCATCCGACAGGTTCAGCCCCAGGCGCAGGTAGTCGGTGCCGCTGCGTTTGCCGCGGGCGCTGATTACAAGGGTGTTGTCCTGGCCTTTCTTGATCACGCGGTATTGCACCTGATCGAAGTAGTCCAGGCCATACAAGGTGCCCATGTCGGTTTGCAGGCGACCCAGATTGAGCGGTTCGCCCAAGGGTTGGCGGATGTAGTAGCGGATCACGTCGTCGCTGACTTTCGAGTCGTTCTCCACGGTGATGGCGGTGATGACCGGGGTGCGCTCGCCCGGCGTGCGCGCGGCCACCAGCTGCGGGTCGATCGGCTCAGCCGGACGCAGGTGGGCCAGGCGCACGTCGAGGGCGCGGGTGGCGCGGTAGCCGGCGTTGATCATGTCCTTGGCGCGGCCGAAATCGGTCACGCCGTAGGCTGCTAGCGGCGGCTGGATCAGCACGTCCCTGGGTTGCAGGGCTTTGAGTTGCTCTTCGGAATTGCGCCGGGTCATCAGGGTGATGGACTGGTTGAGTACGTCCACCACCGTGGCCAGTTGCTTGCGCGAGCGTAGCGGGGTGCCGATGTCCACCACGATGGCGATATCCACGCCCATCTCCCGCGCGACATCCAGCGGGATGTTATCGGTCATGCCGCCGTCCACCAGCAGCCGGCCATCCAGCTCCACCGGGGCGAACACGGCTGGGATCGACATACTCGCGCGGATCACCTTGGGCAAGTGGCCCTTGCCGAACACAACTTTTTCACCGGTGGTGATATCGGTGGCCACCGCGCGGAACGGGATCGGCAGTTTGTCGAAATCGCGGGTGTTGCTGCTGTGGGCGAACATACTTTCCAGCAGCAGCGCCAGGTTCTGGCCCTGGATCACCCCCAGCGGCAGGCCGAGGCTGCCGTCATCGCGGAAACTGAGCTTCTGCTTGACCAGGAAGTCCCGGTCATCCTGCTTGCGGCGAAACGGCACGTCTTCGCGCGGCGGTGCGTCGGAGAGCGCCTGTTGCCAATCGATGTTCAATGCGAGTTTTTCCAACTCGTCGATCTTGTAGCCGGAGGCATACAGCCCACCAATCACCGCGCCCATGCTGGTGCCGGCGATCGCATCGATCTGGATGCCTTGCTCTTCCAACGCCTTGAGCACCCCGATATGGGCCAGGCCCCGGGCGGCGCCGCCAGACAGCACCAGGCCGACCTTCGGGCGCGGAGCGTCCACGGCTTGGGCAAGGAGGGGGAGCAGGCACAAAAACAGGCAGGACAGCAGGCGGCGCATCTTGAATCTCGGAGCTGGACGATAAAGGCCGCTATTATAGCCACCCGATCCTCCGCGCCCGTTATGCCAGGAACCTGTCAAATTATGTCGTCGATTAAACCCGAGGTCGTCATCACCTATTGCACCCAATGCCAGTGGCTGCTGCGTGCCGCGTGGCTGGCCCAGGAACTGCTGAGCACGTTTGCCGACGACCTGGGTAAGGTCTCACTGGTGCCGGCTACCGGTGGCACGTTCCATATCACCTGTGACGGTGTGCAGATTTGGGAGCGCAAGGCCGACGGCGGTTTCCCCGAGGCCAAGGTGCTCAAGCAGCGGGTGCGCGACCAGATCGCCCCGGCGCGCGATCTGGGCCACAACGACCGTACCCAATGACGTCACCGCCCCGTGCAAGGGGCGGTGAACTGAGCGCTACTTGGCGTCCAACTTCTGTTTGATGAATCCGACGACCCAGGTCAACACCGCACCGCCCACGCCGCCGCCGAGGATATTGCCGCCAACGGCCGCCACATCCAGCGCTTCGCCGCCTGGAGTACCGGTCAGCGTTGAAAGAAGCTGGCCCAGTACCAGCCCGCCGACACCGCCAAGCATCGTGTTAAGTACGGTACCCAGGCTTTGTTTGGTCATGCCGGCTACATTCCCGCCCACGGCACCGCTGATGATCTGAACCAACACGCTAATGAACATTTCCATGATCAAATCCTGCATAGCGTTAAGGGAGTGACCACTCGCTTGCAGCAACTGCGGAAAATGCCCTGGCTGTCGTCGAGGAGCCGTTATCCGTTGAACGACGACAGACTGTTGCGGATGCCCGAAGTATAGATCAGGCCGTTGCGGTCGGTTGTTTGGCCGGGCCGGCGCTGCTCATCAGGCCGGAAATCACGATGGCGACGATGATCAAGGCGCCCCCCAGCAGCATGCGCAGGCTCGGCGTTTCGGCAAACAGCAGCCACGCCACGGTGATGCCGTAGACCGGCTCCATGGCAAACACCACCGACGCCGTACGCGCCTTGATCACCGCCAGGCTGGCGACAAACAGGCTGTGGGCCAGGCCGGTGCAGAACACGCCGAGCAGGCCGATCCACAACCAGTCCAGCGCTCGCACATGCGCCAGGCCCGGTGCGGCCACCGGCAACAGGCACGCCGCGACTACCAGGTTCTGGCACAGCGCCGCCTGCACCGCCGGAATGCGCCCGGAGCCGGCGCGGTTGTTCAGGGACAACAGGGAAAACAGCAAGCCCGAAAGGATGCCCCAGAGCAGGCCACCGGTGGCTTCACTGGCCAGGTTGAAGTCGGGGGTCACCAGCACCAGGCCGACCGTGACCAGTACCACCAGCAGTACTTCGTTGGCGCGAATACGCTCGCGGAATATCAGCCCTTCCAGAATGACCGTAAACGCCGGGAACGCCGTGAACCCCAGGGTCGCGACCGCCACACCGGCCACCTTGACCGCAAGAAAAAATGTCACCCAGTGCGCCGCCAGCAACACGCCGCTGACCAGCAGCCGACGCCAGTCGCGCCGCTCCAGGTGCTTCCACGGAGCGCGGCTGGCGAACCGGGCGAACACCGCCAGGGCGAGCACGGCAAACACGGCGCGACCAAACACGATGATGGCCGGCGAAGCGGCCGCCAGTTTGCCGAATACGCCGGTAAGGCCAAACATCAATGCGCCGATATGCAGGGCGCCCAGGGCTGTGCGGGGAGTCATTGCGTTCCTTCAAACCACGAGAGTGACAGGCTCGCAGTCTAGTGGCTTGGGATGGCTGGCGTCTGTCGTGAGGCTCGCGCGTTTTAGCGCAGGACTCGCCCTAAGGCGAGCGCCGCAACGCGCCGGGAGACGCGCCGAACTCACGGGACATAGCGGCGGCAAACGCGCTCTGGGAGCTATAGCCGACCCGCTCGGCGACTTCACCGATGGGCAGCGCGGTATCGCGCAGCAGACTCAGGGCTTTATGCAGGCGTCGGCTGCGGATGTAGTCCATCGGCGTCTGTCCGCACTCGACGACGAACCGCGCGTGCAGGCGCGCCACCGACAGCCCGGCGATGCGCGCCAGATCGGCCACCTGCAAGGGGTGCGCCACGTGCCGTTCGATATGGGCATTGAAGGCCGGATAGGGCAAGCGTCGACCTGGCACGGGCTGGGGTTGCGCAGAATTGAGGCTGGCCAGCAGCAACACCGAACCTTGCTGCACGATCAGCGGGTCGTCCACCGGGCTGTGGGCCAGCCACTGCACCAACTGGTGCTGACGTGCATCCAGGGCCAGGCGCGCGGGTTGGTCGAGCAGGCGTCGGCTCGCGTCGGCATGTTCGCCCAGGGACTGCAGCAGCCAATGTTCGGTGGGTACGTCCATCACCAGGCAGCGGCTGCCATCGCGACTGCCGCAGGCGTGATGGGCAGAGAAGGGCAGTACCATCACGCTGCTTTCGCGCACTTGGCTGCCACGGCCATCGACCTCCAGATCCAGATGCCCGGACAGGCCGAACACCAACTGCGCATGCGCATGGCTGTGGGCGATGGGCGCTTCGAGGTAGTGGCGAAGGGTGAGGGACGGTCTCATCACGGTCTCCTGGACGGCGAGGCGCCAGTCTACAACGCATCGTGGGCGCCGGTCGCTGTCATCAGACTGACCCACACTTGTCATGGGCCATTAACCGCCATGGCGCAAGCTCGCGAAAACACCGTCGAGGGATGCCCATGACCAGTGCCGAGTTCGCCAAGCCCAGCCGCAAACAACGGGTGCGTACCCTGTGGATTTCCGATGTGCACCTGGGCACCCGGGATTGCCAGGCCGACCATCTTTCGCAGTTCCTCAAGGGCTATCACGCCGATAAGGTCTACCTGGTGGGCGACATTATCGACGGCTGGAAAATGCGCGGCGGCATGTACTGGCCCCAGGCGCACACCAACGTGATCCGCCGCCTGTTGACCATGGCCAAGCGCGGCACCGAGGTGATCTATGTCACCGGCAACCACGATGAATTCCTGCGCCGTTATTCCAAGCTGATCCTGGGCAATATCCAGTTGGTCGACGAAGCCGTGCATGTGACCGCTGACGGTCGCCACCTGCTGGTGATCCACGGCGATCAGTTTGACGTGATTACCCGTTATCACCGCTGGCTGGCGTTTCTTGGCGACTCGGCCTACGAGTTCACCCTGACCTTGAACCGCTGGTTGAACCACTGGCGTGCGCGCTATGGCTATGGTTACTGGTCGCTGTCGGCGTACCTCAAGCACAAGGTCAAGACGGCGGTCAGTTTTATCAGCGATTTTGAAGAAGCGATCGCCCACGAAGTGACCCGGCGTGAATTGCATGGGGTGGTGTGCGGGCATATTCACCATGCGGAGATTCGCAAGGTGGGCGAGGTGGATTACCTCAACTGCGGGGACTGGGTGGAGTCTTGCACGGCGCTGATCGAGCACTGGGATGGCAGTATCGAGTTGTATCGGCTGGCGGATGCCCAGGCCAAAGAAGCGCAACTGAAGGCCGAGGTGGCTCAGGCACACCTTCTGTAACTTCAGATCGCCATCGGGGGCAAGCCCCCTCCCACATTGGAATGCGACAAAATGTGGGAGGGGGCTTGCCCCCGATAGCGGTGTATCAGTCAACCAGTGACTGACTTAGATATGCAGTGTTCAGTTGCAGACGTCGGCAATAGCCTCGGCCAGCAACGCCAGGCGTGTCGCATCAATCCCCGCCACATTGGCCCGCCCCGAACTGACCATATACACACTGTGCTTCTCGCGCAGTTGCTTGACCTGCTCGGCACTCAGGCCGGTGTAGGAGAACATCCCACGTTGCACGCCAATGTGTGCGAATCGCTCGGATAAGCCATGGGGCGCCAGGGCCTCCACCAGCCCGGAACGCAACTGCGCGATGCGCCCACGCATGGCTTCGACTTCTGCGCTCCACTGCTGTTTGAGCTGGGCATCGCCGAGGATGGTCGCCACCACGGCCGCGCCGTGATCCGGCGGGGTCGACCACAGGTTGCGGGCCACATTCGCCAATTGGCTACGCACATCCGTCAGCTTCTCGGCATCCGCCGCGCACACGATCAATGCGCCGACGCGGTCGCGGTATAAGCCGAAGTTCTTCGAGCACGAACTGGTGATCAGTACTTCCGGCAATTCGGCGGCAAACAGGCGCACGGCCCAGGCGTCCTGTTCCAGGCCATCGCCGAAGCCCTGGTAGGCGAAGTCGATCAACGGAAGCAGGTGGCGTTCGCGCACGATCTGCAGCACCTGGCGCCAATCGTCGTGGGACAGATCGAAGCCGGTCGGGTTATGACAGCAGGCATGCAGCAACACCACATCGCCTTCCGGCACGGTGGCGAGGGTCGCCAGCATCGCCTCCACATCCAGGCGGTTATCGGCGCCCACGTAGGGGTAATGGCTGACCTTCAGCCCGGCCTTGGCGAAGATGGTTTCGTGGATCGGCCAGGTCGGGTTGCTCAGCCAGATACCACGGCCTGGCAAGTTGGCAGCGATAAAATCGGCGCTCAAGCGCAGCGCGCCGGTCCCGCCCGGGGTCTGGGTGGCGCCAGCACGACGCCCGTGCAACAGCGCGCATTCGGCGCCCAGCACCAGTTCGCTGATCAGTTGGCCGAACGCGGCGTCGCCATGACCGCCGATGTAAGTCTTGGTGGTTTGCTGGTCTACCAGGCGCTGTTCGGCGAGCTTCACCGACGGCGGAATCGGCGTGAGGCCCTGGTCGTCCTTGTAGACGCCTACGCCCAGGTCGAACTTGTGCGGGTTGGAATCCTGGGCGTACAGGTCCATCAACCCGAGGATCGGGTCGCCGGGCACGCGGCCAATGGCATCGAAATGCATTACTTGCGGCCCTCGGCGGTCTTGGCTACTTCATCGGTGCGCGCGGCCATGATGAAATCGTTGCGGTGCAGACCCTTGATGGAGTGGCTCCACCAGGTCACGGTGACTTTGCCCCATTCGGTGAGCAGGCCCGGGTGATGGCCTTCGGCTTCGGAAATCTCACCCACGGCATTGGTGAAGGCCAAGGCGAATTTGAAATTCTTGAACAGAAAAACCTTTTCCAACTGCATGACGCCGTCGCGCACTTCGATGTTCCAGTCAGGGATCTGCTTGATCAGTACCGGCAGTTCTTCATCGCTGACTTGCGGGGCATCGGCGCGGCAGGCTTCGCAGTGGGCTTGGTTCAAGGTGGTCATGTGGAAATGTCCTGAATTCGAATAAGTGAAGGTCAGTGGCGTCACCCTAAAGCAACGCGGCGCCAGGGAACAGACTCACCTGGCCTTAAAAGGCACGGTTCAAGCAGCCTTTGGTTTGGGCGGGAATTTCGGCGCGTGCAGACCCAGCTGCATGCCACGCTCGACCATGCCCATGATGTCTTCCTGCGCCACCTCGAACAGACGCTTGAGGTCGGGCAGCACGAAGTACAGCGGTTGCAGGATGTCGATGCGGTACGGCGTGCGCATCGCTTCCAGCGGGTCGAAGGCTTGATGCTCGGGCTCGGAGGACAGGCTGTATACCGTCTCCTTGGGCGACGACAGAATCCCGCCGCCGTAGATGCGCCGACCAGCCGGCGTGTCCACCAGGCCGAACTCGATGGTCATCCAGTACAGCCGCGCCAAGTAGACCCGTTGCTCCTTGGTCGCCGCCAGCCCGAGTTTGCCGTAGGTGTGGGTGAACTCAGCGAACCAAGGGTTGGTCAGCAGCGGGCAGTGGCCGAAGATCTCGTGGAAAATATCCGGCTCTTGCAAGTAGTCCAGTTCTTCGCGGGTGCGGATAAACGTCGCCACCGGAAACTGCTTGCTGGCGAGTAATTCAAAGAAGGTCTGGAAGGGGATCAACGCCGGCACGCGAGCGACTTGCCAACCGGTGGTCTCGGCCAGCACTTGGTTGATCTCGCCCAGTTGCGGGATGCGGTCCAGGGGCAAGCCCAACTTGTCGATGCCGTCCAGGTATTCCTGGCAGGCGCGACCTTCGATCACTTTCAACTGGCGCGTGATCAGGGTGTTCCATACCGCATGTTCTTCCGGCGGATAGTGGATAAACCCTTGCGCATCGGGCTCGCGGGCCACGTAGTGCGTCTGCTTCATACGGCTCTCCTGCTAGGCATTCGTTCTTGTTATGTCCTGCGATAGGCCTATTGATAACCCGATGGCGTGCGGATGCCAGCCACCTGTGGCAGTGCCACGTAGGAAAATTTACCGTTTTTTGTAAAGTATTCGTTACGAGTGGGGGCCTGCTCTTGGTGTTGGGCTGGGAAAAGCAGTCCGGCTGTCACATAATCTTGACGACTTTCTGCGCCCAGCGACAAAAAGACGCGGCGCCTTCCCTCTTTTCGGGCCTTATTCATGCGTATCAAAGTGCATTGCCAGAACCGCATCGGCATCCTGCGGGACATTCTCAACCTGCTGGTGGAGTACGGCGTCAACGTTGCCAAAGGCGAGGTGGGCGGTGAGCACGGCAATGCTATCTACCTGTTTTGTCCGAACCTGGTGAATATGCAATTCCAGGCGTTGCGCCCGCAGTTCGAGGCGATTGCCGGGGTGTTTGGGGTCAAGCGGGTAGGGCTGATGCCCAGCGAGCGGCGACACATGGAACTCAATGCCTTGCTGGGCGCCCTGGAGTTTCCGGTGCTGTCCATCGACATGGGCGGCTCCATCGTCGCCGCCAACCGTGCGGCGGCGCAGTTGCTGGGGGTGCGGGTGGACGAGGTGCCGGGCATTCCGTTGTCACGCTACGCCGAGGATTTCGATTTGCCGGAACTGGTGCGCGCCAGCAAGTCGCGGATCAACGGCCTGCGGGTCAAGGTCAAGGGCGACGTGTTCCTGGCGGATATCGCGCCGCTGCAATCCTCCGAACACGATGACAGTGAGGCCATGGCCGGCGCCGTGCTGACGTTGCATCGTGCGGACCGGGTCGGCGAGCGCATCTACAACGTGCGCAAGCAGGAACTGCGCGGCTTTGACAGCATCTTCCAAAGCTCCAAGGTGATGGCCGCCGTGGTGCGTGAAGCACGGCGCATGGCCCCGTTGGACGCGCCGCTATTAATAGAAGGCGAGACCGGCACCGGCAAAGAACTGTTGGCGCGCGCCTGCCACTTGGCCAGTCCGCGCGGGCAGTCGCCGCTGATGGCCCTCAACTGCGCCGGCCTGCCGGAGTCGATGGCCGAGACCGAGCTGTTCGGCTACGGCCCCGGCGCGTTCGAAGGCGCCCGGGCGGAAGGCAAGTTGGGGCTGCTGGAGCTGACTGCGGGCGGTACGTTGTTTCTCGACGGTGTGGGCGAAATGAGCGCGCGCCTGCAGGTGAAATTGCTGCGCTTCTTGCAGGACGGTTGTTTCCGCCGCGTCGGCAGTGACGAAGAGGTGTACCTGGATGTGCGGGTGATTTGCGCGACTCAGGTGGATCTGTCCGAACTCTGCGCGCGCGGCGAATTCCGCCAGGACCTCTATCACCGCCTCAATGTGCTGTCCCTACATATCCCACCCCTGCGCGAATGCCTGGATGGCCTGGCGCCGCTGGTGGAGCATTTTCTTGACCAGGCCAGCCGACAGATCGGCTGCCCGTTGCCCACGTTGGCACCGGCGGCGATGGAGCGCCTCAGCCATTATCACTGGCCGGGGAATGTGCGGCAGTTGGAAAACGTGCTGTTCCAGGCAGTGTCTTTGTGCGACGGCGGCACGGTGAAGGTCGAGCATATTCGTCTGCCGGATTACGGCGTGCGTCAGCCCCTTGGCGATTTTTCCCTGGACGGCGGTTTGGAGGCGATTGTCGGGCGCTTCGAGAAAGCGGTGTTGGAAAGCCTGTATGTCGAACATCCCAGCAGTCGACAGCTGGGCAAGCGCCTGGGCGTGTCGCACACCACCATCGCCAATAAATTGCGCGATTACGAAATCCTCAAGACCGATAAATAATCAACTGGCACAACGGTGGCAAAAATGTAGGAGGGGCGGTGCGACGATTCGACTTGCCCCCGATGGCAGTAGGGCAGTCAGCCCAACTGTCACTGACGCATCGCTATCGGGGGCAAGCCCCCTCCCACTTTTGATAGTCATTGCCTGGGCTGGATCAACTGAGTCCTGAACTGACTGGCATTAGGGCTTGCCCGCTCCCGGATGGGTTCTCTGTCACCCGTAAGACGGCCCTTGCCGTAAGCGGCAGTAGTCCGCCGTTTTTTCGACTCTCTCCTTTCCTGAAAAATGTGAAGGCGGCCCGCAAACCCCCGTCCCGCCTGGACTTTCCTGACTTTCTGAAAGTTGGTTCGCTAATTGCTTAAGCCTCATCAGTACAGCGGTGGGCGGCAAGCGTCCGTCATAAAGAGGAAAGAGCGTGGACAAGTACCTTTATGTGGCAATGACCGGCGCCAGCCAGAATGCGCTGGCGCAGAAGGCCCATGCCAACAACCTGGCGAACATTTCCACCAACGGTTTCCAACGCGACCTGGAACAGGCGCGTTCGATGCCGGTGTTCGGTGACAGCTTTCCGGCGCGGGCCTTCGCCATGACTGAGCGTCCCGCCACCGACTTCACGCCTGGCGCGATGATCGAAACCGGTCGCGACCTGGACGTGGCTGTCAACGGCGACGGCTGGCTGGCCGTGCAAACCCCGGATGGCGGCGAAGCCTACGTGCGCAGCGCCAGCATGAACGTGGACGCCCTGGGCGTGCTGCGTGCCGGCAACGGTATGCCGATCATGGGCAACGGTGGCCCTATCGCGGTGCCGCCGCAGCAGAAGATCGAAGTGGGCGCCGACGGCACCATCAGCATCCGTGCCATGGGCGAAGGCCCACGGGTGATGGCCGAAGTGGACCGCATCAAACTGGTTCAGCCGGACCTGAAGAACATGAATAAGGGCCTGGATGGCACCATCCACACCAAGGATGGCCAGCCGGCTCAGGCCGACGCAGGCGTCAGGCTGACCTCAGGGTTCCTGCAGGCGAGCAACGTCAATGCCGTGGAAGAAATGACGGCGGTGCTGGCGCTTTCCAAGCAGTTCGAGCTGCACATCAAAATGATGAACAGCGCCAAGGAAGACGACCAGGCCATGACACGCGTCATGCAGATGAGCTGATCGCGGTTTCACTGAACCACTAATTTTGCAGCGCAGCGCCAACAAACAGGCGCACGAAGGAGAACAGCATGCTTCCGGCTCTATGGGTTGCCAAAACCGGTCTGTCCGCCCAGGACACCAACCTGACCACCATTTCCAACAACTTGGCCAACGTATCGACCACGGGTTTCAAACGTGACCGCGCCGAGTTCCAGGACTTGCTCTATCAGATCAAGAAGCAGCCGGGCGCTCAGTCGACCCAGGACAGCGAACTGCCGTCGGGCCTGCAATTGGGTACCGGTGTGCAGATCGTCGGCACCCAGAAGAACTTCAGCGCCGGTAACCTGCAACAAACCGGTCAGCCGCTGGACATGGCCATCAACGGCCGTGGCTTCTTCCAGATCCTGCAACCGGACGGCACTACGTCCTACACCCGCGACGGTACATTCCACCTGGACTCCAATGGCCAGATCGTCACCGCCAACGGTTTTGCCCTGGAACCGGCGATTGTAGTGCCAGCCGATGCCAAGACCTTCACCGTCGGCAACGACGGCACCGTGTCCATCACCGTGGCCGGCAACCCGGCCTCGCAAGTGATCGGCAACCTGCAGACCGCCGACTTCATCAACCCGGCCGGCTTGCAGGCCATGGGCAACAACCTGTTCCTGGAAACCGCCTCCAGCGGCGCGCCACAGATCGGCACCCCTGGTCTGAACGGTTTCGGCACCACGCTGCAAAGCACCCTGGAAACCTCCAATGTCAGCACCGTGGAAGAGATGGTCAACATGATCACCACTCAGCGCGCTTACGAGATGAACTCCAAGGTGATCTCCACCGCCGACCAGATGCTCTCGTTCGTAACGCAGAATCTGTAATCAAGTCTATGGGGCGCCCTGAAAGCGTCTGCAACACCGTGAGGTAAGGGTCATGAATCGCTATGTTTCCGTTCTGGCATTGAGTGGGATTGCCGTACTCGCGGGCTGTGTCGCCCCGACGCCAAAACCCAATGACCCGTACTACGCGCCGGTGTTGCCACGCACGCCGCTGCCGGCGGCGGCCAACAATGGCTCGATCTACCAGGCCGGCTTCGAACAGAACCTGTACAGCGACCGCAAGGCCTTCCGGGTCGGTGACATCATCACCATCACCCTGAACGAGAAGACCCAGGCCAGCAAGAACGCCAACTCCCAGGTCGGCAAGACCAGCAAGGCAGGCATTGGCCTGACCTCGTTGTTCGGTGCCGTACCTAACACCAACAACCCGTTGGGTGACGGCGATTTGAGCCTCAACGCTGGCTATAGCGGCGACCGTGCGACCAGTGGCAAAAGTGCGGCGGGGCAGGGCAACAGCCTGACCGGTTCGATCACCGTGACCGTGGCCGATGTATTGCCCAACGGCATCATCGCCGTGCGCGGTGAGAAGTGGATGACCCTCAACACTGGCGACGAGCTGGTGCGAATTGCCGGCATGGTGCGCGCCGACGATATCTCTACCGACAACACCGTTTCGTCGACGCGAATCGCCGATGCACGCATTACTTACTCGGGGACGGGTTCGTTTGCCGATGCTAGCCAGCCGGGTTGGTTCGACCGTTTCTTCCTCAGCCCGCTGTTCCCTTTCTAGGTGGCCACTTTGAAATTCAAACAGCTGATGGCGGCGGCCCTGTTGCTTTCCTTGAGCGCCGTCGTCCAGGCCGAACGCTTGAAGGACATCGCCAGCATTTCCGGCGTGCGCTCCAACCAGTTGATCGGCTATGGCCTGGTGGTGGGGCTCAACGGTACGGGTGACCAGACCACCCAGACCCCGTTCACCCTGCAAACCTTCAACAACATGCTCTCGCAGTTCGGCATCAAAGTGCCGCCGGGGTCGGGCAACGTGCAGCTTAAAAACGTCGCGGCGGTGTCGATCAGTGCCGACTTGCCGGCGTTCTCCAAGCCAGGCCAGGTGGTGGACATCACCGTGTCGTCCATCGGTAACTCCAAGAGCCTGCGTGGCGGCACGTTGCTGATGACGCCCCTCAAGGGTATCGACGGTAACGTTTACGCCATTGCCCAGGGCAACCTGGTGGTGGGCGGGTTCGACGCCGAAGGTCGCGACGGTTCCAAGATCACCGTCAACGTGCCGTCGGCCGGTCGCATCCCTGGCGGGGCCACGGTGGAACGCACCGTGCCCAGCGGTTTCAACCAGGGCAACAGCCTGACCTTGAACCTTAACCGCTCGGACTTCACCACCGCCAAGCGCGTGGTCGACAAGGTCAACGACATGCTCGGCCCAGGCGTGGCCCAGGCTATCGACGGCGGTTCGATCCGTGTGACCGCGCCGCTGGACCCCAGCCAGCGCGTCGATTACCTGTCGATCCTGGAAAACCTGGAAGTCGACCCGGGCCAGGCAGTGGCCAAAGTCATCATCAACTCGCGCACCGGTACCATCGTGATCGGCCAGAACGTCAAAGTCTCGCCGGCGGCGGTGACCCACGGCAGCCTGACGGTGACCATTACCGAAGACCCGATCGTCAGCCAGCCTGGGCCGTTGTCCAACGGCCAGACCGCAGTGGTGCCACGCTCGCGGGTTAACGCTCAGCAAGAAGCCAAGCCGATGTTCAAATTCGGCCCCGGCACCACCTTGGACGAGATTGTCCGCGCGGTGAACCAGGTGGGCGCGGCGCCCGGCGACTTGATGGCGATCCTTGAAGCATTGAAACAGGCCGGCGCCTTGCAAGCCGACCTGATCGTGATCTGAGGCCATGGCCATGGATATGCACAAAAGCGGCATTGTCAGTTCGGCGGACTCGGGCTCTTACTCCGACTTGAACCGGCTTAACCAGCTCAAGGTCGGTGCTGACAAAAACAGCGAAGGCAACATGCGCAAAGTGGCGCAGGAGTTTGAGTCGCTGTTTTTGAGCGAGATGCTCAAGTCCATGCGTTCGGCCACCGAGGCGCTGGGCAAAGATAACCCGATGAACACCCCGGCGGCCAAGCAGTACCAGGAAATGTACGACCAGCAATTGGCGGTCTCGCTGTCCCGCGAGGGCGGCGGCATCGGCCTGGCCGACGTGCTGATGCGCCAGATGCAGAAGAACAAGCCGGTGGACGCCCAGGCGGCCACCTTGCAGGGCCCGGCGGCGGCCGAGGCGGTCAAGAAAGTCGATGTGCCGACCGAGATCGCCGCCGGCACCCAGGCCGATGGCCCGTTGGGGCGCTCCAATGGACAGCGTCCGTTGTGGGCGTTCCGTGTCGCCGAGCCTCAAGCCGGCGCCGCCGCTACCCACAGCAACGACATGGAGCTGATGAACCAGCGCCGTATCGCCTTGCCGAGCAAGCTGACCGATCGCCTGCTGGCCGGCATCGTGCCGAGCACCCAGGTCTCCACCGAGGCCAAGGCTGCGCCGCTGCGCAACAGCGCCCTGCAAGACAACGTGATCAACAGCGGCGCACGCAGTGTTGCCGCGGCCAAAGGCAGCATGCAGGTCTATGGCCGCGCCGTGGCCCAGCCACCATTGGCGCCGGCCAAGAAAGCCTTCAGCTCCCAGGACGAATTTGTCGCCACCATGCTGCCGATGGCCGAAGCGGCCGCCAAGCGTATCGGCATCGATCCGAAGTACCTGGTGGCCCAGGCTGCCTTGGAAACCGGTTGGGGCAAATCGGTGATGCGCGCCGAAGACGGCAGCAGCAGCCACAACCTGTTCGGCATCAAGGCTGGCAAGAGCTGGCAGGGCGGCCAGGCTCGCGCGATCACCAGCGAGTTCCGCGACGGGGCGATGGTCAAGGAGACGGCGCAGTTCCGTTCCTACGACTCTTACCAGGACAGCTTCCACGACTTGGTGACGTTGCTGCAAAGCAACGATCGCTATAAAGACGTGGTGAAATCGGCCGATAACCCAGAACGCTTTGTACGCGAGTTGCAAAAGGCCGGTTACGCCACCGACCCGAACTACGCCAGCAAGATCTCGCAAATCGCCCATTCGATGAACAGTTACCAGAACTACGCCGCCGCGGGCGCGACCACTCTTTTATAAGGTCTGAACCACCATGAGTTTGCTCAATATAGGGATGTCGGGGCTTAACGCCGCTCAAGGATCGTTGTCGGTCTTGAGTAACAACATCGCCAACGCCAATACCGCGGGTTATTCGCGTCAGCAGACCACGCAAACCGCGAATGCCGTGAACCAGTTTGGCGGCGTGTACATCGGCAGCGGCACGACCCTGGCCGATGTGCGCCGGGTGTACAACGAATTCCTCGACACGGCTTATCAGAACAGCACTGCGCTGAATGCCGACGCCAAGGCTTATCAGGATCAGGTCAGTGCCGTCGATAAGACCTTGTCGGACAAGACCACGGGCATGTCCGCAGTGCTCAGTTCGTTTTTTGCGGCGGTGCAGACGGCGGCGAGCAACCCGAGCGACGTGACTGCGCGCCAAGTGATGGTCACCAATGCTCAGACGTTGAGTAACCGCTTCAACGCGATTTCCTCGCAGTTGAGCCAGCAGAAAGAAACCATCAATGGCCAATTGAGCTCGATGAGCGATCAGGTCAACCAACTGACGGCGTCGATTGCTTCGCTCAACAAGCAGATCAATCAGGTGCAGGGTTCGACCAATACCACTCCGGCCAACCTGCTTGATTCGCGCGCCGAGGCTGTGCGTTCGCTCAATGAGTTGATCGGCGTGACCGCGGTGGAAAAGAATGGCGTGTTCAGTGTCAGCACCGGCAGCGGCCAGTCCTTGGTGCTGGGCGATCAGTTCAGCACCATTTCCGCCGTGCCGAGCAAGGGCGACACCAGCCAGTACACCATTGAGCTGAATGCCCCCGGCGGCACCAAGCTCGACCTGGGGAATGTGATCAGCGGCGGCAGCATCGGTGGCCTGTTGCGTTATCGCAGCGACGCGCTGATTCCGGCGATCAATGACCTGGGGCGCATTGCCGTGGCGACGGCTGATGTGGTCAACAGCCAATTGGGTCAGGGCCTGGACCTCAACGGCGAGTTCGGTTCTTCGTTGTTCACGGACATCAACAGTGCCTCGGCCGTTGCCCTGCGCAGCCAGGCTGCACAAGGCAACCTCGGGGATGGTGCCTTGGGCGTAACGATCAAAGACACCAGCAAGCTGACCAATTACGATTACAAGGTTTCTTTCAACGACAGCACCGATCTCACCAAGGCGACCGTGTTGCGTTCCGACGGCAAGGCCATGGGGGTTTACGACCTCAGCGCCACGCCGCCGCCGGTCATCGACGGGTTCACCCTGGCGGTCAAAAGCGGTGCGGTCCAGGCCGGTGACAGTTTCAAGGTCAGCCCCACTGCCAACGGTGCCAAGGAAATCGGTACGGTCCTCACCGACCCCACCAAGCTCGCCTTTGCAGCGCCGCTGTTGGGTGAAGCCAGCAAGACCAACCAGGGCACCGGCAACTTCACGCCGCCGGCGCTTACCGTACCTTTGGATATTCAGGGCGGCGCCGCCACCGCTCAGTTGCGCGTCGGGATTGAAAACTCGATGCCAGTGAAGATGGTGTTCGGCAAGCCCGCGGCAGATGGCACCCAGCCGTATACGCTCAATGATTCCCAGGGCAACCCGATCGGCACCGGCACCATCGTCCCGGGGCAGGGCAACAAGGTCACCATTAACGTGCCGATGCGCGATGCCAGCGGTGCCTTGGTGGTGCCGGCCACCAGTTTCAGCTTCGACACCACGGTGGGTGGTGTGCCAGCTGATGGTGACAGCACCTCTTTCTCGTTCAATGCCGGCGGAAAGTCCGACAACCGCAATGCTTTGCAGCTATTGAATCTGCAAACCAAGGCGACCATTGGCACGGCGGCCGATGGCACGGGCGGCACCAGCCTGGTGGGCGCCAACAGCAAACTGGTATCGACCGTCGGTGCCAAGGCCGCCGCGGCCGGCACCGATACCACTGCCACTGGCGCGCTGTTGAGCGCCAATAAGAACGCGCGTAACTCGGTGTCCCAGGTAAACCTGGATGAAGAAGCGGGTGACATGATCAAGTTCCAGCAGTACTACACCGCCTCGTCGCAGATCATC
The DNA here is from genome assembly GCF_013285305.1 of Pseudomonas rhodesiae. Taxonomy (NCBI): domain Bacteria; kingdom Pseudomonadati; phylum Pseudomonadota; class Gammaproteobacteria; order Pseudomonadales; family Pseudomonadaceae; genus Pseudomonas; species Pseudomonas rhodesiae. The sequence goes on along the minus strand of NZ_CP054205.1, from coordinate 4,289,517 downwards.
AAAGCTGCGCAAGAAACCTTCAGCACGCTGATTAACAGTCTTTAAGGGAGCCAGGGACGATGCGCATTTCTACGCAGCAATATTTCGAGACCAGTTCCACCAAGTACTCGAACAACTATTCGGGCGTGGTGAAAGCTCAAGACCAGGCCAGCAGCGGCGTGCGCGTGCAAACCGCCGCGGATGATCCGGTGGCGGCGGCACGTTTATTGATGCTTCAGCAGCAGAAAGACATGCTGACCCAGTACAACGGCAACATCACCAGCCTGAAGGACAAGCTGACCAACGAAGAGAGCGTGCTGACCGCAATCAGCGATGCCATGCAGCGCGCCACCGAGTTGGCGCTGCGTGCCGGTGGTTCGATCAGCGATGCGGATCGGCGCTCGATCGCCAGCGAAGTCGGCGCGATCGAGGATCAGGTGCTGGGTTTGCTCAACAGCAAGGACTCTTCGGGCAACTATCTGTTTTCGGGCTCCAAGACCCAAACCCCGCCTTATGCGCGTAATAACGATGGCACCTACAGCTACCAGGGTGATGAAACGCCGCTGAGCCTGCAGGTTTCCAACACGCTGACAATCAATGCCGGCGATACCGGCAAGACCGTACTGGAAGGTGCTGCCAACTCGGGCCGCACCCAGGCCCCGTGGCTGGCGCCGGTTCCGCAGACAGTGCCGCCGACCGTCAACGACAACAAGGTGGCGTTGTCCGCCGGCCTGGTCACGTCCAGCGCTGACTATTCGGGTAAATTTGCCGACGGCCAGCCGTACAAGCTCACCTTCACCAGCAGTACGCAATATAAGGTGGAGGACAAGAACGGTACCGACATCACCTCCGAGATCCCTGGCAACGGCACGTTCGATGCCACCAAGGAAGGCAGCTCCAGCATTGCGCTACGTGGTGTGAAGTTCGACATCACCCTGAAGCTGGGCGACGATGTCGCGCCTGGCGCGCCGTCCGATGCGCTGGTCAAGGACCGTACTTTCAGCCTGGAATCCAAGCCCGATACGTTCAGCGTCTCGCGTACCCCGAGCAACGCCTCAAGCGCGCAGTTGACGGGGGCTCAGGTGTCAAGCCAGGCGGACTATGCCAGCACCTTCCCGACCAACAGCGGCGCGATCATCAAGTTCACCAGTGCCACGGCCTATGAGGTCTATGCCCAGCCGTACACCACCGACAGCAAGGCCATTGCCACCGGTGATACCGGTGGCGGTACCACGGTGACAGCGGCTGGCGTGACATTCGATGTGAGTGCCGGGCCACCGCAGCCGGGTGATCAGTTCTCCGTCGGGGCCAACACCCAGAAGACCCAGAATGCGCTGGATACCTTGGGTCAGTTGCGTCGAGCCCTGGAGTTGCCGGCCGACGGCAACCCGGCAGCGACCGTCAAATTGAAGGATGTACTGGATACGTCGATCGCCAACCTGGCCAACTCGACGTCCCAGATCGTCAATGTGCGCGGCTCCATCGGTGCGCGCGGCCAGGCCCTGACGATCCAGTCCGATGAAAATGCCAGCATCGGCATCGCCAACACCAGCACCATGAGCGACTTGGCCAATATCGACATGGGCGAGGCGGCAATCAACCTGTCGCTGCAACAAACCATGCTGCAAGCCTCGCAGCTGGCCTTTGTGAAGATTTCGCAGTTGAGCTTGTTCAACAAGATGTGATTTCACCGCGTCAGCACAGCGGCCCCGCCTGGAAACAGGCGGGGCCGCTGTCGTTTCAGGGGGCTCAATTGTTTAAAGGTTTTGCATAAACCGCAGAAAATTGAGTGACCTGTGAGTCATAAAGCGCATCTTCACTGTATCGTGTGAAAAGGATAAGTCGTCACAGGGTCCTTGCGGGGCGGCTTTCAGCGAGATTTTTATGGGGTTACCCCCTTTATTGTCAGCACTCCAGGCGTCGGCCGTGGGGTGTTCTCCAGCTATTTAGTATTGGGAAGCCACAATGATTGGCATAAAAAGCATCGCCAGTTACGTGCCGGCGGACGGTATCGATAACTACGCCCAGGGTGCCAAATTCGCCAAGGATGAAGAGTTCATCATTGGCAAGATCGGTTCGGCGTTCCTGCCGCGCAAGGAAGCTGCGCAGGAAACCTCCGATCTGTGTGTCGAAGCGGTCAACGCCTTGTTTGCCAACAACCCGGATCTCAAGCGCGAATCGATTGACGCGCTGATCGTCGTGACCCAGAACGGTGACGAAGAGGGCTTGCCCCATACAGCCGCCATCGTCCAGGACAAACTGGGGCTGCCGACCCATGTCGCCGCGTTTGATATTTCCCTGGGCTGCTCCGGTTACGTCTACGGCATCTACGCGATGAAGGGCTTTATGGAAGCCGCCGGCCTGAAAAATGGCCTGTTGATCACCGCCGACCCGTACTCCAAGATCGTCGACCCGGAAGATCGCAACACCACCATGCTGTTCGGCGACGCCGCCACCGCGACCTGGATGGGCGAAGATGCCTCGTGGCTGCTGGGCAAGTCCAAGTTCGGCACCGACGGTTCCGGCGCACCGCACCTGAAGGTCAGCGATGGCGTGTTCTTTATGAACGGTCGCCAGGTGTTCAATTTTGCCTTGCTCAAAGTGCCGGCGCATTTGCACGAGCTGCTCAATGAGTCGGACCTCAAGGCCGATGACATCGATGCGTTCTGCATTCACCAGGGCAGTGCGGCGATTGTCGACGCCGTGGCCCGTCGCTTCGAAGAGGCGCCGGTGGACAAGTTCATCAAGGACATGGTCGAGACCGGCAACACCGTGTCGTCGAGCATTCCATTGCTGCTGGAAAAGCATGTGATGGACGCCACCTGGAAACGCGTGGCGATCAGTGGATTCGGTGTGGGCCTGTCGTGGGGCTCGGCGATTCTGCATCGTCCGTGACGCGTCGGTAGACTGCGTACACCGCAAAAGCAAACGCCGATGATCGAAAGATCATCGGCGTTTTTTATTTGGCGCCAAAAAAACCGCTGAAATCGCGGCTTGGCGTATGCCTAAACCCTTGAATTACAAGGGGTGGCACGGCGCCAGTAAAAAAAATCAAAAAAACCCTCAAGCAACCGGCTACCACGACGATAACTATTACGTAGGTTCTCTAGGCCACACCCGGCAGTTGCCAGGGCCGGAAGCCGCAGTATCCATCCAACGAGGATTTCGTCATGGCTTTAACAGTAAACACCAACATTGCTTCGGTCTCCACTCAGGGCAACCTGAACAAAGCTGGCACCGCCCTGGCCACTTCCATGCAGCGCCTGTCTTCCGGCCTGCGTATCAACAGCGCTAAAGACGACGCTGCCGGCCTGGGTATTGCTACCCGTATGACCAGCCAGATCAACGGCCTGGGTCAAGCAGTAAAGAACGCCAACGATGGTATCTCCATCGCGCAGACCGCTGAAGGCGCAATGCAGGCTTCGACCGACATTCTGCAAAAAATGCGTACCCTGGCTCTGTCCTCGGCTACCGGCTCCCTGAGCAACGACGACCGTAAGTCGAACAACGACGAATACCAGGCTCTGACTTCGGAACTGACCCGTATCTCGCAAACCACCACTTTCGGTGGCCAGAAACTGCTGGACGGTTCGTACGGTACCAAAGCCATCCAGGTTGGCGCCAACGCTAACGAAACCATCAACGTCAGCCTGGAAAACGTTGCGGCCAACAACATTGGTTCGCAGCAAGTCAAGAGCATTGGCATCACCCCTGGTGCCGGTGTTGTCGGCGGCGCAATCGCTGTAACCGGTAACGGTCAGACTAACAGCGTCACCGTAGCGGCTGCTGCTTCGGCCAAAACCATCGCTGCCCAACTGAACGGCGCCATCGGTGGCCTGGGCGCTACCGCCAGCACAGAAGCTCAGTTCGTGGTCGGCGCTGCTGCTGCTACCGCTCCGGCTTCGTTCACCATGACTGTTGGCGGCCAAGCCACCAGCTTCGTCGGTGTGACCGATACCGCCAGCCTGGCTGAGGCGCTGAAGTCCAACTCCGCCAAACTGGGTATCAGCGTTAACTACGATGAGTCCAAAGGCACTCTGTCGGTTAAATCCGATACCGGTGAAAACCTGGCCTTCAGCGCTTCGACCAATGCCGGCAGCATCACTGTCGCCACCAAAGACGGTTCGGGTACCTACGGCACTGCTACCGCCCTGGCTGACGGCATCATCGCTACCGGTGCTGTAAACCTGGACTCCTCCAAGGGCTACTCCCTGGAAGGCGCTGGTGTGACTGGTATCTTCGGTGCCGGTACTTCGGCTGCTTCGGCCAAGACCACCGTGTCGCAGACCGACGTGACCGACGCCACCAAGGCGCAGAACGCTGTGGCTGTGATCGACCAGGCTATCGCTTCCATCTCCAGCGCCCGTTCGGGTCTGGGTGCTGTTCAGAACCGTCTGACCAGCACTGTGGACAACCTGACCAACATCCAGAAAAACACCACTGCTGCCCGTAGTACTGTTCAGGACGTCGACTTCGCTTCCGAGGCCGCTGAACTGACCAAGCAGCAAACCCTGCAGTCGGCTTCCACCGCGATCCTGTCTCAGGCCAACCAACTGCCATCCGCTGTACTGAAGCTGCTTCAGTAATACAAGCGCTTGGTAGCTGACGGAAGGGCGCGTTTACGTGCCCTTTCGTCTTTTCCAATCAGAGGAGATTGGGCATGGACATGAATGTGAATTTGAACTTGTCTTATCCGTCGCTGGCCCCGCAAGGCGCGGTGGCCCCTGTGGTTGTGGATAAAGACAAGAGCAAAGTTGAAGCGGTTGCGCCAACCCCGGATAAAGCCAAACCTGGCGATCTGGAAAAAGCGGTCACCGATATTAAAGAATTCGTACAAGCGGCCCAGCGCAATCTGGATTTTTCCATTGATGATTCCACTCACAGGGTCGTGGTCAAGGTCATTGCCACCGACACCGGTGAAGTGATCCGCCAGATCCCATCGGAAACGGCCTTGAAATTGGCGCAAAGCTTGTCCAGCGCCAGTCATGTGCTGTTTGACGACAAGGCTTGATCTGGCATGAAACTTGTTGCTGCTACTGTCTGATGCGTAATTCGTCAAGATAACGGCAGCCACCGGACTAGGAGAAAGATGATGGCGGGTACAACGATTACTGGCGTGGGGTCTGGTTTCGACACCCAGGCAATTGTGAAATCCCTGGTGGATGCCGAGCGCGCGCCGAAACAGGCGCAGATCAACGCACAATCGCAAAAGGCCACGACCCAGCTGTCGTCGATCGGCAAAATCCAGGCGGCCCTGGATGCGTTCCGTGGCGCGTTGGACAGCATGGTCACCGACAATAGCTTCAGTGGCTTGACCGGTACGTCCTCGGATGAAAAAGTCGCCACCATGACGGCTAACCAGGGCGCGGCCAACGGTAGTTTCTCGCTGGTCGTCAACCAGCTTGCCAAGCCCTCGAAGCTGTCGACCATCAGTTTTGCTGGTGGCCAATCCACGGTCGTCAACAGCACGGGCAAAGCGACGACGCTGACCATCACTCAGTCGGGTAAGAACTTCGACCTGAGTGTTCCGGCCGGGGCCACCTTGCAACAGGTACGCGACTCGATCAACTCGCAGTTCGGCACTGCCGGTCTGAGTGCCAACATTCTCACCGACTCCAACGGTTCGCGTCTGATCCTGACGTCCACCAATGGCGGGGTAGGGTCTGATTTGACCATGTCGGGTAACTCCGGGATCGACACTGGCTACAAGGTGGTCGATGTGCCGCAGAATGCCAAGTACACCATCGATGGCATTGCGGCGGAATCGAAGTCCAACAGCATCAGTGATGCGGTGAGTGGTGTCAGTATCAAATTGCTGGCCGTGTCGCCTACGCTCGTTGCTAACGATCCGAATACTACTGATCCGGTTCGTACCGCCCTGACCATCTCGGTAAGCACTAGCACTACCGCACTGAAGTCCGGGGTCAAGGGGTTTGTCGACACCTACAATGCTCTGCTCAAGGCGATGAACGCCGAGACCAAAGTGACCAAGGACGCCGCCGGTAACTCGGTCGCGGCAACGCTGACCGGCGACTCGACCATGCGCACCCTGCAATCGGCGATCCGCAACGAGTTCAATATGTTGTCCGGCAACGGCACCTTGAAGTCTCTGGCGCAGTTCGGTGTGACTAGCGACCAAGACACGGGAGCGCTGAGTATCGACGCCAAGCAGTGGGACAAAGCCGTGCTGAGCAATCCGGCGGATATCAACAGCATCTTCAGTGGCAAGACAGGTCTGTTGGCGCGTCTTAAGACGGCGACCGAGCCCTATGCCAAGGCCTCCACTGGCATTCTGGCCACGCGCACCGCGTCGTTGTCCGAAAGCCTTAAAGACCTGAACAAAGACCAGATCAGCCTGGATGAGCGTTTGACCACCATGCAGGACGCCCTGACTCGCAAGTACACCGCCATGGACACCCTGGTAGCGCAGTTGCGGCAGCAGAGCAACAGCATTCTCGGCACGCTCAGTGCGATCAGTAATTCCAAAAGCGATAGCTGATCGAACGGTCGAAAAAAAGCCCAGGTTCATTGACCTGGGCTTTGTTTTTCAAGCGGCCGACGGGTTAAAGTTTTGCGCAATCCAGTCGATATATTGGTTAATGAAATCCTTCTCGCTGTTGCTTGTCACGAGGTAGAAACATGAATCCCATGAGAGCCCTTCGCCAATACCAGAAGGTCAATTCCCACGCCCAGATCTCCGAAGCCAGCCCGCACCGCCTGGTGCAGATGCTGCTCGAAGGCGGCCTTGACCGTATTGCGCAAGCCAAAGGGGCCCTGGCGCGCGGTGACATTGCTCAGAAGGGCCTGATGCTGGGCAAGGCCACGGACATCATTATCGGCCTTCGTGATGGCCTGAATGCGGAAAAAAGCGACAACAAGGAATACGTCCAGCGCCTGGAAGGCCTGTATGTGTACATGAGCAACCGTCTGATGGAAGCCAATCTGCACAACGACGCCGACATGCTCGACGAGGTCGCGCAATTGCTGATTACCGTGAAAGAAGGCTGGGATGCCATCGGGGCGCCACAGGGCGTCGCACAATAAGGCCACAGGCCTTGAGGAACACATCATGAGCCACGCACTGCAACGCATTGATGAAACCCGCGAAGCCCTGATCGGCGCGCTGGCGGAACGCAACTGGGAGGCTGTTGGCGAGTTGGATCTGGGTTGTCGTGCGGTGATTGATGAGGTGCTCAGCGAAGTCCCTGTGGATGAAAATGCGCTGCGTGAAAAGCTTGAGAGCCTGCTGGCGGTCTACCAGCAACTGCTTGAGGTGACGACGGGCGAGCGCCAGGCGATTTTCGAAGAGATGTCGCAGATCAACCAAGCGAAGAATGCGTCAAAGGTCTACCATCTGTTCGGCTGAACAGACGCAGTTAATCCGACCGGCGCGTCATAAATTTGACCGTGCCAGCTTTTTTGACTTAACTAGTGCTGTTTTCAGAGTTCAGACGTCTATAGAGTAAGAAGTCCTACAGCCGTCTCGATTGCCCCTACATTTGGGCAGGAAGTTTTACTAGGGAAGTTGCTATTGCATGTGGCGTGAAACCAAAATTCTGCTGATTGATGACGATAGCGTCCGTCGCCGCGATTTGGCGGTGATTTTGAATTTTCTCGGCGAAGAAAATTTGCCCTGCGGCAGCCACGATTGGCAGCAGGCGGTCAGCTCGTTGTCGTCGAGCCGTGAAGTCATTTGTGTGCTGATCGGGACGGTAAACGCTCCTGGCGCTGTTTTGGGCTTGTTAAAGACACTGTCTACCTGGGATGAGTTCCTTCCCGTGTTGCTAATGGGCGAAAATTCTTCGCTCGACCTGCCCGAAGACCAGCGCCGGCGTGTCCTTTCCACCCTGGAAATGCCGCCCAGCTACAGCAAATTGCTCGATTCCCTGCACCGTGCCCAGGTCTATCGCGAGATGTACGACCAGGCTCGCGAGCGCGGTCGTCATCGCGAACCCAACCTGTTCCGTAGCCTGGTCGGCACCAGCCGCGCCATCCAGCATGTGCGCCAGATGATGCAGCAAGTGGCCGACACTGACGCCAGCGTGCTGATCCTCGGCGAGTCGGGCACCGGCAAGGAAGTGGTCGCGCGCAACCTGCATTACCATTCCAAGCGCCGCGACGGGCCCTTTGTACCGGTCAACTGCGGGGCGATTCCGGCAGAGCTGCTGGAAAGCGAGCTGTTCGGTCACGAGAAGGGCGCCTTTACCGGCGCCATCACCAGCCGTGCCGGGCGTTTCGAGCTGGCCAACGGCGGCACTCTGTTCCTCGACGAAATCGGCGACATGCCGCTGCCGATGCAGGTTAAGCTGCTGCGTGTGTTGCAGGAGCGCACATTCGAGCGCGTGGGCAGCAACAAGACCCAGAGCGTGGACGTGCGCATCATCGCCGCGACCCACAAGAACCTCGAAAGCATGATCGAGATCGGCAGCTTCCGCGAAGACCTCTACTATCGGCTCAACGTATTCCCCATCGAGATGGCCCCGCTGCGTGAGCGCGTGGAAGACATCCCGCTGCTGATGAACGAACTGATCTCGCGCATGGAGCACGAAAAGCGTGGCTCGATTCGCTTCAACTCCGCCGCAATCATGTCCCTGTGCCGCCACGGCTGGCCGGGCAACGTGCGTGAGCTGGCCAACCTGGTGGAGCGCATGGCGATCATGCACCCCTACGGTGTGATTGGCGTGGTCGAGCTGCCGAAGAAATTCCGCTATGTCGATGACGAAGATGAGCAATTGGTCGACAGTCTGCGCAGTGACATGGAAGAACGGGTCGCCATCAACGGCCACACCCCGGATTTTGGTTCCACCGCCATGCTGCCGCCGGAGGGCCTGGACCTGAAGGACTACCTCGGCAATCTGGAGCAGGGCCTGATCCAACAAGCCCTGGACGATGCCGGTGGCATTGTCGCCCGTGCCGCCGAGCGCCTGCGCATTCGTCGTACCACCCTGGTGGAGAAGATGCGCAAGTACGGTATGAGCCGCCGCGAAGGTGACGAACAGGCGGATGATTGACGCCTGTTTTTCAACTGACTGAAAACTAAGCCTATTTTTTTAGGCACGGGTATTGCTACACCCCTCGCAACGTTCCGTTTAACTGACGGTCAGCCAAGCGAGAGAGCATCATGCCCCACGCCGCCCAATTAGCCTCAGCCCCTGCCATCCAGGGGCTTGTTCCCTCCGCAGAGCCGCTCGCCCGACAGGGCCTTGAACATGCGTTCTCGCAGTTCAACCAGATGTCGAGCCAACTGAGCGACTCCTACAGTCTGCTGGAAGCCCGGGTCTCGGAGCTTAAAGGCGAGCTGGCGGTGGTCAGTGCTCAGCGTATGCAGGAGCTGGCCGAGAAAGAACGCCTGGCCAACCGCTTGCAAAACCTGCTCGACCTGTTGCCCGGCGGCGTGATCGTGATTGACGACCAGGGCCGCGTGCGCGAAGCCAACCCGGCCGCCTGCGACCTGCTGGGACTGCCGCTGGAAGGCGAGCTGTGGCGCCACGTCATCACCCGCTGCTTCGCCCCGCGTGAAGATGATGGTCATGAAATTTCCCTCAAGGATGGGCGTCGCCTGTCGATTTCCACCCGTTCCCTGGACGCCGAGCCCGGCCAGTTGGTGCTGCTCAACGACCTGACTGAAACCCGCCACTTGCAAGACCAGTTGGCGCGCCATGAGCGCTTGTCGTCCCTGGGGCGCATGGTCGCTTCTCTGGCGCATCAAATCCGTACGCCCTTGTCGGCGGCGTTGATCTACGCCAGTCATTTGACTGACGAGCAGTTGCCGGCCGCGACCCATCAGCGTTTTGCCGGGCGCCTAAAAGAGCGTCTGCACGAATTGGAGCATCAGGTACGCGACATGCTGGTGTTCGCTCGCGGCGAACTGCCGTTGACCGACCGCATCACTCCGGCCGAGTTGATGCAGACCCTGCAGGCGGCGGCCGCCACTCACATTCAAGACGCGCAGGTGCGCTGGCAGTGCGACAGCCACCAAGGCGAGTTGCTGTGCAATCGCGACACCCTGGTGGGATCGCTGCTCAACCTGATCGAAAACGCCACCCAGGCCAGCGGCCCCGGTGCGCGGCTCAAGGTGCACCTATATCGCCGTCAAGATTCGCTGCGCCTGTGCGTCAGCGACAACGGCAGTGGCATCGACCCGCAGGTGCTGCGGCGTCTGGGCGAGCCCTTTTTTACCACCAAGACCAACGGAACCGGCCTGGGCCTGACCGTGGTCAAGGCCGTGGCGCGCGCCCATCAGGGAGAATTGCAACTGCGTTCCCGGTTGGGGCGCGGCACCTGTGCATTGATGAGCTTGCCGCTGTTTTCAGGCGCGGCAAGCGCGGAGTAAAGAGTCATGGCTATCAAGGTTTTACTGGTGGAAGACGATCGCGCCCTGCGTGAAGCATTGGCTGACACGCTGCTGTTGGCGGGCCATGACTACCGGGCGGTCGGGTCTGCCGAAGAGGCCTTGGACGCGGTGGCACAGGAGGCGTTCAGCCTGGTGGTCAGCGACGTCAATATGCCCGGCATGGACGGTCACCAATTGCTGGCCCTGTTGCGCGCCCGCCAGCCGCAACTGCCGGTGTTGTTGATGACTGCCCACGGTGCCGTGGAGCGCGCGGTGGATGCGATGCGCCAGGGCGCGGCGGATTACCTGGTCAAGCCCTTTGAGCCCAAGGCCTTGATCGAGTTGGTAGCGCGCCACGCTCTGGGCGTGATCTCGGCGCACGAAGGCGAGGGGCCGATTGCCATCGAGCCAGCCAGCGCCCAGTTGCTGGAATTGGCGGCCCGCGTGGCGCGCAGCGATTCCACGGTGCTGATTTCCGGTGAGTCCGGTACGGGTAAGGAAGTGCTGGCGCGTTACATTCACCAGCAGTCGACCCGCGCCAAGCAGCCGTTCATCGCCATCAACTGCGCGGCGATCCCCGACAACATGCTGGAAGCCACGCTGTTCGGTCATGAAAAGGGCTCGTTCACCGGTGCTATTGCGGCGCAAGCCGGCAAGTTCGAGCAGGCCGACGGCGGCACGATCCTGCTCGACGAGATTTCCGAGATGCCTTTGGGCCTGCAAGCCAAGTTGCTGCGTGTGTTGCAGGAGCGCGAAGTGGAGCGCGTCGGCGCGCGCAAACCGATCCAGTTGGATATCCGAGTAGTGGCCACCACCAACCGCGATCTCGCCGGCGAAGTGGCGGCGGGGCGCTTCCGTGAAGACTTGTTCTATCGCCTGTCGGTGTTTCCGCTGGCCTGGCGCCCTTTGCGCGAGCGTCCGGCGGATATCGTGCCCTTGGCCGAGCGCCTGCTGAACAACCACGTCAAAAAAATGAAGCACGCCCAGGCGCGGCTTTCGGCCGAGGCGCAGGCGTGCCTGATCGCCTATCCATGGCCGGGCAATGTGCGGGAACTGGACAACGCGATCCAACGTGCCCTGATCTTGCAGCAGGGCGGTTTGATTCAGCCCCAGGATTTCTGTCTGGCCATGGGCAGTGGCGCGGCGCCGCTGCCGACACTGGCCCCCGCACCGTTGGTCGCCGAGGTGGAAACCGCCAGCGCTTTGGGCGATGACCTGCGTCGCCGCGAATTCCAGATGATCATCGATACCCTGCGCGCCGAGCGCGGCCGCCGCAAAGAGGCCGCCGAGCGCCTGGGCATCAGCCCGCGCACCTTGCGCTACAAGTTGGCGCAGATGCGCGACGCCGGCATGGATGTGGAAGCGTATCTTTTCGCCACCTGAAAATAGCCAAGGCGTACAAGGTTTGTCGCCTTTTCTTACGAGTCGCCACGGATCTGGCACCCTTGTTGCTACCTCCCCTAGTAACTGCAGCGTAGTGTCAAATTTTTGCGGGTCGGAGAGAGAAGGTCATGAGCCAGGGTATTGAGTTCAATCGGTTGATGTTGGATATGCGCTCCATGCAGATGGATGCCATGGCTCAACCGAAATCCGTCGCGCCAGCGCCGGAATTGGGCCAAAGCAGTTTTGCCGACATGCTCGGTCAGGCCATCAACAAAGTCAGCGACACCCAGCAAGCCTCCAGCCAGTTGGCCAGCGCGTTCGAGATCGGCAAGAGCGGTGTGGACCTCACCGACGTGATGATCGCTTCGCAAAAAGCCAGCGTTTCCTTTCAGGCTCTGACCCAAGTGCGTAACAAGCTGGTTCAGGCCTATCAAGACATCATGCAGATGCCGGTTTAAGGGCGAGATTTAAGTCATGGCAGAAGCAGTCGTGGACAACGTACCCGCCAAGGCAGAAGGCAAGCCGCCGCTGTTTGGCCTGTCGTTCCTGGAAAACCTTTCGGAAATGACCATGTTGCGTCAGGTTGGCCTGTTGGTCGGCCTGGCTGCCAGCGTGGCGATTGGCTTTGCCGTGGTGTTGTGGTCGCAGCAACCCGATTACCGGCCATTGTATGGCAGCCTGGCTGGCCTGGATTCCAAACAGATCATGGAAACCCTGGCCGCCGCCGACATCGCCTACACCGTGGAGCCCAACTCCGGGGCTCTGCTGGTCAAGGCCGATGACGTCGCCCGTGCGCGCATGAAGCTGGCCGCTGCGGGTGTGACGCCGTCCGACAGCAATATCGGTTTTGAGATCCTCGACAAGGACCAGGGCCTGGGCACCAGTCAGTTCATGGAGGCCACCCGTTATCGGCGCGGCCTGGAAGGCGAACTGGCGCGTACCATCTCCAGCCTCAATAACGTCAAGGGTGCCCGCGTGCACCTGGCCATTCCGAAAAGCTCGGTATTTGTGCGTGATGAGCGCAAGCCCAGCGCCTCGGTACTGGTTGAGCTGTTCGCCGGTCGTTCCCTGGAACCCGGTCAGGTCAATGCCATCGTCAACCTGGTGGCTACCAGCGTTCCCGAACTGAGCAAATCCCAGATCACCGTGGTGGATCAAAAGGGCAACCTGCTCTCCGACCAAGCCGAGAACTCCGCGCTGACCCAGGCCGGCAAGCAGTTCGATTACAGCCGCCGCGTGGAAAGCATGCTGACCCAGCGCGTGCACAACATCCTGCAACCGGTGTTGGGCAATGACCGCTATAAAGCCGAAGTCTCCGCCGATGTGGATTTCAGCGCTGTGGAGTCCACCTCTGAACAGTTCAACCCGGACCAGCCGGCCCTGCGCAGCGAGCAGTCCACCAGCGAACAACGTACCGCCAGCAATGGCCCGCAAGGTGTGCCGGGGGCCCTGAGCAACCAGCCGCCATCGCCAGCCTCGGCCCCGCAAACCACCGGTGGCGCCGCCGCTACCGCCGGCGCGATCCAGCCTGGGCAACCGCTGCTGGACGCCAACGGTCAGCAGATCATGGACCCGGCCACCGGCCAGCCGATGCTCGCCCCGTACCCGGCGGACAAGCGTAACCAGTCCACCAAGAACTTCGAGCTGGACCGTTCCATCAGCCACACCAAGCAGCAGCAGGGCCGTGTCAATCGCCTGTCGGTGTCGGTGGTGGTCGACGATCAGGTCAAGGTCAATGCCGCAGACGGCGCGGTCACCCGTGCCCCGTGGAGCGCCGACGAATTGGCGCGCTTCACCCGCCTGGTGCAGGACGCCGTCGGCTTCGACGCCAGCCGTGGCGACAGCGTGAGCGTGATCAACATGCCGTTCTCCGCTGAGCGTGGCGAAGTGATTGCCGAGCCTGCGTTCTACTCGCAGCCGTGGTTCTGGGACATCGTCAAGCAAGTGCTGGGTGTGCTGTTCATCCTGGTGCTGGTGTTCGGCGTGCTGCGCCCGGTGCTCAACAACATCACCGGCAACGGCAAGAAACAACTGGCCCTGGCCGGCGGCAGCGATGTCGAGTTGGGTGGCATGGGCGGCCTGGACGGCGAACTGGCCAACGACCGCGTCAGCCTCGGCGGCCCGCAAAGCATCCTGTTGCCAAGCCCGAGCGAAGGCTATGACGCGCAGTTGAACGCAATCAAGAGTCTGGTAGCAGAAGACCCGGGCCGTGTGGCTCAGGTCGTGAAAGAGTGGATTAACGCAGATGAGTGATAATCGAGCCGCTGTTGCCAAGCTCTCCCGGGTCGACAAAGCCGCAGTCCTGTTGCTGTCGCTGGGGGAAACCGACGCCGCCCAAGTGCTGCGCCACATGGGGCCCAAAGAGGTTCAACGGGTGGGCGTGGCCATGGCGCAAATGCGCAATGTGCACCGCGAGCAAGTCGAACAGGTGATGAGCGAGTTCGTCGAGATTGTCGGCGATCAGACCAGCCTGGGCGTCGGCTCCGACAGCTACATCCGCAAGATGCTCACCTCGGCCCTGGGCGAAGACAAGGCCAACGGCCTGATCGACCGCATCCTGCTGGGTGGCAATACCAGCGGCCTGGACAGCCTCAAGTGGATGGAACCGCGCGCCGTGGCCGATGTGATCCGCTACGAACACCCGCAGATTCAGGCCATCGTGGTGGCATACCTCGACCCCGACCAGGCTGGTGAAGTGCTGGGCCACTTCGACCATAAGGTGCGCCTGGACATCATCCTGCGCGTGTCGTCGCTCAACACCGTGCAGCCGGCCGCCCTGAAAGAACTGAACACCATCCTGGAGAAGCAGTTCTCGGGCAACTCCAATGCCTCGCGTACCACCCTGGGTGGTATCAAGCGCGCGGCGGACATCATGAACTTCCTCGACAGCTCGGTCGAAGGCCAGTTGATGGACTCGATCCGCGAGATCGACGACACCCTGTCCGGCCAGATCGAAGACCTTATGTTCGTGTTCAACAACCTTTCCGATGTCGACGACCGTGGCATCCAGGCGTTGCTGCGCGAAGTGTCCTCCGACGTGTTGGTACTGGCACTCAAAGGCTCCGACGACGGCGTCAAGGAAAAGATCTTCAAGAACATGTCCAAGCGCGCGTCCGAACTGTTGCGCGACGACCTGGAAGCCAAGGGTCCGGTGCGCGTCAGCGACGTGGAAACCGCGCAGAAAGAAATCCTCACCATTGCCCGCCGTATGGCCGAAGCCGGAGAAATCGTTCTCGGTGGGAAGGGCGGCGAAGAAATGATCTAAGGCGTTGTCCATGTCGAGCAAAGATGAGGCACCCAGCGATCTGATTCGCGCACGGGATGTCGGCGGGTTCGACATCTGGTCGCTGCCCAGCTTCGACCCGCATGTGCCTGAGCCCGAGCCGGAACCGGTGGAAGAGCCGCCGGTGGAAATGGAAGAAGTGCCGCTGGAAGAAGTCCAGCCACTGACCCTGGAAGAGCTGGAAAGCATCCGTCAGGAGGCTTACAACGAGGGCTTCACTGCCGGTGAGAAAGACGGTTTTCGCAGCACCACCCTCAAGGTGCGCCAGGAAGCCGAGGCCGCGCTGGCGGTGAAACTGGCCAGCCTGGAGCGTTTGATGGGCAGCTTGTTCGAGCCTATCGCCGAACAGGACACCCAGATCGAAAAAGCCATGGTGCGCCTGGTGGAGCACATGACGCGTCAGGTGATTCAGCGTGAGTTGGCGCTGGACTCCAGCCAGATCGAAAGCGTCATGCGCGAAGCCCTCAAGCTGTTGCCCCTGGGCGTCGGCAATGTGCGGCTGTACATCAACCCGCAGGATTTCGAACAGGTCAAAGCCCTGCGCGAGCGCCATGAAGAAACCTGGCGCATCGTCGAAGACGCCGCGTTGCAGCCCGGCGGTTGCCGCGTCGAGACCGAGCACAGCCGCATCGATGCCACGGTGGAAACCCGCATCAGCCAGATCATGGCCAAGTTGCTCGATCAACAGCACGAGCAGGTGCTGAACCCGGCCGAACCTGACCTGAGCATCGACCTGGACGCCCCCGATGCGCCTTGATCGCACCAGCTTCACCAAGCGCTTGAGCGCTTACACCGAAGCCACTGAATTGCCCGGCCAGCCGATCCTGGAAGGGCGGCTGTTGCGCATGGTTGGCCTGACCCTCGAAGCCGAAGGTTTGCGCGCCGCCATGGGCAGCCGCTGCATGGTGATCAACGACGACAGTTATCACCCGGTGCAGGTCGAAGCCGAGGTCATGGGGTTTTCCGGCAGCAAGATTTTCCTGATGCCCGTGGGCAGCCTGGCGGGCATCGCCCCCGGTGCCCGCGTGGTGCCCCTGGCCGATACCGGCCGCCTGCCCATGGGCATGAGCATGCTCGGTCGCGTGCTCGACGGCGCCGGTCGCGCGCTGGACGGCAAGGGCGGTATGAAGGCCGAAGATTGGGTGCCGATGGACGGCCCCACCATCAACCCGCTCAACCGTAACCCCATCAGCGTGCCGCTGGACGTGGGGATTCGCAGCATCAACGGTTTATTGACGGTCGGTCGCGGCCAGCGTCTGGGCTTGTTCGCCGGTACCGGCGTGGGTAAGTCGGTGTTGCTGGGCATGATGACGCGCTTTACCGAGGCCGACATCATCGTGGTTGGGCTGATCGGCGAGCGGGGCCGGGAGGTGAAGGAGTTCATTGAGCACAGCCTCGGCGAGGAAGGTCTCAAACGCTCGGTGGTGGTTGCATCCCCTGCCGACGATGCGCCGCTGATGCGATTGCGCGCCGCGATGTATTGCACGCGCATCGCCGAATACTTTCGCGACAAGGGCAAGAACGTCCTGTTGCTGATGGACTCGCTCACCCGTTTCGCCCAGGCCCAGCGGGAAATCGCCCTGGCCATCGGTGAGCCGCCGGCCACCAAGGGTTACCCGCCGTCGGTGTTCGCCAAGCTGCCTAAGCTGGTGGAGCGCGCCGGTAACGCCGAGGCCGGCGGGGGCTCGATCACCGCGTTCTACACGGTGCTGTCCGAAGGCGACGACCAGCAGGACCCCATCGCCGACTCGGCCCGGGGCGTACTCGACGGCCATATCGTGTTGTCGCGGCGCCTGGCGGAGGAGGGGCACTACCCGGCCATCGACATCGAAGCATCCATCAGCCGGGTGATGCCGGCGGTGGTCACGCCCGAGCACATGACCCGTGCGCAGCAGTTCAAGCAGCTGTGGTCGCGTTATCAGCAGAGTCGCGACCTGATCAGCGTCGGCGCTTATGTGGCCGGCGGCGATCGCGATACCGACCTGGCCATCGCCCTGCAACCGCAGTTGGTGACGTACCTGCGCCAGGGCCTCAACGACAAGATCAGCATGGGCGAAAGCGAAGCGCACTTGCAGTCGATCTTCGCCCCGGCGCCAGGCGGCTAAGCCATGGCCAGCAGTCGCGCGTCACGCTTGGCCCCGGTGGTGGACATGGCCGAAAAGGCCGAAAAAACCGCGGTGCAGCGCCTGGGGTATTTCCAGGGCCAAGTGCGCTTGGCCGAAAGCAAGCTGGGCGACCTGGAGCGCTTTCGCGGCGAGTACCAGCAGCAGTGGATCGAGCGCGGCGCCAAAGGCGTATCGGGCCAATGGCTGATGGGCTATCAGGGCTTTCTCAACCAGTTGGAAACCGCCGTCGGCCAGCAGCGTCAAAGCCTGGCCTGGCACCAGAACAATCTCGACAAGGCCCGTGAGAGCTGGCAGCAGGCATTCGCCCGCGTCGAAGGTCTGCGCAAACTGGTGCAGCGCTATATCGATGAAGCGCGGGCGATTGAAGACAAGCGCGAGCAGAAGTTGCTGGATGAACTGTCCCAACGCCTGCCGCGTCCGGAACAGTTCTAAATGACGGGCTGTGTTGCCCGTACTCGGTTCAACTGCTAAACCTTGTGTGTACGCCCCCTACGACAAGGAAGCAGTCATATGTCAGTCGAGTCAGTTGTATCCCCGGACGGGAAGAAGTTGACCATCGTTATCAAAGGCCGCTTCGATTTCAGCAGCCACCAGCTCTTTCGTGACGCTTACGAGCGGTTCTACAAGGCACCGGATACCTATATCGTCGACCTCAAAGACACTACCTATTTGGACAGTTCCGCTCTGGGCATGCTGCTGTTGCTGCGGGACCACGCGGGGGGCGACGAATCTGAGGTCAGGGTCATCAACAGCAACTCTGACGTGCGCAAAATCCTCGCCATCTCCAACTTCGACAAGCTGTTCGACATCAATTGAGCGCCCTGGCCCCCGCCCATGAGGCGCTTACGATCCTGATCGCCGATGACAGCGCCACTGACTTGCTCTTGCTGTCGACCATTGTGCGACGTCAGGGGCATCAAGTGCTCACCGCCGCCAATGGGCGCGAAGCGGTCGAGGTATTCACGCGCGCGCGTCCGCAATTGGTGTTGATGGATGCGCTGATGCCGGTGATGGACGGCTTCGAAGCCGCGCGCTGGATCAAGCAGCTGTCCGGCGAAGCCCTGGTGCCTATCATCTTCCTCACCTCCCTGACCGACAGCGCCGACCTGGCCGAGTGCCTCGACGCCGGCGGCGATGACTTCCTGGCCAAGCCCTACAACCCCTTGCTCCTGGCCGCGAAGATCAACGCCATGGACCGCCTGCGCCGCCTGCAAGCCACGGTCTTGCAGCAGCGCGACCTGATCGCCAAGCACAATGACTACCTGCTGCACGAGCAACGGGTGGCCAAGGCAGTGTTCGACAAGGTCGCGCATTCGGGCTGTATCAATGCCGCGCCAAATATCCGCTACCTGCAATCGCCCTATGCGTTGTTCAACGGGGACTTGCTGCTGGCGGCCTACACGCCTTCGGGTGATATGCATGTGCTGCTCGGCGATTTCACCGGTCACGGTTTGCCGGCAGCGGTGGGGGCCATGCCCCTTGCGGAAGTGTTCTACGGCATGACCGCCAAAGGCTACGGCCTGACGCAGATTTTGCGCGAGATGAACGCCAAGCTTAAACGCATCCTGCCGGTGGACATGTTCTGCTGCGCCACCCTGTTGTGCCTGAGTACCGATCGACGCGTGGTCGAGGTGTGGAACGGTGGCATGCCCGAGGGTTACGTGCTTGAAGTGACCACCGGCAAGCGCACGCCATTGGCGTCGCGGCATTTGCCGCTGGGGGTACTGTCGGCGGAACTGTTCGACGACCGCACTGAAGTCTGGCCCGTGGCCCTGGGCGATCGGGTGTTTCTGCTGTCCGATGGGGTGTTGGAAACCGCCGACGCCAATGATCGATTGTTCGGGGTCGAGCGTCTGCAGGAGGTATTCGACACCAACCGCGAGCCCGATCGTCTGTTCGACGACATCGAACAGGCCCTGGTCGCGTTTCGCGGTGAAGCCCGTGATGACGTGAGCATGGTGGAGATCACCTTGCGGTCGGGTCTGGCGACGCGCGCCACCGGGCCGTTGTATGCCGACAGCGGCCAGTCGTGCCCACGGGATTGGTCGGTGAATTTCGAATTTCGCGCCGAAACCCTCAAGCGCTACAACCCGTTGCCCTACCTGTTGCAACTGCTGTTGGAGATCCACGGCCTGCGTGCACAGAGCGGCGCGCTCTACAGCGTGATGGCCGAGCTGTACTCCAACGCGCTGGAGCACGGCGTACTCGGCCTGGACTCTTTGCTCAAGCGCGATGCCCAGGGCTTTGCCGAATATTATCGCCAGCGCAACGAGCGCCTGGCTCAACTGGACAGTGGTTACGTGCGGGTGCAGGTGCAGGTGGTGCCCAATGGAGCGGGCGGGACGATGACCTTGCGGATCGAAGACAGCGGCCCCGGGTTTGACGTGGAAAAAGTGCTGGCGCAGCCAATGGATATCGATCGTCTGTCCGGTCGGGGCTTGGGCCTGGTGCGTCAGCTCAGCCGCGACATACGCTGGTCCGATGGCGGGCGCTGTGTCTGCGTGGAGTTTTCCTGGGAGGCTCTGGCATAATCCGCCGATTCTTGATCAAGGAGCGAGCAAGTGGTCGATGTTCATCTGGACCCTGACGTGTTGTCGGGTTTGCAGGAAGTGATGGAAGGCGAGTACCCCAAGCTGCTCGAAACCTTTCTCGACGACTCGCAAAAACGCATCGAAGCGCTGCGCACGGCGCGGGATGACGCCAAGGCATTAGGCAAGATCGCCCACAGCTTCAAGGGCAGCAGCGGCAACCTGGGGGCTGTGCGTCTGGCGCAGTTGTGCGAGCGGCTGGAGCTGGAATCCGGCGAGCCGACCGCGAATCTGGAGGCGCTGGTGGATCAGATCGATCATGAGTTTGCGGTGGTCAAGCCGCTGTATGAGTCGGAGCGTCAGCGGTTTCAGGTATAGCGGTCAACCCGCAGTCCGGAGACAGAGGCCACACTTGGCCCGACTCTTGCTGTAGCTCTCGATACTGCATCCCTCGATCCCCATGCAGTGGAGACCTTTATCATGCCAGTCGCCACGAATTCGCTTCTTCAGGCTGCCCCCGCAGCCAAGGCCCAAGCGCCCGCCGCCAACCCGCCGGCGGTGGCGGCGGAGCCACGGGACAAGGGCCCTGGCTTCGCTCAAGTGTTCGCCAGCCAGGGTTCCAAGCCCAGCCTCAAGGGCGATGACAACAGCGTCAAACCCTCTCGCGACAAGTCCGCCGATGCCAGCGCCAAACCTGCCGCCGGGGGTGATCAGCCTGCCGCCAAGACACCGGCGGTTGCCGATAGCGGCAATACCTTGCCTGCCGCTAATCCACCGGCCAAAGCCGATGATGATGCCGCTCCGGACGACGCCGCCGCAGCCGACCCGAGCCTGGCGCAGCAGCCTGCGGTTGACCCCGCGTTGATCGCCGCTGTCGTGCCGGTCGCGGTGCCTGTGCCGGTGGAAACCCCGGCTCCGGTCGTTGACACTGCCGATGATAAGACGCAGCCGCCGGTTGCCGCGCCGCTCGCGCCGGTGGCGGCCAGTGAAGAGGTCAAGCCCACTTTCGACCCCGAGGCCGACCCTCTGGATGCAATGCCGGCCGTGCGCCTGGCCATGGAGCAGGGCGGTCATGTGTCCGCCAGCAGCCAGGCCCAGGCAAAAACCGCCCCGGCACCAACCCAGGACCAACCCACCGCCGCGCAGAACTTCGCTGCCGGCCTGGCCAATATGGTCGACCAGCAAGCCACCAAGGACAGCACTGACCAAGGCGGCGATAAGGCTTTCAGCGGCTTGATCGACGAGGGGCTGAAGGATCTCAAGAGCGCTAGCAGCGACACCCGGGTCGATGACTTCGCCAACCGCCTCGCCGCCCTGACCCAGGCTGCCACGCCGAAAACCGCCAATGCCTTGCCGCCCGTCGCGAATGCGCCGCTGGCCATGCACCAGAGCGGCTGGACCGACGAGATCGTCAACCGCGTCATGTACCTCTCCAGCGCCAACCTCAAGTCGGCGGAGATCCAGTTGCAGCCGGCCGAACTTGGACGCCTGGATATCAAGGTCAACATGACCGCCGACCAGCAGGCCCAGGTCAACTTTATGAGCGCCCACCCGGTGGTGCGCGAAGCGTTGGAAAACCAGTCCGGGCGTTTGCGTGAGATGTTTGCCCAACAGGGCATGGGGCAGGTGGACGTCAACGTCTCCGACCAGTCCCGTGGCCAGGAGCAGCAACAGCAGCAGGCGCAGACCCGCAGTGTGAGCAGTGGGGGTGGGCGTGGTGACATCGGCGACGGCGGTGGTCACGTTGATGTGGCTGAAGCTGTGGCGCCCGTGACGTCGACAGTGATCGGCTCCAGTGCCGTCGATTACTACGCCTGATGTGAGGGGCTTGTCTCGATAACGCTGTATCAGCCCGCCGATGTATAAGCTGACAGACCCTTATCGGGGGCAAGCCCCCTCCCACTCGAATCGCATTCCAGCTTGAGTGGCAATTGACGAAACGAGATCAAAATGTGGGAGGGGGCTTGCCCCCGATGAGGGTGTGTCAGTTCATAGATAAGTTGACTGATACGCCGCTATCCGAGGTCAAGCCCACTCCCACACTTTATGGTGTTCTCTTGTCTGTGTTCAGCCAGACAACTCTGGCATAACACTTGCTCTTGCCTTCCCGTAGATCTATGAATCCCCGAATAGTGACGGATTATTGGCATGGCGAAGAGCGACGACGCAGCAGCAAAAGCACCCGCAGGCAAAGGTAAGCTCAAGCTTATTCTGTTGATAGTCGTGGGCCTGCTCCTGGCCATCGGCGCCTCGGTGGGTGGCACCTGGTACATCATGCACAGCAGTGCAAGCAAGCCGGCACCCGCCGCCGAAACCGCCACCAACGTCAAGCAACCGGCAATCTTCGAGCCGATGCTTCCGGCCTTTGTCGCCAACTTCAACCAGAACGGTCGTCAGCGCTACCTGCAGGTGAGCATCACCTTGCTGGCGCGCAACCAGTCGGACCTGGAGGCACTCAAGGTGCATATGCCGGTGATCCGCAACAACCTGGTGATGCTGTTCTCCAGCCAGAGTTTCGACACCCTGGCCACGCCGGTCGGCCAGGAAATGCTGCGCCAGAAGGTCACTGCCAGCGTGCAGGAAGTGGCCCAGAAAGAGTTGGGTAAAACGGTGGTCGAACAGGCGCTCTTCACTAACTTCGTATTGCAGTAGGATCACGACATGGCCGTGCAGGACCTGCTGTCCCAGGATGAAATCGATGCGCTGTTGCATGGCGTCGACGATGGTCTGGTACAGACCGAAATGGCTGCCGAGCCCGGCAGTGTCAAAAGTTATGACCTGACCAGCCAGGATCGCATCGTCCGTGGACGCATGCCGACCCTGGAAATGATCAACGAACGTTTCGCCCGTTACACCCGTATCAGCATGTTCAACATGCTGCGCCGCTCGGCGGACGTGGCGGTGGGCGGCGTGCAGGTGATGAAGTTCGGCGAGTACGTGCACTCGCTGTACGTGCCCACGAGCCTCAACCTGGTCAAGATCAAGCCTTTGCGCGGCACCGCGCTGTTCATCCTCGACGCCAAATTGGTGTTCAAGCTGGTGGACAATTTCTTCGGCGGCGACGGCCGCCACGCCAAGATCGAAGGCCGTGAATTCACCCCCACCGAGTTGCGGGTGGTGCGCATGGTGTTGGAGCAGGCGTTCATCGACTTGAAGGAAGCCTGGCAGGCGATCATGGAAGTCAATTTCGAGTACATCAACTCGGAAGTGAACCCGGCCATGGCCAACATCGTCGGTCCCAGCGAAGCCATCGTGGTGTCCACCTTCCATATCGAACTCGACGGCGGTGGTGGCGACCTGCACGTGACCATGCCGTACTCGATGATCGAACCGGTGCGCGAGATGCTCGACGCCGGCTTCCAGTCCGACCTGGACGACCAGGACGAGCGTTGGGTCAAGGCGCTGCGCGAAGACTTGCTGGACGTCGACGTGCCGCTGAGCGCCACCGTGGCCCGCCGTCAGTTGCGCCTGCGCGACATCCTGCACATGCAGCCGGGGGACATCATTCCGGTGGAATTGCCGGAACAAATGGTCATGCGCGCCAATGGCGTGCCGTCGTTCAAGGTCAAGCTCGGTTCCCACAAGGGCAACCTAGCATTGCAAGTGGTTGAGCCGATCAACCGTCGCTGATCCCTAATTTATGAATGTTTGCTTCGCCGAGGACATGTAATGGCTACCGAACACGAAAACACTTCCGCCGAAGACCAGGCCTTGGCCGACGAATGGGCGGCTGCCCTGGAAGAGACCGGCGATGTCGGTCAGGACGATATCGATGCGCTGTTGGCCGCTGACGCCGCCACCGCGCCGGCCGGCAATCGCCTGCCGATGGAAGAATTCGGCAGCGTGCCGAAGAACAACGACCCGGTGTCCCTCGACGGTCCGAACCTGGATGTGATCCTGGATATTCCGGTGTCGATTTCCATGGAAGTGGGCAGCACCGACATCAACATCCGCAACCTGCTGCAGCTCAACCAGGGCTCGGTGATCGAGCTGGACCGCCTGGCCGGTGAGCCGCTGGACGTGCTGGTCAACGGCACGCTGATCGCCCATGGCGAGGTGGTGGTGGTCAACGAAAAGTTCGGCATCCGCCTGACAGACGTGATCAGCCCAAGCGAACGCATCAAGAAGTTGCGCTGATATGAAGCGGCTGATGGTGGGGCTGTTGATCGCGTTGGCGCTGCCCGTGTGGGCGGCGGAGCCGGTGGCCCAGGCCGCTGCGGCGCCGGTGGTCGGCAGTGTCGGCGGGCAGTTGACCCAACTGGTGCTCGGCCTGCTGCTGGTGGTGGGCTTGATCTTCGTACTGGCCTGGCTGATGCGCCGGGTGCAGCGCGTAGGCCCTGGCAATGGCCAGGTGATCGAAATGATCGGTGCCCGCGCCCTCGGCCCGCGCGATCAGCTGGTGCTGGTGCAAGTGGGGGAGGAGCAGATTCTGCTGGGCATTACGCCAGGTCGCATCACCCCGCTGCACGTACTCAAGACACCGGTGAATGTGGAGCAGACCCAGTCCGCCACGCCCGAATTCGCCCAGCGCCTGATGGAATTGCTGGGCAAGGATCAGAAGGATAAGAAGTAATGCGCGTTTTATTGACGCTCATGCTGTTGCTGGCCGCGCCCTTGGCGCTGGCTGCCGACCCGTTGTCGATCCCGGCCATTACGCTGGGGACCAATGCGGCGGGCGCGCAAGAGTATTCGGTGAGCCTGCAGATCCTGCTGATCATGACCGCGCTGAGCTTTATCCCAGCGTTCGTCATGCTGATGACCAGTTTCACGCGGATCATCATCGTCTTTTCGATCCTGCGTCAGGCATTGGGCCTGCAGCAGACCCCATCGAACCAGATCCTCACCGGCATGGCGCTGTTCTTGACGCTGTTCATCATGGCGCCGGTATTCGACAAGGTGAACACGCAAGCCCTGCAACCCTACCTGGCGGAAAAAATGACCGCCCAGGATGCCATCGACAAGGCCCAGGGCCCGATCAAGGATTTTATGCTGTCGCAAACCCGCTCCAGCGACCTTGAGCTGTTCATGCGCCTGTCCAAGCGCACCGACATCGCCAGCCCCGACCAGGCGCCGTTGACCATTCTGGTGCCGGCATTTGTCACCTCCGAATTGAAGACCGCGTTCCAGATCGGCTTCATGATCTTTATTCCGTTCCTGATCATCGACCTAGTGGTGGCGAGCGTGCTGATGGCCATGGGTATGATGATGCTATCGCCGCTGATCATCTCGTTGCCGTTCAAGATCATGCTGTTTGTGCTGGTGGATGGCTGGGCGCTGATTATTGGCACCTTGGCTGGCAGTTTCGGAGGGGTATAGCGCTATGACGCCAGAAGTCGCCGTCGACCTGTTCCGTGAAGCGCTGTGGCTGACCACCGTGATGGTCGCCGTGCTGGTGGTGCCCAGCCTGTTGGTGGGCTTGCTGGTGGCGATGTTCCAGGCCGCGACCCAGATCAACGAACAAACCTTGAGCTTCCTGCCGCGCCTGTTGGTGATGCTGGTTACCCTGATCGTCGCCGGGCCGTGGCTGGTGCAGTCTTTCATGGAATACATCCTGCAGTTGTACGGCAGTATTCCGCAGCTGATCGGCTGACCCGATGCAATCCTTGCTGGCCTTGACCGACACCCAGATCAGTACCTGGGTGGCGTCTTTCATCCTGCCGCTGTTTCGCGTGACGGCGATGTTGATGGCCATGCCGGTGTTCGGCACGACCCTGGTGCCACGGCGGGTGCGCTTGTATTTCGCTGTGGCGATCACCGTGGTGATCGTGCCTGGGCTGCCGCCGATGCCGCCGGTGAATGCGCTGGACCTGAGTGCGCTGCTGCTGATCGCCGAACAGATCCTGATCGGTGCCTTGATGGGCTTTTCCCTGACGCTGTTCTTTCAGGCGTTCGTGATTGCCGGGCAAATCATCTCGGTGCAGATGGGCATGGGCTTCGCCTCCATGGTCGACCCCACCAACGGCGTGTCGGCGGCGGTGATCGGGCAGTTTCTGACCATGCTGGTGACCTTGCTGTTCCTGGCCATGAACGGCCACTTGGTGGCGTTCGAGGTGATGACCGAGAGCTTTACCACCTTGCCGGTGGGCTCGGGGCTGGTGGTCAACCATTTCTGGGAAATTGTCGGCCGCCTCGGCTGGGTGATGGGGGCGGCGCTGTTGCTGGTGTTGCCGGCAATCACGGCCCTGCTGGTGGTCAACATTGCGTTTGGCGTGATGACCCGTGCGGCGCCGCAACTGAACATTTTCTCCATCGGTTTTCCATTGACCCTGGTGTTGGGCATGGGGATTTTCTGGGTCGGCCTGGCCGACATTCTCAATCAGTATCAACCGCTGGCGACCGACGCCTTGCAGTTCTTACGTGATCTGGCACGGGCGCGCTGAACCATGGCCGAGAGCGAGAGTGGTCAGGACAAAACAGAAGACCCCACGGAGAAACGCAAAAAGGACTCCAGGGAAAAGGGTGAGATCGCCCGCTCCAAAGAGCTCAATACCGTTGCGACCATGATGGCCGGTTCCGGGGCCCTGTTGATCTACGGCGGCGGTCTGGCGCTGGATCTGATGGAGCTGATGAAGCACAACTTCAGCTTGCCCCGCGAAGTGCTGCTCAGCCCCGGCGCCATGGGCCAGTATTTGCTGCATTCGGGCCAGATCGCGATCCTGGCCGTGCAGCCGATCCTGATTACCTTACTGCTGGCTGCGCTGATCGGCCCCGTGTCCCTCGGCGGTTGGTTGTTCGCCGCCAGCAGCATGGCGCCCAAGTTCAGCCGCATGAACCCGGCCGCGGGGCTCAAACGCATGTTTTCGGCCAAGGCGCTGGTCGAGCTGCTCAAGGCCCTGGCCAAGTTCATCCTGATTCTGTTCGTGGCCATTTCGGTGTTGTCGTCCGACATCGATGACTTGCTGCGCATCGCCCATGAGCCCCTGGAGTCGGCGATTATCCACAGCGTGCAGGTGGTGGGCTGGAGTGCGCTATGGATGGCGGCTGGGCTAATCCTGATCGCGGCGGTGGATGCGCCGATCCAGCTGTGGGAAAGCCACAAGAAGCTGCTGATGACCAAGCAGGAAGTGCGTGACGAGCACAAGGATCAGGAAGGTCGGCCCGAGGTCAAACAGCGCATCCGCCAGCTGCAGCGCGAGATGTCCCAACGCAAGATGATGGCCTCGGTGCCGGATGCCGACGTGGTTATCACCAACCCGACCCACTACGCCGTGGCCCTGAAATACGACCCGGAAAAGGGTGGAGCGCCAATGCTGCTGGCCAAGGGTAGCGATTTCACCGCGTTGAAAATCCGCGAAATCGCCGTGGCCAACGACATCCTGCTGCTGGAGTCGCCGGCATTGGCGCGCTCGATTTTTTACTCCACTGACCTCGATCAGGAAATCCCTGCAGGGTTGTACCTGGCCGTGGCCCAGGTGCTGGCCTATGTCTATCAGATTCGCCAGTACCGCGCCGGCAAAGGCAAGCGGCCCGATCCGCTCAAAGACCTGCCCATCCCGCCGGACCTGCGCCGCGACTCCTGATCGCCACGCCTGTACTGAGCAGGCTTGACGTCTACTACCCTCCACGCCCGTTACCACTCGTCGCGCGATCTCGTCTACCTGTCAACTTTGACAGTAGCCAGTGTCGCGTTCTCGCGGTTCCATAGCCTTAGTGACTGCGCCTCAAGATGCAGGGAGTGGGTTAATGCAGGTGTTTACAGGCAAGGTTCAAACGTATGACCCACAGACTGGCAAGGGTTTGATTGCGCCGGAGGGGTGGGGTGAGGTGGTGGCGGTCGATTTGCTCAGCTCAGATGGTCGCTTGCTTTCGCAAGGACAGAGAGTGGTGTTCCGGAAGATCCATCGCCCTGATGGTGTTTACGCGTGCGAGATCAAGTTGATCTGAGTGTTTTATTGAAGTGTATGGAGAACGGCAATGGCGACGGGCACAGTTAAGTGGTTCAACGCGGAGAAGGGCTTTGGGTTTATCACTCAGGACGGTGGGGTGGATCTATTTGTTCACTACTCCGCCATTAAGGGCGACGGATTCAAAACGCTTGAAGAGGGGCAAAAAGTAGAGTTCGAGGTTACCCAGGGGCCCAAAGGTGCTCAGGCTGAGAACGTCCGCGTGCTTTGAGCTTCAGTTCTTCGGTGTGGGACCAGAGAGCGGGGCCTCCTAGAGACGATCCCCACTCCTTGCCATAAATTTCCTTAGCAGCACTGGATGTACACAGCTCAAATGTGGGAGGGGGCTTGCCCCCGATGGTGGTGTATCAGGCACCTGATCCGGGCCTGACAGACTGCAATCGGGGGCAAGCCCCCTCCCTCATTTGGAATGATTGACACCCGATGGCCCGGAGTGTTTGTGAGGTTCTCCAGGCACAAAAGTAAAGTTGGAAGGCTTCTTGCAATACCGCCTCCAGGACGCCTCCCGGCGTCAAAAGTTTGCTTCAAGGAAACGAGGAATACCGGTGGTGGATCGCTCTCAAATGCTCAGTACGGCCCGTGGCACCCTGACTGACCTGTCGCGGGGCAATCTGGGTGTGCCGTTGCTGTTGCTGGTGATGCTGGCAATGATGATGTTGCCGATGCCACCGTTTCTGCTGGATGTGTTCTTCACGTTCAACATCGCGCTGTCCGTGGTGGTGCTGCTGGTGTGTGTGTATGCCCTGCGGCCGCTGGATTTCGCGGTATTCCCCACCATCCTGTTGGTGGCGACCCTGTTGCGCCTGGCGCTGAACGTGGCGTCCACCCGCGTGGTGATGCTCCACGGTCAGGACGGCCACGCCGCTGCCGGTAAGGTGATCCAGGCCTTCGGTGAAGTGGTGATCGGCGGCAACTACGTGGTCGGTATCGTGGTGTTCGCGATTTTGATGATCATCAACTTCGTGGTCGTGACCAAGGGTGCCGGGCGTATCTCCGAGGTGAGCGCACGTTTTACCCTCGATGCCATGCCCGGCAAACAGATGGCTATCGACGCCGACCTCAACGCCGGCCTGATCGACCAGAACCAAGCCAAGGCCCGCCGTCTGGAAGTGGCCCAGGAAGCCGAGTTCTACGGCTCCATGGACGGTGCCAGCAAATTCGTGCGCGGTGACGCCATCGCTGGCCTGTTGATTCTGTTCATCAACCTCATCGGCGGCGTCGCTGTCGGCATGTTCCAGCACGGCATGAGCTTCGGCGATGCGGGCAAGGTGTACGCCTTGCTGACCATCGGTGACGGTTTAGTGGCGCAATTGCCATCACTGTTGTTATCTACAGCGGCCGCGATCATGGTGACCCGTGCTTCGGGCTCCGAAGACATGGGCAAGCAGATCAGCCGGCAGATGTTCGCGTCGCCCAAGGCGTTGGCCGTAGCGGCTGGCATCATGGCGATCATGGGCATCGTGCCGGGCATGCCCCATGTGTCGTTCCTGACCATGGCCGCGCTGGCCGGCGGTGCCGCCTACCTGTTCTGGAAAAAACAGAACATGGTCAAGGTGCAGGCCCAGCAAGAGATCGCCCGTCAGCAGGAACTGCTGCCATCCCCGGCCCGCGCCCAGGAAACCAAGGAGCTTGGCTGGGATGACGTGACCCCGATCGACATGATCGGCCTGGAAGTCGGCTACCGCCTGATCCCTCTGGTGGACCGCAACCAGGGCGGCCAACTGCTCGCGCGGATCAAGGGCGTGCGCAAGAAGCTGTCCCAGGACCTGGGCTTTTTGATGCCCACCGTGCACATCCGCGACAACCTCGACCTGGCCCCCAGCGCCTACCGCCTGACCCTGATGGGCGTGATCCTGGCCGAAGCCGAGATCTACCCCGACCGCGAACTGGCGATCAACCCCGGGCAGGTGTTCGGCAGCCTCAACGGCATTACCGCCAAAGATCCGGCTTTCGGCCTGGACGCGGTGTGGATCGAAATCAGCCAGCGCAGCCAGGCACAGTCCCTGGGTTACACCGTGGTGGACGCCAGCACGGTCGTTGCCACCCACCTCAACCAGATCCTCTACAAGCACTCCCACGAGCTGATCGGCCACGAGGAAGTCCAGCAATTGATGGGGTTGCTCGGCAAAGCCTCGCCAAAACTCGCCGAAGAACTGGTGCCGGGCGTGCTGTCGTTGTCGCAATTGCTCAAAGTGTTGCAGGCGCTGCTGGCCGAACAGGTGCCGGTGCGCGACATCCGCAGCATTGCCGAAGCCATCGCCAACAACGCCGCCAAGAGTCAAGATACCGCCGCGCTGGTGGCGGCAGTGCGCGTCGGATTGTCGCGCGCCATCGTGCAAAGCATTGTAGGGCTTGACTCCGAGCTGCCTGTGATCACCTTGGAACCAAGGTTGGAACAAATATTGCTCAATAGTATTCAGAAGGCAGGACAAGGCCAGGAAGAGGGCGTTCTGCTGGAGCCAAGCATGGCTGAAAAACTGCAGCGTTCGTTGATCGACGCCGCACAGCGTCAGGAAATGCAGGGCCAACCGGTGATTCTGCTGGTGGCGGGCCCGGTCCGAGCGATGTTGTCGCGGTTTGGACGCCTGGCAGTACCGAATTTGCACGTTTTGGCTTACCAGGAAATTCCTGACAACAAGCAAGTGACTATCGTCGCGACAGTAGGGCCCAACGGCTGAGGGTAGTGGGTTATGCAAGTGAAGCGTTTTTTCGCCGCCGATATGCGTCAGGCCATGAAACTGGTCCGTGATGAGCTGGGCGCCGATGCCGCGATTATCGGTAACCGTCGCATTGCCGGCGGTGTCGAGCTGACGGCTGCCCTGGACTACACCCCCTCGGCGCTGGCGCCGCGCGTTCCCAACATGGAACTCGAAGATGAACTGCGCAAGACTGCATCGCGCATCGTCTCGGCCCAGGCTGAACTGAGCATGCGTGGCGACAGCGATGCCACCACCAATCGCCAGTTGTTCGCCGGGCTGCCGCTGACCGCCGCCGAGCCGCTGGTGGAGCCGACCTTCGTCGAACCGCCACGTCCCGCCGCGCCAGCACCGGCCGCCGCCGTCGACCAGCGCGTATTCGATTCGATGCGCTTCGAACTCAACGGCCTGCGCGAGCTGCTGGAAGTGCAACTGGGTTCCCTGGCCTGGAACCAACTGCAAGGCAGCAAGCCGCAGCAAGCCAACCTGTGGCGTCGTCTGCAACGCATCGGCCTGTCCGGTCCGTTGTCCCGCGACCTGCTGGCCCTGACCACTGAAATCGATGAGCCGCGCCAAGCCTGGCGCATGCTGCTGGCCCACTTGGCACGCATGATCGTCACCCCGGAAATCGAACCCCTGGAAGAGGGCGGCGTCATCGCCATGGTCGGCCCGGCCGGCATGGGCAAGACCACCACCCTGGCCAAACTGGCGGCGCGCTATGTACTCAAATACGGCGCGCATAACATCGCGCTGGTGAGCATGGACAGCTACCGTATCGGTGCCCAGGAACAACTCAAGACCCTGGGGCGCATCCTGAATGTGCCGGTGACTCACGTCGACCCGGGCCAATCCCTGGCCAACGCCCTCGACCCGCTGCTGCGCAAACGTGTGGTGTTGATCGACACCGCCGGCCTGCAAGCCAGCGATCCGGCGCTGCGCATGCAGTTGGAAAGCCTGGCCGGGCGTGGCATCAAGTCAAAGAATTACCTGGTGCTTGCAACCACCAGCCAGAAACAGGTTCTTACCGCTGCCTACCACAGCTACAAGCGCTGCGGGCTGGCCGGTTGCATCCTGACTAAACTGGACGAAACCGCCAGCCTGGGCGAAGTGTTGAGCCTGGCTATCGGTCATGCGTTACCGGTCGCCTACCTGACCGACGGGCCGCGGATCCCGGATGATCTGCATCTGCCGCGCCGTCATCAGTTGGTCAGCCGTGCAGTCAGCGTGCAAATGCAAGACGAGCCGAGCGAGGAAGCGATGGCGGATATGTTCGCTGATCTTTACCACAGCCCGGCAAAACGGGTGGGCTGAGCAACATGAACACAATGCAATGTACCTACATTGATGGTCTGCAAGCGATTCACGCGGCCAAGCCATGTAGCCTGCGTCTAAGCAAGACAAGGTAAAGAAATAAAATGGGCAGCATGCATCCCGTACAGGTGATCGCGGTGACCGGCGGCAAAGGTGGCGTCGGAAAAACGAACGTGTCAGTGAATTTGTCCCTGGCGCTGGCAGAGCTTGGCCGTCGCGTCATGCTGCTGGACGCTGACCTGGGGCTGGCGAACGTCGACGTTCTGCTGGGGCTGACGCCTAAACACACCCTGGCCGATGTGATCGAGGGGCGCTGTGAGCTGCGCGACGTGCTGCTGCAGGGCCCTGGCGGGATCCGCATCGTGCCGGCCGCTTCCGGCACCCAGAGCATGGTGCACCTGAGCCCGGCGCAGCATGCCGGCCTGATTCAGGCGTTCAGCGATATCGGCGACAACCTCGACGTGCTGGTGATCGACACCGCCGCCGGGATTGGCGAATCCGTGGTCAGCTTTGTGCGCGCCGCGCAGGAAGTATTGCTGGTGGTCTGCGACGAACCCACCTCGATCACCGACGCCTACGCCCTGATCAAACTCCTTAACCGTGACTACGGAATGAACCGCTTCCGCGTCCTGGCCAACATGGCCCAGAGCCCGCAGGAAGGGCGCAACCTGTTCGCCAAGTTGACCAAGGTCACGGATCGCTTTCTCGATGTCGCCTTACAATACGTCGGCGCAGTTCCCTACGACGAGTGTGTGCGCAAGGCCGTGCAAAAGCAGCGTGCGGTCTACGAAGCATTCCCTCGTTCGAAATGCGCCTTGGCGTTCAAGGCTATTGCTCAGAAGGTCGATACCTGGCCTTTGCCCGCCAACCCGCGTGGGCATCTGGAGTTTTTCGTCGAGCGATTGGTGCATCAGACGAGCGCAGGACCAGTGCTATGACATCGAGCGGCTACAACCTCTATAAGAAATCGGCGCGTGACAGCCAGGGTGAACTGATCGAGCGCTATGCGCCCCTGGTCAAGCGCATTGCCTACCACTTGCTGGCCCGGTTGCCTGCCAGCGTGCAGGTCGAAGATTTGATTCAGGCCGGCATGATCGGCCTGCTCGAAGTGTCGACCAAGTACGACGCAACCAAGGGCGCGAGTTTCGAGACCTATGCGGGTATCCGTATCCGTGGGGCGATGCTCGATGAAGTGCGCAAAGGTGATTGGGCACCCCGTTCGGTGCACCGCAATACGCGCATGGTCAGTGACGCAATTCGTGCAATTGAAGCAAAAACCGGTCGCGACGCTAAAGATCATGAAGTTGCGGCCGAACTCCAATTGAGTCTCGACGATTATTACGGGATTTTGAACGATACCTTGGGCAGCCGCCTGTTCAGTTTCGACGACCTGCTCCAGGACGGCGAACACGAAGGGCTGCACGAGGACGGCGCGAGCGCTCACATGGAGCCGTCGCGCGACCTGGAAGATGCGCGTTTCCAGGGGGCGTTGGCGGACGCAATCGCCAATTTGCCGGAGCGTGAACGATTGGTGTTGGCGCTGTACTACGACGAAGAGCTGAACCTCAAGGAAATCGGTGAGGTCCTGGGGGTCAGCGAATCGCGAGTCAGCCAGTTGCACAGCCAGTGCGCCGCCCGCTTGCGGGGGCGTTTGGGAGAGTGGCGAGCGCGCTGACAGGCAGTGTGGGGACACTGCAGAGCGATACCGCGGGGGTGATTGGCCTACGCGGGTTCGGCCCGTGGTGGCCCCGGCAGTCCTTTTTGTGTAATGCCTGTTGATTGAAATGGCGCGTCCAGGTGCTGGGCGCGTTTAAGACTGCTTGGAGGTCGAATTGGACAAGAACATGAAAATCCTCATCGTTGATGACTTCTCAACGATGCGGCGGATCATAAAAAACCTGTTGCGTGACCTTGGGTTCACCAACACGGTCGAGGCGGACGATGGCATCACTGCACAGCCGATCCTCAACAGCGGAGGCATCGACTTTCTGGTGACTGACTGGAACATGCCGGGCATGACCGGTATCGACCTGCTGCGCTGGGTGCGCGCCGATGAAAAACTGCGCAACCTGCCGGTGCTGATGGTAACCGCCGAAGCCAAGCGCGAGCAGATCATCGAGGCCGCCCAGGCCGGTGTTAACGGTTATGTGGTCAAGCCATTCACTGCACAGGCGTTGAAAGAGAAGATCGAAAAAATCTTCGAACGCATCCACGGCTAATGCCATCGCGGGGGAGCTATGGAGCACAAAGAAACGTCACAGGGAGACTTTGAGTCCACCCTGAAAAAACATGCTCACCAACTGGTCGACAGCCTTGAAAAAGGCCATTTCGGCGACGCGGTGCAGTTGATCCATGAGCTCAATCAGACCCGTGACCGAGGCCTGTACCAGGAAGTGGGCAAGCTCACACGCGAGCTGCACAGTGCAATCGTCAATTTCCAGATTGACCCGCACATGCCCCAGGCCGAGGAAATCTCGCAGATCACGGATGCCACCGAACGCCTGTCCTATGTGGTCAGGCTGACCGAGGCCGCGGCCAACCGCACCATGGACCTGGTGGAAAACGCCACGCCTCTGGTCAACGGCATGGCCACCGAAGCTCAGGCCCTGAATGCCGACTGGGGGCGCTTTATGCGCCGGGAAGTGGGGGCTGAAGAGTTCCGCGAGCTGGCGCGCCGGGTCGAAGGGTTCTTGTCACGCAGCGAGCAGGACAACCGCACGGTGTCCAGCAACCTCAACGATATTCTGCTGGCTCAGGATTACCAGGACCTGACCGGTCAGGTGATCAAGCGCGTGACGCAATTGGTCACCGAAGTGGAAAGCAACTTGCTCAAACTGGTGCTCATGGCCGGCCAGGTTGACCGTTTTGCCGGCATCGAACATGACCGCGCAGCGATCCTCTCGGAAAAAGATCCACAAAAACATCTCGCCAAGGGTGAAGGTCCGCAGATTCATGCCGATAAACGTGAAGACGTTGTGTCAGGTCAGGATGACGTAGATGACCTGTTATCCAGTTTAGGCTTCTAAGGAGCACCCACATGAGCTTCGGCGCCGATGAAGAGATCCTTCAGGATTTCCTTGTAGAGGCCGGCGAAATTTTAGAGCAACTGTCCGAACAACTGGTCGAGCTGGAAAGCCGCCCGGATGATGCGAACCTGCTCAATGCAATTTTTCGCGGTTTTCATACTGTAAAAGGGGGCGCCGGCTTCCTCCAGCTCCATGAGCTGGTGGAGTGCTGCCACATCGCCGAGAACGTGTTCGACATCCTGCGCAAGGGTGAGCGTCACGTCGACTCGGAGTTGATGGACGTGATTCTCGAAGCGCTCGATGCGGTCAACGGCATGTTCAGCCAAGTGCGCGAACGTGCGCCGATCACTGCCGCCACCCCGGAACTGCTGGCCGCCCTGGCGCGCTATGCAGAGCCTGCCGACCTGTCGGCGGAGCCCGTGGTCGAGGCCGTGCCGGAGCCTGAACCGGCGCCGGAACCGGACGTGACCGACAGTGAATTCGAACAGCTGCTCAGCTCCCTCAGCGCGGTCAAGGCCGAAGCCGAAGCGCCGGCCGCTGCGGCCCCGACCTCGGCTGAAGCACCGGCCAGCGAAGACATCACCGACGCCGAATTTGAGTCCCTGCTCGATCAGTTGCATGGCAAAGGCCAGTTCGCCGCCGATGCCGTGGCGCCTGCCGCCGCGTCGCCTGCACCGGCCGCTGTGGCTGCCAGCACCGATATCACCGACGACGAGTTCGAAGCGTTGCTCGACCAGTTGCACGGCAAGGGCACCTTCGCCGCCGACGCGTTGCCGGAAGTCGCGGCCACCGCCGCCGCGCCGGCTGATGCCAAGCCGGCAGCCGCTGCGGCACCTGCCGGTGACGGGCTGATCACCGATCATGAATTCGAAGCGTTGCTGGATGATTTGCACGGCAAGGGCAAATTCAGCGAAGTGCCTGCGCTGGCCGCGTCTGCGGCCGCCGCTACCGCCGCCAAACCTGCACCGGTCGCCGCCAAGGCCGCGGCGCCTGCCGCAGCACCCAAGCCCGCGGCGGCGGCTCCGGCTGCCGCGCCTGCACGGGCCGCCGCCGCGCCGGTGGCCGACAAGCCTGCCAGTGAAGCCGAAACCACCGTGCGGGTCGATACTGCGCGCCTGGACGACATCATGAACATGGTTGGCGAACTGGTGCTGGTGCGTAACCGCCTGGTGCGCCTGGGCCTGAGCAGTGGCGATGAGTCCATGCAAAAGGCCGTGTCGAACCTCGACGTGGTTACCGCCGACCTGCAAACCGCCGTGATGAAGACGCGGATGCAGCCGATCAAGAAAGTCT
Source organism: Pseudomonas rhodesiae (assembly GCF_013285305.1). Taxonomy (NCBI): domain Bacteria; kingdom Pseudomonadati; phylum Pseudomonadota; class Gammaproteobacteria; order Pseudomonadales; family Pseudomonadaceae; genus Pseudomonas; species Pseudomonas rhodesiae. The sequence goes on along the minus strand of NZ_CP054205.1, from coordinate 4,253,655 downwards.
TCGGCCGCTTCCCACGCCTGGTTCGCGACCTGGCGCGTCAGCTGAAGAAAGAGATCAACCTGGAGTTGGTGGGCGAAGAGACCGACCTCGACAAAAACCTCGTCGAGGCCCTGGCCGACCCGCTGGTCCACTTGGTGCGTAACGCCGTCGACCACGGCGTGGAAACCCCGGAAGAACGCGAAGCCGCGGGCAAGTCCCGGGGCGGCAAAGTGATCCTGGCGGCCGAGCAAGAAGGCGACCATATCCTGCTGTCGATTACCGACGACGGCAAAGGCATGGACCCGGCCATCCTGCGTAACATCGCGGTCAAGCGTGGCGTGATGGACAAAGACGCCGCCGACCGCCTGACCGACACCGAGTGCTACAACCTGATCTTCGCCCCAGGCTTCTCGACCAAAACCGAGATCTCCGACGTGTCGGGCCGTGGCGTGGGCATGGACGTGGTCAAGACCAAGATCAGCCAGCTCAACGGTTCGATCAATATCTACTCGACCAAGGGCCAGGGCTCCAAGATCGTCATCAAGGTGCCGTTGACCCTGGCGATCATGCCGACCCTGATGGTGATGCTGGGCAACCAGGCGTTCGCCTTCCCGCTGGTCAACGTCAACGAGATCTTCCACCTCGACCTGTCGCGCACCAACGTGGTGGACGGCCAGGAAGTGGTGATCGTGCGCGACAAGGCGTTGCCCCTGTTCTATCTCAAGCGCTGGCTGGTGGCTTCGGCGGCTCATGAAGAACAGCGCGAAGGCCATGTGGTGATTCTCTCCGTGGGCACTCAACGCATCGGCTTTGTGGTCGATCAGTTGGTCGGCCAGGAAGAAGTGGTCATCAAGCCTTTGGGCAAAATGCTGCAGGGAACCCCGGGCATGTCGGGTGCGACCATCACCGGTGACGGTCGAATCGCGCTGATTCTCGATGTTCCGAGCATGCTCAAGCGTTACGCCGCTCGGCGTATTTGATTCTGGCGGGGCAGGGCGGTATTGCCCGCCCCGCCTAACGGAGTGTTTATGGCAGTCAAGGTCCTGGTGGTGGACGATTCGGGTTTCTTCCGCCGCCGCGTCTCGGAAATTCTTTCCGCCGATCCAAGCATCCAGGTGGTCGGCACGGCCACCAACGGTAAAGAGGCGATTGATCAAGCCATTGCGTTGAAGCCTGATGTCATCACCATGGACTACGAGATGCCCATGATGGACGGCATCACCGCGGTGCGGCACATCATGCAGCGCTGCCCGACTCCGGTGTTGATGTTCTCCTCGCTGACCCATGAAGGCGCCCGAGTGACCCTCGACGCCCTGGACGCAGGGGCGGTGGACTTCCTGCCGAAGAATTTCGAAGACATCTCGCGCAACCCCGAGAAGGTCAAGCAACTGTTGTGCGAGAAAGTCCACAGCATTTCCCGCAGCAACCGTCGCAGCCTATTCAGCGCCCCCGCGCCGGCCCCGACACCTGTTGCCGCACCGGCTCCCACGAGTGCCTCGACGTTCGGGCGCCCCGCGCCTGCACCGGTTGCCCGCCCCGCAGCGGCACCTGTGCGTGCGTCTGCGCCAGCGGCAACGGCACAGTCCCCGGCGCCCAAGCGCAAGGCCTACAAACTGGTCGCCATCGGCACCTCCACCGGTGGTCCGGTGGCGTTGCAGCGCGTGCTGACCCAATTGCCGGCCAACTTTCCGGCGCCGATCGTGTTGATCCAGCACATGCCGGCCGCGTTCACCAAGGCGTTTGCCGAGCGCCTGGACAAACTGTGCCGCATCAGCGTCAAGGAAGCCGAGGATGGCGACATCCTGCGTCCCGGCCTGGCGCTGCTGGCCCCGGGCGGCAAGCAGATGATGGTCGACGGCCGGGGTGCGATCAAAATCCTGCCGGGTGACGAACGCCTCAACTACAAACCCTGCGTGGACATCACCTTTGGTTCGGCCGCTAAGTCTTACGGCGACAAAGTTCTGGCGGTGGTCCTGACCGGTATGGGCGCCGACGGCCGCGAAGGCGCGCGCTTGCTCAAGCAGGGCGGTAGCGCGATCTGGGCCCAGGACGAAGCCAGCTGCGTGATCTATGGCATGCCCATGGCCATTGTCAAAGCCAACCTGGCCGACGCCGTCTACAGCCTGGATGACATCGGCAAGCATCTGGTGGAGGCCTGCCTCTGATGGATGTCTTGAGTCTGATTGGCATCACCATGGCATTTGTCGCCATCATCGGCGGCAACTACCTGGAGGGCGGCCACCTGGGCGCCCTGGCCAACGGCCCAGCGGCGCTGATTGTGATCGGCGGCACGGTGGGCGCTGCGTTGCTGCAGTCGCCGTTGAGTTCGTTCAAGCGCGCCATGCAGATCCTGATCTGGATTATTTTCCCGCCCCGTGTGGACTTGGCCGGTGGCATCGATCGCGTGGTCAACTGGAGCCTCACCGCACGCAAGGAAGGCCTGCTGGGCCTGGAAGGCGTGGCTGATGCCGAGCCTGACAGCTACGCGCGCAAAGGCTTGCAGTTGCTGGTGGACGGCGCCGAGCCGGAAGCGATCCGCAGCATCCTTGAGGTGGACTTCTACACCCAGGAAAGCCGCGATATCAACGCAGCCAAAGTCTTTGAAAGCATGGGCGGCTACGCGCCGACCATCGGCATCATCGGTGCGGTAATGGGCTTGATCCATGTGATGGGCAACCTGGCCGATCCGTCGCAATTGGGCAGCGGCATTGCCGTGGCCTTTGTCGCCACCATCTACGGCGTGGCGAGCGCCAACCTGGTGTTGCTGCCGGTAGCCAGCAAGCTCAAGTCGATTGCCATGCGCCAATCGCGTTACCGCGAAATGCTGCTCGAAGGCCTGCTGTCGATTGCCGAGGGCGAGAACCCGCGCTCCATCGAATTGAAGCTCCAGGGCTTCATGGATTGATGGGAGGTATGGGTTGTGAGCCGTCGCCGTCGCGAGCCTGAAGAACACGTCAACCATGAACGCTGGCTGGTGTCCTACGCGGACTTCATCACCCTGCTGTTCGCGTTTTTCGTGGTGATGTACTCCATCTCGTCGATCAACGAAGGCAAGTACAAAGTGATTTCCCAAGCGCTGATCGGGGTGTTCAACGACGCCGACCGCTCGCTCAAGCCGATTCCCATCGGCGAAGAGCGGCCCCGCACCGTGACCCCGGCCAAGCCGCTGGTCAATGACAGCGATGAAACCGCCGCTGGCGTGGGCGGCACCAGCGACCCGTTGAAAAGCATCGCCGATGACATCAGCGCCGCATTTGGCGACCTGATCAGTTCCAATCAGATGACCGTGCGCGGCAATGAGCTGTGGGTCGAGATCGAGCTCAATTCCAGCCTGCTGTTCGCCAGCGCCGATGCGATGCCCAGCGACCAGGCGTTCACCATCATCGACAAAGTGGCGGCGATCCTTAAGCCGTTCGAAAACCCGATCCACGTCGAAGGCTTTACCGACAATATTCCGATCAGCACCGCGCAGTACCCCACCAACTGGGAACTGTCCTCGGCCCGCGCGGCGAGCATCGTGCGCATGCTGGCGATGCAGGGTGTGAACCCCGGGCGCCTGGCGTCGGTGGGCTATGGCGAATTCCAGCCGGTGGCCAATAACGCCACGGTGGAAGGGCGCGCGCGCAACCGTCGGGTGGTGCTGGTGGTGTCGCGCAACCTGGATGTGCGCCGCAGCCTGACCGGCACCGGCACCGCCAATGCAACACCGGATGCGGCCTTGAGGCGTGCTGGCACACAAACTGCACCGCCAGCGGTTAAGCCGCCGGTGGGTCAGAGCGCCGTCAATTCTCCGTCACCGGCTCAATAACGTTATGCAATGTCTCGGTCGCGCCTGTGCCTGCCGGGAGGAATCATCCGAATGAGAGTCTGGGCAGTTGCCAATCAAAAAGGTGGAGTCGGCAAGACCACCACCTCCATCGCTCTGGCCGGTTTGCTGGCCGAGGCGGGCAAGCGTGTGGTCGTGGTGGACCTGGACCCCCACGGCTCGATGACCAGCTATTTCGGCTACGACCCGGATGCGCTGGAACACAGCTGCTTTGACCTGTTCCTGCACAAGGGCAACGTGCCTGGCGACCTGCCCGGGCAATTGCTGTTGCCCACCAGCAACGAGAGCATTTCCCTGCTGCCCTCCAGTACCGCGCTGGCCACCCTTGAGCGTCAGTCGCCGGGGCAGAGCGGCCTGGGCCTGGTGATCGCCAAGACCCTGGCGCAACTGTGGCAGGACTTTGACTACGCCATTATCGACAGCCCGCCGCTGCTGGGCGTGCTGATGGTCAACGCATTGGCCGCCAGCCAGCAACTGGTGATCCCGGTGCAGACCGAGCATCTGGCTGTCAAAGGCCTTGAGCGCATGGTCAGCACCCTGGCGATGATCAATCGCTCGCGCAAACAGCCGCTGCCGTTCAGCATCGTGCCGACCCTGTTCGACCGTCGCACCCAAGCGTCGCTGGGCACCTTGCGTGTATTGCGCGATGCCTACCCGGACACCATCTGGCAAGGCTACATTCCGGTGGATACGCGCCTGCGTGACGCCAGCCGCGCAGGGCTCACGCCGTCGCAGTTCGATGGCAAGAGTCGCGGCGTGATGGCCTACCGTGCGTTGCTCAAACACTTGCTGTCCCAGCAACTCGTGGCGCAGGTGGCATGATGAACCGTCCTGTCGAACTCAAGACCAAGACCCGGCCGCAACTGGCGCTGGAATCCTACCTGGATGCCCTGTTGCAGGAAGCCACCGATGAGGTGTTGCCGGAACCGATTCTGGTGCTGGAGGCGGTTGTCGAGCCCAGCAGTACACTGGATGAATTCCAACTGGCGGTGCTGGAAGAGCAGGCCCGAGACGCCCGGATCGTAGCGCCGATTGTTGCGCCGGTCGTACCCGTAGTGGCGCAGCCTGTGGCGGCGGAACCGTTGGTGGCGGCGCCCGTGGTGATCGAGCCGGTGGTGGACGTGCACCTGCCGCCGAGCATCACGCCGCCGCCAGTGAGCGGCGACGACCGGCCGGCATGGGCCGCCGAGCCTTTCGAATGCCTGCTGTTCGACGTCGCCGGGTTGACCCTGGCGGTGCCGCTGGTGTGCCTGGGCTCGATCTACTCTTTGGAAGGTCACGAGCTGACGCCGCTGTTCGGCCAGCCGGAGTGGTTCCTCGGCATCCTGCCCAGCCAGGCCGGCAACCTCAAGGTGCTGGACACCGCGCGCTGGGTGATGCCCGACCGCTACCGCGACGATTTTCGCGAGGGTCTGCAATACGTTATTTCCGTTCAAGGCTACGAGTGGGGGCTGGCGGTGCATCAGGTCAGCCGCTCGCTGCGCCTGGACCCGAACGAAATCAAATGGCGCAGTCACCGGGGCCAGCGGCCTTGGCTGGCCGGCACCGTGATCGAACACATGTGCGCGTTGCTCGACGTCGCCGAACTGGCCGAGTTGATCGCCAGCGGCGCCGTCAAGTCGATGCCCGGTAACAAACGCAGTTGATTGAACACGCTGGCCGCACGGGTGTGCGGTTGGCGAATGAAGCACACACGCCGTATCCAACGGCATTTGAAGGGGTCATGGGTATGAATATGTCAGCATCTGCACAAAAAGGCTCGGACGATCCGATTCTGCAATGGGTAACCTTCAAGCTGGACAACGAGACCTACGGTATCAACGTGATGCGCGTGCAGGAAGTGCTGCGCTACACCGAGATCGCCCCGGTCCCGGGTGCGCCGAGCTACGTGCTGGGTATCATCAACCTGCGCGGCAACGTGGTGACCGTGATCGACACGCGCCAGCGTTTCGGTCTGGATACCGCCGAAGTCACCGACAACACGCGTGTCGTCATCATTGAAGCGGACAAGCAAGTGGTCGGCATCCTGGTCGACAGCGTCGCCGAGGTGGTCTACCTGCGCCAGTCGGAAGTGGAAACCGCGCCGAACGTGGGCAACGAAGAGTCGGCCAAGTTTATCCAGGGTGTGTGCAACAAGAACAACGAACTGTTGATTCTGGTTGAGCTGGACAAAATGATGAGCGAAGAAGAATGGTCGGAACTGGAGAGCATTTGATTGTTCCTTGAGGTCGCGGTGATCGTCCTGGCCCTGTTGTGGGCCGGGACCCTGGGTTTTCTGCTGCGCTACATGGCCCGGCAGCGCGAATTGGCGTTGCAGCAGGCCGAGCGCGATGCCGTGCGTGACCGGCGCATCGTGGAGCTGGTCAAGCGCGTCGACCATTACCAGAAGAGTGCCGTGCGGGTCGGGGATGAGGTGCACGAACTACGCGCGATCCTCGCACCGATGCCGGACAAGCTGGAGCAGTTGGAACAGCGCGATCCGGCCAACCTGTCGTTTGCCCAAGCGGCCAAGCTGGTGGGGATGGGGGCGACGGTGGACGACCTGACCCAGTCATGCGGCTTGACCCAGGCTGAGGCGCAGTTGATGAGTAAGTTGCATAAGAGCTGATTGCGCCTGTGGCAACTGGTGGGGGGCGTCGCACCTGCGATGCCTGGCACCTGGCCGGCCAATTAATTTTCAACCCCACTGACTTTTTTCTCCTCTGCCAAGGTCCACATCCTTCAAGCACCTTTGAATCAGGAGATTCCCTGCATGAGCACCCCCAAGGCACTGTTGATCCTCCACGGCAAGCAAGCCCTCAACGAGGACGTGCGCAGCGCCGTGCTGGCCCGGCGTGAGCAGGGTTGGGAGCTGGCCGTGCGGGTGACGTGGGAGGGCGGCGATGCGCAGCGTCTGGTCAGGGAAGCCCTGGACGGCGGTTATACCCACATCATTGCCGGCGGCGGCGACGGCACCTTGCGCGATGTGGCCGAGGCGATGGCCCAGGCCAAGGCCGATGCCAGCCTGGTGCTGATGCCCCTGGGCACCGCTAATGATTTCGCCAAGGCCGCTGGCGTACCGCTAGAGCCGGCCCAGGCCCTGGCGCTGCTGGATGTGGCGCCGCGGGCGATCGACCTCGGCCAGGTCGGCGGGCAGATTTTCCTCAACATGGCCACCGGCGGTTTCGGCAGCCAGGTCACCGCCAATACCTCCGAAGACCTGAAAAAAATCCTCGGGGGCGCGGCGTACCTGTTCACCGGCCTCACGCGTTTCAGCGAGTTGAAGGCGGCCTATGGCGAGCTGGAAGGCCCGGATTTCCACTGGAAGGGCGAGATGCTGGCGCTGGGCATCGGCAACGGTCGCCAGGCTGGCGGCGGGCATGTGCTGTGCCCAGAGGCGATGGCCGACGATGGGTTGCTTGATGTCAGTATTCTGCCGGCGCCCCAGGAAGTGGTCGGCACCTTGCGCGAGCTGATGAGCAATGGCTGGGGCCTGGACACCATGTTCGTGCGTGCGCGGCTGCCCTGGGTGCAGATCAAACAGGCCGAAGGGCTGTACATCAACCTGGACGGTGAACCGCTCAAGGGCGACGACTTGCGTTTCGAAGCCTTACCCAAGGCCTTGCGCGTGCATTTGCCGCTGGGTTCGCCCCTAGTCGTCCAGGCTGATGATTTGCTCGCGCACCGCGAATAGCACCAGCCCCGCCACGTCGAATATCTGCAAGCGCTTCATGATTTGCGAGCGGTGAGCTTCCACCGTTTTGATGCTCAGGCCCAGGCCGTGGGCGATCTCACGGGTGGACTTGCCGCGCACGATCAGGCGCAGGATTTCCAACTGCCGCGCCGTGAGGTTGTGGCCGTGGCCTGCCGGCGCGGTGGGCCCTTGGGTGCGCACCAGCGCTTGGTTGATCACGGTATGGGCGATCGCCGGGCTCAGGTAGCGCTCGTTATTGCACAGGGCTCGCAGGGCGTGTTCCAGCTCGTTGGCGGTGGTGTCCTTGAGCAGGTAGCCATGGGCGCCGGCCTCCAGCGCGCACATGATCAGTTGCGGGTCGGTGTGCATCGACAGGATCAGCACCTTGCAGCGCGGGTAGGCGGCCTTGAGTTGCTGTAAGGCGTCCAGGCCGCCGGTGTGCTTCATCGACAGGTCCAGCAGCACCATGTCCGGTTGCAACGCGTGGAACTGCTCAAGTAACTGTGCCCCATCGTTGGCTTCGCCGATCACGGTGTAGCCGGGAATATCTTGGATCAGGGCGCGCACGCCGGCCCTGATCAGTGCATGGTCATCCACTAGAAGTAATGTGCAGGTCACTCGAGAACCTTAGGGGAGTTGGCCCGTTCGAGGGCGCGCGGCGCCCAGGGAAAAAGTGCGTCGATGCGCGTGCCTTGCCCGGGCTGGCTGCTGACGGACAGCGTGCCACCCAGTTGATCGACACGTTCGGCCATGCCTGCCATGCCTCGCTGACCTTCACGGGCTGGGTTGCTCGCAGGCGCGAAGCCACGGCCGTCATCGCGAATTGTCAGCGATAACCCTTCGGGCAGGCGTTGCAGGCGCACCAGCAGGTTCTGGGCCTGGGCGTGGCGCAGCATGTTGGTCACCGCTTCCTGGGTAATGCGAAACGCCGCCACGGCCATTTCTTCCGGGATGCCGGTGAGGCGTTGCCGGCATTCCAGGCTCCAGTGAACGGGGCTGTTTTCCAGGGTCTTGAGCAGGTGCGCGCGCAGGCTGGCCTCCAGGCCCAGGCTGGTCAGTTGCCGGGGGTTGAGGATGGCAGACACGTCGCGCACCTTGGCCAGGGTTTCGTTCAGGGTATTGCACAGCATGGTGCATTGGTCTTGCAGGTCATCCGGCAGGCGTCGCTTGAGCCATTCGCTCTGCAGTTTGGCGGCGGTGAGCAGTTGGCCGATATCGTCGTGCAGTTCACGGCTGAGGCGATGGCGTTCGTTTTCCTGGACCTGCAACAGACGATCGGCCAACTCCTGGGGCTGGAAGCGGATGGATTTGCGTGAGCGCCATTGTTGCAGGCCTACCACCCCCAGCGTGGCCAGGTTAAGCAGCAACACCGACAGTGGCAAAGGCGCCGAATGGCTAAAGGCCCACAGGCTGATCAACAGCGAGGCAAGACACAAGCCAAGGGTCAGGCGGCGAGCATGGCTGCGGGACACGGACCTGGCGAGGAGTGACTTGAGGCTGGCGTACATAGCGGATGAAGCCAATGAAGGTTCGCTGCGGGAAGTCCGGTCACCTCTGACGGGGCTCAGTCTGGAGTGCGTGGCCGAATCGTTTATATACAGGAAGTTGAATGACTTCGAGCGACGCATAGTAACACCCCTGTAACCGTTGGTCGCCTGACACCTTGCCGTGCCGAGCAATTAAACGAGGGGATGTTGTGGGGGATATCAGCGTCTGAAGCATGGAAAGTTTTACTACGTAAACGAAGTTGTAACGTTAATGGATGTTGAAGGATGACTGAATCGTTAACGCCTGTCGTTTTTAGGTAAGTTGCGTAGCGAAACACGACCTGTCAAACCCTCACGAGGCGTGGTGCAAACGTTGTTGCGGTTTACAGGTGAAGCCCTTTTGCGGGATCTGCACGGTGACCGTCGCAATCAACGAGGTTTGCTCGGTTTCATCCAGTGCCAATTGGCCGGTCTTGGTATCGATCAGTTCCAATTGCCAGGCCAGTAAAGTCAGGCAGTCATGCAGCGCGTCCAGCGCCTGGTCGTGCAGTTGCAATGGGTTTTCAGCGTTGGCAATCAGGCCGTGGATATGCCCGGAAAACTCGCTGATGGCTTGCAGCGCCAGGGTGTCGGCCTGTGCCGCGAGCTTGGCCAGGCTGAGTGTCATGCAGTCGATGGCGTCGCTGTCGTTACGAATCAGATGCAGGTGGCTCAGGCATTCTTCTGACCGGTTCAACAGCTTTTCAGCCTCCAGCAGAAACGCCGAAAGTGCGAGCTGCCACTCTTTACCGTCGTTCATCATGCAAGTCTCCACAATATGGAATCGGGCGATGAGATTTCGCTGCGGGTCAATGGCTTAAAGCTAGCGCTGAAATATTGCTGATGCTTGTAGGTTGCTTCTGAGCTTTTGGTAGGAAGTTTATTGAAATAACGCCAACGGCGCTGCGCAGCCCTCGTGAGCGGGCTCAGTTGCACACCTTCAGTTGCCGCGACGTAAATGTCTGAAACACCCAACGGGCGAGGACTTGGGATGGCGAACAAAAGCCTGACTCCATTCATGCAATGAGAATGGCGTCACATTAATGGCTATTAGATATTGCGAATATCAGGTTGGACCTGATTGCGTATAGGGGAATCCCTTACAAGCGGGAACCTTGCGTCGATTTGAGTGTCGCGCAATGCCGCTTTGCCCACTTATGAAGCGGTACGGCCAGTAAAGCATGATGTCAGTGTGACATCAATTAATTTACGTGGCATTTTAACGGGGTCAAGATCTGGCGCTTGCCGCCGATAAACAGCTTAGTGAACTGCACAACCCCTACGCGCAGCACTTACCCGCGCATATCAGGAGCTTCCAATGGCCGGCATTCTCGACACGGTAGATCAACGCACGCAATTGGTGGGTGAGAATCGCCTGGAAATCCTCATGTTTCGCCTGGCCGGGCGGCAGTTGTTCGCCATCAACGTGTTCAAGGTGCAGGAAGTCCTGCAATTGCCCAAGCTCACGCTGATGCCGCAGCGCCATCCGTTTGTGTGTGGCGTGGTCAACCTGCGCGGCCAGACTCTGCCGGTGATCGACCTGTCCCAGGCCATCGGCATGCGGCCCCTGGTGCCGGGCCCGAACAGCACCATCATCGTCACCGAGTACAACCGCTCGGTGCAGGCGTTCCTGGTGGGCGGTGTGGACCGCATCGTCAACATGAACTGGGAAGCCATCCTGCCGCCTCCGACCAGCGCCGGTCGCCAGCATTACCTCACCGCCATCAGTAAGGTCGACGACCAGTTGGTGGAAATCATCGACGTGGAAAAAGTCCTCGCCGAGATCGTGCCGTACAACGCCAAGGTCTCCCGGGAAAAGCTCGAAGACCCGGTGCTCGAACGCGCCCGTGGCCGCGAAGTGCTGCTGGTGGACGACTCCAACGTGGCGCTGTCGCAACTGCGTGACACCCTCGGCCAGTTGGGCGTGAAAATGCACATCGCCAGCGATGGCCTCAAAGCCCTGAACATGCTCAAGTCCTGGGCCGACGCCGGTCACGTGATGACCGACAAACTATTGATGATCTTCACCGACGCCGAAATGCCGGAAATGGACGGCTACCGCCTCACCACCGAGATCCGCAACGACCCGCGCCTGCGCAAATTGTACGTGGTGCTGCACACCTCGCTGTCGGGCAGCTTCAACGAATCGATGGTGAAGAAGGTCGGCTGCGACAATTTCCTGTCCAAGTTCCAGCCTGACAAACTGGTGGATGTGGTGCGCCAGCGACTGATGCTGGACGAACAGCCAGCTTGACCTTAGGGTGATGGCTTTGCCCCTCAGGAATGCAGAGCCATGCTTCGTCTCAGCGCGTTGTACCGTTATCCCTTGAAATCCGGCAAGGCCGAATCGTTGCAACACAGCGGCCTGGATAAGCTCGGGTTGGACGGGGATCGACGCTGGATGCTGGTGGACGAGGCCAGTGGGCGCTTCCTGACGCAACGCGCCGTCACCAAGATGAGCCAGCTGTCGGCCTTGTGGAACAGCGCCGGTGGCCTGACCCTGAGTTCGCCTGGCCATACCTCCCTTGACGTCCCATTGCCCGACGAAGACGCTGCGTTGCGCGGCGTGACCATCTGGCGCGACACCCCGCGCCTGCCGGATGCCGGTGACGCGGCGGCTGCGTGGGTCAGCGAGTTTGTCGGCGCGCCGACCCGGTTGGTGCACATGCCGCTCAAGCGGGCGCGCACCACTCAGTCCGGTTATGGCCGCGACGATGACCAGGTGGCGCTGGCCGACGGTTATCCCTTGCTGCTGATCGGCCAGGCCTCCCTGGAAGACCTGTCCGAGAAGGTCGGCCGCCCCATGGAGATGCTGCGCTTTCGCCCCAACCTGGTGATCGAAGGTGCCGACGCGTTTGCCGAAGATGGCTGGAAGCGCCTGCGCATCGGCGACGTGGAGTTCCGGGTGGTCAAGCCGTGCGCACGCTGCATCCTCACCACCATCGACCCGCGCACCGGCGAGCGCAGCGCCGACCGCGAACCCTTCGCGACTTTGAATGGCTATCGCAAGACCGAGGATGGCGCGATGTTCGGCCAGAACCTGGTCAACGATGGCGTGGGTCATCTGGAAGTCGGCATGCCGGTGACGATCCTCGAATAATCCATCGCCCATAAAAAAATGCCCGTTTCCACCTGGGAAACGGGCATTTTTTTGCCTGGCTGAAACCTTAGCCGCGGTATTCGCACAGGTAAGCAGTGTCGACCTCGACCTTCAGCTGGAATTTGCTGTTGGCCGGTACGTTGAACTGGCTGCCGGCGGAGAAGGTCTGCCACTCGCTGGCATCCGGCAGTTTGACGGTCAGCGCGCCGGAGACGACGTGCATGATTTCACGCTGGTCAGTGCCGAACTCATATTCACCCGGGGCCATCACACCGATGGTCGCCGGACCTTCAGCGGTGCCGAACGCGATCGACTTGACGGTGCCGTCGAAGTACTCGTTGACTTTGAACATGGGCGAATCCTCGGAAAAAGTTGCCTTCCCTGTCGAAGCGAGGGCAGCGTTATGGAAAAGGTTGGCCAGTATGCCCAAGCCTTGCGAGGCTGCCTAGACCGGCAAAATCAGCGGCAATAGGCGGGCGGTGTTGCGCGCGTCTTCGAGTGCCCGGTGCTGCTGGCCATGGAACTGCATCCCCGCCAGTTGCAGCGCGCCGTTGAGCCCCAGCGGCTTGTCCAGGCGTCGGGCCTTGGCGAAGCGCTGCTTGAGGTTGATATGGGGCGTGTGGGCCAGGGCGCTGTCCAGGCCATGGCGCTGCCACTCCAGTTCCAGTTGCTGGCGGTCGTAGTCGCCCCAACTGGCCCAGCCTTCCAGGCGCGTCTGGTGCTGGCCCAGCCAGCGTTCGAACAGTGGCCACACCTCGTTCAGCGGCGTCGCCGCGTCGATATTGGCCTGGGTGATATGGGTAAGCTGGCGGCAGAACGGCGTCAGCAACGGGCGGCGCTGCGGGCGCACAAAGCGCTGGAAATGATCCACTTCGCGGCCCTGGCGATTGACCAGGCTCGCGCCGATTTCAATGACTTCCATCTCCGTCACGGGCCAGCCGCCTTCATCCGTCGTGGCTTCAAGGTCAATAATCAGCCAATGAGGCATGGTGCAGGTTCCCGTACTCTTCCCGTCCTGGGGGATAGAGCGTAGACGGCCCGTGTAGTTCCGCGCTGTTTTTTCCAGGAGAGCCAGGGTTTATTCGATTTCCAGCAGAATCTGGCGATTGCGAACCTGATCGCCCGTCATCACCTGTATGCCCTTGACCACGCCCTCAACCCCGGCCTTGAGCGGATGCTCCATCTTCATGGCCTCCAGCACTAGCAGCAGTTGGCCTTTGCGCACACGGTCACCGACGCCCACGCACACGTCGACGATTGCCCCGTCCATTGGCGCCTTGAGCGTACCGCTGCCGGCGTCGTCCTGGCGCTGGGCAACCTGCTGGGTCACGTCGACCACCGTCAGCCCCGGCAGCCACAACCGGCTGCCATCGAGGTGATAGGCGAGGCGGCGACGAATGCCATCGATGACCAGGGTGAAGTGGCGGTCGTCGAGCCCGAGCGGCCGGATATCGATGCCGTTGATGCAAAGGGCGTTATCGGCCGACACACTGACGCTGATCCCCTGCACCTTGTCGTTGACCAGCAAGCGATAACTCCTGGCTGCGCTGGCGTTGTTGCACCACCCGGACAAGCCGGGACGATGCCGCGCGGCACTGTGCTGGTAGAACAGTGCGGCGGCGACGGCTAATTGTTCGTCAGTGGCCGGGTAGGGGGCGATCGCATTGAAATAACGAGGGATAAACCCAGTGCTGAAGTCCCCGCGTACAAAGTCCGGATGTTCAAGCACCTCGGCCAGTAGCCGTTGATTGCTGGTCACCCCCAGCAGCAGCGTGTCTTGCACCGCACGCAGCAGTTTGCGCCGCGCTTCTTCGCGGGTGGCGCCGTGGGCGATGATCTTGCCCAGCATCGCGTCATAGAACGGGCTGATGCGCTGGCCTTCCAGCACGCCGTGGTCAACCCGTACAGCGGCGGCCGGTTGCCAGCGCAGCACGTCGCCGGTCTGCGGCAGGAAGCCCTGGGCCGGGTCTTCAGCGTACAAGCGCACTTCCATGGCATGCCCGTTCAGGGTCACGTCGGCCTGGGTCAGGGGCAGTGGCTGGCCGGCGGCGACCTGCAGTTGCCAGGCCACCAGGTCGAGCCCGGTGATCAGTTCGGTGACCGGGTGCTCGACTTGCAGGCGGGTGTTCATTTCCAGGAAGTAAAAGCGCCCGTCGCGGTCAAGCAAAAACTCCACGGTGCCGGCGCCCACGTAGTTCACCGCGCGCCCAGCCTTGAGCGCGGCCTCGCCCATGGCCTGGCGCAGGTCGGGCGTCATCACTGGGCAGGGCGCTTCTTCGATGATTTTCTGATGGCGGCGTTGCACCGAGCAGTCGCGCTCGCCCAGGTATATCAGCTGGCCGTGACGGTCGCCGAACACTTGGATTTCGACATGACGCGGCTCAATCAGCGCTTGTTCCAGAATCAGCTCGGCGCTGCCGAAGGCGTTGAGCGCTTCGGAGCGCGCCGTACGCAATTGCGCCAGCAGCTGATCCTGTTGATGAACCAGGCGCATGCCACGCCCACCGCCGCCGGCACTGGCCTTGATCATCAACGGGTAGCCGATGCGTTCGGCGTGGCGTTGCAGGGTGGCGTCATCCTGATCGGCGCCTTGATAGCCCGCAATGCACGGCACGCCGGCCTCCAGCATGGCCAGCTTGGATAGGCGTTTGCTGCCCATCAGCTCGATCGCTTCGGCGCTGGGGCCGATAAAGGTGAGCCCGGCGTGTTGGCAGGCGCGGGCGAAGTCGGGGTTTTCCGAGAGAAAGCCGTAGCCGGGGTGCACCGCGTCAGCGCCGGTTTTATGCGCGGCTTCGAGGATCGCTGGGATATTGAGGTAAGACAGCTGCACCGCAGCGGGGCCGATGTGCACGGCTTCGTCGGCCATCTGCACATGCAGGGCGTCGGCGTCGGCGTCGCTGTATACCGCCACGGTGCGATAGCCCAGGGCCTGGGCCGTGCGCTGGATGCGACAGGCGATCTCGCCGCGATTGGCGATCAGGATTTTGCTGAATGTGGGCATTGGAAGGTCCCTTGGTTATGCGCTGTTTGGTCTGGCCTTATCGGGGGCGAGCCCCCCTCTCACATCTGGAACCAGTCCCCGGGGCTGGCGTCATTTGCACCAACCAGGCTTGCGCTTGTGTACAAAAGCCTGTGTCCCCTCAATCCCTTCTGCACTGGCCACCGCCTCGGCAAACCACTGCGCCGCTTGATCCAGCAACGGCTCCAACGGCTGATCGACGCTGGCCAGCAACAAGGCTTTGGTTCGTGCATTGGCCCCCGGCGCGCACTGCAAGACCTGGCCCAGCACCTCATCCACACGCTCGGCCAGGGCCTGGGGGTCGCGCTCGACAAAATGCACCAGGCCCAAGCGTTGCGCTTGGACGCCATCGAAGCGTGCGGCGGTCAGCGCCAGCCGCCGCGCCTGGGTCAGGCCGATGCGCTTGACCACAAACGGTGCGATCTGTGCCGGCAGTACCCCCAGGCTGGTCTCCGGCAAACCGAACTGTGCCTGGTGATCGGCAATCGCAATGTCGCTTACGCAGGCCAGGCCGAACCCGCCGCCCAGCACGGCGCCTTGCAGCACCACGATCACCACGCGTGGTGTGGCTTGCACCTCTTGCAGCAAGGTGCCGAATGCGCGGTTCAGCGCCTGCAATTGATCGCCCGCACTGACCAGATCCTTCACGTCGGCCCCTGCGCAAAAGTGCCCGCCCGCGCCGCTGATCACCACGGCACGCACCTGGCTGTCGAGCTGCGCCAGCACCGTGCGCAGTTCGTTGACCATCTCCAGGCTCATGGCGTTGCGGCTCTGTGGGCGGTTGAGGGTGATGAGCAGCACACCGTTGTGGGCTTCCAGCAACAGGGTGTTCATGGCTTTTTCCCCGGCAAGGTGCCCATCAGTTTGCAGATGATGCCCAGCATGATTTCGTCGGCGCCGCCGCCAATCGACACCAAGCGCACATCGCGATACGCCCGCGCCACCGGGTTGTCCCACATAAAGCCCATGCCACCCCAGTATTGCAGGCAACTGTCGCTGACTTCGCGGCCCAGGCGCCCGGCCTTGACCTTGGCCATGGAGGCCAGCCGCGTCACGTCCTGGCCTTTGATGTACTGCTCGGTGGCCTGGTACACCAGTGCGCGCAGGCATTCGATTTCGGTGGCCAGTTCCGCCAGGCGAAAGTGGATCACCTGGTTGTCGATCAGTGCTTTGCCGAAGGTGTGGCGTTCCTTGCAGTAGGCGATGGTGCTGTCGATGCAGTACTCCAGGCCCTTGATCATATTGGCCGCGCCAAACAGGCGTTCTTCCTGGAATTGCAGCATTTGCATCATGAAGCCCGCGCCCTCCTGACCAATGCGGTTGCGTTGCGGCACGCGCACGTTGTCGAAGAACACTTGGGCCGTCTCGGAGCTGTGCATGCCGAGTTTTTCCAGGGGCGGGCTGAGGCTCACGCCGGGGGTGTTCATCGGCACCATGATCAGCGACTTGTTGATGTGCGGTCTGTCGTCGGAGGTGTTGGCCAGCAGGCAGATAAAATCGGCGCTGGGGGAGTTGGTGATCCACATTTTGCTGCCGTTGATCACGTAATCGCCGCCATCCTTGCGCGCGTGGGTCTTGAGCCCGGCCACGTCGGAACCGGCGCCGGTTTCCGAGACGCCGATGCAGCCGACCTGTTCGCCGCTGATGGCCGGGCGCAGGAATTCGTCGCGCAGCTCGTCGGAACCGAAGCGGGCGAGGGCGGGGGTGCACATATCGGTCTGCACGCCGATGGCCATGGGGATGCCGCCGCAACGGATGGTGCCGAACTCTTCAGCGGCCACAATCGAGTAGCTGTAGTCCAGGCCCATGCCGCCGAAGCGTTCCGGTTTGGAAATGCCCAGCAGGCCGAGGTCGCCGGCCTTGCGGAAAACCTCGTGGATGGGAAAACGCCCGGCTTTCTCCCATTCGTCCACATGGGGGTTGATCTCGCGGTCGACGAAGGCGCGCACGGTGCGGCGCAGTTCCTGATGTTCCTGGGTGAAGATCATTTTTATTGTTCTCCTGTTAGAAACGCGCCACACCGAAGCTGTTCGGCTGTAGCTGTCGAGCCTCGGCTTCATGGCAGATATCCAGCACAAACCCCAGCACGGTGCGGGTATCCCGTGGATCGATCAGGCCGTCATCCCACACATTGGCGCTGCCGTAGAGCGCGGTGGATTGGCTGTCGAGTTTCTGTGCGGTGACCTGCTCCAGCATGTCCAGCACCTTTGGGTCGGGCACCAGGCCGTCCTTCAACTGCTTGGCCTCGGTGACGATACGCAGCACCTTGCCCGCCTGCGCGCCCCCCATCACGGCGGTGCGGCTATTGGGCCAGGCGAAGATAAAGCGCGGGTCCAAGCCGCGACCGCACATTGCATAGTTGCCGGCGCCATAGGAACCGCCGACCACCACCGTGAGTTTAGGCACCCGTGCGTTGGCCACCGCCTGGATCATCTTCGCACCGTGCTTGATCACCCCTTGCTGCTCCGACTCGGTGCCGACCATAAAACCGGTGGTGTTGTGCAGAAACAGCAGCGCCGTGCGGCTCTGGTCGCACAGTTGGATAAACTGCGCGGCCTTGCTCGCGCCCTTGGGCGTAATCGGGCCGTTATTGCCGATCACTCCCACCGCGTGGCCGTGAATATGCAGGTGGCCGCACACCGTGTGCGGGTCGAACTCGCTTTTGAATTCGAGGAACTGCGAGCCGTCGGCCAGACGCGCGAGGATTTCGCGCACGTCGTAGGGTTTTTTGGCGTCAGCGGGGATCAAGCCGAGCAACTCGTCGATGGGGTACAGCGGCTCGGCGAAGGCACGCGACGGCGCCGGCGGCAGGTGCGCGTTCCACGGCAACAGGCTGACGATCTCACGCACGATGCGCAGGCCGTCGGCATCGTTTTCTGCCAGGTATTCGGCGGTGCCGGCTACGTGCGCGTGCATCTGGGCACCGCCTAATTCCTCGTCCGTGGCCACTTCACCGGTGGCGGCCTTGAGCAGCGGCGGCCCGGCGAGAAACAGTTTGGCCTTGCCGCGCACCACCACCACGTAATCCGACAACCCAGGCTGGTAGGCGCCGCCGGCCGTGGCCGAGCCGTGCACCACGGTGATCTGCGGCAAGCCCATGGCCGACATGCGCGCCTGGTTGGCAAAGCTGCGTGCGCCTTCAACGAAAATCTCGGCGGCGTAGTTGAGGTTGGCGCCGCCGCTCTCGGCCAGGGTCACCACCGGCAGTTTGTTCTCCATGGCGATCTGTTGCAGGCGCAGGGATTTCTTCAAGCCCGAAGGGGAAATGGTGCCGCCCTTGATCGCACTGTTATTGGCCACCACCAGCACCCGCACACCGCTGACGTAACCGATGCCGGCGATCAAGCCACCGCCGGCGGCGCTACCGTCCTTGTCATCGTGCAGCTTGTAGCCGGCCAGGCTGGCCAGTTCCAGGAACGGCGCGCCCGGGTCCAGCAACGCACTGAGGCGCTCGCGCGGCAGCAACTGGCCACGCTGCTCGAACTTGGCCTTGGCTGCTTGAGCCTTGTCGAGCAGGGCATTTTCCAGCTGGCGCAGGTGCTCGATGCTGGCGAGCAGCGCTGCGCGGTTCTGGGCGAACGCCGGGCTGTGCGGGTCGATCTGGCTGATTATTGTCGGCATGGCGTCAGTCCTGCGCCTTGAGCACATCGGGCAGATACGCGCGGTGAAAACCATTGAACGGCGCGCTCGGCACGGCCGCTTTGTGCAGTGGCCAGGCCCGGTTGCCAAGGCTGGCGGCGCCATCGATGCGCAGGGTGCTGCCGCTGATGAACGCGGCGGCGGGGCTGAGCAGGAACACAATCGCCGCGCTGACTTCCGACTCGGTGCCGATACGCTTGAGCGGCACATGTTCGCGCAAGGTGGGGATCACGGCCTTGAACGCGCCTTCGTAGGTGTCCATGCCGCTGGAGGCGATCCAACCCGGCGCCACGGCGTTAACCCGAACCCCGGCGTAGCCCCATTCGAACGCGGCAGTCTTGGTGAAGTTATCCATACCGGCGCGCGCCGCTCCTGAGTGGCCCATGCCGGGCATGCCGCCCCACATGTCGGCCAGCATGTTGACGATGGCGCCGCCGTGGGTGCTCATGCACTGGTTGAACACCTCTCGCGCCATCAAAAAACCGCCGACCAGGTTGGTCCGCAGCACGGTTTCGAAGCCTTTCTGATTGATTGACGCCAAGGGCGAGGGGTACTGGCCGCCGGCGTTGTTGACCAAGCCGTGGATTGCGCCGTGTTCTGCAATGATTTGGCCGACCAGCGCTTTGACCGCCACTTCATCGCGAATATCGCAGGCGTAGCCATGGGCGCTGCCGCCGTCTTCGGCAATTTGCGCCGCGACCGCGTGGAGTTTTTCCGGCTTGCGCCCCACCAAGATCACGCGGGCACCGAGGGCCGCCAGTTCATGGGCGGTGCAACGGCCGATGCCGCTGCCGCCACCGGTGACCACCACGGTGTGCCCCTTGAACAGCTCGGCTTTGAAGATCGAGTCGAAGGCCACGGCCAGGCTCCTGTCAGTTGAGTTGATCGGCGATGTGCTGCGGCACGGCTATGGGGATTTCCAGCAGTTGCTGGGCGAAAGCCTTGCCCTGGGGGTCGATGCGCAGGCTGGCGATGCCGCCACCGCCCAAGGCGTTTTCCAGCAGGAAATTCAGGCTGTGACTGCCGGGCAAGTACCACCGCTCGACGCGACCATGCACGGGGTCGAGCACATGGCGCATCCAGTCGACGACCACTTCTGGGGTCAGCGTTTCGGCGATCCAGGGCAGGTACTCGGGCGCGCGGGCGATCACACCGATATTGCTGTGGTTGCCCTTGTCGCCAGCGCGCGCCACCGCCAGTTTCACCAGGGCGACGCTGGCGTCGGCGCGGCCTGTGGGTTTGGGTGGGTCGATCGGTGCCGCCGGTGTCACCAGTGCCTGGGCAGTGGGCAGGGCGCAGGTATGTCGTTCGCCCTGCCAGTGGATACTCAGGTCACAGGCCGATTTGTCGATCAGAAACGAAAACAGGCGGATCAGCGGGTATACCGTCGGCCGCCCGCCGACGATGCCGGTCAGCCCCGGCGCCATGCCCGTTGCCGCTTGGGCGATCTCGCGGGCGAACAGCACCAGCGCCTGTTTGCTTGGGTGACGCACCGCCAGTTTGACCACTACTTCGCGGGTGTCATGGCGCTGCCCGTGGGGGCCGTAGGTCGCTTCGCTGCCCAGCAGTTCGATGTTCACGTCGGTGAAGGGCGCCCAGCCGCGCTGGCTGAACAACTCGGCGGTCTTGCCGATGATCGCCTGGCTGACCCGCTCGGCTTTGGCCACCGCGTCGATCCCGACGATCAGGCAACTGGCGGTGCAGCGAAAACCATCCGGGTAGGTGGCGCTGACCTTGTAGCGGTCGGTCGGGGGCAAGCCTTTGGCGCCGTGCAGGCGCACCTGGTGCTTGCCTTGTTGCTGCAATTTGACCTGGCTGAAATCGCAGATCACATCCGGCAGCACATACGCGCGCGGGTCGCCGATTTCATACAGCAGTTGTTCGGCCACACTGAGTTCGCTGATCAATCCGCCGCTACCGTCGACTTTGTTTACGGTGAACTGGCCGTCGGCGCTGACCTCAACGATGGGGAAACCGATATGTTCGTAATCGGGCACGTCGCGCCAGTCGGTGAAGTTGCCGCCGGTACACTGCGCGCCGCATTCGATGATGTGCCCGGCCAGGGCGGCCTGGGCGAGGCGGTCGTAATCGTGCCACGACCAGCCGAATTCATGCACCAGCGCCGCGCTGACCACGGCGCTGTCGACCACCCGACCGGTGATGACGATATCCGCTCCGAGGGCGAGGGCTTGGGCGATGCCCGGCGCGCCGAGGTAGGCGTTGGCCGATACGCATACCGGCGGCAGTGGCGTGCCGTCGAACATATCGGTGATGCCGTGCAGATTTTTCAGCTGGGGTTGCAGGTCATCGCCCAGCAGCACGGCGATTTTCAAGGGCACTTGGGCATGGTCGCAAGCCGCTTGCAGGGCGGCGGCGCAGGCCTGGGGGTGGATGCCGCCGGCGTTGCTGATCACCCGGATTCCCTGGCGCTGGAGATCGGCCAGCAACGGCGTGAGCACCTCGACGAAGTCCGTGGCGTAACCGGCCTTGGGATCTTTCATGCGCGCGCCGGCGAGGATCGACATCGTCACCTCCGCCAGGTAATCGAACACCAGGTAGTCCAGGGCACCGCCGTGCACCAACTGCGCGGCGGCGGTGCAGGTGTCGCCCCAAAAGGCGCTGGCGCAGCCGATACGAACCGTCTTGCTCATGAGAAATCCTTCCTCGAATGGCTGTGGCCGAGACTACCAAGCAAGCGCTTGGTTTGTAAACGCCGCTGACAAGTTTTACCCAAGCGCTTGCTTGGGTGGCTGGCACGGCCTAAATTGCCGGCCAACACGTTCTGGCAGTAGAGGAGAGAAGCATGGATGAGCAAAAAGCCTTGCAGGTAATGCGCACCATGGTCGACGGCGGCCAATTGACCGACCCCGACAGTGCCCGGGGCAAGTTGCTGCAGACGGCGGCTCACCTGTTTCGCAACAAAGGTTTCGAGCGCACCACCGTGCGCGATCTGGCCGGCGCCGTGGGCATCCAGTCCGGCAGCATCTTTCATCACTTCAAGAGCAAGGACGAGATCCTGCGGGCCGTGATGGAAGAAACCATCCACTACAACACCGCGCTGATGCGTGCTTCGCTGCAAGCGGCGAGCAGCGTGCGCGAGCGCGTGCTGGCGCTGATCCGCTGCGAATTGCAGTCGATCATGGGCGGCAGCGGCGAAGCCATGGCGGTGCTGGTGTATGAATGGCGCTCGCTGTCGGCCGAGGGGCAGGCCCAGGTGCTGGCGTTGCGTGACGTGTATGAGCAGATTTGGTTGCAGGTGTTGAATGAAGCCAAAGCGGCGGGCTACATCCGCGGCGATGTATTTATCACCCGGCGCTTTCTGACCGGCGCGCTGTCCTGGACCACCACCTGGTTCCGTGCCGAGGGCGGCAGCCTGACTCTCGAACAACTGGCGGAAGAAGCATTGCTAATGGTTCTGAAAGAGGACTGAGGCGCAAGCTATTAATTTGCCGGTAGAAAGTTGTCTCCCCAGGCAAAAACGCCTAGCTTATTGCCATCAGAGTGATGAACGGTGTGTGCCTCGATGTTATCGCCATGGCGGTTGGCTGCAGGAGTTACTTTATGGGCACTGGGCACCGCCGCGTGGCTGCCTGCTTCAGCTGCGCAATTGGTGCGCATCGGCGCGGCGCATTTTCCGCCATACACCGTGCGACCTGAGCAGGGGGCCGATACCGGGTTGCTGCCGCAGTTGGTGGAGGCGTTGAACGCCGAGCAGACCGAGTACCAGTTCGTGCTGGTGCCCACTTCGATTCCCCGGCGTTTCCGCGATTTCGACCAGGGCCGGGTCGACATGGCGATCTTCGAAAACCCCGACTGGGGCTGGCAGAAGATTCCCCATACCAGCGTCGATATGGGCTTGGAAGACGCGGAAATCTTTGTCGCTCAACGTGCGCCCGGACGCGACCAAAGCTATTTCGCTGACCTTGGCGGCAAGCGTCTGGCGGTGTTCAGCGGTTATCACTACGCCTTCGCCAACTTCGACCCCGACCCCAAGCTCATGGCCGAACGCTTCAACGCGACCTTGACCTATTCCCACGACAGCAACCTGCTGATGGTCGCCCGCGGGCGCGCCGATATTGCGCTGGTGACCCGCTCTTACCTCAGCGATTTCATGGTACGCAATGCCGACACCGCCACGCAGTTCCTGGTCTCGGAGCGTATCGACCAGATCTACCACCACTACGCGCTGCTGCGTCCCAAAGCGCCGATCACAGGCCCAGCGTTTGCCGCGCTGCTCAAACGCCTGCGCGATAACGGCGAAATGCTGAAGATTTTCGAGCCTTACCGCATCGATGTGATGCCGGTGCCTTGATCGAGGGTTTTACACCCGCCGCGCAAACGTATCGCTGTGGCTGCCCGAGACCTTGCGGCAGTGCACCAGCGCGTCGCGAATCATAAAGTTCACCAGGGTCGGCGAGACGCCCAGCTCCTTGGCGATGTCCTTTTGTGGCACGCCATGCAAGCGATACATCTCGAACGCATAGCGGGTGCGCTGGGGCAGTTGGGTCAAGGCCTCGGCGATGGTTTCCAGGGTATTGAAATTGATGTGGGAGGTTTCCGGTGAAGCACCGTGAATCACCACATTCAAGCCTTCCTCTTCCGTACCGGAGTATTTCAGTTCAAGGGCCTGCTTGCGGTAGTGATCGATCGCCAGGTTGCGCACGATCTGGAACAGGTAACTGAGCTGGGCTTTGAACGAGGAGGTGATAGTCGGCGCCGATTGCAGGCGAAAGAACGCATCCTGAACGACGTCTTCGGCCCGCGAGCGGCAGCCGGTAATGCGTGCCGCGATCTTCACCAGAATCGTTCGATTATCGACGAACGCCTGAAGAAGAGGTGAATCGCACCTGCCTGTGGTTACTGGTTCCGTCATGGAAATCACCTTGTCGCAAAAGAGGTTAGGGGAGGGCTTCCTTGCTGAGGCCTCCTACACATCGGGCAACAAATTAGGATGAATGATAATGATTGTCAAATGAGAAGACGAACTAATCTTATGCTTTTCACTTTGATGTGAAGTGCCTCACGCGCTGCCCCGGCGACTAATTATTTGCCGAGGCCGTCCGTTCTCATGGGTGACAGGTCCGTTCCCGCAGCGGCCAAGGATCAGCACCCGCAGGAGGACGAGATGGGTTTTTATCGTGCACACAGCGTGTCTCACATCGGAGCACTCCAGGGATGAGTGCAGCGACCCGATTGCGCCTGTATTGCCTGCCTTATTCCGGCGCCAGCGCCATGGTCTATGTGCGCTGGCGCCGTGCGTTGCCGGACTGGCTACAGGTCTGCCCACTGGAATTGCCCGGTCGCGGCATGCGTATGGACGAGCCCTTGCAGCGCGACATCAAGGCCCTGGCGGCGCAGCTCGCGCAGGAAATCAGCCGCGACCTGCACACCCCCTACGCCTTGTTCGGCCACAGCCTGGGTGGCCTGCTGGCGTTTGAACTGGCCCACGCGCTGAAAGCCCGTAATCTGCCGGCGCCGCTGGCGCTGTTCGTATCCGGGACTGCCGGGCCGGCCCGTCGGGACGTCAGTGAATACGCGGTTGAAAAGACTGATGAACAGCTGATCGCCCGTCTGCGCGAACTGCAGGGCACCGCCGAGGAGGCCCTGGCCAACCCCGAATTGATGCAGTTGATGCTGCCGATCCTGCGCGCCGATTTTCTGCTGTGCGGCAGTTTCAGCTATGGCGAGCGCCAGCCCCTGGGCATGCCGATCCATGTGTTCGGCGGCAAGCAGGACAGCGTGCGCGCCGACCAATTGCTCGACTGGCAATTGGAGGCCGCCAGCGGCTTTTCCCTAGACCTGTTCGACGGTCACCACTTCTTCATCGTGCAGCACGAAAGCGCGGTGCTGCGCTGTGTGCGGCGCTATGCCGAGGAACACCTGACGCGCTGGCGCAATGGCGCGCCGCGGCAACTGGCCGCTGGCTGAGCGCAGCCCATTTTTCCGATTTCCCCGTAAGCCGATTTCAGGCAGGAACCCCATGATGGACGCCTTCGAACTTCCCCGCACATTGGTCCAGTCCCTTCAACATCGCGCCGCGCACACCCCGGATCAGGTGGCGTTGCGTTTTCTCGCCGAGTCGGCCGAGCACAACGTGGTGCTCAGTTATCGCGAACTGGACCAGCGCGCCCGCACCATCGCAGCAGCGTTGCAGGCGCAGGCGAGCTTGGGCGACCGCGCGGTGTTGTTGTTCCCCAGCGGCCCGGACTACGTCGCAGCGTTCTTTGGTTGCTTGTACGCCGGGGTGATCGCGGTGCCGGCCTATCCGCCGGAGTCCACGCGTCGCCATCATCAGGAGCGCCTCCTGTCGATCATCGGCGACGCCGAGCCGCGCCTGTTGCTGACCATCGCCAGTCTGAGCGACGGCCTGGCGCAACTCCACAACGCGCCGCCGGTGCTGAGCGTCGACACCCTCGACGCGCAGCTCGCCGAGCAGTGGGTCGCGGTCGACCTGCAAGCTGACGATATTGCCTTTCTGCAATACACCTCCGGTTCCACCGCGTTGCCCAAAGGCGTGCAAGTCAGCCACGGCAACCTGGTGGCCAACGAAGTGCTGATCCGCCGTGGTTTCGGCATTGACCTCAACCCGGACGACGTGATCGTCAGCTGGCTGCCGCTGTACCACGACATGGGCTTGATCGGCGGCCTGCTGCAACCGATTTTCAGCGGCGTGCCGTGTGTGTTGATGTCGCCGGCGTACTTTCTCGGTCGGCCGTTGCGCTGGCTGGAAGCGATCAGTGAATACGGCGGCACCATCAGCGGCGGTCCGGACTTTGCCTATCGCTTGTGCAGTGAGCGGGTCAGCGAATCGGCCCTGGAGCGCCTCGACCTGAGCCGCTGGCGCGTGGCCTATTCCGGTTCCGAACCGATCCGCCTCGACACCTTGGAGCGCTTCGCCGACAAATTCGCGGTGTGCGGCTTCAGCCCCAACAACTTTTTCGCCTCCTACGGCCTGGCCGAAGCCACACTGTTTGTGGCCGGCGGCCGTCGTGGCCAGGGTATCCCGGCGCTGCGGGTGGACGACGCGGCGCTGGCCGCCAACCGCGCCGAGCCAGGGCAGGGCAGTGCGATCATGAGCTGCGGCACGGCGCAGCCGGACCACGCGGTGTTGATCGTCGACCCCCACAGCCTGAGCGAACTGGCTGACAACCACGTCGGCGAACTCTGGGCCAGCGGGCCGAGCATCGCCCACGGCTACTGGCGTAACCCCGAAGCCACCGCCAAGACCTTTGTGTCGCACGCCGGGCGTACCTGGTTGCGCACCGGTGACCTGGGCTTTCGGCGCGACGGCGAGGTGTACATCACCGGTCGCCTGAAGGACCTGTTGATCGTGCGCGGCCACAACCTCTATCCCCAGGACATCGAGCAGACCATCGAGCGCGAAGTGGAAGTGGTGCGCAAGGGCCGGGTGGCGGCGTTCGCCGTCAGTGATCAGGGCCTGGAAGGTATCGGCATCGCCGCCGAAATCAGCCGCAGCGTGCAGAAAATCCTGCCGCCCGAAGCGTTGATCAAAGCGATTCGTCAAGCGGTGGCCGAGGCCTATCAAGAAGCGCCGTGTGTGGTGGTGCTGCTCAACCCCGGCGGTTTGCCCAAGACCTCCAGCGGCAAGGTGCAGCGCG
The DNA here is from genome assembly GCF_013285305.1 of Pseudomonas rhodesiae. Lineage (NCBI taxonomy): Bacteria > Pseudomonadati > Pseudomonadota > Gammaproteobacteria > Pseudomonadales > Pseudomonadaceae > Pseudomonas > Pseudomonas rhodesiae. Next base: position 4,227,274 of record NZ_CP054205.1, on the reverse strand, counting down.
CCGCCTGCGCACTGCGCCATGCCGATGGCAGTCTCGATTGTTATGCGCAACTCCCCGATCGGCAGGTGTTGGCCGTTGAGGCGAGCTTGGAATCCGAACTGCAGCGCCAGATCGCCGCGATCTGGTGCGAGCAACTGCAGGTCGCGAGCGTGGCAGCCGACGACCACTTCTTCTTGCTCGGCGGTAACTCCATCAGCGCCACCCAGGTGATTGCGCGCCTGCGTGAAAGCCTGGGCCTGGAGCTGAACCTGCGCCTGTTGTTCGAGGCACCGACCCTGCAGGGTTTTGCCGCACAGGTCGCGCACCTGCAACAGGACGGCGGTGTGGCTCAAGGGGCCATCCGCGCCTTGTCTGCTCACGACGAACGGCCTCAGTCCCTGGCGCAGAATCGCCTGTGGATCACCTGGCAACTCGACCCCCAGAGCAGCGCGTACACCATCCCCGGCGCCCTGCGTCTGCGCGGCGAACTGGATGAAGACGCGGTGCGCGCCAGCTTCGCGCAGTTGATCCAGCGCCACGACGCCCTGCGTACGCGCTTTTACGAGCGCGACGGCCAGGCCTATCAGCGCATCGACGCCGCAGTCACGTTCGACTTGCAACTGATCGACCTCAGCGATTTACCCGCCGCCGAGCGTGAAGCCCGCGCGCAGCAGATTCGCGAGGACGAAGCGCGCACCGTGTTCGATCTGGAAAAAGGTCCGCTGCTGTGGGTAACCCTGGTGCGCCTGGACGACGAAGACCACCAGTTGCTGGTGACGCTGCACCACATCATCGCCGATGGCTGGTCGTTGTCGATCCTGCTCGACGAGTTCGCGCGCCTGTATTCGGCCGCTGTTCAAGGCCAAACCCTGACGCTGCCAGCTTTGACCGTAAGCTACGCCGACTACGGCAGTTGGCAGCGCCAATGGCTGGCCGACGGTGAGGGCTCGCGTCAACTGGCGTACTGGCAGGCGCAACTGGGCGATGAGCACCCGGTGCTGAGCCTGGCGACCGATCACCCGCGTGCGGCCCAGCACCGCCGCAGCGCATCGCGGCATAGCGTGCGCTTGAGCGCGAGTCTCAGCGAGGCGCTTCGCCAGACTGCCCAGGCCCATGAATCCACGCCGTTCATGTTGCTGCTCGCGGCCTTCCAGACCTTGCTCTACCGCTATAGCGGCCAGCGCGATATCCGTATCGGCGTGCCCAGCGCCAACCGCCCGCGCCAGGAAACCCAGGGGCTGGTGGGCTTCTTTATCAACACCTTGGTGCTACGCGCCGAGCTGGATGGGCGCCTGCCGTTCAATGAGTTGCTGGCCGCTACCCGCCAAACCGCATTGGGCGCCCAGGCCCATCAGGACCTGCCATTCGAACAACTGCTGGAAGCCTTCCCCCAGGCTCGCGAACAGGGGTTGTTCCAGGTGATGTTCAACCATCAGCAGCGGGACTTGAGCGCGCTGCGCCGCCTGCCGGGCATGCTCGCCGACGAGTTGCCATGGCACAGCCGCGAGGCCAAGTTCGACCTGCAACTGCACAGTGAAGAGGACCGCAACGGGCGCCTGAGTCTGTCGTTCGACTACGCCGACGAACTGTTCGAGGCGGCGACTATCCAGGGTCTGGCCGAGCACTTTATCCACCTACTGCACTGCGTGTGCGAACACCCGCACCTGGCCCTCAGCGACCTTGCGCTGCTGCCGCACGATGAACAGCAGGCATGGAACGCGGCGCCCTGCGCACCGGCGCAACAATGGCTGCCCGAAGCCCTCAACCAGCACACCTCGGACGCCACCGCGCTGGTGTGGGACGGCGGCAGCCTGAGCTTCGCCCAACTGCATACCCAGGCCAATCGCCTGGCCCATTACCTGCGCGACAAAGGCGTCGGCCCGGACGTGTGCGTGGCCATCGCCGCCGAGCGTTCGCCGCAGTTGCTGATCGGCCTGCTGGCGATCATCAAGGCCGGCGGCGCCTACGTGCCACTGGACCCGGACTACCCGGCCGAGCGCCTGGCCTACATGCTCAAGGACAGCGGCGTGCACCTGCTGCTGACCCAGACCGCACTGCTCGATCGCGTGCCGAGCGCCGAGGGCGTGTGCGTGATCGCGATGGACAGCCTGCACCTGGACAGCTGGCCGACCCAGCCGCCGGGCCTGCACCTGCACGGCGACAACCTCGCTTACGTGATCTACACCTCCGGCTCCACCGGCCAGCCCAAAGGCGTGGGCAACACCCACGGGGCTCTGGCCGAGCGCTTGCAATGGATGCAGGCCACCTATCGGCTCGACGCCAGCGATGTGCTGATGCAGAAGGCGCCGATCAGTTTTGACGTGTCGGTATGGGAGTGCTTCTGGCCGTTGATCAGCGGCTGCCGCCTGGTACTGGCCGGGCCCGGCGAACACCGTGACCCCCACCGCATCGCACAGTTGGTGCAGACCTACGGCGTGACCACGCTGCACTTTGTGCCGCCGCTGTTGCAGCTGTTTATCGACGAGCCGCTGGCCGCCGAATGCACCAGCCTGCGCCGCCTGTTTTCCGGTGGCGAAGCCTTGCCCGCCGAGCTGCGTAATCGCGTGTTGGCGCAGTTGCCGGCGGTGCAGTTGCACAACCGCTATGGGCCGACCGAAACCGCGATCAACGTCACCCATTGGCACTGCCAGGCCGAGGACGGCGAGCGCTCGCCGATTGGTCGGCCGCTGGGTAATGTGATCTGCCGCGTGCTCGACGAGCACCTCAACCCACTGCCCGCCGGAGTGCCGGGTGAGTTGTGCATCGCCGGCATCGGCCTGGCGCGCGGTTACCTGGGGCGTGCCGGGCTGACCGCCGAACGTTTCGTTGCCGACCCGCTGGGCGAAGCCGGCACGCGCCTGTATCGCACCGGCGACCGCGTGCGTTGGAGCCGCGACGGTGTGCTGGAATACCTCGGCCGCCTCGACCAGCAGGTCAAGCTGCGCGGGTTCCGCGTGGAGCCGGAAGAAATCGAAGCGCGCCTGCTGGCCCTGGACGGTGTCGCCCAAGCCGTGGTGTTGGTACGCGACGGGCAATTGATCGGTTACTACACCGCGCACACCCCGTTGGATGAACGCGACGTCAAAGCCGCCCTGGCCGCCGAGCTGCCGGAGTACATGGTGCCCGCGCAGGTGATACGCCTGGATGCCATGCCCCTGAGCCCCAGCGGCAAACTCGACCGTCGCGCGTTGCCTGAGCCGGTGTGGCACACCCGCGAACATGTGGAGCCCGCGACGCCGTTGCAGCAGCAGATCGCAGCGATCTGGCGCGAGGTGCTCGGGGTGCCGCAGGTGGGCCTGCGCGATGATTTCTTCGCCCTCGGCGGCCACTCCCTGCTGGCTACCCAGATCGTCTCCCGCACTCGCCAAGCCTGCGATGTCGAGCTGCCGTTGCGCACCCTGTTCGACGCCAGCGAGCTTGAAGCATTTGCCACACAGGTCGCGCTGATCCAGGCGGCCGGTCAGCGCAATCAGCACACCGCCATCGCCAGGGTCGACCGTCGCCAGCCGGTGCCGCTGTCCTATTCCCAGCAGCGCATGTGGTTCCTCTGGCAGATGGAACCGGACAGCCCGGCCTACAACGTCGGCGGTATGGCGCGCTTGCGCGGGGTGCTGGATGTGGGGCGTTTCGAAGCCGCATTGCAGGCCTTGATCATGCGTCACGAAACCCTGCGCACCACGTTCCCCAGCGTCGACGGCGTGGCTTGTCAGCGGGTCGCGGCGCAGACCGGCGTGCGCATGGACTGGCAGGACCTGTCCGCCCTCGATGCTGCCGAGCGCCAGCAGCGCCTGCAGCAGTTGGCCGATCACGAAGCCCATACGCCGTTCAACCTGGAAACCGGGCCGTTGCTGCGTGCGTGCCTGGTCAAGGCCGGCGAGCAGGAGCATTACCTGGTGCTGACCTTGCACCACATCGTCACCGAAGGCTGGGCCATGGACATTTTTGCCCGTGAACTCAGTGCGCTGTACGAAGCGTTTATCGACGAGCGCGAGTCGCCGCTGGCACCGCTGCCGGTGCAGTACCTGGACTACAGCGTGTGGCAACGCCAATGGCTGGAGAGCGGCGAGGGTCAGCGCCAATTGGATTATTGGACCGCGCAACTGGGCAGCGAACACCCCTTGCTGGAACTGCCCGCCGACCGTCCGCGGCCGCCGGTGCAAAGCCATCGGGGCGAGCTGTATCGCTTCGACCTCAGCGACGAACTGGCCGCGCGGGTGCGGGCGTTCAATGCCGAGCGCGGCTTGACGCTGTTCATGACCATGACCGCGACCCTGGCGGTGCTGCTCTACCGCTACAGCGGCCAGACCGACCTGCGCATCGGCGCCCCCGTGGCCAACCGCATCCGCCCGGAAAGCGAGGGGCTGATCGGCGCGTTCCTCAACACCCAGGTGCTGCGTTGCCAGCTCGATGGGCAGATGAATGTCCACGAATTGTTCGAGCACGTTCGTCACACTGTGATCGAAGGCCAGTCCCATCAGGACCTGCCGTTCGACCACTTGGTCGAAGCCTTGCAACCGCCGCGCAGTGCAGCGTACAACCCGCTGTTCCAGGTGATGTGCAACGTGCAGCGTTGGGAATTCCAACAGCGCCGCCAACTGGCCGGCATGACCGTCGAGTACCTGGCCAACGATGCGCGCGCCACCAAGTTCGACCTCAACCTGGAAGTCACCGACCTCGACCATCGCCTGGGTTGCTGCCTGACCTACAGCACCGATCTGTTCGACGAACCGCGCATCGCGCGCATGGCCGAGCATTGGCGCAACCTGCTCGAAGCACTGATCGCCGACCCGCACCAGCGCTTGAGCGAATTGCCGTTGCTGAGCGCCGCTGAACAACGCCAGTTACAGCGCAGCCTGGGCGCCGAGCCCGGTGTGCATCGCCTGGATCAATGCCTGCATCCGCTGTTCAGCCAACAGGCACGACAACGTGGCGACGCCCCGGCGCTGACCTTTGCCGGTGAAACCCTCAGCTACCGCGAGCTGGAAGCGCGCGCCAACCGCCTGGCCTGGATGCTGCGCGAGCGTGGCGTGGGCCCCCAAGTGCGGGTCGGCCTGGCACTGCCCCGGTCCTTGGAGATGGTGGTTGGCCTGCTGGCGATCCTCAAGGCCGGCGGCGCCTATGTGCCGCTGGACCCGGAATACCCCCTCGATCGCCTGCACTACATGATCGACGACAGCGGCATCGGCCTGCTGCTCAGCGATGCGGCGATGTTCGAAGCCCTCGGCGAACTGCCGGCCACGGTAGCCTGCTGGTGCCTGGAGGATGACCTGCCGGTGCTGGGCCATTACCCGGCCGAGGCGCCGCCGTGCATCAACCTGGCGCAGCATCAGGCTTATCTGATCTACACCTCCGGCTCCACCGGCAAGCCCAAAGGCGTGGTGGTGTCCCACGGTGAAATCGCCATGCACTGCCAGGCGGTGATCGAGCGTTTCGGCATGCGCGCCGACGATTGCGAATTGCACTTCTATTCGATCAACTTCGACGCCGCCACCGAGCGTTTGCTGGTGCCGTTGCTCAGCGGCGCACACGTGGTGCTGCGGGCTGAGGGGCAATGGGATGCCGAGCAGATCTGCGGGTTGATACGCGACCATGGCGTCACGGTGCTGGGCTTTACCCCGAGCTACGGCAGCCAGTTGGCGCAATGGCTTGCGACCCAGCGGCAGACATTGCCGGTGCGCATGTGCATCACTGGCGGCGAAGCCCTGACCGGCGAACACTTGCAGCGCATCCGTGGGGCGTTCCAGCCCGCGCTGTTTTTCAACGCCTACGGCCCCACCGAAACCGTGGTGATGCCCCTGGCCAGCCTGGCGCCGCCGCAGTGGGAGGAGGGCGCTGGCAGCGTGCCGATCGGCAGCATTGTCGGTGAGCGCGTGGCGTACATTCTGGATGCCGATCTGGCCCTGGTGCCCCAGGGCGCGAGCGGCGAGTTGTACATTGGCGGGGCCGGTCTGGCCCAGGGTTACCATCAACGTCCGGGCATGACCGCCGAGCGCTTTGTGGCCGACCCGTTTGCCGCCGATGGCGGGCGTCTGTACCGCACCGGTGACCTGGTGCGCCAGCGCGCCGATGGCCTGGTGGAGTACCTGGGGCGAATCGACCATCAGGTGAAGATTCGCGGTTTCCGCATCGAGCTGGGGGAAATCGAAACCCGTCTGTTGGAACACAGCCAGGTGCGCGAAGCGGTGGTGCTGGCGCTGGATGCGCCGAGCGGCAAACAACTGGTGGCGTACCTGGTCAGCGACGCCGAGCACGGCCCTCTGCGCGAGGCCCTCAAAGCCCACCTCAAGGCGCAACTGCCGGACTACATGGTGCCCGCGCATCTGATCGTGCTCGACAGCATGCCGCTGACTGCCAACGGCAAGCTCGACCGCCGTGCGTTACCGCAACCCGACCCGGAGGCCAACCGCCAACATTACGTGGCGCCAGGCAACGCCCTTGAAAGCAGCCTGGCCGCGATCTGGTGCGCCGTGTTGAATGTGCAGCAAGTGGGCCTGGACGATAACTTCTTTGAACTGGGCGGCGATTCGATCCTGTCGATCCAAGTGGTGAGCCGCGCACGCCAGGCCGGGATTCATTTCAGCCCGCGTGACCTGTTCCAGCACCAGACCGTGAGGGCCTTGGCCGCCGTGGCCACGCGCACCGAGCACATTCGCGCCGAGCAAGGCGTGCTCACCGGTCGTTCGGGGCTGACGCCGATCCAACAGTGGTTCTTCGAAACGCCGATGCCCAACCGTCAGCACTGGAACCAGGCGCTGCTGCTCAAGCCGCTGCAACTGCTCGACCCGCACCGTCTGGAGCAAGCGCTGCTGGCGGTTCTGGAACAGCACGATGCGCTGCGCCTGAGTTTTACCCGGCGCGACGCCCAGTGGCACGCCGAACACCTGGGCGTGCCCCGCGGCGGTGTGCTGATGCAGGCCCAGGTACGCGACATGGCGCAGTGCACCGCGCTGTTCAACGACACCCAGCGCAGCCTCGACCTGCAACACGGCCCGCTGCTGCGCGCGCTGCTGGTGGACGGGCCCGAGGGCCAGCAACGCCTGCTGATCGCGATCCATCACCTGGTGGTGGACGGCGTGTCGTGGCGTGTGCTGCTCGAAGATTTGCAAACGGTGTACCGCCAGTTGAGCGCCGGCCAGTCGGTCAGCCTGCCGGCCAAGACCAGCGCGCTGCGTGACTGGGCCGCGCGCCTGCAGGCGTATGCCGGCAGCGAATCCCTGCGCGAAGAACTGGCCGTATGGCAAGCGCAGTTGGCCGGGCCTGACGTGGCGTTGCCGGTGGACCGTGCCCATGGCGCGCTGCGCAATCGCGATGCCGACAGCGTCAGCGTGCGCCTGGACGCCGAGCGCACCCGCCAGTTGCTGCAACAGGCGCCCAGCGCATACCGCACCCAGGTCAATGACCTGCTGCTGACCGCCCTGGCCCGCGTACTGTGCCGCTGGAGCGGCCACGCCTCGGCGTTGATCCAATTGGAAGGCCACGGCCGCGAACCGCTGTTCGACGATATCGACCTGACCCGTAGCGTCGGCTGGTTCACCAGCGCGTACCCGCTGCGCCTCACGCCCCAAGACGGGCAGGGCGATTCGATCAAGGCGATCAAGGAACAGCTGCGCGCGGTGCCCCACAAGGGCCTGGGCTATGGCGTGCTGCGCTACCTGGCGGACGCCGGTTGCAAGCAGCAGATGGCGGCGCTGCCGAGCGCCGAAATCACCTTCAATTACCTTGGCCAGTTCGACCAGAGCTTCGGCGCCGATGCGCTGTTCCATCCGCTGGATGAGCCGGCCGGCCAGGCCCATGACCCGGACGCGCCGCTGCCCAATGCTTTGAGCGTGGACAGCCAGGTCTACGGCGGTCAATTGCTGCTGCGCTGGACCTTCAGCCGCGAACGCTATGATGCGCGCACCATCGGCGCATTGGCCGAGGCTTACCTGGCCGAGTTGCACAGCCTGATCGAACACTGCCTCAGCGACCAGGCCGGTGGCCTGACACCGTCGGACTTCCCTCTGGCGCGCCTGACCCAGGCACAACTGGACAGCCTGCCGGTGCCCGCCCATGTGATCGAAGATGTCTACCCGCTGACCCCGATGCAGGAAGGTCTGCTGCTGCACACCTTGTTGGAACCGGGTACCGGCCTGTACTACATGCAGGACCGCTACCGCATCAACAGCGAGCTGGACCCCGAGCGTTTCGCCCAGGCCTGGCAAGCGGTGATCGCCCGTCACGAAGCCTTGCGCGCGTCGTTCTGCTGGAACGTCGGCGAAGACATGCTGCAAGTGATTCACGCACCGGGTAGCACCCCCATCGAGTACTTGGACTGGCGTCACGCGCCGGAGGCCGAGCATGAGCCGCGCCTGCAAGCGCTGCTCAAGGCCGAGCGCGAGGCCGGTTTCGATCTGCTCAACCAGGCTCCGTTCCACCTGCGGCTGATTCGCGTGGGCGAGGCGCGCTACTGGTTCATGATGAGCAACCACCACATCCTGATCGATGCCTGGTGCCGTTCGTTGCTGATGAACGACTTCTTCGAAATCTACCTGGCGCTGGGTGAAGGCCGCGACGCGCAGCTGGCCACGCCGCCGCGCTATCGCGACTACATCGCCTGGCTGCAACGCCGCAACCTGAGCGAAGCGCGCCAGTGGTGGCAACAGAACCTGAAAGGCTTCGAACGCACCACGCCGATCCCCAGCGACCGCCCATTCCTGCGCGAACACGCCGGCCACAGCGGCGGCATGGTGGTGGGCGACTGCTACACCCGCCTCGATGCGCACGACGGCGCACAGCTGCGTGAATTGGCCCAGGCCCATCAACTGACCGTCAACACTTTCGCCCAGGCGGCCTGGGCGCTGGTGCTGCGTCGGGTGAGCGGAGACCGTGACGTGGTTTTTGGCGTGACCGTGGCCGGTCGTCCGGTGGACATGCCCGAGATGCAACACACGGTCGGTCTGTTTATCAACAGCATCGCCCTGCGGGTGCAACTGCCCGAGGACGGCCAGCCCTGCAGCGTGCGGCAGTGGTTGAACGGCCTGCTCGACAGCAATATGCAATTGCGCGAGTACGAATACCTGCCGCTGGTGACCATCCAGGAACACAGCGAACTGCCCAAGGGCCAGCCGTTGTTCGACAGCCTGTTCGTGTTCGAAAACGCCCCGGTGGACACCACGGTGCTGGACCGCGCCCACAGCCTGAACGCCACCTCGGATTCCGGTCGCACCCACACCAATTTCCCGCTGACGGCCGTGTGCTATCCGGGCGACGACCTGGGCTTGCACCTGTCCTACGACCAACGCTATTTCGACGAAAGCACCGTGCAAGGCTTGCTCGCCGAGTTCAAACGCCTGCTGCTGGCGCTGGTGCAGGGCTTCCATGGCGACATGGCCGACTTGCCGCTGATGGGCGAACAGGAGCGCGATTTCCTGGTGCACGGCTGCAACCAGAGCGAACACGCCTACCCGCTGGAGCGCAGCTATGTGGAGCTGTTCGAAGCCCAGGTAGCCGCGCATCCACAGCGTATCGCCGCCAGTTGCCTGGACCGGCATTGGAGTTACGAGGAACTGAATCGCCGCAGCAATGGCCTGGGGCACGCACTCATCGCGGCGGGTGTCGGCCTGGATCAACCGGTGGCGTTGCTGGCCGAGCGCGACTTGGAACTGCTGGGCATGATCATCGGCAGCTTCAAGGCCGGGGCCGGCTACTTGCCCCTGGACCCGGGCTTGCCGAGCCAGCGTCTGCGCCGCCTTATCGAGCTGAGCCGTACGCCGCTGCTGGTGTGCAGCGAGGCGTGTCGCGAACAGGCCATCGCGTTGTTGGACGGTATCGACTGCCAGTTGCTGGTATGGGACGAAGTGCCGGCCCGTGGTGAGAACCCGGGTGTCTACAGTGGCCCCGACAACCTCGCCTATGTGATCTACACCTCCGGCTCCACCGGCCTGCCCAAAGGCGTGATGGTGCAACAGCGCGGCATGCTTAATAACCAGTTGAGCAAAGTGCCGTACCTGGACCTGACCGCAGCGGATGTGATCGCGCAAACCGCCTCCCAGAGTTTCGATATTTCCGTGTGGCAATTCCTCGCCGCGCCGTTGTTTGGCGCGCGGGTGGATATCGTGCCGAACAGCATCGCCCACGACCCGCAAGGTTTGCTGGCCCATGTGCAGGCCCAGGGCATCAGCGTGCTGGAGAGCGTGCCGTCGCTGATTCAGGGCATGCTCGCCCAGGAGCGCCTGCACCTGGACGGCCTGCGCTGGATGCTGCCGACCGGCGAGGCGATGCCGCCTGAACTGGCGCACCAGTGGCTGCAACGCTACCCCGAGATCGGCCTGGTGAATGCGTACGGCCCGGCGGAATGTTCCGATGACGTGGCGTTCTTCCGCGTCGACCTGGCTTCGACCCGTGGCACTTATCTGCCGATTGGCACACCCACCGACAACAACCGCCTGTACCTGCTCGATGGCGCACTGGAGTTGGTGCCCCAAGGCGCCGTCGGCGAGTTGTGCGTGGCGGGCACCGGGGTCGGGCGCGGCTATGTTGGCGACCCGTTGCGTACTGCGCCGGTCTTCGTGCCCGACCCGTTCGGCGCGCCGGGCGAACGCCTGTACCGCACCGGCGACCTGGCGCGGCGGCGCAGCGATGGGGTGTTGGAATATGTCGGTCGGATCGACCATCAGGTGAAGATTCGCGGCTACCGGATCGAGTTGGGGGAAATCGAAGCGCGTCTGCACGAACAAGCCGACCTGCGCGACGCCGCCGTCGGCGTGCAGGACGGCGTCAACGGCAAGCACTTGGTGGGCTACCTGGTGGCGGCCGATGGCGCGCTCAACCCCAGCGAGCGCCTGGACCGTATCAAACAGCGCCTGCGCGCCGAACTGCCGGAGTACATGGTGCCGCTGCATTGGCTATGGCTTGAACGCCTGCCGCTCAACGCCAACGGCAAACTCGACCGCAACGCCCTACCGGCCCTGGAGATCGGCCAGTTGCACCGCCAGGATTACCTGGCGCCACGCAACGAACTGGAAACCACCCTGGCCGTCATCTGGGCCGAAGTGCTCAAAGTCGAGCGGGTCGGTGTGCAGGACAACTTCTTCGAGCTGGGCGGGCATTCGCTGCTGGCCACACAGATTGCGTCGCGCGTGCAGAAAACCCTGCAACGGGACGTACCGCTGCGGGCGATGTTCGAGTGCAGCAGCGTGGCGGAACTGGCCGAGTACATCGACGGGTTGGCGGGCAGTGAGATCAGCGTGGAGAAGGTGGATCGTTTGAGTGATTTGATGGCGGAGTTGGAAGGGCTCTGATCTGCGATGGTCATAACACTTACTCAAGTCCTGAAGGCCGACACATAACTCTGTGGTATGAGCAGGCTTGCCCTGCGCCGGGCTGCGAAGCAGCCCACTCACCATAAAAGCTTCACTTTCTCAGGCTGTGTTTTCATCGAGGACGTGTAGATACCACGCCCCGATGGCGCCAGTCCAAGTTGACCCGGCTATCCTCGCCCATTTCTGCGGCCACGCAACCGAGCAAGGTAAAGTGCTCGCACCTCGATTAATCGACGAAAAAATCTACCAGAACACGCCAACATACGACATGCACGATCACGAAGGGGACGAGATCGTTGAGATCCCGCTGCCGGATCTTGCCCAGCAAGGAGATAAGGTTTACTGCACCGTTGTGATTGAGCAATGCAGTGGGAAACCGGCTTTCTACACTGTGGCGTACGACTACGCGTTAACGGCTGATGATATAGCTTCCGGTGAACGCCTAACTTTTCCCATCGCCCGTGGCTGGCACGGCAAAAACCACGCTACGAGTCGATCACTTGCCAAGCAGCCTGGATCACGAATGGTTTGCCGGCCCAACCGCCGGCTGAAGTTGGAAATCCTGATGAAGAGACTGGTTGAAAGGTATGTCCATGCCACTGGTCGTGCCGTGCCTGATCATTCATCAGAACTGTCAACTTTGACAGTAGGCAAGGCTCACGTTCCCAGCGTTAGATAACGGAGTTTCTGACCTAAAGGCCAGGCCCACCGACCGTATCCAACGTTGGAAAGGAGTCTTATCGTGGCTAAAAAAACCGTGCGCGCTTCAACCGCCCCTTCACATGCCTCTATCCCAGCGCAGGTTCCCTCGGCAAAGCCAAAGGCGGAGTTGCCTTACCCGATCATAGAATTCGCTGCCAATAACAGTGTGCTGTATCCCATGGACGTGCTGGAGGGCACCCGCGCGACGTTGACTCTGCCGGCGGGGGCCACCCATGTCATGTTCTATATGGCTATCGAAGGCCAGGAGGAGCCAACATTCGAGCCGGTGTCTGTCGAGGATGGGGTGGATGTCGTCGAGATCCCCGCCCAGTTAATCAGTTACTGCATCGGGCACACGGTCTTGATGCGGTACACGGCCACCGTTGGCGGGCAGCTCCGTGAGTCCTTGACGCTGGAGCTGCAGGTTCAGCACATCCTTGAGGATGACCTGCTTGATTCAAGGCCCGTGTTCAAGAATTCGACCAACGAGTGGAACACGTGGTGGCTGAGGATGCACAATTTCAGCGGCGATGAAATTGTCGAGATCAAAGCCTGGCCAATGATCTATCCGGGGCAGCGATTGTTTGTCACCGTTGCCGGTAATCAGCACATCGCGCCCTATCGTTTCATCTGGGTGGCCTTGGGGCATGTGGTGCAACCCGGTGAGGCACACGCGGATCACATCTTCAGGTTTCGCCTGTCGCGAGGATGGTTGTCCAGGCTTGGGGACTACTCGGCAATCACCGCCCACTTGGGCGTTATCTGGGACACAACCGTACCTGTGTTTCCGGAACCGGGCGACCCCATGCATGAGAACCCGCTACCCGTCAACGCGCAAGACTTTCACCTACGCACTACGTCGTTGCTGGAGGTCGACCCGACCCAGGAACTTTCTGCCCCGCACTTACGCGAATCGGTGGAGTTGCCACCGGGTCACTGGCAGGTCAACCCGGCCAATACCGTCAACGGTGGGCACGCCATCGTCGCCTATGACGGCATGGCTCAAGACGATCATGTCTGCGCTTATGCATCTGGGCCGAATGGCGTGCGAGTGCCCCTCGGTTGCCAGGACGTCGTGGCGGGCCAAGCAAGTCTGTCGTTTGATGTCGCTCCCGACCTCTTCGCGGCGCTGTTCAACCAAACCCTGACGCTGGACTACAGCCTTCAGTTCAACCACTACGCACCCCAGCGTTCGCCGGAGCGGGTAGTCAAGGTGTTAGGTCCTCAACTCACCACACCGGACATTGAAGAGGTAACGTCCGGGGTACTGGATCTCAACACATTCCACGGCGATGCAACCGCTTTGGTGCCGATCTGGGATTATGCGAAGGAGGGGGCTTGTTGCTGGATGTGGATCACCGGGGTGCTTGAGGATGGCAGTGCCCATGGGTTCGATGTTCTGGTCAGTGAACCCCTGACGACCGCTTGGCTGGCCGATGGTGTGGTTACCGCGATCGCACGGGACAAGTTGCGCGAACTGGCCGACTGCAGCGTCATGGTCTTGCATTTTGCCGCCAGCTTCGATGGTTTGTGTGAGCGTGAAACGGCGTTGGAATTTCCAAGCAGGCGGTTCCACTTGGTTCAAGAAAACGTGGAGCTCACTGCGCCGGCCGTACTTGAAGCGGTCGGCTCGCAGCTGACGATCTGGAATGGTCGATTCGGCGTGACAGTCCGAGTCGCATATGAGCGGATAAATCCCAATGACACCATCACTGGCTATTGGGTCAAACCAAACGGCGCCCGTCTACCACTGGGGCCTGAGCCAGGTAATAGCGAATCAGGTTATGTTGATTTTTCCATTCCCCGCGAAGCCGTGATTCGAGGCGCGGGGCAAACGATCCAGGTCAGTTACACCGTTGCAAGTGCTTGTAAGGTGCGTGAATCCAAGGTGCTGAAGTTAACGATCAGCCAGCCTGTGCGCTTGCCGACACCTGTCGTACCGCAGGCAACACCACCGGCTACCCAGGGCGGGCTTCTGGATTTGGCGAGCTTTGCGGGAGATGCCTCGATCACTGTGGAAAAATGGTGGTTCGCGTTAGTGGGGCAGCGGGTCTGGCTGAAATGTACGGGGGTAAAAAAGGACGACAGCGCTTATACCTTCTATGTTTCCAACGGCTCGATCCTCACGCAGGATGATGTGAATGAAGGGCTGGTCCGAAAGTTGGACCGAGCGCACCTTGAACTTTTGAAACACGACTCTCCTCTTGTCGTCACTTGTACTGCGACGACAGATGAAAGCCAGCACGAGCGAGATGGGATTGTTTTTCCAGTGCTGAACTTGGTTGTGCGCAGAATTCTGATCTGTGAAATAGAGCGATTTGAAGACTTGGCGCGGGGGACGTACAGCGCAGGGGGCCGCATCCAGACGCCGTTGATGACGATAACCTTTGAATCTGGGGCGGGTTTGGCGGGTATTGTCCGATATGGCAATAATCAGTTCTATTCGGGCAATCATTTTGTCATGTGTCAAAACGTCGGGTATCAAGTCCCACCGCAATTGCACCGCATTGAATTTAGTCGAGCATTGGAGTCGGTCCGGTTCAGTTGGTCCTGGAAGCAACGCCCGGCACACGTCACGTTCTACGACGAAGATGGTCAGGTGATTACCTCGGCCAATTATCCTGACGACTGGCAAGGCGGGTTCTGGGTGGAACACACTACGACGCCTGGTACTGCGATCAAGTCAATGCTCATTCATGTGGAAGATTACTCGTTTATTGACAACTTCAGCATGTGCTACAGGACTTGATTGGATGCTCGTGTGCGGGCTGCGTGCGTACGCTGTGTCAAAAAATGTAGTGCTTATTCCATGTTGAGGCAGTTCGTGACGGTTCATCTGCGGTGAGGCGAGTTGATGAACCGTTCGTCTGAGACCTCGGCGTTACGCTATAAACCTGTCAATTTTGACAGTTGTCGACGTTATGGATGAAGCGCTCACTAGGGGGGAGCTTTAATCCCGAAAGGTTCGGGACGTACCCCCTAGAACGGAGCTTTTGTCATGACTAAAGAAAATAAGGCACCTGCATCCTCCTCAATCGTCGTTCCTGCAAAACCCACCAAAGCGTCCAAGCCCAAAGCCGTGGAGGTCGATGCCCCATCAATTTCCAGTGAAGTGGATGGCACCGTTGTACCCTCCGACATGCCCGGTACCTATCTGACGGTAGACGCACGCATGGACAGTTCGCCGATCACCGTCATGCTCAGTGCCAAGGAGGCGCCTGAGCTGAAGCTCGAAAACATCGTGGATTCCAGCGGCAATTCAGGCGCCCGCATGATTAAGATCCCGTTGGATTACATGACGAAGACCATGGGCTTCACGCTGCTGGTCTCATATAAGGGCAAATCACAAGGTCAGGTAGCCGCTTCGCTGGTCAAGGAGGTGGGAATATCGTTTTACCCTGCCAGTGAAAGTGAAGACCTTGCCCCGCGTTTGCTTCACGAAGAAAACGTTAATAACACACCGACCTATGACATGAAGGACCACACCGGCAACGAGACGGTGCTGGTGCCGGTGCATCCTCTGGCCAAAGCCGGAGACAAGGTTTATTGCACCGCGGTAACCGAACAGGACGCCATCCCCCATGTGTTTTACACGGTGATTTACGACCATGTGCTCACGGCCGAGGAGGCGGTTGCGGGCTATGTCTTGCGTCCGCAGATTGCTCGCGGATGGCTGGCGCGCCGCAAGCGCTGGCGGACGATCACCCTGCAGTCGGCGTGGATCACCAGCGGTTTGCCGGCCGAACAGCCAGCGGATGTCCCCCCTCACCTTGAAACACGGCTGCCGAGAAACGCGCTCGAAGTTCAACGTCGTCGCACGGCGGCTTTGATCGTGGACCCAGGACTGGAGCTGGAGCCTCCACACCTGCGCCAGTCGGTGGCGTTCGAGGACCAATGGTGGCTCAACCCGAGACTCACTGAGGCGGGCGGGGACGTAGACACCCCTCAGTTGGATACCTATGCCGGCGACCGCGTGTGTTTTTCTCTCAGCGGGTCCGGTTATGAGCCCGAGCCGCTGGGCTGCGTGACCATCGCGAATGATGGAGCTCCGGCGTCCGTCAAACTGTCGTCCTGTGCAATCGCGTGCTTCTTCGACACCTCGATGAAGTTGAGCTACACGGTGCAGTTTCCCAATGGGGATGAGCCGCAGCAATCGCCCTCCCGGCTCGTGAATGTTTCGGTGCCTGAGTTTCTCCACCCGGGAATTGAAGAGGCCACGAACGATGATTTGGACCTGAGTACCTTTACAGGCGCCGCCACCGCGACAGTGCCCGTCTGGGCCTATGCCGAGTGCTCGAACGCTTGCTGGATGTGGATCACTGGAGAACACGAAGGCGGTGATGCTTACCGGTTCGATATTTTGAAGGCGGCACCGGTTACGGACGATTGGAAGGCCGAGGGTGTCGAAGCCACTATTCCAAGACGGCAGCTACAATTGCTGGCCGATTGCAGTCGTTTCGAGCTGCACTTTGCGGTGAGTTTTTGTGATGTCAGCGACATTGCACAGGCCTATGAGTTTCCGGTTCAGACTTACAAGATCGAGCAGGAACCGCTGGCGCTGGTTGCCCCCGCAGTGTCCGAAGCGGTGGGTTCCAACCTGATTGCCTGGAATGGGCGTAATGGCGTGCATGTCGAAGTGAATTACGTCGGTATCGGGCCCCAGCACAGCATCAGTGTCTGCTGGAAAAAGCCAAATGGCACGTGCTGGGTACTGCCTTCCAAACCAGGAAGCACGGGTGAAGCTGTCAGCTTTGCCTTGCCGGCGGAAGCGGTGATCGAAAGCATGGGCAAAACAGTGTCGATCACCTACACCGTCAACACGGCATGCAAGGTACAGACGTCAACGCCGTTGAACTTGACGATCAGCTTGCCGACACGCCTGGAAACGCCGAACGTGCTGGAAGCTACGCCACCCAGGACTCAAAATGCCATTTTGGATCTGCGTACGTTTGCGGGAAATGCCAACTCGCTGGAAGACCCGATGTGGTTCTTGCGGGCGGGGCAGAAGTGTTGGTTGCGGGCGACGGGGACTGCTAAGAGTGGCCATCCGCACTCTTTCGACGTGTACGCGGCCAGAACTATCATCGAGGGAGAAGTCGCCGTGGGGGTAGCGAACCTTGTCTTACGCTCTGAGTTAGAAGTACTGATGGACAGTACCAACTTGACTTTGACTTTCAGTGTGGCAACGGATGGCAGCTTGACAGCCAACGTGGTGTGCCCAGAGCGTGTATTGAGTGTGCGCACAGTCACGAAGATCATTGAAGATTTTGCGACGTTGCCTTACGGTCAGCACCCTGCTGGGACTATTGTGCAAGCGCCGACGATGTCTATTACGGCTCAGTCAGGTTACGTCGGTATTCATGCTGCGAACCCGGCCGTTCCAGGAATGACTGAAGGGAATGCCATAGCGCTGAATTGTGCTGCGCCTACTGAGCAACAAAGGCCCATCCAGACGGTAGATCTGTTTCTCAAGCAAGAATATATGCGTGTCAGATTCTCCTTTACACGCAACGCGTATTACGGCGCTTGCTATTTTTATGATGCCGCAGGACAGCAACTCGGGGTTCGTTCTAATTTACCTCTCAATAGCTGGGTTGATTTCACTGCTCCTGACGGTCGTCAAATAGCGAAGATCAGTGTGGTTAACCAGCAGCACTCTTATTTGGATAGTTTTGAATTGTATCGATAATGGAGTGAGCGACAGCACTTGTTCAAGTGCTCTGACATACGTCAGAGCACTCTTTTTTTTAAAAAGTGCCCTGGTTTTTTGGCGGATGGCAGAACCCTGGTGGGCCCGGTGCTTATTCCAAGTCAGAGCTGGCAAACCCTTAAAGGTACGTTTTCCGCCACTGCCACGACCATGATGTTAGCTCTCTACAATCATGTGGCTACAGGAATAGGTAATGATTACGCGGTTGATAACATCCGCGTAAGGGAGCTGTAACCGGCTGTTCCATTACGCCCGGAGTGCCCGCTTATTGCGGGCATTTCTCTATATTGGCAGGCGTTACTTCGGCCCAAGTATCTTCACCAACTTATCCGGCGACGGCGCACCTTGCTGTTGCTGCAACCCGCCTTTGTCATCCAGATAGAAAATCGCCGGCGTCGCCGACAACTCCAGTTCATCCATCAACTTCATATTGGCATCGAGCTTGGCTTCGATATCCGCCGGGATCTTGGCCAGCGCCTGCAACTTGCTGCCTTTGCCGGCGGCTTCGTGTTCTTCCAGGGCTTTTTGCGGGTCCTTGGCGGCCAGCAGCGCAGCGGATTTGCCGGGGCTGTCTTCGCGGATGATGCCGACCATGATGTGGCGCAGTTGCACCTTGCCGGCCTTGACCCAAGGTCGCGCCTGTTCCCAGAACATGTTGCAGTAAGGGCAGTTGGGGTCGCTGAACAGGTAGACGATGCGCGGTGCCTTAACGTCGCCGTCCTGGATCCAGCTGCTGTGTTCCATCTTGGCCCAGACTTCCTTGGCCATCGGCGCATACACCAGTTTTTCCAGGGGCGCGTTGCTCAAGTCGTTGCCCTGGGCGTCGTAGAGGCTGCCGGCGATTACGTGTTTGCCATCGGCGGTGAGATACAGCGCCATGCCACGGTTCTGGTATTGCGCGGCGTAGCCGGTGAGGCCGCTGGGGGCGTCGAATTTGCCGATGATCTTGGCGCCCTTGGCTTCGATCTGCTTGATCGGCGCCGGCCAGTCTTCGGCTTGGGCCAGGGAGGCCGCCAGCGTCAGCGGCAGCAGGGTCAGCAGGTGGCGGAGGCGGGGCATGTCGGTTTCCTTGTGGCGGTGGGGACGGTGTCGAAGGGTTCCATGGCACGGGCCAGGCTGGCCTGGGACAACTCGCCCAAATGGCTGTTGATCAAGCGTCCGTCAGGTGTGTAGAACAGCGTGGTCGGCAGGGCCATGGAGCCCACGGCCTGGCCGAGGCGGCCACTGGCGTCGAACAAGACGTTGTCCAGGGTCAGGCCCTGGGTGGCGAGGAAGGTACTGACGCTTTGCATGCTTTCGGCCTGGTTGACGAACAGGAAGGTCACGTCGGGGCGCATGCGTTGGGCGCTTTCCAGCACCGGCATTTCGCGCCGGCACGGCGGGCACCAGGTGGCCCACAGATTGATCACCAGCGGCCCGCCCTGGTAGTCGACCAGTTGCACCACGTCGCCATTGGCATTGCGCAAGGTGATGTCCGGCAGGCGCGTGCCTTTTTCATACACGCTCAATGAGAGGCTGGTCATGCCCCAAAACAGCAGGCCGGTGATGACGCCGGCGCTCAGCGGCTTGCGCAGCGCCGGGCGGCGCCAGCCGTAGAGCAGGGCGCCGAGGATCAGTGCGACCACGCCCGGCCAAGCCAGGAAACCGCCGTCGCGCAGGTCGACCATTTGCACTGGGTCGTTGCGGTAGTAGCTCCAGTACATCAGCACGAAACTGATGCGCGCGGTGAGCATGCCTAGTAGAAACAGGCTGAACAGCACCGACTCCGGGTTTTCACCGCCACGCTTGGCCACGCGCCAACCCACCAGGGTGGCGAGAATCAGCGCGCCGATCAGCAGGATGTGATTCAGGGCGATGGCGAATGTGCCGATGGTCAGGGTCAGCATCAGAGGGCGTCCCGGGCTTGGGTCCAGCGTTGCAGGAAGGTCATCGCGTCGACTTCACCGGTAATGCGATGGGTGCGGCGTTCCTGGCCGTCCGGGCCGATCCACACGAAACTCGGCGGCCCCGGCACCTGGTAGCGGCCTAGCAGTTCGCGGCTGGCCGGGTTGTCGGCGGTGACGTCCAGGCGCAACAGGCGCACATCTTTGAGGGCGGCGAGGACTTCGGGGCGGCCGAACACCTGTTTCTCCATGATCTTGCACGACACGCACCAGTCGGCGTAGTAATCCACCAGCACCCATTGGCCCTGGGCCTTGGCACTGTCGAGTTGGCTTTGCAGCGCGGCTGGGTCGTTGAGGGTCAGGAAGGCGTCGTGGGCCGTCGGCGCGGCGGCGCTACCCGAGCCGTTGTACACCTTCAACGGCTGCCACGGTTCGTCGCTGCCACCGGCGGCGCCCACCAGCATCAGCGCGCCCCACAGGCCCAGCACCACGGAACCGGCGCCGAACAGCATGGCCACCCGCCCGAAATCCTGGGCCAGGCGCCAGCCGCAATAGGCCATGGCCATCGCCAGCGCGCCCCACAGGGCGAGCCACAGGCTTTCATCCACCACAGGGCGAATCATCAGCACGGCAGTGCCCAGGAACAGGAAGCCGAATACCCCCTTGAGTACGTTCATCCAGGTGCCCGGCTTGGGCAGGAAGCGATTGCCCACGGTCACCAATAGCAACAGCGGGACGCCGATACCGATGCCCATGGCGAACAGGATCAACCCACCGTGCAGCGCATTGCCGCTCTGGGCGATGTACAACAGCGCGCCGGCCAGGGGCGCGGTCATGCACGGCCCCACCAGCAGGCCGGACAATGCGCCGAGCACGCCCGCGCCGACCAGGCTACCGCCGCTCTGGTTGCGGCTGACGTTATCCAAACGATCCCGCAGGGCCACTGGCAGTTGCAGCTCGAAGAAGCCGAACATCGGCAGGGCCAGGATCACGAACAATGCCGCGAAACTGCCGAGGATCCAGGGGGTTTGCAGCAGCGCCGCGAGGTTGGCGCCGAGCAGGGCGGCCAGCACGCCCAGCGCGGCATACACCAGCGCCATGCACACCACATAGCTGCCGGCCAGGGCAAAGCCGCGACGCGGACTGGCGCCGCTGCCGACCACCAGGCCGGCGAGAATCGGCAGCATCGGCAACGAGCAGGGCGCGAACGCCAGCAGCAGGCCCAGGCCAAAGAACACCAGCAGGCTCCAACCCAGGCTGCGTTGTTGCAGACCGCTGGCCAGGCTTTGATCCTGCGCCTGCGCAGTGGCGGCTACCGCCGGGTTGCCGCCCAGGTCCACGGTGATCGATTGCGGCGGGTAGCACAGGCCGGCGTCGGCGCAGCCCTGCCAACCCAGTTTGACCTGGCCGGTGGTGCCCGCCGGCAGTTTGACTTCCAGGCCCTGGCGATACACCTGCTGCTCGCCGAAGAATTCATCGCTATGGGCTTCGCCCTGGGGCAGCACGGGCTTTTCGGCAAGGCCGTCGAACTTCATGCGTTGCTGGTACAGGTAGTAGCCGTCGGCAATCTGCCAATACAACTGGGTCTCGCCACTTTCAAGGCGCTCGGAAGTAAAGGTGAAGGCCTTGCCCACCGGGAGGAACTCGGGTTTGGTGTCGAAGGGGTTACCCGGCGCGGCCTGGGCGAACCCGGCGAACATCACCAGTAGAAAGGTCAACAGAAGCCGCATGGTCAAGCCTTAGTTCGATACAAGTGAGGCACACAATGTGTGGCGTTGATTAACCGATGATTAACCGGGCGCTATTCTAAAGTGTAGGGAATATCTGAGGGTGCATCTTTTCACGGCATAATCCGCGCTTAATCGGTTGGTTTTTTAATCTCCCCCATCTTTGACGAAGGGTTCTCCATGCACGTATTGGTCTGCGAAGACGACGAACTGATCGCCAGCGGCATCGTGGCCGGCCTCACCGCCCAAGGCTTTACGGTCGAGCGCGTGGCCACGGCCGCGGCCGCGCGCGCGATGCTCAAGGCCGCGACCTTCGACATCATGGTGCTCGACCTCGGCCTGCCCGACGAAGACGGCCTTAAGCTATTGCAGCAACAGCGCAGCCAGGGCCTGGAGATTCCGGTGCTGATCCTCACCGCGCGGGATTCGGTGACCAACCGCGTCGACGGCCTGCAGGCCGGGGCCGACGACTACCTGCTCAAGCCCTTCGACCTGCGCGAATTGGCCGCGCGTCTGCAAACCCTGCTGCGGCGGGTGGCCGGGCGCAGCGTCAACCTGATCGAACACGGCCGCCTGACCTACGACCCCAGCAGCCGCGAAACCTTTCTGGGCGGTCAGCCGGTGGACCTGTCGCGCCGGGAACAGGCGTTGCTGCAAGCGTTGCTGCACAACAAGGGGCGTGTGCTGTCCAGCGAGCAGCTCAAGGACAGCGTCTACGGCTTCAATGACGAACTGGAAAGCAACGCCCTCAACGTGCATATCCACCACCTGCGGCGCAAATTGGGCAACGGCATCGTCGAGACCGTGCGCGGCCTGGGCTACCGCCTGGGGCCGGCGGACGGGGGAGAGGACGCGTCGTGAAAAGCCTGCGCCTGCGCCTGACCTTCAAGTTGGGCGCTGCGTTCGTATTGATCTGGGCCCTGGCGGCGGCCTGGATGCTCAATGACCTGCGCAACCAGATGATGTTCTCCCTCGACCAGCGCCTGGTGGCGTCGGCGCGCATGGTGGCCGGGTTGACCGAGCAGATGCCGGGCCTGGCCAGCGTCAGCGGCGGTGCGCATTTCAGTGCCGAACAACTCAATGTGCCGGGCGGCATGGCCTGCCAGGTCAGCTCCCTGCGTGGGGAAATTCTCGCGCGCAGCCACACCACCCCGGATGAAGGGCTGGAGTCGCGCAAAAGCGGCTTTCGCGATCAGGTTATCGACGGCGTGGGTTGGCGCAGCTTTACCTTGTCCCGTGGCGACCTGCTGATCACCACCGCTGACCGTCAGGTGGAGCGCGAGGCGTTGAACCTGTCGATCCTGCTGGCGGCGTCGGTGCCGGTGGGCGTGGCGATGCTGGGCTGCCTATGCCTGCTGTGGCTGGGCATCGGCCAGAGCCTGCTGCCGCTTAACCGCATGCGCGATGCGCTGATGCGGCGCAGCGCCGATTCCCTCGAACCGCTGCAGATCCACCCGCTGCCCAGCGAACTCAAGCCGCTGCTCGACACCCAGAACCAACTGTTGCAGCGCATCGCCAAGACCATCGAGCGCGAACGCCGCCTCACCGGCGATGCGGCCCATGAACTGCGCAGCCCGCTGACGGCGATCAAGACCCACCTGCAAGTGGCGCGCATGACCGACGGCGCCGCGCGCGACCAGTCCCTGGCCCATGCCGAGGAGGGTGCCGACCGCCTGCACCGCACCCTGGAACAATTGCTGTTGCTGGCGCGGGTGGAAGGTAGCCTGTCGTTTGACGATGGTTTGCAGTCCAGCGCCGAAGAAGTCGCGCGCTTGGCAATCCAGGACGCCAGCGCCGGCGACAACGGGCGCATCGACCTGATCCTCTCGGACAACCTCTGCGGCGCCCCGGTGGACATGCCGGTGGGCCTGGCCGTGGCCGCGCTGCGCAACTTGCTGGACAACGCCCTGCGCCACACCCCAGCCCACACCCGCGTGGAACTGAGCCTGTTCAACGACGCCGACAAGGTAGTGTTCCGCGTGCGTGACCATGGCGAGCAGATCTCCAGCGAAGACCTGCAATACCTTACCCAGCGTTTCTGGCGCAACGGCAGCAGCGAAGGCTGCGGCCTGGGCCTGGCGATTGTGCAGGCGATCGTGCAGCGCTGTGGTTGCTCACTGAACTTCGACAGCCAGCCCGATGGCCTGCGGGTCGAGCTGGGTATGCCGCTGCGACGCTGATCCCTTTTCTTTCCGGTGCCAAATAGTTACCGCCCCCTTGAAGTGGAAGGCTTCAGGATGGCGGTAATTTTTTTGCGCTTGAACGGGCCGAAAGACTCGGCCTGAATTGAAAGGGATGCTTCTTATGTTGGTCATCGACACCAGTTTTTCCGCCACGGGCTGCAACGAACGTAACGGCGAGCCCGTGCGGCAGGTGATCCTGCATTACACCGCGGCGCCGTTTGCCGCGTCTCTGCGCACCCTGACCCAGGCTGCCGTGAGTGCCCACTACCTGTTGCCCGACCCCGACGACCCCGGCTACCGCGCCGCCGGGTACGAGGAACTGCGCGTGTTCCGCCTGGTGGATGAACGTCAGTGCGCCTGGCACGCCGGGGCCAGCCAATGGGGTGGGCGCGACAACCTCAATGCACGGTCGATTGGCATCGAGATCGTCAACCTGGCGCGGGATGAGGCGGGTGTGTTTGTTTTTCCTGGGTTTGCCGAAGCACAGATCGAGGCGCTGACTGCGCTGCTGCATGATGTGCTGGGGCGTTATCCGCAGATCGAACCCACGGACATCCTCGGCCATAGCGACGTGGCGTACTGGCGCAAAAGCGATCCGGGGCCGCGACTGCCGTGGCAGCGCTTGTCGGAGGCGGGCCTGGGCGCTTGGTTCGACGAGTCGACCCGGGCCATGTATCAACGCCGCTTCTGCGTCGGCTTACCCCCTGAGGTGGAAGTGGAGCGGGCGTTCCAGCGCTACGGCTACAAGCCGGCGCAGAACCGCCAGGCGTTCGAATCGCGGACACGGGCCTTTCAGATGCACTTTCGGCCACGGGACTACCGAGGCGTGCTGGATGCCGAGACCTGCGCGATTCTGTATGCCTTGAATGAAAAATACCGCGGGCTCTGAAGCCCGGCGCAGGGCAAGCCTGGTCACCACAAGAACCTCATTTTCTCAGGTTATGTTTTCACCGAAGATCTATAGATACCTATGGCCATCGGGGGCAAGCCCCCTCCCACAGTTTTGACCGATTTCACTTTAACCGAGCCATTGCTCCATTTCGAAAACAAAGGTCATCCCAATGTGGGAGGGGGCTTGCCCCCGATGGCACTGGATCAGCCAATAGAGTTGCCGATTGATCCCCCGCTATCAGGGGCAATCACCACTGCCGCCTAAATCCTCTTCTCGCTGGTGCGTTTCCAGAACAGGAAATCCGTGCGCATGCCCTTGGGCCAGACGCCAACGGATCGGCAGTTTGGTCACCATCATCCGCGTATTGAGGGATCGAGAGATGTCAGTCGCTATCAGCCGTATTGAAGATAACCAAGTGCATGAAACGCTTTATCAGTTCGACGAAACCCCGCTGCTGGCCCGCCAGCGTCAGCAGGAGTCCAATGCGCGCAGTTATCCGCGGCGTATCCCCCTGGCGCTGAAGCGGGCCAAGGGCATTTACGTGGAGGACGTGGAGGGCCGACGCTTTATCGATTGCCTGGCCGGCGCCGGTACGCTGGCGCTGGGGCATAACCACTCCGTGGTGATCGACGCCATCCAGCAGGTGCTGAGCGATGAATTGCCGCTGCACACCCTCGACCTGACCACGCCGGTCAAGGATCAGTTTGTGCAGGACTTGTTCGGCCTGCTGCCGGCTGAGCTGGCGCAGCAAGCCAAGATCCAGTTCTGCGGCCCCACCGGCACCGATGCGGTGGAAGCCGCGCTGAAACTGGTGCGCACCGCCACTGGGCGCAGTACGGTGTTGTCGTTCCAGGGCGGTTACCACGGCATGAGCCAAGGCGCGTTGAGCCTGATGGGCAGCCTGGGGCCGAAGAAACCGCTGGGTGCCCTGCTCGGCAATGGTGTGCAATTCCTGCCGTTCCCCTATGACTACCGTTGCCCGTTCGGCCTGGGTGGCGCGGAGGGCGTGCGGGTCAACCTGCATTACCTGGAAAACCTGCTCAACGACCCCGAAGCCGGCGTGCTGCTGCCGGCGGCGGTGATTGTGGAAGTGGTGCAAGGCGAGGGCGGCGTGATTCCGGCCGACCTCGATTGGCTACGCGGCCTGCGGCGTATCACCGAACAGGCGGGCGTGGCATTGATCGTCGATGAGATCCAGAGCGGCTTCGGTCGCACCGGCAAGATGTTTGCGTTTGAACACGCCGGCATCATCCCGGACGTGGTGGTGCTGTCCAAGGCTATCGGCGGCAGCCTGCCGTTGGCGGTGGTGGTGTACCGCGACTGGCTCGACACCTGGCTGCCGGGCGCCCATGCCGGCACGTTTCGTGGCAACCAGATGGCAATGGCGGCGGGCTCGGCGGTAATGCGCTACCTCAAGGCCCACGATTTGCCGGGTCACGCGGCGGCGATGGGCGAGCGCCTGGGTGAACACCTGCGCCTGTTGCAGCGCGACTACCCACACCTGGGGGATATCCGTGGGCGTGGGTTGATGCTCGGTGTTGAGCTGGTAGACCCCCACGGCGCGCTCGACAGCCAGGGCCACCCCCCGGTGCATCGCCAGTTGGCGCCGTTGGTGCAGCGCGAATGCCTCAAGCGCGGCTTGATCCTGGAGCTGGGCGGTCGCCACGCCAGCGTGGTGCGCTTCTTGCCGCCGCTGGTGATCACCGCCGGCGAAATCGACCAAGTGGCCGATATTTTCGGCCGCGCCCTGGCGGCAGCCGTCGCCAGTCTCTAATTTTTTGCGCGCCCGCTACGTTTCTACAGATATCGATGCTGCGCGTGGTGCGCAGCCCAGCCTTTGAACGATGGAGAACAGCAATGACCTCAGTATTTGACCGCGACGACATCCTGTTTCAGGTAGTGGTCAACCATGAAGAACAGTATTCCATCTGGCCCGATTACAAGGCCGTGCCGGACGGCTGGCGTACCGTGGGCAAGAGCGGTTTCAAGAAAGAATGCCTGGCCTACATCGAAGAAGTCTGGACCGACATGCGTCCGTTGAGCCTGCGCCAGAAGATGGATGGCGCGGCACTGGCCGGTTGATCACTCTCGCCTCCCGATCCCGCCATGGGATCGGGAGTTAGACGCTCTTGTCTTTTTCCTGCCCTGACGCCGCCGTCACCACCTGCACGCTCAAGCGCGGCGTGGCCAGGTCCAGGCCAGCTTCATCCAGCTGACGCTTGAGCGACAGGTTGAACGCCCGCGACACTTCCCACTGTTTGATCGGCGCGGTCTTGAATCGGGCGCGCAGGATTGCGCTGCCGGACTCAAAGCTCTCCACCCCCTGAATCTCCAGCGGCGACCAGATATTGCGACGCTGCATCGGGTCGTTGCGGATTTTCTGGCCCACGTCGCGGATCAGCTTGATCGCGTCGTCGATGTCCATGTTGTAAGGGATCGCCACGCGGAAGATCGCGTAGCCGAACTCCCGCGAGTAGTTCTTGATGCTCTTGATTTCGCTGAACGGAATGGTGTGCACGATGCCGTCGATGCCGTCGATGTCGCGCAGGCGCACGGTGCGGATGGTCAGGCCCTCGACCGTGCCCAGGTGGCCGCCGACGTCCACGTAGTCGTCGATGGCCAGGGAGTCCTCGATGATGATGAACAGGCCGGTGATCAGGTCCGCCACCAGCGATTGCGCACCGAAGCCGATGGCCAGGCCGATCACACCGGCACCGGCCAGCAGCGGCGTGACGTTCATGCCCATATTCGCCAGGGCGACGATGGCGGCGATGATGAAAATGGTCACGAACAGCACGTTGCGGATCAACGGCATCATGGTCTGCGCGCGGGCGTTGGCCAGGCCTTTGCGCGAGCGGGTCAAGGCGTGGTGGATCGCGGTGTCGCTGAGGATCCAGATCAGCCAGGCAAACAGCAGCGTGCCGCCCAGGCCGAACAGCTTGACGCTGATTTCATGGCCGTCGCCTTCGGTAAAGCGAATCAACGACAGGCCCCAGACCCGCAGACCCAGTTCGATAAACGCCAGCCATACCAGCAAGTGGGCGAGGGTGTAGAAAAAACTCTTCAGGCGCTCGGAATACAGCGCATGGCGCTTGTGCCCGCGCTGTGGCTTGAGCGAATGGCGGCGTACCAGGCCGTTGATCACCATGCACAACACCAGCAGCACCGTGCACAGCAGCGACTGGCGCAGGGCGGTGCTGGTGTCGCCGGCCGACAGAAAGGTGGCGAACAGCGAGATGCCCACCAGCAACAGCGCCGGCAAGTACCAGAACGTGCCGATGATCGATAGCGTGTCGCTGAGGGTGCGCCGTGTGAGGCGGCGCGACAGTGGCTGGTTGCGGATCAGATGCGCGATCGGGCGACGAAAACGCAGGATAAACACCCCAGTGGACAACGCCGCCATCACATTGGCCACGGTCGCGGCGGTGTGTGCCAAGTGCTGCCCTAGGGATTGCATTAGACGCGGGTCGCTCAGGGCTTCGCCGAAGGCGGCGAAACTGCCGATCAGCCACAGCGGACGAAAAGCCTGATGGCGCAGGATGTACAGCGCACGATGGCGATGCGGGCCGTCGAGCAGGGAGAACGCAATCACACAGATTGCGGAAAAACAGGTGCCCACCACCAGCGCATAGGCCAGCACCATCGCCAGGGATTTGCCCAGGGACGAGGGCAGGGCGTAGCTCAGGTACACGGTGATCACCAGCGCGATCAGCCACGGCCCGAGTTTGCGCAGGGCAAAGCGCAGCATGTCCCAGGTGCGTGGGTGCTGCGGCAATTCTTCGGGCAGGCCGAAGCGCTCGCGCACGCGGTGGCTGAGCCAGATCAGCGCGGCGGCGAGCAGGCTCCACACCGCCAGAATCAAGGCAAAGCCGAAAATGATCGGTAGCCATTCGCTGGCCGGCAGCATCAGGGCTTCAAGTTCGTCCTTGGCCTGATCGACTTCATCGGACCAACGCCCCAGTGGGCTGTCGCTGCCGGAAAATTGCTGCTCCAGGCCTGACAAGGTGCTGCCGATCAAGCCGAGTACGCCTTGCTCGGCGGCCGGCTGAGCCTTTTGCGTGGCGGCGCGCAGTTTTTTCAGGTCACTGAGCAGTTGGGTGCGCTGCTGGTCGTTCTCCAGGGTTTTGATCACCTCGTCCAACGACTGCCCCAGCGGTACTTCGGCCTGGGGTTGGGCTTTATTGCCGCCGTTGAGCAGCCCCGGCAGGCCCGCTGCGTAGGCAGGCGCGGTCGGCAGCAGGATAAGCAGGGCAAGCAACAGGGAGCAGGGCAGGGCAAACAGACGGGAAAGCACGAGGCGGTCAACCTTGGAGACGACGAATTGACCGAGTGTACGAGGGCGCTATGCCAGATGCGAGTGCAATTCTTATTCAGCCAGTTTGGCGAGGATTTTGTACACCACGGTGCCCAGGATCAGCAGCATGCCGACCCACATGCCGAACACGCCCAGGGGCTTGTCGCGAAAGTTGAAACCCACTGCCAGCATGATCATGCCGATCAGGATAGGGATAAGCATGGCGTGGAACGAGGACATGGAAATCATGGAACGACGGCCTTGTCTGACGGGGAATATCGACCAGTCTAGGTCGGATTGCAGAAAGTGCAGATGATGCAGATCAGCTTTAGGCAAAACCCAATGAGGGAGGGGCTGCCCCCTCCCTCATTGATCAGGGCAGGTCGTGGCTGGCGTAGAACGCGCCCAGCACCTTCACCAAATGCGCCAAGTCATGGCTGCCGCACAGTTCGCGGATCGAGTGCATGGCAAATGTCGGCAAACCGATGTCCACGGTGCGCACACCCAGGTGGCTGGCGGTAATCGGGCCGATGGTGGAGCCGCAGCCCATGTCGCTGCGCACCACGAAGCTCTGCACCGGTACTTCCTGGGCCATGCACAGATGGCGGAAGAACCCGGCGGTTTCGCTGTTGGTGGCGTAGCGCTGGTTGCTGTTGACCTTGATCACCGGGCCGGCATTGAGCTTGGGGCCGTGGTTGGCGTCGTGCTTGTCGGCGTAATTCGGATGCACGCCGTGGGCGTTGTCCGCAGACACCAGCAGGGATTTCTGGATGGTCCGTACGAATTCATCACCTTCAGGCAACAGGCGACGCAGGGTCTGTTCCAGCATCGGGCCGTCGGCGCCGCAGGCCGAGCATGAACCGACTTCTTCATGGTCATTGCATACCAGCACGCAGGTTTCGTCGCTGTCGCTGGTGAGCAGGGCTTGCAGGCCGGCGTAGCACGACAGCAGGTTGTCCAGGCGCGCACCGGCGATAAAGTCGCCGTTGAGGCCGATCACCGCAGCGCTTTGGGTGTCGTAGAAGCTCAACTCGTAGTCGAGCACCACGTCGGCATTGAGCCCATGCTCGCGGGCCAGTTGGTCGGTGAGTACAGCGCGGAAATCCACACGCTCGTCACCGGCAAACTGCGCCAGGATCGGCGGCAGTTCGGTCTGGGCATTGATCGCCCAGCCCTGGTTGGCTTCGCGATTGAGGTGGATGGCCAGGTTGGGGATGATCGCGATCGGCAGCTTGAAGTCGATCAATTGGCTTTCGACCCTGCCGTCGCGGCGGAAAGTCACGCGGCCGGCCAGGGAAAGGTCGCGGTCGAACCACGGCGCCAGCAACGCACCGCCGTAGACTTCCACGCCCAACTGCCAGAAGCCCTGGCGCTGCAACTCCGGCTGCGGCTTGACCCGCAGGCACGGGCTGTCGGTATGGGCGCCGACCAGGCGAATGCCGCCCTGCAGCGGCGACTGGCGGCCGAGCTTGAAGGCGATGATCGAGGAGTCGTTACGGGTAACGTAATAGCGCCCGTTGGCTTCGGTAGCCCAGGTTTCGCGCTCGTCGAGACGCTGGTAACCGGCCGCTTCCAGGCGCTGGGCCAGGGCGGCGGTGGCATGAAAAGGAGTAGGGGAGGCCTTGAGAAAGTCGATCAGGCCTTGATTCAACGCTTCGCGCATAAATAGCTCCAGACAGCAATGCGCGGAGTTTACCGTTCGGTGGCGGCAAGTGCACATAACAAATGTGGGAGACGGCTTGCCCCCCGATTGCAGTGTGTCAGTCAGTACATCTGCCACTGATACGCCGTCATCGGGGGCAAGCCTCCTCCCACATTTGCCTGTGTTGACCACTTAAAAGGGTGCAGGGCACTCGAAGCGTAAGCGCTCGCCGCTTTGCGGATGGGTAAAGCTGAGCATGCTCGCGTGCAGGCACAGGCGCGGCCACGCAGCCAGGGCTTGTTGGTGGGCGTACAGGCCATCCCCCAACAGAGGGTGGCCGATGGATAGCATATGCACACGCAATTGGTGCGAACGCCCGGTGATCGGCGTCAGCTCAACGCGACACCAATCGCCACAACGTTCCAGCACCTTCCAGAAGGTCAGTGCATGCTTGCCGAATTCGTGGTCCACCACATGCCGGGGCTTGGTGGGTGGGTCGTAGCGCAAGGGCAGGTCGATGCTGCCGCTGTCCAGTGCCGGTTGGCCCCAGGCCAGGGCTGTGTAGGCCTTTTCGGTTTCACGGTCGTGAAACTGGCGCGACAGCTCGCGGTGAGTATCGGCGTCGCGGGCCAGCAGGATGATGCCCGAGGTTTCCCAGTCCAGCCGGTGGACGATGCGAGCTTCGGGGTAGCCGTTTTCCTGCAGGCGCGTGATCAGGCAGTCCTTGTTGTCATCGGCGCGGCCAGGCACCGAAAGCAGCAGGGTCGGCTTGTTCACCACCAGGACCGCGTCGTCCTGGTAGAGGATATGAATGTTGGACAACGGCATTAAACAGCCTCGTAACAAACGCCAACGGCGGCTGGGCCGTCCGCTTCCCGTAAAGGGAGCCGCACGCCCCAGCCGCCGTGGCGACCGCCCGTTCGATCAACGATCGGGCAGGGTGATATTGAGTTCCAGAATCGAGCAGCTGCCGTCATTTTCCAGGGCGACATGCACGTCATCGTTGCCGATATTGACGTACTTGCGGATCACTTCGACCAGTTCCTTCTGCAAGGCTGGCAGGTAATCCGGGGTGCTGCGTTGGCCGCGTTCGTGCGCCACGATGATCTGTAGACGCTCTTTCGCGACCGACGCGGTGCTTGGCTTTTTGTTGGCGCGAAAGAAGTCGAGAAATTTCATTGTTTAGTTGCCTCCAAAGATACGCTCGAAGAATCCCTTCTTCTTGACATCGAGGAAGCGATGTTCCACGGACTTGCCCAGCAGGCGATCGACCGCATCGCTGTACGCCTGGCCGGCGTCGCTCTGGTCGTCGAGAATTACCGGAACACCTTGGTTGGAGGCTTTGAGCACCGCCTGGGATTCTGGAATGACGCCCAGCAGGGTCACGGCCAGGATCTCCTTCACGTCTTCAACGCCGAGCATTTCGCCGTTGCTGACGCGCTCAGGGTTGTAGCGGGTGAGCAGCAAGTGCTCCTTGATCGGGTCCTGGCCTTCTTCGGCACGCTTGGATTTGCTGGCCAGCAGGCCGAGCATGCGGTCCGAGTCACGTACCGAGGAGACTTCCGGGTTGGTCACGACGATGGCTTCGTCGGCGAAGTACATGGCCAGGTGCGCGCCTGTCTCGATACCCGCTGGGGAATCGCAGACCACGTATTCGAAGGTTTCCTTCAGCTCAGCAAGGACTTTGCCTACGCCTTCTTTGGTCAGCGCTTCTTTGTCGCGGGTCTGGCTGGCGGCCAGTACGTACAGGTTCTCAAGGCGCTTGTCCTTGATCAGGGCCTGTTGCAGGTTGGCTTCGCCGTTGACCACGTTGACGAAGTCGTACACCACGCGGCGTTCGCAGCCCATGATCAGGTCGAGGTTACGCAAACCGACGTCGAAGTCGACGATGACTGTCTTGTGGCCGCGCAGTGCGAGGCCGGTACCGATAGCGGCGCTGGTGGTGGTCTTACCCACACCACCCTTGCCGGATGTAACCACGAGAATCTTGGCCAAGGTGTTTCACCCCTAAGGAAAAAGGACTTTTCAGCCCCTGAAAAACATCTCTTGGAACTCGCTGCAGGCGGACAGCTACTGTAGGAAAAAGCTGTGGTTTCCGCGGGGAAACGCCAGCTTTCAGTTATTCCTACACAAGTCTTGCCGGTTTCGCTGTGCTATCAGAGTCTAGAGATGCTTGGAAAATGCGGCAGTATCCGTTAAAGCCGGATGATGTTCAACACATCGCCCGACAGGTTGACCTGAACGGCGGCCCCCCACAGCGGGTCGCGGCGCAAATCCTCGGAAACCTTGTACTGGCCGGCGATGGACACAAGTTCAGCGGTCAATTGCTGGCAAAAAATACGGGCCTTGGTGTCACCCTTGATACCGGCGAGGGCACGTCCGCGCATCGGGCCGTATACATGGATGTTGCCATCGGCCAGAAGTTCCGCGCCGGGACTGACCGAAGAGACCACCACCAGGTCGCCGCCCTGGGCGTAAATCTGCTGCCCGCCGCGTACGGGGGTGGTAATGATCTTTGTAGGCTTTATCGTCGGCTCGGGCGGTTTTTCCGGTTTTTTCTTTACGTCGCCTTCCGTCGGATCCAATGGACGTTCGCGCGCGCCGGACGGCGGCAGTACTGGCAGTTCAATGGCGATGGCGGCGGCAATGTCTTCGATGCGGCTGGCGCGGATGGCCAGGGTGCGCAGGCCATGGGAGCGGCACACGCGCATCAGACCAGGCAGGTCGATGGCGCCCTGGCCGGCGGGCAGTTTGTCCAGAGCCAGCACCAGCGGGGCGTTGTTAAAGAAGTTCGGCGCCAGGGCGACCTTGGCGGCCAATTGGCGGTCCAGGGCGTCGAGGTCGTTGCGCGCCAGTTCCAGCACGGTGATGGCGAGCATGCTGCCTTTCAACTGGAACACGGGATCTTGGTCTAGCGGTTCGGTTTGGCTCATGGTCGGCAAAAGCGGCTTGTCACGAAAAGTGTCGAGACTTATAACGAGAACACTCACTGGCCGCAAGCCGAGTCGAACCGTTGTAGAATGCGCGGCCCTTGTCTTTACCGGAATCTGTAATGGATCGCCCGCGTTTTCGAGCTGTATTTTTTCACCCGCGATTTTGGCTGTTATGGCTGGGACTCGGCCTCCTATGGCTGGTGACCCAATTGCCGTACCGCGCCCTGCTGACCATCGGTCGGTTGTTGGGCGCGGGCATGTACCGCGTGGCCGGCGAACGCCGTCGCATCGCCGCGCGCAACCTGGAATTGTGCTTCCCGGAAAAAACCGCCAAGGAACGCAAGCGCCTGCTCAAGGAAAACTTCGCCTCCACCGGCATCGCCTTTTTTGAAATGGCCATGAGCTGGTGGTGGTCGCGTCAGCGCCTGGCGCGGCTGGCCCATGTTGAAGGCCTGGAGCATCTCAAGCAGGCACAGTTGGATGGCAAGGGCGTAATCCTGATGGCCCTGCACTTCACCACTCTGGAAATCGGCGCGGCATTGCTCGGCCAGAAGCACACCATCGACGGCATGTACCGCGAGCACGGCAACCCGTTGTTCGACTTTATCCAACGCCGCGGCCGCGAGCGTCACAACCTCGATTCCCTGGCCGTGGAGCGCGAAGACGTGCGCGGCATGCTCAAGCTGCTGCGCGCCGGCCGTGCCATCTGGTACGCACCGGATCAGGACTACGGCGCCAAGCAAAGTATTTTCGTGCCGCTGTTCGGCATCCAGGCCGCCACCGTGACCGCCACCAGCAAGTTCGCTCGCTTGGGCAAGGCGCTGGTGGTGCCGTTCACTCAAGAGCGTCTGGCCGATGGCAGTGGCTACCGCCTGGTGATTCACCCGCCGCTGACCGACTTCCCCGGCGAAAGCGACGAGGTGGACTGCCTGCGCATCAACCAGTGGGTCGAAGCCTCCGTGCGCGAATGCCCCGAGCAATACCTGTGGACCCACCGCCGCTTCAAGAGCCGGCCACCGGGTGAACCCAAGCTGTACGAAAAACGCCGTCGATAAGAACGACCTTTCCCCAATGGAGTGATGCGATGCGCCCAGCTGAACCGGTAACAGGCTTGATTCTTTCCGGCGGCGGGGCGCGAGCGGCGTATCAGGTAGGGGTGTTGGCGGCGATTGCCGAGCTGTTGCCACCGGGGGCGCCCAACCCGTTTCCAGTGATCGTCGGCACCTCGGCCGGGGCGATCAATGCGGTCAGCCTGGCCAGCGGCGCCATGGATTTTCGCGCGTCCATCGAGCGCCTGACCGCCTTCTGGCAGGGCTTTCGCAGCCACTTGGTGCTGCGCAGCGACTGGCCCGGCGTGGTGCGCCAGGCCGCTCGCTTCCTGATCCACAGCCTGTTGGGCCTGGGCCGCCGGGTGCCGGTGGCGCTGCTCAACAGCTCGCCGCTGCGCGATTTGCTGCAAGACAAACTGCACCTGCAAGGCATCGATGAGGCCATCCGGCAAAACCACCTGCATGCGGTGGCGATCACGGCGTTCGGCTATGAGTCCGGGCAAGCCGTGACGTTCTATCAGGGCGGGCGCGCCATCGACGCTTGGCTGCGCCACCGTCGCATTGGCGTGCCGACCCAGCTGACGGTAGAGCACTTGCTGGCTAGCTCGGCGATTCCGCTGCTGTTTGCACCGGTGAAACTCGACCAGGAATATTTTGGCGACGGTGCCGTGCGTCAATCGGCCCCCATCAGCCCGGCCCTGCACCTGGGCGCCAACCGCGTGCTGGTGGTGGGCGTCAGCGGCAACCCGCGGGGCAATGAACCGGCGGTGCAGCGCGCCTTTACCGGGCAGCAACCGACCCTGGCCCAGATCGGTGGGCATATGCTCAACAGCACCTTTATCGACAGCCTGGAAAGCGATATCGAATTGCTGGAACGCCTCAATCAGTTCAGCCATTTGCAGCCGGCCGACAGCGCTGCGCGCGGCCTGGCGCCGGTGGAAGTGCTGGTCATCGCGCCCAGCCAGCCCATCGACGAAATCGCCGCGCGGCATCGCCAGGAAATGCCGGCAGCGTTGCGTGTGTTCCTGCGCGGGCCGGGTGCGACCAAGACCAGCGGGGCAGGGGTGCTGAGCTACTTGTTGTTCGAGGCGGGGTATTGCAGCGAACTGATCGAGTTGGGCAGAAAAGATGCGCTGGCCAAGCGTGAAGAGATCACCCGATTTTTGGGTCTGTAGCCGATCTAACGGTGGGAGGGGGCAAGCCCCTCTCACACGCTGACCTGGGGCGTTCGGTCAGATGTGGTACTTGACCAGGAAGCTCGCCGTGTCCTGAGTCGTCTTGAACGCGCCGGAATCTTCGATGCCGTACTTGTTTTTCCAGTAGTCGTATTCGAAACCGACGTACAGCTGTTTCTCGCCCCAGTTCATCGCCTTGCCCAGGTCGTATTTCACTTGCGGGTTGAAGTGCAGGTTGGCGTGGTAGGTGCCGCGGGCGTTCTTGTCGTTGTCCACCACCCAGTCCATAAAGCCGTCGATCAGGATGTTCGAGTTGCCCACCGGGATCGTGTACGACCACACCGGGGTGATCTGCCACACACCGTCGCCGGGGCGATTGCCTTCGGTCTGGCGCTGGTAGAAGTTCAACTGGAAGTAATCGAAACCGGGGATGTTCAAATCGAAGCCTGGGCCGACCAGGTATGACTCGTTGTCGCCTTCGCCGAACTCATATGTCATCGCCAGCAACACGTCTTTGATCGGGCCGAAGGACAAGTCCTGGTCGAGGATCTTACCGAACGACAAGCGCGGGCTGAACTCACCGTAGTAGGTATTCGGGCCGACGTTGCCGTCTTCCTTGCCGTTATAAAAGATGCGGTCGAGGAAGAAGAAGTTGTCGCCGTACTTCCAGGCGTCGGCATGTTCGAACGTGACCGTCTGCTGGATCTGCGGGTTAACGGTGAAGTTCTTGCCCCACAAGTAGGTCAGGCTGTTGTTCTGCCACTGCAACAAGTCACCGGCCACGGCCTGGCCGCCGGCCAGCAGGGATCCCGCCAGCATCAGGCCTTTGAACATAGGTTTCATTCGGTTGCTCCCGAGTTAAAGTTTTTTTGGTTTTTCTTCTAATGCAGGCGCTCTGATGTGGCGCCTTTGGTTCGCTGTGAATATCGTCTGATCGGTCAGCTTTTATGGGTTTAGCAAGAGCCGCGCCAACGCGTTGAAGAGCAATCGATTCGAGCGGGCGCGGAGAATACTGATAACCCTGCCTGGGCTCAAGCGCGCTGTTACAGGGCGTACAGCGCGATGATGGGGCACGCTCAGGTGTGCGCGTGCTCGGCGACCGCCCGCTCGGAACCCCCGAGGATGTTGAACAACACATTCAGCGACAACGCGCTGAGGGTGGCCATGGCGATGCCGCTGTGGGTGATCGGGCTCATCCACAGCGGCAGTTGAGCGAAGAACTCCGGGCGCACCACGGGAATCAGGCCCATGCCGATGCTCACCGCCACCAGCAACTGGTTGCGGCGGTCGGCGATATCGGCCTCTTGGAGAATCTTGATGCCGGTGGCCGCCACCATGCCGAACATGGCAATCGCCGCGCCGCCCAGCACCGCCGGCGGAATCGAGGCCACCAGGTAAGCGGCTTTGGGCAACAGGCTGAGCACAATCAGAAACGCGCCGGCCATGATCGTCACCGAGCGGCAGCGCACGCCGGTCATCTGCACCAGGCCGATGTTCTGGGCGAACGAGGAATGGGTGAAGGTGTTGAAGAACCCGGCCACGAACGACGCGCCGGCGTCGCACAGCAGGCCACGACGCAGCATCTTTGGCGTGACCTCGCGGTCGGTGATCTTGCCCAGCGCCAGGAACATCCCGGTGGACTCAACGAAGATGATCACCACCACCAGGCACATCGACAGAATCGGCGCCAACTCGAAGGTGGGCATGCCGAAATGCAGCGGCGTCACCACCTGCACCCACGGCGCCAGGGCCAGGCCGCTAAGGTCGACCATGCCGAGGACGCCGCACAGGGCGTACCCCAGGCCCATGCCGATCAGCACCGAGATGTTGACCCAGAAACCGCGCATAAAACGGTTGATCAGCAGGATGGTGGCCAGCACCAAAGCGGCAATCGTCAGGTAGATCGGTGAGCCGAAGGTGGCCGCCGCGCTGCCGCCACCGGCCCAGTTCACGGCCACGGGGAACAGCGACAGGCCGATGGCAGTGATCACGGTGCCGGTCACCAGCGGTGGGAAAAAGCGCACGACCTTGGACATGAACGGCGCGATCAGCATGCCGAAGAACCCGGCGGCGATGGTGGCGCCGAAGATCCCCTGTAAACCGATACCGGGCATGCCGGCCATGGCGACCATGCTGCCGACAGCGGCGAAACTGGCGCCCATCATCACCGGCATGCGAATGCCCAGGGGGCCGATGCCGAACGACTGCACCATGGTGGCGACGCCGGCCACCAGCAGGTCGGCGTTGATCAGAAAGGCGATTTCTTCACGGCTCAGACCGGCGGCCTGGCCAATGATCAGAGGTACGGCGACGGCGCCGCCGTACATCAACAAGACGTGTTGCAGGCCGACCAGAATCAGTTGCAAGAGGGGTAGCCGCACTATGGCGGGCGCGGCAGGAGTCTGCGGTTCTAACGGGGACATGCAACACCTCGAATCTTTTTTATTTTTGTATTGTGTGGAACGCAATCTCTAAACCACTGCAAGTCATCTGTGGGAGGGGGCTTGCCCCCGATTGCGTTGGTTCAGTCACTGATGTTTTGAATGACATACCGCTATCGGGGGCAAGCCCCCTCGCACATTTTGGAGTCGCACCAGGCTGTTAGTTGGTATGCGCCCCCTGGTTGATCCAGGTGCCGATCAGGTCGCGCTCCTGCTGGGTCATCTGAGTGATGTTGCCCAGTGGCATGATCTGGCTGGCCACAGCCTGGGCCTGGATGCGTGCCGCTTGTTGCTGGATCTGCGCCGGTGTATCGAACATCACGCCCGCCGGCGCGGTGCTGAACAACGGGCTGGTGGGCTTGGCCGAATGGCACACGGCGCAGCGTTCCTGGATCACTCCGTGGACCTTGTCGAAATCAATGGTCGCCTGGGCCGGCGCAGGTGCGGCAGCGGGTTCGGTTGCCGCAGGCGCGGCAGGTTTCAAGCCACCGCCCAATGCGGTTTCCGGCAACGGTTGGTACTCGATGGCCGCCGGCGCCTTGGCAATCGGTTCGGCCGGCTTGGGGCCGGTCACATAAGCCAGGCAGATCATCGCCAGCGCGCCCACCGGCAGGGTCCACGCGTACTTCTGGCTGTTGTGCCGGGTGTTGAAGTAATGCCGCACCAACACCGCCGCCACCGCGATACCGGCCAGGATCAGCCAGTTGTAATGGCTGCCGTAGGTGCTCGGGAAGTGGTTGCTGATCATGATGAACAGCACCGGCAAGGTGAAATAGTTGTTATGACGCGAGCGCAGCAGGCCCTTGGCCGGCAGCGCCGGGTCCGGTGTACGGTTCTCGGCGATGGCCGCCACCAGCGCGCGCTGCGCCGGCATGATGATGCGGAACACGTTGCCCACCATGATGGTGCCGATCACCGCACCTACATGCAGGTAGGCGCCGCGCCCGCTGAACACTTGGCTGAAGCCATACGCGGCGGCAATCAACAGTACGAACAGGATGAAACCAAGCAGGGCAGGGCGCTTGCCCAGGGCCGAGTCGCAGAGGAAGGAGTAGATGAACCAGCCGGCGAACAGCGAGCCGATGCCCAGCAACACGCCTTGCGGACCACTGAGGCTGCTGCCCGGCGCCAGCAGGTACAAGGTCGGGTTGGAATAGAACACCACGCACAGCAGCGCGACGCCCGACATCCAAGTGAAATAGGCTTCCCATTTGAACCAGTGCAGGTTGTCCGGCATGGTCGGCGGGGCCAGTTTGTATTTTTCCAGGTGGTAGATGCCGCCACCGTGGATCGCCCATAAGTCGCCGGCCAGGCCGTCCTTGGGGTTGACGCGGTTGAGGTTGTTTTCAAGCCAGACGAAGTAGAACGAAGCGCCGATCCAGGCGACGCCAGTGATCATGTGAACCCAGCGCACGCTCAGGTTCAGCCATTCCAACAGATGTGCTTCCACAGTCTTTACCTCTCGCCTGTCACCCTTGTTGTCGGGTGATCAGACCTTCTCTTATTGGTGGGGGGCGAGGATCAACCGCTCATCCTCTTGGAAAAAATGCTCATCGCAGTTATTGCCTGTGCCACTGCGATCAACCACCAGGAAGTCATCCCGCTTTTCGATCGTCAGCACCGGGTGGTGCCAGACGCCGCGATGGTAATTAATGCCCTGCCTGCCGTTGGTGACGAAGGCGCGGACCAAGCCCGATACAGGTACATCGCCAAGTGGCGCGACCACGATCAGAAAGGGGTTGCCGAGCAGCGGAATGAAAGCCTGGCTGCCCAGCGGGTGTCTCTCCAGCATGCACACGGTCAGCGGCATGTCCTGCGCGTCGGCGCGGAAGATGCTGATGATGGCGTGGTCTTCCGGCTTTGCGGTTTCGACCGTGGCCAATTTGTGAAAGCGCATGGTCGACCCGTTGTTGATCATGAAGTGATCGCTGCCGTCGGTTTCGATAACGTCTCCGAAAGGGGCGAAGGCTTCTTTGGTCAGGGGTTCGATCACTAGTGTGCGCATGGCTGTCTTCTTATCCGAGTTCTGTGTTGTCTGGTCTATTGCAATCGCGGGCAAGCCCGCTCCCACATTTGGAATGCATTCCCCTGTGGGAGCGGGCTTGCCCGCGATTGGGTTCACCGCTTATTTAGCGACCTTGCCGAACACCCGCAGGCGGCTTACACCACCGTCCGGGAATACGTTCAGGCGGATATGGGTAATCGGCCCCAGCGCCTTGATCTGCTCGACGAAGGTGTGTTCGGCGTGCATTTCCAGCTTCTGCGCCGGCAGCAATTCGCGCCAGAACAGCGACTGGGTTTCGATCTGGCTGTCGGTGCCGCCTTTTACGAAAGCACCTTGGATCGAGCAGGTATCCGGGTAGTTGCCCTTGAAGTGCAGGGTGTCGACGATGATCTTCTCGATCTCGCCCGGATGGCCCAGGGCGACGATCACCCAGTCATTGCCTGGCGTGCGGCGACGCGCGGTTTCCCAGCCGTCGCCCATGTTGATGCCACGGCCTGGGTTGAGGATGTTGCTCATGCGGCCGAAGTGTTCGTCGGAGCATGCCAGGGCGCGGCCGCCGTTGAGCGCCGCGGCCAGGTCGACCTGTTCGTTGTCGCCCACCGCCGACCAATCCCGGAACGGCACGCCGTACACACGCAGACGCGCCACGCCGCCATCCGGGTAGATGTTGAAACGCAGGTGGCTGAACGCCTGGTCGTTGTTGATCTCATGGTAGTGGTGGCTGTTGCCCTGCAGCTCGACGGCCGACAGCACTTCGGTCCACTGGGTATTTTCGTCCGGCTCGCCCGAGGCCAGGAAGCAGGCTTCCAGGGAGGCCGACGGCGGGTAGTTGCCGGTGAAGAATGAAGTGTCGATGTCCACGCCTTTGATCGAGCCCGGCACGCCCAGGCGGATTACCGCGCTGTCGTAACCTTCGAAGCGCTTGCGGCGCGACTCCCAGCCGTCCATCCACTTGCCGTTGTCGTCGAACACGCCCTCCTTCCACACGGCCGGGGTCGGCTGGAACAGGCGGTTGGCGTCGGCGAACCAGTCATCGGTCACGGAGATGATCTTGGTGCCCAAGCGGGCGTCGGCCAGGTTGACGAACTTTTCGAACGGTACGGGTTGCGCTTTCATTCTTCTTGTCTGCCTTAGATAGAGTGGCTGGGGATGGTGTTTAGAGGGTCAGTAAACGGAACAACGCGATCTTGTTGATCTCGTCCAGCGCGCACTTGAACTCGGCGTCCACCGAGTTGTGAATGCGCGTTTCGAACGCGGCGAGTATCTGATGCCGGTTGCTGCCTTTTACCGCCATGATGAAGGGAAACTTGAACTTGGCTTTGTAGGCTTCGTTCAGCTCGGTGAAGCGAGAAAACTCTTCGGCCGTGCATTGGTGAATACCGGCGCCGGCCTGTTCGTTAGTGCTGGCTTCGGTCAGTTGGCCCTGGACGGCGGCTTTGCCGGCCAGGTCCGGGTGAGCGTTGATCAGCGCCAGTTGACTGGCGTGATCAGCGCTCAACAGGATATCGCTCATGCGCTGGTGCAGGGTTTCGATCTGATCGATCGACGCGTCCTGGCCCAGGTCGAAGGCCTTTTCGGCCACCCATGGCGAATGTTCATAGATATCGGCAAAGGCGCGGACGAAGGCGTCACGGCTCAAGGTCGAGGGTTGCAGGGTTTGGAATGCAGTCATTTCGCCGCTCCCTTGTACGGGTGGGTGGCTTGCCAGTGACGGGCGATATCGACGCGGCGAGTGAACCACACCTGTTCGTGGCTTTTGGCGTATTCAATAAAGCGTTTGAGCGAGGCCAGGCGCGCCGGGCGACCGATCAGGCGGCAATGCAGGCCGATGGAGAGCATTTTCGGCGCCTCGGCGCCTTCGGCGTAAAGCACGTCGAACGCATCCTTGAGGTACTCGAAAAAGTCATCGCCCTTGTTGAAGCCCTGCACCTGGGTGAAGCGCATATCGTTGGTGTCCAGGGTGTAGGGGATCACCAGGTGCGGCTTGCCGGTGGGGGTGTTGGGTTCCCAGTAGGGCAGGTCGTCGTCGTAGGTGTCGCAGTCGTAGAGAAACCCGCCTTCCTCCATCACCAGCCGCCGCGTGTTGGGGCCGGTGCGCCCGGTGTACCAGCCCAGCGGGCGTTCGCCGGTCAGTTCGGTGAGGATACGGATGGCTTCGAGCATATGCTCGCGTTCCTGGGCCTCGTCCATGTATTGGTAGTCGATCCAGCGGTAACCGTGGCTGCAGATTTCGTGGCCGGCGGCGACCATGGCGCGGATCACGTCCGGGTGACGCTGAGCGGCCATGGCTACGGCGAAGATGGTCAGCGGGATATCGAATGCTTTGAACAACTTGAGGATGCGCCACACGCCGGCACGGCTGCCGTATTCGTACAGCGACTCCATGCTCATATTGCGTTCGCCTTGCAGCGGCTGGGCCGAGACCATTTCCGAAAGGAACGCCTCCGACTCTTTATCGCCGTGCAAGATGTTGCGTTCACCGCCTTCTTCGTAGTTGAGTACGAACGACAAGGCAATGCGCGCCTTGCCTGGCCAGTGGGGGTGAGGAGGGTTACTGCCGTAACCGATCAGGTCGCGTGGGTAGTCAGCGCTCACTGCAGTCTTCCTTCTTGTGCGTGGTAACAAGTGCGTGGCGGCCAGCGGAAAGACTGGGTGGCGTCACAGCGATGGGCTGATTGTATACAACTTGCTGGTCACTTTGTAAGCCTGTATTTCCGCATTTTTTCCAAGCCATCTGCACGGCTTAACCCTGCAAGAAACTTGCCCGGTTGGTCAGTAAATGTATAGCAGTCCTTTTAACCGCAAGGTTTACCGAGGATTCACCAGCGCGAAAAGCGCTGCGGAGCGTGCTGAAAATTTTGTGGTTTTTATTGTGTACAATTTTTATCAAAAGTGTCTTAATCATCCATCGCCGGCTTTTTCTCGCCCTGAAAAGGTGCGGCCTTTCTCACTCGACTGAACGGAGCCCCGATCCATGGGACGACTGACCACACACGTACTCGACGCGGCCCACGGCTGCCCCGGCAGCGCAATCAAGGTTGAACTGTACCGCGTCGAAGGCACGCAGCTGGAACTGGTGGCCAGCGCCGTGACCAACAGCGACGGCCGTTGCGACACGCCATTGCTGCAAGGCGACGACTATCGCAGCGGCGTCTACCAGGTGCAGTTCAGCGCCGGTGACTACTACCGCGCCCGCGGCGTACAACTGCCGGAGCCGGCCTTTCTGGACGTTGTGGTGCTGCGCTTCGGCATCAGCGCCGAACAGGATCACTACCATGTGCCCTTACTGATTTCGCCTTACAGCTACTCCACCTATCGCGGTAGCTGAGTCGTCCCCGCGCTTCACACCCCCAAAGCTCTTCGTTGGTTTTTCGCCCGCTCACACTGCGGGCTTTTTTTTGCTCGGGCGGCGTTCAATTATCTAGCGCCTGCGCGAGCTTGGCCCTGCCTAGGCTAGGTGTTTTCCTCGACGAAGATACCGCCGTGACCTCACTTAACGACGACCCTACCGCGTTGCCTGCCGAGGCGGACGATCCGGCCCGCGCCGCCCACGAAGCGCGCCAGGCCCTGCGCGCCCAGCTGACCCAGCGGATCAACAGCAGCCCCCATCCCAGCCGTCTGATCAACCAGCTGGCGACGGCCGATCTGCGCTGCGCCGACGCGGCACGCCGCGTGTCAGGCCTGATTGCGCGCGCGCCCAAGGTGCTGCGAGTGATTCGCGCCGCCCTGCGCCAGGCCTTCGATCTGGACCCGGATACGT
Organism: Pseudomonas rhodesiae; assembly: GCF_013285305.1. Classification (NCBI taxonomy): domain Bacteria; kingdom Pseudomonadati; phylum Pseudomonadota; class Gammaproteobacteria; order Pseudomonadales; family Pseudomonadaceae; genus Pseudomonas; species Pseudomonas rhodesiae. The sequence goes on along the minus strand of NZ_CP054205.1, from coordinate 4,183,599 downwards.
TGCTGTTCACCGAACCCTTGCCGCCGGCCACCGCGAGCAAGGTGGAGTGCTTGACCGACCGCGCCCTGCAGTTGCTCGTGCTGCCGTCGGTGCCGCTCAATATCAATCAATTCACCGCCCTCAGCCTCAAGGACGAGCCGACGCGCCGTTTGCCGTTCACAGCGCTGGAAGCACTGCAGCGAGTTGTCGCACTCAAGTTGTTCGAGCGCCTCAACACCGCCCAGACCGAGTACTGGCAGACCCTTGCCACGGGTTCCTGGCAGACCCGCGAGGAGCGCTGGGTGGAACTCCACAGGCAATTGTTCGCCGACCGGGCGCTGGTGGCGCGGCAATTGGACGAGCTGTCCAGCGCTGGTGCGGTCATGGTCCAGGCCCTGGTGGACGCACCGACCGCCGAAGCCCGCCAACGTGCGGGGCAGCAGTGGGCCAGCGTACAGGCCTGCCAATTGATGTGGCCGGGAGTGGGGCCGCGACTGATGCCCATCCCCGGTGCGTTGCATCTCTACCGGCAAGGCGACCCGGTGGGCATGCCCCATGTGATGTATCTGCCGGGGCTGAATCGCCCCTTTTACGAGTATCCGTCCTTCGCTCAGTTGCAGTGCGGCCTGGTCGCGCTGATCCGCAGCACGGTATTTGACGACCTGTGGCAATGCCTGCCGTTGCGACGTCGACACGAGCTGTGTCAATCCGGCATGGCGATGACAGCGGCTCGCGGCTCGGCGCTGCATGGCGATGCCTTGGCTCTCAGCGCCCTGGCGATTCGCGACGGGCAATGGGAAAACGAGTTGGCCTGTGCCGTGTCGATCAACCTTGCGCAGGTGTTTTCCGCTGCGCGGCGGCCGGCTGTGACCGATAAGTCGCGGTTTCTCGCCCAGATCGAGCGGGGCCGGCGTCACAGCATCGGCAAGTCGCGCCTGGGACCAATCCGCCGCGAGCTGTTGGACTGGGACCAGCAGCGTCGCCGTCAGGAAATCAATTTCGCCAGCACGGCGCCGGACCTGGCGTTGAACACCGTGCAGCAGCAGGTCAAGCGTTATGAGAAGGGCCTGACTGCGCTGCTGGACCCCCACGACCCCGGCCAGGACACCCCGGCCTGGCAGGAATCAGTCACGCTGGAAAACCAACTCAACGGTCACGCTAACGGCCTGCGCACGCTGCTGCACGATGCTCAATTGAAACTGTTCGACGTGGCGTTCTGGGCCGCGCGCGCCGACGGTACGGCCCGGCGGGTGGCATGCTTTATCGCTGTCTGGCGCGAGCTGCTGCGTGACGAGGTTCAGTTGCAGCACCGGCTGCGCTTGCTGCGCACCCCCCATCGCGACCTGCTGCGTGAGGTGCTGGACGCTCCGCTGGCCCGTCAGCGTGAGGGCAGTCAAGCCCGGGTGTTGTCAGTGCGAGTGGGCGGCGAGCCGCTGCATGGCCTGTTTGTGGTGACCGAGGCGGCGGCCCTCGACGATCCGCAGCGACGTGCGCCGGTGCTGTTGTGCGCGTTCGGACAGGAGGGTGGGGTGGCGAGCTTTGCTCGTCTCGGCGCGCTGACCGAGGGGGTCAAGGCCAGTTTCGCCAGCCGTGACGCGTCACTGATGTGGCAGTACGTCGATCGCCAGCACCGTGGTGCGGTGCGCGCAGCGGTGGCCGGGCAGACTCTGGCCGTGAGCTATGCCCCCATCGACGGCGACCCGCTGCTGTTCGCGCTCAAGCGGCTGCTCAAGGGTTATATGCGCGTGTACCGAGGGATCGGGCGCACTCCCCCGGTATTCAGTGAAGTCAGCGATGTGCACCTGAGCGGTCTGTTGCTGGCCCAAGAGCTGGCGCAGCAGCTCACGGCTCCGGCCAGCGCAGCGCGGGGGCGGGCGCGGGCCCATGTTGATGTGGTGCGCCAGGCGATGGGCGCGCAGCCCACACTGCCGGCGTGGCTGAAAGAGGCGTCGGCCGCGCAGCTCGACCGATTCAGACGCCTGCAAGGCCACTACCTGAGCAGCACTTTTGCCCTGCAGGCACGTCTGGAACAACGTCTGCCGGTTTTACCCAGCTTCGCCCGCCGCGTACTGATTGCCCGTTTACGCGAGGACGGCCTCCCTCCGGCGGTGGACATCGACACGCCGTTTATCGAAATGCCAGACCATGTCGACGGGCGTTTCTGTAGCGCGGATGCCACCTGCAGTGTGGGCGATCGCAGAGAAATCCTCACTCCCAGCACCGGGCGCACCCAGTTCACTTTGCTGCAACTGGCGCTGCATAACCTCGACCCCCAGATGTTGCCCACTTGGTGGCGATTTAAATATGCGCAGTACCTGAAGCCCGAATGGAAGGGGCTGCTGAGTCCGCCCTACCTGATCGCCATGGTCTCCTCGCTGGATATCGGCGGTCAGTATGAGGCGCTGATCAATGGAGTGTTTTACCCGCGCGACGAGGCGCCACGGCGCTTGACTGAGGGGCGCGTGCCCACCTTGCTCAGGCGCGCGCTGGTCACAGGCGCCGACGCGCACCTGTATTCGGCGACTCAACAGGGGCTGACGCCCAGCGCTCAGCGCCTGTTCAGCCTGGCCATGGCGGCGCGCACGCCGAACGACTTGCGCCAGCAGGGCTTTCACCTGCAACTGTATGTGGTGCATCTGGTGGGTCACACGTTGCAGCACGATCGCTACATTGCCGGCATCGTGGTGATTCACGACCTGCTGTCCCAAGCCTGCGTGGTTTACTGGCCCGCTGCGCCGGATGGCAATGTCATCAGTGAGCACAGCAGCCTGCAACTGGCGCGGGAATATCTGAATCGCATTGGCGCAGTACCGCCTAATACCAAAGCCTTGGCGCGGCACATCGCACCCGGCTGGGCATTCGAAGCCATCGCGCACACGCCTGACGAAGCCTGCACGCAGCCGCCGCAGTTCCAGGCGGTGTATCTGTTGCCGGGGTACGTTATGTTGCAAGGGCTCTGGCGCGGCGCCGAGTTTGTGCGCTCGTTCAGTGTCAAGCATCAGGAGCCGACGGCGCTGGCCGCGGAAGCCGAAGCGCAGACCCTTGAGCAGATCGCCAGCGATCCCTTGAACTGGTTGGCATTGGTGCCCACCTCCCAGTGCGATGCCCAGGCCCTGTTGTACCAGGCGCGGGTGCTTGAACTGCATCGTCAGGCCCAGGCCGGCAGCCACTCCGGTAAAACCCTGGAAAAGTACCGCACCCAACGCTTGCAAGCGGAAAAAGACCGCCGCGACCGGGCATTGCTGTCGCTTTTCGTGCCCTGGTTCGGCTTGGTGAACCAGCTCTACGAGGTGTTGTTGGCGGCACGGCGTTATCACCATAGCGGTGACCCACGGGATGCGGTGGATGTGGCATTTGGCGCGGTATTCCTGCTGGTGGATCTGATACTGAGCGTTATGCCTGGGCCTAAAGCGCGCAAGGGCGTACCGCTGCGTTCGATGGGGATGGGGCTGAACCGCCTGCGTCGCACGACGCTCGTCGAGGTTGGCCGAGTGCCTCGGCTGGGCCGGTCGGCTTCTCCCGCTGGGCAGCTCAAACTGCTGGAGCGATTCAGGAAACCGGGCGTGCCAGCCGACGCCGTGCCGCTCAGTGGGCCCGGTGAAAAAGGCTTGTACGTCAAACATGGTGAGCCGTTCATGGTGGTAGGCGAGGACCGCTACCCGGTTTACCGACGCGGCGACGAGCAGTTTTTGCGCCTGAAAAACCAGGACGGGTCGGGTCAGGATGAACTGATCCTGACGATTTACGCGCCCGGTGAATGGCTGCTGGGTGCGGACGCTCCGGTGGCCGGCCCCAGCTCTGGAGTGCTCAGTCCGTGGCGGTCTGACACGCCGGTCGCCTGGTCGCCACCTGCGCGCGGCGCCACCGAAACCGCCGTGCGTCAATCGCCGGGCCCCCAGGTGGCGTGGCGCGATTGGCATGCCAATATCGTTGCGCAGTTGCCGGAAGCGCCGTCCGGGCATGGGGTGTTTCTGGTGCCGATGCAGCCTGAAGTCGCGTTGCCCCATCCGCCCTTCAAGTCGGTTTCTTCTTCGCCGTCGTTGCAGGAGCGCAACTACTACGTAGTCAGGATCGACGGCCACTACTACCGGTTGCTGCCCCAGGGCAGCAACGCGCCCCTCGACCAGATTATTTTCCTGACGAAAGACAACCCACTTTTCTCTCGGGCTGTCGACGATATCGAGCGTTGGCTCAACAGCCAGCTCCACGAGCAACCGATTCCGGCGACCCTGAACGCCGAAAAGCGTTGGCAACTGCATCGCCCGTTGTTCGACCGCCCGCTGGAGCAATCCGTGGCCCAGGTGTTTCCCGGCATGACCCTGGCCAGCCGACGTTTCGCCGGCCAGCGCTTGATTGAACTGGCGGACACCGGCCGCACGGCGTCGGCCACGCACCTGTTGAACGTGCGCGCAACCCTGGACGGCTGGATTGCGGCCGGGGGCCAGACCGATGACCTGTTCAAACTCCTGCGCCCGGCCGAACCCTCGGGCAAACAAGCCTTTTTCATCGGGTTCGAAGGCAAGGCGCCTGGCTTCTCGCGCGTGGATTTCCAGCCGCCCACCCCCTTGGCGGCGTCACTCAAGGCGCCTGTTTCCGCGTCGCTCGGTGCGTTGCAGAAGAAGCAGGCAAAGGATGTGCTCTTGCGTGAGCGAGGGCAGGCGCAGCAGGCCACAATCAGACAAGTGTTGGAGGCACAAGGCTTTGTGCTCAGGTCGATGAAGAAAACCCATGGCGGGCGGGAGCATTTCGTGTGGGTGTGTACCCATGAGCGCTCCGACAACGTGTATTACCTGTCGACCCAATGGCTTGAATCAGGCAGCGTTGCGGGCGTTCCCAGGCTGTCGAAGGAATCGGTCGCCAAACAGCTGACCCTTCATCCTACGTCAGAGGTGCATCGTCTGGTCAACGATGCAATGGGCAGCGAGCGCTTGGTGACGATGGTGGGGGGCGTTCAGTGGCCGGTCAAAGGCAACCTTCCCCCCACCGTGTATTTCATCAAGCCTCAGCTTACTAGCCCTTGAGCAGGGAGACCGCGCCGGCACCGCCGAACAGCCCGGCGCTGAAGCGGTTGAACCAGCTCTGGCCCTTGCCGGTGCGCAGGTAGCGCGCCGCGCCATGGGCGCCGAGGCCGTAGGCCAACTTGCAGAGCAAGTCGAGTACGGTCCAGGTGGCGATCATGATCAGCAATTGCGGCAGGAACGCCTGCTGGCTGCTAAGAAACTGCGGCAGGAAGGCGGCGAAAAACAGGATGTCCTTGGGGTTGCTGGCGCCCAGCACAAAGGCTCGCCTGAACAACGCGCGAAAACGCGGCACCGGCACCGCGTCCGGCACCACCGCGCCTTGGGACGGCAGGCGCGATTGCTGCCAGCTTTGCCAGGCCAGGTAGAACAGGTACAGCGCGCCGACGATTTTCAATGCGCTGAACAATTGCTCGGACGCCAGCAGCAGCGCCCCCAGACCCAGCGCCGAGGCACTGAGCAGGCAGATCGAGGCGAACACCCCGCCCAGAAACGCCGGATACGAGCGGCGCAGGCCGTAGTTGAGGCTGTTGCTGATCATCAGCAGTGACAGCGGGCCCGGAATCAGGATCACGATCAAGGCAGCGCCGCTGAACAGCAGCCAGGTTTCCACGCTCATTACATTCCTCCCTTCATGCAAAAGCCCCACCCGAAGGTGAGGCGGTTATCGCCGTTTGCCTGGGTTACAGGAAAACGAATTTGGCGATGAAAATTGCGCACAGCACCCACAGGCTGATGGATATTTCACGGTATTTGCCGGTGCCGGCCTTGAGTGCCACATACGTGATAAAGCCCAGGGCGATGCCGTCAGCCACAGAAAACGTCAGCGGCATCATGATCGCCGTGACAATCGCCGGGATGCTGTCGGTGGCCTCGTCCCAGTTGATATGGGCCATGCTCGCCATCATCAGCATTGCGACATAGATCAGCGCGCCGGCGGTGGCGTAGGCCGGAATCATGCCGGCCAGTGGCGCAAAAAACATCGCCGCCACAAACAGCACGCCCACGGTCACGGCGGTCAATCCGGTGCGTCCACCGGCGGCCACGCCCGCGGCACTTTCCACATAACTGGTCACCGGCGGCACACCGACCATGGCCCCAAACACGCTGGAGGCGCTGTCGGCCTTGAGGGCGCGGGACAGGTTATCGATCTTGCCGTCGGCATTCACCAGCCCGGCCCGTTGCGCGACGCCCATCAAGGTGCCGGCGGTGTCGAACATGTGCACAAACAGAAAGGCGAACACCACGCTGATCATGCTGACGTTGAACACGCCTTTGACGTCCATCGCCATCCAGGTCGGCGCCAGGCTCGGCGGGGTGGACAGGATGCCGTTGTAATGCACCAGGCCCAGGCCCCAACCGGCAAGGGTCACGGCAATGATGCTGATCAGAATCGCGCCGAACACGCGGTGGTAGCTGAGGATCGCAATCAGCAAAAAGCACACCGCCGCCAGCAGCGGTGCCGGCTCGTGCAGCGACCCGAGCTTGATCAGGGTGGCCGGGCTGTCGACGATGATGCCGGCGGTTTTCAGGCCGATCACCCCAAGAAACAGACCGACACCGGCGCCCATGGCATGCCGCAGGCTGACCGGGATGCTGTTGAGCAGCCACTCGCGGATGCGCGACAGCGTCAGCAGCATAAACAGCACCCCGGAGATAAACACCGCACCCAGGGCGGTCTCCCAGTGGTAGCCCATGGTGCCGACCACGGTGTAGGTGAAAAACGCATTCAAACCCATGCCCGGCGCCAGGCCCACCGGCCAGTTGGCATACAGGCCCATCAGCAGGCAACCGAGGGCGGCGGCGATGCAGGTGGCGACAAAGGCCGCACCGTGATCGATGCCGGCATCGGCCATGATGTTGGGGTTGACGAAGATGATGTAGGCCATGGTGATAAAGGTGGTGAGGCCGGCGATCAGCTCGGTCTTCACTGTGGTGCCATGCATGCGCAGTTTGAACAGGCGTTCCAGCCAACCGTCTTGGGAGGCGGGTGACAGGTCCAGCGTAGGGGCTTCGGATTTGCGGCTATCCACAGCGAGTACTCCTCAAGCATTTTATTGTTATGGCCAGCGCAGGGCGCTGTGAGGTTACTGGCGGGTTTTGTTGACTAATAGGTCAGGAACTCGCACGAAGCGAATTATGCTTTTGTATACAAAGAAAGCAAATAATGTTTTCCATTTTGTGTGCGAAAGGGATGAAAGGCAAACCTCTAGTTTTTTGCGCTCAGCGCCATATTCACCGCCAGCCAGCCTTTCACCGCCTCTTCACCGGCTTCACTGAAGGCGCGCTGCAGCAACTTCACCTGCTCGCGGCGCAGGGATTGTTCGAACCGCCGACCTTCTTCGCTGAGCTCCAGCAGGCGTTTGCGCTTATCGGTCTGCGACGCCACGCTGCTCACCAAGTGCATTTCCTGCAGTTGGCGCAACGGCATGTTCAGCGCCTGCTTGCTCACCCCTAGCAATGCGAGCAACTGCGTCACGCTCAGGGCCGGGTAGCGGGCGATAAAAAACACAATCCGCTGATGTACCCGGCTCAGGCCGCGACGTTCGAGCATTTCATCGGCCTTGGCGGTGAACGCCTGGTAGCCGAAGAAAAACGCTTCCATGGCTTGCTGCTGGCTGTTTGGGTTTTTAAGGTCAAGCATGTTGACGTATCCAGGTGAGCTGTCGTAATTTCGGTCAACCAGTTTGACGTATTTCCCACAGTCTTCGCCAGCGGTGACCTTATGGCCTTCTCCGAACGTGTTACGCGCCTTAAAAGCTCCTTGATCCGTGAAATCCTCGCCGCGGCGCAGCGCCCGGAAGTGATGTCGTTCGCCGGCGGGCTGCCGGCCGAAAGCATGCTGCCGGCGTTGAACTGGGATGACATGCCATTGAACATCGGCCAATACGGCATGAGCGAAGGTGAGCCGCAGTTGCGGGAATTGCTGGCGGCCGAAGCGCGCGCCCTGGGCGTGCCGTGCCAGGCCAGCCAGGTGCTGGTGGTCAGCGGGTCCCAGCAGACCCTGGACCTGGCGGCCAAGCTGTATATCGATCAAGGCACGCCCATCCTGCTCGAAGGCCCGACCTACCTGGCCGCGTTGCAGATCTTCCAGCTGTTCGGCGCCGATTGCCTCACTGTGCCCCTGGAGGACGACGGCCCCGACCTGGCCGCGTTGCGCGCCAAGCTTGAGCGTCATCGCCCGGCGTTCATCTACTTGATCCCCACCTTCCAGAACCCGTCGGCGGTGCGCTATAGCGAGGCCAAGCGCGATGCTGTCGCCGCGTTGCTCGACGAATTCGGCGTGACCCTGATCGAAGACGAACCCTACCGCGAACTGACCTTCGACGGCGCCAGCGCGCGGCCCATCGTCAGCCGCCTGCACAAGGCCAGTTGGATCTACACCGGCACCGTGTCCAAAACCCTGCTGCCGGGCCTGCGCGTCGGTTACCTGATTGCCAGCCCCGACCTGTTCCCGCACCTGCTCAAGCTTAAGCAATCGGCGGATCTGCACACCAATCGCGTGGGCCAGTGGCAGGCGATGCAGTGGATCGGCACGCCAAATTATCAGCAGCACCTGGTTGAACTTCGCCGTTTTTACCGCGAGCGCCGCGATGGGTTTCAAGCCGCACTGGAACGGCATTTCAGCGAACTCGCCGACTGGCAGGTGCCCCAGGGCGGATTATTCTTCTGGCTGACCTTGAAACAGCCGCTCGATACCCGCACTTTGTTGGCGCCCGCGCTCGCTCAGAACGTCGCCTTTATGCCCGGCGAACCGTTCTTTTCCGAGCCGGACCAGCACCTGGGCTCACTGCGGCTCAATTTCAGCCATATCGACCCGTCCCGCCTGGACGAAGGTCTGATGCGTCTGGCCACCGTGATCCGTCAAGCACAGCACGCGCAAGCGGCATAAGGGGAACCCCATGTACAAGGTTTATGGCGATTACCGCTCGGGCAACTGCTACAAGGTCAAACTGATGCTCAACCTGCTGAGCATCCCGTATGAATGGGTGAATGTCGACATCCTCAACGGCGACACCCAGACCGCCGAATTCCTGGCCAAGAACCCCAACGGCAAAATCCCGGTGCTGGAACTGGAAGACGGCACCTGCCTGTGGGAATCCAACGCGATCCTCAACTTCCTCGCCGACGGCAGTGAGTTTCTGCCCACCGAGCCGCGCTTGCGCACCCAGGTGCTGCAATGGCAGTTCTTCGAGCAGTACAGCCACGAGCCTTACATCGCCGTGGCGCGGTTTATCCAGTACTACCTGAACATGCCGGAAGATCGCTTGGAGGAATACAAAACCACCCATAAGGGCGGCTACAAGGCGCTGCGGGTGATGGAACGCCAACTGCAAGCCACGCCATATCTGGTGGGCGAGCAGTATTCGATTGCCGATATCGCGCTGTATGCCTACACCCATGTGGCCCACGAAGGCGGCTTCGATCTGGCGCCGTACCCGGCGGTGCAGGCCTGGCTGGCACGGGTAGCCAGTCATCCCAAGCATGTGGCGATGCTGGACTGATCACTCCATTCAGTTCGATGAGGTGTCAGATAACTCATCGCTCAGCAGGTCGAAACAGCGCTGCGCCGCCGGGCTCAGCGTTGTGCCGCTGCGACTGATCAGGCCGATCTCCCGGCTTACCCCGGGATGATCGATGGCGATCCGCTGTAACCCCTCCAAACTATCTGCCGCCGATTCCGGCAACACACTGATCCCCAATCCCTGACGCACCAAGGCCAGCACCGTCGACATGTAGTTAGCCTCCATGCCGGCCGTCATGCTCAGCCGCGTCTGGTCGAACAGCGCGTCCACCTGCTCGCGCACACTGCTGTCACGGCCGGTGAGGATGATCGGCTGGTCCGCCAGTTGCTCCAGGGACAAGCGTGGCAAAGCCGCGAAGGGATGATCCAGCGGCACAAACGCACACAGGCGGTCATTGAGCACCGGCACGAAATCCAGGCCATGGCTTAAGCGCGCCCGCACGCCGATGCCAAAGTCCACGTCGCCGGCGCGCACCTGGGCATGAATGCGATGGGCCACCACGTCGTGCAGACGCACATCGATCCCGGCAAAGCGCTCGCGGAACAGACGCAGCGCCGGGGGCAGGCTACCGGCGCACACCGAGGGCAGGGCGGCAATGGTGACCACGCCCCGGCGCAACGCGGCGAGGTCGCGCGAGCCGGTGACAATGTTATCCAGGTCCAGCAGCAGTTTTTCCATCGGGCCGCGAGCTTCCTGGCCGGCGGGGGTGAGGCTGACGTGGCGCGGGCTGCGGTCGAGCAGGGCGATGCCCAGCCACTCTTCCAATTGCTGCACTTGCACGGTGAGCGCCGACGGCGAGAGGTTCAGTTCGCTGGCGGCCTTGGTAAAGCTGCCGGTGCGCGCGACGGTGAGAAACGCTTGGATATGCTGGATCGAATTTTTCATCGTTTTGTTTTTCCGAACATGCTGGGCTGAATATTCCAATTTACAAAGACTACCGCGCTTCCAATACTCCGTGGAAAACAATAACCGGCCAGCAAAGGCCGCTCTGGAGTCCCCATGCTCGCTACCCTGGGTGTCATTACCATCCTGTGCCTGCTCATTGCCGTCATGAGCAAACGCCTCTCGCCACTGGTGGCTTTGATCGCTTTGCCGATCATCGCCGCGCTGCTCGGCGGGTTCGGCCTGCAAACCAGTGCCTTCATCATCACCGGAATCAAGAACGTCGCGCCTGTTGTGGGGATGTTCGTGTTTGCCATCCTGTTTTTCGGGATCATGACCGACGCAGGCATGCTCGACCCCATCATTGACCGCATCCTGCGCACGGTGGGCACGCGCCCTACACGGATTGTCGTCGGCACCGCGACCCTCGCGCTGCTGGTGCACCTGGACGGCTCCGGTGCGGTGACCTTCCTGGTGACGGTGCCGGCGATGTTGCCGCTCTACACGCGGCTGGGCATCGACAAACGCATCCTCGCGTGTGTGTGCGCCATGGCCGCCGGGGTCAACTTTTTGCCGTGGACCGGCCCGGTACTGCGCTCTTCGGCCGCGCTGCATGTGCCGGTGGCGGACTTGTTCCAACCGCTGATTCCCGTGCAGATCGTGGGGCTGATCTTTGTGTTCGCCTGCGCCTGGTGGCTGGGCCGGCGCGAAGAAAAACGTCTGGGCCTGGGCGCCGGTTCTGCGGTAGACGCCGTGCCGCAACGCGTACTCAGCGAGGACGACCTCAAGCTGCGGCGCCCACGGCTGTTCTGGCTCAACCTGATCCTGACCGTGCTGGTGATGGTGGTGATGATTGCCGGTTGGGTCGACCCGGTGGTGATGTTCATGCTCGGCACCGTCGTGGCGCTGTGCATCAATTACCCGAACGTGGACGCCCAGCGTGCGCGCATCGACGCCCATGCGAAAACCGCCTTGACCATGGCCAGTATCCTGCTCGCCGCCGGGGTGTTCACCGGCATCATGCAGGGCACCGGCATGCTCAAGGCCATCGCCGAAGTGGCGGTGGCGCAGATTCCGGCGGGCCACGGCAAGCTGATCCCGGCAGTGGTGGGCTTTTTGTCCATGCCTCTTAGCATGCTGTTCGACCCCGATTCCTACTATTTCGGCGTGATGCCGGTGATCGCCGAAGTCGGCAAGGCCCTCGGCGTGGACCCCCTGCAAGTGGCCCAGGCCTCGCTGCTGGGCGTGCACACCACCGGTTTCCCGGTCAGCCCGCTGACCCCGGCGACCTTCCTGTTGGTGGGCCTGTGCAAGATCGAACTGGCCGATCACCAGCGCTTCACCATTCCGTTTCTGTTTGCCGCGTCAGTGTTGATGACCCTGACCGCGTTGCTTTTGGGAGTGATCTGACATGAACACCTTGCGCATCGGTTCCGGCGCCGGCTATTCCGGCGACCGCATTGAACCGGCCGTGGAACTGGCCGAGCACGGCGACTTGGATTACCTGGTTTTTGAATGCCTGGCCGAACGCACCATCGCCCTGGCCCAACAAGCACGCATCAGCGATCCCCAGGGCGGCTACGACCCGCTGCTGGGCGAGCGCATGCGCCGAGTGCTGCCGTTTGTCGGCGCGCAGCCGGGGCGCCGGCGTTTGCGGGTGATCACCAATATGGGCGCGGCCAACCCGCTGTCGGCGGCCGAACACGTACGGCGCATCGCCGATGAACTGGGCCTGGACCTCAACGTTGTGGCGGTGGTCGGCGACGACGTATTGCCGCTGCTACGCCCCGAGCAGGTGCTGGATAACGGCCAGACCCTTGCCTCACTCGGCGCGCGAGTCATCTCGGCGAACGCCTACCTGGGTGTCGATGGGATCCTTGAGGCCCTGCGCGCCGAGGCCGATGTGGTGATCACCGGGCGTGTGGCCGACCCGTCGTTGTTCCTTGCGCCGCAGATGTTTGAATTCGGCTGGGCCGCGGACGATTGGCCGCGCCTGGGCCGGGGCACCCTGGTGGGGCACTTGCTCGAATGTGCAGGACAGGTCAGCGGCGGCTATTTCGCCGATCCGGGGTTCAAGGACGTGGAGGATTTGGCGCGGCTCGGCTTCCCGTTGGCCGAGATCGATGCCGAGGGCAGCGCGGTGATCACCAAGGTTGCGGGTTCCGGTGGGCGGGTCAGCCGCGCCACTTGCACCGAGCAATTGATCTATGAGGTGCATGACCCGGCGGCCTATCTCACCCCCGACGTGATTGCGGACTTTTCCCTGGTGAGCTTTGTCGACGAGGGTGTGGATCGCGTTCGGGCCCAAGGCGCCGATGGCCGTGGGCGTCCGTCGCAGTTGAAGGTCAGCGTGGGCTATCTGGATGGCTGGATCGGGGAAGGGCAGATGTCCTACGGCGGCCCCGGCGCTGTCGCACGGGCGCAGTTGGCGCGGGATGTGGTGCTCAAGCGTCTTGAATTGATGGGAGTGAAGATGCAGGACGTACGCGCCGAACTGATCGGTATCGACTCGCTGCACGGTCCGCGCAATAGCGTGGAGCCCTGGGAAGTGCGCCTGCGCGTCGCCGCCCGCTGTGAAGAGCGTAGCGACGCCGTGCGCATCGGCAACGAGGTGGAAACCCTGTACACCAACGGCCCGTCCGGCGGCGGCGGTGCCAGCAAAAGCCTACGCCAGGTGGTAGCGGTAGCCTCGTTGCTGCTGCCCCGTGACGCGGTCAACCCGAGGATTCAGGCATGAAACTGCACACACTGGCCCATTCCCGTACCGGCGATAAGGGCGATACGTCGAATATCTCGATCATTGCCTACCGCGCCGAGGATTACCCAAGGCTGTGCGAACAGCTCACCGCCGAACGGGTCGCCGAGTTTTTCGCCGGGTTGCTCGGCCCAGGCGCGGCACCGGTGCGGCGCTATGAACTGCCCCATGTGCACGCGCTGAATTTCGTGCTGCCGGGGATACTGCGCGGCGGCGTAACCCGCTCGCTGGCCCTGGATGCCCATGGCAAGTGTCTGGGCTCGGCGCTGCTGGATCTTGAGCTCACCCCGGCAAAGGGGCGGTAAGTCTGTCAGACGGCGGCGAAGCGTTTATCCAGGTAATCGATGATCACCTTGGAGTCGTACATCCAGGTGGTCTGGCCGTTTTCTTCGATACGCAGGCACGGCACCTTGATCTTGCCGCCTTGCTCCAGCAGGGTCTGACGGTCCTGCTCATTGTTCTTCGCGTCCTTCAGCGCTACCGGCACATTCAGGCGATGCAGAGTGCGGCGGGTCTTCACGCAGAACGGGCAGGCGTGGAACTGATACAGGGTCAGGCCCTTGGCCGCTTCGTTGACCTGTGCCTGTTGCTCGGCGGGGCGCTGCTTTTTACGGGGACGGGTCAGTAAATCGCCCGCGATGATGACGTGGCCGAGGCCCACTCGAAGTGCTTTGACGAACATGGCTGAAACCTCTTGCCCAACACAGAAGGGGCCGCAGCTTACCTGATTTGTGCAGGCGAAAAAAAACCGGCGATGAACGCCGGTCTTTTCCTACGCAGCCGCTTACTTGATCAGGCTGAGAAATTCGCTGCGGGTGGCTGCGTTTTCGCGGAATTCACCGAGCATCACCGAAGTGATCATCGACGAATTCTGCTTCTCCACCCCGCGCATCATCATGCACATGTGCTTGGCCTCGATCACCACCGCCACACCCAATGCGCCGGTCACCTGCAGCACTGCATCGGCAATCTGGCGGCTGAGGTTTTCCTGGATCTGCAGGCGACGCGCATACATATCAACGATCCGCGCCACTTTGGACAGGCCTAACACCTTGCCGCTCGGGATATAGGCCACATGGGCCTTGCCGATGAACGGCAGCAGGTGGTGTTCGCACAGCGAGTACAACTCGATGTCCTTGACCAGCACCATTTCGCTGTTGTCGGAACTGAACAAGGCACCGTTGGTGACTTCTTCGAGCGTCTGTTCATAACCGCGGCAAAGGTATTGCATCGCCTTGGCGGCGCGCTTGGGCGTGTCGAGCAGGCCCTCGCGGGAAACGTCCTCGCCGAGTTGGCCGAGGATCGCGGTGTAATTCTGTTCCAGTGTCACAGGACTGTTTCCGTATGGGTTTCAGGACGGTACGGTGTATGCCTGTACCAAGATGGAGCGCTGCGCCGTATGCAGCGGCAGCAGTTAATGTGGCGCACATAGTAGCCTAGGTACGCGGACAGTTGTATTCCTGGGCGATGTCAGTGCTAGAGTCGACCTCCGTTCAGAGGCAGGAACTGATGACCTTGCAGGATCGTAGTGTTTCCGAGCGTGCGCTGATCTTGCCAAGGCAAATCGCACGCGTATCGCGCGTGAGTTGGCCTGCTTGACTAAATATCCGGGTGAACGCTGCCCAGTGTCGGTATTTATGGCCGGCTCTCCGGGGGCGGGGAAGACAGAAGTCTCTAAATCCTTTATTCGCTTGATGGAGGATGGCGGGACTAGCGCATTGCGAATAGACCCCGATGATTTTCGGGTTTATTTTCCTGAATACAACGGAGCGAACTCCAGCCTGTTTCAACGTGGCGTAACTTTGATGGTCGAACGGACCATAGACTTGGTTTATCAGCAGAACCAGTCCTTCTTGTTGGACGGGACGTTGGCGAATTTCGCAGTGGCTCGTAAGAACATTCAGCGCGCGCTGGATAAGGAAAACAGGTCTGCACAAATCATTTATGTTTATCAAAAACCTGAGCTTGCCTGGGAGTTTGTGCTGGCACGGGAGGCGGTAGAAGGTCGAAACATTCCGTGTAAGGAGTTCATCCGTCAATTTTATGCCTCAAAGACGACAGTGTGCGGATTGAAGCGAGAGTTTCTGGGACATCTGCAAGTCGATGTTCTTATTAAAGATACCGATGGAGGCGAGGCGGAAATTGGCATCGATCTATCGGCCGAGGAAATTGACGAACTGGTCAGGCAGCCCTACCATCCAGACCAACTTGAGCAAATCTTGACCGGAGTAGCCTTATGAAAGGTGAAGTCACAGAAGTCATAGGGACGTCTTCAACCACGATGTCGGATTTTTTTCGAAGTGGTTCGGTGGAGGAAAGGCGTGCGGTATACCGTTGTGTCGCCAATGCTGCGATAACTCTGCAAAAAGAAATGATCTTGCAGGCGAGGGAGAAGAAAGCAAGAGAGCTTTTCGACAGTTGAACCTCTGAGAGGCTCCTTTAAAGCCCAGCTAATCCGCTGGGCTTTTTGTTGAATTACCTACTCGTCACGCCCTTCCATCATGGTCCGCTTGAGCATCACATACACCGCCCCCGCGCCGCCGTGGCGGGCCTGGCAGGAGGTGAAGCCGAGTACTTGTGTGTGCTGACGCAGCCAGGTATTGACGTGGCTCTTGATCATTGGCCGCTTACCGTCGAGCCGCACGGCTTTGCCATGGGTAACGCGCACGCAGCGGATTTCGAACTTGGTGGCTTCGGCGAGGAAGGCCCATAGGGTTTCCCGGGCTTTTTCCACGGTCATGCCGTGCAGGTCAAGGCTGCCTTCGAAAGGGATCTGGCCGGCCTTGAGCTTGCGCATCTGGCTTTCCTGCACGCCGTCGCGGGCCCACATCAGCTCGTCTTCGGGGCCGACGTCGATGACGAACTGGTCCGACAGGCCATCCACGGTGGTGGCGTCGGTGCGCACGGTCGCGGCCTGGCGCAGTTTGGCGATCTGCGCGCGATCGGTCTTGGGCTTACCGGTGTCGGCACGGTCATGCTTGATCGGCTTGACGCCGCGCAGCTCGTTTTTGAACAGTGAAAAATCGTCGTCTTGCATGTCAGCCTCCGCGAAGGGCGGGCAGTTTACCTAAATCGCGGCGGCCGGGCGCAGGAAACGCTATCCAAGCGCCACTAGTCGTGCTTCTTCATCAGGTGTGAGGCAATGTTCAACGACAGCGGCTGCCGCATGCGGCGTCGGCTGCGGCGCCACAACCACACACCCAACCACAGCACCAGCAGGCCAATGCCCAACAGCAAGGCAGAACCGCCCGGGCTGGCATTCAATTCGCCCAGGGCCGGCGAATGGCCAAACAGACCAGCGCCACCGGCGCCCGCCAACAGCACACCTACAATCGCCAGCAGCGCGGCAATGCCGGCCACCAAGCGCAGACGCCAATTGCTCGGGCCCTTGGGGCGCAAGCGACGAGCGTCAAAACCATCGGATATCTTCATCCCGACCTTTCCTCCAGGGTATCGGCCCTTCGACCGGAAGATACCCGGCTTGTTCCGGGGGCAGGGGTAAATGCGCCAAATGAAAGGGCTTAGCGGATGAGCGGGGCAATAAACCCGCCGCTCATCCCGGCGGCGATCAGATCAGATCTTTGGTCAAAGCGAGGGTGGCGAAGTTGTCGGCCATGATGGCCATTTCGGTTTGCTGCACCTGCTCGGCGCTCAGCACGCCGCCTTTGTACGGCAGGTCGCGGGTGGCGCAGGCGTCTTCCACCAGGGTGCAGCGAAAGCCCAGGTTCTTGGCGGCGCGCACCGTGGTGCTGACGCTGGAGTGGCTCATGAACCCGCAGACGATCAGATCCAGGGAACCCAGGTTCTGCAGGCAGTCGAGCAGTTCGGTGCCGTGGAACGCGCTGGGCAGCAGCTTGCCGATAATGGTTTCGTCAGCGACAGGTTCCAGGCCCGGGATGAATTCACCGCGCTCACCTTGTGGGTCGAACAGGCCGCCCACGGTGCCCAGGTGGCGCACATGCACGATAGGGCGCCCGGCTTCGCGCGCCGCCGCGAACAATTGCTTGATATTGGCCACGGCCGCGTCCATGCCCGAGAGGGCGAGCGGGCCGCTGAGGTATTCCTTCTGGGCGTCGATGATCACAAGGGTCGCATGGCTGAGATTGGCAGCTGCGTAACCACGACCGCTGAGTTGAAACATCGTCTTTGGAACGGACATTCTGGGGCTCCTGTGAGGGGGGCGTTTGCGACATTGTCCACTGGCTGAGCGCTTCTGTGAATCGCTACGATCGTAAGGTACGCCGTTGCTGGCGTGCAGCGATGTCAAGAGGTGGACGTGTTGGGCGCAATACTGGCAATTTGGATGAAAACCGACGTACGGCGCCAGGTTTTTCGTACATCGTCGGTACAGGCGAAGGCTGTTAGAATCGCCAGTCGTTTTTTCCAGGAGTCTGCCCCGTGATCACTTCCCGCCTGCGCACCTTGCGCGACCATATCCGTTGGGCTGTCAGCCGTTTCCATGGGGAAGAGCTGTTTTTCGGGCATGGCACCGACAATGCCTGGGACGAAGCCCGCCAGTTGGTACTCGGCGCCTTGCACCTGCCTTGGGAAATGGCCGACAGCTACCTGGACTGCAACCTCGAAGAAGAGGAAATCTCCCACGTACAGCGCCTGCTGCATCGTCGCATCCATGAACGCGTGCCCACCGCTTACCTGCTGGGTGAGGCGTGGTTCTGCGGCATGTCGTTTATCGTCGATGAACGCGTGCTGATCCCGCGCTCACCGATTGGCGAACTGATCGAAAACCGCTTCGAACCCTGGCTGGCCCAACCGCCGGCGCGCATTCTCGACCTGTGCACCGGCTCCGGGTGCATCGGCATCGCCTGCGCTTACGAATTCCAGGACGCCGAAGTGGTGTTGGGGGATCTGTCCTTTGAAGCCCTGGAAGTGGCCAACCAGAACATCGAGCGTCATGGCGTCGACGAGCGCGTGTACACCGTGCAGGGCGACGGCTTCGACGGCCTGCCGGGCCAGCGGTTCGACCTGATCGTCTCCAACCCGCCGTATGTGGACGCCGAGGATTTTGCCGACATGCCAGACGAGTACCAGCACGAACCGGAGCTGGGCCTGGCCTGTGGCGACGACGGCCTGAACCTGGTGCGACGCATGTTGGCCGAAGCGGCGGACCACCTTACGGAGAAAGGCCTGTTGATTGTCGAGGTCGGTAACAGCCAGGTTCACGTCGAAACGTTGTACCCGGAGGTGGATTTCGCCTGGCTGGAGTTCCAGCGTGGCGGGCACGGTGTGTTTATGTTGACCGCCGAACAGTGCCGCACCCATCAAGCGGTGTTCGCCGCCAAGGTGTAACGGCGGGACCACCGTTAAAGATGTGGGAGGGGGCCTCCTCCCACATCGATCGCCTTTCAAACGGCTATCGGTGCGTCGCAATCCAGATCAACAACCCCGCCTGAAACACCGTAAACGCCACCAGGCAGGTAATCGTAAAGCGCAAGCCGCTGTCTTCGCGCTTGAACTTGGTGACCTTTTCTTCTTCCTTTCGCAGCTTCACTTCCTGTTCCAGCAGATTCTGCTCGGCCTGCTGCAGCATCTGTGCGGCTTCGAGGATTTCCACGAACTGCACCTTCTCGGTGTTCCAACTGTCCAGCACCGCGCTGACCTTACCGGGCTGTACGTTGCCTTTGAGGTGCTGCACATCGGCGTAGGCCACATCGAAACCCTGGATGCGCAAAAAGTGATCGCGGCGCAGGCGCGTGGATTCGTTGAGGGCGTCCTTGTTAGAAAGGTCGACGCCATCGACGCGGTAATGGGACCAGTGCTTT
This sequence comes from Pseudomonas rhodesiae, assembly GCF_013285305.1. Taxonomy (NCBI): domain Bacteria; kingdom Pseudomonadati; phylum Pseudomonadota; class Gammaproteobacteria; order Pseudomonadales; family Pseudomonadaceae; genus Pseudomonas; species Pseudomonas rhodesiae. The sequence continues at coordinate 4,164,659 of NZ_CP054205.1, read as the reverse complement.
TTCGCCCAAGCCGCGGCCTGGGCCACCAGGAATCGACCGATGCCACGGTTGGGCGGCTCGATTTCCAGGCTGTTGCCGGGGCCGAAATGCACGCGATGTTTATCGTGGTCGACCCACACATCCAAATGGTTCTGCTCGCGGCGCACGCGCTGACCGGGTAGTTGGATGACCATGCGCAAAAGACTGTGGTGTTTGTCGTTGCGCTCGGCATAGCCGAACTGCACAAACCGCAACGGCCGCGCACCGGTAGCGCGGTCGGTGGCCAGGGGAGCCAGGCGCAGCATCTTGAAATGTTCGGCTTGAACGTCCGCCCATGGCAAAGGCGCCGTGTCGGCGGCCTCGGGTGTTGCGGCCGAGGTGTCGGCGGTCGGTTCGGGTAGTGCTTCTGTGGTTGTCATGCGGTGCGATCCTGTCCAGGCCCAGCGAGTCGACGGTCTTTTTACTGTCGACCCTGGGCTTATCGGCCGGATTTGCCAGGACTGGAGGCCATTTGTTGCTTAACGGGATTGAAGTCCGTCGATAAAGCTCACGATGCGCTTGCCCAGTTCAGCGGCAAGGGGCAATTGCGGGTCGTTGTAGGAAGCCAGTTGCTGTTTCACTTCCTTGGGCACGATGCGCATCACATGATTCATGCCGTCGATCACCACCAGTTGCGCGTCGGGCTTGGCCTGCTTGAGTTGCCGGGCATCGCCCACGCCCACTTGGATATCGTGGGTGCCCTGGATGATCAGCGCCGGCACGCTCAGCTTGGCGAACGCGGCCGAGGGATCGGCGCGGAACAGGCTGATCAGATACGGCTGCACACTGGGTCGGAAAATGCCTTGCAGCGGGCCAGGCACATCGGCGTCCACCTGGCCGGCCTTGAGGTGATCGAGGATTTCATTGCTGCGTAACAGCAGGGCAGGGGGCAGGTGATCGGCCAGTTGCTGGCGGATCACTTGATCCACCGGGCGCGCGCTGCCGGACAGGGAAATCACCCCGGCAGGCTGCAACTGCGGCGCGGCCAGCGCGGCCACCAGTGCACCTTCACTATGGCCCAGTACGATCAATGGGCCCATGCGCTTGTCGGCCTTGAGCAGGTTGCCCCACGCCACCGCGTCGGCGACGTAGGCATCCAGGGTCAGGTTGCGTTCGTCCGGGGTCGCGGCCAGGCTGGCGGCCACGCCGCGCTTGTCGTAGCGCACGCTGGCGATATTGTGCCGGGCCAACACCCAGGCCAGGCGCTTGAGACTATCGTTGCGCGCGCCGTCGGCGCTGTTGCCGTTGCGGTCGGTGGGGCCGGAACCGGCGATGATCAATACCACTGGCACCGGGCTGTCGGACTGCGGCAGCAACAACGAGCCGAATAGCTTGCCACTGCCGGTGTCGAGGCTGATGGGCCGTTGTAGGACAACAGGGGACGCGGCGTGGGCCAAGGTGGTCAAGAGGGTGAGGGTAAACAGCAAAACTCGCAGCATCATCGCGCCATCATCAGGGAAGTGCCGGTTGGACCCATGCCGACCGGTAAGGTTTCGAGGATGAACTAGTCGGTGTGCCCGCGTATACTGGCGCGCTTGGTTATCACCCCTGAGTGATTACAACTGATTTCACGGAGCGCCCTGCATGTCCGGCAATACCTTCGGCAAGCTGTTCACTGTCACCACCGCGGGCGAAAGCCATGGCCCGGCGTTGGTCGCCATTGTCGACGGCTGCCCGCCCGGCCTTGAGTTGACCCTGGACGACCTGCAGCGTGACCTCGACCGCCGCAAACCCGGCACCAGCCGCCACACCACCCAGCGCCAGGAACCCGACGAGGTCGAGATCCTCTCCGGCGTGTTCGAAGGTCGCACCACCGGCTGCGCCATCGGCCTGCTGATTCGCAATACCGACCAGAAGTCCAAGGACTATTCGGCGATCAAGGACCTGTTCCGCCCGGCCCACGCCGACTACACCTACCACCACAAATATGGCGAGCGCGACTACCGTGGCGGCGGCCGCAGCTCGGCCCGGGAAACCGCCATGCGCGTGGCGGCCGGGGCCATCGCCAAGAAATACCTGGCGACCCAGGGCATCTTGATCCGTGGCTACATGAGCCAGTTGGGCCCGATTGAAATCCCGTTCAAGACCTGGGACAGCGTGGAAGACAACGCGTTTTTCTGCCCCGACCCGGACAAAGTCCCGGAGCTGGAGGCCTATATGGATCAGCTGCGCCGTGACCAGGACTCGGTTGGTGCCAAGATCACCGTGGTCGCCGAAGGCGTCAAGCCGGGCCTGGGCGAGCCGATTTTCGACCGCCTCGACGCTGAGCTGGCCCATGCGCTGATGAGCATCAACGCGGTCAAGGGCGTGGAAATCGGCGCCGGTTTCGCCTGTGTCGCCCAGCGCGGCACCGAGCATCGCGATGAGCTGACGCCCCAAGGGTTTCTCAGCAATAACGCGGGTGGCATTCTCGGAGGTATTTCGTCCGGTCAGCCCATCGTCGCGCACCTGGCCCTCAAGGCCACCTCCAGCATCACCACTCCGGGCCGTTCGATTGACGTGCACGGCAACCCGGTGGACGTGATCACCAAAGGCCGTCACGACCCCTGCGTCGGCATCCGCGCCACGCCGATCGCGGAAGCGATGATGGCCATCGTGCTGATGGACCACCTGCTGCGCAATCGCGGGCAGAACGCCGACGTGCAGGTGACGACCCCGGTACTGGGCCAGCTGTGACCGTCCGCAATATTGGCTGTGGTAAGCAAAATGGTTGTGGTGAGCGAGCTTGCTCGCGCCGGGCTGCCAAGCAGCCCCCCACACCATGCTGATCCCGTACTGGCGCCTTTCCAGCTTCTACCTGTTCTACTTCGCCCTGCTGGGCGCCACCGCGCCGTTCCTGGCGCTGTACTTCGATCACCTGGGGTTCTCCAGCGCGCGCATCGGCGAGCTGGTGGCCATCCCCATGTTGATGCGCTGCGTGGCCCCGAACCTGTGGGGCTGGCTGGGGGATTACACCGGCCGCCGCCTGGCCATCGTGCGTTTTGGCGCGGTGTGCACGTTGCTGAGCTTCTCGCTGATTTTCGTCAGCCACACCTATGCCTGGCTGGCGCTGGTGATGGCGCTGCATGCGTTCTTCTGGCACGCAGTGCTGCCGCAGTTTGAAGTGATCACCCTGGCCCATCTGCAAAAACACACCTCGCGCTACAGCCAGATCCGCCTTTGGGGCTCCATCGGTTTCATTCTTACCGTGGTCATCATGGGCCGCCTGTTCGACTGGCTGAGCCTGGACATCTACCCGGTGGTGGTCGTGGTGATCATGGCCGGCATCATCGGTGCCAGCCTGTGGGTGCCGAATGCACAGCCGGCCAACCACGGCAATCGCCTGGCCGGGGATGGATTCCTCAAGCAACTGCGCAGCCCCGGCGTGCTGGCGTTCTACGCCTGTGTGGCGCTGATGCAGATGAGCCATGGCCCGTATTACACCTTCTTGACCTTGCACCTCGAACACTTGGGTTACAGCCGGGGCGTGATCGGGTTGTTGTGGGCGCTGGGAGTGGTGGCCGAAGTGCTGATGTTTCTGGGCATGAGCCGTATCCTTACGCGCTTTTCGCTGCGCCGGGTGCTGCTGGCGAGTTTTCTGCTGGCGGCGCTGCGCTGGGTATTGCTAGGCACATTGGCCGAATTCTTTTGGGTGCTGCTGCTGGCGCAGGTGCTGCATGCGGCTACCTTCGGCAGTTTCCATGCGGCGGCGATTGCCTTTGTGCAGCGCAGCTTCGGGGCTAAACAACAGGGCCAGGGCCAGGCGCTGTACGCCGCATTGTCCGGCACCGGCGGAGCCTTGGGCGCGCTGTATGCCGGCTACAGCTGGAACCTGCTGGGCCCGGCCTTCACCTTTAGTCTTGCCAGCGTCGCCGCCCTGGCTGCGGCCGTTATCATCGGCTTTCGATTGCACGAGCAGAACCAAGGAACCCTTCAATGAGTTATGTCGCCGTCTACCACGTCGCTACACCGGATACGCCGAACAAGGTGCTGACCCATCTCGACGATATCGCCAGCACCCTGGCCGAGCACGGCGTGCGCTTCGAGCGCTGGCAACCGGCCGCGATCGAGAAGGGCGCCACCGATAGCGCGCTGATCGAGGCGTATAAGGCGCCGATCAATGATCTGGGGTATGCCAACGTCGAGGTGCTCACAGTCATCGACCCGCGCCCGCCGCTTGCCGAGCAACGTTGCCGCGAAGCCCACGCCCACTTCTTTATCGCGGGGCAGGGGCTGTTCAGCCTGCATGTTGGCGATTACGTCTACAGCGTACGCTGCGAAAAAAACGATCTGTTGGTGATTCCGGCCGGCATGGCGCATTGGTTTGATCAGGGCGAGCATGGGCATTTTGTCATGCTGCGGTTGTTCAACAGTGCCGAGGGCGCTAAGCCTGCGTTGACGGGCGATACTTTCGCCGAACGCTTTCCGGGTTTGGACGACTAACCTCTACGAATAGGATCTTCAACCCCGGCAAATTTGAAATTGCTGTGGGAAGTGGCTTAGTTATCTGTAGGGCTCTGCTGTTTATGCGGACCCCTGCCCACGACGTGCATGGGTTGTGTAACTCTTCTGCGGCCTCAGTGTTTATGTCACCTGTCAATAGGAGGAATCCGAAGGGTGATCGGGCATTAGCCAATAAAAAGGAGAGACGCAATGAATCGCCCAGAGGAGTCGTTTGAGTCGTCGTATACCGTGCCCAATGCCGTCAGAAGACGCCTTAATTTATGGGGTAAGCCGCTGACGCCGTCGGAGTTGGAAATCCTGCGATGGGCTTCCGAAGGCAAGACCGTCTGGGAGATCAGCCAGATTCGCTGCACCTCCGAGGCCACGGTGAAGTTCCACTTGCGCAACATCTACGGCAAGTTGCAGGTCAACAACCGCGTACAGGCCATGAACGAAGCCGCGCGCCAGGGCCTGTGTTAAGCCCATAAAAAAGGGCCGCGACGCTCAACGGCGTCGCGGCCCTTTTTGTGCGCGGCTGACTTACGCGGAATGGTAGGTCGGCAGGGCGAAACGATTCTGGCTTTGCAGCATGGAGATCTGCGGCAGCTCACTGGCCTGCTCAGCCAGGTCACGACGGATGGCGCTGATCACCCAGGTCAGTTGGTCGGCAGTATGCAATTGCTGATAAGAGATCGAGCGTTTGACCTGCTTGCCTTCACTGTTACGCAAGGTCAACAGGATGCCGCCGTCCGGACGAGGCTGAGTGGTGACGTCGTAGTTGGAAAATACCGAAGCGAATTTATCTTGGATCAGGCTCATGTTTATCAGCTCCATTGGCTCAAGTGGGCAAGCATGGAGTGATAAGTGCAGCGATTGTGCCAGCTTAACGAATACTAAAAAATCCTTATAAATCAGTGTGTTATAAAAAATAGAAATTTTCGTTTTCGTGCAATTTGCATGAATGGCCATCATGCATCCTGCATTTTGCGTTACCCGGCGCGGTGCCACTGGCGCCTCATTACGTTTAAAGACTGTTTAAGCGCGGCTAAATTCCCTTTTCCCGAGCGCATCCGTCGGGATACAAAACTTTTCAAATCCTGCGTGTACAGCTGAAGAAGGGCTGACGTATTTTCCTGCAAGGCATTTAGCAGCTTCCTACGGTGATGCTGCTGTGTGCGGATCATACGAAGAATAAGAAAAAGGACGTTCCGCCATGAACCCTCCGCATGACGACATGATCACCTGGGGCAAGATGCTGCGTAAGGTGCCCGCCATTGTTCGCGCTTTGCCGCGCGTGGTGCGCGGCATGCGCGCGGCGAATGTCACCGACCCCGGCCAAGCTTGCGGGCTGGGTTGGGAGTTTGAACAAGCCACCTTGCGCAACCCCGACGGCAGCGCGGTGCTGTACGGCGACCGCGTGCTCAGTTACGCCAATGTCAACCGACAGGCCAATCGGATCGCCCACCACTTACACGCCCAAGGCATTGGCAAGGGCGATGTGGTGGCGCTGTTTATCGAAAACCGCCCGGAATTATTGCTGTGCGTACTGGCCGTGGCCAAGCTGGGCGGCATCTGCGCGATGGTCAACACCGCGCAAACCCAGGCGACGCTGGTGCACAGCCTTAACCTGGTCAGCCCGGTGGCGATCGTGGTCGGCGCGGAATTGCTCGGTGCTTATGACGCGGTGCGCAATCAGGTGCCGATCCAGGCCGAACGGACATGGTTCGTGCCTGATCAGACGCAAGCGCCGCTGCCCGAGGGCTATGTCGACCTGATCGCAGCCAGCGCCGACTGCTCGCAGGCTAACCCTGCCAGCACCGCTCAGGTGTTCTTCAACGACCCCTGCTTCTATATCTACACCTCCGGCACTACTGGCCTGCCCAAGGCCGGCATCATGAAACATGGACGCTGGACCAAGACCGCCGTGAGTTTCGGCCGCATCGCCCTGGACATGGGCCCCGACGACGTCCTGTATTGCACCTTGCCGCTGTACCACGCCACCGGCCTATGTGTGTGCTGGGGCTCGGCGATTGTCGGCGCGTCGGGGTTCGCCATCCGTCGCAAGTTCAGCGCCAGTCAGTTCTGGGACGATGCGCGCAAGTTCAATGCCACCACCCTGGGCTACGTGGGCGAGTTGTGCCGTTACCTGCTCGACCAGCCGCCCAGCGAAAACGACCGCGACAACCGCGTCACCAAGATGGTCGGCAATGGCCTGCGCCCCGGCGTGTGGGCGCAGTTCAAGGCCCGCTATGGCGTGGCTCATATCTGCGAGCTGTACGCCGCCAGCGACGGCAACATCGGCTTCACCAATGTGTTGAATTTCGACAACACCATCGGTTTTTGCCTGCAGCACTGGGCGCTGGTGGACTACGCCCACGACAGCGGCGAACCGATCCGTGGCGGCGATGGCTTCATGCGCAAGGTCCAGACGGGCGGGCAGGGGCTGCTGCTGGCCAGGATCGATGACAAGTCGCCCTTCGACGGCTACACCGACCCAGAAAAAAACCGCAAGGTCATCCTCACCGACGTCTTCGAACCGGGCGACCGGTACTTCAACACCGGCGATCTATTACGCAGCATCGGTTTCGGCCACGCGCAGTTCGTCGATCGCCTGGGGGACACCTATCGCTGGAAAGGAGAAAACGTCTCCACCACCGAAGTCGAAAACGTCCTGCTGCAACACCCGCAGATTGCTGAAGTGGTGGCCTACGGAGTGGAAATCGACAACACCAATGGCCGCGCCGGCATGGTCGCCATCACCCCCAGCGAGTCCCTGGCCGCGCTGGACATGCGTGAACTGCTGCAATTCGCCCACGGCCAGTTGCCCCCTTACGCAGTGCCGCTGTTCCTGCGGATCAAGGTGCAGATGGAAACCACCGGCACATTCAAGTACCAGAAGGTGCGGCTCAAGGAAGAGGCTTTCGACCCGGCCAAGGCGGGCAACGACCCGGTGTATGCCTGGCTGCCGGGGTCGGATGGCTACGTGCCGATCACTGGCGAGCTATTGGCGCAGATTCAGGGTGGCCATTTCCGCTATTGATTGAGTGTGTCTATGGACACTTTTGACAAAAAAGCCATGACAGTGGGGAACTCCATCGCGACACTGGGCGCCATATTCTGTACTTGAATTCGCACCCGCCAAGGAGCCCCCCATGTCTGCCCCCAAACAAATGACCGAAGACGAAGCCGCCGAATTTGCCGAGCAGGTTTTCGATGTGGCTCGCAAAGGCGATGCCGCCATGCTCGCCGCGCTGCTGGCTAAGGGCTTGCCGGCCAACTTTCGCAATCACAATGGCGACACCTTGCTGATGCTGGCGGCCTACCACGGTCACGCCGAGGCGGTCAAAGTGCTGCTGGAGTTCAAGGCCGACCCGTTGATCGCTAACGATAAGAACCAATTGCCGATTGCCGGCGCGGCGTTCAAAGGCAACCTGCCCGTGGTCAAGGCCTTGATCGAAGGCGGCACGCCGGTGGAGGCCGCGTCTTCGGACGGTCGCACCGCGTTGATGATGGCGGCAATGTTCAATCGCGTCGAAATGCTCGACTACCTGCTCGCCCAGGGCGCCAACCCCAAGGCCACCGACGCCCAGGGCGCCACCGCTTTGGCAGCGGCGCAGACCATGGGCGCGATGGATACGGCGGCGCGTTTGCAGAATCTGGTGTAGGCTTTGCGCCCTCGAAGATCAGCCTGCAACAGGAACGCCCCATGAAAACCGCCCTCGTCGAACTCATCAGCCACATCAGCGCCGGCGTCATGGGCGAGGATGAGGTGGCGCGCATCGCCGAGGAGGCCGCCCAGGCTTACGCCGATCCGGTGGCCTTTCTGGCGGCCAACCCGGATATCAACTACGACGACACTTTCCCGATCCCTCTCGGGGAGTGGGTGGTGGTCGGCAGCCTGCCGGACACGGTGCTGTTCCAGGCTGACACTTATGGCGACCTGTTTGCCCAGATCGTCGCGTCGTTTGGGCCGGGCGTGGCGTTCAACCTCAAGGCCAAACAACTGGCCAAGACCGAAGCGCTGACCGCGCTCAATCGCATCCAGGTGCAGATGAGCGCCCTGAGCCAGGAAGACGGCGGCTATGTGCTGGTGAACTTCAGCCACTTGCTGGATGACGAGATTCAGTTGGTGCTGGTCTACGGCAATGCCTTGCCACGGGTGTTGGAGTTGTGCGCCGAGGTCGGGATAAAGGCCGAGCCGTCCCTGGAAGCCCTGAAAATCGCCGTACATGTCTGAAATAAAACGGAACCCTGGCAGGGGCTGACTATCCTACAAGGGCATGCCCTCACTTAGGAGCGACACCATGGGTTCCACGTTCAATGGCCTGATCGGCCTGATCATCCTCGCGCTGGATATCTGGGCGATCATCAACGTCTTCAAAAGCGGCGCCAGCACCGGGGCCAAGGTGTTGTGGATCCTGCTGATCCTGCTGCTGCCGGTACTGGGCCTGATTATCTGGGCGATCGCCGGCCCGCGCGGTAACGTGCGGATCTGACCACGGCGTTCAGGGGCTATGTGTGAGAGGGAGCCACTCCCTCCCACACGGGCTTGCCGTCCGATCTAGAAATTTGTGTATCGAAATATGCGTTGCACGGAATTTTCACATTCCCTCCAAGACAATTCCCCCCCGGTTCCAGCTGCGCGCCAATCAAGGCGCGGTAAAGCTCCCCGTTCAGTAATTTAATAGCCTTGCCGGCCTTGATCGGGCACCATTCGCGCCACGCAATACTTCGTCACTTCAACTTCCAATGGGTCCTGAAACGACATGGCAAACCCGGACGCCCTGAGCCAGCAGCGAGCCTCGACTCGTCTGCTGCAACCGACCGTCAAATCCCATCTGGCATACACGCTGCTCTGCGCACTGGTCATGATGGTGATGTTCTCCCTGCTGCGCCTGGCGCTTCTGGTATACAACCGCGAGATGATCCTCGACACACCGGCCTCGACCTTCCTTGAAGCGTTCGGCAACGGCCTGCGCCTGGACCTGCGCTTGGTGGTGTACCTGAGCATTCCGCTGTTGCTGGCGCTGTTCAGCGTGCGCGCGATGGCCGCGCGTGGGTTCTTCCGTTTGTGGTTGACCGTCGCGTCCAGCATCGCCCTGTTCCTGGGCCTGATGGAAATGGACTTCTATCGCGAGTTCCACCAGCGCCTCAACGGCCTGGTCTTCCAATATGTGAAGGAAGATCCGAAAACCGTGATGAGCATGCTCTGGTACGGTTTCCCGGTGGTGCGTTACCTGCTGGCGTGGGCCGTGGGTACGCTGATCCTGAGCATGGCCTTCAAAGGCGCCGACCGCGCCACGCGCCCGCGCGGCCCGTTCAGCGGCGGCAGCATCGGTACGCGCCAAGTGGCGCCGTGGTATTCGCGCATCGCCGTGTTCGTGGTGTGCCTGCTGGTGGCCGTGGTCGCCGCCCGTGGCACCCTGCGCCAGGGCCCGCCGCTGCGCTGGGGCGACGTGTACACCACCGAGTCCAACTTCGCTAACCAGTTGGGCCTCAATGGCACGCTGTCACTGATTGCGGCGGCCAAGTCGCGCTTCTCCGAAGACCGCACCAATATTTGGAAAGCCACCCTGGAGCAGCCGCTGGCGACCCAGACCGTGCGCGACATGCTGGTGCTGCCGACGGAAAAATTGGTGGATACCGACACCGCCGCTGTGCGCCGTAACTTCCTGCCACCGGCCGAGAAAACCCTGCCGATCAAGAACGTCGTGGTGATCCTGATGGAAAGCTTCGCCGGCCACTCGGTGGGCGCGCTGGGCCGTCCGGGCAACATCACGCCGTACTTCGACAAATTGTCCAAGGAAGGCCTGCTGTTCGACCGCTTCTTCTCCAACGGCACCCATACCCACCAGGGCATGTTTGCCACCATGGCCTGCTTCCCGAACCTGCCGGGTTTCGAATACCTGATGCAGACCCCCGAAGGCAGCCACAAACTGTCGGGCCTGCCGCAGTTGCTCAGCGCTCGCAAGTTTGACGACGTGTATGTCTACAACGGCGACTTCGCCTGGGACAACCAGTCTGGCTTCTTCAGCAACCAGGGCATGACCAACTTCATTGGCCGCAATGACTTCGTCGACCCGGTATTCTCCGACCCGACGTGGGGCGTGTCCGACCAGGATATGTTCAACCGTGGCCTGCAAGAGCTGAAGGCCCGTGAAGGCGGCAAGCCGTTCTACGCGCTGCTGCAAACCCTGTCCAACCACACGCCGTACGCGTTGCCGACGCCGTTGCCGGTGGAGAAAGTCACTGACCGTGGCAGCCTTAACGAGCACTTGACCGCCATGCGTTACTCCGACTGGGCCCTGGGCCAGTTCTTCGAGCAGGCGCGCAAGGAACCGTATTTCAAGGAAACCTTGTTCGTGATCGTCGGCGACCACGGCTTCGGCAACGAACAGCAAATCACTGAGATGGACCTGGGCCGCTTCAACGTGCCGATGCTGATGATTGCGCCGGGCATGCAGGAAAAGTTTGGCGAGCGCGACCACACTGTGGGGACGCAGATCGACATCGTGCCAACCATCATGGGCCGCCTGGGTGGGGAAACTCTGCACCAGTGCTGGGGCCGCGACCTGCTCAACCTGCCGGAAGGCGACAAGGGCTTCGGCGTGATCAAGCCTTCGGGCAGCGATCAGACCGTGGCATTGGTCACTGCGGACCGCATCCTGGTACTGCCCAAGGAAATGCCACCGAAGTTGTGGCAGTACGAGTTGGGTGCCAACCCGACCGGCAAACTGATTCCGGAGTCTTCGGATGAGGCGGCCCTCAAGCAGAAACTTGAGTCGTTCCTGCAGACCGCGACCAAGAGCCTGTTGGATAACACCGCCGGTGTGGTGGACGGTAAGCCGGACTGATTAACTGGCAATAAAAAAGAGGCCTTCTTGAAGGCCTCTTTTTTTTACCGCGGTTTTATATCTTGCCGAGCAACAACAGCACCAGCAGTACGACCAGTACCACGCCGAGAATACCCGACGGGCCATAACCCCAGTTACGCGAGTGCGGGAATACCGGCAGACCGCCGACCAGCAACAGAATCAGGATGATGATGAGAATGAGGCTCATGGTTTTATTTCCTTATAGGCCTTATGCAAGGACAGGTTATTTAACGGTAGGACCGTACTCTAAGTTACGGGCGCCTTAACAACTCCGACTGTAGTGCTTCACAGAAAATTCCCTGTTTTTTTAAAGCATTTCGATAACCTGGTTATTTCTTTTAAATAAGTGGCTAAAACCCTGCTTAGTTGAAAAAGATTGAACTTAGAGAGAGCTGAGGTATCCGACCCGGCCGCGGGTTTGCCTGGGGCATTCATCACTCTGATGGTGCGTGGGGCGCGTGGAAACCTTCGCTACACTGCCGATCACTTCTACTGTGAACCACAAGGCTACTTCTTATGCAAAATCGCATGATGATCACTGGTGCCGGCTCTGGCCTGGGTCGCGAAATCGCGCTGCGCTGGGCACGCGAGGGCTGGCAGTTGGCCTTGTCGGACGTCAGCGAGCCCGGCCTGCAGGAAACCCTCAAGCAGGTACGCGAAGCCGGCGGCGATGGTTTCGTGCAGCGTTGCGATGTGCGCGACTACAGCCAGCTCACCGCGTTTGCCCAGGCTTGCGAGGTCAAGCTGGGAGGCATCGATGTGATCGTCAACAACGCCGGGGTGGCTTCCGGCGGGTTCTTCGCCGAGTTGTCGCTGGAAGACTGGGACTGGCAGATCGCAATCAACCTGATGGGGGTGGTCAAGGGCTGCAAGGCGTTCCTGCCGCTGTTGGAGAAGAGCAAGGGGCGCATCATCAATATCGCTTCCATGGCAGCACTGATGCAGGGCCCGGCCATGAGCAATTACAACGTGGCCAAGGCCGGTGTGGTGGCGCTGTCCGAGAGTCTGCTGGTGGAACTCAAGCAGCAGGAGGTCGGTGTGCATGTGGTCTGCCCATCGTTCTTCCAGACCAACCTGTTGGACTCGTTCCGAGGCCCGACGCCGGCCATGAAAGCGCAGGTCGGTAAGTTGCTTGAGAGCTCGCCGATTTCGGCGGCGGATATTGCCGATTACATCTACCAGCGTGTGGCCGAGGGAGAATTCATGATTCTGCCCCACGAGCAGGGGCGGATGGCGTGGGCGTTGAAGCAGAAGAATCCGCAGCTGCTCTACGATGAAATGGCCAGTATGGCCGACAAAATGCGCGCCAAAGCGCAGGCAACCAAAAGCTGAACTCAGCACAAGAACCTCAATTCTCAGGGTAAGTTTTCACCGCAGATGTGCAGCTACCTGTAGCCATAGCGGGGGCAAGCCCCCTCCCACCTTTTGAACTGTGAACAGGTCCAACTGTGGGAGGGGGCTTGCCCCCGATGGCGTCAGCGTTTGGATTTATGAAAGCGGGGAAAACCCCTCTGCATCTTTCACTTAGTCTGTCAGCTAAATTACCAGTTGATGTAGGTCCTGCCTGTTTTAGGGGCAGGGCATTGATGCTTCTACATCCGGCGCGCATGGTCGGGGTCCTGTCATTCTAAAAAAGGACAACCGCCATGCTGGTCTTAAGCCGCGCTGTAGGCGAAAGCATTGCCATCGGCGATGAAATCGCCCTGCACATCGTCGAATTGAACGGTAACCAAGTGAAGTTCGGCATCCACGCACCGGCCGGGGTGAATGTTCATCGCGCCGAGGTGCATCAGAAAATCCGCAAACGCCAAGCCGCCGCCACTCACCCGGCGGCAGTCCCCAACCCCTGAGTATCTTCCATCAATCGAACAGATGCTTGGGCACGTCGTGCTTGAGCATCAGTTGGCACTGTTCGCTCTCAGGGTCGAACACAATCAGGGCCTGGCCCTTGGTCAGCGCTTGGCGCACACGTAGCACGCGGGTTTCCAGGGGCGTGTCGTCACCGTTGTCGGTGCCATCGCGGGTGACGAAGTCTTCGATAAGGCGTGTCAGGGTATCGACTTCAAGTGCATCGTAGGGAATCAGCATACAAGCCTCGGGTGTTGGATCCCGGCGATCCTACTGCGCCGGGACCCCAGTTGCCAGTGTCAGGACTTTTGACCCACTAGGCTGTCCACCGACGGCACTCGCGTGTCGCTCTCCATCTGCGTTTCGTGCTCGATCTGATGACTGAAGCGGTCCAGTGAGCCCTGGGCCGGTTGCGCATCGCTGGCGAATACCGGCGGGCTGAGGATATACGCGCCCAGCAGACGACTCAGGGCGGCAAGGCTGTCGATATGGGTGCGTTCGTAGCCGTGGGTGGCATCGCAGCCGAATGCCAGCAACGCGGTGCGGATATCGTGGCCGGCGGTCACCGCCGAATGGGCATCGCTGAAGTAATAGCGGAACAGGTCGCGGCGCACCGGCAGTTCGTTATCCGCCGCCAGGCGCAGCAGGTGCCGGGACAGGTGGTAATCGTACGGCCCGCCGGAATCCTGCATGGCCACACTCACCGCATGTTCGCTGGAGTGCTGACCGGGGGCGACCGGCGCGATGTCGATACCCACGAATTCACTCACATCCCACGGCAGCGCCGCCGCCGCACCACTGCCGGTTTCCTCAGTGATGGTGAACAGCGGGTGACAGTCGATCAGCAACGGTTCGCCGCTATCGACAATCGCCTTGAGCGCGGCGAGGAGGGCGGCGACGCCGGCTTTGTCATCCAGGTGACGGGCGCTGATATGTCCGCTCTCGGTGAACTCGGGCAGTGGGTCGAATGCCACGTAGTCACCCACGCTGATGCCCAGGGAATCGCAGTCGGCTCGGGTCGCGCAGTAGGCGTCCAGGCGCAGTTCGACGTGGTCCCAGCTCACTGGCATTTCATCCACGGCGGTGTTGAATGCGTGCCCGGAGGCCATCAGGGGCAACACGCTGCCGCGGATCACGCCGTTGTCGGTGAACAGGCTGACGCGGCTGCCTTCGGCAAAGCGGCTCGACCAGCAGCCCACCGGCGCCAGGGTCAGGCGACCGTTGTCCTTAATCGCGCGCACGGCGGCGCCGATGGTGTCCAAGTGCGCCGACACTGCGCGGTCCGGGCTGTTTTTCTGACCTTTGAGGGTGGCGCGAATGGTGCCGCGCCGGGTCATTTCAAATGGAATGCCCAGTTCTTCCAGACGCTCGGCCACATACCGCACGATGGTGTCGGTAAAACCGGTAGGGCTGGGAATGGCGAGCATTTCCAGCAGGACTTTTTGCAGGTAGTTGAGATCCGGTTCGGGAATGGTTCGGGTCATAAAGGTTTCCTTTAGTTGCAAGCGTTGAGCTGCAAGCTTCAAGTTAAAAGCGGTATCTGAGGCTTGCCGGTAATGCCCTACTCTTGAAGCTCGCAGCTTGTAACTCGAGGCTTCTAACTGTGTGGAAATAGAAGGTCCACAAATCGCTCGGCCGTTGGCTGCGGCTCGTGGTTGGCCAGGCCGGCCCGTTCGTTGGCTTCGATAAACACGTACTCGGGTTGATCGGCGGCGGGCACCATCAGGTCCAGGCCCACCATGGGGATGTCCAGGGCCCGGGCGGCGCGCACGGCGGCGTCCACCAGCGTGGGGTGCAGGATCGCGGTAACGTCCTCCAGGCAACCGCCGGTGTGCAGGTTGGCGGTGCGACGCACAGCCAGGGTTTTGCCGCGTGGCAGGATGCTGTTGTAGTCATAACCGGCAGCGGCGAGGGTACGCTCGGTTTCGGCGTCCAATGGGATCTTGCTTTCGCCGTCGGTGGCGGCCTGGCGGCGTCGGCTCTGGGCTTCGATCAGCGCGCCGATGGAATGCTGACCATCGCCGGTGACTTCAGCGGGGCGCCGGATCGCAGCGGCGACCACTTCGAAGCCGATCACCAGAATGCGCAGGTCCAAGCCCTCGTGGAAGCTCTCCAACAGCACACGACTGTCGAACTGCCGCGCCGCTTCGATGGCCTGCTGCACCTCTTCGATGGTTTGCAGATCCACGGCCACGCCCTGGCCTTGCTCGCCGTCGAGGGGCTTGACCACGACGCGCTGATGTTCGTCGAGAAATTCCAGATTGTCGTCGGCGCTGCCCGCCAACTGCTGGGACGGCACGTTCAACCCGGCTGCCTTGAAGGCTTTGTGGGTCAGACTCTTGTCCTGGCACAGGGTCATGCTGATGGCGCTGGTCAGGTCGCTCAGCGACTCGCGGCAGCGCACGCGGCGCCCGCCGTGGCTGAGGGTGAAGAGGCCGGCGTCGGCATCGTCCACCTGCACATCGATGCCACGGCGATGGGCCTCTTCAACGATGATCCGCGCATAGGGGTTGAACTCCGCCTGCGGACCGGGGCCAAGGAACAACGGCTGGTTGATGCCGTTCTTGCGCTTGATCGCAAACGTGGTCAGCGCGCGAAAACCCAGCTTGGCGTAGAGGTTCTTGGCCTGGCGGTTATCGTGCAGTACCGACAGGTCAAGGTAGCTCAGGCCACGGCTCATAAAGTGTTCGACCAAGTGGCGCACCAGCACTTCGCCCACGCCGGGGCGGGTGCACTGCGGGTCGACCGCCAGGCACCAGAGGCTGCAACCGTTTTCAGGGTCGTGGAAGGCTTTTTGATGATTCAGCCCCATCACACTGCCGATCACCGCGCCGCTGTCTTCATCTTCAGCCAGCCAGTAGACCGGGCCGCCCTGATGACGCGGGGTGAGGCGTTCAGCGTCCACCGGCAACATGCCGCGGCCTTGATACAAACGGTTGACCGCCTGCCAATCGGCCTCGCTCTGTACGCGACGAATACGAAACCCGCGAAACACACGAGTGGCCGGGCGGTAATCGCTGAACCACAGACGCAAGGTGTCGGACGGGTCGAGGAATAATTGCTGCGGGTCGATCCCCAGAATCTGCTGGGGCGCGGCCACATACAGCGCGATATCGCGCTCGCCCGGCTGCTCCTTGAGCAGTTCCTGGGCCAGGCTGGACGGGTCTGGGAAGGTGTGACCGATCAACAAGCGGCCCCAGCCGCAATGCACGGCAATCGGCTCGGCGGCCAGGGGGCTGCCATCTTCGGCCAGGCGGGCTTGCAGGCGCTCATAGGTCGGCGTCTGGCCCTTCAGCAAACGTTGGCTGTAAGCCGCGGCGTGAGGTTTCATCAATCAGATTCCTTGTTCGCTGAGCCACAGGTTCAGCGCCGCCAGTTGCCACAGTTTGGAGCCGCGCAGCGGGGTCAATTGGCCTTGAGGGTCGGTCAGCAGACGATCGAGCATGGCCGGGTTGAAGAGGCCGCGGTCTTGACTCGGGTCCAGCAGCAGTTCACGGACCCAATTCAAGGTGTCGCCCTGCAAGTGCTTGAGGCCGGGCACGGGGAAGTAGCCCTTCTTGCGGTCGATGACTTCGCTGGGGATCACTCGGCGCGCGGCTTCTTTCAGCACTTGCTTGCCGCCATCGGGCAGTTTGAACTTACCTGGCACACGGGCCGAGAGTTCCACCAGGCGGTAGTCGAGGAAGGGCGTGCGCGCTTCCAGGCCCCAGGCCATGGTCATGTTGTCGACGCGTTTGACCGGGTCGTCCACCAGCATCACCGTGCTGTCCAGGCGCAGGGCCTTGTCCACTGCGGCATCGGCGCCCGGCATCGCAAAATGCTCGCGCACAAAATCGCCGGCAGCGTCGTTGACGGTCAGCCACTTGGGCGCGACGGTAGCCGCATAGTCGTCGTAGCTGCGATCGAAAAAGGCTTCGCGATAGGCTGCGTACGGATCGCTGGCGCCATCGACCTGCGGATACCAGTGGTAACCGGCGAACAATTCGTCGGCGCCCTGGCCGCTCTGCACCACCTTGCAATGCTTGGCTACTTCTCGCGACAGCAGGTAGAACGCGATGCAGTCGTGGCTGACCATCGGCTCGCTCATGGCGCGGAACGCCGCCGGCAGTTGCTCGATGATTTCGCTTTCGGCAATGCGCAATTGGTGATGGCGCGTGCCGTAGTGCTTGGCGATCAGGTCCGAGTACTGGAACTCGTCGCCGCGCTCACCGCCGGCATCTTCAAAACCGATGGAAAATGTCGACAGGTCCTGCACGCCGACTTCACGCAACAGCCCCACGAGCATGCTCGAATCCACACCACCGGACAGCAGCACGCCCACATCCACTGCGGCACGTTGGCGGATCGCCACGGCTTCGCGGGTGCTGTCGAGCACACGGTCGGTCCAGTCTTCCAAGGTCAGGTGTTGCTCATCGTCACGGGGGCCGTAGGGCAGGGTCCACCAGGTTTTCTGCTCGATGTTGCCCTGGGCGTCGATGCGCATCCAACTGGCCGGAGGCAGCTTCTCGATGCCCGCCAGCAAGGTGCGTGGCGCTGGCACCACCGCGTGGAAATTCAGGTAGTGATTGAGCGCCACCGGATCGAGGATTGGGTTGATATCGCCGCCCTTGAGCAGCGCCGGCAATGCCGAGGCAAAGCGCAAGCGCTGGCCGGTGCGCGACAGGTACAACGGCTTCACGCCAAGGCGGTCGCGGGCGATAAACAGCCGCTGCGCGTCGCGCTCCCAGATGGCGAAGGCAAACATGCCATTGAGCTTGGGCAGTAGCGCTTCGCCCCAGGCGTGATAACCCTTGAGCAGCACTTCGGTGTCGCCGCCGGAATAGAACGCGTAGCCGAGGGCTTCAAGTTCCTCGCGCAGCTCCGGAAAGTTATAGATCGCGCCGTTGAATGCCAGGGACAGCCCGAGTTGAGCGTCGACCATCGGCTGGGCGGAGCCATCCGACAGGTCCATGATTTTCAGGCGGCGATGGCCCAGGGCAATCGGCCCTTGGGCATGGAAGCCCCACGCGTCAGGGCCGCGTGGCGCCAAATGATGGGTGATGCGCTCAACCGCAGCCAGGTCGGCAGGTTGGGCATCGAAACGTAACTCACCAGCTAATCCGCACATAAATTCCTTACCGGTTTTTCCGTTGGGGAGGGATAGAAGTACCGCGCGCCAAAACGGCGGGTACCCAGAGACTGACCCGAGCAGATTGTGGGAGTTTTAGAACAATACGTTATAAGGCAATGGGCCTTGTCGGCCCACGCGGCCTTGATTGGCCGCGCGGTGGGGATGGCAGCACAGGGTGGCTGGGGTTATGACGCGCCGCTGCCGCGAATCAGCGTGCGCAAGGCGAAACGGTTCGGATGGCAGGCTTCGGCCACACTGCGCGGCAGTGGCAACGGTTCGTTATCCAGCCAGGCCGCCAGCAGTTCCGCACACAGCGGCGCCGTGACCAAACCGCGCGAGCCATGGCCGCTGTTGATGTACAGACCGTCGAGCCACGGGCAGGCAGTGGCGGGGATCTGGCGTGCATCCTTGCGCAGGGCGGCATAAGCCTGGTCGAACGCGCCGCGCTCGGCCAGTGGCCCGACAATCGGCAGGTAGTCGGGGCTGGTGCAACGGAACGCGGCGCGGCCTTGCAGCTGTTCAACGGGCAGTTGGTCGGCGTTCAGGCGCTGCGTGAGGTCTTCGGAGATCTCCCGCAGCATGTCCAGGTTGCCCAGGTGTTCGGCCTGCGTCGGCGCTAGGTCGTCGCTCTTGAAATCGAAGCTGGCTCCCAGGGTGTGCTCGCCCAAACGCGGTGGAGCCACGTAGCCCTCGGCGCAGACCACGGTGGCCAGGGCTTGGCTGGCGACGGTCTGCGGCAAGCGGGTGATTTGCCCGCGAATGCGTTTGAGCGGCAGTTCGGCGCTGGCCGGGAAGCGCTTGATTTCGGCGGCGCCGGCCAGCACCACCACGCTGGCGCTGGCCAATACGGTGTCGCCGTCGAGGGCCTGCCACTGGCCTTGGACCTGTTGCAGCGCCAGCACGTCACGGTGTTGCAACACCTCGATCAACGGGTGCCGTGCCTGCCATTCACACAGCGCCGGCGGGTGCACCCAACCGCCTTCGGGGAAGAACAACCCACCGTGTTCCAATGCCACCCCGGCCCGGGCCTGGGCCTGGGCCGGGTCCAATACATGCAACAGCGTCGGGCTGAACGCCGCTGCCAGTTGGGCCTGGCGTTCGGCTTCCTTGGCGTTGAAGGCCAGTTGCAGTACGCCGCAGCCGTCCCAGTCGACGCCACGGTGCAGGTGTTCGAGCAGGCGCCGGGTGTGGCCGAACCCGCTGAGGATCAACTGCGACAACGCGGTGCCGTGGGCCGATAACTTGAGGTACAGCACACCCTGGGGATTGCCCGAGGCTTCCTCGGCCAGGCCCGCGTGGCGCTCCAGCAATTGCACGCGCCAACCGCGCGCGGCGAGGCTGGCGGCGGTGGTGCAACCGGCCAGGCCGCCGCCGATCACCAACGCGCTGCGTTCGCCGTGGACCGGCGCGGGGCGCGCGAACCAGGGTTTGATCGGTGCTGGCGCCGCTGTGTCGGCCGGCCAGCCGAGAAACTCGCCGCGCAGGATCTCCCATTTATGCCCGATACCTGGCGTGCGTTTCATCTTGAACCCGGCGGCATTGATCAAGCGTCGCACCCAGCCGGTGCTGGTGAAGGTGCTGATGGTCGAGCCAGGGGCCGCCAGCCGAGCCAGTTCGGCGAACAGCTCGGCGGTCCACATGTCGGGGTTCTTGGCCGGGGCGAACCCGTCGAGAAACCAGGCGTCGACCTGGGCGTCCAGTTGCGGCAATTGCTCCATGGCATCGCCGATCAGCAGGGTCAGGGTCACGCGGCCGCTGTCCAGCAGCAGTCGTTGAAAACCGGGATGGATGGCGTGGTACTGCGCCAGCAAACGCGCGGCGAACGGTTGCAGCTGCGGCCAGAGAGCGAGGGCGCGTTGCAGGTCGGCGTGGGTGAGAGGGTATTTTTCCACGCTGATAAAGTGCAGGCGCGCGTCGGCACAGGCGTGCTGCTCGAACAACTGCCAGGCGCAGAGAAAATTCAAGCCGGTGCCGAAGCCGGTTTCCCCGATGACCAGGCGCTCCCCCGGTTTGAGGGCGGCGAAGCGTTCGCGCAGGCGGTTCTGTTCCAGAAACACGTAGCGGGTTTCTTCCAGGCCCGATTGGTCGGAGAAATATACGTCGTCGAACACCCGCGAATGCGGGCGACCTTCTGCGTCCCAGTCGAGCTGGGCATTGGGCGATACGGGGGTCATGGGCGGCTCATAACTAAGCAGGCGAAAGCAAGGCGGCCATTCTAGCCGATCAACCCCATTTGAATTGACCCACGGCAAGGGCGCGTTGAATTTCCTTCCGCACGGCGTTGCCCAATCCGCTAGTCTTGCTCACTTCTGGAACGGAGCCGCCCATGTTCGAATCTGCCGAAATCGGTCACGCCATCGACAAAGCCACCTACGACGCCGAAGTCCCGGCCCTGCGCGAAGCCTTGCTGGAGGTGCAGTACGAACTGCACCAGCAAAAACGCTTCCCGGTAATCGTGCTGATCAACGGCATAGAAGGGGCAGGCAAGGGTGAAACGGTCAAGTTGCTCAACGAGTGGATGGACCCGCGCCTGATCGAGGTGCGCACCTTCGATCAGCAGACCGACGAAGAGCTGGCGCGCCCACCGGCCTGGCGCTACTGGCGCCAACTGCCTGCCAAGGGCCGCATGGGGGTGTTTTTCGGCAACTGGTACAGCCAGATGCTGCAAGGCCGCGTACACGGCCAGATCAAGAATGCCCGGCTCGACCAGGCCATCGCCGGCGCCGAACGTTTGGAAAAAATGCTCTGCGACGAAGGCGCGCTGATCTTCAAGTTCTGGTTCCACCTCTCCAAGAAGCAAATGAAGGCGCGGCTCAAGGCCCTGGCCGACGACCCGCTGCACAGCTGGCGCATCAGCCCGCTGGACTGGCAACAGTCCCAAACCTACGACAAGTTCGTGCATTTCGGTGAGCGCGTGCTGCGCCGCACCAGCCGCGACTATGCGCCCTGGCATGTGATCGAAGGGGTCGACCCGTATTACCGTGGCCTGACCGTGGGCAAGATCCTCCTCGAAGGCTTGCAAAACGCTCTGAAAATGGCCAAGGCCAGGAGCAGCGGCATGAACCCCGCGCCGCTGGTGGCCTCGGTGGACCGCAAGAGCCTGCTCGACAGCCTCGATATGACATTGCGCCTGGACAAAGACGATTACGAAGAACAGCTGATCACCGAGCAGGCGCGCCTCTCCGGTTTGATGCGCGACAAACGCATGCGCAAGCACGCGCTGGTCACGGTGTTCGAAGGCAACGATGCGGCGGGCAAGGGCGGCGCCATCCGTCGCGTGGCGGCGGCGCTGGACCCGCGCCAGTACCACATCGTGCCGATTGCCGCGCCGAGCGAAGACGAACGAGCCCAGCCGTATCTGTGGCGCTTCTGGCAGAAAATCCCGGCGCGCGGCATGTTCACCGTGTTCGACCGTTCATGGTACGGCCGCGTGCTGGTGGAGCGTATCGAAGGCTTCTGCACCTCGGCGGATTGGATGCGCGCCTATGGCGAGATCAACGATTTCGAAGAGCAACTGCGCGATGCCGGGGTGATCGTGGTCAAGTTCTGGCTGGCCATCGACAAGGACACCCAACTGGAGCGCTTCCAGGCGCGCGAGTCGATCCCATTCAAACGCTTCAAAATCACCGAAGACGACTGGCGCAACCGCGACAAGTGGGACGACTACCGCACCGCCGTGGGCGACATGGTCGACCGCACCAGCACCGAGGTGTCGGCGTGGACATTGGTGGAGGCTAATGACAAGCGCTGGGCGCGGGTCAAGGTGCTGCGCACCATCAACCGCGCGTTGGAGGAAGCGTTTGCCCAGTCCGAAAAGCACGATAAAAAGACCAAAAAATAATCACGCCCTGTATGACAGACCGGACCGCGTGGTGGTGAGCTGGCTTGCTGTGGCGAACGGGCTCATCACCTCCCCAGCGCCCCCGCCGAGCCATGCTTTTGCATACGCCGGATGAATGATCATCGCGGCCGGGCAGGCGCGGATCTATCCTCGATCCATCTCCCAACAATGACAAGATCGAGGTAGCCCATGCGTGAAGTAGTGATCGTCGACAGCGTGCGAACCGGCCTGGCCAAGTCCTTTCGCGGCAAATTCAACCAGACCCGTCCCGATGACATGGCGGCCCATTGCGTCAACGCGCTGCTGAGCCGCAACGGCGTCGACCCGGCCAGTGTGGAAGACTGCATCGTCGGTGCCGGTTCCAACGAGGGCGCCCAGGGCTACAACATCGGGCGCAATGTGGCGGTGCTTTCGCAATTGGGCACCGGCACGGCAGGCATGACCCTCAACCGCTTCTGTTCCTCGGGGTTGCAGGCGATCGCGATCGCGGCCAACCAGATCGCTTCCGGCTGCAGCGACATCATCGTTGCCGGCGGCGTGGAGTCCATCAGCCTGACCATGAAAAGCGTCAACACCGATAACCTGATCAACCCGCTGCTCAAGGAGCAAGTGCCGGGCATCTACTTTCCCATGGGCCAGACCGCCGAGATCGTCGCGCGGCGCTACCACGTCAGCCGCGAAGCCCAGGACCTCTACGCCCTGCAAAGCCAGCAACGTACGGCCCAGGCCCAGGCGGACGGCTTGTTCGACGATGAAATCGTGGCCATGGCGGTCAAGTACAAAGTCGAAGACAAAAACACCGGCGCGGTGCAGATCCTTGACGGCGTGGTCGACCGTGACGACTGCAACCGTCCCGACACCACCCTGGAGAGCCTGGCCGGGTTGAAACCGGTATTTGCCGAAGACGGTTCGGTGACGGCGGGCAACTCCTCGCAACTCTCCGACGGTGCCTCGATGACCCTGGTGATGAGCCTGGACAAGGCTCTGGAGCTGGGGCTCAAGCCCAAAGCGTTTTTCCGTGGGTTCGCCGTCGCCGGTTGCGAGCCGGACGAAATGGGCATCGGCCCGGTGTTCTCGGTGCCCAAGTTGCTCAAGGCCAAGGGCCTGCAAGTGGCGGACATCGACCTGTGGGAACTCAACGAGGCGTTCGCGTCGCAGTGCCTGTACGCACGGGATCGCCTGGAAATCGATAACGCCAAATACAACGTCAACGGTGGATCGATCTCCATCGGCCATCCGTTCGGCATGACCGGCTCGCGGCAAGTGGGTCACCTAGTGCGCGAGTTGCAGCGGCGCAACCTGCGTTACGGCATCGTCACTATGTGCGTGGGCGGCGGCATGGGCGCCACCGGCTTGTTCGAAGCCGTGCGCTAAGCCACGGGTGGGAGGGGCAAGACCTCTCCCACCGTTAAACAGCACCGTATCCCAATGCGTGCGCTTGCCCCTAGAATGGCCGCTCCTCCACCTCTGGCATTTTTTGGGGCACTCATGCATATCTCTTCCGGCCGCTGGGTCTACGGTTTCTTCCTGACCCTGCTGACCGCGCTGCTCTGGGGCATTTTGCCGATCAAACTCAAGCAAGTATTGCAAGTGATGGACCCGATCACGGTGACCTGGTTTCGCCTGACGGTGGCCGGCAGTTGCCTGTTCGTTTACCTGGCCGCCACCAAGCGCTTGCCCAGTCGCAAGGTGTTGGGCCCCAAGGGCGGTTGGCTGGTGGCCATGGCGGTGTGCGGCCTGGTGGGCAACTACGTGTTGTATTTGGTGGGCCTCAAGCTGCTCAGCCCCGGCACGGCGCAACTGGTGGTGCAGATGGGTCCGATCTTTCTGATGATCGCCAGTGTGTTTGTGTTCAAGGAACGCTTCAGCCTGGGCCAGGTGATTGGCCTGGTGGTGCTGATCGTCGGGTTCGGGCTGTTCTTCAACCAGCGGCTGACGGAGTTGCTAACCTCCCTCGGCGCCTATACCGCCGGTGTACTGACGGTGCTGCTCGCCACCTCCATCTGGGTGTTCTACGCACTGGGCCAGAAGCAATTGCTCACGGTGTGGAATTCGTTGCAGGTGATGATGGTGATTTACCTCTGCTGCGCCGTGCTGCTGACCCCCTGGGCGCATCCGCTGGAAGCCCTGCAACTGAGCCCGCTGCAAGGCTGGCTGCTGCTGGCGTGCTGCATGAACACCCTGGTGGCATATGGCGCGTTCGCCGAAGCCCTGGCCCATTGGGAAGCGTCGCGGGTCAGCGCGACCCTGGCGCTCACGCCCTTGGTGACCTTCGTCGCGGTGGCGCTGGCGGCGTGGCTGTGGCCCGACTATGTGCAGGCCGAAGAGATCAACGCCCTCGGCTATTTCGGCGCGGTGGTGGTGGTATTGGGCTCGGCGGCGGTTGCCCTGGCGCCGTCGTTGTTCGCCGGGCTCAAGGCCCGGCGATTGCGCATGGCGCCTTAATGCCCCGCCTCCAGCATGTTTTCCGGACGCACCCACTGGTCGAACTCGGCGTCGGTGAGGTAGCCCAGATCCAGCGCCGCTTGCCGTAGCGTCAGTCCCTCGGCGTACGCTTTCTTGGCGATCTGCGCCGACTTGTCGTAGCCGATATGCGGGTTGAGCGCAGTGACCAGCATCAAACCGCGTTCCAGGTGCTCGGCCATTTGCCCGGCATCCGGTTCAAGCCCGGCGATGCAATGCTCCTGGAAGTTGTTGCAGCCATCGGCCAGCAGGCGGATCGATTCGAGCAAGTTGTGGATGATCACCGGCTTGTACACGTTCAACTGCAAGTGCCCTTGGCTTGCTGCGATGCCGATGGTCACGTCGTTGCCCAGCACCTGGCAGGCCAGCATCGACAGCGCTTCGCACTGAGTGGGGTTGACCTTGCCCGGCATGATCGAGCTGCCCGGTTCGTTGGCCGGCAGTTTCACCTCGGCCAGTCCGGCGCGCGGGCCCGAGCCCAGCAGGCGCAGGTCGTTGGCAATCTTCATCAGCGCCACGGCCAGGGTTTTCAGCGCGCCGTGCAAGGTCACCAGCGGCTCATGGCCGGACAGCGCGGCAAACTTGTTGGGCGCGGTAACGAACGGCAACCCGGACAGCGCCGCCAGCTCGGAAGCCATTGCCTCGCCGAAACCCTGAGGGGAATTGAGCCCGGTGCCCACCGCCGTACCGCCCTGGGCCAGCTCGCACACGGCGGGCAGGGCGCTGCGGATAGCTCTTTCGGCATAGTCGAGCTGGGCGATGAACGCCGAGATTTCCTGACCGAAGGTGATCGGCGTGGCGTCCATCATATGGGTGCGGCCGGTCTTCACCAGTTTCATATGTCGCGCCGACAGTTCAGCCAAGCCGCCGGACAGGTAGGTGATCGCCGGTAACAGTTGTTGATGCACCGCCTGCACGGTGGCGATGCTCATGGCTGTGGGGAAGCAGTCGTTGGAGCTTTGCGAGCGGTTCACATGGTCGTTGGGGTGGACCGGGCTCTTGCCGCCACGGGTCTTGCCGGACAGCTCGTTAGCGCGGCCGGCGATGACTTCGTTAGCGTTCATGTTGCTCTGGGTGCCGCTGCCGGTCTGCCACACCACCAGGGGGAATTGACCGTCGTGTTGACCGTCGAGCACCTCATCGGCGGCCTGTTCGATCAGGCGCGCGATGTCGGCGGGCAAGTCGCCATTGCGGTCGTTGACCCGCGCCGCGGCTTTCTTGATCAGGGCCAGGGCATGCAGAACCGCCAGGGGCATGCGTTGCTCGCCAATCGCGAAATTGACCAGCGAGCGCTGGGTCTGCGCACCCCAGTAGGCGTCATCCGGCACCTCTACGTCGCCCAGGCTGTCGGTTTCGATACGGCTCATCGTGCATCCTCCTTATCCAGTCGAGAGAGGTCAGTTTAGGCCCTGGGCACGCAGATGGGTTCCACAAACTTTCTTCACTGGCGTCTGCGCCCCGCAAAACCAGGGCTGACAAGGGGTGGGGTTGAGCCGCGAGGTTTTTTAGGCGCAGAATGGTCGCCCTTGGGGTTTTACCTCGCCAGCTAGAAAGGAAACTCGATGACTCGTCTTCGTGCCATCTGTACCGCGGTTGCTCTGGTTTGCGCCAGCGGCCAGGTTTTTGCCGATACCGCCAGCCACAACGCCAGTGCCGAAGCCTTCCTGACCCTGGCCCATGCCGACAAGCTGGGTACCCCGGTGTACATGCAAGTGCAGCAAATGTTCGCCCAGCGTTTTGAGCAGACCAAAGCGCCCGCCGCCAAGCAATCGGTGCTCGACAGCTACCAGGCCAAGGCCAATGCCGCCCTGGACCAGGCCATCGGTTGGCCGAAGCTCAAGCCGGACATGGTCAAGCTTTACACCACCAACTTCAGCGAATCCGAACTCAAGGACCTGGTCGCGTTCTACCAGTCGCCGCTGGGTAAGAAAGTCCTGGAGAAAATGCCGCAGCTGACCCAGCAATCGGCTCAGATGACCCAGGCCAAACTGGAAAGCGCCGTACCGGTGGTCAACAAGCTGTTGGAAGACATGACCAACGAGCTGACCCCAAAAGCCGCACCGGCCAAGAAGAAGTAAGCAGCAATGACTATGCAACAGCGTATCGAAACGGCGCTTGCCGCCCTGGCCCCGGATCACCTGAGCGTGCTGGACGAAAGCCATATGCACAGCCGTGGGTTGCAGACCCACTTCAAGGCCGTGTTGGTCAGCCAGCAGTTCGCCGGGCTTAACCGCGTCAAGCGCCATCAAAAGGTCTACGCCACATTGGGTGACCTGATGAGCGAGTTTCATGCGCTGGCGCTGCACACCTACACGCCCGAAGAGTGGGCGACCATCGACGCAGCGCCGGCCTCGCCGACCTGCGCTGGCGGGCACGCGTAATGTGGCGGGCTTCAACCGGTGTTGACCGGTTGAAGCCCACATACCCGGCTACCGCCGCTCCCCGTTCAGGCTCCCTAGGCTCAGGTGACCATTGTGTCCTTGGAGTCATGAGTCCATGCCTGCTTCACTTCATCGCAATACCCCCTCGCTGACGGCGTTCGACCCCCGTGGTCTGCCAGTGCGCAACGTCGCTTACCACCGTGCCAGTGCCGAGGATGCGCCCACGCCCCGCGTGCGACGTGCTGTCCACAGTGCCAACGGTTTTGTGCTGGAGCAGTGGGACCCGCGCCTGCAAACCCAACCCAACCAACGTTATCTCTATAGCCTGTCCGGCGCGGTAGTGCGGCGTCAGGACGTGGACGCCGGCCTGCGCCTGCTGCTGGCCGCGCCGTCCGGGCAGGTAGTGCAGGCGTGGGATGGGCGCGGCGCCCATCAGCGGCATGAGTACGATGCGCTGCTGCGTCCGGTGGCGGTGTTCGAGCAAGCCGCCACGGATGCGCAACCGCGTTGTGTCGAGCGGCTGGTCTACGCCGCGCCTACCGAAGAACATCGCGCCTTGAACCGCAACGGCCGCCTGCTGCGGCATGCCGACCCGGCGGGCACCCAGGTGTTTGACGCGTACGGGATGGGGGGCCAGGTGCTCAGCCAAACCCGGCGTTTTTGCCAGCTCGGCGCTGACGTCGACTGGCCCCAGGCTGCCGCCGCCCAGGATGGGCTCCTGCAAAACCGGGCCTACACCACGCGTTGGCGGTTCGATGCATTGGGCGCCACGCTGGAGCAGATCGACGCCAGGGGCAATAGCCGGCAGTTCCTGTATGGGGTCGACGGGCAATTGCAAACAAGCAGCCTCAGTTTCAAGGACGGCGCGCGCAAAGCCTTGATCGAGCGCTGCCTTTATAACGCCGCCGGCCAGCTGGAATCGGCGCTGCTGGGCAACGGGGTGAGCCGCCAGGCGCACTACGGCGTCGAGGATGGCCGCTTGCAACGCTTGACCGCGCAGCGCGCGGGGGAGACTTCGGCGCTTTTGCAGGACCTGCGCTACGCCTACGACCCGGTCGGCAACGTGGTCAGCCTGCTGGATCAGGCGCAACCGACGCAGTGGCACAGCAATACTCAAATCGAGGCCGCCAGTCACTATGCCTACGATTCGCTGTACCAGTTGATCCAGGCCACGGGGCGTGAAAGCGCGGTGGCGAGCATCGGCCCGGGGTTGCCGGCGCAAGTGTCTTTCGGCGCGACCGACAGCGGCCTGTGGCGCAATTACACCCAGCGCTATGAGTACGACGCCGCCGGCAACCTGACCCAGTTGCGCCATGCGCCGTCGACGGGCAGCGGTTACACACGCACCTTGCAGGTGGCGGATAACAGCAACCGTGGGCTGCACGACGAAAGTTCGGCCCAGGGTTTTGATGCCAATGGCAACCAGCAATGGTTGGCGCGGGGCCAGCCGATGCATTGGAACGTGCGTAACCAATTGGCCAAGGTCACCCTCGTGCAACGCGAGGCCGAGCCCGACGATGAAGAAACCTACGTCTATGCCAGCGATGGTCAGCGCGCCCTCAAGCTTATCCATCGCCAAGTCGCCGGGCAGCGGCAAACGGCGCGAGTCTATTACTTGCCGGGCCTGGAGGTCCGCCACAGCCCGTCCCATCAGTTGAATGTGCTGCGCGTCGAGGCGGGGCCATGCGCGGTCGAGGTGCTGCAATGGGAGCAGGGGCCGGAGGCGGGCGCCGGCCATGAAGCGTTGCGCTTTTGCCTGACGGACCATCAGTCCAGCCATACGCTGGAGCTGGACGAACAGGCGCAGTTGCTCAGTCAGGAGAGCTATTTTCCGTTTGGCGGCACGGCGTGGTGGGCGTCGCGCAATGCCTTGGAGGGGCACGAGAAAAGCCGGCGTTATTGTGGCAAAGAGCGCGATGCCAGCGGTTTGTACTATTACGGTTTTCGCTACTACGCGCCGTGGTTGCAGCGCTGGATCAACCCCGACCCGGCGGGCGCTGGCGACGGCTCGAACCCTTACCTGATGGCCAATAACAACCCCGTTACGCTTGTCGATGTGATGGGCCTTCAGCCGGCCGCTGCGGAAACCACACGCATAGTGGGCGGGCTGATCATCCTGTTGCTGTTTGCCTTGATGGGGCTGAGTGCCGGGACGTTGCACGGCGACGCGGCCAGCGGCGCGGCCGTGGGCGCGCTGATCGGAGGGCTGTTGTTCGGCGCCAGTCGTCTGCGCGGTTACCGTGAAATGCAACCCCAGGCCATGGCCAGGGCAGATGAGGAAGCCGAGCAACAGTTCGCCCGGTCGGTCACGGAACTGGCCCTCGACTTGGCCCAGCAAGCGGGTTTGAGCCACCAAGAAACAGAGCGGCTGGTCAACTTCGCGTATGAGCGCCGCCATGGTGAAGAGGGCGTTTCGATTTATTTGTCTGTGAAGGACGACCGCGTATTGGGTTATGTGGGGCCGGTGGATAGAACGGGACGGGTCGATACCTTGCTGACGGATACGCGTAACCCCGGCCCCGAGATAAGACGCATGGGGTTCAGCACCCTCGTGTTGCGTGGCCCCGCTCGGGCGATGTCCCCCACCGGCGCTGCGCAAGGGGTGGCCGGCGCCTTCGAGGTCGTCGCCACGACGCAGGCGGCGAGCGGCGGGCGTGCGCGCCGAGGCCGACAGTCCAGCGCCGCAGTGCCGGGCATGGCGCCTTCGGGCAGCTCTGCCGCGCTGCCGGTGATGCGCATCGACAGCGCATCCGTGGCTGATATCGACCCCCGTAGCCGTGCCGGACGCAGTATTGCCCTGACCCTCAGCCACCTGCGTGAACGTCGGTTTGGCGCGATTCACTGGCATCAGCACGACGATCGCCTGTGGTCGGCAGACCTGCACGGTTATGCCGCGACGCGCGGGCGTGGCGCCTACCGTTTGATGTTCAGGCACTTGGGCGGCAGCCACTATCGCGTAGAAGGCGTGCGTCAGCCGCACCGGCGCTGACGCCAGGCGTG
This sequence comes from Pseudomonas rhodesiae, assembly GCF_013285305.1. Taxonomy (NCBI): domain Bacteria; kingdom Pseudomonadati; phylum Pseudomonadota; class Gammaproteobacteria; order Pseudomonadales; family Pseudomonadaceae; genus Pseudomonas; species Pseudomonas rhodesiae. The sequence continues at coordinate 4,134,701 of NZ_CP054205.1, read as the reverse complement.
GCTGCCAAGGACTTGTTCGGTCCCCTGGCAGCCGCGCGGCTCACGGCTCGGCGGTGTCGTTCTCATCCTCGCTGACCGTGTACCAGGCCCAATAGCTGCTGCGCGTGAGCGAACCGTTGGCGTTGAGCGTGCGCACCAGGCGGCCTGTTGCATCGTAGACGTGCTGGTCGCATACGCCGAAGCTGCGCAGTGACGCGTCGTCGATAAAACCAGGCCGGTCGGCGAAATACGGCCGGTATACGCGGATGGGCAAACCTCGCGGGTTGTATTCGACCCGTTCACTGACGCGCCAGCGCGGATCGGCGCTGACCTGCTGGAGGCGCTGGTTTTCCACGATCAATGTGCCGTCCGCCGCCACGGCGTGGGCAAGGCCGGGCTCGGTCTTCTGCTTGCTTTGTAATGCGCGACCCCAGCCGTCCCAATGGGTCAGCCGTTGGTGAATCTGCCTGGCTTGGTCGTCGGGGTAACGATCGGCCTGCAGCATCAGGCAATGCACCGGCTCGCGCTGCGCCTGGTTGATCAAGCGGTACAGGGCCTGCTGTTCCTGGCTGGCGGCCGCGCCGATCTTTTTCAGACGCAGCCGGGCGGTGGCGCGGATCTGCCCGCCCGGCAGCAGGTAGTTCTGGCTCACCCATGATGGGCGCAGGTCGGCCTGGGCAACGGTGCCCATCCAACTGAATGGCGCATACACCCAGGCACTGGCGGCGCCGCCGAGTAAGGTCTCGGGCTTTTGGATCACCTGGGCCATCGGCAGCGCCTGCGTATGGCCGAGGGAGGACAACGACGCAAAGCCCACAGCTTTGCCAGCCTCCTGTCCGTGAATACTGCTGACCATTACCCGCCCGAAGCCGTCATAGCGCACCTCCTGCTGTGTGCCGTTGGGGTCCACCACCTTGACCGGCAGCAGCACGCGGTAATCGTAAGTGGCCTGGGTCACGCAACCGTCTGCTTGGGTGATCTGGCTGACGTGACACCAATAGGGGTCGTAATCCAGCGTGGTTTCACCCGCATCCTCGGTCAGGCGCCAACTGCGCAGGCGGTAAAAGCGCTTGGCACTCAGGTAGCGGGGGAACTGCCGGCGTACCGACCACACGCGCGGTGGCGCACTTTGTTCCGCCGCGTTGGCGAAAAAAAACACCGCCATGGGCTGGTAGCCCAGGTCCTGCAATTGGCGGTCGGTGTCCCAAGTCGGCTGGCCCGGCAGGCTGGGGATCTGCCTGTACGCAGCCAGGGCTTGGGCATCGAGTTCGGCGGTTTCCAGGTAGTCGCTGAGGGCTTGGAACGTGGCGACCCCCGGCGCGAGGGTTTTGCCCTTGCCGCCCGGCTCGCGGTAGTGCTGTACCGACAAGCCACTGAGTTCACGCGGTGCTTGCGGCCCCAGCGGCCCGCTGTGGCGGTCGATAAAGCGTTCATAGCGCACGGCCGCATCCGTGAGGCCGTGCGCCGCTTCGCCCTTGGGCAAAGCCCAGGTATTGGTGCGATGGCGATAGGGCAGGGCCAGGCGCCATTGATCCGGTTGATCGTGATGAATCCACTGGCTCAGGGTCTCGCTCAGGTAATAACGCTGTTGCGCGCTGTCGTGGGTATCCCGCCACCATTGTTGGGCGTGGGGATCGGTGAGGTGTGCCGGCGGCGTGTCGTCGGCGGTTTTTCGCCGCGCGTGGTGCACCGTGACGCTGTGCACCGGGCAACCATAGGCGTCCCAGCGCAGGTTGAGTTGGTGTTGGCACACCGGATCGTCGCGCACCTGTTCGTAGCGGCACTCCACGTTCTCCAGCCTCAGCGGCAACAGCCGTGCCCAGGGCTGTGCGCCGTGTGCGGGGGCCAGGCGGCGCACCAGATAGCGATGCTGCTGCACGGAAAACGGCACGCCGTCGGCGGCATCCAGCGCAAACCGTTCCTCCCGCAGTGGCAGGCCCCTGAGCGCATAGGCGGCCTCGCGCCGTTCCTGGCGCGTGGGGGCCGTGATCAGGCGGTCTTGGTGGTCGGTGGGCTGCGCCGTGTTGGGCGTGGTGTGCTGCCCGAGTAAGGTCGGGCCCAAGGTGATTTCGTCAGGGTCGTGGGTGCTGTAGCCGTCGCGGGGCATGTCGAGCGCCTGGCCGGTGTGGAACCAGCGCTTGCTCAGCAAACTGCCGGCGGGGAGGTCGCTGTCCCGTTGCAGTACCAGGCCGAAGCCGTGGAATGCACGTTCGTCGGCGGCGTAATACGCCTGTCGATAGCTCATACGCTGGGTCAGCGTGTTACCGGTGATTTCGTCGTGCTGTATGTGCTGTTTAACCAGGTCCAAAGTGAACGGCAACCGACTGACGGCACGCGTTCCGGCGTCCTCAAGCTCCTTTTTCTCGTCCAGCCATTCCTGGGCGCTGCTGCGGTATCTCACCTGGGCCACCGTGCCCAGGTTATTGCACGTATAACGCAGCAGTCCCGGTTTGGCGTCGAAAAAGTCGTAGATCCAGTGACGCGGGCGCGGGTGCATGACGCTGATGACCAGGCTGACAAACCCCTGCCCGCGTACATCCGCCAGGCTGACCTGACAGCGTTCGTCGTGCTGCACCCCGGCGGGCCAGGGCAACAGCAACGGCGTGGCGGCGAACCCATTGCCGCTTCGGTTGAGGTAAATGCGCACGGCATCTGGAGTCAGGTACAGCAAGTCGCTGGCGCCGCAGCCGTCCAAGTCGGCGAGCAACACATTGGCCGGGTTGAACGCGCTATGCCGGAACGGCAGTGTGGCCAGCACCCGGCCCTTGCCGAAGCGGCCACGGCTCAGGTTGGGCCAGCACTTGATCTCGTCGTGGCGGATGCGCACCAGGTGCGGCTGACCGCTGCCGAGCACATCGCTGAAGCCCACCCAATCGCTGGGTGAGGGGCTCAATGAAGGCAAGTCATCGTCCTCGACCACATGCGCCACCTCGATGCCGGCGGCAAAGCCCTTGGCTTGTCGATGGGCATACAGGCGCACGCTGCGCGGACCCACCAACGCCAGGTCGGCCAAGCCGCTGCCCATCAAGTCGGCGAACACCGCGTCGCGGTGCAGCAACTCCACGGGCAATGCCTCGAAAGGGATAAAACGCGCTTCGTCCGGGTGTGGGTCAAGCCGGAAAAAACCGCGCATGCCCGGTTGCGCCGTAACCCACTCCGGGCGGCCGTCGCCATCCACATCCAGCAACGCCTGGACGCGCGGGCGCGACGGCCCGATTTCCGGTTTGACCGGCAACGTCTGGGCCGGGCCGTAACCGACGGCATCGGCGTCGGCGGCGTCCACGGCCCGCACGGGCGCGCGGTAATACCAGGCGTGGTCAGTGCGGTATACCAACCCCGGCACGCCTTCGCCGTAGAGGTCGAGCAACTGGTATCCATGGCCGGGGAACGCCTCAAACGGTCGATAACGTGTGCTGTCCAGCTTCAATGCGACGCTCTGGTACAGGTATTCCTGGGGCGGTTGATAGCTGAGCGTGCCGTGGGCATCCACCGCCTGCTCGTGGGTGGCCATCAGCTGGGTCAAGCCATTGCGGCCGACGTGATGTTCGAGCAGCAGGCGTTTGACCAACACTGGGTCGGGCCCCATGCCCGGCTCGTCGGGGAACGCGTGAAACATCAGGATTTGTCGACACAGGCGCAACGTGCGCTGTTCAAAACCGTAGGCGTAGCGGGAAAACGGGTCCTGGCGCACGGCCCAGTCAGTGGTCGGCGCATAGGTAGGCACCTGGTCGAAAGCGGCGCTGCGCTGCCCATAGTCGAATATCAGATGAAAGTGCCAGGCTTGGCGCGAGAGGTCGTCGGTCTTGAACAGGTACGGCGTGGCTTTTTCCCGAGCGTTGACATTGCCGTAATACACACTGTGCAGATAGCGCTGGGCCCGGCTGTCATGGGGGAATGTGTGGGTATCGGTTTCGGCCTGATAGCGATAGCCGATATGTTCGCCGTGCGCATTGAGGCTTTCCTCCAGCAGCCATTGCGCCACATGCGTGGGGTGTTCGGGGTCGGCAATGCGCGCCGCGAGGGTTTTGCCGTACAGGTGCTGGCTGCCGTCGCTGGCCTGCACCCGCCAAAAGCCGGCGGGGTCGAGGGCCGAGTGCCAATGTTCGATGCGCGCGAAGTCGCTTTCCACCCTGGGGAAGTGGCGGGTGACGGTGTAAGTCGTGCCCAGCGCCTGTTGATTGAAGGTGTCGCGCTGGGTCTGCACCGGCGTGCCGTTGGCGTCGCACTCGGGCATCCATGCCTGGGCGTCCGGCCCCAGCAGGGTGTCGGCCTCGGTGTAACTCGGCACGGCACGGCGGGTGCAACGGGTCACGGCCGCGACGTTGACGTCCCAACCGAAGCCGAACGCACTGTTGCCGGCGTTGCTACGGTAGGTGAGGGCGAGTGCCGGTGCGTAGCCGCGACCGGGGCTGATCGGCAGCGCGATCTCCAGGCGCGCGACACCGTCGGTGCCGACAGGGGCCCAGCCCTTGGTGGCGCCTGGTGGCGTGCCGCTGTTGGGCAGCGCCGGCAGTTGGATAGGTGATGAATTAGCGGGGGTACTCATGCGTCGCTCCTCGCAGGTCGAGCGGTGTAGCGCACATGCACAATGATGTCGGTGATCGACTCCAGCAGGTCTTTTTGGCGTTGCGGATGGGGAAAATCCAGGCGCCAGGAGGACACGGCACCGGTGTATTCGAACGGCAGGTAGCGCGGGTCGTTGTCGAAGTCGAGGCTGAACTGGCCGTTGTCGTCCAGCCCCCGCGACAACGCGATCTGCTGGCGCGCGCGCCATTCGGTACGCGGGCCGCCAGCGGCGCTATCCACTTCGTTGCGGGTTTGGGTCAGGGTGGCCTTGATGTCCTCGTAGGGCCCCAGGGTGCCGGGCAATGACAGGCTGACCTGCTTGATGCGGCGCAAGGTGTGGCCAGGGTAATCCTCATCGAACAACGCTTTGGTCAGCTCAAAACACAAGGTGCCGTGCTGCACCAGCGCGGCTTTGTGATCGGCCCAGGTCTTGGTGGGCAAGGTGTTCGGGCTTATCTGCGGGACCATCACCCCGCACTCGATCAGGCGATGGCGCAGCGACACGGTTTTGCTGATCTCCAGCTCCCGTGGCGTGTGTTGCAGGTACGCCGCATTCATGCGCAGCAGGTTCAACTTCAAGGCTTCGGCGCTCAGCAAACCGTGGTGGGCCTGGCGCCAACTCTCAGTGGAAAAGAACGTGCGCTGTTCGGCGGTTTCGTACTGCCAGCACGCCTCGGCGGCCAGGCACAGTGATTGGGTGCTGTCATGCAGGGCGTAATAGAAAGTGCCCAACTGTGTATTGAGCCACTCATACAGCTGGGCCCGGGCGGTGCGGGTGCTCAGCAGTTGATAGGTCGACTGGGCCTGGGCCAGGGCCGTCTGCGCACTGCGCAGGTGCAGGCGGGTGGCTTTTTCCTGTTCGGCCTGGGTATGCAGCAGGGCGTCGACCTGCGCCAGTTCCAGGCGCGCTTGCTGCTCGGCATGGGCCCAGTCCTGGGCGCGCCGGTTGAACTGCTCGGTGCGCTCCAGCTCGTTGGCGTTGGCGCGGGCAGCGTTGGCCTCGCCCTGGGCGAACGCCTGATAGCCTTGAAACAACCCCTCAAAACGCATGCCGCCAAAGGCGGTGCCGAAAATGTTCGGCGCCAGCATGGCAGCACCGGCGCCCATGCCGGCGATGGCCACTTTGCGCTCCCAGGCGGCGCTTTCGAGGTACTGCTGGCCGGCGGCGATTTCACCGGCGCTGATGCCTTCGTTGAGCCGCTGGGTCAGGAAGTCCAGGCGGCCCTTGATCACCGCGCGGCTGTGCAGCAAGGCTTGGCGGTTTTTTTCGTCGATCGCCAGCGCCTGGGTATGCTGGGTCACCACCAGGCTGGCCAGCTCCCAAGCCTGCTGTTGTTGCACGTCGAGCAGGTGCGCCTGCTCTTTGCGTTCGATCAGCGCCAGCAGCGTGGCGCCGAACTGCGCCAGGCTGTCGACCGCATTCATGGCGTGCCCGGCGATGACCTGGAAGCGGTAGTGGCCGACTTCCGGGCGGGTCGTCAAAGGTGCTTCGGCGCCACCCATGGCACTGTGCGCCGCCCGCGCGAGCAGCGCGGCAGGCGCTAAAGGCGCGGCGAACAACGACGGGCGCAACGGCTTGCCGGTGATGTCCAAGTGGGTGCGCAAGCCGTGCAGGCGAGCTTCCAGAGTGTCCCAACGCGCCACCTGTTGCGGGCTTAAAGGACGATGCAGGTAGGGGCTGTCCATAAGCCAGGCGCGTTGGCCGAAGGTGACACACTGGCGCGACAACGAGCGCAAGTACTCCGGTTGGTGCTCCAGCGCGCGTATGGCCAGCGCTGCGGTACTGGCCAGGTCTCCGAGGGCGCGCGGGGTCCAAGTATCGGCGCGGGTCAGCGTCGGGCGCGTGCCCAGCAGGTGCTGCGCCTGGCGGTACCAGAGCTTGGCTTCGGCCAGGCTGTCGGGGCTTAACTGACGATAGGCCGCATCGCCGCGGTTGAGCAGGATATCCACATTGAGCAAATGCAATGCCTTGCGCAGGTAACGCGGAAAACTCAGGGCCAGCTCATGGGGCCGATCGGGCTGGATGCAGGCGTAACTCAGCTCCACAGGGGCGGCTGTCAGCGCGCTCAGCGTGCCGGTATGCGGCTGGCGAGGGTTGTATAGCCCGTGCAGCCAACGTTCTGCTTCGGCGTATTGCTGTTGCCGGTTGAGCTGATGGGCGATGGTCCACGGCACGTAGATCAACAGCTCCCGCAGGTACTGGCCGTGCGCGCCGTGGAAGTCCGCCGATTGCGCCGCAACGCCGTCAACCGCTGTGAAACCACAGGCAAGCGGCGGATCAAGCGCAGCCGTGGCGCTCTTGAACAGTTGGCTGGCGAGGCGGCTGTTCAGTGGGATCGCCGGCAGCGACGGTTTGAGGCTCGCGGAAAAATCGAGGACTTCGAGGCGCTCCCCGCTTTCCTCGCGCAGGGAGCTGATACGCGGGGAACGGGCCGGTTGGGTAATGCTCAAGGTTTGGCTGAGGGTGCAGGTGACGGCCTTGAGCGCATACCCCAGCACCCGTGCGCCATCCTCTTGGCTCTCCAGGGTAATCACGCCGTGGATCACCGTGACCGCCGAAGACGGTTGCCCGCTGGGCAGTTTGATACGCGTGGTCGTGACGTGCCCGACCGGCAACTCCGGTGCCGAGCCGGCCAGGCTTTCGTGTTCGCTGTCGGTGAAGCTAAGGATCTGCGCGGTGTTGTTGCTGATCGCGTGCGGGGTGGGCCGGTCCTTGAGCCGGGACTGCATGATGACGTGGCGATAAAGCCGGATGGGCATCGACGCGCTGCTGTATACCAATCGCAAGTCATTTACGAAGTGCAGTTTTTTGCTGGAGGATTGATCGCCTGGCAGGCCGTAGTCACTGTAGCGGTCGAGGATCGCCAGCACGTTGTCCTGCGCATGGGCATATAAATGCAGGAAGGCATTCTTGGCGATGAATTTGCCTTCCAGCGAATACTCGGTGACGTTCTTGGTCCCGTCTTGCCCGGCGCGCCAATCCTGAGCGGCCTTCGCTCGGCCCGTCAGGGTGAGCAACAGGCTGCCTTTGTCATAGATGGCATTGGCGAAGGTCTTGCCGGTCTTGGGGTTTTTGAAAAACATCGCGTAGTGCGTGACGTCGACGTCCGAGACGATCGTGCTGTCCAGGATGATGGCCGAGCCCTCGCTCAACTCGACATCGGCCATGGCCGAATCGTGCATGGCTGACTCGGTGACCAAGGTAATGCTCGCTTCGGCATGCCGGGTTTTGAGGGTGACTTTGTAGGTCTGCAAAAAGCGCTTGGCGGTTTTCGAGGTGAATACCACTTCGTTGGTGATCGGGTCGAACGTGGTGCTGATGCTGTCGGCGTCGAGGATGTCCTGGCTTCTGGCTTCGAAATCCCAGGTTTTCAAGGGGGCTTGGGGCGAGCCTTCTGGTGTCAGGGTCAGCACGGGCTCGGTGTAGTCATCCGTCAGGCTGGCCTTGAATTGCAGACTGTCCTTGTTGATATCGAAGAACAACCCGAAGTAACGGTGGGCGAACGGCGGCAGCAAGGCGCTGGAAAACACATTGGCTTCGTCGAGCCCTCCGAGCAGGGCGGTCTGCAACGGTGTGTTCTGTGTAGACTCGTAAGCCTCCAGCAGACGGATGGTTTCCAGCGCAACGGCCGAGCCCGGCACGATCTTGTAACGCCCCGGGCTGCCGGCGGACGCCACCACCTTGATGTCCAGTGCCTGATCGACACTGATGGCTTGAAAGAACTCCCCCGGCTGTTCGCCGCCATGGTTCAACGTGTTGGCGCGTATACCCAGGAACAGACTTTGGGGGCTGCGACTGTCGACCACCGCAATGGTCTGGGTGATGCGCTTGAGTTGTTCGGGGGTGAGCGCATTGATCCCGCGTGTGACGCAATGTTCCTCCAGGCCCACCTGGGGAAGGCTCCAACTGCCATCGCGTTTTTGATAGGAAAAACACAGGCGCAACTTCACGAAGCGGCTGTTGAGCCATTCGGCGTGGCGCTGTTTTTCATCGTCGTCCTCGTCTTCGCCAATGTCGTTTACCGGGCCGTGCACGGCGTGATACGGCGCCGGCTTGATGCACTCGGCCCATACGATAAACAGGCGCTGATTGAACAGCACCGGCCGCACACTGTGGGCCGGAGTGTCGGCGGAAAACGTCAGGTTGATCGGCTTCCAATCGCTCCATGCCCGAGGCGCGGGTGCCCTGGGGTTGGCGCTGGAGCGCTTGGACAGGTCCAGCGAGCGCCAGTAATACAGGTCGTCGCTGACCGACTTGCCGACAAAGTAATAGGTGCTGGTGTCCAGTTGTCGCACGTCGCCGTCGATGTAGCCGTTGAGGGTCTGTAAGCGCGCGATGTGTTCGAATCGTGCCAGGTAACCTTGCACGGCGCTTTGCACCGTGGCCGGTTGCAGCCGGTGCTGGTTGAGGTCGTTTTCCAGTTGCTCGAAGCTGGCGCTCTTGTCCTCGCGCAGCGTGGGGTCGAGGAAGTGGTGGGGCTGGTAACGCAGTTGCTGGCTGGCGCTCCACAGCGGGTAGGTGCGCAGGCTGTCTTGCCAGGCGCGCGCTTCGTCAGGCGACGGGCCCTGTGTGTCGTAGCCCGGTTCCAGCCCGCCCAGGATGCGGTTGATGTAGTGCTGCAGGCTGGTGATCGCACTGGCCACCGGGCTGCTCGGCACGGCCTGGCTGACCTGCACATCCAGCAGCCAATAGTCGTACAGATCCTCTGGGGTACGCAGGGTGGTTTTCAACGGGGCGCTGATGCAATGCGCCAGGTAGAAGCCGAGCATGGCATCGCGGCGGGCTTCGTTGAGACGGTGTTCGAGGGGCTCAGACATAGTCGTTCCTTGAGTCCGGGTGGGAAGCGGCCCTTAGTGGCGCGCGGCAATGACCGCTTCGCCGAGGGCCTTCCATTGGCTGAAGTCGCTGGAGAGGCTCAGGTGGCTTGCGTCCAGCAGGGCCTGGCAGGGCAGGCGCGTGGCGGCGCACGCTTGGTGGCAGCGCAGGATCCAATCCAACTGATCCATGGCCGTGACACGCCTGGTGGGCAAGGTATCGGTGAGCACCCGCAGTTCTGTTTCGCTCCAGCCCAGCCAGTGGCTCAGTTGTGTGTCGAGTGGCTGCGCGCCGTTGCCGTTGGCGCGCCGAAAGAAGTCCAGAAGCTCGTCCTGGGTCAGGCCCCAGGTGTCGCAGCACGCCTTGAAGCGCTGCAACAAATACAGAGTGCCCAGGTTCAGTTCGAGCAGGGTCGACGGCGCCAGCGCGCGGTCCAGCCAATGGGGGTTGAGCAGCAGTTGACGCAATGACGTGTCGTTCACCGGCAAGGCCAGCAGGGTGGTGACATCCGGCGCCAGCAGGATCAGGTGCTTGAGCGCCGGCGGGGTTTTTGCGCTGTTGAGGAACTGGTTGTAGTAAAGCGTGAGCTCCTTGCTGTAGGGCGTCGGCACCGGGGTATCCAGTAACTGCTGGATGCACACGCGTTGGCCTTTGTCTGCGATGCGTTGCAGCCAGGGCGTCAGTCGATCCTTGGCTTGCTGTTTGAGGACTGCGTCTTGGGCGGGCACCGGGCTCAGGCTCAGGGTCGAAATCGCCTGGTCCAGGGCAAGCGAGGGTTGTCGAGGTTGGGACAGGTCCGCTGACGGTCCGAACGCCTGGGCGAGCACGCCGGTCCATTCGATGGGGGGCAGGTTGTCGGCGGCGGCCGGCTGCGGCAACGGCGCCAGTTGCCAGGCCGATGGCAGTTCATAGGGGGGGTGACGCAGCAAATCGACCCAGCGCGCCAGGGCCGGGTTATCGCTAACCGGCTCCAGCAACAGACGCTGGCGCAACTGGGGGACGCTGATGTGGCTGTCCTTGAGCCAAGTGACGGCCCAATCCAGTTGCATAAGCCCGTCGAGAAAGTCTGCGGCAACACGTTCCCCGCTGCGCAAGGTCGGGGCGGTCAAGTGGCTCCACGTCGCAGGGCCAAGCAGGTCGGCCAACTGTCGGCAGTGCTGCACCGACAAGCCGAAGGTGCGCGCGATGTGCGCCTGCCGATACAGCGCCGAGTAGGTCGCCAGGTTGCGCAACACTGGGGTGGGGCAGGCGTCGATCAGCAGGTGCAACGAGTTTGGCGTGTCTGTGAGTTCGAGCGCGGCGCATAGGCGCTGGCGGGTCGGCGCATCCAACACCTGGTCGTCCAGCGGCAGTGGTTGGCTGCCTACCGGTGTGGGATTGAACACCTGGTCGAACAACGGTTGCGCAGTGGCGCTGGCCTGCAACGGCACGCGATTAAGCCAGGCGCTGAACGCCAGGGGCGTCAGTGCATAGCGGCGATTGAGGTAGCGAAACACTCCCAGCGCACGCAGGGTGCTGTGGCTGATACGCAGGTGGGCGTTGATCGGCCGTTCACAGGCCATGGCGCTGACGATCAAGGTATCCAGTTCGGCAAATGGCAAATCGACCCCGCGTTGCAGGCGAATCATGCGCTGCAGGCGGTCGAAGCGCTCATCCGTGATATTGAGCAACTGCGCGTTATTACTCGCCACCGTCATCGGCGACTGATCGGTGCCGTTGACATAGCGAGCTCCGTAAAGGGGCAACGGCATATCTTTGGCGGAGGGGGAGGCATGGGGGGCAAAACGTTCCTCTGCCAGCAACGCGTGCAACTGCGCGGTATTCAGGGCGGTGGCGTCGAGCAGCGCTTGCAGGGTCTGCGGTGCGCCAGCCAGGCCGAAGCAGGTTTGAAACAACGTGCCGGCTTCAAGGGGCGGTTGCAGCAGGAGCGTTTGTAGTCCGGGGTTCAGGTCGCTTAACAGGCATTGCACATCGGGGTTGTGCGTCTGTACCCAGCCATATCGCGCGCTGCCGGCGGCATCGAACGGTAGCCGTTTGCTGATGCGGTAATTCAATTCGCCCACGCGGTGCCGGGTGCCGGCCAGCCCAAGGCGACATTGATAGTGGTGATGGTGATACGGCAGCGTCAGGGGGTAGTGCTGGGTACTGAGCAGGCGATACAGCTTCTGGCGCGGATGGTGGTATTTGATGTGTTTGCGCAGCATGTCATCGACCAGCGTCAGCAGGGGGCGCTGGGTGAAGGTGCTGTCGTGGTCGATCACCAGCGCTTCCAGATCCGGGCGACGTTGGCTCAGCAGGACTTTATCGCAGGTGCCCACGCCGTTCTGTTCCAGCTGCCGCGCGAACAGGTACAGCGTGCGCAGATAAGCCACCGGCGAATCGAGCGCGGCGAGCGCATCGGGCGCGCAGGCATTGGCCCAGTCTTCAGCCAGCAGGGATGACCCGCTCGCGTCCAGCTCGCGCTTGCTGCGTGCGGGCGGCGTGTCGGTCGGCTGCAGCTCGTACAGCCATTGCAGCTGGGTGGCGTAGGCCAGCGCGGTGTCGTAGGCCTGGGCGCCATCGTCATCGTTGAGGCGGCCCAGTTGCCGGATGAAGTCGGCGCGGGGCAGGCGCACAATGTCAAAGACGCTGGTAACGCCGAGTTGATGCAGGGCCGTGCTGAAGTCGACCTTCCCCTCGCCGGGAGGGGCGGGCCGGTCCAGCAGTCTGGCCAACAGGGGACTGCTTAGAGTGTGCATGACAACGATCTTCCAGTGAGCCCACCAGTGGATCCAATGGGCAACGCCCGACGCTATCACGCAGGTTTTGCGGCCGAGGTCGGCCAATGCCGCGCGGGTGTCGAGGAAATATCGGCGACTGAGTGCCGATGCGGCGCGGCCGGGGTTTTGTTAGAATGCGCGCCGCGCGGCCTGGCCCGCGTTTTTTTGCATCCGGTTCACCCTTTACGAGGGTAGCCACCTGGAGAGAACACCCATGACTCAACCGATTGTCGTGGCGGCACTGTATAAGTTCGTCACCCTCGAAGATTACGTCGCCTTGCGCGAGCCCCTGTTGCAGGCGATGGTCGACAACGGCATCAAAGGCACCCTGCTGATCGCCGAAGAAGGCATCAACGGCACCGTTTCCGGCAGCCGCGAAGGCATCGATGGCCTGATCGCCTGGTTGAAGACCGACCCGCGCATGGTCGACCTCGACCACAAAGAGTCGTACTGCGACGAGCAGCCGTTCTACCGCACCAAGGTCAAGCTCAAGAAAGAGATCGTGACCCTGGGCGTCGAAGGCGTCGACCCCAACAAGCAGGTCGGCACTTATGTCGATCCCAAGGACTGGAACGCGCTGATCAGCGATCCGGAAGTGTTGTTGATCGATACCCGCAACGACTACGAAGTGTCCATCGGCACCTTTGAAGGCGCGATCGACCCGAAAACCACCAGTTTTCGCGAATTTCCTGACTACATCAAAGCCCACTTCGACCCAGCCAAGCACAAGAAGGTCGCGATGTTCTGCACCGGCGGCATTCGGTGCGAGAAAGCCTCGAGCTACATGCTCAGCGAAGGCTTCGATGAGGTGTACCACCTCAAGGGCGGCATCCTGAAGTACCTCGAAGAGGTGCCGCAGGAAGAAACCAAGTGGCAGGGCGACTGCTTTGTGTTCGACAACCGCGTGACCGTGCGCCACGACTTGAGCGAAGGCGACTACGATCAATGTCATGCCTGTCGTACCCCGGTCAGTGTCTCCGACCGCGCATCCGAACACTATGTGGCCGGCATCAGTTGCCCGCACTGCTGGGATAAGCTGCCGGAGAAAACCCGTCGCAGCGCGATCGACCGGCAAAAGCAGATTGAGCTGGCCAAGGCCCGCAACATGCCGCACCCGATTGGCTACAACTACAAGCAAACCCCTTCCGAGGCCTGAGCCATGTCCGCGCGCCTGCTCTACGTAATGGACCCGATGTGTTCCTGGTGCTGGGGCTTTGCCCCGGTGGCGCAGGCCCTGGTAGAGCAGGCCCGCGTGGCCGGCGTCGACGTACATCTGGTGGTGGGCGGCCTGCGCACCGGCAGCGGCGCGGCGCTGGAACCGACCACGCGGCGCTATATTCTCGAACACTGGCAAGCCGTCACCGACGCCACCGGCCAGCCGTTCAAGCGCGAAGGGGCGCTGCCCGATGGCTTTGTCTATGACACGGAGCCTGCGTGCCGCGCCATCGTCACCGCGCGCAGCCTGGCGCCGGATTGCGCATGGAAGCTGTTGGGGCTGATCCAGCAGGCGTTCTATGTCGAAGGCCGCGACGTGACCCTGGCCAAGGTGTTGGTGGAGCTGGCCGAGCAGGCCGGCATCCCGCGTATCGAGTTTGCCGGCGAGTTCGATCGCGCCGAGCAACACGCCGCCACGGCCGCCGATTTCACTTGGGTGCAGGATTTGGGCATCGCCGGTTTCCCGACGCTGCTGGCCGAGCGCGACGGCCAGTTGGCGCTGCTGACCAATGGTTATCAGCCGCTGTCCGAGTTGTCGCCCTTGCTGGCCCGATGGCTGAAGCGAGGCGCCTGTGCATGACCAGCCCGCCACGCCCGAGCAGCCCAAGCGCACCGACCGACTGACCTGGGCGGAAATTCGCCGCCTGGCCCTGCGTCACAAGAAATCCCTGTGGATCGCCAATGGCGTCGCCGTGCTGGCGACCCTGTGCAGCGTGCCCATCCCTTTGCTGTTGCCGTTACTGGTGGACGAAGTCCTGCTGGGCCGTGGCGATGCCGCGCTCAAGGTGATGAACCACGCGCTGCCCCTGGGTTGGCAGAAAGCCGCGGGCTACATCGGCCTGATGCTGCTGGTGACCTTGCTGCTGCGCTGCGGCGCGCTGCTGTTCAACGTGGTGCAGGCGCGGCTGTTCGCACGGTTGGCCAAGGACATCGTGTACCGCATTCGCGTGCGCCTGATCGAACGGCTCAAACGCATCTCTCTGGGCGAATACGAAAGCCTGGGCAGCGGCACGGTGACCACGCACCTGGTCACCGACCTGGACACGCTGGACAAATTCGTTGGCGAAACCCTGAGCCGTTTCCTGGTGGCGATGCTGACGCTGGTCGGCACCTCGGCGATCCTGGTGTGGATGCACTGGCAACTGGCGCTGCTGATCCTGCTGTTCAACCCGCTGGTGATCTACGCCACGGTGCAATTGGGCAAGCGCGTCAAACACCTGAAGAAACTTGAAAACGACAGCACTTCGCGTTTCACCCAGGCCCTGACCGAAACCCTCGATGCCATCCAGGAGGTACGCGCCGGCAACCGCCAGGGCTTCTTTCTAGGGCGGCTCGGCCAGCGCGCCCAGGAAGTGCGCGACTACGCCATCCACTCGCAATGGAAAACCGACGCCTCCAGCCGGGCCAGCGGGTTGCTGTTCCAGTTCGGCATCGACATCTTCCGTGCGGCGGCGATGCTTACCGTGCTGTTTTCCGACCTGTCCATCGGCCAGATGCTCGCGGTGTTCAGCTACCTGTGGTTCATGATCGGCCCGGTGGAGCAATTGCTGAACCTGCAATACGCCTATTACGCAGCGGGCGGTGCGCTGACGCGCATCAATGAACTCTTGGCGCGTGCCGATGAACCGCAGTATGTCGGCGGCGAAGACCCGTTCAGCGGGCACGACACCGTCGGCATCGAAGTGCGCGGGCTGGATTTCGGTTACGGCGAAGAGTTGGTGCTCGATCAGTTGAACCTGAGCATCGCGCCGGGTGAGAAAGTCGCCATCGTCGGCGCCAGCGGCGGCGGCAAAAGTACGTTGGTGCAACTGCTGCTGGGGCTTTATACGCCCCAGGCCGGCACCATCCGTTTTGGCGGCGCGACCCAGCAGGCGATTGGCTTGGAGACCATCCGCGAGCACGTCGCGGTGGTGTTGCAGCACCCGGCGCTTTTCAACGACACGGTGCGCGCCAACCTGACCATGGGCCGCGAACGCAGTGACCAGGCTTGCTGGCAAGCGCTGGAAATCGCCCAGCTGGACGCCACCGTCAGGGCCCTGCCTCAGGGGTTGGACAGTGTGGTGGGGCGTTCCGGGGTGCGTTTCTCCGGCGGCCAGCGCCAGCGCTTGGCGATTGCGCGGATGGTGCTGGCCGAGCCCAAAGTGGTGATCCTCGATGAAGCGACCTCGGCTCTGGACGCCGCCACCGAATATAACTTGCATCAGGCGCTGGCGCGGTTTCTCAGTGGCCGTACTACACTGATCATCGCCCACCGTCTGTCGGCGGTAAAACAGGCGGACCGGGTATTAGTGTTTGATGGCGGGCACATTGCCGAAGATGGCGACCACCAGCAGTTGATCGCCGATGGCGGCCTTTACGCCAAGCTTTATGGACACTTGCAACAAGTACGTTGATTTAGCTTAGGCTGTAGCAGGGAAGCGGGTTTTAGCGTGCGTATTGAGCAGTGCATATGCAAGGGACTTCATGAAGCGAAAGCGGACTTTCGGAACGCCTCGGCTGCTGGGCATTGTGTGGCCCTTTATCGCAGTCGTGCTGTTTCAGGCATTGCTGGGCTGTGGCAGCCTGTATGTGCTGTCGGCTGTGCGTGGTTACGTGGGCGGCGAGAGTCTGTGGTCCAAGGGCCAGAAAGACGCCATCTATTACCTCACGCTGTACGCCGATAATCGCGACGAAGCCACCTACCTGAAATACCAGCACGCCATCGCCGTGCCTCAGGGCGGGCACGAACTGCGCGTTGCCCTGGACCGCCCAACCCCTGACCTCGACGCCGCACGCCTGGGAATACTTAAGGGCGGCAACCACCCGGACGATGTGTCGAGCGTGATCTGGCTGTACCTGAACTTCCGGCATTTCAGCTATCTGGAAAAGGCCATCGAGTTGTGGACGGTGGGCGATGGCTACCTGGTGCAGCTGGATAACCTGGCCCAGGAGATGCACGCCGCGATCAGCGCCGACCAGGTCAACGCCAACGATGTGCGCCAATGGAAGGCCCGTATCACCGCCATCAACGACGGCGTGACCCCCGCCGCCAAAGCCTTCAGCGATGCCTTGGGCGAAGGCTCGCGGGTGATCCTGCGCCTGCTGTTGATCACCAACCTGACCACTGCCCTGGGGTTGATCGTGCTGGCGTTGTTGCGCACCCACAAGTTATTGAGCCAGCGCCATGCGTTCGCCACAGCGCTGCAGGTGGAAAAGGAGCGGGCGCAGATCACTCTGGCGTCGATTGGCGACGGGGTGATCACCACCAACGTCGACGGTGCCATTACCTACATGAACCCGGCGGCCGAGGCACTCACCCATTGGAAGTCGAGCCAGGCCCAGGGCTTGCCCCTGGCGGCGCTGTTCAACCTGCTGGACGACAATGCCCAGCCCGACGGCTTCACCCTGATCGAGCACATCGTCAAGGGCCAGCTCAGGGGCGGTAGCGAGCATGCCAAGACCATCCAGCGCCTGGACGGCAGCACTGTGTCGGTCACCTTGGTAGGTGCGCCGATTCGCAGTGGCGATAGGGTCAGTGGTGCAGTGCTGGTGCTGCACGACATGACGCAGGAACGGCAGTACATCGCCAATCTGTCGTGGCAGGCGACCCATGACGCCCTGACCGGCCTGGCCAACCGGCGTGAATTCGAATTCCGTCTGGAGCAGGTGTTGTACCCGTTGGCGCATCAGCAGGTTGGGCGCCACGCCTTGATGTTCCTCGACCTGGACCAGTTCAAACTGGTCAACGACACCTGCGGGCATGCGGCGGGCGATGAACTGTTGCGGCATATCTGTGCGCTGTTGCAATCGGACCTGCGCGAGGGCGACACCCTGGCGCGCCTGGGTGGCGATGAATTCGGCATCTTGCTGGAGAACTGCCCGCCGGCGGCCGCGGAAAAGATCGCCGAGAGCCTGCGCCACACTGTGCAAAGCCTGCATTTTGTATGGAAAGGCCGGCCATTCGTGACCACCGTGAGCATCGGGCTGGTGCATATCTCCCACACCCCGACCACCCTGGAAGCGTCGCTACGCGCTGCCGACATGGCGTGCTACATGGCCAAAGAGAAGGGGCGCAACCGCGTGCAGGTGTATCACGCCGACGACTCCGAGTTGTCCGTGCGCTTCGGCGAAATGGCCTGGGTGCAGCGCCTGCACATGGCCCTGGAAGAGAACCGCTTCTGCCTGTATTCCCAAGAAATCGCTGCCTTGAACCACACCGAGGACGGCAGTGGGCATATCGAGATTCTGCTGCGCCTGCATGACGAAGCCGGTCGCATCATCCTGCCCGAGAGTTTTATTCCGGCGGCCGAGCGCTATGGCCTGATCACTTCTCTGGATCGCTGGGTGGTGGAGAATGTGTTCGCGATCATTGCCCGCTGCCTGCACGAGCGTCCGGGCCGGCCCATGGCCATGTGTGCGATTAATCTGTCAGGTATTACCATCGGCGATGACGATTTTTTAGGATTTTTACGAGATAAGTTCGCCTCTTATCACATCCCGCCAGAAATGATTTGTTTTGAAATTACCGAGACTAGTGCGATTGCCAATTTGGCCAGTGCAATTCGTTTTATTAATGAACTCAAAGCCTTAGGTTGCCATTTCTCACTTGATGATTTTTGTGCCGGAATGTCCTCATTCGCGTATCTGAAACATTTACCTGTAGACTTCCTGAAGATCGATGGAAGTTTCGTAAAGGATATGCTGGACGACCCGATTAACCGCGCCATGGTCGAAGTGATCAACCACATCGGCCACGTCATGGGTAAGCGCACAATTGCCGAGTTTGTCGAAACACCCCAAATCGAGCAGGCACTGCTCGAAATAGGGGTGGATTACGCTCAGGGCTACCTGATCGAACGACCGCAGTTGTTTACCTTTGATAGCTTGCAATGTCGACCTGTGCGGCCGCAGCCCCTGTTATTCAAGGCGCCCGGCACATTCCGCTGAAACATTTGCCGGTCTGTAAACATCACACTTAAAAAGGAGCCTTATAGTGATCGACACATTCAACAGAACCGGCCCGCTGATGGAAGCCTCAAGTTACCCTGCCTGGGCACAGCAACTGATCCAGGACTGTAGCGAGAGCAAGCGCCGGGTTGTCGAACACGAACTGTACCAGCGCATGCGCGACAACACGCTCAGCGCGCGGACCATGCGTCACTACTTGATCGGTGGCTGGCCCGTGGTAGAACAGTTTGCCCTGTACATGGCACAAAACCTCACCAAGACTAAGTTTGCCCGCCATCCTGGGGAGGATATGGCGCGGCGCTGGCTGATGCGCAATATTCGCGTGGAACTCAACCATGCCGACTATTGGGTCAATTGGGCGCACGCCCATGGGGTGAGCCTGGAAGAGTTGCAGGCCCAGCATGTGCCGCCGGAGTTGCATGCACTGAGTCATTGGTGCTGGCATACCAGCTCGGCCGATTCGTTGATCGTGGCAATTGCCGCCACCAACTACGCAATCGAAGGGGCGACCGGGGAATGGTCGGCCGTGGTCTGCTCCACGGGTGTCTACGCCGCGGCCTTTCCTGAGGAGGAGCGCAAACGGGCAATGAAGTGGCTGAAGATGCACGCCCAGTACGATGACGCGCACCCGTGGGAAGCCTTGGAAATCATCTGCACCCTGGCCGGGATGAACCCGAGCAAGGCCTTGCAGGTGGAACTGCGCCAGGCCGTGTGCAAGAGCTACGACTACATGTACCTGTTCCTGGAAAGCTGCATGCGTCTTGAAAAAGACAAGCCTGTCAGCCTCGCCAGCGCCCCTGTGCGCGAGCGCCAGGAGCGTGTCGCCAGCGAAGCCTGATGTAACGCGGTGGCGGGGTGCTTACCCCGCCATTGCCAAGCGATTGCGGCCTTCGCGCTTGGCCACGTACAACGCGTTATCGGCCCGGCGCAGCAGGCTCTCGGCCGACTCGGCGGCCAGCAATGTCGAGCAGCCCAGGCTTACCGTCAATTCAATCCGTTTACCGTCGGCCCAATAGTCCTGGGCCAGGGTCGCTTTGCGCAGGCGTTCCCCGACCACCGCCGCCGCTTCCCGGCTGGTGTTGGACAGCAGGATCAGAAACTCTTCCCCGCCGAACCGGAACACCATGTCCACGTTACGCAGCTGCGCCTTGATGACAGCCGCCACCTCGCGCAATACGTCGTCGCCGGCGGCGTGGCCGTAGGTGTCGTTGATGTGCTTGAAGTGATCGATGTCCAGCATCAGCAAGGACAGTGGGTTCAGGTGCCGGCGAGCCATGTCGATTTCCCGTTGCAGCGTCTGATCCATGGCGATGCGGTTGCCGGTCTGGGTCAGCGGGTCACGCAGGGCGCTGCGAGTGGCCGCGCGATAGAGCAGGGCATTGCGCATGGGATAAAGCAGGGTGGCCAGCAGCGATTCGAGCTGGCCGAGTTCTTCTTCGCTCAGGCGTTGGTTACGGCGAAAGATCAGTTCTCCCAGATGCTCGCCCTCGTGGCTCAGGCTGTAGCTCACCGAGTGATGGCCGCGCTGGCCGAACTCCAGGCGCAGGTCTGCGGCGTCGTGACGATAATGCAGGGCATCCAGGGGCACCAGGCGCTGGATCTCACGGAAGAACACACTGAGGATGCGCTCCGGTTCCAGGCTGGTCTGCAATTGCAGGCCCAGTTGCTGGCGCAGTTGAGCGACGGTGGTGGGGCGGCGGGGTGGCGGGAACGGCTGGCCGAAGCCCAGACGTTGCAATTTGGCTGTGTCGAAATCAATTGCGTTGGTCTGGGTAGGTGTTTTCATAACCGTTTGGCCTCTAAGAGTCTTACAGGCCCGATGCGTGTGGCGAGTGCCGGGGTCTTACTGTTCCGTCAGTTTCGTAAAACATGGAAACAGTCTAAACCGCTTTACAGTGGGTTTTAACCCCTGGGCACCGCCGCACGTCTTGTCATCGCTGGACCTGCTTGGAACAGGTTAGAGCGAGATTCATGCCACTTCGTTTAATTTAATAAAAAACCTTACGAATCAATGGTCGCTGTAGCAGGCCAGCCCCAGGTGTGGAGGGCCCGCGCCGGTTATTTGGCTGCTTGTACCAAGGTGTCGGCGTTAATCTGCTCGATTGAGGTCACACCGGTCAGGGTCATGGCTACGCGCATTTCCTTGGCGAAAATATCCAGCAGGTTTTCGACCCCGTGCTGGCCGTCGGCGGCCAACGCGTAGGAGGGCGCGCGCCCCAGCAGGCACGCTTTGGCGCCCAGGGCGAGCATGCGCACCACGTCGAGGCCGGAGCGGATGCCGGAGTCCACCAGCACCGTCAGGTCATCGCCCACGGCCTCGGCAATCGCCGGCAACGCTTTGGCGGTGGACAGCACGCCATCCAATTGGCGGCCGCCGTGGTTGGACACCACGATGCCATCGGCGCCGAAGCTCACGGCGTCCTTGGCGTCCTGGGGGTCAAGGATGCCTTTGATGATCATCGGACCTTTCCAGAATTCGCGGATCCACTCCAGGTCGCTCCAACTGATCGACGGGTCAAAATTGTTGGCCAGCCAACCAATGTAGTCTTCCAGATGAGTGGGTTTGCCCAGGTACTTGGAAATATTGCCCAGGTCATGGGGGCGACCCATCAGGCCCACGTCGAAGGCCCACTGCGGCTTGGTCACAGCCTGCAGCATGCGCCGCGAGGCCGCGTACGGCCCGGACATGCCCGAGTGAGCATCGCGATAGCGCGCCCCCGGCGTGGGCATATCCACGGTGAACACCAACGTCGTCACCCCGGCTGCCTGCGCGCGTTCCAGCGCGTTGCGCATGAAACCGCGGTCCTTGAGCACATAAAGTTGGAACCAGATGGCCTGCGGACTTTGCGATGCCACTTCCTCAATGGAGCACACCGACACCGTCGACAGGCAGAACGCAATGCCCTTGTTGGCGGCGGCCTTGGCTGCCTGTACTTCGCCACGGCGCGCGTACATGCCGGTCAACCCTACCGGGCTGAGAATCACCGGCATCGTCAGCTTCTGGCCGAGCACGGTGGTGTTGAGGCTGAGGTTATCCACATTGCGCAGGATGCGTTGGCGCAGGCTGATGTCGGCCAAGTCCGCGCTGTTGGCCCGCAGCGTGTGCTCGGCGTAGGCGCCGCCGTCGATATAGTCGAACAGAAAACGCGGCAGTTTGCGTTGGGCGGCGGCGCGGTAGTCGGAGGCGGACGAAATGATCATCAACGGTCAATCCACAGGGCAAGGTGGCTCCACCTTAAGCGAACTTCTGTCATGATAAAAACAACTTTTATCACTGGCTTCCAGTCGCCAAAGGAATACCGATGAATCTGCGAACACTGCGCGCCTTTGTCGAGGTGGTGCGCCAAGGTGGTTTTTCTCAGGCAGCCGAGGTGGTATCCCTCACCCAGTCCACCGTGAGCAAGGCGGTCAAAACCCTCGAAGAGGAACTGGGCATGCCGCTGCTCAACCGCCTTGGGCATCGTAACCAACTGACCGCCGCCGGCGAAATTGCCTACCGTCGCGCCCAGGTATTGCTGGCCGAACACAGCGATCTGCTCGGCGAAATCAACGACCTGCGCGGTCTCAAGCGCGGTATGTTGCGCATCGGCTTGCCACCGGTAGGCTGCGGCGTGCTGTTTGCGACCATGTTCGCCACCTACCGCAGCCGCTACCCGGACATTGACATTGAGCTGACCGAATACGGCAGCAAGCGCCTGCGCGAATGCCTGGAAGAAGGAGAGGTCGACCTGGCGGCACTGTTGTTACCGATTGA
Source organism: Pseudomonas rhodesiae (assembly GCF_013285305.1). NCBI lineage: Bacteria > Pseudomonadati > Pseudomonadota > Gammaproteobacteria > Pseudomonadales > Pseudomonadaceae > Pseudomonas > Pseudomonas rhodesiae. Next base: position 4,112,665 of record NZ_CP054205.1, on the reverse strand, counting down.
CGAGGGCTTCGACTATCAACCGGTGCGCAATGAGCCGCTGATCGCCGTGCTGCCCATGAACCATCCCCTGACAGGGCGTGAGTGTATCGACTTTACCGACCTGGCAGACTCGCCCTTCATCCTGTTCGAGGCCGGTTTCGCCCTGAACGCCAAGATCCTCGCGGCCTGCGAGCGCAAAGGCGTAACCCCCCGCGTGACGGCACGCAGCGGGCAGATCGATTTTATTGTCGACCTGGTCGCGGCTGGCCTGGGCGTCGCCTTCCTGCCGCGAATGTTGGCGCACAAGCATCGACACGCCGGCATTGCCTTGGTCGCGTTGGACGAGCCCCACACCGACTGGCACATCGCCCTGGCCTGGCGCGCCAACGCCCACTTGCCACCGGCCGCCCGCGCCTGGTTGGACTTGGCCGCAGAACAGCCGCTGACGGGCGGGCCGGGTAATTAATCCTCGCGTTTGCCAGGCAATGCTTGACTTCTCCTTTTCAATCAGTAACATACGGCGCATTCCGCGATAGCTCAGTTGGTAGAGCAAATGACTGTTAATCATTGGGTCCCTGGTTCGAGTCCAGGTCGTGGAGCCAGATAGGGAAAAGCCTGCAGCGATGCAGGCTTTTTTTTGCCTTGGATTTTTCCGGGGTGATTCGAGCGCACAGCATAAGCGCGTCTCTAAAACCGCCACAAACGGCCGTGGCCTGCTACGTTCTCGCCACCCCCGGCACATCCATATTGATCTTGCGCCAGAAGGCTTCAGAAAAACTGTAAGCCGAGAAAGCGATCAGCCCCAAGGCCATTACCATCAAAAGCAACCACCCAGCGGGTAGGTTCTGGAGGGCGTCCAGCGCCTCCTTCATGCCGGGTGGGTCCATGGCTTGATAAGTGGAACCGCTGATGGCCAATAACACTGCAATCTCTAAAAACACCACGCCACGGGCGATCAATCCGAATCGCGATACGGGGCGCACGTAGCGCATGACATCTTCATCGGCCTCAAAGTATTTTTCGAACGATGCCTTCCATCCCTTGATGATGTGAGCAATACCGACCCCAAGCGGAATGAGGGCGATCAGGTAAACCAGCATGTTCGAATGTTCCCAGGACAATAGATGGGACAGCCAGTCTTTGGCCTGCCCCCCGGAATTACCCGAGCTTTTAATGCCGCTTATAAGCAGGCCCAATGCAAAAAACGCCAGCGCGCCATTAACGACGCCTCCGGCAAACAGGCCGGTTCGAATCACCAAACCCTTGAGTTCTTTGCCATGATGATCGACATCACGGGTAGCCTGCAGCATGCGCCAAGAGGCAAATGAGAGCAGGCCCGCCACCACAACCCCAATTAAAAAATAGCCGAATGGTTGGCTGAGCAATGCCTCCAGACTTTTGTGGCTATCCTTCGGTTTTGTCGAGTCCTGTGCTGCCAGCAGCGCGAAGATACCAATGATCAGATACAGCACTCCCCGAGCGGCGTAGCCTCCTCGAGCGAGCATGACAAGACTGTTTTGCGCTGACATTCGACGTATTCCTGAGATCTGATTCAAGAGCAGACCCTGCTTGCAGAGCAGGGTTCTATCCCGATACGCCCTCAAGCCAAGCTTTAAATGCCAGAATCCCCGGACTAGATCGTTCTGGAGAACCCTATGCTTCGTGCATTCGAACAACGCCTCGACCCTTTCCCGCCCGACGAGGCGCCTCCACCCCCCGAGGGCCTGGCGCGATTTTTGTGGGCCTGCACCCGTGGTGCCCGGGGTTATATCGTTGCGCTCGCGCTGCTCAGTGCCGGGGTGTCGATCTACGAAGCCTGGTTGTTTGCTTTTCTCGGACAGGTGGTGGACCTGCTGTCGACCTGGCAAGCCGGCGGCGATGTAGGCGGGCAGGAAAGCCGGGTGCTGTGGGGGATCGGTATCGTGCTGGTGACCAGCATTGGGCTGGTAGCGCTGCGCACGCTGGTGCAGCACCAGGTATTGGCGATCAACCTGCCGTTGCGGCTGCGTTGGGATTTCCATCGGCTGATGCTGCGACAAAGCCTGTCGTTCTTCTCCGACGAGTTCTCCGGCCGTGTCACCACCAAGGTCATGCAGACGGCGCTGTCGGTGCGCGAGGTGCTGTTCACCCTGATCGAGATGGCCCCCGGAATCGGTGTGTACTTCATCGCGCTTATCACACTGGCCGGCGGCTTCGACCCGAAGCTGATGCTGCCTTTCATTGCCTGGTTGGCGTTGTTCGGCCTGGCCATGGGGCACTTCGTGCCGCGCCTGGGCAAAGTCGGGCAGGAGCAGGCGAATGCGCGCTCGTCCATGACCGGGCGTATTTCGGACGCCTACACCAATATCACCACGGTCAAGCTGTTCTCCCATTCCAAGCGTGAAGCGCATTTCGCGCGCGCGGCGATGGAGGACTTCAAGCAGACCGGTTTTCGCCAGATGCGCCTGGTCAGCCAGTTCGAGATCGTCAATCAGGCACTGGTGGTTGCGTTGATCATGGGCGCGGGCGGTTATGCCTTGTGGCTGTGGCACCAAGGGGCAGTGGGCACCGGCGCGGTGGCGGCCATTACCGCCATGGCGTTGCGCGTCAACGGTATGTCGCATTGGATCATGTGGCAGATGACCTCGCTGTTCGAGAACATCGGCACCGTGCAGGACGGTATGCAAACCTTGACCCGCGGGCCCAAGGTGCAGGACGCGCCGGATGCCGCCACGCTGGTCACCCACGGCGGCGCCGTGACGTTCGACAACGTGAGCTTCAATTACAACGGCGAACGCCAGGTTCTCGACGGCCTGAGCTTGAGCATCCGCCCAGGTGAAAAAATCGGCCTGGTGGGACGCTCCGGTGCCGGTAAATCGACGCTCATCAATCTGTTGTTGCGCTTCTATGACGTGGACAAAGGGCAGATCTGCATCGATGGGCAGAATATCGCCCACGTCACTCAGGACAGTCTGCGCAGCGCCATCGGCATGGTTACCCAGGACACATCCCTGCTGCACCGCTCGATTCGCGACAACATCGCCTATGGGCGCCCCGATGCGACCGACGAGCAAATCCGCAGTGCCGCCGCGAGTGCCCAGGCTGACGGCTTCATCAGCCAACTGAGCGATAAACAAGGCCACTGCGGTTACGACACGTTGGTGGGTGAGCGCGGCATCAAGTTATCCGGCGGCCAGCGCCAGCGGGTCGCCATCGCCCGCGTGATGGTCAAGAACGCTCCGATCCTGCTGCTTGACGAGGCCACCAGCGCGCTGGATTCGGAAGTCGAAGTCGCCATCCAGGAAAGCCTGGATGAAATGATGAAGGGCAAGACCGTCATTGCCATCGCCCATCGACTGTCCACGATTGCCGCCATGGATCGACTGATCGTCATGGATAACGGTCGCATCATCGAGCAAGGTAGCCACGCCGAGTTGCTGGAGAAGAACGGCACCTATGCGCGGTTATGGCATCACCAGAGCGGCGGGTTTCTGGGGGAGGATCAGGGCGTGGCCGAGACTGCGGAATAGGCCTGTTCTGATACCTCAGTCCGAGGAGCCAAACAGCTGTTTGTCGGCAGGAAAATTTTTTTTGGGTCGTCGCTTGAAATTTTTTCCCCTGAACCTACTTAGGTTTTACGCGATGCCGAATACGGGTCGCGTATCAAATCACTTGGAGAAAACTCAGGAGATTTTGCAATGGCTACTACTCTCTCGTTGGCCCCACTGTTCCGCCACTCCGTTGGCTTTGACCGTTTCAACGACCTTTTCGAATCGGCGCTTCGCAGCGAGGCCGGTACCACGTACCCACCCCATAACGTCGAGAAGCATGGTGATGATCACTACCGCATCGTGATCGCCGCTGCCGGCCTGGTGGAAGACGACCTGGATATCCAGGTGGAAAAAGGCGTGTTGACCGTCGCCGGCGGCAAACGCGAACACGACGAAAACATCACCTACCTGCATCAAGGTATCGCCCAGCGCGCGTTCCGCTTGTCGTTCCGCCTGGTCGACCACATTGAAGTGCAGGGCGCGCAGCTCTCCAATGGCCTGCTGAGCATCGATCTGCTCAGAGTGGTGCCGGAGGAAGCCAAGCCTAAACGCATTGCGATTGGCGGCGCGAACAAGGCTGAAGTGAAGTCGATCAGCGAGCAGTAATACAGCAATGAATAAAGGCGCTCTTCGGAGCGCCTTTATTTTGCGCCACCGACTTCAGGCTCAGCGGCCGGCACGGAAGAAGCCGCAGCGTCCCACGTCACCAACAGTTGGCTGATCGCGGCATCAAGGATTGCATGGGGCACGTTATCCCGCGCCAGGATCGACACTCCCTGCAAAAAGCTGTCAAACACGGTCGCCATCACCGCAGCTTCGGTTGTTTCAGGCAACTGACCTTCACGCACGGCCCGCTCCACACAGGCCACAATCCCCGCCCGCGTACGCAGTCGCGATTGGGTCAGCGCATTCGCTACCCGCGCGTTTTCCGGACTGGGCGCACTCATCACGCCAAGTGCAACCATGCAGCCCTTGGGGTGACCGTCTTCGCATTGCATACGCACCGATTGGCGCAGCGCGGTTTCGATGGCTTGGCGCGGCGGTAGGGATACGTCCCACAAACATTCGGTGACTTGGGCGTAGGTGGACAGGTAGCGCTGCACGCATTCCTCGAACAGCGCTTCTTTGGAGCCGAAAGCGGCGTAAAAACTCGGCGCGGAAATGCCACCGCCCAAACCCGCTTTGAGCTGGGCAAGGGACGTGGCGTCATAGCCGTGCTGCCAGAACAGATGCAACGCCTGTTCCACAGCCTGTTCGCGATCAAAATTACGCGGGCGGCCCATCTGTGCCATGTGAGGTCTCCTTCGGAAAGCGAAATAGATACTAGTCGATACATAAGTCGTTGACAACGCGCTGCGCCCGCCTGCAACATTTGTATCGATCAGTATTTAAATCAACTTGCCCAGGAGTTTCCCTTGACCCCCTCACTGACGTTATCGGCTCCGTTCGACCGCTTGCCCGTCGGCGCCTTGCTCGCCCTGGCGATGACCGGCTTTATCTGCATCGTCACCGAAACCCTGCCCGCCGGCCTGTTGCCGTTGATCAGTGACGGTCTGGCGATTTCGCCGTCAATGGCCGGGCAGATGGTCACCGCGTATGCGCTGGGTTCAGTACTGGCGGTGATCCCCATGACCATCGCCACTCGTGGCTGGCGCCGACGCAACGTATTGCTGCTGACCATCGCCGGTTTCCTGCTGTTCAACTCCATCACCGCGTTGTCCTCCCACTATGGGGTCACGCTGGTGGCGCGCTTCTTCGCCGGGGTGGCGGCAGGGTTGGCCTGGAGCTTGCTCGCCGGTTATGCCCGCCGGATGGTCGCGCCGCAGCAACAGGGTAGGGCGCTGGCGTTGGCCATGGTCGGTACGCCGATTGCGCTGTCGTTGGGTGTGCCGCTGGGCACTTGGCTCGGTGGCCTGCTGGGCTGGCGCACCACCTTCGGCCTGATGTCGGGCGTGAGCCTGGTGCTGATCGGCTGGGTGCTGGTGAAGGTCCCGGACTTTGCGCCGCAGCCCGCGCATCAGCGCCTGTCATTGCGCAAGGTGCTGACCACGCCGGGCGTGCGCCCGGTGCTGGCGGTGGTGATCAGTTGGATGCTGGCCCATAACATCCTCTACACCTACATTGCCCCGTTCGTGGCCCCGGCAGGCTTGGCCGAGCGGGTGGATCTGGTGTTGCTGGTCTTCGGCATCGCTGCGTTGGTGGGGATTTGGGTCACGGCCAGACTGGTCGAACCGTTGTTACGCAACACTGTGCTGGTGAGCTTGGCGGCGTTTGCGGCGGTGAGCGTGCTATTGGGCTTGCTGGGGAACGTGCCGCAAGTGATCTACCTCGGTGTGGCGGTATGGGGTCTGAGTTTCGGCGGCGCTGCAACCTTGTTGCAAACCGCCCTGGCGGACGCGGCGGGTGATGGCGCGGATGTGGCGTTGTCGCTGAACGTGGTGGCATGGAATAGCGCGATTGCGGGCAGCGGCGTAGTGGGTGGCGTGCTGCTGGACACATGGGGCGTGGCCGCATTTGCGTGGGCGATGCTGCTGTTAGTCGGCGTGGCGTTTGCCATTGCCTGGGCGGCCAGCGCCCACGGCTTCAGGCCGGGCGCGCGGGGTGCGGGAAAACCTACGTCGCTCGGGCACTAATCTGACATCTGTTAGTCCATAATCCTCGAAATATCATTCACTTGGCTCCGTACGCGGAGCCTGCCGCGTCGTTCTCTTTCGAAGATTCAATCCATGTACCTACGCAAAATTGCAGTTGGGCTATCGGCCTTTGTTTTGTTTTCGTCCGGGGCACATGCCCGTGGCGCGATAGACCTTTATTCCACCCAGGAACGGCAGTTGTCGTTCGACACCTGCGCCGATGTATTCCCCGGCGCGACACCGATCAAAACCGCGACCGTCCCCGCCAGCCTCAAACCCCTGGCGCTGTGCTCCGACCATTTTGCGGTGCTGTATTCGCAAACCAGCAAGACACCGCTGGTGGTGGTCGAGCGCCTCAACGCCCGCCAGCTCAAGGACGCCAAAGGCGAAGAACGAACCAACCATTTCTACGCGGACCCGCGCATTCCCAAGGGCGCGCGCGCGGAGTTGAGCGACTACCGTGGCGTGCAGCCGGCAATGGACCGCGGCCACCAATCCCCCGCCGCCGACGCACCCGATGCCAAGGCCATGGCCCAGTCATTTGCGTTGTCGAACATGGTGCCGCAAGACCCTACCAACAACCGCAAGATCTGGAGCAAGGTCGAGGCGGACGTGCGCAAGTTCGCCCTTCGCGCTGGCGGCGATGTGTATGTGTTCACTGGGCCGCTGTTCGATGAGGGGCACGGCACCATCGGTGCTAACCGGGTGTGGGTGCCGACGCGGCTGTTCAAGCTGGTGTACGACGCATCGTCCCAACGGGCGTGGGCTTATGTGCTGCCGAATGCTGAAACAAGGATTCAGCGGCCGATGGATTACCCCACTTTTGTGAAGAGCACCGGGCTGAAACTGTTGGGGAATCTGCCGGTGTCGGGTTCGATCGGCCGCGGCTGACACCAGACGGCTTCGGGCTTATCTATACTGTCGCCCTTGCCCCTCATTTATTTCAAACCCGCGAGAGACCCATGAACGCCTCAATTCCCCTGACCCCCGCGCGCTCACCCGTCGCGCCGCTGGTGGCCTTTGCCCTGCTGGTGCTGGGCGCGCTGTTCCTGCACAACGTTGTCGGCTCGCGCCAGATGCTATTGCTGATGGTCGGCGCGGCCCTGGGCCTGACGCTGTACCACGCCGCCTTCGGTTTCACCTCGGCCTGGCGGGTTTTTATCAATGATCGTCGTGGCGCCGGCCTGCGGGCGCAGATGGTGATGCTGGCGTTGGCGGTGCTGTTGTTCTTCCCGGCGCTGGGGGCGGGCACGTTGTTGGGTCAGCCGGTTGTCGGGCTGGTAGCGCCGGCTGGAGTGTCGGTGGTGTTCGGTGCGTTCATCTTCGGTATCGGCATGCAGTTGGGCGGCGGATGTGCCTCGGGCACGTTGTTCACCGTGGGCGGCGGTAATGCGCGCATGCTGGTGACCCTGTTGTTCTTTATCTGCGGCTCGCTGATCGCTACGCACCATGTGGATTGGTGGTTTGCGTTGCCGGCGTTCCCGGCGGTGTCCATCGTCAAAAGTTTCGGCGTGGTACCGGCCTTGATCCTGAGCCTTGCGGTGTTTGCGTTGATCGCAGCCGTCACCGTGCGCCTGGAAAAACGCCGCCACGGTCAGCTTGAAGAGGGTGTGAAAAGCCCGCATTCAGGTGTGCGCCGCTTTCTGCGCGGGCCGTGGCCGCTGGTGTGGGGCGCCGTTGGCCTGGCATTGCTCAACTACGCGACCCTGGCGTTGGCCGGGCGGCCGTGGGGCATTACTTCGGCGTTCGCACTGTGGGGCGCCAAGGTGGCGAGCGGTGTGGGCGTGGACGTCGGCGCCTGGGCATTCTGGCAGATGCCGGGTAATGCCAAGGCCCTGGCCGCGCCGGTGTGGGAAGACATCACCAGTGTGATGGACATCGGCATCGTCCTCGGTGCGTTGCTGGCCGCCGGCCTGGCCGGACGTTTCGCTCCGAGCCTGAAGATCCCGGCCCGTTCGTTGATCGCGGCGGTAATCGGCGGGTTGCTGCTGGGCTACGGCTCGCGCCTGGCGTACGGCTGCAACATCGGCGCGTACTTCAGCGGCATCGCGTCCGGCAGTCTGCATGGCTGGATGTGGTTGGTGGCAGCGTTTATCGGCAACGGCGTGGGCGTGCGCCTGCGGCCGTTTTTCTTCGCCGGTGAGCGGCCGCAGGTGGCGTTGAGCGGCTGCTGAGTCAGGCTTCGGGGGACGGGCTGGGCGCCTCGGCAGCTTCAGCCGCCAGCCTTTCCCGCTCGGCCTTGCTGATGTAGCGATCCTTGGATTTGGGCGCCAATTTGGCGCTGGCTTTCTTGGCCTTGGCCTTGAACAGTTGCTGGAGTTTTTTCTGGCGATTCATGGGTTTTTACCGGGGCTGTCAACGCGCGGATCATACCAGCTAAGCAAGCTGCACCGTGGGGCCTAGGCAAAATCCAGGCGTAGATCGCGCTTTGGCTATATCGTCCGGTGTTTCTTAAGGGGGACATCCCCCAGGCCCAAGTATCAGTTGTGAAATGAACGCTGCAGGAATGCACCGATCAGGTCGACCACCTGCTGCTGGATCACTGACCGTGGCCTCGCCCCGTTGCCGTCCTGACAGATCATCCCATCGCCCGGCGAATCCGCTTCAATCAACGCCACGGCGCCTGGTTTGCAGATCGACATAAAGCTGAAGTGGGTGGCGTCGGCGATCTCCATATATTGAGTCGTGGCTTTTGGCAGGCGCTTGACCATGTTGGCGGACTCCAACTGCGGGTCCATATCCTCGGACGGCACGCCTCCCGCAATCACCAGCACCGGCACTGGCAATGTCGCCAGGCTGGCATCGGCGAAGCCGCGCGACAGGCCCAGGTCCAAGGACACAATGGCGGTGACGCGCTGGTCGCTTAAATCCGCAGCCAAGCGCGCTTTACCCTCTGGCGTACCGGCGGGGTTCATTTGCCGGTAACCGAGGCAGCCGCCGAGCTTAGGGTGAACGGTGCAGTCTTGGACAAACCGGTCGGGATCGAACCGAGCGCCGGCCATTTCCAGCACAGTCCAGCCGCCCAGGGAATGGCCCATGGCGGCAATCTGGCCTTTGGCGACCACACCGAACCGGCCCGGCTCGGCCAGCACCCCATCGATCGCCCGGCTCAAGTCCCTGGGCCTTTGCCATAACTGCGCAGCGGCGGCGGGGCTACGGTCTTTGCTGGTAGTGCCAGGATGATTGACCGCCGCCACGATATAACCCCGCTGTGCCAATGCACTGGCCAACCACACCTGATTGCGCCAATTGCCGCCGTAACCGTGGGAGAGCACCACCAGTGGATGCTCACCAGCCACCACCGGCGCGTTCGGCACCGCGAGAGCGCCGACGAACACCGTATCGTCGGCGATCGGTTCGGGGGTCGCAGTGGTAGCGGCGGGATACCAGACGGTCAGTTGCAATGGGCGATTGTTTTGCGCATCGGGGAGGGTGGCGGTCTGAAATCCGATAGGGATATTAACTGCAAGCACAGGTCCGGCAAGGCAAGTCAGCAGCAAAGCGGCGAGGGTGATTTTCACTTTTTATCGTCCTTGAGGTGAGCGAGGCATCATGCTCGGCATCATGACTCCAGCGCCATGGTGCGGGCTATTTTTGATCAGCACATGGGTAAACCTTCGGGATACGGCAGCAAGTCGATCACTGGTTTTTTTGAAATTCCGCGTTTGAAGTGACGGTCGCCAGCTGGCTTAAAACAGGCGGTTTTTATAGTAGAGAGGCAGGACTAGGAAGTTGCTGACGGCTTCCTACTTGGATGTCTTACAGATATGGACTTCGTGTTTTTAGGAATTTGAAAGCTTACTTTTGTTAAAAGTTCATGCAATGTTAGGGGTGTGAGTTACTGCGGGAGAATTTTGGATTGTATATTTAATATTAAAGGGCGGTGTAATATGAAAAGCCTATTGAAGTCCATGGTATCGCTGCGCTGGCTGAACGAAAAAATTTTTACAATGGTATTAATTTGTGTAGGAGGGATACTGATAGGCGGAAAGTCTTACGCACAAGAGTTCTCTATAACTAAAGTCGGTGCGCCAGGCCCCGTCCTTGTTTTGTCAAATTCTAATACGAGTCCTGGTGTTGGGCTTACCAGTTTTACTGTTTTTACCTCGGATATCCCTCAGGGCACACTCATTGTTCCCAAACAATTGTTAGAAATTCAATGGCGAACAACATACTACCCAGATAGTGTGAGTCAACGGGTGCAGTTCTGCTATTACCGTCCTTATAGTTCTCAGGAAAATTGTGTAGATATAGGCTCGGGTTCCTCTGGGACTATTTACGACTTTAATAACCAGAGTTTTGATCATGGCGCACGTGTCACTATCAAACATTATGTACTAGGGGGTGTGCCACCTTATACGCGTCCTGCTGGTGCCGATTCGGTAACTTTCCGCTATCGGTATTGATGCGGTGCGAGGTTCTCGCAGTTAACTCTGCTGTAAGTGGCTTATGGTTATTAAAGGCGGTTTTAGATAGCGTTATCGCTACTCAATTATGAAGGAGGGATGCTGTCGTGGTTAATCTCAATGCTGATGCATCTTCGTCTAACCGCTATTTGACAAGTCGTTCCGTCAGTGCGGCTAGCAATTATGCTGTTATGCCCGCCGATGAACGTGCAAGCGTGGGTGTCTCAAACAGTAGTCACCCAGCTACCGAGGCTGTTTCGACCCTTGCGCGCCAGTTAAGTGAAGCCGCAACGCACGCTGAAAACCGTATCGTTCAGCAAGGCTCCAATCTGGTCGACCCAATTACAGATGGCAACTACTTCGCCAACAAAGTGCGGCACGACGCACAGACCCCCGATACCGATGACCCGGACCTCCTGGCGCGTGCTCGGCAGGCCACCGGCTTCGTCAACGGTACTGACATCAACCCGTTCAAAGACCTCGCCCGCGACCACCTGAGCTTGATCGCCCACGACGACGGCGGCACTTTCACCATGAATGAGCGACGTGCAGCTTGGTTGCAGATGCAGTCTGGGGTGTCCCCCGCAGCACCCGGCTCAAGGTCAGTAGCTGGCCGCGAGTTGATGATTGCGCGCTTGTTCGGTAGCCACGAGCCGCCGGTCGCCCTGCCGCCTGCGACCTACGAAAATGCAGGCCAGAACGTTTTTGAATTTTTACGTCACGATGATCGTGCGCTGATCGCGGATATGTTCGCTTACGCACAGGAGGAGGGTGCCAGTCTGGGCTATGTGGATCAATTGGCTCATTCACTCGGCAGCTATCGTCGTGCAAGCGACGGGCGCCAGCAGTTGAGTTCCAATAACGGCTACGATGCACAGGGGTATCGCGTAACGTTCAACTTTAAGCAAGAAGACGCGGCAACGGCCTCACGAATTCTGAACGGCACGGCCATCACCAGTACCCGACTTGATCAGGGCTATTTGCGACATATCCTCAATCCAGATTACGGGGCGCTTTCCAATATTGGCGGCCTGCCGTTCCTGGAAAAAATGGTGAATAGGTTTTCGGACGAAGGCGGCAAGCAACCTGGGCTCGGCGATGAGTTCACCACCTTTAAAGTGATCCCGGTCGAAGACAACATCATCGTTACCACCGACGAATCCATAAGGCGCCCGCCCTCCGAGGCGCTCGCTGATAACGTAAACGGCGTCTGGACCCTCACCGAAAAAGGCAAGGCAGCGGGGTATTCGATAGACCCGGCCACCGGCTCGCTGATCAAGCCAGTCGACCGTTCTGACGTTCCAGGTCCGCAGCGCTCAGAGCCGGGCCTTGTCTCAGGCTTAGCGCGTGAGCGCACCCTACTTGATGCGCTTTCGGACAACCGAGAAAGGCCCAGCACGCGTTGGGTCTGGACCCGTCAATTGTTCAGTCTGATCAAACATTACAAACCTTGAAATGGCCTATCAGTCAGGCGCGGCGGCTAATGGCGGATCAACGTGCAGCCCTGGCGATCCGACGGATGCCTACGCATGTGTAAGCCCCGTCAACGTATCCGCAATTGTCTTGGTCCGCTGCGCCGTGCCCTCGGTGGCGCGGCTGGACGCTTCCAGAGCGTCGAGCATTTCGCGCAGTGCGCCGACACCGGTGGATTGGTCCTCGATCTGCTGGGCAACGCGCTGGATCTCACTGGACAGCAGGTCAATATCCACGCCGATTTCCGCCGCATTCTTACGGGTGATTTCCGCCAGTTTGCGTACTTCGTCCGCCACTACGGCAAAGCCACGGCCCAAGTCACCGGCGCGTGCCGCTTCAATGGCTGCGTTGAGCGCCAGCAGGTTGGTTTGCCCGGCGATCTGTTGGATCACCTGCACGATCGACTGAATACGCAAACTCGACCCCGCCAGCGTACGCGCACCTTCCACCGCCACGTCCGCCTGGCTGGACAGGCCCTCTACCGTGGCCCCGGCCTGGGCGGACACGCTGTTCTGCTGGCCGATGGTGCCCACCAATTCATCCATCGACGCGTGCAACTCACCCGAGTAATGCTTGAGCTGCGCAGCGATGTCTTCCTGCTGACGCTCAGCCTGGGCCAACACCATGCCCAAGTCTGCCAGCCCTTCGAAAACCGGCAGGATATTGCTGTCCAGCCCCCGGGTATTGAGGGTGTTGGCGAAGTCGTTGTTTTTGAATGCGGCAATCTGCTTGACCACCACATGGTTCAAACCGGCCAGTTTCTTCACCTGGCGGCGTAGGAAAAACGCCTTGAATTCGCCGTAATGGGCGATGAAATTGTCCACGTACTCGTCGGTGAAACTCGCGCCTTTGCCCACCCGGAAAAAGAAAATCGCCGTCAGTGTCTGGTTGAGGTTCAAACCCAGGATTTCCCCAAAGGTGGAGAACCCCGCCAGCGGTACATCGCCGAACGTGCCGGCCATGCTGCCCAGCTCGGCGCCGTTGTTCAGTCGCCGCAAGATGCAGTCGTTCAGGATGCCCGCCACCGGCTGGCCACCCTTGCCGCGCAAGAACTGCTCGTAGTCACGGCGCGTCGCCTCCCGCAACGGCGTACGCCGCACCATCACCAACTCTTCGCCCGGCGCCACGTCGCAAAACAGCTGCACAATCTGCTGCTCATAGTCGATGCGTGCGATGGAGCGCACAAACAATTCACTGCCCACGCGGATAGCAAACGAATAATCCGCCAGCTTCGGCTCCAGCGCCTGGGGCGAGCAATTGAAGGCATCGCACAGCGCCTGCACCATGCTCTTAATGTTGCCGCTGCTGTCGATGACCTGGTCAATAGTGCGGTCTTCCACCGAAGCGGTCAGCACACTGAAGGTCAGGTCGGCAGGCTTGAAATTCTGACTTTTGAACACGCCAAAACGCACATCCGCCGCGGTTTTCACGAACACGATTTGCGCGTGGTTTTGATAACTGCGCTGTCCGTCATGAATCAGCGTCTTCTGGAAATCCGACTTACCCCCGGCTGATCCCCCTACAAACAAACACGGGAACCGCCCCGACTCGTACAGCGCCTCCATAAAAAACGACTCCGACGCCGACAGCCCGTCGAACACCACGTACGCCAAGGTATCGCGATGATCGATTGGTGTATTCACCTGCACCCGCTTGATATTGGCCACCAACTTGGCAATCCGCTCCTGCATTTTGAGGCGCTTGCCACCGCTGCGAATGTCCTCGCACTCCAACGGCACCATCACCACCTCGGCTGAGGCGATCACACTGGCATCGAACAACTGCAACACCATCCGATCCCAGCGCTCGCCGGTGCTGCAATAGAGAGCATTGGGTGCGTTGCACAACTCGCCGGAGGTGGTGCACAGGCTGATGGTGGATTGCGGGAAACGGCGCTTGAGCTTGGCGGCGATGGCGTCGATGTCCAAGTGCGGCGAGATGAAGCCCGTGATCAACGTCGGTGTGATGCGCTGGGCGGCTAAAGCGGCGTCCAGGTCGCTGGCGGTACAGGTGAGGGTGGTGGTGCCTTGGCGAGCGGGCCGGTTTTTTTTTATGAGGGCGAGTGGATTCATGGGGTGGGCTCGGTCGAGTGGGGATGCGGGGTAAGGCATGTGGTTAGTAGGGTTATCGGCAGGTTGGATGGGGGCTAGAGGGGGAGGGTGGGGGGATGCGACGGATGGACGCGGGTCGTAGGTGGGGAGGCATACAGCGGCTGCTCTAGGTCCAGGCTGTGAGAAAACCCATAGGCCGTTTTAAAGTCTTTCGGCTACGTAAAGTCGACGAGCTATTGGGTTGATGCCCTCGACTTTGCTTGAGCGTCGGCAGCTCGCTTGATGAACGCCGACCAATCTTATGCCGGGCTGTGGCAGCAGACACAAAGCTTGTTACCGTCAGGGTCTCGAAAGTACGCGCCGTAATAGTCGGGATGGTAGTGAGGCCTTAATCCAGGCGCGCCCTCACACGTTCCGCCTAAGGCCAGTGCGGTTGCGTGGCTTCTTCTTACCGCCTCCCGATTGGGTGCAAGTAGCGCCACCATATTTCCATTGCCGGGCTCGCATGCGTTGCCGTCAAATGGCTTTCCTATGACGAAAAGGGGGCGAGATGAGGTTTTTGAGACCCAACCGGCCCACGGCTTACTCGCTTCGCAGAATTTTAACGTGAGGTCTAAGTCGGCCATTATTTTTGAGTAGAAAGCAAAGGCCCGATCAAAATCACCTACGCCTAAACAAACATGGGAAATCATGGTGGCTACCACTGCGGCTATGAATACGCATGAGTCTGGCCCGAAACGATTACCGGTGAAAGGGCCAATCGGGCTCGCATCGCAGGCTTCACCGCGAATGGCCCAGGTGTCTCATCAGTCTCAAAGGCTGAAAAATAAATCTGTGGTAATGGAATGGACGCCCCCTTCCTAACGGCATCTATGTGCCAAAGTTAAAGTGTTACCCACACTTAGCGGAAGGGAGCGTCCTCATGCAGCTTACGACTGTTTCGGTTGACTTGGCAAAAACCGTGTTTCAACTTCACGCGATCGATCAACAAGGAAAAACAGCGCTAAGGAAGCAGCTTAAACGTGAGCAGGTTGTCCCTTTTTTTGCCAACCTGGAGCCCTGCCTAGTGGGCATGGAGGCATGTGGCGGAGCCCACTATTGGGCAAGAAAACTGCAGGCACTTGGTCATACGGTCAAGTTAATGGCTCCGCAATTTGTGAAGCCCTACGTGAAGTCGAACAAAAACGATGTAGCTGACGCAGAAGCGATCTGTGAAGCCGTTACTCGGCCTAACATGCGCTTTGTGCCGATCAAGACGGTAGAGCAGCAAGCTATTTTGGCGGTGCATTGCGCACGGCAAGGGTTTGTAAAGGCCAGAACGGCACAAGCTAATTCGATTCGTGGGCTCCTTGGCGAATTTGGGGTGGTCTTGCCTCAGGGCATTCGACATATCGTCGAGCGTTTGCCGAATATTTTGGAAGATCATGAAAACGCTCTTCCTGGATCGTTACGCCAACTGATGCAGCGCTTGATGGAGCATTTCAAAGAGCTGGATCGACAGGTCGTCGAGTTGGAACGAGAGATTCAACAATGGCATCGCAGCAATGAAGGCAGCTGCCGCCTGGCAGAAATCCCAGGCGTTGGCCCGCTCACTGCAACCGCGCTAGTGGCGTCAGTGGGTGACGCGAAAAACTTCAGTAACGGTCGGCAAATGGCGGCATGGTTGGGGTTAGTGCCGCGACAACACTCCAGCGGAGGCAAGCCCACGTTGTTGGGGATCAGTAAACGGGGCGATGGTTATTTACGCACCTTGCTGATTCATGGCGCACGCTCGATGGTTCGAGTGGTGGAGAGCAAGACAGATCCTTCGGCGGATTGGCTGAAGGGGTTATTGGCTCGTCGTCACACCAACGTTGCTGTCGTTGCACAGGCTAATAAAACGGCCCGGATAGCCTGGGCATTATTGGCCCATGGCACCAAGTTCCGACCCGACTACACCCCCGACGTAACGGTGGCGTAGCCGGCCCGGTGAAATGAAAAAGTGATGCGTTAGAAGGAGTACTTCCAAGGTTGCTCAGGCGATCATGACGTGATGGCAAGACAGGTAGGACCGGGATCGGGTAACTCTGCCCTGCTCACAGCGCTTCGAGCGCGTTGTGGTGATAAGAGCCCGATCAGCGAATTCCATCAGGGACAGAGGCACCGCCTCACTTAAAGTCCGGATGTATGGCTGCAACCTTATCCCGTCTGTGTTTTCACGAATTGAGTGCTTGGCATACTGGGGGCGTCCATGTATGAGCACAGCAAGTCTGCTCATCACAGGAACCTCATCTCTCAGGTGATGTTTTCACCCAAGAGGTTTAGATACCTCTGCCCCGATGGGATCCAAAATGATCCCGTACAACCAAGCTACAACAGTTGCCCGCCCGAGATATCAAACGTCGTCCCATTAGCCCAGGCCATGTCATCGGACAGGATTGCAGCAACCGCAGCGCCTATATCATCCGGTAGACCGACGCGGCCCAGGGCGATGCCTTGCGCCACATAGGCGTTCACGTCCTTGTTGTCGCGCACCGCACCGCCACCGAAATCGGTGGCTATGGCGCCGGGAGCAATCGCATTTACCCGAATCTGGCGCGAGCCCAGTTCTACTGCCATGAAACGGGTCAGCACCTCGATGGCGGCTTTTACGGCCGCGTAGAGGCTGTATCCCGGTAGGGTAAAACGCACGAAACCCGAGGACACGTTAAGAATCCGACCGCCGTCTTCCAGTCGGGGCAGCAGCTTTTGCGTGAGGAAGATCGGCCCACGAAGGTGCGTAGCGACGAGCGAGGCAAATTGCTCTTCGGTGGCATCGGTAAAGTTGGCGAAAAGGCCATTGCCGGCGTTGTTGACGAGAAAGTCGAAGCGCTCGCGGCCGAAGTCGGTCTTCAACGTTTCGGTCACTGCGCGTGAAAAAGTCTCATAGCCGGCGGTATCGGTGATGTCGAGCGGCAACATTACGATCTTGCCGCCCTGGGCCTCAATGTGCTGCTTTAGCGAATCGGCTTCTGCCGCGCCACTGCGATAGGTGCCGATGATGTGGACGCCGCGCTTGGCCAAGTGAAGGGCCATATTGCGTCCAAGGCCACGGCTGGCGCCTGTGATGAGAGCGATTGGATGGGGCATGGTTTATCTCTGCTAAGGATGAGCGCGCCTTTTGGCGCTTTCTTGACCCGCTCACGATAGGCAGTGTTGGGTTTATAACCCACGTCCGATACGCTCAATTCATTGCCTGATTGTCTCAATCGTCTTGCAGGATGGCAGGGCGCCGGCATAATCGGCCCATGAACGACAACCTTGCACCCCATCTAGAAATTGCCCTACGCCACGCGCCTCCGGGTTTGACGACAACACCGATCCCGCGTGTAGACCTCTGCGTCGGGCAAGGCACCACCGACCAGGCGCCATGCCTGTATCGCTCAATGGTCTGCTTTATCCTGCAAGGCGCCAAACGCGTCGCGATCAACGACCAGCTGCTGAGCTACGACAGTAAACACTATCTCATCAGCGCTCTGGACCTGCCTTTGAGCGGGCAAATCCTCGATGCCGAAGGGGGCGAGCCCTATGTGGCGGTTTCGCTGGTGCTGGACCCCGCCTTGCTGGCGGACCTGGCGGCGAACATGCCTTCGATTCGCGAGAGCGAACAAAAAGGCATCGGCATCACGATCAACCCGATGAGTGCTTCACTGCGCGACACGTTGCTGCGTTTGTTGGCCTTGCTCGACACGCCGGACGATATCTCGGTGCTCGGGCCGCTGGTCGAGCGGGAATTGCTTTACCGTCTTCTGCGGGGCCCTCAGGGCCGGTTGCTGCGACAGATTGCTCAACCCGACGGTGCCTTGGCCAGCATCCGCCGCGCCGTCGCCTGGATCCGAGATAACTACACCGCCCAACTGCGTATCGAGGCGTTGTGCGAGGCTAGTGGCATGAGCCGGGCAAGCCTGCATCGGCACTTTCTGTCGATGACAGGCCTCAGCCCTCTGCGCTATCAGAAACAGCTTCGATTGCAGGAAGCTCGCCAGCTGTTGCTGGCCGGCGAGCATCGGGCCTCTGACGTGGCGTTTGCAGTGGGGTATGAAAGTGCGTCGCAGTTTAGCCGCGAGTATCTACGCCAGTTTGGTGCATCGCCGGCGCGTGATGTTCGGGAGATACGGCAGGCGATTGGTGACCCGGCGGTCGTTTTTCCGCGATCCAGCTTGGTATTGCCCGATATCACCCCATAACTATCCCCATATCCACCAAGCGCAAGGACACACCATGACCAACCCAACCGAAACCGCCATCCTCGCCGGCGGCTGCTTCTGGGGCATGCAGGACCTGCTGCGACGCTACCCCGGCGTGCTGCACACGCGCGTCGGCTACACCGGCGGCGATGTGCCGAATGCCACCTACCGCAACCATGGCAACCATGCCGAAGCGATTGAAATCGTGTTTGACCCGGCGGTGATTTCCTACCGGCAGATCCTTGAGTTCTTTTTCCAGATCCATGACCCCAGCACGCCGAATCGGCAAGGCAATGATCTGGGGCCAAGCTATCGTTCGGCGATTTACTACCTGAGCGAGCAGCAACGGGAGATTGCCGAAGACACCGCGGCTGACGTGGATGCTTCCCAGCTATGGCCGGGGCCTGTGGTTACGCAGATAGAGCCTGCAAGGGAGTTCTGGGAGGCGGAGCCGGAGCATCAGGATTACCTGGAGCGGATACCCAACGGGTATACCTGCCACTTCATTCGGCCGAATTGGACATTGCCCAAGCGGAGCTAAGCGTGAGTAGCTCTGGGGAGAGGCCGTGAACTCCGTGGTGAGCAGGCTTGTCCTGCGCTGGGCTGCGGAGCGGCCCCACACCCAGGCACCTCGGAGTGTCAGCTGAAATCACATCGCCTGGAATGGGGCTGCTCCGCAGCCCAGCGCAGGGCAAGCCCGCTCACCACAGCGAGCCCGCTCACAGGGTTATGCGTTAGCCTTTAAGACTTGTGTGGATACGTGTGTCTATCGGAGCAAGTCGAATCGTCGCTCCGCCCCTTCCACATTTATCCGCTCTACCTGAAGGCTTCAGCGCACCAGGCAAGGCTGCTTGTTGTTAAACCCCCACCCCGGAATCAAGAACTGCATCGCCACGCTGTCATCCCGCGCGCCCAGGCCCATGCCTTTGTACAGTTCATGGGCGTGGGCCACGGCGTCCATGTCGATGTCTACCCCCAGGCCGGGCCGGGTCGGCACCTTCACATAACCCCCTTCGATTTTCAGCGGCTCGCGGGTCAGGCGTTGGCCGTCCTGCCAGATCCAGTGGGTGTCGATAGCGGTGATGTCGCCCGGTGCGGCGGCGGCCACTTGGGTGAACATCGCCAGGGAAATATCGAAGTGGTTGTTGGAGTGCGAACCCCAGGTCAGGCCCCATTCGTGGCACATCTGCGCCACGCGCACCGAGCCTTGCATCGTCCAGAAGTGCGGGTCGGCCAGGGGGATGTCCACCGATTGCAGCTGGATCGCGTGGCCCATCTGGCGCCAGTCGGTGGCGATCATGTTGGTGGCGGTCTTGAGCCCGGTGGCGCGGCGGAATTCGGCCATGACTTCGCGGCCTGAGTAACCGTTTTCGGCACCGCAGGGGTCTTCGGCATAGGCCAGTACGTGGTGCTGGTCGCGGCACAGGCGGATGGCTTCTTTCAACGACCAGGCGCCGTTGGGGTCGAGGGTGATGCGCGCCTCGGGGAAGCGTTCGGCCAGTGCGGTGACCGCTTCGATTTCGGCATCGCCGCTTAGCACGCCGCCCTTGAGCTTGAAGTCATTGAAGCCATATTTGGCCTGGGCCGCCTCGGCCAGGTGCACCACCGCCTCGGCGGTCAGGGCGGTTTCATGGCGTAGGCGGAACCACGCATCGTCGCTGTCGGCCTCGTTGCGATAGGCCAGGTCGGTGGCCTTACGGTCGCCGACGTAGAACAGATAGCCCAGCATTTTCACCGCATCGCGCTGCTGGCCTTCGCCGAGCAGTGCGGCCACCGGCACTTCGAGAAACTGCCCCAGCAAGTCGAGCAAGGCGGCTTCCATGGCGGTCACCGCATGGATGGTGATGCGCAGGTCAAAGGTCTGCAGGCCACGCCCGGCGGCATCCCGCGAGGCAAAAGTGCTGCGCATGCGGTTGAGGATGCGCTGGTACTGGCCGATGGGTTGGCCGATCACCAGGCTGCGCGCGTCTTCCAGGGTTTCGCCGATGCGTTCGCCGCCGGGTACTTCGCCGACGCCGGTGTGGCCGCTACTGTCCTTGAGAATCACGATATTGCGCGTAAAGAACGGCCCATGGGCGCCGCTGAGGTTGAGCAGCATGCTGTCGTGGCCGGCCACGGGGATGACCTGAAAGTGAGTGACGATTGGCGTAGTCATGGCAGGTTCCTGATTGAGCTTAAAGAGGTTTGCTGAGGGCGGCGCTGGGCACTGTGCCGGGCGCGGTCAAGGTGGACGAGGGCGTGGTCTTGGCGAAGAACACCAGGATCGCCGCCAGTACCGAGGTGCCGGCCAGGCCGCAGAGGCCGCCTTGGATCGAGCCGGTGGTCTGCTCCAGGAACCCAAACGTGGTCGGTGCAACAAAGCCGCCCAGGTTGCCGATGGAGTTGATCAGCGCGATCACCGCCGCGGCGATGCGCACGTCCAGATAGCCCTGGGGGATCGGCCAGAACAGCGAAGACGCCGACTTGAAACCAATCGCCGCGAAGCAGATCGCCACAAAGGCAAAGATCGGCCCGCCGGTGGTGGACATAAACATGCCCGCCGCCGCAATCAACAGCGCCGCCGCGACCCAGGCCTGCTGGAATTTGAACTTGCCCGACAGCGAGGCGAAGGCATACATGGCGATGATCGAGATCAGCCACGGGATCGAGTTAAAGAAACCCACCTGCACATCGCTGAGGTCGCCCATCTTCTTGATGATGCTCGGCAGCCAGAAGGTTGCGGCGTAAATGGTCAGTTGGATGCAGAAGTACAGCGCGCAGAACAACAGAATCTGGCGGTCTTTGAGCAGTTGGCCGAGGGGCGGCTTGACGCTGGTCAGTGCCTCGCGCTCGCGTTGTTCCTGGTCGATGGCGTCCACCAGTGCGTCCTGTTCTTCGCGGTTCATCCATTTGGCGTCGTGGGGCTTGGAATCGAGCCAGAACCACACGAAGAACCCGATGGCCACCGAGGCCAGGCCTTCGATGGCGAACATCCACTGCCAACCGTGCAGGCCAAACCCTTCGATCTGCAGCAGTGCACCCGACAGCGGGCCGGAGATCAGCGAGGCCACCGCCGAGCCGCTGAGGAAAATCGCGATGGCTTTGCCGCGCTCCACACCCGGCAGCCAGCGTGTGAAGTAGTAGATCACCCCTGGGAAGAAACCAGCCTCGGCCACTCCCAGCAGAAAACGCAGAATGTAGAAGTGGGTTTCGTTCTGGATAAACGCCATCAGCGTGGCGACGATGCCCCAGGTGAACATGATGCGGGTCAGCCAGATACGCGCGCCGACCTTTTGCAGCAGCATATTGGAAGGTACTTCGAAGAGGGCATAACCAATGAAAAACAGCCCGGCGCCAAAGCCATAGGCGGCCGCGCCGATGCCTAGGTCATGCTCCATGTGCGTTCGCACGAAGCCGATATTGACCCGGTCGATGTAGTTGAGGATGAACATGATCACGAACAGTGGGAGCACATGG
The DNA here is from genome assembly GCF_013285305.1 of Pseudomonas rhodesiae. Classification (NCBI taxonomy): domain Bacteria; kingdom Pseudomonadati; phylum Pseudomonadota; class Gammaproteobacteria; order Pseudomonadales; family Pseudomonadaceae; genus Pseudomonas; species Pseudomonas rhodesiae. Next base: position 4,090,932 of record NZ_CP054205.1, on the reverse strand, counting down.
CCCTTCACTTTGCTCACGGCGCGCGCGAGGACCGGACTGCGTTCTGAAGCAACAGCTGCGTGGTTTGAATTGTTCACAATTCAAGACTCCCCCTGATTATTTTTATGCGGGTTTGGATGCTTTGTTGATAGACATCATACAAGTAGTTTTCTTGGGATCGCAATGCACTGCTCGGGATTTGTTCTTATAAAGCCCGCTATCCAGTGGGTTTTTTGGTTATTTATCAGCTTTCATTGGTTTTTTGGCGGTTGTTAAGCCCGGAGTGTGGTCTCTGTCAAAGGACCCTAATAGAGCTTAATGTGTGATGTTGTCATACAAGTAAGAGGGTTTCGGATTCGTGTCACGCCGAACAGGCAGAATGTTAAGCTTCTCCCCAGCCCAACCCCTTGGACCCGTCGCAATGCCCATCCAACCCCCAGCCACCCCGCGCAAACGCTCCACCAACCTGGCTCAAGGCGTGGTCGATGATCTGACCCAGCGCATCCTGCTGGGGCAGTTGAAACCCGGTGAAAAACTGCCGTCCGAATCCACCATCGTTCTCGAACACGGCGTGAGCCGCACGGTGGTGCGTGAAGCCATTTCCAAGCTGCAGGCGTCCGGGCTGGTGGAGACGCGCCACGGCATCGGCACCTTTGTGCTGGAGCCGCGCGCCCAGCAAGGCTTGCGTCTGCATGTGGACACGGTGGCCAGTGTGCGCAACATGCTGGAGCTGCGCCTGGGCCTGGAGGTGCAGGCGGTGGCGTTGGCTGCCGGGCGACGCTCCGATGCGCAACTGGCCCATATGCGCCAGGCCCTGGATGACTATCAGGCGTCCCTGGCCAACAACGACAGTTGTGTGGAAGAAGACAAACGCTTCCACCAACTGATTGCCGAAGCCACCGGCAATACCTTCTTCACCGAGATCATGCAGCACCTGGGCAGCGCCATGATTCCGCGCAGCCTGGTCAAGGGCGCCGAGCGCGGTGGTGCGGACTTCGCCAAACTGGGGCAGTTGGCGCACCTGGAGCATGAGGCGATTTTTAACGCGATCAAGCGTCAGGACGCGGACGCGGCCCGCGCAGCCATGGTGCTGCACCTGACCAATAGCCGGGACCGGTTTTCCGGGGAGTAAGACGCTCGAACGCGCCCATAGGACCCTCAATTGAACGAACACACTTTATCCATGCGTCTGGAGCGCGTGGCGGCGAACGTGCCGTCGGGCGCGCGCCTGGCCGATATCGGCTCGGACCACGCATACCTGCCGGTAGCCTTGTTGCGTCGTGGCGCGATCAGCGCGGCGGTTGCGGGGGAGCTGGCAAGCACGCCGTTCCACGCCGCCCAGCGCACCGTGCGCGATAACGACCTGCAAGCGCACATCAGCGTGCGCCAGGCCAACGGCCTTGCGGCCATCGAGCCCGACGACGGCATTACCGCGATCAGCCTGTGCGGCATGGGCGGCGAGACGATTCGCGACATCCTGGACGGAGGCAAGGCGCGCTTGAGCGGCCGCGAACGCCTGGTTCTGCAACCCAATGGCGGCGAGGCACCGCTGCGCCATTGGTTGATGGATACCGGTTACACGATCCTCAACGAAGAGCTGGTGCACGAAAACCGCTTCTACTACGAAATCATCGTCGCCGAACGCGCCGGTCCGGTGGCCTACAGCGCCGAACAACTGTACTTCGGCCCACTGCAGATGCAGGCACGCAGCCCGGTGTTTTTGGCCAAATGGCAGCGGGCGTTGCGTCTGAAGCAAAAGGTGCTGGCAGGCCTTGAACAGTCGGAGCAGGGCGCTCTACACGGCAAGCAACAACACATCGCCCGGCAAGTGCAATGGATCCGTGAGCTGCTGGGTTAAGCCCCCCTCATCGCGTCTTCAAGTTTGCGCCGTAGGCAGCCGATAGCCTGCCTATGACGGCGGATGGTTGAAGCGTGTGCTTGTCCGAACATCCCCGTGCTTGTCGTCCCCGGCGGTGACACCGTCACTGCCAGGACTGAGTGCTTTCGCCCCATTTTCGAGCACGCTACGGCGCGTTTTTGCACATCGCCTGCCCTGTTTCGGGGCTGTGGCTCAACGGCCCGTATCTTGCTAGTCCCAGAATAATCAATGACATGGCGTTTTGCCGTTAGTCATTTCAAGGTTTCCCCCAGCGCTGCACCGCCTGGGTGGTTTGAGGGAGTAGTCGGACATGCACAGTTTGTTATCACCCGGTATCCGCCTGCTCGGACAGTTTGGTTTCGCGCGAAAATTCCAACTGCTGTTTTTCCTGTTCATGCTGCCCCTGGCGGGTAGCTTGTGGATGATCGGTCAGGATTACCGAGAAAAATTAACCGTGATTTCCAGCGAGCGCTCCGGTGTCCGCCAGTTATTGGCGCTCGATAGCCTGGACGCGCAATTGACCGCCCAGCGCAACCTGGCTGCGCGCTGGAAGGCCGTGGACCTGCTGCGCGAGCCCACACCCGCCGCGAAGGCTGCCATGGCCGCCCTGGATGCCAACTACGGGCCGATCCAACAAAGCCTGCAAACCTTGGGTGAAACACTCAAGGCGCAGGACGTCAGCGCGGACATTCAGGCACGCTTTGACACCTTGCAAAGCGCGGTCAAGGGCCTGGACAGCCAATCCCTGCGCACCGTCGGCTGGTGGCCGGACGGCTACGACCGCTTCACGTCGGCGCTCGGTGCCATGCAGGCATTGCGCGAGCAGATCGCGTTGGATACCGGCCTGATCCTCGACCCCTGGTTGGAAACCTACCTGACGATGCAAATCGCCACGCAGCAGACGCCCGACCTGATCGAGCGCATCGGCCGCATGGCGGGTATCGGCCAGTCGTCCATCGCGTCGGGGCAGTTCACCTTGCAGAGCCGCTTGCAGATGCGTGACCTGCGCAGCCGCATCGGTGATGCGCGGGATCAACTGATCAAGGCCGCCGTATCGCTCAAGGCCAAGCCCTACGCGGGTATGGAGCCGTGGACCGCGCAGTACGACAACAGCCTGCAGGTGCTGGATAACGAACTCAAAGTGCTGGACGACGGCGTGTTCGGCGGCACGATCAAACTCGACACCGCCGCTTTCGAGCGCAGTGTCGACGCCATGCTGAGCAGCCTCGGCGCACTGCGCAACCAGTCGCTCAATTCCCTGGATGCGCGCCTGGCGTATTACCACGATCGCTCACTGCAGCAATTTATCCCGGTGGCGGCGACATTCGGCCTGCTGGCCTTGGCGGCGCTGTACTTGTTTATGAGCTTGCAAGCTTCTATCCGGCGTAGCGCCAGTGGCATCACGACCCTGGCCGAGTCCCTGCGCGACGGCAATCTGTGCGTGGAAGTGGCGGTGCAGGGGCGTGACGAATTGGCGGCGATCAGCACGGCATTGAACGTGGCGGTGATGCAACTGCGCACCAGCCTGCTGGGGGTCAATCACGAAACCCAGCAGCTCGGCTCGGCGGTGATCACCCTCAACACCCAATCGGGTAGCACCCTCAGCGAAGTCGAAGACCAGCAACATCAGATCAGCCAGATCGCCGCCGCCGCCACGCAGTTGGCCGCCACCTCCATGGGGGTCGCCAGAAGTTGCGAAGAGGCCTCCGGCAGCGCCCAGCAAACCCGGCGCATCGCCGAGGACAGCAGCCGCGACAGCGAGCGCACCACGGCCAGCATCCAGCAGCTCAACCAGCGCCTGACCGACACCGCTGCAGCGTTGCAGCAAGTCAGCGATCAGGGCCAGCAGATTCAATCGGTGGTCGACACCATCCGCGGTATCGCCGAGCAGACCAACCTGCTGGCGCTCAATGCCGCCATTGAAGCGGCGCGCGCCGGTGAGCAAGGACGCGGCTTTGCGGTGGTGGCCGATGAAGTGCGCAGCCTGTCCCAACGCACTCAAGCATCCACCGCGCAGATCGCCGGCACGGTAGACAGCCTGCGCGCCACCGTGACCCAGGCCGTCACCCTGATGGGCGCCGCGTGCGAACAAGCACTGAGCGATGCCGAATCGGTCACCGGGCTGGGCGTGCGATTGGGCGAGATCGCCGGCGCGGTGCAGAACGTCACCGACACCTTGGCGCAAATCGCCACGGCGGTAGAGGAACAAGCGACCACGGCGGATGAAGTCAGCGGCAATATCCAACAAGTCGACCAGGCCGCCGGGCGCTTGCTTGACGGCGCCCGCGCGGTGAACCGCGCGGCGGACACCCTGAGCAAGGGCAGCCAGGCGCTGAGCGATAACACGGCGCGGTTCCGCCTGAGCTGAACCGAAGGGGGAGGGGGCTTGCTCCTTCCCCCTTCAAGTGTGCTCAGCCCTGGGGGTCAGTGCGCCGAAGTGCTCAACACCTCGATCCACAATGCCCCTTTGCCCGACGCGGCTTCACCCACGCGGTTCAAGGCACCGCCTGCGTTTACCGCATAGGTGCCGACTTGCTGGCTTTTTTCACCCGTGACCAGCAGCCATTTCCCGTTCGGCGAGAACGCGATGTTGCGCGGCTGTTTTTCTTCGACCGGGTAGTTGTCCAGGAAACGCAGTTCGCCGGTGCCTGTGTTCACCGCAAATGCCGACACCGAACTGCTGGTGCGCTCGCTCATCAACAGCAGCTTGCCATCGGGCGACAAACGCAGGTCGGCCGCCCAGATGCGCGGTGTGGGGTCGTCTTTCAAGTCATTGTTGCGGGCGTCCCGCACTTGGCCGGGCGCCAGGTTCAAGCGCTCGGGTATGCCATTGGCCACGCCGATCCGGGTCAGCGCGCCGCTGCTATGGTCGATGGCGAACGCGGTGACGGTGCCGCTCATTTCGCCCACCACGTACAAAAATTTGCCATCGGCAGAAAACGCCAGGTGCCGAGGCCCGGTATTGGCCGGCACGCTCACGTAGCCGCTGCCGATGGGGCTGAGGGCGCCGGTGTCGGCATCGAAACGGTATTGCAGCACCTGGTCCGTGCCCAGGTTGCCCGCGTAGGCAAAGCGATTGCTCGGGTCGGTGCGCAGGGAGTGCGCGTGCAGGCCGGTCTTGTAGGTGAGGATCGGCTCGGCCTTATCGACAGGCTGCACGCTGAGGGTGTCGGCGCCATACGAGGCGGCGAGCAGGTAACGCCCGGTGCGGTCGGTGGCCAGGTACGCCATGCTTTCGGCCAGCGGCGCTTTGGCTTTTGCGCTCAAGCGTCCGGTGGTGGGGTCAATGTTGAACGCCTGAACCTGGAATGGCTTGACCCGCAACGCGGCATATAAGGTTTTGCCGTCGGGGCTCAGGGCCATCGGGTTGACCTGATCGCCGGCCGCCACCTGACTCACCAGGTTCAATGCGCCGTTGCTTTCGTTCAGGCTGTATTGGGAGATCAGCCCGTCACCGGGGCTGGAGATATAGGCGAAGGTAGCCGCGTTGGCGTGGGCGCTGAGGCCGCAGACGACTGCAGTAGCCAGGAGGAGGGGTGTGTTCACAGGTGATCCTTTATTTTTATGGTTGTGATCAGTCATCGTATGACTGTATCGCAGTTGGAGCAATGCCTGTGTTGATCGACGTCATCAGCGGTGTCGCTGCCCCTGCGGGGAAGGCATGATGAGCGCCATGAACGAAGACCCCTACACGCGCTACTGGCGCTTTCATACTCCCGATCCCGACATCGCCCCACGCGAACAGGCACCGATGCTCGCTGAGGAGCAGGCGTGGGCCTACGAGCGCGCGCGCGGGCAACGCTTTGACTGGCTCACGGTGCTGATGGCGCCGCTGTGTCTGGGCGCGGTCCTACCGTTCCTGGTATTCCTGACGGGTTTGTGGCTATTGAGCGCCACGTTCATGCCGACACTGGCGGTTGATCGCATCGTCGGCAATACCTTTGGCTGGCAAGTGCTGGTGACGCTGATAGTCATCGTGGCCTGGGGGCTGCGTAACTACCTGCGCGACCGCCGCGACCCGGTCATACGCTACTGGGCGGCGATGCCGGGCCAGGGCGTGGTGGAACTGGAGCGCCACAGGCTGGTGGCGGGTACGTGTCTGTGGGTGTCGGACTTCGACCCGGACTGCAACACGCTGACGCAGTGGAAGGATGGCGAGTGGAGCAGTACCCAGAGCAGCGGAGTTGCACAGTGGATCGTGGCCACGACTGCGGCGGGCCACTGGCTGGTGCTCAAGGAAGAATACCCCGGCAATTTCACCTATAACCGCGTCGGACGTATGCCAGCCCTCGACAAACAACTGCACCCCGCCCAGAACCTGGCCGTGGCCTTCGCCCCCCGCACCAACGTGATGCTCGGGCGCCGCTTCGATGGCGAACCGATACCGTTGACCCGCACCACGTACTGGTTGTCGGCCGACGAACACAAGCGCCTGACGGAGCTTGCGCACCACTGGCATTTTTCCCCGCCGGACCGTTACGGCGTCATCAATCCTCAGGATGCAGCGTGGGTACAGCGACTGGTGGACAAGGCGCAGGCCAGCGCAGAGCCGGCCGGCTGATAGGTGTAGTGAGCGGGCTTTAGGCTTGCTGTGGCGAGCGGGCTTGCCCCGCGCTGGGCTGCGAAGCGGCCCCTCATACACACGCCGCGTTGATTCAGGTACACCGCGTTGCCGGTTTTGGGGCCGCTTCGCAGCCCAGCGCGGGGCAAGCCCGCTCACCACAAAGAGCCTTTTCATCACACGGGCGCTCGTCCTATGACATGCCTCTAAACCCGTCGAAGCTTCAGAGCCAGGCGGCGTCCCATAACGAAAAATCCCCAACCCGCTCTACCAGGCCGGCCCGCAGCGGATTGGCAATGATGTAGCGAGCCATCTTGCGCACATCGTCCTGCGCACGCACCGCCCTGTCGTGATAACCGGGCTGCCAGACGCGCTCCTTGCTTTGGCGGCGTCGGTTGATGGTCAGCGTGCTTCGTGACTTCACGCGCCTTATCACATCGGGCAAATTCCGCTGCTTCAACTCAAATAGCCAATGCACATGGTCTGGCATGATCACCCAGGCCATGGAATCGACCAGTCCCAGTTCATGCGCCTGCCGCAGCTCGGCAACCAGCAGCCGACCCAGGTAGAGGTCAGTAAACAGAGGGCGACGGTGGTTCACAACGAAGGTCACTAGGTAGCTACGTCCATGTTCCGAATAGCGACCGTGACGCAGGCGATGGGATTGAGGGATGAAGCGCATTGCGTTGCTCTATGTGACTGTTCTGAAGAGCTTTAACGCTAGCCCGAGATGAGTGACGAGCGCATGTCAGTTGATGACCGGATGTATCCAGACTTGCTCGCCTACAGCCCGGCAAGCTGGCCGTAAGCAGCGATGCCCTTTCTGTTGAGCAGGCTCGTTGTGGTGAACGGAACTTTTTGTGCTGACCGGGGATTTTGTGGTGAAGGAGCTTTTGTGCTGACCGGGGATTTTGTGGTGCAGGAGCTTTTGTGCTGAGCGGAGCTTTTGTGGTGAGCGGGCTTGCCCCGCGCTGGGCTGCGAAGCGGCCCCAAAACCGGCAACGCGGTGTACCTGAATCAACGCGGCGTGTGTATGAGGGGCCGCTTCGCAGCCCAGCGCGGGGCAAGCCCGCTCACCACAGAAAGCCTAAAGCCCGCTCACCCCATCAAGCTCTCTCAATCCAACAAGGCTGTTCATAGCAGCAAGCCCGCTCAGCACAAACAGAGGTTCGGGTGTCGTTTCAGGAACCTTCGAAGCTGAGGGGGCTCACTAGTTGGGTCGCTCTTTTTTTGCTGAAAGGACTCCGCATGCCTTCCACTCCGCTAGCGCTCCCTGAGCACGGCCCTATCAAACGCGAGCTGAGCCTGCGCGCGGTCGTCACCGGTACGCTGCTCGGTATCCTGCTCACGCCTTCCAATGTCTACGCCGGGCTGAAGATCGGCTGGTCGTTCAATATGTCAATCATTGCCCTGCTGGTCGGCTACGCGATCTGGCAAGGCCTGGCCCGGCGTTCGTCCCAGGCGCTGCCGTGGACGTTGCATGAAAGCAATATCAACCAGACCGTCGCCTCGGCCGCCGCGTCGATCATCTCCGGCGGGCTGGTGGCGCCGATTCCGGCCTATACCTTGCTGACCGGCAACCAGTTGGACGCGTTGCCGATGATCGCCTGGGTGTTCTCGGTGAGTTTTCTGGGGATCTGGATCGCCTGGTACCTGCGGCCCTCGTTGCTCAATGACGACGCGCTGAAATTTCCCGAAGGCATGGCCACCCTGGAAACCCTGTTGCACATCTACAACCATGGCCGCGAAGCCGCGACGCGCTTGAAAGTGCTGCTGGGCGCTGCGTTGCTGTCCGGGCTGGTCAAATGGGTGGACACGTTTCTATGGACGCTGCCGCGCTGGTCGCCGAGCGCCCACTTGGAGCGCCTGACCTTCAGCGCCGACCCATCGCTGTTGCTGGTGGGGTTTGGCGGCATCATCGGCATCCGCGTCGGCCTGACCCTGTTGCTCGGTGCCGTGCTCGCCTGGGGTGGGCTTGCGCCATGGCTGCTTGCCGAAGGCTTGGTGATCGTGCCCGCCGGTAGCACCGGCCCGCAGTTTGCCGCGCTGGTGGAATGGCTGTTGTGGCCGGGCGTGAGCCTGATGGTGTGTTCGACCTTGGCGTCTCTGGCCATTCGGTTGTGGGCGCTATATGCGTCCAGCCGCTCTACCGGGGCGCAGGCTTGGCGTGTGCCCAAGCCCGGTCCGGCCGCTGGATTCGTGCTGGCGATTGCCTTGGTGGTCAGCCTGCAGGCGCTGTTGTTCGGCATCAACCTGTGGATGGCGCTGCTGACCATTCCGTTGGCGATCTGCCTGGCCGCGGTGGCCGCGCGCGTGGTGGGCGCCACGGGTATTCCGCCGATTGGCGCCATTGGGCAGTTGTCTCAGCTGAGTTTTGGCATCGTCGCGCCGGGCCAGGTGCCGATCAACCTGATGAGCGCTAACACCGCAGGCGGTTCAGCCGGGCAGTGCACCGACCTGATGAATGATTTCAAGGTGGGCAAGGCGATTGGCGCCACACCGCATAAACAGGTGATCGCGCAAATCCTGGGGATTTTTATCGGCAGCATCGTCGGCGTATTCGCTTACCTGGCGCTGATCCCCGACCCACAAGCCATGTTGTTGACCGAGCAGTGGCCTGCTCCGGCCGTCGCCACCTGGAAAGCCGTGGCGCAAACCCTGACCCATGGGCTTGACTCGTTGTCGATCAGTATCCGCTGGGCGATTGGGTTGGGCGGCGTGATCGGTGTGCTGCTCGGCATTCTGGACAGCACCTTGCCCGCGCACCGTGCGCGTTACCTGCCCAGTGCCGCTGCGTTGGGCCTGGCATTCGTACTGCCGGCGTCGGTCTCGCTGATGATGGCCCTCGGCGCCGTGCTGACCTGGCTGGTGAGTTGCCGTTGGGCGAGCCTCACCGAGCGCTTTGCAATCACCGCTGCGGCGGGGTTGATCGCCGGGGAGAGCATCACCGGGGTCGGCGCTTCGCTGTGGGCAATGGTCAACGGCTGAGGTCGATACGGCTCGGCCTGCACCGAGCCGTTCTATGCGCCTCAGGCGATCTTCACGTTCATGGTGATGTTCGCGGTGAATACCTTCACACCGGCCTCATCGAAAATATCCACCGGCACGACCTTGTCGCCAGCAGTTTGCCAATCGATCCCCTCACCTTGAGCGACGGCGCGGATGTTCGACTTGGCCTTGGCCAGGTATTCCACAGTCATGCCCTTGGGAATCCACTTGGCGCCGGCGGGGATGGATACGTCGGTCATCATGCCGCCGGCCAATTCGGCGGCGTTGCACAGCGCGATCGCGTGGACCGAGGCCAGATGGTTGGTGATTTCCTTACGAAACGGCACGTTGACCACCGCGTGGCCGGGACGCAGCTCGCTGATTTCTGGGGTGATGGTGCTGAAGTACGGCGCCATCTGACACGCCAGGTTGCTGAATGCCGACGGGCCGACGCTGTTGAACATGCTGAGAGCCTGACTCATGGAACGATCCTCCTGATGGGTTAACAGAATAATATTCTGTAACAGAACAATATTCCGTTTAATTCAGGGATGTCAAGCCGTGCCTTCTCTCGCGGCCGCTGTACCTTTAGACTCCGCACATTTGGCGAGCCTCTTCATGCAAGCACCCGATCTGATCGAGCGCGCCGTTCCCGGCCGGCGCAGTGAGCTTAAGCGCGGCATCTTGCGCCAGGCCCTGACCTGCTTTAACGAGGCGGGGATCGAAGCGACCACTATCGAAACCATCCGCGCCCGCTGTGACACCAGCGTGGGCGCGATCTATCACCATTTCGGCAACAAAGAAGGCATCGTCGCCGCGCTGTTTTTTGCTGCGCTGGACGACCAGGGCGCACTGCGCGACCAGCACTTGAGCAACGCCCACACGGCCGAGCAGGGCGTGGCGGCGTTGGTGCGCAGTTACGTTGAATGGGTGGATGCCGAACCGGACTGGGCGCGCTTTGTGTTCCAAGGTCGCTTTGCCGTGGCCAACGGCCCGTTCAAGGAGGAATTGCTCAGCCGCAATCAGCAACGCAACCGACAACTGAGCGAATGGATGACCGGCGAAGGTCGCCGCGAAGCGTTCAGCCATATTCCTGCTGAGCTGCTGCCATCGCTGATCATCGGCGCGGCGGAAAGCTATGCGCGGGCCTGGTTGTCCGGGCGCGTCAAGCACAGCCCCACGGCCTATGCCGACCTGCTGGCGCAGGCGGCCTGGGCATCGATCATGCACACGTCTCATTCAGACGGTTGATGAACGGCACTCGGCCGCGTTGGCGTAGTCTGTTGCTACACACCTACTGTCGCCCGCGGAGTTTGCATGATCACTGTCCACCATCTGAACAACTCGCGCTCCCAGCGCATCCTGTGGCTACTGGAAGAACTGGGCCTGCCCTACGAGATCAAGCGTTACCAGCGCGACCCCAAGACCAACCTCGCGCCGCCTGAACTCAAGGCGGTCCACCCACTGGGCAAGTCCCCGGTGATTGAGGACGGCCCCCATGTGGTAATCGAGTCCGGCGCCATCGTCGACTACCTGATCCGCCGCCACGGCCAGGGCCGCTTGCAGCCCGATCCGGCCAGCGCCACCTATGACGAATACGTGCAATGGCTGCATTTCGCCGAAGGCTCGGCGATGTTGCCGTTGATGCTTAACCTGTATGTCGGCCGCCTGGGCGACGCCGGCGCGCCGTTGCATCCGCGTATCGAATCGGAACTGGCCAACTACCTGGGTTACCTCAACGACGTGCTGGCGCGCACCCCGTACCTGGTGGGTGAAGCCATCAGCGGCGCGGATATCCAGATGAGTTTTATCGGCGAAATCGCCCAAGCCCAAGGCAAATTGCAGGCTTACCCGCACCTGGCGGCGTGGCTGCAACGCCTGCAAGCGCGCCCGGCCTACCGCAAAGCGGTGGAGCAGGGTGGCGAGTACGCGTTCGCCAAATGACCGTGTGATGCAGGCGGCATTGTCGGCGAAGAATGTTCAGATCCACACATCATTCGTCGCCGTGCGATCGCCGCCTTCATGCCCGGTGTTCAACACGCCACGCGGCTCGATCATCAGCAACCGGGCTTCGCCCTCCGCAGCCGTGCGGTGCTGCATGCCCCGCGGCACCACATACAGCTCACCTGGCGCCACATACACCGGCCCGTCCGGCAGATCGATGCGCAAGGTGCCTTCGAGCACCAGGAACGCTTCGTCGGTTTCCGGGTGGGCATGCCAGATGAACTCACCTTCAATGCGCACCACTTTGAACTGGTAGTCGTTCATTTGCGCAACGACCCTGGGGCTCCACTGTTCAGGGATAAGCGAAGCTTTGTGGGCGAGGTTGATCGGTTGTGCGGTGGGGTTTGCCTGAGCCATCACGAAGTCTCTGATCATTTATAGGATGACCAGACTATCGACGCGATGGCCACGCGGGCTTGCACGATTGTGCGCGTCAGCGCACCCGCGTGCGGCTCTGCACCGCCAGGTCCAAGGCCTTTTGCATGTCCAGGCGGGCCGAGCGTCCTACGTCTTTGTCGTCAAGCCGGTAGTTGCGCTCCGAGGGCAGGATTGGCGCGGTGAGGTCTTGGGCGTCGCTGCGTTCGAAATCATGCTGATCACCGATAGTCATGGCGCTACGGCGCAGCAGCATGCGCAGTTGCTCGGGCTGCAACTGCGGGTTGATCGACAGCATCGCCGCCGCGAGGCCCGCCACCATTGGCGTCGCGTACGAGGTGCCGCAATGCACGGCGCCTTGTTCGTCGGCCCCCGGCGTCGAGGCGTGGGTGCAGGCTGCGGCGGTGATGTCCACGCGCATATCCACGTTCGATGAGCTGCGGGTGACGGCATAGCCTGGATCATCCACCCCCACGTCAGTGCGTTCGCTGCGCTGGTGCCCGCCCACCACCAACAGTTGCTCGGTGATAAACGAGGAGGGCAGGCGATAGTCATCGGTGCCGGAGAATGCCGAGCCATTCCCCGCGGAATTCACCACGATCACGTCGGGATGCTCCTTGCGCAGCCACAGGAAAAATTCCTCCAGCAGTTCCTCGTAGCCGCTCATGGCGATGCCCGAGCGCACCAGGGAATCGACCTCCTTGCCGTTGACGTCTTGAGTGCCGACGCGATGGATCCCCCAGCTCCAGTTCAGCACCCGCACGCCGTCCTCCACCAGGTTGACCGAGGCGGCGATGTTGGCGGTGATGCCGGCGTCGGAGTTGCGGTCAACGATGACCTCGAAGCCGCCGCTGGCCTTATCCAGACCGCTCAGCAAGCCCCGGTTGCCGCCCTTGTCCCAGCGCGCCGCGAGGATGCCGGTGACGGTAGTGCCATGGCTGTCGGGCTTGGAGGTGTCGCGAGCGTACACGCAGGTGCGCTTGCCCGTGCATGCGCCGAGGTCGTCGGCGAAGTCCGCGGTGTCGAAATCCACGCCGCGTTCGATGACGCCGATGCGAATCGGTTGTGGCGTGATCGGTGTGTGGTGCCCAGGGATGCGCCGCTGATAGTAGGCCACCGCGTCGAGAAAACGGTTGGCGGCCCACTCGTCGGAGTCCGGCGCAGGTTTGTTCGGCGTGGCCTGTGGCGCGGCCTGCTCCTGTTCTTCAGCGCCCGACTCTTCGATCACCACCGCATCTACCCCGGTCTCGCTGCCCAGGCGCAGCACCAGCGCGTCACGCTGCATCAGGTCTTTGGCGGGCAAACGTAGCTGGTAGACATTCAGCGGCGCGATGGCACCGACCACCGTCGCCCCGTATTTGCGGGCCAGGCGCTCGGCTTCCTGGCGGCCGTTCTGGTCTTCCTCGATCAGCACGCTGACCAGGTCCACATAGGTGGTCAGGCCGTCCATGTTCTTTGCCACTTCATCCGGTCGGGCGGCCACCACATGGCTGTGGCGCAGAGTGAGCCATGCCGCGTTACTGGTGCGCGGGCCGTCTTCCAGCCATAACGGGCCGCTCTGGTAGTGGCTGCTGTCGAGGCGCAGGCGCAGGGTGTTGCCGTCGCGCACAACGGCTGGCGCGGGCAGGGCCTTACCCGCCAGTTTCAACTGCGGCGTGGCAGCGCCCAGCCCGCGGACGCTGAGACACCAGTCCTGCTCGCGGTTTTCCAGCAGGTCGCCGCAGCGCTTGAGGTTTTCCAGGCGCAGGGGCTCCTGGGCACAGGCGGCTGCGCTGGCGGCCAATGTGAAGAGGGTTGCGAGGGCGGAGGATTTGAAAGGCATGGGCCAGGTTCTTTGCCGGGAGGTGTTGTTCCGACTACCGCAAGGTGTGCCGCGTTCCAAGACTTTGAACTCCAGCGGCGCCGCTTGGCTCCTATTTCGTAAGGTTCTGCACCAGGGATGTCGCGATGACCGATCTACACCTGCCCGCCGGTAAGCCCGGCACCGTCTTTGAAACCGACCTGCCGGCGCGGCTCGACCGCTTGCCCTGGGGCCGCTTTCACACCTTGCTGGTGTTCGCGCTGGGGATCACCTGGTTGCTCGACGGCCTGGAGGTGACCTTGGCCGGCTCAGTGTCCGGCGCCCTGAAGGCCAGCCCCGAACTGCGCATGAGCAATTTCGATATTGGCCTGGCCGGCGGCGTGTACATCGCTGGCGCCGTGCTCGGGGCGCTGTTGTTCGGCTGGCTCACCGACCGTCTGGGGCGGCGCAAACTGTTTTTCATCACCTTGTGGCTGTACATCGGCGCCACGGCGGCCACGGCGTTTTCATTCAGCCTGGAGAGCTTTTTGCTGTTTCGCTTTCTCACCGGCATGGGCATCGGCGGCGAGTACACCGCGATCAATTCGACCATTCAGGAGTTCACCCCGGCGCGTTATCGCGGCTGGGTCGACCTCACCATCAATGGCACCTTCTGGCTGGGGGCGGCGCTCGGTGCGGGCGGGGCCATTGTGTTGCTCGACCCCAACGTGGTCGGCGGCGATCTCGGCTGGCGCCTGTGTTTCGGCATCGGTGCCGCGCTGGGCCTGATTATTCTGGTGATGCGCCTGTGGCTGCCGGAAAGCCCGCGCTGGTTGCTGATTCACGGCCGGCACGACGAAGCCCGGCGCATCGTCGAAGGTATCGAAGCCCGCCTGCGCGACCAGGGCCACACACTGCCGGCGGTCAACAGCCCGGCTTTGCGGTTGCACCCCCGCGATCACACGCCCTTGGGTGAAATCTTTCACACCCTGTTCGTCAGCTTTCGCCGCCGGGCGCTGGTGGGCATGACCCTGCTGACCGCCCAGGCGTTTTTCTACAATGCGATCTTCTTCACCTACGCGCTGGTCTTGACTGACTTCTACCAAGTGCCCGCCGAACAGGTTGGCTGGTATGTGCTGCCGTTGGCCCTGGGCAATTTCTGTGGGCCGCTGCTGTTGGGGCGGCTATTCGACGTGATTGGCCGGCGCGTGATGATCAGCCTCACCTATGCGGTGTCTGGCGTGTTGCTGGCCCTGAGCGGTTACGCCTTTGCGCAAGGCTGGTTCGATGTGACCCAGCAAGCCATAGCGTGGATGGTGATCTTCTTCTTCGCCTCGGCTGCGGCCAGCTCGGCCTACCTGACCGTTGCCGAAACCTTTCCCCTGGAAATTCGCGCGTTGGCCATCGCGGTGTTTTATGCCTTCGGTACCGGGCTGGGCGGGATTATCGGGCCGACCCTGTTCGGGCAACTGATCCAGACACAGCAGCGTGGCAGCCTGTTGATCGGCTATCTGATCGGCGCCGCATTGATGTGCGGCGCGGCGCTGGTGCAGGCGATCTGGGGCGTGGCGGCGGAACGGCAAGCATTGGAAAGCGTGGCCAGGCCGTTGTCACAGGCCAAGGATTGAAGCGCGGCGGGCGAGTCAACGCCGCCGGCGCGATTCAAGCCCTTCGAATATTCCCATGCCCACCAGCATGGCGAGTACGAACACTAGCACCTGCCACTGCCCCGTCAGCACCAGCGCTATCGCCGGCCCGGGGCACAAGCCGGCAATCGCCCAGCCCATGCCGAACAGTAGGCTGCCCAGCACCAGGCGTTTGTCGATGCGGCTCTGCGTGGGCATCTGCATCGGCGCGCCCAGCAACGATACGTTGCGCCGTCGGGCGAAGTAGAACAGTACGCCGCTGACCATCAGCGCACCGCCCATCACCCATGCCAGCGAAGGGTCCCATTCGCCTGCGAGATCCAGAAACCCCATGACTTTGGCGGGATTGGTCATGCCGCTCAGGTACAGCCCCATGCCGAAGATCAGGCCAGCCACTAACGCCGTTAGTCGACGCATGTTCAAACCCCCAGCCAATGGCGGATCACATAGACCCCGACAAAGCCGCTGCCCATAAAACACCCCACTGCCACCATCGACCGTGGCGACAACCGCGAAAGCCCGCAGACCCCGTGCCCGCTGGTACAACCGGCGCCATAGCGCGTGCCGATCCCTACCATCAACCCTGCCGCCACCAACCCAAAATCGCCGACCGGAAACGACGAAGCCGGCAGTTCACTGAACAGCGACCACAGCCATGGAGAGACCAGCAGGCCGGTCAAGAACAGCGCTTTCTCGCCACGGCCCTCGCCATGGCGTGACAGCAGGCTGCCCAACAACCCGCTGATACCGGCGATGCGGCCGTTAAACAGAATGAACAGCCCGGCCGATAACCCAATAAGGGCACCGCCGAGCAGGGAGGACCAAGGGGTGAAATCTGGGGAGAGGGTCATGGGTAGGACCAGTGGGGGGAGGGTGATGTACCGCTAGCATAGTTTGGATGCTTGAGCCTGTGAAAGCTGGCTTTCGGTCGCATCCTTGAGACGTCGCCAGCAAATGGGACCCTCGCGATGACGGCGCATCAGCCCCCGGCCTCAAGCGCAGCGCCGTAGGTTCAGCAAGCCTGCGCCACCAATCCATTACTGACCCTGCGCCCCAACACCAGCACCGTGGCGAAGCCCAACACCACCAGCCCCGTAGCCATGCTGAGCAGCACCGAGCTGCCCATCTGATCAACGATGCGCCCACCAAAGAACGAGCCCAGGGCGATGATCACCTGGAACAAGGCGACGAACAGCGGCATGCCGCGTTCCACGTCCTTGGGGGCGACGACGAACATCCAGATACTCGCGCAGGCCGGAAAGGCGCCGAAGGCGAAGCCCCACAGGGCGATCAGCATGGCGGCGCCGGTCAGGCCGGTGGCGAAGTACGGGAATAGCGCGGTGCTGGTGCCGATCATCAGCGCCACCAGCAACAAGGTGTGGCGCACGCTGCGGTTGGCGGCGAAGCCGGCGAAGATATTGCCCATCACGCCTGCCACGCCATACAGCAATAACAGCGAGCCAATGGTCGGCCCGTCGAAGCCGGAACTGTGCTTGAAGAACGGCGCCACATAGGTGTAAGCGGCAAAGTGCGCCAGGCCGATCAGCAGCACAGCGATCAAGCCGACCCGGGCCTGTGGGTTGATGAACAACGCAGGCAGATCACTGATGCGAATGGCTTTCTCCGGGGTGAGTCGCGGCAGCAGGAAGATCTGCGCCAGCAGCACCGGCACGCCCACCAACGCGGTGACCAGAAACGTCATGCGCCAGCCCATCAGGCCGCTCAGCCAGGTCCCGACGGGCACGCCGAGCACGGTGGCCAGGGTCACGCCGACCATGATGATCGAAGTCGCCTGTGCCACGCCGACCCCTTTGGGCGCCAGGCGTCCGCTCAGCGCGATGGCCGTGGCCCAGAAGCCGCCGATGCTGATGCCCAGTAACACACGACCGAACAGCAACAAGCTGAAGTCGCTGGCATAGGCCACGACGGCGTTGGCGATGATCATGATCAGCGTCAGGCCGATCAGCAGATAACGCCGGTCCATCGCGCCGATACTCACCGACAGCAACGGCGCGGCCAGCGCGGCCATGATGCCGGGCAGCGTCACCATCAGCCCGGCGTGGCCGGCGCTGATGCCTAAGTCGCTGGCGACGTCATTGAGCACCCCCACCGGCAGAAATTCGCTGGTAACCAGGGCGAAGGCACCCACGGCGACCGACAGAATCGCCAACCACTGTTGTTTGACGCTTTGCTGATTATGTTCGGGAAGGCCACGAGGGGCCTGGCTGGCGCTTGGCATAGGTTGGGTTCCGGGAGAGGGCCGACTGAAGTCAGTCGACGGGGACGCGGGGAGGAAAGTGGGGGCGATTATAGGAAGCCGGTCTGGCGATTAAACAGGTCGGTGGTTCGATAGTGATCATCACTGCAATTAATGCGCGCTGCTCGGGGAAGCGCTCTAAAGCGATAACGCGCAAATGTTTCGCAAACATCAAGGCGGAACGTACGCAGTTGCCAGGCCACTGAAGCCGTTTGCTTCAAGCACCCCCACAAGAGGTAATCGACGCGCCGATGTCTGGCATTCAGCGTACGTATCAATAAATTCAGGACCTGATGTATCCCGAGCGCGCAGAAGCCCGGCGAGCCCAGACGGTGATTTAACTTCGCCGGGGGATGGGTTTTCTGAGATAACGCTGGCATGGCCCTGAATTATCCAATAGGTTCTGGCTTTATTGTCCTGCGCCATCAACTCCTTCGGAATTCGCCCCATGCTTCTGCGTTCCAGCCTGTTATGCCTGTGCTTGTTCAGCGGTCTGTCTCAGGCCGCTGTCGACTGCTCCGCCCTGGCGGAAACAATCTCCGGCACGGCGCCTGAATTTCATCCTGCGGTGCAGGGCAAGGTTATCGGCACCGGGCGCGCGCATTTTCATACCGCGCCGGATGAGGCTTGTGCCAACAAGAAGCTGTTCGTTATCCCCGGTGACGGCCTGACGGTCTACGCCATGCTGGAAGACCAGACTTGGGTGCAAGTGAACTTCGTTGCCAAGGATGGCGAGGACTACACCGGTTGGCTCAAGGCAGACCGGGTTGAGATTGGGGAGGCGTACGGCGCGCCGTCGGACGAGGTGGAGTGACCGGCGCTATGGAGGGCGCGAGCAGTCTGTCCAGATAACGCGAGGAGCTGTGCAATGGTGAAGGACTGGAAGGGTCAGGTCGCGCTGGTGAGTGGCGCTGGCAGTGAGCAGGGGATTGGCCTGGCGATTGCGCGGAGGCTGGGAGCGGCGGGGGCGAAGCTGATCATCACCGGCAGCAGTGCCCGCATCCACGAGCGCGTCGCGCAATTGAGCGAGGAGGGTTACGAGGTACAAGGGCGTGCGGCGGACCTCACCCAAGCCGATCAGGTCGCGCAATTGGTGGCGTGGGCTGAGTCGTGCTGGGGGCGAATCGATGTGCTGGTGAACAACGCGGGCATGGCGATGCAGGGCGACGCCGAAGCTTTCGCTGAGGTGGCCAGCATGAGCCTCGATGCTTGGAATGCGTCAATCGCGCGCAACCTGACCACGGCGTTTTTGCTGACCCGCGCGGTCCTGCCGGGGATGCAGCAGCGTCGTTACGGGCGCATCGTACAGGTCAGCTCCACCACCGGCACCCGAGTCAGCAACCCTGGCGAGGCGGCATATGCGGCGGCCAAAGCCGGCATGGTAGGGATGAACATGAGCCTGGCGCTGGAAGTTGCGCCCTTTGGCATCACCGTGAATTCGGTGGCGCCGGGGTGGATCGCGACGCAGTCCAGCACCGCCGAAGAAATCGCCGCCGCTCAGTATGTGCCCGTGGGGCGTGCCGGCAGGCCGGATGAGGTCGCGGCAGCGGTGGCGTTTCTGGCGTCGCCAGAGGCCAGCTACATCACCGGCGAACTGCTGGTGATCGACGGCGGCAACTGCCTGTCGGAGAACAAAGGCCCGCGTTGAGGTTCAGGCAAATGCCGCCACCATAAACGCCTCAAGCCCTTGCTCCTCAAGGATCTCGATGGAGAAGTGCCCGAAACGCTTGGGCAGCCAGATGATGCGCGTACCCGACGGCGATTGCAGGTCCTCCAGGGCCAACGGTTGGCCGTTTTCGTCCTCGGGCTGCACACCCTTGGCGACCAGTTCGGTGTAAGCCACCTCGATGTCCGGCGTGGTGTAGCAATGCCGGTAAATCATGCCCTCACCGTGAGTGTCCAACAGCACCCGCAGGTTGCCGGCCAACGGCTGTACCAGCATAAAACGCTCTTGGCCCATCAGCGCTACCGCATAGCGCACCTGCAGGCCGCCGCGTTCCCAGACCTGGGTCGTGGAGATGCGCGCATTAAGAATGTTGGCGTAATAAGCGCACGCCTCGTCGAGGTCCTCGACCAAGATATCGACGTGACTGAATTTCAGATCCATTGCTGGCCATCCGGCGAAAGAGGGAAGCCCACGACAGTAGCCGATTTGCGTGTCCCACAACACCTTGTGCCCACTCTAGGATTCAGCCCCCGGCGGATGACCGAAATACGCCTTATAGGCATGGTTGAAGTTGGCAGGGTTGGCGTAGCCCAGGCGGTGGGCAATCTGCGCGACGTGCCATTTGCGCTGGCGCAGTAGGGTGCGCGCCAGTTCCAGGCGTTGTTGGCGCACGTAATCGAGCATCGACTGGCCGTACACGCGGCTGAAGGCGCGTCTCAGGGTGGTTTCGCCCACGCCCAGTTCCCGTGCCAGCGCCAGCGTACCGGGTGGGTTCATCAGGTTGGCGTCGAGCTTGAAGCGTGCCTCGTGTGCCAGGTCCGAATGGCTGCGCAGCGGGGCCATGGGCTTGGCTGGCTGCGGCGCCAGATGCGTCGCCAACTCGACCAGCACGGCCAGGCTCAGGCTTTCCTGATTCAGCCGCTCCAACGCCCCTTGGTAGGGCGAGTGATAAAGGCGCTCGAACAAACGCCCGACGGCGCGACAGCCATGCAACTCCGAAAAGTGCATGCCATCGTCGAGCAGCCTGGCCAGCGGTTGAAGTGACGGGTCTTCTTCGGCCAGTTCGCGTAGATAGTCGCCGCCGATGCGCAGCCCCGCCATGCGCGCACGGCTGCCGGCAGGCATCTGGTCCATGGCTTCCATGCTTTCGCTCAAGCCCAGCACATGGGGCGCGCCGGGGGTGTATTGATTGAGCCGACCGTCCACCCGATGCTGCCATTGCCCACCCAGCACCTGCACGATGCACACGCTGTCGGGTAGCACTTTGTGGATGCGCAACGGCTCGGGAAACTGCAAATCGCAGTCGAAATATTGCACATGTGGCCGCACCGTCTGCGCGCGGTAATGGCCGATCGCGCTGCCCATGACCTGCCGTGCGCTGTCATCGAATACACCCGCCTGGTCCAGGGCCTCCGGGTGATCGAAGCAGAAGTGGGTGTCCAAGTAGGGGTTGCGGCGGTCCATTGGCAAAAGCGTCCGTTAGAGCTGGTGGGCAGCGTTGCATGATATCGACATCTGGCAGGCCGATCAGTTGTTGTGAGTCACGGCCTTATTGTTGTGCGCCACGGCCGGCCCGCTTGGCAGGCGGCCAAGCGTTGATTTCAATGGTCGGCTTTGAACTGTCGAGGAAGCCGCAAATGTTGATGTATCGCAAGTGGGCAGCGCTGATGGGCTTGGTTCTGGCCGTGATCGCGGGGCTCGCCCATGCTGACAATCGCCCGGAAGTCGCGGAAAAAGTGCTGGCCTATGCCGGTGAAGGCGGCGTGAAAGTCTGGACCCTGCGTATCGGTGCGCGCAGTGACAATCAGGCGCTGGTGCAGCTAGAGGGCGTGGACCATGACTGGAACATGAAGATCCAGAAGATGGCCGTGGAAAAGACCAGCAAGGACACCCGCTATTCCACCACCGTGGACGGTCAGAAGTTCGTGGTGCTGGTGCTGCAACAAGGTTGGGGCGAACTGTACTTGCCCGGCGAGTCGCAGACGCTGAACGTCGGCTATGACGAGTTCCTGTCCAGCCAAGGCAATGCACAGGCCTTTTTGACCGATTATTTGCAGGCCAACTGAGCCATGGGTCGATTCGCGCGGTGGTCATGGCCGCTGACGATGTTGCTGCTGCCGCTGGTATTGATGGGCTGGGCCAGTGTGCAAAGCGGGCGTGTCGATGACGTGCTGCGCGAAGCACAGAGTGTCGGCAGTGACTATGCCTGGCTGCGCGTGCGTCAGGTGCTGGCTGGGTTGGCCTACTGGCTGGCCCTCGCCGCATTCGTGGCCGGGCCTGCGACGTGGCTCAAGCTGCGGCTGGATGCCTGGCGCGCGCTGAAGTCCAGGGATTTTCTCTACCACCGCCTGTTTCTCTGCTGGCGTGCCTTGGGGCATTGGCTGGCGGCGTACACGGGGCTATTGGTGGGCGCATTGGCCCTGAGCCTGTTGTATGAACTGAGCTGGGGCTGGAGCCACTTCAAGGCCGGTGGCTGGTTCATGCTGCTGGTAGCGGTGCCGGTGGTTGCCGTGCTGTGGGCCGGATGCTTGCTGATCGGGCGTCTGCGCCAGCAATGGCATGCCCTGGATAGCCCGTCCTCGGCGTTTCTGGGGCAAAGCATCGGGCGCGACAAGGCTCCGGCCTTGTGGGCGTGGATTGAACAACTGGCCACCGCCACCGGCGCGCCGGTGCCCGACCATATCGTGGTGGGCATCGACCAATCGTTTTTCGTCACCAGCGTCGATGTGCTCTTGCAACCGGCCGGCGACTCGCTCAGCGGGCGCACCCTTTACCTGCCGCTGACCTACCTCTCGACCCTGAGCCAGGCCGAGACGGCATCCATCATCGGTCATGAGCTGGGCCATTTCAGCAGTCGCGACACCGAGCGCGGCAGCGAAATCGGCGCGCATTTCAGCCTGATGTGCCTGCACTGTGCGTTTATCCGCGCTGAAGATGCCGACCCGGCCTGGATCGAGCGTCCGGCGATCTGGATGACGCAGCGTTTCCTGCACCACTTTCAACTGGCGGTGCATCACTGGGGCCGCGCTCAAGAACTAGTCGCGGATCGGGTGGGCGGCAACATCGGTGGCGAGCGGTTGTTCTGCCAGGCGTTGTTACGGGTGATCGCGCTGGACGCTGAAATCAATACGCTGCTCAGCGAGCGTCACCCCAATCTGATCCAGGCCCTGGCCGACCATCTGCGTCATACGCCGCTGCGCCTGAACGAGGCAGCACTGGATCACGCCATTGCCCACCCTTTCGATACGCACCCGCCGACGGCATTACGCCTTCAGCAACTGGGCGTCACGCTGGATGAAGCCCTGCTGGCCGAGGCCACCCGTGTGCCCACCGAACACGACCGACACTGGTTCAGCCAGCTCACCCGTACGGCGTCGTCGGCTGCCCCACAGCCTGTATCACCGCCGATATCAACCGTCCAAGGAGAATGACCATGACCCAACCCACCGATCCGCTGGCGGATCTCGCCGGCGCACTCAGCCAGGAATATGCCGACTCCCGCGACGCTCAACGCGAGCGTGCGGTTGCCGAACTTGAGCAGGTTATCCAGCGCGTACCCGAGCAGACCGAGTTCACCAACTCGCGCCGGTACAAGGTGCGCGGCCCGCTGTTTTTACTGATTTCCCTGGCGCTGCTGGGGTTCGCGCTGCACCGGGGCTCCACCGGCCTTGGCGTGTGTGCCGCAGTGATGGCCGTGGTGTTCGTGCTGCTCACCTGGCAGCACCGCAACGCCGGGCAACACGCCTTTATGCGCCTGACCCGCCGCCAGTTGTTTGTGGACACCCTGAGCGCGCCGGTGGATCTGGTGGACATTGTCGATGTTTCCATCAGTGAGGAAGGCTGGCTGACGGTGCAGAAACTGATTTTGCGTGCCGATGCGCCCCTGCCTGTCCATCGCTCCGCGCGACAGCTGTTCGGCAACCAGGCCCTGGCCCTTAAAAAGCCCCAGCCGCAGATCCGCATCCAGTCCGCCGGCCTGATGCAGGACGGCCGCACCCTGGACTGCGACCAGATCGCAGAGATCCTCAACGCCTATTGCCAGGCCGCCCATGCGCAACGTCACCTCGATGCGTTGCGCCAGGAAACCCAGCGGGCTTGATCGGTCCGCTAGCGCAGCGGCACATACACATCGGTCTGCCATTGATCCTGCGGCGTCTCGGGGTAGACGCTCAGGTAATGGAAGAACAGCGGGTGGTCGCGAAGCTCCTCGCCGCTGGCAGGCAGCCAATCGCGGTAAATCGGATAGATGGTTTCGCCGATATGATCCGGCGAGCCCACATGCCGCACCACCACGCAGCGCCCGGCAGGAATGATGCGCGCATGCACGCCAAACCCATTCGGTGCCACCGCCTCGTCAATCTCGCCACAGATAGCAAAGCGAAACGCCTCGGGCGCAGTGGTATCGGGGTTGTTATAGGGAATGCCAAACGTGCGGCTCGACGCCACCGGCGACTGGCCGCTCTGCTTGCGCCATTCGATAAATCGACTGGTCGTCTGATTGACCAGCCCGGCGGGCCCGCAATGCTCAAGCGCGGCCACCTGGGTTTGGGGAAATTCTACGATGCGTAATTGCATGATGATCGTCCTGGAAAAGTGAGGGATAGCGAACACCGCATTCCAGGTCTGCCAGTTCGGCGCCTTCCTGAACGCACTCGGCGCCATACCGAACGCCCGCCGGAACGCCCGGCTAAATGCCTCCGGGCTATCGAAACCGGCACTGAGCGCGGCCTCCAGCACCGAATAATCGGCAGCGTTTGCCAGGCTATGGGCCGCACGACGCAGGCGCATCAGGTGCACATAACGCGACACCGGCACGCCGACGAACGCGGTGAACTGTCGATGGAAGTGAAACGCCGAAAAATTCGCCACCCGGCTCAACGTATTCACCGACAGGTCGCCTTCGAGGTTGGCCTGGATGTAGGCGAGAACGGCGTTGAAGCGCTTGGTATAGGCGAGTTGAGTCGGCGTCTCGGACACTGGGAGAAACTCCTGGAAGGGCGGTCGGCGATAGAGTCGACTATAGCGGGGCGCGCGTGCCTAGCCGGGTTTGCTCAAGGTGCGATTGGGGTAATCGTCGTGCCTAGCAATCTCGCTGAGCCAGGCCAGCCGATTGTTCAATGCTGGCAAGAAAAACCTGGGTCTCGCGATTAGACCGCAAACAAACCACCCGGCAAGCAGAGGGCGCATTCGCGGCCAGTTGTTGCATCTTGGCCCTTGCTGATTTTCGCGTGCGCCACATAAACCCAAAGAAAGCCGGCAAATTCCCCCACTGCTCGGGGCAGTTCTCCGGCAGATCAGGGCGAGAATGTCCGCGTCCCAAGAACGTCCTGAGCACGACGCGCCAGAATCGAAGCGCCGCCGAACGATCAATCCATATCAATAGATCTGCGCGCGCGACCCGATTGTCCCAAGTCGCTGAATGACCCCCTTCGAATATCCAGCACTCACGCGCCTCGACTTCATGACACAAGCGCGTCTTCTCGTCCCCGCTGCGTTCTACCCAACCGGGTTGCCAGTGGATGGTATCGATATGAATCACCGGCAAGCCCGTACGCTGGCCAAGCTTGCGCGCTAACGTACTTTTGCCGGAACCGGGTTGACCGACGATCATCACGCGCTGCATTGAGGCTCCTTTTGGGTTGAGCACGTTGAGTGGTGGGTGGGGGATTTTGCGTTAATGGGGGTGTGTGTCAACAAAAGGGAGGTTGGTGTTGTGGGGGGCGTTTGACCAATATATGGCGGTTGGGAAAGGCAGCGTTCGGCCATTAGCTGCCGGAGTCAGCCGTTGCTTAGCTGCATGATGTGAGTCGCATGGGCGTCTTCAGTTCGAAAGCAGCAGCCCGTGATTGAGGAATCAAGCTAGGCTTAAGCAAGCCTCGCTATGAAGGATGAAAATCCTCGAAATAGGAGTTTCCGCCGGCGAAACGTTAAAGGAAAGAAAATAGCCAGCGCTCCTATCACCATCAGAACTTCAGGAATAACCGATGCAACATCTGATCCTTCATTTCACTCATTCCATCGAGGACATTGTCCCGTGGTGCAACGTTATTGAAGAACTCAAGCCACAGCTTGCTCGGAGTGGCGTAGGTCAATTCGATAGCGATGACATGGCAATCGATGGCGGCGACTGTGAGGCTATATTTCGAGGTTTGGATGCAAAACAGCTATTGGCCGTCATCCTTCCGCATATCCAAAACCTGGATTTTCTACAACAGCCAACAACTAAAGTGGAGCTTATCTTCGGAGAGCTTGGCAGTTCTTCTGAGCGGCAAATTTTCATCTTAGCTGACACTAAGTGGGTACCGTCTGCTTAGGGTCGGTTTCAGCTGGTCACGCAAAGTGATTCCGGTAATGCCCACGAATTATTTCAAAGACCCCATCGTCGAGACTGCCTTGTTGATTACTGATTGCCTGAATTCACCTCAATTGAAGTCACCCCATGTACGGTGGGTGGGAAGGTAATCGTCCGCTTCGAACCCTTGCAGCTCGAAGCCCTCGATGTGAAACGTCGACCAATGCCATATTGACATCATCAATTAAATGTTTATCTTTCTAAGATGGCTATCTTTTTCCTCGCATTAAGGGACTAAAAAATGTCTAAAGACAAGTGGAACTTCAATGATTCGTTAAAATCATTACAAAAACTCATAGCGCCTGGAGTTCTTGGCCTACATAACAGTTTCGAAGTAACAGAAATATTCGGATTCATCAAAGGCGAAACACCAGTCAATCTGATCACAATAATCGTGGCGGAACAAAAATTATCTTTGGCAGATGATGGCGAATCTTATCTTACAAATAGCCTTCTAAAAATTAAAACTTTGAAGCACTGGTCATTTGGCGTAAAACGTTATACAAAAAGTGCAGAGACCCTGATTGAGGCACTTGTAACATTAGATGCAAGTGGAGTTTGGAAAGGCTCTAGCAAAGAGTTGAGAACTGGAAATTTAACGGCAAAGCCACCTGAGTTCGCACCATCGGATTCAGCTCAAGAAATAATAATAAACAACATACTTAAAAACAACTATTGGAACGGCTCTTACTTTTTTGAATGGGCCGACTCAGAAAAAAATTCGCTATTCGAATTTTTTGAAGCACCTCAAAGCCTTCAAGAGCTGTCTGAGGAGCTAAAAGCGGCGCTACCAATCAACCTTGCGAAAATCTCGGACCGCTTAGGAAACATTATTATTCAACTACCTGTAACAGCCGTTGCCTCTTCATTTAGCGGACCCGCCGACCGATCTGAGTTTAACGTAGATGTAGAGTGGCTAGAAGGGATAACGCCTCGCCCTTTACGCCTTGTTTTATATCGAAAATACGATAAGATCGACGCGGTTTTCCGCTCCTTAGAAATAAAATCCACTTCAACAACCATATCAACACCAGATGGCCCTGGTGATTACTCAGCATACTTATGGGATGATGAGAACGAAGTTTTGATTAGTAGCACTGGAGCGATGAATTTCATAAATAACATCGACTTAGGTATCCACCTAATAGAGAGTGAACCAAGAACATTTATACGCCGCACGGGCGATGATATCATTACAAAAGAAGTTTCGTTAATAACACTTCAGACCAGCCGTATTGGGAATAAGCCGAACCCTAATGAGGAGTGGGCATCAAAGCGGATGTATACCGAAGAAATCCGCAGACTAAAAGACCAGCGTCGTTTCGTTCAATATAAGCCGTTACCTGGACAAGAAACCGCAGAGAGAGATCGAGCTTTATCGGATGTTCGCTGGCTCATTAATACTCATGGAAAAGAAGCAGCATGGCTCTGGGATCCGTTCTTAGACATGAATGATGTGTTAGATACTTTGTTTCATTCAACGTTTTCATACGTAGATCTCCGAGCTATTTCAGCGGGAAAAGAACCACCAGTATGCTCTTGCACCACACCAAGTCCCGAAACTTTTGTTCAAAGCCAAAAACTGATATTACAAAGCGCAAATTGCAACAAAAGAGGGCTTCGATTTGAGTTCAGAGCACGCGTTAATTCCAGTGGATGGCGATTTCATGACAGGTTCCTTATTTTTCCAAATAAAAATCATGGCGCGCTTGCCTGGTCTTTAGGAACATCTGTTAATAGTTTGGGAAAACAGCATCATATATTACAGCGTGTAGATGATGGGCAGCTCATCATGGATGCGTTTCTTGAGCTTTGGCATACCTTAAACAAGGAGGAGCAACTCATATGCAAAATTTAAGGAGCGATAACAAAATTTTGAACGCCATAACCGTTTGCCCGATGACCTGCAACGAGGCACCTCCAGTAACACTATTAAATGCCATCAATCTACTAGGAAAAAAATCTCTTAATGCTCTTTTCTATGATCACGATACTCTAGAAGAACTAACACACGAGTTTGCCGAGGACTTTAACTCGATCTTTAACTATATCCTAGATCAAATAGAACCTACACCCGAGCAATTTCAAAAATGGACAGCCATGTTCGCGTGGTTTAAACGAACACTGAAAGAGTGGACTCATAAAGAAGATCCTAACGAGTCAACTTTGACATCTTTATTATTGATTGCGCAGTTTTGTCAAAAAGAAGAGTCATTTTGGAAGGGCTTACCGAGCGAAATAATAATTAGCGATGCGCTACTGCGATCTCTTTCAAAGCTACTAGCTGGGCTGGCGATCCCGAATTATGAAACAGCTTCGCTCGAATGGCCTCAATTAAGAGATGCGGAGCGTTCCAAGGACTGGGTCGCTATGGATGCCGCGCTTAGGAGCTTGAGATTTCCACAACCTACTATCTTCCAGATGCAAGTTACTGATATTTTGAGCACATATTCCCCAGACACACTAGAGGAAGCCATATCAAGTCAACACCAAGTTATCATAGCTTTACAGCAGCAGGAACTTCTAACTCTGAACCAAAGCTTGAAAATCGGAACCGACACAAAAAACCCTTTAATTCAATTCACAACTTTACTAAAGGTTCTCTCACCAGAAGCGCAAGAATTATCATCTGAGCAATATGACGCTACCGCCTTCCTTCAGAAGTTAAGTCAAACTCCACGTGAGTGGTCCTCAGCATTAGCTATGCTGGTTAGTTCCCCACGAAGATCTGCACACCTTCATTCAACTATAGCAAGGGTTCTCGCGAATGGCAGCACATCAATACAGCCAGCGTTTATTAAACATCTAAATATCATTTCTGATGGAGGTTTGCGTACTTGCGTAGAGAGGCAAGCGGTGTCAGCCCTCCTTAAAGAATTTCATAAAATTGCTCCCGAGAACGTTCGTCTTTTTCTCTGGCAAGGACTACATGAGAAGTGGATCAATTGGCGGTTTGGCACGAGCAACGAACATACATCTCTACATGAATTAAATCGGTCCTCAATTGATTATGCCTGCGTCGGATATGCAGTCGAATGTATAACCGAGGCCGAGCTAAAACTTAAAATTGAAAAAATCGAACAAAACCTCTCAACTTTGCACCATCAATGGTTCCGCTCTGTAGTGCCCTGCAAGAGCGAGTGGTTCGTATTGCTATCGCAACTTAAAATTTACAAGCATGCTAGCAAAGTTAGCCTAGACGATGACTGGGTTTTTAATGATAGCGCTTGGGACTATGACACACCAAATTTTCCATATATAAAACTCAAATGGGGATAGTTTGAAAAAACAAACACGACCGTCTCACAAAAAGTCAGTATCTCAGCTGGCATCGCTCCTCCTATTGCGTCTTTTGTGCGGATATCAAAGTAGAAGGCAATCCCAGCCAAAATATTATTACAAGGGAAATGCCATAGACTCACCTAGCAGAGGGGGCAGCTCTGCTAGGTGAATACTGCCATCTTCTTATTGTAAGCGCTTTTTAAACAATGGCCTGCCGAAAGGAGTTCTTTGTGTAGGCCGGTGGTGGGAAGCCACTTAAGAGGAGTTCGGACGCCCTAATGTGTCTTGATCCTCACAGCAGAGCTAAATCGCTTGCGACATCCGACTGCTTTTGGCCGATTTCTGCCCGTCACAAAGAGCTATATCTGCATACGGTCCTTTGTGAGTAAACATATCAAGACAGTGGTGGTTCACCTTGGACTCTTCTTCCTCGCCCCCTGCAATTGCTGCCTGTTCAACCCTGAACCAGGCCGCAGTTCAACACCATAGGTCCGGTCGACCTGTGGACGCGTGGAACGACCCGCTGTGCCTTTCAGTCTACCTGTACCTATTCATCGGTAAGGTATGGCGCAATGGATAAGACAATCACCGTGGACCAACTGGCGACCACTGACCTCAGATCGGTCAACGAGATATGGCTTGGCGACACGCATACGCAGCTGTGTCTATGGCGTGGTGAGCAAGTGTTCACCCACGAGATGCTCAGTGAGGGCACCCACGATCAGAATGTTCGGCGCCTGTGCTTGCAACTGGTCGATCCTGACGATCAGGCTGCGGTGGCCCGTGTTGAGGTGATGGTGCGCGAACGGCTGGTAAAAATGGGCAAGGAGGGCGAGTTTTATCCGGCGCAAGAGGCGGACACTTATCAGTAATCGCGCTGCCGCTGAGCAATTGGGCGGGCCGGTCATGGCCGAAACTTTGGGTTTGTCCAAGAGCCAGCGGGTAGCCTTCATCTCTCATCACGCAAAGCGGATCAAGCTTGCGCGCTGAAACGCTGTGTTGCGCGTCGCTCAAACATGGCGTTTTCCGTCTCCTGTGTGGCCCGCTCGCCTTTGTAGGACAGTTGCAGGACAAAAGAACGGTCCTTCATCGCCGTTAAATCCGACGGGTCGTAATCCCTCAGAAGAGGCGCCAGATCAATGGTTTTGGCGAAGTTTTCGTTGGTCAGGCTGTAATAACCCATGCCCGACCAAACCGAGTCGGCGTCCACCGTATCGATAATGGCGTTGCGGTAAGCCACCGCTGCGGTTTTCATAGAAAGGGATTGATTGAGCAACTCTGTGAGACGCTTGCTCTCTTCGCCGCTGAGCTGGCTGGCCGTATCCTGCACTGTCAGGCGGCCGTCAGCCTCGACGGTGAAACCATACTCTTTGCTCGCCAGGTCCGGCGCGATACCCGACAACGTGGACACGAATGCCTTGAAAGAGGCCTTCAACGTGTGAAACGCCCCGTTGGAAATTTCAGCGAGTCGAGGATATTCCGACGATTGCTGGCGACCGACCCAGGTATCGACAATGTCCACCGGTTCAACCGTTGTGCTTGCTGATTCACTGGGATGATAGATCGCTGCCGGGGCGGTGTTTGCCAACGTCTGTTTCGCGTGATCAGTCAGGGGCTGAGCCACGAGCTTTTGGTCGGAAGGTGCGAGCTGGGTGCTGGCTGGCGCCAAGTAGGCTGCGCTAACGGAAAGGTTCATTTATCGCTCCATGATGTGTCGTCCTCTTCCAGAGTATCGACGGCTATGTGCCAAGCTTTAGCGCATCGATGCTAAGGGGGCGCCAAATGGGGCCATCTCATTATTTCCATAGATGGCCCTCTGGCCCTGCTATCGCTCTGAGATTTCGCTTAGCGGTGTGTTGGATGCAGTCGCAGCGATCAATCATCGGGCAGAGTTGAAAGGGTAGCTTTTTCCATAGAATCGGCCGAAAACAACCCATCACTCGGCCAACCCGTTTACCATGCGCCGCCGGCAGTGGTTCCACGCGCTACCGATCTTTTCCTTAATAGGTACCGCAATGTCCATCGAGCACATTTCCCTCCCCAAAGGCGTCGGCCCGCAGGCCGCTAAGCTTCTTGACGCCATTACCGGCGCCGCCACCGATGAAGAACTCAACCGCGCCGGGGGTAAAGCCGAAGGGTTTGTGCTTGGGCTGGAAGCCAGCAAAACGATCAAGAGCCAGGTCGCCGAGTCGTTGTATGTGGCTTACGACGACGCGGCGGGCCATCGGGCGGATGAGTTGAAAGGTTAAGCCGAGCAGGGCGCTTGGCGGTCGAGGAGGCGGGCGGTGAGCAGTACGCCGAGTTCGCTCAGTTGGTGGATGGCCAGGGCGATGTCGCGTTGTTTGCCGCTGAGGTCTTCGGACAGGTCGAGCAGCAGCGTGCTGACGCTGGTGAAGGTTTCGTAGCTGTTGGTGATGAGGCTTTCGGTGCTGGCGTCGGGGGTGACGCTAAAAAGATGGGGTGAATCTGGCGCGACTTTGTACATACAAGATATCCCGAATGATGCCGTCACCTTGTCGCTACTAAACGATGGGTGGCAGCTGTACGCAGGTTAGTAGACCGGTGGATATCTAAAGCCGGCGCGCCCGGAGGCGCCCTACGCACAGCCACCATCAAGTTCAGACGCAATGTCTGAATGATGTAACTCATGCACTTTTCGATACCCAACTCAGGCTACTAAACCCGGTCCCTGAGAAATTCAGCGACCGGGCAACCTTAGAGACGGCCACCCCAGCGCACAAGCCGGCGGATTCTGACGCAGGCGTAGGCAAGGGAGCAAGGCGTCGCTGGCTATTCGGATTTAGCCTTCAGACGATATCCGCCAACACCTCCAAGCTCTACGGTCAGAACCCCTGGCTGACACTGACCCCACGCATGATAAAAAACCGTGGGTCGATCAGCTGTAGGCCCTGCTCACCTTTCACGCGGCCGACCGTCACGTGGTAGGTCTTGGGCGCTTCGGAAAGGTTTTCCGGGTGGCGCGTGAGTTTTGCCAGGGCCGGGGTTTTGGCCCAGGCGGCCACGGGCATCTGGCGGATGTCTAGGGTGACCACCCAGGATTTGTCCACAGCCGCGCCCATCGGGTCAGGGTTGGGGCTGACATCCTTGATCTTGGCAATTTCGTAGCCTTGGGAATAACAGAAGCCCGGCGCTTTTTCGGTGTAGGCCGTACGACCGGATTCGGTGAGGCTGTAGGTTTTGTCGCTTTTGGCCAGAAGGCCGGCGTCGACCAGGGCGTCGAACGCCGGTGCGTTGCCGCTGGAAACGCCGGCGCTGAAACTCTCGCTCAAGGTCACCGGGAAACTCTTGAACATTGGTGCGCTGATGCAGGCAGGGCCTTGCAGTCGGGTTTGCAGCGCCGTTTGAATGTCCGTGTCGGACGGGCTGTCGCTGCAGGCGGTGAGCAGCAGGGCGCTGGCGGTGGCGAGGGCCATGGCAGTGAGTCGCATCGTTTTATCCTTGACGATTGAGGGCGTGTCGGCACTGAGACTGTCACATTGAGTAAATGTTTCCGCCATTTACGACGGTGCATTATTGTGGCCGTCTTCGCCCGAATAAGCAGTGCCGTCCGCAGGAGCGCCCATGACATTGACCGTCGACACGTTTATCTCCCTGGCCATGGCCAACCCCCTCAATGCCGAAATTACTGCACGCCTACCCGACCTGGGTGTGGCGCAGTGCATGCTTACGGCGGGCTGCCTGTTCCAGGCGGTGTGGAATCATCAGGCGAATCGACCGGCCGATCAGGGCGTAAAGGACTATGACGTTTTTTACTTCGACCCGGACCTGTCCTACGAGGCTGAGGACAGGGTGATTCGGGCGGCGCAGGGGGTGTTCAAGGACTTGGGGGTAAATGTCGAGGTCAGGAATCAGGCGCGGGTTCACTTGTGGTATGGCCAGCGTTTCGGTCGGCCTTACCCCCAGTTGCACTCGGCCCGCGACGGCGTGGATCGTTACTTGGTGGCCGGCACCTGCATCGCTTTGGAGGTGGCGACGGGCAAGTTGTATGCGCCTTACGGGTTGCAGGATGTGGCCGAGGGCGTGCTGCGCATCAACCCGTTGCACACAGAACCCGAGTTGTTTGCGCAGAAGGCCCTCAGTTATCAGGCGCGCTGGCCCTGGCTCAGGATCGTCGCGCCCGGTTCAGCCGAGTAGGCCACCCAGCACGGCGCAACCTGCCACCACCAGCCACGGCGGCAGCTTCCAGGCCATCAGGGCGACGAGTGCGAGTAACGCCAGGGCGAAGTCGTACAGGTTGAAGATCGCGCTGGTCCACACCGGGTGGTACAGCGCCGCCAGCAACAGGCCGACCACCGCCGCGTTGACCCCCGCCAACGCGGCCTGGGTGCGGGGGCTGTGGCGCAGGCTCTGCCAGAAGGGCAGCGCGCCGAAGATCAGTAAAAACGACGGCGCGAAGATTGCCAGCAGACACACCACGCCGCCCATCCAGCCGTTGGGGGGCGCATGCATCGAGGCGCCGAGGAAGGCGGCAAAGGTGAAGAGTGGGCCGGGCACGGCTTGTGCGGCACCGTAGCCGGCGAGGAATACGTCGTTACTCAGCCATTGCGGCGCCACCACTTCAGCTTGCAACAACGGCAGCACCACATGGCCGCCGCCGAACACCAAGGCGCCGCTGCGGTAGAAGGCGTCCACCAGCGCCAGGCTGTGATGGGGCAGCCCCTGCGCCAGCGCCGGCAGGCCCACCAGCAGTACGGCAAACAGCAGCAACCACAGGGCCCCGGCGCGTCGGCTGAGGGGGATGGGCAGTGCGTCGGGCGCAGCGGCCAGTGCAGGTTTGAATAGCACCAGGCCGGCCAATCCAGCGGCGGCAATCACGCCCACCTGCGCCCAGGCCGAGGGTTGCCACAGCACCGCCGCGGCCGCGAGCAGCATCAGCAGCACCCGCGCTACGCCCCGGCACAGGCTGCGCGCCATGCCCCACACGGCTTGGGCGACCACTGCCACCGCGACCACCTTGAGGCCATGCAGCACACCGGCGGGCACGGCCGTACCGTAGTGGGCCAAGCCCAGGGCAAACAGGATCAGCAGCAATGCCGACGGCAATGTGAACCCGGCCCACGCCGCCGCTGCGCCGCCGTAACCGGCGCGGGTCAGGCCCAGGGCGATGCCGACCTGGCTACTGGCCGGGCCGGGCAAAAACTGGCATAAGGCGACCAGTTCCGCGTAGCTGCGCTCGCTCAGCCAGCGCCGCCGGGTCACGAACTCATGGCGAAAATACCCCAGGTGCGCAATTGGGCCGCCAAACGAGGTGAGCCCCAGGCGCAGGAAAATCAGGAACACCGCCCAGGGGCTGCTGTGTCGAGCGCTGATGGGGTCGGTCAAGATTGGTCTCGCGGGCGGGTGGAGTGAAGGCACGGTAACCAATTTTAATGACGGCTGAAAGCGAGGGATCCGACGCGAATTTCAGACCTGCATTGAATTTATGCGCGCTTGCTTGAGTCATTTGAAACATGCAGACCGCTTGGTTTTCTTTCCACTCGCCCCGCTGACTTCAGCCAAGGACCGACGATGACCTTCTTTATCTTCCTGCTCGCCTGCGCCGCCGCCGCCAGTACCGGCATCATTTTCAAGCCTGGCGCGTGGTACGACTCCCTGGTCAAACCGAGCTTTACACCGCCCAATTGGTTGTTCCCGGTGGCGTGGACGATCATCTATTTACTGCTGGCCTGGGCTGGTTACCGCTTGAGCCTGATCCCCGGCAGCCAGATGGTATTGGCGCTGTGGGCGGCGCAGATTGCCTTGAATACCTTGTGGACCCCGGTGTTTTTCGGCGCCCACCGACTGTTGGCGGGCATGGTGATTATCGTGCTGCTGTGGCTTACCGTCGCTGCGATGGTGGTGCTGGCCGTGCGCCTGGACCTGCTCACCGGTTTGATGCTGTTCCCGTACCTGGCGTGGCTGTGTGTGGCGGCGGCGTTGAATTTTTCGATCTTGCGTAATAACCGCTGATGGCCCTGCAGCCATGGCCCGCCAGTGCGACCGAACTGGCCCAGATGCGCCGCTTCAACCAGAAGCTTGGGTGGATGCCGCGCTTCAAGATCCGCAATCGCGTCACGCCGCGCGTGTTGCAGACGTTGTTGCGCATCAGCCAGAAAATCAAGAAAGGCCCAGCCGCTGAAACCCGCTTGATTCGCCAGGACGGCATTCAGGTGCCGGTGCGCATCCTGCGTCCCAATGGCCCACCCAAGGGCGTGGTGCTGGATATCCACGGCGGCGGCTGGGTGATCGGCAACGCGCAAATGGACGACGACCTCAACCTGGGCATGGTGCGCGCCTGCGACGTGATAGTGGTGTCGGTGGACTATCGTTTGGCGGTCGACACGCCGGTCCAGGGCCTGATGCAGGACTGCCTGGCCGCCGCGCGCTGGCTGCTCGGTGAACCGGAGTTTGCCGGGTTGCCGGTGATCGTCGTCGGCGAATCGGCCGGTGGGCACCTGGCGACCGCGACATTGCTCGCGCTGAAACAATGGCCGGCGCTGCTCCAACGGATCAGCGGCGCGGTGCTGTATTACGGCGTCTACGACCTCACCGGCAGCCCCAGCGTGCGGGCGGCAGGCCCTGATACGTTGCTGCTGGACGGGCCGGGCATGGTCGACGCGCTGCGCTTGCTGACCCCGGGACTGAGTGACGAGCAGCGTCGGCAGCCCCCGTTATCGCCGCTGTTTGGTGAGGTGGAGGGGATGCCGCCGGCCTTGATGTTTGTCGGCGAGCTGGACCCGCTGCTGGACGACACGCGGTTGCTCGCCGAGCGCTGGCCCCAGGTAGAGGCGCACTTGCTGCCGGAATCGGCCCACGGGTTTATCCACTTTCCGGTGGCCATGGCGGATGCGGTATTGGCGTATAGCCGACAGTGGATCAGCGGTTGCCTCACTGGTGAACAGTCTTCGCGCTAACACAGCGCATCACATCGACAGTGGGCCTGACGACTCTTTTCGTGGTGAGTCGATGCGCTGTGATGAGCGGTTTTTTTGTGGTGAGCGGGCTTGCCCTAACGCCGGGCAGTTAAGGACTCAGTGAGTGATTTTCTGCGCCAGGCTGAGGACGGATTCGCAGGCCGCAAACTGCGCGGCAGTACGCCGTATGATCCAGGCAGCGATGACTATCAAAGGTGGGAGGGGCGGTGCGACGATTCGACTTGCCCCCGATAGCGCTGGTGAGTCAGCCCATCTGTCACTGACCCACCGCAATCGGGGGCAAGTCGAATCGTCGCACCGCCCCTCCCACCTTTTGAACCGGTTGTTCCAGTTAATACTGGGTAGGCCGTTTAGATTCGCATACTGGCTCTGATTTTTTAGTTATTGCCCATCTCGCCTTAACTGACTGGCATCAGGGCAAGCCCGCTCACCTGAGTGGACTCACAACTGCCGTTGCATATGAGTGGTCTGCCAGACCGGGTCTGACTCGATATCCACCACTTCAAAGCCCTGACGTCTCCAGAAATCAATCGCCCCCGGTAGAAACGGGTGAGTGTGCAGGTACATCATCTGCACTTCATCGGCTCGGGCCTGTGCCTCTAGCGCCCGATACAGCCTGCTTGCCAGGCCAAAACCACGGAACGCCGGCAGCACGTACAGGCGCACCACTTCCACGGTGTTCAGGCCTTGGTAGTTCAACTGGGGAAAACGCCCGTCGTAGTGGAGATAGCCGATAGCGGCAACGATCGCACCGGCGTTACGCACGATCATGAATTGACCTCCACCCTGAAGGTACGTTGCTTCGAAACTCGCTAGATCGGCGGGTAGACCGGCGGCGCTGAGGGACGGGAACAACTCGGCGCGGGCCTGCAGGACGAAGGTCAGTACGTCGGGGATGTCGGCGGCGGTTATCGTTGTTGGTGTAAGTGTGAGTGCCGGCAGCATCGTGGTGCTTTTATCAAGTTTCACAGTGTGCCCTTGACTGGTTGAGCTGAAATAGAGAACTGGAAAATTACTCGTCTACGCAGGCTGAATCCGCCCCGCGCCCTGGCTGTTTGATCAGTTGGGCCGCAACCGCAGTATCTGCGCTAGATCGGCGGGTAGACCGGCGGTGCTGAGGGACGGGAACAACTCGGCGCGGGTCTGCAGGACGAAGGTCATTACGACTCTTTTCGAGGAAGGTGGGAGGGGGCTTGCCCCCGATTGCGGTGGGTCAGTGGCAGATGGGCTGACTCACCAGCGCAATCGGGGGCAAGCCCCCTCCCACATTTTGAGCCGGTTCTTCCAGTTAATACTGAGTAGGCCGTTTAGATTCGCATATTGGCTCCGATTTTTTAGTCATTGCCCATCTCGCCTTAACTGACTGGCATTAGGGCAAGCCCGCTCACCACAACAAGCCTATCCACCAACCATATAGAGCAATCCCCAGAATCCGCCCCACGCCCTGGCTGTTTGATCAGTTGGGCCGTAACCGCAGTATCTGCGCCCCATCGAACGGGTCGGTCAGGTAGTGCGCCTGCACGCCGAAGGTGTCTTGCAGGCGTTGCGGGGTGAGCACCTCCAGCGGTTTGCCCAGTGCTACCAGGCGCCCGCGATCCAGCACGGCGAGGCGGTCGCAGGTCAGGGCCTGGTTGAGGTCATGCAGGGCGATCAGGGTGGTCACCGGTAGCGCTTGCACGCCTTTAAGGATCGCCAGTTGGTGCTGGATGTCCAGGTGATTGGTCGGTTCGTCCAGCAGCAGGATCCGGGGCCGTTGCGCCAGGGCGCGGGCGATGTGTACGCGTTGGCGTTCACCGCCGGAAAGGCTGCGCCAGGCGCGCTGGCTCAGGTGTGTAGCGTCCACGTCGACGAGGGCCTGGCGCACGATGGCGTCGTCCTCGGCGCACCATGGACTCAGCGCCGACAGCCAGGGCGTGCGCCCCAGGGCCACGGCGTCGAACACGCGGATGGCGTCGTCGGTGTCGGCCTGTTGTTCCACCACCGCCAGTTGCTGGGCGATGGCGCGGCGCGACAGGTCGTGCAGGCGCTGCTCGCCCAAGCGCACTTCGCCGCTGGCCGGCGGGCGCAGGCCGGCGAGCAGCTTGAGCAAGGTGGATTTGCCCGAGCCGTTCGGGCCGACGATGCCCAGGGTTTCCCCCTGGGCCACCTGCAGATCGATCCCGCGCAGTAGCTCGGCGTCGCGCACTTTGAAGCCCAGGTTGGTGCAGCTCAACACCGTCATCGCGCGTTTCTCCGGCCGATCAGGATCAGCGCAAACACCGGCGCGCCCACCAGCGCCGTGACCACGCCGACTGGAATCACCTGGCCCTTGATCAAAGTGCGCGACAGCACATCGGCGGCGATCAGAAACAGCGCGCCGCCCAACGCACTGGCCGGCAGCAGGCGCGAGTGCCCGGTGCCCAGCAACAGGCGTACGGCGTGGGGGATCACCAGGCCGACAAAACCGATGGAGCCCACAATCGACACCATCACCGCCGTGACCAGCGCCGCGCAGCCCACCAGCACGATCTGCACTCGCCGCACTGGGATGCCCAGGGATGCCGCCGAGTCGCTGCCGAAGGTAAACGCATCCAGCGCGCGACGGTGCCACAGGCATACCGCCAACCCCAACAGCGCCACCGGCACCGCCAGCCACACCGATGGCCAGCGCACGCCGCTGAGGTTGCCCAGCAGCCAGAACAGAATGCCGCGCGCCTGTTCGGAGCTGGCCGACTTGGTGATCAGGTAGGCGGTGAGGGCGTTGAACAACTGCGAGCCGGCAATGCCCGCCAGGATGATCTGGCCGGTGCCGCTGGACGAACCGCTGGCCCGCGCGAGCAGGATCACCAGGGCAAACGCCGCCATCGCGCCGACGAATGCGCCCGCCGACAGCGACACCAGCCCGCCGCCCACGCCCATCAGCGCCACCAGCACCGCGCCGGTCGACGCGCCGGCGCTGATGCCCAGCAAATACGGATCGGCCAGCGGATTGCGCAGCAGCGATTGCAGGATCACCCCGCAAGTGGCCAGCCCGGCACCGCAGGCGGCGGCGACCAGGGCGCGAGTCAGGCGGTAGTTCCACACCACGCCCTCGTCGATGGGGTCGAGCACATAACCCGCGTGCCACAGTTTGTTGGCGAGCACCTGCAACACCACCTGGGGTTCGATGGCGGTTTCGCCGATGGCCACCCCGGCGAGTACGGCAGCGAGCAGCAGCGCCAGGGCGAGGAGGGTGCGTAGCAGACTGGCGGTCATTGCGGCAGGTCGTAGCCGTCGATGGCGCTGGCCAGTTGTTCCAGGCCATCGAAGGTGCGCACGCTGGCCTGCAAGGCCAGGGCGTCGAGGATGATGATGCGGTTATGTTTGACCGCGTCCATGTTGCGCGTGACTGGGTCGCTGCGCAGGAAAGCGAGTTTCTTTTCGTGGTCGTCGGCGGGGTAGCGGCGGCGGTCCATGCGGGCGATTACCAGAAAGGTCGGGTTGGCCTTGGCGATGGTTTCCCAGCCGACGGCCGGCCACTCTTCGTCGGACTGCACCACGTTGCGCAGGCCGAGGGTCTCCAGCATGAACTCGGGCACGCCTTTATGGCCGGCCACGTACGGGTCGCTGGCCATCTCGGAGCTGGAGAACCACACCAGCGCACTGGCCTGCTTGAGTCCCTTGCCCTGCGCCGTGGCGACGGCCTTGGCCAGGCGCGCCTTGAGGCTGTCGTTCAGCTGTTGGCCGCGATCCTGGACGTCGAAAATGGCTGCCAGTTGGCTGATGCTTTTGTAGATGGTGTCGATGCGAAACGGCTCCAGCCGCGTGCCGTCGGCGCCCACCAGGTTGTCCTTGCCTTCGCAATCGGAGGGCAGCAGGTAAGTGGGGATGTTCAGCTCATGAAACTGCTCGCGTGTGCCCACCACGCCTTGGGGGCCGACCACCCATTCCAGCTCGGCGGCCACCAGTTGCGGGCGCTTGGCGATCACGGCTTCGAAGCTCGGTTCGTTATTGGCCAGGCGCTCGATGGTGTCGTTCTGCGCCTTGAACTGCGGCAACACCGGGTTGAACCACAGCGAGGTGCCGACCACTTTGTCGCCGACACCGAGGGTGTAAAGCATCTCGGTGGCGGTCTGGCCGATGGTCACGCTGCGCGCGGGGGCCTGGGCAAAGGTCAGCGTGCTGCCGCAGTTCTGCACCGTCAGCGGGTAATGAGTGGGCGCGGCGTGAGCCAGGGTGGCCAGGCCGAAACTGGCGAGCAGGGCGGTAGCGCGTGGCAGCATGGGGCGTTCTCCGTGTGGACCGTACGTGCGACTGGGGAGCTACGGTCATGGAAACACGCCCTTGAACACCGCCGCCAAGGGCCGGGCAAGGAAGTCCTTCCCGGACACCCCGCCGGTTAGTGATGTTGCTGGGCCGGCAGGTCTCCTGACTGATGCGTCGTCGCCTCGCTCCAGCCTTCCCGGACGCGTCCAGTGGCAGTGGGGAGCAGGCTCGGCACCTACAGTTGCGGGGGCAGTTCCGATTGGCGCGGCGTACCGCGCTTCGGATTCCCTATTAGTCCCGTTCGGGAACCGGCGCGGTATGGTAGTCGATCAGGGCGAGGCGATATAGCCCGAAGAACGCCCGGTCATAGACGAATGTCTTGCGGGCCCCGGATGAGTGCCTCAATCCGCGTGCCCGTAGCGCGCTCTTCGTTGCTGAAGCCGTCGTAGTCAGCCAGGTTGGCGAAGCGGATGCCGGTCAGTTGTTCAATTTGAAGCAAGCTGCGCCGGTAGGTCCTGAGCGGGCCGAAGATCAGGTCAAGCTGCCCCAGCTCGCGGCTTTGGTCGATCATGTAGGCACTGGCCGAGGGCTTGCCGTCATCGCCCAGGTAAGCCACCACTTTCCAGAATGCCTTGGGGATTTTCACGCCACGGTACACGCGGTCGTCATCGGCGAACACCGGGCCGCTGAACACGGTGGCGCGGGCTTGCCAGCGTTGGGTGTTGTCCAGGATGTAGTCTTCCAGCTCCAGCCAGGTCTTCTGGTTGAACCCGCTCATTTGCGGCGAACAGTTGGTGAAATGGAAGGTATCGACATTGGCGGTGGCGGCCTGCTCGCCCCAGTTGGGGTCTTGGCGCCGTACCAGGTGGCCGCGGTCCAGGCCATTGTTGGTGTAGAGCGCTTCGCCCACCTGCGCGCTGATCGGCAGGCGACCGTCGTAGGCCCAGGTGTCGTTGCTGCGGGTAATGTCTACGTGCTTGGCGCCGTCGATATTGACGCCCACGTAGAGCGCCAGTCGCCGCGAGCGCGACATCGTTATCGAAAAGTGCGTGTAGTCCAGGCGCAGTGGTTCCACATCATCCTGCAACGCCTCGTCTGTAGTGGGCCAAGGCACGACGAAGCGGCTGAGAAAATCCGTGGCGTAACCTTGGCGGTCCTGCAGATCCTTGGCGGCGGTCACCCGTGGGGTTGCTGCCCGGGCTTCCAGCAGACTCGCGCTTGGCGCGATCAGTGGGCGCAGATCGGCCAGGCGCGGGCGATGGGACAAATCGATAGGGGGATTGCGGGCTGGCATGGGGTGTTCCTCTCGGTCCTTGAATGCACACCAGTGCAGCATAGGCTCATGACAATTTCAGCCTGGTCGCTATCGCCCTTGTCCAGGCGGCGCTTGTCACGTCGCCGCCAGCAGCCTTCTCACTTCGGCGACGATCAGATCGATCTTGAAGGGTTTGGCCAGCACGGCGTCAAACAAGTCCGAGCGCTCCATACCGATGTGCGCCTGCGCGCCGCTCATCAGGATGATCGGCAGGTGATTGACGCTCGGCAGGGCGCGCACCGCTTCGGCGAGCTGTTGACCGTCCATCACCGGCATCATGAAGTCGGTGATGATCAGCGACGGGCGTTCGCGCTCCAGCACGTCCAGTGCCTTGCGTCCGTTGCTCGCTGTGACGACCATGAACCCCTCATCCTCCAGCGCGAAGCCAAGGATGTCGGCGATCAGATATTCGTCATCGACGACCAGGATGGTGGTCATGTCAGTCCAACCCACACAAAGACTTAAAAAGCTGAACCAGGCAGCGCTGAATTGGACACCACTGAGGGGGCATTTCTTGAAACCTTTCTTAGATCAACGGCTTGGTCGCGGATGACCACTTCCAGAAGCGAGGGGTCATAGAAGCTGTCTCTGACCTTAAGAATGGAAAGCGTCCTTCTAAGTTCAGACTGAATCTCGAAGAAACGCATCAACATCAAGTTGTCGGCAATGCTCGACAGCTCGGATGCCGGTGAACTGACCTCGGAACCGAACAGATCGTGCATTTCCCAGGTCGCGAATACCGTGACGCCACGGGCGCGCAGTTCGTTCATCAGCGCGCTGTAGAAATCGGTGATGCGCGCCGGGTTGGTGGACACGCGGGTCATGCCGCTGAGGCTGTCGATAAACAGACGCTTGATGCCTTTTTCTTCCACCAGGCCCAGCAGACGCGCGCCCAGACCGTCGAGCAAACCTTCGGTGGTGGGCTGCCAGGCGATGCTCAGGGCGCCGCTGTCTTGCATCTGTTGCAAGTCGATGCCGAGGGACAGGCCCTTGAGTTGCAGGCGCTGCGGGCTTTCGTAAAAGCCGAAGTGCAGACCCGGCGCGTCCACCGTGGACTCGGATAAAAACTTGAGGCCCAGGGTGGTTTTGCCGATGCCCGACGGGCCCATCACCAGGGTCACGCTGGAGCTGTGCAGGCCGCCGCCGAGAATCGCGTCCAATGAAGTGATGCCGCTGGGGATGCGCGTCAGGTCGGCGCTGTCCGGTGCGGAAGGGCGGCCATAGAGGCTTTCCAGGCGCGGGTACACCACCAGGCCGTCGTTGGTGATTTCGCATTCGTGCAGGCCGGTGAGCGCGCCGCTGC
The DNA here is from genome assembly GCF_013285305.1 of Pseudomonas rhodesiae. Classification (NCBI taxonomy): domain Bacteria; kingdom Pseudomonadati; phylum Pseudomonadota; class Gammaproteobacteria; order Pseudomonadales; family Pseudomonadaceae; genus Pseudomonas; species Pseudomonas rhodesiae. Next base: position 4,048,386 of record NZ_CP054205.1, on the reverse strand, counting down.
CGCGGGTCTTGCGCAATTGGATACGGCGGACCGAGCGGGTGCCGAACAGTTCTTCGCCCATTTCGATCACGCCGTCGACCATGGTGTGTTCTGGGCTGCCGTCGTCCAATCGCGAGCTGGTTAGAAACAGCACGGTGCAACCGGCGAAGGCGGCATGGCCTTGCAGTTCGGAGATGAATTTTTTCGTGTCGATGGGTGAGTCAGCTTTGGAGCGCGCATTGAGCAGGCCGTCCACCACCATGACGGTAGCCTTCTGCCGACTGATTTCGCGCCGAAGCAACTTCACCACCTCGTCGAGACCTTCGTTTTCCAGGGTGTCGAAGGCGCTGACGAATTGGATTTCGGCGCCGACGCGGGAGGCATCGAAAAAGCTCAGGGTGGACAGAAACTGGAAAAGGCGGTCGTGGGATTCCGCCAGCAACGTAGCGACCAAGACGCGGCCGCCGTTGCGCGCGTGATGAAACCCCAGCTGGTTGGCGAGGATGGTTTTACCGGAGCCGGGGCGCCCCTGGATGATATAGGACGCCCCAGACACCAGCCCTCCCTTGAGCAGAGCATCCAGCCCTTCGATTCCGCTTTGAAGGCGATTTAGCTTTTCCACAGTGCGATCCTGACCCTAAAAACATGCTGTTAAGCCGAGTGGACAGGATGCTAACGCCATTTGTTCAATGGGGCTACTTGCGATCCAGCCACACCGTCTGCGCATTGCAGAACTCTCGTACGCCAAAGTGCGACAACTCGCGGCCGAACCCGCTCTTTTTCACACCGCCAAAAGCGACGCGCGGATCGGAAACGCTGAACGCATTGACGAAGATACCGCCAGTCTCCAGTTGGTCGGCGATCTGGCGCGCCTTGGCCGGATCCTCGGTGAAAATGCTGGCGGTGAGGCCGAACTCGCTGTCATTGGCCAGGGCCACGGCGTGGTCGGCATCGCGGGCAGTGATGATCGAGGCTACCGGGCCAAACAGTTCTTGTTTGAAGGAGGTCATCTGGTCGGTGACATCCGCCAGGACCGTCGGCTGATAATAGTTGCCGGCCCCCTCGACTTTGTCGCCGCCCAGCAGCAGGGTCGCGCCTTCGTTCAGGGTCGCCTGGACTTGCCCATGCAGTTCGTCGCGCAGGTCGAAGCGCGCCATCGGGCCGACGTAAGTGCTGTCGGCGGTCGGGTCGCCCATGACCAGGGCGCGAGTGGCTTCGACAAACTTCGCGGTGAAGGCTTGTGCCACCCCTTCCTCAATGATCAGGCGCTTGGCGGCGGCGCAGACCTGGCCGCTGTTCTGGAAGCGGCCGATGACGGCGGCCTGCACGGCGGCGTCGAGGTCGGCGTCGTTGAGCACGATAAATGGGTCGGAGCCGCCCAGTTCCAGCACACATTTTTTCAGCGCGGCGCCGGCCTGTGAGCCGATGGCGATGCCGGCCCGCACACTGCCGGTGAGGGTGACGGCGGCGATGCGTGGGTCAGCGATGGCGTTGGACACGCCATCCTGGGTCACGTTGAGCACTTCGAACAGGCCATCAGGGAAACCGGCTTGCTGGAACGCTGCTTTGATCAGGTACGCGCAGCCCATCACATTCGGCGCGTGCTTGAGCACGTAGGTATTGCCAGCGAGCAAAGTGGGGACGGCACCGCGCAGCACCTGCCAGACCGGGAAGTTCCACGGCATCACGGCGAGGATCGGCCCCAGCGGGCGGTACTCGATGTGGGCCGTGCCGTTGTCCACCAAGGTCGGTTCCGGGGCGAGCATGGCCGGGCCGTGGGCGGCGTACCACTCGCTGAGGTGGGCGCATTTTTCGATTTCGGCACGGGCCTGGGCAATGGGTTTGCCCATTTCCAGGGTGATCATCTGCGCCATGGCTTCGGCCTGCTCGCGTAGAGCGGCGGCCAGGGCCAGCAGCAGCTCGGCACGCTGGCCGACCGGCTGGCGACGCCAGGTGCGGAACGCCTGGGTAGCGCGATCAAGCGCCGCGTCCAGTTGCGGTGCGGTTTCGTAAGGGTAGCTGCCGACGGTTTCGCCGCTGGCCGGGTTGATTGAGAGGGCGTGGGTCTGGGAAGTGATTGCGTTCATGGCGCCGTCCTGCTGAATGGGAGGAATGGGTTCAGCGTACGGGGCTGGCTCTTTTCTGAGAACTGAATAATATTGAGCGATACGTTCACGATTGGAGAATGACTTGGATCTGGTGCAGTTGGAAATCTTCAAGGCCGTGGCCGAGCAGGGCAGCATCAGTGCCGCGGCACAGCTGATCCATCGGGTGCCGTCGAACCTGACCACGCGCATCAAGCAGTTGGAGCAGGACCTGGGCGTCGAGTTGTTTATTCGCGAGAAGAGCCGTTTGCGCTTGTCGCCAGCTGGGTGGAATTTCCTCGGCTATGCGCGGCGCATTCTCGATCTGGTGCAAGAGGCCCGCGCCACGGTGGCGGGAGAGGAGCCCCAGGGCGCGTTCGCCCTGGGCTCGCTGGAAAGCACGGCGGCGGTGCGCATCCCGGCCTTGCTGGCGGCCTATAACCAGAAGCACGCCAAGGTCGAGTTGGACCTGAGCACCGGGCCATCGGGCACCATGATCGAAGGTGTGCTGTCGGGGCGCCTGACGGCCGCGTTTGTCGACGGGCCGGTGTTGCACTCGACCCTGGAAGGTGTGGCGGTGTTCGAGGAAGAGATGGTGGTGATCGCGCCGCTGCACCACGCGCCGATCACCCGAGGGCAAGACGTCAATGGCGAGAACATCTATACGTTCCGCTCCAATTGCTCTTACCGGCATCACTTTGAGCGCTGGTTTTCCCAGGATGGCGCGGTGCCGGGCAAAATCTTCGAAATCGAGTCGTACCACGGTATGTTGGCGTGCGTCAGCGCCGGTGCCGGGCTGGCGTTGATGCCGCGCAGCATGCTGGAAAGCATGCCGGGGTCAGCGGCGGTGAGTGTTTGGCCACTGGCCGATACCTTCCGCTTATTGAATACCTGGCTGATCTGGCGGCGTGGCACGGTGTCGCAGAGTTTGAACAGCTTTGTGAAGCTGCTGGAGGAGGGCGGCCTGGTTGCCGCCTGAGTTATCGATAGGGGAGTGGATTTGCCCTCTCCCACATGTTGGTCTTCATCAGCCGCCGAACTGGAAGGTGCCCATGGCCAATTTCGCCATGATCGCCGTTGCCCCCAGTTGCACCAGCCACAGTGCCAAACCACCGAGGAACACACCGAGCGCCACTTGCAGCACCAGGCTTTTTTCTCGCTTGGGGTGGTGGGTGGCACGCGGGGGGAAGGGGTCCATGTCGTCGGGGTCGGCGCGCAGGTCCAAGTCATCGTTTCGCATAGGGCTCTCACAGCAAAGGGGCGGTGGGGTTCAGTCTAGGGGCTGGATACGAAAAAGGGGAAGCCATCGGCTTCCCCTCCTTATGCAACCAGCAGGTTTACAGGACCTGAACGATTGCCTTTGTGACCGCATCGATGTTGGCCTGGTTCAACGCTGCCACGCAGATCCGCCCGGTATCCAACGCATAAATACCGAACTCGGTGCGCAGGCGAGTGACTTGCTCAACGGTCAGGCCGGAGTAGGAGAACATCCCGCGCTGGCGGCCGACAAAGCTGAAGTCGTGGCCCGGTGCAGCCTTGGCCAGTTCTGCGACCATCTGCTCACGCATGCCACGGATGCGCAGGCGCATTTCGGCCAGTTCGGCTTCCCACTGAGCACGCAGCTCCGGGTTGTTGAGTACCGCCGCGACGATGGCCGCGCCGTGGGTCGGTGGGTTGGAGTAGTTGGTGCGGATCACACGCTTGACCTGGGACAGGATGCGCGCGCTTTCTTCCTTGGATTCGCTGACGATCGACAGCGCGCCTACGCGCTCGCCATACAGCGAGAACGACTTGGAGAACGAGCTGGACACAAAGAAGGTCAGGCCCGACTCGGCGAACAGGCGCACGGCGGCGGCGTCTTCGTCGATGCCATCGCCAAAGCCTTGATAGGCCATGTCGAGGAACGGCACGAGGTTTTTGGCCTTGACCACGTCCAAGACTTTTTGCCAGTCGGCCGGGCTCAGGTCGACGCCGGTCGGGTTGTGACAGCAGGCGTGCAGCACCACGATGGACTGCGGCGGCAGGGCGTTGAGGTCTTCGAACAGGCCGGCACGGTTTACGTCGTGGGTGGCGGCATCGTAGTAGCGATAGTTCTGCACCGGGAAACCGGCGGTTTCGAACAGCGCGCGGTGGTTTTCCCAGCTCGGGTCGCTGATGGCCACCACGGCGTCAGGCAGCAGCTGCTTGAGGAAGTCTGCGCCGATCTTCAGCGCGCCGGTGCCGCCAACGGCTTGCACGGTGACCACCCGCTCAGCGCTGAGCAATGGCGATGCTTGACCGAACAGCAGGGTCTGCACGGCCTTGTCGTAGGCGGCGATACCATCGATCGGCAAGTACCCGCGAGCGGCATGTTGCGCCACGCGAATGGCTTCCGCTTCGGCAACGGCACGCAAGAGTGGAATCTTCCCCTCCTCGTTGCAGTAAACGCCTACGCCAAGGTTGACCTTGGTGGTTCGGGTGTCGGCGTTGAATGCTTCGTTGAGGCCCAGGATTGGATCGCGTGGTGCCATTTCGACAGCGGAGAACAGGCTCATTTTTGCGGCAGCTCTATGGGGGGTAGGAGGGACGTGTCGCGCTCCAGCCGAATGCACTAGAGCGGTGCACAAACGGGGAGCTAGTATAGAGGCCATCACCGCCGAGGGCGACCACCGAAACGGCTTTTCGGCCAAGTTTTTCGGTTTATTTACCGACCGTTAGTCATATTGCAACCTTGATCGAAAACCCAAGGTCAGACAATTGCCTTGAAAGCCGTCACATTTGCCTCCACTTGTATGGCTATCATGATTATTTCCTACGGCCCGCTCTGTATTTTCGCGGGTGGTGGTCTATTTCTTCCCCGACCGCTTTACAGTCTGGGGTGACTTCAAGAGGTACGTTATGTCGGATTTCCAACTAGTCACCCGCTTCGAACCCGCCGGCGATCAGCCCGAGGCCATTCGCCAGATGGTCGAAGGCATTGAAGCCGGCCTGGCCCACCAGACGCTGCTCGGGGTGACCGGTTCAGGCAAGACTTTCAGCATCGCCAACGTCATCGCCCAGGTGAACCGCCCGACCCTGGTGCTGGCGCCGAATAAAACCCTGGCCGCGCAGTTGTATGGCGAGTTCAAGGCGTTTTTTCCGAACAACGCGGTGGAGTACTTCGTTTCCTACTACGACTACTACCAGCCCGAAGCCTACGTGCCGTCCTCCGATACCTTTATCGAGAAAGACGCCTCGATCAACGACCATATCGAGCAGATGCGCCTGTCCGCGACCAAGGCGCTGCTGGAGCGCAAGGACGCAATCATCGTTACCACGGTGTCGTGCATCTACGGCTTGGGCAGCCCGGAAACCTATCTGAAGATGGTGCTGCACGTTGATCGCGGCGACAAACTCGATCAGCGCGAGTTGCTGCGTCGTTTGGCGAGCCTGCAATACACCCGCAACGACATGGACTTCGCCCGGGCCACCTTCCGCGTGCGCGGCGATGTGATTGATATTTACCCGGCCGAATCGGACCTGGAAGCGATTCGCATCGAGCTGTTCGACGATGAAGTCGAGAGCCTCTCGGCGTTCGATCCGTTGACCGGCGAGGTAATCCGCAAACTGCCGCGCTTCACCTTCTATCCGAAAAGCCACTACGTGACGCCCCGCGAAACCCTGATGGGCGCGATTGAGGGCATCAAAGTCGAATTGGCCGAACGCCTGGAATACCTGCGCGCTAACAATAAGCTGGTGGAAGCCCAGCGCCTGGAGCAGCGCACCCGCTTCGACCTGGAGATGATTCTGGAGCTGGGTTACTGCAACGGCATCGAAAACTACTCGCGCTACCTCTCGGGCCGCGAGTCCGGCGCGCCGCCGCCGACGCTCTACGATTACCTGCCGCCGGATGCGCTGCTGGTGATCGATGAATCCCACGTCAGCGTGCCGCAGGTGGGCGCGATGTATAAGGGCGACCGTTCGCGCAAGGAAACCCTGGTGGAATACGGTTTCCGCCTGCCATCGGCGCTGGATAACCGGCCGATGCGCTTTGACGAGTGGGAGGCCATCAGCCCGCAGACGATTTTTGTCTCGGCAACGCCTGGCAACTACGAAGCTGAGCATGCCGGGCGGGTGATCGAGCAGTTGGTGCGTCCCACCGGCCTGGTGGACCCGGAAATCGAAATCCGCCCGGCGCTGACCCAGGTCGACGACCTGCTGTCGGAAATCAACAAGCGCGTGGCCCTGGAAGAGCGGGTGCTGGTTACCACCCTGACCAAGCGCATGTCTGAAGACTTGACCGACTACCTGGCCGACCACGGCGTGCGCGTGCGCTACCTGCACTCGGACATCGACACCGTGGAGCGCGTGGAGATCATCCGCGATCTGCGCCTGGGCACCTTTGATGTGCTGGTGGGCATCAACCTGCTGCGCGAGGGCCTGGACATGCCGGAAGTGTCGTTGGTGGCGATCCTGGATGCAGATAAAGAAGGCTTCCTGCGCTCCGAGCGTTCGCTGATCCAGACCATCGGCCGCGCGGCGCGTAACCTCAATGGTCGTGCGATTTTGTACGCGGACCGCATCACCGGTTCCATGGAGCGGGCGATCGGCGAGACCGAGCGTCGTCGCGACAAGCAAATTGCCTTCAACCTGGAACATGGCATCACGCCCAAAGGTGTGTTCAAGGACGTTGCCGACATCATGGAAGGCGCCACCGTGCCCGGCTCGCGCAGCAAGAAGCGCAAGGGCATGGCCAAGGCCGCGGAGGAGAGTGCCAAGTACGAAAACGAACTGCGCTCGCCCAGTGAAATCACCAAGCGGATTCGGCAGTTGGAAGAGAAGATGTACCAGTTGGCGCGCGATCTGGAGTTTGAAGCGGCGGCGCAGACGCGTGACGAGATTGGCAAGTTGCGTGAGCGATTGCTGGCGGTTTGATCTGCGCTGACTTGACTGGCCTTATCGGGGGCAAGCCCCCTCCCACAGTTGAAATGTGTTCACAGATCCAAGTGTGGGAGGGGGCTTGCCCCCGATAGCCGCGCCGCGGTTTTCCAGAAAACCCCCTGGGCTGTTACCATTCGCCCCTTGTTTCAATTTTCAGTTATATCGCCCATTCGAGACCTGCCATGACCACCGTCCGCACGCGCATCGCGCCATCGCCCACTGGGGATCCCCACGTCGGCACCGCTTACATCGCCTTGTTCAACTACTGCTTCGCCAAGCAGCACGGCGGTGAATTCATTCTGCGGATCGAAGACACCGATCAACTGCGCTCCACCCGCGAGTCGGAGCAGCAGATTTTCGATGCGCTGCGCTGGTTGGGCATTACCTGGGCCGAAGGCCCGGACGTGGGCGGCCCCCACGGCCCGTATCGCCAGAGCGAGCGCAGCGACATCTACAAGCAGTACACCCAGCAACTGGTCGACATGGGGCATGCGTTCCCATGCTTCTGCACCGCCGAAGAACTCGACCAGATGCGCGCCGAACAACAGGCCCGGGGCGAAACCCCGCGCTACGACGGTCGCGCGCTGTTGCTATCCAAAGAAGAAGTGGCACGCCGCCTGGCTGCCGGCGAACCCCATGTGATCCGCATGAAGGTGCCGAGCGAAGGCGTGTGTGTGGTGCCGGACATGCTGCGCGGTGACGTCGAGATCCCGTGGGACCGCATGGACATGCAGGTGCTGATGAAGACCGACGGCCTGCCCACGTACTTCCTGGCCAACGTGGTCGACGACCACCTGATGGGCATCACCCATGTATTGCGCGGCGAAGAATGGCTGCCGTCGGCGCCGAAGCTGATCCTGCTCTACGAGTACTTCGGCTGGGAGCAGCCGCAACTGTGCTACATGCCGCTGTTGCGTAACCCGGACAAGAGCAAGCTGTCCAAGCGCAAGAACCCGACCTCAGTGACCTTCTACGAGCGCATGGGCTTTATGCCCGAAGCGATGCTCAATTACCTGGGCCGCATGGGCTGGTCGATGCCGGACGAGCGCGAGAAGTTCTCGCTGCAGGAGATGGTCGACAACTTCGACTTGTCCCGTGTGTCGCTGGGTGGGCCGATCTTCGATATCGAGAAGCTGTCGTGGCTCAACGGTCAATGGCTGCGCGACTTGCCTGTGGAAGAATTCGCCAGCCGTGTGCAGCAGTGGGCGTTGAACCCTGAATACATGATGAAGATCGCGCCGCTGGTGCAGGGCAGGGTGGAGACCTTCAGCCAGGTCGCGCCATTGGCCAGTTTCTTCTTTGCGGGGGGCGTGAACCCGGATCCGAAGCTGTTTGAATCCAAGAAGCTCTCGGGTGATCAGGTTCGCCAGTTGATGCAGTTGATCCTGTGGAAACTGGAAAGCCTGCGTCAGTGGGAGAAGGACGCCATCACCGCGACGATTCAGGCGGTGGTCGAGTCCCTGGAGTTGAAACTGCGCGATGCCATGCCGCTGATGTTCGCGGCGATCACCGGGCAGGCCAGTTCGGTGTCGGTGCTTGATGCGATGGAAATTCTCGGCCCTGACCTGACGCGTTTCCGTCTGCGCCAAGCGCTTGATTTGCTGGGTGGTGTATCGAAGAAAGAAAACAAAGAGTGGGAAAAGCTGCTGGGCACTATCGCTTAAGCACTCGGTTGTAACGACGAAACCCCGGTTTTCCGGGGTTTCGTCGGTAAGTGATTGTTATCCCGGCAAAAAATTTTGGAAATTGTTGAAAATAAATTTGACACGTTTCCAAACCGCCATTAAGATTCGCCCCGTCCTCACCGATGAGGGGCTATAGCTCAGCTGGGAGAGCGCTTGCATGGCATGCAAGAGGTCAACGGTTCGATCCCGTTTAGCTCCACCAATTTGCAGGTTCAAGGTCTGGCCACACCGTCCTTGAATCGATCAGAACTCAGCTCTGATCCGTTGTACAGAAGGTTTTGTCCCCTTCGTCTAGTGGCCTAGGACACCGCCCTTTCACGGCGGTAACAGGGGTTCGAGTCCCCTAGGGGACGCCAGTTTCAACAAGCAGCTCGCAAGGTCTGCTGCGCCGCGAGGCGAAAAATCCGGGGCTATAGCTCAGCTGGGAGAGCGCTTGCATGGCATGCAAGAGGTCAACGGTTCGATCCCGTTTAGCTCCACCAATTTACAGGTTCAAGGTTCCGGCCACACCGTCCTTGGATCGATCAGTCTCAGCCTGATCAGTTGTATAGAAGGTTTGTGTCCCCTTCGTCTAGTGGCCTAGGACACCGCCCTTTCACGGCGGTAACAGGGGTTCGAGTCCCCTAGGGGACGCCACGATTACCCGCTCTGCGGGATTTTTAAGGGTCATTCAATTATTGAATGGCCCTTTTGTTTGTCTGGCGTTTGGCCCATTCCCCCTTGCCTTTCTTCTTGTCGTTCTGACCAGTGGTCATACCCGTCGCTTGCGGAATATTATTATGGTAATAATATTCAACCCATGAACCACGGAGGCAACGATGAGCGACAAAAAAGCGCAAACCCGCGAACGCATTCTGCAGGCTGCCAGCGCTGCGTTGATTCAGCGTGGCCCGGCTGAGCCTAGCGTCGGTGAAGTCATGGGGGCTGCGGGGCTGACCGTGGGTGGCTTCTACGCACACTTTGAAAGCAAGGACGCGCTGATGCTGGAGGCATTCAGTCAGTTGCTGGCTCAGCGCCGGGCCTCCATCAATGACCTGGACGAGCAGATCACCGGCGAAGAGCGCCGCGCCCTGGCGGCGGCGTTTTATCTGTCGCGCAAACACCGCGACTCAACCTCTCAGGCCTGCCCGCTACCCGCCACGGTCGGGGAGATGGGGCGCTTGCCAGAGGCGTTCCGCCAGGTACTCAGCGAGCATGTTGAATTGATGGCGGCACAGTTGGCGACGTGCCCGGAAGACATCGACAAGGCCCTGGCGGACATGGCGTTGATGGTCGGTGGACTGACCCTGGCGCGTGCGCTCGGGCCGGGTGAATTGTCGGATCGGGTGATGCGCGCGGCCAAGTCGGCGGTGCGCTGAAAAGGAGCGGGTTATGGGTGCGTTAACCTGGGTGCGAGGTGTCAACGGTACGTTGGGGCGCGTGGCGCCGCACACGGTGGCGAACAAAATGCGGCGTGTGTTTATGACCCCGCGCGAGTTGCCGCCGCGTGAATGGGAGTTGCCGCTGCTGGCGCAGGCGCAACGCATCACCTTGCGTTTCGGCTTGTCGGCCCTGCGTTGGGGAGAAGGGCCCGCCGTGCTGCTGATGCATGGCTGGGAGGGGCGACCGACCCAGTTCGCCAGTCTGATCAGTGCGCTGATCAACAACGGTTACTCCGTGATCGCCCTCGACGGCCCAGCCCATGGCCACTCACCGGGACGTGAAGCCCATGTGGTGCTCTTTGCCCGAGCCATGCTGGAAGCGGCCGCCGAGTTGCCACCGCTGCATGCGGTTATCGGCCATTCCATGGGCGGAGCGAGTGCCATGCTCGCCGTGCAATTGGGATTGCGCACCCGGGCTTTGGTCAGCATTGCTGCACCCTCGCGATTCCTGGATGTACTGCGCGGCTTTACCCGCATGGTGGGCCTGCCGGAGCGGGCGCGCATGGCGTTCATCCAAGAGGTCGAGCAGACGTTTGGCATGCCGCTCAAGCATTTGGATGTCGCTCACTACCATATGGCTATTCCCGGTCTTATCGTGCACGCCGAGGACGATACGTTTGTGCCCGTCAAGGCCGCCAAGGCCATCCACGACGCCTGGTTCGACAGCCGCCTGCTGCAACTGGAGCAGGGCGGTCATCAGAAGGTGTTGGCCGATCCACGGGTAGTCGACGGTGTTCTGACGCTGCTGGCTGGCGCTCGTTTACAGGAGCGGCAAAGCGCCTGATACACTGCTGCCCGCCGACATCAATCGACCGGGAGCAAGGCATGGGCTGGGATTTGGCAACGCCGTTTATCATCGACCTGCAGGTCGCCCCTGAAGACATTGACGGTCTGGGGCACGCCAACAACGCAGTGTATGTCGCCTGGCTCGAACGCTGCGCCTGGCGCCATTCGCAGCGCTTGGGGTTGGACCTTGCCGAGTACCGTCGATTGGATCGTGCCATGGCGGTGGTGCGTCATGAAATCGACTACCTGGCGGCCGGGTACGAAGGCGATGAGTTGCAGTTGGCCACTTGGATCGTCGATTGGGATCAGCGTCTGAAGATGACCCGCCGTTTCCAACTGGTCCGCCCCCGGGATGGCGCCACCTTGCTGCGGGCGCACACCACATTCGTCTGCATTGAGCTGTCCAGCGGCAAGCCCAAGCGCATGCCGGCGGAGTTTCTCGATGGCTATGGCCCTGCCCTGACAGGGGGTTAACGGTTGCAGCGGGAAACCCAGTAAACTGCGCCACGATTTTTCTTGAGTGTTTTCCATGCAAATTGCTTTGGCGCCCATGGAGGGGCTGGTCGATAACATCCTGCGTGACGTGCTGACCCGCGTCGGTGGGATTGACTGGTGCGTGACCGAATTCATCCGCGTCAACGACCGCCTGCTCACCCCAGCCTATTTCCATAAGCTCGCGCCTGAACTGCTGCACGGTGCCCACACCGCTGCGGGTGTGCCATTGCGTGTGCAATTGCTCGGCTCCGATCCGGTTTGCCTGGCGGAAAACGCCGCGCTGGCCTGTGAGCTGGGCTCTGAAGTGATCGACTTGAACTTCGGCTGTCCAGCCAAGACCGTCAATAAATCGCGCGGCGGTGCCGTGCTGCTCAAGGAACCAGAGCTGCTTAACCAGATTGTCGAGCATGTGCGCCGCGCGGTGCCGGCGCATATCCCGGTGACTGCCAAGATGCGCCTGGGCTTCGACAGCCCCGACGGTGCATTGGTGTGCGCCACGGCCTTGGCCGAGGGCGGCGCCGCCCATATCGTGGTGCATGCCCGTACCAAAGCCGATGGCTACAAGCCGCCCGCGCATTGGGAGTGGATTCCTCGTGTGCAGGAGGTGGTCAAGGTTCCGGTGTTTGCCAACGGCGATATCTGGAGTGTTGAAGACTGGCGGCGTTGTCGCGAAGTCAGCGGCGCCGAAGACATCATGCTCGGCCGTGGCTTGGTGGCGCGTCCTGATCTCGCGCGGCAAATCGCGGCTGCTCGTGCAGGTGAAGACGTGGTGGAAATGTCCTGGGCCCAACTGCAACCGCTGCTGCAGGATTTCTGGGTGCAATGCGTGGCGCAGTTGACCGAGCGCCAGGCGCCGGGTCGCCTGAAGCAGTGGCTGGCGATGTTGACGCGTAACTACCCTGAAGCGGTGGCGTTGTTTGCCGCCTTGCGGCGTGAGACATCGCTGGAGCAAGTCAGTCGTTTGCTCGGCGTGCCCCACCCTCCGGTTTATCAACCCTGACGGGGGAGTGGGGCGGCGGCATGGCGTGCATGGCTGCATGTTTTAAGGAAATGCTCCGTATCGAAAGATGCGGGGCATTTTTTGTTTATGGGCAGCATTAGTGATGCGGCGTCAAGTGAGATGTATTTTTTATATTTAACCAAGCTGATGTATCGCCGGGTGTCTTTTTATTTAAGTTCATACACATGTGTCAGTTTGTCTTGATTTGTTTCTTGCGAGGCTGTTAGCAGAATCAATTACTGGGCGGTATCCGGAATTATTTCGCTGAGTTGCGCGCGCGTCGATTTATTAATTTGTATTTCCGTTAATGCTTTCGCTTGGCGGCTTGATTCGCGGACTTCCGATAAAAGCCATGGGGTATTATCTGAAAATTCGGTTTGGTTTCCTTATATGAAATGCGATTCGAGGAACCCGACAACGTTATTTTCCACGAAAGTAGGGACTGTGAAGCAGCTTTGTTGCTTACTGGTCAATAAGACTAATTGCTTTCCTGTTCCTATAGCGGAGTCAGGTTGCGTTAATTGAGGAAGTTATGAATGTCTCTAACGATCAATAATCCTACTTTTGTAAAACCCGATACATCGATTCTCGATCAACCGTCGTCCAAGCCGACGAGCGCTGATGCTAAATCCACCCCGCCTAGTAGCACTTCCCGTTCCGATGTTTCGACGGCGCGCTTTGAAAATTCTAGCGTTAAAAATAACGAATTGATGTTCAGCGCGGGTGCACTCTCCAAGATGTTTGACATGATCGAACAGTTCTTTAGGTCTATGCGGGAAGTGTTTGTTGGGCGAAATAATGCGCCTGATCTTATGTCTGGTTTGAAGCATTCGCCGGGTCTTACGCCGGACGTCACCAAAGCGCCTGTGAAGCCGGATGCCGCTGACCAACCGGCGACGCCAGGCGCAGATAAGCGAATGGTAAAGCCGGATATGGAAAAGCAATCGGTGAAGCCGGATGCTGCCGACCCATCCGTGACACCAGGCTTGGATAAGCGTCGGGTAACCCCTCAGGCAACGGACCTCTCCGGTAAGGCTGACGCAGAGAAGTCGATGGTTTTAGCGGACGCCCGCAACACCCCAAAACCGGTGATGCCGCAAGTGCCCCGGCCTGAGGTCGCAGTGACCAACGATGCAAAGGCGAACGTACAGGTGAATGTCAACGTCAGCCATTGTCACTGCCCCGACCACGGCGTATTGCCTGATAGTGGGATCAGGCCAAGGGTTATCCCAGACGTGCGCGTTGGGCCCAATCCCGATATAACGCCTGGCGTAACGCCAAAACCCGTGCCGAGAGTCAAGCCTGAGGTAAAACCGGACACGAAGCCAGACGTGAAGTTGGATGTGAAACCGGACACGAATCCGGCGGTGAAGTTGGATGTGAAACCGGACACGAACCCGGCGGTGAAGTTGGATGTGAAACCGGACACGAATCCGGCGGTGAAGTTGGATGTGAAACCGGATATGAATCCGGCGGTGAAGTTGGATGTGAAACCGGAAACGAAGCCGGCCGTGAAGTTGGATGTGAAGCCGGATACGAAACCCAACGTGACGCCACCCGTCAATCCGGAGACACTCGTCGAAGTTAAACCTGACAAAACGGAACCTGATTTGACCAGCCCTGGCCCAGCCGAAAATATATTCGATAACAGGGACTGGCGTTTTAATAGGCGGCCTGCATTCAGGCGTTGAAAACAACAGGCTAGGTTCGTTCACGTAAAACAATGACTTCTCCGGTGTCGGCTCGGTTCGGTGAGGTCATTGTTCAAGGAGTCAGTTATGCCATGTCCTTTAATTAATAATGTTGCGCGTGTGATAGATGTGCGCCAGGTCCTGGGTGTTGATACTTTCAATGCAGTGAATGAAGACGTCTCGCACGGTTCTTCCAGAAATAACATAAAGTTTGATGCGTCGCCCAGCGCCGTCGCGAATGTAAAAAATAGTGCTGTCCAAAATGCGGATGCGGTCAATTCATTGGTGGCATTATTTACTTCATTTTTTAACCAATTAATTGGCTTGATATCCAATAAAAAAGAAACAACCGTACCTGACGTTCCACGTCCCCCTGACGTCCTGCCCAAGGTCGTACCTGATCCGACACCGCCCGCTCCCGGACCCGCCACTGATATCCCAGGTCTTTCAAGCAAGCGTAGTGGTGCCAAGCCGGAGAATATTTGGAGTGGTTTTCGTCAGGGCCCCGATGGCAATTGTGTCACTGTCTCGGCGATCAAGGCGGCGATGCATCGCTTCGGTCAAAGCCCAACGGATATTTATAAAGAGGTGAAAAAAACCAGTACGGGTTATCACGTGGTCATGCGCGACGGCTATGAACTGACCTTGAGCGACCAAGAGTTGAGAGAGGGCGCACAAGGCGCGAAGTTTATTGGCCCAGACAAAGGAATGCTCAAGGATGCGCAGTTTCTGTTTGCGGTGAGCGCCAAGCGTGCTCAACTGGACAATAACGACGGCACGGCGGGCAGGAGTTACCGTGCTGCGATCCACAGCTTGAACAACGGTGAGGATGAATCCATAGCGGGTGAGGGGTTTGAACGGCTTGGATTGAAAAAGCACATGAAAAGAGTCTCCGTGCGTGAGCTCGCCCGTGGACAAATAGGCATGTGTAATCGAGCCGGGCATTCGGTGGCGGTTATCAACGGACGTGAAGAGTTGTGGGGGCGGCAGGGTTCGACACCGAGGCGGGGCGTTGCAGTAGCCTTGATCTAGGGGTCGCTTACCAGCGCTGAAGGGCGGGTGTCGGCTATACCAGCAGCCGCCTGAAGCCTTCAATCGGCAGCGGACGACTGTGTAAATACCCTTGGTATAAATGGCAGCCCAGCTTTTGCAGGAACGCCAGTTGTTCAGGGGTTTCCACGCCCTCGGCAATCACCTCCAGGTTCAAGCTGCGCGCCATTGCCACAATGGCGCGGATGATTTCGGCATCGTTGGGATCGTGGGTGGCATCGCGGACAAACGATTGGTCGATTTTCAGCGCGTCCACCGGCAAGCGCTTGAGGTAAGTGAGGGATGAATAGCCGGTGCCGAAGTCATCCATCGCAAAGCTCACGCCGAGTTTTTTCAGGCGGCGCATCTTGCTGATGGTGTCGTCGAGGTTCTGGATCACGATGCCTTCGGTGATTTCCAGTTTCAGCAGGCTGCAGGGCAAGGAGTGCTGCTGCAGACTGCGCTCCACCCGCTCGACAAAATCGCTCTGGCGGAACTGCCTCGGGCTGATGTTCACACACAGGCTGAAGTCCAACGGGTCGATCTTGCCCTCCTGAAGCAATTGCCCGAACGCCGCGCAGGCCTCGTCGAGAATCCAGGTGCCGACTTCAAGGATCAAGCCACTGTCTTCCAATACCTTGATAAATTCCGCCGGCGACTGCGCGCCCAATTGCGGGTGCTGCCAGCGCACCAAGGCTTCGGCGCCGACGATACGGTTGCCGCGCGCGTCCACTTGCGGCTGGTAATGCACGCTGAACTCGCCGCGCGACAGGGCCAGGCGCAGGTCGGTTTCCATGCGCAGACGTTCGCTGGCGGTCTTCTGCATGCTGTTGTGGAACATTTGCGTGGTATTGCGCCCCGAGTCCTTGGCGCGGTACAGCGCGATGTCGGCGCGCTTGAGCAGGTCGGCCGGGGTCGAACCGTGGTCGGGGATCAGCGCCACGCCGATGCTGGGAGTGACTTGCAGGCGTTGACCGTCCAAAAACATTGGCTCCGAGAGCAACTCACGCAGGGTATTGGCCAGGTTCTGAACCTGATGGCTGACTTCGTTGCGTGAGCCTTCCAGACCGCTAAGCAACACCACGAACTCATCGCCGCCCAGGCGCGCCACGGTGTCTTCCATGCGCACGCTGGCTTCAAGCCGCGCGGTGACGATTTTCAACACGGTGTCGCCCACCGGGTGGCCGAGGGAATCGTTGATGTGCTTGAAATGGTCCAGGTCCAGAAACAACAGCGCCCCGCGCAGATTGTGGCGCTTGAGCAATGCAATCTGCTGGCTCAGACGATCCATCAGCAACGCGCGGTTGGGCAGGTTGGTCAGTGGGTCGTGATAGGCCAGGTGGCGGATCTGCGCCTGGGCGTTTTTCAGCAGGCTCACATCCCGCGCCGTCAGCAGCAGGCACGGGGTTTCATTCAGCGTAATGGGCTCCACCGAGACTTCCACTGCCAGCAATTCGCCGCGTTTGTTGTGCCAGAGCATCTCCAGATGATGGATGCGACCCTTGATCTGCAGCTCGGCCAGCAGCGCCGAGCGTTGTTTGTCGTCGGCCCAGATGCCGATCTGGTAGAGGGTCAGACCGATGGCCTCTTCAGCACGGTAGCCGGTCAAGCGGCAGAAACCATCGTTGACTTCTACATACCGGCCGGTGTCGCGTTCGGTGATCGAGATAGCGTCCGGGCTGGAATGGAACGCCTTGGCGAACTTTTCTTCGCTGGCCTTCAACGCCGCCTCCGAGCGTTGTTGCTGGGTGATATCGCGCAAGGTTGTGACAATGCATGGTTGCTCCCCCACTTTGATCAGGCGGCTGGAAATTACACAGGTGAGGCTGCGGCCGTCTTTGTGATGGGCCACCACCGCCACATTGTTCAGCGCTTGCTCGCGGATTACTCGCTCGATGCGCTCAAGGCGCTGGCTCGAATCGTTCCATAGGCCGATTTCATCGGCGCTTCTGCCGATCACCTCGGCGACGCTCCAGCCGAAGGTCTGGGTAAACGCCGGGTTGATCTCGATGAACGCGCCGCTATCCAGGCCGGTGACGCAGATTGGGTCGGGGCTGGCCTGGAACAGACTGGCGAATTTCTCTTCGGAGGCGCTCAGGCGCTGTTCCCGTTCGACCTGGTCAGTGATGTCCAGCAAGGTGCCCGCCATGCGCAACGGCGCGCCCTGGGCGTCGCGGTACAGGCGGGCGCGGCTTTCCAAGTAGCGTGAGGAGCCGTCTTCCATCGGCACGCGGTAGGTCAGCTGATAGTTGCCGGCCGGGCCTTCGCGCAGGGTGCGGTAGGCATGGCGCATATTTTCGCGCTCTTCATCGGGCATGCCTTCGAAAAACGCATCGAAGGACTCGTGGAACGGCTCCGGCGGCAGGCCATGCAGTTGGGCGGCGCGGGCCGAGCCGTAGAGCATGCCGCTGGGGATGTGCCAATCCCAGGTACCCAATTGCGCGGAATCAAGGGCCAGGTCGAGACGCTCCTGGCTGTCCTTGAGGGCGTCCTCGGCCATTTTGCGTTCGGTGGTGTCGAGGAACGTGCTGATCAGGTAGGCCTCACCGTCCAGTTCGACCTTTTGGGCGCTGAGCGTGCCGTCGTGGATCTGGCCGTTACTGGCGCAGAACTGCACTTCCATGGTGATCGGTTCGCCCTTGCGCTGGGTGGCTTTGACCAGTTGCGCGCGCTGTTCGGGATGGCGCCACAGGCCCAGGTCCAGGGTGGTGCGGCCAATCGCATCGGCCAGGGGCCAGCCGAACAGCATTTCGAAATACTGGTTGGCCTCGCTGATCAAACCGTCGGCCTGGCGAGTCAGCAGCACCATGTTCGGGCACAGGTGGAACAGCGTGGCGAAGCGCTTTTCGGAGTGGCTGAGGGCGTGCTCCCGTTCGCGCTGCTCGGTGATCTCGCGGATCACCCCGATCATGCGGCCCCTACCGGTGCTGTCCGGCACCACACTGCCGTTGATCTCCAGCCAATGAAAGCTGCCGTCGGGCCACTGGATGCGGTGGTGCATGGCTTGCTCGAACGGCTCGCCGGCCAAGACGGCGTGGAAGGCGCGCACCACCCGGGAGCGATCGGCGGGATCCAGCAGCTCCAGGTATTCCAGGTCCTTGGGCAGTGGCTGGCGCGGGTCGAAGCCGAACAGCGCCTGGGTGCCCCGTGACCAACTGATGCGCCCGCTGTCGATTTCCCAGCACCATGCGCCCAGGCGCGCGGCATTGAGCGCCGCCAGCAACTGCGGGGCGCTCTCCCAGCTTTGCTCCGCCTCACGCGGGTCGAGGGCGTAGATGCGGGGCAGCGGTGGCATGGAATCGACGGGGGTGCGCATTATCAAAGGGCCTTGGCTCACTCAATGGGCAAACAACGCGGTCCTGCTCAATAAACCGGGACGCAGTAGGTCATGCCGATATCCCCGGGAGATCGACCTGTGCATCCAGCAAGCTCATAAAGGCCCGCGCAGCGTTCGACAGCGTCCTTTCGGTGTGCACGATATAGCCTAGCTGGCGACTGAGCTGTATGCCTGGCAAAGCAACACTGGCCACCTGATCGTCCAGCATGGTGCGCGGCAGCACGCTCCAGGCCAGGCCGATGGACACCATCATTTTGATGGTTTCCAGGTAATTGGTGCTCATCGCAATATTCGGCGTGAGCCCCTGAGCCTCGAACAAACGGCTGACAATATGGTGGGTAAAGGTGTTACCGCCAGGGAATACGGCTGGGTGGCCGGCAATGTCGGCCAGACTCACAGGGCTATCGCCGGCCAGGCTGTGTTCCGGCGCTACCACGAAATCCAGCGGGTCGTCCCAAACGGGGGTGGCGCGCACTAGATGATGAGGGTCGGGCGCCAGGGTGATCACCGCTACTTCGGCACGGCCATGGAGGATTTCTTCGTAGGCCACTTCCGAATCCAGAAACTGAATATCCAAGGCCACGTTAGGGTACTGCCGGGTAAATGTGCGCAGTACCGGCGGCAGGCGATGCAGGCCGATATGGTGGCTGGTGGCAAGGGTCAGGCGCCCGCTGACTTCGCCGGTGAGATTGGTGAGGGCGCGGCGGGTGTCGTCCAGCACATTCAGAATCTGATACGCGCGCGGCAGCAGGGCACGCCCGGCTTCGGTCAGGCCGACCTCGCGGCCCAGGCGGTCGAACAGTCGCACGTTGAGCTGTTGCTCCAGGCCAGCAATGCGCTTGCTGATGGCGGGCTGGGTCAGGTGCAGGCGCTCGCCGGCCCCGGAAAAGCTGCCAGTCTCGGCGATGGCAATAAAGGCATTGAGGTTGGCCAGGTCCATTGTTGTATTCCAGTTGGTAATCCAAAGCATAAAAAATATGAATTTGAGTTATTTAATGTAGCGCCATACCATCAGCCTCACAAGCCAAAGGGTTATTGATACGTCTCAAAACCCGGGGCATAGAAAGACCGCTGATGAGGACCGACTGATGGCCGGCAAAACGCTTTACGACAAGCTTTGGGATTCCCATGAAGTGAAACGGCGCGACGACGGTTCGTCGCTGATCTATATCGACCGTCACATCATCCATGAAGTGACCTCGCCCCAAGCGTTCGAAGGCCTGCGGCTGGCCGGGCGCAAGCCTTGGCGCGTCGATTCCATCATCGCCACCCCGGATCACAACGTACCGACCACTCCCGAGCGCAAGGGCGGCATCGACGCCATCGCCGACCAGGTGTCGCGCCTGCAGGTGCAAACCCTCGACGACTATTGCGACGAATATGGCATCACCGAATTCAAGATGAATGACGTGCGTCAAGGCATCGTGCACGTCATCGGCCCGGAGCAGGGCGCCACGCTGCCGGGCATGACCGTGGTGTGCGGCGACTCCCACACCTCTACTCACGGTGCGTTCGGCGCGCTGGCCCATGGCATCGGCACTTCCGAGGTGGAGCATGTGTTCGCCACCCAGTGCCTGGTCGCCAAGAAAATGAAGAACATGCTGGTGCGCGTCGAAGGCCAATTGCCTTTTGGCGTGACCGCCAAGGACATCGTGTTGGCTGTGATCGGCAAGATCGGCACCGCCGGCGGGAACGGCCATGCCATCGAGTTCGCCGGCAGCGCCATTCGTGATCTGTCCATCGAAGGCCGCATGACCATTTGCAACATGTCCATCGAAGCCGGTGCCCGCGTGGGCATGGTGGCGGCGGACGAAAAAACCATCGAGTACGTCAAAGGCCGGCCGTTCGCCCCGCAAGGCGCCGACTGGGCCGCGGCGGTCGAAGCCTGGAAAGACCTGGTGTCCGACGCCGATGCGGTGTTCGACACCGTGGTCGAACTGGATGCAACCCAGATCAAGCCGCAGGTCAGTTGGGGCACTTCGCCGGAAATGGTCTTGGCGGTGGATCAGAGCGTGCCGGACCCGGCCAAGGAAACCGACCTGGTCAAGCGCGGCTCCATCGAGCGCGCCTTGAAGTACATGGGGTTGACCGCCAACCAGGCGATCACCGATATCCAGTTGGATCGCGTGTTCATCGGCTCCTGCACCAACTCGCGGATCGAAGACCTGCGCGCCGCGGCGGTGATCGCCAAGGGCCGCAAAGTCGCCTCGACCATCAAGCAAGCCATCGTGGTGCCGGGCTCGGGCCTGGTCAAAGCGCAAGCCGAGGCCGAGGGCTTGGACAAGATCTTCCTTGAGGCCGGTTTTGAATGGCGCGAGCCGGGCTGCTCCATGTGCCTGGCGATGAACCCGGACCGTTTGGAGTCGGGCGAGCATTGCGCGTCGACCTCCAACCGTAACTTCGAAGGGCGTCAGGGCGCCGGTGGCCGTACCCATCTGGTCAGCCCGGCCATGGCCGCCGCTGCTGCCGTCAACGGTCGTTTCATCGACGTTCGCGAATTGATCTGAGGAATACCCGATGCGAGCTTTTACCCAACACACAGGTCTTGTCGCGCCGTTGGACCGTGCCAACGTGGACACCGACCAGATCATCCCCAAGCAGTTCTTGAAGTCGATCAAGCGCACCGGCTTCGGCCCCAACCTGTTCGACGAGTGGCGCTATCTGGACGTGGGCTATGCCTACCAGGACAACTCCAAGCGCCCGCTGAACAAGGATTTCGTCCTCAACGCCGAGCGTTACCAGGGCGCCAGTGTATTGCTGGCCCGGGAAAACTTCGGCTGCGGTTCCAGCCGTGAGCACGCGCCGTGGGCCCTGGAAGAATATGGCTTTCGCAGCATCATCGCGCCGAGCTTTGCCGACATCTTCTTCAACAACAGCTTCAAGAACGGCCTGTTGCCGATCATCTTGAGCGACGCCGAAGTGGACGAGCTGTTCCAGCAAGTGGAAGCCACTGTGGGCTACCAGTTGACGGTGGACCTGGCCGCGCAGACCGTGACCCGTCCGGACGGCAAGGTGTATCACTTTGAAGTGGATGCCTTCCGTAAGCACTGCCTGCTCAACGGGTTGGACGATATTGGCCTGACCCTGCAGGACGGCGATGCGATTGCGGCGTTTGAAGCCAAGCACCGGGCCAGCCAGCCTTGGTTGTTTCGTGACGCGTAAATTGATGTAGGCAGGGCCGGCTTCATCGGGGGCAAGCCCCCTCCCACCTTTTGAGTTGTGAATACATTCAAATGTGGGAGGGGGCTTGCCCCCGATAGGGCCGGTACCATCAACACAACCCATGAAGGATGCCACCATGACCGCCACCGCCCACACCCAAGTCGTGCAAAAGCAATTCGGCGAACAGGCCTCGGCCTACCTGAGCAGCGCCGTGCACGCCCAAGGCACCGAATTCGCGCTGCTCCAGGCTGAGCTGGCCGGGCAGGGCGGTGCGCGACTGCTGGACCTGGGGTGTGGAGCCGGTCATGTGAGTTTCCAGGTGGCGCCGCTGGTCAAGGACGTGGTGGCCTACGACCTGTCCCAGCAGATGCTCGACGTAGTGGCCGCCGCCGCGCAGGAGCGCGGGCTCACCAATATAAGCACCGTAAACGGTGCCGCCGAGCGCTTGCCGTTCGCTGATGGCGAGTTCGATTTTGTGTTCAGTCGCTATTCGGCCCACCACTGGAGTGACCTCGGCCTGGCCCTGCGCGAAGTACGCCGGGTGCTTAAACCGGGGGGCGTGGCGGCCTTTGTCGATGTGCTGTCACCCGGCAGCCCGCTGCTGGACACTTACCTGCAAACCGTCGAAGTGCTGCGCGACACCAGCCACGTACGCGATTATTCTGCCGCTGAATGGATGCGTCAGCTCAGCGAAGCCGGTTTGCACGTACGCAACAGCAGCCGCCAACGCCTGCGTCTGGAATACACCTCTTGGGTCGAGCGCATGCGCACGCCACAAGCCTTGCGCACCGCGATTCTTGAGCTGCAGCAAGCGATGGGCCAGGAAGTGCGCGATTACTACGAGATTCAAGCCGACGGCACCTTCAGCACCGACGTGCTGGTAGTGTGGGCCGAGCGCTGATTAATTTTTCCGACCTGTCCCGCGGATGGGTCGCCCGATGAAATGAGGCAAGCATGAGCAAGCAGATTCTGATTCTCCCTGGCGATGGTATTGGTCCGGAAATCATGGCCGAAGCGGTCAAAGTCCTGGAGCTGGCCAACACCAAGTACAGCCTGGGCTTCGAATTGAGCCACGACGTGATCGGCGGCGCCGCCATCGACAAGCATGGCGTGCCGCTGGCCGATGAAACCCTGGAACGTGCCCGCGCCGCCGATGCCGTGCTGCTGGGCGCCGTGGGCGGACCGAAATGGGACAAGATCGAACGCGACATCCGTCCGGAGCGCGGCTTGCTGAAAATCCGCGCGCAACTGGGCCTGTTCGGCAATCTGCGCCCGGCGATCCTTTATCCGCAGCTGGCTGATGCGTCGAGCCTCAAGCCGGAGGTGGTGTCGGGTCTGGATATCCTGATCGTGCGTGAGCTGACCGGCGGTATCTATTTCGGCGCCCCACGCGGCGTGCGCGTGCTGGACAACGGCGAACGTCAGGCCTACGACACCTTGCCCTACAGCGAAAGCGAAATCCGCCGGATCGCCCGTGTCGGTTTCGACATGGCCCGCGTGCGCGGCAAAAAGGTCTGCTCGGTGGACAAGGCCAACGTGCTGGCGTCCAGCCAACTGTGGCGCGAGATTGTCGAAGAAGTCGCCAAGGACTACCCGGACGTTGAACTGAGCCACATGTATGTCGATAACGCCGCGATGCAGCTGGTGCGCGCGCCCAAGCAGTTCGACGTGATCGTCACCGACAACCTGTTCGGCGACATCCTGTCCGACCAGGCCTCGATGCTCACCGGTTCCATCGGCATGCTGCCGTCGGCGTCTTTGGACACCAACAACAAGGGTATGTACGAGCCTTGCCACGGCTCGGCGCCTGACATCGCAGGGCAGGGCATTGCCAACCCGCTGGCGACTATCCTTTCGGTGTCGATGATGCTGCGTTACACCTTCAACCTGAGCGACGCGGCGGATGCCATCGAGAAGGCCGTGAGCCTGGTCTTGGATCAGGGCTTGCGCACTGGCGACATCTGGTCGCAGGGTTGCACCAAAGTCGGTACGCAAGAAATGGGCGACGCAGTAGTCGCCGCGCTGCGGAATCTGTAATCTCTCGGGCCCGCTTGCAGTTGTTGCTGCAAGGCGGCCCACTTTTTAACAAGGTGTAGTTGCGATGAAACGTGTAGGTCTGATCGGTTGGCGCGGTATGGTCGGTTCCGTGCTCATGCAGCGGATGCTGGAAGAGCAGGATTTCGATCTTATTGAGCCGGTGTTTTTCACCACGTCGAACGTGGGTGGCCAGGGTCCGTCCGTGGGCAAGGACATTGCTCCGCTCAAGGACGCCTACAGCATTGACGAGCTGAAGACCCTCGACGTGATTCTGACCTGCCAGGGCGGCGACTACACCAGCGAAGTCTTCCCCAAGCTGCGCGAGGCCGGCTGGCAGGGTTACTGGATCGACGCCGCGTCGAGCCTGCGCATGCAGGACGATGCCGTGATCATCCTGGACCCGGTCAACCGCAAGGTCATCGACCAGCAACTGGACGCCGGCACCAAGAACTACGTCGGCGGCAACTGCACCGTCAGCCTGATGCTGATGGGCCTGGGCGGCCTGTTCGAAGCAGGGCTGGTCGAGTGGATGAGCGCCATGACCTATCAGGCGGCGTCCGGCGCCGGCGCGCAGAACATGCGCGAGCTGATCAAACAGATGGGCGCCACCCACGCCGCCGTCGCTGATCAATTGGCCGATCCTGCCAGCGCGATCCTCGACATCGACCGCCGTGTGGCCGAAGCCATGCGCAGCGAAGCCTACCCGACCGAGAACTTCGGCGTGCCGTTGGCCGGCAGCCTGATTCCCTGGATCGACAAGGAGCTGCCCAACGGTCAGAGCCGTGAAGAGTGGAAGGCCCAGGCCGAGACCAACAAGATCCTCGGTCGCTTCAAGAGCCCGATCCCAGTCGACGGTATCTGCGTGCGCATCGGCGCCATGCGCTGCCACAGCCAGGCGCTGACCATCAAACTGAACAAAGACGTGCCGATCGCCGATATCGAATCGCTGATCAGCCAGCACAACCCCTGGGTCAAGCTGGTGCCGAACAACCGCGAGATCAGCATGCAGGAGCTGAGCCCGACCAAGGTCACCGGCACCCTGAATGTACCGGTGGGCCGTCTGCGCAAGCTGAACATGGGCACCCAGTACCTGGGCGCATTCACCGTCGGCGACCAGTTGCTGTGGGGCGCGGCCGAACCGCTGCGTCGCATGCTGCGGATTCTGCTGGAGCGTTGATCGCCTGAGGCGGTAAGAGAAACCCGCGTTCTGGTGACAGACGCGGGTTTTTTGTTGGGCGTTCGGGTGCTATCGGGGGCAAGCCCCCTCCCACAGTGGCATGTGTTCGCAACTCAAAGGTGGGAGGGGGCTTGCCCCCGATAGCGCCATCCGCCCCACCACACCCCCACGCCAATTGCCTCGCCCCCAGCCACCCGGTAAAGTGCCGCTCCCCCCGCAATGCCCGAGGCAACCCCCATGACCCAGACCTTTGAAGTCGCCGTGATCGGCGCCACCGGCACCGTCGGTGAAACCCTGGTGCAGATTCTCGAAGAACTGGCGTTTCCGGTGGGCACCTTGTATCTGCTAGCTGGCAGCAACTCCGCCGGGGCCTCGGTGCCGTTTCGTGGCAAGAACGTGCGGGTCAGAGAAGTCGACGAGTTCGATTTCAGCAAAGCGCACCTGGCGTTTTTCGCCGCCGGCCCGGCCGTGACCATGAGCTTCGCTGCGCGCGCCACGGCCGCGGGTTGCTCGGTGATCGACCTGTCGGGCGCGTTGCCCGCCGAGCAGGCGCCGCAGGTGGTGCCCGAGGCCAATGCCCATCTGCTCGATGGACTGGGCAAACCTTTCCTGCTGAGCAGCCCGAGCCCATCCGCCACATACCTGGCGGTGGCCCTGGCGCCGTTGCGCGGCTTGCTGGATATCCAGCGCGTTAACGTTACCGCTAATCTGGCGGTGTCGGCACAGGGGCGCGAAGCCGTCAGTGAACTGGCCCGGCAAACCGCCGAATTGCTGAATGCGCGGCCATTGGAGCCAACGTTTTTCGATCGCCAGATGGCCTTCAACCTCTTGGCGCAAGTCGGCACGCCAGATGCCCAAGGTCATACCGCCCTGGAAAAGCGCCTGGTACACGAACTGCGCGCCGTGCTGGATTTACCTTTGCTAAAGATTTCCGCAACCTGCGTTCAAGCCCCGGTGTTTTTTGGCGATAGCCTGACTGTCTCGCTGCAATTGGGGGCGCCGGTCGATCTCGCTGCGGTGAATCGCATCCTCGATACCTCGCCAGGGATAGAGCTTGTAGAGGAGGGCGATTATCCAACGGCAGTCGGCGATGCGGTGGGCCAGGATGTGGTCTATGTCGGGCGTGTGCGTGCCGGTGTGGATGACCCGGCGGAACTAAATCTGTGGCTGACGTCAGATAACGTACGCAAAGGCGCGGCGCTCAACGCCGTGCAGCTGGCGCAGTTGTTGATAAAAGCCCTTGTGTAAAAGATACTTGGCGGCAATTTGTAGATTGATTCTAACCAGGCGCTATGCTTGGCCCCAAGCAGGAACAATTGCGTGTCGGTGACCTATCGGCTCGCCATGCCTTTTATGGCAGCGGTTACCAACCTTCTCGCAGGCCGGGGAGCGTTCAAACAAAGGATGAGGCTATGGTTCAAGTTCGCAAACTGGTGTTAGCAATAGCGGCCGCCTCGGCGCTGTCCTCCGGTATGGCGCAGGCGCTCCAGTTGGGGGAAATGACCCTCAAGTCGAAGCTGAACCAGCCCTTGTCGGTGGAAATCGAATTGCTCGATGTCGGCGGCCTCACGGCGTCCGAGATCACGCCGAGCCTGGCGTCGTCCCAGGCATTTGTGGATGCCGGCGTCGATCGTCAGGCGTTTCTCGATGATCTAACGTTCACCCCGGTGGTCAATCCCAATGGTCGCAGTGTGGTGCGCGTCACCTCCAGCAAGCCATTGCCCGATTCCTACATCCGGTTCCTGTTGCAGGTGCAATGGCCCAATGGCCGTTTGATGCGTGACTACAGCGTGCTGCTTGATCCGGCCAAGTTCGATCAGCCGGCCGCCACCACGGCAGCTCCGACGCCGCGCCTGAGTGCGCCGGCCGTGAGCAAGCCCGCCCAGCACACCACCACTCCCCGCGATACCCTGTGGGAAATTGCCGAAAAGCATCGCAATGGCGCTTCGGTCCAACAGACCATGCTGGCTATCCAGGCACTTAATCCGAGCGCGTTCGTCGACGGCAATATCAACCGGCTGAAAACCGGCCAGGTGCTGCGCCTGCCGGACACCGTCCAAAGTACCGCACTGCCGCAACCCCAGGCGATCGCCGAAGTCAGGGCGCAGAACGAGGCCTGGCGTCAGGGCCGTCGCACGGCGGCCAACCAGGCCGCCGGCAAGCAGCAACTGGATGCCACCAAACGCACCCAGGCAGGCAATGCCCCGGCGACCACCAACGCCAAGGACAACCTGAGCCTGGTTTCTGCCGAAGCGGCCAAGAAAGGCGGCAAGGGTAAGGCTGGCGACAGCCAGGCCCTGAGCGACAAGTTGGCGATGACCCAGGAGCAATTGGACACTACGCGTCGCGACAACGAAGAGCTGAAAAGCCGCGCCGCCGACCTGCAAAGCCAACTGGACAAGCTGCAAAAGCTGATTCAACTGAAGAACGATCAGTTGGCTCGCCTCCAGGCTGAAAAAGCGGACCCTGCCGCCGCGCCGGCGATGTCGGCCCAACTGGCCGCCGACCCCGCTGCCACCCCGGCTGCTCCTGCTGCATCGACCACACCGACCACACCGACTACACCGACCCCAGTGGCCCCGGTGTCTGAACCGATCAAGACGGACGCAGCACCGGCCACCACCGAAGGCAAGTTCAATGAGCTGCTGACCAATCCGATCGTCCTGGGTGTGGTCGGCGGTGCCGCGGCCTTGATTGCACTGCTGCTTTTGCTGCTGGTGTTGCGCCATCGCAATGCTCGCCGCGAAGAAGAAAAGCACCTGCGCATGGCGCGAGCCCTGGCCGAAGAGCCGGAATTCACCTCCAATATCGACCAGGACTTGCCGCCGGACAGTTTTGAAGGCCTGGAAGTGCCACCACCAAACGTCAAACTGGCTGCTGCGCCCGCGCCTGCTGCGGTGAGCGCGCCGGTGGCGGCACCGTCGGTTGCGTCCGTGCTGTCGCCCCTGGCCGCGGCGGTCGCGCCGCAAAACGCCAATGATGCCTTGGCGCTGGCTCAGTCCCATATCGATCGCGGCCTGCTCAACCAGGCCGCCGATGTATTGGAGCAAGCGATCAAGCATGAGCCCAAGCGCAGCGATCTGCGCCTGAAGCTGATGGAGGTCTATGGCCTGCAAAACGACAAAGACGGCTTCGTCACCCAAGAGCGTCAACTGGTGGCCAACGGTGAAAACCACGCCCAGGTCGAGCAGCTCAAGGCGCGCTTCCCGGCGATGGCTGTGCTGGCGGCGGGGGTCAGTGCCGCGGTGGCCGCCGCTGCCCTTGACGCTCAGTACGTCAAGGAGTTGCTGGAAGATAAGCCGGCGCAGCAGCCGGAAGCGTTCGATACCGATTTCGACCTGAGCCTGGACGAGCTGGAGTCGGCATCCCCAGCCGAACTCAAGGACGATCAGCAGACCTTCGAATCCCTGCTCAAGGAGCAAACCCAGGCCCAGGCCGCCACCGATGAACTGGCGGATTTCGACTTGCAACTGGACGCACCGGCGTCGGCGCAGTCGGACGACGATTTCCTCTCGGGTCTGGAAAGCGAGATGAAGGATGTACCGGCCGTCGAGCCGCCAACGTTGACCCCCGCGGCGCTGGACGACTTCGAACTGCCGGAAGATTTCGATTTGTCACTGGCGGACGAACCCGAAGCAGAGGCCAAGCCGGATGCGTTTGCCTCGGAGCTGAACGACGTCAACGCTGAGTTGGATCGCCTGTCTCAGAGCCTTGAGCACCCGTCGTTCACGGCGCAGGACGCCGCGCTGGGTGACGATGAGCCAGAGTTTGACTTCCTCTCCGGCACCAATGAAGTGGCCACCAAGCTTGACCTGGCCCAGGCCTATATCGACATGGGCGATGCGGATGGTGCGCGGGACATCCTGTCCGAGGTGCTCACCGAGGGCAACGAGGTGCAGCGCGGCGAGGCCAAGGAGATGCTCGGCCGGCTGGCTTGATGACCGGCCATTGACGCAGCGGCGGCCTTCGGGTCGCCGTTTTGCTTTGCAGCCCACCAAACACATGGCGTCCGCGGCGAGCCGCCTTATAATGGCCGCCTTTGCGCAACTCATCAGGCTCTCAGTTCTTGGCAAATATAGATAACGCGGCCGCCGAAATGGCGGCCGCAGGCTTTTACCGCATCGCCTTGGGCGTTGAATACAAAGGTTCGCGCTATCGCGGCTGGCAGCGCCAGGCGTCCGGCGTGCCGACGGTGCAGGAAACCCTGGAGAATGCGCTGTCCAAAGTCGCCGACTCGCCGGTGTCGCTGATGTGCGCCGGGCGCACCGATGCCGGTGTCCACGCGTGCGGCCAGGTGGTGCATTTCGATACCCAGGCCGAGCGCTCGATGAAGGCATGGGTCATGGGCGCTAATATCAATTTGCCCCATGACGTCAGCGTCAGCTGGGCCAAAGTCATGCCCGCGCATTTTCACGCGCGTTTCAAGGCCATCGCCCGGCGCTACCGTTACGTGATCTACAACGACCAGATCCGTCCGGCCCACCTCAATGAAGAGATCACCTGGAACCATCGCCCGCTGGACGCCGAACGTATGGCCGAGGCGGCGCAGCATTTGGTCGGTGTACATGACTTCAGCGCGTTTCGTGCCGGCCAGTGCCAGGCCAAGTCGCCGATCAAGGAAGTTCACCACCTGCGTGTTACCCGTCACGGCAAGATGATTGTGTTGGATATTCGTGCCGGGGCGTTCCTGCACCATATGGTGCGCAATATCGCTGGCGTGCTGATGACTATCGGCGCCGGCGAGCGCCCGGTGGAATGGGCCAAGGAAGTGTTGGAAAGCCGCATCCGGCGTACCGGGGGGGTGACGGCGCACCCGTTCGGGCTGTATCTGGTGCAAGTGGAGTACCGGGACGAATTTGAGCTGCCGGAGCGTTTTATCGGGCCACACTTCCTGACCGGCTTCAGCGAACTTGGCGGCTGACGCCCGGAAAAGCTTTTGTTACCATCCGGGACTTTCGCGGTCCAATCCCGAGGTTTCTACGACATGTCAGCCGTTCGCAGCAAGATTTGCGGGATTACCCGCATAGAAGACGCGCTGGCAGCCGTCGAGGCGGGGGCGGATGCCATCGGCCTGGTGTTTTATGCCAAAAGCCCGCGGTCGGTGAATGTGTTGCAGGCGCGGGCCATCATTGCCGCCTTGCCGCCGTTCGTGACCACCGTGGGGTTGTTCGTCAACGCCAGCCGTTGCGAACTCAACGAAACCCTGGATGCCGTGGCGCTGGACATGCTGCAATTCCATGGCGACGAGACCCCCGAAGAATGTGAAAGCTATCAGCGGCCTTACATCAAGGCGCTGCGAGTCAAGGCCGGCGATGACATCGCCAGTGCCTGCGCCGCCTATGCCGGTGCGCGGGGCATACTGCTGGACACCTACGTCGAAGGTATTCCGGGCGGCACGGGCGAGGCGTTCGATTGGTCGCTGATTCCGCAAGGGTTGAGCAAACCGATCATCCTGGCCGGCGGGCTCACCCCAGCGAATGTCGGGGCGGCCATCCAGCAAGTCAGGCCCTATGCGGTAGATGTCAGCGGTGGGGTGGAGCAGGCCAAAGGCATCAAGGATCACAGCAAGATTCGCGCGTTCATGCAGGCCGTGCGCGACAGCAATGGCGGGATGTGACGGCTGGCAGTCTGCCGCCGTCCATAACTACCACTGTGTAAAACAGCCCGACGCCGTCTGTGGGTGGCTCGGAAACGAAGTGGCAACCTTGCGTTGGCAGGTTGTCTGGAAGGCTGAGGGCACTGGCTGGAAATGGCAGGTCGAACGTCTGACCCCGTCCAGTTTGTGTCATCGCCACATATGAATTTAGCTCAAGGGCATACGCGGGGCTGAGTTCAAGCC
This sequence comes from Pseudomonas rhodesiae, assembly GCF_013285305.1. Taxonomy (NCBI): domain Bacteria; kingdom Pseudomonadati; phylum Pseudomonadota; class Gammaproteobacteria; order Pseudomonadales; family Pseudomonadaceae; genus Pseudomonas; species Pseudomonas rhodesiae. Next base: position 4,017,765 of record NZ_CP054205.1, on the reverse strand, counting down.
ACCGGTACTGGAGAAAGAAAGCATGAGCAACTGGTTAGTAGACAAACTGATCCCTTCGATCATGCGTTCCGAGGTGAAGAAAAGCTCGGTTCCTGAAGGTCTGTGGCACAAGTGCCCATCCTGCGACGCGGTGCTGTACCGCCCCGAGCTGGAAAAGACCCTGGACGTTTGCCCCAAGTGCAACCACCACATGCGTATTGGCGCTCGCGCCCGCATCGACATCTTCCTCGACGCCGATGGCCGTAATGAGTTGGGCGCCGACCTGGAACCGGTCGACCGTCTCAAGTTCCGCGACGGCAAGAAGTACAAGGACCGTCTGAGCGCCGCACAAAAGCAGACCGGCGAGAAAGACGCACTGATTTCCGTCAGCGGTAAGCTGCTGGGCATGCCGGTCGTCGTGTCGGCGTTCGAATTCTCCTTCATGGGCGGCTCCATGGGCGCCATCGTTGGTGAGCGCTTCGTACGCGCCGCCAACTATGCGCTGGAAAACCGTTGCCCGATGATCTGCTTCGCCGCCTCCGGTGGTGCGCGTATGCAGGAAGCCTTGATCTCCCTGATGCAAATGGCCAAGACCTCCGCGGTACTGGCGCGTCTGCGCGAAGAAGGCATCCCGTTTATTTCCGTGCTGACCGACCCGGTCTACGGCGGCGTTTCCGCCAGCCTGGCGATGCTGGGTGATGTGATCGTCGGCGAGCCAAAAGCCCTGATCGGCTTTGCCGGCCCGCGCGTGATCGAGCAGACCGTGCGCGAAAAGCTGCCCGAAGGTTTCCAGCGCAGCGAGTTCCTGCTGGAGCACGGAGCCATCGACATGATCATTCCGCGCGGCGAACTGCGTCCGCGACTGGGCAACCTGCTGGCGCAAATGATGGGCTTGCCGACGCCGGTATACGTTGCGCCCAAGGTCGAGCCGATCGTGGTGCCGCCGGTGCCTGCAAACCTATGACCCAACGAACCCTGGGCGAATGGCTCGCCTACCTTGAGCAGTTGCATCCTTCCGCCATCGACATGGGCCTGGAGCGCTCGCAACAGGTAGCGGCCCGCCTCGGGTTGGGCCGGCCGGCACCGCGCGTGATCACGGTGACCGGCACCAACGGCAAGGGCTCTACCTGTGCCTTTGTCGCCGCGTTGCTGCAGGCCCAAGGCCTGAAGGTGGGCGTGTACAGCTCGCCGCACCTGCTGCGCTACAACGAGCGGGTGCAGATCAATGGCGTCGAAGCCACCGATGCGCAACTGTGCGACGCCTTTGCCGCGCTTGATGCCGGGCGTGGCGATATTTCCCTGACTTACTTCGAAATGGGCACTCTGGCGGCGTTCTGGCTGTTCGAGCGTGCGCACCTGGATGTGGTGGTGCTGGAAGTGGGCCTGGGCGGGCGCCTGGACACGGTTAACGTGGTGGATGCCGACCTGGCGCTGGTCACCAGTATTGGCGTGGATCACGCCGATTATCTGGGCGACACACGGGAATCCGTGGCGTTCGAGAAGGCCGGAATCTTCCGCCAGGGCAAGCCTGCGCTGTGCGGCGATCTTGACCCGCCGCAGCCATTGCTGGACAAAGCGCGCACGCTGGATTGCCCGTTTTTCCTGCGAGGCCGTGAGTTCAAACTTGAGATCGGCGAGCGGCACTGGCAATGGCAGGGGCGTAATGCGCGCGGACAGGTCGTGATTCTGGGTGACCTGCCGCTGTTGAATCTGCCGATGGAAAACGCTGCGCTGGCGCTGCAAGCCTATCTGCTGCTGGATCTGCCGTGGAATGCCGAGCAGATTGCTGCGACCTTGTTGGCGACCCGGGTGACCGGGCGCCTGGATCGTCGTGTGGTCCAATGGCAAGGCAAGCGCTTGAATCTGTTGCTGGACGTGGGGCATAACCCCCACGCCGCCGACTACCTGGCGCGCCGCTTGGCGCGCACGCCGCCGGTCGGGCGACGTCTTGCGGTCTTCGGGTTGCTGGCCGACAAGGATCTTGATGGGGTGATTGCGCCTCTACTGAGCAGCGTCCAGGCGTGGGCGGTAGCGCCGTTGGATACGCCGCGCAGTCGTCCTGCCGCGGAATTGGCGGCGGCTCTACAGAACCTTGGTGCACCGGTGACGTCGTATACAAGCGTCATCGCAGCCCTTGAGGCGCAGTGTGCGGTGGCAATGCCCGAGGACGAGATTCTGTTGTTCGGATCATTTTATTGTGTTGCCGAGGCGCTTGAGTGGTTGGCCCGGCGCTCCACGGAGGAAGCTGCACATGGCATTACTGGATAGCGCTTACAAGCAGCGGATGGTCGGCGCGCTGGTGCTGGTGGCGTTGGCGGTGATTTTCCTGCCGATGCTGTTTTCCCGCCAGGACGAACAGCGCCAGGTGGTGGTCGAGGCCCCGGCTGCGCCTCAGGCGCCGGCAGTGCCGCAGGTACAGGTTGAGCCGGTGGTGGTGCCTGAGCCGCAAGCCTTGCCGGAAGAAGAACCCGTGCCAAGCGAGGAAGACCTGGCGACGCAACAGGCGCCGTCGATGCCGGTGCAGCCAAGCGTGCCGGTGGTCAAGCCTGCTCCGGCGCCTGCGCCAGCGACCGCAGCGGCCAAGCCAGTAGCGCCAGCGCCGGCACCCAAGCCGGTGGCGCCACAGCCCGCCGCCCCGGGCAAGCCGGACGTGGGGCAGAGCCGTATCGACGCCAATGGTCTGTCGATCAGCTGGTCAATCCAGGTAGCCAGCCTGGGCAATCGCGACGGTGCCGACGCCTTGCAGAAAAAGCTGCGGGCTCAAGGGTACAACGCTTATATCCGCAGTGCTGACGGCAAGAATCGGGTATTTATCGGGCCGTTGATCGAGCGTGCCGAAGCCGATCGTTTGCGCGATTTGCTCGATCGTCAGCAGGGTCTGAAAGGTTTTGTGACCCGTTTCCAGCCTGAGCGCGGCTGATTCAAGCCGACCAATCGGTCTGAGTGTGGGAGGGGGCTTGCCCCGATGGCGGTTTGACAGTCGGCGCATGAATGACTGATCCAGCGCCATCGGAGGCAAGCCTCCTCCCACATTGGTTTGTCATGGGCGTCACAAACCATTGATTTGCTAAGCAGCTGCAATCACCGCTTACCGACAGCCCGACGCTCTGCTAAAATGCGCCGCCTTATCCGTCCGTAGGCTCAAACGTGCCATTTACCTGGGTTGATTGGGCGATTGTCGCAATCGTCGCCATCTCCGCTTTGATCAGTATCAGCCGCGGCTTCGTCAAAGAAGCCCTGTCGTTGCTGACCTGGATCATCGCAGGAGTCGTAGCCTGGATGTTCGGTGGTTCACTGTCGGTTTACCTGGCCGGTTACATCGAGACACCTTCGGCTCGCGTCATCGCGGGCTGCGCCATCATGTTCATCGCCACGCTGCTGGTGGGGGCAATGGTCAATTATCTTATTGGCGAGTTGATACGCGTCACCGGCCTCTCCGGGACCGATCGATTTCTCGGCATGGCCTTCGGCGCCGCGCGTGGTGCGTTGCTGGTGGTCGTGGCGGTCGGGCTGTTGAGCCTGGGGCCGGTACAGCAGGATGCATGGTGGCAGGAGTCGGTACTCGTGCCAAAATTTCTATTGGTTGCAGATTGGTCCAAGAACCTCATATTGGGGTGGAGCAGTCAGTGGCTGGCCAGCGGCATCAGCGTACCCGCTGATATGCCGTTCAAGGAGCACCTCTTACCGGCCAAAACGCCTCAGTAAGCGGTACTCAGTCAAGATCCATTAAGTAGGGGTTGCGTCGCATGTGTGGCATCGTCGGTATCGTCGGTAAGTCGAACGTCAATCAGGCGCTGTATGACGCGCTAACCGTCCTCCAGCACCGCGGCCAGGATGCTGCCGGTATTGTGACCAGCCACGACGGCCGGTTGTTCCTGCGCAAGGATAATGGCCTGGTACGTGACGTGTTTCATCAGCGTCACATGCAGCGGCTGGTCGGTCACATGGGCATTGGCCATGTGCGCTACCCGACTGCCGGCAGCTCCACTTCGGCCGAAGCCCAACCGTTTTACGTCAACTCGCCTTACGGCATCACCCTGGCGCACAACGGTAACCTCACCAACGTTGAGCAACTGGCCAAGGAGATTTACGAGTCTGACTTGCGCCACGTCAACACCAGCTCCGATTCGGAAGTGCTGCTCAACGTGTTCGCCCACGAGTTGGCTCAGCGCGGCAAGCTGCAACCCACCGAAGAGGACGTGTTCGCCGCGGTCACCGATGTGCACAACCGTTGCGTAGGTGGCTATGCGGTAGTGGCCATGGTGACTGGCTACGGTATCGTCGGTTTCCGCGACCCCCATGGCATCCGCCCGATCGTGTTCGGCCAGCGTCACACCGACGAAGGCGTCGAGTACATGATCGCCTCGGAAAGCGTATCCCTGGACGTGCTGGGCTTCACCTTGATCCGCGATCTCGCGCCGGGTGAAGCGGTGTACATCACCGAAGATGGCAAGCTGCACACCCGTCAGTGCGCCGTGGCGCCGAAACTCACGCCGTGCATCTTCGAACACGTCTACCTGGCGCGTCCGGACTCGATCATCGACGGTGTGTCGGTGTACAAGGCGCGCCTGCGCATGGGTGAGAAACTGGCCGAGAAAATCCTGCGCGAGCGTCCCGAGCACGATATCGACGTGGTGATCCCGATTCCGGACACCAGTCGTACCGCTGCGCTGGAACTGGCTAACCACCTGGGCGTCAAGTTCCGCGAAGGGTTCGTCAAGAACCGCTACATCGGCCGTACTTTCATCATGCCGGGTCAGGCGGCACGCAAGAAGTCGGTGCGTCAGAAGCTCAACGCCATCGAGCTGGAGTTCCGCGGCAAGAACGTGATGCTGGTGGATGACTCCATCGTGCGCGGCACCACCTGCAAGCAGATTATCCAGATGGCCCGCGAAGCCGGGGCGAAGAACGTGTACTTCTGTTCCGCCGCACCCGCCGTGCGCTACCCGAACGTGTACGGTATCGACATGCCGAGCGCCCATGAGCTGATCGCCCATAACCGCACGACTCAGGACGTGGCTGATCTGATCGGCGCCGATTGGCTGATCTATCAGGACCTACCGGACCTGATCGAAGCGGTCGGTGGCGGCAAGATCAAGATCGACCAGTTCGATTGCGCCGTGTTCGACGGCAAGTACGTGACCGGGGACGTCGACGAGGCGTACCTGGACAAGATCGAGCAGGCGCGTAACGACTCGTCGAAGATCAAGACCCAGGCGGTCAGTGCGATCATCGACCTGTACAACAACTGAGTAGACACCGGCCCTGAGGGGCCGGTTTTGTATCTTAAATACCGTATTGAGTAAGGAGTGGCAGCATGAGTCAGGAATGGGATGCCGGTCGGCTGGACAGCGACCTCGATGGCGTAGCTTTCGATACCCTGGCTGTGCGCGCCGGCCAGCATCGCACGCCGGAAGGTGAGCACGGCGATCCGATGTTCTTCACCTCCAGCTATGTGTTTCGTACCGCTGGCGATGCCGCTGCGCGCTTTGCCGGTGAAGTGCCGGGCAATGTGTACTCGCGCTACACCAACCCTACCGTACGCGCATTCGAAGAGCGCATTGCGGCCCTGGAAGGCGCCGAGCAGGCGGTAGCCACCGCGACCGGCATGGCAGCCATCATGGCGGTGGTGATGAGTTTGTGCAGCGCCGGCGACCACGTGCTGGTGTCACGTAGCGTGTTTGGCTCGACCATCAGCCTGTTCGAAAAATACTTCAAGCGCTTCGGCGTCGAAGTGGACTACGTGCCCTTGGCGGACCTGTCCGGCTGGGACGCGGCCATCAAGGCCAACACCAAATTGTTGTTCGTCGAGTCGCCGTCCAACCCGTTGGCCGAGCTGGTAGACATTGCCGCCCTGGCCGAAGTGGCGCATGCCAAAGGTGCAATGCTGGTGGTCGACAACTGTTTCTGCACACCAGCCTTGCAGCAGCCGCTGAAGCTGGGTGCGGACGTTGTGGTGCATTCGGCGACCAAGTTCATCGACGGCCAGGGTCGTTGCATGGGCGGTGTAGTGGCTGGTCGCGGCGAACAGATGAAGGAAGTGGTGGGCTTTTTGCGCACCGCCGGCCCGACCCTGAGCCCTTTCAACGCCTGGATCTTCCTCAAGGGCCTGGAGACCCTCAGTCTGCGCATGAAGGCCCACTGTGCCAACGCTCAGGCGCTGGCCGAGTGGCTGGAGCAGCAGGACGGCATCGAGAAGGTTCACTACGCGGGCCTCAAGAGCCATCCGCAGCACGAGTTGGCCCAGCGCCAGCAGCGTGGTTTCGGCGCTGTGGTGAGTTTTGAGGTCAAGGGCGGCAAGGACGGCGCCTGGCGCTTTATCGACGCGACTCGTTTGATCTCCATCACCGCCAACCTGGGTGACAGCAAAACCACCATTACCCATCCGAGCACTACGTCCCACGGACGCTTGGCACCGCAGGAGCGGGAAGCGGCCGGTATCCGTGACAGCCTGATCCGCATCGCGGTCGGCCTGGAAGACGTGGCCGACCTGCAGGCCGACCTGGCTCGCGGGCTGGCGGCCTTGTGATCGAGTGGGCCATGGAAGCCGCGGTAGCCAGTAACGGCCGTGTTGCGCTGGTGACCGGCGCGGCGCGGGGCATTGGCCTGGGTATCGCGGCGTGGTTGATCAGTGAGGGTTGGCAAGTTGTGCTGACGGACCTTGATCGTGAGCGCGGTGCCAAGGTGTCCAAGGTGCTGGGCGATAACGCCTGGTTTATCAGCATGGACGTGGCCGACGAGAAACAGGTCGCCCAAGGGGTTGCCGAAGTGCTCGGGCAGTTCGGGCGCCTGGACGCCCTGGTGTGCAATGCGGCGGTTGCCGATCCGCATAACATCACCCTGGAAAGCCTGGATCTGGCGTATTGGAATCGTGTGCTGGCGGTTAACCTCAGTGGGCCGATGTTGCTGGCCAAGCATTGTGCGCCCTACCTGCGTGCCCACGGTGGCGCAATCGTCAATCTGGCCTCTACCCGTGCGCGGCAATCGGAGCCGGACTGTGAAGCCTATGCGGCGAGCAAGGGCGGATTGCTGGCGCTGACTCACGCGCTGGCTATCAGCTTGGGGCCGGAAGTGCGGGTCAATGCAGTCAGCCCTGGCTGGATTGATGCGCGTGATCCTGCGGTGCGGCGCGCTGAGCCGTTGAGTGACGCCGACCATGCTCAGCATCCGGCCGGCCGGGTCGGCACGGTGGAGGATGTGGCGGCGATGGTGGCGTGGTTGCTGTCGCGTCAGGCCGGGTTTGTTACCGGGCAAGAGTTCGTCGTGGACGGTGGCATGAGCAAGAAGATGATTTACAGCGAGTAGGGCGCAGGGCTGTCTTGAAGCAATTTTGTCTTTTTTGGAAAAACTTCAAGCGGGCTATTGACTTAGGTCTGCTACCTGCGTAAATTTCGCGGCCTCAACGAAGCAAAGGGTGATTAGCTCAGCTGGGAGAGCATCTGCCTTACAAGCAGAGGGTCGGCGGTTCGATCCCGTCATCACCCACCACTTCTTGAGAGTTTTGCCTTCGGGCAAGACGCAGCCTTAAGGTTGCACCGACGCGCAGCGGTAGTTCAGTCGGTTAGAATACCGGCCTGTCACGCCGGGGGTCGCGGGTTCGAGTCCCGTCCGCTGCGCCATATTTTCCAGGTCTGATACATCGGGCCTGAGATTGAACAGCCAAGGTTGATCAGTCAGACGTTTAATGACGGTAGAGATGTTGCTCTGCCGGTCAAGCGATACGCAGCGGTAGTTCAGTCGGTTAGAATACCGGCCTGTCACGCCGGGGGTCGCGGGTTCGAGTCCCGTCCGCTGCGCCATATCTGCCTCAAGGCCCACTGAACGCCTTGAAGCACAAAGCAAGCTAAAAGCTGTTTTGATCCGATAGCAAAAACCCTGGTCGAAAGACCGGGGTTTTTTGTTTGTGCGATTTGCAACGGATGTTGGAGCCGGCGAACCGGCTCCCACGACCTATTCAGAAGCCCAGCTTGTCCCGCAACCCGTAATACCACGCCCCCATTGCCGCAAACGGCGTACGCAACAGTTGCCCGCCCGGGAAGGGGTAGTGCGGCAGGTCGGCGAATGCGTCAAAACGCTCTGCCTGGCCTCTCAAAGCCTCCGCCAGTACCTTGCCTGCCAAGTGCGTGTACGTCACGCCATGGCCGCTGCAGCCTTGGGAATAGTAGATGTTGTCGCCCAGGCGCCCGACTTGCGGCAAGCGAGACAGCGTCAGCAGGAAGTTACCCGTCCAGGCGTAGTCGATCTTCACGTCCTTGAGTTGTGGGAAGGCCTTGAGCATTTTCGGACGGATGATCGCCTCGATGTTGGCTGGGTCGCGCGCGCCATACACCACGCCGCCGCCGAAGATCAGGCGTTTATCGCTGGTCAGGCGATAGTAGTCGAGCAAGTAATTGCAATCTTCGACGCAGTAATCCTGCGGCAGCAGCGAATTGGCCAAGTCATCGCCCAGCGGCGCAGTGGTGATGACTTGGGTGCCACACGGCATCGACTTGGCCGCCAACTCCGGCACCAGGTTACCCAGATAGGCATTGCCCGCAACGATGATGAACTTGGCTCTGACCTTGCCTTCGGCGGTATGCACCACGGGGCTCGCGCCTCGCTCGATACGCACCGCCGCCGATTGCTCGTAGATCGTGCCACCCAGGGATTCCACGGCGGCGGCTTCGCCCAATGCCAGGTTGAGCGGATGGATATGGCCGCCGCTCATGTCTAGCAGACCGCCTACGTAGTTCTCGCAGGCCACCACCTCGCGGATACGACGCTCGTCCAGCAGCTCTAGTTGTGTATGGCCGTAGCGTTCCCACAGACGCTTTTGCGACTCCAGATGGGCCATGTGCTTGCTGTTGAGCGCGGCGAAAACTCCACCATCTTTCAAGTCGCACTGAATCTGGTACTTGGCCACCCGTTCGCGAATGATCTTGCCCCCTTCGAACGCCATTTGCCCCAGCAACTGCGCCTGCTTGGGCCCGACGCTGCGCTCGATCACGTCGATATCGCGGCTGTAGCTGTTGACGATCTGTCCGCCATTGCGGCCCGAGGCGCCGAAACCCACTTTCGCGGCCTCCAGTACCGTAACGCGAAAGCCGTGCTCCAGCAGGAACAGTGCGCTGGAAAGACCGGTATAGCCGGCGCCAATCACACACACATCGGTTTCGACCTCGCCTTGCAGCACAGGGCGAGGTGTAACGGCGTTGGCGGAAGCGGCGTAATACGACTGGGGGTAGGGGGTGTTCGCCATCCTGGAACCTCTGTTTTATATTTTTTACGAGTGCGTCGATCCTACCTGAGTTGAAAATCGGCTGCCAGCCATGCAAAAACTGCGGGTGATGTGGCCCTCGATAAAAAATTCGCATATTCATAGGGTTAGCTACGAAAAAGATGTTGACACACCTTCGGAATTCCGTAGAATGCCGCCTCACAGCAGGCACGTAGCTCAGTTGGTTAGAGCACCACCTTGACATGGTGGGGGTCGTTGGTTCGAGTCCAATCGCGCCTACCAAACAAAATCCGCTCTGCTGGGCGGTCTAGAAGGGCTCACCGAAAGGTGGGCCCTTTTTTGTTGTCGAAATTACCGCAATGGAAATGGACAGCAAGACTAAAGTCCCCGGTAATCAAGCCGATAAAGTGAGCAATCTCTCGTTATCGGACATTCGACATGCTTATCAATGTTGGTAATTCCAGCTCCGTAGTCGTCCCGCAGACCACGTCTATCACCAGTGAGATAACCAAGAACGAAGACACCGGGGCCCTGACCATTCGTATGGATCCAAAAGCCACGGGGGCTGCTGCGAACGGCGGGGACCAGGCTCTATCCGGCACGCAGGAGTCAGATCAGGTCAAAGAGTTGAAAAAACAGATCGAGCAACTGCAAAAGCAGCTTCAGCAGGCTCAGGAGGCGTTGCAGAGAGCCCAGTCCAGCAAACAAAGTGAAGAGGCCAAGGCTGTGGCTGTCATGGCGGCTCAAACACAGATTTCGACCATAAACGCGGCATTGCAGACGGTTACCGCGGCGCTTTTGCAGGCCGTCATGGCCGAGAACGGCAGCGGGAAGGGGTCAATGCTCAGCACCACGGCTTGAACTGATCGTAAAGGGTCGTTGTAGAACGGAGCCACGGGGCGCCAAACTATTTTTTGACTCCGGTTGTCTATGAGGCAGGAAGTCCGTTTTCTCCTCTATCAAGCCGACAGGATTTAGCCCCGTGACTCATCAACCAAAAGATCTCCACACCCGCGTGGATAACTCTGAAACCGGTGATATCACATCGGCAGGTAAGAACATCTTCTTTGCTGCCGTCGGCACCACGCGTATGCCCATGATCGTCACCGATCCCAATCGCGAAGATAATCCGATCATTTTTGCCAACCAGGCCTTCCTGGATATGACCGGTTACAGCGCCGACGAAATCTACGGGCGCAACTGCCGCTTTCTACAAGGCCCGGATACCGACCCCGAGGTGGTGGGCCAGATCAAGCAATCCATCAGTGAAGAAGAAGACGTCGCGGTCGAGTTGCTCAACTACCGCAAAGACGGCTCGACGTTCTGGAACGCGTTGTTCATTTCGCCGGTGTACAACGAATCCAATCAGTTGATGTACTTCTTCGCTTCGCAGCTGGACGTCAGTCGCCGCCGCGATGCCGAGGACGCGCTGCGTCAGGCGCAGAAAATGGAAGCGCTGGGCCAGCTCACCGGCGGTATTGCTCACGACTTCAACAACCTGCTGCAGGTCATCGGCGGCTATGTCGAGATGGTCGACCGCGCCGTGCGCAAGCCTGTGCTGGACGAAGATCGTGTGATTCGCAGCCTGAGTATGACCAAAGGGGCGGTAGAGAAAGCGTCCACGCTGACGCAGCAGTTGCTGGCGTTTTCCCGCAAGCAGAAATTGCAGGGGCGAGTGATCAACCTCAATCATTTCGTCGAACTGGCCAGACGCTCCGCTGAGCGGGTGATGGGCGACAACATCGACTTTCGCACCGACCTGCAAACCGATCTGTGGAACTGCCGCATCGACCCGACCCAGGCCGAGCTGGCCATCCTCAATATCGTGATCAATGCGCGCGACGCCTTGGTGGAGCGTGAGCAGCCTGCCTTGGCTATCGAGACCCGCAATATCCAAGTGCGCGAACTCAGCTCCATGTCCTACGACGGGCTGATGCCGGGACGCTATGTCAGTATGGCCTTGACCGACAATGGCTGTGGGATGCCCGACAGTATTCTTACGCGGGTTATGGACCCGTTCTTCACCACCAAGGATGAAGGCAAGGGCACCGGCCTGGGCTTGTCGATGGTCTACGGCTTTGCCAAGCAGTCCGGCGGCGCTGTGCGGATTTACTCCGAGGAGGGCCTTGGCACCACGGTGCGCTTGTATTTCCCGGCGGATGAGGCTGGCGTGTCGGCCCAGGAAGAGCCCAAGGTGTCGGAAGCCCGCAGCGGTTCGGAACGTATCCTGATCGTCGAGGACCGCCCGGATGTCGCGGAGCTGGCGCGCATGGTGCTGGAGGACTACGGCTATCACACCACCATCGCCTACGGCGCTGCCGAGGCATTGGACGTGTTGGCCAGGGAAGAGCGTTATGACTTGCTGTTCTCCGACGTGATCATGCCCGGCGGCATGAATGGCGTGATGCTGGCGCGGGAGGTCTGCCAGTTGTACCCCGACATGAAAATCCTGCTGACCACTGGCTACGCGGAAAACGCCATTGAACGCACCGACCTGGGCGGCGCGGAGTTCGAGGTGATCTCCAAACCGTGCTTGCCCAATGTGCTGGCCAAGAAGGTCAGGTATGTGCTCGATGGTCCCAACGGCGTGAGCTGAGCCTTGTGTAGGGGGCGTTGCCGACGACGCGCCCCCATTCCCTCCGATACCCACAAAATTTATTGGATCGCAGCAACAATTTTTCTTGTTGGACACCTCCCGCCTCCAGGCAGCAAAGTTGCCGCCACTGACGCTCGACCTTCCGGGTCAACAATAAAAAACCGAGCCGACTGCACGCCACCTCTTGCTGTGAACCCTTTGTTCACATCCTGCTGTAATGGCGCCGCAGCGCGCATTTAAAGGACCTCTTCGTCATGCAAACTGTTGTGAATCTATGGCCGTTGATTGGCGTGCTCGTCATCGTGGTCGGCTTTGTTTTGCGCTTCAATCCGCTGCTGGTGGTCACCGCTGCCGCGATCGCCACCGGGCTTGCTGCTCACTTTCCCCTGGAAAAAATCCTCGCCTCCATGGGGGATGGCTTCCTTCAGACCCGTGCCCTACAGCTAATTCTATTGTTACCGTTGGCAGTCATCGGACTGCTGGAGCGTCATGGGTTGCGTCTGCATGCGCAGAACTGGATCGCACGGTTCCAGCGCGCCACGGTCGGGCGCTTGTTGATCATCTATCTGTTCGTACGCGAATCCACTGCGGCCATGGGCCTGACCAGCCTGGGCGGGCATCCGCAGATGGTGCGGCCGCTGCTGGCGCCGATGGCTGAAGGTGCGGCGGAAAAGCGCTACGGCAAACTGCCGGACAAAGTGCGTCACAAGGTCCTGGCCATGTGTGCTGCCACAGACAACGTTGGGCTGTTCTTCGGTGAAGACATCTTTGTGGCGTTCGGCGCCATCGCTCTGATGCACACGTTCCTGCTGGGCTCGGGGATTGATGTGGAACCGCTGCACATTGCGGTATGGGGCATTCCCACGGCGATCTGTGCATTTATCGTGCATGGGATCCGGCTGCACCGCTTCGACCGACGGCTCACCCGCGAGCTGACGCCCAGCGTGAAGGCTGTGGAGGCGGCGCAATGATTATTTCGATTCAATACCTGTACTGGCTGGCCGGGGTGCTGCTGTTGATTACGGCAGGCATGATTGTGCTGGATCGCAGTCACCCCAAGCGTTGGTCCAGCGCGCTCTTTTGGCTGCTGTTCGCGATTCCGTTTCTGGTGGGGGAGCGTCTGCCCTCGGTGGTGGTCGGTGCCGGCGTGGTGGTAATGGCATTGATCGCCGGTTTCGGCGGTGTGGGGCGTGGCACCCATGCTGAACTGCATGACAAGGCCACCCGCGCCAGCGCTGGTCGCCTGGGGCACAAGTTGTTTATTCCAGCGTTGGCTATTCCCCTGACCACGGTGATCGGTTCGGTCTTGCTCAAGCACACCGAGATCGGCGGCGTGCCGTTGCTGGACCCGAAAAACACTACCTTTGTGTCCCTCGGTATCGGCTGTCTGATCGCCCTCGGCCTGGCCTGTTGGCTGACCCGCGATACACCGGTGCAAGCCTTGCGCGAGTCGCGTCGCCTGACCGAAGCCCTGGGCTGGGCCATGGTCTTGCCGCAGATGCTGGCCATGCTCGGCCTGTTGTTTAACGAGGCTGGGGTGGGCACGGCGGTCGCCCATGTCACCACTACCTACATCAACCTGGATTTCAAGTTGGTGGCGGTGATGGTCTATGTGCTGGGGATGGCGTTGTTCACAGTGATCATGGGCAACGGTTTCGCGGCGTTCCCGGTGATGACCGGCGGCGTCGGTGTACCGGTGCTGGTGGGGATCTACGGCGGCAACCCAGCGGTCATGGCTGCCATCGGTATGTTCTCCGGCTACTGCGGTACGCTGATGACCCCGATGGCCGCCAACTTCAATATCGTCCCGGCGGCCTTGCTGGAACTGCCGGACAAGAACGCGGTGATCAAAGCGCAATTGCCGACTGCCTTGATGATGCTGGTGGTCAATATCGTCCTGCTTTACCTGTTGATGTGAGGCCACTATGCACACTGTGTTGCTGACGGGATTTGAGCCCTTCGATCAAGACCCGGTGAACCCGTCCTGGGAGGCTGTGCGCCAGTTGGATGGCCTGCAACTGGACGACGACGTGCGGATCGTCGCGCGGCGGCTGCCCTGTGCCTTTGCCACGGCCCCGGACTGTCTGCTGCAAATGATCAACGAACTGCGCCCGGCGATGGTTATCGCCACGGGGCTGGGGCCTGGGCGTAGCGATATTTCCATCGAAAGGGTGGCAATCAATCTCAACGATGCGCGTATCGCCGATAACCTCGGGGCGCAGCCGATCGACACGGCGGTGGTTACGGATGGCCCGGCGGCGTACTTCACCACGCTGCCGATCAAGGCGATGGTGCGGGCGGTGCGCGAGGCTGGGGTGGCCGCTTCGGTGTCCCATACAGCGGGTACGTTCGTGTGCAACCAGGTGTTCTATCGCCTGCAGCATGCGCTCGCCGGCTCCGGTGTGCGCAGCGGCTTTATTCATGTGCCGCGCTTGCCAGGGGGCAGCGAGCCGTCTATGGCGTTGACGACCCTGGTCGAAGGACTGCGCGTCGCGGTGACGGCAGCCTGGCAGACCTCGGTGGATGTGGTGGAGGCGGGCGGTCAGGTAAGTTGATCGGGGCGCTGCTTTCAATGCGTCGCCGTGCGATTTCAACTACAGTTCAAGGACGTTTCTGCCCTGGAAAAATCGCCATGCTCAAGTGCCCGAAATTTGCGTCTGTTGTGCTAATGCTTGCGTTGTCTGCCGGGAGTGGTCTCGCCTTGGCCGATCCTGGCAACGGCCATGGGAATGGCAAGGGCGGCGGTAACGGCAAAGGCAATAACCCTGGCGGTCAGAACTACGACAAACCCAAAGGCAAAGGTGCCTCGGGCAGTCATGGGCCCAACGTGGATCGCAGCAGCGTACTGAGTGTGCTGGGCGGTTATCGCGACTATTGGAGCCCCGGCCCGGCCTTGCCGCCGGGGATCCAGAAGAACCTGGCACGCGGCAAACCGCTGCCGCCGGGTATCGCGAAAAAACTCGATGGCCGCTTGCTGGGCCAGTTGCCACATTACGATGGCTACGAATGGCAGCAGGCGGGCACTGACTTGATCCTGGTGGCCATTGCTTCGGGCATCATCTACGAAGTCCTCAATGGTGCGTTCAACTGATCAGTCCGCTTCACGCCCGGGGAACAACAGCTCGAAACAGGTGACACCGTTCTGGCTGCTGACGCTGTAGCGGCCATTGTGCAACTGCATGATGGTCGCCACGATCGACAGGCCTAACCCGTTGGAGTGAGCCGAACGTTCCCGCGACTCATCCACTCGATAAAAACGCTCGAACAGACGCGGCAGGTGTTCGGCCGCAATCGTCTCCCCCTGATTGCTGACCCGCAGGATGAGGCCCTCATCCGTGGGCATCGCCTCGATACGCAGCTCTGAATGCGCGGCGCCGTACTTGATCGCATTAGCGCACAGGTTCGCCAGGGCGCGCCGCAGTAGCATGGGCTCGGCCCAGATTTCCCCTTGGCCAGCGGCGAGAATGCGCATCCCCCGATCACTTGCCAGCCCCTCGAAGTATTCCGCGATGCGTTCCACTTCATCTGCGGCGCTGAGTGCCTGGCGTTGGCGCAGGGCGCTGGCCGGGTCAGTGCGTGCGAGGAACAGCATATTGTCGAGCATGCGCGCCAGCCGTTCGAGTTCTTCGACATTCGAGGCCAACAGTTGCTGATAGCTATCGACGCTGCGCTGTTGATGCAGGGCAACCTGGGTTTCCCCCAACAAGTTGTTGATAGGCGTGCGTAGTTCATGGGCCATGTCGGTCGACACCTGGCTCAATTGCGCAAACCCCTTGGCCAGGCGTTCGAGCATGGTGTTGAAGGCATCGATCATCGGCAATAGTTCTTTCGGCGCGCCCCGGCTGTCGAGACGTTCGGCCAGGTTGCCGACGCCGATCCCTTGGGCATGCTGCGCCAACCGTCGCAACGGCAGCAGGCCGCGATGCACAAGTAGATAGCCGGCCAGCGCCAGGGCCAGAGCGGCGATACCTGCCAGGATATACACACTCAATCGATAACTGGCGAGCATGGCGGTACGTTCGGTCATCAAGCGTCCGCTGGTAACTTGCAGGTTGCCCAGGTCGCCGGAGTCGATAGACGCGGCAAGGGCGGCCAAAGGAACGCCGTTGACACCAGGCAGGTGCTGCACATCGGCAAGGTCCAGGACATGGCCTTTGGGCACCGGTGTAACCGCCGGCAAGTCGATATTTCCGGGATTCACCAGCAGCAATGGCTGTTGCCCGGGAGCTGCGATACTCAGCACCGATTCGCGGTTGCCCAGCATGTTCTGGAACAATTCCGGTTTGTTCCTGATCAGCTCCAGGGTGTTGCTGTCGTTGAGCAGGTTGCGCAGTTGATCGACCCGCGAGATCAGCGCGGCATCGTCGCGGCGGATCAGCTCGCGCTCCAGTTCCCGGTACAGCGCCACGCCGAGGGTGGCCAGCAGAGCAAAGGCGAGCAGCGCGAACACCAGCGCCAGGCGCAAAGTCAGCGAATAATGTCGGCGAGGCGTCATGGTTGGGTATCGAAGCGGTAGCCGATGCCGCGCACGCTATGGATCAGCTTGAGCTGGAACGGGTCGTCGATCTTCAGGCGCAAGCGGCGCACGGCCACGTCCACCACATTGGTGTCGCTGTCGAAGTTCATATCCCATACCCGCGACGCGATCAGCGAGCGTGACAATACCTGGCCCTGGTGCGTGGCAAACAGGTGCAGAAGGGCAAATTCCTTGTTGGTCAGGGTAATGCGTGTGCCGGCGCGGGTGACGCGTCGTTTGAGCACTTCAATGTGCAAGTCGGCGATGTGCAGTTGGTCTTCTTCACGGGTTGGGCCGCGACGGGTCAGGGTGCGTAGGCGAGCTACCAGTTCAGCGAAGGAAAAGGGCTTGATCAGGTAATCGTCCGCACCCAGCTCCAGGCCCTTGATGCGGTCGGCGATATCATCACGGGCGGTAAGAAAAAGCACTGGTGTGTCAGCTTCTTTACGCAGGCGGCGCAGCACTTCCCAGCCGTCCATTTTCGGCATCATCACATCCAGGACGATCACATCGAACGGCGTTTCCAGCGCTTGGTGCAGGCCGTCCACGCCATCGCGGGCAAGGCTGACGGAATAGCCCAGTTCCTGAAGGCCATTGAGCAGGTAATTGCCGGCCTTGGGTTCGTCTTCGACAACAAGGATATTCATGGGAAGGGCTCGGGTTCGGTACGTCGCGCCAGTGTAATCCGATCAATTGTCATTGGGGCAACCGATGGCCTGGACCTGGTAGTCCAGTACATGTTCGCGCCCCTGGTGGTCGAGGTAGCGCAATTGCGCCGGGACAACGCCGCATTGGCTGCCGGTGTCGCTGCTCGACAGTACTTTGGCGACGTCCAGGTGCACGTAGAAGCCAGTGGCGTCATGGATTATGCCGGTGTTGTCGGCAGCGAATACGGAGCCGGTGGCAAGCAGTGCGGTGACGCCGAGGATAAACAGTTTCATCACGGTCTTGCTCCAGAAGGGTGGCTGCCAGGCTTTGGCAGTACGTTCACGGTAATCAGCCACCCCTAACAGCCCGCCAACAGAATGATGACAAGTTCGTAATCAAACCCGTTGCCCCAGGTCTGGCGGCGTTTACAAGCCACCGGGTAGCCCCGTAGATTGCAGCAGCCGCTCATGTGTTACCGCCCACGAGGAAGCCATCCAGTGTCCATCCGCGCTTCAGTTGTATTTGCCCGTCCCTACCGTGCTTTTCTGTTCGATATGGATGGAACCCTGCTCAACTCCATCGCCGCCGCGGAGCGGGTATGGAGCCTCTGGGCCGAACGTCACGGTCTGGATGTGGCGGCGTTTTTAACCACCATCCATGGCGCCCGCGCCATCGATACCATCACGCGCCAGGGGTTACTCGGCGTCGACCCGCACGCTGAAGCGCAATGGATCACCGAAGCTGAAATCAACGATGTGCGCGGCGTGGTTGCGATTTCCGGCGCTGCGGCGTTTCTCGACAGCCTGCCTGCCGATCAGTGGGCGTTGGTGACGTCGGCGCCCAAGGAGCTGGCAATCCGCCGGCTGCAAGCGGCGGGCATTGCGCCGCCGACGGTGATGGTGACGGCAGAAGATGTCGCTATCGGCAAGCCGAATCCGGCCTGTTATGTGCTGGGCGCCCAGCGTTTGGGCGTTTCGGTGCAGGAGTGTCTGGTGTTTGAGGATGCGTCGGTGGGCATTCGCGCAGGTGAGGCGGCGGGCGCGGATGTGATAGTGGTGACTGCGACCCACCTCAAGCCGTTGACGACACAACACCCAACCATTGGTGGGTATGAGCGGCTGCAGGTGCGGCTGAATGCCGAGGGCTGGTTGACCTTGCACAACGAGGCGGGTTGATACAAGAAAGCCAAGACCTTTACGGGTCTTGGCTTTCTTGCCACGCAATCGCGTTGGGCGGTGCATGCATGCGTTCGCTCTTCATGCCGCGTCGTGACACCACCATTTCGCGAAGAATCTCATTAGCCAGTCGTGCAATCGCTTCGGCGCCGCGATAGTGCGCGCGTACGATCCCGGTGATTGCGAAATGATCTGTCTCCGGGCCGCTGAGCACCACGGACAAGGTGCCGTCAGCGTGTAGCGTGCAGGCAACCGCATAGCTGGGTAAGCGGGCTGCGAGGGCGGATTCGATTTCTGATCGGCTGAGGGTATCCATCGGTTTCAGGCCTTCAACTAACGGGTAAACACACCAAGCATAGGCCGCGATGCGACACTGTAAATACCGGCAATCTGCTAGCTGATACGTCACTATGGGCGTGACGTTTTTCCAGGGCTGCGCTGACAGAATCTGCGGTGTACAACCTTTTGTATAGGCTTGAGGCAGAACATAAACAGGTAACCGCATAGCAGTAGCGTCAGGTCCAGCACCGAATGCTGATCGGTGGGAGCGCTGCCTGCAATTTCAAACCTGATTGCCAATTCCAGGCCGATAAAAGCCAGCCCTATCAGCAAGGCGATCAGCCAGGATCTGGAAAAGCGCGGCGATGCGGTATGAGACCTCATGTACGTGCTCCCGAGTGCACATTGAGGAAGTCAGTCAGGAGTTTCGGCTGTAAATGACGTAACAAGTTCCGGTCCCGAAGATTGTTTCATCTTGTCGCGTGGACCGACTTGATGGCGATGCTGGCCACGTCCGAAACGCAGGCCGTTGGGAAGAGTTTTCGCCAGCCGTTACCGTGCACGAAAGGGCTGGCTACTGAGGGCGTTTCAAGGCGTCTGGTTTTTGTCCGGAGCAGTCAGGCCAGCCTGGATACGTTGATAGATCTCTTCGCGATGCACGGCAACGTCTTTCGGTGCGTTGATGCCGATTCGTACTTGCTGGCCGCTGACGCCCAGGATGGTGATCGTGATGTCATCACCGATGTTTATGCTTTCACCAACTTTGCGGGTGAGTATAAGCATGGACTTCTCCTTGATTACTTTTAAGGACACATGTTTCAGACAGGGCAGGTGTCGGATGTGTATAGCTTACTGCTAAGCGCTTCCCTGTGACTGCCTCTTTAGGACGCATAGAGGCAACATTAATTCCCATGGGCGCATCATACAGGTCTGCGATACATCATTCGCATTGTTTAATCCAACGTTTATGACGGCCAGAATAGACAGTGGATGATAAAGTCGCCTCTTTAATCCTTAAAGGAGCAGGGCAGTGCGTAAAGTAGTGATGGCAATGATGGTGTTGGCGCTGGCCGGCTGTGGCGAAGGCAAGCCCGTCGATACCCCCAAGGCCAAGCCTGCCGTGAGCGAAAGCCAACCACAGACCGGCGCGATTGCTGTGCAGGAATGGGATGTACGGGTAGGCCCGCCGGACCACAAGCTGCAGGCGATCACTGACCTTACCGCCTGGTTGCTGGAACATGGTTTCAATTTTTATATCGTGAAGGTGGACGGCAAGGACGAAGTGCTTCTAGGGCCGTTCGCAACCAAGGAGGAAGCAGAAGCCAAGCAGGCACTGCTCACTGAAAAACTCGCGCGGGCCAAGAAGAACGACACCGAGTCCCAAGTCATCGAGCACAAGGCCGCCCAGTAACGGGCCGATTGGGCGGGGGCTCCCGCCCATGTTCAACCGCATGCTTTGAGGTTCACCGGGCCGACAAACTCATTGCCGCGCCCCATCACGCAGGCCACGGTCTGGTTACGCTGGCGCTCCCAGGCCTGAACGGGGTAGGTCTTGTTCCAGGCTTCGTACAATTGGCGATCCTGTTTCGACAAGCGCAAACCGTACTGCTTACTCATGTAGAAATAGGTACGCGCAATCATTCCGCGAATCGATGGGCGCGGCATGACCTTCTTGGCCTTGAAGTCAACCTGTGTCAGGCATGAGCCGTATTGCCCACTCTGTACCGGCAGCCAACCAAAGCTGAAGTTGTTACGGTCGCCGTTAACTTCGCCAATGCTGGGTACCAGGTTGTGCAAATCCGCTTCGGCACGCTTGAACACATCATCATGGCGCCTGCAGTTTTTGCGACCGCCGTTCTGCCAGCACTGGCGCTGATGCCCGATCTGCCATGCGGGCACAATGTGTTCCCATTCAATGCGCGCGGCGCGGTTGGCGTTTTTGCGTGGAATGTACCCGCAGGCTTTCAGGTCCACGCGATTGCCGGTGTATTTGCAGCCGCAATAGAACTCGGTGGATTGCGGGGCG
Source organism: Pseudomonas rhodesiae (assembly GCF_013285305.1). Taxonomy (NCBI): domain Bacteria; kingdom Pseudomonadati; phylum Pseudomonadota; class Gammaproteobacteria; order Pseudomonadales; family Pseudomonadaceae; genus Pseudomonas; species Pseudomonas rhodesiae. The sequence goes on along the minus strand of NZ_CP054205.1, from coordinate 3,997,329 downwards.
TAGAGTTTCCAGGCAATTTTCTTGGCTTCGCTGAACGTGCGAGGCGCTTGGGCATGGGCGGAAATGGCAAAAAACAGGCAACACACAGCAATAAAGCGGGCACTCATTGAGTCAATCTTCCTTCGGCACAACCCAGAAAATCTGCACGCCACCGTCGTCGCGGTAGGCGAGGGTGACATTATCGTTTTCAGCGATTTCCTCGAGCAGGCGCTGCCATTGCTCTTCAGGCTCATCCGGCAGGCGGAAGATGAGGGCGGCCTTGGCTTTCTGAGCCTGGGTCGAGTTAATGATCTTTTGCACACGAACGGCCAAGCGTTCATAAGCATCAGGTGCTGTCGGCAGTGCCGCAGAAGATTTTGCCACGGAATATTCCTTAGTTTGCTGTACGTGCATACAGTATTTAACTGTAGGCAATTTCGCAACTGCTTAAACTTCTGGAGGTTCTTCTGTCAGCAATTCGGGATGGCTGATGGAGGGGGGAGGAGGGGCTGTAGGAGCGAATTCGCTCCTACAGAAGATGTTTAGAAATCAATATTCCCAGAACATCCGTTGCAGCTCTTTGCTGTCCTGAGTCTTGGTCAGGGCGACCATTGCCAGAATCCGCGCTTTCTGTGGGTTCAAGTCCAGGGCTGCGACCCAGTCGTACTTGTCGTCAGGCTGTTCGGCGTTACGTAGCACCATGCCACCCGCGTTGACGTGGGAAGAACGAATGATCTGCACGCCTTGCTTGCGCAGGTCCACCAGAGTCGGCACCACTTTGGAAGACACCGAGCCGTTACCGGTACCGGCATGGATGATGGCTTTCGCGCCAGCTTGGGCCAGGGCCTTGTAAGCAGTGTCGCTCACGTTGCCGTAGCCGTAGGCAATTTCCACATCGGGCAGGCTCTTGATGGTTTTGATGTCGAACTCGGAGTCCATGGTGTGGCGCTTGGCTGGCAGGCGGAACCAGTAGGACTTGCCCTCAACCACCATGCCCAGTGGACCCCATGGGCTCTTGAAGGCTTCGGTCTTGATGTTGATCATCTTGCTGACGTCACGACCGGACTGGATTTCGTCGTTCATGGTCACCAGTACGCCTTTGCCGCGTGCATCTTTGCTGCCGGCCACGGCCACTGCGTTATACAAGTTGAGCATGCCGTCCGCCGACATGGCGGTGCCTGGGCGCATCGAGCCGACCACTACGATAGGCTTGTCGGTTTTCTCTACCAGGTTCAGGAAGTAGGCGGTTTCTTCCAGGGTGTCGGTACCGTGGGTGATCACGATGCCATCCACGTCTTTGCTGTCGGCCAGCTCCGCAACACGGCGACCCAGTTGCAGCAGGTTCTCGTTGTTGATGCTTTCGGACGCAATTTGCATCACTTGTTCGCCGCGCACATTGGCGATCTGACTAAGCTCAGGAACGCCGGCGATCAATTGCTCGATACCGACCTTGGCCGCCTGATAGGTGGCGCTGTTAGCGGCACTGGCGCCGGCGCCGGCAATGGTGCCGCCGGTGGCGAGAATCACCACGTTGGACAGTTTGGTCTTGGCTTCAACTTCTTTTGCCTGGGCGGCAACGGGGAACAGCAGCAGGAGGGCTAAGGCGCCCGGAACAAAGTTCTTCAGTGCGGATTTCATTATTTTTCTCTCTGATTTTTTGATGAGTGCTGTAGCAGGTTCATCCAGAACACTCGGGCGATGCTAAATGCCGCGAGGTGCTGACTAGGAGCAGGATCTGTACCAGCCTCATGGTTGATGGTTTTTTAAATTAACTTATTGATAAAAAAGGATTTTCTATGAAATTTAAGTGTGATCGATTTTCGTGCCGTCCGGCTTTCCGAACACGGCATCGATTGCCGTTCGGTTGTCCGAAAATAATGACGGAATAATCCGCATTGGCTTGCCAGGCGTAAGCGGTTCAGAGAGCGATAAGGGAGACGATGTTCAGAAGCTGCCGCGTATGCTGCAAAGGTGTTGATGAAAGGAGCTGCATGAAAGACGCTTCCCCGTTGACAAATTTCGACAAGGTTCTCATAGTTTGAGTAACGCAAACGTTTGCGAGATGTTTCCGATGCGCTTGGCGTAACGTGACAGCTCGTATCAGCCACCCAAGTGGGCGGGCTGCCGAAGCCTTCTTCGGTGCAAGCGTTGCTTACAATAATCATAAGATCGGAGTGACCCCATGAAGCTGCCATTTGCTGGACGTCTTCTCGCTATCGCTGTGCTTGCTGCCGCATCCGCCGCTTTACCGCTCTCTTCTGCATTCGCTGACGATGCCGCCGCCAAACCGAAAGTCGGTCTTGTAATGAAGTCCCTGGCCAACGAGTTTTTCGTCACCATGCAGGAAGGTGCCAAGGACTATCAGAAAGCCCACCCCGCCGATTTCGACATGATCACGAACGGTATCAAGAATGAAACCGATACTGCTGCCCAGATTGATATCGTCAATCAGATGATCCTGTCCAAAGTCAACGCCATCGTCATTGCACCAGCCGACTCCAAGGCGCTGGTCACCGTACTGAAAAAAGCCTCCGATGCCGGGATCAAGGTGGTCAACATCGACAATCGTCTCGACCCCGGTGTGTTGAAAAGCAAGAACCTGGACATTCCCTTCGTTGGCCCGGACAACCGCAAAGGTGCCAAGTTGGTGGGCGATTACCTGGCCAAGCAAATGAGCGCGGGCGACAAGGTCGGCATCATCGAAGGCGTACCGACCACCACCAACGCCCAGCAGCGCACCGCCGGTTTCAAAGACGCGATGGATGCTGCCGGCATGAAGATCGTATCCACCCAGTCGGGTAACTGGGAGATCGACCAGGGCCAGAAAGTCGCCTCCGCAATGCTGAGCGAATACCCAGACCTCAAGGCGCTGCTGGCTGGTAACGACAACATGGCTTTGGGTGCTGTCTCCGCCGTACGTGCAGCCGGCAAAGCGGGCAAGGTGCTGGTGGTGGGCTACGACAATATTGAAGCCATCAAGCCGATGCTGCAGGACGGCCGCGTGCTGGCCACCGCCGACCAGGCCGCTGCCCAGCAAGCCGTGTTCGGTATCCAGAACGCGCTCAAGCTGGTCAAGGGTGAAAAAGTCGATGCCAAAGATGGCGTGATCGAAACCCCGGTCGAACTCGTCCTCAAGAAGTAATTCTGGCAGCACCCAAACAGCGTCCGCTCGCTCCCGGGCGGACGCTCGGAGATTTTCCTATGTCATCTTCCGCCCCGAACGCTGTCCTCTCGGTCAGCGGTATCGGTAAGACGTATGCCCAGCCAGTTCTGTCCGACATCACTCTGACGCTCAATCGCGGCGAAGTGTTGGCGCTGACGGGTGAAAACGGCGCAGGCAAAAGCACCTTGTCGAAAATCATCGGCGGGCTGGTCACCCCGACCACCGGGCACATGCAGTTCAACGGCCAGGATTACTGCCCAGGTAGCCGCACTCAGGCTGAAGCGCTGGGTGTGCGCATGGTCATGCAGGAACTCAACCTGCTGCCGACCCTGACTGTCGCCGAAAACCTGTTTTTGCATAACCTGCCCAGCCACGGTGGCTGGATCAGCCGCAAGCAACTGCGCACGGCCGCGATCGAAGCCATGGCCCAGGTCGGCCTGGATGCCATCGACCCGGACACTCTGGTTGGCAGCTTGGGGATCGGCCACCAGCAAATGGTCGAGATCGCGCGCAACCTGATCGGCGACTGCCATGTGCTGATCCTCGACGAACCCACGGCTATGCTTACCGCCCGTGAAGTCGAGATGCTGTTTGAGCAGATCACCCGTTTGCAGGCCCGCGGCGTAGCGATTATTTACATTTCCCATCGGCTGGAAGAGCTGGCTCGTGTCGCCCAGCGCATCGCGGTCCTGCGTGACGGCAAACTGGTGTGCGTCGAGCCGATGGCCAACTACAACAGCGAGCAACTGGTCACATTGATGGTCGGTCGCGAACTGGGCGAACACATCGATTTGGGCCCGCGCACCATCGGTGGCCCGGCGCTGACGGTCAAAGGTCTCACGCGCTCGGACAAAGTCCGCGACGTCTCGTTCGAAGTTCGTGCCGGTGAAATCTATGGCATTTCCGGGCTGATCGGCGCGGGCCGTACTGAGCTACTGCGCCTGATCTTCGGCGCTGACCAAGCCGACAGCGGCACCGTGGCCCTGGGCTCGCCAGCTCAGGTGGTGAGCATTCGTTCGCCGGTGGATGCCGTGGGCCATGGCATCGCGCTGATCACCGAAGACCGTAAGGGGGAAGGCTTGCTGCTGACCCAGTCCATCAGCGCCAACATTGCTCTGGGCAACATGCCTGAAATTTCCGCGGGCGGCGTCGTTAACAGTGGCGATGAAACCGCGTTGGCCCAACGTCAGATCGATGCCATGCGCATTCGCAGTTCCAGCCCGGCGCAGTTGGTGTCGGAATTATCCGGCGGCAACCAGCAGAAGGTGGTGATTGGTCGCTGGTTGGAGCGCGACTGCTCTGTGATGCTGTTCGACGAGCCTACGCGCGGTATCGACGTCGGCGCCAAATTCGACATTTACGCCTTGCTCGGCGAGTTGACCCGGCAGGGCAAGGCGTTGGTAGTGGTGTCCAGCGACCTGCGCGAACTCATGTTGATCTGCGACCGCATCGGTGTGCTGTCCGCCGGGCGCCTGATCGACACCTTCGAGCGCGACAGTTGGACCCAGGACGAATTGCTCGCCGCCGCCTTTGCCGGCTATCAGAAACGTGATGCGCTGCTCAACGATGCAGTGCTTAGGGATACCCCATGAAAACGACCACTTCTCCCGGTAAAACCGGCGGCAACTTCTACGGCCTCGGGACTTACCTGGGCCTGGCAGGTGCCTTGCTCGCGATGATTGCGCTGTTCTCGGTATTGAGCGATCACTTCCTGTCCTATGACACGTTCAGTACGCTGGCCAACCAGATCCCGGACCTGATGGTGCTGGCGGTGGGCATGACCTTCATCCTGATCATCGGCGGTATCGACCTGTCGGTAGGCTCGGTGCTGGCGCTGGCGGCGTCGGCGGTCAGTGTGGCGATCCTCAGCTGGGGCTGGAGCGTTTTGCCGGCCGCCGTGTTGGGCATGGGCTGTGCCGCGTTGGCCGGCACGCTCACCGGTTCGATCACCGTGGCCTGGCGCATTCCGTCGTTTATCGTGTCCCTCGGTGTGTTGGAAATGGCCCGCGGCGTCGCGTACCAAATGACCGGTTCACGCACCGCCTACATCGGTGACTCCTTCGCTTGGCTGTCCAATCCGGTTGCCTTTGGTATTTCGCCGTCGTTCATCATTGCCTTGCTAGTGATCATTGCGGCCCAACTGGTGTTGACGCGGACCGTGTTCGGTCGCTATCTGATCGGTATCGGCACCAACGAGGAAGCGGTACGCCTGGCGGGGATCAATCCCAAGCCCTACAAGATCCTGGTGTTCAGCCTTATGGGCCTGTTGGCCGGCGTAGCCGCGTTGTTCCAGATCTCGCGCCTGGAGGCGGCTGATCCGAACGCGGGTTCCGGTCTGGAGTTGCAGGTGATCGCGGCGGTGGTTATCGGCGGCACCAGCCTGATGGGCGGGCGCGGTTCGGTGATCAGCACGTTCTTCGGCGTCTTGATCATCTCGGTTCTGGCTGCCGGCCTGGCACAGATCGGCGCCACGGAGCCGACCAAGCGCATCATTACCGGTGCCGTGATTGTGATCGCCGTGGTGCTCGATACCTATCGCAGCCAGCGTGCCAGTCGGCGAGGCTGAACCATGGCAACGATCAAGGATGTGGCAGCGCTTGCGGGTATTTCCTACACCACCGTGTCCCATGTGGTGAACAAGACGCGTCCGGTCAGCGAGCCGGTGCGCCTCAAGGTCGAGGCCGCTATCAAGCAGCTCGACTACGTGCCCAGTGCCGTTGCGCGTTCGCTCAAAGCCAAGACCACCGCAACCATAGGCCTGCTGGTGCCCAACAGCCTCAACCCGTATTTCGCGGAATTGGCCCGTGGTATCGAGGACTATTGCGAGCGTAATGGTTATTGCGTGATCCTCTGCAACTCCGATGACAACGCTGAAAAGCAGCGCAGTTACTTGCGGGTATTGCTGGAGAAGCGTATCGACGGTTTGATCGTCACCTCAGTGGGCGGCGACGACAGTGGGCTGGCTGCAGGCTTAAGCGCGGTGCGAACGCCCATGGTGATCGTCGACCGGGCGTTGGATGGCATTGATGTCGATCTGGTGCGTATCGACCACGAAGAGGGCGCTTACCTGGCCACCCGGCACCTGCTCGACCTCGGTCATCGGGATATTGCCTGTATCGGCGGCCCGGCCCACACCCGCGTGGCACAAATGCGTCTGGCAGGGTATCGCCGGGCGTTGCACGAGGCTGGCGTGGAAGTACCGGCCGAGCGCATCCGCGAAAGCGATTTCACCAGCACCGGCGGTTATGCCGCCGCCGTGCAACTGCTGGCTGAAAAACCGCCCAGCGCGATTTTCGCCAGCAACGACATGATCGGTTTCGGTGTATTGCGCGCGGCGGCCGAGCGTAATATTCGCGTGCCCGGCGAGCTGTCGGTGATCGGTTTCGACGACATTCAAATGAGCCGTTACGTCTACCCTGCGCTGACCACGGTGGGGCAGTCCATCGTGCAACTGGGCGAGACGGCTGCCGAGCTTTTACTGCGACGGATCGCCAACCCTCAACTGCCGATCGATCAACGTATCGTGACGCCGAGCATTGTGTTGCGTGAGTCGACGGCCCCCGTCGCCGGTGTGTTTGCCCAATACCGCTGAACCGAATTGATGAGTACTGATGTATGCCCGCAAAAGTAGTGGTAATAGGCAGCTTGAACATGGACCTGGTGACCCGCGCCAGCCGCTTGCCGCGCGCCGGTGAAACGCTGATCGGCCAAACCTTTTCCACCGTCCCCGGCGGCAAGGGCGCCAATCAGGCAGTCGCGGCGGCGCGGCTGGGTGGCGAGGTGGCGATGATCGGCTGCGTCGGCACCGATGCCTACGGCAGCCAACTGCGCGAGGCATTGCTGGTCGAAGGCATCGATTGCCAGGCGGTCAGCAGCGTCGCCGGCTCCAGCGGTGTCGCGTTGATCGTGGTGGATGACAGCAGTCAGAACGCAATCGTCATCGTGGCCGGTAGCAATGGCGCTCTGACGCCGGCGTCACTGCAAGCGTTCGACGCGGTGCTACAAGGGGCCGACGTGATCGTCTGCCAGCTTGAAGTGCCCATGGACACCGTGGGGTACGCTCTCAAGCGTGGCCGTGAACTGGGCAAGACTGTGATCCTCAATCCGGCGCCTGCCAGTGCTCCTTTGCCGGCCGAGTGGTACGCCTCGATCGACTATCTGATTCCCAACGAAAGCGAAGCCAGTGCGCTCAGCGGCGTGATGGTCGACTCTCTCGACAGCGCCAAAGAGGCGGCGACTCGTCTGATCGAAGCTGGCGCCGGTAAAGTTATCGTTACCTTGGGTGCGCAAGGTGCGTTGTTTGCCGATGGCCAAGGGTTTGAGCGCTTGGTGGCACCCAAGGTCAAGGCGGTGGATACCACCGCAGCCGGCGACACCTTCGTAGGCGGTTTTGCAGCTGCGTTGTCCGCTGGCAAAAGCGAGGCCGAGGCCATCCGCTTCGGTCAGGTCGCGGCTGCGCTGTCGGTCACCCGCGCCGGCGCACAACCCTCCATTCCAACGCTGCACGACGTACAAGGTTTTGTAGCCTCATGAAAAAGACCCCACTGCTCAATATCGCCCTGTCGCGGGTGATCGCTTCTCTGGGACACGGCGACATCCTGGTCATCGGTGATGCCGGTTTGCCGGTGCCGCCGGGTGTCGAGTTGATCGACCTGGCGCTGACCCAGGGCATTCCGGACTTCATCAGTACCCTGCGCATTGTGCTCAGTGAAATGCAGGTGGAGAGTCATGTATTGGCCAACGAGATTCTGCTCAAGCAGCCTTTAGCGCTGACTGAGCTGAATGCCCTGACGGCTCAGGCCGGGCTCGGCGAGCGTCGTCTGCTGAGTCATGATGAGTTCAAACAGCTGAGCCGTCAGGCCCGCGCCGTGGTGCGTACTGGCGAATGCCAGCCTTACTGCAATATTGCGCTGGTGTCCGGCGTGACGTTCTAGTCTTTCCCAACGACAAGGAGTGTTTTATGCAACGTGGTCTACCCACCCTGAGAAATTTGTTTCGGAGTGTTCTGCTTTTGTCCGCACTCACTGCAGCAAGCGCCCAGGCGGCGGAAAAAATCGACCTGATCATCGACACCGACCCGGGCGCCGATGACGTGGTGGCGTTGCTGTTCGCCATGGCTTCTCCTGAGGAGCTGAATATCCGCGCGCTCACCACCGTCGCCGGCAATGTGCGCCTGGACAAAACCTCCCGTAACGCCCGGCTGGCCCGTGAGTGGGCAGGGCGCGAGGACATTCCGGTATACGCCGGTGCGCCAGCACCGCTGTTGCGCACGCCGATCTATGCCGAGAACATTCATGGCAAGGAAGGTATTTCCGGCGTCACCGTGCACGAGCCCAAAAAGGGCCTCGCGCCAGGCAATGCCGTGGATTACCTGGTCACGACCCTGCGTGCCGCCAAGCCTCACAGCATCACCATCGCTATGCTCGGCCCGCAGACCAACCTGGCGCTGGCATTGACCCAAGACCCGGAAATCACTCAAGGCATCAAGGAAGTGGTGGTGATGGGCGGTGCGCACTTCAACGGCGGCAATATTACGCCGGTCGCGGAGTTCAACCTGTTTGCCGACCCGGTAGCGGCAGAAATCGTGCTCAAGAGTGGCGTCAAGCTGACTTACCTACCGCTGGACGTCACCCACAAGGTGCTCACCAGTGAAGCGCGCCTGAAGCGGATCGCCGACCTCAAGAACAATGCGAGCAAGATCGTCGGCGATATCCTCAACGAGTACGTCAAGGGCGACATGGAGCACTACGGCATTCCCGGTGGGCCGGTGCACGACGCCACCGTGGTCGCCTATCTGCTCAAGCCTTCGCTGTTCAGCGGGCGTGAAGTCAACGTTGTGGTCGACAGCCGTGAAGGCCCGACCTTCGGCCAGACCATCGTCGATTGGTACGATGGCCTGAAACAACCGAAGAACGCATTCTGGGTTGAGAACGGCGATGCTCAGGGCTTTTTCGATCTGCTGACCGAACGCCTGGCGCGCTTGAAGTAACGTGCTGATCGGTCGGCGTTCGCCGGCCGATTCTTACTCGCGCTCGGGGTTATCTGCCCCCATGTGATCGGCTGGGTATTTTTCGAATACCTGGCCGATGAATGCTTGCGCGGCCTGGGTGCCCAATTCCTTGACTAGCAGGTCGATGCCGATGATTGCCAGTTCCTCTGGGCTGCCTGGGCTGTAGGAACTCTGGCCCAAGGGCCATTTGGCTTTGATGTCGGCTTGAAGCGTTACGGTGGTCATGAAGGTCTCGCGAGGCAGAAAAAAATACTGGGCAGCGCGCTGGTGCGCGGTTTTTGCCGAGGCAGTTAACCATCTTGCACGCTGTTTGGCACTGATACTTAGGCATGAGGCTTAGGTGCGGGCGCGCGCTGTGCGACACTGTTAGCTTGTTTAATAGTCGGAAAACGCTCCGTGCATATCGATTTGAATAACCCCGAGAATCTGACATTGGCCGCCGTACGCCAACTGCTGGCCAGTGCCAGCGACGACGAGCATGCCCAGTTACGGGTGACCAAGGCCGGTCTTGCCTATATTTCGAGCGGACGGGCGGTGGGCAGTGTGGATATCGACGGGTTGCTGTTTCGGCTGGAGACCTGGGCAAAGGGCTCCGGTTATGTCGGTAACGTGGCGGCCAGTGATGAAGTCTGGGTCACGCAGATTTTCAATGCGTTGCGGCAAAACTGGCCGAAACCGTCGGATGACTACATCGACATCTACTGATCGCGTTCATATCTGGTCACGATTGATCAAGCGAATGCCCGGCGAGAGTCAGGCAGACTTGCTTCTCAACGGTTTACGTCTTGAAACCAAATCGCCACACCGCTGTCGCACGATCTCTGTCCATTTTTTATTCATAGGAGGCTTCATGCCTTGGAAGCTCGCATCATTCGGTACTTTGTTGGCAGCACTCGCATTGGCGGGCTGCAGCACCTCGGGTACCTCTGAGCCAGCCAAAAATGCCGCCGTGACCGATGCCGGTCATAGCCGCTGTGAGGCGAAGGCTGCCGAATTTACAATTGGCCAGAAAGCCTCGCCGCAACTGTTGGAACAGGCTCGTACGCGCTCCGGTGCGCAGAACGCCCGGATCCTCAAGCCCAACGACATGATCACCCTGGAGTACCGCTCCGACCGACTGAACCTGAACACCGATGACAATTTGGTGATCACGCGGGTCAATTGCGGCTGATCCTCACCGGCTTTTGCAGTGCCCATAAAAAACCCCGTCACATGGACGGGGTTTTTTTAGCTCAGCGGAGAATTACTCGCCGCGAACCTGTGCAGCTTGCATACCCTTTTGGCCTTTCTCAGCCACGAAGGAAACGGTTTGGCCTTCTTTCAGGCTTTTGAAACCGTCGCTTTCGATAGCTTTGAAGTGTACGAACAGGTCGTCACCGCCACCTTGAGGAGTGATGAAGCCGAAGCCTTTTTCATCGTTGAACCATTTAACGGTGCCGGTTTGGCGATTAGACATGGTGTATCTCCAAGAAACATATATTTTCAGTAGTGCTGTGCTGCTCAGGCCAACTGGGCACACCGGGCTATCATAGTCGAAATGTTCGGCTTGGGAGCCCCCCCAAGGCATTGTTTGCTAATCAATAGCGTTGCGTTTAGCTCTTTGACAGGCTGAAAGCCCCGATCTACGGGGCTTTTGCGCTAAATATAGGCTGTTAAAAAAAGCCGTAAAACCTGCGTAATTTGTGAGAAATTGCGGATTTCAGAGCTTTTTTTCAATCAGTCGCCCATGTGAACGGGCACTGAACTTACTTTTTCTTCACGACTTTGCAGGACGAAATAGCCGCTACAGCTTTGTTTTTAAGCTCCGCACTGGCGTTCTGGTTGGTCATCAATTCCTTGATTTCAGCAGTGCTCAATTCCGCGTTGATTTTGTCCGCGCCACATTCGCAATGGGCTTTGGCGGTTTTGACGTCCACGTTCTGGCTGGCCGCAGCACTGCAGTCGCTGACGAAACTATCGCGCGCACCGGCTGGCCAGTTCGATGGAGCCGCAGCCTGAGCGCCAAGGGAAACGAAGGTCAGTGAGGCGGCGAGAGCGAGGGTCGAGGTGAAACGCATCATGGGATGCTCCTTTGAGTCGAGGACGAACGGCGATTCTCAATGGGTTTGAGGCACTGCGTACAGCCCAAGTTCATTTTTGCATCTATTAAAGCCTGGAAATTATCGTTACCAGCAGCGGCGGCGGCGCGATGACCGTTCATCTGTGCTAGCATCGGCGGCCTGGCTATTTATCGGCGCGTTCCAGACGGCCTGGCCACGTTGTTTTTTTCACTCCAGTCACTCTGGTTCGATTATCGGTTGGCCGAAAGGCTCCTGCCGCTGTAAGGCAGGCGTTCAGCATTGAGCGGCCTGGTGTTGGATCTTGTACTGGCTCATCCCAACCCACGTGACCTTTGGTAGGGGTCACCACTAGGAGAGGAGGCGCCATGCCAACTATTACTCTTCCCGACGGCAGTCAGCGTTCATTCGATCATCCGGTTTCCGTAGCCGAGGTCGCCGCATCCATTGGCGCAGGCCTGGCCAAAGCCACCGTGGCCGGTAAGGTCGACGGCAAGCTGGTCGATGCCAGCGACCTGATCACCACCGATGCCAGCCTGCAAATCATCACGCCCAAGGATCAAGAAGGGCTGGAGATCATTCGCCACTCTTGCGCGCACTTGATTGGCCATGCGGTCAAGCAACTGTACCCGACAGCGAAAATGGTGATCGGTCCGGTCATTGAAGAAGGCTTTTATTACGATATCGCCTACGAGCGTCCTTTTACTCCGGACGACCTCGCGGCCATCGAGCAGCGCATGCACGCGCTGATCGAAAAAGACTACGACGTGATCAAGAAGGTCACGCCGCGCGCCGAAGTGATCGACGTGTTCACCGCTCGAGGCGAAGACTACAAGTTGCGTCTGGTGGAAGACATGCCGGACGAACAGGCCATGGGTCTGTACTATCACGAAGAATACGTCGACATGTGCCGTGGCCCGCACGTGCCGAACACGCGTTTCCTCAAGTCGTTCAAGTTGACCAAGCTGTCCGGCGCATACTGGCGCGGCGACGCCAAGAACGAGCAATTGCAGCGTATCTATGGCACTGCTTGGGCTGACAAGAAGCAGTTGGCCGCTTATATCCAGCGCATCGAAGAAGCCGAAAAACGTGACCACCGCAAAATCGGCAAGCGCCTGAACCTGTTCCACCTTCAGGAAGAAGCGCCGGGCATGGTGTTCTGGCACCCGAACGGCTGGACCCTGTATCAAGTGCTTGAGCAGTACATGCGCAAGGTTCAGCGCGAAAACGGTTACTTGGAAATCAAGACACCGCAAGTGGTTGATCGTAGTCTGTGGGAGAAGTCCGGACACTGGGCCAACTACGCCGACAACATGTTCACGACTGAGTCGGAAAGCCGCGATTACGCCATTAAGCCCATGAACTGCCCATGCCACGTACAGGTCTTCAACCAAGGCCTGAAGAGCTACCGCGAGTTGCCGATGCGCCTGGCGGAGTTCGGTGCCTGCCACCGCAACGAGCCATCGGGTGCGCTGCACGGCATCATGCGTGTGCGCGGCTTTACGCAGGATGACGCTCACATCTTCTGCACGGAAGAACAGATGCAGGCTGAGTCGGCGGCGTTTATCAAGCTGACCATGGACGTTTATCGTGATTTCGGCTTTACCGAAGTTGAGATGAAGCTGTCCACTCGTCCGGAAAAACGCGTCGGTTCCGACGAGCTGTGGGATCGCGCCGAGGCAGCATTGGCCGCAGCCCTTGATAGCGCGGGCCTTGCATACGACCTGCAGCCGGGTGAGGGGGCTTTCTACGGTCCTAAGATTGAATTCTCGCTGAAAGATTGCCTTGGCCGTGTCTGGCAATGTGGTACTTTGCAGCTCGATTTTAACCTGCCGATCCGTCTGGGAGCCGAATACGTCTCTGAAGACAACAGCCGTAAGCACCCGGTCATGCTGCACCGGGCGATCCTCGGTTCGTTCGAGCGGTTCGTCGGAATCCTGATCGAGCACTACGAGGGTGCATTCCCTGCGTGGCTGGCTCCAACCCAGGCAGTGATCATGAATATCACTGATAAACAGGCAGATTTTGCCGCCGAAGTTGAAAAAACTCTCAACGAAAGCGGATTTCGTGCCAAGTCCGACTTGAGAAATGAAAAGATCGGCTTTAAAATCCGCGAGCATACTTTGCTCAAGGTTCCCTATCTTTTGGTTATCGGAGATCGGGAAGTCGAGATGCAGACTGTCGCTGTGCGTACTCGTGAAGGTGCTGACCTGGGCTCGATGCCCGTCGCCCAGTTCGCTGAGTTCCTCGCGCAAGCGGTTTCCCGGCGTGGTCGCCCAGATTCGGAGTAATTATTATTAAGCGTGAAATGAGACAAGATAAACGAGCTGCACCGAAAGCCCCGATCAACGAGAATATCTCGGCACGCGAGGTTCGGTTAATTGGCGCTGACGGCGAGCAGATTGGCATCGTCTCGATTGATGAAGCGCTTCGTATCGCTGAAGAGTCCAAATTGGACCTGGTGGAAATCTCCGCCGACGCAGTCCCGCCTGTTTGCCGGGTGATGGACTACGGCAAATCGATCTTCGAAAAGAAGAAGCAGATTGCTGCGGCGAAGAAGAACCAGAAGCAGATTCAAGTAAAAGAAATCAAGTTTCGTCCAGGGACGGAGGAAGGGGATTACCAGGTAAAACTGCGCAACCTGGTACGTTTCCTGAGTGATGGGGACAGGGCCAAGGTATCCTTGCGATTCCGCGGCCGTGAGATGGCCCACCAGGAGCTGGGGATGGAACTCCTCAAGCGGGTTGAAGCTGACCTGCTCGAGTACGGTTCGGTCGAACAGCATCCTAAGATGGAAGGACGCCAGCTGATCATGGTCATCGCCCCGAAAAAGAAGAAGTAATCAACAGGGCACGGCAGGCCTTCTGATTATGTTTATCAACTGAATGCGGAGTATCCGAACATGCCAAAGATGAAGACTAAAAGTGGTGCTGCTAAGCGGTTTCTGAAAACTGCTAACGGTATCAAGCACAAGCACGCTTTCAAGAGCCACATCCTGACCAAAATGTCGACCAAGCGTAAGCGTCAACTGCGCGGTAGCAGCTTGCTGCATCCGTCTGACGTGGCAAAAGTCGAGCGCATGCTGCGCCTTCGTTAATTTTTGGATCAAGAATAGAGGAAGTAACTCATGGCTCGTGTAAAGCGTGGCGTCATTGCCCGTAAACGTCACAAAAAAATTCTGAAACTTGCTAAAGGCTACTACGGCGCGCGTTCACGCGTATTCCGTGTTGCCAAGCAAGCGGTAATCAAGGCAGGCCAATACGCCTACCGTGACCGTCGTCAGAAAAAACGTCAGTTCCGCGCTCTGTGGATCGCTCGTATCAACGCTGGTGCTCGTGTTAACGGTCTGTCTTACAGCCGTTTCATCGCTGGCCTGAAAAAAGCGTCCATCGAGATCGACCGTAAGGTTCTGGCTGATCTGGCAGTGAACGAAAAAGCGGCGTTTGCTGCGATTGTCGAGAAAGCTAAAGCCACCTTGGCTTAAGTACCCCCGACAGTCACCCTGGGTTGCTCCTGCAGCCCAAGGTGTTAAACGTCATAAATAGGGGAAGAGCCTTAAAGCTCTTCCCCTATTTCGTATCTGGAGTCTGTACATGGAAAACCTGGACGCGCTCGTCGCTCAAGCTCTCGAGGCTGTGCAAAGCGCTGAAGATATCAATGCCCTGGAGCAAATCCGGGTTCACTACCTTGGCAAAAAGGGTGAATTGACTCAGGTGATGAAGACCCTGGGAAATTTGCCGGCTGAAGAGCGTCCGCAAGTCGGTGCGCTGATCAACGTTGCCAAGGAGCGTGTCACAGAGGTTCTCAATGCGCGTAAGGCGTCGCTCGAGGAGGCCGATCTTGCGGCCAAGCTCGCCGCCGAATCCATTGACGTGACCTTGCCTGGCCGTGGTCAGGCCTCGGGCGGTCTGCATCCGATCACCCGGACTCTGGAACGTATCGAACAGTTCTTTACCCATATTGGCTACGGCATTGCCGAAGGCCCTGAGGTCGAAGACGACTATCACAACTTCGAAGCGCTCAACATCCCAGGCCACCACCCGGCCCGGTCGATGCATGACACCTTCTATTTCAACGCCAATATGCTGCTGCGCACCCATACCTCGCCGGTACAGGTCCGCACCATGGAAGCGAACAAGCCGCCGATCCGCATCGTCTGCCCAGGCCGTGTGTACCGCAGCGACTCCGATATTACCCACTCGCCGATGTTCCATCAGGTCGAAGGCCTGCTGGTAGATCGCGATATCAACTTCGCCGACCTTAAAGGCACGATCGAAGAATTCCTGCGGGTGTTCTTCGAGAAAGAACTGGCGGTGCGTTTCCGTCCCTCGTTCTTCCCGTTCACCGAGCCGTCCGCTGAGGTCGACATGGAGTGCGTGATGTGCAGCGGTAAAGGCTGCCGCGTGTGCAAGCAGACCGGCTGGCTGGAAGTCATGGGCTGCGGCATGGTTCACCCAAATGTGTTGCGCATGTCCGGGATCGACCCGGAAGAGTTCTCGGGCTTTGCCTTCGGCATGGGCGTAGAGCGCCTGGCTATGCTGCGTTACGGCGTGAACGACTTGCGTCTGTTCTTCGACAACGACTTGCGGTTCCTCGCGCAATTTCGCTAGTCGTAACGAATCTTTAGGAGAGCAGGATGAAATTCAGTGAACAATGGCTGCGTGGCTGGGTAAGCCCGCAGGTAGATCGCGACGAGCTGGTTGCTCGTCTGTCGATGGCCGGTCTTGAGGTCGATAGCGTTACGCCGGCCGCCGGTGTCTTCAGCGGCGTGGTAGTGGGCGAGGTGCTGAGCACCGAGCAGCATCCGGATGCCGATAAGTTGCGTGTGTGCCAAGTGAGCAACGGCGCGGAAACCTTTCAGGTTGTGTGCGGGGCGCCCAATGTGCGCCCGGGCCTGAAGATTCCTTTCGCCATGATCGGCGCCGAGTTGCCGGGCGACTTCAAAATCAAGAAGGCCAAGCTGCGTGGCGTCGAGTCCAACGGCATGCTGTGTTCCCAGGCGGAACTGCAGGTGGGTGAAGGTAACGATGGTTTGATGGAGCTGCCGGCCGATGCGCCGGTAGGTCAGGACATCCGCGTCTACCTGGAGCTGGAGGATGCCAGCATTGAGGTCGATCTGACCCCGAACCGCGGTGACTGCCTGTCCCTCGCCGGTCTGGCCCGTGAAGTCGGGGCTCTGTACAACGTGCCGGTCACTCGGCCCGTAGTGGCTGCCGTGCCTGCTGTGCATGACGAAGTGCGCCCGATCGAAGTGCTGGCACCGAGTGCTTGCCCACGTTATCTGGGCCGTGTGATCCGTAATGTCGACCTGTCCAAGCCTACCCCGTTGTGGATGGTCGAGCGTCTGCGTCGCGCTGATGTCCGTAGCATCGACGCTGCCGTCGATATCACCAACTACGTGATGCTGGAGCTGGGCCAGCCGTTGCACGCATTTGATCTCGCCGAAATCAACGGCGGCATTCGTGTGCGCATGGCCGAAGAAGGCGAAAAGCTGGTACTGCTCGACGGCCAGGAAGTGGCCCTGCGTGCCGATACACTGGTCATCGCCGACCACTCGCGCGCGCTGGCGATTGCCGGCGTGATGGGTGGCGAGCACAGCGGCGTGTCCGCGACCACCCGCGACGTATTCCTGGAAAGTGCGTTCTTCGATCAGATCGCCATTGCTGGTAAAGCCCGCTCCTACGGCTTGCACACCGATGCTTCGCACCGCTACGAGCGCGGTGTGGACTGGCAGCTGGCCCGTGAAGCCATGGAGCGCGCCACTGGCCTGCTGTTGGAGATTACCGGCGGTGAAGCCGGCCCAATCACCGAAGCTGTCAGCGAAGAGCATCTGCCAAGTGTGGCGCCGATTACCCTGCGCGCTAAAAGCGTTGAGCAGATGCTTGGCCTGGTGATCGAGCCTGCTGAAATCGAGCAGTTGTTGTCAGCCCTCGGCCTTGGCATTGCTAAGGGCGGGGAAGGGCAGTGGCAGGTAGAGGTGCCAAGCCATCGCTTCGATATCAGCCTTGAAGTCGACCTGATCGAAGAACTGGCGCGCCTGTACGGTTATAACCGTTTGCCGGTCCGTTACCCGCAAGCTCGTCTTGCTCCTCAGCCAAAGGCTGAGGCGCGTGCGCACTTGCCTGAGCTGCGTCGTCTGCTGGTTGCTCGTGGTTACCAAGAAGCGGTGACCTATAGTTTCATCGATCCAAAGCAGTTCGAACTGTTCAATCCAGGCGTCGAGCCGCTGTTGCTGGCCAACCCGATCTCCAACGATATGGCCGCCATGCGTTCGTCCCTGTGGCCAGGTTTGGTGAAAGCGCTTTCTCACAACCTGAACCGCCAACAAGATCGCGTGCGCCTGTTCGAAAGTGGCCTGCGTTTTGTAGGGCAGTTGGATGGCTTGGAGCAAGAGCCGATGCTGGCCGGTGTAGTCTGTGGCAGCCGGTTGCCGGAAGGCTGGGCCCAAGGCCGCGAAGCCGTGGACTTCTTCGACGTTAAGGCTGACGTAGAAGCCGTGCTGGGCTTTGCCGGTGCGTTGGACGCGTTCACCTTTGTTCCGGGTAGCCACCCGGCGCTGCATCCGGGTCAGACTGCGCGCATCGAGCGTGAGGGACGTTTGGTCGGTTTCGTCGGCGCGATTCACCCGGAACTGTCGAAAACTCTCGGCCTTGATCGCCCGGTATTTGTATTCGAGCTGGTGTTGGCTGAAGTGGCGACTGGCAAGATGCCCAAATTCAGCGAGTTGTCGCGTTTCCCTGAAGTGCGCCGAGACTTGGCGCTGATCGCCGATCGCGATGTCGCCGCTACTGCCGTTCTGGATGTAATCCGTGAAAATGCAGGGGAATGGCTGACCGACCTCAGGCTATTTGACGTCTATCAGGGTAAAGGTATTGATCCGCATAGAAAAAGCCTCGCAGTCGGCTTGACCTGGCAGCATCCATCGCGCACTCTTAATGACGATGAGGTGAATACCACGACACAAAATATCCTCACCTCGCTTGAACAAAGGTTAAACGCCACGTTAAGGAAGTGACGTATGGGGGCTTTGACGAAAGCTGAGATGGCGGAACGTCTGTACGAAGAGCTGGGTCTTAACAAGCGCGAGGCCAAGGAATTGGTCGAGCTGTTTTTTGAAGAGATCCGCCATGCTCTGGAAGACAACGAACAGGTCAAATTGTCTGGTTTCGGCAATTTTGACCTGCGGGACAAACGCCAGCGGCCTGGCCGCAATCCAAAAACGGGAGAAGAAATCCCGATCACGGCTCGCCGTGTGGTCACCTTTCGTCCAGGGCAGAAGTTGAAGGCCCGAGTTGAGGCTTATGCTGGAACCAAGTCATAACGACGAACTACCCGTCATCCCAGGCAAGCGCTACTTCACCATTGGTGAAGTCAGCGAGCTGTGTGCGGTAAAGCCGCATGTGCTGCGCTATTGGGAGCAGGAGTTTCCTCAACTCAACCCCGTCAAACGCACCGGGAACCGTCGGTATTATCAGCGCCAGGATGTGCTGATGATCCGACAGATCCGTGCGTTGCTGTACGACCAAGGGTTCACCATCAGTGGTGCGCGTCAGCGCATGTCCGGTGATGAAGCCAAGGACGACACCACTCAGTACAAACAGCTGATCCGCCAGATGATCTCCGAGCTCGAAGATGTGCTGGTGGTTTTGAAGAAGTAAATCCGGCTTTTAAAATACTTCCACATTTCAAAAGCTTGCGGTATATTCCTGATCGCTTCGTTGCGAAGCGAACCCAGTAACACGCCTAGTCGGGGCGTAGCGCAGTCCGGTAGCGCACTAGCATGGGGTGCTAGGGGTCGAGTGTTCGAATCACTCCGTCCCGACCATATAATTCAAGGGGTTGCGAGATTTTATCTCGCGACCCCTTTTTATTTTTAGGCGTTTTTACCCCTACAAAAGCTCTGGCTCTTGGTGGAATTTTCAGCTGATACAAAGGTCATGGCGCGAGGAGAGTGCCTCGCTGTGTCCTGGTCGCTTGAGCAGAAGGGGGCGACCGTTAAAGAGCCTTTTCCGGCGCCGGTTGGTCGTTGGGTTGGGCGATGATTGTTTTGAGTTCTGCGCTCATGGGGAATTTGAGATTCAAGCCTTTGGGAGGGATGGGCTGAGTAAACCATTTATCGTAGATGGCGTTGATTTCGCCCGAGACGAAAAGTGACTTGATCGAGTCATCCACGACTTTTTTGAGATCCGGATCACCCCGACGCATTGTGCAACCATAGATTTCGTTGGATTGCGGGGTGCCGGTCACCACCCAATCTTCCGGTTTCTTTGCCTTGGCCATCTCGCCCGCCAGCAATGCGTCGTCCTGCATAAACGCAATGGCGCGGCCGGACTCGAGCATTTGGTAAGACTCTCCAATGTCTTTGGCAGAGATGACGTTCATGTTCATCTTTTTCTCGGCATTTATGACCTTGAGCATCCGTTCGGCAGTGCTGCCAGCAGTGGTCACTACGTTCTTGCCATTGAGATGGTCAAAGTCTTTGTAGATCGAATCCTTTCGGACCAACAGTCGAGTGCTGGCTTCGAAGATGCCGACTGAAAATTCGACTTGCTGCGCCCTCTCTGCGGTATTGGTTGTAGAACCGCACTCCAGATCGACAGTACCGTTTTGCACAAGCGGGATGCGCGTTTGTGACGTCACCAGGTTGTACCGTACGTTCAGCTCGGGCATCTCAAGTTCCTGCTTGATAGCGTCGACAATTTTCAATTGGATGTCATGCGAGTAGCCAACTGGTTTGCCGGAAGCGTCGGCGATGTAGGAGAACGGAATTGAAGAGTCTCGGTGCCCCAGGGTTATGGTCCCCGAGTTCTTAATTTTTTTAAGTGTACCGGTAAGTTCGGCAGCCATCGCTGGCGTGAAGGTTAACGCCGCAGTCAGCGTAACGCCCAGCATTGCAGGGAAGACTCGCATCAAAAGCTCCTCATAAAGGTGGGGCGAGTCTTTTTCTGACTCGCCCATCTTTGGCTCAGCGGACGTTTTCGCTGGGCCTGGCGACTTGCTTGTTGTTAGTGACGGTCCAGCCAGACGGTCTGTGCATTACAGAATTCGCGCACACCGAAATGCGAAAGCTCACGGCCAAACCCGCTTTTCTTTACGCCGCCGAAGGTGACGCGTGGGTCGGTTGCGCAATAGCCATTGATGAACACGCCTCCGGTTTCCAGTTCGCCGGCCAGCTTCTGGGCCAGTTGGACATTGCGTGTGTAGATGGTCGAGGCGAGCCCAAATTCACTGTCGTTAGCCAGTTCCAATGCATGTGCGGCGTCCCGCGCGGTGATGATCGATGCCACGGGCCCAAACAATTCCTGTTTGAATGAGGTCATCTGGTCGGTGACATCACCAAAGACCGTAGGCTCGTAGTAGTTGCCAGGGCCTTCGGCCTTTCTGCCTCCCAACAACAAGGTCGCACCTTCTTCCAGGGTGTCTCGGACCTGACGATCCAGTTCATCGCGCAAATCAAAGCGGGCCATGGGCCCTATGTAAGTGTCTGTGGCCAGTGGATCGCCGATGACCAACTTGGAGGTGGATTCGACAAACTTGCGGGTAAACTCCTCGACAACGCCTTGTTCGACAATTAAGCGTTTAGCCGCCGCGCAGACTTGTCCGGTGTTTTGGTAGCGGCCAATCACAGCGGCTTTGACAGCTTCGTCCAGGTCGGCGTCGTTGAGCACTATGAAGGGATCTGAGCCACCCAGTTCCAACACACATTTTTTCAAAGCTGCACCCGCCTGTGCCCCAATAGCCATGCCCGCTCGGACGCTGCCAGTGAGCGTGACCGCGGCGATGCGAGTGTCTGTTATCGCAGTGGAGACACCGTCGGGCGTGACATTGATGACTTCGAACACACCTTCAGCAAAGCCGGCGCGCTTGAACGCGTCTAGTAGCAGATAGGCGCATCCCATCACGTTCGGCGCATGTTTGAGGACGTAGGTATTGCCGGCAATCAACGCCGGGACGGCGCCACGCAGCACCTGCCAGATCGGAAAGTTCCAAGGCATCACGGCGAGAATCGGACCCAGTGGACGATATTCAATTCGTGCCTTTCCGCCCTCAACCTGAGTGGGTTCGGCGGTTAGCATGGCGGGGCCGTGCTCGGCGTACCACTCACAGAGTTGCGCACACTTTTCAATCTCACCGCGCGCCTGAGTGTTGGGTTTGCCCATCTCTTGAGTGATCATCTTCGCCATCGCTTCTGCGTTGTCGCGCAATGCCCTTGCCAAAGCGATCAGTGCTTGCGAACGCATTTCGACGGGTTGGCTACGCCAGGTGGAAAACCCCTTGTTAGCACGTGACAGTGATGCCTCCAGTTCCGATGCGGATTCGAAGGGGTAGTGGCCGGTCTGCTCACCATTGGCGGGATTGATTGAAATGGCATGGGTAAGGCTGGAAACGTTAGTCATGACACCGTCCTGTAGGATGGGAATGGATTCATAGCTTCTAAGCAACGGCGCCGGTGTTGAATCAGGTCGCGCGAGCCAAAATGGATTGCGCGCGACCAATGACCGGCGCATCGACCATTTGCCCATCCAGCACGAAAACGCCTTCATCTGAACGAGCGGCTTCGATAATGCGTTGCGCCCAGTGCAATTCTTCCTGGCTTGGTTTTAGCGCCTGATGAATGATCGCGACTTGGGTTGGATGGATACAAAGCGCGCCACCAAAGCCCATGTCGCGTGCAAAATGAACCGCGCGTAGTAGCCCAGCGGTGTCCTGGATCGACGGAAATACTCCATCCAACGCTGGAGCGAGCACTGCAACCCGGGTGGCGAGCAAAACGGCGTAGCGCGCATGGCTAAGGATTTCTTCGGCGGCATGGCTGCCAGTAGTCAGGTTCAGGTCCAGACCCAGATCCAGACTACCGAACGACAACCGCTCAACGCCTTGAGTGCCGGCAATTTCGTTGAGTGCTGACAAGCCCTTCGCGCTCTCGATGATTGGCCAAATCGGTTTTTCGGTACCGGCAGCTGTGGTGACCTGTTTCGCGCTTTCTGCTTTGGGTAGCAGAATTCCGATAACGCCGGCGTGGCGTCGGCAAAGATCCAGATCCGCAACATGCGCCCAGTGATCCGGGGCATTCACTCGGACCAGAATCCGTGCATCCGGGGCTTCGCTCAGGAACGCGTCGAGATTATCCCTCGCCTGCTCCTTGAGGTTTTCTTGCACGGCATCTTCCAAGTCAACGATGACTCGATCCGCCCCGGTGGCAATAGCTTTTGAGATGCGCTCTGGTCGAGTAGCCGGCACAAACAGGGCGGAGCGAACAATTGATTTGCTCATGGCGTTGCTCCATTGCTGAACTCGATCTCTCCGATCTGTGCTGTGCCGTCCTGATTGCCAGCCCAGACCTGTGCCTTGCCGTTTTCGATTAGACGTCCGCCCACCTGGAAAGGCTTAGGCGAAATCAGAGGTCGTACTCCGCGGAATGCGAAACGCTCCAGGCGCGCAGTTGGATGCGCTTTGGTAAAGGCACGCAAATTCAACGTGGCGATCAATGGACCATGTACCACCAGCCCCGGATAACCTTCGGTCTCTGTCACATACGGCCAGTCATAGTGAATACGATGACCATTGAAGGTCACTGCGGAATAGCGAAACAGCAGGGTTGGAGTGGGCTCTATCCGTTCCTGCCATTGGCCTTCAGGTAGGTTTTCGGTACCGTTCAGTTTGGGCGGGGAAGGTTCACGGTAAACAATGTCCTGATCGTCTTGAAGGGCGCGTTTGCCGTCCTGGAAAAACTCATGGCGTACTGTGACGAACAATAAGGAACCCGTGCGACCGTGCTTCTCCTCGACGTTGAGGATGGTCGATACACAGGTCACTTCAGCATCCACTTTTAATGGCTGGAAAAACTCAATTCGGCTTCCCGCCCACATGCGATTGCGGTTATGGGCCGGCGGCAAAAATCCCCCAAGCGCTGGATGGCCGTCCGGCCCCAGTTCGCTGGCACCCACCGGCTCCTGGAAAAATGCCCAGTGCCACAGGGGCGGCAGTGGCTCACCGGGTTGTGGAGCCGACTCTTCCAATGTCGCGGCAATGCGTCTGACCAGAGTGAAACTGATCCGGTCCTGGCTTTCCTGACGTCGTCCAATCCAGGCGGAAAAATCGGAACTGCTGCTCATATTCTTTGCTCCAGTCGGTCAGTGATCAGGCCAGGATGGCCATTTCTGGAATCGCTTCAAAAAGATCCGCCACCAGGCCGTAATCGGCCACCTGGAAGATCGGCGCTTCTTCGTCCTTGTTGATCGCAACGATCACTTTGGAGTCTTTCATGCCGGCCAAGTGCTGGATCGCGCCGGAAATACCGACGGCGATGTACAGCTGTGGAGCAACGATCTTGCCGGTCTGACCGACCTGCATGTCGTTGGGTACGAAACCTGCGTCCACTGCCGCGCGGGAAGCGCCAACAGCAGCGCCCAGCTTGTCGGCCAGGGCGTACAGGTGCTTGAAGTTATCGCCGTTCTGCATGCCGCGGCCGCCGGAAACGACGATCTTGGCAGCGGTCAGTTCCGGACGATCGGACTTGGCCAGTTCTTCACCAACGAAGCTGGAAGTACCGGCGTCGTGAGCAGCAGCCACCGATTCAACGGCAGCCGAACCACCTTCAGCGGCAACCGGGTCGAAACCGGTGGCACGCACGGTGATCACTTTCACTGCAGCGTTGGACTGTACGGTCGCGATGGCGTTACCGGCGTAGATCGGACGCTGGAAGGTGTCAGCGCTGACCACGGCGATGATCTCGGAGATCTGGTCAACGTCCAGCTGCGCGGCAACGCGTGGCAGGATGTTTTTGCCGGTGGAAGTAGCGGCAGCCAGGATGTGGCTGTAGCCCTTGCCCAGTTCAGCGACCAGAGGAGCAACGTTTTCCGGCAGCTGGTGAGCGTAGGTAGCGTTGTCGGCAACCAGCACTTTAGCCACGCCAGCCACTTTCGCAGCGGCTTCAGCCACGGCGCCAGCGCCCTGGCCTGCAACTAGAACGTGGATGTCAGCGCCGATTTTGACGGCAGCAGCCACGGTGTTCAGCGTGGCCGGGGCCACTACTTTGTTGTCGTGTTCAGCGATTACCAAGATAGTCATGATTAGGCTCCTAAGCTCAAAGCACCTTCGCTTCGTTTTTCAGTTTCTCGACCAGTTCAGCCACCGACTTGACCTTGATACCCGCGCTGCGTGCAGCAGGCGCTTCGACTTTCAGGGTTTTGTTGGTGGAGGCGGTGGAAACGCCCAAAGCGTCCGCAGTCAGCACGTCGAGAGGCTTCTTCTTGGCTTTCATGATGTTGGGCAGCGACGCGTAGCGCGGCTCGTTCAAACGCAGGTCGGTGGTGACGATGGCCGGCAGTTTCAGGGAAACTGTCTGCGCGCCGCCGTCGATTTCACGGGTAACAGCCACGCTGTCGCCGCTGATTTCGACTTTCGAAGCGAACGTGCCCTGACCGTAGCCGCTCAATGCAGCGAGCATCTGGCCAGTCTGGTTGTTGTCGCTGTCGATGGCTTGTTTGCCAAGGATCACCAGCTGTGGCTGTTCCTTGTCGACAACAACCTTGAGCAGCTTGGCAACGGCCAGGGAAGTCAGATCTTCGGCGGATTCGACGAGGATGGCGCGATCGGCACCCTGAGCCAGCGCGGTGCGCAGTTGCTCTTGAGCGGTGGACGGGCCGATGGAGACGACAACGATTTCGGTCGCAACACCCTTTTCTTTCAGGCGTACGGCTTCTTCCACGGCGATCTCGCAGAACGGGTTCATCGACATTTTCACGTTGGCGAGGTCGACGCCGGAATTGTCCGCCTTAACGCGAACCTTGACGTTGTAGTCGACCACTCGTTTCACAGCTACCAGCATTTTCATTGGGCAGTGTTCTCTCGAAAAACTTTGATTGTTGCAGGCAGGTTTTTTGTTTTCAGATGAAGGCTAAATCGCCCCGGCTGCGCGCATTTGTTCAATACGGTCTGTACCCAGACCCAGTTCCCTGAGCACCTGTTCGGTGTGCTGACCGAGGCCCGGTACGGCATCCATACGTGGCTCGAACGCGCTGTTGCTGCCGGGAGGTATCAAGCTCGGGACGGTGCCGGCGGAGGTTTCGACTTCCCGCCATCGGTCACGTGCCTGAAGTTGCGGATGGTCCCAAACACCTTGCATGTCGTTGACCCGGGCGTTCGCAATTTGCGCATGCTCTAACCGATCAAACACGGCATCGAAATTGAGTGTGGAGAACGATTCAACGATGAGTGCCCGCAGCGCTTGACGGTTTTCGACGCGCTTGAAGTTGGCAGAGAAGCGTTCGTCTTTCGCCAGTTCAGGAGTAAGCAGTACCTTGTCGCAAAACAGCCGCCACTCTCGTTCGTTCTGCAACCCCAGCATGACTGTGGTGCCGTCACCGATAGGGAAGGGGCCATAGGGGTAGATCGTGGCGTGCGCGGCGCCGGCGCGAGGGGGAGGTGTAGCGCCGTCGTAGGCGTAGTACATCGGGTAGTTCATCCACTCGACCAGGCTTTCCAGCATCGACACATCGAGGTGGCTACCTTCGCCAGTGCGTCCACGCAACAGCAAGGCAGATAGAATTCCGGTGTAGGCGTACATGCCGGCCGAGATGTCAGCAATCGAGCAACCGGCCTTGGCCATTTCTTCCTCACCCGGTCCGCCGGTGACCGATAGGAATCCGCCTTCGCTCTGGATCAACAGGTCATAGGCTTTTTTCTTTTCATACGGGCCGCCTGCGCCGTAGCCTGAAATGTCACAAACGATCAGGCGCGGAAACCGCTGATGCAAAGCCTCAAATGAAAGTCCCATTCGTGCTGCGGCACCCGGCGCCAGGTTCTGCACCAGGACATCGGCAGTGGCCAGCAAGCTGTCCAGCACCTCGGTGGCCGAATCTTGTTTCAGATCGAGGGTCAGGCTTTCTTTCGAACGATTGGTCCAGACGAAGTGCGAGGCGAGACCGTTGACGCGTTGGTCGTACCCTCTGGCGAAGTCACCCGTGCCTGGGCGTTCGACCTTGATCACGCGCGCGCCAAGATCGGCCAATTGTCGGGTGCAGAAGGGCGCTGCAATCGCATGCTCAAGGCTGACGACGGTAATGCCATCGAGCGGACGGATGCCTTTGGGTTGGCTCATGATTATTATCTCTCTTGTCATGGCTCCCCAGCCGCGCCAGCTTGGGCCGACGCACTGGGCTTTACGCTGATCCTTTAAAAGGAGCGTGGCAGTTCAAGTAGGTGTTCGGCAACGTACGACAGGATCAGGTTGGTGGAGATGGGCGCCACCTGATACAGACGGGTTTCACGGAATTTACGCTCGACGTCGTATTCGCAGGCAAAGCCGAAGCCTCCGTGGGTCTGCAAGCAGGCATTAGCCGCTTCCCAGGAGGCTTTCGCCGCCAGGTACTTGGCCATGTTGGCGCTGGCCCCGGCGTTGAGGCCGCTGTCGTATTCCTCGCAGGCGCGCCAGCGCATCAGGTCGGCCGCTTCGATTTCGATGTGCGCTTCGGCGATGGGGAATTGCACGCCCTGGTTCTGCCCGATAGGACGCCCAAACACCACGCGGTCGCGAGCATAGGCACTGGCCTTTTCGATAAACCAGCGACCGTCACCGATGCATTCGGCGGCGATGAGGGTGCGCTCGGCATTCAACCCGTCGAGGATGTAGCGGAAGCCTTTGCCTTCCTCGCCGATCAGACTGTCTGCGGGGATCTCCAGGTTGTCGAAGAACAACTCATTGGTCTCGTGGTTGACCATGTTGGCGATGGGTTGCACTGTCATGCCATTGCCGATGGCCTCACGCAGATCGACAAGGAAGATCGACATGCCCTCGGACTTCTTCTTCACCTCGGCCAAGGGTGTGGTGCGCGCTAGCAGGATCATCAAGTCGGAATGCTGGATTCGTGAGATCCACACCTTCTGCCCATTGATCACATACTTGTCGCCGCGCTTGATCGCGGTGGTCTTGATCTTGGTGGTGTCGGTGCCGGTAGTGGGTTCGGTGACGCCCATCGATTGCAGGCGCAATTCACCGCTGGCCAGTTTCGGCAGGTAGTAGCTTTTCTGCGCCTCGCTGCCGTGTCGTAGCAGGGTGAACATGTTGTACATCTGCCCGTGGACGGTGCCGGAGTTGCCGCCGCAACGGTTCACTTCTTCAAGGATCACCGAGGCCTCGGCCAGCCCGAGGCCGGATCCGCCGTACTCGACAGGAATCATCGCCGCCAGCCAGCCGGCATCGGTCAGGGCCTTGACGAAGGTTTCCGGAAAACCTTTTTCTTCGTCGACTTTGCGCCAGTAAGCCGCATCGAATTCAGCGCACAGAGCACGTACGCCCTCGCGGATGGCATTGAGCTCTTCAGAGTTACGGTCAGTCATTATTATTCTCCTCAACGTGTCACGCACGGCATCTGCCCTGCGTGACCGGGTCCGGGCAAAGAGCAATCAGATCGGGTTGAAACCCAAGGCGGCACGGAAGCGATTCTTGACGTAATGACCATCGCGCGGTGGCAGCACCCGTGGCGGGTTTTCCGCTTTGATCTTTATCGTCGCGAGCTTGACGCCGTCGCGGCTCGCAAAGCGCTCGCGCAGGTCATGTACGCCTTCCATGTCGCGGATTTCATCGGTCCAACTGAAGCCGCAAGTCTTCGCCACCTGGTCCAGGGAAATACCAAAACCGGCGTGGCTGACTTGCATGCCGGTTTCACCAAAGTGACCGTTATCCAGCACCGCGATGGTCAGGTTGGCGGGCGTTTGCAGTGCTACCGTGGCCAGTGCACCGAAGCCCATGAGCAACTCGCCGTCACCGGTGACTACCACCACCGATTTGTCTGGCTGCGCATTTGCCAGGCCCAGACCCACAGTGATCGCGCTGCCCATGGCAGCCCACAGGTAATAATTCAGATCATTGTCACCGGCAGCCATGACGTCGTAGGACGCCGAACCGAGACCCGTCACGACCAGCACGTCTTTGCGGTCGGCCAGCAAGGCCTTGACCACTTCGCGGCGGCACAGAGTGTGGTTTGCGCTTACTTGACCCATTTCTTTTCTCCAATCAGGCGCTGACCGAGCAGCAGGGCAGTGGACGAATCACCGTTGAAGGCCATGGTCGCGGCACCGTGCAGCAGCGGGGCAACGTCTTCCGGGACGTCCGCGCGCCAGGTCATCACTTTCATCAGATTCAGGGAGGCTTCTGTGGCCTGGCCCATCGGGTTCTGCCACGCGTTGAATTCGGCCCAGTCGCCGCGCATGGTGACCACCATCAACAGCGGGAAGCCGGCACAGACTTGAAGTGCCAGGGTGTTGATGCAGTTACCGACGCCGCTGGACTGCATCAAGAGTGCACCGCGCTCACCGCCCAGCCAGGCGCCGGCGAGGTAGCCGATGCCTTCTTCTTCGGTGGTGAGGACGACAGCCTTGATATCCGGGTCGGCATACGACATGCGGATGGCCGCCGAGTGACCTGCATCCGGTACGAAGACCACGTGTTTGACGTCGTGGGCCTTGAGCACGCGGAACACGTCCTCTTGCCAATCCTGTCCCACGGTGTGTTCAGCTTCTGTTGACATGCCAATCTCCCAAGCAGTGCTGCTTTTGTGTTTTCACCCATTCTGGGAGTGCTGGGAGCGGACTGCGACTACCGTTTTTGTCTTTGAGATATGCCCATTTTGTATAGCAGGTGGGGTGAATGCGTGGCCTGCCGGGCAACGGCGATAGCCACGCATTATGGGAAGGGAAATGATTAACGTAGTGAGGTGCAGAAGGTACGGATCGCCTCGCAGGCCCGGCGCAATGAAGCCTCATCCAGGGCGTAGGCGATGCGAATGTAAGGGCCAAGACCAAAAGCGCTACCATGCACTACGGCCACATCCGCTTCGTCGAGCAGTGCATGCGCGACATCTTCGTCGGTGTGCAGTACCCGGCCACCCGCTGAGGTACGCCCGATCAATCCGGCACAGGACGCGAACGCGTAGAACGCCCCGGCTGGACTGACGCATTCAAGGCCTGGGGTGTCGTTCAGCAGCGCCACCATCAAATCGCGACGACTCTGGAATGCCACCCGGCTTTCACGGATGAAATCCTTGGGACCTTCCAGTGCCGCGAGCGCAGCCTGTTGCGACACAGAGCTGGCGCCAGAGGTTTGCTGACCTTGCAGTTTTTCCATGGCTTCCAGCAACCAGCGCGGCCCTGTGGCGAAACCGATTCGCCAGCCGGTCATAGCATAGGCCTTGGACACACCGTTCATGGTCAGGGTGCGAGGTGCCAGTCGTGGTTCAACCTGGGCCAGGGTGTAGAACGCTTGATCATCAAAAATCAGATGCTCGTAGATGTCATCGGCCAGAATCAGCACGTGAGGGTGAGCCAACAACACCTCAGCCAAGGCGTGCAGTTCTTCCCGGCTATACACCGCGCCGGTCGGGTTGGACGGCGAATTGAGGATCAACCAGCGGGTCTGCGGTGTGATCGCGGCGGCCAGCGCCGAGGGCGTCAGCTTGAAGCCAGTGTCGGCGTCGCAAGTAACGATTCGGGCTTCACCGCCACACAATTGAACCATCTCCGGGTAACTGACCCAGTACGGCGCCGGCACGATAACTTCGTCACCCTCATTGAGGGTCGCGGCCAAGGCGTTGTAGATCACCTGTTTGCCACCGTTGCAGACAAGGGTGTCTTGCCAGGCTACGTCCAGACCGTTCTCACGACGGAACTTGGCGGCCACTGCTTCTCGCAGTGAACGTACACCGGCGACCTGGGTGTAGCGGGTGTGGCCGTGTTCAATGGCATGAATGGCCGCTTCACGCACATGCTTGGGCGTATCGAAATCCGGCTCGCCGGCACACAGCGAAATAATTTTCGCGCCTTGCGCCCGGCGCTCTGCCACCCGATCCATGATTCGGTAAGTCGCGGACGGCTGCGCATTGGCAAGACGCTGATTCAGACGTTGGATATCGGCGCTCATGCGCGAGTTCTCCACTCAGTCAGGTTCATCAGTTCCAGGGTCGAGCGGCCCTCGGTCAACGCCTGCATCATCTGCGCTTCCTTGTCCGCCCGCGCTTCACCTTCTGCCAAGGTGCGTGCGGCATCCGCCTTGGGAATGATGATCACACCATCATCGTCGGCCACCACCCAGTCGCCCTGTGTCACGAAAGCACCATTGAAATTGAACGGCTGCCCCACCGAAGGCGCACTGGCTTTGACTGTGCCTTTCAGCGAGATGCCGCGGGCGAACACCGGGAACTGGCGTTTCTTCAGGGCCGCAATATCGCGTACGCCACCATCGATCACCAGCCCGACCACGCCAGCCGCTTCGGCCGCCACGGTCAGCACTTCGCCCCAATAACCGGCGATGAAGCTGCCCGTGCCTACGACCAGCACGCTGCCACGGGGCACACGTTCCATCGCCAGGTGCAGGGCGAGGTTGTCGCCGGGCGAGCATTCCAGAGGGTAAGCGGGAGCGGAGATAAAGGCACCGTCCCAGATCGGGCGGATCGCGCTGTCGACCGCGCAAGGCAGGTGGGACGCTTCATACAGCGTCGAACTGCCCAGCACTTTTGCCCGTGCGTAAGAATCCAGGGGGAGGGGGAGTATGGTCATCAAACTTTCCTCTGCAGGCTGTGGTAGCCCAGTGCGGCGCGGGCTTCTTTAAGGGTTTTGCCCTGAGCGATCAGGGCGCGAATGTCGGCTTCGACCGATTCGATCTGACGGGCACACGCTGCCACTTCAGCTGCACGAGCCCGGGGGACGACGACCACACCGTTGGCGTCGGCGACTACGATGTCGCGGGCACAGACCCGGGCGGCACCGATGGACACCGGCTGGTTGACCGACTGAACCTGTACGCGGTCTTTGCCGGTGCGCATGAAGCGGCCCTTGCTGAAGATCGGGTAGCCATCGCCCAGTGCTTTGTTCACGTCACGGCAAACACCGTCGATGACTGTGGCAGCGATCTGCCGAGTACCGGCGTACTGGGTCATGATGTCGCCCCAGACGGTGCAATCAGTGCGGCCGCCGTTGTCGATGACCACCACATCGCCGGGCGCGACGTCTTCGATGAAATCGCCAACGGTACCCGGAGGTACGCTGGCCGAGACGTACTGCACGGTAAACGCCGGGCCGACGATAACCTTGCTGTAGTTGTCCAGTGGCGCCACACCGAGGCATTGGCCGGGCAGGCCGAGTTTGTCCAGCGCATCGGAAACACCCGGGGTGTCCAGGCCTTCAAACAAGGCGACCAGTTCTTTGTCTTCGATATTCATCAGGCGTGCTCCGTGTGGATCGCTTCGAATTGGGTGTCATGCATCACTTCGGCGACCGAGCGACCGCTGCGGACAGCCTCGACCATGCCGTCCTGGCGGCGGGCGATACGCTCGCCAAGGTCGAGCACTTTCTCGATATAGGCTGAGGGCACGAATACGGTGCCGCAGGTATCGGCGATGACATAGTCGTTCTCGCTGACGTCGACGCCGGCCACGTTGATGGTTACGGCGGCATCGATCTGCACCACCCGATTGCGGGCACTGATCATGGTCACCCCGCGGCCATAAACCGGGTAGCCAATCGACTCGCTGCCGTCGATGTCGCGGCTGAAACCGTCGATTACCGTGCCGCGCACTTTCTTGCTGGCCGCTGCATTGGCGAGGATATCGCCCCAGCAGGAGATGCCTTCGATTCCACCTGCAATCACCAGCACACGATCATCGCTGTCGATCTGTTCCACCACGGGGGTAATCAGGTGCACAGTGGGGACGTTGTCGGATTTAGGAGCCAGCAGCACGGTGCTGGCGCGGCCGACAATCTTTGGGCAGTTCCACAGTGGGCGCAGCCCAACAGTGGCACCCGGCAGGCCGATGAAGTCGAGCGCATCGGAAACCGTGTTGGTATCCAGCGCCGCCAAGCGATCCAGCAAACTCTTATTGATCATGGGAAAGCCTCAGTGGTGACGGAGGCGCCCAGTGTTAGCGAGACAATTTGATAGGTATATTACTAATCACAGATGCGTTAGATACGTTAAACCTATGGATTAATCATGATCAATTTTCGACTGATTCGTCATCTCTGGTTGTTCCTGGCGGTGGCCGAAGAACAGAACTTCGGCCGTGCGGCCAAGCGTTTGGGCATGTCCCAGCCACCGCTGAGCGAGCAGATCCAAGTGTTGGAGCAGGCGCTCAAGGTCAAGCTGTTTGATCGCTCGCGACGCGGTGCGAAGCTGACCCCGGTGGGAGCGGCGATTCTGCCGGCCGTGCGCAAGTTCGCCGACCAATTGGAACGGCTGGAGCTCGCCGTGGAGGAGGCGGTGGCGGGGCAGTCGGGGATATTGACCATCGGCGCGATTTCTACGGCCATGTTTGATGTCTTGCCGGGTTTGATCGAGCAACTGAAGAGCGATTACCCGCACCTCACCGTGTCTGTACGGGAGATCGACAGCGTCGAAGCGGTGCCGGCGCTGGAAGCCGGAGACATCGACCTGGCCTTCGCCCGGCTGGACGGTGATCTGGGGGCCTCGATCAAATCACTGCCGCTGACTCAGGACCGCCTGGTTGTGGCCCTGCCCAGCGATCACCCCTTGGCGGCGCGCACGCGAATCAGCCTGGCCAGCCTGGCCACTGAACCCTTGGTGATGTTTTCCCGAAAGGTTAGTCCGGTCTACTTCGACAATCTGATTGCGACTTGCCGCGCCAGCGGTTTTTCCCCGCGCGTGCTGCATGAAGTGCGCTCGGTCGCCTCGCAAATTGCCTTTGTCAGCTGCGGCCAGGGTATCGCACTGGTACCAGCGTCGCTGAAAAAACTGGCACCGGACAATGTGGTATTTCGAGCACTGATCCAGAAGCTCAATGTCGTGACCACAGCGGTGGCCTGGAATGCAGATCGGCCCAATCCGCTGGTGCAGGAGCTGGTCACCCGACTCCAGTCCCGTGTGTGAGTCGAGCAAGGCCCTGTGCGTGAACAGGAGTGATAGGTTTGGCGTATGAGAGCCTTCCCGTATTAGGAATTTACAGAAGGCTCGATTCCCTTGAAATTGCGAGTCTGGCTGCCGGCAACCCAAGTTCGGCGCTACCTTTTCGTTCAAGGAGTCAACAACGTGTCTTCTCCAGAAACGTTCACTCATGTGCAACTCCCTCTGACGGTGGAGGGTGTCCAACTGAACGTGGCCGCCATCCATCGCGACGGCGTCCTTGCGCCGATCGTGTTCCTGCATGGTTTTGGTTCGACCAAGGAGGACTATGCCGACATCGTGCAGCAGCCCGCGTTCGCCGGTCACCCTTTCGTGGCTTACGACGCACCGGGTTGTGGTGAAAGCCAGTGCGATGATCTTTCCAGGATTTCCATTCCCTTTGTGCTGCAGACAGCGCTGCAGGTGCTGGCACATTTCGGCATCGAACGCTTCCATCTGGTCGGCCATTCCATGGGCGGTCTGACCGCATTGATGCTGGCGCATCAGTTCCCGGACCGGGTGCTCAGTTTCGTCGATATCGAGGGCAATATCGCCCCGGAAGACTGCTTCCTCAGCCGGCAGATCATCGACTATCCGAGCAACGATCCCGAGGTGTTTTTCGCCGCCTTCATCGAACGTGCCCGACACGCCCCTGCCTATGCCAGTGCACTCTATTCCGCGAGCTTGCGGCACAAGGTGCGTGCCGGTGCGGTGCGGGGGATATTCCAGTCGATGGTAGATCTTTCCGATAATGCCGATCTGATGAGCAAATTCCTCGGCTTGAAATGCCCACGAATGTTCATGTACGGCGAGCAGAACGCGTCACTGTCCTATCTGCCGCATATCCAGGCCGAAGGTGTCCGGCTGGCCCCCATTCCTGATTGCGGGCATTTCCCGATGTATTCCAACCCCATCGCGATGTGGCAACAGATCGCCGATTTCCAGGTGAGCAGCCTTACCGGGTAAACCCGGTCGTCCTGAGGGCTTCCTGATCATTCGCGGGAGCCTGGCCAGGCCACGAAGTTGAAATTCAAAAGCTGATTCAGTCACTTCTCCTGCCTTCGGGCGGCGACTTGTGCAGGCGCGTGCGTGCCTGAAATCCGTGTACCTATAAAAACAAGAGGTTCGACCCATGCTTGATGTCATTAATGATTTTCTCTCCGGCAAGCTTCTGATCGTGCTCATCGTAGGCCTGGGCGGCTACTTCACGGTGCGTTCACGCTTTGTCCAGTTCCGCCATTTTCTGCATATGTTCGGCGCCTTCCGCGATAGCGTGCAAAAGAGTGCCGGGCAGATCAGCTCATTCCAGGCATTGATGCTTAGCCTGGCGGGGCGCGTAGGTGCGGGCAATATCGCCGGTGTCGGGTTGGCGGTAACGTTGGGCGGCCCGGGCGCGGTGTTCTGGATGTGGGTTACCGCGCTGGTGGGCATGTCCACCAGCTTCTTTGAGTGCAGCCTGGGGCAGTTGTACAAACGGTGTGATGCTAACGGACAGTTCCGCGGCGGGCCGTCGTATTACATCCAGTACGGACTGAAACAACCCTGGCTGGGCAAGGTCATGGCGTTACTGCTATTGGTGACCTTTGGTTTCGCCTTCAACGGACTGCAATCCCATGCCGTGACTCACTCGCTGAATAATGCGTTCGGTTTCTCTACGACCTACTCCGGAATTACGATTGCCATATTGCTTGGCCTGGTGTTCATGGGCGGCATCAAGCGCATCGCCGCGGTCTCGGACCTGCTGGTGCCGGTCAAAACGCTGGCTTACATTGGCGTGACCGTTTATGTGATCGTGCTCCAGTTTGATCATGTTCCCGGAATGCTGATGACCATCTTCAAAAGTGCTTTCGGCCTGGATCAGGCGTTTGCCGGCCTGGTCGGCAGTGCCATTGTCATGGGCGTCAAACGTGGGGTGTTTGCCAACGAGGCGGGACTGGGGAGTGCTCCCAACGTAGCCGCGGTGGCGAAAGTGGATCACCCGGCGGCTCAAGGGGTGGTTCAGGCCTTCAGCGTTTTTCTCGATACCTTTGTGATCTGTACCTGTACGGCGCTGCTGATTCTGCTGTCAGGCTTTTACACGGCTAGTTTTGAAGGCGATGGCCTGGTGCTGACTCAGAACGCGTTGGCGGCAGTGGTCGGAGATTGGGGACGCACCTTCATCAGCGTGGCGTTGGCGCTGTTTGTCTTCACGTCGATCCTCTACAACTACTACCTGGGCGAGAATAACCTGCGCTTGCTGCTGGGCGACAAGCGCGCTGCAGTCATTGTCTATCGTGGTTTGGTGCTGCTGCTGATCCTTTGGGGGGCCGTACAAAATCTGGGCACTGTGTTCGCTTTTGCCGATATCACCATGACGCTGCTGGCCTTCGTGAATCTGATCGCCCTGGCGCTGTTGTTCAATGTCGGCATGCGCTTGCTGCGCGACTATGACCAGCAACGCAAAGCCGGCATCAAAACGCCTGTCTTCGATTCAAGTCAGTTCAAGGATCTTGATCTTGATTTGCATGCATGGCCGAACCGGGAGCACGCGGCCAACGTCCTCGCCGAAACTGTCACTCAAGTTGCACCTGCATCTGCTACCCAGTGATGCAAAAAGGGCCCATGGATCTCATGGGCCCTTTTCAAATACCTGCTGTAATCGTCAGTGCTTCAAACGCTCGCAGCGTGTGACTTTGCGCAACCCTTCAAACCGGTGCGCTCTTCGATCTCACCGGAACCGCTGATGTATCCATAGCGCGAAAGATTCGGCATCAGCATCGCGGCGATGAAAGTGATGGTCACGACGGCCGCGACATAGAAGAAGAAATATTCCTCAATGCCTTGGGACCGGAGCGACAAGGCGACGTATTCGGCGGTGCCGCCGAATGCCGCATTGCCGATGGCATACGGAAAGCCTACGCCCAATGCGCGTACCGCAGGTGGGAACAGTTCAGCTTTGACGATCCCGGCAATCGGGGTGTAGAGCGACGCAATGGCCAGGCCACCAAACACCAGCAGGAACGCCGTAAACGGGCTGCTGACCGATTGCAGTGAATAGAGCAGGGGAATCACCAACAGCATCGCCAACCCGGAAAACATCAGCATGTGCGCCTTGATCCCGATACGGTCCGCCAGCAAGCCGAACAGTGGCTGGCAGAACATGAAACCGACCAGGGCCGCGGTCATGATGAAACTAACCGTTTCCGGGCTGAAACCGGCTGAGATCACCAGGAACTTCTGCATATAGGTGGTGAAGGTGTAGAAGTACAAAGAACCACCGATGGTAAACGCTACCACCAGCGCGACCGCCCGTTTGTGCTTGAACATGCCGCGTAGCGAGCCGGCGTCTTTGCGGCTCATGTCTTTCTTGGTGGCGGTTCATGCATGGCGCGGCGCAGATACACCACCACGATTGAGCTCAGGGCACCGATGAAGAACGGAATCCTCCAGCCCCATTCGCGCAATTCTTCGCCGGTGAGGGTTTGCTGGAGAATGACCACAGTCATCAATGCCATGAGCTGACCGGCAATGATGGTGAAGTACTGGAACGAGCCATAGAAACAGCGACGCCCAGGTGTAGCGATCTCACTGATGTAGGTGGCACCGGTGCCGTACTCCGCGCCGACTGACAGCCCTTGAATCAACCTCGCGACGACAAGCAAAACTGGCGCCGCCACACCAATGGTTTCATAGGTCGGCATGACGGCAATCAGCAGGGAGCCGGCGCACATCATAAAAACCGAGATAATCATCGAGACCTTGCGGCCGCGAGTGTCGGCAATCCAGCCGAAAATCCAGCCGCCGAGAGGCCGCATGAAAAAGCCGACGGCGAAGACGCCGGCGGTTGCGAGCAACTGACTGGTGGTGTCGCCTTTGGGGAAAAACGAGCTCGCAAAATAGATGGCGGTATAGGCGTAAATGAAAAAGTCGTACCACTCCACCAAATTGCCCGAGCAGGCACCCATGATGGCTCTGACGCGATTCGGACTTTTTATCTGATCGGACTTTTCAGTGTGGAGTGTTGAGTCGCTGGTTGATGCAGACATTCTGTTCACCCTTTTTTCAAGGCGAGACGATACGAGGCGCACGCTGATGCGTGTCCGACGTTGCAAGCTCGATGGGTTGATGGGCTTAACGCAGTTGCAGTGATCCTTTGACGACCAAGGCACATGAAGAGGGGGGATGTATATGAGAGGTCAGCTGCTTGCTGACTGTGTAAGGCGGGTCGGTCAGGTAACGAGAAATGCAGTAAATCATGACGTAAGCCCTCGAATCTTATTCTTGTAGTCAGTCGAGCGCTCTTGGCGTCGACGTTGATTGCACGCTACCGCAGAGTGACGAGGGTAATAAGCCGTCAGCCAGGCCTAACTGATATACCGAAATTTTATAGCTTGCCTTGCAACCCGTGCGGGCTGGGGGATACAGCCGGCTCGAAAGTCGCAAGGCCCCATGCGGCGCGGGCCCTGTGGCATTCCAAGGAACGCTAATGCGTTTACACTCATACTACTTTCGACGCATTTCGCGCCGAGCCCGACTTTGACTGGCCAGGTAATGGATGTCGTTCAACTCAAGACCCTAATTCATGTGGCCGAGCTTGGCAGTCTCAGCAAGGCCTCCGACCGGCTTCACATCGCACAACCGGCACTGAGTAGGCAAATTCGTCTGTTGGAAAAGGAACTCGGGGCCTACCTTTTTGATCGGCATGGACGAGGCATGGAAATTACCGATGCCGGCCGTGAAGTCTTGGCGCATGCCACTCGAATCATGGAAGAAATGGAGTCCATTCGAAGTTCTGTGGTGGGCGGAAAGACCTCTTTTCGGGGAACGGTCGTCATCGGTACGACGCCGACGGTAGCGGAAATCGTCACCGTTCCTCTAGTGCGCAAAATCAAAGAGGCGCATCCGAATCTTGCCGTCAGGTTTTCCTCGGCCTTCAGCGGCTATCTGCTGGATTGGGTTCAGCGTGGCGAATTGGAACTGGCGATTTCTTACGATCCCCAACCCCTGCATACGCTGCGTATCGTGCCGGTGATGATGGAAAATCTGCTGCTGGTCGGCCCCGCCAGCGCCAACCTGCGTCTTGATACACCGGTGTCGTTCGAGTCTTTGGCAGAGCAGCTATTGGTGTTGCCAAGTGCTCGGCATAGCCTTCGCGTGATTCTGGATGATTGTGCGCGTGAAGTCGGGATCAAGCTCAAGACCAGTGTCGAAGCGGATTCCTTTGGCGCGATGATTGCCTTGGTCTGCAATGGGTTCGGTTTGACCGCTTTGCCTTTGGCATCGATTTACGCCCAAATCGAAGCTGGCGTGCTCAGTGCCGCTCCCTTGATTGACCCCATTCCCATGCGCAAACTTGTTCAGGTTTTTCCTGCCGACAGGCGTGTCAGTCCGGCTGCCAAATTCGTCGGGGATGCCTTCATCGAAATTGCTGCCGACCTGGTCAATCGTAAGATTTGGGCTGGGCACATGCTTTGAGCCAATGGATTCGTTGGCTAGGTGAATCGTTCGTTTAAACGTAATTGCTCAGCTAGTCACGCTATCCGCCTTTCTCACCACTGATGACATCGTCTTGAATCAACAAACGCGACTGCCTGGCGTATTCGGCATTTTTATTTTGGGGATGCTGCAGGTTCTGGTCTGGGGAGGCTCGTTCTTCCTGATGGCCGTCATGGCCGATCCGATCATGAAAGAAACCGGCTGGGCCAGCCAATGGGTGTATGGCGCACTGTCTCTGAGCATTCTGGTTTCCGCGTTGCTGGCGCCGTTGACCAGCCAGCTTATTGGCCAGTACGGCGGTCGCCCTATTCTGGCCAGTAGCGGTCTGGGCGTCGCCATCGGGTTGTTTCTGATGGCCAGTTCGACCTCGTTGCCGATGTTTTTTTTGTCTTGGGCTGTAATAGGTGTCGGTATGGCGCTGGGGTTGTATGAAGCGCTATTCGCCGCTTTAGGTTCTCTCTATGGGGAGCGAGCGGGCAGTGCGATTACGGGCATCACGCTTGTGTCCGGGTTTGCTACAACACTGTCATGGCCCGCGGTTGCGTTGGTCATCGAACACGTTGGTTGGCGCACGACGTGCGTGGCTTATGGAGTGTTATTGGTCATTGTCGTGGCGCCGCTTTATTTCTGGGTGCTGGCACGGGGCACGGGACCACTCATAAAAAGTCAGGCAGTGGGTGGCGAAAGTTTCTCAATCGACCGGCGGATCTACTTGTTGCTTACGCTGATTTTTGCTTTGGGTGCAGTGATCATGACGGCGATGTCGGTCCAGCTCATTTCATTGTTGCAGGGGCAGGGTTACTCGCTTGCAGCCGCCGTCGGACTGAGCGCATTGCTGGGGCCGAGCCAGGTAGGATCACGTGTTCTACAGGTGTTTTCGCGTAAGCGACACCCAATCTGGACGACGTTGATCTCCGTGATATTCGTGGCAATTGGTCTGCTGTTTGTGACCATCGCACCGGCAATGACTGCCCTGGGGTTGGTGATCTATGGCGCGGGTAATGGTTTGCGGGCGATCGTTCGAGGACTTCTGCCATTGGCCCTCATGTCGCCCACCCATTATGTTTTGCTGATGGGACGCATGGCTCGGCCTTCGCTCATAGGACAAGCCTTGACCCCCCTTGCAGGCGGTTACCTGTTGCAGACCTGGGGCGCTGGCGGTGTGCTTGCGGGACTGAGTGTGCTGGCTGTATTGAACGTGCTCTTGGTCTTGCTGCTCATTCGACTGGTATGAAAAGAACAGCGCTGATTGTCATCTTCCCTAAGGATTCGGCTGGCATCTTCAGAGATCAGCGATTCAAGTTCTTTGATGGTGATTTTGGCCATAAAATGAGTTACCCCTACTTTTCCCCCCACAAAAACGGCGGCTCTTGATGGACGTTCCTGGACTCTCGTAGAGCAGAACACCTCTGGAACTCAAGTAAACACTAGCTTGGAGAAATCCAGAGTAAAATTTTGGAGTCTTTCAAGAAGTATGAAAAAGGAGATGGGGTGCTAGGGGTCGAGTGTTCGAATCACTCCGTCCCGACCATATCATTCAATGACTTAGCCCAATCTACCCAGGTTGGGCTTTTTCATGCCCAAAAAATATCCCACGACTGCCACCCGTGCTCACGCCCATGCGCTACGCAACGGCAATGGATAAGCCAATCAAAGCGTCCCCTGTGCCCTGTACAACCCTGATCGGCTAGCCGGCGTACTCGACTGAAACGGCAGGTGTCTCCACTGCTTGGTGTGGCTTGGTACATCGCGTCGGCGGCTTTAGCGAGAAGCGCTCCGACGGTGCTGTCGTTGTGGGGGCAGAGCAGTAGGTTGGCTCATAAACTGCTGGCGGCGGTTTTGAGATCCGCTGCTGACGCGAAGTCTGTTAGGCGAAGACAAAATATTGGCGATGAGGCATGTTCACCGCGGATTTCCCGCCTGATCCTTTTTATGGCGCGCATAGCCATCGACAAAAAATAGGGGTGAAGCCTGTCCCTTTTTTTCACCTCGCCTGTCATTCCAGGCAAGTGAACATAATCGAGAGCTTCCCCAATGCCCGTCGTCCGCCCCTTGCGCTTGCGCCCGTTGCTGAAACTGAGTTTGCTGCTGAGCCTGAGTACCAGCCCGTTGTTCGTCCCCGTCAGCTATGCCGAAGACAGCGCGCCGCGCCGCAGCTACCAGGTGCCGGCCGGCAGCCTGAGCGCGGCGTTGACCCGGTTTGCCGGGCTGGCGGGGGTCAATCTGTCGGTGGACCCGGCGTTGGTCAGCGGGCGTAGCAGCCAAGGCCTGACCGGCGAATATGGTGTGGAAGAGGGCTTTGCGCGCCTGCTGCAAGGCTCCGGCCTGCAGCTGCAACCCATGGGCGAGCAGGCCTACATGCTGGTGCCCCAGCCGGATGGCAGCAGCCTTGAACTGGCGCCCACTTCCATCCTCGGCACCACCGGCCTGTATGACGGCGACAGCTATGCCGGCGGCCAGGTGGCGCGACGTGGCTCCCAGGGCTTGCTGGGCACCCGCGACTTTATGGAGACGCCCTTCAGCATCACCACCTACACCCAGGACACCGTAAAAAACCAGCAGGCGCGCACCTTGGGCGACCTGATCGCCAATGACCCCTCGGTACGCGCCACCAACCCGGCCGGTGGGCGCTATGAGCAATTCACCATCCGTGGCTTCAGCCTGTTCAACAGCGATGTGGCTTACAACGGTCTGTACGGCGTACTGCCGACCTACAGCATCGATATGGAAATGGCCGACCGCGTCGACATCCTCAAGGGGCCGACCCAGTTGATCAACGGCATCTCGCCGCGAGGCAGCGTGGGCGGCGGTATCAACGTGGTGCCCAAGCGCGCCACCGACAAGGACATCACCTCGTTCACCGGCACCTGGGCCTCCGACAGCCAGGCCGGCGGCGCGGTGGATGTGGGCCGGCGCTTTGGCGAGGATAACCAGTTCGGCCTGCGCTTCAACGGCGTGAAGCAGTCCGGTGATACCGAGTGGGATCACCAAAGCGTCGACCGTGAAATGGCCGTGCTCGGTCTGGACTTCCGCGGCGAGCGCCTGCGCCTCTCCACCGATATCGGCCACACCGAACGCGACACCGACGCGCCCCAGGAGCGCGTGCAAGTCGCCGCCGCCGCGCCGGTGCCCCGGGCCAGCGATGTGCGCCGCAACTATGCGCAATCCTGGAGCAAGGCACGCACCAATGACACGTTCGGCACGTTCAACGGCGAGTTCGATCTGAGCGATAACGTGATGCTCTATGGCGGCGTCGGCGTGCGCAAAAGCAACCACGACTTCCTGCGCCACGCGGTGTCCGTCACCAACGCGGCCGGTGCCTTCAGCGTGCAGCCTCGGGATTTTACCCGCGATGAAAACGTACGCACCGCCACCGCCGGCGTGCGCAACTGGTTCCACACCGGGCCGGTGAGCCACGAAGTCAACCTGGCGGCCAGCTACTTCTATATGGACTTCACCAATGGCGGCGCGCGTTATGCGGCGGCACCGAGCAACCTGTACGACCCGGTGCAAACGCCGACACCTTCGACGCCTACGCGCCAGGACGCCAAGGTCTACACCGAAAACAAGTTCAGCGGCCTGGCGTTGTCCGACACCCTGGGCTTTTTCGATGATCGCCTGTTGCTCACCCTCGGTGCGCGCTGGCAGCGGGTCAAGGTCGACGACTGGAGCAATGGCGTCAAAGGCGACACCGCCTACGACGAAGAAAAAATCTCGCCCTCGGGCGGTCTGTTGTTCAAAGCCACCGACAAACTGTCGCTGTATGCCAACTACATGGAAGGCCTGAGCCAGGGCAAGATCGCGCCATCCACCTCGGTCAATGAAGATCAGATCTTCGCGCCGTTCATCAGCCGCCAAGTGGAAGTGGGCGCCAAGTACGACGCCGGTGCCTTCGCGGTGACCGCCGCCGTGTTTCGCATCAAGCAGCCGGCCTACGAGACCAACGCCACCACCCGCGTGTTCGGTCCCAATGGCAAGCGCCAGAACGACGGGGTGGAGCTGAGTGTATTCGGCGAGCCGCTCAAGGGTGTTCGCCTGCTGGGCGGCGTGATGTATATCGACAGCGAACTGAAAAACACCACTAACGGCACCTTCGACGGTAACCGTGCGCCGGCCACGCCCAAGTACAACGTCAACCTCGGGGCCGAATGGGACGTACCGACCCTCGAAGGCCTGACCCTGACTACCCGCGGCATCCACTCCAGTTCCCAGTACCTGGACCAGTCCAACGTCAAGGAAATCGACGCCTGGAACCGCATCGACGTCGGCGCCCGTTACGCATTCAAGGTGGACGACAAACACATCACCCTGCGCGCCAACGTGGAGAACGTCGCCGACAAACGCTACTGGAGCTCGGCAGGCGCTTCGGACGACAGCGAGCCGGGGCTGACCCTGTCGACACCGCGGACGTATCTGCTGTCGGCTACCGTCGACTTTTAACGCCCGGCGAGGGCTGCAACGGGTTAAGCAAAAGGGTAAGCGCCGTCGGACTGCCTGACCGAGCGCTCCTCCCCGGCGTGTTACTGGCACTGTTCTGCTCACAATCGGTGCCATCTGTGAGCCATTTGGTAGCACACCTCCACACACGGCAGCCCTTGTTAACCGACGGGGCGTGCCGCTGTTTCGTGCAAAATCAGTCTCTTAAACGTTGCCGGGTGCATCTGGCACATATCCTGCTGTGTTTGTATCCGTGGATAATTGGATACAAAAATACAAAAGGTGATGCTGATGCAATTTGCTCCCGCTTACGTTGACCGTCAGCCGCTGACCGCCGAGGAGGAGGCTTATAACTTCCTGCTCGACGCCATCTGCGGCGGTCGCTTGCGCAAGGGCGATCGCCTGATCGCCGAAGACATCGCCAGCGAGATCGGCATGAGCCGTATGCCGGTGCGCGAAGCGTTTCGCCGTCTGGATGCCCAAGGGCTGGTGACTTTGCGTCCCAACCGTGGCGCGATTGTCAGTGGCCTGGACATTGATGAGTTGCACGAAGTCTTCGAGATGCGCAGCGCCCTGGAAGGGCTGGCGGTACGCGTGGCGGTAGGCCGCATCGGCGAGCGTCAGTTGGCGGCGCTGGAGCGTCTGCTGGATGAAATGGATGACTACCGCGATGAGAGCGCCGAGTGGGTCAGCCGACACCGCGCCTTCCACGAATACCTGTGCAGCCTCAGCGGCAGGCCGCGTTTGATGAAGCAGATTTCGGCGTTGTATTCCCTGGTCGAAGCGCCGATGCGGCTGTGGCTGCAGCACGGCGAAAAACCCCTAAGCGCGCGCCAGGAGCACTCGGTGATCCTGGAGGCGATTCGTGCCGGCGATGCCGCGCGCGCCGAGGCCGTGGTGCGTGAGCACATCGAAGGCACCGTGCCGGCGCTGATC
Source organism: Pseudomonas rhodesiae (assembly GCF_013285305.1). Classification (NCBI taxonomy): domain Bacteria; kingdom Pseudomonadati; phylum Pseudomonadota; class Gammaproteobacteria; order Pseudomonadales; family Pseudomonadaceae; genus Pseudomonas; species Pseudomonas rhodesiae. Next base: position 3,953,380 of record NZ_CP054205.1, on the reverse strand, counting down.
CAATTCCTGCAAACAGAACAATAAGACCCACTGTGTTTTGACGTTGAGTCCTGCCCCGTTTTTCCACGAACTGGAGTGTCTGGTCATGCATAAACACCGCGCCTTGCTGGTGGCTGTCTCCCTCGGTCTGTGCACGCAATGGGCCGTTGCCGCGCCCCAGGTGCCGGAGCGATTGCGCAACGTCGACAAACTCACTTATTGCTCAGGCATGGATTCACCGCCCCTGGTCTCCTTCGATGAGTCTCAGAAACCCCGGGGGCTTACCGTGGACCTGGGCTTGGAAATCGCCAAGCGCCTGGGCGACAAGCAGGTGCAGTGGAAGGTGATTCCGTTCTCCGGGCTGGTGCCGGCGTTACTGGCCCAGCAATGCGACATGATCGTTGATCAGCTGTTCGACAAGCCCGAGCGGCGGCAAGTGATCGACATCGTCAACTACATGTATTCCAGCCAAGCGGTGGTGGTGCCCAAGGGCAATCCCAAGGGCATCAAGACGCTGGACGACTTGTCCGCGCACAAAGTGGCTGTGCTCAACGGCTCCACCATCAAAACCCTGCTGGACACGCAGAACGACAGCCTGACCAAGGCCGGCAAGCCACCGATGAAACTAGTGGTGTACAACACCGACACCGACGCCTTTCAGGCCCTGCGCATCAGCCAGGTGGACGCCTACGGCACCACCGTGGAAACCGCCGGTTATTACGCGGCGATGGCCCCGGACCTGTTTCAGGAGGGCGTGCCTGCGTTCAGCCGCATCCTCACCGGCCTGGGCATACGCAAGGATGACCCGCAACTGACGGCCGCCGTGCAGCAGGTGATCAGCGATATGCGCAGCGATGGCAGCTATGTGCAGTTACTGAACAAGTGGCATGTCAGTAGCGACACACTCGACTGAGGTCCGCCGCGATGAACTTCAATTGGGATGTGTTCTGGCAGTACCTATTGCAGCCCAGCGGGGTGTACCTCACCGGGCTGTGGCTGACCTGCCTGATCAGTGTGCTGGCCATGGCGCTGGGGTGTGTGCTGGGCCTGGCGGCGGCGTTGTTGCGGCTGTCCGGCAACCCGTTGCTGCACCTGCCGGTACGCTTTTATGTGTGGCTGATGCGCGGCACGCCGTTACTGGTGCAGATCGTGTTTCTGTACACCGCATTGGCGGCGGGCGGGATTTTCCGCTTCGAGGACATCGAGCTGTTCGGCTTGATCGTCCCCGGTAATATCCAGGCGGCGATCATTGCCCTGGGCCTGAACGAAGGCGCGTACATGGCCGAAATCATCCGCGCCGGTATCGGCGCGGTAGACAAGGGCCAATACGAAGCCGGACGTTCCCTGGGCATGGGCTTCGCCAAGTTGATGCGGCGCATTGTGCTGCCCCAGGCGTTTCGCGTGATCGTGCCGCCCCTGGGCAATGAGTTCAACGTGATGCTCAAGAACACCACCTTGGTCAGCGTGATCGGCGTGCAGGAGCTGCTGCTCAGCACTCAGATGATCACCTCGGCGACGTTCCGCGTGTTCGAGTTGTACCTGGTGGTCGCGTTGTACTTCCTTACGCTGACCACGCTGTGGGGCTTTTTCCAGCGCTGGCTTGAAGTGCGCTTCAGCCAGTCCGACCGGCCGTCTGCACCGCCGCCGGCAGCCAGCCGCATGTTCGGTCGCAGTGCCCTGAAACTGCTGAGGGGACGTTAACCATGGCGCATCAAAGTGAAGAACTGATCATTGAGGCGCTGGATATCCACAAATCGTTCGGCGCGCTGCAGATCCTCAAAGGCATCTCCCTGCAAGTGCGGCGCGGCGAAGTGGTGGTGCTGATCGGCGCCTCCGGTTCCGGCAAGACCACGTTTATCCGCTGCATCAACCTGCTGGAGGACATACAGGCCGGGCGCATTCGCGTCAACGGCCGCGCCATGGGCTACCGCGAACGCAGCGACGGCAGCCTGGTGCGCGATTCGGAGCGCAACATCGCCCGTCAGCGCCGCGACATCGGCATGGTGTTCCAGCGGTTCAACCTGTTCCCCCATATGACCGCGCTGGAAAATATCATCGAGGCGCCGATCCAGGTGCTGGGCACCCCGCGTGCCGAAGCGTTGGAACAGGCGCGCGGTTTGCTTGCGCGGGTGGGCCTGGCGGACAAGGCCAGCCACTACCCGTCAATGCTCTCCGGGGGCCAGCAGCAACGGGTAGCGATTGCCCGCGCGCTGGCAATGAAACCCCAGGCCATGCTGTTCGACGAACCCACCAGCGCCCTTGACCCGGAAACCGTCGGCGAAGTGCTGCAAGTGATGAAAGAACTGGCCGAGGAGGGCATGACCATGGTGGTGGTGACCCATGAAATGGGCTTTGCCCGTGAGGTGGCTGATCGCGTGGTGGTGCTCGATCAAGGCGAGCTTATCGAGCAAGGGCCGCCAGAACAGATCTTCAGTCATCCCAGCCACCCGCGTACCCGAGCGTTTCTCAGTCGCGTGCTCTGAACGCACGCCAACCCCCCGTATTCAAGAGCCTTTGCCATGTTGAATTTCTCTGCCCATGAGTACCCCTATCCGTCGCAGCGTCAAAGTGTGTTCGCTCATCGCGGCATGGTAGCCGCGTCCCAGCCCCTGGCCGCTCAGGCCGGTATTGAAATCATGCAGCAGGGCGGCAATGCCATCGATGCCGCCATCGCCACGGCGGCGGCGCTCACCGTAGTTGAACCCACCGGCTGTGGCCTGGGGGGCGATGCGTTTGCGCTGGTCTGGTGCAAAGGCCAACTGCACGGTCTGAACGGCAACGGCCATGCGCCGGCAGCGTTGAGTATCGAGGCGGTCAAGGCAGCCGGCTACGAGCGTATGCCGCTGTACGGTTGGACGCCGGTGACAGTGCCTGGCTGCCCGTCGGCTTGGGCGGAGCTGTCGCAACGCTTCGGCAAGTTGCCCTTCGCTGCGCTGCTGCAACCGGCCATCCGCTTGGCACGGGATGGTTTTCCAGTGTCGCCGGTGGTTGCCCATCAATGGCAACTGGCCGTGAACGAATTCAGCCCCCATCGCGACCCGGTGCTCGATGCCTGGTTCGACACTTTCCTCATTGATGGGCGCGCGCCCAAAACCGGCGAGATGTTCCGCAATCCGGCCCAGGCCCGCACGTTGGAGGAACTGGCCGTCACGCGCTGCGAAAGCCTGTATCGCGGCGCCCTGGCCGAGCGCCTGGACGCGCATGCCCGCGCCACTGGCGGTTACCTGCGCGCCAGCGATCTCAAGGATTACCGCGCCCAATGGGTGGAGCCGATCCACATTAACTATCGCGGCGTCGACGTCTGGGAGATCCCCCCCAGCGGCCAGGGACTGGTCGCGCTGATGGCGCTGAAAATCCTCGAAGGTTTTCACTTCGATCACCGCGACAGCCCACAGACCTGGCATCGTCAGCTTGAAGCCATGAAGCTGGCCTACAGCGACGGCCTGCATTACATCACCGACCCGCTGCACATGCGCATGGCGGTGGACGACCTGCTCAGCGACCGCTACAGCAGCCGTCGCCGCGCGCAGATCGGCGAGCAGGCGCAACCGCCCAAACCTGGCGACCCGCACGCCAGCGGCACGGTGTACCTGGCCACCGCCGACGCCGAAGGCAACATGGTCTCGTTCATCCAGAGCAACTACCACGGCTTCGGCTCCGGCGTGGTACTGCCCGACAGCGGCATCGCCCTGCAGAACCGCGGCCAGGAGTTCAGCCTCGACGCCACCCACGCCAACTGCCTGGCTCCCGGCAAGAAAACCTTCCACACCATCATCCCCGGCTTCCTCACCCAGAACGGCCAGGCCCTCGGCCCATTCGGTGTGATGGGCGGTTACATGCAGCCCCAGGGGCACGTGCAGATGGTGATGAATCTGGTGGACTTCGGCCTCAACCCGCAGGCCGCGCTGGATGCACCGCGCTGGCAATGGTTGGGCGATATGAATGTCGGCGTCGAGCACGGCGCTTCTCGCGAGTTGGCAAATGCCCTGGCGCGGCGCGGTCACCAGGTGCAGATCGCCAGCGACCTCACCGATTACGGGCGCGGGCAGATCATCCTGCGCGACCCACACAGCGGGGTGTTATGCGGCGGCACCGAGCCGCGGGCAGATGGGCATATCGCGGTGTGGTAAGACGCACCATTTGCGGCTCATGGGCATTTTGGATAGGGTGCATACCTGCCCCCCCAGGATGCCCCCATGACCGATCCCGCTCCTAAAACCCGTCGCGCCCCCAAAGGTGAAAAACGCCGCGAAGAGCTGCTGGACGCGGCCTTGCAGGTGTTTTCCCGCGAAGGTTACAGCGGCGCGTCCGTGGCGCGGGTGGCGGCGGTTGCCGGTCTCTCGGTGGCGGGGTTGCTGCATCACTATCCCAGCAAGATCTCGTTGCTGATGGGCGTGCTGCAACGGCGTGACGAGATTAATCAGCGGATCGCCGATCAAGTGCGCGCCGAGAAGACGCTGTGCGGGTTGCTCGGCAGCCTGCGGGCGATCAATGCCGCGAACGCCAATGCGCCGGGGGTAGTGCGCGCGTTCACCATTCTCAATGCCGAAAGCCTGCTCGATGCACAGCCGGCCTGGGCCTGGTTCCAGCAACGCTATGAGGGGATCCAACGACGTTTGCAGGGACAGTTCGCCGATCTCGTGGCGGCGGGGGAAGTGCGCAGCGATGTGGACATCCCTGGGCTGGTGGAAGAAATCCTGGCCATGATGGATGGCCTGCAGATCCAGTGGCTGCGGTTTCCCGAGCGGGTGGACCTGGTGACGCGCTTCGATACCTACCTTGCGCGGGTCGAAGCGGCCATCAGAACCTGAGCCGAACGCGGGTCAAGTGTGAGAGGGCGCAAGCCCAGCCACACCCGACCGCGCTGGATCAGTTACCTGCAGCGCTGCCCTGGCTGCTGTCATCACTCATGTCATAGCCATCACCGTCGCTGGTGCCGCTGTCGCCTTGGTTTTGATGCAGCACGCCGCCGGTCTTGACCGTCGATTCACGCAACGTCGAGTTCAGCGCCGAACGTGGCAGCGGGTTGCTGGTGCCGGTCGACAGTTCCTGGCGGAACGGGTTGACCAGCTTGGCGTTCAGGCGAATGTCCTGGGACGACGCGCCCACCGACAGGGTGAAACTGTCGGCGTCCACCACCCAGTGCTTGCTCGCCACGTCGTAGTAGGCCAGCGAGCGGTCATTGAGCTCGATGGTGACGCGCTTGCTTTCGCCCGGCTTGAGGAACACTTTTTTGTAGCCCTTGAGTTCCTTCAGCGCGCGTTCGACTTTCGGGTTGTTCTGCCCCACATACAATTGCGCCACTTCGGCGCCGCCCACCTTGCCGGTGTTGGCCAGGTCGAACGAGACTTTGATCGGCGCACCGGCCACCGCCACCCCAGGGGTGACGCTGATATTGCTGTAGCCAAACGTGGTGTACGACAAGCCGTAGCCGAACGGGTAGAGCGGTTTGATGCCCTTTTTCTCGTAGCCGCGATAACCCAGGAACAGGTCGTCCTTGTAGCTCATCTCGTCCAGGGTTTCCTGGTTGTCGAACTTGGGGAAGGTCGCGTAGATCGGGTTGTCTTCGATATTGCGTTCGATGCTGATCGGCAGTTTGGCCGACGGGTTGACCTTGCCCAGCAGGATCTCCGCCAACGCCTGGCCACCGTTCTGTCCAGGGTAGAACGCATGCAGCGCGGCCGGCACCTGATCGACCCAGTCGCTCATCTTCAACCCGGTGCCGCCGTGCAGGGTGACGACGGTGTTCGGGTTGACCTTGGCGATGCTCTGAATCAGCAGGTTCTGATATTCCGGCAGATCGAAGCTGTGGTCGAAGCCTTCGCCTTCGTACTCGTTGCTGTTACCGGCCGCGACCAGTACCGCGTCGTAGTTGGCCAGGTCCTTTGGCGCCACCAACGAAGCCCAACTCATCTGCACGCCCACCAGGCCGCCCATGGTCGAGAGGTAGCCATTGCGACGCGAGTATTCCAGCTTGATGTCGACCGGTTTGCCGGCCTCCAGCTTGACCTTGGCAAACACCGGAATGGTCGGCGGGATGCTGTTGTTGGGCAGCGGCTTGCCGTCGCCGTTATCGAGGACTTTCTGGCCGTTCACGTACAGGCGCACCGCACCGTCGGCGCGCACCTTGAACACCTGCTCGCCGCTGACCGTCGGGGTAATCTGGCCGCTGTAGCGGATCGATGTGGCGGCGGTATCGCCGTTGACCGGCAGGCTGTCGGTGGACCAGTCCAGGTCGACATGCTGGTCGGTGCGGCGCGCGGCCGGGTCGCCGGACCAGTTGGCGTTGCTGAAGAACTCGGTCTTCAAGCCCTTGACGGGGTTGCCGTCGCTGTCGGCGTGGGTCCAGCTCGAGGTGGCCGGGTCCAGGGACAGGCCGTCGATAAACTCCACCTTTGCGCCCGGCGCCAATTGCTGCAGGCCGCTCAGCTCGCTGATGTAGTTGGCTGCCATCACGTTGGCACTGCCGAAACCGGTGGGCGGCGCGTACTTGGCGAGGCTGCCGACCACGGCGATGCGCTTGACCTTCTTGGCATCCAGCGGCAGCAGGTTGTTCTGGTTCTTGAGCAGCACAATGCCTTCGCGCGCGGCATTCAGCGCCACGCGATTGCTGGTGGCGCTGTTCATGTTGTGGCTGGTCAACGGCGCCTTGCTGTCGAACTTGTACAGGTAGATCTGCTTGAGGATGCGCCGCACTTTGTCATCAATGGTCGCGCTGCTCAGCTCGCCGCTGTCCAGGTACGGCTTGAGCACCGTGCTGTTCATCTGGTAGCCCATCATGTCCAGATCGGTGCCGGCCTGGGCTGCGGGCAAGCCATCGACCACGGCGTTGTAGTCGCTCTGCACAAAGCCCGGATAGCCCCATTCGGTTTTCAGAATGTCGTGCATCAGGTGCTTGTTCTGGCAGGCGAACTCGCCGTTCACTTTCTGGAAGGCGCACATCATCATCGCAACTTTGCTGTTCTTGGACGCGGATTCGAACGGCGGCAACGTCATCTCGCGCAGCACGCGTTCGCTGATGATTTCATTGAGGTGGAAGCGGTTGCTTTCCTGATCGTTGGCGGCGAAATGCTTGGCATTGGCCCACACGCCACGGGACTGGATACCGTTGATCAACGCAGGACCCAGGCTGGCGCCGAGGAACGGGTCTTCACCGGACAGGTACTCGAACGCACGGCCGCTGTACGGCATGCGGTACAGGTTCACACCGGGGCCGGTGACGAACTGATAGCCGCCGCTGGCGGTGTCATAACCCAGCGCCCGGCCCAAGTCGATGGCGCGGCGCGGGTTCCAGCTGGCTGCCAGGTTCGGGCCCGACGGGTACACCACGCCCTGGGCATTGCCTTCGCTGGTGTAGCGCACGCCCACGCCACCGTCGGCGCCGTGGATCTGTGGAATGCCGTACTGGCTCAGGGGTTTGACGTCCCAGCCACCGATACCGCCGATGTAGGCAAGTTTTTCCTCCATGGTCATCTTCGCCAGGGTTTTATCCGCCGCTTTTTCCGCGCGGCTCATTCGTCCCTCGTCCAGCGCCGGGCTGGTGCCCGCATGCACTTGGGACACCGCCAGGGCCAGCAGGGCGAGCGCCGACTGCGCCCCGATCTTTTTGCGTTTACTCATGGGTCTCTCCGACAACAACAGTTCAATCAATAGGCGCGTTAAACAACAGGGTTTGCTGCGCGCTCATCACTTTTTAAGGGCAATAGTTGCCCCTGATCGCAATTTTTAGCCGATGGCTAATTGCAAATACTTGGCGAAATTCGCGGACGTATTAGTTGGAAATTGTATTAATTATTCTTGTGGATGGTGTCTATGCGATATCACGCCATGGCATTTTGAATCGCAAAAACGTCACAATTAAGGCAATTCTTGCGCTTATAAGTCAAATAAAAGCTAATTTTTGCGAAAAATAAGAAATAATTCCTTACGTTTTGGAACTTACGTTAAACCTACAAGTCGATTGGTTTAAGAAAATATATGCAGTCATGGCGAACTAATGGCGTTGCTCAATAGTTCTAAAGTGCCATGTTTCATACAGGCTGTAACACATCCTGCTTTGGTGTAGGGTCTTGAACTTAGTCAAGGCGCCGCTTGAGCCGAACGCTGTTTTTTATCTGGAGAATATTTATGAAAGTTTCCCTGTTGGGTGCCGGTATTGTGCTGGGCGTTGCATTGAGTGGCGCGGCCATGGCCGCCGACTCCACCGATGCAGATGCCCAGTCTGGCGCTGCCGATTCCACGGTGCTGACCCAGACCCACGATGCCAAAGCCGCCAAGAAACAAAAGGCCGAAACCACCAAGGGCGGTCGCCCACTGAACAGCAGCCACCAGGCCGCGCCGAAAACCTCGAACTAACGGGAAAACCGATCGCCTGTGGGAGATGGCAAGCGCCATTCCCACAGGCCTGTTGAACATAGTCCCTCACATAGCCCCTCAGACCGTCACCCATGTCCAACCCTTCAACGCCCATCGATGCCTGCCAGACACCCCTCCCGGAGACCGACCAGGTCTGCGCCTGGCTGATGCGGCACGCCGGCCTGAAAACCGTCGATCTGGAGCGCGCTCGCCGTCTGGCCCAGGCGTCCGCCGACGACGAATTGCTCGGCCTGCTCACGCGCCTGGGGCTGGTTTCCGAAGTTGAACTGGCGCGCGCCTGGGCCCAATTGCTCGGCGCGCCGCTGCTATTGGCGGAGGCCGCGCCCGCGCTGCTCGATCCGTTGCCGGTGTTGACCGAGCGCTTTATGCGTCATTACCAAGTGGTGCCGGTGGGGTGGCAAGAAGGCGGGCTGACGGTGCTGTCGGCCAACCCGGCGCAGCGCTACGCGTTCCAGGCCCTGGCCTATGCGTGCGGGGTGCCGGTGTGGCTGGCGGTGGGGCCGCGCACCGAAGTCGATACCTTGATCGAGCGCTATTACGGCCAGGGCCGTTCGACCATGGGCACCTTGATCGAAAACCTTGATGAGCAGGGCGGCGCCTTGGAAGACATCGAACACCTCAAGGACATGGCCTCCGAAGCGCCGGTGATTCGGTTGGTCAACCTGATCCTGCAACGCGCCGTCGAGCAGCGCGCCTCGGACATCCATATCGAACCGTTCGAGAACCAACTCAAGGTGCGCTACCGCATCGACGGCGTGCTGCACGACGCCGAAGCGCCGCCGTCCAGCTCGTCGGCGGCGGTGATTTCCCGAGTAAAGATCATGGCGCGCCTGGACATCGCCGAGCGCCGCCTGCCTCAGGACGGCCGCATCATGCTGCGCATCCAGGGCAAGGAGCTGGACCTGCGGGTGTCCACGGTGCCCACCAGTTTTGGCGAGTCGGTGGTGATGCGTTTGCTCGACCGCCAGACCGTACGCTTCGACTTCCAGAGCCTGGGCTTTGACGGCGAGCGCCTGCAAACTTTTCTCGATGTGCTGGAGCGGCCCCACGGCATTCTGCTGGTCACCGGCCCGACCGGCTCGGGAAAAACCACCACGTTGTACACCGCGCTGTCGCGGCTCAATACCGCCGAACGCAAGATCATCACCGTGGAAGACCCGGTGGAATACCAACTCGAAGGCATCAACCAGATCCAGGTCAAACCCGCCATCGGTCTGGATTTTGCCGGTGCGTTGCGCTCTATCGTGCGTCAGGACCCGGACGTGATCATGATCGGTGAGATCCGCGACCTGGAGACCTGCCGCATCGCGATCCAATCGTCGTTGACCGGGCACCTGGTGCTGTCGACCCTGCACACCAACAGCGCGGCGGCGAGTATCACGCGCCTGCTGGACATGGGCGTGGAGAGCTACCTGATCGCCTCGACGGTCAACGGCATCCTCGCCCAGCGCCTGGTGCGCCGCCTGGACCCAGCCACGCGCGTAGCCTTCGAAGCACCGCCTGAATTGATCGCGGAACATGGCCTGGATCGCCTGACGGACCGACGTCCGATTGTGCTCTATCGCCCCGGCATTGGTGGTTATCGCGGCCGTAGCGCCATCACCGAATTGCTGGTGATGAATGACGAACTGCGCAGCCTGCTGATGCGCCAGGCCGACGCTGCCACCCTCGAACAGGCGGCGCGCCGCAGCGGCCTGCGCACCCTGCACGAAGAAGGCTTGCGCCAGGCGCTGGCCGGCATCACCTCGCTGGAAGAAGTGCTGCGCGTCACGCGTGGGGAGGGCACGTGAGCCTGTTCAAATACCGCGCCCTCGATGCTCAGGGTGCGCCGCACAACGGCACCCTCGACGCCAAGGATCAACCCACCGCCGTGGCCCTGTTGCAAAAGCGCGGCCTGCTGGTGCTGCAGCTCGAGCCTGCGGGCCTCAGTGGCCTGCATAAAGCCCTGGGCCGTGGCCAGCTCAACGGCGCCGCCCTGGTCAGCTTTACCCAGCAACTGGCCACGTTGCTCGGCGCCGGGCAACCCTTGGAGCGCGCCCTCGGCATTCTGCTCAAGCAACCCGGCCAACCGCAGACCCGCGCGCTGATCGAGCGCATCCGCGAACAGGTCAAGGCCGGCCAGCCGTTATCCAAAGCCCTGGAAGCAGAGGGCGGGCAGTTCTCGCCGCTGTACCTGAGCATGGTGCGCGCCGGTGAGGCGGGCGGGGCCCTGGAAAACACCCTGCGTCAACTCAGCGATTACCTGGAACGTAGCCAGTTGCTGCGAGGCGAGGTGATCAACGCGCTGATCTATCCGGCGTTTCTGGTGGTCGGCGTACTCGGTTCCCTGGCGCTGCTGTTGGCCTATGTGGTGCCGCAATTCGTGCCGATTTTCAAAGACCTTGGCGTGCCGATCCCGCTGATCACCGAAGTGATTCTGGGCCTTGGGCAGTTTCTCGGCGCCTATGGATTAGCCGTGCTGGCCGGTCTGATCGTAACGGTCTGGGGCCTGGTCGCGCGCCTGCGCGACCCCCAGCGCCGCGAACGCTATGACCGTCGCGTGCTCGGCCTGCGCGTTATCGGCCCGTTGCTGCAACGGGTCGAAGCCGCACGCCTGGCGCGCACTCTCGGCACCTTGCTCAGCAACGGCGTGGCCCTGCTGCAAGCATTGGTGATTGCGCGACAGGTCTGCACCAACCGCGCCCTGCAAGCCCAGGTGGCCCAGGCCGCCGAGTCGGTCAAGGGCGGCGGCACCCTGGCCAGTGCGTTCGGCGCCGAGCCGCTGCTACCGGACCTGGCCCTGCAAATGATTGAAGTCGGCGAACAGGCCGGCGACCTGGACGGCATGTTGCTCAAGGTCGCCGATGTGTTCGACGTCGAAGCCAAGCGCGGCATCGACCGCTTGCTAGCCGCGCTGGTGCCGTCGCTGACCGTGGTCATGGCGGTGCTGGTGGCGGTGATCATGCTGGCGATCATGCTGCCGCTGATGAGCCTGACCAGCAATATATGAACCCACAAGGACCCACTCCCATGCGCCATACCCGATTCAAACCCGCCCGCCGCCAGGGCGGTTTTACCTTGCTGGAAATGCTCGCCGTGATCGTGCTGCTGGGCATCGTCGCGACCATCGTGGTGCGCCAGGTCGGCGGCAACGTGGACAAGGGCAAGTACGGCGCGGGCAAGGCCCAATTGGCCAGCCTGAGCATGAAGATCGAAAGCTATGGCCTGGACGTCGGCTCGCCGCCCAAGACCTTGCAGCAATTGGTCGACAAACCCGCCAACAGCGCCGGCTGGGCCGGTCCGTATGCCAAACCGTCGGACCTCAAAGACCCGTTCGGCCACGCCTTCGGTTACCGCTTCCCCGGTGAACACGGCGCCTTCGACCTGATTTTTTACGGCCAGGACGGCCAGCCCGGCGGCGATGGGTACAGTGCCGACCTGGGCAATTGGGAATAACCCATGCCCGCCCGCCAACGCGGCTTTACCCTGCTGGAAATGCTGGTGGTGATCGTGCTGATCAGCGTCGCGGCCGGCTTGGTAGGGTTTGGCCTGCAACAGGGCCTGCGCGCGGCCAAGGAACGCCAGGTGGTAGGGCAGATGGTTGAAGCGCTGCGCAGCACACGGGCGCGGGCGATTGTCAGCGGCGCCACGCAAAGCACGCTGTTCGACTTGAACACACTGAGCTTCCAAGCTCCGGATCGCCCACGCAAACATTGGCCCGCCGAGCTGCAAGTGACCCTGCACACCGCCGAACAGGCCGGCTCCGCGATTGAGTTCTACCCCGACGGCAGCTCCACCGGCGGTCATCTGCTACTGGCCCACGGCACGCGGCGTTGGCGCATCGATATCGGCTGGCTGACCGGCAGCGTGCAATCCAAGGCGTTGCCATGAAAAACCAAGGCGGTTTCACCTTGCTGGAAATGCTCGCTGCGCTGCTGTTGATGGCCCTGTGCAGCACGGTGCTGCTGGTCGCCTTTGGCCAAAGCGCACGTTCGTTGCTGCAAGTGACCCACAGCGACCGCCTCAGCCACGCCGCCCTCAGCGTGATGGACCAGGAAGCCTCCGGGCCCCTCGCCAACGGCGTGCGCCAGGGCGAACTGGACGGCATCGCCTGGCAGTTGCGTATCGCCCAACAACCCGGACGCCTCGGCCAGCCGCATTTGTTTCGCCTCGACCTGACCGTCAGCGAAGGCCCGCGCAGCGCGCAATTCAGCACCTTGAAATTGCGCGGAGCGAGCCTGTGAACACGCGACAACAGGGCTTCACCTTGCTGGAAATTCTTATCGTCATCAGCTTGCTGGGGGTGCTGCTGGTGCTGGTCGGGGGCGCGCTGCTGGGGGCCAATCGCGCGGTGCTCAAGGCTCAGCGGTATACGCTAAGCCTGGATGAAGTACGCGCGGCGCAGCAGTTTCTGCGTACGTCGATCAGCGAGGCGCTGCCCTTGGATGTTACCGAGGATGATAGCCAGACCGATGGCTTCTTTGTCGGCAGCGCCCAGCGCATGCAGTTTGTCGCAACCCTGCCCGGCGTGCTCGGCGGCGGCATCCAGCGCTTTACCTTGCAGTTGACCGGTGACCAGGCGCAGCGCGATTTGCAGGTGGCGTTCGCGCGGTTTGAGTCGCCGGCCCAGGTCAGTGTGCCGGCCTCGCGGGGCGAGCCGCAGGTGTTGCTCAGCGATGTCGAAGACCTGCAGATGAGCTATCGCGGCCTGTCGCCCAAGGGCCAGCCGACCGGCTGGCTCAGTGACTGGCCATGGTCGCGGCGCTTGCCGCAGGCGGTGCGAATCGCCGCGCGGGTCAACGGCCCGGTGCCATGGGTGACCCAAGTGATTGCGCTGCGCCTGAACCTATCCAGCGGGGCCGCGGAATGATCCGCCATCAACGCGGCGTCGCGTTGCTGCTGGTGCTGTGGGTATTGGCGTTGCTCAGCCTGCTGCTGGGCGGCCTGGCCGGTTGGGTGCAACTGGAAACCCGTCAGGCGGCGTGGCATCGCCAGCACACCCAGGCGGTGCTCGCGGCCGAAGCGGGTATCGCCCTGGCGATGCAGGCGTTCGCCGACCCGTTGCAGCGCAAACAGTGGATCGCCGATGGGCGCGAAATCCCATTGGTATTCGACGATGCGCAGCTGCGCGTCAGCCTGCGCAGCGAGCGCGGCAAGTTGTATTTGAACAGCGCCGAGGTGGCCGATTTTGCCCGCCTGGCCCTGGCCTGTGGTGCCAGCCAGGCCCAGGCCAACCAAGTGGCGCGGGACCTGGAGGTGCGTCGTAACCAGGGCCTGGCGCCGTTTCGCGTGGTGGAAGAACTGCGTCAATTACCGGGCATGACCCAGGCGCTGTACAGCGCACTCGTACCCGAGATCAGCCTGTGGAGCGGCCTCGACCGGCCTGACCCAGCCTTCGCCAGCGCCCTGATGCGCCGTGCCCTGAACCTGCCGCACCTGAGCGCGGTGGGCGCCGACCCCGGCGAGGTGCTGGTGATCGACAGCCACGCCGAACGGCCCGGCGGCTATCACGCCCGGTTGCAGGCCACCGTGTTATTGAGCCCCGCGCAAGGCAGCGCCCAACCTTATCGAGTACTCCGTTGGCAAGAATGAATGACTTCCTCGCGGCGCGCCTGCAGCCGCTTACGGCGCCTATCGCCCAGCGCTGGCGTGGCAGCCTGTTGCAACAGGGCTGGCGACTGTGGCTCAAGGAACTGCGTGGCTGCCTGCCGCGCTGGCTGTCGCTGCACGATATCCCCGACCGGCTCTACCACTGGCCACTGACCGCCGCCGTGCCGCCAGTGGTGGGGGAGGTGCGCCAGGTGTTGTTGCTGGCTCCGCAGGCGGTGCTGATGCAAACCCTGCGGCTGCCGCCGGCGACGGCGCGCAATCTGTCCACGGTGGTCGGTTATGAACTGGATCGCTTTACCCCGTTCGATGCGGACCAACTGTACTTTGTCGCCCGCCAGGAGCGCCGTACGCCGACCCATGTCGACGTGACCGTGGTGGCGATTTTACGTGAGCGTCTGGACCAGATCCTCAGCGACTGCGCCGCCCTGGGGTTGCAGCCCCATGCCGTGGATGTGCAGGACGCTGTGGGCAACGCCCTGGGCGTCGACCTGTTGCCGCCGCCGCTGCGCCGCCGTCAGCGTCCAGCCGGCAAGGGCTTGCAGCGCAGCCTGCCGTGGCTGTGCGGCGCCTTGATGATCGGCGCCATGGTGCTGTGGCTCGATGACCGTCAACGGGTTTTGCAGGCCATGCAGCAGAGCGTGCGCGAGCAAAAAGCGCAGGTGGCCGACGTTCAAGCGTTGCGCCAGCAACTGCTTAATACCCGCGGCGCCGCGCAGTACCTGATCCGCCGCAAAATGGCGCAACCGCCGCTGTCGGCGCTGCTCAACGAACTGACCGCGTGCCTCCCGCCCGACACCTGGCTCGACCAGTTGGAAGTCAGCGACGGTGCCGAGGTGTCCTTCTCCGGCCAAAGCGCCAAGGCCAGCGCGCTGATCACTCGGATCAAAGGCTGCCGCAGCCTGGAAAACGCCCAGTTCGAAGGGGTGATCCAACCCGATGCGCAAACCGGCAAGGATCAGTTTTCCTTGCGCGCCCACCTGCACCAGGAGGCCGCTGATGCGCCGACCCCTGACACCCCGTGAACGCCGTGGCGCCGCCCTGATCGGCCTGGCTCTGGTACTCGGCGCCGTGTACTGGCTGTTGATCGACAGCTGGTTCGCCGGCCCCTTGCGCGCTATGGGCGAGCAAGCCGAGCAGTTACGCGAGCAACAACAACGCTACGCCGGGGTACTGCGCCAGGCCGACAGCCTGCGCCAACAGTTGCAGCAGGCGCGCCAGGACCCCACCAGCAGCACCAGCCTATTGCCCGGCGATGACCCCAGCGCGGTGGCCGCCGACTTGATGCAACGCATCGCCGACCTGATCAACAGCCGCGCCACTGTCGGCGGCGGTTGCAGCTTGACCCAACGCATGCCGATCACCCCGGAACAAGACAACAGCGAGCCCTATCGCCAGGTCAAAGTCAGCCTCACGCTTAATTGCGCCATTGAGCCGTTGACCGCGATTCTGCACGAGCTGGAATACCAGCGGCCGTTTCTGTTCGTTGATGAAATGAGCATCCGCCGCGCGCCGAACGCGCCGGTCAGTGGCGGTGCCGGCAAGCTGGTGGTACACCTGTTGGTGCGCGGCTACCTGCAACCGGCGAGCGCGCGGCAGGTGCAGCCATGATCAGTGCATTGCGCCCCCTCGAATGGGTATTGCTCGGCGTGGCCGCGCTGTTGGGCCTGCTGATGGCCGGCATTCTCAGCAGCATCGGCGACGCACCCCAATGGCTGCCGGCGCCAGCGCCGGATGCGCGCACCCAGGCCGCGCCCAAGGTGCTGAATGCACCGAGTGCAAGTCTCGACAGCCTGGCCGGCACCTGGCAGGCGCCACTGTTCAGCCCGGATCGCAGCCCTGACCGCGCTGTCGGTCAGGCCGGTGTGTCCGGCTTGTCGAGCCTGGTGCTGACCGGCGTCCTTCTGGATGGCAACGTGCGGGTGGCGCTGCTCAAGCGCGCGGATGGCCCGCCGCTCAAAGTCCACCAGGGTCAGACCCTGCCCAACGGCTGGCGACTCGAACAGCTCACCCCACGCGACGCCCGTTTTGTGCTGGATGGCCGCACGCAAACCCTGAGCCTCAATACCCCGCGTTTGCCGCCGCCGTCCACGACGCCCCCGATTACCCTTCCTCACGAGTCCACCCCTTGATCGATACTTTCCCTGGCGCTTTGCGCACCACTGCGTTTTGCCTGGCCACCGCCGTCACCCTCGGTGGCTGCGGGACCTTTCCCGAGCACCTGGACGCCGACCCGGCGCTGTTGCACGAAGCGTTGCAAGGCACCGGTTCGCAACGCCCGCCGGTGGACCCGACAACGCAACAGGCACCGCTCGACAATCCCCAACCCAGCGCGAAAACCCCACCCCAGCGCCAGTTGATCCGTGGCAACCAGTCCTTCGTCCGCCCCCCAAGCGCCGCGCCCGCCGGTCGCGAGGAGAGCGGTGGCGACATCGTGTTCAACTTCGCCGACCAGCCCATCGAAGCGGTGATCAACAGCGTGATGGGCGACCTGCTGCACGAGAACTACAGCATCGCCCAGGGCGTGAAAGGCACTGTCAGCTTTTCCACCTCCAAACCGGTGAATAAGCAGCAGGCCTTGTCGATCCTCGAAACCCTGTTGTCCTGGACCGACAATGCCATGATCCAGCAGGGCAACCGCTATGTAATCCTGCCGGCGAGCCAGGCGGTGGCGGGCAAACTGGTGCCGCAAATGCGCGTGGCACAGCCGTCCAGCGGGCTGTCGGCGCGGCTGTTTCCGTTGCGCTATATCTCGGCCACCGAGATGCAAAAACTGCTCAAGCCATTTGCTCGCGAGAATGCATTTTTGCTGGTCGACCCGGCGCGCAACGTACTGAGCCTGGCTGGCACTCCGGAAGAGTTGGCCAACTATCAGGACACCATCGACACCTTCGATGTGGACTGGCTCAAAGGCATGTCCGTGGGTGTGTTTGGCCTGCAACGCGCCTCGGTGGCGGAGCTGATGCCCGAGCTGCAAAAGATGTTCGGCCCCGACAGTGGCATGCCCTTGGCGGGCATGGTGCGCTTCCTGCCGATTGAGCGGACCAACTCGGTGGTGGCGATCTCGTCGCAGCCGCAGTACCTCAGCGAAGTCGGCGACTGGATTCACACCATCGATGAGGGCGGCGGCAACGAGCCGCAAATGTACGTGTATGACGTGCGCAATATGAAGGCCACCGACCTGGCCAAGTACTTGCGACAGATCTACGGCACGGGCGCGATCAAGGACGACGCCCCGGCTAAAGTCGCCCCTGGCCTGCGCACCGCGACCCTGTCATCCCCCGGCACCAACAGCACCTCCGGCAGTACGCCGGGCGGCTTGAGTAACAACCTCAATAACAACCCGCCCGCCGCGGAGGATGAAGAGCAGGAGCCCGAAGCCGATCAGGACAGCACCGCCCAGGACGTCAGTGAAGGCGCCCCGGCCAAAAGCCTTGACGCCGGCACCCGCATCACTGCGCAGAAGAGCAGCAACCAACTGCTGGTACGCACGCGCCCAGTGCAGTGGAAAGAGATCGAATCGGCGATCAAACGCCTCGACAACCCGCCGCTGCAAGTGCAGATCGAGACGCGCATCCTCGAAGTCAAACTCACCGGTGAACTGGACCTGGGCGTGCAGTGGTACTTGGGGCGCCTGGCCGGTAATTCCACCAGCACCACCGTGGCCAACGCCGCCGGTAGCCAAGGTGCGCTGGGCGGTGGCGGGGCAGGGCTGGGGGCGACGGATTCGTTGTTCTATTCCTTCGTCAGCTCCAACCTGCAAGTGGCCCTGCACGCCCTGGAAACCAACGGCCGTACCCAAGTGCTGTCGGCGCCGTCGCTGGTGGTGATGAACAACCAACCGGCGCAGATCCAAGTGGGCGACAACATCCCCATCAGCCAGACCACGGTCAACACCGGTACCTCCGACACCACCTTGAGCAGCGTCGAATACGTGCAAACCGGTGTGATCCTCGACGTGGTGCCGCGCATCAATCCGGGCGGCCTGGTGTACATGGACATTCAGCAGCAGGTCAGCGACGCCCAGGACCAGGCCGTCAACAGCGACACGCAAAATAATCCGCGCATCTCCACACGCTCGGTCTCGACCCAAGTCGCGGTGCAGAGCGGGCAAACGGTGCTGCTCGGCGGCTTGATCAAACAGGACAATGCCGAGAGTGTCAGTGCGGTGCCTTACCTTGGGAAAATTCCGGGATTGCGCTGGTTGTTCGGCAACACCAGCAAGTCCAAGGACCGCACGGAATTGATCGTGCTGATCACACCGAGGGTGATCACCAGCAGCAGCCAGGCGCGACAAGTGACGGATGACTATCGCCAGCAGATGCAGTTGTTGCGGCCTGTTCAGTAAGCAGGTTTGAACTGCCTGCGTCATCGCAAAGGCTGGCTCATAACGCTGTGGTGAACAGGCTTGCCCTGCGCTGGGCTGCGAAGCAGCCCCACTTCAGACACTGTGTTTTTATCGGGCACACCGAGGGGCTGGGCTTGGGGGCCGCTTCGCAGCCCAGCGCGGGGCAAGCCCGCTCACCACAAAAAACTCATGGTCTCGGGTTTTGTTTTCACCGCAGATGTGTAGATATCTAAGCCAATCATAAATGCTGGCTCATAACGCTGTGGTGAGCAGGCTTGCCCTGCGCTGGGATGCGAAGCAGCCCCACTTCAAACACTGTGTTTTTATCGGGCACACCGAGGGGCTTGGTTTTGGGGCCGCTTCGCAGCCCAGCGCGTGGCAAGCCCGCTCACTACAAAAATCGCATTTTCTCAGGTTATGTTTCACCGAGGATGTGTGGATACCGATGCTCGGATAAGGGCATATCAGAGGCGCAGAGGCTGACACATAACGTTGTGGTGAGCAGGCTTGCCCTGCGCTGGGATGCGAAGCAGCCCCACTTCAAACACTGTGTTTTTATCGGGCACACCGAGGGGCTTGGTTTTGGGGCCGCTTCGCAGCCCAGCGCGTGGCAAGCCCGCTCACTACAAAAATCGCATTTTCTCAGGTTATGTTTCACCGAGGATGTGTGGATACCGATGCTCGGATAAGGGCATATCAGAGGCGCAGAGGCTGACACATAACGTTGTGGTGAGCAGGCTTGCCCTGCGCTGGGCTGCGAAGCAGCCCCACTCCAGACACTGTGTTTTTATCGGGCACACCGAGGGGCTTGGCTTGGGGGCCGCTTCGCAGCCCAGCGCGGGGCAAGCCCGCTCACCACAAAAAAACCTATTTTCTCAGGTCTTCCAGAGCGGCCGCAGCGCATGGTCGATCACCCAATGCGGCTCGCCGGGGCGGATGCAAGTGCCGCCGACCCAGCGTTCGTGTGAGGCGTGGTCGGGCCAATAGGCTTGGCCGCTGAGCACCTGATGGCCCAGGGGCGTCAGCGTCAACATGCGACGGGGCCATTCCAGTTGTGTTGCGCTTTCGGTAAGTAACGGTTGCGCGCCATCGATGAGCGGGCGGAGCAGCGCATGGAACATCATGTCCCCCAGAAACGGCAGTGGTTCGCGCTTGGCCATCAGGTCGGCGAATACACGCCCGAAGGGCATGGGCCCGGTGTCGGCGAGGCTGGTCAAGGCCAGGCGTTCGGTCAGCGACAGGCCGTCCTGGGCGCCAGGCAATTCTTGCAACTGACGCAACAAGGCCGGGCCCAGCAAGGGCAGGGCGGGGTGATGGGCGTGTGCCAGTTGCGCCAGTTTGAGCGGTGACGGATCGCAATAGGCCGACCAGGCCTGTTTGGCCAGTTGTACCGCGTCGTCACCGATCAAGCGCCGCTGTGGCCACAGCCAGGCGAGCACGTCCGGGGCCAGTTGGCCGATGCCGATAAAGCGTTCGACGCCTGGAATCTGCGCCACTTCAATCAACTCCAACTGGCGCGGAGCACGGTCCAGGCTGGCCAGGACGCGGATCAGGAACAGCTGGTCATACGCGTCCGCTTCGCACCACAACACACTGGGCGTGTCGTCGGCCAGCGTCTGCAATTGCTGATATTCATCGTCGACCCGGCGCGCCACGGTGGCCAAGTCCAGGGCGAAGGCCTGGCTGATAAAGGCGCTGCGTAGAGCGCGAAACGCCTCGGCGGGAAGGTCGCGTACCGGGCCCATGCACAGCGGGTCGGTGAGCATGCGGAACTGGCCCTGGAACCCGGCCAGTTGCAAGGTGTGGGCGATGTCACTGCCGCAGCGCCAATGGGTGGTGCGGGCTTCGTCGCTGGCGTGGAAATCGGGATGGCGCGCGGCAAAGTCAAGGGCGTCGACATGGGCCTTGAGCTTGGGCCAACTGCTGAACCCCAACTGCTTGGCGATCTGCCATTGGGCCTGGGACAAGGTCGCACCGGGGTCTTGGGCTTTGAGCTGCGGCAGCAATTCCTTGGCGCGCTTGCGCTGCTGCTCAAGGTTGAGGCGACCATCGGTGGTGGAGGTGATAGGAAGTGGCGACATACGAGCTCCTGGGCTTACCTTTTTCCGCTGTCAGGTGGGGAGTCGTAGCAATCGGATGGGTGTTGCGGTGTCCTGGGCGCAGCCCTTTCCGCGGAAGGTGGCGTGGATCGCGCCAGGCCGCAAATATAGGCAGCATGGCAGGCGATTGCAAGGCGGCCCTCACGCAGAGGGCCGCTTTGCCTCACTTGTCCTGGCGCGCGTCCAGGGTCTTGCGGTGTTCGGCCAGGAACGGCTGTTCGGCCGGATCAAAGCGATCGATCCCGGCAGTGAAGCGGTGCCAGTACGGGTACAACGGCTGGCGCCGTGTCACGGCTTCGATGCGGGAGGATTGCGCCTCGGTGAGCTTCAACTCGGTGGCCGCCAGGTTATCGCGCAGGTGTTCCTCGGTGCGCGCGCCGACGATCAACGAGGTGATGCCCGGACGATCCTTGAGCCACGCCAGGCACGTACGCGCCACCGAGACGCCGTGCTCGTCGCCTACCGAGGCGAGGGTTTCGATGATGTCCAGCGCGCGCTCCTGATCATGCACGTAAGGTTCCGGCCAGTCGCTGCCCTGGCGGGTATTGGCCGGCGGCTTTTGCCCTCGGCGGGTGGAGCCGGTCAACAGACCTTCGCCCATCGGTCCCCACACCAGGGTGCCCACGTGCTGATCGAGGGCCAGCGGCAGTAACTCGTACTCGGCCTCGCGGGATTCCGGGGTGTAGTAGATCTGTTGCGTGATGGGTTTGAGCATGCCGTGCAACTCGGCTTTGCCCAGGGTTTTCATCATTTGCCAGGCCGTGAAATTGCTGGTGCCGAAATAGCGGATCTTGCCCGAACCCACCAACAAACGCAGGGCTTCGAGGGTTTCCTCGATGGGCGTCATACCGTCCCAGTTGTGCAACTGATACAGGTCGATATGGTCGGTGCCCAGGCGCTTCAAACTGGCTTCGCAGGCTCGGATCAAGTGATAGCGCGACGAGCCGGAGTTGTTCGGGTTGTTGTCCACCGGGCTGCGCCCTTTGGTGGCCAGCAGGATGTCGTTGCGCTTGTCGCCCAGCGCCTTGCCGACCACTTCCTCGGCCAAGCCATGGGAATAGAGGTCGGCGGTGTCGACCATGTTCACCCCGGCGTCGAACGCGATGTCGAACATGCGTCTGGCCTGGGGCACGTCGACGCTGCCGCATTTCTCAAACTCGGCGCGGCCGCCAAACGGTACGGTGCCCAGGATGATTTCGGATACCAGCAGACCCGAATGGCCCAGTTGTCGATACTGCATGTCGCCTCCTGCTAAACGTTGAACGTGAAGTTCTGAGCCGTGCAGTTGGCGATAGTTTGAATTTTTTCCATGAAACCTCGATACGCCTGCTGCATCGCTGTGCTGGATACATGTGGATAGGCATTGTTTCGCCAGATGAAATACTCGATTGTGAAGCGTGGTGATTCCATCGGTGGCAGCAGCGCTGGAAGATGGTCAGCGCTGCCTACCCACTACTTTTTTGGAGCCTGTCATGTCTCAGCCTACGATCAAACTCTACGGTTTTCCGTTGTCCGGCCACTCCCATCGAGTCGAGCTGATGTTGTCGCTGTTGGGGCTGCCCAGTGAATTTATCCTGGTCGACCTCAAGCAGGGCGCGCATAAAAGCGCGGCGTTTCTGGCCAACATCAACAGTTTCGGTCAGGTGCCGGCCATCGATGACGGCGGCGTGGTGCTGGCCGATTCCAATGCGATCCTGGTGTACCTGGCGAGCCGGTACGGTAACGGCCAATGGCTGCCGAGTGACCCGGTGGGGCAGGCGCGGGTCCAGCGCTGGCTGTCGGCCGCCGCCGGGCCGCTGCACGCAGGGCCTGCCACCGCGCGGCTGGCGGTGGTGTTTGGCGCCGATGTGGATGCGCCGTTGGCCATCAGCCGGGCTCATGGGTTGTTGAGCCTGTTGGAGCAGCAACTGAGTCAGACACCGTTTTTGGTGGGCGAGCAGCCGAGCATTGCCGATGTGGCGTTCTACAGTTACGTAGCTCACGCGCCGGAAGGCAATGTGTCGTTGGCCGACTACCCTCAGGTACGCGCCTGGTTGGGGCGCATCGAAGCCCTGCCGGGTTTTGTCGGTATGCCGCGCACAGCCGTCGGTTTGCAATCGAGCTAGGGAGCGTCAATGGACCGATTTCATGAAATGCAGGTGTTTCTGGCGGTGGCCGAGGAGCAGGGCTTCGCTGCGGCAGCACGGCGGTTAAATACGTCGCCCCCCAGCGTGACCCGTGCCATCGCCGCGATGGAACAACGCCTCGGCACACAGCTGCTGGCGCGCACCACCCGCAGCCTGCACCTGACTGAAGCCGGCCAGCGTTATTTGGAAGATTGCCGACGCATCCTCGCCGAGTTGGACGAGGCCGAGGAGGCGGCGGCGGGCAGTTACGCCAGCCCCTGGGGCCACCTGACGGTGACCGCCCCGGTGCTGTTCGGCGAGCTGTATGTGGCGCCGCTGTTGGGCGAATACCTTGACCGATTCCCCCAAGTGACGATCAACGCGCTGCTGGTCGATCGTGTGGTGAACATGGCCGATGAAGGTGTCGACGTGGCCGTGCGTATCGGCCATCTGCATGAGCCGGGGCAGCAGGCGCTCAAGGTCGGCGAAGTGCGCCGCGTGGTATGTGCTGCGCCAGGCTATCTGGAGCGGCATGGCCGGCCCGAACATCCCGGGCAGTTGCGCGAGGCTACGATTGCCACCTCGTCCGCCAGCCAAGTGGTCAGCGAATGGCAATTCGTCGACGACGGTCGCTCGCTGACGGTGCCGATTACCCCACGCCTGGTGGTCTCGGCGAATAACGCGGCGATCCACCTGGCGCGCCTAGGCTGGGGGATGACGCGTGTGCTGTCGTATCAGGTCGCGGCGGCGGTCGCGGCCGGTGAGCTGGAGATTGTGCTGGACGCCTTCGAGCCGCCGCCGCTGCCGATCCAGGTGGTGTTCCACAACCGTGGGCGCGTGCCGGCCAGGGTCAACACCTTTGTCGACTTTCTCAGCCAGCGCCTGAGCCAGGATGCTGCGCTGAACCCGTCCCACCGGCACTCGCCTTGATGGAGCGTTATCGCGACATGCAGCTGTTCGCCGCGCTGGCCGGGCAACCTAGCCTGGCGTCGGCGGCGCGCGCTGCACGGGTGTCCGGCCCGACCTTGGTGCGCGCCATTGCCCGTTTGGAGGCGCGTCTGGGGGTAGCGTTGTTGCGGCGCAGCACCCGCGGCGTCAGCCTCACCACTGCCGGCGCCGCCTACCTGGCCGATTGCGTGCGGTTGCTGGCCGCCGTCGACGCCGCCGAAGCCTCGGCCAAGGGCTTGCAGATGCAGGTTCAGGGCAGCCTGCGGGTGTGCTTGCCGTTACTGTTCAGCCGCTACGTGATGGCGCCGGTATTGGCCGACTATCTGGCGAACTACCCCGACATGCGCTTGCGGGTGCGCTATCAGGACCCTCACCCTAACCTGCACGAGGAGGGGCTGGATGTGGCGATCCTGGTGGGCGAATTGCCCAACTCAGCGCTGATCGCGCGACCTTTGGGGCAGGTGCGACCCATTCTGTGCGCAAGCCCCGATTACCTGGCTGCCCACGGTGACCCCAACCACCCCGATGAACTCAAGCAGCATCGCTTGATCGCCAGCCCCGCCCCCCACGACCCGTTCCGCACCCGCGCACGTCTGGCCTGTTCCACGGTGCAAGGCGCGATCAATGCCGCCGTACAGGGCGCTGGATTGTTGCAGTGCCTCAGTTATCCGGTGCATGAGCATTTGCTCAGCGGCGCACTACGCCGCGTGCTGCCGGACTTCGACGGACCACCGCTGCCGGTGCAGGTGGTGTACCGCGAGGGCAGGCAGGCGCCGATGCGCGTGCGCAGTTTTGTCGAACACTGTGTGAGCGCGCTGCGCGGGCATCCGGCATTTCAGTTGGCGTAACAGTGGATTGCTGGAGGTGGTGATTCCCTCGTCGCGTATTGGGGCGCAGCATTCGCCTATCCCTAATTGGAGGTGGCCCTATGAACCCGATCGAACAGTCCCCTTGGCATGCCGGCGAGCGGCAGATGCAGCACAGCGCCGGCGTTGCCGAGCGCATGGCGATGGTCGGGCCCAAGGTGATTCGCGACCACTTGCCCGAACAGCACCGGGATTTCTACCCCTTGCTGCCGTACCTGGTGCTGGGCGCGGTGGATGCGCAAGGCCTTCCCTGGGCGACCCTGGTGGAAGGTGCGCCGGGCTTTGTGCATTCGCCCGACCCGCAGCGCTTGCAGATCGACAGCCTGCCCTCGGCGGGCGATCCGGCCCGTGCGGGGCTGCATCAGGGCGCGTCGGTGGGCGTACTCGGCATCGACCTCAATACCCGTCGTCGCAATCGTATGAATGGCCGCATCGGCGCCCTTGACCACGAAGGATTGTCGGTGGACGTGGTGCACACCTTCGGTAATTGCCCCAAGTACATCCAATTGCGCCCGGTCGAAGGCGTCGCCCGCAAACCGGGCAGTGCGGTTGAGCGCTACGATCACTTGGATGCCGCCGCGCAGCACCTGATTCGCAACGCCGACACCTTCTTCGTCGCCAGTTACGTCGACACCGGCAGCGAGCGCGCGGTGGACGTTTCCCACCGGGGCGGCAATACCGGTTTCGTGCGCGTCGACGGCAACGTGCTGACCATTCCCGACTACGCCGGCAACCTGTTTTTCAACACCCTGGGCAACCTGGCGGCCAACCCGGTGGCAGGGCTGTTGTTTATCGATTTCGACACGGGGGATGTGTTGCAGCTTGTCGGGCGCACCACGCTGATCCTGGACGGGCCGCAAGTGGCGCTGTTCGAAGGCGCCCAGCGCGTGTGGACAGTGACCGTGGAGCACAGGGTTCGGCGCCCGGCGGCATTGGCCTTGCGCTGGCGGTTTGCGGAGTTCTCGCCGTTCAGTCTGGCGATGGGGTGATCGTTTCTGTGGCAACTGCAAATAGGATGAGCAGCGGGCCAGGTGTGAAGGGTGAGACTTCTGTGGTGGGCGGACCTGGCTTCATCCTGCTTCGTATCCAGACGCTGCCGCGCCGATCATCCACTTGGCTAACCCGTGCCGGCCGCTGACGCCCAGCTTGGTGGCGGCGCGTTTGAAGTAGGTTTCGATCGAGCTGTTTTTCACACTGAGCTTTTGCGCCAACTGCGGCACGGTACCGCCGGTCAACAGGCCCAGGCACACCTGTTGCTCGCGCGCGGACAGGCTGACGGCGTCCAGGGACAGGCGTTGGTAGAACGCACGGTGCAACTGCGATTGTTCGGGCAGCGCGTGATCCGGATTACGCGGTACCTGATGCAGCAGTTGTACGTGGTGTTCGAGCAGCGGCAGCAGGGTATCCGACAGTCGCTTGAGGAATGACAGTTGTGCCAAGGCAAAGCCGCGTTCGGTGTCGGATCGGTACAGCGAGATCACCCAGCGTCGGTTGCCTTGGCGTGACACCAGGTGGCACTGGTGTAGGTTGTTGATCCTTGGGTTTATCTGGATCAGCAACGGGTCCTGCATGTCGAGCATGTCCCGCAGCAACGGCTGGTCCTGCCCCGACGTCAGGCATGGCGGCCGTGCGTGCGGGTGGCCGGCGCTGCCCAGCCGCTTGATGTCGAGGACGTGCCCGGGCAATTCACCCAGGGTCCACTCACTGAGGTCGACCCATTGGGCAGGCACCGATCGGTTGACCAACTGCAGCAGATGGTCGGCGAAATGGGCGTGGCCGCTATGGGCAATCACCTCGCCCAGTTGCGCGTAGAAATGTGGGCTCTCGGGTTCGTGTGGCTGGGCATCCATGGCCCGCCGAGCGTCAAGGTTCAGCACTGTTAATGGCCGCCCTGGGAGTTTGCTTGAAGCATAAGCGCCTGATCCTACTTATCCAGCTGAAACGAGGTAGACAACGTGCCATAAAAATCGCGTCATTAATTCGACGTTTCTGAAGGGCATTTCCGGATATGGATCTGGGGGTCAGATTTTTGATTTATCCTAACTATATGAAATTTATTGATAATATTTAGCGAGAGACAGGCAAGCATTCTGGTTGACCTCGCCAATCAGTAGCCAATGTCTTACAGCGCTTTAATCGTTTCAGCCGTCGGGCTTCAGGGGTGGGGACCTATTCGTTTGGATATCGGGGCAAGAGGGCGGCAGTGAAGTCAATCGCCCCTTTCAGGGCTGGCGCGGAATGAATGCTTTGCTGCCGTCCTGCCTCGCCCGGAACAGCCGTTCGCCGTTATCCGGTTGTGTCGTGATGACCTGATGGTCTGCGGCGAGGTACGCCAGTGGCGTCGGGTCGTCCTTGGAGAACGCTGTGACGATAATCGTGCGCTCTGGGTCGAAGTGCCGGCCGCTGGTGGTGTCCAGCCAAGCCATGAACGCGGCGCTGTCGCCTTGGCGCGGGAAGTTTTGGGCCTGGCTGACGTAGTAGAACGCGTTGCCTTGGTTTTGCAGGTACAGGGGCACCTTGTTGTCGACTTCCAACATGACCATCTGCCATTGATCCCACGGCGCGGTTTTGACCGCCTCGGTGCGTACATCCTTGGCAAAGCGGGTGACGCCGCCATTGCCGTTGCTCCAGGGGTAGGCCACGCCGAGCACACCGAGCATCACCACGGCGGCGATGGCGAAACCCTTGTGCCAGCGCGTCCCACTGGCCGGCTTTTTCGCCAGGCGTTCGCTCAACCACCAAGCGGCCAACAGCTGGGCGAATGGCACCAGCGGCAGCACGTAGTAACTGCGTCGGCTGCCGCTGGCGGTAAAAAACACAAACAACAGACCCAAGCCCCAAACCAGCCAGCGCACATTGGCAAGCGTATGGCGCCAGTGCCGCACGGCCAGCCACAGACCCAGCAGCCAGCACGGCGTCCAGGGCAGGGTGTAGGCGGGCAGGTAGATCAGGTAGGTGTAGATCGGCCCCATGTGGTCGAAGGGATCGAAGAAGCGCACCACGTTTTCCCGGAACACCAACGCCAGGCCGCTCTCGCCGTAAGTCGCTGCGCCGTAGAGGTGAGATAACACGAACGGTACCGCATATGCCGCGCCGCCAATCAGTGCGGCCAGTAACAAGCGCAGGTTGAGGTGCTGCCTGTAGCGCTGCTTGCTGAGCAGGTGCGGCAGCAACACCAGGCCTGGCAGCACCACGCCGATCAAGCCTTTGAACAGCGACGTCGCTGCCAGTAACAGGCAGAACACGGTGTAACGTCCCAGCCGTGTGTCGTCCGGCCCACGCCAGTACCACCATACGGCGGCGAGGACGCCGCACAGAGTCAGCACATCCGCCGTGGCCACCCGCGCCCAGAACAGGAAGTAGAACGTGGTGGCGAGCATCCAGCCCGCGATCAGACCGGTGCCTCTGCGAAACAGGCGCTCGCCGAGCAGGTAGATCAGCCACACGCTCAACCACGCAGCGATGACCGAGGGTAAGCGCAGCGACCACGGGCCCAGGCCGCCCATCAGGTGCGCCATGCCGGTGATCATCCAGTAGGAGGGCAGGGGTTTGTCGTAATACGGCGCGCCTTTGAGGTAGGGGTCGAAGTAATCGCCGCTCTGCAACATCTGCAAGGCAATGTTCGCCCAACGGGTTTCCGGCCCCCATAGGTCACGCGCGCCGAGCCCGCACAACAGCAACAGGGCACAGACGCCGAGCAGTAACAGCAAGGCGCTACGTTCGCTGCGAGGATAGACCGGCATCAGGGCACCTGCGGGTACAGGGTCAGTTCCAGATAGCCTTTGTTATAGCGTTTACCACCCAGCGGCAGTTGCCCAGCCTCGGCCATTTCGCTGGTGCTGCCGACCCGCAGCAGCACGCCGACCGGGCCGTGACGGCGGGCCTCTTTGAGCCAGTCCTGAACCTGCGTCACGTCCACCTTACGCTGCGCGGCATCGGGGTATTGCAGGCCGTAACGCAATTCGCCCTCGGTGTTGTACAGCGTCACGTCAGGGCGTTGCAGGCGCCAGGCGAGGGCGCTGGCGCTTTCCAGTTGGTTGCTCAGCAAGGCGCTGGTTTGCTGCAGTTCGCCCAGGTGTTCTTGCACGAATTGGTCGGGCATTTCGTTGTCGGTGATCAGTGCCGGCATGCCGGCCGGCAGCAGTACCACCAGCAGGCCGATGCCCAGGGTCGGCATGGCCCACAGCGTCAACGGGCGGAAGGCTTGCAGCAGGTTGGTCAGAATCCACACCAACAGCACGATAAAGGTCAGGGACAGGCTGAACATCTCGGCATGGCTATTGCCGTATAGCGGTCGGGCGATTTGCAGGTAAATCAGGCCGATCATCGCCGCCATGCCAATGGCGAAATTAAGCAGGCCGTTAAGGCAGATCGACCGGGCTTTGCCTTGGCTGATCAGGTCGATCAAGGTGTGCCCCATGAGCAGGGCGAGCGGCAGCAGGCACGGCATGATATAGGTCGGCAGCTTACCGTTGCTGAGGCTGAAGAATCCCAGCGGCAGCAGTAGCCACAGGGCCAGGAAGCGAATGGGGGCCTGGGTTTTTTCCTGCCAGGTCTTGCGCAGGGTGTTGGGTAGCAGCCCCGCCCAGGGCAGGCACGCCACAGCCATGATTGGCAGGAAAAACCACCACGGCCGCACATGCTGCGCATCCTCGGCACTGAAGCGGCGAATATGTTCGTTCCAGAAAAAGAAGCGCCAGAAATCCGGTTCCTGCACATGAATCGCCCACACCCAGGGCAAGCACACCAGCGCCGCCACTAGTACCGCCAGTGGGCCGTAGCGTAGCAATTCCCCCAGGCGCCGTTGCCAGAGCATATAGGGCACCGCGATCAATACAGGTAGCGCCCAGGCCAGAAAGCCTTTGGTCATAAAGCCCATGGCGCAGGCAAGCCCCACGATGGCCCAGGCGCTCAGTCGGCCAGGCAGTGTTTGACTGTCGAGGGCAAACCACAACGCGACCAGACTCAGGTTGACCCACAGCGTGAAAAGCGGATCGAGGTTGGAATACCCGGCTTGGCCGGCGATCAAGCCGAAGCTCAGGTAGAGCAGGGCGCAGGCGAAGGTTTTGCGCGGATCATTCCACAGGCGGCGGGCGAGCAGATAGGCCAGCAACACACTCAGGCCGCTGGTCAGGGCCGAGGCGATGCGCACGCCGAACAGGTTCTGGCCGAACACGGCTTGGCCCAGGGCGATCAGCCAATAGCCTCCGGCGGGTTTTTCGAAATAGCGCATGCCCATAAAGTGCGGTGCCACCCAGTTGCCGCTGAGCAGCATTTGCTGGCTGACCTGGGCGTAGCGGGTTTCATCCGGCGTCCACAAACCGTGCAGGCCCAAGGGCAGCAGATAAAACCCTGCGAAGGCCAATAACAGCAGGTGCAACGGTTTTATGCGGGGCATGGCAACGTCGCTCCTTGACGTTTTATGGAGACTGTTTGAACTAATAAAGTCATAGCGGAAGAACCAAAGCGTTCACTAAGTGGCGAGAAAGAGTCATGGCGTCGTGATTTAAAGACGCAATTCAACATGCCAGAACAGGGCTGTCTTTTTGCTGAACACGCTGTGGCGGTCGTTGTAACTGTGCTTAAAGTTGCTTGAGGGCAGCGGGCCAATCGGGGTTATTAACAATGCCCAGGGTTTTGAACTTACCGTTGGGCAGAACTTGCACGAACAGTGCACTGCCGTACTCGGGAAACCGCGCACGGGGGTAGCCCAGATGGGTTTCAAAGTCGGCGATGCAGCCGCTGTGCGTGACGAACACCAGGTTGCGCCCGGGCTGTTTATGGCTGAGCAATTCCTCGCCCATGGCCGCGCCGCAGACGGCTTGCTGGCTGGCGGTAACATCGGTCTTGCCGAACATGAAGCGGGACGTCTGGGCGGTACGAATAGCCGGGCTGGCGAGCACGTCGCTGCCTTCCATGCCCAAGGATTTAAAGGCTTTGCCGAGTTGTTCGGCGCGTTGGCTGCCTTTGATCGTCAGGCCTTCGACGGGGCCCAGGCACGGGTTGCTCGAACGGTCGCAGCGCTCTTCATGGCGCACCAGTACGATCAAGTCGCCATCGCGCCAGAGCGGTAACACCGATGAACTCAGCAGGCGATTGCCGACACCCAAGTCCCGTGGCGATAAGGGCCAGTTCATGAAAGCAGTCACGAGCAAGGCAACTACCGCAATGCCCAGCCAGAGCGCTGACAAGCGCTTGAGAAAGTGTCGGTGTGCGCGTGGCTTGGTCAGGGTCAGGTCAACCACTTCATTCACCTTGGGCGCTGTCGCCAGCGTTTTATTTATTGGGCGCGACATGTTGGCGAGTGCCTTGAGTGGAGCCAGAAGCTGTCACAGAGCGGCTGTCTTTTCGCTGAACATGGAGCGTTTAAAAGTTGCCAGGCGTAACAACTAACAAGTTGCCGACGGATGACGCTTGGCCGGCAATTTAAAGAGTGACGGGTGGCCGTCCGGTGAAATCCATGTGAAAAATTTGCGTGGGCTCGGACCGCAGCCGTTATCCTCGATGGCCACCCATCAAACGAGTGCTCCCATGTTGCAGGTGCAAGGCGTGTTTAAAAGCTATGTCACTCCTCAGGGCCCGTTGACGGTGCTGGCCGGTGTCGATCTGCACCTGGCCGCACGCAGCAGCTTGGCGTTGATGGGGGAGTCGGGCAGCGGCAAGAGCACGCTGTTGCATTTGGTGGCCGGGTTGGATCGAGTCGATAGCGGCCGTATCCAGATCGGCGAACAGCGCCTGGACCGGATGAGCGAGGCGCAACTGGCGCACTGGCGGCGCACGGACATCGGCCTGGTGTTTCAGCAATTCAACCTGATCGGCAGTTTGCGCGTGGCCGACAACCTGGCATTCCAGGCGCGGCTGGCGGGGCGTTTCGATTCCCATTGGCAGGCCCAATTGATCGAGCGCCTGGGCCTGGGGGATTTGCTGAGGCGTTACCCGGAGCAACTCTCAGGCGGCCAGCAGCAGCGGGTCGCGGTGGGGCGTGCGCTGGCTTCGCGTCCGCGGCTGTTGTTGGCCGACGAGCCCACCGGCAACCTCGACGAAGCCACCAGCGACGAGGTGCTGCAACTGATGCTCGACCTGTTGCGCGACAGCCCCACCAGCCTGTTGATGGTCACCCACAGCCCACGCCTCGCTGCACGACTGGATCGCCAGGTAGTGCTGCATCGCGGCCAGGTCGTAGCGGCGGGAGCGGTCTGAGGTGGCGGTGTTGTATTGGACGTTGCGCGCCTTGCTCAGCCATTGGCGACGCCATCCCGTGCAGTTTTTCAGCGTGCTCACCGGCCTGTGGCTGGCCACCGCGTTATTGACCGGGGTGCAAGCCCTCAACAGCCAGGCGCGCGACAGCTACGCCCGCGCCAGCCAATTGATCGGCGGCGAACCCCAGGCCAGCCTCGCGATGCCGGACGGCGCCAGTTTTCCCCAGGCACTGTTTGCCCAGTTGCGCCGTGCCGGGTGGCCGGTGTCGCCGGTGGTGCAGGGCAGGGTGCAACTTCAAGGGCATGCAGACCTGCGCCTGCAATTGATGGGCATCGATCCGCTGTCGCTGCCGGGCAGTGGCGCGGTGGCGGGGCAGCGCTTGAGCCAGGCGCAGATGCTGGCGTTCTTCGCGCCGCCGGGCCGCACCTGGGTCGCACCGCAAACCTTGCAGGCCCTCGGGCTGCAAGCGGGCGAGCAACCCTTGACGCTGAACGGGCAGCGCCTGCCGCCGTTGCAGGCCCAAGCGGATATGGCGCCTGGGCTGTTGCTCACGGATATCGCTTTCGCCCAGCCGTTGCTGGGGATGCCCGAGGGTTTGTCACGCCTGTTGCTGGACAACGCCTTCGCCGCCGACCACCCCACGCCGCCCGCCGGGCTCCAACTCAAGCAGGGCGAGGACAACAACCTCGCGCGGCTGACCGAGAGCTTTCACCTGAACCTCGACGCACTGGGCTTTTTGTCCTTCGTAGTCGGGCTGTTTATCGTGCATGCCGCCATCGGCCTGGCCCTGGAGCAGCGGCGTGGGTTACTGCGCACCTTGCGTGCCTGCGGCGTCAGCGCGCGTTGCCTGATCGTCGGCTTAGGGGTGGAGTTGGGTGCATTGGCGTTGCTCGGCGGCGTGCTCGGCGTGGCCAGCGGTTACCTGCTGGCCAGCCTGTTGCTGCCGGATGTGGCCGCCAGCCTGCGCGGTCTGTATGGCGCCGAAGTGCCGGGGCAATTGAGCCTGAACCCAGGCTGGTGGCTGGCCGGTTTGGGCGTTAGCCTGCTCGGCGCCTTGCTCGCCGGCGCCAGTAGCCTATGGCGTGCGGCGCGCCTGCCGTTGCTGGCGTTGGCCAATGCCCAAGCCTGGCACGAGGCCCACGGGCGCTGGTTGCGGCGTCAAGGCTACGTGGCCGCCGCCGCGCTGCTGGTGGCCCTGTTGGCGCTGTGGCGCGGCGATAGCCTGGCCGCCGGCTTTGTGTTGATGGCCGCGTTGCTGCTGGGCGCCGCCCTGGGGTTGCCGGTGTTGCTTAACGGCTTGCTCAAAGCAGTGCTGGGCCGCAGTCGCTCGGTGCTCGGCCAATGGTTTCTCGCCGATTGCCGTCAGCAACTGCCGGCCCTGAGCTTGGCGCTGATGGCGTTGCTGTTGGCGCTGGCCGCCAATATCGGTGCCGGTTCCATGACATCGGGCTTTCGCCATACATTCAATCATTGGCTGGAACAACGCCTGACCGCCGAGCTGTACCTCAACCCCCAAAGCCCGGCCCAGGCCGAGCAACTGGGCACCTGGCTGGCGCAGCAACCACGGGTGCGTGCGGTACTGCCTAACTGGCAGGTGGCGGTGCAGGTGCAAGGCTGGCCGGCGGACCTGTCAGGGGTGGTCGACGATCCCACCTATCGGCAGCACTGGCCGTTGCTGGAAGCGGCGCGCGCGCCTTGGGACCAGTTGCGTGACGGCGACAGCGTGATGCTCAGCGAGCAACTGGCGCGCCGCCTGGCCGTCAGCCTGGGCGACACGCTGACCCTGTCGACGCCGCAAGGGCCGTGGACGCCGAAGGTGGTGGGCATCTACGCCGACTACGGCAACCCCAAGGGCCATCTGCTGATCAATGCCACCCACTTGCTCAGCCACTGGCCGGGCCTGTCGCCGTCGCGTTTCAACCTGCGAGTCGCGCCGTCCGATGTGCCAGCGCTGATCCGTGACCTACAACGGGTGTTTGCCCTGGAGGACAGCCGCATCATCGATCAGCAGCAACTCAAGGGCTGGTCGAGCCAGGTGTTCGAACGCACATTCGCCGCCACCGCCGCGCTCAATAGCCTGACCCTTGGCGTGGCGGGCGTGGCGTTGTTCATCAGCTTGCTGACCCAGAGCCAGAGCCGCCTCGGTCAACTCGCACCGCTGTGGGCGCTGGGCGTGACGCGGCGACAATTGATGCTGCTCAACCTGGGCCAGACCTGGCTGTTGGCGGTGCTCACCTTGTGCCTGGCGCTGCCGCTGGGGCTGCTGCTGGCGTGGTGCCTGGACGCGGTGATCAATGTGCAGGCGTTCGGCTGGCGCCTGCCGTTGCAGGTGTTCCCGTGGCAATTGGCGCAATTGCTGGGCCTGGCACTGCTGGCCACGTTGCTGGCTTCGGCCTGGCCGCTGTGGCAGTTGTATCGCAGCCGTCCGGCGGACTTGTTGAGGACATTTGCCCATGAAGGTTAAGTCGTTGTGTTGGGCTGTGCTGTGGCTGCTGGCGGCCTGCGATAAAGCCCCAGCGCCCGCGGAGAGCTTCGCCGGCCTTGGCAGCGATGCGGCGGACTTTGCCCAAGTGGTGCCCGGCAAAGTCTTCAGCTTTCCCGAAGACCATGGCCCCCACGCGGGGTATCGCATCGAATGGTGGTACGTCACCGCCAATCTCAAGGATGCCCAGGGCAATCAGTTCGGTGTGCAGTGGACATTGTTTCGCAACGCCCTGAAGGCCGGGCCCACCCAACCGGGCTGGCACGACTCCACCCTGTGGCTCGGACATGCAGCCGTCACATCCGCCACCCGCCACTACGCCGCCGAACGCTTTGCCCGTGGCGGCGTGGGCCAGGCCGGGGCGCAAGCGGCGCCGTTCAATGCCTGGATCGATGACTGGAATTTCGCCAGCCGCCCCGGTGCCACCCGCGCATTGACCGACATGCAACTCAAGGCCCACGGTGCGCAATTTGCCTACGACCTGCGCCTGACCTCCCAGCGCCCGCTGGTGTTACAGGGCGACAACGGCTACAGCCGCAAATCCGATCAGGGCCAGGCGTCGTATTACTACAGCCAGCCATTCTTTAGCGCCGAGGGCAGCGTAAGCATTGATGGCAAGACCTATCAGGTCAGCGGCCCCGCCTGGCTCGACCGCGAATGGAGCAGCCAACCGCTGAGCGCCAGCCAGAGCGGCTGGGACTGGTTCTCCCTGCACCTGGATCGCGGCGCACAACTGATGCTGTTCCGGGTGCGGCAAACCGACGGTGCGCCCTACCTGACCGGCACCTGGATCGACCGCGAAGGCCATACCCAGACCCTGCACAATGGCGATATCCAACTGACGCCGTTGCACACTACCGCCATCGACGGGCGCCAGATACCGACGCGCTGGTCGCTGAAGATCCCCAGCAAACAGCTGGACATCACCACCGAGGCGCTTAACCCCAACGCCTGGATGAACCTGAGTATTCCGTACTGGGAAGGCCCGGTGCGCTTTGACGGTGGGGTGGGTTACTTGGAGATGACCGGCTATTAGGGGCGTTTCCGTAGGCGCTATTTCCTCACCCAGTAGGCAACTTCCCAAATGCGCTTCACCCCACCTGCGCTTGTGTCCGGGGCGTAGGCGCTTGCTTATATTTCCACGCCATCTTCTTTGCATCCCGGATGTAGGGCATGGCGCAGAGCTATATCAACGACCGCACCACGGACTACCACAGCTTGAAATCCCGCCTGATGGGCAGCGCCCCGACCCGACAACGTTCCGAACATTTTGATGTGTTGAACCGGCACCTGCGCCCCGGCCTGGTCACGCCGGGGCAGTTGGTGATTATTCCCGATCCCCACAGCGTAAGTTGTTCCGGCGAGGAAGCCTGGTTGATGCGCCATGCCGAAGCAGTGCGACGCAACCTGGACATGAACTCATCCACCGGCAAGGTCTTGATCGGCAACTATGACTTGTTACAAAGCTTTATGGCGTACAGCTCCATAGGCATCGGTAGCGCCACAGCGGCCTGGGCGCGGCATCTGAATGACGTGGCGCAGACCTTGGAAGAAATCGAGCAGTTGCACCAGCGCTTGAAACACGGCGCATTGGACCGCGAGGCCTTTATCCAACAGCGCCAGACCCTGTTCCGCCGCCTGGACCTGCAACTGCAAGGCGCGGCACGTTTTGGCACAGGGTTGCAGGGGCATGAATCGTTGAAAAAGGTGCTGGGAATATCGACCAAAAGCTATCTGCATAAAGGTGAGATCGCCGGGTATGCACAGCGGATTCGGGAGACCGCGCAAATGTCGAAGTGGCTGGGCAAAGGGACCTATCTCGGCGTGGCGCTGGATGTGGGCGTGGCGGGGTTGGAGATCAAGGAGGCGTGTGTGACGGGGCGGGAGGCGCAGTGCAGGAGGGCGAAGTATGTGGAGACGGGGAGGTTGGTGGGGGCGGTGTCGGGGGCGGCTGTTGGGGGGAAGTACGGGGCTGCATTTGCTCGCCGTGCTTGCGATATGGTGTTGGGGGTTTCTCTGAAAGCTAACGCCAGACTGGCCTGCGCAATTATCGGAGGTGCTGGGGCAGGGTATGTGGGAGGTAGCGAAGTTGGCGATTTCGGTGGGTTCGTAGGTGGAAAGATCATGGAAATCGATGGTGTTTTTATATTCCAACCGGAAGATGCGTAGTCATGGACCTTTTTTTCGTCTACGTCACCCTGTTGATTATTTTGACGTTCGTCATCCTGGGACTGATGTTATTTGCCGAACATAGAAAGCTGGAAGAGCTGGAGAGTTATTTCAGCAAGAACACAGTGGTTCGTGAGCACAAACGTAAATGGGGACGTAACCAGAGACTCGCCAGATTTCATCGCATGGGTTTGATGATCGATATCCTCTCAATGCCAAAGCGCTATGTGAAAAAAGGACTTGTGACCGAGGCTGAGTTGGACTGCGTTCCGTTAGCTCTCAAACGCTGGGCTCTATGGCCCTATCGCCTGTGCCACATTTGGGCTCTCGCGTTGCTCATCGGGGCTGTCTGGCGTAGATGGGGCGGCATTGAAATCTGAAATGTCTTACATAACTTTCAAAAAATACTGTACATCCACATTTGGGCGCTTCGATGAGGGGACAAGGGGCGCTGGCGTGCGCAGATATTGGCGGCGCTGCGGGTGGGCAGGCGGTAGGCTTGCATTACTGAGTGGAAAGATCCTGGAGGTTAACGGTGATTTGATCTTCGAGCCAGAGGGGGCTTAAACGTGTCGTTTTTTCTTGCCTTCACCATTGTGCATTTTGTTGGGGCGTTTGTTGTTTTGGGACTGGCGCTGTTTGCCGAATATACAAAACTCGACGAAGTGGAAAGTTATTTCACTCATAACGAAAGGGTCCGCGCCAATAAGCGATTCTGGAGAAAAAATCATTGGATCGACAGGCAATACCGCATGTTGTTGATGTTTGATTTACTGTCTGACTCAGCACGCTATGTGAAAGCAGGTGTCGTGACCGAAGCCGAACTGGCGTCTGTGCCGGTAGCGCTCAAGCGTTGGGTGTTGTGGCCCTATTACCTTGGCCTCATTTGGGTTATCGGCACCGTCGCTTGGTCCGTTTGGCGTAGATGGTGCGGCGTCGAAATGGCGCTAAATTAAGTCGGCGTGCATGCAACATCTTTTTAGGTATTGCGGCTAAAGGGCGTGGTGAACTCATCTGTAGTGTTATCGGAGGTGCAGCGGGTGGGTATGAGGGCGGCAATTTGTTCGGCGATGGCGGGGCGTTTCTGGGTGGGCAGATCCTGGAAGTTAATGGTGATTTGATATTCCAGCCAGAGGGCGCATAGCCATGGATCTTTTTCTTGCTTACACCATCGTGTGGTTTGGTGGGATGCTTGTCATTTTGGGACTGATACTTTATGCCGAATATACAAAACTCGACGAACTGGAAAGTTATTTCAGTGAAAACGAGAAAGTTTGTAGGCATAAACGTTTTTGGAAAAGAAATCAGCGAATTGACCGTTTTCATCGCATGGGGTTGATGATCGATATTCTGTCAACGCCCAAGGCTTTTCTGAAAGCCGGTCTTGTGACTGAGGCGGAACTGGCATCTGTTCCTTTAGCGCTTAAACGATGGGCGTTGTGGCCTTATCGTGTTGCTTGCGTTTGGTTTGTCGCATCCTGCGTTTGGTATATCTGGTTTCATGGGTGGCCAGAGTGGATTTGACTGTGGATTTTTTTCTTGTCTACACCATTGTTGTGTTTGGCGGGGCGTTTATCGTTTTGGGACTGATACTTTATGCCGAATATACAAAACTCGACGAGCTGGAAAGTTATTTCAGTGAAAACGAGAAGGTTTGTAGACATAATCGTTTTTGGAAAAGAAATCAGCGAATTGACCGTTTTCATCGCATGGGGTTGATGATCGATATTCTGTCAACGCCCAAGGCTTTTCTGAAAGCCGGTCTTGTGACTGAGGCGGAACTGGCATCTGTTCCTTTAGCGCTTAAACGATGGGCGTTGTGGCCTTATCGTGTTGCTTGCGTTTGGTTTGTCGCATCCTGCGTTTGGTATATCTGGTTTCATGGGTGGCCAGAGTGGATTTGACTGTGGATTTTTTCTTGTCTACATCACTCTGTTGATAGTTTTTACTTTCGTCATGTTAGGACTGATGTTATTTGCCGAACATAGAAGGCTGGAAGAGCTGGAGAGTTATTTCAGTAAGAGCAAAATGGTTCTTGAGCACAAACGTAAATGGGGCGTAACCAGAGACTCGCCAGATTTCATCGCATGGGTTTGATGATCGATATCCTCTCAATTCCAAAGTGCTATGTGAAAGAAGGATCTGTGTCCGAGGCAGAGTTAGCCGCCATCCCAGCATATGCCGATGGTGAAGAGCGGCGATGAGGTGGTGTTGTTTGGCAAGCAGGGGAGTGTGCAGACGACTCAGGCGGAGAGAGAGGACATTAATGAGGCATTGTTGGCTGACCTGTATACAGTGTTAGGTAATACCAATCCCAAAATACTGGTGGATAAATAAGCCGAACACCATCCACACGTGGGAGCGTGCTTGACCGCGATGAGGGTGTATCAGCCACCCATTTATAAACTGATACCCTGCTATCGCGGGCAAGCCCGCTCCCGCAATTTAACCAATGCAAATTCAAGCGCGTTGGGCAGCAAGAGCCTAAGTCAGGGAAAATGGGCATACGAAGAAGGTTAAGTATGTGCCACTCCCCTCTAATGAATTTTACCTAGCATACTTCGCCCTCTATACAGTTAGCGTTTGCACAACCAACATCACGCCCGATTAAATACAATAGGCACTATAACCTTTGTCTGTGTATTATAAAGCTCCCCTTCTAGCCTCAGGTACTCATAGTTACTAGCCAGTAAAATACATCGTTCATTGCCAAAATCGAAAGTAACGCTACTTTGTTGATACTCATCAAGCCTGTGATAACCCGACCGCCCAAGATCAGCTGAAGGCGCACTGTTCTTACCCCAGGTGCCCGTTATAGAGCCAGTGTCATAGTCCGCAAAATTAACAAGCACCGTATAATAGGAGCCATCAGCAACAGTTTCAGAAATAAACGCTTTCTGAAGAGCTGGATTTTGTTTTCCCGACATTATTCAATCCTCATAAAATATAAAAAGCACAGATAATGAAGTTCGAGTAATCTTTTATATGTTGCCGCAAAAACTTATACTTTAACCACTGACAATTTGATCTTTTGACTTGTTGAAAGTAATCGAAGAAATTACTTCATCGTTAAACATATTGATCAAATTACCTGTAAACTTATTATAGTTATAGTCTGTGGCTACCAATAAACACTTCTCAAAAATAAAATCTAGTGTCATATCGGTGGTTTTTCCGTCATCGGCGCGATGATACCCAGATCGCCCCATAGAAGTCCCCAAGAATCGACCTTTACCCCACCTGCCTCTTATTACTCCGGTATCATAATCTGCAAAAATTATGTGAAACGTATAATACGTGCCGTTAACGGTTTCACTAAAATAAGTCCCCTGAAGTGCAGGATTTTCCTTTGCCATTTTTCCACCCTCGCCGCAGCCTAAAAATAAATAACAGTCAGGACGCTACTCTCTGCCTGATCATACTTACCTTGCAAGACTAACTTTATGTGACTCTTATAAAAATGCACCTGTGAAAAATGACAGTTTTTTATATTTTTTTGAAATAATCCAAGAGCCAAATTTTGGGTGGCTGACGATAAATATCCTAGCGGTGGATGTAACGGTTAAGCCGTGAAAAGCGGTAGCCAGACAAAGTGGTGTCGTGCAAACCAGATAGGCTGAGGTAAAGAGATCAATGGTGCTTTGTGGCCGACCTCGAACAGGGTTAAAGGGGGCGGATCTATTAGATTCCATAGAGTACTGACGGCCCAAAGGAGTGGGTTGATTAAATAAATCTGTCCCCGTTATCGCAGATAATACTGGTCGATAAATAAGCCGGCCCCCCCTTGCACTCAAGCGTTGGGCCGTTTGGCCCTATCGCCTTGTGATGGTTTGGGCGGTGGGTTTGGGGGTATTGGGGGACCTGGCTGTAGAAGCAGCCTTTTCCTACATGCGCTTTTCCTTCATCCCACATTTTTTTCAAAAAAATACTGTACATGCATACAGTTGTGTCCTACAGTCCATCCCAGGTGACCGGATGTCACCTGACCTTCAGTTTTTAACTATGGATGGATAAAAAATGAAATCGAAAAAAGCCTTTATGCTCGGCGCGGCCATGGCGGCCTCCTGCTTTGTTTCGGCCTTTGCGCTGGCGGAGCAAACCCCTCAGAAACTCAGTGCCCAGGCCGTCCGGCAGGCGGTCGACAAGGCGCTCAAGCCCGGCGGCAAGTTGGATGGGGCGAAGGTTTCGGCCTCGCTCAAGCAAAAACTCAAGGCCGCCAAGACCGGCCAGTCCAAGGCGCTGACCCAGGCGGTGAAAACCGCACCGTTCGACACCGTGGTCGGTGAACTGAAAAAACCGGCGCAGGCCCAATTGAGCGCCGCTGCCATTGCTGCGTTCGAGCCGTTGTTCCCCACGCTGGATATCAACACGCTCTACAGCGTGGACGGGGTGCAGACCGGCAACGAGTTCGCCTACCACTTCAACCTGCCGCAGAATGCGCGCATCCAAGTGCAACTGGTCAACCAGAGCGCCGGCACCGACATGTCGCTGAACCTGTTCCTCGACGACGGCCAGGGCAACCTGAGCCTGGTCGGCTCTTCGGATGCCGCCGGCAACGCCGATGAATACCTCAATGGCGTGCTGCCGGCGGGGGATTATTACTGGTACATGGTGGCCAATGCCGCCAGCAACGGGCAGTTCAGCTTTGGCGTTGCCGTAGACACCAATATCGATGCCTACGAACCCAACGACACGCCGCAAACCGCCTTCGTGCTGCCGGACTCGATGAACAAAGTCAGCGGTAACCTCGACAACGCCAACGATGTCGATTACTTCGACTTCAAGGCCGTGCGCGGCCAGAGCGTGAGTATGTACCTGGCCGGTGATGAAACCGGCAGTCGCAACCAGTGGATCTTCGACCGTTTCGACGGGGTCAATTGGGTCACGGTACCGGCCGGTTCGACGTCGACCTACCCCAGCGTGGCGCCGGGCACCACGGTCAAAGTGCGGGTACGGGCCAACCCGAACGTGGCGCAGGATGCGACCAAGCAGTACCAACTGAGCCTGGGCTCCACGCCGCGCCTCAATAACCACGATGTGAAGGGTGACAACATCGTTCGCGTGCCGGTTTCGGAAATGCCACTGGCCACGCAAACCGCGCGGGTTCTGAACTGGAGCACGCAATGGTCCGACTCCACTGGTGCGCCGTTGCTGGGTGTCACGCCGGTGCTGCGCGTGGACAACCACTTCATCGACTTCGACTACCGCTGGGTCGACTACCCGGCCACCACCAACAGCGCAGGTGCGACCTCGGCCACGGCGAATATCGGCAGCTGCTTCGGCGATTACCATACGGTCATCAACGACAGCAGCACCGGTGTGCCGTACAAGTGGGACACCACCTACAACCAGGGCGGCTGGCGCATCGAGCTGGCTGAGTTTCCGGGGGTAGGCGTCGGTGGTGACAATGTGCAGTACGTCAGCCTGGGGCATATCTGCACCCAGACCATCGTGCATTGATCGTGACGCGTCAGTGAAAAAGGGGGCAGCCTGCACAGGCTGCCCCCTTTTTTTGCGGCAATGGCTGATGGCTTAACTCAATGGATCCCAGCGCTGTGACCAATTCCCTTCGGCCTTGACCACCCCGCGCAGCAGTTCCAGCGCCTGCTGCAACACCGCCGAATCCCGCGCCCGTGCGTACACCAGGTACGTCGGAAAGCTGAATTCGGGCGCTTTGGCTACGCGCCGCATCACGCCGCTGTCCAGGTAGCTTTGCACCACCCGCGTGCGGAAGTACCCGGCGCCGCCGTTCTCCAGGATGTATTGCAGTGCCAGCGGGCCGAGGTTGAAACTCACGGCGGCGCGGGCCCGGTCGGGCAGGGCGGCGTCATGCTGCTGGCGAAACCCCGGGCCCCAATCGATATAGACGTAGGGTTCGGGCTTGCTCGCCAATTGCACCAGGATCAGTTTTTCCTCCAACACCTGCTCCACTTGCAGCCCCGGCCAGTAGTGCGGCTGGAACACCAGCGCGGCGTCAAGCACGCCCAGTTCCAGTTGACGCAACAGATAGTCGCCCTCGCGGATTTCCGTACGCAGGGCATGACCGGGGATGTGTTCGCGCAGGGCTTGGGCCCAGCCGAGCATCAGCGGGTTGCACAGGCTCACCTCGCCGCCGATATGCAGCACATTGCGATAGCCATCGGGCAACGGCAGGTCGCGACGCGCGGCTTCCCAGGTTTGCAGCAATTGATTGGCGTACACCACAAACGCTTCGCCATCGGCGGTCAGTCGCGCCCCGGCCCGGTTGCGCACGAACAGCGTGCAGCCCAGCTGGTTCTCCAGGTTTTTCACGCGGGCGGTGATGGCGGTCTGGGTAACGTGCAGTTTCTCTGCCGCCGCGGCCAGGCTGCCGCAGCGAGTGATTTCGAGGAAGGTGCGTGCCAGTTCGATATCCATGAAGCCCCCGCGAATGAATGGGAGGCATTGTAGAGGGGATGCCATGGGATGGGGGAATCGGGATACACGCCGGACGGAAATGTATGGGATGTCACTCAGGAAAAGCGCCTGCCAACCCGCTGTTTGCAGACCTAGAGTCGACGGCGACGGTGGGAATACGTCCCCCCGGTTTTTTGTCATCTCACTGATTGAGTGCCTCGGAGACACGCTATGACGAACTCACCCACAATTACCATTTCACCCTATGCCAGCGCGACCGTCACTCAGTTGGATCGCGTACTGCACGCCGATCAACGCGGCGGCGGGGGCGAGATCAATGGCAAGCCTTCCTACAGCATCCAGCAGGCGGCCGATGAGATAACCCGTGACAATTTGCGTTGGCCTGATCTTAACAGTGATGGAAAAACGGACATCGCCTATCGTTTTCTGACAACGGCGGGGCAGTCATTCCGCCAGCTGGGGCTCACGCAGTTCAGCGAATTCAATCAAGCGCAAAAGGAATCGGCACTCAGGGCCATGGAGCACTGGTCGGATGTTGCCAATTTGAGTTTCACCCAGGCCAGCCCAGGGACGCAGGAGGATGGCAACATCAGTTTCGGCAACTTCGCCCTGGACCCCCAAGGTCGCAACGCGTTCGCGAGCCTTCCACCTTCCGAAGGCGCCCGCCAATTCATGGCATCACGCCCCCGCGCTCAAATAAACGTGCCGGTCGCCGAGGTTTGGCTCAACGGCACGGAAGACGCTCATACCGCACCGAGCCACAACAACGAAGGCCACAAAACCCTTGCCCACGAGGTCGGGCACGCCCTTGGGCTAGCGCATCCGTTCAGAAGCCATCCCGCTGGCGTGAGTTACAACACGGCCACATACGCGGAGGACACCGGCGGCCACAGCATTATGAGCTATTGGAGCGAACACCACTCCGGGCAGTCATTTCACAAAAACGGCATGCACCATTCGCCTTCAACGCCGATGGTCGATGACATCGCGGCGATGCAAAAACTGTACGGTGTCAATCATCAAACCCGTACGGGCGATACCACCTATGGGTTTAATTCCAATGCCGACCGCGAGGCCTATCACCTGCACTCGAACGCTGACGCACCGGTATTCACGGTGTGGGACGGTGGTGGCACGGACACCCTGGATTTTTCCGGCTTTAGCCAAAACCAGGTCATCAATCTCAATGAAGGCACACCCTCGGATATTGGAGGGATGCGAAAAAATGTGTTCATCGCCAAAGGCACCACAATAGAAAACGCTAAAGGCGGGGCCGGCGACGACATATTGATTGGCAACGCGGCACAGAACGAATTGTCCGGTGGTGGTGGCAAGAACACTTACGTCTTTTTAACCCCTGAGCAATCGACACCGCAGGCGCCTGATCGAATCACGGACTTTGTGTCGGGTAGGGACAAGATCGATATTTCCAATCTCCGTGCGACCGGGCCCGAGAGTACTTATATCGATGAAAGTAACTATTCTCCGATCGAGGAATTGCGGAACGGCTTAAATTCCACAAGGCCACGGCGCGACATTGCGCAAAAACCGGTCGAATTAGTTTCCAAGTTCAGCGGTGAAGGGCGGCAAGTCATGCTGACGTACGACGAAAATGCCCGTCAGGAAGTACTGCAGATTGATCTGGATGGCGATCGGCGTGCCGACTTTATGCTCAAAATTGACAGCGAGCAGATGTTGAGTTGGGGCGATTTCGTGAAATAAATCCTGAAGGTGCGGCGGTAGCCCTTCGATCGGCTACCGCTCGCTGAAGCACCGCTCATGCGTAGCATGGGTGCGATTTATCGTATTAATGCGGATAAATAGCACTTAATAACGATCCGACCGGAGCGTCAACGCGAGAGGTCGCTTTCGGCGGCAAAGGGTCGCAAACAGTGTGCTATGGCCAATCGCCCAGATCCAGGCAGCGCGTGAAGGGCGGCGGCTGCCTGCCGT
The DNA here is from genome assembly GCF_013285305.1 of Pseudomonas rhodesiae. Lineage (NCBI taxonomy): Bacteria > Pseudomonadati > Pseudomonadota > Gammaproteobacteria > Pseudomonadales > Pseudomonadaceae > Pseudomonas > Pseudomonas rhodesiae. Next base: position 3,908,873 of record NZ_CP054205.1, on the reverse strand, counting down.
AGGCCAGAAAGTCGCCGATCCAACGGGTGATGCAAGCGCCGGCATCCGCCTTTGCCGGCTCCTTGAGACGCAGCTGTTCGACTTGCAGGGGGCCGCTGTCGTCGGGGTCGGCGTTGACCAGCACCATGCGCGCCACGCGTTCGGGGAACAGCGCGCTGTAGCGATTGCCCAGCCGCGTGGCTTCGGCGTTGCCCAGGTAATGCAGTTGGGCATCGCCGAGTTGGGCGCGTACGTATTCCATGTCGCGGGCGGCGTATTCGACGTCGTTGGGCTGGCGGATAGTGCGCGCGCTGAGTTCGATCACGTCATAGCGATCGAGCAGCGTGCGATAGGCCGGGGTGGCGTGGGTATTCCAGCGGCTGGCCAGTTGAATGGCGAAGGTGCCGCTGCTGTTCTTACGCGCCGGTTCGCCGGCTTGGGTGAAGACCACGCCCTGGCGGCTTAACGGCTCGCGGGCACCAACGCGGGTGACAAACAAGCGCAGGTTGCCTTGACGGGGCGCTGCATAGTTACGCGGGACCGATATGAGGCCGCATTGGGTGCGCGCCAGCACGCTGGGGTCGAGGCGCTCGGTAGCGGGCAGCGGGCAGTCCAGCAACCAATCGATGGCGGTGGGTTTGATCAACGGCTCGGCAAAGGCAAGGCCTGCCAGCAGCCAGAGGCAACCGCACGCCAAGTGTTTTACGACAGTCATCGAGAGGTCCAGGGCAGCTGTATGACAGCGGCGTTTTTACCAAGGACCTGGGGGCTGGGAATGTAGGGTGAGAAGACGCCTCATGTACGAAATCGGAGTTTTGTTTATCGGATGCCAGAGTTCCAGCCGCCACCCAATGCTTTGTAGAGCGCGATGCTGGCTTGCAGGCGTGACAGTCGCAACTGCACGTTCAGGTCCTGGGCGGCGTACAGGGTGCGCTGGGTTTCGAGCACCGTCAGCCAGTCGGCGGCCCCGGCCTGGTAGCGCTGTTGGGCGATTTGGAACGCGGTCTGCGCCTGTTGCAGTTCTTCGTCCTGCCATTGGCGCTGCTGGTCGAGGCGGGTGATGCTGCTGAGGGCTTTTTCCACGTCAGCAAAGCCGTTGATGATCGCGCCGCGGTAGGTTTGCAACAGTTCATCCTGGCGCGCGCGGGCCTTGTCCCGTTCAGCGCTTAAACGGCCGTTGTTGAAGATCGGTGCCACCAGCCCGGCGGTTAACGTGTAATAGGGGCTGCGTAGCACATCGACGGCCTTGTAGGCGTCGGAGCCCAAGGTGGCGCCGAGGGTCACGGCGGGCAGCAGGGCGGCGCGGGCCACCGTCACGTCCGCCTGCGCCGCCGCCAGTTGGGCTTCGGCCTTGGCGATGTCCGGGCGGCGGCTGAGCAATTGGCTGGGCAGGCCGGCGCCAATGACGGGCCAGGTCAGGTTCTGGAAGGGCTCGGCGCCCAGGTCCAGGGCCTGCACGGGTTGGCCGAGAAGGGCGGCGAGGGTGATGCGCGATTCTTCGGCCTGTTGCGCGATCAACGGCAACTGGCGCTGCTGGCCGGCCACCAGGCTTTTTTGTTGGGCCAGTTCCAGCGCGGTGGCCGAGCCGGCGTCATAGCGGGTTTGCACCAGCGCGAGCACATCCCGCGCATTGGCCAGGTTCAACTCGGCGATGTGCCGGCGCTGCGCGGCGGCGAGGGTTTGCGCATAGCGGTCGGCGACGTTGCTGAGCAGGGTCAGTTCCACGGTGGCCTGGTCGAATTCGCTGGCCCGCAGGCTGTGCAGGGCGCTGTCGCGGGCGGCAGCGCGCGCGCCCCAGAAATCCACTTCGTAGCTGGCGGTCAGGTTGGCGCCGAAGTTATTGACCGCGTCGTCGCTATCGCTGGCGTCGAGGTCCGGGCCGCCGGGGCCGCGCAGCAACTTCTGATGGCTGGTGGTGAGGTTGGCCTTCACCTCCGGCAGCAACGGCGCGCCGGCAATCACCGCGCTGGCCTGAGCCTGGCGCACCCGCGCCACCGCTGCGGCCACATCGAAACTGTCGCGCCGCGCCTGTTCGATCAAACGATTGAGCGGCGCACTGCCGAACTGTGTCCACCACTGGGTGTTCACGTTCTGGGCGGCCTCGCGTTCGGCGTACTGCCAGGCGGCCGGCGGCGCGAGGCGGCTGTCGACGCTGGGCGGTTGGCCGGCGCAGGCATTGAGCAGCAGGCACAGGCTGAGCATGCCCAGGTGCGATGGGATACAGGGTTTATTCACTGGTCAATGCCTTAACCGGATCGAGCCGGGCAGCTTTACGGGCCGGCATAAAGCCGAATACGACGCCGGTGACCAACGCACAGCCAAACGCGCCAAGCACCGCCACCAGGGAAAACTGCACCGCCACCTTGGCCAGCGTCAGCACGCCGCCCACCAGCAAGGCCAGGGCGATGCCGCACAGGCCGCCGACCACCGAGAGCATCACCGCCTCGGTGAGGAACTGGCGCAGGATGTCGCGCTGGCGTGCGCCGGTGGCCATGCGGATACCGATTTCGCGGGTACGCTCGCGCACCGTCATCAGCATGATGTTCATCACACCGATACCGCCTACCAGCAGGGAAATCGCCGCAATCGAACCGAGCATCAGCGACAGGGTGTTCTGGGTGCGCGCCTCGGCCTGGATCATCGCGGCGTTGTTGGTCAGCTCGTAGTCGCGCTTGCCGTGGTGCAGGCGCTGCATCAACTGGTCGATGGCCTGTTCGGCCTCATGCACCTTGCGTGCATCGGCGGCGGCGATCACCACGTACTCGGGGTTGTAGCTACCGAACAGGCGCACGCTGGCGGCGGTGTAGGGAATGGCGATGCGGTCGTCGCTGTCTTTATTGCCGGAGCTGGCGCCTTTTTCCGCCAGCACGCCGATGACCTGGAACGGCACGTTTTCGATCAGGATGTATTGGCCGATCGGGTCGACCAGGCCCTTGAACAACTTCTCGCGCACCCGATGACCGATCACCGCTACCGTGGCCCCGGCGCGCTCGTCGGCCGCCGTGAAGTAACTGCCCTCGACCACCGGCCAGTTGAAAATGTCGGGGAAATTGGTGTCGTTGCCGCCCACGTACGCCATGTAGTCGACGTTGCCGTAACGCACCCCGGCTTCGCTGCCGTTGACCGGCATGATGCGCTGCACCTGAGGCAGCGCCGCCAGCGCTGCGACGTCGGCCAAACTGACGATGCCCAGCGGCGTGCGTGGGTTGGGTGAGGCGCCGCTGAGGTAGAGGATGTTGGAACCGAAGGCACCCATCTGCGCCATGACCTGGCGCTTGCTGCCTTCGCCCACGGCCAGCATCACCACCACCGACGCCACGCCGATGATGATGCCGAGCAACGTCAGCGCGGTGCGGAAGCGGTTGATCCACATCACACGCCAGGCCGCCTGGACGGCGTCCACCAGTTCGGCTTTCCAGGCGCCATTGTGTTCGGCGCCATCGGCCAGACGCTGACGCAGGTCCACCGCTTGCAGGGCGCCGGGGGTAGCGGCGGTCGCGGTGTCGTGGGCGGATGCCGAATCGCTGATGATCAGGCCATCGCGAATCTCGATGATGCGGTTGGCGCGCGCCGCGACTTCGCGGTCATGGGTGATCAGGATCACCACATGGCCCTGGCTGGCCAGCTCGTCGAGCAGGCTCATCACCTCGGCGCCGCTGTGGCTGTCGAGGGCGCCGGTGGGTTCGTCGGCGAGGATGATGTGCCCGCCGTTCATCAACGCGCGAGCGATGGACACCCGCTGCTGCTGGCCGCCGGAGAGCTGGTGCGGGCGGTTGCCGGTCCGTTCGGCCAGGCCCAGGCGGGTGAGCAGGGCGCTGGCCCGTGCATGCCGTTCGGCGGCGCTGATTCCGGCGTAGATCGCCGGCATTTCTACGTTTTCCTGGGCCGAACCGGACGGGATCAGGTGATAACCCTGGAACACAAAACCGAAGGCTTCACGGCGCAGCCAGGCCAGGGCGTCGCTGTCCAGGTGCGCGACATTCTCCCCGGCAAACAGGTACTCGCCACTGCTGGGGCGGTCGAGGCAACCGAGGATATTCATCAAGGTGGATTTGCCCGAGCCGGACGCGCCGACAATCGCCACGAATTCGCCGGCGTGAATCGCCAGGTCGATACCGCGCAATACGTCAACCTGAGGGCTGTCGCCGCCGCCGTAGGATTTGCGGATGTGCCTGAGTTCGATCAGCGGCGTACTCACCTCAACCCCCATGGCCGTCGACCGGGCCGATCAACAGGTGGTCGCCTTCGTTCAGGCCGTCGAGCACCTGCACCCGCAGGCGGTCGCTGAGGCCCAGGCGCACCTCGCGCTGTTCGATGCTGCCGTTGGGCATCACCACGCGGGCGATCTGTTTGTCGGTGTTGCCGTTGCCGAGCAGGGCGGCGACCGGGGCGGTGAGGGTGTCCTTGGCCTGGCCGGCGACGAAGAACACCTGAGTGGTCATCTCAGCCATCAGCGCGTTGTCGGTGTTGTCCACGTCCAGCAGCACGGTGTACAGCACCACGCGGCCGGTGCCGCTTTTATTGGAACTGGTGGGGCTGCCGCTGCCCTGGGTTTCGTTCAACGGCTTGGGCGGGATCGGCAGGATCTGCCGCACAGTGCTGCTCCAGCGCCGGTTGCCGCCGCTCAGGGTGGTGAAATAGGCGCTCATGCCGGGTTTGACATGGCCGATATCGGCCTCGGACACCTCCGCCCATACGGTCATCGGCGACAACTTGGCGATGCGCAGGATCAGCGGCGTCTGCTGTTGAGCGTTGAGGGTCTGGCCAACGCGGGCGTCCACCGCCACCACGGTGCCGCTCATTGGCGCATAAATACGTGTGTAGCCAAGCTCCGCTTCATCGCTGCGCAGGCTGGCCTGGGCCTGGCGGATCTGGGCCTGGAACATGTCGACCCGGGCCTGGGTCGCGCTCAGCTCGGCCTTGGCGGTTTGTACGTCTTCTTCACGGGTGGCGTTGCCGCTGGCCAGGCGCTGCTGGCGCTGGTACTTCTGGCGCGCCAACGCGTGCTGGGCTTTCTGTTCCTGCAATTGCGCCTTGAGGTTTTCGATGGCGTAGCGGCTGGCGTCGAGCTTGGCCTGCTGGGTGGACGGGTCGATTTCCACCAGCAATTGGCCCTCCTTGACCTGATCGCCCGCCTCGACATGGATCTTGCGGATCTGCCCGGACGCCTGGGCGCCCACGTCCACATAGCGGCGCGGTTGCAGGGTACCGAGGGCGGTCACGCTGTTTTCGATATTGCCGCGGGTCACGGTGACGGTGGTCAGGTCGTCGCGGCCCGAGGGCAGTACCTGCCACGCGGCGACGGCGATCAGCGGTAACAGGCACGCCACAACAAGCAAGGCGCGTCGGGCGGGGCGGGGGCGTTTCATGGATGGATTCCAGCCAGGAGAGTTCAGGGCGCGGTTGCGCAGAGCTGACAGTTAAACGAGATAAGGGCGCTGGAATTTAAGTGGTTACACAGGCCGTTACTGCTCTTTTGCATAAAAAAAACGGCTGGCGTTACAAGTCTTCTTTAAAAGTAGATGAGAATTACTATAAATTGCACCCACCCAAACTGCCATTATCGAATGGCACCCTTCTGCAGGCCTGACAACGCTCGCGCCTGCAGCGTGTTTTCAAGATGGTCGGGAGTCATGTTGGAAAACTACTATCGCGAGCTGGTGTGTTTCCTCAACGCCAAGCTGGGCAACCGTCAGGTGGCCGAAGATGTGGTGCATGACGCTTACGTGCGGGTACTGGAACGTTCCAGCGATACCCCCATCGAGCAACCCCGCGCCTTTTTGTACCGCACGGCGTTGAACCTTGTGATCGACGGCCATCGGCGCAATGCCTTGCGCCAGGTCGAGCCGCTGGAGGTGTTGGACAGCGAAGAGCGCTTCGCCGCCGGCACGCCCCACGCCAGTCACGATCAGGCCCAGCGTCTGGAACTGCTTGAGCGCGCTCTGGCCGAACTGCCGGCGGTCTGCCGCGAGAGTTTCCTGTTGCGCAAGCTCGATGGCCTGAGCCATCTGCAAATCGCCGAACGCCTGAGCATCTCCCGCGCTCTGGTGGAAAAAAACATCGTCAATGCCATGAAACACTGCCGCGTGCGGATGCGCGAGTGGGATGCGCACTGAGGGTCGACGGCTTAAATTTTTTTTCACTGTCCTCGTTTCCTATCAACACACGACCTGTTGTGCAGGTCTTGAAGGTATTCCCGCCCCACCGCCACGGGGCTTATCCAGAGGACACTGGAATGACACAGGCAATTGCTTCGCCCGCGGTTCACGACCTGATCGGCATCGGTTTCGGCCCGTCGAACCTGGCACTGGCCATCGCCCTGCAAGAGCGCGAGAAGGCGCAGGGCAAACTGGACGTGCTGTTTCTGGACAAACAGGCCGACTATCGCTGGCACGGCAATACCCTGGTGACCCAGAGCGAATTGCAGATTTCCTTCCTCAAGGACCTGGTGACCCTGCGCAACCCCACCAGCCCGTACTCCTTCGTCAACTACCTCAAGGCCCACGGCCGTCTGGTGGACTTTATCAACCTCGGCACCTTCTACCCGTGCCGCATGGAGTTCAACGACTACCTGCGCTGGGTCGCCGGGCACTTCCAGAGCCAGGCCCGCTACGGCGAGGAAGTACTGGCCATCGAGCCGATCCTGCATCAGCAGCAGGTCGAGGCTTTGCGGGTGATCTCCCACGATGCGCTGGGCGAGCAGCATGTGCGCACCACCCGTTCGGTGGTGGTCAGCGCTGGCGGCACGCCGCGCATTCCCGACACCTTCAAGGCGTTCAAGAACGACCACCGCGTGTTCCACCACTCCCAGTACCTGGAGCGCATGGCCAACCAGCCGTGTGTTGAGGGCAAGCCGATGCGCATCGCGATCATCGGCGGCGGCCAGAGCGCGGCAGAAGCCTTTATCGACCTCAACGACAGCTTCCCCTCGGTGCAGGTGGACATGATCCTGCGCGGTTCGGCGCTCAAGCCGGCCGATGACAGCCCGTTCGTCAACGAAGTGTTCTCGCCGGCGTTCACCGACCTGGTGTTCCAGCAAGTCGGCGCCGAGCGTGAGCGGTTGGTGGCGGAGTATCAGAACACCAACTATTCGGTGGTGGACCTGGACCTGATCGAGCGCATCTACGGCATTTTCTATCGCCAGAAAGTCTCCGGCATCGCGCGCCAGGCGTTCCGCACCATGACCGTGGTGGAGAAAGTCACGCCCGGCCCGCTGGGCATCGAACTGGCTCTGCGCAACAACGCCACGGGTGAAACGACCGCGCATCACTACGACGCGGTCATCCTCGCCACCGGTTATGAGCGCCAGATGCACCGCGAACTGCTCGCCCCCCTGGAAACCTACATGGGCGATTTCGAAGTGAGCCGCGACTACCGCATTGTCACCGACGAGCGCTGCAACGCGGGCATTTATATCCAGGGCTTCAGCCAGGCCAGCCATGGGTTGAGCGACACCTTGCTGTCGGTGCTGCCGATCCGCGCGGATGAGATAGCAGCGTCGCTGTATGCCCTGGACCGTGGGCGCGGCCAAGGGCGGTCAATCGAGGAATTGCTGCTGGCCACCGCAAGCTGAGTTCGCGCCGGTGGGCGGGGCGGAAGGGCGAGGCAGTGTGCTTTCGTCCAAGCTCGCCCCTACGGGCGGTACTTGTGACAAAGGGTTACCGCTGATACTGTACAAAAAACCAGTATCGGTAGCCCGCCATGCAGTTGATCGAAAAACTCAGCATCCTCGCCGACGCCGCCAAGTACGACGCGTCCTGCGCCAGCAGCGGCGCGCCTAAGCGCAGCTCCGAAGGCAAGGCGGGGCTGGGGTCCACCGATGGCATGGGCATCTGCCACAGCTATACGCCCGACGGGCGCTGTGTGTCACTGCTCAAGGTGCTGCTCACCAACTTCTGCCTTTACGACTGCCAGTACTGCGTCAACCGCCGCTCCAGCGACGTGCCCCGTGCGCGGTTCAGCCCGGAAGAAGTGGTCTCCCTGACCCTGGATTTCTACCGGCGCAATTGCGTCAGCGGGTTGTTCCTAAGCTCCGGCATTATCCGTTCGGCCGACTACACCATGGAGCAGCTTGTCCGGGTGGCGAAACTGCTGCGCGAAGAACACGACTTTCGTGGGTATATCCACCTCAAGACCATCCCCGAAGCCGACCCGGCGTTGATTGCCGAGGCCGGGCGTTATGCCGATCGCCTGAGCGTGAACATCGAACTGCCCACCGATGCCAGCCTGCAAACCCTGGCACCGGAAAAGCAGATCGGCTCGATCAAGCAGGCCATGCGGACCATCTACACCGGCGAGCAGACGGTACTCAACGAGCCTCGCGCGCCGCGTTTCGCTCCAGCCGGGCAGAGCACCCAAATGATCGTCGGCGCCGACGACACCGACGACAGCACCATCCTGCATGGCGCCGAAGCGTTGTACGGCAACTTCAAGCTGCGCCGCGTCTACTACTCGGCGTTCAGCCCCATTCCCAACAGTCCAAAAAGCGTCCCCCTGGCCGCGCCACCGTTGATGCGCGAGCACCGCCTGTACCAGGCCGACTTCCTGCTGCGCAGCTACGGCTTCAGTGCCGGCGAGTTGTTCGAAGGCCCCGGTCACCTGGCGCTGGATATCGACCCCAAACTGGCCTGGGCCCTTGAGCATCGCGAGGTGTTCCCCCTGGACCTCAATCGTGCCGAACCGACTTTGATCGCGCGTATTCCCGGCATCGGCCTGCGCACCACCCAGCGCTTGGTGGACCTGCGCCGCGAACGCAAAATCCGCTTCGAAGACCTGGCGCGCATGCGCTGTGTGCTGGCCAAGGCCAAGCCGTTTTTCATTACCAGCGACTACCACCCGCAACAGGCGGACAGCACCAGTGTGTTGCTGCGCGAGCAACTGCGCGACCGGCCGCAACCGCAGCAAATGGGGCTGTGGGGATGATCAGCCTGGAATGCGACAACCTGTTCGGCACCTGGCGCGAACAGGCGCGCTGGCTGCTCAGCCATCAGGTCGACCCCAGCCAGGTAAGTTGGGGCGAGGCCCAGGCGGCGGACCTGTTTGCCACTGATGAGCCGATCCCTGCCGGGCTGGGGCCGTTTCAGGCGCGCATCCCCAAGGCACTGCTCGAACTGCTGGAGTCGGCCGCCTGCTACCACGGCGACCAGCGCTGGAGCCTGTTGTATGAAGTGCTGTGGCGCGTCAGCCACGGCGACCGCACCGCGATGCTGGCCGGCGACAAACTGGGCAGCGAGTTGCAGCGGCGGATCAAGCAGGTCAGCCGCGAAGCCCATCACCTGCACGCGTTCGTACGCTTTGTCGCGCTGCCGCCAGAGGCCGGGCCGGAGTTGCCGGAGTACGTGGCCTGGCATGAACCGGCCCACGACATTCTGAAGTCGGCCAGCCAGCACTTTATCGGGCGCATGGGCCGCCATCGCTGGATGATCGCCACACCGTTGGACGGCGTGTATTACGACGGCCAGCAATTGATTCATCAACGCCATTGCCCCGAAGCCTGGCAGCAACTGGCACAGAACGTCGAAGACCCCCACAGCGCCATGTGGCTGACCTACTACAGCCACATCTTCAACCCGGCGCGGTTGAACCCCAAGGTGATGGAAGGCCACTTGCCCAGTCGGTTCTGGAAAAACCTGCCGGAGGGTAAGTTGATCCCAAGCTTGATCAGCGAAGCGCGAACGGGTAAGCAGAAAGATGGTCAGGCCAAGATGATCGGCAACAAGCCCGGCAAGCGTATTGCCAGCGGGCAGGGTTAAACAGGAGGGGTCATGTCTACCGTCGTACGTCTCGCCCAACCCGACGATGCCGAGGGAATCAGCCGGGTGATCCTGGCGGCTTTGTACGGTAGCAACGCACAGGATTATCCGGCGGATGTGATTGAGCGGGTGGCCAGCAACTTTACGCCCGACGCGGTGCGCGAGCTGCTCAAGCGGCGTGTGGTGCTGGTGGCGGTTCAGGGGCGGGTGATCGTCGGCACCGCTGCGCTGGATGCCAAAGTGGTGCGCTCGGTGTTCGTCAACCCGACGCGGCAAGGGCAGGGTATTGGCCGGTTACTGATGAGTGAAATCGAACTGCGCGCGGGGGAAGCGGGGGTGACAACGCTGAGTGTGCCGTCCTCGCTGACGGCCGAGCCGTTTTACGCCAGGCTGGGGTTTCGCACGGTACGTGAGGTCGATCACGGCAATGAGCGCACGTTAGTGATGGAGAAGACGCTGTTGTCGTGCGATGCCTGAGCACACCGGAAAGTAAATGTGGGAGGGGGCTTGCCCTATATGAGAATCCAAACGCCCTCCTCAGTTAACTGAAAGAACCGGCTCGAATGTGGGAGGGGGCTTGCCCCCGATGCGGTGTATCAGTCGGCGGATTCATTGACTGAGCCATTGCTATCGGGGGCTCGCCCTATATGAGAATCCAAACGCCCTCCTCAGTTAACTGAAAGAGCCGGCTCGAATGTGGGAGGGGGCTTGCCCCCGATGCGGTGTATCAGTCGATAGATTCATTGACTGAGCCACTGCTATCGGGGGCAAGCCCCCTCCCACTAACTTTAAAAGTCATTGCCTGGGCTGGATCAACTGAGCCCTTAACTGAGTGGCATGAGGGCAAGCCCCCTCCCACAGGCGGTTAGACCTTTACGATCCAGCCGGCTGGCGCTTCGACGTCGCCGGTCTGCACGCCGGTCAGCTCTTTGTAGAGCTTCTGGGTGATCGGGCCGACTTCGGTTTCGCTGTGGAACACGTGCAGCTTGCCGTTGTACTGGATACCACCGATCGGCGAAATAACCGCCGCCGTGCCGCAGGCGCCGGCTTCCTTGAATTGGTCCAGCTTGTCGATGAACACTTCGCCCTCGACCACTTCCAGGCCCAGGCGGGTCTGGGCCAGTTCGATCAGCGACAGGCGGGTGATGCCTGGCAGCACCGAAGGCGACTTCGGCGTGATGAACTTGTTGTCATGGGTGATTCCGAAGAAGTTGGCCGAACCGACTTCTTCGATTTTCGAGTGGGTCATCGGGTCCAGGTAGATCGCGTCGGCGAAACCGGATTTCTTCGCTTCCGAGCCTGGCATCAGGCTGGCGGCGTAGTTGCCACCGACCTTGGCTGCACCGGTGCCCTGTGGCGCGGCGCGGTCGAAGGTGGAGATCTGGAAGTTGTGGGGCACCAGGCCGCCCTTGAAGTAGGCGCCAACCGGGATGCAGAACACCGAGAAGATGAACTCCGGCGCGGTGCGCACGCCGATGTTGTCACCGGTGCCGATCACGAACGGGCGCAAGTACAGCGCGCCGCCGCTGCCGTAGGGCGGGATGAAGCGCTCGTTGGCCTTGACCACTTGTTTGCAGGCGTCGATGAATACGTCGGTCGGTACATGCGGCATCAGCAGGCGCGCGCAGCTGCGTTGCATGCGGGCGGCGTTCTGGTCCGGGCGGAACAGGTTGATCGAGCCGTCCTTGCAGCGGTAGGCCTTGAGGCCCTCGAAGCACTGCTGACCGTAGTGCAGGGCGGTGGAACCCTCGCTGATGTGCAGCACGTTGTCGTCGGTCAGGGTGCCAGCTTGCCATTCGCCGTTCTTCCAGGTCTGGAGAAACCGCTTGTCGGTCTTGATGTAGTCAAAACCCAGCTTGTCCCAATTGATGCTTTCGTTACCCATGACACCCTCTATCTCTGGTCAAGTCGGATTTTTTTCTGGATGGGCGCAACAATACTGCATTCTTGGCTCGTGTGGGAGCAGGTGGGCGGACCATCCGACATCTGTATTGGCTGATCCGCCGCTATCGCGGGCAAGCCCGGCCCCCCACCGTTGATTGCATTCCAAAGGTGGGAGCTGCCTGGTCTACAAATGCAGCGCGTGGCCCAGCGCCCGCAACGCCGCTTCCTGCACTGCCTCGCCGAGGGTCGGGTGCGCATGGATGGTGCCGGCCACGTCTTCCAGGCGCGCGCCCATTTCCAGGCTCAGGCCGAAGGCCGTGGACAGCTCCGAGACGCCAACGCCCACTGCTTGCCAGCCGACGATCAGGTGGTTGTCACGCCGCGCCACCACCCGCACGAAGCCGGTTTTCGACTCCAGCGTCATCGCCCGGCCATTGGCCGCGAACGGGAAACTCGACACGATGCAGTCCAGCCCCGCCGCCTTGGCATCGTCGGGGGTCTTGCCGACCACCACCACTTCCGGGTCGGTAAAGCACACCGCCGGGATCGCCGCCGGGTTGAACTCGCGATGCAGGCCGCTGATCAGTTCGGCGACCATCTCGCCCTGGGCCATGGCCCGGTGCGCCAGCATCGGTTCGCCGCTCAGGTCGCCGATGGCCCACACGTTGCGCATGCTGGTCTGGCAGCGGCTGTCGACTTGGATTGCCGTACCGTTCATGTCCAGGTTCAGCGCTTCCAGGTTCCAGCCCTGGGTGTTGGGTTTGCGACCCACCGCAACCAGCACCTGGTCGGTGGCCAGTGACAAGGTGTCGCCATTGGGGTCACGCACTTGCAGGTGGCCGTCGGCAAACCCGGTGACACTGTGCTTGAGGTACAGCTTCACCCCCAGTTGCTTGAGGGATTCGGCCACCGGTTGGGTCAATTCGGCATCGTAGGCGGGCAGGATGCGATCCTGCGCCTCAACCACGCTGACTTCTGCGCCAAGCTTGCGGTAGGCCGTGCCCAGTTCCAGGCCGATGTAGCCACCGCCCACTACGACCAGGCGCTTGGGCACTTGAGTGGGAGCCAATGCTTCGGTAGACGAAATGATCGGCCCGCCAATCGGCAGCATCGGCAGGTTGACGCTTTTCGAACCCGTGGCCAGCAGCAGGTGTTCGCACTGGATGCGTTGCTCGCCGACATCGACGGTCTTGCCGTCCACCACCTTGGCCCAGCCGTGGATCACTTGCACCTTGTGCTTCTTGAGCAACGCGGCGACGCCGGTGGTCAGGCGGTCGACGATGCCGTCCTTCCACTCCACGCTTTTGCGGATATCCAGGCTGGGTACATCCACTTCGATGCCCAACTGGGAACCCTGGCTGTGGTGCACGGTTTGCTGGAATTGCTCGGCCACATGGATCAAGGCCTTGGACGGGATGCAACCGATATTCAGACAGGTGCCGCCCAGGGCCTGGCCTTCCACCAGGATGGTCGGAATGCCCAATTGCCCGGCGCGGATCGCCGCCACATAACCGCCGGGGCCGCCGCCGATGATCAGCAGGGTGGTATGGGTAATTTGTGTCATGCCCTTACTCCAGGAACAGGCTGGCGGGTTGTTCGAGCAGGCCGCGAATGGCCTGGATAAATTGCGCCGCGTCCATGCCATCGACCACGCGGTGATCGAAGGAACTGGAGAGGTTCATCATCTTGCGAATCACGATCTGGCCCTTGATCACCATTGGTCGTTCGACGATGCGGTTGACGCCGACAATCGCCACTTCCGGCAGATTCAGCACCGGCGTGCTGACAATACCGCCCAAGGCGCCGAGGCTGGTCAGGGTGATACTGGAACCAGACAATTCCTCACGGCTGGCCTTGCCATTGCGTGCGGCCGTGGCCAGGCGCGTGATTTCTTCGGCGGTGCCCCACAGGTTGCGCGCTTCGGCATGCCGCACCACCGGCACCATCAAACCCACGTCGCTCTGGGTGGCAACGCCCACATGCACCGCGCCGAGGCGAGTGATGACCTGGGCTTCGTCGTCGTAGCGTGCGTTGATCTGCGGGAAGTCCCGCAGCGCCACGACCATGGCCCGCACAATAAACGGCAGCAGGGTCAGTTTGCCCCGAGTGGCACCGTGTTTTTCGTTGAGGTGCACGCGCAGTTCGTCTAGCGCAGTGACATCGATTTCTTCCACATAGCTGAAATGCGCGGCGCGCCGGGTGGCGTCCTGCATGCGCTGGGCGATCTTGCGGCGCATGCCGATTACTGGGATTTGTTCTTCGTCGTGGCGTTCGGCGTAAGGGGTGGCTGCCGTCGAAGGCTTCGCCGAACCTTGTTGCAGATAGGCGTCGAGGTCTTCGTGCAGGATCCGCCCGGCCGGGCCGGTGCCCTGGACCAGCCGCAGTTGGATGCCGGCATCCAGCGCATGCTTGCGCACGGCGGGGGAGGCCAGCGGGCGTTCGTCCGCTTCGCGGGATACGGGGGGTGGTGCGGGCTTGCGTTCAACCGCAGGGGCCACCGGCGCTGGCTTGGCTTCAACTGCGGGGGGGGCCTTGACTGGTTCATCCGTCACAGGCACATCCTTGGCATTGCCCGCGCCTTCCACTTCGATGCTGATCAACACACTGCCCACGGCCATGACTTCGCCCGGCTCGCCGCCGAGAGCAATGACCTTACCGTGGACCGGCGAGGGAATGTCCACCATCGCCTTGTCGGTCATCACGTCCGCCAGCACCTGGTCTTCGACGACCATATCGCCGACCTTCACATGCCAGACCGACAGTTCAACTTCCGCGATGCCTTCGCCAATGTCCGGCATCTTGATAACGTGCGTGCCCATTCAGACCTCCATGACCCGTTGCAGCGCCGCGCCCACACGGGACGGCCCTGGGAAATACGCCCACTCTTGCGCGTGCGGGTAGGGGGTGTCCCACCCGGTGACGCGTTCGATCGGCGCTTCCAGGTGGTGGAAGCAATGCTCCTGCACCAGCGCTACCAGCTCGGCGCCAAAGCCGCAGGTGCGCGTGGCTTCATGCACCACCACGCAACGGCCGGTTTTTTTCACCGATTTGACGATGGTTTCCAGGTCCAGCGGCCACAGGCTGCGCAGGTCGATGACTTCGGCGTCGATGCCGGTTTCTTCGGCGGCGACCTGTGACACATACACGGTGGTGCCGTAGGTCAGCACGGTGACGGCCGAGCCCGGACGCACAATGGCGGCCACGTCCAGGGGCACGGTGTAGTAACCGTCCGGTACTTGGGCTTGCGGGTGTTTCGACCAGGGGGTGACAGGGCGGTCGTGATGGCCATCGAACGGGCCGTTGTACAGGCGCTTGGGTTCGAGAAAGATCACCGGGTCATCGTTTTCGATGGAGGCGATCAGCAGGCCCTTGGCGTCATACGGGTTGGACGGCATCACCGTGCGCAGGCCGCAGACCTGGGTGAACACCGCTTCGATACTTTGGCTGTGAGTCTGGCCGCCATAGATGCCGCCACCGCAGGGCATGCGCATGGTCAGCGGCGCGGTGAACTGGCCGGCCGAGCGATAACGCAGGCGCGCGGCTTCGGAGATGATCTGGTCGGTGGCCGGGTACACGTAGTCGGCGAACTGGATTTCCGCCACCGGGCGCAAACCATAGGCGCCCATGCCTACCGCCACGCCAACGATGCCGCTTTCGGAGATCGGCGCGTCGAACACCCGCGAGGTGCCGTACTTGCTCTGCAAGCCTTCGGTGCAACGGAACACGCCGCCGAAGTAGCCGACGTCCTGGCCGAACACCACGACGTTGTCGTCCCGTTCGAGCATCACATCCATGGCCGAGCGCAGGGCCTGGATCATGGTCATGGTGGTGGTGGTCATGGCGGTTTCCAGTTCGATGCTGTTGTTGTGATCGTTCATGTCAGATCCCCAACTCCTGACGCTGGCGCTTCAAGTGCTCCGGCATCTCTTTGTAGACGTCTTCGAACATGGTCGCGGCGCTTGGAATCTGGCCACCGGCCAGAGTGCCGTACTGCTCGGCTTGTTTTTGTGCGGCGATGACTTCGGCTTCCAGTTCGGCACTGACCGCCGCGTGTTCCTCTTCGGACCACTGGCCAATCTTGATCAGGTGCTGTTTGAGTCGGGCAATCGGGTCGCCCAGCGGGAAGTGGCTCCAGTCGTCGGCGGGGCGGTACTTGGACGGATCGTCCGAAGTGGAGTGGGGGCCGGCGCGGTAGGTGACCCATTCGATCAAGGTCGGGCCGAGGTTGCGGCGCGCACGTTCGGCGGCCCAGGCGGAAGCGGCGTACACCGCGATGAAGTCGTTGCCGTCCACACGCAGGGAGGCAATGCCGCAACCGACGCCGCGTCCGGCGAAGGTAGTGGCTTCACCGCCGGCGATGGCCTGGAAGGTGGAGATGGCCCACTGGTTGTTGACCACGTTGAGAATCACCGGCGCGCGGTAGACGTGGGCGAAGGTGAGGGCGGTGTGGAAGTCCGATTCGGCGGTGGCGCCGTCGCCGATCCAGGCCGAGGCGATCTTGGTATCGCCCTTGATCGCCGAGGCCATGCCCCAGCCCACGCCCTGTACGAATTGGGTGGCGAGGTTGCCGGAAATAGTAAAGAACCCAGCGTCTTTGACCGAGTACATGATCGGCAACTGACGGCCCTTGAGCGGGTCGCGCTCGTTGGACAGCAACTGGCAGATCAGGTCCACCAGCGGCACTTCGCGGGCCATCAGGATGCTTTGCTGGCGATAGGTGGGGAAACACATGTCGTCGATGTTCAAGGCCAGGGCCTGGGCGCTGCCGATGGCTTCTTCGCCAAGGCTCTGCATGTAGAACGACATTTTTTTCTGACGCTGGGCGACCACCATGCGGTTGTCGAAGATCCGCGTCTTGAGCATGGCGCGCATGCCCTTGCGCAGAACCTCCACGGGAACCCCTTCGGCCCACGGCCCCAGGGCCTGACCCTGGTCATCGAGCACGCGGATCAGGCCCTTGGCCAGGTCGGCGGTGTCGGCGGGTTCTACATCGATGGCGGGTTTGCGCACCAGGCCGGCGTCGGTCAGGCGCAGGTAGGTGAAATCGGTCTTGCAGCCTGGGCGGCCCGAGGGTTCGGGAACGTGCAGGCGCAGTGGTTCGTACTGCTGGGTCATGGCTTTCTACGCTCTATCTTGTGAATTTCTTGTAGTGGGCGCGCTAGCTGACAGTCAGTCTCCGGGTAGGAGAAATCTTGTCCTACAACAATCATAGGCGGGGCGTAGAAGAATATTTATCTGTGTTTCGTTGCGCTCAGGACTATTTGCGGATAAAAAAACTGCATAAACATAATAAACAGGTGATTTTGTCTCATGCGCAAACTGGACCGTACCGATATCGGCATTCTCAACGCCCTTCAGGAGAATGCGCGCATCACCAACGCCGACCTGGCGCGCTCGGTCAACCTGTCGCCCACCCCGTGCTTCAACCGGGTCAAGGCCATGGAAGAACTGGGCCTGATCCGCGAGCAGGTCACCCTGTTAGACGCCGATCTGCTGGGTTTGCACGTCAATGTGTTCATTCACGTCAGCCTGGAAAAGCAGAACGAACTGGCCCTGCAACAGTTCGAGAGCGCCATTGCCGATCGCCCCGAGGTGATGGAGTGCTACCTGATGGCCGGCGACCCCGACTACCTGATCCGCGTACTGGTGCCGACGATCCAGGCGCTGGAACGCTTCATGATGGACTTTCTGACCAAAGTGCCGGGCGTGGCGAATATCCGCTCCAGCTTTGCGCTCAAGCAGGTGCGCTACAAGACTGCGTTGCCATTGCCCTCCAACGGCATCAGCCTGGGTTCCTGATGAACCCAAGCACACAGGTGGGAGGGCGTTTGCCCTCTTCAGTGAAAGCACAAGGTTTTTGTAGTGAGCGGGCTTGCCCCGCGCCGGGGCGCGCAGCGGCCCTAATCCAGCCGCCTCGGTGGGCCAGGTAAAACAACATTGCCTGGAATGGGGCTGCTGCGCAGCCCAGCGCGGGGCAAGCCCGCTCACTACAAAGTGATGGGGCAGCCTTTAGTAAATGCCCGTGCCCTGGTCACGGCATCAGCCTGGGTCGCTGATGCACCCAGGCACACGGGTGGGAGGGGGCTTGCCCCCGATGGCGGTGAATCAGCTAGCGCCAAGCTGCCTGTAACACCGCCATCTTGGGCATCTCGAGTCCCGCATTTCAGAGCTGGTTGAGCGGGATCTTCAAATACACCACGCCGTTGTCTTCCGCCGGCGGCATATTCCCCGCGCGTACGTTCACCTGAATCGCCGGCAGCAGCAGCGTCGGCATTCCCAACCCGGCATCGCGTTGGGTGCGCATCGCCACGAACGCGGCTTCATCCACGCCGTCATGCACATGAATATTGCTTGCGCGCTGCTCGGCCACCGTGGTCAGGCATTTCGCCTCGCGTCCCTGGGGCGGGTAGTCGTGGCACACGTACAACTGGGTTTCCAGGGGGAAGGCCAACAACTTGCGCATCGACGCGTACAACTGATGCGCATCGCCGCCGGGGAAGTCGCAGCGGGCGGTGCCCACATCCGGCATGAACAGTGTGTCGCCCACCAGGATCAGCTTGCCGTCGATCAGGTAGGCCATGTCTGCCGGGGTATGCCCGGGCACATGCAACGCCTGGGCTTTCAAACGGCCGATGTGGAAGATTTCGTCCGGCGCGAACAGATGATCGAACTGTGAACCGTCGGCGTGGAATTCCGGCTCCAGGTTAAACAGGTTTTTAAACACGTTTTGCACCTGGCTGATGCACTGGCCGATGGCGATCTTGCCGCCCAGCGTGCGGCGCAGGTACGGCGCGGCGGATAGGTGATCAGCGTGGGCATGGGTTTCCAGCAACCACTGCACCTGCAACCCGTGCTCGTGCACGAATGCGATCACCTTGTCAGCCTGGGCGGTGTCGGTGCGACCGGAGGCCGGATCGTAGTTGAGCACCGAATCGACGATGGCACAGGGACCGCCGTCCGCTTCATAGACCACGTAGGTGTAGGTCGACGACGCCTCGTCCAGAAAGGATTGAATCAACGCTGGCATGGCGGTAGCCCCTGATGCTGGAAAAAAGTGATTACAATCACTTTATGTTTACACATAATGTTTTCAGATTAAGTGACACACAGGACCCGAAGCAAATGGAATCTACCTTGAGTGAGGGCGAAGTCGCCCAACTGCGTGCTTCCGCGTCCAAGGCCTGTGCCTTGCTCAAGGCGTTGGCCAACGAAGACCGCCTGTTGATCCTGTGCCAGTTGACCCAGGGCGAACGCAATGTGGGCGAGCTGGAAACCATGACCGGCGTGCGCCAGCCGACGCTGTCGCAACAGCTGGGCATCCTGCGCGACGAAGGGCTGGTGGCCACCCGTCGCGAAGGCAAATACATTTTCTACGGACTGGCCAGCCACGAAGTGATCCAAGTGATGAGGACCCTGTCCGGCCTTTACTGCGGCGCGGTCATAAAAAGCTGGGCGTGACGCCATCCGGCAGCGACCCTTGTGTGCATTGACAAAAAAAGGCGATAGACCATGACCGACCAACACTGGGGCCAGACCATCAGTAGCGACATCGTTGTCATCGGCGGCGGTTCGGCAGGCATTGGCTTGCTGGCCAGCCTGCTCAAGCGCGACCCCGACCTGAACATCACCCTGATCGAACCCAGCGACTACCACTGCTACCAACCGGCCTGGACTCTGGTGGGCGGCGGCGCGTACGACCTGAAAAAGACCCGCCGCCCTTTGGCCGATGTGCTGCCCAATGGCGTGACCTGGGTGCAGGCCGCCGTCACCGAGGTGCTGCCGGACAGCCAGAGCCTGGTGCTCGACAACGGCCAGCGCGTGACCTGGAACAACCTTATTGTCTGCCCCGGCCTGCGCCTGGCCTGGGAGAAAATCGAAGGCTTGCAGGACACCCTCGGCCAGCACGGCGTGACTTCCAACTACAGCTACGAGCACGCCGCTTATACCTGGCAGCAAGTCAAGCAACTCAAGGCCGGCAAGGCACTGTTCACCCAGCCGGCCATGCCGATCAAATGCGCCGGCGCGCCCCAGAAGGCTATGTATCTGTCGTGCGACCACTGGCTCAAGCAGGGCCATTTGCAAAACATCGACGTGGAATTCAACCTGGCCGGCGCGGCGCTGTTCGGCGTGGCGACCTTCGTGCCGCCGTTGATGAAATACGTGGAGAAATACAACGCGCGCCTGGCCTTCAATGCCAACCTGGTGAAGGTCGACGGCCCGGCGCGCAAAGCCTGGTTCGAGGTCAAGGATGCCGAGGGCAATGTCACTCGCGTCGAAAAAACCTTCGACCTGCTGCACGTGGTGCCGCCGCAACTGGCCCCGGAATTTATCCGCCACAGCTCGCTGGCCGACGCTGCCGGCTGGTGCGATGTGCACCCGCACAGCCTGCAGCATCAGCGCTATGCGCCCATCTTTGGCTTGGGCGATGTGTGCGGCACCAGCAACGCCAAGACCGCCGCCGCCGTGCGCAAGCAGATCGTGGTGGTCGCCGAAAACCTGCTGGCCCTGCGCAAGCAGGCGCCGTTGCCGCTCAAGTACGACGGTTATGGCTCCTGCCCGCTGACGGTGGAGAAGGGCAAAGTGGTGCTGGCTGAGTTCGGCTACGGCGGCAAATTGCTGCCGACCTTCGCCCTCGACCCGACCCAAGCGCGCCGCTCCATGTGGTGGCTCAAGGCGACCTTGCTGCCGTGGTTCTACTGGAACGGCATGCTCAAGGGCCGCGAGTGGCTGACCCGTCTGAGCAAGGTGGACTGAATGCTACTGGCCAGTGTGTTGGGGGTGTTGATGGGCCTGGTCATGGGCCTGACCGGCGCGGGCGGCGGCATCCTCGGCGTGCCCGCGTTGGTGCTGGGCCTGGGCTTGAGCATGACCCAGGCCGCGCCGGTGTCGTTGCTCGCGGTGGGCGCGGCGGCGGCGGTGGGGGCGATAGACGGTTTGCGCCATGGCCTGGTGCGTTATCGCGCCGCCTTGCTGATCGCCTTGCTCGGCGCGTTGTTTTCACCGCTGGGGGTGTTCGTCGCTCACCAGATGCCCGAAGCGTTGCTCAAGGGCCTGTTCAGCGCGTTGATGGTGCTGGTGGCCTGGCGCATGCTGCAACGGGAAAAAAACCAGGCCGGGCCGAGCGACCATGGCGCCGCCTCCTGGGGCCAGAAAAACTGCATGCTCAACCAGCAGACCGGGCGCCTGGCCTGGACCGCCAAATGCACGGCCACCCTGGCTGCGCTGGGCGCCATCACCGGTGCGGTGTCGGGCTTGCTCGGCGTCGGCGGCGGCTTTCTGATCGTGCCAGCGTTCAAGCAACTCACCGACGTGCAGATGCGCGGCATCGTCGCCACGTCATTGATGGTGATCAGCCTGATCTCGCTGATCGGCGTGGTCGGCGCGTTCCATGCCGGCGTCCGTATCGACGCCGTGGGCTGGGTGTTTATCGCCGCGAGCATCGTCGGCATGCTGATCGGCCGGCGCCTATGCTCGGTGATTGCCGCACGCACCTTGCAGGTGGGGTTCGCCAGCCTATGTGTCGTGGTTGCAGCGGGAATGCTTTTGAACGCTTTACGCTGAACTTGAAATGCAATTGCAATGTGGGAGGAGGGCTCTTGATTGGCATAGCTCTCTATACAAATGGGTAGCAACCCCCAGTCACCACGATGTGAAGCGAGCCGCTCTTGCTTTTGATCTCATGCGCCCCGTTAACCACGCTGGCCGGAATTCGGCATTGATTTGGAGGGTAAACCGGCAGGGATGCCGGTTTAGCCGCCCCGCGCCATGGATGGCGCGTGGCGGCGGCCCCCCAAATCAATGTCGAATTACGGGCACACCGAGCCTAGGCGAGGTGCCGAGTGGTGGGGCAAAGCGTTTTTGGTTACTTTTGGCGCTCTTCCAAAAGTGACCCGCCGTTAGGGCGGAACCCATAGCCGCCGTGACCGCGGCAATGGATATGTACTCGGTTTGATCCAACCTCCTGGTCGACTGTCAGGCCGCGATCGAGGGCAAGCCCCCTGCCACATTTGAATCCTCTGTGCGTTTGCGCACTTTCATCCCATCGCATCCCCCACCCAGTACCCAAGTAGCATAGGGCCGCCGCCTCTGCCTTCGTACACTCAAGCCTCTGAGGGGAGAGTCGACGATGCACAACCACGAAGGCGTAGTGAGCGCCATGTCCCAGGCAACCGACGCCGGGCAGGCCGCCGAAGAGTTGGCGCGACAGCTGCTGCATCCGTACCTGGGTTTCGTGCTGTTTTTCTGCTCGGCCTCCTACGATTTGCAGGCCCTGGGCAATGCCTTGCAGCACTGCTTCGGCAGCGTGCGCGTGGTCGGCTGCACCAGCGCCGGCGAGATCACGCCCCAGGGCTACGGGCGCAATTGCGTGACCGCGATGGGCTTTAACCATGCGCACTTTTCCATTGCCACTGAACTGATCGACCAGGTCGAGCACTTCAGCCTGATCGATGCCCAGCACATGGTCGAACGCCTGGTGGGCGGTTGCCGCAGCAACACCCTGGCGCCGATCAAAGGCAACACCTTTGCCCTGACCTTGCTCGATGGCCTGTCCAGCCGCGAAGAAATGGTGCTCGCTGCCCTCAGCGCGGCCCTGGGGGATATCCCGCACTTCGGCGGCTCGGCCGGTGACGACAACTTCCTGACCCACACCCATGTGTATTTCAACGGTGCGTTTCACAGCGGCGCGGCGGTGGTGGTGTTGGTCAACACCTGGCTGGATTTTGAAGTGTTCACCACTCACCACATCCTGCCGCGTGCGGAAAAACTGGTGGTGACCGCGGCCGACAGCCCGTCCCGCCGGGTATTCGAACTCAATGCCGAACCTGCCGCTGAAGAATACGCGCGGCATATCGGCGTGGCGGTGGCCGACCTCGATCACCGCATCTTCGCTGCCCACCCGCTGGCAGTGCGCATCCACGACCAGTATTACGTGCGCGCGATCCAGCAAGTGCATGACGATCTCAGCCTGAGTTTCTACTGCGCGGTGGAAAACGGCATCGTGCTCACCGTGATGGAACCCGGGCCGATCCTGCCAAACCTGCAAAACCTGTTCGACGGCCTGCACACGCGCCTCGGCGACCTATTGCTGACCATCGGCTGCGACTGTTTCCTGCGGCGCCTGGAGCTGGAAGACGCCGACACCCTGGAACAGATCGGCGGTTTCCTGCAGGACCAACGCGTGCTGGGCTTCAACACCTACGGAGAACAGTTCAATGGCATGCACATCAACCAGACCTTTACCGGGGTCGCCATTGCCCGAGGACGCGCGCCTGGGCCGCACTGAACTGCTGGCCGAACTGGCGCGCCTGCGGGTGGACAACCACAAGCTGGCGCGGATCAACGCGGCGCTGATCGAACGCATCGAGTCCGGTGTGTCCCAGGGCAATGACCCGTACACCACGTTCCAGCACTCGGTGGTGTTGGCCGAGCAAGTACGTGAGCGCACCGACGCCTTGAACCAGGCAATGGCCGAACTGCGCGCCAGCAACCACTTGTTGATCAATGCCCGCCTGCGCGCCGAAACCCTGCGCCGTGAGCAGGCCGCCGCGCAAAAGGCCCAGGAAAGCGAACGCTGGATTCGCCTGATCACCGACCACGTCCCCGCGCTGATCGGCTACCTGAATGCCGACCTGGTGTATGAGTTCACCAATAAAGTCTACGAACAATGGTACTGCTGGCCTCCGGGCATGATGCTCGGCCAGAGCTTGCGCGAGGTCCACAGCGAGCAGCACTGCCAGCGTCTCGATGCGTATGTCGCGCGCGCTCTGGCGGGGGAGAGCGTGACCTTTGAATTCGCCGAAACCAATATCAACAACCAGGAGCGCTACATGCTGCGCTCCTACGTGCCTAACCGCCTGGCCACGGGCGAAGTAGTGGGGATTTTCGTGCTGATCCGCGACATCACCGAGCGTCGACGCACCGCCGAGGCCCTGCATCAGGCCTATCAGAACCTGGAGCAGCGTGTCGCCCAGCGCACCTCGGAACTCACCGCGCTCAACGACCAGTTGCTCAAGGAAATCGATGAGCGCCGCCGCATGGAAACCCGTCTGCGCGAAGCCAAGCGCGAAGCCGAACAGGCCAACCTGTCGAAGACCAAGTTCCTTGCCGCCGTCAGCCACGACCTGCTGCAACCGCTGAACGCCGCGCGTCTGTTCACCGGCGCCTTGCTGGAGCGTCGCGAGCCCCAGGCCAATGAAACCCTGGTGCGCAATGTGAGCAACTCCCTTGAAGACGTAGAAAACCTGCTGGGCACCCTGGTGGATATTTCCAAGCTGGACGCCGGCGTGATCAAGGCCGATATCGCGCCGTTCGCCCTAAGCGAGCTGCTGGACAACCTGGCGGCCGAATACACCGAACTGGCCCGCAGCGAAGGGCTGGAATTGCATTTCATCGGGTGTTCGGCGTTGGTGCACAGCGATATCCAGCTGCTGGCGCGGATTCTGCGCAACCTGTTGAGCAATGCGATTCGCTACACCTATAGCGGCCGTGTGGTATTGGGCTGTCGTCGCCAGCATCAGCGCTTGTCGGTCCAGGTGTGGGACAGTGGCATGGGCATCGCCGAGGAGCGCCTGGAGGAGATTTTCCAGGAGTTCAAACGCGGCGATGTGCAGCGTCGCGATCAGGATCGCGGGCTGGGGTTGGGCCTGGCCATTGTGGAAAAGATCGCCGGCATCCTGGGCCATCGCATCAGCGTCAAATCCGTACCCGGCAAGGGCTCGATGTTTGCCGTGGAGGTGCCCTTGAGCGCCACCGCGCCCAAGACCTTGCCCGCACCGAGCATGAGCGAACCGATGCTGGAGCGTTTACAGGGCGCCCGGGTATGGGTGCTGGATAACGACGCGGCGATCTGCGCCGGCATGCGCACCCTGCTCGAAGGCTGGGGCTGCCAGGTGGTCACCGCCTTATCGGAACAGGACCTGGCCGGCCAGGTCGACAACTACCACGCCGAGGCCGACCTGCTGATCGCCGACTACCACCTGGACAATGACCAGAACGGCGTCGACGCCGTGGCCCGCATCAACGCCCGCCGCGGTCGTCCGATACCGGCGCTGATGATCACCGCCAACTACAGCAACGAACTCAAGCAACAGATCCGCGAACAGGGGCACACCTTGATGCACAAACCGGTACGGCCGATGAAGCTGAAAACTGCCATGAGCCATCTACTGGGCAAGGGGAGGAGGGGGCAAGCCCCTGATGGCGGCCTGTCAGCCAGCTCATGCATTGAATGAACCACCGCTATCGGGGGCAAGCCCCCTCCCACCTTTTGCCCCTCGTTTGTCTGAGGATCAGCGTCGCAGGCATGAGCCAAGATTGAGAATAGCCGGTGCTGATTCACACAGATCAAGATGTGGGAGGGGACCCCTCCCACCTTTTGCCCCGCGTTTGTCTGGAGGCTCAGCGGCGCAGGTAGGAGCCGAAGTCGATGTCGCCGGCGCTGAGGATGGCCTGTACGCGGTTGTGTACATTGAGCTTGCGCAAGATGGCCGATACATGGGCTTTCACCGTGGTCTCGGCGATTTCCAATGTGTAGGCGATCTGTTTGTTCGACTCGCCTTTGGTCATGCGTTCGAGCACCAGCAATTGTTTGCGGGTCAGGGCTTGCAGCAGTTCGGGGGCGAAGCCCGGGTTTTCGTTGAGGCGGCGCTGGGCGCCGGGTTTCTGGGTGCGGATGATGTCCGGCGGCAGGTACACATTGCCGTTGAGAATCTGCTGGATCGCCTCGGTCATTTGCAGGCGCGGCGAGGACTTGGTGATAAACCCCACCGCGCCATAGGTGATGGCTTGCAGCACGATCTGCTTGTCCTGCTCGGCAGAAACGATCACCACCGGGATGGTTGGCGACTCATTGCGCAGGTTGATCAGGCCGTTGAGCCCGTGCATGCCCGGCATGTTCAGATCGAGCAGGATCAGGTCGAGGTCGTCGTGTTCCTGGGTCAGGGCCAGGGCACTGTCCAGGTCGGCGGTTTCCATCACTTCGCTGCCGGGGAAGCCGTCGCTGATGACGTTATGGATCGCCTCGCGAAACAGCGGGTGATCGTCGGCAATCAGGATTTTGTACATGGCCGTTCACCTTCTTGTAGTGGTTATTGAAAAGGCTCGGGTGTCGCAGCCGTCACTGGCAGGTTTGCCGCTTCCCATGCATCCAAGCCGTCGCGGTACCAATACACAGAGGTATAGCCCAGGTTGGCGGCACGTTTTACCGCGTTCCAACTCAGCCAGCAATCGGAGCGGCAATAGAACACCAACGGGCGCGACAGGTCGCCGCCGGTGTACTTGTACAGGTGCCGCACGAAATAACCTTGCCATTCCGGCGTGAGGTCGCCGTCGCCGGTATTGGCCAGCCAACGGCTGCCGGGCAGGTTGGCGTGGGGTTGGTCTTCGATAAAGCGGCCTTGCAGCCATTGGCGACGGTAAACGTCGATCAGCACCGGTGCGGGCGCCTGGCCGAGCAAGGCTTGCAGGGCGGGAGTGTCGACGATGGCCGCTCCCGACACATGCTCGGGCGTAGGGCTGCGGTACAGGCTGATGCGGTAGCCGTCGGCGGAAAACAGTGGCGTGTCGGCCTGGACCTGGGCGGTGAGCAGGCACAGCAGGGCCAGCAGGGGTAATCGGGCGGGCAGCATGGCGGGGCAATCCTTATCGTTATGCGCCCATTACACGTGAGTCCCACGCCCTTGGGAATGCGACGATAGACAGCAAAACCAGTACCAAAGTAGTAGTTTTGCCGGCCTCAGCCCGGTTTGCGCAACGCCGCGTGTTGCGGGTTGAAGGTCAGCACTGCCAGCAGGGTGAACAGCACGGTCAGGCCCAGACAGATCGCCAGGGCCAGGCCGGCCAGACGCTCATACAGGGCGAAGCGCACCAGCTCCACCGCGTGGGTGAACGGGTTGACCGCGCACAGCCAGTACAACCACTGGCTGGCATCGCGCATCTTCCACAGCGGATACAGCGCCGACGACAGGAAAAACAGCGGGAAAATCACGAAATTCATCACCCCGGCGAAGTTCTCCAACTGACGGATCCCATTGGACAGCAACAGCCCTAGCGCACTGAGCATCAGCGCCACCAGCAACAATGCGGGCAAGGCCAGCAACAGCCCCATGGCCGGCGGCTGCACGCCGTAGACCCAGGCAATCGCCAGGAACCCATACACCTGCAACAGGGAAATCAACGCCGTGGCCAGCAACTTGCTGCACAGCAAAAACGTGCGTGGCAGCGGGCTGGTCAGCAACACGCGCATGCTGCCCATCTCCCGGTCGTAGACCATCGCCAGCGAGCCTTGCATGCCGTTGAACAGCAGGATCATGCAGGCCAGCCCTGGAATGATGTACACCTCGTAAGGGATGTAGGTGTCGTAGGGTTCGATCACCGAGATGCCCAACGCGGCGCGAAAACCGGCGGCGAACACCACCAGCCACAACAGCGGCCGCACCAGGGCGCTGAGAAACCGCGTGCGCTGCAACACAAACCGCAGCCATTCGCGCAGCACGATGCCGCGCAGGCACTGCCAATACGCATTCATGCTGGCGCTCCCGTTGCGGTGGGGCGGGTCAGGCCGGCGAACAGACGACCCAGATCGCCGTCATGTTCCTGCACCAGCGCGTCGACTTGCCCGCTGGCCACCAACCGGCCCTGATGCAGGATCATCAGCGCGTCGTCGGCGTGCACTTCATCGAGCAGGTGCGTGGTCCACAGCACGCTCAGATCGTGCTCCCGGCACAGCTGGCGCACATGCTGGTTCAACCCCAGGCGGCTGGCCGGGTCGAGGCCGACGCTGG
This sequence comes from Pseudomonas rhodesiae, assembly GCF_013285305.1. Lineage (NCBI taxonomy): Bacteria > Pseudomonadati > Pseudomonadota > Gammaproteobacteria > Pseudomonadales > Pseudomonadaceae > Pseudomonas > Pseudomonas rhodesiae. Next base: position 3,881,476 of record NZ_CP054205.1, on the reverse strand, counting down.
CTTCGTCCAGCAACAGCAGGCGCGGCTCATGCAGCAGGGCGCGGGCGATTTCCACGCGGCGCCGGTGCCCGCCGTTGAGTGCGCGGACCTTTTCACGGCGTCGCTCGCTGAGGCCCTGGCGTGCCAACTCAGCTTCGACGCGCAGGTCGGTATGCCGGCGTGACAAGCCATGCAACGCGGCGTGATAGCGCAGGTTCTGTTCCACGCTCAGGTCCAGGTCCAGGGTGCTTTGCTGGAACACCACCCCCAGCTGTTTAAGGGCCGCCCGCGGTGCGTCGCGCAGGGAGTGGCCGCCGACGTGGATCTCGCCGCGTTGCAGGTGATACAGCCGCGTGAGCAACGCGATCAAGGTAGATTTGCCGGCACCGTTAGGCCCCAGCAGCGCGGCAAAACGCCCTGGCGCCAGGCTGAAACCTACCTCGCACAGGGCCTGACATGGGCCGTAGGCGAAGCTCAGGTCCTGCACGGTCAGGGCGTTCATGGCGTGACCACCACGCCCCACGGATAGCGCCCCACTTTGATCGACTTGATCACCTTCAGGCTGTCCACATCGATCACCGACACATCGCCGCTGACGCCGTTGGTGGCCAGCAGTTGTTTTTGATCCGGGGTGAACGCCAGCTGCCATACGCGGCGGCCCACCAACAGATAATCGAGCACCTCGAAGGTCTTGGCGTCGATCACCGCCACATGGTTGGCCGGGCCGAGGGCGACAAATCCGTACTTGCCGTCGGCGCTGAGTTTGATGCCGACCGGCTGCACCTTGTCCGGGTGCACGCCCTTGATGGCGAACGTCAAGGTCTTGAGCACCTTGCGGCTGGCCACATCGAGAATGGTCACGGTGCCGCCGATTTCCGCCGAGGCCCACAGCTGCGCGCCGTCGTGGCTGAATTCGACAAAGCGCGGGCGTTGATCCACCAGGGTGCTGTCGGCCAGGGTCTGGGTGCTGGTGTCGATCCAGTGCAGCATGTTCGTGGTTTCACTGGTGTTGACCGCCCACTTGCCGTCCGGGCTCACCGCCATGCCTTCGGGTTCCACGCCGACGCTGATCTGGCCGAGCACCTTGGCGGTCTCGGTGTCGATCACCGTGACCAGCGCATCGTCTTCATTGGATACGTACAACCAACGGTTATTGGGGTGCAGGGCGAACTGCTCGGGGTCTTTGCCGGAGGGCAGTTCCTTGATGATCTTGCGCGTGGCCACGTCCATTACCTGCACGCGGTCCGAGTCGCTGGCGCAGATGTACAGCAGCTTATTGTCATGGGACAGCAGCAGGCCACGTGGGCGCTGGCCGACTTTGAGGGTGTCGGTGACCTGCAGGGTGTTCAGGTCGATCAGGCTCAGGCTGTTGTCTTTCTCGTTGGAGACCCAGGCGGTGCTGGCCATGGCATGCCCGGCGGCAAGCAGCAGGGCGCATGAGAGCAGGGTGCGGCGCATGGCGAGTTCCTTATTATTGTGGGCGATCAGGGAAAGCGGCAGGTCACCTCGGGTTGGTCGTAACCCAGGCTGTCCATTTCATTAGTAGGGTGCAGGAAGCCCTCTTGGGGCGAAGTGCTGACCAGGGCGCGCGGCTGCACGATGGGAATCGGTTGGCGCAACTGGCCGTTCCAGGCGCGGTAACTGAGCTTGCGGCCCTTGAAACCATCCAGGGGCAACTGCTCGCTCAGCTCCAGTTGCCGGATTGCCTGGGGGTCGACCTGGTGTAGTTTATTCACCGCGCTGGCAACGCTGCGCACGGCCATCCAGGCAGCGAAATCGCGGTCGTTCATCCAGCGTCCGGCCAGGGCTTCGAAGCGCTTTTGCAATTGGGCGGCGCCGTAGGTTTCCACGGTTTTGTGCCAGCCGGTGGGCGTGAGGCCCTGGGTGCCGGCGACCGGGCGCGGATACCAGGTTTGATAGGGCACGTATTCACCGAAGTCACCGCGCTCGTCGGCCACCAGCACCACGTCGTATTCGGCGGTTTGGGTGAACAGCGGCATATCGGCTTGGGCGCTGCGGCGTTGGTCGTTATCGAAGCGCCAGGCTTTTTCCGCGACCAGCTGCACGCCGAAGCGTTTGGCGGCGCGGCGCAGGGCAGCGGCGTAGGCTTGGTCGTCTTCGGTGGGGCCAACAATCAGCAACGCCTTCTGCCATTTGCGCAGCACCAGAAACTGCGCCAGGGCATCGGCGAGCATGGCGCGGCTGGGCAGGGTATGCAGCACATTGGCCAGGCACTCGGTGCTGCGCAAGCGGTCATCGGCGCTGCCGGCGTTGAACAGCAGGCTGTCGGGCAGGGCGGCACTGAGCTGGCGCAGGCTGGCGGCGGGGGCATTCACCACGAACAGGCGCAGGCCCTGGGCGTGTTGGGCTTGGGCCGCGGCGAGCAGCGCTTCGGGGCTGTCCACGCTGGCGCTGGTCAGGCTGTAGCGCTGGTTGAGAAATGCGCCGGTGCTGTTGCTGTCGATGATCGCCAGCTCGGCACCGCGTTGACCGGCATCGGCGGGCTCGGGGATTACATTGGAGAGCAGTGGCCCCGGGTCGGGCCGATAGCCCAGGTAGCCGATCTGCACCTGCAAGGGCGCTTCGGCGGCCTGGCCGTGGCTAGCCCAGGCAATTGCCAGCAGGCAGATCACGGCGTAAGGGGCGAACTGGCGCATAAGGCACTCCATGACAGGTAGCGCCAGCATAGGAAGCCCCGTGCCCGCTGCAAATATGCAGAAAGTAGCGCTGAGGCAGTACCAAGGTAGTAGCCGCGCCGGCGCGCGGCGGTCTTAGCATGGGTCACCCTAGCCTCATTCACAGGAGTGACACGAGCATGCGCGTCTTCACCGCCCGGCCTGGGCTGTCGGCCCTGTGGCGCATCAACCTGTGGGTGTGCGGCTTCTTCACCTTGGTGACCGGCGCGTGTATGGCACTACTGCTGCACCAAGCCTTGGCGGACGTGGAGCGCGAATTGCAATCGGCCGCGGCGGTGGTGGCCTACCTGGGCGATACCGCCGAGCGCGACCCCGCCAGCCTGCAACCACAGCTGACTGCCAGCCTGCGCCATGTGCGCGTCTACTGGCTGGCCGCCGGCCAAACCCCACCTGCGCCCGAGCAAACCGGGCTGGATGCCTGGCTCGGGCGCTGGGTCTTGACTCCCGCACAGCACACCGCGCGGGTGCTGGACTTAGCCGATGGCCGGCGCGTGTCCATTGCCGTCGACCCACGGGATGAGATCGATGAAGTCTGGGACTCCGTACAGCAGTTGCTCAGCCTGTGCGGGCTGGCGCTGCTGGTGAGCCTGTTGACGATCCGCTGGGCCGTGCGCCGCGGCATGGGTGTGCTGGACGCCTTGCTGCGCGCCCTGCAACAGGTGTGCGCCGGCCAGCTCAACGTGCGCCTGCGCACCCAGGGTTCGCCGGAGGCGCGGCAACTGGCGCTGCACTTCAACCGCATGACCGACGCCCTGGAGCAGGCCCGACGCGACAACACCCAACTCACCCACACCTTGCTGGCGGTACAGGAACAGGAGCGCACCCAGCTGGCCCAGACCCTGCACGACGACCTCGGCCAATACCTGGCCGGTATTCGTGCCCAGGCCTGCCTGCTACGGCTGGTCAGCGACCAACCGGCCTTGGTGGCGCGCACGGTGGCGAAGTTGGAGGATCACTGTGAACACCTTCAGCAAGGCTTTCGCGCGCTGGTCCACGACCTGTATCCGGTGGCCCTGCAACACCTGCCGCTGGGCGAGGCATTTGCAATGCTGGTAAGCCAGTGGCAAACCCGCCATGGCATCGAATGCCAGCTGCGAGTCAGCCCCGACTTACCGGCGCTGTCGAGCACCAGCAAGACCCATCTGTATCGCCTGCTGCAAGAGGCCCTGACCAATGTGCTGCGGCACGCCGAGGCCAGCCAGGTGCGGGTGCGCCTGCAGTGTCGCGGTGCGCGTTTGCGCCTGTGGGTACGGGATAACGGGCGCGGTGCCCAGCCGCCGCAGCGTCCGGGTGTGGGCTTGTACTCGATGGGCGAACGCGCGCGCTGCCTGGGCGGCGAACTGAGCGTCCTTAGCCATCCCGGCGCCGGTTGGGCGCTGGCGCTGAACATGCCGTTGGAGGTGTCATGAATATTCTCTTGGTGGACGACCATGCCGTGGTGCGCCAGGGCTACGCCAGCCTGTTACGTGCCGTGTTGCCCGCCATTGACGTGCGTGAAGCCGCCAGTGGCGAAGACGCACTGGTACGCGTGCAGGAGGCCGTGCCGAACCTGGTGATCATGGATGTCGGGCTGCCCGGCATCAGCGGCCTGGAAACCCTGCGCCGCCTGCGCCAGCGCCTGCCGCAGCTGCGTGTGTTGTTTTTCAGCATGCACGATGAACTGCCCCTGGTGCGCCAGGCCCTGGACGCGGGCGCTTCGGGCTACCTGACCAAAAGCTCGGCCCCCGAGGTGTTGATCGAAGCGGTGCGGCGCATCCTCGACGGTCACGCTTATATCGAACAGGCCCTGGCCACCGAACTGGCCTACACCCCCGGCGATCAACGTTGGCAGGGTATGACGCCGCGTGAACTGGAGATTTTCCTGATGCTGGCCAAGGGCACGCCGATGCGCCAGATCGCCGAACAACTGAGTATCAGCAGCAAGACCGTGTCCAACCACCTGACCTTGCTCAAGAGCAAATTGCAGGTCAGTTCCCATGCCGAGCTGGTGCATCTGGGGATCGATATGGGAGTAGTGCGAGTGGCTGGATAAGCGGGCGCGTGCAGAGGCAACGACTGATACGCCCTGATGAGCAGGCCAAGCCTGCTCACTTTTCTCAGGTTCAGTAGTGTTCTAGCGATCCCAACTGGTGGGGCAATCCGTACAACCTTCCATATTCGCGTCCTGGAAGTTCGCGTAGTGCTGGCGACTGCCGGTGAGGGTGGCCTGTTCCAGGTTGCTCTCACCGAACTTGGCTTCCTGCAAATTCGCATCGCTGAGGTCGGCACTTTGCAGGTCGGCCTTGCTCAGCCAGGTCATTTCCAAGTCGGCCGCGCGCAGGTTGACCTTGTGCATCTTCGCCCCTGAAAGCCGCGCAAATTGCAGGTAGGCCGCACTGAGGTTGGCGTTTTCGAACTGCGCGCCCTGGGCGAACAGCCCCCAGCCTTGCACGGCCATCAACGTGGCGCCGGTAAAGTCGGCCAGGCGCAGGTTGCTTTGTTGCAGGCTGGCGCGGGTCAGGTTGGCGCCCTGCAATTGGGCTTTTTCCAGGTTGGCCAGGTCGAGGTTGGCATGGCGCAAATCCGCCTCGCGCAGGTCGGCGCCGGCCAGGTTCATTTTGCTCAGGTTCTGGTTGCGCAGGTTGGCACCCTTGAGGTTGGCGTCGGGGCATTGGCTGTGTTCGGCGATGGTGCAGCCATTGATAACGAGCGGGGTGTCGTCGCCATCGTCGGCGTGCGCCAGGGGCAGGCAGAGCAGGAGTAACAAGGGCAGGTAGTTCATCGTGCGACCTCTGGGGATCCTGTGGTGAGCGAGCTTGTTGTGATGAGCGGGCTTGTCGAATCGTCGCACCGCCCGCGCTGGGCTGCGCAGCGGCCCTGGCATTCCTCCAGCACCTCCCTGCGCTCAGGTCTACGACTGCTGCGTAGCCGAGCGCAGGGCAAGCCTGCTTCCCACTGGGGAGCCGCTTGCCGCAAAAGGTGGCCCGGTATTCTCGCCGGGGGGTTATTTTTGCGCGGTCTTGTTATCCCAACTCGGGATCTTGAACACCCAGAACGACCCACCCTGAGCTACCGGTTTGGTCAACTCGGCCATGTCGCCACCCCACAACGGCACCGCGCCGCCGTAGCCGACGGTAACGCCGATGTACTGCTCGCCATCCTGTTCCCAGGTAATCGGCGGCGAGACGATGCCGCTGCCGGTCTGGAACTTCCACAGCTCCTCTCCGGTTTTGGCGTCGAAGGCTTTGAAGAAACCGTCGCCGGTGCCGGTGAAGACCAGGTTGCCTTTGGTCGCCAGCACGCCGGCCCACAGCGGCAGAGCTTCCTTGTGCTCCCACACCACTTTGCCGGTGGTGGGGTTCATCGCGCGCAGGGTGCCGACGTGGTCGTCATACATACGCTTGATGCGGAACCCCATGCCCAGGTACGCCGAGCCTTTTTTGTAGTTGACCTCTTCGGTCCAGTAATCCTCTTTCCACTGGTTGCCGGGGATGTAGAACAGGCCGGTGTCCTGGCTGTAAGCCATGGGGTTCCAGTTTTTGCCGCCCAGGAACGGTGGCGAGACTTCCACCGCTTTGCCCTTGGTTTCCCCCGGCAGTGGCTTGGCTGGGCGCTGGCCTGGGTTCTCCACCGGGCGCCCGGTCTTCAGGTCGATATGGCTGGCCCAAGTGATGTTGTCGACGAAGGGGAAGGCGTTCTGCAACTTGCCGTTGCTGCGGTCGACCACGTAGAAAAACCCGTTGCGGTCGGCGTGGCCGGTGGCCTTGACGGTTTTGCCGTCCTGGGTTTTGTAGTCGAACAGCACCAACTCGTTGTTGCCGGAAAAATCCCAGGCATCGTTGGGGGTGTGCTGGTAGAACCATTTCACCTCGCCGGTGCTGGGGTCGACGCCGACCTGCCCGGACGTATAGAGGCTGTCGAAGTCGTGGGGGTTGCCGTCCTTGGCGGTGCGCGCCCAGGTATTCCACGGGCCGGGGTTGCCGGCGCCGACGATGATCGTGTTGGTTTCGGCATCGAAACTCGCGCTTTGCCAAGGTGCGCCGCCGCCGTGGCTCCAGGCCTCGACTTTGCCGGTGGGTGTACTTGGGTCATTCGGCCATGACGGCGCCTTCACGTCGCCGGTCGGCGTGCTGTCCTTGCCGTTGAGACGGCCCATATGGCCTTCGACGAAGGGGCGCATCCACACCTCTTCGCCGGTGTCCGGGTCACGCGCATACAACTGGCCGACCACGCCGAATTCATCGCCGGAACTGCCGTGGATCAGCAGCACCTTGCCGCTGACCTTGTCCTTGATCAGCACCGGTGCGCCGGTGAGGGTGTAGCCGGCGGCGTGGTCGCCGAATTTCTTGTTCCACACCACTTTGCCCGTGGTTTTGTCGAGGGCGATCAGCCGTGCGTCGAGGGTGCCGAAGTAGATTTTGTCGCCGAAGATCGCCGCGCCGCGGTTGACCACATCGCAGCACGGGCGAATGTTGTCGGGCAGGCGGTGGTTGTAGGTCCACAGGCGTTTGCCGGTCTTGGCGTCGAGGGCGAACACACGGGAATAGGAGCCGGTGACGTAGACCACGCCGTCGCTGACGATGGCCTGGGATTCCTGGCCGCGTTGTTTTTCGTCGCCGAACGAATAGGACCAGGCCGGGGTGAGTTTGAACACGTTCTTGTCATTGACTTTGGCCAACGGGCTCCAGCGCTGGGCGTTGGTGCCCATGCCGTATTGCAGCACGTCCTGGGTGCTCAGGTGGTCATTGGCGATGTCTTCCCAGGTGACCGCGCGGGTCTGGCGTGGCGGTTCCGCGGCAAGGGCGGCGGTGCCCAGGCCCAGGCTGCCGGCCAGCAGCAGGGCCTGCACGGCAAGGCTCAAGGGTGAACGGACGGGTAGCGATCTTATTGTCATGGTTGCAGTTCCCAGTGTCGGTTTTGACCTGCACAGGGTGCGGTGCGCGGCGCTGGCCGGATACGGAAAAACGCCCGCCGTGGCCGGGAAGATTTCCCGCGCCGCCGCTGTTTTAGGCGTGCCCCACAAGCCCTACTACCAAGGGAGGAGGGCGCGACCACCAAAGCAGCATACGGCCCGCGCTCCGGGGTTTCTAAGATGGTTGCCAGAGCCTCTGCAATGAGGTGTTGCGTGCAATCCTGAGGGCAAAAACAATGACAACAACACACAATGCCTTGCTCGTCGCCGGTCTGCTGGTCGGTGTGCTTGGTGCCGGGGCCGCCTGGGCCCATGGCAACGTGGTCCCGCAAGCGGTGGAAACCAAAGGCCTGACCTCCATCAAAGATGCCGGCGTGCCGGTCAACGAGGACGGCTGGGCGGCGGTCAACCCCTATCGCAATTCGCCCGAACATGACAAAGCCGTGGAAATCGGCTCGTCCGCCTTCAACCAGAACTGCGCCGCCTGCCACGGCCTGGAAGCCAAATCCGGCGGCATCGCCCCGGACCTGCGCATGCTGGATGTGGGAGAGGCCGGTGATGAATGGTTTGTCGAGCGCGTACGCCATGGCGCGGTGCGCGACGGCCGGGTATACATGCCGAAGATGGCCGACTACCTGAGCCAGGAAGCCTTGTGGGCGGTGCGCACCTACCTGGACAGCGTGCACGTCGAGGAGTGATGCCATGCGCCTGTTTGCCGTGGTGCTGGGCCTGGCCTTGCTGTGCTGCCACACGGCGCAGGCGCAGGTGCGCAGCTATGACCAGATGATCGCCGCCGGCGAAATCAAAGTGGCGGTGTACAAGGACTTTGCTCCCTACAGTTTCGAGGACGGCGCCACCCCCCGAGGCGTCGATGTGGAACTGGCCCAGGCCCTGGCCGAGGCGCTCGGTGTGCGGCTCAAGTTGATCTGGGCGCCGGCCGGCGAAAAGCTCGACGACGACCTGCGCGACTACATCTGGCGCGGCAGCCCCTTGCATCACCATCAGCTGGCCGACCTGATGCTGCGCGCGCCCTACGACCACGACTACGCACAACGGCGCAACGATCAAGGCGAGCTGGAAAACGGCCAGGTGGTGATGTTCGGCCCGTACCAGAATGAACAATGGCAGGTGGCCTACGACCGCCGGCGCCTGGATAAGGTCGCCAGCGTGGCGGTGTTCCAGCAGCACCCCATCGGTGTGGAAGTCGACAGCGTGCCATCGTTTTACCTGACCTCGGTGTTCAACGGCCAACTCGCGGCCAGCACCCAGCATTACCCCAGTGTGACCCAGGCGTTTGCGGCGATGCGCGCCGGCAAGGTCGATGCGGTCATGGCCATGCGCGGGGAAATCGACTGGCAGGTGCAGCAGGCCCATGACCCGCAACTGGCGTTGGCGGAAAACGCCTACCCGAACATGGGGCGGCAACGCTGGGAGATCGGCATGGCGGTGCACGAAAGCAATCGCCAGTTGGCCTATGCGGTGGAAGAAGCCCTTGAAGGTCTGATCCGCGACGGCCGTTTGCAGGCGATCTACCGCCACTACGGCCTACGCTACGAAGTGCCCGACATGTACCAATAGGAGCAGGCGATGAACTGGCGACTGAGCTGCATCCTGGCCTGCTGGCTGCCACTGGCCGCCCATGCCGTGGAGGTCGACCCGGTGCCCTCGGTGATGTGGGCCTTCTACCACAAGCAGCTGCTGGCCGACGCGCCGTTCGTGTTCGACGCGCGGGTCAAGCTGCTGGCGCCGCCGTTCGCCGAGGATGCGCGCCAGGTGCCGCTGGAAATCGACGCGCGGGCGTTCAAGGGGCATGTGGTGAGGATCCTGGCCTGGGCCGAGCTGAACCCGCTGCCGAAAATCGTCGATTTCCAGCCCAAGGAAGGGGTGCTGCCGTGGCTGGCGCTGCGCATCCGCATCGAGCAAGCCACGCCGTTGCGCGCCGCGGTCCTTACCGATGACGGCATATGGCATGTGGGGTCGGCGCTGATCGACGCGGCCGGCGGCGGCTGCACCGCGCCCAGTGTGGTGCGCAGCCAGCCGGGCTGGGAAGAGCATCTGGGCGAAGTGCTCGGCGGGCGCTACCCCCGTGGCGAATTCAGCCGCGTGCGCGTGCAAGTGGCGCACCCGATGGACAACGGCCTGGTCAGCGGTATCCCTGAGTTTTTTATCAACCATGGGCAATTGCGTGGCCAGGACGATCAGGTGCTGGCCGAGCTGGAATTGTTCCCGGCGGTCAGCGAGAACCCCAACCTGGCCTTCGACATCGAAGCACCGGGGCCTACTCGCCTGGTGCTGCGCGACAACAGCGGCAATGAGTTCGACGCGGCCATCCCCTGACCAGAAGGAGCGCGGCATGCGCTGGATTCTCTTGTTATGCCTGGGCCTGAGCCTGCCCGCCCTGGCGGACCTGGACTACGCCCTCAAGCCTCGGCTGATCGCCGCCGACACCTGGCTGCTCGAAGGCAGCACCGACAACTTTGCCAAGGCCAATGGCGGCAATATCGTCAACACCGCTTTTATCGTCACCGAGGCCGGCGTGGTGGTGATCGAGACCGGGCCGTCGCGGCGCTACGGCGAAGCGCTGCGCCAAGCCATCGCCCAAGTCACCCCCAAGCCGGTGATCCAGGTACTGATCACGCACCATCACCCTGACCACGCCCTGGGCAACCAAGCGTTCAAGGACGTGCCCATCGGCGCCCTGGCCGACACCACGCGCTTGCTGCACGAGCAGGGCGACAGCCTGGCGGAAAACCTCTACCGCATGGTCGGCGACTGGATGCGCGGCACCGAAGTGGTATTGCCGACCCAGGCGCTGCAACCCGGTGTATTGAGCGTGGGCCAGCATGACCTGCGCTTGCTGGCGCTGACCGGGCATACCGGCGCCGATCTGGCCATTCTCGACCAGCGCACCGGGGTGCTGTTCACCGGCGACTTGGTGTTCTACCAGCGCGCCCTGACCACGCCGCATAGCCCGGGGCTGGCGGCGTGGCAGGCCGACCTCGACACCCTGCAAGCCTTGCCCTGGACCCTGATCGTGCCCGGCCACGGCCCGGTGGCCGCCGATGCGCAGCCGTTCGCCCAGATGCGCGATTACCTGGGCTGGCTCGACCAACTGCTACGCGACGGCGCCGCCAACGGCAGCGACATGGCCGAGCTGATCCGCAGCCCCATCCCCGAACGCTTTGCCGCGATCAACCTGAGCCGCTACGAACTGACCCGCAGCGTCAGCCACCTGTACCCGCGCTACGAGCGCGCGCAGATGCAACGGCTGGATACCCGCTACTAAGGAACTAGCAATCTCGATACTGCGGTCAATTGTGACGAACGCCCCTGCGCCCAAGAATCGGCACCAGACCGGGAAAATTTCCCGGGTATAACAAAAAACCGCAGAGGTAGCCGTCATGACCCAACCCGCACGTCGCCAACCCTTCGCCTTGAGTGTGTTGCTCGGTGCCATCCTGTTATCCGGCCAAGCCGTGGCCGCCGTGAGCGATCAGGACATTCTCCAGGACCCGAAAAACCCCGGGCAGATCGTCACCAACGGTCTGGGTGTGCAAGGCCAGCGCTACAGCCCGCTGGACACTCTGAATGTGGACAACGTCAAGGACCTGCGCCCGGTCTGGGCGTTCTCCTTCGGCGGCGAGAAACAGCGCGGGCAGCAGGCGCAGCCGATGGTCAAGGATGGGGTGATGTACCTCACCGGTTCCTATTCGCGGGTGTTCGCGGTGGATGCGCGCACCGGCAAGAAACTCTGGCAGTACGATGCGCGTCTGCCGGATGACATCCGCCCCTGCTGCGATGTGATCAACCGTGGAGTGGCGCTGTACGGCGACCTGGTGTTCTTCGGCACCCTGGACGCCAAACTGGTGGCTCTGAATAAAGACACCGGCAAGGTGGTGTGGAGCAAGCGCGTGGCCGACCACAAGGAAGGCTACTCCATCAGCGCCGCGCCGCTGGTGATCAATGGCAAGCTGATCACCGGCGTGGCCGGCGGCGAATTCGGCGTGGTGGGCAAGATCGAAGCCTACGACCCGAAAAACGGCGACCTGCTGTGGACCCGCCCGACGGTCGAAGGCCATATGGGCTATGTGTACAAGGACGGCAAGGCCGTGGAAAACGGCATCTCCGGCGGCGAAGCGGGTAAAACCTGGCCGGGGGACCTGTGGAAAACCGGCGGCGCGGCGCCGTGGCTGGGCGGCTACTACGACCCAGAAACCAACCTGCTGCTGTTCGGCACCGGTAACCCGGCACCGTGGAACTCGCACCTGCGCCCCGGCGACAACCTTTACTCGTCCTCGCGCCTGGCACTCAACCCGGACGACGGCACCATCAAATGGCACTTTCAGAGCACGCCTCACGACGGTTGGGACTATGACGGCGTGAACGAACTGGTGTCGTTCAACTACACCGAGGGCGGCAAGGAAATCAAAGCCGCGGCCACGGCCGACCGCAACGGTTTCTTCTATGTACTGGACCGCACCAACGGCAAGTTCATCCGCGGCTTCCCGTTTGTCGACAAGATCACCTGGGCCACCGGCCTGGATAAGAGCGGCCGGCCGATCTACAACGAAGCCAGCCGCCCCGGCGCGCCGGGCAGTGAAGCCAAGGGCACGTCGGTGTTCGTTGCGCCGGCCTTCCTCGGCGCGAAAAACTGGATGCCCATGGCCTACAACCGCGACACCGGGCTGTTCTATGTGCCATCCAACGAGTGGGGCATGGACATGTGGAACGAAGGCATCGCCTATAAGAAAGGCGCGGCGTTCCTCGGCGCCGGGTTCACCATCAAACCGTTGAACGAAGACTACATCGGCGTGCTGCGCGCCATCGACCCGGTCAGCGGCAAGGAAGTCTGGCGCCACAAAAACTACGCGCCGTTGTGGGGCGGGGTACTGACCACCAAAGGCAACCTGGTGTTCACCGGCACGCCGGAAGGTTTCCTGCAGGCCTTCAACGCCAAGACCGGCGAGAAAGTCTGGGAATTCCAGACCGGCTCCGGCGTGCTCGGCTCGCCGATTACCTGGGACATGGACGGCGAGCAGTATGTCTCGGTGGTCTCCGGGTGGGGCGGCGCGGTGCCGCTGTGGGGCGGTGAAGTGGCCAAGCGCATCAAGGACTTCAACCAGGGCGGCATGCTCTGGACCTTTAAGTTGCCCAAGGACCTGGTGGCCAAACACTAGTTCTACGACCAAATGAGCAGTGCCCTCCTGCCAACGGCGCATTCGCCCGGCGGTGGGGGCACCTTACTATCGGGTGATCGCCTGTTGACCGACAGGCCCGGACCCAGACAGAGGCTTTACTATGATCTACGCACAACCTGGCACCCCTGGCGCTATCGTCAGCTTCAAGCAGCGTTATGGTAATTACATCGGCGGCGAGTTCGTCGCACCGATCAGCGGCGAGTACTTCACCAACACCTCGCCGGTTACCGGCCAAGCGATTGCTGAATTCCCGCGCTCCAGCGCCGCCGACATCGATAAAGCCCTGGATGCCGCCCACGCCGCCGCCGATGCCTGGGGCAAAACCTCGGCCCAGGACCGCGCCCTGGTGCTACTGAAAATCGCCGACCGCATCGAACAAAACCTCGAAGTGCTGGCCGTGGCCGAAACCTGGGATAACGGCAAGGCCGTTCGTGAAACCCTCAACGCCGACGTGCCCCTGGCCGCCGACCATTTCCGTTATTTCGCCGGCTGCATCCGCGCCCAGGAAGGCGGCGCCGCCGAGATCAACGAACACACCGCCGCTTACCACTTCCACGAACCGTTGGGTGTGGTCGGGCAGATCATTCCGTGGAACTTCCCGCTGCTGATGGCCGCGTGGAAACTCGCCCCGGCCCTGGCCGCCGGGAACTGCATCGTGCTCAAGCCGGCCGAGCAGACGCCGCTGTCGATCATGGTGTTCGCCGAACTGATCAATGACCTGCTGCCGCCGGGCGTGCTCAATATTGTGCAGGGCTTTGGACGCGAAGCCGGGGAGGCCCTGGCCACCAGCAAACGCATCGCCAAGATCGCCTTTACCGGCTCCACGCCGATTGGCGCGCACATCATGCATGCGGCCGCCGAAAACATCATCCCGTCCACCGTGGAGCTGGGCGGCAAGTCGCCGAACATCTTCTTTGAAGACATCATGCGTGCCGAGCCGCAGTTTATCGAGAAAGCCGCCGAGGGCCTGGTGCTGGCGTTTTTCAACCAGGGCGAAGTGTGCACCTGCCCGTCGCGGGCGCTGGTGCAGGAGTCGATCTACGAGCCGTTCATGGCCGAGGTGATGAAGAAGATCGTCAAGATCAAGCGCGGTAACCCGCTCGACACCGAAACCATGGTCGGCGCCCAGGCGTCCGAGCAGCAATACGACAAGATCCTGTCCTACCTCAAGATCGCCCAGGAGGAGGGCGCCGAGCTGCTCACCGGCGGCGCGGCCGAACACTTGAACGGCGACCTGTCCAGCGGCTATTACATCCAGCCGACCCTGCTCAAGGGCCACAACAAGATGCGCGTGTTCCAGGAGGAAATCTTCGGCCCGGTGGTGGGCATCACCACCTTCAAGGACGAAGCCGAAGCCCTGGCCATCGCTAACGACAGCGAATTCGGCCTCGGCGCCGGCCTGTGGACCCGCGACATCAACCGCGCCTACCGCATGGGCCGGGCGATCAAGGCCGGGCGTGTGTGGACCAACTGTTATCACCTGTACCCGGCGCATGCGGCGTTCGGCGGCTACAAAAAGTCGGGTGTGGGGCGCGAGAACCACAAGATGATGCTGGACCACTATCAGCAGACCAAGAACCTGCTGGTGAGCTACGACATCAACCCGTTGGGCTTCTTCTGATCCTCCAATTGCAATGCGACCCAGTGTGGGAGAGGGCTTGCCCCCGATGAGGTAGTGTCAGCTTAAACAGCTGTGACTGACACGCCACCATCGGGGGCAAGCCCCCTCCCACAGTTTTGTTCCCTGTACATTCGCGGCTACGGCGGCTGCAAAGTGTGGGGCGTGAGAACCACAAGATGATGCTGGACCACTACCAGCAGACCAAGAACCTGCTGGTGAGCTACGACATCAACCCGTTGGGGTTCTTCTGATCCTCCAATTGCAATGCGACCCAATGTGGGAGGGGGCTTGCCCCCGATGAGGGATTGTCAGCTTAAACAGCTGTGACTGACACGCCGCTATCGGGGGCAAGCCCCCTCCCACAGTTTTGTTCCCTGTACATTCGCGGCAACGGCGGCTGCAAGGTGTGGGGCGTGAGAACCACAAGATGATGCTGGACCACTATCAGCAGACCAAGAACCTGCTGGTGAGCTACGACATCAACCCGTTGGGCTTCTTCTGATCCTCCAATTGCAATGCGACCCAGTGTGGGAGGGGGCTTGCCCTCGATGAGGGAGTGTCAGCTTAAACAGCTGTGACTGACACACCCCCATCGGGGGCAAGCCCCCTCCCACAGTTTTGTTCCCTGTACATTCGCGGCAACGGCGGCTGCAAGGTGTGGGGCGTGAGAACCATAAGATGATGCTGGACCACTACCAGCAGACCAAGAACCTGCTGGTGAGCTACGACATCAACCCGTTGGGGTTCTTCTGATCCTCTAATTGCAATGCGATCAAGTGTGGGAGGGGGCTTGCCCCCGATAGCGGTGGGTCAGTGGCATAAATGTTGACTGACCCACAGCCATTGGGGGCAAGCCCCCTCCCACAGTTTTGTTTCCTGTACATTCGCGACTAATGCAGTGCGGCATTTACGTCGAAAGTAGCATTCGCCCCCCCAACCCCCCATGTATTAATGCCTTTACCGGAATCTTCCGGCACAACAAGAGGACTCTCCCATGTGGACCAAACCCGCCTTCACCGACCTGCGTATCGGCTTTGAAGTGACCATGTACTTCGCCAGCCGTTGATTCAACAGCCGGCCAGCTCAGTGCTGGCCGGTGCGCTATGGGAATGACCCTTTGGTCTGATTGCAAACGCCTGCGGATCGGTTAGTGTGGAGCGCATCTTCCAAAAATAATAAGAACAGGCTTTCCAATGAGCCCAAACCTGAGCCTCCTGCGTAAATTCGTCTCGCCTGAAATCATCTTCGGTGCCGGTTGCCGGCATAACGTTGGCAACTACGCCAAAACCTTCGGTGCGCGCAAGGTGCTGGTGGTCAGCGACCCCGGTGTGATCGCCGCCGGCTGGGTCGCCGATGTGGAAGCCAGCCTGCAGGCCATCGGCATCGACTACTGCCTGTACAGCGCCGTATCGCCCAACCCGCGCGTGGAGGAGGTGATGCTCGGCGCCGAGGTGTACCGGGAAAACCATTGCGACGTGATCGTCGCCATCGGCGGCGGCAGCCCCATGGACTGCGGCAAGGCCATCGGCATCGTGGTGGCCCACGGGCGCAGCATTCTGGACTTCGAAGGCGTGGACACCATCCGCGTGCCCAGCCCACCGCTGATCCTGATCCCTACCACCGCCGGGACCTCGGCGGATGTGTCGCAGTTCGTGATCATTTCCAACCAGCAGGAACGCATGAAGTTCTCCATCGTCAGCAAGGCGGTGGTGCCGGATGTATCGCTGATCGACCCGGAAACCACCGCCAGCATGGACCCGTTCCTGTCCGCCTGCACCGGCATCGACGCCTTGGTGCATGCCATCGAGGCGTTCGTTTCCACCGGTCATGGCCCGCTCACCGACCCCCATGCCCTGGAGGCCATGCGGTTGATCAACGGCAACCTGGTGCAGATGATCGCCAACCCCACGGACATTGCCCTGCGCGAAAAGATCATGCTCGGCAGCATGCAGGCCGGCCTGGCGTTTTCCAATGCGATCCTTGGCGCGGTGCATGCCATGTCCCATAGCCTCGGCGGCTTTCTCGACCTGCCCCATGGCCTGTGCAACGCGGTGCTGGTCGAGCATGTGGTGGCGTTCAACTACAACTCGGCGCCGGAGCGCTTCAAGGTGATTGCCGAGACCTTCGGCATCGACTGCCGGGGCCTGAACCATCGGCAGATCTGTGGGCGCCTGGTGGAACACCTGATTGCCCTGAAACACGCCATTGGCTTCCATGAAACCCTCGGTTTGCATGGCGTGCGCGTGGCGGATATTCCGTTCCTGTCCCAGCATGCGATGCACGACCCGTGCATCCTCACCAACCCGCGCGAGTCGAGCCAGCGTGACGTCGAGGTCGTGTATGGCGAAGCTCTCTGACGACCAGCAGCGCGCCCTCGCCGGGTTGCTCGGGCTGGGCGACCAGTCGGCGCGCAAGAGCCATTACCCCGAACTGACGGCACGCCTGGACGAACTGGAAGCCGAGCGCCGGCGCTATATCCGCCTCAACGATGAACTGGAACAGCGCGTGGCCGCGCGCACCGATGAATTGCTGGAGGCCAACCGCAACCTGCAACAGCAGATCGCCCAGCGTGAACAGGTGGAACGGCAACTGCGCGATGCCCGCGACGCCGCCGAGGCCGCCAACCGCAGCAAGGACAAATACCTCGCCGCCGCCAGTCATGACCTGCTGCAACCGCTGAACGCCGCGCGCCTGTTGATCGCCACCCTGCGCGAGCGGGCGTTGCCCAGTGTCGAGCAGGTGCTGGTGGAGCGTACCCATCAGGCCCTGGAAGGCGCCGAGGACTTACTCACGGATCTGCTCGATATCTCGCGGCTCGACCAGGCGGCGGTCAAGCCGGACGCGGCGGTGTATCGCTTGGAAGAAGTGTTTGCGCCGCTGGTCTCGGAATTCCAGTCGGTGGCCCAGGCGGCCGGGCTGAACCTGCGTGCGCGCACCGGGGGGTATGCGATCCATACGGACCTGCGTTTGCTGACGCGGATCTTGCGCAACTTCCTGAGCAACGCCTGCCGCTACACCGACGAAGGCTGCATCCTGCTCGGCGCCCGCCGTCGTGGCGATCGTCTGCGCTTGGAGGTGTGGGACACCGGGCGCGGGATCGCTGCCGACCGGCTGGAGGCGATCTTCCTGGAGTTCAACCAGCTCGATGTCGGCCGCGCGTCCGAGCGCAAGGGCGTAGGCCTGGGGCTGGCGATTGTCGAACGCATCGCCGAGATTCTCGGCTACCCGGTGGCGGTGCGGTCATGGCCGGGGCGCGGTTCGATGTTCAGCATCGAGGTGCCCATCAGCGCAGAGATGCCACCCGCGATCAGCCAGTTGCCCACCCTGCCGACCACCGGTAACCCATTGCCGGGGCGGCGTTTGCTGGTGATCGACAATGAGATCAGCATCCTCGACAGCATGCGCGCGCTGCTGGGCCAATGGGGTTGCGACGTGGTCACCGCCACCGACCAGGCCGGCGCATTGCAGGCGCTGCAGGGCAGGGCGCCGGAGTTGATTCTGGCGGACTACCACCTCGACCACGGGGTGGTGGGCTGCCTGGTGGTCAAGCAGTTGCGCGAGCATTTCGGTCACAAGATCCCCGCCGTGATTATCACCGCCGACCGCACCGACCAATGCCGCCGTGCGTTGCGCCGGCTGGATGCTCCGTTGCTGAACAAACCGGTCAAGCCCGGAAAGTTGCGCGCGGTACTCAGTCAATTGCTGGCCTAGAAGCTTGATACCTGTCAATACGTCGCAGCTGGCATTGCCCCACTCTTAAGGCCTGATCTAGAGGCCTGGAGTACGCCATGACCGCTGCACCTTTCAAATTGCCCCTGGGCCTGGTGATCGCCGTGCTGGCGATGGCCGGCGTGCTGCTGTTGCCGCTGCCCGCCGACCTGCCGGTGGCCGGGCAGCGCATGCTGGCGATCCTGGGGTTTGCCGTGGTGGTGTGGATCACCGAGGCGGTGTCCTATGAGGCCAGCGCGATCATGATCACTTCGCTCATGGCCTTTCTGCTCGGCACGGCACCCTCGCTGCAAGACCCCACGCATCTGATTGGTTCCAGCCCGGCAATCAGCATGGCGCTCACCGGCTTCGCCAACCCGGCGCTGGCGCTGGTGGCAGGGGCGCTGTTTATCGCGGCGGCCATGACCCATACCGGCCTGGATCGGCGCATCGCCCTGGTGACGCTAAGCCGTATCGGCACCAGCACTCGGCGCATCCTGCTGGGGGCGATCGCGGTGACGATCCTGCTCAGCCTGGTGGTGCCCAGCGCCACGGCGCGCAGTGCCTGTGTGGTGCCGATCATGATGGGGGTGATCGCCGCGTTCGGCGTGGACAAGCGCTCGAATATCGCCGCCGGGATCATGATCGTGGTTGCCCAAGGCACCAGCATCTGGAACGTCGGCATCCAGACCGCCGCGGCGCAGAACCTGCTGACCGTCGGTTTTATGGACAAGATGCTCGGCCAGCGCGTGTCATGGCTCGATTGGCTGATCGCCGGCGCGCCGTGGGCGCTGATCATGTCGGCGGTACTGCTGTTTCTGGTGCTCAAGCTGCTGCCGCCGGAAACCGACAGCATCCCCGGCGGCAAGGAAGCCGTGGCCCAGTCCCTGGTGGACATTGGCCCCATGACCGGCCCGCAGAAACGCTTGCTGGCGGTGTCGGTGCTGCTGCTGTTGGCGTGGGCCACAGAGGGGCGCCTGCATCCTTTCGACACCACCTCGACCACCTATGCCGGGTTGGTGTTCCTGTTGTTGCCGGGCATTGGTGTGATGACCTGGAAAGATGTGCAGTCGCGCATTCCGTGGGGCACGGTGATCGTGTTCGGCGTGGGCATCAGCCTGGGTACGGCGTTGCTGACCACCCAGGCCGGGCAGTGGCTGGGTGCTGCGGTGGTGGCCCACACCGGCTTGGACCAGGTCGGCCCGCTGGGCGTGTTCGCGATCCTTGGCGCGTTCCTGATCCTGATCCACCTGGGCTTTGCCAGCGCCACCGCATTGACCTCGGCGCTATTGCCGATCCTGATTGCGGTGCTGCAAACCTTGCCCGGCGAATTCAGCCGCTTGGGCATGACCCTGTTGCTGGGGTTTGTGATGAGTTACGGGTTTATCCTGCCGATCAACGCGCCGCAGAACATGGTGTGCCTGGGCACCGGCACATTTACCGCGCGCCAGTTTGCCAAGGTGGGGATTCTGGTGACGTTGATCGGGTATGGGCTGATGTTGGTGTTGGCGGCGACTTACTGGAGTTGGCTCGGTTGGATTTGATTTGGAGTCTGCCTCTGGATGCACCTGAGATCCAATGTGGGGGAGGGCTTGCCCCTCCCACTTTCTGACCCTACCCGCTTCAGACCCCCATTCCACCCCAAGATGGCAAGATGAACTCCGCTCAGGTTTACTGTTCTCTGAGTAGAGGTATTACCGACGCCCCCGTCGGGTCATCTAGGTCATTGAATGGACAAATACACCCCCCGCGCCTGGCAACCCCACGAACGCCCGAGCCTGCCCGGTTCGCCGTCGACGCCGTGGCACCCGACCTATAAGCGCTGGCTGTTCGCGATGGTCGGTGTGCTGGTGGCGATCACCGGCGGGCTGGGCAATTCTTTGGTGATCGCCAACCTGCAATACCTGCAAGGCGCGCTCGGTGCGACCACCGCCGAAATGGCCTGGCTGCCCGCCGCCTATGTAATGACCAACGTGTGCATGAACCTGCTGCTGGTGAAGTTTCGCCAGCAGTTCGGTTTGCGGGCCTTCACCGAAGTGTTTCTGGTGCTGTATGCGCTGGTGACGTTCGGCCACCTGTTCGTCAACGACCTCAACTCGGCCATCGCCGTGCGCGCGGCCCATGGCATGGTGGGTGCGGCCCTCAGTTCATTGGGCTTGTATTACATGATCCAGGCATTCCCGGCCAAATGGCGCTTGAAGGCGCTGGTGCTGGGGTTGGGCACCGCGCAATTGGCGCTGCCGCTGGCGCGCTTGTTCTCCGAGGATCTGCTGCAGATCGCCGAATGGCGCGGCCTGTACCTGTTCGAATTGGGCCTGGCGCTGATCTGCCTGGGTTGTGTGTTCCTGCTCAAGCTGCCGCCCGGTGACCGTTTCAAGACCTTTGAAAAACTCGATTTCCTCACCTTCGCCATTCTTTCCAGCGGTGTGGCGCTGCTGTGTGCGGTGCTGTCCCTGGGGCGTATCGACTGGTGGCTGGAAGCGCCGTGGATCGGCATTGCCTCGGCCTGCTCCCTGGTGCTGATCATGGCTGGCCTGGCCATCGAACATAACCGCGCCAACCCGTTGCTGATGACGCGCTGGCTGGGCAGCGGCGTGATGATTCGCCTGGCGCTGGCGGTGATCCTGATTCGTATGGTGCTGTCCGAGCAGTCCACCGGCGCGGTGGGTTTTATGCAGATGCTCAATATGAGCTACGAGCAGATGCACACGCTTTACGTGGTGATGCTGGCCGGGGCGATCAGCGGGCTGGCGATCAGTGCGTTGACCATCAACCCGGCGCACCTGTTGATGCCGCTGGTGATCTCCCTGGCGCTGATGGCCACCGGGTCGGTAATGGACAGCTTTTCCAGCAACCTGACCCGGCCGCAGAACCTGTATGTCAGCCAGTTCCTGCTAGGCTTCGGCGGTACGTTCTTTCTGGGGCCGACCATGGTACTGGGCACCAAAAACGTGCTGGCCAACCCGCGCAATCTGGTGAGTTTTTCGGTGATGTTCGGCATTTGCCAGAACCTCGGCGGGCTGATCGGCGCGGCGTTGCTCGGCACTTTCCAGGTGGTGCGCGAGAAGTTTCACTCCAGCATGATCGTCGAACACCTGACCCTGCTCGACCCCCGCGTGGCCGCGCGGGTGCAGAGCGGCGGTTCGGCCTACGGCGGGCTGGTGGCCGACCCAGAATTACGCAACCTCATGGGCATTCGCAGCCTGGCCACAGCGGCCACCCGTGAAGCGAATGTGATGGCCTACAACGATGTGTTTATGCTGATTGCGATCATCGCGATCCTGACCATGCTGTGGATTTTTACCCGCAGCCTATGGCTGATGACGACCACCCAAGCGGCTACTCCTCCCGTTCAACCCAGCGGCGTTACTTCATGACCGAACCTTCGACCACGACCACCACCGCCATTGCTTCAACCCCGGAGGGCAGCACGCCGCCGGGTGCCGTGCCCACCGAGCTGCGCCCATTGCGGGTGCGCATCCTGTCCTCCCTGGGCTTTGCCGCGATTGCCATCGTCGGCGTGTTGATCGTGCTGTATGCCTGGCAATTGCCGCCGTTCAGCAGCGCGGTGGAAACCACCGAAAATGCCCTGGTGCGCGGTCAGGTGACGATTATTGGCCCGCAGCTCAGCGGCTATGTGTTCGAGGTGCCGGTGCAGGACTTCCAGTACGTCAAGGCCGGCGACCTGCTGGTGCGCCTGGATGACCGCATCTACAAGCAGCGCCTCGACCAGGCGCTGGCGCAACTGGCGGTGCAGAAGGCCGCGCTGGCCAATGTGGTGCAGCAACGCAACAGCGCCGAAGCCACGATCAAACTGCGTCAGGCAGCCTTGGCGGACAGCCAGGCCCAGGCGCGCAAAAGCACCGCCGACCTGCGGCGTAACCAGGAACTGATCAGCGATGGCTCGGTGTCCAAGCGCGAGTTGGACGTGACCCGCGCGGCGAATGCCCAGACCCAGGCAGCGGTCGCTCAGGCCCAGGCCAGCCTGGAAATCGCCCGGCAGGATTTGCAGACGGTGATCGTCAATCGCGGCTCCCTGGAAGCCGCCGTGGCCAGTGCCGACGCGGCGGTGGAACTGGCGCGGATCGACCTGTCCAATACCCGCATCACCGCGCCCCGTGACGGCCAATTGGGCCAAATCGGCGTGCGCCTCGGCGCCTACGTCAACTCCGGCGCGCAACTGATGGCGCTGGTGCCGAAGCAGCTGTGGGTGATCGCCAATATGAAAGAAACCCAGATGGACAATGTGCAGGTCGGCCAGCCAGTGACCTTTACCGTGGATGCGCTGAACCATCGCAAGTTTCACGGCACGGTGCAGCATATTTCCCCGGCCACCGGTTCCGAGTTCAGCCTGTTGCAGGCCGACAATGCCACCGGCAATTTTGTGAAGATTGCCCAGCGCGTGCCGGTGCGGATTACGGTGGACCCGAATCAGGCCGAGAGCGAACGCTTAAGGCCAGGGTTGTCGGTTGTCGTGAGTATCGACACGGCAGGGCGGCTCAAAAACAGCCCGCCCTGAAGGGGTTTGACCAATTGTGGGAGGGGCGGTGCGACGATTCGACTTGCCCCCGATTGCAGGGGGTCAATCACAGCATCTATGTCACTGGCCTGCCGCCATCGGGGGCAAGCCCCCTCCCATAATGGGGACGTATTTCAGGATGAAATCGAGGTGGGCTGATTGGCCTTGTTCCAGCAGTTTCAGGCCCGGCTTGCCCGGCAGGTGATGGGCATTCACCGGATGGCTCACCGGCTCTATGCAAAAGAATCCCAGCCCCGGTGGGCAGTACAGCAGGAAGTAATCGGCCCCCCTGGCCTGGCCTTCCAATACATAGCCCAGCTCCGGCTGTTCGATCCGGCAAGCCCCGTCCCACTGGCAAAAACCGTTGTCCACCACACGCTCGGGCAGCTCATTGAGGAGCCGGAAATCCCAGTCCGCCGGTATCGATGCCAACCCCGTCGGCAGCTTGGACGCATCACTCAGCCACACCTGCGCGGCCCTGGCCTGCAACCGCGTGCCTGGTCGGCGCGGAAAATAGGGGTGTAAGCCCAAGCCGTGCCATGCCGGCTCCTCGGCCAAATGGGTGACGCGCAACGCAAGACTCAGCGTGCCCTCATGCAAGCGCACGCGCTGCTCGGCGCGATAAGCGAAGGGCGTGTCGCACTCCACCGCCAGCAGCACCTCATCCGTTGCCTGGCTCACCACCTGCCACGCCTGCTGCCACGCGGAGCCGTGGATCGGCAGCGGGTCGGTCAGGCTGTTGGGCTTGAGCGCCAGCCAACCCAGGGGATTGTCGAAGCCGCCGTGGGCAATGCGATTGGACCACGGCGCCAACGGATAGCAGCCCAGCTTGCCCGGCAGGCCGGTCGCAATGGCCTGTTCGTCGTTATGACGCAACAGCGGCTGGCCGGTGGCGCGCACGCGCCAATTGACGAGGCTGCCGCCCACCGCTGGATTCAAGCTGAGGTGGGTCAACGCATCTTCAAGCTCAAGCATCACAGCACCACGCTCGGCAGCCACAGCGACAGCGCCGGGATGTAGGTCACGGCCATCAGGATCAGAAACAGCACGGCATAGAAGGGCACCAGCGCTTTCACGGTTTTTTCGATGCTCACCTTGCCCACCGCTGCCCCGACGAACAGCACCGCGCCCACCGGCGGCGTAATCAGGCCAATGCCGAGGTTGACCAGCATAATCATGCCGAAGTGCACCGGGTCGACGCCGATGCCGAGCACCACCGGCAGCAGGATCGGTGTGAGGATCAGGATCAGCGGCGCCATGTCCATCACCGTGCCGAGCAACAGCAGCATGATGTTGATGCACATCAGGATCACATAGCGGTTGTCCGACAGGGTCAGGAACAGCGTGGTGATCTTCGCCGGGATCTGCATCAGGGTCATGATGTAGCCGAAGCTGGCGGCAAACGCGATCAGGATCATCACGATGGAAATGGTGCGCACCGTGCGGTGCATCAGCTTTGGCAGCTCGCTCCATTTGTAGTCGCGGTAGATGAACATGGTGACGAAGAATGCCCACAGCACCGCAATCGCGGCCGACTCGGTGGCGGTGAAGATGCCCGAGAGGATACCGCCCAGGATGATCACCATGGCCATCAGGCCCCAGAGCGCGTCGGCGGCGATTTTCAGCGCCTGCTTGAGGGGGATGACTTCGCCCTTGGGGTAGTCGCGCTTCTTGGCGAAGATCAGGCACAGCACCATCAGGCATGCGCTCATCAGCAGGCCGGGGACCACGCCGGCCATGAACAACGAGGCGATCGACACCGTGCCGCCGGCCGCCAGGGAGTAGAGCACCGAGTTGTGGCTGGGCGGGGTCAGCAGCGCCTGCACCGAGCCGCTGACGGTAACGGCGGTGGCGAACTCGCGGGGGTAGCCGCGACGTTCCATTTCGGGGATCAGCACCGAGCCCACCGAGGCGGTGTCGGCCACCGACGAACCGGAGATGGCGCCGAAGAAGGTCGAGGCCATGATGTTCACCAGCGACAGGCCGCCGCGCACGAAGCCCACCAGTACCCCGGCGAACGCCACCAGCCGCCGCGACATGCCGCCCTCGGCCATGATTGCCCCGGCGAGCACGAAGAAGGGGATCGCCATCAGCGAAAACTTGTTCACCCCGCCGGCCACCTGAATCATCAGGGCCTGGAACGGAATGTCGATCCACCACGCGCCGATCAACGCTGATAGCCCCAGGGCGTAGGCCACCGGCATGCCGATCAGGATCAAGGCGATAAAGCTGCCCAACAGAATCAATGCGTCCATATCAGGCAGCCCCTTCGCTTTCTTCCACCAGGTCGAAGCGCACCACGCGCCGGTTGCTTTGGTCACCGAGCAGGAGCTTCTCCACTACGAATATCAGCGTGAGCAGCCCGCCGATGGGGATCGGCATATAGGTGATCCCCACGCGCAGGGTGGGGATGGCGCTCATGAATTGGTTCCAGGTCGACACGCACAGCTTGGCGCCCCAGACCGTCATAAACAGGCAAATACTGCCCATCAGCAGTTGCGTAAAAATACCGACGAGGCGGCGTTGGGCGGGAGGCAGGCGGTCGGTGATCATCGCCACCGACATATGGGCGCCGGCGCGGTAGCTGGCGGCGGCGCCGATGAAGGTGAATACCAGCATCAGCAGAATGGCGGTGGGCTCCGGCCAGCTGGAGCCGGTGCCGAGGACGTAGCGGGCAAAGATGCCCCAGGGAATGATCAGCGCGACCCCGAGTACCGCGAGGCCGGCGACCCAGATGCAGGTCATGTAAATGCGGTCGTTGATGCGCAGCAGTAAATTCTTCATGGCGTTCACCGTAACCGGGCGCGTCGATGTCGACCGCGCCGGGCCTTGTCAGGGAAGGGGAGGGTTACTGAACGGCGTCGATGCGCTTGATGATGTCGGCGTAGGCCGCGCCGTATTTCGCGCGAATCGGCGCGGTGGCGTCATAGAAGGGTTTTTTGTCGACGGTGATGAATTCCACGCCGGCGGCCTTGAGCTTTTCCTCGCTGCTGGCGGACTTTTTGTCCCACAGCACACGCTCATCGGCCTGGGCGGCCTTGGCGGCGTTTTTCACCATCACCTGTTGCTCAGGGGTGAGCTTGTTCCAGGTGATTTTCGACATCACGATGGGCTCGGGCAGGATCAGGTGCTCGGTGAGGGTGTAGTACTTGGCGTTCTGGAAGTGGTTGTGTTCCAGCATTGTCGGCGGGTTGTTTTCCGCGCCGTCGATCACCCCGGTCTGCAGGGCACTGAAGATCTCGCCGGTGTCCATGGCGATGCCGTTGGCGCCCATGGCATTGAAGGCATCGATGAACAGCGGGTTGCCTT
The DNA here is from genome assembly GCF_013285305.1 of Pseudomonas rhodesiae. Taxonomy (NCBI): domain Bacteria; kingdom Pseudomonadati; phylum Pseudomonadota; class Gammaproteobacteria; order Pseudomonadales; family Pseudomonadaceae; genus Pseudomonas; species Pseudomonas rhodesiae. The sequence goes on along the minus strand of NZ_CP054205.1, from coordinate 3,855,555 downwards.
GCACGCGGATCTTCATGCCTTTGAGGTCTTCAAGCTTGCGTACCGGTTTTTTGGTGTAGAGGTTGCGCGTGCCGCCGTCCATCCAGGCCAGGGCCACCAGGCCGAACTCGGAGTTGGTGATTTTGGCGAGGATCTCATCGCCGATTTCGCCATCGATAACCTTGCGCATATGTGCCTGGTCGCGGAACACGAATGGCAGGTTGAACACGTTCACATCCGGCACCACCGGGCCGACGATGCCGAGGCTGACGCGGGTCATCTGCACGGCGCCGACCTGGGCCTGTTCGACCACTTCTTTTTCCGAACCCAGCACGCCGCCGGGGAAGTACTTGAAGGTCAGTTCGCCGTTGCTTTGCTGGGTCAGGGCCTTGCCCATGTTTTGTTCGGCGACCACGGTGGGGTAGCCGGCGGGGTGAACGTCGGCGAACTTGATTTCCAGCGCCTGGGCGGCGCTGCTGAGAAGAACGCTGAGGGGAAGTGCAGCGGCCAGCAAGGTGCGTTTGAAGTCCATGGGGGTCACTCCTGTCTTGTTATTGTTGTATTCAAGGCACAGCGATGCAGCTAGAGGGCGAAGGTGGGCTCCGGCAATCCGGTGACGCCGGGGTTGAGGGCGAACACGCCGCCGGCGAGCGACTGGGGGCCCTGGTCATCCCGGATCGAGGTGACGAACAAGGTCTCCAGGCGGCTGCCGCCAAAGGCGCACATGGTGGGTTTTTTCACCGGCACGCTCAGGGAGCGGTCCAGGCGACCTTCGGGGGTGAAACGGTGGATCAGACCGGCGTCGTTGGCGCAGATCCAGTAGCAGCCATCGGCATCCACCGCTGCGCCATCCGGACGGCCGAGGTGGTTGTGCATGTCCACAAATACTCGGCGGTTGGACGGCGTGCCGCTGTCGACGTCGTAGTCAAAGGCCCAGATCTGTTGCACCAATGGGTGCGAATCCGAGACGTACATCGTGCGCCCGTCCGGGCTGAACGCCAGGCCGTTAAGGGTGATGAAACCGTCCAGTTGGGCATGGGCCGCGCCGTCACCGGCGTAGCGGTAAAGAATGCCTGCGGCGGCGTTCGCACCCATGTCGAGCACCATGCTGCCGGCCCAGAAACGCCCTTGTCGATCGCAGCGGCCGTCGTTCATGCGCATGTCCGGGCGTGGGTGCTCTACGCCGGCCAGCAGTTGGGTATCTAGATGCCCACCGGCTCGGGGGGTGAGTTGGAAAAAACCGCTCTCCATACCCGCGACCCAGCCGCCGGTTTCGGTGCGCGCAATGCAGGCGAGCATGGTGTCGGCATTCCAGCGCTGTACTTCACCGCTCTGGGCGCTCCAGCGTTGCAGGCCGCCGTGGGGGATATCGACCCAGTACAGCGCGTTTTCCTCCGGCACCCATACCGGGCATTCGCCCACGGCATTGCGGGCGTCGACGATTAATTCAGCAGTCATGGCCACTCATTCCCTTGGATTGGTAAACGCTCAGTCGCCAAACGGCCCAGCCGCGCAGAATGCGCCGCCCTGGTAGACCTTGGCCGGGTCGTTGTCGGCCACCGGCGGCTGGGCTTCGACCTGGGCGCGGAACACTTCGGAGTTGTCTTTGGGCACGAAGCCCAAGTGCGCGGCGTAGCGGTTGTCCCACCAGGTGTCGAGGTTGTCCGACATACCGTAGACCACGGTGTGGCCGACGTTGGGCGTGTACAGGGCGCGTTCGAGCAGTTGGGTCAGGTCATCGAAGCTCAGCCAGGTGTGCATCATCCGGCGGTTCTGCGGCTCGGGGAACGAGGAGCCGATGCGGATGCTGACGGTTTCGATGCCGTAGCGATCAAAGTAAAAACTCGCCATATCTTCGCCGTAGGACTTGGACAGGCCGTAGTAGCTGTCCGGGCGGCGCGGGGAGTGGGCATCGATTTTTTCGTCTTGCTTGTAGAAGCCGATCACATGGTTGGAGCTGGCGAAGATCACCCGTTTGACGCCATGGCGACGGGCGGCTTCGTAGATATGAAAAACCCCGCAGATATTCGCGCCGAGGACCTCCTCGAACGGACGCTCCACTGACACGCCGCCAAAATGCAGAATCGCGTCGACGCCTTCAACCAGGTGATGCACGGCCTGTTTGTCGGAAAGGTCGCAGGGCTGCACTTCTTCTTGGGCGTTGGCGGCGGGGGCCATTTCGGCGATGTCCGACAGGCGCAGCACCTGAGCGTAGGGGCGAAGGCGTTCGCGCAGGACTTTGCCCAGGCCGCCGGCGGCACCGGTAAGCAGCAGGCGATGGAAGGGAGCTGGGGTGGTGGTGGTCATGGGCATTCCAGATTTTTGTTGTAGGTTGTCGTATGACTATGTCGAAGTATTGTTAGGGAGTCCCTGGTTGTCAACGTCGATTCGGCTCGCCCCGATAGCGGTGGGTCAGCAAAGGCAGTATCGGCTGACCCGCGTCATCGGGGGCAAGCCCCCTCCCACATGGGGTGGGCGTTAGTGTTCAGGTTCGGCAAGCTTTAGAGCAACGAGATCGGGTAGCTGATGAATATCCGGTTCTCATCGAACTCGTTAGTGCTGAAGTCCCGACGCATCGTGGAGTTGCGCCATTTCACGTTGAGGTTCTTCAGTGCGCCGCTTTGCACGGTGTAGGCCAGTTCCGATTCGCGACCCCATTCCTTGCCGTCGGTGATCGTTCCGGTGTGCACGTTGCTGCCGCTGATATAGCGGTTCATCAAGGTCAGGCCGGGTACGCCGAGCACCGCGAAGTTGAAGTCGTGACGCAGTTGCCAGGATTTTTCCTTGGCGTTGTCATAGCTGGAGTTGTAGCTGTCGTTGGCCAAGGTGCCGCCGCTGGTGCCGTTGACGCGCATCCACACGCTGTCGCCGCTGAGTTTCTGCAGGCCCACGTAGAACGTGTTGCCGCCGTACTTGGCCGAGAGCAGGGCAAACGCGGTTTTGTTATCCAGGTCGCCGGCCAGGGCGCTGCCGTCCTCCTTGCCGTTGAAAAAACCGAGGTTGGCGCCCAGGGTCCAGTCGCCCAGCGGTTGGCTGTGGATGAGGTTGACGTATTGCTGTTGGTAGATATCGCTCAGTTCGGCGTACCACAGGCCGACCTGGGTGCGTTTGTCGTTAAAGGTGTATTCGCCGCCGCCGAAGTTAAAGCGGTCCGACTTGAACGCGGTTTTGCCGTTCATGAACATGTCTTCCATGCTCGCGTCGTTGCGTGGGCTGTTGCCGCGAAATTGCCCGCCGTAGAGGGTCAGGCCGGCGATTTCATTGGAGGTGATCTGGCCACCGCGGAAGGTTTGCGGCAGTGAGCGACCATCGTCGGAGCGTAGGATCGGCAGCACCGGCATCCATTCGCCGACTTTCAGTTCGGTCTTCGACAGTTTGGTTTTCAGCGCTACGCCCAAGCGCCCGAAGTTGTCGGCGGGGCGACCGTCGTCGTGGATCGGCAGCAACTGGGTGCCGCCGGTGCCTTTGCCGCCGTCGAGCTTCTGCGAATACAGGCCCAGTACGTCAATTCCGAAGCCGAGAGTGCCTTGGGTGTAACCGGACTTGGCGTCGAGAATGAAGCTCTGCGTCCACTCTTCAGCCTTGCCCTGGGCGTTGCCCGGGTTGGTGAAGTTACGGTTGAAATAGGCGTTGCGCAGGTTGAGCGTGGCCTTGGCGTCGTCGACAAAGCCGTCGGCGTGCGCGGCGAAGGGTAGGGTGATGCTCAGGCTGCCGAGGCCGACAAGGCCCAGACGTACGCAGGAATTGCGGGCGAATTGACTCACAGTGACGCTCCCTTTCTTTTGTTGTTTTTATTATTTGTCATACGTCGTCGTACAACATTGGAGCGAATATTTGCGGGGTTTTCCTGGAGTGTCAAGCAGAAGTTATACGATGACCAAGGTGCGCAAGGTCAATGTGGAAGGGGGCGGCACGGGTATCAGTGAAAACATCCCTTGAGACTGTTGTGGTGAGCGGGTTTGTTGTGGTGAGCGAGCTTGCTGTGGTGAGCCTGCTCAGCACAGAGTTATGTGTCAGCCTCTAAGACCTGTGTAGAAACCTATGGCTATCGCAGGCAAGTCGAATCGTCGCACCGCCGCTCCCGCATTTCAGCCAGCCAGGACCATCGGCGGCAAGGTGCCCAGCACCGAAACGGCCGCTACGGCACAAACACCGAGCAGCCACTCCAGCATCACGCTGCCTTTCAAACCGGCCAACTGCTGTTCGCCGCTATCCAGACGCAGCCGGTTCAGCAGTGCCAAGCACAACATACCCAGCACCAGCATCACCTTGATCAATAGAATCAGCGCAAACCCACTGAACAATGGCGTTGGCCACAGTTGCCCGGTGAGCACACGCACGTTGATCAACCCGCTCACCAGCAAACCGGCGACCAGCCCATAGCCGACGCCGCTGAAACGCCTGAGGATCGGCTCCAGCCGGTGACGCTGCGCTTGCCTGAGGATCAGCACCAGCAACAGCAACCCACCCAGCCAGGCGCCGACGCACAACAGATGCACCACTTGGTTGAGGATCAGCAGGCGCCCGTTCAGGCCGTCCAGCATGGCGCCATGGCCTACCGGGGCCAGGGTGGCCAGCAACAGCGCGAGCAGCGGCAAGCGTAGCGCCGGCCAGGGCTTGATCAGGGCGATCACCAGTAGCAGGTTCAGCAGCAGATGCCAGACCCACACCTGGCCGAAGAACGTCTTGCCCAGCACCAGGCCCACGGTACCGGGCTGCAGTGCGGCGTCCCAACTGCCGGCCATGCTTGCGGTAATCAGCAGCAACCAAGCCACGCCGGATACCAGCGCCGTCCAGGCCAGCCCACGGGTGAGGCGCAGCAACGTGCGTTCCAAGGCCGGCTGCGTGTCTTTGCCCAGCAGCCAGGGCCTGAAGGCACAAGCGCCGAACATCAGCAACACCACCATAAAATGCACGAACCGGCACAGCACCAGCAGGGTGGCCATGGGTTATTGGCCGACCTTGAAGCGATAAGTGCCTTCGCTTTTGTGGGTGTCGACGGAGACCGCATGCCACTCGACGGTGTAAGTGCCGGCCGCCAGCGGCGCGGCCGGTGTGACCACCAGGATTTTTTTATTGGCGTCCGGGGTTTCCAAGCCTTTGATGGCGACTTCAGTACCGTCCTTGCTCAGCGAAACCTTGCTGAACGTGGCCTCGACGCCTTCGCTGAACGTCAGCCGCAGGTCTTTGGGGGCGGTGACGGTGCTGTCCTCTGCTGGGCTGGCGCTTTTCAGGTGGGCGTGGGCAAATGCTGCCGAAGCCCCCAGCAGGGAAGCGAGCAGGGCGACAGCAGTCAGGGCTTTCTTGATCAACATGGTGCAATACCCAATCAAAGAGAGAAGCGCGCAGTGTACGAAGTTTCGAATGCGCCTGTCGCCGCGATCTAGAGCCGATGGTAGTCTTTAGGCCATGTTGTTGTCAGGGAGCCCTTATGGGCAATCACAAGAGTGGCATTCGCCGGGCAAACGTCGAAAAGATCCTGCTGGCGGCGGAGAAAATCTTCGCCGAGAAAGGCTATGGCAGCACCGCCATGGCCGACATCGCCGAAGAAGCGCAACTGCCGCGCTCCAACCTGCATTACTACTTCACCACTAAAAGCGAGCTGTACAGCGCTGTGCTGTTCGACCTGCTGGACGTGTGGAAACAGGACGCCCTTAGCTTTGAAACCTTTGACGACCCACGGGTGGTGCTAAGCAGCTACATCCGCGCCAAGATGCAGCGCTCGCGTACACGGCCGTACGGCTCGAAAGTCTGGGCCAACGAGATCATCCACGGCGCGCCGACCCTGGGTGAGGCGTTGGACGAAAGCCTGTACGACTGGGCCAAGATGAAAGAAGCGAAAATTCGCCAGTGGGTGGAAGACAAACGCATTTTGCCGGTGGAACCATCGAGCCTGTTGTACATGATCTGGGCTTCGACCCAGCACTACGCCGACTTCGATCACCAAGTGACGATTCTGAATGATCACCAGCCGTTGTCGGACAGGCAATTCGAGAAGGCGATTCAGACAGTGACCAGTGTGATTCTGCGGGGGATTGGGTTGGAGCCTTGAGTATCGTGGTGGGGCTTGGGGCCTAATCGGGGGCAAGCCCCCTCCCACACTTGATCGCATTCATTCAGACAAACTCGGTCGAATGTGGGAGGGGGCTTGCCCCCGATGAGGCCAGAAGGGCTACACCGCCTCCCTGTACGGATTCCTCGGATCCTGCGTCCAATTCAAAAATGGCTTGCCCGTGTCGATGGGCACCATCTCAATGCAATCGGCCACCGGGCAGGTGATCTGGCACAGGTTGCAGCCCACGCACTCATCATCGATCACTTCGTATTTATGCGTGCCGTCCGCTTGTTTCAGGCTGGCGATGGCCTGGTGCGAGGTGTCTTCGCAAGCGATGTGGCAGCGCCCGCAGCCAATACACGCCGCTTGATCGATCTTGGCGATGACTTGGTAGTTGATGTCCAGGTACTTCCAGTCCGTGGTATTGCCCACCGCGCGCCCGGAAAAATCCTGCAGGCTTGTGTAGCCTTGGCTGTCCATCCAGCGCGACAACCCGTCCTTCATCTCTTCGACGATGCGAAACCCATGCAGCATCGCCGCCGTGCACACCTGCACCGCGCCGCAGCCCAGGGCCACGAACTCGGCGGCGTCGCGCCAGGTGCCGATGCCGCCGATGCCGCAGATCGGCAAGCCTTGGGTCTGCGGATCGCGGGCGATTTCTGCGACCATGTTCAGGGCGATCGGCTTGACCGCCGATCCGCAGTACCCGCCGTGGGTACTCTGGGTGCCGACGGTCGGCAGGGCAACCATGTGCTCCAGGTCGACGCTGGTGATGGAGTTGATGGTGTTGATCAGCGACACCGCATCTGCCCCGCCGCGATACGCCGCCCGTGCCGCCACGCGGATGTCGGTGATGTTGGGCGTGAGCTTGACGATCACCGGCAACGAGCAATAGGTCTTGCACCAGCGTGTCACCTGTTCCACATATTCCGGCACCTGGCCCACCGCCGCGCCCATGCCGCGTTCGGGCATGCCATGGGGGCAACCGAAATTCAGCTCGATACCGTCGCAGCCGGTAGCTTCCACCAACGGCAGGATGTTTTTCCACGACGCTTCCACGCAAGGCACCATCAACGACACGATCAGCGCGCGGTCGGGCCAATCCTTTTTCACCTGGGTGATTTCCCGCAGGTTGATTTCCAGCGAGCGGTCGGTGATCAGCTCGATATTGTTGATGCCCAGTACTTCGCGGTTGGCGCCAAAGTGGGCCGAGTAGCGGGACGACACGTTGACCGCCGCCGGGTCCTCGCCCAGGGTTTTCCATACCACACCGCCCCAGCCCGCTTCGAACGCGCGGACCACGTTGTAGGCTTTGTCGGTGGGCGGCGCGGAGGCCAGCCAGAATGGGTTGGGGGCTTTGATACCGGCGAACACAATCGAGAGATCGGCCATTACGCAGCCTCCACATTCAGCATGAGTTGAGCGTGCATGGCCTCGGCGGCCAGCTTGCCATGTTGCACCGCCTGCACGGTGAGGTCCTGACCAAGGCTGACGCAGTCGCCGCCGGCATACACCCCGGGAATACTGGTGCGCAGGTGCTCGTCGACGAAGATTCGCCCACCCACCCGGTGCAGTTGTTGAGCCAACGGATCGTGTAGCGCGTCGCCGTCGAAGCCTTGGCCGATGGCTTTGAAGATTGCATCGGCGGCCAGCTCGAACGTCTCGCCGGTAGGTTGCAAGCGGCCGTCGTGCATCTGGGTGCGGGCAAAGCGCATCCCCCGCACACGGCCTTGGTCGTCCAGCAACACTTCTTCGGGCATGGCCCAGGTCAACAGGCGCACCTGATTGGCCTTGGCGATGTCCTGCTCGTGGCCGGTGGCGCCCATGTCCGCCAGGCCACGGCGGTATACCAGGTTGACGTCGCGGGCGCCGAGGCGGGCCATTTGCACGGCCATGTCGATAGCGGTGTTGCCGGCGCCGAGCACGATGCAGCGGTCGGCCACGGGCAGTTGGGTGAGGTCTTGGGCCTGGCGCAATTCGCGGATGTAATCGGTGGCGGCGAGCAGGCCGGGGGCGTCCTCGTGGGGCAGGCCCAGTTGCTTGCTGGCGGCCAGGCCGAGGCCGAGGAATACCGCGTCGAACTGCTGGTGCAGTTCGCTCAGGGTCAGGTTGGCCCCCAGGCGCTGGCCATGGCGGATCTCGATGCCGCCGATTTGCAGGAGAAAATCCAGTTCCTTCTGGGCGAAGTCGTCCACCAGTTTGTACTTGGCGATCCCATATTCATTCAGGCCGCCGGCCTTTTCCCGCGCTTCGAAAATCACCACATCGTGCCCGTGCATGGCGCTGCGATGAGCACAGGCCAAACCGGCCGGCCCGGCGCCGACCACGGCGATACGTTTACCGCTGGGCGCGGCGCGCTGGAAGGGGTGTTCGCTGAAGTGGGCGTTGTCCAGCGCATAGCGCTGCAACAGGCCGATCAGCACCGGTGCGCACTCTTCGGCGTTGTTACGGACACAGGCTTGCTGGCACAGGATCTCGGTGGGGCAGACCCGCGCGCAGCTACCGCCGAGGATGTTGGCCGAAAGGATCTTCTGCGCGGCGCCCTGCACATTATCGGTGTGGATATTACGGATGAACGACGGAATATCGATCTCGCTGGGGCACGCGTTCACGCACGGCGCGTCGTAGCAATACAGGCAGCGCGAGGCTTCCAGGTGGGCCTGGCGCGCATTGAGCGGCGGCGCCAGGTCGGTGAAATGGCTGGCGAGGGTCGCGCCATCCTCAACGGGATGGGGGAGATGGGTCAGGGTCTGGATCACGGTGGTGGCCTCACGGTTTTTTTTTGGATTGCCTCTAAGTGGGCATTTTTTGTTGCTTGTACTGGCCTTATCGGGGGCAAGCCCCCTCCCACATTTTGATTGTGAATACATTCAAGTGTGGGAGGGGGCTTGCCCCCGATGACGGTTTCAGCGCTTCACAGCAATTGGCCTGGAATGCTCAGCCCGCTTGCTCAACTGCTCGAACACCGCCGGATACGCCGGCCGCTCCACATAGCGCCCGGCACCGCGCTCGGCGCGCAGGTCGCCATCGGCCCAGACCAACTTGCCCTGGCTGATGGTGTGGCTCGGCACACCGCGCACGGTCTTGCCTTCGAAGATGTTGAAGTCGACCTGTTGGTGGTGAGTCTTGGCGGAAATGGTGCGCGTGCCCTGTGGGTCCCACAGCACCAGATCGGCGTCGGCGCCCACGCGGATCGCGCCTTTGCGGGGGTAGAGGTTGAAGATCTTCGCGGTGTTGGTGGAGGTCAGCGCAACAAACTCCTGCATGGACAGGCGGCCGGTGTTGACCCCTTCATCCCACAGCAGCGCCATGCGGTCTTCGATCCCGGCGGTGCCGTTGGGGATTTTGCTGAAGTCGTCGCGCCCGGCGGCTTTTTGCTCGGCGCAGAAGCAGCAGTGGTCGGTGGCGGTGGTGTGCAGGTTGCCGGATTGCAGACCGTGCCAAAGCGCCTCTTGATGCCCGCGTGGACGGAACGGCGGGCTCATCACGTAGCCGGCGGCGGTATGCCAGTCGGGGTGCTGGTAGACGCTGTCGTCCAGTAACAGATGGCCGGCAAGGACTTCGCCATAGACCGGCTGGCCCTTGCCACGGGCGTAGGTGATCTCATCCAGGGCTTCCCGGGTGGACACATGCACCAGGTACAACGGCGTGCCGATGGTTTCGGCGATACGGATCGCCCGGCTGGCCGCTTCGCCTTCCACCTGGGACGGCCTAGACAGCGGGTGCGCTTCCGGCCCGGTGATGCCCTGGGCCATCAGTTTGCGTTGCAGGTGATACACCAGCTCGCCGTTCTCCGCATGCACGGTGGGGACCGCGCCCAGTTCCAGGCAGCGTTCGAAGCTGGCGACCAGGGTGTCGTCGGCCGCCATGATCGCGTTCTTGTAGGCCATGAAGTGCTTGAAGCTGTTGATGCCGTGGTGGCTGACCAGCTCGGCCATTTCCTCGCGCACCTGTTCGCTCCACCAGGTGATCGCGACATGGAAGCCGTAGTCGGCCGCCGATTTTTCCGCCCAGCCACGCCACTGGTGGAAGGCCTCCAGCAACGACTGCTGCGGGTTGGGAATCACGAAGTCGATGATCGACGTGGTGCCACCGGCCAAACCCGCCGCCGTGCCGCTGAAAAAATCTTCGCTGGCTACAGTGCCCATGAAGGGCAGTTGCATATGGGTGTGGGGGTCGATACCGCCGGGCATCAAGTATTGGCCGCTGCCGTCGAGCACTTCGGTGCCGGCGGGGACGTCCAAGTTAGAGCCAATGGCGCGAATTAGACCGCCTGCGCATAAAACATCGGCGCGGTAACTTTCATCATGGGTAATAACGGTGGCGCCACGGATCAACAGCGACATGTCGAGTTCCTCACAGGCTTGACCGGCTTGTGCCAGTTCTAAGTGTTGTAATGCTACGTGCCGAGGTCAGGTGTTATTCCTGACAGCGGTGACAGGAATAGAAACTAGCCCGAGTTTTTCGATTGGGCAAGGATATTTTTTATAAGCTTATTCTGTTAATAAGATATTGATATTTAAGTAAAAAATATTGAAATCACCAAAATGTAGCGGGCGTTCACCATTTTGACGCACTTGACAGGTTTGCAAACTGAGCAACATTTCTTATTGCAAATCAGGCGCTTGAGATATGCCGCTTGACGGGAATGAAAAATGAAAATAATTGTGTTGCACCAGATTGAGTCCGGTTGGTTCGGGCAACTTGCGTAATGCCTGAATAAATTCAGCAGCAAGTAACCGGGGCTCAATCGGAAAGTTGATAAACATCAGCACGTTATATAAGCGGTGAGGGCGCAGCGGCGGTCAACGGCACGAATATTGAGTGCAGTGGCGGCTGGCCGGGCCTGTGATGTCATATTGTTTACGAGGTACTCCGGCCATCTCCTGCGTTGCAGGGGGTGAGCAACAATAATTCGAAAAAACCGTGGAGCGGCCATGCAACAGAACAGATCGCAAGTCATTGAGCGCAACGGCCTGTACGAACTCGACGCCGGCCCCGACGTCCTCGACAGCCCTCGCTACAACCACGACATGGCACCGACCAAGGTGCATGAACGAACCTGGAACAAATGGCATATCACCGCGCTGTGGGTCGGCATGTCGATCTGCGTGCCGACGTACACCCTGGGTGGGGTGCTGACGGCGTATTTCGGGTTGTCGGTGGGCGAGGCGCTGATTGCGATCCTGCTGGCCAATATCGTGGTGTTGTTGCCGCTGACCCTCAACGCGTTTCCCGGCACTAAGTACGGCATTCCGTTTCCGGTGCTGCTGCGTTCCTCGTTCGGCATCCTCGGTTCCAACGTGCCGTGCCTGATTCGCGCGCTGGTGGCGTGCGGCTGGTTCGGCATCCAGACCATGTTCGGCGGCCTGGCGATTCACCTGTTCCTGGGCTCGATTTTCGAGGGCTGGAAGGCCCTGGGCGGCACCGGTGAAGTGATCGGGTTCATGATGTTCTGGACCTTGAATCTGTGGGTGGTGCTGCGCGGCGCCGAGTCGATCAAGCGCCTGGAAACCTTGTCGGCGCCGCTGCTGGTGGCGGTGGGCATTGGCTTGTTGGTGTGGGCGATGCCGAATGTGTCCATCAGCGAATTGATGGCGATCCCGCCCAAACGCCCCGAAGGCGCGAGCCTGACCGGTTATTTTATGGCTGGCCTGACTGCGATGGTGGGCTTTTGGGCCACCTTATCGCTGAACATTCCCGACTTCAGCCGCTATGCCAAGAGCCAGAAGGACCAGATCCTCGGGCAGATTTTCGGCCTGCCGCTGACCATGTTCTTGTTCGCCGCCCTCGGCGTAATCATGACTGCCGCTTCGGTAAAACTGGTGGGGGTGAGTGTGTCTGATCCTGTCACGCTGATCGGCCATATCCAGAGCCCGGTGTGGGTGGCCATTGCCATGGCGCTGATCATCATCGCCACGCTGTCCACCAACACCGCGGCCAACATTGTTTCGCCCACCAACGACTTCCAGAACATCGCGCCCAAACTGATCAACCGCACCACCGCAGTGATCCTCACCGGCCTGGTGGGGCTGGCGCTGATGGCCCATGAGCTGCTCAAGAAGCTCGGTTTGATCGTTTCGGATGTGAGCCTGGAGACCGTGTATTCCAACTGGCTGCTGGGCTATTCGAGCCTGCTGGGACCGATCGCCGGGATCATGGTGGTGGACTATTTCATCACCCGCAAACAACAACTGGACCTGGCCGGCCTGTACCGCGATGACGTGTATCCGGCGTGGAACTGGAGCGGGTTTATCGCCTTTGGTGTGCCGGTGGTGCTGACCTTGCTGGCCTTGGGCAGCGATGCGTTCAGCTGGTTCTACAGCTATGGCTGGTTCACCGGCTCGGCGTTGGGCGGGCTGTTGTATTACGGCCTGAATGCCAAGCGCGGGGCCAGCCCGGTGGTCATCAAAGTCAATTCATAAGAAATACAGCCTGAGGAGATCCCCATGAACGCTGCCCTCGACGTTCTGCAATCGGCCCACCCGCATATCAACCGTGACCGCCTGTGGCAGTCGCTGATGGACCTGGCCAAACTGGGCGCCACGCCCAAGGGCGGCGTGTGTCGCCTGGCCCTTACCGACCTTGATCGCAAGGCCCGCGACCTGTTCGTGCAGTGGTGCGAAGAGGCCGGCTGTACGGTCAGCGTCGACGGCATCGGCAATATTTTTGCCCGTCGCCCAGGGCGCAACCCGGACCTGCCACCGGTGATGACCGGCAGCCATATCGACACCCAGCCTACCGGCGGCAAGTTCGATGGCTGCTTTGGTGTACTGGCCGGCGTGGAAGTGCTGCGTACTCTCAACGACCTCAAGATCGAAACCGAGGCGCCTCTGGAAGTGGTGGTGTGGACTAACGAGGAAGGCTCGCGCTTTCCGCCGTGCATGATGGGCTCCGGGGTGTTCGCCGAGAAATTCACCCTGGCCGATACCCTGGCCAAGGTTGACGCGGAGGGCGTCAGTGTGGGGGAGGCGTTGAACGCGATTGGCTACGCGGGAACTCGTCCCGAGAGCGGGCATAAAGTCGGCGCGTATTTCGAGGCGCATATCGAACAAGGGCCGATTCTGGAGGATGAGAAAAAAACCATCGGCGTGGTACTCGGCGCCCTCGGGCAAAAGTGGTTTGACCTGAAACTGCGCGGCGTCGAAGCCCATGCCGGGCCGACACCGATGCACCTGCGCAAGGACGCCCTGGTCGGCGCCGCAGCGGTGGTGGCGGCGGTGAATGCGGCAGCGCTGGGGCATCAACCCCACGCCTGCGGCACCGTAGGTTGCCTGCAGGCTTATCCGGGGTCACGCAACGTCATCCCCGGTGAAGTGCGCATGACCCTGGACTTCCGGCACCTGGAACCGGCGCGTTTGGACTCGATGATTGCCCAGGTGCGCCAGGTGATCGAAGACACCTGCGCCAAACACGGGTTGAGTTTCGAGATGGAACCCACGGCTGACTTTCCGCCGTTGTACTTCGACAAAGGTTGCGTCGAGGCGGTGCGTAACGCGGCGAACGGCCTGGGCCTGTCGAATATGGACATCGTCAGCGGAGCAGGGCACGACGCAATTTTCGTCGCCGAACTGGGCCCGGCGGGGATGATCTTCGTCCCGTGCGAAGGCGGCATCAGCCATAACGAAATCGAGAACGCCGCGCCGGATGATTTGGCGGCGGGGTGTGCGGTGTTGTTGCGTGCCATGCTGGCCGCTTCAGCCGCCATCGCCAGCGGCAAACTCGCCGCTTGAAATGCGGGTAAAAAATGTGGGAGGGAGCAAGCCCCCTGCCACATTTGGACTGTGCATGACGTTAAACCCAGATCGCATCCCACAGTGGGTAGTCGCCAATCCGCTCGACCAGACCCGCTCGCAATGGATTAGCCACCACATACCGGGCCATTTTTACCAAGTCATCGTCCTTGCGAAGGGCCCGATCATGAAAGCTCTCTTGCCAGAGCCGGCCCTTGCGACCACTCAGGCCATTGACGGTCCTGGTGCTTTTTGACTTCACCTGGCACATCAAGTCCGCCAGCGAGCCTTTTTTCAGTTCAAGCAACCAATGGAAATGGTCCGGCATGATCACCCATGCCAGAGAGTTGGCCAGCCCTTGGTACTGGGCTAAGCGAAATTGCCAGACCACCAGGCGACCGAGGTGGAAATGGCTGAATATCGGTACGCGTTCGTGGGTATTGGTGGTAATGAGGTAGATGCGGCCCGGCTCGCTGAAGCGGCCTATGCGCAGGCGGTGTGAAGCGGGTAGATCTGCCATTCCCTGGCCCCTCTTTAGATTTGTGCTGATTTTGAGCCCCTCCCACATTGGTTCTGGCGCTTATACATTTGGTCTGACAAGGATCAGGAGGCTGAGGGGCAGGCTATTTCAGTAGCTGATTCACCGCCATCGGGGGCAAGCCCCCTCCCACATTGGTTCGGCGGCGCTTATACATTATGTGTCTGACACAGGATCAGTGTGGAGGGCGGCTTGAACCCGGTATTTCAGTAGCTGATTCACCGCCATCGGGGGCAAGCCCCCTCCCACATTGGTTCGGCGGCGCTTATACATTATGTGTCTGACACTGGATCAGTGTGGAGGGCGGCTTGACCCGATATAGCTGATTCACCACCATATTGGTTCGGTGGCGCTTTTTGTGTCTGACACAGGATCAGTGTGATTCATTTCAGTAGCTGATTCACCACCATCGGGGGCAAGCCCCCTCCCACATTGGTTCGGTGGCGCTTATACATTATGTGTCTGACACAGGATCAGTGTGGAGGGCGGCTTGAGCCCGGTATTTCAGTAGCTGATTCACCACCATCGGGGGCAAGCCCCCTCCCACATTGGTTCGGCGGCGCTTATACATTATGTGTCTGACACTGGATTAGTGTGGAGGGCGGCTTGAATCCGATATTTTATTAGCTGATTCACCGCCATCAGGGGCAAGCCCTCTCCCACATGCGGTTCTGCGGAGTTCATGCATTGTGTGGCTGGCGCGGGACCCATGTGGGAGGGGGCTTGCCCCCGATGGCTTTATTTCATTCACAGCATCATTAACTGACATCACCGAGCTGTGCTTGCCCCCGGTCAAGCTCCAGGCTGCCAACCGCCGCCCAGGGCGGTGATCAAGCCGACGCTCGCCTGCAACTGGCGTGTCTGCACTGCCTGCAATGTCCGCTGCGCCTGCAACGCCTCAGTTTGCGCGGTGACCACATCCAGGTAACTCACGGCGCCTGCCTGATAGCTGTTCATCGCCAATGATTGCGTATGCTGCGCCGCGTCCGCCGCCGCCTGTTCATCCTGCGCTTGCTGCTGCAAGTCCCGCAGTTGCGCCAAGTTGTCTTCCACCTCGCGTACGGCCTTCAACACCTGGCTGCGATACTGCGCCGATGCCTCTTCGAACTCGGCCTTGGCCTGGCGTTCGTTGGCGCTCAAGCGCCCACCGTCAAGGATCGGCAGGTTCACCAACGGCCCCAACGCCCAATACCGATTGCCGGCCGAGAGCAGATTGCCAACGCCTTGGGTCTGCCCGCCGATCAAGCCGGTCAAGCTGAAATCCGGATACCACGCCGCCTTGGCCACGCCGATGTTGGCGTTGGCGGCAAACACCCGGCGCTCTGCTGCGGCGATATCTGGGCGGCGTTGCAACAGCTGGCTGGGCAGTTGCGAGGGAATTGCCGGCAGGGCAATCAGTTGCGCAGTGGGCGCTAGGGTGAAGTCACTGGCCGCTACACCGATCAATTCTGCGAGCGCATGTTCGATGAGGTTGCGTTGCCCGCGTACGTCATCAAGTTGAGCGCGGGCTTCGGACAGTTGGTTCTGGGCGCGGGTCAGGTCCAACTCCGAGGCGATCTGACCTTCGTAGCGGCTGCGGGTCAGTTGCAAGGCTTGGCTGAAATCCTCCAGGGAGCTGTTGAGGATGCGCGCCTGGGCATCCAACCCATTGAGCTGTACGTACAAGGTTGCCAACTGGCGTTGCAGGCTCAGGCGCGCCACTGCTAGATCGTCGCCGGACGCCTGGGCCTGGGCGTCACCGGCGGCGACCTGGTTGCGGATTCTGCCCCAGAGATCCAGGTCGTAACTCAACGAAAAACCCGCCGTATTGCTGTTGTACACCGACGGTTGTGTAGTCCCCCGCAACGGCCGCGAATCCGACTGCCGCTGGCGCAACGGTTGCGCGCTGGCGTTGATCTGTGGGAACAGCCCCGCGTGCAGTTGGCTGGCATATGCCTGGGCCGCATCGAAGTGCGCGAGCGCCGCCGCCAGGTCCGGGTTGGCCTGGAGCAGTTGCTGTTGCAGGTGATCCAGCGTCGCGTCGTGGTAGAGCGTCCACCACTGCGCTGCCAGTTGGTCGTTGGGTTGTGCGCTATGCCACGGGCCTGTGCTGGTCTGTTCGCGGTAATGGGCCGGCAACTCCAGCGCCGGCGTGGTATAGCCGGGCGCCATGGAGCAGCCTTGCAAGCCCAGCAGCACCAGCGCGGCGAGCGGTTTAAGCCTTGGGCGCATGTGCACCTCCGGCGGCGGCCAGTTGTACCGGGTCGCCTTCGCGCAGGGCGTCGGGCGGGTTGTCCACTACACGGTCGGCAGCGTTGAGGCCCTGGTCGATCACCAGCCGATCGCCCAGGTCCAGGCCGATATGGATGCTTTGCAGGTGCACATGATTGTGCCCGTCCAGCATCGCCACCTGGGTGCCTTGGGCGCGGAAGATCAGGGCGCTGGCGGGGATGCTCACGCCATGGGTGTCCGTCGGGATCGGCAGGGTGGCTTCGGCATAGTCGCCGGGCAACAGTTCGCCGTTGGGGTTGTCCGCGACAAATTGCGCGAGCAGCGTACCGGAACGCCGATCGATGGCGGTGGAGTCGCCGATCAACCGCGCCTTGAAGTGCATGCCGGGGTGCTCGGGTACGCTCAACTCGGCTTCCAGGCCCGGATGGATAACCGCGGCGTAGTTCTGCGGCACCGGTACGTACAGGCGCAACTGGTGGGTGTCGGCAATGTTGAACAGCTCCGGATCGCTGTCGGTATCGGCCTTGATCAGCTGGCCGATATCGGTATTGCGTGCGGTGATGGTGCCGGCGAACGGCGCGCGCAGGGTCTTGTAGCTTTGCAGTGCCGACAACCGCGCAACGTCTGCAGCGGCGGCCTGGACGTTGGCCTTGGCCGCCGCCGCGTTGGAGGTTTTCTCATCGGCTTCCTGACGCGATACCGAATGGCTGGCCAAGAGGTTTTGCCAGCGCGTCGCGGTGGTCGCTGCCAGGTGTGCATTCGCCTGTTCCTGAACCAATCGCGCATGGGCCTGGGCCAGTTGTTGATCGAGGTCGGGGCTGTCGATTTCGGCCAGCACTTGCCCGGCCTTTACCTGGCTGCCGATGTCGACCTTCCAGTCCTTCAGGTAACCGCTGACTCGTGCATGAATCGGTGCGGTGCTCCAGGCTTCCAGGTGCGCGGGCAGGCGCAGGGTGTCGCCGACGGCATTGTGTTGCGGTTGGAATACGCTGACATGGGGGATGGCAGCGGCCTGGGTCCAGGCGCTGACCGACTGTGCGTGCAGCGTACGGGCATGCAAGCCGTTGGCGACCAACAGGGCGGCCAGGGTCAGGCCGCCGACACCCAGGAGCATCAGGCGCTTGCGCGAGGGTTTTTGATCAGACGACATGGGGCGTTTCTCCAGCAGTGGCGCGAGTAGGGTGACGACCGTGGACCAGGCTGAAGACCACGGGTACAAACAACAGGGTGGCGGTGGTGGCGAGAATCAGGCCGCCGATCACGGCGCGGCCCAGGGGCGCGTTCTGCTCCTCGGACAAGGCCAGGGGCAGCATGCCGATGATCATCGCCAAGGCGGTCATGCACACCGGCCGGAAACGCGTGTAGCCGGCCTCCAGTGCGGCTTTCAAGGCATCGCCGTGTTCGGCCAGGCGTTCCCGGCAGAAACTCACCACCAGGATCGAGTTGGCGGTGGCCACGCCCATGCACAGGATCGCGCCGGTCAAGGCCGGCACCGACAATGAGGTGCCGCTGAGAAACAGCATCCACACGATCCCCGCCAAGGCCGCTGGCAGGGCGGTGATGATCACGAACGGGTCGACCCACGACTGGAAGTTGACCACGGTCAGCAGATAGATCAGCACCACCGCGCCGAGCAGGCCAAAACTCAGCCCACTGAAAGCTTCATGCAGCGCATCGATCTGCCCATGCAGGCTGATCGTTGCGCCTTTGGGGCGCATGGACGCGGTGTCGTCCAGCACCTTTTGCACGTCACGCGCCACGCCGCCGAGGTCGCGCCCTTGCACATTGGCGTACAGGTCGAGGGTCGGTTCGATGTTGTAGTGGGTCACCACCGCCGGGCTTTGCACGCGGGAGATGCTTGCCACGCCGCCGAGGATCTGCGACTGGCCGCTCGCGCCGGTCACTGGCAAGGCTTCCAGCGACGGCAGGCTGTCCAGCCGATATTGCGGGGTAGCGGCGACGATGGAATAGGACACACCGTTGGCCGGGTTGAGCCAGAACGTCGGCGCAATCTGCGAACTGCCGGCCAGTGATGCGACCATGCTGTTGGTTACGTCGCGCTCGGTAATGCCCAGGCCGTTGGCGCGCAGGCGGTCGACATTGACCTGTAACGATGGGTAGCCGGTGGACTGTTGGATGCGCAGATCGGCGATGCCCGGAACGTGTTGCAGGCGGCGTTCCAGCTCCAGCGCGTAAGCGCGGTTTTCGGCGTCGTTGCGCCCGGAGATTTTTACGTCCAGGGGCGCCGGCGCGCCGAAGTTGAGGATCTGGCTGCTGATGTCCGCCGGCAGGAATGCGAAGTGGCTGCCGGGAAAGCTTTGCGGCAAGGCTTCACGCAGTTTTTTCACATAGTCGGCGGTGGGCGCGTGGTGTTTTTTCAGGGTGACTTGGATATCGCCATCCTGCGGCCCGATGGTGCCGCTGCTGCTATAGGCCATATCGATGCCGCTCAGCGGAATGCCGATATTGTCGACGACGGTGTCCAGCTCTTCGGCGGGAATGATTTCGCGAATCCGCGCTTCGATGCGGTCGAAGGCGGCGGCGCTTTCTTCGATGCGCGTACCCAGCGGCAGGCGCACGTGCAGGGCCAGCGCACCCTCATCGGTTGCCGGGAAAAAGTCCTGGCCCAGGCTGGGCAACAGCAGGAACGAGGCGAGTACACAGGCGAGAAAACCCACGATAAAGCGCTTGCGGTTGCCCAGGGCCAGTGTCAGCAAACCATGGTAGGTGTCGCGGATATTCGAGAAGTGGCGCTCGAAACCTTGTTGGAAATTCAGCACGGCCTGCAGCGCGACATTGCGTGGCTTCTGGTGCTGCTCGCCCTCATGGTGGTTGATGAATTCGTCTTCGGGATGGTGCCCTGCGCCCTGTTCCGGTGTGTGCGGTTTGAGCAGAAACATCGCCAGCGTCGGCACCAGGGTGCGCGACAGAATGAACGAACTGGCCATGGCAAAAATCACCGCCAATGCCATCGGCCGGAACAGATAACCGGCGATGCCTTGCAGCAGAAACATCGGCACGAACACGATGCAGATGCACAGCAGCGAGACGAACGCCGGGCCGACGATTTGCGCGGCGCCATCAAGAATCGCAGCCTTCACCGCCTTGCCTTGTTCCAGGTGCCAATTGATGTTTTCGATGGTCACCGTGGCGTCGTCCACCAGGATCCCCACCGCCAACGCCAGCCCGCCTAAGGTCATGACGTTGAGGGTTTGCCCGGTAACCGCCAGCAGCGCAATGGCTGACAGCACGGCCAGGGGGATCGATACCGCAATGATCAGCGTGGAGCGCCAACTGCCAAGGAACAGCAGGATCATCGCGCTGGTCAGCAGCGCAGCAATGATGCCTTCCTGGGCGACACTGCCCACCGATTGCTTGACGAACACCGAGGCGTCGCCCAGCAGCGAAGTCTTGAGTGACGGTGGCAGGGTTTCGTCGATGCGCGGCAACATCTGGCGGATGCCGTCGATGATCGACAGGGTGGAGATACTGCCGTTTTTCAGCGCCGGCATCAGCACCGCACGATGGCCGTCGACGCGCACGATATTGGTCTGCGGCGGCGAACCGTCGCGCACATGGGCGACCTGGCCGATGGTAATCAGCGCACCGTCGACGGTCTTGATCGGCAGGTTGTTCAGCTCATCGATGGCCTTGGGGCTGTTATTGAGCAGGATTGTGTATTCGTCGGTGCCGAGTTTGGCGGTGCCTACCGGAATGATTTGATTCTGCAAGGCCAGCGCCGTGCCCACGTCCTGGGCCGACAAGCCCTTGGCGGCCAGCGCCTGAGGGTCGAGGTCGAGGGTGATCTGGCGTTGCTTGCCGCCCATCGGGGTCGGCATCGCCAGGCCGGGCAGGGCGCTGAGGGGCAGGCGGATATTGTTCTGCACCAGGTCGCGGATCTTGGCTTCCGACAGTGTCGGGCTGGAAAACGCCATTTGCAGGATGGGCACGGTGGAGGCGCTGTAGTTGAGGATCAGCGGCGGCGTGATGCCGGGCGGCATCTGCTTGAGCACGGTTTGTGATACCGCCGTGACCTGGGCGTTGGCGGTGCGGATATCCACGCCAGGCTGGAAGAAAATCTTGACGATGCCCATGCCGGGCAGCGATTGCGACTCGATGTGTTCAATGTCGTTGACGGTGGTGCTCAGGGAACGTTCGTAGGTGTAGATCACCCGACCGGCCATGGCATCCGGCGACAGACCGTTGTATTGCCAGACCACAGCCACTACGGGAATGCCGATATCCGGAAAAACATCGGTGGGTGTGCGCAGGGCCGCCATCGGCCCGATGATGCAAATGAATATGGCCAGCACGATAAACGTGTACGGCTTGTGCAGTGCGGTCTTTACCAGCCCGAGCATGCGTGGATCTCCAACAGAGCAAGGATTGCAAACCCCGGCAGTCTTGCCCGACCCACCTAACACGCACCTTTCAGCCAGGTGAAGGAACATTTAGGTAAGCGCTGAAGATCGTTTCATAGGCTTTCATTTGTTTCAGGCGTAGCGGCTGCTCAAGCTTGTAGCCCATCGAATGTACGATCCAAGGAGCGCTGCCATGTCACTCAAACCGTTTTTATTGATCCCCGCCCTGAGCGCCGTATTGCTGTTATCGGCCTGTGCCGGGCCGATGCCCAAGGCGGACCCGAGCGAGGCCTGGATCGGCCTTAAAGAGGAGGCGCCCAATGACCTGCTGGCCGAACGTGTAGACGGCAAGCGCGTGGACGACGGACGCTTCTTCGAGGTGACACCGGGGGACCATCGCTTGGACGTGACGCTGTTCGAGGACGAACCCGGTGACGACAATCAGCAAGACTGCCAGGGTCGTGTCCATTACAAGCATTTCAAGGCGGGCGAGCACTACACCTTGGTGGAGTCCAGCCTGGGGATGACCGTACGCGCCACCCTAAAGGATGCACAAGGTCACGAAGTGGCGACGGCACAGGACTTCAATTGCATGCCTGGTTAAGCGTGACGCACCACCGCTTTGTGAGGCTTAGCGGGTTTGACGTGGGGGTGATGGTGCCGGCGGGTAATGCGCAACACCCCCCACAACATGGCGCCGGCTACCGCCAGCCAACCGCAGATCAACAGGAAAATCGTCGTTGCAAGGCTCATTTGGGCCTCCTTCGCCCCGCAGGGGGCACACACAGTCTTCTCAATGGACAGTCTAGCTACCTGGCGGTTGCCTGCTATTGACCAATGGTCGTGTCTGTCCAACGAGTTCGCTATATCCAGGCCCAACAGAAACGTGATTGGGCTATGATCAGCGCCCTCACCGACGTCTGATCAAGAGAGTGGAAAAGTGCGGTTACGGTCGAATCTTCCAACGTCCCTGCTGCTGGCCTTCACCCTGGGGCTCACCGCGTGTGCCGGGCACCCCTCAAAACTAGCGGGCCTGCCTGAGCGGGTCGAACTCAATGGCGTGCCGACCTTTCGCAGCGAGGTCTATCAAAGCGGCCCTGCTGCATTAGCCAGCATGCTGTCGCAACAAGGCATTGTGATGACACCGGGGCTGCTGGATAAACCGCTGCATTTGCCTGGCGGCGAGGCAAACCTGGAGCGCACGATGCCGCAATTGGCGCGCGAATATGGGCTGATGGTGTACCCGTTGGAGGCCAAGTTGACCGCCGTGCTGGCGCAGGTGGCCGCGGGTTATCCGGTGATGGCACGCCTCGGCGGCGGGCTCTGGTCCGACGCGCGGTATGTCGTGGTGGTGGGCTTCAATCAGCAAAAGAGCACGGTGTTACTGCGCTCGGGCATGGACCGGCGGCTATTGATGAGCTTCAGCGATTTTGAATCGAAATGGGCCAGTGCCGGACATTGGGCGATCCTCACCCAGCGCCCGAGCCAGTTGCCGGCCAATGTGGATGCGCAGCGCTGGCGCGAGGCGGCCGATGCCACGGCCCAAGCCGGGCAGGAGCGGGCGGCAGCGCAGGCGCTTAAAGTCTTGGCGGATCACCGATAACAATGGGGGCAGGGCGCAGAGCCCCTCCCATCGGTTCTTCGGTGTTATTCAGCGCCGGACCTCGGCGGCATTCGCGCGGTTTTTCAGGTTTTTGTCGGCTTTGTAGCGCAACGCGACATCCGGCACCGCGCCGCCCTTGCCGGTCTCGACCCAACTGCGGATACGGCTGGCGTCGGCGAAGTGGGTGTACTTGCCGAAAGCATCGAGGATCACCAGCGACACCGGTCGGTTGCCCATGCTGGTCACCAGCACCAGGCAATGGCCGGCTTGGTTGGTGAAGCCGGTCTTGGTCAGCTTGATATCCCAGTTGGCGCGGTTGATCAGATGGTCAGTGTTGGAGAAACCCAGGGTGTAGTTGGGCTTGCGGAAGGCTACGGTCTTTTCCTTGGTGGTGCTCAACTGGCTCAACATCGGGTACTTGCGCGCAGCGGCCAACAGCTTGCTCAAGTCGCGAGCGGTGGATACGTTGTGGATCGACAGGCCAGTGGGTTCGACATAGTGGGTGCTGGTCATGCCGAGGGCCTTGGCCTTGGCGTTCATCGCCGCGATAAACGCCGAATAGCCGCCCGGATAGTGGTGGGCCAGGCTGGCGGCGGCACGGTTTTCCGAGGACATCAGCGCGATCAGCAGCATTTCTTTGCGCGGCATTTCGCTGCCGATCTTCACGCGGGAGAACACACCTTTCATTTCTGGCGTATCGGTGATGTTGATATCGATGTACTCGTCCATGTTTTGCTTGGCTTCGAGGACGATCAGACCGGTCATCAGCTTGCTTACAGACGCAATGGGCACCACCACGTCGGGGTTGCTGGCATAGATGACTTTGTTGGTTTGCAAGTCGACCAGCATGGCGCTGCCGGAAGCGATTTGCAGTTTGGAAGGATCGCGGGGCGCCAGGGCGGTTTCGGCGGCATGCGCGATAGTCCCTGTGAATGCGAAAAATAGGCTGATGATGGAAAGACGAATTTTCACGCGGATGAACTCGCTAAAAAGTAAGAAATACCGTTAGGAAAACGGGTTTTTGATAAATGGCGTTACATTTTAGGAGTATGGATCAGAAACTGTCGAATGTTCTTACAGAACCAGACGAAAGTGCTTAAAAACAAAGAAAAAACAGGTTTTATTCCGGCTAATAAAAAGCCCCGCGATAAGGCGGGGCTTCTTCAGTACATGCGGTTATTAATCGTGCAGGGTTTCCGCGGCGTACAGGGTATTTTCCAGCAGGCAGGCGCGAGTCATCGGGCCGACGCCGCCTGGCACCGGCGTGATCCAGCCGGCGCGGGGCAGTGCGGTGTCGTAGACTACGTCGCCCACCAGCTTGCCGTCTTCCTGGCGATTGATGCCGACGTCGATAACGATTGCACCCTCTTTGATCCACTCACCTTTGACCAGGCCCGGCTTGCCGGCGGCAACCACCACCAGGTCGGCGCGTCCGACGTGGCCGGCGAGGTCCTTGGTGAAACGATGGGTCACAGTCACGGTGCAGCCGGCCAGCAACAGCTCCATGGCCATCGGGCGACCGACGATGTTCGACGCGCCCACCACCACTGCATCGAGACCGTACAGGTCGACACCGGTGCTTTCCAGCAGGGTCATGATGCCTTTGGGGGTGCAGGGGCGCAGCAGCGGGATGCGCTGTGCCAGGCGCCCGACGTTATAAGGATGGAAACCGTCGACGTCCTTGTCCGGGCGAATGCGCTCAAGCAATTTGGACGCGTCCAGGTGATCCGGCAGGGGCAGTTGCAGTAGCACACCGTCTATCGTCGGGTCCTCGTTGAGGCTGTCGATCAGGTCGGTCAGGGCCTGCTGGGTGGTCTGCGCGGGCAGGTCGTAGGCCTTGGAAATAAAGCCGACCTCTTCACAGTCTTTACGCTTGTGCGAGACATAAACCTGAGACGCAGGATCGCTGCCGACCAGGATCACCGCGAGTCCCGGTGTGCGCAGGCCTTGCTGGCTGCGCTCTGCGACCCGTTTGGCGATCTGCTGGCGCAGGCTGGCGGCGATTGATTTGCCGTCGATAAGTTGTGCAGTCATTACGCGTGATTAACCATCGAGAGGGGGAAGAAAAGTGCGCGCATTCTCGCACGCCAAGACGTGAGGGCAAAGGCGCTTGGTCTGCAAATTGCCCTAACTCCTTAAATAAAATGAATTTTTTTCAAAAAAGATTTGACGGGTTTCAGAGCGCTCTATACTATTCGTCGCACTTGTCGGGCACAGCCTAGCACTGGTTAAGAAGGTCAAGCAGAATCACTGTTCTGTAAGGCTGGAAGCATTTAGTTTGTAATCCTCCAAGAGTACAGATTAATAAGGCGCCCGTAGCTCAGCTGGATAGAGCATCCGCCTTCTAAGCGGATGGTCGCAGGTTCGAGTCCTGCCGGGTGCGCCATTAGGCAGCTTTGGCACAAGTAGCGCTATATGGTGGGCGTAGCTCAGTTGGTAGAGCACGGGATTGTGACTCCCGTTGTCGAGGGTTCGATCCCCTTCGTCCACCCCATATTTTGAAAGGCGCCAGATTTTACAGTCTGGCGCCTTTGCTTTAAGAGCTTCAAGCGCGGATGTGGTGGAATTGGTAGACACACTGGATTTAGGTTCCAGCGCCGCAAGGCGTAAGAGTTCGAGTCTCTTCATCCGCACCAATCAAAGCTTTGTTCGGTCGTAAGATCGAGCAGGGCTCAACAAAGAAGTGGTTTGGTTTCTTTGTTAACGCAATATGGTGGGCGTAGCTCAGTTGGTAGAGCACGGGATTGTGACTCCCGTTGTCGAGGGTTCGATCCCCTTCGTCCACCCCATATTCGAAAGGCGCCAGATTTAACAGTCTGGCGCCTTTTTTGGTTTTAGCGGTTCGGATCGTGGGCGGCCGTAGCTACCGGATCGCAGTGTCAGGGATGGAAGTGATGGCCTCTTCTATATATAGAAGAGGCGGCACAGAGCCCTGGCATGATTGGCTGTATTTGTCAGCGGGGCGAGGAGCAGCAGTGCTCTCGTGCCGATAAATTGCCGGCTGTTTGCGAGCATATTTCCAGTAGGGTGACTTCTTGAGTTTGACCCACTAGAATGCATGCCCTTGATTGGGGTCGGAAATGGCCGGCTAACGTCTGTGCAACGAGGAATATCCATGCAAGTTTCTGTTGAAAATACTACTGCTCTCGAGCGCCGCCTGAGCATCACCGTGCCGGCAGAGCGTATCGAGACTGCGGTCAACAAGCGTCTGCAGCAGACTGCCCAGAAGGCCAAGATCGCTGGTTTCCGTCCAGGCAAAGTGCCGATGAGCGAAATCAAGCGTCGTTTTGGTGCCGATGCGCGTCAGGAAGCTGTTGGTGACGTCATTCAGGCTTCTTTCTACGAAGCCGTTGTCGAGCAAAAGCTGAACCCAGCCGGCTCGCCTTCGATCGAGCCTAAGTCCCTGGAAGCAGGCAAGGACCTGGAATACGTAGCCGTATTCGAAGTGTTCCCTGAATTCGAAGTTGCCGGCTTCGAGGGTATCGCTATCGAGCGCCTGAGCGCTGAAGTGGCCGATTCCGATCTGGACAACATGCTGGAAATCCTGCGCAAGCAGAACACCCGTTTTGAAGTGGTCGAGCGTGCCGCCCAGAACGAAGACCAACTGAACATCGACTTCGTTGGCAAGGTTGACGGCGAAGTATTCGCTGGCGGTTCTGCCAAGGGCACTCAGCTGGTGTTGGGTTCCAACCGCATGATCCCTGGTTTCGAAGATGGCCTGGTTGGCGCTAAAGCCGGCGAAGAGCGCGTTTTGAACCTGACCTTCCCGGCTGACTATCAGAACCTGGACCTGGCCGGTAAAACCGCCGAGTTCACCGTGACCGTCAACAGCGTTTCCGAGCCTAAGCTGCCAGAGCTGAATGAAGAGTTCTTCGCTCAGTTCGGTATTAAAGAAACCGGCATCGAAGGTTTCCGCGCCGAAGTTCGCAAGAACATGGAGCGTGAGCTACGCCAGGCCATCAAGTCCAAGGTGAAGAACCAAGTCATGGACGGTCTGCTGGCCGCCAACCCGATCGAAGTACCTAAGGCTCTGCTGTCCAATGAAGTGGATCGCCTGCGCGTTCAAGCGGTTCAGCAGTTTGGTGGCAACATCAAGCCTGATCAACTGCCTGCCGAGCTGTTCGAAGAGCAAGCCAAGCGTCGCGTAGTGCTGGGTTTGATCGTGGCTGAAGTGGTCAAGCAATTTGACCTCAAGCCTGACGAAGATCGCGTTCGTGAAATGATCCAGGAGATGGCTTCGGCCTACCAGGAGCCTGAGCAGGTCGTGGCTTGGTACTACAAGAACGACCAGCAACTGAACGAAGTACGTTCGGTTGTGCTGGAAGAACAAGTTGTGGATACTGTTCTGCAGAAGGCTAAGGTGACCGATAAAGCGGTCTCTTACGAAGAAGCAGTCAAACCGGCGGAAGCAGCACAAGCCGACTGATTGTCCAACTCGTTGGAAATACAACCATAAGCCAGCCTCGCGCTGGCTTATGCGTTTTCAAGACATGACTATTTGGGAGTAACTGCAGAGCATGTTCCGTAATTCCTATATTCAGCAGAACTCTGATATCCAGGCCGCCGGCGGCCTGGTCCCGATGGTTGTCGAGCAGTCCGCTCGTGGCGAACGCGCCTACGACATCTACTCGCGCCTGCTCAAGGAGCGAGTGATCTTTCTGGTTGGTCCGGTAGAGGACTACATGGCCAACCTGATTTGCGCGCAACTGCTGTTCCTTGAAGCGGAAAACCCGGACAAGGACATCCATCTTTACATCAACTCGCCGGGTGGTTCGGTGACTGCGGGCATGTCGATCTACGACACCATGCAGTTCATCAAGCCAAACGTGTCGACCACTTGTATCGGCCAGGCGTGCAGCATGGGCGCATTCCTGCTGACTGCGGGTGCTCCGGGCAAGCGTTTCTGTCTGCCGAACTCCCGCGTGATGATTCACCAGCCATTGGGTGGTTTCCAGGGTCAGGCGTCGGATATCGAGATCCACGCCAAGGAAATCCTCTTCATCCGCGAGCGTTTGAATACGCTGATGGCCAAGCACAGTGGTCGCACGCTGGAAGAAATCGAGCGTGATACCAACCGTGACAATTTCATGAGTGCGGAAATGGCGCGTGAATACGGGTTGATCGACGCAGTGATTGACCACCGCCCCGCATAATATAAGCCGCTCAAAATAAGGTGGGTCGGCGTAGCCGATCATCGGCGGGCTTGAAAAAGCCCGCATAAGCCTTCATCTTGTGTTGCAAGCCTATCGGATTTGGATCGAACGAATGACTGACACCCGCAACGGCGAGGACAACGGCAAGCTGCTCTATTGCTCCTTCTGTGGCAAAAGCCAGCATGAAGTACGCAAATTGATTGCCGGCCCCTCGGTCTTTATCTGCGACGAGTGCGTCGACCTGTGCAATGACATCATCCGCGAGGAGGTGCAGGAAGCCCAGGCCGAAAGCAGCGCGCATAAATTGCCTTCGCCCAAAGAAATCAGCGGCATTCTTGACCAGTATGTGATCGGTCAAGAGCGCGCCAAGAAGATTCTGGCCGTAGCGGTGTACAACCACTACAAGCGCTTGAATCAGCGTGACAAGAAAGGTGAAGAGGTCGAACTCGGCAAGAGCAACATCTTGCTGATCGGTCCCACAGGTTCGGGTAAGACCCTGCTTGCGGAGACCCTCGCTCGCCTGCTGAACGTTCCCTTCACCATCGCTGACGCGACCACCCTCACCGAGGCTGGCTACGTGGGCGAGGACGTCGAGAACATCATTCAGAAATTGCTGCAAAAATGTGATTACGATGTAGAGAAGGCCCAGATGGGTATTGTCTACATCGACGAAATCGACAAGATTTCGCGCAAATCCGACAACCCGTCCATCACCCGGGACGTGTCCGGTGAGGGTGTGCAGCAAGCGCTGTTGAAACTGATTGAAGGCACGGTTGCATCCGTACCGCCGCAAGGTGGCCGCAAGCACCCGCAGCAGGAATTCCTTCAGGTTGATACACGTAATATTCTGTTCATCTGTGGCGGTGCGTTCTCCGGTCTGGAAAAGGTTATTCAAAACCGTTCCACCCGTGGCGGCATCGGTTTCAGTGCGGAAGTGCGCAGCAAGGAAGAAGGTAAGAAAGTGGGCGAGTCCCTGCGTGAAGTCGAGCCTGACGATTTGGTCAAGTTCGGTCTGATCCCGGAATTTGTCGGCCGTCTGCCGGTCCTGGCTACGTTGGATGAGCTGGATGAGGCTGCTCTGATTCAGATCCTCACCGAGCCGAAAAACGCCCTGACCAAGCAATACGCCAAGCTTTTCGAAATGGAAGGTGTAGACCTCGAGTTCCGTACCGATGCGCTCAAATCTGTAGCGAAGCGGGCACTGGAGCGTAAGACCGGTGCGCGCGGTTTGCGCTCGATCCTCGAAGGTGTGTTGCTCGACACCATGTATGAAATCCCCTCGCAGTCCGAGGTGAGTAAAGTGGTGATCGACGAAAGCGTTATAGAGGGTAAGTCCAAGCCACTGTATATCTATGAAAACAGTGAGCCGGCTGCCAAGGCTGCGCCAGACGCGTAAGCGTTTCGCGGTTTCGGTACAGACAAAGGGGCCTCCAGGGGCCCCTTTGTTTTTTTGTAGGTTCTTACTGCGTTTAACTGCCGGCAATAAGCTTGTTTTTTTTGCATGCAGCCCCCATCTTGGCTTCATGCTTACTTTTGAACTGTCATAGAGGCGAAATCATGAAGACCACCATCGAATTGCCTCTCCTGCCGTTGCGTGATGTTGTCGTCTATCCGCACATGGTTATCCCGCTGTTCGTGGGGCGCGAGAAGTCTATCGAAGCCCTCGAGGCCGCGATGACGGGCGACAAGCAGATCCTGCTGTTGGCCCAGAAAAATCCAGCTGATGATGATCCAGGCGAAGACGCCCTGTATCGGGTCGGCACTGTTGCTACTGTTCTGCAATTGCTCAAACTGCCGGATGGCACCGTCAAGGTGCTGGTGGAAGGCGAGCAACGCGGCGCGGTTGAACGCTTCATGGAGGTGGATGGCCACCTACGTGCCGAGGTGGCGTTGATCGATGAGATCGAGGCCCCGGAGCGCGAGTCTGAAGTGTTTGTACGCAGTCTGCTCTCGCAATTCGAGCAGTATGTACAGTTGGGCAAGAAAGTCCCGGCTGAAGTCCTATCTTCTCTTAATAGCATTGATGAGCCCAGCCGCCTGGTCGATACCATGGCTGCCCATATGGCGCTGAAGATCGAACAGAAGCAGGACATCCTCGAAATCATCG
The DNA here is from genome assembly GCF_013285305.1 of Pseudomonas rhodesiae. Taxonomy (NCBI): domain Bacteria; kingdom Pseudomonadati; phylum Pseudomonadota; class Gammaproteobacteria; order Pseudomonadales; family Pseudomonadaceae; genus Pseudomonas; species Pseudomonas rhodesiae. The sequence goes on along the minus strand of NZ_CP054205.1, from coordinate 3,825,815 downwards.
ACCTGCCGGCTCGCGTCGAGCATGTGCTGGCGTTGTTGGATGCTGAAATCGACCTGCTGCAGGTTGAAAAGCGCATTCGTGGCCGCGTTAAGAAGCAGATGGAACGCAGCCAGCGTGAGTACTACCTGAATGAGCAGATGAAGGCCATTCAGAAAGAGCTCGGCGACAGCGAGGAAGGCCACAACGAAATCGAAGAGCTGAAAAAGCGCATCGATGCCGCAGGTCTACCTAAAGATGCATTGACCAAAGCCACCGCCGAGCTGAACAAGCTCAAGCAAATGTCGCCGATGTCGGCCGAAGCCACCGTGGTGCGCTCCTACATCGACTGGCTGGTGCAGGTGCCGTGGAAGGCTCAGACCAAGGTGCGCCTGGACCTGGCCCGCGCCGAAGACATTCTCGACGCCGACCACTACGGCCTTGAAGAGGTCAAGGAGCGCATCCTTGAATACCTCGCCGTACAGAAGCGCGTGAAGAAAATCCGCGGGCCGGTGCTGTGCCTGGTCGGGCCGCCTGGCGTGGGCAAGACCTCTCTGGCCGAATCCATCGCCAATGCCACCAACCGTAAATTCGTCCGTATGGCTCTGGGTGGCGTGCGGGATGAGGCGGAAATTCGTGGCCATCGCCGCACCTATATCGGTTCGATGCCAGGAAGATTGATTCAAAAGATGACCAAAGTCGGCGTGCGCAATCCGCTGTTCTTGCTCGATGAAATCGACAAGATGGGCAGCGACATGCGTGGCGATCCGGCCTCGGCCTTGCTCGAGGTTCTCGATCCTGAGCAAAACCACAATTTCAACGACCATTACCTCGAAGTCGATTACGACTTATCCGACGTCATGTTCCTGTGCACCTCCAACTCCATGAATATTCCGCCGGCGCTGCTGGATCGGATGGAGGTGATTCGTCTGCCGGGTTACACCGAAGACGAGAAGATCAACATCGCGGTCAAGTACCTCGCGCCCAAGCAGACATCGGCCAATGGCCTGAAGAAGGGCGAGATTGAGTTCGAGGTCGAAGCGATTCGCGACATCGTGCGTTACTACACCCGCGAGGCCGGTGTGCGGGGGCTTGAGCGCCAGATCGCGAAGATCTGCCGCAAGGCGGTCAAAGAGCATGCTTTGGAAAAACGCTTCGCGGTGAAGGTCACGGCCGACTCCCTGGAGCACTTCCTGGGCGTGCGCAAATTCCGTTACGGGCTGGCTGAGCAGCAGGATCAGGTCGGGCAGGTGACGGGTTTGGCGTGGACTCAAGTGGGAGGTGAGCTGCTGACCATTGAGGCTGCGGTGATTCCTGGCAAGGGCCAGTTGATCAAGACCGGTTCCCTGGGGGATGTGATGGTCGAGTCCATCACCGCCGCGCAGACCGTGGTGCGCAGTCGCGCTCGGAGCCTGGGGATTCCCTTGGACTTCCACGAGAAGCACGACACCCATATCCATATGCCGGAAGGGGCGACCCCGAAGGATGGTCCAAGCGCGGGCGTGGGCATGTGCACCGCGCTGGTGTCGGCATTGACCGGTATTCCGGTACGCGCTGATGTAGCCATGACTGGGGAAATTACTCTGCGTGGTCAAGTATTGGCCATTGGTGGTCTGAAAGAGAAATTGCTTGCCGCGCACCGGGGTGGAATCAAGACAGTGATCATTCCTGAAGAGAATGTTCGCGACTTGAAGGAAATTCCTGACAATATCAAGCAAGATCTTCAGATTAAACCCGTTAAATGGATTGACGAGGTCCTGCAAATTGCGCTGCAATACGCGCCGGAGCCCTTGCCGGATGTGGCCCCGGAGATAGTTGCTAAGGACGAAAAACGAGAGTCTGATTCCAAGGAAAGAATTAGCACGCATTAATGCGAATAAGCCTGGAGGCTTCCTTGACAGCTTTTTAGAGCCCTTGTTATAAAGCGGCTCTTAAGTGTCTGTAGGCCATTCAGCACTGGTTTTTGCTTTCACCAAAAAACTTAGAATCATACTCAATAGATATATAAGGGGACTTAGAGTGAACAAGTCGGAACTGATTGATGCTATCGCTGCATCCGCTGATATCCCGAAAGCTGCTGCTGGCCGTGCGCTGGATGCAGTAATCGAATCCGTCACTGGCGCTCTTAAGGCCGGCGACTCCGTGGTACTGGTAGGCTTCGGTACTTTCTCTGTGACTGACCGCCCAGCTCGCACTGGCCGCAACCCACAGACTGGCAAAGCACTGCAAATCGCTGCTGCCAAGAAACCAGGTTTCAAAGCCGGTAAAGCCCTGAAAGAAGCCGTCAACTAAGTTTCGATCAAGCCTTACCTACCCGGGTCAGACGCAGGTCTGGCCTGGCAGCGGAGCGGCAGCTGACCCACGTATCCATTGGGTCGCCACGCCGGGGGTGTGGGTTCAAACCCCCGTCCGCTCCGCCAGTTACGAGAAGGCGCATCCTCGGATGCGCCTTTCTTCTATCCGGACTCTACCCACGCTCCACGGTTGCCAATTTTTGAAGTTCAACCGTTTCTGGGGGACGCATGCTGCAAAATATCAGGGACAATTCACAAGGCTGGATTGCCAAGACCATTATCGGGATCATCGTCGCATTGATGGCGTTCACCGGTATCGAAGCGATTTTCCAGGCTTCGACCAACACCAAGCAGGACGTGGCCAAGGTCAACGGTGAAACCATCACCCAGACCGAACTGAGCCAGGCCGTCGACATGCAACGGCGCCAGCTGATGCAACAGCTGGGCAAAGATTTCGATGCTTCGCTGCTGGACGAAAAACTGCTGCGCGAGGCGGCCCTCAAGGGTCTTATCGATCGCAAGCTGCTGCTGCAAGGTGCCGCCGATTCCAAGTTTGGCTTCTCTGAAGCCGCGCTGGATCAGGTGATCCTGCAGACACCGGAATTCCAGGTGGATGGCAAATTCAGTCCAGAACGATTTGATCAGGTGATTCGTCAACTGGGCTATACCCGTTTGCAATTCCGTCAGATGCTGACGCAAGAAATGCTTATCGGCCAGGTTCGCGCAGGTATCGCCGGCAGTGGTTTCGTAACCGACGCCGAGGTGCTGGCTTTTGCCCGTCTGGAGAAACAGACCCGCGATTTCGCCACCGTCAACATCAAGGCCAATCCTGCAGCGGTGAAGCTGACCGACGAGGAGGTCAAGGCCTACTACGATCAGCACGCCAAAGAGTTCATGACCCCTGACCAAGTGGTCATCGATTACCTCGAGTTGAAGAAGTCGTCCTTCTTTGATCAGGTCAACGTCAAGGACGATGAGCTGCAGGCGGCTTATCAAAAGGAAATCGCCAACCTCGCTGAACAGCGTCGTGCCGCGCATATCCTGATTGAAGTCAACGACAAGGTCACCGACGCTCAGGCGAAAGCGAAGATCGAAGAAATCCAGGCACGCCTGGCCAAAGGTGAGAAGTTCGAAGCCTTGGCCAAGGAGTTCTCTCAGGACCCCGGTTCGGCCAGCAACGGCGGCGACCTCGGTTTCGCCGGCCCTGGCGTTTACGATCCGGATTTCGAAACCGCCCTGTACGCGTTGAGCAAAGACCAGGTCTCGGCACCGGTGCGCACCACCTTTGGTTGGCACTTGATCAAGCTGCTGGGGGTTGAAGCACCTGAGGTGCCGACTTTTGCCAGCCTGAAAGACAAGCTGACCCGCGAGCTGAAGACTCAGCAGGTCGAGCAGCGTTTCGTCGAAGCCACCAAGCAGTTGGAGGATGCGGCGTTCGAAGCGTCCGACCTGGCTCAGCCGGCGTCTGACCTCAAGCTCACTGTGCATACCTCGGCGCCATTTGGCCGTGACGGCGGTGAAGGGGTCGCGGCTAACAGGGCCGTGGTGACCGCCGCATTCAGCCCGGAAGTGCTGGATGAAGGCGCTAACAGTAGCGCCATCGAGCTGGACCCTGAAACCATCATCGTGCTGCGTGCCAAGGAGCACCGCAAACCTGCGCAATTGCCGCTGGAGAGCGTTGCCACGGCAATCCGTGCACAGATGACCAAGGAGCGCGCCAGCGCGGCGGCCAAGACCCATGCCGACGAGCTGATTGCCAGCCTGCGTGATGGCAAGACCCCGTTGAACCAGCCGATTGACGGTCAGGCGTGGAAAGTTACCGAAGCGGCTACCCGCGGCCAGGAAGGGATTGATCCTGCCGTGCTGCAAGCCTTGTTCCGCATGCCAAAGCCTGCGTCCAAGGACAAGCCGACCTTCACCACCGTGACCCTGGCCGATGGTAGTCTGATGATCGTGCGGTTGAACGGTGTCAACGAAGCAGCTGCCCCATCGGACGAAGAAAAGGCGCAATACCGCCGCTTCCTCGCTTCCCGTGTCGGTCAACAGGACTTCGCGGCTTACCGTAAACAGTTGGAAACCAAGGCTGACATCAAGAAATACTGATGCCGGCTTGAACAAAAAGCCCCCGGCCTGAAAAGTCCGGGGGCTTTTTCTTGGGTGTTCGTTCAGGGGGGCGTAGTCAACCTGTGACGTTTTACCGACAGGAATACGCGCGCCTGCCCCTCGTTCTGTTGCACAATACCGCCCAGATCGTTTTCCTCAGGATTATCAATGTCGACATCATTTCACTTGCGCAGCCTCGGGTTGGCGTTGGTGTTGGCGGGCGCCGCGGGCTGCTCGTCACCCAAGACCGCTATTTATGAACATGAGAACTTCGACGATTCCGGCACCTTTTCCCGGGACTACCCGGTCAGCGATGTGGCGGCGTGCGAAGCCGCACGGCGTGCGTTGCTGAGCCAGGGCTACATCATCACCAGCAGCGACCCAAAACTGGTGGTGGGCAACAAGAGCTTCCAGCAGAGTGGCGAAACCCATTTGCAGATCAGTTTCAACGTGGTGTGTGCCGACGACGGCAAAGGCAAGAAACATTCAACGATGTTTGCCAACGCCTTGCAGGACCGCTACGCGCTGAAGAAGGTCAACAACTCGGCGAGCCTGGGAGTGGGGGTGCTGGGTTCGGTGTCGATGCCGATCGGCTCCACCGATGACTCCATGGTCAAGGTCGCCAGTGAAACGGTGTCCGCGCCCAAGTTCTATGAGCGCTACTTTGCGCTGGTGGACGTGTTCCTGCCCCAGGAAGTGAAGAAGGCCGAGCATATTCCGGAGAAGCCGAAGGCTGAACTGGGGGTGCCAGAGCCTAAAACCGAGCCGGCCGCCGAGAAAGTCGAGGCGCCCAAGGAACAGCCAGCTGAGCCTGCCGCCTCGCAACCGCTCGCTCCACCGGTAGAACCCGCGCCGATTGCGCCTCAGGCGGCGCCCGAAGCAGTCCCCGCGCCAGAACCTACGCCGGCTCCCGCGCCGACCAATCCCGACCTGCCCGCGCCGACAGAAGCCATTCCCCCGCTGCCTACGCCTGCACAGTAATCAACACGCTACGGGATCGACGCTGATCCCGTAGCGGCGAGTGCCTCCACTGCCTCCCTGGGCTAAATCACCGACCTGCTGCTACGTTTAATCCTCAAGTGCAGAAACGTCATGGCGCTGACTTTTTTTCGTCATCACGGCACTTTAGGCTGAATATGCGGGTCATTTGCTAAGGCCGCTCTACACCGGCTTTTCTCATCCAAAACAGGGAGCACACCATGGACGATTATCAAGAAGAGCTGTTGGAGTATCAGGCGTTTGAACTGGACCCTTTGGATCCGGCCGACGATGCCACCGAGCTGTAACACCGACCTTAGGCGGAATGCCGCTGACTGCGGCGAAACTCCCCTGGGGTCTGGTTGTTCCATCGCCTGAACGCGCGTTGAAAGGCCTGGGCTGAGGCAAACCCGAGCAAGTAGGCGATTTCGCCGAAGGCCAGTTCCGTATCGCGGATATAGGTCATGGCCAGGTCGCGGCGGGTGTCATTGAGAATTGCGCGAAACTGGGTGCCTTCTTCCGCCAGTTTGCGTCGCAGGGTCCAGGTCGGCAGCTTCAAGCGTGCCGCCACTTCTTCCAGGTCGGGTTCCCGACCGCCATTGAGCATCGGCCCGAGCAAACGGGTAATGCGCTCGCTCAGGCTGCGAGTGCGGGTCAACTGCTCCAACTCCCGTTCGCACAATTGCAGCAACAGGTGCCAGGTACTTGGGCAATGTTGCGGGTTGCGCAGGGCCAGGGTGGCTTGGCTCAGACGCAGTTGGTTCAGATCAGCACCGAATTGCACAGGGCTATCGCCCAGCAGGCTATAGCGTTCGCTGTAGTCGGGGGCTTGAAATTCGATCTCGATCCGCTGGGCCTGCACCGGTTGCTGGGCCAGGCTGGACAATTGATGCAGCCAGCCAGCAATGATCGAGTCGACCACAAAGCGGTTGTAGGCGTTATACGGGCTGATGGAGTAGAAGCGCAGCCAAGCGCCTTGGGCGTCCTCGTGAAAGCTCGATTGCCCGCGGTAGTTGGAGCCGTACAGCGGCTCAAAGCGCGTCAGCGTGCGTGCGGCCTCGCGTACGGTAGGCGCTTGAGCGGCGGTTACACCGGCTAGTCCAGCCTGGCTCAGACGGCTGAGCTGGCCCATGCGCAGGCCCAGGGCAGGGTCGCCGGTGAGCTGTATGGCGGCGTGGCCCAGTCGCATATAGCGGGGGATCGACAACCGCGCGCCGGCTTCGGCCAATCGCGCCGGGTCGAGGCCGTATTGCAGCAGCAGGGGTTGCGGGTCCAGGCCATGGCTGTGCACCGCGTCGGCCAAGGTGTGCACGAAGCCCACCGACAAGTCCCCCAGACGCACTGGTTTCACAGCGTTACAGCCAGATATTCAGCATGCGCGCGCCACGGGCGTCGCCATCGGCGCTGATCTGCCCGTTGCTGCTGAGGAAGCTGTGCCCCGCAGTGCCCAGGTCCCAGAACTGCCCGCGTAGAAACACGCTCATGCCGGCGCTGGCCTGGCTGACGGGTTGCTGGCTGATCAGCGTGAGCCGGCGCCAAGCCTCGCCCTCACTGAGTTCCTCGGGCTTGAGGCTGACTTCCGGCGGCGTGGAAACGCTCTTGAAGCCGCGCCATGGCCGGTCCCAGGTCTCGCGGCCGAGCACGAATGCCGGCACGGCGATCAACTGGGCGCCGCTGTCGTTGAGTTTGCGGTAATTGTCCGGGTACCAGCTGTCGCTGCCCACCAATATGCCCAGGCGACCCGCCGGCGTGTCCACCACATTGACTACGTTTTCGTCACCTGGCTGGATAAATTCGCGCTCGTCGTAGATCGGGTAGAGCTGACGCTGGGGATCGCCGATGGGCAAGCCGTCGGCAGCGAATACCACGCTGGCGTTGTACAGGGCGCCGTGGCCGATCTGCAGTTGCCGTTGGCTGATGCTCGGGTTGGGCAGGGCGATGGAGCCGGCCACCAGGGTCACGCCGAACTCTTTGGCCAGCCCGCCGAACAGTACCTGATAGTCGCGAGCCATGGCGGGCGCTTTCATGCGCAGGTAGGCGTCGTCCATGCGGTCGGCGCCGGTGGCGCTGATCCAGGCGCGCAGGAACTGCACCGGGTTGCTGATCGATAGCCAGTTCATAGCCTCCTTGAGGTGCAGCGCTTGATAGACCTCGTTCTTTTCGCCGGTGAGCATCAGCCAGGTGCCGATGTGTTCGGGCAGCACCACAATGGTCTTGTCGTTGATCAAGCCTTGGTCGCGGGCGTTTTGCAGATACGCGGCGAGTTTCAGGTGCAGGCGTTCCAGGCTCTGGTAGTCGGCGGGAAACAGCTCCGGCTGGATGCCTAGTAGGTTGCCTCTGTCGGCTGGTACGCCTTCGTTGACGGCCAGGGTGATGCGCAGGTCCGACAGGTAATGCGCCACAGGGCGCTCCTGGGTCCAGACCAGATACGCGGTGACGGCGGCAACCAGGGCCAGGGTGACGGTGAACGCTAGAAGTTTACGCATGGGCAACAGACAACAGACCGGGTGCTGGGTTCGGCGTCTAGGGTAGGGCCCATGCCTTGGCTTGCCAAGGGGCGCTGTACATTTGGATCAATAACTTGTCAGTTTCAGTCATTGAGCAGTCGGTAACCGCCTCTTAGTCTGTGGGGCATAAACCGATGGTTGGCCATTCGAGCCGGCCACGTCCCGTGATGACCTGCCGTGGAGCTGTACCATGACCGCCGCTGCTTACCCGCATCTGCTGGCCCCGTTGGACCTGGGCTTTACCACTTTGCGCAACCGTACCCTGATGGGGTCGATGCACACCGGCCTGGAAGAAAAACCCGGCGGTTTCGAGCGCATGGCCGCCTATTTCGCCGAGCGCGCTCGGGGTGGCGTGGGTTTGATGGTCACCGGCGGTATTGGCCCCAACGATGAGGGCGGTGTGTACGCCGGCGCGGCCAAGTTGACCACCGAGGAAGAAGCCCAGAAGCACAAAATCGTGACCCAAGCGGTGCATGCGGCGGGCGGTAAGATCTGCATGCAGATCCTCCACGCCGGGCGGTATGCCTACAGTCCCAAGCAAGTGGCACCGAGCGCGATCCAGGCGCCGATCAACCCGTTCAAGCCCAAGGAGTTGGACGAGGAAGGCATCGAAAAACAGATCCAGGATTTCGTCACTTGCTCGCGGCTGGCTCAGGTCGCCGAGTACGATGGCGTAGAAATCATGGGCTCTGAAGGCTACTTCATTAACCAGTTCCTCGCCGCGCACACCAACCACCGCACCGACCGTTGGGGCGGCAGCTACGAGAACCGCATGCGCCTGGCCGTGGAAATCGTGCGTCGTGTGCGCGAAGCGGTGGGTCCGAATTACATTATTATCTTCCGCCTGTCGATGCTCGACCTGGTGGAAGGTGGCAGCACCTGGGAAGAAATCGTGCAACTGGCCAAGGCCATCGAGCAGGCCGGTGCGACCATCATCAACACCGGTATCGGCTGGCACGAAGCACGCATCCCGACCATTGCCACTAAAGTGCCGCGTGGCGCGTTCAGCAAAGTCACCGCCAAGTTGCGCGGCGCGGTACAGATCCCGCTGATCACCACCAACCGCATCAATACCCCGGAGATTGCCGAGCGCATCCTGGCCGAAGGCGATGCCGACATGGTGTCGATGGCGCGGCCGTTCCTTGCCGACCCCGAGTTCGTCAACAAGGCGGCCGCCGGGCGTGCCGATGAGATCAACACCTGCATCGGCTGCAACCAGGCGTGCCTGGATCACACCTTCGGCGGCAAGCTGACCACCTGCCTGGTCAACCCCCGTGCGTGTTACGAAACCGAGCTTAACTACCTGCCGGTCAAACAGATCAAGAAAATTGCCGTGGTCGGTGCCGGCCCCGCGGGTCTGGCGGCGGCGACGGTGGCCGCCGAGCGTGGGCACCAAGTGACCCTGTTCGATGCCGCCAGCGAGATCGGCGGTCAGTTCAATATCGCCAAACGCGTGCCAGGCAAAGAAGAATTCTTCGAAACCCTGCGCTACTTCAAACGCAAATTGCAGACCACCCATGTCGAGGTGTGCCTCAATACCCGCGTGGACGTGGCGCAACTGGCGGCCGGCGGTTATGACGAAATCATCCTGGCCACCGGCATTGCGCCGCGCACCCCGGCTATCCCAGGGATCGACAACCCCAAGGTGCTGAGCTACCTGGACGTGATCCTCGAACGCCAGCCGGTCGGCCAGCGCGTGGCGGTGATCGGCGCCGGCGGCATTGGCTTCGACGTATCGGAGTTCCTAGTGCATCAGGGCGTGTCCACCAGCCTGGACCGTGAGGCGTTCTGGAAGGAATGGGGTATCGACACCCAACTGCAGGCCCGTGGCGGTGTGGCCGGTATCAAGCCCCAGCCCCATGCGCCGGCGCGAGAAGTGTTCCTGCTGCAACGCAAGGCTTCCAAGGTCGGCGATGGCCTGGGCAAGACCACTGGTTGGATCCACCGCACCGGCTTGAAGAACAAGCAGGTGCAGATGCTTAACAGCGTCGAGTACCTGAAGATCGATGACCAAGGCCTGCATATCCGTATCGGCGCCGAGGGCGAGCCGCAGTTATTGGCAGTGGACAACGTTGTGATCTGCGCCGGGCAGGACCCGCTGCGCGACTTGCACGACGGCCTGGTCGCCGCAGGGCAGAACGTGCACCTGATCGGCGGCGCGGACGTGGCGGCCGAGCTGGACGCCAAGCGCGCTATCAACCAAGGCTCGCGCCTCGCCGCCGAGCTGTAAGACCTTGAGCGGGGCGGTGCTAGACTACCGCCCCGTTTTCCAGGCAGATCCACCCCCATGGGCCCCTTCGATTGGCTTCCCATCGCTCCCCTTGAACCATTGCACCTCGATTGGCTGAACGGCATCGAGCTGGCTGTGCTGCGCCTGGACCGTATAGACCCCCTGATCAGCGGCAACAAGTGGTTCAAACTCACCGAGCATTTGAGGCAGGCAGAGCAGGCCGGTGCCCATGGCATCATCAGCCTGGGCGGGGCTTACTCCAACCATTTGCATGCCTTGGCGGCAGCGGGTGAGCGCTTTGGTTTCGCCACTGTCGGCCTGTTGCGCGGCCATCCTCAAGACACCCCCACCGTCCTCGACCTGAAAGCCTTTGGCATGCACCTGCATTGGCTAGGCTACGCCGGCTATCGCGCGCGTCACGGGGCGGACTTCTGGTTGCCGTGGCGTGAGCAATACCCGCAGTTGTATCCGGTGCCCGAAGGCGGCGGCGGGCTTCCCGGTGCGCTGGGTTGCGCGGTGCTGGTGGAACAGGTCCGTGGGCAATTGAGCAAGCTGGGTTGGAACGCTTACGACGCTTGGTGGCTGGCCGCCGGCACGGGGACGACCCTAGCAGGTTTGGCCCTGGCGGAAGCGGGCGCGCACCCGGTGTACGGTGCGATGGCGGTGCCGGATGATCACGGCGTGGCCCAGAATGTGGGGGCGATTGTGGCCGGTGGCTACGAATTGCTGGCGGCCAGCCGCGGTGGGTTTGCCAAGGTCGACGCGGCATTGCTGGACTTTATGCAAACCACCGAACGGGCCACTGGCCTGCCGTTGGAGCCGCTCTATACCGGCAAGGCGCTGTTGGCGTTAAAGCAGCAGATCGAGGCCGGGCGGTTCTCGCCCGGCACGCGTCTGATCTTTGTGCACACCGGTGGCTTGCAGGGCCGTCGCGGGTTCACAGGTTAGCGCGCTTACCCGGCATCATCCGCAGCGCGGTGTTATCGCGAATCACATAGTGGTGCACGATTCCCGCCAGCGCATGCAGGCCGATCAGCCAGTAGCCGATTTTGCCGAACAGCACATGCCAACCTTCGATCTCTTTGGCCAGCGCCTTGTTTTCAGCGATCAGCGGTGGCAGCTCAAGACCATAGAACATCACTGAATGCCCTTCGGCGCTGACGATCAGCCAACCGGCAATCGGCATGCCGATCATCAAGGCGTACAGCGCCCAGTGCATCAGTGTGGCCAGCAGGCTCTGCCATGGCGGCGGGGTGGGGATGATCTTTGGCGCGACCCCCAGGCTCCGGGCGAACAGGCGCAGCCACACCAGCACGAACACGGTGAGGCCGAACATAAAGTGCATTTCCACGATCAACGTGCGTGCGCCGCTGCCCTTGGGGAACTGCCCGCGTAGCTCAATGCAGGCGTAAACCACCGCCAGCAGCACCACCATCAACCAGTGCAGCGCAATCGACATGCTGCTGTAGCGCGTATCGGAATTTTTCCACGGCATCGCTGGGATCCTCATTGGTCAGGGCATGCCTTCGTTCTTTTGTGACGAAGTATTTCTACTGTAAGCCTGTTTCCAACGATTTGCCCGCTGCGATGGCCGTTGTTTTGACCTCAATCAGTGGCTTTGCGGTATTTCGCCGCGGGCCAGGCGTTGGTTGATGTCGGCGATGACCGCCGGCAGCTCGTTAATAGTGTCGATCAGGTAGTGGGGCCGCGAGCCTTCGAACATCGCTTCGATTCGCCTGCGTTCGCTGACCAGCGTGGCGGCGTCGAGGGCGCGAAATTGCGCATAGGTCAGCCCCAGCGCATTGCCGGAGCAGGTCAGCGCCACGGTCCACATGCCGGCGCGGCGGCCTTCGAGAATGCCCGGTACGGTGTCGTCGACTTTTACGCACGCTGCCACGTCGTCAATGCCCAGGGCGATCACATTCGCCAGAGCCTGGGCGGGCCATGGACGGCCATTGGGTACTTCGTCAGTGGCGACCACATGGTCGGCGACGTAGCCGTTGCGCGCGGCCAGGGCGACCACTTTGTCCATCACCTGCTTGGGGTAGCCGGAGCAAGAGCCGATCTTGATGTTCTGGGCACGCAATGTGGCGATGGTGTCGAGCGCGCCGGGGATCAGCGCCGAATGCTCGGCGATCTTCTCGATCTGCAGGGGCATAAAGCGCTTGTAAATGGCCGTCACGTCGTCATCGGAGGGCGTGCGCCCGAATGCCTGGCGGTAGCGCTCGGCCACCTGCGGCTGATTGCACAGGGTGCGGATATGGTCCCACTTGCCCATGCCCATCGGGCCCCGGGCTTCGTCGATGGATACCTGCACGCCGAACTCGGCGAAGGCCTCGACAAAAATCTGCGTGGGCGCGAAGGAGCCAAAGTCGACCACGGTGCCGGCCCAATCCAGGATCGCGGCCTGGAGCTTGGTGGGGTTTTGATAGTTCATGCGGGTACTCCGGACGCAGAGAGAAGAGGGATGTCCATGGCGCGCAATACCTGCGCGATGGCGGTTACGGCGGCGCGCATGTCGGTAGCGTCGACATGGCCGATGCAGCCGACGCGAAAGGTCTCCACCTGGGTCAATTTGCCGGGGTAGAGGATGAAACCCTTGGCCTTGACCCGTTCGTAGAACTCCTTGAACTGGTAGCGCGGGTGTTGCGGGGCGTGGAAGGTGACGATGATCGGTGCTTGGATCGCCGCCGGTAGGAAGCTGCGCAGGCCCAGCTCGGCCATGCCCTCAAGCAGCGTCTGACAATTGTGCGCGTAGCGCTGATGGCGCGCGGGCTGGCCGCCTTCTTCGTGGTATTGCAGCAGCGCTTCGTGCAGGGCCGCCACCACATGGGTGGGCGGGGTGAAGCGCCATTGGCCGGTTTCGGCCATGTAACGATGCTGCTCGAAAAGGTCCATCGCCAGGGAGTGGCAGTTGCCTTGAGCAGCGGCCAGCGCCTGTTTATCGACAAAGACAAAACCCATGCCCGGCACGCCTTCCAGGCACTTGCCTGAGGCCGCTATCAGCGCGTCGAACGGCACTTCGCGGGCATCGATCGGCAGCGCACCGAAGGAACTCATGGCGTCGACGATCAAGCGCTTGCCGTGGCTTTTTACCACCTGGGCGATGGCCGGCAGCGGGTTGAGAATGCCGGTGCTGGTTTCGCAATGGATCAGCGCGACATGGCTAATCGACGGATCGGCGTGCAGCAGGCGGTCCACATCGGCGGCGGTGGTGGGTTCGTCCTCGGCGGTTGCAAAGGTGCTGAATGCACGGCCGAGCACTTCGCATATCTTCGCCAGGCGTTTGCCGTAGGCGCCGTTGACCAGCACCAGCACCTTGCCATCCCGTGGCACCAAAGTGCCGATTGCTGCCTCGACGGCGAAGGTGCCGCTGCCCTGCAAGGGCACGCAGTGGTGGCTGTCGGCGCCATGAATGATTGCCAGCAACTGCGCGCGGACGCTGGCGGTGAGTTGGTTGAAGCGCTCATCCCAGGAACCCCAGTCCACCAGCATGGCCTGGCGGGTGCGGGCAGACGTGGTCAGGGGGCCTGGGGTCAACAGCATCGGCGCGGTAAGGAGCATCGTGGGTTCTCTTCAGCGTTGAGTTGAATCTACGGCGCTTACGTTGCGGTTTGGCGTGATATCAATCAAATTGTTTATTGTTATGCGAGCTATCAGCGAGGCCGATAAGCATGAACCTGTTTCAACTGCGTGCATTCGATGCCGTGGCCCGCGAGGGCAGTTTTACCCGTGCGGCGGCGCGGCTGTTTATCAGCCAGCCAGCGGTAACCGGGCATATCAAGGCCCTGGAGGAGCACTACCAGATTCCGCTGTTGCGCCGCACGGCGCGGCGGGTCGAGTTGACCGAGGAGGGCGCGCGGCTGGCGGCGATCACCCGGGCGATCTTCGGTCTGGTGGACGAGGCCCAGGCCCTGCTCGAAGCCAATCGCCAGTTACTCAGCGGGCGCCTGGAAGTGGCGGCGGACGGTCCGCACCTGGTCATGCCGATGATTGCCAGCCTGCGCGCGCGGTACCCGGGCATCACCGTCAACCTGCGGCTGGGCAATGCTCAGGAGACCTTGGCCGCGCTGTTGGCCGAGCATGCCGATGTGGCGGTGCTGACCGAGGTGGAACCCCGCCATGGCGTGCATTTGCAGCCCTTGGGCGAATCGCATATCTGCGCCTTGGTCCCGTCCAACCACCCGTGGACGGAACTGCCCAACGGCATCGAGCTGAAGCAACTCGATGAGGTGATCATGGTGCTGCGCGAGCCCAGTTCGATCACCCGCCGCACCTTTGATGCCGCCTGCCAAGCCGCCGCTGTGCAGCCCAAGGTGCTGCTGGAACTGGATAGCCGTGAGGCGGTGACCGAGGCGGTCGCCGCGCAATTGGGCGTCGGCGTGGTGTCGTCGATGGAGGTCAGCCAGGACCCGCGGGTGCGGGCGGTGCCGATCCGCGGCGCCGGGCTACTGAACCGGCACAGCCTCGGTTGCATGGAGCGACGTCGTTCCCTGCGCCTGATCCAAGCGTTTTTCGAGCTGGCGCCGTGACGGTTTTTTGGTGGAACGATGCGTTCTCGCGCTATAAACTCTGCCCCCAAAGCGCCGGCCAGTAGACGTTTCGGCGCGATGGACGAGAAGAGAGCGAGTCATGGGCGCACAGTGGAAAGTCAAACATAAAGAAGCGGCAGCCAATGCCAAGGGCAAAATCTTCGGCAAGCTGGTGAAAGAAATCACCATCGCCGCGCGCAACGGTGCCGACACCGCGACCAACGCCCACCTGCGTCTGGTGGTGGAGCAGGCCAAAAAAGCCTCGATGCCCAAGGAAACCCTGGACCGCGCCATCAAGAAAGGCGCCGGTCTGCTCGGCGAAACCGTGCAATACCACCGCGTGACCTACGAAGGGTTCGCGCCCCATCAGGTTCCGCTGATCGTCGAGTGTGTGACCGATAACATCAACCGCACCGTGGCGGAAATCCGCGTGGCATTCCGCAAAGGCCAACTGGGCGCTTCCGGTTCGGTAGCCTGGGACTTCAACCACGTCGGCCTGATCGAGGCCTCGCCGGACAGCCCGGACGCCGATCCTGAAATGGCCGCCATCGAAGCCGGCGCCCAGGATTTCGAGGACGGCGAAGAAGAGGGCACCACCCTGTTCATCACCGAAACCACCGACCTCGACGCCGTGCAAAAAGCCCTGCCGGAGCAAGGCTTCACCGTGCTATCGGCCAAGCTGGGCTACATCTCGAAGAATCCGGTGAGTGGTTTGACCGACGAGCAGATGGCTGAAGTCGAAGCCTTCCTCGAAGGCTTGGACAACCACGACGACGTGCAGGACATGTTCGTCGGCCTGGCGGGCTGATTGACGGCTGAGCAAGGTGGGAGGGGGCCAGCCCCCTCCCACATTTTGATCCAGGCAGGCAGTGAATATCAAAGGCTGGATGGGCTTGCTCTAACACCCGCCAGCTAAGCGGGCACTGTGTAATTTTCTATCCGAGCTGTTTTGGAGCCCCTCTCTGACATTGCCTTAATTAGTCAAAGTTGCAGATGGCGTGCAGCAACGCCTCGATCTCTTCGAACCCCGGCCGCGCCAGCACGTCCGGCTGACAGCAGCGCGCCTGCAGCGCCACCAGTGCCGCATCTACGGGTTCCCCCTCGATCCGCTCCAGCAATTCCCCCAACAACACCCCGAAGGCCCGCACTTCGATGCGCTGCAATGATCGGGTTTCCACGGTGTCCGCCACGGCATGGAATGACGCCGCGCCAAAATCCCCCAGCAAACAATCGCCCGTCGCGTTCCACAGAATATTGTGGGCGTACAGGTCGCCATGGGTGATGCCGTGACGGTGTAGATGCGCCGCCACCGAAGCGATGCCACGGGCTATGCGCAGTGCGACATCGACGCTCAAGCGGGTGTCGGGCGCGTAGATATCGCGCGTGCAGGACGCCAGGCTGGGCAGGGCGGCCAGGTTGCGGTAGCTCGGCTCGATCAGGTCCATCACCAAGGCGGCCTGGTCATCGGGGTGGCCGACCACGCGACCTTGCACCTTGATCAGGTTGGGATGCCGCCCGGCGGCGATGCAGGCCTGCATTTCGTGCAGCGGTGAACCGTCGCTGGTAATCGTGCCTTTGTAGAGCTTGACCGCCACCGGCAGGGCCTGGGGTTTCCACAAGGCTTTGTGGATCACGCCGGAAGCCCCTTCGCCAAGGACGTCGGCCAATGCCAATTCGCCCCAGGGAATATTCGGCGTGGTGTCGTCTGCCTGGACTTGCACTGCCATTTCCACTGGGTTGCCGGCATAAGCCAGCCAGGTCAGGCTTGGCAGTGACAGCAGCCAGTCCGGCAGGTGGGTGAGGCGATTGGAGGCGATTCGGATCAGCTCCAGGTTGTGGCACTGAGCCAAGCTGCGTGGCAGTTGCTCCAGTTGATTGCCGGCCAGCATCAGCTTTTGCAGCAATGGCCGTTCACCCAACGCCTCGGGCAACTGGCGGATGCAGTTGTCGGTGAGGATCAGCCAGCGCAGCTGCGGCGGTAGGGCGGCGGCGGGCACTTGGCTGATCCGGTTGGCCTTGAAGCCGATCATGCTCAATTTCGCGCACTGACCCAGGCAGGTCGGCAGTTCGGTGAAGGCGTTATCCGAGCAGAACAGCACGCGCAGGTGCGGCAGGCGATGCAGGTCGTCCGGCAAGCGGCTCAGGGCGTTACCGCTGAGGTTGAGGATTTCCAGGGTGTCGGCCAGTTCGAAGATTTCCCGAGGAAACTCGGTGAGCCCGCAGGAAAGATCCAGGCGCGTGATACCGGCCAATTGGCCGGCCTTGAGTTGGGCGAGGGTAGTCATGAACGGCGCAGTCACTCGGCAAGGGGGCGTAAAGGGCGCTCATGATACCGGGTCGGGCACGGGTTGCGGGTCGACCTGTTGCAATTGGCTCAGGCGGCTGGCGGTGCGGGCCAGGTCGATGGCCTCGCCCGCCAGGCAGTCGGCCAGGGGCTCGGTGCCGATCAGGGTCAGGTGTTTGTCGCGGTCGTAGAGCACGTCCACCAGATTGATGAAGCGTTGTTGTACGGCAATCGGGCACTGCGCCAGGTGGGGCAGGCCGTCGATGATCCAGTGATCGAACGTCTCGCACAGCAAGAGGTAGTCCATCACCGCCGTCAATTGCTCGCAAAGATCGGCGAAGGTGAAGACGATGGTGCGCGCTTGGTGGTGGCGACACACCAGTTGCCGATTGCCCACCTGCAACTGCTGCGCTGGGCCTTGGGTCGCCGGCAGGCCGAGGGCCGCACGCTGCGCGGCCGTGCCTGGCCACAGGTAGACGCCGGCGGTAAAGCGCTGCGTGGCATGGGCCTGGGGCAGGCTGCGAAAGTCCTGGGGCGAGCTGACTTCGAGCACATCCATGCGCGCGGCGATCAGATCGATCACCGGCTTGAAGCGCTCGTGGTACAGCGGGTTGGGCAGCAGTCCTTCGGGCGCGTAGTTGGAGGTGACCAGCACCAGCATGCCGCGCTGGAACAGGGCTTTGAACAATCGGCTGATAAGCATGGCATCGCCGATATCGTGGACGTGGAACTCGTCGAAGCACAGCACCCGGCAGTCTGCCAACAGCTCATCGAGGGTCACGCCCAGCGCGTCATCCTGTTCACGGTGCTGGAACATGCCCCGGTGCAGGCGCGCGAAGAAATCGTGGAAATGCACCCGCTGTTTCTCGGCCAGCGGCAGCGCCTGGAAAAAGCCGTCCAACAGCCAGCTCTTACCGCGCCCCACCGGCCCGTGCAGGTACAGGCCACGGGTGGCTTGGCCGTCGAGCAGGTGGCCGGTCTCGCGGGCCATGGCGGCAATCGCTCGGGTCTGCCCGGCGCTGAGGGTGTAGCCCTGTTGTTGGGCTTTGTGCGCAAAAAACTCGGGGATGGAGGCGTCGCTGCGTGGCGCGCGTTGTTTACCAAGCAGGCGACGGATCAAAGTCGGCACGGCCACTGCGGATCACTCTGTGGGTCAAAGGTCGCTCACTTTAGGATGCTCTTCTCGTTTTGACCAATCGCGAAGGCGCGCATCGGCCATCTCGAAAACGCATGACCCCCACGACTAGAAGGTCTGCAGCGGCGCCACCGGGTGATCCACCGGGCTGACCACCGCGTAGTTATAGCCGCCACCGGACCAGTACTGCGCTTGTAGCCCATCGGCGGTGCGGCTGCCACGGGGCAGGAAGCCGTTGTCCGGGCCCGGCGGGCGGATGTAGAAACTGATACGCCGACCTTGCGCGTCCTGGTACAGCACCATGGCAGCGGCGCCTTGATCGGTGGTGAGCAGACGCCCGCTGACCGGCGTGAAGCCCGACTGGCTCAAGTCCGGCAAACGCTGGGCCTGTTGGAAGTAACGGTCGAGCCAGGCTTGCATGGTGCCGCTGTCCTGAGCACGGTAGTCGGCGGGCAGGATGCCGTCCTGGGCGAACAGGCGGAACGCCTGCATGGCATCGGCCATGGGTTGCAGCGGCGGTTGAGTCGCCTCGCGGGCCTGCCAGCCGCCCCAGCCGCCGAGGCTCACCGCCACCAGCAACAGCGCTGCCGTAGCCAAGTGGCGACGCGTATTGTGCCGGATGCGCTGGCGGATCAGCGCGGGCTCCAACTGCGGGTTGGCGGGCTGCTGCAGGGCGCCACCCAAGGCTGCGCGCAATGCGTGTGCGTCCTGTTGCCAGGCCTGCACTTGGGCCGCCACCTCCGGGTGGGTCGCCAGCCAGGTGTCCAGGGCACGCCGGTCATTCTCGCAAAGCTGATGATCGACGTAGGCATGTAAGTCATGTTCGTTGGGAGGCAGGCTGATCATTTGAGTATCCGCAGAGAAGGGCTGGCAATTTCGCCATCGCTGAGTTGACGCAGGGCCTGGCGCGCCCGTGACAACCGCGACATCACGGTGCCGAGGGGCACGTCGAGAATCTCGGCGACTTCTTTGTAGCTCAAACCTTCCACGGACACCCACAGCAGCAGCGCGCGTTGCTCGGTGTTCAATTGATCGAAGGCTTGCAGGGTCGACTGGGCCATCACGGTGCGTTCGACCGAGGGCTGCACGTCTTCGCGTCCGGTAAAGAAGTCGAGCATGCGCGCATAACGGCGGGTACGGCGTTGGGCATCGAGAAACTGCCGGTAGAGGATCGAGAACAGCCACGCGCGCAGATCGCCTTCCGGGCGTTTGTCGCCCCAGCGGGTGATTGCACGCTCCAAGGTGGCCTGCACCAGATCGTCGGCGCTGCTGGTGTTGCGCGTCAGGGACACGGCAAAGCGCCGCAGCCGGGGCAGGAGTTCGCGTAGCGGTTCGTCGAGTTCATGCATGGTGGGTCAGTCTAGCCAGTTGTGAGAGTAGACGTTCGCCCGCGTAGGTTATTCCATGCCTACCTGAAAGAAATGTTGCCCTTGTGGGTGCTCCCTCTCTGGATAGCCCACAGGCCTGTAATGCCCCACGCCCACCTCAATCCAGCTTCGTGACTGCCGGTACAGGATCGGCAGCAATGGCGAGGGCGTATTGATGGCATTACTGACAGGCAAAGCATCTTATTTGCGGCCGGAACTGGCGCACTTGCCGGCGGCGCAGCAAGTGATTTTCGAGCAATGGGGCTGCGGCGCCATTGTTCAGCCGGAATACGGCTGCATTCATCTGGCGATCGAAGCGCACACCGCGAGGGCGCCTCAGGCTATCGCGGCGGAGTGGGCGGGGCAGCGGATCAGTTATGAACAACTCAACCGCCAGGCCAATCGGCTGGCCGCGCGGTTGGTTGAGCGCGGGGTCAAGCAGGGCGATACCGTGGCGTTGTTCGTCGAGCGGTCCATTCCCATGCTGGTGGGCTTGCTGGCGGTATTGAAGGTGGGGGCCGCCTATGTGCCGCAGGATGCGCGGATTGTACCGCCTGTGCAGTTGGCGATGATCCTCGACTCACTGAGTAGTCCGGTGATTCTGACCCTGTCGAACCTGGCCGAACGCATCCCCGCAGAAGCGGCTCACCGGTGCCTGTGGCTGGACGCATTCCTGGCGGAGGAAGCCGAAGTTGCCCAGGACAACCAACAGGCATTCGCGGTGGTAGAGCCTGACGACCTATGCTTTGTGCTGTTTACGTCCGGCACCACCGGGCGTCCCAATGGCGTGCGCGTCAGTCACCGCAACCTGTGCAATATCCTGTTGACCGAGCCCGGCCGCATGGGCATGGCCCCGGGCCGCAAGGTCGGGCAGGTTCTCAATATCGGCTTTGACATGGCTGCCTGGGAAATCCTCGGTTGCCTGGCCCACGGTGCCACGCTGTTGATCCGTGGCAAGGACATCCCACAGACCGCCGCGCGCTGTCATGTGTTGATTGCCACACCCTCAATCCTGGCGACCTTGAGTCCTCACCAATGCCCCGACCTGCAGACGGTCGCGGTGGCCGGCGAGCCCTGCACGCAGGCCTTGGCCGATCAGTGGGCGGCGCACTGCACGTTCTACAACGGTTGTGGGCCCACCGAAACCACCATCGTCAATACCTTGCACCGGCATGAGCCTGGCGCCTTGCTGACCATCGGCCGGCCAACCCCGAACAACACGGTGTATGTGCTCGACGAACAAGGGCGCGCCTGTGAGCTGGGCCAACCTGGGGAAATGTGGGCCGGTGGGTTGGGCGTCACGGCCGGCTACTTGAACAACCCGGCGTTGACCCAAGAGCGATATCGCCCCGATCCGTTCCTGGGCGGCGACAACCTGATGTTCCGCACCCGCGACCTGGGACGCTGGACGGCGGACGGCCAGCTCGAACACCTGGGGCGCGTGGATGACCAGGTCAAGGTGCGTGGGTTTCGTGTAGAGCTGGATGCAGTGTCCTCAGCCATCGAGGCCGGCGAAGGATGCACGCGGGCTGTCACCCTCAAGCTCGACAGCCGAAGCCTGGTGGCGTTCGTGTCGCCGGCCAGCGCCGATATCGAATCCTGCCGACAGGCGTGTGCGCAACGGCTGGCGTATTACTGCGTGCCGTCGCTGATCGTTGCCTTGGAGCATTTTCCGCTGACCGCCAGGGGCAAGGTCGACAAGGCGTTGCTGTTGCAGTGGGCCGTGGAACGGCAAGGGGGAGCCAGCCATGCTTGATGCCCTGAGCCGTACCGTGGTTCCGCCCAAGCCCGCGCTATGGCGACGCTGGCGGGCGTTGCCGCTGTTTTCCTATTACAACCGTCTCGCCGGGTTGGTGTTGCTGGGTAACGGGACGTTCTTGTGGTGGTGGCCGCGTATTGACGTGCAGGTGCTTTCGCAAATGGTGCTGATCAACCTGTCCCTGGCGACCCTGATTCGTCAGCAGTACGTGATCAATGCCCTGTTCTGGCTGGCGACGCGGGTGCCGATCACTTGGCCACTGCGCATCCGGCGCAGCGCGGCGAAGGTGTATCACCTGGGCGGGTTGCACAGTGGTGCGGCCCTGGCGGCCACGGCTTGGTTTGCGGCGATGATGCAGGCGCAGTGGGCGCAGGCCGAGGCGGTTGCGTCGAGCGCATTATGGCTGGGCAGCGCGCTGCTGGGATTGCTGGTGGTGATGGTGATCATGGCCCAGCCGTGGGTGCGTAGCCGGTTTCACAACGCTTTCGAGCGGGTGCACCGCTTTGCGGGCTGGTCCGCATTGGGATTGTTTTGGGCGCTGACGCTGATGGCTTCCTCAGAACGCCCCACCGATCTGTTGCACAATGGCGCGTTCTGGCTATTGGGGCTGGTGAGTATCAGTATCGTGCTGCCATGGTTGCGCTTGCGCAAAGTCGCGGTGGAGCACATACGGCCTTCGTCCCATGCGGTGATTACGCGGTTCGCCCACACCACGCCGTTTGCCGGTTCATCCACTGCTATCAGCCGGCACCCGCTGTTGGAATGGCACGCGTTTGCCAATATTCCGGCCCCGGGGGAGGCGGGGTTTCGTTTGGTCATCTCCCGGGCCGGGGATTGGACGGGCCGCTTTATCGACGCGTTACCCCGTCATGTGTGGGTCAAGGGCATTACCACCGCGGGAGTGGCCAATGTGGAAACCCTGTTCAAGTCGGTGGTGTACGTCGCCACTGGCAGCGGGATCGGCCCGGTGATGCCGCACGTGTTGGCGCGCAAAGTGCCGATCCAGTTGATCTGGTCGACCCGCAGCCCACGAGCGACCTATGGCGATGCCCTGGTCGACGAGATTCTGCGGGCTCACCCCCAGGCGTTGATCTGGGACACCGCCGAACGCGGCAAACCCGACTTGGTACAACTGGCCTATGGCGCCGTGCAGGCCTGCGGGGCGGAGGCGGTGATCTGTATAGCCAACCAGGCATTGACGCGCCATGTGGTGCAAGAGCTTGAAGCCAGGGGCATTGCGGCCTATGGCGCGATTTGGGATTCCTGAAGCGCGGCATGTGAGGTCGTACCGCTGAAAAAAACTACAGTGAAGTGGGAATAAGCCTACGTGGGATTCGTCTCATAGCACTTTCCCCCTGCGGCTCTTGGCCCTGGAGTTTTTTATGCTGGATCACCCATCACCGCCCCGTCCTGCCTTGAGTACCGCAAGCCTGGTGGCGCGTCTTGCTGCCATCGGTGTTGTGGTGGCCGGTTTGGCCGCGGCGTTTGCCTACGTCAATGGCACACTTGACCCGCAGCGGCTGCGGCCTAAAACCTTGGTCAATGCCCTGGAAACCAACAACGGCGTGCACCCTGGCTATCGGCGCAACCACGCCAAAGGCGTGTGCGTGGCGGGTTACTTCCAAAGCTCTGCCGAGGCGCGCGCCTATTCGAGCGCCGAGGTGTTCAGCGAGGCCAAAACCCCGTTGATCGGCCGCTTCGCCTTGCCCAGCGGCAACCCGTACGCGCCTGATAGCAGCGTGCCGATCCGCAGTTTTGCCGTGCAGTTCAGCCAGGCCAACGGCCAGCAATGGCGCACCGGCATGAACAGCATGCCGGTGTTCCCGGTGGGCACGCCCGAGGCGTTCTATCAGTTGCTCAAGGCGGGCGCGCCGGACCCGGCCACCGGCAAGCCGAACCCGGCGAACATGCCGGCCTTTTTTGCCGCCCATCCGGAGGCCGCACCGTTCCTGGCATGGGTCAAGACCGCCAAACCGTCGGCCAGTTACGCGACCGAAACCTATAACGGCATCAATGCGTTTTATCTGGTGAACGCCGAGGGCAAGCGTCAAGCCGTGCGCTGGGCGGTGGTGCCCCAAAGCCAAGACGCGGTGGGTGAGACCATCGTCGATGGTGCGGACTTCCTGGAGAAAGACCTGGTGCAGCGCCTGGCCGCCGGGCCGCTGCGCTGGCAGTTGAACATGACCCTGGCCAACCCCGGCGACGTGCTGGACGATGCCAGTAAACCCTGGTCCGGCCCCCATACGGTGCTGAACGCCGGTACCCTGGTGGTGCAAAGCAGCCAGCCCCAGGCCGACGGCGACTGCCGCGATATCAACTTCGATCCGTTGATTCTGCCCAGCGGTATTCAAGCCTCCAATGACCCCTTGCTGGCGGCCCGCTCGGCGGCATACGCCAGTTCTTACCTGCGCCGCGCCGGCGAGGTCAGCCCCTTGCACCATGCTCCACAGGAGTCGAAACCATGAAGGCCTCTCCACAATTCTTCGCGCCCTTGGCGCGCCTGCTGCACTGGCTGATGGCGCTGATGGTCATCGCCATGCTGTTTATCGGCGCGGGCTTGGCGGCCTCTGTGTCGGAGCGGCATGCCTGGCTGATCCAACTGCATAAACCGTTAGGTATTGCGATTCTGGTGCTGGTTATCGTCAGGCTGGCGGTGCGCTTTTCCACGCAGCAACCGCCTCTGCCCCAGGACTTGCCGCAGTGGCAAGTGTTGGCAGCAAAGGCATCGCACCTGATGTTGTATGGTTTGATGCTGGCATTGCCGCTGCTGGGCTGGGCGATGATTTCAGCGGCGGGCGACCCGGTGATGCTCAGCAGCTCCGTACGACTACCGGCGCTAGTGGAGGCGAACGCACCGTTGTTCGCGCTGCTGCGTAAGGCCCACGGGTACCTGGCGTACCTGCTGTTTCTCACGGTGTTGGTGCACCTGGCGGCGGCGTTGTTTCATGGGCTGATCCGACGCGATGGTGTATTGCAGAGCATGACCGGCACCAAGGACTGATGCCGGGGCGCGTTGCTGTCAGCGCAACAGGCCGACGATATCGGCGACGCTGCTCAGTACATCCTTGCCCAGCTGTTTCGAGCGCTCGCCCGACCAGCCAGTTTTCGGGTTGGGCGCGTCGTTGTTGTCCTTGAAGGGCATTTCCAAGGTCAGCGACAGGCAATCGTACTTTTGGCCGACCGCATTGCAGGCCAACGTCATGTTGGCTTCGCCCGGCAGGTCGCGGGTGTAGCCATGAGTGGTCTGGAAGTCACGGGTCAAGCCGCTGAGGTGGCTGCGAAAGTGTTTTTCCAGGGCTTCGATGCGCGGCGTGTAGCCTGGGTTGCCTTCGCAGGCAGCGGCGAATACATAGGGGATTTCTTCGTCACCGTGGATATCCAGGAACAGGTCCACGCCGTACTGTTCCATCTGCTGTTGCACGAACAGTACTTCCGGGCTGAGGTCCTGGCTCGCGCTCTGCCACGCGCGGTTGAGGTCCTGGCCCATGGCGTTGGTGCGCAGGTGCCCGTGGAAGGCGCCGTCCGGATTCATATTCGGCACCAGGTACAGGTCAGCCACCGCCAGCAGTTTTTTCAGCTCGGCATCGCCGTCCTGTTGCAAGCGTTCGATGATCCCTTCCATAAACCATTCGGCCATGTGTTCGCCCGGATGTTGCTGGGCGATGATCCATACGTTGCGTCGTCCTTCGCCGCCTTTGCCCCGACGCAGCAACTGAATGTCGCGGCCTTCGACACTCTTGCCGGTGGCCAGCAATTGGGTGCCGGTGTGTTTGAGCGCCTGCTCGATCAAGCCATCATGACGTTCGCGGCTGTAGGGTTCGAAGTAGGCGAACCAGGCGTGCTTCTCGCGAGTCTCCAGGCTGATGTGCAGGATTTCGCCATCGAAGCGTGTCGGCACGCGGAACCAGTTGACGTGGTCGTAGGAGGCTACGGCGTTGTAGCCGCTCCAGGCATGGGGATATGAAGAGCGCCCGGCATTGCTCAAGCGGAAGGTGTGGGTATGGCCCACATGCATACCCTCGGCCTTGAAGTGAAACCACTGGAAATGCTGGCTGCGTGTGTCGGGTTTGATCGCCAGCAGCAATTGATAGGCATCGCTGGCGTCCAGCACCTGGATATTGCCACTGTCGAAGTCGGTACTGATTCTGATGGAGGTCAAGGCCACTGTCATAGTCTGGTTGCCTGATTATGAGTATTGTGGCGGCTATATTACACAGGAGTCCGGTAAAGCCTGGATGCAAAATTGTTGCGCAGGGAGGGGGGCATCATCCTTGACGCCGCCGCAGCTTAGAATTTATGAGATTGATTCTCAAGCGCTATTTCCCAAAGATGTGAGCCAGAGCCTTTGGGTAGCTTTCATTCGGCGATGGTCTTTTGCTACCATGCGCGCCATCACGCAACACACAGTCTTCATTAGCCTGAAGCCATGCCAGGGAAACTGGCAAAAAAAAGACCCGGCCAAAGAGCCGGGTCAAAAACCGTGATTAGCCTGATGAGGAGATATTCCAAGAGTCCGACCTAAGGTCTCTTGGTTTATCGACTGATCTCGCGATCAGCTGGGTTCAATAATAATCATTATCATTTGCAAGTCAAATGTTTTTATCCGTGGGATAGAAATATTTTTCCTTTGCGCCGATCAGCTGTCCGCCTGCGCTTCGCGCACCTGCAACGACCGCTCGACCATCGCCTTCGCCATATCGATCAAATACACCACTGAAAACGCCAGGTCCCGCTGATTACCCTGGTGGTTGCTCGCGGATTCATACGCAGTGGCCGCCGCGCTGCGCAGCAGGTCCGAGGCATGTATCAAGGCTTCTTCCTGACTGATACCCGCTTTGATGGCGAACAACGCCTCGTTCGCCACCGGCGTCGACATCTCTTCTTTCAGGTAGAAATCCAGCGCGCGCTGGGCGGCGCCGCTGCTGCGCAGGTCTTGCAGCTCATCGTTTTCAGCGGGTTCAGGCAGGAGGTACGGGCTCGTCGTCATAAGGGGCAGTACTCTGGGTGGGTGTTGAAAACCTTATGCCTGATAATAGTACGTATCGTATTTATGTCGTTT
This sequence comes from Pseudomonas rhodesiae, assembly GCF_013285305.1. Classification (NCBI taxonomy): domain Bacteria; kingdom Pseudomonadati; phylum Pseudomonadota; class Gammaproteobacteria; order Pseudomonadales; family Pseudomonadaceae; genus Pseudomonas; species Pseudomonas rhodesiae. The sequence goes on along the minus strand of NZ_CP054205.1, from coordinate 3,799,591 downwards.
TATGGATTACTACAAACTGTTTATTGCCCTGAAAAATACCTGACGTATTGTCTGGCCCCATGGATAAATGGATCGCGTTGGTCAGGGCCAACATGAAAGACCGCAAGGTCACGCAAGGTGAACTGGCTGAGCGCTTGGGCATGTCCCAGGGGGGCGTCGGTCATTGGCTCAACAAGCGTCGCGTGCCGAGCCTGGAGGACATGAACCGGGTGCTGGAAGCATTGGGTCTGGGTGATCTGGAAGTGGTGCAGGAAGTGCGCGAGCGTCGCGCCGAACCGGCAGTGCCGACGCCACGGCACACGGCGTTTTTCCGCTACCCCGTCAACGAATGGAGAGGCCTGTGCGAAGCCCGCGAGGAGCGCCCGGCCTATGCTGGCGCGCGCTATGAAACCACGGATTATCATGCCAGGGGCGACGCCTTCTGGCTGCCGGTCACGGGCGATGCCATGACCGCGCCCAGCGGCTTGAGCATCGGCGCAGGCATGATGATCCTGGTAGACCCGGCCGTCAGTGCCGGCCCCGGTAAACTGGTGGTCGCGCAATGGGCCGACAACCCTCACGCGACCTTCCGCCAGTTACGGGAGGAGAGCGGCCAGCTCTACCTGGTGCCGCTCAACCCCACGTACCCTAAACAGCTGTTCACCGAGGCGTGTCGCATCCTCGGTGTAGTGGTGCAGGCCATGGCGAGGTTCTAGTCCGCCGTTTCCAGCTCCACCAGCGTGCAGCCTTCGGCGACCATTTCGCCTTCCTGACAGAACAGCGCCTTGACCACCCCGGCTTCGGGAGCACGGATGCTGTGTTCCATCTTCATCGCTTCGAGCACCACCAGTTGCGTACCGGCCTCGACCGCCTGGCCGGCTTGCACCAGCACCCGCACAATGCTGCCGTTCATGGGCGCCGTCAGGCCACCCTGATGGGATTGGTTGGCCTCCACGGCGGCAATCGGGTCGAACAGACTGACCCCATGCATTTCACCGTCCCAGCGTACAAACACGCCGCCATCGTGCCGGACCGCCAGATAGCTGCGACGCACGCCATCGCGCTCGATGCTCAACTGCTCGCCGTGCAACTGCGTAATGTCCGGCGCCAGGGTCACCAGTCGGTCCTGCCCGTTGCAGCTCAAGTGCAACGAAACCTCAGCGGGCAACCCCGCGCGAAAGCCACGGGTGTCTGCCCACGGGCCGTCGCCGGCGGGCAGGCTGTGCATCAGCGCGGCACCTGCGGCCTGCCAGAGATCATCACTCAGCGCGCCGGTCGGCGGCAGCAATTGTTCCTGATAGCGCGGAATAAACCCGGTATCCAGTTCGGCTGCGGCGAATGCCGGGTGCCCAATAATGCGCCGCAGGAAGCCCAGGTTGGTCTTCAGCCCGCCCACGGCGAATTCGTCGAGCATGCTCAGCAAGCGCAGGCGCGCCTGTTCACGGTCCTCGCCCCAGGCAATCAACTTGCCCAACATCGGATCGTAGAAGGGCGAAACGCTGTCCCCCTCACTCACGCCGCTGTCCACGCGGCGCCCAGGGCCGGGAGCGGATTCGCGGTACAGCGCCAGGTGCCCGGTGGCGGGCAGAAAATCATTGGCCGGGTCCTCGGCATACAGACGCACTTCGATGGCATGCCCGATCAAGGGCACCTGTGCCTGGGTGATCGGCAGCGCCTGGCCCTGGGCCACGCGGATCTGCCAGGCCACCAGGTCCAGACCGGTAATCGCTTCGGTGACCGGGTGTTCGACCTGCAACCGCGTATTCATCTCCATAAAGAAGAACTCGCCGCGCGCGTCGAGCAAAAACTCCACGGTGCCGGCGCCGACATAGCCGATCGCCTGGGCCGCCCGCACGGCAGCCTCGCCCATGGCACGGCGCTGTTCAGCGCTCAAACCGGGGGCCGGAGCTTCCTCCACGACCTTCTGATGACGGCGCTGAATCGAGCAATCCCGTTCATTCAGGTACAGGCAGTGCCCGTGCTGGTCGGCGAAAACCTGGATTTCCACATGACGGGGCTTGAGCAGGTATTTCTCCACCAGCATCTGGGCGTTGCCAAATGACGACAACGCCTCGCGCTGGGCAGAGGCCAGGGCGTCGGCCAATTGGCTGACATCCTCGACCACTTTCATGCCTTTGCCGCCGCCGCCGGCCGTGGCCTTGAGCAGCACCGGGTAACCGATGCGGGCACAGGCGTCGCGGAAAGTCTCCAGGTCTTGGGCCTCGCCGTGGTAACCCGGTACCAGGGGCACGCCGGCGGTTTCCATCAACGCTTTGGCTGCGGATTTGCTGCCCATGGCGTCGATGGCAGAGGCGGGCGGGCCGAGGAAGATCAAACCGGCGGCTTCGATGGCGCGGGCGAACCCGGCGTTTTCCGAGAGAAACCCGTAGCCCGGATGAATCGCCTGGGCGCCGCTGGCCTGGGCGGCAGCGATCAGTTTGTCGATTTGCAGGTAACTGTCGCTGGCCTTGCTGCCCCCCAGGTCGACGCAGATATCCGCTTCGCGGCAATGGCGCGCGTCGCGGTCGATGGCGCTGTGCACGGCCACCGTGGTCAGCCCCATGGCCTTGGCGGTGCGCATCACGCGACAGGCGATTTCACCCCGGTTGGCCACCAGTATGCGGGTCAAAGTACTCATGAACGCGGCTCCTGCGCTTGCCAGCTCGGTGGACGTTTTTGCAGGAAGGCGCGCAAGCCTTCCTGGCCCTCGGGGCTGACGCGGATGCGGGCGATGGCGTTTTCGCAGTAGCGGCGCAACGCCGGGGTGAGGGCGCCGTTGCCGACTTCACGCAGCAGATCCTTGCTGGCGCGCATCGCCGCCGGGCTGTTATGCAGCAGGTTGGCTATCCAGTGTTCGACGTGAATCTCCAGCTCGTCCGCCGGGTAGCTTTCAGCCAACAGGCCGATCTCCCGCGCGCGCTGGCCGCCGAAGCGCTCGGCGGTGAGGGCGTAGCGCCGTGCCGCGCGTTCGCCGATGGCTTGCACCACGAACGGGCTGATCACCGCCGGCGCCAGGCCGATGCGCACTTCCGACAGGCAGAACTGCGCATCGTCGGCGCCGATGGCCATGTCGCAGCAACTGATCAAGCCCAGGGCGCCGCCGTAGGCTGCACCTTGCACCACCGCCAGGGTGGGGATTTTCAGCTTGGCCAGGTTGTACATCAGTTCCGCCAGTTCGCGGGCGTCGTCGAGATTGGTGTGGTAATCCAGCTCGGCCGATTGCTGCATCCAGGCCAGGTCGGCCCCGGCGCTGAAATGCTTACCGCGCCCGCGCAGCACCAGGAACCGCAGGGAAGCATCGCCCTGCACCTGGTCGAGGGCGATGATCAGCTCGCGGATCATCTCGGCATTGAACGCGTTGTTCTTGGCTTCACGACTGAGCCACAGCGTGGCAAAGCCACGGCGGTCGGCGATCAGTTCGAGGGTGTTGAAATCGCTCATGGGGTGCTGCTCCATTTACATGCGGAACACGCCGAAGCGGCTCGGCTCGATGGGGGCGTTCAAGGCCGCGGACAGGGCCAGGGCCAGCACGTCGCGGGTCTGCAACGGATCGATCACGCCGTCATCCCACAGGCGCGCGCTGGAATAGTAGGGGTGCCCCTGGGTTTCGTACTGGTCGAGGATCGGCTGCTTGATCGCCGCTTCCTCCTCGGCACTGAACCCGGCGCCCGCGCGTTCGGCCTGCTCGCGCTTGACCTGCACCAGCACGCCGGCCGCCTGTTCGGCGCCCATCACGCCGATACGCGCGTTCGGCCACATCCACAAAAAGCGCGGGTCATAGGCGCGACCGCACATGCCGTAGTTACCGGCACCAAAGCTGCCGCCGATGATCACGGTAAATTTGGGCACCTTGGCGCAGGCCACTGCCGTCACCAGTTTGGCGCCGTGCTTGGCAATGCCGCCGGCCTCGTATTTCTGTCCGACCATAAAGCCGGTGATGTTCTGCAGGAACAGCAGGGGGATGCCGCGCTGGCAGGCCAGTTCAATAAAGTGCGCGCCTTTCTGCGCGGCTTCGGCGAACAAGATTCCGTTGTTGGCCAGGATCGCAATCGGGTAGCCGTGCAGATGGGCGAAACCGCACACCAGCGTGGTGCCGAACAGCGCCTTGAACTCATCGAACACCGAACCGTCCACCAGTCGCGCGATCACTTCGCGTACTTCGAACGGCTGTTTAGGGTCGGCCGGAATCACGCCGTACAACTCTTCGCCGCTGTACAGCGGTGCCACCGGCGTACGTTGCAGCAACTGGCCCTGTTTGTGCCAATTGAGGTTGGCCACGCTGCGGCGGGCCAGGGCCAGGGCGTGTTCATCGCTGTCGGCATAGTGGTCGGCCACGCCCGAAATTTTGCAATGCACATCCGCGCCGCCAAGGTCTTCGGCGCTGACCACTTCCCCGGTGGCGGCCTTCACCAACGGCGGGCCGGCCAGAAAGATCGTGGCCTGCTGGCGCACCATGATGGCTTCGTCGGCCATGGCCGGCACATAGGCGCCGCCGGCGGTGCATGAGCCCATCACCACGGCGATCTGCGGGATGCCTTGGGCGCTCATATTGGCTTGGTTGAAAAAGATCCGCCCAAAGTGCTCGCGGTCGGGAAACACCTCGTCCTGACGCGGCAGGTTGGCGCCGCCGGAGTCCACCAGGTAGATGCACGGCAGGCGATTCTGCTCGGCGATGGTCTGGGCGCGCAGGTGTTTTTTCACGGTCAGCGGGTAGTAGGAACCGCCTTTGACCGTGGCGTCATTGGCCACAATCATGCACTCCACGCCTTCGACGCGACCGATTCCGGCGATGACGCCGGCCGCGGGCACGTCTTCGCCGTAGACCTGATAGGCGGCGAGTTGGCTGAGTTCAAGAAACGGCGAGCCCGGATCGAGTAGGCGATTGATGCGTTCGCGCGGCAACAGTTTGCCCCGTGAGGTGTGCCGCTCTTGAGCCTTGGCGCCGCCGCCTTGCTGCACGTGAGCGAGCAGAGTGTGCAGGGCGTCGACCTGTTGGCGCATCGCCGCGGTGTTGGCGGCGAACTCCGCCGAGCGCGGGTTGAGCTGGGTGTGCAAGGTGGCCATGGCGCGTGCCCTCAGCGAGTTTCGTTGAACAGTTCGCGACCGATCAGCATCCGCCGGATTTCACTGGTGCCGGCGCCGATTTCATACAGCTTGGCATCGCGCAACAGGCGCCCGGCGGGGAATTCGTTGATGTAGCCGTTGCCACCGAGAATCTGGATCGCATCCAGGGCCATTTGCGTGGCCCGTTCGGCGCTGTAGAGGATCACCCCGGCGGCGTCCTTGCGCGTGGTCTCGCCACGTTCGCAGGCCTGGGCCACCGCATACAGATAGGCACGGCTGGCGTTGAGTTGGGTGTACATATCGGCGACTTTGCCCTGGATCAACTGGAACTCGCCGATGCTTTGGCCGAATTGCTTGCGGTCGTGGATGTACGGCACGATCAGGTCCATGCACGCCTGCATGATCCCGGTGGGGCCGCCGGAGAGCACCACGCGCTCATAGTCCAGGCCGCTCATCAACACTTTCACGCCGCCATTGAGCACGCCGAGGATGTTGTCTTCGGGCACTTCGACGTCATCGAAAAACAGCTCGCAGGTGTTGGAGCCGCGCATGCCCAATTTGTCGAACTTGTTGCTACGGCTGAAGCCCTTCCAGTCGCGCTCGACAATAAACGCGGTGATGCCATGTGGGCCTTTTTCCAAGTCAGTCTTGGCGTAAATCACATAGGTGTTGGCATCGGGACCGTTGGTGATCCAGGTCTTGCTGCCGTTGAGCACATAGTGGTCGCCGCGCTTGTCGGCGCGCAGCTTCATCGAGACCACATCGGAGCCGGCGTTCGGCTCGCTCATGGCCAAGGCGCCGACGTGTTCGCCGCTGATCAGTTTGGGCAGGTATTTGAGCTTCTGTGCGTGGTTACCGTTGCGGTTGATCTGATTCACACAGAGATTGGAGTGAGCGCCGTAGGACAACGCCACCGATGCCGAGCCACGGCTGATTTCTTCCATGGCCACCACATGCGCCAGGTAACCCAGGCCGGCGCCGCCGTACTCTTCCGGTACGGTGATGCCGAGCAGGCCCATGTCCCCGAATTTGCGCCACAGGTCGGCGGGGAACAGGTTGTCGCTGTCGATTTGCGCCGCGCGCGGTGCGATCTCTTTGGCCACGAAGGACTGCACCTGGTCGCGCAGCATGTCGATGGTTTCGCCGAGGGCGAAGTTCAGGGACGGGTAACTCATGGACAGGCACCTTAATGTGAGCTTTGTTGTTGTGTGGTCGGCGCGCCAGGGGAGGGCGCTCACCTTTACGTTAACGTAAGCTTGCGTTGTGACGCTGTCAATCGTAGTTTACGTTTACGTCAACCTACAAAAAAGATAACAGGGGTCGTTATGGATCAACCGCATCAGAGCTACAGCCGTGGCTCCCAGGACAAAGCCTTACTGGCCATGACCATCGGCCAGGCCTTCGATCGCACAGTGGCGCAATTCCCCGATGGCGAAGCGCTGGTGGTGCGTCATCAGTCACGGCGCTATACCTGGCGGCAACTGGCCGATACCGTCGACCTGCACGCCCGCGCATTCCTCGCCTTGGGCCTGCAGACCGGCGACCGCTTGGGCATCTGGGCGCCGAACTGCGCCGAGTGGTTGATCAGCCAGATTGCCAGCGCCAAGCTCGGCGTGATCCTGGTCAATATCAACCCGGCGTACCGCACCAGCGAGCTGGACTACGTGCTCAAACAGTCCGGTTGTCAGTGGCTGGTGTGCGCCGGGGCGTTCAAGGGTTCCGATTACCACGGAATGCTCCAGGACCTGCAACCCGACCTGCGCGGCGTCATCAGCCTTGATCCCAGCCCGCCGGCAGGCTTTATGCCCTGGTCGACGCTGGCCGCCCTCGGCGCCGAGGTAACGCCCGAGCAACTGCACCAGCGCCAGGCCAGCCTGCACTTCGACCAAGCCGTTAATATCCAGTACACCTCCGGCACCACCGGGTTCCCCAAGGGGGCCACGCTCAGTCATCACAATATTCTCAATAACGGCTACATGGTCGGTGAGAGCCTGGGCCTGACCGCCCAGGATCGCTTGGTGATCCCGGTGCCGCTGTATCACTGCTTTGGCATGGTGATGGGCAACCTGGGCTGTATCACCCATGGCACCGCCATGATCTACCCGAACGACGGCTTCGACCCATTGCTGACCCTCAGCGCCGTCGCCGAAGAACGCGCCACTGGCCTGTATGGCGTGCCCACCATGTTTATCGCGTTACTTGATCACCCGCAGCGCGGTGAGTTTGAGCTGTCCAGCCTGCGCACCGGCATCATGGCCGGCGCCACGTGCCCCATCGAAGTGATGCGCCGCGTGATCAGCGAGTTGCACATGGGTGAAGTGCAGATCGCCTACGGTATGACCGAAACCAGCCCAGTGTCGTTGCAGACTGGGCCGCAGGATGATCTGGAGCGCCGGGTCACCACCGTCGGCCGCACCCAACCGCAGTTGGAAACCAAGATCATCGACATCGATGGCAACACCGTCGCGCGCGGTGAAATCGGCGAGCTGTGCACCCGAGGCTACAGCGTCATGCTCGGCTACTGGAATAATCCCGAGGCAACCCGCGAGGCCATCGACGAGGCCGGCTGGATGCACACCGGCGATCTGGCAAGCATGGATGAGCACGGCTATGTGCGCATCGCTGGACGCAATAAGGACATGATCATTCGCGGCGGCGAGAACGTGTACCCGCGCGAGCTGGAGGAGTTTTTCTTCACCCACCCGGCGGTGGCCGATGTGCAGGTGATCGGCATTCCGGATGCGCGCTACGGCGAAGAAATCGTCGCCTGGATCAAACTCCATCCGGGCCACGCGACCGATGAGCTGGATTTGCAGGGCTGGTGCAAGGGTCGCATTGCGCACTTCAAGACGCCTAAGCACTTCAAGTTCGTGGATGAGTTTCCGATGACCGTCACGGGCAAGATCCAGAAGTTTCGCATGCGCGAGATCAGCCTCCAGGAATTGAGCACCGAGCGCTGAAACGGGGTGCTGGGCTACCGCGTTCGGCCTGCGCCAGCTGCCTAGAGTGGCGGATTATTCCGCTACTCGAAGGCGATGCCCATGACCGATCTGCTCACTGATCCGCTTGCCCTGCCCGATGTCGATGAGCCAAGCCCCCATGTGGGGCCCATTCAGGACAACACCCCCGCTTGGTATACCGATGCGCTGGCAGCGCGCAAGACCGAATTGGCCAACCTCAAGCTGGTTATCCCGTCCTGGTACACCAACGCCGACTCAACAGCGAAAAACCGATTGAAGGCGGTCCACGACCGCAGCCGGACGTCGTTAAACCAGCTGGATCAATGGTTCAGCCAACTCAAAAGCCCCGCCGACTATGCCGAACCCTTGCTGGTGGCGGCCATTGAAGAGAAGTTCGGCCTGCGCCTCGACGTCACGAGCGTGTTCTACGCGCGCAAGATGGAGCAGAGATCGTGCAGCACCGATTCGGAAGAACTGTCGACCACCACCGTGTCGTCAGCGTCGTCGCCGCTGTATTTCTACAAGGGCGTCAGCCTGCTTGAAGCGGCCTTGATGAATTTCACCGAGGACGACGCAAGCAAGCCGATCTGCTTGGATTGTCGTTTGATCACCCGCTATAACTTCCACCAATATTCCAGCGCAAAGAAGCATGCACCTGCGAGTGTCAAGTCGTTCAAACTGTCGATCAAAGCCCACGAATTTGCCGCCCTGTGCCGGACGCTGGACCTGGGGCAGTCCTACTACGAGCATGTGCGCGGCATCATCAATGCCCCGATTCTGGCCAAGCCCCCCGGCGCCCTGACCGGCAAGCTGTACAGCACGTTGATCACCGCGCACCGCAATCAGTTGGAATTGGCCGCCGAAATTGCCCTGATGCAGGGCCATATCCAGCCCCAGGACCATCGCTTGATCCAGGCGATTCTGATTCAACAGACCGGGCACACATGGGCAGAGGATGACGTCAGCTTTTCGCCCTTGCAGTTGTGCACGGTCGTGATCGAGCAGGTGCTGATCATCGGGCCGGTGGTGTGGCAGCCCCATCTGCGAAATGCCACGGTCCTGCCGCGACCGTGCATGGTCTACATCCCCGGCGATCCGCTGCACCCGCTCAAGGCTTACGACAACCTCACCGCCTTCGTCGACCACCTGACCACGCGCCTGTGCCGTGCTGACTACCGTACCTTCTTCAGCCAGTTCGTCCCGCTTTCCCGGCAAGAAGTGTTTTTTACCAAGCTCAAGGCACTACTGGACCCCGACGAGGTTTACACCGCCACGCAGGATTTCGACCCGGCGCTCAAAGCCCGGCTTCACCGCCAGGGCACCTACGCACCGCCTTGGCGTGACGTGTGGATCGACAGCGCGCAACAGCGGGTTCGCTCGATCATGGAAAACGCTCAGGCGAGCGCCGTGTCCACGCAAGAGGCTACGGACCATGCGGAGAAAGCCTGGCTGTGGTCGTGGGGCAAAAAAATACTGGATGTGCTGAACGTGGCGGCATTTGTGGTGCCGTACCTTGGCGAAGTGATGCTGATAGTTGCGGCGGTGCAAATGGTCGACGACGTGGCAGAAGGCATACAGGCGTGGTCCGAGGGCGATGCGCGCGCGGTCTGGGCGCACTTCTCGGCGGTGGGTCTGAACTTGGCGGGGCTGGCGGTGCCCGCCGCGCTGGCAGCGTTCAAAGAGACCGCTTTTATCAAGCGTTTGGTGCATGTCGACTTCGGCGGGCGCAGCCGTTTATTTGACTTCGATCCGACGCGGTACACCCACTCGATCAGCCTACCCGCTGAGCTGAAGCCGAACAGCCTGGGCTTGTATGAGCATCAAGGCGCCACGTACCTGCCGTCGACCCACGGCGGTCACTACAAGGTGCAAGCCATCGCCGAGGGAGAATTCAGGCTCGTCCACCCCGATGGCGACGCCCGTTACTGGCCCAGGGTACGCCACAACGGGGCGGGTGCCTGGGTGCATGAATTCGAACAACCCCTGACGTGGGATCGCAAGACCCTGTTGCGACGTCTCGGCCCCAGCGTCGACGCTTTCAGCGACGCTCAATTGGAGCACGTCCGAGCGCTGAGTGGGGTCACGGATGAGCAATTGCGCCGGGTTTACGTCGATCAGCAATTGCCGCCGCCGCTGTTCAGAGAAGCGCTGCGGCGCTTCGAATCTGCCCGTCGCTACCAAGGCTTCATTGACCGCCTGAGCAGTACCGACCCTGCCGTCTTTGGGCGTGTCGACTGGAACTTGCAAATGAGGTTGTTGCTCGACAGCGGCAAGTGGCCTGAAGCCAGGGTGCTGGTCGCCTTGGATGCCGACGGCGATATCGTCTGGCGTTCGGCCGCTGTCGCCCAACGCAGTCAGGTGGTCAAGCTCGATCTGGCCCAAGCGGCGACCCGGGATGGCGTGATTCTGCCGTCGCTGCTGAGCCAATTGAGCGAAGAGCAGATCCGGCACCTGTTGGACGAGCCGGCCGTCGAGCGAGCGCTGCGTTATGAACTGATGCTGACCGGCAGAATTGATTCCGACTTTCTGGCGACGGCCGCCGATAAGGCGTACGCGGATCGCTTGGTTGAACGCATGATGAGCGAGCAGCGCACACCCCAGGCGAGGGCGCTGCGTTACCGCGACCGATTGCGCGAGTTGGCGCAGGACAGCAAAGCCAGGTTGTTTGGCCTTGAAATCGCGGCCGGGGACGTGTCCAGTGAGGCGAATGTGCAACTGCTCCAGCGCGACTTTCCAGGCTTGCCCAAACTGATTGCCGAAGACCTGCTGGCCCACGCCACCGACCAGGAGTTGTCGCGTATGGGCGAAACCTCCCGTGTGCCGTTGCGTCTGGCTGAAGAGGCGCGCCGCTATGGGCAGAAGGTCCGAGCCCTGCGCGCCCATACCGATCTGTTGTTCGATAACGAACTCACCCCGGACAGTGTGCGTCTGGCGCTGCACAAGCTGGCGACGCTGCCGGGTCGTCTTGACGGCGTGGGTCTTGAGTTACGCGCTAACACCTATGACGGTGAATTATTGGACCGTGTCGGGCGTGCTGACGCGCCCAGGCAGTTACGCCTCGTGCGCATCAGCCTCAACGAGTGGAAGCTGTTCAGCGGTCCCGATGATCTGGAGTATTGGCGCTCGGACAAAGATGCGTTCTACACCGCGCTCTGGCGGGTGGGTTACAGCGGGCGCACGGATTGGCGGCAACTGAAAGCCTCCACCCAGGCGTTGAAGGAGCAGCTCGCACAACAGCCCTTGAGCGAAGAGGCCACGCGCCAGGCCCTTGGCTTGCAAGCCATCAAACCGGGGTTCAAGTCGCCTATGCGCCTGGCGGACGGGCGGTTTGGGTACCCGCTTAGCCCGGTGGGCGGCGCGGGGCGGCGGCCGTTTATCTGCACCATGAAAGCCATGTATCTGTACCCGTCGAAGTCACTTGAAGAAGTCGAAGCCCTGTATGGGCTTCAAGGTTTGACTGATGCCCAGGTTCTAGCCCGCCTCAGCAGCCTCGAAGAGGAATACAACCAGCTGAAGCAGACGCTGGACGCCTGGCATCAGGACGCAGAGCCGGGCCACAGCCAAATTCGTCGCAGGGTCGCGGGGACGATTATGGCCGCGTGGCAGCGCCAGTCGCCGCAAGCGTATGCGGCGGATCAAACACCGATTGGCCACATTCTGGATCTATCGGACGAACTGGTGGGTGAACTGCCGCCGATAACGGCGAATATGGATCATGTGGGCAGCCTGGATTTAGGCCGAATGGGGCTGTCGGACGAGTCGCTCCCCTTTCTCAACGCATTCGGCCGCCTGCGCTGGCTGAATATGCGCGAAAACAACCTCACGCAACTGCCGGAGTTCACCCATGGCGGGGCGGGGCTGACCAAGCTCAACCTGAGTCGCAATGACCTGCAACTGACCGACGCCAGTCGTGCGCGCCTCGAAGGGATGCGAGACCTGAAAATCCTCGATCTGTCCGACAATCGCCGCTTGGGCTGGACCGCCGATCTGCGGGGCATGCGCAGCCTCAATCAACTTTATCTGGCCGACACCGGCACCACGACCTTTCCGATTGGGGCCGAGCAATTGACGTCCTTGGCCAGGATCGACCTGCACTCGAACCAGATCACAACCTTGCCCGACTATGCGTATCAGCACTTGGACCGGATCAACGTGCACGAGAACCCGCTGTCGGCGGCCACCCGCGAACGCCTTGGCCTGGAGGCGCCGGTGGATCCGGCGCAGTGGGCCGACCACGTCACGTTGGACGAGGCTCGGACCCTGTGGTTGCGAGAGGTGCCTGCCGCCGCACAGACGCACCGCGCCCGGCTGTGGGACGACGTGAAGGCTTGCCCTGATTCGGCCGCCCTGTTCACGGTCCTGGCTGACACTACCCGTAGCGCCGAATACGCCTCGCCGGTCACCCGCGCCGCATTGACCCAGCGGGTGTGGGACTTGTTGGAGGCCGCCAGTCAAAGCCAGGCCATTCGCGAGTCGCTGTTTGGCATCGCCGATGATCGTGTCACCTGCGGGGATGGCAGTACGGTGGAGTTCATGAACCTTGAGAGTGAGCTGTTGGCGTTGAAGGCGCTTGAGCAGGCGGGGGAAGCGGACAGCGAAGGCTCACTGATCAGCATCGCCCGCCAGTTGTTCCGTCTAACGCTGGTGGACGCCGTGGCTGAACAGGACGTTGCTTCCCGCGGGCCGGGTTTTACCGAGCAGGTCGAAGTGATCCTGGCCTACCGGATCGGGCTGGCGGACAGGCTGGGGCTGCCGATAAACACCCGTGAAATGCTGTTTCCCCAGCAGGCCAATGTGAGCCAGCAAGCCCTCGACAGTGCTTATCGGCAAGTGCTCAGGAACGAAAGTGTTACCGCTGACGAGAGCGCTTTTTTCGTGGGACGTGAATTCTGGGAGAAACACCTGCGCAGCCGATACCCGCAGGAGCTCCAGGCATTGATGGGCCCGGGTATTGAATTGATCGAGGAAAAAAGCTCGGCGTTGTTCGAGCTTTCGGATGTGCAAGGCGAGCAAGACACGGGGGCGGACCTGGCGGCGCAAGCGGACTGGCTGAGCCGTCATGATGCGGCGGTCGACAGGCTGGCGCGCCTGTTGGGCAAAAGCAAAGACGACATTCTGGTCGATGGCGCCATGCCCAGTGCGTTCTTCGACGGGGAACTCAAGCAACTGGCGGCGGCGCGACAGCAAGAGCAAACACAGGCATTGCAGCGTCTGACTCGAAAGGTGCTGAACAATTTCATGGCCAGCGAAGGCACATCGGTGTGAGGAGCCGAACGCCCACAACACGAAGGGGACCCGAAGGTCCCCTTTAATGTGCGTTGCCTGCTCTTTTTTTATTATTGAGGGGCGGTCTATTGTTGTTTTTGGCAACCGTTACCCTTTACCGCTGTTTTTGGCGATCCCCATCCGGGATCAAGAGCAAACGTATTTTTTTGAGCGCTGATCTGCTTCTTCGCAAGCGATCCAACCAGTGGATAGCTACCTGAAGGTAGTTTTATTTTTCTCTATCCGGTTGCGGGTCTCGGCACGCCGTACCCTGCGAAGCACATCTTCTCCAAAAAAATCTGTTAGCTGCGTCTCTGCCGTGTTGTTTTTGTTATGTCAGAGTCGTTTCGTCTTATTTTTATTAGGTTTGGCGCTTTTTATTCTTGTTATGCCATAGAGATAGCAGAAGCCGTGCCAACTTTTAAAATGTCTTTAAAATCAATGAGTTGATTTTTATGTAGGAAATGACCGAGGGCAAATACGACAAAATATGTTCCCGTGTTACTCGATGTGTAGGGCTTGGGTAACACATTGTCACAGGCGTGCTACTCACACAGCGTTACGCGCCTTGGCCACCCGCGAACCGCTGGGGCGCCCCAGCACCTGAATGATCTGCCGGCCTGCGAGGATCAAGGCGTCCAAGTCGACCCCGGTGTGAATGCCCAGGCCATTGAGCAGGTACAGCACGTCTTCGGTCGCGACGTTACCGCTGGCGCCCTTGGCATACGGGCAGCCGCCAAGCCCGGCAATAGAGCTGTCGAACACCTGGATGCCTTCCAGCAGCCCGGCGTACACGTTGGCGATGGCCTGGCCATAGGTGTCGTGGAAATGCCCGGCCAACTTGTCCCGTGGCACCTGCGCGCCGACCACTTCAAACAGGCGGCGGGTGGCGCCCGCCGTGCCGGTGCCGATAGTGTCGCCCAACGACACTTCATAACAGCCCATGGCATACAACTCCCGCGCCACTACCGCCACCTGTTCGGCGGCGATCTCGCCTTCATAGGGGCAGCCCAATACACAGGACACATAGCCGCGCACACTGACTCCGTGTTGCTGGGCTGCGGCCATGATGGGCGCGAAACGTTCCAGGCTTTCGCTGATGGAACAGTTGATATTGCGCTGGGAAAACGCCTCGGACGCGGCCGCGAACACCGCCACTTCCTTGACCCCGGCGGCCAGCGCGTCTTCGAAACCGCGCAGGTTCGGTGCCAATGCGCCATAGGTCACGCCGGGTTTGCGCTGGATCTGGGCGAACACTTCGGCGGAGCCGGCCATTTGCGGCACCCACTTGGGCGAAACAAAACTGCCGACTTCGATATAGCTCAAGCCGGCGGCGCTGAGGGCGTCGACCAATTGAACCTTGTCCGCGACGCTGATGGGGTTGGCTTCGTTCTGCAAACCGTCGCGCGGGCCGACTTCAACCAGGCGGACGTGGGAGGGGAGGGTCATGGCGGTCACCTTCTGATCAATCGCCGGCCTGGCGCATGGTTTGGGCCAGGGCCTGGGTGCAACGCTCTTCGGCGGTGTCCAGTTCCAGCTTCATCTGTTCGATATCCAGCAGTTGCTGTTCCAACTGCTCACGGCGCTCGGCGATCTTGGCCAGCATGCTGTTGAGCTGGATGTGGTTGCCGCTGCTGGGGTCATAGAGTTCGATCAATTCGCGGCACTCGGCCAGGGAAAAGCCGATGCGCTTGCCGCGCAGGATCAGCTTGAGGCTGACCTTGTCCCGCGCGCTGTAAATGCGCTCCTGGCCACGCCGCTCAGGGGCCAGCAGGCCCTGTTCTTCATAGAAACGAATGGCGCGGGTGGTGATATCCAGCTCGCGGGCGAGGTCGGAAATACTGTAGGTAGTGCTCATGGCGGCGCTCAAGAAAGTTCTGGCGCTAAGCTAAAGGTAGGTTGACGTGAACGTCAAGGTCCGCTGCGCGGACCATCGGGGGCGAGCCCCCTCCCACAAAGGGCTCCTTGGTAGTCCATTGCACGGGAGGGGCGCTCAAGCTTGTTGTTTGTCGAGCTTCTTTTCGTGGGCGGTGACTTGTTGGCACAGCTCGATCATCTGCTCGCGCATCCAGCGGTTGGCCGGGTCTTGGTCGGTGCTTTCGTGCCAGTACAAGTGGGTTTCCACCGGCGGTACGTCGTTGACCGGCAAGTTGAACCAGTGCAGTTCATGGCGTCGGGCAAAGCGCTCGGGCACGGTCATCACCATGTCGGTCTGCTGCAGCACTTGCGAGGCCATCAGGTAATGCTGGGAGCGCAGGGCGATCTTGCGCTGGATGCCCATTTTGCCCAGCGCCAGGTCGACGTGGCCCAGACCATTGCGACGGCTGGAGATATGGATATGGGTCAGCGACAGGTAGTCGTCCAAGGTGAATTTGTCCTTGCCCGCCATCGGGTGGCCCTTGCGCATGGCGCAGACGTAGCGGTCCTCCATCAGCTTGACGTGACGCACCTGCGGGTCGGTATTGAGCGGCGCGTCCACGGCAAAGTCCAGGCGCCCGGCGGCCAGTTCCTTGGTGGTTTCGCGGCGCTTGGACAGGAAACTCTCGATCACCACCGTGGGCGCCAGGCGGCGCAGGCGCTGGAACAGCGGCGGCAGGATCACCGCCTCGGTAAGGTCGGTCATGCTGATGCGGTAGGTTTTGGCCGCCTGTTGCGGGTTGAAGATGCGGCTTTCCTGCACCGACACCCGCAGCAGCGACAGCGCATTGCGCACCGGGCCGATGATGTTCTGCGCCATCGGCGTGGGCACCATGCCTTGGGCGGTGCGCACGAACAGCGGGTCGTTGAAGGTCTCGCGCAGGCGGGCCAGAGCGTTGGACACCGCCGGTTGGGTGATGCCGACAATCTGCCCGGCGCGGGTCAGGTTGGCTTCGGTGTAGATCGCGTCAAAGACGATGAAGAGGTTGAGGTCGACCTTGCTCAGATTCATTTCGTTGCGCTCTTATTGTTAGGTGTTCATACGCCGATCATATATCGGTGATGAATGTTAATACACGCCGAGAATAGGCTAGGTAAATTATCAACGCTGTTCTAGCATCGATTGCATGACCTAAACAACCTCTCCAAGAAGGGAGCTGCTCATGGATTTCGCCTATTCGCCCAAGGTTCAGGAACTGCGTGAACGCGTCACTGCGTTCATGGACGCTTACGTTTACCCCGCCGAGCCGGTGTTTGAACGCCAGGTCAGCGAAGGCGACCGTTGGCAGCCCACTGCGATCATGGAAGAACTCAAAGCCAAAGCTAAAGCCGAGGGCCTGTGGAATTTGTTCTTGCCCGAGTCCGAACTGGGCGCTGGCCTGACCAACCTCGAATACGCGCCCCTGGCGGAAATCATGGGCCGTTCGCTGCTGGGGCCGGAGCCGTTCAACTGCTCGGCGCCGGATACCGGCAATATGGAAGTGCTGGTGCGCTACGCCAATGCCGAACAGAAACAGCGCTGGCTCGAACCACTGCTGCGCGGCGAGATCCGCTCGGCATTCGCCATGACCGAACCGGACGTGGCTTCCTCGGACGCCACCAACATGGCCGCCCGCGCCGAACGCCAGGGCGACGAGTGGGTGATCAACGGCAAGAAATGGTGGACTTCCGGCGCCTGCGATCCACGCTGCAAGATCCTGATCTTTATGGGCCTGAGCAACCCCGATGCGCCGCGTCACCAGCAGCATTCGATGATCCTAGTGCCGGTGGACACCCCCGGGGTGAAAATCCTGCGGCCGCTGCCGGTGTTCGGTTACGACGACGCGCCCCACGGCCATGCCGAAGTGCTGTTCGACAACGTGCGCGTACCTTACGAAAACGTGTTGTTGGGTGAAGGGCGTGGCTTCGAGATAGCCCAGGGGCGCCTTGGCCCGGGCCGTATCCACCACTGCATGCGCTCGATCGGCATGGCCGAGCGCGCGCTGGAATTGATGTGCAAGCGCTCGGTCAGCCGTACCGCATTCGGCAAACCGTTGGCGCGGTTGGGCGGCAATATCGACAAGATCGCCGACTCACGCATGGAAATCGACATGGCGCGCCTGCTGACCCTGAAGGCGGCGTACATGATGGACACCGTGGGTAACAAAGTGGCGAAAAGCGAAATCGCCCAGATCAAAGTGGTGGCGCCGAACGTCGCCCTGAAGGTGATCGACCGCGCGATCCAGATCCACGGCGGTGCCGGGGTGTCCAACGACTTCCCCTTGGCCTACATGTACGCCATGCAGCGCACCCTGCGCCTGGCCGACGGCCCGGACGAAGTGCACCGCGCGGCGATCGGCAAGTTCGAGATCGGCAAGTACGTGCCTCGGGAGTTGATGCGCGGCGGGCAGTAAGAACGCGGCGCCTGCATCGGGGGCAAGCCCCCTCCCACCTGTGATCGTGTGCTTCCAGTCAGTGTGGGAGGGGGCTTGCCCCCGATAAGGCCAGTGCCAGCAACCCAACACCCAAGCCTCAATACACCCACACCTCCACCCGCCGATTCTTGATCCGCCCCTCATCCGCCGTATTCGCCGCTACCGGCATCTGCGCCCCGAACCCACGGATATCGCGCAGCACCACGCCGCTGCGAACCAGCTCGCGCCGCACCGCCATGGCACGCAGCTTGGACAGTAATGCTGCGCGTTGCGGGTCATTCTTGGCGTCGCCAAAGCCCACTAGCGTGACCTGCTTATTGAGCTTGCCGTGACTTTTCAGGTACGCCACCACCCGTTGCAGGTCCTGGCGTGCCTTGCTGTCGAGGCTGGCGCTGCCTTCTTCGAAGCGAAAATTCACGCTCAAGCGCTGGGCGTCGCGGGCTATTGCCTGGTAGTCGTCGGGCATCGTGGGGCGCGGTGTCACGGCCATGGCTTGCACCTGCTGCGCGATAAAGCCGTTGGCCGCCACAATCGCCTGGCCCTTGGGGCTCTGGGTAAAGTCCACCAGCGCATCGGCCCAGGGGTTGCGGTTCGACGGTGGCAAGTAAAAGTACAAACGGCGTGACAGCGGGTAATCCTCGGTGGCGATCAGGCTGTTCAACGGCAGCATCGGTTGCGAATCCCCGTCGACAACCGCCACCGCCTTGGCCTGGCGCACGTAGGGCAGGCCGATAAAGCCGATGCCTTGGGGATCGCCGCTGACCGCGTCGGACAACTGCTCGCTGGATTCGAAACGCTGGGCGCTCGCCACCAACGGCTTACCGCGCAGGCGCAGCACCAGCTCTTTGAAGGTGTCGTAGGTGCCCGACTGATCATCCCGCGCATACACATGGATCGGCCCGCCGACCCCGCCCAACGCCTCCCAGGTGCTGATCTCGCCGTTGAAGATCTGCGCCAGTTGCACGGTGTTCAACGTCGTTAGCGGGTTGCGTGGGTTAAGGATGATGGCCAGGCCATCGATGGCGATCACCTGTTCGGCGTCTGGGCTTTTCAGGTCGCCCAGGGGTTCGAGGTCCACCAGTTCGCTGTCCTTGATGGGTCGGGACGAGGCGGCCAAGTCCGCGCTGGTTTTTTTAAGCGCTGCAAAACCGGTGCTGGAACCATGGGCCGCCACCTCGACGGTCACCGTCTTGCCTTGGCGCGTTTTGCCGACGATCCGCTGTTCATTGGCTCCGTCGGCCGGCTCGCTGTGTACGTCTTGCAAACCCTGCTGCGCCATCAACCCCTTGACCAGTGCCGGGCCCAATGCCGCGCCAATGGTGTTGGAGCCTTGGATGCGCAACGCCGGACCATGATCGGGGGCGGGCAGGGGGACGGCCACGGCGGCGAGGGGCAATAGGCAACACAACAGGAACAGAACGCGCAGCGTCATGCCGGCACCTTCTCAAGCCAAAGGGAGTGCCGCGAGATTAAGTCAGTCAGGTTGCATAAATATGACTGACTGGCGGCCACGCCCACATCTGATCGAGCCCCGACAACCCGTCAGCTCAATTCAAGCCAGATCGGCGCATGGTCCGAGGGTTTTTCCAAACCACGCAATTCGTAATCCACCCCCGCATCCTTGACCCGATGCAGCAAGCCCGTGGAGGCCATGATCACGTCGATGCGCAGGCCGCGCTTGGGCTCATCTTCAAAGCCGCGGCTGCGGTAGTCGAACCAGCTGAAACGGTCGGTCACGTCCGGATTCAGGTGCCGGAAACTGTCCACCAGGCCCCAGTTTTTCAGGCGCGCCATCCACTCGCGCTCCTCGGGCAGAAAGCTGCATTTGCCGGTCTTGAGCCAACGTTTGGCGTTGTCGGCGCCGATACCGATGTCGCAGTCTTCCGGGGAAATATTCACGTCGCCCATCACCACCAGTGCCTGGTCATTGCTGAACTGGCTTTCCAGCAATTGCTGCAGGTCTTCGTAGAAGCGCTGCTTGGCCGGAAATTTGGTGGGGTGGTCGCGGCTTTCGCCTTGGGGGAAGTAGCCATTCATGATGGTGACCGGCTGGCCGTTCTCGTCGGCAAAGGTGCCCCAGATAAAGCGGCGCTGGGCGTCTTCTTCATCGCTGGCAAAGCCTTTATGCACGCTCAACGCTGGCTGACGCGAGAGCAGGGCCACGCCGTAGTGGCCTTTCTGACCGTGGTAATACACGTGATACCCAAGGGCTTGCACTTCAGCGAGGGGGAACTGGTCGTCGTGGACCTTGGTTTCCTGCAGGCCGATCACATCCGGTTGATGCTTTTCAATCAGCGCCGCCAACTGATGAGGGCGGGCGCGCAGCCCGTTGATATTGAAGGAGACGATTTTCATGGTCGGCAGTCCGGTCTTGGCAAAAAGGGCGATGCTAGCCGACAAGTCAGACGGGGGCCAGCGTGGCGGTAGGGCAGATGCGCTGCTAATGTCTGGGAACGACTGGTGCTGCGTAGGTTCGTACCCATAAGAACGCCATCCTTTGAGTGGCGCCCACTGAGATTGACTGTATGCCTGAGACTTCGACTGCCATCGCCGACATCCGTGTGCTCAACAGCGGCTATTCCCGCGAAGCCCGTTCCCTGTTGTACCAGGCTTACCGCCACGAACCGACATTCGCCTACATCTTTGAGGCCGAGCGTCCTGGCTATGAACAGCGGGTGCGCGCCACCGTGCGTGAGCTGGTCAAGCAGCACTTCTTCCAGAAGCTGCCGGCCATTGGCCTGTTTGTGAATGACCGTCTGATCGGCATCGCGCTGATCGCGCCCCCGCAACGGCGCCTGGGAATCACCGAGAGCTGGGCCTGGCAATTGCGCATGTGGCTGAGCACCGGGGTGCGCGGCACGCGGCGTTATCTGGATTATCACCATGCCGTGCTGGCGTGCTTGCCCAGCGAGTCGGTGCATATGCTGCCGCTGCTGGGGATTCATCCGCAGTTCCAGGGCAAGCATTACGGTGAGCAGTTGTTGCAGGCGGTGCATAACTGGTGCGCCGAAGACCCGCATTCGTCCGGCGTGGTGCTCGACACGGGCAATTCGCGTTACCTGGAGTTTTATAAACGCCAGGGTTATGAGGAAATCGGTGAAGTGGCAGTGGGGCCGGTGTTGGAGCATGTTTTTTTTCACCCCAACCCTCAGGTATTGCAGGCCGCCACGGCGTGATGCAGATTTTTTCAGAACTTTCCGAGTTCTACGTTTCTCGCCCGCTCGTGTAGCATCCGCGCCTATGAAGTTTCCAGGAAGATTCACCAGCAGCTTCATTCTGCTGTTTACAAGCTGCGGCGCGCTGGCACAAAGCGAATTGGACGTGCGCATCAAACCCGCCAACGACGCGTTGAAAGCCAATATCGAAGGCTATATCGGCGGCGTTGGCGATCGTGATGAAGAGGCCCTGCTGCGGTTCAGCCGTGGCGCCGAGGAGCAGGCGCGCAAAGCCGCCCAGGCGCTGGGCTTTTATCAACCGCGCATCGACAGCGACGTGCAGGGAGGCAAGAACCCGCGCCTGATCCTCAACATCGACCCTGGCGAACCGGTGCACTTGCGTGATGTGACCATTCGGGTCGACGGCCCGGCGGCGAACCTCAAAGCGTTTCGCATACCCGCCAGCGACGACCTTAAATCCGGCGCCATTCTCAACCACGGTCATTACGAAGACGCCAAGCGTCTGATCCAGAACCAGGCCTCGCGCTACGGCTTTTTCAGCGGGCGCTTTACCCGGCAGACCCTCGCGGTGGACCCCCAGGCCGGCGTCGCCGATATCGAACTGGTGTATGACAGCGGCCCGCGCTACACCCTCGGCAAGGTCAGTTTTGCCGGCGATACGCCGTTCGACGAAGACCTGCTGCACCGCATGGTGCCGTTCAAAAGCGGCGATCCGTACGACTCCGAGCTTATTGCCGAACTCAACCAGAACTTGCAGGCCAGCGGGTTTTTCGAAGGCGTGCGCGTGGACGCCGCGCCCGCCGCCGCCACCAATGACGTGATCCCGGTGGCCGTGCAGTTGGACACACGCAAGCCGCGCACCATGGGCCTGGGCCTGGGTTACTCCACCGACGTCGGCCCGCGCGGCAAAGCCAACTGGACGCGACATTGGGTCAACCCTCAGGGCCATAGCTATGGCTGGGAAGCCGAGCTGTCGGCGCCGCGGCAGAACGTCGGCCTGTGGTACGACATTCCCCTCGACCCGCCGCTCACCGACAAACTGCGCTTTGCTGGCGGCTACCAGAACGAAGAAATCGCCAACACCGACACCCTGAGTAAATTGCTCACCCTCGGCCCGGAATGGCACAGCAAGCTACCCAGCGGTTGGACGCGGGTGATCTCGCTCAAATGGCAGCGCGAAGAGTACCGCCTGGGTGACGATTCGGGTCTGAGCAACCTGTTGATGCCGGGCGTCAGTTATTCCTACCTGCGCAGTGACAATCGCATCGACCCGCACCATGGCTATCGCCTGCAATTGGACACCAAGGTGGCCAAGGAAGGGCTGGGTTCAGACACCAATTTGCTGTACGGCACGGCGATGGTCAAAGGCCTGACCACCCTGTGGGACAACCATCGCTTCCTCGCCCGTGCCCAAGTGGGCGGCAGTGCCACCAATGGCTATAAATCAGTGCCGCCGTCGCTGCGTTTTTTTGCCGGTGGCGACCAAAGCGTGCGCGGCTACGAGTACCAGACGTTGTCCCCCGAAAACGACCGCGGCGATCGCATCGGTGGGCGCTACATGGTGGCGCTGAGTGCCGAGTATCAATATTCCATCGCCGAAAAATGGCGGATCGCGACCTTTATCGACCAGGGCAACTCCTTCAACAATCTGGAGCTGCCCAGCCTGAAGACCGGCGTCGGCGTCGGCATCCGCTGGGTCTCGCCGGTCGGGCCGATTCGTCTGGACCTGGCCCATGCCCTGGAAGATCCGGGCGGCGTTCGTTTGCACTTTTCCATGGGGCCTGAGTTGTGATGCGTGGGGTGAAAATAGCCGGGCTGGCCGTGGTGGCCGTCCTCGCCATAGGGGTGCTGACGGGTTGGGCGATACTCGGCACCCAGGCAGGCAGCCGTTGGGCGCTGGCGCGTGTGCCGGGGTTGAGCGTGGAGAATTTCCAGGGCCGTTTGGGCGGCCAATGGCGCGCCGACCATCTGCTCTGGGAGCAGGGCAGCAGCCGCGTCGAACTCCAGGCGCCGACGTTTGCCTGGTCGCCGGCTTGCTTGCTGCGCATGACCTTGTGCATCGACCGACTGGAGGTGGAACAGGTCAGCCTGCAATTTCCCCCCAGTGGCGACGAGAGCAGCGGGCCGATCCAACTGCCGGACTTGAAACTACCGGTAGCCCTGCAATTGGGCGAGGTTCGCGTCGGTCGCCTGTTGTTCAACGGCAGCGAGGAGCTCAAGGGCCTGCAACTGGCGGCGCACCGGACGGCGGCGGGCATGCAGATCGACGCCGTGCACTTGCAGCGCGATGATCTGGTGCTGGACCTGAGCGGCTTGTTGCAGCCCAGCGGTGATTGGCCGTTGACCGCCAGCGGCAACCTGAGCCTGCCTTACGCACCCGGCGGTGCGCCGTGGACAGTGGCGCTGAAGGTCGACGGCGACCTGCTCAAAACCCTCAAACTCGACGCCGACAGCAGCGGCTACCTGCCGGCCAAGCTCAGCGGCGAACTGCAACCCCTGGCGGAAAACCTGCCTGCCCAATTACACATCACCGCCGATGGCTTCAAGCCCAGCGCTGATTTGCCCGACACCCTGCAGCTCAATCAACTGGACCTTACCGCCAAGGGCGACTTGAGCCGTGGCTACCAACTGCAAGGCAAGGCCGTGTTGCCGGCGGAAAAAGGCCCGGTCGATCTGTTGCTGCAAGGCAAAGTAGACGCCAAAGGCGCGCAGATCGCCGGCCTGGACGTAAATGCCGGCGACAAACAAAGCCTGAAACTCAGCGCCAACCTGGACTGGCAGCAAGGCTTCAGCGCCGATGCCAAAATCGCCTGGCTGGATTTCCCGTGGCATCGCCTGTACCCGCTGATCGACGAGCCCCAGGTGACGTTACGTACATTCAATGGCGAGGTTGCTTATAAAGATGGTAATTACCTCGGCAACCTCACGGCCGACCTCGATGGCCCGGCCGGCCCATTTTCGGTGGTCACGCCGTTCAGCGGCGACCTTACGCAGGTGTTCCTGCCGGAGCTGAAACTGAGCGCCGGCCAGGGCAAGGCCGAAGGTCACTTGAACCTGCAATTCGCCGATGGCATCGCCTGGGACACTGCGCTGGACCTGTCGGCGCTGAACCCTGCGTACTGGGTGGCGGAGTTGCCCGGCACCCTGGCCGGCCCGCTACGCAGCAAGGGCGAATTCAAGAACGAGCAGCTCAAACTCAACGCCGACCTCGACCTCAAAGGCCGCCTGCGCGGGCAAACCGCCGTGCTGGCGGCCAAGGCCGATGGCGCCGGCGAGCAGTGGACCCTGGCCAATCTCGACTTGCGCCTGGGCGACAACCGCATCCAGGGCAGCGGCAGCCTGCAGCAGCGTCTGGCCGGGCAGATCGATATCAAGCTCGCACGCCTGGCCCAGTTGTGGCCGCAGTTGCGCGGTCAAATCAACGGCCGGCTCGACGTGGCGGGTACGCTCAAGGCGCCCCAGGGCAAGCTCGGCCTCAAGGGCCAGCAACTGGCGTTCGCCGACAACCGCCTGCAAACCCTCAGCCTCGATGCCAGGTTGGATAGCGCCCAGCGCGCGAAAATCGACCTCAAGGGCAGCGGCATCCAGAGCGGTGACACCCAGGTCGGCACGCTTACCGCCAGCGCCCAGGGCGACATCCGCCAGCAAAAGGTCCAGCTCGACCTGGCCGGGCCCCTGGTCAAATTGGCTCTGGCCCTGGACGGTACTCTAGATAAGGGCAACTGGCGCGGGCGTCTGGCCAGCGGCGATGTGCAGGCCGGTGGCCAGGACTGGCGGCTCCAGGCCCCGGCCAAAATCGAACGCCTGGCCGATGGCCGACTGACATTTGCGGCGCACTGCTGGGTCTCCGGAGCCTCGAGCCTGTGCGGCGAAGACCAGCGGCTGATGCCCGAGCCGAAGTTGCGCTACCACCTCAAGCAGTTCCCCATCGACAGCCTGGCGGCGTTTTTGCCCAAGGATTTCGCCTGGCAGGGCCGACTCAACGCCGACCTGCAACTGGACCTGCCCGCCAGTGGCCCCAAAGGGGTGGTGTCGGTGGATGCCAGCGGTGGCACCTTGCGCGTCAAGGACAAGGCCCAGTGGTTGGACTTTCCCTACGACACCCTCAAGCTGGAAACCACCCTCAACCCCCGGCGCATCGACACGCAGCTGAACTTCCATGGCGGCAAACTCGGTGAGTTGCTGTTGCAGGCGCAGATCAATCCATTGCCGAAAAACAAGCCGATCACCGGCCAGTTCAGCCTCATGGGGCTGGATCTGGCCGTGGCGCGGCCATTCGTGCCAATGGTGGAAAAACTCAGCGGCAAGCTCAACGGCAACGGCCGCATCAGCGGTGGCCTGCTGGCACCGCAGGTCAACGGCAGCGTCAACCTGGTGGGCGGCGAAGTGTCCGGACCCGAACTGCCCATCAGCCTCGAAGGGCTGAACGTGCAGGCGCTGATTGCCGGTGAAAGTGTGCAGTTGAATGGCGGCTGGCGCAGCGGTAAAGCCGGGCAGGGCAGCCTCAAGGGGCAGATCGACTGGGGCCAGGCCCTGGCGGTGGACCTGCACCTGCAAGGCGCGCAACTGCCGGTCACCGTCGAACCCTATGCCGAGCTGGAAGTGGCGCCCGACTTGACGATCAGCCTCAAGAACGACCGGCTGGCCATCGCCGGCAAGGTGCAGATTCCGCGCGGCGATATCACCGTGCGTGAACTGCCGCCGTCGACGGTCAAGGTGTCGGATGACACGGTGATCATTGGCAGCCAGACCGAGGAGGGCAAGCCGCCGATGGCCATGGCCATGGATATCGACGTGGTGGTGGGTGAAGACCGGCTGAATTTCTCCGGCTTTGGCCTTACCGCCAAGGTGCAGGGCCAGGTGCATATCGGCGATAACCTGGACACCCGGGGCGAGCTGTGGCTCAACGACGGCCGCTACCGCGCCTATGGGCAGAAGCTCGACGTGCGGCGTGCACGCCTACTGTTCGCCGGGCCGCTGGACCAGCCGTACCTGGACATCGAGGCGATCCGCAAGACCGACGACGTGACCGCCGGTATCCGCCTGAGCGGTAGCGCCGAGCAACCTACGACGCAGATCTTCTCGGAACCGGCCATGAGCCAGGAACAGGCGCTGTCCTATCTGGTGCTGGGGCGTCCGCTGAGCACCACCGGCGAAGACAACAATATGCTCGCCCAAGCCGCCCTGGGCCTGGGCCTGATGGGCAGCGCCGGGGTGACCTCGGACATCGCCAACAAGCTCGGCATCCGCGACTTCGACCTCGACACCCAAGGCAGCGGCAACAACACCGCCGTGGTCGCCAGCGGCAAAATCACCGAGAAACTCAGCCTGCGCTATGGGGTTGGCGTATTCGAACCGGCCAACACCATCGCCTTGCGCTACCTGCTGAGCAAAAAGGTCTACCTGGAAGTGGCCAGCGGCGTGGCCAGTTCCTTGGATATCTTCTACAAGCGCGATTTCTAAACCCAACGGGGATAGAAATGTGAGAGGGAGCTTGCTGTGGTGAGCGGGCTTGCCCCGCGCTGGGCTGCGAAGCAGACCCAAACCCAGGCGCCTCGGTGTATCAGCTAAACCACATCGCGTGGAATGGGGCCGCTTCGCAGCCCAGCGCGGGGCAAGCCCGCTCACCACGGCAAGCCCGCTCACCACAGCAAGCCCCCTTACACATTAAGTCTGTCTTTCACCCACCCATCGCCAAACTACCAAGCAACCTAACTATTCCATTTGACTTTCGCTGCCTAGGCAGTAATATCTCGTCACACATTCACTGCCTAGGCAGTAATAAGGTGACTTTCTATGCCGCACTTCACCCCTGACAACTTCCACAACTGCCACCTTGGCCTGTTGCTGGGCCGCGCCGCGATCCTCAAGGACCGCATCATCGACACCCATATGGAACCCCACGGCATCACCGCCGCGCAGTTCAAGGTGTTGATCATCATGGCCCAGTTCGGTGTCGACACCCCGGCGGAGCTATGCCGCAACCTGTCCCTGGATAGCGGCTCGATGACGCGCATGCTCGATCGCCTGGAGCAGAAAGGCTTGCTGTGCCGGCAGCGCTCCGAACAGGACCGGCGCCAGGTGCAACTGGTCCTCACCGCCGACGGCCAGCGCTTGGCGGACATGCTGCCGCACATCGGCGCCGCTGCGCTGAATCAGCTGGCTGGTGTGCTCGAACCTGGCGAGCTGGAAACCCTGGAAAGCATCCTCAAGAAAATTCTGATAGCCGCAGGTGACCCCATCACCCTGCAGCGGGTAGGTAAAGCATGAACACACGCGCCCTATGCCTGGTGCTCATGGCCATGAGCATGGCCGGCTGCGCCAACTACAGCGGCCTCGACACCCAGGGCCAGCGCCTCGATGCCAATACGTTGCAAACCGGCAAGTCCTTGAGTGGGGTGACCCTCTCCAGCGCTGCCTGGCCGAGCGCCGATTGGTGGAAAAGCCTCGGCGACCCGCAGCTCGACGGCCTGATCAACGAAGCCCTGCAAAACAGCCCAGATATGCAAGTAGCCAGCGCCCGTGCGCATCAGGCTCAAGCGGCTGCCTACGCCGCCGACGCCGCGCGCATGCCGACCCTGGATGCCAGTGCCGGTGTGAGCCGTTCGCGCCTGGCCAAAGACCAGGACCCGCGCGGGGAGGGCGATGCCTACTCGACGGTGCGCAACATCGGCGCCAGCTTCAATTACACCTTTGACCTCTGGGGTGGCCAGCGCGCCGCCTGGGAGGCCGCGTTGGGCCAGGCGCGTGCCGCCCAAGTCGATCAACAGGCCGCGCGCCTGACCCTGGCCGCCGATGTGGCCAAGGCCTACAGCGATCTGGGCCAGGCCCATATCGTGCGTGACCTCGCCGAAGAAGACCTCAAGCGCACCCGGCAGATGCTCGAACTGAGCCAGCGTCGCCTGGATTCGGGCATCGACAGCCACTACCAGTACCAGCAAACCGAAAGCCTGGCGGCGAGTTCCGAGTCGCAGTTGATCGATGCGCAAAAACAACTGCAGAGCGCCAAGATCGCCCTGGCGGTGTTGCTCGGTAAAGGCCCGGACCGTGGCGGCGAACTGGCACGTCCGGCCGTGCTCAAGCCCGCCGCTGTGGCGGTGCCTGCGGTGCTGCCCGCCGAGCTGCTGGGCCGGCGCCCCGATCTGATCGCCGCGCGCTGGCGCGTGGAGGCGGCGGGTCGCAATATCGATGCGAGCAAAACCCGCTTCTACCCCAACCTCAATCTCAGCGCCAGCGCCGGCGCCGAGTCGTTGCTGGGCGATGCGATGTTCGGTTCGGCCAGCCGCTTCTTCAATATTGCGCCGACGGTCTCGTTGCCGATCTTCGACGGCGGCCGCCTGCGTGCCGACCTTGACGCCCGCGACGCTGACTACGACCTGGCCGTGGCGCAATACAACAAAACCCTGGTGCAAGCCCTGGGCGATATCGGCAACACCTTGTCGCAACTGCGCGACACCGGCCGGCAGATCCAGGCCCAGCAACACGCTACGGACATTGCCCAGCAGTCCTACGACACGGTGGTCCAGCGCTACGGCTCCGGCATCGGCAGCTACCTGGACGTGCTCAGCATCGAGCAGCAACTGCTGCAGGCCCAGCGTCAGCTGGCGACCCTCAATGCCGGGCAAATCACCCTGTCGATCCAATTGATGCAGGCCCTGGGCGGCGGTTACAGCGCCAGTAATGTCGCGTCGACCACCCCTGCCACCCGCACGGAATAATTCGAGGTATTTGTTATGGCCACTGCCGAACACTCCAACGCCACACCGCAACCGAACACCAACAACAACCCGCGCAAGCGCAAAGTCATGCTGATCGGCCTCGCCTTGATCGTCATCCTGGGCGTGGTCGGCGTGTGGGGTTGGTACGAACTGTACGGGCGCTTCAATGAAAGCACCGACGATGCCTATGTGAATGGCAACGTGGTGGAAATCACCCCGCTGGTCACCGGCACCGTGGTTAGCATCGGCGCCGATGATGGCGACCTGGTGCATGCCGGCCAGGTGCTGGTCAATTTCGACCCGAACGACGCCGCTGTCGGCCTGCAAAGTGCCCAGGCCAATTTGGCGCGCACCGTGCGCCAGGTACGTGGCTTGTACAGCAACGTTGACGGCATGAAAGCCCAGGTCAATGCGCAGAAAGCCGACGTGCAGACTGCTCAGGACAACTACAACCGCCGTAAGACCCTGGCCCAGGGCGGGGCGATTTCCCAGGAAGAACTGTCCCACGCCCGTGACAGCCTGACCGCAGCCAAGAACGCCCTGACCAACCTTGAACAGCAACTCAAAACCACCAACGCCCTGGTGGACGACACGGTGATCAGCTCGCACCCCGACGTGCAGGCCGCCGCCGCGCAACTGCGCCAGGCTTACCTGACCAACGCGCGCAGCACCTTGATCGCGCCGGTCACCGGCTACGTGGCCAAGCGCAGCGTGCAATTGGGCCAGCGCGTGCAACCAGGCACGGCGTTGATGGCGGTGATCCCACTGGACCAGCTGTGGATCGACGCCAACTTCAAGGAAACCCAACTGCGCGATATGCGTATCGGCCAGCCGGTGGACATTGAGTCGGACATCTACGGCAGCGACGTTAAATACAGCGGCACCGTCGACAGCCTCGGCGCCGGAACCGGCAGCGCATTCGCCTTGCTGCCGGCGCAGAACGCCACCGGTAACTGGATCAAAATCGTGCAGCGTGTTCCGGTACGCATCCACATCAACGCCGAAGAACTGGCCAAGCACCCGCTGCGCGTGGGCTTGAGCACGGTGGTCAATGTCGACCTGCATGACCAGAGCGGCCCGGTGCTGGCGCAACAACCGCCGCAGAAGGCGTCGTTCACCACCACGGTGTATGACCAGCAACTGGCCGAGGCCGATGCCATGATCACGCAACTGATCCATGCCAACAGCGTCGCCGCTCCCAAGGCTGCGCAACGCTGATGAGCAAGGAAGCCTCGTTCACGCCGCCCAGCCTGTTGATGGCCACTATTGGCCTGTCGCTGGCGACCTTTATGCAGGTGCTCGACACCACCATCGCCAACGTGGCGTTGCCGACTATCTCCGGCAACCTGGGCGTGAGTTCGGAGCAGGGCACCTGGGTGATCACCTCGTTTGCGGTGAGCAACGCGATTGCCTTGCCGCTCACCGGTTGGTTGAGCCGACGCTTTGGCGAGGTGAAGCTGTTCCTGTGGGCGACCATGTTGTTTGTATTGGCGTCGTTCCTCTGCGGGATTTCCACCTCGATGCCCGAATTGATCGGGTTTCGGGTACTGCAAGGCCTGGTGGCCGGGCCGTTGTACCCGATGACCCAGACGCTGCTGATCGCGGTGTACCCGCCGGCCAAGCGCGGCATGGCCCTGGCGCTGCTGGCGATGGTCACGGTGGTGGCGCCGATTGCCGGGCCGATCCTCGGCGGTTGGATCACTGACAGTTACAGTTGGCCGTGGATCTTCTTTATCAACGTACCCATCGGCATCTTTGCGGTGATGGTGGTGCGCTCGCAGTTGAAGAAACGCCCGGTGCACACCAGTTACCAACCCATGGATTACGTCGGGTTGCTCAGCTTGATCGTCGGGGTTGGCGCGTTGCAGATCATCCTCGACAAGGGCAATGACCTGGATTGGTTCGAATCTAATTTCATCATTATCGGTGCGGCGATCTCGGCGATTGCCCTGGCGGTGTTTGTGATCTGGGAAATGACCGACGAGCATCCGGTGGTCAACCTGCGGCTGTTCGCTTACCGTAACTTCCGCATTGGCACCATCGTGTTGATCCTCGGCTATGCCGGTTTCTTCGGCATCAACCTGATCCTGCCGCAGTGGTTGCAGACCCAGATGGGCTACACCGCCACCTGGGCCGGGCTGGCGGTGGCGCCGATCGGTATTCTGCCGGTGCTGATGTCGCCGTTCGTGGGCAAGTACGCGCACAAGTTCGACTTGCGTCTGCTGGCGGGCCTGGCGTTCCTGGCGATTGGCCTGAGCTGCTTTATGCGCGCGGGCTTCACCAATGAAGTGGACTTTACCCATATCGCCCTGGTGCAACTGTTTATGGGGATCGGCGTGGCATTGTTCTTCATGCCGACCCTGAGCATCCTGATGTCCGACCTGCCTCCGCAGCAGATCGCCGACGGTGCCGGGCTCGCCACGTTCCTGCGTACCCTGGGCGGTAGCTTTGCGGCGTCGCTGACCACTTGGATCTGGATCCGCCGCGCCGACCAGCACCATGCGTACATGAGCGAAAGCATGACGCCCTATGACTCGGCCACCCGCGATGCCCTACAGGCGCTGGGCGGAGCGGGGCAGAAGGCTTATACGCAGTTGGATCACATCCTCACCAGCCAGGCGTACATGATGTCCACCGTGGATTACTTCACGTTGCTGGGCTGGATGTTCATGGCGTTGATGTTGCTGGTGTGGCTGGCCAAGCCGCCGTTTGGTGCCAAGGCAGGGCCGGAAGCGTCCGGCCACTGATTGGCAAAGACTCAAATGCAATCAATTGTGGGAGGGGGCTTGCCCCCCACATTTTGATCTCTATCAGTGGGTTTGAGGATCAGGCGCCAGGCAATGCGAGTTGCGGGTTGACGAAGTCAAACGCCGCCAACTGAAAGCCTTGCTCATCCACCTGCAACGCCCAACCCTGCTTGTCCCAATCCCCGAGCACAATGCGCCGGGCAGCCTGGTCGCCGATCTGCAGCTTGTGGATCGCCGGGCGGTGGGTATGGCCGTGCACGAGTGTGCGCACGCCGAAGTGCTGCATGACCCGCGGCACTTCCTCGGGGGTGACATCCACAATGTCATTGGCCTTCATGCGCGTTTGCGCCCGGCTCTCGCTGCGCAGCTTACGCGCCAGCTTGTGGCGGCTGCCCAAGGGCAGATGGCGCAGGATAAACAGCACAATGGGGTTGCGCAGGATGCGCCGCAACTTCATATAGCCAAGGTCGCGGGTGCACAGGCTGTCGCCGTGCATCAGCAGCACGGGCTCACCGTGCAGTTGCACCACGCTCGGGTCTTTAAGCAGGGTGGCGCCGGCGGCTTTGCAGAACGCCTTGCCGAGCAAGAAATCGCGGTTGCCGTGCATGATGAAAATCGCGGTGCCGCTGTCGCTCAGTTCACGCAGGTGCGCGCAAATCGAGCGTTGGAATTCGGTCATCCCATCGTCGCCAATCCAGGCTTCGAAGAAGTCCCCCAGAATGTACAACGCCTGGGCACCACGGGCGCGGCCGTGGAGCAGATCCAGAAACGCCCGGGTGATGTCCGGGCGCTCCTCTTCCAGATGCAAATCTGAAATCAGCAATATCACCCAACGATCTCGGCTTTCTCGATGATCACGTCGTCTGCAGGCACGTCCTGATGGCCGGCCTTGGAGGTGGTGGACACGCCTTTGATCTTGTCGACTACATCGGTGCCTTCGGTGACTTTACCGAACACCGCATAACCCCAGCCCTGCACGTTCTTGCCGCTGTGGTTGAGGAAGGTGTTGTCGGCCACGTTGATGAAGAACTGCGCGGAGGCCGAATGCGGCTCCATGGTACGGGCCATGGCGACGGTGTACTTGTCGTTGGAGAGGCCGTTGTCCGCTTCGTTCTGGATGCTTGGGCGCTTGTCTTTCTTTTCTTTCATGCCTGGCTCGAAACCGCCGCCCTGGATCATGAAGTTGCCGATGACACGGTGGAAAACGGTGTTTTCGTAGTGGCCGGCTTTAACGTATTCGATGAAGTTGGCGACGGTGATCGGCGCTTTCTCGGCGTTCAGCTCGATGACGATGTCACCGTGGTTGGTGGTCAATTTGACTTGAGTCATGTGCACTACTCTTTTCAGGGAATTCGTGGGCTTGGGCGCGCAGAGCGCCTGACCTGTCTGGCTAAACGGCGGCCAAGGCGCGCAGTTTAGCGTGCCCGGCGGGAATTTCGAGGTGGTTTTTTACCGCCCGTGCATTAAATGCAGCAGTTTTGGGCCACGCTCTGTCAGCGGCTTGACCGCTTCGGCTATGATAAGCCCTTTGTTTTATCTGGCCGCAAACGGCCACGAACCTGTCTGTTCAAGGATCCTATGAGCAAGCCCACTGTCGACCCTACCTCGAATTCCAAGGCCGGACCTGCCGTCCCGGTCAATTTCCTGCGCCCGATCATCCAGGCGGACCTGGATTCGGGCAAGCACACGCAGATCGTCACCCGTTTCCCGCCTGAGCCCAACGGCTACCTGCACATCGGTCACGCCAAGTCGATCTGTGTGAACTTCGGCCTGGCCCAGGAATTCGGCGGCGTCACGCACCTGCGTTTCGACGACACCAACCCGGCCAAGGAAGACCAGGAATACATCGACGCCATCGAAAGCGACGTGAAGTGGCTGGGTTTCGAATGGTCCGGTGAAGTGCGCTATGCCTCGCAGTACTTCGACCAGTTGCACGACTGGGCCGTGGAGTTGATCAAGGCCGGCAAGGCCTACGTCGACGATCTGAGCCCGGAGCAAGCCAAGGAATACCGTGGCACGCTGACCGAACCGGGCAAGAACAGCCCGTTCCGCGACCGTTCGGTGCAAGAGAACCTGGACTGGTTCGCCCGCATGCGCGCCGGTGAGTTCCCGGACGGCGCCCGCGTACTGCGCGCCAAGATCGACATGGCCTCGCCGAACATGAACCTGCGCGACCCGATCATGTACCGCATCCGCCACGCCCATCACCACCAGACCGGCGACAAGTGGTGCATCTACCCCAACTACGACTTCACCCACGGCCAGTCGGACGCCATCGAAGGCATCACTCATTCGATCTGCACCCTTGAGTTCGAGAGCCATCGTCCGCTGTATGAGTGGTTCCTGGACAACCTGCCGGTGCCGGCCCATCCGCGCCAGTACGAGTTCAGCCGCCTGAACCTGAACTACACCATCACCAGCAAGCGCAAGCTCAAGCAGTTGGTGGACGAACAGCACGTCAACGGCTGGGACGATCCGCGTATGTCCACGCTGTCGGGCTTCCGCCGTCGTGGCTACACGCCGGCTTCGATCCGTAACTTCTGCGAAATGGTTGGTACTAACCGCTCCGACGGCGTGGTGGACTACGGCATGCTCGAATTCAGCATCCGCCAGGACCTCGACGCCAACGCGCCGCGCGCCATGTGCGTACTGCGTCCGTTGAAAGTGGTGATCACCAACTACCCGGAAGATAAGGTCGACCACCTCGAACTGCCGCGTCATCCGCAGAACGAAGCCCTCGGCGTGCGCAAGCTGCCGTTCGCCCGTGAAATCTACATCGACCGTGACGACTTCATGGAAGAGCCGCCAAAAGGCTACAAGCGCCTGGAGCCGAACGGCGAAGTGCGCCTGCGCGGCAGCTACGTGATCCGTGCCGACGAAGCGATCAAGGACGCCGACGGCAACATCGTCGAACTGCGTTGCTCGTACGACCCGGACACCCTGGGCAAGAACCCTGAAGGCCGCAAGGTCAAGGGCGTGATCCACTGGGTGCCGGCCGCCGCCAGCGTCGAGTGCGAAGTGCGTCTGTACGATCGTCTGTTCCGCTCGCCGAATCCCGAGAAGGCCGAAGACAGCGCCAGTTTCCTCGACAACATCAACCCTGACTCCCTGCAAGTACTCACTGGTTGTCGTGCCGAGCCATCGCTTGGTGACGCACAGCCGGAAGACCGTTTCCAGTTCGAGCGCGAAGGCTACTTCTGCGCGGATATCAAGGACTCGAAACCTGGTGCTCCGGTATTCAACCGTACCGTGACCCTGCGCGATTCGTGGGGCCAGTGATTCTCTAAGGAAGCCGTTGTGCTAACGATCTACAACACACTCAGCAAGACCAAAGAAGTCTTCAAGCCGCTCGATGGCAACAAGGTGCGCATGTACGTGTGCGGCATGACCGTGTACGACTACTGCCACATCGGCCACGGCCGCAGCATGGTGGCCTTCGACCTGGTCACCCGCTGGCTGCGTTTCAGCGGCTATGACCTGACCTACGTGCGTAACATCACCGACATCGACGACAAGATCATCAATCGCGCCAACGAAAACGGCGAGTCGTTCGACGCGTTGACCGAGCGCATGATCGCCGCGATGCACGAAGACGAGGCGCGCCTCAACATCCTCAAACCGGACATGGAACCGCGCGCCACCGACCACATCGCCGGCATGCACGCAATGATCCAGGCCCTGATCGACAAGGGTTACGCCTACGCGCCGGGCAATGGCGACGTGTACTACCGCGTGGCCAAGTTCATGGGCTACGGCAAGCTGTCGCGCAAGAAAATCGAAGACCTGCGCATCGGCGCGCGCATCGAAGTCGACGAGGCCAAGCAAGACCCGCTGGACTTCGTGCTGTGGAAAGCCACCAAGCCCGGCGAGCCGAGCTGGGAGTCGCCGTGGGGCGCAGGCCGCCCGGGCTGGCACATCGAATGCTCGGTGATGTCGACCTGCTGCCTGGGCGAGACCTTCGACATTCATGGCGGCGGCAGCGACCTGGAGTTCCCGCACCACGAAAACGAAATCGCCCAGAGCGAAGCCGCCACCGGCAAGACCTACGCCAACGCCTGGATGCACTGCGGCATGATCCGCATCAATGGCGAGAAGATGTCCAAGTCCTTGAACAACTTCTTCACCATCCGCGACGTGCTGGAAAAGTACCACCCGGAAGTGGTGCGTTACCTGCTGGTGTCCAGCCACTACCGCAGCGCCATCAACTACTCGGAAGACAACCTCAAGGACGCCAAGGGCGCCCTGGAGCGGTTCTACCACGCGTTGAAGGGCTTGCCCGCCGTTGCACCTGCCGGCGGCGAAGCCTTCGTGGCACGCTTTACCGAAGTCATGAACGACGACTTCGGCACGCCGGAAGCCTGCGCGGTGCTGTTCGAAATGGTGCGCGAGATCAACCGCCTGCGCGAGAGCGACCTCGACGCGGCGGCAGGCCTGGCGGCACGCTTGAAAGAACTGGCGAGCGTGTTGGGCGTGCTGCAGATGGAAGCCGACGACTTCCTGCAAGCCGGCGCCGAAGGGCGTGTGGATGCGTCTGAAGTCGATGCGCTGATCCAGGCGCGTCTGGCTGCGCGGGCCAACAAGGACTGGGCGGAATCCGACCGTATCCGTGACCAACTGACCGCGATGGGTGTGGTGTTGGAAGACGGCAAAGGCGGCACGACCTGGCGGTTGGCTGATCAAGCTTGACCGTTGATTGCTGAATAAAAAACGCCCCGACTGGTTCGGGGCTTTTTTTGCATACCGTTTTAGTGAGCGGCTCATCCGATCCCGTGTGGGAGGGGCGGCGCGACGATTCGACTTGCCCCCGATAGCGGTGGGTCAGCCAACATACCTGCCAACAGCGCCGCCGCCTTCGAAGCCTCGCTAAAGCTCGACATCTCCCACAGGGGATTGGCGGTATCCATGAGATCTGCAGCCCGGCTGCTTTCTATCTGCCAACAACGATCAAGTGTGGGAGGGGGCTTGCCCCCGATAGCGGTGGGTCAGCCAACATACCTGCCAACAGTACCGCCGCCTTCGAAGCCTCGCTAAAGCTCGACATCTCCCACAGGGGATTGGCGGTATCCTTGAGATGTACAGCCGGGCTGCTTTCTATCTGCCAGCAACGATCAAGTGTGGGAGGGGGCTTGCCCCCGATTGCGGCTCAGCCAGCTCATTTGTAGCTGGTCCAC
This sequence comes from Pseudomonas rhodesiae, assembly GCF_013285305.1. Lineage (NCBI taxonomy): Bacteria > Pseudomonadati > Pseudomonadota > Gammaproteobacteria > Pseudomonadales > Pseudomonadaceae > Pseudomonas > Pseudomonas rhodesiae. The sequence goes on along the minus strand of NZ_CP054205.1, from coordinate 3,763,180 downwards.
CGTCATCGGGGGCAAGCCCCTCATACATTTGTTGACCTTGCAGGCTTTCAGCGCTCAGCGCCGGCTGCTGACCTCAGCCGGCACATCATCCCCGGCCATGCGCTTGCGAAACAGCGCCGTGCGGGCTAGCAATACTGTGGTCACCGGCACGGTGATCGACAGCAGAATCGGGATCAACCAGCCATGCAGCACCGGCCCGGATTTGAGCACCGAAAAGTAGATGATCGACGCCAACGCCACGCACCACGCGCCCAATGTCGAGGCCAGGGCCGGTGGGTGCATGCGCTGGAAGAAGTCCTTCATGCGCAGCAGCCCCAGTGCGCCAATCAGTGCAAACAGGCTGCTGAGTACCAGCAGCACGCCCACCACGATTTCCATCCATATCGGCATCATTCAATCACCTCTCCACGCAGCAGGAATTTGGCCAGGGCAAACGAGCCCACGAAGCCGAACAGCGCGATCAGCAGCGCCGCTTCGAAGTAGGTGTCACTGGCATAACGAATGCCCAGCACCAGCATCATCAGCATTGCCAGGATGTACAGATAGTCCAGGGCCAGAACCCGGTCTTGGGCCGATGGGCCTTTGAACAGGCGTATCAGGGTCAGCACCATGGCCAGGGAAAACAGGAACAGGCTGAACAGGATCGCGTTGGCGAGCAGGGGGCTCATTCGAAGATCTCCATCAGGGGCCGCTCGTAGGTGGTTTTGAAGTGCTCGATAAACTGCGCTTCATCGTCCAGATCGAACACGTGCAGCAGCAGGATGCTGCGGTCCAGAGCCAGTTCCGACCAAATGGTGCCGGGCACCACGGTGGTGATCATCGACAGCGCCGCCAGGCCGTTGGGGTCACGCAGGTCCAAGGGGATCTTGATAAAGCACGAGCGCGGCGGGCGCGAGCCGCAGGTCAGCACGCCCCAGGCCACTTGCAGGTTGGACACGATCACGTCGCGCCCCACCAGCAGCAACAGGCGCAGAATCACGCCCGGACGGCGGATGCGGATCGGCAGCGGCCGCAACGGTGCCATCATCAGCGGGGCCAGAAAGCCCAGCAAAGCGCCGAGCAGCAGATTGCCAGGGCTGACGGACAGGTTCAGCACCAGCCACAGCAGCCACAACGCCAGGGATAGCCACGGGGCAGGGAATAGGCGCTTCATGGTTGCACCTGTGCGGCAGTGGCCTTGGCTTCAGGGCTGGGCTCCGGGCGCGTGGCCATGACGGCCATCACGTACTGCTCGGGGTTGTTCAGACTCTGGGCGGTGGCCTGGGTGTAGCGCATCAGCGGTTCTGCCTTGAAGGTCAGCGCGATGCTCAGCCCCAGTAAAAAGAAGATCGGCAGGCATTCATAGCGACGCAGCAGTGGCGACGGGCGTTCTTCCGGGGTCCAGAAGCGCTGGATGCCCATACGCGCAAACGCGATCAGCGAGGCCAGGCCGGACAGGATCAACAGCACCACCAGGCCCCACGCGGCGGGCCGGATCGGCGCGTCGGCGCTGGCACCGAGGCCCAACGGGTTGACCAGCGCGCTCAACAGGCTGAGCTTGCCGATAAACCCGGACAGCGGCGGCATGCCGATAATCAGCAGGGCGCAGGCCACGAAGCTCAAGCCGAGGAAGGCCATGGTCCAGGGGATCACCTGGCCGATCACGGCTTTCTGCTCGTCGTCCAGGTTCACGCCGGGCCGAGGGTGTAGGGACTCCATGGCTTTGGGCAAGGCGTCGATTTCTTCATCCAGCGGCAGGTCGTTGGCCGAGCGCGAACGCTCGATCAGTTCGGCCAACAGGAACAGGGCACTCAAGGCCAGGGTGGAGCTGACCAGATAGAACAACGCGCCAGCGGTCAGGCTCGGTTGGGCGAAGCCTACCGCCGATAGCAGGATCCCAGCCGAGACCAGGATACTCAGGCTCGCCATGCGCTCCAGCCGCTGCGCCGCTACCATCGCCAGCGCCGCGCAGATGATCGTGGCCATGCCGCCGTACACCAGCCAGTCGCCGCCGAACAATGCCGACGCGCCGGCCTGGCCGGAGAACAGCAGGGTCCACAAACGCAGCACGGTGTACACGCCGACCTTGGTCATGATCGCGAACATCGCCGCCACCGGCGCACTGGCCGAAGAGTAGGCCGGCGCCAACCAGAAGTTCAGCGGCCACATGCCAGCCTTGGCCAGGAACGCGGTGGCGAGGATCGCCGCACCGGCGTGCAGCAAGCCGCGATCGGCCTCGGGCACCAGCGGGATTTTCAGCGCCAGGTCGGCGAAGTTCAGCGTGCCGGTGACGCCGTAGATCATCGCCGCGCCGATCAGGAACAGCGACGACGCCAACAAGTTGATCGCGATGTAATGCAGCCCCGACGATACCCGCGCGCGGCCGGAGCCATGCAACATCAACCCGTAGGACGCGGCCAGCAGCACCTCGAAAAATACGAACAGGTTGAACAGGTCTGCGGTGAGGAATGCACCGTACAGGCCCATCATCTGGATCTGGAACAGCGCGTGGAAACTGGTGCCGGCGCGGTCCCAGCGTGCCATGGCGAACAGCAGCGCACTGACGCCGATGATCCCGGTGAGCACCAGCATCAGCGCCGACAGTTGGTCCACCACCAGCACAATACCGAACGGCACTTGCCAGTTGCCCGGCAGGTACACACCGATGGAGCCGGGGCCGTCTTGCTGCGTCCAGTACAGCAGCAGGATCGCGGTGGCGAGGCCAAGCATGCTGGAAAACAGGTTGATACGCGCCTTGAGTGGCCGGCGTTTCTCGCTGAGCATCAGCATCAGCGCGGCGGTCAGCAACGGCAGCAGGATCGGCGCGACGATCAGTTGGTTCACCCACGTCATTCCTTGGGCTCCCGGCCATCCACATGGTCGGTGCCGGTCAGGCCCCGCGATGCCAACAGCACCACCAGAAACAGCGCGGTCATGGCGAAGCTGATCACGATGGCGGTCAGCACCAGGGCCTGGGGCAGGGGGTCGGTGTAGTGCAATAGGTCCTGCGGCACGCCGTCCTTGATGATCGGCTCCTTGCCGATAAACAGGCTGCCCATGCTGAAAATGAACAGGTTGACCCCGTAGGACAGCAGGCACAGGCCCATCACCACCTGGAAAGTCCGTGGTCGTAGGACCAGCCACACCCCCGACGCCGCTAGGACCCCAATGGCAATTGCGATGACTTCTTCCATCAGGCGGCTCCTTCGGTTGCAGCGACTGCTTTAGGCTGGTTGCTCGGTTTATGCGCACGCACCGATTGGTGGCCGAGGGCGGTGAGCATCAATAGGGTCGAACCGACCACCATGGCGTACACGCCCACATCGAAGAACAACGCGCTGGCGATATGGATATCCCCCAGCACCGGCACGCTCAGATGCAGGGTGTGGGTGGTGAGGAACGGATAGCCGAAGCACAGCGCACCGAGCCCGGTGAGGGTCGCGGAAAACAAACCGAAGCCCATCCAGCGCATCGGCCGCAGGCTCATCTGCGCCTCGACCCACTGGGTGCCGGCCACCATGTACTGCAGGATAAACGCCACCGACATCACCAGGCCCGCGACAAAACCGCCGCCCGGTTGGTTGTGGCCGCGCATAAACAGATAAAACGACACCACCAGCGCAATCGGCAGCAGCAAGCGCACCAGCACCGCCGGCACCATCATAAAGCCCAGGGCGGTGTCGCTGGCCTGGCGTGGGTTGACCAGGTCGGTGGCCACGTCCGGCGCCAACTGCCGTTGTTGTGGCGGCAGCTCCATACTTTCCTTGGATGGGCGGAAACGCCGCAGCAGGGCGTAGACCGTCAGCGCCACGGCGCCGAGCACGGTGATTTCGCCCAGGGTATCGAAGCCCCGGAAGTCCACCAGCATCACGTTCACCACATTGCTGCCGCCGCCTTCGGGCAGGGCGCGGCTGAGGTAGAACGAGGAGATATCGTTGGGGGTCTGGCGGGTCAGCATCGCGTAGGACAGCAACGCCATGCCACCACCCACCACGGTGGACAGCAGGAAGTCGCGGACCCGGCGCACCCTGGCCCTGCGCAAGGTATTAGGCAGCGGCGAAACCTCTTCGATCCGCCGTGGCAGCCAGCGCAGGCCGAGCAGGATCAGCACGGTGGTCACCACTTCCACCACCAGTTGGGTCAGGGCCAGGTCCGGCGCCGAGAACCACACGAATGTAATGCAGGTCATCAGCCCGCACACGCTGACCATGGTCAGGGCGGCAAGCCGGTGGTACTTGGCTTGCCAGGCGGCGCCCAGGGCGCAGGCGATCGCCAGCACCCACAGGGTTACGAACACCACCGAACCGGGGATTTTCGGACGGTCGCCCCAACTCAGGCCGCTGTTGACCATGGGGATCAGGCCGCCGATCACCGCCACCAACACCAGCAGGAACAACTGCGGTTGCAGGCGCTTGGTGCTGATGCGTTTTTCGATCCTGCGCACGCCGCGCATCATCACCACCAGGCTGCGTTCGAAGCCGCGCTTGCCGTTGAAATAACTGATCACCGGCGGGTACTTGAAACGGCCGCGCTTGAGCTGTTTGCGTAGCATCAGGTACAGCACCACACCGCCGGACATCGCCACCAGGCTCATGATCATCGGTGCGTTCCAGCCGTGCCAGATCGCCAGGCTGTACTCGGGCAGCACGCCGCCCACCACCGGCAACGCGGCCGCGGCGAGGATCGAACCGACTATCTGCGCTGGAAAAATCCCCACCAGCAGGCAGGTGAATACAAGCAGCTCCACCGGTGCGCGCATCCAGCGCGGTGGCTCGTGGGGGGTGTGGGGCAGGTTGGTGGGGGGCGGGCCGAAGAATACATCCACGGTAAAACGCAGTGCGTAGGCGACGCTGAAGGTGCCGGCAATGGTGGCGATCACCGGCAATGCGATTTCCACCCATTTTGTCGCCGAGATAAATACGGTTTCGGCGAAGAACATCTCTTTGGACAGGAAACCATTGAGCAACGGCACGCCGGCCATGGACGCACTGGCCACCATCGCCAGGGTCGCGGTGAACGGGATCAGGCGCACCAGGCCGCTGAGTTTGCGGATATCCCGCGTGCCACTTTCGTGGTCGATGATGCCCGCAGCCATAAACAGCGAGGCTTTAAAAGTGGCGTGGTTGAGGATGTGGAACACGGCGGCCACGGCGGCCAGCGGGCTGTTGAGGCCCAGCAGCAAGGTGATCAGCCCGAGGTGGCTGATGGTGGAATAGGCCAGCAGGCCCTTGAGGTCGTTTTGGAACATGGCGCAGTAAGCGCCGAGGAGGAGGGTGAGGGCGCCGGCACCGCCGACGATCCAGAACCATTCTTCGCTGCCGGACAGCGACGGCCACAGGCGGGCCAGCAGGAACACGCCGGCCTTCACCATCGTCGCCGAGTGCAGGTAGGCCGAAACCGGCGTGGGCGCGGCCATGGCGTGGGGCAGCCAGAAATGGAACGGAAACTGCGCACTCTTGCTCAAGGCACCGATCAGCACCAGCGCGAGCATCACCGGGTACAGCGCGTGCGCACGAATCTGATCGCCCGCCGCCAGTACCAGGTCCAGGTCGTAGCTGCCGACGATATGCCCCAGCAGCATCACGCCCGCCAGCAGGCACAGACCGCCCGCGCCGGTGACCATCAGCGCCATATAGGCACCGCGTCGCGCATCGGCGCGGTGGTGCCAATAGCCGATCAGCAGGAACGAGAACAGGCTGGTCAGCTCCCAGAAAAACACGATTTGGATCAGATTGCCGGAGATCACCAGGCCCAGCATGGCGCCCATAAAGGCCAGGAAAAACGCGAAGAAGCGCGGCACCGGGTCGTCCGGCGACATGTAATAACGCGCATACAGCGACACCAGTGTGCCGATGCCCAGCACCAGCATCGAGAACAGCCAGGCGAAGCCATCCATGCGCAGCACGAAATTCAGCCCGAGGCTGGGCAGCCACATGAATTCTTCGCGAATCACGCCGCCGTAGGCGACCTGGGGGTACAGCAAGGCGACTTGAATGGTGCCGACCAGCGCCACCAGGCCGGCCAGCAGGGATTCGGTATTACGTGCGTTATGCGGCAGCAATGCCGCCAGACAGCTGCCGATAAAAGGCAGAAGCAGTAGAACTATCAGGGACATAGGCTTCTAATCTGCGGGAGTTTGGGATGCATCATACGTGCCGCTTTCTGGATCACCAAACGGCAAGATGTGGCAGGATCCTACAGAGGCAGTTGAAGACGGCTACAAGCGGCAAGCTGCAAGAGAACCAGCCGGCCGCGTATTTCGTACGGCTTGTGGCTGACAGCTTAGACCATCAACCCTGATTTTCCGGTTCAACTTCGGCCTTAGCGTCGACAACGTTCGAGCTGTTCCTCTTCATTTCACTCACAATCACCGCCACCACGATCAGCGCCGCGCCCAGCATGGCAATTGGCGGGAAGCGCTCACCGGCAATCCGCCCGACCACGCCAGCCCACACCGGCTCGCCGGCATAGATCAACGTGGCCCGGGTTGGCGAGACGCTTTGTTGCGCCCAGTTCATCGCCACTTGGATCACCGCGCTGGTCAGGCCCAGGCCCGCCGCACTGAACAGCAGCAACCACGAGAACCCCGGGAGCACCTCGCCCATCGGCACCACCATCAGAAACGACAACAGCGATGCGGTGGCCAGTTGCACCACGGTCACGCGGCGCACGTCCACCTGGCCGGCGAACGCGCTGATCAGGATGATTTCGGCGGCAATCGCGATGGCGCCGATCAAGGTCGCGATTTCCCCGGCGCTGAAATTCAGCGATGCACCCGCAGGGCCGGTCAGCAACATCAGCCCGGCAAACGCCAGCATGATACCCAGGCTCGGCATCAGGCCTGGCCGACGGCCCAGTACCAGCCATTGCAGCAACGGCACGAAGGGCACATACAAAGCGGTAATAAACGCCGATTGGCTGCTGAGGATGGTTTGCAGGCCGATGGTCTGCAAGCCGTAGCCGAACATGATCGCTACGCCGATAAATATTCCGGCCTTCAGCTCGAACAGCGTCAGGTCGCGCAGGGTGCGCAAGGAAAAGAAACCGACCGCAATGGCCGCCGCGGCAAAACGCAGGCCCACGAAGAACATCGGCCCGCTGACAGCCATGGCATGCTGCACCAGCAAAAAGGTGCCGCCCCAGATCATGGTGATAAACACCAGGATGCACTCGGCTTTGCTGAATCGATGGAAACGCGATGGAGAGTTCGGGGTGGTCATGTGGGCTCGGTCTTGCAAGGAAAAGGCACGGACCGCACAATGCGCCGCACGCTGGGCAGTATACTGCGCACACCCACCCATTGAGCAATATAGTGCACAAAGAAAATCCGCAGCGGGCTTCGGTCCTGCAACACGTCAGCCAGAACGTTCGTCGCCTGCGCCACGCCGCCGAACTCAGCCAGACTGCGCTTTCGGAAAAGTCCGGGGTCAGCCGGCGCATGCTGGTGGCCATCGAGGCCGGCGAGAAGAACGTCAGCCTGTCGACGCTCGACCGCGTCGCCGAAGCTTTGGGCGTTGCCTTCAGCGACCTGATCCAAGCCCCGGACGTGCGCGACCATAGCCGTATCAACGAGCTGGCCTGGGCCGGCGAAATCGTCGGCAGCAAGGCCGTGTTATTGGCCAAGGCCACCGCGCGGCGCGAGGTCGAGTTGTGGGAATGGCGCTTGGAACCTGGCGATATTTACTCCCCCGACCCCGATTTGGAAGGCTGGAGCGAGCAACTGTTCGTGTTCGAAGGCTGCTTGACCCTGGTGGTGCGCGACCAGGAAAACACCATTGGTGCCGGTGAGTTCTTTATGTTTGCCAGCCATCAACCCCACGCCTATCGCAATGACGGTGAGGTGGCCGTGCGTTTTGTGCGCAACGTGGTGATCTAACTGTTTGCCAGGCAACAGTGGAACCACACTTTGCTGGTTAAACACATCAGCTGGCACCGCATATAGGCAGCAAGTCGCTGATTTTATTGGCGATTAAAATCAGGCACGACTCCTGCAATCTCCAGGTCATCCCCATCGGAACCTGGAGTCGGCCTATGTCAGCCCACCCTCTGCACCCTGCCCATATCATCCGTTCGGATGCCGAAGCCATCGAGGTGGCCACGCGTCTGGCCGAACGCTTTGCCGTTGGCGCCAGTGAGCGTGATCGTGAACGTCGTCTGCCGGTAGCCGAGCTCGACGAGTTTTCCGCCAGCGGCCTGTGGGGCATCACCGTGCCCAAAGCCTACGGTGGCGCCGAAGTGTCCTATGTGACGGTGGCCGAGGTGATCAAGTTGATCTCCGCCGCCGACCCCTCCCTCGGGCAGATCCCGCAAAACCACCTCGGCGTGGTGGACCTGCTGCTGCACACCGCCAGCGAGGAACAAAAGCGCTATTACTTCGGCAAAATTCTCGCCGGTTATCGTTTCGGCAATGCCTTCTCCGAGGCCAAGAGCAAAAACGCCGGGACCTTCGACACGCAAATCCGCATCGATGGCGACAGTGCGCAGATCAACGGTGAAAAGTTCTATTGCACCGGCGCACTGTTCGCCCACCTGGTGCCCACCGTCGGCAACAACGAGCACGGCCAGGCGCTGATTGCCTTCGTCGAGCGCGACGCGCCAGGGCTGAGTGTGATCGACAGCTGGGACGGCTTCGGCCAGCGCACCACGGCCAGTGGCGGGGTGACCCTCGATGGCGTAACGGTGCCCCTGAGCGCGGTGATACCCGCACACCTGGCCTTCGACCGACCCACTGCCAATGGCCCGATCTCGCAGATCATCCAGGCCGCCGTCGACACCGGCATCGCCGTAGGCGCTTTGGAGCAGGCCAAGCTCCACGCACGTCAGGCGCGGCCTTGGATCGACAGCCAGCAGGAGCACGGCTGGCAAGACCCTTTCACGATTGCCGCCATCGGTGACCTGGCGTGGCGCGTGCACGGCACCGAAGCCATTCTCGCCAAGGCCGGCCTGGCCGTGGACCGGGCCCTGGCCGAGCCGAATGAAGACAGCGTCGCTCAAGCTTCGCTGGTGGTGGCCCAGGCCAAAGTGCTGTCGGCGGAAACCGCATTGCTCGCCAGCAGCAAATTGTTCGAACTGGCCGGTACGCGCTCGGTGACGGGCAAGTACAACCTCGACCGGTTCTGGCGCAATGCCCGCACCCACACCCTGCACGACCCGGCCCGCTGGAAATACCACTTGATCGGCAATTTCGTACTCAACGGCGTGAAGCCTGCACGCCACGCCTGGAACTGAGAGACCTGACCCATGACCACACTGACCCTTGCGCGCCAACTGCTGGACAGCACCCGTCGACATGTCGAACGCAGCGATGACCCCTACGTGATCAGCCGCTTTGGCGATCTGCAGATCCGCGTCGACGTGGCCGCCGCCTTGCTCGAACGGGCCGAGACCCACCCCAGCCCGGTCGCCCGCGCTGAAGCGCAGATTGCTGCGGCCGAAGCGCTGATTGCCGCCAGCAACACCGAATTCGAATTGACCGGCCAACGCAGCGCGCTGCCGTCAAGCCTGGATAACCCGCTGCGTCACACCTACCACGCAGTCGGTAACTACCACCTCAACGGAGTGCACTGATGGCCCGTGAAATCCGCCTGAATGCCTTCGACATGAATTGCGTCGGCCACCAATCCCCCGGCCTATGGGCGCACCCGCGCGATCGTTCGTGGCAGTACAAGGACTTGGCGTACTGGACCGACCTGGCAAAAATCCTGGAGCGGGGCAAGTTCGACGGGTTGTTTATCGCCGATGTGCTGGGTATCTACGACGTGTACAACGGCAATGGCGACGCAGCGATTCGCCAGGCCACCCAAGTGCCGGTCAATGATCCGCTGTCGCTGATCGCCCCTATGGCGATGGTCACCGAACACCTGGGGTTTGGCCTGACGGCCTCGCTGTCGTTCGAACACCCGTACCCGTTCGCGCGCCGGCTTTCGACCCTCGATCACCTGACCCAAGGCCGCATCGGCTGGAACATCGTCACCTCGTACCTGGAAAGCGGGGCCAAGAACCTGGGGCAGAAAGCCCAGACCGAACACGACGCGCGCTATGACTATGCCGAAGAGTACCTGGAGGTTTGCTACAAACTCTGGGAGGGCAGTTGGGAGGAGGGCGCGGTACTGCGTGATCGCGAGCGCCGGATATTCAGCGACCCAAGTAAAATCCATGAGATCCGCCACGTCGGCAAGCACTTCCAGGTGCCCGGCATCCACCTGTGCGAGCCGTCGCCGCAGCGCACGCCGGTGCTGTACCAGGCCGGTGCGTCCAGTCGTGGCAAGCAGTTCGCTGCCGAGCAGGCCGAGTGCGTGTTCGTCGCGGCACCGTCCAAGGTGCTGCTGAAAAAGACCGTCGCCGATATTCGCCGCCGCGCGGCCGAGGCAGGGCGGGACCCGAAGAAAATCCTGATTTTCAACTTGCAGACGGTGATCGTCGGCGAAACCGACGCCCAGGCCAAAGCCAAGTTCGACGAGTACAAAACCTACGTCAGCTACGAAGGCGCCATGGCGCTGATCTCCGGCTGGACCGGCATCGACTTCAGCCAGTTCAAGCCCGACGAACCACTCAAACATGTGCACACCAACGCCATTCAATCGGCGGTGGAAGCCTTCTCCACGGCCGACCCGAACAAGGTCTGGACCCCCAACGAACTGGCCGACTGGGTCGGTATCGGCGGCTTTGGTCCACTGTTTGTGGGCGGCCCAGAGACCGTGGCTGACCTGTTGCAGGAATGGGTCGAAGAGACCGACGTAGACGGCTTCAACCTGGCCTATGCGTTGACCCACGAAACCTTTATCGACGCCGTCGACTGGCTAGTGCCGGAGTTGCAGAAGCGTGGCGCGTACAAGACCGAATACGCCCAAGGCACGCTGCGCGAGAAGTTGTTTGGTGATGGTGCAAGGTTGGGCTCGAACCACCCCGGCGCGGGCTACCGCAATTTATCTGGGGTACAAAAAACTACTGTGGGAGGGGGCTTGCCCCCGATAGCGGTGGGTCAGTCATGAGTGCTCTAACTGGCCCACCGCCATCGGGGGCAAGTCGAATCCTCGCACCGCCCCTCCCACAGTTGTCCTGTCTTGATACACAAATACTCAGCCAGCGGACCACCGCACGCACACCACCCCAATAGGAGCAACCCCCTATGAGCGTGCACGAACCCAAGGCTCTCCTGGAACACCTGCGCCACTGGGCACAACTCACACCGCTGCACATTGCCCTGCGCCACAAGCGTCAGGGCCTGTGGCACGCGTGGCGCTGGATCGACGCCCTGCGCGACGTAGAACGGCTGGCCGATGGTTTGCGCCAGCAAGGTTTCAGCGATCAGTCTCGTTTGGTGCTCAGTGGCGCGTTTGAGCCGAACCTGTTGTTGCTGGCGTTGGCGGCCCAGTCCGTCGGCGGTCAGGTGCTGACGCTTCCCGACAACCTGGAACCCCAGGCGCTGGAACAACAGCTATGGCGTATCCGTCCCAGCCACGTCTACGTGCAAGGTCGCCAGCCCGATTGGGCGTTTACCCAGCGGTTGGACTTTGCCCAACTGCTCGGCCCGGTTGACCCTGCGCAGCACCTGCAGCGTTGGTGGCAACCCACAGCCGAAACCGCGCTGTGGAGCGAGGACAGTACCCAGTGGCAAGACGGTCTGGCGGTGGTGCTGGAGCAATGGCTGCACAGCGGCCACGGCCTGGCCTTCCCGGAGAACCCGGCGTCGGCGCGACGTGATCGCAGTGAAGTCGCGCCCACGGGCCTGCTGTTATCGCCGGCGCGTTTGCAACAGGTGGCCGACGACATCGAAAGCCGCCTTGCGCCCCACGGCACCTGGCGTCGGCGCCTGTGTGAGTGGGCCATCGCGGATGCCCGCAGTGGCCTGCGTCGTGTGCTGAAAAATCGCGTGCGCCGGTTGTTGGGCTTCCAGCGCCTGACGTCTATCTGGCAACCCATCAAGTCCAATGTCGAGCCAACGTGGCTCGCCGAATTCAAACGGAAAAGCGCATGAGCCAAGCCATCCTCCAAGTGCGGGATATTTCGCTGTCGTTCAAAGGGGTCAAGGCAATCAGCGGGCTGTCGTTCGACGTGCAGCGCGGCGAGATATGCGCGTTGATCGGCCCTAACGGCGCCGGCAAAAGTTCGCTGCTCAATGTACTCAACGGCGTATATCGCTTCGATGCCGGCGAGATCATATTCGACGACCAGCATTTCCAGCGCATCGACCCCTTGGGGGCGGCACGCCGGGGTATCGGTCGCACCTTTCAGAACAACGCCTTGTTCAAAAAAATGAGCGTGCTCGACAACCTCCTCACCGGTCTGTCGCGGTATATGCGCAGCACCTTTATCGAGCAGGCCCTGGGCTTACCCCGGGCGCGACGCGAAGCCGAGGCGTTTGGCCTGCGCGGCCAGGGCGTTCTCGAATTTCTAGAGTTGCAAGCCCACCGCGATGTGCTGGTGGGCAATCTGTCCTACGGCCTGCAAAAGCGCGTGGAATTGGGCCGCGCACTAATCGCCGAGCCCAGCCTGTTGTTGCTGGACGAGCCCATGGCCGGCATGAACGCCGAGGAAAAACAGGAAATGGCCCGCTTTGTCGCCGATGTGAACCGCGACCTGGGCACCACAGTGGTGTTGATCGAGCACGATATCGGTGTGGTCATGGGCCTGTCCGACCATGTGGTGGTGCTGGACTACGGGCGCAAGGTCGGCGACGGCACGCCCGCCCAAGTGCAGGCCAACCCCGAGGTAATCGCGGCCTACCTGGGAGTCGTTCACTGATGACGTTCTTCTTTGAAACCCTGCTCGGCGGCCTGCTCGCTGGCACCCTGTATTCGCTGGTCGCCATCGGCTTCGTGCTGATCTACAAGGCCAGCGGCGTGTTCAATTTTGCCCAGGGCGCGATGCTGCTGTTTGCCGCGCTGACTTTTGTCAGCCTGCATGACCAGGGCGTGCCATTTGCCCTGGCGTTACTGCTGACGGTCATCGTGATGATTGGCGGCGCGTTGCTTATCGAACGGTTGGTCTTGCGGCCGCTGGTGAACCGTTCGCAAATCACCTTGTTCATGGCCACCCTGGGCCTGTCGTTCATTATCGAAGGCTTGGCTCAGGGCCTGATGGGCTCCCAGGTGCGCGCGCTGGATCTCGGGGTCGACGACGTGCCGCTGTTTGTCGGGCCGCTGATGCTCAGCCAGTTTGACCTGGTCGCCGCGGCTGCCGCAGGGGTGCTGGTGACGGTGCTGGCGCTGCTGTTCAACAAGACCCGCATCGGCGTGTCGTTGCGGGCGGTGGCGGATGACACCACGGCGGCGCTGTCCATCGGCATCCACCTCAACCGCATCTGGCAGATCGTATGGGCGGTGGCCGGTGTGGTCGGGCTGGTGGCGGGGCTGCTGTGGGGGGCGCGCCAGGGCGTGCAGTTCTCGCTGTCGCTGGTGGTGCTCAAGGCGTTGCCGGTGTTGATCATCGGTGGCTTCACTTCGATTGGCGGGGCGATGGTCGGTGGGCTGATCGTCGGCGCCGCGGAGAACCTCGCCGAGGTGTACATCGGCCCGCTGATCGGCGGCGGCATCACGCCGTGGTTCGCCTATGTCCTGGCCCTGGCCTTCCTGTATATGCGTCCCGCCGGCCTGTTCGGCGAGCGCGCAATCGAGCGAGTCTGAACCTATGTCGATCCCTGTCGTTGAACACGCCGCCCCCTTGTTGTTGATCCAGCGGCGTGTGCCCTGGGGCCTGATCGGCTTGCTGGGCTTGGCCTTTATCGTGGTGCCGCTGTGGGGCAATGATTATTGGCTCAATGCGATTTTGATCCCGTTTCTGGTGTTGTCCCTGGCCGGTCTGGGCCTGAACCTGCTGACCGGCTACACCGGGCAAACCTCGGTGGGCGCTGCGGGCTTCATGGCGGTCGGTGCGTTTGCCACCTATGGCTTTTTACTGCGTTTGCCTGAGTTGGGCCTGCCGGTGGCGTTGCTCGGCGGCGGCGTGATCAGCGCGCTGGTGGGCCTGCTGTTTGGTTTGCCCAGCTCGCGGATCAAGGGGTTCTACCTGATGGTCACTACCCTGGCCGCGCAGTTTTTTCTGGAATGGTTGTTCGTCAAGTTTCCCTGGTTCTACAACTATGGTTCATCCGGCACCATTTCCGCGCCCGCTCTGACGTTGTTCGGCCATGACCTCAACACCCCGTTGGGCCGTTATTGGCTGACCCTGGTCAGCGTATTGCTGTTGACCTGGACGGCCGTGAACCTGGTGCGCAGCCAGGTGGGGCGCAATTGGATGGCGATCCGCGACATGGACACCGCCGCCGCGGTGATCGGCATTCCGGTGGCGCGCTACAAGCGCCTGGCGTTTGCGGTCAGCTCGTTCTATCTGGGCATCGCCGGGGCGCTGTGGGCCTTCGCTTACCTGGGCACGGCCAGCGCCAGCAGCTTCGATATCAATCGCTCGTTCCAGATTCTGTTCATCATCATTATCGGCGGCATGGGCAGTATCGCCGGCAACTTTGTCGGCGCCGCGTTTATCAGCCTGCTGCCGATTTTCCTCAGCCACGCCGGTCAGGCGCTGTTCGGTGGCGCGGTGGATGCGGGGCAGTTGCAGAACCTGCAGAAAATCATCTTTGGCGTGTTGATCATCGTGTTCCTGATCAAGGAACCCGACGGTTTGATTCGCCTGTTGCACACCCTTCGCGATCGGCTGCGCCAGTGGCCGCTGCGTTTCTAACCTCAAGAGAACTTTCTATGCGTGCATCCTTCAAACAATCCCTGGCCGGCGCCGCGTTAGCCGTGGCTGCGTTCACCACCAGCGTACCCCCGGCGGTGGCGTCCCCGGACCAGCAATTTATCCCGCTGGCGACCTACCGGGTCGGCGCCTACGCGTCCAGCGGCGTGCAGGTGTGGGCCGGGATGATCGACTATTTGCGCTATATCAACGAGGTCGAGGGTGGCATCAACGGGGTGAAACTGGTGTGGCAGGAATGCGAGACCGAGTGGACCGCCGAGAAAGGCATCGAGTGCTACGAGCGCTTTAAAAACGGTCTGGATGGCGCCCCGGTCGCGGTGTACCAACCCAATGGCGCGCCAGCGGCTTATGCGCTGAGCGAGCGGGCCGAGGTGGACAAGATCCCGTTGATCACCCTCGGCTACGGGCGTACCGAGGCCACCGACGGCACCGTATTCCCCTACAACTTCCCGGTGATGCTGACCTTCTACAGCGAGGCATCGAGTCTGGTGAACTACATCGCCGAGCGGGAGGGCGGTTTCGACAAACTCAAGGGCAAGAAAATTGCCACGGTGTACCACGACTCGGCCTACGGACGTGAAACCCTCGGCCCGCTGAAGCTGCTGGCGGAAAAATACGGCTTTGAAAATATCCAGATCCCGGTGGCCGATCCGGGCAACGAACAATCCGCGCAATGGCGCCAGGTGCGCCAGGCCAACCCGGATTGGGTGTTCCTGCGTACCTGGGGCGTGTCCACGCCGGTGGCGGTGAAGACGGCGGCGCGCTTCGGCTTTCCGGTGGACCATATCATCGGCGATATCTGGGCCAGCTCCAGCGAGGATGTGCTGCCTGCCGGCGCCGCCGCCAAGGGTTACCTGGCGCTGACACCGTACCCGGCGGGGGCGGATTTCGAGATTCACAAACGCCTCAAACAATACGTGCTCGACAAAGGCCACAGCGACCTCAAGGACCTGAAGAACTTCGGCAGCGTCTACTACAACTCCGGCCTGGTGAACGCCGCCGTGGCGGTCGAGGCGATCCGCACCGCCCAGGCCAAGTTCGGCAAGCGTCCGCTCAACGGTGAAGAGGGGCGTTGGGGCCTGGAGCACTTGAACATCGACGATGCGCGCTTGAAAGACATGGGCTACCTGGGCCTGATGCAGAACCTGAAACTGTCGTGCCGCGATCACGAAGGCGGCGGCTCGGCGCGGGTGCAGCAATGGGACGGTGCGAACTGGACGCTGATCAGCGATTGGATCGCCGCCGACCGTGCGCTGCTGCGCCCGCTGATCGACGAGAAGTCCGCCGCGTTCGCCAAGGAAAAAGGCCTGACGCCACGCGCCTGCACCGGGGATGAATAAGCCATGAACCAACCTGCCAGTGTGTCGGCGAGCCCGGCGCTGTTGACTGTCAACGATATCGAGGTGATCTACGACGGCGCGATCCTGGCGGTGGCCGGGGTGTCACTGAGCGTGCCCAAGGGCGCCATCGTCGCCTTGCTGGGTGCCAATGGCGCCGGCAAGAGCACCACCCTCAAGGCCATTTCCGGGCTGGTGCGCGCCGAGCGCGCCGAGGTCAGCCGGGGGGTGATCGAATATGCCGGTGCGGACTTGGCCGGCATTGATCCCAACCAGCGCGTGCGCCAGGGCATGGTGCATGTGCTGGAGGGCCGCCATGTGTTCGGCCAGCTCAGCGTGGAAGACAACCTGCGCAGCGGCGGCTTTGTGCGGCGTTTGAGCCGCAAGGCCATGGCCCAGGACCTGGAGCGCATTTACACCTGGTTCCCACGGCTCAAGACCAAGCGCCACACCCGCGCCGGGCTGACCTCCGGCGGCGAGCAACAGATGGTCGCCATCGGCCGAGCGTTGATGACCCGTCCTACTTTGGTACTGCTCGACGAGCCGTCCATGGGTTTGGCGCCTATGATCGTGCAGGAGATTTTTGAGATCATCGCGCAGCTCAACCGCGAGCAGCAGGTGAGCTTCCTGATCGCCGAGCAGAACATCAACGTCGCGCTCACCTATGCGGCCCATGGCTATGTGCTCGATACTGGGCGCGTGGCCTTGAGCGGCAGTGCCGCTGAACTGCGGGCGCGCGGCGACCTGCATGACATCTACCTGGGTAAACAGTAAGGGCGAACCTGCATGACGGAATCCACCCGCAACGCTGATGTGCTGATCATCGGCGGCGGCCTGAGCGGCACGATGCTGGCCGTACAACTGCTGCGCCTGCCCGGTCGGCGCCAGATCCTGGTGATAGAACCGCGCGCCGAACTGGGTCGAGGCGAGGCTTACAGTGCGGTCGAACTGGGCCACACCCTCAACGGCAACGCCGCGCGCATGAGCGTGGACCCGGACAACCCCGACGACCTCACGCAGTGGCTCACCGAACACATCGCGGCCGGCGGTTGGCCGGAGTCGGCCGAGCAGGCGGTGCCGATCAGCGAGCTGTTCCCGCCGCGCGGGCTATTTGGTGTGTATGCGCAGCAGCGGCTGGCCGAGGCCAAGGCACGCTCGGCGTCCACGGTGGAGCATGTCAGGGCCGAAGTGATCGACGTGCAGGTGGATGCGGATTCAACCCTGCTGACCCTCGATAACGGCCAGCGGTTGCGCGGTAACTTTGCGGTATTGGCTACCGGCATGTTCCCGGCGGCGCGCACGCCGCAGACCCACTCCAGCGGCGTCAACGCGGCGGCGGTCGACCCATGGGACGTGGCGACCATGAGGCGCCTGGATCCACGCTCGACGGTGCTGATTATTGGCTCCGGGTTGACCATGGTGGACGCCGTGGTGTCCCTGGAACAGGCCGGGCATCGCGGGCCCATCGAGATCTTTTCGCGCCATGGACTGTTGCCCCATGTGCGCCGGCAACCGCCGGCCTGGGACGACTTCCTGGCTGCCGACCCGGCCTTGCGCAGCCCTCGGCAACTGCTGCGCGAACTGCGTCGCCAATGCAGCATCGCGCAGGCCCAGGGCATCGACTGGCAAGCGCCGCTGGACACCGTGCGTGTCCATATCGGCCGTCTCTGGAGCCAGGCCAGCGAGCGCGAGAAGCGCCAGTTCGTGCGCCATGTGCGGCCGTGGTGGGAAAGTCATCACCACCGCTCGCCGCCGCTGAGCGCGCAGCTAGTGGCGCGTTTGCATGAGGAGGGGCGGTTGCGCATTCGTGCGGCGTCATTCAAGGGGCTGGTGCCCGCGCAAAGCGGCGTCACCATCGCGGTGCGCCAACGCGGCGAACAGACGCTCACTCAAGTGACGGGCGCGGCGCTGATCAACTCCAGCGGCATCGAATACGACTGGCGCCGCGTAGCCCGGCCCTTGCCGCAGCAGTTGCTCAAGCGCGGGTTGATCCAGCCCGGGCCGTTGGCATTGGGCATCGCAGCGGATGCCTCGGGGGCGGTGCTGGATGCCCAGGGCCAGGTCAGCGCGCGACTGTTCGCCATGGGCCCGCCGTTGCGCGGAATGTGGTGGGAGAGCACGGCGGTGACGGATGTGGCGCTGCAAGCCAAAGCCCTGGCCTCGAAGCTGGCAGCGGTCTAACAGAAGCTGACAAAGGACTAAAAGAAGCTGACAGAGGACTTAATGTGGGAGGGGGCTTGCCCCCGATGGCGGTGTGTCAGTTGGCCAATTCTTGACTGAGCCACCGCTATCGGGGGCAAGCCCCCTCCCACAGTGGATCTGCATTTATTTTGAGATTTTCACAAGGCCGGGTTTCAGGCCGAACACTTCAACCCCTTGCGCCGTCGACTGGCCGGTGGTGACCTTCACCCGTTGCACCGGTTTATCCATCGCCTCGCGGTACGCCACCGTCATGTCCGGCTCAATCGCCTGGCTGGGAATCACGATTGCCTGTTCATTGTTGTAAGTGACAATGGTCAGCCGCGCACTCATGCCCAACCGCACCCGCTGTAGCTGCTCTGGGGTGAGTGTGGGGATCGACAAAGTCACCGGAAACTGTGCGCTGCCCTGGGTGTCGCTGGCGATGGCCAGGCGCTGACCACGAAGCTGACAGAGGTCTGATAGAAGCTGACAAAGGACTTAATGTGGGAGGGGGCTTGCCCCCGATGGCGGTGTGTCAGTTGGCCAATTCTTGACTGAGCCACCGCTATCGGGGGCAAGCCCCCTCCCACAGTGGGTCTTCATTTATTTTGAGATTTTCACAAGGCCGGGCTTCAGGCCGAACACTTCAACCCCTTGCGCCGTCGACTGCCCGGTGGTGACCGTCACCCGTTGCACCGGTTTATCCATCGCCTCGCGGTACGCCACCGTCATGTCCGGCTCAATCGCCTGGCTGGGAATCACGATCGCCTGTTCATTGTTGTAAGTGACGATGGTCAACCGCGCACTCATGCCCAGCCGCACCCGCTGTAGCTGCTCTGGGGTGAGTGTGGGGATCGACAAGGTCACCGGAAACTGTGCGCTGCCCTGGGTGTCGCTGGCGATGGCCAGACCGCTGACCACGAAGCTGACAGAGGTCTGATAGAAGCTGACAAAGGACTTAATGTGGGAGGGGGCTTGCCCCCGATGGCGGTGTGTCAGTTGGCCAATTCTTGACTGAGCCACCGCTATCGGGGGCAGCCCCCTCCCACAGTGGATCTGCATTTATTTTGAGATTTTCACAAGGCCGGGTTTCAGGCCGAACACTTCAACCCCTTGCGCCGTCGACTGGCCGGTGGTGACCTTCACCCGTTGCACCGGTTTATCCATCGCCTCGCGGTACGCCACCGTCATGTCCGGCTCAATCGCCTGGCTGGGAATCACGATCGCCTGCTGATTGTTGTAAGTGACGATGGTCAACCGCGCACTCATGCCCAACCGCACCCGCTGTAGCTGCTCTGGGGTGAGTGTGGGGATCGACAAGGTCACCGGAAACTGTGCGCTGCCCTGGGTGTCGCTGGCGATGGCCAGACCGCTGACCACGCTGACGGAGCCCTTCAGCCGTTCGCCGTCGAACCCGTCGCCCATGACTTCCACGGCCTGGCCCTGGTGCAGTTGGTTGATATCCAGCTCCGACACCTTGGCAACGATCTTCAACCGTTCGATATTCGCCAAGCCAAACAGCACCTGGCCCTGGCTGACCTTGCTGCCGGCCTGGATCGGCGCGTTGGCGTTGCCACCACTGGCCGGGGCGTTGTTGCCGGGGGCGGGTACCACGATGCCGGAGAACGGCGCCTTCACCTCTTGGGCCGCGAGCAGGGTGCGCAGGGCCTCGTATTTCACGGTGGCGTTGGTCAGCTCCATATCGGCGATCTGGCGGTATTCGCCCTTGCCCTGTTCCAGCGCCTGTTGCAGTTCGCTGCGGGCCGAGGCGAGGTCCAATTGCTGCTGCTGGGCTTGCTGGCGCAGGTCGTCCAATTCGTTGCGCGGGATGATGCCGCGTTTGAACAGATTCTCGCTTTCGGTGAGTTTGCGCTGCGTGTTGTCGGCGCTCATCTGCGCGGTGCGCAGGCTGCGGCGGGCGCGGCTGACGGTGGGGCTGCTGTCCCAGTCCTGCATTTCCTGCACGGTGCGCCGGGCCTTGAGTTGGGCGGAGAGGGCATCGCGCAATTGCACTTCGAGGGTGGCCGGGTCCATGCGCAGCAACACCTGGCCGGCCTCGACCCGCTGGCCTTGCTCGACCAGATTGGCCTGCACATTGCCGTCAAACGGCGCGGTGAGCACGAGCGTGGTGTCGGGCTCGATTTTGCCCACCAGGCCGATCTCATGCACCAGCGCGTCGGGCTTGACCGCCAGCCACTGCTCGGGCGTGCCGTCGGGAGCGGAGGCCGGGCTGCGCAGGGCCAGCCCCACGCCGCCCAGCAGCAGGATCAGCACAGCGCCCAGCAGGGCTTTTCGATTAGTAGTCATTGAGGGCAATTTCCCAACTTTCCAGCGTCATGCCCAGGGTCAGATCGAGCTGGGTCTGGGCGTTCAGATAAGCGATCAACGCGTTGAGCTGCGCGTTTTCAGCGTTGCGCAAGTCGGTCTCGAAGCTCAACACCTGGAAGTTGGTGGAGCGTCCGGCGCTGAGTTTTTCCCTTTCGATCTCGATCTTGCGCCGCGACAGCTCCACGGCGCGCTGGGCGATTTCATACTGGCGCCAGCGTGTGCCCAGGTCGCGCACCACATCGTTGACGCTACGCTCCAGCTCTTGGCGGGCGTCGGTGATGCGCACCTGCTGGTCCTCGACATTCACGCGCGCGCGCACTTCGGCCTGGCGGGTGCTGATATCCCCGATGGGAATCTGCACCTGCACGCCGGCATAGCTGTCCCATGTGCGGTTATTGCTGCTGCCGGCGTCGTTATTGTAGGTGTCACGTATCTGGTTTGCGCCGGCCACCAGGTCCACCTGCCAGCGCCCGGAGTCTTTGGCGATCACCAGGTTGAGGTCGGCTTGCTGGCTGCCGAGCAGGGCGGCGAGGTATTCCGGCTGTTGGGTCTGCGCCAGGTTGAACGCCTGGCGCTTGTCGATTTGCATGGGCCGGGCCTCCAGGGCTTCGGTGGCGCGGATCGGCGTGGACAGGTCCAGCGCCAGCAGGCGCAGCAGGGCCAGGCGATTGGTGTCCAGCTGGTTCTGCGCTTCTTCCACGCCCAGTTGCTGGGTGGCGATATCGGCTTCGGTCTGCACGATTTCAAACTCGGCCATGCGCCCGGCGCCGATCAAGGCCCGGTTGACTTCCAGCAAGGTGCCGGAGCGTTTGAGCGCATCCTGCACAATGCTCAATTGTTCCTGAGCGCGCAGCAGCTCGCGGTAGGTGGCGATGATCTGGCTGATGGTCTGCGCAACGGTGGCCTTGAGGTTCAGGCGGTTGGCCTGTTCCGCCAGGCGTGACAGGCGCAGCGGTGCTGTGGTGGCATCCCAGCCGGCACCGCGCAGCAGCGGCTGGATGATCGCCAGGTCCAGGCCGTCGCTGCGGTAGCGGCCGGCGCGGTCGGCGTTGTTGAGTTGCTGGGTCCAGGACATGCTCAGGCGCGTGCCGTACTCGCCGAGCAGGCTGCTGGACGGCGTGACATTGGCATTGCGCGCGTTGTCGACCGAGCCGCGGGTGCTGCGATAGGAACTGTTGAGGGTCAGCTTGGGGTTGAACACATCTTCGGCGACCCGCAGGTCGAATTTCTGCGCCACCCGTTGCAGGTAAGCGCTGCGGATCGCTGGATTGTTGCGCAGGCCCAGGTACACGGCGTCGCCCAGAGTCAGGTCGGTGATCTGGGCTTTCAGCGAGACGCCTCGGTCGTAGCCGCTGCGGGTGGTGCTGGGCGCCGAGGGTTTGATGACCACGTCGGCCGCCATGCCGGGCAGGCTGATCAGGGCGAGGCACAGCAGCCATCTATTCATCGCGCAGGGCCTCCACCGGCTGCAACCGCGACGCCGAGACCGCCGGGTAAATGCCGAAAAACAGGCCCACCAACAATGTGCTGCCCACCCCCAAGGGCAGGGCGGCGGCCGCCAGGTCGAACACCCAGCCCGATAACCAGGCGTACAACCAGGCGGCGGTCATGCCGAGCACCGCGCCGCACAGGGCGCCGACGGCGGTGAGGGTGACCGCTTCGAGCAAAAACAGATTGCGAATATCTCGCTGCCGCGCGCCCAGCGCCATGCGGATGCCGATTTCGCGGCGGCGCTCCGAGACATTCATCAGCATCACGTTCATCACGCCCACGCCGCCGCCGATCAGGGAAATCGCGCCGAGGGCCAGCAGCAAGTAAGCGAAGGTGCGGCTCTGGCGCGTCATGCCATCGATCATTTGCTGGGGCACCTGGATGTCGACATCGTGCTCGGTGAGTTGGGCGCGCAGGGCGTCGGCCGCGGCCCGGGCCAGGTGTTCCATGTCCTGGCCGGCAGCGGCGCGGATGATCAGGTTGTTGATCTGCGGCGTCGCGTAGATGCGCCGCATGCCCTCGGCGGGCAGAAACAGCGACTCGCCGGGCTGCACCGGCATCAGCATCGCCCGTGGCTGGGGCTGCAGCAGGCCCACCACCAGAAACAGGTAGTCGTTGATGCGCACGCGGTCCCCCAGCCGCAAGGGATCCCCCGGCGCGCTCAGGGCCTGGGCAACGTCGGCGCCGATCACGGCGTAGGTTTCGTTGACATCGAAGCCCGACAGGAAGCGGCCGTGTTGCAAGGTCAGGCGCATCGCCGCAGCGACATCCGGCGTGCTACCGACGAAATTGGCGTTGACGCTGCGCCCATGGAACACGATGGGCCCGCTGAACAGGCTGAGCGCGCCGATATGGGCAATGCCCGGAACGGCCTGGCGCACGGCGTCCAGGTCCAAGTGCGTGCGCATCGGCACGTTGGCGCTGCCCTTGGGGGGGAATTGCACCACCAGGGTGTCGGTGCCCATGTCCTTGAAGATCAAGGCGGCATCCACCGAAGCGTTATGGCCGATATTGATCAGCGCCACCACCGACGAACTGCCGATAACGATGCCCAGCAGCGCCAGCATCGAGCGCTTGCCCAGGGTGCGCAGACTGACGAGGGCTTCATGCAGCAGCTGGCTGAGGCTTTGCTCGACCCGCAGGCTCATAGGCGCCCAACCTCTTGCACCACACCGTTGCGCACCAGGATCTTGCGCTCCAGGCGCTCGGCGATCTGCGGGTCGTGGGTGACGATGACCAGGGTGACCTGCTGTTCGCGGTTGAGGGCCAGCAGCAGGTTCATGATGTCCTGAGCGGTGCCGCTGTCGAGGTTGCCGGTGGGTTCGTCGGCGAGGATCACCGACGGGTTGCCCACCAGCGCGCGGGCGATGGCCACGCGTTGGCGCTGGCCGCCGGAAAGATCGGCGGGGCGATGGTGGGCGCGCTCGGCCAGGCCCACCTGTTCGAGCATGCGCAGGGCCTGTTCCACCGAGGCATGGCGCGACACGCCGCGATAGCTCAGGGGCAGGGCGACATTGTCCAGCGCGCTCAGGCGCGGCAGCAGGTTGAAGCTCTGGAATACGAAACCGATCTGCTGATTGCGGATCGCCGCCAGTTCGTCGGGGCTGGCGCTGAAAATATCGTGGCCGGCGAAGTGGTACTGGCCGCAGTTGGGCAGGTCCAGCAGGCCGAGAATGTTGAGCAGGGTACTTTTGCCGGAACCGGAGGCACCGAGAATGCCGCAACTGTCGCCACGGGCGATGCAGAGGCATACGTCGTTGAGAATGGACAGTTCCTGCCCGGCCAATTGATAGCGTTTGCCGATGCCGTGCAAGGAAATCAAGCCTGGGAGCGTGGAGTTGCCTGTCATCTTGACTACGCCTTCAGTCTCGACGGTGCCTGATCCCCAAGCAAAGCGTTGTAACAAATTCGCGGGTGACAGGTACGGGTTACGGACTGGTTTAATTTCTTGTTTTTAAAATATTGTTTGAATACTAACCGTGTTCCCTGGGCTTCGCCAGCCATGGATATAGAGCGGTTTTACCCTTTGAAATGTTTTTCCCCACATCCTCAGCAGGTTGCCTCAACGCCTTCAGTCTGCCCTCAAGTAGCCGTCCGGTAAGGCTTTGAATGCCACGGTAAGGTGTCACAGCTTGCTTTCGCACGACGGCCCCGGTATAAAAAATCAAATTATTTTTTAAAACAATATTTCCGTGGGATCCCTAATGGTCGCGAAGAAACTCAGCGCTCCAAACGTTACCAAGACTCGCTTGCTGGATGCGACAGAGGCTCTCTTCATCAAGTACGGATATGACGCGGTTTTGTTACGGCAGATTACCGAGCGTGCCCAGGTCAACCTGGCTGCGGTGAATTACCACTTCGGGGACAAGGATTCCCTGATGAAAACCCTGCTGATGCAGCGCCTGGAACCGCTCAACGAACAGCGCCTGGAATTGTTGGCACGTTGCGAAGCCGAATCCGATGGCCCGTTGGACTGCGACACCTTGCTCGGCGTGCTTTTCGCTCCGGCCATGGGCCTGGAGCGCAGCGACCCGGCCAGTGGAGAAGGGCGCTCGTTCATTCGGTTCCTGGGGCGCGTCTACAGCGACACGTCGCCGTTTATCCAGGAATACCTCAAAGTGCATTACCAACCGGTGTTCCAACGCTTCTTCGAAGCCTTCGCCCTGGCCTTGCCGGATTTACCGCGCAACGAGCTGGGGGTGCGCCTGCAATTTGCACTCAAGGCCATCTCTGGGGTGATGGCCGGCACCGAGCTGCGCCTGCTGATGAATTCTATGAGCCTCGGCCGTCCGGCTACCGATGCGGAAGTCATGGCCAAGCTGATTACCCTGGTCTCGGCAGCGATCCGTGTGCCGCAGCAGAGCCCTGAAGCGGAAACCGCTCTGGCCAAGGTGCTGGACACCCAGCGCGCGATTCGTGAAGAGGCTGCGGCGCCAAGCGCTAAAGCGTCGCACTGAACGGTAGTTTTTCGAGGCAAAAAAAAAGCCCGCTGGGGCGGCGGGCTTGATGTGCAACATTTGTAACGGATGAGGCTTCACCCTACGTCTCGGGATGTGAATAAAGCGTGAAAAATTTGTAAGAGAAAGTGTGAAGTTGTTGATCACTTCAACGGGACGCCAACGGCTGCCATTCGTCGCCACTGTCAATTCTGACAGTTACCCACCCCACCCGAATGGGGGTTTGATTCTCCTTGCATAACGCGCCAGTCCTGAGCGCGCTCCCAGCCAGGAGATTCATCATGTCCGACACCCCTCTTGACCCCGAGAACGATTCGATCTCGGGCGGTCTACCCGCCGCGTCGCTTCCAGTGCCCTATCAATCACCCAGCCTGGAACGCCCTGAACCGCGACGAATTGAAGACCTGGATCACCCATATTCGGCCTTCCCCTGGGTCGACCTCCAGCTCGCCGCCCACCCTGAGAATGCGGCCTACGGTCTGGGTATCCGCCATGTACGACCTTATGCGCTGTTCGTGTTTGAAAACTGGCAGAATCTTAACTTTCTCGACTATTTTGCTTTTTATCTTGAAGACCTGACTTTTCCCGTTGCCGAAGATTACGTGTGGAGTTCGGCAAATCCCCAACAGTACCTGGCCATCCCCTCCGAATTTATTCCTGAAGGTGAGGTGTCCAGTTATGGTCGAGTGATTCGCATAGGCAGTGGCAATGAAAGCACCTCTCCTGTGCGAACCCTTTTGATCAAGACCGACCGCCCCGGTGGTATGGACAAAGACCCCGGCATTCCGTGGCATACCGGCCTGGTCATGCGCGTAGAAGGCTTCCCCGAAGGATCGAATATTGGCGCAGGCGATGTTGTGGGCGGCCTTTGGTGCCTGATTGATCTGTACGAACACATCCGCCAGAACGATGTCATCGAGCTGTCCTGGGATGGCGAGTTTGTGCAGCATACCGTGAGCCCGGCTGAGGCGGCCGGGTCAGGACCGATTCGGGTCTTTGTGCCCAAATCGATCATTGATAAGGGAGGGCAACTTGGGAAAGTGACCCTTCGGTTTCGTGTGCATGATGTGGTGGAAAATTTTTCCGGGGAAAAGTATCAGTATTCCAAACCTTATTTCCTGGACGCCGAATTGGACCCTTCGCTGTTGGGGCCGCCGATTTTCCTGGTGGACGGCGAAGAGCTCGAATCCAGGCAGATCGACTTCGATACCCAGAGTGGCTCAACCTTCGAAGTGATCGCCCTTACAGACAAACAGTTTCCGTCCCCCCTCCCCAGGCATCAGATCATTGTGACGTTGCTCGGGATGCTCGAAGACGGCACCACCCAGACAATTGTGCTGCAGCCGGTTACCGACAAGAACCTCGGTTTCACCTTTGTTCCGGTGGATGCCAGCATCATCGCTCAATGGGTTGGCGGCTCATTTCGGGTATCGTTCGAGTGGCAAACCGCCGCCGGCGTGTCGCTGGGGCAATCGGGCAGCACTACCATCACCGTGGTCGGCACCAAGGTCTTGATGCCGGCCCCCGATGTCAGCCCTATCGAGCTGGGGTTGATTCCGGCAGGTGAAGACATCACGGTCACCCTGCCGTTTTACGAACCCCATGACCCCGGCTGGCTGGAGACGCTGTTCATCACCCACGTACCGTCGGGGGGCGGCAACGCCATTGTCTACCGTCAAAATCAACTGGCAGGCGCTCAGGGGGGCACCTACACAGTGCGCGCCGCCGAGCTGGAACAGTTCAATGGGCTGGGTCACATTGATATCTATTACGAAACCAACGACGGTGTCGTTCATATCCTGGGCGGCAATGCCCTGACGACTCGGCGCTCCCTGATGCTGGGCGCCCAAATCGGCGAGCGCGTGGCCGACATGCCCGCGCCCCGCCTGCAAGGTGCCGTGGGCAACAACGTCAACCCCGCCGACGTTACAGGCAGCGATGTACTGGTGACGTTCACTTACCTCGATACCCAGCCCGGCGACAAGCTCCATTGGTCTTGCATCGGCTCGGGCCTGGGCGGCTCCGCCAACGGTACCCTGGACATCAATGGCGCCACCGCCGGCCGGGAACTGCCCTATCCGGTCACCCGCGACATTCTCGACAAAAACAACAACGGCAGTTTACGCATCAGCTACAGCCTGGAACGCCAAGGCCCGCCCCGGGTGGAACTGCGTTCGGAAGCCCTGAACCTGACGGTTGGCGTCGGCGTTCAGTTGGAGCGGCCGGTGGTCGGAGGTGCCTCGTTATTCCCTGACCAGCTCAACCCGCTGGCCGTGGTAGACGGTACCTATGTGTTGGTGAAGTTCCGGCCGATGCTGGCAACCGATCAGATTCGTGTGGACTGGATCAGCGCCGACGGCACTGGCAGCGTGGCCGTGAGTGCACAAGGCAACCCCAGCACCCACGAAGTAGAGGTGCCCATACCGTCCGAGGTCATCGCCAAAGGCATCCGCGAGGGCGGCAATCGCATCAGCGTGCAGTACCACTTCACGCGCGGCAGCTTCCCCTATGAGTCCGATGTGCTGGACCTGGAACTGCTGCCCCTGACCGGGCTGCCCACGCCGACCATCGACGGGGTGGGCGACAAGGTGCTGTTGGTGCTGGCAGAACTCAACGATGCCGCCCGTACGCGTATTCCGGTGTGGAGTTTCATCGCCCCCAACCAACTGATGTGGATGACCTACACAGGGACTTTCGCCAACGGCAGCATTTATAAAGAGCACACCTACACCGCCAACCTGGTGACCCCGAACGGCGTCACCCATGGCATTTTCCCTCCGACCCCGGTGGACAAACTGCGCCTGCTCAAGGATGGCTCACGGCTGACCATCGAGTTCTGGGTCACCTTGTCCGAAAGCTACGACATAAACTCGGCCGTGCTGTTCGGTGTGCGCGAACACACGGTGCAGGCGCTGCCTTCCACCTTGCCCGCCCCGGCATTTGACAACCGGCCGGGCGCGACCCTGACCATCTACCCGCTGGACTATGAAAACACCGCGTCGGTCACGGTGAAATACGACGGCATGAACGGCGAACACGTAATCCGGTTGAAGTGGTTGTTCCCCGATGGCTCCGAAGCCGATATTCCGGCTAAGAATGGTCTGGCCGGCGGTCGTGTGGACTTTGCCATCAGCCAGCAGATCCTCGCCGCCAGCGTGGGTAAAACCATCGAGTTGATGTATATCGCCATGATCAATGGCAGCCCGGTGGACTCCTTCGAACAACGGCTGACGGTGCAAACGATCCGCGAATCGGACCTGCCCCGGGTATTGATCAACGCTAAGGCCAATGGCGACACGCTGGACCTCAACACCTTTACTGGCAACGCCACCGCGGCCCTGGCCAAGTGGCGGTTGAGTATCACGGGACAACGGGTATGGATCACCTGCAGCGCTCCGGGCGTCACGCCTCTGGAAGTTTTAAGCGCGTATGACATTAACTCACTCGAAGCCAACAATGGCCTGGCGAATAAGACGGTGCTGCGCACCTGGTTGGCGGCGTTGCCGAATAATCAGGAGATCACGGTTAGTTGTGCGGTGACGTTTGATGGAAGTACAGATAGATCAACGGCCGTGGACTTGCCGTCGACGACCTATCGCGTCTTGACAGCCATTGGGGAGTTGCGATTGCCCAACTTGGTCCAAGCCAGTGGTATCGGTGCCTCCCAGACGCTGGCGCCCTTAAGTGCCTTGAATGGCGGCACGGTGGAAGTGAGCTACGACGGCATGCTGACCACCGACATCATCAAAGTCACCATGGTGGGTAATGGCGCTGCCGGTTCTCCCAACATCCCGGAGAAAAATGGCAGTGTATCGGGCACCGTTCCATTCCCCATCCCAGCGCATGCTATTGGGGTCAATATCGGTCGTACCAACCAGACTTTCACCCTCCAGTACAAGGTCACCCGGAACGGCTCGCCCAAAAATTCCGGCGTAGTAACGGTGACAGTGACGCCGATCCCCGTGGGGAACATGCCAAGGCCGTTGATCAACAACACCCCTGCCGGAGCGACGCTGGACCTGAACACCTTTGTCGGTAATGCAATGGCTACGCTGGCGAAATGGCCGTTCAGTGCCGCTGGTCAACGGGTGTGGTTGATTTGCAGCAGTGCGAATGTGGGAGACCTGTATGTGCTCAATGGTGAGCCCATCAGTCAGTCAGAAGCGACAAACGGGCTGGCGAATAAACCGGTGTTACGCACTTGGTTGGAATCTGTGCCCAACGGCCAGCAGATAGAGCTCAAGGCCCAGGTGACGCTCGACGGTAGTCAGACTCCGGGCAGAGAGACTCCTTTTCAGAGCACGACTTACAAAGTCTCGCAGGCTTTCCAGATCGATCGTAGCGATATGGATTTGAAAGGGTTTGCGATTATTGCATTCAACTGGCCGAGGAATGGGCAGGATTACCCTGGAAATGCAGCAACTCGCGTACCCACGGGAGGTCAACCGCCCTATACCTATGTATCACGCAACTCAGCCATCGCCCAGGTGACCTCGACGGGTAAAGTGACAGGCTATAGCAATGGCGTCACGACCATTGATGTACGAGACAATGCAGGGCACTGGTTGTCTTACAATGTGTACGTTTCGAACGTGTGGGCAGTGCGCGAATACCCCCATGCGATAAGCAGCGCTGACGCCTATAACTGGCGCCGATCATTACCCGGCGCCATTGGTCTGGATTGGCCCAACGGTCTTGAACATATGCAAAAAGTCTACGGTCCATCCTCGCAGTTCCCAGTGCCTTATGATGCCTTTTACTGGGTGTGTATCGACAACGGTGTGTATTGCTTCACGTTAGTCGATGCTGCTTGGGACACGCGACTGCCAACACAGATCAGGTGTTTAGGCGTCAACTATCGAGCACCGGCCTGGTGCTTACAGCCGACTTGATTATCCATTCACCGCCGATTAACACGTAACGGAGTTTGAAAGATAAACCCGTTACGTGTTTTTACTTAGTTTCAAATCCCCCAACACTTCCCACTCTTCGCCAACCGCCCCCGCATCGCATCCACATTCGCCGCTAGTTGCAGCGTTAACAACCGATACCCATCCAGCGCGCTGTACACCGGCGCATCCAGCGTGGGCTCGCGGCCCGTGCCGGTACTTGGGCGCTCCAGTCGTTCGGTCATGCCGGATTTCAACGCCCGCGCCATCCCCACCAATTGCACACGGATCTGCCGATGCTCGGCCTTCAAGACGGCCTGCATACGGGCCATCGCTTGTTCGTCGCGAGGGTCGGGACGGGTGTTGCCGAGAATCTCCAGGGTGCTGATGCACAGCCGTAGATGACGCTGGATGGCGTCCAGCTCGGTCATGGAAATGCGCACTTCCTTGGATACCGACGGCATCAGCGAGCGCAGTTGCACCATTGCCGCATTCAAACGGTTGAGCAGTTTGACGTGTTCATCATCGGTGACCGACTTTCCACTGATGATCCGGCTGTAGATCTGTGCGCAGTCACGCAGGGCGCTGGCCAGGTTATAGCGCCACGAATACACGGCATACAGCGGCAGGGCGAAGGAGAACGCCAGGGCCAGGACGATACCGATGAGAATATCCACGGTACGCCATAAACCATCCGACAACGGGTTGTCACCGTGGCCGGCGACGATAAACACGGTGATCGCCGACAGCAGCGCGATATAACCGCCCTTGCCGATGGCGTGATAGGAGAAGAACCCGCACACCACCGACATTAGCAGGTAGGTCAGCAGCGGTAGGCCGAAGTAGGCCTGTTGCACCACCAGCAGCAGACCGACACTGGCACCGATTAAGGTGCCGTAGGCGCGTTCCACGGCTTTTTTGCCGATATTGCCGTGGTGCTGCAGCCCGCCGATCACGATCAACATGGTTACCGACGCCCATTCGCCGTGGGGCAGGTTGATGCCGGTGGTCAGCAGGATCGTGGCCAGCAAGCCGATGGACACGCGCACGGCGTGGATCAGCTTGGCATGCCGGTAGCGGCGGTAGGGGTCGAGCAAGGGGCGCAACAGGCGCCGGGCAAACATCGGCAGATTCATTGATAACAAAGGACCCTCAACTCTCCAGCTATAAACAATCCAAATGTGGGAGGGGGCTTGCCCCCGATAACTGTGGATCAGTAAAGAATCGGTTAGCTGACACACCACTATCGAAGCCAAGCCCTCTCCCACATTGTTTGACCGAGGTGAACTTAGAAGATGTAGTCAGTGGTCAGGAAACTTGAATCACGGTTGCGCAGGATCTCGCTGACCAGTGCCTTGTTGCTCTCTTGGAACTTGGTCGCCACCAGGGTGCGGATCGAAAACACGCGCAACGCGTCATGTACCGACAGCGTGCCTTCAGCCGAGTTCTTGCGCCCGTTGAAGGGGAAGGTGTCCGGCCCGCGCTGGCATTGAGCGTTGATATTGATGCGCCCGACCTGGTTGGCAAAGGTATCCACCAGGCGCCCGATGGCTTCGGGGTTGGTGCCGAACAGGCTGAGCTGTTGGCCGAAGTCCGAATCCAGAACGTAATCGATCACGGTATCCAGGTCGCGGTAGGGCACGATCGGCACCACCGGGCCGAATTGTTCTTCGTGGTAGACGCGCATTTGCGGATTCACTGGGTACAGCACCGCCGGGTAGAAGAACGAACCGCGACTGACCCCGCCATTGGCATTCACCACCTGGGCCCCGTGCTGCGTCGCGTCGGCCACCAAGCCGTTGAGGTAATCGACCTTGCCCACTTCCGGCAACGGCGTCAGCGAAACGCCGTCCTCCCAAGGCATCCCGGGCTTGAGCGTCGCCAGGCGTGCGTTGAATTTTTCGATAAAAGCCTCGACCACCTCTTCATGCACGAAGAGGATTTTCAACGCGGTGCAGCGTTGGCCGTTGAACGATAGCGAGCCCGTCACCGCTTCGCTGACGGCATTGTCCAGGTCCACCTCGGGCAGCACGATGCCGGGGTTTTTCGCGTCCAGGCCCAGAGCGGCCCGCAAGCGGTGCGGCTTGGGGTGCAGTTTCTTCAAGTCGCTGGCGGCTTTGTTGGTGCCGATGAACGCAAAGATATCGATCTTGCCGCTGGCCATCAGCGCGCTAACGGTCTCGCGGCCGCTGCCATAGATCACGTTGATCACCCCGGCCGGGAAGCTGTCGCGGAACGCTTCCAACAGTGGGCGGATCAGCAGCACGCCGAGCTTGGCCGGCTTGAACACCACGGTGTTACCCATGATCAGTGCCGGGATCAGGGTGGTGAAGGTTTCGTTGAGCGGGTAGTTGTAGGGGCCCATGCACAGCGCCACGCCCAGCGGCACGCGGCGGATCTGCCCGAGGGTGTCCTGTTCCAGCTCGAAGCGGCTGGAGCGGCGATCCAGCTCTTTGAGGGCGTTGATGGTGTCGGTGATGTAGTCGCAGGTGCGGTCGAATTCTTTCTGGGAATCCTTGAGGTTCTTGCCGATCTCCCACATCAGCAGCTTGACCACCCCATCGCGCTGCTCGCGCATGCGCCGCAAAAACGCTTCGACGTGGCGGATGCGGTCAACTACGCGCATCGTCGGCCATTCGCCCTGGCCACGATCGTAGGCACGCACGGCGGCGTCGAGGGCGGTGAGGGCGGTGTCGGCGTCCAGCAGCGGCGTGCTGCCGATCACCACCCGTTGGTCACCCAGTTGCACCGGGCTGTGCACTTGGGCCAGCGGGCCATTCCACACCCGCAACTGGCCGTTCACCAGGTAGTCACGCTGTTCGATGGGCGCTGCCAGGCGGTATTGCTCTGGGATCTCGGCGGTGGAAGTAGGAAACAGCTGAGCGAGCAAGGGCTGAGTGGTCATGGAGCTATCCCTGTAATAGTTACAAAACTTGACTGGTACTTGACTAGAGAGTCACCCAACCAAGGGCTCTATGGCAAGGCTTGCGCGCTTTGCAGTACGCAGAGCGACTGGCGCCGGGTAAACTGCGCGCCTTTCTTGAAGGAGTTCATATGAGTCAGTACCAGCCGGGCATTCTTGCTGCACCGGTGCCGTTGCAGGCACGCCATCTGTTTTTCGCCGTGGATTCCCTGGCCGCCGTTCCCGTTGCGTTGGACGCATTGGTGCGGATGGCGGATGCGGCGGCGGTGGTCGGGTTGGGTGAGCCGCTGGTCACTGCACTGGGCGCAACCATTGACGGCTTGCGGCCGTTTCCGGCGATCAGCGCGCCGGGGGCGCATAACCCGTCGACCCAACAGGCGCTGTGGGTGTGGCTGCACGGTGCGGATCGCGGCGAACTGCTGCTGCGCAGTCGCGCGTTCGAGAAGGCCCTGGCCCCGGGCTTTCGTCTGGTGCAGTCGATTGAAGGCTTCCGCTACAAGACCGGCTTCGACCTCACCGACTACGAAGACGGCACCGAAAACCCTCACGACGATGCTGCCGTGGACGCCGCCTTGACTGACGGCGGTGCCAGCTTCGCCGCCCTTCAGCAATGGCAGCACGACCTCGATGGTTTCGCCGCGTTGCCAGCCCAGGAACGCGACCACATCATCGGCCGCCGCCACGGCGATAACGAAGAACTGGACGACGCCCCAGAGTCGGCCCACACCAAACGTACCGCCCAGGAGAGCTTCACCCCCGAGGCCTTCGTGGTGCGCCGCTCCATGCCGTGGGCCGAAAACGGTCAGGCCGGCCTGATGTTCCTCGCCTTCGGCCATTCCTTCGATGCCTTCGAGGCGCAGCTGCGCCGTATGAGCGGCCTGGAAGACGGGATTGTCGACGGCCTGTACCGCATCAGTACGCCGTTGACCGGCGGCTACTACTGGTGCCCGCCGGTCCTGGATGGGCACCTGGATCTTAGTGCGCTGGCCAGTTGATAGTGGCGCGCGTGACTAGCCGATCAGCTCAACCTTGCCGCTGTCGAGGCGGTACACACCGCCGACAATCTGCAAGGTGCCTTTGGTCAGGGCGTCGGCCAACAGGCTGGATTCAGTCTTGAGCCGTGCGACGGTATCAATGACGTTCTGTGCGATGGCGTTATCCAACACGTTGCCCGGCGCTTTCAGCACCTTGGTCACGGACGGTTTGATCGCGTCGGCCAGGCCCTGAATCTTGCCGGGGAATTGAGCGTTGTCTTTGACCGCCTTGACCCCGGCCGCCACAGCCCCGCAACTGTCGTGCCCCAGCACCATGATCAGTGGCGTGCCCAGCACCGCCACGGCGTATTCGAGGCTGGCCAGTCCGTCATCGGTGACGAAGTTGCCGGCCACACGCACGGCGAACAGGTCGCCTCGACCGGTATCGAAGGCATATTCGGGCGCGATCCGCGAGTCGGCGCAACTGAGTACCGCGACGAAGGGGTTTTGCCCGCCGACCAAGGCCTCACGTTCGTGCATGAAATCATGGCGTCGTTTGACGCCGGCGGCATAGCGCTGATTGCCCTCCATCAAACGTTCCAGCGCCTGTTGTGGGTCGAGCTTGTTGGCCGCTTTCGGCACCGGGGCGGCCTGAACCATGCCGCTGGGTAAAGCGCCGGCCAGCATCAACGCGCTGGCGCCGAGTGTGGTCAGACGCAGAAAGTCACGGCGGCCGTTGTTCGACGGCGTATCAGTGGGGCGATGGGCGTTGCACATGGAGGGGCTCTCGATAGGGGTTAGCGAAAGCGCCAAGGGTGCAAAGAATGCTGAGCGAAGAATGTAGGAGGTTTCTGCATGTGCAGCGGACGCTGAACCCGAATAGGTCGAAAGCTCGTCGATCGTCCGCTGAAAAGAACAACGCCAGCCCTAAACCTGAGAGCCTTCGCCGCCTGCGTGAATCGTTTGTGACTCAGACGCTTTTGAGGTGGTCGAGCCAGGCAGGGTCCAGGCGGGTCTGGTCGGTGTCCAGCCCCAGCGCCTGCATCTTGCTGACGTGGGCCTGCATCTCACCGACCAACTGCGCCTGGGCGCTGGAGTTGGCGTCCAATTCGTGCATCTGAGTCAGCCCCAGGTGATAAAAACGCAGCAGCTTCATGGCTGTCGGATCATTGGCCTGCACTCCCTCGGTGACCTTGTGCATCACGTTAGTCACGCTCATCAGGCTACGCTTGAGCTGCCAGCCATACACCGCCGGTGCCAGCCACGCCTGGCCCCAAAAGGGGCCGCGCACCAGCGCCAGGGTGATCAGTACGCCGGCGAACACACCACCGACGTTGAAGCGGAAATTATCCCCGCCGGGCTCGCCGAACAGCGTCACCGCCAGGCTCGACAGCACCATGGCTAGGGCCAAGAACAGCACCGCCACGGTCAAAGTGCTGCGGCGGGTCTGTTGGCGGTAGAGGGCGGGGTCACAGGGTTTGAGCTCGAACATCCGGGTCAGGTCTCTAGAGGATGGCGGGGTGGCATCATCGCACGTCGGGGCAAACAAGTTGAACGTTGGTGCGCGGGGCTTTCTCTAAATCGGTGCAGGCCACCCATTATGACGAGGTGAACCATCATGCCCGAATACAAACAGCCACCGCCCGGCACGCCAGACCCCAACCGTACCCCCGGTGAGGAGGAGCGCGACAACGACGCTCTGCGCCCCAATGATCCCGCGCATCGTCAGGACATTGACGATACGGAGCAAGCCGAGCAAGACCTGGAAACCCTTCACGATAAAGCCCGTCCGCTCTAGAGGAGATAGCCATGACCGCTCCAGACAAAGGCCCGCGCTCCAGCGAGCACGCCAGTGGCAAGGATGAGCTGGGTTTCGACCCGGACTCGCCGGATGTCGCCGACCCGCAGGTCGACCCGATCGGCCCGGCCATCGCGCCGCTGGACAAGGATAAAAAAGATCACCCGGAAAAAAAGCCGCCTTACGATCCGTTGGGCGACTTGAAGAAGTGATGCAGGCCCCGCTCGATTGAGCGGGGCTTTTTGGTTTAGGGGATGGGGGTTATTTAGGTGGCATCCAGGTCACATTGGTGATGCCGTATTTCTCCGCCCAGGGGCGGGTGGTTTTTTTGACTTGCTCATGGCCCACGCGGCCAATGCGACTCACATGGGCAACGTCGGCGTCGACCGCCGCCCAATGCCAGGCCTCGGCGTTATTCATCACTTCGGCGCGTACTACAAAGGACTTCGGTTGACCGTGCAGCTGATAATTAATGGTGTAGATTTTTGCGGTACTCATGGTGCCTCCCTGACTTGTTATAAATGGATAGGAAGGCGTTTAAAAAGGTTCATTCAAAATGACAATCTGCACGCGGGCGCGGCATAGTGACGCCTTCGACCGTGCTCAAGGACCGTGCCATGCCCCGTCTCACCCATTGCCAGCGCTACCTGCAACGCCTGGGCTACGACACTCCGCCACCGCCCACCCTGCAAACTCTGCAAGACCTGCAATTGCGCCATGTTTGCACCTTTGCCTTTGAGAGCCTGTCGACCCTGCTGCACCAGCCGGTACCGATCGATCTGCCGAGCGTCGAGCACAAAGTATTGTTCGAGGGGCGCGGCGGCTACTGCTACGAGTTGAACCAGATGTTTCTGATGCTATTGCAGGAATTAGGCTTCGACGCGCGCGGCATCACCGGCCGGGTTGTCATGGGCGGCCCGCCGGATGCGCGTACGGCGCGTACCCATCGTCTGAGCCTGGTGAACCTGGACGGAGTGCGCTACATCGCCGACGTGGGCTTTGGTGGCATGGTGCCGAGCAGCCCGTTGCAACTCGATACCCAGGCGGCGCAGGCCACGGCCCATGAGCCTTACCGCCTGACATTCGATGCGCAGGAGAGCAGCTATACGCTGTGGGCCGAAGTGGCCGGGGAATGGCGCGGCTTATACGTGTTCGACCTGCAAGTGCAGGCCGACATCGATTACGAAATCGGCAACTGGTACGTCTCGACCCACCCTGGCTCGCCCTTTCTGGGGCAGCTCAAAGTCGCGCGGCTGGCCGTGGGGGAGCGGCACACGTTGAACAACGCGCATTACGCAATTCACTATCTGGACAGGCCCAGCGCCAAGCGTACGTTGCAACACAGCGATGAACTGCTGGCATTGCTACGCGACACGTTCGGCATTCAGGTGCCTAAGCACCCACGTTTGAGCGACGCATTGGATGACTTGATTCGCGCAGGCCGCCAAGAGCCTTGATCTAGAGCGTTCGCTGAACCGTTTTACCTCCAAAATCAGGTGAATTTTTTCGAACCTTTTGCGCGCGCGGAGGTTCGAAGCGGTTCCTGAATAATTTGTCCACCTGACAAGGAGATGTAAAACGATGTCCAAACTATTCGGATCATTCCTCAAAAACGCCTCGCTGCTTGCGCTGGCCACCGCGCCGGCGATGGTGTTCGCAGCGCCGTCCACCGACCCGATTTCCATCTTCGGTCTGCAGGGCAGCTACAACGATTTCAAACTCGAAGGCGGCAGCCAGAGCGACAAGGACCACATGCCCGAAGCGGGCCTGTTCTACAACTTCGGCAACAAGCTTACCGCTGAGTCCGGTTTTATCTACCAAGCCGGCCTCGAAGCCAAATATGGCGAGAAGAGCGACAACAAACTCAAGGAAGGCCAGGCCGATCTGGACCTGGGCTGGCGTGCCGCGCTGGATGCGCGCAACTTTGTCGACGTGATCGTGGGCGGTGGTTACAGCTGGACCCGCTACGAGCCAGAGTCCAACGGCAATGACCTTGAGCTGACCACCAAGTCGCCATTTGCCAAAGCGGCACTGGGTTACAACCACCAGTTCGATGACATGACCCTGCGAGTTGAAGCCGGCGCTCGTCACACCCTCGACGGCCGCGTCAAAGTCAAGGTTGACGGCTTGGGCAGCGACTCCGTCGACCTCAAGGACCGCACCAACCCGTACGCGGAAGTCAGCCTGCTGATGAACCAGAAAGGCAACCTGCCTGTGATGGCGGGCCTGTACTACACCCGCACCGAATACAAACTGGATGAAGACTCCCCCGTGGCCGACAACACCAAACTCAAGCGTGACGAGTATGGGTTCAAGGTCGGTATCGCGTTCTAACCCGTTTGTAGTGAGCTGGCTGATTGGATAAGAGGGGCTTTTGTGGCGACTGAGCTTTTGTGGTGTATCGGCTTTTATGCTGAACAGGCTTTTGAGGTGAGCGGGCTTGCCCCGCGCCGGGCTGCGCAGTAGCCCCACCAAAGGCATTGCTAAACCCGGCTTGGCACTGCGCTGCAAACCTCCAACCCAATCCCCACAATGCAAAAACGGCGCCCGAAGGCGCCGTTTTTGTTTACTCACGTCCCGCTAAGCGATCAAACACCCAGCACCGCGTGCTGCACCAGGGTGAGCAACGGCTGTGGGTAAACGCCGAGGAAGAAGGCGAGCAGGGCGATGGCCAGCAGCATCACGCCGCCGGCTTTCTGTTCCCAATGCAGCTCGGCATCCACACGACGCAGGTTCGGCTCGATCAGGTACAGGGTGACCATCACGCGCAGGTAGTAGAACACGCCGATGGCGCTGCCCAGAATCAGCGAGGCAACCAGCCACCACTCATGGGCTTCGACACCGGTAGCGATGATGTAGAACTTGCCGATAAAGCCTGCGGTCAGCGGGATACCGG
This sequence comes from Pseudomonas rhodesiae, assembly GCF_013285305.1. NCBI lineage: Bacteria > Pseudomonadati > Pseudomonadota > Gammaproteobacteria > Pseudomonadales > Pseudomonadaceae > Pseudomonas > Pseudomonas rhodesiae. The sequence goes on along the minus strand of NZ_CP054205.1, from coordinate 3,724,730 downwards.
CCAGGGACAGCATCATCACGGTCAGTACAGCGGTCAGGTACGGACGGCGCCAGAACAGGCCACGGTATTCGTACAGAGCGTCAGCGTCACGGCCCTTGTAAGGGGAGGACATCAGAGTAATCACGCCGAATGCGCCAAGGCTGGTGATCACGTAGGTGACCAGATACACACCGATGGCTTCCACGGCCAGGCCTTTGCTCGCCACCAGGGCGATCAGCAGGTAGCCGAAGTGGGCGATAGACGAGTAACCCAGCAGACGCTTGAGGTTGTTTTGAGTCAGCGCCAGCAGGTTACCGAACAGGATCGACGCAATGGCGATCACGGTCAGTACGTTGCTCAGCACGCCGGTGTTGGCAGCGGGGGAGATCTGGAACAGACGCACCATCACCGCAAACACTGCCACTTTCGACGCGGTCGCCAGGAACGCAGCCACCGGCGCCGGGGCGCCTTCGTACACGTCCGGGGTCCACAGGTGGAACGGCACCAGCGACAGTTTGAAGGCCAGGCCGATCAGCATCATCGCCAGGCCCAGTTGGGCGATCGGTGCAGGCATGTTGGTGGCGGCCAAGGCATGACCGATACCGGTGAAGCTCAGGCTGCCGGCTTCGGCGTAGAGCAAGGCCATACCGAACAACAGGAACGCGGAACCGGCGGCCGACAGCACCATGTACTTGATGCCGGCTTCCAAAGAGCGCTTGTTGAAGAAGGCATAGGCCACCAGGCCGTACGTCGGGATCGACAGCAGTTCCAAACCGATGAACAGGCCTGCCAGGTGCTGGGCGCTGACCAGCACGATACCGCCGGCCGCAGCCAGCAGGATCAGCAGGTACAGCTCTTCGCGGTTGCCCGGGTAGCCGGTGCCGCCTTCGCCGAGGTAGGCGTGGGCGAGGGTGACGCACGCCAGGGTGGCCACCAGGATCAACGCGATGTACAGCAGTGCGAAGTCATCGATCATCATCAGCGGGGTGACCGCCAACGGCGCGACCTTGAGGGCCGGAATGATCGACAGCAGGGCCAGGTTCAACCCGGCACAGGACAGCAGGAACGTTTGCGAGTGATTGCGGCGCCAGGCGATCGCCAGCATCACCACCACGATGGTGAGGCTGGTGATCAGCAGCGGCGCAAGCGCGATAAAGTGTTGGATCGTGAATTCCATAGCGCTCTTACCGGGCCGAAGCGAGTTGAGAGAAAGCGGTGCCGAACCACTGCTGCACGCCATGCATCGTTGCGGCAGAAGTGTCCAGGAACGATTGCGGGTACACGCCGATGTAGATCAGCAATACCGCAAGACCGAGCACCATGATCAGTTCGCGCGCATCCATCCCTTTGAGGACAGTGTCGGACTTGGCGGGGCCGAAGTAAGCGCGGTGGATCATGATCAGCGAGTAGACCGAACCGAACACCAGACCGGAGGTGGCGATGGCGCTGATCCACGGCGTTTGTACGAACGCGCCCATCAGGATCAGGAATTCGCCGATGAAGTTGCCGGTGCCCGGCAGGCCCAGGGACGCGGCGGCGAAGAACAGGCTGATCGCCGGCAGGTAGGCAATGCGCGACCACACGCCACCCATCTCGCGCATGTCACGGGTGTGCAGACGCTCGTACAGCTGACCACTGAGGATAAACAGGGCCGCGGCCGAAACGCCGTGAGCCAGCATCTGGATCACTGCACCTTGCAGCGCCAGTTGGCTGCCGGAATAGATGCCGATCAGTACGAAGCCCATATGGGAAACGGACGAGAAAGCAATCAGACGCTTGATGTCGGTTTGCGCGAAGGCCAGGAACGCACCGTAGAAAATCCCGATCAGACCGAGGGTCATGGCGATCGGCGCAAATTCGGCCGAAGCATTCGGGAACAGCGGCAGGGCAAAACGCAGCAGACCATACGCAGCGGTCTTCAACAGGATACCGGCCAGGTCCACGGAACCGGCAGTCGGTGCCTGGGCGTGAGCGTCCGGCAACCAGGAGTGGAACGGCACCACCGGCAGCTTCACCGCGAAGGCGATGAAGAAGCCCAGCATCAGCACGTACTCGGTGGTCAGGGACATCTTGGTCTTCAACAGGTCTGCGTAGTTGAAGGTAATCACGCCGGTGTTGTTGAAGTTGACCAGCACCAGACCCAGGATCGCCACCAACATGATCAAGCCGGAAGCCTGAGTGAAGATGAAGAACTTGGTCGCCGCGTAGATCCGGGTTTTCTTGCCGTCCGAAGAACTGTGACCCCAGAGCGCGATGAGGAAGTACATCGGCACCAGCATCATTTCCCAGAAAAAGAAGAACATGAACAGGTCGAGGGCGAGGAACACGCCGACCACACCGCCCAGGATCCACATCAGGTTCAGGTGGAAGAAGCCCACGTGACGCTGGATTTCTTTCCAGGAGCAGAGTACCGAGAGGATACCCAGCAGGCCGGTCAGCAGGATCATCAACAGCGACAGGCCATCGAGGGCCAGGTGCACGTTGATGCCGAAGCGCTGGATCCACACGTGCTTGAATTCAAGCGCGAAGGTGGGATCGACACCCGGTGCCGGAGCAAATGAATAGTCGCCATGGGCCCACAGCCAGAGGCCGAGCGCGAGTTCCAGGGACATGGTCAGCAACGCAATCCAGCGGGGGAGGGTGGCGCCGAAGCGTTCACCCATCCAGCAGAGCAGGCCGCCGATAAAGGGGATCAGGATTAGCCAGGGCAGAATCATGACGGGCTCGTTTCCTTTCGCAAGTTCGCAAAGTTCATATCAGACCGCTACCACTACGATGGCGCCGATCACCAGCACGGCGCCAGCCGCCATGGAAGCCGCATACCAACGCAATTGGCCGGTCTCGCTGCGGCTCAGGGCGGTGTGACCGCCTTTGGCCGCGCGCGGGATCAAACCAATGGTCTGGTCGAGCGGGTCTTTACGCAGTACATGGCTGATGGCCAGGTACGGCTTGACGAACAGTTTGTCGTAGATCCAGTCGAAGCCCCAGGCAGCGAACCACCAGGCCGACAGGAAACGGCCGATGCCACTGTTGGCCACGGCGGTCACGAAGCGGCGCTTGCCGAGGAACAGCAGGGCTGCCAGCAGGATACCGGCAATGGCAATGGCGCCCGAGGCGATTTCCAGGCTGTGCTTGGCGTCGCCGCCAGCATGACCGACGCTTTCCGGCAGTACGCCGGCCAGTGGCGGGGTGATCATGGCGCCGATAAAGGTCGACAGGATGATCAGCACCGACAGTGGCAGCCAGTGGGAGATGCCATGGCCTGCGTGCGCTTCGGTCTTGGCTTCACCATGGAAGGTGATGAAGATCAGGCGGAAGGTGTACAGCGAGGTCATGAAGGCACCGACCAGGCCTGCGTACAGCAGGTTCTGGTTGCCGCTGGCAAAGGCTTCCCAGAGGATTTCGTCCTTGGAGTAGAAACCGGCGGTCACCAGCGGCAGGGCGGCCAGGGCGGCACCACCGACGATGAAGCTGGCGTAGGCCAGTGGCAGTTTCTTCCACAGGCCGCCCATTTTGAAGATGTTCTGCTCGTGGTGGCACGCCACGATCACCGCACCGGAAGCGAGGAACAGCAGCGCCTTGAAGAAGGCGTGGGTCATCAGGTGGAAGATCGCCGCGTCCCAGGCGCCGACGCCCAGGGCCAGGAACATGTAGCCGATCTGGCTCATGGTCGAGTAGGCGAGGATACGCTTGATGTCGGTCTGCACCAGCGCGGCAAAGCCGGCCAGTACCAGAGTCACGCCGCCGACCAGGCCGACCAGGTGCAGGATCTCCGGCGCCAGGGTGAACAGGCCATGGGTACGGGCGATCAGGTAGACACCCGCGGTCACCATGGTTGCGGCGTGGATCAGAGCCGACACCGGGGTAGGACCGGCCATCGCGTCCGCCAGCCAGGTCTGCAGTGGCAGTTGCGCGGATTTACCCACGGCGCCGCCCAGCAGCATCAGGGTCGCCAGGGTGATCCAGAAGTCACCGACCTGGAATTTCTGTGGCGCCAGCACCAGCAGTTCCTGGATGTTCAGCGTGCCCACCTGTTGGAACAGGATGAACAGGCCGATGGCCATGAACACGTCGCCGATACGGGTGACGATAAACGCTTTGAGTGCGGCGTTACCGTTGTTGCGGTTGCTGTAGTAGAAACCGATCAACAGGTACGAGCACAGGCCCACGCCTTCCCAGCCGAAGTACAGGAACAACAGGTTATCGCCGAGCACCAGGAACAGCATGCTGGCGATAAACAGGTTGGTGTACGAGAAGAAGCGCGAGTAGCCCGCTTCACCGCGCATGTACCAGGACGCGAACAGGTGGATCAGGAAACCCACGCCCACCACCACGCCAAGCATGGTGATCGACAGGCCATCGATGTAGAGGGCGAAGTTGGGCTTGAAGCCCTCCACCGACATCCACTGCCACAGCACCAGGGTGTAGTGACCGCCTTCCGGCGGCGCCACGTTGAATTGCCAGATGACGTAGGCGGCGACGATCGCCGACAGGCCAATGGACCCCACGCCGATCAAAGCCGAAAGGTTTTCCGACCAGCGCCCGCGAGAGAACGACAGCAGCAGGAACCCGATCAGGGGAAACAGGAAAGTCAGAAAGATCATGTTCATCCGCGCATCTCACTGGCAGCGTCGATATCAAGCGTGTGGAAGCGACGATACAGCTGCAGCAGGATCGCCAGGCCGATACTGGCCTCGGCCGCTGCCAGGCTGATCACCAGGATGAACATGACTTGTCCATCCGGCTGGCCCCAACGTGCACCCGCAACGATGAAGGCCAGTGCTGCGGCGTTCATCATGATTTCCAGGCTCATCAACACGAACAGAATGTTACGGCGAACCATCAGGCCGACCAGGCCAAGGCAGAACAGGATGCCGGCGACCGCCAGACCATGCTCCAAGGGGATAGCAGGCATCGTCATTGCTCCTTGGCTTCGTTGCGGCCCAAGTGGAAGGCGGTGACGGCTGCGGCGAGCAGCAGCATCGACGCCAGTTCGACCACCAGCAGGTACGGGCCGAACAGGCTGATGCCCACGGCTTTTGCATCCACAGTGGTGTGGCCGATGGCCTGGCCGCTCTGGTGAGCGAACAGTACATACAGCAGTTCACCCAGCAGCAGGGCCGCGAGGACAACCGGGCCGAGCCAGATGCCGGGCTTGAGCCAGACGCGTTCCTGGGCGACCGAAGCCGGCCCCAGGTTGAGCATCATCACCACAAACACGAACAGCACCATGATGGCGCCGGCGTAGGCGATCACTTCCAGTACACCGGCGAACGGTGCGCCGAGGCTGAAAAAGGTCATGGCCACGGCGATCAGCGAAATGATCAGGTAGAGCAGGGCGTGCACGGGGTTGGTGTTGGTGATCACGCGAAGCGTGGACACAACCGCGATACCCGATGCGAAATAGAAAGCGAATTCCATCTTTCTTCCTTAAGGCAGCAAGCTCTTCACGTTGATCGGCTCGGCTTCGTTTTGTGCGGCGCCTTTTGGCTTACCGGCAACGGCCATACCTGCAACACGATAGAAGTTGTAATCAGGGTTTTTACCGGGACCAGAGATCAACAGATCTTCTTTCTCGTACACCAGGTCCTGACGTTTGAACTCGGCCATCTCGAAATCCGGTGTGAGCTGGATCGCGGTGGTCGGGCAAGCTTCCTCGCACAGGCCGCAGAAGATGCAGCGCGAGAAGTTGATGCGGAAGAAGTCCGGGTACCAGCGACCGTCTTCGGTTTCAGCTTTCTGCAGGGAGATGCAACCCACCGGGCACGCCACGGCGCACAGGTTGCAGGCAACGCAACGCTCTTCGCCATCGGGGTCGCGGGTCAGCACGATGCGGCCGCGATAGCGCGGCGGCAGGTACACCGCTTCTTCCGGGTATTGCAGGGTGTCGCGTTTGCGGAAGCCATGGCCGAAAACCATCACCAGGCTTCGCAACTGGGTACCGGTACCCTTAACGATGTCGCCAATATATTTGAACATGGGTCAAATCCTCACTGAACCGCGCCCGCTGGCGTGTTCAACAACACAACGGCAGCAGTCACCAGCAAATTGATCAGGGTCAGCGGCAGGCAGAAGCGCCAGCTGAAATCCATCACCTGGTCATACCGTGGACGCGGAATGGAAGCGCGCAGCAGGATAAACAGCATGATAAAGAACGCGGTCTTCAGGAAGAACCAGAAGAACGCCAGCTGCGGCAGGATGCCGAATGGTCCGTGCCAGCCGCCGAAGAACAGCGTGACCAACAGGGCCGAGATCAAGATGATGCCGATGTACTCACCGACGAAGAACATGCCCCACTTCATGCCGGCGTATTCAATGTGGTAACCGTCGGCCAGTTCCTGTTCCGCTTCCGGCTGGTCGAACGGGTGACGGTGCGTCACGGCCACGCCAGCGATGAAGAACGTACAGAAGCCGAAGAACTGCGGAATGATGAACCACAGGTTCTGCGCCTGGTACTCGACGATGTCGCGCATGTTGAACGAGCCGACCTGCACCACGATGCCCATCAGCGCCAGGCCCATGAACACTTCGTAGGACACGGTCTGGGCCGAGGCCCGCAAGCTACCCAGCAGGGCGAACTTGTTGTTGCTCGACCAACCTGCGAACAGCACCGCATAGACCGACAGACCGGCCATGGCAAAGAAGAACAGCAAGCCGATGTTCAGGTCCGCCACGCCCCAGGTCGGGGTGATCGGGATGATCGCGAAGGCGATCAGCAAGGCGCTCATGGCCACGACCGGCGCCAGGGTGAAGATCACCTTGTCGGCAAACGGCGGGGTCCAGTCTTCCTTGAAGAACATCTTCAGCATGTCGGCGGCGATCTGGAACATGCCGAATGGGCCAACGCGGTTCGGGCCGTAACGGTCCTGCCACCAGCCCAGCAGGCGACGTTCGACGAAGCTGAGCAGGGCGCCCGCCACGACCACGGCCAACAGGATCACGATGGCCTTGACGACCGAGATGATCACGTCGATCACTTCAGGGGTGAACCAGGTCATTGCGCTGCCTCCTGCAGACCGTCAACGGTTTTGCCGAAGATCGCCGGCGGGATGCCGGCGAGGCCTTTAGGCAGTGCAACCAGGCCGGCACTCAGCTCTTCGTTGATACGCAGCGGCAGACGCAGGGTCTGGCCGGCAACGTTCAAGCTCAGCAGGGCACCGTCGTTGACACCCAGGCGGTCGGCTTCGGACTTGGCCATGGACACGTAGGCGGCGGGGATGCGCTCCTGAACCGGTGCGGCCTTGGAAGAGTTCTCCTCGCTGCCGAACAGGTGGAAGAACGGCACGACCTGCCAGGTGCCCGGGGCCGGGTTGAAAGGACGCGGGACCGCCGCGAACCAGTTCAGCGAATCGCCCTGGGTTTCGATCAGGCGAGTGCCTGGGTCGCCAGCGCGGATGTGGCCACCGACTTCGTCCTGGAACTTGTTCCACGCCTGTGGCGAGTTCCAACCTGGCGACCAGGCGAACGGCACTTGCTGACGCGGTTCGGCCGAACCCGAATAACCTTCCATCGAGAACGCGAACGCGGTGTCGTTATCTTGCGGCGTGCGCGGTTCATGCACGCTGATATCGGCGCGCATGGCGGTACGACCGGAATAACGCAGCGGCTCACGGGCCAGTTTCAGACCCTTGATGCGGAATGCGGCGGACGGCGCGGCGTCGACGATACGTGCCAGTTGCGGCGCGCTCGCGGCAGTGGCGGCGGTGACGTGGTCGAGCTGTGTCCAGTCGATCGGCCGGTTCAGCAGGGTGGAGCGCAGGGCATGCAGCCAGCGCCAGCCTTCATGAACCAGGATGCTGGCGTCCATGTACTTCGGATCGAACACCTGGAAGAAGCGCTGCGCACGGCCTTCCTGACTGACCAGGGTGCCGTCGCCTTCGGCGAAGGTGGCGGCTGGCAGTACCAGGTCGGCACGGTCGCTGGTGGCGGTCTTCTGGTGGTCGGCGACGATCAGCACTTTGGCCGCGTTCAAGGCGGCGTCCACCTTGGCCGCGTCGGTGCGGGTATACAGATCGTTTTCCAGCACCACGATGGCGTCGGCGTTGCCGTCGATCACCGCTTGCAGTGCGGCATCCACGGATTCGCCACCGAGCATGGCCAGGCCGAGGCTGTTGGCTTCCGGTACCACCAGGCTGATGGAGCCGTTCTTGTCGCGCAGCTTCAAGGCCTTGGCGATGTTGGCGGCGGCCTCGATCAGCGCCTTGGAACCCAGCGAGGTGCCGGCGATGATCAGCGGACGTTTGGCGGCCAGCAGCGCGTCGGCGATGCGTTGGGCCAATTCGACGGCTTCGGCGTCCAGGCCGTCGACGGCAGGGGCGCTCGCGTCCAGGGCATGAGCCACGGCGAAACCGAGGCGGGCCAGGTCGTCGGGGGCGGCGTGCACGCATTCTTCGGCGATATCGTCGAGCTTGGTTTCCGCCAGGCTAGCGATAAACAGTGGGTTCAGCGCGTGCTGGCCGATGTTTTTCACGGCGGCGTCCAGCCAAGGCTGTACGCGCATGGCGTCGGCCATCTCTTCAGCCTTGCCTTTGACCGACTGACGCAGCGACAGCGCGATACGCGCGGCGGTCTGGGTCAGGTCTTCGCCGAGCACGAAAATGGCGTCGTGGTCTTCGATGTCGCGCATGTTCGGCACCGGCAGCGGGCTGTCGTTCAGCACCTGCAGGACCAGGCGGATACGCTCCAGCTCACCGGCTTCGATACCGCTGTAGAAGTGCTCGGCGCCGACCAGTTCGCGCAACGCATAGTTGCTTTCGAGGCTGGCGCGTGGCGAGCCGATGCCGACGATCGTGCGGCCGCGCAGCAGGTCGGCGGCTTTATCCAAGGCTTCGTCGGTGCTCAGCTTCGCACCGCCGGCCAACAGTGGCTGGCGTGGGCGGTCTTCGCGGTTGACATAGCCATAGCCGAAACGGCCACGGTCGCACAGGAAGTACTGGTTGACCGAACCGTTGAAGCGGTTTTCGATGCGACGCAGCTCGCCGTAGCGTTCGCCCGGGGAGATGTTGCAACCGCTGGAGCAGCCATGGCAGATGCTCGGGGCGAATTGCATGTCCCACTTACGGTTGTAACGCTCGGAGTGAGTCTTGTCGGTGAACACACCGGTCGGGCAGACCTCGGTGAGGTTGCCGGAGAACTCGCTTTCCAGCACGCCGTCTTCGACGCGACCGAAGTACACGTTGTCGTGGGCGCCGAATACGCCAAGGTCGGTGCCGCCGGCGTAGTCTTTATAGAAGCGCACGCAGCGGTAGCAGGCGATGCAGCGGTTCATCTCGTGGGAGATGAACGGGCCGAGGTCCTGGTTCTGGTGGGTACGCTTGGTGAAGCGATAGCGGCGCTCGTTGTGGCCGGTCATCACCGTCATGTCCTGCAGGTGGCAGTGACCGCCTTCCTCACAGACCGGGCAGTCGTGAGGGTGGTTGGTCATCAGCCACTCGACGACACTGGCGCGGAACGCCTTGGATTCTTCATCGTCGATGGAGATCCAGGTGTTGTCGGTGGCTGGGGTCATGCAGGACATGACGATACGACCACGGGTGTCGTTCTCGTCGGTGTATTGCTTGACCGCACACTGGCGACAGGCACCGACGCTACCGAGCGCGGGGTGCCAGCAGAAATAAGGGATGTCGAGGCCTAGTGACAGACACGCCTGTAACAGGTTGTCCGCCCCATCGACTTCGAGCGCTTTGCCGTCTACGTGGATAGTGGCCATGGTTCAAAGTTCTTCGTTGGCCCGTTGTCAGCGGGCGTGGCTAATGGAATCTTGTTATTCATGTGCATCTACACAGCCTTAAAGGCGTCAGCACATGACAAGGCGAAGGGCACGGACCCTTCGCCTGTTTAAGCGTTACGCACCGACCATGGTCGGTGATACCACCTGATTGAGATCGCCTGCGCGGGTTGGCGCGATGCCGGCCTCGAATTCAGAGCGGAAGTATTTGATTGCGCTGCCCAACGGCTCCACGGCGCCCGGTGCGTGAGCGCAGAAGGTCTTGCCTGGGCCGAGGAAACCGACCAGACCCAGCAGGGTCTCGATATCACCCTCGCGGCCTTCGCCTTTTTCCAGGGCCATCAGCAGCTTGACGCTCCACGGCAGGCCATCGCGGCATGGGGTGCAGAAGCCGCAGGATTCACGGGCGAAGAACTGCTCCATGTTGCGCAGCAACGAGACCATGTTGACGGTGTTGTCCACCGCCATCGCCAGGCCCGTACCCATGCGGGTGCCCACCTTCCCGATGCCGCCGGCGTACATTTGGGCGTCGAGGTGCTCGGGCAGCAGGAAACCGGTACCGGCGCCACCCGGCTGCCAGGCTTTCAAGGTGTAGCCGTCGCGCATGCCGCCGGCGTAGTCCTCGAACAGCTCGCGGGCAGTCACGCCGAAGGGCAGCTCCCACAGGCCAGGATTCTTGACCTTGCCGGAGAAGCCCATGAGCTTGGTGCCCATGTCTTCGCTGCCTTCGCGGGCCAGGGATTTGTACCAGTCCACGCCGTCGGCGATGATCGCCGGCACGTTGCACAGGGTCTCGACGTTGTTCACACAGGTCGGCTTGCCCCAAACGCCCACGGCGGCAGGGAAGGGCGGCTTGGAGCGCGGGTTGGCGCGACGGCCTTCGAGGGAGTTGATCAACGCGGTTTCTTCACCGCAGATATAACGCCCAGCGCCGGTGTGCACGAACAGTTCGAAGTCAAAACCCGAACCGAGGATATTCTTGCCCAGCAGGCCGGCGGCCTTGGCTTCTTCCACGGCACGGTTGAGGTGCTTGGCGGCGGTGGTGTATTCGCCGCGCAGGAAGATGTAGCCACGGTAGGTCTTCAGTGCGCGAGCACTGATCAGCATGCCTTCGATCAGCAGATGGGGCAGTTGCTCCATCAGCATGCGGTCTTTCCAGGTGTTCGGCTCCATTTCATCCGCGTTGCACAAGAGGTAACGGATGTTGATGGATTCGTCCTTGGGCATCAGGCCCCATTTGACGCCCGTGGGGAAGCCTGCACCGCCGCGGCCTTTGAGGCCGGCGTCTTTCACGGTCTGGACGATATCGTCCTGGGCCATGTCGGCGAAGGCCTTGCGCGCTGCGGCGTAACCGTTCTTGGCCTGGTACTCGTCAAACCATACCGGTTCGGCATCGTCGCGCAGGCGCCAGGTCAATGGATGAGTTTCGGGCGACCGCTGGATGCGGTTGGCTGGGCCGAAAGAAGTCAGGGTCATGGGTAGCCCTCGAGCAATTGGGTCACGCCAGCAGGCTGTACGTCACCGAATGTGTCGTCGTCGATCATCAACGCCGGCGCCTTGTCGCAGTTGCCCAGGCAGCACACCGGCAGCAGCGTGAAGCGGCCGTCCGGGGTGGTCTGGCCGAGGCCGATGCCCAGCTTGTTCTGGATTTCGCTGACCACGGATTCGTGACCGCCGATGTAGCAGACCATGCTGTCGCACACGCGAATGATGTGGCGGCCGACCGGCTGACGGAAGATCTGGCTGTAGAACGTGGCCACGCCTTCAACGTCGCTGGCGGGGATGCCGAGGATCTCGCCGATGGCGTAGAGGGCACCGTCCGGCACCCAGCCACGTTCCTTCTGGACGATCTTCAAGGCTTCGATCGACGCCGCGCGCGGGTCTTCGTAGTGATGCAGCTCGTGCTCGATGGCCGAGCGCTCGGTTTCACTCAAGGTGAAACGGTCTGTCTGGATAAGCGTGCTGTTCATGCTTAGCGGTCCACGTCGGCCATAACGAAATCGATACTACCCAGGTACGCAATCAAGTCCGCGACCATCTCGCCTTTGATCACCGAAGGGATCTGCTGCAAGTGGGCGAAGCTTGGGGTGCGAATCCGGGTGCGGTAGCTCATGGTGCCGCCATCGCTCGTCAGGTAATAACTGTTGATACCCTTGGTCGCTTCGATCATCTGGAAGGATTCGTTGGCCGGCATGACCGGGCCCCACGAAACTTGCAGGAAGTGCGTGATCAGGGTTTCGATGTGCTGCAGCGTGCGCTCTTTCGGCGGAGGCGTGGTCAGCGGGTGATCCGCCTTGTACGGACCTGCCGGCATATTGCGCATGCACTGCTCGATGATCTTCAGGCTCTGGCGCATTTCTTCGACGCGTACGATGCAACGGTCGTAGGCATCGCCGTTGGCCGCCAGCGGTACTTCGAACTCGAAGTTCTCATAGCCGGAATACGGGCGTGCTTTACGCAGGTCGAAATCGCAACCGGTGGAACGCAGGCCAGCACCGGTGACGCCCCATTCCAGGGCTTCCTTGGTGTTGTACTGGGCGACGCCGATGGTACGACCCTTGAGGATGCTGTTGTCCAGGGCGGCCTTCTGGTACTCGTCCAGACGCTTGGGCATCCACTCGACGAACTCCTTGACCAGGCGCTCCCAGCCGTTCGGCAGGTCGTGGGCCACACCACCAATGCGATACCAGGCCGGGTGCAGGCGGAAGCCGGTGATGGCCTCGATGACCTTGTAGGCGCGCTGACGGTCGGTGAAGGTGAAGAACACCGGGGTCATGGCGCCGACGTCCTGGATATAGGTACCCAGGAACAGCAGGTGGCTGGTGATGCGGAAGAACTCGGCCATCATGATGCGGATGGTGTCGACGCGGTCTGGCACCTTGATGCCGGCCAGCTTCTCGACTGAGAGCACGTACGGTAAGTTGTTCATCACGCCGCCGAGGTAGTCGATACGGTCGGTGTACGGGATGAAGCTGTGCCAGGACTGACGCTCGGCCATCTTCTCGGCGCCACGGTGGTGGTAGCCGATGTCCGGTACGCAGTCGACGATTTCTTCGCCGTCCAGCTGCAGGATGATGCGGAAGGCACCGTGGGCCGAAGGGTGGTTAGGGCCCAGGTTGAGGAACATGTAGTCCTCGTTGGCGCCGGAACGCTTCATGCCCCAGTCTTCCGGGCGGAAGCGCGCGGCCTCTTCTTCAAGCTGCTGCTTGGCGAGGTTGAGGCTGAACGGGTCGAATTCCGTGGCACGGGCCGGGAAGTCCTTGCGCAACGGGTGACCTTCCCAGGTCGGCGGCATCATGATGCGCGACAGGTGAGGGTGACCCGGGAAGTCGATGCCGAACATGTCCCAGACTTCGCGCTCGTACCAGCTGGCATTCGGCCAGATGCCGGTCACGGTCGGGATGCTCAGGTCGCTCTCGGACAGAGCGACCTTGATCATCACGTCGCTGTTACGTTCCAGCGACATCAGGTGATAGAACACGGTGAAATCGGCGCCGCTCGGCAGCCCCTGACGCTTGGTGCGCAGACGCTCGTCCACGCCATGCAGGTCATAGAGCATGACGTACGGCTTGGGCAGGTGGCGCAGGAAGGTCAGGACTTCGACGAGCTTGGCGCGCGCCACCCACAACACCGGCATACCGGTGCGCGTGGCCTGGGCGGTGAAGGCGTCAGGGCCAAAACGGTTATTGAGTTCGACGACCACATCCTGGTCGTCTGCCTTATAAGGCGGGATGTACAGAGCACTGCCTGTAGTCATGGTTTTTTATCGCTTTCGGTCAACGTAAAGAATGAAGCCAGGTTTTCGTTCTATGAAAGAAGCGGCGCTGGATCAGACTTCGTCGGGGCTGCGCAGGTTGGTTACCTGAATACGCTGTTCGCGGCGCTGTTCCTTTTGTGACGGCATCTCGGCGCGATATACGCCTTGATCTCCGACAACCCAGGAAAGTGGGCGACGCTCCTTGCCAATCGATTCCTGCAACAGCATCAAGCCTTGCAGAAATGCTTCAGGACGGGGCGGGCAGCCAGGCACGTAGACGTCCACGGGCAGGAACTTGTCCACCCCCTGGACCACGGAGTAGATATCGTACATGCCACCGGAGTTGGCGCACGAACCCATGGAGATAACCCACTTTGGCTCGAGCATTTGCTCGTAGAGACGCTGGATGATCGGCGCCATCTTGATAAAGCAGGTACCGGCGATAACCATGAAATCCGCCTGGCGCGGCGAGGCCCGGATCACTTCGGCGCCGAAGCGCGCAATGTCGTGGGGCGCCGTGAAGGCGGTGGTCATTTCCACGTAGCAGCACGAAAGGCCGAAGTTGTACGGCCACAGGGAGTTCTTACGCCCCCAGTTGACCGCGCCACTCAGCACGTCTTCGAGTTTGCCCATGTAGATGTTTTTGTGGACTTGATCTTCTAACGGATCGGAGACGGTTTCCCGTTCGCCGATGGGGTACTGCTCGTTAGGAGCATCCGGGTCGATCCTGGTGAGATTGTATTGCATCGCCAAAGCCTCATTGTTTCAGCTTCGCTTGCCGCTTGCGACGAGCTTCCGGAGCCCAGTCAAGGGCGCCCACTCGGAACAGGTAGACAAGACCTGCCAACAGAATTGCTATGAAAACGAGAGCTTCGACGAATCCGGTCCAGCCGCTTTCGCGGACGGACACAGACCAGGCAAAGAGAAAGAGGGCTTCGATATCGAAGATCACGAACAGCATCGCGACCAGATAGAATTTGGCTGAGAGCCGCAAGCGGGCGCCACCTGTAGGTAGCATGCCGGACTCGAACGGTTCGTTTTTGCTGCGGCCCCAGGCTTTTGACCCGAGGAGGCTGGAGACGCCGAGCATGAAGGCGCAGAGGCCGACAACACCGAGGAGGAAAATGGCAAAGCCCCAGTTGTGGGCCATGAGTCCTGTCGCTTCGGTCATGCTGGAAATCCTTAACAGAGAGCAAAGGTCTCTGAGCTCGAAAAAAGTAACGATGCAGTGACGATATGTCGCAGCGTAGTCAATCGCGGTGATTTTATGGCTAAACACCGGGCAAGTAAAATTCCGATGGCGAAATTATTCGATGGAATAAGGACATAGTGCACCTTTGTGGGGCTGCAGCCCTTGTGGCGTGGGCATTAGCGGGCATTTGATCAATTGTGTTTTGTTTAGGTTGTAACGAAGTTTCTATGTTCTAAATGATAATGAATATTGTTTGGGCGAGTTTTAAGCGGGTGGTCATGGTGTGGCGAGGGAAGTTGCCGTTACTTGCTCGGTTACCGCTAGTTGTTGGAGCGGAACTTTTAACCGATTTATCTGCAACGAATACCGCTCTGGATCAAGGTTTTGTACAAAATCTTCAGGTTGCAAGGTTCCTCATGCGGGAGGGGGGTTGCCCCCGATGGCTGAGTGTCAGGCTATAGCTTTCTTGCTGATCCCCCCCTAACGGGGGCAAGCCCGCTCTCACATTGGGTCCTTATTGAATCGATGAGGTGTGTGCGGGCAAAAAAACGCCCCGAACCAGTCGGGGCGTCAGATCGTGCGGCACTGCGGTTAGCTTTTTAAAAAGTCCGCCGTGGCCGTGTACTCACATCGATCAGTGAAACTGCTCTTCTTCGGTCGAACCGGTCAGCGCGGTCACGGACGAGGTGCCGCCCTGGATCACGGTGGTCATGTCGTCGAAGTAGCCGGTGCCCACTTCCTGCTGGTGGGCCACGAAGGTGTAGCCCTTGGCGGCGTCAGCGAACTCCTGCTCCTGCAGCTTGACGTAAGCGGTCATGTCGTTGCGGGCGTAGTCGTGCGCCAGGTTGAACATGCTGTGCCACATGTTGTGGATGCCGGCCAGGGTGATGAACTGGTGCTTGTAGCCCATGGCGGACAGTTCGCGCTGGAATTTTGCGATGGTCGCGTCGTCCAGGTTCTTCTTCCAGTTGAAAGAAGGCGAGCAGTTGTAGGACAGCAGTTGGTCCGGGTATTCCTTCTTGATTGCTTCGGCGAAGCGACGGGCTTCGGCCAGATCCGGCTTGGCGGTTTCGCACCAGATCAGGTCGGCGTACGGGGCATAGGCCAAGCCGCGGGCGATGGCTTGATCCAGACCTGCGCGCACTTTGTAGAAGCCTTCCTGGGTACGCTCGCCCGTGACGAACGGCTGGTCGTACGGGTCGCAGTCCGAGGTCAGCAGGTCGGCGGCATTGGCGTCGGTGCGGGCCAGGATGATGGTCGGCGTGCCGGCAACGTCAGCAGCCAGACGCGCCGCGGTCAGTTTCTGTACCGCTTCCTGGGTCGGTACAAGCACCTTGCCACCCATGTGGCCGCATTTCTTCACGGACGCCAGTTGGTCTTCGAAGTGCACGCCGGCAGCGCCTGCCTCGATCATGCTCTTCATCAGCTCGTAGGCGTTCAGTACGCCACCGAAACCGGCTTCGGCGTCAGCCACGATCGGCGCGAAGTAGTCGATGTAGCCTTCGTCGCCTGGGTTCTTGCCGGCTTTCCACTGGATCTGGTCGGCGCGACGGAACGAGTTGTTGATGCGCTTGACCACGGTCGGTACGGAGTCCACCGGGTACAGCGATTGGTCGGGGTACATGGATTCAGCGGAGTTGTTGTCCGCCGCCACTTGCCAGCCGGACAGGTAGATCGCCTGGATACCGGCTTTTACCTGCTGGACTGCCTGGCCGCCAGTGAGGGCGCCCATGCAGTTAACGAAATCTTTGTCGGGACGGAAGGATGGCTTGGCACCTTGAGTGACCAGGTTCCACAGCTTCTCGGCGCCGAGTTTTGCAAAGGTGTGCTCAGGTTGAACCGAGCCGCGCAGGCGGACGACGTCAGCAGCGGAGTAAGCGCGGGTCACGCCTTTCCAGCGTGGGTTCTCAGCCCAGTCTTTTTCAAGGGCTGCAATTTGCTGTTCGCGTGTCAGTGCCATGGGGAAAAACCTCGTCGCGTCTTTGTGGAAAATCTACTGGGTTGAACATTCCGTTGGCCAGCCACTGTAGTCAGTGCGTGGTCATGGCTGCTCGCTGATCAGAAGCGTAGGCGGTCAGGTCAGGTTCGACGGGGTAGGCGACGGGGTGAACGATGGGCTCAAGGGGGGAGTTGAGCAGGTAAGGGCAGACTGCGAACGGTCTTCAGGCGTCGTGGGCCTTTGTACGATCCATCAGTGTGTTGCCGGGTTACCTGGTTAGCTTCCGTCCCTCGGGACAACTTCGTTCCAGTCGCAACCTCGTCAAACACGCCTTGTGGGCGGTACAGACACGAATCGGCTCGGGTGGGTAGCTTGGAGCGACGATCCGAAGGCCCTTGCCAGGGCCCCTGATTAGCGGGAGCGAGGCCATCATGCCCAGGCTTTTTTCGATCGTCAAATGTTTTGTAGTGCTTTTTTTCAGGCACTACATCTTTAGTCTAATACGACTCGTCAGTCAGTTTTTGGTGCTTCAGTTCAGGGTGTCGACCTTGACCCGCAATGTCAGGTCATCGCGGCCCTGAGTAGAGTAGGTGCGGGTTGTGGAGGTTTTATCGGCCTGAGTCTGGCGATTGATGCCGGCCAGAGGAATCCACTCGCCCAAGCGGCCGCTGATGGTTGTGTCGGTGCTCTGCACGTTCACTACATCGGGACGTTCCTGGCTCATGCGGTCACGGTTGGTACTGATCGCCAGGTGTACGGTGTCGCCGGTGACGCTGGCGGTGACATAGAACCCTTGGGTGACGTTGCGATACTGGGTCTGGTTTTGCAGGCGCCCGTAGCTGTCTTGCGAGGTGGTGGTCAGCGGCACGCTCTGGCCGACCTGGATCAGTGCGGGCACGCCTTCACTGGCCTGGATCTGCTGAATGCCGCCGTCGCGGCTGACGGTGCCGTAGCTGATGATGCGGGTCTGGCTGTCGCCGGTGTCCTGCTGATTGTTTTCATTGGTGTCGACGGTGATCAGCAGGCGCTTGGCTGGCGTATCCAGTTGTGCCAGCAGGGTGCGTAATCCCTGCACCTTGTCTGGGGCCGCGTTGACGATCAGCTGGTTGCCATAGGCGCTGACAGTACCGTCCTTGCCGATAAAATTCTGCGCCACCGGCAACAGGTCGGCGCTGGTGCGGTTGCTGAGGTTGACGACTTCGGTGTCGGCGTTGGCCGAGACGCTGACGGCCAGGAGAAGGGCGGTAAGCAGGGTACGTAGGGACATGTCCGTTATCTCTGCGAGTCAATTAGGCGTGATAGTGCCAGTTTGTCGGCCTGGGCGGTCGCTTATTGAATCGTAGACGGCAAAATGCCCCACATGGCAGGGCATTGCTGGTGGTGCTGAAATAGCTATCGGGGGCAAGCCCCCTCCCACATGTTGACCCTGTACATTTCAAATGTGGAAGGGGGGCTTGCCCCCGATAGCAGCGACGCGATCTCGAATCAGGCTCCGCGCACCATATCGACATGAGGGATGCCGACTTCCAGGAACTCATCGCTGACGATCTCGAAACCCAAGCGCTCATAGAACGGTGCGGCATACACCTGGGCGCTGAGGAATTGCTTGGTCTGGCCACGTTTCTCAGCCGCTTCGATCACCGCCTCCATCAACTTGTCGCCTACCTTCAGACCGCGCCAGTCCTTGAGTACCGACACGCGGCCGATCTCGCCGCTGGGCAGCAGGCGAGCAGTACCAATCGGAAAGTCACCCTCGTACGCGAGAAAATGCATGGCATCTGCGTCGTCCGAGTCCCACTCCAGTTCAGGTGGGACCGATTGTTCAGCGATAAACACCGCTTCACGAATGCGCCGAATCTCGGCGATATCCTTATGCCAGTCCGCGACACTTACGTGAATCTTATTCATCGGCAAATCCCAGGCTTCCTTGCTTGACCAGTTCGCACAGCAGAGCTCGACCGTCTTCGTCCGCCAGCCATGGGCCGAGGTTCTCGGCGTGCAGGGCATCGGCGGAGCAAATCATTTTCAGCAGTTCGCGCAATTTACCCGGCAGGTAGCGACTCTGGCCGCTGGCGAACAGCAGCACGTCATCGTCCACTTCCGACCAGGCCATGCGCGCGCTCGGGTTGCGCACCAGAATCGCGCCGTCTTCCAGGCTGTTGATGAAGTCCTCTTCTCCCAGCTCTTCGCCGGCCACTAGCTCCGGATAGCGCGGCTCGGTCATGAACTGGCCGAACCAGGTCAGCAGCATGCGCTCGTCGCTCATATGCTCGGCCAGCAGGCTCTTGAGGCGATCGAGGGCGTCGCTCTGGATCTGGTGCGGGTCGCTGACCGGTTGGACGTCGGCGTCGGTGTAGCGCTCTTCGTCGGTCAGGTATTGAGCGAGGAAGTCGGTGAAGTGGGTCAACACTTCGGCTGCGCTTGGGGCGCGGAAGCCGACGGAGTAGGTCATGCAATCGTCTTCGGCAATGCCGTAGTGGGCCAGGCGCGGTGGCAGGTAGAGCATGTCACCCGGTTCCAGTACCCATTCGGCGCTTTCTTCGAATTCAGCCAGGATGCGCAGGTCGGCATGTTGCAGCAGCGGGCTCTCGGAGTTGCACATCTGGCCGATCTTCCAGTTGCGCTTGCCTTGGGCCTGCAGCAGGAACACATCGTAGTTATCGAAGTGCGGGCCGACGCTGCCGCCGGGCGCGGCAAAGCTGATCATCACATCGTCGATGCGCCAGCTTGGCAGGAAGCGGAACTGCTCTAGCAGTTCGGCCACTTCCGGTACGAACTGATCGACCGCTTGCACCAGCAGGGTCCATTCGCGCTCGGGCAGTGTGCTGAAGGCGTCTTCGGCAAACGGGCCGCGGCGCAGTTCCCACGGACGCTCGCCGTGCTCGATCACCAGGCGCGATTCGACTTCTTCTTCCAAGGCCAGGCCGGCCAGTTCGTCGGCGTCGATGGGGCTTTCGAAGTCAGGGATGGCCTGACGGATCAGCAACGGTTTTTTCTGCCAGTAGTCGCGCAGGAAATCCCGTGCCGTGATGCCGCCCAGAAGTTGAAGAGGGATATCAGGATTCATGTGTAACCTATTGAAAAAAAGCACTTTTCAGACTGGAATAAAAACGCCCGGCGCGGCCGGGCGTCTCAAGGGTCTTGCTTGGATCAGATGCGTTTGGCCTGGGCCACGGCATTACCGATGTAATTGGCCGGGGTGAGGAGTTTCAGCTCGGCCTTGGCAGCAGCTGGCATATCCAGGCCATCGATGAAAGTTTGCAGCGCTTCAGGGCTGATGCCCTTGCCACGCGTCAACTCTTTGAGCTTCTCGTAGGGGTTTTCGATGTTGTAGCGACGCATCACGGTCTGGATCGGCTCGGCCAGTACTTCCCAGCAAGCGTCCAGGTCAGCGGCGATTTTCTGCTCGTTGAGTTCCAGTTTGCTGATGCCTTTGAGGCTGGCTTCGTACGCGATCACGCTGTGAGCGAAGCCCACACCGAGGTTACGCAGTACGGTGGAATCGGTCAGGTCGCGCTGCCAGCGAGAGATCGGCAACTTGCTGGCCAGGTGCTGAAACAGGGCGTTGGCGATGCCGAGGTTGCCTTCGGAGTTTTCGAAGTCGATCGGGTTGACCTTGTGCGGCATGGTCGACGAACCGATTTCGCCGGCAATGGTGCGCTGCTTGAAGTAGCCCAGGGAGATGTAGCCCCAGATATCGCGATCGAAGTCGATCAGGATGGTGTTGAAGCGCGCAATGGCGTCGAACAGCTCGGCGATGTAGTCGTGCGGTTCGATCTGTGTGGTGTACGGGTTGAAGCCCAGGCCCAGCTCGTCTTCGATAAATGCACGGGCGTTGGCTTCCCAGTCGATCTCGGGGTAGGCCGACAGGTGGGCGTTGTAGTTGCCCACGGCGCCGTTGATCTTGCCCAGCAACGGCACGGCGGCCACTTGGGCGATCTGGCGCTCCAGGCGGTAGACCACGTTGGCCAGCTCTTTGCCCAGGGTGGTAGGCGAGGCCGGTTGGCCGTGGGTGCGCGACAGCATCGGCACGTCGGCGAAACGGATCGCCAGCTCGCGGATAGCGTTGGCGGTCTGGCGCATCAGCGGCAGCATCACGTCATCACGGCCTTCGCGCAGCATCAGGGCGTGGGACAGGTTATTGATGTCCTCGCTGGTGCAGGCAAAGTGGATGAACTCGCTGACCTGGGCCAGTTCCGGCAGCTTGGCCGCTTGCTCTTTGAGCAGGTACTCGATGGCTTTGACGTCGTGGTTGGTGGTGCGCTCGATCTCTTTTACACGCTCGGCGTGCTCCAGGGAGAAATTTTCCGCCAGGGTGTTGAGCACGGCGTTGGCTTCGGCGGAAAACGCCGGCACTTCGCTGATGGCAGGGTGAGCGGCCAGGCGCTGGAGCCAGCGCACTTCAACCAGGACGCGGGCACGGATCAGGCCGTACTCGCTGAAAATTGGGCGCAGGGCCTGGGTTTTGCCGGCGTAGCGGCCGTCAACAGGGGAAACCGCAGTGAGCGAAGAGAGCTGCATGGGGTGTTCTCGGACAGTCGGGCAACGAAATGGGGCGCGTATCATACATGAAAAAATCCGCCGGTCCGTCGCCAACTGACCGGCGTATTACGCGTAACGGCTTGAAAACAGCCTGCTGCTGCGACTTATTCGTTGCGCATCAACGGGTAAAGCTCTTTAAGCAATTTGCGACGGCTGATGACCAACTGCCAACGATGACCGCCCAACTGGCGCCATAACCGCGCCGAACGAATACCGGCCAGCAACAGGGCGCGGATCTTCGACGCGTTGTTCGGTTGTTGCAGGTTGCGCATGTCGCCATGCACCTGGATGCGCTGGCGCAGGGTGCTCAAGGTGTCTTGGTACAGCGCACCACAGGCGGCGATCACGTTTTCGTGGGCCGGGCCGAAGTGCTCCACCTGGGACTGGATTTGTGGCAGACGCTTGCCGATGGTCTCCAGCATGTCCTCGCGCTTGGCCAATTGGCGCTCCAGACCGAGCATCGACAGGGCGTACCGCAGTGGCTCGCGTTGCAAGGTGCTGGGGTCGCGTTCCAGGGCGCCGATCAGGGCGCGATAACCTTCACGCAGCGCCAGGTCGTCGCCACCGTAGACTTCCAGGGTGTCCTTGGGGTCGCGGATCAGCAGGCTGCCGAGCATGCAGGTCAGGCCCGCCTCGCTGACCTGGCCGGTCTTGGCGATCTTGTCCACCAGCACGGCGGCCAGAAATACACCGCCCAGTGCGGTCAATTGCTCCTGGATCGGGCTCATGCCGGGTTGCTCCAGGGTTCGGCGACTTCGATCACGCCACCGCCAAGGCAGATCTCGCCGTCATAGAACACCACGGACTGGCCAGGGGTGACAGCGCGTTGCGGGTCATCGAAGGTGGCGCGGTAGCCGTTGGTGGTTTTTTCCAGGGTGCAGGGCTGATCGCTCTGGCGATAGCGCACTTTGGCGGTCAGGCGGCGCGGGGTGCTGAGGTCGATCGGGTTGACCCAGTAGATTTCCGACGCCCACAGCGCGCCGGAGAACAGCAGTGGGTGTTCATTGCCCTGGCCGACGATCAGCACGTTGTGCTCCAGGTCTTTAACCAGCACGTACCACGGTTCTTCACCGGCGTCTTTTAGGCCGCCGATCCCCAGGCCCTGGCGTTGACCGATGGTGTGATACATCAGGCCATGATGACGGCCGATGACTTCACCTTCGGTGGTCTTGATCTCGCCCGGTTGTGCCGGCAGGTATTGCTTGAGGAAGTCGCTGAAGCGGCGTTCGCCGATAAAGCAGATCCCGGTGGAATCCTTCTTCTTGGCGGTGGCCAGGCCGTGCTGCTCGGCAATCTTGCGCACTTCGGGCTTTTCCAGTTCGCCCACGGGGAACAAGGTCTTGGCGATCTGTTCGCCACCGACGGCATGCAGGAAGTAACTCTGGTCTTTGTTCGGGTCCAGGCCCTTGAGCAGCTCGGTGCGCCCGTCGATATCGCGACGGCGCACATAGTGGCCTGTGGCAATCAGGTCGGCGCCGAGCATCATGGCGTAGTCGAGGAACGCCTTGAACTTGATTTCGCGGTTGCACAGGATGTCCGGGTTCGGCGTGCGACCGGCCTTGTACTCGGCCAGGAAGTGCTCGAACACGTTGTCCCAGTACTCGGCGGCGAAGTTGGCGGTGTGCAGCTTGATACCGATCTTGTCGCACACGGCCTGGGCATCCGCCAGGTCGTCCATGGCGGTGCAATATTCCGTTCCATCGTCTTCTTCCCAGTTCTTCATGAACAGGCCTTCCACCTCATAGCCCTGCTCCATGAGCAGAACGGCGGAAACGGAAGAATCCACGCCGCCGGACATGCCGACGATGACGCGCTTCTTTTGTGTGTCAGAAGGGGCTGGATCACGCATAGGGTTTCAACGGGTGTCTTGAAAAAGGACGCGATTCTAACAGGCTGCGGCCTCTAAGGCTAAAGAGAAGGGCGGATCAATTCGAGACTGTGGCAGTGGCCGGCCAGATAATCATCGATACAGCGAATGATCAGCTCGCTGCGCCAGTCCTCGCGCAGGTCCATCAGTTCGTCGCGAGTGAGCCAGCGGGCGCGCATGATGCCTTCGTCGAGCTGATAGTCGGGATGGTGTTTCAGGGCCTTGGCGATGAAGCACACACGCTGGTAGGTCACGCCGTTGCTCGGGGCGGTGTACAGGTAGATGCCGACTATGCCGGTGGCTTCGACGTCCCAGCCGGTCTCTTCGAGGGTTTCGCGTACGGCGGCTTCGGTCAGGGTTTCATGTGGATCGAGGTGGCCGGCAGGCTGATTGAGTACGGCGCGACCGCCCTTAAGTTCTTCGACCATCAGGAACTTGCCGTTGTCTTCGACGATGGTGGCGACGGTGATGTGGGGTTGCCAGGTCATGAGATACCTCTTGGTTCTGAATGTAACCCAGTCTTGGAGCCGGATCGCAGCGATGATGGGGTGGTGCATAAGCAATCTGCATGATGCACCTGACATTTTATGATTTTACCGACTTCAGCTGCTGGCGCAGTTTATCTCTCCAGAGTTATCAGTCTGGAGAGTGTTATGAACCCGATTGCGCACAAACGCTACGAAGTACGCCTTACATCGCCCCTGCCCATTGCCTTCATTCTGCTTTGGAGTTCCGGCTACATCGGCGGTGCGTTCGGTGTGCGTTATGGCGAGCCCTTCACCATGACGTTCTATCGGTTTGCCTTGGCTGCCCTGGTGTTTCTGGGGGTGGCGCTTGCGATAAAGGCTGAATGGCCGAGGCGGCTTGCACCTTACCTTCATGCGGTAGTCGCGGGCGTGCTCTTGCAGGCTCTGCAATTCGGCGGTCTCTACACCGGAATAAGTCAGGGCGTCCCCGCCGGGCAAGCTGCACTGATTGTCGGGTTGATGCCCATATTCGTCGTGATCGGCGCCTATTTCTGTTTGGGTGAGCAATTGAGCTGGCGCGACCTGCCAGGTTCGATTCTGGGTGTCGGAGGAGTGGTCATTGTTGTCGGCAACAGTTTTTCAGGCGCCGACGCACCAGTAGGCGGCTATGGCGCGGTGGGATTGGCGCTGTTGGGCATCACCCTCGGTACTCTTTATCAGAAGCGTTTTCTGGGTGGGGTCAATCTGTGGGTGGGGTGCTTCATTCAAATGGTTACTGCGTCGCTGGTCATGTTGATGCTGGCTTGCGCCGCTGAAACCATGCAGGTGACGCAGTGGATGCCTTTTATTGCCTCGGTGGCCTGGATTAGTTTGATGAATTCTGTAGGCGCACTGACGATATTGTATTTGATGATTCGGCGGGGAGAGGCGAGTAAAGCGACGAACTTATTTCATGTGATTCCGGCGGTTACGCAGATCATGGCGGCGTTAGTGTTGGGGGAGGTGCCGAGCGTAGTAGTGATTGTGGGGTTTATTGTTTCGGGGGGAGGAGTTTATTTGATGAATCATTCGCGAGCAAAATAAGCCTGAATTACTGAGTACCGCTTAGCAGGAGAATAACAATGAATAAAAACGAGATAAATAATAAAAATATATTGAGCGATAAAATTTGCCGATCAGGAGGAGGGTTGTATATCGATGGAGTTGATTGTTTAAATTTTGAGCCTTATGAAATTGATGGGCGAAAGGGCGTCTCAATATTTTACCTTTATGATGCGAGGCGCAATGGGGAAGGATCAGTGGCTGCACTGGTGCGTTATGACGGTGGCGCTCTAACGCCCAGGCATATACATCTGGGCTGGGAGTTGGTGCTGGTGGTCGATGGCGAACTTGTCGATGACAGAGGGCGACATACGATAGGTGCGCTCCAAGTGTACCCTCCTGGCTCTACCCACCAACTTTCGTCTCCTTCAGGATGCACGTTTTTAGTCGTCTGGGAGCAGCCGGTTCAGCCTGTGACGTGTCTGAATGCAGAGGCTGTAGCATGAAAGTTATTAGCGAGCGACGAGCGGCAGAGCTAATTGAAGATGGATGGACAGTTATCCCTGGGGGGTTTGGTAGTTGTGGGCATCCTGATGGACTTACTCGAGCAATCGGCGATCGTTACAAGCGAGAGGGGCGGCCTCGTAAACTTAGTCTGCTCTTTGCCTCTGCTGCTGGAGATCTTGAAGAAAGGGGCTTAGACGTTTTGGCCCAGAGTGGGCTGGTGGATAAGGTAATTGGAGGGTTCTGGGGGCTTATTCCACGGCTGGGAAATATGGCGCGCCTAGGAGAGATAGAGGCCCATAATTGGCCGCAGGGGGTCATTAGTCAGCTTTTTCGCGCGATTGCGGCGAAAAAGCCTGGGGTGATTTCGAATATCGGCTTAAATACTTTCGTTGATCCTGATTATGAGGGAGGACGCTTAAATATGCGGGCGGCACGTGCGCTCGTTCAGAAAATTTTTATCAATGATAAGTCAATGCTTTTTTACCCTGCTATTAAGGTCGACTGTGCGTTGTTAAGAGGGACATCTTGTGATCCCTTGGGCAATATTTCGATGGAGCGGGAAGTGTCTCATAGTGACGCTCTAGCGCAGGCAATGGCAGTTAAAAACTGTGGTGGAATAGTGATTGTGCAGGTTGAAAGTTTAGTAGGTTTGCATGATATCGAGCCGCATGACGTCAAAGTCCCCGGACTATTGGTAGATTACGTGACAGTTTCGCGCCCTGGTGAGCATCCTCAAACTTACGGCGTGGCACATGACTCAGCGTTTACACGTCCGGGAGTGCTCACCCCTGGTACAAGGTCGATTTCGTGTGCAGAGAGAGTTATTGCTAGGAGAGCTTTGCAGGAAATTCAGCATCAAAATGCCCGAGTTATCAATCTCGGTATTGGTATACCGGTAGCTATTGCTCAGGTGGCTGAGGAGTTGGGCTGTGCGGAATCGATGAGCTTTACTGTTGAGTCCGGCGTTATAGGTGGCAGGCCAGCAGCTGGGCTGTCATTTGGTGCCAGCTATCGCCCACAGAGTATCATTGAACAGGCGGCTTTGTTTGATTTCTATGAAGGTGGCGGAATTGATGTAGCGTGCTTAGGCTTTGCTGAAATGGATAGCTTTGGCAATGTTAATGTCTCGAAGTTTGGTCAGAAGTTACAAGGTGCAGGTGGATTCATAAATATCTCTCAGTCCGCACGATGTATTATTTTTTGTGGCACTTTCACGGCGGTAGGGTTGATCGTGAATATAAATAAGGGCCAAATCCGGATAGTTCGGGAAGGTCGTGTAAGTAAATTCGTTCGTCAGGTTTCACATTTAACTTTCAGTGGCGACCATTCTAAATCGTTAGGTCAGAGAGTCATATATGTAACGGAGCGAGCTGTTTTTGCATTGAGAGATAGGGTTGTTTATCTGGAAGAGGTCGCTCCCGGTATAAGTGTTGAGCGGGATATTATGCCGTTCATAGAGGGTGGGTTTGTAGTTTCAAGCAGCTGTAAGCTTATGTCTGAGGATTTGTTTTTTTTGTAACTGCATAGTGTCTAATTCTTTGAGTGGTTAGGTGTTTTGTGTTCGTAAGAAAATTATGTAGGAGGTTGTTATGTCAGGTGAGGTTATAACGATAATCGGTGGAGGTGCCTCAAGCGTCTCTTTTATTTACGCGTTTTTAAAAGGGCTGGCGAGACATGGATGTCATTCGAATCTATCGATTTTTTTGGTGGATAAGCAATCTCAATGTGGTCGAGGACTTGCGTATTCCGAGGACTGCGGTACAAATATCTTAAACACACGAGCCGAATTCATTTCGCCTTTCCCAGACCAGTCTGGGCATTTCTACAGATGGTTATTGGCTAATCGAGAAATTTGGGAAGATGATTTTCCTGATATTGAGCTATGTCCGCATGCATTTCTACCCCGACCCTTATTTGGGCTATATCTTGCGCACATGCTTCAATGTCTCATTAAAAAAGCTGTAGAACTCGGTTGCCAGTTAATTGCAGTGCATGACGAAGTCGTTAATCTTAGTTTTTCGCATGATGGAAGGGTCGTAGTATCCACAAAGGGAAATCTATCTTTCCCTAGTGATCATGTAGTATTGAGTTGTGGTAATGCGCGCAGTCTGGAACACCGACACCTTGCTGGCGCTGAAGGTTTTTTCTCCAGCCCTTACCCTATCAAACGTCTATGCAGGCTGATTC
The DNA here is from genome assembly GCF_013285305.1 of Pseudomonas rhodesiae. Lineage (NCBI taxonomy): Bacteria > Pseudomonadati > Pseudomonadota > Gammaproteobacteria > Pseudomonadales > Pseudomonadaceae > Pseudomonas > Pseudomonas rhodesiae. The sequence goes on along the minus strand of NZ_CP054205.1, from coordinate 3,697,525 downwards.
AAAAGCAGGCGAGTGTTGCAATTGTCGGTTCAAGACTGAGTGCTATCGATGCGGTGATCGGACTTACTGCTAATGGCCATAAAGGGCCCATTACTATGCATTCGCGCACGGGAGCCTTGCCTAGTGTCAGAGGGACTCAGGGGCGTTATAAGCCGTCAATACTAACGCCGGAAACTGTTAGATCTTGTATTTCTCGAGCTGGGGTAGTGCGGCTTGAAGACGTACTTCGTTGGGCGATGCAGGAATTAGCCTTGGAGGGCAAGCCGATTGATGCTGATTGGTCGACAATGTGTTCACAAAGGCCGGCTTTGGAGTTTCTTGAGGCGGAAATAGCTGCTGCCCGTCACCCACGGTTTTGGCAGTCCGTTCTCTATTCCACGAATGCTGTGCTTGATCTAATTTGGCCTGCAATGCCAGATGAGGATAAGAAAAGATTCCTGGGCTATTCAAGTTGGTGGATGGCATACCGTGTTTCAATTCCGATTGAAAATGCTCTAAAAATCAAGTCTTTAGTCGAGTCTGGGCAGCTATCAATCATCAAGGGAGAGCTTCAGTCTATTGAATATAATGGGAGATTTACCTTGAAAGTAGCTAAGCAGTCGAAAAGATATTTCCGCGGTTATGACGCTGTTGTGGTTGCTACAGGTACCCCTCGCGATGTTACTAAGTTTGATAATCTTCTGGTGCAGAATATTATTCAGCAGGGAATTGGGTGTGTAGACCCATTCGGAGGGTTAAAGGTATCTGCTGAGTCGGGCGGATTGATAAATCAGTCAGGATGTGTGGATGACAGAATCACTGTTCTGGGAGAGCTAACGAGCGGTGCGTTCTTTTTTACTAGTGCTTTAGAGATTAATTCTCGCCATTCGACGCAACGTGCAGAGTATGTTTTGGCTAGATTGTCGCAAACCTCCAATGCGCATTTTCATTCGCTTAAAGCTCAATTGCTGGCATAAGATGACGGAAAAATCTCAAATTAAACATTTTTTGTATTTTTTACTCGTAAATTCAGTTTTTCCCTAGCCGAACAGCTAGTGGCGAGTGAGACGTTGATTTGCCAAAATTGGAATATTTATTTTGGTAGGTGTGCGTCATGAGAGTCAATCTTGATGTTCAGTCTTTGCGAAGCTTTATAAAAGTAAGCGAAACCAAAAGTTTTACGCGCGCAGCCGAAGCTTTAAGCCTCACTCAGCCTGCCATTAGCCAGCAGATCAAGCGATTAGAAGATTTGTTAGGTGTGGAGTTATTTGCAAGGGAAAATCGACAGGTGTTTTTGACGGTGGAAGGAGAGAAACTTTTCGGTTATGCCAAGGATATCGTTGTTTGTAACGATAAAATTGGTAGGCTTTTTGAAGTGGTTGAGAAAAGAGAAATAATTGTAATGGGTATGCCAGAGCATTTTTGTGAGGGGGTGCTCCCCAAAATTATTTCCAGCATGGCTGCTCACTTTCCTGCTATACAGCTGGTGGTAAAGGTCGCTAGGTCTGGTTTGCTAAGAGAGGCGGTAAATGAGGGCAAGATCGACCTATGCCTCGTGATAGATGAATTAAAAGAAACACATGAGCATCCTTGGCATACGTTATCGGTAAGGTGGTTTGCTGGTGAAAGCGCTGACTTGATCGATAACGTGCATAACGTTCCTCTCGCTTTGTTCAAGCCGCCCTGCGGGTTTCGTAGTCTGGCGATTCGGAGTCTAGAGGGCTGCGCTATCAAATGGCATTGTGTTTATGAGTCGGAGGATTTGATGTCGCTGAGGTCTGCAGTTCAGGCGGGAATTGGTATTACATTGCTACCTTTTATTGCGCATGTATCGGGTTTAAAAAGTCTAGAAAATTTCTCAAGTTTGCCGAAGTTACCTCAATTTGGAGTGATACCTAAAGAGCGAGCGGGTTGGAATCCTGTGTATAGGCGCGAGGTGCTTGAGTTGATTCGCTCAGTATGGATTTCAGAGTATGCCAATATTAAGCAATGACTTAGAAAACACAAACCCCGACACTTGGCCGGGGTTTGTGATGCTGCTTTACAACCTTACTTCAACTTGGCAATCGCCGCGTTAAACGTGTTGCTCGGGCGCATGGCCTTGCTGGTCAGCTCAGGGTTTGGTGCGTAGTAGCCACCGATGTCCACTGGCTTGCCCTGTACGGCATTGAGCTCAGCGACGATGGTCGCTTCGTTCGCAGCCAGGGTTTTGGCCAGTTCGCCGAACTGTGCTTGCAATGCCGTGTCTTCGGTCTGAGCGGCCAGGGCCTGGGCCCAGTACAGCGCCAGGTAGAAGTGGCTGCCGCGGTTGTCGATGTTGCCGACTTTGCGCGATGGCGACTTGTTGTTGTCCAGGAACTGACCGGTGGCCTGGTCCAGGGTCTTGGACAGTACCAGGGCCTTCGGGTTGTTGTAGGTGACGCCCAGGTGTTCGAGGGACGCGGCCAGGGCCAGGAATTCGCCCAGGGAGTCCCAGCGCAGGAAGTTTTCTTCCAGCAGTTGCTGTACGTGCTTCGGTGCAGAGCCGCCAGCGCCGGTTTCGAACAGGCCGCCGCCGTTCATCAGCGGCACGATGGACAGCATTTTGGCGCTGGTGCCCAGTTCCATGATTGGGAACAGGTCGGTCAGGTAGTCACGCAGGACGTTGCCGGTCACCGAGATGGTGTCCAGGCCCTTGCGGGTGCGTTCCAGGGTGAACTTCATCGCGTCGACCGGCGACATGATTCGGATGTCCAAACCTTCGGTGTTGTGGTCTTTCAGGTAGGCCTGAACTTTCTCGACCACCACGCCGTCGTGGGCGCGCTTAGGGTCCAGCCAGAAAATGGCCGGGGTGTTGCTGGCGCGGGCACGGTTTACGGCGAGTTTGACCCAGTCCTGGATCGGCGCGTCTTTGGTCTGGCACATGCGGAAGATGTCGCCAGCTTCGACGCTCTGTTCCATCAGCAGGTTGCCCTTGCTGTCGGTGACGCGGACCACGCCGTCAGCCTTGATCTGGAACGTCTTGTCGTGGGAACCGTACTCTTCGGCTTTCTTGGCCATCAGGCCAACGTTCGGCACGCTACCCATGGTGGTTGGGTCGAACGCGCCATGGGCCTTGCAGTCTTCGATGACGGCTTGGTAGATGGTGGCGTAGCAACGATCCGGGATCACAGCCTTGGTGTCGTGCAGCTGGCCGTCGGTGCCCCACATTTTGCCGGAGTCACGGATCATGGCCGGCATCGAAGCGTCGACGATCACGTCGCTCGGCACGTGCAGGTTGGTGATGCCCTTGTCCGAGTTGACCATCGCCAGGGAAGGGCGAGCGGCGTAGACGGCCTGGATGTCGGCTTCGATCTGCGCTTGTTGGTCGGCCGGCAGGGTCTTGATGCGAGCGTAAAGGTCGCCGATGCCGTTGTTCAGGTTGAAGCCGATCTGTTCCAGCACGGCGGCGTGCTTGGTCAGGGCGTCTTTATAGAACTCGGCAACGATCTGGCCGAACATGATCGGGTCGGAGACCTTCATCATGGTGGCTTTGAGGTGGACCGACAGCAATACGCCTTTTTGCTTGGCGTCTTCGATCTCGGCGGCGATGAACGAACGCAGGGCGTTCTTGCTCAGCACGGCGCTGTCGAGGATTTCGCCAGCCTGAACGGAAGTCTTTTCCTTCAGCACGGTGGCGGTGCCGTCTTTGGCAATCAGCTCGATCTTCACGGCGTCAGCGGCTTCGATTTGTACGGCTTTTTCGCTGCCGTAGAAGTCGCCGTTGCTCATGTGAGCGACGTGGGACTTGGAGTCCGCCGCCCAGGCGCCCATTTTGTGCGGGTGCTTGCGTGCGTAGTTCTTGACCGACAGCGGAGCGCGGCGGTCGGAGTTGCCTTCGCGCAGTACCGGGTTTACGGCGCTGCCTTTGACCTTGTCGTAACGGGCACGGGTTTCTTTTTCCGCGTCGGTGGTTACGGTTTCCGGATAGTCCGGGAGGGCGTAGCCCTGGGCCTGCAATTCTTTGATCGCCGCCTGCAATTGAGGGGTCGAGGCGCTGATGTTAGGCAGTTTGATGATGTTGGCTTCAGGGGTTACGGCCAGGTCGCCCAGTTCGGCGAGGTGGTCCGGTACGGCCTTGTTACCCAGTTGCTCGGGGAAGCTTGCGAGGATGCGCCCGGCGAGGGAAATGTCGCGGGTTTCCACGGCAATATCAGCGGAAGCGGTGAAGGCCTCTACGATAGGCAGCAGTGAATAGGTGGCGAGGGCTGGAGCTTCGTCGGTGAAGGTGTAGATGATCTTCGAGCGGGTGGGCATATTCGGATTAACTCTCTTCTTTGCTGAAAGCGTGCGCAGAAACTCGAGATGCGCCGGGTGGAGCGCGTTCGTTCAAAGTCATCCATGAGCGAAATATCGAGGTTTCTTCGCGGTGATGTTGGGTTGCATCAGTCGAGCGTCAAGCGGGTGGACTATTGTAATAGTCCTGCTTTCTGGCGGAGGGCCCGGTTCTAGAGCGGTCTGCCGGCGTGACTCTTGGGTCAGCGGCGGCATTATACATAGGTCGCTATGCTTACGCTGAGCCTTCATACAAAAGGTGGGTCGTCCATTGGTCTAAAGGTCGCAGGTACCGGTTTACGCCTAAAGTCGCACGATGTGCTCAAGATTGGCGTTTTTCCCTTTGCTTTCAGGCTTGTAGGCGACAATTTATGCTGTTTTCGATGCAAATGAGCATGGCGCAAGGTTTCAGTCGCCATTTATCTGGAGTAGGCTCGAACGCAGCCAGATGTTCAATCCAACGATGGAGTTCAGCATGGGATACAAGAAGATTCAGGTTCCGGCAGTCGGCGACAAAATCACCGTCAACGCAGACCATTCTCTCAATGTTCCTGACCACCCGATCATCCCGTTCATCGAGGGTGACGGCATTGGCGTCGACATCAGCCCGGTGATGATCAAGGTAGTCGACGCAGCGGTTGCCAAGGCTTACGGCGGCAAGCGCAAGATTTCCTGGATGGAGGTCTATGCCGGCGAGAAAGCGACACAGGTTTACGACCAAGATACCTGGCTGCCTCAGGAAACCCTGGATGCAGTTAAGGACTACGTGGTGTCGATCAAGGGCCCGTTGACTACCCCGGTGGGTGGCGGTATCCGTTCGTTGAACGTTGCCCTGCGCCAGCAACTCGATCTGTATGTGTGCCTGCGCCCTGTGCGCTGGTTCGAAGGCGTGCCCAGCCCGGTGAAAAAGCCCGGCGATGTGGACATGACCATCTTCCGTGAGAACTCCGAAGATATTTACGCCGGTATCGAATGGAAGGCCGGTTCGCCGGAAGCGATCAAAGTGATCAAGTTCCTCAAGGAGGAAATGGGCGTCACTAAGATTCGCTTCGACCAGGACTGCGGGATTGGCGTCAAGCCGGTGTCCAAGGAAGGTACTCAGCGTCTGGCGCGTAAAGCCCTGCAATATGTCGTGGATAACGACCGTGACTCGCTGACCATCGTGCACAAAGGCAACATCATGAAGTTCACCGAAGGTGCCTTCAAAGAATGGGCCTACGAAGTGGCTGCGCAGGAGTTTGGCGCGACTCTGTTGGATGGCGGTCCTTGGATGCAGTTCAAGAACCCGAAAACCGGTAAGAACGTGGTGGTCAAAGATGCGATTGCTGACGCCATGCTCCAGCAGATACTTCTGCGTCCGGCCGAATATGACGTGATCGCGACCCTTAACCTCAACGGTGACTACCTGTCCGATGCCCTCGCGGCGGAAGTGGGCGGGATTGGTATCGCGCCAGGCGCCAACCTGTCCGACACCGTGGCGATGTTCGAAGCCACCCACGGCACAGCGCCCAAATATGCGGGCAAAGACCAGGTCAACCCAGGTTCGCTGATTCTATCGGCGGAAATGATGTTGCGCCATATGGGCTGGACCGAAGCTGCGGACTTGATCATCAAGGGCACCAACGGGGCGATTTCGGCCAAGACCGTTACTTATGATTTCGAGCGCTTGATGGAGGGCGCGAAGCTGGTGTCGTCGTCAGGCTTTGGTGATGCGTTGATTTCGCATATGTAAGGCAGGCTAAAAAACGGCCATTCTGGTGAGCCAGAATGGCCGTTTTTTTGCAGGCTATTTACCCAAATGCGATCAGGCCAGTTGCTTGTTTTCTTTAGAGGGCTGGTCTTTTTTGGGCTTTGTTTCGTGCGTAACGTCGTGTGCCGTCCCGGGAGCCGCCGCGCAGGCCGCACAAATTGCGACGGCATGCAGTCCCTTTGGCCCCTGAATGATTTCGAACTCCACACTTTGGCCTGCTTTCAGCGTCTTGTAGCCGTCCATGGTGATCGCTGAATAGTGCGCAAAAAGGTCCTCGCTTTTACCTTCTTCATTAATAAAGCCATATCCCTTGGCATTATTGAACCACTTGACCTTGCCTTTGATCTTGACGCCAGACATAACCCATTTCCTTCTGCACCAGACTCCATCACTGGAGTATCATCCAGTTTATCCGTCCTAACCCGAATAAATAAGGTTGACTGCGCGGACCTTTTTTACCCACTGTGGGTTCTATTGGTTGTAACACCGATTTGCCGATAGTCAAGGCGACCAATAGGTCAGAGTTGAAATTCTGACAGGTTGCCCCCACCACTGTATTGAACAACTGACGAACCTTTCTTTCCATGCATGCAATCAGCCAGATTCGACTAACATTCAATCAGGATCGACCGGATCACGAACACGATGACGACGGTTCTGCAGGCATTGCTGTTCAGGAGGCCAAGCCTGCCTTACAGGCGCCGCCGATGTACAAGGTGGTTTTGTTCAACGATGACTACACACCGATGGATTTCGTCGTCGAAGTGCTCGAGGTGTTTTTTAACCTGAACCGCGAGTTGGCGACCAAGGTAATGCTGGCCGTTCATACAGAAGGACGGGCAGTATGTGGAGTGTTTACCCGCGACATCGCCGAGACAAAGGCCATGCAGGTCAACCAGTACGCCAGGGAAAGCCAGCATCCGCTACTCTGTGAAATCGAGAAGGACGGTTAACGCCGACCACTTGGGTATGAGGTGAAGCTATGTTAAACCGCGAGCTCGAAGTCACCCTCAATCTTGCCTTCAAGGAGGCCCGCTCGAAGCGTCATGAATTCATGACCGTCGAGCACCTGCTGCTGGCACTTTTGGATAACGAAGCTGCCGCCACCGTTTTGCGTGCGTGCGGCGCCAATCTCGACAAACTCAAGCATGATCTGCAGGAGTTTATCGACTCCACCACGCCACTGATCCCCGTGCATGACGAGGACCGTGAAACCCAGCCTACTCTGGGCTTTCAGCGGGTATTGCAGCGTGCTGTGTTCCACGTACAGAGCTCCGGTAAGCGCGAAGTCACGGGCGCTAATGTGCTCGTGGCGATCTTCAGCGAACAGGAAAGCCAGGCTGTGTTTCTGCTCAAGCAGCAGAGCGTTGCCCGTATTGATGTCGTCAACTACATCGCCCACGGTATTTCCAAAGTGCCAGGGCACGGCGATCATTCCGAGGGTGAGCAGGATATGCAGGACGACGAGGGCGGTGAGTCTTCTTCTTCGGGCAATCCACTGGATGCCTATGCCAGCAACCTCAACGAACTGGCGCGCCAAGGGCGGATCGATCCGCTGGTGGGGCGTGAGCTTGAGGTCGAGCGAGTAGCGCAGATCCTCGCGCGCCGTCGCAAGAACAACCCCTTGCTGGTCGGCGAGGCAGGTGTAGGCAAGACTGCAATCGCCGAAGGCCTGGCCAAGCGTATTGTCGACAACCAGGTGCCGGATCTGCTCGCCAATAGCGTTGTTTACTCACTCGACTTGGGCGCGTTGCTCGCCGGTACCAAATACCGCGGCGACTTTGAGAAGCGCTTCAAGGCGTTGCTGGGCGAGCTGAAAAAACGTCCCCAGGCGATTCTGTTTATTGACGAAATCCACACCATCATCGGAGCCGGTGCGGCTTCCGGCGGGGTCATGGATGCCTCCAATTTACTCAAGCCGTTGCTGTCGTCGGGTGATATCCGCTGCATCGGTTCGACCACGTTCCAGGAATTTCGCGGGATCTTCGAGAAAGACCGCGCCTTGGCGCGTCGCTTCCAGAAGGTCGATGTGTCCGAGCCTTCGGTGGAAGACACCATCGGCATCCTGCGCGGGCTGAAAGGGCGTTTCGAAACGCACCATGGCATCGAGTACACCGACGAGGCGCTGCGTTCGGCTGCAGAGCTGGCATCGCGCTACATCAATGATCGACACATGCCGGATAAGGCGATCGATGTGATTGATGAGGCGGGCGCTTACCAGCGTCTCCAGCCGGTTGAGAAGCGTGTCAAGCGTATCGACGTGCCACAGGTTGAAGACATTGTGGCCAAGATTGCGCGGATTCCGCCAAAGCACGTCACCAGCTCCGACAAAGAGCTGCTGCGTAACCTGGAGCGCGACCTCAAGCTGACCGTGTTCGGCCAGGATGCGGCCATCGACTCGTTGTCCACCGCGATCAAGTTGTCGCGCGCGGGCCTCAAGTCGCCGGACAAGCCCGTCGGTTCGTTCCTGTTTGCTGGTCCTACCGGCGTCGGCAAGACCGAGGCGGCGCGGCAATTGGCCAAGGCCATGGGTATCGAACTGGTGCGCTTCGACATGTCCGAGTACATGGAGCGGCATACCGTGTCGCGTCTGATCGGTGCGCCTCCAGGCTATGTTGGCTTCGATCAGGGCGGTCTGCTGACCGAGGCTATCACCAAGCAGCCTCACTGCGTATTGTTGCTCGATGAAATCGAGAAGGCTCACCCGGAAGTCTTCAACCTGCTGCTACAGGTTATGGACCACGGGACCCTCACCGACAACAACGGGCGCAAGGCGGATTTCCGCAATGTGATCGTGATCATGACCACTAACGCCGGTGCCGAAACGGCTGCGCGGGCCTCGATTGGCTTCAGCCATCAGGATCACTCTTCCGATGCGATGGAAGTGATCAAGAAGAGCTTTACGCCAGAGTTCCGCAACCGTTTGGACACCATTATCCAGTTTGGTCGCCTCAGCCATGAGGTTATCAAGAGCGTGGTGGACAAGTTCCTTACCGAGCTTCAGGCGCAGCTGGAAGACAAGCGCGTGCAGTTGGAGGTGACGGACGCCGCACGCAGCTGGCTGGCAGAGGGTGGTTACGACGCGGCAATGGGCGCGCGTCCGATGGCGCGTCTGATCCAGGACAAGATCAAGCGGCCGCTGGCCGAAGAGATCCTGTTTGGCGAGTTGGCGGACCATGGCGGCGTGGTGCATATCGATCTGAAGGACGGCGAGTTGACCTTCGACTTCGAAACCACGGCGGAAATGGCCTGATCGTTCCGTACCCATGCAGAAGGCGCCGAAAGGCGCCTTTTTGCTGTCTGGAAAAGTAATTGCAAGAGCAATTAATTCCAGTGTGGGAGGTGTCAGCAAAATCCCGGGCACACAAAAACGCCCGGCATAACCGGGCGTTTTGTATTGACTTGCTTAGCGAGCGCGGTAAGTGATGCGCCCTTTGCTCAAGTCATAGGGCGTCAGCTCGACGCGCACTTTGTCACCGGTAAGAATACGAATGTAGTTCTTGCGCATCTTGCCGGAGATATGCGCGGTTACGACGTGCCCATTTTCCAACTCCACACGAAACATGGTGTTGGGCAGGGTGTCGACGACAGTGCCTTCCATTTCGAAGCTGTCTTCTTTCGACATGCAGTAAAGCCCTCGGTATCCAGTGAATGGCCCGGTGCAACTGCGCCAGGCAAAAGCGGCGTGCATTGTGCCCGAAAAAGGGTGTTTAAGCCAAGGGGTTCTAGTTAAGCGTGACCCATCTTTGATTAATCAGCAGCTCAATGGGCCGATATTGGGTCTTGTAGTTCATCTTTTTGCAGTTTTTGATCCAGTAGCCGAGGTACACCGCCTCCAGTTCCAAGCGCAGTGCTTCGCCAATCTGCCAGAGGATCGCAAACCGTCCCAGGCTGCGCCGTTCCTCGCCCGGCTCATAGAAGGTGTACACCGCCGACAGGCCATTAGGCAGCAGATCGGTCACCGCCACTGCCATCAGTTGCCCGTGTGCACGAAACTCATAGAATCGCGAGAACGGCAGATCGCGCACCAGAAAGGTCGAAAACTGGTCGCGACTGGGCGGGAACATATCGCCGTCGGCGTGGCGCTGTTCGATGTAGCGCTGGTAAAGATCGAAATACTCTTCGGTGAAGCGTGGCTTGGATGAGGTTACCGTCAGATCGGCGTTGCGCTTGAGGATGCGCTTTTGATTGCGGTCCGGCGTGAATTGCGCAACCGGGATGCGGGCCGGGACGCAGGCATTGCAGTTCTGGCAGTGAGGCCGGTACAGATGGTCGCCGCTGCGTCGAAAGCCCATTTCCGACAAGTCGGCGTACACATGCACGTCCATGGGCTGGCTGGGGTCGAGGAACAGCGTAGTCGCCTGCTCGTCGGGCAGATAGCTGCAAGAGTGAGCTTGAGTGGCATAAAACTTCAAGCGTGCCAGCTCGGTCATGATCAACCCTCGAAATAAGCTTTGAATAAGTGTAAGCCAGGTCAGCGCAAGTCGCTTAATAAACCCAGGGTCCGGTGTTGGGTCGGTCCAAGTGCTCACGCAGAAAGCCCGCGAACTCATGGCGCGGGATGGCGCGGGCGCCCAAGCTGTGCAAATGGTCGTTGGGCATCTGGCAGTCGATCAGCACGTAACCCCACGCCTGCAACTGGCGGGTGAGGGTGGCAAAACCGAATTTCGAGGCGTTATCGGCGCGGCTGAACATGGATTCGCCAAAAAACAGCTGGCCCATCGCTAGCCCGTATAGGCCGCCGACCAGCGTTTCGCCGTCCCACACCTCCACCGAGTGGGCATAGCCACGTTTGTGCAGTTCCACATAGGCACTCTGGATGCCTTCGGTGATCCACGTGCTGTCGGCGTAAGCTCGCGGTGCGGCGCACGCTTGGATAACGGCGGCGAAGTCCTGGTCAAAGGTCACGGTATAGCGCTGCTGGCGCAACAGTTTGGCCAGGCTGCGGGATACGTGCAGCTCATCGGGGAATATCACGGTGCGCGGGTCCGGTGACCACCACAAAATGGGCTGGCCCTGCGAGAACCATGGGAAACAGCCATGACGATAGGCTTCAACCAAGCGCTCGGCCGATAGGTCGCCACCGGCGGCGAGCAGGCCATTGGGTTCGCGCATGGCTTTGGCCAGCGGCGGGAAGGTCAGTGAGTCGCGTTGTAGCCAGGTCAGCATGGGCATCCAGGTTTGCGGAAGGGGAGGGGAGTGACGGGCTTGGCGCCTGTCTCGCACAGGCTGATTATTGTCGACCCAACGCTGTGGGGCCAGCCCGAATCGGTTGTCAGGGTGGAACAGCCGTCGCAGGTGCCTCTGCAACTCTGTGTCATGGGTGTGGTCGTAATCGGGTCAGGCGCATGCAGGCCATTTGCCAAGCTTGCTTGGATTGGTAAAAACCGCGCATAAGCCTTTGTCAGCAAAGACAATGCATGCTCAAATTGAACATGCTGTCATACATTAATTGGGCGGGCTGTCGGGTAGGCGGCAATGGCGTGGCATCGCGGGCACAAATCCGTACAATGCGGCCATTGTGGCGGTATCGCCGTTTCGCCTGGCAATCGGCAGTGTTAAAAGTAGTTTCTACCCGTTCGTTCATTTTTCAGCTGCCCGGATCCGGCAGTATTTTGCAGTCATTCAACAGATGGACGCGCTAAAAGGCGCAGGAAAAGACCCGTTTTGAAGAAATCCACCGCGACACCTAAAACAGTCGTGCCGGCCTGGCGTCAGCACCTGCATTATCGTCTCAAGGAAGGTGCGCTTATCGCGATCGGCGCTTTGTGCCTGTTCCTGATGATGGCCTTGCTCACCTATGGCAAGGACGATCCGGGCTGGAGCCACAATAGCAAGATCGATGACGTGCAGAACTTCGGCGGCCCCGTGGGCTCCTACAGCGCCGATATTCTGTTCATGGTGCTGGGTTACTTCGCCTATATCTTCCCCCTGCTGCTGGCGATCAAGACCTGGCAGATCTTCCGCCAGCGCCATGAGCCTTGGCAGTGGAGCGGCTGGCTGTTCTCGTGGCGTTTGATCGGCCTGGTGTTTCTGGTGTTGTCCGGCGCGGCTCTGGCCCATATCCACTTCCATGCGCCTACTGGCCTACCAGCAGGTGCGGGCGGTGCGCTGGGCGAAAGCCTCGGCGACCTGGCGCGCAAGACCCTGAATATCCAGGGCAGCACCTTGATGTTTATCGCGCTGTTCCTGTTCGGCCTTACAGTGTTCACCGACCTGTCATGGTTCAGGGTGATGGACGTGACCGGCAAGATCACCCTCGATCTGCTTGAGCTGTTCCAGGGCGCCGCCAACCGCTGGTGGGCCGCCCGTGTGGAGCGCAAGCGCATGGTGGCCCAACTGCGCGAGGTGGATACCCGTGTCAACGAGGTGGTCGCCCCGAGCACGCCGGATCGGCGTGAGCAGGCCAAGGTCAAGGAGCGCCTGATCGAGCGCGAGCAGGCCCTGAGCAAGCACATGTCGGATCGCGAGAAGCAGGTGCCACCGGTGATCGCCCCGGCACCGCCCAAGGCTCCCGAGCCGAGCCATCGCGTACAGAAAGAGAAACAGGCCCCGTTGTTTATCGACAGCGCGGTCGAAGGCACCTTGCCACCTATCTCGATCCTCGACCCCGCCGAAAAGAAACAACTCAACTATTCCCCAGAGTCCCTGGCGGCCGTTGGCCATCTGCTGGAAATCAAACTGAAGGAATTCGGCGTAGAAGTGTCGGTGGACTCCATTCACCCCGGCCCGGTGATCACCCGCTACGAAATCCAGCCCGCCGCCGGCGTCAAGGTCAGTCGCATCGCCAACCTGGCCAAGGACTTGGCGCGTTCGCTGGCTGTAACCAGCGTGCGTGTGGTGGAAGTGATCCCCGGTAAAACCACCGTGGGTATCGAGATTCCCAATGAAGACCGCCAGATCGTGCGCTTCTCCGAAGTGCTGTCGACTCCCGAGTACGACAACTTCAAATCGCCGGTCACCCTGGCTCTTGGCCATGACATCGGCGGCAAGCCGGTGATTACCGACCTGGCGAAGATGCCCCACTTGCTGGTGGCCGGTACCACCGGTTCCGGTAAGTCGGTGGGCGTGAACGCCATGATCCTATCGATTCTGTTCAAGTCCGGCCCGGAAGACGCCAAGCTGATCATGATCGACCCGAAGATGCTCGAACTGTCGATCTACGAAGGCATTCCGCACCTGTTGTGTCCTGTGGTCACCGACATGAAGGACGCCGCCAACGCCCTGCGCTGGAGCGTGGCCGAGATGGAGCGCCGCTACAAATTGATGGCGAAGATGGGCGTGCGCAATCTTTCGGGCTTCAATGCCAAGATCAAGGAGGCCCAGGAGCGCGGCGAGACCATTCCGGACCCGCTGTACAAACGCGAGAACATCCACGACGAAGCGCCGATACTGACCAAGCTGCCGACCATTGTCGTAGTGGTGGACGAATTCGCCGACATGATGATGATCGTCGGCAAGAAGGTCGAAGAACTGATCGCGCGTATCGCCCAGAAAGCTCGTGCGGCCGGTATTCACCTGATCCTCGCGACCCAGCGTCCGTCGGTGGACGTGATCACCGGTCTGATCAAGGCCAACATCCCGACCCGCATGGCGTTCCAGGTGTCGAGCAAGATCGACTCGCGGACCATCATCGACCAGGGTGGCGCCGAACAGCTGCTGGGCCACGGTGACATGCTCTACATGCCGCCGGGCACCAGCCTGCCGATCCGTGTTCACGGTGCGTTCGTTTCCGATGATGAAGTTCACCGCGTGGTGGAAGCCTGGAAGCTGCGTGGCGCCCCCGAGTACAACGACGACATCCTCAACGGCGTGGAAGAGGCCGGCAGCGGCTTCGAGAACGGCGGCGGGGGTGGTGACGACGATGCCGAAACCGATGCGCTGTACGACGAAGCCGTGGCCTTTGTGCTGGAGAGCCGTCGTGCCTCGATCTCCGCGGTGCAGCGTAAGCTGAAGATCGGCTACAACCGTGCCGCCCGCATGATCGAAGCCATGGAAATGGCCGGCGTGGTGACCGCAATGAACACCAACGGCTCGCGCGAAGTCATTGCCCCCGGGCAAATGCGCGACTGACCTCGCGCCGCATGGCAGCATGCGGCGTGCCCTGCTTACTCAATGAGGATTTCCATGCGTCTTATCCGCATGCTGTTGTTGCCGGCCCTGGCCCTGACCGCTGTTTCGGCCCACGCCGACCCGGCCTCCGTCAAAAGCCTGACCAACCTGCTGGACAAATCCAAGACCCTGACCGCGCGCTTTTCGCAGCTGACCCTGGATGCCGGCGGCACTCATCTGCAGGAAACCGCAGGGGAAATGGCAGTGCAGCGCCCAGGGCTGTTCTACTGGCACACCGAGGGCAAGGCCGAGCAGACCATCGTGTCCGATGGCCAGAAAGTCACGTTGTGGGACCCGGACTTGGAGCAAGCGACCATCAAGAAGCTCGACCCGCGCCTGAACCAGACTCCAGCACTGCTGTTGTCGGGCGATGTGTCGAAAATCAGCGACAGCTTCGACATCACCTCCAAGCAAACCAGCAACGTGATCGAGTTCACCCTCAAGCCTAAGTCCAAGGACACGCTGTTTGACACACTGTCCTTGTCGTTCGGCAATGGCGTGATCAATAACATGCGCCTGATCGACAGCGTCGGCCAGCGCACCGATATCCTGTTCTCCGGGGTCAAGGCCAACGAGCCGGTGCCGGCGTCCAAGTTCAAGTTCGACATCCCCAAGGGTGCCGACGTGATTCAGGAATAATCTGCCCCGAGGTTTCAAACGCTGCCCATGGATTTGTTTCGAAGTGACCCGATTGCCCAGCCCCTGGCCGCGCGCTTGCGTTCGACCAACCTGGATGAGTACGTCGGTCAAGAACACCTGCTCGCTCGCGGCAAGCCCCTGCGCGAAGCCCTGGAGCAGGGGGCGCTGCACTCGATGATCTTCTGGGGGCCGCCAGGCGTGGGCAAGACCACCCTGGCTCGCCTGTTGGCGAAGGTCTCGGATGCGCATTTCGAAACGGTCTCGGCGGTGCTCGCTGGGGTCAAGGAGATCCGCCAGGCCGTTGAAGTGGCCAAGCAGCAGGCCGGTCAGTATGGCAAACGCACCATTTTGTTCGTCGATGAAGTGCACCGCTTCAACAAGTCGCAGCAAGATGCGTTTTTGCCGTATGTCGAAGACGGCACGCTGATTTTTATCGGTGCCACCACCGAAAACCCCTCATTTGAGCTTAACAACGCGTTGCTGTCGCGGGCGCGAGTCTACGTGCTCAAAAGCCTCGATGAAGCAGCGATGCAAAAGCTACTGCATCGCGCCTTGAGCGAGGACAAGGGGCTGGGCAAGCGTCGGCTGAGCGTTGGCGACGAAGCCTTCAAGATTTTGCTCACGGCCGCAGACGGCGACGGCCGCCGCTTTCTCAATCTGCTGGAAAACGCCTCGGACCTGGCCGAAGACGGCAGCGAAATCGGTGTCGACTTGTTGCAAAGCCTGCTCGGTGACACACGCCGGCGTTTCGACAAGGGCGGCGAAGCGTTTTACGACCAGATTTCGGCGTTGCACAAATCCGTGCGCGGCTCCAACCCGGACGGTGCGTTGTATTGGTTCGCGCGCATGATCGACGGTGGCTGCGACCCCCTGTACCTGGCCCGCCGCGTGGTACGCATGGCCAGCGAAGACATCGGCAACGCCGACCCGCGGGCTTTGAGCCTGTGCCTGGCGGCCTGGGATGTGCAGGAGCGCCTCGGCAGCCCGGAAGGCGAGTTGGCGGTGGCCCAGGCCATCACCTACCTGGCCTGCGCGCCAAAAAGCAATGCGGTGTATATGGGCTTCAAGTCCGCCCTGCGCGCGGCCGCCGAGTACGGCTCGCTGGAAGTGCCGCTGCACCTGCGCAATGCGCCGAGCAAGCTGATGAAACAACTGGGCTACGGTGACGAATACCGTTATGCCCACGATGAGCCGGACGCCTACGCTGCCGGCGAAGACTACTTTCCCGACGCCCTGGAGCCTCAGCCGTTCTACCAGCCAGTGCCGCGCGGCCTGGAGCTGAAGATCGGCGAAAAGCTCAACCACCTCGCGCAACTCGATCGCCTCAGCCCCAAACAGCGGAGAAAGTAGTGCTCAAGACAATTCTTGCCGTGTCCATGGCCGGCATCGCTGGTACATTATTGCGTTTCGCCACCGGCACCTGGGTCAGCGCCAACTGGCCGAAGCATTTTTATGCGGCGACCTTGGCGGTCAACCTGGTGGGCTGTTTGATTATCGGGCTGTTGTACGGCTGGTTCCTGTTGCGCCCGGAAGTGCCGATTGAGATTCGTGCTGGCTTGATTGTCGGCTTTGTAGGCGGTCTGACGACCTTTTCATCCTTTTCACTGGATACGCTGCGCTTGCTGGAAAGCGGGCAGGCCCTTGTCGCCTTCGGGTACCTGGGTATCAGCGTGTTCGGCGGGCTGCTCGCCACCTGGGCTGGCCTGTCCCTGACCAAACTTTGATAAACGAGAGACCGACATGCTCGATTCCAAACTGTTACGTAGCAACCTTCAGGACGTAGCGGACCGCCTGGCTTCCCGTGGCTTTGCCCTGGATGTCGCGCGCATCGAAGCGCTGGAAGAACAGCGCAAGACCGTCCAGACCCGCACCGAAGCACTGCAGGCTGAGCGGAATGCGCGTTCCAAATCCATCGGTCAGGCCAAGCAGCGCGGTGAAGACATCGCGCCGCTGATGGCGGACGTCGAGCGCATGGGCACCGAGCTGTCCGACGGCAAGGCCGAGCTGGACAAGATCCAGTCCGAGCTGGATCAGATCCTGCTGGGCATCCCCAACCTGCCGGACGCCTCCGTACCGGTCGGCGAAGACGAAGACGGCAACGTCGAAGTGCGCCGCTGGGGCACGCCGAAAGCCTTTGATTTCCCGATCAAAGACCACGTCGCCCTGGGCGAATTGAGCGGTGGCCTGGATTTCGAGACCGCCGCCAAGCTGTCCGGCGCACGCTTTGCCTTGCTGCGCGGGCCGATCGCGCGCCTGCATCGCGCCCTGGCGCAGTTCATGATCAACCTGCACACCGGTGAGCACGGCTACGAAGAAGCCTACACGCCTTACCTGGTTCAGGCGCCAGCGCTGCAGGGCACCGGCCAGCTGCCGAAGTTCGAGGAAGAGCTGTTCAAGATCAGCCGCGACGGCGAGGCCGATTTCTATCTGATTCCGACCGCTGAAGTGTCGCTGACCAATATCGTCGCCGGCGAGATTCTCGACGCCAAGCAACTGCCGATCAAGTTCGTCGCCCACACGCCGTGCTTCCGTAGCGAAGCCGGCGCATCGGGGCGCGACACCCGCGGCATGATCCGCCAGCACCAGTTCGACAAAGTCGAGATGGTGCAGGTTGTCGAGCCGTCCACGTCGATGGAAGCCCTGGAAGGCCTGACCGCCAACGCCGAGCGCGTCCTGCAACTGCTGGAGCTGCCGTATCGCGTATTGGCGCTCTGCACTGGCGACATGGGCTTCAGCGCGGTAAAAACCTACGACCTCGAAGTGTGGGTGCCCAGCCAGGACAAGTACCGCGAGATTTCCTCGTGCTCCAACTGCGGTGATTTCCAGGCCCGTCGCATGCAGGCGCGTTTCCGTAACCCGGAGACCGGCAAGCCGGAACTGGTGCACACCCTCAACGGTTCGGGCCTGGCCGTAGGCCGTACGCTGGTGGCGGTACTAGAAAACTACCAGCAAGCCGACGGTTCGATCCGTGTACCAGAGGTGCTCAAGCCATACATGGCGGGCGTTGAGGTCATCCGCTAAATGGAATTTCTGCCGCTGTTTCATAACCTGCGCGGCAGCCGCGTGCTGGTGGTCGGGGGCGGGGAGATTGCCTTGCGCAAATCCCGGTTGCTGGCGGACGCCGGTGCCGTGCTGCGAGTGGTTGCGCCTCAGATCGAAGACCAGTTGCGTGAGTTGGTACGGGGCAGCGGCGGGGAGCTGATTTTGCGCGGTTATCAGGAGGCGGACCTGGACGGCTGCACCCTGATCATCGCCGCGACGGACGATGAGCCGCTGAATGCGCAGGTGTCCAGCGATGCCAAGCGTCGGTGCGTGCCGGTCAACGTGGTGGATGCGCCGGCCTTATGCAGCGTGATTTTCCCTGCCATCGTCGATCGTTCGCCGCTGGTGATCGCGGTGTCCAGCGGCGGCGACGCGCCGGTGCTGGCGCGCTTGATCCGGGCCAAGCTGGAAACCTGGATTCCGTCTACCTATGGCCAGTTGGCCGGGTTGGCCGCGCGGTTCAGGGCCCAGGTCAAAAGTCTGTATCCGGATGTGCAGCAACGTCGCGCATTCTGGGAAGAGGTATTTCAAGGCCCGATTGCTGACCGTCAACTGGCCGGGCAAGGCGATGAGGCCGAGCGCCTGTTGGTGGCGAAGGTCAACGGAGCGCCGCCTCATGCGCCGGGTGAGGTTTACCTGGTGGGTGCCGGTCCGGGTGACCCCGATTTGCTCACATTCCGCGCGCTGCGCCTGATGCAGCAGGCCGACGTGGTGCTGTATGACCGTCTGGTCGCTCCGGCGATCCTGGAGTTATGCCGCCGCGATGCGGAGCGTGTGTATGTCGGCAAGCGTCGCGCTGAACATGCGGTGCCCCAGGACCAGATCAACCAGCAACTGGTGAACCTGGCCAAGCAGGGTAAGCGCGTGCTGCGCCTTAAAGGTGGCGATCCGTTCATCTTTGGTCGTGGGGGCGAAGAAATCGAGGAACTGGCCGCCCATGGCATTCCGTTCCAGGTCGTGCCGGGTATTACCGCAGCCAGCGGGTGTGCGGCGTATGCCGGTATCCCGTTGACCCATCGTGACTATGCGCAGTCCGTGCGTTTTATCACAGGGCATTTGAAAGACGGCACCTCCGACCTGCCCTGGCAAGACCTGGTCGGGCCTTCGCAGACCCTGGTGTTCTATATGGGCTTGATTGGCTTGCCGATCATCTGCGAACAGCTGATTCAGCATGGTCGCGCCCCGGATACCCCGGCCGCGCTGATCCAGCAGGGCACCACGTCCAACCAGCGCGTGTTCACCGGCACCCTGGCGGATTTGCCGCGCATGGTGGCCGAGCATGAAGTGCATGCCCCAACCCTGGTGATTGTCGGTGAAGTGGTGTTATTGCGGGAGAAATTGAAGTGGTTCGAAGGCGCCCAGTCTCAAGTCTGAAACTAAAGCGCCACCACCCTTTGGAAGGGGGCTTGCCCCCGATGCGGCCTGGCAGTCAGCCAGGCTGTTGGATCAGCTCCACACTCCTTTTCCGCTCAACCGCTGCCGATCGTGCACGGTATCGAACGTCTGCAATGGTCCTTTCGGCACAATCCCCGTGGGGTTGATGGTGCGGTGGCTGGCGTAGTAGTGCCCTTTGATGTGTTCGAAATCCACCGTCTCGGCCACGCCAGGCCACTGATACATTTCCCTCAGCCAATTGGACAGGTTCGCGTAATCGGCAATGCGCCGCAGATTGCATTTGAAGTGGCTGTAATACACCGCATCAAAACGAATCAGCGTAGTGAACAGCCGCACATCCGCTTCGGTCAGGTATTCCCCGGCCAGGTAGCGATGCTCGCCCAGGTGCTGTTCCAAGTGATCCAGCTCGGCAAATACATCGTCGAAAGCACTTCCATAGGCTTGCTGCGAGGTGGCGAAGCCCGCGCGATACACGCCGTTGTTGACCGCTGGGTAGATCCGCGCATTCAGTGCGTCAATGGTCGGGCGCAACGGCTCGGGGTAGAAGTCCAGGGCGTTGCCAGTCAGCCCGTTGAACGCGCTGTTGAACATGCGGATGATCTCCGCCGATTCGTTGCTGACGATGCGCTGGCGTTGCTTGTCCCACAGCACCGGTACGGTAACGCGTCCAGTGTAGTCGGCGGTGTCGGCGGTGTAGCGTTGGTGCATGTAGGCAAAGTCGTCGAGTCGATCACCAGTTGAGCCTGTGGCCTTATCGAAGGTCCAGCCGTTTTCCAGCATCAGCCAGCTGACCACCGACACGTCGATCAGGCTTTCCAGGCCCTTGAGCTTGCGCAGGATCAACGTGCGATGTGCCCATGGGCAGGCCAGGGAAACGTAGAGGTGATAGCGCCCGGCTTCGGCCTTGAAGCCGCCCTCGCCACTGGGGCCAGGCTCGCCGTCAGCGGTGACCCAGTTACGGCGTTGCGCCTGTTCGCGCTGGAAAGCGCCATCCGCGCTACTTTCGTACCACTGGTCTTTCCAGTGTCCTTCGATCAGCAAACCCATGACTGGCTCCTCGACTAATAAGCGTTGGAGCCCAGTCTAAAGATCAGGGTTCGATTTAAAAGCGCAAAGACTGCGGGTCACTTATCGATTAAATCGATCTATCCCGCGTTTGCCAGTAATCCTCCGCCATCGCAAACGCCTGATCGCGGGGGTGCCCAAGGCCGCGCAGCGCCAGTGCCATGGTGGCGATCAGCGCCAGTTGCGGATAGCTGGCCTCGACATCGCCGCGCCATACGGCTTTGAGGTGTTCAGGCTCCAGGGTTGCCGGCTTGACGTGGCGTTGTACGGACAGCGCGGGCCATTCTTCATCCCAGCTCTGGCCGCCGGTGGTGCCGTAGAGATGGCTGAGGGTATCGGGGTTGATTTCGATCTCGCCGCCATCGCCCTTGACTACGATCACCGTGTCGCCGAGCAGGCCGCTGGCATCGCGGTGCACGCCTTGGTAACCGGGGTGGAAAATGCTTTGCAGGCCGCACCGAGCGTTCAGTGGGTTGAGCAGGCGCGCCAGGGAGTGGATCGGCGAGCGCAGGCCCAGGGTGTTGCGCAGGTCGATCATGCGCTGCAGCTGCGGCGCCCAATCGCCCAGCGGAATAAACGCCAGGTTGCCTTGGTCAAACGCGGCCTCCACCTGCTGCCAGTCGCGGCACAGCGGAATCTGCAAGCCGTGCAGTAATTGCTCGGTGTACAGGCGCCCGGCGGTGTGGGCGCCGCCGCCGTGCATCAGGATACGCACGCCGTTTTGTGCCAGGCACTTGGCGGCCAGCAGGAACCACGGGAGGTGGCGCTTTTTACCGGCATAGCTGGGCCAGTCGATATCGACGTTCAGCGCCGGGGCGTTGAGACGCTCGCGTACCGCCTCGGTAAAGCCGGCGAGCTCTTCCGGGCTTTCCTCCTTATGCCGCAGCAGCATCAGAAACGCGCCGAGTTGGGTGTCCTCGACTTTTTCGTCGAGCAACATGCCCATCGCCTCGCGGGCTTCTTCACGGGTGAGGTTGCGCGCACCGCGCTTGCCTTTGCCCAGGATGCGTACGAACTGCGCAAAGGGGTGCTCGGCAGGGGTTTGCAGGGTCAGCGGGGCAAAGTCGGTCATAAGCAATTCGTCGGCCTGGGCAGGCCCGCCAGCTTGGCGGCGAGTTTGGCGGGAGTGCCGTTGAACAGTTTGTTGAGGTGCAGGCTGTTGCCCTTTTCGGGGCCCAGCTTCAAGGCGGTGTATTTGATCAGCGGGCGCGTGGCCGGGGACAGTTGGAATTGGGCGTAGAACTCGCGCAGCAGGTTGAGGATCTGCCAGTGGTCCGGCGTCAGTTCCAAGGCCTCGGCGGCGGCCAGGGCGTTGGCGACTTCGACGGACCAGTCATTCAGGTCGACCAGGTAGCCGTCCTTGTCCAGTTCCAGGCTGCGCGAACCGACCGTGAGCGTATTCATAGCCAGGTATTGACCTTGTCGTAATCGATCGACAACTGCACGAACCCCGAATAATCCACGCTGCTGGCCCAGTCCGGCACTGGCAGGTTGCGCGCCTGGCTGTCTTCGGCCAGCACAAAGACTTTCACACCTTGACTGTGCAGCGCCGGGTTGTGCAGGGCGTAGGCGCCGTCACCGCACAGCAGGATTGCGTCCTTGGCGCCGCATACCCGTAGGCAACTGGCCAGGCGACCATCGGTAAAGGGCGAGTGGGAAACCACATGGAGAGTCGACATCAGAGGGTTATCACCTGGTCGTAACGGTCAATCAATTGAGAAATCGCAGCGCTGTCCATAGGCTGCGCGCTGGCGGGTGGGGTGAGCCCGCGTTCTGTGAGGCTGTGGCTACAGGCAAACACGTCGTCGATGCCAAACAGCCCGAGGGCCTGCAGGTTGGCACTGAGGTCTTTTTGCTGAACGGCTTTGGCGTCCTGGCCGGGCGCCAGTTGAAACACGCCGTCGTCCATAAACAGCAGGCCGATCGGCAAATCGAAGGCTCCGCCGGCCAGTACGATGTCCAGCGCTTCCCGCGCGCTGGGCCCAGACCAGGGCGCCTGGCGGCTGATCACCAATAGGGATTTGGACATGTCACGGCCCTCCAAAGCAGATCAGGCGGTCGGCGGCCTGGGCAGCGTCGTGCAGTTGGCCAAGGCCCGAGAGTGCCCAGGGGGCCTCCAGGTTCACCGCGCTGCGTTGATAGCGCGTGGCCTCTTCGGCATTGAGCACGCCTCGGCGCAGGGCAGCGGCGATGCACACCACGCCATCGAGCTGATGCTGGCTGACAAACTCACGCCACTGGCGCGCGATGTCCTGCTCATCCTGGGGGGCGACAATGCTATTGGCCGCGCTGTAAACGCCGTCCTGATAGAAAAACAGCCGCACAATCTCATGCCCGCCGGCGAGCGCGGCCTGGGCAAACAGCAGGGCACGGCGCGAAGAAGGCGCATGGGCGGCGGAAAACAAGGCAATCGCAAACTTCATGGAACACTCGGCAAGCAAACGTGGGGCAATGATAAAGCCGACTGCGCGAAAAAGCCCGCCGTGATCAAAACGGTCAGTGTCGCTGACCGTTCTGACGATTGCCGATAGGCGCCAGGCTGCCTAGGCTGTGGGAACTCGCAACCCTACAGGAGTCCCTATGTCCGGTCCCTTGGCGTCCCTTAAAGTGCTGGATTTTTCCACCTTGCTGCCCGGTCCGTTTGCTTCATTGATGTTGGCGGACATGGGCGCCGAAGTGCTACGCATCGAGTCGCCCACGCGTCCGGACCTGTTGCGCGTGCTGCCGCCCCATGACCGGGGCACTTCAGCGAGCCACGCGTACCTCAATCGCAATAAACGCAGCCTGGCGCTGGACCTCAAGCAGGCCGAGGCGCTGGAGATCGTGCGCACGCTGGTGGCGGATTACGACATTGTGCTCGAACAGTTCCGCCCCGGCGTGATGGAGCGCCTGGGGCTGGGGTATGAGGCATTGAAGGCGATCAACCCGCGATTGATCTACGTGTCGATCACCGGTTACGGCCAGACCGGCCCCTACAAGGACCGCGCCGGCCACGATATCAATTACCTGGCACTGGCCGGCGTGGCCAGTTACACCGGGCGTCAGGACAGCGGGCCGTTACCTCTGGGCGTGCAAGTTGCGGATGTGGGCGGCGGTTCTCTGCACGCAGTGGTCGGTTTGCTGGCGGCGGTGATCGCGCGGCAGCAGAGTGGGGTGGGGCAATACCTGGATGTGAGCATGACGGACTGCTCGTTCAGCCTCAATGCCATGGCTGGCGCGGGGTATCTGGCGTGCGGTGTGGAGCCGGAATGGGAAAGCCAGGTGCTCAATGGCGGCAGTTTCTACGATTACTACCGCACGCGGGACGGGCGCTGGATGTCAGTGGGTAGCCTGGAGCCTGCTTTCATGCAGGCTCTGTGCGCAGCCTTGGGCCGGCCCGAGTTGGCGGCGCACAACCTCAAGCCCGAGCAGCAACGGGTTCTTAAACAGGCGTTGCAGGTGGAATTCGAGAAGCGCAGTTTCGATGAGCTATGTGAATTGTTTGCCGGGCTGGATGCGTGCGTGGAGCCTGTGCTGACGCTCAGTGAAGCCGTGGCTCATCCGCAGCTAAAGGCGCGGGCGTTGGTCAGCCAAGTACCCAGAGGCGATGGCTCAAGCCAGGCGCAGATTGCCTGCCCGCTGAAGTTTTCAGAAGGGTTGCCGGCGCCTCGACACATTGGCGTAGCCGTGGGCGCACACAGCGATGAAGTGTTGGCGAAGCTGGGTTTCAGTGCTCAGCGGATAGCCGAATTGCGGCGCAGCAAGGTGGTCGGTTGAATGACCCACTGCTATCGGTGCATGGGTATGCACCTATCTTCAGTGAAAATATCGACTATCAAGGTGGGAGGGGGCTTGCCCCCGATGGCGGTGGGCCAGTGGCAGATAGGCTGACAGACCCACTGCTATCGGTGCATGGGTATGCACCTATCTTCAGTGAAAACATCGACTATCAAAGGTGGGAGGGGGCTTGCCCCCGATGGCGGTGGGGCAGTGGCAGATAGGCTGACAGACCCATTGCTATCGAGGGCAAGCCCCCTCCCATCTTTTGAGCCGGTTCTTTCAGTTAATACTGGTGATACCTAGGGCTAGTAGGGCAAGCCCCTTGCCACATTTTAATCGGTTGCTCGGCTCTAAATGGGCGCTTGCCTCGATAGCGCCCGATGAGCACCGACCCCATCACTCCACGCGAGTCTCTCCGGTAAACACCAGTGTCTGCCGACACCGCCGGCATAAATACCTGCGCCCCTGACGCACCAGGCCGTGACGCTGTGAGGAAAATGGAAAATCGCTGTCGGCACACGGGCAACGGTAGATGTAGCGGGTCACCTGGCGCCGCTTCACCGCGTAGGTATGGCAGCGGTCCGGCGGCAGTTCGTACACGCCGCGCATGATCAATTGCCATTCTTCGCCATGGGGCTGGATGCGCTCGCCGAATAGTTGGTGGGCGATCAGGTGGGCCACTTCATGGGCCACGGTCTGCTTGAGGAAGTGTTGGCTGTTTTCCTGGTAAAGCTGGGGGTTGAAGCGCAGCAGGTTCTCGTGCAAATGCGCGACGCCGGCCTTTTGACCGCGCAGCTTAAGGCTGACTTGGGGACGCTTGAAGCTTCGTTTGAAAAAGGACTCGGCTAGCTGGAAACACTCTTCGACGCGGGTATTGAGTTGCTCGGGCATGCTGTATCTATCTCCAGAGACGCCCAGTATGCCGTAAAACCAGGTGTTTCCGAATCTGTCAGGCGCCGAATGGTCATGCCAGACGCACAAGGCCACCTTGCGGTGGCCCTGCCTGCGCGGTGGTGTGCGTCAGTTGGTGTAGATCGGCCCAACGCCCAGGCCCCAGACAATCACGGTAAACGCCATGATCGCCACCAGCACCACCAGCCCCACGGCCAGTATGGAGCTGGAAAACAGGAAGCCTTCATCCGGATCGATGCTCATAAAGGTCGGCACGCCGACATACAACAGGTACACCGTGTAGCAGATCGCCGCCGTCCCCACGACCATGCCCAGCCACATATGCGGGTACAAGGCCGCCAGCCCGCCGATAAACAACGGCGTCGCGGTATAAGTGGCGAAGGCCACACAGCGCGCCATGCTGGGGTTGGCGTCATAGGTGCGCGCCATCCAGTGGATAAAGGCGCCCATCACCGCCACGCCGGCGAGCATGGCCGCGTAGGACATGATGGTCATCCACAATGCGCTTTCCTGGGTCAGCATAACGGGTGCGCGATTGCCGATGACCCAGCCGACCTGGGTGGTGCCGATAAAAGCCGATAGGGCGGGGATGGCCGCCAGGATCAGCGTGTGAGTGAGGTACATGTGGCCGATGCTTTCTTCTTTATCGCCACGGATTTCCCGCCATTCCTGGTCGGGATGGGTAAACAGCCCCACGACGTGATGGATCATGCCAGTCACTCCTGTCGTTATTACTATCGCCCCCCAACGGAGCGCCCACGGGCCAGTTGGCCTGAAAGGTCTGGATAGCTTGTGCGCGACCTTATGTCGCAGTATAGGAATGGATGACCGGAAAAACTGTAAGGCCTTTAGAGCATATTGCACTGTAAACACTGGGCTTAATCGCCGCAGGCTCTGTAGAAAGAGCAATATAAGCGCGCATTGGACTCGCTGGCGCATACCGGTAAAATGCTGCGCTTTTCGTCACACACCTCAAGCGGATCCAAGCGCCATGGGCACTCTTACGGTCAACCAGAACAAACTGCAAAAACGCCTGCGTCGCCTGGCCGGTGAAGCGGTCGCCGATTTCAACATGATCGAGGACGGCGACAAGGTGATGGTCTGCCTCTCCGGCGGCAAAGACAGCTACACCATGCTTGACGTGCTGCTGCACCTGCAAAAGGTCGCGCCGATCAAGTTCGAGATCGTTGCCGTCAACATGGACCAGAAACAACCGGGCTTCCCCGAGCATGTGCTGCCGGCCTACCTGAAAGAGTTGGGCATCGAGTATCACATCGTCGAAAAAGACACCTACTCGGTGGTCAAGGAACTGATCCCGGAAGGCAAAACCACCTGCTCGCTGTGCTCGCGCCTGCGCCGTGGCACGCTCTACACCTTCGCCGATGAGATCGGCGCGACCAAAATGGCCTTGGGGCATCACCGCGACGATATCGTCGAGACGTTTTTCCTCAATATGTTCTTCAATGGTTCGCTCAAGGCCATGCCGCCCAAGCTGCGCGCCGATGACGGGCGCAACGTGGTGATTCGTCCGTTGGCCTACTGCAATGAGAAAGACATCCAGGCCTATTCCGACTTCAAGCAATTCCCGATCATCCCGTGCAACCTCTGTGGCTCCCAGGAAAACCTGCAACGCCAGGTGGTCAAGGAGATGCTGCAGGACTGGGAGCGCAAGACCCCGGGACGTACCGAAAGCATTTTCCGCAGCCTGCAGAATGTGATCCCGTCGCAGTTGGCCGATCGTAACCTGTTCGACTTCACCAGCCTGAAGATCGACGAGACCGCCGCGTCGCGCTTCGTTAATGTGGTGAACCTCTGAGCCGTTTCAAGGCTCTGACACACGGCGCTTGCGGGCGCCGTTTTCAATTCCACTGCCAGGAGAGGGCATGCGCGATTACAAGTGGCTGCACGAATATTGTCTGAACCGCTTCGGCTCGGCGGCCAAACTGGAAGCCCATCTGCCGGCTCCCAAGACCCCGGCGCAATTACGCAAGATCAGTGATGATCGCTACCTGTCGACCCTGGCGCTGCGGGTGTTCCGGGCCGGGCTCAAGCACAGCGTGGTAGATGCCAAGTGGCCGGCCTTCGAGCAGGTGTTCTTTGGCTTCGATCCGGAAAAAGTCGTGTTGATGGGCGCCGAGCACCTGGAGCGCCTGATGCAGGACACCCGCATCATTCGTCACCTGGGCAAGCTCAAGAGCGTGCCGCGTAATGCGCAGATGATCCTGGATATCACTCAGGAAAAAGGCAGCTTCGGCGCGTTCATCGCCGATTGGCCAGTGACCGACATCGTTGGGCTGTGGAAATACTTGAGCAAGCACGGCCACCAGTTGGGTGGGCTATCGGCCCCGCGCTTTCTGCGCATGGTCGGCAAGGACACCTTTGTGCCCAGCGACGACGTAGTCGCGGCGTTGAATGCGCAGAAAATCGTCGACAAGGCCCCCACCAGCCTGCGCGATCTGGCGACGGTGCAGGGCGCGTTCAACCAGTGGCATGCCGAGAGTGGTCGGCCGATGTGCCAGTTGTCGATGATGCTGGCGTACACCGTCAACCACTGACACGCGCGGTAAGCGCAACTTTCGTGGCGAGTCACCTCGCCACGGTGGATTACGCGGCCAGGCGTCGGTTCAACTGATGGCGCCAGCGCACGTACAGCAGCGCGGTACAGAACACCGCCAGGCTTGCCAGCATTTCCAGCACGCCGAACCACTGCCGGTTCGGGTCGTACGCCGCCAGCGCGCCCTTGATGAAATACAGGTTCACCGCAAAGCACATCCACGAATGCCCGCGCGCGCTGCCGAGCAGCATGCCCGGTGCCAGAATCAGCAACGGCACCAACTCGATCAGCAGGATCACCCAAGGGCGTGCGCCGTGCAGGTCGGCAACGAACAGGTAATACCCGCACAACAACCCCACCAACGCAAAAAACGCCAGCAGGCTCAATGCGCGTGCCACCTTGACCCGCGGCTCCAACCACGCTTGTGGGGGCAGTACTTTAGGCTTTTTGGCCACGGCCGTTCTCCAGCAACGTGGCGGTGTTGGCCAGGCGTAGGCCGAGGGCTTTGCATAGGGTCATTTCATGTGGGTCGAGCAGGCGTTTGCCGTCCGGCCCGGCATGGTGGCTGGCGCCGTACGGCGTGCCGCCGCCCTGGGTGTCGAGCAGGGCCTGTTCGCTGTAGGGCAGGCCGGTGATCAGCATGCCGTGATGCAGCAGCGGCAGCAGCATCGACATCAGTGTGGTTTCCTGGCCGCCATGCAGGCTGGCGGTGGAGGTGAACACCCCGGCCGGTTTGCCGACCAGGGCGCCGGTGAGCCACAGGTTGCTGGTACCGTCGAGGAAGTACTTGAGCGGCGCGGCCATGTTGCCGAAACGCGTCGGGCTGCCGAGGGCCAGGCCCGAGCAGTTTTTCAAGTCATCGAGGCTGGCATACAACGCGCCTTCGTCCGGAATACTCGGCGCCACCGCTTCGCACTCAGTGGACACCGCCGGCACCGTGCGCAGGCGCGCTTCCATGCCGCCCAGTTCGATGCCCCGGGCAATATGCCGGGCCATTTCACTGACCGAGCCGTTACGGCTGTAATACAGCACCAGCACATAAGGCGCAGTCACGGCAGGATCTCCAATACGTTTTCCGGAGGACGGCCGATGACGGCCTTGTCGGCGGTTTCCAGGATCGGGCGCTCCATCAGCTTGGGATGAGCGGCAATGGCGTCGATCAACTGGCTTTCACTGAGGTTGGGGTCAGAAAGGTTGAGGCTTTTGTATTCGTCTTCGCCGGTGCGCAGCAGTTGGCGCGCAGACAGGCCGAGTTTGCCCAGCAGGGCCTGGATTTGCGCGGCGTTGAGTGGGGTTTCCAGGTAGCGCACCACGGTCGGGGCGAGGCCGCGGGCTTCCAACAGTTCGAGAGCACCGCGGGATTTCGAGCAGCGCGGGTTGTGATAAAGCGTCAGATCGGTCATGTGCGGGTCGCATCTTGCAGGAGGTGGCGGGTATTCTACCTGCGCGGCGCCCGGTCCTTAAACCGTAAGAGGCATCCGGTCGCAGCCAACGTCTATTTTCACGAAGGATTACCCCATGACACGTCGACTGATCGGTGCATTGGCGATCATCACAACCCTGCTGCTCAGCGGCTGCGGGAATGACTATGGCATTGACCAATACGGCCAGAAAGTCGCGGCCGAGCGTTTGGACAAACAGTGGGTGGTGATCAACTACTGGGCGGAATGGTGTGGCCCGTGCCGCACGGAAATCCCTGAACTCAACGCGTTGGCCGAGCAGCTCAAAGGCCAGAATATCGGGGTGTTCGGGGTCAACTTCGACAATGTGCAGGGCGAAGAACTCAAGGCCGCCAGCGAGAAACTTGGGATCAAGTTCACAGTGCTGGCGCAGAACCCGGATGGCATCTTCGAGATCCCGCGCAGCGAAGCGCTGCCGGTGACTTACATCATCGATGACAAGGGTAAGGTGCGCGAGCAGTTGATGGGCGAGCAGACGGCCGAGGGGGTGCTGGCCAAGCTCAAGGCGTTGCGCGGTTAAAGCGACATCTCAAAGCAACGGTGGGAGGGCTTTCCTCCCACCTTTAAATGTCCATCGGGTCAGAACCCGGATCAGCCTTCTTCGAGCCACAGGCGGATCGGCTTGCCTTCGGCCGGCCAGAAACGGGTCTGCTCGATGGGCGAGATGTCCCAGCGCTGCACGTCTTGCAGGGCCTGGAAGAAGCGGTGCTCCTGCTCCATCAAGGCTTCGGCGCAGAGCTTGCGGGTGCTGCCGATCTTGCCGAAGCTGAGTTTGTCGCCATCCAGGGTGTAGGGCGCGAACCAGTGGTTGCAGCCACCATTGCCGTAGGCACGTCCGTCATTGCCGAGGGTGACGGTCAGGTGCGCGTAATCCATCAAGGGCCGCTCACCGATCCATTCCACCACGTAGCTGTGGTCCTGCTGGAGTTTGACCGCATCTCCCGCGCAGCCGGCCAAGCCGGCGCCGAGTGCGGCGAGCAACACCAGGCCTTTCATTGGGTGGCCTTCTGGCAGCTCGGGCAGCGGTGCTTGTCGCCTTCACTGGCCCAGCCCAACTCGGCAATGCGTGCATTGGCGGCCGGTTGCAGCGGCTCTTTGGTCAGCTTGGTTTCCACGGCGAACTCAAACTCCAGCACGGCGTCGCAGCTGTCGCAGTTGACCTTCCAGGTGTGAATTTCCAGTTCGCCGAATTTCGGCCCCTGGGCCATGGCGACCCATTGGCCGGCCGGGCGGATGGAGTAGCGCGCATCGCCTTCGACGGTAAGGCGCATCGACAAAGTTTTACTGCCACGCAGGGTGACGATCAGGACGTCGCCATGCTTGATCGAACCACCGTTGCCGGTGACTTGGTAACGGCCCGGCACCAGGGCGCGGCATTCGATCAGGGTGTGTTGCGGGCTCAGCAAGCTGAAGCGGAAATCGTGTTCGGCCATGGATCCTCCAAATAGGCGCGGCATCCTATCACGGGTGCCGGCCTATCATGAGCGCGGTATGTGACCGCTGATCAACCTGCCACCTGGTTTTGCACGCGACCGTCGGCCCAAGCGGCGATATTGTCCAGCGTAGTGGTGGCGATTGCCGCCAGGGCCTCGTGGGTCAGGAACGCCTGGTGGGCGGTGATGATCACGTTGGGAAAGGTCAGCAGGCGCGCGAGTACGTCGTCCTGCAGGGGCAGGTCAGAGCGGTCTTCGAAAAACAGCTGGGCCTCTTCTTCATACACGTCCAGCCCCAGGTAGCCGAGTTGGCCGTCCTTGAGGGCTTCAATCAATGCGGGCGTGTCCACCAGGCCGCCACGGCCGGTGTTGATCAGCATCGCACCAGGCTGCATCTGCGCCAGGGACGCGGCGTTGATCAAGTGCTTGCTGTCGGCGGTGAGCGGGCAATGCAGGCTGATGATCCGGGCTTGGGCGAGCAACTCGGGCAGGCTCACGTAACGTGCGCCGAGCGCCTGCACATCGGGATTGGGGAAGGGATCATAGGCCAACAACGTGCAGCCGAATCCGGCCATGATCTTGGCGAAGGTTGCGCCGATCTGCCCGGTGCCGACCACGCCGACGGTCTTGCCCACCAAGTCGAATCCGGTCAAGCCGTGCAGGCTGAAATCGCCATCGCGGGTGCGGTTATAGGCACGATGCAAACGCCGATTGAGCGCCAGGATCAGCGCCACGGCGTGCTCGGCCACGGCGTGGGGCGAGTAGGCGGGCACGCGCACGATGGTCAGGCCCAGGCGTTTGGCGCTGGCCAGGTCGACATGGTTATAACCGGCCGAACGCAGCGCAATCAGGCGCGTACCGCCCTTGGCCAGGCATTCCAGCACCGGTGCGCTGAGGTCGTCGTTGATGAACGGGCAGACCACTTCGTGGTGCTCGGCCAGCGCCACGGTATCGAGATTCAGCCGCGCCGGCTGGAACTGCAGTTCCAGGCCTGCAGGCAGCGGGGCGCCGAGGAAGCTATCGCGGTCGTAGGTTTGGCTGCTGAACAGAATCATGCGCATGGCAAAGCTCCCTGCAAGTTCAAATCAATGGAAAGGGACGCATCAGGCACTGACTCGCGCTTCACTGGCCAGGCGGGCAATGGCCATGTCCAGTTCGTCCAGCGCGTGCAGGGCCTTGGCATCGTCCTGCTTGAGCAGGGTTTCGGCGCGCTGGCAGGCGGCGCGCAGTTGCGGAACGCCACAGTAGCGCGTAGCGCCGTGCAGGCGGTGGACGCGTTCGATCAGCGCATTGTTGTCATTGGCTTCGCGGGCGATGCTGATGGCGGTGCGGTCGGCTTCCAGGGAGGCCAGCAACATGGCGAGCATGTCGGCGGCCAGGTCGGTTTTACCGGCGGCCAGACGCAGGCCTTCCTCGTGGTCCAGCACAGGCAGTTGCACGCCAGGAGCCAGGCCGTCAGTGGCGCGTTCCGGTGCCTGATTGCGCAGGGCCAGGCCCGTCCATTTGAGTACTACTTGGGCCAGTTGCCGTTCGCTGATGGGTTTGGTGAGGTAATCGTCCATGCCGCTTTGCAGCAAGGCGCGTTTTTCGTTGGCCATGGCATGGGCCGTGAGCGCCACCACTGGCAGCGGCGAGCCATGACGCTCGCTCTCCCACTGACGAATCGCTTCGGTGCTCTGGCGACCGTCCATGCCCGGCATTTGCACGTCCATCAGCACCAAATCGTAAGTCTCCTGCTTGACCGCGTCGACGGCGGCGTAACCGCTTTCCACTGCGTGCACCTTGGCACCCATATCCTCCAGCAAAGTTTGCACCAGCAACAGGTTCGCCGGGTTGTCATCCACGCAAAGCACCCGTGGCGCGCGGCTGGCCAGGGGTTCGCCCGGCTCGCTGCGCGAAGGGCGCGGGTTGATCAGGTCGGACAATGCCCGGCGCAGTTTGCGGGTGCATGCCGGTTTGGCCTGCAATTGGCTATTGGGGTTGGGCACCGACTGGTTGAACAGCATCTGTTCGGTGGTCGGGCATAGCACCAGCACTTTGCAGCCCAGATGTTCGAGGTCCCACAGGTGCTGGTTGAGGCGCTCGGGGGGTATGTCGTTGGCGGTCACGCCGAGCACGGCCAGGTCGATAGCCTGCTCGGTCTGATGGGCGCTGGTAATGCCGTTGGTCAGACTTTCCAGGGTGTTGAACGGGGTGACCTCCAGGCCGCAATCTTCCAATTGGTGTTGCAGGGCCTGGCGCGCCAGTTCGTGGTTTTCGAGCACCGCCACGCGGTGGCCCAGCAGGGGCGCGCAGGGCAGGTCTTCAACGTCATCGCGGGTTTTGGGCAGGTTCAGGCTGATCCAGAATTCCGAGCCTTCGCCCGGCGTGCTGTCGACGCCGATTTCGCCGCCCATCTGTTCGATCAAGCGTTTGGAGATCACCAGCCCCAGGCCCGTGCCGCCGGGTTGACGCGACAACGAGTTGTCGGCCTGGCTGAAGGCTTGGAACAGCGCACGCACGTCCTGGCTGGAGAGGCCGATACCGGTGTCCTGCACGCTGATGCGCAGTTGCACGGTATCTTCCTGCTCGTCCTCGATCATCGCCCGAGCCACGATGGTGCCCTCGCGGGTGAACTTGATCGCGTTGCTGATCAGGTTGGTGAGGATTTGCTTGAGCCGCAGCGGGTCGCCCACCAGCGCCAGCGGCGTATCGCGGTAGACCAGGCTGACCAGTTCCAACTGCTTGGCATGGGCGGCGGGGGCGAGGATGGTCAGGGTGTCCTGGAGCAGATCGCGCAGGTTGAATGGAATGCTGTCGAGCACCAGTTTGCCGGCTTCTATTTTCGAGAAATCGAGAATCTCATTGATGATGCCCAGCAGGTTGTCGGCGGATTTTTCGATGGTACCCAGGTAGTCGAGCTGGCGCGGCGTCAGTTCGCTTTTTTGCAGCAGGTGGGTAAAGCCGAGGATGCCGTTGAGGGGCGTGCGAATTTCATGGCTCATATTGGCTAGAAACTCCGACTTGATGCGGCTCGCCTCCAGGGCCTCCTTACGCGCCAAGTCCAGCTCGATATTCTGGATCTCGATGGTTTCCAGGTTCTGACGCACGTCTTCGGTGGCCTGGTCGATGCTGTGCTGCAATTCTTCCTGGGCATTCTGCAAGGTTTCGGCCATGCGGTTGATGCCCGAGGCGAGTTGATCCAGCTCCTGGCTGCCCAGCGCGGGCAGGCGGGTTTCCAGGTTGCCGTCCTTGAGCTGGGCCACGGCTTGCTTGATCAGGCCGATCGGCGAGGTGATCGTGCGGCTGATACGCAGCGCCAGCGCGGCGGTGAAGATCAGCCCGATGGCGATCAGTAGCAGGCTGGCGAACAGGCTTCGATAGCCGCGCAGCAGCATGCCGTTGTGGGACAGTTCCACCTCGACCCAGCCCAGCAGGCGGTCGCTTTCGTCGGGGATCAGTTCGCCCGCCAGGTTGCGATGGCGGCCGAACACCGGCAGCAGGTAACGGGTGGCGTCGTTGCCCGTGCGCTGCAACAGATGTGAACTGTTGCCGACCGGCGCCTGATTGAGCATGGTCGGACCGGCGTGGGCGAGGGTGCTGCGGTCCGGCGCGAGGAACGATACAGTGCGTACGTCCTGCTGCTCCAGGGATTGGGTGGCGATGCGCTCCAGTAAATCGACGTTTTTATTGCCCAGGGCCGGCGCCACCAGCGGTGCCAATTGCTCGGCGATCATTTCGCCGCGCTGCAGCAACTGGGTTTGCAGCTCCGACAGCTGCATCCAGGTGAAATAACCGCCCAACAACAACGCCATCAGGCTGGTCGGCAATAAGGTCAGCAACAGTACGCGGCCTTTTATCCCCATTCTTCTAAGCACGCCACTCTCCTGCTACCACATTGGAATCAATCTTTCGCGCCGGCATCCGGCCTGCGCCACCTGCGCAGTGTAGCCATTTGCGCGGCGAGGAATCTCGCAAAATCATCACAGGAGTCAATCTTCGGGCCATTGGCCGGCGAGTAGCGATTGCCTGTGGCGGGGTAATCTTGAATAATCGGCGATTGAGAATTACTTGCAGACGCTAATGAATCCCGCAGCCAGTATCCTGACCATCGAAGATGACCCCGTGCTCGGCGCCTACGTCCATGAGGAGCTGGCGCGCAGTGGCTTTCAGGTTACATGGTGCCAGAACGGCCAGCAGGGCCTGGACATGGCGCGTGAGCGTGCTTTCGACGTGGTGTTGATGGATATTCTGCTGCCGGGGCTGGACGGCCTGTCGATCCTGACGTATTTGCGCAAAAGCCATTCGACCCCGGTGATTCTGATGTCGGCCTTGGGTGCCGAAGCCGACCGCATCAGCGGTTTTCGCCTGGGCGCGGACGACTACTTACCCAAGCCTTTCAGCATGCTTGAGCTGCGCGTGCGCATTGAAGCGATCCTGCGCCGCGTGGCCCTGGATCGTCGGCCGCTGCCTGCTCTGCCAGTGCGGCGCGAGAACGCGCCGAGCTTGCGCTTTGACGATGAGTTAGGTGATGTTTTTTACCTGCAACACTCCGCCGGCCTGACCCGTAGCGAATTCCGCCTGCTGGAAACCCTGCATCGCAACGTTGAAGAGGTCTTGAGCAAAGCCTTTCTTTATCAGCATGTGCTGCAACGCGGTTATGCCCCCCATGACCGTAGCCTGGACATGCATATCAGCCAGATCCGCCGCAAGCTCAAAGCCATCGGCTACAGCGAGCGCGAAGTGCGCACCGTCTGGGGCAAGGGTTATGTGTTGAGCGGGCACGATGACAGCCTTTGAACGACCGCTGAAACGCCTGCCGGGCAGGTACTCATTGTTCTGGAAACTGGCCTGCCTGTTGATCGCGTTCTGTTTGCTGATGATCTGGCTGAGCTGGTCCTGGGGTCGCTATATGGAGCAGCAGAATGCCTATCTGTCCGAGGAGGCGAAAACCACCCTGAGCGGGTACGCGGCGCAAGCGGAGCAGGCGTGGAACCTAGGCGGCCCTTCAGGCGTCGATGCCTGGCTGCAGGCCATGGGCAAGCGTGAAACCACTTGGATCGGCGTGATTGGCAACGACCTGCAATCGTTGAGCAGCTACCCCTTGAGTAGTGCGCAAAACCAGCGCCTGACCTTTTTACGCGGCCTGGACTGGCCGGTGAGTCGGCATGTCAAGGGGCTGCCCTGGCTGAAGATCGCGTTTCCCGGCGACCCGGAGGCCGGGTCGTTGGTGATCGAACTGCCACAGCGCTTTATGCCCGGTCGCTATCAAGTGTTCTGGCGGGTGGTGACCAACGGCGTGATCCCCGGTCTGTTCACCTTGTTGCTGTGCATAGGCCTGTACCGCTTGCTGATCATGCCCCTCAATCAATTGCGCGAGCAGGCCAACGCCTGGCGAGCCGACCAGTTGAATACGCGTCTGTCCCTGGATGCGACCAGTCGCCAGGATGAGTTGGGCGAGCTGGGCCGTGCTTTTGATCATATGTCCGAACGCTTGCAGGGGACGGTGGTGTTGCAACAGCAGTTGCTGCGCGATATGTCCCATGAACTGCGTACGCCCCTCAGTCGCTTGCGGGTGGCCTGTGACAGCGAGCAGGACCTCGCGCAACTGCGTCAACGCCTGGGCCGGGAAATCGATGCCATGCAGCGACTGGTGGAAGACAGCCTGCAATTGGCCTGGTTGGACGCCGAACGGACGCCGTTGACCAAAGAAACCATTCAGCTTCAAGCGTTGTGGGACATATTGCGTGAGAACGCATGCTTTGAAAGCGCTTGGCCAGCATCGCGCCTACCGTGTTTGCTGGGCCCCGAGTGCTGGGTGCGGGGCAACCTGAATGGCTTGGCCCAGGCCCTGGAAAATATCCTGCGTAATGCCATACGCCACTCTCCAACGGACGGGGTGGTGTGCCTGGACGGGCGGCGCGAGGGTGAGTACTGGCACCTATGGCTGGAAGATCAGGGTGGCGGGATCGATGAGCGGGACCTTGAACGCATTTTTGCGCCGTTCACGCGCTTGGATGGCTCTCGCCCAGGCGATGGCGGCTTCGGCCTGGGGCTGAGCATCGCGCGCAATGCGCTGCAACGTCAGGACGGCAGCCTATGGGCGGAAAACACCGGTGCGGGCCTGCGGGTACATCTGCGCCTGCTGGCGCTTTAGATTTTACCCGCGCCGCTGTTTGCGTTTCTTCCATTGGTGGGCCACCCACCACCGCCAGTAACCCATGGTCAGGCAATAGGCCAATGCGCCCAGTACCAGGCCCAATACCACCGAACCCAGCAAAAACGGTTGCCACAAGGTGCTCAACTGGCCGCTGATCCATTCCCAGGTGAGGTCGTCGGGGAGGCTGCGCGCAGGGACGTTCATCAGCCAGGCGCCGGTCAGGTACGTGCAAATGAACACCACCGGCATAGTGATCGGGTTGGTCAGCCATACCAGGCTTATGGCGATCGGCATGTTGCCGCGTACCGTGATCGCGAGGATCGCCGCGAGCAGCATCTGCAACGGAATCGGAATGAACGCCGCAAACAGGCCCACCGCCATGGCTCGGGCCACCGAGTGCCGATTCAGGTGCCAGAGGTTCGGATCATGCAACAACGTACCGAGAAACTGTAATGACTTGTGTTCCCTGATACTGGTGGGGTCGGGCATGTACCGTTTGAATAAGCGCCGAGGCATAAGGGGTCCAGGTCGATTCGAGGGGCAAGTATGCCCGCATTCTATAAACAGGAAATTCAGACTTTGTGACAAAACATCATAGGCCGCGCCGAATGCACGACTAAGACTGAATGGATCTCTCAAAAGGATGATCCATGAAGACAGGGATGTTCGCGCTTGCATCAGGGTTGCTTGCTCTGGTTTTTCTACCGGCACTGCCCGCAACGGGCTGGCTGATCGCCATGCTGGTGCTGGCGTTGATGGCGTTGCCATTTCGCACGTACCCGCTGGCGTTTTTTCTGATGGGGTTGAGTTGGGCGTGTTTCAGCGCGCAGTGGGCCTTGAATGATCGGCTGTCGCTGAAGCTGGATGGGCAGACGCGTTGGGTCGAGGGCTGGGTGGCCGGGTTACCGCAACAGACCGACGATGGCGTGCGCTTCGACCTGATCGACGGGCGGTCGCGTAAAGCCCGATTACCCCAGCGCATCCGCGTGTCCTGGCGCGGAGGTCCGCCCGTGCGCAGCGGTGAACGCTGGCGCCTGGCAATCAGCCTCAAACGACCGTCCGGATTACTGAATTTTCACGGCTTTGACCGCGAAGCCTGGCTGCTGGCCCAGCGCATCGGTGCAACCGGCTCGGTAAAGGACGGTGAGCGCCTGGCCCCGGCGCGCAATGCGTGGCGCGATGGCCTGCGTCAACGGCTGCTGGCCGTGGATGCCCAAGGCCGCGAGGCGGGCCTGGCCGCTTTGGTGCTGGGGGATGGCTCCGGTCTGTCCGCTACGGATTGGCAGATTCTGCAGGACACCGGCACCGTACATCTGCTGGTGATTTCCGGGCAGCACATCGGCCTGTTGGCGGGGTTGATCTATGGCCTGGTTGCCGGGTTGGCCCGTTACGGAGTTTGGCCGCGAGGTTGGCCATGGCTGCCTTGGGCGTGCGGCCTGGCCTTTGCCGCTGCACTCAGTTACGGCTTGCTGGCCGGGTTCGGTGTGCCGGTGCAGCGCGCGTGCGTGATGGTGGGGTTGGTGCTGCTCTGGCGTTTGCGCTTTCGCCATCTGGGCGTGTGGTGGCCGTTGCTGCTGGCCTTCAATGGGGTGCTGATCCTGGAACCCCTGGCCAGTCTGCAGGCGGGTTTCTGGCTATCATTTGCGGCAGTGGCGGTGCTGATCCTGGCGTTCAGCGGCCGCTTAGGACCGTGGAGCCCTTGGCAGGTGTGGACCCGTCCGCAATGCGTGATCGCCATCGGGCTGTTTCCGGTGTTGTTGGGGCTGGGGTTGCCCATCAGTATGAGTGCGCCGCTGGCCAATCTGGTGGCGGTGCCGTGGATCAGCCTGGTGGTGCTGCCACTGGCGCTGCTGGGCACCGCGCTGTTGGCGGTGCCCTTCGTGGGGGAGGGTTTGTTGTGGCTGGCGGGTGGCGCGTTGCAGGGGTTATTCGTCGGCTTGGGCTGGCTCGCCGGGTACGCGCCCGCTTGGGTACCGGCGCAGGTGCCCTTGGCTGCCTGGCTGATCAGCCTGCTCGGCGCGGTGTTGCTGTTATTGCCCAAAGGCGTGCCGTTGCGCCTGCTGGGTTGGCCGATGTTGCTGCTGGCGGTGTTCCCTCCTCGAGAATCGGTGCCCTATGGGCAGGTCGAGGTGCTGCAGTTGGACGTCGGTCAAGGGCAATCGCTGATTCTGCGCACACGCAATCACACCCTGGTTTACGATGCTGGCCCACGCTCGGGAGCGCTCGACCTCGGCGCGCGCGTGGTGCTGCCGTCGTTGAAAAAACTCGGCGTGGGCAGCTTGGACCTGCTATTGCTCAGCCATGCCGATGCCGATCACGCGGGGGGCGCGGCCGCAGTGGCCCGAGGCATGCCGATCAGGCGCGTGGTAGGCGGCGAAACCGAGGGCTTGCCGGCGTTTTTGGGCACCCAGCCTTGTGTCAGTGGCGAGCAGTGGCAATGGGACGGGGTCATGTTTGAAATGTGGCAGTGGCCTGATGCTATCAGTGGCAACGCCAAATCCTGTGTCTTGCAGGTGCAAGCCAACGGTGAGCGTCTGCTGCTGACCGGCGATATCGATCGCGACGCTGAACGGGCGCTGCTCAAGTCGTCGCTGGCGGTGCCCACCGACTGGCTGCAAGCGCCGCATCATGGCAGTCGAAGTTCGTCCTCCAGGCCTTTCCTGCAACGGCTGGCGCCCCGGTCTGTGCTTATTTCACGCGGGCGCGGCAACGCCTTCGGTCATCCCCATCCGCAGGTCATGGAGCGCTATCGGGCACTCGGCAGTCGGGTCTATGACAGCGCCGAACAAGGCGCCGTACGCGTGCAATTAGGGGCCTTTGCCGAACCGGTCGTTGCCCGTGGTCAACGGCGTTTCTGGCGCGAACGGTTACCCTGACGGTGTAAGCGCGAAGGTCGTCGGCGGTGCCACGCTCGACGAACCCCGCTGCGGAACCTATATGGTAAAGTGGCGCACTTTTTCGAGGGGACATTCACTGTGTGGGAATTGGTCAAATCCGGCGGCTGGATGATGTTGCCGATCATCTTGAGTTCCATCGCCGCGCTCGGCATCGTTGCCGAACGCCTGTGGACCTTGCGTGCTAGTCGTGTCACCCCTGAGCATCTGCTGGGGCAGGTCTGGTCCTGGATCAAGAACAAACAACTGGACAAGGAAAAGCTCAAGGCCCTGCGCGCCGATTCGCCGCTGGGTGAGATTCTGGCCGCGGGCCTGGCCAACTCCAAGCACGGTCGCGAGATCATGAAGGAGTGCATCGAAGAGGCCGCCGCGCGGGTGATCCACGAACTGGAGCGCTACATCAACGCCCTCGGCACCATCGCCGCCATGGCGCCGCTGCTCGGTTTGCTGGGTACGGTGCTGGGCATGATCGATATTTTCAGTTCGTTCATGGGCACCGGCATGAGCGCTAACGCGGCCGTGCTGGCCGGCGGTATTTCCAAGGCGCTGATTACCACGGCGGCGGGCTTGATGGTGGGGATTCCATCGGTGTTCTTCCACCGGTTCCTGCAACGGCGCGTCGATGAGCTGGTGGTCGGCATGGAGCAGGAAGCCATCAAGCTGGTCGAGGTGGTGCAGGGGGATCGCGACGTGGATCTGGTTGGGGACAAAGCGTGAAATTTCGCCGCAAGCAACGGGAAAATGTCGATATCAACCTCGCGTCACTGATCGACGTGGTCTTTATCCTGCTGCTGTTTTTTGTCGTCACCACCACCTTCACCCGGCAGACCGAGCTGCGTGTCGACTTGCCGGAAGCGGTGAGCGGTTCGCCGGCCGAAGATCAGGAGGTCAAGCAACTGGATATCGCCATCAGCGCCGAGGGCGTGTTTTCGGTGAATAACCAGGTGCTGGAGAAAAACGATCTCAACAGTCTGATGGACGCTTTGCAGAAGGAGTCCGGTGGCGATACCAAGATGCCGCTATCCATCAGCGCCGATGGCAAGACCCAGCACCAGGCCGTCATCACCGCAATGGACGCCGCCGGCAAACTTGGCTTCAGCCATTTGCGCATGAGCACCGTCGAGGCGGCGAGCCAACCCTGATGGCCATGTCCGATCGATTGCTTAAAGGCTGGTACGAAGGTCATCCGGCGCTGCTGTTGTTGCGGCCGCTGGAGGCGATGTATCGCCGGGTGGTTGAGCGCAAGCGCGCGCGATTCCTGGCGGGAGAGGGCCAGATCTATCGAGCGCCGGTGCCGGTGGTGGTGGTCGGCAATATCACCGTGGGGGGCACCGGCAAGACGCCATTGATCCTGTGGCTGATCGAGCACTGCCGACGTAGCGGCCTGCGCGTGGGCGTGGTTAGCCGAGGCTATGGCGCCAAGCCGCCGCACTTGCCGTGGCGGGTCGAGGCCGGCCATAGCGCCGAGACGGCGGGTGACGAACCCTTGCTGATCGTGCAGCGCTGCGGTGTGCCCTTGATGATCGATCCGGACCGCAGTCGTGCGGTCGAGGCATTACTGGCCAGCGAACCGTTGGACCTGATCCTCTCCGACGACGGCTTGCAGCACTACCGTCTGGCCCGTGACCTGGAGCTGGTGCTGATCGATGCCGCCCGTGGCTTGGGCAACCGCCGTTGCCTGCCTGCCGGGCCTTTGCGCGAACCGTTGGAGCGACTGCAGAGTGTCGATGCGTTGCTGTACAACGGTGCCCCCCGTGACCGCGACGACGGGTTTGCCTTCAGTCTGCAACCCACCGCTCTGGTTAACCTAGAGACCGGTGAGCGCCGGCCGGTGGATCATTTTGCCAAGGGCCAAGCGGTGCATGCGGTCGCCGGCATCGGTAACCCGCAACGTTTCTTCAATACCCTTGAAACGCTACACTGGCGGCCGATACCCCATGCTTTTGCCGACCATGCACCGTACAGCGCCGAGGTCTTGAATTTTACCCCGTCATTGCCGCTGGTCATGACCGAGAAAGACGCGGTGAAGTGCCGCGCCTTTGCCCAGCCCGACTGGTGGTACCTTGCGGTGGATGCGCTGCCGTCGCCGGCGTTCGTCGCCTGGTTCGATGCGCAACTCTTACGCCTGTTGCCCACCCGTCACTTGCCTTAAACGCTGCCTACCAGGACATATTCATGGACACCAAACTGCTCGATATCCTCGCTTGCCCGATCTGCAAAGGCCCGCTCAAGCTCAGTGCCGACAAAACCGAGCTGATCAGCAAAGGCGCCGGTCTGGCGTATCCGATTCGTGATGGCATCCCGGTGATGCTGGAGAGCGAAGCCCGCACCCTGACCACCGAAGAGCGTCTGGATAAATGACCACCGCCTTTACCGTTGTTATCCCCTCGCGTTATGCATCGACCCGTCTGCCCGGCAAACCGCTGCAGTTGATCGGCAGCAAGCCGATGATCCAGCTGGTATGGGAACAGGCTTGTAAAAGCAGCGCCGAGCGGGTGGTGGTCGCCACCGACGACCCGCGCATCATCGACGTTTGCAAAGGCTTTGGCGCTGAAGCAGTGCTGACGCGTGAAGATCACAATTCCGGTACGGATCGCCTTGCCGAAGTGGCCACGCAACTGGGTCTGGCGCCAGACGCTATCGTGGTCAATGTGCAAGGCGACGAGCCGCTGATCCCGCCCAGTGTGATCGATCAGGTCGCCGCCAACCTGGCTGCCCATGGTGAAGCGCGCATGGCGACCCTGGCCGAGCCGATTGAAGATATCGAAACCCTGTTCAACCCTAACGTGGTCAAGGTGGTCAGCGATATCAATGGCCTTGCCCTGACTTTCAGCCGTTCCACCTTGCCGTGGGCGCGCGATGCGTTTGCCAAGCGCCCCGACGCGTTGCCCGAAGGTGTGCCTTATCGCCGCCATATCGGTATCTATGCCTACCGCGCCGGGTTCCTGCATGACTTTGTCAACTGGGGCCCGTGCTGGTTGGAAAACACCGAATCCCTAGAGCAACTGCGGGCTTTGTGGCATGGCGTGCGCATTCATGTGGGCGACGCCCTGGAAGCACCGCCGGCCGGTGTCGATACCCAGGAAGACCTTGAGCGCGTCCGTCGTTTGCTGGGGGCTTGATGGAAGTTTTGTTCGTCTGCCTGGGCAATATCTGCCGTTCGCCGACTGCCGAGGGGGTTCTGCGCCATAAATTGCGTGAGGCGGGCCTGGCGGGTCAAATTGAGGTCGCATCGGCCGGTACCGGCGACTGGCATGTCGGCAACCCGCCCGACCAGCGCAGCCAGCGGGCGGCGCTGGTGCGCGGTTATGACTTGTCGGCCCAGCGCGCCCAGCAGTTCTCGCGCGCCGATTTTGCTCGTTACGACCTGATCCTGGCCATGGACCATAGCAACCTGCGCAACCTCAAGGCGCTCCAACCCACTCAGGGCAAGGCGGAACTTGACCTGTTTTTGCGCCGTTACGAAGGGGAAGTGGACGAAGTGCCAGACCCGTATTATGAGGGCGAACAAGGCTTCGAACGGGTCCTGGACCTGATCGAGCGGGCCTGCGATTTATTGGTGGTTGAATTGAAGGGGCGGTTATGACTCTGCATGTGCGCCCGCAAGCGTCGCTCAAGCCATTCAACAGCTTTGGCATCGATGTGCGTGCTCAGCTGTTTGCCGAAGCCCACAGCGATGACGATGTGCGCGAAGCGCTGGCCTTTGCTGCGACGCGGTCGCTGCCACTGTTAGTGATTGGCGGCGGTAGCAACTTGCTGCTGACCCAGGATATTCCAGCGCTGGTGCTGCGCATGGCTACCCAAGGCATCCGGATATTGCAGGATGACGGCATGCAGGTAGTGGTCGAAGCCGAGGCAGGGGAGGCTTGGCATCCCTTTGTGCTGTGGACCCTCGCGCAGGGCTTATGTGGGTTGGAAAACCTCAGCCTGATCCCAGGCACCGTCGGCGCGGCCCCCATGCAAAACATCGGCGCCTATGGCGTAGAGATCAAGGACGTGTTTGCAGGCCTGACCGCTCTGGATCGCCACACTGGGGAATTGCGCGACTTTAGCCTGGAAGACTGCGGCTTCGCCTATCGCGACAGTGTGTTTAAGCATGAGACCGGTCGTTGGCTGATCTTGCGTGTGCGCTTTGCCCTCAGCCGTGCCAATCACCTCAAGCTTGATTACGGCCCGGTACAGCAACGATTGGCCGGGCAGGGCATTACCGAGGCCAC
The DNA here is from genome assembly GCF_013285305.1 of Pseudomonas rhodesiae. Lineage (NCBI taxonomy): Bacteria > Pseudomonadati > Pseudomonadota > Gammaproteobacteria > Pseudomonadales > Pseudomonadaceae > Pseudomonas > Pseudomonas rhodesiae. Next base: position 3,653,882 of record NZ_CP054205.1, on the reverse strand, counting down.
GCCGAGTGATGTGAGCCGGGCAATTTGCAGTATCCGCCAGGAAAAACTGCCGGACCCGGCCGTGCTGGGCAACGCCGGCAGCTTCTTCAAAAACCCGCTGGTATCCAAGGCGTTGGCCGAAGAGCTCAAGGCGCTGTATCCGGATCTGGTGGCCTATCCCCAGGCCGACGGGCAGATGAAACTCGCCGCCGGCTGGCTGATCGACAAGGCCGGGTGGAAGGGCTTCCGGGAGGGCGACGCAGGCGTGCACGCGCTGCAAGCGTTGGTTCTGGTCAATTATGGCGGCGCCTCAGGACACGACATCGCCCACCTGGCCCAGCGCATCCAGCGCGATATTGCCGAGCGCTTCAAGGTTGAGCTGGAAATGGAACCCAACCAGTATTGATCCCGCGAAAATAAAAATGCCCCGCATCTTTCGATGCGGGGCATTTTTTATACCGCAGTGAATCAGTCGTCACGGCTCATGATGCCGAAGATCTGCAACAGGCTGATGAACAGGTTGTAGATCGATACATACAGGCTCACGGTCGCCATGATGTAGTTGCGCTCACCGCCGTGGATGATGGCGCTGGTCTGGAACAGGATGCACACCGAGGAAAACAGCACGAAACCGGCGCTGATCGCTAGTTGCAGGCCACTGATCTGGAAGAACATGCCCGCAACCACAGCCGCCAGCAACACGAAGAAACCTGCGGTGATGAAGCCGCCCAGGAAGCTCATGTCTTTACGGGTGACCAGCACATAAGCCGACAGACCACCAAACACCAGCGCGGTCATGGCAAACGCCGAACTGACCACTTCTGCGCCGCCAGCCATTCCAAGGTAGCGGTTAAGAATCGGGCCGAGGATAAAACCCATGAAACCGGTCAAGGCAAACGCCGACACCAGGCCCCAGGCCGAATCGCGCAGCTTGTTGGTGAGGAAGAACAGACCGTAGAAACCGATCAGCACCACAAAGATATTCGGGTAGCCGACACGCATCTGCTGCGCCACGAACGCCATCACGCCACTGAAGGCGAGGGTGAGGGCGAGCAGGCCATAGGTGTTGCGCAACACGCGGCTGACTTCAAGCTGCTCAGCCTGGGCGTTGCCATTCACTGCGTAATTCTGTTCGCGCATGGCGACACTCCTTGGGTTTTGAAACGTTCAGTCGCAAAGATCATAACAGACGCTCTGTAACAAGCGATGGCGAGAGTTTGACAGTGTGTTTCATTCGGGTATTATGGCGCCCGCTGAGACGGGATGGGCTATTATTCTCCTGTGTCGCACAAGGGAAATTGGCAGAGTGGTTGAATGCACCGGTCTTGAAAACCGGCGGACGTTAATAGCGTCTCCAGGGTTCGAATCCCTGGTTTCCCGCCAAGATTCAAACGAAAGCCCCGCAATTGCGGGGCTTTTGTGTTTCTGGGGTTTGGCAAAACTCTCAGCGTAGGGATGGATCGTTTCCAGATCATTTCAGCTGGTTTCCTACGGTCCCCACCAGATTTGTGAGCGAGGTGTGTAATGCGTAGCGCCACTCGATCAACCCTGCGGGTTTGGTCGCCTCTTTAAGTGCAGCCATTTTTGCACTGTGTATTCCTTCCAGGAATGCGCCACATAAAACTAATGAATTTTTATTATTGCGGTGTCTGGCTTAGCTTGGTGTCAGGACATGGAGACCCGCATTGAAATCATCCCCTCTCGACTCAGTTGAAAAATTTGATACCGCCCGAGCCAATGAGTACGGTCGACAGAGCCGTATTGCGTTAGCGGGATATGACGCCTGCCAAGACTTGGCTGCGTGCATGCTGGCGGCAAGCCTGGGTAATACAAGTTCGGCAAAAATCCTGGTCGCTGGCGCTGGCGGTACGGCGCAGGAGATTATTGCGATGGCTAAGCTTGAACCGAGTTGGCGCTTTACGGCCGTTGACCCTTCCGAGCCGATGCTGGAGGCAGCAAAGCAGCAGTTAAACGCAAACAACTTGCTTGAAAGAACGATCATGTATCTTGGGCAAGTTGAAGACCTGGCAGCAGATGGGTCATACGACGCAGCGACTTTGATCGGTGTACTCCATCATCTGAATGGAGATGAAACCAAGCGAAAAATTTTACGATCCATTCGGGCTCATCTAAAACCGGGTGCGCCGCTGATTGTCGCGGGGAATCAATACGCTTACGCCAGCCAGCCGTTACTGCTTGCGGCCTGGGGGCAGCGGTGGCGGCAGCATGGGGCCAGCGCGGATGAAGTGAAGGTCAAGCTTGGGAAAATCCTTCAAGGCGCTGATCCTCCACATTCCGAGGCGGCGGTTCAAAAACTCTTGTATGACGCCGGATTTGGAGACGCTACCCGTTTCTTCAGCAGCCTTTTCTGGGGGGCGTGGTTGACGTGCAAAGTGGTCTGAACATAGCCGCGAATGGCTGCTTCTGGTCGATTCTGTTGAAAACGGTCAACCATCCCCAGCCGATCCAAGTGCACGACGTCTTCGTCGCCCTGCAATTTCAATGCAGATGCCACCGGCTGTGAGGGTTTTTGCCGGGTCTTTGCCAAGATGTGGCTGGTCGGTATTTCGCGCCCACCCGCAGCATTCTCCCACAGCGACCGCGACGAGACACAGCCATGATGTCGCGTGTCGCCGACACCTCGGCGTCGTCACGCCTCCACCCACTGAGCCTGCTTATCGCGACCGCGATATTTAGGGCTAGAAACCGGAACCCTTGAAGGACTTTAACAAGAGCGGCATTGCGCCTGGTGCCTGTTGATTGGCCGAACTATTGCTAGCGTCGCCGTACTCATCCGTCAGCGACGCTTTTTCCGCTCAATGGCGCTGCCGATGAAATGGCAGTGGCGGTTCGCACGGACATTACTGCGCGATCAACAAAAAAGCTGAACCACCGACAGCAGGCAAATCATCTGTGCAAACATTTGAGCACGAATAGGATGTTTCATTGCCCTGACCCTCACGGTAAGGTTCCGGTTAAACAAGTCGTTGCCCGTATTCAGTATAGGTCGTGTAATGAATTGTCCACGGGTGCAGCACGTTCCCGTTACGACAACTGTAGACCTGCGCTGCACTTTTCGTCATTTTTCCGATCTATCTGTGTCCGACCCATGCCGACTTCCTGCGTGGGCAGAGTCGTCAAATCGGGTGCCAATGGATCGCAGGTCAACGGTTTCAATCTTTAATCGAATGCGCCGGCTGTCGCTACCAGCGATGGCTTGTATCGTGCTGGCGGCCTCCGGTTGCACCCAGCAGCAGGGCCGTGATATCGCCAAGCAGTTCAGCAATGGCAAGCCCGATGAATTCTTTCAGACCAGCGTCGACCGTATGGCCACCCTGGGTATGCGTGACAATCTGCAAAGCCTGTATTTACTGATGAGCAAGCTGTATTTGCGTAACCCCAACCAGTGGCGGCAGTCGGGTTACCCGGATGCGGTGAGCGCGCAGCGGGAGATTCGCCAGGCCATTGAGCAACGTCGGCCGCTGGCGGCCTTGGGCGAACGTCGGGACCTGGCGGCGTTGAGTTATTCGTTGAGCCCAGAGTTCAAGGGCGACCGCGTCGGTGCGTTTATCTATGCCATCGGCAGTATGATCGTGACCGCCCATGGCGGGCGTACCGAGTTCTACTTGACCGATTCGATCAACCCGCAGTTCGTCAGCAACGCGGCGCGCAATATCGAGAAAGCCACCTGGCTGCTCAGCCAGCGCCAGGATGCGAACGGTGTGCTACTGCTGTTTTCCAACGAAATATCGGAGGAGGGCAGCAACCTCAGTTTTGCGGTCGAGTTCGGCAAAATAGTGGCGCGCTTGGACCTGCTCACGCAAATGCTCGATGAGCGCTATCGGCGCATCGGCCTGAATTATGCGCAAAGTCTGCTGCTGATGAATTTTCTACCGGTGCAGTGATCGCCGTTTTCGTCCCGGCGGGTGCGTTGCTTCCCTTTCCTCCGTAGGAAACAGCCTATCTTGCATGGCGGTGCTTGAAACACTTCTGCCTCGGCAATAGCCTCGGACTTTTCTGAAAAAACGAGGCCCTACCTTGGGTAAGCGAAAAACGGTCTGGCCTACTGATCGCGAAATACGCCTGCGCTTTATGCTCTTCGCTGTGATCAATGCCGCAACGGTCCAGGATGTCGGCGCTGAAGTGCTGTTGCCGGCGCATAAGTTACTGAGTGAGTCGCCTAACGAAACGCAATTGCTGGCAGCCCTTGGGGAAATACTGGCGACCGAGGAAATGGAGGGCTTCAGGTTTACTCCAGGTTCCGAGGCCGATGAATTGATGCAGACGCTGCAAATACCCATCCCCTGAAACGCTCATACCACAGGCCGCAAGACGGCCTGGCGCGTCTTCAACCGAGAGCTATCATGACAGTTCGTCGACCGGTGTTTAAGCATTGGACGACTTAGCCGATGCAGTGATGACAACCCTCAGTGGACGCCAACATGTTTAATCGACGCTTGAAGAAGGACCTTCTGGACCAGGACGACGAACTCTTCCTGCTCCGTCAACTCGTCGCTCAATGTGATCGAGGCATGATCTCGATACGCTTGGATGCCGACTTTCGCATCACGGTCGTGAATGAGGCGTTCGCGCGGGCCTTGGGCTATTCCCGTGAGCAAGTGGAGGGACGCCTGTTGAATGAAATTGTCCCGGCTTACGTCAAGGACCTGCCGTGCTTTCGAAATTTCAATGCGGCGGTCGCGCGCTGCGAGCCGGTCAACGATGATTATCGCTACCTGCGTAACGATGGCAGCCTGGCCTGGTTCCACCTGACCTGGCTCCCCATTAAAGGGCGTGATGGCCAGCTTTCATCTGTACAGGCATACGGCGCAGAAGTCACTCGCGCCATCGAAATCGGCAAGGAAAACGAAGCGTTTATCAACGCGTTGTTGCGCTCGACGGCGGTCATCCAGTTCAAGCTGGATGGCACCGTAGTCACCGCCAATAAACAATTTCTCGACGCCATGGGTTATACGCTCGACCAGATCGTGGGCAAGAAACACAGCATGTTCTGCACCGCGCAGGAAGCGGCGTCGCCGGCGTACAGCCATTTCTGGCAGACGCTCAACCGCGGGGAATACGTGGCCAGCCGTTTCAAACGCTTGGACAGTCGTGGCCATGAAGTGTGGCTCGAAGCGACCTACAACCCTGTGCACGATGCCGAAGGTAACCTGTGCAAAGTGGTCAAGTTTGCCAGTGTGGTAACCGACCAGGTCTTGAGGGAGTCAGAGGTCAAGGAAGCTGCCGGGGTGGCCTATGAAGTGTCACAGCAAACCGATGTGACCGCCGAGCGCGGCGCGGCGGTGGTGCAAAATACCGTGCAGACCATGCAGAACATCGCCACGCAAATGCAGTCGGCCACCGGCAGCATTGAGGCGCTGGGCAAGCAATCGTTGTTGATCAGTGCGATTGTGCAGACCATCGGTGGTATCGCCGCGCAAACCAACCTGTTGGCGCTCAATGCGGCCATTGAGGCCGCGCGGGCGGGTGAACAGGGCAGAGGATTCGCAGTGGTCGCCGATGAGGTCCGGCAGCTGGCCAGTCGTACCAGTGCCGCGACGGAGGAGATTGTCAGCGTGGTTCAACAGAACCAGAGGCTGGCCGATGAAGCCATCGCCGAAATGTTCAGCAGCCGCGAACAGGCCGAGCAAGGCCTGACATTGGCCAACCAGGCCGGTGCGGTCATCACCGAAATCCAAGGCGGCGCCAAGCAAGTGGTCAGTGCAGTAGGGCGCTTTGCCAACGAGCTGCAATAGCGCCTGACGCGCTCGATCAGGCAACTAACGGGCTAAGTGCGTTCAGTCATCCAGGCTGAACGTCAGCCAGTGGGCGTTATCTGTTTGCCGATTGATCTCCACGATCACCCCCTTTATTTCCCGCCCCTGGGGCAATGTCACCGTGACATGGTTGGCGTGCCCCGGCCATTGCAGCGGACCATCCGCCTCCAGGCGCACGATGGTCGGCGTGCCATTTTCCGACAGGCGAATATTGACCGATGGGTTCGGGCATTCCTCCGGCTCGGCGCCGAGGTGGCGTGAGGCCAGGAGTACATGGGCGGTACCTTCGTGTGTCAGCGACATAGTGGTTTCCTTTTGAATGCGCGCGGTGAGTTGAGCAGTGGACCTCACGCAGGTGCTGGAGGTTTCGTCGGGTTGCGACGTGCTGTTCTGCCTTCATTCGGTTCTGATGCTGTCGTGGGAAAGTTCGATGTGCTAATCGGGCGTGACTTGTCGCCCACCGTTGCCTTCCCAACACTGCCCGCGTGCTGGGCCAAGCCTTGCACGCCTCCGAATTTCAAGGATTTGCCCTCATGCTGTTGCGTCAACCTCCGTTTCTGTTTGCTGCCTTTGCCCTGACCTCTCTGGCGCATGCCGAAGAACTGCAATTGGCGCCGGTGGAAGTCACCAGCAGCGAGGCCAGTGCTGGCGAAGTGGCACAGGTGCAATTGCGCAGCGTGCCTGGCGCCACTAACTACATCGACATGAACAGCGTGCAGCAGGGGCGGGTCAGTTCCAACGAGGACGTGTTCAAGTACCAGGCTGGGGTGTACGCCAAGGCGGCTAATAACGAAGGGGTGAAACTGTCCATTCGCGGCTCGGGCCTCAATCGCGGCCCAGGCGCCCACGCCTCCGGCTTGTACGAAATGTTCGACGGCCTGCCATTGACTGGTCCCGGCGGCACGCCCTACGAACTCAAAGACCCGCTATGGCAAAGCCGGGTCGAGGTGTTGCGTGGCGCCAACGGTTTTGACCAAGGCGCGCTGGCGCTGGGTGGGGCGGTCAATTACGTGACCCGCACCGGCTACGACGCGCCCAAGCTGCAACTGCGCTATGAGATGGGCAGCCGTGGCTACGGGCAGCGTGAGATCAGTTCGGGCCAGGTGCTGGGGGATGCCGATTACTACATCAGCCTTACCGATTCCGAGTCCGACGGCTATCAACACCAAAGCGCCGCCACCGGCAAAGGGGTTGCCGCCAACTTCGGCTATCGCTTCAACCCGAATCTGGAGACGCGTTTTTACCTGCGCTACCGCGAAACCACCAACGACACTCCCGGCAAACTCACCCGTGACCAGATCAGCCATGATCCACGCGCAGCCAATCGCCTCAATGCCGCCCGCGATTCCAAGCGCCTGCAACCCGGTTCCACCTGGCTGGCCAACAAGACCACCTTGCAGTTGGATGACAACAGTCGGGTCGAGGTAGGCCTGGCCTACCACGATTACCCCATGGACCTGCGCGAAGGCACCAATCGCCTGAAAGTCGCCTACACCGATATCAGCGGCACCCTCAATTACATCCGCCAGGACACGCTGTTCGGCCACGACAGCAAGACCACCGTGGGGCTGCGCACCACTCAGGCAATGCCCAACAATGGCACGTCGGAATATGTACGCACTCCTGCGGGTAATACCGCGTCCTACGCTCCCGGCACTAAAACCCGCGACTACAGCTACCTGGGTTCCGACACCGTGCTGCATGTGGGCAACGACCTGGAGCTGGTTCCGGACCTGTGGCTGACCACTGGCCTTGCGGCGATCTACACCCGCCGCGAAACCGAAGTGACCTACCCGGCCACGGGCACGCCGGTCAGCCAGCACGATTGGGACTACGCGCCGCGCATCGGCCTGCGCTATGACTTCACCGCGCAATTGCAGGTGTACGGCAACCTGAGCCGCTCGGTGGAGCCGCCGCACGCCTGGTCGATGATCTGGGGTTCCAACCGCTATTTCCCTAAAGACAGCGGCCCGGCCACTGGCTTGCAGCGTGAAGGCGTGAAGTTGAAAAACCAGACCGCCACTACCCTGGAAATCGGCGGGCGGGGCGAGCAGTGGTTTGGTCAGTGGGACTTGGCGCTGTATCGCTCCGAGGTGCGCCACGAACTGCTCAGCGTCGAGACCCAGGCACAAACAGCCACGTCCAATGCCGTGATCGCCGAATCCAATGCCAGCCCCACCGTGCATCAGGGCGTAGAACTGAGCCTGCTCAGTCCGCTGTGGGAGGGCGGCCGCAACGGTCAGCTCGCCCTGCGCCAGGCCTACACCTTCAGTGACTTTCATTACCGCGACGACGAGCGCTTTGGCGACAACACCTTGCCGGGCATCCCCAAGCATTACTACCAGGCGCAACTGCGCTACAGCCACCCGACGGGGTTCTACACCAGCCTCAACACTGAGCATTCGTCGCGAGTGGCGGTGGATTACGCCAATTCCTACTACGCCGCGTCCTACACCACACTGGGCGTCACCCTTGGTTACGACGCCCCCAAACAAGACTGGCAAGCCTGGGTCGACCTGCGCAATCTGACCAACCGGCGTTACGCCAACACCGTGACGCCCGGTTACGACGACAAAGGCTTGGATGCCGCGCGTTCAACCCCGGCGGACGGTCGTGGCATTTACACCGGCGTGTCATGGAGCTGGCGTTAAGCCGGGTGTCAGCCCTTGCTCCCATAGCGTTTTACTGGCATTGTTCGCGCAATTGGTAATATTTCCCATTTGAGAAGTTTTTGCGCATGCATGACATTCCGGCCGCGCTGGGCGATCCAGTGCGTCAGCAGACCCTTACGGCGATGTACCGCGAACACCATGGCTGGTTGCACGGTTGGCTGCGCAAAAAACTCGGGTGCTCGCAACAGGCTGCGGACCTGGCCCATGATGCGTTTATTCGCGTCTTGATGCTGTCCGAGCCGCAGCACATCCAAGAGCCGCGAGCCTTTTTGGCGACCACGGCGGGGCGCCTGCTGATCGATGGCGCGCGTCGGCGGCGCATTGAAAAAGCCTACCTGCAAGCGCTGGCAATCCAGAGTGAAGATGCCGGCATGCCCGATCCGGCGGCCATTCATGTGGCACTGCAAGCCTTGGAGCGTATCGCCGAGATGCTCACCGGTTTGCCGGCCAAGGCCCGCGAAGCGTTTCTGCTGAGCCGCCTCGACGGGCTGACCTACAGCGAAATCGCCCTGCGCTTGAACGTGTCCCCCAGCTCGGTCAAAAACTACATTTCCAGTGCCCTGGTGCACTGCTACCACAGCCTGCACGCGGCGGACCCGCTGTCGTGAGTTCCGAACAGATCATTCAGCAAGCGGCGAATTGGCTGACGCGTCTGCACGACGAAGATGTCAGCGAAGCCGAGCGGCGGGCATTCGAGACCTGGTGCCAGGCCGACCCGCGCCACGGGGTGGCCATCGAGCGTATGCGCGGCCTGTGGGGGAGTTTCGACACCGTACCCGCGCAACCGGCGCGCATTGCCCTGAAGCGCGCTTTTCCCACGCCACGCGCGCGCGGAGCCCAGGTGGTAGGCCTGCTCGGTGTGTTGCTGTGCGGATGGCTGAGCCTGGAACATATGCCGGTGTGGATGGCCGACCAGCGCACCGGCGTCGGCGAGCGCCGCCAAATCGCCCTGGCAGACGGCAGCCAGTTGCAGCTCAACAGCAACTCGGCGCTGGACGTGAAATTCGACGGCCATCAGCGAGTGATCGAGCTGTTGCAGGGGGAGCTGTGGGTCGATGTGGCCAAGGACGCGCAACGGCCCTTCGTGGTGCGCACCGACCAAGGCACGGCGACGGCGTTGGGTACGCGCTACCTGGTCAAGCGCGCGGCGGACGGCTCGACGGTGGTGACGGTGATCGAGTCCACCGTGGCGGTCAAAGGGCAGGCCAGCGAAAGCGTCAAGGTCACGGCCGGGCAACGCTCGGTGGTGGATCACGGCCGCGCCCAGCCGCCCCAGTCTATCGGTAATGCCGACGCGGACGCCTGGACCCGTGGCCTGCTCAAGGTCAACGACCAACCCTTGGCCGAGGTGCTGCAAACCCTGGCCAGCTATCGCCACGGCCTGTTGCGGTTCGATGCCGCTGCTTTGGGCGATATGCGCGTGTCCGGGGTGTTCAAGCTGGATGACACCTCGGCGGCGCTGTCGGCATTAGCCGATAACCTGCCGATTCAGGTCGAGTACTTCACCGACCTGCTGGTGTTGGTCAAGCCGCGCTAGTGCTGGCGCAGGCGTTTATACAAGGTGTTTCGGCTCACTCCCAGTTCCCTGGCAAGGTGGGAAATATTACCGCCGGCGGCTTTGAGGCGCCGGGTCAGGTCGTCGCTGTCGTCCAGCCCATCGTTGGCCGGGGCCGGCGCTGCCCGGTCCAGGTCGACGAAGAAGTCGTCCGGCAGATGCTCAGCGCGGATCGGCTGCTCTTCGGCCATCGCCAGCGCCACTTGCAGCACGCTGCTGACCTGGCGCAGATTGCCCGGCCAAGGGTGCTGCTCGAACAGCGCCAGCACCTCGGCGCTCAAGCCGGCCCTTTGCGTCGGCTCGCGATGCTGTTGCCACAGTTGTTGGAACAGCGCCTGTTTGTCACGGCGTTCGCGCAATGGGGGCAGTTCCAGGGTCAGGCCGCCGATGCGGTAGAACAAATCCTCGCGGAAACGCCCGGCCTGCACCCACTCGCGTAAGGCTCGATTGGTGGCGGAGATTATGCGCAGATTCACCGGGAACAGGTCGCTGCTGCCCACCGGTTGCACGCAGCGTTCTTGCAAAACCCGCAATAGCCGCGCCTGGGTCGGGAGCGGCATGTCGCCGATTTCATCGAGAAACAGTGTGCCCTTGTCCGCTTTGCGGATCAGGCCGATGCTGCCTTTCTGATTGGCACCGGTGAACGCGCCTTTTTCGTAGCCGAACAACTCCGATTCCACCAATTCGGCGGGAATCGCCGCACAGTTCACCGCGATAAAGGCCTGGCGGCTGCGGGAACTGGCCTGGTGCAAGGCTTTGACGAACACTTCCTTGCCCACCCCGGTTTCACCGTGGATCAGCAGCGGAATGTCTTTTTCCAGCAGGCGCTCGGCCTGGCGCACGGCTTTTTCCACGCGCGGGTCGCCAAAGTGCAGAGTCTTGAGACCGATGGCCGTGGGGGCAGGCGTAGGGCGCGGTTCGCGAGCCTTGGGATCGGTAAATACGCGGGCCTGCACCGGCTGCTGGAGGGGGCGCTTGAGCAGGCACTGGAAACGGTTGCGCCCGGCCGCCTGCAATGAGAACGGCAAGCCTTCGGGCTGGTTGAGCAATTCCAGCAACGACACTTTGAACAGGCTGTCGATCATCACGCGCGACAAACTGATGCCCAGCAGGTTGTCGGCGCGACGGTTGGCCGAGAGCACCTGGCCGCTTTCATCGAAAATCAGCAACCCCGCCCACTGGCTATCGAGATTGCTCAAACCGGTGTTGAAGGTCAGCTGGAAGTGCTCGCCGCGAAACAGGTTGAGGATCAACCGGTTCTCCACGGTCTGGCTCATCATCTTGACCATGCCGAGGGTATGGGAGGGTGGCAGGTAGCTGTCGCTGGAAACGTCCAACACCGCGATGATTTCGCGCTGGGCATCGAAGATCGGCGCCGCGGAACCGGTCATAAAGCGGTTGGCCTTGAGAAAGTGTTCGTCGTGCGCGATGTGCACCGCCTGGGCACAGGCCAAGGCGGTGCCGATGGCATTGGTGCCGCTGGCGCGCTCCAGCCAGCTGGCGCCGGCGCTGAAACCACGGGCCAGCTTGGGTTCGATAAAACGCTGGGTGCCCCACGACGTCAGCACTTGGCCCTGGTTGTCAGCCAGCATGATCAGGCAGTTGGAGTTGCTGAGGATATTTTCGTAGTAGGGCAGGACTTCCTGGTGAGTGGTCTGCACCAGGGAATGCTGGCTCTCCAGCAATTGGCTGATGCCCTCTGCAGGCAGTTGGTCAAAGCTGGGCGGGCTTTGGTGGTCCAGGCCAAAAGCGCGGCAACGGCGCCAGGAGTCCTGAATGATGGTGTCGTGAGCCAAGGGTTCGGCCATGGGGCGACCTTCTTTTTATTGTTTTGGGGTCTTGCGCAATCTACTGACGCCACCGCTACAAAATGCGTTGAGCATTCAATCGGCTTCAAAGAGTGTTGTTCAGAACTGTTCACTGTCAAGCCCCAAACTGTTCACTTGCTCAACCAAATTGTTCACTCCTGAACATCACCTAAGCCCCATTTCCTTGTGAATCAAGTACCTGCATTTTTGGCACGAAACTCGCTCTGACGACTGGCCAGATTCATTCCAATAATAAAAAGGTCGTGTCATGTCATTGACCCTGGAACATGTCTCCCGCGTTGTCGAAGGCCAGACTTGGATCGACGACGCCAACCTGCGTTTCGAACCCGGTTCCTTCAACGTTCTGCTTGGCCGGACGCTCTCCGGCAAGACCAGCCTGATGCGTCTGATGGCTGGGCTGGACAAGCCCGACAGCGGCCGCGTCCTGATGAACGGCGTGGACGTCACCCACAAGCCGGTGCGCCTGCGTAATGTGTCGATGGTCTATCAGCAGTTCATTAACTACCCGACCATGACCGTGTTCGAGAACATCGCCTCGCCGTTGCGCCAGGCCGGCATGGCCCATGAGCTGATCCAGAGCAAGGTGCTGGAAACCGCCAGGATGCTGCGCATCGAAAAATTCCTGCAACGCCACCCGCTCGAACTGTCCGGTGGCCAGCAGCAACGTACCGCCATGGCCCGGGCCTTGGTGAAGGATGCCGAACTGATCCTGTTCGACGAGCCGCTGGTGAACCTGGACTACAAACTGCGCGAAGAGCTGCGTCAGGAAATGCGCGAGCTGTTCGCCGCGCGGCACACCATCGCCATCTATGCCACCACTGAGCCCAACGAAGCCCTGGCCCTGGGCGGCACCACCACCATCCTCCACGAAGGCCGAGTGATCCAGAGTGGCAAGGCCGCCGAGGTCTATCACCAGCCCCAGACGGTACTGGCCGCCGAGCTGTTTTCCGAACCACCGATCAACCTGATGCCCGGGCGGATCAGCGGCAACGAAGTGAGCTTCGCCAATTTCGTGCATTTCCCCCTCAACGTGGACCTGCGTCCGATCGGAGAGGGCGAGTTCCGTTTCGGCGTACGCCCCAGCCATATCAGCCTGGTGCCGAGCAACGACGATGACCTGGAGCTGGCGGTGACCGTGGAAGTGGCTGAGATCAGCGGCTCCGAAACCTTTTTGCATGTGCGCAGCGAACATTTCCTACTGGTGCTGCACCTGCCGGGGGTGCATGAGTACGACGTCGATGCGCCGATCCGCGTGTATATCCCCACCCATAAACTGTTTGTGTTCGATGGTCAGGGCCGCTTGGTCCAGGCCCCCGGGCGCCGTGTCGCGAGGGTTGCCTGATGGCCGAGATCCATTTGCAGAACCTGGCGCACAGTTACAGTCCTACGCCGAACGGGCCTGAAGACTACGCGATCCGGGCAATGAACCATGTGTGGGAGCAGGGCGGTGCCTACGCCTTGCTCGGCCCTTCGGGCTGCGGCAAGTCGACCTTGCTCAATATCATCTCCGGGTTGCTCAGTCCGTCCGAAGGCCAGGTGCTGTTCGATACCCAAGTGGTCAACGACCTTACGCCGGAAAAACGCAACATCGCCCAGGTGTTCCAGTTCCCGGTGGTCTACGACACCATGACTGTGTTCGACAACCTGGCCTTTCCATTGCGCAACCAAGGCATGGCCGAGGCGAAAATTCACAGCAAAGTGCAGGAAATCGCTGAAGTCCTCGACCTGCAAAACCTGCTGAACAAAAAAGCCCGCAACCTCACCGCCGACGAAAAGCAAAAAGTCTCCATGGGCCGCGGCCTGGTGCGTGACGACGTGTCGGCGATCCTGTTCGACGAGCCGTTGACGGTGATCGATCCGCACCTGAAGTGGAAGCTGCGGCGCAAGCTCAAGCAGATCCATGAGCAGTTCAATATCACCATGGTCTACGTCACCCACGACCAGTTGGAAGCCTCGACCTTCGCCGACAAAATCGCGGTGATGTACGGCGGGCAGATTGTGCAATTCGGCACGCCGCGAGAGCTGTTCGAACGGCCCAGCCATACCTTTGTCGGCTATTTCATCGGCAGCCCTGGGATGAATCTGATCGAGGTGCAGGCCGAGGCGGGCGGGGTCCGCTTTGCCGGCACCCACCTGCCGCTATCCACTGCAATGCAACAGCGCCTTGCCGAGACCAGCTACCAGAGGTTGCAGGTCGGCATCCGCCCGGAATTTATCCACGTTTGGGACGAGCACAACCCTGACGCCCTGCAAGCCGATATCACGCATCTGGAAGACCTCGGCACCTACAAGATCATGACCCTCGACCTTGACGGTGCGACGCTCAAAGTGCGCCTGGCCGAAGACAAACCGGTGCCCGTACTCAAGGCTTCCATCAGTTTCCCCGCGCAATGGCTGATGCTCTACGCCGACGACTACCTGCTGGAGGTGTTGCCATGAACAAGGTGCAGAACAACAAAGCCTGGTGGCTGGTACTGCCGGTGTTCCTGCTGGTGGCGTTCAGTGCGGTGATCCCGATGATGACCGTGGTCAACTACTCGGTGCAGGATATTTTCGACCAGTCCAGCCGCTACTTTGTCGGGGCCGACTGGTACAAGCAGGTGCTGCTCGACCCGCGCCTGCACGACTCGTTGCTGCGCCAGTTCATCTATTCGGCCTGCGTGCTGTTGATCGAAATCCCGCTGGGTATCGCCATTGCCCTGACCATGCCGACCAAAGGTCGCTGGTCGTCGCTGGTGCTGATCATCCTGGCTATCCCGCTGCTGATTCCGTGGAACGTGGTGGGCACCATCTGGCAGATCTTCGGCCGCGCCGATATCGGCCTACTGGGCTCGACCCTCAACGCCCTGGGGATCAACTACAACTACGCGGCCAACACTATGGACGCCTGGGTCACGGTGCTGGTGATGGACGTATGGCACTGGACCTCACTGGTGGCCCTGCTGTGTTATTCCGGCCTGCGGGCGATTCCGGACGTGTACTACCAGGCTGCGCGTATTGATCGCGCGTCGGCCTGGGCAGTTTTCCGACATATCCAGTTGCCCAAAATGAAGAGCGTGCTGTTGATCGCGGTGATGCTGCGCTTTATGGACAGCTTCATGATTTACACCGAACCCTTCGTCCTGACCGGCGGCGGACCGGGTAACGCCACCACGTTCCTGAGTCAGACATTGACCCAGATGGCCGTAGGTCAATTCGACCTGGGCCCGGCGGCGGCGTTTTCCCTGGTGTATTTCCTGATCATCCTGTTGGTGTCCTGGCTGTTCTACACCGCCATGACCCACTCCGACGCCAACCGCTGAGGCCGCCAACATGAGCAAACGCAAGCTGATTCCATTGTTGCTGTACATCCTGTTCCTGCTGGTGCCGATCTACTGGCTGCTGAACATGTCCTTCAAGAGCAACACCGAGATCCTCGGCGGCCTGACGTTGTTTCCGCAGGATTTCACCCTGGCCAACTACAAGGTGATCTTCACCGATCCGAGCTGGTACACCGGCTACCTCAATTCGTTGTACTACGTGAGCCTGAACACGGTGATCTCCCTGAGCGTGGCGCTGCCGGCGGCCTATGCGTTTTCGCGCTACCGCTTTCTGGGGGACAAGCACCTGTTCTTCTGGCTGCTGACCAACCGCATGGCGCCGCCGGCGGTGTTTTTGCTGCCGTTTTTCCAGCTCTACTCTTCCATCGGCCTGTTCGACACCCACATCGCTGTGGCGCTGGCCCATTGCCTGTTCAACGTGCCGTTGGCGGTGTGGATTCTGGAAGGTTTTATGTCCGGCGTGCCCAAGGAAATCGACGAAACCGCCTACATTGACGGTTACTCGTTTCCTAAGTTCTTCGTGAAGATTTTTGTGCCGTTGATCGGCTCCGGCATCGGGGTGACGGCATTTTTCTGCTTTATGTTTTCCTGGGTCGAGCTGCTGCTGGCGCGCACGCTCACGTCGGTCAACGCCAAGCCCATCGCGGCGGTGATGACCCGCACGGTGTCGGCCTCCGGTATCGACTGGGGCGTGCTGGCCGCGGCGGGGGTGTTGACCATCCTGCCGGGCATGCTGGTGATCTGGTTTGTTCGTAACCACGTGGCCAAGGGCTTTGCCCTGGGCCGGGTCTAGAGGATTCGATGATGGAATGGATGGCCTGGACCACCCCCACCGCACTGTTCTTTGGCGGCATCGCCCTGATTCTGGCGGGCATGACTACCTGGGAGCTGCGTTCGCCGAGCATCCCGCGGCGCGGGTTTCTGCCGATCAGCACCACCCGTGGCGATCGTTTGTTTATCGGTCTTCTCGGCAGCGCCTACCTGCATTTGCTGGTAATCGGCGTTACCGACTGGAGCATCTGGGTAGCGTCCGCGCTGTCCCTGGTATGGCTGTTGAGTGTGATGCGTTGGGGCTGATGCCCTTATGAAATAAACAACCAGGAGGTCTCTATGTTGAATAAGAACAATAAGCTGCGACATAGCATTTCATTGGCCGCCGTACTGGCCCTGAGCGGTTTGAGCGCTTCGGCCTGGGCCGATGCCTACGAAGACGCCGCGAAAAAATGGATCGGCAGCGAGTTCAAACCGTCCACCCTCACCGAAGCCCAGCAGCTCGAAGAGTTGAAGTGGTTTATCAAAGCTGCGGAGCCGTTCCGTGGGATGAAGATCAACGTGGTGTCGGAAACCCTCACCACCCACGAGTACGAATCCAAGGTGCTGGCCAAGGCCTTTAGCGAGATCACCGGGATCAAGCTGACCCACGACCTGCTGCAGGAAGGCGACGTGGTGGAGAAACTGCAAACCCAGATGCAGTCCGATAAAAACATCTATGACGGCTGGGTTAACGATTCCGACTTGATCGGTACCCACGTTCGCTATGGCAAGACCGAATCGATCACCGACCTGATGGCCAACGAAGGCAAGGACTTCACCTCGCCGACCCTGGACCTCAAGGACTTTATCGGCCTGTCCTTCACCACCGGTCCGGACGGCAAGCTCTACCAACTGCCTGACCAACAGTTCGCCAACCTCTACTGGTTCCGCGCCGACTGGTTCGAACGCCCGGAGCTGAAAGCCAAGTTCAAGGAAAAGTACGGCTATGAACTCGGTGTGCCGGTGAACTGGTCTGCCTACGAGGACATCGCCAAATTCTTCAGCGAAGACGTCAAGGAAATCGACGGCAAACGCATCTATGGGCACATGGACTACGGCAAGAAAGACCCGTCCCTGGGCTGGCGTTTCACCGATGCCTGGTTCTCCATGGCCGGCGGCGGCGACAAAGGCCTGCCCAACGGTTTGCCGGTGGACGAGTGGGGCATTCGCGTGGAGGACTGTCACCCGGTGGGTTCCAGTGTCACCCGTGGCGGCGACACCAATGGCCCGGCGGCGGTGTTCGCCACCCAGAAATACGTGGACTGGATGAAAGCCTACGCGCCACCGGAAGCAGCGGGCATGACCTTCTCCGAATCCGGCCCGGTGCCGTCCCAGGGCAATATCGCCCAGCAGATTTTCTGGTACACCGCGTTTACCGCCGACATGACCAAACCGGGCCTGCCGGTGGTGAATGCCGACGGCACACCGAAATGGCGCATGGCGCCGTCGCCGGTAGGGCCTTACTGGGAAAAGGGCATGAAAAAGGGCTATCAGGACGTAGGTTCCTGGACGTTCCTCAAGTCCACCCCCGAGAAGCAGAAACTGGCGGCCTGGCTCTATGCGCAGTTCGTGACCTCGAAAACCGTGTCGCTGAAGAAAACCATCGTTGGTCTGACGCCGATTCGTGAGTCCGACATCAACTCCCAGGCCATGACCGACATGGCGCCGAAACTCGGCGGGCTGGTGGAGTTCTACCGCAGCCCGGCCCGCGTGGAGTGGACGCCTACCGGCACCAACGTGCCGGACTACCCACGCCTGGCGCAACTGTGGTGGAGCAATATCGCCGCCGCCGCCAGCGGCGAGAAAACCCCGCAACAGGCGTTAGACAACCTGGCCAAGGAGCAGGACGCGATCATGACGCGCCTGGAACGCTCCAAGGTGCAGCCGGTGTGCGGCCCGAAAATGAACCCCGAGCGTGACGCGCAATACTGGTTCGACCAACCGGGCGCACCCAAGCCGAAACTGGCCAACGAGAAGCCCAAAGGCGAGACTGTCGGCTACAACGACCTGCTTAAACAATGGGAGGCGGCGCGCAAGTAAGCGCCTATTTGTAGTGAGCGGGCTTGTCGAATCGTCGCACCGCCCGGGCTGGGCTGCGTAGCAGCCCCTTTTTAAGGTGCCTCGGTGTGTCAGATGGGACACATCGCCTGAGATAGGGGCTGCTTCGCAGCCCGGCGCGGGGCAAGCCCGCTCACCACAGCAAGCCCCCTCCCACAGTTAAACTCCTCTGGGCCACCACCCGGCAACTCGGTGCATCTGGCCCAATAGCCATAGATCTCTACACAAGTTTTAAGGCTGAAATAGCTCTGTGGTGAGCCCCTCCCACAGTTAAGTTCCTCTGGGCCACCACCCGGCAACTCGGTGCATCTGGCCCAATAGCCATAGATCTCTACACACGTTTCAAAGGCTGAAATAACTCTGTGGTGAGCGGGCTTGCCCCGCGCTGGGCTGCGAAGCGGCCCCATTCCAGGCGATGTGGTTTAGCTGACACACCGAGGTGCCTGGGTTTGGGGCTGCTTCGCAACCCAGCGCGGGGCAAGCCCGCTCACCACACAAACGTGCCCGTTCACTACACAAGTCTCTCCACCCCATAACCTCTGCCAGGCCTTGCCCTGCCAAGGCTTTCAGGCCGATTCTGCGCTACAGCAATCGACCGCTGGTCCACCCCGTCTTAATCGGATTTGAATTTTCCGCACCTCCCGAGGCTCTGCATTCTAGACACGCGCCGTTCAGCGTGCTTATGGGGCCGCCTTGTCGGGAGGCCTGGTTGTTTAGGACTTTGCGGACACTGCCATCATGACGTTCCTCACAGCGCTCTCAGGCCAGCCGGCCTCGATGCATCATTCGGCTCACGGTCGTTATCACGCCCTGTACCAACAGCTGTACAGCGAAGCCGAGGGTGCCGGAGAAGCCGCACGGGATTTTGTGCAAGCGCAATTGGCCCAGGCGCGCAAGTTGCCCGGCGACCTGCCCGAGGTGCCTGAACATCTGACCGCTTGGGTGGAGCAGCGCTGCGCCGAAGTGGCCCAGGCCTACGCCGAGTATCTGGAGCAACGCCAGCAAGGCCGGCCCCGTCGATTTTTTCACAACAAGGCCCATGCCTTGTATTGCCTGCAGCGCGTGGCGCCGACCAAACAGGTCGACGGCGCCTGGCTGTATGGCCTGCTGCCCCATTGGCACGACCCGCGCTTTGACGGCCTGCTCACCACCTACCTGGAAGAGTTGGGCGACGGCCACGCCGCGCAGAATCATGTGGTGATTTACCGCAAGCTGCTCAGCGACCACGATGCCACCAGCGAAGCCGGCCTGGACGACGATCACTACCTGCAAGGCGCTCTGCAGCTGGCGCTGGGTCTGTGCGGTGAGGACTTCTTGCCGGAAATCATCGGCTACAACCTGGGCTATGAGCAGTTGCCCCTGCACCTGTTGATCACCTCGTATGAATTGAGCGAACTGGGCATCGACCCCTATTACTTCACGCTCCATGTAACCATCGACAACGCCAGCACCGGACACGCCTGCAAAGCGGCGCAATCGGTCATCGACCTGTTGCCGTTGGGCGAGGGCAGGGCGGACTTCTATCGACGTGTGGCCGAGGGCTATCGCCTCAATGACTTGGGCCCGGGCACTACAGCCGTGATCAATAGCTTCAACCTGCACGACGAACTGGTGGCCATGCTCGAGCGCAAGCGCACCTTCGGTCAGCACATGCATTCGGACTATTGCCGCTTCGAAGGCAAGACCGTCAACCAATGGCTCGCCAAGCCCGGGCAGATCGGCGCGTTTCTCCAGGCACTGGAAGACAAGGGCTGGATCAAACGCAACCAGGACCCCGCCGAAAGCCGCTTCTGGCAACTGATCGAAGGCGCCGGTGCGGCGATGTTCGGGGTGTTCAGCGGCTATGAAAAACAGGTGCTGCATGACTGGATCGCCAGTGATTGGATCAGCGCCGAACGCGTGCCTGCGGTGCGCCCCGGTCGTGGCAAACCGCTGCCCCGCGACGCGCACCGGCCGACGGACCCGGACACTCAGGCGCTGGTCGAATCGCTGTGCAACCTCACCGATCAACAGCAGCTCACTGAGCTGCTGCCGTGGTTATCGGCCCGTCGCCACTGCACCCCCGCGGGGCTGTACGCCACCCGCCGCTTTATCCAACTGCGCGCGCGCCTGCGCTAAGGAATCTGTTTTATGTCCGCACAACAACTGGCCGACCGTGCGCTGCTGAACCTGGGACGCGGTTTGCAACAGAGCGGCTACCGCTTTATCACGCCCACGCCGTTGACCCATGACCGCGTCTACGCACGCCTGGCGACGCCGCTGGCCATGAACCTGCGCGATGTCTTCGGCTGGTCGATGCCGTTCGACCGCGACCTGTTGCCCGACGCCTTGCGCGAAGAGTTGCAACACGCCGATGTCGTTGAAGAGCACGATTCGCTTTGGCGCAGCGCCGTGCGCTGGTCGAGCCTGGATGACCTGTTGATCGCCCACTCGGCGTATCCCACCACCCAAGCGGATGCGGTGTTTTTCGGGCCTGACAGCTACCGCTTCGCGCAACTGATCGATGCCCACTTGCAACAGCGCTTTGAGCCGATCAAGCGTGCCGTGGACATCGGCTGCGGCGCCGGCGTCGGTGCGCTGGTAATCGCCCGTTCGCGGCATGACGCCCAGGTGCTTGCGGTGGACATCAACCCGCGCGCCTTGCGTCTCACCGCAGTGAACGCTGAGTTGGCCGGCCTGAGCAATATCAGCGCGTATCACAGCAACGTGTTGGACAGCGTGGAAGGCGAGTTCGACTTGATCGTCGCCAACCCGCCTTATATGAACGATGACCGCCAGCGGGCCTACCGGCATGGCGGCGGCGCCTTGGGCGAGCAACTGTCGGTGCGGATTGTCAGCGAGTCCCTCGGGCGCCTGGCGGTGGGCGGCACATTGGTGCTGTATACCGGTGCGGCGATTGTCGCCGGGGAGGATCCGTTCCTCGCGGCGGTCAAACCGTTGCTCGGCGGCGATGCCTACGGCTGGACCTACCGCGAACTAGACCCGGATGTATTCGGCGAAGAGTTGGAAAAACCCGGTTATGAGCGCGTAGAGCGGATCGCCGTGGTCGCATTGGCAGTGACCCGTTTGCGCTGAGGGCCGGTTTAGCAACTCTCGGCCCGCCCATCATCGACGAAGCGTTTAGCCAGAAAACCGTACAGCACATAACCGAACGCCAGCACCAGCATCGCGCCGAACACCGCTTCTTCGCCGCAGGCGTAGATCGCATACAGTGAATACGCCGCAGCCACCAGCACCACCAGCGTATTGCGTACTTGCAGCGCTTGAGGGGCGCGGGCCTTGTGCATCATCACAATTAGCCCGGTGAGGGCGGTGACGTAGGGCACCAGGTTGGTCACCACCGCCAGGCTGACCAATTTGCTGAACTGCGCTGAGGCGGTGGGCGAGATGGTCGACAAGGCGATCAGGCTTTGCAGCGCGGCGCAGGCCAACAGGCCCAGGAGTGGCGCGTTGGCTTGGGTGATCCGACTGAAAAAACGCGGAAACATGCGCTGGTCCGCCGACATCTTGGCCGTCTGGGCCAGGGTGAACTGCCAGCCCAGCAATGAACCGATACAGGCCACCACCGCCAGCGCCATGATCACCTCGCCGACCCACGGCGCGAACATCTGTGCATATACCACCGCGAAGGGCGCGGACGCGCTCGCCAGTTCGGCGTTCGGCACGATGCCCTGGATCACAGTGGTGGACAGCACGTACACCAGCGCCGCGCCGAGGGTGCCGAGCAGGCAGGCCAGAGGCACGGTGCGCTGCGGGTCTTCCACGGCGTCATGCCCCTGGGCCGCCGACTCCATGCCAAGGAATGCCCACAGTGTCAGCGGAATGCTCGCGCTGATCGCGTCCCATCCTTGAAACTGGTGCGGGTTCCAGGCCGCCACGAACACCTCGACCTTGAAATAAAACCAGCCGATCACACACAGCCCCACCACCGGGATAATCACGCCCCACACCGTCACCACGCCTATGCGCCCGGTCAGGCGTGGGCCGCCGAAATTGGCGGCGGTGGTCAGCCAAATCAGCGCCAGGCTGCCGATAAACAGCGGCACCGGGCCACTGGCCAGCCATGGAATAAACGCCGAAAGATAGCCCACCGCCGAAATCGCAATCGCCACATTGGCGATGATCAGCGACAGAAAATACAGAAACGAACACAGGAAGAACCCCGACTTGCCGTGGGCTTCTTCGCTATACGCCGACATCCCCCCGGCGCGTCTGCAGAACACGCCGCATTGGGCAAAGCCATATGCGATCGCCATCGAGCCCACCGCCGTGATCAGCCACGACAGCAACGAAATCGCGCCCAATTGCGCCATGCTCGCCGGCAACATGATGATGCCCGAGCCCATCATATTGATCGTCACCAACGTGGTGAGGCCCAGCAGGCTCATCTTTTTGCTTGGCGTGGTCATTGAGTACTCCGTTGAGCCTGTGGGCCGGTATGACCGTCAGCAATAGCGCGGATTCAGGCGTTTGTCTCGCTCGGGCGACCAGGGGCCAGCGCCTGGTGCGGCAGCAACGTCATCACATCGCAGAACAATGCGCGCTTTTGCCAGGCGTTGCGGTCGCCGATCACGTACAAGCGGCGCTTGGCCCGGGTGGCGGCCACGTTCAGCAGGTTCGGCTCGCTGACCACCCAGTCCCGCGCACCAGCGTTTTCGCTGCTGCCGCCCAGCACCATGATCACCACGGGCGCCTCCTTGCCCTGCATGGTGTGAATGGTGCCGTAGAGCATTTTGCGCGGCAGCAGCTCTTTAAGGCGATCGCGCACCGCCTGGAAGGGTGTGACCACGGCAATATCGGCGATTTTCACACCGTCCTGGCGCAGCATCGCCAACAGGCGCATAAGGGCATCGCCTTCAGCCGCGACCCAGTTGCCGGACGAAGGGCCATGGGCTTGGACCCAGCCGGTGGCCAGGCTGGCCGGTGTTTCTTTGGCCGGGGAGGGCGGCACAGTGCCGAAGACCATGGCGCCGTCGTAGGCGATGCGGTTCGCCAGCGCGTACATCGGACGGTCGCAGCGACGATGCACCACCAGCGGCAAGCCGACCCAGCGCTTGGCCTGCGGCGGGCCCATCATTCGGCCCCAGCGGGTGGCTTCGTCGGCCAGGGTTTGCGCGGACTGGCGCGTCGGCAGCCAGTATTCGTCGACGCCGTAGCGGGTGCGCATATGTTCCAGCACCGCTTCCGACACGGTGACGATGGGCTTGAGTTGCAGCGGATCGCCCACCAGCACGGCACGGCGCGCGCGCCATAGGGCACCGACCGCCGCTTGCGGGGTGGCCTGGCCGGCTTCGTCCACCAGCAGCCAGCCGATTTCACCGACCCCCAGGGAGCCGAACGAGCGCGCGAACGAGGCAAAGGTGCTGCTCAACACCGGCACGAGCATAAATAACGACGCCCAGCTCGAACGGATCGCCGCGCGCGAGACGCCCTGGAAGCGCCCGCCCTGTAACACACGGTTGATGAAATACAGATTGGCGCGAACGCGCTTGGCTTCCAGCTCGAAGAAGCATTGGTGCAACTTCAGGGCCTGGATAAACACTCGGGCGCGGGCCTGGCGCCAGCCTTTGATCGACCACGGTTCAATCAGCTCAATGGCCTCGCCGCGTCCGATAATGCCGTGGCGCAGCCAGGCCAGCAGGTGCTCTGCCTTGCACGCCTTGGCCAGTGCGGTGATTTGCTCGATCTGCTGGCGCTGACGCTCGCGCAAACCACTCAGGGCTTGCTGGTGTTCCGTGCTCAGGTGATTGAGTGCCTTGCTTTCGCCGGTCAGACGCGCGGCGCTGCGTTTGACTTGTTCGAAGCTTTCTTCGGCCAGGGCGTGCCGGCTGCGGATAACACCTTGTACTTCATTCCAACGCCGCTGCTCGCCCCATAGGCTCAGGAGGTTGGCAAAGAACCCAGGCTTGCCAGCCAGGTGCCGCTGCACCTCGTTCAGGCTGTGTTGCAGAGCGTCGTGGGCGGGCTTGAACTCGCGCTCGTCGAGTTGCGCGATGCGCGCATCGGTCTCTTTGATCGTGTGGGTCAAGCGCTTGAGTGCGTCCTCTTGCTCAGCGATTTGCGCGCGCAAAGCGCTGACAGCCTGCAAATGGTCGTTGATGCGCTGGGCGTCGGCGCTCAAGCGTTCGGCGTGAGCCTTGGCCGCCTGATAATCCGCCACTGCCTGCTGCCAGGTGCTCAGGCGTTGCGCGGAGGTGCGGCTGATGTCGGCCTGGGTTCCGAGCCAGCCGAGGACGCCACGGCGCGCCTGTTCTGGGCTGTCTTCGCCGGGCTCGTCTTCTTCTTCCTGGTCGTCGTCCAGCTCCTCGGCCTCCAAGGCCGACAGCCAGTCGTGCGCCTGTTCTTCGAGGTCGCTGGCCTTGGGTTTGCGGGGTGGCTGGCCGTAGAAGTAGCGGCTGATAAAGGTGCGGCGCCGCGCTTTGCTGCCCAGCGCGGCGGAGATCAGGCCCCAGGCGGGTTTGCCGCTGACCAGTTCACCCAGTTCGCCGAAATAGTCAGCGTCCGGCAGCCAACTGGGGTCGATCTTGTCGCGCTGCGGCAACTCCAAGGTGACGTTTTCGACGGCGCCGTTATTGGACGACGCGATCACCATCTCAAAGCCGAACAATAACGGGTTGAGCGCATGCACCGTTTGGAAGTCCGTGCCGTCGCTCACCCGTTCGGGCGTGCCGTCGACAAAAGCGGCAGACGCGCGGGGCAGGGCGGCCAGGGCATCGGCGCGCTGGGTGACCACGGCGGCCAGCAGATCACGCAACAGGGTGGTTTTGCCGGTGCCGGGCGGGCCGTTGATGCCCAGCACCCCTTCGCCATCGCTCAACGTATGCAGCAGGGTATTCACCGCCAATTGCTGGGAATGCACCAGCCCCAGGTGATGCTCGGCCGGCCAGCAGCCCAACGGGTAGTGTTTGGGCGCCAGACGCTCGATTAACGCCAGGGAGGCATCGTCATCGTCGATGTGTAAGCGCTGTTCCGGGGCATGTCGCGCCAGGTACTGCGCCAGCGGTGCGCTGGTGATGCCATTGCGCAGGCTGTCCGCCACGTCGGCCAGGTCCGCGAGCAGAAAGCTGTTGAGCGGGTCGTCTTCCTGGGCGGGGTTCTTGACCTTGATGGGCGTGGAGCGCCAGCGGTGGGTGTAGCGCTCGGGGGCGCTGAAGAAGTCGTCCAGGCCGAGGAAGTTTCGAATCTTCTCCGTCAGCTCGACCAACATCGCTGCATCGACTGGGCCGCCCATCAGCGGCTTGATGTCCTCGCGCAGATAGTTTTGTTCCTCGTCGAAGCCGCGGGTCCAATCCCTGTTTGCCAGGGCGCGGCCGAGGAACCAGGCTTCGCTGGAGAGCACCAGGCTGTCTTGCACCATCAGCCCCTGCTCGGTGAACTTCAGCGCGAAAAGCGCGGATTCGCGGGTTTTCGGCGGCTCTTTATAGCCTTGGTCGGCACCGTAGAGTTGCTTAAGGCTTTCGGCCACGCGACGGCTGTCGTACAGGTGGGCGAAGAGGGTGTGGCTCCAGACCCGGTCTTTAGGTTTTTGCTGGCCGTGCGCCGGGCTGCCGACAGCCCATGGCATCACCGGCCGCGCCGCATTGCAGTCATGCAGGAACGACGCAAACAGACTGTCGCGCTTTTCGATTTTGGGGGCCGATTGCGGTTGCAGCAGCTCCACGGCGTGCCAGTAGCGGGTGATGCTTTCTCGGGTCATCAATCTCAATCCTTTGCGTAAAACGCCGGTTCATCCCGGTTCGGCGCGCATTGCGGGGGGCTTTAAGCCAGTTGGGGCAACAGGTTCAAGTGACCGTCGACCTCGTTGACCAGGCCGCTGGCCAAAAACAGTGGCACCAGGCGTTTGTGCAGTTGCGGCTCGACAAATTCCTTTACGGTATCCAGGGCCAGCACACCGGTAGTCGGCAGCTCTGCCTTGGTATACGACAACCAGGCCTTTTTCAACGCCTGCAACACATCGCTGCCTGCCGTGGATGCAAAGCGGCGATGGGTGGGTTTGCCGTCGAAGCTGAAGGTGTGCTGGAAGGCGTAACCGCTTTCGTCGCCGCCGCTGGCGGTGCAGCGGATGCAGGTGCAAGGGCCGTCGCCGAACGCGCTGCGCAGGTAAGTGTTGAAGTCCACCACCGGTTTGAGTGACAGGCGCTTATCGACCTCGAACAGGTCCCCGGTCATTTTTTCGTCAGTGTTCAACGTCCGTTTCCTCGCAGTGGCATGGCAGCTTTTCAAAGCGCCGCACAATAACAGTCGAGGGCGGGTTTGGGCACTACTTGCGCTCGCGGGTGGATGAGTTGCGATGGAACGACAGGATTGCCAGCAACTGAACGACCACTGTCGCGGCCACCATCGCCCTGCCAGCGTTGCTCGCACCTGGGCGGTGCGTTGGGCGCGCAGTTGCTGACGCATATGCTGCATGAGCGCTGGCTGATGCGCACGCTCGATACCCGCGCGTTAACGGTCACCCCGAGAGGCCGTAAGCGCCTGGCTGCTGTATTTGATATTTCATCCTGACGCGGGGCTCAGCGGAAAAACTCCCCCGGCGTGGCATCGAACTGCTGGCGAAACGCATTGATGAACGCCGACGTCGACTCATACCCGCTGGCCAGCGCCACGTCCGTGACCCGTTCGCCATGTTCCAGGGCGGGCAGGGCGCTGAGTAGGCGCAGGCGTTGGCGCCAGGCGCGGAAGGTCAGGCCCGTGTCGTGCAGGAACAGGCGGCTGAGGGTTTTTTCGCTGACCCCCAGTTTGTCGCTCCATTGCCCCAAGGTGGTTTGCTGCTCCGGGTGCAGGTTGAGGCTGCGGTAGATCTGGCGCAGGCGCGGGTCCACCGGTAGCGGCAGCATCAGGTCGACCTGCGGCGCGGCGGCGAGTTGGTCGAGGATCACCTGGGCCAGCCGCCCGTCGGGGCCGTCCTCGGCGTATTCCACCGGCAGTTCGCTGAAGCTGCGGATCAGCTCGCGCAGCAGGTTGCTCACCTCCAGTACGTGGCAGTGCCCGGCCGCCCATTGGGTGACGCTGCAATCGAGGTACAGGCTGCGCATCTCGGTGTGGGGCGTGCTGTACACCCGGTGCGGCATGCCCGCCGGAATCCATACGGCTCGTTGCGGCGGAGCGACGAAGCGGCCGGCGCTGGTCTGGATCTCCAACACCCCGGAAATCGCGTAGGACAATTGCACCCACGGGTGACTGTGGCGGCGGGTCAGTGCGCGATTGGGCAGCGATTCAGTGCGCCCGTATACCGGCCGTGGCAGGCTGGACAGCCCCGGAATGCTGCGGCGCACGGTGTTGGCATGTCCTTTAGGCGGCATTTACTGGCTCGTTGGCGTTAGTCGGTAACAAAGCGTTACGTTAGAGTCGCCACGACGCTCTTGGCAACCCCTGGATGACCTCACTATGACTCGGCCCCGCTTTCTGCCCGACAACTTCACCCTCACGTTGATCGCGACGGTGATTCTCGCTTCCTTGCTGCCCGCCAGCGGCCAGACCGCCGTGGCATTCGGCTGGGTCACCAACCTGGCTATCGCGCTGCTGTTTTTCCTGCACGGCGCCAAACTGTCGCGCCAGGCCATCGTGGCCGGTGCCGGCCACTGGCGTCTGCATCTGCTGGTGTTCAGTCTGACCTTTGTGCTGTTCCCGTTGCTGGGCCTGGCACTTAAACCGGTGCTGTCGCCGTTGATCGGCAAAGACATGTACATGGGCATGCTCTACCTCTGCGCGTTGCCGGCCACGGTGCAGTCGGCGATTGCCTTCACCTCCCTGGCGCGCGGCAATATCCCGGCGGCGATCTGCAGCGCAGCGGCGTCGAGCCTGTTTGGGATCTTCCTCACACCGTTACTGGTGACCCTGTTACTCAATGTCCATGGCGACGGCGGCTCCACCGTCGACGCCATCGTGAAAATCAGCGTGCAGTTGCTGCTGCCGTTTATCGCCGGGCAGATCGCGCGGCGCTGGATCGGCGAGTGGGTAGGGCGCAACAAGGCGTGGCTGAAATTCGTCGACCAGGGCTCGATCCTGCTGGTGGTGTACGGCGCGTTCAGCGAGGCGGTCAACGAAGGCATTTGGCACCAGATCCCATTGTGGGAACTGGGCGGGTTGGTGGTGGCCTGCTGCGTGCTGCTGGCGCTGGTGTTGGTGGCCTCAACCGTGTTGGGCAAGGCGTTTGGGTTCAATCAGGAGGACCGCATCACCATTCTGTTCTGCGGCTCGAAGAAAAGCCTGGCGACTGGCGTGCCGATGGCCCAGGTGCTGTTTGCCGGGGCGAGCATGGGCGTATTGATTCTGCCGCTGATGCTGTTTCACCAGATCCAACTGATGGTGTGTGCGGCGCTGGCACAGCGTTATGCCAAGCGTGCGGAGAGTGTTGCGGAGTTGATGGCGCAGGTGGATCCATAACATTTTGTTGCTCTGCGACGATTAAACTCAAGTTAGTACCTGTGCTGACGACTTACTTCTTAATCACCAGGAAGGAGTATCAGCATGCGTATCAACGGTTTTTCGGCAGCGACAGCTCTCCTTTGCCTCTGGGCAAGCGCATGCGGCGCGGCGCAGCCGGCAAGTCAGGGCACCATCGGGTTTACCGGCAGTATCGTCGAGCCGATGTGTGCGACAAATGCGCACAGTGACGCGCAGTTTGACGTCACGGGGTGCCCCAGCGCCAGCCGAGGTAACCAGTTCACGGTCCGCAGCGTGGCACCCGTGGTCAGCGTCAACGGGGCCAGTCTGCGGCTGGTGGCGGACAGCGGCAGCGGGCGTTATTACGATCAGCGCTACCTGTTGGTGGACGGACGCGGTCAGCCGGTCAAATCGGGTGGGTATGTGGTGACGCTGACCGCGCCCTGATTCTGCGCTGCGGATGAGCGCCAACAGTCGGCCCAGAAACCTATAGAATGCTCGGCGGCGGCGCTTGTCCTGGGTGGCCGCTCGATCACCGTCAGAGTACCGCGCCCGTCAATGAGCCTTTCAACCGCAACTCCCCAGCCCAACTGGCAACCGGTCATCGCCCTGGCGTTGGCCGCTTTTGTGTTCAACACCACCGAATTCGTCCCCGTCGGGCTGCTCAGTGCGATTGGCGCCAGCTTCGACATGCCCATCGCCAACGTTGGTCTGATGCTCACGATTTATGCGTGGATCGTCTCGCTGACCTCGCTGCCGGTGATGCTGCTGACCCGCAACATTGAGCGGCGCAAGTTGCTGATCGTGCTGTTCGGGTTGTTTATCGCCAGCCATATCCTGTCCAGTGTCGCCACCAGCTTCGGCCTATTGATGGTCAGTCGTATCGGCATCGCCTTGTCCCATGCGCTGTTCTGGTCGATCACCGCCTCCCTGGCCGTGCGCCTGGCGCCGCAGGGCAAGCAAGTGCAAGCCCTGGGCCTGTTGGCCACCGGCACATCCCTGGCGATGGTGCTGGGCATTCCCCTGGGGCGCCTGCTCGGCGAAGCCATGGGCTGGCGCACCACGTTCCTGGTGATCGCTGCCTTTGCCGCGGGCCTGGTGTTCTGGCTGGCGCGCACCTTGCCGCTGCTGCCGAGCCAGAACTCCGGCTCCCTGCGTAGCCTGCCACTGCTGTTCAAGCGCCCGGCGCTGGTGGCGTTGTACGTGCTTACGGCAATGACCGTGACCGCGCAATTCACCGCCTACAGCTACATCGAACCGTTCGTCGAAGGCGTGGCAGGCCTGGGCGGCGGCGCCGTGACCCTGATCCTGCTGGTGTTCGGCGGCGCCGGCATCATTGGCTCGCTGCTGTTCAGCCTGGTACATCGCTTCAACCCGCACCTGTTCGTGGTCGGGACGGTGTTCCTGCTGGCGGGCTGCCTGGCGCTGTTGCTGCCATTGAGTGGCGCCGAATCCTACCTGGTGGGCTTGAGCGTGTTCTGGGGCATGGCGATCATGGGCTTCGGCCTGGCCATGCAGTCCAAGGTGCTGGTGCTGGCACCCGACGCCACCGACGTGGCCATGGCGATGTTTTCCGGTATCTACAACATCGGCATCGGCGGCGGCGCCCTGATGGGCAGTTGGGTCGGCAGCCATTTCGGCTTTGCCTGGATCGGCGCTGCGGGCGGGTTGCTGGCGGCGCTGGCGTTGGTGGGGTATTGCCTGGCGATTCGGCGGTTTGGGACGGGGGTGGTGCCGCGGGAGTAGCCAACCAATTGGCTACTCCGGGTTTTGTCAGCGAGGGACGTGGTTGCGTCCATACATCATCAGGAATCGGTCCAGTTCAGAAAAGCTGCGCTGAGGCATGGCTAGCAGGACCTGCGACATAAAGTCTTTGAGCACTTGAATGTCATTCCAGCTGGATGGCCGTTTCTTGCGTTTCTGGGACGGACGCACTGTCTCGAACAGGGCGTTCATCGCGCGAAAGTTGTGCTGGTCGATAATGGGCAGGGGCGCGCTGTGATGTACAAGGTGCGTGATGTAGGCCGACGTGATGTAGGTCGTTTGCCGTTTGAACTGCGCCTGCCACCACTGGAAGGTTTGGTCTGGCGCTTGAGCGCAACCGGAACCGATGAACCGTGGCCAGAGCCCCTCTACCTCTGCAATCAGATTGCGATGGCGTTGTGGGTAGTTCGGTTTACCCCAATGGCCCCACTTCCACAGCAGCGAATCTGCAATCTGTGGGTTCTGGGCCGTTCGCGCTGAGTAAGAGGTCTTGAATGCTTGGTAATGGGCTGCCGGATACTTGAGGAAGTCGTACTCGTTCAGCACCGCGTCAAACACGGGAGCAATCCGAGCAGCGATCAGTGTGGCTTCTGAAGGTGTGGTTTTCGAAAACAATGGAGTCATGTCTTAAGTGCTTGCCTGGTCAATGATGTGTGCGGAATGTGCAATCAGCTGTGATTGCACGCCGGGTACCTTCCCCATGTGCATACATATTCCCAGAGCAGCTTGCGCTCCAAATGCTTGATGTAGGCGGTGGTGTAAGGCATGCCCATACTCACCGGGCAAGTAGACACCCAGATATGTTCGGCGGGCGTTGTTTCAAGCAGCGTCAGCCTGAAGGTGTTCCCTCCCGAGTGTCCGGCCCGTTCGCTGAAAGCCGATACATTGAATTGACGCAGCCGATCAGCCAGGCTCTGACCGGTGGTCTCACCGATATAAATAGTCGCATCGCAATTTCGATGAGTATCTGGTTTGTGTTTGCTGCGCGCGATGAAATACACCCCGGGTAAGTGTTTATCGGGCAGTTCGCCACGGTCGGACCACGGGTGCCACTTTGAAAAACCTACTTCGCCTGACATATGTGTTCATCGTCCGTGTTGAGGTCAAGGGCGCTGATCCTATCGCAAAATATGGCTATGGGCCATCATTGTTGGCTGCGGTCGTTCTGCTGGCGATAGCCTTGGAACGCACCTATGTGGGAGGTTGCGCGAGGGTCAATCTGGCGCCTATCTAAGTTCATGGGACGGTGCAGCACCTGGGCATTTGAACTACTTTGATTGACGACCGACCCCTGCCCGGTGATGACTGATGCGTACGTTCTGGAAGCGATATGTGGCCCTGCTGGAAAACGACTTGAGTGCGCAGATTTTCGATAACGTGAAAAACCTGCTGGTGTGCGCGCTGCTGTTCGCCGCTGGCACCAATACGTTGCTCGGGCAGCAGCCGCTGTTTATCGGAGTGTTCGCCGCTAACGTAGCGGGGTGGGGGCTGATTGTGTTGTCGAGCATGCTGATGCTGTTGAACGTCAGCGATGGCATCCGCCGCCTCGCTAAGTTGCGCTATCACCTGGCGCTGCAACTGCTGTTGATCCTGGTGTATCTGGTCGTGGCCGAGCGAGTGGTAGAGATTGTGTGGGGCTTTCGCGCCCACTGAAGTATCCTGCGCGCCCCGTTTACCACTGATTCAATCCACGATGACAGGACAAGACATGCAGGCGCTGCTGGAGTCGATTCTCGACGAAGTGCGCCCTTTGATCGGCCTCGGCAAAGTCGCCGACTATATCCCCGCGCTGGCCGATGTGCCGGCCGACCAACTCGGTATCGCGGTGTACGGCAACGACGGCTCGGCTTACTGCGCCGGCGACGCCGATACGCTGTTCTCGGTGCAGAGTATTTCCAAGGTGTTCAGCCTGGTGCAGGCCATCGAACACGGCGGCGAGAGCATCTGGGAACGCCTCGGTCACGAGCCGTCGGGGCAGCCGTTCAACTCCCTGGTGCAGCTGGAATTCGAACGCGGTCGCCCGCGCAACCCATTCATCAATGCCGGCGCGTTGGTGATCTGCGACATCAACCAATCGCGCTTCGCCGTGCCAATCCTATCGATGCGCGATTTCGTGCGGCGCCTGTCCGGCAACCCGCAGATCCTGGTCAATAGCGTGGTCGCCGACTCCGAAGCCCAGCATGGCGCGCGCAACGCAGCCATGGCGTATCTGATGAAATCCTTCGGCAACTTCCACAACGACGTGGACGCGGTGCTGCACAGCTATTTCAACTATTGCGCGCTGCAAATGAGCTGCCTGGACCTGGCCAAGGCGTTCAGCTTCCTGGCCAACGAAGGCGTCAGCGCCCACAGCGGCGAACAGGTCCTCAGCGCGCGCCAGACCAAGCAAGTCAACTCGATCATGGCCACCAGCGGGCTGTATGACGAAGCGGGCAACTTTGCCTATCGCGTGGGCTTGCCGGGCAAGAGCGGTGTGGGCGGCGGGATCGTCGCGGTGGTGCCGGGGCAATTCACGGTGTGCGTGTGGTCGCCGGAGTTGAACGCAGCGGGGAATTCGCTGGCGGGGATCAAGGCGCTGGAGTTATTGAGTGAGCGGATTGGGTGGTCGGTGTTTTAAGTCATCCAGGGTCTTTTTTACGCGTCGCCGTCCACGGCAAAATCATGCCTACCTCCTTCTGGTAGCGGCGATAACGTTCACCGAACGTCGCCACCAGATCCCTCTCTTCAAAGCGGGCGCCAATGAAGAGATACACCGTCATCCCCAGCGCAAACAATAGATGCCCGGCGGTCATGTGTGGCGTCGCCCAGAAGGCGATCAGAAAGCCCAGGTACAAGGGATGACGTACCCGTTGGTAGAACAGCGGCGTGCTGAAGGTGGGCGTTTGTGGTGGGACGGCGCGCCAATGGTCGAGGGGCTGCTTGAGCCCGAATAGCTCGAAGTGATTGATCAGAAAAGTCGACACCAGCGCAATGCCCCAACCCAGCCAGAACAGGCCAACCAGCAGGGCCTGGGCCCATGGCGCTTCAACCTGCCATAGGTTGAACCTCATCGGTTGCCACAGCCAGAACACCATTGCGAGCACCAGGCTGCTGAGCAATACATAGGTCGGGCGTTCAATCGGCGCCGGGACGATTGCCGTCAGCCACCGCTTAAAGCGTTTGCGCGCCATGACCGAGTGCTGGATACCGAATAGCAGGATCAGCGCGCTATTGATCGACAGAGCGGCCGGCCACGCCATATACACGCCGTCGTTGATGTTCTTGGGCACGGCCAGGCTGCCAACGAAGCCGATCAGATACAAACAGGTGAACAGGAACACCCCGTAGCAGCACGCGCTGTACACCAGACCGATGACCCCGGCGATGGGTTTGTTGTTGACGTTCATGAGCGTGTTTTTCCCACAGGATTGATGGACCGCAAAACCCGCCATTCAGCCAGTCCAGGCTTAAGCCTAGCGGGTTTTGCAGACCGAGCGACCTATGAGAAATGACCGTTCTCAATGCGTTTGGAAATCGGATTCAGCTGATATTGAGCCGATCCAGCAAGCTGTACCACGCCACCCCCGCACCGATGTAGAAGCGTTGCAGCCCATGCATCGGCAAGCGTTGCAGCGGCGTCACCGGGTAGGCGAACTGCGCCTGGCGGTCACACAATCGCCCGGCCAGTTGCTGGCCCAGGCTGGTACACAAGGCGATACCGCGTCCATTGCAACCCAGCGCCAAGGTCAGCCCGGGTGCCGGTTCATGTACGTGGGGCATAAAATCCCGCGTGATTGCGATCCGTCCAGCCCAGCGGTACTCGAACTCCAGCGGACCCAGTTGCGGAAACAGCAGCGCCAGGGAGCGTTCCAGGTGCGCGAAATCCGTGGGCGAGGTGGGGTCGTTGAACAGCCCGCGCCCGCCCATTAGCAAGCGCCCATGGCTGTCTTTGCGCCAATACAGCAGCAGGCGTTGCGCGGTGGAGACGGTTTCCTGCCCCGGCAAAATGGAATCGGCCGCGCGACCGCTGAGGGGCTTGGTGGCGACGATGAAGCTGTTCGCCGCCAGAATGCTCTGGGCCATGCCCGGCCACAGGTTGCCGCTATAGCCATTGGTCGCGAGTACCACTTGATCGGCGGTCACATGGGCACCGCCGGCCGTCTTTAATAGCCAACCTGCGCCGCTGCGCTGTAACCCGGTCACCGCACTTTGGCCGTGAATCCGTGCACCGGCCGCCAATGCCGCGCCCACCAAGCCACGGGCGTATGCCAACGGCTGAATCGCTCCGGCGCGGCCATCCAACCAGCCGCCGGCGAAGGCCTGACTGCCCATGCGCGCGGTCACCGCCGCGGCATCCAGCGGTTGCACCGGCACCCCCCGGCGGGCCCACTGATCTGCTCGCGCGTGCATGCCGGCCACGCCTTTATCGGTGTACGACACTTGCATCCAGCCTTTACGCACCGGTGCGCAATCGATGCTATGGCGCTTGATCAAATTGAATACCAGGTCCGCCGAATTCGACACCG
The DNA here is from genome assembly GCF_013285305.1 of Pseudomonas rhodesiae. NCBI lineage: Bacteria > Pseudomonadati > Pseudomonadota > Gammaproteobacteria > Pseudomonadales > Pseudomonadaceae > Pseudomonas > Pseudomonas rhodesiae. The sequence goes on along the minus strand of NZ_CP054205.1, from coordinate 3,619,224 downwards.
TCGAAATCAATGGCTCGGCCCGTTCCGGCCCGTACATCTGTACCAATTGCTCCGGGTCGTATTTGAGCGTCGGGTTGACCTGCCCACCATTGCGCCCCGAAGCGCCCCAGCCCGGCTCGTGAGCCTCCAGCACACACACGCTGACCCCGCGCTCGGCCAAATGCAGGGCCGTCGACAGGCCGGTGTAGCCGGCACCGACAATCGCCACATCCACCTTCACCGATTCGCTCAACGCAGGCGTCGGCACAACCGACGGCGCCGTCGCCGACCACAATGACTTCATGACAGGCTCCGCGTGTTACCGGTGGGGTGCAGCACGCGGCGTAGGAAGTCCTGGGTGCGTGCGTGTTGCGGATTGCCCAACACCTCTTCGGCCGGGCCGCTTTCAACGATGTAACCGCCATGCAGAAAGCACACGCGGTCGGCCACTTCGCGGGCAAAACCCATCTCGTGGGTGACCACGATCATGGTCATGCCTTCGTCGGCGAGGGTGCGCATTACCGCGAGCACGTCGCCGACCAGCTCCGGATCGAGGGCCGAGGTGGGTTCATCGAACAGCATCGCGTCGGGTTTCATCGCCAGAGCGCGGGCGATGGCGACGCGTTGCTGCTGGCCGCCGGAAAGCTGTTCCGGGTAAGCATCTGCCTTGGCGCTCAGGCCGACTTTTTCCAGCAATACCAGCGCTTCTTCGCGCACTTGCTGCGGCGGTTCGCCCTTCACATATAGCGGGCCTTCCATAACGTTTTCCAGCACTGTGCGGTGGGGGAACAGGTTGAAGCGCTGGAACACCATGCCCATGCGGCTACGCAAGGCGTGCACGGTTTTGCTGCCCCGTTGCACGGTTTCGCCGAACACTGTGATCACGCCGCCATCGTAGGCTTCCAGCGCGTTGATGCAGCGCAGCAGGGTGGATTTGCCCGAGCCCGATGGGCCGATCAAGCAGACCACTTCGCCCTTGGCCACATCCAGGTCGACGCCGTGCAACACGCGATGGCTGCCGTAATGTTTTTGCAGTTGGCGAATCTCGATCATGCTTTTTTCCTCCGGCTCAAGTGCTGTTCCATACGGCGCAGGCCGTACACAAGCGGCAGGCTCATCAGCAGGTAGAGCAGGGCGACCAGGGTGTAGACGGTCATGTTCTGGAACGTGGACGAGGCGATCAGCTGACCCTGGCGGGTCATTTCGGCCACGGTGATGGTGGACACCAGCGACGAGTCCTTGAGCATCATCACCAGGGTGTTGCCATAAGGCGGCAGTGCGATGCGAAACGCCTGGGGTAGGATTACCCGGCGCATCATCAGCGCTGAACGCATGCCCAGGGCTTCGGCGGCTTCACGCTGGCCCTGTTCGACGGCGATGATGCCGGTGCGGAAGTTCTCCGCCTGGTACGCCGAGTAGGCGATGCCCATGCCGATCACGCCGGCGTAGAACGCCGTCAGGTGCACGCCCATGTCCGGCAACACGAAGTAGATGTAGAACAGCTGCACGATGATCGGCAGGCCCCGGATCACGTTGATGATGGTGCTCGCCGTCCATGACAGCGCACGGATCGGCGACAGCTTGAGCAACGCCAGCACCAGGCCGATGGCACTGCTGAGCAGGAACGACAGCACGGTGATCTGGATCGTCACCCAGGCGCCTTGCAGCAAAATCGGCAAGAAGTCTTGGGCGTTTTGCAAAAATTCGGCCGGGCTCATGGGCGCACCTGGGTGTCGAGCCCCCACTTCTTGAGGATGCTGTCCAGGGTGCCGTCCGCCCGGATGCTGGCGATGGCGCTGTTCAAACGTTCAAGGGTTTGTGCATCGCCTTTGCGTACCACCAGGCACACTTCGCCGACGTTCGTAGGCTGATAGTCGGGAGCCAGTTTCACGCCTTTGAACAGCTTCTGACGGATCTGATAGGCCACCACCGGTTGATCGCCCACCGCAGCCTTGATGCGGCCAAGGGACAGGTCGCGGACCATCTCGCCGATAGAGTCATAGGTGCGGATCTCTTTGAAGATCCCGAGCTTGTTCAATTGGTCATAGAACACCGTGCCGGCTTGCACGCCGACCACTTGGTCTTTCAACGGCTGCAGGTCCGGGTACGCGGTGTTGTCGTCGGCGTTGACGATCAGGCCCTCACCGTAGGCGTACACCGGCGCGCTGAAATCCACTACCTTGCTGCGCTCTGCGGTCTTGAGCATGCCGGCGGAAATGAAGTCGAGCTTGCCGGCGGTGAGGGAGGGAATCAGCGCAGCGAAGTTGGTCTGCTCGATCTGGCTGGTAAAGCCGCCGGCCTTGCCGACAGCCTCGGCCACATCGACCATCACCCCCTGGATGCTGTTGCTCTTGATGTCGAGGAAGGTGAACGGCGAACCACTGGCGGTCGCACCGACTTTGTACGTGGATGCACTTTCAGCGTGCGTCGTGGTGACGCACAGTGCGACGCAAAGACCAAACGCGAGACGGCGGAACAAGGGCGAAAGACTGTTCATCGGGTTACTCCAGGAGGAAACGGAAAGTCAGTAGCGCAAGCGGCTGCCGATGAACCGCAAGCTCTGTGCCATTTCGATACTAATAAATCGCATAGCGCTGTATAAAATCGAAAAAATGAACCATTCGTATCGATATGCGATATTTAATGGTCTGTTTTCGTATTTTCAGGTAGAAATAGCCCACGCCTGATTGACCTGACCGTGAGTTCGCCATGTCCGAAGAACGCAACAGCTTGCACAACCAATCCCTGGAAAAAGGCCTGTCGGTGCTCAAGGCATTCAGCGCCCAGCGCCGCAGCATGAGCCTCGCAGAGGTGGCCGAGGCGGCCGGGATGACCAAAAGCTCGGCCCAACGCATGGTGTTTACCCTCGAAAGCTTGGGTTACCTTCGGAAACACTCCCGCACCCGGCATTACCAACTCACCCCACGGGTATTGGAACTGGGCTTCAGTTACCTGGATGCGCATTCATTGATTGAGGTGGCCAACCCGTTTCTCTCCGAGTTGACGCGGCTGACCGGCGAAACCTCCTGCTTGACCGAACCGGCAGGCTACGACATGACCTACATCGCACGCTTCGTCAGTTCAGGCTTTGTGCCGGTGCATATGCCGATCGGCTCGCGGGTGCCGATGTATTGCACGGCGTCGGGGAGGGCGTATTTGAGCGCGCTGCCGGCGCAGGAGGCGTTGGGCTTGATCGAGCATAGCCAGCGTATTGCACACACCAGCCATACGTTGACGGATGTGGCCGCGATCATGGCGTCGCTGGAACAGGTGAGGGAGCAGGGGTACGCGGTGAATACCCAGGAGTTGTTCCTCGGCGACATGACCATCGGCGCGCCCGTGTTGGGTGCCAATGGCCGCCCGGTAGCAGCGGTGCATGTGGTGGCGCCGACCAGTCGATGGAGCAGGGCGGACGCGGAGCGGCAGTTGGCGCCTGCGCTGTTGCAGTGTTCGCGGGCATTGAGTAATTCGGCGCGGAACCTGGAATAACCGGCAACGCAGATGCGGGAGAGGGCTTGTCCTAAAGCCTGTCAGTTAAGGACTCAGTGAGTGATTTTCTGCCCTGGCTGAGTACGCCGTATGATCCAGACCAGGCAATGATTATCAAAGGTGGGAGGGGGCTTGCCCCCGATGGCAATGTGTCAGCCAACCCTTCTTTGCTGATCCACCGCGTACTTGGTCGTCAGCCATTATTTAATGATGACCTCGCACCTTCACATTCTTCAGCCATTGCCAGACAATGCGCCCGCTGTTCCGGAGTAGTTCAGCGGTAGAACACTCGGCTCAGGACCGGGTGGGCGCTGGTTCGAATCCAGCCTCCGGACCCATCACATTGCAAGGCAATCTGGACGCATGCCCAGAGCACACAGGGTAACTGGTATGGGCGCAGGTTATGCGGTTTTCCAACTGTCCAAAGCGCTGATTGCGCACGATAAAAATTGCGGTCCCCTTGCTCGTTTTAATGCCGGCAGACGTATTTCACAGTGGCAGCAGGTAATTACGCACATGCTGCAAGGCACCGCTGAGTACGGCTCGCGCGCTCCGATTGCCGGACTTCCCGCCTGGGTTACGCTGGAAGTCGTTAAGGGGGGCTTTGCCACCGGCAATCTTTTGGCCGGTGGTGAATTGACTGACTATGAGCGGGAATTGGCCGCCTCTATTCCTGGTATCCGCCCGGGGTTCGAGCGGTTGGACATCAATGCCTGGCACCTGACGGATGATGGCCTTGATGCTCTACACCAGCGTCTGAGCACTTGTGACTATAGAGTTGATGTGCCGGAAGAGGCCGCGTTACTGACAGTGGCCTGGCTGTCAGGCCAACAGCGCAACGATGAAGCCAGGGCACTGATAGACCTGATTGCTCCCTTCTTCGATCGATTGCGTTTCTTTCCGTCAATTTCCGGACAGCTCCCGGTTTCAGCCACACAGGTTCACATAGTTGATGCCGGTGAGGTCAAGGAATTGCTTTCGAACCTGCCGCCTCGCACTCAGATCGTTGCTCAGAAACTGAGTATTGAAGCCCGTCTGCCCCTATATGATTCAGCCGTTGCGCATTTCCTCCTGACTTATCAGGCTGGCTGGCCGTGCCGCAGTTATCCGGCTCAGTGGCGCGAGCAGGCAGCCGAATTGGATACGCGTTATAAAAGCCTTGGACTCAACAAATGCCCCCCCGATCGTGTGGAGGAGTTGTTTCTTCTGCTCGAGCAATGCGCCCGCGACGCTGAATCGCTCACAGGACGTCAGGTAGGTCGCATAAGGCGAATTGTCGATGACTTCGTGCGCAAGCATGGCGCGCCGGATTCGGCCTCTCACCTTGCGTTCCGTGCGAATCAGCTTCGCCAGGTTGCAGGGCCAGAGCATCACCTAATTGCGCGTGCCGTGGCAAAGCGTCTCTGCACGTATCCGGCGCAAAGTGGTATTTCGGATTTTGTCGATTTGGTCGCTCCGCTCACTGCTGACGAGGCCTTCGAGTGCGCGCCGGGCGGATGTGTAGCGATACCCGCGGCGATCCAGCGGCGAGTTAAACGCTGTCGCAGTGGGACAATCAACGAATTGATCGAGCATGGACTCATCACTTCGGGTGACGCAGTCGCACGGGTGCTGCCCGCTATGACAGCTCAGCTCAGCAGCTCGGGGTTACGCGACGAAGCACTAAGGATGCTCTACGCCTCGACCTATCAGGCTTTCCGCCGACGGCGTTCGTTATTGCTATTGAACCTTCAGCGCCAGATCGGTTTCGGTGAGTTGCCATGGATTGCTGCAATTGAGGGTGATCGACAGTCAGGCGTTGGTGTCGCGAGTGCCGCCAGGCAAGCTCTCGTTGAATCATCGGCATTGACGATTCATTCCTTCCCTTATGCCATCCTTCCTAACAAGCTTCTCCAGGAGTTTGGAACACTGGCGAAAACTGCGGGACTCGATCTTCCCTTCGTGGAAGAGGTCGCTGCAGATATCTTCATGGGGCAGTTCTCACGTAAGTTCGCTGACAACGCCCGGCGAGCGGGAGGGGGAATAGCAGGTACCCTATACGCACGTTACTACTCGATTGATACCGATGAACTGGCCCGTCTGGTCACCACAGGGCGACGACATGCGCGAGTTTCCAACGATGCCTTCGCCGCCCTATGTGCGAAGCGCGCGGGGGCTAAATTGGGCACTTGGCACCCTGCAACCAATGGCACCATCCTTGAGCAGCAGCAGATTTTAACCACTCAAAACCTCGCACTGCTGTTTGATGAGCTTGGATTGAAAGTTTTACTGAAGCCTAGACTAGAAAGCATGGTCCAGACGTGTTTTGAGTGGATCTGCAAACGGCACCAAATGCAGACTGAGCTCTATCATGCTCGGTTGATAATGCTCAAGAATACGGCCTACGCCTGGCGTCAGATGGTGTTTTACCTTGCGATGCTTGACGAATATGAATGCCAAGATGCGTTGAGGTCTGTCGAGGCTTATTTCGCAACACAGCCTGTGGCTTTCCGAGAAAAATTTCTACCGTTGATGAGTGGTTTGCGTAAGGCCGTCGCAGGCGAAGTATTGCCTCAGCAGGGACCAACAGCCGATGGTGCGAGGGTGTTTCTGGGATGGACTACTACACGTCACTGGCTACTGCCTTCGCAGCACGCTGACTCAAACTGGGCCGTTGAGCAGTAGGTAATCATTTGGTTGATGCTGACGTGTGTGAACTGCTCGCAAGCGTCTCATTTGGCCCGGAACCTGAAATAACAAAGGCCGCCCCTCCCACAGTTGGAGAGAGGTATCCGCCCAAACAAAAAATGCGCCCCTTCGGGCGCATTTTTTTGTTCGGAACGCTATCGCCTATCAGGCCATTGCATCCCAGGCCCGATCACCGTGCTCGTCTTTGATCCGAGTCGGCAAGCCCATCACATCCAGCGCCTTCAGGAACGGTTCGGCCGGCAGTTCCTCGACGTTGGCCATGCGTTGCACGTCCCATTCGCCACGGGCTACCAGCAGCGCGGCGGCTACCGGTGGTACCCCGGCGGTGTAGGAGATGCCCTGGCTGTCGGTTTCGGCGAAGGCTTCTTCGTGGTCGGCGACGTTGTAGATGAACACCTCACGCGGCTGGCCGTCCTTGGTGCCTTTGACCAGGTCGCCGATGCAGGTCTTGCCGGTGTAGCCAGGGGCGAGCGAAGACGGGTCGGGCAGCACGGCCTTGACCACCTTCAACGGCACCACTTCCAGGCCTTCGGCGGTGGTGACCGGTTTTTCGGAGAGCAGGCCGAGGTTGTTCAGCACGGTGAACACGTTGATGTAGTGCTCGCCGAAGCTCATCCAGAAACGCACGTTGGGCACGTCGAGGTTTTTCGACAGCGAGTGCACTTCATCGTGGCCGGTCAGGTACAGATTCTGCGAACCGACCACAGGCAGGTCGTCGGTGCGTTTGACTTCGAACATGGTGTTGCTGGTCCACTGGCTGTTCTGCCAGCTCCACACCTGTCCGGTGAATTCGCGGAAGTTGATTTCCGGGTCGAAATTGGTGGCGAAGTACTTGCCATGGGAGCCGGCATTGACGTCAAGGATGTCGATCGAATCAATGCGGTCGAAATGCTGTTGCTGCGCCAGCGCGGCATACGCGTTGACGACACCCGGGTCGAAGCCCACGCCGAGAATGGCGGTGATGTTCTTCTGTTGGCACTCTTGCAGGTGGTTCCATTCGTAGTTGCCGTACCACGGCGGGGTCTCGCAGACCTTGCCCGGCTCTTCGTGGATGGCGGTGTCGAGGTACGCTACGCCCGTGTCGATGCAGGCACGCAGGACCGACATGTTGAGGAACGCGGAACCGACGTTGATGACGATCTGCGATTCGGTCTCGCGGATCAGGGCCTTGGTCGCTTCCACGTCCAGGGCGTTCAGCGCGAAGGCTTGGATATCGGCGGGAACCTTCAGGCTACCCTTGGCCTTGACGCTGTCGATGATGGCCTGGCATTTGGAGATGTTGCGCGACGCGATAGCAATACGACCGAGTTCGTCGTTGTGCTGCGCGCACTTGTGGGCCACCACCTTGGCGACACCTCCTGCACCAATGATAAGAACGTTCTTTTTCAATTGCTTTATCTCTCCTTTATCCGCCAGCTTACGAAAGGCTGGACAGGTAGTCGTCGTAACCAAATTCACGAACCACCTCGACTGTACCGTCGAGTTGTTTCACTACGATGGACGGCATTTTCAGGCCGTTGAACCAGTTTTTCTTGACCATGGTGTAGCCCGCGGTGTCGATGAACGACAGCCGATCGCCGATGGCCAGCGGACGATCGAATTGATATTCGCCGAAGATATCCCCGGCCAGGCAGGATTTGCCGCACACCATGTAGGTGTGTTCGCCTTCGCTTGGCGCAAGCTTGGCGTTCAGACGGTAGATCAGCAGGTCCAGCAGGTGGGCTTCGATGGAGCTGTCCACGACGGCGAGGTGTTTGCCGTTGTAGAGGGTGTCGAGCACGGTGACTTCCAGGGAGGCGCTGTTGGTGATCGCCGCTTCACCCGGTTCCAGGTAGACCTGCACGCCGTACTTCTCGGAGAACGCCTTCAAGCGTGCGCAGAATGCGTCCAGCGCATAGCCTTCGCCGGTGAAGTGGATGCCGCCGCCGAGGCTGACCCACTTGACCTTGTGCAGCAGCGCGCCGAAGCGTTCTTCGATGGTGCCGAGCATCTTGTCGAACAGGCTGAAATCGCCGTTCTCACAGTTGTTGTGGAACATGAAGCCGCTGATCTGCTCGATCACGCCTTCGATCTTCACCGGGTCCCATTCACCCAGGCGGCTGAACGGACGCGCCGGGTCGGCCAGCAGGTAGTCGGAGCTGCTCACCTGCGGGTTGACTCGCAGGCCGCGGGTCTTGCCTTCGGAACGTTCGGCAAAACGCTGCAACTGGCTGATGGAGTTGAAGATGATCTTGTCGCAGTTCTCCAGCATCTCTTCGATTTCATCGTCGGCCCAGGCCACGCTGTAGGCGTGCGCCTCACCTTCGAACTTCTGGCGGCCGAGCTTCAACTCATACAGCGACGACGACGTGGTGCCATCCATGTATTGCTGCATCAGGTCGAACACCGACCAGGTCGCAAAGCACTTGAGCGCCAACAGCGCCTTGGCGCCGGACTGCTCGCGCACGTAGGCGATCTTCTGCATGTTGACCAGAAGCTTCTGTTTATCGATGAGGTAGTACGGCGTTTTGATCATTTTTCAGAGCCTGCGGCGGTGCCTGCCAAAAAAGGACACGCATTGTGCCCGCACTTGGAACAGATCGAAAGGTTAGTGGGCGGATTTTGCCGCCCCCGTTTAATCTGGCCTGCCAATATGACAGGCCGTCAGTATGATGGGCCCCTTCGATGATGGAACCGATTCAGGACGACGAGAGGTGAGAATGGATGCATGGACACTGCACTGGCTGGAAGCCTCGGGCTCCTTGGCCGAGTGTCGCCGCGAGGTGAGCGCGACATTCGAAAGTGCTTACCGCGCGATTGCTGGCTGGATGCCGCCGCCGCGACTCGACGTACTGATCCAGCGTCTGCCCGGCGAAACCCTTGCCGAACTGGGTCTGGTCGGACGGGCCTACCGCAGCACGATGTTCTCCATGACCCTGGACCCCGACAACCCGTACTTTGCCCACAGCCTCCACAACGGCGCGCTGCAACGTCACATTGTGCACGAGGTGCATCACTGCCTGCGCATGGCCGGTCCCGGCTACGGCTGGACGTTGGGAGAAGCGCTGGTCAGCGAAGGGCTGGCGGGACAGTTCGTGGCGCATCTGTTGGGCAGCGCAGCGGAACCCTGGGAGCGGGCGTTCAGCCTTGAAGCGCTGCAAACCGCGCCTGTGCCGATGGGTGAACTTGAGGCGCGGTATTACGACCATAGCGCCTGGTTTTTCGGCACTGGCGACAAGCCTCGGTGGTTGGGGTATGCGTTGGGGTATCAGATGGTCGGGCGTTGGCTGGCGTCGGTTGGCGAGCCAGGCGTGGAGGCGTGGCTCAATGTTTCGGCGCAAGAGGTGATGGCGGTAGGGCTCAAGGAGGGCTTGCTGAGTTGCTAATGGCAAGTATCTGATCATGAGCTATATTCGTGATCATCTAGAATAAAATGAGTTTGTTTCACGATCAGTGTCTGCCGACAATGCCTGCCATCACTTACGGCATTGGAGTTGCACGTCATGGCAGTCGCACATTCCCTCGGGTTTCCACGCATTGGACGCGATCGTGAATTGAAAAAAGTCCAGGAAGCATTCTGGAAGGGCGAACTCGACGAAGCCGGCCTGCTTGCCGTTGGCCGCGACCTGCGCAAGGCCCATTGGGATATGCAGAAACAGGCGGGCATCGAGCTGTTGCCGGCCGGCGATTTTGCCTGGTACGACCAGGTGCTGACCCACTCGCTGATGTTCGGCGTGATCCCCGAGCGCTTTCGCCCTGCCGATGGCCAGGCCACGCTGCATACCCTGTTCGCCATGGCCCGGGGTGTCAGCGACAGTTGCTGCGGCGGTGCCCACGCCCAGGAAATGACCAAGTGGTTCGACACCAACTACCACTACCTTGTGCCTGAGTTCAGCGCCGACCAGCACTTCCACCTTGGCTGGGATCAGTTGTTCGATGAGGTCAAGGAAGCCCGCGAGCTGGGCCACAGCGTCAAGCCAGTGATCATTGGTCCGCTGACTTACTTGTGGCTGGGCAAAGCCAAGGGCGGCGAATTCGACAAGCTCGATTTACTTGACCGCCTGTTGCCCCTGTACGGCCAGATCTTCCAGCGCCTGGCCGAGTTGGGGGTGGAGTGGGTACAGATCGACGAACCGATCCTGGTGCTCGACCTGCCGCAGGCGTGGAAAAACGCTTTCGAACGCGCTTACAACCAAATCCAGCGCGACCCGCTGAAAAAACTGCTCGCCACCTACTTCGGTGGCCTGGAGGAAAACCTCGGCCTGGCCGCCAACCTGCCGGTGGACGGCTTGCACATCGACCTGGTACGTGCGCCGGAGCAATACCCGACCATCCTCGACCGTTTGCCGGCTTACAAAGTGTTGTCCCTGGGCGTGGTCAACGGCCGCAACGTCTGGCGCTGCGACTTGGAAAAAGCCCTGGCAACGTTGCAGCACGCCCACGAACGGCTTGGCGATCGGTTGTGGGTGGCGCCGTCGTGCTCGTTGCTGCACAGCCCGGTGGACCTTGGGCGTGAAGACCAACTTGATGCCGAGCTGAAAAGTTGGCTGGCATTTGCGGTACAGAAATGCGCCGAAGTGGCCGTGCTGGCCCAGGCAGTCGACCAACCCGACGCCGCCAACGTACGCGCCGCGCTCGCGGAAAGCCGCGCCGTGCAGGCCGCTCGCGCGGCGTCGCCACGTATCCATAAACCGGCGGTGCAGGCGCGCGTGGCGGCCATCACCGCCAGGGACAGCCAGCGCCAGTTGCCGTTTGCCCAGCGTATCGAGCAACAGCGCGCCGGCCTGAATCTACCGCTGTTTCCCACGACCACCATCGGTTCATTCCCGCAGACCGCGTCGATTCGCCTGGCGCGTCAGTCCTACAAGCAAGGCAAGTTGAGTGAGGCCGAATACGTCGAAGCCATGCACAGTGAGATTCGTCACGCCGTCGAGGTGCAGGAACACCTCGGGCTGGACGTGCTGGTACACGGCGAAGCCGAACGTAACGACATGGTTGAGTATTTTGCCGAGCAACTGGATGGCTATGCGTTCACCCGTTTTGGCTGGGTGCAGAGCTATGGTTCGCGTTGCGTGAAGCCGGCGGTGATTGTCGGCGATCTGAGCCGTCCGCACGCCATGACCGTCGAGTGGATCCGCTACGCTCAGGGCCTGACCCGCAAGGTAATGAAAGGCATGTTGACCGGCCCGGTGACCATGCTGATGTGGTCATTCCCGCGCGAAGACGTGAGCCGCGAAGCGCAGGCTCGGCAACTGGCCCTGGCGATTGGCGATGAAGTGCTGGACCTGGAAGCCGCGGGCATCCGCATCGTGCAGATTGACGAAGCGGCATTCCGTGAAGGCTTGCCGTTGCGTCAGGCGCAGTGGCAGTCCTACCTGGCTTGGGCCACCGAAGCGTTCCGCTTGTGTGCCGCTGGCGTGCGCGATGAAACCCAGATCCACACGCACATGTGCTACAGCGAGTTCAACGACGTGATCGAGTCCATCGCGGCCATGGATGCCGATGTGATTACCATCGAAACCTCACGTTCGGACATGGAACTGCTGGAGGCCTTCGAAGCCTTCGATTACCCCAACGAGATTGGCCCGGGCGTGTATGACATCCACTCGCCTCGCGTGCCGGATGCTTCGGAGATGGCCAACCTGCTGCGCAAGGCGGCTCGGCGCATCCCCGCCGAGCGGCTGTGGGTCAACCCCGATTGCGGCTTGAAAACGCGGGGTTGGGCGGAGACGGAGGCGGCGTTGATTCATATGGTCGCCGCCGCCCGCCAATTGCGTGCCGAGTTGGCTTGAATGGGGAGGGGGCTTGCCCCCGCCCAGATTTGTGTCGGATCAAAGGTACTTAAGCTCAAAGGTACTTAAGCCAGGCCAGGTCGCGGCGGCGATCCTTGAGCCTGGCGAACCAGCGCACGGGCGGGTAGAGCGCCAGGGGCAACATCAACGCCAGCAGCCACACTGCACCCACAGAGTCGAAGCCGAAGTAGTTGCCATGGTTGAGACCGAACAGCGCGACACAGGCGATATACAGCACCTTCAGCACATAAAGATGCAGCAGGTAAAAGAACATCGGCACCGACCCCATCACCGCCAACACCCCGATCCAGCGTCGATGCCCAGCGCGTTCAAACGCCAATAACAGCAGCAGGCCTATGCCCAGGGTCAACGCCAGAAACAACAGTGAAGGCGGGTACTTGGTCACATTGAAAAAACTCATCATTGTTTGCACGCCTGCGTCATACGCCTGCCACGGCTTTTCGCCGTAGCCGTTGATGGTGCGCAACACCACAAAACCCACCAGCGCACTCACGCCCGCCAGTCGCAGATAACGCTGACGGGTGCCGGGCGGCGTGGCATTGGCAAACCACGGTCCCAGGCCGTAACCCAGGGCAATCACGCCGATCCACGGCAACACCGGGTAGGTGACGCGCAGGCGCAGGTTGTCGCTGACATCGATCCAACTGCGCTCATGCAGAATCGACCATAGGGTTTGCAGCGCCGACCCTGGCGCAAAGTGCACACCATCGAGCAGGTTGTGCCCGGCGATAAGCAGCAGCGCGAACACGATCAACAGCGGGCGCGGCAACCACACCAGCGCGCCGAGGGCGAGCATGCTTACGCCGATGGCCCAGATCACCTGCAGGTAGATCACGCTGGGCGGCAGTTGGAAGGTCCAGGCGAAGTTGACCAAGGTGAATTCCAACGCCACCAGAAACAGCCCGCGCTTGAACAGAAACGCGGACACGTCGTGCCGTCCCTGGTACTTCTGACCGTACAACCACGCCGACAGCCCGGTCAGCAACACAAACACCGGCGCGCACAGGTGGGCGAGGGTACGGCTGATAAACAGCGCCGGCTCAGTGCTGTCGATGTTCATGGGGTCGCCGACCTGGCGGTGCAGTAAGAAGGTCTCGCGTACATGGTCGAGCAACATAAATAGAATCACCAAGCCGCGCAGGGCGTCGATGGAGAGCAGGCGTTGGCGCAGGGGAGGGGCGTCGGTCATGGGCTAGGGTCGCAGGGTAGAGATAAGCGGAGTGTTATCCTATAACATTCAGGTGCGCAGCGTCCTGCTTCTGATACCTTCTGCGGTATTCGCTCAACCCTCACTGGAGGCCGCCACCGTGACCCTGCATGACGCAACAGCCAGCCATACTCCCCACAGCGTTGTTGATTTTTGGAAAACCGCGGGCCCCAAACGCTGGTTCGCCAAGAACGACACCTTCGATGCCACATTCCGCGACAGGTTCTACGCGACCCATCTGCAAGCCGCTCGTCGCGAGCTGGAGGGCTGGCTCGATTCGGCGGAAGGTGCGCTGGCCTTGCTGATCCTGCTCGATCAATTCCCGCGCAATGCCTTTCGCGGCACGGCGCATATGTTCGCCACCGACCCGCTGGCACGGCTATATGCAGAGCGTCTGCTCGACGCCGGCCTGGATCAGCAGGTAGAGCCGGCCCTGCGGGCATTCTGCTACTTGCCGTTTGAACACTCCGAAGACCCTGCCGACCAGCAACGCTCCCTGGACCTCAACCAGCACCTGGACGCAAGCACCTATCACTGGGCCAAGGAACACGCGCGCATCATCGAGCGTTTTGGGCGTTTCCCCCATCGCAATGCCGTGTTGGCGCGGGTCACTACCGCGGAGGAACAGACGTTTCTGGACGCAGGAGGTTTTGCCGGCTAAGTGCTATTCCTGCCGGGAATGCCCCCATAAAAAGCCTGCATTGTCTTTATCGTCGCCGATCTCGTAGCGTGGGCTTTATTTCAAGGAGATCGCCATGCACCACGAACCGCTGCGTCTTTATGTCGATTCGCTCTACACCAGTCCGTACGCCATGTCGGTGTTCGTCGCCCTGCGGGAAAAAGGCCTGGCTTTTGACACCATTCCCGTGGACCTGGACGCTGCGCAGAACCAGGCAGCCGATTACACCCGGTTGTCGCTGACGCAACGGGTGCCGACCCTGGTTGAGGGTGACTTTGCATTATCGGAGTCTTCCGCGATCACGGAGTATCTGGATCAGGTCTACCCGCACACGCCGGTGTACCCGACCGACCCAAAGCAGCGGGCCAAGGCGCGCCAAGTGCAGGCATGGTTGCGCAGCGATTTACTGCCGATTCGCCAGGAGCGCTCGACGCTGGTGGTGTTTTGCGGGCAGAAGATGCCGCCGTTGTCGCCGGTGGCCGAAGCGGCCGCGGCCAAACTGATCGCGGCGGCCCAGACGCTGCTGGCGGGTAATCCGGATTATCTATTCGGCCAGTGGTCGATCGCCGATGTAGACTTGGCAGTGATGCTCAACCGCTTGATCCTCAACGGTGACCCGATGCCTGCCGAGCTGGTGGCGTATGCGCAGCGCCAATGGCAACGCCCATCGGTACAGGCGTGGGTCAATCAGCAACGTCCGGCGCTGTAGCCGGTTCGGTCAACTGCGCGGCACGCCGGTCGAGGTCTTCCCAATCGGCCATGCCCAGCACCCGCGTGGTGTTCAAACCGCGCAGGTAACCGCGCAGTTGGTGGGCGCTGGCCTGGAAACGGTCGGCGTCCACCGTCTTATCCTGCAGCACCTGCTCGTACTCGGCCAGGTAATCGGCGACCCGATCGCGAAACTCCGGCAGGACGGCTTCGCGGATGCGGTCGAAGGTTTTCTGGTGGGGCTTCATGGAATAGTCCTTACAGTTTTATCGGTGCACTATCGGTTCAGATAATAGTCACCATCACGTAACGCAAGTTCTGTTTTTGCCGCATAAGCGCAAAATTGCCCCATCGACACGCCGTTCAGGGAAATGCGCGATGAGGACTTTAATTCAACTGTGTTCAATGTTGCTGATGCTCGGCGCTGCCTTGCTCACCAACCCCGCAATCGCCGGCGATCTGCGTACAGGCCATTTGCTACCGATCGACGCTAGCGTAGACTCTCTGCAGCCTACGCAATCGGTGGGTGTTTTGCTGAGCGACTACACCCGCGACAACCTCAGCTACCTTGAACGCTACCACGACATGGCCTTGAATGGCGCCAAGGATGCCCTCGACTCACGCATCCGTGCGGCGTTCGTTAATAGTTCCGACCCGGAGCTGGCCATGGACTGGTTGATGCATTCGCTGCAGGGCAGTTTTGTCTCGGTCACCGTTTACGACACTCTGGACGCCTTGGTACAAGCCCATCCCGATGTGGTGGTGATGCTCGACACCCATAATCAGTTGCTCACACCGCGCAATGACCAGGTCCAAGCGCGGTTTGTGGCGCGGTTCTATGACGCCAACCTGCAATACATCGCCAAAGCCGAAGGCTCGGTGCAGCGGCAAGTGCCGTCGGTGTGGGTGCGTGACAAGGCTGCACCGGAGATTGCCGCGCAGATCGAACAGCAGCGCGATGTGCAGCTCGATGCCCTCAAGCAGTTCGACGCGTCGCTCAAGGCCCTGATTCGTGCGGGTTGATATGAACTTTTATTGTTATCGTCAGGATTTTTTCATGCGCTCTTTTTTCGTACCGGCCACGGCCTTCGCTTCTGTATTACTGGCCGGATGCGTTTCCGCACCCAACACCCCGAGCTTGACCTTGCAGACCACCAAGGCGCCTGAAAGCTATATGCAGTGCGTGCTGCCCAAGCTGGAAAAACACGGCATCTCTTCCACGGTCACGCAAAATTCCCGTCACGCCAAAGTGGTGTTGACCAGCAAGATTGCTGCCGACGATGTGCTGGAAGCCTATAAGGCCGGGGAGGGCGCCAAGGTGTTTTTGTATGAGCGCAAGCCGCTGGCATCGACCATTACCCCGTCGCGGCTGGAGATAGCGGCCAAGGAATGCCAATAACCCGATGACGGCGATGAGAGGGGCTTGGCCCCTCTCACCAAGGGCGATTTACGGTTTGGCTTCGTCAGCGAAGTGGCCCACCGTTTTGATCAGCCCCTGAGCAGCCAACGCCACCAACTCCCCACCTTTTTCCACCGTCGCCAGTGCCGGGTCCGAGCCCATGCGGCCATCGGGGAAGCGCGCGCGGAAGTCCAGGGCTTCGCGGATTGGCCCGGTGTTGGCAATTTGTGGCGAGTACTCGGCCGTCTTGATTGCGTCCGGATAGGCCCATTGGGTCACCGCAATTTCCGACGGTGTGGCGTGGCTGCCATGGCCGACCGGGAACTGACGCTGGGCCAGCTCGTTGACGCCCTCCAGATCCCACCAGTTCACCAGTTTCAGCGCGAACCCGGCCGGGCGCCGCGCAAAGCTGGCTTCAGCGTACAGCTCGGAAAAGGCCGCTTCGATGGTAGCGATATTGCCGCCATGGCCGTTCAAGAACAGGATCTTCTCGAAACCATGCCCGGCCAGCGAACGCACCCAGTCGCCAATCGCAGCGATAAAAGTGGAAGGGCGCAGCGAGATGGTGCCGGGAAACCCCAGGTGGTGCTGGGCCATACCGATATTGAACGTGGGGCCGATCAGCAGATCGGCGTGCCGTTGCGCTTCATGGGCGATGATTTCCGGGCACATCCAGTCGGTGCCCAGCAGGCCGGTGGGGCCGTGTTGCTCGTTGGAACCGATGGGCACCACCACCGTGCGGCTGCGCTGTAGAAACTGCTCGATCTCGATCCAGGTGGACTTATGTAGAAGCATTGAGTGCTCTCTCTAATCGGTGGGGACAGGCTAACCGCCACGGATTGTACGACTACTGGCCACCTGCTGGGGTTTGCAATTGAGGTAGGTCGAGGACTTCAACCAGCGCTGGTCGGGATACCACGAAAACATGAACTGCCCGTCCTTGAGCTTGTCCACCACTTGACGCGCCACTTGCGGGCGGACGGCCGGGCAACCCTGGCTGCGACCGATACGGCCTTCGCGCTTGCTCCACAGCGGGCTGACGTAGTCGGCGGCATGAATCACAATGGCGCGGTCGCGGGCTGAGTCATTGAAGCCCGGCTCCAGGCCATCCATGCGCAGCGAATAGCCGTGGGTGCCCAGGTAACTCTCCTGAGTGCGGAACAGGCCCAGGCTGGATTGATGGCTGCCTTCAAGGTTGGAGAACTGCGTGGCGAAGTTTTCCCCGGACTTGGCGCCGTGGGCCACCAGGTCGCGCAGCAGCAGGGTTTTCTTGCGCAGGTCGAAGATCCACAGGCGACGGGCGGTCGAAGGTTGGGAATAATCGATCACGGCCAGGCGTTCGGAACGTTCTTCGCCATTATTGACCGCGCATTGCACAGCGTTCAGGGCGCTTTTGAGCACAGTGGGATTGAGTTCTGGAGCCGAGCGCGCCAGGCTGCTATACAAGGAAGGAACGTTGCCGTCGGCGGCGAGCACAGATGTACTCAACACAGCCAGGCTTGCGGTGATCAGGCCGAGGCGGCACATAAAAGTCAGCATCTACAGTACTTCCCCCACTGTGGATTGGAGCTAAGGCATTGTTCAAAAAACACGCATGTTACTTGAGCATTTGCTTGCTCGTTGCACCACTGGTCGCCACGGCCGAAGCGCTGCCCGTTGAACCCTTGCCGGTGACCACGCCGGCGCCGATCGACCTGGCCCCCGTGCAACAGGCGCTGGCACAGTTGCCCAGTGTCTGCCCTGGCCTGGCGCCGCAGATCGACGCCGCCGCGCAACTGCGTTTGCAAGCCTTTTATCAGCAGCAGGGCGATGTCGCGTTGTGGTCCGACGAAGCCCGTCGCCAAGCCTTGCATGCCCAACTGCAACTGCTCGCCGACGACGGCCTGGACCCTTCCCACTATAGCCTGCCAACCGTAGATGCCACGGCCAACGTGCTGTGCAGCGATATCGACAGCAGCCGCCACTATCTGCAAGCCCTACAGGATTTGCACTACGGGCGCTTGCAGCAATCGCGCTTCGAGCCGCTGTGGCACGCGCAGCCGCCGAGCGGCGATCCGAATGCCGAGGTGTTGGCCTTCGCTGCATTGGGCCTGCACGACATGGCGCAAGCCTTC
Source organism: Pseudomonas rhodesiae (assembly GCF_013285305.1). Classification (NCBI taxonomy): domain Bacteria; kingdom Pseudomonadati; phylum Pseudomonadota; class Gammaproteobacteria; order Pseudomonadales; family Pseudomonadaceae; genus Pseudomonas; species Pseudomonas rhodesiae. Next base: position 3,601,169 of record NZ_CP054205.1, on the reverse strand, counting down.
GACCAAGCGCGTCCCAGCGCCGACCTCTACCGCAGCCTGCGCAATGCCTACGCCAGCGTGCGTCAGCAACCCTTGCCCCATTGGGACCCGGTGGGCAGCGGCCCGTTGTTGCGCCCTGGCATGGAAGACGCGCGAGTACCGGAGCTGGCACGGCGTCTCTTTAGTGGCGGCTACCTGGCCGCTGAACCCAAGGGGGGCGGCAAGCAGTACCGCGCGGAACTGGTAGACGCGGTCAAAGCCTTTCAGCTCAGCCATTCATTGCAGGCCGATGGCGTGATCGGCGCCGGCACCGTGGCCGAACTCAATATCAGCCCGGCGGTACGGCGCGAGCAGTTGCGCATCAACCTCGAACGCTTCCGCTGGCTGGCCCAGGACCTGGAACCCGAAGGCGTGCTGGTCAACGTCGCTGCTGCGCAACTGAGCGTGTACCAGAGCGGCATCCCCGTGTGGCAAACCCGTCTGCAGGTGGGGCGCGCCGAGCGCCAGACACCGTTGCTCAAGTCGCGCATCACCCGCTTGACCCTCAACCCCACTTGGACCATCCCGCCCACTATCATGCGCGAGGACAAGCTCCCGGCCATTCGCCTCAACCCCGAATACCTGCGCCAGCAGAACCTGCAAGTGCTCGATGCCGAAGGCCACCCGCTGACGCCGGACCAGATCGACTGGGCGCGCCCCGGCAATATCCTGCTGCGCCAGGAAGCCGGTCCGCGCAATCCGCTGGGCAAAATCGTGATGCGCTTTCCCAATCCCTACTCGGTGTACCTGCACGACACCCCCAGCCAGCCGCTGTTCACCAAGGGCCCGCGCGCGTTCAGCTCCGGCTGCGTGCGGGTTGAACAACCGTTGCTGCTGCGCGACCTGCTGGTCAGTCCTGCCGAGCGCGCTCGCACCGACGAACTGCTGGCCACCGGCGTGACCCACGAATTCCGCCTGGCCACTCCCGTGCCGGTGCTGTTGAGTTACTGGACCGTGGAAGTGGATCGTCAAGGCGGGCTGGTGTACGCGCCGGATATCTACGGGCGCGACCCGGTGCTGATGAAGGCGATGGGCAGCGTGCTCTGATACAGGGCCGCTTCGCGCCCTCGCGCGGGCGGTGCGACGATTCCACAAGCCCGCTCGCCACCTAAAAGCTCACGGCAAAAGCGTGCTTAGGGTGGCTTTATGGGGTGAGCGGACTTGCCCCGCGCTGGGTGGCGCAGCAGCCCCAAAAACACCAGCGCGATTCCACTTATCGCCCCAGATGAGCGAGCAGCCTTTCAACCGCCTCGGCTGCCGATAGGTTCGCCGTGTCAACGCTCAATGGCGCCTGCGCCCAGGCTTCGTACTCATGGGCCATCACCGACCGCCAGGTGGGTGGCGTCAGGCCGGGGATATCCCCCGTACGGCATTCAACCCGGCGTTGATGTTCTTGTCGGTCAGAGCAAATCACCTGTACGTCCACTAACTCGACGCCCGCCGCCAGGGCTACCGTTTGCCAAGCGGCGCGGCTTTCCCGCACGGGGTTGACACCGTCCGCGATCACACAATGGCCCAAGCGCAGATTGCTCAACGCCACGGCATTGGCCACACCGTAACCGCTGCTGCCCACATCGCCCGCCAGCACCCCGGCATCGCGAATGGCCTGCTCGATCACATCGATCCGCAGGTGAACCGCGTTGAGCCGCCGCGCCAGTTCATAGGCCAGGGTGGTCTTGCCGGTGCCGGGCAATCCGCTGAAGACGATAAGCATGGTTCGGTCCTTCGATAGGTCAAGGCGGCGGCTTCAGGGTATCCTCAGGTTCCCTCTGCGGTCGACCTCAGGACAGCCCGTGACTCTACCTTTCGTGAAAATGCACGCCCTGGGTGATGACTTCATCATCATCGACCGCCGGGGTCTGGACGACCCCATTACCGCGCAGATCGCTCGGCGTTTGGGCAATCGTCATACCGGCATCGGCTTCAATCAACTGGCCGTGCTGCTGGACTGCGATGACGCCGCCGCACGCGTCAAATTCTGGAATGCCAATGGCACGGCCTTGCAAGCCTGCGGCAGTGCGACGCGAGGGGTGGCCGACCGTTTGATGCATGAAGCCGGCAGTGACTCGATTGTGCTGCGGACCGATCGCGGCTTGCTCACTTGCACGCGCGAGGCAGGGCGGCGGGTGTCGGTAAGCATGGGGCCGCCGTCGCTGGAGTGGGCAGCAGTACCGTTGGCCGAAGCCCTGGACACCCTTGACTTACCGCTCGAAGGGCGCCCGGCGGCGTGCAGCATGGGCAACCCGCATTGCACGTTTTTCGTGGCGGATATCCTCGCCGTCGACCCGGCCGTTGCGGGTCCGGAGCTGGAGCAGCATCCATTATTCCCGGCGGGAACCAACGTACATTTCGTCCAGGTGCTCAACCGTGGCCACATCCGCCTGCGTATCTGGGAGCGCGGCGGCGGCGTGCCGTTGGGCTCGGGAACGTGCTGTTGTGCGGCAGTGGTCAATGGTATCCGCCGTGGTTTGCTGGACAGCAGGGTGCAGGTGCAATGCGATGGCGGCACGGTCAGGGTCGATTGGGACGGGAGAGGCGCAGTGGTGTTGACCGGCAGTGTCGAGCCGGTCATGCAGGGCAACGCCTACGTGTTCTGAAACGTCACCGTAAACGTAGTGCCGGCGGTCGCGCAGGAACTTACCGTCACATCGCCGCCATGCACCTTGGCCAATTCGCGCACGATGTACAAACCCAGACCTACGCTGCGCACATCACTGCCTTGGTCGGTGCCGCGGGTCATCGGTTCGAACAGCCCGGCCAGCAAGACTTGAGGGATCGGCGCGCCGTGGTTATGCACGGATACCGCGCCTGCGCCATTGTCCAGGCACGAGGTGATGGTGATGGGCTGCTGTAGATCGCCATAGGCCACGCTGTTGGCCACCAGGTTGCCGATGATTTGCTGCACGCGGTCGGCGTCCAGGCACGTCTCGCCCGCGCCTTCGGTGCAATGCACCAGGGTGGCCTTGGGGAAGGCCACACGCAGTTCATCCACCGCGCGATGAATCACGTTGTGCAGGTCCAGTGGCGCGGCTTTGATCACGATGCCGTGGCCGACCCGCGCCTGGGTGAAATCCAGCAGGTCGGCGATCATGCGCTGGGCGCGTTCTGAGGATTGGCCGATATGCCCCAACAGCTGACGCTCCTTGACGGTGCGCTCGTTGCGGCTGAGAAAGTCCGAGGCCATGCGAATCGCGGTCAGCGGGTTTTTCAGGTCGTGGCTGACGATCGCCATCATTTGTTCGGCGAACACCGCACGTCGCTGGGAGATAGCATAGGCCTGCTTCAGCTCCGCCTGGGCATTCTGCAAGGCCAGTTCGGTGGAGGTTTTTTCCTGCAGCAACGCTTCGGCCAGGTTGCGGGCGTTCAGCAGTTCGCGTTCGTATTTGTCGCGGTCGGTGGTGCCGAACAGCGCCAGGTCGTAGACCACCTCATCGGCCTGCTGGCGTTTATTGCCGTTGAGCAGCACAGTCACCTTGTGGCCATCGCGGTGCAGGATGTCCAGTTTCACTTCGGTGACGCTGCCGTGCATGCGCAGCATAGGGGCCAGATGGGTCTGGTGGAAAATTCGCCCACCCATGGTCAGCAGGTCCTGAAACCTGCGCGTGCACAGCTCGGCAATACTGAACCCCAGCCAATCGCCGAACCGCGCATTGGCCTTGAGGATCGTGCCGTCTTCGCCGGTAACGGCCAGGGCACACGCGGCGCTGTCGAATAACTCAGCCGGCACGGGTGGCCGTCCACGGCGCCAGGAAACCCTGCATGGCCGCCGCGCACGCTTGGGGGGCGCTCATATGCGGGCAGTGGCCGACGTTGTCCACCAGGCAGTACGTGCTGTTGGGCATCACGCTGTGCAGGTACTTGCCCACCGCCACCGGGGCGATCAGGTCATCGCTGGATTGCAGGATCAACACCGGGGTGGCCAGGCCGATCACGTCCTGGCGGTTGTCCGAGGTGAACGTCACCCGTGCGAAGTGCTTGGCGATATCCGGCTCGGTGCGGCAAAAGCTGTCGGTCAGGGTGTCGCTGAGTGCCGGTTGCCCCGGCGCGCCCATGATCACCGGGGCCATGGCGCTGGACCAGCCCAGGTAGTTGCTGTCGAGGGTGTCGAGCAGCTCATCGATATCGCTGCGCTTGAAACCGCCCACGTAACCGTCCGTATCGATATAGCGCGGCGACGGGCCGATCATCACATGGGCCGCGATACGCCCTGGCGCCAGGCGGTCGGCGAGGGTGCCGATCATTGCACTGACCGAATGCCCGACCAGAATCACCGGGCCCTCGGCATAGGCGTCGATAATCTCGTTCAAGTCGTGGGCGTAGCCGTCCAGCGTGCCGTACTTGGTCTTGTCGAACGCGCTCAGGTCCGACAGGCCCGCGCCCACCAAGTCATAGAGCACTACGCGAAAGTGCTCTAGAAACGGCGGCGCCAAGTCGTTCCACATGGCCTGGTTGCAGCCGAAACCGTGGGAGAACACCAGGGTCGAGGTCCCGTTGCCCATGACGTTGACGTTGTTGCGGTGACGTAGATCCATGGGCATCTCAAGATTATGGCGTATCGCTATTGGCGGCCAGTTTAGATAGTCAAGCGCTTTGGGTCACGCGTTATAGCGCCGATGGAGTAAAGTCGGCGTCTTCAGGAAGAAACCTCAGGTAACAAATATGATGCGTCGGTTGCGGCAAACACTTTTGAGTCTGCTGGTGCTTGTGTGTGCCAGCCTGTTGCTGACCGTTCGCGCCGAGACTTCTCCCATCGGCGTCGCCTTGGACCAGCGGGTGATCGACCTGACCGATACCTTGGACGCCGCTACTACCGCCCGCCTCAAGCAACAATTGGCTGACTTGGAACAGCGCAAAGGCGCGCAAGTCGCCGTGCTGTTGGTGCCCACCCTAGGCGGCGCGGACCTTGAGGACTATACCAATCAACTGTTCCGCGCCTGGAAGCTGGGGCGCAAGGACGTTAACGATGGCATCCTGTTGCTGGTGGCCAAGGACGATCGCAAGGTGCGCATCGAAGTGGGCTATGGCCTTGAAGGCACGGTCACCGACCTGCTGGCGCACCGCATCATCGCGGAACATATCACCCCGGCTTTTCGCCAGGGCGACTATGCAGGCGGGATACAACAAGCGGTCGATGACCTGATCACATTAGTGGATGGCGGCGATCTGCCCGCGGTCGCCGATACCGCCATTGCGCCCGGCGCTATCGCGGTGTTGCTGGCATTTATCCTCGGCGCCATCGGTGGTGTGCTGATCGCGGCGCGCAAGGTAGGTTGGCGCGCTGCGCTGATCGCCACACTGGTGATTACCATCGGATTGGCGATCTTTGCCGGTGGCCGCGAATGGCCTATGTACCTGCTGGTGGTGCCGCTGACCCTGTTGATCGGCGGCGCGACGTTCGGTGCATTGTGGCTGGCGCGCGCAGCCTTCTACGCTGTGATAGGGCTGTTGACCTATATCCTCGGGGTGGTGATAGCGAACCGGTTTGTGGACCTCAGTTATGTCCATTGGCTGGCGTGGCCGCTGGGTGGCCTGGTGGTCCTGGGGTTGTACGTGCTGCTGTTTCTGCTGATCAAGGCTTCCTGGAAGAACAGCCCGCGCGGGTTTCTGCTGCGATTGTTTGCGGTGGCGGCGATCTACGCAGCGGCGGGGCTGCTGCTGGGGCAAGGCGCCCAGGGCTGGCTGATCGCGGTGCCGATCGCATCGTTTCTGGCGCTGTTTGTGTTTATCCAAAGCAGCGCGGGGACCGGGTCGGGTGGCGGGTCAAGCTCCAGCAGCTCCAGTTCGAGTTCAAGTTCCAGCAGCAGTTCATCCGGTGGTGGCGGTTCCAGCGGCGGTGGCGGGGCGTCGGGGAGTTGGTGAAGTCACGCCAGCGTTCACAGGGTCTTGGACAAGAACACCCGGCTACTGCCGACGGGGTCACACGGGATCTCGCCAAACCGCACCCACCCGTGTTTTTCGTAGAACCCCGGCGCCTGGAAACTGAGGGTATACAGCACCGCCTGCCGGCAGCCTCGGCGCCGGGCTTCATCCTCGAAAGCCTGCAGCAACTGCCGGCCCAACCCGGCACCGCGCAGTGAGTCGGGCAGGTGAAACAGATCGAGGAACGCCATGCCGAGGGTGGTTTTACCGCTGATGCCGCCAAGGATTTGCTGGGTGTCCGGATCTTTGATCAACAGCGTGAGCGGCACGCGGTCGTTGTAACCGGTAATGGCCTCGTTGAACGCGGCCAGACCGCCACCCAGAATGCGCTCGGCTTCGGGGTTGGGTTGGTCGCTGATTTCAATGCGCGGTGCGGTCATCATCGATCCTCCCTGGATTACAGCGCCATCACCATCTCATGCCACGCCATCCCGCCGTGATCCGAAGGCGATGGCCGTACATAGGTGTAACCCATGCGCGTATACAGCGGCACGTGCTGCTCTTTGCACATCAGATGAATCGTCTGTTTGCCCATGACGCGCATGTGCTGCACGAACTCGGTCATCAGCACGTTGGAATAGCCGTGGCCCTGATGTGCCGGGTCGACCACCACCGACATGATCACCACATTCGGCGCCTCGGGCGCATGGCCAACCAACTCCTTGAACGCCTCGTCCGACATCACCACCTGATGGGCGCAGCCGCTGTTGATAAACCCCACCACCTCGCCATCCGCCTCCAGGATCAGAAAACCCTGGGGGTACTGCGCAATGCGCGTGGCGATCTTTTCCAGCGTCGCGGCTTCGTCGCCTTCGTAGGCGGCGATTTCGATTGCATAGCAGCGAGCGGCATCAGTGGGGAGGGCGTTGCGCAGGGTTAGGGCAGGCATGGGTGTTTCCTGGGACATTGAGCGAAAGGCCACATCATAGCGGCCTCGCTGGGCCTCTGCGCTGAACAGGGCTCAAAAAATGGGAAGGGGCTTGTTCGCGTCAAGCATGGTAACGGATACTTTTCCGACGATTTTGGCCATGGTCGTCGACGTCAAGCAGGCAGTGTGAAACCTGACGGTAACCGTGATACCAATGTGGGAGGGGGCTTGCCCCCGATGGCGGCGTGTCGGTCAGCGCATCTATCACTGAACCCGCGCCGCATACCATTGGCGAAACCAAGCTTACCAACTACGCACGGATAGCGACCGTTATTCATTCACCCGAGCGGGTATGAATACGTATGAAGGAAGGACCTCATGCTGGAAATAAAATGCGCCACCCTCAACGATGCCGATGCCGCGTTTGACATCCGCCGCGAAGCCATCCGCAGCCAATGCGTCGGCGCCTACACCGCTGAACAAATGGCACTCTGGACGCGTGGCAACGCTGAGGACGGCTACAGCGCACTGATGGACAAATCGTTTTATCTGGGCTGGTTCAACGACGAGCCTGTCGCCACCGGCATGCTTGACCTGGACAACAACGAAATCGGTGCGCTGTTCGTGTTGCCCGCTTTCACCGGGCGTGGCTATGGCAAGGCGATGCTGGATCACCTTGAAAGTCTCGCGCGGGAACTGGCGATTGAAGAGGTGGTGCTGGATGCGACGTTGAACGCCGCGAGTTTCTATCGAGCATGTGGTTATGTCGGGGATGAACAGGCCATTTACCACTCACCGTCGGGGTTGCAGTTGGCGTGTATCCCGATGAAGAAGCGGGTTGGCTGAACCGATGGCCTGATGAGCGAGGGCCATAGGTTTGTTACGCAATGATTGGCTCCGCTCGTCACTCGCCACGGCTCGTCAATTTCAGCCGATGTTATAGCCCCGGCGTTTTTTTACCATTTGATCGCGCCGGCAGGCCTTAGGAGAATCTGCATGAACCTCTACACCGCAGGCTACGAGGGACTGACCATCGACGCATTCATTGCACGACTCAAGCAGGCCGGGATCGACAGAGTGCTGGATGTGCGTGAATACCCGTTATCGCGGAAAAAAGGTTTTTCCAAAAATGCCTTTGCCCGGGATCTGGCCGCACAGGGGATCGCTTACGAGCATAACCGGTCGCTCGGCTGCCCAAAGCCCATACGCAAGCAGTACAAGGAAGACGGTGATTGGACAACCTATGCGCGCGAGTTCAGGGCTTATATCCGCACCCAAGGCACGGTGTTGAACGAGCTGGTTTGCAATGCAGCCCAGCAGCGGATTTGTATGGTCTGTTATGAGGCGGACGCCCGCTTTTGCCATCGCAGTTTGATCGCTGAAGCCGCGCTGGAATTGAAGCCCTCGCTCGACATTCAACACCTACCCTTCAAAACAACGCTATTTGATGATCGTCTTCTTTCTGTGGCTTAGGCGGATAAATCAGGCTCACGATCAACCACTGGTTGATTGCAGCTTGTCAATTTCCTCCGAAGTCCATGCTTGCGAGGCTGATTTCTGAATGCGAAGTGCGGTGACGCGTGCAGGTTTGATCAGGCCTAGCGTGACGTTATGCTCAGCCCTGGCTTTATCCAAGGCGTCAAAATTCTGATAAATTTTCAGCCTGTCCAGCAACACCCGCCGCTCGCACCAATCACCTGCGGGCAAAACTCTCCCCGCACAAATGCTGTCCACACCGATCAATATCCGAACTTTGCGTTTCATGCGGGCCATATCCAGACGTCTTATTTGAACTGTATCCAGAGACCGGAAAACTGCCAGATAGACGTGTAACCGCATATGCAGATCGCCTGCATCACCGCTATGTCAGTTCACGCAAAGGTCGGTATCAGTCGCGCATACAGGCGCGCAGGCGGTTGATGACCTGCGCGACGGACGGACCTTGAGTCGCCGGCGTCGTCGGACTCTCGCCGAACTCGCGCCATACAAATAGCGTCAACTCAGCCCCGTCGGTCACTAGTTGGGTCGGGTTATGCGAGCCAAAGCGTTGCAACTGCCGATAACGTTCATCCTGCCAGAACGCGTCTTCCACCCAGTCGTACACCGGGATCAAATGAAAATGCAACGGGAAGCCCGGCATATGCCCATAGCGGCTGATATAGAGCCACTTTGGCCGCAACTGCGTCTCCATAATCCGCTGGGCTCTCGCCAGCAATCCCCCCAGTTCGGCCAGTGCGGCGTCGGGCATGTCGGCAAGAGAATCTATCGGCGCCTTGGCGCCCAGCATCAAGTAACCCGGTAGCCTGGACGTCAGGTGATGATTGAGCTGCCAATGGTCGGTCTCAAACAAGACGTAAGCGGGGTCGATCAGCATCAGCATGTCTCCTCGGAGATGGGCGAGCAGAATAACAAGCACGCTTGCCTGTATGCCGCAAAACCACTCCATCTGTGTCTACCCGCCCCCCAATCAGCCAGTTAGCCTCAAGCCACCCTAACCCACGACCGAGTCCCCCATGGATCTTACCGCCGTCCCGTTTTGCACCACCGATTGGTCCACTGTTGAACCGGTCATCTACCCCGGTGTGACCGGTAGCGCTACCTGGCGCACCGGGCACTTTGGTACGACTCGCGTGCGTATGGTGGAGTACAGCGCCGGGTACCTGGCGGATCACTGGTGCACCCGTGGGCATGTGTTGCTGTGTCTGGAAGGCGAGTTGCACACCGAGCTGGCGGATGGGCGTCGGTTTACGTTGACGGCCGGGATGAGTTATCAGGTGGGCAATGAGATGGAAGCGCACCGTTCATCGACGCTGCACGGTGCGAAGCTGTTTATCGTGGATTGATGGGCGGGTTGAGGTGAGCCAACCCTTACCCAACGGGTGCAATCAATGCTTATGGCTAGGGGCCATGCCGTCCACGCCACGAGCGATAGCTTTGACTTCAACGGCTTGCTGTTCGCCCTTGGCGTTTTCCACGGTCAGGGTCAGCGGCACCGGGTCGCCTTCTTTGATCTGGCCGGTCAGGCCCATCAGCATCACATGGTAGCCATTGGGGTCGAGGGTGACGGCTTTGCCGGCAGGCAGGGCCACCGAGTCCACCGGGCCCATGCGCATCACGTCGTCTTGCATGCTCATTTCATGGATCTGCACGTCCTTGGCCACCGGCGAGGCCACGCGCAGCAGCTTGCTGTCGACGTCGGCGGTGACGGTCATGAATGCGCCGCTGGCGGGTTGGCCCGGGACGGTCGCGCGGACCCAGGCGTCGCTGACCTGCACCTGGGCGCTGGCGTGGGCGGCGAGGCCCAGCAGGGTCAGGCCGAGGGTGAGGCGCTTGAGGTGTTGAACGGCAGTCATTAGCAGACCTCCATGACGGTGAGCAGGTCTTCTGCGCACTCTTGAGCGGTAAGGGATGCCTGGAGCCCCAGGCGCAGGTTGCCACGGGTGTCGAAGACAAAACTGGTGGCGGTATGGGACAGGGTGTAGGTGTCGCCGGCCGGGATCTTTTCATAAAAGATGCCGAATTCCTTGGCGGCCACGGCGATTTCTTCCGGGGTGCCGTACAGCGCTTCGAAGCTGGGGTCGAAGGCCTTGACGTACTTGTCGAGAATCTCCGGCGTGTCGCGCTCTGGGTCCAGGGTGATAAAGATCACCTGCATGATCTCGCCGTCGCGGCCCATCAGCTTCTTGGCCTGGGCCGCGCGGGCGAGGGTGGTGGGGCACACCGCCGGGCATTGGGTAAAGCCGAAGAACACTACCGGCATCAGGCCGCGATAGGAACTGAGGGTGACCGTCTCGCCCTCGGTGTTCTTGAGCTTGAACGTGCGACCCATGATCTTGTCGCTCAAGTCCTTGCCGTACTTGAAGTTCAGTTTGGGGCTATTGTCACAACCGGCCAGCAGGCCCAGGCCCAACAAGCCCATACCGGTCAGGACCTTGCGGCGGGTGAATAACGTACTCATCAACTGTGCATCCTGTGAAACGCCTGCATTGCGCTGGATCTACCCATCAGGCCGTGAAAAAGCAGGCATTTGAAGTAAGAAACGAGGAGGGCGGCAAGTCTACCAACCCACGCCGGCCTGCGTAATCTGCGACGTTCTGCCACAGGGGCGCGTCGCGCTTCATCCGTCGGCGGCTGGGATGGTAGAGTCGCGGCCATGAAATTGAGCCTGCCCGACCGTTCGCTGATCGCCTGGATCCTGTACTGCTGCGTGCTGATGAACCTGTTCGTGTGCGGTTTGAGCCATGGTCAGATGCTCGGCCAGCAGCTCAATGGAATCGGCGGGGCGTTCTGTTCGGTGGACGGCAAACCGGCGCCACTTTCCGATAAAGGGTCGGGCAACGCGGCTTCCAGCAACATTTCGAACTACTTTGCCTGCCCGGTGTGCGCCGCCTTGACCGTCGCCCTGGTGTTCCTGATCGGCTTGGCCTGGCTGCTCGGCCTGGGTCAAACCCCGCGCGCAGCCCATGCCCAGCGCAACAAAGCGCCGCCGCGCTACGCCTGGCCCTCGGCCAACCCCCGCGCTTCTCCCGCCTGCTGACGTGTGCCTTGGGCCCCTTGTGACCAGGGGGCGTTCTATCGTCACGAGTGTGAGTGCGTTCCATGAATCATCCATCGCCAGCCGGCGCCCTGCGCCTGCGCGCAGCACCGGCGCCTGCGCAATACCCCAGTAATGCCCGCTGTTTCGTCCACCTGGACGCGCGTCTGTTGCCGTACTGGCACAGCCTGTTCGACATCTGCCCGGCGCTGCTCAAGCTCGACCCGCCCGAAGGCCTGAACCTGTTTCGCAGCTTTATGACCTGGGCCTACCGCAACCAGCCGGCCGCAGATTGGACCTACCACCTGAACGTGTGCCGTTGGTTGCTCGGCTCGGCCTACCGCACGCGCATCAATGAGGAACCCATCGAAGCGTTTATGGCCGCCGCTGCGGCGAGTTGGATCAATACCGACCACAGCCAGGCCGAGGGCATCGTGCTGGCATGGCGCGCGCTGCGGGTATTCGATTGGAAAGTCACGCCGCCCGCCGCCGTTGAGCAACCGCCATTGCCAGCGTCCGCCTGGGATTTCGCCTGGAGCCCGCTGAGCCAGCGCGGTGAGTGCTACGGCTGGCAGGTGCTGACTTGATCGGCATCAAGGTGGCCCGCCGCCGCGCGCGCCACACTGCAATCCCGGTGCGATCTGTGAGGCCATCATGCTCTATCTGCTGTTTCTGTTGGCCCACCTGTTCGCGGCGCTGATCTTTATCGGCACGGTGTTTTTCGAAGTGCTGATTTTGGCCAAGGTGCAGGCGCAATTGCCCGCCCGGGCGCGGGTGTTGGTGGAACAAGGCATCGGCCGCCGCGCCCGGGCGCTGATGCCGTGGGTGCTGTTGGTGCTGTTCGGTGCCGGTCTCGGCATGGTCTGGCTGCGATACCTGCCGGTGCTGGCCGCGCCTACGGCGTCGTCCTTTGGCATGTTGCTGTCGCTCAAACTGCTACTGGCCGCCAGTGTGCTGCTGCATTTTGTGACGACCTTACTGCTTATGCGCCGTGGCCGCGCCAGCGAGCGCTACCTGCGCGGGGTACACCTGAGCCTGTTTGGGCATATGGTCGCCATCGTGCTGTTGGCCAAGAGCATGTTCTACCTCAGCTGGTAGGGCCCTTGATGCACATCAAGGTGCGTCGAGGCCCGCCGCCGGACAATGGCTCACCGCCCCTTGATCCGGAGCCTGCCATGCACACTGTCATCCCCCTCGCTCGTCACGGTCCAGGCGTGCTGGACCTGAATGGCCAGGCCGATATCCGCCGTTTCCACCCTGGCATAGGCTCCCTGGATATGTTGCGCGCCCTGCGCACCAGCCGCCAACGGCAACGCCCGCTGGCCGTGACCCTGCATTGGCCGGCCAACCCACCGAGTGACGAATACCCACGCAGCCTGGCCCAAGAGATCCAGCTGGTCGGCTGCCACCTGGGCGCTCGCCAGCCGCTGGAGTACTTCCAGTGGCGCGGCGCGGCGAGCATCGGCGCGGTACAAACACTGATGGCGGCCATGCGCGAGCGCTTTCATTTTCTTGCCCCTGGCCGCGGTGACTACGGCATCGACCTCGACCCGTACCACACCGATTGGGCCGGCATGGGTCTGCTGCGCGACCTGGGCTTCAACCACGTCTGTATCGGCGTGCCCGACGCGCGCGCCGAAGGGGCGCACGCCCTGGCCTGGTACCGCGACCCAGCGCCGATCCAGTCCTTGATCGATGCGGCGCGCACTTTCGATTTCCGTTCGGTCAGCGTCGATCTCGGCTACGGCAGCGCTTGGCAGACCCTCGCCAGCTTCGATACCAAGCTCGCCAGCCTGATCGCCCTGGAGCCGGACCGCCTGCAGGTGTTTGACTACGCCCGGCCGCCCAGCCGTTATCTGGCCCAGCCTGCCCAGGCGCAATGCAGCGCGGCGGATAAAGCCGAAATGCGCCAGTTGTGCTTCGAGCGCCTCGGCGCGGCGGGTTACCACTACATCGGCCTGGGCCTGTTTGCCCGCGGCGACGACGACCTGGTTCAGGCCCAGGAGCGCGGCCGCCTGAGCCGCACCAGCGAAGGGTTCACTCTGCACGGCTATTGCGATCATATCGGCCTGGGCCTGGGCGCCATCAGCCAGATCGACGGCTTGTGCGCGCAAAACAGCAGCACCGAACCGGCCTACGCCCAAGCCCTGCACAATGGCCAGCTCCCCACCTGCCAGGGCTGGCAACGCCAGGTCGGCGACGGGTTGCGCGAATACGTGGTGGAGCGCTTGGCCTGCGACCTGGAACTGGATATCCAGGCCATCGAGCGGCGTTACGGGTTGGTGTTTTCCCAGTATTTCGCCACGCTCTGGCCGCTATTGGAGCAATGGGCGCGGGACGGCCTGATCGAATTGTCGGCGCAGTTTCTGTGTGTGCTGCCGGACGGGCGCCGGCAGGTGGATGAGCTGTGTGGGTTGTTCGAACAGGCCTAGTGGGAGGTGCCCTCGGCGAATTCGATTTTATTGCCCACGTTGTATTTGCCCGACGGCTTGTTCATGGGCAGGCGCTTGACCTCCTTGAGGGTTTGGCTGTCGTAAACGATCAACGCGCCGTCCGTGGCCCAGATGCTTAGTAACACGTAGCGTCCGTCGCGGGTGAATTCCACATGGGCGGCGGTCTTGCCCGGCACCGGGCGCAAGGTGTGGGAGATTTCCAGGGTCTGTTTGTCGATCAGGTGGATGGCGTCGTTGTCCGGGCCGAAGAACACGTCGCTCCACACATAGCGTGAGTTCACATGGCTGCGCATAAAGAAGCCTGGCCCCAGGGTGGGAATCTGTTTGATCAGCGCCCAGGTGTTCAGGTCGATCACCGAGATTTGCCCTTTGCTGATATTCGGTGTGGCGAACACCCAGTGCCCATCGCGTTGCCAATAGGTGCCCGAGCCCAGGTGCGGCATGCCCGCCAGCGGGATATCGGTGACCACCGCGCCGCTGTCCAGGTCGATTACCTGGCCGCCCCCGGCCTTGCGCGAGGTGGCGATCAACTGTCGGTAATCGGGAGAAAACGAAAAATCATCGAGCACGTCCTGGGCCTGGATGCGCCGGGGCTCGAAGCGCGGTTGCGCGTCGGCATACGCCAGTTCCCACACCTCGTTCAGATCCTTGAGCGCGACGATAAAGCTGTTGCGCGGCGGTGCGGTGTACACGGCACTGACCCGCGAACCGGTGTCCAGAATCTTGACCAGCGACAGATCACGCGCATCCAGCAGCACCAGATTGCCCGGCAGGTAGTTGCCCGCCAGCACCCAGCGCCCGTCTTTGCTCACCGCCAGGTTGCGAGTGTTGAGGCCGACGCGGGTTTCGGCGATCAGCTTGAGGTTATGCAGGTCGTATTGGCTGATCCAGCCGTCCCGGGAGGCGAAGTACACAAAGCGCCCATCCGGGGAAAACTTCGGCCCGCCGTGTACCGCGAAGTGGGTGGGGAAGCGGTCCAGCACATTGAAAGTGTCACCGTCGAGAATGTCCATGTGATGATCCCCCGATTCCACCACCACAAACAGGTTGAGCGGGTCGGCGTGGTGCTGCGGGGTGGTCGGCAGTTGGCTCAGGTCCGCCAGTACGGTGTGGCTGGCGCGGATCGCCTGGGCATCCCAGGTCGGTGGCGATGCCGGCGGCTGTTGCAGAAAATCCACCAGGCCGTCGATGCGCGCGCTGTCCAATTGCGCGGCGAATCCGGCCATTTGGCTGGCCGGTCGGCCGTCGCGTATCACCTGGCGCACCTCGTCGGGCTTGATCCGCCCCAGGCTTTCGGGCAACAACGCCGGGCCGCTGGCACCGATGCGGTTGAGGCCGTGGCACTGCTCGCAGTACTGGCGGTAATCCTCGGCCGGCGTACCGTGGGCGACGTTGGCCCACAACAGCGGCACCAGCAGCAGGCGTTTCATACCGCCACCGCTGCGCGCGGCGCTGCCAGGCTGGCCGGGAAGTGCAGGGCGGCGCCGGCGAACAGGTCCACGACCTGGCCGATCACCGTCAGGGTTGGCACGCCGGGTTCGCAGTCGGCGGCCAGGGTCGGCAACTGGCGCAAGGTGCCACGGGCCACCTGTTGATCGGCGCGCGCACCGTTGCTGATCAGCGCCGCCGGGGTATCCGCCGACAAACCGGCAGCCATCAGGTGTTCGGCGATCAGCGCCAGGTTCGACAGGCCCATATAGAACACCAGGGTCTGGCTCGGCTCGGCAAGGCTGGCCCAGGGTAATTTCAGCGCACCGTCGCGCTGCAGGTGCCCGGTGACGAAACGGCACGAGTTGACCAGATCGCGATGGGTCAACGGGATTCCGGCGTAGGCGCTGCACCCGGACGCGGCGGTGATCCCTGGCACCACTTGGCACGGAATATCCCGCGCCAGCAGGTATTCGAGCTCCTCGGCGCCGCGCCCGAAAATAAACGGGTCGCCGCCCTTGAGGCGCACCACGCGCTGGCCTTCGCCGGCCAGTTCCGCCAGCAGTTCGTTGAGTTGATCCTGGGGCAGGCTGTGATGGCCGCTGGCCTTGCCCACGTAATGGCGGGCGCAGGTGAGCGGGATCAGCGTGAGCAGTTCGGCGCTGATCAGCCGGTCGAATACCACGGCATCGGCCTGCATCAGCAGGCTCCAGGCGCGCAAGGTAAGCAAGCGTGGGTCGCCGGGTCCGGCGCCCACCAGCGCGACTTCACCGGGGTGCAAAGGGCTGTGCAGGCTGGGGGGGAGGGCAGTGGTGTGCATGGGACATCCTTGGTCGATCATCAGGAGCGCTGCCCCGGTTGTGTCACCGGGTGGAGCACGGAATCAGGTTGGGCGAGCGCATGGCGATTTCATCGTCGCTCAGGTAGCAACCCGGGTCCGGGCCCCACAGGTCGCCATCGGCCCAGGCGCGGGTACGGGTGTTGCCGTTGCAGATCGGCAGCCAGCGACACTCGGCGCAGCGCCCGCCGATGCGGCGCGGGTATTCGCGCAGGCGCTGCAGCAAGGGGTCGGGTTGGTCGAGCCAGAGCTGGCGGAATGTGGTGTTGCGCACATTGCCCACCGAGTGCTGCCACCAGTAGGTGTCCGGATGCACCTCGCCGGTGTTGTCGATATTGGCGATGCCGCTGCCCGACGCATTGCCGCCCCAACCGTGCAACAGGTGCTCCAGCTGCGGGTAATGCTCGGGCAGATGGCGATGTACCCATTGCAGCAACAGCACCGCGTCGGCGTCGTTGTTGCCGCTGACAAAATCGCTGGCCACGCCGTTTTCGATGTCCTCCCAGGCTTGCTGGAAAATCAGCGCCATGGCGTCGCGGCTGATCTGCCGGTGCGCGTCCAGTTGGCGGCTGCGCTTGCCGCGCCCGCTGTAGTTGAGGTGCGACAGGTAGAACTTCTGCACGTCGTAAGCGCGCATCAGCGCGAGCAATTGCGGCAGCTGCGCGTGGTTGTCCTGGGTCAGGGTGGTCCGCAGGCCCACGCGAATGCCGGCTTCGCGGCACAGACGTATGCCATGCAACGAGCGCTGAAAGCTGCCGTGTGACTGGCGAAAGGCATCGTGGGTCGCCTCCAGGCCATCGATACTGATGCCTACGTAGTCGAAATGCGCGTCGGCAATCTGCTGGATATTGCGCTCATCAATCAGCGTGCCGTTGGTGGACAACGCCACGAAAAAGCCTTTGTCGCGGGCGTAGGCGCTCAGCTGGAATATATCTGCGCGCAGCAGCGGCTCGCCGCCGGAAAGGATCAGTACGCGCACGCCGGCTTCGTGCAGGTCATCGATCACCCGCAGCGCGGTGGCGGTGTCCAGCTCATCGCGGAACACACTGTCGGCGCTGGTGGCGTAGCAATGCTTGCAGGTCAGGTTGCACCGGCGCAGCAGGTTCCAGATCACCACTGGCGGCCGCTTGCTGCCGGGGGCCGAGACGCGCGGCGCCGGGCATTGGCCGGCCAGGGTGCGCAAGTACTGACTGATTCGCAGCATGGGCTATTCCTTTTTCAGTGCGCCGGCGGCAAGCGCAGGCCGGTTTTTTTCAGGATGCGACTGCTCACCAGCATCTCGTCGGCGCGGCAGGCATCGGCAAGCAAAAAACGCAGGTGCTCGCGGTAGCTGTCGATTTCTTCACGGCTGCGCCCATGCACCATGGCGAACAGGTTGTAGGGCCAGCCCGCGCGCCGGGGGCGGCGGTAGCAGTGGCTCACGAACGGCTGCGCGCCGATCAGTTCGCCCAGGCGTGGCAGTTGCTCGTCGGCCACGTCCCACACAGTCATGCCGTTATGCCGATAGCCCAGGCGGTAATGGTTGGGCACCGCCGCGATGCGCCGGATCACGCCCTCGGCCTGCAGGCGTTTGAGCAGGTCGAGGGTCGATTCGACGCTGATCCCCAACTGCTCGGCCAGCCACGCCCATGGGTCTTCCAGCAGCGGCAGGCCGTCTTGAGTGAGGGCGATCAGGCGCAGGGCCAGGGGGCTGTCAGACCGGGAAATGCAGACCGACATGGTAGGTGTGCTCCTTGGGCAGGTTGAGCACCGTCAACCCGGTCAGGGTTTCGATGCGCGACAGGGTGGCGTCGAGTTCCGCAGGGCTGGCGCAGGCCAGCACGAACCACATGTTCCAGGCATGTTCGCGGCGGTAGTTGTGGGCCACCTGGGGCAGGGCGTTGAGCTGCTCGGCGACGGTGTCGAAGCGCGCCTCGGGCACTGCCAGCGCGGCCAAGGTGAACGCCCCGCCGACGCGCTCGATATCAAACATCGGGCCGAACCGGGTGAGCACGCCGTCTTCAAGCAACGCGTGCAGGCGGTCGAGTACCTCACCGGGGGCGCAGCCCAGTTCCTGCGCCACTGACTGCCAGGGCTGACGCACCAGGGGCAGGCCGTGCTGCAGGCGATTGATCAATTGGCGATCCCGTTCATCCATGGGCCCACACCTGCGACGGTGGCGGCGCAAAACGTCCGCCGCATTGTTTGAACGCGTGGGTACTGAACAGCACCTGGTGGGGAAGGTCGTTGAGCAGGTGCTCGGCCAATAGCGTCTCGATGTGCGCCTCGACCACCGCCCGCTCGCGGCCGTGGACCATACAAAACAGGTTATAGCGCCACTGCGGCAGGCGGCGCGGACGCTGGTAACACAGGTTCACCCCCGGCGCGCGGCCCAGGCGCTGGCCGACGTTATCCACCAAGGCATCCGGCACATCCAGCACCAGCATGGCGTTGGCCACAAAACCCAGGGCGCGATGGTTAAGCACCAGCCCGACGCGCCGGAACAAGCCTTGTTCATGCCAGTGCTGCATTTGCTGCAACACCTGGTCGTGATGGGCACCGATCTGCTCCGCCAGCGCGTCGTAAGGCCGCGAGACCCGTGGCAAACCGCGCTCCAGGCACTGGCGCAGGTCGAGCATCTGCTCCTGGGTTAGCGGCGCGATCACGGATGCCCTCCCAGGGAGAACCCGAGGTCGATGCGGTAGGCGCTGAGCATCGGCAGATCCAGCGGTGTCAGGCCGGTGTCTTGTTCCAGCTCATCGAGGATCTGCTGTAGATGTTGACGGTGCGGGCCGGTCACCACGAACCACAGGTTGTAGTGATGCTCGCGGGCGTAGTTGTGATTGACTTCCGGGTATTGGCTGACCCGCGCCGCCACCTGTTCCAGGCGCTCGGCCGGGACTGCCAGGGCGGCCAGGGTGCTGGCACCGGCGCGGGTATGTTCGAACACCGGGCCGACGCGCGAGAGGGCGCCGGCCAGTTCCAGGCGTTGCAGGCAGGTCATCAGTTCGGCCTCGCTGCACTTCAAGACCTGGGCCATTTCCCGGTACGGTTCGGCGCACAGCGGCATGCCGTGCTGGTAGCGTTCGATCAAGTGCTGGCTGAGTCGATCAAGGTCCATCTCAATACCCCATTTTTTGTGCACGAGTGCTGAAGAAAATTCCGCTGGGGCTCAAGGCCGGCAAGGTCTTGAGCAAGGTCATTCGATACGGGTCCCAGACCTGCACCTGCTCGCCGTCGCGCACCGACAGCCACAGCTGTTCGCCGCGCCCGGTGAACTCCATGTGCAGCACGCCGGGGCCGGGGCGCAGGTCGGCGACCACTTGGTGGGTTTCGCTGTCGATCACCTGCACGCGGTCGTTGTCCGGGTAGGCGAAATTGACCCACAGCTGGCGCCCATCCGGCCGTGCGGTGACGAAGATCGGCTGGCCGGCCACGGCGATCGCGGCGCTCTGCTGCCAACTGCGCGCGTCCATCACCAACACCTGGTGTTGGCCCACGGCGGGCACGAACGCCTGGTTGTCGGCTACGGCCCAGCCTTCCAGGTGCGGCATTTTGTAAACCGGCAACTTGGCCTGCCCGCGTCCGTAGTCCTTGAGTACCCGTTGCACACCGCGCTCCGGGTGCCACAGGTCGAGCTGGGCCATGCCGTCCTCGCCGAACAGACCGGCCATGTAGTAGCGACCGTCGGCGGTGATCAGTGCGTCATAGGGCTGCTCGCCGATGTCGGTGAAACGGGTGAGGGTTGGGGTGTTGCCGTGGCTGAAGTCCGCGCTCCAGATCTCGCCGGTGTCGAACAGGCTGAACACGAAACGCTGCCCCGGCGCGTCCACCAGCCCCACCACCCGCGAGCGTTTGCCGTTGGCCAGGGGCGTGGCGGGAATGTCGGCGACCTGCTCCAAGGTGACGGCATCGAACACCTTGACCCCGCCCGGCTGGTAGTTGGACACGGCAATCAGGCGGCCATCCTGGCTGATCGCGCCGCCAATACTGTTGCCGCCCTGGATGATGCGTTTAGCGATGCGCTGGGTCAGCAAGTCGACCTTGGTCAAGCCGCCGTCGCGGGCAAACACATAGGCATAGCGTTGGTCGCGGGAAAACACCGCCGAGGCGTGGGACAGATCGCCCAGCCCTTCGATGCGCGCCAGCTCGGTCATGCCGCTGCTTTCAACGATCTGCACACTGCCGCTGGCACGTTCGATCACCAGGCCCAGATCACCGCTGCCGCGCAGCGTCGGTTGGGCACAGGCGCCGAGCAGCAGGCACAGGGAGAACACGGCGGGTCGCATCATGGGGTGGGGCGTCCTTGCAGCAGGCGGTCGGCCAGCCAGGCAATATCGCCGGCGCTGAGCAGTGGGCCCCAGCCGGGCATGGCGCGGGCTGGGCGACCGTAAGTGATGGTGGCGATCAGGCTGGCGCGAGGTTGGCCGGCCAGGGCCTGGGGCGTGAGGGGCGGGCCGAGGCCGCCGGTCAGGTGCAGGCCATGGCAGGCGCCGCAGTCCTGAGTCAGCAGGTGTTCGAGGCGGGCGGCGTCGGGTGTCGCCGTCGCCCACGCGGGAATCAGCATGAGCACCGCCATGGCCGAACCGAACATCGATGCTTTCATGGCGTGCTCCTTGTGGTTATTTCAAGCTCAGGACCCAATCGGCCAACACCTTGGCTTCTTCATCGGTGACCTGGTTCGGCGGCATCGGGATCGGCCCCCAGTTACCCTGGGTGCCGTTCTTGATATGACTGGCCAGGGTCGCGGCGGCGTCTTTCACGCCGGTGTTCTTGGCGGCGACATCCTTCATGGCCGGGCCTACCAACTTGCTGTCCAGGGTGTGGCAGCCGACACAGGGCTTACTGTTGAACAGGGCTTGGCCGTCTTGAGCCAGGGCCGGCTGCAGGCTGAACGCAGCGCTGCAAGCCAGCAGTGCGAGGAGCATATTTTTCATGGGCGGACCTCGTGTTGATGGGGCTCAATAAATGTCGTGTTGGGTGTTGTAAACGTTGAATTTGCCGGTTGGGGTGATCAGGCGTTTGTCCTTGATCACCTGCTTGAGCTTCAGGGTTTTGTCATCGATCACCACCAGCGCCGATTCTTCGGTCTGGCCGTTCCACACCGAGAACCACACCTCGTCGCCGGCCTTGTTGTATTCCGGTTGCACCACGCGCAGAGCGCCTTGCTTGATCCCCGAGTATTCGGCGATCGGCAGCACGGTGTAGCCCTTGTCGAGCTGGTTGATATCGAACACCGCCACCGACTGGCTGAGCTTGGCGTCGGGGTTGAGAGTGGTGTCCACGTACAGGTGATGGGAGTTGGGGTGGGTCTTGATAAACAGCGAACCGCCGCCCTGGCCCTTGAGGGTTTCCACCTGTTTCCAGGCGTATTGCGGGTGCTTGATCGGGTCGGTGCCGATCACCGAAATACCGCCGTCGCCCAAGTGGCTGGTGGCCCACACCGGCCCGTAGGTGGGGTGGATAAAGTTGGCGCCACGCCCGGGGTGCGGGGTCTTGCCCACGTCCACCAGCGCGGCGAGGGTGCGCGCCTTGGAGTCGATCACCGCCACCTTGTTCGAGTTGTTGGCCGCTGTGAGGAAGTAGCGGTGGGTGCTGTCCCAGCCGCCGTCGTGCAGGAACGGCGCGGCGTCGATGGTGGTGATGGTGAGGTTCTTGATGTCCTGGTAGTTGACCAGCATGACCTTGCCGGTTTCCTTGACGTTGACGATGAACTCCGGCCACTCATGGGACGCGATGATCGCCGCCACACGGGGTTCTGGGTGGTACTCCTGCTTGTCGACGGTCATGCCGCGGGTGGAGACGATCTGCTTGGGTTCCAGGGTTTCGCCGTCCATCAGGGTGAACTGCGGCGGCCAGTAGGCCCCGGCAATCGTGTACTTGTCTTCGTAGCCCTTGAACTTCGAGGTCTCCACCGACCGCGCCTCGATGCCCACCTTGATTTCGGCGACTTTGGTGGGCTCGGCGGGCCACAGGTCGATCATGTCGATCTTGGCGTCACGGCCGATCACCAGCAGGTAGCGACCCGAGGCGGAGATCCGCGAAATATGCACGGCATAACCGGTGTCGATCAGCTTGACGATCTGCTTGGTGTCGCCGTCCACCAGGGCGATCTTGCCGTCGTCGCGCAAGGTCACTGAAAACAGGTTTTGCAGGTTGAGGTGATTGAGCTGTTTTTTCGGGCGGTCTTCGGGCTTGACCAGCAGTTTCCAGGTCTTGAGCGTCTCGGCCATGCCCCATTCCGGCGGCGTCGGCGCGGTGTGCTGGATAAAGGTGGCCATGCTGCTGATCTGCGCTTTGGTCAGCGCATTGGAGGTGCCCCAGTTCGGCATGCCGGCGGGCGAGCCGTAGGTGATCAGCGCTTCCAGGTAGGCCTGGCCACGGGCCTGGGTGATGTCCGGCGTCAGGGGCTTGCCGGTGGCTCCCTTGCGCAGCACGCCGTGGCAGCCGGCGCAGCGTTCGAAATAGATCTGTTTGGACGCGTCGAAATCAGCCTGGCTCATGTCCGGCGCGCCGGCGGTCTTGACCACGGCGGGCTGGGCGTTGCCGTGGGCGCTCAGGGGCAGGGTCAGGGCCAGTGCGCAGCCGAGGCTGGCGAGGCTTAAGGTGAAGGGGTTCGTGCGGCGAGTCAGCATTCCATTTACTCCTCAGGCGAGACCTTTGCGATGCCTCGCAACACGGTGCGTGGCGCAGGTTCTTAGTGCCGGGCCAGACTATGGCGTGGCGTTGCAAAGCTCGCTTGACGGCGATCAAGTTTGCCTGGGTTAGCGCTTGCCAGGTTGTCGCAGGCGCCCTTAGCGTGGCCCTCGAACCCGCCTCGGATATACACGATGAACGCGCCTTTCTATCAGCCTCTCGACAACGAACAGCGCCTGTTCGAACACGCCTGGCAGCACCGCATGCCGGTGCTGATCAAGGGCCCTACCGGCTGCGGCAAGACCCGCTTCGTGCAGCACATGGCGCATCGCCTGAACCTGCCCCTATACACCGTGGCCTGCCACGACGATCTGAGCGCCGCCGACCTGGTCGGTCGCCATCTGATCGGCAGCCAAGGCACCTGGTGGCAGGACGGCCCGCTGACCCGCGCTGTGCGCGACGGCGGCATCTGTTACCTGGATGAAGTGGTCGAAGCGCGCCAGGACACCGCCGTGGTCCTGCACCCGGTAGCCGACGACCGTCGCGAGCTGTACCTGGAACGCACCGGCGAAGTGGTCAAGGCGCCGCCGTCATTCATGCTGGTGGTGTCGTATAACCCCGGTTACCAGAACCTGCTCAAGGGCATGAAACCCAGCACTCGCCAGCGCTTCGTGGCGCTGCGTTTCGACTACCCGGCGGCGGCGGACGAAGCGCGTATCGTCGCGCGCGAAGCGCAGGTGGATAACGCCCTGGCCAGCCAGGTGGTGCGCCTTGGCCAAGCCTTGCGGCGCCTCGATCAGCACGACCTGGAGGAAGTGGCCTCCACCCGCCTGCTGATTTTTACCGCGCGCCTGATCGCCGCCGGCATGCCCCCGCGCGAAGCGTGCATGGCCTGCCTGGCCCAGGCCCTGAGCGACGACCCGCAAACCATCGCGGCGCTGATGGACGTGGTGGATGTGCACTTTGCCTGAGCCCCGGCGCCTGCCGGGGGACGTGGCGATGTGGTTGTTCATACTCGCTGAACTGACCGTGTTCGCGATATTGATCCTGGCGTTTGCCGTGACCCAGCGGCTCCAGCCCGAGGTGTTCGCCCTAGGGCGCGCGCAACTGGATACCTCGACCGGCCTGGCAATGACCTACAGCCTGTTGAGCGCGGGTGCGTTGGCCGCATTGGCCGTGCAGCAGGTGCGCCTGGGTCGCGCGCGGCGCGGTAGTGTCTTGCTGCTCGGCGCATGGCTGGTGGCGCTGGTGTATGTGTGGATCAAACTCACCGAATACCGCCATCTGATCGACGCAGGGCTGGGGCTTGAGCGCAGCACGTTCTTCACCTTGTACTGGATCGTCACCGGCTTTCACTTTTTGCATGTGCTGCTGGGCCTGGTGATTCTCGCTTGGCTCGGGTGGCGCTGCTGGCAACGGCAGTACCTGGCACCGCGCTTGAGTGGGCTGGAATCCGGCGTGTTGTATTGGCACATGGTCGACCTGGTGTGGGTGGTGTTGTTTGCCCTGGTGTATGTGATCCGATGAACAGCTCAGTGAGGTTGTGGCTGTGTTGGGCGGGCCTGATGGTACTGAGCCTCGGCACCGTGTGGAGTGGCGCGGCGGGGGTAGTGGTGCTGCTGGCGATGGTCAAGGGCTGGGTGATTGTGGATGGGTTTATGGAGTTGCGGCACGGGCCCTGGAAGTGGAGGGTGGCGATGCTGGGGTGGGGGCTGGTGGTGTTGGCGGGGATTGTGGGGTTGAGTGCTTGAGAATTCGATCACCCTTAAGGACCTGGCAGGACACCAATGCCTGAACCGCGCGCCTCGTGGCCTGGGGCGCTGGGAGGCAAGCCTCCCACTGAGGACGGTCGTTCGCTCAGAGCTTACCGGGCGCCGGCGGCTTGGTTCGTACAGTTCTCTTGAGTCTCGCTGCTGCAATCGGCTGTACAGTCAGTTCGACACCTAAGGCCAGC
This sequence comes from Pseudomonas rhodesiae, assembly GCF_013285305.1. Lineage (NCBI taxonomy): Bacteria > Pseudomonadati > Pseudomonadota > Gammaproteobacteria > Pseudomonadales > Pseudomonadaceae > Pseudomonas > Pseudomonas rhodesiae. The sequence continues at coordinate 3,576,542 of NZ_CP054205.1, read as the reverse complement.
ATCAGCTTCTGGACCGTTTCATAACGGGTTTTCGAGCCACCCTTGAGCGTTTTATACAGGCTCTCGCGATTAACCCCCGCGGCCTCCGCGACCTTGTTCACACCTTGGGCCTTGGCCACTTCGGCAAGCGCTTTCATCAGCAACTGCGGGTCGTGCGAGTGCATGCTTTGCGCCAGATAAGCGCTGATGGTTTCCGGGCTGTCGAGGAAGCGCGAAGCCTCATAAACGCTTGTGCCGGAGGTATCAAGATCGAGGACCGGCATGTCCTCGGGTTTGAATTTCGATTCAGTCATTTCATCCACCTCTCAGGGCATCGAGAATCTCTTTTGCCCGTTTGATCGCTCTTTTCTGGTCGGTTTTATCGCTGCCCCAAAGCATCAAGTAAGCAGCGATACCCGTACGCACAAAATAAATTCTGTAGCCAGGCCCGACAAACACACGCATTTCACTCATGCCGTCGCCAACGGGTTCACAATCGCCGAAGTTGTTTTCCTCGGCTCGATCCAACCGCGTCAGTACAGCGGCTTTTCCATCGATATCTCTCATACCGTCGAGCCATGTATCGAACTCCGGCGTCCTGCCGATGAGATTGGTCATACAGTTTAATGTAGCCTACTGGCTACTTCTCTTGATTGCTAGGGATTTTTAGTTCCGCAAAGAACCGGAAGAAAAAAACCTAGTCCAGCGGTCGTACTTGCGGCCAGACGAGACTATTAGCGCGTGTTTCTCCTTCTGCCTTCATGCGCTGAAACTCGTTTAGAGCACTCCCATTTGTGCCGAATGAAGTGGCAGGTGGGTCCGATCCATACCCGACCAAAACCATCAACATTTCTTGATCGCCATCAAGCCGTTTTCGCCCGCCGCCTTCCTATCATGACCCCCGCCAAGCCATGAGGAAGCGACCATGTCAGATACCTTCACCAAGGGCATGGCCAGGAATATCTACTTCGGAGGAAGCGTGTTTTTCTTCCTGATTTTCCTGGCCCTGACCTATCACACCGAACAAACCTTTCCCACCCGCAGCAACGTTGATCAGCTCACCGAATCGGTGGTGCGCGGCAAGGGCGTGTGGGAGCGCAACAATTGCATCGGCTGCCACACCCTGCTCGGCGAGGGCGCGTACTTTGCCCCGGAGCTGGGCAATGTGTTCAAGCGGCGCGGGGGCGAAGAGGGGTTTAAACCGTTCCTGCATGCCTGGATGAAAATGCAGCCCCTGGGGGTTCCGGGGCGTCGGGCCATGCCGCAATTCAACCTTACTGACCAAGAGGTGGATGACATGGCCGAGTTCCTTAAATGGAGTTCGAAGATCGATACCAATAACTGGCCACCGAACAAGGAGGGCTGAGCCATGCACAGCGCCAACCCCTATCTGAAATTCCAATCCCAGGCCGTGGCCAAACCCTACTTCGTGTTTGCGCTGATGCTGTTCGTCGGCCAGGTGCTGTTCGGGCTGATCATGGGCCTGCAATACGTGATCGGCGACTTTCTGTTCCCGCTGATTCCTTTCAACGTGGCGCGGATGGTTCACACCAATCTGCTGATCGTGTGGCTGCTGTTCGGCTTTATGGGGGCCGCGTATTACTTGGTGCCCGAAGAGGCCGACCGCGAATTGCACAGCCCCAAACTGGCGATCGTGCTTTTCTGGGTGTTCGCCGTGGCGGGGGTGCTGACCATTCTCGGCTACCTGCTGGTGCCGTATGCGGCGCTGGCCAAACTGACCCACAACGAACTGCTGCCGACCATGGGGCGTGAGTTTCTTGAGCAACCGACCATCACCAAAATGGGCATCGTGGTGGTGTGCCTGGGCTTTCTCTACAACATCGGCATGACCCTGCTCAAAGGCCGCAAAACCACGGTCAGCCTGGTGATGATGACCGGTCTGATCGGCCTCGCGGTGTTCTTCCTGTTCTCCTTCTACAACCCCGGCAACCTGGCACGGGATAAGTTCTACTGGTGGTGGGTGGTGCATCTGTGGGTGGAAGGCGTGTGGGAATTGATCATGGGCTCGATGCTGGCGTTCGTGCTGATCAAGGTGACCGGGGTCGACCGCGAAGTGGTGGAAAAATGGTTGTACGTGATCATCGCCATGGCCTTGATCACCGGCATCATCGGCACCGGCCACCACTTTTTCTGGATCGGCGCACCGCAGGTGTGGTTGTGGGTCGGTTCGATCTTCTCGGCCCTGGAACCGCTGCCGTTCCTGGCGATGGTGATGTTCGCCTTCACCATGGTCAAACGCCGGCGGCGCCAGCACCCTAATCGCGCGGCGACGTTGTGGGCCAAGGGCACCACGGTCACGGCGTTTTTCGGCGCGGGTGTATGGGGGTTCCTGCATACCCTGGCACCGGTCAACTTCTACACCCACGGCACTCAGCTCACGGCGGCTCACGGCCACCTGGCGTTCTTCGGCGCCTACGCCATGATCGTGATGACCCTGATCAGCTACGCCATGCCGCGCTTGCGCGGAATCGGTGAAGCGCCGGATGCGCGCTCGCAGACCGTCGAAGTGTGGGGCTTCTGGATGATGGTGCTGTCGATGGTGATGATCACCTTGTTCCTCACCGCCGCCGGCGCCGTGCAAGTGTGGTTGCAGCGCTGGCCGGTGGATGGCGTGGCACTGCCGTTCATGGCCACGGTGGAGCATCTGCGCCTGCTGTTCTGGGCCCGATTGGTTTGCGGCCTGGTGTTCCTGCTTGGGCTGCTCTGCTACCTGTACAGCTTCCGGCAACGCGCCCGAATGGCTGGGGCAGCGGTGCCGATCGTCTACTGAAAGTAACGCGATCCCAATGTGGGAGCAGATTTGTTGTAGTGAGCAGGCTTGCCCTGCGCTGGGCTGCGAAGCGGCCCCCCAGCCAGGCGCCTCGGTATACCAGATGAAACGCATCGTCTGGAATGGGACTGCTTCGCAGCCCAGCGCAGGGCAAGCCTGCTCACCACAGCGTCAGGTGTCAGTCTGTGGAATTTGTTTAGACACCTCTGCCCAGCGGCAGCTCCTCACACATTTGGATCCCGCTGTGCCCGTCGAATCCCTAAGTTGGAGCCCATCCCATGGCCTTTACCCTGGAGCTGGAAGAGTGGGTCGGCAGTGTCTGGCATCGCTTTATCACTCGCCGTGCCCGCGTGGATTTTCCCCTCGCGCGGGTCGATCTGGCCGACCGCCAGCGCAGCCTGGCGCTATTGTTCCGTGCCCTGGGCGGTGCCAGCGGGATCGCCCTGGAAGCTGCCAGCGAACGCGACCTGCTGCTGCGTCGCAACCTGCTGATGCGCATCGCCGGCACCTGTAAGCAGGCGCCACTGGCGTGCTGCGATGGCAACCGCCTGCGCCTGCCGTCGAGCCTGGCGGTGTTCCCGACCGTCGCGTTGAACCTGGAGTTGTACCGCTGGCTGGCGCTGCTGGCCGCCCACGCCGGCCCCATGACCCATTGGGCCCGGGACAACCAACGCTGGACCTGGCTGCTGCTGCAACGCTACCCGGCGCTGCTGCCCGGCTACCAGCGTTTGGTGGAAGCCCATATCGCGCTGCGCCCCGACCCGGCCAGCCTCAATCGCGCTGAAGCCGCCCTGGAAAACGCCTTGCGCAAGGCCCTGCGCGAGCCGGGCAGTGTGCGCCAGCTGCCCCGTAGCGAACGCGCCGCCTGGCCGCTGCCCTTATGGCTCTATCCGCCGTTGCACCTGGATTCGCCTCAAGCCCTGGACGGTGAAGATGACGACGGCGACGACTTCGCCACCCCGCCCGGGGAGCAGCAGGGCGCGCCCAAGCGTGCCAGCCGTGTGGACGATCACAGTCGCGACGGCGGCCTGCTGGTGGTGCGCTTGGAGAACCTGTTCAGTTGGAGCGAACACGTCGAGCTTGATCGCTGGTCCGACGACAGCCACGACCCCGACGCCGCCCGTGTCGCCGAAGACCTCGACCACTTGAGCCTGTCGCGCCAGCGGGTGCGCAAGAGCGGCGGCCTCAAGCTGCACCTGGACCTGCCGCCGGCGGATGTGGATGACATTCCCTTGGGGGAGGGCATCAAACTGCCCGAATGGGACTACCGCCGCCAGTGCCTGCAAGACGGCTTCGTCAATCTGCAAACGATGCAACCGCGCGACGCCCAGCCGCAGCCCTTGCCGCCCCGTCTACACGCCGAGGCCCGGCGCCTGCGCCAGCAATTTATGCGCCTGCGCACCGACCGCCAGTGGCAGCGCCAGCAAGCCCAAGGCAGTGAATTGGACTTGCAGGCCTGGCTGGATTTTCACGTCGAGCGTCAGCACGGCGCGTGCGCCGAACGGGGTCTGTTCCTGGAGCAGCGTCACCATCATCGCGACCTGGCGTGCTTGCTGCTGGCGGACGTGTCGATGTCCACCGATGCGCACCTGAACGACGAGCAAACCGTGATCGACGTGATCCGCGACAGCCTTTTGCTGTTCGGCGAAAGCCTGGCGGGGGCGGGGGATCGTTTTGCGCTGTATGGGTTTTCATCCCTGCGTCGCCATCAGGTGCGTTTGCAACAGCTCAAAAGTTTTGCGCAACCCTACGACGACCACACCCGCGGCGCGATCCAAGCGCTCAAGCCCGGGTACTACACGCGCATGGGCGCGGCCATTCGCCAAGCCACCCAGTTGCTCGGGGCCTGCGCCCAACGGCGCAAATTGCTGTTGCTGTTGACCGACGGCAAGCCCAATGACCTGGACCTGTATGAAGGACGCTACGGCGTCGAAGACACCCGTCAGGCGGTGTTGGAGGCGCGGCGCCAGGGGTTGATCCCGTTCTGTATCACCATCGACAAACAGGCCGGCGACTACCTGCCGTACATGTTCGGTGCCCATGGCTTTACCCTGATCCGCCAACCCGGCCAGTTGCCCCAGCGGTTACCGCAGCTGTACCGGCAATTGACCGAACGTCAGTAGATGTCCCGTGGCAGCCAGAAGAACATGGCGACGCAAAACAGCGTGAGGCCCACGCAGAACCATTGGAAGCGGCTCAGTCGGCGGGCCATGCCGCTGGCCTCGGACGCCGGCAGCGGCATGCCGCAGCCTTCGCAGGTATCGCGTTCCAGCGCGTTGCGCCGTTGGCAATACAGGCAGGTTTTCACTCGAATTGCTCCAGGCGCGCACGGTCGAGAATGGTGATCTGGCGACCGTCCTGAGTGATGATGTGTTCGTCGATCAAGCGCCGGATAATTCGCGAAAACGTCTCCGGCTGGATCGACAGGTGCCCGGCGATCAACTGCTTGGCCATCGGCAGTTCAAAACGGCTGTCACCGCCGTGCAAGTGCATTAGTTGGGTCAGCAGATAGCGCACCACACGGTGCGTAGCGTTTTTCAGCGACAGGGTTTCGATCTCGTTGACCCGCTGGTGCAGGCGCACACACAGCTTGCCGAGCAGGGCAAAGGTCAGGCGGCTGTTGCTGTGCAACAGGCGCATATAGGTGGCGTTGGACAACCGGTACAACTGGGTCGGGCACACCGCTTCAGCGCAGGCCACGTAGTTGGGAGTGTCCATCAGCATCATCGCCTCGGCGAAGGTCTGTCGCTCGCCGATCACCTCAAAGACCTTCTCCTGGCCATCCGGAGTCAGGCGGTAGATCTTCACCGCGCCGGCAATCACGAAATAAAACGCCTCGGCCGGCTCGCCCTGGCGGAACAACGGCTCGCCTTTGTCGACGCTGAGCAACTGACTGCTGCTCATCAAGTCGTCCAGTTCCTCCTCGTTCAGCGGTTCGAACAGGTGGTGGCTGCGCAGGATCTGGTGATGCACGCGATGCAACACCCGGCCTGGCTCCTTGAAAATCAGCGGGGCGTTCACACCAACACCAGGGACACGCCGCTGGCCGCAGCGAGCATGGAGCCAAGGATCACAAACCAGGCGAGGGGGACGTAGGCGTTTTTCATCGTGGCTCCACGGTGATAGTCAATATTGGCGTAGCGCAAGCGTACGCGCGATGGCCGGGCCGCGACTTGATCTACGACAAGGGCAACGCACGGCCATCGGCGCAACATCGCCACAGTCCTGAAGGGAGACCGTGTTATGCAAGTGCTCGATCGGCGCAAGGCCATGTCGATTACCCCATTGTTTCGCCTGGCTTTCCGGCCATTTTTCCTCGGCGCCTGCCTGTTGGCCGCGTTGGTTATCCCGTTATGGCTGCTGGCCCTGGGCGGGCACACGGGGGCCTGGCAACCAGCCGGCGGTTGGCTGGCCTGGCATCGGCATGAACTGCTGTTCGGCTTTGGCCTGGCGATCATCGCCGGGTTTTTGCTCACGGCCGTGCAGACTTGGACCGGTCGCCCGGGGCTTAGCGGCGGTGCCTTGCAGGGGCTGGCGGCGTTGTGGCTGGCGGCGCGCATCGGTTGGCTGCTGGATTTGCCCTGGCCGGTGCTCACACTGCTGGAACTGGCGTTCCCGCTGGCCGTCGCCGGCGTGATGGGCTGGACCCTTTGGCAAGTGCGGCAGTCGCGCAATTACCCGGTAGTGCTGGTGCTGGCGCTGTTGGCCGTGGCGGACGGGCTGTCGCTGTATGGGCTGTGGCGCCAGGACGAAGGCTGGCAGCGCCAGTCGGTGTTGACCGGCGTGTGGCTGGTGGCGGCGATGATGGGCTTGATCGGTGGGCGGGTGATTCCGTTCTTCACCCAGCGCGGTGTGGGCCGGGTCGAAGCGGTCAAGCCGTGGCCGTGGCTGGACCGTCTGTTGCTCGGCGGCTCGTTGCTGGTGGCGGTGTTGTATGCCGTGGGGTTGGCGCTGGCGGCCAGCCCCTGGACCGGCGTGCTGTTCGCCGCGCTGGCGGCGGGGCATGTGGTGCGTCTGTTGCGCTGGCATGACCGGGGGCTGTGGCGGGTGCCGCTGCTGTGGTCGTTGCACCTGGCGTATGCCTGGCTCGCGGTGGCGTGCCTGGGCATGGCGCTGTGGCATTTCGGCGCGCCGCTCAACCCCAGCCTGGCGGTGCACGCCTTGACGGTGGGCGCCATGGGCGGGTTGATTCTGGCGATGATCGCCCGCGTCAGCCTTGGTCACACTGGCCGGCCATTGCAGCCGCCCAGCGGCATGACCCTGGCCTTTGTACTGCTGAACCTGGCCGCTGTTTGCCGCGTGCTGCTGGTATTGGTGTGGCCGCTCGCCGCGCTGTGGCTGGCGGCGGTCTGCTGGACCGTCGGACTCGGCCTGTACCTGTGGCGCTACGGCCCGATGCTGTGCCGCCCACGTGTCGATGGCCATCCCGGTTAGGAGAACGCAATGCTCTACTCTGGCTTACTGATTGTGCATCTGCTGGCGGCCATCGCCTTTATCGGCACGCTGTTTTTTGAAGTGGTGATCTGGCACAGCGCGCGCCAAGAGCTGGCGTGGTCGGCGCAGTTCACCTCGGACCACGCCATCGCCCGGCGCACGCGGCGGGTGCTGCATGCCGTGGTGGTGGTGCTGTACGGCGCCGGTATCGGCTTGGCCTGGCATTACCGCGGGGTGTTCAACGTGCCGTGGGGCAGCCATTTTGCCGCGTTGCTGAGCCTCAAGATCGTGCTGGCCCTGAGCATCATCGGCCACTACGTGTGGCTGGCCTATCTGCTTAGTCATCAGCGCTTGAGCCCCCGGCGTGCGACGTGGATCCGCCGCAGCATCCTGGGGCATATGGTGCTGATCGTAGTACTGGCCAAACTGATGGTGCGCTGATCAGGCCGCCGGGTTCAGCGCCCGGGCAAACAGCACCTGGTTTTCCAGGCGGATGTGCTCGCGCAGGTCGTCATGAAAAGTCGCCAAGTGGCTATACAAGCTGCGCCACGTGCCGCAAGCGCCTGCCGGCGGCGAGAGGTGATCGGTCAGGTTCAACAGTTGCTCCAGCGCCTCACCGTGCTGGTCATGCTCATGCCGCATGACCTGGATGGGCATGCTCGCCTGGGCGCCCATGCCCATCTGCAGCATCGGGAACAGTACCTGTTCCTCCTTGAGCATGTGGTTCTCCAGTTCCTGCTGGATGTCGCGCAGCAGGTCCGCAAGGCCGTTGGGGCATTGCAGATGATGACCGTGGACTTGCTCGACACGGCTGGCCAGGCCAATCAGCTCCGGCAGTTGCTCGCGATGCCGGGCGTGGTAGCGGGCCAGCAGGTGATCGATCAGTTGATCCTGGGGTTGGGTGTTCCAGTCGCTCAGGTTCATCGGGTGTCCTCATCGGGGCTAACGGTTGCACGGGCCGTTGCAGGCGCCATGCCAAACAGCAACGTATTGATAAGTAGAGCTTTATTTCAACGTGAGGTGATCATGACCACCCTATGCCAGGGTAGCGCCAACCCGATCAGGGTCGAGGCGACCCTACCGGCCGACGAGATCCTCGGCCACAGCCGGGTATTGCGCCAATTGCTCGACGAGCTGGCGGTGCTGGCGCAGACCGAGTTACCGGTGCTGTTGCTAGGCGAGACCGGCGTGGGCAAGGAACTGTTTGCCCGGCGCCTGCACCGTCAGTCGCGGCGCAGCCGGCGGCCGCTGGTGCAGGTCAACTGCGCGGCGCTGCCGGAAGCGCTGGCCGAGAGCGAGCTGTTCGGCCATGTCAAAGGTGCGTTCTCCGGCGCCAGCCACGACCGTGCCGGGCGTTTCGATGCGGCCAATGGCGGCACGCTGTTTCTTGACGAGGTGGGGGAACTGCCGCTGAGCGTTCAGGCCAAGTTGCTGCGCACCCTGCAAAACGGCGAGATCCAGCGTTTGGGCGCCGACCGCCCGTTGCACGTGGATGTGCGTATCGTCGCCGCCACCAATCGCGATCTGGCGGAGCGCGTGCGCGACGGCCTGTTTCGCGCCGACCTCTATCACCGCCTTTCGGTGTACCCGGTGGCGATCCCGGCCCTGCGCGAGCGCGGCGACGACGTGCTGGTGTTGGCCGAGCACTTTGTCGAACGCAGCCGCGCCGCCCTGGGCATGCGCGAGCTGTGCCTGTCGCCGACGGCCCGTCAGGCGCTGCAAAGTTATGCCTGGCCGGGCAATGTGCGCGAGCTGGAGCATGTAATCAGCCGCGCGGCGCTAAAACTGCTGTGTCGAGCCGGCCGCCGCGCGCCCACGAGCCTGGAGCCGCAGTGGCTGGGCCTGGGCGACAGCACGGCCACAACGCAACCGGCCCCGGTACCGGGGGAGCCGTTTCAGCCATTGGCCGCCGCCGTGGATGACTGTCAGCGCGATAAGATCCGCCAAGCCCTTGCCCATTGCAGCGGTAATTGGGCCGGTGCCGCGCGGGTGTTGGGACTGGATTCCAGCAACCTGCACAAGCTGGCGCGCAGATTGGGGCTCAAGTAACCCCATGCGGCGTCATGCCACGGACGAATGTTGATCGTGATCAAGGGATAAAGCCGCGGCAGTTCCCACACTGTGGCGAACTTTCCGGAGGACCGCGCCATGCCCCTGTCCCTTGCACAATTGCGCCGTAACTACACCCTGTATGGTCTGCGGGACGAAGCCGCGCAGGCCGATCCCATCGAGCTGTTCGGCCAATGGCTGAGCCAGGCGCGCAAGACCGAAGTGCCGCCCGCCGAGGCCAACAGCATGGCCCTGGCCACCGTTGACAGCCAAGGGCATGCCCACTGCCGCATCCTGCTGCTCAAGGGTTTTAGTGCCGAGGGGTTTTTCTTTTTCTGCAATTACCAGAGTGCCAAGGGCCAGGAACTGGCAAGCAACCCCCATGCGGCCATGACGTTTTTCTGGCCGGGGCTGGAGCGCCAGGTGCGCATAGAAGGGCCGGTGGTGCGCGCCGATACGCAGCTGTCCGATGACTACTTCGACGCGCGTCCGGCCGCCAGCCAGTTGGGCGCCTGGGCCTCGCCCCAAAGCCAGCCTCTGGCCCATCGCAGCGAGCTGGAAGGCCGCTTGCGCGAAGTCACCGAGCGCTTCGCCGGGCGCCAACCGCCACGCCCCGAGCACTGGGGCGGCTACTGCCTGCAACCGCAACGCATCGAGTTCTGGCAAGGCCGCCCCGACCGCCTGCATGACCGCCTCGACTACCGCCTGCACGCGGGCACCTGGCAGCACACGCGCCTGGCCCCCTGACCGGCATACCTCCTTGGAGGAATAGGCCCTGCGCCCATTGCGGCGCAGGCTGACGCTCACTTTTCAATGCCTGGAGCCTGGATCATGGCCCATTTGACCCAACGGGATTTTGTCCCCCTGAACATCGCCGTGCTGACCATCAGCGACACGCGCACCCTCGCCACCGACACCTCCGGCCAGACCCTGGTGGACCGTTTGCAAGGCGCCGGTCATGTGCTGGTCGACCGTGGCCTGGTGATCGACGACATCTACCAGATCCGCGCGCAGGTATCGCTGTGGATCGCCGACCCTGACGTGCAGGTGGTGCTGATGACCGGCGGCACCGGTTTTACCGCCCGTGACAACACGCCCCAGGCGGTGGCGCCATTGCTCGATAAACAGGTCGACGGCTTCGGCGAGCTGTTCCGCCAGGTGTCCCTGGCCGAAATCGGCACCTCGACCCTGCAATCGCGCGCACTGGCCGGCCTCAGTAACGGCGTGCTGGTGTGCTGCATGCCGGGCTCGCCAGGCGCGTGCCGCACCGCCTGGGACCAGATCCTCGCGGGCCAGTTGGACAGCCGCACCGGCCCGTGCAATTTCGTGCCGCACCTCAAGGCCCAGGCCAACCAGAACGTGGCGGCCTGCGGGGCGCGCTTATGAGCGCCTCGGTGTGCGACGCCGGGCACCTGATGCCGGTGGACGACGCCATTGCCCAGCTGTTGGCCCAGGCGCCGCCGCCACCGGCGACCCAGGTGATCGGTCTGTCTGAAGCCCTGGGCCGGGTGGTGGCCGAGGACGTGTTTTCGCCCCTGGATCTGCCGAGTTGGGACAACAGCGCCATGGACGGCTATGCCCTTCGCGCCGCAGATGTGCCGGCCGAAGGCGGCTATCTGCTGGTGGCCGGGCGCGTGGCCGCTGGGCAAAGTCGTCAGCAAAGCCTGGAGGCGGGGGAGGCGGTGCGCATATTTACCGGTGCGCCGTTGCCGCCTGGGGCCGACAGCGTGGTGCCCCAGGAGCGCTGCCGCGTGTATGCGCAGCGCGTGTGGTGCCCGCCGGTGCGCCTGGGTGAGCATGTGCGCAAACAGGGCGAAGAACTACGCCGTGGCGCCACGTTGATCAGTGCCGGGCAACGCCTGCGCGCCCAGGAAATCGGCTTGCTGGCCTCGGCCGGTATCCCACGGGTAAAAGTCTATCGGCCGTTGCGCGTATGCCTGCTCAGCAGCGGCAACGAATTGCGCGAACCCGGCGAGACCCTGGTCCCTGGGCAGATCTACAACAGCAACCGCCATTGCCTCGCGGCGCTGCTGCGCGGCTGGGGCGTGGACGTGCATGACTATGGCGTGATGGCCGACCAATTGGCGGCCAGTCGCGATGCCCTGGCGCTGGCCTCGTCGGAGTGCGACCTGTTGTTGACCTCGGCCGGGGTGTCGGTGGGCGAGGAGGATCACCTCAAGCAGGCCATCGAAGCCCTGGGCCAGGTGAATTTCTGGCGCCTGGCGATCCAGCCCGGCAAGCCGCTGGCTTTCGGCACCGTGGCGGGCAAGCCCTGGTTGGGGCTGCCGGGTAACCCGTCGGCGGCGCTGATCACCGCGCTGGTGGTGCTGCGCCCGTTTCTGCTACGGGCCCAGGGCATGACACAGGTGCTGCCCACCCCGGTGCAAGTGCCGGCAGGGTTCGAATGGCCCCATCCCAACCAGCGTCGCCAGTACCTGCGCGCCCGTCTGGACAGCGATGCGCACGGGCAATTGCGCGTCACCGCGCATCCGCAGCAAAGCTCGGCGATGTTGTCGGCCGCGTGCTGGGCCGACGGCCTGGCCATTGTCGAACGCGAACAGCGGGTGGTCAGGGACGACCCGGTGGCCTTCTTGTCTTTCACTGAATTCCTGTGAGGAACCCCCATGCAACTGGTTTGTCCGGCAGGCAACTTGCCTGCGCTCAAAGCGGCGGTGCGCCAAGGCGCCGACGCGGTGTACGTTGGTTTTCGCGATGACACCAATGCCCGACATTTCGCCGGGCTGAACATGGACGACAAGCAGTTCGACGGCGCCGTCGCGTTTATCCGTCAGCACCAGCGCAAGCTCTATGTGGCGGTCAACACCTATCCGCAGCCGAAGATCTGGGCGCGCTGGCAACGCGCCGTGGATCGCGCCGCGGACCATGGTGTGGACGCGCTGATCGCCGCCGACCCCGGGGTGCTCGACTACGCCCACCGGCACCATCCGCAGATGGCGTTGCACCTGTCGGTACAAGGCTCGGCCACCCACGGCGCGGCGTTGAAGTTCTACGCCGAGCGCTATGACATCCGCCGCGCCGTGCTGCCCCGCGTGCTGTCGCTGGCCCAGGTCAAGCAGGTGGCCGCCAGCAGCCCGGTGCCCATCGAAGTGTTCGGCTTCGGCAGCCTGTGCATCATGGCCGAGGGGCGCTGCCATTTGTCTTCCTACATCACCGGCGAGTCGCCCAACCTGTGCGGCGTGTGTTCGCCGGCCAAAGCGGTGCGCTGGAGCGAGGACGCCGATGGCCTCAGCGCGCGCCTGAGCGATGTGCTGATCGACCGCTACACCGCCGATGAACCGGCCGGTTACCCGACCCTGTGCAAGGGCCGCTTCCTGGTGGAGGGCAAGCGCTTCCATGCCCTGGAGGAACCCACCAGCCTGGACACCCTGGACCTGTTGCCCGAACTCAGTGCCATGGGGGTGGCGGCCATCAAGATCGAAGGCCGGCAACGCAGCCCGGCCTATGTGGAGCAAGTCACCCGAGTCTGGCGCGCCGCGCTGGACGCCCACCGCCTTGCGCCTGCCCGTTTTGCAGTGCAGGACCAGTGGCGCCAGGTGTTGGCCGGGTTATCCGAAGGCAGCCAGACCACCCTGGGCGCCTACCACCGTGCATGGCAATAAGGAGCGCTTGATGAAACTCAGCCTCGGACCGGTGCTGTTTTACTGGGACAAAGACCACTTGGGTCGTTTCTATTCGGACATGGCCGGCTTGCCCCTGGACGTGATCTACCTGGGGGAAACCGTGTGCGCCAAGCGCCGCGCCATGTCCCTCGACCATTGGCTGGGCCTGGGCCGCGAGTTGCAGGCCTGCACCTCGGCGCAGATCGTGTTGTCGAGCCTGACCCTGATCGAGGCCGCCTCCGAACTTTCGAGCCTGCGCCGCCTGTGCGACAACGGCGAGCTGCTGGTGGAAGCCAACGACATGGGCGCGGTGCAGATGCTGGTGGAACGCAAGTTGCCCTTTGTCGGCGGCCCGGCGCTCAACCTCTACAACGGCCACGCCCTGGTGCAACTGCTTGACGCCGGTATGCAGCGCTGGGTGCCACCAGTGGAGTGTTCCCAGGACCTGATCGCCGATGTGCTGGAGCAGGTGCGCGAACTGGGGCGGCCATTGCCCGAAGTGGAAATCTTCGCATACGGCCATCTGCCCCTGGCCTATTCGGCACGCTGCTTTACCGCCCGCGCGGAAAACCGACCCAAGGATGACTGCCGCTTCTGCTGCCTCAACTACCCCGACGGCATGCCCCTGACCAGCCAGGAAGGCCAGGCACTGTTTACCCTCAATGGCATTCAGACGATGTCGGCCGAGGTCACCAACCTGTTGGCCGACTACGCCGGGTTGGTGCAGTGCGGCGCCGATCTGCTGCGGTTGAGCCCACGGGCCGAGGGCATGGTGGGCATCGTCAAAGCCTTTGATCAGGTGCGCCACGGCGCCACGCCGCCGCTGTATGTGGATGGCTGCAACGGTTACTGGCATGGCCAAGCGGGCATGCTGCGCGTCGAGGAGGTGGGCCTGTGCTGAAGCGTAAAGCGTGGTTGCTCAAAGGCGCTGACCGTCTGTTGCCGTTGCTGCGGCATGTGCCGTTCACGGTGCAGCGCCACGCGCTGCAACAGGCTCTCAATCGCTGCCTGGCCGAACCGCTGCGCGACGGCGGGTTCGACCTGCTGCGTGGGCGCTGGCTGTGCCTGCGCATTCCCGACCTGAGACTGTGCTGGTACCTGACCCTGGCGCGGGACGGCTTGCGCATCGCCGAAAAAGCCGAGGCCCAGGTGAGCATCAGCGGCAACTGGCGGGAGTTCTTGTTGCTGGCCAGCCGGCAGGAGGACCCGGATACGCTGTTCTTCCGGCGCCGGCTAGTGATCGAAGGCGATACGGAGTTGGGCTTGGGGGTCAAGAACCTGATCGACAGCCTGGACCCGGACGTCTTGCCGGTTTGGCTGTGGCGCAGCCTGGAGCGGATGGGGAGGGGGGTGGTTGAACGTCAGCCGGCCTGATACCCCATCAACTGTTCTTCGCTCAAGATGCGGATGGTGCGCCGTTGGACTTCGATCAACCCACCCTCCACCAGCCGGTGCAGAATCCTTGAAAACGTCTCCGGCTGGATCCCCAGCTTGGACGCCACCAGGCGCTTGGGGACCTGCAACACCACCTCGCCGCTGACTGCATTGCGCTCCTGGAACAGAAAATTGATCACCCGGCGGCTGGCGTTGGCCAGGGTCAAGGTGTCGATGTCCTTAAGGCGCTGATGCAGGTGGATGCTCATGCTGCCCAGAATCGCCAGGCAGATCTTCGGCTGATCCTCCAACGCGCGCCGGTAGTGTTGGCCTTCGATGCTCACCAGCACGCTGTCCTTGAGCGCCGTGGCGCTTACCGGATACGCCTTGGCCGCAGTGAACAGCAGCGCTTCGGCGAACGTCTGACCGGGTTGGATCACCTCCACCAGATGTTCCTGGCCTTCACCGGTGACCCGATGCAGCTTGATCTGCCCACTGACCAACAGGAAAAAACGCTCGGCCGCCTCGCCCTGATGCAATAGCGGGGTGTGACCGGGCACGCGCTTGAGATTGGCCAGGGTGCAGACATCCTGGAAGGTTTTTTCCGGGAGCTGGCTGAACAGGTGGTGCCGACGCAGGGTCAGGACGATATGGGGATGAGTGAGCATGCTTGGGCCTCCGCAAAGGGCTAGCGTAGGGTGCTTGAGCCGGTGTGGATATGCCTCTGTCGGGGTACCTCTGTGGTCTGAACTACTACTATCGGGGGCAAGCCCCCTCCCACATTCCGACCGCACCGGTTATCAGATGTGGGAGGGGGCTTGCCCCCGATAACGGAGTATCAGCCCCGAACAGTATCAACCCGCCTGCCGCAAATGCTCCATCGCCCATACCGCCGCTTCCACCCGCGAGCGCAAGCCCAATTTATGCAGCAGGTTCTTCACATGCACCTTCACCGTGCCCTCGGTGATGCCCAACTTATGCCCGATTACCTTGTTGCTGTAGCCACCGGCGATGGTCTTGAGCACTTGCCGCTCCCGTTCGGTCAACTCCACCGCCGCATGGGGCTGGGGCGAGCGCAACGCTTGGGCCAGCACCCGAGTCAGCCCGGGGCTGATCACCAGGGCGCCGTTCAACGCATCGCGGATGTATTCCACCACCAGTTCCGGCTCCATGTCCTTGAGCAGGTAGCCGTTGGCATCCAGGCGCAGCGCGTCGCGGATGTCGTCTTCGGCGTCGGACACGGTAAACAGCAGCACCTTGCCCGCATAGTCCATGGCGCGCAGGCGGCGCAGGGTTTCCAGGCCGTTCATGTGCGGCATGTTGTTGTCCAGCAGCACCAGGTCCGGTTGCAGGCTGTCGATAAGGTCGAGGGCTTCCTGGCCATTGCCGGCTTCGCCGACCACCCGCAGGTCGTCTTCCAGCTCAAGCATTTGGCGCATGCCGTGGCGCATCATCGGATGATCGTCCACCAGCAGAAGGGTATGGCGTGGGAGGCTGTTCATGAGGCAGTGCTCGCTAAAGAGTGGCCGAGGAATTCCGGCCGGAAACCCAGGTGCACCCGGGTGCCCTGGGGCTCGCGCGGGCTGATATCGAGTTGGCCGTGCAGGCTGCGGGCGCGCTCGTCCATGATGGTCAGGCCGTGGTGTTCGCGCCGGTCAACCTCGCCGCTGAAGCCGCGACCGTCGTCTTCGATGCTCAAACTGACGGTCTCACCGACCTGGCGCAGTTGCAGCCAGGCGTTTTGCGCATGGGCGTGGCGCAAGCAGTTGGATAGTGCCTCGCGGGTGATCTGCAACACATGGATCTGCTCGCTGGCCGACAGTTGGAAGGCCAGGGCATCCACATGCAGATGCACCTGGAATTCACCGCGCCGCGAGAACTCTTCGGCGGTCTCCGACAGCTCCTGCACCAGCCCGGCATCGTGAATTTGCAGGCGGAACGTGGTGAGCAGTTCGCGCAGTTGGCGGTAGGCGTTGTTCAGCCCGTCGCGCAATTCGGCGGTGACGGTGGCCAGGGTTTCCACTGGTTCGCCACGGCGGATCAGCGTCTGCATGCGGCTGACTTGCAGCTTCATGTACGACAGCGCCTGGGCCAGGGAATCGTGCAGTTCGCGGGCAATGATGGTGCGCTCGTCCAACAGCAGCAGGCGGTGGTCCTGCTCGCGCTGGCGTTTGAGGGACAGCGAGGTGCCGATCAAGTTGGCCAGGGCCTGGATCAGTTGTTTTTCCCAGTCCTGGGGCGCGTGGCCGTCGAGGAAATGCGCCTTGAGTTCGCCCAGTTCCGTGCCCTGGTTGCTGATGCTGAAAATCTGCGGCGGCGCCACTTTGTGTTTCTGGCAGCTGGCGCAATCGCCGATGGCGCACACATTGCGGCTGTCGCCACCGTGCAGGGCCAGTATCTGCTGGGCCGGCGCGAGAAAGTGGCCTTGCAGGCACAACGACAGACGCAGCCCCGGCAGGCGTTGCTGGAAGCGCCGGATCAATTCGTCCAGCCCTTCGGCGTTGGCCAGGCGCGTGGCCAGGCTGCGGCTGCTCTGGTACAGCAGCTCCAACGCGGCGTTGGCTTGTTGCAGGTTGAGGGTCTTGAGCTGCACCTGGGTTTCGAGGGTGCGATGGGAGGCTTCGATGGTCTCGGCCATGGCGTTGAAGCTCAGGGCCAGTTGTCCCAGTTCGTCTTCGGAGCGGTGGTTGACGCGGGTTTTGAAATCGCCGTCGCGAAAGCGTCGGGTGGCGTGCACCAGTTCTTCCAACGGGTTGACCACGCCGTATTGCAGTTCATACAGGCCGATCAGCAGGATGATCAAGGTGCTGAAAAGCGCCAGGCCCTGAATGCCTTGCTGCCAGCCTTGCTTCTGTTCGCTTTGTTGCTGCAACAGGCTGACGAAGTGGTTCAGTTGCTCGACGAACGCCGGGGCATTGAGCTGGAAAAACGCCGCGTCGCCGCGTATCACCGCCGGGCGCAGCGCGTCGTGCCAGCGCTGCTGGATCTGCTGGTAACTCTGCAACAGCGCGCTGCGTGGGCCGTCTTCCAGCACGGCTTTGAGGGATTGGCTGTCGAGGCGGCTTTGCAGGCTGCGCGCGATCGCGTCAACCTCGTCGGCCGGCGCGGCGGCGGCGAGTTTCCAGCTCAGGTGGTAGGTCTCCATGCGTACTGAGCCGGCGGTATTGATCGCGGCCGCGTCGCCCTGGCTGAACCAGGCGATCAGCCCGGCACTCAGGGAACTGGACAGGGCCAGGATGGCGATCAGGATAACGGCCAGGCCGGCGCGGGCGGGCAGGGAGCTGCGCAGCCAGTCAAGCATGGCGGCGTAATCGAAACAGGCGAAGGGGCAGCATAGTCGCACCAGGCATGGAAAAAAGGACTGAACACAGCCTTCCCTGGCGGACTACCTCTAAAGAATTGCCGGCGAACCCTCCCACGGATAAAAGCCGGCACAAGAGACCAATCCATTGATAAATAAAGGCTTTCTCTTGTTGTTGGGTCTACCTCCTTGGAGGTAGGCGCTGCCAGCATAGCCCTATACCCCCCAGGCGGACGTTGACCTGAGTCAAGTTCCACGGGGGTGTCGCCCCTAATCTGCGCCCATGGAATCACTTTCTGGAGCGCATACCGTGACTCAATCCCGTATGAGACAGGGCCTGGTGCTGGGCATGAGCACCTTGGCCTTCACCGTCTGCTTTATGGTGTGGATGATGTTCGCCGTGCTCGGCGTGCCCATCAAAGAACTGCTGCAACTCAACGAAACCCAATTCGGCCTGCTGGCGGCGACCCCGGTGTTGACCGGTTCGCTGGTGCGCCTGCCCCTGGGCTTGCTCACTGACCGTTTCGGCGGGCGCATCGTGTTTTTCCTGCTGATGCTGACCTGCGTGTTGCCGCTGTACCTGATCACATACGCCAGCGCTTATTGGCAGTTCCTGGTGCTGGGCCTGTTTGTCGGCCTGGCCGGCGGTTCGTTTTCGGTGGGCATCGCCTACGTCGCCAAGTGGTTCGACAAAGACAACCAGGGCTTTGCCATGGGCGTGTTTGGCGCCGGCAATGCCGGGGCGGCGGTCACCAAGTTTCTCGCCCCCGCGCTGATCGCCCTGGGCACCTGGCACCTGGTGCCCAAAGTGTTCAGCGCCATCCTGTTTATCACCGCGCTGCTGTTCTGGTTTCTCACCAGCGAGAACAAGAGCCACCGCAGCGTCGGCGGCGCCACCCTGCGCCAGCAGTTGCAGTGCCTGAAAGACCCAGCCGTGTGGCGCTACTGCCAGTACTACTCGATTGTGTTCGGCGGCTACGTGGCACTGGCCCTGTGGGTGACCAAGTACTACGTGCAGGAATACGGCTTCAGCCTGCAAAGCGCGGCGCTGCTGGCCGCCTGTTTCTCGCTGCCTGGCGGCGTACTGCGCGCAGTGGGCGGTTGGATGTCCGACCGCTGGGGCGCCCAGAGCGTGACTTGGTGGGTGCTGTGGGTGAGCTGGATCTGCCTGTTCCTGCTCAGCTACCCGCAGACCCAACTGCAGGTGATGACCGTCAACGGCCCGCTGGATTTCCACATCGGCCTGAGCCCGACCCTGTTCACCGTTCTGCTGTTTGTCATGGGCATCGCCTTCGCCTTCGGCAAAGCCTCGGTGTTCAAGTACATCGCCAATGACTACCCGCAGAACATGGGCGCGGTGTCCGGCATCGTCGGCCTGGCCGGTGGCCTGGGTGGCTTTGTGCTGCCGATTCTGTTCGGCGCCCTGGTGGACCTCACCGGCGTGCGCTCGTCCTGCTTCATGTTGATGTACGGCGTGGTCTGGGTGTCCCTGACCTGGATGTACCTCAGCGAAATTCGCAAGCAACCGCTTTTGGGCAACACCGCCCAACGTCTCCAAGGAGAATGAATATGTCCATCGCGCAAAAGCCCGAGTCGGGCCCGGTGATCCATGACTGGCGCCCCGAAGACCCCGCCTTCTGGGGCGCCGGCGGCAAGAAGACCGCCACTCGCAACCTGTGGATCTCGATCCCCGCGCTGTTGCTGGCCTTCGCCGTGTGGATGGTGTGGAGCACGGTGATCGTGCGCCTCAATGCCATCGGCTTCAGTTTCAGCACCGATCAACTGTTCTGGCTGGCGGCCTTGCCGGGGCTGTCCGGCGCCACCTTGCGGGTGTTCTACTCGTTTATGGTGCCGATCTTCGGTGGCCGCCGCTGGACCGCCCTGAGCACCGCGTCGCTGCTGCTGCCGTCGCTGTGGATGGGCTTTGCGGTGCAAGACCCCAGCACCCCCTACAGCGTGTTTGTGCTGATCGCGCTGCTGTGCGGCTTCGGCGGCGGCAACTTTGCCTCCAGCATGTCCAACATCAGTTTCTTCTACCCCAAGGCCCAGCAGGGCACCGCGCTGGGCCTGAATGCCGGCCTGGGTAACCTGGGGGTGTCGGTGATGCAGTTCTGCGTGCCGCTGGTGATCACCTTTGGCGTGTTCGGCCTGATCGGCGGCCAACCCCAGACCCTGCCGGACGGCAGCCAATTGTGGCTGCAAAACGCAGGCTTCATCTGGGTGCCGTTTATCCTCACCGTCACTGTGGCGGCGTGGTTTGGCATGAATGACTTGTCCAGCGCGCGCGCCTCGTTCGCCGACCAGGCGGTGATTTTCAAGCGCAAGCACAACTGGCTGATGTGCTGGCTGTACCTGGCGACCTTCGGTTCATTCATTGGTTTTTCGGCGGCGTTTCCGCTGCTGATCAAAACCTCATTCCCCGACGTGGTGGCGCTGAAATTTGCCTTCCTCGGCCCGCTGGTCGGCGCCCTGGTGCGCCCACTCGGCGGCTGGCTGGCGGACAAACTCGGCGGCGCGCGAGTGACCCTGTGGAACTTCGTGCTGATGATCGCGATGGTGTTCGGCGTGCTGCACTTTCTGCCGCAGAACGGCGAGGGCGGCAACTTCTACGGCTTCCTCGGCATGTTCATGTTGCTGTTCATCACCACTGGCGTGGGCAACGGCTCCACCTTCCGCATGATCCCAGTGATCTTCCGCACCCAGCATGAAAAAGCCAGCGCCGGTAAATCCGCCGCCGAGCGCGAGCAGGCCCTGAAGGACGCCGGTAAGGAATCCGCCGCCGTGCTGGGTTTCAGTTCGGCCATGGGCGCGTTCGGCGCGTTTTTCATTCCCAAATCCTTCGGCACGTCCATGGCCGCCACCGGCAGCCCGGCGATGGCCTTCTACATGTTTGTCGGTTTCTACCTGAGCTGCATTGTCGTGACCTGGTGGTGGTACGCCCGCAAAGGTTGCGCCACACCCTGCTGATCGACCACGAATTCGCGGGGCAACGCACCCCACGGCACGCCTGATGAGGAAAGCACCATGAGTCACTTACTGGATCAATTGCGGTTCTTCAACCGCAAGCAAAACGAATTCTCCGAGGGCCACGGCGAGACCCGCAAGGAGTCCCGCGACTGGGAAAACGTCTACCGCTCGCGCTGGCAGTACGACAAGATCGTGCGCTCCACCCATGGCGTGAACTGCACCGGTTCGTGCTCGTGGAAGATCTATGTGAAGAACGGCCTGATCACTTGGGAAACCCAGCAGACCGACTACCCGCGCACCCGTAACGACCTGCCCAACCACGAGCCCCGCGGCTGCCCGCGCGGCGCCAGCTACAGCTGGTACATCTACAGCGCCAACCGCCTCAAGTACCCGAAGATCCGCAAGCCGCTGCTCAAGTTGTGGCGTGAAGCGCGCCTGACCCTGCCACCGGTCGAGGCGTGGGCGAGCATCGTCGAGGACAAGGCCAAGGCCGACTCGTACAAAAGCAAGCGCGGCATGGGCGGTTTCATCCGCTCGAACTGGGAGGAGGTCAACGAGATCATCGCCGCCTCCAACGTCTACACCATCAAGCAATACGGCCCGGACCGTATCGTCGGCTTCTCGCCGATCCCGGCCATGTCCATGGTCAGCTATGCCGCCGGTTCGCGTTACCTGTCGCTGCTGGGCGGGGTGTGCCTGAGCTTCTACGACTGGTACTGCGACCTGCCACCGGCCTCGCCGATGGTGTGGGGCGAGCAGACCGACGTGCCGGAATCGGCCGACTGGTACAACTCCAACTACATCATCGCCTGGGGTTCCAACGTCCCGCAGACCCGCACCCCCGACGCGCACTTTTTCACCGAGGTGCGCTACAAGGGCACCAAGACCGTGGCTATCACCCCGGACTATTCGGAGGTGGCCAAGCTCACCGACCTGTGGCTCAACCCCAAACAGGGCACCGACGCCGCCCTGGCCCAGGCGTTCAACCATGTGATCTTCAAAGAGTTTCACCTGGACAAGCCGAGCGCCTACTTCACCGACTACGCCAAGCGTTACACCGACCTGCCGGTGCTGGTGATGCTCAAGCCCATGAGCGGCTTCGCGCCGGGCGCGGGCTTCCAGCCGGATCGTTTCCTGCGCGCCTCGGACCTCACCGGCAACCTCGGCCAGGACAACAACCCGGAATGGAAAACCATCGCCCTCGACGCGAGCGGCGAGCTGGTCTCGCCACAAGGCGCCATCGGCTACCGCTGGGGCGAGAAGGGCAAGTGGAACATCCTTGCCAAAGAGGGCGGTGAAGGGCGCGCCATCGACCTCAAGCTCAGCCTGATCGGTGACGACGTGGCCGAAGTCGCGTTCCCGTACTTTGCCGGCGAAGCCCACGAGCATTTCCAGCATGTGGCCGGCGACGCCGTGCAGTTCCGTCGCGTACCAGTACACAGCGTGACCCTGGCCGACGGCAGCGTGGCCAAGGTCGCCACCGTGTTCGACCTGTCGGCGGCCAACCTGGCCATCGACCGTGGCCTGGGCGGCAGCAATGTGGCCAAGGACTACAACGACGCCAGCGTACCGGGCACCCCGGCGTGGCAGGAAGCGATCACCGGGGTCAGCCGCGAGAAAGCCATCCAGATCGCCCGTGAGTTCGCCGACAACGCCGACAAAACCCGTGGGCGTTCGATGATCATCGTCGGCGCAGCGATGAACCACTGGTACCACATGGACATGAACTACCGCGGGCTGATCAATATGCTCATGCTCTGCGGTTGCGTCGGCCAGACCGGCGGCGGCTGGGCCCACTACGTCGGCCAGGAAAAACTGCGCCCGCAATGCGGCTGGCTGCCCCTGGCCTTCGGCCTGGACTGGAGCCGCCCGCCACGCCAGATGAACGGCACCAGCTTCTTCTACGGCCACAGCTCCCAGTGGCGCCACGAGAAGATGAACATGCACGACGTGCTCTCGCCCCTGGCCGACAAAGCACAGTTCCCCACCCATGCCTTGGACTACAACATCCGCGCCGAACGCGCCGGCTGGTTGCCCAGTGCGCCGCAGCTCAACGCCAACCCGCTGCACATTTGCCGTGACGCCGCCGCCGCCGGCATGGACCCCAAAGACTATGTGGTCAAGTCCTGGCAGGACGGCAGCCTGCGCTTTGCCTGCGAGCAGCCGGACAGCCCGGTGAACTTCCCGCGCAACATGTTTATCTGGCGCTCCAACCTGCTCGGGTCCTCAGGCAAGGGCCACGAGTACATGCTCAAGTACCTGCTGGGCACCAAGAACGGCGTGATGAACGAAGACATCGGGTTTGGCGGTGAAAGCAAGCCCACCGAAGCCGAGTGGGTCGACGACGGGGCCATCGGCAAGCTGGATCTGGTGACCACTTTGGATTTCCGCATGTCGTCTACCTGCGTGTATTCCGACATCGTCCTGCCGACCGCCACCTGGTACGAAAAAGACGACATGAACACCTCGGACATGCACCCGTTTATCCACCCGTTGTCGGCAGCCATCGACCCGGCGTGGGAGTCGCGTTCGGACTGGGAAATCTACAAAGGCATCGCCAAGGCGTTCTCGGCCATGGCCGTCGGGCACCTGGGTGTCGAGCAAGACCTGGTGACCGTACCGCTGATGCACGACAGCGTCGGCGAGCTGGCCCAGCCGTTTGGCGGCACCGACTGGAAAAGCGCCGGGGTGGCACCGGTGCCGGGCAAGAACGCGCCGAACATGGCGGTGGTGGAGCGCGACTACCCGAATATCTATAAGAAATTCACGTCCCTGGGCCCGATGCTGGAAAAACTCGGCAACGGCGGCAAGGGCATCAATTGGAACACCGACGATGAAGTGGCGTTCCTGGGCGAACTGAACCACCACGAAGGCGACGCCGGCGTCAGTCACGGCCGGCCGAAGATCGACACGGCTATCGACGCGGCCGAGGTGATTCTGTCGTTGGCCCCGGAAACCAACGGCCATGTGGCAGTCAAGGCCTGGGCGGCGTTGTCGGAATTCACTGGTATCGACCACAGCCACCTGGCCTTGCCCAAGGCCCACGAAGCGATCCGCTTCCGCGATATCCAGGCGCAGCCGCGCAAGATCATCTCCAGCCCCACCTGGTCGGGCCTGGAAGACGAGCATGTGAGCTACAACGCCGGCTACACCAACGTGCATGAAAACATCCCATGGCGCACCATCACCGGCCGCCAGCAGTTCTACCAGGATCACCCGTGGATGCAGGCCTTCGGCGAGCAGCTGATGAGCTACCGGCCACCGGTCAACACCCGCACCATCGCCGGCGTGAAAGGCAAGCGCAGCAATGGCGAAACCGAGATCGTGCTGAACTGGATCACCCCGCACCAGAAGTGGGGCATCCACAGCACCTACAGCGACAACCTGCTGATGCTCACCCTGAGCCGTGGCGGCCCGATTGTGTGGCTCTCGGAAATCGACGCCCAGCGTGCCGGCATCGAGGACAACGACTGGATTGAATGCTTCAACGTCAACGGTGCCTTGACCGCCCGTGCGGTGGTCAGCCAGCGCGTCAAGGAAGGCATGGTGATGATGTACCACGCCCAGGAACGCATCGTGAACGTGCCGGGTTCGGAAACCACCAAGACCCGTGGCGGCCACCACAACTCGGTGACCCGCGTAGTGCTCAAGCCGACCCACATGATCGGCGGCTACGCCCAGCAAGCCTACGGTTTCAACTATTACGGCACGGTCGGTTGCAACCGCGACGAATTCGTCGTGGTGCGCAAGATGGCCAAGGTCGACTGGCTCGATGGCTCCAGCGGCGATGACCTGCCGCGCCCATTGCCGACCGATATCGAGGAGAACTGAGATGAAGATTCGCTCACAGATCGGCATGGTGCTGAACCTGGACAAATGCATCGGCTGCCACACCTGCTCGATCACCTGCAAAAACGTGTGGACCAGCCGCGAAGGCATGGAGTACGCCTGGTTCAACAACGTCGAATCCAAACCCGGCATCGGCTACCCCAAAGAGTGGGAAAACCAGGACAAATGGAAAGGCGGCTGGGTGCGCAATGCCAACGGCTCGATCAACCCGCGCATCGGCGGTAAGTTCCGGGTGCTGGCGAACATCTTCGCCAACCCCGACCTGCCAAGCCTGGACGACTACTACGAACCGTTCGACTTCGATTACCAGCACCTGCACACCGCACCGTTGGGTGAGCACCAGCCCACCGCGCGGCCGCGCTCGGTGGTGTCGGGCAAGCGCATGGAAAAGATCGAGTGGGGCCCCAACTGGGAGGAAATCCTCGGCACCGAGTTCGCCAAGCGCCGCAAGGACAAGAACTTCGATCAGATCCAGGCCGATATTTATGGCGAGTACGAAAACACCTTCATGATGTACCTGCCGCGCCTGTGCGAGCACTGCCTCAACCCGGCGTGCGCGGCGTCGTGCCCCAGCGGCGCGATCTACAAGCGCGAAGAAGACGGCATCGTGCTGATCGACCAGGAAAAATGCCGGGGCTGGCGCATGTGCATCAGCGGCTGCCCGTACAAGAAAATCTACTTCAACTGGAAAAGCGGCAAGTCCGAGAAGTGCATCTTCTGCTACCCGCGTATCGAAGCCGGCATGCCCACCGTGTGCGCCGAAACCTGCGTGGGGCGCATCCGCTACCTCGGGGTGCTGCTGTACGATGCCGACCGCATCAGCGAAGTGGCCAGCACTGCCAACGAGCAAGACCTGTACGAAAAACAGCTGGAAATCTTCCTCGACCCGAACGACCCGGCGGTGATCCGCCAGGCCCTGGCCGATGGCGTGCCGCAGTCGGTGATCGACTCGGCCCAGCGTTCGCCAGTGTACAAAATGGCGGTGGACTGGAAACTCGCGCTGCCGCTGCACCCGGAATACCGCACCTTGCCGATGGTTTGGTACGTGCCGCCGCTGTCGCCGATCCAGAACGCTGCGGCCGCTGGCACCGTGGGCATGAACGGGGTGATCCCGGATGTGGACAGCCTGCGTATTCCGCTGCGCTACCTGGCCAATATGCTCACCGCCGGCGATGAAAAACCGGTCAAGCGCGCACTCAAGCGCCTGTTGGCGATGCGCGCCTACAAGCGCTCCCAGCAGGTCGAGGGCGTGCAGGATTTGCAAGTGCTGCGCGACGTCGACCTGAGCGTGGAGCAGGTGGAAGAGATGTACCGCTACCTGGCCATCGCCAACTACGAAGACCGTTTCGTGGTGCCCAGCGCCCACCGTGAAGACGCCATGAGCGACGCGTTCGCCGAGCGCTCCGGCTGTGGTTTCAGCTTTGGCAGCGGCTGCAGCGGCAGTTCCGACACCAATATGTTCGGAGCCAAAAAGGCCAACCGCCGCGACGTGCTGAAAACCGTCCAGATCTGGGAGGACTGAGCCATGCGCATTCTTAAAGTGATTTCGCTGCTGCTGGACTACCCCACCGAGACCTTGGTGAACGGCCGCGACGAACTGGAACAAGCGATTCTCGAAGCACGGGAAATCAGCCCCAAGCAACGCGGCGCGCTGTTCGAATTGCTGGAGCTGATCTGCGGCAACGATCTGATGGATGGCCAGGAACACTACGGCGCGTTGTTTGGCCGTGGTCGCTCGCTGTCGCTGCTGTTGTTCGAGCATGTACACGGCGAGTCCCGGGACCGGGGCCAGGCCATGGTCGACATGATGGCCCAGTACGAAGCCGCCGGGTTCGCCATCGGCGTCAAGGAGCTGCCGGACTATATCCCGCTGTACCTGGAGTTCCTGTCCACCCGCGAAGACATCGAGGCCCGTGAGGGCCTGGCGGATGTGGCGCACCTGCTGGCCTTGCTGGCTGCGCGGCTGGAGGAGCGTGAGAGCGGCTATGCCAGTTGCTTGCGCGCGCTGTTGCAGATAGCCGGCGCGGAGCCGCACCAGGCCGTGGCCGAACTGCGCGCCCAGGTGGCCGCCGAGCCGCGCGATGACTCCCTCGAAGCCCTGGACAAGGTCTGGGAAGAAGAGGCCGTGGACTTTATGCAGGCCGAGCAACAGGACCGTTGCAGTGCGATGCCGAGCGCGCCGGGCAAAGCCCGTGAAGAAAGCGCGGTGCCGTTGCATTGGGTGGATTTTCAGCAAGAAGGCCGGGCCGCAGTGCCCGCCGGGGAGGTGGGTAATGTCTAAGTGGAATTTGCTGGTATTCGGGATCTACCCCTACGTGGCCCTGGCGATCTGCCTGTTGGGCAGTTGGGCGCGGTTCGACTTGTCGCAGTACACCTGGAAGGCCGGCTCCAGCCAGATGCTCAATAACCGGGGCATGCGCGTGGCGAGCAACTTCTTCCATATCGGCGTGCTGTTCGTGCTGGCCGGGCACTTTGTCGGCCTGCTGACGCCAGCGTCGGTCTATCACCATGTGATCAGCACCGAGCACAAGCAACTGTTGGCGATGGTGTCCGGCGGCTTCTTCGGCCTGCTGTGCCTGGTGGGCCTGCTGATGTTGGTCAAGCGCCGCCTGGGCGATCCGCGGGTGCGCGCCACATCGAGCCCCTCCGACATCCTGATCCTGCTGGTGTTGCTGGCGCAGTTGCTGCTGGGGCTGCTGACCATCGTGGCCTCCACTGGGCATATGGACGGCTCGGTGATGGTGATGCTTGCCGACTGGGCCCAGAACGTGGTGCTGCTGCGTCCGATTGAAGCGGCGGAGTCGATCGCGCCGGTGTCGCTGATCTACAAGGCGCACGTGGCGCTGGGCTTGAGCCTGTTTGTGCTGTTCCCGTTTACCCGTCTGGTGCATATGGTCAGCGCACCGATCTGGTACCTGGGGCGTCGTTATCAAATCGTGCGGCAGAAGTGAGGAGCACACCATGACTAGCGGATGCGGATGTGGCGGCAGTAACGGCGGCAGCGGCGGTTGCGGTTCGGCGGCCCAGGAACCGGTGCTTGAAGTCCCGGTAGCGCTGGAGCCTGAATTGATCGCCAGCAGTGAACAGCAATGGCCGATCATCAGCGTCAACGGCGTGGCGATCACGCCGGAGGCGATGGCCCTGGAGGTGCAGTATCACCCGGCGCAAAGCCGCGAAGAGGCGGTGTACCTGGCCGCCCGCGCCCTGGTGATCCGCGAGCTGTTGCAGCAGCGCATCGCCGCGCTGGGGTTGGCGGTGGACATCGGCGCCGGCGAGAACCCAGAAGAAGCGGCCACGCGCCTGCTGCTGGAGCGGGAAGTGAAGGTGCCCGAGTGCGACGAGGCCACCTGCGTGCGCTTCTTCGAGAACAATCGCGGGCGCTTCCACAGCGCGCCGTTGCTGGCGGTGCGGCACATCCTGCTCGAATGCGCGCCGGACGATGCCGAGGCCCGCCACCTGGCCCATGTGCAGGCCGAAGTCCTGCTGCTGAGCCTGACCCAGAACCCCGGTAGTTTCGCCGAGCTGGCGCTCAAGTACTCCGCGTGTCCGTCCAAGGCACAGGGCGGCTCCCTGGGCCAGGTCAGCAAAGGCCAGACCGTGCCCGAACTGGAGCGCCAACTGTTCACCCTGGCACCGGGCCTGGCGGATAAACCGTTGGAAAGCCGCTACGGCTGGCACGTGATCAGCGTTGATCAGCGCATCGAAGGCCAGGCGCTGCCGTACGAAGCGGTGGCCACGGCGATTCGCACCCAACTGCAACAGGGCGTATGGCAGAAGGCGCTGGTGCAGTACCTGCAAACCCTGATCGGCGCGGCGGACATTCGCGGCATCGCGCTGCAGGGCGCCGACTCGCCGCTGGTGCAGTGACATGAGCCTGGTGGATGGGGTAGGCCGCTCGATTGACTACCTGCGGTTGTCGGTGACCGACCGTTGTGATTTTCGCTGTGTGTACTGCATGGCGAAAAACATGACGTTCCTGCCGCGCCAGCAGGTGCTGACCCTCGAAGAGCTGGAGCGCCTGGCCGCGTTGTTTGTCGGCCAGGGCGTGCGCAAGATTCGCCTGACCGGCGGTGAGCCGTTGATTCGCCCGGGCATTGTCGGCCTGTGCCGCAACATTGCCGCGTTGCCGGGCCTGCGCGAACTGGTGATGACCAGCAACGGTTCACAACTGGCGAGGCTGGCCCGGCCCTTGGTGGAGGCGGGCGTCAAGCGCATGAATATCAGCCTCGACAGCCTCGACCCCCAACGCTTTCGCGCAATCACCCGCAACGGTGATCTGCGCCAGGTGCTGGACGGTATCGAAGCCGCGCGCAACGCCGGCTTCGAACGGGTCAAGCTCAACTGCGTGGTGATGAACGGGCGCAACTTCGGTGAAGTGCCGGCCTTGGTGCGCTACGCCATCGAGCAGGGCATCGACATCAGTTTTATCGAGGAAATGCCCCTGGGCGATGTGGGGCGCTCACGCGGCGAGAGCTTCTGTGCCAGCGACGACGTACGCGCGCTGATCGCTCGTGAACATGGGCTGCTCGACAGCACGGAAAACAGCGGCGGCCCGGCGCGCTACGTGCGCTTGGTGCAACATCCGCAGACGCGGATCGGCTTTATCTCGCCCAATTCCCATAACTTTTGCGGCAGCTGCAATCGGGTCAGGATGACCGTCGAAGGGCAGTTGTTGCTGTGCCTGGGGCAGGACAAGGCCGTGGATTTTCGTAGCTTGCTGCGGCGCTATCCATTGGAGGATGGGCCGTTGATCGCAGCCTTGCATCAAGGGTTGAAGGGCAAGCCGTTGCGGCATGATTTCAGCGGGGACGGCGAGGTGCAGGTGGTGCGTTTTATGAATATGAGTGGAGGATAGAAGCGCCCATGGGGGCATGCCCGGCCCCAGGCGCTGCAAGGCAGCGCCTGGGGCTCGCGGTCAGTGTGGCGAACTCGATGGCCTAGGCCGCCGCCTCCGGCGCTTCATAGGCATGCTCGTAAGCTTGTTTGGGTTGGTTGATCAATTGATCCAGCCAGTCTGGATCGGTGGGGTCCATACGGCCTTTGGGCCCATCCAGTATTTTCAGCCCACTGGCTTGCCATTCGGTCATTACCGCTTTGAGTCGGCCCGTGTACTCACTGGCCGGGCAGGCGATGTCGGTCCAGGGATCGACAATCCAGGCATCGCGCCAGATGGCCTCGGAAAAATCACGGGTCGCCGGCGGTCGTTCCAAAGGGCCGCCAATTACGGTGAACGCATGGGCATCCCCCGCCGACCATTCATAAGCGCGCCCCCCGCTTTTGGTGACAATGTCCTTTGACAGCAGGCTCATTTCCCCGCAGTTACCGGCGCCGGCCTTGAGGATCATGTCACCCCGATTGGCTGCACGGGGGGTGTTGAGACGGCGCATCCATCCCAGGGTGTGGGAGGCCGCTTCGGCGCGCGCAATATCGCTGGCGGACCGCAGCTGATTACCGGGGCCCAGGCCCGTGGCCTTGAGCGCGCGGTTGACCGACGCGTTGGTGCTTTTTGCGTAGAACGCGTTTTTTTGCTCGGCCGTTAACGTGCTGAATGCGGCAGGCTTGTTCAGAGGCAGGACCCTTGCGGGCTTGAGGGCGATATCGGGCTTTTCGATGGCGTGGCGACTTTGCAATTGATAGACCACCTCGCGTTTCTGTTCGGCGGTCATGCCTGAAACGCTGGATTTGAGCTCCTGGATCTGGGCATCGGTGTAGCCGTTTTTCTTCAACAGTTTCAACGCCTTGTCCAGGGGTGGCAGGGCGACCAGGTCGGCGTCGAACGGCACCGCGTTGGCGCCTTGACGCTGGGTCAGTTCACTGCGGTATTGCTTGACCAGGTCCAGGTCCGACGGGGTGGCTTCGCAGCGGATGAAATTGACTTTGCCGGTCTGGCCGTCCGTGATCAGCGCTTTATAGAACTCTGCGGTGTCCGCTTCGACGATCAGGTATCGGCGCGTGTCGGCGGGGTTGGAACTGGCAACGACGATGCCCCGGACTTCCCGCGAATCGTTACAAGCGTCGCTGATACTGCCCAGCTTGACGACATAAGTGCGATCGCGCAGAAACTCACTTTCGCTGTTGCCATAGAGACCGAACCGCGCGTTCTTACTGATATCGCCCTTGACCACGGTTTTGTATTTGATGTGGGTTTTGCCTGGCAGTGGCACCAGTTTGTTGCCCAGTTCGGTATCCATCACGCGATTGAGGCGCTTCTCGAAAATGACTTCCCGATCCGCATTGAACAAGGACTTGCGTGGAGCAGGGAACAGCCGAACGTGCTCCAGCGATTGCAGCTCTTTGCCCGCCGTGTCATTGACCGGCTCCAGCGCTTTGACGAAGCACAGGTCATTGGCGCCGCGTTTGGCTCTGCCGGACAGGGAGGTAGGCGCCGGGCAACTATTCTCAAATGCGTCGAGGCGGTCCGCGCGTTCGGTGGACTGCAAATCGCTCAACAGCCCAGGCTGGTCGGTGTCGTAGCGATAGACCTTCTCGCCGTCCACCAGATCGAAGCCGTTGGTGCGAGCGATGGTGTAGGCGTCGGACGACACGGACGGGTCGATGACCAGAGCGGCCGACCCATCGGCAAAACGTTCCTCGCCAATCGGCAGCGGCGTGTCGTTCACGGTGGTGCCTGGGGCCGCGTTGCGACCCAGCGCAACCGTGTCTCCGATCGCCGTGCCTTCGCTGGAAACTGCGAAGGGGTCCTCGGGACGCTCGGCGGCACCGACGGCGAACAGGGTGTTGAGTACGCCATCGAGGGCTTTAGCGGCGCCTTCGCGCCGTTCGGACTCGGTGTCCCCCGAGATGGATTTTTCCACCCCTAGGACGCCCTCGGCGATGCCGGTCAGGAACGCCAGAGCCGCCACCGGTTCGGCAATGGGGGCCAGCTTCCCCAGCAGGCCGGCGGCCACGGAAAGGTCGTTCAGCCAGGTATCGCGTGTGACTTCATCATTGGATTTGATGGTGACATCCGCGTCACGGCTCATGCGTTGACAGGTTTGCCGCATCACACTGTCGAAAACATCGCCTGTGATCCGGAAGTTGCCTTTGTCGATCACCGTGCCCTCCAGGTTGTCCCAGTAGCCCGTGCTCAAGTTACGCAAGGCAGTATCGACGCCTTCCTCCGGGCGCTCCCCGATCAACTGGTCCCCCAGCGGAATGATCGCCTTGAAGAGGCTCACGACGGTGCTGCTGGATTTATCCTGGCGATCCGACAGGCTGAAGTGCGACGCCAAGGCGTTGCGTTTGTCCGGGTCTTTGCATTCATCGGCGATCCATTTGTCCATGCTGCCGAGGGATGAGAACCTCAGGAATTCTGGGGAGTGACCTGGAATGTACAGAATCTGCCGCCCATCCCGCCGGTCTTTGAGGTAGCGGTATTGGCCGTCGTCCAACTCGGTGAAGCGCAAGATATCGGTGGACTTGAAACCATTGATATCCAGCGCATGTACACGGACCTTGTCCTTGACCGGGGCACGCGCCTGCAGCGCCTCCACGGGCACCGGTTGCTTGGGGTCTACCGGGACGTTGGAGGCGGCTTTCATGACCAGCTCATAGTCGCTGCGGGTCAAGCGCGCCTCGGCCGGCAAGCGCTCGCGGTCTTCGGGGCTGGCTTTTTCGTACGTTTCCAGTTGGCTGCGGGCGCTGTAAATAAACTGGCCTTTGAGGGTGTCACGGTATTTATCGGCGTTGTCCGCCCAGAAACTGTCCAGTTTGTCGGTCATGTGTTTCTGGAAGTCAGTTGACCAGGCTTCATGCATGATCTGCGAGGGCGCCAGGGGAAACTCGTTGTGCTTGCCATAGCCTCCCGAGTGGCTTTTGCCGGGGCCGTCGGTGTACAGACCCGCTTCGGAGTCGAGGTTGTTAGGCACTCCATCGTTTTCCGAAAAGTTGTTGAGCAACGCGTCGGGCAAACGCAGTGATGACTTCGGTTCCTCGCCCATGTGCTCCCATCCGGTCTGGGTGTCTGCACTTTGCGAGCCATTGAATCGATTCAGATAAAGGGTATCGGCATCGACGACCTTGCCGGTCAATTTCAGGATGATTGCTTCGGCCCACTTTTTCGCCTCCTGGCGCACATCCGGCAAATCCCGATTGACGTTGAACATAAGCGTGGCGAAATCACGCTTGTCGGCCTTCGACTTGGCCACTGCCGCGAACTGCGCCTGAGCCTGGCGATTGAGGTTGGCAAGGGCTGCGGCAGATCGACCGGCGGCAGGCCGCAGCGGGTCGTCTGCTGCAATCGGATCAAAGGCCTGCTGTGTATTCAAGTGTGTGATGCGGGCCCGTTGGGAGGTGCTGTCAGCCTGGAGCGATTCGCCCTGGAAGTCGGCCACCACGCCCACCGGGGTGGCAATGAAAGCGTTGCCGGGTGCGATCTGCAGCGATTGATCGGGGGAAGGGGCGATGACTTGAGCCACCTTAATGATCGGCCCGGCAATATCGCCCCAGCCGGATGTGTCTGTCGGTGAGAGCACGGTGACGTCGTCGGCTTTTTTGACCAGCAACGTGCCCGTGGAGGGGATCAGCTCCAGCTGGGCCAGATCGAAGCCCTTGACCTTCATCCATTCTTGCACCGCCGGATGATCGAACAGGCTGCGATACAGCTCCAGCCACTGACCTAACGCCGTTTGAGTGGGCACGCGCACCCATGCAGGCGCCTCACCCCGGTTCGCTTTGCTTAATTCATCGGTGAAAGCGTTGAGCAACCGTCGCTCGTGGACATCGTTAGGGGACGATTGGCGAGGGGCAGGGGTGATGGCCTGGATCGCGGCGGTTCTTTTAGCCTGGACCGTACGTGAACGCTCGTCGCTCGGCTGCGCGTGCTCGCGCAACGCTTCGAAACCTGAGCGGTGGAGGGCGGCGCAATGCTTGAGCATCTCTACCTGGGTGGCGTGAGCGACGGGCTCACCATAGAAATTGAGGACGGTCCTTGGATCGACTTCGGCCCCGGGGTAGCTGAGTTCGGCCGCTGAGCCCGCCGCGATAGACCTGGCTTTCTCCAGGATGGGCGCGGCAACGGCGGCCCATGCGGAATCGTCTTCAAGCGTAAAACGGCGACGCTGACCGTTGGCGACGGCGCTCAAGGTGCCCGACCGGGCCTCAATGCGCAGGCTACCGATGTCGATCCCTTTGTCTCTGGCAAAGCTTTTGAACGCCTCACTGGACAGCGATTGGCGGTAAGCCTCCCACGCCACGCCGAACGTAGATGCGGGTGCGGCGCCGAGCGCATCGGTCGTGTCGCTCCAGACCGCCGATGTGCTGTGCTGGTTGTACAGGTAGATAGCGCAGGCGTGCGCCAGAGCCCTGTCCCATTGCTCGACGGTTTGCGCTGGGGAAAGGTTACGTCTGGACGGCGGCAGCGCCTCTGGCTCATGGCTGAGGTGGGTGGCTAAGGCGTCGATGGCGTCTCTCTGTTTTTGCCTGACGCGTTGGTAGTCCGATGCGCCGTCGTTCGCGCCCGGCTCTCGATGTAAGCGCAGTGAAGGAAAGTCCCGGGTTTGCTTCAATCGGGTAATGGCGCGCAGGGTGCTGGGCAGGTCGGTCGCCCGTGCAGTTGCGTAAAAGTCGCCGATGACGTCCACAGGCGCGCGGTGTGCCCCCGTGAATTCGAAGGCGCCTGACAACGTTGGCATCAACTCCCGCGCGGCGGCAAGCAGATCCGCAGAGACCTTGTTCCATGCCGGATTGTTTCGGGTCAGCTTCATCGGCACGCCATGGCTGACCCATTCCAGTCGGCCCTCTGAGGGGAACACTTTGAAGTGCGCCAAGTTGATGTTTTTGTTGCGCGCGAACGAAGCGAAGGGTTCTTGCTTGAGCGTGGCGGTAAACCGCGCCAGCGCTTGGCCGAACGTCGAGTTGGCCGGGATGTCGTCGACGGTCGCCGCGGGTGGAGGGGCTGTCGGGTTGGCAAGCAATGCTATCGCTCTGTCCATCAGCGCGGCGGAAAACGAACAGCTCAATAAATAATCTTCGTCCTTCACCAGAAAATCCGCGTTCTTCTTTGCGGCGGCGGTGACCGCGTCGTCCGGCGCTGCGCGCTTTGATCGGCCACTGTTGAGCGTTTCGCCGGGGCGCGACGTGTTCACAGACAGTGTGTTTTCCAGCGCCGGGGCGACGGTTGCAAAGCGCTGCATTGGGGATTGAGCTGTTCGCATAGAACTTCTTCGCTGTGAGTGGAGATCCCTTCTGTGTGGAGAGCACCTGGCGAAGGTTCCAGTGACGGCTCTCGGTGGGTGCTTACCCGAACGCGTTTGCCAACCTTGATCCCGGTCAATTTCGATTGGCGTGGTTCGCCGTAAAGTCACTGCATATTGTGTTTTCGTATAAAAAACCACCTATATGTAGTGTCCGGAGATCACTTATGCAAAGTGTGTCGAGCCCGCTGGTCAGCACCCTGTTACACAAACGCGACGGCACACGGGTCGCCTTCGACGCCGAAAAAATCCGCCAGGCATTGATCGCCGCCGGCACGGCCACTGGCGAATATCAGCCCGCCGATGTGGACCTGCTATTGGGCGCCGTGCTCGCGCGTTTGCGCGGTATCGAACGGCTCGACGTCGAGCAGATCCAGGACAGTGTCGAACGGGTGCTGATGGATGCCGGCTTCTTTCTGTCGATGCGCGCCTATATCGTCTATCGCGAGCAACACGGGCGTCTGCGCCGCGACCGCAAGACCCTGGTGGAAGTCGCCACCTCCATGAACGAATACCTCGACCGCGAAGACTGGCGCGTGCAGGCCAATGCCAACCAGGGTTATTCCCTGGGCGGGCTGGTGTTGAACGTGGCGGGCAAGGTCACGGCCAATTACTGGTTGGATGAGGTCTACAGCCAGCAGATCGGCCAGGCACACCGCGAGGCGGATCTGCATATTCATGATCTGGACATGCTTGCCGGTTACTGCGCCGGCTGGTCGCTGCGCTCGTTGCTGCACGAAGGCCTCAACGGCGTGCCGGGCCGGGTGGAGGCGGGGCCGCCCAAGCACCTGAGCAGCGCCTTGGGACAGATGGTCAACTTCCTCGGCACCCTGCAGAACGAATGGGCCGGCGCCCAAGCGTTCAGCTCGTTCGACACCTACCTGGCGCCCTATGTGCGCAAGGATCAGTTGAGTTACCCCGAGGTGCGCCAGGCGCTGCAGGAATTTATCTATAACCTCAATGTACCGTCGCGCTGGGGCACCCAAACGCCGTTTACCAACCTGACTTTCGACTGGGTGTGCCCACAGGATTTGCGCGAGCAGATCCCGGTGATCGGTGGCGAAGAAATGCCATTTGCCTACGGCGATCTGCAAGCGGAAATGGAGCTGATCAACCGCGCCTATATCGAGGTGATGCAGGCCGGGGATGCCAAGGGGCGCGTGTTCACGTTTCCGATTCCCACCTACAACATCACCCACGATTTTCCGTGGGACAGCCCCAACGCCGACCGCCTGTTCGAGATGACCGCACGCTACGGACTGCCGTATTTCCAGAACTTTCTCAACTCCGATATGCAGCCCAATCAGGTGCGTTCGATGTGCTGCCGCCTGCAACTGGATGTGCGCGAATTGCTCAAACGCGGCGGCGGTTTGTTCGGTTCGGCGGAGCAAACCGGCAGCCTCGGGGTGGTGACGATCAACTGCGCGCGCCTGGGCTACCTGTTCAAGGGCGACACCTCGGGCTTGCTGCAACGCCTGGATCATCTGATGCAGCTGGCCATGGAAAGCCTTGAGGTCAAGCGCAAGGTCATCCAGCGCCACATGGACGCCGGCCTGTACCCCTACACCAAGCGTTACCTGGGGACCTTGCGCAATCACTTCTCCACCATCGGCCTCAATGGCATGCACGAGATGCTGCGCAACTTCAGCGGTGACGAGCAGGGCATGCACACCGAACAGGGGCGCGCCTTTGCCCTCAAGCTGCTCGACCATGTACGTGCCACATTGCTGCGCTTCCAGGAAGAAACCGGCCATCTCTACAACCTCGAAGCGACGCCGGCCGAAGGCACCACCTACCGCTTCGCCAAGGAAGACCGCAAACGCTTCCCGGACATTCTGCAAGCCGGCAGCGACTTCGCGCCGTATTACACCAACTCCTCGCAATTGCCCGTGGGCTTTACCCAAGACCCGTTCGAAGCCTTGGAACTGCAAGACGAACTGCAATGCAAATACACCGGCGGCACGGTGCTGCACCTGTACATGGCCGAGCAGATCTCTTCGACCCAGGCTTGCAAGCAATTGGTGCGTAAAGCCCTGGGACGCTTCCATCTGCCGTACCTGACGATTACCCCGACGTTTTCCATCTGCCCAGTGCACGGCTACCTGGCGGGGGAACACGAGTTCTGCCCCAAATGCGATGAAACCCTCGGCTACGTTTGATCCCCCAAGGAGACTCACCATGCAAACTGCGCAACCCCAACGTCAACGCTGTGAAGTCTGGACCCGCGTCATGGGCTATCACCGGCCCGTGTCGGCGTTCAACCCCGGCAAGCAATCCGAGCATAAGGAGCGCGTGCACTTCACCGAAACGGCTGCCGCGGCTGGGCGCCAATGACGCGAGCACTAAGGGTCGGGGGCCTGGTGCCCCTGACCACCCTCGACTACCCCGGCATGCTCGCCAGCGTGCTGTTCTGCCAAGGCTGCGCCTGGCGCTGTCGTTATTGCCATAACCCGGACTTGATCCCACCGCGCGGTAGCGCAGAGGTGGATTGGCGCCGGGTTTTGCTGTTTTTGCAGCGGCGTCAGGATCTGCTCGACGCGGTGGTGTTCAGCGGCGGCGAACCGACGCTGCAGGAAGGCCTGCCGGCGGCCATGGACGAAGTGCGCGAGATGGGTTTTCGCATCGGTCTGCACAGCGCCGGCATCAAACCCGCCAGCTTTGCCAATGCGCTGGCCCATGCCGATTGGGTCGGGTTCGATGTCAAGGCATTGGCCGAAGACTGCCAATCCATCACCCAGGTCAAGGGCAGCGGCGCCGCCAACTGGCACAGCCTCGACGCCTTGCTGGCCAGCGGCGTCGACTACGAATGCCGCACCACGGTGCACTGGCACCTGATCGACCCGCCACGCCTGTTGCGCCTGGCCCAGCGTTTGCAAGCCAGTGGCGTGAAGCGCTTCGCCGTGCAGATAGTCCGTACCGCCACCATGCTCGATACACAGTTGGCGTGCGCGCCGATACAAACGGCGCTGCCGGAGTTGTGGGCGCGGATGCGCGAGTTGTTTCCGGCGTTTGTGTTGCGAGGGTGAGCCCTCCACAGGATTTTTTATCGATGCTGCCCCCCGTGGGCAGGCCTTCATCAAGGAATGTTCAGATGATCCACTTAACCACCGCACGCCGTATTGTCATTGGCTTTGCGATTGCGCCTCTGGCGCTGATCGGTCTGGTGTTCTACGCCTTGCACGACCTGGCCACGCTCAAGCAACAGGCCGACCAGATCGTGCAGCAGGACTGGCCGAAGATCGCGCCGATCATGGTGATCGCCACCGGCGTGCGGGACAATGGGCGCAACACCCGCGACCTGTTGATCGACCAAGATAACCAACAGGCCCAGGCGGCCATCGGCACCACGCGCCAACGCATCACCGAGGCGTTCGCCACCCTCGAACCGCTGCTCGATACCGCCGAAGGCAAGGCCGCCTACGCCCGTTTGAAAACCCATCGCGAAGCCTACGTGGCGGCGTTCACCCAAGTGCAGGCGCTGATTAAGCAGGGCGCCCGTGACCAGGGCCTGGCGCAGCTCAAGCAGCAGGTGATGCCGGCGGAGCTGGAGGTGTTCAAAAGCCTGGACGCCTTGATGGCGTTACAGGGGCGTGTGTTTGCCGAGCGCCAGCAGGTGGCGCAGGCTCTCTACGACGAAGCCCGACGCACCATGATCGGCCTCTTTGTGCTGTGCCTGGCGCTGGTAGTGGCGGCGGCGGTGCTGGTCACCCGCAGTGTGCTGCGGCCCCTGGGCGGCGAGCCGGATGAGGCGGCGCGGGTGTTGAGTCATATCGCCGGCGGTGACCTGACTATCGTGGTGCCGGTGGGTGACAGCGCGGAGGGCAGCGTGATGCGCAATCTGCATCACATGCAGCAGAACCTCCAGCAGATGGTGCGGCATATCGCAACGTCGGTGGACGGCGTGGCTAGCTCATCGGAGCAACTCAGTGCGGTCAGCACCCAGACCAGCGGCAGCTTGCAGTTGCAGGGCCAGGAGATTGAGCAGGCCGCTACCGCCGTGAACGAGATGACCGCCGCTGTGGACGAGGTGGCGCGTAACGCGGTGAGCACCAGCGAAGCCTCGCGCCTGTCGGAACAGACCGCCCAGCGCGGCCAGGCCCAGGTCCAGGAAACCGTCGCCTCGATCAACACCCTGGCCAACGGCGTGGTGGAAACCTCAGAGCGCATCCAACAACTGGCTGGGCGCGTGCAAGACATCAGCAGCGTGCTCGATGTAATCCGCAGCATCGCCGATCAAACCAACCTGCTGGCCTTGAATGCCGCCATCGAAGCCGCCCGAGCGGGCGACGCCGGGCGTGGTTTTGCGGTGGTGGCCGATGAAGTGCGCGCGCTGGCCCATCGCACCCAGGTGTCGACCCAGGAAATCGAACAGATGATCGGCGCCATCCGCCAGGACAGCGAACACGCCGTGGCGGCCATGCACGACAGCAGCGAACGGGTGCAGGCAACTTTGGGCGTGGCCCAGCGCTCGGGGCAGGCGCTGGAAGAAATCACCCGGTCTATTTCCCAGATCAACGAGCGCAATATGCTGATTGCCAGCGCCACCGAGGAACAGGCGCTGGTGGCGCGGGAAGTGGATCGCAACCTGGTGGGCATTCGAACCCTGTCACAGCAGGTGTTGCAGGGGGCTATTCATACACAGACGGCAGGGCAGGAACTGGCAGGCATGGCCGGGGATTTGCACCAGATGGTGGGGCGGTTCAAGGTCTAGGCCGCTACCAGAATCCCACCTTTGGAGCGGGTTCTTTCAGTTAATGCTGGGCAAGCCGTTTGGATTGGCCTGTCGCGAACCGCGCGGCAATGCGCCGTATGACCTGGCCCAGGCAATGCAATCAAAGGTGGGAGGGGGCTTGCCCCCGATGTGGGAGTTGAAGTTGACACATGTATTGCTGACCCGCCGTCATCGGGGGCAAGCCCCCTCCCACAGTTTGAGCGAGTTTTTTCAGTTAATACTGGGGAAGCCGTTTGGATCGGGCTGTCGCGAACGGCACGGCAGTGCGGCGTATGACCTGGCCCAGGCAATGCAATCAAAAGTGGGAGGGGGCTTGCCCCCGATGTGGGAGTTGAAGTTGACACATGTATTGCTGACCCGCCGCCATCGGGGGCAAGCCCCCTCCCACAGTTTGAGCGAGTTTTTTCAGTTAATGCTTGGGAAGCCGTTTGGACCGGCATGCCGCGAACTGTGCGGCAGTGCGCCGTATGATCCAGCCCAGGCAATGACTATCAAAGGTGGGAGGGGGCTTGCCCCCGATGTGGGCGTGTCAGTTGACACATGTGTTGCTGTCCCGCCGCCATCGGGGGCAAGCCCCCTCCCACAGTTTGAGCGAGTTTTTGCAGTTAATGCTTGGGAAGCCGTTTGGACCGGCATGCCGCGAACTGTGCGGCAGTGCGCCGTATGATCCAGCCCAGGCAATGCAATCAAAGGTGGGAGGGGGCTTGCCCCCGATGTGGGAGTTGAAGTTGACACATGTATTGCTGACCCGCCGTCATCGGGGGCAAGCCCCCTCCCACAGTTTGAGCGAGTTTTTTCAGTTAATACTGGGGAAGCAGTTTGGACCGGCATGCCGCGAACTGTGCGGCAGTGCGCCGTATGATCCAGCCCAGGCAATGACTATCAAGGTGGGAGGGGGCTTGCCCCCGATGTGGGCGTGTCAGTTGACACATGTGTTGCTGTCCCGCCGCCATCGGGGGCAAGCCCCCTCCCACAGTTTGAGCCGGTTTTTTCAGTTAATACTTGGGAAGCTGTTTGGACCGGCATGCCGCGAACTGTGCGGCAGTGCGCCGTATGACCTGGCCCAGGCAATGCAATCAAAGGTGGGAGGGGGCTTGCCCCCGATGTGGGAGTATCAGTTGACACATGTGTTGCTGACCCGCCGCCATCGGGGGCAAGCCCCCTCCCACAGTTTGAGCCGGTTTTTTCAGTTAATGCTTGGGAAGCTGTTTGGATCGGCATGCCGCGAACTGTGCGGCAGTGCGCCGTATGATCCAGCCCAGGCAATGCAATCAAAGGTGGGAGGGGGCTTGCCCCCGATGTGGGCGTGTCAGTTGACACATGTGTTGCTGTCCCGCCGCCATCGGGGGCAAGCCCCCTCCCACAGTTTGAGCGAGTTTTTGCAGTTAATACTGGGGAAGCAGTTTGGACCGGCATGCCGCGAACTGTGCGGCAGTGCGCCGTATGATCCAGACCAGGCAATGCAATCAAAGGTGGGAGGGGGGCTTGCCCCCGATGTGGGAGTGTCAGTCGACGCATCTGTTGCTGACCCGCCGTCATTTTCCCACAATGGACCGCCGTGCATCAGGCAAGTCGCGGTCAAGCCCAGCCCCAGAACTGTAACCACCATGCGCCTGCGACCAAGCCGGCAGCCGTCAAGACACCCATCCATGCCGCCATCCGTGCCTTGCGCGGTAGGCCGCTCAGTTGCCGCCATCCCAACCAGATACACCATCCAACAGCCGCCACCAACATGGCCCCGCGTGCCGTTTGCACCCAGGCCAATACCAACCCTTCGTAGCGCAATAACTTCACCGTGGTCGCCGATAAGCCGAGGAACAGCCCCGCACCACCGAGTGGCGTCAGCGTCAGGGCAAGGGGCCGAAACAGTGCGCGGTCGCCCGCCACACGTGCGCTGAACTTCATCAGCACCCAGCATGCGCCGCCCAGCAGCAGTGAGCTGGCGCCCAGGTACAGCACGATGCACATCCCATCCAGCCAACTGAAACTGTCGTTGAGCTGCGGGTAGTGGGTCAGCAGCCACCATGGCGCGGTGTCTTGCAGCGGCCATAGCCAATCGTGTACCACCAGCCATTCGGCCAGGTGTTGTTTAAGGGCGATAAACCACGGGCTGACGGTCCATTGAAACG
The DNA here is from genome assembly GCF_013285305.1 of Pseudomonas rhodesiae. Lineage (NCBI taxonomy): Bacteria > Pseudomonadati > Pseudomonadota > Gammaproteobacteria > Pseudomonadales > Pseudomonadaceae > Pseudomonas > Pseudomonas rhodesiae. Next base: position 3,535,124 of record NZ_CP054205.1, on the reverse strand, counting down.
CGCCCATGGCCAGGCCGATCACGCCGAACAGCAGCAGGCGCGCGTCCCATACCGAGGCGGCTTGATGACGGGCCTGGAGGATTTCCTCGTTGCACGAGCGGGCGATCAGTTGCACGGCGCCGCGCTGCCCACTGCAACGCCCGCAGGCGTGGCACTCGCTGGCGCCTTGCAGGCGGCGGATGTCCAGCAGCGGCGCGCAGTTGGGCAGGGGCAGGCGCGGCGCGGTGTTGGCCTTCCAGCGTTGCTCGTCCACCGCAAAGCGCACCGGCGCCAGGCGCGCGAGCAGGGCGAAGACGCCGCTGACCGGGCACAGGTAGCGGCACCACACACGCTTGCCGCGCACGAACAAAAGGCCCACCACGACGGCCGCTACGGTGGAGCCGCCAAGAATCAGCAATGCTGCCTGGGCGTAGTCGTATACGCTGATCAATTGCCCGTACAGGGTGGTCAGGCAAAAGCCCACGGTGGGCCAGCCGCCCCAGCGCAGCCAGCGCGGAATGCCCAGGCCGCGTCCGTGCTGGCTGGCCCATTCGCTTAGAGCGCCTTCCGGGCACAGCACGCCGCACCACAGGCGCCCGAACAGCACCATCGACAGCAACACGAACGGCCACCACACACCCCAGAACATAAATTGCGCCAGCAGCGTCAGGTTATTCACCAGGTACGCCTGAGTGTCGGGCAGCGGCAGCAGCGCCGGCACCACCAGCAGCAGCGCGTAGACCACGACCACCGCCCATTGCAGCGCACGGATCAGCCGCGCATGGCGGCGCATGCCATCGCCCAGGCGGGCCAGCCAACTCATGCCGCGTGCCGCGACCGGCGCAGGCCGTGGCTCACCCACAGCCAGTAGCCGAGCAGCGCCGCCAGGGTGATCAGGCTGGGCGCGGCGCGGTAGCCGGCGAAATCGGCGAGCAGGGCGCCCACGCCATGGCTGTCGCTGAGCAGTGCGCTGCTGTCCCAGCGGCTCTCACCGCAGGCCGTGTAGACCCAGTCCGGCAGGTCCATCGCCAGCAGCTGCCCGCTGATACGATCCACGGCAGCCACCAGCAACGCGCCGCCCAGTAGCAACAGCAAGGCTTCGCTGAGGGCGAAAAAGTGCGCCCACGACAGTACGCGGCGGCTGCTGCGCAACAGCAGCACCGTGAGACCGGCCAGCACCAGGCCGAGCACGCCGCCAATGGCGAACAGGCTCAGGGCCGTGTCGTGCAAACGCGCGCCGGCGCCATATAGGAACACTACGGTTTCGCTGCCCTCGCGGCTCACCGCCAGCAACGCCAGCAGCAACAAGCCCCAGCCGCCCTGGCGTGCCAGGCGCTGGTCGGCGTCGCGTACCAGGCTGTGGCGAAGGGTGGGGCCGTGGCGATGCATCCAGAACACCATCTGCACCATCAGAGCGCTGGCTATCAGGGTCAGCAGCGCTTGCAGCCATTCGCCTTCGGCGCCGGTCATGGTTTCTGCGGCCCACAGCATCAACCCGGCCAGGCCCAGCGAGCACAACAGACCGAGCAGCACCCCGGCCCACAGAAAGCGCGCCAGGCGCGAGCGACCGGCCTGCTGGCTGATCCAGGCTTGCAGGATGCCGATCACCAGCAGCGCTTCGACGCTTTCGCGCCACACAATGAACATCGCTTGATTCATCAACGGCTCCGGCGGTTATTGAGCGAGGAGGCTGCCTTCGGGCAGCTGTGGGTTGAACTCGTCGAAGAACGGGTATTCGCCGGGTTTGAGCGGGTGGATCACCACAAAGGTGGTGACGCCGGGCGATAACACCTTCTCCACGCGCAACGGCGTGCTTTCGAATTCGGCCGGGCCCTGGCCGGCATTGGTGAGCACGATCTTGAAGCGCTCACCGGCCTTGACCACCAGTTGCGACGGCGTGAAGTGCCCATCGCGCAGGCTCAACTCATAGGTGGGCAACGGCGCCGCGGCGGCCGCGCCGCCGAGCAGCAGGCCACCCAGCAGCAAGGCGCGGCGCATCAATAACCGCCTTTCTTGCCGATGCCGGCGTAGACGAATTCGTAGTGCACTTCGCAACGCTCGAACCACGGCGCAACCCCGGTTTCCTTGTCGGTGTGGCGGCCCAACGAATGAGGGCCGGTGGGCGGCAGTACGCTGAAGGTGAGGGTGTATTTGCCGGGGCCTTGTAGCTTGACGTTATCGCCGTAGTGCGGGCCGTCATTGGCAACCATGGCGTGGAAATCGCCGGTGATCGGCGTGTCGCTGCCTTGCTTTTTCAAGGTGAAAGATAGGTTCAGGTACGGCACGAAACTGCCTTCCTGAAAGCCTTGGGCGTTGTCCGCCGTGGCGCGCACATCGGCCTCCAAATGCACGTCGGAGTCGGCGGTGGCGCGCATCATGCCGGTAGGCGCCATTTCGATCGGTTGCAGGTACACGGCGCCGATTTCCAACCCCGGGCAGTGTTGCGGTTCGCCAATCGGGTATTCCTTTGCCAGTGCGGCAGAGGTGGACAGCAGCAGGGCCAACGGCAGCAGAGAGAGGGTTCGCATGAGAACTTCCTGACGGGTGAGGGGAGAGGGCCCGAGTCTAGGAAGGTGCGGCGCAGATAATAATGATTCTTGTCAAGTTTCGAGGATATTTCATCTTGGCCAGGCTTGATGCCGGTCAAGGTTAGCCGCCACCTCACACGTTACGGTGAGGCTACCGCGCGTTGATAAGGAACTCGTCATGGCCAAGCCGTTTCCGTTGCACCCTAAACACCCTGAGCGAATCTGCTGGGGCTGCGACCGTTACTGCGCTGCCACTGATTTGGCCTGTGGCAACGGTGCCGATCGCACCATGCACCCCGCCGAGATGCTCGGCGACGACTGGTACGAGCATGGCGATTGGGGCGTGACCAAGCAGCCACCCCCCGTGGACGAACCATCAGCTGCCTGATCGAGGTGTGTCTTTGCGCTCTTTGGAGGGTTTAGCGGGTTTGGGTTTGGGGGCTTGTTTCGCCGGCTGTTGTTTCTGCGTGCTGTTGTCGGTTTTCTGGCTGCTGTCTGAAGGGCTGCTGGGGTAAGTACCCGGCGGCAGCGCGGAACCTGCGGCACCGCTGTTATCGCCGAATGCCGCAAAGACAGGCCCGGCGAGCATCGCCGTCAGGCAAGCGGAAAGTACGATCCTTCGGGACGTGGTGGTCTTCATGACGCAATCCCCTTATGTCATTGCACAAACCCCGGGCCGCTGGAGCGTGGCCCGTGGTCCGGCCAGCCGTTAAGCCGCCATCGGCTTGGCCATGGTTTTTTTATACGCGGCCTTCATGGCCTCCATTTCGGCACCGAGTTCTTCCAGTTGTGCCTTGCCCAGCAGCTTGCGGGCTTGGGGGAACATCTCGGTTTCCTCTTCTTCGATATGGTGCTCCAGCAGTTCCTTGACCACTTTGACGCGGCCGGAAAACTCAGTGCTGGACGGCTCGGTCTTCTTCAGGTCGGGCAGAACCAGGCTGTCGACGGTGCGGTGCTCTTCCTTGGCTTCGTGGTACATGATGTCCTGCTCTTTGCCGCCGGCTTTGCGGAAGGCCGGGTAGAGAATCTCTTCTTCCAGCTTGGTGTGCAGGGTGATTTCCATTTCGAGCTTGGCCAGCAGCTCAGTGCGCTTTTTAACGCCGCGCTCGGTGGATTCGCTCAGTTGGGTCAGCAGTGTCTTGACGCGTTCATGGTCGGCTTTGAGCAGGTCGATGGCATTCATGGTGAAACCTCACGGATAGGGTTCGGGCACGTCGAAGTGCGCGCCTCGTCCGATGGGGTGTTGCATCCACCGTACCAACTCTTGGTTATGAATAAATAGATTAAATATCAATAACTTATTGAATTTATGCGAATGCTGCTGTCGTGCAGCTTGCATGGTTGCCGAGGCACTACGTTGCATTACGCCGGCCTGATGCGCGCTGTTTGCGACACTCGCGCAAATCCGATGGAACCCTGAGCGCAATGGGTTGACCTAAGCCTTAGACCTCAGGAGGTGAAACATGCAATTAGAATATGTCTGGATCGGGTTGGCGGTGGTTGTACTGCTGTTGGAACTGTGGGCGATCAACGCCGTATTGCGCAGCACCAGTGGCTGGGAGACCAAGGGGTTGTGGCTGATCATCCTGATCTTTGTGCCGCTGCTGGGGCTGATTGCCTGGGCGATGTTCGGGCCCAAGCGTGAGATGCCGGAGCAAGGTAAACACTGAGGTATGGCTCAGACAGCAAACAGGCGCCCCTCGGGGCGCCTGTTTTGTTTACGGGTTCGCAGATCAGCCGGCGAGGGCCTTGGCAATCGCGTCATTGAACGCCGGCAGATCGTCCGGCGTGCGCGAGGTGATCAAGGTCCAGCCATTGGCCTGGCATTGCTTGACCGGCTCATCCACCCAACCGGCGGCACCGGCATTTTCCAGGTCGATGCGTACGCTTTTGTAGGAGGTGAGGGTCTTGCCTTTGATCACGCCTGCGTCGATCAAGGCCCATGGGCCGTGGCAGATCGCGGCGATAGTTTTGCCGGCATCGGCGAATTCTTTGATCAGGCGCAGCGCGGCCGCGTCCTGGCGTAGGGTGTCGGCGTTGACGGTGCCACCGGGAATCACCAGGGCATCGAAGTCGCTGCCGACCACGTCCGACAGTTGCACATCGGATTCCACGGTCTTGTCCTTTTCGGTGTCGCCAACGAACGTCTGGGTGGTGCCGCCCTTGCTGGACGCATGGGTCACATTGGCGCCGGAACCGCGCAATGCTTCCAGCGGCTTGACCAGTTCGTCGCGTTCGATACCGGTATTGGAGGTGATGATCAGGATGTGCTTACCGTTGAGGTGGGTGCTCATGATCGAGTGTCTCCTGTGCGAAGGGGGGGATTGGCGTCACGAATGCCCCCGCGTCGTCTGACGCAGGGGCGTGATCGGGCGAATTACTTGGCGTACTTGCTTTGCAGCTCTTTGGCCATTTGCAGGTGTTTTTCCAGGGTCGGCAGCTTCTCGGTGGCGAAAGCTTTCAGCTCGGCGTTGTCCGAAGAGGTCGACTCTTTCTTGAACAGTTCCACGGCTTCTTCGTGGGCGTTCACCTGGTTGTTGGCATAGGCCTTGTCGAAGGACTCATCGCGCATTTCCAGGATGGCTTTCTTGGCCTTGTCCATCAGCGCGGCGTCGTCAGGCACTTCCAGATCATGCTTCTTGGCCAGGGCCATCAGTTCCTGGTTGGCTTTGGTGTGGTCATCGACCATGTGCTGGGCGAAGGTTTTCACGTCGGCCGAGCTGCTTTTTTGCAGGGCCAGTTTGCCGGCCTCGACTTCAGTGATGCCGCTCTGTGCGGCCTTGTCTACGAAGTCGTTGGAGGTGGCTGCGAAGGCTGCGGACATCGAACCGGCAACCAGTGCGAAAGTCAGGCCCATTTGTTTCATCAGCTTGGTAGTCATGGTGTCTCTCCTTGTGAATGACGTGATGTCGCTACCTGGGTGTTGAGCCGGCACCGGGGCAAAAGGTTTAAATTTTTTTGTGCTTTTTTCGCCAGCGGTGGCCGCGGCAAATTCCTTGAACTATCGAAAAGCCCAGGGCTCTGCTGAATGAGCCCGCCGTGTGATGGCGGCGCGTCAATTACTAGGAGAATGCCCCGTGACCGAGCACAAGAGCGCCGATAAAACCCCCACCCCCGTCAGCTCCGAAGAGGCGCAAAAAGGCACCGACAGCCCTGTCAAAGGCCAGACCCTGGAGCGCCCGAACCCCAACACCGAAACCGTTGACAAGGTGCTCACCCCCACCTCGATCAAAGACACCGAGCGCCAGACCGATGCGATCAACGAACAAGCCGCCAAGGCCGAGCGCAAATTGAGCCACTGAGCGGAGCATTCAAGCCATGGCTGACGACGCCGGCCGCGCGGCTGCTGTTTGGGCGGCCCCCTTGTACATCGGCTGCGCAGGCTGGAGCCTGCCGCGCGAACACTGGCCGGCATTCGTCACAGAGGGCACGCATTTGCAGCGCTACGCCTCGCGCTTCAATGCGGTGGAAATCAACAGTTCGTTTTACCGCGCTCACTTGCCCACGACCTACGCGCGCTGGGCACAGTCGGTACCGTCGACTTTTCGGTTCTCGGTGAAAGTGCCCAAACTCATCACCCATGAGCTGCGACTGGCGCATTGCGAAGCCGCGCTGGATGAGTTTCTCGCGCAGTGTCAGCGATTGGGCGACTCCCTAGGCTGCCTGCTGGTGCAATTACCGCCTTCATTGGCGTACGAGCCCGTGACCGCTGCGGTGTTTTTCCGCGCCTTGCGCCAACGCTATCTGGGCGCCGTGGTGCTGGAACCGCGGCATGCCAGCTGGCTTGAGGCTGAAGGGTTGTTACAGGATTTGCATATCGGCCGGGTCGCCGCCGACCCTGCGGCAATTGAGGGCGGCCATCTGCCAGCCGGCTGGCAAGGCGTGCGCTATTGGCGCCTGCACGGTTCCCCGCGCATTTACCACAGCGCCTATGGCCCCGAACGGGTGCAGGCGTATGCCCGCCAGTTGCTGCAGTCCATCGAGCAAGGCATCCCCACCTGGTGCATCTTCGACAACACCGCCAGCGGCCGGGCGCTGGACGACGCGCTGTACCTGCTGGAGCAGCAGCTGGCGGGGTTTAGCACGCTCTAACGGGTGGATGGCTTGGGTTCATTGCCAATCGATCTATACACCTGTCAGATCTGACAGTAGCCGCTTTGCATCCGATGGATATAGTCAAAGGCGTATACATGCCCAGCCGGGAGAGCGGCCATGACTAAATCCGAATTGAAGAAGTTCCTCCAAGTCAAGATCGACCAAAAAGCCAACATCATCCTCAACGAGCGCGTGCGCTATGACGACGCGGCCTTCGGCGAGCTGAAAATCTATGCCTGTCTGCGGCGTATCCTGAACAAAACTGCGACCCTTGAAGACCTCGGTGTGCTGCATGCCGTGAACAACTTGCTGCATGCCACCGGTGTGCTGGCGCCCAATGAAACGCTCGGCTCCAAGGTCACCAAGTGAGGATATTCAAATGAGTGACATCGAACAGCGAGTGAAAAAAATCGTCGCCGAACAGCTAGGCATTGCTGAAGCCGACGTCAAGAACGGGAGTTCTTTCGTGGACGATTTGGGCGCCGATTCCTTGGACACGGTGGAACTGGTGATGGCCCTGGAAGACGAGTTCGAAATTGAAATTCCGGACGAGGAGGCCGAGAAAATCACCCAGGTCCAATTGGCCATTGATTACGCGACGGCGCACGCAAAGTCATAGGGCAAACACACGCTGCGGTGGCTAGACATCCACGCGCAGCACTTCCAGCCCCAACTGTTCATACGCCGCGATATCCGGCGCATGCCACTCGGTGATCAGGCTGTGGATTCGGCTGCACGGCGCCACCACGAAGGGCTCCACGGCGCCGAGTTTGTCGGCCATGGTCACCGCCACCACCTGGGAGGCGCTGTCGAGCAAGGCTTGCTTGACCGCCACTTCGTCGAAATGCAGCGACGTCATGCCCACCTGTGGGTGCAGCGCGCAGACCCCGGTAAACAGCAGATCGGCCTTGATGCTTTGGATCAAGCGCACGGTGTCGTGGCCGTGGGTGGAGAGGGTGGCCGGGTTGAGTTGGCCGCCGGCGAGGATCACCTTGACGTCAGGGTGGTCCGCCAGGGCGATGGCAATCATCGGCGATGCCGTCACCACCGTAAGGCGGATCGACAGCGGCAGTGAGCGGGCGATCTGCAGGGTGGTGGAGCCGGAATCGAACATCACGATCTGCCCGTCCTCGACGCGTTCGGCGGCTAGTTGGGCCAGGTGCCGCTTGACCGCATCGGTCTCACCCACCCGAGTAAAAAAGTCCTTACCGGTGTCTTTAGGCCGGGGCAGGGCGCCACCGTGTACACGCTGCAACAGGCCGGCGGCGGCGAGTTCGCCGAGGTCGCGGCGGATGGTGTCCGGGGACACCGCAAAGTGTTCGACCAGTTCTGCTGCGGTGACTTTGCCGTCGCGCTCCAGCAGCAACAGGATCTTTTGTTTGCGTAACGAGGGGAGGTCGATGGCGGCGTGGGTGTTTTGCATGTTTGTGCGCTTTTTTGCGGGTTTGTGCGAGATTAATCGCCGGCCCTGTTGAACGCAATGCTTGACTTTCACCCTCTCGTTTAACCGCCCCAAGCCGTCGATTGGAATCGGGGCGGTTTAGCGGCCGCGCCCTTTTAAGGCGCGACCCGCCGCACAAAAAAAATCGTAAAAAAATAAAAAGAGTTGTCCACGAAAACCGTGGGTATCTCTGTGGATAACTTTGCCGGGCCCCGGCAGGGTTGGTGATTTCGCCCAAGATCAATATTTGATCAACTTAAGGTTTGGCCCAGCATGGCCAGGGTTTGCGCTTGACAGGCCCGCTCGAAACCAGTGCCGAAAAGTGTTTTACGAGTCGCCGTCGCGGCTTGTGGAGTGTGTGATGGCTTGCGTCTGAACCTTCGATTGCATCAGTTGATCGAGCGCCTGGCGATACATGCGACCGGCCAGGCTCATGCTGTTGTTGTGGCTGGCACCGGGCACCAGCAACAAACGTTTGGGTTCTTGGGCGGCGGCAAACAATTGCTGGCTGAAACGCGGCGGAACGTAGCGGTCGTCCAGGCCATGCACCACCAACAACGGCATGCGGATATCGACGATCTTGTCGATGGAATCGAATTTCTGCGACAGTAGCCAGCGCACCGGCAACGAGGTGTTAGCCACCGCTGTGGCCACATCGGCAAGGGAAGTAAAGGTGGATTCGATCACCAGGCCACGCACCGGCACCGGCGATTGCTGACCCAGTTCCGCCGCCAGGTCGATGGCCACCGCGCCGCCGAGGGAATGCCCGTAGATCAGGCGTTTTTGTGGGTCGGGTTGCAGCACCTGAAAGCGCTCCCAGGCGATGCGCGCGTCTTCGTATACCGTGGTTTCCGACGGCAAGTCGCCGTGACTTTTGCCGAAGCCCCGGTAGTCGATGGCCAGCACCGAAAAGCCCAGGGCATGCAGTTGCTCGATGCGAAACAGTTGCCCGGTCAGGTTCCAGCGCACGCCATGCAGGTAGAGGATCGCCGGCGCATTCTTGCTGGCCGCCGGGTACCACCAGGCATGGATGTTCTGCCCGGCTTTGAAGCTGGCCGGCTTGAGTTCGAATTCCTGCACCGCCTTGGGCAGGCCGCTGTACCAACTGGCGGTGCCCGGCTCGATGCGAAACACCAGCTCGCGCTCTTTGTGCTGCAAGATGCTGCATCCCACCGGCAGACCCACGATCAACAACGCCATGCACAGCAGGGGAAACCAGCGCAGGCCCAGGCGAGACAGCAAACGAGACGACATGAACGTTCCAGGTCAAAAGGTGAAGCAGGGTTTTTACCAGAAGCCCCGTGCCGGCAGGAATTATTTCGACCACCGTTGTGCGGCTTGACGCTGTCGCTCTCTGCGCGACATGCTCCTGCTCCTTTGAGCAAAGGCCCGACCATGGACAGCAGCCCCGTACGCATCACCGCCGAAGAGACCCTTTCGGACAACTGGTACAACCTCAAGAAATACAGCTTCGACCTGCGCCGCCGGGACGGTAGCTGGCAGGCCCAGACCCGTGAGGTGTACGACCGTGGCAATGGCGCCACTATCCTGCTGTACAACCGCGCGCAACGCACGGTGTTGCTGATTCGCCAGTTCCGCATGCCCACGTTCGTCAATGACTACCACGGCTACCTGATCGAAGCGGCGGCCGGCCTGCTCGACAACGCCAGCCCCGAAGAACGCATTCGCCTGGAAGCCGAAGAAGAGACCGGTTATCGCGTCGGGCACGTCGAGAAAATCTACGCGGCATTCATGAGCCCCGGCTCGGTGACCGAGCGAATTCACTTCTTCATCGGCCAATACCAACCGGCCGATCAGGTTGGCAGCGGCGGTGGCCTGGAAGAAGAGGGCGAAGACATCGAAGTGCTGGAGCTGGGTTTCGAACAAGCCTTGGCGATGGTGCAAAGTGGCGAGATCGTGGATGGCAAGACCATCATGCTGTTGCAGCATCTGGAACTGCGGATGTTGAAAGAAGGCTGGTAAGCCCGTCCCATCCACACAGCACGTACATGCAATTTTCCTTGGCGGGTCCACGGCACACTTCCCTCATCGCTGATAGTGGGAAGCAGAGGGGCACGCCATGGATCCAGCCGCCAAGACAGGGGCCGACGAAGTCGTCACCCTGGTGGTCAAACACCGCATCAAATCCGGCCTTGAGGCCGACTACGAAGCCTGGCTACGGCGCATCGTGCGCATTGCCGGCGAACGGCCCGGGCACCTGGGCGTCGACGTGGTGCGCGGCAAGCAGGACGGCCTGGCGCTGTTTACCTGCGTGCTGCGCTACCGCTCCACCGACGACCTGCAACACTGGCTCGAATCGCCCCAACGCAAGGCCCTGATCGACGAAGCCGCGCCGATGCTCGCCGATGGCGACCAGACCGAAATCGGCGCCGTCAACGAATTCTGGTTCACCCCCCTGGCCGACGGCAGCGCGCCGCCGCCGCGCTGGAAACAGGCGGTGGTGTCGCTGTGCGTGATCCTGCCGCTGACCCTACTGGTGCCGATTATCTGGGGCCCGCTGCTGCGCCTGCATCCCTTGCTCTCTAACTACGTGGTGTCCACGTTCCTGGTCACCGTGACCATCGTGGTGCTGGTGGTCTACGTGATGATGCCGGCCGCCACGCGCCTGTTCGCTCCCTGGCTTGAAGCCTCTGTAAAGGAAACCCTATGAACGCCGATCTGATCCTGTTCAATGGCCAGTTCCACACCGTGGACCGTGAAAACCCGCGTGCGACCGCCGTCGCCATCCACCAGGGCCGTTTCGTTGCCGTCGGCACCGACGCTGAAGCGATGGCCCTGCGTGGCAGCGCGACTCAGGTCATCGACCTCAAGGGCCGCACGGTTATCCCGGGTCTCAACGACTCGCACCTGCACCTGATTCGTGGCGGCCTGAACTACAACCTCGAACTGCGCTGGGAAGGCGTGCCGTCCCTGGCCGATGCCTTGCGCATGCTCAAGGACCAGGCCGACCGTACGCCGACACCGCAGTGGGTGCGTGTGGTCGGTGGCTGGAACGAATTCCAGTTCGCCGAAAAGCGCATGCCGACCCTGGAGGAACTCAACCAGGCCGCGCCGGATACCCCGGTGTTCGTGCTGCACCTGTACGACCGCGCCTTGCTTAACCGCGCGGCTCTGCGCGTGGCCGGCTACACCAAGGACACGCCGAACCCGCCGGGTGGCGAGATCGTGCGCGACAGCAATGGCAACCCCACCGGCATGCTGGTAGCGCGGCCCAATGCGATGATCCTGTATTCGACCCTGGCCAAAGGCCCGAAACTGCCGTTGGAATACCAGGTCAATTCGACTCGCCAGTTCATGCGCGAACTCAATCGCCTGGGCCTGACCAGCGCCATCGATGCCGGCGGCGGTTTCCAGAACTATCCCGATGACTACGCAGTGATCGAGCAACTGGCCAAGGACCAACAGTTGACGGTGCGCATCGCCTACAACCTGTTCACCCAAAAGTCCAAGGAAGAACTCAGCGACTTCAAGAACTGGACCGGCAGCGTCACCCTGCACCAGGGCGACGACTACCTGCGCCACAACGGCGCCGGTGAAATGCTGGTGTTCTCCGCCGCCGACTTCGAAGACTTCCTAGAACCGCGCCCCGACCTGCCGCTGACCATGGAACAGGAACTGGAACCGGTGGTGCGTCACCTGGTGGAGCAGCGCTGGCCGTTCCGCTTGCATGCCACCTACGACGAATCGATCTCGCGCATGCTCGACGTGTTCGAGAAGGTCAATCGGGATATTCCCTTCAACGGCCTGCCGTGGTTCTTCGACCACGCCGAAACCATCACCCCGAGAAACATCGAGCGCGTACGCGCCCTGGGCGGTGGTATTGCGATCCAGGACCGCATGGCGTTCCAAGGCGAATATTTCGTCGAGCGCTATGGCGCCAAAGCCGCCGAAGCCACGCCGCCGATCAAGCGCATGCTGGCCGAAGGCGTGCCGGTCGGCGCCGGCACCGACGCCACCCGCGTATCGAGCTACAACCCCTGGACCTCGTTGTACTGGATGGTCAGCGGCCGCACTGTCGGCGGTCTGGAACTGCATGCCGAGGGCCTGCCGCGCCTTACCGCGCTGGAATTGTTCACCCATGGCAGCGCCTGGTTTTCTTCGGAGCAGGGCAAGAAGGGCCAGATCAAAGTCGGCCAATTGGCGGACGTCGCCGCGCTGTCGGCGGATTTTTTCAGCGTCGATGAAGAGGCCATCAAGTGGATCGAATCGGTGCTGACCGTGGTCGGCGGCAAAGTGGTGTACGGCGCCGGCGACTTCGAAGACTACGCACCGCCGCGCGTGCCGGTGCTGCCGGACTGGTCGCCGGTGGTCAAGGTGCCAGGGCACTGGCACCCCAGCTCGCCATTGCAGGCCCAGGTTCACCAGTGCAGCGGCCCGTGCGGCGTGCATGCCCACAGCCATGAAAAAGCGCGCCTTTCCAGCGTGCCGGTCAGCGACTTCCAGGGTTTCTGGGGCGCGTTCGGCTGCTCGTGCTTTGCCTTTTAATCCCAACCCAAGGAGTTAACCCCATGACGTACAAGCGCTTGAACAAAGATGACGCAGTGGTGCTGTTGGTGGATCACCAGACCGGCCTGATTTCCCTGGTACAGGATTTCTCCCCCAACGAGTTCAAGAACAACGTGCTGGCCCTGGCCGATGTCGCCAAATTCTTCAACTTGCCGACCATCCTCACCACCAGCTTCGAAAGCGGCCCTAACGGCCCGTTGGTGCCGGAACTCAAGGCCATGTTCCCGGACGCGCCATACATCGCTCGACCTGGCCAGATCAACGCCTGGGATAACGAAGACTTCGTCAAAGCGGTCAAGGCCACCGGCCGCAAGCAGATCATCATTGCCGGTGTGGTGACGGACGTGTGCGTAGCGTTCCCGACCCTGTGCGCTCTGGCCGAAGGCTTTGAGGTGTTCGTGGTCACCGACGCGTCCGGCACCTTCAACGAAACCGTGCAACAGGCCGCGTGGGCACGTATGACCGCCGCCGGTGCGCAACTGGTCAACTGGTTCGCCGTGGCCTGCGAGCTGCAAGTGGACTGGCGCAACGACATGGAAGGCCTGGCCAACCTGCTGTCGCCGCGTATCCCCAACTACCGCAACCTGATGAACAGCTACTCGGCGTTCACCGCCAAGTAACCGGTTCTCACGCCTGTAGGTCATCGATGTGGGAGGGGGCTTGCCCCCTCCCACATTTGATTTGTGGTGTTGCGATCATCCGGTTATAAAGCCCTGCAAATGCCCACCGAGAAGCGACAATGAACCCCTTCGAAGACATGCGCCTGTTCTGCCAGGTCATGGAGTCCGGCAGTTTCACCGCTGCCGCCGAACAGCTGGGCCTGTCCAAGCAGTTCGTCAGCCGCCGCTTGATCCAACTGGAAGACCGCCTGGGCGTGCGCTTGCTCAATCGCTCCACGCGTCGGTTGGATGTCACGCCCCTGGGGCAGAGTTATTACGAATCCGCGTTGCGTCTGCTCGGTGAAGTCGAGCAGGTGGAGCAGGGCATTGCCGGGCAGAACAGCGAGCCGCGCGGCACCATTCGCCTCAGTGCGCCGCTGTCGTTTGCCATCGCCCACCTGGGCTGTCTGCTGCCGTTATTTCTGCAACGCTATCCGCAGGTGACGGTGGAGGTCGACCTCAGCGACCGCCCCGTGGACCTGATCGGCGAGGGCTACGACCTGGTGCTGCGTATCGGCACCCTGGAAGATTCCACGTTGATCGCGCGCCGCATCGCCAGCATCGCGCGGGTCTACTGCGCCAGCCCCGACTACCTGGCGTTGCGCGGCACGCCGCAGAAACCCGAGGACCTGACCGACCACGACTGCCTGCCGTACGGCCACGGCCGCCAGGTGCAATGGCGCTTCAAGGGGAAGGTGCAGGCGCTGAACGTCAGCGGGCGCATGCGCGTGAACAACGGCGACTTGCTGCGCGACACCGCGATTGCCGGGCTGGGCGTTACCTACCTGCCCACCTTTATCGTCGGCGATGCCCTGCAGGACGGGCGCCTGGTCACGGTGCTCGATGAGTTCGCCCCCGAGGCGCTGACTTTGTCGGCGGTGTATCCCCAGCACCGCCAAAGCTCACGGCCAGTGCAGGCGCTGGTGGAGTTTTTGCGCGAGCGCCTGGCTAGCGGCTGTTGAACAACTGACGGATCAGGTTCGGTGTGCTGCCGGTCCAGCGTTTGAAGGCGCGGCGAAAGTTGGCTGCGTCGTTGAAGTTCAGGTAGGCCGCCACCTCATCGTTGCTATAACCCTTGACCTGATACAGGTGCAACGCCACCTGCTTGCGCACGCGGTCGACCTGTTCCTGGAAACCGGTGTCGTGTTTGTGCAGTTTGCGCTTGAGGGTCGCCGGGCTCATGGCGAACGCCTGCGCCGCCTGTTCCAGGTTGGGTGGCTGGCGCACCTGATCGCGCAGGTAATCGTAGAGGCAGTCGAGAAAACTGTCGGCAAAGCCGAGCTGGTCGATCTGTGCATGGGCCTGTTGACGCGCGACTTGAGCGGCAGTGGCCGAGGCGCCGGGCCAGGCGCGTGTCAGGTATTGGCGGGGAATGCACAACATGTCCAGGGGGCGTGAAAAGCGCGTGTTTTCACCCAGGTTTACCCAGTACTGCTCGACATAACGCGGCTCGGCATGGCTGAAGCTGCACGCCCAGGGCAGGCGCTCGCCGCTGAGCCATTGGCTCATGGCAACCAGCGAAGTCATGCTGGCTTCGAGCAGGAAGCGCCAGTGCTCGCCGGCCCCGCAACTGTCCTGCCAATACAGGTAGGCGTGGTGCTCGTCCAACTCCAGATGCAGCGCCACCAGCGGGCTGAGCAACACCTGCAACTGGATCAGCACCTCCAGCGCCTGGTGCAGGTTTTGCGCATGGCCCAGGGCGTGGCTGGCGGCGCCGTAGTAGCCGGGCAATAGGCGTTGGCCGAACAGAAAGCTGCTGTCGTCGGCGTCGAGCAACTTGCGGCTGTTACCGATCAATCCCAGAAACTGCTGCGGGCTCAGGCGCGCGTTGCCGGCCAGGATGTCCTCGTGGAAAAGCCCGGTGCCGCGCAGCAAGCGATGGCTGTCGATGCCCCGCGACAGTGCCAGGTCGATCAGCGTGGCGGGTTGATAGTGCCCAGGGATAAAGCGGCAGTCGCTTTCATACCAGCGGGTGTTGATGGCCATGTCAGGCACTTTTCGCCAGGGGCTGCTTGGCCTTGGCCAACGCCAGGTTGAGGCGTTTGAGCAGGTCGTGGGGCGGTTCGTCCAGAGCCATCACCACCGCTGTGGAGGCCGCCAATTGCAGGCGCTCGCCTTGTTGCCGGGTCTTGTGGGCCAGGCCACGCACCGCTTGCTGCAATTCCAGCGCGATGTCTTTGGCCTGGCGCTCGCCGGTGTTGGGCAGCAGCACCACAAAGCGGTCGCCGGCCAGGCGGCACAGCAAGTCCTGGCGGCGCAGGTTGAGCAACAGCAACTGGCTGAGGGCTTGCAGCACCGCATCGCCTTCGGCATGCCCATAGGCCTGGTTGATGGCGGCGAAGTTGTCCAGATCCAGAGCCAGCAGCGACAGCGGTTGGGCCTGCTCGCGGCTGTCCTGCAGGCTCTCGGCCAATTGCCGCTTGAGGTAGTCGGCACCGCCCAGGGGCGTGAGCTTGTCAAACAAGCGATGTTCGCGGAACACCCGCTCGCGTTTCTCCATTTGCGCGCTGATCGCCAGTTGCTCGCGGTGCCAGTGGTAGATGCCGAGGGTCAGCAGGATCATGCCCACCGGCATCGGGCCGGACTCCAGCCAGTGGTCCCAGGTGATGCTGTCGGGCAAGCGGATAAATTCATCCAGGCTGTCGATCCACCAGGAAAAAAAGATGCACGCCAGGCCCAGCACCAGATAGTTGGTCACGCGCCCGGCGGGGCGGCTCTTGAGCACCAGCCCCAGCCACACCAGCGCCAGCAGTGCCGAACCGCCTTCGCCGACGATATCCAGCCACTCCCATTCGCTGACGCTTTTGAGCTCGCCACAGGCCAGGTGCAGGATCAGCCCCAGATTGGCGGCAATCAGCAGCAGGGCGAGTTTCCAGCGGTGGGGTTTGAGCACGGAGAACATAGCCGCGAGTCCTTGGGCAAAGAAGCGAAGGGCGCCAGCACAGCAGATGGATGTGACGGTTGGATGACAACGGGGAAAGGTCGAATCAGCTCACCTCAAACACGCCGCGCCACAAAAAAGTGGACTTGTTGTGGTGAGCGGGCTTGCCCTGCGCTGGGCTGCGAAGCGGCCCCAAACCCAGGCGCCTCGGTGTATCAGCTAAAACCACATCGCGTGGAATGGGGGCCGCTTCGCAGCCCAGCGCAGGGCAAGCCCGCTCACCACAACAACCTCATTTTCTCCTGCTATGTAGATACCTATGCCCCTGATGGCGGTGGGGCAGCTGGCATATCTGTCGGCTGCTAGACAGCCATCGGGGCAAGCCCCCTCCCACAGGGGAGATTTGCAGGTCATATCGGCTCATTTCATCTCAGCACATGGCTGAAAGCCGCGGTTTACAGGGCTTTACGCCGATCGCTGTCACAGAACCGTCATCCCCCACCCCTAGCGTGCCCTCCCAGTTGTCGGGCCTTTTGCCTGGCGTCGAACGGATTCTTGGGGAGGATTGCATGTACAAGCGCACCGGGCTCGTCAGCTTCACGCTTACCGCCTTGGCCCTGGCGATAGCCAGCGAGCGGCTCTATGCGGCCGACGCGGCCACCACCGAGCATGTCGACGTGGTCGGCCAGGCCGCCGCGATCAGCCAGGCGCTCAAGGAGCAGCGCAGTGCCGACAGCATCAAGAGCGTGGTGCATGCCGATGGCGTGGCGCAGTTGCCGGATGAGAACGTCGCCGAAGCGGCGCAACGTCTGCCTGGCATCAGCGTGGAACGCGACCAGGGCGAAGGGCGTTTCGTCAGCGTGCGCGGCCTGGGCCCGGACCTCAATAGCGTGACCATCAACGGCACCCTGGTGCCCGCCCCTGAGAGCGCCCGCCGCGCCGTGGCCCTGGACGTGTTGCCGTCGGAGCTGGTGCAGTCGCTGTCGGTGATCAAGACCCTTACCCCGGACATGGACGCCAACTCCCTGGGCGGCACCGTCGATGTGCAAAGCCTGTCGGCCTTCGATCACAAAGGCCTGTTCTACACCGGCAGCAGCGAAGCCAGCTACGACAAGAACACCCGCCAGACCAGCCCCAAATTCTCCGGGGCCGCCAGTAACCGCTTCAGCCTCGGCGATGGTATCGACAACTTCGGCGTGGCCGCGGCGCTGAGCTGGCAGAAGCGCGACTTCGGCTCGGACAACGTCGAGACCGGCGGCGCCTGGGACTTCACCGACGGTGCCCGGCTCAACGAATTCGAACAGCGCGACTACGACATCAGCCGCGAACGCGCCGGCGGTGGCCTGAACTTCGACTACAAACCCGATGACCTGAGCAGCTACTACCTGCGCACGCTGTACAGCCGCTACACGGACACCGAGACCCGCAACTCCACCAGCCTGGAATTCGCCGACCCGCAGGCACCCGGCCAGTTGGGCGAGGCCGAGGGCAAGCGCAAGCTCAAGAACCGCGAAGAGACCCAGGAAATTCAGTCCTACGTGTTCGGCGGCGAACGCATGCTTGGCCTGTGGACCCTCAGTGGCCAGGCCGGTTACAGCCAGTCCAGCGAAGACAGCCCCGCGCATATTGCCGGCGCCACCTTCGACGGCGGTGACTTCGCCAACAGCGGTTTCTATGACAAAGACAAACCGCGCCCGATCATCGGCAGCGCCTTCTACGACCCGGCCAACTTCACCCTCGACAAAGTCGACTGGGAAAAACAGAACACCAAAGACACCGAGAAAAACCTGCGCCTGGACCTGGCCCGCGACTACGACCTGAGCGGCTATGCGTCCCAGGTCAAATTCGGCGGCAAGGTCAGCCGGCGCAACAAGGACAACGACCTGGAAGCCTGGGTCTACAAGGATTTCGACAGCCTGGGCTTCACCGACCAGCAGCTCAGCCTGACGCAATTTCAAAAAGGCAACGTCGACTATCGCCTGGGCAACTACGGCCCTGGCATCAGCGCCAGCGGCATCAAGCAGTTGATCGGCGGCCTCAACCGTGCGGACTTCTATGACGAGACCGAATCCCGGGTCAACGACTTCACTATGCGTGAAGACATCAACGCCGGTTACCTGATGAACACGATCGATATCGACGACTGGCGCTTTATCGCCGGCCTGCGCTACGAAGGCACCGAGTTCGAAGCCAAGGGCACCGGCGCCACCGACGGTCAGTTCACCGCCACCGACACCCGGCGCCGCTACCACCATTGGCTGCCGGGCCTGCACGCGCGCTATCAGATCGACAAGAACACCCAGGTGCGTGCGGCCTGGACCAAATCCGTGGTGCGCCCGACCTTCGGCCAACTGGCGCCGGGGTTTGTGATCGACGATGACGAGGCCACCTTCGGCAACCCGGACCTCAAGCCGTTGGAATCGAGCAATCTGGACCTGGGCATCGAGCATTTCATGGGGCGTGCCGGCACCGTCTCGGCGTTTGTGTTCTACAAGGACATCCAGAATTTCGTCTACAACACCGACCTGGCCGGTACTGGGGCCTGGACCAACTTCGCCGAGGCCCACACCTACGCCAATGGCGACAGCGCCAAGCTGTATGGCCTGGAGCTGGCCTATTCGCAGAAATTCGATTGGCTGCCGGCGCCGTGGAACGGCCTGCTGGTGGGCGCCAACAGCACATTCAGCCGCTCCAGCGCGGACATCGAAGGCTTCGACGCTGCCAGTGGCACTCACCGCAAGCGCAACATCAGTTTGCCCAGCCAGTCGGACACCGTCGGCAACCTGATGCTTGGTTGGGAAGACGACAAGCTCAGCCTGCGCCTGTCGGCCAACTACAAATCGGCCTACCTGTATGAGCTGGCGTCGATCAACGACAAGGCCCATGACCTGCATGTGGACGCGCAGACTTTCGTCGACTTCAGCGCGCGCTATTCACTGAGCAAGAACCTGCAAGTCAGCTTCGAGGCCCAAAACCTTACCGATGAGTCGTACTTCGTCTACACAGGCCACCGCAGCTACAACGGCCAGTACGAAGAGTACGGCCCCACCTACAAAGTGGGCCTGACCTTCACGCATTTCTAACTCACTCAATTCCAATGTGGGAGGGGGCTTGCCCCCGATGAGGGCCTGTCAATTGGCGCATCAGTAGCTGACCCACTGAAGCCCCCCAAGCCCACAGCGTTCTGCATTTTTCCGAAGGATTTGTTCGTTCATGAGAATTTCCAAGCTGTACCTGCTGATCGCCCTGGCCACCAGCGGCCCCGTCTTCGCCGCTGATCTGGCGCTGACGCCCTGGGCGCCCAGCCTGAAGGCCGAAGCCGTGGCCTTCCTGCCCGACGGTCAGACGCGCCTCACCGCCAGCCCCCGTGACGGTCTGCAATTGCTCGACAGCAAGGGCGCCGAACTGGCGCGTTTCAACGGTCATTTCAGCAGCCTCGATACACGCGCCACCGGCCCCCACGCAGTGGTCGCCAGCCTCGACAACGACCGCCAGCAGGCACTGCTGATCAACCTCGATAGCGCCGCTAAAACCTGGGGTCAACCGCTGTACCTGCCGCCCCGCGATTTTCCGGTAAACGGTCTGTGCCTGTACCGCGACGCGGCGGCCAACCTGTTTGTGTTCCTGGTCGGGGAGGAGGGCAAGGGCGAACAATGGCTGGTAGGCAATGGCTCGACGCTGCTCGCTGAAGCCCGCCGTGTGCGCGGGGTGCCGTTGCCGCCGTCGGCGCAGTTCTGCCAGGTGGACGACGCCACGCAGCAACTGGTGGTGAACGAAGAAAACGTCGGCTGGTGGGCCTACCCGGCGCATCCCGAAGCCGCGGTGAAACGCACGCCGGTGGCGCTGTTCGATGATTCCAAGCGTGAAGCCGGGGCCATGGCGCTGGTGCCGGGGGGGATGGTCGCCCTGGACCCGAAAACCGCGCAGTTGCACCTGTTTCAGTCCTCCGGCGCGCGCTGGGTAGAGCAACCGAGCCTGGGTCTGCCCGGCCTCAAGGAGCCGGAGCAACTGGCAATCAACGGTCGGCAATTGCTGGTACGCGACGACGACAACGGCCAACTGTACCAAGGCACCCTCGACTGGCAGGCCAAACCCGTGCCGGTCGCGCCGGTGCTGCCGGAGGTCGCCGCGCTGCGCCAGAGCGAGCCGGTGGGGCGTCAGGGCGACGCGGCGGATGACCCGGCGATCTGGGTTCACCCCGAGCACCCTGGGCAGAGCCGCGTGCTCGGCACCAACAAAAAACAGGGCCTGCTGGCCTACGACCTCGACGGCAAGCTGCTGCAAGAGCTGGCGGTGGGGCGCTTGAACAACGTCGACGTGCGCCCGCGTTTCAAGCTTGGCCAGCAGACGGTGGACCTGGCCGTGGCAAGCAATCGCGATCGCAACAGCCTGAGCCTGTTCAGCATCGACCGGCAGACCGGCGAGTTGCGCGAGGCTGGTGAAGTGCCGACGCCGCTCAAGGAGATCTACGGCATGTGCCTGTTCCAGCCCGCCGGCGGCGACATTTATGCGATCGCCAACGGCAAGGACGGCACCTTCCTGCAATACCGCCTCAGCGCCCCGGACGGGCGCGTGCAGGGTGAGCTGGTGCGCCAGTTCAAGGTCGACAGCCAGCCCGAAGGCTGCGTCGCCGACGACCAGCGCCAGCGCTTGTTTATCGGCGAAGAAGACGTGGGCGTGTGGGCGGTGGATGCCCGTGCCGATCAGCCGGCGACCCTGACCAGCGTGATCAAGGTCGGCGAACAATTGCACGCGGACGTCGAGGGCCTGGCGCTGTACCAGAGTGCGCAGCATGACTACCTGGTGATCTCCAGCCAGGGCAATGACAGCTACCTGGTGCTGGATGCCGAGCCGCCGTTCGCCAGTCGCGGTGCCTTCCGGGTCGGCCTGAACGCCGCTGCCGGTATCGACGGCGCATCGGAAACCGATGGCCTGGAAGTTACCGCCGTCAACCTCGGCGGGCCGTGGAACCAAGGCCTGCTGGTAGTGCAGGACGGGCGCAAACGCATGCCTGAGCAAACCCAGAACTTCAAGTTCGTGCCCTGGGCCGATGTGACCCGCACGTTGAAGTTGCCTTGAGCTGTCATCAGCCAGTCATGACTTTTTAATCACTGCACGTTAAACGAATAGAGGACATTCACCATGCACGCGACGATGGAACATATGACGATCTGGGGCTTGATCAGTGACGCCAGCCTGTTGGTCAAGGCGGTGATGGTCACTTTGCTGCTGGCCTCGTTGTGCAGCTGGTACCTGATTATTCAGCGCGGCACGGTGCTGCGGCGTCTGGAGCGGCAGTTGAACGGCTTTGTGCAACGCTTTCGTGCGGCGCCGGATTTGCACGGGCTGTACCGCGACACCCTGCAGGCGGGCGAAGGTGGAGTGGCGCCGATCTTCATCGCCGGGGTCCAGGAATACCAGCACCTGCATAGCCATGATCCGGCGGTGCTCGAAGGGGTGGAGCGGGCCTTGCAGGTGGCGATCACCGCGCAGGAAATCGAGCTGGAAAAAGGTTTGCAGTTCCTTGCCACCGTGGGTTCGGTGAGCCCGTATATCGGTTTGTTCGGCACCGTGTGGGGCATCATGAATTCGTTCCTCGGCTTGTCCCAGGTGCAACAGGCCACATTGTCCACGGTGGCGCCGGGCATCGCTGAAGCGTTGATCGCCACGGCCATCGGTCTGTTTGCGGCGATTCCGGCGGTGATTGCCTATAACCGCTTTTCGGCGCGCAGCCAGACCTTGCTCACCCGCTATTACGCCTTTGGCAACGAGCTGCAAGTGCGGTTGCATCGCACCCTGCGCGGTACGCCGATCAACCTGGCCGCGGCCGCCTGAGCAGGAGTACTCCCATGTTAGTCAGGCCACAACGCAAGCACGGGCCCAAGGCCGAAATGAACGTGGTGCCGTATATCGACGTGATGCTAGTGCTGCTGGTGATCTTTATGGTCACCGCGCCGATGCTGACCCAGGGCGTGAAGATCGAACTGCCCAAGGTTGCCGCCGAGGCGCTGGCCACCGACACCCGCCAGCAAATCCTGACCTTGTCGGTGCAGGCCGACGGCGGTTACTACTGGAACCTCGGCGAGGAACTGGACACCCAGCACCAGACCGACAGCGCGGTGAGCCTGGAAGAAATGGGCGCCAAGGTCGCGCAGGTGGTGGCGGCGCGCAGTGACACCCAGGTGTATATCCGCGCCGATGACAATGCCGGGTATGGCCGCGTGGTGGCTGCCATGGCGGTGTTGCAAAAGGGCGGTGTCAGCAACCTGGGGCTGGTGACCGAGGCCCCGCAATGACGGCGATGATCATGCACAGTCCCACCTTGCCAATGGCCTCCGCGGCGCCTTCGGGCTTCTGGCGCAACAGCCTGGCCGCCGGTTTGGCGGTGGCCTTGCATGTGATCGTGCTGGCGCTGTTGGTGCTGGGCTGGGCGCCACAACCGCCCACGCCGGAGGCCCCAAGCGTGATGCACACCCAACTGGTGATGCTGCCCCTGGCGCCGGTCCCAGTACCGGCCCCCGAACCGGTTGCGGTGACGCCAGCGCCGGAACCGGTGGTACTGCCAACGCCGGTCAAACCCGCAGTCGATCCTCGTGTGCAAGCACAAAAGCTCGAAAAAGCCGCCCTGGCGCGCAAGCGTGTCGAAGAAAAGAAAGCAGAGCAGCAACAACAGCGCTTGGCCAGCGAACAGCGCGAGCGTGAACAGGAACAGGAACAGCAACGCCAGGCCCAACAACGCCAGGCCGCCGAAACAGCCCGCGCCGCCGTACCTGCTTCGGCTCCGGCGTTCGACAGCCGCCAATACATGCCATTGAGCAAGGAAGCCCCGGAATACCCCGAACGGGCCCTGGACAAAAACATCGAAGGCGACTGCTCGGTGGAATACACCGTCAACCCCCAGGGCCGCGTGGAAAACCCCAAAGTACTGGACGGCTGCCACCCGTTGTTTATCCGCCCATCATTGGCGGCGGCCAACACCTTCCGCTACCAGCCGAGGATCGTTGATGGCAAGGCCGTGGCCGTGCCAGCGGTGCGCAATACCTTTCACTACCGCATCAAATGACCGACCGCGCCTTGCGCCAGTCCTAAGACCAGCGGTAACCCAAGGTGGGGGGGCTTGCCCCCGATGGCGGTGGGTCAGCAACCCAGGTATCGACTGAGCAGGCCCCATCGGGGGCAAGCCCCCTCCCACAGGTTTGACGGCGTTGACTTGAGCACAGTGGCCCCCGGCTCGGTCGCCAGGGTTTACACCCATCCGAAGGCCAGCGGTAACCAGGGTGGGAGGGGGCTTGCCCCCGATGGCGGTGGGTCAGCAACCCAGGTATCGACTGAGCAGGCCCCATCGGGGGCAAGCCCCCTCCCACAGGTTTGACGGCGTTGACTTGAGCACAGTGGCCCCCGGCTCGGTCGCCCGGTTTTACATCCATCCAAAGACCAGCGGTAACCAAGGTGGGAGGGGGCTTGCCCCCGATAGCAGTGGGTCAGCAACACAGGTATCGACTGAGGGGGCCCCATCGGGGGCAAGCCCCCTCCCACAGTTTTGACGGCGTTGACTTGAGCACAGTGGCCCCCGGCTCGATCGCCAGGGTTTACACCCATCCAAAAGCCAGTGGTAACCAAGGTGGGAGGGGGCTTGCCCCCGATAGCGGTGGGTCAGCAACCCAGGTATCGACTGAGCAGGCCCCATCGGGGGCAAGCCCCCTCCCACAGGTTTTGATGGCGTTGACTTGAGCACACTGGACCCCGGCTCGGTCGCCAGGTTTTACAACCATCCAAAGACCAGCGGTAACCAAGGTGGGAGGGGGCTTGCCCCCGATAGCGGAGGGTCAGGCGCGCAGGTATCGACTGAGCAGGCCCCATCGGGGGCGAGCCCCCTCCCACAGTTTTGACGGCGTTGACTTGAGCACAGTGGCCCCCGGCTCGGTCGCCAGGGTTTACACCCATCCGAAGGCCAGCGGTAACCAGGGTGGGAGGGGGCTTGCCCCCGATGGCGGTGGGTCAGCAACCCAGGTATCGACTGAGCAGGCCCCATCGGGGGCAAGCCCCCTCCCACAGGTTTGACGGCGTTGACTTGAACACAGTGGTCCCCGGCTCGATCGCCAGGGTTTACACCCATCCAAAAGCCAGTGGTAACCAAGGTGGGAGGGGGCTTGCCCCCGATAGCAGTGGGTCAGCAACACAGGTATCGACTGAGCAGGCCCCATCGGGGGCAAGCCCCCTCCCACAGGTTTGACGGCGTTGACTTGAGCGCAGTGGCCCCCGGCTCGGTCGTCAGGGTTTACACCCATCCAAAGGCCAGTGGTAACCAAGGTGGGAGGGGGCTTGCCCCCGATAGCGGAGGGTCAGGCGCGCAGGTATCGACTGAGCAGGCCCCATCGGGGGCAAGCCCCCTCCACAGGTTTGACGGCGTTGACTTGAACACAGTGGTCCCCGGCTCGGTCGCCAGGTTTTACACCGATCCAAAGGCCAGCGGTAACCAGGGTGGGAGGGGGCTTGCCCCCGATGGCGGTGGGTCAGCAACACAGGTATCGACTGAGCAGGCCCCATCGGGGGCAAGCCCCCTCCCACAGGTTTGATGGCGTTGACTTGAGCACAGTGGTCCCCGGCTCGGTCGTCAGGTGTTACACCCATCCAAAGGCCAGTGGTAACCAGGGTGGGAGGGGCTTGCCCCCGATAGCGGTGGGTCAGGCGCGCAGGTATCGACTGAGCAGGCCCCATCGGGGGCAAGCCCCCTCCCACAGTTTTGACGGCGTTCCGGTCACGAAAATATGCCTAGGCGATTTGCTCTTCAGTACGCAGTTGCGCACTCATCTCGTCGCAGCTGTGTGCCCAGTCCAGCAGCCACTGCGGCATCGGTGGCGAAGCTTCTTCCAGCTCCAGTTCCCGAACAAACTCACTCGGCGGCAAGGTGCCTTTGGCCGAGCGGAATAGCCCGCGCATTACCACCACCCCAACCACGCGACCGCGACTGACGAAACGATGTTCCATCAGGCTCCACTTATGGTCCCAGCCGAGCATGCGGGTGTGCACTTCGAACGCTTCGAACAGTTTCAATTCGCGACGGAATTTACCCCAGGTATCGCCCACGATCGGCAATGCCTTATGCCGCAGGGCGACGCGAAAGGCGCCGGTGCGCAGTACGAAATCCATGCGCGCTACGTCCGCCAGGGTGAAATAACGACCATTGGTGACATGCCGGTTGATGTCCAAGTCCAGAGGCCAGACGCGCATCCGCACCACCGTAGTGGCCAGGCCATGGGCAGGTGTGCGCCACGGGCGACGGCACAGCATATACAGCAAGCGAAACCACAGATTCATCAGTCCATCCGAGCCATGATCAAAAACGGCACTTTAATAAGCAGACGAGGGCTGGGGTAGGTCCGCAAATGACTGATTTCAGGCAAATCGTGCAATTGGGTGAATTGAGCGCAACTCCAGGCGAAAAAAAACCGGCTGATCAGGCCGGTTTGGGGTGCCTCGCAAACAGCGAGGGGTTAAGCGTGGTTGTCCAGCAGACGGTCAGCACCGCCTTCGGCCAGAGCACGTTCCTGCAAACGATCCGCACCGCCTTCGACCAGGCCACGTTCCTGCAAACGGTCCGCACCGCCTTCAGCCAGAGCACGTTCCTGCAAGCGATCCGCACCGCCTTCGGCCAGAGCACGTTCCTGCAAGCGATCCGCACCGCCTTCGGCCAGAGCGCGTTCCTGCAAACGATCCGCACCGCCTTCGGCCAGAGCGCGTTCCAGCAAACGATCCGCGCCGCCTTCAGCCAGGCCACGTTCCTGTAAACGATCGGCGCCACCTTCGGCGACACGGTTTTCCATCAGGCGATCCGCGCCGCCTTCGGCGACCACGGGGTGAGCGAATGCATTGGCAGCGAGTACCGAGAAAGCAAGGCTAAGCAAGAGTTGGCGTTTCATGAGTGTGTGCTCCGAGTCATTAAGTTGGGGGTGTTGCTGTGTATGGGTTGGATGTTACGCGTTGCTTTTTTTAAGAGAACTTCATTGGGCTGATGGTGACTATCGACGCCAGCGATGGCCCGGTTTTCCGGGCCACCGCGTGGTCGGTCATGGCATCTGTGGCAGTTCCTGAGGGCGCAGGTCGAACACCAACACCTCGGCATCCTTGCCGTGGCTCAGGCGAATCTGGCGCTCATCCCGCACCCGGGCGCCGTCGCCTTCTTCCAGGCGCTGGCCGTTGACCTCAACGCTGCCGCGAGCCACATGGATGTACACATGCCGCTCCGGTGGCAGGTCCAGCGTCGCGGTTTCTTCGGCGTTGAACAGCCCAGCGTAGACCCGTGCGTCCTGGCGCACGCTGAGGGAACCGTCGGCGCCGTCCGGCGAGATGATCAACTGCAAGCGTCCGCGTTTCTGCGCTTCGCTGAAGTGCTCTTGCTGATAGCGCGGCTCTGCGCCGGCCACCGAGGGCACGATCCAGATCTGCAGGAAGTGCACGCCTCGGGTCTGGCTGTGGTTGAACTCGCTGTGGGCCACGCCGCTGCCGGCGCTCATCAGTTGCACATCGCCGGGGCGGATCACCGAGCCGGTGCCCAGGGTGTCCTTGTGTTCCAGGGCGCCTTCGAGCACATAGGAGAAAATCTCCATATCGCGGTGCGGGTGCTGGCCGAAGCCTTTGCCGGCGGCGACGCGGTCATCGTTGATCACCAGCAGGTCGGAAAAACCCTGCTCGGCGGGGTTCCAGTAGTTGGCGAACGAGAAGGTGTGGAACGACTTCAACCAACCATGATTGGCGGCGCCGCGTTCGGAAGCTTTGCGTAGGGTCAGCATGGTCTTTGTCCTCAAGTGAGCGCGGTCTGCGACATGCAGTGCGCTGGCGTTGAGAAGAAGGTTACTGGTTGTCTTTTAATTCATTAAGAAGATGAAAACTGAATAACTGTCCACTTGCGGTTGACAGTTTCGAGCGTGCAATAATGAGCGCCGCCTTCTTCTCTATGGATCCTCCGCACAATGAAAACCGTGGCCATGGCGCTGTTCCCGGACTTCCTCCTGCTCGACATGGCCGGGCCGCTCGAAGTGTTCTCCATTGCCAATCGCTACCTGCCCCCTGCGCAGCATTATCGAATCCTCACCCTGGGCACCGAGCCCGGCCCGTTGCGCGCCTCCAATGGGGTGATGGTGCAGGCCGACCTGTTGCTGGAGCAGGCCCAGGACGCTTATGACCTGTTGCTGGTGCCCGGCGGCCCTGGCGCCTACAACGAGTGCCACCCGGCGTTGCTGCCGTGGCTCAGGGCGGCGGTGCCACGGGCGCGGCGCTTCGGTTCGATCTGCACCGGCGCCTTTGTGCTGGGGTACGCCGGGCTGCTGGACGGTCATCGCGTCACCACTCACTGGCACTACACCGAGCGACTGATCAAGGCGTTCCCCAAGGCTATCGTGGAGACCGATCGCATCTACTTGCAGGACGGGCGCCTGATCACTTCCGGCGGGGTCACCGCGGGCATCGACCTGGCGTTGTCGGTGGTGGCTCAGGACCACGGCAAACAGGTGGCGGTGGAAGTGGCCAAGGTGCTGCTGGTGGTGATGAAGCGTCAGGGCGGCCAGGCTCAGTTCAGCCCGATGACCTCGGCCGTGGCGCCCCAGGAAACCCCGATCACCCGAGTGCAGAACCATGTTCTGGCCAATCTTGAACAGTCCTTCACCGTCGAATCCATGGCCGCTCTGGTTGATATGAGCGCGCGCCACTTTGCGCGGTTGTTCGCCAAGGATGTGCAGATGACGCCCATGGCCTTTCTGCAAGGTGCGCGCATCGACCGCGCGCGGCACTTATTGGAAACCACCGAGCTGCCGCTCAAGACCGTGGCGTTCCACGCCGGTTTCGGCAGCGTGCGGCATATGCGCTTTCTCTTCAGTGAAAAACTCGGCCTGACCCCGACCCAGTACCGACAACAGTTCAGTTAACGACACCATGTCCGTCTAGCGCACCGGATTGTCCGTATCGCTCCCTGTGCCAGCATTGTCCTGTCATTGCCAACTGGCAAGATAACGCCAAGCCCATGGAAAAGGATGCGCGAACGCCCAAGAACGGGTGTTTCAGCGCGATGACAAGACATGAACAACCCTCAGTCGATGGACGCTGATGGCACACTGCGCTTCGGTGCTTATGTCTTTCACCGCCAGCAACGCCTGGTCAGTAAGGCGGGTTGGCCGGTGCCGCTTGGCGGGCGCGCGCTGGACATCCTCGCGGTGCTGCTCGAAGCGCCGGGACAATTCATCGACAAGGCGACCTTGATCGAGCGCGTCTGGCCGTGCAGCGTGGTGGAAGAGAATAACCTGCGTGTGCACATCGCCGCGTTGCGCCGGGCGTTCGATGGGCAACGCTACATCCTCAATGATCCTCATCGCGGCTATTGCTTCGCGGCACCGGTGCACGGCGCACTGCCTTCGGTGGCGACGCCGTGCCATAACCTGGTTGCTCGGCTGACGCCGGTGATAGGCCGTGACGAAGTATTAGGCGTGCTGGTGCGGCGCCTGTCCGGCCAACGCCTGATGACCCTCACAGGTTGCGCCGGGGTGGGTAAGAGCACCCTGGCATTGGCCCTGGCCGAGCGTGTCTTGCCGCGCTATCGCGACGGCGTATGGTGGGTCGACCTGGCCACGGTGCAGACGCCGAAGGCGATGCTGGAGCAGGTGGCCGCGGTGCTGCAGCTGCAAGCCGGGAGCAGCGCCCATGAGCTGGGACGGCACTTGGCGTCGCGCCAGTTGCTGTTGGTGCTCGACGGCGTTGACCTGCTATTGGTCGCGTGCCGGCAGTGGCTGCGCGTATTGCGTGAACTGGCGCCCCGGGTCAGCGTGCTGATCAGCAGCCGTGAACCGCTGCACCTTCCCGATGAATGGGTGCTGCGCGTGCCGCGCCTGGCGGTGCCCGCACCGGCGGCACTGGCCAGTGTCGAACAGGCGTTGGCCTGCCCGGCGGTGCAGCTGTTCGTGGCGCGTGCGCGGGCCGGTCAGCAAGGCTTTGCGTTGCGCCTTCAGGATCTGGCGCCGCTGCGCGATATCGTGCGGCGCCTCGACGGCATTCCCCTGGCACTGGAGCTGGCGGCGGCGCAGGTCGACGCGCTGGGCATGCGTGGTGTGCAGGCGCAGCTGTGCAAGGGCTTACAGGTCTTGACTCGGGGACGCCGCACGGCGGTTGAGCGGCATCAGTCCCTCGCGGCAGCCCTGGATTGGACCTACCAGCGCCTGAGCCTGCCGGAGCGCTGGTTGTTCCTGCAATTGGGGCTGTTCAAGCACGCGGTGAACTTGCCGACGTTGAGCGCGTTGGTGGCCGGCACCGAACTGGAGCATGCCGACCTGGCGTACCTGCTGACACGCTTGGTGAATGTCTCGCTGCTCAGCGTGGAGCCTGGCCCCGGATTGCCGCGTTACCGCCTGCTCAATTGCCTGCGCGGCTATGCCCTGATGCAGTTGCGCGACCCACGGCAAGTGCAACGTTTGCAGCAGGGCTATGGGCATTACCTGGGGCTGGGTTCAGGCCGGCCGTTTGTCCTGCAACTGGTCGAGCAGGCGGCGAGCGTCGACTAGATCCGGCGTTGCGAACCCTTCGCTAAATCGTTCGTACACGCCTTTGAGCAGGTCGCGGGCGGCATCCGCGCGGCCCAGGCTTTGCCACAACCGTGCCATCGATGCGGCGCTGCGCAGTTCCCAGGCCAGGGCGCCTTGGGTTTTGGCCAGGTCGAGGGCTTCGCGCAGCAGGGGTTCGGCGGCCAACGTATCGCCCTGGCCCAACATCTGCTCGGCGGTTACCCGCAATAGTTCCGGCGCGCACCAACCGGCGGCCCCCGTGCGTGCACGCGCGGCGTTCTGTGCATCGACCGGGCAGGCGCCGAGCGTGACCAGAATGTCTTCGATCAGCCCCAGACCTTGCAGGTCGCTGCGTTCCATGATGCCGGCGTAATGCCCGGCCCAGGTCTGGAACAAGTGCACCCCATGTTTATGCGACTGTTCCAGCAATAGCGCTTGCAGGCGCTGCGCTGCCGTCTGGTCGCCGTTGTAGCGTGCGATCACCACGCCGGCCAGGGCCAGGGTGTAGCAGATCGAGGTGCCGTGGTTGACCTGCACGGCCAGTTCCAATGCCTGGCTGGCGGTGCGCCAGGCGCGCTCGGGGTAACCCTGCAGCCATAGGATGCGCGCCAGGACGGTCAATGAAGCAACATTCTGGTCGTACTGTATGCCGATGCCGTGGGCGAACCGGTTCAAGTGGCCGCTGTGGGCCATGCGCTGGATCAGCTGTTCGGCATTCTGGCGGGCCAGGACCTGGTCGCCGGTAAAATGCTGGGCCAGCACCTGCAGGCGCTGATTGCTCAAGCCCAGCAGCGGATCGGTGCGCGGATCGAGGCGATCGAACTGCACGCTCTGCGCCCGCGCCTGGTCATAGCGCCCGCCACAGAGGTCGACCGCCATTTGCCCGGAGATCGCGCGCAACTGGCCGCCCAGGTCCTGGCTCCGCTCGGCCAGGCGCGCGGCTTCGGCGAATGCCGTGCCGCTCTGGACCGCGCCGCCGACTGCGTGATAAACCAGGCTGCCCAAGGCCAGTTGCAGCTGCATCGCCAGGCGCGGGCAGGGCGCTTGGGCCTTGTCCATCAGGGCCAGGGCCTTGCCCACGTACAAAGCGTGTTCGCGCAGCAGCGACAGTTCCTGCCACAGCGGCATGGCGCTGACCGTCAACTTGATCGCCAGCGCCGACGCACCGCCCGTGCCAAGGCCCCAGTCCAGCGCCGCGCGGATGTCTTCGCGCAGCGGGGCGTAGCGGTCGATCCACGGCTGGGTCGCGAGTAGCGACCAATCGGCCTGTGCCTGTTCCATCAGCGCCAGGCAACGCGCCGCGTGACGTTCGCGGGTGGCGTCCAGCTCGCCGGCGAGGCTGAGTTTTTCCAGGGTGTAGGTGCGGGTGATGTCCAGCAGGCGATACACCATATCGTCATCGCTGGGTTCTACGTTCAGCAGGGATTTGCCCACCAGTTGGCTGATCGAGCCGGGCACTTCGGCCGGGGCGAGCGCTGCGCCGGCAATCACCGCCGTTGCGCTGGCCAGGCTGAAGCCGTCGCGAAACACCGCTAGACGGCGCAGGCAGATTTGCTCGCCGGCACTGAGCAGGTTGAAGCTCCAGTCCAGGGTTGCGCGCAGGGTCTGATGACGGGGCAGGTCACTGCGCTGGCCACGGTTGAGCAGGCGCACGTTATCGTTGATTTGCGCCAGCAATCCCGACAGGCCGAAACGCTCGATCTGCGCCGCCGCCAGCTCAATGGCCAGGGGAATTCCATCGAGGCGCTGGCAGATATCGATGGCCAGGGGCAGCTCGGTGTCGCTCAGTTCAAAGCTGTCCTGATGGGCCATGGCCCGCTCGATCAACAGTTGCAAGGCCGGGTAACCCAGGGCCTGGGCACGGTTGCCGGAGGCGGGTGGGCAGGCCAGCGGCTCCAGGCGTTGCACCGACTCGCCCTCGGCGCGCAACGCTTCGCGACTGGTGGCCAGGATGTGCAGGTGGGGCGCGTGGCGCAGCAAGGTTTCGCTGATCAGTGCGATGTCGTCCAGCAGGTGTTCGCAGTTGTCGATCACCAGCAGCAACTGGCGCTCCTGCAAGCTGCGCGCGAAAGCCACCAGCGGCCCTTGTTCGCCCGGCGCCAGGTCGAGCAGGGCGGCGAGGTTGGGCAGGATCATCGACGGCGTGCTCAGCGGCGCCAGGTCCAGCAGGTGAATGCCGTCGCGGTAGTGGCCGATCAGCAATTCCGCCACCCGCAGGGCGACGGTGGTTTTACCGATGCCGCCGGCGCCGGTCAGGGTGATAAAGCGTTGCGTGGGCAGTTGTTGCACCAGGCGGTCTATCAAGGCCTGGCGCCCGATCATGCGAGTGCGGCGCAGGGGCAGGTTGTGGCACGGGCGTTGAGGCGCACCGTCGCTGGGTAGGCTCATCGGTTCGATGCTCAATGGCGCAACAAAACTGTAGCCGCGCTGGGCCACGGTGACGATATAGCGCTGCCCGGCCTGGCCATCGCCCAACGCTTTACGCAACGCCGCCATATGCACCCGCAGGTTGCCGTCCTCCACCACGCTTGTCGGCCACACCCGCGCGATCAGCTCCTGCTTGCTCACCACGTTGCCGGCCTGCTCCAGCAGGATCAGCAGAATATCCACCGCGCGCCGCCCCAGGCGTAGCGGCCGACCGGCCTCCAGCACCAGGCGTTGGCGCGGGTGGATACGGTAGGGGCCGAACTGCACGGCCTGATCGCGGAGGTCGTTCATGGGTGGCCATGCTCTGGGAACGGTAGGCGGCCAGCATAGGCCAGGCGTGTCTGGATCACTAGGCGGCGATCACATGGGGCTTGTGACGCAGTTGGTGATTTCGCCAGGTCATTGGGTTGACCCCTTCACTGCGGGTAAACATGTGGCAGAAGTGCGCCTGGTCGCAGAACCCGCACTCCAGGCTGATCTGCGTGAGGCTCAGGGAGGACGTGGTGATCAGCTCCTTGGCACGCTGGATGCGCTGTTGGCGGATCCATTCCTGGGGCGACAGCCCGGTGCTGCACTTGAAAGCGCGAGAAAAATGGCTGCGCGACAGGGCGCAGGCCTGGGCCAGCTCGGCGATGGTCAGGCTTTCGCCGAGGTTGGCCAGGATCAGTTGTTTGGCGATGCGTTCGCGCCGAGGGCACAGGCCGCCAGTGGCGGGCAAGCGAGGCGCACAGTACTCAAGTCGGGCCATGACAGGTATCCGCAGTCGATGGGAGCGTTCCCGGTGAATGGATGCAGTGTAGACGGCTGCATTCTTGGCGCCGGTGCCTGTGCCTGACGAGTTAATCGTTGTTAATTTTGCCAGGTGAGGCGGTTTTTCCTGGCGAAAAAGACAGCACAGGCGTGCAATCCCGATGCCGCTGCTACGTGCTTAGCTGGCGGCCTGATAACCGTCTGGATAGCGCCATGAACCGCAACGACCTGCGCCGCGTCGACATGAACCTGCTGGTGATTTTCGAAGCCTTGATGTTCGAAAAGAACCTGACCCGAGTCGCTGAAAAACTGTTTATGGGCCAACCGGCGGTAAGCGCAGCGCTGGGGCGTTTGCGCGATCTGTTCGACGACCCGTTGCTGCTGCGCAACGGCCGGGGCATGGAGCCCACGCCACGGGCAGTGGCGATACTCAAGGAGCTGCAACCGGCCATGGACACCATTTCCGGCGCGGTCAGCCGCGCCAAGGATTTCGACCCATCCACCAGCTGCGCGGTGTTCCGCATCGGTTTGTCCGATGACGCCGAGTTCGGCCTGTTTCCGCCGTTGCTTAGCCAACTGCGCGAAGAAGCGCCGGGGATCATCGTGGTGGTCCGCCGGGCCAATTACCTGTTGATGTCGTCGCTGCTGGCCAGTGGCGAGATTTCCGTAGGCGTGAGCTACACCACCGAATTGCCGGCGAACGCCAAGCGCAAGAAGCTGCGGGATATTCCGTGCAAAGTGCTGCGCGGCGATGACGGCGTGGCGCCGCTGAGCCTGGATGATTACTGCCAGCGCCCCCATGCAATGGTGTCGTTTTCCGGGGACTTGAGCGGCAATATCGACCTGGACCTGGCGCGCATCGGCCGCGCCCGGCGGGTGGTACTGGCGGTGCCGCAATTCAGCGGGTTGCGGGCGTTGCTGGCGGGCACGCAGATCATCGCCACTGTGCCGGACTACGCGGCATGCGCCTTGACCGAGGGCACCACCCTGCGCGCCGAGGACCCGCCGTTTGCGATTGATGCGGCAGAGTTGTCGATGGTCTGGAGCGGGGTGCACGACAATGACCCTGCGGAGCGCTGGTTACGGGCGCGGATTGCCGAGCATATGGCACCGAGGGTTTGAGTCCGGCTCAAGCCCACGTGATGTCTTGTATGGGCGGGCTCGCCCCGCGTCAGGCCTGCGCCGTTATCTCGCGGCGTGGGTCGCCATCGCCTTGGCACGCGGCGCCACGCGCATGCACTTGGCCAACGCCTGGTGCACATCCGCCAGCAGGTCGGCCACATCCTCCAACCCGACCGACAACCGCACCAGACCTTCGCTGATACCGTGCTGCGCGCGTTCCTGCGGGGTGTAGGTGGAATGGGTCATGCTCGCCGGGTGTTGGGCCAGCGATTCGGCATCCCCCAGGCTGACCGCGCGGGTAAACAATTGCAGGGCGTTCATAAAGCGCCGGCCGCTGTCGATGCCGCCTTTTAGCTCGAAGGCCAGCATGCCGCCGGCCTGACCCATCTGTCGTTTTGCCAACGCGTACTGTGGGAAAGACGGCAGGCCGGGGTAGGTAACGTGCTCGACGGCGGGATGGGTCTGCAAGGCTTCGGCCACGGCTTGGGCATTACTGCAATGGCGGTCCATGCGCAGGGCCAGCGTTTTGAGACCGCGCATCAGCAAGGCCGCGTCCTGTGGCGACATCACTGCGCCGGTCAAGTCCTTGAGGCCTTGCAGGCGAATGCGCTGGGCCAGGGCCTGGTTGCTCACGGCAATGCCGGCGGTGATATCGCCGTGGCCGCTGAGGTACTTGGTGGCCGAATGCACCACCACGTCGGCACCGAGATCGAGGGGGCGTTGCAGGTAGGGAGTGCAGTAGGTGTTGTCGACCACCACGGTCACATTCGGCTGCTGGTGGGCGAGGGCGGCCACGGCGGCGATGTCCACCAGTTGCAGGGTGGGGTTGGCCGGGGTTTCGCAGTAGATCATGCGCGTGGCAGGGCTGAGCGCGGCCTGCAGCGCAGCCAGGTCGGTCAGGTCGACGTGGCGCACCTTGATGCCGAATTCACCGATGCCGTGGTGCAGCAGGGCGAAGGTGCAGCCGTAAAGGGTCTGGCTGACGATCACCTCATCGCCGGGCCGCAACAGCGTCCAGAACGTCGCGGCGATTGCGCCCATGCCGGAACTGAACGCCACCGCCGCCTCGCCGTTCTCCAGGCTGGCCATGCGCGATTCCAGCAGCGCGAGGGTGGGGTTGGAAATGCGCGTATAGAAATGCCCGTTGGCCTCACCGGCGAAACAGGCAGCGCCGTATTCGGCCGTGGGAAAGGCAAAGGTGGCGGACAAATAGATCGGCGGCACCAGGGCGCCGTGATGGTCTTTGGGGTCATAGCCGTGATGGATGGCGCGTGTGGAAAAGCCGAATGTCTTGTGTTTATTGTGCATGTCGGGCGCTCCTTGTTTCCTACAATGCTATGCTCGAAATCGCGGCCGAACTTTGCCAAGTTTGCTGCCAAATCCCGTATCAGGGGATGAAAAGCCAATAAAAATAACGTTTAGAGGCACGCTATGCCCACTCACCTCGATCGTACCGATAAAGCCTTGTTAAACGCCCTGCAAAGCAATGCCCGTCTCACGGTGGCCGAACTGGCCGAGCGTGTGTCGCTAACCACCTCGCCATGCTGGCGCCGGGTACGAAACCTGGAGGAAAGCGGGGTAATCAGCGGTTACCAGGCGATCCTGTCGCCCAAGGCGCTGGGGTATGGGGTGACGGCATTTGTCAGCATCATGATGGAGAGTCACACCCAGGAGATTGCCCGCGCTTTTGAACAGCGGCTGCTGGATATTCCGGAAATCGTGGCCTGCCATAACGTGTCGGGGCGCTATGACTTCTTGCTGGAGGTGGTGGCCAAGGATCTGGAGTCGTTCGGCGAATTTGCCCGCGAGGTGCTACAGACGTTGCCGTGCGTCAAAGAGATCTATTCGAGCTTC
Source organism: Pseudomonas rhodesiae (assembly GCF_013285305.1). Classification (NCBI taxonomy): domain Bacteria; kingdom Pseudomonadati; phylum Pseudomonadota; class Gammaproteobacteria; order Pseudomonadales; family Pseudomonadaceae; genus Pseudomonas; species Pseudomonas rhodesiae. Next base: position 3,499,317 of record NZ_CP054205.1, on the reverse strand, counting down.
TCCTACAAGTCGGTGCGACCGCTGCGGACTATTCCCTTACCTGCTTGATCGACTTATCGCTGGTTCAACACAACCCCGACTGACGGCTATTGTCAGAAATTTCCCACAGGAGTACAAATGTACCCCATGACGACCCTGACCCCCCGCCGTACCGCCATCCTGACCTTTATCCGCGACCGCATCGCGCAGCAAGGCCAGCCCCCCAGCCTCGCCGAGATCGCTGAGGCGTTCGGTTTTGCCTCGCGCAGCGTGGCGCGCAAGCATGTGCTGGCACTGACCGAAGCCGGTTTTATCGAGGTCAACCCCAACCAGGCCCGTGGTATTCGCCTGCTCAATCAGCCGGCGCGACCCGAATGGCTGGATGTGCCTGTGCTTGGCCGTGTGGCCGCCGGTCTGCCGATTGGCGCCGATGCCGAGGTGCACAGCCGCCTGCAACTGGACCCGGCTACCTTCGCGAAAATCCCGGATTACTTGCTGCGGGTGCAGGGCGACTCGATGATCGAAGACGGCATCCTTGACGGCGACCTGGTGGGCGTGCGGCGCAGTGCCGAGGCTTTGAATGGGCAGATCGTGGTGGCGCGCCTGGACGGCGAAGTCACCATCAAACGTTTTGAACGCAACGCCGACACGGTGCGTCTGCTGCCCCGCAACCCCGCGTACCAACCCATTGTGGTGGGCCCCGACCAGGACCTGGCCATCGAAGGGGTGTTCTGCGGCCTGGTGAGGCAAGGCTGATGGGCGCCGTGGTTGCCCTGGACGCGCTGTTCAATGGTGGCCGCGTCTGGAAGGGCCGGCCCGCCGCGCCACCGGCCAGCCTGCATCCCACCGGGCTGGCGGCGCTGGATGCGGTGCTGCCCAGCGGCGGTTGGCCGGCGTCGGCCTTGAGTGAAATCCTGATGGCCAAGGACGGCGTGGGCGAATTGCAACTGGTGCTGCCGACCCTGGCGCGCTTATCGGCGGCGGGGGAGCGCATTGTGCTGGTGGCGCCGCCCTACACGCCGTACCCCCATGCCTGGCAGAACGCCGGGGTGGACGTGCGTCAGCTCTCATTGGTGCAGGCCGAGGAGCGCGACGTGCTGTGGGCTGTGGAACAGTGCCTGCGTTCCGGCAGTTGCGGCGCCGTGTTGTGCTGGCCGCACAAGGCCGATGACCGTGCCTTGCGCCGCTTGCAGGTGGCGGCCGAAACCGGCCAGACCCTGGCTTTTGCCTGGCGTGCCCTGAGTGAAGCCATCAACCCATCGCCTGCCGCGTTGCGCCTGGCCGTCGAGGCCAGGCCCGCCCAGGTGCGCGTGCTCAAGTGTCGCGGCGGGCTGGCCCATCCGGCGCCGATTGCGTTGGCCGGGCACTGAGCTTGCCATGCGCTGGGTGTGTATTGTCTTCCCGCAATTGGCGCTGGACGGGGTGCAGCGCCTGCACCCCGAGCCGGATGCGCCCTTGGCGCTGCTCGCCGGTACGCCGCAGCGGCGCGTCCTGCAAACCGTCAATGCCGCCGCGCGTGCGTTGGGCTTACGGCCTGGCCAGTCCCTGACGGCGGCACATGCGCTGGTCAAGACCTTTGCCAGCGCCGAATACGACCCCGTGCAAATTGAGCGTTGGCAGCAATTCCTGGCGGCCTGGGCCTACCGTTTCAGTTCTCAGGTCAGCGTGTATTACCCCCGCGCCTTGTTGTTTGAAATCGAATCGAGCCTGGGGCTGTTCGGGCCCTGGCCGCTGTTCGAAGCGCGCCTGCGCAAGGAGTTGACTGAATTGGGCTTTCGCCACCGCATTGTCGCCGCACCCAACCCGGCGGCGGCGCGGGTGTTGGCCAATCTCTATGATGGTCTGGCCGTGGCCGATGACTCCGCTTTACAGCAGGCCCTGGCCCCGTTGCCCATCGACCGCGCCGGCCTGGAGCCGCAGGCGGCTACCGCGTTATCGCGCATGGGCCTGCGTACCCTGGCCCACGTGCAGGCCTTGCCTCGGCACACCCTGGCGCGGCGGTTTGACGCCGGTCTGCTCCAGCACCTGGATGCCTTGAGCGGCCAGCGCCCGTTGGCTCTGGACTTCTACCAGCCACCCGACCGGTTTGACGTGCGCATCGAACTGAACTTCGACGTGCATTCCCATCAGGCGCTGCTATTCCCTTTGCGCCGTTTGACCGCCGATCTGTCCGCATTCCTCTGCGGTCGCGACAGTGGCGTGCAGCGTTTCGATCTGCATCTGGAACATGCCCAGGCTGCCGACAGCGTGATCAAAGTCGGCCTGCTCAGTGCCGAGCGCGAACCGGGCATGCTGTTCGAACTGGCGCGCGGGCGCCTGGAGCAGGTGCAAGTCAGCGCCCCGGTGCGCAGCCTTCGCCTGCTGGCCGAAGACCTGCCGGTGTTTGTGCCGCAGCGTCAGGACCTGTTCGACGAGCGCCCGCAACAAACCCTGCCCTGGGAGCAATTGCGCGAACGCCTGCGCGCGCGCCTGGGGGATGACGCTGTGCAGGGCCTGCGCTTTCATGCCGATCATCGCCCGGAGTGTGCCTGGCAAGCGGCAGCGGACCCGCGTGCCTGCCAAGGCTTGAACAAGGTGCAGCGCCCCGGCTGGCTGCTGCCGCAACCGAGCCCATTGGCCGAGCAGGGCGTGCATATCCTGATGGGCCCGGAGCGTATCGAATCCGGCTGGTGGGACGGCGCCGATATCCGTCGCGATTATTACTTGGTGCAGACCCGCACCGGCCAACGCGGCTGGGCTTTCCGCAACGTGGGGCAGAGCGATGGCTTGTGGCTGCAAGGCTGGTTTGCATGAGCTACGCCGAGCTGCATTGCCTGTCCAACTTCAGTTTTCAGCGCGGTGCATCCAGTGCCCTGGAGTTGTTCGAACGGGCCAAGGCCCAAGGCTACAGCGCCTTGGCAATCACCGATGAGTGCAGCCTGGCGGGCATCGTGCGCGCCTGGCAGGCGGCCAAGGCGGTGGAACTGCCGCTGATCATCGGCAGCGAAGTGCGCCTGGAAAACGGCCCGAAACTGGTGCTGCTGGTGCAAGACCTCAGCGGCTACCAGCACCTGTGCCGGCTGATCACCGTGGCCCGCCGCCGCGCCGAAAAGGGCCGTTATCGCCTGCTGCAAGACGATTTTGATCAACCGATGCCCGGCCTGCTGGCGTTGTGGGTGGCGGCTGACGATGACACCCAGGCGTCGATCCAATGGCTGCGCGAGACCTTCGCCGAACGCCTGTGGTTGGCGGTGCATCTGCATTGCGGGCAGGACGATGCGCGCCACTTGCAGCAACGCCTGAGCCTGGCCGCCAGCCTGCAAATACCAGCGGTGGCTTGTGGCGATGTGCATATGCACGTACGTGGGCGCCGCGCTTTGCAAGACACCATGACTGCCATCCGCCATCACGTCAGCGTGGCTGAGGCCGGCACGCGCCTGCACCCCAACGGCGAGCGGCACTTGCGCAGCCTTGACGCCCTCGGCGCGCTGTACCCGCAAGCGCTGCTCGACGAAAGCCTGGCCATCGCGCGCCGTTGCACCTTCGACCTCGGCCAGTTGCGCTATCACTACCCGCGTGAATTGGTGCCCGAGGGGCATACCGCTAAAACCTGGCTGCGCGCCGTCACCGAAGAAGGCATGGCGCGGCGCTGGCCCCACGGCGTTGAGGCCAAGACGTCAATGCAAATCGACCACGAATTGGGGCTGATCAGCGATCTGGGCTACGAAAGCTATTTCCTCACGGTGCATGACATTGTGCGCTTCGCCCGCAGCCGTTCGATCCTGTGCCAGGGCCGTGGCTCGGCGGCCAATTCGGCGGTGTGCTTTGCCCTGGGCATCACCGAGATCGACCCGAGCCTGACCAACCTGTTGTTCGAGCGGTTTTTATCCAAGGAGCGCAACGAGCCGCCGGATATCGATGTGGACTTCGAACACGAACGCCGCGAAGAAGTGCTGCAATACGTATTCCAGCGCTACGGCCGCCACCGCGCGGCGCTGACCGCGGTGGTCAGCACTTATCACGCTGCCGGCGCGGTGCGTGACGTGGCCAAGGCCTTGGGGTTGCCGCCGGATCAGATCAACGCCCTGGCCGATTGCTGCGGGCGCTGGAGTGACGACGCACCGCCCCTGGAGCGCCTGCGCGAAGCAGGCTTCGACCCGCATACGCCGATCCTGCATCGGGTGCTGACCCTGACCCAGCAACTGATCGGCTTCCCTCGGCATCTGTCCCAGCACCCCGGTGGGTTCGTGATTTCCGAGTACCCGCTGGACACCCTGGTGCCGGTGGAAAACGCTGCCATGGCCGAGCGTACGATTATCCAGTGGGACAAGGACGACCTTGACGCGGTGGGCCTGCTCAAAGTGGATATCCTTGCCCTGGGCATGCTCAGTGCGATCCGCCGTTGCTTCGATTTGCTGCGCCAGCATCGCGGTCGCGACCTGTCGCTGGCCAGCATTCCCAAGGACGACCCGGCCACCTACGCCATGATCAGCAAGGCCGACACCATTGGCGTGTTCCAGATCGAGTCGCGGGCGCAGATGGCCATGCTGCCAAGGCTCAGGCCCAAGGTCTTTTATGACCTGGTAATCGAGGTCGCCATTGTGCGGCCCGGGCCGATCCAGGGCGGCATGGTGCATCCGTACCTGCGGCGGCGTAACCATGAAGAACCGACGACTTACCCGTCGCCCGAACTGAAAACCGTGTTGCAACGCACCCTGGGCATCCCGCTGTTCCAGGAGCAGGTGATGCAGATCGCTATGGTGGCCGCCGACTACAGCCCCGGCGAGGCCGACCAGTTGCGCCGTTCCATGGCCGCCTGGAAACGCCACGGCGGCCTTGAACCCCATCGCGAGCGGTTGCGCGATGGCATGCTGAAAAACGGCTACACCGAGGCATTCGCCGCGCAGATCTTCGAGCAGATCAAGGGGTTTGGCAGCTACGGTTTCCCCGAGTCCCATGCGGCCAGTTTTGCCTTGCTGACCTACGCCAGTTGCTGGCTCAAGTGCCATGAACCGGCGGCGTTCGCGTGCGCGCTGATCAACAGTTGGCCCATGGGGTTCTACAGCCCGGACCAGATCCTGCAGGACGCGCGGCGCCATCGCTTGCAGATCCGCCCGGTGGATGTGCAGGCCAGCGACTGGGATTGCAGCCTGGAGCCCATCGACGGCGCGCAACCGGCGATTCGCATGGGCTTGCGCCTGATCTCGGGGTTTCGTGAAGAGGATGCCCGGCGCATCGAAGCGGCGCGCCGGCAGCAAATATTCAGCGACATCGCCGACCTGGACCGTCGCGCCGCGCTGGACTCCCGAGCCCAGGCCCTGCTCGCTGATGCCGGCGCCTTGCGTGCCCTGGCCGGCAATCGCCACCGCGCACGCTGGGAGGTGGCCGGCGTGCACAAGCAACTGGGATTGTTTGCCGGCCTGCCCAGCCCCGACGAAGACGCGGTGGTATTACCGGCGCCCACGGTCAGCGAAGACCTGCACGCCGACTATGCCACCCTGGGCACCACCCTCGGCCCGCATCCACTGGCGCTGCTGCGCGCCGAGTTGCGTCAACGACGCTGCCGCAGCTCCCGCGAGCTGATGGCGGTGGAGCATGGGCGCAATGTCAGCGTTGCCGGGCTGGTTACCGGGCGACAACGGCCCGGCACTGCGAGCGGGGTGACCTTCGTGACCCTGGAAGATGAGTTCGGCAACCTGAACGTGGTGGTCTGGCGCGACCTTGCCGAACGTCAGCGCCTGGCTCTGGTCGGCTCGCGCCTGCTTAAAGTCGATGGCCGCTGGGAAGCGGTAGGCGAGGTGCGGCACCTGATCGCCGGGCGGCTGACCGATCTGTCCGCCTTGCTCGATGGCATGGATGTGCGCAGCCGGGATTTTCGTTGAGCCCAGTAGCATATGCGGCGAATTGCCCCTAACGTATGCAAATGAAACGATCCGCCCCCGGTGCGCTCCAACTGTTGCGACCGTCCTTTCTCTGCGCAGAGCCGAATGATGCAATTTTTATCCAACCCACACGGCTGTGAAGGTTGGGCCGGTGAAATGGCCCAGCGTATTCGCGCATTCGACTGGTCAACCACCGACCTTGGACCGATCGATCGATGGTCCACCAGCCTGGCCTGCACCGTGCAAATGATGCTGGCGTCTCCGGTGCCGATGGTGATGCTGTGGGGGCGAGCGGGCTACATGATTTACAACGACAGTTACTCGGCTTTTGCCGGTGGACGTCACCCTTATCTATTGGGCACGCCGGTGGAGCTGGGTTGGCCGGAAGTGGCGGATTTCAATCGGCATGTGGTGGACACCTGCCTGGCTGGCGGCACCTTATCGTTCAACAATAAAGACCTGGTGCTGTTGCGCAACGGCCTGCCGGAGACCGTGTGGCTGGATCTGTACTACAGCCCCGTCGCCGGCGATGACCAGCAACCGGCCGGGGTGTTGGCGATTGTGGTGGAGACCACCGAACTGGTGAAGTCCGAGCAGGTGCGCCAAGAACTCACGCACAACCTGGAACAGCGGGTGGCCGCCGAAGTGCAGGCGCGTTCCGCCGCTGAGGACCAGTTGCGCCAGTCGCAAAAACTGGAAGCCATTGGCGGCCTCACCGGCGGCGTGGCCCATGACTTCAACAACCTGCTGCAAGTGATCTCCGGCAACCTGCATTTGCTGGCGCGGCATGAGCCGCACAATGAGCATGTGCAACGCCGGGTCAGCGCCGCGATTGCCGCCGTGGACCGTGGCGCCAAGCTGTCGGCCCAATTGCTGGCGTTTGCTCGGCGCCAGCCGCTGTCGCCAGCGGTGTACAACCCGCTGCGTATTTACGAAACCCTGGGTGAACTGCTGCAACGCGCCTTGGGCGAAACCATTCATATCGACGTGCAATTGCCCCGCGACCCCTGGTGCATCCACGTCGACCGGCACCAGTTGGAAAACGCCTTGCTCAACCTGGCGATCAATGCCCGGGACGCCATGAAAGGCGAGGGTGTGATTCGCATCAGCGGCGAAAACATCATCCTCAACCCCGACGATTGCGTGGGCAAAAGCGTCAACCCCGGCGAGTACGTGCGTCTGTCCGTGGCCGATACCGGGGTGGGCATGTCGCCGGCCATCCAGTCCAAAGTGTTCGAACCCTTCTTCACCACCAAGCGTGATGGCCACGGCACGGGCCTGGGCCTGAGTATGGTGTTCGGCTTTGTGCGTCAGAGTGGCGGCCATGTGGATGTGTGCAGCGAAGAAGGCAAGGGCACCGTGGTGCAGCTGTATTTTCCGCGCAGCCTCGGCGAGGAGTGCCTGGAGGTGCCGGCCGAGCCGGTGGTCTCTGAGTGTGGCCGGGAAACCATCCTGGTGGTGGAAGACAACGAGGGCGTGCGCCTGACCGTGGTGGAGGTGCTCGAACAATCGGGCTACACCGTGCTCACCGCCGAAGATGGCGACCAGGCCATGCGCCAGCTGCAAGCGGGCCTGCAACCGGAGCTGATTTTCACCGATGTGGTGATGCCGGGCCGGGTCAAAAGCACCGACCTGGCCGAGTGGGCGCGGGAGCAGATTCCGCCGGTGCCGGTACTGTTCACCTCCGGCCACACCCGCGACATCCTCTCCAACAACCATCTTCTGACCCCCGACATTCATCTGCTGAGTAAGCCCTACAGCCCCGAAGCCTTGACGCAACGGGTGCGCAGCGTGCTCACCGCTCGATAAGGTTGACCATGACCTCACAACGCAACCTCCCGCCGCTCACGGCCCAGGCCGCTGGCTTTGTGCGCGTGCGCGGCGCTCGCGAACACAACTTGCGCAACGTCGATGTGGACATCCCGCGCGATGCCCTGGTGGTGTTCACTGGCGTGTCCGGCTCGGGCAAATCGTCCCTGGCGTTTTCTACGGTGTATGCCGAGGCTCAGCGTCGCTATTTCGAATCGGTGGCGCCGTATGCGCGGCGCTTGATCGATCAGGTGGGCGTGCCGGATGTGGACAGCATCGAAGGCCTGCCGCCGGCGGTGGCCCTGCAACAGCAGCGCGGCACGCCGAGCGCGCGCTCATCGGTGGGCAGCGTGACCACCTTGTCGAGCCTGATTCGCATGCTGTACTCCCGCGCCGGTCAATACCCGGCAGGGCAGGCCATGCTGTATGCCGAGGATTTCTCGCCGAACCTGCCCCAGGGCGCGTGCCCGCAGTGCCATGGGCTGGGCCGCGTATATGAGGTGACGGAGGCGCTGATGGTGCCCGATCCGTCCCTGAGCATCCGCCAGCGCGCGGTGGCGTCCTGGCCGTTGGCGTGGCAGGGCCAGAACCTGCGCGACATCCTGGTGACGCTGGGCTATGACGTGGATATCCCGTGGCGCGACCTGCCGAAAAAACAGCGCGATTGGATTCTCTTCACCGAAGAAACCCCGACGGTGCCGGTGTATGCCGGTTTCACCCCGGAGCAGACCCGCGAGGCGCTCAAGCGCAAGTTGGAACCCAGTTACCAAGGCACGTTCAGCGGTGCGCGGCGCTATATCCTGCACACCTTCAGCCACACTCAGAGCGCGCTGATGAAAAAGCGCGTCTCGCAGTTTATGCAGGGCAGCCCTTGCCCGCTGTGCGAGGGCAAACGCCTGACCCGAGCGGCGTTGTCGGTGAAATTTGCCGGGGTGGACATCGGCGAGTTGTCCCAGCTGTCGTTGACGCAGCTGGCCGAGTTGCTGCGACCGGTGGCGGCGGGCGAAGACCGCATGAAACTGTCGGTGGAAAAGCGTCTGGCGGCGCAGCGTATTGCTGAGGACCTGCTGGAACGCGTTAATACGCTGATCGAACTGGGTTTGGGCTACCTGTCCCTGGAACGCAGCACGCCGACTTTGTCGTCAGGCGAATTGCAGCGTTTGCGCCTGGCCACTCAGTTGGGCTCGCAATTGTTTGGGGTGATTTATGTGTTGGACGAACCATCGGCCGGCCTGCATCCGGCCGATGGCGAAGCCTTGTTTACCGCGCTGGAGCGGTTGAAGGCGGCGGGCAATTCGTTGTTTGTAGTCGAGCACGACCTGGAAACCATGCGCCGCGCCGATTGGCTGATCGACGTCGGCCCGGCTGCCGGCGAGCAGGGTGGGCAAGTGCTGTACAGCGGGCCGCCCGCCGGCCTGGCCGAGGTGCAGGCGTCGCAGACCCGCGAGTACCTGTTCGCCGCACCGCGCCCGGCCACTGCCGCGCGTCGTGAGCCCAGCGCCTGGCTGACGCTGGAGGGCGTAACGCGCAATAACCTCAAAGAGTTGCAGGTGGATTTTCCGCTGGGCTGCTTTACCGCCGTCACCGGGGTTTCCGGTTCAGGCAAGTCCAGCCTGGTCAGCCAGGCGCTGCTCGAACTGGTGGGCAGTGGCCTTGGGCGCGTGGTGGAAACTGACGACGAACCAAGCCTGGAAGATGACGCGCCGCAAGCCAGCGGCGGACGTATCGGCGCTGGGCTGGAACATATCCGGCGTTTGGTGCAGGTGGATCAGAAACCCATCGGCCGCACGCCGCGTTCCAATCTGGCAACCTACACCGGGCTGTTCGACAACGTGCGCAAACTGTTTGCCGCCACGCCAGCAGCGAAGAAGCGCGGCTACGATGCCGGGCAATTCTCGTTCAACGTCGCCAAGGGCCGCTGCCCCAACTGCGAGGGCGAGGGCTTTGTCAGCGTCGAGTTGCTGTTTATGCCCAGCGTCTACGCACCGTGCCCAACCTGCCATGGCGCGCGCTACAACCCCGAAACCCTGGCGGTGAAGTGGCAAGGCATGAACATCGCCCAGGTGCTGGGGCTGACGGTGAACCAGGCGGTGGAGGTGTTTGCCGAACAGCCGGGCGTGCTGCGTTCGCTGGAGGTGTTGCGGGATATCGGCCTGGGTTACCTGCGCCTTGGCCAACCGGCGACGGAGCTGTCCGGCGGCGAAGCGCAGCGCATCAAATTGGCCACCGAGCTGCAACGCAATGCCCGTGGCGCCACCTTGTATGTATTGGATGAACCCACCACCGGCCTGCACCCACGGGACGTCGACCGCTTGCTCAGCCAGCTCAATCAACTGGTGGACGCGGGGCACACGGTGGTTGTGGTGGAACATGAAATGCGCGTGGTGGCCCAGAGCGACTGGGTGATCGATATCGGCCCGGGAGCCGGTGATCTGGGCGGCAACGTAGTGGCCTGCGGCACGCCGCAGAAGGTGGCCAAAAGCAAAAAGAGCCGGACTGCGCCGTTCCTTGCCAAGGCGATGATCTAATAAGTGATGGGTTCCAAAGGTGGGAGGGGGCTTGCCCCCGATGGCAGCGGGTCAGTCAGCCCATTTGTCGCTGACCCTTCGCTATCGGGGCAAGCCCCCTTCCCACAGGTTTTGATCAGTGCTGGTTAAGGTCGATCTGAGCCCTGGCCTGTTTCACCACATGCTCAACCGTGAACCCGAACTTCTCCTGCAATTTGGCCAATGGAGCCGAGGCGCCGAAGCTGTTCATCACCACTTTGGCGCCCGTCTGGCCGACGTAACGGTCCCAACCCAGAGGGCCGGCCTGTTCGATCACCACGCGCGCCTTCACGGCAGGCGGCAATACGCTGTCGCGGTAGGCCTGGTCCTGGTCTTCAAACAGCTCCCAGCTGGGCATCGACACCACCTGCGCGGCAATCCCTTCAGCCTTGAGCTGTTCATAGGCGTCCACGGCCAGGCTGACCTCGCTGCCCGTGGCTATCAGGATCACCTCAGGCTGGTCAGCGGCCGCCAGCACATAGGCGCCCTTGGCCGCACCACAGGCCGCCGCATAGCGGCTGCGGTCAAGCGTCGGCAACGGTTGGCGCGACAGCACCAGGCAGCTGGGCCGTTGGGTCTGTGCCAGGGCGACCCTCCATAATTCCAGGGTTTCATTGGCGTCGCCCGGGCGCAGGGTCAACAGCCCTGGGGTGGCGCGCAGTTGGGTGAGGTGTTCGATGGGTTGGTGCGTCGGCCCGTCTTCACCCACGCCGATCGAGTCATGGGTAAACACGAACACCACCGGTAGCTCCATGATTGCCGCCAGGCGGATCGGCGGCTTCATGTAGTCGCTGAACACCAGAAAGGTGGAGGTGTAGGGCCGCAGGTAAGAAAGCGCCAGACCGTTGGCGATCGCGCCCATGGCGTGCTCGCGGATGCCGAAATGCAGGTTGCGCCCGCTGTAGTCGTCGGCGCTGAAACGCCCGGCGCCGTCGAACGTGAGGCTGGTCTTGGTCGACGGCGACAGGTCCGCCGAACCGCCGAGCAGCCAGGGGATTTGTCGGGCGAAGGCATTCAGTACTTCGCCACCGGAAGCGCGGCTGGCGACGCCCTTGGCGTCCGTTTCAAAGGTTGGCAATTCGTCTTGCCAGTGCGCAGGCATCTCGCCGGCGCGCATGCGCCGCAGTTCGTCGGCACGGTGTGGGTCCAGGCTGGCCAGGGTCTGATTCCATTGTTGGAACAACGGTTCGGCCCGCTCATACAGCGCATCGCGCAATGCCGTGCGTGCGGCATCGGGCACCAGGAACTGAGCATCCTCGGGCCAGCCATAGGCGGCCTTGGTCAGGCGGATTTCTTCATCGCCCAAGGGTTCGCCATGGGCAGCGGCGGTGTTGTGCTTATGGGGCGAGCCATAGCCGATCACGCTGTCGACCACGATCAGGGTGGGCGCCCCGGTATTGGCCTGAAACGCTTGCAGCGCCTGGCTCAAGGCGCCCAGATCGTTGGCGTCGGTGACATGCAGCGTGTGCCAGCCATAGGCCTGGAAGCGCTTGATCACGTCCTCGCTGAACGCCAGCTCAGTATGGCCTTCGATGCTGATGGTGTTGTTGTCGTAGATCCAACACAGGTTATCCAGCTTCAGGTGGCCGGCCATGGATGCGGCCTCGCTGCTGATGCCTTCCATCATGTCGCCGTCGCCGCACAGGGTGTAGACGTTGTAGTCGAACAGCACCTGGCCGTCGCGGTTGAAACGCTCACCCAGCCAACGCTCGGCCATGGCCATGCCGACGCTATTGGCGCACCCCTGGCCCAGCGGGCCGGTGGTAGTCTCGACACCGGTGGTCATGCGGTATTCCGGGTGCCCCGGCGTCTTCGAGTCGGCTTGGCGGAACTGCTTGATATCGTCCAGGCTGATCGCCGGCTGGCCGGTGCGCTGACCGTGGGCATCAACCTCCACCACGCCGGCCAAGTGCAGTAGCGAATACAACAGCATCGAGGCATGCCCCACCGACAACACAAAGCGATCTCGGTTAGGCCAATCAGGCTGCTCCGGGTGGTAGCGCAAAAATCGGCTCCACAGCGTATACCCCACCGGCGCCAGGCCCATGGGCGTGCCGGGATGGCCGGAATTGGCCTTCTGCACGGCATCCATCGCCAGGGTACGCAGGGTGTTGATGCATTGAGTGTCGACAGCAGTGGCTGGATGAGTCATGAACCGGTCTCCCTCGGGTTGCGATCTGCAGTGGAGGGCAGGGCGGCGCAAAAGGTTTGATCTCATCTCACCTGCCGCGACGAACGGGGCAAGATCAATCCCGGACATGACAAAGCCCATGGGAATGGTCTAGCTTCAAAGGCGTAAGCCATCGATCAACATGCGGAGGTACGCCATGCCAGTGAAACACGACCTGTATCAGGATTTGGGGTTGAGCAAGGAGGCCGTTCACGAACGCAGGGCAAGTGACAAACGCCTGGATTCGCTGCTCGACCAATACGACGTCGCCGACGCGGAAGTGGTAAAGGCCGAAGGAGCAAGTGCCAGCGATGAAGACGTGGAGAAACTGAAGAAAAAACGCTTGTTGGTCAAAGATAAGATTGTGGCGCAGTTGGGCTAATGCCAAATATGAGCAAGCTAGCTTGCGAAAAGCGCTAATGATGACGTAGCGCATCTGTTTGGGCGCCGCGTCCTTAGGCTATTTGCGAGCAGCTTGCCTGCACCATAAAAAGTGATAAGTTTGCTGGCGCGTGTGGGGTTTAGAATTTGCATGATATTAAATTGAAGCGTTGCACTTCAAACTCTGAAAGTGGCACGGCACATTGTCGTTCAAAGGCCATATTGGCTAAAGCATCGCCAATGGCTGGCGCGAATTTGAAGCCATGCCCAGAACAAACGGATGCGAAATATACGGATTCCATTATTTGGGATCGATCTATGAGAAAAGATTCGTCAATGCTCATCGTGTAATAACAATTTTTTGCGCATATGGGTTTTTTCTCCAGCTCCGGAAATATCAAGCTAACAGCTTCAGATATATCATTTATGTAATTATCTTGTACTGGTACGCTTTTCCATTGAGGATTTTCAGAGGTTTGCTGTCGATTGTGAAAACCAATTTTTACGCCAGGTTCGGAGTTGCAAATTGACGGCAAGCCATAAAGAAGGCTTCCGTCCTGACGTTCGTATAAGAACACCGGGAAATGATCAGCCGAGAAGAGTTGCTTTGACGAGTTTTTCGGCTTGAACCAATACACTGGAACTTGGCGCGGATCTAACAGGTGGTTCAGTTCAGGCATCAAATATTTTGCAATCCATGGGCCGGTCGTAACGATAACTGATTTGGCAACATAAATCTGTCCACGTCTCGTTTTGACAAGTACTCCCCGCTTATGGTTTTCGATTGCAGTAACGCAGTCACCAAAAACAGCGGTGGCGCCAGACTTAACCGCCTGATTTAGCATACACGATCTAGCATTGCTGGCCGATATTGCATATGCGCCTGGTTCGAATACGCCCTTCATTTGCTCTGATATATTGAAGGCTGGAAAATTATTTTTTATCTTCAATCCTGTCCATATTTCATGATCGACGCTTCCCTCCATGGCAGTGTTAATACTTCCTGCTACTAGGCGGCTGTGCTCATGCCCAATAAAAATTCCTCCAGTTCTAACAATTAGTTGCATCTGACTTGTTTGTTCAAGTTCATTCCATAATAGATTTGCCTGTCTAAGTAATGGAAGGTACTTGCAACCTTCCCAGTAAGCTTGCCTGAAAATTCTCGATGCTCCTTGGGAAGATCCTCTGCTATAAGTCGGACTTGAAGCATCAATACCCATTATTTTCGATGAGTTTTTCGACGACCTCCATAATGTTGCTGCACCCATGATTCCAAGGCCGATAACAATGACGTCATAATGGTTGTTCACTTTTTTAATCCTCATTTATCTGGTCCGGGAGTGACAAGCGTGTCGTAAGCGATAAGGATCAATAGTATGCTTGTTATTGTAATAATCATTATTTGTGATGTGTTGGGTGTTTCGGGATTACCGAAAAGCAGCCCAATGGAAAGAAGTGTTAGCGGTAAAATAAACTGCATAAGCCCAGTCAGCGATAATGGGATTTTTCCTGAAGAAAAAGAAAACATCAACAAGGGCGTCACAGATACGATGCCAGCGAGCCAGATTAGTTGATTTGTACCTTCGGGAAGTCTGCTAGGTAGAATAATCGGAAGACTCAATAGCCATACGGCTAATGCTAAGCACAAGCTTAGGAAAAACGTTTCTAAAAATAAACCGCTTAAGGCGTTCAAAATGGTGGTCTTCTTTATGTATGTGTAGGAGCCCCATGTGAAAGCGATTATTAAATAAGTAAAATGGCTGAGGTTTTCACTCCAAAATATAAGAAGAATGATCGAAATTAATGCAATCGAAATTGACCACGCTTTGTTGCGGCTTATCTGATCATTGAACACTAAAAGGCTTAATCCGATGGAGGTGAACGGAGCCAGCAAGTATCCAAGCCCGCTCTCCAGCACGAATCCATTTATGGACGCCCATATGAAAGTTCCCCAATTTATAGCAACGAGGAAAGAAGCGAAAAAATGTATAGTTATTGACTTCTTTGTTAGTTTTTTTATTTGTTTGAGGTTGCTTGGGATGAAAAGCAGCGCGGCAAGGATAATAGTTGATAATACTATCCTGTATGCTACCAGTGTTACAGTTGGAACTTCGCTAAATTCTTTCCAGTAGAGAGCGGAGGCTCCAAGCAAAAAATTTGCTATGCCTGAAAAGAATATTGCTAAGTAATAACTTTGACGGGAGGCGTGTTTTGCTAACATGTTTAGGTCGCACGATGGTAAAGCTCGATGATTTCATAGGACCAAAATATATTCCCGTGTACGTCTGTGGAGTAAGCGGCTAAGTCTTGTTTAGACCATTTTTCGAACTCCTCTTTTAAACTTTTTTCAATGGATTGCCAGCCATTTGAGTAATAGAGAAGCGGAATTTTATGTCGTTCTATTAGCTTGTAGGCTAGTGGAGGCGTACCTCGGTGTTTTTGAATGTACCTGGAAAGTACGTCCTGTATTCCGATCAAAGAATTGAGCCCTATAATTGCTTTTCCTTTGGAGTTAAGGTGGGCGGGGAGCTGCTCAAGAAAACGTGATACTACCTCATCCCCATAAAACATGGCTTGAATGGGTAATTCTGTTGCTGGGTCTGCTTTTCTTAATTTATTAATCAGAGCCTGTGAAGGTGTTCGCCATCCGGGAGGGTTGAAAACTATTGTTTGAAACCGTCTCTCAGATAGGTCTTCGAATAAATCCCCAGTATGGAATTCTATTTTGTTGTTTTTAAAGTTTAAGTTTTCATGAAATTTTGCTTGTTTTATTGATATTTCGGATATGTCCGTAGCGGTGATGTCATTGTTGCCGAGTTTACGCATTAAAAGTGCGTGAACACCGGTGCCCGTACCAAGATCTAAAAAGCTTTGCCTAAAAGCACTAGAGTCTAATGAGCGCACCAAGTAGTCTCCAAGCTTTATTCCGGCTGGGCTTACTTTGAAAACTTTAGGTGCATGAGTTAGGTTTATACACAGCCCCAAGCCAAAATAAATTTTGTATTTGTTCTCGATATGTTCAGTGCTTAAGTGTTTTTTGGCGGCTGTTTCATTATGATCAAGAAGTCCTTGCATTTTTACGTGCTCCTTCCCAGGGTCGCTGATCGCGCGCAAGCAGTCTTCAATCCATCGATAATAGTTTTTTTAATCTGGTTTTTTTCGAAGATGTTAACTGCTTGTTGTGTAGTTCCCCCAGGTGTCATCACTCTTTCGCAGAGCTTAATTGGATCGTCCTGAGCTAGTTTTAGTAGTCTGGAGGTGCCGCTCATTAATTGAGCTGTAATTAGCAGAGCGCTTGCTTTTTCGAAACCGCTACTAATTGCGTACTCGTAAAGGGCTGCTGCAAAAAATGAAAGGTATGCCGGCCCGCCCCCGACTAAAGCAGTGGCGCTATGCATCAGCTTTTCGTTTTGAATGAAAAGTAGTAAGCCAAGCCCCGAAAGAAGATTTTTGACTTTTTTACTATTGCTCTGGGTTACAGAAGCTGCTGCCAATACAATCGTGACGCCTTCATTCTCGGCACAAGCAAGATTTGGCATTGCACGAAATACCTGTGAGCAATTCAATCGGTCTGTAAGTTCGGATATACACGTCCCGGCCATCACTGAAATTATGATGCCTTTGTATTTTTTTATATGAAGGTTTATTTCCAAGAAATTTGAAAAGTCTTGAGGTGTCGTTGCTAGGAATAAAACCTCCGACGCAATGGGGTTTGGCAATATTTCTATCGCAGTGATGCCGCCATTGATGATTGACGCTCGGCGAACGGCATCGGGTTCAATTGCTAATATCGAGCTTTCTGGGTTGGCGCGTCGCAATCCAAGTGCGATGGCGCTGCCCATATGACCGGCTCCTACGACTATAATTTTCTTCAACGCTTCCATGATTTTTTCTATCCGAAACGATGAGTGCTGTGTTTTGAGCTTCGTCCCGTACAGAAAATTTATCAAATTGTGAGGGTCCTAAAATCATGTAGTCCCTTTCTCATGGCCAAGCGCGATAGCAAAAATTTAGATTTCGAAGAGTTCCAGAGGCGAGCAACTAAATCAGCCCAGCAACACCCGCATACACTCATCCACCGACCGCTGTTGTGTCTCCCCATACAACTTCAATTCATCAATCGTCGGGCTGCCGAGGGCTTTTTCGAATTCAGCCTGGTTTGAGTTGGCTGCGTAGTGGCTTTGCGCAGCGTCCCCCAGGTTTGATTGGAATATCCCCGCCGCGCTGACCGGTAGAAAGTCCTCGTACACCAGCGGTTCCACATCGATATGGCCTGCGTCGATCAGCTCCGGCAGGGTGCGGGGTTGTGCGGGGTTGCCGCGTACCGCCAGGCCTTGCGCAGTGGCGAAGTAGCGGAAGTAGGCCAGGCCCTGTTCGCGTAGTTGCGCGTAGGTGTCGGGGAAGGCCTGGAAATGGTGCGCCATCAGTTGACCATAGCGCGCGGCGTTCGCCTCGTTGGGGAACGCCCCCAGTTCATCGCGGGCGGCGTTCAGCAGTCGGTCATACAGCGCGCGGCCCTTGGGCGTGAGTGCGACGCCGCGTTGCTCGATTTCGCCGAAACGCGCGCTGTGGCTGCCTTGGGCGTCGGTGAACGCGATGGGTTCGTCGAGGGCTTTGAAGCTGGTCTGGCGCAGCAGGATCGGACACTGGCGGGGTGGCGGGCCTTCGATGACGGCCTTGGGTGTGATGCCTTTGCCGGGCATGGCCACTTGCACCTGGTCGATGTCCAGCGTGCGCGGAGTGAGGTGGTTGATATGCGGGCCTTTGAAGGCCACCACGTCGGCGATCAGGCGGTGTTGGTCGCTGAGTTGCTGGTACTGCGCGGCGGTGACGGTCGCGGTGTGGTGCCAGCGGAAGGTTTCCAGGGCCTGTCGGATAAATTCATCGGCATCCTCGACGTTTAGGCCACCGTCTCGCTCCGCTTGTTCGATCAGTGCCAGGGCGCCCGGGGTGAAGATCGAGCGCTTGGCCAAGGCGTTTTCGGCGAAGGCGCGCAGGTCGGGATTTTCGATCAGTTCCAGGCGCAGCAGCGAGGTAAATACGCGGAACGGGCTGGTTTGCAGCGCGCTTTCATGCACCGCACGAAATGCCGTGGAGTGCACCGGCACCCCCGCCGGCGTCAGGTCGTAATAACCCACCGGCTGCATGCCCATAACCGCGAACAAACGGCGGATGGTTGCCAGCTCGGCAGCCGTGCCCAGGCGAATCGCGCCATGGCGTTCCATATCCAGGCGTTGGATCTCGCCGGTGCGCTGCAGGTGCTGTGCCAGCCGCGAATCAGCCTCCAGCGTCTGCGCGTTGACCTGCGCCACCAGCTCCATCAGCGTGCCATACAGCGGGACTTCAGCGCGGTACATCTCGGACATGGCCTTGGAAAAACCCTTGCGGATCTCGTCGGGGCTGACATGGGCGCTGGCTGGCATAGAAAAATTCCTGATGACAATGAAAGAGGGCGTGGCCGTTGCCCGGATTTTGTTGAGCCCCGAGACGGCTTGCAAACGAAGAATCCTCTGGACTTCATTCTGCAAACGAATGAGTCAAGGTAAAACCGAGTTCATGTGCATTGATACGGGGATGGGTTCTACACTGGCCGCCAACCAGTGCCTGATGGAGGGTTGGATGACCGCATCTATTCTGCAAACGATCGAGGGCCAGCGCCTGGTGGGTGAGGGCGCCGATGCCTGGCGCGTATGGGGCCCATATTTAAGTGAGCGCCAGTGGGGCACGGTACGAGAGGACTACAGTGCCGACGGCGATGCCTGGCGTTTCTTTCCCCATGATCACGCACGTAGCCGCGCTTATCGCTGGGGCGAAGATGGTCTGGCCGGGTTCAGCGACAAGGCGCAGCATTGGTGCCTGGGCCTGGCGCTATGGAACGAGCGCGACCCGATCATCAAGGAGCGTCTTTTCGGCCTGAACAACGCTGAAGGCAACCACGGGGAGGACGTCAAGGAGCTGTACTTTTTCGTCGATGGCGTGCCGAGTCATGCCTACATGCGCATGCTCTACAAGTACCCGCATGCAGCGTTCCCCTATGATGATTTGGTCGCCGAGAACGCCCGACGAGGCTTGGGCGATGCCGAGTATGAAATCCTCGATACCGGGGTGTTCGAGGACAACCGCTATTGCGATGTCAGCGTCGAATACGCCAAGCACCAGCCAGACGATATTTTCATGCGCGTCATCGTGCATAACCGCTCGCCGCAGCCGACGCGCCTGCAGGTGCTGCCTCAGTTGTGGGCGCGCAATGACTGGAGCTGGACCTTCGATGCACCTAAGCCACGGTTGAGCCTGGACGGCGAGCAGGTGTTGGCGCGTCATCCTGCATTGCCGGATCGCTGGCTCAGCGCCTGGGGCCAGGACGGGCTGGAGTGGCTGTTCTGTGAAAACGAGAGCAACACCACTCGCCTCGACGGGCAGCCAGCATCGGGGCCGTTCAAGGATGGCATCAACGATTACGTGGTGAACGCGGCGCATTCGGCGATTCGTCGCGACGCCGGCACCAAGGTCGCCGCGCGTTTCATCCTCGATCTGCCAGGCCTGGCGAGCCAGACCCTGTACCTGCGCTTCGCCCCCGTGGAAGCGCCCCAGGTCCACGCCCGCAAACTGTTCGAACAGCGCCGCCGGGAAGCGGATGACTTTTACGCGGCATTGCAACACGGCATCAGCGACGCAGACGCGCGCAATGTGCAGCGCCAGGCCCTGGCAGGGCTGCTTTGGTCCAAACAGCTGTACTACTTCGACGTCAACCAATGGCTCGACGGCGATCCCACCCAACCTGCACCGCCACCCGAGCGCTTGCACCTGCGCAATAGCCATTGGCGGCACCTGTCCAATTTCGACATCCTGACCATGCCCGACACTTGGGAATACCCCTGGTATGCCTCCTGGGACCAAGGGTTCCAGGCCGTTGCCATGGCGTTGATTGATCCGGGGTATGCCAAGCACCAGTTGTTACTGCTGGTCAAAGATCGCTTTATGCATCCCAACGGCCAATTGCCGGCATACGAATGGCGTTTCGACGATGCCAACCCGCCGGTCCATGGGTGGGCCAGTTGGCGCGTGTATCAGCAGGACAAGGCGCTGACCGGTATCGGTGATTTGGACTTTCTTGAACGGATTTTCCACAAGCTGCTGTTGAATTTTTCCTGGTGGGTCAACCGCAAGGACGCTGAGGGGCGCAATCTGTTCCAGGGCGGCTTCCTGGGCCTGGATAACATCGCCCTGTTCGATCGCTCGGCTGCGATGCCGCCAGGCTATCAGCTCGATCAGGCCGACGGCACGGCGTGGGTGGCGGCCTATGCGCTGGATTTGATGCGTATCGCTCTGGAGTTGGCCAAGCGCAATCCCGTGTATGTGGATATTGCAGTGAAATTTTTCGAGCATTTCTTGTATATCGCCGGTGCCATCAACCGGGTCGACGATAGCGAGGAAGGCCTATGGGATGAGCAGGACCTGTTCTTCTACGATGTGCTGCGTCGCCCCGACGGCCAGAACGAACCGGTACGCCTGCGCTCCATCGTCGGCCTGATGCCGCTGTTTGCCGTGCTGGTGCTGGAGCAACGCGAGCATGAAGGTTTGCCTGGGCTACGCGAGCGCCTGCTGGGGTTTATGCACCACCGGCCCGATTTGGCCGCACTGGTATCGCGCTGGAACGAGCCGGGACAGGGCAATCGCCTGTTGCTGGCGCTGCTGCGTGGCGAACGCACCAAGGATCTGCTGCGGCGCATGCTGGCTGACGACGAGTTTCTCTCAACGTTTGGCGTGCGCTCATTATCCAAGGCGTTCGCGGACCAACCCCTGGCACTGAAGATAAATGGCGATACGTTGTGCGCGCGTTACCAGCCAGGTGAGTCCGACTCGCGGCTGTACGGTGGTAATTCCAATTGGCGCGGGCCGTTGTGGATGCCCATCAACTACATGCTGATCGAGTCGCTGCGCGAATTCGAGCGTTATTACGCCGATCACTTCTCGGTGGAGTACCCGGCGGGCAGCGGTTATCTGGCGTCACTGGGAGAAGTGGCCGACGGCCTCAGCCAGCGGTTGACTCGCTTGTTTCTATTGGATGAAAACGGGTCACGCCCGTCGATGGCGGGGTATGCGCAGTTGGAGGCTGATCCCCTCAGCCGTGAGCTGGTGTTGTTTCACGAATATTTCCATGGCGAAACCGGCCGCGGCCTGGGCGCGTCACACCAAACCGGGTGGAGTGCATTGGTGGCGTTGTTATTAAGTGTTGCGCCGAAGGCTTGAGGGGAATAAGGCCGATATCCGGTTAGTCGGAGGCCGCCAGGTTGAACGAAAAATCCCGCCGGGTGGCGGGATTCTTTGAGCATCGACTTATCAGGCCGGAAACAGTTCGCTCAGCTTCATCGCCAGCATCATGTCGCCTTCGGTGCGCAGCTTGCCGCCCATGAACGCCTGCATGCCGTCGGTGGTGCCGTCGACGATGCCTTCCAGCGTGTCGCTGTCCATCACCAGGGTGACTTGGGCGTCTGGGTTCTCGCCTTCTTTGAGTTCGCAGGTCTTGTCTTTGACCACCAGGGAGAAGTTCTTGGTGTCGTCGATGCGGAAACCGAACACCAGGTCCAAGCCTTCGGCAGCGCTTGGGTTGAA
Source organism: Pseudomonas rhodesiae (assembly GCF_013285305.1). NCBI lineage: Bacteria > Pseudomonadati > Pseudomonadota > Gammaproteobacteria > Pseudomonadales > Pseudomonadaceae > Pseudomonas > Pseudomonas rhodesiae. The sequence goes on along the minus strand of NZ_CP054205.1, from coordinate 3,477,958 downwards.
TTTGGCTTTCATTGCTTCTACAGCTTTGGCTACGTCAGTCATGGTTTCGATCCTTAAGGGTGGAGTCCAGTGACCTTGGGGTCACGGTTGGCCGCGGTTCATCGGAAGGTGATGAGCTGCGGCGCCTTCAACAGTTGCAAGTGGGTATGGCTGTTGAAGGAAGCCAGGGCCACCTCGCGACCGCGGAATTTCAGCTGGTTGAGCGAGGTGTTCACAATCTGCCAGTTCAGCTCGAAGGCTTGGACGGCAGGGATGCGGGTAATCAGGTGGAGCAGGGCGGTGATGGTGCCGCCGGAGGTGAACACGGCGATTTTGTGGGTGTTTTCGGCTGCTTCCAGCAGACGCTGCAGGCCGCCTTGGACGCGCTCGACAAACCCCAGCCAGCTTTCCAGCCCTGGTGGGTCGTAGGTGCCGGCCAGCCAGCGTTCGATGATCAGGGCGAAGATGCGTTGGAACTCGCCGCGGTTTTGCGCGGCATTGCGCAGGATGTCCAAAGCATTGGGCTCGCTGTCGAGCAGGTCGGGGAGCAGGGCGCGGATGATGGCGTCGGCATCGAATTCGTTGAAGGCGCTGTCGGTTTCCAGGGTGGGAGTCGGCAGGCCGAGGGTGCGGTATTGATCGAACGCAGCAGTGGCGGTGTGCTGCTGGCGGCGCAGGTCGCCGGCTATGCAGCGGTCGAACACCAGGCCCATGTCCGCCAGGTGGCGACCGAGCACTTGCGCTTGTTCCACGCCGATGGGGGACAGCACGTCATAGTCGTCTGCACCGAAGGAGGCCTGGCCATGTCGAATCAAATAGATGCTGCCCACGTCCGTTCACCCGGTACGTTGAAAGTCTGGCGAGGTTATGAGGATGCCGGGGAGCTGTCAATGGAAAAACATACGCTTGTTTTAAAAGCGTGTTGGAGCAACTGAGCAAGGCCCCTGTGCACAGGGGCCTGGATGTTTTTAACGCGCTTATTGATCGACTCCGCTGACCAGGTGTTGGCCTTGGTCGTGGCCGCCGGTACGCAACAGGCCCAGGTTGAAATGCTCATCGCGCTGGCTTTGCGGGTCACGGGGGTTGTTGAACGCTGCGTAGAGCGCTGTGCCCAGTTGCTGGGGCGAGGTCGAGGCGTTGAGCGAGAAATCCGTGCGGGTGTCGCGGCCTTGAATGTCGCGGCCAGTAATCTTCGCCTCGCCCAGTGCCACGCGGCCATGGCTGGAGGCGATGCGCGCGCCGGTCAGGTCGACTGCGCCGCCCACATGCAGCGTTACCCCGTCGCCGCCGTTGATGCCGGACGCCTCGGCGACCGTGTTATTGCTGAACCAGCTGAAGTCCCCCAGCAGTGTGGGTGTGGTGTCGCGGTAGGCCGGATTTTGAAACAGCAGGTTCTTCAACGTGGACGACCCCGTGGCCGCGCCAGTACCGGCCTGGGTCGCGGGCGAGCCACCGACCTTGCTGTTCAGCTTGTCCTTGAGCGTGCGCGCCTTGTCTGCCGTTTTTTCGTAAAGGTTCTTTCCGGCGGTCTTGAGCTTGCCCGACCACGGCCCGCCGGCCACGCTGAGCTTATCGACCGCGCCCGCCGGGTTCTTTTCCGTGGTCAATTGCGCGTCGACCTGCACCTTCAAGCCCTCCACCTGATCCTGACGGCTCTGCACCACCAAGTCGCCGTCGACTGTGCCGCTGACTTCGCGCGCCGTGACGGTAGCCCCCAGCAACTGCGTGTCGCCGCGGCTGTCGAGTTGAATGCGATCGGCCCGCAGGCGGGTATTGTCGTGGGTCTGACTGCTGAGTTGGTCCACGCCGCCCTTGGCGCGCGCGTACAGGCCGGAACCGTTATTGGCCGGGTCCGCACTGCGGGTGCCGCTCACACCCAGGCCGCCGGCGATAGTGCGGTTGTTGCGGTGCTCATTGGAGACCGCAGACTCCAGCACTAAGTCGCCGCCGGTGGCCGCCAGCTCAAACGCCTGGGCCTGGCCCTGCACTCCTTGCAGGCGCACATGATCGGCCTGGATACGCACGGTGCCCGCGCTATCGAGCGTGCCACCGCGCTGCAACACGCTGTCTTCGTCGATGTCAGCCAGGCTGAACTGGGCACCGGCGCTGCCGCTCTTGCTGCTGGATGTGTCAGCCTGGGTCGCTTTGGCACTGACGCGAGCCCCGCCGCCGATCCCGTCGCCATTGGCCGTGTGGGTATCGACCCCGGCCAGGAACTCAAAGCGGTTTCCGGCGGTGAGGCGAATATCGCCGCTGTTGGACGTGCCGACCTTGGCGCCGTGCACGGTCAGGTCCTGCCCGGCGTCGATTTCGATCACGCCGTCGGCGATCAAATCGGCACCGCGGCCTTGGGAGTCTTCGACGCTCAAGTCGGATTTATCCAACTGGAAGCCCGCGTTGGCTTTCTTGCTGGTGCCTGGGCTGCTGCCCAGTTCAACCCAGCCGAAACCGCTCAAGGTGCCTTCGCCGGAACCCTGCCAGTCGCGGGCTTGGTTGAAGGTCAGCGAACCGGCGGCCTGAATCTTCAAATCACCGCGTCCCGCGTCGAAGCGGCTGCCTTCATAGCGGCCGTCGCTGCCCAGCTGCACACTGATGCCGCGTTTGCCCTCGATGCTGCCTGGCACTGCGGTACGGGTGGTGTTACCCAGGTCGAAACTGCCGCCCACGCCCAGAACCCGCGCATTCAGGTCGCGGCCGGTGGTGGTGTACAGCCTTAACGAAACGTCGGTGTCGGTGCCGTTGTCCTGTTGCCAACTGCTGTTCTCGGCTGCGTTGAAGGTATGGCTGTTGGCCTTGATCGACACGCCTCCCTCGGTGGCCGTGTAGCGTGTGCCGGTATCGGTCAATGCACCCTCAACCTGCACGTTGACGGTGGCACCTTCGAAGGTGCTGACCACCGCTGTGGTGCCTCCGCTCTCGGCGCGGGTGTTCAGCACATTGACGGCCAGGTCGACGCCCAGGTTGGGTGGTTCAATCGCATCGAGCACCGAGGGTTGATAGAACTTGCTCTGATCCACCCCTTCGACCAGTTTCTGCACCGGGCGGGTGAGGTCTTTGTATTCGATGTTGCTGCCGATACTGGCGGTCCAGCCCTTGACCTGCTCGGTTTCGACGGTGCTGTTGGAGACCGCGCGGTTCTCCACGCTGCCGGCGCTGAGGGTGAGGTTTTTGTCAGCCTTGACCTGCGCGGCCTCGGTCAACAGCGTGCCCTGGCCCTTGTCGGCAACCAGATTCAGATCGCCGGCGCTGCTCAGATGGCTCGATTTGACGGTGGTGGAGGCGCTGCTTGTCATCACCTCTTCCTGGCCGACCTTGTAACCGCCGCCGGCTCGATCCATGCCGCCGGTGACAAAGTGGCCAAGGCCGAAGGTATCGGTTTCACTGACGCGCGTGGTCGTGTCGGCTTCGCTGAGCAGTTCGATGGCGTGGCCGGCGATGTTCAAATCGCCCTGGGTACTGCTCACGTCCGAGGCTTTGACCCGCACGGTATTTTCGGCAGTGATGTCCACCGTGGCGCCTTTGAGTTGGCTGCCTTCATGGGTGAGGCTGTCCTGGGTGGTGGTGTTGTGCTCCTGGCTATAGCCGACCCCGGCTTGAAATTGTTTCGAGCCCTTGATGCCGGGCGCCGCTTGTTTGGTCTCGGTGGCGGAAGAGGTGAACCCGTTGCGGGTGGTCTGCGTGACCGTGGTGTCGCGGCTCGTGCCCGCTAGCAAGTTGATATCGCCCGCGGCGGTCAGTTTCAACTCGGCCTTTGCTTCGACATCCGCGCCGATCACATTCAGATCACTGGCGCTTTGCAGGCGCAGGTTGCTCTGGGACTTCACCTGGCTGCGCACCAGGTTGCTGGCGTTTTTCCGCTCGTCAGTCTGGTCCTTGAATAGGCCGAACAGTTTGCTGTCGGAGCGCGACTTTTCCGAGTGCACCAGGCTTTGGCTGCCGTCGATCGTCAGCGAGCCGCTGTTGCTGATCAATACCGCGTCCTGCTGCCCCAGCACCTGGCTGCCGGTAATCAGCACATCGTCGGAGGTGACCCGCAAGGTGCCCTGGGCACTGACGCGGCTGCCGATGGACTGGTCTTCGCTGCGGTTGTCCTTGTCGTTTTTGCCGAACACGGCGCCGGAGAGCAGGTCGCCTTCGTAGTTGTTCTGCGTGCGTTGCTGGGCGGCGCGCGTGACGCCGACATTGACCTGTTTGCCGGACTCGATCGTCAGGTCCCCCTGACTCTGAACCTGGCTGCCCAGCACCGTCAGGTTCTTGCCGCTGCGTACGCTCATCGCCGCGTTGCTTGACAGGCTGCTGGCGCGGGCGGTTTCGGTGGTGCGCGAGGTGTCGTAATCCCCACGCCATAGGCCCTTGCGGTGGTTGAGGGTTTCGCGGGTGGTCTGGGAGTCGTTCAAAGCGCTAAGGCGCAGGTCTCTGCCGGCCGTGGCGTGCAGGTTGCGACCGGCGCTGGCGCTGGAGGCCGACAATTGCAGATCGCCACCGGCCTTGAGCGTCAGATCGGTGCGTGCCTTGAGCTGGGTGCCGACGTGTTCGACGTCGATCTGGGTGGTGGTCTTGTCGTAGGTTTCGGTAGTGATGAACAACACCTTCTTTTTCCAGGACTCTTGCTGTTGGCTCTGGCTTTTGCGGGTTTTGGCCTCAAGGCGCAGATGGCGTCCGGCGCTGGCGTCGATGGCACGACCCTGCACCTCAACTGCCGACAGTGTCAGATCGTTGTGGGCGGCGAGGGCGACGTCGCCGTTGGTGCTGCTGATGCGGGTGCGCACCGGCTCAGGGTTGCCGGAGATGGACAGGTTGCCGGCCGACGTCACCTTGAGATTGCCGCGCGCTGTCAGCGGCGCGGCGATCTTGACCCCGGCGCCGTCGGCGGTGCTGATAATGTTGATGCGTCCGGCCTGCATGGCGCCCAACAGCTGCGCGTCGACCGCCCGGGCGCTTGCCCGGCCGCTGCTTTCGATGACGGCCTCGGCGTAGCGCAGGCGATTCTGCCCGATCAAGACGTTGAGATCGTCCCGTGCGGTGAGCGTACCGTGGGTGCTGATGCGTGGAGCGATCAGGTCGAGGGCGCCGGCGCTGTTGCTCACGCCTCGCTCGCCCACGTTGAGGGGATTGGCACCGTTGAAGGTGGTGAGGCGCTTGAGCTTGCCGTCCTCCAGTTCCGGGCTGCCCACTACAAAGCTGGCGCGCGGTGTATTGATAAAGCTGGCGCCGTTGACTGTGATGCCGTTGGGGTTGGCCAGCACGTAGTCGGCCGCGCGCCCGAACACTTCCTGCGGGCCGTTGATATGGGAGGCCTTGCGGCTGGTCACTTCGTTGAGGATCAAGCCGGCCGCCCGGCCGCTGAACTGCGGATTGGCGGGTAACTGCCCGGCCAGTTTCGAGCGTCCCGCCGCCACCGCATTGTTCAATACCAGACCTGCGCTTTGCACGTTGTAGTCCACGAATCGATTGTGGGAAACCCCAGCCTGGTTGGGCGCGACGATGTTCAATACCGGTACATCCTTCACGGTGAAGCGCTGGGCATTGCCGCTCACCGGCACCACATCGGCGGCGAACGCCTGATGGCCATAGTGAATCGACAGCAGGCTGCAGATCACCCAACGCAGGGAATGGGAGGGTTTGAGATGAACCGATGGAAAACGGCAATGACTAGTCATGGCTTGACCTTCTTGTTGTTATTGGGGGAGGCGTTATAAGTGCAGGCTTAACTCCATCAGCCAGAAACCTCGTTCCTTGATCGGTAGCGCGGGGCCGAACAGCCCGCGCTGGTAATCCACGTCCACTTGCCAGGTGCGGTGGTTCAAGGCCAGGCCAACGCTGGCCCCGCCTACACGCTGGATATCGGCGCCTTTGAGGTACTGGCTCCAGCCCAGGTCCACCCCCACGCGCGGGCTGATCTGCAACTGGCCCAGCAGGTGTCGGCGCAGGCTCAAGGTGTTGCGCCACACCGCGCCGTTGGCGGCGGCCAGCGCAGCGAGGCGGAAGCCGCGTACCGCGTAATGGTCGGTGATCAGCAACTGTTCCAGGCTCGGCAGTGGGTCGGGGCTGTATTGCAGTGCGAGTTGGCTGTTCCACACACCGTCGGCGGTAGGGTTGTGCCGCGTGTAATCGATGTCGACGCGGTATTTATGAAATTGCGCGCGGGGCAAGTCCCGGGATTCATGCCGGCTGTCGCGGTCGGCGCCCAAGCCGTCGAGGCCCTGGGCATAGCTGACATTGGCGTTCCAGATGCCGTCCGCCAGCGTCAACAGGTTGAGACTGGCCTCGGCCACCGTCAGGCTCGGGCTCTGGATCGCCAGGTAGGTATCGGCGATGTAGCTTTGCGAGCGTTTTGTGCTCAGGCGCAGGTTGCCATTGAGCAACGTGTGCTGATCACGCCACAGCAGGCGGTTGAGGCCGATGCCGTATTGATGGGCCTGGCCGTTGGCGCTGACGGTCTGGCTGGGCAGGGCGATGCCATAACGGTAGTGGGCCTGGCTGGCGCTCAAGGCCAGGGTCCAGAAACCGTAGGGCAAGGTGTAGTAGATACCCTGGGAACGACTGTAGCGGTGGCTGTCGCCCAGGGAGGTACTGGCGCTGACACTGATGAAGTCATTCAGGCTCAGCGGGCTGTCGTACGCCAGATGGAGTAGCGCCGTGTGCCTTCCTGTCGCCTCGGTGCCACGGTTGTTGTAGCTCGCGCTGCTGCTCAGGCGCGGCGCAGTGGAGCGCGGGCGCAGCAACAGGTGCGAGGCCCCAGGTTGCTGGCCGGGGAGTACATCCACCGTCAGATCGACTGAGCGCAGGCGGTTCAACTGATCGAGGCCCTGTTCCAGCTCGCGCAGTTGCAGCGGCCGGCCCAGCATGTCGGGGAACGCGCCGCGCAACGACACCGGTAGGTCCGGATCCGCCAGTTCGATGCTTTCGAGGTAGCCTTCTTCGATGACGATGTCGAGGCGCTGGCCATCTTCGGGAGGCTGTTTCAGGTAGGGGCGACTGGTGATATAGCCGGCCTCGACGTACAGCGCGGTCAGTGCCGCCAACAATTGGTTGATAGGCGACGCGCCCATGCACGCGCTGAGGTGGGATTGCAGCACCGTGCGCAGGCGCGCCGGCTCGAGCAGGGTATTGCCCGTCAGGCGCAGGCCGCGTATCTGCCAGCACGGTTCGGTGGCGGACGATTGCGGGAGCGGGGCGGCGGGCTCCGATTGCACGGTGGCCTCACGCTCAAGCAGGCGCAGGCGCTGTTCGCGTTCCAGTTGCTCGCGGGTTCGACGCTCGAACTCCTGCGCGCGCAGGTCGACCGGGTTGAGCTGTGCGGAGGCTGCCACGCCAGGGAGGCTGGCGCTCGATGCAATGCACAGCGCCATGAGCAGCCAGGCGCGGGTATCGAGGTGCTGGGGGCGCATCGGCGTCGCTCCTGTGTGGGTGTGTTCAACGCCGAGTTTAAAATCGTTTTCTCTCGTATTTGCTGGGCTTCGGGTCTGAAAATGATGTGGGAATCGAACTACGCAAGTAGGACTTTGTCGCTATTTTTGTAGGATATTGGCCGGGTTAACAGTGTTAGACACGGTGGCGACAATCCCCGTAGACTGCGGCTTTCGAGCCTCATAGGTGTCTTATGGAGTTTCTTGCCGAGTACGCAAGTTTTCTAGCTAAAACCGTCACCCTGGTGGTCGCCATTCTGGTGGTGCTGATCAGCTTCGCGGCGCTGCGCAGCAAGGGGCGGCGCAAGTCCGCCGGCCAATTGCAGGTCAGCAAGCTCAACGATTTTTACAAGGAGCTGCGTGAGCGCCTGGAGTCGACCCTGCTCGACAAGGATCAGCTCAAGGCCCTGCGAAAATCCGAGGGCAAGGCCGAAAAGAAGAAGGGCAAACAGAAAGCCGAGGCCAAGCCACGGGTATTCGTGCTGGACTTTGACGGCGACATCAAGGCCTCGGCCACCGAGAGTCTGCGCCATGAAATCACCGCATTGCTCAGCCTGGCCACGCCCAAGGATGAGGTGGTGCTGCGCCTGGAAAGCGGCGGCGGCATGGTGCACAGCTATGGCCTGGCTTCGTCGCAACTGGCGCGTATCCGCCAGGCCGGCGTGCCGTTGACCGTGTGCATCGATAAGGTGGCAGCCAGCGGCGGCTACATGATGGCGTGCATTGGCGAGAAGATCATCAGCGCGCCCTTTGCCATCCTGGGTTCCATCGGTGTGGTGGCGCAGTTGCCCAACGTCAACCGCCTGCTGAAAAAGCACGATATCGACTTCGAAGTGCTCACCGCCGGCGAGTACAAGCGCACCCTCACGGTGTTTGGCGAAAATACCGAGAAGGGCCGGGAGAAATTCCAGGAAGACCTGGACATCACCCATCAACTGTTCAAGAACTTTGTTTCGCGTTATCGCCCGCAGTTGGCCATCGACGAAGTGGCGACCGGTGAGGTGTGGTTGGGTGTGGCCGCGCTGGATAAACAGTTGGTTGATGAGTTGCAGACCAGCGATGAATACCTGGCGACCAAGGCCAAGACGGCCGAGGTATTTCACCTGCACTATGCCGAGCGCAAGAGCTTGCAGGAACGCGTTGGCCTGGCGGCCAGTGGTTCGGTGGACCGCGTGTTGTTGACGTGGTGGAGCCGGTTGACTCAGCAGCGCTTCTGGTAACACCAATGTGGGAGCGGTGGCTTGCTCCCGATAGCCGTAAGTATCTAAAGGCTGATGCAAAACGCCGTGGTGAGCAGGCTTGCCCTGCGCTGGGCTGCGAAGCAGCCCTCTCCAAAAAATAGGGTTTATATGGCACACCGAGGCGCTTGGCCCGGGGGCGGCGTTGCAGCCAAGCGCAGGGCAAGCCTGCTCACCCCAAAGGACGCATTTTTTCAGGTTTTGTTTTCATCGAAGGGCAAGTAGATGCCTATGCCCCGATAGCGGTGTATCAATCAACCTATGCGAACTTGAAGAGCGGCCATCGGGGTAAGCCCGCCTCTCACAGGGTTTACACCTCGGATACAGATTTTGTAATGGTTTTGCGTTGTGGGAAATTCATGTTTCGAATGTAGGATTTAAGTCCTTTTCTCATTGCAGGACTTGCATGAATACCCTCTCGGAGCCCCCCAGTCGTCTTTCCCCAAGACGTTTATTGCTGCCGTTCCCGCTGAAACATCCCGTTTTTCGATTGCTGATCTTGTGCCGGTCCTACGACCGCGCGTTGCCGTGTCCGGCATTCTGAATTCAACCAAGAGACTTTATAAATGGAATGGTTAGCGGATCCAACGGCCTGGCTCGGCTTGTTGACTTTGATTGTGCTGGAACTGGTACTGGGTATCGACAACCTGGTGTTTATTGCGATTTTGGCGGATAAGCTGCCGCCGGAGCAGCGTGATCGAGCGCGGTTGATCGGTTTGTCCCTGGCCTTGCTGATGCGCCTGGGCCTGCTGGCGAGTATTTCCTGGCTGGTGACGCTGACCCAGCCGCTGTTCGAGGTGTTCGACAAGAGCTTCTCGGGCCGTGACTTGATCATGCTGTTCGGCGGCGTGTTCCTGCTGTTCAAGGCCACCATGGAATTGCATGAACGCCTTGAGGGTCACGTGGCGCAACGTTCGGGTACCGCGGCATACGCACTGTTCTGGCCGATAGTGGCGCAGATCGTCGTGCTCGATGCGGTGTTCTCCCTGGACGCGGTGATTACCGCCGTGGGCATGGTGGACGAACTGGCGGTGATGATGATCGCGGTGATCATTTCCATCGGGTTGATGATTGTCGCGAGCAAGCCGTTGACTCGCTTCGTCAACGCTCACCCTACGGTGATCATGCTGTGTCTGGGCTTCCTGATGATGATCGGCTTTGCCCTGACCGCCGAAGGCCTGGGCTTCCATATTCCGAAGGGCTACCTGTATGCGGCCATCGGTTTCTCGATTTTGATCGAGGTGTTCAACCAGGTTGCCCGTGCCCGTCGCAAGAAGTCGGCCCAAGGCGTGCTGCCGGTGCGTGAGCGCACTGCCCATGCGGTCATGCGCCTGTTGGGCGGACGCAGCCTGGCGGTGGAAGAGGTGGGTGAAGAGGTGGTCGATCTGCTGGGCGAGCCCGATGCAGCGCAAGGCCCGCTGTTTGACCGCCGTGAGCGGGTGATGATCAGCGGCGTGCTGCAACTGGCCGAGCGACCGATCCGCAGCTTGATGACGCCGAGGGCGAAGGTCGACTTTATCGACCTGGCGGACGATCTCGATACGATTCGCCTGAAACTGATGCATTCGTCCTACTCGCGGCTGCCGTTAATCCGCAACGGTGCCGTTGATGAGCCCTTAGGCTTCGTACACAAAAAGGAATTGCTCAAGGAATACCTGGCCGGTAACGAGCCGAACCTGGAGCACTTGGCGCGCCGGGCGATCAACCTGTTGGACAGTTTTTCGATCCTCAACGCGCTGGAGCAAATGCGCCAGCAGTCGACCCATATCGCCTTTGTGATCAACGAATTCGGCGATTTTATGGGGGTGCTGAGCATGACCGACATTCTTGAGTCCATCGCTGGCGAACTGCCGGACGCCAGCGAAATTGAAGGGCCGGATATTGTCGAGGAAGGCGCAGGCTTTCGCGCCAATGGCGCGCTGAACCTCCACCAGGTTCGCCAGCGCATCGGCTTCAACGCGGTCGCTACCGAGGATTACCAAACCTTGGCGGGACTGGTGATGAGCCTGCTCGATCGTCTACCCGTGGTGGGCGACTGCCTGGAGCATGAAGGGTGGCGTTTGACGGTGGTGGCGGTAGAAGAGCGGCGGGTGACGCAAGTGGTTTTGCAACCTTGCGGCGTGAGTAGTGTTTAAAGGTCCTGCGCACGACGCTGAGTTGCTGGGGCTCGGGCCCGAAGCCCTTGAGTTTCTCCATCAAGGTACCGCGCATATAGATCAGCAACGTCGGGGTGCCTGTTACATCAGGGTGCCTTGGCGTCTTCGCGCAATCCACCACGAGGCTGCGCACGCGCGGGTACTGTCGGGCAATTCGGTCAAACAGCGGCCCGGCCTTAACGCAGGCTGGGCAATGCTCAGAGACAAATAGAATGAATACCGGACGCTTGGTGTTCAATATCCGTTGATATTCCTGGGCATTGGCAATAGTTGCGGTGGCGTACCCCATGGCGTGAACCTCTTGGACAGAGCTGGTTTTCGCCAACGCTAAGCCGGGCCCGCTCCCGCGTCTACTGTCAACCTTTACAGGTCAGCCTCCCGTTCCGCGCGTTCCCGCGCCTTGCGTGCCTGGTTGGCGCACTTCCTGTATTCCTCGTTATCGCGAGAGGCTTTGGCGCGACGATAATCGTGATGGTTCTGACTGGTGTAATTGGCATCGAAAGACTCCTTGAGTCTGGCCAACTCTTCCTTGCACGCGCGACGATCCTCGCTGCCCAACGCATTCCCGGCCACCAACGCAAAAACCACCAGACCTATAATCCTTACCTTCATTACCACTCCCTCATCCTAAGCAGCCCCACCCCCTTCACAGCCTAGCCCCCCAGGCCCATTTTTCCACGCCCAGCAACGCCCTCAATTGAGGCGTTCTCACCCAACCTGGGGCCCCGGGTAGCACTCCAGCTGCAAATGCTGGCTCATCGCCGCATAACGCTGCAGAGCTATGTTGCTGATCTGCATGGTATTTCCCTTCAGCGTATGTTTTCGCCTTCGCCTATGGCACACTTTCTGCTGTCTATTCCGTTGTTACATACTAAGTTCCGGTATAGCGGAATACACAACCTCTGGAGTGCTTGTCATGCATCACCGACCTTCCGTGTTCAAAGCGTGTGTTTTTCTCTTCGCCGCATCGGCTTCCGTCGCCAGCGTTGTGCAGGCAGCGGACAGCAAGCTCGATGATGTGCTCAAACGTGGGCATCTGATCGTGGGTACAGGCAGTACCAATGCGCCGTGGCACTTCCAGGGAGCGGATGGCAAGTTGCAAGGGTTCGATATTGATATCGGTCGCATCGTGGCCAAAGGTCTGTTCAATGATCCGAGCAAGGTCGAGTTCGTGGTGCAATCTTCCGACGCACGGATTCCCAACCTGCTGACCGACAAGGTCGACATGAGTTGCCAGTTCATCACCGTGACCGCCAGCCGCGCGCAACAGGTGGCGTTTACCTTGCCTTACTACCGTGAAGGTGTGGGCCTGCTGCTGCCGAACAACAGCAAGTACAAGGAAATCGACGACCTGCAGGCCGCTGGCGATGGCGTTACCGTCGCCGTGCTGCAGAACGTGTACGCCGAAGAGTTGGTGCACCAGGCGCTGCCCAAGGCCAAGGTCGATCAATACGACAGCGTTGACCTGATGTACCAGGCCGTGAACTCCGGGCGCGCCGATGCCGCCGCCACCGACCAATCTTCGGTCAAATACTTGATGGTGCAAAACCCCGGCCGCTACCGCAGCCCGGCCTACGCTTGGAGTCCGCAGACCTATGCCTGCGCGGTCAAACGCGGCGATCAGGACTGGCTGAACTTCGTCAATACGGCACTGCATGAAGCCATGACCGGTGTGGAATTCCCCACCTACAAAGCCTCCTTCAAGCAATGGTTCGGCGTGGACCTGCCGGAGCCGGCGATTGGCTTCCCTGTCGAGTTCAAGTGACGTTTGAAAACCGGGGCGCCGCCACCGGCGCCCCTCTCAGGTAGCGTTGACCATGAATTATCAGTTGAACTTTGCCGCCGTCTGGCGCGATTTCGACACCTTGCTGGCGGGGCTCGGGTTGGGTCTGCAACTGGCATTGCTGTCGATCGCCATCGGCTGCGTGATCGGCCTGCTGATGGCGTTTGCCATGCTGTCCAGGCACCGCGCCTTGCGCATCCTGGCGTCGGTATACGTGACGGTGGTGCGTAATACACCGATTCTGGTGTTGATCCTGTTGATCTACTTTGCCTTGCCCAGCCTGGGCATTCGTCTGGATAAAATCCCTTCGTTCATCATCACCTTGTCGCTTTACGCCGGGGCGTATCTGACCGAAGTGTTCCGTGCCGGGCTGTTGAATATTCCCAAGGGCTTGCGCGAAGCCGGCCTGGCCATCGGCCTGGGCGAGTGGCGCATCCGCGCCTATATCACCGTGCCCGTGATGCTGCGCAACGTGCTGCCGGCGCTGTCGAACAATTTTATCTCGCTGTTCAAGGACACCTCCCTGGCCGCCGCGATCGCCGTACCGGAACTGACCTATTACGCCCGCAAGATCAACGTCGAAAGCTACCGGGTGATTGAAACCTGGCTGGTCACGACCGCGCTCTACGTGGCCGCCTGTTACCTCATTGCCCTGTTGCTCCGTTACCTGGAACAACGTCTGGCGATCCGTCGTTAAGGAGGGTTCCCCATGTACGAATCTCCCAGCTGGCTGCACGAGTTGTGGATCGCCCGAGACACCCTGTGGGCGGGGTTTCAGGCCAGTGTTTATGTGTCGGCGCTGGCCATTCTTTTCGGCACGCTGATCGGTATCGTCGCCGGGTTGATACTGACCTATGGCAAGTTCTGGATGCGTGCACCGTTTCGCCTGTATGTCGACCTGATCCGTGGCACGCCGGTGTTCGTGCTGGTGCTGGCGTGCTTCTACATGCTGCCGGCGCTCGGCTGGCAGATCAGCGCATTCCAGGCCGGCGCGGTCGGGCTGACGTTGTTCTGTGGCTCCCATGTGTCGGAAATCGTACGCGGCGCACTGCAAGCCATTCCCCGTGGGCAACTGGAAGCGGGCAAGGCGATCGGTCTGACGTTCCGACAGTCCCTGGGCTACGTGCTGTTACCTCAGGCATTGCGTCAGATCCTACCGACCTGGGTCAATTCCTCCACGGAAATCGTCAAAGCCTCGACCTTGCTGTCGGTGATCGGCGTGGCCGAATTGCTACTGAGCACTCAGCAGGTGATCGCGCGCACCTTCATGACCCTGGAGTTCTACCTGTTCGCCGGGTTTTTGTTCTTTGTCATCAACTACGCCATCGAGTTATTCGGGCGCTACATTGAAAAGCGGGTGGCCTTGCCATGAACCAATCTCACACAACCGAACCGCTGCTGAATATTCGCGGCCTGCGCAAACAGTACGGCGAGGTAGAAGTGCTCAAGGGCGTCGACCTGTCGATGCAGCGCGGTAATGTGGTGACCTTGATCGGCTCCAGCGGTTCGGGCAAGACCACGCTGCTGCGGTGTGTCAATTTGCTGGAGGAGTTCCAGGGCGGCCAGATCACCCTGGACGGCGAGTCGATCGGCTACAGCGACGTCGGCGGCAAGCGCGTGCGTCACCCGGAGCGTGTGATTGCCCAGCACCGGGCGATGACCGGCATGGCGTTCCAGCAGTTCAACCTGTTCCCGCATTTGACCGCGTTGCAGAACGTTACCTTGGGCTTATTGAAAGTTAAGAAAATACCTAAGGACCAAGCCGTTGCTCTCGCGGAAAAATGGCTGGAGCGTGTAGGACTTTTAGAGCGGCGCAATCACTTCCCCGGCCAGTTGTCCGGCGGCCAGCAACAGCGTGTGGCGATTGCCCGTGCGATTGCGATGAACCCCAGCCTGATGCTGTTCGACGAAGTCACCTCAGCCCTCGACCCGGAACTGGTGGGCGAAGTGCTCAGTGTGATCAAGGGCCTGGCGGAAGAGGGCATGACCATGTTGCTGGTCACCCATGAAATGCGTTTTGCCTATGAAGTGTCCGACCAGATCGTGTTTATGAACCAGGGGCGTATTGAGGAGCAGGGTTCGTCGAAGGACATCTTCGAGCGTCCACAATCGCCGCGCCTGGCGGAATTTTTGAAGAACATTCGTTTTTAATCAGGAGCACATTGTTATGAGCATCACTCGTTACGGAGCCGGCAGCACTGCCGGCGGTGGCCAGCCTCGGCCTTTCGCGCGTGCCGTGGAGGCGGATGGATGGTTATACGTGTCAGGCCAGGTGCCGGCAGTGGATGGCGAAATCATCACCGGCGGCATTGTCGAGCAAACCCACCAGACCCTGCGCAACGTTGTGGCGATTCTGGAAGAGGCCGGCTATGAATTAAAAGACGTCGTACGGGTCGGCGTATGGCTGGAAGACCCGCGGGACTTCTGGAGTTTCAACAAAGTCTTCGGCGAATACTTCACCCCGGAACACGCCCCGGCGCGGGCCTGTGTGCAGGCCAACATGATGGTCGATTGCAAGGTCGAGATCGATTGCGTGGCCTACAAGAAAAAAGGCTAAATGCTTCGACTTCCATACAGAACCCATGTGGGAGGGAGTGGCTCCCCCCACATTCGACCGGACCGAAAACCATCATGACCGAAGACACCATCAAACGCCGCGCCAAAGGTCTGGACCGAGCGTTCGATATCCTCGATTTTCTCAAGGAAATCGGCCAACCGCTGCGCCCGAACGATATAGCCAGCGGCATCGGCAGCCCCAAGTCCACGGTCTATGAACTGGTCGCTTCGTTATTGGAACGGCGCATCCTGGAAACGGTGGGCAAGGACGGCCACGTCTACCTCGGCCGCCAACTGTACTTTCTCGGTCAGGCCCACCTGCGCCATTTCGACCTGACCCGCGAGGCCGACCATGCCTTGCAGGAAATCGTCAGCCAGACCCACGAAACCGCCCAGATGTGCCTGCTCAACGGGCGCAAATACACCGTGGCGCTGATGCGCGAAGGTGAGCGGCATTTCCGTATTTCCTCGGATATCGGCGAAAACGCGCCCATCCCCTGGACCGCCTCCGGGCGTCTGCTACTGGGGCACTTGAGCGATCAGCAGATTGTCGACCTGATCGACCCCGAAGATTTCATCCTGCCGGACGGCCAGCGCCTGCCGCTGGAGACTTTCCTGGCGCAGATTCGTCAAGCCAGCCTCGACGGTTTTTTCTCGTTCGACAGCGTGGCCGACACCTTCACCCATTGCTTCGCCGCCCCGGTGCGGGATGCCCAAGGGGTCAGCATCGCGACCCTGTGCATCGTCGCGCCCCGGGCCGACGCCCTCAACAACTACAGCGACTATCGCCGGGTGCTGATCGACAGCGCCAACAACCTGGCCCGTCGCATCAACGAATAGGAACCTCTTATGCCTGCCCTCAACGCCGTCGAAAAAGGCGCTGCCGCCATCGGCGCCCACTTGGTCCGCGACGTCAGCCTGCCGGCCCTGGTGCTGCACCGTGACGCCCTGGAACACAACATTCGCTGGATGCAGACGTTTGTCAGCAACAGCGGCGCCGAGCTGGCGCCCCATGGCAAGACCAGCATGATGCCGGCGCTGTTCAAACGGCAGATCGAACAGGGCGCGTGGGGCATTACCCTGGCCAGCGCGGTGCAGACCCGTGCTGCTTATGCCGGTGGCGTGCGCCGCGTATTGATGGCCAACCAGTTGGTGGGCGCGCCGAATATGGCGCTGATCGCTGACCTGTTGGCCGATCAGGATTTCGATTTTCATTGCATGGTCGATCACCCGGATAACGTCGCCGACCTCGGGTTGTTTTTCGCTGCCCGCGGCCTGCGCCTGAACGTGATGATCGAATACGGCGTGGTCGGCGGCCGTTGCGGGTGCCGTAGCGAGCAGGAAGTGCGCGACCTGGCCCGGGCGATCAAGGCCCAGCCGGCCCTGGCGCTGACGGGCATCGAAGGCTACGAAGGAGTGATCCACGGCGAACACGCCATCCGCGGCATTCGCGATTTCGCCGCGAGCCTGGTGCGCCTGGCGATGGAGCTGCAAGACAGCGGCGCGTTCGATCTGGCCAAGCCCATCGTCACCGCCTCGGGGTCGGCCTGGTACGACCTGATTGCCGAGTCGTTCGAAGCGCAGAACGCCGCCGGGCGTTTTCTCAGCGTATTGCGCCCCGGCAGCTACGTGGCCCACGACCACGGCATCTACAAAGACGCGCAATGCTGCGTGCTCGACCGACGCAGCGATCTCAACGAGGGCCTGCGCCCAGCCTTGGAAGTCTGGGCCCACGTGCAATCCCTGCCGGAGCCGGGGTTTGCGGTGATCGCCCTGGGCAAGCGTGACGTGGCCTACGATGCCGGCCTGCCGGTGCCGCTCAATCGCTACAAGGCCGGTGTGCTGCCGGCTGAAGGCGATGACGTGAGCGCCTGCGTCGTCACCGCCGTCATGGATCAGCACGCCTTTATGACCGTGGCGCCGGGCGTGGAGCTGCGCATCGGCGACATCATTTCCTTCGGCACCTCGCACCCGTGCCTGACCTTCGACAAATGGCACGTCGGCTGCCTGGTGGATGAGCAATTGCAAGTGATCGAATCCTTGCACACCTGCTTCTAACCCGCGCAGCCCCCACCATATGCGTTCCAATGTGGGAGGGGGCTTGCCCCCGATAGGGCCCTCAGCCACACCAGAGACTCAGGCATGAACACAACCCCACGCATCGCCCTGATCGGCGAATGCATGATCGAACTGCAACACCGCGCCGACGGCAGCCTGCACCAGAGCTTCGGCGGCGACACCCTCAACACCGCGGTGTACCTGCGCCGTGAGCTGGGCGCTGGTGGCGGCGTCGACTACGTTACCGCCCTGGGCGATGACAGCTTCAGCGATGCGATGTGCCAGCAATGGGCCGACGAAGGTCTCGGTCTGGGCCTGGTGCAACGCTTGCCGGGGCGTTTGCCGGGTTTGTATTGCATCCAGACCGACGCCCAAGGCGAGCGCAAATTTCTGTATTGGCGCAACGAAGCCGCCGTGCGCGACTGCTTTACCACGCCTGCCGCCGAGCCCGTTCTGGCGGCGCTGCCGGGCTACGACATGGTGTATTTCAGCGGTATCACCCTGGCTGTCCTGGGCGAAATCGGCCGCGCGCGCCTGCTGCAAGCCCTGATCGAAACCCGCCGCCGTGGTGGCCGGGTAGTGTTCGACAACAACTATCGCCCACGCCTGTGGCCCCGCGTGGAAGCGGCCCGCGCGGCGTACCACGCAGTGCTGGCCGAAGTGGACATCGCCTTGCTCACCGAAGACGACGAGCGCGCATTGTTTGGTTATGAGGACGCCGAGCAGGTGTTCGCGGCCTATCCAGCCATCGCCGAGGTGGTGCTCAAGCGTGGCGCAGATGCGTGCCTGATCCGCTGCAACGGCGAGCGGTTTTCTGTACCGGCGTTAAAGGTCGATAAGGTGGTGGATACCACGGCGGCGGGGGACTCGTTCAGCGCGGCGTATCTGGCCAGCCGGCTCCAGGGTGGTTCACCCGAGGCGGCGGCATTGGCTGGACATCGTCTGGCCAGTCGGGTGATTCAGGTGCCGGGGGCATTGATTCCCCTGGGGTGAATGGGCGCCTTCGGCGGATCGGGGGCAAGCCCCCACAGTCGATTGCATTGCTCCAGATATATGTGGGAGAGGGCTTGCCCCCGATAGGACCCTAAAGGCATCCCTCAATCGCGATAAAACACCTGCACCAAGTGATACCCGAACTTGCTCTTGATCGGCCCATGCACCACCCGCAGCGGTTTCTTGAAAATCACTGCGTCGATCGCCCCCACCATCTGCCCCGGCCGGATCTCGCCCAAATCGCCGCCACGTTTGCCCGACGGGCAGGTGGAGTACTTCTTGGCCAGCACATCAAAGGCTTCGCCCTTGGCAATGCGCTGCTTGAGTTGTTCGGCTTCTTCGCTGGTTTTCACCAGGATATGACGGGCTTGGGCTTTCATTGATCTCTACCAGGTGTGCGACGGCGCGCGATTATGCCTGAAGTCCTTCGTCGACGCCGATCATGCCGCGGATTTTGGTGGCCAGCAGGTCGATGGAAAACGGCTTGGCCACCATGTCCATGCCATCCTCCAGAAACCCTTGGCGCTCGGCAGCCGTTTCGGCGTAGCCGGTCATAAACAGCACCTTGAGGCCCGGACGGTGCTGGCGGGCGATTTCCGCCAGTTGCCGGCCGTTCATGCCCGGCAGGCCGACGTCGGTCACCAGCAGGTCCACACGCAGGTCCGATTCCAGCAACGGCAAGGCGGTCCGGGCGTCCGCCGCCTGGTGCGCGGTGTAGCCCAATTCGTCCAGCAGGTTCACCACCAGCATGCGCACCGCCAGGTCATCCTCGACCACCACCACCGCTTCGCCCGCCAAAGCCACCGGCGCTTCACCGAGGCTGGCCGGCAGGCTGCTTTCCAGGGACGTGCCGTGCAGGCGCGGCAGGTACAGGCGCACACAGGTGCCCTGGCCCGGCGCGCTCTGGATGGTCACATGGCCGCCGGACTGTTGGGCAAAGCCGTAGATCATCGACAGCCCCAGGCCGGTGCCCTGGCCGATGGGTTTGGTGGTGAAGAACGGGTCGAACGCCTTGGCGAGTATTTTCGGCGCCATGCCGGTGCCGTTGTCGCACACCCCGAGCATCACGTAATCGCCGGCCTTGACCGGTTCGAGGGTGGTGATGTCGGTGCCGTCCAGGTAGCTGTTGGCGGTTTCGATCAGTAGCTCGCCGCCATCGGGCATGGCATCACGGGCATTGATCACCAGGTTGAGCAGGGCGTTTTCCAACTGGCTGGCGTCGGTGTTGACCGGCCAGATGTCCTGGCCCAGCTTCACTTTGAGGGTGATGTGCGCACCCTTGGTACGGCGAAACAGGTCTTCCAGGGATGCCACCAATTGGTTCGGGTCCAGCGGGCGGCGGTCCAGCGACTGGCGGCGCGAGAACGCCAGCAGCCGGTGGGTGAGGGCGGCGGCGCGATGGGCGGAGGCCACGGCGGCGTCGGTAAAACGGCCGATTTCATCGCTGCGCCCGGCGGCGATATAGCGCTGCATCAGGTCCAGACTGCCGATAATGCCGGTGAGCATATTGTTGAAGTCGTGGGCGATGCCACCGGTGAGCTGGCCCACCGCTTCCATTTTTTGCGCATGGCGCAGGGCGTCTTCGGCACGTTCACGTTCGTACATTTCGTTTTGCAGGCGCTGGTTGGCCTCGGCCAGGGCCTGGGTGCGCTGGGCCACCCGTTCTTCGAGGTTTTCGTTGAGGTGGCGCAAGGCCTCCTCGGTGAGTTTGCGTTCGGTCTCGTCGATCACAAAGATGTAGAAACCATTGACCGAACCGTCGTTGCTGAAGCGTGGCAGGTACTTCATCAGTGCGTGCCGCGGCCGCCCATCGCGGTGCGGCGTAACGGTGAGGAAGCTACAGGCCTTGCCCTTGAGCGCGGCGGCGATTTTGTCCGCGCGCCCGGCGTACACCTCCTCGCCGAGCACTTCGCGGATGGTTTTTCCGTACAGTTCCTCGGGCGTCTTGCCGTACCACTCCAGATACGCGCTGTTGTTCAGGCGAAAGCGCTCGTCGTGGTCCACATAACCGATCAGCACTGGCATGGCGTTGATGATCAGCTGCAACTCGGTCTGGCTCTG
Source organism: Pseudomonas rhodesiae (assembly GCF_013285305.1). Classification (NCBI taxonomy): domain Bacteria; kingdom Pseudomonadati; phylum Pseudomonadota; class Gammaproteobacteria; order Pseudomonadales; family Pseudomonadaceae; genus Pseudomonas; species Pseudomonas rhodesiae. The sequence continues at coordinate 3,457,725 of NZ_CP054205.1, read as the reverse complement.
GCGTAGGGCCTGTTCGGTGTGCTTGCGTTCGGTCAGGTCCAGCGCCGCGCCAAGGAAGCGCGCCGGGCGGCCCTGTTGATCCTTGTAGCAGCGGCCGCGGGCGAACACCCAGCGCACCTCGCCATCGGGCTGCAACAGGCGGTATTCCTCGGCGTATTCGGTACCGTTGGTGATGCAATACTTGATACTGCGCGTCACCGTGCCACGGTCTTCGGGGTGTACGCCTTGCAGGTAATCGCTGATGGGCAACAGGCCGGCGTCCGCCGGATCGACGCCGTGCAGGTAGGCGAAGTGGGCGTCGGCGATGAAATGGTCTTCGCCGATGTCCCAATCCCAGGTGCCCACCGCGTCGGTGGCGGCCAGGGCCAGTTGCAGGCGTTCCTCGCTGTTGTGTTGGGCCTTGAGGCTGGCCTCGGAGCGCTGTTGCAGCTCCAGGGCTTTGCTGCGCCGCTCGTTGGTTTCGATGGCGGTGACCAGGATGCCAGCGACCTCGCCGCTTTCGTCGCGGATGGGGCTGTAGGTGAGGTCCAGCCAGATCTCGGTATCGCGCTGGTTGCGCTGCAGCACAAAGCGCTGCTCGCTGAAGGTGCGCACCTGCCCCTCCAGCACGGCGTTGTAGATCGGTGCGGTGAAGCTCTCCAGTTCCGGCCAAGCCTGGTGTGCCGGCTGGCCCATGGCGCCGGGGTGCTTGTTGCCCGCCAGTCGGGCGAAGCCATCGTTATACAACTGAATAAGTTGGTGGCCCCACAACAGGAGCATCGGCATCGGAGAGTTGATCACGATGTCGACCGCTGTGCGCAGGCTTTGCGGCCAGTCATTGGCCTCACCGAGCGGGCTGTGTGCCCAGTCCAGCCGCGCGATCAATGCAGCGGCTTCGCTACCGGTGGATGTTCCATTCATGAAAAAGCCCTGAGCGTAACGCCTTGAAAGATGAAAACACCCATTATCCCGTGAGTCGGCCCTGGGTGACTACCCGGGAAAAATAGCACGCATTGGCGTTTTGTCTTGCAAATCAGCTGCTCACGGCTGAAACCTTTCATCTTCACGCCAGTTCGGGACGGTCGCGAAAAGCCTCCAGTGCTTGGGGGTTGGCCAGGGCATCGGTGTTCTTCACCGGTTCGCCGTGCACCACATTGCGTACCGCCAGTTCGACGATCTTGCCGCTGATGGTGCGCGGAATGTCATGGACGGCGAGGATCTTCGCCGGCACATGGCGTGGCGTGGTGTTGGCGCGGATCACCTGGCGGATCTGCTGTTGCAGCGCGTCATCCAGCTCGACGCCATCGTCCAGACGCACAAACAGCACCACCCGCACATCGTCCTGCCAGCGTTGGCCGATGGCCAGGCTCTCTAGCACCTGGGGCACCTTCTCCACTTGGCGATAGATCTCGGCGGTGCCGATGCGCACGCCGCCGGGGTTGAGCACCGCGTCCGAGCGCCCATGGATCAGCAGGCTGCCATTGGCGCGCTCCTCGGCGTAGTCGCCCTGGGCCCACACGCCGGGAAACTGAGCGAAATACGACGCGCGCAGCTTCTGCCCGTCGTGGTCGTTCCATAGGCCGATGGGCATGGCCGGGAAGTGACGGGTACACACCAGTTCCCCTTTTTCGCCGATCAACGGCTGGGCCTTCTCGTCCCACACCTCGATGGCCATCGCCAGGCTCTTGCATTGCATTTCGCCACGGCGCACCGGCAGCACCGGGTTGCCGATCACAAAACAGGAGACGATATCGGTGCCGCCGGACATCGACGACAGGCACAGCTCGGCCTTGATCTCGCGGTAGACGTAGTCGTAGCTCTGGGGCGACAACGGCGAGCCGGTGGAGATCAAGCCCTTGAGGCTGCTCAGGTCATGGCTCAGACGCGGTTGCAGCCCGGCCTTTTCCAGGGTGGCGAGGAACTTGGGGCTGGTGCCGAACACGCTGATACGTTCGGCATCGATCAGGTCGATCAAGCGCTCGGGCCCCGGATGAAACGGCGAGCCGTCATACAGCACCGCCGTGGCGCCCAGGGCCAGCACCGAGACTAGCCAGTTCCACATCATCCAGCCGCAGGTGGTGTAGTAGAACAGGCAATCGTCGCGGGACAGGTCGGCATGCAGGCCATGTTCCTTCAGATGGGTGAGCAACACACCGCCGGTGCCATGGATGATGCACTTGGGCACCCCGGTGGTGCCGCTGGAATACAGGATGTACAGCGGATGATCGAACGGCACTGCGACAAACGCCGGTTCGCCGCCGGGTTGGTAGGCGTCCTGCCACAGGGTGACGCGGGCCTGGGTGTGATAGTCCTCGACCCGTGCCTCGGGCCGTGCGTACGGCACCACGATCAACTGTTCCAGGGACGGCAAGCGATCGAGGATTTCATTGAGCTTGGCGCTTTGATCGATGATTTTGCCGGCATACCGATAACCGGCGCAGGTGATCAGCACCTTGGGTTCGATCTGGCCGAAGCGGTCGATCACGCCTTGGGTGCCGAAATCCGGCGAGGAGCACGACCAGATCGCGCCAAGGCTGGTAGTGGCGAGCATACCCACCAGGGTCTGCCAGGTGTTGGGCATGCACGCCGCGACCCGGTCACCCAGACCAACGCCCGCCGCTCGCAGGCTGTTTTGCAGGCCGGCGACATGAGCGGCGAGTTCGGCGTAGGTCAGTTGTTCGCGCTGGCCGTCTTCGCCGATGGCGATCACGGCCGGGTGATGGTCGCGGCGACGCAGCAAATGCTCGGCAAAGTTCAGGGTCGCGCCGGGGAACCACTGAGCGCTGGGCATAGCATCCCCTTCGATCAGTACGGCGCTGGGCGGGCTGCGAAACTGCACATCGAAGAACGCCACGATGGCCTGCCAGAACTCGGCGCGCTGGTCGATGCTCCACTGGTGCAGGGCCGGGTAGTCGCTAAGCTGCAGGGCGTGGCGATCATTGATAAAGCGCCGGAACTGGTCCATGCGCGTCGTACGGATGCGTTCCGGGGAGGGTTGCCAGAGGATCTCGGACATCAGCAGGGTCTCTTGTTCTTATGCACGTCTTGCAAACACCAGCGTTTCACTGTGTTTGATCTATTGGGCCAGCCAGCCACCATCGATATTCCACGCCGCGCCACGCACCTGGGCGCCGGCCTCGCTGCATAAGAACAGCACCAGCTCGCCCAGTTGCGACGGGGTCACGAATTCCAGCGACGGTTGTTTCTCCGCCAGCAGATCGTGCTGCGCCTGCTGCGGGTCCACGCCCTGGGCGATGCGATCGTCGATCTGTTTCTGCACCAGCGGCGTCAGCACCCAGCCGGGGCAGATCGCGTTGCAGGTCACGTTGCTGGTGGCGGTCTCCAGGCCCACCACTTTGGTCAGGCCGATCACGCCATGCTTGGCCGCCACATAAGCTGCCTTGCCCATCGAACCGACCTGGCCATGCACCGAGGCGATATTGACGATACGCCCCCAACCCTTGGCCTTCATGCCCGGCAGACCCAAGCGCGTGCTGTGGAACACCGACGACAGGTTGATCGCGATGATGGCGTCCCAGCGCTCGGCCGGGAAGTCTTCTACCGCCGCCACATGCTGGATGCCGGCGTTGTTCACCAGTATGTCCACACCGCCGAACTCACGCTCGGCATAGGCAAACATGTCGGCGATCTGCGCCGGGTCGCTGACGTCCGCCGGATGGTGGCCGACCTGGCCGCCATAGGCTTGCACTTGGGCGATTACCGCACTGGCGTCGCCGAAGCCGTTGAGGATCAGGTTGGCGCCGGCCTTGGCCAGGCTCAGTGCAATGCCCAGGCCGATGCCGCTGGTGGAACCGGTGACCAAGGCGGTCTTGCCGTTCAATGTCGTCATGTTCACCTCACACAATGCCAGTGGCATAGAAAGTACCGATCACCACGAACACCGCAAGGGTCTTGATCATCGTGATGCCGAAAATGTCCTTGTAGGCTTCGCGGTGGGTCAGGCCGGTGACCGCCAGCAGGGTGATCACCGCGCCGTTGTGGGGCAGGGTGTCCATGCCGCCGCTGGCCATGGCCGCGACCCGGTGCAGCACTTCAAGGGGGATATTGGCCGCGTGGGCCGCCGCGATAAAACTCTCGGACATCGCCGCCAGGGCGATGCTCATGCCGCCCGAGGCGGAACCGGTGATACCCGCCAGCAACGTCACAGTGATCGCCTCGTTGACCAACGGGTTGGGGATGCCCTTAAGCCAGTCCGCCAGTACCAGAAAGCCCGGCAACGAAGCGATGACCGCACCGAAGCCGTATTCCGACGCGGTGTTCATCGCCGCCAGCAATGCACCGCTGACCGCGCTTTTGCTGCCTTCGGCGAGTTTGCTCTTGATCGCCGAGAAGCCGAACACCAGCACCACGATAATCCCCACCAGCAACGCCGCCTGCACCGCCCAGATTGCCGTGAGCTTGGCGATTTCGGTGGTCACCGGCGCGCTCATGCCCGGCAGGCTAAGGCTGTGGGTCTTGCCGTACCACTGCGGGATCCAGTGGGTGAACAGCAGGTTCATCACCCCCACCAGGATCAGCGGCGACAGCGCGATCCACGGGTTGGGCAACGTCAGGTTCTCGGCGGTTTCCGGCTCGTTGCGCAGTTCGGTGCCGTAGCCTTCACCGGCGCGCTGGGCCTTGTTGCGCTGGCGCGCCAGGTAAAGCATGCCGGCGCAGAACACGAAAATCGTGCCGATCAGCCCCAGCCACGGCGCCGCCCAGGCGGTGGTGTTGAAAAAGGTGCTGGGGATGATGTTCTGGATCTGCGGCGTGCCGGGCAGGGCGTCCATGGTGAACGAAAACGCGCCGAGGGCGATGGTCGCCGGGATCAGGCGCTTGGGGATATTGCTCTGGCGGAACATCTCCGCCGCAAACGGGTACACCGCGAACACCACCACAAACAGCGAGACGCCGCCGTAGGTGAGCAAAGCGCAGACCAGCACGATCACCAGCATCGCCTGGCGCGTGCCGAGCAAACGGATCGCCGCGGCCACGATCGAACGGGAAAACCCCGACAGTTCGATCAGCTTGCCGAACACCGCACCGAGCAGGAACACCGGGAAATACAGTTTGATAAAGCCGACCATTTTTTCCATGAACACCCCTGTAAAGGCAGGGGCGACGGCGGAGGGGTCGGTCAGCAGCACCGCGCCTAGCGCGGCGATGGGGGCGAACAAGATAACGCTATAGCCACGGTAGGCAGCCAGCATCAGCAGCGCGAGGGCTGCCAGGGCAATGATCACACTCATGGTGTGTCTCCAGATAGGATTGTTATTTTTGTGGTGACGCGGTGGGAAAGGGCTATAGCGAGATGCGTGCCAATTACTTAACTTGTTGAAATATATGAATATTTTTCAATTGGATTCGGCTAATGTCTCAATCTGGAGACAGGTGCGGATCAAGTGTGGGAGGGGGCTTGCCCCCGATTGCGGTGTATCAGCCCGAAATAGAGTGCCTTAACCAATGCTATCGGGGGCAAGCCCCCTCCCACAGTGATTGTCTATTTATTAAGAATTAAGTCTCTTATTTGAGATCAGGTGATACCTAGCGCGACCATTTTCTTGTACAACGTCGACCGCCCCAGCCCCAACCGCTTAGCCGCCTCCACCACATTCCCATCACAAGCCTTGAGCGCCGCCACAATCACCTGCCGGTCAAACCGCTCCCGCGCCGCGTTGTAGCTTTCACCTTCCTCCGCCGCCACGGCAGTGCTACGTGCCACCGGGCTGAAGGTGCCAATGGCCGCACGGACTTCCTGGGCGTTCAATATCAAGTCATCACTTAACAGCGCCGCGCGCTCCAGTACGTTGCGCAACTCACGGATATTCCCCGGCCAGGCATGCTGGGCCAATAAGTCCAGGGCTTCGCGGTCCAGTTCGTGATGGCTGCGCAGTTCTTCGAGGATCGCCTCGCTAAGCGCCGGAATATCTTCCAAGCGTTCGCGCAGGGGCGGGACCTGGATCGGCAGCACATTCAGGCGGTAATACAGGTCCGCGCGAAACTCGCCACGTTTGATCGCCGCCTCAAGGTCCATCGACGTGGCCGCAATCACCCGTACGTCGCTGTGTAGCATCTCGTTGGAGCCGACCGGTTCGAACTCCTTTTCCTGCAACACCCGTAGCAGTTTGCTTTGCAGCGGCAGGGGCATGTCGCCGATTTCGTCGAGAAACAGCGTGCCGCCCTGGGCGATCTGGAACTTGCCGGGGCGGCCCTTGCGGTCGGCGCCGGTAAACGCGCCGGGCGCGGTGCCGAAGAACTCGGCTTCGAGCAAATCGTGGGGGATCGCCGCGCTGTTGATGCTCACAAATGCCTTGTGTGCCCGTGACGACGCGCCATGAATGGCCTGGGCCAGCAACTCCTTGCCGGTGCCGGTTTCCCCCAGTAGCAACACTGGCGACTCAGTCTTGGCGCTGCGCCGCGCCCGGCGTTTGACTTCCAGGCTCGCGGCGCTGGTACCGATAAAGTGCGCGAAGGTGTACTTGCTCTGGCGTGAGCGCAGCAACGAGCGGGTGGAGGCCAGTTCCTGCTGCATGCTCATGTAGCGCTCGATCAATGGCGACAGGTTGCGCAGCTCATCGAACAGCGCGAAGCCGATGGCACCGATCACCGCCCCGGCATCGTTGTGAATCGGCAGGCGCATCACCACCAGCGGGCCTTTGGGAGTGTCCTGGATATCCAGCAGGATCGGCCGGTCGGTGCGCACCACCTGGCGCAGCAGGCTGTTGGAAATCACCCGCTCGCAGGGTTGGCCGATGGCCTCATCCGCGCTGTTCAGGCCGAAGCGCTTGGCGTAGCGCTCGTTCATCCACACGATATTGGCGTCGCGGTCGACGATCACCGTGCCTTCGCTGGACTGCTCGATGATTTCGAACAGCGACTGGATGGCCAGGCCGCGTACCTGTTGGTAATCGGTGAGGTTATCGGTGAGGTTCATGCCCATGCCGTCAGCAAAAGGGTGAGTGAAGTTCCATAACGTCCTACAGCGGAATATGCGCCGCTGCCATCAGTTCCTTGGTGTAGGGGTGTTGCGGCGACTCGAATACATCGTGGCTGGCGCCGCGCTCCACCACTTTGCCCTCCTTGATCACGATCATGTCGTGGGCCATGGCCCGCACCACGGCCAGGTCATGGCTGATAAACAGGTACGTCAGGCCGTATTTTTCCTGCAGTTCACGCAGCAGCGCCACCACTTGCTTTTGTACGGTGCGGTCAAGGGCGGAGGTGGGTTCGTCCAGCAGCATCAGCGCCGGCTTGAGCACCAGCGCGCGGGCGATGGCGATGCGCTGGCGCTGGCCGCCGGAAAACTCGTGGGGGTAACGATGCCGACTGGCGGGGTCCAGGCCCACGTCCTTGAGCACCTGGATCACCTGCGCTTCGCGCTCGGCCAGGCTGCACGGAGCGTGCACCTCCAGGCCTTCGCTGATGATCTGCTGCACCGACATGCGCGGGCTGAGGCTGCCATAAGGGTCCTGGAACACCACCTGCATCTGCTTGCGCCATGGTCGCATCTGGTGATGGTTGAGGGTATCGAGCGCCTGGCCCTGGAAGCGGATGCTGCCGTGGGAGTCCAGCAGGCGCAGGATCGCCTGGCCGAGGGTGGATTTACCCGAGCCGGATTCACCGACGATGCCCAGGGTCTTGCCACGTTGCACGCTGAGACTGATACCGTCCACGGCGCGCAGGTAGGTCTTGCGTTGAAATAGCCCACCACCGAGACGGAACTGCACGCTCAGGTCCTCCACTTGCAACACCGTCTCGCGTTCCTCGCTGCACAGTGCATCGCCCGCCGGTTCGGCATCCAGCAGCAGGCGGCTGTAAGGATGCTGCGGCGCGCTGAACAGAGCCTGGCATTCGGCCTGCTCGACGATCTCGCCGGCGTGCATCACGCACACCCGCTGGGCGATGCTGCGTACCAGGTTGAGGTCATGGCTGATCAGCAGCAGCGACATGCCCAAGCGTTGTTGCAAGGATTTGAGCAGTAGCAGGATCTTGCGCTGCACGGTCACATCCAGCGCGGTGGTCGGCTCATCGGCGATCAGCAGTTCCGGCTCGCACGCCAAGGCCATGGCGATCATCACCCGTTGGCGTTGGCCGCCGGACAATTGGTGGGGATAGGCCTTGAGGCGTTCCCTCGGTTTCTGGATGCCGACCATGTCGAGCAGTTCCAAGATACGCGCCTGCGCCGCTTTGCCGCCCAGGCCTTTGTGCAGCAACAGGGTTTCACCGATCTGCTTTTCGATGCTGTGCAGCGGGTTGAGGGAGGTCATCGGCTCCTGGAAGATCATGGCGATACGGTTGCCGCGCAGTTTCTGCAAGGTCGCCGCCGGGGCGCCCACCAGCTCCTTGCCGCGATATTTCACCGAGCCGGTGGTGGCAGTGCCGGCTTCGGGCAACAGTTGCAGGATCGAATGGGCGGTCACCGATTTACCCGAGCCCGACTCACCCACCAGTGCCAGGCATTCGCCGGGGCGCACATCCAGGCTCAAGTTGTGTACCACGGTCTGGCCGTTGAAGGCGACGCACAGGTCGCGGATCTCGATCAGGTTCATTTGCAATCACTCATGAGCGTGGGTCGAAGGCGTCACGCAACGCCTCGCCGATAAAGACCAGCAGCGACAGGATCAGCGCCAAGGTGAAAAACGCGGTCAGGCCCAGCCACGGCGCCTGCAGGTTCTGTTTGCCCTGGGCGATCAATTCACCGAGGGACGCACTGCCCGCCGGCATGCCGAAACCGAGGAAGTCCAGGGCGCTCAAGGTGGAAATTGCCCCGGTCAAAATGAACGGCAGGTAGCTCAAGGTCGCAGTCATGGCGTTGGGCAGGATGTGCCGGCCAATGATCTTGCCGTCCCCCAGGCCCAGGGCCCTTGCGGCCTTGACGTATTCCAGGTTGCGCCCGCGCAGGAACTCGGCGCGCACCACGTCCACCAGCGCCAGCCAGGAAAACAGCGCCATGATCCCCAGCAGCCACCAGAAATTCGGCTCCACGAACCCCGACAGAATGATCAGCAGGTACAACACCGGCAAACCGGACCACACTTCAAGCACGCGCTGTCCGATCAAGTCCACCCAGCCGCCGTAGTAACCCTGCAACGCGCCAGCCGCGATGCCGATGGCCGCGCTGATCGCGGTGAGCGCCAGGGCAAACAGAATCGACACCCGCGCGCCGAAGATCACCCGTGCCAGCACATCCCGCGACTGATCGTCGGTGCCCAGCCAGTTCACCGCCGAGGGCGGGCTGGGGGCAGGGCGGGTCAGTTCGTAGTTGGGGGTATCGTCGCTGAACGGGATCGGCGGGAACAACATCCAACCGCCGTCCTGCTGGATCAGCTTTTGTACGTAATCGCTGCGGTAGTCGGCCTGGAACGGCAACTGCCCGCCGAACTGTTGCTCGGTGTAGCGCTTGAACACCGGGAAATACAGCTCGTTCTTGTAGCTCAGCACCCAGGGTTTGTCGTTGGCGATCAACTCGCCGCCCAGGGTCAGGGTAAACAGGCCGATAAACAGCCACAGCGACCACCAGCCGCGACGGTTTTTCTTGAACCGCTCGAAACGTCGGCGGGCCACCGGAGACAGATTGAGCATCAGGCGTTCCTCGCGGCGAAGTCGATACGCGGGTCCACCAGGGTGTAGCAGAGGTCGCCGATCAGTTTTATCAGCAGCCCGAACAAGGTGAAGATAAACAGCGAGCCGAACACCACCGGGTAGTCCCGAGAGACGGCGGCTTCGTAGCTCATGCGCCCCAGGCCGTCGAGGGAGAAGATCACTTCGATCAGCAGCGAACCGGCAAAGAACACACTGATGAACGCCTGGGGAATCCCCGAGATCACCAGCAACATGGCGTTGCGGAATACATGACCGTACAGCACGCGGCGCTCGCTCAAGCCCTTGGCGCGCGCGGTGACCACGTACTGACGCGTGATTTCATTCAGGAATGAGTTTTTGGTCAGGATGGTCAAGGTGGCGAACCCGCCGATCACCAGGGAGGTCACCGGCAGTACCAGGTGCCAGAAATAATCGGCCACCTTGCCCACGGTGCTCAGCTCTTCGAAATTCTCCGACACCAGGCCGCGCACCGGAAACCAGTTCAGGGAAGTGCCGCCGGCGAACACCACGATCAGGAACATCGCGAACAGGAACGCCGGCATGGCATAGCCGATCACAATGGCGGTGCTGCTCCAGACATCAAAGCTGCTGCCATGGCGCACGGCCTTACGAATGCCCAGGGGGATCGACACCAGGTAAGTGATCAGGGTGGCCCAGAGCCCGAGGGAAATGGTCACGGGCATTTTTTCGAGGATCAGGTCGATCACGGTTTTGCCACGGAAGAAGCTGTTACCGAAGTCCAGCTGGGCATAGCTTTTGAGCATCAGCCACAGACGCTCCGGCGCGGGCTTATCGAAGCCGTATTGCTTTTCGATGTCTTGGATCAGCTTCGGGTCCAGACCCCGACTGGCGCGGGAGCCGCTGCCCATGCCTTCGGCGGACGAGCCGCCGACGCCACCGCCGCCAATTCCTTGCAGATGGGCGATGGCTTGTTCGACCGGGCCGCCGGGGGCAGCCTGCACAATCACGAAATTCACCAGCAGGATGATCACCAGGGTGGGGATGATCAGCAGCAGGCGCCGCACGATATAGGCAAACATCAGCGGGCCTCCCCGCGTTTTTCCAGTTCGGCTTTCATTTGTTCATTCGTCAGCGGTGTCGGGCTGATTTCCCACCAGGTTTCCAGGGCCTCGTCGTTCTTGGCCTCGATAGCAGGGCGGCCAAAGCGGTTCCACCACGCCGCCGACGTACCCGGCGGGTAATAATTAGGGATCCACAGGTAGTTCCATTGCAGCACCCGGTCCAGGGCATGGGCGTAGGTCAGCATCTCGGCCTGGGTGTTGGCCTTGACCAGGCCCTTGATCAGGCTGTCCACGGCCGGGTCCTTGAGCACCATGTAGTTGTTGGCGCCCGGATCGAACGCGGCGGCGGAACCGAAGTAGTTGTACAGCTCCATCCCCGGCGAAGTGGTGACCGGGAACCCGGTGACGATCATGTCGTAATCCCGGCTCATCAGGCGGTTTACATATTGGGAGGAATCGATGCGGCGGATATTGAGGGTGATGCCGATCTGCGCCAGGTTGCGTTTGTAGGGCAACAGCAGGCGTTCCAGGCCGGCCTGGGCGTTAAGAAAGGTGAACTCCAGCGGCTCGCCCTGGGCGTTCACCAATTTGTCGCCGTCGGGTTTCCAGCCGGCTTGCTCAAGCAGGGCCAGGGCCTGCAATTGTTTGTCGCGGATCATGCCGCTGCCATCGGTGACCGGCGCCTTGAACACTTGGGTGAATACCTCAGCGGGTATTTGCCCGCGCAGCGGTTCCAGAATGGCCAGCTCTTCCTGACTTGGCAGTTGGGTGGCGGCCAGCGGGCTGTTAGAGAAAAAGCTCTGCTGGCGGATGTACATGTTGCGCATCATCTGCCGGTTGGCCCACTCGAAGTCCCACAGCATCGCCAGGGCCTGGCGCACGCGGCGATCCTGAAACATCGGCTTTTGCACATTGAACACATAGCCTTGCGCCGGTTGCGGCATTTCCTTGGCCAAATGCGCGCGTTGCAGGCGGCCATCGTCGAGGGCAGGGCCGTTGTAGCCGATGGAATAGCCGGTGGCGGAAAACTCGCGGTTGAAGTCATAGGCCCCGCCGCGCAATACCTGGCGCGCCACTTCGGTGTCGCCGAAGTATTCCAGGCTCAGGTGATCGAAGTTGTAGAGGCCACGGCTGACGGGCAGGTCCTTGCCCCACCAGTCGGGGTCGCGGGTAAAGGTGATGGTGCTGCCTGAGTCGATCTTGCTGACTTTGTACGGGCCGCTGCCCAGTGGCGCCTCGTAGCCGCCGCCGTTGGCAAAGTCGCGGGTCTTCCACCAGTGCTCCGGAAATACCGGCAGGGTGGCGATATCCAGGGGCAGGGTACGGTTCTCATTGCTGGAGAAGTCAAAGCGTACCTGGCGTTCGCCTTCCACTTCGACGTGCTTGACGTCGGCGAACAGCGTACGAAAGCGCAGGCTGCCTTGGGTCATCAACAGATCGAAACTGTAGCGTACGTCTTCGGCGGTGATCGGTTTACCGTCGGCGAAGCGGGCCTTGGGGTTCAGGTAAAAGCGCAGCGACAGGCCATCCTCGGCGCGCTCCATCTTCTCGGCTACCAGCCCGTACACCGTGTAGGGTTCGTCCAGTGAGCGTTGGGCCAGCGGCGCGTAGAGCCAGCCGTCGACCTGGGACACGCCGATGCCTTTATCGATATACGGCAACACATGATCGAAGCGCCCGATCTCAATGGCCGAACGCCGCAGGCTGCCGCCCTTGGGGGCTTTGGGGTTGGCATAGTCGAAATGGGTGAAACCGGCCGGGTACTTGGCCGGTTCGCCGTACACCGTGAGGTACGTTTGTGGCGCCGCGATCACGGCGGTACTCGCCAGTACAAAGGCCAGGGCAGTACTGATAAGAGGTGTGAAAAAAGCCAATCGCATTGTCAGCCTTGAACGCCGGATAAAAAGAATAGGGATTTGTACGCTAACGGCGGCAGCGTCGCCAGTGATCAGATGCACAACGGCCCACCGAATGGCGGGCCGTTGTTTCACGCATCAGCGCAGGACAAATCAGTCCTGACGGCTGGTAACTTCCAGCAGGTGGTAGCCGAACTGAGTCTTGACCGGGCCTTGCACGGTGTTGACTGGAGCGCTGAATACCACGGTGTCGAATTCTTTAACCATCTGGCCTGGACCGAACGAACCCAGGTTGCCGCCATCGCGGCTGGAAGGGCAGCTGGAGTTGGCTTTGGCGATTTCTGCGAAGTCAGCGCCGCCTTCGATTTGGGCCTTGAGTTCGTTGCACTTGTCTTCGGTGGACACGAGAATGTGGCGGGCGGTGGCTTTGGCCATGAGAGTAACTCCTTGAATGAAAAGGGTGAGCGTACCGGATTCAGGCGGTTATTTCCCGGCAAAGTTCCCAGGGATTGCCTGAGCGGTACGGCGGCGGGCCATGCCTTTCGCAGGCAGGCTGATGTTTCACTATAGAACGATGTAATCGTTGCGCTTGACGATCGGAAGGTGCTCACCCTGGACCAGATGCACGTAGCGGCCATCCACCAGGTCGATGGGCAGGCAGTCATCTACGTCCAGCACAGCGTCGGTATGCGCCTGGGACCAGTGCCGGCGCATCTGTTGCTTGCCTTGGCTTTTAGCTTCCTGTTTGTTGCGGGCAACCACCAGCAGATAATGGTGGGCCTCGCCGAAACTCTCGGCTTCGTAACCGCCGAGGTTGATGAAATACAGGCGATGGGCGTCAGCGTGGGGGGCCAGGTGGCTGAGTTCGACTTTCCAACCGTCGACGCCATCGACCGCCATCCACGAATCGATATGCACGCCCTTGGCGCTGCCGAACCACGCCTCGCGCAGTTGCGGGTAAGTGCCTTGCAGCGTATCGGCCGCGGCGAATACCACATCATGAACTTCGATCCTGGCGCGAGGGTGTTTGCCCCCGAGCATCACGACAAACAGCATTGCAGATCCTTCCTGGCGATTGGGCAGGGCCCAACCATACTTCGATTGAACCCTTTTGTCCGGTCAATGCCACACGGTTAACCCAAGAACTCATCAGGAGGTTGTCATGCGCAGTATCGATCTGGCGGGCGTTCCCGTTCCCGTCATCGGCCAGGGCACCTGGCGCATGGGCGAAGACCCGAACCATCGCCGCGCTGAAATCGCGGCATTGCAATTGGGGATCGACGAGGGCATGACCCTGATCGATACCGCCGAAATGTATGGTGAGGGCGGCGCCGAAATGGTGGTCGGCGAGGCCATTCGCGGCCGGCGCGATCAAGTGTTTCTGGTGAGCAAGGTCTATCCGCATAATGCCAGCCAAAAGGGCATGCCCCGTGCCTGTGAAGCCAGTCTCCAACGGTTGGGCACTGACTATATCGATCTGTATTTGTTGCACTGGCGTGGCCAGCACCCCCTTGAAGAAACCGTAGAAGCCTTCGAACGCCTGCGCGAGGCCGGTAAGATTGGCCGCTGGGGTGTGTCCAACTTCGATGTGGCGGACCTGCAGGAACTGGCAGCCCCGGCGTGTGCCACGAATCAGGTGCTCTATAACATCGAGGAACGGGGCATCGAATTCGATTTGCTGCCTTGGTGGCAACAACATCATCTGCCGCTCATGGCCTACTGCCCCATCGCCCAGGGCGGAGCACTGCTGTCGAGTCCGACGCTCAAGCAGATCGCCCTGCGTCACGAGGTAGCTCCCGCCCAGGTTGCGTTGGCCTGGGTACTGCGCCAGGACGGCGTGATCGCCATTCCCAAGGCGGTGACGCCCGAGCATGTGCGGCTCAATGCCGCCGCTGCCGCGCTGGTGCTCGATGAGCACGACCTCGATGCCATCGACCGTGTATTCGGCGCGCCCAAACGCAAGCATCCCTTGGCGATGGTCTAGCTGACGACAGAAACGGCGCCGTCCATGGCCGCCGTTTCTGCGGTTCGGTTTAACCCGCTACCGGGCTGCGCCAGTCATCCGACCCCGACGTACCTGACACCTCATGGGTCCACACGATCTTGCGATAGGTGAAATACACGTCTTCCAGATGGGTGAAATGCGCATTGTCCGGGTCCTGGCAGTTGGGCATGCGTGATTGGATATCCACCAGGGTCGCGCCCTCCAGTTCAATGGTGAAGTAGTGTTCTTGGGTACCAGCCGAAGAGGTACGGAACCATTCCAGTCGACACTTGACCTCTTCGCCGCTGGTCAACGCGCTGAACAGCAGCGGCGATGATTTATCGAAGACCTTGCTGATCATCAGCGGTTTATGCACCCGCTGACCGGTCGGTTGACCGGATTGCGGGTCCCTGGGAATGATGACCTGATGGGAGAAGGCTTGTACCAGGATCTGGTCTTCGTGGCCTTCCTGATAAATATTGCCTACCGAGTCCTGAGTGAACGTGCCTGCCGTAATCAAACCTTGTTTGACACCGGTGATTGAAAGATACGCGGGTGTTGGCATGACGGGTTTCCTTGCCTGGTTATTGAGGTAGTTCCAACCCGCAATGCTGCCGGTTGGTCAAATGCCTATAACAAAAAACGTGCCGAAAACTGTGATGACCAATAGGGCCACGCTCTGCGCCGAATCTTCGTCTGTGTTTATCTAAAAAAACGCCTTGAAATGCAGATAAGTTGGAGAATGTGTGCGCATAAGTGCGCATTTAATTGCTCGCTATTATCTTCCTTTAATTATCTAGGTTTCCACGGCCTGGCTGTACAGGGTGTGAGTATTCAACTGCGCAAAAAGCTGCGCAGGCCCCTCATTCAGAGGCTTGTAGGAAATGACTTAAGTATTGGGTGGCTGCTTGCTCAATGGTCTTGGCATGACTAAGGTTTGCGAACTTCGTGGAAGTTAAGGCGAAGCCAGGATGGCAAGTTGATAGGTTGGTCTAGTTGTTATTGTCTTGTCTTGAATCTAATGCTTAGTTGCGTATGGTCCTAAATGGTCTATTCAGGAAAGTTTTGTACTTATTATTTGGAGCTTGCGCAAGCTCCCTGCTCGCAGTCGAATTTTGCGGGCGGCGATGTGCGGTTTTCAACTGAGTATGAAACCCTCGAATTCGAGCTGGGCAAGGCCCAATCCATACATGGTGCGTGCCAGCCGGACTGGCAGAAAGTCGTGGCAACCGCCGAGGTTCTGCTAAGGGAACAATCCAAGGATCTTCGCGTGGCTGTCTGGTTGGCCTGGGCGCTGCATCAGCGTGAGTCCTTTCCTGGTTTGCTGGCCGGATTGAAATTATTGCGCCTTCTCTGTGAGTGCCATTGGTCGGAGGTGTATCCCCGAAAAACGCGCACCCGTGCCGCTGCGTTTCAGTGGTTGGTATTGCGCCTGGAGGCATTGCTCGCGCGCCACTTGGCCCTCCAGGACCAACAGCCGCTTTTTCGTGCGGTCGTTGAGGAGCTGGAGGGCCTGGATGAGCTGTTGAGCCGTCATCTGAAAGAGGACGCGCCTTTGCTATTGCCGATTTGCAGGCAATTGACCCAGCAGTTGGAGCGCGCCGCGCAGAGCCAACCGCCGGCCACAGGATTGACCGGCGTGATAGCCCAGGTGAAGCAGGCCACGACACAACTGATCAAGCCTGAGCCGGTGCTGGAGAGTGAGAAGGATGCGCACAAGTGGCTGCGAGCATTGCAGGAGCAGGCCCGTCCGCTCTGCGCCTGGTGGTTGCGCCAGAACGCTACCGACCTGCGTGCCTTGCGCCTTAATCGCACGCTGATGTGGCTCTCCCTGCTCAGCTATCCGGACGCCGACAGTGAGCGCATCACCGCGCTGCGCGGCCCAGCACCGGACAAGCTCAAACGCCATCACGAACGCTTTGCCCAAGGCCATTACGCCGATCTGCTGCTGGAACTTGAGGCCAGTCTGGCCGGCGCGATGTTCTGGTTCGACGGCTTACACATGGTCTGGCAATGCCTGGAAGCCCTGCAGGCCGAGCTGGCCATGACTGAACTGGAAGTGAATTTTGCCCTGCTGCTGCAGCGCCTGCCGAACCTGCCTGAGTTTCGCTTCCACGACGGTAGTCCATTTGCCGATGCGGGCACACGGGACTGGATCGCCACGCAGGTTTTACGTCACCTGCGGCCGCCCGAGGCGCCGTGCGAGGCCGTCGAGGAGGCGCCTTGGGAAGTCGCCTTGCAGGCCCTGCAGCCCAGGCTGCGCAAAGATGGGCTCAAGGCCGTCGTGCATGAACTCAAGCGGGGGTTGCATGGAGCTCGCAGCGACCGCGAGCGCTTTCACTGGCGCCTGGCACAGGCCCGGCTGTGCGTGCAGGCGGGCAAACATGAGTTGGCGAAGATCCAGCTCGACCATCTGGACCTCGAGTTGCAACGAACGGGGCTGGAGCGCTGGGAGCCGGAACTCGCTGTCCACGTCACGCAGCTGTTGCACCGCTGCTGTGACCTGTTGCCACAGAGCCATGCCGTACGCGAGCGCAAGGAAGACACCCACCGCAGGCTGTGCCTCTTCGATCTCGAAGCGGTACTTGAATAGGCTTTCGAGCCACTCGAAAAAAGGAGAAACACCATGGCCAAAGAAGGTTCGGTTGCACCCAAGGAACGCATCAACATCACCTTCAAACCTGCCATCGGCGCTGCCCAGGAAGAAGTCGAACTGCCGTTGAAACTGCTGGTGCTGGGAGATTTCACCCAGCGCGAAGACGCGCGCAAGCTCGAAGATCGCAAGCCTATCGCGATCGACAAAAACAGCCTTGACGAAGTCTTGGCCAACCAGGCGCTGAGCCTGGCGCTGAACGTCCCCAATCGTCTTCAGGACGACGCGGATGTCGAGGAGCTGGGGATTCAGGTGCGCATCCATTCGATGAAGGATTTCAACCCCGCCCATCTGGTGGAGCAGATTCCGGAGTTGCAGAAGCTCATGGCTCTACGTGAGGCATTGGTGGCGCTCAAGGGACCTCTGGGCAACACGCCGAGCTTTCGTAAAGCCATCGAACAGGCGCTGGCCGATGACGAGTCCCGCGCACGGGTATTGGCGGAACTGGGCTTGAGCAGCCAACCCGCCTGACATTTTCAGTAAAAGGACACTGACGCCATGAACAGCCAAGCGATACAGACCTCGGTCAACGCCACCGAAGAACACAGCATCCTCGACAACATTATTGCCCAAACATTACTCAGCGCCGACGACGAAGCCTATGCCATCGCCAAGCGCGGGGTATCGGCCTTCATCGAAGAACTGATCAAGCCTCAGAACAGCGCAGAACCGGTCAAGAAGCGCCTGGTCGATCGAATGATTGCCGAGATCGACACAAAGCTCAGCCTGCAAATGGACGAGATTCTGCACCATCCGCAATTCCAGGCACTGGAATCCGCGTGGAGGGGCTTGCAACTGTTGGTCGACCGCACCAATTTCCGCGAAAACATCAAAATCGAACTGTTGAACGTTTCGCGCCAGGACCTGCTCGACGACTTCGAAGATTCGCCTGAGGTGACGCAATCGGGGCTCTACAAGCATATCTACAGCGCTGAATACGGTCAGTTTGGTGGCCAGCCGGTGGGCGCGATAATCGCCAATTACTTCCTGGCGCCCAGCGCTCCCGATGTGAAACTGATGCAATACGCGTCCAGTGTGGCCTGCATGGCCCATGCGCCGTTTATCGCCGCGGCCGGGCCGGGGTTCTTCGGCCTTGAGAGCTTCACCGGCCTGCCTGACCTGAAGGATCTCAAGGATCATTTCGAAGGCCCGCAGTTCGCCAAATGGCAGAGCTTTCGCGAGAGCGAGGATTCCCGTTATATCGGGCTCACCGTCCCGCGCTTCTTGCTTCGTACGCCTTACGATCCCCTCGAATGCCCGGTCAAGACCTTTGCTTATCGGGAAAACGTGGTGAACAGCCACGAGCACTACCTGTGGGGCAATACCGCCTATGCGTTTGCCACGCGCCTGACCGACAGCTTTGCGCGGTTCCGCTGGTGCCCCAATATCATTGGCCCACAAAGCGGCGGCGCGGTGGAGGATCTGCCGTTGCATCACTTCCACAGCATGGGCGAAATCGAGACCAAGATTCCCACCGAAGTATTGGTGTCCGACCGTCGAGAATATGAGCTGGCGCAAGAGGGCTTCATTGCTCTGACGATGCGCAAGGGCAGCGACAACGCCGCGTTCTTTTCCGCCAGTTCCGTGCAGAAGCCCAAGCACTTCGGCATCAGTGCCGAGGGCAAGCAAGCCGAGCTGAATTACCGTCTTGGCACTCAGTTACCCTACATGATGGTGGTCAACCGCCTGGCTCATTACTTGAAGGTCCTGCAACGCGAGCAGTTGGGCTCGTGGAAGGAGCGCACCGACCTGGAGCTGGAGCTCAACAAGTGGATTCGCCAGTACGTCGCAGACCAGGAAAACCCTAGTGCCGAAGTGCGTGGCCGGCGGCCGTTACGCGCGGCCCGTATCGTTGTCAGTGACGTTGAAGGCGAGCCCGGCTGGTATCGGGTCAATCTAAGCGTGCGACCGCACTTCAAATACATGGGCGCGGACTTCACCTTATCCCTGGTCGGCAAGCTCGACAAAGAATGAATCGGGGCCAGGGATGATGCGCAACCAACGCCTTTTCGAGCGTCTTGATCGCTCCGCACCTCACTCAAAATGCTGTGCGAGTTCTGTCGCGGCCCATCTGGGCAAGATGCTCAGCATCCGCGCCGGCAGCGTCCAAACGCTGCCGGATTACGGCTTGCCTGACCTCAACGATATGAACCAGAGCCTGCACGAAACCCTGAGCCGGTCGCGACTACTGATCGAGCGCTTTATCCGGACCTACGAGCCGCGCTTGCAGAATGTCCTGGTGCGCGTCTTGCCCCGTGATCAGGAACCATTGGCCCTGGCATTTTCCATTGAAGCCACGCTGAGTGTTGACGGTGTCACGAAGCCCGTCACCTTCACTGCGCGGCTTGGCGACGCCGGTCGTAGCGAGGTCCATGCCGATGTCCGCTAACCGCTATTACCAGAGCGAACTCAGCGCGCTACGTCAGTTAGGCCGGCGTTTTTCCGAGCGCAACCCGGCGCTTGCGCCATTTCTGGGAGAGACCGGCAAGGACCCGGACGTAGAGCGTTTGCTGGAGGGTTTTGCTTTTCTCACCGGTCGCCTGCGGCAGAAGTTGGATGACGAGTTACCCGAGCTGACGCATTCGCTGATGCACTTGCTTTGGCCCAACTATATGCGACCGCTGCCGGCGTTCAGCATCCTCCAATTCGACCCGCTGCGACATGCCGGCCCCGGCGTGACCGTTGCGCGGGATACACCTGTGGAGAGCGAACCGGTCGACGGTGAGCGCTGCCGTTTCCGAACTTGTTACGCCACTCAGGTTCTGCCGTTTCAACTGAGCGCCCTGGAGTACAACGTTCAGGGCGAGCGGGCGGTGTTGAGCTTGCGCTTGGACATGAGCGGAGAGGGGAATTTCAGCGCGTGCGTATTTGACCGACTGCGCCTGCATCTGGCCGGGGACCGGTATATCAGTCAAGGCCTGTATTTGGGGTTGCTGCGTCATTTGGACGGCATCGAGTTACGGCCGTTCGGTCGCGACGGCGTTGGAATCGATGGCGGCAATGGCCAGGATCTGTCGCTGCGAATTAGCGCGCAGAGCGTACAACCCGTAGGCTTCGCTGAAGAGCATGCACTGATCCCTTATCCGCCCAATACCTTTCGCGGATACCGTCACCTGCAGGAATATTTTGCCTTTCCCGACAAGTATCTGTTTGTCGATTTGGTTGGGCTGGATGTACTGCAGACGTTGCCGACCGCAGCCCTCCAGCAAGCGTGCGGTGTGACGCTGCGTTTTGAGCTGAGCGGTCGTTGCCCGCAACTCCAGCAACCTACGCTGGATAACGTGAAGCTGTACTGCACGCCCATCGTCAACCTGTTTGAACATGACGCGGTTCCGATCCGCCTGGATGGCAAACAGGATGAATACTTGCTGATCCCTGGAGAATACAAGCGGGGCAATGCCGACGTGTTTTCCGTTGACCGGGTGACCGGGTGGCGCCCCGGAGGGTTGGGGTATCAGGCATACGTGCCGTTTGAATCCTTCGAGCACGACGCCAACGAGGGCTCACCCTGCTACAGCATTCGCCAACGCGCATCCGCACATCACGGCGGTCTCGATACCTGGCTGGGGTTTGGCAATGGCGTGGGGCAAAGCCAGGAAACCCTCTCGGTCGAGCTGACGTGCACCAATCACAACGTGCCTCGGTCGCTCAAGGCGGGGGCAATCAACCAGCCCTGCGAACAAACTCCCGAAGGCCTGTCGTTTCGCAATATCTGCGCGCCGACCGAGAGTTTTGCGCCGCCGCTGGATCAGGACTTTCTTTGGCGGTTGATCAGCAACATGTCGCTCAACTACCTGTCGTTGAGCGACATCAGTGCGCTGAAGGTCGTCCTGCAAACCTACGACCTGCCGCGTTACCACGATCGGCAGGCGCAAAAAATCAGTCAGAGAAAGCTGGACGCATTGCGCTCCATCCAGCACACGGGGGGCGACCGATTGCATCGCGGCATGCCGTTTCGCGGCGTGCGAATCGACTTGACCGTCGACGCCCAGGGCTTTTTGGGGCCCGGCGAGATTTTTATGTTCGCGTCGGTACTCAATGAGTTCTTCACGCTGTACGCCAGCCTCAATGCTTACCACGAACTACGAGTCATCAGCACACAAGGAGACGTGTACCAATGGCCAATCCGGATGGGCCAACAGCCCCTGCTTTAAAGCAACTGAGCCGAGTCATCCGTGAGTACTCGCTGTTCCAGGCGATCGCTCGGGTGATCGAGCAGTTGCGCGATGTGCACCCGCTGCTGGATGACGACGCGTTGTATGAGCGCTTGGAGTTTCAGGCCAATCCAGGGTTGGGGTTTCCCGCTCACGATATTGATCGCTTGGAGTTTTTTGTTGAGCAGGGTCAATTGCGCGCCCGTCTTCGCCTCAACGTCATGGGCCTATGTGGCGCGGGATCGCCGTTGCCTGCGTTTTACGCGGAACAGGCATGCGCCGAAGGCGCTGATGCAACCCGCGATTTTCTGGATCTGTTTCACCATCGATTGCAGCGACTGATGCTGGGGATCTGGCGTAAATATCGTTACCGCACCTGTTTCGAGACAGGGGCACGGGACGCCTTTTCCGAGCAGATGTTTGCGTTGATCGGTTTGAGGGGCCAGCCGATTCGCGCTGCCGCCCAACTGGACTGCAAGCGGCTGTTGCCCTACCTGGGACTGCTTGGCTTGCGAGCCCATTCGGCGGCCTTGATCGAAACGGTGCTGCGTTACTACTTCAAGCACAGCCGCTTGTGGATCGAGCAATGGGTTGAGCGCTCGGTGGCGATCGCTCAATGCCAGACAAACCAGCTAGGCGTCGCCAACAGTGTGCTGGGCCAGGACAACGTGCTGGGCAGTCGTGTCGCCGACCGTGGCGGCAAATTCAGGGTGCATGTGCACAACCTGGGCTGGCAGCGCTTTCACGGTTTTTTACCCACTGGCGCGGACTATCCGCAGCTGTGCTCGTTGATACGGCTGACTGCGCGCGATCCGCTGGAATACGACTTGCGCCTGGTGCTTGCGAAAGAAGAGATCAGGCCGCTGCACATCGGCGAACACAACGTCTGCCGGCTGGGATGGACCAGCTGGCTCGCGCACGACTGTGCTGACGGTGTGCTCATCGTGGCCAGCGACGCACATTAGGGGATCAGCAAAGATGATAAATGTAGACCTGCAACAACTTATCCGCACATTGGCCCCACAGGCACGGCGAGATCTGGAGCGGTCCGCCGAGCGATGTGTCACACGGGGTGGCCATGAGGTCTTGGTAGAGGACTACCTATTGGCCTGGTTGGAGCACAGCGATTGCCTTCTGGCACGGGCATTGGCCGACGTTGGTGTCGAGGTCGGCGAGCTGCAAGCCATCTTGCAACCAAAAGCGCAGGCAAACGCGTCACGTAATCCGGTATTCGCCCAGGCGCTGGTGCAATGGTTGCAGCAGGCATTGCTCGTTGCCCACTTGCAATTGCATCAAACCGAGGTGGATCACGCCGCGCTGCTATTGGCGCTGCTGCAGCATCCGCAGCAGCATGCCGGCTGTGCTTACCAAGAGCTGTTGAGCCGTGTGGATACGCAGCGTGTGCTTGAGTTTGTGTCGAGTCGCGCCGTTGAAACCCCGCCTGCATTGGCTGACGAGTCCTGCCTGGCACGGTTTACCCACGATCTGACACACCAGGCGCAATCCGGGCGCATCGACCCGGTGCTGTGTCGGGATGATGAGCTTCGCCGGTTGATCGACATCCTTGTGCGCCGACGTAAGAACAATCCGCTATTGGTCGGCGAAGCCGGAGTGGGCAAGACCGCAATTGTCGAAGGACTAGCCCTGCGCGTTGTCGGCGGCCAAGTGCCGGAACTGTTGAAGGATGTGCGCGTGCTGACCCTGGACATGGGCATGCTGCAAGCCGGGGCCAGCATCAAAGGTGAATTCGAGCGGCGCCTCAAGGGGGTGATCGAGGAGGTCAATGCATCCCCACGCCCGATTATTCTGTTTATCGATGAAGCCCATACCCTGGTGGGAGCGGGAGGCCCAGCAGGTGGGGCTGATGCCGCCAACCTGCTCAAGCCGGCGCTGGCGCGCGGTGAGCTACGCACCATTGCCGCGACCACCTGGTCCGAATACAAGCGTCACTTCGAGAAAGACCCGGCCCTGGCGCGGCGCTTCCAGCCTGTCCATGTCGGTGAGCCCAGCGTCGAACAGGCGGTTTCGATCCTGCGTGGGCTAGTGCCGGTGCACGAAACCAGCCATGGGGTCTACGTGCGTGACGACGCCGTCGTGGCGGCGGCACACTTGAGTGCCCGTTATCTGGCGGGTCGACAGCTACCCGATAAAGCGGTGGATGTACTGGATACCGCTTGCGCGCGTGCGCGGATCAGCCGGGTTTGCGCGCCTGAGGCGTTGCAGCGTCTGGAGGCGGATCTGGCCGAAGGCGCCCGACAACGCCTGGCATGGATTCGCGACAGGGATGCCGGGGTGCCGGTGGATACGCAGGCTTTGCACGCGCTGGATCTTCGCTTGGCGGCAGTAGAGAGCGAGCGGCACTCATTGGAGCAGCGTTGGCTCGAACAGCGCGCGTGCGCGGAACAGGCACTGACTCTGCGCCGGCACCTGGAGGACGCTCGCCGTGTAGGGCAGGGCGTCGACGCCCTGGAACAGGCACTTGGCGAACAGAGACGCGCATTGTCTGCACTGCAAGGCCCGCAGCCATTGGTTCATCTTGAGGTTTGCCCACGCCTGGTGGCCGAAGTGATCAGCGCGTGGACCGGGATTCCGGTCGAACGCCTGGCGTTTGAGCACAGTGATGCGGTCACTGGGTTTGCCCAGGCACTGCGTGCACGCATCCTCGGTCAGGAGCCTGCCGTGCAGGCACTGGATCGTAATCTAAGAGCGGTCGCCGCTGGCCTCAATAAGCCCGACGCGCCGGTCGGTGTGTTTCTGCTGGTGGGACCCAGCGGCGTAGGCAAGACCGAAACGGCCCTGGCCCTGGGCGACTTGCTCTACGGCGGTGAGCGCTTTGTCACGACCTTGAACATGTCCGAGTACCAGGAGAAACATGCGCTATCTCGGCTGATTGGAGCGCCGCCCGGTTATGTCGGATACGGCGAGGGCGGCGTGTTGACGGAGGCGGTGCGTCAACGACCGTACTCGGTCGTCCTGCTGGATGAAGTGGAAAAGGCCGACCCGGAGGTGCTGAACCTGTTTTATCAGATCTTCGACAAGGGCCTGGCCAACGATGGCGAAGGTCGGGAAATCGACTTTCGCAATACGCTGATCCTGATGACGTCCAACCTGGGCAGCGATTGCATTACCGATCTGTGTTCCGGCGCCCAGCGGCCGGATGCGCAGGCGCTGCACGCGGCGATCTATCCCCTGTTGCGTGACTATTTCAAACCGGCGCTGTTGGCGCGCATGCGCGTATTGCCCTATTACCCGATCGCGGGCGATGTGCTGCAGCAGTTGGCCAGGGCCAAGCTGGAGTGCCTCGGGCGGCGGTTGGAAGGACGCCGGCTGGCGTTCAGCTATACAGCGGAACTGGTCGCGCATATGGCTGACCGTTGCAGCCATAGCGACAGTGGCGCGCGCTATATCGACCAATGGATCGAGACCCATCTGATGCCACAGATGGTCGACCGTCTGTTGGAGGCGATGGCCGTCGGTGAATCGCTGTCGCGCGTCCATGCCGATCTTGACCACCGTGGACAACCGATCTGCGAGTTCAGCCAATGACGGACAATCTCTTTAGCCAACTGCCCCATCCCCTGGCTTATGCCGAAGCATTGTTGGGCTGGTTCACGCGCCTGGGCACCGACAGTGACGAGGCGAGCTTGCCCGAGCTGTGTGCCGCGGCGACGGCGCAGCTTAGCGAGTGCGAACTGAGCCAGTTGTATAAGTACGACGAGACGACGGGTCGGCTTGAGCTGATTGCCCAGCACCTAGCGGGTACCTTGCCGCCAGGCGGACGGCTATGCGGCGACGACGTTCAGCATCAGCCGCTGTTGCAGTATGTCCTCAAGCAAGCCAGCCCTCTGAACCTGGATGACCTGAGTGGTAGCGTTTACGAGAGCGGCTTCTTACCGGCGATGGCGACGCCGTGGCAGTCGTTGTCATGTATACCGCTGTTCGGTCAGCGTGAATGCCTCGAAGGCTTGCTGTTGTGCGCCAGCCTGCGCCCCAGACCCTTGCAGGACTATGCCCGGTCATTGGGGCAATTGGGCAGCTTTGCGTTGACGCAATTGGGTTTACTGCGCCGCGTGCGTCCTGCCCACAGCCGCGCGACGAACCAGGTCAGCGCGCGAGCCCCTCAAAGCACTCACGGCCTGATCGGCACCAGCAAAGCGATGGCCGATACCTGTCGTTTGATCGACAAGGTTTTGCAGGCTCCCTACACCGTGCTGCTAAGCGGCGAGACCGGCACCGGCAAAGAAGTGGTGGCGCGCGCCATCCATAGCGCCGGCCCGCGCAACGGCAAGGCGTTCGTGGTGCAGAACTGTGCCGCCTTCCCCGAAGGCTTGCTGGAAAGTGAGCTGTTCGGCTACCGCAAAGGCGCCTTCACCGGCGCCGAGCGCAACCACATCGGTTTGTTCGATACCGCCGATGGCGGCACCTTGCTTTTGGATGAAATAGGCGACATGCCGTTGTCGCTGCAGGCCAAGCTATTACGGGTGCTGCAGGAAGGTGAAATCCGTCCGCTGGGCGCCAGCGCGGCCCATCGGGTGGATGTGCGCATCATTGCCGCGACCCACCGCGACCTGACGGCCATGGTGGCCGAGGGGACATTTCGCGAGGATCTTTATTACCGTTTGGCGCAATTCCCCATCGAGCTGCCGCCTTTGCGCGAGCGAGATGGCGATGTACTGCTGTTGGCGCGGCATTTCGCCGAAAAGGCCTGTGTCGCATTGGGTCGGTCAACGGTGCAATGGTCGAGTGCGGCGCTCGATCAACTGTCCGGTCATCCGTTCCCCGGCAATGTTCGCGAACTCAAATGCCGAGTCGAACGCGCGGTATTGCTGTGTGACGAAAACCTGATCCTGCCGGCGCACTTGTGCCTGGAGCCGAAGCCGGTAGTGCCCTGTGTCGATGCGACGTTACGCCAGCGCCTGGAGCGGGTTGAGCGGGTATTTCTGCTCGATTGCCTTCACAAGAACCGTGGTAACCGGACCCGTACCGCCCGTGAGCTGGGCGTGGCACGTCGCACGCTGCTGTATCGACTTGCGCGTCTGAACATTCCCTGTGGCGATGTGGCGGGGAGTGCTGAATGAGCCGATCAAGAATGTGTTGTCCGACCGCGTACCTGAATTTTCCGGGAGAAACCTGATGCTTCTACGTCCGTGGCAAGCCTGGGGGCTTGTGCTGTGTCTACTGAGCGGCTGTAACGCCAACTACGTTTTTGATGATGCCGATTACCGTCCGCTGGGCGACCCCCAAACGACGCGTCGTGGTCAGTGAGCAAGGAGTGCCGAGCGATGCAATTAGTGTTCGAGGTATGTGACACCGCCAGCGGTGAGGCGCCGCTGCGCAAGGTGTTTGACCGCGTCGGGGGTGTTATCGGTCGTGGCGCAGGATGCGACTGGGTAATTCCGGATGCGACGCGGTTGCTCTCCAGCCACCATGCGTTGATCGGCTACCGAGATGGGCAGTACTTTCTGACGGATGTCAGCAGTAATGGCATTGGCGTGGCAGGCGGCATGGAGCGTTTGAGGAAGGGGCAGGCGCGGCTGATCGCCGACGGCGAGGTCTATCAGCTGGGCGCCTTGGACATTCGGGCGCACTTGCGACCGCGCTGGATGACGCAGGACGACCGGCAGGCGCTGGCCTGCGCCGACACCATTCCAGATGACGCATTTCTTGGACTGGACCCGATGCACGCCTTGGCGCATGAGCAACGGCGCGATGAGTCTTGCGAGGAGCTGGATGCGCTGGCGCACAGTGTAGAAACGCCCACCTGTTCGTTTGCCCATAGCGCCGTGGAGCGCGATCACCTGACGCTGCCGAGATGGGCGCAACCTTCCAAGCGCATGCCGCCCCCTCCACCTGACCGAAGCGTGCCCGAGCTGCCGGCAGCCTTCTGGGCGCAGTTTGGCGACGCCCTGGGCCTGCGGATGGATGGGCTCGATAGCGTGGCCTGCGAAGCGCTGGCGATCAAAGTGGCGGGCCTGTTCAGACAAACCGTCGAGGGAATGCAGCAATGCCTGCGCACTCGAGATGAGCTGAACAATGAATTGAACCTGGGCGCAGCCATGCCTGGCTTCAAAAGCCATAACCCGCTGAAAGACTGCCTCGATACCCAGGCGACCATAACGGCATTGCTGGGCGCGGGCGAGCTGGGTCAATTGTCCGCCGAGTTGGCGCTGGCTCAAGCCTGTCGGGAGATACAAGTCCATCAGTTGGCGTTGGTGGTGGCTTGTCGAGCGGCGGTGCGCGGCGCGCTCGCGGCGTTCGCGCCGAGCCATTTGATGCTGTGCTTCGAGCGAGAAGGTAAACCGGCCAGGTTCACCACCGACGGCGCGTGCTGGCGCGCCTATCAGCGTCACTACCGACATCTGGTCGATGGGCTCCCCCTGGATGAACAGCTGTTGAACAGCGATTTTTCCAAGGCCTACGAGGAGCAGGTGCGCTTGGTTTCCACGTTGCATGCGGCGTACCCAGGATGAGATTTATGTATCGAACCTTTATTGCATTGATGCTGTTGGCGCTGAGCCTGTCGAGCGGTTGCAGTCATGTAGGACCGTTTTCAACCCTGACCAAATTGGACCTGACATTGACGGCCGGCGAAGCGCTGAACCCGGACTTGCACGGTCGGCCTTCCCCCGTGGTGGTGCATTTGCTGGAGCTGCGCCATCCGGTCGCGTTCGAAAATGCCGATTTCTTCAGCCTGTATGCCCGAGCTGAACAAGCATTGCCTAAGGACTGGGTGAACTCCGAGGAGCTGGAACTACGCCCCGGTGAACAGGTGGCGCTCAAACTCAGCATCGAGCCACAGAGCCGTTATGTCGGCGTGCTGGCCGCTTATCGGGATTTGCCC
Organism: Pseudomonas rhodesiae; assembly: GCF_013285305.1. NCBI lineage: Bacteria > Pseudomonadati > Pseudomonadota > Gammaproteobacteria > Pseudomonadales > Pseudomonadaceae > Pseudomonas > Pseudomonas rhodesiae. The sequence continues at coordinate 3,429,633 of NZ_CP054205.1, read as the reverse complement.
CATGTGCAATGGCGGCTGGCGTTGCCCGTTGCCCCGCAACAGCGCACGCGTGTCGAAGTGACGTTGGACGAATCGGGTATTCGTCTTGTGGATCCGTTCGCCAGCCGGTCGGGGAACTCAAATGCAGGCCTATAAAGTCATCTGGCAGGAAGGCATGCTGCTGCGTCCTCAGCACTTGCAGCACAACGACCGTTATTACCAGCAGCAACTCAATCAGACACGCCTGTTGGGCAGTGACGGTTGGGGATTCCTGACGCTGCACGTCGATACCCAGCACCTCAACCTGGGCAAGGTGGTGCTTACCCAGGCCAGCGGGATGTTTCCCGACGGCAGTCTGTTTGCATTGGACAGTGCCGACGAACCGCTGGTATTGCAGGTTCCCGTCGGTGCCGGCGGTCAGGCCGTGTACCTGGCGTTACCGCTGGCGATCGGCAATCAGGTCGAAGCGCGGCTCCCGGAGCAGGGCGACGTGCTTGCGCGGTATGTCAGCTGTGAACTTCAAGTCGGCGACTCCAACGCGGGTGCCGATTCGCGCTGCCAGATTCATTGCGCGCGCCCGGACCTGCGATTGGTGTTGGGAGAGCAACGCGATGATCCGCTGCTGGTGAAACTCCAGGTGGCCCAGGTTGTGGAATCGACGCGGGAAGGGGGCGTGACGCTGGATGCGGATTTCGTACCGACCTTCCTCTATCTGCAGCGTTCTGGCTACGTGGCGTCGTGCGTCAAGGAGGTGATCAGCCTACTCGCTACCCGGGGCGATGCGATTGCCACGCGCGTCCAGGGTAATGGCGGATCGGCGGGCGCTCAGTTAGGTGACTTCCTCATGCTGCAATTGATCAACCGTACGGAACTGCTCTTGCATCACTACTTGAGCCAGCCCCAGGTCCGTCCAGAAGCGGTGTATCGCCAGTTGCTGTCGTTGCTCGGAGAGCTATCGACATACGGCACCGATAACAAGCGCGCGCAGTCGCAGGGGCGGTACCGACATGACGACCAGGGTGAGAGCTTCCGAAGCTTGATGGACGGCATTCGAACGGCGCTGTCGCGGGTATTGGAGCAGTATGCGACCCAGCTCGCGTTGCAACCGCGTCAATACGGCGTGCTGGTTTGCCCGGTCAGCGATCTCAAACTGCTGGGTTGCGCCACCTTCATTCTGGCGGCCGAGGCGCAGTGCGATTCGGAAGAACTGCGCCACCGTCTGCCGGCGCACCTCAAGATCGGCCCTGTGGAGCGCATCCGTGAGTTGGTCAACCTGCACCTGGCGGGTATCAAGCTCAAGCCGCTGCCGGTGGCGCCGCGGCAGATCCCGTTCCATGCCGGCAAAACCTATTTCATGCTCGATCTCAGTGCCCGCGACATCACACACCTGGAGCAGTCGGGTGGCTTCGCCTTCCACGCCAGCGGCGAGTTCGCAGGACTGGAACTCAACTTTTGGGCCATCAGGAACTGAACATCATGACTATGGACAGTGAATACCCGCAGGACGAAAAAACCGTCCTGCTAGACCGCGAGGGCAACCAACCGGCACAGGGGGCGCTGACGGACTTCCCGACGCCCCCACGCTTCGAACAGCTGGAAGACCGCATGATCTACTCGGCCGCCCTGCAGGGCGTGCAGAGCTTCGATATAGGGCCCAACACTTTGGTAACGGCGGCCTGGGATCTGCTGTCCCAGGTGGTGCAGCTCAAGGCCAGTTCCGGCCGGGAGAGCTTGCAGAGCCTCAACGATCGATTATCGGCGGGGGTCTCGGCATTTGAAATGCGGGCCTCCCATGAGGGGGCGGAAAAGAGTCAGGTCATGTCTGCCCGCTATGTGCTGTGCAGTGTGATTGACGAGGCGGTGGTGACGACGGCGTGGGGTGCCCGCAGTGACTGGTCGACCATGAGCCTGCTGAGCCGTTTTCATCAGGAAACCTTCGGCGGCGAGAAATTTTTCCAGTTGCTGGAGCGTTTGTCCCGCGACCCGATCAAGCACCTGGCCATGCTTGAACTGATGTACCTGTGCTTATCGATAGGGTTCGAAGGCCAGTATCGCGTCATGGAGCGTGGAGCGGCGCAACTGGAAGCGGTACGCGATGGTTTATATCGACAGATCCGGCACGTGCGCGGTGAACGCCTGCAGTCGGCGGCGTCGGTTGAGCCTGGGCGAGCAGGCGACACACGGTTGCGGATGATCTCGGCGACCTGGGTTGTTGTCCTGACCGTCGCCTGCTTGCTGGTGGTGTACTCCGGGTTTGCCTGGGTCTTGCGCAACGAGCGCATGACCGTCCTGCAACCCTTTCAATCCGTGGCGCCGGATCAGACGCGGGCGCCGATGTAACGCTGGGAGCAATCAATGAACGCATTCTTCACGGGCGTGGGCAGAGTGCTGCGCAAGAGTTGGGTCTGGAGCCTGCTGCTGGTGTTATGCCTGGCGGCGCTGGTGTGGTGTTTCGGGCCGTTGTTGGCGGTGGACGATTATCGATTCTGGCAAGGGGCCACGGCACGTCTGCTGAGCATCAGCGTGCTGTTTCTGCTGTGGGGCCTGGCGATGGTGGTAGTGGGAGGGCGGCGCGCGGCATGGCTCGACAGGCCGGACCACCAGGCGCGACATCAACGTCAGGTGTTGATCGACCAAGAGCGGCGGCAGGTGCGCGGGCGTTTCAAGGAGGCGTTGCAAACCCTGAAAACCTCACGCTGTTATGGGGAGCATGGCGAACGTTGGCGCAATGACTTGCCCTGGTACCTTCTGATCGGCGAACAGGGCAGTGGCAAAAGCCAGTTGTTGGCCGCCGGCGGCGTGCGGTTTCCGCTCGACCGGAGCGACCCACCCTCAGGCACGACCGCCTACTTTGATTGGTTCCTGGCCGATGAGGCCGTGATCGTCGAAAGCGCCGGGCGCTATCTGACGCAGCCCGATGGTGAAGTGGACGAAGCAGGCTGGGCGACGTTGCTGGGCTTGCTCAAATCGCGGCGCCGGGCACGTCCGCTCAATGGCGTGGTGGTGACGCTGGCGGTGGACACCTTGCTCGGCGGCAACGAACACGACTTGGATCTGCATGCCCGTCATGTGCATGCGCGCTTGCAGGACATCCACCAGACGCTGCATATGGATGTGCCGATTTATCTGGTGTTGACCCAGGCTGACCGCTTGCCGGGGTTTGCCGAATTCTTCGATACGCCTCAGGGGGACAGCGCCCAAGCGGTATTGGGAGAGCGTTTGCCCGCCAGTAAAACCGGTACCGAGATGGCCCAGGTACGCGATGCCTTTGAAGCCTTGCTCAAGCGTCTGGGCACGGAGCTGATCCCGCGATTGCACCAGGAGCGCAGTGCCGAGCGGCGCGGCGTCATGCTTGATTTTCCTCGGCAGGCCGCGCGAATCGCCGAGCGGTTGTGCCTGTTCGTGGAGTCCGGGTTCTCGGCTCATCGCTTCCAACGTATCTTTGGACTGCGCGGGTTCTATCTGACGAGTGCGGAAACCGCTGACAGGCGCGGCCATTTTGTTCAAGGCTTGTTCAAACAGGTGATTTTTGCCGAGGCCGGCCTTGCGGGGTTGCAGACCTCGGAGCGACGTCGCCTCCATCTTCGTCAGGGCTTGCTGATATTGGCGGCATCAGGGGTTGTGGTCGGCAGTGGGGCATTGTGGACGCACAGTTATTCGGCCAATCATCAGCGCCTGATGCAACTGGTGCAGCTGATCGCGCCTCAACCCCCGGCGACACCAGGTTCGGACGCCACTCTGGCGTTGCTGCCACTGCTGGACAGCCGGCTGGCTGCCACCCAGGTGTTTCCCGCGGTGACGGATGCACGCCGGATCGAACGGGCTGGGCTGTATCAGGGCGAGAGCAGTCGCCCGGTGTTGGTGACGGCTTATGAGGACGCGCTGCGCCAACAATTATTGCCCGAGGTCGCGGCGTTGCTTGAAGCGCAGGTGCAGGCCACGCTGAACGACCGCGAAAAGTTGATGGACAACCTGCGGGCCTACCTGATGCTCAATTTGCCCGAGCGTCGGGACGCGACCTGGCTGGCCGAGCGCGTGGCGGCTCAGTGGGCCGCGCTATATGGCGGGGATAGCTCGGCGCAGAACAGGCTGAACGCGCATTTCTCATATTTGCTTAGGCTATCTTTTGAATCGCCGTTGAATGCCGAACGGGTGGCAGCGGCTCGCCAGGCCCTGCGCGGAGAGTCGCTGGCGGGTGTGATCTATCGGGTATTGCGTGATCAGGCCCGCAATCTGGAACCCTATCGCTTGGCGGAGGGGGCAGGGGTGACGGTGGGCGAGCCCCTCATTCCGGGGTTCTTTACCCAACAGTACGTGCAGCACTTTGAAAAGCAGGGCCAGCGTCTGGTCAATGGGATTGTCCAGGACAACTGGGTACTCGGTGAAGGCGGCGATCTTAGTCCGATGGATATGCGGCAGTTGATGCAGGAGCTGGAACAACGCTATTTCAGCGAGTACGCCGATACTTGGAGCCGTGCCTTGAGCCGCGTCCGTCTGGAACCGAGCGAAACCCTCCGAGAGCATGTCGATACACTCGCGGGCCTCTCCTCGATGCAATCACCGCTGGTGCGTTTGTTGCAGCAGGTGCATGAGCACACGCGTTTTCCGACGGCTCATGAGCGCCTTGGTGGCGTACAGAAGGCCATCGAGCGCGGTACCTCGACTCAGAGCGAGGCGGCCGCAGGGTTGCTTAGCGGCCTCCAGGCGCAGGCGGTGCCGGACTCCGCTCGCCGTGCGTTGCTGCGTCGCTTCGAGCCCTTGCACCAGTTGCTGGATGCCGAGCGCAACCCCGACGGCGAATGGTTGCAGGCCTTGCGGCTGCTCCACGAGTGGCACTTGCAATTGGTCGCCCTGAACCGCGAAGGGGCGACGGAGCAGGCGGCGTTCAAGTTGGTCAAGCAGCGCATGGAGGGGCAGCAGCCGCTGTTAGGCCAACTGCGCGACAGAGCGGCGCGCCTGCCGCTGCCCCTCAAAGGCTGGCTCGAAGCTATCGCTGACGACAGTTGGCGATTGCTGCTCGATGATGCGTATGTGCACGTCAATCAGCGCTATCAGAGTGAGGTCTATGGCTTCTACGCCAAGGCTATCCAGCGTCGATACCCCTTCAATGCGCAAGCCGCGGGCGAGGTCGCGCTGGGGGATTTTCAGGAGTTCTTCAAGCCAAGGGGCGCCATGGCGCGTTTTTACGAGAGCTACCTGAAGCCTTTTGTAAGCACCGAAGGCAGCCGCTTCCGGCTGCGCGGCTTGGATGGCCGCAGCCTGCCGATGTCGCGCTCGTCCCTGGAGCAACTGGCCAAAGCTCAACTGATTCGCCTGGGTTTTTTCAGTGAGGAGCAGGGCGAATGGGCCGTTCGTTTCACACTGGCACCCTACAGCCTGGACCCGACGGTTAGTCGCGCGGTCCTGCGTATCGGCGATAAGCAACTGGAGTACCGCCACGGTCCGATCGTGCCGACGACGTTCCATTGGCCTGAAGAGGCAGACAACGGCCGCAGCAGTCTGGTGCTGGAGCGTGGCGCCCAGCGGCCATTCGGTATCGAGAAAAACAGCGGGCCCTGGTCGTTCTTCCGCTTCTTGGATCTGATGCAAAGCGAGCCCGCCAATGGTCGCAATGCCCAGGTACTCAAGGCCGATCTTGCGGGGCTGCGCGCCAACTTCCTGCTCAGCAGCGCACGCCACCCGGGCCCGTTCCAAATGGCGGCATGGCGAACTTTCCGTCTGCCGGAGCAGCTGTGAGCCAACTGCGCGACCCGTGCCGCAGCGCCGGGCGCACCGAGCGAGGCAGGACGCGTGCGCGCAATGAGGATGCATTTCTCGATTGCCCGCAACACGGTTGCTGGGCCGTGGCCGATGGGATGGGCGGGCATCGCGCCGGTGATGTGGCCAGCCAGTGGGTGATCAGCAGCCTTGCCGCGCTGCCGCGCCAGAGCAATTTCGACCAGCGGCTCAAGGCCGTGCGACATTGTCTGCGGGTACTGGACAGCCGGCTGGGCCGAGCGTTGCCCCTCAATGCACGCGCGCCGTACGCAATCATGGGCAGCACGGTTGTGGCGTTGTTGCTGGAGGGCAATCGGGCGGCCTGCATCTGGGCAGGGGACAGCCGTTGCTACCTGTGGCGCGGGCAGCGCTTGTATCAGCTATCGCGAGACCATTCCTTGCAGCAGCAACTGATGGACACGCAACGCTTGACCCGGCAACAGGCGCAGTCCCACCCGGCAGCGAGGTCTCTGACCCGTGCGCTGGGCGGGCGGCAACCGCTGACGCTGGAGGTGTTGGAGCTGTGTACTCGTCCTGGCGATGTGTTTTTGCTTTGCAGTGATGGTTTGTATCAGGGCCTCGGCCTTGACGCCTTGGGACGCGCGCTGAGTAGGGGCGCACCCGGTCAGGTGGTGGATCGGCTGTTCACCGAGGTGCTGCGTGGGCCGGCAGCGGATGACTTGACGGCCGTGGTGGTTCAGCCATGACCGCCGGGGTGGGGCCGACTGATGTGCTGGCAGGGCGTTATCAGCTTGAGCGCGTATTGGGTTCCGGCGGCATGGGCGTGGTCTATCGGGCTCGCGACCTGTTGCATGAGGCGTTCGGCGACGCCAACGCCTGGGTCGCCCTGAAACTGCTGGGCGAGCCATTGGCCCAGTCCCCGGATGGTCATGTGTTGCTGTACAGCGAATTCGCCCTGACCCGCAGCCTGCGACATGAGCATGTCGTGCGGATGTTCGCCTTCGACGTCGACACCGTCCGTGAAGTGGCGTTCTTCACCATGGAGCTGTTGCAGGGAGTGACCCTCGATCGCCTGCTGTTGGAGTGTCCGGAGGGTTTGCCGTGGAGCGAACTGCAGCCTCTGGCGCTGCAGTTGTTAGATGCCTTGAGCTACGCCCACCGGCAGGGCGTTCTGCATGGCGATGTAAAACCGGCGAATATCCTGTTGGGCGACGAGGGGTTGCGTCTGTTCGATTTCGGCCTGGGCCACGGCCAGGCACAAGAAGCGGCGGGGTTGCCTGGTTTGAGCCGTAGCCGTCTGAATGCCTGGACGCCTGCGTACGCGGCACCGGAACTGATGGCGGGAGGGGAACTGTCGGCCTTGGCTGACCTGTACGGCGCGGCGTGTGTCGTCTATGAACTCGCCCAGGGCCGCCGCTCGGCGCCACGTCAGCCCGACCAGCCGCTGCCCCGACCGCGCGGCTTACCCAGGCGGTGTTGGCCAGCGTTGCGCTCGGCCTTGCATTGGACGCCGGAGCAGCGAAAGGTCACGGTGGCACAGCTGCGCGAGGCCATGGCCGGCGTCAGACGGTGCTGGTTCGTGTAGCGGCGGCTTTAACCGGGCAGGTCGTGCAACTGGCAGTAATCGGCCCAACTCATGCCCGCCATCTGCGCCACTTCCTTGTGCACTTCCAGGCGCTGGGCTTCGAACGCTTCGGGAGAGTCACTGGTGAGCTTGAGCGTCAGCTCCCAGGCAAACAGGCCCAGGCGCTCGGCTTCGGCTTCGAAGGCCTCGTGCAAACGTTCGGCGCGGTATTCGGCCAGGGTTTCGCCTCTGGCACGGGCGGCCAGAGGATTCAAACCGTCCAGCTCGGCGACCAACGTCGGGTGCGCTGCCTGAAAGCGTTCGAGGGCTAAGCGGTGATTGTCGCCGGGGTCGGATTCAAGCACGGGAGCCCGCCTCCAGATGCGCCTTTCTGCGCCGGGCACGTTTGCGCAAGTGTCGGTTCACCCGGGATTGCAGTGGATCGAGAATAAAGAACAGCAAGTAAGCTGTCAGTACCAGCGTCAGGTCAATCCAGGTTCCGCCAATGGGGCCCGAAACCTCTTCGATGACATCTTTGATCAAAAACAGCAGCGCTACACCGCTTAACCACAACGCTGCGTTAAGCAGCAGTGGGCGCATCGCATTCGACAACTTATGTTGCATTTCGAGCTTACCTCCTTGGTACCTGATACCACCCAGGCGCTGTTCCCTGAACGGGCACCTCAGCCTGAGACCTCACCGGGCTGCCCATAACGCCTCAAAAGCCGGCAATAGTACCCGTTCAAGAAAGATTAGGAATTTTGCCTGTCCGAAAGTTCAATAAATCGTCAGCGAAAACTTACCGATGCTGCGACAGCCAGCCAATAAAATTGCAGGCCCAGCCTTCAAATCTCTTTCGCTCCCGATGCCAGGACGTGTAGCGTTAGCCCGTGTTTCCGGGGCCCTGCCTTAAAGGGCGTATGCGATGGGCAGAGGGATGGGTCATGGTGCAAACGCTCTCCAAACTTTTCTTCACCCAGCGCCTGGCCGCATTGGCCAGCACTGAGTCATTACGGGCGATCCGCGAAGGGTTGTTGTGGATTCTGCCCTGCCTGCTGGTGTCGGCCGGTTTCTTGATTCTGTCCGAGTTGGCACGGGTACTGGGGTTTGAGCCCTCGGTGGTGGCGTTCCTCGCTGGGCTGCATAACCAGATCAGCTCGGTCATCCCGCTGCTGGTGGCAGCGTCCATTGGTTACATGCTGGCAATCCAGCATCGCCTACCGCAGTTGCCGGTTGCCTTTCTGTGCCTGGCTCATGTGGTGGTGGCGACGTTCATCCTGCGTGACTTCCCCCGAGCCTCGGCGACCTTTGTGTTGTTTATCGCCATCGCCTCGCCGCTATTGAACGTGCCGGCAGTGGCCTGGCTGCACCGTTATCGTTGGACCCGTCTGGTCAATGAGGACCTGGTGGGGCACAACCTGCGCGGCACCATCAATATGGTGGTGCCCGGCGCCATCACCGCCCTGGTTCTGGTGATAGTGCTGTCTCTGCTGCTACAGGTGCCTTATGTGGCGCAGTTGCAGGGGCCGCAGGTGCTGGATGCGCTGCAGTCGCCTTACGGCAGCGGCTTGTTTGTGACGTTGATGAACTCGCTGCTGTGGTTCTTCGGGATTCACGGCGTGTACGCCATGCAGCCGCTGTTCGATGTGCTGGATCAGGCCGTGGTGCTCAACGGCACGGCACTGGCGGCCGGCGAGCCGATCAAGTACCTGTTGAACAGCGGTCTGCTCGGCAGTTTTGCCTTTATCGGTGGCTCTGGCAGTGCGTTGTGCCTATTGCTGGCGATTCTGCTGTTTTCCAAGAGTCAGTCCATGCGCCTGGTGGCGGTGGCGAGTTTGCCGTTGTCGCTGTTCAACGTCAGCGAGGTACTGTTGTTCGGCTTGCCGATCATCCTCAACCCGCGGCTGTTCATCCCCTTTCTGTTAGTACCTGCCTCGAACGCGATGCTGGCTCTGGGGGTGGTGCATATGGGCTGGGTGTCACCGGCGGTGGCCAGCGTGCCGTTCACCTCGCCGGTGCTGCTCAATGCTTATCTGAGCACCCATGGCGACCTGGCGGCGGTCGGGTTGCAGGTGGCGTTGCTGGGCCTGGGCACGCTGGTTTATGCGCCGTATGTGCGGGCCATGTATCGCCAAGCCAGTGAAGGCGGCACGGTGTACCTCAAGTCGCTGGACATGACCTTCCGTGGCCTGGAAGAAAAAGGCCGGCTGCGTGAGCTCGACCCGGTGCTGGCCTCCCACAAGACCCTGGCACGCCAGGCCAATGAGCTGAGTCGCATCCAGCAGATCAGCGACTATGATTTTTATCTGGAATTCCAACCCCAAGTCTCGACCCGCACCGGCCTGTGCACCGGTTGCGAAGCCTTGATGCGTGCCCGCGATGGCCAGGGCACGGTGCATTCGCCCTGGGAATTTCTGCAGTGGCTGGCTCAGGCGCAGTTGATGCCGGACGTGGATATGTGGGTAGCCTCCCAAGCCGTGCGCCAATACCAGCAGTGGCAAAAGCTCGGATTCACGCTGCCCATGACTATCAATATCTCCAGTGCGACCTTGACCGATGCCGCCTACGGCGAACGCCTGGTCGGCATTCTGGCCCAGGCTCACGGGTTGGTTTCCGTGGAAATCACCGAAGACGCCCTGGTCAGCGATATCCAGGCCACCCGCCAGACCATTCAGAAACTCCAGGCGATTGGCGCCAAGGTGTATATCGATGATTTTGGCACCGGGTTTTCGGCCCTCAGTTATCTGCACCAGTTTCCAGTGGACTTCATCAAGATCGACCGCAGTTTCGTAGTCGCCCAGCACGACCCCAAGGGCGCCCAGGTCCTGACGGGCATGCTGCGGTTCTGTGAAGCGCTGAACCTGGGCGTGGTGGTCGAAGGCGTCGAGACCGCCGAGCAACTGGCCTTCCTGAACACCGGCAGCGAGCTGTTTATCCAGGGCTGGTATTTCAGCAAGGCGCTGCCGGGCGATCAATTGCAGGGCTTTGTGCGCGAGCGTGCGGCGCTGGCGCAGACCTAGGCGGATTCGTAGCGGCGTCGGGTCTGTTCGATATCCTCGACCAACGCGTCGATACCGGCCAGATGCGCGCGGTTGTCGTGATCCCATGGGTGAAAGCCCGGTTTGAAGTAATGCAGCCACGGCACCAGCATGCGCGGAAATACGCCTTTGGGGCCGTACAGAAACTTGAGCATGCGCCAGAAGCCTTTGAAAAAGCCTCCTGCCTTGCGATCGGCCACCAGCAAGCGCACATGAAAATCCAGCACCACCAGCCAGAACAACAGCGTGGTAGTCAACATGGTCCCGGTGCGCAGCAGGTAGCGCGCGGGCCCAGGCTTGATCACCGTATTCCACACGTCAAACGCCACCGCTTTGTGCTCGGTTTCTTCCAGGGCGTGCCAGTACCACATTTGTTGGTAGCCCTTAAGTGAGGGGCCGAAGCGCGACGGGTCGCTGAGCAGGATCTCGGCCAGCATGGCGGTGTAGTGCTCCAGGGCGATGGTCACGGCCAGGTTGAAGGCCGGCGGCAGGTGTTTTTTCTGCCAGTCGAGGATGAATTTCAAGCGCCGGTCGAGGGTGTGCGCCGGCAGGCCCGCCGCTTGCAGCAGATCGTTATAGGCCACATGTTCGCGGCTGTGCATGGCTTCCTGGCCGATAAAGCCCTGGATTTCCTTTTTCAGCAGCGGGTCGTCGATGCGCTGACGGTAGTGGCGCACGCTGTCCATAAAAAACAGCTCACCCTGGGGAAACAGCAGCGACAGGGCGTTGAAGAAGTGCGTAACGAACGGGCCTTGCGCGTGCCAGTCCTTGATGCGCTCGGCGGGTAGGGCAAAACGGACATCGCGACGGATGGGTAGCATGGGCTGTGCTCCTGTTCAGAGACGGGACTCGTCATTGGTTTCGAAAACCGGCGTGCACGGCTTGGGGGCCATGCGCTTGCTGGCGAACACCACCAGCGCCTGATAGGCCGCCGGCAGGCAGCGGGCGAGCAGGTCGAGGGCGTAGGCGTCGCGGCCGATCAACACGCGACGCTTGTTTTTGCGCACGCCGTGCAGGATCACTTTGGCGGCCTGGTCGGCATCAGTGATAAACAGTTTTTCGAAGTCGGCGCGGGCCTGTTGCTCGCTGTGGATCAGAAAGCCGGTCATATTTGCGTCGATGCGGCTACTGCGACAGATATCGGTGCGGATGCCGCCGGGGTGGACACAGGTGGCCGACACGCCGCAGCGTTGCAGATCGAGTTCCTGGCGCAGCGCCTCGGTAAAACCGCGCACGGCGAACTTGGTGGCGTTGTAGCCACTCATGCCGGGTTGGGCAAACAGCCCGAACACGCTGGAGGTGTTGATCACATGCCCCTCGCCGCTGGCCTTGAGGTGCGGCAGGAACGCCTTGGTGCCGTGGACCACGCCCCAGAAATTGATGCCGACGATCCACTCCAGGTCCGCGTAGTCCACGCCTTCCACGGTGCTCGACAGCGCCACGCCAGCATTGTTGAACACCAGATTGACCTGGCCATGTTCGTCCACGCAGCGCGCGGCCCAGTCCTCCACGGCCTGGCGGTCGGCCACATCAAGCACCTGGGTGGTAACCCGCACTGGCGACAGGGTGGAGGTCTTGATCAATTCCTGGGTGTGCTCCAAGCCTTGAGCGTTTTTATCCGCCAGCGCCAGGTGGCAACCTTCGCGAGCCAAGGCCAGGGCCAAGGCGCGCCCCATGCCGGAAGCGGCGCCGGTAATGGCCGCCACGCGACCGTTGAATGACTTCATGACAGGCTCCCTTCGATATTGGCGTGGGCCACCGCGACTGCGCGCGGCGTAGCGTTGGCCGTCGCCACGCCCGCTACATAGTCCTTGAGCGCGAACTGGCGGGTGACCTGCTTGAAGCGCCAGGTCGAGCCAGGCCACAGCGTGGTGTTCTTGCCGGTGCGCGGGTCCAGGTACCAGCTCTGACAACCGCCGGTGTTCCAGATGGTGCGCTTGAGTTTGTCCTGCAGGTGGGCGTTATAGGCCTGCTCCACCGACGGTTTGACCTCCACCGTAGCAATGCGCTGGCGTTGCATCTGCTTGAGCGCGTCGAGGATGTAGGCCACTTGGGCCTCGATCATCAGGATCATCGAGTTGTGCCCCAACCCGGTGTTGGGCCCGATGATCAGGAACAGATTCGGGTAGCCCGGCACCGTGGTGCCTTTATAGGCATGGGCGCCGTCTCGCCAGGTGTCCATCAGGTCCACGCCGTCGCGGCCAATGATGCAGCCACGGGGCAGGGGGTCGCTGGCTTGGAAACCGGTGCCGAAGATCAAGCAATCGGCCGGGTGCTTGATGCCGTCGGCGGTGATCACCCCGTCCGGCTCGATGCGCTGCACGGCCTCGGTGACCACCTCCACATTGCTGCGCGACAAGGCCGGGTAATAGTCGTTGGAGATCAGCACGCGCTTGCAGCCGATGGTGTAGTTCGGGGTGAGGGTTTTGCGCAGGGAAGGGCGCGCCACTTGTTTATGCAGATGGCGCAGGGCGATGCGTTGCACCGTCTTCATCAGCCGCGGGTGCAGCGCAAAGCCCACCACGCGACCTTCCAACGCCCAGTAAAACGCGCTGCGCACCAGGCGCTGGGTGAAGGGCAGGTGCTTGAACAGCCAGCGTTCGAACGGCGAGATCGCGCGGTCGGGCTTGGGCATGATCCACGGTGGGGTGCGTTGGAACAGGTCGAGGTGGGCCACCTGCGCAGCGATCTGCGGCACGAATTGAATCGCACTGGCGCCGGTGCCGATCACGGCCACGCGCTTGCCTTTCAACGCGTATTCATGGTCCCACTGCTGGGAGTGAAAGCGTTTGCCCTTGAAGCTGTCCAAGCCCGGAATATCCGGCAGCGCCGGACGCGACAGGCCGCCCATCCCGGATACCAACACCCGTGCGCTCACCTGGCGACCATTGCTGAAACTCAATTGCCAGCGTTGCTGTGCTTCGTCGAATACCGCACGGGTCAGCCCCATGCCGAAGCGCAGGTAAGGCGCCAGCTCGAAACGGGCGGCGCACTGCTCCAGATAAGCGCGGATTTCCGCCTGCGGCGCGAACTGCCGCGTCCAGTTCGGGTTGGGCGCAAACGAAAACGAATAAACATGGGACTGCACATCGCAGGCACAACCGGGGTAGTGGTTGTCGCGCCAGGTGCCGCCGAGGCTGTCGGCCTGTTCGGCGACGAAGAAGTCGCGAACCCCGGCTTCCTTGAGTTTGATGGCCATGCACAGGCCGGCAAAGCCTGAGCCGATGATGGCGATGTCGATCGAGTCACTGTGGGCATTCATAGGCTGTCCTTGGTGGGCATCGCAGGTGCTCCTGTTTTTGTTTTGTCGTGTGGAGAGAACGCCATTGCAAAGGAAAATTTAATTAATTATTTTAAAAAAGATTTTAAATAATCTACCTGAAAATATCGCCTACGCTAGGTCCTTGTCTCAAATGTGCGATTTGTCCGACGGACGCGCACGCTGTGCATGAGGTTCGGGTCCAGGGTGTGGACGGTGGCCGAAGCCCGACCAATTCCGGTGGGGTGCGCGGCGGCAGGGAATGCAGAGGACCGAGCGCATGACGATGGAATGGGTGGTGGCTGCGGGTGTGGGGGCGTGTGTGCTGGCCTGGGGCTTTAGCGCCTGGATGACGCGGCGCATTGAAGCGGCGGTGCCGCGCGACGGGTGTGTTGTCGAGGTCGACGGCGAACGCTTCCACTATAGGGACGAGGGCAAAGGCCCGCCGCTGGTGATGATTCACGGGCTGATGGGCAGCAGTCGCAACCTGACCTACGCCTTGTCCGCGCAGTTGCGCGAGCACTTTCGGGTGATCACCCTTGATCGTCCGGGCTCGGGTTATTCCACGCGCCAGGCAGGCACCGCAGCCGACTTGCCGGGGCAGGCGCGGCAGATTGCCAGGTTTATACAGACGCTGGGCTTGGACAAACCCCTGGTGTTGGGGCACTCACTGGGCGGTGCGATTTCGCTGGCGCTGGCCCTGGATCATCCTGAGACGGTAGCGGGCTTGGTGCTGGTGGCGCCGCTGACTCATCCCCAACCGACTTTGCCGCTGGTGTTCTGGTCGCTGGCGGTACGTCCCGGTTGGCTGCGCCGCTGGGTCGCCCACACGCTGACAGTGCCCATTGGCCTGTTGACCCGCCGCACGGTGGTCAAGGGCGTCTTCGCGCCGGACGCCGCCCCAGACGATTTCGCCACCCGCGGCGGGGGTTTGCTAGGCATGCGGCCGAACAACTTCTATGCCGCCTCCAGTGAAATTGCCCTGGTCAACGATGACCTGCCGCAGATGGTCAAGCGCTACCCGCGCCTGACCTTGCCCATTGGCCTGATCTACGGCGCCCAGGACCGCGTGCTGGACTTTCGCAAGCACGGTCAGGCCCTCGCCGACGCGGTGCCGGGCCTGAAACTGCAACTGGTGGAGGGGCGCGGCCATATGCTGCCGATTACCGCCACGGCGCGGGTGGTGGAGCTGGTGCAGCAGGTGGCCAAGCGTGTGCGGCCGCTGCAAAACGTCGCGCATCTACCCCCGCCCGTTGCGCTGGCGAATAAATAATCGTGAGGTGGGTCGTGGGCGAGGGCGAGGCAAAAGGTTGTTTTAGAGACCTGACTGCGGAGCAGAAAAACAGACTGCGCAGTCACATCAAAAAGCCCTCGACAAAGTAGTTGACGACCTAACGATTCCGCGCTATCTATTTAAAAAAATATTTCAATATTTATTTTGAAATGAATTTTTTGAAGTGCCTAAGAGCGAATAACAATGAAAAAAACGCCTTTTGACGCCCGTTTATGGTCCCGCAGCCTTTTGCGCTCCCTGCACCTGGTGTGTGCCCCTCTGTCGGCGCGTGTCGCCCGGAGGCTGCCATGAACCAGACCCTTACAGCACCGACCGTATGGGCCGACGGTAAACGCCACCTGTGGTGGCTGGGCATCATGCCCCTGGCCACACCGCTGTTGTCCGGGGCATTGGCGATCAGCACCGGTATCCAGCAACTGTGGTGGGTCGGGGTGTTGGTAATCTTCGGCCTGATCCCGCTGATCGACGGCCTGCTCGGCGAAGACGTCAGCAACCCGCCGGAATCCGCCGTCGGCCACCTCGAATCCCAACGCTATTACCGCTGGATCGTCTACACCGGCGTGCTGTTCGTCATCGCCTCGGTGGTGATCACCGGCTGGCTCGCTGCGGGCGGTATCGCCTGGATCATCGACGGCGGGCTGATTCGGGCCACCGCCCATCTCGACCCGGCTAACTGGATGTCCCAGCTGGCCACTTACGTCACCGCCCGCACGCAATTGCATGGCGAACCGAGCTGGTTCACTTACCTGGGTATGGCCATGTCGACCGGCGCCGCCACCGGCATTGCGATCAACACCGCCCATGAGCTGGGGCACAAACCCAAACCCCTGGAAGTGTTCCTGGCCAAGGTCACCCTGGCGCCGACCTTTTACGGGCACTTTTACACCGAACACAACCGTGGCCATCACGTCCGCGTGGCCACCCCGGAAGACCCGGCCAGCTCGCGTCTGGGCGAGAGTTTCTGGGCCTTCCTGCCGCGCTCGGTGTGGTTCAGCGCACGCTCGGCGTGGAACCTGGAGCGTGAACGCCTGCGCAAACTGGGCCTGCCGGCCTGGCACTGGAAAAACGGCGTGCTCAGTGCCTGGATGTACAGCGTGGTGCTGTGGGGCGCGATGATCGCCTGGCTGGGTGCCGCGGTGATTCCATTCTTGATTATCCAGGGCATCTACGGATTCTCGCTGCTGGAAGTGGTGAACTACGTCGAACACTACGGCCTTAAACGTCAGAAGTTGCCCAACGGTCGTTATGAGCGCTGCTCGCCACGGCACTCTTGGAACAGCAATCGGATTGTCACCAATATCTTTCTGTTCCAGTTGCAGCGACATTCCGATCACCATGCCAACCCCACACGCAGTTACCAGTCGCTGCGTCATTTCGATGAGTCGCCGCAACTTCCCTACGGTTATGCGAGCATGATTGTCTGGGCTTATGTGCCGTACTTGTGGCGCCGACGCATGGACCATCGGGTACTCAAGCATTATGCCGGGGATATCACCCTGACCAATTTGCAGCCGTCACAGCGTTTGAAGTACCTGGAAAAATACGGGAATAACGCGACCCCGTTCTAATGTGATTAAAGCGAGCGTTAACGGCGCCAGATATATCCAGCGTGGGGGTTTTGTCGCCCTCGATTTACCGCTCAAGTTGTCAGCAAGTTGTGTTTGACCCGAACAAAAACAATTAAAGGGAAGGACGTCCATCATGCAAGCACATACCAAATTCACTGCCCATGTCGTACTGGCCGCGTTGGGCCTGATCGCCTACCACCAGGCCCAGGCTGCCCGTATCGAGCCGGCCGGTAGCGCCTTTACGGCTCAGGGGCCGATCAGCTTCTCCAAGGGCGCGCTGATCAGCGCCGATTGCACCATCAAAGTGGCGGGGAAAGTGGCGGCCGATGGTTCATCGGTCAATGTCGACAAAGTCGAATTCGACGGCGGCCTCAAGTGCAGCCGGGTCGAAGCGATTAACTTGCCGTGGGTATTGGTGGCTAAAGACAGCCGCAGTGGGTCTATGTCGAAAATCAGTGTCGACGTACATGCTTTCGGCCTGGGCGGTAAGTGCGGCCCTTCTACCGCCGACGGCACCTGGGATAACGCCACCGGCAAGTTGGAAGCGGCCAATGTGCCGATTGGCGAAGACTGCAAGATTAAAACGGTGTCGATCAAGATGCCGCCTAACTTCAAAGTCGTTGAATAGCAACACAGGTTAATAGCGGTAATTACATTGAGATTTGGCTGGAAAGGGAAGTTCTGCAGTTTCACCGTGACCTCTCGTTCATGGCCATTACCCCCTGGCGAAATGAATTCGCCATAACATGTGAGGAAAAACAATGAAAAGCTTGAAAACCCTCGTATCGTTGTCTGCTTTGGCTGTCTGCATGGGTGCTGCGTCGATGGCGAACGCCTATAGCATCGCTCCGGTCAATACCAGCTTCACCGCACCAGGCACGATTTCGGTGAAATCACCTTCTTCCTTCCAGGCCACCGTTAACTGCGGTGCCACTTTCACCGGGAATGTCGACGCCACTGGCGTTGCCAAAATCACCGGCGTAGCGGTCACCGGTGGCGGGCTCTGCGCCTTGCCGAAAATCACCGGGCTGCCTTGGACCCTGACCGCCACCGGCCCGTCGGCGGGTTCCGTGACCAACGTCGGCTACACCATCGCTGCCTCGATTCTGTACCCGGCTTCCAATTGCGGCCCGTCCACCATCGCCGTGGGTTACAGCGGTGGGGTGCTGACGGCGGCCAACCAGACCCTGAGCGGCAGCTGCACCGTCGTCAGTCTGAGCGTCACCCCAAGCCCAGCGCTGACCATCGTGCCTTGATGGTCGGCTGAGAACGAAGGGCTGATCACCCGTAAAAAAAACCGGCGCCCTGACCGGGCGCCGGTTCAAGCAGGGCCAGGCAGCAAGACGAACCGGCAGCGCCGGCTCAGAGCGATAATAATAAGGAGTGCCGCATGAATAATAAGAAACAACAGATGCAGGTTTTGCTGGGGCTGGCATTGATAGGCGGCGTGGTGATGACCGCACCTGTTCAGGCCGGCGGTTTTTCAACACCCACCTATGGCGCACCAGGCTGGGGCCGGGCCTTTGCCGGCGGTTCGCTGTTTAAAAACGATCCCAGCTCGGCGTATAACAACCCGGCCGCCATGGCCTTCGTCGACCGCAATGTGGCGCAACTCACCGTCGACTACGCGCGCATCAAGATCAAGTACAAGGGTGATGCCTTCGACTACGCCGGCAACCCGATTTCCAGCACACCGTTGGACGCCAACGGTTTCCCTGACGTGGCTGCGACCACGCAGAATAACAACGACGGCGGCGAGGGCGGTTTTACCGCCTGGTTACCCACCGGCTTTATGGTTATGCCCCTTGGGGACCGGTTCGCGTTTGGCTTGAGCCAGGTCGTCCCACAAGGCATGCGTTCCACCTGGGATGAAAACTCCAAACTGCGCGACTTTGCCGTGGACACCAAAATCGAAACAGTGGGGCTCACAGGCTCCTTGTCCTTCAAGGTCAACGATCAGTTCTCCCTTGGCGGCGGGTTGATCGTGCAGCACAGCAAGGGCTTCGTCAGTCAGAACGTCGACCTGCTGTCCGCCGCCGCCGTGTCCGATTCGGTGCTGGGCGGCATCAACTTCCCGTCGGATGTGGGCACCGCCCTGATGCGGGTGAAGGTCGACAATATTTCGACCGGCTGGTTTACCGGTATCGTGTGGAAACCCACCGACCGCGACACGCTGGGCCTGAACTACCACGCCAAGATCAAGAACAAGATGACCGGCAAGTACACTGTCCGCGCCGATCAGTTCTCCAACAACCTGATGACCCAGCCGAGCCCGTTTGGCGGCACCGGTACGTTGGTCAACACCGCCTATCCAGGGCTAGAGTTGTACCCGAACGGTGCCCATGCCAGCGTGCAATTGGACATTCCCGCCACAGCGGGCCTGGACTGGGTGCATCAGTTCAGTGACCGCTTCACTATGGGCGCAAGCGTCACCTGGACCGAGTGGTCATCGTTCAAGGACCTGACCCTCGAATCCGCAGGCACCACCGTTGTCTCCATTCCCTACAACTACAAGAACACGTGGATGTATTCCTTGGGCGGTGACTATCGGTTGACCGATGAATTGACCCTGCGCGCCGGGGTGGCCCTTGACCAGACACCCACCCGCAACTCGACGCGCGACCCGCGGATCCCCGACGGCGACCGTACATTCCTGTCCTTGGGCGCCGGTTACGACGTCAAAGCCGTCAAAGGCTTGAGCCTGGACTTGGCGTATTCCCACCAGTTCGTTCAGGAGGTCAAGCTCAAGACTCAAAACGTTGATCGCCTGGGCGGCGCGCGTCTGGACGGTAAAGCCGAGTCGTCGGGTGATGTGGTGAGTGTGTCGGCCACTTACGCGTTCTGATCCTGGGCTGATCAGCGAGGGCAGTCAGCGCATCTGGCTGCCTCGTTCGACCATTTTTCAACACTTCGGCTGAGCCCGCTCAGCCGCTATTTTTTGGCCCAAGCATTAAATAAAAATTTCAAAACAAAATTTGAATTTGTGTTTCCCAGTTTGTAGTGTGGCGTTACGCCGCTGTCGCGTTTGAGCGAGCTGCGTAGGTGCCGTGCCCTGAATCGAGTAGAGGTATCCCATGGTTATCTGGTTATTGGCGGGTTTCGTAGCGGCGCTTGCCCTGGCGTATCGACAAGCGGCGGCGGCCCAGTGGTTGGGGGTCAGCCTGGTGTGGCTGGCATTCGGTTACCTGTTCTCCGTGGTTGCCAGTGTTGGCGTCACGGTCGCGGCGCTGCTGGTGGTGGCGCCCGCGCTGCTGATGACGATCAAGCCTTTGCGCCGCGCGTTGTTGACCAGTAAAGCCCTCGGCCTGTTTCGTACGATCATGCCGGCCATGTCTGATACCGAGCGCGCAGCCATCGAGTCCGGCACGGTGTGGTGGGACGCCGAACTATTCAGCGGCAAGCCCAACTGGCAGCGGCTGTTACAGGCCGCTCCGGCCAGCCTGAGTGCCGAGGAACAGGCGTTTCTCGATAACGAAGTGGAAACCCTGTGCGACATCGCCAACGATTGGGAAACCACCCAGGTCTGGCAGGACATGTCGCCCGAAGGCTGGCAGTACACCAAGAGCGCCGGGTTTCTCGGCATGATCATTCCCAAGCAATACGGCGGCAAAGGCTTCTCCCATTACGCCCATTCCCAAGTGGTGATGAAGTTGTCCACCCGTTGCTCGGCGGCGGCGATTTCGGTGATGGTGCCCAACTCCCTGGGCCCGGCCGAACTGCTGCTGCATTACGGCACCGAGGCGCAGCGCAATTACTACCTGCCGCGCCTGGCCCGTGGCGAAGACATCCCGTGCTTCGCCCTGACCAGCCCCTATGCCGGCTCCGATGCCGGGGCGATTCCCGATGTCGGCATCGTCTGCAAAGGCGTGCATGAAGGGCAGGAGGTGTTGGGCTTTCGCGTGACCTGGGACAAGCGCTACATCACCCTCGGCCCGATCGCCACGGTGCTGGGCCTGGCATTCCGCGCCGAAGACCCGGACGGCCTGCTCGGCGCGGCCGGCTCCCTGGGCATCACCTGTGCGTTGATTCCCACCGCCCACCCCGGCGTCAACAGCGGCCGGCGGCACTGGCCGCTTAATGCGGTGTTCCAGAACGGCCCGACCACCGGCAAAGACGTATTTATCCCACTGGATTGGGTGATCGGCGGCCGCGAGCAGGTCGGCAATGGCTGGCGCATGTTGATGGAATGCCTGGCCGCCGGCCGCGCGATTTCCCTGCCGTCGGCCAACGTCGGCCTGGGCAAGGTGGCGGTACGGGGCACGACGGCCTACGCCGCCATGCGTAAACAGTTCGGCCTGCCCATCGGCAAGTTCGAAGGGGTGCAGGCGCCGCTGGCGCGCATGGCCGGGCATTTGTATGCCTGCGACGCGGTGCGCAAAGTCTCGGTGGCGTCCCTGGATGCTGGTGAGAAACCCTCGGTGATCTCGGCCATCGCCAAGTACCACGTTACCGAGCGGGCGCGGATGATCGTCAACGACGGCATGGACATCGTCGCCGGCAAGGGCATCTGCATGGGCCCCAATAACTTCCTGGCCCGCGCCTATCAGCAAAGCCCCATCGCCATTACCGTGGAAGGCGCGAACATCATGACGCGCTGCCTGATCATCTTTGGCCAGGGCCTGATCCGTTGCCATCCCTATGTGTTCCGCGAGATGGAAGCGGCGCGCAACCCGGACCGGCGTCAGGCCCTGGAGGCCTTCGACAGCGCCATGTTCGGCCACGTGAGTTTTGTGCTGGCCAATACCGTACGCGCGGCGGTGCATGCACTGACCGGTGGCAAGCTGATTGCCGCACCGGCCAAGACCGAACCGGCGCTGGCGTCCTACTACCGCCAGGCCAACCGGCTGTCGGTGGTGTTGGCGTTGATCTCGGATATCTCCATGGGCGTGCTGGGCGGTGCGCTCAAACGCAAGGAAAGCCTCACCGGGCGCCTGGGGGATGTGCTGTCGCAGTTGTACATCTTGTCCTGCGTGCTTAAACGCTTTGAGGACGATGGCCGGCCCCAGGCGGACCTGCCGCTGGTGCATTGGTCGGCCCAGGACGCGTTGCTGCGCGCCCATGAAGCCCTGGCCGAAGTGCTCGACAATTACCCCTCCAAAACCGCCGCGCGTGTGGTGCGGGCCTTGAGTTTTCCGTTCGGTCTGCCCTTGCGCAAACCGTCGGACCGCCTGTTGGCCGACGTCGCCGATGCAGTGCAGACCCCCGGCGCCACCCGCGACCGCTTGCTGGCCGATTCCTACATTCCGCGTCCGGAAATCGACAAGCTGGCCTACGGCGAACTGGGTTTCCGTTTGCTGCCCCAGGTCGAGCTGATCGAAGCGCGCCTCAAGCCGGCGATCAAGCAGGGCCTGCTCGAACCGCTGCCGGTGTCGACCACTGCGTTTACCGCCTGGCGCGTCAAGGCCCGGGCCCTGGACTTGATCAGCGACGACGAAGACACCTTGCTCGCCCGCTACGTGGAATACGCCGATCACGGCATCCAGGTGGATGACTTCCCTCAGGACTTCGGATTGTTGGAGGCGTTGCAGCAACGCAAGCAGGCGCTGGAACCGGTCGCCAAGCGTCGTACGACCCAGGGCGAAAATGCCTCGGTCAACTAAGAAAACCCCGGTCAGTGTAGGAGGGGGCTCGCCCCCGATAGCGGTGGTTCAGCCCATGAGCCGGTGACGGCTAGATCGCTATCGGGGGCAAGCCCTTCCCGCATTGGATCGGGTTTACACAGTCAGAATGTGTTGAGAGTGATTGCTGATATGAGTGACAGCTACCTAACCTTCGTCAATTCCCCCTGGGGCCGTCGCCTGGCCCAGGCGGTGGGCTTGCCCCAGCCCTTGCCGCTGCAGCGCCATCGCAGTGGCCAGCAGGGCCTGGTCAATCCGGTGATCGTCGCCGGGGCAGGGCGCCTGACGGCCCAGGTGCAACGGATCTTCAGCGCCACCGACACGGTGGCCGCCACTGCAGCGACGCTCAAGGCGCCCTCCACGGTCAAGGTGCAGGGCGCGGTGTTCGATGCCAGCGGCGTGGCCAACCTGGAACAACTCGACGAGCTGTACGCGTTCTTCCACTGCAACGCCAAACGCCTCGGCCAGCACGCGCGGGTGGTGGTGCTCGGCACGGCGCCGGAGCACTGCGCGGACCTGCCCCAAGCCGTCGCCCAGCGCGCCCTCGAAGGTCTGGTGCGGTCCCTGGCCAAGGAACTGCGCCGGGCCATCACCGTGCAGTTGCTGTACGTAGCGCCGGGGGCTGAAGACGCGCTGGACAGCAGCCTGCGGTTTTTTCTGTCACGCCGTTCGGCCTATGTGTCGGGGCAGGTGGTGCGCGTGGAAGCACCGGTGGATGGTCACGTCACGGTCAATTGGGACAAACCCTTCGCTGGCCGCCGTGCGTTGGTCACCGGCGCGTCCCGTGGCATCGGCCTGGCGATCGCTCAAGTACTGGCTCGCGACGGCGCGCACGTGGTGTGCGTGGACGTGCCCCAGGCCCAGGCTGCGTTGCAACAGGCTGCCGACTCAGTGAACGGTTCGGCATTGCCGCTGGATATCACCGCGCCCGACGCCGCCTCATCGTTGCAGGCCCATGTCAGCCAGTACGGTGCCTTCGATGTGGTGGTGCATAACGCCGGGATCACCCGCGATAAAACCATCGCCAAGATGAGCGAAGCGGCGTGGCACAGCGTGCTGGCGGTCAACCTGCAAGCGCCGCTGTGCCTGAGCAATGCGTTGCTGGACGGCCAGGGCCTGAATCCCGGCGGGCGCATTGTGTGCGTGTCGTCGATTTCCGGCATCGCCGGCAACCTCGGGCAAAGTAACTACGCCACTTCCAAGGCCGGGGTGATCGGCCTGGTGCAAGGGCTGGCACCACGGGCGGCGACCCAGCAGGTTACGGTCAATGCCGTGGCGCCGGGCTTTATCGAGACGCAGATGACTGCCCGCATCCCGTTGATGATCCGCGAAGCGGGGCGGCGCATGAATTCGCTGTCCCAGGGCGGGCAGCCGATCGACGTGGCCGAAACCATTGCCTGGCTGGCCCATCCGGCGTCGGGCGGGGTTAACGGCCAAGTGGTGCGCGTGTGCGGCCAAAGCCTGTTGGGAGCCTGATGCCATGGACGACCTGACGCAGATCATCGACCCCCCGCCGTCACGCACGCGACTGCTGCTGGATGGTGTGCGCGCACTGCGCAAACCCAAGCTCGACGGCGCGCCGCTGCTGCCCAAGGCGCGCCTGGTGCGCCCGGCGGTGGAGCTGTCGGCTGAGGGTATCGCCGCGTATGGCCGCGCCTGCGGCTTTCGCCGTGAGCAGGGCGTGCCGTTGACCTATCCCCATGTGCTGGCCTTTCCTTTGCACTTGATGCTGTTGACCCGCCCCAGTTTTCCGTACCCGGCCAGTGGCATGGTGCACTTGGCCAACCGTATCCGGCAGCATCAGCGCTTGCAGGAAGGCCAGGCGTTGCGGCTGGAAGTGTATGCCGAACGCTGGGTCGCGCACCCCAAGGGCCAGGCGCTGAGCATCGCCACCCGTGCCTATAGCGCTGGCGCACTGGTGTGGGAGGGCGACAGTCTGTACCTACGCCGGGGCGTGGCCGATCCGGTCGGCGCGCCTTGGGACGAAGCGCTGGCGCTGCCTTCAGACAGTTTGGTACGCACTCAGAAGTGGCTGTTGCCGGCCGACCTGGGGCGACGGTTTGCCAAAGTCTCCGGGGACTTCAACCCGATCCACACCTCGGTGATCGGCGCCAGACTGTTCGGTTTTCGCCGCGCCATCGCCCACGGCATGTGGACCTTGGGCCGCGCGCTCGCCGCCCAGCAACCGCCGGGTGGCCTGGAGCGCGCCGAGGTGCAGTGCGAATTCAAGTTGCCGATCCTGTTGCCCGGCCAGGTTGCGCTGTGGAACTTACCCGTCAGCGGCCCGCGTCGCGCCTTCGAAGTGCGCAACGGTGCGGGCGACAAGCCCCATCTGCGCGGTCTGCTGTCTATCAATGAGAACCTTCAATGAGTCACTACAGCTTTAACCCGGCGCCGACCCGTCGCGTGGCGATCATCGGCGGCAATCGTATTCCGTTCGCCCGTTCCAACACCGTGTACGCCCACGACAGCAACCAGGATTTACTGGTGGCGGCGCTGCAGGGCCTGGTAGATCGCTACAACCTGCACGGCCAGCGCCTGGGCGAGCTCGCCGCCGGTGCGGTGATCAAGCATTCACGGGATTTCAACCTGGCGCGCGAGTCGTTGCTGTCTACCACGTTGTCGCCCGACACCCCGGCCTACGACGTGCAGCAAGCCTGCGGCACGGGGCTGGAAGCGGCGTTGCTGGTGGCCAATAAAATCGCCCTTGGCCAGATCGAAGTGGGGGTCGCCGGGGGCGCCGACACCACCTCCGACGCACCCATCGGCATCAACGAGTCCCTGCGTCACACCTTGCTGGCGGCCAACCGCGCCAAGGGCTTGGGCGACAAGATCAAGGCGCTGCTCAAGGTGCGCCCATCGATGTTCTTCAAGCCGCTGCTGCCGCGCAACGGTGAGCCGCGCACCGGCCTGTCCATGGGCGAGCACTGCGAAGAAATGGCCAAGCGCTGGCAGATCAAACGCCTGGCCCAGGACGAACTGACCCTTACCAGTCACCAGCGCCTGGCAGCGGCGTACCAGCGCGGTTTCTTCGACGACCTGATCAGCCCCCATCGTGGTCTGGCCCGGGATAACAACCTGCGTGCCGACGCCAGCCTGGAAAAACTCGCCGGCTTGTCCCCCGCCTATGACCGCCAGAACGGCACGCTTACCGCCGGCAATTCCACGCCGCTCACCGATGGCGCCTCGGTGGTGCTGCTGGCCAGCGAAGCCTGGGCGGCCGAGCACGGTTGGCCGGTGCTGGCCTACCTGCGCACCGGCGAGACGGCGGCGGTGAATTTTGTCGACGGCAGCGAAGGCTTGCTGATGGCGCCGGCCTACGCGGTGCCGCGCATGTTGCAACGTGAAGGCTTGAGTTTTGCCGACTTCGATTTCTTCGAGATCCATGAGGCGTTTGCCGCTCAGGTGCTGTGTACGCTCAAAGCCTGGGAAGACCCCGACTACTGCCGCGAGCGGCTAGGCTTGGCGGCACCGCTGGGAGCAATCGAGCGGGCCAAGATGAATGTCAACGGCGGCTCCCTCGGCTGCGGTCACCCGTTCGCCGCTACCGGCGGCCGGCAGTTGGCGGCGCTGGCCAAGGCGATCCATGAACGCGGCGGCGGTCGTGGCCTGATTTCAATCTGCGCCGCCGGCGGGCTGGGCATTACCGCCATCGTCGAAAAATAGCGCTGTCAAAAACAACAACAAGGAGACTGCCATGAACGCTATCAGCCTGGAACAACGCGAACGCATCTGGTTGGACGCTTATCTGCCCGGCGTTCCGGCAGATATCGACGCCGGCATCGAAGACTACCCATCGCTGCGTGAGGTGTTCCTGGAACACCTGGAAAAATTCCGCGAGCGTGTCGCCTACGTCAGCATCGGCACCGAAATGACCTACGCCGACTGGCAGGTACAAGGCTTTGCGTTCGCTGCCTGGCTGCAGGAACAGGGCGTGCAGCGCGGCGACCGCGTGGCGATGATGATGCCCAATTGCTTGCAGTACCCGATCTGTTTGCTCGGCACCATCCTGGCGGGGGCGGTGGTGGTCAACGTCAACCCGTTGTACACCGCCCATGAGCTCAAACATTTGCTCAAGGACAGCGGCGCCGAAACTGTGGTGATCTTCGAAAACTTCGCCCACACCCTGGAAAAAGTCATCGAAGGCAGCAGCGTCAAACGCGTGGTAATCGCCGCCATCGGCGACCTGCTCGGCACCTTCAAGGGCGCGGCGATGAACTTCATCCTGCGCTCCGTGCAAAAGCAGGTTCCGGCCTACAAACTGCGCGGCTCGGTGCGCTTCAATCAAGTGTTGAAACAGGGCCGGGCGCTTTACCCGCAGCCGGTGGTCATGCAACTGGATGATCTGGCGTTTCTGCAATACACCGGCGGCACCACGGGGGATGCCAAGGGCGTGATGCTCAGCCATCGCAACATCATCGCGAACCTGTTGCAGGCCAAGGCGTGGGTCGGGGACCAGTTGGATCAGGACAAGCAGGAAACCAACGTGACCTTGCTGCCGCTGTACCACATCTTTTCCCTGACGGTGAACTGCCTGATGTTTATGTGCCTGGGCGGGCGCAATATCCTGATCGCCAACCCACGGGACGTGAAGCGAGTGCAGATGATCCTGCGCAAGGAGCGCTTCAACGGCATTGCCGGGGTCAACACGCTGTTCAACGGGTTGCTGGAGAACCCGGAATTCTGCGCGCGGGACTTCTCCGATCTGCGCATGGTCATCGCCGGCGGCATGGCCACGCACACCGCAGTCGCCAAGCGCTGGAAGGAAGTCACCGGGCTGCCGATCATCGAAGGCTACGGCCTGACCGAGTGTTCGCCGGTAGTGAGCATCAGCCCCATCGATATTTCGCGCATGCGCGAGATGGAATTCACCGGCAGCATCGGCGTGCCGTTGCCTTCCACCTGGGTGCGTTTTATGCGCGAGGACGGCGAAGTCGCCGATATCGGCGAACAGGGTGAGCTGCAAGTACGCGGCCCACAGGTGATGCAGGGCTACTGGAAGCGCCCCAAGGAAACCGCCGAAGTGCTGGATGCCGAGGGCTGGCTCGCCACCGGCGACATCGGCGTGATGGACGAGCGCGGCTATATCCGCCTGGTGGATCGTAAAAAAGACATGATCCTGGTCTCGGGCTTCAACGTGTACCCTAACGAAATCGAAGACGTGGTGGCCCTGCACCCCGGCGTGGCCGAAGTGGCGGCGATTGGCGTGGAAGACGGCGTGACCGGAGAGAGGGTCAAGATTGTCGTGGTGCGCAAGGATCCGAGCCTGACCCAGGAGCAAATCCTTGCCCACTGCCGGGAATACCTGACCGGCTACAAAGTGCCGCGTTACGTGGAATTCCGCACCACCGAACTGCCCAAGACCACCGTGGGCAAGGTCCTACGTCGCGCCTTGCGCTGATGTAAATGTAAGCAACTGATCTAAAGGTGGGAGAGGGCAAGCCCCCGATGGCGGAGTGTCAGCCTGTTGTTTTTTTTGCTGATGCACCGCTATCGGGGGCAAACCCCCTCGCACCTTTGATAGCCATTCCAGGCGATGTGGTTTCAGCTGACACGCCGAGGTGCCTGGGTGTGGGGCCGCTTCGCAGCCCAGCGCAGGGCAAGCCTGCTCGCTGATGTCAATGTATGCAGATGATCTAAAGGTGGGAGGGGGCTTGCCCCCGATGGTGGAGTGTCAGCCTGTGGTTTTTTAGCTGATGCACCGCTATCGGGGGCAAGCCCCCTCGCACCTTTGATAGCCATTCCAGGCGATGTGGTTTCAGCTGACACGCCGAGGTGCCTGGGTTTGTGGGGCCACTTCGCAGCCCAGCGCAGGGCAAGCCTGCTCGCTGATGTCAATGTATGCAGCTGATCTAAAGGTGGGAGGGGGCCTGCCCCCGATGGCGGAGTGTCAGCCTGTTGTTTTTTTTGCTGATGCACCGCTATCGGGGGCAAGCCCCCTCGCACCTTTGATAGCCATTCCAGGCGATGTGGTTTCAGCTGACACGCCGAGGTGCCTGGGTGTGGGGCCGCTTCGCGGCCCAGCGCAGGGCAAGCCGGCTCACCACAGAATTATTTGTCAGCTTTTAGGATTTGCGTTGTGTGTCAGACCGCGCTCACGTTGACCCAGCGTTCCTCGCGGGCCGCCAGGCGAATCGCTGTCGCCAGCCGCTCCACGGCCCACGCCGCTTCAAAGTCAGTGCCGTCCGCGCCCTGGCCGGCCACCGCCATGATCAGTTCCTGCACTTCCAAGGTTTTCAATTCGTTGTAGCCCAGTTGATGTCCTGCCGCCGGGCTGAAGGCCGCGTAACCGGGCAGGGCGGGGCCGGCCAGCAGGCGCTGGAAACCGTCCTGGCCGACGCGGTACAGGCGCAGTTCATTCAAACGTTCCTGATCGAACGCCAATGTGCCCTGTGTGCCGCTGATCTCAAAACTCAGGTGGTTCTTATAACCTTGTTTGAGCCAACTGCTGCTCACTGTGCCGCGCGCGCCATTGGCGAAGCGCAACAGGGCATGCACCTGATCGTCCACCGCGATGGCCTTGCGTTCGGCGCTGCCGCTGACCGCAGGGCGTTGGCTGTGGACGGTCTGGGTGTCGGCGCACACGCTGACGACGTCGCCCACCAGATATCGCGCCATCGACAACAAGTGGCTGCCCAGGTCCGCCAGGGCGCCGCCGGCATGTTCGACTTCGCAGCGCCATGACCACGGCGACTGCGGGTCGGCCATAAAGTCTTCGCTGAATTCACCCTGGAAACTGATGATCTCGCCCAGCTCGCCGTTGGCAATCATCTGCCGCGCCAGGCCGATCATGGGGTTGTGCTGATAGTTGTAACCGACCCGCGTCACCACCCCGGCAGTGCTCGCCGCCCGGCGCATGGCGTCGGCCTGTTCAAGGCTGACAGCCAGGGGTTTTTCGCAGTACACCGCCTTACCGGCGGCAATCGCTGCCATAGCCATGGGGTAATGCAGGTGGTTGGGGGTGGTGATGGCCACCACGTCGACGGCGGGATCGTCGATCAGCGCCTGCCAATCGCCGTGGGCCTGGGCAAAACCCCAGGCGCGCGCGCAGCGCTGAGCGCGTTCGGTGTCGGCATCGGCCAGGGCGGCGAGCTTGAGGTGCACCGGCAATTCGAATACCGCCCGGGCGTTATTGAACGCCAGGGCGTGGGCACGGCCCATAAAGCCTGTGCCGATCAGGCCGATTCCGAGTTCGCGCATAGCCTTTGTTCCTTTGGATTATTGTTGTGAGGAAGGCTATTAATGGAATAAAAATTCCCGAAATTCAATAGATGGAATAAAAATTCAGCATGCCCGCCACGATCAGCCTGACGAATGCGGCTATATTCACCGCATGGCCAAACGCCGCCAGTTAACAAAACATAACGTAGCACCGATTGTCAGACGATTCGAAAGCCCGATAGGATGGCGCCAGCTTCCTCCAGGCGCTCTAGATTGCAGGTTTCAGAGCCCGGGATGGCAAGACCTAACAATAATAAATGGGAGAAAGGTCTATGAGTGAGCCTGTCATGGGTTGGGTTGTCTGCCGCCCACGCGCCGCACGCAGAGTTGCGTTGCTGGCCACAGCGCTCTCGCTGTTTGGCGCCGTTGCATGGCCGACTGCGGTCCAGGCCGCCAGCGATACCCCCGCCGCCGCGGTGTTTGCGATTGAATCCCCCAAGGCCGCCAAAGGCCTGATGATCGACGTGGTCCACGCCGGCAAACGCCTGGTGGCGGTCGGTGATCGCGGGCATATCCTCTATTCCGATGACCAGGGCGCCACCTGGACCCAGGCCAAAGTCCCCACCCGGCAGTTGCTCACCGCCGTGTTTTTCGTCGATGACAAACATGGCTGGGCCGTCGGCCACGATGCGCAGATCCTCGCCAGCAGCGACGGCGGCGCCACGTGGACCCAGCAGTATCAAGACCTCAAGCGCGAAGCGCCGTTGCTCGACGTTTGGTTCAAGGACGCTAGCCACGGCTTGGCCGTCGGCGCCTACGGTGCGTTGCTGGAAACCAACGACGGCGGCAACACCTGGGAAGATGTCAGCGACCGCCTCGACAACGAAGACCAGTTTCACCTCAACGCCATCGCCGCCATCAAGGACGCCGGGCTGTTTATCGTCGGCGAGCAGGGCAGCATGTTCCGTTCCAGCGACGACGGCCAGACCTGGGAAAAACTCGAAGGCCCCTACGAGGGTTCGCTATTTGGTGTGATCGGCACCGCCCAGCCGCAAACGCTGCTGGCCTATGGCTTGCGCGGCAATCTTTACCGCTCCACGGATTTCGGCAGCACCTGGGAACAGGTCGAACTCAAGGCCGCGCGCGGTGCCCTGGAGTTCGGTTTATCGGGCGCCACTTTGCTCGAAGATGGCTCGTTGGTGGTGGTGGGCAACGGTGGCAGCGTGGTGGTCAGCCACGACGACGGTCAGACCTTCAGCGTTTTCAACCGTCCGGACCGCATTTCCCTCTCGGCAGTGACCGCGGCCGGCAATGGCAACCTGATTCTGGCCGGGCAGGGCGGTTTGCGCGTCGCCCAGCCAACCGGCGCTGAACTCGAAAAACAATAAGAAGGCAGAGAAAGCATGAGCAGTCATCACAACGATAAAGCGACCTTTCTTGAGCGCCTGATTTTTAACAATCGCCCGGCGGTGATCGTGATCTGCCTGTTGGTGAGTGCGTTCCTGTTCTGGCAGGCGACGTTGATTCGCCCGTCCACCAGCTTCGAAAAAATGATCCCCCTCAAGCACCCCTTCATCGAAAAGATGATGGAGCACCGCAACGACCTGGCCAACCTGGGCAACACGGTGCGTATCTCGGTGGAAGCCAAAGACGGTGACATTTTCACTAAGGAGTACATGGAGACTCTGCGGCAGATCAACGACGAGGTTTTCTATATCTCCGGCGTCGACCGCTCGGGTCTCAAGTCGCTGTGGAGCCCCAGCGTACGCTGGACCGAAGTGACCGAAGAAGGCTTCGCCGGTGGTGAGGTGATCCCGCAGAGCTACAACGGCTCGCCGCAAAGCCTCGATCAACTGCGCAACAACGTGCTCAAGTCCGGACAAGTCGGGCGTCTGGTGTCCAACGATTTCAAATCGAGCATCGTCGATATCCCGTTGTTGGAGTCGTACCCGGACCCGCAGGACCAGGGCAAATTGCTCGCCCTGGACTACCGCAAGTTCTCCCACGAACTCGAAGACAAGATCCGCGACAAGTTCGAAGCGCAGAACCCTAACGTCAAGATCCATATCGTCGGCTTTGCCAAGAAGGTCGGCGACCTGATCGACGGCCTGGTGATGGTGGTGATGTTCTTCGGCGTCGCGTTCGTCATCACCCTGGTGCTATTGCTGTGGTTCACCAATTGCCTGCGCAGCACCATCGCGGTGTTGAGCACCACCCTGGTGGCGGTGATCTGGCAACTGGGGCTGATGCACTTTTTCGGCTTCGGGTTGGACCCGTATTCGATGCTGGTGCCGTTCCTGATCTTCGCTATCGGTATTTCCCACGGCGTGCAGAAGATCAACGGTATCGCCCTGCAATCCAGCGAGGCCGATAACGCGCTGACCGCGGCGCGCCGCACGTTTCGGCAGTTGTTCCTGCCGGGCATGATCGCGATCCTCGCCGACGCAGTGGGCTTCATCACCCTGCTGATCATCGACATCGGTGTGATCCGCGAACTGGCCATCGGCGCGTCCATCGGCGTGGCGGTGATCGTGTTCACCAACCTGATCCTGCTGCCGGTGGCGATCTCCTATGTCGGCATCAGCCGGCGCGCCATTGCCAAGAGCAAGAAAGACGCAAACCGCGAACATCCGTTCTGGCGCCTGCTGTCGAACTTTGCCAGCCCGAAAGTTGCACCGATCTCCATCGCCCTGGCGTTGGTCGCCTTCGGCGGCGGCCTCTGGTATAGCCAGAACCTCAAGATCGGCGACCTGGATCAAGGCGCGCCGGAGCTGCGCCCGGATTCGCGCTACAACAAAGACAACAACTTCATCATCAGCAACTACTCCACCAGCTCCGACGTGCTGGTGGTGATGGTCAAGACCAAGGCCGAAGGCTGTTCGCGTTATGAAGCCATGGCGCCTATCGACCAGTTGATGTGGAAGATGCAGAACACCGAGGGCGTGCAGTCGGCAATCTCGCTGGTGACCGTGTCCAAGCAGATGATCAAGGGCATGAACGAGGGCAACCTGAAATGGGAAACCCTGTCGCGCAACCCCGATGTGCTGAACAACTCCATCGCCCGCGCCGACGGCCTGTACAACAACAATTGCTCCCTGGCGCCGGTGCTGGTGTTCCTCAACGACCACAAGGCCGAGACCCTCGACCGCGCAGTGCATGCGGTGCAGGAATTCGCCAAGGAAAACAACAAGGACGGCCTGGAATTTATCCTGGCCGCCGGTAACGCGGGGATCGAGGCGGCGACCAACGAGGTGATCAAGGAGTCGGAGCTGACCATCCTGATCCTGGTGTACCTGTGCGTGGCCACCATGTGCATGATCACCTTCCGTTCCTGGGCCGCGACTCTGTGCATCGTGCTGCCGCTGGTGCTGACGTCGGTGTTGGGCAACGCGCTGATGGCGTTTATGGGCATCGGCGTCAAAGTGGCGACCTTGCCGGTGGTCGCCCTGGGCGTGGGGATCGGCGTGGACTACGGCATCTACATCTATAGCCGCCTCGAAAGCTTCCTGCGTGCGGGGTTGCCGTTGCAGGAAGCTTATTACCAGACCCTCAAATCCACCGGTAAAGCCGTGCTGTTCACCGGCCTGTGCCTGGCGATCGGCGTGTGTACCTGGATCTTCTCGGCCATCAAGTTCCAGGCCGACATGGGCCTGATGCTCACCTTTATGCTGCTGTGGAATATGTTCGGTGCGCTGTGGCTGCTGCCGGCCCTGGCACGCTTCCTGATCAAACCGGAGAAACTGGCCGGCCAGAAGGGCAACTCACTGTTCGCCCACTGACCGGTGCGCGGCCCGTGCTTCAGGCACGGGTCGCCGCAGGCGGTGCGATGGCCAGGAACAAGCGGTCGAGCGGCGGGGTGATGCGCACATATAAGATGCTGCGCAGCGGCACCGCCCCTGGCTCGCTGTGTTCAAGCAAGCGCGCTTGCACCGGAGCCTTCAACAAGTCTTTTTGCGTGTACTTGCGCTGCTCGGGCAGTTTCAGGTGCGCACGGGTGTATTCGGCTGCTGGTGCGGTGGCGCTGGCGTAGTGAAAGTGCGCGTACCACAACACTTGCGGCGGTTTCTGGGCCTTGTCGTACACCGCGTACTCCGTGAAAAAATCCCCGCTCAAGGTGGGCCGCTGCGGGTCGGCCAGGCTGGTCAAGTTGATATCGATCTGTTGGTGGCGCCATAGGTAATCGATACCGTCCAGGCTCGGCCATTGTTTTTTATACGCCGCGCTGCAGCGTTGCTCCGCTGTACGGCGCATATCCCGTGCATGGTTGCGAAACTCCTCGGCCAGGTCCATGGCGCTGGTTTGGTTGGCATGCTCCCCAGCCAGCGCGTCGGCCACCCCATCGAGTTGGCGCGCCTGGGTGTCGAGCCAATGGTCCCAGTCCGCCGGGTCGATGGATTGTCGGGTGCGTGGGTCGTCGAGCTTGAGCTGCTGGGCCTCGATGGTGCGCTCAATCGCCGCGCGTTGACGGATCAGCCCACGGCCTTCTTCGCGCAGGGTGGCGAAGGACGGCTTGGATGGGGTGATTACAGCCGGCGCCTCAGGGGTTTCAAGCACCTGGGCCCAGCCGTCGGGCGTGGCTTCGAAGGTGCTGATGGGGCTGCCGGTAAAGCTGTCGGTGATGGTCAGCTGTTCCTGCTGCCGAGTGCCGCGCGTCACCTCGCCGACCCGGTAGCGACGCTTGCGGGTTTTGAACACACGGCTTGTGGCGGGCTTGCTGCGCAGAGTTTTCGCCAGCGACACGCTCACGGCCAGCGCTTCCTGGGCGCGAACGACGTTTTCCAGCTCGGTCTGGGCCAGGGTCTGCGCATGATCCAGACGCTGGACAAACCGCTCGACGATGCTGGCGTTCAAGCGCGCGGGGTTGATGGCCTTCAGCGCCTGCACGCCGTTGGCGTAGCTGCGGTAGCTGTCCAGCAGGCTTTCATACAGGTTGCGTTGATCGTCCAGGGCGAATCCTTCGCTGCTGCGCACGCTGATGTGCGATTGCACGGCCTGGTGGATATCGAGGCGGTCCAGGCGCTCCACATACAGGGCCTCCTGGGGCGGCAAGTGTTCACCCGTATCGACGATGACCACGCTCGCCAGCGACGACAGCGCACGCAGGCGCATGTTCTCATCGAAGAAATTCTGCGGCTCAATGATCAGTGCCAGCAGCTTCTGACGGATTGCGCGCCCGGCGGCGGAGTCGTGCTCCAAACGTTCCAGGGTGTCCTCCAGCGCGGTGGCGGTGGCGGCCAGCCGATCGAGCGCATCGGCCATGTCGATGCTGCGGGCGACGTGTTCGTAATAGGCGCTCAGGTTACCGAAGGCGCGCTCGACCACCATGCGCCGTTCGACCTGGGCCATGGGTTCACCGCGGTCGGAAAACAGCAAGGCATTGGCCCAGTTGCGCTGGTAGTGATGCAGGGAAAACTGCTGGTTCCACAGGGTTTCGAGCACTTTGGCGCGGTCTTGCACATGCACGCCGGCACCGCCCACCTGTTCCAACTGTTGCCCGACGCTCACCAGTTCTTGGCGCAGGCGGACGCTCTCGTCCAGCCGTTCGCTCAGGCGCTCCAGCAGAATCTCGAACTGCGCGCGCAGCGTGCTGTGGCGTTGCACCTCCAGCCCATGGCGTTGCCGCAGCGCGGGTTTTTGCTGCTCGCTGGCTTTGTCCAGCAGGTTCCAGGTCAGCTTCAGCACACGGCTCTGGTCGGCCAGGCGTTTGTCGGCGTCGGCCAGGCTGTCCAGCGCCTGCTCCAATGGGCGCATCAGCGGTGGGATATCGGCGCTCAAGGTTTGCAGGCGTTCCACCAGCGCCTCTTTGCGGCGTCGGCTTTCCTCGCGCAACGCCGCGATGCGCTTGGGCCCGCCCCCTTCGAGTTTGAGTCCGCGATCCAGGCGCCAGTGGCCCTGATCGTCGGTCTTGAGCTTGATGCCGGGGTGCTCGGGCTTCTCGGGATGGATGATGTACACCTCGCCAAAGCCCGGCACCACCGACACTTCAAACAGCAGCCCGCCGACCGAGGCGTGCCAGCGTCCGCCGATGTTGAACAAGCCCTTAAGCGCGCCACTGTCCATGGCTTTCGGGGTGGGTTGCGGCCAGGGTTTGTGCACGCTCAGCAGCTTGTCCAACAGACGCCCGGCGGCGCTGTCGCTGGCCAGGGAGCGGTCGAAGTCCAGCAGGGTGCGCCCACCTCCGGGCGGCTCGGCAGGCAGGCCCACCGTGCCGCGGCGAATATCCGCCTGGCGCATGCGCAGCGGTTGGCTCAGGGGCCGACGCAGGGGCAGGCGGGCCTGTGTTTGTGCGTGCCGTGTCGCCTCAATCGGCGTATCGCCCGCCTGGGCCTGGTGCATCAGCACCATGGCGATGTTGAGCAACAGATCGACCCAAGCCAATTCCCGCGCCACCGGATCGGCGCTTTGCAGGTTCGGCAGGTCTTGCCTGAGGCCCTGCATCATTTGCAGCATCCAGCCCACCACGGCCAATGGTCCCCGGGCTACCACCAGCAGGGTGTTGAAGCCCAGTTGCACGCCTTCGAGCAGCAACGCCCAGCGGCTTTCGCTGTTGGAGGTGGACTCGCGCTCGGCCAGTTCCACCAATTGCCGGGCTTCGGCGCCGAACAGGTATTCCAGCAGCCGATTATTGTTGAGGAACAGGCGCATTTCATCCGCGCTCTCGTCGTCGGCCTCGGCCAGGGTCGCCGGGCTCGGACGACTGGGCAATACGTCGAACTCCGAACCCTGGTAGAAACGGATGATATGGGGCTCCAGAAAGCCGCCATTGCTGTAGATCGCCCGCGCGCTGTCGGGCAGCCAGGTCAGCACACTGTCTTGCAGCGGGCCGGGGCGCGTGATGGCGCTCAGTAACTGTGCGCGGCTGGGGAACTCCAACAGCGCCGGCTGATAGGCCGGGCGGTAGAGCAGGTGCGGACCTTCCTGGCCGTTGCGCGCTTCGATAATGAACATGTTTGGCACCGTGTCGGCCTGGGCGTCGGCTTTCCGCTTGAAGGCCAGCGGGCGCATGATGATTTCAGTGCCTTGCACCCAACGCTGCGCACGGCTTGCGCCCAGCACCGCACACACATAGCGCACGCCGCGCCGGGTCAGCCCGGCCTCACCCTTGATCAAGGCTTCCAGGGCTTGCAGTTTGAGCCGCACCGGATGCTGCTGGATAAACAACTGCTGACGTCGCTGCGCCTGCGCATTGGGCGCCAGCAATTGTTCGCGCAGGTAAGCGGGGTAGGTGCGGCCGATGTCCACCTGTTGCACCAGGCGCATCAGGTAGTCCGGCGTCAGCCAGGCTTCGATGGGCCGCCCGGAGCGGTGATGCAGGGTGACGCTGCCGCTGGGTTTGCCGCAGAGGTTTTTCAGCGCCAGGTCCACCAGGCTCAGGGTCACCGGTTGCACATAGCCGCTTTGCAGAGTGCCGACGGACACCGCAAAGGTCAGTTGCAGGTCTTCGGCGCGATAGGCCAGCGCGGACTTATCGGTGCAGCGGTCCTGGCGCTCGAGCGCCGCATTGCGCGCCTGGCACAGTTGCGGGTTCAGGCGGCGGGCGGCGAAGCGGCGGATATCGTCGATGCCGTCCAGGTAGCCCGCACCGTCGTTGAGGCGACGCAGGCTGGCCTGCTCCAGCAGGCATTGGCGATAGCTGAAGCGCTCGCTGACGGAGGCGTTTTTCAGCCAGGCGGGCAGTGCGCCGTCAACGGCGTCGAGAGGCTGCGCCGGCGTGGTTGGCGCGCTGATAAAGCTAGGCGCCAGGTCGGTGAGGGCGGCCACTTGGCTTCCCAAATCGGTCAATGGGGTGTGGGCGGGCAGGCGCAACGCCGCCAGATCGTCCAATTGCCGGTTGAGCAGCAGCGCGGCTTGTAGCTCGAAGATGTCGCCGTCGGGCTCGTACTGGCGCCAGGTGATCCGGTCGGCGAGGTAGCGCGCCTCCAGGCGCTCGCCCCACGCCTGCCCGAAGGCTTGCAAACTGGCGAAGGCTTCCACGGTGCCGGGCAGGCTATACAGCCAGACGCGTTCGCCGCTGACGATCAACAGCTCGCTGCATTGCAGGGTCAGGCGGGTCTGGCCGCGTACCAACAGGGCTTCCAGGGTATAGGCATACACCCTGTTGTCCGGGGCGGTTTGCTCGCGGCGCGCTTCGCGTGCTGGGTAGCGCGCCAGGGCGGTGAGGGCCTGGAGCTGCTCGCGGTCGCTGGTCGATTGGCTGATCGCACACTGGCGAAACAGGCTGTGCAGCACTTCGCCAAGCCATTGCCAGTGGCTGATGCCGGCGCTGTCGACCTCATCCCAGAAGCTGCTTAGCGCGGTTTGCAATGTCGCCGGCAGCAGGGTTGGCAGCTCGCGGATGATGCGTTGCAGATCGTTCAGGGGGACGGCGGGTTCGGTCAAGCGGTTGCCGCTGGCATCGCTCAGGTAGGCGTCGAGTCCGGCGCGGGTGGCTAGGTCGGGCAGGGTGCCGTTGGCCAGGTAGGTCAGGGCCACTTGCAGCACAGAGGGCAAGGCGCGGCCGCCACCGTCGCGTGGGTGGGCCAGGTATAGCTCGGACAGTGGCCGGGTCAGGGGCGGGCTGAGTTCTTTGAGGCTGTCGCTCAGTCGCTGCGCGGTGGCCGAGCGCAGGGTCGGCCGCGCCTGGAAGCGCGCCTGTACGGCGTGCGCGAGGATCAGGTGATCGGGGCTGGGCATGGGGGGAGTCCTTTCTTGATGCTTGATGGGAGGGCGATGCTTACGGCGCCAGCGGCAGAAACCAACGTTCGGCCAGGGCCTTGCCGATCAAGCCGCGGTGTACGTTCACCACCGCCTGAGGGTTTTGCGTCTTGGCCAGCAGCGAGTAGTAGCTTTGCTTCTGCTGGGCTTTGGTTTTCAGGTGCGCGACGCTGTAGTCGGCCTTGGGCGTGTCGTGTTTGGGGTAATGAAAGTGCGCGTACCACAGCGGTGCGCCATTGAGGTCGGTGACGGCGTATTCCTGGATAAAATCGCGCCGCTCGCCGCTCAGTGGCACACGCTCGCTGTAGCGCGCGATGGCCACTTGTTTCTGCGCGAGCAGGTATTCCAGGTTGCCGTGGGTGGGGGGCAATTCCAGGCTCAATTGCAGGCGCAAGGCATCGCCCTGGCGCGTCAGGCGCATGCCGGCCTCGCGCAGCTGGCTGGCCAGCGCCAGGTCGGCGGCCAGGCGTTCGGCCAGGGGCAGGGCCTGGATCGTGCGGTCTAGTTCGGTGGCCAACCTGTCGTAGCGCGTACCCTCGTAATGCAGGATTTCCTGCGCTTCCTCAGGATGACGGCAGACGCTGCGGTAGCGCTGCGCACGTTGCAGATGGGCGTCGAGCATGGCCAGCAATTTGCGGGCTTCACCCTTGACCAGGCTCAAGCCACGGGAGGGGGCGGGCGGCGGCGGTGCGAGGGGTTCTTTGAACTCGACCCATTCATCGCCGTCCTGGGAGTACAGGCTCAGCAATTGGTTGCTCTCTTCCGAACGCACCTCCACCACTTCAATCGGCAGGCTGCTGCCGGCTGGCTTCAAGTCGCCGATCAGGGTGCCTTTGCGCCGCGTGCGGATGACTTTTTTCTGCGGTTTGCCCGGCGCCGTCGGCTGGCGCTTTGGCGTACGCACGGGGCTGGGATCGCTTGGCTGAATGGCGTTGGCCAGTTGCAGGTTGACGTCCTGATACAGCTCCTCGATCAGCGTGAACAGGGGCGCCGAATAGCTTTGCTCCAGGCCTTCCACATCGACGATGTTCAGACCTTGCAGGGCGTCCAGGGCGCGTCCGTAGTGTTCCACCAGGCTCTCCAGCACGCTGATGCGCTCACTGGCGGGCAGCTCCAGGGCATTGAGTTCGCTGTGAGTTCGCACCTGCTCGACCAGCGGTGCTATGAGGGTGTCGAGCCTGTCGAGCCGCACCGAGTCGGACCCTCGCGTCGCCAGCCAGCGCAGGGTGCGAATCTGCAAGGCCTGGATCGCCAGCACACTGATTTCGTCGGGGCGGTCCTGGGTCAGGCGGGTAAAGGCGTCTAGGCCCAGGCCGCCCAGTTCGTGCAGTTGGGCGAGGTAACGGTCCTTGACTTTCAGCCACTGGATCGAGCGCTCGTTGATCGCCAGCAGGTCCTTAATAAATTGCTCGTGGCCGGCGCGGTTGGCCAGAACCGCCTGTTTCAACGCCGCGCCCTGGCGCGTGAACGGTGCATTGGCGGTGTACAGCGCTTGGCGATCGGTTTCGGCGATGACCACCAGTTTGCGCCCGTTGTTGACCATGTTTTCCATCAGGGCTGCGACGGTTTGCGTCGACAGCGGGATACTCAGCGCCCGTCGTTCCTGCACGCTGTCGAGAATCTGTTGGTATGCCTGGGTCTGGGCCAGCAGCGCGTTTTCGAATTGCCGACGTTTTTCGGCGCGCTGTGCAGGTGTGAAGCGTGGGTCGTCCTGGGTCTTCTCCATGACGGCCTGGGCCACGTCCACGCTCTTTTGCTGCTGGGTTTGCTGGCCCAGAAAGTGGCGGTACTCGCTGCTCAAGGTCTCGACGCGCTTGGCATTGAGCTGACGCCGTGCGGCGATGCGGTTGGACGGCATACCGCCGCGCAGACGCAGGCGCGTATCCATGCTCCAGTTCCCCTGTCGATCATTGCGCAAGGGCGGGCCACGGCGGTCGCTGTCGACGGGGTCGACGATCAGTACGTCGCCAGTATTCGCTTCCATCCACACCCGATACCACTGACCGTCCAGTTGGGCGTACCACTGGTTGTCGATGCGGTACAAGCCTTTGTGCGGCCCGCTCGCCAGCGGCTCGGGCACATCGGGCGGCGGCGTGGTGCTGTAACTGTTCAGGCGTGCGCGCTGACTGGCGGTCAGGCGCCAGTGGGATTGAGCGAAACTGAAGTCCAACAGCGCTTTGTCGGTGCCCGGCAATACACCGGGCAACCCGACGCTGCCTTGATGGATACGCGGCGCGGGCGGGGTCGGCCAACGCTCGGCGAGCTGGCGCGGCAATGCCAGGGGCGGGCGCCGGCTCCGTGCTGGGGCAGTGGCGCCAGCGGGCAACGGCGGGCCTTCGAACAACGACAGGCCTAGGTTCAGCAACAGGTCGACACTGGCCAATTCCCGCGTTTGCGCATCCATAGCGTTCAGGCCCTGAATGTCTTGTTTAAGGCTGTTGTACAGGTTGCCCAGCCAGGTGCTGAGCAACAGCGGGCCGCGTAACAACGGGTACAGCACCCCACTGAACAACAATCCGCCACCTTCGAGCAGCAGTTTCCAGCGGCTTTCGTGGTTGGACACCGATTCGCGGTCGGCCTGGGCGACCAACGCGCGGGCGTTGCTGCTGTACAGGTACTGCATCAGACGACCGGTGATCAGGCATTGATGCAGTTCATCGTTCAGCCCGTCCTCCGACAGGGTGGCCGGCCCAGGCGTGCGCAGGGGGCCGAATTCATCGCCCTGGCCAAAACGCAGGTAATGGGGCTGACGAAAACCGCCGTTGGCATACACCGGGCGCGCGCTATCGCTCATCCACAGCAATACGCTGTTCTGCACCTCACCCGGGCTGGCGATGGCCTCCAACAGCGCTGCGCGGCTGGGGAATTCCAGCAAGGCTTGGGGGTAAAGCGGGCGATAGAGGATATGGGGACCACTGGCAATGTCCTGGGCTTCGATCAGGTACATGTTGGTCACCACGTCGGGGCTGGCCGCCGGATGACGCAACAGTGCCAAGTGGCGAATGACCACGCCCTGCTGATCGGCCACCGTCAGGGCCATGAGCGCGGCCACACGCCGGGCGCCGTCGCGGGTCATGCCGTTGACGCCGCGCAGGCTCTGCTCCAGGGCCAGCAGCGGCAGTTGCACGGTGAGCTGGTCGGCGAACAGTGTTTCGCGTCGACGGGTTTCTTCACCGGGGCCCAGCAATTGGTCCTCCAGCAATCGCGGGTAATGCAGGCCGATGTCGACGCGTTCGATCAGGCCGTTCGAGCCGGTGAGGTAGTCGGCGGTCAGCCAACCCGGGACTGTCAGGCCGGCGCGATGGGCGATGCGCATCTCGCCGCTGGGGCGTGCGCTCAGGTTATTGATCGCCAGGTCGGTGAGGCTCATGCGTTCGTGCTGGGTGATGCCGACGGTGCCGGGGTAACCGGCGGAAATGGCAAAGGTCAGTTCCAGTTGGTCGGGGTCCAGTGCCGCCACGTCGGCCTGTGCCACGCCTTCAAGGCGCACCGCGTCGGCTTGCAGCTCGCGCAGCAGGCTGGCGACGGTGAAGGCGTGAATATCCGGAATGCCACTCAGAAAGGTGCGGCCGCCGCCACGCCGCTTGGCACTGGCCAGGGCCAGGCTGTAGCGGCGGTAGGCGGCCTGGGCGCTGCTGTCGGCGTCCTTGAGGCCGGCGGGCAAATGGGGGCGCAGCGTGGCCAACAGATCCGTGGGCACGCTGGGCGCGTCGAGAAAGTACGCCGTCGGGTCGACAAGCCCGCGACAGTGCGCCTGTAGCGCGGCGAACCCGCCGTTGACCGGCAGTCGCAGTGCGCCAAGTTGTTCCAACTGTTGATTGAGGATGAGCGCGGCTTGATGGTCGAATATATCGCCGTCCGGTTCGTAGCGTTGGATCAGCACTTCGTCGAGTTGATAACCGGACGCCATGCGTTGCCCCCAGGCCTGGGTCAACGCATCCATGGACGGGAACGCTTCGATAGTGCCGCCGGGGCTGCACAGCAATACCGTTGCAGCGCCATTGGTGGGGCGGGTCAGCACCAGGTGTGGGTCGAGCACCGTGACACGGCGCTCGGCGCTGCGCAGGGTGGTTTCCAGGCAATAGGCCAATACCGCCTGGGCGCCGTGGCGGCTCATGCGTTGCTCGCGGTCCGGGGTGGTGGTCAGTTGCTCGAGGGTTTGTCGGGCCGGTTCCGCCAGGTCGGTCCGGCGCAGGGTGGCGATATGCAGGGTGTCCTGGAGCAGGCGGGCCATCCAGCGCCATTGGCCGTTGCCGGTGTGGTCGCGCCAGTAATCGTTCAGCGCGTTCTGCAAACCCACGGGAACCGTGTCCGCCAGTTCTTTGATCAGGCCCTCGATGACCTGCATGTCCAGCCGCGATTGGCCGTCTTGCGGCAGTGTCAGCCGACGCGGCGGGCTGGTGGTGAGGTAGAAACTCAGGTTGCCGATGTCGCTGAAATCCAGGTTGGCGGTGCCGCCCAGGTAGTCCTGCACCACAGAGAGCAGTGGGCGAAACACCCACTGCTTGCCGTTGGGCGTGGCCAGGCGCGTCGCTGAGAGGTCGAGGGCCAGGGCAGGGTAGCGCTGGGCAATGGCATCGCTGAGCAGTTGGCTGACCACGTGGGCCACATCCGGCAGCCCGGCAAAGTGAGCGGCGACCGCCTGCGCTGCAGTGTTGGTCACCCCCGGCAGCAGGGGGGCGGGGTGGACGGGGGTTGAGTCGGGCATTGGCATTCCATCGCGTTATGAGAAGGTGCCGAGCATGACAAAGCCGTCGCGCAGACCGGGCATAACCGGTTACCGCACGCGCACAAAGCGCGCCAGGCGAGGGTGGATTGGCCTATCATCAGCGCCTTTCTTCCTGATGACTGATCCCGATGACTGCTACTGGCCTGCCCGCTGAACTTAACAACGCTGACATGCTCGAAATCGATGGCTTGCATGCCTTTGATTTCACTTCCGACGACAAAGGCCTGCGCGTTACCTGCATGGACGGTCGCGCCGAAAAGCGCTGGTTGTTCAGCCTGACGCAGGTGCAGGCGGCAAACTTTGACGACGCCTTGCAAAGCTGGACCCTCACCGGTGATTCGGGCGAACACCGCCTGGTGTGCATGAACGCCTTCACCGGCAACAATAATGACGAGGAAGACGAGCATGATGATGCGTAAATTCTGGCCGCTGCTGATGGCCGGCAGTGTCGGTGCCATGTCGGCGCAGGCCGCGCCGACAGACACCTATGAACTGTTGGTGGGCAGCTACACCGCCGGCTCCAGCGAAGGCATTTACCGCCTGCAATTCGACAGCCGCACCGGGCAGTTCCAGGGCAAACCTGTGCTGGCGGCCAAGGCCGCCAACCCGTCGTGGCTGACGGTGTCCAAGGACCAGAAGCAGCTGTTTGTGGTCAATGAAAATGGCCCCGGCCAGAAGGATGCGGTGGGGCGCGTGAGCAGCTACGCCATCGACCCGAAAAATCACCAGCTCACACTGATCAACCAAGTGCAGAGCCTGGGCAACGAGCCGACCCACTCCAGCGTCGCCGCAGACGGTCGTCACCTGTTCGTCGCCAACTATTCCGTACTGGAAGACCCGGGCGGCAGCCTGGCGATCCTGCCAGTGGACGCCACTGGCAAGTTATCCGCACCGGTGCAGTTGAGCGGGCACCCGGCCAGTCGGGTCAACCCGCAGCGCCAGGCCTCCAACCATGTGCACGCGGTGGTGTCGTCGCCGGACGGGAAGTACGTGTTCGCCAATGACCTGGGGGCGGACAAGATTTTTGTCTACCGCTACGACCCCAAGGCCAACCACGAACTGCCCCTGACCCCGGCCGACCCGGCATCGGTGGCATTGCCGCCGGGCAGCGGCCCCCGCCATTTGCTGTTCAGCGCCGATGGCAAGCACGCCTGGCTGACCACCGAGATGAGCGCTCAGGTCGCGGTGTTCGATTACGCCGACGGCAAACTCACGCAAACCCAACTGGTCGACTTCGCCGCCGGGCAACCGGTGTCCGACAAGGCCGGCGCGGCGCTGCATGCGTCCAGTGACGGCAAGTTCTTGTACGTAAGCAACCGCGGCACCGCCAACCAGATCATCGTGTTTGGCGTGGACCCGGCCACCGCGCACCTCACCGAGCTGCAACGCCGCAGCGTGGAAGGTGACCATCCGCGCGAATTCAGCCTGGACCCGAGCGGTAAGTTCCTGCTGATCGCCAACCAGAAAAGCAATGAAATCGTGGTGGTCGAGCGCGACCCCAAGACCGGCCTGCTGGGTAAAACCGTGCAAAAA
Organism: Pseudomonas rhodesiae; assembly: GCF_013285305.1. NCBI lineage: Bacteria > Pseudomonadati > Pseudomonadota > Gammaproteobacteria > Pseudomonadales > Pseudomonadaceae > Pseudomonas > Pseudomonas rhodesiae. The sequence continues at coordinate 3,385,478 of NZ_CP054205.1, read as the reverse complement.
TTGCCGATCGATGCCCCCAGCGACCTCAAATTCCTGGTGCGTCAATAAGCCACAGGCCCCGTACGCCGGGGCCTGAGCTTTTGTATTAATTGCATTAATAGCGGCTACTGTTTCAAAGCATTTCTAAGGTTTAACCCTCGGGCGTAAGTTTGGTTCCAAGGCCTTCACCGGCCACTCAACCAACCGTACACAAGGGTTACCGACATGAATTTGAACCTGTTCTCCATCATCGCCGCTTCCGCTGTTTCCGCCACCGTAGCCTTGCCGGCGGCCGCCAGCGTGGAAGTCACCGGTCGCAAGTCCAGCACCAGTGCCTACACTCAGAAATACCTGCAACAAAGCGCCAACTTCTACGCCGCGCTGGATCACAAAACTCAACACTGAGCCCTGCGCAACAGCAGACGCCAAACCACTGGAACGTCAATCGGCGTTCGAGTGGTTTGGCGTTTTTGCCTGGGGTGAAAAAAGTCGCTGTAATATCACATTGCCATGTGTTTAAATTTGACGCTCAATTTTTGACGCGTTTATTCCTGGAAACGACAGCATGGCCCTTCGACTCGCTGCAGCAATTCTGTTTCTGTATTCCGCCCCGATCCTGTCCTCCGTGCAGCCCCTGGAAGGCGAGCCGGAAGTGGCTCATGAGCGATTGTTGAATTTGGCCCAGGGCTAACGCGCTGGCACACCTTAGGCCTTGGCCATCACGCCGATAAACAAGGGCGATTGCAGGAACTCATCCAGCCATTGCTGCAAGCGCGGGTAGGGCGCACGGGCAAACCAATCGCGGTCTACGTGGGCGAACTGGCGCACGAACGGCGCCAGCGCCATGTCCGCCAGGCTGAGGTGCTCGGCCAGTAAGTAGGCGCGCTCAGCCAGCAAACCTTCCAGAGTGTGCAAGAACACCGCGCCTTCGGCCCGGTAGTGTTCCATCGGGTATTCCGGGTAGCGTTCGGCGTATTTGTAGCGATTCAAGCAATGCTTGAACCCGCCGTCATTCTCGGCAATCAGCGCCTGCACCGCCGGGTCGCCGCCCAGCAACCAATCGTCGGGATCGTGCTGGGCCAGCGCCCACTGCATGATCGCCAGGCTTTCGTCGATCACCTGGCCGTCCACACTCAACACCGGCACCGTGCCCTTGGGCGACAGTGTCAGCATCTCTTGCGGCTTGGCCTTCAGGCTCACCTCGACGATGCGCACCGCCACGCCGCTGTAGCGCAACGCCAGCCGCGCGCGCATGGCGTAGGGGCAGCGGCGGAACGAGTACAGCAACGCTTCGCTCATTTGACCTCCAAGGTGCTCAGGCCATTGCCCTGACGCTTGACCTGGATCTGCACCGGGATGCGTTCATGCATTTCCTGGACGTGGGAAATCACGGCGACTTTGCGCCCCTGGGCCTGCAAACCGTCCAGCGCGTCCATGGCCAATTGCAGGGATTCGGGGTCGAGGCTGCCGAAGCCTTCGTCGATAAACAACGACTCAATCTTCAAGGTACTGGACGCCATCGACGCCAGCCCCAGGGCCAGGGCCAGCGATACCAGAAAAGTCTCGCCGCCGGACAGCGAATGCACCGAGCGCAGTTCATCGCCCATTTCGGTGTCGAGCACCAACAGACCGAGCATGCTGCCGCCGCGCTTGAGGCGGTAGCGCCGCACCAGCTGGCGCAGTTGCACGTTGGCGTGGTGCACCAGCAGATCCAGGTTGTAGGCCTGGGCGATCTTGCGGAAGGTGTCGCCGGTGGCCGAACCGATCAGGGCATTCAGCCGGGCCCAGCGTTGCCATTCTTCATAGGCCTTGGCGATCTGCTCGGCCAGCACGTTGTTGGCCTGCTGGCGACGTTGGTCTTCGGCCTGGCGCGCGCGCAGTTCGGCGCACTGCTTCTCCGCATCGGCCAGTTGCTGGCTGAGCGCGGCGAGGTGGTTGTCCAACTGTTCGGCGTCGAGGTTGCCATTGTGCAGGGCCTGGTGTTCAGCCAAGCGTTGTTCACGCTCTTGCAGCAAGACCTTGGCTTGCTCCACCGCTTTTTCGCTGGTTTGCAGGCGCTGACGCAGTGCGCTGACCTGCGTGTCATCCATGCCCAGCAAGCGAGTGAGGCCGGCATCGTCCAGTTCCGGGTGCGATGCACGCCATTGGCTCAGGCGCGCATCGAGCGCCTGTTGTTCGGTGTGCAGCGCCTGTTGGCGTGCCTGCCACGCCTTAAGGTCGGCGGCCAGTTGGATCAAGGTGGTGCGGGTGTCTTGGAGTTGCTGGTTGGCGTCGCTCTCGCTCTGACGCGCCTGCGCCACCGCTTGCTCCAACTGCTGCTGCCAGTGTTCCGCGCTGGTATGAGGGCCCAACAGCTCGGCGAGGGCTTGCGCGGCGGCCTGTTGCTGGCGGGTCAGTTCGGCCACTTGCTGGCTCAGCGACTCCAATTGCGCCTGACGATGCTGTTGATGGGTCTGTTCTTTTTCGATGACCTGCTGACGTTCCTGCTGTTCTTCGCGTTCATCCCGTTGATGGCCCAACTGTTCCAGGCGCTGGCTGACCTGTTGATCGAGCTGCATAAAGGTCGCGGCCGGATCGTTGCGCAGGCCGTCCAGGGTGTCGGCGGGCAACAGGCTGGCGAATGCGTTGAGTTCCTGTTCCAGGCGCTCGCGGTCATTGGCCAATTCGCGCTGCTGGTCGAGCCATTGCTGACGGGCTTGTTGGCTCGCGTCCTGGGCCGCTTGCAGTTGCTGCTGCAGGCGCCCGGCGTTCTGTTGCAGGTTGAGCAGGGCGCTCTGGCGCTGCTCGTCCTGGCTGATGCTCTGGCCGAGCTGAGCCAGTTGGGTTGCCAGCCAGGGACTGCGTTGGGGGGCGTCCTGATTGAACAGCGCGGCGCTCAGCGGGTGGGCGTCCAGGCTTGGCTTCAGCGCCAGTTGTTGCGCGGCTAACTGCTCCTGCTGGTGCAGAAATTCCTTTTGCTGGGCGATCAAACCGCCCACTTCGCCCCGCAGCTCGGTGAGTTTCTCCTTGAGCGCATCCACCGCCTGTTGCGCCGTGGCTTGCTCGTTGTCGTCATGCCGGCCAAGGCTGTGCAGCAACGCTTCGGGTTGGTGATAGGGGTGCTCGCGACTACCGCACACCGGACACGGCTGGCCGTCCTGCAAGTGTGCGCGCAACTCTTCAACGCTGGCGCTGCGGGCCAGGCGCTGACGTTCCAGCAGCTGCTGGGTCACCGTCAGCGTCTGTTCGGCCACGCTCAGATCGGCCTTGGCTTGCAGGCCGGCCTGGTTCAGTAGTTCGCGTCGCTGTTGGGCGTCGGCGAGTTTCTGGGTGAGGGTGGCGGCCTGCTGATCCAGCTGCTGCTGACTGTCCCACAGCCGCGTCAGGTCTTCGACGGCGCGTTGCTGCTTGCGATTGTCCTGCAACAGGCTGGCGAGCAGTTGGATCTGCTCGGCCACCGCCTGGGGCTCGGCGCCGGCTTCCTGGTACAGCAGGGCCAAGGCGTCGCGCTGACCGGTAAAGGCTTCGGCGGTGGTGTTGGCGCGGTGCTCCAGTTGTGCCAGTTCGGCCTGGCCTTTGTTCAGGCGATTGCCGATCAGCATCAAGTGTTGCAGGCGGTCGCGGTAAGCGGTCCAGGCATCGGCCAGGGGCGCCAGCGCGGCGCTGCGCTCAAGGTCGTCGGCCAGGCGTTGCAGGCGCTCGGCAACTTCGGCCTGTTTAGCCTGCAACGCGCTGAGGCGCGCTTGGCCTTCGCTGCTGGCGGCGGCCTGTTGCTGCTGGTCGGCGCTGTGCTTGGCCAGGTCTTTAGTCAAATGGGCGAGGCTGTTTTGCCCGTCGAAGGCCTGGCGCAGCAAGGGTACGGCGTCGCTCTGGGCTTGCAGCGCGGCCTCCAATGCGGCGTGGGCACTGGCTTGCTGCTGTTGGGCCTGGTCCTGACGCGTCAGCAACTGGGCCTGCTGCGCGATGTGCTGCTGAATCTGCGCGGCCAGCGGGGTGAGCTCCGCGGCCAGCTCGGTCTGGCGGGCGAAGTGATGACGCTGCGGCGCCAGTTGCTCCAAGCGACTGAGGTCTTCGCGCTGCGCGCCCAGGCTGTCCCAGTCGGCCTGGGCCCGTTGCAGCTGTTGGGTGGCGTCTAGCTGGCGCTCCTGCCATTCGCGCAGCTCCTTGAGCCAGGTGTGCTGCGCTTCCAATTGCTTGAGCTGGGCTTGCTGCACCTTGAGCTGCTGCTGAGCCTCGGCCAGTTGCCGGTCCAGTTCGGCGCGGTCTTCGGCGCTCAGCGGCACCACGCCCACGGCCTGGTCTTGCAGTTGTTTGTGCGCGTCCCTGGCCTCCTTGGCCTTGTCGAAGGCGCGGCGGCCGAGCTGGGTGTATAGCGCCGTGTCAGTGAGTTTTTCCAGCAGTTCGCTGCGCTCGTTGTCGTTGGCCTTGAGGAACGCGCTGAACTCGCTCTGCGCCAGCAACACGGCGCGGGTGAACTGTTCGAAATTCAAGCCCAGGGCCAGTTCCAACTGGGTTTTGTATTCGGTTTTCTGGCTGGCCAGCAGTTGCTCGCTGTCCAGATCGATCAGGCTTTGCCGGCTGTTCTGCAACTTGCCGCTGGCCTTGTCGCGGGCGCGATTGGCCTCCCAGCGCGCCCGATAGCGGCGGCCGCTGACGCCGACAAAATCCACTTCGGCATAGCCGCCGCCGGTACCGCGCCGGAGTAAGGTGCGCGGGTCACCGATGGAAATATCGCTGTCGGCATCCGGCATCTTCGCCTGGCCGGTGTCGCCCAGGCGCGGCACTGCGCCAAACAGTGCCAGGCATAGCGCATCGAGCAAGGTGCTCTTGCCGGCGCCGGTCGGCCCGGTGATAGCAAACAACCCGGCACTGGCCAGGGGCTCGGCGGTGAAGTCGATCTCGAACGGCCCGGCCAGGGACGCGAGGTTTTTCAGGCGAATGGCGAGGATTTTCATGGCTGCTCCTCCTGCTGTTGCACTTCCTGGAGCAACATGGCGAAGTCCTTCAAGGTCTGTTCATCCACTTCACTGCCATAGCTGTCCTGCCAGGCGCGGCTGAACAACTCTTGGGGCGTCAGTTGGTCGAGTTCGATCAGGCGCTCGTCGTCACTTTCATTGCCACTGCGGACACCGGCGTATTCGGCGGCGATGCGCACCAGACGCACGGCCTTGCCGTGCAGGGCGCTTTCGATCTGTTGGCGCAGGTCCGGCTGCGGCTCGTCGAGGCGCACGCGCACTTCGAGCCAGGGGTGGCGCTGGGTTTCGGCCAGCAGATCGATGTCGGGCAAATCGGCGAGTTGCTTGAGGATATCCGCCAGCGGTGCGGCGTCCAGGCGTTGCAGCTCCACAGAGCGGGGGATCAGAATCGGTTCTACGCCCACCAGGCATTGGCCCTGGAAGGTCACATCAAGAATCTGGTGTTTGTAGCCGATCTCGGAAAACGACAACGGAATCGGCGAGCCGCTGTAGCGAATGCGCTCTTCGCCATTGACCTTTTGCGGCTTGTGCAAATGGCCCAGGGCAACATAGCCGACACTGTTGTCGAACAGGCTGGCGGGCAGCGCCTCGGCATTGCCGATGATCAGGCTACGCTCGGAGTCCTCCGACACCGAACCGCCGGCCATATGCGCATGGCTGATGGCGATCAGCGCCTGGCCTTTTTTGCGTTTGGCATTGGCGGCGGCGATCAGCTTCTCATGCACCTGGCCGATGCCGCGCAGGTAGTCGTCGCCCAACTGCGCGCCTGTCACCTCCGCCGGGCGCAGAAACGGCAACGCCAGGCACCACGCGGCAATCTTGCCTTTGGCGTTCGGCAGCGGAATCAGCAGGCGTTCGGCATCCAGTTGCCCGTCATCGAGCCACAACACGCGGCCGAGGGCATGGGTGCGCAAGCGCCGCATCAACGGCGCCGGCAGCTCGATGCGCGAGCCGGAATCGTGGTTGCCGGCGATCATCACAATGGTCAGGTCGGGGTTTTGTTCATGGGCGCTGATAATGAAGTCATACAGCCGCTCCTGGGCCTTGAGGGGCGGGTTGACCGTATCGAAGATATCGCCGGCGATCAGCAGCGCATCGGGATGCTGAGTGCCGATCTGGCGCAGCAGCCACTCAAGGAAACAGGCATGTTCGAAGTCGCGTTCCTGGCCATGGAGGTTTTGGCCCAGGTGCCAGTCGGAGGTGTGGAACAGACGCAAGGCGAACTCCGTGGGGTAGAGAGAAAGGAGGGGAGTTTACCTGTATTGCCAACCCGTTGCTCCAAACCAGGCAGATCCACTGTGGGAGAAGCCTCCTCTCTCCCACAGGGTCATTTGTGATGACACACCTCTCTATAAGGTGGGGCTAGTGATTACTCAAATGACTCCACATATATCTCATTACGTCGTTGATCATCGATTTCATATTCGCTAACGAAGGACTGATATTGTGTTATTTTGATTAGATACATAAAAGTCTCCGTTTTTTATTCTGGTGATACCGCGCGGGCTATTAAAGCCTGGGACGTTGGTGATTAATGTGCCACTTGGTATGTCGTAAATTCCAACTTCATTGTTGTCGAGCTTGGTGACGTACATCTTTTTATTGTCTGCACTAAATGCAACATCATACGGCCTTCCATTAACCGGAATTCTCCTTTCAATCTGTAGGGTTGTTGGGTTTAGAATGGCGATGCTATTGTTGTGTATGTCGGGTATGTAAACGAACGAGTCTGAGGTGTTGTATCTAACGGAATATGTGTCGCGAATATCAGTGAACGTGCGTATTACTCTTAAAGATGGAAGGTCAATAACTACAAATTGGGTATAGCAGCCCACATATGCGCGATTATCCGATGAGTCTAAAACTATACACTTGGGGCGGTCTACGGGAATTTCTCCAATGCGCTTTTCTGTTCCAGTATCAAAAACTGCTACTGCGCCCCCCGACCATTGGTTGATATACAATCTAGTTCCCGTGCTGTTGATTGCCAGTCCGTATGATGTGTATTGATATCGTTCTGAGAAAATGCTGGTCAGGGCGTATGTCGTTGGATTGTATGTAAGAATGGTTTTTTGGCCGCCGTCTGTTACATAAAGACGTGAATCGTTGGGGTGCAGTGCTATAAACCAAGCGTTGCTTGCATCCTGATATGTGAGTCTATGGAGGGTTTGGTGAGTTGCGGTGTCGATTACTGCAACTTGACCATGGGTAAAACTTGATACGTAAGCACGACTGCCTGACGAGTTTAATATTGTGAATTGTGGGGTGGGTAACCAGCCTGTTGTATGGATGATTTTCGGTTCATATATGCTTAGGGTGTAATTTGTAGTTGGGAAGGCAACGGCCTTCGAGAGATGAGTACTTCCATCAAACGTCACCGCACAACTAACCGTGATCTCCTGATTATTCGACAACGCCGCCAACCAGGTGCGCAGCACCGTCTTATTCGCCAGGCCATTGTTGGCTTCGAGTGAGTTAATGTCATACGCGCTTAAGACCTCCAGAGGCGTGACGCCCGGAGCGCTGCAGGTGATCCATACCCGTTGCCCCGTGATACTCAACCGCCACTTGGCCAGGGCCGCGGTGGCGTTGCCGGTAAAGGTGTTGAGGTCCAGCGTGTCGCCATTGGCCTTAGCGTTGATCAATACCCGTGGCAGGTCCGATTCGCGGATCGTTTGCACCGTCAGCCGTTGTTCGAAGGAGTCCACCGGGCTGCCATTGATCATGGCGATATACATCAACTCGATGGTTTTACCCACGCTGGCGGCGAGGATCTGCTGGCTGATGGCAAAGTCCACACGACCGCCGGCCAGACCATTCTTAGCCGGGATATCGGCTTCGGAGCCATCGGGGAACAACCACTTCAACTGGATTACGTGTTCGCCGTTCATGCCGTCGTATTTCACCGTGACCGACGCGGTGTTTTCATAGTCCAGCGGGTAAATGGTCAGGGTCGCGCCCGGCCGGTTGTCAAATGCCGGGGCGGGCAAGGTGGAAGGCAGCGCCTGCACCGTGTGTTCGCGCACACCGAACAGCACGGCCGAGTTTATGTCAGCGCTTTCGGACAAGGTGACCCAGAACTCGATGGTCAGCCGTGAGCCATCCTTGAGCAGGCGCAGTTTGTCCACCGGGGTCGGAGGGAAAATGCCGTGGGTGACGCCGTTCGAGGTCACCAGGTTGGCGGTGTAGGTGTGCTCTTTATAAATGCTGCCGTTGGCAAAAATACCTGTGTAGATCATCCACATCCGTTGGTTGGGGGCGATGAAACTCCACACCGGAATACGCGTGCGGGCGGCGTCGTTGAGTTCTGCCAGCACCAACAGCACCTTGTCGCCCACCCCGTCGATGGTCGGCGTGGGCAGCCCGGTCAGGGGCAGCAGTTCCAGGTCCAGCACATCGGACTCATAGGGGAAGCTGCCGCGCGTGAAGTGGTATTGCACGCTGATGCGATTGCCGCCCTCGCGGATGCCTTTGGCGATGATCTCGGACGGTATGGGCACCTCTACTTCGTGGGTGCTGGGGTTGCCTTGTGCACTCACGGCCACGCTGCCAGTGCCGTCGGCGCTGATCCAGTCCACACGAATATGATCGGTTGCCAGCATCGGCCGGAACTTCACCAGCACCGTAGCGCCTGACAGGGCCGCCAGGGGGTCGAGGCGATCGGGGAATTTCTGTGCTTCTTCGACTTCTGGCCGCTCCAACTGAACGCCGACGCCAACCGTCAGGTTCAGGGCTTCCGAACGCAGTACCACCCGGGGCGGGCCTTGGCGTTCCAGGCTGTAGGTGATGCGTAAACTGCCGTTGTTGTTTTTGTCGAGAATGTCGCGGGTGACCGGATAGGGCAGTTCCCGGCCTGCGGTGGCGCCATTGATGTCCAGGGTGCCGTTGGCGGAGCCGCCCAGGCCCGAGCCGATGCAAGACCAATGGAGCTTGTCGCCGGGCTGGGTATCGAGGTAAGTGAACGTGACCAGTACATCGCTACCTGTAACGTCAGCGGGGTTGACGTTGTTGCCCACGGCACCTTGCAGGCGGGGCGCGGGCATGTCGGCCACGCGCTCGCCGATTTGGGCGCCCAGCATCAGGGAGCGCCGAGTCGCCAGGGCATTGCCGCCCAGGATATGAACGACACCGTCGTTGGTTTCGTAATAGATATCAATGTGACCCAGTCCATTGAACTGTTCCAGCTCGGCGGCGCGCACTGTGTAGGTGCCCCCCTGAGCGCCTGCCAGTTGATTTTGACGGTAGACAATGGCATTGCCGCCCCCCGACGGTACGTGGGTGATGAACAGCGACTCCAGCCAGCCAGGGTCATGGGGTTCGTAAAACGGCAGGGTGACCGTGATGTCTTCACCTGCCGGAATCAACCCCAGCTCGATAGGGCTGACATCGGGGGCCGGCATCAAGACCTTGGTGCCCACCACGGTGATGGTAGTGCTGCCCGATTGCCCCAGCGACACGCCGGCGGCGGTTTGCCACTCGAACGATACCCGAAATGAGCCGCCAACCCATTGAGCGATGATGCTGGCATCCACCGGAACAAAGGTGAAACCGAGGTTCTTGTCGGTAACCGGCTGCAGCACAATTGTCTGGGTGGTGCCGTCTTCGAGCATCCCGAGCAACGTCACAATGATCTGATGCCTGGGGAGGGGGACGGAAACTGTTTGTCTGTAAGGGCGATCACTTCGAAGGTTGAGCCACTCTGGGTATCGAAGTCGATCTGCCTGGATTCGAGCTCTTCGCCGTCCACCAGGAAAATCGGCGGCCCCAACAGCGAAGGGTCCAATTCGGCGTCCAGGAAATAAGGTTTGGAATACTGATACTTTTCCCCGGAAAAATTTTCCACCACATCATGCACACGAAACCGAAGGGTCACTTTCCCAAGTTGCCCTCCCTTATCAATGATCGATTTGGGCACAAAGACCCGAATCGGTCCTGACCGGCCGCCTCAGCCGGGCTCACGGTATGCTGCACAAACTCGCCATCCCAGGACAGCTCGATGACATCGTTCTGGCGGATGTGTTCGTACAGATCAATCAGGCACCAAAGGCCGCCCACAACATCGCCTGCGCCAATATTCGATCCTTCGGGGAAGCCTTCTACGCGCATGACCAGGCCGGTATGCCACGGAATGCCGGGGTCTTTGTCCACACCACCGGGGCGGTCGGTCTTGATCAAAAGGGTTCGCACAGGAGAGGTGCTTTCATTGCCACTGCCTATGCGAATCACTCGACCATAACTGGACACCTCACCTTCAGGAATAAATTCGGAGGGGATGGCCAGGTACTGTTGGGGATTTGCCGAACTCCACACGTAATCTTCGGCAACGGGAAAAGTCAGGTCTTCAAGATAAAAAGCAAAATAGTCGAGAAAGTTGAGATTCTGCCAGTTTTCAAACACGAACAGCGCATAAGGTCGTACATGGCGGATACCCAGACCGTAGGCCGCATTCTCAGGGTGGGCGGCGAGCTGGAGGTCAACCCAGGGGAAGGCCGAATATGGGTGATCCAGGTCTTCAATTCGTCGCGGTTCAGGGCGTTCCAGGCTGGGTGATTGATAGGGCACTGGAAGCGACGCGGCGGGTAGACCGCCCGAGATCGAATTGTTCTCGGGGTCAAGGGGGGTGTCGGACATGATGAATCTCCTGGCTGGGAGCGCGCTCAGGACTGGCGCGTTATGCAAGGAGAATCAAACCCGCATTCGGGTGGGGTGGGTAACTGTCAGAATTGACAGTGGCGACGAAAGGTCACCAATGGCAGTCTAACTAACGCCCGGTCCAAGGTGCAGACACTGTTGATCAGGCATCACAGGCCAAATAGAAGGGGGCTATTTGGGATACAACGGCGGCAAACTGGTGGTGTCCGTCGTTGGGTCCGCTTCACGTTCAGCCATGGGGATGGCCTTGATCGCGCGCCACAAGTCTTCGCCCAGCCAGTACTGGCCGCTTTCGCTGTAGAGCGCACCGTTCAAGCCATCCAACGCATCCGACAGCGGTACGAAGCGCGCGGCCATGTCGGCCAGGGTTTCCGGTTGTTGCCGCGCCCAGGCATCCAGCGCCTGGCGGGTCGCCTGCGGGTCGTTGGCCTGGGTGGCGCGCTTGAGGTCATCGAGCAACGTGCGCGGGCTGGGACCGGTTTGCGCCGCGCGTTGCACCGCTGGTTGTCGGCGGGCGCGCCACCACAGGCCGAAGCCCAGCAAGGTGGTGCAGGCCAGCAGCAAAGTGCTCAGTTGCCACAGCCACAGGCGGCTATCGTCCGGAGCAGTGATGATGGTGGGGGTGGCGGGGGTGTCCACCATCAGGCTCGGGTTATTGGCCACCTGCAGGGTGCGCGCCGGCAGGCTGGTGCGCTCCAGGTGGTCCTCATGGGTGTTCCACCACACCACATCGACGGCGGGCAGCTCCAGTGCGCCGGCGCGGCTGGGCACCAGGGCTTCGCGGTCTTCGCGGCTGCCGATCAGGCCGCGGTCGCTGGTCTGGTTGCCGAGCACCGGTTGATCCGGGTAGCGACGCAGGCCGCTGATTTCTGTGCTGGGCAGGGCCGGCAGTTGTGCGCTGGAGAGGCCCTCGGCCTTGACCGTGAGGCTGCGCGTCAGGGAGTCGCCGACCTGCAACTGTTGCGGCTCGGGGTTCCAGCTTTCGCTCAGGGTCAGGCTACGGGCCGGCAGCCACGGGGCATCGGCCGGGTAGAGCGCCGGTTTGGGCTTGACGGTCAATTGCAGAGGCGCGGAGCTGACGTGGATCAGCTTGCCCGGCTTGGTGCCTTGCAGCGTATTTTCCTGAGGCGGGCGTGATTCAACCAGGGTGGCGCTGAAGGTCTGAGCACCGACCTCCAGGCTGCCGCTGTGCTGCGGGTAGATCGCATAGCGGGTTTCGATCACGCCATGACGAATGCTGTTGATGACTTTTTCATAGGTACGCGATTCTCCCAGTTGCTCGACGCGGGCATCGGCGATCTGCAACGGTGTAAGGCTGCTGTCGTCATACAGCGAAACCGAGTGGTACACGCGCACGGTCAACAGCGCCTGGGCCTGAACGTACACACTGGACTGGTCGAGGTTGGCCTCGACGAATACCGGCGCCAGTTCCGCGCTGGTGTTCTGGCTGGCGGTTTCGATCACTTGCAGGGTAATCGGCTGGGTCTGTAGCGCGCCCACTTGAAGCGGTGGGATCACCACGGTGCCGTTTTCCTTGGGCAGCAAAGTGATGATCCAGCGCGTGGTGGCGTGGTTGTCACCGCCCAGGGTGGTGAGCTGGTTGATCTGCCGCGTGCCGCTGACTTCAAACTGCGCATCCAGGGGCGACAGGTCGGGCTTGCCGAACTGTGTGACATCGCTGGATTCCACCGTCAGTTCCACCGTTTCCCCGGAATTGAGGCGGCTGCGGTCAACGCTGGCGACCAGGTTCGCCGCCTGGGCGGTGCTGGCCGACAACGCGAGCAGAAGCAGAAGGGTGGGGCGGCTCATCGAGTCTTGTCCTGATGTTGTTGCTGTTCATACCAGAATTTACGCCGCAGCAGTTCGCCGGGGTTATCCGGGATCTGCCGCAGCCATTGTTCCAGGGCCTGGCGCTGTTCATCCAAACTGGCATCGGTGCGGCGCAGCGGTGGCGTCGTGGTTTGTTCGTCGCCCAACTCGCTGCCCGGGACTTCATTGTCGCCGCTAGGCGGTTTGGCGCCGGCCTGGGGATCGCCGTTGCCGGCCTCGCCCTGGCCCTGGGGGGATGCTTCGCCGCCGGTGCCGGTCTGCCCGTCGGCGCCCGGTTGCGCAGTCTGGCCCGGTTGATGGGGTTCGTCATCCGGATTTTCCGCCGGTGACTCGGGCTTTTGCTCGGCCTGCGCCTGGGCCTGTTCCTGTATCAAGGCCTCCACCAGGGCTTTGTTTTTCAACGCTGGATGCAGATCGGGCTGGGCTTCCAGCGCCTGATCATAGGCGTCCACCGCCGCCTCCAGCTCGCCGGCCTTGGCCAGGGCATTGCCACGATTGTAGTGAGCGTAGGCGTCATTGCTTTGGGCAAAGCGCTTGGCCGCCTCGGCGTAGTTGCCGGCTTGGTAAAGCGCCACGCCCTGCCACTGCGGGTCTTCGAAACGCTCGGCGGCTTGGGCCGGGCGTTGTTTCTTGAGCAGGTATTGGCCTTGCTGGTCCGGGCGCAGCCACAGATCCGTCAACTCAAACGCGTAACTGGGTTGCGGTGCGCTCAGCAGTAATAAAGGCAGGCAGAACAGCCAGCCGCGGCGACCGGCGCAGGCCGCCAGCAGCAGCAATGGCAGCAGCAGCCAGTAACCCTGGTCGGCCCAGGTATCCAGGCGCAGGCGTTGCCCGTCGTCGCGCAAGGTCTGCGGCGCATCCAGCATGCCGAGTTGGCGCAGGTCTTTATCATCCAGCCGCGCGGCGCGGTAACGGCCGCCCATTTCACTGGCAAACGCCTTGAGGGTCGGGCTGTCCAGGCGCGGCACCAGGATCGCGCCTTGTTCGTCCTTGAGGAACTCGCCATTCTCCTGGGTCACCGGGGTGCCCTCGCGGCTGCCGATGCCGAGGATCGACAGGCTCGGCGCCTGGGCACTTTGCAGCAGCAGACGGATGCCTTGGCGTTCCGGCTTGGACAGCGAAGAGCCGATCAGCAACAGCCGTCCTTGGCCCAGGCCGGCCTGGTTCAGCAAGCCCAGGGCTTTTTCCACGGCCAGGTCCGCACGATGGCCGGGCTCGGGCATGATCGAGGGGCGCAAGGCTTCCAGCAGGTTGCCGCTGGTAGCCAGGTCGTCCGACAGCGGCACCAGGGTGTGGGCACTGCCGGCGTAAACCACGATGGCGGTCTGCGCGTCGCTGCGGGCCTGCAACAAGTCATACAACTTGCGGCGCGCCTGTTCCAGGCGGTTCGGCGGGCTGTCGGTGGCGAGCATCTCCGGGGTCAATTCCAGCAGCACCACCAAGGGGTCGGACGGTTTCTGGCTGGACTGCTCCACCCGTTGCCAACTGGGACCGAGCAAGGCCACCAGCGCCAGCAGCCAGGCGATACCGAGCACCACCCACGGCGATTTGCTTTCGCGCCCGTTGCCGCCGCTGAGCAGCACCCCGTGGAAGGCCGGCGGCAGGATCATCTGCCAGCGCCCGGCGCGTTTTTGCCGATGCCACAGTTGCCATAGCAACCAGCCGAGCAGCGGCAGCAGCAATAGCCACCAGGGGCGGAACCAGTGCGGCCATAGGTCGATCATCGACGCCTCCGCAAACGCAGGCGTTTAAGGCGTTGGCGCCACTGCGGCTTGGGTTGCAGGAACATGCCCTTGCTCGCCAACTTGTCGAACCCGCGTTGCAACGCGTTATCCGGCCAGCGCTCCTGGATCACCAGCAATAGGCTCAAAATCAGCGCCAGTGCCAACGGCGCGCTGTACAGCGCCAGTGCCGGGCGGGCCTGGGTCGGTTGCTGCTCGACCGGTTCGAGGGTGTCCAGGGCCTCTTTGATGGCTAGCAGCTCTGCACCGTCGCGGGCCCGGAAGTACTGACCGCCAGTGGCCTCGGCAATCGCTTTGAGCGCCGGTTCGTCGAGGTCCAGGCTCGGGTTGACCCCAAGGATGCCCAGTGACCCGGTTTGTTCGGGGTCGGCGCCGATGCCGATGGGGTAGATCTTCACGCCTTCTTCGGCAGCCAGCCGCGCCGCGGTCAGCGGGTCGATCTGCCCGGCGTTGTTGGCGCCATCGGTGACCAGGATCAACACGCGACTCTGGGCCGGGCGCTGGCGCAGACGTTTCAAGGCCAGGCCGATGGCATCGCCGATGGCGGTGTTCTTGCCGGCAATGCCGATGCGCGCTTCATCCAGCCAGGTGCGCACGGTGCGGCGGTCGAAGGTCAGCGGCGCCTGTAAATACGCCTGGCTGCCGAACAGGATCAGGCCCACGCGGTCGCCTTCGCGGCTCTCCAGAAAGTCGCCGAGCAGGTGCTGGACGAGGTTCAGGCGGCTGATGTCTTCGTCCTGCCAGTGCATATCGGGGAAATCCATGGAGCCCGACACATCCACCGCCACCAACAGGTCGCGCCCACTGGCGGCGATCGGCAGCGGTTCGCCGAGCCATTCGGGGCGCGCGGCGGCGGTCAACAGCAACAGCCACAACACCACGAACGGTGCCTGTTGACGCCAGCCCGGCAGGTTGGAGCGCGCGCGCCGCCGGGCCAGGCTTTCGAGGTCGCTGAGGTAGCTGACTTTCAGCGCCGGCTCGCCGCTGTCGGCGGCGGGCAAGACTTGGCGCATCAGCCAGGGCAGCGGCAGCAGGAGGAAGATCCACGGCCAGGCGAACTCAAACATGCTTGCGAATCCAGGTGTCGACGGCTTGGGTCAGACCGGCGATGGCCTTGTCGTCGAGTTTGCATTCGGGTTTGTAGGCGCCTTCCACCAAGACCATCCAGCGCGTCAGGCCGGCGGCGGGGCAGCGGTTGTCGAGGAACGCCAGCCATTTGCGGCCGTTGAGGGTGTGGCTCTGGCTGTAGGGGTAGTCGTTGCGGCACAGGCGCTTGAGCAGGCCATTAAGTTGTTGCAGCCAAGCCCCGGCGGGCGCGCCGTCGTAGGGTTTGGGCATCAGCGCTAATTCGGCGAGGGCGGCGATGCGTAAAGGGTCCAGCGGTTGTTCGGCGCGCACTACCGGGCGGCGCGTCGGCAGAAAGCGACGCAGCGACCACACGCCCCAGCCGAGCAGGGGAATCAGCAACAACAGCAGCCACCAACCCGGTGCGGGCGGCCAAAAACCTATGGCCGGCGGGGCGATCAGCGGTTGCAGTTGCTCAAGGCTGCTCATTGCTTTTTAACCGGGCGTTGTGGGTTGAGGTATTCGCGCAACTGCTCGACCATTTCGCTCTGGGTGCTCAAGGGCATCAGCAGTACCCGCAGTTTCTGCGCGAGTAATTCCCAGCGCGCACTGCGGGCTTCGGCCTGGGCCTTGTAGGCTTGGCGCAGGTCGTAATTGAGGGTGTCCAGTTCCAGTTGCGCGCCCCGCTCGGCGAAGCGCAGCAGCCCGGCGGCAGGCAGCGCATGGTCGAGGGGATCGGAGATCGGCAACAGCAGCAGGTCGCAATGGCGCGACAGCAGGCTCAATTGCTGCTCGGCGCCTTCGCTCAGCGCGCGTTCGTCACAGATCACGATCACCAGGCTGCCCGGGCGCAGGACTTCGCGGCCACGGCGCAGGGCCATGCCCAGGGCGTCGGCCTCGGGCCGGGTGTCGGTGTTCAAGCTCTGGTTGACCCGCACCAGGCGGTTGAGCAATTGCAGTAGGCTTTGCTTGCTGCGGCGCGGCTTGATTTCGTAGTGCTCGTTGTCGCCGAACACCAGCCCGCCGACCCGGTCATTATGCCCCAGCGCCGCCCAACCGATCAGGCTGGCGGCCTGGGCGGCGAGGACCGACTTGAACATCTGGCCGGAGCCGAAAAACAGCCGGCAGCTTTGCTCCACCATGATGAAAATCGGGCGTTCGCGCTCTTCGTGGAACAGCTTGGTGTGGGGTTCCTGGGTGCGCGCCGTGACGCGCCAGTCGATGGTACGCACGTCGTCGCCGGCCTGGTACACGCGCACCTGGTCGAAGTCCACGCCGCGTCCGCGCAGCTTGGAATGGTGCAGGCCGATCAGCGGGCTGCGTTGGCTGGGCGTGGAAAACAGCTGCACCTCGCGCACGCGGTGGCGCATCTCAATCAGCTCGCTGAGCGTGACGCGGATTCCATCGCTGGCATTCATCAATTTCAAGCGACGGCAACGACGTCGAGAATGCGTTGCACCACGCGGTCCTGATCGATCCCGGCGGCTTCGGCCTCGAACGACAGGATGATGCGGTGGCGCAGCACGTCGAACAGCACCGCCTGGATGTCTTCGGGGCTGACAAAGTCGCGCCCAGCCAGCCAGGCATGGGCGCGTGCGCAGCGATCCAGGGCGATAGAACCGCGCGGGCTGGCGCCATAGGCGATCCACTCGGCCATTTCCGGGTCGAACTTGGCCGGGGTGCGCGTGGCCATGACCAACTGCACCAGGTATTCCTCCACCGCGTCGGCCATGTACAGGCCGAGGATTTCCTTGCGCGCGGCAAAGATCGCCTGCTGGCTGACGCGCCGCTCGGGCTTGGTTTCGCCGTTGAGCGCTTCGCCACGGGCCTGTTGGAGGATGCGCCGTTCCACGGCGGCGTCGGGAAAGCCGATTTTGACGTGCATCAGGAAGCGGTCGAGTTGGGCTTCGGGCAGTGGATAGGTGCCTTCCTGCTCGATGGGGTTCTGCGTGGCCATCACCAGGAACAACGGCGACAGGTCGTAGGTGCTTCGGCCTACGCTGACCTGGCGCTCGGCCATGGCTTCAAGCAGCGCGGATTGCACCTTGGCCGGCGCGCGGTTGATCTCGTCCGCCAGCACCAGGTTGTGGAAGATCGGCCCTTGCTGGAACACGAAGCTGCCGGTTTCCGGGCGATAGATTTCGGTGCCGGTGATGTCGGCGGGCAACAGGTCGGGGGTGAACTGGATACGATGGAACTGCGCTTCGATGCCCTCGGCCAACTCTTTGATGGCCTTGGTCTTGGCCAGGCCCGGCGCGCCTTCTACCAGCATATGACCGTCGGCGAGCAGGGCGATGAGCAGGCGCTCGATGAGCTTTTCCTGGCCGAGAATCTGCGTAGAAAGAAAGGTTCGCAGCGCGAGCAGCGCTTCACGATGTTCCATCGATGACGGTTCCTGGAAAGATGAGCCCGCGTGCTAAGAAACAAACACCGGGCTGGGGGGCACTACTTTAATGCATCGAGGGGCGTGGCGACTAACGGCGTAACGGGTATTTTTGGCAAAACTTGTAGGAATTTTGTGCGAAGGTGCGCTTGCTGTTGTGAACACTCTCAATGGGAGAGGGGCGGTGCGACGATTCGACTGGCCCCCCGATAGCAGTGGGTCAGTTAGCCCACTGTCACTGACGCATCGCTCTCGGGGGCAAGCCCCCTCCCACCCTTAAGCCCGGGTGTAGGTGCCGGTGCCTTTGAGGATGTTCTGCAAAGTTTGCTCCACCTCGGCCAGGTCAGAGGCGGCAGTGGCGTGGGTGATCTCCAAATGATCCTTGCCCCCCAGTGCATCGGCATCGCCGGCAGCCAGCTCGATGCGCAACGTCGTATCACTCAGGGTGACCTTCAGTCCATCCAGGGTCGACGGCTCGTAATCCCAGGTGAGCTCCACCTCGTCTTCGTCCGGATAACGGCTGAGCATGAACATCTCGCCGTTTTTGCCGTGGCAGCACAGCATGGCCATGTTGTCTTCTTCTTCGTCGCATGGGGTGGCCATAAGGGCGTCGGTTTTCAGTTGCAGCATGGGAAATCCTGTCTGGGGAAGGGCACGGCGTTGGCAATTGTGCCATTGCGCGAACGTTTGTGCTGCATGCTGCGTCGGCTTGGGCGGATGACCGTGCGACGTCTATCAGTCATTTCTGACGCTTTTATCGTTTAAATGCACTGAATTTTTACCGTTCAACCTCGGTTGCACTCGTCGCAACCCTGGCCCTGCTTACCGATGACCGAATATGTCGCAGCGCTGCAAGAGCAGTCCTTCTACACTCGTTAAGCTGCGCAACGGATGCGCACGTTCCAGGCGCCTGACCTGCCCGTCGTACCGTCACCCGGCAGGTGCGCATCTTATGGAAGTTGTATGTGACCTGACTGTCTTGTCCAGCTTCACCCACCTGTCGCCCTGTTTCGTTTATGGTTACCCACGAACAGAGCCGACGGTCTCCCCACCAGGGGATAACACGCGACGCTTCCATCAATAACAAGCCCAAGCGGAGTACCACAGATGGCGTTCTTCACCGCAGCCAGCAAGGCCGACTTCCAGCACCAACTGCAAGCGGCACTGGCGCAGCACATCAGTGAACAGGCACTGCCACAAGTGGCGCTGTTCGCTGAACAATTCTTCGGCATCATTTCCCTGGACGAACTGACCCAGCGTCGCCTTTCCGACCTGGCCGGTTGCACCCTGTCTGCCTGGCGCCTGCTTGAGCGCTTTGACCACACCCAACCGCAAGTGCGGGTCTACAACCCCGATTACGAACGTCACGGCTGGCAGTCGACCCACACTGCGGTCGAAGTGCTGCACCACGATCTGCCGTTCCTGGTGGACTCGGTGCGCACCGAGCTGAACCGTCGTGGCTACAGCATCCACACCCTGCAAACCACCGTGCTCAGCGTGCGTCGCGGCAGCAAGGGCGAGCTGCAGGAGATCCTGGCCAAAGGCACTCAGGGCGAAGGTATCCAGCAAGAATCGCTGATGTACCTGGAGATCGACCGCTGCGCCAATGCCGCCGAACTGAGCGTGCTGAGCAAAGAGCTGGAGCAGGTGCTGGGCGAAGTGCGCGTGGCCGTGGCCGATTTCGAGCCGATGAAAGCCAAGGTCCAAGACCTGTTGGCCGGTATCGACGCCAGTCAGTTCAGCATCGATGGCGAAGAAAAAGCCGAGATCAAGAACTTCCTGGAGTGGCTGGTAGGTAACCACTTCACCTTCCTGGGCTACGAAGAATTTGTGGTACGTGACGAGGCGGACGGCGGTCATATCGAATATGACGCCAGCTCGTTCCTCGGTCTGACCAAGTTGCTGCGCGCCGGCCTCACCGCCGAAGACTTGCGCATCGAAGACTACGCCGTGTCGTACTTGCGCGAGCCGACCGTATTGTCGTTCGCCAAGGCCGCACACCCAAGCCGCGTGCATCGTCCGGCCTATCCGGACTACGTGTCGATCCGCGAGATCGACGCCGACGGCAAGGTCATCAAGGAATGCCGCTTCATGGGCCTGTACACCTCGTCGGTGTATGGCGAAAGCGTACGTGTGATTCCTTATATCCGCCGCAAGGTCGCGGAGATCGAGCGTCGCTCGGGCTTCCAGGCCAAGGCGCACCTGGGCAAGGAGCTGGCGCAAGTCGTTGAAGTGCTGCCCCGTGACGACCTGTTCCAGACCCCGGTGGACGAGCTGTACAGCACCGTGATGTCCATCGTGCAGATCCAGGAACGCAACAAGATCCGCGTGTTCCTGCGCAAAGACCCGTACGGTCGTTTCTGCTACTGCCTGGCCTACGTGCCGCGCGACATCTATTCCACTGAAGTGCGCCAGAAGATCCAGCAAGTCCTGATGGAGCGCCTCAAGGCCAGCGACTGCGAATTCTGGACCTTCTTCTCCGAGTCCGTACTGGCTCGCGTGCAGCTGATTCTGCGGGTCGACCCGAAGAACCGCCTGGACATCGACCCGCTGCAACTGGAAAAAGAAGTGATCCAGGCCTGCCGCAGCTGGCAGGACGACTACGCCAGCCTGGTGGTGGAAAGCTTCGGCGAAGCCCACGGCACCAACGTGCTGGCGGACTTCCCGAAAGGCTTCCCGGCCGGCTTCCGCGAGCGCTTCGCCGCGCATTCGGCGGTGGTCGACATGCAGCACCTGCTCAGCCTCACCGAAGCCAACCCGCTGGTGATGAGCTTCTACCAGCCGCTGGGCCAGGTGTCTGGCCAGCGTGAGCTGCATTGCAAGCTGTATCACGCCGATACGCCGCTGGCGCTGTCCGACGTGCTGCCGATCCTGGAAAACCTCGGCCTGCGCGTGCTCGGTGAGTTCCCGTACCGCCTGCGCCACGCCAATGGCCGCGAGTTCTGGATCCACGACTTCGCGTTTATCGCCGCCGAAGGCGTGAACCTGGATATCCAGCAGCTCAACGACACCCTGCAGGACGCCTTCGTACACATCGTGCATGGCGATGCCGAGAACGATGCGTTCAACCGCCTGGTGCTCACCGCCGGCCTGCCATGGCGCGATGTGGCGCTGCTGCGTGCCTACGCCCGTTACCTCAAGCAGATCCGCCTGGGCTTCGACCTGGGTTACATCGCCAGCACTCTGAACAACCACACCGACATCGCCCGCGAGTTGACTCGGTTGTTCAAGACCCGCTTCTACCTGGCGCGCAAACTCACCGCCGACGACCTGGAAGACAAGCAGCAGCGTCTGGAACAAGCGATCCTCAGCGCCCTGGACGACGTTCAGGTGCTCAACGAAGACCGCATCCTGCGTCGCTACCTGGACCTGATCAAGGCCACCTTGCGCACCAACTTCTACCAGACCGACGCCAACGGCCAGAACAAGTCGTACTTCAGCTTCAAGTTCGACCCGCGCGCCATTCCCGAGCTGCCCAAGCCGGTGCCGAAGTTCGAGATCTTCGTGTACTCGCCACGGGTCGAAGGCGTGCATCTGCGCTTCGGCAACGTTGCGCGGGGCGGTCTGCGCTGGTCCGACCGTGAAGAAGACTTCCGTACCGAAGTGCTGGGCCTGGTAAAAGCCCAGCAGGTGAAGAACTCGGTGATCGTGCCGGTGGGTGCCAAGGGCGGCTTCCTGCCGCGTCGCTTGCCACTGGGCGGCAGCCGCGACGAAATCGCGGCCGAGGGCATCGCTTGCTACCGCATCTTCATCTCCGGCCTGTTGGACATCACCGACAACCTGAAAGACGGCGCCCTGGTGCCGCCGGCCAATGTCGTGCGTCATGACGACGATGACCCGTACCTCGTCGTAGCGGCGGACAAAGGCACCGCGACCTTCTCCGACATCGCCAACGGCATCGCCATCGACTACGGCTTCTGGCTGGGTGATGCGTTCGCCTCCGGTGGTTCGGCCGGTTATGACCACAAGAAAATGGGCATCACCGCCAAGGGCGCGTGGGTCGGCGTGCAGCGTCACTTCCGTGAACGCGGCATCAATGTGCAGGAAGACAGCATCACTGTCGTCGGCGTCGGCGATATGGCCGGCGACGTATTCGGTAACGGCCTGTTGATGTCCGACAAGCTGCAACTGGTCGCAGCTTTCAACCACCTGCACATCTTTATCGATCCGAACCCGAACCCGGCCACCAGCTTCGTCGAGCGTAAGCGCATGTTCGAGCTGCCGCGTTCGGCCTGGACCGACTACGACACCAGCATCATGTCCGAAGGTGGCGGTATCTTCTCGCGCAGCGCGAAGAGCATCGCGATCTCGCCACAGATGAAAGAACGCTTCGATATCCAGGCCGACAAGCTGACCCCGACCGAACTGTTGAACGCCTTGCTCAAGGCGCCGGTGGACTTGTTGTGGAACGGCGGTATCGGCACCTATGTCAAGGCCAGCACCGAAAGCCACGCCGACGTGGGCGACAAGGCCAACGACGCGCTGCGGGTCAACGGCAACGAACTGCGCTGCAAGGTAGTGGGCGAGGGCGGTAACCTCGGCATGACCCAGCTGGGTCGTGTGGAATTCGGTCTCAATGGCGGCGGTTCCAACACCGACTTTATCGACAACGCCGGTGGCGTGGACTGCTCCGACCACGAAGTGAACATCAAGATCCTGCTCAACGAAGTGGTGCAGGCCGGCGACATGACCGACAAGCAGCGCAACCAGTTGCTGGCGAGCATGACCGACGAAGTCGGCAGCCTGGTGTTGGGCAACAACTACAAGCAGACCCAGGCCCTGTCCCTGGCTGCGCGCAAAGCCTACGAGCGTGCCGCCGAGTACAAGCGCCTGATGAGCGACCTGGAAGGCCGTGGCAAACTGGACCGCGCCATTGAGTACCTGCCGACCGAGGAGCAGCTCACCGAGCGTGCCTCCACTGGCAAGGGCCTGACCCGTCCGGAACTGTCGGTGCTGATCTCCTATAGCAAGATCGACCTCAAGGAAGCTTTGCTCAAGTCGCTGGTGCCGGACGACGACTACCTGACCCGTGACATGGAGACCGCGTTCCCACCGAGCCTGGTGGCCAAGTTCGGCGAGGCCATGCGTCGTCACCGTCTCAAGCGCGAGATCGTCAGCACCCAGATCGCCAACGATCTGGTCAACCACATGGGCATCACCTTTGTGCAGCGGCTCAAAGAGTCGACCGGCATGAGCCCGGCGAACGTGGCCGGCGCGTATGTGATCGTGCGTGACATCTTCCATCTCCCGCACTGGTTCCGTCAGATCGAAGCCCTGGATCATCAGGTCTCCGCCGACGTGCAACTGGAACTGATGGACGAGCTGATGCGCCTGGGCCGCCGCGCCACGCGTTGGTTCCTGCGCAGCCGCCGTAATGAGCAGGATGCTGGTCGCGACACCGCACACTTCGGTCCGCACTTGGCTGCGTTGGGTCTTAAACTCGACGAACTGCTGGAAGGCCCGACTCGCGAAGGCTGGCAGAACCGCTACCAGGCGTACACCGAAGCCGGCGTGCCGGAGTTGTTGGCGCGTATGGTGGCAGGCACCACGCACCTGTACACCTTGTTGCCGATCATCGAAGCCGCCGACGTCACCGGGCACGATGCTGCCGAAGTGGCCAAGGCCTACTTCGCTGTAGGCAGCGCGTTGGACCTGCCGTGGTACCTGCAGCAGATCAGCGATCTGCCCGTGGCCAACAACTGGCAGGCTCAGGCCCGCGAAGCGTTCCGCGACGATGTGGACTGGCAGCAGCGCGCGATCACCATTTCGGTACTGCAAATGGCCGATGCGCCACAAGACATGGAAGCCCGCGTGGCCCTGTGGCTTGAGCAGCACCAGGACATGGCCGATCGCTGGCGCGCGATGATGGTGGAAATTCGTGCCGCGGTCGGCACGGACTACGCCATGTACGCCGTGGCCAACCGTGAACTGCTGGACCTGGCAATGAGCGGTCAGTCGGTGCTGCAATCGGCTTGATGTCCCGGTGAAACACCTGGGGGAGGGGGCTTGCTACCGATAGTGGTGTATCAGTCATCTATAGGTTGACTGACACACTGCCATCGGGGGCAAGCCCCCTCCCACATTTGGTTCTCAGTTGGCTTCAGGTTTGTATGCGGGCTTGGCCAGCAAGAGGCATGGAAAGCACCCTGGCACCCAGCCTGGCGCATACAAAATTGTGGGAGGGGGCTTGCCCCCGATAGTGGTGTGAAGTGCGCCCCAAAAGTTGGACAGTAATTGTCTAGGCTACAGCGGAACGGGCTCTGTACTCTACAGGGCTCAGTCCGCCAAGCTTCGTTTTGATTCGCTTATGGTTGTAGTAATGGATGTATTGATCCAGTCCAGCCTGCAACTGAGCCGCGCTGTCGAAGCTTTCGCGGTAGTAAAACTCTGACTTTAACGTGCCGAAGAAGCTCTCCATCGTGGCGTTGTCATAGCAGTTTCCTTTGCGTGACATGCTTTGTTCCAGCCCCGCCTGTTCTAGTCGCTCGCGATACTTCGAGTATCGATAGTGCCAGCCTTGATCCGAGTGCAGCATGGGTTTAGCGCCCTCAGGCAGGCGCTCGAGCGCTCGCTCCAGCATGTCGCCAACCAGGGCATATTGGGGGCGTATGGCGGTCTGATAAGCCACGATTTCTCCGTTGTATAAGTCCAAGATCGGCGACAGATACAGCTTTTTACCTGCCACTTTGAACTCGGTGACATCCGTCACCCATTTCTGATTCGGCTTTTCGGCTTCGAACCGACGAGCCAAGGTATTGGGTGAGATTTCTCCCATCGGCCCTTTATATGCTCTGTATTTGGTCGCACCGTGCATTTGAGCCCCAACGCTCCCATCAATCGTCGTACCGTTTTACCGTTGATCTGTAGTCTTTCTTTGCGCAGTTCCAGCGTCATACGGCGGTAGCCCAGGCGCCCTTTATGCTCTTCCTGAAGGCTCTGGATCGAGGCTTTGACTGAGACGAAGCGGTCCGCAACGCCCATGACCTTGAGTTGGTAGTAGTACGTGCTTCGCGCCAGCCCTAGCAGTTTGAGCAGGTCCGCCAGCGGAAAGTTTTGTCTCAGCTCAGTGACTATTCGAGCTTTTTCTTCGCTTCGTTCTCCCGCCTGATCACCGCCTCGCCTAACTCTCCAAGCTTTTTTAGGTAGGCGTTCTCCATGCGCAAATACTGAAGTTCATCCAGCAGGGCTTTGTGCGCAAGCTCCTCTTTTGTAAGGGGGCGGCAGATTTACGCAGTTTGGCAGGTGGCTTTGGCATAGCGGTATTCAGTCCTTTTTCCCTGAGGCCAGGGCTTCAATACCGCCACTGTAATACTGCTGCTGCCATCTGCCCACTTGGGTGGAGTCACCCAGGTTGAAAAGCGCCGCTGCGCGGCGCAAGGAGAGGGAGTCGCGCCACATGCGTTGCAGAACGGAAAACTTGAACAGCGCGCTGTAACGCCCACCGGCACTGCTCAGACTGGCCTCACCGTGCAGCCGGTAAGCCTCCACCCAACGGCGAAGCAAGGTGGGGTCCATTTGAAATTGAGCGGCGATACGGCGAAAACCCCGGCCTCGTTCAAGAAAAGCCGTAATGGCGGAAAGCTTGAACTGCGTCGTGTACTTGCTCATGAAAAAGCCCCAAGAGTTGGATAGGTGTCCAACTTTTGGGGCGCACTTCAGTGTATCAGTCATGTATAGGTTGGCTGACACACTGTCATCGGGGGCAAGCCCCCTCCCACATTTGGGCTTCAGTTGGCTTCAGGTTTATATGCGGGCTTGGCCAGCAAGAGGCATGGAAAGCACCCTGGCACCCAGCCTGGCGCGTACAAAATTGTGGGAAAGCATCAGTCCTGGCACCCAGCCTGGCGCGTACAGGCATGGAAAGCACCCTGGCACCCAAAGGTTGGCGGGAGGGGGCTTGCCCCCGATAGTGGTGCATCAGTCATGTACAGGTTGGCTGACACACTGCCATCGGGGGCAAGCCCCCTCCCACATTTGGTTCTCAGTTGGCTTCAGGTTTGTATGCGGGCTTGGCCAACAAGAGGCATGGAAAGCACCCTGGCACCCAGCCTGGCGCGTACAAAATTGTGGGAGGGGGCTTGCCCCCGATAGTGGTGCATCAGTCATGTATAGGTTGGCTGACACACTGCCATCGGGGGCAAGCCCTCTCCCATATTTGGGTCTCAGTTGGCTTCAGGTTTATATGCGGGCTTGGCCAGCAAGAGGCATGGAAAGCACCCTGGCACCCAGCCTGGCGCGTACAAAATTGTGGAGGGGGCTTGCCCCCGATAGTGGTGCATCAGTCATGTACAGGTTGGCTGACACACTGTCATCGGGGGCAAGCCCTCTCCCATATTTGGGCATCAGTTGGCTTCAGGTTTGTATGCGGGCTTGGCCAGCAAGAGGCATGGAAAGCACCCTGGCACCCAGCCTGGCGCGTACAAAATTGTGGGAGGGGGCTTGCCCCCGATAGTGGTGCATCAGTCATGTATAGGTTGACTGACACACTGCCATCGGGGGCAAGCCCTCTCCCATATTTGGGTCTCAGTTGGCTTCAGGTTTGTATGCGGGCTTGGCCAGCAAGAGGCATAGAAAGCACCCTGGCACCCAGCCTGGCGCGTACAAAATTGTGGGAGGGGGCTTGCCCCCGATGGTGGTGTATCAGTCATGTACAGGTTGGCTGACACACTGCCATCGGGGGCAGGCCCTCTCCCATATTTGGATCTTCATTATCTGAAGGTCAGTGATGTTTCAGTAGTTTGCTTTCCAGGTGATCCAGGTGTTGGGTCATCAGGCTCACCGCAGTGTTTGAGTCGCGCTGCTCAATCGCATCCACAATCGCCACATGTTCCTGCCACGCGCAATACGTGCAGGCTTTTGCTTCAAATTGGGCGATGACCAACGATGTCAATGGCACCAGGCTGTTGAGGAACTGTGCCAACGGCGCATTACCGGCGATCGCGGCCAACTGCAAATGAAACTCCCCTGATAATCGAATCGCCGGCCCACGCTGGTCGCGCTCAATGCACTCGCGTTCGCGGGCGATCAGATCGCGCAAGGGGCGAATCTGCGCGGGTGTGGCCTGGGCGCAGGCCAATTGCACCACGGTGACTTCGGTCATGCGCCGGGCTTCGAGGATTTGTCGGGCTTGCAGGCTGTCCGGCGCGGCGACCTGGGCGCGTTGATTGGGACGCAAGATAATCACCTGCTGATGGGACAGTTTGGCCAGCACCCGGCGAATCACGCTGCGGCTCACGCCGAAGGTTTCGCCCAGGCCTTCTTCGGTAAAGCGGCTGGACGGGGCGATGCGTTGTTCGAGGATGGCGTCGAACAGGCGCGGGTAGATGTCGTCCACCGAGGGTTTTTTACCGGCCACCAGGCGCAGGGCAGGCAGGCTCGGGTTGCGTTGCAAGGCGTGGGCGGTCATGGCCGGTCTCCAAAAAATCAGCTGCCGAGATGGTCATCCGGGATGTTCAGGGCGATGCCCATGCGCAGACCTTCCTGGAGGATATGCCGACGCATTTCGGCGCTGGCCAGGGCGCTGTTCTTGTTACGTATGGCGCGCACCACGGCTTCGTTTTCCTGCAGGCGTTCGGCCAGGTGCTCAGGCGAGTTACGCAGCACCTGGGCGCTTTGCTTGAGGGCGTTGCGGGTCTGCTGCACCACGTTCTGGAAGATCGGGTTGGAAGTCAGCGCGAACAGCTCTTCATGAAAATCGACATAGGCGTTCAGGCCCGCTTCGGCATCGCCGGCGTCCAGGGCTTCGCGCATGTCCATCAGGGTCAGGCGTAACTGGCCGACTTCCTTGCTGCTGATGGACTGGGCCACCAGGCCGACGATAAAGGGTTCGAGGGTGTAGCGCAGTTGCAGAATATCTTCGAGGCTGGCGTCGGCTACGGCGTCGCTGGACTGCGGATCGCTGACGCTGGTCTCTAACACGACCACGCCTTTGCCGGGCATGGAACGCACCAGGCCGAGGGTTTCCAGTACGATCACCGCTTCACGCAGACTAGGGCGGCTGATGCCCAGCTGTTCGGCCAGTTCGCGCTGGCCGGGGAGCATTTCACCACGGCGCCACTGACCCCGCGCCAGGGCGGCGCGTAGTTTTTCTACCACTGAATTGACGACGGTTGAGGTGCTGATCACGTCGATGGCTCCTTGATGATGCAGATACGGTGGGAGCAGTTTTGCCGCTCCCACCTGGGTAGTGTCGCCTTCAGAATTCCTGGTGCGCCGGCAATACCGGTTTCTTGGCCTGGAAGGCATAACCCTGCTGGCCGTCCAATACCTTATTGGCGCGCTGGAGGTCGATGTCTTTTTCCCAGCGGGCAATGGCCACGGTGGCGACGCAGTTGCCGATCAGGTTAGTCAATGCGCGGCCGATGCCCATAAACCAGTCCACCGCCAGCACCAGCACCAGGCCCACCACCGGAATCGCTGGGATCGCGGTGAGGGTGGCCGCCAGAATCACCAGCGCCGAACCGGGGATGCCATGGGCGCCCTTGGAGGTGATCAGCGACACCAGCAGGATGGTCAGCAGGTCGGTCATCGACAGCGGTGTGCCGGTGGCGTTGGCGATAAATACGATGGCCAGGGTCAGGTAGATCGAGAACCCGTCGAGGTTGAACGAGTAGCCGGTCGGAATCACGAGGCCCACGGTGGAACTGCCAATACCCAAGTGCTCCAGTTTGCGCATGATCTGAGGCAGCACGGCGTCGGAAGAGGCGGTGCCCATCACGATCAGCAGCTCTTCACGCAAGTACTTGAGCAGCGGCAGCATGCGCAGGCCCGACAGGCGCATCACCACGCCGAGGATCACGCCGACAAAGGCAAAGCAGGTCAGGTAGAAAAGGCCCACCAGGCTGCCCAGGTGTTGCAGGGAATCCAGGCCGTAGGTGCTGGTGGTGAAGGCGATGGCGCCGAACACGCCAATGGGCGCCAGGCGCACGATCATGCCCATGATGCGGAAAATCACATGGCTCAATTCGTTGATCAGTCGCGAAATGCCCGACGCCGCTTCGCCCACCAGGTTCAGCGCGCTGCCGAACAGCACTGAAAACAGTAGGACTTGCAGCACGTTGTTGTCGGCAAACGCACCGATCACTGAGTTGGGGATCAGGTCCATCAGGAATTGGCTGGTGCCGCGGATGTGCTGGCCCTTGTCGGCCAGTTCGTTCAGGCCGGCGGACGAAAGCTGTTCCAGATGAATATTGGCGCCGGTGCCGATGCCGGTGCTGAACGCCATAACCAGGCCGATCACTAACGCGATGGTGGTCAGCACTTCGAAATAGATCACCGACTTAAGGCCGATGCGCCCGACTTTTTTCAGGTCGCCGGCGCCGGAAATGCCGCTGACCACTACGCAGAACACGATCAGGCCGATCAGCATCTTGATCAGTTTGATAAAGCCGTCGCCGAGGGGTTTGAGTTGCGAAGAGAATTCGGGAAGGGCCAGGCCGCAAACAACGCCTAACATCAGGCCGATCACGACTTGCAGGAAAATCGAACGCGAGCACCATCTGAGCATGGGAGGGATCTCTATTCGGCGCCCTGGTGGTTCCAGGGCTTAATTGTTGTGGTCATACCGGTAAGTCCAGTGCGGGGCCAGTCTACGCCGGGTTTTTTTGAAATCACAAGTAATAATTCGGCGGTTGGCAGGTCCCGGTCTGACCAGTGGGTCGGTAAGGGCGATGCTTGAGCGGTTGGCGGCGTGCGAAATTTTTCGCTTATCATCCGGCGCTCGGCACAGAAGGGGGGCGAATGGACACACCAGGTTTGAGCACCGATAAGCACGGGCACCGACACTGCGCCTGGCGCGGTGCCGCGCCGGAATACCTGCATTACCACGACCATGAGTGGGGCGTGCCGGTGGCCGATGATAGTCAGCTGTACGAGAAAATCTGCCTGGAAGGGTTTCAGGCGGGGATGGCGTGGATCACCATCCTGCGCAAGCGCGAGCAGTTTCGTGCAGCGTTCGACGGCTTTGATTTTCGCCGCGTGGCGCAGTACGGCGAGGCGGACATCCTGCGTCTGATGCAGAACCCGGGTATCGTGCGTAATCGAGCGAAGATCGTCTCCACCATCAACAATGCGCGGCGTGCCTGTGAACTGGTGGACGAGACCGGTTCTCTGGCGCAGTGGTTATGGGCCTTCGAACCCGGCCCGCAAGAGCGCCCGGCCGTGGTGGACCTGGCTTACTGGACGGGTAACCCGACATCACCGGCCTCGGTGCGATTGTCCAAGGCGCTGAAGAAGCGTGGTTGGACGTTTGTAGGGCCAACCACGATGTATGCGCTGATGCAGGCGATGGGGATGGTCAATGACCATCTCGAAGGATGCGCATGCCGCCCGCAGATTGAAGCGCTGCGGCGCCAGTTCAAGCGCCCCTGAATTGCCGAATCGGGCGATTGAAACTGTGGGAGGGGGCTTGCCCCCGATGACGCTGGGTCAGTCGACCTCTCGTTAACTGACCCAAAATCAAGCCCGGCGGCCGGGTTATAGAACGTCACGCAATCTTCAGCAGAATATCGCGCACCCTGTCCAGGGCCGGGTCGATATCCAGCAGTTCAATGGCGCCGAACCCGACAATCAAGCCTGCACGCACCGGCGTGTCATGGAAGAACACCTCCAGTGGGTATAGGCCGACGTCCACCTGGCGCGCCAGCTCCCGTAGCAGCGCAATATTGACCGGCACCTTGCACAGCGCCGCCAGGTGGAACCCCGCCACTGTGGGCACCGTTTCGAACCATGGCGACAGATCGCCCGCCAGGCGCTCCAGGATACGTTCGCGGCGTCCGGCGTATACCGTGTGGCAGCGTCGGATGTGCTTGAGCAGGTAGCCCTCGCTGATGAACTTGGCCAATGCCCACTGCGGCAGCGTGGAACTGTGCTGGTCGGTCAGTTGCTTGGCCTTGAGCACCGCGCCGTGGATCGCCGGTGGCAGCACCACGTAGCCCAGGCGCAACTCGGGCAGCAGGGTCTTGGAAAAGGTGCCGACGTAAGCCACTACGCCGCGACTGTCCAGGCTTTGCAGGGAGTCGGTAGGGCGGCCCTCGTAACGGAATTCGCTGTCGTAGTCGTCTTCGATGATGATCGCACCCAGGTCGAACGCACGCGCCAGCAAGGCTTCGCGGCGCGCCGGGCTCATGGGCATGCCCAGGGGGAATTGATGGGACGGGGTGACGTAGATCAGGCGCGTGCCGTCGGGGATCTGGTCGACCCGGATACCCTGTGCGTCCACGGGCACGCTGGCGACATGGGCGCCCCGTGCCGTGAACAGTTGGCGCGCGGGGGTGTAGCCGGGGTCTTCCATGGCGACAATGCTGCCCGGTTCCAACACCACGCGGGCGAGCAGGTCCAGTGCCTGTTGCGCGCCGTTGGTGACCACGATGTCGCTGTCGCGGCATTTGACCCCTCGGGAAAACGCGATATGCCCGGCGATGGCACTGCGCAACGCCGGCAGCCCTTCGGGTTGACTGTAGAAGCCGCTGTGCTCGGCGATACGCCGTAGGGCATGCTGGGTGCAGCGCCGCCATTCATCCAGGGGGAACTGCTGGCGGCTGGTGGCGCCGCCGATAAATTCGTAGCGCAGGCGCTTGTCGTTGGCGGGGTGATGCATGGGCGAGGGCAGTGCCTGCCACTTCGCCAGGTTGGCGGAGCAGGCCAGGTCTGTAGCGGTTTGTACGCGATCAGGTTGTGGTGCCCAGGCGTTGACGAAGGTCCCGCGGCCAATCCTGCCGACCAGCAGGCCTTCATAGGTCAACGTGGCGTAGGTATCGGACACCGTCTTGCGCGAGACGCCCAATTGCTCGGCCAGCAAGCGGCTGGGCGGCAGTTGCGCACCTGCCGTGAGACGCCCGGCGGCGATGGCTTCGCGCAACTGCTGATAAAGCTGCGCAGCGAGGTCCTTACGCCCGTTGATGACGATGTGGAGTTCCATGTTTCATCCTGAGACAGATCGATCGGCGCCAAGATTACTCGCAAATCGATCTGTACCGCTGCGCCGGCACTCAGGACAGGAAGCCACCGTCCACATTCAGCGACACGCCGGTGGTGTAGCTGGAGGCGTCGCTGGCCAGGAACAGTACTGCACCCGCCATCTCGCTCGGGTCGGCTACGCGCTTGAGGGGGATCTGCGCCAGGGCCATTTTCAGGATCGAGTCGTTCTTGACCAGCGCCGAGGCGAATTTGGTGTCGGTCAGGCCCGGCAGCAGCGCGTTGCAGCGTATACCGAACTCGGCGCATTCCTTGGCGAACACCTTGGTCATGTTGATCACCGCGGCCTTGGTCACCGAGTAAATGCCCTGGAATATGCCGGGCGAGATGCCGTTGATCGAGGCCACGTTGATGATGCTGCCGCCGCCGTTTTCGCGCATCAGCTTGCCGGCTTCCACCGACATGAAGAAGTAGCCACGGATGTTCACGTCCACGGTTTTTTGGAACGCGCCGAGGTCGGTGTCCAGCACATTGCAGAACTGCGGGTTGGTGGCGGCGTTGTTGACCAGGATGTCCAGGCGCCCGAACTGCTCGCGAATACCGGCGAATACTTGGCTGATCTGCTCCATTTCACCGATGTGGCAGGCCACCGCTGTGGCCTTGCCGCCGTCGGCGATGATCGCATCGGCCACATGCTGGCAGCCTTCGAGCTTGCGGCTGGACACGATCACATGGGCGCCTTGCTGGGCCAGCAACTTGGCGATGGCCTCGCCGATGCCACGGCTGGCGCCGGAGACAAATGCGATCTTGCCGTCGAGGTCGAACAGGTGGGTCTTGGACATGGGGATTCCTTAAAGGGCTGATTTGCTGATGACATTCAGGCTCATCTGCTCGAGCAATGCGTTCATCTGGATGAACTGCGCGAAGCGTTTGTCCTGGGTCTGGCCATGGAAGAAACGGTAGTAGATCTGCTGCACGATGCCGGCCAGGCGGAACAGGCCGTAGGTGTAATAGAAATCGAAGTTATCAATCCGGATGCCCGCGCGTTCGGCGTAGTAGTCAACGAATTCTCGGCGAGTGAGCATGCCCGGCGCGTTGCTCGGCTGGCGGCGCATCAATTGCACCGGCGCCGGGTCGGCGGCTTCGATCCAGTAGGCGAGGGTGTTGCCCAGGTCCATCAGCGGATCGCCCAAGGTGGTCAGTTCCCAATCCAGCACGCCAATGATCTGCATCGGGTTATGCGGGTCGAGGATCACGTTGTCGAAGCGGTAGTCGTTATGCACGATGCTGGAGGTGGGGTGATCGGCCGGCATCTTGTCGTTGAGCCACGCGCGTACCGCCTCCCATTTTGGCGCATCGGGGGTCAGGGCTTTTTCGTAGCGGTCGCTCCAGCCGCGAATCTGCCGTGCCACGTAGCCTTCGGGCTTGCCCAGGTCGGCCAGGCCGCAAGCGGTGTAGTCGACCTGATGCAGTTCCACGAATTTGTCGATAAAGCTTTTGCACAGTGCCTGAGTCTTCGCTGCGTCCAGGCCCAGCTCGGCGGGCAGGTCGGAGCGCAGGATGATGCCGTTGACGCGCTCCATCACATAAAACTCGGCGCCGATCACCGACTCATCGGTGCAATGCACGTAGGCCTTGGGACAGTAGGGGAAGCCATCCTTCAGTTGGTTGAGAATGCGGAACTCGCGGCCCATGTCGTGGGCGGACTTGGCTTTGTGCCCAAAAGGTGGGCGGCGCAGTACGAATTCCTGATCGGGGTATTCCAGCAGGTAAGTCAGGTTGGAGGCGCCACCGGGAAACTGGCTGATGGTGGGCGTGCCGCTCAACCCCGGGATGTGGGCCTTGAGGTAGGGATCGATCAGGCCGGCATCAAGTTCCTCGCCGGGGCGAATCTGGGTGGATTGGTCGTTCAGCGCCATGCTTATCCCTTCTGCTTATTCTAAAGGCCTCGGACTATTGGCTAATCTAATGCGCGCCACCGCCCAGCCACAAGGTCGGGGCGGTTTAATAGGTTAGCGTGTTGCAGGATGATCAACGTGCCTGATCGGTCATTTTACGGGCGGGGGCAGGGCGACCGGGGTGAGCACCGGGCGCCCGGCGAAATACTCCACCAGATTGTCGGCCACGCGCTGCACGGTGTCATGGGCGGCCTCGGGCGACAGCCCGGCGACATGGGAGGTGAGTACGGTATTGCCCAGGCGCTTGAGGGCGTCGGGCACCTTGGGTTCGTCGTCGAACACATCCAGCGCCGCACCGGCGATGCGCCGCTGTTCGAGGGCGGCAATCAGGTCGGCGGTGACCACCACGCTGCCACGTCCGATGTTCACCAAATAGCCATGGGGGCCGAGGGCGTCCAGTACGCGCCGGTCGATCAGGTGCCGGGTGCCGTCGCCGCCGGGCGTGGCCAGAATCAAGAAGTCTGCGGTGCGCGCCAGATCCAGGGCCGTGGCGCAGTAGGTGTAGTCCACATCATC
The DNA here is from genome assembly GCF_013285305.1 of Pseudomonas rhodesiae. Lineage (NCBI taxonomy): Bacteria > Pseudomonadati > Pseudomonadota > Gammaproteobacteria > Pseudomonadales > Pseudomonadaceae > Pseudomonas > Pseudomonas rhodesiae. The sequence continues at coordinate 3,351,484 of NZ_CP054205.1, read as the reverse complement.
CCGAGGTTGGCGATTGTGGTAACTGATCTCCATGCCAAAGCCCAAGGCCGCGCGTTTGGCGATCTCCAGGCCGACGGCGCCGAGCCCGAGAATGCCCAGGTGTTTGCCGCCCAGGGATGGGCGCATCACTTTGGGCCACTCGCCGCGCCGCACGGCGGCGTCGTTCTGCGGGATGCCGCGTACCAGTGACAGCAACAGCGCCATGGCGTGGTCGGCCACCGACGGTGCATTCACGCCGGCGCCGTTTGTAACCACGATCCCGCGATTGCTGGCGGCTTGCAGGTCGACGTGTTCATAACCGGCGCCGATCACGCAGATGATCTCCAGCTGTGGCAAGGCGGCGATTTCCTCGGCGTACAGGCCCAATGGGCCACGGGTCAGCACGGCCTGGATCTGCCCGCCGTGGGCTTTGATGGCGTGGGCGCGTTCGGCGGGCGTCGGCGCCAGGATCACATGAAAGTCGTTGCTTTCGATGATGGGCAGGTAGTCGTTGATGGTTTCAACCAGGACCAGAACAGTGGTGGTCATCGCAAGGCTCTTCCTTGGAGGGTAGACAGGACCAGTATGCTGGATTTGTAAGACAGAGCGTTTTATCGGGAAGGAAAATTTACTGCTCGTGGGATCGGGCAAGTTCGTGACTGTTTGCGGCTGCACCGGTCAACCATTCCTCAGCTAAGTCTTTGCTTCTCCACGAGAATCCCGGACAATCCGGCCCCTTCTACGATCGGGGCGCTGCCTGTCAGGTTTTTCTGACTCGTCCCGGCTGTGTAAATGCGGAGATCCGACTGGATGAATGATCAGGCCAATAGCGTCGACGAACGCTATGCAACGACACCTGCAACCCTCACGCGCTGGAGCCGCCAGGACACCACCTGGATGCTCGGCCTGTTCGGCACCGCCATTGGCGCCGGTACTTTGTTCTTGCCGATCAACGCAGGACTGGGCGGCTTCTGGCCCCTGGTGATCCTGGCGCTGCTGGCATTCCCGATGACGTTCTTCGCCCACCGTGGCCTGACGCGGTTCGTGCTGTCCGGTCGTGAAGGCTCCGACATTACCGACGTGGTGGAAGAGCATTTCGGTATCAAGGCCGGGGCGTTGATCACGTTGCTGTACTTCTTCGCGATTTTCCCGATCCTGCTGATCTACAGCGTGGCGCTGACCAACACCGTCGGCAGTTTTATGGAGCACCAACTGCACATCCTGCCGCCGCCACGGGCGATCCTGTCGTTCGTGCTGATCCTGGGCCTGCTGGCCGTGGTGCGCTGCGGCGAGCAGGTGATCGTCAAGGCCATGAGTCTGATGGTGTATCCGTTTATCGTCGCCTTGCTGTTCCTGGCGGTGTACCTGGTGCCGCACTGGACCGGCGGCATCCTCAGCACCGCCCGCGAGGTGCCGGCGCCATCGGCGTTGCTCAATACGCTGTGGCTGGCGATTCCGGTGATGGTGTTCTCGTTCAACCACTCGCCGATCATTTCGGCGTTCGCGGTGGATCAGAAGCGCCAATACGGCGCCAATGCCGATGAGCGCAGCTCGCAGATCCTGTCCCGCGCGCACCTATTGATGGTGGCGATGGTGCTGTTTTTCGTGTTCAGTTGCGTGCTGACTCTGTCGCCGGCCCAGTTGGCCGAAGCCAAGGCGCAGAACCTGTCGATCCTGTCGTACCTGGCCAACCACTTCAACAACCCGACCATCGCGTTCGCCGCGCCGCTGATCGCGTTCGTGGCAATCGCCAAGTCGTTCCTGGGGCACTACATCGGTGCCAGTGAAGGCCTCAAGGGCTTGGTGCTTAAAACCGGTCTCCGCCCGGCCGCCAAGACCCTGGACCGTATGACTGCCGCCTTCATGCTGGTGGTGTGCTGGATCGTCGCCACGCTCAACCCCAGCATCCTCGGCATGATCGAGACCCTCGGCGGCCCGGTGATTGCGTCGATCCTGTTCCTGATGCCGATGTACGCTATCCGCAAAGTGCCGGCCATGGCCAAATACCGTGGGCAGGCGTCCAACGTGTTTGTCACGGCGGTTGGTCTGGTGGCGATTACGGCGTTGGTGTATTCGCTGATGGCTTAAGTGGTGTGGGAGGGGCTGGTCCTCTCCCGCCATTGTTTTGTCTTGGCACCAATGGCTTATTCCAGGCACAAAAAAACGCCGCGTATCTTGCGATACGCGGCGTTTTTCACATCAACACACCGTTAGGCTTGCAGCACCGGGATGTTGGCGCTGGCCGCGATCTTGCGGAACTCGGCGATCTGGTCGAAGTTCAGGTAGCGGTAGACGTCGCTGGCCATGGTGTCCAGCTTGGCCGCGTAGCCCATGTACTCCTCGACGGTCGGCAGGCGACCCAGGGTCGAAGCGACAGCCGCCAGCTCAGCCGAAGCCAGGTAGACGTTCGCGCCGTCACCCAGACGGTTCGGGAAGTTACGGGTCGACGTCGACACCACGGTGGAGTTCGGTTCTACCCGTGCCTGGTTACCCATGCACAGCGAGCAGCCCGGCATTTCCATGCGTGCGCCAGCCTTGCCGTAGATGCCGTAGTAGCCTTCTTCGGTCAGTTGGTGAGCGTCCATCTTGGTCGGCGGCGACAGCCACAGACGGGTTGGCAGCTGACCCTTGACCTGTTCCAGCAACTTACCGGCAGCGCGGAAGTGACCGATGTTGGTCATGCACGAACCGATGAACACTTCGTCGATCTTCTCGCCGGCAACGCTGGACAGCAGACGGGCATCGTCCGGGTCGTTCGGTGCGCAGAGGATCGGCTCGTTGATCTCGGCCAGGTCGATCTCGATGATTTCGGCGTATTCGGCGTCGGCATCGGCTTCCATCAGCTCCGGGTTGGCGACCCAGGCTTCCATCGCTTGGGCGCGACGTTCCAGGGTGCGTGCATCGCCGTAGCCTTCACCGATCATCCAGCGCAGCAGGGTGATGTTGGAGTTCAGGTACTCGGTGATGGACTCTTTGGACAGCTTGATGGTGCAACCGGCAGCCGAACGTTCGGCCGAGGCGTCGGACAGCTCGAACGCTTGCTCCAGGGTCAGGTCGTTCAGACCTTCGATTTCCAGGATGCGGCCGGAGAAGGCGTTTTTCTTGCCTTTCTTCTCTACGGTCAACAGGCCAGCCTGGATCGCGTAGTAAGGAATGGCATGAACCAGGTCACGCAGGGTGATGCCGGGTTTCATTTTGCCTTTGAAGCGCACCAGGATCGATTCCGGCATGTCCAGCGGCATGACGCCGGTGGCGGCGGCGAACGCGACCAGACCGGAACCGGCTGGGAACGAGATGCCCATCGGGAAACGGGTGTGGGAGTCGCCGCCGGTGCCGACGGTGTCCGGCAGCAGCATGCGGTTCAGCCAGCTGTGGATGATGCCGTCGCCTGGACGCAGGGATACACCGCCACGGGTCATGATGAAGTCAGGCAGGGTGTGGTGGGTGGTCACGTCGATCGGCTTTGGATAGGCCGCGGTGTGGCAGAACGACTGCATCACCAGATCGGTGGAGAAGCCCAGGCACGCCAGGTCTTTCAGTTCGTCACGGGTCATCGGACCGGTGGTGTCCTGAGAACCTACGGTGGTCATCTTCGGTTCGCAGTAGGTGCCTGGACGCACGCCTTTGCCTTCCGGCAGGCCGCACGCCTTGCCGACCATCTTCTGTGCCAGGGTGAAGCCTTTGCCGGTATCGACCGGGGCTTCTGGCAGCTTGAACAGATCGGTCGGGCCCAGGCCCAGCTCGGCACGGGCCTTGTCGGTCAGGCCACGGCCAATGATCAGCGGGATACGGCCGCCGGCGCGGACTTCGTCCAACAGCACTGGCGTCTTCATTTCGAAGGTGGTCAGGACTTCATCGGTGCCGTGCTTGCAGACTTTGCCAGCATGCGGGTACAGGTCGATCACGTCGCCCATGTGCATGTTGGTGACGTCGAACTCGATTGGCAGTGCGCCGGCATCTTCCATGGTGTTGTAGAAGATCGGAGCGATCTTGCTGCCGAAGCAGAAACCACCGGCACGCTTGTTCGGTACGTAAGGCACGTCGTCGCCGAAGAACCACAGTACGGAGTTGGTAGCGGATTTACGCGACGAACCGGTACCGACTACGTCACCGACGTAGGCGATCGGGAAACCTTGGCCGCGCATCTCTTCGATCTGCTTCATTGGGCCGGTCTTGCCTTGCTCGTCCGGCACGATGCCTTCGCGCGCCATTTTCAGCATGGCCAGGGCGTGCAGCGGGATATCAGGGCGGGACCAGGCGTCCGGGGCAGGGGACAGGTCGTCGGTGTTGGTTTCGCCGGTGACCTTGAACACGCGCAGGCTGATCTTGTCGGCCAGGGTCGGGCGGTTCTTGAACCACTCGCCGTCGGCCCAGGACTGCAGCACCGCTTTGGCGTGTTCGTTACCGTTCTTGGCTTTTTCTGCCACGTCGTGGAACGCATCGAACATCAGCAGGGTGTGCTTGAGTTGAGCGGCGGCAACAGGTGCCAGCTCGGCGTCGTCAAGCAGCTCGACCAGGGTCACGATGTTGTAGCCGCCTTGCATGGTGCCAAGCAGTTCAACGGCGCGCTTCTTGTCGATCAGGGGGGAAGTGGCTTCGCCCTTGGCCAGGGCAGACAGGAAACCGGCCTTGACGTAGGCAGCTTCGTCAACACCTGGTGGAATGCGGTTGGTGATCAGGTCAACGAGGAATTCTTCTTCGCCAGCCGGAGGATTCTTCAGCAGCTCGACCAGGCCTGCGGTTTGTTCGGCGTTAAGCGGCTGGGGAACGATACCCAGGGCTGCACGCTCTTCGATATGTTTGCGGTAGGCTTCAAGCACAGTTATTACCCTCATCAGTGGTCCCACGGGACGCTCATCCAGAAATGAACGGCACGCATGCGCTCGGGGGCTTTTTGGGCCGCAAAGCCAGCGCTGCCGGCATTCCTTACAGAAGCTGCTTTCAAAGTTTTACGCCTGCAGAACGGAGCTGATGAGGGTTGGCGCTGATGCTCGACCTACCGGGTCATTCACCATCGCCAACACCGTTCTGAAGGAACGACTGTGCTCGTGACGCTTTGAAAACAGCTTCCAGCGGATTATTGGCGCCTTACAAGGCCGGATGATTCTACGGCAAAAAAAAACTAAAGGTAAGTTGCCATGTCACGTTTGCCGGGTGATCGAGCTTAGACAAAGGGCTAACATGGCGCACTGTTTCGCTGATTTGCGTGTTGCCGCCCATGTCCAACTCAACCATCAAGACCCCCTGCGTCGGTCTGTGCTCCACGGTCTACGGCGATCTCGTGTGCCGCGGCTGCAAGCGTTTCCATCACGAAGTGATCCAGTGGAACGGTTACGACGAGGAGGCAAAGCGCGCGGTATGGCTGCGCTTGGAGCAGCTGCTGGTGCAGGTGATGGCCGGCAAGCTTGAAGTATTCGACCCGCAGAAACTGCGCTGGCAACTGGAACAGCGCAAGATCCGTTTCGTGCCGCACCAGTCCGAGTACTGCTGGGCGTATCAGTTGATTGCTCGCGGAGCGCGGGTGATTTCCAATTTGGAGGCCTATGGCATGGTGCTGTTGCCGGAGTTTCGTGACTGGGCCCTGCCGGAACTGCGCGATGCTATCGACCGTGAGTTTTTTATCCTGTCCGAGGCCCACTACCAGCGCTATATCGCGCCGGCTTTCCTGAACGATGCGCTGGCTGACTGACAGCGCAATTCCAAATATGAGAGGGGGGCTTGCCCCGAAAGCAATCTGTCAGTTAACACAGGTTGCAACTGACAGGTTGCTTTCGGGGGCAAGCCCCCTCCCACTTTGGATCTCAGTTGTCTTGGAAGTTGGCGTCAGTCCTTGGCAGCCAGCTCTTGCAACTGATCCATCAACGTCTCCGGTTTGAGCACCAGCACATCGCTTTCCACTTTATCCAGCACCACCTCCGCGGTGTTGCCTATCAATGCGCCGGTCAGGCCGGTGCGCGCCACGGTGCCGATAATGGTCACCGCCGCTTGCAGCTTGCTGGCCATATGTGGAATCAGCACATCCGCCGGGCCTTCTTCGATATGCAGGTGGGTATCGTCCACATCGAATTCGGCCTGGAAGGCTTGGCACTGCGCGCGATACCGTGCCTCGATGGTTTCCTTGAGCTGGAACGTGGGGTCTGCCGCCGACAACATCGGTGACGGGTGGGCGCTGATCACATGCAACTGCGCCTTCGCCAAGCTGGCGATGCGGAAGCCATGGTCAATGATCGAATGGTGCAGCGAGCGGTGCTCCACATCGCTGTTGCCCACATCGATGGCGGCCAGGATCACTTTGCCGGCCCACGGTGTGGCGGTTTTGACCAGCAGCACCGGCGCGGGGCAGTAGCGCAGCAATTTCCAGTCTGTCGGTGTCAGCAGGGCCTTTTTCAGCGGGCTATCAGGGTAGTGCTGCTTGATCACCAAACCACAGCCTTCAGCCTGCTGCACCGCGATGACGGTGTCATGCAGGCTATCGTTCCAGGCCTGTTCGGTGGTCACGCTGTAGCCTTCTTCGGTCAGGCTCGCTTTGAGTACGCTGAGCAGCGCGGAGTGCTCGTGTTTGCGGTCGCACACCAACAGATGCAGATGCGCCCCGGTCACCCCGGCGATCAGCTTGGCACGCTTGAGGGCCAGGCTCTCGGAATGTTCGGTTTCAAGGACCACCAGGATGCTGCGGACGTCATGCATGGTCGGTTTCTCCGGAAACAAGGGGGGTGTCACAACTATAGTTGCTCCGCGCCGGGCGTCATGTTGATACACATCAAGCCCGGTGGCTGGTGGTCTGCGGCACGGTCGGTATAATCGGCGCCCTTTTGTGATCCTTTGCCCGTGAGCCCGATGAACCTGCCCGATATCCACGAATTCCTCGGTTGCCGTACCCCTGACGCCTGGGTCCAGGCCGCATTGGCCGATCAGGACACCCTGTTGATCGACCACAAGAACTGTGAATTCAAGGCCGCCAGTACGGCACTGAGCCTGATGGCCAAGTACCACGCCCATGTCGACCTGATCAATATGATGTCGCGCCTGGCCCGGGAAGAGTTGGTGCATCACGAGCAGGTCATGCGCCTGATGAAAAAACGCAAGGTCGAACTGCGCCAGCTGCACGCCGGGCGCTATGCCTCGGGACTGCGCAAAGTGGTGCGCAGCCATGAGCCGGTCAAATTGGTGGATACCCTGGTGGTCGGCGCGTTTATCGAGGCGCGTAGTTGCGAGCGTTTCGAAGCGCTGGTGCCCCATCTGGACGACGAACTCGGCAAGTTCTACTTCGGTCTGCTCAAAAGCGAGGCCCGGCACTTTCAGGGGTACTTGAAGCTGGCCTACCAATATGGCGATGCCAAGGACATCGCCCACGTGATCGAGCGGGTAAGGGCGGCCGAGCAAGAGCTGATCGAGTCACCCGACGTCGAGTTCCGCTTTCACAGTGGCGTGCCAGCCTGAGGCGACCGCCAGGCCGATCAGCGCGGTGATCCCGGTTAGTAACAGGATCACCCTTTGCGTGCCCAGGGGCGTGGCCAACAGCGCAATCGCCAAGCCCGCCAAGGGTTGCGCCAGGTTGTTGAGCAGGGTGATCACCCCCACCGTCTTGCCGAAGTCCTGAACCGGGATCACCCGCTGGCGGGTGCTGCGCAGGTACACGTTGAACATCTTGTCGAAGCCGGTGATCAGCAGGAAACCCACGGTATAGACCCACACATCAGGGCTGATCGCAGTGATCAGCGCACCGATTGCAATCATCGAATACCCCAGCCCACCCATCAGCTTCAAGGGTAAAGTGGCGCGGGCCAGGTAGAACAGAATCGCAATGGTGACCAGCGCCCCGCCAGCCTGGAGCAGGGCGTAGGTGTCCTTGCCCGCGGCGAACTGGCCGGTAACCAACGCCGCCGAGGTCGCCAGCGTGACACCGACGATCAGGTTGACGCCGACCGCCAGAATAATGATGCGCTTCAGCGCCGCCAGGCGGCCGATGTGGCCCAAGGCGATACGCAGCGGTTGCAGCCAGATGTCGGAATGCTGCGCATGACTGGGCAGGCCCATCGAGGTGTGGCGTTGCCAGATCAGCATGGCCAGATCGGCCAGCACAAACAGCCCGGCCACGCCTGCTACCACCCATGGCCAGCTCCATATTTCCAGCAGCAGCGCCGCCAGCAGCGGACCGAGCACCAGCCCGCTCTGATCGGCGATCTGTGAATAGGACAACGTCTTGGCGTAGCTGTACTGTGCGAAGCCATGGGGCATCACGACTTCCCGCGCCATAATGCCCAGGGTCGTCAGCACCCCGCACAGGGCCGACAGGATCACCAACCAATAAATCCCATCGAACAACCCATACAGCGCCACCGCGACCGCACATGCCAATGCCCGATAGACCTGGCTGATATGCAACATCCGCAGCGGCGAAAACTTGTCGCACAACGCGCCGCACACCGGAAATGCCAGGTAGCGCGGCAGGGACTCGACAAAAAACGCAAGGCCCGCCCACGCCACGCTGCCGGTGGTCTGGAATACGAGCAGCGGTACGATAAACAACAGAATCTGGTCCGCCAGCCGCGACAGGAACAGCGACACAAAGAACGCCAGGTAATCTTTGCGCATACAACTCCCTGTGGATGGCGTTAAAAACTGCGGCCTATTTGTTAAAAACTCTTAAAAACATGAAGCTTGGCTTATCGAAGCTGGCCGGCCGCTCAAGTGGTGCAGCTTGCCACCTATACTGCGCGCTCTTCAATCAATCGCCGTTTGCAACTGAGAACCTATGGAAAACCTGGGGCTGGGCAAGGTCCTGCTTGTCGAGGACGACGAGCGGCTGGCAGGGCTGATCGCACATTTTTTGTCGCAGCATGGCTTTGACGTGCGCGTGGTACACCGGGGCGACGAGGCCCTGGCGGCCTTTCTAGACTTCACGCCAAAGATGGTGGTGCTCGATTTGATGCTGCCGGGCCAGAGTGGCTTGCAGGTGTGTCGCGAGATCCGCCGGGTGTCGGACACGCCCATCGTGATCCTCACCGCCAAAGAGGACGATCTGGACCATATCCTGGGCTTGGAGTCCGGTGCCGACGACTACGTGATCAAACCGATCAAACCACCGGTGCTGCTGGCGCGCCTGCGTGCATTGCAACGCCGCCAGGCGCCGGAGCCTACGGTGCGCGGAGCCCTAGCGTTTGGCCGGTTGGCCATCGACCGCAGTTGCCGGGTGGTTAGCCTGGGGGGCGAGCGCATCGACCTGACCACCATGGAGTTCGAGCTGCTCTGGCTGCTGGCCAGCAACGCTGGCAGCATCCTGTCGCGCGATGACATCCTCAACCGTATGCGCGGCATCGCTTTCGATGGCCTCAACCGCAGTGTCGACGTGTACATCAGCAAGCTGCGCGCCAAGCTCAACGACAACCCCCGCGAGCCGGTGTGCATCAAGACCATCTGGGGCAAGGGCTACCTGTTCAATCCATTTGCGTGGGAGGTCTAGGTGCTGCGGCTTTACCTGCGTTTGTATCTGATCCTGGCGTTGGGGCTGGCAGGCGCAATCTGGCTGGTCAACTACACCTTCGACGAGCTGCTGCCCGACGCCAACGAAACCTACAACCGCGAGGCCATGCGTGGCCCGGCGTATGGCGTGGTCGAACAACTGCGGCCATTACCCAGTGCGCAGCGCCAGGCCCGGCTCGCCGAACTGCAAGCGCACTATGGGCTGCGCCTGCAATTGGTGCACAAAGACACCCAGGCGCTAACCTCCCGAGAGCAAGCGCTGCTGGCTCAGGGCCTGCTGGTGGTGCGTGGCGACTTCAAGGAGTTCCTCGCCGCTATCGACGCTGGCCCGCAGTTGCTGGAGATCAAACTGCCGGAAGAGCCCAAATGGCTGTACCTATGGGCCTATGGCCTTCTCGGGGTGTGCCTGGCCCTTGTGCTGTATTTTTGGGTGCGCCCGCATTGGCGCGACCTGGAACACATCCGCCTGGCTGCCCAGCGTTTCGGCGATAACGACCTGGGCTCACGCATCCTGCTGCCGCGCCGCTCCACCGTGCGCGAGCTGGCCGGCCACTTCAACCAGATGGCCGAACGCATCGAAAGCCTGATCGCCAATCAGCGCGAACTCACTAACGCCGTGTCCCACGAATTGCGTACACCGATTGCGCGGTTGTCGTTCGAGCTCGACCAGCTCAAGCAACAGGCCGACCCGCGCCAACGCGGCGAACTGATTGCCGACATGTACGCAGACCTCGGCGAACTGGAAGAGATGGTCTCGGAGTTGCTCACCTACGCCAGCCTGGAACGCGGCGCCACCCAGGTCACCCGCGAGCGCATCGAAGCCCACAGCTGGCTCGACAGCGTGATCGGCAGCGTGGCGCTGGAGGCCGAAGCGGCCGGTGTGCAGTTATCGTTGCGCGTGTGCGAGGTGGATTTTATCCAGATCGAACCGCGCTTTATGGCCCGCGCGGTGATCAACCTGTTGCGCAACGCCATTCGTTACGCCGAACGCCGGGTGCACGTGTCATTGCTTGCATTCGGCAACGGTTATGAAGTGCGCGTGTGTGACGACGGCCCCGGCGTGCCTGAGGACGGACGCGCGAAAATCTTCCAACCCTTCATGCGCCTGGACGCCAGCCGCGACCGCCGCACTGGCGGCTTCGGCCTTGGGCTGGCCTTGGTGCAGCGGGTGTCACAGTGGCACGGCGGGCAGGTCGAGGTGCGGGAGTCGGAATGGGGCGGGGCGTCGTTTCGCATGACCTGGGCGTACGCCGAATAACCCGCAGAACCACGCCCGCCTGAGTGCGTTATGGGGCCAGTGCACTCAAGATCGCATGTGCCACCTTCACCCGTTCGGCGTTCGGGTAGTTCCTGTTCGCCAGGATCACCACGCCGTTGTCCTGGCTCGGTACATACGCCACGTAGGCGCCAAACCCGCCGGTGGAACCGGTTTTGTTGTACAGCACATTGGCCGGTTGCGCCTGGGGCTGGGTGAACCAGCTGGCTGCATGGGGTTGCAGGGCCATGGGCGTGGAGTTGCCGTCGATCAACGCTTGCAGCGAAATGGGGTAGGGGTAGTACTCCCAGCCCAGGGCCTGGGTCATGCCGTCCACGCGGTAATAACCGCTATGGGTGGTGGCGATGGCCTGTTGCAGCGGCTGTTCCAGGGTTTGCGGGTGCATGTTCGCCAGGACGTAGCGTGCGAGGTCGTGGGCGCTGGTCTTGATGCCATAGGCTTCGCTGTCCAGCGCGCCGGGGCTGACACGCACGGGCTTGTCCTGTTTGTCATAGCCTTGGGCGTAAAGGGCCATTTGCGCCTTTGGCACGTTCACATAGGTGTGTTTCAGGCCCAGTTTGGGCAGCAGTGTTTGCTCCATGGCGACGTTGTACGGTTGTTGTAGGCTTTGCGCCGCCAGATAACCGAACAGACCGATGCTGGGGTTGGAATACAGCCGCTGTGCGCCGGGCGCATAGGTGGGTTTCCAGTGCTGGAAGTAGTTGAGCATGCCGCCTGCATTGTCAGCGGCTTGGGGGAACTGCAACGGCAAACCGCCGGCGGTGTAGGTGGCCAGTTGCAACAGGCTGATCTGCTCGAAAGCGCTACCCTTGAGGGCCGGCAGGTGCTGGCTGGCCTTGTCCGACAGCGTGAGTTTGCCGGTGGCTTGGGCGTAGCCGCCGAGGGTGGCGGCGAAGGTTTTACTGACCGAACCCACTTCAAATAGCGTGTTTTCGCTGACCGGTTGTTGGGTTTCTCGGGAGGCAAGGCCGTAATTAAAGTATTGCACCTGGCCTTGGTGAATTACGGCGACCGAAAGGCCGGTGATGCCTTGCTGGCGCATCAGCGGCTCGATGCTGGCGTTGACCATGGGGCGCAGGTCGGTACTGGCGATGCAGCTGCCCGCTCCGAGCAGCAGCGCAGAAAGAACGAGGGTGTGTGCGTAGTGACGCATGGTGGTTGGCTTCCCTATAAGTGTCGCGATAGCGATAAAGGCCTGCGCAGGCGCCGCAAATCTAGGTGGATTTCATTCGGTCGACAAACGATCATATCTCGCACCTGCCATTAGAAAAATTGGGGCTCAAACCCATGTTGCGTTCCCATCTGCCCCTCAATGCCTTGCGCGCCTTCGAAGCCTCGGCCCGGCACTTGAGCTTCACCCGCGCCGCCATTGAACTGTGCGTGACCCAGGCGGCGGTCAGCCATCAGGTAAAAAGCCTGGAGGCGCAACTCAATGTGACATTGTTCAAACGCTTGCCGCGCGGGCTGATGCTCACCCGCGAAGGCGAAACCCTGCTGCCGGTGCTGCGTGAATCCTTCGATCGCATTGCCCAGACTTTGGGCCAGTTCGAAGGCGGGCATTACCGCGAAGTGCTGACTGTGGGCGCGGTGGGCACCTTCGCGGTAGGCTGGCTGTTGCCGCGCCTGGCCGACTTCCAGGCCCGCTACCCGCTTATCGACTTGCGCTTGTCCACCCATAACAACCGTGTCGACGTGGCTGCCGAGGGGTTGGACTACGCAGTACGCTTCGGCGCCGGCGCCTGGCATGGCACCGATGCCTGCCATCTGCTGGAAGCGCCGCTGACGGTGCTGTGCATTCCCGCGATTGCCGAGCAACTGCGTACGCCACACGACCTGTTGAAACACACGCTGCTGCGCTCCTATCGCGCCGATGAGTGGAGCCTGTGGTTTCACGCCGCGGGTTTGCCCGTCGACACCCTGGTGCCGCGCAGCATCGTGTTCGACTCCTCCCTGGCGATGATGGATGCGGCGCTGCAAGGCATCGGCGTTGCGTTGGCACCGGCGCTGATGTTCACGCGGCAACTGGAGAACGATCTGATCCGCCAGCCGTTCGATGTCGGCATCAACACCGGCAGTTACTGGCTGACACGCCTGCAATCGCGCGCCGAAACCTCGGCAATGCTGGCGTTCAAGGAGTGGTTGCAAGTGCAAGCCGGCGACGTCTGAACTGTCCTAATGCCATTATCTTGAAACAAAATGAAACATTCTCCCAGGCGCTGCGATCTACTGTGGCCCCACCTGAGGCTGTTCATGAAAATTCCACGCCCCTCCGCTCGCATGCCGCACCTGACTCAACTGCGCAATCTGAAGATGGCGCGCTCGGCTCACGCCTACGTGCGCGGCAGCACCGTACAGTTTTACGAGTGGCTGCACAGCCTGCCGGGGCGCCGCTTGCCCCATGGACCGGCGATCTGGATCTGCGGCGACTGCCACGCCGGCAACCTGGGCCCGACCGGCGACAACAACGGCCGTATCGACATGCATATCCGCGACCTCGACCAAACGGTGATCGGCAACCCGGCCCATGATCTGGTGCGCCTGGCCCTGTCCCTGGCCACCGCCGCGCGGGGTTCGGACCTGCCAGGTGTGACCACTGCGCGCATGCTCGAAGAAATGATGCTGGGTTACGAGCAAGCCTTCAAAGACAAGCCGGATGAAGCCCCGCCGCGACCCTCCCAGGTCAAGGCCGGCATGCGCAGCGCGGTGGCGCGCACCTGGAAAAACCTGGCGCGGGAACGGATCGAAAGCGTGCGGCCGACGATCCCCTTGGGCAAACACTTCTGGTCGCTGTCGCGCGCGGAAAAAAGCGCGTTGGAGCACGTCTGCGCCTCGGATGACATTCAACAGTTGGTCACCTCGCTCAAAGGTCGGCCAAAGGATGCCAAGGTTGAACTGCTGGACTCCGCGTATTGGGTAAAAGGCTGCAGTTCCCTTGGCCTGATGCGCTATGCGGTATTGCTCGGCGTGGGTGACAAAGATGATCAGGAATACTGCCTGATCGATATCAAGGAAGCCGTGGGCGCGGCTGCACCTCGAGCGCCGCGGGCGAAGATGCCTCGGGACAATGGTCGTCGCGTGGTCGAAGGCGCACGCCATCTATCGCCAGGATTGGGCGAGCGCATGGTGGCGACGCGTTTTCTGGATCACGGCTTTTTTATCCGGGAACTGCTGCCCCAGGACATGAAGTTGGAGCTGGATGAACTGAGCGAAACCGATGCCATGCACGCAGCCGGTTATCTGGCCCGCGTAGTCGGCATCGCCCACGCCCGCCAGATGGATCGCGCCACCCGCAAAGCATGGATGGCCGTGCTCCAGGAAAACCGCACCCGACAACTGGATGCGCCGTCATGGCTATGGACGAGCGTGGTGCAGCTGGTGGGCAGCCATGAACAAGGCTACCTCAACCATTGCCGGCGATATGCCCTGGAACACTGATCCTCAGCGTGCCGTGATGAGCAGGGCAAGCCTGCTCATCACAAGCGTTGCATGTGCTAGCTTTCGGCAGGCAGCCCCCGCTGACAGTCGATCTCACGCCAGGTATTTGCGAAACCACCCCAAGGTGCGTTCCCACGCCAGGTTCGCCGCCGCGTCGTCATAGCGCGGTGTCGAATCATTGTGAAACCCATGGTTGGCGCCCTGGTAGATATACGCCTCATAGGTCGTCCCGGCCGCTTTCAACGCTTGCTCATAGGCCGGCCAGCCTTCGTTGATTCGCGTGTCCAGCTCGCCGAAGTGCAGCATGATCGGCGCCTTGATACGCGCGACGTCCTTGGCGTCCGGTTGGCGCCCGTAGAACGACACCGCCGCGCCCAGGTCGGGGTAGGCCACGGCCGCCGCATTGGTCACGCCGCCGCCGTAGCAGAAACCGGTGATGCCGACTTTGCCGGTGCTGCTGTCGTGTTTCATCAGCCAGTCGATGGCGGCGAAGAAGTCGTTCATCAGTCGGGTCGGGTCGATTTTCTCTTGCAGCGCTTTGCCTTTTTCGTCATTGCCGGGGTAGCCGCCCACCGATGTGAGACCGTCCGGCGCCAGGGCGATGAAACCGGCCTTGGCCAGGCGTCGCGCGACGTCTTCGATATAAGGGTTCAAGCCACGGTTTTCATGCACCACCACCACCGCCGGCAGTTTGCCGCTGGCATTTGCCGGGCGCACCAGATAGCCGCGTACCGTGCCGTGGCCTTGGGGCGAGGGGTAGGTGATGTAGTCGGCGACGATGGCCGGGTCAGTGAATTTCACCTGCTCGGCCAGGGCATAGTTGGGGCTAAGCGCCGCCAGCAGCGCCGATGCGGTCAGCCCGCCCAAGGTGAACAGCGCGGCGCGGTCGAGAAATTCGCGGCGGTTGATCGTGCCGTGGGCATAGCCGTCATAGAGTTCCAGCAGTTCGGGAGCGAAGTCTTTGGCGGTCAGACGTTCCATTAGTGCAGTCCTCAATAAGCGATGGCAGTGAGGGTAGCCCAGGTTCAGTCGTTGCGACCGTGGGCAGCGGCAGCCAATTGGCCGGTATCGACGCGCACGAACACCGAATCACCGATGGCCGTGAGCACATCGCCGGCGTACACCTCGCAGATTACCTGGGTTTTGCGCCCGACTTCGCCCTCGACCCGCGCACGCAACGTCAGCGGCACGCCCATGGGGGTGGGCTTGATGAATTTGATACCCAGGTTGCCGGTGACGCAGTCGATACGCGGCAGGCTGCCGGGTTCGCGCTGTTCGGCCTGATAGTGATAGGCCATGGCGGTCCAGTTGGAGTGGCAGTCCACCAGCATGGCGATCAGGCCGCCATAGACCAGGTCCGGCCAGCCGCAATAGCGAGCGTCGGGCTGATGCTCGGCGATCACATGGATGCGGTCTTCGTCCCAGCGACTCTTGATATGCAGACCATGGGGGTTGCTGCTGCCGCAGCCGTAGCAGACGCCTTCCGGCGCGGTAGTGTCCTGCAGTGAAGGGGCGTGCATGTCGCATCCTTTTATTCTGTGGCGATAGCTCTGTTTAGCAGGACAAACGACGAATGGGAATAAAACGCTGAGCTAATGGTGCCGCTGCGCGACGACGGATCACCGCGCAAAGCGCCTGGCGCCCGCCACACATGCGATCACCATGAGCGTCACCAGCAGCATGCCCAGGCTGACCTGTTCATGCAGCAATCCAGCCGCCAGCGCCAGGCCGAAGAACGGTTGCAGCAACTGCAACTGGCCGACAGCCGCAATACCGCCCTGGGCGAGGCCGCGATACCAGAATACGAAGCCGATCAGCATGCTGAACAACGCCACGTAGCCCAGGCTCAGCCACGCCGACAGGCTGATCCCGGAGACGCTCGACGGCGCCAGTAAAAGGCTCAGCGGCGCCACCACTGGCAGTGCCACCACCAGTGCCCAACAGATCACCTGCCAACCGCCGAGGCTGCGCGACAACGTGGCACCCTCGGCGTATCCCAGGCCGCACACCAGCACCGCCAGCAGCATCAGCAAATCGCCAGCCGGAGCGGCGGTCAGTCCCTGCGCCAAAGCGTAACCCACCACCAATGCGCTGCCCAGCAGCGAAAACAACCAGAACACCGGGCGCGGCCGCTCCCCACCGCGCCACACCGCAAACACCGCAGTGGCCAGCGGCAACAGGCCGATAAACACGATGGAGTGGGCGGAGGTCACGTATTGCAACGCCATGGCGGTGAGCAGGGGGAAACCGATCACCACGCCCAGCGAGACGATCGCCAGAGGCAGCCACTGCTGGCGTGTGGGGCGTTTCTCCTTGAATACCCGTAGCAGCAACACCGCCAGCAGCGCGGCTAGGGTGGCGCGGATCACGGTCAGGAACACTGGATCGAATTCCATCACTGCCAGGCGCGTGGCCGGCAGTGAACCACTGAAGATCACCACGCCGATAAAACCGTTGATCCAGCCCTGGGTGCGGGTGTGCGGGGTGTCGAGGGAACGTTCCATGAGGTCTGCCTGAAAAAGAGAAGTTGCGTGGGCGTCATCCTAGGAGCGAGGATTGGGACAATCAAAAAATTGTCATGGATACAGCCGCCATGCCGCGAGCCCGTTACAAACTGCTGGTCGACCGCTTCGCCCACGCCATCCGCTCAGGTGCGTTGGCGCCCGGAACCCGGCTGCCTACGCACCGTCAGTTGGCCGCCGAACATGGCTTGGCGCTGGCAACGGCGAGCCGGGTGTACACCGAGTTGGAGGCCATGGGCCTGGTCAGTGGGGAGACGGGGCGGGGCACTTTTGTCCGTGAGATCGCCTTGCCGCCGGGGCAGGGCAGTGGGCAGATGAACGTGGCGGCGGGCCTGCTCGATCTGAATTTCAACTATCCGTCCTTGCCCGGCCAGGCCGACCTGCTGCGCACGGCTCTGCGCCAGTTGGCGCTGTCCGGCGACCTGGAAGCCTTGCTGCGTTACCAGCCCCACGCCGGCCGTATACACGAGCGCGCCGCCGTCGCTCGACACTTGCTTAGTCGCGGTTTAACGGTGGCGGCCGAACAGGTGCTGGTGGTCAGCGGTGCGCAACATGGCCTGGCGGTGACCATGATGGCGCTGCTCAAGCCGGGCGATGTGATTGCCGTCGATGCGCTGACGTACTCGGGGTTCAAGGTGCTGGCCGAAACCCTGCATCTGGAAATCCTTGCTCTGCCGGTCACCGCCTACGGTCCGGACCTGGACGCTCTGCAGCAGTTGTGCCGCCGCCGCCCGGTGCGCGCGGTGTACAGCATGCCGACCCTGCATAACCCACTCGGTTGGGTGATGGACCTGACGCAGCGCGAGCGGTTGGTGGACATCGCCCGCCAGCACAATCTAATGATCATCGAGGACGCGGCTTACGCGTTTCTCGCCGAAGATGCACCGCCGCCCGTGGCCAGCCTGGCGCCGGAGTGCACGGTATATGTCGGCGGGTTATCCAAGAGTGTCGCTACCGGTTTGCGCGTGGGGTTTGTTGCGGCACCGCCGGCGTGGGTCAGCGCGCTTGAACGCAGGGTGATGGCCACGACATGGAACGTGCCCGGCATCATGAGCGCCATCGCCGTGGGCTGGCTGGAAGACGGCACTGTGGCCCAGTTGGAAGCGCAAAAACGCGAGGACGCCAAGGTGCGGCAGGGGTTGGCGGCGCAGGTGCTCAAGGGGTTGGATTACACCTGCCATCCGTCTTCGTATTTTTTGTGGTTACCGCTGGCCGAAGACGCTCGCGCCGATCAAGTGGCAATGGCCTTGCAGCGCCAGGGCGTGTCGGTGTCCACCGCCGAGCCGTTCGCGGTCTCGACCCATGTGCCCCATGCGCTGCGCCTGGCCCTGGGGTCGGTGGACATGCCGGCGCTGCGCGAGGCGTTGCTCAAGGTGCGCAACATCGTGGCGTGGTGAGCCGCGCTGGGCTCACCGGGTGTGTCAGAACTTGAACGCTTGCCGACCGATCAGCAGCCAGTGGCCTTTTTGCTTCTGCCAAACCTGGAAGTTCTCGATATCGGTCGGCACCTCGATGCCACTGTTCACCGCTTGGGCGTGAAAGTGGTTGCGCACCAGTGCCGTATCGCCGTTCAAGGTGATGGTCTGCTTCTGCATTTCCAGGGTCTTGAAGCCGCTGCGGCCGGTTTCGATGTCGGCGATAAATTCCTGTTTGTTCTGGATCTTGCCGCTGGAGTGGCCGTAGGTCAGCTTCTCGGCGGTGAGGGCCTGCAATTGCTTGATGTCTTTATGCAGCATGGCTTGGGTCAGGTGGTCGACGGCTTGGGCTACATCCTGGTCGTCGGCGGCAGGGCCGGCGGCGACGTAGCCGCTGAACAGACATAGAAAGCCGATCAGCACTTTGATGTTTTGCATGGAGAGGTCCTTATTGTTATGGAGGCGAGACGACGATTAAGTCGTCGTACAACCATGCAATAAATCAGCTTGGGATGGAAAGTAAAATTTGGATTATCCAGAGAAATAGAGAGATGTATAAGCGGATTTATTTATGTGACGTCCTAACAGTGCGCGTCGAAAGCTATTCAGGGCTTGGTGCTTTCCTGTGCGGACGGCGCACCGTTATGCTAGCGCCTTAATATCACTCAGCCGAGATTCAAAATGGACATTGACTGGCATCGTGACGTTCTCACCCGCGCCACCCCCATCACCGCGCAATACAAAAGCACCCAGAACGTTCGGCGTTTTATGCGTGATCAGTGTGGGCCGACGTTTAAGTTCGACCGGGCCTTTATGGCGTGGCTTCGTAGCGGCGAACCCAGCACCTTGGGCGACTTAGCCGATCAGTGGGGTCGTTTGCACGATGTGAACAGGTCGGCGCTGGAGAACCGATGATCGCCGAGGCAATGGTGGTCCTGCTGGACTATGGAGCGTACCTGGCGCCAGGCCTTTTGTTATTCGGCCTGTGGTTCGCGCTCACCCCCAGAACGCTGGTGGCTATGCGCATTCTGATTCTGCTGGCGGCATTTGTGCTGATGCGCGATGCAATGACGCCGCTGCGCATGTGGGCCCTTGGCAGCGAGATGCAGATCGCGTTCAGCGCGAACCCGGTCGTGCTCGCGGCGTTAGGCGGGCTGTCGTTGCTGTTGATCGCAGGCCTTGCGCGCGTGGCCCCGCCGTTGGGGGCACTGGTGGTGTGGTACAGAGGAACCCGCTTAACGGGGTTGTTGATGGGGTTGGCGGTGGGGTGTCTGATCGGCGTGCCATTGCGTACCTACCAAGGGATCGACGCCCAACAGATCCCAGGCTATTGGCTGTGGTTGCCGGGCATGATCGTGCTGGCTTACGGCGCCAACGCGTTGGAGGAAGTGCTGTTTCGCGGTTTCTTACAGGGCCACCTGGAGCAGCAGGTCGCGCCGATTCGCGCGGCCTTGATCAGCGGCGTGGCCTTTGCCGCGTGCCATAGTTTCCTGGCCCTTAGCGTGACCCAACTGGGATGGCCTGTGCTGCTGTTTACCCTTGTGGAAGGGTTGGCCTGTGCCCTGGTGCGCATGCGTTATGGGGTAGTGCCTGCAACCACCTGCCATGGCACGGCAATCCTGCTGATTGCCGTGCCCTACGTGGCCTGACGTGAAATGCGTTCGAGGCATCGAACCCGTTAGTGGGCGTTCAGTGGCGGGGTGCGCGGCGGGATCAGGCGTTTGCTGCCGGTTGCTTCATAGGCCGAGGCGAAGCGCAGTAACGCCGAGTCATCGTACGCCCGCCCGGCAAATGTCAGCCCCACCGGCATGCCGATATCCGCCATCACGCCCATCGGCACGGTGACGGTGGGCACGCCCAGGTGGCGGATGGCGAGGTTGCCGTTGGCCACCCAGATGCCGTTGCTCCAGGCGATATCGGCGCTGGTTTCGTTGACATCCGCGTCCGCCGGGCCTACATCGGCCACAGTGGGGAACAGCACCGCGTCGAGGCCGAGGTTGTCCATCCAGTCTTCCAAGTCGATGCGCCGGGTTTGTTCCAGGCCGCGCAGGCCGTCGGGCACGCTGGCGATTTCATTCCATGGCGTGATGCCGCGCTGGGCCATGCGTACGTACTCGTCCATGCCGGCGGCGAGGTCGTCTTCGCGGTTCGGCAAGGTGCCGGGGTCGTGGGGGAATATCTGCGGGCCATCAACGTCCGCCAGGCGGTTGAGTGCCGGGTCGTTATTGGCGCGCAGGAAATCGTCGAAGGCCCAGGCGGAAAGCTCCCACAGTTCATCGTGCAGGAACTGCTTGGACACCAGGCCACGGGTAAACACCGTGGGTGCGCCCGGGCGGTCGCCTTCGCAGTTGGAGACCAGCGGGAAATCCACCTCGACCACTTCCGCGCCGGCGGCTTCCAAGGCTTGGCGCGCGGCCTGCCACAGGTCGATCACGCTGGCACGGGTGTGGATCTTCTGCCCGGTCGGGCCACCGATGCCGGGTTTTTCGCTGGTGCCGGCATCCGGGTCGGCATTGATGTACATGCGCGGCACGCCAAAGCGCTTGCCGGCCAGGTCCGACGGGCTGGCGGCCAATTGTGCGTAGGACGCCGGGCGCACCGAGGCGACGCAGGGGATCGGCACCCAGGGTTGCAGGCGCCACAGGTCGCCACGGGTATCGGGGTCTTCGGCGACCACCACATCAAGCACTTCCAGCAGGTCAGCCATGGTGCGCGCAAACGGCACCACCACATCCATAGTTGGGGTCAACGGCCAATTGCCGCGCACCGAAATCACCCCACGGGACGGCGTGTACGCGCACAGGCCATTGTTGGAGGCCGGGCCGCGGCCGCTCGACCAGGTTTCTTCAGCCAGGCCGAACGCGGCGAAGCTGGCTGCTGTCGCGGTGCCGGCGCCATTGGACGAACCGGAGGCGAACGGCGCGGTGAGGTAATCGGCGTTGTAGGGGCTTTCGGCACGGCCGTACACACCGCGCTGCATGCCGCCATTGGCCATCGGCGGCATATTGGTCTTGCCCAGGCAGATCGCCCCCCCGGCGCGCAGGCGTTCGATGGTGAACGCGTCGCGATGGGCCACCAGTTTGGCGAACGCCGGGCTGCCGGAGGCCGCTGTCAGGCCTTTGACCAAGTAACTGTCCTTGGCCGTATAAGGAATGCCATCCAGCGGCCCGAGGGTTTCGCCCTTGGCCCGGCGCGCATCGGACGCCTGGGCCTCTTCCAGAGCCTGGGGATTGCGCACCACCACAGCGTTAAGCGCGGTACTCGTTTGCGGGCCGTCATAGGCATCGATCCGCGCCAGGTAAGCCTTGACCAGTTCAACGGCAGTGGTCTGGCCGGATTCGAGCGCCGCGCGCAGTTGGGCAATGGAAACTTCAGTCACTTGCATCACGTTTTTTCGCCGCCTTCAGAGGGGAGGTATGGCGGCAGTCTACGGACAGATATTTCACAAAACCAGCGCGGAGGCGGCATAGGTGGCGGCAGTTCGGTGCCGGCCGGCACTTTCCAGCGACTGCCCGGACGGCAGCAAATGTCGATATCAGACGTCTGGATGACGCAATGAGGCTATTTTGACCGGCGACATGCCGCGTACTGTGACCCGTCATTGAGAAATGATGATCGCCTGACCCTCCGGTCAGCACGTCTGAACGTCGATCACAGAGAATAAAAAGAACGATGAATAGCCTGAGTTCCAAGGATTCGAACGGCCAACTGGCGCAGGGCTTCAAGCCGCGTCATGTCACCATGCTCTCCATTGCCGGCATTATCGGTGCTGGGTTGTTTGTCGGGTCCGGGCATGCGATTGCGGCGGCGGGCCCCGCAGTCATGCTGGCGTATTTTTTTTCCGGGCTGCTGGTGGTGCTGGTCATGCGCATGCTGGGCGAGATGGCGGTGGCCAACCCGGACACCGGCTCCTTTTCGACCTATGCCGACCAGGCCATCGGACGCTGGGCCGGGTTTACGATTGGCTGGCTGTACTGGTGGTTCTGGGTGCTGGTGATTCCGATCGAAGCCCTGGCCGCCGGGCATATCTTGAACCAGTGGTTTCCCCAGATCGACGCTTGGCTGTTCGCCTTGTTGTCGATCTTTTTGTTGGTGGTCACCAATTTGTTCAGTGTCTCCAAGTACGGAGAATTCGAGTTCTGGTTTGCCATGGCCAAGGTCGTAGCGATCATCGGCTTTATCGGCCTGGGTGGCGCCGTGCTGATGGGCTGGATTCCCGAGCGGGAGGCCAGTGGCTTGAGTCGACTGATGGAGGAGCATGGCGGTTTTGCCCCGAACGGTATGTCTGCCGTCGTGGGCGCGTTCATTACCATCATGTTCAGCTTTATCGGAACGGAGGCGGTCACCATCGCCGCAGCGGAGTCCAGCAACCCCGCGCAGAATATCGCCCGCGCCACACGTTCGGTGATGTGGCGTATCGGCGTGTTCTATGTGCTGTCGATCTTCGTGGTGATTTCCGTGGTGCCTTGGAATGACCCTCTGCTGGCGTCCGTCGGTTCCTATCAACGGGCACTGGAGTTGATGAATATTCCCCATGCCAAGTTGCTGGTCGACGGTGTCGTGCTGATTGCCGTGGCCAGTTGCATGAACTCCTCTATCTACATTGCCTCGCGCATGTTGTATTCCCTGGGCAAACGCGGCGATGCGCCCACGTTGATGAAAAAGACGTCGGCAGCCAGCGTGCCTAGGGCCGCGGTGATCGCCAGTACCGTGCTGGGCGCTGGCGTGACGTTGCTCAGCTACTTCATGCCCGCCGGGCTGTTCCAGTTCCTGCTGGCCAGTTCCGGGGCGATCGCGTTGTTGGTGTACCTGGTGATCGCCATTTCGCAACTGCGTATGCGCAAGCTCATGCAGCGCCGCAATATCACGCTGACGTTCAAGATGTGGTTGTTCCCCTGGCTGACCTGGCTGGTCATCGCCTTTATTTGCGCCGCGCTGGGGGTAATGCTGGTGACGCCAGAGCATCGTCTTGAGGTGTCTTCGACGATTGGGTTGGCGTTGCTGATTTCACTGGTGGGGGTTATCACTGCGCGCCAACCCGTGCGCGCGCAGAGCCCACTTTCGATGGTTTCGCCGCCATGAATGCACGACCTGTGACCAGCATCCTGTTTGTATTGTTGGACCGGTTCACGCTGATCTCATTGGCGTCGGCGGTGGAGCCGCTGCGCATGGCCAACCAATTGTCGGGGCAGGAGCTCTATCGTTGGTACACCGCCAGTTTCGACGGCACGCCCATCTGGGCCAGCGACGGCGTGCCCATCACGCCGGACAGCTCGGTGGATGCCGCGCCGTCGGCCGACATTATCTTCGTGTGCGGCGGGACGGGCATTCAAAACACGGTGACCCCCGAGCTGGTCAAGTGGCTGCGCGCGCAGGCGCGTTACTCCAAACGCTTGGGCGGCATCTGCACCGGCAGTTGGGTATTGGCCAGGGCAGGGCTGTTGGATGGCTTTGAGTGCAGCGTTCACTGGGAGTGGCTGGCCGCGATGCAAGAAGCGTTTGCGCGAGTGACTGTCAGCCCAAGCCTGTTCACCCTCGACCGCGGCCGCCTCACCAGTTCAGGGGGCACGGCGCCGATGGATATGATGCTGCACTTGATCGGCCTGGATCACGGGCATGAACTGTCAGCAGCCATTTCAGACATGTTCGTCTATGAACGCATGCGCAGTGAGCAAGACCACCAGCGCATACCGCTCAAGCACATGCTCGGCACTCAGCAGCCCAAGCTGCAGGAAATCGTGACGCTGATGGAGGCGAACCTTGAGGAGCCCATCGACCTGGACCACCTGGCGGAGTATGTCCAGCTCTCCCGGCGGCAGCTTGAACGGATGTTTCAGAAGTACTTGCACTGCTCGCCGTCGCGCTATTACCTGCGGCTGCGGTTGATCCGCGCGCGCCAATTGCTCAAGCAGACGCCCATCTCTATCGTCGAATTGGCGGTGCTCTGCGGTTTTGTATCGACGCCGCACTTTTCCAAATGTTATCGGGAGTACTTCGGTGTGCCGCCCAGCGATGAGCGGCTGGCGACGCATGAGCGCACGGTGGTGCAAAAGCCGGTGATCAACGTCGTGCGCAAGCCGATGCCCATGAGTGTGCTGGAGCAAGCACGCTCCGAGGCAACGTTTGGCAGTTTCCGACGACTCAAATCCTCCCTGGGCTGACCGACTTTGGTGGTCACCGTTCGTCCAGTACTCGGCACTCGTGGGTCAGCCACTGGCTCTTATGATCAGGCGCGGGTATTCCGTGCTCAGTCACCACGGAGAGCCAACATGGATATCGATGAGAACGCACCGGGCAACCTTTCACAGCAGGCTGTCACGCGGGGCACCGACAACGAGACCGGGCATGATCCGCGCAAAGGCGACGACGCGTTGCCATTGCCACCCGATGACGAAGCGCCGCTGGAAGAGGATATGTCGGATGTAGATGCGGCGGATTCGGTCGCCAGTGAGCATCCGGACAACTGACGTGCTGTTTGCGGGGAGGGCACGCGCTTGCTCCCCGCATTGGCCATCGCTGGCTAGAAGCACCAGTCCTCAGCTTTTATCACCTGGCAGAACGGCCCGTGCAACGTTGCGTTGTGATGGGCCACGATATCCTTGGCCTGCAGCGCTGCGGTGTCCGAGCAGGTGTGCCCATCGCCGATCAGCACTGCATCGAAGCCAAGATCACGGGCGGCACGGCAGGTGCTGTCGACGCAGTATTGGGTTTTCATACCCGCGATCACCACGCCCGTCGCCCCGACAGACCGTAAGCTGTTCGCCAGGTCGGTCTGGGCAAAAGCATTAGGCCGCTGCTTTTCAAACACCACTTCATTGCCTGAAAGCATCAGCTGCGGCGCCAGCCTCGTCAGCGGGCTGTCCGGCGCCATCGGCGACCCTGCGGGCCCGACGTGGCGCGCGAGGAAAATTCCAGCCCCGGCGCGACGGGCCTGATCCATCAGGCCATTGACGGTGTCGAGCATCGCGTCGCAACGCCAGGGTGTTTCCGGGCCATGAACCAGGCCGACTTGGATATCGAGTACCAACAGTGCATACATGGGTGCATCTCCTTGCGTTTGCGCCAGCAACACAAGGCACAAAAAAAGGCCCTGTCCATCGCTGGCGGGCCTTTGAAGTTCGTTGGCTATGGGCTCACGACACCTCGCACGCACCGCTTTGAGCGGTCGTGGTGAGGGTGGTCGAGGTGAGGCAATAATTTGTCATGAATCGACACTAGCAACACGGTCGCCCGCTGACAAGGGCGCAGCCGCTGGACGTCACTTATGCAAAATCGCCTGATGAATTTCCTGCAACGGCATGACGCGTTGGGCGGCGTTGAGTTTGATGGCTTCCTTGGGCATGCCGAACACCACGCAGCTGGCTTCGTCCTGAGCTACCGTGGCGGCGCCGGCGTCGAGCATTTCCTTGAGGCCGCGGGCGCCGTCGTCGCCCATGCCGGTCATGATGATGCCGGTGGCGTTCTTGCCGGCAAATTTGGCCACTGAGCGAAACAGCACATCCACCGACGGCCGATGGCGATTGACCAGCGGCCCGTCAATCACCTGGGCGTGATAGAAGGCACCGCTGCGGGTGACCATCAGGTGTTTGCCGCCGGGGGCGATCAAGGCCAGGCCGGGCAGGATACGGTCGTTATTGCGCGCTTCACGCACCTCGATCTGGCACAGGCCGTTGAGGCGCTCGGCAAAGGACGCGGTGAATTTTTCCGGCATGTGCTGCACGATCACTATGCCCGGGCACACCCTCGGCAGCGCCGTGAGCACCGCTTCTAGCGCTTGGGTACCGCCAGTGGAAGTGCCGATGGCGACGATGCGTTCGGTGGTCTGGGCCATGGCCTGGCCATTGGCGGCGGGCAGGATCGCATCCGCCGTGAGCTTGCTGGCAGGGGCGGGGGCTGGTGTGGGCTTGGCGATGCGCTTGCCCAGGTTCTTGACGTTGGAGTTGGCCGCCGCACGAATCGCCGCCACCAGCTCGGGGCCGGACTCGATCAGGAAGTTTTTCAGCCCGGTGGTGGGCTTGGTGATGATCTCCACGGCGCCGGCTGACAACGCCTGCAGGGAGGTTTCCGCGCCTTTCTGAGTCAGCGACGAACAGATCACCACTGGCGTGGGGCGCTCGCTCATGATCTTGCGCAAAAAAGTGATGCCGTCCATACGCGGCATCTCCACGTCCAGCACGATCACATCCGGCCATTCCCGCGCGAGCTTGTCCATGGCGAAGATCGGGTCGGAAGCCGCACCCATGACATGGATATCCGGTGTGTCGTTGAAAATCGCCAGCAGCACCTGGCGTACCACGGCTGAGTCATCGACCAGCAGCACGCTGATTTTTTTGGTAGGCATCTTTTTCGAGTATTCCCATTGGTTGGTGCCGGACCCAGACGTTGCCGTTCCAGAGGTCGAACATAATCGTGCGATAGCCGGTACTACCCATGTCCTGGGCCGCCAGGTGCAGGTGGTGGCGTTCGGCGAGGGCCAGTGCGGCGCGGATATTCAGGTTGGCCACGTTGTGGGCCGGTCGCTGGCGCGGTTGCTCAGGGAACATCTCGCCGCCGCCGAACACTTTGACTTGGTAATCCTGCGGCCGTGTACCGTTGGCGCGGGCGTGGCGCAGTAACAGTTCGAGGGCTTCGTCAGCGTACTTGCCATCCAGTGGCTGGCCCGTGCGGTTGCGCGCCGGCAGCATGAAATGGCACATGCCACCGATGCGCCGTTGGGGGTGCCAGAAAGTGAACGCCACACAGGAGCCGAGCAAGGTACGCAAACGCGTCGGGCAGGTGGCAAAGCTGACTTGGCCAGGGGCGAGCACCACCTCGGCGGCATTGGCTGGCTTTTTCATGGCTTGCGGTAAATCGACGGCGCCACCAGCTTCAACGTGTCATTCACGCCGTTGAGGCTTTCAGAGTGGCTGATGATGAAATAACCGCCGGATTTAAGCTGCGGTAACAGTCGCGCCACCACCTGGGTCTTGGTCGGCTGGTCGAAATAGATCATCACGTTACGCAAGAAGATCACGTCGAACTCGCCCAGGCCAGGCAGGGGTTCATTAAGGTTGACCTGGACGAAACTGACGCGGTTGCGCAGTGGCTTGTCGATCAGGAACGTTCCGTCCTGGCGGCCGATGCCCTTGAGGCAGTACTTGACCAGCAATGGCTGGGGCAGGTTGGCGGCGCGCTCCATGGGGTAGTGGCCGTTGCGCGCCTTGGCCAGCACTTGGGTGCTGATATCGGAGCCGAGCACTTCCCAAGGCGTGGTGCCCAGGCCTTCGGCCAGGGTCATGGCCAGGCTGTAGGGTTCTTCGCCCGAGGAACTGGCCGCGCTCCACACGCGGAACACCTTGCCGGGCGCGGCGTTGGGCAGCACCTGCTGGCGCAGGAAATCAAAGTGCTTGGGCTCGCGGAAAAAGTAGGTCTCGTTGGTGGTCAGCAGGTCCAGCGCCACTTGCAGCTCGCCTTTGCGCTGATCGCTCATGATCAGCTTGAAATACTCGCCGTAGCTCTTGAGTTCATAGTGCTTGAGCCGCTTGAACAGCCGACCGGCCACCAGGGCCTTTTTGGCCGGTGACAGGTTGATGCCCGCCGCGCGATGCAGCCAGGACTGAAACTGGCCGAACTCGCGGTCATCCAGCGGGGTGGTATCAGGCATGATCGCACCTCACCGCGGGTCGAAGTCGAGGGCCGGCGCCTGGCCGGCTTCGGCAAGGCTGGACATCTCATCGATGGACAGCACTTTGTCCACCTCCAGCACAATCACAAACTTGCCCTCGACCTTGGCCATGCCGCTGATGAAGTCTGCACGAATCCGCGCGCCGAAGCTGGGCGGCGGCTCGATCTGGGCGGCCGGGATTTCCTGCACGGCGGATACGGTGTCCACCAGCAACCCGATATCCTGGGGCAGGCCGTCCTCGGTGCTGGCTTCGATAATGATCACGCATGAACGGCGGGTGATCTGCGAATTGGCCCGGCCAAAACGCGCCGACAGGTCCACCACCGGCACCACCGCACCGCGCAGGTTGATCACCCCGCGCACAAACGCGGGCATCATCGGCACCACGGTCAGGCTGCCGTATTCGATTATTTCCTTGATTCCCAGAATGCCGATGGCGAACATCTCGCCGCCGAGCATAAAGGTCAGGTATTGCGCATCCTCGTCGACCGCGACGGCGGCCTGGCGGGTAGTCATCACTGCGCCCATCTCATTACTCCCTGTGAGCCCGGATTGATGCGTACGATCAGAAACGGGTGAATTCCGATTCGTCCGGGGCACTGGCCATGTTGTAGGCAAAGGCCTTGCGCGCTGGCGGTTGCGCGGGGCGCGGCGGCTGGCGAGTCGGCTTGCTGCCGGCGCTGTCGACACTGCTTTGGGTGGCGGCCCTGGACGTCGTGTCGAGCACGAAGAAACTCATGGCCTGCTGCAATTGTTCGGCCTGGCTGCTCATCTCTTCGGCGGTGGCGGCCAGTTCTTCGCTGCTGGAGGCGTTCTGCTGGGTGACCTGGTTAAGCTGGGTCATCGCCGTGTTGATCTGCGCCACACCGGCGGCCTGCTCTTCGGACGCCGCGCTGATTTCCTGCACCAGGTCGGACGTTTTGTTGATCGACGGCACCATCTCATCAAGCAACTTGCCGGCTTTCTCGGCCATGTCGACGCTGCTGGAAGACAGTTCGCCGATTTCCTGAGCGGCAACCTGGCTGCGTTCGGCCAGCTTGCGCACCTCGGCGGCGACCACGGCGAAACCTTTGCCGTGCTCACCGGCCCGTGCGGCCTCGATGGCGGCATTGAGGGCGAGCAAATTGGTCTGGTAGGCAATGTCATCGATGATGCTGATGCGCTGGGCGATTTTCTTCATCGCCACCACGGTCTGCTGCACTGACTCACCGCCGTCGGTGGCCTCCTTGGCGGCCTTGCTGGCCATGCCGTCGGTGACTTTGGCGTTCTCAGTGTTCTGGTTGATGCTGGCGCTCATCTGTTCGATAGAGGCACTGGTTTCCTCGACGCTGGCCGCTTGTTCGCTGGTGGCCTGGCTCATCGATTGCGCCGTGGCGCTGACTTGCTCGGAAGCGCTGGCCAGATTGTCGGCGGCATTGCGAACTTCGCCGATGATATGCGCCAGTTTGCCGACCATATTGCGCATGGCATTGAGCACCATACCGGTTTCATCTTTGGCGCCCGGTTCGATCTGTGCACTGAGGTTGCCTTCGGCCAATTGCTCGGCGGCGTTGGCAGCCAGCCTCAACGGACGGGAAATAATTCGCGCGATAAACAGCGCCAGGCCCAAGCCGATCAACAGGGCGGCGACCAAGGCCGCGATGATCGACAGACGCGAGCTTTCATACAACGCAGAACCCTTGTCACCGGCAGCAGTGGCGCCAGCATCATTGAGCTCGACCATTTTTTGCAGGCGCGCGGTCACTTCATCGAAGTGCGTCTTGGATTCGCCCCTGAGCAGCCCGCGCGCTTGGGTTTCCTGGTTCTCCCTGGACAGCTCAAGCAACTGTTTACTGGTGGCCAGGTACGCAGCCCATCCGGTTTTCACGCTGTCCAGCAACTGTCGGTCTTCGTCATTCGATAGCAGTTGTTCATAGGTCCCCATGCGTGTGTCGAACTGCTGGCGCGCCTCGGCGGCTTCGCGTTCGGCCAGGGCCTTTTCCTCGGCGACCTCGGTGGCGACATGACGGTTCTCTTTCAAGCGGTAGTTGGCCGCGAAGAAGCGCATACCGGCCGCCGCGCGCATTGACGGCATCCAATTGCCGCGGATGTCCTGGGCGGCTTGGTTGACCCCCCCCAATTGGAGGATAGCGAAGGCACCCATGGCCGCGGTGAGCGCCAGGACCACTAGGAACGAGCTGATCAGCTTGGTGGAAATTTTTAGATCGTAAAACCATTTCATCGCGGAACCTCCATGGAATTGCAAATACGTCAGCGAGCGACGACCAGTGGCGACTGTGGCGCCTGGGCTGTGCGAGCTTCCATTTGTACGAGTTGGTTGAGCAGGGCCGGCACATCCAGGATCAGGGCCACGGCCCCGCTGCCCAGAATGGTCGAGCCGCTGATTCCGCGCAGTGCGCCAAACAGCTTGCCCAAGGGTTTGATCACGGTCTGGAACTCACCGAGCAGGTCGTCCACCACCAGCCCGGCCTTGTGCTCGGCATAACGCACCACCACCACGTTCTGGCGCCGGGCGGCGGGGCCTTCGTGGTTGAAGTGGTCGCGCAGGTGAACCAATGGCAGCACCTCGCCGCGAAGGTCCAGATAGCCTTGTTCGCGGCTGGAGTCGCGCTGTGGTTCGTCCAGTTCGATGCATTCCTGAACCATGTCCAGGGGAATCACATAAGTGGCTTGGTCGATGCCGACCAGGAAGCCATTGATGATTGCCAGGGTCAGCGGCAGCCGAATGCGCACTACCGTGCCCTGGCCGGGGCGACTGTCCAGATCGACGGTGCCGCGCAGCAGCGTGATGTTGCGCTTGACCACGTCCATGCCAACGCCGCGCCCGGACAGGTTGGTCACCGCCTCGGCGGTGGAGAAGCCCGCTTCGAAAATCAGGTTGTAGATTTCCTGATCGGACAGCACCGCACCGCTGGCCACCAACCCGCGTTCCTGGGCTTTTTCCAGAATGCGCTCGCGGTTGAGCCCGGCGCCGTCGTCGGCGATTTCGATGACGATGCTGCCGGAGTCGTGATAGGCATTGAGGCTCAGATGGCCCTTGCTCGACTTGCCCGCCGCGCGCCGCGCCTCGGCGCTTTCGATACCGTGGTCCATGGCGTTGCGCAGCAGGTGCATCAGCGGATCGCCGATCTTCTCCACCACGGTCTTGTCCAGCTCGGTTTCCGCACCGCTGATCAGCAGGTCGATGTCCTTGCCCAACTCCTGGCTGACGTCGCGCACCACGCGGCGGAAGCGGTTGAAGGTATCGCCGATGGGGATCATGCGCAGATGCAGGGCGCCATCGAGGATTTCTTCCACCAGCCCCGACACCGTCGACGTGGCTTCATGCAGTGGGTCGTGGTTGCAGGAGCGCGCCAACAGACTCGCGCCGGCGCTGGCGATCACTAACTCACCGACCAGGTTGATCAACTCATCGAGCTTGTCGGCGTTGACCCGCACATAGTTGCCATCTCGGGGTTTGGCCTCGCTGGCCGTCGCCACGCGCTGGGGCGCGGTGCTCCGGTGAGTGGGTTCGGCCTGGGTAACCAGCTCGGTGCCGGTGCTCGCCAGGTTGATGGGCGCCTCATCGACGGCCGTGATCTGCACCTCACACTCGTCGCGCACAAAGTCGAACACTTCGTTGAGGGTGGCGTGGCTGGCAGTGGAGCGCAGGTCGATCTCGAAGCCCAGGTAGCAGCTTTCCGGGTCAAAGTTTTCCAGCGCCGGGATGCTGTCGGTGAGGGTGTCGACCTGCACCATTTGCCCCAGGGTTTGGAGGTAGCGCAGGAACGACAGCGGGTCCATGCCATTGCGGTACACGTCCGCGCCGAAGCGCAGAGAAATATGCCACAGCACTTCGGCTGACTCGCCGTCGGCCGCCTTAGCGGTTACGGCGTCGGCGGTTGTGGCGTGAAGCGGGTGGTAGACACCCAGCGCCTCGCGCAAAGCCTCACCGCGCTGCAATGCGGCGGGTGTAAGGGCTTCACCACGACTGGCAACCACGTCGATCAGTTCGAGCATATGGTCGCCGCACTTGAGCAGCAGGGCGATCAAGTCGGCATCCACCGCGATATCGCCGTCGCGCAGGCGGTCCAGCACATCTTCGACGATATGCGTGAACCCCACGATCGGCGCCAGGCCGAACAGCCCGGCGGAGCCTTTGATGGTATGCGCGGCGCGGAATATCGCACCGATGGCGTCTTGATCGTCGGGTTCGTTCTCCAGTTGCAGCAGGGATTGCTCCATGGCCTGCAACAGTTCGCGGGCCTCCACGATGAAGGTCTGCTGTGCCTGATCGAGATTGATGCTCACCTGGACTTTCCTTGTCGATCAATGAACGGTGGCGCCGCCTACAACGCGGCGCCGCGACAGAGTTGCAGTGTTTGCGTGACGGCCTGGCTCTGGCCAGTCAGGCTCAGGGCCGTGCCGTTGATGCCGGCTTCGCGCTCGATCACCGCGAGCAGTTGCAGGCCGGCGCCATCCATCTCAGTGACCTGTGACAGGTCTAGCTCAAGGCGGGCCGCGGCGCCAACCTGCGGCAGCAGCGCGGCGGCCAGCTCGGCGACGGTGTAGATCGTCAGCTCGCCTTCAATGCCCACGCGGGCCGTGTCGTCAGTGGTTTCGTGGGTGATGGACATGCCAGCCTCCCCGGATCACGGCAGAATCAGCTTGGACACCGCCGCCAGCATCTGCGCCGGCTGGAACGGCTTGACCACCCACGCCTTGGCGCCCGCGGCCTGGCCTTCGGCCTTTTTCGATTCCTGGGACTCGGTGGTCAGCATGATGATCGGGGTGAACTTGTAGTTGGCCAGCTTCTTCACCTCTTTGACGAAGGTGATGCCGTCCATATTGGGCATATTCACGTCACTGATGATCAGGTGCACTTTCTGCCCGTTGAGTTTGCCCAGGGCGTCCTTGCCATCGCTGGCCTCGATCACGTCGTAACCGGCGCTTTTCAAGGCAATACCGACCACTTGCCGCACGCTGCTGGAGTCGTCGACCACTAATACACTTTTCGCCATGATGGGCTCCTAAAAGAAAGTGATGTCTTGGGAATTCTGCTGCGCGGCGTCGTTGCCATGGTGCGTGCGCCGCTGCTCGTCGGTGGCGTAGGTGGCCTCCATACTGGCCAGCCATTGTCGGGCGTCGATGCTCACGGCCTGGTCCGGCGCTTGCCTGGCCTGACGCAAGTGATCGTGCAAGGCGTTCATGTTGTCGCGCACATGGCTGAGAATCTGGCTGACCCGGTCCTGGAACTGCAGGTTGACCAGCACGTCCGTCATTTCGTCGCGGATGCCGTAGCTTTCCTGCTTGAGCAGGTCAGCGGACTCGGCCAGGCGCCCGGTGATGTTCTGGAAGCGCTCAAGCACCAGTTGGATGCTTTGCTCGGACGCGCCGACGGAGTGGCTGTCCTGATCGGCGCTGGTGGAGGCGGCCTGCACCAGCTGGGTAATGGCGTTGTTGATAATGTCGACCTTGGCCGACATTTGCTGGCCGGTCTCGCTGGACTTGCTCGACAGGCTGCGCACCGCATCGGCCACCACCGCAAAACCGCGCCCGGCTTCACCGGCACGGGCCGCTTCGATTGCGGCATTCAGCGCCAGCAGGTTGGTCTGCGCGGCAATCGCGGCGACGTCGGCGGCCATGGTGCGTAATTCGCCGGTGTAGGCGGTAAGGCCGCGTACTTGCGCCAGGGTTTGGTCGCGGCTGGATTGGGTGGCCTTAAGTGAGTCGATCACCTGGCTCAATTCGCTGTCACTGCGCGCCAGCACCTTGAGCGCGCCGTCGGCGGCTTGCCCATCCAGTTCACCGGCTGCGTGCTGTGAAGCCTGGACGGTTTCCTGCAAGCGTGCGGCGATCCCAGTGAAACGATTCGCCAGGCTGACAATGGCTTCCTCGGTCTGCTGGCGTGAACTTTCCACCTGTTTGGCCCAGATCGGCATGGCGCCCAGCAACACCTCATCGAGTTGCGCCCGCGCCGCCTGGCTGTTGTGCGCTGCGTCGGCATCGGCCTGATTGGCCAATGCGCTCGATGTCGCGCGCCATAGGGCATCGCGCTGAGATTTCGCGCTCCAGGCGCAGGCCCCAAGACCGACCAGCACCAACGCCGCGCACGCAACGAGGTTGGCCGCGGAGGTTGATTGGACGAGGATCCAGATCACCGCAGGCACCACGGGAATGAAAGCGAACCAACGAAAACGCGGATGACCGGTAAGGGAAGTGCGGCTGGATGGAGGCGGGGTCATAGTTCGATCCTTGAACAGTACTGCGGATATATAAACAACATAGGGGTTATCTGCCCTATGTGCCGCAACTTTAGACACGCTAGTGTGCCTTCCGTCTGGTTTATTACCATCAGGTGACCGACAGTCATGTCTAAATGCCACTATTGCGAACTGTAGCCTAAAGTTAGGCATTTTGGCTGCTTCAACGGCGAGGTTATTCAATCAACTTGGCTTTATGATGAGCTAACGTTCATGCAACACCCTCTGATGACTCGCTGGATACGCCCCGATGAGAGACCTGCCGCCCACCGCGACACTTCGCGCTTTTGAAGTCGCTACCCGCCACCCGACCTTTACTGCCGCCGCCCACGAAATGCATGTGACTCAAAGCGCTGTCAGTCACCAGCTCAAGCATCTTGAGGCGCTGTGGGGCGTGCAGTTGTTCGAGCGTGGCAAGGCGCTGCGCCTGACAGCGGCGGGCGCAACTCTGGCGCCTATCGTGCGCGAGTTTTTTTTGAGCCTGGAGGCGACGCTCAACGACCTGCGCGAGCAGAAGGGCAGGGTTCGGCTCAGCGTCAGCACCACCTATTCCTTTGCGCTGAAATGGCTGTTGCCACGCCTGCCGAACCTCTCTCGCCTGCACCCCGAGCTGCTGGTGTCGTTGGACACCACGGATGCCATTATTCATTTCTCCAACGCCCAGGCAGACGTCGCGATCAGGCTGGGCAAGGGCAGTTACCCTGGCCTGTATTCGGAGTTCTTGTTCGGGGAACAGGTATTTCCCGTGGCCAGTCCCGAATTGCTGCGCCGCGTCGGGACACCGCTGAGCCCCGCCGAGTTGTTGCATTTTCCGCTGTTGGCCCGTGATGGCGCAGAACTGGCACCCAAATGGGAGGCGTGGTTCGAGGCGCTGGGCCTGGTGTATCTGCCGCTCAGGGAAAGTGTCAGATTCGGCGATACCAACATGACGGTCGAGGCGGCATTGCTTGGCCAAGGCGTGGCATTGGTGCGCAGCGGGCATGTCGAGAAGGAAATCAGCGATGGCCGTCTGGTGCGGCTATTCGATGTGCATTTTCCATCGCCGCTGGCTTATTACTTCGTGTGCCCCAAAGGCGTCGAAACGTTGCCGCACATCGTCAGCTTTCGCCAATGGTTAATGAGTGAGGCGCTGAAAGTGCGGGACGTGAAGGCGCCCATGATGAGTGTTCATTCATGCCTCGATGAGGAGACTTCGCTGTAGTCCCGACACCGGCGTAAATAGAATGAGGCATGCCTATTCATCTGGTCTGCCTCGTCCTTTTCGCCGCGCTCCTGCATGCCAGCTGGAATGCCCTGCTGCGCAGCGGTGCCGATCGCCTGTGGTCCATGACGGTGATGTGCATGGCCATCGCCATCACCTGCGCGGTCGCTGCCGTGTTTATGCTGCCGCCTGCGGTTGAAAGTTGGCGCTATGCGCTGCTGTCGGGGCTGCTGCATGTGGGCTACAACTTGTTTCTGGTGCGCAGTTACCGGGTCGGCGACCTGGGGCAGATCTATCCGATTTCCCGTGGTTCTTCGCCGGTGCTGATCACCCTGGGGGCCGCCGTTTTTGCCGGGGAAACCATCGCTCCTGGCCAGTTGCTCGGTATTGCGTTGGTCTCGGGTGGGATTATTTCGCTGGCGTTCAGAGGGCGCCGGCTTTCGGTCCCCAGCCTGCCCTATGCCCTGGGCACAGGCTGCTTTATCGCCGCCTACAGTGTTGTCGATGGCATCGGCGCCAGGCTCTCCGGCGCGCCAATGGCCTACACCGTATGGATGAGCGCCCTCTGGGGCGTGCTGATGCCCATGGTTTACATCGCTCTGCGCGATACCCGCAGCCTGTTCCGCGTGCGGCCCGGCACCCTGACGGCGGTGCTCGGCGGGCTGGTCTCTTTGCTCGCCTATGCCATGGTCATCTACGCCATGAACGAAGCGCCCTTGGGCGCAGTATCCGCATTGCGCGAAACCAGCGTGTTGTTCGCGGCATTGATTGGCTACGGGTTCCTCGGCGAGGCGCTGACTGCGCGCCGCATTCTGGCGTGCGTGGTGATCGCCTGCGGCGCCATCATCCTCGGCTGACTCGGCCAATCACCTAGAGAGGGATTCACCATGACCACTGTTTCGCAGGCCCCTTTGGTCCTGATAACCGGCGGCAGTCGCGGGGTGGGTGCCGCCACCGCCCGGCTGGCAGCCCAGCGAGGGTATGACGTGGCCATCAGCTACGTCAGCAACGAGTCCGCGGCGCAGGCGGTGGTTGCGGATGTGCAGTCACTGGGACGCAAAGCCTTGGCCATGCGCGCCGACAGTGCGGATCCGCGCCAGGTGGCCGATCTATTCGCGGCCATCGACCGTGAGTTCGGGCGCATCGACGTCCTGGTCAATAACGCCGGGGTACTGGCGCTGCAATCACGGGTGGAGGCTCTCGACTTCGAGCGGATGCAGCGCATTTTCGCAGTCAACGCCATCGGGCCGATACTCTGTGCCCAACAGGCGGTACGGCGCATGTCCTATCGTCATAATGGCGCTGGTGGGGTGGTCATCAATGTCTCTTCGGCATCGGCCCGACTTGGCAGCCCCAATGAATACGTGGACTATGCGGCCTCCAAGGGCGCCCTCGAAACGTTCACCATCGGGCTGGCTAAAGAGGTGGCGCGGGAAGGCATACGCGTCAACGGTATTCGCCCCGGGCATATCTACACCGACATGCACGCCAGTGGCGGTGAGCCTGGGCGGGTCGATCGCGTCAAGGACTCGATCCCCATGGGGCGGGGCGGCCAGCCGGAAGAGGTGGCACGGGCGATTCTATGGCTGGCGGGCGCGGAGGCGTCGTTCGTAACCGGCACCTTTCTCGATGTGACCGGGGGTAAATAAAGCAGGGCGCGGCGCTGGCGCGGAGTCCAGTAAGCGGCTGCTCGTCACCTGTTGAAGGAACCGTCTCGCTCACGGCTGTGTCCATGTGCTGTCGCCACCGATCAGCACTGGCCCCGAGACATTTAGCCGTTATGGAGTAAATGCGCGCGCATGTTTGAACACCTCGACCTTAATCACCTGCTGGCCACCTATGGTTACTGGGCCGTTTTTATCGGCTGCCTACTGGAAGGCGAAACGATTCTGATACTGGGAGGCGTGGCGGCGCATCAGCAGGTGCTCAAGTTGCTTCCCGTGATCGCCTACGCCAGTCTCGCCGGCATGTTGGGGGACCAATTGCTGTTCTGGGCGGGGCGCTATTTCGGCGACCGTTTGTTGCCGCGCTTACATAAAAAACAAGCGGCCATCGACAAGATCACAACGTTGATCCATCGACACCCCACGGTGTCGATTTTTTCGGTGCGCTTTCTCTATGGCATGCGTTTGTTGGGGCCGATGGTGATTGGCGCGAGCAGGATTTCACCGCTTAAGTTTGCCTGCATCAATGCCATTGGCGCGCTGGTCTGGGCCACGCTGTTTGCCAGTGCAGGGTATTGGGCTGGGGAGTTTTTGCAACGCGTCTTGGGCGACTTGAAACCTTATCGACTGCCTATTGCACTAGGCGTCGTCGGCGTGTTGGTGGCTGTGGGGCTGATACGCCATTACCGATCCAAACGCAGGCAACCCTGACTCGCGGCTCCTAGGGTGAAGCCAATCCAGTCATTACTGGCATAATGCCGTTTTCCCGTTCACCCGGATGCATGGACGCTATGTTAAAGACCCTGACGCTTCTGGTGCTGTTGAGCACCATCATGGGCTGTAAAAGCCTGACCCGACCCGCCGATTACGATTCATCGATGACTGGCTTTCGCTGCATGTGGATTGCGGGCCAGAAACCGTTTGAGCGCGACAACCTGCGCTATATCGAGCGCTACGCCGATTATGGCAATCCCACGTGCATGGCCATACTCGGCAAGCTGTATCAGGAGGGTGGCTATGGGGTCGATCAAGACTTTCGCGAGGCCCACGCCTTGTTCGTCGAAGCCGCCAAGTTAGACCCGGCTGTCAATGTGCTGCTCGGGCAGATGGCCGAGCGCGGCGAAGGTGAGCCGGTGGATTACGCCAGGGCGCGTACGTTCTACCGTCTGTCCGGTAAG
The DNA here is from genome assembly GCF_013285305.1 of Pseudomonas rhodesiae. NCBI lineage: Bacteria > Pseudomonadati > Pseudomonadota > Gammaproteobacteria > Pseudomonadales > Pseudomonadaceae > Pseudomonas > Pseudomonas rhodesiae. The sequence continues at coordinate 3,313,425 of NZ_CP054205.1, read as the reverse complement.
AACGCTGCGCTGCCGTTGGGGCGTTTGATGGAGGAGGGCGAAGGAGGGCCGCAGGACCTGCCTGGCGCCCTGGCCTTATATCTGGAGGCCTCCGAACGCTGTGGCGATGAGGCTTGGCTTGCGATGAACCGTTTGCGTAAAGCCGGCCAGCCGCTCACTGAGGTTCAGGCCAAACGTTATCAGCAAATGTGGCTGAGCAGCTTTGTCAATTTACAAAAGCGGCGGATGGCAGTGGGTGAAGTGTTAGAGGCTGTTGACGCCACCGGCGAGGCCAAGCGCGTCACGCTGTCCTACCGCTTCAAGTCAGACAGTGGCGCCCCTCAGGTGACAATGGTCGAGCCCTCGGGGGATGCCAATGTGGATCAGTGGGTCATGAGGGCCGCCGCGCGGGTGACCATGGGCGAATCCGCGCCCTTGACGGACAGTTCGGGGGTGCTGGAAATCAAGGCGCCGCTGCTTTTCACGGTGCAGGACCCGCAGCACAAGCCTTACCGGAATTGGCTATGCGGTCGTAAACCCTGCAGTTGATCGTCCAGCGTTGACCAAGAGCATGCTCAGGGTTTGTTGCGTCGGCAGCGCTCCGAGCAATAACGCACCTCGTCCCAGCAACGCGCCCACTTCTTTCTCCAGGTGAAAGGCAGGCCACATGTCACGCAGGTCTTGACTGGTAGATCACTCTTTTTCATGGCTCTTAGGGCTGTGGGATAAGCAAATAAATGAACTATGGCAGCGTAACGCTTTTCCATGTTTAAACAACTTTGCTATTGCCGGCTCACGCCGGCTGAATCCACAGTGCAACCCGCCCGTAGAGCCGCCCATGACTGATTCCAGCCTCAGCAACGCTTCGCCTTCCAAGCTGTCACTGCGCCGCGCCGTCACCGGACCGATGCTGTTTTTGTTCATCCTTGGCGATGTGCTGGGCGCCGGTGTCTATGCGTTGGCTGGCACCATTGCCGGGCAAGTGGGCGGGGCGATCTGGGTGCCGCTGCTGGTGGCGTTGTTCTTTGCCATGCTCACCGCCGGCTCGTACGCGGAACTGGTAACCAAGTACCCCCACGCCGGCGCCGCGTCGGTGTTCGCTGAGAAGGCGTTCAAGTCGCCGCTGGTTTCGTTTCTGGTGGGCTTCAGTATGCTCGCGGCCGCGGTCACCAGTGCGGCGGGGCTGTCCCTGGCGTTTACCGGCGACTATCTGGCGGCGTTTTTTGAGGTGCCACCGACCTTGGCGGCCTTGGTGTTCCTGGCGGTGATCGCATTGCTCAATGCGCGTGGTATCAAAGAGTCCCTGGGCGCCAATATGGTTATGACCTGCATTGAGTTGTCCGGGTTGTTGCTCGTGGTCATCGCTGCGGCCTGGTGTTTCCAGGCCGGTGAGGCGAACCTGGGGCGCGCCGTAGAATTCAAGCCTGGCGTGAACCCAATGCTCGCGGTATTGGGGGCGGCATTGTTGGCGTTCTATTCGTTTGTCGGCTTTGAGACCTCGGCCAACCTGGCGGAAGAAATCCGTAACGTGCGCACCGTGTATCCGCGCGCGCTGTTCGCCGCATTGGTCACCGCCGGTATCGTGTACATGGCGGTCGGGGTCGCTGCCTCTGTGGTGTTGCCGACGGACCGACTGATGGCTACCTCAGCGCCGCTGCTGGAAGTAGTGCGGGCTTCGGGCCTGAACATTCCACCCCAGTTATTCGCCTTCATTGCCTTGGTGGCGGTGGCCAACGGCGCACTGCTGACGATGATCATGGCCAGCCGCCTGGCGTACGGCATGGCTCGCATGGGGTTGTTGCCGGCGCCATTGTCGCGGGTTCTGCCCAAACGCCGTACGCCGCTGGTGGCGATCGTGGCCACCAGCGGCGTGGCCATGGCGCTGACCGCCACCGGCACGCTCGCAGCCCTGGCCGAGACGGTGGTGCTGTTGCTGTTGTTTGTGTTCCTCAGCACTAATCTGGCCGTGCTGGTGCTACGTCGGGACCGCGTCGACAAGGACCACTTCCGCGTGCCGACCTGGGTGCCGATATTGGCGATAACCTCGTGCCTGGTTCTGCTCAGCCAGCAAAGCCTCGATACGTGGCTGCGCGGCGGTGCGCTGATGCTGCTGGGGGTTGTGCTATATGGCTGCAATCGCCTGGCCACACCCATTGCAGAACCGAGCTAATGGGGCGCTAAGCTGACGTCTCGGCCAACGCCGCATGCCATTGGGCATAGGGCGTATCGCTTACCTTCTTCTGGTTGAGATCCGCAGCACCGTCATCCCACCACACCGGGCCACGCTCACCCAGGCCCACCTTGGCTTTCTGCACTTGTGTGCGAGCAGCCTGTAACTGGCGCGGATCACCGGACGCCTTGGCGGCTTTGACCGCGCGGCGCGCGGTCATCAGTTGATTAACCAGGCCCTGCCGAGTGTCTTCGGGCAGCGAGGGGTTGCTGCACCGCCACAGGGTACCTCTTACGACGAAATAGCGGCCATCGGGGGTAGTTGGGTACATCACCGGCATTGCTCCTAGAGGTTCAAGTACGCTGGATACGCTTGCGCGGTTTGGCACTGATTTGAACCCAGACCGGTGCATGGTCGCTGGCATGTTCTTCGTTGCGCACCCATGCATCGACGCCGGCGTTTTCAAGGCGTGGGGCCAACACCGGGTTCAGCAATAGATGATCGATACGCAAACCAGAATTTTTCTGCCAATGCTGACGGAAATAATCCCAGAACGTGTATACGCGCTCGTCTGGATACAGGTGCCGAAGCGAGTCGACCCAGCCTTGGTCCAGAAGCTTTTGGTAGCACGCGCGGCTCTCGGGCTGGAGGAGGGCATCCTTGAGCCACGAGCGGGTGTTGTAGATATCCAGATCGGTAGGCACCACGTTGTAATCTCCAGCCAGCACCACCGGGTGTTCACTGCTGTGTAAGGTTTGAGCGTGTTGAATCAACTGTTCGAACCATTGCAGTTTGTAATCGAACTTCGGCCCAGGCTGAGGGTTGCCGTTGGGCAGGTACAGGCAGCCGACGATTACCCCCAGCACCGCCGCTTCCAGATAACGGGCCTGGGGATCATGTTCGGCCCCCGGTAACCCTCTATGGATCAACAGCGGCTCGGCATCGCGCGCCAGAATGGCGACTCCGTTCCACGCCGCCTGGCCATGGTGTACAGAGCCGTAACCTGCTTGCTCCAGCGCCTTGGCGGGGAAGGCGTTGTCCTGCGCTTTCAGCTCCTGCAGGCAGACAATGTCGGGCCGCTCTCGCTCCAGCCACTGCAACAGGTTCGGCAGGCGTGCGCCTATGCCATTGACATTGAACGTGGCGATCTTGAGGGATTGCATAGCTTGGCTCCTCAATCGATGAATTCAGTGCCGATGGGGTGTTTGGGTTGGATCAGCTATCTGAAATACCTGGCCCCGGCGCCACGCATCCGCCCCTGGCGCCACGGCGGGAGCCGGTATATCCGCGCGGTCTTTGCGCTTCTGTGCGCTGTCAATGCCGAACCGTTGATCGCGCTCGGCGACTTTTTGCGGGTCGGCCTGGCCGTCGGCGGTGAAGCCCATCATCAGTTGGGGCACGCCCAAGGGCAGGTCCTTATGCAGGTCGGTGTGCCAGGTGTGCCAGGTCTTGCCGTAGGTGTGCACGAGCTTTTCCATCAGCGCATGCTCGGCCACCTCAGGGATACCGGGCGCCACGAGTTGGCCGGATTTCACCTCGTGCACATGGCTGTGCCACAGCGCCTGCTCGGCCTTGGGCAGGCCGGTGAACAAGCGCTCGCTGATGATGTATTCCACACCCATCAACTTGGCGTCCTTGCGATTGCCATCGTAGATCACGCACTGGATCACTTCGTCGTTGAGGATCGCGCAATAGTGATGGGCCTCCATTTGCGCTTTCATATCGCCGTTGTAGAAATGGAAACCGTCGAGGTAAGCGTTCAAGGCATCAATCGGAGGGCGCGATTGCAATAGCGCTGCGCCGGCGTCCAGGGTGCGTGTGGTCGGCGAGGGGGCATCGCCGGGTGCGACCACATTGGAGGCTGTATTGTCAGCCGCGCAAGCGCCGAGCAGCAGCGCCGCTGCGCTTGCACAAGCCGTTTTGAGTACGAGGAATGTACGTGTTGCAGACATGGTTGAATCCCTTCCGCTGAGTCGAATGCTTCCCTATGGATAACCCTCGTGTCGAGAAAGTTTGTTATTTGTGCACGAAACACCGACGACAGGCACAACTCCAGGCTGTTTTTTAAGTGCATGGAAACATCAACCGCTTATCAGGCTTGGATCAAATTTGTTGAACATCCGTTGAGTGCCCATGGACAGACTACACATGGGCCGTTGCAGATAAAGCGCTTGTCCATGACTTATTCCTCTACTGCCGGGTAAATCATCATGAAAAAGCTATATGTGTGCCTGAGTGTGTGCAGCCTGTTCCTCCTGCAGGGTTGCTTCGATAACTCGGACAATGCCACCAAAGGTAATAGCAGCTCGACCAAGTCCTCCGTGCAAATGCAAGAAGGCAACGCGGATCAGCATAAGTAATAGCAAGGGACATCTGGGGACTGAGTGATCATCCGCCCGTCAGCCGGTGTTGCACGGCCATAGTTGAATGAAGGGATGGCGCGTGGTTGGCGCGCCCACCCAATGGCTCAGAGCGTGACACTGGCCATCGACACACAGCTGGTAATCGCCAGCCTCCGGTGTTCGCCCCAGCCGCAAGGGTTGCAAAGGCGGCAATGGGTGCCGGTAGTGCCAGCTGCCATTTTCCAGTCGTGCGTCGTCTGGAACCTCCATCCCCGCACCGTTACCGCGTACCCGCGCCTCTTCCAGGACTAGCCCTTGCTCGGTCACGCGGTAGTCTTCCTCCCAGCGGATCTTTTCAATGGTGTGATCCCAGGCCAGCGTGAAGTGTGAAACCGACAGCTGGGCCCACACCACGCTGGTCAGGCCCAGGCATACGCCGATCATGGTAGGGCGAGCTCTGCACGTCGGGACCGCCAGACATGCTGGAGGATCACCGCTATCCCCAGCGCGAAGCCCAATTCATCGGTCAGCGGCAACGCCACCACCAGCAAGGCTCCAGCCGCCACACTCAGCAGTCGTTCCCACAGGGGCATCTTGCGCAGCAAATAACCGGTGGATGCCATGCCCCAGAGCCCGACTGCAAACAGGGTCTTGATCAGCATGTACGCAGTCATCCACAAATTATCGCCTTGCAACATCAACGCCGGGTTGTAGACCGCCATAAAGGGTATGACAAACCCCGCCAGGGCAATTCGCACCGCCCAGAGGCTGATCTTGAACCCAGTCTCTTTAGCGATCGGGGCCGCGGCAAAGCAGGCGAGGGCGACGGGGGGCGTCAGGTCGGCGAGGATGCCGAAATAAAATACGAACATGTGCGACACAATCAACGGTACGCCCAATTCCAAAAGGGCGGGGGCTGCAATCGAGCTGGTGATGATGTAGTTGGGTATGGTCGGAATACCCATGCCCAACACCAGGCAGGTGATCATCGTCAGGATCAGCGAAAGCAGTAGATTGTCTCGGCCGATCGCCAGGATGTATCCCGCAAACGTCGAGGCGACGCCCGTCAGTGAGACCACACCAATAATGATCCCCACCAGGGCGCACGCGATGCCAACCGGTACAGCATGGCGTGCGCCTTCTACCAGGGCGTGCAGGCAGATGGTCAAGGTTTCGTGCCCGCCCTTGATGAGCCCGCAGCCCACCACCAGCGCCGCAATCACGGCAAAGATCACACCGATGCCCAGTTGGAAAAAGCCGGTACAGAGGATGCCCAGCGCAATCCAGAACGCGCAGCGCAAGCCAAAGCTTTGTACTTTTAGAATAATTGCCGAGCCGAGAATCACGATGGCCGTGAGTGCCAATCCGACCATGCCGGAAAACAACGGCGTACGCCCGGAAAACAATAAGTAGACCAATACCAGCAGGGGTATCAGCAGATACCAGTTCTCCTTCACTGCGCCCAGCGCACTGGGGCATTGATCCTTGGGCAAGCCCTGGAGATTGGAGCGCTTGGCTTCCAGGTGAACCATCCAGAAGATCGAGCCAAAGTACAAAATCGCGGGGATCAACGCCCCCTTGGCGATCTCCACGAACGGGACGTTAATGGTTTCGGCCATGATGAACGCGACGGCACCCATGACCGGCGGCATCAGTTGACTGCCCATGCTGGCGGTCGCTTCCACCCCGCCGGCAAAAGCTGCCCGGTAGCCGAAGCGCTTCATCAGAGGGATGGTGAATTGTCCAGTAGTCACCACGTTGGCGATGCCCGAGCCGGTTATCGTGCCCATCAGCGCCGATGAGGCCACGGCGACTTTGGCCGGCCCACCCAGTTTGTGGCCGAACAGGCCCATGGCAAAGTCGGTGAACAACTTGATCATGCCGGCCTGTTCAAGGAATGCGCCGAACAGGATAAACAGGAAGATATAGGTCGCCGAAACATAGGTGGGCGTGCCGTACAGCCCTTCGGTGCCAAAAGACAGCTGGTTGATGATTTGATCGAAACCATAACCTCGATGGGCCAGCTCCCCCGGCAGATACTCGCCAAACAGGCCATAAGCCAGGAACAACCCGCAGATGATTGGCAGGGCAATGCCCATCACCCGTCGAGCGGCTTCGAACACCAGCAGCACCAGCACAATGCCGATCACCGTATCTGCGGTGGTCAGGTCCCCTGAGCGCTGGATCAGATCAGCCTCGTACCGCCATTGATAAAACGCGGTGGCAATGGCTGCGAGGCTGAGAATCCAGGCCAACGGTTGCCAGGGGCGCCGGTTGCCATAGGCCGGATAGCTCAGGTAGACCATCCACAATAAGAAGCCGACGTGTATCGCGCGCAGTACCTGGCTTGAAAAGGGCGAAAAGGCTGCCGTGACGATCTGAAAGATCGAAAATAACAACGCGACGTAAAACAGCGTTTTTGGCCAGTCTCGCGGGGTCGCAGAGATGCCTTGATGTTCTTCACTCATTAGCTGCCTGCCTCACTGCATGGAAAAAGGACGGAACGTTGGCGCAGCGATCCGCTGCGCCGTGCATCGCTCGTGGCTAGAGCGCGCCTTTTTCGGTGTAGTAGCGTTCGGCGCCCGGATGCAGCGCAATCGGCAGGTTCTTGGCGGCGTTTTCCAGGGTGATGTCCTTGGCTGCCGAATGAGCGTTGCCCAGACGCGAGAGGTTTTCGAACAACAACTTTGTCATCTGGTACGCCAACTCATCGGGCACGTCCGAGCGGGTCACCAGAATGTTGGTGATGGCAACCGTCGGCACTGGGTCAGGTTGGCCGTCATAGGTGTCGGCTGGAATCATCGCGCTGTGATAGGCCGCGTTGCCGATGTTCGCCACCACGTCCGCAGGGATGGCCACATAGTTCAGCGGCATCACCGATGACAAGTCACGGATGGCAGCCATACCCAGCCCGGAGGACTGTAGCGTGGCATCCAACTGCCGGTTCTTGATGAGCTCCACCGACTCGGCAAAAGGCAGGTATTGCACCTTGCCCATATCTGCATAGGTCAGGCCCGCCGCCTTGAAAATCGCCCGTGCGTTCAACTCGGTACCCGATTTCGGCGCGCCGACCGAGATGGTCTTGCCTTTAAGGTCCGCCAGTGTCTTGATCCCCGACTCTTTGCTGGCCACGATTTGAATGTAGTTGGGGTACGCGCCGGCAATAGCGCGCAACTTGGTCAGTGGTTTACTGAAGCCCGCTTCCTCGACGCCGTTCTTCGCATCCGCCACCGAGTCGCCCAACGCCAGCGCCAACTCGCCTCGACCCGATTGCAGCAGGTTCAGGTTCTCCACGGAGGCCTTGGTGGCCTGAACCGAAGTCTTCACGCCGGGGATGCCTTCGTTGTAGATCTGTGAGAGGCCGACCCCGATGGGGTAATACACCCCGCTGGTGCCGCCGGTCAGAACGTTGATGAATACAGGGGCTGCCTGTGTCGTGGTGGTCAGTGCCAGGGCTGCAGCAGTTGCCAACAGAATGAAGCGGTTCTTTACCAGCATGGGAATCTCTCCGGCTTGTTTTGTTTTTATTCAGAGCGACTCAACTGTAGTTGATTGATCACGGCAATGGCGACGGACGGTCATACTCTGTATCAGAATGACTGGCTGAGGCTGTCGAGGAGCGGTCAGGCGGGGGCCATGGTTAGCTGACTGCCGGTTGGACCTGACGGTTTAACCCGTTATTCTCGTTATTACATTTTATTGAGTCTCACAACGGGAATCCGCTCGGGTGATCAAACCGATATTGCTGATACGTCGCCGCTTTGCCTCTATCCGGTGGCGCACTCGAGTGACGCTCTGGGCCGCTGCTACCCTCGCCGGATTGCTGGTTGTGATGTTTGCCCGGCTGGCTGACCTGGCGCTGATGCAGTTCGCCCAACAGGCTGCCGAGCGGCCCTGGCTGCCGTTTATCTATACGCCGCTGATCGGCATGTTTGTGGTGTGGATGACCTCGCGATTTTTTGCAGGGGCCCAAGGCAGCGGCATTCCCCAGGTGATCGCGGCCACGCGGTTGGCGCACCAAGGCAAATCCGTGGATAAGTTGGTGTCGTTGCGTTTGGCTTTCGCCAAGATTGGCCTTGGAACTCTGGCCCTGACGGGAGGCTTTTCAGCCGGCCGTGAAGGCCCCTCGGTGCAAGTCGCCGCCTCAATCATGCATTGCTTTCACCGCTATCTGCCCAATGCACGTATCATCCGCGCTGAAGACCTTATCCTGGCGGGCGGCGCAGCGGGTATTGCCGCCGCCTTCAATACCCCCTTGGCCGGCGTGGCCTTTGCGGTAGAGGAACTGGGGCGCAAGCTGGAAACGCGCACCAGCGGGGTGTTGCTCAGCACTATTATTTTGTCGGGGATGGTCGCGATTGCCTTGCAAGGCAACTACAACTATTTCGGGCACTTCGACGTGCAAGAGGCCAATCTCGATATCGTTGTTCCGGTACTGGCGATAGGTATTGGCTGTGGCCTTATGGGCGGCTTGTTCAGTCGGATGCTCCTGTGGCCACAGCGTTATCGTCGTTTTGTCGTCTGGGAATGGCGCCGGCTGCATCCTGTCTGGTTCGCAGGGGGCTGCGGCTTGATCGTCGCGGTGCTTGGTTGGCTCAGTGGGGGGATGTCCTATGGCAGCGGTTACGGGATCACCTCCCAAATCATCGTTTCCGATGTTGGTTTACCCTGGCACGCGCCTATTACGCGTTTTCTTGCGACCGTAGTGACTTACTTTTCCGGCATCCCTGGCGGTATTTTTGCCCCCTCTTTGGCGGTAGGCGCCGCTGTCGGGGCCAATGTCGCCGACTACTTCGCCTTGGCGGCACAGCCCATCATTGCATTGTGCATGGTGGGGTTTCTGGCAGCGGTCACGCAGTCGCCGATCACCTCCGCAATCATCGTCATGGAGATGATCGACAGCCATGGCATGGTCATCAGTCTGATGGCGGTCGCGCTGATTGCCAAAGCGGTCAGCGCCAGGATGGGGCCCGAACTGTATCAGCAACTGGCACGTGGCTTTTTGCAATCGGAGAGCAGTGGCGCCGCTGCGCAAAAAGCCAGTTCGTAGAGGGGCTCAGTGCAGCAGCGGTCGCGCCGCTGACCTGAGTCTGTGCCGGTCCTCGTCCAGTCCCAGCGCAATGGTCGCGCGCTTGCGCAGCCATTCTGCGTGCTGGGTACGGGCAGCACTGAACATCGCCGGGTTTATCTGCGCCAGGCCTACAAGGGCCTTCATGAGGCGCAGATCGACTTCCAACAGGTCCGCGCCATCCCCGGCTAGCCATACAACCGCTGCTCAATCTCTTCGAGCGTGCTGCCGCGTGTCTCCGGGACCCATACCGCGACGAAGGTCAGGGACAGCAGCCCTGCGCCCACGAATACAAAGAAGGTCTGGCCGATCCCGAGCGTTGCCACCAGAGATGGAAAGAACATGCCTATCATCACGTTGGTCAACCAGAACGCAGCGATCGCCATACCCATACATCCGCCGCGGATGCGCATGGGGAAAATCTCTGCCAAAAGTACCCAAAAGGCAGGCCCGATCAGCCCTTGCATGCAGGCCAGGAACATCGCCATGGCTGCGAGGATAAGCATGGCGCGGGTCACGGAGGGGTCGACAAAAACTGAAACCAGGCCAATCAACAGTAAAGACAATGTGGTGCCGGTGAAACCGAGCAGCATCATGGGGCGACGGCCCACGCGGTCCAGCAGAGCAATGCCCACGAACGTTGCGCCAATCGAGATGATGCCGTTTACGACGTTGGCGATCAGTGCACTCCGCTGTTCCAGGCCGGCTTCCGTAAGGATCTGGGTGCCGAAGTACATGATCGAATTGACGCCGGTCAGTTGCGATGTCACCGCAATACCGATGCCAATCAAAAATATGCGTCGCGCGCCTTTCTGAGACAGGTCGCGCCAGCCACCTTTCTTGATGAATCGTTCGTTGCTGATCTGCTGGGTGATGGCCTCCATTTCAGCCTTGGCATAGTACTCTTCCCGTACGAGTTTCAGGACTTCCAGGCCCTCTCTGAAGCGGCCTTTGGTTGCCAGCCAGCGCGGGCTTTCGGGCATGTAGAGCATTCCCAACCAGAGTGCTACGGCTGGCAGCGTGGCCAAGGCAAGCATCCAGCGCCAAACACCATCGAGATCGCCGAACACATTGCCCAGGGTGGCGTTGGTGGTGAAAGCCAGGAATTGCCCGGTGACGATCATCAATTCGTTACGGGTAATGATGCGCCCGCGAATGCTGGACGGAGCCATCTCTGCGAGGTATGCCGGCACCACCACCGATGCGCCGCCCACCGCTAACCCCAGGGTAAAGCGGGCGGCCACCATGACATTGAGCGTGGGCGCCAGGGCACACGCCAATGCGCCAAGAAAAAACAGCACGGCGAGGAACAAAATGATACGGCGCCGGCCCTTGAGGTCCGATAAGCGACCGCTGCACAGCGCCCCCAGCATGGCGCCGATCAACAAGGCACTGGCGACCAAGCCTTCGGTAAAAGGCGTTAGCCCCAGGTCATCTTTCATGTAGAGCAGGGCGCCATTGATGACGCCGGTATCGAAGCCGAACAGCAGGCCGCCAAACGTGGCGATCCATGTCACTTTTTGCAGGTAACGCTGTGCCTGGCGTTTTTGAGGGCTTGCATAGGCGACTGAAGTGTCCGCCGTATTTCCGTAGGAATTAATTGTCATTGTGATATTCCTGACTGAAACTCATTGGGGTGCTCACTCGCCGTTGCGGTGAGCGATCGAATAGGGAATTACATGGGTTTTCTCGCGCTGCGATTCAGATGGACTGGGGTTTGAAGTCGCTGGCGGCAACTGGCATGACACTCTTGAGCAGTCTTACGGATTTTTCCAAACCCTCGAGGCTGTTGAGCAAAACGTCCTCATGCTCGATCGATAGCCAGCCATCGTAGCCAGCCATTTTCAGGCGATAGCAGAACTGCCTCCACCATTGCTCGCCGTGGCCGAACCCGAGCGTGATGTAGGACCAGCTACGGGATGAGATATCCATCAATGAGCCATTTTCCAAAAGTGAGTCCACGGCCTGGACCGGAGCATTAAGCAAGGTGTCTTTGGCATGCACATGGTAGATGGCGTCGCCCAGTGCCTCGGCGGCTACCAGCGGATCAGCGCCCATCCAGAACAGGTGAGAAGGGTCCAGGTTGGCGCCCAGCACCGGCCCGATTGCGTTGCGCAGCTTCAGCAGCGAACGGACGTTGTAGACGCACTGGTTACCGTGCAATTCCAGAGCGATACGCTCCACACCATTTTCCTTGGCCAGGTCGGCCATCTCGCTCCAGAAGGGCAGCAGGCGTTCTTCCCATTGGTAGCGCAGCATTGTCTGGGTTTCCGGAGGCCATGAGGCAACCACCCAGTTCGGCATGCTGTCGCCGGCCCGACCTTCCGGTAATCCAGACATGGTGCAGACAGTCTTGACGCCCAGTTCCCCGGCTACGCGTAGGGTGTCCCGCAGGCATTGGCCTTGTTCAGGCTGCGTGGGATGCAGAGGGTTGCCGTTGGCGTTGAGGGAAATGATTTCCAGGTTGTGCTCCTGGAAGCTGCGTTTGAGTGCCTTGCGGTCGTCGGCACTGGCGAGCATCTGTGCCAGGTTAAAGTGTGGCGCGGTCGACCATCCGCCGGTGTTGATTTCCAGGCCCGATACTTCCAGGCGTTCAGCCTGCTTGAGCATCTCGCGCAGTGGCAGGTTACCGAGGCTATCGGTGACGAATCCCAGTTTCATGATGTAGCGCCCTCGTGCGGCTGATAGAAGGGGGGGGCTTGCAGCGTGGGCAAAACCACGCGGCGCCGCTGATTGAGTGCCTCAATGCCGGCTTGGGCGACCACGGCTGCGCAATAGCCATCCCAGGCATTCGCGGCAAAGGCAGGGAAAATGCCTGTATTGATAAATTCCACGAATGCTTTGTTTTGCAGGCGATAGGCGTCGGCGAACCGCGGCCGCCAATCGGCGGCATACTTTTCAAACCCCTGAAGACGGGTGTTGAAGCGAGCATGTACCGGTGTGGCCAGTTGCACGGAACCTTGCTCGCCCACCAGCTCGCCACGTACGTCGTACCCATAATGGGCGTTGTTGTTGATTTCGATGTTCACCAGTTGGCCTTCACGGGTTTCCAGCACCATGAATACCGGAGCACCGACGCCGTCCGTGGACGTGTGAGCGGGTTGGAACACTGAAATAGCCACGTATTCGGTGTCGAGCACGTGACGCGCCACATCGAATTCATGTGGCGCGGAGTTACTGATCGCCATTTGCCCGCTGAAGTTGGCGGGGGCTTCTACGTTGCGGTGGAAGTTGTGCATCATCACCGCCCGACCTATCACGCCGTCGCTCAAGGCATTTTTCATTTCCCTGTACGAAGGATCAAACCGGCGCATGAAGCCCAGCTGCACGAAGTGGCGACCCTGAGACATCTCTCTGTCGATCACGGCCAGGCACTGGTCCGGGCTTTGAGACAGCGGCTTTTCACACAGTGCCGGTTTCCCGGCCTCGATGGCTGCCATGGTCAGGCCCGCATGGGTTTCGTCCGGGCTGGCGATGATAATTGCATCGACATCGGACCTAGAAAGCGTGAACAGCGGATCAGTGGATACGTCCGCGGCGCCGTAGCGGTCAGCGATCAGCTTGGCTCGTTCTGGCGACGCATCGCACACCACATGCAAAGTGGCTCCCGGAAGGTCTTGGGCAATAATGCGGGCGTGGTCTTCCCCCATAATTCCGGCGCCGATAACGGCGATTCGTATGCTCATATTCAACTACCTATCAATGGGCGACAGTCATCAACGCTGCGTCGAATAGGCGCATGGGTTGATTGGGAAAGGAGATGGACGGTGGGGCAAAAGCGGCGCAGCCGTGGCGGTCGAATCCAACCGATGAGGCGAGTTATTCATGGGGGCGATCCTGACGGTTTGTTGTGTTTGTTATGCCGCGATTATTAGCACCGCAAAAGCAATCATCAAGGAGCACCAAAGGCGCTTTATGATGTGAATCACCTCAAATTCGAAAATGCGTTGATAGCCGTACTTGCGCTTGAACACACTGGCCAGGGCGGTGATATGGTGTAAAAAACATCAAAAGAGGGCGGGCTATAGATGACCACACAAACTTCGGCGCGCTTATGGAAGGGCCCCACGGTTCAACAGGTCGCCAAGGTGGCCAGGGTTGGGGCAGCGACCGTCGATCGTGTACTGAACAACCGCCCCGGCGTACGGGAAAACACCCGTCTGAAAGTGCTGGCGGCGCTGGATAAGCTGAAGAAAGATCTGGCTGACGGCATGGCAACGTTGCAGATCAAGCTATTTTGCGACTCGGGCGAAACCTTCAATGCTACGTTGGCCGACGCCGAGACGCTGGTGAATGCTTCGACCCCTGGCGTCGTCGTGCATGGCTACTATGTGCCGACTAACCAGGTCGATCCCGCCTCTTTTGCGGATCAGGTTCAGGCCGAGGGCGTCTCGGCCGATGGTGTGATCGTCGTATCGCGCGAGCATCCGGCGATCAACCGAGCGATCCGCAAACTGCGCAGCCTCGGTATTCCCGTTGTGTGCCTGACCACCGATCTTCCTAACTCCGGGCGCAGTGCTTACGTGGGGAATGATCAATACGCCGCGGGCAGTGTCGCCGGGTTGCTGATAGGCAACGCACTACCTAAAGAACCGGCGAAGATCCTGCTGGTGACCAGCGTGCCGTTTCGCTGCCAGCAAGAGCGAGAGATGGGGTTTCGTAGGGTGCTGCGCTCCGAGTTTCCGTATCTGAAAATCGACGAACGAGTGATGTCCGACGATCGCCCTCAGACCACCACTGAACAATTGAAGCGTTATTTTTCCAAGCATGAGCACCCGGCAGCCATCTACAACGTGGCCGGCGCCAACCGAGGCGTTGCTCAGGCGATAGAGACGCTTGCGACTGAGGATCGGCCTTTTTTCGTCGGTCATGAGCTTACGGTTCATACGCGAGCACTGCTGGAGGCCGGCGTCATGGATTACGTGATCTCCCATGATTTCGTCGGCGAGACGGCCGCCGCGGTGCGTTGGATACGCGGCGCGATTGAAGGCGCGGCGACAACGCCACCTTCGACACAAATCTTGATTCACACTCGATATAACTGTGGTCCTTGAGTGCGCTGTTAGCCTTCGGCCGCGCCGTCGAACGTCCCATTAGATCGAACAGCAGCCAGCTCGGGCCCTGTGGGGCGCGTAGGGATTTTCCTACTCTGTAACTGCAATCCTTAGGTGTAAATCAGGATGCTCTGATAGTTCCGTCGCCATTACTTAGCCATCATCTCTTCAGATCAACAAAAACGGGCATCCCAAGAGCGGATGTCGCGCGCCGGGTCCCGCCGGATCCGCACTGAACTGGAGAGATGAAGGTGAAAGGACAGGTAATTTCCTCCCCCCTGATCTTGATGCTACTGCCGGCAGGTTTGACCGCAGTGCTCGGTTGCGCCGCGATTGTGATCAACGCGGACTTCACCCTACGCAGTGCGGTCAGTTGCGCTGGTGTGCTGTTGGGCTCGCTGTTCATGGGTCTGTGGAACAAGCGTCTAGTGGGCAGCCGTTCCCACGCCCGGCAAGACGATCAGCCAGGTCACCTGCCGCCGGCCATTTCAGCCTATGAAGGGCTGGGCGAGGTGTGCGCGCAGGTCCTGCCGATCTGGAGTCACCAGATCGAAGCGGCGCGCATCCTCAGCGAGGAGTCGATCCTCAAGCTGAGCAACCGCTTTGCGACGTTGTCGGGAGACATCAGTGCGTCCGCTTCCCACGGCGCAGGCCAGAATTCGGGCACGCGGTTGCTGGAAATCCTGGAAGTGGGTCAGCGGGACCTGGATTCAATCATGGTTGCGCTGCGCGATGCGCTTTTGCGCAAGGAGTCGGAGCTCAAGGAGATCTTGCTCCTCTCTGATTTCACTTCGCAGTTGCAGGAAATGGCCAACTTTGTCGGTGATATTGCCCAACAGACCAATTTGCTGGCGCTCAACGCCGCTATTGAAGCCGCGCGGGCGGGGGATGCCGGACGCGGCTTCGCGGTGGTGGCGGATGAAGTGCGCAAGCTGTCCAGTTTGTCCGGGGAGACGGGGCAGAAAATCAGCGAAACGGTGAACACCGTCAATGCTGCCATCTCCCGCACCGTCGAGCTTTCCCGGCATCAGGCGCAGCAGGATTCCCACACCTTGGCTCAGTCAGAGCACCTGGTGTCCCAGGTGATCGCGCACTTCCGGCATAACGCCCAGGCCATCGTCGACACCAGCAGCAGTCTTCAGCAGCAAAGCGAAAACGTTGCCACCGAGATCTCGGGGGTACTGGTCGCTCTGCAGTTCCAAGATCGGGTGGGCCAGATGCTTTCCCTGGTCAATAACGATCTTTGCAAGCTGCATTCGCATATCGCCGAACGCCAGCAACTGGCCCTCGCCGGCGCTGCGCCTGCGCCGATCATCGCCGATACCTGGCTTGAGCAATTGGCAAGCACCTACACGATGCCTGAACAGCACGCGATTCATCACGGCAAGCCTGTGGCGAGCAGTCCCTCATCCGAGATCACTTTTTTCTAGGGAGTTTCCCATGAGCAAAACCATCCTGATTGTCGATGACTCTGCCTCCATTCGCCAAGTGGTGAGCATCACCTTGAAGGGCGCCGGATACGAGGTCATCGAAGGTGTCGACGGCCGCGATGCCCTAACCAAGCTTGACGGTCGCAAGATCCACCTGATTGTCAGTGACGTGAACATGCCCAACATGGACGGCCTGAGTTTTATCAAAGCCGCCAAACTGCTGGCGCCCTACAAGTTCACGCCCGTGATCATGCTGACCACCGAAACCGGGGAGGCCATGAAACAACAGGGCCAAGCCGTCGGTGCCAAGGCTTGGATTATCAAGCCCTTCCAGCCGGCCCAGATGCTCGGTGCCGTCTCCAAACTGATCATGCCTTAGGCGCCCAGAGCCCCTGGAAAGGAGGTTGTCATGACAAATACCACGGCTTGTCTGCGTCGGATTCTGGTTCTCGAAGGGCCGCTGACCATATACACCGCCGCTGAGCGTAAAGACCTGTTGCTGGAGCTGTTTCCCTTGGCGCAGGAAGTGGAACTGGATCTGGGTGGGGTGGACGAAATCGACACCGCCGGGCTCCAGCTGTTGGTAGTGATCAAGCAGGCGTCACTGCGCCACGGTTCCAGCCTGCTGCTGAGCAACCCCAGCACGGCGGTACTCGATGCACTGGACATGAGCGGGCTGTACAGCTTATTCGACGAGTCGGCCACGCCTCGTCACCAGAGAGGTTGAAACCATGAGTTCGCCCATGAATCTGGACGACGTGCTACAGACGTTCATCGCCGAAAGCCAGGAGCTATTGCTCTTGATGGAAGACGCGCTGCTGCAGATCGAACAGGCGCCGGATGATACCGACACCATCAACGCGTTGTTTCGCGTCGCCCACACCATCAAAGGTTCTGCCGGCCTGTTTGGCTTAACGCCGATCGTTGCCTTTACCCATGTGGCGGAAAGCGTCCTGGATCGGGTGCGCGGCAATGAACTGCGGGTGGACGAATCGCTGAGTGCGTTGTTCCTCGAAGTGCGGGACCACTTGTGCACGCTTATTGAGTTGCTTGCCAGCCACGGTGACCTGCACGGCATGACCGCAGAGCACGAGCAGCAGGGCGCGGCGTTGGTCGAGCGTCTCAACCGTTACCTGGACAACCGTCACGAATCGCAGCCAGCCCCAATGCCGATCGAACCGCCGCAATCGGCTTGCGCTGCGCGTTGGCATCTGTCCCTTCGCCTGTGTCCCGACGCTTTGCGTAACGGTATGGATCCGCTGTCGTTGCTGCGCTACCTCAACAGTTTCGGGCAAATCAGTGCGGTCGTGTGCATTACCGAGGGGCTGCCGGATATCGCGGCGATGGATCCGGAAACCTGTTACCTGGGGTTTGAACTGGGGTTTGTCAGTGACGCCGGCCAGGCCACCATTGAAGGGGCCTTCGACTTTGTTCGTGAGGGCAGCCAGATCTGCGTGTTGCCGTGCGACGGCGACTTAACCGGTCTACGGGCGTTGATCGGCCGTCTCGAAGCCGAGCCCGATGCCATGGTCGAGGCCTTTATTGCGTGTGGTTCGGTGACTCGTGAGCAATGGCTGGCCGGTTCGTCTTCTGGCGCGCCGACGACCTATGCGGCGACCCCCGTGGTGCCGGACCAGGCGACTCGCGATGACGTGACCAAAAACCGTGGGGCGAAAGAGCCGCGTTCGGCCGAAGGCAATCTGATTCGTGTCGATGCCGGCAAGCTGGATCAACTGATCAACCTGGTGGGCGAACTGATCATCGCCGGCGCCGGCGCCAATCTGGGGGCCATCCAAAGCGGCATCGGCGAGCTGATCGAAGCGACAAGTTCGCTCTCGCGTCTTGTCGAGGAGGTGCGCGACTGCGCCCTGACCCTGCGAATGGTGCAGATCGGTGGCACGTTCAATCGCTTCCAGCGGGTGGTGCGCGATGTCTCCAAAGAACTGGGCAAGGACATTGCCCTGCAGGTCCTTGGCGCTGAGACCGAGCTGGACAAGACGGTGGTCGAGCGCATCGGCGATCCCCTGACCCACCTGGTGCGCAACGCCATGGACCACGGCATCGAAGCCTCCCACCTGCGTCGTGAACGCGGCAAGCCGGAGCAGGGCACGGTTCGCCTCAATGCCTATCACGAGGCCAATAGCATCGTTATTGAAGTCAGCGACGACGGTGGAGGCCTGAACAAGCAACGCATCCTGGCCAAGGCGATAGAGCGCGGCCTGGTAGCCGAAGGGCAACCGTTGGCTGACGGCGAGATTCTCAACCTGATTTTCGAACCCGGCTTCTCCACCGCCGACCAGGTCAGCAACCTGTCCGGGCGCGGCGTGGGGATGGATGTCGTCAAACGGAACATCGTCGCCCTGCGAGGCTCGGTCAGCCTGGAAAGCGAGGAGGGCGTGGGCACCACGGTGCGTATCCGCCTGCCGCTGACGCTGGCCATCATCGATGGCTTTTTGATCGGGGTCGGCAATGCCTCCTATGTCGTGCCGCTGGACCTGGTCGAGGAGTGCATCGAACTGTCGAGCGACGACTACGGCAATCAAGAATTCCTCGACCTGCGGGGTGCGGTGCTTCCCGTTCTGCGCCTGCGCGAAATGTTCGCCATCGATGGGGCTAACCCTGGCCGTGAGAACGTCGTGGTGGTGCATTACGCGGGGATGCGGGTGGGCCTGGTCGTCGACCAATTGCTGGGTGAGTTCCAGACGGTGATCAAGCCGCTGGGCAAGATTTTCGGTACAGCCCATGGACTGGGCGGCTTCACCATCCTGGGGAACGGAGCAGTCGCGTTGATCCTGGATATACCCAAACTACTCGGGCAAGTCGCCAGCCAGCAGAAGCACGGTACGACCCTCAGCCCTGAATTGACTCAATAGTTTTTCCACGGAGTACAGCATCATGACCGTCAAAAAAAATATCTCGCTGCTGGTCGCCTCAGCTCTGTTGGGGATCTTGATCCTGGTCAGTCTCAGTCTTTATCTGATGGGTGGGGTCAGGAGCGCCGCCAGCTATGCGCAATTCAATACCGTGCCCAGCCTGCAATTGCTGGATCAGGTGGCCCTGACCCTTGCAGATAACCACAGCCGGCAATGGCAGAGCCTGTCCGCACCTGCCGGTAGCCCCCAGCAAAATGACAAGGACTCGGTGCTCCAGGCCCTTGATCGCTACCAGAAAGAGTTCATCTCCGACGATCGTGATGCAACGTTGCTCAGCGCCTTGCGCAGCACAGTCAACGAATACAACCGGGGGGTGGAGCGTTTCGACAATGCTCTGCGCAATGCTGCTCCCGAGGCCCGCACTGCACTGCTCGACCTGGACGTGACACGGGAAAAGGTCACCTCGGCCTTGAGTGATATCCGCCAGTACAACCTGGACCTGGGAAGTAAAAAAGCAGCAGTCGCGGCGTCGACCGAACAGACGGCGATCTACAGCATTGCCTTGGTTGGCGGCGCCACTTTGGTGGTGATCGGCTTGATCGGCTTTTTCCTGGCACGCCGGCTGTTGCACACTTTGGGCGGCGAGCCCGACGATGTGCGCCTGTTGGCCGAGCGCTTCGTGGCTGGTCAGCTGGATGTGCAAGGCAGCGGCAATGGCGTTGAGCGATCCGGACTGATGGGTTCCATGGACCGCCTGAGCGGGACCTTGAAACAGTTGATCAGCGATATGAACCATATGTCTGCAGAGCACGACAAGGGCGACATCGACGTGCAAATCAATGCGGCAGACTTCGCTGGCAGCTATGGGCTGATGGCCCAAGGCATCAACGCTATGGTCAATGGGCATATCAGCGTCAAGAAGCAAGCCATGGCCTGCATCAAATCGATCAGCGAGGGCGATCTGCAAGCGCCGCTGCAGGCGTTCCCTGGCAAGAAGGCTTTCATAAACGACACCGTCGAGCAGCTTCGCAGCACCATCATGGCGTTGATCGAAGAGATGCGTCACATGTCGGACGAGCATGAGAAAGGCGACATCGATGTGCATATCGACGTGCAGCGATTCCACGGCTCGTACCGTCAGATCGCCCAAGGCATCAACGACATGGTCGATGGCCACATCAGCGTGAAAAAGCAGGCCATGGCGTGCATACGTTCTTTCGGTGAAGGCGACCTGTCGGCGCCCCTGGCCCAGTTCCCCGGCAAAAAAGCCTTTATCAACGACAACATCGAGCAACTGCGCCGCAACATCCAGGCGCTGATCGAAGACACCCAAATGCTCAGCGAGAATGCCGTGGTCGGTCGCCTCGATACCCGTGCGGACAGTACTCGCCATCAAGGGGACTTCCGCCGCATCGTCGCAGGGATCAATAGCACGCTGGACTCGATCGTGGCGCCGCTCAGCGAGGCGATGGAGGTCATGGTGGCCCTGTCCGGTGGTGACCTGACCCGCAGCGTCAAAGGCGACTACCAAGGCAGCCTGCAAGACCTGAAGAACGCAGTCAACGAAACGGTGACCAAGCTCTCGCAGATCATCGGCGAGGTGCGCAGTTCTGCCGACTCGCTGTCCAGCGCCTCGGAAGAGATTTCCGCCACGGCCCAGAGCATCAGTCAGTCGGCTTCGATTCAGGCGACGTCGGTTGAAGAAACCTCGGCGTCCATGGAGCAAATGTCGGCGTCGATTTCGCAAAACACCGAGAACGCCAAGGTGACCGATGGCATGGCCGGCAAGGCGAGCAAAGAAGCCTGTGAGGGTGGGCAGGCCGTGAAGGATACCGTCTCGGCCATGAAAACCATCGCGGAGAAAATTGGCATCGTCGACTCAATTGCCTATCAGACGAACCTGCTGGCGCTCAACGCGGCCATCGAAGCGGCCCGTGCCGGTGAACATGGCAAGGGCTTCGCGGTCGTCGCCGCTGAGGTGCGCAAACTCGCCGAACGTAGCCAGGTCGCGGCGCAGGAAATCGGGCATGTGGCCAAAAGCAGTGTTGCCTTGGCTGAACGGGCCGGCAACTTGTTGGATGAAATCGTGCCCTCGATCACCAAGACTTCCGATTTGGTCCAGGAGATTGCCGCTGCATCCGAAGAGCAGTCCATCGGCTCCGAGCAGATCAATACCGCCATGTCGCAGATGAGCCAGATCACCCAGCAAAACGCCTCGGCGTCTGAAGAGCTGGCCGCTACCGCCGAAGAAATGAGCAGCCAGGCCGAACAATTGCAGGCGTTGATGGGCTTTTTCACCCTCCAGGGGCGCGCGGCGGTTTCTGCCGTACCCCGAGTCGCCGCATCCAGTCTGGGCAGCGTGCAAAGCAGTGAGCATGCTCAGGAAGGCGGTTTTATTCGCTTCGGGAGTTGAGACATGGACGCCGCCGTCTTGAGTCATCCCGAGCAGGCGCCGCAGCGTGCGTGTGACGGCCAATTCCTGCAGTTTCTGACGTTCGTGTCCGCCCGGGAGGTCTATGCAATCGATACCTTGTGTGTGCGCGAGATCATCGAATACGGCCAGGTGACCAGCGTACCGATGATGCCGGACTTTATCCGCGGGGTGATCAACCTGCGTGGTTCGGTGGTCCCGGTGATCGATCTGCAGGCGCGCTTTGGCAAGGGTGCCACGCTGCAAAGTAACAGGACCTGCGTCGTTATCCTGGAACTGATCCAGGAAGACGAATCCCACGTGCTGGGCATCGTCGTCGACTCGGTGAGCGAGGTGATCGAAATCGAGCTGGCCGACATCAAGGCCGCCCCAGCGATCGGAAACCGGATCCGTGAAGACTTCATTCGAGGGATGGTCAAGATCCGAGGGGCGTTCCTGACTGTGCTTCAGCTCGACCAGGTGCTGTGTGTTCGTGAGATCGCCAGCCAGTTGCATTGAGTCGTCGCGCCCCGGGGTGCGTACGTTGTCTTGTGAAGGGCCGCCGGATGCGGTGGGGCCCGAGGAGTGAACCATGTCCATATCCGCGTCGCGCTTGCCCGCCCCAGGAACGGCCGCCCCACAATACTTGACCTTCAGCGTGGGTCAGGAAATGTTTGCGGTAGGCACCCTGTGCGTTCGGGAGATTGTCGAATACGGCCCGATTACCCCATTGCCAATGGCGCCGCCGAAGGTGCGCGGCATCATCAATCTGCGCGGTGCGGCCATTCCGGTGCTGGATCTGGGGTTGTGTTTTGGCGGCGCCCAGACTTTGGCCAACCCACGTACCTGTATCGTTATGCTGGAGGTCCACGGCAGCGGCGGCACAGGCCTGGTGGGCATCATCGTGGATGCCGTCAGTGAGGTACTTGAGATACCCGCCGAGCAGATCGAGCCGGCCCCGTCACTCCAGGGGCGTCTGAGCCCCGAATTCGTGGTGGGGATTGGCAAGCTCAGTGACCGCTTCGTCTTGTTACTTGATATCGAACACATGCTCGCAAGCGACGACTGGCCAGCGCTGTTTGCTTCGAACATCAACACGGACGGGTTGCAAGCATGAATACCGTCCTCTCCGACACCGAGTTCCAGCAGTTTCGGTCAATGATTCATGAAATCGCCGGGATCAGCTTATCCGTCGCCAAGAAACAGCTGGTCAGTGGCCGCCTGGCCAAGCGTCTGCAGTTTTTCAACTTGACCACCTACGGCAGCTATTACCGTTTGCTGATGAAGGATCGGGCCGAGCTGCAAATAGCGGTGGACTTGTTGACCACCAACGAAACCTACTTTTTCCGCGAACCCAAGCATTTCGAGTTTCTGCGCGACGTGATTCTTCCCGGGCTTGGCGGTAATGGTCCGGTGCGCATTTGGAGTGGGGCCTGCTCCACCGGAGAAGAACCCTACACCCTGGCCATGGTGCTGGCCGACAGCCTGGGCACCCGGCCATGGGAAATCCTCGCTTCCGATATCAGTAGCCGTGTGTTGGAAAAGGCCCAAGGCGGACGCTACCCACTGGACGGTATCCGCGGTATTCCCGAAGCGCTGTTGAACAAGTACTGCTTGAGGGGCGTGGGCTGCAACAATGGCATTTTCATGGTCGACCGCGCGTTGGCGTCACGGATCACCTTCACTTCGATCAACTTGAATAATGCGTTGCCTTCGGTGGGGCAGTTCGACGTGATCTTCCTGCGTAACGTGATGATCTACTTTGACAACCAGACCAAGTCCGAGGTGGTGAAGCGCCTGAGCAAACACCTGAAGCCAGGCGGCTATTTCATCGTGAGCCATTCGGAAAGCCTGAATGGCATCAGCGATGAAGTGCAGTTGGTGAAACCCTCGATCTATCGCAAGCCGGCTGCTTGAGATGACGCGGGTGGTCGAATATTTCCTGCAACCCGGCGAGGTGGCGTTCGGAGGGCGCCAGATGCGCTTAGGTACGGTGCTCGGGTCCTGCGTTGCCCTGGTGTTCTGGCATCCGCAACGCTTGTTGGGCGGCATGTGTCATTTCATGTTGCCGAGTCGGGGGCGCCACATCGTCGGGCACTTGAACGGTCGTTACGCTACGGATGCGCTGATGTTGTTGTTCGAGTGCATTCATCAGGCGGGAGCCCGGCCCGAGCAGTTCGAGGTGAGTATTTTTGGCGGCGCTGACATGTTCCCCGGGGTCAAGCGCGGTGACGCTATCGGGATTGGCCAACAGAACGTCACTGCGGCCAGGCGCCTGATCCAGGACCATGGGTTGCAATGCCGGGTCTATCACGTCGGTGGCCGGGGGTACCGTCACTTGCTGTTCGATGTGAGCACCGGACGCCTTCAACTCAATCACGCCGACTCGGTACGCAAAGTATTCGAATCGCCCAAGAGTAATGTCTGATGACGGATATCAAGGTGTTGATCGTGGATGATTCCGCCGTGGTGCGTCAGGTGCTGAGCGCCGTTCTGAACCAGGCCAGTGGAATCCAGGTGATCGACGTTGCCGTCGATCCGGTTTACGCCATGGAGAAGATGAGCAAACAATGGCCTGACGTCATTGTGCTGGACGTCGAGATGCCACGCATGGACGGCATTACCTTCCTGAAAAAACTGATGGCGCAAAAGCCTACGCCGGTGGTGATTTGTTCGACGCTGACAGAGAAGGGCGCCAAGACCACGTTGCAGGCGTTGGCGGCCGGTGCAGTCAGTATCGTCACTAAGCCACAGTCCAGCCTGCGACAGTTCCTGACTGATAACGCGGATGAGCTGGTCCAGGCCGTCAGGGCGGCGGCGAAGGCCAATATGCGATGTGTAACGGGCGCCAGGGCACCTGTCGACGTACCGCCACGGTTGAGTGCCGACTCGATTCTGCCCCCTGCGTGCGTAGCGATGACGCGCACGACTGAAAGCATCGTTGCCATCGGCACTTCCACTGGCGGCACCCTGGCTCTTGAACAGGTCCTACAAGGGTTGTCGCGGGCATGTCCAGGCATTGTCGTGGTGCAGCACATGCCGGAAAAATTTACCGCCGCCTTCGCCGAACGCCTCAATCACGTTTGCGAGATCGAGGTTCGCGAGGCGGCTCAAGGTGATCGCATCATTCCCGGGCGTGCGCTGATCGCACCGGGTGGCACGCATATGCTGGTCAAGCGCACTGGCGCCCAATACCAGGTGGATATTGTGCAAGGGCCTCCTGTCAGCCGACATCGACCCTCGGTGGATGTACTGTTCCGTTCGGTCGCGCGCAGCGCAGGCAGCAATGCCTTGGGCATCATCATGACGGGCATGGGGGACGACGGCGCCCGTGGCCTCAAGGAAATGCGCGATGCCGGCGCCAGGACCTTGGGGCAGAATGAAAAGTCCTGCGTGGTGTATGGAATGCCGCGCGAGGCGTTCAAGCTGGGAGCGGTCGAGCGTGAGCTGCCCCTGGAGCAGATTGCTTGCGCCATCCTTGACGTTCGCGGCCATCAGCCCTGAGCCGCGGCGTCTTTAGACCAGCCCTTCATTCAAGGCGTAGCGCACCAGGTCCGTACTGGTGGTAAAGCACATCTTTTCCATCAGCCGAGTCTTGTGTGTGCTGACGGTCTTGTTGCTGATCACCAGTTGCTCGGCGATCTGGTTCACGCTCAGCCCTTGGGCCAGCATGCGCAGAATCTGGAATTCACGCGAGGTCAGGCTCTGCGATGCGTTCTCGGACGTCACACCGCTGCTTTGCAGTGCGATTTGTTCGGCCAGTTGCGGGTCGAGGTAACGTGCGCCGGTGCTGACCTTGCGGATCGCCGCCAGCAGCGCTTCCGGGTCGCGGTCCTTGGTCATGTAGCCTGAGGCACCGGCGCGTAGGGCGCGCTGGGCGATGTGGGCTTCATTGTGCATGCTCAGGATAAGCATCGGCAGTTTGGGGTAATGGCCGTGGATACGGCCAATCAGGTCCTCGCCACTCGAACCCGGCATGGTCATGTCAAGCAAGAGTACATCGATATCGGTATGGCGCAACAACTCCAGGACCCGGGCCCCGTTCTCCGCTTCCGCCACCACGGAAATATCCTTGACCAGGGCGAACAACTGCTTGAGGCCTTCGCGCATGATTGTGTGATCGTCGGCCACCATTAAACGGATCATGAGTCTTGACTCCTTGAAGCGGGTACACGTAATTGGACACTTGTGCCGCTGCCCGGGGCGCTGCATACCGTGGTGGTTCCGCCCAAGGTCAGGCCCCGTTCGCGCATGCCCAGCAAGCCAAGGGTCTTGGATGATTGTTCACGCTGCTCGAAGCCCTTGCCGTTGTCAGTGATTTCCAGTGACCAGTCATGCTCGCTTTGCTCAAACCTGATATCGACCCGAGTGGCTTCGGCGTGTCTGGCAATATTGGTCAGCGACTCCTGGGCGATGCGAAATGCGGCGGTTGCGCTGGCATCGTCCAAGCTGACTTTTTGCGCAGGCACCTGCAGGTTGCAGTCGATGCCCCATTGCTGCTTGAACGTGTCGGTCAGCCATTCCAACGACGCGACGATGCCCATGTTAAGGATGGAAGGGCGCAGGCTGGTGGAAATGTTCCTGACCACCTGCACCGTTTGGTCGATCAATTGCAGTAGACGCGCCACTTGTTCGCTGAGCTGGGGCAGTTGCTCGCCGTACTGGAAACGCAGCAGCGAAGTGCCCATGCGTATGGCGGTCAGATGCTGTCCGAGTTCATCGTGGATCTCCTGCGCAATGAGCTTGCGTTCCTCTTCCCGTGCACTTTCTCGGCTGGACATCAATTGGCGCAGCTGCTTGTTGAGCGATGCCAGGCGCGTCTCGGCCAGGCGCAGTTGGGATATATCGCGAACGACTGCCAGAACGGTAGAGATCTTGCCGTGGATGTCCTGTTCGGGAACGAGGCTGATGTGATAGACGCGCTGCAAACGATGTTGCTCGTTGAACACATATTCATGTTCCAACGGCCGGCCTTTTTCCACCGCTTCGATGACTGCGGCGTGGAATAACTGGCTTTGCAGGTTTTTCGGCAGAATTTCGAGCAGGTCCTTGCGCAGCAAGTCGATTTGCGGGCGATCCAGCCAGGCTTCCAGGGCGGGATTGACGAACAGCAGTTCTGCCGTTCGACTCAGCCGTGCAATACCATCCGGGGAGTTTTCAACCAGCGTGCCGATTTCCTGCTGCCGGGCCAGTTCGTTGCGCTGGGCTTCCAGGATGTCGGTAATGTCGCGAGCAATACACACCAAGCGATGCAAGCGCCCCGTGGAATCGGCGACCGGAACCAGGTTGAAATGGACTACGAGTGAGCGCCGGCCGCAGGGCAGATGTGCATCCAGTTCGATGGGGGCGCCCACGGCAATACAGTGCAGGCAGATGGCCTCGACGATACTGGCGGCTCCTTTTTCCAGGCAATGGCCCAGCGATTGCCCGATCATCTGCGAGTGACTCTTGGCGAGCATTTCGCACAGTTTTGGATTGGCCTCCAGGCAACTGAGTTGCTGGTCGGCATCCACGGCCAGCAGGCAAAGCATGTCTTGGGAATGATCGAAGACTTCGCGATAACGGCGTTGGCTTTGCGCCAGGTGGCTATGGGCCGAGCAGCGCTCCCAGGCGATGGCAGCGATATGACTGGCCATTTGTGCGTGTTTGCGATCTTGCTCGCTCAGCGGGGTGTCACTACCGACGAATAACAGGATGACGCCCATCGTGTCGCCGTTCTTATGGGTCACCGGCTCAACCCAACAACCTCGATAGCCGGCCTGCAAGGCGGGCCGGCTGAAAGCCAAGTCTGAAGCCTCGCTTTTCAAATCGGTGATCAAACGATGCTGTGCGAACAGCTCCGGATGTCGAACGAGGTCTTCGGCAAGGCAGGTTGCGATCGAGGACGTATCCGTAAGGGGGGCGCCATGGACGTCGTCGCCAGGGACAGCCTTGAACGCCATGGCGTTGTGAAACTCGGGTGTCAGAATATCCAGGTAGGCACCGAGCAGGGGCAGCACCTCCTGGAGCGAGTCATGGGTAACCATCTTCTGGAAAATCGCCGAGCGCGCATTCTCGGCGCGCTCCTGGCGGCGCAACGCACTGATATCCTGGGCGGTGACCAGCACCCCGCACAGCTCGCCTGTTTCGTCACGCTCCGGGGTCAGATTGCACAGGAAATCCATGGGCCGACGTAAATGCGCGTCTGTGTTTTCCAGCAGAAACGTGTTTGCTACGCCGGTTGATAGGGTGAGTTCTACCTGTGTGCGAAAGTACTCGTCGAGCTGATTGGGCGTCGATGCGCGTTCGGTAATGTGAGTGTTGGGAAAACCTCGGGCGCGTTCAAGCTCCGGGTTGGCATAGATCTGTTGTCCGAGCCGGTTGTAGCGAAGGATGATGTTCTGTGAGCTTTTGGCCAGTGAGAGGTACTTCTGTTCGTTAATGAACAATGCCTGGCGCAAGGCGAGATGTTCACTGATGTCTTCCAGCTGCGATACGAAGTAAAGCGCTTCTCCATCGGCGTTACGGGCGATGCCCACGGTCAGGCGTGCCCACAGTGTGCTGCCGTCGCTGCGGATATAGCGTTTTTCCAGCGTCAGGCTCTTGAGGTGCCCCTGGATGAGCCTGTGCAATTCGTCCTTATTGATATCGGCGTCGTCTGGATGGGTCAAACCCTGGAAAGAGGTGGCGCGCAGTTCTTCTTCGGTGTAGCCCAGCATCTGACACAGCATACGATTGGCCGCGATCCATTCACCGCTCATTCGCAACAAGGCCAGGCCAGTGCCGGCAGAATCGAACGCCAGGCGATAATCCTGTTCGGCAAGGTGGATGTCATCGGCGCGACGGATTTTCAGCAGGTACGTGGCTTGCTGCGCTTTGTAGTCGAGCGTCACGCTTAGGGCGCCGCCACTGGCCGAGGTGCTCTGGAAAGACCAGCGGCCTTCAAGCCGCGCATGGGTCAGGTGTTGTTCAAACGCCTGCGGCTTGAGCGCAAACAACGCGGGCGCGGGCAAAAGGGCGGCGACGCTCTCGCTGAGCCCCAGCAATCCGCTGGCGCAGTCATCCATGAGGAGCAATGCCCCCTGGGCATCCAGCAGCAGGACCCCCACATCGTCGGCATCCTGCGTGGACGGTGTCGCTATAGCCATGGCTGAATCCATTCGCCCCATCCTCCGGTTATCCGGTCTTGAGCATAGCTTAAGTCGTAAGCCCAAAAATCGAGTGTTCGACTATGGTCATAGGTTACACACGGGCTTTTGATCGCGGCTGGGTGTCCCTACCGGATGGGCCAGGTCTCGCACAAAAGTAAGGGCGTCCCATATGGACAGAGAGCAGGGATGCTCTCACAATGATATCATTGTGATATCACTCATGTTGCCAACGCAACGAGCGTGCCTATGCAAGCAGCTCCAAAAAAGAGAGTCAGTCTGCGCAGATGGATCTGGCGCGCGTTTGCCAGTACCAGTCTGTTGCCACTCGTCTTGGTGGAAGGCGTGCTGATCACCACTTACTTCATCACGAACCAATCCATCCGAAACTCCCAGATCGAGTACCTGCATCAAAGTGCGACACGAGACATTCAGGTATCTGTCCAGCAGAATGCCTTGTTGGTGCAAGGCCAACTGGAGCAGATCCACAAGGCGATCGGCCTTTATGCCAAGTCCACTGAGCATGAACTGACCGAAAACCAGAATCTCACGGCGGCCTCGCTTTCATTAAGCGCCGATGGTGTCCGTTACAGTGCGGTAAACGACGGCGGATCCGCCTCGTTTTATTCCAATCTCACGGCGCCGGAAAAACAGGATCTCTACAAGATATCGCTTCTGGCGAATCAAGATTTCATGATGAAGCAGTTGAAGGATGGTGATCCGCTTATTGCCAGCATCTATTTCAACAGTTGGGACAGCTACAACCGGATCTATCCCTGGTTCAATACGCTCGAACAATATCCCCATGACATGGACATCACCCAATACAACTTCTACTACCTGGCCGATGCCCAGCATAACCCGCAAAGAAAAGTGGTCTGGACGGATGTCTACCTGGACCCGGCCGGCCAGGGATGGATGATGTCCGCCATCGCACCGGTCTACAAAGGTGACTTTC
This sequence comes from Pseudomonas rhodesiae, assembly GCF_013285305.1. Classification (NCBI taxonomy): domain Bacteria; kingdom Pseudomonadati; phylum Pseudomonadota; class Gammaproteobacteria; order Pseudomonadales; family Pseudomonadaceae; genus Pseudomonas; species Pseudomonas rhodesiae. The sequence continues at coordinate 3,284,014 of NZ_CP054205.1, read as the reverse complement.
TTGAAGGCGTAGCCGGGGTCGATGTAACGGTCGACGGGATCTTGAAGCGGATCGAGCAATTGCAGATGCCGTGGGATGGCTACCTGATGCTGGTCAACAACAAGCTCGATGTCATGGCCGTCCCCAAGGCGGGTCAACGTGATTTTTCCCTGCGCGTCGATAACCAGCCCGCTGGTGAGCCTATTGATCACGAGCGTTTGCAATCGCCGGATTTAAACCTCGCTAGGCATCCGGACCTTGCCAGTCTCAACAAAAATCTACCCGCGCACTCACAAGGCATCGTGACGCTGACGTTGAATGGACGGCCCCACCTGGTCGCCTGGGATGAGATCCCCTCTACCGGTTGGTTCTTGCTGGCGGTAGTGGACGAGGCGGCGGTTATGCAAGAGACCAATCTGCTCGCCACTCATTACCGTGAAGTGGGCTATTTGTTGATTGCGGGGTTGGTGCTGTTCTACGCGTTGTTCTTTGCCTTCATGTGGTGGCGCGCACGCGATCTCAGTCGCCAACTGAGTAGGCCCGTGGAAGGCGTCTCACGAATGATGAGGGAGATCGGTCGGGGTAACTGGCAACCGGCTGCTAGCCCTTCGGACATCATCGAACTTTGGTCAATGTCCAACCAGGCACTGGGCATGGGCAGGCAGTTGGCCCAGGCTGAGTTCGTGCGCAGTTCCACACAGCAGCGGCTCGAATTGGTCATGGAGAGTTTTGCCGAAGGGCTTTGGGAGTATTACCCCCAACGGCAGCGCTTTATTCTCAAGGGAGCCCTGTGCCAGCGTTTCGGTTTCGCCGCCAATGAAGTGCCGATGGCGACTCTGCTGGAGAACATTCCCATTGAAGATCGGCAGATCTTCACGCGGTTTCTGGAAGAGGCCAGCAGCAGCGCCAGCGTGGCGTCGGAAGCGGAGTTCCGCATCAGAGACGTGCATGGCACGTTGATCTGGATCCTTTGCCGAGGCCGCACCCTGGAACCGTCGCGGCTGGATGATTCCACTGTCGTGGTCGTGGCCTGCGTCGACATCACGACGCTCAAGCAGACCCAATTGGATCTACGGGAGAAAACCCTGGAGGCGGAGGCCGCCAGTACGGCCAAATCCAAGTTCATCTCCAGCATGAGTCATGAATTGCGAACGCCCTTGAATGCCATTTACGGGTTTGCGCAATTGGGACTCATGCAGCCGGCTGCCGATGCATCGCAACAGACGGCCAACTTGCAGGAAATCATCGGGGCCAGTGAACACCTTATTCAGTTGGTGGACGACCTGCTTGATCTCTCCAGCCTGCAGGCCGAGAAGCCATTGCTGGATCTCAAACCGGTGAATGTGGCGAGCCTGCTATCCAACTGCGCAGACATGGTTCAACAGCAGGTTTGCGCGCACCGCCAAACCTTGCACATCGAGGCGCCTGCGGATACATGGCACGTCTGGGCGGATAAGCGTCGTCTCAAGCAGGTCCTGATCAATTTGTTATCCAACGCAATCAAGTACAACCGGCCCGGTGGCGATGTCACGCTGGGAGCCATGGTTGTCGAGACGGGCGCGCGGTTGCGTCTTTACGTGAAGGATACCGGGCTGGGCATTTCCGCGGATGTGCAGAAGGAGCTGTTCCGGCCCTTCCAGCGCTTGGGTAAAGAGAACTCTTCCATCCAGGGCACTGGCATTGGCTTGGCGTTGTGCCGGGACCTGGCGTTCCTGATGCATGGCACCATGGGCTTTGAAAGCCTGGTCGACGTGGGAAGCACCTTCTGGATCGACATGTGCTCTTCGGCTTTTCCAGCGCCAGGGAGCGATTCCACGGCGTCAGCCATGGGTTTGCCCTGCGTGCTACTGGTCAGCAGCAACCCCGAGGATGGTCAGGTGGTCCGGGATGCTTTGGCCGGTGATTTCGAGGTGCAAAGGGTCGAAACGTTGCCTGAGGCCAGCCTCGTGCTTGAACACACGGCAGTCAGCGTATTGATCGTCGCCACAGCGCATCGTGCGCCTGTGCTGGATCCATTTTTCCGCAGTTTACGCACGCAGTTCGCCGAGGCGGCCATGTCGATCATCGTGGTTCGTGGGGCTATGGACCAGGCCTCGGATGACCCCTTGGAGTGCCAAGCTATAGTGCCTTCTCCCTTGGGGAGGCAGAGTATTCGTCATCTCGTATTGACGCTCATTGCGAAGAGGGCAGACGCATGTTCGCCAAAATAAATGCTGAAAGCAGGATCGTGATTATCGACGATGTGCCCACCAATCTCAGGCTTCTGGATTCATGCTTGCGGGCCGTGGGCCTGCGTAACATCACAACCTTCAGCGATTCGGCCCAAGGGCTGGACTGGCTGCTTTCGAACGCCTGGGACTTGGTGCTGCTGGACCTGGACATGCCCGCGCCTGACGGATTTGAGATCCTCGATCGCCTCAATAAACGCGACCGCACTGAGTCGCCGGTCATCATCGTAACGGCCCTGAACGACCAGCAGAATAGGCGCAAAGGCCTGGAAAAGGGCGCCAACGACTTCATCTCTAAACCCATTGACCTGCCCGAAGTTCTACTGCGCGTACGCAATTGCCTGGAGCTGTCGCAGGCGGCGAAGCAGCTACGCGATGTCAATGCCGAGCTTGAGCGCAAAGTCGAGTTACGCACCGTTCAACTGGCGTCCAGTTACAAGGCGATCAGCAGCAGCTTGAATCGAGCAGCCAGCTATCGCGACGATGACACGGGGCAGCATATCGTTCGTATCGGCGAGTCCTCCGCATTGCTGGCCAAGGCAATCGGCATGCCTTCCCCGTGGTGCGAACTTATGAAGATGGCGGCTCCGCTGCACGATATCGGGAAAATCGGCATTGCCGATGCAATCCTGCAAAAGCCGGGAGCGCTCACGCCGCAAGAACGACAGATCATGCAGGAGCATGCGCGCATCGGTTATGAAATCCTGCGTGACCCGCACGGTTCTCCGTTGACGGATCTCGCAGCGGAGATTGCGTTGGCGCATCACGAACGTTGGGACGGCACCGGCTACCCTAACGGGTTGCAGGGTACGCAAATCCCATTGTCGGCAAGGATTGTGTCGATATGCGATGTGTACGACGCCATAAGAATGCCTCGGGCCTATAAACAGGCTTGGGATGTCGAGCGTTCGAGGCGTTTCATCACCGATCAGGCCGGCACCCAGTTCGACCCTTTCCTGGTAGATATTTTTTCTAGTCTCTTTGACGAGATAGATCGCTTGCGGTCGCCGGATGGGTCAGAGGCCTGATATGGCCGCCTGCCGGGTCATCACCGTTTATACCGCCCTCAAATAGACTGCCGATATGCGCAGCCTCAGCTCGATGCTCCCCCCGTCCCATCCACTAACCCAATCCGGTCGCGCCCACCCCGCTTGGATTCATACAGCGCCGCATCCCCCTGTTCGATCAACGCCGCCAGGCTGGCCGGTGGTTGGTCGAAGAGCAGGGCACCGATGCTCAGCGTGACCGGTTGCGGTGTGGCGAAGTGTTGGCCGGCCAGTTGCTGGAATTGCCCACGCAGGCGGTTGCCCAGGTCGACGATCTGCTCGGCGCTGGTGGCGTTGAGCAGGATGACGAATTCATCGCCGCCCAGGCGCGCGGCCAGGGCGCCGTCGGGGGTGACGCTGCGGATCATTTCGCTCAAGGCGATCAACAATCGGTCGCCGGCGATGTGACCGTGCAAGTCGTTGACGCCTTTGAAATGATCGATGTCGATCAGCAGCAGCGCCCCCGGTTGCGCCGCCGAGGCCTGGGCCAGCAGGCGTGGTGCGCGCAGGTCGAGGGCGCGGCGGTTGTAGAGGGCGGTGAGTGGATCGCGGGCGGCGAGGCGGGCGATGTGCTGTTCGCGGCGGTAGCGTTCCGAGCCGGTCATGGACAACGCGATCAGCATGATCGCCATGGCGCCTTCCACCAGCGACACCTGGATGATTTCGCCCTTGAACGCCGCCAGGTCGATCAATGTGCCGGGGATCACCACCGACACGGCCTTGGCCACGTAGAAGGCGCCGTGAATCAGCAGCACATAGCGCAGTTGCACCGCACCGACGCTCAGGGATTTGCCATGGGGACGCAGCAGGAAACTGGCGCGCAAGGTCGGCAAGGCCACCAACAGCGACTGCACCGCCAACATGGCTTTGGACCACGGCAGGTCGGTCGGGAGCATCAGCATGCCAAGCCACACCACCAGCATCAGTGCCCAAAGCGGTGAAAGGCGCACCTGGGTGAACCGCGCCACCCCGAGCAAAAACAGAAAATGTGCGCTCACCAGCAAACCGTTGGCGAACCAGATGCCGATCACCAGGTAGCCGTTTATGCGCAGCAGCGCCAGGGTGGAGCCGACGGTGATGGTGGCGAAACCGGCGCTCCAATACAGCAAGGACGGTTCGCGCACACTGCGCCATTCAATCAACAGGTAAAGCGCAGCCGCGGCCGCCAGGGCGACGGTCAGGGCCAGAATCGTGGGAGGGTCGAGCGTCATATCGTGCAGAACTGCCTGGTGTGCGTTTAAACGCGAATTGTAAGCGCACACACAGGTTTTTCAGAACACAAACCGTAATGGCATACCGCCATCCGATGGCCGGCGGTCAGACCCCTTTGGTCGACGGCAGCAACACCGTGAGTATCCCCACCAGCGGCAGGAACGAGCACAGCTTGTAGACGTATTCGATACCGTGGTTATCCGCCAGCAGGCCGAGCAAGGCTGCGCCGATCCCACTGAAGCCGAACATCAGGCCAAAGAAGATACCGGCGATCATGCCCACATTGCCCGGCACCAGTTCCTGGGCGAACACCACAATGGCCGAGAACGCCGAGGCCAGGATAAAACCGATTACCACGCTGAGCACGGCGGTCCAGAACAGGTCGACGTAGGGCAGGGCCAAGGTGAACGGTGCGGCGCCGAGGATCGAGAACCAGATGACCTTCTTACGCCCGATGCGGTCGCCGATCGGCCCGCCGAAGAACGTGCCCGCCGCCACCGCGCCGAGGAACAGGAACAGGTACAACTGGGAGTTGGCCACCGACAGCTGGAATTTTTCGATCAGGTAGAAGGTGAAGTAGCTGGTCAGGCTGGACATGTAGAAGTACTTGGAAAACACCAGTACCGCCAACACCACCAAAGCGAAGGTCACGCGGCCTTTGGACAGACCGTGGGTGGCCTGGCTGCCTTGCTTGAGCTTGAACAGGTTGAGGTGGTTGCGGTACCAGCGGCTCAAGCCATACAGCACACCGATGGCGAATACGGCAAACAGGCCGAACCAGGCGATATGGTCCTGGCCGTACGGGATGATGATCGCCGCCGCCAGCAGTGGGCCGAATGCGCTGCCGGTGTTGCCGCCGACCTGGAAGGTCGATTGCGCCAGGCCGTAGCGCCCGCCCGAGGCCAGGCGCGCAACGCGTGAGGTTTCCGGGTGAAAGGTCGACGAGCCCACGCCCACCAGGCCCGCGGCCAACAAGATCGCCGGAAAGCTGCCGACAAACGCCAGCAGCAGGATGCCGACCAAGGTGCATACCATGCCGGCCGGCAGCAGCCACGGCTTGGGATGCCGGTCGGTGTGGTAGCCGATCCACGGCTGCAACAGCGACGCGGTGAGTTGGAAGGTGAGGGTGATCATGCCCACCTGGGTAAAGCTCAGCCCATAGTTGGCCTTGAGCATCGGGTAGATCGACGGCAGCACGGCCTGGATCAGGTCATTGATCAAGTGCGCCAGGGCGCACGCGCCAATAACGCGCAACACCAGTGGGCTGGCTTGGGGTGGGCTTGAGGTGGCGGCAGGTGAGGCGGTCAGGGTCGACATGCAGGCATTCCATACAAGGCAGCAAACAGTGAAAGCGGGCAGCGGTGCTATGAACCGCTGCTCCATATCTAGACGCGGTGTTTATGCTAGATTCGGCGCAAATGCCTGTCTCGCGAAATTGGGGCGGCAATCATCGCAAAAAGGGCGAAATGATCAAATCACTGGATACATTCTTGCGGGAGATCGATGAAGGCGACTGGGCCGTCATCAGTTCGGCCACCGACTACCCGGAAAACTGGGTGATTCCAGACCATAGTCATGAGAAGCACCAACTGCTGTACGCCACCGAGGGCGTGATGGTCGTGCGTTCGGCGCACAACCAGTGGACGGTGCCGCCCCATCGCGGTTTCTGGATGCCCAGCGGCCACGTTCACTCCCTGCGCTGTGTGGGTGCGCTGAAAATGCGCAGCGTATTCGTGCGCCCCGGCAGCTTCCCGAATTTGCCGAGCGAGACCAAAGCGGTGAGCATCTCAGCGCTGCTGAGCGAGTTGATCAAGGCATCGGTCAGCCTTAAACCACCGTACGCCGAGGATTCGCGAGACGCGCGCATCATGCACCTGATTCTGGATGAACTGGCCCTGTTACCGGCCTTGCCGTTGTCGCTGCCGCAGCCGGCCGATTCGCGTATCCAGCAGATCTGCGCGGCCTGGCAACACGATCCGGGCGATGCCTCCACCGTGGCCGACTGGAGCGCGCGCCTGGCGCTGGACCAGAAAACCATCCAGCGTCTGTTCCGCAAGGACACCGGCATGACCTTCGGCCAATGGCGCCAACAAGCGCGCCTGCTGTTGGCGTTGGAGCGCATCGCGCTGGGCGAGAAGATTATCGACGTGGCCCTGACGCTGGGCTACGACAGCCCCAGCGCCTTCACCAGCATGTTCAAAAAGCAATTCGGCAAGACGCCGAGTCAGTTTTTCACCTAGCTCGGCGGGTCAGCCCAGCAAACCATGGAACGCGGTGATATCCAGTGGACGGCTCAGGTAGTAGCCCTGGCCTTCGTCGCAGGCCACCGATTTAAGCATCGCCAAGTGCTCGGCGGTCTCGATGCCTTCGGCGGTCACCGTCAACGACAGCGCGCGACCCAGGCCGACGATGGCCTGAATAATGGCTTTATCGTCCTCGCTTTCTTCCAGACGATTGAGGAAGCTGCGGTCGATCTTCAGCCCGTCGAACGGGAACGCGCGCAGGTAGCTGAGGGACGAATAGCCGGTGCCGAAATCATCCATGGCGATGCGCACGCCGAGCTGCTTGAGGGCGTGCATCACCTCCAGCGCAACGGCGGCATCTTCGAGCATCACGCTCTCGGTAATTTCCAGCTCGACCCGCGCCGGGTCGATCCCCGACGCCTGCAACGCCAGGCTCACGCGTTCCACCAGGTTGCCGCGCCGGAACTCGGTGGGCGACAGGTTGACCGACACAAACAACAGGTCCGGCCAGCGCGCGGCGTAGGCGCAGGCGGTTTCCAGCACCCAGTCGCTCAGCGCCAGGATCAGCCCGGACTCTTCGGCAATCGGAATAAACGTATCCGGCGCGATCAGCCCGCGCACCGGATGCTGCCAGCGCACCAGGGCTTCGGCCCCGACCATTTGCCCGTCGGCGATGCGATAGCGCGGCTGGAAGTGCAAACGCAGTTCCGCATGCTTGATCGCGAACCGCAGATCGCTTTCCAGGCGGCGCCGCTCGATGATGCGCGTGTTCATTTCGCCGGAATAAAAGCGCCAAGTACTGCGCCCGGCGGACTTGGCTTCGTACAGCGCGATATCCGCATAGCGCAGCAGTTCGGTAACGTCTTTGGCGTCATTGGGCGCCAGCGCGATGCCGATGCTGGCGCTGATAAACACTTCCTGCTCATCGATACGCACGGCTTGTTCGATGGAGGCAATCAGGCGCCGGCACAGGTTCTCGACTTCGTCCTGGTTGCCGGCATCGCTGAGGATCAGCACGAATTCATCACCGCCGACCCTGGCCACCAGGTCGCCGTGGCGCACGCAATCGGCCAGGCGCCCGGATACTTCGTTGAGCACCCGGTCGCCGGCGGCATGCCCGAGCAGGTCGTTGACCGGTTTGAAACGGTCCAGGTCGAGGCTGAGCATTACCAGCGGGTGGTCAGGCGAGGGCAGGGTCTTGAGCTTGCCATTGAGGAACGCTTGCAGCCGCGTGCGGTTGGCCAGCCCGGTGAGGGCGTCGTGTTGGGACAGGAACTCGATGCGCCGCCGGGCCTCGACTTCTTCGGTGACGTCGGTGGCGGTGCCACGGAAGCCGCCGCAAGGCATTTGTCGCGCGGCCAGGCGCGTCATGCGTTCCTGGCCCTGAGCGTCTAGGTAACGACACTGCAGGCTGAGGTCAGGATGCCGGTCCGGGCTGCCCAGCCATTGCGAGAGCACGCCGGCCTCGGAGCCAAGCAGGTCGAGCATGGGCGCGCCGATCCAGGCGTGACGGTCCAGGCCGGTGACGCTCTGAAAACGTTCCGACAGGTAGGTGAACCGCCAGTGGCCATCGATCTCCCAGACCCAATCGGAACTGGCCTCCACCACATCGCGAAACCGCGCTTCGCTGGTGGCCAAGGCATTCTGGCTGTCTTGCAGCGAGGCGTGGCTGGCGTCCAGCGCCTGCGCCGCCGCCGTGGCCCGGCGGGAAATCACCCAGGCCATCAGACACACCAGCAGCGCCGCCAGGCCCAGCAGCGGCAGACCGACCGCCATCAGCCGCAGGCCGGGGCGCTCCGGCTCCCAATGCAGGCTGCCGGCGTCGCCGTTGTTGCCCAGGGGTACCAGCAACACATTGCCGATGTCGTCAGGCGTGGCGATGTGCAGATTGTGAATGCCGGACTCATTGCCGATCAGGGCCAGTTTATCGGCGGTGAGCAGGTCTACAAACACCAGCACAGAAGACTTTCGGCCGTCCTTTTCCACGGTGGGGTCGGTGCCGGGGGTAATCGCCGCTGCGGCTATCAATGCGGGGGTGCCATGCACATTGATAAACCGCGTGACCGGGGTTTCGTCATCGGCGCCGGCGCGGGCCTGTTCGAGAATCTGGGCCATAGGCTGGTCGAGCCATTGGCTCAGTTCGAGGTGCTGCATCTGGCCCTCGACCACCGCATACACCGTGCGGTCTGTATCGTCGACCACAAACAGCCCCTGGAAGCCGAAGTCCTGATACAGCGTCGGCCCGACGTTTTCACGGACAAAGGCCCAATCGGTGTCCACCTTCATATGCAGGTGCTGGTAGGCATCGCTCCAGAACGCGTAGTCCTTGACGGTCACACGCAGGGATTTCTCCATCGATTGCATGGCTTTGCGCGTATAAAAAGCGCTTTCCACCTGCTCGGTATGGTCCAGGTCGTGGGCGATGTACACCAGCGAGTAAGCCGCCGCCGCGAACACACCGGCCAGCAAGGCCATGAAGTTGAGCAGTGACGTGCGGGTCAGCGACAGACTGGTGCGGGTGGAGAGGGTACGGACGATAGGGGCGAGAGTATTCGGCATTATTTCCCGCAGGGCGTCGCTGCAAGTCATGGGTATGACAGGCTATCGGCACCCTCGGCGAAATATTGAGCGGCTCAGGCGCCACGGGTTTGCCTATCCGGCTCGGGCACGCGTTGGCTGACGTGGGCCGTGAGCAGGGCGAAAACCGCCGCCAGACTAAGGACCGCCGCGCTCAGTTCGAAGGTGGCCCGATAGCCCCGAACATCGAACACCGCGCCCCCGACTATTGCCCCGGCCGCAATGGCCAACTGAATGATCGCCACCATCAGGCCGCCGCCGGCTTCGGCGGCATCAGGCAGGGTGCGAGCCAGCCAGGTCCACCAGCCCACCGGCGCGGCAGTGGCCACCAGGCCCCACAGCGCTAGCAACAGCGTGGTGATCGCGGTCGAGCGGCCAAAGGCCACGAGGGCCAGGGCGAGTAACGCCATGATCACCGGGATAATCGTCAAAGTGCGGTACAGGCTGCGTTGCACAAAGCGTTCGATCAACAGTGTGCCCACCAGCCCGGCGACGCCGAGCACCAGCAGGATCAACGACAGCAGCGACACGCTGACCTGGGTTACCTGCTCCAGAAACGGGCGCAAGTAGGTGAACAACATAAACTGCCCCATGAAGAAGCCGCTCACGGCGAGCATGCCGAGGGCCACCGGCGCGCGCTTGAGCAAGGCGAACACGTTGCCCCCGCTGGTGCGCTGTAAGGACTGGAAAGTCGGCAGGCTCAGCCACAGCCACACCAGGGCGACCACGGCCACCGGTACTACGCAGAAAAACGCTCCGCGCCAGCCGATGATGCCGCCGAGAAAACTCCCCAGCGGCGCGGCGATCACCGTGGCCAAGGCATTGCCGCCGTTGACCATGGCTAACGCGCGGGGCACCTGGGGCTGCGGCACCAGCCGCATCGCCGTGGCCGCCGACAACGACCAAAACCCGCCAATGGCCACACCGATCAGCGCACGCCCCAGCATAAACACCCAATAATTCGGCGCCCAGGCCACCACCGTACCGGAGGCGATCATCAACGCGGTCAAGCCCAGCAGCAGTCGCTTACGGTCCATTCGCGCAGCCACGGCGGCGATCATCAGGCTGGTAAGCAGTGCGAACAACCCGGACACCGAGATGCCCTGGCCGGCCTGGCCCGGGCTGATATGCAGGTCGGCGGCCAAGGGTGTGAGCAGACTCACCGGCATGAATTCCGAGGCGACCAGGGTGAACGCCGCGAGGGACATCGCGAACACAGCGCCCCAGCGAGGGGAAGAAGGGGAAACGGTCATGGGGGAAATCCTGTCGAGCGTAAACGGCGGCAGCCCGGAAGACCCAGACCACCGCAGTCGGTGATTACGGCAACTGGCGCTTGAAGAAGGCGCCGAGTTTGGCGAAGGGGATCAAATCGACGCGGTCATAGAGGTCGACATGGCCGGCGCCGGGGATAATCAGTAGCTCCTTGGGCTCGGCGGCGCGCTGATAGGCGTCCTCGCTGAACTCCCGCGAGTGCGCGTCGGCACCGGCAATCAGCAGTAAGGGGCGTGGGGACAGTGTCTCGATGTCGTTGAAAGGGTAGAAATTCATAAATTTCACATTGCTTGTCAGCGTCGGCCGGGTGGTGGTCTGCGCCGAGGCGCTGGCGGGGGTAACTTGGCCACGCGGGGTGCGGTAGAAGTCGAAGAACTCGTCGCCTACCGCATCGCCGGTCAGGGCCAGCGGTGTGCCGCCGGTGTAGACGGTCTCGCCGCCTTGGAATTCCACATAGCGTTGATTGGCGGCTTGCAGCAGGACTTTGCGGCGTTGTTCCAGGGGCATGCCGTGCTTGAGGCCGTTACGGTTGGCTGCGCCCATGTCGTACATGCTGACCGTGGCGATAGCCTTCAGGCGCGGGTCGATCTTGGCCGCCGCGATGGCAAAGCTGCCGCTGCCGCAAATACCGATTACGCCGATGCGCTCGCGGTCGACCACCGGGCGGGTGCCAAGAAAATCCACGGCGGCGCTGAAGTCCTCCACATACAGGTCAGGCAGCACCGCATTGCGCGGCTGGCCGGCGCTCTCGCCCCAGAACGAAAGGTCCAGGGACAGGGTGACAAAGCCCTGTTCCGCCATTTTGGTAGCGTACAGATTAGCGCTCTGTTCTTTGACCGCGCCCATCGGATGGCCGACCACCAGCGCAGCGCTTCTGGCGCCAGCAGCGAGATGCTTAGGCACAAACAGATTGCCCGCCACCCGCATGCCGTATTGGTTGTTAAAAGCGACCTTTTCGACGGTCACCTGCGAGCTGGTGTAGAAGTTGTCGGCACCGTTGGACATATCGGCTCCCAGTGAAGAAAAAGATGTCACCAGCAAACCCAGGGTGAGCAAGAGGCGTTTCATCGGATAATCCTTGATGGAAAGGGGTTGTGCCTATTGTCCCCAGGCTCAGCTGGTGTCTGTAGTGCGTTACGCTGGATTACTTGCCTGATCCTCTGAGTGTTGTCGCTCCTACGGGGACAGCCCCGCAGCGACGGGATACAGTGCACCGAACACAGTAGAGAGCCCGTTATGAACCTTCCTCAAGCGCCTCTGGACGCGCTGATCCAGTCCATTACCCGGCGCGTGCCAAGCCCCGGCGATCGCCCGATGCCCATTCCCGGCCTGGGGTTCTATCGACGTGAAAGGCCGCAACCTCCTGTGGTGTGCATGGTCGAGCCGTGCATCGTGCTGGTGGCCCAGGGCGAAAAGCAGCTGTGGGTCGGCGGGCAAGGCTACGCGTACGATCCCAGGCGTTTTCTGCTGACGTCCCTGGATATTCCGGCCAATTCCGAAGTCCTGCGCGCCAGCGCCGAGCGGCCGTGCGTGGGGCTGACCTTCAAACTCGATCTGCGGATGCTTGCCGAATTGATCGCCCAGGGCGAGACGCCGCCCACCCGTGAGCGAGCGGCATTGACTGGTGTAGGCATCGGTACGGTCACCGGCGGCATGCTGGATGCCTTCGCGCGGTTGGTGGCATTGCTGGATGAACCGGCCGCAATCCCGGTACTCGCGCCGTTGATCCAGCGCGAGATCCATTACCGGCTCTTGCAGAGCGACCAAGCCGGGCGGCTGCGGCGCATCTGTGCGGTGGACGGGCAGGGCTATCGTATCGCCAAGGCCATCGACTGGCTCAAACTCAACTACGATTCGGCGCTACGCGTGGACGAACTGGCGGCGCGAGTGCAGATGAGCGCGGCCACGTTCCACCATCACTTTCGCCAACTGACGGCAATGAGCCCTTTGCAGTACCAGAAGTGGTTGCGCTTGAACGAAGCGCGCCGGTTGATGCTCAACGAGCATCATGACGTTTCCAGCGCGGCCTTCAGGGTGGGCTATGAAAGCCCATCGCAATTCAGCCGCGAATACAGCCGGCTGTTCGGCTTGCCGCCCAAGCGCGATATCGCCGGGCTGCGCCAAGGCATCAACTAGCGCTCATGGGCCGTCAGGTTGGCAAAGAAGATGCAGCCGATCAGGCGGGCGAACAGGCTAAGGGTTTCGGCCAGGTTGGGGTCGTCGAACAGCATCGCCTTGGAGTCCAGCGCACACAGCGCACCGAACAGGCGCCCATCGGGGAGGAAGATGGGCGTGCCGGCGTAACTCTCGATGGCGTACTGCTTGACCACCGGGCGCGCGGCGAAGCGGCCGTTCTGGCTGACCTGGGGAATGAACAGGGTCTGCGGGTTGATGCAGAACTCGCTGCACAGGGTGGTTTCCAGATCGAGCACGTCGTCCGGGTGGATGCCCATGTCGAAAGGGTCATGCACCGAGCACACGACCCATTCCAAGTCGGTAAATTTGGCGATACCGGCAAAGCGCATGCCGGTCAGACGGGTGACAAGTTGCAGGATGCTGGTGGTGGCTTCGATTTCGGCGATGGCGGCGCGTTCTTCTGGGCTGAGCAATGACAGTGGTGCGGTGACGCTGGAAAGCATGCTGAACACTCCAAAGGCGCGGGGGCTGGGGCCACCGCGCGCGGACAGGTCTTAGTTGATACGAGGATGCTGTTGCACCAGGTTTTCGCGCTTGGCTTCTAGTTCGGCGATCTCGGCGTCGATATCTTCGATCTTCTGCTCGATATTGTCATGGTGTTCTTGCAGCAGCTCCTTGGCTTCTTCCATGTCCGAGGCCGCCGGTGCCGCACCGCGCAGGGGGCGGTTAGCGGTCTCTTTCATGGTCACGCCGGTGATCAGGCCGACCACTGCAAACGCCATCAAGTAGTAGGCGGGCATGTACAGGTCATTGGTGGTTTCCACCAGCCAGGCGACAGCGGTCGGGGTCAGACCGGCGATCAGCACCGAGACGTTAAAGGCGCTGGCTAGAGCGCTGTAGCGCAGGTGCGTAGGGAACATCGCCGGCAATGTCGACGCCATCACGCCGATAAAGAAGTTCAGCACAACGGCCAGGATCAGCAGCCCGGCGAAGATCAGCCCGATCTTGCCGCTGGTGATCAGCATAAAGGCTGGAATGGCCAGCAACAGCAAACCCACGCTGCCGGCAATGATGAACGGCTTGCGGCCGATTTTGTCACTGACAAAACCGATGAACGGTTGCACGAATAGCATGCCGACCATGATTGCGATGATGATCAATACACCGCTGTTTTCTTTGTAGTGCAGGTTGTGGGACAGGTAGCTCGGCATGTAGGTGAGCAGCATGTAGTACGTCACGTTGGTGGCAGCCACAATGCCGATACAGGTCAACAGGCTGCGCCAATGCTTGGTGGCGACTTCCTTGAACGACACTTTCGGGCCGTGGGACAGACCTTCGCGGTCGCCTTGTTCGAGGGTGTCCATGTGCTGCTGGAACGCCGGGGTTTCTTCCAGCGCGTGGCGCAGGTAAAGACCGATGATGCCCAGGGGCAGGGCCAGGAAGAACGGCAGGCGCCAGCCCCAGGATTCAAACTGTTCCTCGCCGAGGATGCTGGAAATCAGCACCACCACACCCGCGCCGAGCACGAAACCGGCGATGGAACCGAAGTCCAGCCAACTGCCGAGAAAGCCGCGCTTGCGGTCCGGCGCATACTCGGCAACGAAAATCGACGCGCCGGTGTATTCACCGCCCACCGAGAAGCCTTGGGCCATTTTGCACAGCAGCAACAGGATCGGCGCCCAGATACCGATAGTGTCGTAGCCGGGGATCAGACCGATGGCGAAGGTACTCAGCGACATGATCACGATGGTCGCCGCCAGCACCTTCTGTCGTCCGTATTTGTCCCCCAGGGCGCCGAAGAACAGGCCACCCAAAGGACGGATCAGGAACGGCACCGAGAACGTAGCCAGTGCGGCGATCATTTGCACACTGGGCGAAGCGTCCGGGAAAAACACCTTGCCCAGCACATAGGCGACAAACCCGTAGACGCCAAAGTCGAACCATTCCATGGCGTTACCCAGTGCAGCGGCGGTGATCGCCTTGCGCATCTTGGTGTCATCGACAATGGTGATGTCATTCAATCCGATGGGATTGACGCTTTTCTTACGTGATTTCATGCGGATCACTCTAAAACAGAACAGGGGAGGTGCTATCACTGCGACAGCACCGCTCTGTCACTTCAGATACAAGTGCATGCGAAATAATTCACCGCTATTTGGGTTTTTTTATGGATGAGGTCGGCGGCCTTACCCCTCAGCAGCAGTCACCCAATGCCTCGTTGTGAGTCAGGCCGTAACAGTGTGCAGGGATTATTCGCGATCTTCGGCGACCCTGTTCAACCTCGCGGCGCTATGCAGCAGGGGGCATACACACGCCACACTCATTTGTGGTGAACAGGCTTGCCCTGTGCTGGGCTGCGGAGCAGCCCCATTCCAGACGCTGTGGTTTTATCGGGCACACCGAGGGGCTTGGTTTTGGGGCCGCTTCGCAGCCCAGCGCGGGGCAAGCCCGCTCACCACAAAAATCGCATTTTCTCAGGTTATGTTTCACCGAGGATGTGTGGATACCGATGCTCGGATAAGGGCATATCAGAGGCGCAGAGGCTGACACATAACGCTGTGGTGAGCAGGCTTGCCCTGCGCTGGGATGCGAAGCAGCCCCACTCCAGACACTGTGGTTTTATCGGGCACACCGAGGCGCTGGGCTTGGGGGCCGCTTCGCGGCCCAGCGCGGGGCAAGCCCGCTCACCACAAAAATCGCATTTTCTCAGGTTATGTTTTCACCGAGGATGTGTGGATATCGAGGTTGGACCATTCAAGGGGATGGGGTGGAGGCTTACCACCATTTCCAACGGCCCTGTTTTTTCAGGGTCGCGATGATGGCTTCGCGCTTGTGGCGGATTTCGACCATTTTGTGGCGCAGTTCGCGGCAGCGGTTGCTGTTGAGGATCAAAAGGCCGATCAGGGGGCTGAGCAGGCAGAGGGAGTAAAGGTAGGCGTTGGGGCGGTAGGCGATACTGGGAAGTGCTACCAGCAGACAGGCGAGGTATATCGCGACGTTTACCCAGACCCAGTGGATGCGACCATATAGCACTTCAATTTGTGCAACGGAAAACACCACGCTCATCGCCACTCCGCCAAAAAACCAATTACGCAACGAAGAAGCTTCTGGGGCTTCTGAAAGATAGGTAACCATTATCAGGACGCCAGTCAGGGCAATGCTAAAACACCCGGAAAGCAACCACCCACCGAAGACCAACATGTAACGTCTACGCCATGGTCGTGGATCTTCTATATAAAACTTAGCGTAGAAGAAATCCCTTCCACTCAACGCTTTCGAGTCTGGCAAGCTAACGCTAGTGTCATGGCCTAACTTCTCCAAGGCTTTCAACGCCTTTTGCTTTTTCATTGGCCGAGTTCTTCATAGATGCCGACGGCGAAAGTCCGAGCGTTTCCTGACGTAGCGCTGCTCGTGAACCCTGCGGCTGCAGCCCATACATCTCTTATGTGATTGGCGGTGGCTTGTCGCATTTGCGCCGCACTGATGCGTTTGGTGGCTGTTCCTGCGGCTTGTTTCAGCTTGAGCAGTTTCGTTGTCAGTCGTGGGTCGTGGATTCTAAGCAGCTCATCATTGAGCTTTGCCCGTTCCTGCCGGGTGAGCCCTCTCAGCACGTCCCGAATGGGTTTACCCGTTACTTTCTTAGTCAGGTTGACAGTTTTTATTGTCGTCAGGGCGGACGTAGCAACTCCCAGCAAGGCGATGCCATCCAGCACAGCGACCGTGGCTTGATACCAAGCCTCGCTGTCGAGCCGATCAATAGCCTGCCGATTGAATGCTTCAACACTCGTTCTGCTTAATCCGATAAAACATTGCGCGGTACTGGCCACTGCTGCCGCTTTAGCGGTAAAGGAAATAATTGCACTTGCACCGGCGGTGAACGGCATCAACGCAACTCCGCTCCAGATCACCGTCCAGCTCAGTATCGCCCCCGCACACGTTACCGTCGTATTCAGCGCCTCACCCACTAATTTAGATTCCCGCGGTTCATGCTCCAGCATTCGCTTGAACTCCACCGGCCCCACATACCGGGGCGCCTCCCGCAATACCACTTTGATCGGCTGCACAGTGCAAATCGCCTGGAACTCGCGCAGCGTCACCACGTTGAAGTCCGCATCGATGTACACCACCCCTGCGCCAATCAGCACAGGGTCGGCATCGATGGCGTGGAACAATCGACGCAGGTCGATGCTGCTTTCAATGCGTTGGCGGGTGGTGCGGTGGGCCGAGGGGAATCCATCCTTGAACAAGGCGGTCGTCATTCCTTAACTCCTGGGTTTTTGGGGAGTCGAGAGGGTAAAGATGCAGCGGCGCAAATTAATGTCGGACGTTTCGCCTTTTCAAGACAGGTGCTTCTCGATCCCGCATTGCCATCTTGTGAGCGCCGCCCTGGTTCGAGAACAGTGCGCCCCACGTTACTTGCGACGCACAACACGACAAGGAGCCAATATGGCAGTCGATATGTTTTTGAAACTGGGCGATATCAAGGGTGAATCACGAGACCAGGCCCATCGCGATGAGATTGATATCACCGAATGGGCGTGGGGGTTGTCGCAGACCGGCTCAATGCACTCAGGCACCGGAGGGGGCGCGGGCAAGGTCAATATTGCCAACCTGAACCTGAAAAAGCCGCTGGATAAATCCAGCCCCAACCTGATGATGGCCTGTGCCAGCGGCAAGCATTATCCCGAAGCACGATTGGTGGTGCGCAAAGCGGGCGGTTCCAGCCCTGTGGAGTATCTGGTGATCACCCTGAAGGAAGTGATGGTGGTGTCTTACGGCACCGGTGCCAATAGTCAGGACGATGTGCTCTTCGACAGCATCGCCTTGAATTTCGCCACCGTCGACGTCAGCTACCAACCGCAGAAAGCCGATGGCGCCAAGGAGGGTGGGCCGGTGAAGTTCGGCTGGAATATCCGGCAGAACGTGAAGGCCTGAAGCCGCTCTCATATCGGCGAAATACGGCAGTATCAACGCAAATCTCAAAGACTGGCTCATAACGCTGTGGTGAGCAGGCTTGCCCTGCGCTGGGCTGCGCAGCAGACCCTCGACAGCACACCGAGTTTCTCACGCTGGCGATGCCCAAGGCGTGCGCAACTCTGAGAATCGCCCCAACAGGTTGAAACGGTGATTATCAGCCTTGTCGTCATATGACTTTGCTTGCGCGAGACTGACTCATCTACCCGCAAAACCACGTTGACAGCGTCCACAGGGCCCGATATAAAAGTCGCAGTTGTACGACGACATATGACGTTACATATGTCCTATCTAACAAAAATAAAAAGTGATGCCATGAATCTAAGCGAGCCCATCAACGCCCATCGTGTCGGCCAGGCCGTCGGCAACTATCGTTGGACTATCTGCGCGATGCTGTTTTTCGCCACCACCGTCAACTACCTCGATCGCCAGGTGCTGAGCCTGCTGGCCCCGCAGTTGTCGACGCAGTTCGGCTGGAGCAATACCGATTACGCCAATATCGCCGCCGTGTTCCAGTTCGTGTACGCGATTTCGATGCTGTTCGCCGGGCGCTTTGTCGACAAGATCGGCACCAAGGCCGCTTACGTGATTGCCATCGGCATCTGGTCCACCGGCGCGATCATGCATGCGTTTTCCGTGCCGATGGGCGAGGGCATCGCCGCTATCAGCGGTGCTATCGGCCTGGCAGTGATCCCGGTTTCGATCGCCGGTTTTATGCTGTCCCGCGCGGTACTGGCCATTGGCGAGGCGGGTAATTTCCCGATTGCGATCAAAGCCACTGCCGAATACTTCCCCAAGAAAGAACGCTCCCTAGCCACTGGTATCTTCAACTCCGGTGCCAACGTCGGTGCGATCCTGGCGCCGATCTGCGTGCCGCTGATCGCCGGTTTTTGGGGCTGGGAAGCGGCATTCATGGTGATCGGTATGCTCGGTTTCGTGTGGGTGGCGGTCTGGGTCGGGCTGTATAAAAAGCCTGAGGATCAGAAACGCCTTTCGGCCGAGGAGTTGGCTTATATCCGTAGCGACCAGACCGTGCAGCCGTTCGCCACTGCACCGGCCACTGGCAAAAAAGTCTCGTGGTTCAGGTTGCTCACCTACCGCCAGACCTGGGCCTTTGCCTTCGGCAAGTTTATGACCGACGGCGTGTGGTGGTTCTTCCTGTTCTGGCTGCCCACCTACCTGGCGGCGCAATACGGCATGAAAGGCGCCGATATCGTGATGCCCCTGGCCGTGCTGTACAGCATGACCATGGTCGGCAGCATCGGCGGCGGCTGGTTCCCCAGCTACTTTATGGCCCGTGGCGACGCGCCTTATGACGGCCGCATGAAGGCCATGCTGGTGATCGCACTGTTCCCGCTGGTGGTATTGCTGGCGCAGCCTTTGGGCTACATCAGCTTCTGGGTGCCGGTACTGTTGATCGGTGTGGGCGCCTCGGCGCACCAGGCATGGTCGTGCAATATCTTCACCACGGTTTCCGACATGTTCCCGCAAAAGACCGTCGCCTCCGTGGTCGGTATCGGCGGCATGGCCGGTGGGCTGGGTGGGGTGGTGATGACCAAGATCGGCGGCTGGGTGTTCGACTATTACAAGTCCATCAATGACATCCACACCGGCTACATGATCATGTTCGCGATCTGCGCCCTGGCTTACCTCACCGCGTGGAGCGTGATGAAAGCGCTGGTGCCGCGCCACAAGGAAATCACTGACCTGTAAGTGAACCTGCCGGAGCGGTCGGACCGCTCCGGCAGTGCGCGATCAACGGTTGCGCGTTACCCGCCACACGGTGTTGGCCAAGTCATCGGCGATGATCAATGCGCCTTTCGGATCCACCGTCACCCCCACTGGACGCCCTCGGGTTTTGCCATCTTCACCGCGAAACCCGGTGGCGAAGTCCACGGGCTCGCCCGCCGGTTTACCATCCTTGAATGGCACGAAGATCACTTTGTAGCCCACCGGCTGATCGCGGTTCCAACTGCCGTGCTCGCCGACGAACACACCGTCGGCAAAGCGTTCGCCCATGGCCGGGATGGAAAAGTCCACGCCCAGGGCGGCCACATGGGAACCCAGGCTGTAGTCGGGTTTGATCGCAGCCGCGACCTTAGCCGGGTTCTGCGGTTGCGCCCGTGGGTCGACGTTCTGGCCCCAGTAGCTGTAAGGCCAGCCGTAGAACGCGCCTTCACGCACGGAGGTGAGGTAATCCGGCACCAGGTCGGGGCCGAGTTCGTCGCGTTCGTTGACGACTGTCCACAATTGCCCGGAATCCGGTTGGATCGTCAGCGCGGTGGGGTTGCGCAAACCGGTGGCGTAGGGTTTGTGCGCGCCGGTCTGGGCATCGATCTGCCAGACCATGGCACGGTCGATCTCTACTTCCATGCCCCGCTCGGTGATGTTGCTGTTGGAACCGATCCCCACATACAACTGACGACCGTCGGCGCTCACCGCCAGAGATTTGGTCCAGTGGTGGTTGATCTGCGCCGGCAGGTCGGTGACTTTGACCGGCGCGCCGCTGGCCTTGGTCTGGCCATCGCTGTAGTCGAACCGCACCAGCGCATCCTGGTTGGCCACGTACAGTTTGCCGTCGGCGAAGGCCAGGCCGTAGGGCGCGTTGAGGTTATCGGCGAATACGGTCTTGAGTTCATAAGTGCCATCGCCGTCGGCGTCGCGCAGCAGCGTCAGGCGGTTGCCGCTCTTGACCTGGGTGTTGCCCTGGGCCTTGATCACGCTGGCGATCACGTCCTTGGGCTTGAGCTTGGCCGCGCTGCCGCCACGGCCTTCTGCGACAAGGATATCGCCGTTGGGCAGCACCAGGGTCTGGCGTGGGATGGCAAGGTCAGTGGCGATCGCCGTGATGCTGAAACCCTCCGGTACGGTGGGTTTCTGCTCGCCCCATGGGGTTGGCTCGGCGATTTTCATGCTCGGCAGCAGGCTGCTCTGTTGTTCCGGCAGTTTGGGGTCGGGGCCGCGGGCCTGGGTTTTGTCGCCTTCGGCGCCGCAAGCGCTCAGCAGCAGGGCGGCGCTGAGCACGGTCAATGGGAAGCAGGTTTTCATCGGGCACCTCCGGTGCGCAGGCCGGTCCAGGTGGCGAGGATCGCCAGCACGGTCACAATGGCCGACAGCACCAGGCCGGCGGGCATCATGGCGTAAGCGTCCTTGGCGTGCTGGAAGGCATCGATCAACCCCAGCACCCAAGTGACCAACAGCAGCAGCACATAAACGACGGGCCGCCCGGCTTTGTGGGTCGCGCGCAGCAGGTTCACCAACGCGAACAGCAGCGCCAAACCACAGAAAACCAGCGCACCGGCAATCAGCCAGGACGCGAAGTTGGCCCACTGAATCTGAAAGGTCTGGGCGTAGGCAATGTCACTGAGCAACGCGCCCAAAAATAGCGGCACGCCGCCGGCCAGCAAGGTCGCGTGCAACGGACCTGGCCGAATATCGGGGTAGGTGGGGAGGGTAGTCATGGGGTAAGCGGCTCCTTACTTGTTCGGCGCCCTGGGCTCAGGGATGCGATGACTTCGCATAGGAAAGGAACGCGTCATTTGTAGGAAAGTTCATAGATGTTATGCCGAGGATACGTGTCGAAATATTATGAACCGCGTTGCGTGTTCCCCGGCCCAAGCCCTTATGATCTCGCCCTCACTCAGCCCAGGCCCTTCCATGACCCACCCTCGCATCGGCTTTGCCTGCCAATACAAGCACCCCGACCGCCAGCTCTCGACCGGTGCCCTGAAACTTATCGAAGGCCCATTCAACCCGCGTACCACCACGTTGCGCTGGATGGACAGCGTCGACCCCAGCGTCGCCCGGGACAAATTGGTGGAGGTGGTCACCCACAACCTGGCGGCGCAATTGCAGCTGTTGGCGTACGTCGCCACGCTGCCGCCGACCCTGCGCATGTTGCGCCTGAGCAGCGATCTGCTGCCGTTTTACAGCCACCCCAAAGTGGCGGGCGTCTACCGCGACCCGGCCATCCAACAGCAACTGATCGAAGGCTTCGCCGCCATCGGCGAGTTGGCGCGGGCGTCGGACATTCGCCTGTCGTTTCATCCCGGCCAGTATTGCGTGCTCGGCTCGGAAAACCCCAATGTGGTGGAAAACAGCGTGGCCGAATTTGAGTACCACGCCGATATGATCCGCATGATGGGCTATGGCCGGCGCTTCCAGGATCTCAAATGCAACGTGCATATCGCCGGCCGCCTGGGCGTGGAAGGTACACGCGCGGTGTGGGCGCGGCTGTCGGAGGTGGCGCGTCACTGCATTACCTTCGAAAACGATGAAAAGACCTACGGCCTGGATCACTGCCTGCAAGTCGCCGATCTGGCCCCGGTGGTACTCGATATCCACCATTGCTGGATTCATGAGCAGGCCTATATCGACCCCGATTCCCCACGGGTCGCCCGGGTGATCGACAGCTGGCGCGGCGTGCGCCCGACCATGCACTACTCCCAGCCCCAGGAGCGTCTGCAAGACCTGGGGTTCGACGCCGAACGCAAGCTGGAGATGGATGCGCTGTTGCAGGTGGTGTCCAAGCGTGACCTGTACGCCCATAGCGAACAGATGTGGAACCGCTGGACCAACGACTACGCCCTGCAGTTTCTGGATCGCTTCGACATCATGCTGGAGGCCAAGGATAAGAACGTGGCATCGTTGGCGTTCTACGAGTATTGGCAATCCCAGGCCACGTGAAGACAAAGGAGTTTCCTTCCATGCCCACTCTGCACCTGTTGTGCGGCAAGATCGCCTCCGGAAAGTCCACACTGGCCAGGCGCCTGGTGGCTGAACACCGTGCGATCCTGCTCAGCGAAGACACGTGGCTGGCGCAACTGTACCCCGGTGAAGTGTTGTCCATCGCTGACTACCTGCGCTGTGCGCAACGCATGCGTGGGGTGGTGGGGCCACTGGTAATCGACCTGCTCAAGTCCGGCGTCAATGTGGTGCTGGATTTTCCGGCCAACACCCTGGCCAATCGCGAATGGCTGTTGAGCCTGGCACACAGCGCCCAAGTGCCGCACTGCCTGCACTACCTGGAACTGGACGACGCCACCTGCCGCGCCCGCCTGCATGCGCGCAATGCCGGCGGCGAACACGACTTTGCCGCCACCGACACCGAGTTTGACCTGATCACCCGGCATTTCTGTGTGCCGAGCGAGGTCGAGGGGCTGGTGATTGAAGTGCATCGGCCGTGAGCGTGTCAGCGTCACAAGGCCTGGACGCCGAGGGCTTTATCCGCTCCGTTGCGCAGGCGCCCGTGCAGCCTGAGTATCAGTCGGTGCTGGCGGATGCCTGCTCACTGCTGTCGCAGCAAACGTTGGGGCTCGATGGCTTGTATGTTTACGGCAGCGTCGCACGGGGTGACGCGACGCCCGGCCAGTCCGACCTGGACCTTACACTGGTGCTGCGCGAGCCGCAGACCCCGCAGGTAGCAGAGCAATTGGAACGCGTTCGCCGTGAACTTGAACGGCGTCACCCGCACGTCACCAAAGTCGACTTCGATATCGGCGAGCGCGCGCAGGTCATGGCGGTTGAAAACCGCAATCTTTGGGGGTTCTGGCTCAAGCATCAGTGTCGTTGTATTTGGGGCAATGACCTCTGCGTCCATTTCGAGCGGTTTCGCCCATGCCGTGAAATCGCGCTGGCGTTGAATGGTGACGTCTATTCGGTATTGAACAGCTATATCTGCGCTATCGGGCAAACGGTTATCGAGGCGGATCGGCTGCGCTTGCAGCGTGAAGCGTCGCGCAAACTGATCAGGGCGACGCAGATATTGCGCTCGGAAGCGGCAACGATGTGGCCACAAACACTGGAAGAGCATGTGGCGATGTTCCTCCAGAGCCACCCGGCGATGGTCACACAGGTAGCGTTCTTTCTGTTTGAAGCGCGCAACCCTGGCGCCGCGGGCGATCAGTTCTGCGCGCGGCTGCAGGTATTTGTGGAGTGGTTGGTTTCACAGTAGCGCGAAACCCTCCTCAGGACTTAAACCGCCCCACCAATCCATTTAACTCATCCGACAGCTTCGACAGGCGCCCTGAGTCATCCTGGGCCGAGTTGGCCAGGCTTTCCACCAAACGTGCTTCGTCGTAGATCTGCTGGATATGCCGGTTGATCTCTTCAGCCACGCTGTGTTGTTCCTCGGCGGCGGCAGAGATTTGCAGGTTCTGGTCGCGGATTTCGTTGACCGAGGTCTGGATGCCTTCGAAGCTGTCCCGCGCGTTTTCGATGGACGACACGCTGGCTTTGGACAGGTCCATGCAGCTGTCCATCTTCTGGGTGACTTCCTGGGTTTTGCTTTCCAGGGTGCCGAGCAGGTGTTCGATCTCGCCCGTGGAGTCGGAGGTGCGCTTGGCCAGGGCGCGGACTTCGTCGGCTACCACGGCAAAGCCGCGGCCCTGGTCGCCGGCACGGGCCGCTTCGATGGCAGCGTTGAGGGCCAGCAGGTTGGTCTGTTCGGCAATCGCGCGGATGGTGCCGAGGATTTGGTTGATGCTGCGGCTGCCGGCCTCCAGCTCGACCATGGCCTGGGACGATTCGCTCAAGCGGCGGCCCAGGCGGTTGACGTTGTCGGTGGTCGCTTCGATCTGTTGTTTGCCCTCGGCCACGCGGCGGTGACCATTCTCGGCGGATTCGGCCGCGCCGCTGCAGGAGCGGGCGACTTCGTTGGCGGTGGCCACCATTTCATTGAATGCAGTGGACACCAGTTCTACCGCCTCGCGCTGGCGACCGGCAGCCTCGTTCATGTTGTGGGCCACCTCGCTGTTGACCTTCGACGCGTTATGCAGGTTGGCCGAGGCCGCGCCGATGTGCTGGATCAACTGACGAATGGCGGCGAGAAACTTGTTGAACCAGCCGGCCAGTTCGGCGGTTTCGTCCTTGCCGTGTACCCGCAGCTCATGGCGCAAGTCGCCTTCGCCCTCGGCAATCGACTGCAGGCCGGTGCTGACCTGGCCGATCGGCTTGACGATCACTTTGGAGAACGCTGCGGCGATCAGGCCGAAAATCAACACCAGCACGCCGACGATGATGGCGGTGAGGTAGGTCATGCGCGTGGCCTCGGCCATCACTTCGCTTTTTTCGATCAGGCCGATATAACGCCAGCCCAGGCCGGGAGAAGTCCACACGTTGGCCATGTAGCGCACACCGTCGATCTCCACTTCGGTGGAGCCTTGCGTGGTTTGCGCCAATTGCGCGTAGGCCGTACCCAAGTCTTTCAGCGGTTTGAAGTTGTGGGCGGCGTCCCGTGGGTCGACCAGCACCACGCCGTCCTCAATCAACATCACGTAACCGCTGTCGCCGAGCTTGATGCTCTTGACCAGTTCGGTCAGGTTCTTCAGCGACACGCTGACTACGAATACCCCTTTGGGTTTGCCAGCGCTGTCGAGCATGGCGCGCGCGGTGCCTACCAGCGCCACGTCGTCTTTATCGTAGTAATAGGCCGGCGTGCGCACGGTCTTGCCGGGGCTGGCCATCGCCGCTTTGTACCAGGGGCGTGCGCGCGGGTCGTATTTGGCCAGTTGCGGATCGTCCGGCCATTTGGCGTAGGTGCCGTCCTCCAGACCGATGGACAGGATTGCCGCCGCCGGGTGGGTGGCGCCATAGCCGGCGAAGCGCTCGATCACCGTTTGCGCTTCGGCGGGCAGCGGTTGGGCGGCCGCGTCGGCGGGTTGGTAATTCTTTAGCGTGTTGACCGAGGTGTATACAGAATCTGTGGCCATTTGATCGACGTTCTGCAGCGTGCCGTCGAAGAACTGGCGGATATTGCCATCGATCTGGCGGATTTCCCGGGTACTGCCGTCGATGAACTGATCCACCGCCTGAGTCCGGGTGTTCATCACTGAGATGACGGCCACCAGGCTCACTGGGATAAACGCAACCGAAACAAAAGCCAGCACAAGCTTATTTTTTATTTTCATCGAGACGACCATCAGCGTGGAGGGCGGCCAAATCGCCACGCCCCCTGAACAGGGCGAGGCGATTTGCTATCACTGCTGTTTCGGCGCGCTCTTGATAAACCTTTAGGGTTTTTTGTACACAATACAATCAACGATTGTTCTGTATCCAATCAGTACACATCACGCAGATAGCGTTTTTGCTCACTCAGTTGGCGCCAGTAGTCCACGGCGTGCTCCGGGCCCAGCCCGCCGTGGGTTTGCGCGATCTGGCGCAGCGCCTGGTCAACATCCTTAGCCATATGGGTGGCGTCTCCGCAGATGTACACCTTGGCGCCGTCCTGCAGCCAGCGCCACAGCTCGGCGCCTTGCTCGCGGATGCGGTCCTGCACATAGATTTTTTGCGCCTGATCGCGGGAGAACGCCAGGCTCAGGTGGGTCAGCAGCCCGTCGCGCTGCATACCTTGCAGCTCGTCTTGGTAATAAAAGTCGCTGGCGGCGTACTGCTCGCCAAAGAACAGCCAGTTACGCCCCGGGTGCCCGAGAGCGCGGCGCTCCTGCAAGAACGCGCGAAACGGCGCCACGCCGGTTCCAGGGCCGATCATAATCATCGGCACATCGCCGTCGCTGGGGGGGCGGAAATGTTTGGACGGCTGCACGAACACCGGCACTTCACCGTCGCCGACGCGGTCGGCGAGAAAGGTCGAGGACACGCCTTTGCGTTTGCCATAGCGCACGGCCGCGACGGTCAGGTGGACTTCACCGGGGTGGGCCTTGGCGCTGGATGCAATCGAGTAGAGGCGCGGTTGCAGACGCCGCAGGGTGCCCAGCAGCTCGTCCGCCGAGCACTCAATGGGGTAGGCGTGTAGCACGTCCGCCAGTTGCCGACCCCACAGCCAGCCGTTCAATTCGGCCTTGTGCTCGGGCCGTAATAACTGCTCAAGCCCTCCATCGGCGCTGCGCTCGGCGATAAACGCCAGGGTCTCGCTGCTGGGCCGGGCGATTTCGAAGTGCTGGGTCAACGCCTGTTGCAGCGAGACCTCGCCGAAGGTGTCGATAGTGACGCTGGCCGACGCCTTCAGACCGGTCAAGTCGAGCAGTTCGTGGACCAGTTCGGGGCAGTTGCGCGGCCGCACGCCGAGGGCATCGCCGGCTTCATAGCTGAGCCCGGAGTCGGCCAGGTCCAGGGCGAACTGGCGGGTTTCTTTATGGCGGCTATGGGGGTTGAGATGGCGGTTGAGCAGCAGGCGCGAACCGTACAGCTTGGTCTTGCCGGCGGGTGTGGCGGCTGCCGGCGCCTTGGCCGGGTTGAGGCTGTGCTGCAAGCGCAGCAGCCAGGCATCGGCGTGCGCTTGGAATTCGGTGTCGCAATCGACGCGCTCCAACAGGCGGGTGGCCCCCAGCTCCAGCAGGCGTTGATCAAGGCGTTTGCCGTGCTTGCAGAACTGCTCGTAGTTCGGATCGCCCAGGGCCAGCACCGCAAACCGCAGGGACTCCAGGCGCGTTTCGACACGGCTGAGGCTGTGCCAGAAACCTTCGCCATTGTCCGGTGGGTCGCCGTCGCCGAAGGTGCTGCTGATCAATGCCAGGTTCTGGGTGCTTGCCAGTCGGCTCGCCGGGAAATCCGCCATTGCGCTCAGCTCGACGCTGATCCCAGCCTCACGCAGGCGCTGGGCACAGCGCACGGCCAATGCTTCGGCATTGCCGGTCTGGGAAGCCCACAGCAAGGTCACGGCGGGGGAGGCGGGCAGTGTGCCGACACTGGCCGGCGAGGCGCGACTGAACAGCCCGCCGAGCAAACCGTCGACCCACAGCCGCGCCTCGTCGGCCAACGGCGCCGTGGGCGGTAGCACCGGCACACCACCGGCCTGGCGTGGGTTGTCGGCGCGCAGGCCGCTGACAAAGCCGGCGAGGTAGGTGCGTTCGCTGTCGCTCAGCGGCGGCGGGATGACGCTACGCAGGCCAGCGATTTCGGCGAAGGCGTCGATGCGCGACATGGCGGGTTCCGTTGCGCAAAGGGGAAGGTCGGTGGTCGCCTGGGTGGGCGAGTCGAGGAACTGATGGTCGATCAGCTCGACACGTTCCAGGGTGACGGCGCAGCACTTGAATTCCGGCTGCAACGACATCGGGTCGACCGCATCCGAAGTCACCGCGTTGATCGCCAAATGTTCGCCAAACACGTCGTTCCAGTGAAAGGGCGCGAAACATTGGCCCGGTTGCACGCGGTCGCTGATCAACGCAGGCAATACCGCGTAGCCGCGCCGCGAACGCACTTGCACTGGCTGCTTGGTCTGAAGGCCCAGGCGCACGGCGTCATCGGGGTGGATCTCGACAAAGGGGCCGGGGTTGAGTTTGTTCAGCGTGGCGACTTTGCCGGTCTTGGTCAGGGTGTGCCATTGGTGCTGCAAGCGCCCGGTGTTGAGCACGAACGGGAAGCCATCGTCGGGCAGTTCCGCCGGTGGCAGGTGCGGGCGCGCAAAGAACTGACCTTTGCCGCTGGCGGTGGCGAAGCGCAACGTGCCGTGTGCGAGGTAGCGGATCGGGTTGCGCGGCGCCGACTCGGCCGATGCCAGCGGCCATTGCAACGGTGTCTGGCGCAGCCGCTCATAGCTGGCGCCGCGCAGGTCATAGCCGGTGGCGGGGTTGCAGGCGCGTTTGAGTTCTTCGAACACCTCACTGGCGTCGGCGTAGGTGAACGCCTCGGCATAGCCCATTGCACAGGCGACGCGGGCGATGATCTGCCAGTCGGCCAGGGTGTCGCCCGGCGGCTGTACGGCTGGTTGCATCAGGGTCAGGTTGCGCTCGGAGTTGATCATTACCCCTTCGGCTTCGGCCCACAGCGCGCCGGGCAAGAGGATGTCGGCATAGCGGTTGGTTTCGGTGTCGAGGTACGCGTCCTGGGTGATCACCAGGTCGGCGGCCTGCAGCCCATCGATCACGGTTTGCCGGTTCGGCACGCTGGCCACCGGGTTGGTGCAGATGATCCAGCAGGCTTTGATTTGCCCGGCGGCCATTTGCTCGAACATCGCCACGGTGCCGTCGCTGGCCTGACGCGGCAGGCGGTCGGCGGGGATCTGCCACAGGTCTTCGATAAAGGCGCGGTCGGCGTCCACCAGCATCGAACGTTGCCCCGGCAGGCCCGGGCCCATATAACCCATCTCGCGCCCGCCCATGGCATTGGGTTGGCCGGTGAGGGAAAACGGCCCACTGCCCGGGCGGCAGATGGCGCCGGTGGCCAAGTGCAAGTTGCACAGCGCGTTGGTGTTCCAGGTGCCGTGGGTGCTTTGGTTGAGGCCCATGGTCCAGCAACTCATCCACTCGGCGGCCTCGCCGATCCAGGTGGCGGCCTGGCGAATGTCAGCTTCGGCCAGGCCGGTGATGGCGGCGACCTGCTGCGGTGAATAGTCCTCCAGGAACGCGGGCATGACCTCCCAACCCTCGGTGAAGGTGGCGATAAAGGCCGGGTCGGTGTGGCCGTTTTTCACCAGCAGGTGCAGCAAACCGTTGAGCAATGCGAGGTCGGTGCCGGGGTTGATCGGCAGGTGCAGGTGCGCCTTGTCGGCGGTGGCGCTGCGCCGTGGGTCGACCACGATCAACTTCGCCCCGGCCTTGACCCGGTCCATCATGCGCAGGAACAGGATGGGGTGACAGTCGGCCATATTGGCGCCGATCACGAAGAACAGGTCGGCGCGGTCGAAGTCTTCATAGGAGCCCGGCGGCCCGTCGGAACCCAGGGACAGTTTGTAGCCGCTGCCGGCGCTGGCCATGCACAGCCGTGAATTGGATTCGATATGGCGGGTGCCCACAAAACCCTTGGCCAACTTGTTGACCAGGTATTGGGCCTCCAGTGACATCTGCCCGGAGACGTAAAACGCCAAGGCATCGGGGCCATGTCGCTCTAGCACGTTGCGCAGGCGCCCGGCCGTCTTGGCGATGGCCTCGTCCATGGCGATGCGTACCGGGTCGCGGTCGCGAGCCTGGCGCAAGTAAGCGTTCTCCATGCGCCCGGACTCGGCAATGGCTTGCCCGCAGGTAGTGCCCTTGGTGCACAGGCGCCCGGCGTTGGTGGGGTGGTCAGGGTCGCCGATCACCTTGACCACTGTGTTGTCCTGGACCTGCATGACGATGCCGCAGCCCACGCCACAATAGGGGCACACACTGCGTACGTGTTGGTTTGCCATCGATAACCCTCGAACCTTTTCTGCCCGGCAAAAAAAAGCGCCGCGTAACCCTCCGTTGGAAACGGGGATTACACGGCGCCTTTGTCGTGGATGGGCAATCAGCGTTGACTGCTCTGTTGCGCTGTACCTAGCAAGCGGCGCGCCATGTTTCTGCACAGGCCTTACTGACGGTGCCGACGGCGCTTGCTGCCGTTGTGCCGACTGGCGAGAGCAAGCGTCCCGTGCCCTTTTATGACGCGCCGCGCACCAGTTGGAGGCGTGATCGCAAGGCTTGAACCGGTGTAGATGCCGTGAGTACGGGGTCGCGACAGGTTGGCACAGAGCCTGCAAGATCCCCGACAACCCCCTTCGGTCAACGACGATCGACAACATGGGCAATAGCGGTGGAATCGGCGAAGTCGTCCGATGCCAACCGTATAAGAACAGGCAAAGACGCCTGGAACCGTAAGGTTTCAGGCGTTTTTTTTTTGCTTTTTTTCAAACCGTGATGAGCTTTGTCGGGTGCTTATATGAACGCCAATAACGCCAGTTTGAACCAGCTGCAAACCCTGATCGTCGTCGGCAATGGCATGGTCGGTCATCACTGCGTGGAGCAGTTGATCGAACGCGGCGCGCTGGATCACTACCAACTGCATGTGTTCAGCGAAGAGCCGATGCGTGCCTATGACCGCGTGCATTTGTCCGAGTACTTCACCGGCCGCGATGCCGAGTCGCTGGCGTTATCCGATGCGGCGTTGTACCAGACCCCGGGGGTGACCTTGCACCTTGGCGTGCAGGTGCTGGATATCGACCGCACCCAGCGCCAGGTGGTCACCGCCCAGGGCCGCGTGACCTACGACAAACTGGTGCTGGCCACCGGTTCGTACCCGTTTGTGCCGCCCATCGAAGGTGCCGAAGGTGACTCGCGCCTAGTGTACCGCACCCTGCAAGACCTAGACGCCATTCGTGCCGCCGCTGCCAATGCGCGGCGCGGCGTGGTGGTCGGCGGTGGGTTGCTCGGCCTGGAGGCGGCCAACGCCCTTAAAAGCCTCGGCCTGGAAGCCCATGTGGTGGAGTTCGCGCCGCGCCTGATGCCGGTGCAACTCGATGACTTCGGCGGTTTGGCGCTCAAGGCGCAGATCGAACGGCTGGGCGTTGGCGTGCATTTGTCGCGTGCCACGCAATCGATCAGCGCCGGTGAGCAATACCGCTATCGCATGAATTTCGCCAACGACGAATTTCTGGAAACCGACCTTATCGTGTTTTCCGCCGGTATCCGCGCCCAGGACGCCCTGGCGCGCCAGGCCGGGTTGGAAATCGGTCCGCGCGGCGGGGTGGCGATCAACGACGAATGCCGGAGCTGCGACCCGCATATCTATGCAATCGGCGAGTGTGCCTCGTGGAACGGCAGCCTGTTCGGCCTGGTTGCGCCCGGCTACCAGATGGCCCGTGGCGTGGCGGCGTTGCTGTGCGGGCAGGGCGCCGAGCCGTTTGTAGGCGCGGATATGTCCACCAAGCTCAAGTTGCTTGGCGTGGATGTGGGCTCCATCGGTGATGCCCACGCCCACACACCGGGCGCGCGCAGCTATCAGTTTATCGACGAGGCCACCGCCAGCTACCGCCGCCTGGTGGTGGACGCGGCCGGCAAGCAGGTAATCGGCGCGGTGTTGGTCGGCGACAACAGCTACTACGACACGCTGCTGCAATATCTGCAGAACGGCATCGCCTTGCCGGCCGAGCCCGCCAGCCTGATCCTGCCGTCGTCGGCCGGTGCACCGACCCTCGGCCCTGGCGCGTTGCCGGAATCGGCCACGGTGTGTTCCTGCCACAACGTCACCAAAGGCGCGATCTGTGCGGCCATCGATGGCGGCTGCGGCGACCTCGGCGTGCTCAAGGCGCAGACCAAAGCCTGCACCGGCTGCGGTGGCTGCGCCGGGCTGCTTAAGCAGGTGTTCGAACATGAGCTGGTGGCCCGTGGCGTCAGTGTCGACAAGAGTCTGTGCGAACACTTCGCCTATACCCGCCAGGAGTTGTACGCCCTGGTGCGCGTGGAGGGGGTGATCACGTTCGACGAACTGCTGGCCAAACATGGCCGTGGCCACACCGGTTGCGATGTGTGCAAACCGGCGGTGGGCTCGATCCTGGCATCGTGCTGGAACCAGCCGATCATGGACCCGTCGCTGGTGCCGTTGCAGGACACCAACGACACGTTCATGGCCAATATGCAGAAGAACGGCACCTACTCGGTGGTGCCACGGATTCCGGGGGGCGAGATCACTGCTGAGAAGCTGATCGTGATCGGCGAGGTGGCGAAGAAATACAACCTCTATACCAAGATCACCGGTGGCCAGCGCATCGACCTGTTCGGCGCGCAACTGCACGAACTGCCGGATATCTGGGGCGAGCTGATCGCCGCCGGTTTCGAGACGGGGCATGCGTATGGCAAGTCCACGCGTACGGTCAAATCCTGCGTCGGCAGCACCTGGTGCCGTTACGGCGTACAAGACAGCGTGAAAATGGCGCTGCTGATCGAGGACCGCTACAAGGGCCTGCGCTCGCCGCACAAGCTCAAGTTCGCGGTGTCCGGCTGCACCCGCGAATGCGCCGAAGCCCAGAGCAAGGACGTGGGCGTGATCGCCACCGAGAAGGGCTGGAACCTCTACATCGCCGGCAACGGCGGCATGCGCCCGCGCCATGCCGAACTGTTCGCCACCGACCTCGACGACGCCACGCTGATCCGCTACATCGACCGTTTCCTGATGTTCTACATCCGCACCGCCGACAAGTTGCAACGCACTTCGGTCTGGCGCGAAAGCCTGGAAGGCGGGCTGGATTTCCTCAAGGACGTGATCCTGCACGACAGCCTGGGTTTGGGCGCCGAGCTGGAGGCGCAGATGCAACTGGTGGTCGACCGCTATGAATGCGAATGGGCCAACGCCCTCAAGGACCCGGAAAAACTCAAACGCTTCCGCACCTTCGTCAACGACAAGCGCCCAGACCCGGACATCCACTTCGTCCAGGAGCGCGGCCAGCGCCGTCCGATCATGACCGCCGAACTCAACCTGATTGCTGTTACCGAGGAACTTGCATGATGAGCCAGTCCAATACCCAACGCACACTTGCCACTTGGAAAAACGTCTGCAATGAGGGCGATCTGGTGCGCAATTCCGGCGTGGTGGTGTGGCTTGATGGCGCGCAAGTCGCGCTGTTCTACCTGCCTGACGCCGAAGCGCAGACGCTCTACGCCATCGACAACCACGACCCGGAGTCCGGCGCCAACGTGATCGGCCGTGGCCTGGTGGGCAACATCAAGGGCGAGCTGGTGGTGGCCGCGCCGATCTACAAACAGCATTACCGCTTGCAGGACGGCCAGTGCCTGGAAACCCCGCACCAACGCCTGCGGGTATGGCCGGCGCGGTTGAAGGGTGGGGTGGTGGAGGTGCAAGTGTCTTGCTGAATCCTGACCTACACAGAGCCCAAGGTGGGAGGGGGCCTGCCCCCGATCAAGGTGGCTCAGTAATGGATAAGCCAGCTGACACGCCGCCATCGGGGGCAAGCCCCCTCCCACAGTTTTTATATGCATCTGGCTTGGTGCCGGGCGGAGCTGGACTGCTGCAAACCTAGCCTTTGAAACGCAATGAGCCCAGACAGCACGGAGCCCAATGTGGGAGGGGGCTTGCCCCCGATCAGGCTGGCTCAGTAATGGATAAGCCAGCTGACACGCCGCCATCGGGGGCAAGCCCCCTCCCACAGTTTTTATCTGTGCCGGGCTTGGTGTCGGGGGGGGGCGGAGCTGGACTGCTGAACCTAGCCCTTGAAACACAATGAGCCCAGACAGCACAGAGCCCAATGTGGGAGGGGGCTTGCCCCCGATCAGGCTGGCTCAGTAATGGATAAGCCAGCTGACACGCCGCCATCGGGGGCAAGCCCCCTCCCACAGTTTTTATCTGTGCCGGGCTTGGTGTCGGGGGGGCGGAGCTGGACTGCTGAACCTAGCCTTTGAAACACAATGAGCCCAGACAGCACAGAGCCAAATGTGGGAGGGGGCTTGCCCCCGATCAGGCTGGCTCAGTAATGGATAAGCCAGCTGACACGCCGCCATCGGGGGCAAGCCCCCTCCCACAGTTTTTATCTGTGCCGGGCTTGGTGTCGGGGGGGGCGGAGCTGGACTGCTGAACCTAGCCTTTGAAACACAATGAGCCCAGACAGCACAGAGCCAAATGTGGGAGGGGGCTTGCCCCCGATCAGGCTGGCTCAGTAATGGATAAGCCAGCTGACACGCCGCCATCGGGGGCAAGCCCCCTCCCACAGTTTTTATCTGTGCCGGGCTTGGTGTCGGGGGGGGCGGAGCTGGACTGCTGAACCTAGCCTTTGAAACACAATGAGCCCAGACAGCATAGAGCCCAATGTGGGAGGGGGCTTGCCCCCGATCAGGCTGGCTCAGTAATGGATAAGCCAGCTGACACGCCGCCATCGGGGGCAAGCCCCCTCCCACAGTTTTATCTGTGTCGGACTTGTTGTCGGCTAACGGTTCCATGGCATCCCCTTCGCGTCAGAAGCACGCAACATAGCAGCGCACCCGCGCGCATCAACAGCGATTTGTTCACGGTTTGCCTTTACACTGCGGCCCCCGGATTTCAGCAAGGATGCTTTACATGCGTTCGCTCGTCAGCGCAGTGCTTGTCTCTACGATGTTCGCGGCCACGGCCATGGCCGAACCCCGCTCGTTTTCGCTGAATGACCCCAGCGGCCAGTTTCTTGTCGAAGTGCTGTTCCCGGATGTGCCGCAGGACTTGCAGCAACTGGCGCCGGCGCTGATCACGCTGCGCGACAAAACCTCCCTGGCGATCCTCCAGCAGTTTTCCACACCCGCCGCCGGAGTGCCGCTCGATATCAACGGCAAGACCCTGGACTGGCGCCTGGTCGGCGAAGACGGCGTGGTGTATTTCGCCGATATTGACCTGGACGGCCGCCAGGACCTGGCGATTCGCAACGGCGACGGCGCCGATGCAGGCTTTCAGTCGAACTACGATGTGTACCTGCAAGACCCCCAGCAACCGCGCTGGGTGCTCAACCGCCCCCTCACGGACCTGGCTAACGAAACCTCCGGCGGCATGTTCTCGGTCACCCCTAAGGACGGCATCATCCATTCGCAGACCGACCGTGGCTGCTGCTGGACCCGCGCCAGCCGTTGGCAAATGCGCAACGGCGAGCTGGTGCGACTCAGCGCCTATACGCAACAAGAAGTCCCCGCCAGCGACGATGACGACACCAGCATGCCCAAGGGCTACATGCTGCGCACCACTGGCGAATGGAAGGACGGCCAATGGCACGAAACCCCTCGACTGGAAGGGCCGGTCAACGAAGACCCACAGATGCTCGCCGGCACCCTCAACGGCAAGATCCCGGTGCAGCTCTGGTATCAGCAGCAAGGCGAGGTACTGATCGGCGAAGTGCGCTACACCAAAAGTGGCAGTGGCAAGCCGATCAAACTGGTGGGGTCGATGGGCGACTACGACGACAAACCCTTCGTTTACCTGCACGAATCGACCGAGGATGGGCATCAGACCGGCACCTGGCAGATCACCCGCGCTGGCGTCGAACCGTTCGATTACAGCGGTGCCTGGGTCAGCAGCGGCAAGAAGGGCGCGTCTGAGTTGACGGTGCAACTGCACGCCGTGGACCGCGAGCCGGAGTACGCCAAGTACGGCGACGTGGCCCGCGACCAACGCAGCGGCCACTATCAGATGCGCGACGACTACCTGGGTCGCGACGGTGACCTCGACCTGAAGATCCTGCCGCAGCGCGACGCCCAAGGCCGGGAAGTGGCTGAATTCAGCGTGACCCTCAACGACACCGGCACCGGCAAACCCATTGTCACCACGCAACAGCGTGTGCCGATGGAAACCGACAACCTGATCATCGTGCGCGCACCCCTGGCCGCCAAAGGCACTGGCCCGTACCACATTCAGTTGGTAAAAGATTTTGCGGTGATCAAGCACAACGCGGAGCCGGACTTCCCCGACTACCTGACGGGGATGTATCGCCGGCAGCCTTGACGCTGCCTTGGATGCATCCCCGCGCACCGCTGCAGGTTTGGCCTAGCGATTGAACCGCTCAACCAACGCGTACTGAGTCGACGCGGTGTCGGTCAGCTCCTTGCTCAGGGTTGTCGATTGACGGGCCTGCACCGAGGTCTGATCGGCCAGCTCGGCAATGGTGGTGATATTGCGGCTGATCTCTTCGGCCACCGCGCTTTGCTCCTCGGTGGCGGCGGCGATCTGGGTGGTCATGTCGGTGATATGGGACACCGCTTCACTGATGCCTACCAATGCCTGGTCGGCCTCCAGCACCCACGCCACGCCTTCCTGGGCTTGGCGCTGGCCGTTCTGCATGCTTTGCACGGCGTTGTTGGAGGACGCCTGCAACTGCGTGATCAGCCCATGGATCTGAGTGGTCGATTGCGTGGTGCGCTGGGCCAGCTGACGGACTTCGTCGGCCACTACGGCAAAGCCGCGCCCCTGTTCACCGGCGCGGGCTGCTTCGATGGCGGCGTTGAGGGCCAGCAGGTTGGTCTGGTCGGCGATGCCTTTGATCACATCGACCACGCTGCCGATTTCATCGCTGTCGCGGGCCAGTTGCGCCACGGTGACGCCGGTCTCGCCGACCACCGCCGACAAACGCTCAATGGCCTGGCGAGTATCGCGCGCCACGTCGCGGCCACGGCCGGTCAATACGTTGGCTTGCTGGGTAGCGTCGGCGGTGCGTTGCACATGGCTGGCGACCTCCTGGGTGGTGGCGGCCATCTGATTGACGGCGGCCGAGACCTGTTCGGTCTCCACGCGCTGACGGTCCAGGCCCCGGGAGCTGGCGGAAGCCAGTTGGTCGGACTGACCGGCCAGGGTGCTGAGTTGTTCGGCACTGTCCTGCAAGCGGGTGAGGCACGTTTTCAGGCGTGCGTTCTGGCTCTGGAAGGCGGTTTCCAAACGTGCCTGCGGGCCGCGAGCGTCGCTGTACATCTGCGCGATCAACGCATCCGAGGTGGACGGCTCGACCCCTTGCAGCAGGCGCAAGGTGCTGCCATGGCGGGCGCTCGAACAAAGCAGGCCGATGGGCACCGCCACCGTCACGGCGACCGCGACCGCCACTGGCGCACTGAGAAACAACCCGGCCAGGCTGCCGGCAATACCGCTGGCCATATAGGGCACGCAGCTCAATAGATGGGGCAGCCAGGCGTCCTGGCGCGGTACAGCGGTTTTGCCTTGGCTGATCCGTTGATAGAGGGCCTGGGCGCGGCGGATTTCATCGGCAGTGGGCTTGACCCGCACCGACTCGAAACCGACCACCCGGCTGCCGTCGAATATCGGTGTGACGTAGGCGTTGACCCAATAATGGTCGCCGTTCTTCGAGCGGTTCTTGACGATGCCCATCCAGGGCAAGCCCTGTTTGAGCGCGCTCCACATGTGCGCGAATACGGCCGGCGGTACGTCGGGGTGACGCACGATGTTCTGGGGCGCACCGATCAGATCGTCACGTTCAAAGCCGCTGATTTCGACAAAGGCATCGTTGCAGTAAGTGATCATGCCCTGCACATCGGTGGCGGAGATGAGTTTCTGCTGCGGCGCGAGGGAAATCTCGCGTTGTGTTACGGGCTGATTGTTGCGCATTCGGACTACTCCCTGGTTGCGCCCACTCCATCGGCGGCAAGTCACAAAAAGTTAATATTCATTTGGCAATTGATCCGCCGCTGGTCAAAAGCCTGAAACTTCCCGAGGAAAAACCCCATAATGGCGGCCATTTTTGTTTAGCCCGTTATTCTGGTGTGCCCGCATGGAAATTAAGGTCAACTTTCTCGACAACCTCCGGCTTGAAGCCAAGTTCGATGACTTCACGGTGATTGCCGACCAGCCCATTCGCTACAAAGGCGATGGCTCGGCCCCGGGCCCCTTCGATTATTTCCTGGCGTCGTCGGCGCTATGTGCGGCGTACTTCGTGAAGCTGTACTGCCAGACGCGCAATATCCCCACCGAAAATATCCGCTTGTCGCAGAACAACATCGTCGACCCGGAAAACCGCTACAACCAGATTTTCAAGATTCAGGTCGAGTTGCCGGCGGACATCTCCGATAAGGACCGTCAAGGCATCCTGCGTTCCATTGACCGTTGCACCGTGAAGAAAGTGGTGCAGGCCGGGCCGCAATTCGTGATCGAAGAAGTAGACAACCTCGACGCCGACGCCCAGGCCTTGTTGATGCCCAGCGCGTTGTCCGACGGCGGTACCTATATCGCCGGTAAGGACCTGCCGCTGGAACAGACCATCGCCAATATGTCCGGCATCCTGGCTGACCTGGGCATGAAGATTGAAATCGCGTCGTGGCGCAATATCGTGCCGAACGTGTGGTCGCTGCATATCCGCGATGCTCACTCGCCGATGTGCTTCACCAACGGCAAGGGCGCGACCAAAGAGAGCGCTCTGGCATCGGCCCTGGGCGAGTTCATCGAGCGGCTCAACTGCAACTTCTTCTATAACGACCAGTTCTGGGGCGAAGAGCTGGCCAACGCGGCGTTCGTGCATTACCCCGATGAGCGCTGGTTCCAGCCCGGCCCGAACGATGAACTGCCGCCGGAAATCCTCGACGCCTATTGCCTGAAGGTCTACAACCGCGATGGCGAACTGCGTGGCTCGCACCTGTTCGACACCAACTCCGGCAACGAGGCGCGCGGCATCGTATCGCTGCCGTTCGTGCGTCGCTCCGATGATGAGGTGGTGTATTTCCCGTCCAACCTGATTGAAAACCTCTACCTCAGTAACGGCATGAGCGCTGGTAACACCTTGGCCGAAGCCCAGGTGCAGTGCCTGTCGGAGATCTTCGAGCGGGCGGTGAAGCGCGAAATCATCGAAGGCGAATTCGCCCTGCCGGACGTGCCTGCCGAGGTGCTGGCCAAGTACCCGAACATCCTGGCGGGTATTCAGGGTTTGGAGGCCCAGGGTTTTCCGGTGCTGGTCAAAGACGCGTCCTTGGGCGGTGAGTTCCCGGTGATGTGCGTGACCCTGATGAACCCACGCACCGGCGGCGTGTTCGCTTCGTTCGGCGCACACCCGAGTCTGGAAGTGGCGCTGGAGCGCAGCCTCACCGAACTGCTGCAAGGCCGCAGTTTCGAAGGCCTGAACGACCTGCCGCAGCCGACCTTCGAAGGCCAGGCAGTGACCGAACCAAACAACTTCGTCGAACACTTTATCGACTCCAGCGGCGTGGTGTCGTGGCGCTTCTTCAGTGCGCAGTCGGATTACGAGTTTGTCGAATGGGACTTCTCCGGCCAGGGTGAAAATTCCAACGCCGAGGAGGCCGCGACGCTGTTCGGCATTCTCGACAACATGGGTAAAGAGTCCTACATGGCGGTGTACGAACACCTCGGCGCCACGGCCTGTCGGATTCTGGTACCGGACTATTCGGAAATCTATCCGGTGGAAGATCTGATCTGGGACAACACCAACAAGGCCCTGTTTTTCCGCGCCGATATCCTCAACCTGCACCGCTTGGACGACGCAGAACTTGAGGCGTTGGTTGAGCGCTTGATCGAAAGCGAATTGGACGATTACACCGACATCACTACCCTGATCGGCATTGAGTTCGACGACAACACCGCGTGGGGCCAACTGACCATCCTGGAACTGAAACTGCTGATCTTCCTCGCCTTGCGCCAATACGAAGAGGCCAAGGAGTGCGTGGAGATGTTCCTGCAATACAACGACAACACCGCCGAGCGCGGGTTGTTCTACCAGGCGCTCAACGCCGTGCTGGAGATGGAACTGGACGACGATCTGGAACTGGCGGACTACGAAGTTAACTTCCGGCGCATGTTCGGCGACGAACGCATGGACGCCGTGATCGGCTCGGTCAACGGCAGCGTGCGCTTCCATGGCCTGACCCCGACCAGCATGAAGCTCGAAGGGCTGGACCGGCATTTGCGCCTGATCGACAGCTATAAAAAACTGCATAGCGCGCGAGCGGCGGTGTCCATCCGATAAGCCTTTTGCGCAGTTTGCTCACCAAAGAAAGCAGGCGCGCCGCAATGAGTGTGTCTTGCCCCGATTCCTTGTGGTCAGCATAAAGATAGGTGGCACCGCGCTTCCCTGTGGTCAGCATAAAGATTGGTGGTACCGCGCCACCCTGTGGTAATGGAATGGACGCCCCCTTCCTAACGGCATCTATGTGCCAAAGTTAAAGTGTTACCCACACTTAGCGGAAGGGAGCGTCCTCATGCAGCTTACGACTGTTTCGGTTGACTTGGCAAAAAACGTGTTTCAACTTCACGCGATCGATCAACAAGGAAAAACAGCGCTAAGGAAGCAGCTTAAACGTGAGCAGGTTGTCCCTTTTTTTGCCAACCTGGAGCCCTGCCTAGTGGGCATGGAGGCATGTGGCGGAGCCCACTATTGGGCAAGAAAACTGCAGGCACTTGGTCATACGGTCAAGTTAATGGCTCCGCAATTTGTGAAGCCCTACGTGAAGTCGAACAAAAACGATGTAGCTGACGCAGAAGCGATCTGTGAAGCCGTTACTCGGCCCAACATGCGCTTTGTGCCGATCAAGACGGTAGAGCAGCAAGCTATTTTGGCGGTGCATTGCGCACGGCAAGGGTTTGTAAAGGCCAGAACGGCACAAGCTAATTCGATTCGTGGGCTCCTTGGAGAATTTGGCGTGGTCTTGCCTCAGGGCATTCGACATATCGTCGAGCGTTTGCCGGATATTTTGGAAGATCATGAAAACGCTCTTCCTGGATCGTTACGCCAACTGATGCAGCGCTTGATGGAGCATTTCAAAGAGCTGGATCGACAGGTCGTCGAGTTGGAACGAGAGATTCAACAATGGCATCGCAGCAATGAAGGCAGCTGCCGCCTGGCAGAAATCCCAGGCGTTGGCCCGCTCACTGCAACCGCGCTAGTGGCGTCAGTGGGTGACGCGAAAAACTTCAGTAACGGTCGGCAAATGGCGGCATGGTTGGGGTTAGTGCCGCGACAACACTCCAGCGGAGGCAAGCCCACGTTGTTGGGGATCAGTAAACGGGGCGATGGTTATTTACGCACCTTGCTGATTCATGGCGCACGCTCGATGGTTCGAGTGGTGGAGAGCAAGACAGATCCTTCGGCGGATTGGCTGAAGGGGTTATTGGCTCGTCGTCACACCAACGTTGCTGTCGTTGCACAGGCTAATAAAACGGCCCGGATAGCCTGGGCATTATTGGCCCATGGCACCAAGTTCCGACCCGACTACACCCCCGACGTAACGGTGGCGTAGCCGGCCCGGTGAAATGAAAAAGTGATGCGTTAGAAGGAGTACTTCCAAGGTTGCTCAGGCGATCATGACGTGATGGCAAGACAGGTAGGACCGGGATCGGGTAACTCTGCCCTGCTCACAGCGCTTCGAGCGCGTTGTGGTGATAAGAGCCCGATCAGCGAATTCCATCAGGGACAGAGGCACCGCCTCACTTAAAGTCCGGATGTATGGCTGCAACCTTATCCCGTCTGTGTTTTCACGAATTGAGTGCTTGGCATACTGGGGGCGTCCATGTATGAGCAAGCTTGCTTGCGCTGGGCTGCGCAGCGGCCCCAAAACCAGGCGGTGGGTTTGACCTGAAAGGACGCGGTGGGTGGGAGAGGGCTGCTGCGCAGCCCAGCGCGGGGCAAGCCCGCTCACCACAGAAGTCCTGCTTACCACAAAAGGTCTGTTCACCACAGAAGTCCTGCTCGGCAAAAGAACCCAGTCAGCACAAGAAACCGCTCAGCAAAGATTGCTGGCACCGCGCTTCCCTGTGGTGAGCAAGCTTGCTTGCGCTGGGCTGCGCAGCGGCCCCAAAGGCAGGCGCTGAAGTGTTACCTGTTATTCGAACTTATCGATGCGTGTATCGGCGTAGAAAAACTCGTTCTTATCCGTGCTCGATTCGTAGAAGTAGGCGTAATCATTCAGGTAGTACACATGTTCGACGCGGTTGTACTTATCGTCATCGGTGCGGCATGCCAAGGCCTTGGCATTCCCCAGCAGGTTGGGGTTGAGTTCGCGGGCCGGCAATTCGCGTTCGACGACGCAGCGGTTGATCTGCACCTTGTTATAGCTGCCCACCAGGCTGTTGAGTGTCGAGCGGGTGGTCTGGTAGACCACGGTTTCGCCGACCGGCAGGGCCTGCCAATTGCCGGTCAAGCTCAACTGCGTCAAGGTCGAGCTTTCCGCCATGCCGGTGCCGCCGTAGGTTGTCTTCGACACCAGCGAGACCAGGTTGCGCCAGCTCACCGACTGGGACTCATAGCCTTCGCCGCGATGGACGATCTGCAGTTGACCACTGGCCTTGTCCTGGCTGATGAAGTGCTCGCTGGTGCTGTTGGACGTCTTGCCTTTGAGAGTCGATGTGCCGGTAAAGTGCACGTACTTCAAGGTACGCGCCGGCTTGTCCTGGTTGAAGGGCGCAAGCGCGGCCAGTACCTGGGGATGCACCGACGACAGGGCGATGATCGCCGGTGCTTTCAGGCGCGGCTTGAAGGGTTCCAGCGTGGCGATTTTCTCGGGGGTGACACACACGGTATTGAACAGCCGCGCATAGTCGGCGTCGCCGCCGGCGATAGGCTGTGGCGTGGGGAAGCTGTCGACCCGGCCATCGCTCACGCGGTTGCGCACGTCCAGATCGTAGCCGGCCAGCTCCTTGTATGTGCCATTGGCGCAAGACACCGCAAAGTGCTCGCGTTTTTGCGCATAAGGTGCGTCGTAGGGCAGGTCATTGAGCACCGTCGGGTTATCGAAAGCGGCCCAGAAACGGGTTTCACCCTGCACAGTCGTGACGCTGGCGGCGTCGAGCAGTACCCAGTTATCGCGCGCATCTTTGCTGACCAGGCGCCAGTCGGGCTTGGGCGTTTCAGCACAGGCGCGGATAAATGTCTGGTTGGCGGCCAAGGTGGCATACAGCGTGTCAGACAGCTTGCGCGCCTCGGTATAGCGCCCGGCTTTGAGCGGGTACACGCGTTGGGAACCATCGAGGTACAGCAGGTGCAATTGCTTGGACGAGCACGCCGCTTCGAACTGCATGGTACGCCGCACGCCGCCGGTAGCGTCGGGCATCAGCAGCTCGAAGCTGAGCAAGTCGCCTTCGCGCACGATGCTGTTCTCCACCAATGGTTGAGCCAGGGTGTCGGCGAGCATCTGCTCGACTTTGCCGGACTGGGTGGCACAACCGGACAGGGTGGCGATGCCACCGGCCAGCAACACAGAAGTCAAAACGCGCACAAGAACCTCATTGAGTCCATTCGGGGATGCCAGGGTGACGGCCGCCGGGGGTGAATCTTTAGGTTTTTTTCACGGCCGCTTCGATGGCAGCAATGTCGATCTTGCCCATGCCCATCATCGCGTCAAAGGCACGCTTGGCGGTGGCCGCGTCGGGGTGGGCGATCGCCTGGGTCAACGCCCGCGGTGTGATCTGCCACGACACTCCCCACTTATCCTTGCACCATCCGCAGGCACTGGCCTGACCGCCGTTGTCGATGATCGCGTGCCAATAGCGATCGGTCTCGGCCTGATCATCCGTGGCCACCTGGAACGAAAATGCCTCGGTTTGAGGAAATATCGGCCCGCCGTTCAGCCCCAGGCACGGGAGGCCCATCACGGTGAACTCTACCGTCAGCACATCGCCTTGCTTGCCCGACGGGTAGTCGCCCGGTGCTTTGTGTATGGCGTCTACGCTGCTGTTTGGAAAAGTCTTGGCGTAAAAGCGCGCCGCCTCTTCGGCCGTGCCGTTGTACCAGAGGCAGAGGGTGTTTTTGCTGGGCATGCTCGTTCTCCACAGTGAAGGGGTGGAGATAGTCTAGACCACGTACTTCAAGCCCTGCGGGCCATCAGCAGCACGGATGCCGCCGCCGACAACAACCCCGCGCAACAGCGATTGAACAGCCGTTTGCCCCGTGGCTCGGCAAACCAGCGACGCAGATGCAGGCCCATATAGGCGTAGAGGCAGATGGCAATCCATTCCAGTCCCAGGAACAGCGCTCCGAGCACGGCAAACTGCGCTGTAATAGGCTGGTTGGGCACTACAAATTGCGGGAGGAAGGCGGTGAAAATCAGGATGGCTTTGGGGTTGCCCGCCGCAACCAGAAATTCCTGACGCGCCAACGCCCACGTACCGACTTTGGTGGTTGCTGAGTCTACTGGCGCTTCGGGATTGGCGCGCCATAGCTGAAACGCCAGATAGAACAGATACGCCGCGCCGAGAATCTTGATCCCGTAGAACAACAGCTCCGAGGTTTGCAGCACCACTGCCAAGCCCGCAGAGGCCAGCGCGATCATCGCGGCGAATGCCAGCAGGCGGCCGACGCCAGCCAGGCATGAGGTGCGATAGCCGTAGCGGGTCGAGTTGCTGACCGACAGCAGGTTGTTCGGGCCGGGCGCCATGTTCAGCGCAAAGCAGGCGGGGATGAAGAGGGCGAGGGTGGCGAGGTCCATGGCGGCTCCAGGTGCAGGTGAGCGGGCAGCGTTGAGGATAAGGGCAGGTGGGCCGGCCCGACAATTGTTTGAAGACCTTTCAGGTGGGTAACTGCAAGCCGTACCTTACCTCTCCCAGCTTGACGCCACCGCGCTCAAGCGGACGCTGGCTGCCGATTTCCTCTATACAGCCCACCCGGCGATAAAAGCGCCGAGCCCGTTCGTTACCGCTCAGGACCCAAAGTGTCAGGCGCTCAAACCCCTGCGCCTTCAGCGCTCGCACACCGGCGTTCCACAAGGCCAGCCCGACGCCGGTGTGCCAATGGCCGGCGGCGACGTAAAGGGCTTCGACCTCACCCACATTGCCCCCGAC
This sequence comes from Pseudomonas rhodesiae, assembly GCF_013285305.1. Taxonomy (NCBI): domain Bacteria; kingdom Pseudomonadati; phylum Pseudomonadota; class Gammaproteobacteria; order Pseudomonadales; family Pseudomonadaceae; genus Pseudomonas; species Pseudomonas rhodesiae. Next base: position 3,239,470 of record NZ_CP054205.1, on the reverse strand, counting down.
ACAATCTTCGTCACGGCTGGCGCCCACGCAGATCCAACCTACAACCTGCTCGTGCAGTTGCGCCACCCATACGCTCGATTCTCCCAACTCAAGCGCGCGCCGCCAGTTGGATTCGCGATGAGCCAGGGTTGCGTCCAGTGAATCCAAGTAGTGGGCAGGCATCAGGTCACGATAGGCGTGCTGCCAACTGTTGATATGCACCTGGGCAATGGCCCGAGCGTCAGAGGGCAGTGCTTTGCGAATCATTGATCGGCTCCTGGTGCGGACATGTATTTCTAGCGGGGTATTTCAATAGGCCGTCCGTCGATGACGGAATAACGCGGGCTTGGGGCAAGCACTACGCGCAGTTTCAGGACTGTGACGCTGCTATCAGTACTGCAAATTTGCCTGGTTATCACCCCACTTGGGGCGCGGTTCAGGGTATCGTGCCGCCAATTTAACGAAGGGACGCGACGTTTCGATGAACAATAAAATGGTTACTTATGCCGCTGCAGCGGTGGGGTTGGTCGTGGTGGTGTCTCTGGCCACCAGTTGGTTCACGGTCGATGAGACCGAGCGGGGTGTGCTGTTGCGTAACGGCGCGATGATAGGCGTGGTGGAGCCGGGCCTGTCGTTCAAGCTGCCGTTCATTGAGTCGGTGCGGTTTATCAGCATTCAAAGCCAGGCTACCCAGTACGCCAACCTCCAGGCGTACAGCAAGGACCAGCAGACCGCCAAGTTGCAGGTCTCGGTGTCCTGGCACATCCCTACCAGCGATGTCGCCAAGGTGTACACCAGTTACAAGGACTTGGATGGCGTGCGTGACCGCCTGATCGCCCGTCAGGTGCCGACCCAGGTGGAAAACGTGTTTGGCCAGTACAACGCAGTGTCGGCGGTGCAGAATCGCGGCAAATTTGTCGCAGATGTGACCAAGGCCATCCGCGATTCGGTGGTCGGGCCAGTGGTGATCGACAGCGTACAGATCGAGAACATCGACTTCAGCGATGACTACGAACGTTCGATTGCCTTGCGCATGAAAGCCGAAGTGGAAGTCAAAACCCGCGAGCAAATGCTGCAGACCGAGCAGGTGCAGGCGCAGATCCGGGTGACCCAGGCCCAAGCCGAGGCCGACTCGCAATTGGCCCAGGCCAAGGCGGATGCTGAGTCCACGCGCTTGCGCGGCAACGCCGAAGCCGACGCGATCCAGGCCCGCGCCAAGGCCCTGGCCAGCAACCAGAACCTGATCGAGCTGACCAAGGCCGAGCGCTGGAATGGCGTACTGCCGACCACCATGCTGCCAAACAGTACGGTGCCGTTTATCGACGCCAAGCAGGTCGATCGATAATGTTTTGAATGTGGGAGGGGGCTTGCCCCCGATGGCGCCCGGACTGCCGACCACGCTCACGACTCAGCTGCATTCATTCAGGGAAACCCCTCACATGACCTTGCTTGCCCGGCCTATCGATCCACCGCCAGAAAGCCTGATCCGTGACTGGTACGCGAACGCGCAGTTGCTTGATAGTTTTGTCGTGCCTATCGACGCGGCTGACGTCTCCATCAATGACCTCGTCGTACGCGCCTTGGGTTAGCCGCCTGTGTGGTTCAAGGTGCTAATCTCGATCCGCGATGGTGTGATGGGGCCGTTGGGCGTGCGGACCTCCGGCGAGGTGCGTCGCGCCCATTCGGATAAAGCCCATATCGACTTTTTCCCGGTGCTGGAGCAGACCGCTGACGAGATGGTGCTGGGGGAAAATGACAGCCACCTGGATTTTCGTCTTTCGCTGCTTCGACGACGCGACGAGCGCGGTGAAGTGCTGATCGCCACGACGGCGGTACACACCCACAACCGGCTGGGGCGTATCTACATTCTGCTGATTCGCCCGTTTCACAAGCTGGTGGTGCGGGCAACGCTGATGCGTTGCCGCCGTCAGCGCTAGCGCCGGCGGGGGTGCCCGCCGACGCGTGTTGCCTGGAGCCTCAGAAACTGTACTTGGCCGTCAGCATCATGTTGCGCGGGTTGCCGTAGGCATCGCCGCCGTAGCTCGCGGAGTTGGCGATGGTGGAGTAGTAGCGCCGGTCGAAGATGTTGTTGGCGTTGACCTGCAGGTCGAGGTGGTCGTTGACCTTGTAGCCGGCCATCAAGTCGGTGACGGCGTAGGCGCCTTGTTGCAGGCGATAGGTGCTGCCGTTGGCCAACGGGATATCGTTGTACAGGCGGCTCTGCCAGGAGATGTTGCCGCCCACCCGCAGTTTTTCCAGCGGACCCTGGAAGTTGTAGCGGGTGGTCAGCTTGAACAGGTGTTCCGGGACGTCGGTGTCGAACTGTTTGTTGACCGACTGCGGCTTGGCGTCGTCCTTGATGGTGTGGGTGCGTGCGTAGGTGTAGCCACCGCCGACCTGCCAGTTTTCGGTCAATGCGCCTTGCAGTTCGAAGTCGATACCCTGGCTGCGGATCTCGCCGGAGGCTTCGTAGCATGAGGCCTGCGGGCAGTTCGGCACCACCACCTGCACGCCGCGGTTTTCCTGGTCGATGCGGAACAGCGCAACGCTAGCGTTCAGCGCGCCGCCCAGGTATTCGCCCTTGATGCCGACCTCATAGTTCTTGCCGACAATGGGCTTGAGCGGCGCGGCGCCGGTGTCCTTTTCTTTTTGCGGGGTGAAGATGTCGCTATAGCTGACGTACACCGAGTGGTGATCGTCCAGCTCGTAGATCAGGCCGGCGTAGCGCGTGAGGTTACGGGTGACGTGGAAGTCGCCGTCGCCATCGCGGTTATCGTAGTCGTACCAGTCCAGGCGCCCGCCAAGGATCAACTTCAACGGGTCGGCCAGGCTCAGGCGCGTGGTGACGTAAACGCTGTCCTGGGTGGTGACTTCGCGCTGGTTGTTGGTGTGGACGAAATCCGGCTTGCCTGCGGTGAGTGGCCAGTTGAGGTCGTAGGGGCTGTAGTTGTGGGTGGTCATGTCGTAGATGCGCTTGCTCGCGCCGACCACCAGTTCATGGCTGCGCCCGAATGCCTGGAACGGGCCGCTGACAAAGGCGTCGACCCCGGCCTGGTTTTCGTCGTACTTGGCCTGGTACACCGTACGTGCCAGGGAGTTGTTGACCCAGCGCGATTGGTACGAGCCGGAAAACAGAGCGTTCTGTTCGGCATAGTTGGCGTTGACTTGCAGGTTCCAGTCATTGGCCAGGCGCTGGCGCAGTTCGGCGAAGACCGTGTTGATTTCCTGATCCTTGTTTTCCCAATCGGTGCCGGGGTTGTAGGAGCGCGGCAGGTCGAGGTGATGGCCGTCCTGGCCGATCATCGAGGCGCCCCAGAAGTAGTTGGTTTTGTCCTTCTGGTTGGAGAAGCCCAAGGTCAGGGTGGTGTCTTCGCTCAGGTCGGCTTCGGTGACAGCGTAAAACAGGCCGTGACTGTTTTCGGCCTTGTCGATAAAGCTGTTGGCGTCGCGGTACGACGTCACCACTCGGCCGCGCAGGGTGCCGCTGTCGTTGAGCGGGCTGGAAGCGTCGAGTTCGCCGCGATAATCGTCCCAACTGCCGGCTGCGCCGGTGAGGGTAACTTTCTGCTCATCCAACGGACGCTTGCGGATCATGTTGATGGCGGCTGACGGGTTGCCCGCGCCAGTGACCAGGCCAGTGGCGCCGCGCACCACTTCAACGCGGTCGAACATCGCCAGGTTCGGCTGCGCACCCACCGACGCGCCGTTGTAGCCACTGGGGATGCCGTCATACATCAGGTTATCGATGTCGAAGCCCCGGGAGGTGTAGGTCTGCCGACCAGGGCCGTCGGAGTAGTTCAGGAACAGACCAGGCGTGGCGTTGACCACGTCGTTGATGCTGGTCATCGCCTGGTCGTCCATGCGCTGACGGGTGATCACGGTGACGGCCTGCGGGGTTTCGCGCAAGGTCAGTGGCAGCTTGGTTGCGGTACTCATCGAGCCGGTGGTGTAGGACTGGGTGCCTTCGGTGGTCTGGCCCAATTGGCCTTCGCCGGAAATTTGCGTGGCGCCCAGTTCCAGCGTGGTGGCCGGTGCTTCTGCGTCGGCGGCGTAAGCCGCGTGGGTGGTGGCCAGACAGACCGCCAATGTCATCAGACTGAGTGAAAAACCATTGCCGCCGTGTGATTGCACAGACATGAAACTGACTCTCCCCGAGTGCCGTCCGTGGCTAATAAGAAATATGTTGAGAACTATTCGCGTTAGTTTGGCAGAATCGGTCTGTAGGAAAAAGCCTTAGGGAAGAATTAGTTAACGAATTTTTCACATGTTGGTGGGTGGCGTTTGGCCTCTATCGAGATGGAAAGGGCGCGAACCGCAGTGGTCGCGCCCTTGTTTTGAGAGGATTGAGATCACCCGGTTTGGCGCCTTCAGGGCGCCAGTCGGGTGAACACATAGTCGTGGTCCTTCACCAGTGCCTGATGACACGCGAAGCAGGTTTGATGCTGTGCCTCATCGGCCGGTTGGCCGTTGATGAAACGGCCAAAACCCCAGCCGCCGGTGGCGGCGTATTTCTTCGAGTCCTTGACCATAAATTGCAGCGTGGTCGCCGCGCCGGGAATCGATGCGCTTTTGAACGCCGGTGACGGTGTGTGCTTCCACGCAAGCTTGGCCAGCACGGTGCCGTCGGGGAAGGGCAGCTTGCCGTCACGGTAGGCTCTGAGAGCTGCGCTGTTGCCCAGCACCACGCGCAGTTCGTTGAGTGGTTCGGCTTCCTGGGCCGGCGCCACCAGTTCCCATTGACGATAGCCGTCGGGAATGATGACCCCGTAGATCGGCGAAGCCGCGCCCTCGGCCAATGCCAGGCTGCCGGCGCCGCCGGCCAGGGTGAGGGCGGCGATACACAGGCGCTTCATCACAAGTGATCCGCGTCGATTACCGCTTTGGCGAACGCGTCTGGCGCTTCCTGCGGCAAGTTGTGGCCGATGCCGCCGTTGATCAGGCGGAACTGATACTTGCCGGTGAACCGTTTGGCGTAGTCTTCGGGCGCCGGGTGCGGAGCGCCGTTGGCGTCGCCTTCCAGGGCGATGGTGGGCACCTTGATCGCGGGCGCCTTGGCCAGTTGCTGTTCCAGCGGCTCGTATTGGGCCTCGCCCTGTACCAGTCCCAGGCGCCAGCGGTAGTTGAACAGGGTGATTGCCACATGATCGGGGTTGTCCAGGCCCTTGGCGCTGCGGTCGAACGTGGCATCGTCGAACGCCCACTTTGGCGAGGCGGTCTGCCAGATCAACTTGGCGAAAGCGTGGGTGTTCTTCTGGTAACCGGCGGCGCCGCGCTCGGTGGCGAAGTAGAACTGATACCACCACTGCCGCTCGGCTGTGGGCGGTAATGGGTTCTGGCCGGCGGCTTGATTGCCGATCAGATAACCGCTGACCGACACCAGCGCCTTGACCCGCTCCGGCCACAGCGCCGAGACGATATCCGCCGAGCGTGCGCCCCAGTCATAGCCCCCCAGTACCGCTTGTTTGATCTTCAGCGCGTCCATGAAGTCGATCACATCCTTGGCCAGCGCCGCCGGTTGACCGTTGCGCGGGGTGGCGTCCGACAGGAACCGCGTACCGCCGTAACCTCGCGCGTAGGGGATCAGCACGCGGTAACCCTTGGCCGCGAGCAACGGCGCCACCTGCGCATAGCTGTCAATGTCATAGGGCCAGCCATGCAGCAAGATCACCGCCGGGCCATTGGCAGGGCCTACCTCGGCGTAGGCCACGTCCAACAGACCGGCCCTGATGTGCTTAAGTGCGCCCAGGGCGGAGGAGGGCGTGGTTTGCATCGGTGTGTTCAGCTCGGGCATTTCGGCCCGAGCCAGGCTGACCATGCCCAGAGGCAGCAGCGCCAAGGCCAGGACCAGGGGGTGGCGTGTGAAGCGACGGGTCGACGGGGTATACATGGTGAGCCTCCTGCGGCGGGATAGATACCTGGCGCAGAGTTGAACGCGGGGCTGTATCTGGCCTGTTTCAGGAAGCTCGCCGGGTCAAAGGTTATGTATCGCAGCGGGCCCTATACACACTGCGATACAAAGGCGCGGTCAAAACTCCATGCGCAGGCCCAGCGTGCCTTGGCGCCCATTGAAGGCATTGCTGTCCAGATTGCGGTTGTAACCGACCTCGCTGTACAGGCTGATGCCTTTGGCCACCCTTAGGCTGGCGCCGACGCTGAGGCCCAGGGTGGTGGCTTTCTGCTCGGTGTCGATGTCTGTCAGGTGGTCAAAGGTGACGGTATTCTGCCCCGCGCTGGTGTGCCACACATTGGCCCGAGCATAGGGTTCGAAGGGCATGCCGCTGACCTGGTATTTACCCCGCAGGCGTACGCCCAGGCGCGTGGTGACGCGGGTGTCGGCGTTGAAAGACACATCGGAAACCCCGTCGTTCTGCCGATCCAGCTTGGTCTTGCCGACGATCACCTGAGCCTGGGGCTCTGCAATCCAGGTGTCGTTGATCGGCAGCGGCCAACCGACTTCGGCGGAGGCGGTGACGTCGTGGCCGCGGGTCTTCATCTTCACGCCACGGTCCGATTCATTGTGGCCGTCGAAGCGCGTGCCCATCAGCACCAGATCCAAATATGCCTGGTTGGCGCCGATCAGCGTCCAGTACACGCCCAGACTGTCGCCGCGCAAGGTGGTGTTACCGGTGTCCTGGTCCTTGCGCGCGTCACTGAAGCCTTTGACGTCGCCTTTGAGGGTGCTGTGGCCGACGAAAAAGCCGGCCCGCTGCTGCATGCCGTTGTCGAGGACGCCGGCGTAGACATCGGTGCCCACCTGGAATCCGGACACGGAACTGTCCAGCGTTGGGCTGACGGTGCCGGTGTAGCTTTGTCGGCTGCTGTGGCCATATACCCGGCCCCAGCCGGCCGCGAAGGCGCCGGTTTGCTGTTGCTGAAGCTGGTCGCCCAGGCGTTCGTGATAAGTGCCCAGCATGGCCTGAACGACCTGTTGCACGGCTGGGAACAATACGGCATAAACCGACACTTCGGGGCGGTAGATGGGCAGCGGGTCGACTCCGGGGTTCGGCGGCAGCGGCGGTTCGCCAGGGATGATGCCCGGCAACGGGCCGATAATCACCGGGTCGATCGGCACCGGTGGGATGGTCGAGCGCAGGTAATAGTTTTCTGAGGTGCCCGCCGTGACGCCGCCTTTGAACAGGTAGTAATCAAAGGCGCCAGCGGACACCGGTTTGCCGAGTGTAAATGCAGTACCGCTGCTGGTGGCACCGTTGAGGGCCTGCACCACCTGGATGCCATCCTGTAACGAGGCCGCCCCTGTGCCGCCCAGGTTGGTGACGTTGATCAGCGTATTGCCCTGCATCGTGCCCTGGCTGACCACCAGTTTGTCGCTGGGCGAACCGTCGCCGCCCAGTTTGCTTTGCAACAGGAGCTGCCCCCCATTGCCGGTGTAATTGCCCTTGATGTTCAAGCTGTCGGCGGTACTGGAACTGCCGGTGCTCATATCAATGGTACCGCTGTTGGTGACATTGACGGCTTGGCCGTCGGTGAACGGCGCGATCACACCGGTGTTCACCAACAGTTGACTGGCACCGTCGATTGTCAGTTTGCCGGTGCCTGTGGCGCTGTCGCCCAAGGTGAGCGTGCCGCCTAGTGTCAACTGCGAGCCATTGTCCAACTGGATGGTTTCCCAATTGGGAAACAAGCCCGGATCGGCGGCCTTGGTGTTGTCCAAGGTCAGCGTGTCATTGCCAAGGCCACCGTCGATCAGTTGGGCAGGGGCCAGTTGTGCGTTGACCAGACCTTTGAGCAGCGCTTTATCGTCGCCATCGGCCAAGAGTACGAAAGAGTGCAGATTGCCTCCCGACCACTCGAAAGTGTCATTACCAGCGCTCATCAGTATGCGTCCGTTGACGTCGCCACCCGAGACTTCCACCCTGTCATCGCCGCCGCTGACGCTGATATTGCCCCCCACGAAGGCGGTACCCGAAATCTTGATGAGGTCTTTGCCGAAACCTGTCACCAGGTTGCCAATGATTCTGCCCCCGGACATATCGAACGTATTGTTATCCAGCTTCATGTCGACGCGGCCGATGCTGCCGCCGGACATCAAGGCGTAATCCCCATCTTCGAAAGCACCGGTGATGGTGCCGCCACTCATGCTGAACGTGTCGAATCCGTCGCCCTGAGCGAGCGACGCGACAGTGCCACCGCTCATTGCAAAATCGTCGATGCCGGCGCCCTGAGTGAAGGCTCCTCCCACGTTGCCGCCGCTGATCTGTGCTATATCCCGGCCCCCGCCCTGGCTGACCGAGCCGCTGATATCGCCGAGGATGGAGCGGAAGATATTGCTGCCGTCACCCATCGAGAGGTTGCCCGTGATACCTGCGGTAGGCCCGTTAATGTCAACCAAGTCGTTGTTGGCGCCGAACGTCACGTTACTGGTGAGTCGACCCGAGCCGCTGATGTTGAGGGTGTTGTTGCCCTCGTTATCGGTATAGCCCGGCGCGCTGCCGCTGTCGCAGGTGGAGATATCGTCGCCCGCCGTGTTGTTGATCGAGCAGGCGCCCTGAGCAGGCGGGGGCAAGGTGATCAGGGCAAAGGTTGAGACAATGCCCAAGTACAGCCAGGAACGTGTCCGTGTGCGCATGATCCGTCCTCATTCGAGAGGGGCTTGCCCCATTCGCCTGAAGGCTAGGGGCGGGTCATGCCATGACAACGGGATCAGCGATACGAGGCAGGGAATACGGGTTACCTGTTCGAAAACACCGGCCAATGCAAGGGGTTGGCATGGCTTTCTCGACTGCATCTGAGCTTGTGCAGTTTTTCCCACCTTAGTCACACATCGCGTCAGGCGCCACTGTCAGAAATAACAGGTATAGACGAGTGTCTGGCTAGGCAAACACAATCTCATAAGGCTCGCGCATCCGCTCCAGCAACACCTGCGCCAGTATCGGTGCCAGGCCAATCTGCGGGTCGCCCGCCAGCTGGCTGGCATAGGCATGGGCGGCATGGAGTTTGCGCGCCACGCTCCAGGTGTTCAGGCGCACTTTGCGCGCGCGTTGCCAGGGGATCATCGCGCTTTCAGCGGCCGGCCAATGCCAGGCCCAGACGGGCACCTCATATAACCGCGCACCCACCAGGTCGCAGGCTCTGGCCGCAGCGCGCCCGACGCTGTCGTGGTCGCTGTTGCCATCGTTGCACCAAGTGGTGAACACCACGTCGCCAGGGTGCAGGTAACGCGCGATAAATTGGCTTAGTTGCGGTTCACGGGCGGCCAGGGCGTTGTCGCTGAAGCCGCCACGGATCCACTTCAGGCTGTGCAATGGCATGCCCAAGCGGCGCAAGGCTTCAGCGCTTTCCTGAGGCCGCACCACGCTCAAGCGGCTAGCCGGCCACACTTGGGAGCCGGGGTGGCTGGCGCTGCCATCGGTCATAGAGATGAGTTGCAGCGGGTGTTCCAGGTTGCTGAGCAGTTGCAGTAAACCACCGCAGGTAAGAACTTCGTCCCCAGGGTGGGGCGCGATGATCACTACGCGGGCGCCGGGGGGCACCAAGGTGGACGGCGCGACCGGGGTAATTTGCGCCAGCTGCGGCGCACTGTTCCAGATTTGCGGAGGGCCGCGACGGCCTTCGCTCAAAGAGGCAGGCTTCATGGGTGTCACATCCTTGTCGGTTGATGCGCGGTCGTCAGCCGTTGACGGCACGACTCTCTTATTGTCACCACAGACTCCGCCGTGGTGGGTGCTTGGCAATCCAACCCTGAATTACCAGCAAGGCGTCATCAGCATAGACAAGGTTGCGGCGCTTTTCAGTGAGGCCTTAGGTTTTTTTAGGTAACCGGCAGCAGTGTCTTCAGAAAATCGCCGAAACCGCCCCGGGCGCGGGCGTCCAGGCGTGCACTGGTGATCACTTGCGGGCGGTGGCTCCACGCGATTGATGCCCCGCAGCGCTCAAGTTCGCGTACCAGATGTACGTCTTCATGGCAGGCCAAAGGCTCAAACCCTCCGGCGCGCACATAAGCACTGGCGCTTACCCCAAGGTTGGCGCCGTGGATATGCCGATGGCCGTCCCGTGCTTCGTAACCCTGGTGATAACGAATCTGGGCGGCCGGATCGAAACCCTCGCTCCAGGCATCCACCGTGACCGTGCCGCATACTGCGTCTACGTTCAACGCCAACTGCGCGGCCAGCCAGTCCGGTGCCACGCGGCTGTCGGCGTCGGTGCAGGCGATCCAGCGTGCGCCTTGATTCAACAAATGCCGCGCGCCGACGCCACGGGCATGCCCGACATTGCGCGCCTGTACCTCCAGGCACTGCACGGGGTAAGCCTGGGCGATGGTGGCGCTGGCGTCGCTGCAGCTGTCGAGCATGACCAGCACCTGCACGGGTTCGCCCAGCAAGTCCGGGTGCCGCGTGGCAATCAACGCGGCATCCAGGCAATCGGCCAACAGCGCTTGTTCGTTATGCACCGGGATCAGAATGCCGATCATCGCAAGCCCTCAAGGGTGGCGACCGAGGTACCGTCGCGGCTCCACAGGTCGAGGAGAAAATCCTGTTCTGGGTGGCTGGCCACACGGGGCATGCCCAGGCGTTGGTCCAAGATGGCATGCACCTGCTCGGCGGTTTGCGGGCAACCGTCGATGGGCGGGCGCCAATGGCAGGCGAGGATCTGCCCGTCGGCAGTCAGGCTGGCCAGCGCGCGCTCGATCACCCGATCCAAGTCATCGGCGTCCAGGTAGTAGCACAGTTCGCTGAGCACGATCAGGTCAAATTGGCCCGCCGGCCACTCTTGCGGTAAACGGCTCTGGTGCACCTGGGCATGGGTAAACCCGAGCAGCCGAGTACGCGCCAGCGCCACGGCGGCCGCGGCGGTGTCGCAACACAACAAACGATCGCCGCGCGCGGCCAGCTCAACGCTCAGCTCACCATTGGCACAGCCAGGTTCGAAGATCGAGGCGTAGCGTGGCTTGGTCAGCAAGGCCAGGGTCAGGGCGCGTTTACGCCGCTCGTACCAACGCTGACGAAAGGCCCAGGGGTCATCATTGTCGGCGAACAGTTGATCGAAATACCGGGTGGCCACACTCATACGAATACCACTTCAAAAGGTTGCAGCAAGCGTTCCACCACATAGGGGGCCAGCACCGGCGGCAAGCCGATCTGCGGATCACCCTCCAATTGGCTGGCGAACGCATGGATGGCGTGACGCTTGCGCGCCACCGCTGCACAGGTGAGGGGGATTTTGCGCGCGCGGTGCCAGGGCACCAGGGCGTCTTCGGCGGTTGCCCAGTGCCAGGTCCATACCGGCAACTCGTACAGTCGCGCGCCCACTGCTGCGGCGGCTTTGGCGCTGGCGCGGCCCACCGCTTCGTGATCGCAATGGCCGTCTTCGCGCCACGTGGTGAATAGCACGTCGGTGGGCTTGAGGTAGCGCTGTATAAACCCCACCAACTCGTCCTCCCGCGCTGCTACTTGGCTGTCGCTGAAGCCTGCGCGCAGCCATTTCAGGCTGTGCAGCGGCACCCCCAGGCGATGCAGGGCCTGGGCCGACTCCTGCGGGCGCACCACGCTCAATCGCTCCACCGGCCAACGTTGCGAGCCAGGGTGGCTGGCACTGCCGTCGGTCACCGAGATCAATTGGATCGGCCGCTCCAGCGCCGCCAGGCCCTGCAACAGCCCGCCGCACCCCAGCACTTCGTCGTCCGGATGGGGCGCGATAATCACCGCGCGATGGCCTTCCGGGACCAATTCCTCAACGCTGATAGAGGGCAACGCCGCCAGGCGCGGTGACGTCTGCCAGTGCTGCAACGGCGTGCCCTGGCCGACGATCGGGTTGGCTTTCATAGCTGCCACCTCTCGTTGGATTGACCGGCGACCCATTCGCCCAGGGCCGCCAGGTCGCGTTCGGCATGACTCTGGCGCACGTACACCGGTAGATCCGCCATCAATTGGGCCATGTGCGGGTCCTGGCAATACGGCCCGGCACCGACTGCACGGCCGACATGGCGGATCACCTGCTCGACGGCGTCCTCGATGCAGGCGCGGGCCCGTTGGGCCAGCTCCCTGGCATCGGCCTTGGGGGCGCGGTCGATGCGTTCGGCGGCGTCGCGCAACACGCAGGCGGCGGCGTGTAGCGCACTGTCCACCGCGCCCAGGTGCGCGAGAGCATGGGGTTCGGCGCGCCGCGCACAGTGTTGCTGCAGCACTTGGACCAGTTGCTGCGCCGCGCCGTACCAACACGCCGCGATACCGACGCCGCCTTGCCAGAAGCCGGGGCGGGCGAGGTAGTCGCCAGGGCCCCCTACGGCGACGCCGCTGGCATTGTCGAAGACAATCTCGACACTGCCGGTGGCCGCCATGCCCACGGCATGCCAGCCTTCATCCGTCACACACACGCCCGGTTGTTGCATGGGCACCGCCACCAATTGCTGGCGGTCCTGCTCATCCCAGGCGGTCAATAATCCATGACTGACCACCGCCGCGCCGGAGCACCAGGCTTTACGCCCGTGCACCCGCAAGCAATGGCCGTCGTGTTGTACACGCACCTTGGCCGTGGGCGGTTCGGCGGCCCATGTGCCCCAGGTACTGCCCTGGGGCGTCGGGGGGCTGCCGAATTCGGCCATGATCGCCAATGCATCGGTGTGGCCTTCGAACAACTTGCACAGGCGCAAGTCGTGCGCGGCCACATCGGCCAGACGCCTGAACCGCTCCAGGGTCTGGCCGCCGCCGGGTAGCGGCAACCGGTCCAGCCCTTGGGCCACCAAGGCCCTCAGGGCTGCGCCGAGCGCCTCGGTGTCGGCATAAGCACGGCCGCTATCCAGGCTTCCCTGCCAGTTCATTTCACACCTCGTCGTCGCGCTGCAATTCGAACAGCAGCAGTGAGCGGCCGGTTACGGCGTACTCGTGATCGAAGTTAAAGCGCTCCTGAGCCTTGATGGTCGTGTCGTTGGTGTCCAGCAGGCAGGTCCAGAACTCACCTTCGGGCACCGGCGGCAGGCGGAAATTGACCATGTCGTGGTGGGCATTGACCACCAGCAACAAGGTAGCGTCGGCGCCGGCGCGGCGGATACCGGTTTCCTGAGCGCGGCCATCCATCAACATGCCCAGGCAACGACCATTGCTGTCCTGCCATTGCTCGGTGCTCATTTCGTTGCCATCCGGCGCCAGCCAGGTGACGTCTTTCACGCCGATGTCTTCGTTGTAATCGCCCACCAGGAAGCGGCCACGACGCAGGATCGGATAGGCCAGGCGCAGCTTGATCAAGCGCTTGACGAACTTGAGCAGGGCTTTGCCGTCGTCATCCAGATCCCAGTTGACCCAACCGATCTCGCTGTCCTGGCAATAGGCGTTGTTATTGCCGTGCTGGGTGCGGGCGAACTCGTCACCGGCGACGATCATCGGCGTGCCTTGGGCCAGCAGCAGGGTGGCGAAGAAGTTACGCATCTGGCGCAGGCGCAGGGCGTTGATTTCCGGGTCGTCGGTAGGGCCTTCGACGCCATGGTTCCAGGACAGGTTGTTATTGCTGCCGTCTTGGTTGTTTTCGTCGTTGGCTTCGTTGTGCTTGTCGTTGTACGACACCAAATCGTGCAGGGTGAAACCGTCGTGGGCGGTGATGAAGTTCACCGAACTGTACGGCCGGCGACCGCGATGGTTGAACATTTCGCCCGATGCTGTCATACGCCCGGCGAAGTCCGCCAATTGGCCGTCGTCGCCTTTCCAGAAGGCGCGCACGGTATCGCGGAAACGGTCGTTCCATTCGACCCAGCCCGGTGGGAAGTTACCCACTTGGTAGCCGCCTGGGCCGCAGTCCCAGGGTTCGGCGATCATTTTCAGTTGGCGCAGTATCGGATCCTGACGGCAGGCCACAAGGAAGCTGTGGCGCTCGTCGAAACCGTCGCGATAACGCCCGAGAATCGTCGCCAGGTCGAAGCGGAAACCGTCCACGTGCATTTCCGTGGCCCAGTAGCGCAGCGAGTCGGTGACCATTTGCAGCACGCATGGGTGGCTGAGGTCGAGGGTGTTGCCGGTGCCGGAATCGTTGATGTAGAAGCGCTTGTCATCGGGCATCAGGCGATAGTAGGAGGCGTTGTCGATGCCGCGCATGGACAGGGTCGGGCCACGCTCGTTGCCTTCGGCGGTGTGGTTGTAGACCACGTCGAGGATCACTTCCAGCTTCTGCTCGTGCAGGTGCGCGACCATCTCCTTGAACTCGGCGATCTTGCCGCTGGCCAGGTAGCGTGGGTCGGGGGCGAAGAACGCGATGCTGTTGTAACCCCAATAGTTGGTCATGCCTTTTTCCAGCAGATGCTGGTCATTGACGAAGGCGTGCACCGGCAGCAGCTCGACCGAGGAGATCCCCAGTTGGCGAATATGCTTGAGCACATCGTCTTCCATCAGGCCGGCGCAGGTGCCACGCACCGATTCGCCCACGGACGGGTGACGCATGCTGATGCCGCGCAGGTGGGTTTCATAAATGATCGTGCGGTCCCATGGCACCCGCACCGGCTGGTCGTTGCCCCAGGTATGGGCCGGGTCGATCACCTTGCACTTGGGCACGAAGGGCGCACTGTCGCGTTCGTCGAAGCTCAGGTCGTCATCCGGGTGGCCGATGGTGTAGCCGAACAGCGCTTCGGACCATTTGAGTTCGCCCACCAACTGCTTGGCGTAGGGGTCGATCAGCAATTTGTGATGGTTGAAGCGGTGACCGTTGGCCGGATCGTAAGGGCCGTATACGCGGTAGCCGTAAATCAGCCCAGGGTGGGCGTCGGGCAGGTAACCGTGGAAGATTTCATCGGTGTATTCCGGCAGCTCGATGCGCTCCAGTTCGACTTCGCCGCTGTCGTCGAACAGGCACAGTTCGACCTTGGTGGCGTTGGCTGAGAACAGCGCAAAGTTGACGCCCAGGCCATCCCAGGTGGCGCCGAGGGGGAAGGGCAAACCTTCACGAATCCGCGACGGCTCATTGCCCGGCGTCGATGGGGTTTTATCCGGTTTGCTCATGGTGGTGTTGCTCCTGCAAGGGGTCTTTTTTCGGGCCGAGAGCGGCCGTGCTGACGAATTTTCAGCGGACGAGATCAAGTGTGAAGTTAAACCCCCGCCGACAGCGTCGGCGGGAGGGTTGGGCGTCGAAAGGCTGGTTACGGCTTGGGCTTTTTCGGCGCCGCAGGTTTCTTGGTCGCCGGTGCGGCGGGCTTGCTTGCTGCCGCAGCGGGCTTGGGCTTTGCCGCAGGCTTGGCGGTGGCTTTAGGCTTGGCGGCCGGCTTGGGCTTGCTCGGCGTCAAGGCTTCGGATTCGGCCAGCTTGCGCGCCATCTCCCAATGACGTGCGTCCTGACCATGGGGCTTGCCCTCGGACTCCCAGATCTGATGCGCCAATTCGCGGATACGTTTGTCTTCAGTGCTCATCGCAATGCTCCTCACAGAAAATGTTCAGCTTTCTTGATCATCAGAATTGATAAAGACATTGACCGGGAATTCCCCCAGGGCAGTGCTGATCAACAGCTCCTTGTCTGGTGTGACTGCGCCCGTTTGAAAAAGTCCCTTCCAGTTTTGCGTTGACGCGGCGAACGGTAATTTCACCCGGGTATCGCCCCAAACCTGCGCAGGAATCCGGGGCTGCACACCGTTTTCAAGCAGCGCATGGGACCAGCGTGGCACCACCACCACCAGTTGTTTGCCCTGGTGTTCGCGGCTGAACGCCACCACGCGGTCGGCGTGTTGACCGAGTACCTCCAGCGGTGTGTAGCTGCCGTGGCGGAACAGTTCGGGCTGGGCGCTGCGCAAGCCCAACACCTGGGCAATCAACGCCTGCTTGATGCGCCCGTCGTACCAGTGGGTCAGCAGTTGATCGGTGCCCGACGGGGTGTTCAGCGCTTGTTGCCGTGCGTTGAAGTCCACCGGACGACGGTTGTCCGGGTCCACCAGGCTGAAGTCCCAGAACTCGGCGCCCTGGTACAAGTCCGGTACACCCGGCACCGTCATGCGAAGCAAGGTTTGCGCCAGTCCATTCAGGGCGCCGGCCGGGGCGATGGCTTGAGCTGCGGCGGCAATCGCGGTGCGCAAAGGGCGACCGGCTTCGGTCAACAGCAGGCGCGACAGGAAGGCTTCGACCGCTTGTTCATAAGCTTCGTTGGGCGCGCTCCAGCTGCTTTGCAACTTGGCTTCGCGCAGGGCTTTTTGTTGCCATTGCCACAGGCGTTGTTGGTAAGTCTCCAGCGACGCGCCAGGGTCCAGATCCAGTGGCCAACTGCCCACCAGCACTTGATAGAGGATCAGCTCATCACCGGCCGACGGCGCGCAGGCATCGTCGCGCAGCGGGGCGGCCAGACTGCGCCACTGTTCAACTTGAGCCACATACCACGGCGCGCACTCACTGAGCACCGCCAGGCGCGCACGGGTGTCTTCGCCGCGTTTGTGGTCATGGGTCGCGGTGGCCAGCAGGTTGTCCGGGAACGCCAGCAGGCGCTGTTGGTTGACCTGATGGAAGTCGGCCAACGGCGCACTGAATTGCTCGGTACTGAAACCCACATCGTTACGCGACAGCAGCACCGCCGAACGATAGAACGCGGTGTCTTCCACGGCCTTGGCGGCGGCGGGGGAAGTCAGCTGCTGGAAGCGCACGCAGGCATGTTTGAGAATCTTGCGCTCGCGCCCCACCGGGCGATCACGCCACGGCTGGCCGCCGAGCCATTTTTGCAGGTGCTCAAGCACCGGCCAGTCGCCTTCGCTCAACGTGCTGCGCGCGCCGTCCATGGCCTGTTGGAACACCTTGTCATCGGCGGCGCTGCGGCCACGGGCGCTGATGTAGGTGCGGTACACCGGGAAGTGCACGATCAACTCCTGCAATGCACGGCGGATGGCGCCGAGGGTGAAGTCGCGGGTCATTACGTCGTCGCGCGCCACTTGCAGCAGCGCCTGGGCCACGCTTTCGAAATCGCCGCCCAGGGAGCCGTTGAGGATCTGTTGGCGTGCCAGGCGGGCCTCTTCGATAAACGCCGCAGGCCGCTCGCTCAGGCGCGTCCACAGCTCGGCCAGGGGCTCGAAGCCTTCGGGCTGGTGCTGCAACAGCGACAGCTGATTCATGAATTCGTAGCCCGTGGTGCCGTCCACTTGCCAGTCTTCGCGCAGGGTTTCGCCTTCGCCGAGGATCTTCTCGACAAAAATCGGCAGGTGCCGCTCAGGGGACAAGGTGTCGACCCGACGGCGCAGCTTGCGGCAATAACCGCGCGGGTCGGCCAGGCCATCGATATGGTCGATGCGCAGGCCATCCACCAGGCCTTGGCTGATCAGCTCGAAAATTTTGCCGTGGGTGGCTTCGAACACCGCGCTGCGCTCTACGCGCAGGCCGCCCAATTCATTGACGTCGAAGAAGCGCCGCCAGTTGATATCGTCCGCCGCCGTGCGCCAGCTGGCCAGGCGATAGGCTTGCTGCTCCAAGAGTTGATGCAGGCGTTCGAAGCCCTCGGCTTGGCGACCGTCAAACTGGGCCAAGCGCTGCTCGATGGCCGGCAGTACCTCGGTGGCCCTCTCGGCCAGGGCCTGTTTGAGCCAGGCGGCTTCGGCGTAGGCATCGTCCTGATAGGCCAGGGCAGCGAAACGGTCCGCCAGTGGTTTGAGCGGTTCGTCGTTGCCCAGAATCAACGCGTAATCCCGTGGGCAGATCGGGAAGCGATGTTCGTAATGCTCGACGTAGAACGATCCGTGGTCAGCCTCGAAATGCAGGGTCAAGGTGCCACTTTGCAGGGCTTCGCCGTAGTCGCTGCCCAGGAACGGCATCAGCAATTGGCCTTTGAGCAGCGGGTCGGGAGAGTGCCACTGGATATCGAAAAATTCGCTGTAGGGGCTCAAACGCCCCCATTCGAGCAGGTCCAGCCACCAAGGGTTATCGGCGCCGCCCACGGCCATGTGGTTAGAAACGATATCCAGAATCAGGCCCATGTCGTGTTCACGCAGGGCCGCGACCAGACGGCGCAACGCGTCCTCACCGCCCAGTTCAGGGTTGACCCGGGTCGGGTCGACCACGTCGTAACCGTGCATGGAGCCGGCGCGCGCGCTGAGCAACGGCGAGGCATACAGGTGGCTGATACCCAGTTGGGCAAAATACGGCACCAGCGGCACCGCATCGTCCAGGGTGAAACCTTTATGGAATTGCAGGCGCTGAGTGGCGCGCAAGGGCAGTGCTTTCATCGGTCACGCTCATAGGCTTGGTTACGCGCGACGGCCAGCAGTTCGAGGCGACGCGCGGCGCCGGCGTTGTCGAGCAGGCTCGCGGCCTCGCCCGGCAGGCGGCGGCGCCAATTGGGATGGGTATCGGTGGTGCCGGGCAGGTTGGCTTGTTCTTCGATGCCCAGGGCATCCTCCAGCGGCAACAGCACCAGGGGCGCGCGGGTGTGGCCCAGGTAGCGCACGCTGGCGTCGATTATATGGTCGGTTTCGTTGCGGATCTCATCGACGAAGTTCTGCGGGTCCTGGCTCAGGGCTTGGCGCAGCGCCTGGCGTTCGCGCAGGCGATGTTCGCTCCATTGCTCCACGGTGGGCGCGTCGATAAGGCCGAGCTGGATATTCCATTCGATGTCGCGGCTGTGCCACCAACCATTGAGGGTCGGCAGGTCGTGGGTGCTGGTGGTGGCGAGGGCGTTGTCGGGCCAGTCGAGGATCGGCTTGAACTGGCCGTCGTGGCCTTGTTCGAACAGCAGCACACGCATACCGAGTATGGAGCGGCCGATGAGTTTTTCGCGCAGGCCGTCCGGCACGGTGCCCAAGTCTTCGCCTAGCACAATGGCCTGGTGACGATGGGACTCCAGCGCAAGCAGACGCAGCATATCGTCCACTGGGTAATACAGGTACGCGCCTTCTTTGGGCGAGGCGTCCATGGGGATCACCCACAGGCGTTGCAGGCCCATGACATGGTCGATGCGCAAGCCGCCGGCATGGGCGAAGTTGGCCCGCAGCATTTCTATAAACGCACGGAAGCCATGGCGCTTGAGGCCCTCGGGGGAGAACGCGGAAATCCCCCAGCCCTGGCCGGCACGGTTGAGGATGTCGGGCGGCGCCCCCACGGTGAGGTCGGCCAGCAACTCGTCCTGGCGACTCCAGGCCTGGCTGCCGCCGCCGTCGGCGCCCACCGCCAGATCAGCGATCAGGCCAACCCCCATGCCACTGCCACGGGCCGCTTGTTGGGCGCGCTCCAGGCAACGCGCGATCAGCCACTGGGCAAAGGCGTAGAAGCCGACCTCTTCGCGGTGCTCTTCGGCAAATGTTGCCAGCGCCGGGCTTTGCGGGGTGCGCCACTCTGCGGGCCAGTGGCGCCAGTCGAGGCTTTCACCAGCGGCAGCGCGCATGGCTTGCACCGCTTCGAAGCGGCAATGGTTTTCCAGGGCCTCGCCGCCGGTCTGACGGAAACTCAGGAAGTCAGCATGTTGCGGGTGATGGCCGTGGCGGAAATCTTCATACAGCGCACGCAGCAAACGCTGCTTGGCCTGGGCGGCGGCAGGCCAGTCGATCAGGTCGAGTTGTTCGAGGTCGTGCAGCTCATCGGCGATGCCCAGGGCTTCGATGGCATTGCGCACTTCGCGCTCGCCGAGGATGCAGGCCGGCGAAGCGTACAGGCTGTTAAGAAACAGCCGACTCGACGGCGAATACGGGCTGTATCGCTGCGGGTCGGCGCTGAACATCGCGTGCATCGGGCTGATGGCCAGGGCATCGGCGCCCCGCTCGGCGGCTGCGCGGGCCAGGTGTTCCAGGGCCAGGGTGTCACCAAAGCCACCATCGTTGAGGCGGCGCAGGCTATAGAGTTGCGCACTGATGCCCCAAGCGCGGGCGGGTTGGCAGTCCACCGCTTCGGCCACGCTGTAGCAGTGGGTGGGGGCCACGGCCAGGGTGAACGTCTGGTCGTTGATCTGCACTTGGTGATAACCCAAGGCAATCACGCCGGGCAGCACCGCGTTGCCGTCCAGCCGCAGCTCCAGGGTTTCGCCTTGCTCCAAGTGCACGCGGCACAGGGTATCTGGTTCGAAATAGCGTGCCAGGTCCAAGCTCTCACCGCTGTCGACGGTCAACAACGGCGGCAGATGCTTGCTCTGCTGGGCCTGTTCCAGTTCGTCCAGGCTGGCTTCGATTTCGGCATCAGTGTCGGCCGGGTGGCCAAGACCTTTGAGCACCGCGCGCAGGGCGTCGGGTTGTACGTGTTGCGGGCGGCCGTTGGCGTCGATCCAATCGACGGCCAGGCCCGCGCGGCTGGCGAGGATTTCCAGTTTCGCTTCGCTCAAGGGTGTTCTCCAGCAGGGGATAGGGTGACGCGTGCGCTGTACGGCGGCAGGTGTGTGCCGTCGCCGGCGGGCGTTGCAAAAATCAGGTGCGGCGCCGTGGAATGTTCCAAGGCAGTGGCACTGAGGTTCAGATCGATCTGCAACACGCTGCCGTTACCCAGACGCCAGCGCGCGCTGACCGCTGCGTCGCCAAGTACCTGGGCACCCAGCGCCACACTGCCAGGCAGGTGCGGGACGATATGGCGATGACGCAGGCTCAACAGCTCGCGGTAAAACGCCACATGGTCTTGGTCGGCCAGGGTTGGCATGGACTGTTGCAAGGTCGACAGCGCATTCGGGTCCGGGATGTGTTCGCGGCGTTCAGGGTCCTGGAACGCGGCAAAGTCGGCAAATTCATTGCGCCGACCTTCACGCACCGCTTCGGCCAGCTCGCCGTGATGGTCGGTGAAGAACAGGAACGGCTCGGCGGCGTTGGCTTCGTCGCCCATAAACATCAACGGAATCATTGGCGACAGCAGCAGCAGGGCGGTGGCGGCCTTGAGCGCCTGGGGCGGGCAAAGCTGGTGCAGACGTTCGCCGAGGGCGCGATTGCCGATCTGGTCGTGGTTTTGCAGAAACGCAACGAAAGCAGTCGGCGGCAGACCACCGCTCGGCTCGCCGCGGGCATGGCCATGGCGAGTGGTGTCGCCCTGGTAGATAAACCCTTCACCCAGGCACCTTGCCAGTTTGGCGGTAGGGTCTTGGGCAAAGTCGCTGTAGTAGGCATCGGTTTCGCCGGTCAGCAGGACGTGCAACACATTGTGGAAGTCGTCGTTCCACTGCGCGTCGAAATCGTGCTTGAGCAGGCTGGCCTGATTCAGTTCGTTTTCCAGCACCAGCCACACATGACGGCCGGTATCGACCTGCTGGCGCACGCGCTGCGCCAGTTCCTGCAAGAAACCGGGGTTATCGATGGCGTGCACGGCGTCCAGGCGCAGGCCGTCGAAACGGTATTCGAGCAACCACATCAGGGCGTTATCAAGAAAAAAGTCCCGCACTTCACGGCGCTCGAAATCAATGCCGGCGCCCCACGGGGTGTGCACGTCTTCCTGGAAGAAACTTGCCGCGTACTGGCCCAGGTAGTTGCCATCGGGGCCGAAGTGGTTGTAGACCACGTCAAGGATCACCGCCAGGCCGTGTTCGTGGGCGCTGTCGATTAAGTGTTTAAGTTGTTCCGGGGTGCCGTAGGACGAGTGCGGGGCATACGGCAGTACGCCGTCATAGCCCCAGTTACGTTCGCCAGGGAACTGCGCCAAGGGCATCAGTTCAATGGCGGTCACGCCCAACTCGGCCAGGCGCGGTAGGTGTTGCTCGACGTTGGCGTACCCCCCCAGGGCGCCGACGTGCAATTCGTAGATCACCGCCTCGTGCCAGGGGCGGCCTTGCCAGTTGGGCTGGCGCCAGTGGTAGGCCAGTGGGTCGACCACCAGGCTCCAACCGTGAACGTCCGAGGCCTGGGCCCTGGACGCTGGATCGGGCACATCCTGCTCCCCGTCGATGTTGTAGCGATACCGGGTGCCCGCCGGGCACTTGATTTCAACTTCGAACCATCCATCGGCCTGGGGCAGCATGGCGATGGATTTACCGTTTTCCAATTCAACGCTGACATAAAACGCGTCTGGCGCCCACAAGGCGAAACGCGTGTGTTGCGCGTCCAGCATGATTGCGCCGTGGGGCCAGGTTTCCAGAGTCCGTAACGGCATCTATAGAGACCTCCCTTGATTATTTAGCTGATTTCCCCAGGGCCTTGGCCACCAGTTGTTCGTAGAGTTCGGCGTAGGGTTCGACCGCCTGGGTCCAGTTGAACGGCTGGGTCATGGCGCGGCAGCGCATGGCGTTGAGCAGGCCGGGGTAGGCGAACACATTGAAGGCGCGGGTGAGGGCGGCTTTGTAGCTGTCCACCGTGGATTCGTTGAACAGGAACCCAGTGACGCCGTCTTCGATGGTGTCCGCCAGCCCGCCGGTGTTGCGCGCCACTGGCAATGAGCCGAAGCGCTGCGCGTACATCTGGCTCAGGCCGCATGGCTCGTAACGCGATGGCATCAGCAGGAAATCGCTGCCGGCGAACATTCGCCGTGCGTCGGTTTCGTTAAAGCCGATGCGCACGCCGATCTGGCCGGGGAAACGCAGGGCCAGCTCGCGCATGGCCTGTTCTTCTTCCGGCTCGCCGCGCCCGATAATCGCGATCTGGCCACCGTTCTCGACGATAAAGCTGGCAACCGCTTCGGTAAGGTCCAGACCCTTCTGGTACACCAAGCGCGAAACCACGGCGAACAGCGGGCCGGTGGAGTCATGCAGCCCGAACAGATTGCGCACATGGGCGGCGTTGATCGCTTTGCCTTCCCAGTCACCGATATTGAAGTTGTGGGTCAGGTGCGTGTCGGTGGACGTTTCCCAGCTCTCATCAATGCCGTTGGGAATGCCGCTGAGCAAGCCTTGCTGGGTCTTGGCGGCGAGGAAACCGTCGAGGCCGCAGCCGAATTCGGGGGTAGTGATTTCCTGAGCGTAAGTGGCACTCACCGTGGTGATGTGGCTGGAGTACGCCATGCCGGCCTTGAGGAACGACATTTTGCCGTAGAACTCCATGCCTTCCTGCTGCAGTGCGTGGGGCGGAATCCCCAGCTCCGGCGTGGAAGCCAGGCTGACCACGCCCTGGTAGGCCAGGTTATGAATGGTGAACAACGTCGGCGTGCGTGAACCACGCCAGTGCATGTACGCCGGGGCCAGGCCAGCGGGCCAGTCGTGGGCGTGCACCAGGTCCGGGCACCAGTGGATCTGCGCCAGGTTGGCGGCGATATCGGCGGCGGCCAGGCCCAGGCGGGCGAAACGGATATGGTTGTCCGGCCAGTCGCGACCGTTGTTGGCGCCGTAAGGCGTGCCCTCGCGCTCATAGAGCTCGGGGCAGATCAACACGTAGATGACCAGGCCATCCTTGAGGTCCATGCGCCCAATCTTGCACGGCGGCAGCGCGGCGTGGCCACCCAGTTCGCCGATGATATGGATCGGGTTATCGCTTTCCATCACCTGCGGGTAACCAGGGATCAACACGCGCACATCATGCAGATGCGCCATGGCGCGAGGCAGGGCGGCGGATACGTCGCCCAGGCCGCCGGTCTTCACCAGATCGGCGAATTCCGAGGTAACAAACAGTACTTTCTTTCGGTTGGGGTTGAAACTGGACACCGGCCGCACCGTGTTGAGGTCGACCAAAGAGGTCGACCCGCCAACTGGCTGACTAACACGCTCTCCCTGAATACTTACTGCGGCACTGATCATAGTTCTCTCCACGTGTTGGTCGGCTAATGGCCCGCTGCCAGTAGCTCCGATGACCGCATCCTGCGGCCAGGCGCACAAGCGCATGACAAATCTGGCAAGGCGTATGCCAGTTGCACGGTTAGCGTTAAAAAGTTGGATAGACGGCAACCGGCGTAAACCGCACTGGCGCGCCTTACCTAAACCTGACCAATGGCAGAGTTGGAAAGTTTAGATTTTTTTCGCGGGGTTTTTGTTTTGGAAGGGACCCATCGGTCATCAGTCTAGGACAGATCCCAGACAGCGTAGGGTTTCTACATGAATTTTGTAGGACAAAAAACTTGTAACCTTATGCGATGCGGGAAAACCGCTGGCGGGCGGGAGTGTGATGGCACTTTGCACCTATTTGCCCCAGGCAAGACCGCATTCATTCGGTGGTTGAGCAGGCTTGCCCTGCGCTGGGCGACATCGTCGCCCCAAGAAAGGACCTGCGACCTATCTGATGCACCCTGTGCACCATTGGAGAGCGCTGCGCAGGCCTGCTCGCTCCACGACGCAGTCAACCCAGCAACCGTATTGGCGCGCCCCCGGCCCAGGCGATGATGTCTTCAATCATTTGCCCATAAAACTGCCGGTAGTTCTGCTCGCTGACATAACCCACATGAGGCGTGGCCAGCACATTGGACAGGTGCCGGAAAGGGTGATCGACGGGAAGTGGCTCCTGGCCATATACATCCAGCGCTGCGCCGGCTAAGCGGCCGGATTGCAATGCCTGGATCAGGGCCTGTTCATCGACGATCGGCCCGCGAGCGGTGTTAACGAGGCGCGCGCTCGGCTTCATCCAGGCCAAGGCTTGGGCATCCACCAGCCCCCGGCTACGTTCGCTGAGCACCAGATGGACGCTGAGGACATCGGCCTGCTCGAACAACTGCTGCTTGCTGACCCAGGTCACTCCCGCCGCAGCGGCGCGTTCCGGCGTGAGGTTCTGGCTCCAGGCGATCACGCGCATGCCGAACGCCTGGCCGAACCCGGCGACCTTCTGGCCGATGCTGCCCAGCCCGAGAATCCCCAGGGTCTTGCCGTGCAAGTCGCCACCCAGACCCAACTGCCAACCCCCGGCGCGTAGGGCATTGGCTTCGGCCAGCAGGTTGCGGGTGCAGGCCATGATCAGCGCCCAGGTCAGTTCCGGCGCGGCATGTTTATAGCTGTCGGTGCCGCACACCTGAATGCCCAGTGCCTGGGCGGCGCCGATATCAAGGGCGGCATTGCGCATGCCGCCGGTCACCAGCAGCTTGAGGCGCGGCAGGCCTTGCAGCAGGGCTTTGTCGAACACTGTGCGTTCGCGCATTACGCAAATCACTTCGAACCCTTGCAAGCGCTCGATCAGGGTCGTGGTATCCGCTGGGTAATCGTGGAGGAAATGCACCTGGCCCACGGTTGCCAGGGCCGACCAATCCACCACGTCAGCGGCGACTTGCTGCCAGTCATCAATCACAGCGATCTGTAGCGCCATTTACGCGTGCCTCCGAATGTTGGGTTAAAGGGCGTTCAAGCCCTGCAACAACGCTTGATGAAACCGCGCCGGTTCTTCCATTTGCGGCGCATGCCCCAAGCCCGGGAATTCGACCAGAGTGGCGTGGGGAATCAGCTTGGCGACTTGCTTGCCCAGCACGGCGTAGTTGCCGAGTTTGGCCTTGACCTCGGGCGGCGCCATCGCCTTATTGATCGCGGTGTTATCGGCGGTGCCGATCAGTAGCAAGGTCGGCACCTGTACGTCTTTGAATTCGTAATACACCGGCTGGGAATAAATCATGTCGTAGATCAGCGCCGAGTTCCACGCGACCCGTTTATGCCCGGGGCCGTTGCTCAAGCCGGCGTACATATCGACCCAACGCTCGTATTCCGGCTTCCAGCGCCCGACGTAATAAGTGTTGAGCTGGTACTGGCGGATGCTTTCGGCGCTGACTTTCAGCTCACGTTGGTACCACTGATCAACACTCAGGTACGGCACGCCGAGGGCTTTCCAGTCTTCCAGGCCGATGGGGTTGACCAGCGCCAGTTGCTCGGTCTGCGCGGGGTACATTAGCGCATACCGGGTGGCGAGCATGCCGCCAGTGGAGTGGCCGAGCAGGGTGGCCTTGGGGATGCCGAGTTTTTCCAGCAGTTGATGGGTGTTGAGCGCCAACTGCTGGAAGCTGTACTGGTAATGCTCCGGCTTGCTGGAGGTACAAAAGCCGATCTGGTCCGGGGCGATCACGCGGTAACCGGCATCACTCAGGGCCTTGATCGAGCCCTCCCAAGTGGCCGCGCAGAAGTTCTTGCCGTGCATCAGCACCACACTGCGCCCGTTGGGCTTGCCGCTGGCCGGCACGTCCATGTAGCCCATTTGCAGGGTTTTGCCTTGGGACTCAAAGCTGAAATGCGCAAGCGGATAGGGGTATTGAAAGCCCTGTAACTCGGGGCCGTAAGTCGCGGCGAGGGCGGGGACGCTGCTGGCCATGAACAGGCCGGCGATATAAAGGACGCGGTTTGGCGGCATGGTGTCGTCTCCTGAAGCAGGTGTTGGGATGCTGTTGCGAGAGGATTAACGCGGGATTAACACCCACTGCAAGGTAATTGCCGCCAGCACGCCATAGCGCAGACCTTTGGCCAAAGTGACCACCACCAGAAAACGCCACAGTGGTTCGCGCATCACACCGGCCACCAGGGTCAGCGGGTCGCCGATGATCGGCACCCAACTGAGCAGCAGGGTCCAGTGCCCCCAGCGTGCGTAGTGGCGACGGGCCGTTTGCAGTTGCCGCTCGTTGACCGGAAACCAGCGCCGCTGTTTGAAATGCTCCACCCAGCGGCCCAGCCACCAATTGACCAGCGAGCCCAGCACATTGCCCAGGGTGGCGACCGCCAACAACCACCACACGTTGTAGTGGCCGCTGAGCAGCAGGCCCACCAGTACGGCTTCCGATTGCAGGGGCAGCAGCGTCGCCGCACCGAACGCGGCGACGAACAGCCCCAGGTAACCCATCAGCACCGATCAGTGTGCCGGGTAATCGGCCACCACCTCATCCGTGCCGTCCCGGCGCAGTCCGATGACCTGGTAGGCATCGGCATGTCCGTCCATTTCCATGCCCGGCGAGCCCATGGGCATGCCCGGTGCGGCAACGCCCAGCAGGTCGTCGCGCTTGCGCAGCGCCAGCACCTGCTCGGCGGGCACATGGCCCTCAACGAACTTGCCGTCGATCACGGCGGTATGGCAGGAGTTCAGGCGCGGCGCCACGCCGAGGCGTTGTTTGACGGCGCTCATATCGGTTTCGACATGGTCATTGACCTTGAACCCATTGTTTTCCAGATGGCTGATCCACTTTTTGCAACAGCCGCAGTTGGCGTCACGGTGTACATCGATGGGGATCAGGTCGGCGGCTTGGGCCAGGGTAGTGGTGAAGAGGGCGGACAGCAGGGCCAATCGCAGTGGGGTTTTCATCGGAGTCTCATCCAATCGGGGCGATAAGCCCGGCATTCTCCGCGCTTTTACGGACGGGACGACAGTGTAATGTTTCTAAATTATACAAAGGGCGGATGTTCCAGGCGCTGCTTCAGACGGTCCAGGGCGATGGCCGACAGTTCGTGCATGCGCTCGTGCAAGGTCGCCAGTTGCAATTCGGTTTCGTAGGTCAGTACCCGTTTAAACAGCGTGCCGTCGCGAAACGGTTGCAGGAAGTAGTGGATCGAGCCGTCAACGGCCAGGGAGGTGAACACGCATTTGAATTCGTCGGGGCGCCGGGCGATCTGCACGCGGTAGCTCATGGGGACGCGTACGCCAAGCAGGTCGATCATCTCGGTAAAGCGTGAACCGGCACCCAAAGAGCCGCTGGTGCCGGTCTCTGCACCGAGGGAAGTGGGGTGCCATTCGTGCCAGCGGTCCGGTTGGGTTACGTAGTCATAGACAGTTTCAAGGGGGGCATTGATAAAGCGTTCCTGACTGATCCGCTCCAAGCGGACCGACTGCTCGACAGCGCGCATGACACACCTCCTGTGTGGCGGGAAGAAGTATCTCGAACTGTCAGAATAGTCTGACTCCCGTGCTTTGCACGGGAGTTCTCAAACGCTGCTCAACGGACTTTGAAGCGACTCATCAGGCTGATAACCCGGCCATTGGCTTCCAGCAGGCTCTGAGTATTGTTTTCGGTGGCGTGGCCGCTCTGCACCAGGTCTTCGACCATTTGTCGGATCTGCACCATGCTGCGGTTGATCTCCTCGGTCACCGCGCTTTGCTGTTCGGCGGCGGTGGCGATCTGGGTGCTGAGGCTGTGGATATGGCCGACGGAACCGGCCATTTCATCCAGGCCGGTGTTGACCCGCGCCGTCGCGTCCGCCGCCGATTGGCAACTGGACTGGGTATTTTCCATCGCGGTCACCGAGGAACTCACCCCCGTGGTCAATCGAGCGAGCATCTCGTTGATCTGGGAGGTGCTGGCCTGGGTGCGCGCGGCCAGGGCCCGCACTTCGTCGGCCACGACCGCAAAACCACGGCCTTGCTCGCCGGCCCGCGCTGCTTCGATGGCCGCGTTGAGCGCCAGCAGGTTGGTCTGGCCGGCAATCGCGCCGATCACTTCAAGGGTTTCGGTGATGCGCGCGGCGTCCTGGCGCATGTTTTCCACCGTGTGGGTGGCGCTGGCGACCTCGCCGATCAACGCGCCGACGCTGCTGGACGCTTCTCCCACCACCACGCGCGAGCGGTCGGCGTGTTCGTTGGCGCGCTGGGTGAACGCGGCGGTTTCGGCGGCGTTCTGTGCCACGGTCTCGGCAGTGGAACTCATCTCAGTGATGGCCGTGACGGTCTGATCGGTTTCCGAGGCATGACGCACCAGGATCTGGTTGGTCTGTGCCGAAGTCTGCTGCAATTGCTCAAGACCCGTGGACATGGCCGCGGTGGCCTGGGTCACTTCGCCGATCATATTTTGCAGGTAGACGATAAAGCGGTTGACGGAATGGCCGATGGCGCCCAGTTCGTCTTCGGCGCGGATGGTGATGCGCCGCGTCAGGTCGGCATCGCCGGTGGACAGCGCGTCGATATTGGCTTTCAGCGTCTTCATGCGCTGCACCAGTTTGCGGATCGCATACGCGGCCAGCAGCACCAGCAGCAATACCATGGGGATTTGCAGCAGGGCCAAAGTGCCGAGTACGTCATCGCGCTGCGCGGTGATCAACGAGGTGGGCAGGGCGGTGGCGAGGAACCACGGCGTACCTTCGATCGGGCGCATATAGAAGGTGCTGGCCACGCCGCCGTTATCGAACTCGCTGCGCTGCAAGCCTTGGTCGCGATGGGCCAGGGCTTTGCTGACCTGGGTGGCGAAGGCTGAGGAAGCGGTCAGTTCGCTGATGTTTTTCAACACCACCGGGCTGTTCAGGCGCGTGCTGTTGCTGATGATCTTGCCGTCGCCTTCGACGATCAGCATCTGCCCGCCGATGTCTTTTTCCTTGCTGGCCACCAGTTCGTTGAAGAAACCGAGGGTGACGTCAATCGTGGCCACGCCATAGGCCGCGCCATCGCGCTGGATCGCCATGGCGCAGTTGGTGCGTGGCTCTTGGCTGGCGTCGTCCTTGTAAGCGGCGGCCCAGGCGCATTGGCCACGCGGCGAGGCCAGGCCGCCCTTGTACCAGCTCTGGTCGTAATAGTTGGGGGCCGGGTCGCTGTTCCAGAAGGTATTGACCATCAGCTTGCCCGAGGCATCACGGTGCCAGAACGTGCTGTGCTTGTTGCGCCCTGGGGTGCGCTGGTTTGGCAGCGGCCAGATACCGCCGCCGAACACCTTCAGCTCACCGTACTGGTCGACCAGGCCAGGCAAGACCTTGTCGATGGCATCGCTGTCCAGCAGCGGGATGGTCTGGGTGATGCTGCGTTGCTGGGCCTGAACCTTGTTCAGCTCGCCCTGGATGGTTTTCGCCACCTCGTCGATGCGGTTGAGCACCACCTGCTCTTCGGTGTGGCGCAATGTCGGCGCGACCAACTGGCCGATGCCGACGATGGTCAACACGAATAACACCAGGACGAACAACACCAGAAACAGGGTATAGCGGGCTTGGATGGAGCGCAGTGGGGGCATGGGATCGTCCTTACGAAGCGTTTATTGTCGACGCGGCTTTGTTGGAGCTTCGTAGGGGTATCGGCTTGAGTACGATTAGCTTTAGGTACCATGGTGCCAATATCTGAGTACTGCAGCAGCGATGCGCTCTGCGCGCATCGCTGCTTTTAGGGTCTTCAGGATTGCCAGCAAGCAGGCAGGGCTACTGGCCGTCTCCTTGTGGGCTGGCCGGCCAATCATATTTGCGCCGCAACGGTTTACCCATTTCCGCATTCAATGCATTTTCAGTAAACGGTGCAGGATTGACTGTGTTCGGTGGGGTCGACGGATCGTTATCGAAGTCAAACGGGTTGCCGTCGTTTGGCACACCAATGGCCTGAAGTTCAATATTCTCGACCAACCCATTTTCCCCCGGCGACTCCTGGGTATGCCCTCGTAGACGAGTGCCGGTTGCGCCATTGTAGGCATGTACCATCTCATGGAAGAGTGCGGTTACAGGCACAACGGTGTTGTTGCGCTCGATGTTTTCGAGGATAGAGACCGGACCGTAATCAATCGTGGCCCGGTCGGCGTGGGCACCGGGCGTACCTTCTTTCGTTATGAAGCCTGCGATAGACTCGTCGCTGTTTTGGCGTTGTTCATCGGTCAATTCGTTCAGCTCAGTGCTGCCGAAGGCATAAAGGTTCTCTGCGAGGACAGCGGGAGTGATCGTGACGGGCCCGCGATTGACCACGGCCAGTTCGTCCATTTTTTTGAGCAAAGACTGGCCCGCTGGTGAACTGCGCAGGAACTCGAAGTCGTCGGCGAGCCCTTGTTCTAACTGCTGTATATGCTCATCCGTGGAGGTATTCTCCGGAACGCTGAGCGTGAATCCCTGGCTGCCGGCATTGCTGGGCTTGACCTCGGTGAAAGCTGAACCTCTGTCACGCGCGAAATGGTCGGTGGCTTTTGCGTAGATACGGTCATCGCGCTGGTTAAGCCAAAGGTGATCGTGGCCTTTACCCGTGTAAAAGGTAGTGCTGTCATAGCCCGTCAAATGATCGTCACCGTTACCGCCGTGCAGCACACTGTGGCCGCTGCCGGCGAGGAGTTCGTCGTTTCCGTTGCCACCGTCCAAGTAATTTTGCTTGGTCGAGGGGCCGAACCCGGCATAGAGGCGGTCATTGCCATTGTTGCCATAGATGACGTTATTTCCAGTGCCACCGATTATTGTGTCGTCGCCGTCGCCGCCAGCGGCGTACCCAAGGCCGCTGCCCAGGCGTATGAAATCGTCGCCTTTGCCACCAAACAACCGGGTTCGTCCGGCACCGGCTTGGATGTAGTCGTCGCCGTCACCTGAATCAATGCTCACACCAATCCCGAGGTCATCGTCGATGATGATGGTGTCGTCGCCGCTATTGGCGGTAATCCAAAGCTCTTGCCTCGGGTCTCGATTCTCTTTCATGTCGATTAAAAACGGCTTGCCGTTGATCAGGAATTGCAGCGTGTCGTGTGACCAGCGGCGCACATGGATGTGGTCGGGGTGACCTCCAGTTTCAACATCCAGCATATTAGTGAGCATCAACGGTTTTCCCTCGCTGTCCATAAACCAGTCAATGATCCTATTGATCTTAATGTCGCCGTCGCTGTGCAACGGGTAGGTTTTGCGGTTGACGATACCAAGCGTCAAATCGACCGGAGGTGCATAAGGATCGTTGTTTTCGGGCGAGCGAAGTGGGGTGGGGGGTGTTGTTACACAAGTTGGCTGTGCGTTAGCAGCAACTTTCATGGCATGTCCGTCCTTTAAGCACGAATTGGCGAACCTGATGGGATACCAGGTTTGCCGATACGTGGACGTTGCCTCGCAAACGTTCCGGCTGATAGGCCACATACTCGCCGCAAGATGTTGCTTGCTCTGTGTCAGATCTCCAACATCGCCATCACCGCCTCGGGGTAGCGCAGACCGGCAGTGGCGTCGGCGGGGAAAATCTCATCCAGGGCCGACAGCTCGGATGGGTTGAGCACGATGGACACCGCCGCCGCGTTTTCTTCCAGGTATTTGCGCTGTTTGGTGCCTGGGATCGGGATGATGTAGTCCCCTTGGGCCAATACCCAGGCCAAGGCCAGTTGCCCGGCGCTTACGCCCTTATCGGCGGCCAGGCTGCGCACGTGCTCGACCAATTGCAGATTCTTCGCGAAGTTATCCCCTTGGAAACGCGGGTTGGAGCGGCGGTAGTCATCGGCGCTGAAGTCATCCGGGCTTTGCAGCGTGCCGGTGAGAAAGCCGCGACCCAGCGGGCTATAAGGCACGAAGGCAATCCCCAGGCGCTGGCAGGCGGCGAGACAGCCGTTGGTTTCCTGGTCGCGGCTCCACAGCGAGTACTCGCTTTGCAGGGCGCTGATCGGGTGGACCTTATGCGCACGCTCCAGAGTGGTGGCCGACGCTTCGCTCAGGCCCAGGTAACGCACCTTGCCCTGTTTGACCAGCTCGGCCATGGCGCCGACGCTCTCTTCGATACTGACCTGCGGGTCGATGCGGTGTTGGTAGTAGAGGTCCAGGGTGTCGACGCCCAGGCGTTGCAAAGTGCCGTCGATGGACGCGCGGATGTACTCGGGGCTGCCGTCCACACCGCGCGAAGCGGGGGTGGCCGGGTCGCGGATAATGCCGAATTTGCTGGCCAGGAACACCTGGTCGCGCTTGCCGGCGAATGCCTTGCCCAGTAATTGCTCGTTGGTGTGCGGGCCGTACATATCGGCGGTATCGAAGAAGTTGATCCCCAGTTCCAAGGCGCGGTGCAGGGTGGCGATGGCTTCGCGGGTGTCGCTGCCGGGGCTGTAGAAATCGCTCATGCCCATGCAGCCAAGGCCGATGGCAGAGACGAGGGGACCGTGTGTGCCAAGTTGACGAGTGTGCATCTGTGGGACTCCTGAGTTGGGAAGGACTTCATTGTTACCCTCGACAAAACCGAGATAAAGCGGCTAAAAGCACTATCACTGTTTGTATTTTCTAAATAATCCACACGGAGCCAGCCCTTGGATCGTTTCAACGCTATGCGTGTGTTCACCCGTATCGTCGAACTGGGCGGCTTCGCCAAAGCCGCCGACAGCCTGCAACTGCCCCGCGCCTCGGTGACCATCCTGATCAAACAACTGGAAGCGCACCTGGGGGTGCAACTGTTGCAGCGCACCACGCGGCAGGTCAGTCCCACCCCGGACGGCACCGCGTACTACCAGCGCTGTGTGCAGTTGCTGTCAGACCTGGAAGAAACCGAAGCGGTGTTTTCCACGCGCCGTCAGAACCCGCGCGGCACCTTGAGCGTGGACATGCCCTCGGGCATCGGCCGCTTGATCGTGATCCCCGCACTACCGGCCTTTACCGCGCGTTACCCGCAGATCGAACTGGACATCGGCTTGAACGACCGCCCGGTAGACTTGATCCGCGAAGGCGTGGACTGCGTGCTGCGCGGTGGCCTGGCCCTGGACGAGTCCCTGGTGGCACGGCCCCTGGCGCTGATGGATCAGTTGACTCTGGCAAGCCCTGCCTACCTTGAACGCATGGGCATGCCCGCTGATCTGGACGACCTGGCGCGCCATCACATGGTCGAGTACGTCTCCAGCGCCAGCGGCAAGCGCTTCGGTCTGGAATTTCTGATTGACGGCCAAGTGCGCCCGTTCGACCTGCCCAAGCGCGTCGCGGTCAACAGTTCCGACGGCTACTTCGCCGCGTGCGAGGCCGGTTACGGCTTGATTCAGGCGCCCCATTACCACGCGATGCGACAACTGGCCGAGGGATGCCTGGTAGAAGTGCTGCCCCATTGGCCAGTGCCGAAAATGGCCCTGACCGCGCTGTACCCACCCCATCGTCAGTTGTCGTTGCGGGTACGGGTCTTTGTGGATTGGCTGGTGGAACTGTGCGCTACGCCTGGCACCGGTTTGCAGCGTCAGCCTCTGGGGCTGGGGTGATCGATGGGCCCCCAGCCTGACTGTTCGGCAGGCTGGGGCGTATGCGTTTCTACGGGTTGACGAAAATCTGCAAGTCGCCGGGCGCATCCTCGGGGCGCAAGGGAAGGGCGGGGTCGGGGGTATGGCCTTTGACCTTCAAGCCGATCTGTGACTTCACGTGGGAGTTGTTAGAAACACCAACGCCGATGCTGCCCGTCAACTCCGCGAGACCCGGGATGCCTTCGCTGGTGTTCATGTGCGCATTGCCGACCAGCGCCACCCACTTTTCCGTCCCGGAGTTGGCCTGGATGGTTTCTGCGGCGTAATAGTTGAACTCACGTAGCCGGGTTGTTGAGCCGTTGCCCGCCGAGGTGGGCAGGTTGACGCCGCGTAGATCTTTGTGGCGCGTCAGGTAGTAGTGATCAAGGGGTAAGACTTCGATGCCGTGGGCCTTCAGTTTTTTGCACAGTTGCTCGAAGGTCGGGTGGGTACGCGGTTGCCGGGATCGACCGAGGAGACCGATCCCGTCGTCCATCAACCCTTGGGGCATATCGATCAATCCTTCGAAATAAACCTTCGTGACACCGGCGCTCTTGAGGGTAGTGACGTTGTCGTAAAGCACCCTGAAACTTGCCATCTGACTGTGGGACTCGCCCAATACCACGCCGGGCGAGACCTTGAGGGTTTCCGTCAGCAGCTCGGATGCGGGGACCTGCTTGGGCACCTGTGGAATGGCAGGGCGAGGTGGCAGGCCATTTTGGTCGATGGCCTCGTAATACTCAGCCATCTGTTCGTTGAACCGTCGCACGGTCTCTGCCTTGGTGTCCGGCTTGAAATGGTCGGCCTCCAGCCTGCCCCGCATGCTTTCCACATAGTCACCCGAGGGCAAAGGTTTTCGCGGCCGCACAGGGCGCCCATCGGTGCCCACCAGGTTATTCCGATGGCCTTGGAAATGTTTGGGCGGGTGCACGGGGGCCAGGGTGTCCAGGGGGTTGAAGCCTTCCAGGGGAGGGCCGTAAGGCATGGCTTTGGCCGGGTCGTACGCGTAGCGCTGACCGTTGGACACAATGGTATCGGCTTCATAGGCTTGGTCGTCGATTTTGAAAGTGCCATACGTGACCGGCCCGTGTTCGGCGCTGACCCGCTTGGTCAAGTCGTACCCGCCGCTTGCGCCCCTGACGCGTTTGACCCCATTGCCGATCAGCCGCGAGCCTTCCTCAACCAGGCTGCCCAGCCCGCTCAATGGGTTCAATTCACTGACGACGGTGGTTCCGAGAATCTTTGCCACCTTCGCGGCTTTGCGGGTCGTGTTCACCGCGCTGGCCGCGACCTTGGTGACCCTGCTGGCGGCCCCGGCAGCGCCGGTGACGAAACCGAAAATATCCATGCCCAGATCGAACGTCCCTTCTAGGTAATTGCCGTCACGAAAGTTCACGATGGCCGAGCGCAGCGGCACCAGGTCGAGAAAAAAATCGACCAGTTTCCACTCGTTTTCCACGTGCTGATCGTGGCGGGTGGTGCCTTTGGCGCGCTTGACCGCATCCTCGCCATCGATGTCCAGATGTTCGACGAATACATCCGCAATGGCCTGGGTTCGCGCGCTTGAAAAGCTGGCGGGGATGGGCAACGGAGTGCTCACGCCCTTGTTCAAGTCCAGGGCCGATTCGCTGACGTGGGCGGGGGTGAAACGCTCTATCGGATACACCAGGCTGCCGTTACGCGGCCTTGGTTGGGTCAACACCGTGTCGCGGACCCGGCTGATGGCGCCCTGTTTCAAGTCAATTTCGTAGACCTTTTCGCCATCAGCGCCTGTGGCTTTCATCAGCAGCTTAGGGTTTTTGCGCTCAAGGGTGCGACCGGTGAAGCCGGTGCTCAGCCTATAGGTCGGGTTCTGGTAGAACTCCAGTTTTGCGTATTCCAGAGTTTGCCTGTCTTCTAAAGGCAGCCGAGCGATCAGTTGCTTGACCGTTGTGGCAATGCCCTTTTTGCGCAGATCGACGGCGTGGGCGAACTGCTCGTTGAACACACTGTTGACGTCAAACGCCAGGGATTTGCCCCGTGTGGCCTCGATCACACGCGGGTCTTGGCTTTCCCACTGGTAGGCGTGCAGCCCGCTCATGGCGATATCCAGCAGCGAATGGCGGCCGGCCGGGGCGCGATTGGGGTTATACAGCGGTTCGTCATGGGGCTGGGTAGTGGCTTTGACCGTCAGCAGTTTTTCTTCAAATGGCACGTCTTCACCAAACCGCTCCTTGAGCTTGGCCAGGGCAATCGCGCGACGGCTTGGGATTTCGGTGTCGATTTGCACCGAGGCTTCTAGGCGTTCGTTGGCCTGGGCATTGAACGCGCTACGGACCTTCTGCTTATCCGCGGGGCCGTAACGGTCAGCTTCTTGCGCCGACAGTGTGCCGCTGACCAGGCCCCAGACCCGCAAGGCATCGGATTGGGCCTGTTGGGTGACGGTCAGGTCCTGCAGACCGGCGCTTTCGGCCTCCATCATGACTTGGGCAAAGGTCATGTTGGGCACCTTGCCCGGTGTCTGCGCTTCAATCGTGGCCGCCGCGACCGACAGGCTGACCCAGGCCGGGCTGCCGTAGGTGACGCTGTCGGGGAGGTCTTTGATCAACAACTCGGGGGCCTTCCTGGCCAGTAACAGGTGAGCGGCAACTTTTGCCATGGCAGGTGTGGCATCGCCTTGCTCGACCAGATGGGCGCTCAGCCCATCGCGTATCGCCGACGCCGGTTTGCCCCAATGCTCGGTTTGCGTCAGGTCGAAATCGGCCACTTTGTTCCACGCGGGTGCGTCGAGGGATTGCGGGTCCAGTACCAGATTTATGGCTGCCAACACATAGTCGCTTGCGCTGGTGGCGGTGGCGATGCCGTTGAGCTGGGTCTGTAACGCTTGCCCCATGGCTTGAGCGCGTGGCGTGCTCAGCAGGGTTTCCAGCGCATTGGCCGGATCATCCATGGCCTGGGCGCTGAGCGGCTGGTTGCTGTTCAGGTATTCCAGAATTCCCAGACTCGGCCCCATGCGCGGCGGGTTTGGGTGGCGCATGGCGTAGTCCCTGGCGCTCGCCAGCACGGTGCGCTGCGCCTGAACGCTGAGTTCAAGCGGCCACGACAAACTGCCGCCGAAGTTGCCCAAGGGATGCTCCCGAGCCCGGTCGAGCACCGCATCGGCTAGGGCGACGAGGCTGAAGTGGTCAGTGGGTAGGCTCAAGCCATATGCGGTGATGAAGGCTTCAAGGGTGAGAGGGGAGTCTCCCGGTGGGGGAAAGGCGGATGCAGGATGTGCTTGCATCGTGCTGGTTTTCAGCGCCGTGCGCACGGCCTGGGGCGTCGCCTGCGGCCCAAGGCCCTTCGCGGTTTCGTTGAGCTGTTGTCCCAGCGTCCTGAGGTTGTGCCGGTCTGCCAACGCGTTCGCCAGGGCACCTCCGGCAGGCGCGGCGCTCGCTGGGGCCTGGTGTGCGATGGCTCCGGATTGAACCCTGGCCAGCGGCTGCAATGGAGTTGTCTGAGGATAGAGGGGCGGTGAAATACCCTGAGGGTTGAGGTGCAGTGCGGGAGCGGATGCAAGACTGTTCATTTGCGGGTACCTTTTCCAGACATATCAAGAAAAAGCGCCTGTCTTTGGGAGGTTCCCTGTTCCCCAGGCACCCCCGTTGGTTGCGGAAAACGCCCGCGCAAGTTCCGCCTGTGCTGCTTGCACTGTGTATGCCTTCGTGTCCGTAGCGCATGGAAACGTTACCCCGGCCCCACGTAATGCCAGAGGTCACCGCCTCGAACAAGCCAAAGCCTCTCATCGTCTGTAACATAGACGCCCACCGCGCCCTGTTCGGCGCAAGGCCGTAAATACAACCTTCAGATTCAGGAAGTCGTGATGACGCAAAAGCAACGTTTGAAATATTCGATACTGATTGTCTTGGTGGTGCTGGCGACGATGTTTGGCCTGTCTTACCTGCAGAGCATCGGGTCTATCAGTGAAAAAACGTTCCAGACCATCGCCATTGCCGTCGCGGTGGTCGTGGTGGTGCTCAACGGCATCATGCGGCGCAAGGTCAAGCCGTAAGTCAGGCGCTGTTGTCGAGCACCTTGGCAGCCTCTTCGTGGAGGCTGTAGCTTTTGTCCGCATTGAGGGTGATCACGCCCTCGCTGCACAGCCGTTTGAGTACTTCGCGCACGCTGAGAAACGACAATGGAATGCCCAGCGCCAGCAGGTGGCTGTGCACGCCGCGTACCCCGAGGGTGCGCTGGTTGTCGGCGGCGGTGAGCAGGGCGTCGATGACCTTCAGCCGGATCAGGCTGGTGCGCAGACCGAAACATTTGAGCAAATGACGAATACGCTGGTTGCCTTGCTCCGGCGTCTTGCCGAAGGCGGTCGTGCCGCTGCCGAAGTTGGCATCGGCGGCCGAGAGATGTCCTTCCGTGGGCACTTGCGGGTTGTACATGCAGAAAACTCCTTATCAGAGCCTGATCAGGAAAATGATGGCGCTCTTATTCAATAAGACGAACGAGCGAGCGAAATCATGAAGCGCCGAATGTAGAAATTTCGTCGGTATCGGTTTTGTCACAACCTGCGCGCTAAATTCCGCGGGCCGATGTGCGTTCTTACGGTGGGGTGGTCGCCCCGCGTAAAGACGTTCCATTTGACGGCGGAGTCGGTGTGATTATTAACAACAGGTTGTCCAGGGTATGTGCGCTCGGAGTATTGCTGGGCGTCAGCCTGGCCGCATCGGCGCGCGAGCAGGCCACGCAAGCCTCTGCCGAGATCCGGCGCACCGGTTTCGGCGTGCCGCATATCCGGGCCAGTGACGAGCGCGGTCTGGGCTATGGCATCGGATACGCCTATGCCCAGGACAATATGTGCCTGCTGGCTAACGAAGTGGTGACCGTCAACGGCGAGCGCGCGCGTTACTTCGGGCCCGAGCAGGCCACGCTGGAGGAGCGCAACAACCTGGCCAGCGATGTGTTCTTTCATTGGCTGAACACGCCTCAGGCGGTTGCCGCGTTCTGGAAGGCGCAGAGCCCGCAGATCCAGCAACGCATCGAAGGCTACGTGGCCGGCTATAACCGTTATCTGCAAGAGCGGGGCGCGCCGGCCCAGTGCCAAGGTGCGTGGGTCCGGCCGCTGGTGGCCGAGGACCTGGTCAAACTGACCCGCAGGCTGCTGGTGGAAGGCGGTGTCGGCCAATTCGCCGAAGCCTTGGTGGGCGCAACACCGCCTCAGGCGAGCGCCAGTGTGCAGCCCGACGCCAAGGCTTTTGCACTGGCCGCCGCGCAGCAGCAACGCTTCAGCCTGGATCGCGGCAGCAACGCCGTGGCGGTGGGGCAGGAGCGCTCGTTCAACGGGCGCGGCATGTTGTTGGCCAACCCGCATTTTCCGTGGGTGGGCGGTATGCGTTTTTACGAGATGCACCTGACCATTCCCGGCCAGTTGGATGTCATGGGCGCTGCGTTGCCAGGGTTGCCGGTGATCAATATCGGTTTCAACCGGCGTGTGGCGTGGACCCACACGGTCGATACGTCCAAGCACTTTACCTTGTACCGCCTGACCCTGGACCCGAACGATGCCACGCGCTACCTGCTCGACGGCAAATCCATCGCGCTGGATAAAACCTCGGTGGCGGTCCAGGTCAAGCAAGCCGATGGCAGCCTCAAAGAAGTGAACCACACGCTGTACAGCTCCCAGTTCGGCCCCGTGGTGCAATGGCCCGGCAAGCTCGATTGGGACCGGCGCTATGCGTTCAGCCTGCGCGACGCCAACTTGGGCAACGACCGCGTGCTGCAACAGTGGTACGCCATGAACCAGGCCGGTAGCGTCAAGGCGCTGCAAACCTCGGTGCAGAGCTTGCAAGGCATCCCGTGGGTCAACACCCTGGCCGCTGATGACCAGGGCCAGAGCCTATACATGAACCTGTCGGTGGTGCCCAACGTCAGCACGACCAAACTGGCCCAGTGCAGCGACCCGCGCGCCGGTTTGCAGATGATTGTGCTGGACGGCGCCCATAGCGCCTGCGCCTGGGATATCGATCCGAAGGCCGCTCAGCCGGGTATATTTGCGGCCGATCAACTGCCGCAGTTGCTACGCAGCGACTACGTGCAGCATTCCAACGACTCGGCCTGGCTGGCCAATCCGCAAGCGCCGTTAAGCGGCTTCTCGCCGGTGATCAGCCAGGACCGCATCGGCCTTGGCCCGCGCGCACGCTTCGCCTTGCAGCGCTTGCACAGCCTCAGCAACCGGCCGATCAACGCCGCTGACTTACGCAATATGGTGATGGACAACGAGGTGTACCTGGCCGGGCAGGTCATGCCGGACCTGCTGGAATTCTGCGCCAACCACCTCGCGACTGACCCGCAGACCCTGCAACCGCTGTGCGACAGCCTTAAAACCTGGGACCGCCACGCCAACCTCGACAGCGGCGTGGGCCTGGTGCACTTCATCAATCTGATGGAGCACCTGCAACAAATCCCCGATGCCTGGCGCGTCGCCTTCGATCCGAGCCAACCCCTGACCACCCCACGGGGCGTGGCTATCGAGCGTCCAGCGGTAGCTAAGGCTGTGCGCGAAGCGATGCTGGCCTCCGCCGCCGACGTTGCCAAGCGCGGGCTGACTTCCACAAGTACTTGGGGGGATGTTCAAGTATCCGGCCAAACCCCGATCCACGGCGGCCCTCAAGAACTGGGCATCTACAACGCCATGCAAAGCGTGCCCCGCAGCGATGCTAAACGCGAAGTGATCAGCGGCAGCAGTTACCTGCAGATCGTCACCTTCGACGACCACGGCCCCCATGCTGAAGGTGTGTTGGCATTCTCCCAATCCAGCAACCCTGCCTCCCCCTATTCCAAGGACCAAACTCAAGCGTTTTCCAAGAAAACACTCAGCCCGCTCCCGTTCACAGACGACCAAATCCAGGCCGACCCACACTACCGCCAGCAAGTCATCAAGGAGTGAACCCAACCTGCAAGCCCTTGATGCCAATGCGAAATATTTTTGAAATCAAGGGGTTGCAGGCCCCGGCAAATGAGTACATAATGGCGCCCATCGAACGCATCGAAGCTTTAAAAACTTCAATGTATTCAATGAGTTAGAGTAGAGGCAGGCTTTACACAGCCCACTCAAGTTTGCATACGGTGAGTGCCAGCAATCAGGGCATTGATCGTCTGAGGCCGAGTAGCAAAATGGTTATGCAGCGGATTGCAAATCCGCCTACGCCGGTTCGATTCCGACCTCGGCCTCCACTCTTAAAAACCCCGTAGATTAACGTCTACGGGGTTTTTTATTGCCTGCGATTTGGGATCGTTTCCGCAACTCTACCTTTTTCGGGAAGCTTAAGAGGCCGTTATCGGTACGGCTCTCCTTGATGGAACGTGGGATTGTGCTCGAGACTAAGGGGTCTAAATGTCCACTAACGGCCAGAAGCGGCCATTCCCAGCGGGCATTAAATCGCTACAGCGATGAGCTCGATGGAAGACTTCAGCACTGAGAAGCGGCGAGCTCAGCTACCGTCGCTTAGCATGACGGAGTTGTACCGCCAAGTGCGGGCTGTGATTCAGTAAGCCAAAGGAAAAGAGGTTTCCATCCTGAGATTGGTGGCATTGTGCTACGTGGTGTATCACGTTAGATTATGGGGTTCTCATGTGAAATGGATGCTTTCATGAAGCTTTTACGATTCGAAGCAAAAAATGTACACAATCACTTAGACTTCAATATATCGTTTAATCAGGATGTCAATTTTATTGCAGGTCTTAATGGTGCAGGAAAAACCACTGCCCTAAACCTGATAGTTTCTATGCTGAAACCATCTATTGAAGAGCTCGCTGAGTTGAGTTTTTCTGAGGCAAAATTAACTTTAACTGTCTCTGAGAGTCTGAGCTTTGATATTGTTGCAACGCAGGTTGGGGACGTGCTGGAACTCAGCGTCTCTACACTGCCAAGCGAAACGCTTATTGCCAGTCTGCAGGAATTTCGAGGTTCTCGAGAACGAGTTAGTGCCAAAAAATTCAGAAGCAATAAAGTATTTGGCTTCATTAGCTCTCTTCCGCCTCCAATGTTTTTGAGCTTGGATCGACGTTTTATCAAAGCTGCCTCCCCCAGCGACTTTGTTTCGATTTCTCATTTTTGGGGGGAGGAGAAGCAAAAGAAAACAGATGTAGATAGTGGCATGGATGAGGCGCTGCAACTTATTACCAAAAAAAGCTCGAAGGTAAAAGATAGTCAGGCATTAGAAGACAAGAAGCTTAGAGATCGAATTATTCTAGACTCCTTTCATGTTGCTCACGAGAGCTCTGGAGCGTCCCTGCCCAAGAGTAATACGCCTCGAGATCTTAAGCTCAAGCAGAAAACAATTAAGGCTGCACTGCTCGCGCTGGAGTTCAAGTCTGATGACTTCGAACAAATGTATGATAGTTTCTTTGAAAATTTAATCTCTCTCTCCAAAAGCGTTTATGAAGTTTTTGATAAACATAATTCAGATGCTGCTAAATCTAGTGCAACATCAAGAAAAAAAGGTGTAAGCGGTATACCTATTTCGGGGAAATCTGATGTGTTATCACTTGAATCTTCTAAGATTCTAGGTAAGTGGTTCTCGAATAGCCATCAGATGGCTCGAATTGATCGGCTTCTGAAAATGATCGAGGAGTATGAGCAGGCCAAGACTGCAATTAGTAGTGATCTGGCAAAGCTTGAGCATTTAATAAATTTATTTTTGAAGCAAACTAGTAAAAATATCGAAATTACAAGCGGGGGCGAAGTTTCTATTAGCATCTCAGGGACTGAGCGACCACTGACTATTTTGTCTTCAGGAGAACGGCAAATCCTGATTATGCTGACTCATTTATGCTTAAACGACCTCCTCCCTCAAAGTGGTATATTTATTGTGGATGAGCCAGAGCTATCATTACATATTTCTTGGCAAGACATGTTCCTAGAAGCCGTTCAAGCGGCAGGGCCAGATCTGCAAATAATATTGGCCACGCATTCTCCTGCCATCATCGGAGGTAGAAATAGTTTTTACGTGCCGCTGAATGGAGGCATATGAATGTCAGGCGTATCAATATTGACCTGGTCATCCGCAGCGTCTAAAAGTATAGGATTGCTTTATAGACAGCTTCAGCCGATTGAAGTGTATGTTGAGGATAGTAATTCTGAAGCGTTTTATTTTGAACTGTTAAATCGAATGATTGAGGGCGAAAAGAAGATTCGTAAAATTATCCCTCTAAACGGAAGAAAAAATGTCTTAAACTACTGCGAGGATTTTGATCACAGTACTCCTGCTCTCTTTATTATTGATGGAGATCTTGATCTATTTTTAGGCGTCAGAGAAGTAGGGAAGACTAATTTATTCCAGCATCGAGCATACTGCATTGAGAACTATTTGATTTGTAAGGATGCAACGGTCGAGCTTATCGTTGAGTCTTCTGGCACTGTAATGCGGGAGCAGGCGCTAACGGATCTCGAATGGCATGAAGCACTAGTCTCTGTGGATGCATTAAAAAATTTATTTGTAACCTTTGCTGCTGCAAGAGTTGCTTGTCCTGAATTAAAAACTGTTTCTTATGGTCATAGTTCAGTGATAACTCAACAAGGTCGAAAAAAACCGCCAGTAGTAGATGTCGGAAAAATTATGACTTTAGATGAGTTCATTAAGCAGGCTTGCGTTGCTCAAGTTGGTGAAATTGAATGGCAGAGAATTAGAAGTGAGGTCGAACTCAAATCCGCACAAATTGATGCTGTCGACGGTGTGTCAGGGAAAGATTTTTTGCTTCCTATTTTAGATCATTTTATACGTTCAAAGGGATGCGCCACTGTTAATACAGAAAGCTTGATGTTCAAACTTGCAAAGTATTGCAGGCTTGATCGACTCGCAGACCTGAAGCGCTGTCTGTTGGAAGTTATGGAGGGGAGAAATTTTATTTCCAGCTAAAGCGATTGGCTACTATTTTTGCCCAG
The DNA here is from genome assembly GCF_013285305.1 of Pseudomonas rhodesiae. NCBI lineage: Bacteria > Pseudomonadati > Pseudomonadota > Gammaproteobacteria > Pseudomonadales > Pseudomonadaceae > Pseudomonas > Pseudomonas rhodesiae. Next base: position 3,196,048 of record NZ_CP054205.1, on the reverse strand, counting down.
GGACGGGCTCTAAATTATACAAGGAAGACGTATTCACTAATGCGTGATGGAGAACATGTAGGCCCTCAGAGCAATCGTTAAATCGAACCATGAGCAGCTCTAAATCGCACGGGCACTTTCGAACCGACGCTACTCTTAGGGTTTTGCTGTGTTGCTTAATGCTCCAGTTTTCCTGTTGTAGATCTCAAACCCCTCATCGCACGAGTGAAGTTGGTATCGCCCCCTCGCTTGATGATCAACGGAACCGTTTCGAAATCGACTTCTTCGTCGAAGTTTCCAGGTTTTGTATTCTGGCATAAATCATAGCAGTCCGACGCTACCCCCTCCCTCAGCCTCAAGCGCTAACTAAGCGCTCAGCCAAAACCATAGCTTACTCTGTCATTAAATTTTCCGGTAGCGGTCGATCGCAAGTGTCTGCTATTGGCCGCAAGCTGACGTTGATCATACCGTGCAAAAGCAGGAAAAAGTGGACGTTAGGCACGAGCCTGTTGAAACTGACGTCGAATTGACCCAGAGGCCTATGCCACTGCCCCATCCCGTCAGTAAATATCTAGCGCTGGTAATAGTTCACAGGGTAGGATCCTGGATCAGTAAAGTTTCTGTAACAGGGCCAATCCAGCACTGGCGATAATAATCTCAGGCGATATACACGTTTTACCAGAGGTGAAGTAATGCCGTTAGATAAAGATTGGCAGCCAAGTTTTGGGACTATCTTCACGTGGTTCGCCATGGATCGACATGGGCGTATAGCTGTAATGGTGAATAACTGTTTCGGCCCTATCCCTTCGAGCTTGTTGGCTATTCCAGAGCTAGAGGAAAAACTCGACAGTATAAATGAGTTTATGTGGGAAGAGTCGCGTGAGTTTCAAAGTTATCCAAAAAACAAGGAAGGTCAAACTCTTTTAGATATATATAGGTTTCGCAGGCACCTCAAACCCTCGTCGCGCGACGAAATGGAACGCATAGTCTTAGAGAGTTCGAACTTTTATCAAGAGCTCACGGAGTATTCACTTCCATCAATAAAAGGCTTCTATGTTTATCACGCGCTAGAAGATTACGTGTCCAGCGAAGACAATCCGATTGGTTATGAGGGCGACGCGGAAATTGGAGACTACTTTCGATATTTGATTCCAACGGTATGCGCTAGCATCGAAGACTTCCCTGAAGAATTAAGGTCACTAATCGCCGTATCCGACACATTAGATTTCACAGTTGACCGAGCCATATTTAGTATGTCAATCAATCAGATTTTTAAGCGATCTTTTAATCAGCGGAAGTGAAAGATTAGCAGTTTTTAAAAAGTAGTCGTTTCATCGGCTACGCAGTGAAGCGCTCCTGGATTTGTAGACAAACGGAGTGTCAGCTATTGGCCGGTTGCTGCCCGTCACGAACGGCATAAATCGGCCAGAAGCAGCTCTTTAGATCAGATATGTCGCGTCGATTTAGAGAGCAGAGAGTATTGAATAAACTGCCCTAATGTTTGGAATGAAGTGAGGTGTCGGGCCCGACGCCAACTCACTTGCGACTTGCGTGATAAATTCCCGTGCCCGCTCAAGTGGAAGGCCGATGATTTCATAAGGAAGCCAATCATTATTCATGGCATCCTCGTATGCCTCGATTACATACAGCAAATAGTCGCCTTCAGGGGTATCTCGGAAGGCACTGTACTCCTTTGGAGAACTAAGGCGCGTGCTCAACTCTACTACTTGCGCGGATCCAGGGGCGTCTGGATTTTGCCAACGCGGTGACGCTGAAAGTTCTCTTGTTTCAGCGATTAAATGAGCGGTGATTAAGTGACTCCAAATCATAAGCTAGGTAGCCTGCATTGAAGGTACCGGCGAGAGCATATCACTGACGAATGGACACTGAATTAACCCGCTAGCCATATCACCAAAAAGCAGGATCTGCGAACCGATCCCGACAGTTACACCCGTTAGCGCTGAAGGAACCATTTCGGCCAAATCTGAATCACTTATCATCTTTCCGTACTCTGGTCACACCGGTGGATATTGAAGAATCATAGGTCTGAATCGAATCTCATTTTGTAGGAAGATCATATATCTACTTGTTATAGCTTCCACTCATTCTGACCACCAGGTCCTTGCAGAGAAGGCTCGGGCGAGCGTCCGCTTCTGGCCCAGGCTGTGTAAAAACGTTTTTGAGCGCGTCAGGTACTCCAAACCGCACCGCAAATCGCGTTTCTACGCGAAATCCATATCTACAGATGTGCTGATAAATTTCAGATTTAACGTAGACGCGCACACTTCAATTTTGGCGAAGCGATTTTACACACTCTGGGCCGATTGCTGTCAGTAGGGGCCATGCGGGCGTAGGATGAGGGCTTTCCCATCAGTCCAGACCTTTTCCCTTTATGACTCAATCCGTGCGGACAATCTCAAGGAATCCGCGAGCCGAGGTTTGGCAAGGTGGCTAAGGGAGCCTGATGAGCACGTCTATACGCCACGCAAACTTCTTAAACCAGAACAAAGAATTTTTTTAGAATGTATTGCATCAGGAAAATTCAGCGGCTCAGAGCTCTGATACTTCAAGCGGGCAACTCAGCCGGTTGTAAAAAATAGCGTTGTTCAGTTTCACCGTTCGACTCGTGATCCAACTGCCGCTGATCGCGATGGACTGCAATGGGTCGAATGGAGCCTTTCACGACAGGCAGCAATCTGCCGGCGAAAAATCGAGTTGCAATGTCCGGTGGTCTGGCATGCAAGGTAAAATGGCGATTTTTGTCATATCAAGGAACGAAAGAGTGTCGACCATTAAAATGACATCCCGGGCCGATTGTCGGCTAACCTCCGCGCTGCTGTTATTAACAGGCTTAGTGGCTCTCTCTGGTTGCCGCCAGTTAACACCTGAGCAGCGAATAGATTCCTGGATCGATAGCGATGGTAAATCCGCTCCAAGATCTGCCCTATCTTGGGTTCAAAGTTAATAGCCATCAATCGTCCTTAGGGCTGGATTGCTGGCAGAATTCATGATGCTACAGCGCCACGCATTTCGCGCGAAGACGTGCTGGGCATATCCATGCGATGGGTTGCTGCGAAGTTGCGTGAGCGAGTGACGCCCGATTAGCGTCCCATGAGTGGATAGTGTTCGATGCGACACGGATGCGGGTGGCCGTCGCCCTTGCAAACCCCATCCAGATACCGGTAGTCAATCTGCACGGACTGGCCTTTTCGAGGCCATTGCCGACGCGGTAGGGTGTTCTGGTAATCGGTGGTTTCCGGGGTGAAGGTGACCATCGAGCCTTGCTGGGGACATTGCGTGGTGGTGGTGGTGGTGGTCGGGGTGACCTTGAGGATCCGCCCCTGCAGCTGTGGGTACGGTTGTTTCAAGACGTTGACGATCTGTAAGTCCAGCCGGCAAATCTGCCAGCTCGCCGCGTGGACGGTGCTGCACAGAGTGGTGAGCGCAAGGGCCAGCGCTGCGTATGTTTTCATGGGGTAAATGTCCATATCCTTGGAACAAGCAACCTGGCAAGGCCCTGAACTTCCGTCAGCTTCTGGCTGATTTAGTCCTTGGCGCCGGGTCAGTTGGGGAGTGGCAGCACTATGCCAATTACCCAGTGGCCAATACAAGTCTTATGACTTTAATGTTCCCCTGTGGCGAGGGAGCATGCTCCCGCTGGGCTTAGAGGGTCTTCAATCCCCCCCCAGTAAACTGGACGGCGAGAGGGAGCCAATAGGGATATGGGTGTAAGCAATAAGCCAGAATGACTTTAGATATGCAGTCGCATGCTGTGAGCTTCGACTATCGGGCTGAATCAGAACCGCGCTGGCGGTCCGCTTTTGGCCGATTTCTGCCTATCGTACAATTGGCAACGGGTCATTTCGTAGGCTTCACAATTTCACCGACTCGTCGATAAACCTTCTTGGTCATTTCCTCTGTGGAGTGACCTAGTACGCGGCTCGCGTGCGTTAGCTCGATCTCGCTAGCAGCTTTGGGCCGCATGCCCTTGAATGGAACTGACGAATGCTCGTTGCCAGCAAGGGACCATCATCAGCTGACGCTTTGATTGCTGCCTTCTCTCGTGCGCCGGTCCATCGATAACGGATTTGATTCCGCCATCCTCCAAGCGAAGACGGAGACGTTTTCGGTCTTGCACTGACCAAACAGGGAAAAAATAATGGGGTGAGACCACATTTAAACAATGGTGATCTGACCCCAATTTTCTTTCGTGGACCGGTGTGGAGCGCGGCCGCCTCAGGCTGGGTTCCCTGGCAAAACCGCTAATGCGTCTGCCTCCGTTATTTAAACAACCCACCAATCGCATTGATCGCATCCGCCGCTTTGTTCACGTTCTGCTGGCGTTGTGAGCTGGTGTCCACTTGAGCTTGTGTGTTGTAGGTGGAGTTGGTGCAGCTTTTATTGGTCTGGGTCAGTGCCGCTTGGTAAGCGGTCGCGCGCAGGGTGTCGCCTTTGGCGTTGGCGGCGTTGATGTTGGCTTGAAGGTCGCGGATTTGTTGCTGGCAGGAGGCGGCGTTGTTGGTGTTGCCGGCGTTGCTGTTATTTGCGCCACCCAGTGCGGTCGACAGGGCGCCGGTGAGGGCCGATAAGTCTGCGGCGTGGGCGGGCAGGGTGAACAGGCTGAGCAGAACGGCGGTAGGTGCGAGAGTGGACAGGCGCATGGCAAACCTCAATGTTTGATTGCCTGCGCAGGTCAGTGGCCCCGGGCTGGCGCATGGCAATTTCCCTATAGATGAGCGCCCAGGTGCGGCGAAATACTATTTGCTCAAATTTTGAGCTTCAACGCTGGGCCTCTCTAAATGTGATCGATTTCACAGTTTGGATTTGACTTCGGACCGGCTGATGCGCTCCTGTTTCACCTCCTGCGCATAACCCGTGAGCTTGCCCTGCTGGGCCGCGAGCAACTCACAGACCTTCTTCAGCGCCGCTGCCTGTTTAAGCAATGCGCCATCTGCCGCCAGCGTCGCTAGCTCCACTACCGACCAGCCGATCACCGCCGCCGCATCTTCCAGGTCATAGAACAGCTCCTGCTGGGCGTTTCGAGGGCCATCCAGATCATTTATTAATTCCGCCATCTGCTTCTCCGCTATTGCGCATTAAACCGTCGGTAAAACTCAGGCAAAGAAAAGCCCGCGATGGGGAGTGCGGGCTAAAAGGGATGTTCATTAGGAGCTGCTGGATTCACCTTAGGCGATCATCTGTGAAAGGTTTGTGAAACTGCATGGCAATGTGCGCCAAAAGTGTATGCCTCGATCCGCGCCTGGCTGTACGGGGCATTCGCCGGGATAAATCACTAGTGTTCCAGGCTTGCCACCTTTGTTCGGATACCTCGGGATGGTCATGCCTACCAGTTTGTTGTCAGCCTTTGTGCTGTTTGCCTTTGTCTCTTCGATCACCCCCGGCCCGAATAACACGATGTTGCTGGCTTCGGGGGTGAATTTTGGTTTTCGCCGCTCCATACCCCATGCGCTGGGCATCAGCATCGGCTTTATGCTGCTGGTGATTTCAGTCGGGTTGGGGTTGGGCGAGGTGTTCAAACTATTGCCCTGGGCCTACACCCTGCTGCGCTACGTGGGAGCGACGTATCTGCTGTATTTGGCGTGGAAGATCGCCACGGCAGGCGGCATGTCCGACAGCATGGACGAGCGCGGCAAACCCATGACGTTCCTCGCCGCCGCCGCGTTCCAGTGGGTGAACCCCAAGGCCTGGATCATGGCGTTGGGCGCGATCACCACCTATACCCCCGCCGAAGGCTACGTGACCAACGTGCTGGTGATTGCATTGGTGTTCGCCGTGGTCAACCTGCCCAGCGTGTGTGTCTGGTTGGGCTGCGGCACGGGGCTGCGCAACTTGCTGCGTGAACCGCGTTGGGTGCGTGTGTTCAACGGGGTGATGGCCGGTTTGTTGGTGTTGTCGCTGTACCCGATGTTCTTGGCCGGGTAGGCGTTCAGACCGGCGAGATGGTCGCCAACAGGCCAATGCCGATGGTCAGTACCAGAAAACCGAACAGGAAGAGTGCCATCTTGGTCATTGGACCTCCGAAGGGAAGGGGAGTGGGAACGCTGGCCATTGTCCGCCCGGGCAGGTTTTCGGTACAGACGCAGATAACAAAGAAAAAACCGTATCAGATGCACCAGTCGCGCTTCTGCACCGGGCTTTGCAGGGCGTCGGGTTTTTCCAGATCAGTGCTTGAGACAGACGACGCTTTTGCCCCTAAGATGGCGCCCACGGCATCAACACAATAAGAGTGGGCCAACCCTCGATGGAAAGACGTCAATTCAGCGGTGGCATGAAGGGCAAGAACCTGCGCTACCTTAACGAAACCTCCCAGCAACTGGCGTCGGTCACCCGCGTCGGGTTTCTGTTGCTCGAACATTTCTCCTTGCCGGCTTTCACCCAGACCCTCGACACCCTGGTCACCGCCAACCTGCTGCGCCCCGAGCTGTTCGCCACGCGCACCTTTGGCTGTGACGATGGCGAGGTTATCAGTGACCTGGGCCTGGTGATTCGCCCTGAGGCATGCTTGGACGCGTCCGTGCTGCACGAACTGGACCTGCTGGTGATCTGCGGTGGCTTTCGCACTGAGCTAAAGGCCAGCGAAGACTTCATCCACCTGTTGCGCAGCGCCGCCGAGATGGGCGTGGGCTTGGCCGGGTTGTGGAACGGGTCTTGGTTTCTTGGACGGGCCGGGCTGTTGCAGGGCTATCAGTGCGCCATTCACCCGGAACATCGCCCGGCCCTGGCCGAGGTGTCCAAGGCCGCCAAGGTCACCAGCGAACCCTTTGTGATCGACCGCGACCGCCTGACTGCATCGAGCCCCTCGGGCGCATTCCATATGGCGTTGGACTGGATCAAGAGCCTGCATGGCAAGGCGTTGGTGGAAGGCATCGAAGACATCCTCGCATTTGAGGAATCACGCTACCGGCGTATCAAACCGACTGAAAACATCAGCGTCAGCGCCCCGCTGCGGGAAGTGGTCAAGCTGATGGACGCCAACCTCGAAGAACCGCTGGAACTCGACCAGTTGGCGGTCTACGCCGGCCGCTCGCGGCGGCAGTTGGAGCGCCTGTTCAAGGAGCAACTGGGCACCACGCCGCAGCGCTATTACATGGAGCTGCGTGTGACCGAAGCGCGCCGACTGCTACAGCATACCGAGCTGTCCCAAGTGGAGGTGCTGGTGGCCTGCGGGTTCGTATCGCCGAGCCATTTCAGCAAGTGCTACAGCGCCTACTTCGGCTACCGCCCCTCGAAAGAGAAGCGCCTGGTCAAGTAGCATGGGCACCGTCTGGAATTTTTCCGAGGAGTGCCGATGTCGATCACCTTGAAGGACCGTTACCGTGGCAGCTTGCTGGGCCTGGCCTGCGGCGATGCTGTGGGGACAACCCTGGAATTCAAGCGCCGGGGCAGTTTTGCGCCGATCACCGATATGGTCGGCGGCGGGCCGTTCAATCTCAAGCCGGGGCAGTGGACGGACGATACATCCATGGCTCTGTGCCTGGCCGAGAGCCTGCTGCAAAAAGGTGGGTTCGATGCCCGTGACCAGATGGGGCGCTACCTCAACTGGTGGCAGTGGGGCTATTTGAGTTCGACCGGCGACTGTTTCGATATCGGCATGACCGTGCGCGAGGCGCTGACGCTGTTCCAGAACACCGACAACCCGTTCGCCGGCTCAACCGATCCCTATTCGGCCGGCAACGGCTCGATGATGCGCCTGGCGCCCGTGGTGTTGTTTTATTACCCGGACCTGCAAAACGTCCGCACCTTCAGCGTCGACAGTTCCCGCACCACCCACGCCGCCCAGGAAGCCATTGACTGCTGCCTGGTGCTGGCACAGGCCATCTGTAATGCCCTCGGCGGCGCGTCGAAAGCGCAAGTGCTGGAGTTGGCCGATGTACCGTTGATGGCACCCAAGGTGAAGGCCATTGCGGCAGGCGGGTACCGTGACAAACCCTGCGCCGAGATTGTCGGCTCGGGCTATTCGGTGGCCTCCCTGGAAGCTGCGCTGTGGTGCTTTGATCACACCGATAGCTTTGCCGATGCGGTACTGGCGGCGGCCAACCTGGGCGATGACGCCGACACCACCGCCGCCATAGTCGGTCAATTGGCCGGTGCCTATTACGGGGCAGCGGCGATTCCCTCCGAATGGCTGGGACGGTTATGGATGGCGGATGAGATCCAGGGCATGGCCGACGGATTGTTCAACGCCGCAGGTCATGCGGCCTGACACGCGCCGCTAAAAACGCTCCAGCCGATAAGGCGCCAGTGCCGGCAACCCTGCTGGCATTGGCCCGTCTGCCGCCAACCCGGCGACCATCTCTGCCGTAATCGCTGCCTGGGTCAAGCCCAGGTGCTGATGCCCGAAGGCCAGGAGTACCTTGCCGTCGGCCACCCGATCGATGATCGGTAGCGAGTCGGGTAGCGACGGTCGAAAGCCCATCCACGGCGTGGCGTCCCTGGCGTCCAGTTCTTCGCGGAACAGCCCATGGCTTAAGCGCTGCAACTGCCAAGCGCGCTGCATATTGGCGGGGCGTCCGAGCCCGGCGAACTCCACCGTACCGGCCAGGCGCAGGCCGCCGGTCATGGGGGTCATGATGAATTTGCGCTCCAGGGAGGTTACGGCGAACGGCAGGCGCTGGTGCTCATGGGGCAGCATCAGGTGGTAGCCGCGTTCGGTGTCCAACGGGATGGGTTTACCGGTCAGGGCCGCTGTCAGCGCCGCCGAATGCGCGCCGCAGGCGATCAGCACCTGACGCGCCAGTAGCGGCGCGTGGTCGGTGAACAGGCAGACGCCCTCGGCATCGACTTTCCCGCTGACCACGCGACGGCGGAGAAACTGTACGCCTGCAGCTTCAGCGGCGCAGACCAGTTCGCCCACCACATAGAACGGGTCGACAAAGTGCCCGGTGGCCGGGAAGAACAGCCCCCCTTGTAGGCGTTCGCTCAACTGCGGCGCCGCCGCGCGAATCGCCTCGGCAGACCAGTACTCCACCGGCACGTTTTGCTGCTGCATGCGGTGCTGCAGCCCCTGGATATCCGCCCGCGACTCGGCCCGTTCGAACACCAGGAGTGAGCCGTTCTGGCGCATCAGCTGTGGCCGATCCAGGCTGGCCAGCAAGCGTTGCCAGGCGCCCAGGCTTTGCTCGTTAAGCGCACGAAGGCCGGCCACCGTGCGCTGGTAAGGCGCCGCGCGCAGGTTGAGCAGCAGACGCGTAAACCAGGGCAGGGCGCGGGGCAGGTAGCGCCAGTCCAGGCGTAGCGGGCCCATGGGGTCCATCAGCATGGCGGGCAGGCGCTTGAGAATCGAATAGTCGGCAATCGGGAATACCTGCTCGGTGGCCAGGTGCCCGGCGTTGCCATAGGAGGCGCCCATGCCCGGGGCTTGCGGATCGATGACCACCACCTGGCGGCCCTGGCGCGCCAGCTGCAACGCGCAAGCCACGCCGATAATGCCGGCGCCGACCACCACGATATCCCTACGGCTCATCGGCTATGCCTCTCTCTGTGCGTCGGCCAAGGCTTTCACGTTGCGCCGGTTGACCATCGCGGCGATCACGGCGGCGCGTACGCACTCAGGCACAATGCTGCTCCGCCGACCAGTTGGCGTACCACTGGCGGAACAGCGCGAACTGCTGCTCGGCATAACGCCGCTGGGCGTCACTGAGCACGTCGGTCGCATTGAAGTGCAGGTCGTAGCCTTTGTCGCCGTTGAGCACCATCAAGTATTTGTAGTACAGCACCAGGTCGCAGCCTTCATCGAATGATGACAACACCGCCAGCGCGCTTTCCAGTTCGCGGGCCAGGCGTCGCGCCTTGGCATCGCCCTTGGCCGCCTGCTGGCTCAGCGTCACCAAGTGCAGCACTTCCCGCGGCAGGGCATTGCCCACACCGGTGATGGCGCCGGTGGCGTTGCAGTTGACGAAACCGTGCACCACCTGGGTGTCCACACCCACCATCAGGGTCACGCTATCGTCCTGGGAGGTGATGTGTTCGGCGGCGTAGCGCAGGTCGGCGCCACCGCCGAATTCCTTGAAGCCAATGAGATTCGGGTGCTCGCGGCGCAGTTCGAAGAACAGCTCGGCGCGGGTGGCGAAGCCGTAGTAGGGGCTGTTGTAGATCACCGCCGGCAGCTCCGGCGCGGCATTGAGGATGGCCGCGAAGTGCGCCTTTTGTGCGGTGACGGACGCACCACGGGACAGCACCCGAGGAATCACCATCAGGCCATGGGCGCCGACCTTGGCCGCATGGGCGGCGTGGGACACCGCTTCACGGCTATTAACCGCCCCCGTACCGACAATGGTCGGCACGCCAGCCGCTACCAACCGCGCCACACCTTCCTGGCGTTGGGCTTCGGTGAGCAGCGGCCAGTCGCCCATGGAACCGCAGTACACCACCGCGCTCATGCCGGCTTCGATCAGTTCGCGGCCCTTGGCGACCAGCGCATCGAAGTCCGGTTGGCGCTGGGCGGTGCAAGGGGTCATCAGGGCCGGGATGCAGCCGGCGAAAACGCTGTCGCTCATGGTCGTACTCCTTCAAGTCAAATGGGGGTGGGCTTAAATGCCCCAGGCGAAAGGGTCTTGCTCGTCGATCAGCAGCACGCTGTCGGCGGTCATATAGGCGCGGCCGGTAATGAAGGGGATGACCCGCTCGCCGTCCCATTCGTAATGGCCCGTGAACTGGCTGCCTGTGATGCTGGCCTGGGTCCATGTCTGGCCGGGCGCGAGTGTTCCATCGGCGGCCAGGCACGCGAGTTTGGCGCTGGTGCCAGTGCCGCAGGGCGAGCGGTCGTAGGCTTTGCCGGGGCACATCACGAAGTTGCGGCTATGGGCGTCGGGGTCGCTGGCGAACAATTCGATATGGTCGATCAGCGCGCCATCGGCGCCATGGACACCCTGGTTTTCCAGGGCCTTGAGCATCGCCCAGGTGTACTCGGTGAGGGCGTCGACGTTGTTCATCTCCAACGACTTGCCATGCTCGGAGACCAGGAAGAACCAGTTACCGCCCCAAGCGATATCGCCCTTGACCACGCCGTGGCCGGGCACATCCACCGCCACCTGGTGGCGAAAGCGGTAGGCCGGTACGTTGCGCAGGGTGACCGCGCCGTCCTCGTGCAGCGTCGCGGTCACCGGACCCACCGGCGTGTCAATCATGTGCACTCCCGGTGCGATATGCCCCAAATGATGCAGCGAGGCGACCAAGCCGATGGTGCCGTGACCACACATGCCCAGGTAGCCAGCGTTATTGAAGAAGATCACCCCGCAGGTGGCGCCCGCTGTGACCGGCTCGCAGTACAGCGCGCCGACCAGTACGTCATTGCCACGGGGCTCCAACAGGCAGGCGCGGCGCCACTGATCGTGTTCGTTGCGCAAGCTATCCAGCTGCGCGGCAATGCTGCCGCCGCTCAGGGCTGGAAAGCCGCTGAGGATCAGACGCGTGGGTTCGCCGCCGGTGTGGGAGTCGATCACATGTAATCGTTTCATCAGACGCTCCAATCAATGAGTGGCCGAGGGCGGTTGCCGCCGAAAGAACGCGGTTCCCAGCAGCACGTAGTGGGCGGTGGACAGTAGCGCCGAGAAGTCAACGCAATCAGGTCGGTGCGCTGTGGGTTACTGGAGCGCCATCCACGGCCCTACAGTGAACTCACCGAGGCACAGGCGATTGATGGTTTACGCGGCCATCGATGACGAAATCGGCACAGTTTTACCTGGCTCGACAGTGCGGCGGGCATCATGCAATCTGCTACGCGAAAAGGCTCAACCGGGGAGACGATCATGCTGCACAGCGTATTTGCGGGCCTTTGCCAGGGTGAGGCAGCCGCTCGCCCCGACAGTCTCGAACAGCTGGTAAGCGCCGTTGCGCAGTTGCTGCCGATGCTGGATGTGATCCCCAACGCCGCGATTTTCATCAAGGATATGCAAGCTCGCTACGCCCTGGCCAACCGCACGTTGGTGCAGCGCTGTGGCCTCAAACAACTGCGACCGCTGCTGGGCAAGACCAGCGCCGAGGTGTTCCCCGCCCAACTGGGGCCGGGCTATACCGAGCAGGATCGACGGGTGCTGGAGGAGGGTTTGGTGCTGGCAGATCAACTCGAACTGCACCTGTACGGCAGCCGCGAACCGGGGTGGTGCTTGACCCACAAATGGCCGCTGTACAACCGTGGGGGCGCGATTATCGGCCTGGCCGGTATCTCGGTGGACCTGCAATCGGCCAGCGAAACCCACCCGGCCTATCAGCGCCTGGCCGCCGTCGATGAGCATATTCGCCGCCACTTCAACCGCCGCGTCACCCTCGGTGAGCTGACGCACATCGCCGGCATTTCCGTGGCGCAGTTGGAGCGTTACTGCAAGCGCGTCTTCAACCTGACGCCGCGCCAAATGATCCAGAAAGTACGCTTGGAACACGCCCACCGCTTGCTGCACAGCGAACTGCCGATCACCGAGGTCGCCTTGCAGTGCGGCTATACCGACCACAGCGCGTTTACCCGGCAGTTCAAGGCGTCCACGGGGTTTACGCCGCGCCAGTACCGGCAGGCGACGGGGGGAGGGCCCGCGTTGGCGTGATTGCAATGCAACGAATGGCGCCCGTGCCCCTCATATGCTTACGAGTCACTTTTTACGACGACAGGTATCAAGCTTATGACGGCGGCGGACAACACCCATGTGAACTGGCTGGTGGAACAATCGATGCTGCACGCGGCGCGTCAGCGCGCCAAGCTCTATTCGGGGCAGGGTCGGATGTGGCAACAGCCGTACGCACAGACGCGGCCGCGGGATGCGTCGGCGCTGTCTTCGGTGTGGTTTACCGCGTACCCGGCGTCCATCGTGACCCGCGACGGCGGCACGGTCCTGGAGGCGCTGGGGGATGAAAGCCTGTGGCACGCCTTGTCGAAAATCGGCATCCAGGGCATTCATAACGGCCCGTTGAAAAAGTCCGGTGGCCTTAACGGTACGCGACACACGCCGACCATCGACGGCAATTTCGACCGCATCAGTTTCGAGATCGACCCACAGCTGGGCACCGAGGCGCAATTGCAGGCGCTGACACGCATGGCCGCTGCCCATAACGCGGTGATTATCGATGACGTGATCCCGTCCCACACCGGCAAAGGCGCGGACTTCCGCCTGGCCGAGATGGCTTACGAGGATTACCCCGGCCTCTACCACATGGTGGAAATCCGCGAGGACGACTGGGCATTGTTGCCCGACGTGGCCGAGGGGCGCGACGCGCAGAACCTCAGCCCATTGCAGGTGGACGCGCTGCGCGACAAGCACTACATCGTCGGCCAGTTACAGCGAGTGATCTTCTTCGAGCCTGGCGTCAAGGAAACCGATTGGAGCGCCACACCGGTGGTGGTCGGCGTCGACGGCAAGCCGCGCCGCTGGGTGTACCTGCATTACTTCAAGGAAGGCCAGCCATCGCTCAACTGGCTCGACCCTTCGTTTGCCGCGCAGCAAATGATCATCGGTGATGCGCTGCATGCTATCGACGTGATGGGCGCGAAGATCCTGCGCCTGGACGCCAACGGTTTTCTCGGTGTGGAGCGCAAGCTTGAGGGCGGCGCATGGTCCGAAAGCCACCCGCTGTCGATCACCGGTAACCAACTGATCGGTGGCGCGATTCGCAAGGCCGGCGGTTTCAGCTTCCAGGAGTTGAACCTCACCGTGGATGACATCGCCTCCATGTCCCACGGCGGCGCCGACCTGTCCTATGACTTCATCACCCGGCCGGCGTACCAGCACGCCCTGTTGATGGGGGATGCCGAATTCCTGCGCTTGATGCTGCGCGAAATGCACCGCCAGGGCATCGACCCCGGCTCGCTGATCCACGCCCTGCAAAACCACGATGAACTGACCCTGGAGCTGGTGCACTTCTGGACCCTGCATGCCCATGACAGCTTCCTCTATCAGGGCCAGACCTTCCCCGGCAACATCCTGCGCGAGCACATCCGCGAACAGATGTACGAGCGCCTGACCGGCGAACATGCGCCGTACAACCTCAAGTTCGTGACCAACGGCGTATCCTGCACCACCGTCAGTATCATCACGGCGGCGCTGGGCATTCGTGACCTGGACGCCATCACGGCGGCGGATATTCAGCAGATCCAGCAGATCCACCTGTTGCTGGTCATGTACAACGCCATGCAGCCTGGGGTGTTTGCGTTGTCCGGCTGGGATCTGGTGGGCGCGCTGCCGCTGGCGGCGGATGAGGTGGCGCACCTGATGCAGGACGGCGACACGCGCTGGATTCATCGCGGCGCCTACGACCTGGTAGACCTGAACCCGGAAGCGCAACTGTCCGCCGGCCTGATGCCGCGCTCAAAGAGTCTATACGGCAGCCTGAACCAGCAATTGCAAGACCCGCAGTCATTCGCCTCGCAACTGCAGAAAATTCTCGCCGTGCGCCGCGCTTATGACATTGCCGCCAGCCGCCAGACTCTGGTCCCGGATGTGGAGCATCCAGGGTTGCTGATCATGGTCCACGAACTGCCGGCGGGTAAGGGCACGCAAATCACCGCGCTGAACTTCGGCGCCACGCCCATCACCGAAACCTTGCACCTGCCCAACATTGCGCCGGGCCCGGTGGTGGACATTATTAATGAGCGGGTCGAAGGCGACCTGACCGAAGACGGGGCCTTTACCATCACTCTGGATGCTTACGAGGGCCTGGCGTTGCGGGTGGTGAGCAGCACGCCGATGTAGGGGAGAGGGCCGCTTCGCGTCTCAGTGCGGGGCAAGCCCTAATGCCAGTCAGCTAAGGCTCAGTTGATCCAGCCCGGGCAATGGGTATTAAAAGTGGGAGGGAGCTTGCCCCCGATGGCGGTGTGTCAGTGGCAGAGAGGCTGACTGACCCAGCGCTATCGGGGGCAAGCCCCTTCCCACATTCCCGCTCACCACAAAAAACGCCCAATGGGCCCGCAGGCGCCGGGCCGATGGGGTCTTCCGGAGGGCATCAGACCACGAAGCGATTGACCAACTGGTTCAGGTTCGCCGCCAGCTTCGACATCTCCCCACAGGCGCTGGCCGTCTGGCTGGCACCGGCGGCGCTTTGGGTGGCCAGTTCGCGGATGCTCACGAGGTTGCGGTCCACTTCACGCGCGACATGGGATTGTTCTTCCGAAGCGGTGGCGATCAGCATATTGCGTTCGTTGATCTGGATAATCGCCGCTGCAATCTGATCCAGCGAACTGCTGGCTTCCTGGGCCACCCCGAGGGATTCGGTGGCCAGTTCCTTGCTGGTGCCCATGGCCTTGACCGCGTCGTCGGATTCGTTCTGGATTGCGGCGATCATCTGCTCGATCTCCTGGGTCGACACCTGGGTACGGTGCGCCAGCGCGCGGACCTCATCGGCAACCACCGCGAAGCCACGGCCTTGCTCACCGGCACGCGCGGCTTCGATAGCGGCGTTAAGGGCCAGC
The DNA here is from genome assembly GCF_013285305.1 of Pseudomonas rhodesiae. Taxonomy (NCBI): domain Bacteria; kingdom Pseudomonadati; phylum Pseudomonadota; class Gammaproteobacteria; order Pseudomonadales; family Pseudomonadaceae; genus Pseudomonas; species Pseudomonas rhodesiae. The sequence continues at coordinate 3,180,657 of NZ_CP054205.1, read as the reverse complement.
AGGTTGGTCTGTTCGGCAATGGCGCGGATTACTTCCACCACTTTACTGATGCTCTGGGCGCGGTTGGACAGGCCCTGGATCTGCTCGCTGGTGTTTTCCACATTACCCGACAGTTTTTCGATGGAGCGCAGCGTCTGCGTGACGCGCTCCAGGCCCACTTCGGTGAAGCCCTGGCTGCGTTTGGATTCCTGGGCGGCGGACTCGGCATTGCGCGCCACTTCATCCACGGCCGCGCTCATTTCGGTAACAGCGGTGGCCGCCTGATTCACTTCATCGTTTTGCGATACCAGGCCACGGCTGGACTGTTCTGTGACGGCGGTCATTTCTTCGGAGGCCGCGGCCAGCTGTGCGGACGAGTCGGAAATCTGCAGGATGGTGTTGCGCAGGTTGGTCTGCATCTGCGCCAGCGCTTTCAACAGTCGACCGGCTTCATCCGTGCCATGCACACTGACTTCTTTGGACAGGTCACTGTTAGCAATACGTTCGGCCACCGACAGAGCATCGCCAATTGGCGAGGTGATGCTGCGGGTCAACAGGAACGCCAGGCCGGCGGTCATCGCCATCACCAGTACGATCAAGCCAATTACCAGCCAGGTGCCGGCGTTGAAGGTGTCCGTGGCGGCTTGGCCGGCTTTCGCTGCACCTTCGTTGTTGAAGTCGGTCAGGGCCTTGATCTGGCCTTCCATGGCATTGGTCAGCGGGCGGATGCCGCTGGCGACCAATTTGACGACGCCAGCGGTGTCACCCTGCTTAAGCAGCGGCTCCAGCGCGTCCAGCTGTTTGGAATAACCGTCAGCCGAGGTTTTCACGGCGGTGAACAGGGCACGTTCCTGATCGCTTGCAATAAGTGGTTCATAGTTGGATACCGCATCGCTGAATGCTTTGCGATAGCCCGGAAAATCCGCCAGCGTCTTCTGAATCGTTTCAGGGTCGGCCACGGCCCGCTGGGTTTCCAGGCGCAGGCGCAATACCGCCGAGTTCATCAGAGCGGTTTGGCGGATGCTCGCCATCCAATTGAGTTCCACATCCTTTTCCGAGTCACGCAACTTGCCCATTTGCAAAATGGCAATTACGCCGAGTACCAGCACTAAGGCGATGATCGCGGAAAAAAACAACGTGGCACGGGGGGCAAGGTTCAGGTTTCTCAGGCGCATGGGGCGTACTCATAAGGAGGAAAGCGAGCAGTTCTTACAAGCTATCGGCCAGGCGCCGCAAAATTGAATACCCACGGGCAGGAGCGGACGACTGGTAGGGATGAGGGTAGTCTGAAAATACCCAATCGCCATGGCGTCGACGTGAGAGCAGTCAAGGCGACGTTTCACCCAAACCGGGGTCCACGCGCTCGCCGATATCCTTGAGGCGCGCCAGTTGGTCTACTACGCTGGGCGCTTCGTCCAGGCAACTGACGAAGGTCCACAGATAAGTCATCACCGCATACACATGCCCGGCCTTCACCGCAGGGGAGAGCGCCAGCTGGGTAATCGCGACCACGAACAGCAAGGCCGCCAACAGCCCGATGGTGAGAAAGGCGACGGCCTCACGGTCTGACAAGCGAATGCGCAATCGTGACAGCACCCGGTAATGACGGCGTAGCGTATGAGCGCCGACTTGCTCCACTAGGCTGATTTCCTTTTCCAGTCGGTTGTTCAGGCGCTCATGCAGTCGTTGATTGCGCCGCGCAAAGCCTGGCACCACCATCAAACACAGCCCCAGCGCTCCAAGGCATGCCAGCCCGACCCAGGGTTCGATCGCCAGCAGCATGGCGGCGGCGCCAACGATGGAGACCAATGCGGTGGCAATCGTGGGCACGTGCTTCTCAAAGAAGTCCACAAATTCCCGTGCCAGTACCACCCTCGCGGCAGACTTGGAGGTGCTGTGGCGTTGCAGGCGCTGATTGAGGATCACCGGCACCGCAAGGTCAGCATAGATGCGGGTAAATGTTCGCGTATCCAATGCGCGTCTCGCCGCGCCGACTACCCAGAAACCCAGGACCACGGCGGCATAGAGCAGTGCGCTCTTGCCATCGCCACGAATAATGGCGTCCACGGCAAACCCCGCGAACAAGGGGTAAGCCAGCAGTAAGGCATTTTCCAGCGCCACCAGGGACAGGGTGCAGAACAACTTGCCGGGGTAGGCTTTGGCGATGGCTTTGAGCGTCTGGCTGGCCGATTGTTGGCCGATCTGGCGGCTGGGTTCGTTCAGTAATGGCGGTGTGACGGACGGCATGGGGCACCTGGTGTGCGTAACGTACGGGGTTGAGGCAGGGATGTACCGGCATACAGGCCGCGCGTGATGTCGAGCAGGTAGCGCGTCTCTGCTGTCATCAATAACAGGTCGGTTTGCACTTCTTCGATCACCATCTCCAGGATGATCAAGATGCAAATGGCCGGCGCCAGCAGCAGCCAGTGGTAGTAGCACTGGGTAAACAACGAGGCCACAACCCCGATGATCCACAGCGACAGCACCAGGCGCGGCGCGTGTTTTTGCAGGGGAATCCAGAAGCGCTGTAGCTTCCTGAGCTTAGCGCTGCAGCACTTTATAGAGTCTTCCAGTTGCGTCAGGTCAAGCGTGGTCCGGTCGCGAATAGAGTTAGACATGGATGCAATCCGTGGGTGAATTACAACGGTGGTGTAGGTGGCCCGGTCAGCGCCTGCGCAGGCAACACGCGGTTCAGCCAGGCCAGATTGATATGTTTGACTTGCACCCATTTGCCGTTCTGGGGCGTTCCTTCGCAGCTTTTAAAAGCGATACAGCGTCCTTGTGTGTCCAGTAAGGCGAAATGGCGATAGCGTTCAACGCCCTTGAATCCGAGGACAAAAAAACACATGCCTGCACCTGGGGAGGTTGGGTTTCAGATAGCGACCGGTCGTTCTGGCCACGTCAGTTCGAACAGGCTGCCGCCACCCTCAAGATTGCGGCAGGTCACGCGGCCCTCGTGGGCCATGGCAATGGCGCGCACCACCGCCAGGCCCAGGCCGCTGCCGCCCTGGGCACGGGAGCGAGAGCTTTCCCCACGCTGGAATGGCTCGAAGATATGCGCGGCGAACGCTTCGTCGATGCCCGGCCCTGCATCCGCGACGCTCAAGGTATTGACGCCGTCCAGGCTGCCCAGGCTCACCGTGACGGTGCCTGGAGTGGCGTGCCGCTTGAGGTTGTCGAGCATGGCTAGCAGGGCCTGACGTATGCGTGCGGGGTCGCAATGCACCGGTTGCTTGAGCAGGTCCATATGCAGGGTGAATCCGCAGGCTTGCAGGCCCGGTTCGAACAGACGCGCGTCAGCCTCGATCTCGTCAGCCAAGTCGGCCCGTTGGATATGCACATCCAGGTAACCATTGTCTGCCAGGCCCACGACCCGCAGGTCTTCGATCAGTCGGGTCAGGCCCTCGACCTGGCCCAGCAGGCTGTAGAATTGTGCTTGATCCGGAGGAAAGACCCCTTCGGCCAACCCTTGCAGGCGACCGCGCAGGATAGTCAGCGGGGTGCGTAGTTCATGGGCAATCGCGGCATTCCAGAATGACTGCTCTTGGGCCATGCGCTTCAAACGTGCGGCCATGCTGTTGAAGTCATCCACTAGCACGCCGGCCTCGGCCAATGCGCGATCGGACGCCGTCGCCCGGGCATCCAGGTCGCCGTCGGCAAGGCGGCGAAGGCTGGCCGCCACCGAGTTCAACGGCATCAGAATGCGCCGGGACAATTTGATCGCCACCACCGCCCCCACTGCCAGGCTGATCGCGGTAACCAATCCCATCCAGAGCCACTCGACCCCGGTTGGCAGCCACTCGTCCACATCGATATCCGTGGGTGGCCAGAACATCCAGAGCAGCGCGTAGAACACATAGGAGCCGACGACCGCGAGGGCGATCACGCAGAGCACCACGGCAGACATCGACAGAATAATCTGCCGGCTCAAGCTATTGGCGGTCCTCATGGCTGGCTCCCGAACCGGTAACCCACCCCGCGGATGCTCGCAGGCACACCTTGCAGGCCCAGGTCTTCGATCTTGCGGCGCAATTTGCTGATATGGCTGTCCACCGTACGCTCCAGGCTATCGCTCTCGGGCGAGCACAGCGCAAGCAACTCGGCGCGACTGAATACGCGCCTGGGGGCTTTGGCCAACTGCGCCAACAAGCGGAATTCCGTCGCGGTCAGGCTTAATGCGTGCTGTCGTGTGCCGATTCGCACGCTGACTTCATGGCTGTCGACGTCGATTTCAAAACCCTCCACCCGTAACACGCGCTGGCCGCTGCCATAGCCCTGGTCGCGGGAGCGGCGCAGGACTGCCTGGGTCCTGGCCACCACCTCGGCGGGGTTGAAGGGTTTGACGATGTAGTCGTCGGCGCCGATGCGTAGCCCCATCAACTTGTCCATGTCCTGGTCCTGTGCGGTCAGCATGATCACCGGGGTGTTGCCACGGTGGCGGATCTCGGCCAGTACCATCCAGCCATCCAGTTGTGGCATCAACACGTCCAGCAGCACCAGGTCGGGCTTGAGGGCTTGATGCAGCTCCAGCGCGCGCCGCCCATCCAGGGCATGGACGGTCTGAAAGCCACTGCGCTTGAGGTAAGCGGCGAGGATGTCGGCGATTTGCGGCTCGTCTTCGGCGATCAATACCAGAGCCTGGGATTGAGTGGCGAAGTCCGCTGGTGTCGAAGTCAGGTGCGATTCAGTCATGGTCGGCTCGGTGGTGCGGTTCGATGGTCGCAGTATGGCCAATTACCACGGGGCGACGAAGCCTACTGTGCAGCACATGCGTGCGCTTTCATGGGAGGTTTTATGGAGGAATGATGGAGACGCGGGATTATTTGCGTATACGGTACTCAGCCAGGTTGGGCGCCGCACCCGAGGCTGCAGAGTGGCGCGAATACCGCTACGCTGGCGCGTCCCATCATAAACAGGAGAGTGTGATGCGTATCGAAGACCTGCCACGAGAAGGCGGTTGCCGCTGTAATCGCGTGCGTTTGCGCGTGGCCCATGCACCGGTGATGACCATGGCCTGTCATTGCACCGGCTGCCAAAAGATGAGCGCCAGTGCGTTCTCTTTGAGTGCGCTATTCACCGCGGATGCGTTTACCGTCACCCAAGGTTCCCCGGTGATCGGTGGCCTGCACGGCGCGGACCGCCATTACTGCTGCCCCCACTGTATGAGTTGGTTATTTACGCGCCCCCATGGCATCGGCGGCTTCGTTAACGTGCGGGCAACGATGTTGGACAGCGCGGCCGATTTTGCGCCGTTCATGGAGACCTGGACCTGTGAAAAGCTGCCGTGGGCGCTCACGCCGGCGGTCGAAAGCTTCGCGCAATTGCCCGCGCCCGAGGACTTTCCACGCTTGATGCAGGCCTATGCCGAGCTGACCTCGCACTGATCTCAGTCGATCAGCGCCAGCAGGTCGGTGTCGCCCACATCCTGGCCCGCCTGGGTCAGCAGGGTGGTTACCTGGCCTCGGTGGTGGGTCTGGTGATTGAAAAAATGCACGATGAGACTGGCGAATGGTTTGTTGGCGCCAACGCCGCGCATATTGTGGTAGTGCAGGCGCTGATCGAGGTCGCTCTCGGTCAGGCTGTGAGCCCAGTCGATAATCATCTGGTCCAGCCAGGCGCGCCGTGCGGACAATTCATGCAGGTCGGCGAAGGCCAGTTGTTTGAGGTCCGGGGGCAGGGCGACGCTGCTCAACGGGGCCAGCGCCGGGTAGTCGGCAGGGTGCTCGGCAAAGCGTTTGAGCCACACGGTGTCGCCCAGGATCAGGTGGTTGAGGGTGCCGAAGATCGAACCGAAGAACGCGTGACGGTCCATGCGTAAGTCAGCGTCGCTCAGCCTGCCGGCGGCGGCGTAGACCTTGCGGTTCATCCACTGGTTGTAGGTGGCCAAGAGTGTGAAATGTTCGATGCGGTTCATGTGCCATGCCCGGGGGTGGAGGACCGAGCCATCATAGTGCTTGAGCAGCGTGCCCGCATCATCGGACGCTTGGACGCAACCGCTTCAAATACCCTGCGCAGCGAGTACGGCCAGATAGATCAAAACCAGCCCGCACGTGGCATAACTGATGCGGTGCCATCGCGCCGAGGCATGCTTGCGCATCAGGTTGACCAGCGCGGCGGTCAAGAAACACGACAACACCGAGGCGAGCATAAACCCGGCAAAGAACATCAGCGTCTGCCCATGGCTCGGCGTGGCGCCGACGATGCCAGACAAGGCGCTGCCCAGCGCGCCCCAGTACACAATGTTTTTCGGGTTGGCCAGCGAGATCGCCGCGCCCACTGCCAGCGCACTCTGCCCGGAGCCGGCCGGGGCATTGTCCATGGCCGGCAAGCGCCAGGCATCCAGCAGGCTGCGCACGCCGAGCCAGGCCAGGTACAACGCGCAGATCACCGTCAGGGGCACACGCACGGCATCATGCTGGATCAACAGCGCAATGCCGGTTAGACCGATCACTGCCCATACCGCATCGCCCACCAGCGAGCCGACTTGCACCAGCAACGCCGGGGTGAACCCGTGCAGCAAGCCACGGCGCAGGGTCTCGGCCAGCACCGCACCGGGAGAGAGGCAAAAGACAAAACCGAATACCAGTGCGTAAAGAAAAATCGTCAGCATGCCCGCGTTCTCATCCAGTGATGGTCGGCAGTGTGCCGCCGCGTCGCACAGGTGTCTTGGATCAGATTGCGTTGTTCAGCGCTGCAGCACGTTTTGGTAGCGCCCCGGCGTGATGCCATAGGCGGCGCGAAAATGCCGGTTGAGGTGGCTCTGATCGGCGAAGCCCAGGTCATGGGCGACCTGGCCGGCCGATACACCGTTGCGCAGTAAACCTTTGGCACGACGGGTGCGCAGTTGCATGGCCCATTGGCGCGGGCTGAGGCCCGTTTCTTTCTGGAAGGTGCGCAGCAGATGGAATTTGGACAGCCCCAGCTCATCGCCCAACTGTTCCAGCGGCAGCGCCTGATGCAACTGCTCGGCGAGCAATTCCTGTGCACGGCTGATCAGGCTGTTACCGGGGGCCGTGGCGCTGGGCAGGCGCACGCCGCTGAGGCTGACCACCTCGGCGAGCGCCAGGACCAGGGCGTCCTCGTTCAATTCCCGTATCAGCGCATCGGTACTCAAGGCGCCGTGCACCGCAGCCGCCAGGCGCTGGGCAAGGGCTGGCTGAAAGCACACGGCGCGATCGAATTCCACGTACGCCAGCCCCAGGTCGTGGGCCAGCTGATCCGCCGTGGCATACAGGCTGACAAATTGCCAAGGCGCACCGTCAGCCGCGCCGCCGCCCTGGATTTGTCCGGGGTTGTACAGGGTGATGCTGCCCGGTCCGGCGACAAACTCACGCCGGTCGAGCCACACGTTTTCCTCGCCGATAAGATTCACGCCGATCACGCACTCGTCGTGGCTGTGGCGGGCGAAGTTCAAGCCCGTGCAGTGCGTACTGCTGATTTCGTAGCTGCCCAGCCAGGCGTGGTGCATGTCGTTCATTCAATCGACTCGGTAGAAAACGCAAGCTTGTGAGCATAACCGGGCCCGGTCGTTCAGATCGACCGTTGATTGACCCGCTGCGATAACTCGTCGGCACTTTCCTTGCGTTCCGAGTAGCGGTCGACGAGGTCCGGGCGATCGCGCAGCAGCACCGTGAACTTCACCAGTTCCTCCATCACATCCACAACGCGGTCATACAACGCCGAAGGCTTCATGCGGTCGTGTTCATCGAATTCCAGAAACGCCTTGGGCACCGAGGATTGATTGGGGATGGTGAACATGCGCATCCAGCGGCCCAGGACGCGCAGTTGGTTGACGGTGTTGAACGACTGCGAACCGCCGGACACTTGCATCACCGCCAGAGTCTTGCCCTGGGTGGGGCGCACGGCGCCCAGTGCCAGGGGAACCCAGTCGATTTGCGCCTTGAATACCGCGCTCATCGAACCGTGCCGCTCGGGCGAGCACCATACCTGGCCCTCGGACCACTGCATCAGCGTCAGCAATTCCTGGACCTTGGGGTGGTCGCTGGGAGCATCGTCCGGCAGCGGCAAACCGCTGGGGTTGAATATCTGGGTCTCAGCACCGAAATGCTCCAGCAAGCGTGCAGCTTCCTCCACCAGCAAGCGGCTGAACGAGCGTGGGCGCGTCGAGCCGTAGAGCAGCAAGATACGCGGCGCGGGGGTCGGCCCAGTGTGAAGAGGGGGGGAAAGGCCAGCGTCGAGATTCGGCAGCGTGCTCATTGTTTGCTCCTGTCACAGTTGCGCAATGCGCTCCAGTTCAACCTTCAGTTCTGCCGGGCACAAACGCTCGAACGGCAATGCAAAAAACGCCCGGCAACGGCTTTCGATGGTTTCCAGGGTGGCCTGGAAGGCGGCATTGAGGCGTGCGTCATCACCGTGGACGTCGGACGGGTCCTCCAACCCCCAATGGGTTTTCATTGCCGGACCGAAGTACACCGGGCAGGCTTCGCCAGCGGCCTTGTCGCACACGGTGATCACCAGGTCCGGCGGGCTGTCTTCGAAGGCGTCGTTGCCCTTGCTGTACAAACCCTCGGTGCTGATACCGGCTGCTTGCAGCGTGCTCAGGCTGCGGGGCAGCACTTGGCCTTTGGGAAAGCTGCCGGAACTGACCGCTTGGAAACCTGCCGGCGCCAGGTGGTTGAACACGGCTTCGGACAAGATGCTGCGACAGCTGTTGGCGGTACACATAAACAGGACTTTCATGAAACGGCTCCTTCAGACACTCAAGCGCAAGGCGAGGGCGGCGAGGGTGATCAGCAGCACTGGCAAGGTCAGCACAATGCCGACTTTGAAGTAGTAACCCCAGGTGATGGTGATGCCTTTGCGCGCCAGGATATGCAGCCACAGCAACGTGGCCAGGCTGCCGATTGGGGTGATTTTCGGGCCGAGATCGCTGCCGATCACGTTGGCGTAGACCATCGCGTCCTTGACTACGCCCACTGCATGGCTGGACTCGATGGACAGCGCGCCGATCAGCACCGTCGGCAGGTTATTCATCGCCGATGACAGCAGTGCCGTCAGTACCCCCGTGCCCATGGCCGCACCCCACACGCCATAGGTGGCGAAGGTATCGAGCCAGGTGGCCAGGTAAGTAGTGAGACCGGCATTGCGCAGGCCATAGACCACCAGATACATGCCCAGGGAAAAAATCACGATCTGCCACGGTGCTTCTTTGAGCACTTTGCGTGTGGAGATTTTGTGGCCCTTGGCGGCGATTACCAGCAGGAGCACGGCGCACACGGCGGAAATCGCGCTGATGGGAATGCCCAACGGTTCCAGGGCAAAACAGCCGACCAGCAGAATGCCCAGCACCCACCAGCCGGCGCGAAACGTGGCGCGGTCGTGGATCGCGCTGACGGGCTCATCCAGGTCGGCCGGGTCGTAGCTCTGGGGAATATCCCGGCGGAAAAACCACAGCAGCACCGCCAGCGTAGCCGCGACGCTGACCAGGTTGACCGGCACCATCACCGCCGCGTATCGGTTGAAACCGATCTTGAAGTAGTCGGCCGAAACGATATTCACCAGGTTCGATACCACCAACGGCAGGCTCGCGGTGTCGGCAATAAAGCCCGCACCCATCACGAACGCCAGGGTCGCCGCCGGCGAAAAGCGCAGTGCCAACAGCATCGACATCACGATGGGCGTAAGGATCAGTGCCGCGCCGTCGTTGGCGAACAGCGCCGACACCAGCGCACCGAGCAGGACCATATACGCAAACAGACGTCGGCCGCGCCCACGGCCCCACCGCGCCACATGCAAGGCGGCCCAGGCGAAGAAGCCGGCCTCATCGAGCAACAGGCTGATGATGATCAACGCAACAAAGGTACCGGTGGCGTTCCAGATGATGTGCCACACCACCGGGATATCCGCCAGGCTGATGACACCGCAGGCCAAGGCCAGGATCGCACCGAGGCTGGCGCTCCAGCCGACGCCGAGGCCTTTGGGTTGCCAGATAACCAGCACGATGGTGAACAGAAAAATGGCGATTGCGACAAGCATGAATTAACGCTCCGATGGCTCAGCAGCAGTTGCTGGCCCGTTGTGGTCTGTCGCCCATTGCACCCAGACGCTGCGCGTCGTCGTGCAACCATGGCTGGTTGGCTTGCAACGTAGTGGTCAGCACCTGATGCACCCAGTCGGGCAGTGCCGGATTGAGACGGTAGTAGATCCACTGGCCTTGGCGACGGTCGACCAGCAACCCGCCGCTGCGCAATTGCGCAAGGTGACGGGAAATTTTCGGCTGACTGTCGCCCAGAGCATGGATCAGTTCGCACACGCAAAGTTCGCCTTCGCGCAGGATCAACAACGTCAGGCGGGCACGGGTAGCGTCGGCCAGGCATTTGAACAGTTCGGGAGGAGACAGGAGGTCTGACATGGTTCCATTCGCATATACGTTTATTCGAATATACGTATTTCCATATGTTTCGGTCAAATCTTGTTTCGATTGATGTGGATCAAGTTCGTGAAGATCAACCACAAGTGTTTGAAATTAAAATGAAACACTCATGTCTTAGAGTGCCTCCCCATTGCAGATGAAGGAAGACCCCGCGTGACCCGAGCCACTCGCAACCTGCGCAAAACCCTGGATTCCGTCGCGGAAAATAACGAAACCGCGGCGTTCGATCTGATGCGCGCCGTGGAAAAACTCGGCGACGAGGTGTTGCGTCAACGCTTGCTCAACACCATTCACCGGCTCAACCAAGATGCCTACGAATTGCGCGAAGCGCGGGATTCGGTGGAACAGGTGTCCGTGAAGCTCGCCTGAGCAATATCGTTCAAGACAGGCGCCTCGGCGCGCTGGCATGCTTGGCGACTGTCCGTCGATGAGCCGTTTTTATGCCTGCTGCCTTACCCCGTTATGCGTTCGCGCGCGGTGCGATCGCCGTCATTCCGTTATCCCTGGCCTGCGCGCCGTGGGGGCTGCTCGCCGGCTCCATGGCCATCGATGCGCAATTCACCCCGTTGCAAGCCCAGGGGCTGTCGACCATCGTGTTCGCCGGCGCTGCGCAGTTGGTGGCCATCGGTATGGTCAAAAGTGGCGCCAGCCTGATATCGATCGTACTGACCACCTTGCTGCTGACCTCTCAGCATTTGCTCTACGGCATGCACCTGCGGCCAGTGCTTTCTCCTTTAAGTACCCGCTGGCGTATCAGCCTGGGGTTCTTGCTGACCGATGAGTTCTTCGCGTTGGTCAGCCACTATGACCGCCAGACCTTCAATCGCTGGTACGCCCTGGGCGTGGGGCTGACCTTCTATATCATCTGGAACCTGTTCACCCTGGCCGGCATTGTGCTGGGCAAGAGCATTCCGGGCCTGGACCAGCTAGGGCTCGAATTTTCGATTGCCGCGACCTTCATCGCGTTGATAACCCCGGTGGTGCGCGATGTACCGACGGTGGTGTGCGTGGCGGTGGCGTTGCTGTGCTCGGTCTGGCTGAGTTTTTTGCAGTGGGAGTCGGCCGTGGTGGTGTCGGGTTTGCTGGGCATGAGCGCCGGGTTTGCCTGTAAGCGACTGGGGGTAGGGCAACGATGATTTACCTGATGATTGTGGCCATGGGCCTGGTGGTGTTCTTCAACCGCTATCTGTTTATTGAGCCGCGTCTGCCGGTGCGCCTTAATCGCGGTGCGCGAGAGTTTCTAGGGTTTGCGGTGCCGGGCATGCTGACGGCGATCTGCGGGCCGATTATTTTCCTGGCCGACCATCACCTCAACCTGAGCCCGACCAATCCGTATTTGCTCGCCGGCCTCTGCGCGGTGGGGTTAATGGTCTGGACGCGCAATGTGTTGCTCACCGTGTTGCTGAGTATGGCGGTGTTCTATTTGCTGCGCTGGTGGCTGTAAAACCCAGGCGAAAAAAAGCCCGCGGGAGAGCGGGCAGAAGGAAGACTTCATAAAAATGAGCCAGGCCAGTGTAGGTGGCTACGGCGCGTATCACAGTGAAAATAAATTTATCCTGCCAAAGCAAAGCGGCCCCAATCGGGGCCGCTTCAGGGCATCAGTTTTTTGCGTTGAGCTTGCGCAGCTCTTCGTAGGTGGCCGACTGGACGAACCAGAAGCCGGAAATGATGCACCACGTCAACGTTCCCCCTACCAGCACCGCCAGGCCCGACAGGAAGCTGGCGCTGAACATCGACACCAGACCGATCAACCAGACGAAGGCCAGGGCGATGTACAAAACCGTGTTGTTAACGCTGATAACGAAATCTTTCATGACGCTTCCTTGTAGAAAATAACCGGTCGGCCTCATCAGTGAAGCCGACCGCGGCATCATAGTGCCATGTTTGTGCCGATGCCACTCCAGCCTCGATCAGGCACCATCAGAGCAACGTAATAGTCTTTGGCGGGTGCCCGTAAATGGTAGAGTCGCGTTTTTTCCAAGGAAGCGATGGCATGCGGAACGTGGTATTGGGCGCACTGGCACTGGCGGTACTGAGCGGTTGCGCGGGTTCGAAGATGAACGAGGCACGCACCGGCGCACCCTACAAAACCCTGGCATCGGACAAGGCCACACTGGTGGTTGCCGAGTGCATTCAGTTCGGCTGGCAGGATGAAAGTGTGTTCGGCGTGGACGCCGGTGGCTTCAAGGAACCGAGCGAGGCAGGTGGTTTCACCGTGTACACCACTGGCGGCGATTACTTCGTCGACATTCAGAGCGTCGGCGCAGGTTCCAGCGTCAAGTACTACGCCGCCGAAGATACGATGCCCGCCAAGCGTCGCTTGGCCGCACTGGCGACTTGTCTGTAGTCCCTTGCCTTAGTCATATTCGGAAACGCCCGGCGGGACAGGCTTTGGGCATTGGCTTATGATTCACCTCGCTCGCCCGGGGTGATGGCTCTTTACCGGTACACGGACGTCGAGGCCGTCGCGCCGGGCGAGCATCCCTCCTTGATCAGCGTGGCATGTAGCCCAAGTGCCAACGCCGCGGGATCTTCAACGACACCAACCCCAACACCGCCGCCAATGCAGCGCTGACCCACAGCGCGCGCAGGCCCATGTGCTGCTGCAACACTGCACCGATCACGGCGCCGACAAACATGCCGCCCCATGGGATCAGTTGCACCCTCCAACCGCTGCGACGTTCGCCCAGCAGCCAACGGCCCAGCCCGCGACCGAAACGCGAAAGTGCGCCGGTCACATAGGTCAGGCCCACCGGCAGACCATTCACTTCCTCGACCGCCGCGTTAAGCATGCCCATGGCCACGATGGCAGCCAGTAGCGCGGGCAACATGTCTTCGAATGGCCAAAAGGCGCCGCAGCACAGCAGCGCAGCGATATACAGCAGCAGCGGCAGGGCGTGGCGCCGGCTGAATCGGCTGACCACAATCCCCAGCGCGTTCCCCAGAACAAAGGTGGCGACCAGCAACAGTAGCCGTACGGTCAGGCTGTGGTCGCCGGCGCCGATAGCCACCGCCAGGCGCGTGGTGTTACCGCTCATGAACGAAACGAAGTCGCCGCTGGCCATAAAGCCAATGGCATCCGTCATACCCGCCAGCACCGATAAGCTGCCCACCAGCATCATGCCGATGCGGCCTCGCCATAAGCGTCGATGAGCCAGTGCAGCGTTGGCGTACGGTTTGCGGGGCGCAGGCAGCATGGACGCGGGTTCCTCGGTGAGATTATCCGGCCACTACGGTAGGACGCTTTGACCTTACGCGCAATGATCTCAGACAGCTTCCAGGCACCATCCTGTGGATGTCCACTGCAACCGATGGGTCGGGCCGATGGCCTGGATAAACGCCTCGTCATGGGATACCACCACCAATGCGCCGGCAAACCCTTGCAACGCCTGTTCGAAGGCAAGCACCGACTCCAGGTCCAAGTGGTTGGTCGGTTCGTCCAGCAGCAATAATTGCGCCGGGATTTCACGCCACAGGGCAATCGCCATCGCGGCCTTTAAACGCTCGCCACCGCTGAGCTGCGCGACCGGCTGAGTCACACGCACGGCGTTCAGTTGCAGCAAAGCCAGGCGAGTACGCAGCTCGCCTTCGGCCAGCGGCGTTTCGAGCAGATTGAGGTGCTCGATAACCGAACGTTGGTCCTCCAGAAAGGCCAGTTGCTGATCGATGTAGGCGGTGGGCACCGGCACCCAACACTCACCGCTGACTGGGTGGGAATCGCCCGCCAGCACTTTGAGCAAGGTGGATTTACCGCAACCGTTAGGGCCCTGCACGATTACTCGCACGGGGCCCATCAAACTGAGCGTCAGTGCGGGTGTATGCAACCATGGTAGGCGTGCATCCACCAACCTCAGCACCAGACGCCCCTTAGGCACCGTCGACGCCGGCAAGGGGATCAATGTCGGCGACTGTTCCTCCACGCGCTCATGGGCTTGGCGGACCTGAGTATCCAGTTGTTGTTTACGCGCGTATTGCTCACTGCGCACGCTGCTGACCACTTCGCTGGCAGTGCGCTTCCAGCGCGCCTGGGTAAACCGGTCCACATTCGCGGTTTGTGCGTGCTGGTGAGCACGGGCGGCATTGCGTTGCAGTGTATCGTGATCCTTTTGTAGGCGACGGCGTTCGCGACTGCGCTCCAGGCGCGCCTGTTCCAATGCCGCGACGGCGGCCTGTTGCTCGGCGTCGCGTTGCCGGCGATAAGTCTCGTAATTACCGCCATAGACGTGAAGACCGAGGGGCGACACTTCGACGATGCGCCCCAGGCTATCGAGCAATGGCCGATCGTGACTGACCACCACCAAGCCGCCGCGCCACTGGCCCAGCGCTCGCATCAGCCAGGCGCGGCCATCGCTGTCGAGGTGGTTGGTGGGCTCGTCGAGTACCAGCACCTGTGGCGACGCCAACAGGGCGCCGATCAGCACTACCCGCGCCAGTTGGCCGCCACTGAGTTGTTCGGCTGATGAATCCGCCGCCAGTGACGCCAGGCCGGCTTCATCCAGGGCCGCACGCAGCCGTTCGGGCAGATCCCAGCGATTGTCGATCAGGTCAAAATCGTCGATGTGCGCCGCGCCCGCAGCCATGCGTTCCAGCGCTGCCAGCACGTTGGCAGTGCCGCTAAGATCGGCAACGCTCATTCCCGGATTGACCACCACCCGTTGCGGCACATAGACCGCGCTGGCCGAGCGGGAGATCGAGCCGGATGACGGCACAAGCACCCCGGCGATCAATTGCGCGAGCACGCTTTTGCCACGGCCATTGCGTCCCACAATACCGGTGGAGGTGTGATCGATGCACAGGTTCACGTCAGCCAGCAAGGTTTCGCCATTGGCGAACTGGAAGGTAACGTGTTGCAGGGAAATCATTGCGGGCAGCCGTTTGACGAGAGTCATCAGCACCTCCAAAAAAATGTCGGACAGGCCAACTAGCGCGCGTGGCGCTGGTTGCGGATACATTTTGGAAGGCTTAGTGGTTCACGTCGGCGGTCGTCCTAGAGAACAGGAGGGCGGCAGAGCCTACCCTGCCTTGGCCTTTTGCGGCAAGTCGGCCGCCAGTCGTTCCAGGAACATCGCCAGTGCAACTTCCTCGGCTTTCAAGCCTTTGCGCACTCGCGGCTTGGGCAATTTCGACAACTCGCCAAGGCTGAAATGCTCCAGCACCGCCGGGTGGATGTAACACTTGCGGCACACCGCCGGAGTATTGCCCAGCTGTTTGGCGACATCCTTGACCATCGACACCACATGGCGCTTGGCATCGGATTCGGGCTGCCACTCCAACTCGCGCAGCACCGCCAACGCCATGGCGGTGCCGGCCCAGGTGCGGTAGTCCTTGGCGGTGAAGTCTTCGCCGGTGAGGCTGTGCAGATAGGCATTCACATCATGAGAGCTGACCGTGTGGCGCTCGCCGTTCTCGTCCAAGTACTGGAACAGGTTCTGTCCCGGCAATTCCATGCAGCGTTTCACCACATTTGCCAGGCGGCGGTCCTTCACGCTGAGCTGGTGCTCGACGCCGCTCTTGCCGCGAAACTGGAATTGGATTTCGCTGCCTTTGACGTCCACATGACGGTTGCGCAGGGTGGTCAAGCCATAGGATTTGTTGTCGCGGGCGTATTGGGTATTGCCGACGCGGATCAGGGTGGCGTCCAGCAACATCACCACGGTAGCCAGGACTTTCTCGCGGGTGAAACCGGGCTCGGCCAGTTGTGCTTCCAGCTGCTTGCGCAGTTTTGGCAGGGCATTGCCGAAGGCTTGCAAGCGCGCGTACTTGTCGGTGTCGCGCACTTCGCGCCAGCGCGTGTGGTAGCGGTATTGCTTGCGCCCACGGGCGTCGCGGCCGGTGGCTTGCAGGTGGCCGCGCGGGTCGGCGCAGATCCACACGTCGGTGTAGGCCGGTGGCACTGCCAGGGCGTTGAGACGATGGATCTCTTCGGCATCGGTGATGCGTTCGCCCTTGGGGTCGAAGTACTGGAATTTGCCGCGCACTTTCTTGCGGCGAATGCCCGGTTGGGTGTCATCAACGTAATGCAAGTCGCGAGGCAGGTCGGCGGGCAGCGCGGAGTCGGGCATGGGTCAGGTTCCTTGGCAACAAAATCAGGCCGGTATGTCTGATGGACCGCAGCTGTGTGCGGTCGTGCCAAAAGGTTTGCTAGGCCAGCACCGCCACGGCCTTGATCTGCGCCCACAGAGCCTGGCCGGGATGCAATTGCAACTGATCGCGGGAAAACCGTGTGATGCGCGCCAGTAACGGTGTGCCACCGGCGTCCAGGCGCACCAGTACATGGGCGCTATTGTCCGCGGCGATTTCCTCGGTAACGGTCACTGGCAAACGGTTGAGGATGCTGCTGTGTTCTTCGGCCTGCAGGCTGAGGCTCACGTCACGAGCCTGCACCTTGACCCGCAGGGCCTGGCCGACGCCCAGCGGTGCGTGGGCCACGCGCATGGTCGAGGCGCTGCCCGGCAACTGCAACGTGAGTAATTGGTAGTGCGCATCGTAGGCAGTGACCACGCCGTCGATCACCACACCCGCTTCATCGCCACGCGCCAGGGGCAGGTCCAGGCGTGCCAGCGTGTCGCCGATGGGACCGCTGGCCAAGGCCTTGCCGTCGCTGAGCAGCACGATGTGATCGGCCAGGCGCGCCACCTCATCCTGGGCATGGCTGACGTACAGCACCGGGATGTCCAACTCGTCGTGCAGGCGTTCCAGGTACGGCAGGATTTCGCTTTTGCGCTGGCTGTCGAGGGCCGCCAGGGGCTCATCCATCAGCAGTAAGCGCGGGCTGGTAAGCAGAGCGCGGGCGATGCCGATGCGCTGGCGCTCGCCGCCGGACAGGTGCTGCGGGTGACGTTCGAGCAAGTGGCCGATGCCCAGCAGTTCGGTGGCCTGAGCCATGTCCACCCGCCGTCGCGCGCGCGGTGTGCGCTTGAGGCCGAATGCCAGGTTGGCGCGCACCGACAAATGCGCAAACAGGCTCGCTTCCTGGAACACATACCCCAAAGGACGCTGGTGCGGTGGTACGAATAGGCCGCTGCGGCTGTCTTGCCAGACCTCATCGTTGATCCGCACAAAGCCGTCGCGGGCCCGCTCCAACCCGGCGATGCAGCGCAGGCAAGTGGTCTTGCCCGAGCCGGAATGCCCGTACAGCGCAGTGACGCCGCGCCCGGGCAGGTGCAGGTCCACATCGAGGGCAAAGCCGGAGTACGACAGTTGCAGGCGTATTTCCATCATCGATATCAGTTCCAGCCCATGTTGGTTTTACGGCTGGAGTAGAGCGCCAGCAACACAAAGAAGGCGAACACCACCATGGCGCCGGCCAGCCAATGGGCCTGGGCGTATTCCATGGCTTCGACATGGTCATAGATCTGCACCGACACCACGCGCGTCTTGTCCGGAATATTGCCGCCGATCATCAGCACCACACCGAATTCACCCACGGTGTGGGCAAAACCCAGAATGGAAGCGGTGACAAACCCTGGCCGCGCCAGGGGCAGGATGACGCTGAAGAACGTGTCCCACGGCCCGGCGCGCAGTGTTGCAGCGACTTCCAAAGGCCGCGTGCCGATGGCCGAAAAAGCGTTCTGCAACGGCTGCACCACAAACGGCAGGGAATAGATCACCGAACCAATCACGAGCCCGGCGAAGCTGAATGTCAGGGTGCCCAGCCCCAGCCACTGGGTGAACTGGCCGAAGTAACCGTTGGGCCCCATGCTCAGCAGCAGGTAAAAGCCGATCACCGTCGGTGGCAGCACCAGGGGCAGGGCGACGATCGCCCCCACCGGCCCGCGCCACCAGGAGCGCGTACGTGACAGCCACAGGGCAATCGGAGTGCCGATGACCAGCAGGATCACGGTGGTCAGTGATGCCAGTTTGATGGTCAACCAGATCGCGGAAAAGTCGGCACTCGATAGGGGCATTTACAGCTCGTAACCGTAGGATTTGATAACGGCAGCGGCTTTCGGCCCTTTGAGGTATTCGACCAGCGCTTTGGCAGCGGCGCTGTCTTTGCCTTTGTTGAGGATCACCGCGTCCTGTTTGATCGGGTCATGCAAGGCCGCGGGGACGATCCACGCCGAACCGCGGGTGACTTTGCCGTCTTTATAGATCTGCGACAAGGCCACAAAGCCCAGCTCGGCGTTGCCAGTGGAAACGAACTGATAGGCCTGGGTGATGTTCTGGCCTTCGACGAGCTTGTCCTTGACCTGGTCGCTCAGGCCCTGTTTGGCCAATACCTGGGTGGCGGCCAGGCCATAGGGCGCGGCTTTGGGGTTGGCGATGGACAAGTGCTTGAACTGATTGCGTTTTAACACCTCACCGTTGGCATCGACATAGCCAGCTTGAGGCGACCACAGCGCCAAGGTACCCACGGCGTAGGTGAAGCGCGAGCCTTTGACTGTATCGCCTTCGTTTTCGAGTTTCTGTGGGGTGCTGTCGTCGGCGCTGAGGAACACTTCAAAGGGCGCGCCGTTCTTGATCTGGGTGTAGAACTGGCCGGTGGCACCGTAGGACGCGACCAGTTTATGGCCGGTGTCCTGTTCGAAGCTGGCGGCCAGCGCCTGGATCGGTGCGGTGAAATTGGCCGCCACCGCCACTTGGACTTCATCGGCGTGGGCCGAGCCGAACACGAGGGCGGTAGCCAGGACGGCCAGGCGTGAGGCATGAATCAGCATGAAGCAGCTCCTTGGAATGCACGGCGTGAGTAATCGCTATGTACGGGACTATATAGCGGTTGGCCACTGCCGGTACAGTGCAACGTTGCCGCAACGGATTACGTGAGTTTGGCCAGCGCCTGCTCGGCCAATTGACGCGTCAGTCCATAGGTGCCGATGTCACGGCCCAGACGCAAGGCCTGGCCTGACCACAGGTTGCTGAAGCCGCCTTCATCCTTGGCTTTGAGCGGCATCAAGGCGCCGCCGGCGCGGGGAAATGCCGGCGCGGCTGGATTCATCGCGCCCAATTCGCGCATGACTCGATTGACGATGCCTCGCGCCGGGCGGCCGGTGAACAGGTTGGTCAAGGCGGTTTCACTGGCCTGGGCGTGGCGCAACGCATAGTGATGGGCCGCGCTCACATTGGCTTCGGGGGTAAACAGGTACGCCGTGCCGACCTGCACCGCCGAGGCGCCCAGGGCGAACGCCGCGACGATGCCCCGCGCGTCGCCGATACCGCCCGCGGCGATCACCGGCACGCTGACGGCGTCGACGATCTGCGGCACCAGCGCCATCAGGCCGATCTGAGTGTTGAGGTCATCGCTAAGGAACATGCCCCGGTGACCTCCAGCCTCGATGCCCATGGCGATGATCGCATCGCACCCGTGGGCCTCTAGCCATAGGGCTTCTTCCACCGTGGTGGCCGACGACAGCACCTTGGCTCCCGTGGCTTTGACCCGATCCAACAGGGCTTTTTCCGGCAGCCCGAAGTGGAAACTGACGACCTCGGGACGGAACGCTTCTACCACCTGACACGCCTCGTCGTTGAACGGCGCACGGTTGGACACCGGCGTCGGCGCCTCGAAATCGGCGCCCAGTTCGCGGTAGAACGGTTGCAGCAGGGCTTTCCAGCGTTGGTCGCGAGCGTCGTCCGGCGCTGGCGGCTGATGGCAGAAGAAGTTCACGTTAATTGGCCGGTTGCTGGCTGCACGGATGACGCTGAGGCTTTCACGCAGCTGCTCGATACTCAGCGCGGCCGCGGGCAACGAGCCCAACGCGCCTGCCTGGTTGGCGGCAATCACCATGGCGGGCGTGGTGCCGACGGCCATGGGCGCCTGGATGATGGGTACCTCGATGCCGAGCAAGTCGAGAATCCGTGTGTCAGGCCAGGTGCTCATGGATGGGTCTCCAGCGAAGGTCAGTGGTTTCGCTGTTTTTAGCAGGGCGTATGCCACGCGGCCAGTCTGTTTTATTCACTGGACGCTGTGGACGTTTCGTGCAGGGCTATCAGCTTTTGCCGTTACGTTCGCGCTCAAGCAATGCCTGCTTGCGCGCAACGCCCCAGCGGTAGCCGGACAGCTCGCCGTCGCTGCGCACCACCCGATGGCAAGGGATTGCCACCGCAAGGCTGTTAGCGCCGCACGCCTGGGCCACGGCACGAAACGACTTGGGGGCGCCGATGCGCTGGGCGATCTGCGCATAACTGGCGGTGCTGCCCACTGGGATATCCCGCAAGGCTTGCCACACACGCTCCTGAAACGCGGTGCCACGCAGGTCCAACGGCAAATCCAGGCCCAGCGCGGGCGCCTCGACAAAGCCGACGACCTGGGCCACCAACCTTTCGAATGGGCCATCGGCGCCCACCAGTTCGGCCTTGGGGAATTGGTCTTGCAGGTCGCGCAGCAGTTGTTCGGGGTCGTCACCCAGCAGGATCGCACAGACGCCTCGACTGCTCTGCGCCACCAAAATCGCCCCCAGCGAGCACTGCCCGACGGCGAACCAAATAGCGTTGTGAGCGCCGCCGGCCTTGTAGTCGCTGGGTTTCATGCCAAGCACCTGATCGGCCGCTTCATAAAAACGACTGTTGGAATTAAAACCGGCGTCGTACAGCGCAGCCGTCACGGAATGCTGGCCCTTAAGCCCGTCGCGCACTTTGCGGGACCGATGGGCATTGGCGTAGCCCTTGGGCGTCAGGCCCGTCACGGCCCTGAAAACGCGATGGAAATGGAACGGGCTCAGACCGGCTCGGTCAGCGAGGGTATTGAGGCTCGGCGCAGTGGCGGCCTGCTCGATATGCCGGCACGCATCGGCCACCAATTGTGAATGGTGGGCGGCCAGTTGTGTCCGGTCGCCGCTCGCGCGTTTGCTGGGGCGATAGCCGGCGGCTTCGGCCTGCGCCGGGGTGTCGAAAAACTCAATATTCTCCGGGCGCGGCAGCCGCGAGGCGCTGCTGGGGCGGCAATAGACACCGGTGGTCTTAACGCCATACACAAACGACCCATCGGCGTTGCTGTCACGGGCCACAATGGCAGCCCAGCGGGGATCTTGTTCGATAGTCATGCTTGGCACTCTTGACGGATCCCGGTCAGATTAACCGCGCCGAGACCGCCTGACACTCCGAAGCTTGCGGTCAAATCAACCGGCGGTGCGTAGCGTCAGATTGATGCGTTGCGGGCCCATCACCGGATGCACCCCGTCTTTGATCGGCATCACCCCATGAAAGCGCAGGCGGTCCACCCCGCCCCAGACCACCACATCACCATGGAACAGCGAGACTTTCTGCGGTTTGTCTGCACGGGCATGGCCACCGAACAGGAAGATCGCCGGCAGGCCCAGGGATATTGACACCACGGGCGCTGCGTAATCGCGCTCGTTTTTGTCCTGGTGCAGCGACATCTTGGCCCCGGCCACATAGCGGTTGATCAGGCAGGCGTCGGGGGCGAAGGCGGCGAAACCGGCCTCGGCCGCCGCCTCTACAGCCAATGCCCGCAAGGCTTCGGGCAAGGCGGGCCAAGGCTGTTGGGTGCGCGGGTCGAAGGGGGTGTAGCGATAGCCGGTGGTGTCGGTGGTCCAGCCCAGGTCACCGCAACTGCTCAACGCTGCCGACATGGTAAAGCCACCGGGGGTAACCATTTGGCGAAACGGTGCTTGCGCCAACACGCGGCGCAGTTCTGGCAGAAGACGATCAATCCAAGGCAGGGCATAACCCCTTAGCACGTAGGACTGTTCGCCGATCTGCTCACGCCCTGCGGGTTGCTGCAAGGCGTGGTCGGCGAACAGGTCCGCAGTGGGGCCGGGCATGGGCTTAGAGCGCCTTGCTCACAGTGATGTCGGTAATTTCATCACTGGCCCCGTGAATTTTCGCCAAAGCTTGCTTGGCTTCTTCCAAGTCGTTGCTGTGCAGGTGGGCAAACTCGAAGCGGCGCTCGCCGTTGAGCTTGTACTTGATCACGTATTTGGTGGTGGCAGTCACGGTTATTTCCTGTGGAAGGGCGGATCAGCTCAGCTTGGAGCTGGTACGACGCACGATACGAATCTTGTGGGACAGCGCAGGTTTGCGGGTCACGCTGATGGCGCGGCGGGTGACCACATCCAGGGTGATGTTCCAGAAACCGGTGCTCGGCGCGGTGATCTTCGCAGGGAATTTGTCGAACGCACCGCCATGGTAAGTGTGGCGGCCGCCGTTTTTGAAGCTGCGAAAGTTCGCGTCGCTCATCAGACGGATATTGCAGGTTTGCGAGCATTCGATGACGACAATATCTCCCTCGTTGAGGTGCTCGCGCTGGTGGATAAATTTCATGGGAGTGTCTCCAGAAGGGCTTTTTCTGAAAAATCAGAATGATACGTAGGTTAAGATGGAGTTTATCAGCCCCAGCGCGTTTATTATCGGCCCGTCTTCAACGGCGTCGACAATTTAAAACAGTTATTTACCGTGTGATCAGGGATAAATCCTACGTGTCCGGGAGAAATTTACCATCCCCGCTGTCGTAGGGTCTTTATCGGAGGTTTTTATATGAAGTGGAGTGTGTTGGTTCTGGCCTTGGCGTTGGGTGGATGTGCTTCGGTTGCAGACATCAAGCAGACCCCGCCAACGTTGGCAGTGATTTCCGGTAAGAAGCCGCAGGAATACGCCGCATGTGTTGTGCAGAAACTCTCCACTACCCGTCGGCCACCGCAGATCGAGCCGCACAAGGAAGGTGTCAGGGTGATCGTGCCGCAGAAGTTCTCGGCCGACCCATCGGCGATTTTTGAAATTGAGGAACGCTCCAGCGGCAGCAGCATCAAGCTCTACGAGAGCATGTCGAATGTGCCGATTCGTCCGGGCGATGTGAAAAAAGCCGGTGAGGACTGCATCTCCGGCTGATCCTTTGAGTCTCATCATCAGACTTCGAATCCGATAAAAGCCTGGCCCTGCCGCTGCAGTGTCAGGCTTTTTTATTCTCGGCGTTAATGTTGTGGAAGCAGGGTCATTGCCCTACGCTTTGTAAGGTTTATGCCGTAATTGCATCAACTCATTAACAATAAAAACGGAGTCGTGATGAAAGCTCTGCAACGAGTGCTGATGAGTAGCGCGCTGCTTTTGCTGATGGATAACGCCCAGGCGCTGGATGGTAAGAAAATTTTTATGGAAGGCGGTGCGCAGCCGGGCGCCATGCCCTGTGTGGCTTGCCATGGTGCGGATGGTTCAGGCATGGCGGCGGCTGGTTTCCCGCGGTTGGCGGGGCTGCCGGCGGCCTATGTACGCAAGCAGCTGGAAGATTTCAAAAGCGGTAGCCGCAGCAACCCGGTGATGCGCCCGCTGGCAATTGCCCTGACACCGGCGGAGGTGGACGCACTGAGCCAAGCCATCGCCGCGATGCCAGCGCCAGCACCGGCTGCGCTGCACCGCAGCGAAATGCCGACCACAGCCGCGCAGCAACTTGCCTGGCAAGGCGCGTGGGAGCGACAGATTCCTGCGTGCGTCAGTTGTCACGGTCCGGCCGGCAGCGGCATCGGTGACGCGTTCCCGCCACTGGCCGGCCAGCCTGCGGCTTATCTGGCTGCGCAGTTGAGCGCCTGGCAGAACGGCACTCGCCGCAACGATGCCAATGATCTGATGGGGCACATCGCCAAGTCACTGACCGCCGAGGAAGTCCAGGGTGTGGCTCAGTACTTCGCGTCATTGAACGTGGAGGCTAAGCCATGAAGGCGCATCTGATCACTCCCGCTGTCGGGCTGTTGATGGTCCTGCCAAGCCATGCCGCAACCATCGCCATGGAAGACCAATCCCAGTTAGTGCCCCATTCGGTCGAATCGTCAGCCAGCGTGTTCCAGCCTCCGGCGGAGAAAGACTTGCCCGACAATGCCTATGGCAAGTCGGTCAGGCAGGGATATGCCTTGTTCGTCGACACCAAACGTCTGGCCCCGCAGTTTGTCGGCAACGGCCTCAATTGCAGCAATTGCCATCTCAACCAGGGCCGCCTGGCCAACTCGGCGCCGTTGTGGGCGGCGTATCCTATGTATCCGGCGTATAGAAAGAAGAACGACAAGGTCAACACCTACGCCGAGCGGTTGCAGGGCTGTTTCCAATTCAGCATGAACGGCGGCACCCCGCCGGCCGCCGACAGCCCGGAAATCACCGCTTTATCGGTATATTCCTATTGGCTGGCCAGTAAAGCGCCGCTGGGCGTCGAGCTGCCGGGGCGCGGGTACCCAGAGGTAGCGCAACCGGCAGACGGTTACAGCTTGGCTCGGGGCGCACAGGTCTATGGAGAGCAGTGTGCGGTGTGTCATGGGCCGCAAGGCCAAGGGCAAAAGGTAGGTGACGACTATGCGATGCCACCGCTATGGGGTAAGGATTCCTACAACTGGGGCGCGGGCATGCACCGCATCAATACGGCCGCGTCGTTTATCAAACACAATATGCCACTGGGTAAAGGCGGCAGTTTGAGCGACCAGCAGGCCTGGGATGTGGCGGCCTACGTCAACAGCCACGAACGGCCGCAGGATCCGCGCCTGGTGGACGGCTCGGTGGAAAAGACCCGACTGAAGTTCCACGCCAACGACGGCGTCAATTTGTATGGCCAAACCGTAGAGGGCGTGCTGATCGGGCAGGGCATCCGTTAGACTGTCGACTATTCAATGCAAAAATGCCGTGCGAGCCCGGGTTCGCGCGGTATTTGTCTTTTCTGGAAGCCAGTTATGAAACGTGAAGATGTCAGAGCCCGCCATGCCGAGGGTCAGATCTCGGCCACCCATGTCATCCAGAATCCTGCCGACCTCGGCGAGTGGATCGTTTTCTTCAAAAAAAGCGGTGGACGCAGTTTTTTCCTGGTGGACGATCAGGACGAAGTGGAGTCGTTCCAGCGCCTGGACGATCTGATCGAGACCATTCGCGGCCTGGGCATCAAGTTCGCCGACATTCAGCTGTAAGCGCCGACGCTTATTTGCACACCACGACGACGCTGCGGCTTTTGTAGTTGCCAACGTCCTGGCCCAGGGTTTTCTCGCTTTCCTTGAGTGACGGCGTGCCTTCGGTGCCGACAATACGGTAGCCGGTGCCTGCACATGAAGCGTCGGCCTTTTCGTAACAGCTGGCCCAGGAATTGGCTTCGCCGGAACAATCAATGGTCAGGCCTTGTTCGCCGTTTTTCAGGTAGACGTCCGAGGTGGTGGTGCAGCCGGCGAGTGCCAGTGCCGCAGTAAGTGCCAGAATCTTGTTCATAAGTGTTCGTCATTAAGGGTGTAGGAGGGGAGCGCTGACACTGTCGTGGGGCGTTTGGCGAAGATTATAGCGAACTGCCATCTGCGTACAGACAAACACAAAAAAGCCCCATTCTCAGGGGCTTCATAGGTGAAGGCTGACGCTTACTTGCCTTTCGGGCGCTTGCTCGAAGCGTGGCCGGCCTCATCCACGAACACTTCGGCCACTGCGATCGCCTCACGTTCGGTGGCGAAGGTGCCAGCGACGCTGTCGCCGTGGAAGTTGATCAAATGCCAGCCGTCCGCGCGCTGGGTAATCAGGTAGCCGTTCACACCTTTGGGTTCTGACATCTATTAACAATCTCGTGGTCTGGTTCAAGGCCGCAATGATAGCGCCAAATGTCAGGGTTCAGGGCAAGTTAATCCAGGTCAATGTTCCAGCGCGCCAGCGTGATAAAAAGGCTTCAGCAGATTGAAACAATAAGCAGTGGGTATTTTTGCCGAAGTAACGGCAGTGCTGTTTGTAAGATAAGTGGAACTTACGCTGAGATTTTTTCTCTATGATGACATCGCAACGCCAGCAGGACCCATTGTAAGGTGGCTGCGGCCTGATTAGACTGCGCCGAATTCCGTACGCATAGCCCTTTGTAAGGACCCATATGATCAAGAAATGCTTGTTCCCAGCAGCCGGTTACGGCACTCGCTTCTTGCCAGCGACCAAGGCCATGCCCAAAGAGATGCTGCCGGTGGTGAACAAGCCACTGATTCAGTACGGTGTGGAAGAAGCTCTGGATGCCGGTCTGAATGAAATCTCCATTGTGACCGGTCGCGGTAAGCGCGCCCTGGAAGACCACTTCGACATCAGCTACGAGCTGGAAAATCAGATCAAGGGCACCGACAAGGAAAAATACCTGGTCGGCATCCGTAAGCTGCTGGACGAGTGCTCGTTCTCCTACACCCGCCAGACGCAAATGAAAGGCCTCGGCCACGCGATTCTGACCGGCCGTCCGCTGATCGGTGACGAACCGTTCGCCGTGGTACTGGCGGACGACCTGTGCGTAAACCTGGAAGGCGACGGCGTACTGACCCAGATGGTCAAGCTGTACCAGAAATACCGTTGCACCATCGTTGCTGTGATGGAAGTGAACCCGACCGAAACCAATAAGTACGGCGTGATCGCCGGTGATGACATTGGTGATGGCCTGATCCGCGTACGCGACATGGTCGAGAAACCTGCACCGGAAGATGCTCCATCGAACCTGGCGATCATCGGTCGCTACATCCTGACCCCGGACATCTTCAAGTTGATCGAAGAAACCGAGCCAGGCAAGGGCGGTGAGATCCAAATCACCGACGCTCTGTTGAAGCAAGCCAAAGACGGCTGCGTGATTGCCTACAAGTTCAAGGGCCAGCGTTTCGACTGCGGCGGCGCGGAAGGCTACATCGAAGCCACCAACTTCTGCTACGAGCACTTCTACAAGACTGGCAAGGCGTACTGATTCACGCCTGTTCGCCGGTTTTAAGAGAAAGCCACCTTCGGGTGGCTTTTTCGTTTTTCAGCCCCATGTAAGTCGGTATGCTGGTGTCCTGCCGAGGAGAGTGAAATGGCCTACGATTTTGATCTGTATGTAATTGGCGCCGGTTCCGGCGGTGTTCGCGCGGCGCGTTTTGCCGCAGGGTTTGGCGCCAAGGTTGCCGTAGCGGAAAGCCGCTATCTAGGCGGCACCTGTGTGAACGTGGGCTGCGTGCCGAAAAAGCTCTTGGTGTACGGCGCGCATTTTGCCGAAGACTTCGAACAGGCCAGCGGCTTTGGCTGGTCCTTGGGCGAGGCGAATTTCGATTGGGCGACGTTGATCGCCAATAAGGATCGCGAGATCAATCGCCTCAATGGCATCTACCGCAACCTGCTGGTCAACAGCGGCGTGACCCTGCACGAAGGGCACGCGCGATTGGTGGACCCGCATCAGGTGGAAATCAATGGTGAGCGTTTTACCGCCAAGCACATCCTGATCGCCACGGGCGGCTGGCCGCAGATTCCGGAGATTCCAGGGCGCGAACATGCCATTGGCTCCAATGAGGCGTTTTTCCTCAAGGAGTTGCCCAAGCGCGTGCTGGTGGTGGGCGGCGGTTATATCGCCGTTGAGTTTGCCGGGATTTTCCATGGCCTGGGCGCTCAGACTAGCCTGCTGTATCGCGGTGATTTGTTCTTGCGCGGCTTTGACGGCTCGGTGCGCAAGCATCTGCAGGAGGAGTTGACTAAACGCGGCTTGGATCTGCAGTTCAACGCCGATATCGAACGCATCGACAAACAAGCCGATGGCAGCCTGAAGGCCACCCTCAAGGATGGCCGTGTGCTGGAAGCGGACTGCGTGTTCTATGCGACCGGTCGGCGTCCGATGCTGGACAACCTGGGCCTGGAAAACACCGGGGTCGCCCTCGACGAGCGTGGCTTTGTGCAGGTCAATGATCAGTATGAAACCACCGAGCCTTCAATTTTGGCCATTGGCGATGTGATCGGTCGCGTGCAGCTCACTCCGGTTGCCCTGGCTGAAGGCATGGCCGTGGCGCGTCGCCTATTCAAACCCGAGCAGTATCGCCCAGTGGATTACGCGATGATTCCGACGGCGGTGTTCAGCCTGCCAAATATCGGTACTGTAGGTTTGACAGAGGAGGAGGCGAAGAAGAACGGCCATAACGTCCAGGTTTTCGAAAGTCGCTTCCGCCCGATGAAACTGACCCTGACGGACTGCCAGGAAAAGACCCTGATGAAGCTCGTGGTGGATGCCGATACCGACAAGGTGTTGGGCTGCCACATGGTGGGTCCGGACGCGGGCGAAATCGTCCAGGGCCTGGCGATCGCGCTCAAGGCGGGCGCGACCAAGCGGCATTTTGACGAAACCATAGGCGTGCATCCTACGGCGGCGGAAGAATTCGTCACCATGCGCACGCCAGTGGCCGACTGATCAGTCGGTTGGCTTGGTCTCTGGCGCTGGCGCCGTTGCAACGACGGCGGCCAGACGCAAGGCTTCGATACTGGCCTGGGCCTTGATCAGGTCCAGTTCCAGGGTTTTGTTGGCTTGCTGGTATTCAGTCAGTGCTGCCTGTCGCGACTGACTGTCCAGCAGCGCCACGCGCAGACGCTCTTGAAGCAAGGTGCGCTCGCCGTCGATACGGTTGAGCTGTTCGCTGAGCTGGCGGTGCTCGGTCTGATCTTTCTGGAATTTTTCCTGCAATGCCGCCAGCTCTTTCACTGTGACCCGGTGTTCGGTCAGCAGCCGCTCATTATCCCGATGCAATTGAGTGATCTCATCCTGACGCACCATGGCGCTTTGCTGGGCCTGGCGTAGCTCTGCCTGAACTTGTTGCAACTGGCCTTCGTGACGCCGCTGTTCCTGCTCGCGCTGTTCCTTGATGGCGCTGCGGTAGTGCTCCAGGGCATCCCGCGCGTGGGTGTGTTTGTCTTCCAGCGAGCGGATCTGCTCATCTTTATCGTTGAGGCGCAACTCGTAATCGCTGCACGCCTGGCTGAGCCCGGCATTGCGGGTCTGCTCGGTTTGCAGGCTGGTGCTGGCGGTTTGCAAGGCTGCGCTTTCTTCCGCCAGGGCAGCGGCTTGAATATCGAATTGCTGCTGAAGCTGCTGATGGGCGTCCTGCAGGGTTTGCAGCTGGGCGTGCAGGGCAGTTTTCTCTTGTTCGAATTGCGCCAAGGCCAGGTCGATCGGCTCCTGAGCCTTGTCTTTGAGACGCTGGGCCAGCCGCGCGACCAGCTCGCTCAGTTCTTCGTCGATGGGCGCCTCGGTGATGGTGACGCGTGATTCGCTCTCATCCAACTCCTTCAAGTAGCGATGAATGGTGGTCTTGGAGCCGGTATTGCCCATCTCGATGCGTACTGCATCGATGCTGGGGTGTTCGCCTCTGGCGATGATCGCCAAGCGTGCCGTTTGAACCACTGCTTTATTGATGCCGCCGCGCGCCATGAGGTCTCCGTCGATTTGGTACTGTGGTACGTAGTATGTAGTTACGTACTCTAACATGGATTATTTCACGTTCAAATTATGAAGTTAACAGATGGGATATTGGCGTATTATCCCGCGTCATGCGTGTCTTCAGCGCAACTGTCCCCGTTTCCAGTACGAATAGGCCCTCCATGAGCGACCTGGATCGATACCTCAACGCCGCCACTCGCGATAACACGCGCCGTAGCTACCGCGCGGCCATTGAACATTTCGAAGTGAGCTGGGGCGGCTTTCTGCCGGCCACCAGCGACAGCGTGGCGCGCTACCTGGTCGCGCACGCGGGTGTCCTGGCGGTCAATACCTTGAAGTTGCGGCTCTCGGCGTTGGCGCAGTGGCATACCAGCCAAGGCTTTCCTGATCCCACCAAGGCGCCGGTGGTGCGTAAGGTGCTCAAGGGCATCCGTGCGGTGCACCCGGCGCGGGAAAAGCAAGCCGAGCCGCTGCAACTCCAGCAGTTGGAGCAGGTGGTGGCTTTTCTTGAGCAGGAGGCGCAGCAAGCGAACGAGTCCCAGGACACGGCACGGCTGCTGCGGGCCACGCGCGACAGGGCGTTGATCCTGCTGGGCTTCTGGCGTGGCTTTCGCAGTGACGAGCTATGCCGCTTGCAAGTGGAGCATGTGCAGGTCACACCGGGGGCCGGAATCAGCTTGTATGTGCCGCGCAGCAAAAGTGATCGCGACAACCTGGGCAAGACCTACCACACCCCGGCTCTGCTGCGCCTGTGCCCAGTGCAGGCCTATGGCGATTGGCTAAGTACGGCGGCATTGGTGCGCGGGCCGGTGTTTCGTGGTATCGACCGCTGGGGCAATGTAGGGGAGAAGGGCTTGCATCCCAACAGCGTCATCCCGCTGCTGCGCCAGGCACTTGAGCGCGCCGGCATCGCGGCCGAGCACTACACCAGCCATTCGCTGCGGCGGGGGTTCGCTACGTGGGCCCATCGCAATGGCTGGGATATGAAGTCATTGATGAGTTATGTCGGCTGGAACGACATGAAATCCGCCATGCGCTATGTTGAAGCGACGCCCTTTCTTGGTATGACGCTGGCTAACCAGCCATTGATTTGAGTTTTCTTCTATTAATAGGGTGACCTGATAGGGAAAACCAATCATCAGCATCAGGTTTGCCAATGAGCCATCTATCGAGAGACTGGGTAGGATTCACCTCATCAACTTCTTAACCCCTGACGGAGAGTCAACGATGCCTATCATCAACAGCCAAGTAAAACCGTTTAAAGCCACTGCGTTCAAAAACGGCAGCTTCGTAGATGTGACCGACGCTGACCTGAAAGGCAAATGGTCTGTGGTGTTCTTCTACCCAGCCGACTTCACCTTCGTTTGCCCAACCGAGCTGGAAGACCTGGCCGACAACTACGCCGAATTCCAGAAACTGGGCGTCGAGATCTACAGCGTGTCCACCGACACCCACTTTGCCCACGCAGCCTGGCACAACACTTCGCCAGCCATCGGCAAAATCCAGTACACCATGATCGGCGACCCGACCCTGACCATCTCCCGCAACTTCGACGTGCTGATCGAAGAAGCTGGCCTGGCAGACCGTGGCACTTTCGTGATCAACCCGGAAGGCCAGATCAAAATCGTTGAACTCAACGACGGCGGTGTTGGCCGTGACGCTTCCGAGCTGCTGCGCAAAATCAAGGCCGCACAGTACGTTGCCGCTCACCCGGGTGAAGTGTGCCCAGCCAAGTGGAAAGAAGGCGAGGCCACCCTGGCTCCGTCCCTGGACCTGGTCGGCAAGATCTAAGTCTGTGAAGTCTCTAGGGCGGGTTTCCGCACCTGTGAAGTAAGCTGCAACCGCCCTCAAAACGCCCGGGCGAGATTCGCTCGGGCGTTTTTTTTCGACTGTAATAAACCGAATGAACAGGAAATCGCCCGTATGTTGGACGCCAATCTTAAAGCTCAGTTGAAGTCATACCTGGAACGGGTCACCCAGCCGATCGAGATCGTCGCCTCCCTCGACGACGGTGCGAAATCCCAGGAAATGCTGGCTCTTTTACAAGACGTAACCAGCCTTACCACGCTGATTACGCTGAAAACCGATGGTGACGATGGGCGTAAGCCGTCGTTCTCCATCAACCGCCCGGGTGCCGAGATCAGCCTGCGTTTTGCCGGTATCCCCATGGGCCATGAATTCACTTCGTTGGTGCTGGCCCTGCTGCAAGTCGGTGGCCACCCGTCGAAGGCCAGTGTCGAAGTGATTGAACAGATCCGCGCCCTCAAAGGCGAGTTCAGCTTCGAGACGTACTTCTCGCTGTCCTGCCAGAACTGCCCGGATGTGGTCCAGGCGCTGAACCTGATGGCAGTGCTCAACCCGAATATCCGCCACGTTGCTATCGACGGTGCGCTGTTTCAGGCTGAAGTCGATGAGCGTCAGATCATGGCGGTGCCCAGCGTTTACCTCAACGGGGTCAACTTTGGCCAGGGCCGCATGGGTCTGGAAGAAATCCTCGCCAAGCTCGACACCAGCGGCGCCGAAAAAGCCGCCGAGAAAATCAGCGCTAAAGACGCCTTTGATGTGCTGGTGGTCGGCGGTGGCCCGGCGGGCTCCTCTGCGGCTATCTATGCTGCGCGTAAAGGCATTCGCACCGGTGTTGCCGCCGAGCGTTTCGGTGGTCAGGTGCTGGACACCATGTCCATCGAAAACTTTATCTCGGTACAGGAAACCGAAGGGCCGAAATTGGCCAGTGCTCTGGAAGCCCATGTGCGCCAGTACGACGTGGACATCATGAACCTGCAGCGTGCCAGCAGTCTGATCCCGGCAAAAAGTGCCGGCGAACTGCACGAGATCCGCTTCGAAAGCGGCGCGACCCTCAAGTCCAAGACCGTGATTCTGGCCACCGGTGCACGCTGGCGCGAAATGGGTGTGCCGGGCGAGCAGGAATACAAGGCCAAGGGCGTGTGTTTCTGCCCGCACTGCGACGGCCCGCTGTTCAAGGGCAAGCGTGTGGCAGTGATCGGCGGCGGCAACTCCGGCGTCGAAGCGGCCATCGATCTGGCGGGTATTGTCAGCCACGTTACGCTGCTGGAATTCGACAGCAAGTTGCGCGCCGATGCAGTCCTGCAGCGCAAGCTGTACAGCCTGCCGAATGTGGACGTGATCACCAGTGCGTTGACCAGCGAAGTGAAAGGCGATGGGCAGAAAGTCACCGGCCTGGCGTACAAAGATCGCGACAGCGGCGAGTTCAAGACCCTCGACCTGGAAGGTATCTTCGTACAGATCGGCCTGCTGCCCAACACCGATTGGCTCAAAGGCACGGTGGAGCTGACGCCGCGTGGCGAGATCATCGTCGATGCCCGTGGCGAGACCTCACTGCCTGGCGTGTTTGCCGCCGGCGACGTCACTACTGTGCCGTATAAGCAGATCGTGATCGCCGTGGGCGAGGGCGCCAAGGCTTCCTTGAGCGCATTCGACCACCTGATCCGCACCTCCGCGCCAGCATAAATACAGGCCCGGAAATGCAAAACCCCATGAGCGATCATGGGGTTTTTTTTCGTTTACATCGGTGCGGGTTGAATAATCTCGACCCAGTAACCGTCCGGGTCTTTGATAAATGCCAGGCTTTTCATGCGGCCATCGGTCAGACGTTTCTGGAAGTCACAGCCCAGGGCTTCGAAACGCTCGCAGGCGGCAACGATATCCGGTACCGAGATGCAGATATGGCCAAAACCACGCGGATCAGTGTTGCCGTTATGGTAGGCAAAGTCCGCATCGTTTTCGGTGCCGTGGTTGTGGGTCAGTTCCAGGATGCCGGGAATCGACTTCATCCACTGAGTACGCTCGGCCGCGTCGGCCGGGATCTGGGATTTATCCACCAGCGCCAGGAAGTACAGGCTGAATTCAGCTTCCGGGAAGTCGCGCTTTTCAACCAGGGAGAACCCCAGGACGCGGGTGTAGAAATCCAGCGAGCGGGTGATGTCCTTGACCCGCAGCATGGTGTGGTTGAACACGAAGTTCGTGGTGGCGGTATCAGGCTGGGCGGTGACGCCCGGGAAGGTGTTCAGTTCGTGCAGGCTCATGGGCCCTCCAGAAAAAAATGGGGCAAGCGCGACTCCAGCGTGGAGTGCTCCCTTGGCTTGCGGCAAGCATTTATGCAGCCGGGCCATGATACGCAAGGCCCGTCCGCCGCGCCAAATGAAAAAGCCCGCGTAGGCCTTGCGACTGGCAGGTGGCGGGCCTCACACTTTGCCGCTGGTCCCTGGGGTGTTTTCGCAATGATTGAGTGTCGTAAACCGCTGTTGAGTACTGTATGTGTGCTGTTGACCAGTCAGTGGGTGTTGGCTGGCGAGCCGGAAGTTCATTGGCCCAGCGGCTGGCAAATCGAAGAGCTGGCGCCCGAGGGCGATGCTTCCGTCAGCACTCAGGCCGTATCCCGACAGCGAGCGATCAAGAATGACGAGAATGGCCAGACTTTGATGGTCATGGAACTGACCGCTACGCCGATTGAGGCGGGGCATAAAGTTAATCTTCAAGGCGTTCTGCTGGAAATGCGTAAGTCTATTCAAAAAGACTTTGCCCAAGGCGGCTATCAAAGCGTGTGCACCAAGATGCACCCTTCGACATTGAGCCGCCTCGACGCACTGGAAACTACTTGCGTGATCACCGAGAACGGGCGGCATGTGCTATCACAAACATTGGTGGGTGCGGTCGATACTGATAAGGCGTATGTATTTTCATACGCCGGTCAGGCACAAGCCTATGACGCCAGCAAGAATGAAGTCAGTTCGGTGCGTGACAGCCTGAAACTTTAGAGCAATCGCGACGATCGATTTTGAACGAAATGAACTTTTATTTAAGTTCACTTGCGAACCGTTGAATAACAAAAGCCCCGCATGTGCGGGGCTTTTTATTAGTGCGTGTGGATCACTTGCGCAGCCAGGATTCAACGGTTTCCGCGCCGTGCTCTTCTTTCCAGGCTTTGAGGCCACGGTGGTTGCCACCTTTGGTTTCGATCAGTTCCCCGGTATGCGGGTTCTGGTAAACCTTGACCACGCGTGCGCGGCGCTGCTTAGGCGCGGAGGCGACCGCGCTGGCCTTGCTCAGGCTAGGATCCAGGATCGCGATGATATCGCGCAGGCTCTTGCCATAGGTCTTCATCAGCCCTTGGAGTTTTTCTTCGAATTCGATTTCTTTCTTCAAGCTGGCGTCATTCTTCAAGGACTCCAGCTGGGCCAGCTGCTCTTGAAGGGCTCTTTCTGCTGCGCGAAATTCGGCGAGTTTGGACAAAATAGGTACTCCAATAGTGTAGTTGGCTGATATCAACTGTAAAAAAGCTGCAAGCCAAGCGCTTTAAGGCGACTCTAAGAAGAAGCCTCCTGCGAGTTCTGCACAGGCAAGAAAAATTGTAGTAGTTAATTCGTCACGAGTAAATCATGTCTTTTGTCCCATTAACATAATTTGCGCATTGCTAGTGCATGGCTATTCAATGGCTGGCCAGGGACTTAATGAATTCATCACAGGGTAAAGGTCTGCCGAACAGGTAGCCTTGAAGATAGTCCACCCCGCGAGCGGCCAGGTATTCACACTGCTGCGCTGTTTCTACCCCCTCGGCGACAATGCCCAAATCGAGCTTGCCAGATAACTCTATGATGCTGTCCAGAATATGGCTGGAGAGTGCATCCACGCCGATCATGGCGACAAAACTCTGATCGATCTTCAAGTAGTCCACATTGAAATTGCGCAAATAACCCAGGCTGGAGTGGCCGGTGCCGAAGTCATCGATGGCGATCATCACCCCAAGCGCATGCAAGGCATCGAACAGACGTCGCGTGACGTCGGTGGGTTCGATCAATTCGCGTTCGGTGAGCTCCAGCACCAGAATCACCTGGCCAGGTGCAAACGCGGCGAGGAATTCGCGACAGTCGTCCACCAGTTGCAAGTCCTGACAGTGGCGCGCGGTGATGTTCACACCGATATGAAAACCCGGCGCAAAGCGTGAGGCATGGGGCGCCAATTGAGCGGCGGCCTGACGGAGCAGGGCGCGGGTCATGGGCACGATCAGGCCGCTATCCTCGGCCAGCGGAATGAATAGGTCCGGCCGAACCAAGCCCTCCTTGGGGTGCTGCCAGCGCATCAGCACTTCACAGCCGGCCCATTCACGGGTGTCGCCGCGCACCACGGGTTGAAAAAAAGCAATGAACTCATTGGCGCCCAACGCCCGTTGCAGCTCACGGGTCGGCGCCGACGAGCGCTTTTGCAGCCAATGGGCGAGCAGGCCTGCCAGCACGCCAAAAAACACCACCAGGCTCAATAGCGCAGGATAGCGAGCCTGCATATATCGCCACACCTCGCCGGCCGGCACGCCTGCTTCTACGCTGTAGCGATAGCGTTCCGACGCCAGGTGGTGATGAGCCACCGCAAATACCGGTGGCAGTGTCTCGTGGACCCGGCCTTGATCGTCGAGCCAGCGCGGCCCGACCTGCAGGATCAACTGCGCATACCGACTGATCAGGCGCAGCGCGTTGGTCAGGTGGTACCCGTCTATGGAGGCGAACGCGGCCTTGTCGCCGTCAACCAGGCGGTAGACCAGCAGCGCCGTATCCGGTGTGACCGGGTTGCCATTCATCAACCACAGGCGCCCGTCCACGTAATCGTCCGGGTTGACGGGCGAGGCGTAATCGCCGCCGAACAGCGAAGTGCAATAGATGTTCTTTTG
The DNA here is from genome assembly GCF_013285305.1 of Pseudomonas rhodesiae. Lineage (NCBI taxonomy): Bacteria > Pseudomonadati > Pseudomonadota > Gammaproteobacteria > Pseudomonadales > Pseudomonadaceae > Pseudomonas > Pseudomonas rhodesiae. Next base: position 3,144,498 of record NZ_CP054205.1, on the reverse strand, counting down.
CCAGGACAGGGTGGTCGCCCGCACGAACGGCCGGCGTGTCACTTGCTCGCGCAACGCCAGTTGGGTAGCGCTGTCGCACGGTTGTCCGGCCAACGGCAGGAGCGCCTGGGCGGCGAGGGCGGTGTTGTCGAGCATCAGGTCGAACTGGCGCACGGCTTCTTGGGCGGTCTGCGCGGTACTCTGCTCCAGGGTGCGTTCGGCCTGCCAATGCAGAATAAGCACGCCCAGCAGTATCGGCAGCAGCGTGCACAACAGGCTGATGGCATAGCGGGTGATCGGCTTTGAAGGGCCTTGGACACTGAGGGGCATGGGGTCTGAAACCTATTGCGCAGAGAGCGTGACCGGCGTAGCGGTCAGGGATGCTCCGATGATAGATGGCTCGGTTCGAATATGCTCGCGTGATCCGGGTTTTGTGCGTACGCGACCAGAGCGGGGCGGCGTGGTGATTCTGTTGGGGTTCCGCCTGTGCAACAAACTCCTTGCACGCGCCAGGGCAATGGGGATTTGATAAGAGTACGGACAAACCAGGTTACGCTGTGTAGAATCGGTTTACGCATACAAGAATATGACTTGCGCTCACGCAAGCCTAAAGCCGTCAGAGACTGATGTAACCATGAAGCGACTCGGCTCCCCCCTCATCTTTGGTGACTTCCTCGCCCGCAGCGTGCGAGGCCTGTCCTGCGCGCCACCCCTGCACCTCATCCTTGCTGGCAATTGATTTTTCTTTAATCAGACTCTTTATTTCAAAGAGCAGGATGAGGCACCGAACATGACCGACCAACACGCAAACCCAATGGGCCTGATGGGCTTTGAGTTCATCGAATTCGCATCGCCGACGCCCGGCACCCTGGAGCCGATCTTCGAGATCATGGGGTTCAGCAAAGTCGCCACCCACCGCTCCAAGAATGTGCACTTGTATCGCCAGGGCGAGATCAATCTGATCCTCAACAACGAGCCCAACAGTATCGCCTCCTACTTTGCCGCAGAGCACGGCCCGTCGGTGTGCGGCATGGCGTTCCGCGTTAAGGACTCCCAAAAAGCCTACAACCGCGCACTGGAACTGGGCGCGCAGCCGATTCATATCGAAACCGGCCCGATGGAGCTTAACCTGCCGGCGATCAAAGGCATCGGTGGCGCGCCGCTGTACCTGATCGATCGTTTCGGCGAAGGCAGTTCGATCTACGACATCGATTTCGTCTTTCTCGACGGCGTGGACCGCAACCCGCAAGGCGCCGGTCTCAAGGTTATCGACCACCTGACCCACAACGTCTACCGCGGGCGCATGGTGTACTGGGCCAACTTCTACGAGAAGCTGTTCAACTTCCGTGAGGCGCGTTATTTCGACATCAAAGGCGAATACACCGGCCTGACCTCCAAGGCCATGAGCGCTCCGGACGGTATGATCCGCATCCCGCTGAACGAAGAATCGTCCAAGGGCGCCGGGCAGATCGAAGAGTTCCTCATGCAGTTCAACGGCGAGGGCATCCAACATGTGGCGTTCCTCACTGATGACCTGGTCAAGACGTGGGATGCGTTGAAGAAAATCGGTATGCGCTTTATGACCGCGCCACCGGACACCTACTACGAAATGCTCGAAGGTCGCTTGCCGAACCACGGCGAGCCGGTGGACCAGTTGCAGGCCCGTGGAATCCTGTTGGACGGTTCTTCGATCGAGGGCGACAAGCGTCTGCTGTTGCAGATCTTCTCGGAAACCCTGATGGGCCCGGTGTTCTTCGAGTTTATTCAACGCAAGGGCGACGACGGCTTCGGCGAAGGCAACTTCAAAGCCTTGTTCGAATCCATCGAGCGTGATCAGGTTCGGCGCGGTGTGTTGACCACCGACTGAACCCACGCGTAGAAAAAAGCCCGACCAGAGTTGACCCTGGTCGGGCTTTTTAACGCCTGCGTGTTACGCCTGGCGCTGGCGTACCAAATGCTTGAACCCTTCAAACACCAGCACCATGACCGCGATCCAGATCGGAATGTAGGTCAGCCATTGGCCCGCCTTGATCCCTTCGCCCAGCAGCAGCGCCACTACCAGCAACAGCACCGGCTCGACATAACTGAGCAGGCCGAACAGGCTGAAAGCCAGCAAGCGACTGGCGATGATGTAGCTCACCAGTGCCGAGGCGCTGATCAGGCCGAGGATCGGAATCAGCGCATAGAGTTTCGGTTGCGCGTCCATCACTGCAAAGCCCTGTTCGCCGCTCTGCACAAACCACCAGGCCACGGGCAGCATCAGTGCCATGTCCAGCCACAGGCCGCCCAAATGGTCGGTCTTGAGGTATTTGCGCGCGATGAAGTACAGCGGGTAACCGATGATCACTACCAACGTCGCCCAGGAGAAACCACCGGCCTGGTACAGCTCGTTCAGCACGCCGAGCGCTGCAAAAAACACCGCGATCTTTTAGAGATAGGACAATTGTTCGCCCCATACCAGGCGCCCGGTCAGCACCATGGTCAGCGGCAGCAGGAAATAACCCACCGACACATCCAGGCTGCGGCCATTGAGAGGCGCCCACATGAATAGCCACAATTGCACCCCCAACAGGGCCGACGACACCACCACGCCAGCGATCAAACGCGGCTCGGCCGCCAACCTGCGCAGCAGTTCCCGCACTTGCCGCCATTCGCCGCTGACCACCATGAACACTGTCATGCACGGCACGGTCAACAACATGCGCCAGCCGAAAATCTCCAGGCCGCTCAATGGCGTGAGCAATGACGTGAAGTAATACATCACGGCAAACAACACCGAGGCCGACACCGATAACGCCACACCTTTAGACACGCTGTCCTCGCCCAAAACCGATTCAATCAAAAGAAGAGCAGATTATGGTGCTTTCGGCGTGCTGCGGGTGCTCTGTTTTGGGGCAAATTGCACAAAAGTTTGCCGCGCTGCACTTTCAGAGCGCTTACAGCGGCGTCCGTCCCGACACGAAATGGCCCACATCGTTGAATCCCGGCGTAGACGAATGCCCCGGCGTCACCAGCGAATCGATGAACGCCTCATCTTCCGCCGTAATCTTCACCTCCAGCGCGCCGGTGTAGGCGTCCCATTGCGCCTCCGTGCGCGGCCCAACGATAGCTGAACTCACCGCGGCGTTGTTGAGCACCCAAGCGATGGCGAATTCCACCATGCCCACGCCGCGCCCTTGGGTGTACTGCTGGATCTGCTGGGCGATACGCAGCGACTCCACGCGCCATTCGGTTTCCAGGATGCGCTTGTCCTGGCGCGCGGCACGGCTGCCGGCCTCAGGGGTAACGTCCGGCGCGTACTTGCCGCTGAGCACACCGCGCGCCAGCGGGCTGTAGGGCACCACACCGAGGCCATAGGCGGCGGCAGCGGTAATCTGCTCGACCTCGGCCTGACGGTTGACGATGTTATACAGCGGCTGGCTGATCACCGGTCTGTCCACCCCCAGGCGCTCTGCCACGCGAATGACCTCGGCAATGCGCCAGCCACGGTAGTTGGACAGGCCCCAGTAACGGATCTTGCCCTGACGGATCAGGTCGCCGATGGCCGACACCGTTACCTCCAGCGGTGTGTGATGGTCTTCACGATGCAGGTAGTAGATGTCCAGGTAATCGGTGTCGAGGCGGGTCAGGCTGGCGTCGAGGGCATTGAAAATCCGTTTGCGGCTCAGGCCACTGCGGTTGGGCAACCCATCCGGCGGGCCGAAACCGACCTTGGACGCCACCACCCAGTCCTGGCGCTGACGGGCGATGGCTTCACCCACCAACTCTTCAGAGCGCCCGCCGGTGTACACATCCGCGGTGTCGATAAAGTTGATACCCTGGTCCCAGGCCTTGTCGATGATGCGCAACGAGTCCTCGGTGTTGGTCTGTTCGCCAAACATCATGGTGCCCAGGGTGAGTGCGCTGACCTTCAAACCGGAGTGGCCCAGAGAACGATAAAGCATAGAGAACACCTCAATGTCGCGGGATAGAGCCTATGCAATACCAGATCGCGGCATCCTCGAACAAGCCGGCTATGGACATGAATGCGGTTTACGCCGTTGCCTTACAGCAAACCGCCGCCGTCGATGTCGATCACGCTGCCGGTCATGAAGGCATTTTCCATAGCCAGTACATACCCGGCTGCCACTTCGTAAGCTTGCCCCACACGTCCGACCGGCAAGGCCTGGCCGACCTTGGCATACATGGCCTCGCGTTGATCTTCCGACAACCCCGCATACGCCGGTGTGTCGATCACGCCGGGGCTGACGACGTTGACCCGACGCGGTGCCAGCTCCTTGGCTAATTGTTTACCCAGCGCTTCGGTCGCAGCGTTAATGCCGATTTTGATGAATTGCCCAGGCACTAACTTGCGCCCCAACTGCCCGGACGTAAGGACGATACTCCCATGCTCATCGAGGAATGGCAGTGCCAGTTGGATAGCCCGCAACGCGCCCCAGAGTTTGACGTTGAAATTGTCCTGGGCCAGTTGCAGGTCGGTGTCCTGAAGATTTTTCGCCTGTACGGCAGGGCCGGCGGTGTAAACCAAATGATCAAAGCGGCCCACGCTCTCGAACAGGCGTTGCAATGACGCATTATCCGTCACGTCCACAGGTTCGCTGCGCAGGCCGTTGTGGAGCGCCGAAGACAGGCGTCGTCCCGCCAGCACCACCTGCGCGCCTCGTGACTTGGCTTGCTCGGCGACCGCCGCGCCGATGCCGCTGCTGCCGCCAATCACCACCACGGTTTTGCCATTGAGGGGAGATGTCATGGGTTCTGCCTCGCATTAAAAAAGGGATATTCATCCTCTCAGCTTGGCAATGTCGAAAAAATAGCGGTAAATCGACAAGATAATTAAAGGATTTTTATCAGTGAGCTCGATTCTCGACCTTGAAGTCTTTGCCCGTACGGCGGATACCGGGAGCCTATCCGCCGCCGCACGCACCCTTGGCTTGACACCCGCCGCCGCGAGCATTGCGCTCAAGCGCCTGGAAACACGTCTTGGCGTTCGCCTGCTGGCTCGCTCTACGCGCAGCATGCGCCTGACTGAAGAGGGTCGCTGTTACCTGGACAGCGTGCGCCTGGCGCTCGCCGCTTTGTCTGAAGGGGAACAAGGGCTGAAGCGGCACGGCGAAGGCTTGAACGGTGTACTGCAACTGGCCGCTCCCTCGGATTTTGGGCGCACGGTTTTGCTGGGATGGTTGGATGACTTCAAGCAACAGCACCCCCATATCCGCCTGCAGTTACTGCTTAACGATAAGAACGCCGACCTGTTCCGCGAGACCGTGGATATTGCCCTGCGCTTTGGCGTGCCGAATGATTCCAGCCTGGTGGCTTTACCGATCGTAGCGCACCACCACCGCGTGGCCTGCGCCAGCCCTGCGTACTTGGCCCGACACGGGACCCCTCGTGAGCCTGCCGATCTGGCGCAGCACAGCGCGCTGATTTACATGCGCCATGGGCGCCCTAACAATACATGGAGCTTTCGCAAAGGCGATGTGGTGCAGGAAGTGCCCGTGCATAGCGATTATTTGTGCGACGACGGTGAAGTGGCGAGGCGGTGGGCGCTGGCGGGGCATGGGGTGACCTATAAAGCTGGACTGGATGTAGTACGGGACATAAGGGCCGGCCGTTTGGTGCCGTTGTTCTATGGCTGGCAAGGTGAGCCTGCGCCGCTGAACCTGATGTGTCCCCATCGTGCGCAGGTGTCGGAAAGAGTAAAAGTGTTCCAGGCATTTTTGCAGCAACGCTGCCATGCGCTGTTGAACGACGTACGAAATGATCAATAAGGACGTCCAGGCCACATCCTTATTGAAACATCCTCGTCTGTCGGTGAACCGCTCATCCTGGGGCTTGGCCGTAGTCCTGAATATTCAGTTGGCCTTTGGCTGAATAAACCGGCAAGGGGGGATGATTGAATTCAACCTTGAAGTCCGCGATCGCGTGTCCGGCATGTGGCATTTTTTTGATGGTGAGTTGACCGCTGGTTGCATACAGATGCTGAAAGCCAATCAGGTTTGTCAAAATCCCGATCCGTGGATCGTCCAGGACGATTTTGTATGTGCCCTCTCTGACTTTGGTATCAATTTGCACGGCGAAGAAATACTCGGTGTCGGGGAAAACACGGGACCACCCTAGGATGTTGTAGTACGGGGCGACACCCAAGTGCTCAAACGTATTGACGGCCAGGTTTTCAGCCTTGAATGAGGGCATAGGCAGTATCCCGCCACTGAGCTCAACCTCGAATTTCCCGTTGCCGTTATGTACGTCACAGGTGCCTCGGGACACCATCAACTGAGCTTCCGGTTGGTTATAGGGCTGGGCGGTAAAATTGAACGTTGCGACGATACGGTTTTTCCTCAAGGTGACGGTAATTTCACCTGATACGGCTACAAAGTTGGTGTTGGCGGTAAATATTGCTGCGGAGGCCGTAGTCACTTTGCGTGTGCCGTCGAAGCTGTAGGTATGGGGCTTGCCATTGTCGCGAAGGCTCAAGGGCAGCAAGCAGGTGAGCTCGACACTGGGTTGAGAACCCACTGCACTCTGGCGTGCGGTAATAACCCATTGGACATGGGTCTTTTCCAGCCTGACCGTGTCCGCTTTGAATGCCCGCGTGATCACGCCGGACATGTTCGCGCTGGCCGTGCCATCGGCCAGATGCGAATTTCTGGGCAGTTGAAGAATCTCCATGACGCAGTCCTCATCCAAGTGGGGTGGCGCCTGGAGTATGAGAACAAATAAAAGCAGCGGGTACTGTCAAGGTTGACAGGTTTAAAAAGCAAAAAGCTTATAACGGTTATGCGGGCTCAGGATGCACCAGCCGCGGTGCATCCTGAGTGATGGCTTATGTGCGCAATGAGCGAGTCATGCGCAGTGCCAATACACTGCCCGCCACAATCACTGCCGCCAGCAGGTACAGGGCCATATCCGTGGAGCCGGTGGCATCTTTTACAAAGCCGACGATATATGGGCTGAGGAAGCCTGCCATCTGGCCCATGGAGTTGATCAACGCCAGCCCACCGGCGGCGGCACCCGCGCTGAGCATCGCCGTCGGCACCGGCCAGAACATCGGCAGGCCGGTAAGCGCGCCCATGGTGGCGATGGTCAGGCCGAGGATCGCAATGGCCGGCGTGGTGGCGAAATTCACCGCGATCACCAGGCCCACCGCGCCCATCAGCATGGGCACGACCAAGTGCCAGCGCCGCTCTTTGCGCAGGTCGGCGGAGCGGCCCACCAGCAGCATAAACACCGCCGCCAGCAAATACGGGATTGCACTGAGCCAACCGATCACCAGGTTATCGCTGAACCCGAGGTTCTTGATGATCGACGGCAGCCAGAAGTTGATGGCGTACACGCCGCTCTGGATGCAGAAGTAGATCAGGCCAAATGCCCAGATCGCCGGGTTCTTGAACACTTCGGCGAGGGAGTCGCTGGTGGTCTTAGGCTTGTTCGCCAAGTCCGTGGCCTGGTCGGCTTCCAGCACCGCGCGTTCCTGAGGCGTGAGCCATTTGGCGTGGGCGAAACTGTCGCTGAGCAGGAAGTAGGCGAGGGCGCCCAGCACCACGGTGGGTATGCCTTGGAGCAGGAACATCCACTGCCAACCGGCCAGACCACCCTGGCCGGCGGCGAAGTGGTTGAGAATCCAGCCGGAAAACGGGCTGCCCAATAGGCCCGACACGGGGATCGCCGACATAAACAACGCCATAATCCGCCCGCGACGGAAGGTCGGGAACCACTGCGAGAGGTACAGCACCACGCCGGGGAAGAAGCCGGCTTCGGCCGCACCGGTAAACAGGCGCAAGGTGTAGAAGTGCGTCGGCGTGCTGACGAACAGCAGGCAGGTGGACAGCGTGCCCCACACGACCATCATCAGGGCGATCCAGCGCCGTGGGCCGAATTTGCTCAGCGCCAGGTTGCTCGGTACGCCGCATAGTACATAACCGATAAAGAAGATTCCGGCCCCGAGGCCGTACACGGTTTCGCTGAACTTGAGGGCGTCGAGCATCTGCAGCTTGGCGAAGCCGACGTTGACGCGGTCGAGGTAGTTGAACAGGTAGCAGATAAAAATGAAGGGGATCAAGCGCAGGGTCACGCGCTTGTAGACAGCGTTTTTATCGTCATCGTTGGCCTGGGTGACAGCGGCGCTCTGTGACATGGCGTTCTCTCTTTATTATGATTTTTCGCGATGCGAGGGTAACGTTGATCGCCCCAAGAGTCTCGGCCAGGTAGCAGGGGGCTGTCTTTGTGCTCGCGCACAGTGAACGTGCCTTTGCGCTGTGCCGATGACCAACCACGCCTTGCAGGAAGTTAACCCCATGTTCGAGCTGGATCATGACCTGGCGCAGGAGATTGTCGATCGCACCATGGCCATCCTGCCCTATAACGTCAACGTCATGGACAGCCAGGGCTTGATCCTGGGCAGCGGCGAGCCCGAGCGCATCAACACTCGCCATGAGGGCGCGCAATTGGTCTTGGCTAATGGTCGCGTGGTCGAAATCGACGGCCAGACCGCAAAGCACCTAAAAGGCGTGCAGCCCGGCATCAACCTGCCGCTGATGCACGATCAACGCCTGATCGGTGTGCTTGGCATCACCGGTGAACCACAGTTGCTGCGTACCTACGCCGAACTGGTGCGCATGACCGCCGAGATGCTGGTCAGCCATCGTCATCAGCAAGCCGAACAACAATGGCGCCGCCAGCGGTGCGATGACCTGCTGGCGTTGTTACTCGCCGAATCCGGCGACTCGCCGCGCCTGGTTGACGAAGCCCAGCAACTGGGGCTCAAGCCACATCTGTCGCGTACGCCATACCTGTTCGAGCTGGGCGCGGGCGCCTCCGCGCAGGACCTGGGCGCCTGGCTGGCTGCGCGTTATCCCGACAGCTGGTGCGTCAGCTCGGCGCAGTTTTCATTGTTGTGGTGCCGACCGGCCGGGCTCCCGGTGGACAATCCCAAGCTGCTGGAAAAACTCGCCGGCCACGGCTGGCAGATCCAGCGTGTGGCGGTGGGTGGCCAGGCCGACGGGCTGGCCGGGCTGCGCCGTTGCTATCGGCGGGTCGGCGACCTGTTGGCCTATGGCCGGGACATCCTGCCCCATACGCAAGTGCTGACCCTCAATCGCTATCGCCTGCCGGTAATGCTGTGGCGTCATCGCAACGACGACGCCCTCGATGAATTGCTCAACCCGCTACGCAAAGTACTGGCCAAGGACGGCAACGGCCAATTACTGGCAACTTTGCGCAGTTGGTGCGAGCACGACGGGCAAAGCCAGGCGTGTGCCGACGCTTTGGGCATCCATCGCAACAGCCTGCGTTATCGCATGGAGCGCATCGCCGAACTCAGCGGTGTCGACCCGCTGACCCTCGATGGCATGCTCGCCTTGTACCTGGGCGTGCAGTTGCTGCCCCAGGATTTGTCGGAATGAACAACAAACCTGCGCCGCACTTGTGCATCGGCCCGGCGTTATTGCCGCAGCCAACTGGCAGCATGGGCGTTATAAAAAACGGAGAACGCCCATGAAGATCATCATCGCCCCCGACTCGTTCAAGGACAGCCTGAGCGCCGCAAGCGTTGCCCAGGCGATTGTCGAGGGGTTGGCCCAGGTTTGGCCGGACGCGCAGATGATCCAGTGCCCGATGGCCGATGGTGGCGAAGGCACGGTGGACGCGGTGCTCGCCGCCTGCCACGGCGAGTTGCGCCGCCAGATCGTGCGCGGCCCGCTCGGCGCCCCGGTGGACGCACGCTGGGGCTGGTTGGCCGACAGCCACACCGCGATCATCGAAATGGCCGAAGCCAGCGGCTTGCAACTGCTGCCGCCGGACCAGCGCGACGCGTGCCGGACCACCACCTTTGGTACCGGTGAACTGATCCGCGCAGCGCTGGAGACGGGGGCTCGGCGCATCATCCTGGCCATCGGCGGCAGCGCCACCAACGACGGTGGTGCGGGGGCAATGCAGGCCTTGGGTGTGCAAATGTTCGATGCCGACGACCAGCCACTTCCACCTGGCGGCTTGGCCTTGGCGCAGTTGGCGCGCATCAGCCTGGACAGCCTGGACCCCCGCGTGGCCGAGGTGCGTTTCGAGATTGCCGCCGACGTCAATAACCCCCTCTGCGGCCCCCACGGCGCCTCGGCGATTTTCGGCCCGCAAAAAGGTGCGAGCCCGCAGCAGGTGCAACAGCTCGACGCCGCCTTGGGCCATTTTGCCGACCACTGCGCCAGGGTGCTGCCCACCGATGTGCGCGACGAACCCGGCAGCGGCGCCGCTGGCGGCCTGGGCTTCGCTGCCAAGGCGTTTCTCGGCGCCCAGTTCCGCGCGGGGGTGGAGGTGGTTGCCGACTTGGTGGGCCTGGATGCCGCCGTGCGCGGTGCAGATCTGGTCATCACCGGCGAAGGCCGCTTCGACGCCCAGACCCTGCGCGGTAAAACCCCATTCGGCGTGGCCCGCATCGCCCGGCAACACGGCGTACCGGTGATCGTCATCGCCGGCACCCTCGGTGAAGGCTACGAGCAGATGTACTCACACGGCGTCGACGCCGCCTTCGCCTTGCCCAGCGGGCCCATCAGCCTTGAGCAGGCGTGCAGCGAGGCACCGCGCTTGTTGCGCGAGCGGGCGGCGGATATTGCGCGGGTGTGGCGCGTGGCCGCCGGGCGCTGACGCCACAGGCCGAACATGGGACAATCCGCGCCTTTTCAGACACGGAGAGTCCCCCATGTTGCGCCCCGTACTCCTGGCCCTGCTGGCCGGTTCCTCTGCCCAAGCCTTTGCACAACCCGCTAGCGAACGCGTGCCGTTGCTGCGGGACATCAAGGAATGGCTGGTCGGTTGCGACAACCTGCGCAACTGCCACGCCCTCAGCGCACCGAGCGGTGCCAATGAAGAAGATTACAGCTCGCTGACCTTGCATATCTGGCACAAGGCCGGCCCTCAGGGCTACTTGCGCCTGCGCTTCGACCATCGGGGGGAGACGGCGGACCTGTCAACCCTGCAACTGGATGGCCAGCCCCTGGGCAATGACTTGACCCAGGCATTGCAGGTGGAGTTGGACGACCAGGGCGGCGATCCCCATGTGCAGTCCTTTGGCGTACTTGACGACGCCGCCGCGCGCCGATGGTTGCAACGCTTGCGCGATGGTCAGCGCTTGCAGCTGCCCGGCGACGTCGATGCCCACGTATCTCTGAGTGGGTTGAGTGCATCGCTGCTGTTGATGGATGCGGTGCAAGGCCGGGTGGATAACGTCACCGCACTGGCACGACCCGGCAAAGGTGCGGCGAGTGCCGTGCCGGCGCGTTTGCCGACGCCGCTGCTGCGCCCATTCCCCGGTGCGCCGGCGTTGACCGCCGAGGAGCAGCAAGCTTTGGTGGCCGAGGCCCTCAAAGGTGAAACGGCGCAAGAAGACTCGCCGCCACCCGAAGCCAGTGCCGGTGCGTTGACCGCCTCGCAGGCCATGACCGTGTTGAGCTACGACTGCGCGGCCTACAACTGCGAATACGAGGTGGTGAGTCGCGCGCGCCAGGCACCTTATGCCCAGACAGCATTGCAACTTGAGCCGCTGCCTCTGGACGGCGCCGCGCTGCAAGGTTCGGTGGGCTACGACCCAGCCACCGGCACCCTGAGTTACTTCTACAAGCAACGCGGGCTCGGCGATTGCGGGGCCGGGGCGGTGTGGTTGTTTGACGGCAAGGCTTTCCAGCTCAGCGAGTTTCACATGATGTCGCGCTGCACCGGGGTGGCCTACGGCGACTGGCCTTCGTTGTGGACAACCGCTCCAGCGCCCTAGGCAGCGGACGGTCGGCGCCTCTACACTGGCCGGTCACATGTCTTTCAAAGGATGAAACCCATGCACGCCCCTGAAGCCCATATCGTCATCCAGCGCTTTACCGAGGCCCACCTTGACGGCGTCGCGGCGCTCTACAACGAGCCGGCGGTGTGCCGTCAGGTACTGCAGATGCCGTTCCAGTCGATTGAAGTGTGGCGCAAGCGTTTGGTGATGGACGACGAACGCCGCCTGCAACTGGTGGCATTGCATGGCGGCGAGGTGATTGGCCAATTGGGGCTGCAACAGTATCTGCGCGTGCGCCAGGCCCATGTCGGCACCTTTGGCATGGGCGTGACAACTGCCTGGCAGGGCAAGGGCGTCGGCTCGCGGCTGTTGAAGGCAGCCCTCGACGTGGCCGACAACTGGATGAACCTGCACCGCGTCGAGTTGACGGTATTTGCCGATAACCAGGCCGCGCAACGTCTGTACCGCTCGTTCGGTTTCGAGGTGGAAGGGGTGCTGCGCGACTACGCCCTGCGTGACGGCGTCTACGTCGACACCGTCAGCATGGCGCGTTTGCGTCCTTCGACTTAATCCTGCAAGGCAAACGCCACCGCGGCCTGCGCATGCAACGCGGTGGTGTCCAGCAGCGGCAGGTTGGTGTGTTCGGGCTTGATCAACAGGCCGATTTCCGTGCATCCGAGGATGATCGCCTGGGCACCACGGGCAGCCAGCGACGCAATTATGCGCAGATAGGCGTCGCGCGAGGTGTCGCTGATGATCCCCACACACAACTCTTCATAGATGATGCGGTGCACGCTCTGGCGCTCTTCGGCCTCCGGCACCAGCACATTCAAGCCATGCTCGGCCAGGCGCGCCTTGAGGAAATCCTGCTCCATGGTGAACGCCGTGCCGAGCAGGCCGACGTTGAGCGTGCCGGCCGCCACGGCCGCCTGGCCGGCGGCGTCGGCGATATGCAGAAACGGAATCGAGATCGCCGCTTCGATACGCGGCGCCACCAAGTGCATGGTGTTGGTACACAGCACCACGCAGTCCGCACCGCCGGCCTGCAGGCGCCGCGCCGCGTCTTCGAGGACCTGCGCCGCGTCGTCCCAACGCCCATCGTGCTGCGCCTGCGCCACCGGGCCGAAATCCACGCTGTACATCAACACCTGCGCCGAGCGCAGCGAACCGAGCTGATCACGCACGCGCTGGTTGATGATGCGGTAGTACTCGGCGCTGGACTCCCAGCTCATGCCGCCGATAAGGCCGATGGTGCGCATGTGATGCTCCTGATAGGGGGGAGCTCCACCTTACTTACCGACGGTTGATTAGTCATACGCAGTTGTTCGCCAAATGACCGGTGCAGTTTTTGTCATCTCGGCTTGATCGGTCGAGTGGGCGCACCATTTCGCCAGGATTGGCTATACCTACAGCTCCGCCGTTCGATGATGACTGCCAGGGAGTTCAATGATGAAACTAAGGCTAATGATCAGTACGTTGTGCGTGGCTTCGCTTGGGATTGCAGGCTGCGCCAGCCAGGTCACGCAACCGGATGAATATTCGGGCTTTCTTTCCAACTACAGCCAACTCAAGCAAGCCAAGTCACCGTCAGGCGTCGAAGTGATGCGCTGGGTCGATCCTCAACTGGACCTGAGTCGCTATAACGCGGTGTACATCGAACCGACCCAGTTCTATCCCAAACCCCAGGCCACCACGAAAATCCCTGACAGCACCCTCAACGGCATTAACACCTACTACAACCAGGCGCTCAAGCGTGAGCTGGCCAAATCCTTGCCGTTGGCCAATGCCCCAGGCCCAGGCGTAATCGTGGTGCGCGCGGCCATCACTGCCGTCAGCAGCAAGACCGAAGGGCTTAAACCTTATGAGTTCATCCCGGTAGCCCTGGTGGCGGCGGCGGTCAGTACCGGCACCGGCATTCGCGATCAAGAAACCACCCTCGGCACCGAGGCGCAGTTCCTCGACGGTGCCAACGGCAAAGTCCTGGCCCAAGTGGTGCGCAAAGGCACCGGCAAGCCCTTGGAGAACGACGCTCAGGTGATGAAAGCCGATGACGTGAAAAACGTGATCGACGGCTGGGCTTCAGACCTGCATCAGTCCTATGTGAAATTCAAAAAGCACTAAAACGCATTGCGTGCCGGCCGGTTGTAATAGCTGAGCAGGACGTCGTAGCGGCGGGTGACGAGGTCATAGTCGTCACTCAGCTGTTGCGGGGTGGCGTGGTTGAGCCAGTTTTGAAGCATGCCTTGCAGGGCAGCAAGGTAGGTATCGGCGGGGGTTCTTAGGGTGTACCAAAGGTGCAGCGTTTCTTCAGTGAGTTCTTTATCCGGCATCTGATCGACAAAGGCTGCGGCACTTTCTTGGGCACGCTGAACCGAAGCGGTCAACGCAGCCAGGGCTTGGGGTGTCAGGTCGGCAGCGCGTACCCCTTGGTCGATCCGATCGATCGCCTGGCGCGACGCAATCATGTAATTGAGCAGGTGCCAATGCAGGTCTCGGCCCAGACGTGCTTCCAGTAAATCCAGCTGTAGGGGGCGCAAACGCAGCTCCTCACGCGTCAGATCGTCACGCAGAGCCGCGGATGCCGACAGGTAGCCGCCACCGTTACGGCTTAGTTCTGCTTTCAACTGGTCAAGCATGACGTTGCCAAATAATTGCTGCTGCGGCGTTTTCGCGCCGGGGGTTTGATTGGGGCTGAGCAGCGTACCGACGTCGCTGATTCTGCGAAGGGTCTGCAAGTACTGCTGCGTGGCCGTGATCAATGGGCTGCCGGGGGCTTGGCGTTCCAGCTGGAGGGTAATAGCAGGGGTGCATACCTGCTTTTGGATCAGGCGGGCTTGCGGCTCGGCGCTGTCGCCAAATTCTTCCCGAGGCAAGTTCGCGGCGCCGGAGCGCTCAGCCGTCCGGACTGAGGCGTCGACCTGAGTCAGCAAGTAGTAGGCCAACCGAGTATCGCGGTCCACGCGGTTAACGCAATCGATGATCGGTGCAAGCGCGCCGGCCGTTGCAGTCTGGGGGCTGTCCAATTGGTTGAGCCACCACTGCACAATCTGCAGTTGTTTGCTGGCGCCGGCCAGGCTGAACAGGCACAGGATCAATACCACCCCGACGGGGTACAACATGATTGGCTTCATCACTCAGCCTCCTGACCGTACCACTGTGCCTGGGTCGCGGGTGCCTGGCAGGGTTGTGCTGTTCTCGGCATGCGGCTGCACACGCGCTCTGTCCACTGTTGCAGGCCTTGATTGCGGCCCACCTGATAATGACTGTCAAAGCTTTTGAGCGCTGCAAACATCATTGTCAGGAGCAAAGTGACAAGGCCCCATACACCGATGGTCTTGCGCGGATGGCGGGTGGACCATTCTTTGTAGCCCGTGCGGGCTTGACGCTTACCCGCACCGATCACGACCAGGGTCGCCACCATCACCAGGCCCGCAACCGCGCCGAATTGAACACTGATGGCCACGCTCATGATCGCCCCCGGCAACAGATCGCGCAGCGGCAATAACGGCAGGCGGGTAGGGCAGAGTCGCGTCGGTAGTCTGACGGCGAGGCTTTCATCCACGACGCGCAGCCGATGTACCAGCGGACGCCACACTTGCCAGGCCAGGGCGCCGCCCACGACATAGGCCATCGACCATACCAACGCGTGCCCCAGTGTGCTGACCAGGACTCCTGAAAACCACGGCGCCTGGAACAGTGCACCTGTCACACAGCCCAGCACTGTCGCCAGCGCCAGCGGCCAAGTGTCGACAGCAGTTTCCCACTCCTGCCAGAAATAAGCCGTACCGCCTGGCAGGGACAGCGCAACGTCGGGATGATCGGCTTTAATGCGCGCGGCCAGCGCTCGGCACGCCTCCCAGTCGGCCTCGCTCAAGCGCTGGGCGAATGCACGTCGCTGCCCCAGTGTCATCGGCGCCAACAGCAAACGAGCAGCGCGCTGTTGCGCAGTGTGCGGCGGCGCGACAGCCAGTGCACGCTGGTGGGCAATGAACGCCGGCCCTTGCTCACGCCGCAACAGGTGCTGCCATTCATCCTCGGGGCAGGGGTTTTCGCCACCGTGCGGCCAGCCCTGCCCGGCGCGGACGGCCTCGAACAACGCAGGCAACCAGAAGTAGCCGTCGCATAGCAACGTGGCAAGTGTCTGGTTGAACCATTGAGCGTGCGCCGGCTGGCGCAACCAGGCGTGCTCGTCACGCCGGGCGTACGCATCGAGGAAGTCCGCTTCATTACGTTGTGCAAGTGCCAGCGCCAATTGGCTGCGCAACGCCTGCCTGCATTGAGAGGCAAGGGCATCCAGCCATTGCGCTGGCAGCTCCAGGCGCTGCCAGGCACTGAGCCAGTGGAAGGTGTCAAACGCCCAGCGAAGCTCCTCATCGCTCACGGTGTCGTCGCTGATACAGCGTTGGAGCAGCGCCACTTCGAATGCCAGGCCGTTACCTTGGGCCAAGGCCTGCTGATAGCGCTGGGGCAGGGTGCCGTCGACCGGTTCTGGTGCAGCCATTTCGACCGCAACGGCGGCAGACGCGTCGTCCATGACCGACTCTTGCCCGTTCAGGGCCGCTTCATACGCTTCGCGCAGGCGCTGGAAACCCTCGGGATCATCATCCGGCCGGGTTTTCTTGAGCAGCGCCGCGTAGGTGCGCTTGATGGTGCGGCTATCGGCATCTGGGGGCAGATCAAGGACATCCCAGCAAGTCATGTGCGGTGCAGCTCCGTGAGGAATCGCGCGCACCTTACCCGTTTTAGCAGCCAATAAACCAGCGGCAGTGCAGGTTGGCGCTGTCGGCCTGATATCGGAAAGTGACGCGCTCGGTCCGGACTCGCCGGTGCCGAGCTCGCGGTGTTACTTGAGCGGTGTCAACGGCGGCAGTTTCCATTGACCACTACCTACCTCAGGCTTGGGCAGGTAAATCCGCAGTACGGCGTAGAAAGGACCGGGAGGAGCGGGCAACCAATTGCTCTGTTCGGCTTTGGGCGGTTCGTGATGTTGCAAGGCCAGGGTCAGGCCACCATCGGCATCGCGCTTGAGACTGGGCAACATGCGCGAATTGATCAAGTAGCGCTTCTTGTGGTTAGGGACCAATTGCTGGGTCTTGGCGCTGTACATGGTCAGCGACCAGAACGCGTCCGCCGGCGGCAGTTGGTCCTTGTTGAAATGCAGTGTGTAGCTATGACGTGCACCGTTGGCCGGTTTACCTTCGCTGTCGACGACATAACTCAGGTAGGCGGTTTCGTCACTGGAGGTGCCGAAGATGCCCATGTTGGCACCAGCGTAGCGGTACAAGTAGTTGTTGTTGAGGTGATCGCGACTACCGTACAGGTCACCGTTAGACACTTGGTGGGTGTCGAGCTTGTCTTTTTTGAACGCGGCAAACTCGGCCTTGCCGTCGGCAATCCCGTCTTCCAGGGCCTTGCGTTGTTCGGCGCTGAGCTGGTTGAACTTGAAGGGCGCACCCGGGGCGACGCCAATCTTGGCAAAGCGCGCCAGCAGGTCTTTCTCGCTGTCCTGGGGGGCGGCGAACGCCAGCATGAAATTCAGGTAGCGGAACAGTTG
The DNA here is from genome assembly GCF_013285305.1 of Pseudomonas rhodesiae. Lineage (NCBI taxonomy): Bacteria > Pseudomonadati > Pseudomonadota > Gammaproteobacteria > Pseudomonadales > Pseudomonadaceae > Pseudomonas > Pseudomonas rhodesiae. Next base: position 3,127,207 of record NZ_CP054205.1, on the reverse strand, counting down.
CGGGCTGTCGCTCATAGTGGCGGTGGGTTTTGGCCACTGGACCTTTGGCACATTGGCTGGCGCGGCTTGCTTGACGTAGCTGCTCAGCGGCTGGACTTTATAGCCGCTCTGAATCTGCTTGACCTTGCCCAGGTCTTTTTCGTCGAACAACTGCGTGCGGTACAGCGCGTAAGCGATATTGCTCTCGCTATAGACCACGCGATCGATGTCCACCGGCTGCTGACCTTTCCAGTCCGGCCCGGCGATCATGTAGTGGCCGCCGTTGTTACCCGTGCTGCGCGTGCCCAGGTAGGCGAAGTTCTGGGTGTAGAGGTCGATCAACTGCACCGAGTAGTAACGGTTGTCTTCGATCTTGGGCAGGGTCAGCACCAGCGGTTCGCGGCGCAGATCCATCCACACGAATGAGTAGGGCGTGTCGGCGTTGGGGCTTACGAATGCGGTGTCCTTGGGCGTTAACACCTGGGCGGTATTGCCGATGCGGTTGAACGGCGCCTTGAAGTTGGCGCCGCCCTTGTCGACGGCTTGGGTGTAGAGCGTTTTGTACATTTCCACTAACGGAAAACCATACAGGTAGGCTTCCTTGGCGATGGCCCGCGCTTCGCTCGGGGTGGCGGTGAAATCGGCCCAGGCGCCGCTGCTCAGGAGGATCGAGAGGCTCGCTAACAGCAGGCGCGTCGGTTTTCTGATCATGTTGTTGCGTCTCTTAGGGAACTGGGTGATGTCATTGAGTTTCCAGCTTTTATCGAAGTAGGCCTCGTGCGCGGGTGCGTACGGCAGGTAATCGCTGGCCGGCAGAGTTTGCACCCAGTTTCGCTGGAAGTCTTTTGTCCTGTACGACCGATTGATCGATGGGATGGCGTCGACGCGCCTATCGCCCTGCGCGATAAGGGCTAATGGCAGGCGTTGAAGGTACGGCGCAAGCGAGGAAACGGAGGCAGTCAGCCGATGATGGACTTGACCTTGTCACGCAGTTGATCGATGGAAAACGGTTTGCCAATCACATGCATGTCCGCCGGCGCGTCGATGTTTTCGGCATAGCCGCTGGCAAACAGGATCGGCAAGCCGGGCCGCAGTGCGCGTACTTTGGCTGCCAGTTCTTTGCCGTCCATATCCGGCAGGCCCACATCGGTCATCATCAGCTGAATCAGCTGGCTTTCATCATTGACCATGCCCAGCGCCTCCGCTGCGTCAGCCGCCTCAATGACCGTGAACTCCAACTCTTCGAGGACATCGACGATCAACATGCGCACGATGTTGTCGTCTTCGACTACTAGGATGGTGGAGGAGGCTGCGGACATAGTGAGGTTTCCCGAAAATTGGAGGTGCAGGTCGTGTGAATGCAAAGACCATCCTCTAGTGAGTCGTGTCAATCGCAGCAAGTTCCCCTGGCGCGCGTATTGTGACGGGAGTCTGCGCGAATGTCTTGCCCGGATGATGCGCGGCAGCAAGTCGGCCCCGGCGCGCTGGGTGCAGCAACGTCGGGGCCGCAGGCACGGCTTATAGGACCGCAGTGGAGAGGCTCGATACGTCGACATTACCCGTACGGTCTGGGGTCAGGTCTGTGGGGGAGAATTGACTTATCTGATACTCGGGAACAGCGGAATCGCGCTTATAGGCGTCAAGTCGATAGGGCGATATACCCCTGTTCAACGTGCGCTCCAGACCATTCTTCATCGAATCTAGCGAATCAAACGTGACGTACCCATAGTTGGGATCGAAATAGAACCATTGCTTGTTCGCACCGTCGACCTTTACACCCGCGAGCAGCGCGTGGTGTTCCGATGCGACTCTGAGCGTGGTTGATTCGGTGGCATTGGCCAACTCCGAGATAATGGTGGTATAGGGCACACGCCGAGGCGTCTGGCCCATGTGATAAAGGGTTTCCGTGCCGGTGATCTTTTGTAGGGTCTCTATATTGCTGATAAAAGCGGCATTGCTTGGCACGTTCGGGTTAGCGGCGGCGGTGTAAAAATTGCTCAGCAGCGTGTGTTCTTTACCGGTGCCGATGGCAAGGGCCATGGCATTGGAAATCCCCGCACATTCGCCCTCGGAGCCCATATTGACCAGGCTGAGGTAGAAGTCCTGGGGCATCCGATGCAAATGCCCGCCTGCTGCGGCGATATCTTTTTCAAAGTACGCCAGGCGGTGGAAAGATTCCGCGATAGCTTTTTGCTTGATGGCTTTGGCCAATGTGCCTATGTCTTCGGGAGAGAAACAATACTGCAACAGGCGCTGCAGATCGGGAATGTTCAGGTTAGGTGAATAACCGGGGATATCACTTGGATTGCCGTAGTCGAAACCTTGGTCAAAGGCTGCACGGTTTTCCTTACGCATGCCGTGGTTATATTTGGCGGTAAAGTTCTTATGCTCCTCCTTGGTCAGGCGGGTGACAGTGCCTTGAGCGTTTTCAGGCTGGAGCAGGTTGTAAATGCGGTCGAAAAAGCCGTGGAGCGGCGTATCTCGGGTTGGCGGCACCGCAGGTTTGAAGTCCGCCAAGGCGGGGCCGTACGGCTGTTGCCGGGCAACGTCGTAGGCATGCCATTGGTTGTTGTGCAGCACTGCGGTGGTCTCCACGGTTCGGTCCGCGAGGGTGAACGTACCCGCCGATAGCGTGGCATAGCCTTTGTTGGCCCGGACTAAGTCATACGCGCCCGTTGCGCCGCGCAGAGCATTGACCCCTTGGGTGACCAGGGAAACCCCTGTGTTAGCCACGGCGCGTGTGCCTTTGGCAATCGTTCGCCCTACCGCCTGCGTAACCCGTGCAGCCCCGACCAGTAAGTCGCCGGCCCCGCTTACGGGGTTGAAGGCGCCGATGGCGGCGGCACCGATCACCTTCGCCGTGTTGAGGGCTTTGACCGTCGTCGACGCCGAACTCTTGACGGCCTTGGCCACTTTGCCCGCCGTTCCCACTCCAACGGTCACGAAACTGAACATATCCAGTGCCAGGTCCGTGGCGCCATCGGCATAGTTGCCATTCTGAAAGTTGACGATAGCGGACCTGAGCGGCACCAGGTTCAAGAAGAAATCCGCCAGTTTCCATTCCACCTCGTTTTGCTTGTCCAGAGGGGTGACCCCCTTGGCTTGCTTGACCACCTGTGCATTGTCCATATCGAGGTGTTCCACAAACGCATCGGCAATCGACTGAGTGCGCGACGAGGTAAAGGTGGCCGGTGCCAGCGTGCCATTCGCGGGCTTGAGCGCAAAATCGCCGGCTGCGACGCTCTTGGGCACGAACGCCTCAATTTTTTCTTCTTGATTGGCGTTGCGCTCCCGGCGTCGGGTCAGTTCGCTCTCGGGCACCTTATTGATCGTGCCGCGCTTACTATCCACTTCATACACCGTCACACCGTCCGCGCCGGTGGCCTTGATCAACAGTTTTTGATCCGTGTGGTGCAGGGTGCGGGAGGTAAAATCCAATCCCAGTTCATAGGTTTTCTTCTGGAAGAACTCCAGCTTGCCGTGCTCCAGATTCTGGCGGTCGGCGGGCGGCAACTGGGAGACAAGCTGTTTGACCAGCGTCCCCAAGCCCTGCTTGTGTGAATCGATGGTCTGTTTGAATTGCTCGTTGAACGCCTTGTTCACGCCCAGCGCGAGCGGCGCGTTGACCGCTGCGATAGGAATGCGCGGGTCGGTGGTTTTCCAGGTGTAATCGCGCAGCTCCATCATGGCGATGTCGAGCAGCGAATACCGCCCGGCCGGTCGTCGATTCGGGTCATAGAGCGGCCCCTCATAGGGCGTGCTGGTATCGTCTATGCTCAACAGTTTTTCTTCGAACGGTACGTTATCGCCAAAGGTCTCGCGCAGCTTTTGCAACGCGATCTGTTCGCGGCTGGGCAGCTCGCTACTCAGTTGGGCCGAGGCGTTGAGTCGCTCGGATTGCTGGGCGTTATAGGCGCTTCTCGCGTTGTCCAGCTCATCAGCGGTGTAACTGTCGTTCTCACGCTTGGGCAACATACCGTTGACCACCGCCCAATCCACTAAAGCCCCTCTCTGCGCACCTTCGGGGGCCACCGCGCCGGACCCTTTTGCTGCCTGCATGACTTGCGCAAACGTCATATTGGCTACCGTCCCCGGGGCTTGCGCCTCCACCGCTGCTGCGGCGATGCAGAAACTGGCCCAGGCCTGGCTGCCATAGGTGAGCGCGGCCGGTATCTCTTTGACGAGCAGTTGCGGCGCCACCCGCGCCAGTAGCAAGTGCGCGGCGAACCTCGCTGTTGCGTGGGTGGCGCGACCTTCCTTGACCAAGTGCAGGCTGAGCCGGTTGACGATATCGGACGGCGCCTTGCCCCAGTGCTGCTCACTGGCCAGATCGAATCCGGCCACATGGTTGCGATGGGGGACGAACATCGAGTCCAGGTCCAGGCCCATGTTGATGGCCGCGAGCACGTAGTCATTGACGCTGCCAGGGGTGTCAGCGCCGCCCAATTCGGTCTGGATCGCCTGGCCAAGCGCCTGGGCGCGAGGGGATGCCACCAGTTTTGCCAGGGCGTTGGGCGGGTCTCGCAGCTCTGCATCGGACAACGGCGTCTGTTCGAGCAGATAGCCTAGGGCACCTTTGCGCGCATCCTCCAGCGGCAGACCGGGCAGACCTGCGGTATTTTTGTCCACCAGCGTGCCGATTTTGCTCTGGTCGGCAACGCTCAAGGGGATCGGCCAGGACAGCCCACCGCCGAAATTGCCCAGGGGCGACTGCAGTGCCCGCTGGGCCACTGCCTCGGCCAAGTACACAACGTAGTGGCGGCGGGTAGGCTGCGCCAGGCGTTGTTCGCTGATAAACGCGTCAAGGTTCACGGTAGTGGCGGTGCCAGAGGCCAGGTGGCGCGGCATCGACCGCGCTTTTAACGCGTCAGCCACGGCCTGTTCATCGGCGTCTGCCGGCAGCTCCTTGGCCAGGCTGAAGAGCGCCTGCGCCAATTCGCCCCAGTTACGCTGGTCGGCCAGGGCCTGTTGCAGGCTCTGCGTGCCGGAAGAGGAGGACTGTTCAGGCTTTGCAAGAGCTTGAGGCGTGCTCGCGCCTGACGGTAATCGGGAAACCGATGCCAATGGTGGACTCACCAGGGCAGAGGGAGTGGGCAAACGTGGGGTGTTGACTGCATTCATCGCGGGCTACCTGTTGGTCATGGTTGGAAGTGCCTTGTTGACGAACATCCCTGTACCCGAGGCTTGTCATTAGGTGTCCGTTGCAAACAAGAGCGTTCCGCAGAGCCACATGCCCAAGTTGTCAGCCTATATGTAGACAAATAAGGGCAAACAACGCGCGGCGAGGGCGCTAAAGGTGGCTAACCGCCAGGTTTTGTTCCGCTCGTTGCGTCAGAAACATAGCCCTCACTGCCACGTTTGGGGCAAACTCCCCGTTTTTCCGTATTTGGCCAAGGCATGCCCATGACTCCCGCTTCGTCCGTCGATGAAAAGAGCTTTCGTACCCTCCTGAGCCGAAACGTGGCATTGCCCCTGGGTGTGGGCGTGCTCAGCGCGGTGTTTTTCGTGTGCCTGATCACCTATTTGCTGTCGGTGATCCAGTGGGTGGAGCACACCGATCGGGTCATCAATAACCTCAATGAGACGTCAAAGCTGACAGTCGATCTGGAAACCGGCATGCGCGGCTTCCTGATCACCGGCGACGAGCACTTCCTCGATCCCTACGAGGTGGCCAAACCACGGATCATGTCCGACCTGCGCAATTTGCAAGAACTGGTCGCCGACAACCCGCAGCAGGTCGATCGCCTCAAGCGTCTGGAAGCGCTGCAACTGGAGTGGAACAAGTACGCCCAGACAATGATTGATATGCAGCGCCAGAGCGGTGACTACCGCAGCGCCGTCAAGGCCGGGCGTGGCAAGCGCCTGACCGATGAGATCCGCAAGGAGTACGACGAAGCGGTGGCGATGGAGCAGCAGTTCCGGATCACCCGCAATGCCGACGTGACCCGTACCACAGTGATCAGCGTTGGCCTGTACCTGGTATTCGTACTGGGGTTGAGCGGTTTTCTTGCCTATGTAGGGCGTAAAAATCTGGTAGCTCTTTCAGAGAGTTACAGCGCAAACCTCGCGTCACAGCAGAAGATTGCTCGGCGTTTGGAGCAGCAAGCGTGGCTGCGTAATGGCCAGACCGAGCTGGCCGAGCAGGTGCTGGGCCAGCTGACCCTGAACATGCTGGGGCGCAATATCCTGCAGTTTTTTGCCCAATACATGGGCTCGGTGGTCGGCGCACTGTATGTGCGCGAAGAGCATGGCGGCCTCAAGCGCATCGCCACCTACGGTTTCTCCCGCGAGCAGGAGCAGCAGGAGCAAGCGATCTACAGCGACGAAGGTATTGTCGGCCAGGCCGCGCAGTTGGACCGCCTGATCCGCCTGGACGATGTGCCGGTGGACTACTTCAAAGTCAGCTCGGGCCTGGGCGAAGGCGCCACCCGCAGCGTGCTGGTGATGCCCACCAGCGACGATGATCGCGTCAACGGCGTGATCGAATTGGGTTTCCTGCGCCCGCTGCAGGAGCGCGATACGGAATTGATGGAGCTGATCGCCGGCAATATCGGCACGTCCATCGAGGCCGCGCGCTATCGCCAACGCTTGCAGGAAGTGCTGGCCGAAACTCAGCAGCTCAACGAAGAGCTGCAAGTGCAGCAGGAAGAACTCAAGACCGCCAACGAGGAGCTCGAAGAACAGTCGCGCATCCTCAAGGAATCCCAGGTTCATCTGGAGACCCAACAAGCAGAGCTGGAGCAGACCAACGAGCAGTTGGCCGAGCAGACCCAGACCCTGGCCGAGCAGCGCGACGCCATGGATCGCAAGAATATCGAGCTGAACCAGGCCCAGCTGGAGCTGGAAGACCGCGCCGAAGAGCTGCAGCGTTCAAGCAAATACAAGTCCGAATTCCTCGCCAACATGTCCCACGAGCTGCGTACGCCGCTCAATAGCTCACTGATCCTGGCCAAATTGCTGGCGGAAAACCCCCAGGAAAACCTCAGTGCCGAGCAGGTCAAGTTTGCCGAGTCGATCTACTCGGCGGGCAACGATCTGCTCAACCTGATCAACGACATCCTGGATATTTCCAAGGTCGAAGCCGGCAAGCTCGAAGTACGCCCGGAAAATTCCAGCGTGGCACGTCTGGTGGACGGCCTGCGGGGGATGTTCGAACCGCTGGCGTCCGATCGCAAGCTGGGTTTCCAGGTGGAGGTGCAAGAGGGGGCGCCGGCCATGCTGTTCACCGACCGCCAGCGCCTGGAGCAGATCCTCAAGAATCTGCTGTCCAACGCGATCAAGTTTACCGAGCAGGGCCAGGTGAGCCTGTCGGTGTCCGGCGCGGCCGAAGGCGGGATTGTGTTCACGGTGCGCGATTCCGGGATCGGCATCGCCCCGGACCAGCAAGAGAGCATCTTCGAAGCCTTCCGCCAGGCCGACGGCACCACCAACCGCCGTTACGGCGGCACGGGCCTGGGCCTGTCGATTTCCCGCGACCTGGCCACCTTGCTCGGTGGTTCGATCCACGTCACCAGCGAACCGGGCAAGGGCAGTGTGTTTACCCTGACGTTGCCGGAACAGTACGTCGAGCACGAGGAACAGCCCCAGGCCATCGAACCGCCGCGCCCGGTGGTTGCCGCACCTGCGCCGGTCCAGGTCAAGGTCTCGCCCTTGTCGGTGGCCGATGCCGAGCAGATCCCGCGCTTTGCCGACGACCGCGACAAGGCCCCGTTCACCACGCGCTGCATCCTGGTGGTGGAAGACGAGCCGAACTTTGCCCGCATCCTGTTCGACCTGGCCCATGAGCTGGGCTACCAATGTCTGGTCGCCCACGGCGCCGACGAAGGCTACAACCTGGCCGAGCAGTACATCCCCGACGCGATCCTGCTCGACATGCGCCTGCCGGACCATTCCGGATTGACCGTGCTGCAACGCCTGAAGGAACACGCCAGCACCCGGCACATCCCGGTGCATGTGATTTCCGTGGAAGACCGGGTCGAGGCCGCCATGCACATGGGCGCCATCGGCTACGCAGTCAAGCCCACCACCCGTGAAGAACTCAAGGACGTGTTCGCGCGCCTGGAAGCCAAGCTGACGCAAAAGGTCAAACGCGTGCTGCTGGTGGAGGACGATGACCTGCAACGCGACAGCATTGCCCGCCTGATCGGCGACGATGACATCGAGATCACCGCCGTAGGCTTTGCCCAGGAAGCCCTCGAACTGCTGCGCAGCAACGTCTATGACTGCATGATCATCGACCTCAAGCTCCCGGACATGCTCGGCAACGAGCTGCTCAAACGCATGGCCACCGAGGACATCTGCTCGTTCCCGCCGGTGATCGTCTACACCGGGCGCAACCTGACCCGCGATGAAGAAGCCGAACTGCGCAAATACTCGCGCTCGATCATCATCAAGGGCGCCCGCTCGCCGGAGCGGCTGCTGGACGAAGTCACACTCTTTCTGCACAAAGTCGAATCCCAGCTGTCCCATGAACGCCAGAAGATGCTCAAGACCGCCCGCAGCCGCGACAAGGTGTTCGAAGGGCGCAAAATCCTGCTGGTAGACGACGATGTACGCAACATCTTTGCCCTGACCAGCGCCCTGGAGCATAAAGGCGCGGTCGTGGTGATCGGGCGTAACGGCCGTGAAGCCATCGACCGCCTCAATGAGGTTGAGGACATCGACTTGGTGCTGATGGACGTGATGATGCCGGAGATGGACGGCTACGAGGCCACGGCGCTGATCCGCCAGGACCCGCGCTGGAAAAAGCTGCCGATCATCGCTGTGACTGCCAAGGCCATGAAAGACGACCAGGAGCGCTGCCTGGCTGCCGGCTCCAATGATTACCTGGCCAAACCGATCGACCTGGATCGTCTGTTCTCGTTGATTCGCGTATGGCTGCCGAAGATGGAACGCATTTAAGTGGAGCGAAGTTTTTTGGAAAAAAGCAGCGATATTGAGCTGCGCCTGCTGATCGAGGCGATTTACCTCAAGTACAGCTATGACTTTCGCGACTATTCCGGGGCGTCGGTCAAACGTCGCGTGGCCCATGCCATGCGCCAGTTCGACTGCGCCACCATTTCCGCGCTGCAGGAGCGGGTGCTGCATGACCCGGCGGCGTTCATGCAGTTATTACAGTTCCTGACGATCCCGGTAAGCGAGATGTTCCGCGACCCGTCGCACTTTCTGGCGATCCGCCAGGAAGTAGTGCCGCTGCTCAAGACCTACCCGTCGATCAAGATCTGGATCGCCGGTTGCAGCACGGGGGAGGAGGTCTACTCCATGGCCATCCTGCTGCGCGAAGAGGGCTTGCTGGAGCGTACGATCATTTACGCCACCGATATCAACCCAGCGTCCTTGGACAAAGCCAAACAGGGCATTTTTTCCCTGGAGAACGTGCGGGCCTACACCACCAATTATCAGCAGGCCGGCGGGCAACGTTCGTTTGCCGACTACTACACGGCGGCATACGATTACGCGATCTTCGACAAGACACTGCGGGAAAACGTGACGTTCGCCGACCACAGCCTGGCCACCGACAGTGTCTTCTCAGAAACTCAATTAATTTCTTGTCGTAACGTATTGATTTATTTCAATAAAAAGTTGCAAGACCGAGCGTTCGGATTGTTTCATGAGTCGCTATGCCATCGCGGCTTCCTGGTGCTGGGCAGCAAGGAAACCCTGGATTTCTCCGGCTATAACAAACACTTCGAACCCTTGGTCAAGCAGGAACGGATCTACCGCAAATCATGAACGACGCTGCAGCCAGCCCGATTCGCGGGATTGAAGCCATCGTCGTCGGCGCGTCCGCCGGCGGCGTCGAAGCGTTGTTGGGTATTTTCAGCGAACTACCTAACGGCTTCGGCTTGCCCATCATCGCGGTGCTGCACTTGCCGGATGAGCGCCGCAGCCAATTGGCCGAAGTATTCGCCCGGCGCCTGCGCATCCCGGTGCGCGAAGCCCAGGACAAGCAATCCATCGAGCCCGGCACCCTGTACTTCGCCGGCCCCGGCTATCACTTGTCGGTGGAGCAGGATCGCAGCCTGTCCCTGAGCCAGGAAGAGCGTGTACATCACTCGCGTCCGTCCATTGATTTTCTGTTCACCTCGGCGGCGGATGCTTACGGCCCCGGGCTGCTGGCGATCCTGCTGACCGGCGCCAACCAGGACGGCGCACGGGGACTGGCCTACGTAAAACAGCAACACGGCACCACTGTTGTACAGGACCCAGCGGAAGCACGCGTGGACGTTATGCCCCGTGCAGCCCTGGCGTTGCAGACACCTGACCATATTCTGACTCTGAGCCGGATAGGCTCATTGCTGGTTTTGCTGGAATCTTCCCCATGTTAAGTACTGTCCAGGCCAAACTGCTGATCGTCGACGATCTGCCGGAAAACCTGCTGGCCCTCGAAGCGCTGATCAAGCGTGAGGACCGCCAGGTTTTCAAGGCATTGAGCGCCGATGAAGCGTTGTCCCTGTTGCTGGAGCATGAGTTCGCCATGGCGATTCTCGATGTGCAGATGCCCGGCATGAATGGTTTTGAGTTGGCCGAGCTGATGCGCGGCACCGAGAAGACCAAGAACATCCCCATCGTATTTGTCAGCGCCGCTGGCCGGGAACTCAACTACGCGTTCAAGGGCTATGAAAGTGGCGCGGTGGATTTCTTGCACAAGCCGCTGGATATCCATGCGGTCAAGAGCAAGGTCAATGTGTTTGTCGACCTGTATCGCCAGAGCAAGGCGATGAAATTGCAGGTCGAAGAGCTGGAGCGCAGCCGCCGCGAACAGGAACTGCTGCTCAACCGCTTGCAGGCCACTCAGGCCGAGCTGGAGCAGGCGGTGCGCATGCGCGATGACTTTATGTCGATCGTCGCCCATGAAGTGCGCACCCCCCTCAACGGCCTGATTCTGGAAACCCAGCTGCGCAAGATGCACCTGGCGCGAGACAACGCCGCAGCGTTCACCCTGGAAAAGATGCACGCCATGGTTGATCGCGATGAGCGCCAGATCCGCAGCCTGATCCGTCTGATCGAAGACATGCTCGATGTGTCGCGCATCCGTACCGGCAAACTGTCGATTCGCCCGGCGCGCTTCGACCTGGCGCAACTGGTTAGCAACTTGGTGGAGAACTTCGCTCCGCAAGTCGCCGCCGCTGAGTCGTCCATGCAGTTGTCGGCCGAAGGCCCGGTAGTGGGGCATTGGGACGAGTTCCGGATCGAGCAGGTGGTGACCAACCTGCTGACCAACGCACTGCGCTACGGCGCCAAGAGCCCGGTGGACGTGCGGGTGTACAGCGAACACGGTGAGGCGCGGGTCGAAGTGCGCGACCGTGGTATCGGCATCAGCGAGGAAAACCAGAAACGCATTTTCCAACAGTTCGAGCGTGTATCGGCCAGTCAGGTTGCAGCCGGATTGGGCTTGGGGCTGTTTATTTCCGAGCAGATCGTCGCGGCCCACGGCGGCACCATTGAAGTCGAGAGTCGGATAGGCGAGGGCGCTCTGTTTCGCGTGTGCTTGCCCCTTGAACCGGCGGCGTGAACTCAATCGTCACCTCGACGCAACCTTCTACGTGACCCCATGGTCGTAGTTGCAGCAATTGACCGGACAAAGGCTTCCCATGAGTGAAGATGCACAAGATGTCGTACTGATCGTCGAAGACGACGAGTCCATTATGTTTGTGTTGGGTGAATACCTGGCGGGCCTGGGTTACCGGGTATTGAAGGCGATCAACGGCGAACAGGCTTTTGAAATCCTCGCCACCAAACCCCATCTGGACCTGATGGTGACTGACTATCGATTGCCGGGTGGCATCTCTGGCGTGCAGATCGCCGAGCCTGCAATCAAGTTGCGCCCGGAACTCAAGGTCATTTTCATCAGCGGTTACCCGCAGGAAATTCTCGACTGCGACAGCCCGATCACGCGCAATGCGCCGATCTTGGCCAAGCCGTTTGATCTGGATACGCTGCAAGAGCATATCCAGCGTTTGTTGGCCTGAGCACAGTCGCTTGGGCGTAGTTCAGGCTCTTGCTGAGCCTGAATTCCCATGGGTGAATTTAACTGGGCTAAGCACCTCTGCGGCTTGCATGATCGGCCCCGTGAGGTCTGCCCAGCTATGACCGGGGCCCGAGAACTTTTGCGTTTTCCGTTGACTGTAAAGCGATCGAGTCACTGGCAGAGGAAGGGATTACCTCCCCCCATGCTCTTCGTACCCGCTGAGCGGTCCTGCTTTCTGCCGAAACGATAGCTTTTCCCAGCCTTACCAGAGCGCTAACACCTTCAGTCTGAGGGTGCGCAAATCATTTCCCGTACTTTGGCCGTCAACAAGTCGAAGGTGAACGGCTTGGTGATCAACTGCATCCCCGGGTCCAGAAAGCCGCCGCGCACTGCGGCATGCTCGGCATAACCGGTGATGAACAGCACTTTGAGGTCCGGCCTGAGCTGCCGGCCGATTTCCGCCAATTGGCGACCGTTCATGCCTGGCAGCCCGACATCGCTGATCAGTAGGTCGATACGCTGATCGGACTGGATAATCGGCACGGCGGTGTTGCCGTCGCCGGCCTCGACGTACGCGTAGCCCAGCTCCTTGAGCACTGCGCTGACCAGCAAGCGCACCGCCGCATCGTCCTCGACGATTAGCACGGTTTCGCCGTCAGTGGCGTAGGGCAGCAGGGTAGGATTCAGCGTTTGCTGGGCGATCACTTCGCCGACAAAACGTGGCAGGAACAGGCTGACTGTGGTGCCTTTGCCGACTTCGCTATGGATGATCACATGGCCACGGGACTGACGGGCAAAGCCATAGATCATCGACAGACCCAGCCCGGTGCCCTGGCCAATCGGCTTGGTGGTGAAAAACGGGTCGAACACGCGCCCCATAACGCTTTCGGGAATGCCGCAACCGGTGTCGCTGACACTCAACTCTACGTAGTCGCCCGGTGTGAGGGAGCCATAAGCGGCAGTGAACACGCTGTCGAGATGGCGGTTGGTGGTTTCCACGATAAGCCTGCCGCCGTTGGGCATGGCATCCCGTGCATTGATCACCAGGTTGAGCAGGGCGCTTTCCAACTGATTGGGGTCGGCCTCGGCGGTCCACAATTGCTCGCTCAGACGCATGTCTAGACCGATACTTTCATTGATGCTGCGTTGCAGCAGCTCACCCATGGACGTGACCAACTGGTTGATTTGTACCGGTTTGGAGTCGAGGGACTGACGGCGAGAAAACGCCAGCAAACGGTGGGTGAGGCCGGCGGCGCGGTTGGCGGAGGTGACGCCCAGGTCGATAAGGCTGTCCAGATCGTCCAGCTTGCCACGGGCCACACGCCTTCGCAGCAGCTCCAGGCTACCGATGATGCCGGTGAGCATGTTGTTGAAGTCATGGGCGATGCCGCCGGTCAATTGACCGACCGCTTCCATTTTCTGGGATTGGCGCAGCGCTTCTTCGTTGTTGCGCAGTTGGGCGGTACGCTCTTCGACCTGTTGTTCAAGGGTTTCCAGGGTGCGTTGCAAGCGCAGCTCGCTTTCGCTGAGGTCGATCAAGCGGTCCCGCGCTTCATATTGGCGGCGTCGCCCGCGCAGGGCGGCGCTGACCAGGCTGATCAAAGTCACCGGGTGAAACGGTCGCTCAAGGAACGTCACGTTGCCCAACAAGCCGCTGAGGTGGGATGAGCCGTTCTGCTCGCCGCCGCCGTGGTGGGTCAGCAGCACGATGGGCAGGTCCGACCAGGCGGGCTGCTGGTGCAGACGCTCCAGCAACGGCTCCAGGTCGACGCCGCGCAAGGCCTCAGCAGCGATGATCAACAGACCTGCGCCCTGTTCCACGGCTTCGCACAGGGCCTTGAGGTTGCTGGCAATGACGCCGCTGTAGCCGGCCTCATTGAGCATCATCAGCGCCAAGGTGCCGTCGCGGCCCATGGGCGCCAGCACAATGGCACGCTCGGAGACGGGAGACAGGTCTGTCACTCTCCCTCTTCCTTCAATAACGGCGATCCGGCGCCCATGTAAGTGGGGATGCCGCGCAGCACGCCTTGGAAATTATCCAGTGGTTGGCCCACGGTCATGCCCTGGTTGCTGATGCGGTATTCGCGAATCGTCGATTCATGGGTGCCTGTGCGCTTCTTGATGATGGAAATGGCGCGACGGACCTTGCCCAGTGCTTCGAAATAACGCAGCAGAATCACAGTGTCGGCCAGGTAAGTGATGTCCACCGGCGCCTGCATGTCACCCACGAGGCCGTGCTGGGCCACCGTCATGAAGGTCGCCGCACCACGGCGGTTGAGGTACAGCAGCAGCTCGTGCATATGCAGAATCAGCGCGTTCTCTTCTGGCATGGCGGCCTGATAGCCGTTAATGCTGTCAATCACCACGGTTTTGATCCCGCGTTCGTCCACGCAGCGGCGCACACGGTGGGAGAACTCGCCGGGGGACAGTTCCGCGGCGTCTACCTGCTCGATCAGCAGGTTGCCGGTGGCTTGCAGGGCAGCTAGGTCGATGCCCATGTTTTTCATACGTTCGAACAGCAGGCCCAGTTCTTCATCGAAAATGAACAACGCGGCTTTTTCCCCACGGGCCACGGCGGCGGCGGCGAAGATCATCGAGATCAGCGACTTACCGGTACCGGCCGGGCCGAGGATCAGGCTGCTGGAGCCGGTCTCGACGCCGCCGCCCATCAGCGCATCCAGTTCGCGAATGCCGCTGCTCAGGGTCTGGCGGATGTAGCCGCCACGATGCTCGGCCGCCACCAGGCGCGGGAACACATGGATGCCGTCGCCCATGATGGTGAAATCGTGGAAGCCGCCGCGGTATTTCTGCCCACGGTACTTCACCACCCGAACGCGTCGGCGTTCAGCGCCGTAGTTGGGCGTCAGTTCTTCCAGACGAATCACGCCATGGGCCACGCTGTGTACGGTTTTGTCGAGGGATTCGGTGGTCAGGTCGTCCAGCAGCAAAACGGTGGCGTCGTAGCGCACGAAGTAATGCTTGATGGCAAGGATCTGTCGGCGATAGCGCAATGAGCTTTGCGCGAGCAGACGAATCTCGGAAAGGCTGTCGACCACCACACGGGTCGGCTTTACGCGCTCGACCACTTCGAAAATCTGCCGGGTGGCTTCGCCCAGTTCCAGGTCGGAGGAATACAGCAGGCTCTGCTGGTGTTCAGCGTTCAGCAGGCTTTCGGGCGGGGTCAGTTCGAAGATGTGGATATTGTCATCCAGGTCCCAGCCATGGGACTTGGCACCCTGGCGCAGTTCGCGCTCGGTTTCGGACAGGGTGATGTACAACGATGTTTCACCGTTTTTCGCGCCGGCCTGCAGGAAATGCAGGGCTACGGTAGTTTTGCCGGTCCCCGGCTCACCTTCGAGCAGGAACAAATGGCTGCGGGACAAACCACCGGAAAGAATGTCATCAAGACCTTCGATGCCAGTGGCCGCTTTTTCGGTTAACAGCGCTTTAGATGTAGACAAGAAGTGCCCTCAGGTCACAAGCGAGGAGAGGTGCACGCCCGTTCGGGCGCGCCATATGCACTTGACCGTTGGCTATTGCGGGGGTTCAACGTTTTCGCCGGGTTTGTGCGCGGCGTCGGCTTTTTTCCAATTTGTTGTAGACGCCTACAGCCCTTGTTGCAGCGCGGGATCGTCGGGGTTCTGTTGTTCGAGCTGGGCGAGCAGCACCTGCACATTCTGCAATTGGCCGCTTTCTTTCCAGTAGTTGATCAACAGCACCCGCGCCTTGCGGTTGGCCGGGTGGCGCTGGACGATTTCTTCCAACTGACGCTGGGCGGCTTCCAATTCCTTCTGGGCGTGCAGGGTGGTGGCCAGGTCGTAGCGGTAATCCTGATTGTCCGGTTCCAACTCCACTGCTTTGGACAGACCAAGCAACGCGTACGTCCGCTCACCGTGGTGCAGTAGCCACAGGCCCAGGGCATGTTGCAGGTAAGCCGACTCGGGATGCGCCGCCAATTGCCGGGCCAGCAATTGCCGCGATTCGTCGGTTTTACCTTGTTTGTCCAGCAGCTCGATTTGCGCCACCACCGCCGGCAAGTTATCCGGTTGCAAGCGCGTGGCCTGTTCCAAGGCGGCCTGCGCCTCGGGTAGCAGGGCACTGTGAATGTACAGGCGCGCCAATTGAATCCAGCCTTCGGCGGTTTCGGGTTGGGCCTTGAGGTGTTTGACGTACTCGTCCAGCACCTGTTGCAACGGGCCGAAGTACAGGCCCAGGGTATCCGGCGACAAGCCCAGCAGGGCATTGGCCGCGGCAAAACGCACGGGTTGCTCGGGGTCGTCGAGCACCGGGCCGAGCAACAGCGTGCGCTGGCCGGTAGGCACCAGGCCGACGACGCTATGGATCGCCGCCTCGCGCACCAGGGGCGACGGGTCGGCCAAGTCTTTATCTGCCAGCTTCAAGGCTTGAGGGCTGGGGTAGTTGGGCAATTCCGCGTGCAGGGCGGCGCGGCGTTCGGGCGACAGGTCCGGCCGCGTCAATTGCTGATACAGCACGCGCGCCGCGCCCGGTTCGCCATTGTGCGCCTGCTTCAATGCCTTGGAGTAACCATGGGCAATCGCGGGCGGCACCGCCACCGGCGTGCTGCGAGTGAAATACCAAGTGATTAGTACGATAAACAGCAGGGCGCACAGGCCAACGAGGGCGTAGCGGCGTGACTTTGGCATGCAGGTGTCCGAAAGCGTGAGCAGTTCGTTGAAAGGCGCAAGCTTCGACCAGACCACGGCAGGTGTCAAACCCGCATCAGGTGAGTACGTACTCCACCGGCTCCAACGCCGGCGGCAGTTGTGTCGCCCCCAGAGCGGCCAGGACCTCACGCTCCAGGGTGCGCAGGATGGCGTTGCAGGGCAGGTCGTTTTCGTCGAATCCGAAGGGGTCTTCCAGGTCGTCGCCGATTTCATCAAGGCCGAAGAACGTATAGCTGACGATGGCAGTGAACACCGGGGTCAGCCAGCCCAAGGGTTCGGCCATGGCGAACGGCAGCAGGATGCAGAACAGGTAGATGGTGCGGTGCAGCAGCAAGGTGTAAGGGAAGGGCAGCGGGGTGTGCTTGATACGTTCGCACGCGGCCTGCACCTGGCTCAGGCTGACCAGGCGGGTCTCCCATTGGGTGTAGCGCCATTCGCTGATTGCACCCTGTCCGGCCAGCTCACTGAAGCGCGCACCCAATTGCTGCAGGACCTGGTCGGGCAGGTTCGGATGGTCGGCCTGCACTTTCGCCCAAGGCTGGATCGCAAGGGCTTCGTCTTCCTGGCGCAGACGCGCGATCAAGCCGTGGGAGAAGCCACACACGGCGCGCAACAGGCTCGCGCGCTCGGACGTATCGGTCAGCGCCTGGGTCTGTCGGATCAGCGAGCGCACTTCAATGATCAACTGCCCCAATTGCTTGCGGCCTTCCCACC
The DNA here is from genome assembly GCF_013285305.1 of Pseudomonas rhodesiae. Lineage (NCBI taxonomy): Bacteria > Pseudomonadati > Pseudomonadota > Gammaproteobacteria > Pseudomonadales > Pseudomonadaceae > Pseudomonas > Pseudomonas rhodesiae. Next base: position 3,109,858 of record NZ_CP054205.1, on the reverse strand, counting down.
AGCGGTCATAGCAGGCGTTGTTGCGAAAACTCATAAAGATCGACAGCGATAGCCCAAGCAAGGTGAAGGGCGTGGCGTTGACCTTGGAGAAATAGGCCGGGTGCAGCGTTTCCACCAAGACGATCACCGACGCCAGCAGCGTCACCAGCAGGCTGCGCAAGGCAATGCGCTTGGCAATCGAGCCTTTGAGAGAAAACAGGATGCCCAGCAGGTTGGGCTTGGGACGCACGATCATCAGGCGGGAACTTCTTCGGTGGCGCAGGCCATCAGGTTAGAAGCTGCCGGGCGCGGCGTCCAATCGTCAGGGCCGACCGGATGATCGGCGGGGTCTATGATCAATAAAGGCTTGGCCAAACCAGTCAGCCAAGTTGAAGGCTTTGACCATTGCTGCCGCAACGCTCTGGAGCGACTATTTCGCAGGTTCTTGTCCTGAAAAACGTCCTGAAAATAACAATACGCAAGGATTTGAAGCGATGCGCGATTACTTGGCCGCCACTACCGAATTCGATTACCAACACACCGTCGACGCCACCCTGGCCGGCAGCTTGCTGGGCCTCAATGCCTGCGTTGAATGTTGCGACCGCTATGCGCTGCCGGGGCGCATTGCGCTGTTCTGGGAAGGCAAGGACGGGCGCAGCGCCACCGTGACCTTTACCGAGTTGCAGGACCAGGCGGCCCGCTTCGCCAATTTCCTGCTGGCCCAGGGCGTGGGGCGTGGCGACAAAGTCGCCGGCCTGCTGCCGCGCACGGCGGAATTGCTGGTGGTGGTGCTGGCCACCTGGCGCATCGGCGCGGTGTATCAACCGTTGTTCACGGCGTTCGGGCCCAAAGCCATCGAACACCGCTTGAACAGCTCAGGCGCGGCGTTGGTGGTCACTGACGCCGTGAATCGGCCCAAGCTTGTCGAGGTGCAGGATTGCCCCACGGTGGTGACGGTCGCCGGCCCCAAGGGCGAAGGCATCGTGCGCGGCGACTTCAGTTTCTGGGCCGAACTGCCCAAGCATTCCAACCTGTGCGAACCGGTGCTGCTGGACGGCGAGGAACCGTTCCTGCTGATGTTCACCTCGGGCACCACCGGCCCCTCCAAAGCGCTGTCGGTGCCGCTCAAGGCCATCGTTGCGTTCCAGAGCTACACCCGAGACGCCGTGGACCTGCGCCCCGAAGACGCGTTCTGGAACGTCGCCGACCCGGGCTGGGCCTATGGCATCTATTTCGGCGTCACCGGGCCGCTGTCCATGGGCCACCCGATTACCTTCTACGACGGCCCGTTCACCCTGGAGAGTACCTGCCGGGTGATCAATAAGTACGGGATCACCAACCTGACCGGTTCACCCACCGCTTACCGCTTGCTGATTGCCGGCGGCAGTCAGTTCGCCCAGTCGATCAAGGGCAAATTGCGCATTGTCAGCAGCGCCGGCGAGCCGCTGAACCCCGAAGTGATCCGCTGGTTCGCCGACAACCTGGGGGTGACCATTCACGACCATTATGGCCAGACCGAATTGGGCATGGTGCTGTGCAATCACCATGGCCTGGACCATCCGGTGCATGTCGGCGCGGCCGGCTTCGCTTCGCCGGGGCACCGCATCGTGGTGCTGGATGAGGCCTTCCAGGAATTGCCCGCCGGCCAGCCCGGCATCCTGGCCATCGACCGCGAGCAGTCGCCGATGTGCTGGTTTGCCGGCTATGAAGGGGTGAAAACCAAGGCTTTCGTCGGCAAGTACTACCTCAGCGGCGACACCGTGGAATTGAACCCGGACGGCAGCATCAGTTTTGTCGGGCGCAGTGACGATGTGATCACCACTTCCGGCTATCGCGTGGGCCCCTTCGACGTGGAAAGCGCCCTGGTCGAACACCCGGCGGTGATCGAAGCGGCGGTGGTCGGCAAGCCTGACCCGGAGCGCACCGAGCTGGTCAAGGCCTTTGTGGTGATCAACGAGCAATACCGCGCCACGCCCGAACTGGCCGAAGAACTGCGCCTGCATGTGCGTCAGCGTCTGGCGGCCCATGCCTACCCTCGGGAAATCGAATTCGTCAGCGACTTGCCCAAGACTCCAAGCGGCAAGTTGCAGCGTTTTATCTTGCGTAATCAGGAAATCGCCAAAGCTCAAGCAGCGGTGGCTTGATCCCTTTCTAAGGACACAATGATGCAGATTGAAAACAAGGTATTCCTGGTCAGCGGTGGTGCTTCTGGCCTCGGTGCGGCCACCGCTGAGATGCTGGTCGCCGCCGGTGCCAAGGTGATGCTGGTGGATTTGAACGCCGACGCTGTGGCGGCCAAAGCCCAGCAACTGGGCGACAACGCCCGCAGTGCCGTGGCCGATATCAGCCAGGAGGCGGCGGCCGAAGCGGCGGTACAGGCCACTGTCGCGGCATTTGGCGGGCTGCACGGGTTGGTCAACTGCGCCGGTGTGGTGCGTGGCGAGAAGATCCTCGGCAAGAACGGCCCTCATGGGCTGGCCAGTTTCGCCCAGGTCATCAACGTCAATCTGATCGGCAGCTTCAACCTGTTGCGTTTGGCGGCGGCGGCCATCGCCGAAACCGAGGCCAACGCCGAGGGCGAGCGCGGCGTGATCATCAACACGGCTTCGGTGGCCGCGTTCGACGGGCAGATCGGCCAGGCCGCGTACGCCGCGTCCAAAGGCGCGATTGCCAGCCTCACATTGCCTGCCGCCCGTGAACTGGCGCGGTTCGGCATCCGCGTGATGACCATCGCTCCCGGCATCTTCGAAACCCCCATGATGGCGGGCATGACCCCCGAGGTGCGCGAGTCCCTGGCCGCCGGCGTGCCATTTCCGCCGCGTCTGGGCAAACCCGCCGAATACGCCGCGCTGGTACGGCACATTATTGAAAACAGCATGCTCAACGGTGAGGTGATCCGTCTCGACGGCGCCTTGCGCATGGCGGCCAAGTAAGGAGGACCACCGATGAACGAACCGATTGTGATTGTCAGCGCTGCACGTACACCCATGGGCGGATTCCAGGGCGATCTTAAGGGCTTGACTGCGCCCCAGCTGGGGTCTGCGGCGATTCGCGCCGTGGTCGAACGCGCCGGCATCGCTGCTGATGCGGTGGATGAAGTGATGTTCGGCTGCGTGCTGCCCGCCGGTCTCGGCCAGGCCCCGGCCCGTCAGGCGGCGCTGGGCGCCGGGCTGGACAAAGGCACCCGCTGCACCACCCTCAACAAGATGTGCGGCTCGGGCATGCAAGCCACCATCCAGGCTCACGACGCGCTGGTGGCTGGCAGCGTCGACGTGGCGATCGCCGGCGGCATGGAAAGCATGTCCAACGCGCCGTACCTGTTGGACCGCGCCCGTAGCGGTTACCGCATGGGCCATGGGCGTGTGCTCGACCATATGTTCCTCGACGGTCTGGAAGATGCCTACGACAAGGGCCGCCTGATGGGCACCTTTGCCGAAGAGTGCGCCCTGCATAACGGCTTTACCCGCGAAGCCCAGGACGCGTTCGCCATCGCCTCCCTGACGCGTGCTCAAGAGGCCATCAGCCACGGGCACTTCGCCGCGGAAATTGTGCCGTTGCAGGTCACCGTGGGTAAGGAGCAGAAAACCATCCTGCATGACGAGCAACCGCCCAAGGCCAAACTGGACAAGATCGCTCAGTTGAAACCGGCGTTCCGCGAAGGCGGCACGGTGACGGCGGCCAACTCCAGCTCCATCTCTGACGGCGCGGCGGCATTGCTGCTGATGCGCGAGTCCGAAGCCCTCAAGCGTGGCCTCAAGCCGTTGGCGGTGATCCACGGGCACGCAGCCTTTGCCGACGAGCCTGGGCTGTTCCCGGTAGCGCCAGTGGGGGCGATTCGCAAGCTGATGAGCAAGACCGGCTGGAATCTGGACGAGGTCGATCTGTTCGAGATCAACGAAGCCTTTGCCGTGGTGACCCTGGTAACCATGAGCAAGCTGCAGATCCCCCATGCCAAGGTTAACGTACATGGCGGTGCCTGTGCCCTGGGCCACCCCATCGGCGCGTCCGGCGCCCGCATCCTGGTAACGCTGCTCGCGGCCCTGCGCCACAAAGGCCTCAAACGCGGCGTGGCCGCTATCTGTATCGGCGGTGGCGAAGCCACGGCCATGGCCGTCGAATGCCTGTATTAAGGACTGCTCCCCATGCTGCCCAATGAAGAACAGCTGCAAATCAGCGACGCGGCCCGGCAATTTGCCCAGGAACGCCTCAAACCCTTCGCCGCCGAGTGGGACCGCGAGCACCGCTTTCCCAAAGAAGCCATCGGCGAGATGGCCGAACTGGGCTTTTTCGGCATGCTGGTGCCGGAACAGTGGGGCGGTTGCGACACCGGTTACCTGGCCTACGCCATGGCCCTGGAGGAAATCGCCGCTGGCGATGGCGCCTGTTCCACCATCATGAGCGTGCACAACTCCGTGGGCTGCGTGCCGATCCTCAAGTTCGGCAATGATCAGCAAAAGGCTCAATTCCTCACACCCCTGGCCAGCGGCGCCATGCTTGGCGCGTTCGCCTTGACCGAGCCCCAGGCCGGCTCGGATGCCAGCAGCCTGAAAACCCGCGCGCGGCTGGAGGGCGATCATTACGTGCTCAACGGCTGCAAACAGTTCATCACCTCCGGGCAGAACGCCGGGGTGGTGATTGTGTTTGCGGTCACCGACCCCGCTGCGGGCAAGCGTGGCATCAGCGCGTTTATCGTGCCGACGGACTCACCGGGTTACAGCGTGGCGCGGGTCGAGGATAAGCTCGGCCAGCATGCCTCCGACACCTGCCAGATTCTGTTCGAAGACGTGAAGGTGCCGCTGGCCAACCGGCTGGGGGAGGAGGGCGAAGGCTACAAGATCGCCCTGGCCAACCTTGAGGGCGGCCGCGTGGGTATCGCCGCGCAATCGGTCGGCATGGCCCGCGCCGCGTTCGAAGCCGCCCGCGACTATGCCCGCGAACGCCAAAGTTTCGGCAAAGCGCTGATCGAGCACCAGGCCGTGGCGTTTCGCCTGGCGGACATGGCCACCCAGATCGCCGTCGCGCGGCAGATGGTGCATTACGCCGCCGCGCTGCGGGACAGCGGCAAGCCGGCGCTGGTCGAAGCCTCGATGGCGAAATTGTTTGCCTCGGAAATGGCCGAAAAAGTCTGCTCGGCCGCCTTGCAAACCCTCGGCGGTTACGGTTACCTGAACGACTTTCCCCTGGAGCGCATCTACCGCGATGTGCGGGTTTGCCAGATCTACGAAGGCACCAGCGATATTCAACGCATGGTCATCTCACGCAATCTCTAAGGAGCCGATACATGAGTTACGAGACTATTTTGCTTGAGGTTCAGGGCCGGGTTGGCCTGATCACCTTGAACCGTCCCCAGGCGCTGAACGCGCTGAACGCACAATTGGTAAGCGAGTTGAATCAGGCTCTGGACGGCCTGGAAGCCAATCCGGAAATCGGCTGCATCGTGCTGACCGGTTCGAAAAAAGCCTTCGCCGCCGGCGCCGATATCAAGGAAATGGCCGAGCTGACCTACCCGCAGATCTATATGGACGACCTGTTCAGCGACAGCGACCGTGTGGCCAACCGGCGCAAGCCGATCATTGCCGCCGTTAACGGCTTTGCCCTGGGTGGCGGTTGCGAGCTGGCGCTGATGTGCGACTTTATCCTGGCCGGTGACGGGGCCAAGTTCGGTCAGCCGGAAATCAACCTGGGCGTACTGCCCGGCATGGGCGGCACTCAGCGCCTGACCCGCGCGGTGGGTAAGGCCAAGGCCATGGAAATGTGCTTGACCGGGCGCTTTATCGACGCGGTGGAAGCCGAGCGCTGCGGCATCGTTGCCCGTATCGTGCCGGCCGACGAACTGCTGGATGAGGCCTTGAAGGTCGCCACGCTGATTGCCGGCAAATCGGTGCCCATCAGCATGATGGTCAAGGAAAGCGTGAACCGTGCATTCGAAGTCAGCCTGTCCGAGGGCGTGCGCTTTGAGCGTCGGGTATTCCACGCGGCTTTTGCGACCCAGGATCAGAAGGAAGGCATGGCGGCCTTTGTGGCCAAACGCGCGCCGGAATTCAAGGACCAGTAAACATGTGGGAGGGGGCTCTTGCCCCCGATAGCGGTGGATCAGTCAGCAGTTACTGAGGCTGAGACACTGTGATCGAGGGCAAGCCCCCTCCCACATACGGCATTTAGAGCGGGTAGTTTTTCAGTTCGCGGGCGATGACCATCCGTTGAATTTCACTGGTCCCTTCATAAATCTGCGTGATCCGCGCATCCCGGTAGTAGCGCTCCACCGGGTAATCCTCCAGGTAACCGTACCCGCCGTGAATCTGCATGGCCTGGGAACAGACCTTTTCGGCCATTTCCGAGGCGAACAGCTTGGCCTGGGACGCTTCCGACAGGCAGGGCTTGCCGGCGCTACGCAGGCGCGCAGCGTGCAGGATCAACAAACGCGCGGCATTGAGACGGGTCTGCATGTCCGCCAGCAGATTGGCCACGCTTTGGTGCTCGATGATTGCCTTGTCGAATTGCACACGGTCGCGGGCGTAAGTCAGTGCCGCTTCGAACGCTGCCCGAGCGATACCCAGGGCCTGGGCGGCGATGCCGATACGGCCACCTTCCAGATTGGACAGGGCGATGGCCAGGCCTTTGCCGCGTTCGCCCAGCAGGTTGGCTTCAGGCACGCTGCACTGGTTGAAGGTTACGGCGCAGGTGTCCGAGGCGCGAATGCCCATTTTGTGTTCGGTGCGGTCCACCACGAAGCCAGGGGTGTCAGTGGGCACCAGGAATGCGGAGATGCCTTTTTTGCCCAACGTCGGGTCGGTTACCGCAAATACGATGGCCAACTTGGCGCGCTTGCCGTTGCTGACAAATTGCTTGGCGCCATTGATCACCCATTGCCCATCACGCAACTCGGCACGGGTGCGCAGGTTATGCGCCTCCGAGCCGGCCTGTGGTTCGGTCAGGCAAAAGCAGCCAATCGCCTGGCCGCTGGCAAGGTCCGCCAGCCAGGTTTGCTTCTGCTGTTCGCTGCCGTAGTTGAGGATCGGCCCGCAACCCACTGAGTTGTGGATACTCATCAGCGCGCCCGTGGCACCGTCGCCGGCGGAAATCTCTTCCACCGCCAGGGCGTAGGCCACGTAATCGACATAGGTGCCGCCCCATTCTTCGGGCACCACCATACCGAGCAGGCCCAGTTCGCCCATCTTCGCCACCAGGCCATCGTCGATCCAGCCGGCCTTTTCCCACGCCTGGGCATGGGGAGCGATTTCGCCACGGGCAAAGTCGCGCGCCATATCGCGGATCATCACTTGTTCTTCAGTGTATTCAATGTCTTGCATAAGTTATTTTGCAACCTGCTCGAAGTCGTGGAAGAAGCTCTCGACGTGCGCAGCGTCGAGCGCCTGCAGCGTCGGAGGGTTCCAGCGTGGGGATTTGTCCTTATCGATGATCAGGGCGCGCACGCCTTCGATCAGGTCGCCACGCTCGAACCACTGGCGATCCAGGTGCAGCTCCAGGTCAAAGCACTGTTCCAGCGGCAAGCGCCGCCCACGACGCAGCATCTTCAAGGTCACCGCCATGGCCAGGGGCGAGCGGGTCTGCATCAGGTGCACCGTGTTCAGCGCCCACTCATGGCTGTTGGCTACGGTGACCTCCTGCAACTGTTCGACAATGCTTGGAACATCGGGCAGGGCGAAGAAATGGTCGATGGCCGGGCGCAAGGCCGCCAGCGGTGCATCCGGCAGGTGTTGTACCGCCAGCTTGGCCAGCAGACCTTGCAGGTCTTTGAGAGGCGTGTCATGCCATCGCAGGCGGTCGAGTTTCTGGTCCAGTTCGGCCAGTTTGGCGCTGTCCAGGTACCAATCCGCCAACCTGCAGTACAGCGCATCGGCCGCGCGGATCTGCACCCCGGTGACGCCAAGGTAAATCCCCAGCTCCCCGGGGATACGCGGTAGGAAATAGCTGCCACCCACGTCCGGGAAATAACCGATGGCCACCTCCGGCATGGCCAGGCGGCTGCGTTCGGTGACCACACGCAAGTCCGCGCCTTGCACCAGGCCCATGCCCCCGCCCAGGACAAAGCCGTCCATCAGCGCCAGTACCGGCTTGCGGTAATGGTGGATGGCCAGATCGAGTGCATATTCTTCGACGAAAAAATCCTGGTGCAGGGTGTCGCCGCTGTTAAAGCTGTCGTAGAGGGAGCGGATATCGCCGCCGGCACAGAAGGCTTTGTCGCCAGCGCCGCGCAAAACCACGGCATGGATCGCCGGATCATCGGCCCAGGCCTGCAACTGCGCGGTCAGGCAACGCACCATATTAAGAGTCAGGGCGTTCAGGCCGGCGGGGCGGTTGAGGGTAAGGTGGCCGATATGATTACGGACCTCGGCCAGCACCTCGTCCTGAGGCGTCTCGGCACGGTTTGCTTCGGATGAAACCTGAGCAGTCATCTCTAACTCCCTGCTTTTATTGTTCTTTATCAAGAGGCCCGCGAACGGACCATCTCGCGATCGTACCAGTGCAAATTTGCCCCGTACAACCTTGAATCATGCAGGTCGTTCTTGCATTTATGCAGCAGTGCGGTCAGGGCACGCGGCTGGCCAGCACTTCGCCGATGCTGCGGCGGCGCGCATGGGTTTCGGCGGCGTGGATCAGCTGCTCCAGCTCCGTGGGCGCCACGTCGTAGAACTGTTCCATCTCGGCCAATGCCAGTTTCAGGTCGGCAGCGGTGACGGCGGGGTCCCGAGCGGCTTGGGGATTATTCAACATGACGGCGGGCGATTCGACGGCGCCTTTGGGGTACCGGTTGCGGGTGGCGTTGTTGTAAAGCAGCGCACAGGCGAGCAGGGCGCCAGCGCCCATCAATACGGCGCCCAGCTCGTACCAGCCCAGGGCAGCAGACGCCGGGTCCGCCAGCACCAGGGTCATGGCCAGGCCACCGGCCGGCGGATGCAGGCAGCGCAGCCAGCACATCAGCACCACGGTCATTCCCGCCGCCAGGCATGCGCCGCCCAGAGTGCGCCCCAGCACCCGCGCCACCAGCAGCGCCACGATGCCAGCGCACAGGTAGCTGCCGACGATCGACCAGGGTTGCGCCAACGCACCGGACGACACCGCGAACAGCAACACCGCCGAGGCGCCCAGCGGCCCGAGCAAGTGCAGCGCAACCTCCATGCCGAAGACTTGGCCGCACAGCCAGACACTGAACAGCGTGCCCAGCGCCATGCCGATGGCGGCGCGGCTCCATTCGGAAGGACGGGTATTGATAGCGGCAGGTAACCAGCGAGCGAGCATTGAACGGTTCCATAAAAACGGCGGGCAAAAAAAAGACTCGTCTGGTTGCCCGGAAAAGTCCTTGAACGTTCCTGCGATTGGGGGAGGAACCGGCGCAGTGTGCCGTGCAGCAAGATTCGGCGCCAATGCATATTAATGAGGGTTGAGTACAAAAAAAGTGGATTGAAGGGCGTCAACCGAAGGGAATGGAACAGATCACACTGGGTAATGGCGTGTTGATTTTGCCCAGCACGCGGTCATCGGCCTCCTCGTTGAATAAACGTCTGCGCAGGTTCTCCTGCAAGGCTGGCTCGCTGCCCAGTGGACCTTTGAGCGCGACCAGCGCATCACGCAGCTCCATCAGGCGATCCAAGGGCGGTACGGGCAGGTAGCCCACATGCACATTGTCACGAACATCGTCTGGCACGGCATTCTCCTCTCATGAAGTACCACGGTGGTGGCTGCGGCCCACAGCGTCCTTGTCGTTATCCTTGGCCTGTGGCGGTAAATGAGTACCGCCACTGGCGATCGAGTTTACCGTTGGGTTTCAAGGGCATGAAAGTGAAATGACACCAGCCGTTACGTATAGCTGCGTAGGAGTTTTTACTCCGGGAGCCCCGCCGCCAAGGTTTATTTCGGCGGCGATTTAGCCAGATACAGCAGCACATAAGGGTTGCGGTCGAATTCACCGGTGAGGGTCGGGGTGATGGAACGCAAGCGCGGCTCCTGCAACCCTTCATAATCCGCCTGGCTCATCACCAGCCAGGCAGGCCCTTGCAGCGGTGCCAGTTCCGAAGGCAATTGGGTAAACAGCGGCACCTGATCGCAATCGAGGTTGACCATGTACTTGATCGCCTTGGCGTCTTTGCCCAGGCCATGCAGCACCACCGGCGCGCGCGCTTGCATGACCTGTTCATGGACCTGCAGGGTGAAGGTGCGGGTGTCATATACACGGCGTTCCAACGGCTCGACCACCAGGATATAGGTGGCCCACACCGCGAGTACGGCGGCCATTGCCGGGCCGACAGGGCGCAGGCGCGCCTTGAACAGGCCCAATAGCGCCAGCGCCTGCAACGCTCCCAGCAACGCGAATATCGGCGCCAAATGGTTCAGTTGCTCAGGGTAACGTGGGCGCATCACCACCAACCCGACGATCAGCAGTGCGGGCAACGCGGTCCATATCGCCAACATCAAGCCCCGCAACCAGGCGAACACGCGGCCTCGAATCGCGCTGAAAGGGTAGGCAGCGATGATGGCCGCCATGGGCAACATCGGCAGCAGGTAGCGCGCCTTCTTTGCTTGGGGAATCGACAGCCCCAGCATCACCAGCAATGCGGCGGCGGCACAATAGCCGACCAGCTTCAGGGCCGGCTCAGGCGTCTGTGGCCGGGCCACGCCGATGCCCAGCAACACCAGCAGCGCCAGCGGGTAGGCCAGGGCGTAATTGCCCAGGGAACTGGTGAAGTAATAGAGCGCGCCACTGGAGCCTTCGCTGCCATCCATGCGCCCCAGGAACTGCATGCGGATCACGTCGTGCATGAAGTTCTCGCCACCACTGAGCTTGGCCAGCAGCAATAGCAGCCCCACGCAGGCCCCCAGCAACGCCAGGGCCAGCAGCCCGAAACTGAACAGCTGACGCCACTGGCGGTTGATCAGGTAGTAGCTGCACAGCACACCGGTAGGAACCACCAGGCCGATTGGCCCGCGCACGGCAAACCCCACGATCAATAACAGGTACAGCCAATGCAGGCGCTTGCCCGCGCCGAAATGATCGTGGGCATAACCCAGGTAAAACACTGCCAATGTGACGGCGGCGAGCATCTGATCCAGGGACACCGCGCGGGTTTCACTGATAAAGGTGCTGCTCAACAGCAACAGCGCAATGCTCAGCAGGCCCCAGCGCTGGGAGTAGGGCGCGGTCAGGCGATACACCAGTGTCACGATCAAGGCCGAGGCAATCGCTGTGGGCAGCCACGCGGTAAAACTGCTCACATGCCCCAGCGGCAGCGACAGCAGCCAGGTGAGCAGCGTCGAAGTGGCCAGGTAATCGGCATAGGGCTGGCCGTAGGTGGTCGGGAAAAAACTCGGCCCGTGGCGCAGCATTTCCTGGGCAAACACCACAAACCGCGAATCGAAGCCGATGATTGCCTGGTTCCAGTTCCCGGCAATGAACAGCAGCAACGCCAGCAGGCCCAAACCGAGGGACTGCCGACGAAGCGTGGGTGTGAGCAGCAGTGGCTGGGCTTTGTTCACGTCTCAGGCTTCCGCGACCTTCGCCAGCTCAAGCGCTGGCAGCCATTGCTGCTGGGGAATCGGCAGTTGGCAGGAGTCGCCGCGCCCAATCGGGAAGTACTGGAAGCCTTTGCGCGCCAGACGCTCGCCGTCATAGAGGTTACGGCCATCGAAGATCACTGGGGTTTTCAAGCGCTGGTGGATCAGGTCGAAGTCCGGCGCCTTGAATTGCTGCCATTCGGTGCAGACAATCAGCGCATCGGCGCCTACAAGGGTTGATTCCGGCGTACCCATCAGCATCAGGCGGCTTTCGTCGGCGTAGATGCGCTGGGTTTCCTGCATCGCTTCCGGGTCGAAGGCGCGCACCTGGGCGCCGGCGGCCCACAAGGCCTCCATCAGCACGCGACTGGGGGCGTCGCGCATGTCATCGGTGTTGGGCTTGAAAGCCAGGCCCCACAAGGCGAAAGTCTTGCCGCGCAGTTCGCCTTTGAAGAACGCATTGATGCGCTCGTACAGCTTGCTCTTCTGACGCTGGTTGATCGCCTCGACGGCTTCCAGCAGATCGCTGGAGCAGTTGGCTTGCTTGGCACTGTGGATCAGCGCGCGCATGTCCTTGGGAAAGCACGAGCCACCGTAGCCACAGCCGGGGTAAATGAAGTGGTAGCCGATGCGCGAGTCGGCGCCGATGCCCAGGCGCACGGCTTCGATGTCGGCGCCCAGGTGCTCGGCCAGCTCGGCGATCTGGTTGATAAAGCTGATCTTGGTGGCCAGCATGCAGTTGGCGGCGTATTTGGTCAGCTCGGCGCTGCGCAGGTCCATAAATATGATGCGGTCGTGGTTGCGGTTGAACGGCGCGTACAACTCGCGCATCACCTCGCGCACTTCTTCACGCTCGCAGCCGATGATGATCCGGTCCGGGCGCCGGCAGTCGGTCACCGCCGAGCCTTCCTTGAGGAATTCAGGGTTGGAGACGATATCGAATTCCAGGCTGCGCCCGGCCAGGTGCAAGGCTTTCTCGATATGCGCGCGCAGGGTGTCGCCGGTGCCTACGGGCACGGTGGATTTTTCCACCAGGATCACCGGCTCGATTCGATGGCGTGCCACCGCGTCACCCACCGACAGCACGTACTTCAGGTCGGCCGATCCGTCTTCATCCGACGGCGTGCCCACCGCGATAAACAGCACTTCACCGTGTTCGACGGCGAGTTTCTCGTCGTATGTGAAGTGCAGCCGACCGCTTTCGAGGTTCTCCTTGACCATCGCGGCCAGCCCCGGCTCGAAGATGCTCACATGGCCTTGCTGCAGCTGCTTGACCTTGTTTTGATCGACGTCCATGCAGATCACATCATGACCGACTTCGGCCAACACAGTGGCCTGCACCAGGCCGACGTAACCACTACCAAATACGCTGATTTTCATGGGGCATTCCTGGGACTTGTAGAGCAAGTGCGACGAGAGTTGATAACCAGCACACCCAGGATGACAAATGCCACCCCGAGGGTTTTCGAAAGCGAAAAATGTTCGTTGAACACCGACAGGCCGGCCGCCAGCAGATACACCAGCGCGTAGCTGATACTCAGCAGCGAATAGGCCCGCCCCAGTGGCAGGTGCTTGAGGGCCACCAACCAGCAAAGCATCGACAGGGCATAGGCACAGATCGCCAGAAACACCACCCCGAGGGCTGCGAGATCGATCTGCGCATTGAGCCATTCATGGGGCAGCGGTAAACGCGTCATGCTCCAACGCATGCCCAACTGGGCCACGCTGACCAGACCGACGCTGCCCAAGGCCAGGGCAAACCCGCGCGCCCGGCTCATACCTGACGCCCCAGCAACACTACGCCGGCGATCACCAGCGCGACGCCCAGCCAGTGGCGAGTATCAATGGGCTCCTTGAACACAAAGCGCGCCACCAGGGTGACCAACACAAAATTCAGGCTGAGCATCGGGTAAGCGATGCCCACCTCAAGGCGTTGCAACACCAGCAGCCACACCAACAGCCCGAAGCCCAGGCACAGCAGTGCGGACCACAACCACGGCGAACGCAGCTTCAGTGCCCAACCGGGCGGCTGGTCACGCCAGCCTTCCACGGCGAATTTCTGCGAGACCTGGCCCATGCAGGTCAGCAAGCAAGCGGCCAATAGCAGCAACAGGGTGATCATGACGAGACCTGCGGGAAGATCAGAATCACCAGATTGCCTTGCTCATAGCGCTTGCCGTCCTGGGGCAGCAGGTTCACTTCGGCGACTTCGTCGTCACCCTTGACCCGCATCACCACGCCGACCGCGCCGCGTTTGCGCGCGTCGTTCATCCATTGCTGGACCTGGGCCATGTCGACCTTGTGATGGGCTGCATCAGCAAAGGCCAAGCCGTATTTGACTTCGCCGACGGTGTTATAGAGGGTCACGTCCGCACGCTTGACCCGCCAGGCCAAGGCCGACGCGGCGCCCAGGTCATTGCTCAGCAGGGCGCCGGTCTGTTTCAGTTCCGGTAGGTGATCGATGATGAACTGATCCGGGGTTTTGTTATAAACCACCGAGTGGGGCAAGGCCGCCGGGGCCAGGGCTACCAGCAACCAGCTGCCGATGGCCGGCGCCGCCCAAAGGTGCAGCGGGCGTGCCGCTTGCAGCAGGTTGGCGAAGATCCAGCCAATTAGCAGTACGAAGACCAGTACCAGGCTCAGGGTTTCGGTACCGTGCTCATACACCGGCTTTTTCAACTGGAACCAACTTAATGCCAGCAACGCCACGATGCCCAATACCAGATTCAGCCAGCCGTTGATGCGCAGCGCACGGCCACGGCCCTGGGCCAGTTTATCGGCCAGCACATGGCCCATCAGCAGCGCCAGCGGCAACAGGCACGGCATGATGTAGGAGGGCAACTTGCCTTTGGCCAGGCTGAAAAACGCCAAGGGCATCAGCAGCCACAGCAACAGGAAACCGATAGAGGCCGTGCGTTTCTCCAGCCAGGCCTGTTTGACGGTGGCGGGCAACAGCGCCACCCACGGCAGGCTGAAGCCGACCAACAAGGGCAGGTAGTACCAGAACGGCTCGGCGTGCTGGGCATCTTCGCCGGCGAAGCGCTGGATATGCTCGTGCCAGAAGAAGAAGTGCCAGAAGTCCGGTTCTTGCAGATGTACGGCCAGCGCCCACGGCAAGCTGACGGCCACCGCCACCAGCACCGCCACCAGGCCGTAACCGAGCAGCTCGCGCAAACGCTTCTGCCACAGCGCGTATGGCAGGGCGATCAATACCGGCAGCAACCAGGCGAGAAAACCCTTGGTCATAAAGCCCATGCCGCAGGCAAAGCCCAAGAGTGCCCACGCGCCCAGGCGCCCGTTGCGGGTACGGCTGTCGAAGCAAAACCACAAAGCAACGCCGGTCAGGTTGACCCAAAAAGTGAACTGCGGGTCGAGATTGGCGTAGCCGCCCAGGGCCGCCACACTGACAAAACTCATATACAGCAAGGTGCTGACAAGGCTTTTGCGCGGGTCATTCCACAGGCGGCGCGCTACCAGATACACCAGCAGGATGCTCAGGCCGGTGCTCAAGGCGGACGCGAAACGCACGCCAAACAGGTTCTGCCCGAACATCGCCTGGCCGAGCGCGATCATCCAATAGCCGGCGGCCGGTTTTTCGAAGTAGCGGATGCCCATAAAGTGTGGCGCGGCCCATTTACCGGTCAGCAGCATTTCCTGGCTGATCTGCGCGTAGCGGGTCTCGTCGGGAATCCACAGGCCATGGGTGGCCAGCGGCGCCAGGTAACACAGCGCGAATGCCAACAGGAGCAGGGGCAATGCCCATCGGCGCATCATGCCTGCTGCACTCCCAGCCACCCCTCGCGGCCGCTCAACGCGCCACGCACCAGCTGCTGCTGGGGCAGGCGGGTCAGATCGGTGGGCAACAAGTCGCCCAGAGGTGTGAAGTCGATGCCGCGCTGCTTTGCCTGGGCAAGCAGCTGGCGAAAATCGTTAGCCATCAGAATCCCTTCTACTTCTGCATGGATCGTGTAGACGTTGAGCTTCGACGCTGCGAAGCGATCAAGGATGTAGCGATTGAAGTGGTTGGCGGCCACCACCGGCCCGACCACTTCGTCGAAGGTCGGCAGGTCCACCGGAATTTGTGGCGTGCCCGCGCTGCCATCGGCCAGTGTCGGTCGAAACAGGCTGGTACCCCGGCAATCGCTGTTGTAGCGAAAGTTGAACCCCTGCTTGGCTTGCACCACGCGTTCATCGGCACGCCAGCCGGCGGCCGCGGAACAATCGATGGGCTCGCCAAGGATGTCGTTCAAGGTGTCCACGCCGCGCCGAATCTGCTCGACCAACTGTGCTTCGCTCCAGCGCCCGGTGTTGGCTTGCCAGCCATGGTGGTCCCAGGCGTGCAGGCCGACTTCATGCCCGGCGGCCTTGGCTTGGCGCATCAAATGCCCCAGGTCGCGGCCAATGGGCTTGCCTGGCCAGGCGGTGCCGGCCAGCAGAATGTCCCAGCCATACAGGCCGGCGGCGTTGGAACGCAGCATCTTCCACAGGAACTGCGGGCGGATCAGGCGCCACAGGTGGCGCCCCATGTTGTCCGGGCCGACGCTGAAGAAGAACGTCGCTTTTACCCCGGCTTCATCCAGGGATTCGAGCAACCGTGGCACGCCTTCGCGGGTGCCACGGTAGGTGTCGACGTCGATGCGAAGACCTGCCTGCATCAGCGCTTGTCCGCCTGTTCGAGCATGGCTTCACGCAGGAAGAAGTCCAGGGTATTGCCGATGGTTTCGCTCATCTCCACGGTCGGTGCCCAGTTCAACAGACGCTTGGCGTTTTCGATGCTCGGTTTGCGGTGCGCCACGTCCTGGTAACCATTGCCGTAGAACGCCTTGCTTTCGACATCGCGGAAACCGGCGAATGGCGGGAAGTTGCCACGCAGCGGGTGGGCCTCGAACTGGCGCAGCAGCTCTTCACCCAACTGGCGGATGCTGGCTTCGTTTTCCGGGTTGCCGATATTGATGATCTGGCCGTTGCACGCGTCATTATCGTTATCGATGATGCGCGCCAGGGCTTCGATGCCGTCGGCGATGTCGGTGAAGCAGCGTTTCTGCTCGCCGCCGTCGAACAGGCGGATCGGCGTGCCTTCCACCAGGTTCAGGATCAACTGAGTGATTGCCCGGGAGCTGCCGATACGCGCCGAATCCAAGCGGTCCAGACGTGGGCCCATCCAGTTGAAGGGGCGGAACAGGGTGAACTTCAGGCCCTTGTCGCCGTAGGCCCAGATCACGCGGTCCAGCAGCTGCTTGGATACCGAGTAGATCCAGCGTTGCTTGTTGACCGGGCCGACCACCAGGTTGGAGGTGTCTTCGTCGAAGTACTGGTCCTGGCACATGCCATAGACTTCCGAGGTCGACGGGAAGATCACGCGCTTGTTGTACTTGACGCAGTAGCGCACCAGCTTGAGGTTTTCTTCGAAGTCCAGCTCGAACACGCGCAGCGGGTTGCGGGTGTATTCGATTGGCGTGGCGATGGCCACCAGCGGCAGGACCACGTCGCACTTCTTGATGTGGTACTCGATCCACTCGGTGTGGATGCTGATATCGCCTTCCACATAATGGAAGTTGGGGTGGCTGCGCAGGCGCTCAATGGCGTCGGAGCCGATGTCCAGGCCGTAGACTTCGTAACGGTCGTCACGCAGCAGGCGTTCGGACAGGTGGTTACCAATAAAGCCGTTCACCCCCAGGATCAGCACGCGGGTGCGGCGTGGCTTACGGCCGGATTCGGCGCCGCGCAGCACGGAGCCGTCCACCAGGCCCAGTTCGTCGGCCAGGGACGGGCCGGCCTGGTATAGACCGTTGTCGTTACGCTGACCGAACGTGATCACCAGGGAGTCTTCACCGCAGGCGATGCGCAGCGGATTGACGCTGATCACCCGGCCCGGCGCAAGGCCATCGTTGCCCTTGACCACTTCGGCCTGCCACACGATGAGCTTGTGCTCGCCCACGGCGCAGAAGGCGCCAGGGTAGGGTTGGGTGACCGCGCGCACCAGGTTGAACAGTTCTTCAGCCGGTTTTTTCCACTCCAGTTTGCCGTCGGCGGCCGTGCGGCGCCCGAAATAGGTGGCCTGGCTGTCGTCCTGAGCGGTTTCCGTGAGCTTGCCCGCAGCCAGTTGCGGCAGGGCGTCACGCAGAAGAGTGGTGGCCGCGTCACGCAGTTTGGCGTGCAGGGTCAGGCCGGTGTCGCTGCGCTCGATAGTGACTTTTTGCTGAGCCAGGATCGCGCCGGCATCAGCACGTTTGACCATGCGGTGCAGGGTCACGCCGGTTTCGGTTTCGCCATTGACCAGCACCCAGTTGGCCGGCGCGCGGCCGCGGTATTTAGGCAGCAACGAACCGTGCAGGTTGAACGCGCCTTTACTGGCAGTGCCCAGCAGGGCTTCGCTCAGCAGGTTGCGGTAGTAGAACGAGAAGAGGTAGTCGGGTTTGAGTTTGGCGATGCGCTCCACCCACAGCGGGTGGTTGGCGTCTTCCGGCGCGTGCACGGGGATGCCGTTGCGCGCGCACAACTGGGCCACGGAGCCGTAGAAATTGTTTTCCTTGGGATCATCGGCATGGGTGAACACGGCAGCGATGTCGTAACCGGCATTGAGCAGCGCTTCGATGCCTGCACATCCAATATCGTGGTACGCAAATACAACGGCTTTTGAACTCATGACTGAACCTGATCGGGAGAAGTAGAAGTATGGGAAGACGCCAGGCCGTCGACGACGACCACAGGCACCGGTGCCGCCGGTTGGTTGCGCAGCACTTTTTCAATGAAGAAACGCGGGCGGGCGCGCACATCGCTGTACATGCGGCCCAGGTATTCACCCAACAGGCCCATGCCGATGAACTGGCCCCCGGTGAACACGAACAGCACCGCGAACAGCACGAACATGCCGTCGCCGGCCCACTGCGCGCCGAAGGCCAAGCGCAGGATGATCAACGCAAAGGCAAACAGCATGCCCAGCGCCGCCAAGCTGAAGCCGACGATGGACAGCAGGCGCAATGGGGTGGTGGTCATGCAGGTCAGCAGATCGAACATCAGGCTGATCAGGCGCATGGCGCTGTATTTGGATTCGCCGTGTTCACGCTCGGCGTGGTGCACCAGAATCTCAGTGGTGTGGCGGGCAAAACCGTTGGCCAGGATCGGGATGAAGGTACTGCGCTCGCGGCAGGCGAGCATGGCGTCGACGATGGTGCGGCGGTAGGCGCGCAGCATGCAGCCGTAGTCGGTCATGGCCACGCCGGTGGAGCGCTGTACCGCGAGGTTGATCAGCCGCGATGGCCAGCGGCGGAAGGCGGAGTCCTGACGGTTATTGCGCACGGTGGCGACCACGTCGTAGCCCAGGGCGGCTTGTTCAACCAGGCGCGGGATTTCTTCCGGCGGGTTCTGCAGGTCGGCGTCCAGGGTGATCACTACCTCGCCCCGGCACTGCTCGAAACCGGCCATGATCGCCGCATGCTGCCCGTAGTTACGGTTGAGGATCACCGCAACCACGTTGCTGCCATCCTCTGCGGCGGCGTCTTCGAGCAATTGAGCGGAATTGTCGCGGCTACCGTCATCCACCAGGATGATTTCGTATTCGTAGGCCAACTGTTTGCAGGCTGCCGTGGTACGACGCAACAACTCAGGCAGGCTGTCTTGTTCGTTGTAGACCGGGATAACGATCGACACGCAATGAATAGGGTAGGGTTTCAAAGATTCATGACCTCGGGGGTTAGCGCAGCTTGGAGCGTTAAAGCAGCAGCAAAACAAAGGCGAGCGCGCGTTAATGCGCAGCTAAAGATGAAACGTAATCAACAGGTTAGCCGGTAAAACGCGGATTGCTATGAAGTTGTGCAATTAAGATTAAGCGTAAAAATGTGGAACGAATATGAAAGCCGGATGAAAAACTCGTTTATTTGACAGGTAGACAGCCAGGGTTCAGCTAAGCCACCCAGGGGCGTCCGGGTTCTATTAGGCGGTTGAATAGGAGCGATTTTCAAAGGCCTTGGTTCCACCCTCAACGGCACAATGGGCAGTTCAGCGCCACATGAAGAATCTTCTCTGCATTGGCGCTCAAGTGCCGGTAAAGTAAGCCATCTATTGCCAGGGCAGACGGATGAATAGCGTGCAGCTTTTACGCGGCCAGTTGCGGCCGGTATTGATGGGGTTGTTGTTGGGCGTGGCCTGTATTTCCATGGTGCGGGCCGACGACGGGGTGGCGCTGACCAGCATCGATCAGGTGCCCGAAGGCGTGGAAGTACGCGGCAAGCAGATCGCGGCCTACACCTGGGACGACCGCCAGGGCAAAAACCTGCTGGTACTCGCCGAGCAGCTCAACGAACGGGACGATGACGGCACCCAGTCTGCATTTGTCTACGCCGCCCAGTACCTGATTGACGGCAAACGCCCCAAGCGTATGTGGATGCTCTACGACGATGTGCAGCACTGCCAATTCGATGCGGCCCTGCGTTTCGACCGAACCGCCACCAAAGTCACTGACCTGAACGGGGATGGCATCACCCAGACCGTCGTCGGATATTCCCTGACCTGCACCAGCGACGTCAGCCCCAATGAATTCAAGCTGATCATGCATGTGGGCAAATCCGAGAAGTACCGCCTGCGCGGCGTCGACCGCTACGGGGCGGCTTGGTGGGATGAAGAGGCTGGCGCGCTGCGCGGCATGCCGTTGCCCAAGGACTGTAGCGTGGCCGGCCAACAGGCGCTGGTCAGTCAGTACAAGGAGCAGGGCACCGAGCTGCCATTGCCGGGCTGCTACCGCGACGAGAAGGATTTCGCCAAGGCACCGCAGGCGTACTTGCCGTTCATGCGTCAGCACTGGTTTGCCCTGATGCAGAAACAGGACGCCGAATGGAGCCAGGCCCAGACCCAGCCCCAGGAACCCACCGAGGACGAAGAAACCGCCCCGTGATTTTGTGCCAGGGCCGGTCATGCGCTAGACTCGGCCCTTGCCAATTCACTAAATACCTCGATGAAACAATGAGTTGATCGGGGTATTTAATCCAAAGGCTGAATTACATTGACTGAGTTTCTGCGCAACCCCCTGACCCTTTACCTCACCCGCCTGGCACCTTCCAGCCAATTGACCATGCGCTATGTGCTGCAAGACGCCGCCGACCGCCTGGGCTACGAAGACATCAATCTTGAAGAGATCGACTGGCACCTGCTGCAGCCCGAACATGTCATCGCCCTGGTGGCGGCGCTGCGCGAAGACGGTTACGCACCCAACACCTCATCGCTGTACGTTAATGCCGTACGTGGGGTGATGAATGAAGCCTGGCGCATGAGCCTGATCACTCAGGAACACCTGCTGAAGATGCGCACGGTCAAAGCATCCGCCGGCACGCGCCTTGGTCAGGGGCGCAATCTGCGCCGCACGTTGATCCGCGAAATGATGGAAGCCTGCGCCGCCGATCCGCGTCCCCAGGGCCTGCGTGATGCCGCGGTGATCGGCATTCTCTACGGCTCAGGCATGCGCAAATCGGAGTCGGTCAACCTCGACCTCGCGCAGGTCGACTTCGCCGAACGCAGCCTGCGGGTCATCGGCAAGGGCAATAAGGAACTGGTCAAATACGCGCCGGATTGGGCCTTTGCCAAACTGCAGGCGTGGCTGGCGTTTCGTCGTGAACAGCTCAAGGAGGGCGAGGAGGATGACAGTTTTCTGTTTAACCGCATCCGCCGTGGCAGTCATATCACCCGGGAACGCATCACCAAACACGCGATTTACTACATCGCCCGCCAACGCGGCGAACAAGTCGGCGTGAAGATCATGCCCCATGACTTCCGCCGCTCGTTCATCACCCGGGTGATCGAGGAGCATGACCTGTCGATTGCGCAGAAACTGGCGCACCACACCAATATCCAGACCACCGCCAGCTATGACGTTCGCGACGACAATGAGCGGCGGCGGGCAGTGGATCGGTTCGATTTGTAGAACGGTCAGAGGATCGGCTTGCCGCCGGTGACGGCGTAACGCGAGCCGGAGATGTAGCTGGCTTCGTCCGAGGCCAGCAATACATAGATCGGCGCCACTTCCACCGGTTGCCCGGGGCGGCCCAGCGGGGTTTCGCTGCCGAAGTTCTGCACATCCTCGTCGGTCATGGTGGCCACGATCAGCGGCGTCCAGATCGGGCCAGGGGCGACGCTGTTGACACGAATCCCCTTGCTGCCGAGCATCTGGGCCAGGCCCCCGGTGAAGTTGGCGATGGCGCCTTTGGTGGCGGCGTAGGGCAATAATGTCGGCTTGGGCATGTCGGAATTGACCGATGTGGTGTTGATAATCGAGCTGCCGGCCTTCATGTGCGGCAAAGCCGCCTTGCAGATGCGAAACATGGCGGTGATGTTGATATCGAAGGTCTTGACCCATTCTTCATCCTCGATTTCTTCGAGGGTTTCATGGCTCATCTGGAACGCGGCGTTATTGACCAGCACGTCGATACGGCCGAACTGTTCAACGGTCTTGTCCACCAGCGCCTGGCAGGTGGCTTTTTGCGCAATATCGCCGGGCAGCAGCAGGCACTGACGGCCGGCTTCTTCGACCCAACGCGCGGTCTCCTGAGCGTCTTCGTGCTCATCCAGATAGGCGATGGCCACGTCGGCGCCTTCACGGGCAAACGCGATGGCGACTGCGCGGCCGATGCCGCTGTCGGCGCCGGTGATCAGGGCAATTTTGTTGGCCAGGCGGCCGGAGCCCTTGTAGCTCTGTTCGCCACAGTCCGGGTACGGATCCATTTTTTTCTGGGTACCCGGAACGCTTTGGGCTTGCGGGGCGAACGGCGGGCGTGGGTAATCAGTCATTGTCGGTCTCCATAGGTGTGTGAAACAGCTATGGAGTTAGTGTTTTTCGGCCCACCGATAGTTGTAATGGATGCCGGTCAAGCCCGACGAATGGTGCCTGTCAGGAGGAGGGCGGGGCGCTCGCCAAATGCGCTGGCAAGCGGCGTAAGGTCCACAGCACCGTGAGGAGTGCCGCGACGGCGCACAGTGCAATCCCCACCAGCATCGGCGCTGGCGTGTGGTCGGCGAACACACCGACCAGGCTCATGCACACCGCGCCGGTGATCATTTGAATCGCGCCGAGCAATGCCGAGGCAGAACCCGCTACGGCACCGTGGTCCTCCATGGACAGCACGCCGGCCGCCGGCAATAGCAGGCCGAGAAAACCAAAGCCGATAAACAGCAGCGACATCATCAAGGCCAGGTTGCCGGACCACAGCGTGGTGATTGCCAGCAGGCTCATCACCACCGCCACACCGATCACCGAACCGCGAATCAGCGGCGCCAGGCCAAAACGCGCGCTGAGGCGCGCAGTCAGTTGGCTCATGGCGAAAAACGACGCGGCGTTGAGGGCGAATGCCAGGCTGAATTGGGTCGGCGTCAGGCCGAAGTGCTCGATGTACACGAACGGCGCGCTGCCGATAAACACGAAAAACGTGGCCAGCCCGAAGCCGCACACCAACGACAACCCCATGAACACCGGGTCACGCAGCAAACCGCCGTAGCTGCTGAAGGCGCCGCCCAGGGTTTTACCCAGGCGGCGCTCCGCCGGGTGAGTCTCGGGCAATTGCACGACAGTCATCACCAGGCACAGCACAGCCACCACCGCCAGCACGGCAAACACTTCGCGCCAGCTCCACAGGGAAATTACCAGGCTGCCGGCCAACGGCGCGAGAATCGGCGAAACACTCATCACCAGCATCAGCAGGGACATCAGCCGCGCGGCTTCATGGCCGGTGTACAGGTCGCGCACAATGGCGCGGGGCACCACCATGCCGGCGCAGGCCCCGAACGCCTGCATTGCGCGAAAGGCAATCAGCACTTCAATGGTCGGCGCCAATGCGCAACCGATGCTGCCCACCGCGAAAATCACCAACCCGGCATAAATCGGCGGCTTGCGCCCGAATACATCGCTGATCGGCCCGTAAAACAGCTGGCACACGCCGATCACGATAAAGAACACCGTCAGGCTCATCTGCACCGCCGCCGGTGATGCGTGCAGGCTCGCGCCCAGGGTGGGCAAGGCAGGGAGGTAACTGTCGATGGCGAAGGGGCCGATGGCGGTGATCAACCCCAGCAGCAGGGCGAGATGGGCAATACGTCGAGACATGGAGCAATTCCGGGCCAAGCAAAGGCCGCTCAGCTTAAGGGATCCGCGCAGATCCGCAAACTTAGGCTTCAATAACAGGGACAAGATGCCGATAACGGTACTAACGACGCTCAGGCGGTTGGCTTTTCAACCGGCGTTCCAGGCACAGGGATACCCGCATGACGATCAAATTACGCTTGATGCTGCTGATTGCGACTGGATTGTTGACTGCCATGCTGATGAGCTTGGTCAGTTATCTGGGGAACGCTCGGATGAGCGACGCCGTGCGCGAAAACGAGGTCAGCATGACGGTGCTGCGCAACCATATGGAAGCCGACATGATGCACGACGCTCTGCGTGCCGATGTGTTGTCTGCCATGTTGGTGGGGCTGGGTAAGAGCACCAGTAGCAAGGACGAGGTCAACAGCTCGTTGAAAGAGCATGCTGAGAACTTTCGCAAGGTACTGGCGGACAATCTCCAGTTGCCCTTGGATGAGGCACTGAAAACCCAACTACAAAATATCAAGCCCAGCTTGGATACCTACATCAGTGCCGCCGAGAGTATTGTCACACTGGCGCTGGATGATCCCGAAGCCGCACGCGGGCAGTTGGAGTCGTTCAATAAGGCGTTCAGTCAGTTGGAAGATAAGATGGCGTCCCTGAGCGAACTCATCGAAAGTCATACGCAACAGACGGGTACAGGCACCCAGCAGGCAATCAGCAATGCCAACTTCACCCTCGGCGCAGTGCTCATTGCCAGTTTGCTGCTGCTTCTGGCGCAAGGTCGTTGGGTCATACTCAGCATCATGGGCCCACTGCAAACCGCCAGCCGGATTGCCGCCAGCATCGCCCGGGGCAACTTGAGCGAAACCATTGTCGAGCCGCATCGCAAAGACGAAGCCAGTTCGCTGATCCGCAGCCTGGCGACCATGCAGCGTGATTTGCGCGGCATGATCGACGTAGTGCGCAGCAACGCACACGGCATCACCGGCGTTACCGAACAACTGAGTCATGGCTGTCATGAAGTCGCCAACAGCAGCCAGCAGCAAAGTTCAGCCGCCAGCACCATGGCCGCTGCCGCCAGTGAAATGACTGCCAGTATCGAAGAAATCACCCGCCACGCCGGGCACGCACTGGAAATGGCCAACCAGGCCGAAGCCCTGGCCAAGGACGGTGGGCGAGTCATACACCAGGTGGTCAGCGACATGGACGGTATCGCCCGTTCCTCCCAGCAATCGGCCCAGGTGATCCGCACCCTGGACAAGGAATCCGAGGCGATCTACAGCATCATCCAAGTGATCAAAGGCATCGCTGACCAAACCAACCTGCTGGCCCTCAACGCAGCCATTGAAGCGGCGCGGGCCGGGGAGCAGGGGCGCGGCTTTGCAGTGGTGGCCGATGAAGTGCGCAGCCTCGCGGGGCGTACCAGTGCCTCGACCCAGGAAATTGCCAGCATGGTTGGGCGCATCCAGCAAAGCACCCGGGAAGCGGTAACCAGCATGGAGGAGGGCGTCGCTCAAGTGGACAAAGGCATGGCTGTCACCGCCGATGTGGAACGCGCCATTCGCGAGATCCTGCAGGCAACCCTCAACACTACCGAACTGGTGCACGACATTTCGCGCACCATCAGTGAACAGAGCCTGGCCAGCAATGAAATCTCCCATCAGGTGGAGATGATTGCCGGGATGTCGGAGAACAACAGTCGTGTGATAGGCCAAACAGCGTCGACCACGGACGAGCTGTCGAACCTGGCTGGCAAGCTGTCGCAGTCGGTGGATCGGTTTCAGCTTTGATTTCGTAAGCTATTGATTTAACTCAACTAAATAGTCATTTAGTTGAGTTGGATGCCAGAAGAGGGGGCTCAAGACTGGGCGAGGGCGGCCGCACGGCGCTGGCTGATACGTTCCACCGTCTGCATATGTTCGGTGCCCCAGGCACATAAGGTGCCCAATGCAGTGGCCAAGGATTCGCCAAACGGTGTCAGCGAGTACTCCACCTTCGGCGGGATCTCCTGAAAATCGATTCGCACGATGATCTCGTCGCGCTCCAATTCCTTGAGTTGCTGAATCAACACTTTATCGGTCACGCCACCGATGGCGCGGCGCAATTCGCCGTAGCGATGGACATCCTTCGCCAGGTTGTAGAGCACCAGCGGTTTCCATTTGCCGCCGATCACGGCGAGCGCAGCTTCAAGGCCGCAGTTGAATGACGTATTAGCCATGATTCGGGCACTCCATAGGGTACTTACCAAAAGGTGCATACTATTCAAAAGAATAGTCTGGATCTACAGTTGTGCCTCCACATACTTGGAGTCCAACATGAGCAGGCTCAACGGCAAGATTGCAGTGATCACCGGTGGCAACAGCGGCATAGGCTTGGCGAGCGCGATTCGCTTTGCACAGGAAGGCGCGCAGGTCGTTATCGTCGGCCGCAGGCAAGAAGAACTCGACAAGGCGCTCGACCTGATCGGCCCGCACGCCATCGCCATCCAGGGTGATATTGCCAAACTGGATGATCTGGAACGCATCTTCGCGCAGATCAAGGCGACTAAGGGTCGGATTGATGTGCTATTCGCCAACGCGGGCCTAGGTGATTTCGAGCCTATCGGTTCAATTACCGAAGCATCGTTCGACCGCACATTCGGCATCAACGTCAAAGGTACACTGTTCACCGTGCAAAACGCGCTGCCACTGATGAGCGCTGGCGGCTCGATCATGCTCACCGGTTCTACGACTGGCACCATGGGCACACCAGCATTCAGCGTTTACAGCGCAACCAAGGCGGCACTGCGCAATTTCGCCAGAAGCTGGGCGCTGGACCTTAAAGGCACAGGCATTCGCGTCAACGTTATTTCTCCTGGACCGATCTCGACACCGGGGTTAGACCTGGCATTGAACGGCACCGGTCAGAAAGACGCAATCATTGACGACATGACTGGGCAAATTCCTTTGGGCCGTATTGGTCAAGCCGAAGAGGTGGCAGCGGCCGCATTGTTCCTGGCGTCGGACGAAAGCAGTTTTATGACCGGCAGCGAAATGTTCGTGGATGGCGGGTTCGCTCAGGTTTGACACCGCGAGGGGTTTTGCCCGTTGAAATGTGACGGGCATCGCCTATGATTATGTAACGTCGAATTACGCATAATGTATATTATGTTAAATTATGTGTCAGGGTCTTGGATGTAAATCATCAACCCCGCCCTATGTGCTTCCCGCATACCCCATTCTCAAACGTCATAATCCCGCGTTTTCCTACGTGGTAGTCTCACACGTCTACCAATAGGCATTGATCGTATGTCGTCAATGGCCCCAACCAGGAAAGATCATGCCAAAAAAGTCCCACTCAGCCTTGCGCGTTAATTTTCGTGAATTGTTGGCAACGCCTGCGTGCGTTGAAACCGCTTCCGTGTTTGATCCGATGTCGGCAAGGATTGCCGCCGACCTGGGTTTCGAGGTCGGTATCCTGGGCGGCTCCGTGGCTTCGTTGCAGGTTCTGGCGGCCCCCGATTTTGCGTTGATCACGCTGAGTGAGTTCGTTGAGCAAGCCACCCGCATCGGTCGTGTCGCGCAGTTGCCCTTTATTGCCGATGCCGATCACGGTTACGGCAATGCGCTGAATGTGATGCGCACCGTTGAAGAACTGGAACGTGCCGGCGTTGCAGCACTGACCATCGAAGACACGCTGCTGCCGGCGCAATTCGGGCGCAAGTCCACGGATTTAATTTCCATAGACGAAGGTATCGGTAAAGTTCGCGCGGCGCTGGAAGCGCGGGTTGACCCAGAGCTGTCGATCATTGCCCGCACCAACGCCGGCGTATTACCGACCGAAGCGGTGATCGAACGCACCCTGGCCTATCAGAAAGCCGGTGCCGATGGCATCTGCATGGTGGGCGTCAGCGACTTCGAGCACTTGGAGAAAATTGCGGAAGACCTCACGGTGCCGTTGATGCTGGTGACCTACGGCAATCCCAAACTCAACGACGCGCAACGCCTGGCCAGCCTGGGTGTGCGGGTCATTGTGGCCGGCCATGGCGCGTACTTCGCGGCGATCAAGGCGACCTACGACAGCCTGCGCGCCCAACGCCAACTGACCCACAGCACTTCGAACCTCAGTGCCACCGAGTTGACCCACACCTATACGTTGCCCGAGAGCTACGTAGCCTGGGCCAAAGAATTCATGGACGTAAAAGAGTAACTACCCCCGTGGATCGAGGGGGCTGCCCCCTCCTCCCACGCGGGTCTGCCCCTCGGTCAGCCAACCCAGCCCACCGCAGTTTTCGGAATCACTTCCGATTCATCCAGCTTCGACGCAAACATGCTCACCGCCTTCACGGCATCGCTGGTGCTGGTGCGTATCTGCAGAATCACCGAACCCGCCTGATCCGCCAGGTTGACGCCACGCTGCGCGCCTTCCTGGGTGGCATTCATGCTGCTCACCGCGTCGCGGGTTTCCGACAGGATCATGCCGATCATCTCGGCGATTTCCGCCGTGGAACGGCTGGTGCGACCGGCCAACTGGCGAACCTCGTCGGCCACCACCGCAAAGCCGCGCCCCTGGTCACCGGCGCGGGCCGCTTCGATGGCCGCGTTGAGGGCCAATAGGTTGGTCTGGTCGGCAATGCCGCGGATGGTATTGACGATGGCGGTAATCTGCTCCGAACGGTCACCCAACTGCCCCACCAATCGCGCAGAGGCGCCGATGTTTTCGGCAATCCGGCGCATTTCCGTGGCGGTGTCGTGGATAACCTGAGTGCCGTGTTCGGCAAACCGCTCGGTTTCCGAAGAGATATGGTAGGCACGCGAGGCGCCGCGCGAGTCTTCCTCGAATTTTTCCACGCGCTCGGTGATATCGCTGGCGAACTTGACGATTTTCAGCAGCGTGCCGTCCAGGTCATACACCGGGTTGTAACTGGCTTCCAGCCACACCGTGCGGCCATGTTTGCCGATGCGCTTGAATTGCCCGGTGAAGAATTCGCCGTTGTTCAAGCGGCGCCAGAAGTCGGCGTATTCGCCACTGTTGACCAGGCTCGGCTCGCAAAACATGCGGTGGTGCTTGCCCTTGAGCTCGGCCAGGGAGTAACCCATGACATTGAGGAAATTGGGATTGGCGTCCAGTACATGGCCACTCAGATCGAACTCGATCACTGCCATGGCACGGTCCAGCGCCGCGAGTTTGCTGCGGGTTGCGGCTTCCTGCTCGACCTTGCTGGTGACGTCCAGGGCATACTTGACCACTTTCAGCACTTGGCCACGTTCATCCAGCACCGGGTTGTAGCTGGCCTCCAACCAGACGGTTTTGCCGTTGGCACCCACCCGTTTGAAGGTCCCCGAGACAAATTTGCCGGCACGCAGATCCGCCCAGAACTCGCTGTAGGCTGGGCTGTTGGTCAGTGCGGGCAAGCAGAAGTCGCGATGGGATTTGTTGGCCAGTTGATCGGCGCTATAACCCATGGTTTTCATGAAGTTGTCGTTAGCCCGCAGCACCTTGCCATTCAGGTCGAATTCGACCACCGCCATGGAGCGCTCCAACGCAGCGTTCAGCCCTTTGTATTCGTTGACTTCGGCCTTCCTGGCCGCCAGTTCTGTTTTTAATGCGTTATTGAACATGACGAACCCTCTGCCGTACGGAGAACCTGCTTCTTAAAGTAGCTATCGGCCCCGGATTTAGCGACTTTACGCGGCTTTAATTTTTATTTTCTGGCGTCAAAAAAGCGTATTGCCATAGCCCTCGGTTTGCCCTGGCCAATGATTTCGAGGACCATGGCGCCTTTGTGTTTTTGCCCACCAGAGGTGCCCATGGCCAACCACGATCTGTCTTACACTCCGGACCCGGATGCCGAGTCCATTTCTTCCGACGTTGTCGGCTTCAACGGTATCCTGGTGTCGACCCAGATCCCGACTCGCGCCGACGGCAGCCTGGAACTGGGGGATATCACCCTGCAAAGCGAATGCACGCTGCAAGCGCTGAAAGTCGCCCTGGAAAAAGCCGGCAGTTCCATGGATCGGGTGATGCACCTGACCATTTATCTGACGGATATGGCCGATCGCGCGGCCTTCAATGAGGTCTACAAACGATTTTTCGCCAAGCCCTGGCCCGTGCGTGCGGCGGTTGGCGTCGCGGCGCTGGCGGTAGAGGGCATGCGCGTGGAAGTCACCGCGATGGCGGCCAAGGCTTGAAGTGATGCCGGTCAGGCATTTCACGGCTACAATGCGCGCCTCAACCGTGACAAGCCTGACTAAAAAAACTATGTCCTTGCCCAAGCACCACCTGGAATTGCTCAGCCCTGCCCGCGATGTGGCCATCGCCCGCGAGGCCATCCTGCACGGCGCCGACGCCATTTATATTGGCGGCCCCAGCTTCGGCGCGCGCCACAACGCGTGCAACGAAGTGAGCGATATCGCTCAACTGGTCGAGTTCGCCCGCCGCTACCACGCCCGGGTGTTCACCACCATCAATACCATCCTGCATGACAACGAGCTGGAGCCGGCGCGCAAGCTGATCCATCAGCTCTACGACGCCGGTGTCGACGCGCTGATCGTGCAGGACCTGGGGGTGATGGAGCTGGATATCCCGCCCATCGAGCTGCATGCCAGTACCCAGACCGATATCCGCACCCTGGCCCGCGCCAAGTTTCTCGATCAGGCCGGGTTCTCCCAACTGGTATTGGCCCGTGAGCTGAACCTGCAGGAAATCCGCACCATCGCCGACGAGACCGATGCCGCCATCGAGTTCTTCATTCATGGCGCACTGTGCGTGGCGTTCTCCGGGCAGTGCAATATCTCCCACGCGCAGAACGGCCGCAGTGCCAACCGCGGCGATTGCTCCCAGGCGTGCCGCCTGCCGTACACCTTGAAGGACGACCAAGGCCGCGTCGTGGCCTTTGAAAAACACCTGCTGTCGATGAAAGACAACAACCAGAGCGCCAACCTGCGCGCGCTGGTGGAGGCCGGTGTGCGTTCGTTCAAGATCGAAGGTCGCTACAAGGACATGGGCTATGTGAAGAACATCACCGCCTACTACCGTCAGCGCCTGGACGACATCCTCGAAGACCGCCCGGACCTGGCCCGTGCCTCCAGCGGCCGCACCGCGCATTTCTTCCTGCCCGACCCGGAAAAAACCTTCCACCGTGGCAGCACCGACTACTTTGTCAGCGAGCGCAAGATCGACATCGGCGCCTTCGACACCCCGACTTTCACCGGGCTGCCGGTGGGTCTGGTGGAAAAAGCCGGCAAGCGCGACCTGCAAGTGGTTACCCATGAGCCACTGTCCAATGGCGATGGCCTGAACGTGCTGGTCAAGCGTGAAGTGGTGGGGTTCCGCGCCAACATCGCCGAGCCCAAGGGCGAGTTCGAGGAAGACGGCCAGAAGCGCTACCGCTATCGCGTCGAGCCGAATGAAATGCCGGCCGGCCTGCACCAACTGCGCCCCAACCATCCGCTGAACCGCAACCTCGACCATAACTGGCAGCAGGCGCTGCTCAAGACCTCGGCCGAGCGCCGTATCGGCCTTGCTTGGGTCGCGCGTTTGCGTGAAGAGCAGTTGCACGTCACCGCGACCAGCGAGGAAGGCATCAGCGCCAGCGTCACCCTGCCCGGCCCGTTCGGCGTGGCCAACAAACCGGAACAGGCGCTGGATACCTTGCGCGACCTGCTCGGCCAACTGGGCACCACCGAATACCACGCCACTGCCATCGAGCTGGATGCGCCGCAGGCGTTCTTCATCCCCAACTCGCAACTCAAGGCACTGCGCCGCGAAGTCA
The DNA here is from genome assembly GCF_013285305.1 of Pseudomonas rhodesiae. Classification (NCBI taxonomy): domain Bacteria; kingdom Pseudomonadati; phylum Pseudomonadota; class Gammaproteobacteria; order Pseudomonadales; family Pseudomonadaceae; genus Pseudomonas; species Pseudomonas rhodesiae. Next base: position 3,078,548 of record NZ_CP054205.1, on the reverse strand, counting down.
TCGAAGCGCTGACCGCCGCCCGTATCGCGGCGCACCCCCGTGGTGGGCGCAAGGCCGAAACCACACCGCCGCCGGTGTACCCGGAAGCGCATCTGTCGTTTTTGGCCAACGTCTACAATCAGAAAGCCCGCGACTTCTACCACCGCCACGGGGTGAAGTTGATCGACGCGGCCTTCGAAGCCCATGAAGAAACCGGCGAAGTGCCGGTGATGATCACCAAGCACTGCCTGCGCTTCTCGTTCAACCTGTGCCCTAAACAGGCCAAGGGCGTCACGGGCGTGAAGACCAAGGTGGCGCCGATGCAATTGATCCACGGCGACGAAGTGCTGACCCTGAAATTCGACTGCAAGCCGTGTGAAATGCATGTGGTGGGCAAGATCAAGGGCCACATCCTGGGCTTGCCGCAACCCGGCAGCGTGGTCGAACACTTCAACCCGGACAAACTTATCTATCAGGGCACGCACTGACGCTACGGGAGCCGGGCCACCACCAGCCCCGCTGCAACCCCGCCGCCGCCAGCAGAATCGCCGCCACCCCTAGCCATTGCAGCCAGCCCAGACGATACCCGAAGGCGATCCAATCGACGAAGATCGCCGCGATCGGGTAGATAAACGACAGCGCGCCGGTCAGCGCCGTCGGCAGCTTTTGAATCGCTCCGTACAACAACACATACATCAACCCGGTATGCACCACGCCAAGGGCGAGCAATGCCGCCCACGCAGTGGTCGTCACCGGCATGCTATTCCATGGCACCAAGGGGGCGAGCAGCACCGCGCCGGTAGTCACCTGGATCAAGGCCAGCAAATGTGGCGGCACCGCTTTCAAGTGTTTGATGATCAACGCGGCCAGTGCATACAAAACCGCTGCCCCCAGGGCCAGGGCAATTCCGGCAAGGTAATCACCACCGTCCGTTTGCTCACCATGGGCGGCGACAATCGCCAGCATGCCGGCAAAGGCTATGCTCAGCCATACCAGTTTCTGCAGCGTGATACTTTCTCGCAAAAACACCGCTGCCAGCAGCACTAGCAAGAACGGCTGCACGTTGTACACCGCCGTGCTGATGGCGATGCGCGGGAATAAGAGGCGAACAGCAGCAACCAGTTTCCGACAATGGCCACACCACTGATGATGGCTAAGCCGAGTGCTGCGCCGTTTAGCAGATCCGAGCGCAGGTACCCCAGCAGCGCGCACACCAGCAACAGCGCGAATGCGCCGAACAAACAACGCCAGAACACCACTTCGATCACCGACACGCCCGACACCAGCACAAACCAGCCAATAGTGCCCGAGATAAGCATGGCGGCGATCATTTCCCACGATCCGCGACGAATGGATGGTTCCATGATTGAAGCTCCTCAAGTGAGGCTCAATTATGGCAATCTGCTTATTCGCCGCTCCAGCGCCTGAAAAAGGCAAAACACTGTGTTCACCTTTATTTATTAGGCAAAACCTATGCTCGATACCATCGACCAGCAGCTGATCACCGCCTTGATGGACGATTCACGCCTGTCCCTCAAAGCCTTGGCCGGCATCACCGGGCTGTCCTCCCCCAGCGTGGGCGAGCGCTTGCGCCGCCTGGAGGAACGCGGTGTGCTCACTCATTACACCGTCGCCATCGACCCTAAACATTTCGGCTATTTGCTGCAAGCCATCGTGCGCATCCGCCCGTTGCCGGGCAAATTGCAGGAGGTAGAACGTCAGATCCAGGCGATTCCCGAATTCACCGAGTGCGACAAAGTGACGGGCGAAGATTGCTTTATCGCGCGCCTGCACGTGCGCACCATGGATCACCTGGACACCCTCCTCGACCGTATCAATGCCTACGCTGAAACCAACACCGCCATCGTCAAGAAAACCCCGGTCAAACGTCGACTGCCGCCATTGGCGGATCAATAAATCACTTAAGACCACAATGCGGGAGGGGGGCTTGCCCTCGCTTCAGTGGTCAGTCAGCCCAACTGTCACTGACGCATCGCTATCGGGGGGCAAGCCCCCTCACCGCAAAAAGTCAGGCGCTCAACGTTTTGGCAGCGCTCAGGAGCCCTTGAAACTGGCGATAGCGTGCTTGCAACACATCCCGCTGTGTCGCATCCGGCAAGTAGCGCGCCTTGATTGGCATACCTGCCCCCAGCAAGTCTGCGCCCTCGCCCACTGCCATGAACCCGAGTTTCGCCGCGCCGATGCAGGCGCTCAGTTCACTGCCGTGCAACGTGTAGATCTCCCGTTGCAGGATGTTGGCCAGCAACTGCGCCCAATACTCGCTGCGCGCGCCGCCGCCTACCAAAGCGCAGGCGCCGACCTGTGCACCGGCCGATTGCACCGCGTGCAGCGCATCCAGCAGGCCGAAGCCGACGCCCTCCATCACCGCATAGCCGAGCATCGCCGGTGTGCAGTCATGGCCCAGCCCCATAAAGCCGCCGCGCAACAAGGGGTCGTTGTGCGGCGTGCGTTCGCCGGCCAGGTACGGCAGGAACAACGGCGTGTGCAGCGGCACGGCCTGTTCGATCGGTAATTGCGCCTGGACCTGCGCTAGCAAGGTTTGCTCATCCGCCATCCCGGTCAACCGCGTGACCCAACGTAAGCAACTGGCACCGGCGAGCATGGCGCCCATGGTGTACCAGCGATCCGGTAGCGCATGGCAGAAGCTATGTACCGCGCTGGCCGGGTTGCCGGCGGCGTGGTCAGTGATCGCCACAATCGCCGCGCTGGTGCCCAAGGTGATGAAACCGTCCCCGGCATGGACCGCACCGATGCCCACCGCTGCCACCGGGTTATCGCCGCCACCGCCGGCAATCACCACCTCGGGCGACAGTCCCAGCTGCGTCGCGGTCAACCGCGCGCTTGGCGCGCCGCCTTCAACCAGTCGAGGCATCTGCCACGGCGCCAGGCCGGTGGCGCGCAGCATCGGCATGAACCACTCGCGCCGGGCCACATCCAGCCACAGCGTACCGGCGGCGTCGGACATCTCGCTGATGCGCTCGCCAGTCAGACACAACCGCAGGTAATCCTTGGGCGACAACACGCAGTCGATGGCCTTGAACACCTCTGGTTCATGCTCCTGCAGCCACAGCAACTTCGGCGCGGTAAGCCCGGCCATCGGCAGGCTGCCGGTGACATCGGCGAAATCTACGCCCAGGCGTTCTGCCTCGGCCACGGCGCGGGAGTCATCCCACAGGATGGCCGGATACAGCACCCGGTCGTCCGCACCCAACAGCACCGCGCCGTGCATCTGCCCGGACAGGCCGATACAGGCCACATCGGTATAGGCCGGATGGCTGCGCAGCTGGCCCAGCGCCTGCACACAGGCTTGCCACCAATCCTGCGGCGCCTGTTCTGACCAGCCGCTGTGGCGTCGTGAAACGCTCAGGCGCACGCCGGCATGGGCCAGGACGTTGCCGTCGAGGTCCATCAGGATGGCTTTGAGTTCAGAGGTGCCGAGATCGATGCCCAAGGAAACCGGACTGTTCATACGTATGTGATTCCAATCAGTGGCAGCCACAGGAATTGCGTATTCGCAGGGTTGGTGCCAGGCGCACACACTGGGTGGGCGCAGCGGGCGACGCCATGCGTTGCAGCAGTAGATTGACCGCCTGGGCACCCAACGCCTGCACAGGCTGGGCGATCAGGGTCAGTCGCGGCACGAAAAAGTCTGCCCAATCAAAATCATCAAACCCCACCAACGCCATCTGCGCCGGGACCTCCAGGTACGCATCACGCAGAGCGTGCATCGCGCCCAGGGTCATCAAGTTATTACCGGCCATAATCGCCGTCGGTGGCGACTCCAGGCCCAACAATTGCACCGTGGCCTGACGAGCCGGCTCGGTACTGGAACCGCCGTTGACCAACAGCTGCGGATCAACGGCCAACCCCGCCGCCTGCAACGCCGCCGTGTAGCCGGCCACCCGCTCATCCGTGGTACTGAACCCCGCACGCCCGGCGATAAAGCCGATACGGCTGTGTCCGTGGCTTATCAGGTGTTCGATCAAGGTTTGCGTGGACCGCGCGTTTTCCACCCCGACCTGATCAAATTGCGCGCTCATCATCCGATCCACCAGCACCGCCGGAATCTGGTTGGCACGCAGGTACTCCAGGGCCAGGGACCCATTCGACGGCGCCAGCACAATACCGTCGACACGCCGATGATGCAGCGCCGTCACTACCCGCAACTCTTGCTGCGGGTCATCATGGGTGTCGACAAACAGCATCATGTAGCCGTGCTTGGCGCACTCGGTTTCAATCGCGTGCACGGTCTCGCTGAAGTAGTGATTGGACAGCGCCGAAATCGCCACGCCAATGGTGCTGGTGCTGGAACGGGCCAGCGAGCGCGCCAGGGTGTTGGGGATATAACCCAGATCCTGGATCGCACGCTGCACCGCCAGCACCGTCGCCGCGCTGACTTTACGGGTGCCGTTCACCACATGGGAAACGGTTGAAGTCGACACCCCGGCGCGGCTTGCCACATCGTCCATGGTGACCATGGCACGGTTCCTCTGACGGACTCAGTGTTTGCTCGACCAGCCGCTGTAGCTGCCGACATTGTCGCGGGTGATCAGTTTCGGCGTGAGCAACGTCACCGCGTCGGCCGGGGCTTTGTCGTTGAGAATGTCATTGCCTACATCCACGGCGGTCTGGGCCATGGCCCACGGGTCCTGGCTGGCGGAGGCCTGGATCTGCGTATCGCTCTTCAGTGCATTTTCGATGTCCGGCGCGCCATCCACCGAGGTGATGATGATGCCGCTGCGCTTGAGCTGCTTGGCTGCCAGGTCGCTACCGATGGCTTGGGGGTCGTTGATCGCGAACAGGCCGTCGATTTTCGGGAAACGGGTGAGATAGCCCTGCATCACGTTCAGCCCGCCTTCGCGCGAACCTTTACCGTCCTGATCGTCGGACAGCACCTTGATGTCCGGCGCGCCGGCCAATGCGGCTTTGCAGCCCTTGACGCGGTCGGTCACGGCGGTGACCTGCGGGCCATTCTGGATAATCACATTGCCTTTGCCCGAGAGCTTGTCCACCAGGTATTGGCAGGCCAGCTTGCCGGCTTCGACGTTGTCGGTCTGTACGGTGGCGTTCACGCCCTTGGCGTCCACATCCACGGCGACTACGACGATGCCGGCGTCGCGGGCTTTCTTGATCGCCGAGGCCATGGCCGAGGGGTCGACGGCGTTGAGCAGTATCAAGTCGACCTTGGACGAGATGAAGTTGTCGATCTGGGAAAACTGTTTGCTCAGGTCATAGTCGGCGGACACCGAGGTCACCTTGACGTCGGGGTTCAACGCCTTGGCGCGCGCCGTGGCACCGTCGGCCAGGGTTACGAAATACGGGTTGCCCAGCGAGCCCATGCTGATGCCCAGCGCTTTGAGTTCACGGGCCTGTACTGCCTGGGACATCAGGGCGGCCAGGGCGATGACGGGAACGATGCGTTTAAGGTTCATGCGCTTCTCTCTTGTGATTGTTGTAGGAGATAAATCAGGTGCGCGCGCCGGACTGGCGATAACGGTCCAGTGCCACCGCGCCAATGATCACGATGCCTTTGATGATGTATTGCCAGATATCCGACACCCCCAGCAGCACCAGGCCATTGGTGAGCACGGCAATGATCAGCGCGCCGATCAGCGTGCCACCGATGGTGCCGACGCCGCCGGTAAAGCTGGTGCCGCCAAGGATCACCGCGGCAATCGCATCCAGCTCGTAGGATTGCCCGAGTTGCAGGCCGTTGGCGGCAAACAGGCGCGAAGCGCTCATCACCGCGCCCAGCCCGGCCAGCGCACCGGACATGGCGTAGACGAACAACAGCACCTTCCACACCTTGATCCCCGACAGCCGCGCCGCTTCTGGGTTGCCGCCCACCGAATAGATCTGCACGCCCATCACCGTGCGGCGCAGGATAAACCACGACAGCGCCACCACCGCCACGGCAATCACCACCAGCCATGGCACGCCAAGGATCGAGTCGTTACCGATAAACGCAAACGGCAGATCCGGGTTGAACACCGTCTTGTCGTCGGCCAATAGCCGCGCCAGCCCACGCATGGCAGTGAGCGCGCCGAGGGTGACGATAAACGGCGGCAGGCGCATAAAGGCGATCAGCCCACCGTTGACCAGCCCGAGTAACAGCCCGAAGCCGATACCGGCGGCGATCCCGAACATACCGAATTGCGGCGACATCGACGCCTGCAACGCCACCACCGCCGACGCCGCCAGGATCGCGCCCACCGACAGGTCGATGCCGGCAGTGAGAATCACAAAGGTCATGCCCGCCGCCAACACCACGTTCACCGAGGCTTGCTGGGTGATGATCGACAGGTTCTGCAAGGTCAGGAAGTTTTCACTGGCCAGGGCAAAGCCCACCAGCAGCAACACCAGCACCGGCAACATGCCGACCGTGCGCATCAGCTCGCGGGCGCGTTCGGCTTTGCCTATGGGTGTGAGGGTCATTGTGTTGTTTGAGTCAGCCATGGGCAGCCACCTGATCGCCACCGGTGGCGAGGTCGATAATACGTTCCTGGGAAATAGCGTGGCCGGAAGCCCCGCCGACTTCGGCCACCAATTGGCCTTCGCGCATGATCAGCACGCGGTCGCAGGTGCCGATGATTTCCGGCAGCTCGCTGGAAATCACCACAATGCCCACCCCGGCCAGCGCCAGCTGATTGATGATGCGGTAGATCTCGGATTTGGAGCCGATGTCCACGCCACGGGTGGGTTCGTCGAGGATCAGCACATGGGGCTTGACCTCCAGCAAGCGCGCCAGCAGGACTTTCTGCTGGTTGCCACCGGATAACGCGCCGACGTTGACCTTGCCCGACGCCACGCGGATCGACAGCGACTTGATCGCGTCATTCGAGCGTTGCGCGGCGTGCGCCCGGTCGAGCACACCACCGGCGCGGGCATCCGGCACACAGGCGCAGACGTTGATGTTGTCGGCCACGCTCATGTCGAGGAACAGGCCCTGGGCCTTGCGGTCTTCGGTGAGGTACACCACGCCGGCACGAATCGCGTCCGCCGGGGTGCGCAGTTGGGTGACGGTCTTGCCCACCACTTCCAGGGTGCCGCTGGTGCGCGGGTCGGCGGCGAAGATCAGGCGCGCCAGCTCGGTGCGCCCTGCCCCCACCAGCCCGGCAATGCCCAGCACCTCACCGGCATGCAGGTCGAAACTGCACTGGCGCACGCGTTTGCCGTCGGCCATGTCGCGCACGCGCATCACCACGGCGCCGGGGTCGTACGCCGCGTGGTCCTTTTTATAGAACCCTGACAAGTCGCGGCCCACCATCATTTTCACCAGCACCTCGGCCGACAGCGCCTCGCGGGTCAGTTCGCCGATGTACTGGCCGTCGCGCAGCACCGATACACGGTCCGACAGCTCGTAGATCTCGGCCATGCGGTGGCTGATATAGATGATCGCCAGGCCTTGGCTGCGCAGCTGTTTGATCAACGCGAACAGGCGATCCGTTTCGCGGGACGACAGCGGCGTGGTGGGCTCGTCCATCACCAGGATCTTGGCGTGGGCATGCAAAGCGCGGGCGATCTCCACCAGTTGGCGCTCGGCAATCGACAGGCTGCTGACCCGCGTGGCCGGGGTGAATTCGGCGCCCAGGCGTTGCAGCACCTCGACGCAGCCGTCCTGCATGCCGGCGCGGTCAATGGTCCAACCACGCCGTAGTTCACGGCCCAGGTAAATGTTCTCAGCCACGCTCAGGTTCGGGCACAGGCTCAGTTCCTGGTAGATCACGGCGATGCCGAGGGCTTTGGCGGTGGCGGGATTGAACGTGGCGATGGGCTCGCCGCCGATGCGGATTTCACCGCCGGGATCGGCCTGATAAGCGCCGGAGAGGATTTTCATCAAAGTGGATTTGCCGGCGCCGTTCTCCCCCATCAAGGCGTGGATTTCGCCGGGGTAAACCTTCAGGCCGACATTTTTGAGCACGCGCAAACCGTTGAAGGTTTTGCTGATGCCCTGCATCTCCAGCAAGGGTTCAAGGCTCATGTCTGAGCTCCTGGTTTTATTATTTTTGTCGTTCGGCCCCCTTTGGATCAGAGCCGATTGGCACCGACTCTAATCAGATACATTTACTTACGCAAGCGCTTGCGTGCGCCATTTGTCGCTAGAAGAAACGTTTCATCAAGCTGATTTGTCGCAACTTCAGCGATTACGCGATTTAGGCAGCATGCGTATCAGCGTGTTGTCGCGCACCCAGTAGTGATGGAACAGCCCGGCGGCCGCATGCAGGCCGATCAGCCAATAACCGGCATTGCCCAGCCACTCATGCCAGTGCTTGAACACCTTGGCTTGGTCCGGGTCCATCGCCACCAGGGCGGGCAAGGACCACTCGAAGTACGGCAGGGTTTTGCCCCCGGCGCTAAGCATCAGCCAGGCCAGCAGCGGCGTCACGATCATCAAGCCATACAGGGCCAGGTGCATCAGGTGCGCCAACGCCGTTTGCCAGATGGGAGGCCGCGGCACGATGGCCGGACGAGGAGCCAGACGCCCGAGCAAGCGCACCCACACCAACAGGAAAATACCCATCCCCAGCAGCCCATGAGTGCCCGCCATGAAGCTCCTCGCCACACTGCCGCGAGGCAGCAGGCCTTTGATTTCGATGCAGGCATAGACACCGACAAACAGCGCCAGCATCAGCCAGTGCAGGGTCATCGATAACCGGGCGTAGCGCTGCGTTACCCAATATTGGTTCATGGAAAAGTCGCCTTTGAGGAAGTGTTGGCCGAGGCCGGCCTGGAAAGTCCGCGCCACCCTGCCCTGGCAGTCTTAAGCCAGTCTGAAGACCGAACGACGATGTTTACGCCCACCTTCAGACTTCGTTAAGAAAGGCTGCTGATACTCCTCCCAACTTGACGTGGGAGGCGAACCGCCAAATGCCCGATTTCAACTGGAACATCCCGTTGCCCCTGCTGTTCGGCCACGCCGACAGCGCCCCGCTGCACCTGAGCCGCGCCCTGCCCGACGACCCTCGGCGCCCGGTCTTCGAAGCGTTCATCCAGCAGCGCTTTCGCCTGGCCCATGGCGCAGACATCCGCCACTTCATGCCGCAATTGTTTGGCGTCAGCCAGGCCGACGGCGAGTTGTGCGCCGTCGCCGGGGTACGCCTGGCCCGCAGCGAAGCGCTGTTTTTGGAGCACTACCTGGATCATCCGATCGAGGCCTTGGTCTGCGCCGCTGCCGGCCAGCCAGTGGAGCGGCGCGCCATCGCCGAGGTCGGCAACCTGGCCGCCAGTGATAACGGCAGTGCACGCCTGAGCATCATTGCCATCACTTGGTTATTGGCCATGGGGGGGCTGGAGTGGGTGGCCTTTACCGGCAACGCGGGGCTGGTCAACAGCTTCCATCGCCTTGGGCTCAAGCCCGTGACCCTGTGTGCCGCCGACCCGCAACGCTTGGGCGATGAGCGCCTTAACTGGGGCCGTTATTACGAAAGCCAGCCGTGGGTGCATGTGGGCAATATCCGCGCCGGCTTCACGCATTTGCGCAACATGGGCCTGTTTTCGCGCTTGGGCCTGCCTACCACCCTTGAGGACACTTGCCATGTCGCCTGAAACCCTGCGATTCCACGCCGTGCTGCGTGGCCATGCCGAACGTAACGACGGTGCCATCGCTTTGTGGGGCGACTCACTGAAAATGGACTACGCCACGTTGTTCGCCGAGGTGGCCTATCGGCGCGAACGTCTGCGCGATGAGGGCGTACAGGTCGTGGCGCTGGCCTTGGACAATGGCGTCGATGCCATGCTCTGGGACCTGGCGGTGCTGTTCGAGGGCCTGACCTGCCTGACGTTGCCACCGTTCTTCAGCGCGGCTCAGCGTGCCCACTGCCTGGAGCAAAGCCACGCCGAGCGGGTCATCGCCGAACCCTATCTGAGCCAGGAGCTGGAGGGTCTGGGCTACCACAAGGTCGGCGATTTCTGGTGCCGGCATTTCGACGGGCGACCCTCAATGCCCCTGGGCACCGCCAAAGTCACCTTCACCTCCGGCACCACCGGCGCGCCCAAAGGCGTATGCCTGAGTGGCGAGAGCCTGCTGCGGGTAGCCCGCGAGCTGTACCAGGCCAGTCACGTCAATGAACCGCGCCATCACCTGGCGCTGCTGCCCCTGGCGATTCTGCTGGAGAACCTGGGCTGCTACGCCGCGTTGTATGCCGGCGCCACCTTGAGTGTGCCGAGCCAAAAAAGCCTGGGTATTCAGGGCGCCAGTGCGGTGGATGCGGCGCAATTGCTCGGTTGCCTGGCCGCGCGCCAACCCCACAGCCTGATCCTGGTGCCGCAACTGCTGCTGATGCTGGTCATCGCCGCCGAGCAAAAGGCTTTCAGCCCCCGGGGCTTGCGCTTTGCCGCCGTGGGCGGCGCCCGTGTGTCCAAGGCCTTGTTGCAGCGTGCCCAGCAGTTGGGCATGCCGGTTTTCGAAGGCTACGGGCTGTCGGAGTGCGCCTCGGTGGTCAGCCTCAACGTGCCGCAGGCGCAGCGCCCGGGCAGCGTCGGAAGGCCCCTGCCCCATGTGGATATCCGCCTGGCCGAGGATGGTGAAGTGCTGATCAAAGGCTCGACCCTGCTCGGTTACCTCGGCCAGACCGAACAGCCCGACACCTGGTGGCCCAGTGGTGATCTGGGGGCCTTCGACGAAGATGGTTTTCTGTACCTCAAGGGGCGCAAGAAACACCAGTTCGTCACCAGTTACGGGCGCAACGTCAACCCGGATTGGGTCGAGGCCGAACTGACCCAGGGCGGCGACATTGCCCAAGCATTCGTCTACGGCGAAGCCCTGCCCCACAACCACGCCCTGCTCTGGCCCCATCGCGCCGACTGCAGCGACGCCCAACTGGCCGCCGCTGTGGCCGAGGCCAATGCCGGCCTGCCGGACTATGCCCAGGTCCACCAATGGACGCGCCTGGACGCCCCCTTCACCGCCGCCAACGGCCTGCTCACCGCCAATGGCCGGCCTCGGCGCGACGCCATCGTCGCCCGTTACCACGCCCACTTTACTCAACCTTTGAATGAGGACACGCCATCGTGAATTTCTTCGACACCCTGCAAGACGCCACCCAGCACGAACGCCAGGCATTGTTCAGCCTGCCGATCATTCGCGACGCCCTGGAAGGCAAGGTCAGCCTCGACAGCTACCGCGCCTTTCTGGCCCAGGCCTATTACCACGTCCGCCACACAGTGCCGTTGATGATGGCCTGCGGCGCACGCTTGCCGTCACGCCTGGAATGGCTGCGCAAGGCGGTGTGCGAGTACATCGAAGACGAATACGGCCATGAACATTGGGTACTGGATGATATCGAGGCCTGCGGCGGTGACAGGCTCGCCGTGCGCGATGGTCGCCCTGGCTTGCCCATTGAGCTGATGGTCAGCTACCTCTACGACCTGATCGCCCGCGATAACCCGGTCGGCCTGTTCGGCATGGTCAACGTACTGGAAGGCACCAGTATCGCCCTGGCCACCCACGCCGCTGGCAGCATCCGCGAGCGCCTGCAGCTGCCGCCCGAGGCGTTCAGTTATCTGAACTCCCACGGGGCGTTGGATATCGGCCATATGCAGACCTATCGCGGCCTGATGAACCGTCTCGACGACCCGGAGGATCAAGCCGCGGTGATCCGTGCGTCCAAGGTGGTCTACGCGCTCTATACCGATATGTTCCGCAACCTGCCACGCCTCGGGGAGACCACCCATGCGCCTGTCTGAGGCCCGAGTGGTGCTGACCGGCGCCAGCGGCGGCATCGGCCTGGCGATAGCGGCGATGCTGTGCGCCAGTGGCGCGCAGGTACTGGCGGTGGCGCGCCACCGTGCGCCGCTGGATGTGCTGCTTGCGCAATACCCGCAGCAGTTGTGCTGGGTCAGCGCCGACCTGACATTCCTGGCCGACCGGCGCAAGGTACTGGCGGCGGCCGAAGCCATCGGCGGTATCAACCTGCTGATCAATACCGCCGGGATCAACCACTTCGCCATGCTTGAGCAACTGGACGACGCCGAGATCAACCAGATGCTCGCGTTGAATATCGGCGCGCCGATCTGTCTGACTCGGCTGCTGTTGCCGATGCTCAAACAAGCGGCGGGCGCCAGGGTGGTCAATGTCGGTTCCACCTATGGCTCCATCGGCTACCCCGGTTATGCCACCTACTGCGCGACCAAGTTTGCCTTGCGCGGGTTTTCCGAAGCCCTGCGCCGCGAACTGGCCGACACCCACGTCGGCGTGCTGTACGTAGCGCCGCGCGCCACCCGCACCTCAATGAACAGCGCGGCGGCCGAGGCCCTGAACGAGGCGCTCAAGTCCAACGTCGACGACCCGCACACCGTGGCGTCGGCAGTGATCAAGGCGATTGTGGACGACCGTCGCGACCTGTACCTGGGCTGGCCGGAGCGTTTCTTCGTGCGCCTCAACAGCCTGCTGCCGAAGCTGGTCGACCGTGGCCTGCGTAAACAACTGCCGCTGGTGCGCCGCTTGAGCGATAACCCTGTTAACAAGGACTAACCCCATGAGAACACTGATTGCCGCCCTTGTGCTCAGTGCCCTGAGCCCCCTCACCTGGGCGTTGGACGCCGCCGACCAGCAACGGCTGACCACGATCCAACAACGCTGGGCCGAGATCCAATACGGCCTGCCTGAGGCACAACGCACCCAGGCCTTCGAGCAACTGGCCGGCCAGGCGAATGCCTTCACCCAGGCCCGTCCGCAGGCCGCCGAAGCCTGGATCTGGTCGGGTATCGTCACCAGCAGTTGGGCCGGTGCCCAGGGCGGACTCGGGGCGTTGAGCAAGGCCAAGACCGCCAAGGCCGACCTGGAGCGCGCGCTCGGCCTCGACCCCACCGCCCTGCAAGGCTCGGCCTATACCAGCCTGGCGGCGCTGTACGATCGCGTTCCGGGCTGGCCGATTGGTTTCGGTGACGCCGACAAGGCCGAGCAGTTGCTTAAACAGGCCTTGCAAGTCAACCCGACAGGCATTGATAGTCTGTACTTCTGGGGCGATCACCTGTACCGGCAAAAACGTTATGACCAAGCCCGCGACGCCCTGCAAAAGGCCCTACTGGCGGCTCCCCGCCCAGGTCGGGAACGCGCCGACGCCGGGCGGCGCAAAGAGATCGAGAGCCTGTTGGCCGAGATCGCCAAGCAACTCAACTGACAGGAGCGCGCGTGCGTCTATTACTGATCGAGGATGACGAAGCCCTGGGCGGAGGGATTCACCAGGCTTTGGCGCGCGAGGGGTACACCGTCGACTGGTTGAAGGACGGCAGCAGCGCCCTGCATGCCCTGCTCAGCGAAACCTTCGACGTGGTGGTGCTCGACCTCGGCCTGCCGCGCATGGGCGGGCTGGAGGTGCTGCGCCGCCTGCGCGACAGCGGTGCCACCGTACCGGTGCTGATCCTGACCGCGCGGGATGCCACCGAAGACCGCATCGCCGGGCTCGACGCCGGTGCCGACGATTACCTGATCAAGCCCTTCGACCTGGCCGAACTCAAGGCCCGCTTGCGCGCCCTGCTGCGGCGCAGCGCCGGCCGGGCGCGGGTGCTGATCGAACATGCGGGCATTTGCCTGGACCCCAGCACCCAGCAAGTCAGTTATCACAATCAACCGGTGTCGCTGACCCCCAAGGAATACCAACTGCTGCATGAACTGCTTTCGCCCCCGGGGCGGGTCATGACCCGCGACCAGTTGATCCAGTTGCTGTATGGCTGGAACGAAGAAGCCGAAAGCAACACCCTGGAGGTGCATATCCACCACTTGCGCAAAAAGTTCTCCAGCGAATTGATCCGCACTGTGCGCGGCGTGGGTTATCTGGTGGAGGATCGCGTGTGACCTCGATTCGCCGCCGCACCCTGACCTTGATTATCGGCCTGCTGCTCGGCGGTTTTTTGCTGATCAGCGCATTGAACCTGCATGACAGCAACCACGAAATTGCCGAAGTCTACGATGCGCAACTGGCGCAAAACGCCCGGTTGCTACAAGGCCTGATGAGCCTGCCGCTGGCGAACGAGCAGCAAGCCGACCTGTACCGCGCCTTCAACAAGGCGCTGGCCGAGGCCAACCCCAAAGTCGACGGGCATCCATACGAAAGCAAGGTGGCTTTCCAGGTCTGGAGCCCCCAGGGCGAACGCCTGGTGTTCACCTCCAGCGCTCCCACGTTCGCCACTCCGCCCGAACAGCCCGGCTACAGCAATGTGGACGACCTCAATGGCCGGCAATGGCGCGGTTTTTTGCTCAAGGACAAGAACAGCGGCCTGCGCATCTGGGTCGGCGAACGCGACGACGTGCGCGCCGACCTGGTCGGTCGTATCGTGCGCCACACCTTGTGGCCGAACGTGCTGGGCAGCCTGATCCTGGCGATGATGGTCTGGCTGGCCATCGGTTGGGGGCTCAAGCCCCTGGCTGATATGGCCGCGACGTTACGCGCCCGGCACTCCGGCTCCCTGGAGCCGATGCAACTGACGCCCTTGCCCACCGAACTGGAACCCATGCAGGCCGCGCTGAACCGTATGCTCGCGCAGCTCCAGGACCTGCTGGGTCGCGAACGACGCTTTATCGCCGATGCGGCCCACGAAATGCGAACCCCGCTGGCGGTGCTGCGGGTGCATGCGCAAAACCTGCTGGAGGCCGGCACCGAGGCTGAACGCCGCGAATCCCTGGCCTTCCTGATCACTGGCGTGGACCGTACCAGCCGCCTGGTCAACCAGTTGCTGACCATGGCGCGCCTGGAGCCGAGCGCGGGGCAACCGCCCTTACAGCCCCTGGACCTTACCGCCGCCGTGCGCGACAGCCTGATCCAACTCACGCCCTGGCTGTTGAGCAAGGGCCTGGAACTGGCGTTCGACGCGGACGATGCCCCTTGCACCGTGACCACCGACGGCGCGGCCATCGCGATCGCCCTGACCAACCTGGTGACCAACGCGGCGAATTTCTCTCCGGAACAGGGTGTAATTACCGTCGGGTTGCACAAAACCGACACGGCATTCGAGCTGACGGTGGACGATCAGGGCCCCGGGATCGACGAACAGGACCGCGAGCGCTTGTTCGAGCGCTTCTACAGCCGTGGCAATGCCCACGGTGCAGGCCTGGGCTTGACCATCGTCCACACCATCGCCCAGCGCCTGGGCGGTCAGATCCGTCTGGACAACCGTGCCGGCGGCGGGCTGCGGGCCACGTTGCACATCCCTCTTTGAGCCGTTTCAACCGATCAGTAGGCCCAGCCATGTCGCGGCGGTCAGCAATGCTTGGCCGCCAATCACATAGCCGGCAAAGCGGCGGCCGTCGCTGACCCAGGCCACCAGGCACTTGCTCAGGGAATTGCAACTGACCGCCAACAACACCGGAATCGGCGCCGCCTGCACGGCCAATTGGCCGCTGGCGGTCAGGGCGGCAATCGAAGCTGTAGACGCATGCGCGTCAGCGAAGCCGCTGAGGGTGGCGGTGACCATTACGCCCCATTCGCCGAAGTAATACAGCATCGCCGATGAGACAAACGTAATGCCGGTCATCATCAGCACCATGATTAACGCCAGTTTGAGATCGAATGCACCGCCCACCTTGATAGCCTCGCTGGCGGCCGACGTGGGGGTGCGCAGCATCAGGCAAATGCCGTAAGCCGCGATGGCGACAAAACCGGCCAGCAACGGCCAGGCCATTTGCGCCAGCAACGCCGGCTCTACCGTGCCCAGAATCAAGGCCACCTGCGCCACCGTGGCCAGGTTGGAGAAAACCGCCGCAGCCGCCAGCGTGCGCAACTGCTGCGGTTCCCTGGCGGCGATATGGCCCATGGCGGCGATGGTCACGGTGCTGGAGGCGAACCCGGACGCAATGGCACCGACCGCGTAGCCATACCGCGGGCCCAACGCCCGCACCGCCACATGCCCCAGGGCGCCGACCGCCATCAGCAGTACGGTCAAGGTGCAGATGGTGCGCGGATTGATCGCTGCATAAGGGCCGATAAAGCGGTCCGGCACCAGCGGCAAGACCACCAGCGCTACCACCAGCAGCAACAGGCCGTCGCGCATTTCAGCGTCGCTCAGTTGGCTGCGGGCGAATTCGTGCAGTTTCTGTCGATAGACCAGCAATCCAGCCATCACCACCCCAATCGCCGTGGCCAACTCGGGCGCCGCGCCGCACAGGGCGCCCAGTACCAGCACGGTGAACAACGCCACTTCGCTGGTGATGCCCGGGTCTTTGGCCTGGCTTTTCCAGTACGCGGTACTGACCAGCAGCGCCAGGCACAGCGCGATCAGGCCCAACAGCAAGGCGCCGCCGACCTGCTGGGTCACATAACCGAGCAATGCGGTGATCGAATAGGTGCGCAACCCGGCAAAATCGCGATGCTCGCCTTCGCCCTTGTGGCGTTCGCGCTCAAGCCCCACCAGCATGCCAATACCCAACGCCGCAGCGGCGCCGGCCAGGCCCAAGGTCTGGCTCATAACAGCACCCCTGGCGTGATGGACATAAACAACCTCTCGGCTTCGATGGACGCCCGGACCGGCATCGCTCTTCGCAGTCTGCGCCAGGATGCCGCACGCCGCGTTGATTATCATCAACGATCCCCTCGTTGACCGCACGTCGCTCGCTCCGCCCGGCGTGGCGGCGACTTGATGCAGATCAAACGCCGCCCAACGGTCGGGGCCATGATCGACCCTAGATGCCACTGGTAATCCAAGGGAGATCGCACATGTCTGCTCAAGCCCGTTTCTTGCTGCTGGTTTCACCGTTGATGGAACACAGCCCCGCTTTCGAGCGCGCCGCCGCGTTGGCCAAGGCCGAAGGCGCCGCCTTGCATATTCTGGCGTTCGACTACCTGGAAGGTCTGGCCACCGCTGGATTGGTCAACGAACAGGCCCTGGAGCAGATGCGTCTGGGCTATGTGGAGCGCCATCACCAATGGCTTGAAGACCAGGCGCGGCCGTTGCGCAAACTGGGGCTGACGGTGACTACCGAGGTGGCCTGGGTCGATGATCCGCTCAAGGAGCTGTTGATTCGCCTCAAGGAAGAACCCATGGCCCTGGTGATCAAGGCACTGGCCCATGAGTCGCGACTCTCGCGCTTGATGTTCACGCCGATGGATGTGCACCTGCTGCGCGAATGCCCCGTACCGCTGCACTTTGTGCACGGCGTGCATCACGCTCTGCCACGCAGGATCGTGGCGGCGGTCGATCCATTCCACCGCGACGGTCGCTACCAGGGCCTCAACGACCGCATCCTGCATGAAGCGAGCAAATTGGCGACGGCCTGCGAGGCCGATGTGCAGATGGTTTACGCCCATGACTTGTCCGACCTGGCCACCCAGGAATATGAGTTCGGCAGTGGCGCGGCGTTCTTCTCGTCGCAGGCGGCCAAGCAGCTGTTCGCCGCCCAGGGCGAAGCCTTCAACGACCTGGCGGCGCGTAACGGCATCCCGCCGGAACAGCGCCACATGATTCTGGGCAACCCGGCGAAGGTGTTGTCCAGCTTCGCCGACGCCTACAACATCGACGTGATCGTCATGGGCCGGGTCGGTCATCACGGTCTGTCGCGGCTGCTGGGCAGTACCACTGAAACGCTGCTGTACCGCATGCCCTGCAGTGTGTGGGTGGTGTCACCCGAGATGCTGGAATAACCCGGCCATTTCACCCCATGGAGGTTCCGTCATGTCTAATACTGAAGCACTCAACCGGCAAGCCGCGCCTGTTTATGCGGCGGTGCCCCACGAACACTGGATCGACCGGCTCGACGATGGCCGCCACGTGCTGGTGCGTCCATTGACCGCCGAAGACCGCGAGCGCGAATACAACTTCATCAAGGGCTTGTCCCGCGAGTCCAGGCATCAGCGTTTTCTGGGCGAGGTCTGCGAGCCGGGCAAGACATTGCTCGATCAATTGATGGACGTCGATAACCAGGAACGCCTGGCGTATATCGCCTTGGTGCACGATAACGGCCAACTGGTGGAAATCGGCGTGGCGCGCTACGCCGCCGCCAAGGACCAGGCGTGCGAATGCGCGGTGGTGGTGGCCGATGCCTGGCAGCACCTGGGCCTGGCGCGCGTGCTGATGCAGCACTTGATGGCTGCGGCGAAAAAAAATGGCTACACGCGCATGTATACGGTGGACGCGGCCACCAATGCGCATATGCGTCAATTGACCCATGATCTAGGTTTCGAGAGTGTCACCGATCCGGATGACGGTACTCAGGTGATCAGCAGCGTGCAGCTTTAAACCCATCCACATGGCCGTCATGGGGCGTTTGCTGCGTTGCAGGTCGAGCAAGCGCGGCCACTGCGCTTTAGCGTAGGCAAACGCCCACTGTTTTATTTGCAGGTCTATGGCAATAGGCTGCTATTGTCCTAAGACCTCATCTCCTCCTCATCGCCTGTGCGCGATTTTCTGTGAGCATGCTCTGCGACACGGTCATGAACGGTGTCGGGCCTGAACGTCATGGAACCGCCCTTGCGATGGATAAAAAAACCACCCACAGCCCGCCCGACCTGCAGTCACGCGCGGCCAAGATCGACGAATTCAAACGCCAGAAAAGCCTGATCAAGACCGGCGCGCTGCAAGACGCCATTTTCAATAGCGCGCACTTCTCCAGCATCGCCACTGACGAAAAAGGTGTGATCCAGATCTTCAACGTCGGCGCCGAACGCATGCTGGGCTACGCCGCCGCCGATGTGGTCAACCGCGTCACCCCCGCCGACATTTCCGATCCCGCCGAACTGATCACCCGCGCCGCCGCCCTCAGCCTGGAACTCGACACGCCGATCACGCCGGGTTTCGAAGCCTTGGTGTTTAAAGCCTCGCGCGGCATTGAGGACATTTACGAGCTGACTTATATCCGCCAGGACGGTAGCCGCTTGTCTGCGATGGTCTCGGTAACCGCACTGCGCAACCGCAGCGACACGCTCATCGGCTACCTGCTTATCGGCACCGACAACACTGCGCGCAAGCAGGTTGAGGCCGAACGCAAAGACTTCGAACGCGCCCTGGCAGACAAAAACCTGGAGCTGGAGCACGCCAGCCACATGAAATCCGAGTTCCTGGCGACCATGTCCCACGAACTGCGCACCCCATTAAACGCGGTGATCGGCTTTTCCGAGGCGCTCAAGGATGGGCTGGTCGGCGAAATGAGCGACACCCAGCGCGAATACATCGGCGACATTTTCACCAGCGGCCAGCACCTGTTGTCGCTGATCAACGACATCCTCGACCTGTCCAAGGTCGAAGCCGGGATGATGGACCTGGAGCTGGAGCCCGTGGCGCTGGCCGATGTATTGGCCAATAGCTTGCTGATCGTGCGCGAAAAGGCCGCGTTGCAACGCATCCAGCTCAAGCTCGATAGCCCGGTGGACCTCGGCACACTGGTGCTGGATCTGCGCAAGACCAAACAGATCGTCTACAACCTGCTGGCCAACGCGGTGAAGTTCAGCGAGCACGGCAGTTGCGTGACCCTGGCGGTTCGTGAAGCCCCTCGCGAACAGGTCGGTCTGATTCCCGGCGACTGGCCCAGCCACGCTGATACCTTGCAGACCGGCGCGCACCGCACCTTCCTGGAGCTGAGCGTCAGCGACACCGGTATCGGCATCGCGGAAGAGGACATGGGCAAATTGTTCAAGGCCTTCAGCCAGATCGACAGTAGCCTGGCGCGCAAATTCGAAGGCACCGGGCTGGGCCTGGCCATGGTCAAGCAACTGACTGAGCTGCATGGCGGCAGTGTCGCGGTGGCCAGTCGCGAAGGCTTGGGTACGCGCTTCGTGGTGTGGTTACCGCTGCATCGGACGACGGAGGCACCATGGCCCATATCCTGATCATCGAAGACAACGAAGCCAATATGCGCCTGGCCCGTTTGCTGTTGGTCAGTGCCGGCCACAGCGTGGTATGGGCCGCCGACGCCGAGTCCGGCCTGACCCTGGCCCGCGCGCAACAGCCGGCGCTGATCCTGATGGACATTCAGTTACCGGGCATGGACGGCCTGGCCGCCACCCGCGTGCTCAAGCAGGACGCCCTGACCGCGCATATCCCGGTCATCGCGCTCACCGCCATGGCCATGAAGGAAGACCGCGAAAAAACCCGCCTGGCCGGGTGCGACGCCTATGTGATCAAGCCTCTGCGCTATAAGGCGCTGTACCAGGTCATTGAAACGCTGCTCCACCCGCCCCCCACACCATTCGTATGAGTCCTCTCCATGGCCAGCTCACCCGCCACGCTGTTGATCGTTGACGACGAACCCCAGGTTCGCAAGTTGCTGGAAACCCTGCTGCAGCACGAGGGCTACCAGACCCTGAGCGCGGGCACCGGCGAGGAAGCCCTGCTTAGGGTGGCCGAGCAGCCGCCGGACCTGATCCTGCTGGACATCATGATGCCCGGCATGGACGGTTACGAAGTGGCTAACCAGCTCAAGGGCAACCCAGCCACCGCGACCATACCGATCATCATGCTCTCGGCCTTGAGTGAATCGAGTGCGCGCCTCAGCGGTCTGGAGACCGGCGCAGAGGAGTTCATCAGCAAACCGGTGGATCGTGTCGAGCTGTGGCTGCGGGTGCGCAACCTGCTGCGGCTCAAAGCCCATGGCGACCAGTTGAAACAGCACAGCGCGATGCTCGAACAGCGCCTGCAACGGCACCACGATCAAACCGCACGCTCGAACGTCTACGACCCGGTGCGCCAGGACCTGGAAAACGCCTTGCGCCAAGCGGTGCAGCGCCAGGCGTTCGCCTTGCATTACCAACCCAAAGTGCACGTGGCCAGCGGTGAAATCTGTGCCCTGGAGGCGCTGCTGCGTTGGGATCGGCCCGACTATGGGCCGGTGTCCCCGGCGGTGTTCGTGCCGGTCCTGGAAAGTCTCGGCCTGATTGGCCAAGTCGGGCATTGGGTGATCGAGACTGTCTGCCGACAGATAGCGGCCTGGCAGCGTTGCGATATCGGCGCGGTGGAGGTGTCGGTGAACGTCTCCGGCCATCAATTGATCGAGGGCGATCTGATCGCAGAGATAGCCGACATACTGGCCGGCACCGGGGTTGCCGCCCATTGGCTGGAGTTGGAAATCACCGAAGGCACACTGATGGAGAACACCGCGCACAGCATCGTCAGCCTGCAACGCTTGCGTGCCATGGGCGTGAAAATCGCCATCGACGACTTCGGAACCGGCTATTCCAGCCTGGCCTACCTACGCCGCTTTCCCATCGACACGCTGAAAATCGACATTGCCTTTATCCGCGAAGTCACCAGTAACCCCCAGGACGCCGCGATTGTTCGGATCGTCATCCAACTGGCCCACAGCCTGGGCTTGCTGGCGGTGGCCGAAGGCGTCGAAACCCAGGCGCAATGGGCGTTTTTGAAAGAGGCCGGTTGCGATCAGATCCAGGGGTATCTGTTCAGCCGGCCGTTGCCGGTGGACACGCTGGAGCCCCTGTTAAGGAGGCGTTTGAAGTGAATGAGAAGTCAGAGATGCCCGATGTCGCCAGCAGCGCCCTCTTCATCCGCTTCGATCAGCGGCACCTCGGCGTCATCCATCAATGAACCCGGGTCTTCGTTACCTGGGTCGTTGAGTTCTTCATCCGGTTGATGAGCCATGATCGTATCCTCTAACTAGCCGCCCTGGGTGTCGATGTCGGCGTCGGTTTCAGGCTTGGGCTCGCGCTCGGGCTTGAAGTCGGGGCTGTAGTCGTTGTCCTTGGCCTTGGGGTCGGGGGCAGGCTTGGGGTCCTTAGGGGCATCGGCGGCGGTGCCGGGTGCCGGCTCGCCACCGTCGATGGCGGGATCGTTAC
This sequence comes from Pseudomonas rhodesiae, assembly GCF_013285305.1. Lineage (NCBI taxonomy): Bacteria > Pseudomonadati > Pseudomonadota > Gammaproteobacteria > Pseudomonadales > Pseudomonadaceae > Pseudomonas > Pseudomonas rhodesiae. The sequence goes on along the minus strand of NZ_CP054205.1, from coordinate 3,056,835 downwards.
GGTCGCTGACTTGGGGATCGTTGCTAGTGCTCATGTTTCACCTCTGCGCAGTGATTGGGTAACTACAGCCTGCATAGACATAAGGTGCCGCGCCCTGCCCCGAAGTTCCGCCGGATTGCTCAACCGCCTGGGTTGTCGACCTGGATATAGAACGCATAAGCCCCCAGCAGAATCCAGAACACCATGAAAATCCACGGCGTGCGCACGGAAAACAGCAGGGACTTGCGATAGCCCTTGTGGGACGACTCGCGCTCGGAAAACAGCGGCGACTCGTCATAGGCCAGGCCCATCACCGGTTCGCTGTGCAGCAGTTGGCTCTGCTTAAAGTGCCAGTGATCGATGATGTCGTACGCCGCGCGGATGCCCGGCCAGGCGTTGAGCGAGCTGAGAATGCCCAGCAGTGCCAGGAACAGCGGCACGATCAGGGTAAACAGCTTGCCCCACTCTGGGTTGAGGTTGCCCATGCCTGACACGAAGGCGATCACCAGGAACGATTGGGCGGTGAGGTAAGCGTCGGTGCGGTTGGCCAGGATGGAGGTTTCGTACTGGATCTCGCGGCGATAGAAGTCCAGGCGGTCCTTGGGCGAACCGAAGATCTTGGCGTTGTGTTCGCTGTGGTCGTTCAGCGCCGCTTCCGGAGTGTGGGGGGAGATGATTCTGGGCACGGGGATGGTCCACGGGGTGTATAGACCCCGTTAGAGGAACAGGCCGTGTGGGGAGTTCAAGTTTGTTGTGCACCGGGTTGGTGCGCGGCGTGTTTGTTGAAGGTGGGGTGCACCTTTCTGGGTGGCTGGCGGCGCGCCGCTGCACAGCCTGGCGCGAGCAGGCTCGCTCACTACGCGGGCGGATGTGTTGGAAGGTGGGGTTTCGGCACAGGCATTGCTTTATGGATTCATCTGTTTGGAAACAGGAGCATTCGTTACCCCCCCACCCAGAGCCGACATCCTGAGAAAGTAAGGACCAGGCCCGCTGGCACCCCGCGCCACGGGCTCATAAAAACATGCGTTGTTCAAAACGGCAGTGCCGCTCGCGCAACCCAAGGCACTGACAAGGTACCGGAATGGCTCGATCTTTCTTTGATGAGATGAATGACGCAAACGGCGTGTGCCGTGCGCATTATCAGGATTTCTCCCGCTGGCTGGCCAATACGCCGCCGGAACTGCTGGCCCAGCGTCGTCGTGAAGCCGATCTGCTGTTTCACCGCGCCGGAATCACCTTCACCCTGTACGGCGACGAACAGGACACCGAGCGCCTGATCCCCTTCGACATCATCCCCCGCAGCATCCCTGCCAGTGAATGGCGCGTGATCGAGCGCGGGTGTATCCAGCGGGTCAATGCGCTGAACCTGTTCCTCGCCGACATCTATCACGATCAACGCATCATCAAGGCCGGGATCATTCCGGCGGATCAAGTGCTGGGCAACGAGGGTTACCAGAAAGCGATGGTCGGGCTGGACCTGCACCGCGATATCTACTCGCATATCTCCGGTGTCGACCTGGTGCGCGATGGCGACGGCACTTATTACGTGCTTGAAGACAACCTGCGTACCCCCAGCGGCGTGAGCTACATGCTCGAAGACCGCAAAATGATGATGCGCCTGTTCCCAGTGGTGTTCGCCCGGCAGCGCATCGCGCCGGTGGATCACTACCCCAACCTGCTGCTCAAGACCCTCAAGAGTTCCAGCCGCCTCGACAACCCCAACGTGGTGGTGCTGACCCCAGGCCGCTTCAACAGTGCATTCTTCGAGCATGCCTTCCTGGCCCGGGAAATGGGCGTGGAACTGGTGGAAGGCGCCGACCTGTTCGTGCAGGACCTGAAAGTATTCATGCGCACCACCGACGGGCCCAAGGCGGTGGATGTGATCTACCGCCGTATCGACGATGCGTTCCTCGATCCGCAGGCGTTCAACCCCGAATCCATGCTCGGCGTGCCTGGCCTGGTGGCCGCCTATTGCGCCGGCAACGTGGTACTCGCCAACGCCATCGGCACCGGGGTGGCCGACGACAAATCGATCTACCCCTATGTGCCGGACATGATCCGTTTCTACCTGAATGAAGAACCGGTGCTACAGAACGTGCCGACCTTTCAGTGCCGCAAACCGGCGGAACTGTCTCACGTGCTGGCCAACCTTGAGCAGCTGGTGGTCAAGGAAACCCAGGGCTCAGGCGGCTACGGCATGCTGGTCGGCCCGGCATCCACCGCCGCCGAAATCGAGGACTTCCGCCAGCGCATCAAGGCCCGCCCTCACGCCTACATCGCTCAACCGACCCTGAGCCTGTCGACCTGCCCGACCTTTGTGGAAAACGGCATCGCGCCGCGGCATATCGACCTGCGCCCGTTCGTGCTGTCGGGCAAGGAGACCCGCCTGGTACCGGGCGGGCTCACGCGGGTGGCCCTCAAGGAAGGCTCGCTGATCGTCAACTCGTCGCAAGGCGGCGGAACCAAGGACACCTGGGTGGTGGAGGACTGAATCATGCTGAGTAGAACCGCCGCAGACCTGTATTGGATGTCCCGCTACCTGGAGCGCGCCGAGAACCTGGCGCGCATGCTCGAAGTCAGTTATTCGCTGTCGCTGATGCCCCAGGCCGGGCGCAGCGATGGCTTGGACGAACTGGCCATGTCGTTGCTCAGCAGCGGCACTTTGGACAGCTATCTGGAACGTCATACCCAACTGGACGCCGAGCGCATGCTGCACTTCTTCGCCCTTGACGAAGAAAACCCCGCCAGCATCTATAACTGCCTGCGCGCCGCGCGGGGCAACGCCCATGCGGTACGCGGACGTATCACCGCCGATATGTGGGAGAACCTCAACGCCACCTGGCTGGAAATGCGCAGCATCGCCGCCGGCGGCCTGGGCCGACACGGCATCAGCCACTTCTGTGACTGGGTCAAGCAGCGGTCGCATCTGTTTCGCGGGGCAACCTCGGGCACCATCATGCGCAACGATGCCTATCGCTTTATCCGCCTGGGCACGTTTGTCGAGCGCGCTGACAACACGTTGCGCCTGCTGGATGCGCGCTATGAGATGTTTGGCGAAGAATCGGAAGAAGTCAGCGACCTCTCGGCGCGCGGGTATTACCAGTGGAGCGCTCTGCTGCGTGCGTTGTCGTCGTTCGAAGCCTATACGCAGCTGTACCCGAACGCGCTGAATGCCCGCTCGGTCTCGGAGTTGCTGTTATTGCGCAGCGACGTGCCGCGTTCACTGCATGCCTGTGTCGAGGAACTGAACCACATCCTCGCCGACCTGCCCGGCAGCTACGGGCGCACGGCGCAACGCCTGGCGGCGGAGTTTGAAGCGCGGCTGCGCTACACCGGGATCGATGAAATTCTCGAAGACGGCCTGCACAGCCGGCTTACGGAGTTTATCGACACCGTGCGCGAATTGGCGCGGGCGATTCACAGCTCCTATCTCGAAGTGGTCTGAGGCCTCAGGGGCGGCCCAGGAAATCGAGCAGCAGCGCATTCACCTGCGTGGCCTGCTCGTTCTGGATCCAGTGACCGCAGTGGGGCAACACATGCTGCTCCAACTGCGGCACGCAGTCGGGCATGCGTTTGAGTGTGTGGGCTTCGAAGACACCTACCGGATCGCGGTCGCCGATCAGGAACAACGTCGGCTGCATCACCTGCCGCCCGGCCAAAAACTCGGTGCGCTGCCAATTGCGCTCGAAATTGCGGTACCAGTTCAACGGGCCGCGAAAGCCATGTTCGGTGAAGGTCTGCACGTACACATCCAAATCTTCTTGGGAACACCAACCGGGCAGCGGCCCCGGCACAGGCACGCCTTCAAGCAAGGTGGCGTCGGCAGGTTTTTGCTGGAGGAACACATCCTGATCCTGCATAAACAGCCGCAACGTGCGCTCGATGTCGGCGTTCAGTTCGCGCTCGGCTACTCCTGGCGCCTGGAAATACAGAATGTAATTGAAGCGATCGGCATACAGCTCGCGCATGATCTCGATCACCGGCCGGCGCGCACGCCCGGCAAACGGTACCGACATTGTGATCAAGCGGGTGATGCGCTCAGGCTCAAGCAATGCCAAATGCCAGGCCACCACTGCGCCCCAGTCATGCCCGACCATCACCACCTGGGTATGCCCGAAATGATCCATGGCCTGTTGGATATCGGCGCACAAGGTCAACAGGTCATAGGCAGCGATATCGGCCGGCGAGCTGGATGGCCCGTAACCGCGCATCTGTGGCACGAACACCCGATAGCCTGCCGCAGCCAGGGCCGGGATCTGTTCGCGCCAGGAGTGCCAACATTCGGGAAAGCCATGAAGCAACCAGATGGGCGCGCCATTTTCCGGCCCGGCGATATGCACGCACAGTTCAATACCGTTGACCTTGAGGGTGCTCCGCTGGCTATGGTTCATGGTTGGCTTCCTTGTAGTGGCCCAGAATGCGAGGAAAGAGTGAGGGAGGTGCGGGATTTGCACCAGCATCATTTGCGCCAAATGCTCGGTCATCAGCGCCGCTCGGGGGCTGATGGCCAAGAACCGGGGTGCATGAGGTCAGGACGAAATTGCCCACCAGCTCGGCAACAACGGCCGTACCCGCGCCTCACCGAAACGATCGTCGATCAACATCACCACGCCTTGGTCCTGCTGGCTGCGGATAACCCTGCCGGCTGCCTGCACGACTTTTTGCAGGCCTGGATACAGATAGGTGTAGTCGTAGCCTGAACCGAAAATCGCGGCCATGCGCCGCTTCATCTGTTCATTGACCGGGTTCAGCTGCGGCAGGCCCAGGGTGGCGATAAATGCGCCGATCAAGCGCGCGCCGGGCAAGTCGATACCCTCGCCAAACGCGCCGCCGAGCACGGCGAACCCCACCCCTTGGCTATGTTCGGTGAACTGGTCGAGAAAGCCCTGGCGCTCAGCCTCGGCCATGCCCCGTGACTGCTGCCACAGCGGGATGTGCGGGTGCTGTTCGGCCAGGCGCTGCGCCACTTGTTGGAGGTAATCGAAGCTGGAAAAAAACGCCAGGTAGTTACCGGGTTGTTGCGCGAATTGCTGGGCGATCAACTCAACGATGGGGCCCACCGACGCCTCGCGATGCACGAATCGGGTCGAGATCTCATCGACAATGCGCACCCGCAATTGCTCGGCCTTGAACGGCGACGCCACGTCCACCCACGCCGTGTCCGCAGGCAAGCCCAGCAAGTCGGCGTAGTAATGGCGCGGGCTTAACGTGGCGGAAAACAACACGCTGCTGCGGGCAGCGGTCAGTCGTGGGCGGATGAACTCGGCGGGCACCACATTGCGCAGGCACAGGGTCGAGCTGCTGCGCTTGCCGCCCAAGGAGCGTTTAGTGATGTCGAAGATGAAGTGTTCGTTGAATAACTCGGCCACTTTGGCAAATTGCAGCGCGTCAAAGTAAAAAGCTTGCAGGTCGCCGGCCAGGGCTTCGGGGTGATCGTTGAAGTAATCGCCCATGGCACTCGCGCACAGGTTCAAGGCACTGAGCATTTTATCGGGCCTGGCGTCATAAGCCTGGTACGGCGCCACTTGCGCCTTGTGCAACGCGTTCCACTCGCGATTGAGGCGCTGCAAAGGCTTTTTCAGGGCCTCGGGCGCCTCGTCGCGCAACGTCTTGAGGCGGTACTGATCAAGGCTGGCGCTGTACATCCCGCGCGCGCGCTCCACCAGGTTATGAGCTTCGTCCACCAGCACCGCGGCGCGCCATTGGTTGAGCTGGGCGAGGCCGAACAGCATGGCGCCGAAGTCGAAATAATAGTTGTAGTCGGCTACGACCAGGTCAGCCCAGCGCGCCATTTCCTGGCTCAGGTAATACGGGCAAACGTTGTGGGCCAGGGCGACCTCACGCAGATTGCGCTGGTCGAGCAGCCGTAGCTTGGCCGCAGCGCTACGTGCGGCGGGCAAGCGGTCGTAAAAACCTTTGGCCAAGGGGCAGGATTCGCCGTGACAGGCTTTGTCCAAGTGCTCGCAGGCTTTGTCCCGTGCCACCAGTTCCAGCACACGCACATGCAAGTCCGGGTTGCGGGTGAACAGCACCTGGGCGGCATCCAGAGCAAGCTTGCGCCCAGGGGTTTTGGCCGTGAGAAAGAACACCTTGTCCAACTGCTGCGGCGCCAACGCCTTGAGCAGCGGAAAAATCGTGCCGATGGTCTTGCCAATGCCGGTGGGCGCCTGGGCCATCAGGCACCGGCCGGTGCTGACGGCTTTGTACACCGACTCGGCCAGAACCCGCTGGCCGGGGCGAAAGTCGGCATGGGGGAAGCCAAGGTTCTGCGCCGCGCGGTCGCGCGCCTCTCGGTGATCCATCTCGCGCCGAGCCCAATCCAGAAACAGCGCACATTGCTGATTGAAGAACGCTTCCAGGGCGTGGGCCTGGAAGCGCTGATTGAGCAGGGTCTCGCACTCGCCGACGATATCGAAGTAGACCAGCGCCAGATCGATCTCTGTCAGCCCCAGTTTCTGGCACATCAGCCAGCCATACACCTTGACTTGAGCCCAGTGCAGTTGGCGGTGGTTGGCGGGTTGGGCGTCGAGGTCGCCGCGGTAGGTTTTGACCTCTTCCAGGCGCTGGCTGTCCGGGTCGTAGCCGTCCGCCCTGCCCCGCACCTTGAGCTGCTGGTACTCGCCTTCCAGGGCCACTTCGTTTTGATAATGCGGGCTGCGGCGCGACGCCACGGTGCGGTGGCCGACGATCCCTTCCTGGGCGCTGGGCGACGGGGTGAAACGCAGGTCCAGGTCACCGACCTTGGCGGTGAACTCACACAAGGCACGTACCGCCACGCTGTAACTCAAGCCGGTTGCTCCGCCCAGCGCACGTAGCAGACCGTGACCGGCATCTGGTATTCGCCACAGAACTCCAGCCAGCGCAGTTGGTTGTCTTGCAGGCGGTCGCCGGGGCCTTTGACCTCGATCATGCGGTAGGTTTTTTGCGCCGGCCAGAACTGGATCAGGTCCGGCATGCCGGAGCGATTGGCGCGGATGTCCAACAGCAAGCGCTCGAACCAGTAGCGCAGGTGGGCGGCGGGCAGGCATGCGAGGGCTTGCTCCAGCAGCTCTTCGCTGAGCAGGTTCCAGAACACGAACGGCGACTGGATGCCCCATTTATCGCGGTAACGCTGGCGAATGGTGGTTTTGTAGCGCTCGTCCTGCAGTTGCTCGAAACAGGCGGCGAACAGCGGTGCGCGGCGTTGGTGGAAGTCTTCACTGTGCAGGTCCACCGGGCCACGCTGGAACGGGTGGAAAAACGCACCGGGCAACGGCGCGAAAATCACCTCCCAGCACAGCAGGCCGAACAGCGAATTGATCAGGCCGTTTTCCACGTAATGCACCGGCGCGTCCGGCGCGCTGAGATGGGCCTGTACGCAGTATTCAACGGACATCTGCGGCTCGGGCAACGCCAGGTCCAGGTCCAGGCGCGTGACCGGACGCGGCTTGGGTTTGGGCAGCGCCGGTTCACCCAGTTTGCGCCGCAGGCGCGGCACCACACGCAGCAAGTGCTGCTGTTCGGCGGCGCTTTCCGGTGCCTGCTGCGCGGCGCTGGCCAGGGCCAAGGCTTGGACGTAATCCTCCTGGCGTTCCAGTACGCGGATCAAGCGCGCGCGGGCACCGGGGTAGGTGCAGGCGCGGTAGATCTGCTGCGCCAACCCCAATTCGGCGCTGCGTTCACAGGATTGGCCCACCTGGAACAACAGTTTGGCCCGACGCTTTTCCAGCCACGGGTTGTCGGTACGCAGGCTGGCGATCCGAGCCAGGACCTCGTCCACGGCCTCGCCGCTTTCAAAGGCGTGCTGACACTGGTGCAGAAACAGATAGCCGTGCACGTCGTCACGGCTGCGCAGGCCACGGGACTCGGCGCAGAACTCGACTTTTTCATAGGTGTAGATGCCCAGGTCCGCCAATACGAATTCGGACCAGTCCTGATGCAAATTGCCAAAGAACATCAGGCGCAGGCGGTCGCACAATTCCATCACCGTGAGGCTGTAGAGCGTGTCGACCAGGTCCGGGCACCACTGCGCAAAACTGCGCGGCTCGTTGAATCGCGCAGCCAACCCTTCCAGCCAGTCGGCTTTCTTGCCTTTGGGTTGTTCGATCCAGGGTTTGAACGCACTGAGCAATTCACTTTTTTGCAACAGCGCGAACAGCTCCTCAATGGCCAGCAGACAGTGGCCGTCCACCCAGCCCAGCGCCAATAACGGCGCGGCGGCCGCATGGGGGCAACCTATCTCGACATAGTTGAGTTTGCCCGCACGAAAGTGCACGCCTTTGCGCATCACCATACGCACCAACAGAGCCTGGGAAGGCTGCGGCAACCTGTCGAATTGCTGAATGAAATGCTGTTCGTCAGTATCGAGCAAATCGGCATAGCGCTGCCCCAGCCAACGCAGGACCTGGCGGAAGTTATGCAGGTAGTAGAGCGGATCGTCGAGGGGGTTGGCCATGGCGCGCGGTGATCAAATACTGGTTATGCATACAGAGTGCCGTTGCCGTGGCTGTGTTGCAATCGGTAATAGATAAATGGCGCACGCAACTTTTTGTATAAAAGTGATCTGATGGGGAAGCCGATGGCGTAACATTTATACCCCGCTGCGTCTGGCGCGGGACTTTTCAAGGTTAAAGGTAAGGGTTATGAACATGAAGAATCTGGGTCTGCCACTGGTTGCGCTCACTTTTCTGGCACTGGCCGGTTGCGCCACGCAAACCGTCGTCACGCTGCAAAACGGCACGCAATACCTGACCAAAGACTCACCTAAAACCAAAACCGCAGACGGGTTCTACGAATTCACCGATATCGCCGGCAAGCGCATCCGCGTCAAAGCCGATGACGTGGCCACCGTCCGCAAAGAAGACTGATCCCAACGCGCAAAAGCGCCAGTCTGAAGGAAAGCACACTGTGGAAGGGGGACCAAGGTGGGAGGGGGCTAGCCCCCGGTAACACCCAACCAGCCCCCTCCCTGCCCCTTCAGCCGATCACAACCCCCTCCCCCAACACCCCGCTAACGCCCACCAACGTCACCGAATCCGCCCCGAAACTGATCACCGTATCCCCACCCACCACCTTGGCGTGATCACGGTAATCCCCGCTGCCCGCCACACCCTCGAACACGAGTTTATCCGTCGGCTGATAACCGATAATTCGATCCTGCCCAAACTGGCCGCTGAACAAAAAGGTGTTATGCCCGCTGCTGTCGCGGATCGTGTCATTGCCCTTGCCGCCTTCGATAAAGTCCGCGCCCTTGCCGCCCTGGATCAGATCATCGCCATCGCTGCCAATGATAAAAGTGTCGCCTGTGTGCGGTTCGGCGTTGCGGTTCAGGTCCTGCACCCAAGTGGTGGCCCGTGCCGGGTCGGATAGATTGGCCACGATAATCGTCGAGTCCCGGTTCATCTGTTCATAGAACCCGGACTCCAGAATGCGCCCCATGCCGTCGCCGTAGCCGGTCGGCAAGTGCGAGATCCAGGTCGGCAGATTGGCGATGGAAAACGGCAGCACATTCCACAGGGTCGAGGCGTAGTGATCGTTGAAGCTGACAATGTTGTCAGTGGTGGACTCGTGGGGTTTGTCGTGAATACCGAGCGTCGACAGGTTGGCGGATGAGCCGTCCAAAGCGCGGAACACCGGGTCGTTTTCGTAGCCGATATTAAGCACCTTGTCGCTGGCACTCTGGGTCGGTGAGGCGTAGGCCAAGTAGTTGGCGTCCTTATAGAACCCGGACCACTTGGCCTCGCTCAAATCGGCCATGCTGTTGACCGCCAGGCCGCCAAGGCTATGGCCGCTGACCAGCACATCCTGGCCGCTCAGACCGTGGGCCGCCGCATACTCGGCGACGTTCTTGAGCAAGCCGCCGAATGCTTCGCCGGCGTAGTTCTTCGCGTAATCCTTGGGACCCAGCGCCGCAAGCAGGTCGCTGACCAGATCGCCGATGGAGTCGGTGATCAGCGTCTCCCTTGGGCCAGACGTGCCGCGAAAACCGATGCCGATTTCCTGCAACTGGCCCGCGTCATCGTACTTGCCCAGCACCTCGACCTGGGCCGTGGTATAGCCGGCCTTTTCGCCGAAGAACGTGCCCCGGGCGTCGACCTTGCCGGTATACCCGAGGGTGCTGGCGCTGATGGGCGTCCAGCCGGCCTTCTGCACCGCTTCGAGCGCGGCCTTCTCCGAATCCGGGTTCCAGGGAATGCCTGGGATCACACCCTGGGAGTCCGTACTGCCGAGCAATGCGCCGACCAGAGTAGCCGGCAAGCCGACGCCCAGGCCATTGTGCTGGTAGCCCACGGCAAAGCCGTTATCCAGGTTGTGGTAGGTATACAACGTGATCGCCATGGCATCGGCAAACAACGCTTTGGAGCCCTCGGCCCCAAGGTTTTTATAGTCAAACACGCCCATGATATTGCCTCTCTTGTTGTTAAATTTATCGAGAACGTCCATCACCCTCTAAACGCTTGCCCTGGTAGTGAGCGGGCTTGCCACAGCAAACCCGCTCTCGGCTCAGAATGCCCAGTCGAGGCTCAAGCCCACGCCATGCACCTTGTCTTTGCTCGCCAACAGGCCGTTGTAGTCAAAATTCACCCGCGCGTCCTTGCTCAACGCCAGGCTTATGCGAGCGCCCACCAAGGCCGCATCACGGGCCATCGGCGCACTTTCCACGGCGAACGACGGACCGCCCGAGGCAAATGCCAGGTGCTGTTCGGCGTCCACGCTGCTCAGGTTGTGCTGCCAGCCCAAGGTGCCGGACACCTCAAGTGTCTGGTGGTCATTGACGTTGAAGGTTTTCAGAGCGCGCATACCGAGGGTGCTGAGCACCAGGTCGCGGCGGTCGTCACGGGTTTTCAGTGCGGCGGCGTCGCCTTTTTCGTTGACGCCATCGGTGTCCAGATGCACATAGGCCAAGTTGGCAAACGGCTCTAGCGCCAGCGGTTGCAGGTTGACGCGGTACGCCGCTTCGCCGAACACCTGGGTGCTGCGCGCATCGACTTTGGCTTTCTGCTTGCCAGCCACTTCACCGTATTGCAGGTCGCGTTTCACATCGGCGCGATGCCAGCTGTAGGTAGCGCCGCCGCTCAGGCGCCAGGCGCCGATCTCATGCCCGGCGTACGCACCGAAGTGGTAGCTGTCCACCGCTGCCCGCGAGTGGGTGCCACTGCCCATATTCAGCGAGGTGTCGCTGTAACCGGCGACCAAACCCAGGCGGGTGTCGTCATCCAGCGCGCCGTCGACCCCGGCGAGCATGCCGCCGATGGAGGTGGTATAGCCTGCGGTGTCGCTGCGGCTGTCGGTCTTGCCCCACGCGCCCAGTGCCTTGACCCACACGTTGCCACGGCTGTCGACAGTCTGGCTGGTGGCGCCCATCTCGCCGTTCTGCAAGCGCTCGCCCACGGCTTCGCGCAGGTAGCGGCTGTCATTGAGCAGTGCCGTCTGCAGCGCCGGGTAGATTTCACCGGACAATTGCTGGAACGCATCCTGCGCCGAAGCGGCATTCGGCGCGGTCAGCAGGCTCTCATACACCGCATTGCCCGCCCCTAATTGCTCAGCGGCAGCCGCAACGGCGCGTTGGTTATCGGTAACCGCGGCACTGGCGAAGCTGTTGGCATTGCGCACTACATCCAGTTGAACGCCCGAGGCGGCGTAGTCCAGGGTGCCGCCGATAAACAGATAATCCGGCAGAACCGCGCCAAAGCTGCCGTTGATACCCCCAGCGGCTTGCAGGATGTTGTATTGGCGACCGATCAGGCTCTGCGCCTGGGCGCCGCTGAGCAGAGTCGGGCTGTTTTCCAGAGCCAGGGTCACAGTGCCGCCGTTGAGGGTGGCGGTACCACCGGCCACGATGCGATCACTGCTGGTAGGAGACAGTTCCACCGCATAGGTCGAGCCGGGCTCGAAGGTTACGTCACCGGCCACATTCAGCGTACCGATGGAGTTACCCGGCGCCACCGTGCCGCCGCGGGTTGCCAGCAGCGAGCCGACGCGACCGGAGCCGCCCAGCACACCGCTCTGCCCGACGGTCACAGCCGATGTCACCGAACCGTTGATCGCCAGCAGCCCCTGGTTCACCAGGGTCGGGCCGCTGTAGGTGTTGGTGCCGGTGAGCACCAAGGCGCCGATGCCCTGTTTGGTCAGGCCGCCATGCCCGCTGATGTTATTGCTCCATACATCCAGCCCACAGTGCACGTCGTTGCAGACGCGCTGGGTCGGTTTGCCGGCATCTACTACCGCGCCGATGCCCGGCAAGTCCGCAACGAACTGGCCGCTGCCATACGCGCCGTCGATACGGAATTCGGCAGGAATATCCTCTGCGGTAACGAACATCCCCGGGCCGTTGACCGCCTTGCCCAGGTTGATCATGCCCCAGCCATACAACGAGTCGATGCCCGGCGCGCCCAGATCTGTGGCGGTGGTTTTCAGCAGCGTGGAGATCTGCTCGCCATTCATATACGGGAAGCGTTCCATCAACACCGCCGCGCTACCGGCCACATGAGGCGCAGCCATGGACGTGCCGTTGAAGTTGGCGTAGTCGGTGGTGAGGTTGTCCAGGCTGGTGCCGTTGATCACCGAGCTGTAGATCTTGGTGCCCGGTGCCGACACGCAAAAACTCGCCGCGTAACCGCAGCGCGACGAGAAGGTGCTGATCACGTACGGATTGGCGCTGCTGGTATCCGGGTTTTGCTGCAATGCGGCCACGGACAGCCAGTTCGGCGCGATGTCCGGCACAAAGTACGCCAGGCCCGAGATCGCGTCCGGGTTGTTGCGGTTGTAATCGTTGCCGGCGGCGAAGATGGTCAGCACCCCGCTGCGCGCGGCATTGATCGCACCGTCATAGGCACCGCCGCCCAGGGTGCCGAGGATCGGCCGGATATTGTCGAACTGCGCCTGGGCTTCGTTGACGGTGAAATTCGGGTACGCCGGGTCGCGGCCTCCCTGGGCGTATTGGTCACCGATTCCGATACCCCAACTGTTGTTGATAATGCGCGCGCCGCTGGCCACCAGAGCGTCCCAGCCGGCTTTGTAGACCGCGCCGTCGTTGCCCAGGATGATCCCGTCTTCCGGCCCAGGATCGCCGTTCTCGGCACTGATGATTTGCGCATTGAACGCCACGCCGTGCATCGGCCCGCCATCGCGGTTGCCGGCGGCAATACCGCCGACGTGGGTGCCGTGGTTGCCCAGTTTGCCGTTGGAGCCCAGGGACGGTGTGCCGTCATAGCGAAACGCGTCGCCGGCTTTGACCGGGATATACGGGTCGGTGTATTGACGAATGCCCTCGGTGACAATCGTCACCACCTTGCCGGGGCTGGCGAACTCCGGGTGCTGGGCGTACACCGGCTGGTCGAAGATCCCCAGTTTGACGCCCTTGCCGGTGTAGCCGGCGGCATAAGCGCTGTCGGCGTTGACGGCGCCCAGGCCCCAGTCGGCCTTGAATTCGTTGCTGCGCCAACTCGCCGCGTCGCCCAGCTTGCCGGTTTCCACATAAGGCGCGGCCTGGGCCGTCCCCAGGCTGGCCAGTACGGCGGTGATGACCCCTGATTTGCGTATATTCACGGTGACCTTCCTTAGTTTTCTTATTGCAGGTGTGTAGATCGCTTCAGAACTGCCAGTTCAAACTCAGGCCCACGCCTTGGGTGTTTTCACGCCCAGCCAGTTGGCCGTGGTAATCCAGGTTGACCCGCGTCGATGCACTCAGCGCCAGGCTGGCCTGCACACCTACCAGTGCGGCATCGCGCAACAGCGGCGAACTGCGCACGGCGAACGAAGGCCCGCCGGCGACAAACCCCAGGTGCTCTTCGGATTCGACGGCGGTAAGGCTGTGCTGCCAGCCCAGCGAACCGGAGAGTTCCAACTGCTGGTGGTCATTGAGCGCGACGGTTTTCAACACGCGTGCGCCCAGGGTGCTGAGTACCGCGTCGCGACGGTCGCTGCCGCGGTGCAGGGCGGCGGCGTCGCCTTTTTCGTGCCAGCCATCGCTGTCCAGGTGCACATAGGCCAGGTTGGCGAACGGTTCCAGCGCCAGCGGTTGCAGTTGAATGCGATACGCCGCTTCGGTGAACAGCTGGGCCGTGCGCGCCTCCAGCTTGGCTTTCTGTTTGCCGCTGACGTCGCCGTATTGCAGGTCGCGCTTCACATCGCCGCGATGCCAGCTGTAGGCAGCGCCGCCGGTCATGCGCCAGTTGCCCCACTCCCGCCCGATATAGGCGCCAACGTGGTAGCTGTCGATGGAAGCCGATGAGTGCGTGCCGCTACCCAGGCTCAGGGAACTGTCGCTGTAGCCGGCGACCAAGCCGACACGGGTCTGCTCGTCCAGTGCGCCGTCCACACCGGCCAGCACGCCACCAAGGGAGGTAGTGGCACCCGCCGTTTCGCTGCGCGCATCGGTCTTGCCCCAGGCACCCAGCGCCTTCAGCCACAGGTTGCGCTCGCCGCTGGTGGGTACATGGCGCAGCCGTTCGCCCACCGCATCGCGCAATTGCAGGCTGTCGTTGATCAGCATCGCGCCGATCCCCGGGTAGATCTCCCCCGACAACTGCTGTAGCCCCTGTTGCGCGGCGGCCAGAGACTCGCTGCGCACCATGCTTTCGTACACCGGGTTACCCGCGCCCAGTTGCTCGGCGGCGGTGGCCACGTTGCGTTGGTTACGCGTGGCGCCGACGCTGGCGAAACGGGCGTCGTTGCGCACCACTTGCAACTGCACACCGCCGGCGGCGTAATCGAGGCTGCCACCGAGGAACAGGTAGTTGGGCAGCACCTGACCGAACTGGCCTTCAATACCGCCAGCGGCCTGGAGGATGCTGTACTGGCGACCGACCAGACTCTGCGCCTGTGCGCCGCTGAGCAAGGTCGGACTATTTTCCAGGGCCAGGGTCAGCGTGCCGCCGTCGAGCAGCGCCTTGCCGCCCGCCACGATGCGGTCGCTGCTGCTGGGGGTCAGCTCCACGGCATAGGTGGAGCCTGCGCCCAGCGTCACATCGCCGGCCACTTGCAGGGTCCCCACGGAGTTGCCCGGCGCCACCCGGCCTCCGCGATTAACCGTCAGCGCGCCAATACGCCCCGAGCCGCCAAGGGTACCGCTGTCGTTGACGCTCACGGCCGAGGTCAATGTGCCGTTTACCGCCAGCAGGCCGCCGTTGACGGTGGTCGCGCCGCGATAGGTGCTGTCGCCGTTGAGCACCAGGCTGCCGGCGCCGGATTTGATCAGGCTGCCTTCATAGACACGCGTCGCGGCAGCCTGGTCGCGGGCGTTGCCGACCCCATAGTCGGTCTGGTCCTGCTGGCTGGCATTGGCGCTGACGCCGTTCTGCCAGCCTTTATCGATCAGGGTCTGCTGCCAGGCGGCGTGTTCGGCGCGGTCCTCGGCCTGGCGCTGGAGCAGCGCCTGGTCGCTGATGTCATTGCTCCACACATCGGCCTGCCCGGCCGCCAGGTTGACGTTCATCGCCCCCAGCAATTGCCCCGGCCCGTGCATCGCCCGGCCGAGGTCGGGGACGCCCCAGCCAACCGTGGTGTTGGGCGCCTGGGTGATCGAGCCGTCGAGCTGGGTGGCGGTGGTCAATAGCACCTGCAACGCCTGTTCATTGGTCATGTAGGGGTAGCGTTGCATCACCAGCGCCAGGGCGCCGGTGGCATGGGGCGCCGACATCGATGTACCGGATTTGACCCCGTAGCCACCGTCGGGAATGGTGCTGTTGATCAGCGCACCCGGCGTGGAAATACACCAGTACTTGGCGATTCCGCACTTGTTGTATTTCTGGTTATTGGCTTTATCCAGCCCCGAGACGGCCAACCAATGCCCCTCCAACTCCGGCTGAAAATACGGCAGCGCCGAGCGCACGCTGGCGTTCGCATAACCACTGTTGCCGGCGCTGAACACATTGATCACGCCGGCCTTGGCTACGTCTGCGGCTGCATCCAGCCAAGTGCTGCGGTTGTAGTGCTGGGCGTAGGCGGCGTGAAGGTCGCCGAGGGTCTGGTAGCTGACATCCTTGGGCTGGCTGCCCCAGCTGTTGTTGATCGCGCGCACGCCGGAATCCACCAGAGCGCTGTACACCGCCTTGAAGTACTTGGGGTCAGGGGTCGGGCCGAACAGGAAACTGTCGTTGGCGTTGGTGTTGCCCACATAAATCTGGGCGTTGTAGGCCACACCGTGCATGCCCACGCCATCGCGCGCCGCGCCCAGAGTGCCAGTGACGTGGGTGCCATGGGAGTCGTTGTTGGGGTTCAGCGCGCCAGTGGTGTTAAACGGAGTGCCATCCACGTAAGTGCCGGTGGCGGTGACCGGATGGAATCGGGCTTTGTCAGCTTCCGGGTGGTTGGCATCGAAGCCCGAGTCCAGCGCGCCGATCCGGACCCCTGTGCCATCGATACCGGCGGCGTAGGCTTCGTTGGCGTGCAGGCGGTCCAGGCCCCAGTCGCTCAGGTACTCGGCCGAGCGCCAACTGGCCGGGTTACCGGGCTGGCCGGCCTCCAGGTACTGCGCCTGGGCCGTCATGGACAATAGCAACAGCGAACCGGCGGTGAAGGGTTTGAAACGCAAGGAGTCAGAGCTCATCAAACGGTGTCCTTATTGTTATGGGCGTGGGTTCACCGGGCCGAAGGCCTCGTCGACTTTGGCCAGGTCGGTATCACGCAAGTTGCCCGCGTAGTAATGCAATTTGGTCCAGGCCATGAGGTAGTCGTAGCGCGCCTGGGCCAGGTCGCGGCGGGTGCTGTAGAGCTGCTGCTCGGCGTTCAGCGCGTCGAGGTTGACCCGCTCGCCACCGAGGATGCTTTGCTGGGTCGACACCACCAGGGCTTCGGCCGACGCCAGGGCCTTCTGGTAGGCGCGCAGCTTGCTCACCCCTGACAGGCACGCGCTGAACTGGCGCCGCAGTTCGATCAGGGTTTCGCGGGTCTTGCCTTCCAGCTCGTATTCGGCCTGTTCCATGGCGCGGCTGGCCTGGCGCGTGGACGCCGACACGCCGCCGCCGGCATACAGCGGCACGCTGACTTCCACGCCGATGGTGTTGGTGTCGTAGCGCTGGTTGTAGGTGTTGCCGCTGTCGGACTCTTGCTGGCGCGAACTGGCATAGGCCGTGATCTTGGGCAAGTGCCCGGCGCGGTTGCGCTCCACTTCGTAACGCGCCACTTCCAGGGCCTGGCGCTGGGACGCCAACACCGGGTTATTGCTGATCGCCAGCTCATGCCAGGTGTCGTAATTGGCCGGGGTCAGGGTGAAGGCGGTGAACCCTTGATTCAGCGGCGCCAGGTCATGGATGTCGACGCTCGGCACGCCGATCAACGCGCCCAGTTCGCGCAGTGAGGCGTCCTGCTCATCCAGGGCCTGGATCTCCTCGGCGGTAGCCAGCTCATAGCGCGATTCGGCTTCCAGGATATCGGTGCGGGTGCCCTCGCCTTGCTGGAACAGGTGCCGGTTCTGCTGGAATTGCTGCTCAAAGGCTTTTTTCTTGGCCCGCGCGATGTCGATCTGGTCCTGGGCGAACAGCGCCTGGGTGTAATAGGTCAGCACCCGCACCAGCAAGGCCTGGCTCTTGTCGCGAAAGCTTTCATCGGCGAACAGCGCCTGAGCCACGCCTTTGCGGTAGTTGGCGTAAGCCTCGTAGTCGAACAACGGCTGTTGCAGGCTAAAAGTGGAGCCGTAGCTGTTGTAGTTGCGGTCGTCGTGATAATTGCCGCCACGGCCGTCAGGCAAGGTGGCCTGGGAGTTGTTGCGCCCCTTGTTGTAGTTGTAGGACAGCCGTGGCAGCAGCCCGGCGCGGCCAATGGTGCGGTTTTCCAGGCCGGCGTCGCGCTCCTTGATGGCGCCGAGGAACACCGGGTCGTTGCGCAGGGCCTGCTCGTACACATCGAACGGGCCCATGGCCGCCTGGGCGTTGGCGCAGGTGAGCAGCAAGGCGAAGAACAGGGTTCTCATGCTCATTCCTCGGTCAACGCCGAGCCGGCACGATCCAGCAAGGGCTTGAACAGGTAATTGAGCAATGAGCGCTCGCCGGTGCGCACAAACATTTCCGCGGGCATGCCCGGTTTGATCACCAGACCGTGGAGTTTTTCCAGCGCCGCGTCGCTCACACGCGTGCGCAGCACGTAATAAGGTGCGCCGGTTTTTTCATCGAGCATCTGGTCGGCGGAGATCAGGCTGACCTCCCCCGGCACCCGGGGTGTACGGCTCTGATTGAAGGCGGTGAACAGAATATCGACCGGTAAATGGGTGCCGACCTTATCCACCAGGTGCACCGGCAGATGCCCTTCCACTTCCAGGCGCGTGCCCTGGGGCACGATTTCCAGCAGGGTTTCGCCGGCGCGCACCACGGCGCCTTCGGTATGCACGCCCAGATTGACCGCGATGCCATCGGCCGGCGCGGTGATTTCGCTGTGTTGCAGGTCGAAACCGGCGGAGGTCAGTTGCTGTTCCAGGGTGAGGCTGCGCAACTGCGCATCGGCCAGTTGGCTACGCACTTCCTTCTGATATTCCTCGCGGTGCTGTTGCAGCTTGAGGCGCGACTCGACAATGCCCTGCTCCACCCGGCCGCTTTCGCCGCTGTTCTGCGCCAGATCCTGTTGCACTTGGGACAGCTGACGCTGGTACTCCATCAAGCGATTGCGCGGGATGTAGCCGTTGTCGGCCAGGGGTTGCAGGTTGCTCAGTTGTTCGCGCAGGGACTGAGCCTGGGCGGTCAGGTCGCTGCGCGCGCGGCGCATGCCTCCCAGTTGCGCCACGGCACCGTCGATATTGGCGCGGATGCCGGCCTGTTCACGGGCAAACGCCTCGCGACGGCTGCTGAACAGTTGGCGCTGACCTTCCAGCACCAGCGCCAGGGCCGGGTCGGGGTTGGCGCTCAGTTCGGCGGGGAATGTCACGCTGCTCTGGTTATCCCGCTCGCTCTGCCAACGCGCCACACTGGCCCAGGCCATGCGGTATTGGGCTTGCAGCGAGTGCACATCGGCCTGGCTTTGGGTTTGGTCGAGGCGGAACAGCGGCTGGCCTTGTTTGACCACCTCGCCTTCGCGCACCAGGATGCGGCTGACCACACCAGGGCTGAGGGTTTGCACAGCTTTGCGCTTGCCGGACACCACTACCGTACCCTGCACCGGAATGCCCTGATCCAGCGGCGCCAGGCTGGCCCACAGGAAGAAACCGCCCGCGCCGACCACCGTCAGCAGCCAGCCCATACGCACAAAGAAACCGGCGTCGCGTTGTTCAAGAGTGATACTGCTCATGCGCCTGGATTCCTTCCGGCCTGGTACTGACGACTGAAACTCACGCCGGTTTTTTCCTTCGGCGCTTCCTGTTGGCCGGACAATGCGCGCAGCACGTCCTGGCTCGGCCCAAAGGCTTGCAAGCGACCTTCGTTAAGCACCAGCAATTTGTCGGCCTGGGCCAGCACCGATGAGCGATGGGTGACCAGCACCACGCTGCTGCCCTGGGCCTTCATCTGCACGATGGCACTGGCCAGTGCCGCTTCGCCGACGGTGTCGAGGTTGGAGTTGGGCTCGTCCAGCACGATCAAGCGCGGTGCGCCGTACAAGGCGCGGGCCAGGGCCACACGTTGCTTTTGCCCACCGGACAGGCCGCCACCGTTGTCCCCCAGTACCGTGTCGTAGCCCTGGGGCAAGCGCAGGATCAATTCATGCACACCGGCCTGCTGCGCGGCGTGCACCACTTGCTCGGGGTCGGCCTCGCGAAAGCGCGCGATGTTGTCGGCGATGCTGCCGCTGAACAATTCGATATCCTGGGGCAAGTAGCCGATATACGGGCCGAGGTCGTCGCGGTCCCAGCGGTGGATATCCGCACCGTCCAGGCGCACCGTGCCGGCCAGGGTCGGCCACACGCCCACCAGCACGCGGGCCAGGGTCGATTTGCCGGAACCCGAAGCACCCAGCACCCCCAGCACTTCGCCGGCACCGAGGGTGAAACCGACGTGATGCAAGATTGCATTGCGCTGACCCGGCGGGCCGGCGCTGACCTGCTCGAAACTCACCTGGCCCTGGGGCGCCGGCAAGGCCATCTGCTCGACCTCAGGGGGGAATTCGCGCAGCAATGCGTCCAGGCGCTGATACGCCAGCTTGGCCGAACTCCATTGCTTCCATACCGCAATCAACTGGTCGATGGGGCTGAGCACCCGGCCCATGAGGATGGAACCGGCAATCATCATGCCGGCGGTCATGTCGCCACGGATTACCAGTAACGCCCCCAAGCCCAGCACCAAGGATTGCAGGCACAGACGCAGGGATTTACTCAGGGAGGTGATTACCGAACCGGTGTCGCTGGCGCTGTTTTGCAGGCCCAGGAATTGCGAGTGCACGGCAAACCAGCGTTGGCGTAGCGCGCCGAGCATGCCCATGGCCTGGATGGTTTCGGCGTTGTGCAAATGGCTGGTCGCCAGTTGGGTCGACTGCTGCGAGTAACCGCTGGCCTCACCCAAAGGCTTTTTGGTGAGGTATTCGTTCAGGCACGCCAGGCCGATCAGCAGCAACGCGCCGGCACTGGCCAGCACGCCCAGCCACACGTTGAACAGGAAAATCACAAACAGGTAGATGGGAAACCACGGCGCATCGAAAAACGCGAACAGCGCCGGCCCGGTGATGAACTGGCGGATATGGGTCAAATCCCCCAGGGATTGCCCGGCATGCCCCTGGCCACGTTGCAGGTTGCGTTCGAACGCAGCTTTATACACGCGTAAGTTGAAACGCCGCTCTAACTGGCTGCCGATGCGGATCACGATAAAACTGCGGATGACTTCCAGGGTGCCAATAAACGCGAAGAAGCCGACGACCATCAGCGTCAACATCACCAGAGTGGTTTCATTCTGGGAGGACAGCACCCGGTCATACACTTGCAGCATATAAATCGACGGCACCAGCATCAGCAGATTAATCAACGCGGTAAAACAGCCGATGCTGATCAGAATGCTCTTGTATTCACCCAGCGCTTTGAATAACGGCGCGACGGCATGGGGCTTTGCCATATCTTCTGCTCTTCCTTGAACCAAACGACACGCAATAGTTGCCCCAACCCCTTATATAAGGAGCGGCCAACTAATAAGTACGGGTTATAGCGTTATAACTGCAACTAAGGTTTACGGTGCAGTCTCACTACCGCGCCAGTTGCTGTTTTAGCCTGATACTCGCCTTCTTTCTGCCGGTTCAGGTGGGTGATGCCCGTGCCTTCGGCGTTCATCAGCCAGATCCCGTCCGGGGTCGGCGACCAGCTCAAGGGCTTATCGCCCAACCATTGCGCCACACAGTCAACATCGCCGCTCAAGGCGTTGGCCTGTTCGATCAAGTCCAGGGCGCATACCTGATCCTGTTGCCGCATCTGCCAATGCCCGGCCAGCTGGGCGCTGGAAGGTAAAACAAGACTGCTCGCCATGGCGTGGGCTCCTGCCGATACGCACGTCGCCTGCACCACGCAGGCGACTAAAAATAGGGAAAAACGCTGCATCTTTATGCTCCATCCTGGAGGCGCGGCGCCGGAACGCCGCGCCCGTGCATCACGCCACGATGTCGCTGACCGCTGCCTGGCCAACGGTGGTGACGAGGAAATCCGCCACGCCGTGCCCGGAGAAGTCGACCGCCAGAGTACCCAGGTTGGTGCCTGAGGCGTAGCTCAACACGGCGTCGCCGGCATGCCCGGTGAACGCATTGACGAAGGTCAGGCCCGCGCCTTTGGTGATGCCGCTGAGGTCGATCTTGTCCGCACCGGAGGTGAAGTCAAAGATTTTGTCCGCCGCACCGGGCTTGGAATCGGAACTGGCACCGAACACAAAGGTGTCGCTGCCCGCACCGCCCCATAGCTGATCCGCCCCGCCACCACCGTAGATCAGGTCGTTGCCGGCCCCGCCTTTGATGATATTGGCCGCGTTATTGCCGATGATTAGGTCGTTACCCGCGCCACCGAACGCGTTTTCCACGGTCACGCCCTTGGCAATGGACACGTTGCCCACCAGGCCGCCCACGTCGGAGAACGAGGTTTCATTGAGGTTGATTTTCTGGTTCTGGGTAAAACCGGAGAAGTCCAGGGTGTCGTTGCCGCCACCGTCCCATACCGAGAACACCAGTTTGTCGGCGTTGGAGGTGGCGCTGAGGAAATCACGCCCGGTGTTGGAGTTGAACCCGTAGGTGGTGTCGCCGGCACGGGTGTTGTAGTTGGCACCGTAGAGCTTCTGGATCGCGGCGATGTCGTCGATCAGCGGGCCGGAGGCGTAGGCTTCCACGCCGCCTTTGCTGAAGTTCTGGTTGGTGTTGCTTTCGCTCCAGTAACTCATGACGCTGTAGCCACGCGTGTCCTGTCCATAGGACGCGTCGTTGTAGGTCGGGTTGCCATTCCCGGCGTTGTAGTCGCCAGGGTGAGCCAGGCCCAGGGTGTGGCCGATTTCGTGGGTCAGGGTCTGCCGGCCATAGTTGTTCAGGTCCGGGGTTTTGTTCGGCGTGTAGCTGCTGTTGGTCAGGTACCACGAGGTGCCGTCGTAACCTGCGCCGGTGCCGGGCAGATAGGCGAAGGCCGCCGCGCCGTCCTGGCCACCGCTGTAGTTGCCGAAGGTCATGTGGGCATCACCGCCGCTGGCTTTTTCGGTGAAGGTGACATTGGCCACATCCGCCCAGGATTGCATGGCCAGTACGGCCTGTGCTTTCTGCTGCGCGTTGAACTGGCTGAACCCCGAGATGCCATGTTTGTTCATGGTGCTCGAAGAGGCCGAGGTCAGGAAGGTGTAGGTCAGATCGATCTTGCCGTTACCGTCGAAGTCCCGATACGCGGCACCGTCGCGCAGCAGCTGGGTGGCTGCCTGATCGACGGTGTAGGACGGTTTGCCATTGACCGTGAGGTTGCCGCCACGGTCATACAGATGGCTGAAGCTATCGATTTGCGAGTAAGCGGTGCTGGCTTGCGCCAGTGACACGATAGCTTTGTCTTTTACTTTTGACATAAACGTACTTCCTTGTTTGCAAGTGCATCAGTCTTTGGTCGATAGGAACCCCGCTGGCGAGATCGTCCTATCACTCGCCTCTTTTGAAGGCGTAAGAAAACTGACACAACTTGAAATCTTCCGTCTACATCTATTTGCCGGCTGAATAAGTGCAACGCAAACAACACTTGGAAGTCTCAGGCCGTATTCATTGGGCGTGGTGGTTGTCGTCCGACAAAAAACACAGCGCTCCTATTTAAATATTAAATAACCTTAACGCTGCTCAATTTGAACAGCGTCACACAAGAGGCTGGCGATTATATTGTCACGGTGTCATTGGCAACATTAAACCGCCACTACTTAAATGTATTAACCCGCTTGTCCCCCAATACCGGGACATAAGCAGAAGAGTACTTGTGGTGAGCGGGATTTCCCGCTCCACAGTGGCTCAGCGCCCGGTGCGAATGGTGTTCCACACCCGCGTACGAACACGGTCGATATTCAGCGGCATCGCTTCAAGGGCGAACAACTTGCCCATCATGTCCGGGCTTGGGTAAACCTTGGTATCGGCCTTGATGGCCGGGTCCACTAGGCTATCCGCCGCCTGATTGCCGTTGGCGTAGTGCACGTAGTTGGTGATGCTGGCCATCACCTCCGGGCGCAGCAGGTAGTTCATAAACGCGTAGCCGGCCGTTTCGTTGGGGGCGTCGGCGGGCATGGCGACCATGTCGAACCAGATCGCGGCGCCTTCCTTGGGGATGTTGTAGCCGATATTCACCCCGTTCTTGGCTTCTTTGGCGCGGCTTTCGGCCTGCAGGATGTCGCCGGAGAAACCGACGGCCACGCAGATATCGCCATTGGCCAGGTCGGCGGTGTATTTCGAGGAGTGAAAGTAGGCCACGTAAGGGCGCACTTTCATCAGGAGGGCTTCGGCCTTTTTGTAGTCCTCAGGCTTTTTACTGTGGTGCGGCAAGCCCAGGTAGTTGAGCGCCGCCGGCAGCAGTTCCGGGCCGTTGTCGAGGATCGCCACCCCGCATTTCTGCAATTTGGCCATGTTTTCGGGTTTGAAGATCAAGTCCCAGGAATCCACCGGGGCATTGTCTCCCAGCACGGCTTTGACCTTGTCGATGTTGTAACCGATACCGGTACTGCCCCACAGGTACGGGAAGCCATGAGCATTGCCGGGGTCGTTGTTTTCCAGGGCCTTGAGCAGCACCGGGTTGAGGTTTTTCCAGTTGGGCAACTGGCTCTTATCCAGCTTTTTCAGCGCACCGCCCTGGATCTGCCGGGCCATAAAGTGGTTGGATGGGAACACCACGTCATACCCGGATTTACCGGTCATCAGCTTGCCATCCAGGGTTTCGTTGCTGTCGTAGACGTCGTAGGTAAAACCGATGCCGGTCTCTTTCTGGAAGTTTTTGGTGGTGTCCGGCGCGATGTAGTCCGACCAGTTGTAGATTTTCACCGTTTCGGCGGCCTGGCTGACGCAGGCCACCCACATCAAGGGCAACAGGGCAATGGCTTTCATGGTTCGATTTCCTGGCGGTTTTAGGGCTGTTGTTATGGCAGGCGATCAAGGATCAAAGCGTTACAGCATCAAGACGTAGGTCTTGCGCACCGTTTCCTGGATGTCCCAGATTCCGGTGCTGTTGGCCGGCAACATCAGTGCATCGCCGGCTTGGATGTGCAGGGTTTCACCGTTGTCGGGGGTGAAGGTGCAGCGGCCCTGTATAAAGTGGCAAAACTCCTGGGCGCGGATCTGGCGCCGCCAGCGGCCTGGGGTGCATTGCCAGATGCCTGTCTCGACGCCGTCGTTGCGCTCGACGCTCAAGGTGGACGCCACCGCGATCGGCTCGCCCAAGGGCACGGCGACCGGGGACGAATCCGGCAAATGCGCATTCAGCGCGTCTTTGAACTGAGTGATGCTCATGGGGGCTCCCGTGTGTATGAAACGACTTAGTGCATAAAACCTTCCATCAACCCCGCCACGCCCGTGGCGAGCTTGCGCCGCCAGGGCGCGGTGTTGGGGTTGGCCAACACCTGGTCTTCATGGACAAAACTGCGGATGATCGCGTTGTAACCCAGCCAGCGACACGGCTCGGGCTCCCACGCCTTGAGGGCGTCCAGACCACCCTCGCGGATCACCCAGGGTTGGTGTATCAGCGGTGTGTCACGGCCCAGAATCAGGTCGGCCAAGGTGCGCCCGCCCAGGTTGGTGGCACCGACGCCCTCCCCGCCGTAGCCGCCGGACAACGCGACACCGGTGCGCTGATCACACAGCATGTGCGGTCGGAAATGTCGCGACATGCCCAGGTTGCCGCCCCAGGAATGGGTAATCCGTACGGTCTTGAGCTGTGGGAAGAGTTCGCCAAACAGGTAGCGACGCAGTTGCACTTCGCTGTCGGTCAAATCGAAGTCATGGCGCAGCTTCCCGGCGAACTGGTAGCCGCCCCGCGCACCGAACACCAAACGGTTATCGGCCGAGCGCTGGCCGTAGGTGACTTGGCGGCTGCTCTCACCGAACGCTTGGCCTTGGCTGAGGCCGATCTCATCCCAAGTGCTGTTCGGCAGCGGCTCGGTGGCGACGATCAAACTTTGCACCGGCAGTTGGTAACGGCCCAGAGGTGGCAAGGTGTTGGCATAGCCCTCCACAGCCGGCACCACCCAGGTGGCGCGTACGCTGGCCTTATCAGTGCGCAGGCTGCCGGACTGCCAATGGGTGACGGGGCTGTTTTCATAAAGGGTGACCCCCATGCCTTCGACCACCCGCGCCAGGCCGCGCACTAGCCTGGCCGGTTGGATGGTCGCCACATGGGGGGCGTAGATCGCGCCATAAGGTTTGGCGATGCGAAGTTGCTCGGCCAGTTGCTGCGGGCTCAGCCAGCGATAGTCGGCTTCGGTCAGGCCCTGGGCGTAGAGTTTGTCCAGATAGCGGCGCAGGCTGGTTTCCTGCTCGGGGTAACGCGCGGCGCAATACAGCGCGCCGCCCTTGCGGTAGTCGCAGTCGATGCCTTCGCGGGCCAGTACCTGGGCCACCTCGTCGGGGATGCCGTGCAACAAATCAAAGGAAGCACGGCGCTGCTCAGCAGAAAACCCGGCCAGCAGACGGTCTTCGCCCAACAGGTTGCCCATCAACCAGCCACCATTACGGCCCGATGCGCCGAAGCCGGCGGTTTGCGCCTCGATGATTGCGATGTTCAACTGCGGCGCCTGGCGCTTGAGGTAATAGGCCGTCCACAACCCGGTGTAACCGGCGCCGATAATGGCCACGTCGACATCCAGGTCGTGCGTCAGGGATGGCCGCGCCACCAGCGGCTCGTCCACCTGATCCATCCATAAACTGATGTTGCGCCATACCGACATGCCCATTCCCTCTACCGCGTTTCGATAGACGGGATCCTAGAGGGCGGCGTCAGGGGCTGTCTTGCGCGCGTGCACGCAGAGAAATTTGTTTGACGTAGGCCTTGGGCGACTGGCCGGTGTGCTGCCGAAAGGCACTGTAGAACGCCGAGAGGGAATTGAAGCCCGCGGCAAAGGCCAGTTCGTCGACCTTGATCGGCGCCTGGGCGGTGTTCAGCGCGGCCAGCAAATGCTGGAGTCGCGCCTGGTTGACGTAGCGGTAGAAGCTCTGCCCCAGCACCTGATTGAGCAAGTAGGAAATCTGATTGCGGCTGTAGCCACATTCCTTGGCCACCCGCTGCAAGTCCAGTTCCGGGTCGAGATAGGGTTGCTTGCTGTCGAAATACTGCTGCAAGTCGTTGGCCATATGCCCCAGTTGCTGGGGCGACAGCCCAAGGCGGCTGACCGTGGGCCGCAGGGCTTGGGCCGGTTGCTCATGCACCAGCGAAGCGTATTCATTGACGCGCCAGATCAGCCCATCACGCACGGTAATCGCCTCGCTGGTGCGGAAGGACACCAGCCCCTGACCACCACGCAGCGTAATGCGGTACTGAATAAACGCCGTGTCGCCGTCGGCACGGATGCGGTCGGTGTGCTCGATCGCCTCGTCCGCCGCACGCGGCATGCTCGCCTGCAGGTATTCACGTAGCTCTGCGTAACCGATCACACGGTTCTGGAAAAAGTCGTGGTATTGGATATCCGGATGGTAGTAAGCCATTACTCCGTCCAGGTCGCGATGACGCCAGCAAAGGTGATGACGCAGCACCAGTTCGCCCGTGGCGTGGGTGAGCTGGCTGTCGGCGTCGGGGGCGATGTCGGGCATAAAGGGCTCTGGGGGCGGATAAAGCGTGGAGATTGCCGAAATTCCGCCCTGCCTTCAATGTGCAGGCACTGCAGCCGAATAATGGCCTTTAGCCAACTTTTGGACAGGGCATGATCCATGTCAAGGGAAAGGCAAACAACCGCTGAACGGGGCGAAAAAAGTCACATTGGCGTTGTGAACGAATGCTATTTTTAAGTCCTACACGCCTCGACCAGTGACGGTCCTGGCCCCCTGCCGCGAGCTAAAGGAAGCGCTCAATGAACAAGGTGGGCAACATGAACAAAGTGACGTTCCCCAACGCCTGCCAGCTGATGCGCTGGCATTTTCATCCGATGGGTTTTGAAGGCAGCATGGATGCGCCGGGCAGCATGGTCGCCCGCCTGTTCGACCGCGCCAGCGGCGAAACCCTGATCGCCATCGCCGGTATCCCCTGCGCCACGGTGATGAACGCCGCCGATGTCGAGCGGATTATCGAGGCAGTGGAGGATGAGTTGGAATCCTTTGTGCCACCGCTCTCGTTGCAGGCCTGAACCGATTCACAGCACCGGGAGGGCATGCTCCATCCCGCAGGGACTTCAGTGACGGTGATCGTCGAAAAACGCCTTTTTGCCATCCACCCGCTCCGAGGCCCTGGGCATATTCGCCGCCTGGCCTTCGGGCTTCTCCACGTACCAATAGCAATGGCTGACCGCCCGCGTGATGCCGACGTACGCCAAGCGCAGCACCTCGTCCTTTTGCGCGGTGTCATAGGGCTCGTTGTCGCCGTCCTTACCCAAGCCGGCCATGCGATACACCTGGTTTTTATACGGCGAGCGGGTGACGTGCTGACAATCCCCCAACAGGAAAACCGCGTCCGCTTGCAGGCCCTTGGCACTGTGAAAGGTCAGTTGCTTGAGCCGACGCGAGTGAGCGGGCAAGCTAGAATCCAGATTAACTACAGACTGAATATGCTCCTGAATCAATAACTTATCGCTACTTTTTCGATACAGCATCAACACTGATTCGCCACGCTGATAATGCTCCAGCAAGCGTCGCCCCAATGCTGCATCGTCACGCTCGAGCACACTGACCGGCACCAGAGCCTTGGGCGCACCGCTGGCCTTAGCCTTCTTACCCGGGATCGACGGCGCGGCACGCACGATGTGCTCGGCTGCGTCGATGATGTGCTGGTGGCTGCGATAATTCTCGCTCAGCATCACCCGGATGGTGCTCGGTGACGGGAATTCCTGGTCGAAGGCCATAAAGTACTTGGGCGAACTGCCCCGCCAGCCGTAGATCGATTGCCAGTCATCACCCACACACAGCAACGACGAGTATTGCGCGCCGCGCCCCACGTGCATGGCCGGGCCGCGACTGCGGATCTCCCGCAGGCTGGCGCGAATCCATCCAACGATTTGCGGTGATACGTCTTGAAATTCGTCGATCATCAAGTGGGACAACGGTCTTAACAGCGGGTCGCTGAGCAGCTTGAGGTTTTCTGGGGTGTTTTCGCCGAACAGCGAGAACATGCGGTTGTAGGTCATGATCGGTGGCTTCTGGTCGAGCAAATGGTCTTCCAACGCCTTCCAGAAAATACTCAACGCTTCGAAGAACAAGCGGTCCGGATCATCCTTGGCGAAACTCATGCGACCTACGGCGCTGGGCACGTCCAGTCCGAGGTTCTCGATAAAGCCTGCGGCCGTGACAAAACAGTCCAGCAGCGGCGCCGATGTCAGCTCACCTTTGACCTTGTAATCAAACCCTGGCCCGGCACTGGCATCATCGGCCAGGCAGCTGAGCATGCGCTTGGATGACTCATAACTATCTAGCCATATCAACGGCTTACGACAGAAAGCTTGAAACAGGGTGCGTTTTACCGCCCACTCTGCGCGCACTGACAGCTTGGCATTGGGGCGGCTGACCTGGGGGTTTTCCCGTGGGTCGAAGCCCAGTACTACCCACGCGTCCAATTCGGCAATGTAGCCATGGCAGTGGAAATGCGCGCCATTGATTTCAACAGTTTGGCGATTCGGCTCAATGCCCTTGATCGGCCAGGCCCCGGCGCGAAACCACAGGTCCTCGATGAAATCGCACAATTCTTCGTCACGCTGGGCGGCCAGCTCAGTCACCGCCATGCGTTTTTGCACGTCCGGATGGTCGCGCTCCAGTTCTTTGAGTTGTAACCCGTGGCGCGCCAGCGGCACGATCAACTCGCGAAAACGCGGATGCTGGCGATGCAGACGCTGGTAGCAGGCGTTCAGGTGCTGGCGCTGGGCATCATTGATACGCAGATCGAACGGGTTGCTGTCGGCATCGTCGAAGCCCGCCTTGAGGTTTTCGAACGCCTGCAAACGCTCGAAGCCCGGCAGGCTACGCACCATCGGCAGGATGCGCGAGTGAAACGTGCGCACCACCGCCTGTGCCTCTTTGGCATCAAGGGGTTGGCCCCACAGGCTCATAATCTCCATAAGCTTGCGAATGAAATCCTGGCGTGACTCGCGGGTAAACGTCACCACGGTCATCGAGCTGAGCTCGAAGCCCAGGTAATGGGTCAGCAGCAGGATACGCAACACCAATGACGTGGATTTGCCCGCGCCGGCCCCGGCGATCACCGAGGTTGAGGGTGTCTCGCTGAAGATCATCTTCCACTGGGCCGTACTCGGTTGAGCGTGGGGCGGTAAGAGACGGGCGACGTCGGCCTTGATGCGCTTCTTGATGTCGGCGGTCAGCGGCAGGCGCCAGTCATCGAACAGGCTGTCGTCTATCCCGGGAGCTGTGTGCGCGTCCGGGCGGAAATCGCGGATCAGCAATACTTGCCGCCCCTCCTCGATGCCATCGGCCTTGCCCTCGCGATAACCGTATTCCACGCCCGCTTCATGCCCACTGCGAAAACCATCGGCTTGCCCATGCAGCCAGGAAAACCGGTGCTGGGCGCGCAGGCGGGTCAGGCCATGACCAAACAGGCGCGCCGCCAGGCGTTTGAACAACGGCATCTGAGCCAGGGGTAGCAGTTCTGGGGGCAGATCAGGCTTTTGTTGCGACACGCGGACTCCTGCAATGGGCTGGGCTGTGAGCAGTGCCCCATGGTCGCCGGAAACGCCGCGCAGTACCAGCCAATTGCTGTGCCATCAGGCAGTTAGGCGATGAAGTGAAAGTTGAAACGCGGCAATCCAATCGAATCAGTCGATAAGAATGGAGCGTTTTTTACGCTTTTTCTCGATCAAGCGCTGCTGGATGATAGGCACCATCCATAGGAGACGATCATGCTTGAACTGCGACCTTTCAGCGCCCTGGGCGGCGCCCACCACGGTTGGCTCGATGCCCATCACCACTTTTCCTTCGCCGACTACTACGACCCCAAGCGCATGCACTGGGGCAACCTGCGGGTATGGAACGACGACATCATTGCCCCGGGCACGGGCTTTCCCCAGCACTCGCACCGCGATATGGAAATCATCACTTATGTACGCGAAGGCGCCATCAGCCACGCCGATAACCTGGGCAATAAAGGCCGCACCGAGGCAGGCGATGTGCAGGTCATGAGCGCTGGCACGGGGATTGCCCACAGCGAATACAACCTGGAAGCCACGCCGACCAAGATTTTCCAGATCTGGATTATCCCCAATGAAGCAGGCCTGCCCCCATCCTGGGGTGCCAAGCCGTTTCCACAGGGTGAGCGCGAAGGCTTCGTCACCTTGGCCAGTGGCAAGGCCGGCGATAGCGAAAGCCTGCGCATTCGTGCGGATGCGCGCCTGGTGGCGGCGAACCTGAAAGCCGGTGAAGTCGCTGAGTACCGCCTGGAGGGCCGGCGCCGAGCGTATCTGGTGCCAGCCACCGGGGTGATTGAGGTTAATGGTGTACGGGCGCAAGCCCGTGATGGCGTAGCGATCGAGGATGAACAGCTGTTACGGGTTACGGCCATTGAGGACAGTGAGATCGTGCTGGTCGATCTGGCTTGACCTGACGCCTTACAGCCAAAATCGGCGGCGACGCCTGCCCCGATGGCGGTATTTCAGTCCCTGGACCAGTGGACTGAAATACCGCCATCGGGGGCAAGCCCCCTCTTACAAAGCGTTGCGGTGTTATTCGGCGATGGCGCCGTCCACCAACACCTGCGCCTCTTGCACCAATCGCTTTAGGTGTTCTTCACCCACAAAGCTCTCGGCGTAGATCTTGTAGATGTCCTCGGTGCCCGATGGGCGTGCGGCGAACCAGCCGTTTTCGGTCATCACTTTCAGGCCGCCGATGGCCTGGTTGTTACCCGGCGCGTGGCTGAGGATCTGCTGGATGCGCTCGCCGGCCAGTTCGGTGGAGGTCACCTGTTCCGGCGACAGTTTGCCCAGCAGGGCTTTTTGCGCTGGGGTGGCCTTGGCGTCGACACGAATGGCGAACGGTTCGCCCAGGGCATCGGTCAGGCCACGGTACAGCTGGCTGGGGTCCTGGCCTTT
Organism: Pseudomonas rhodesiae; assembly: GCF_013285305.1. Taxonomy (NCBI): domain Bacteria; kingdom Pseudomonadati; phylum Pseudomonadota; class Gammaproteobacteria; order Pseudomonadales; family Pseudomonadaceae; genus Pseudomonas; species Pseudomonas rhodesiae. The sequence continues at coordinate 3,025,327 of NZ_CP054205.1, read as the reverse complement.
GCGCGAGGTCATTTCCGCCGCCAGCAACGCCGGGATCAGGCCGTCTTTGTCGGTGCTCCACACCGTGCCGTCCTTGCGCAGGAACGATGCGCCGGCGCTTTCTTCACCGCCGAAGCCCAGGGAGCCTTCGAACAGGCCGTCGGCAAACCACTTAAAGCCCACCGGCACTTCGTACAGGCGGCGGCCGATGCGCGTGGCCACGCGATCGATCAGGCCACTGCTGACCACGGTCTTGCCTACGGCAGCGTCGGCGCGCCAGTCAGGACGGTTCTGGAACAGGTAATCGATGGACACGGCCAGGTAGTTGTTCGGCGCCAAGAGGCCGCCGGACGGGGTGACGATGCCGTGGCGATCGTGGTCCGGATCGCACGCGAAGGCCACGTCGAAACGCTCCTTGAGGCCGATCAAGCCTTGCATGGCGTAGCTGGAGGACGGGTCCATGCGGATCTGGCCATCCCAGTCGACGCTCATGAAGCGGAAGGTGGCGTCGACTTCGGTGTTCACCACCTCCAGGTTCAGACGGTAGTGCTCGGCAATCGCCGACCAATAGCGCACCCCTGCTCCGCCCAGCGGATCGACGCCCAGGCGCAGGTCGGCGCTGCGGATGGCGTCCATATCGATCACGTTAATCAGGTCGGCCACGTAGCTGTTGAGGTAGTCATGGCGATGGGTGGTGTCGGCTTTGAGCGCCTGGGCGTGGGTGATACGTTTGACCCCAACGAGCCGGTTGGCCAATAGCTCATTGGCCTTGGCTTCGATCCACTTGGTGACGTGGGTGTCCGCCGGACCACCGTTAGGCGGGTTGTACTTGTAGCCGCCACTTTGCGGCGGGTTATGGGAGGGCGTGATCACAATGCCGTCAGCCAAGCCGCTGGTCCGCCCGCGGTTATAGCAAATGATCGCGTGGGAAATGGCCGGGGTCGGTGTGTATTCGTCGCCTTCGGCCAGCATGACATGGACGCCGTTGGCGGCCAGGACTTCCAGCGCGCTGGCACCGGCGGGAGTGGATAATGCGTGGGTGTCCAGGCCGACGAACAGCGGGCCGTTGATGCCCTGCGCTTCGCGGTACAGGCAGATGGCCTGGCTGATAGCCAGAACATGCCATTCGTTGAAGCTCAGCTCGAACGAATTGCCACGGTGCCCGGAGGTCCCAAACGCCACGCGCTGGGTGGAGATCGCTGCATCAGGCTGGCCGGTGTAGTAAGCCGTGACCAGTCGCGGGATATCCACCAGCAATTGGGCCGGTGCCGGTTTGCCCGCAAAAGGACTGATTGTCATGCATAAACCTCGGAAAGGAAGAATTCGGAAAAAATGCCAGTTTACTGAGAGTTGGACTACTGCGCGACGGTATCGATCCTACACACACAACAGAATTTTCAACCCGTTTGCGCCTGGCGCAACGCGTCGCTCAAAGCCATCAGCGCACTCTCCAGGCTCGGCTGCCCATTAAAGGCATGACTTACACGCAAATACTGATGATGCAACCCGCTGACGCTGAACAGTTCCCCAGGCGCGATCACGACCTGCCGCGCCAGCAGATACTGGAATACCTGGCGCATATCCACCGCACGGTTCGAGCCCAGCCAGAACGTAGCGCCAGCCGCCGGTACGCGATACGTCACTTGATCGCCCAGGTGGTGGGCCAGGCGCAAGCCCATGTGCGCGGCTTGCTCGCGCAGTTGCTGACGCAACGCGCACAGGTGCTGCTCGATACGACCGCTCTGGTACAAACGGGCGATGGCGCGCTGCCGTATTGACGATAAGCGGAAAGAACGCAAAAGAAACTGGCGTTGCAACTCGGCACTCATGCGCCGACTTAATAAGTAGCCGTAGGGCGCTTCCGAGCCGAGGATTTTCTCGAACGACGAAAACACGATCAGCCGATCAGGGTTGACCAGGTCGCGCAAAGGCGTGTGTGGCACCTCCCGGCTCAGCTCGCCGAGGCTGTCGTTTTCCAGCAGCCAGCAGCCGTAGTGATCCAAGCGCTGCGCCACGGTCAGACGATCCTCGGCCGACATCGCCACGCCTGAAGGCAAGCTGACCGCCGATGAGAGCAACACCAGATGCACAGGTTCATCGCGCAACAGCCGCTCCAGGGTTTCACTGTCCAAGCGCCCCTGGACAGTCCAGGGCAGCTCGATCACGCGCACGCCGGCATCCTGCAACAGCCGCAGAATCAGCCAGTCGCAAGGCGATTCGACGATCACCGTGGTGCCTTTGAGCCCCAGCACTTCGACCAAAATATCCAACACGCCACGCAAATCGGCACCGATGTAAACATCGTCGGCGTGCCAGCACCGCGTGGGTGACGAGGTATAACGCGCGGCCAGCGCTGCCCGCAGCTCCCACACCCCGCACGGCTGGACCCACGGCTGCAAATGGCCGGGATACTGGCGCACCAACTCACGCTCCAGGCGCAGCAAGGTGGCATCCAATGAAGCTTGTAGCGCAGGCTCATCGCCGCTGAGCACCACCATTGCGGGGCGCCGGGCCGCAGCGTAAAGCCGGTCGAGCAAGTCCCCGCCCAACCACGCAGTAGGATTGGCCGACATCGGCCAAGCGTAATAACCGGACTTGGCCACCGAATAGACCCGGCCTTCTTTCTCCAGCAAAGAGTAGGCGTATTGGATCGTCGATATCGACACGTTCATGCGAGCGGCCAACTGGCGCAGCGACGGCAATTTTACCCGGGTGTCCGTGCTGACCTCGTTGATCAGGTTGATCATGTAGCGATAGACCGCCTGATAAGCGAAATCCGCCTGGCGCTCGCCGCGCTGGGTCATCGCCCGGACAATTGAAAGGCCGGGATCGCGCCATGCGCCACGGCACGGTCACTGCGCCGCTGACCGTTGGCGCAGGTCAAGGGACGTTTGCGATACAGGTGCTGCAACAACGGCAGGGGTAGGCCGCTGGTGTCGGTAAACCATTGTTGCAGCATCTCGGCCGACGGCTTGCCCTGCAACGCTTTGTGCAGTTCGGGCAGTGCCACAAGCATGCCGGGATGGCACTGGCGCAGATAACCTTCCAGCCGCTGACCGTGATGAATGAACGGTGAAGACAGCAGGCAGACCAATTGGGTTTCATCCAGGCCGAAGAATTGCTGGGCAAAGGTGCTCGACAACAAACGCCCTTCGCGGGAGCTGGCCTCGGCGAACAATTCCTCGGGCATGCGCAGGCGTCGCATGTAGTGAGCGGCCTGCTGGACGAAGCCGTCTACACCGTCTTCATAATCGAGATCGCGCAGGCATTCGGCTTGCAGGCCCCGCAAATGCGCCATCAGCAACGGATTGGAATAGCTTGGGTGGCTGAAATGAAAGCCCAGCGGATCGGGGGTATACGCCATGAAATCGGACAATAGCGTCGCGGATTGCAGGTCGACGTCCTTGAGCAGATCGTCAATGCCGATGTAAGCCAGATGGCGGTGTCCTGAAGGGCTGGGGTTCTCATGCGCAACGTAGTGTTCGCCATAGACATCGCGGTAGTAGCCGGTGCTCCACTCGTCCATGCGTGCGAACAATTCGGTAAGCGACCGCGCCCGCCCCTTGGCTGGGGGGATGCCAGCGCCTTCGGCGGTTCTTTTCAGCCAGGCGAGAAACTGGCTTTGCTTACGTGGGGAGTCACCGCTGACCAAGGCGTGAACTCCGCCGTTCCAAGTCGTGACGCGCTGGTAGAAATCGCCGAGAGCCAGGTAGGTTTCATTGCACAATGCCGCGCGACAGTCCCCGGAACTCAGGTGCCCCACCATCAGCATATTGCGCTGGCTGTTCGCGCGCCCGACCGCAGACGCGGGACGCAGGTGATTGAAGGGATGGACCTCCTGGTTTTCCACCATGAGTAATTCGACGCGTGAGTCATCGTGCAGAAACAGGCGGTTGTAACCCCGATTGAGCGTATCGAGTTGCCCTTCGGTCATGCCGGCGTGGCGTAACGTCGCCACGCGTAACTGAAACGTTCGGGGAGCGCGACCAGCGATCGTCAACTGCGCGGCGCGTAACAGCGCCAACGTGTAACTGCTGACCTCGCCTCCCCCATGGGCCACCAGCACTTTGTAATCCCCGACCTGCTCCATGCCCCCTGCGGCCACCACAATGCGTTGGACCAACAACTGGAGTGCCGTCCTGCCCGAACGAGTAAAGTGCCCGATCAAACGCTGCAGAACTTGCTGATAAACATGATTCATAGCCTGTTCGTGAATAGTGCTCATAGTTGTACTACCTGAGTTGAAATATCAGTTTCAAGCTACTGCTGACAGTTTCCGCTTGACCCATTGCGCATGTAGGAAATTCGCCCTTCGCACCGTGCGCCGATAACTAGACACTAGCACCGCGCAACGAAATGACTCGCTTTGATCACCGAGAAACGTTGCCAGCATGATCTGCGCAACCCACTGATATCAGTGGATAAACTTCATATTTTTGTCATTCCTAGGAAGGCTCTGACATTTTCCTACACAGCTTTAACCAATTATTTAAAGAAGCGTCCGACAAATACACTCAAGCAACTTTCCAGGCTTTCGATCAGTGAGTTGTTATCAACCCACTTTTTTTCAAAAGTCCAAATGAGTGATGCACTCGTAGTTCGAGTGATGGTCGGTAGCGGCATCATGAATTCAATCATTGCTCAATCCTTGAGATGAATGTGAAGTCGCAATTATCAGTGATGGATTAATGATTAATAGATACAGAACTTGGTCGAAAACCAGTGCAGATGAACAGCCGAAGGCATGTCGAATGGGCATACACAACAACGCCGCCCTGGGATTCAGTGCGGCGTCGGGGGACAAGAGCAGGATTCAGGGACTGAAGAGCCTGATCGGCACTTCACGAAGGGCGAGGCTTAAGCCCTGTCAAATGGCGCATTTGCCCCATGCGCCAGCTGGCCGAAACAGCCGATTACGAATCTTCCTACGCGCTAAACAGCTTCAACCTGCAACGCCACACGCTCTCGGCACGGGCATTCGTCCATATAGCGGTGTGCTTCCACGAACTGATTGAACGGGAACACCGTGGTTTTCAGCGGCACCAGCACGCGGTCAGCAGTCAACTGGTTGATGTCACGCAAGGCCCGTTGCAAAGCGACCTGATCCTGGACAATGCCCAGTTCCGGCTTGCCGGTGAAATTGCCGATGCAATGCACATAGAACTGAATATTCTTCTGAAACGCCGCACACGCGGGGAACGGCGTTTGGTTGCCGCCCTGCAGCCCGTACAGAACCAGGCTGCCGCGCGGCGCCAGTACATCGCCAAGCAATGACATCTGCGGACCACCCAGGCCATCGAATACCACGTCTACGCCGCGATTGTCGGTGAACTTGTTGATCTGCATAAGCAGGTCCTGCTCTTCGGTGACGATTACCTTCTCGGCCCCAAGCGACAGCAGATACTCGCGCTCTGCGCTGTCCTTGGTCGCGGCGATCACCCGTACACCCAAGGCCTTGCCCAACTGCACAAAAGACGGGCCCGCACAGTGGCTGGCATCCGTGACCAATGCAAACTGCCCCGGTTTGACCCGTGCCAGATCCACGTAAGCAAAATAGGCAATCAACAGCGGCGTGTAATGCACGCTCGCTTCGATGGGGGTCAACACGTCCGGATAGCGCGTCAGGGCCGAACGGGGCAGGACGATCTGCTCGCCATACACCGGATAGTCATTGGGGCTTTCGGCCGGAAAACTGGCCACTTTATCGCCCACGGCCAAATCCTCCACGCCATCGCCCAAGGCGACGACCACCCCTGCCATCTCATGGCCCAGGCCCGAAGGAAGACGTGCGTGGGAAGACGCCAAGTTCTGGCGCCACAAAATGTCATACCAACTGATGCCAATCGCTTCGACACGCACCTGCACTTCGCCCGGTGCGGGCAGCGCGGCTGCATGCTCTTCGCATTTGAGCACCTCGGCCGGACCAAACTTGTGAAAACGGATCGTGCGGGACATCGCAAACCTCGCCAAATTAACCTCTAATGCCATGAACTTTATCTGGGCTTTCCTGGCAAGACCATCGGTCACCATTAATAGTCGACATGCCTGTCATTGATTCCGCGTCTGATGAATAGACCTTAAGTATCGTAGGAAAACTCAATTAGCCGGTGCAGAGTACCAGTCTTTCCCCGTAAGATTCATGCCGGTCATGCTGCAAGAGGGAACCCAACGGCTCCCTGTGACTGCTCTCGTCAAGTTTGCTGACTCTTCCAGGACACAAGATGAACCGTAACGACCTGCGTCGTGTCGACCTGAACCTCTTGATCGTATTCGAAACCTTGATGCACGAGCGCAGTGTGACCCGCGCCGCCGAGAAATTGTTCCTCGGCCAGCCGGCCATCAGCGCCGCGTTGTCGCGCCTGCGCGGTTTGTTCGACGACCCGCTGTTCGTGCGCACCGGGCGCAGCATGGAACCTTCGGCCCGCGCAGTAGAAATCTTTGCCCTGCTCTCGCCGGCCCTGGACTCGATCTCCACTGCGGTCAGCCGCGCCGCCGAATTCGACCCGGCGACCAGCAATGCGGTATTCCGCATCGGCCTGTCCGACGATGTTGAATTCGCCCTGCTACCCCAGTTGCTCAAGCGCCTGCGCGCCGAAGCCCCCGGCATCGTGCTGGTGGTGCGCCGCGTCAACTACATCCTGATGCCGAGCCTGCTAGCCTCCGGCGAAATCTCCATCGGCGTCAGCTACACCGCCGACCTGCCGGCCAACGCCAAGCGCAAAGTGCTGCGCCGCAGCCTGCCTAAACTGCTGCGCGCCGACAGCGTGCCCGGCTCCCTGAGCCTGGACGACTTCTGCGCCCGCCCCCATGCCCTGGTGTCGTTCGCCGGCGACCTGAGCGGTTTTATCGATGAAGAGCTGGAAAAACTCGGGCGCAAGCGCCACGTCGTACTCGCCGTGCCGCAATTCAATGGCCTGGGCACCTTGCTGGCCGGCACCGACATCCTCGCCACCGTACCGGACTACGCGGCCGAAGCCCTGACCTCGGCCGGCGGCTTGCGCGCAGAAGACCCGCCGCTGCCGGTGCGCAGTTTTGAACTGCACATGGCGTGGCGCGGTTCACAGGATAACGATCCGGGAGAGCGCTGGTTGCGGTCGCGTATTCAGATGTTCTTTGGCGACCCCGAGAGTTTGTAACAGAGTTCTACTATGTTCTATAAAGGCTTATAAAACATCTGCTTACAGCATCTGTAATCCATGGACGTCCGTCCAATACCAAGGGGTTCTGACGCTTTTGGGGGCATAATTGGGGGCATATTTTCATTTTTTAAAAAATGATGCCCCCACTTATGCACGCCCGAGAAGGCGCTCTGTTCAAGCGTAAACTGACCGACGCTTTCGTACGCGCACTGACTACCCCTGGCAAACATGCCGATGGCGAAGTCCCCGGTCTTTACTTGGAGGTGAGCGCGTCACGCAAAATCGGAAACCCTCCTTCCAAGTTCTGGCGCTTGAAATATCGCCTGCATGGCAAGGAAAACCGGTTTTCGATTGGTTCGTACCCGGATATCGGCCTGAAGGAGGCGCGAGAGATTGCCCGCAGAGCACGCCGCGACGTGGCGAACGGCATCGCGCCGCTCAAGGCTAAAACCGCCAAGATCGAGGCACAGCGGCTCAGTGAACAGCGCACCTTCGCCTTCGTAGCTGAGCAGTGGATGACTTTCAAGTCTGCCCATCTGGTGAGCAAATCCATCGCGGGTTTTCGCGGAGCCTTGAGAAACCACATTTTGCCCGCAGTCGGCAGTAAACCGGTCAGCGAGATCAAGCTTGAACACGTCACCGCCATCATCACGGCACTGCGCCAGCAACGTCTCATGGCTATGGCCCGCCGTGTACGCACAATCATCCGTTCCATCCTCGGCTTCGCTGAAGGCCGCGGCTGGGTGGAGCGCAACGTGGCGCTCAGCAATGTCGAGGAGTTGAGGATTCGCCACGTCGTTACCAGCAATCCGGCGATTGAAAGGCCAGCCGATCTGGGCAGGTTCCTTTTACGCCTGGATGAGTGCGATGACGGCAGTGTGGCCAACGCGATGCGCCTGTTGGTCATGTTGCCCGTACGCCCTGGCGAACTCGTGCGGATGCGCTGGGAAGATGTCGACCTGGTCGGCGCCGATTGGCGCTACGTAGTGAGCAAGACCAGACATCTGGACAAAAGCAAACACATCGTGCCCTTACCTGAACAAGCACTCATCCTGTTGCGTAAGCTCAGACAAACGCGCGTGGTGGACGACAAAGGTCAAGGTTGGGTGTTCGTCTCGCCGGTCTATCCAGGCCGCCCGATCAACCCCACTTCAATGCTCAAGTCGTTTCAGCATATCTGGCCGGAGTACGGCATCACTGCCCACGGCTTTCGTGCCACCTACAGGACTATTGCCCACGAGCACCTGGGAATTGATCCCATCGTGCTTGAATTGTCGCTGTCCCACCGGATGCCACGTGCGCTGGGGGCTGTGTATGCACGCGCGCAACTGCTAGCGCAGCGCCGGGAAGCGGCTCAACAATGGGCTGACTATTTGGACCTGTAAAGACAGAACGCCGCGCGAGTGACAACAGATTGACGATGAGAATAAAAATCAGATAGTGGAGCGGGAAACGAGACGCTTACTAGCCATCTATCCCTATGAAATCGTTGAAGTTTTAAGATCACAACGCTTTCTATGGACCGGATTATTGACTACTTCTTTGGGCATGGCAAGCCTGTGAATCGCGCGGCTTACTGCATTGGCCGTTCTGACCTTCGGGAGACGCGGCAAAGCGCAGTTGACCGGCTAGTGAAGCCTTAGCTTCTCGTGCCTTTACATGCGGGAAACTTGGAACACCCCCAGAACTGACGCCCCGCATGCTTCCCCTTACGTGCCGTACGACGAACCATGGAAGCGCCGCAACTCGGGCAAGCGTTTGTTGCAGATGAACGCGTGGTAGTCGACACCGACGAACGAGAGGTCACCGGCGCTGGCTGGGCTCTGCTCGGCTGTATCTGCGTTCTTTTGGGAACATCGATGGAGATTGCAGCTGGCGCAGGCACACTAATCCCCAACGCAGCACAATCATGTTGGGCGATTGCACGCGCTTGGAGTGCATGCGAGAGCGCCTGATCTGGTGCGTTTTTGGCAGAAAGGCAGCGTGGTATAGCAGCTTGCAAAGCAGCCAATCCCGACTGAATTTTTCTTTGGAACTCTATTTGTTTAGTTGCGAACGCCGCACGAGTGGACTGCTCTGCTTGTAGATCGGACGGATCGGGTGTGGCGTTATAGCGGAATTTGCTCTCATGTCCCTGACGCCAAGCCAACATCTTTGCTGTCAGCGCCTCTCCGAAACCTGGCACCGCTCGAACTGCTGAAGCTGTGATGTCCGCAGCCGTCTCAATACCAAAAGAAGCAAGCGTGGCAGTCTTCCCCGCTCCGATGCCAGGTATGGACGCCCGTCGGATCAAAAATCGATCCAGGAAAACTACGCGCTGGCGCTCCTCGCGTGTCAACTTCAGTTGGCTGAGCGCCTGAGCAAGACCCGTTTCGACCTGCCGATATCGAATGACTGTATCTTCCAAATCAGCATGCAAGATATGCATCTCTCGCAGACCAATTTTTTGAAGATAAGCTTGAGACGCCAAGCGCACATTACTGTCAGCATCTTGATAGGCTTTGCGGAAAGGCGTTGAGTCCACTTTATTGGTAGCAAAGACCCGAATTAAACTGAAAAGGCCGAGACCGCCCCACAGCAAGGCTGCTCTTGGAGCGAAAACACAACCAATAATTGCAATTAGTAAAGCGACGCCTCCCATGATCGCTGGATCATGACGCTTACCCTTTGCTTGCGTCACAGCAACGCTGGGGGCAGCGATGGTGCCATTCCAAACCGGCAGAACCTCCTCTGGAACAGGGAGATGCATTGCTCGAATAGCCGCCCACACGCGTTCTAAATCGAAAGGCCCTGCCAACGGCACAGTACCAACAGCCAGACCTTGGGGAAACATTTCGACCCCAGACTGACTCGCCAGCCGACACCACAAACAAGAAGTTGCCGAGCCTGGAAAATAGTGGGTTGATACGTCTGCGCAGCGGCGCAATCCCCTCTCGAGTCCTTGGAGCAAACTGACCCAAGTAGCGGGGTCCGGACGTGACGATGGTGAGAGACCAAACGCGCTTTCCATTGCCGTCGCTATTGATCCAGGATAATCCGCGAGCAGCACAGAGCCGGGCGGCGGCGTGGTACGTGTATCGTTCCGTCGAACCATTGAAAATGCAAAGCGATTCTGTGCGATCGATTGGCCTAAAGATAGATCCGGGCCGCTATAACGGCCGGCATAGGGGTGCTTACCCATCGCAATCAACTGGAAAATAGCAACCGCAAGGCCGAAATTGTCGTGAGCCTGAGTGCGGACGACATTTGCAAGACTACCTCCATGAAGCTCCGGTGGTGTGAAGTCTTCGGTGCCCACCACACAAGGATAAGCGTGGCCTTTCAAACTAAACTGAAAACTGTCGGCATCAATCAATGCGACCGTCGCATCGGGACCTACCAGAACCCCAGAGTGATTGAGGTCACCGATGATACACCCGGCCTGATGCACTGTGGCGACAGCACGTGCGACATTCTGAGCCACGCGGACCAGAAAGCGATAATCAGCCTTTGGAAAGTGCATCTTGCGGGATTTTGGACTGTATAGCTCATGCAGCGCTCGGTATCCCGCCACCAGCCGCATGGTAAAACCGAGAAAGTTGCCAGAGCCATCAGTCACCACTTCGGCCGGAAAAGCCACGAGGGTTGTTGCACCAGCCAATCGCCCGTCAATCATCGCTCGAACTTTGTTCTCGCGGGAACCTCGCAACTCGGACTTGTAGATCTTGACCGCGCAATCTCCGCGCCCTACCAGCGCGTACACATCGCCTTCGCCGCCTTTGCCCAGTTGCTTGTCGAGTCGCTCGGTTTTACCGCCGATCTTGACCTGCGTATAACTCATCGATACGACACCAAAATGAGCGTCTTGTCATCATCCGTGCGTTCACATAGCGAAGGGCTTTGCAAATAACGCGCGAGTGCGTCTGATAACTCAGCAAGGCGCCCATCCGCCCGTGCTTGATCCACCGGTTTGATCATCGGGTCGAAGAAGCGAGCAAAAGGTTGTCGCGTAGCCTGCTCCAGCGCAACGGACTCAAGCCCATCTGAAAAAAGCGCGAACGCGTCGTGCTCCCGATCGAAGCGATAGGTGTGCAGACGAACTTCAGGATCATCGGTAACGAAATAGGTCGTCGAAGCAAACTCACCATTCTCCGGCCAGCAAATGGCCTCCCACACACCCGCCTTGCGCGCCACGAGTGCACTATCGCCGATCTGTAAGGCCAAAACCTGATCTTTGAACACCACGAGCATGACCAGTGTGGCAGCAAATTGTCGCCGAGTTACGCCTCGCTTCTGCGCGACCATAGAAAGATGATCGCGGAGGTGGTCAATCCAGCACATGATCGTTTCGTCGCCTGGTAAAACCTCATGCTGTTTAAACCAGTTACGAAAATCGACCAGCAGAGTGCGACAGACTAACGCTGCCCCCTGCCTACCGTGGCTGGCGCTGCCCGCACCATCAGAAACGATTGCACACATTGCATCTGGGTGGACGCGCATGACGCTAAACGCATCCTGCTTGCGCGTACCCATTCGTAGATGCGACGTGCCAATACACGATGCCGCAGCCCAGCGCCAATGCAGTCTATTCTGCAACTGCCCACCCCGTTGGCCCTGTCGGATTGGCGAGAGGAACCGCATCCCCCGGACTCGATTGCGATACGGCGCTCAGCGAGCTCGATAACCAAGCGAAGAGCTCTCGAAACGCCAGACCTTTCAGCTTGAGAGGTTGACGTGTTCCCAACTGAGTGAGAGTCGACATCTCCGCCCCCTCAACACCGACGGAGTAGAACATGAACTCCTTTCGCTCTTCGCCCTCATGAACACGTCGGCGCGCTTCCTGCCAATTATCCGTAGGTGCACCGTCTGTAATCAGGAAAACCCAAGGCCGGTAATACTTGACGCCGTTGGCTCGGTAACGCTCTTTGCGTTCACGCAACAGATCCAACGCACGCTCAACGGCTTCTCCCATTGGCGTAACACCACTGGCTTCTAACATTTCAGGGAAATAACCATCAACGGTCGTGAACTCGGTTTGAACGTTAACCGGTCCAAAGGTCACCACTGCCAACTCTACCCGCTTCGCTGCCATTGCATCGGCATACAACTCTTCTTTGAAGAATTGCAGCGCATCGTTCAATTGGCGGATTGGCGCGCCATTCATGGACGACGACGTGTCCAACAGCAGTATGCAGGGGCATCGTTGCTCCGGATTCTCTGCAAACTCGGCGTCCGCAAAAGGTTGCTGCTCAAAATCGGTCATCTTGTCCCCTTTCAGTCCCTGACGAAGCAGTCATACGTGATAGCACGATAACATTGCGGATCATAGAACGCACAAAATGATAGCGACAGCCTTCAGCAGCAGCGTCTCTCCCACCCCACCCAGACGCCGTGATGGACAGGCTTGCTACCCGCATCTTCTTCCTCTGAAATTTCCCCGCTGCCTTTACGACCGAAGCGTCTCACCAATTTCCTCAATGGCAGAACCAACGTCATGGCCGGCACGAATCAACTCCGCAAACCGCAGCATCACTGAGGAGCTGACATCGAGGGCCAACGCTATGGTCATCAATTCCCGTATCGGTTCGTCAAGCTCTGCTCCGGCACTAGGTGAACACCCTTGCCCGGTGAGCCAGTTAACAAGGGAAGAGACCATGTGCCCTGAGCTATTTTCGTCAACACCCAGAATTTCACCCAGCACCATCCCCAATGTGCCTACGGGATGCTGGTCCGGGCGACTCCATGCCTTGAGTTCAATAGACTCGCGCTGCACCTTCTCCAAGTTACGCCGAATCTTTCCAGGAATGGTCGCAGCCGCTTTGGGACGGTTGTAGTACTCGCGATTGGCTAAACTTGCGGCGTCTCTGACGACCTTCCAGACCACCGACCAAAGTTGTGAAACGCTGTAGGTTTCCAATGCTGAGCGCATCGTACTTTTTATTTCCTCCAGCTCTTGTCCCGACAGATCATGATGGTAAAGGTCGCACTGGTTAGCCAGATAGCGCATGACATCAGCGACTGAGTAATCAAGCCACAGGTTAAAAAGCCCTTCAGCATTTGTGTACACCCTATCCAACAGGCTACGAATGACCTCATCCGCACTCCTTGATGCGGCATCTGGAACCAAACGGTAGACCACCTGGTCCCTCAACATCCAAATCTCATCGCCCTCCCAATAATAAGTGCCCGGCCTGGCTTTACTGGGATCATCAAGAATCAGTCCAGCCTCACGCAATTGCATAACAAAGTCGCCGACATACCTAGGTGCCAGTCCGCGGCAGTCACCTAGTGTGAAGCCGCCGTTAGTCAATCTCGGCGTAATGGCCCTGTTTAACGCCAACAGAAGGAGCACCTGATTATCCGGTATCTCTGAATAGTCCACCGTACGGCTTGACTGCTTACGGGCATATTCGATCAACTGCCGTTCAAGCTCTGCGGCTTTCGCCTTTTCAGCTTCAAACGCAATCGCGTCCTGGTCGTTCTGACAGGGGGTACAAAGTTTAGTGGATCGCGCAGGGACCTTTTTGGCCTCGGAGCGATTTTTGATTTCGATCAATTTTGCGCAACTAGTACAGACCTGATTTTCATCGAACGCATTGCAACGTTGCCGTATGAAGCTGGCAAGTGTGACACCCTGAGCCATTTCAATAATGCCCCCTAGAGCACTCACCTTTTCGAGATATTGCCCTGACTCATCGACTGCCCAGTAACGCTTAATCAATTCAATTTCTTTTGGATCGTCAGTCAATATTTGTAGCTTGATTGCCATCTAATCGTCCTGTTTCACTTGTGATTACTTGTATGCAGCATTCGCTTATTTAGTTGCCCTCTTCGCTGAACGCTGTTGCAGCGACATCCCCGACCTTGTTGATGGTGTTCTTTGATCGACGCACCTCCAACAACGTCCTGGGCAACACAAACCCTTCAAAACTGCGCTGAGTGATCGGGTTATTGGCCTTCTCCGCCCAAATCCGATAACGCATCAACCCCTCGGCGACGGCGAAGGTCAGGTCCACGCGGGTATCGGTACGCCCATTGAGGTGCCCGCGGCTAAGCAGCCGAAACAGCGACCATGGCCCGCGATAGCTCAGGCTCGCCGTGTTGCCGGTGCTGTGCACCAGCGTCAATTGACTGCCCTGGCTATTGCCCAGGCTGTTGGGCCACACCAACCCGGTGCGTTGCGGCGCGCCGTGCTGGTAGGGGATCAATTGGCCGTCGACGCTGAGCATGCTGCTCAGGCGGGTGGCGCTCAGGGCCAGGGGTTCGATGGTGAGTTGCACGGCCAAGTGGCCGCGGTGGTTGAAGAAGGTGTCGCGGATGCGCTCGACCTTCTTGAGCTGTTCCAGTACGTCGCTGCGCACCAGGTAGCCGCCGAGGCTGTCGGAGTACAGGGCGTCGAGGTTGTCTTTGAGGAACACGTTCAGGTATTGATCGTGGAACTGCTGTAGGCGACCTTGCGGGCCGAAGAAGGCTTCGAAGTCTTCCAGCGAGGCGTCCTCGCCGCTGGCCTTGAACGGATAGCGGCCTGCCAGGCGGTCGCGGTAGAAGCTGTAGATTTCACTGTCCCAGCGTTTTTCCAGTTCGCGCAAGGCGGCAATCACCAGTACCTGTGAGGTCTGATCGGCGAGTTTTTTGACCTGTTGGTTCAGTGGCTCGGGCAGGCCCACGGCGACACGTTGCAGGTTGGCAATCGGGTCGGCACCACCCAGGGAGAAGCGGTTGAGCACGGTTTTCAGCGCCGCCTTGCCGGGGTCGGGATTGTCGTGCACGGCTTTGGCGTAGTCGTAGACAGCACTGACCGAGCGCAGGGTTTCTTCGTAATAGGACGGCTGCTCGCCTCGCGCGGTGATCAGCTCAGCCAGGTTGGAGAACGCGCGGCGGATGCCGGCGGCTTGTTGCTGGCCGTCCGATACCTTGTCCAGCGTGAGCGGCACCTGGCCTTCGGCCACGGGCACCGCCGGGTAGATCACGCTGTTGTCGCGCAGGGTTTCCAGCAGACGCCGCAGGGGGGTGGCCGGGCCGGTGACTTGTTCCAGCACCGCCACGCCATGGCTGAGGTCGTCGAAGTCGGTGACCGCAAACTGATTCAGTGCGCGTCGCCAGCTGTCCACGTAGTCGGCGCTGTACAGCGCACGAATCCGCTGGGTCAGCACTTTGCGGTCTTCGTCGGAGTAGTCCAGGCGTTGTCGTTCGCCGAGCACCCACTGGTCGATCATGGCCAGTTCGATGATGCCCTCGGTGCCGGGCTCGAAGTAGTCCTTGAAGCCCTTGGCGGTGAGTAGCGGCGGCAACTGCAGGCCGCTGCCCTCTTGATCGGTGTTCAGCGGGCGGTAGACGATATCGAACGCCGGGCCGACTTCGTTGCGCAGGTCCAGCGGACGGTGCAATCGCTCCAGGGCGTCCTGTTTCAGGCTCATGTAGACCCGTTCGGCCATGGGCAACTGGCGCAATTGCTGTTGCACCTGGGCAATGCGTTCCCGGTAGTGCGGCAGATCGGCGTCGGCGTATTTCAATGCGTAGCCCAGGTGCCCCATCAAGTCGGCCTGCAGTTGGCCTTGGCCCGGATAGGCGCGCTGCCACTGCTTGGCGACCCATTCTTCGACGATGGCCGGGCGGCGATTTTGGCGTTCTTCGAGCATGCGGTACACACGCAGGGCCGCCAGTTGCTGATTGCTGCCGGCGGGCGCGGCATTGATGGCGTCCAGCACACCGCTGGCAATCGCCGGCAGGAAGCGCTTGGACAGCAGATTCAGATAAGCCTCATCCACCGTCGGGCCTATCGCCCGGCCCTGATACAGGCCCATATCCGACAGCAACGGCCAGGCCTCGCGGTAATCGCCGTACACCAGCACCGCGTCGCGGATCTGGTCCAGCGGTGCCAACAGGTTGCGACCGGTGCTATCGACTTTGGCATCGATATCGCGACCGCTGAATTCCTGGCTTTTGGCCAATACCCTGGCCGCCTTGTCGCGGTTGATATTGAAGTAAAACTGCCAGGTTCCGATGACCACCAGAACGCCCAAAGACGCGACACTGAACCCGGCGATCAGCAGCCGCCGCTTGTTGCGAGCCACCTTGATGTTGTCGCCGGCCAGGCCCGCTTCGGGGTAGATCACCCGCTGGAACAGTTGCTGGGCAAAGTAGATCGCCGTGCCACCGGCCGGTTTGACCTCGGGGGGCGGGGGCGGCAGTTGATACGCCTGCCCGGCTTCTTTGACGAAGACGTTGCTCAGGGTGCCTTGCTGCAAGACCGAGGAAAAATACAGCCCGCGCACCAACGCCGGAGTGGTGAAACGATCACTGCCGAGCATTTCGCTCAGGAAGCCAAACAGCGCCGGGCGTAGGCCCGCCATCTGATGCACCAGCGCCTGTAAACGATCGCGTTCGGTGAGCCCAGATGAGGTCCTGACGCCGTCGAAAATCTGTTCGCTCAGGCAGGCGACAAAGGCTTGGTATTGGCGCGTCAGCTCCGCCAGCCAGGCATCGAAATCATCCACCGCGTCGAGGCTGAAGGTGAAGCCCAGCAGGTCTTCACGCCCACTGCGCGACAACCGGGCGAAGAACTCTTCGAAGCCTTCCAGCAGGTCGAACTTGCTCAGCGTCACGTACACCGGCAAGCGCGTGCCCAGTTGCCGGGTCAGCTCAAACAGCCGGGTACGCAGCAGGTTGGCGTGGGCCTTGCGTTGTTCGGGACGTTGCGCCAACAAGGCCTGCACATCTATTACCAACACCACCCCGTTGAGTGCCCGTCGGCTGCGGTTGCGCGCCAACCAGTCGAGCAGGTGCCGCCACAGGCGCGGGTGGGTGCCGGCCGGCAATACCGGTTTGACTTTGCCCTGCGACGCAACGCTGTCAGCCGTTGGCTCCGGGTGGCTGAGAAACTCACCCGGCGGGTCGATCAATACCGCCTCGTCACCGATCCACCAGTCCACGGGATAAGCCAGTTGCTCTTCCTGGTGCACCCGAACTCCAGCCTTGGTGACATGGGACAAGGCAAAGCTCTGGTTGGAGCGGGTAATCAGGCTGGTCTTGCCGGCATTTTCCTCGCCCAGCACCAGGTACCACGGCAGTTGATAGAGCGAACGGCGGCGCTCCATGTTGTTCAGCAGATTGCCCAGGCTGCGGTCCAGCGCCCGTTCCTGCGCCTCGATATAAGGCAGGCAGGGGTCGGCCTGTACGGCGGCCTCATGTTGGCGTTCAAGCTGCAGCCGGTGGTAGCGATTACGCACCCGCCATGCCCAGATCAACAACGGCACCACCAACACCACAACGCTGGCCGAGACGCGCATCGCCAATTCACTCAGCGGCTGGTGCTCGCGCCAAGTCCACTGTGGGCCCAGCCACCAAATGGCAATCAATAAAAACACCACGCCCAGCAGCACCAGTACGGGCACCGCCTGGTTGAATTGGCGCAGTACCGGCAGGCCCCAGCGTTTGAGGTAACCCCAGACCATCCCCATAAATCGCTCCTACTCCTTAACCGCTTTAATCAAATGACTGTCGTCGATGGGTTGCGCCACTTTCCGGTACAGCTCCGGCTCCCAGCCCTGCGCCGTGGTATCGCGCATCAGTCGCGCAACGCTGGCGTACAGATCATCCGCCAGCCATGACAGGCCACGCGAGGCCAGCAGGTCGGCGGCAATCACCGTGGCGTAGCTGCGCTGGCGCGGGGCGTCATGGCTGGCGTGCAGGTCCTGCAGGCGCAGCAGCACCACTTCGACGCCTTCACTGTTGAGCTGGGTGGTCAGTTCGTCGCGCAGGCCGGCGTATTCCTGCACCGGGCTACCGGTGGTTTGCACCTGATCGGCGCCGGTGATCCAAGCCTGGGTTTGTGCATCAACGAACGGTGTGCCGTCGCTGAAACACAGTTCCAACAGGGCTGGCAGGCGGCAGACAAACCGCTCGCAGGTCTGACGGATGCCTGCGGCTACTTCATCCATCGCCAGGCGCGAGGCGACCTGGGCGGCCAGGTAGCTGCCGCGCAACCAGTACGGCGAGGCGCAGACGCTTTTTTCGATACGCAGCAGCAGGTTCGGGTCCAGGGCGTTGTGGTTCAGCGCGTCCTGATAGCCATCGACAATGTCCTTGGGCACAGCGGTCAATTCGGTACGACGGTCACGGGTGATGAGCGGCGCGGTGCGCAAATGCGACCACAGGCCGAAGCGTCGCAATTGGTAGCCGGTGGGGTCGTAGGGGTCTTGCTGATTGATCTGCTCGGCCATATTCAACACAGCGCGGCGTTGTTCACGCTCATTGCTCGGCGCCTGCGGTTTGGGGCTGTTGAAAAAGGCTGACTCCAGCAAACCGCCGGAGGTGGCCGCACGGGCGGGCTCGGTGGCAGCGACCGGCTCGCTGTATTTGTCCAGTTGGCGTTGCAACGCGTCCAGCGGGGCCGGGTCGAGCTTGGCGCTTTCGGCACACCGTTGCAGGTTGGCCAGGGCCAATTGGGCCGCCGCCTGATAGGCCGGCTCAAAACTGCTGCGCTCCAGGGTCGGCAACACCTGCCCCAAGTCGCCCAACAGGCGCTGCACCTGCTTGCGTTTGTTGAGGTAGCCGGTCGGGCCAGGCTTGGGGTAGGCACTGTCCCAATACAGCTCGACCATGCCGGCTATCAAGCCCAGGGAGTCGGCCCAGCGCGCCCACTGTCGGGTGCGCAGCCATGCCACTTGCAGATGGCCGAGGATGCGCCAGTGCTTGCACTGGGTCGCCAGGTATTCACGGGACGCCTCGTCGATATACGGCCAGTCGATGTCGCCTTCGCGCAGGCCGCCGAGCTTGACCATTTCCTGGTCGATGGCCTGGTAGGTTTCGTCCTCGATATCGAAATGCCCGGCGGGTTGCTCCGGGTCGATGGGAGTCAGCAACAGCTTGACGGTGTCTACCGGCACGTCGATCACCAGCGACATACCTGGCGCTCCTGCTCGATCAGTTCGCCCAGCCCTTCAGCGTCGAATACCAAGCCGTGCAACCGGGGATAGTCACTCTCCAGTTGCAGGCGCTGGCCGCCGCCCATATTGCGCAACAAGGCAATGGCCTGCAGCCCGCGCCCGGCATCCACCACCAGACCAGCGTCGTCCAAGACCTGCCACTGGTAGGCCTCGGACACCGGGCGCTCATCCTTGAACAGCTGTATGCGTATCTTGTTGGGCTTGGCCGGTTCATCCAACACCAGTTGCAGGCGGGAAATTTTCGATTCGCAGCTGATGGCCAAGTAAGGCCGAGGCGGCAACGCGCCCAAGGCTGGGGCTGAAATCACCAGACGGTGTTGCTGGTCGTTGTCCGGCTCTGGGAATGACGACAATAGAAAACGCTGATCCTCGGGCGGACGCTTGGCCTCATTGCGCTGGACTAGGTCAACAATCGGCAGTACCCGGCCAAGGGCACGTGGCGCCGCTGGTGCGTGATGGATGGGCGTACCAGCGGCCAGATCAAAACACTCCAGACGCTTCAAGGGCGAGACGATGGAAGGGCAATCTTGAGTCGCTGCTTGCACGTCCATTACGGCCACGACCGTCAGGCAAAGCCCCCACTTCCATCCTCGCCATCCGTTGCACATGAGCGCCTCCCCTCAAAGTTCTTTTGATTAACTTTAAAAGCGTCGCCCAAGTTCGATTAAACAGGCAACTAAAAGACCCATTACTTTCTGCTAAACGCGAACAAAAAGAAGCATCTCTCAGATACACCTGCCAAATGCGTAAGAAAACTTACAGCAATAGTCTCAACGTTTTTTTCTTACATCCACCGCCCACAAATCGCATCCGCACCGTCCTACATGACAAATCTTTAAACAGCTGTTTTTAATATGCCGACCTTACGAAATGGATTTTTCTCATGTCGAAAACTCACGGTTCCGTCGCGCCCAAAGAACGCGTCAACATCAAGTACGTCCCGGCCACCGGTGATCAACAAGCTGAAGTTGAGCTGCCCCTGAAGCTTTTGATTACGGGCGATTTCAAAGGCCATGGTGAACTAAGCGCCCTTGAAGACAGGCAATCCATTCGAATAGATAAAGACACATTCAATGAAGTACTGAGCAAAGCAGAAGTTGCTCTATGCATGACTGTTCCGTCCGTTCTTAACAACGACTTCGACACTGACTTGAGCGTTCAGCTTCAATTCAAAAGCATCAATGACTTCAGCCCGGACGCAGTCGCCCGCCAAGTACCTGAGTTGAATAAGTTGCTGGAACTGCGCGAAGCCTTAGTTGCGCTCAAAGGCCCTATGGGTAATGTCCCGGCCTTTCGCAAACACCTGCAAAGCCTGCTGACCGATGAAACCGCCCGCCAACGCCTGGCCAGTGAACTGAACCTGGTGCTCGACACGCCAAACAACTGAATTGAACGCCCTTCTCAACGGAGTACTCCGCATGCCTATGGAAAGCGCCGCCGCCCAAGTATTGGTGGCTGACGAACCGCCGTCGTTGCTCGACCAACTGCTGGCCAACACCACCATCCGCCCGTCCCAGGAGGGCTATGCCGTTGCCCGTCAAGGCGTGGCTGCGTTCATCAGCGAGATCCTGCAAAGCGGCGATCACCAGCAGCCGGTGAACAAGCACCGGGTCGACCAGATGATTGCCGAAATCGACCGCGCATTGAGCAAGCAGATGGATGTGATCCTACATCAGCCGCAATTCCAGCAACTGGAGTCGTCGTGGCGTGGGCTGAAGCTGCTGGTGGATCGCACGGATTTTCGCGAGAACATCAAGCTGGAAGTGCTGCATGTCACCAAAGAGGAACTGCTGGACGACTTCGACAACGCTGGCGACATCACCCGCAGCGGCCTGTACAAGCACGCCTACACGTCCGGCTACGGTCAGTTCGGTGGCGAGCCGATCGCGGCGATGATCGGCAACTACACCTTCGGCCCGTCGTCCCCGGACATGAAGCTGCTGAGCTACGTCGCCTCCGTGGGCGCCATGGCCCATGCCCCTTTCGTGATGGCTGCCGGTCCTGAGTTCTTCAACCTCAAGAGCTATCAGGACCTGCCGTCGGTCAAGGAAGTCAGCGACATTTTTGAAGGGCCAAGCCATACCAAGTGGCGCAGCCTACGTGAAATGGAAGACTCCAAATACATTGCCGCGACGCTGCCGCGCTTTCTGCTGCGCTCGCCTTACGATGGGCTGGAAAACCCGATCCGCAGCTTCGGCTACAACGAAACCGTCGACGGCAACCACGACAACTACCTGTGGGGCAACACCGCGTTCCTGATGGCCTCGCGCATCACCGACAGCTTCGCCCGCTACCGCTGGTGCCCGAATATCATCGGCCCGCAATCCGGCGGCGCGGTGGACGATCTGCCGGTGCACCTGTACGAATCCCTCGGCCAATTGCAGGCGAAGATCCCCACCGAGGTGCTGATCTCCGACCGCAAGGAATTCGAGCTGGCCGAGGCCGGTTTCATCCCGCTGACCATGCGTAAGGACAGCGACAACGCGGCGTTCTTCTCGGCCAACTCGGTGCAAAAACCCAAGAACTTCCCCAAGACCCGCGAAGGCCAGGAAGCCCAGACCAACTACAAGCTCGGCACCCAGTTGCCGTACCTGTTTATCGTCAATCGCCTGGCTCACTACATCAAGGTGCTGCAGCGCGAACAGATCGGCAGTTGGAAGGAACGCCAGGACCTGGAGCGCGAACTGAACACCTGGCTCAAGCAGTACATCGCCGACCAGGAAAACCCGTCGACCGACGTGCGCAGCCGACGCCCCCTGCGCGCGGCAAAGATCGAGGTTCAGGACGTGGCCGGCAATCCGGGTTGGTATCAGGTGTCGCTGTCGGTGCGCCCGCACTTCAAGTACATGGGCGCCAACTTCGAGATCTCGCTGGTCGGTCGGCTGGACACCCAATAAGTGGGCGGCAGCCTGTTCGAGCGCCTGGAACCCGACGCACCGCGCTACCGCCCAGGCAGCGCGGATGAGCAGGCGCGCCAGCGCGTCGAGGCGATCAAACGCCACCTGGAACAGGTGCTCAACTCACGCCAGGGCTGCTCACAAAGCAGCCCTGAACTGGGCCTGCGCGACTTCAACGGCGTCACCCAGGCCAGCAGTGATTTGGTGGTCGCCATCAGCGCCGATATCCGGCGTTCGGTGGAGGCGTTTGAACCGCGTATCACGGTGACGGGCGTGCGCTATCAGCCCGACCCGGACCTGCCGCTGGAGCTGAACTTTCGCCTGGATTGTCAGGTGCGGGTCAACCACAAGGAAGAACAGGTGCAGATCGAGGTGGCCATGCATGGCCGCGACGGCTACACCCGCGTGAGATGAGGACGCGATGGACTTGAAACAACGCTTTGCCGAGGAGTTGCGCTACCTGCGTGAACTCGGCCGCGAGTTTGCCGAGGACAACCCGCAACTGGCGCAATTTCTCGGCGATCAGGCCGGCGACCCGGACGTGGAACGGCTGCTGGAGGGTTTTGCCTTCCTCACCGCCAAGCTGGGGATGAAGATCGACGACGACTTGCCAGAGCTGACCCATCCGCTGTTGCAGATGCTCTGGCCCAACTACCTGCGCCCTCTGCCCAGCGCGACCATCATTCGCTTTACACCACTGCCCAATGCGATCAGCCAGCGCCAGGTGATTCCCAAGGGCACGCCGTTGTTCGCCAAACCGGTGAACGGTATCTCCTGCCAGTTTCGCACCTGCACCGACGTCAACCTGTACCCGCTGGCCTTGCAGGAAGTCAGCGACGCCCACAGTCGTGAGGCCTCGGTGATGCGCATCGACCTCAAGGTGCTGACGGAGCAACCGCTGACCAGCATGGCCTGCGACCAGCTGGATTTTCATCTAGGTGGCGATAACGCCACCGCGCTGACCTTGTACCTGTGGCTTGCCCATTACCTGGACAGCGTGACGCTGCACATCAATAAGCAACGCTATCGCCTGTCGGCCAAGGACATCGGTTTTCCCGGCTTCACCCCCGAAGAGGCGTTGCTGCCCTACCCGCGCAATGTGTTCGATGGCTACCGCATCCTGCAGGAGTACTTTGTATTCCCGCAGCGGTTCCACTTTTTCAGCCTGACCCGGCTGGCTCATGTTTGGCCCGATGTCAGCGCCAGCACCCTGCGTTTCGAGTTTCAGTTCAGCCGGCCCATGCCGCCTGATATTCGCCTGCGTACCAGCGACCTGCACCTGTACTGCGCGCCGGCGGTCAACCTGTTCCGCCACGATGCCAACCCTATCGCACTGGACGGGCGCAGCCTGGAACGGCGTATCAGCCCCAGTGGCAGTCAGCCTGAGGCTTACGAGATTTTCAGTGTCGACCAGGTGGCCGGTTGGGATGCCGCCGACAAGGAGCGCAAGGGCGATCCGTTGCGGCGCTTTACTCCGTTTGAGTCGTTCCAGCATGAGATCGAACACGCGCGGGGCCGCACGGCGCTGTATTTCCGCACGCATATCGAGGAATCCCACGGGCGTGAGGGCTTGCGCCATCGCATCGCCTTCGTGCGCGGCGATGAAAGCCTGTACATCGGCGAACATGAAGCAGCGTCCATCGAGTTGACCTGCAGCAATCGCGACCTGCCGCAGATGCTGGGCGCAGGGGATGTGTCGCTGTCCACCGAAGTCACGCCGTCGTTTGCCACCTACACCAACCTGATTGCTCCGACGCGCAGCTACCGACCGGTGCTGGACAGCAGCCTGCACTGGACGCTGATTTCCAACCTGTCGCTGAACTACCTGTCGTTGCTGTCGGCCGAGCCGCTCAAGGCGGTGATCCGCGCCTATGACTTCGCCGCCTTGCACGACCTGCAACAGGCCCGCGCCACCCGCAAGCGCCTCAATGGCGTCCGCGAGGCCGTGACCACCCCCATCGACTGGTTAATGAAGGGCCAGCCGGTGCGCGGCTTGCAGACCCGTTTGCAACTGGACCAGAACGCCTTCCTCTGCGAGGGCGAGCTGTACCTGTTCGGCAGCGTGCTTTCGCACTTCTTCGCCCTGTACGCAAGCATCAACTCCTTCCATCGCCTGGAAGTGATCAATACCACCAACAACGAGTGCTACGAATGGCCCCTGTTGACCGGCAGACAACCCGTGATCTAGCCGACGTGCTGCTGGCCGATGCGCGGAACTACTCGTTTCACCGTCTGCTGGAGCATCTGCACGCCCTGCATGACGATGACCTGGAAGCGCAGCCCTTGAGTGCGGCGGCGCGCCGCCGTGTGCGCCTGCAAAGCCATGCGGGATTGGGCTTTCCGGCCTCCGACGTGGTCGTGGCCGCACGCCTGGAAGACGGCCACGACGAAGTGCGCTATCGCTTGCAGACCAGTTTCTTTGGCCTGCACGGCACCGACTCGCCCCTGCCCGGCTACTACCTGGATCGCCTGGCCTACGAGCAGGCCCAGGAACGTGGGATTCGCCCGGCGTTCATGGACTTTTTCAATCATCGCCTGCTGACCCTGCTGCACCACAGTTGGCGCAAGTACCGCTACTACATCCGCTTTCAGGCCGAGGCCAGCGACCGCTTTTCGCGTTATGTGTTTTCCCTGATCGGGTTGAACGACAACGATCTGCGTGGCGCGACGCCGCTGCCCTGGGGCCGGTTGTTGAGCTTTGCCGGCCTGATCGCCAGCCGCAGCCGCTCGCCTTCGGTGGTGTCCGGCATCGTTGAACACTGCTTCGACCTGCACGGCGTGTACATCCGTGAATTCGAGGCGCGTTCGGTGACCTTGCCGCAGCGTCAGCGCACGGTGTTGGGCAAAGCCAACGGCACCCTGGGCAGCGACTTTGTGGTGGGTGACCGCAGCAAGACCCGCGCCAGTAAGTTCACCTTGGTGATTCCCAACCTGACCCAGGCACGTTTTCGGCAGTTCTTGCCCAGTGGTGAACAGTTCGGGCGGTTGCGCCAGTTGATGGATTTTTTGCTGCGCGACGTCACCGCCTACGACCTGGAACTGGGGCTGCGCGAAGAGGACGTACCGCCGTTCAACCTGCAACGCGCCAACGGCACCCACCTGGGCTGGACCAGCTTTATCGAACATCTGCACCAACGTCATCCCGCCGTGGTGCGGATTCGGGGGCGCGCATGAAACTGACCTTGGTTATCCGTAATCCTGCGCAGTTGCTGCACGGCTATCTGCCCACGCATCGCTTTGGTCCACAGGGCGGCAGCATCGGCAGTGCCGCGGCGGACTGGTGCCTGGAGGATCGCCACAACAGCGTACAGCCCAACCACTGCGAAATCCGGGTTGTCGAAGGGCGCTTCTGCGTGATCGACCGCAGTGGCAGCACCTATGCCAATGGCCATGATTTGCCGCTAGGGCGCAACGTTGCGGTGAGCCTGAACGATGGCGACCTGTTGCAGATTGGTGCGTACCGGGTCGCGGTACAGCTCGGTGAGCACGGCCCAGGTCAGCGTTCGCTCGATGAGCTGTTCTCGGGCCAGCCGGAAGGTATGCAAGCCTGGCACGTGGAGGATTTACCGGGACTGCCCCTGCCCGATCCGCGACCTGCTGCTTGCCCGGAGTTCGAACGCCTTTGCCAGCCCGTTGATTGGGTGGAACAAGGGGATCCGCTGCGAGCGATGAATGCGGCGGAGCCACCAAAACCGCCGGCCGACATTTGCGCGGCTGCACCCAAGAAGCCCGTCAGCCTGCTCAGCAACCTGCGCTTGGGCACCTTGTTGCTGGCCTGCCTCACCCTCGGCGGCTGCACCCTGCTCGGCAAAGTCGGCCAAGTGATCTGGACCCCGTCGATTCCGGTCGGCGGCCCCGACGATCAGCCCAGCCGTTACTCCCTGAGCCTGCACGCCAGCGACCACGTCAATCCGCGCCTGATCAGCACCGGTACCGCACCCGATGACGACGCGAACCGCTCGCCCTACACCCTCAACGTTCAGGCGAGCAGCCCGCAGGCACTGACCGACAAAGTGCAAACCCTGCTCAACCACCTTTACGAGAGCGTACCGGCCCAGTCGCCGCTGATCTTGGAACCCGAACCTGTGGTGCCGATGTCGCCCCTCGAAGACACGCTGCTGGGCGACTACGACGCCCAAGGCGTCAGCCTGAGCACGCCCTGGGGCAACCCGGCGCTGCAGCACGTCGCCACGCCGATCGCCTTCAAGGTGTTGCAGTTGACCGATGATTCGCTGCTGGTCAACGCCAGCCCGCAGGCCTTGGCCGAGGATCTGAAAAAAACCCTGGGCAGCACCTACATCCGCGCCGATGACTACCTGCTCCAGCCGGGCCAATTCAAGTTTGTCGAGCTGCGCCCCCTGGATGAGGACACCCGTTTTATCGCAGTGATCGCCAACTACCACAGCGCCGATGTCGGCCAGTGGAAACAGCATCTGCGCGTCGAGCCCAAGGGCCGGCAATACGCCGTGCTGGTGCAGTTGGACGCCACCCAGGTCAGCCTCAAAGGGGAAACCCGATGACGCCCTTTTCAGCCGCTTTTGCCCAGAGTAATTACCGATGAGTTCACGCAACCCCGTCATCTGGCATGAAGGTTTATTCGTCAAACCCCAGCACTTCCAGCAACAGGCCCGCGCCGCCGAAGCCGCCGTGCATCAGCGCGTACACAGCCTGAATGACGCCCTCTACGGCTTCAGCGAACTGGTGTTGAACACCGAGTATTTGAGCTTCGGCAAGGTCGCCATTACCCAGGCCCGCGGGATCATGCCCGACGGCAGTGTCTTCGACATTCCCCATGATTTGGCACCGCCCGCACCTTTGGAAATCGCCGACAGCAGTGCCGTCAACCAGATCGTCTACCTGGTGCTGCCGCTGCGTTCCAACGGCGCCCTCGAAGTGCGTTGGCCCGACCAATACGGCAATAGCCGCTATATCGCCCGCCGCGAAGAGATCCGCGATACCCACAGCGATGACGGCGACCAGGTGGGCATGGACCTGGCCGTGCCCAACCTGCAACTGATGCTCGAACGCAGCGACCGCAGCGCCTTTACCGGCATCGCCCTGGGCAGGATCAAGGACAAGCGCCCGGACGGCAGCCTGGTGATGGACGAGCACTTCTACCCCACCAGCCTGTCCTTGCAGGCCGTGCCGGCCTTGCACCGCTACCTGGGTGAAGTGGCCGGTTTGATGCGCGAGCGGGCCAAGAACCTGGCCCAGCGCATCGGCTCGCCGGGGCAGTCGGGGGTGGCCGATGTGACCGACTTCAACCTGCTGCAAACCCTCAACCGCTTGTTTCCGCTGTTCCAGCATTTAACTCGTCAACGCCAGGTCCATCCGGAACGGCTGTACCTCGCACTGGCCCAGGCCTGCGGCGAACTGGTGACCTTTACCGATGAAGGCCACCTGCCCCAGGAATACCCGGCCTACCAGCACGACAACCTGCGCGAGTCTTTCCAGCTTTTGGAACACACCCTGCGCCGTGCCCTGGGCACCGTGCTGCAACCGCGTGCAGTGTCGCTGCCGATCGTGGTGCAGCAATACGGCGTACGCACCGCTGCCTTGAATGACAAGCGCCTGCTGGACAACGCCGAATTCATCCTCGCCGTGCGCGCCGACTTACCCGCGGAGGCTCTGCGCCAGCAACTGCCCCGGCAGATCAAGATCAGCTCTGCCGAAGGTTTGGAACAACTGGTCAGTCTGCAACTGCCGGGCATTCCGTTGATCCCACTGCCCGTGGCGCCACGTCATCTGCCGTTCCATGCCGGCTTCAGTTACTTCGAACTCGAGCGCCATCACCCCACCTGGGAGAGCCTGAGCAACGGCAGCGGGTTCGGTTTCCACATCGCCGGCGAATTCCCGGAGCTGGAGTTGCAGTTCTGGGCGATCAGGAGTGAGAAAGATGAGTGAGACCATGCCCACCGAAACCAACCCGCCAACGGACGACAGCAACCGGATTTTCAGCTATTTGCAACAGGCCACCAGCAGTACGGAATCCGGCGCCGCAGAGGAACCGGCCAAGCCCAAACCCGAACCGCTGCTCGCAGACCCCGAGTTCGACATGCGCGGCCTGGCCTGGAACCCGCTGTGCGATGCCGCCACGCCCCTGATCGGGTTGGTCATCCGCCTGCGTCGTTTGGACCAGCACGATGACGTGCCCGCGCTGTACCAGAGCGTCAGCAACCAGATCACCACGATCATGGAAGAAGTCAGCCGGCTCGACTACGACGCCGGCACGCTCAAAGCCTACTCCTACAGCCTGTGCCTGCTGCTGGACGAGGTGGTCATGAGCACCACCTGGGGCAGGCTCTCCAGTTGGAGCGCCCGCTCCCTGCTCAGCCAGTTTCATGAAGAAACCCGAGGTGGTGAAAGGTTCTTCACCGTCATGAACAACATGATCCCCGAAGCGGCCCGGTACCAACATGTGCTGGAGTTCATGTACCAGTGCCTGATCTCCGGCCTCAAAGGCAAATACGGCGCTCACATCAAGGGCGATGACGAAATTCAAAAGATCATCGACCAACTGCACGGCCTGTTGCGTCCCCTGCGCGGCGAGACGCCCAAACGTCTGACCGACCCGCTGAAAAACGTCGCGCCGCGCAACTACCGGATCAAACGTGCCTGGCCGTTGTGGACGCCGTGGGCGCTGGCAGCCGTCGTGCTGACGGTCGCCTACACAATCTACTCGATGCGCTTGAACAGCATCACCCAGGAAGTGCTCGCCTCCCTGGAACAGATTCTCAACCTGTAACCGATTTTCAGCGTGCTCATCCGAGCGCCTGCAAAGCCATGGCCTTTGGGCCAGAACCTGCGACCTCATCGGGTCGTTCATTTGATCGCGACAAGGAGCTTGTCATGCCAACACCTGCGTACATCAGTATCCACGGCAAAAACCAGGGCCATATCACCAAAGGCGCCTTCACCGCCGATTCGGTGGGCAACGGTTATGTGGAAGGCCACGAGGATGAAATCCTTGCTCAGGAAATCGACCACCAGATCTCCGCGCCGACTGACCCGCAAAGCGGTCAGCCCGTCGGCCAGCGCGTGCATAAACCGCTGATCTTTACCAGCGCCCTGAGCAAAGCCTCGCCCATGCTCTACCAGGCCCTGGCCACCGGCGAAATGCTGCCCACGGTCGAGGTCAAGTGGTTCCGCACCTCGGGCGACGGCAAGCAGGAGCACTTCTTTACCACCAAGCTGGAGGACGCCACCGTCGTCGACATTCATACCGTACTGCCCCACGCGCAAAACAGCGATAACGAAAACTACACCCAACTGATCAAGACCAGCCTGGCCTATCGCAAGGTCAGCTGGAGCCATGTGGTAGCGGGTACCGAAGCTTCGGATGACTGGCGTAAACCGGCTTAACCACCACCGGCACGTTCCGCCGCACAGGCGGCGGAATACTCACTGACGCGACATTTATCAGGAGGCTCTATGCCTGCTGTCGTTCTGGTCGGTCACGACCATGATTGCCCTATGTGTGGCCCCACCACCGTCAAAAGCGGTACGCGCAACGTCACCGTCAACGGCCGCGCCATCGCCCGTGTCGGCGACACCCTGGGCTGCGGTGCCGTGATCATCAGCGGCT
Source organism: Pseudomonas rhodesiae (assembly GCF_013285305.1). Classification (NCBI taxonomy): domain Bacteria; kingdom Pseudomonadati; phylum Pseudomonadota; class Gammaproteobacteria; order Pseudomonadales; family Pseudomonadaceae; genus Pseudomonas; species Pseudomonas rhodesiae. The sequence goes on along the minus strand of NZ_CP054205.1, from coordinate 2,995,800 downwards.
CGCCCTCAATGGTCATCAACGGCAAAGCCGTAGCCCGTGTCGGTGATAGCACCGACCACGAAGGCATCCTGGAAAACGGCGATGCCAGTTGGTTGATCAACTGATCCGGACTCACCACAAGGAGGTTTCATGCCCCGCCAAAGCGACTTGCGCTACACCTTCGAACCGCTACGGGGCGATCCCTTCGAAGTGGTTTCGTTCACCCTTGAAGAAGGCCTGTCCCAGCCGTTCAAACTTGAACTGGAACTGGTCAGTCACCACCCGGCCATCGACTTCTACCGCATGCTCGACCTGGCCGCGGTGTTCACCATTTGGCGCGACGACACCCCGGTGCGCTACGTCCACGGCCTGGTCAGCCTGTTCCAACAGGGCGACACCGGCTTTCGCCGCACCCGCTACACCGCCGTGGTCGAACCGACCCTGGCGCGTTTCAACCTGCGTTCCAACTGGCGCATATTCCAGGGCCAAACCGTGCCCGACATCATCACCAGCGTGCTGGCCGAGCAGAAACTGACCGACATCCGCAGCGAAATCTGCTTCGACCACCAACCCCGCGAATACTGCGTGCAGGCCGGCGAAACCGACCTCGACTTTATCGCTCGCCTCGCCGCCGAAGAAGGCCTGCTCTACACCTTCGAACACCGCGCCGACGGACACACCCTGGTCCTCACCGACCGCGTTGGCGGCCTGGGTACCATCGGCACCCACACCAATTGCCCGGTGATCTATCAACCCATGAGTGGCGGTGATTCCACGGAACCGGCATTGAACCGCTTCCACTACACCGAACAAGTGCGTACTGCGCGCCAGGTGCAGCGCGACTACACCTTCACCCACCCACGCTACAACCAGCAGCACACCGCCAATGGCGACCAGGACCTGAACAACCAGCACAAGGATTACGAACGCTACGACTACCCCGGTCGTTACAAGCGTGATATCGCCGGTAAGCCCTTCACCAAGACGCGTCTGGCCGCCCTGCGCAATGACGCCAAACTGGCCCATCTGGAAGGCGATGATGAACGCCTGCAACCGGGGTTGGCCTTCGACCTCAACGATCATCCCCGTGAAGACTTCAATGACCGCTGGCGCACCATCGCCATCAAGCACGAGGGTAAACAACACACCAGCTTGCAAGAGGAATCGTTTGGTAGCGGCCTGGGCACGTCTTACAGGTTGAAAGCCAGTGCCATCCGCTGGACCTCCGAGTGGAAAGCCCCATTGCGCGACAAACCCTGCATCGACGGCCCGCAGATCGCCACGGTAGTCGGCCCTCCCGGTGAGGAGATCTATTGCGACGAATGGGGGCGGGTCAAGGTGCAGTTCCCGTGGGATCGCTCGGACAAGAACAACGACCACAGCTCGTGCTGGATCCGCGTCACCCAGGGCTGGGCCGGGGCGACCTGGGGCTCCATGGCCATCCCGCGTGTGGGTCAAGAGCTGGTGATCAGCTATTTAGACGGTGATCCCGACCAGCCGATCGCCACGGGGACCGCGTACAGACAGACCAATTTGCCGCCGTATCAACTTCCAAAACACAAGACGCGGATGACCATCAAGAGCCGAACCCATAAGGGTGAAGGTTTCAATGAGCTGCGTTTTGAGGATGAGCTGGGCCAGGAGGAAGTGTTTATCCATGCCCAGAAAGATCAGAACACGGTGGTCAAGAACAACCAGACCCAATCGATTGGTGCAGACCGAAGCAGCCAGGTGGGTCAGGACGAGACCATCACCGTTGGCCGCACCCGCATGCGGGTGGTGAAGGCCAATGACACGCTGAAAGTAGGTGGCAACAAAAGTGACGCCGTCGCTAACGAATACACCGTCGAAGTGGGCAACGCTTTACGCCTGAAATGCGGCAAGACGGTGATCGAGTTGCAGGCCAACGGCACGCTGAACATCACCTGCGAGAACTTCAATATCACCGGGTTGAAGTCCGGCCAAATCAACACCCCCGACGGCATGTTGGATCTCAACGTGGAAGGCGGCACCGCTGCCGTTGCCGCTGACGGGCGAGATGCCAGTGCGCTCCTGGACGAAGCCAATAGCCACTTTCAGCAGGAATGAGACCGTTGATAACTGACCTGTATTTCTCCAAACAAGGAACACCTGAATGGCCGAATACCTGACCCAGGACCTCACCGTCGACCTCGGCGAGGAAATGCCTGAAGACACGACATTGAACATGCTGCAATTTCGCGAGCGGCAAACCACCTTGGTTATTGCCCGCAGCGCATTGCCTGCCCAGCAGACGTTAGATGAGGCCTACGCGTTTCAACTGGACCTGCTGCACAAACGGCTTAATGCGTTGACCTGCACTGATGCCGTGACCGTTTTTATTGGAAAAGACAAACAAGTCGAAGGCCGTGAAGCAGCCCTCCAGTTCACGCACGCAAATCAGCCCATGTACCAGCTTCAGTTGGCCTGCCAACTGCCTGGGCAACAACGCCTGCTGGTCCTGAACTACAGCAAACACAGCGCGCTTACCGAGGCAGATATCAGCCATTGGCGCGCGATCAAAGACAGCCTGCACTTTGCCTGATCAGGTCACCCAACCCATCTGCATACACGCCAGTTCAGCAAGGAGCACACAGCAATGGCGCAGAACGTACATGCCGCCAGGGAAGGAGACGCGATCCTTCATCCACCACTGGCTGCCGAGCTGATGAGTGCATTGGCCGAAGCGGTTGTCTACGCCGCCGCTACCGCTCTGGTTGCGGCGGCTATCGCCGGCACCGTTGTCGCGGTTGTGGGCACGGGCGGTGCGGCGGCAGTGCTTGTCCCTGTGATTGCCGGAGCCCTGGTAGGTGGTGCCAGCATGATTCCCGTAGGCGAAAAGAGCATCGGTGAAGCCATCACCGACGGGTGTGATTCTCTCGCCAACAGCGTGTTCCCGGCAGAGCCTTTTGGCAAGATTGAAAGCGGCTCGCAAAATACCCACATCAACGGAAAGGCCGCTGCCCGGGCCGCAGGGCGCAGCTCAGGAGGTGGCGACGCGGACGCTTCCGAAGAGGAGGCAGAACCGTCATTTCTGGAGAATATCGGCGCAATGGCGATGGCCGCCGCGCCCATGCTCCTTCCTGTGCTCGGCCTGGGCATGGCGATCTACGACATCTTCAATCCGCCGGTCACAACACCAGCAGCCCCAGGAACGGAGCCGGCGGAACAGGATAAGGTCACCTGCGAACGCCATCCTCCCATGCCCGATGCCTACATCGCGCAAGGATCCAGCAAGGTTTTCATCAACGGGCAGCCTGCCGCCCGAGCCGGCGACAAGACCACGTGCGATGCTGCCATCGACAACGATGCCAATGTTTCCCCCAACGTTCGCATAGGTGGCGAGCCACTGACCGTGCGGGATATCCGCAATGGCAAAAGCAAGATTGCGCAGTTCACCGGCATGGTGGCCGGTATGTTGATCTCGCGCAAAATCAAGCTTCGGCCGCGACCGAAAGGTAGCCCCAAACCGTGGTGGCGCATTGGGGGATGCAAGGGCAACCCTGTGTTTGTCTCAACCGGCGGCAAAATTCTTGGAGGCCCCGAAGACCTCGACTTCACCTTGCCGGGCCTGCTTCCCATCGAATGGGCCAGGGGTTACGACAGCAACGACCTGCGCCGCGACGGCCTGTTCGGCATGGGCTGGAGTGTGCCCTATGAAGTGGAGATCCTGCGCGTGCCTCATCCCGAGGGTGGCGAATTGTGGATCTATGTCGACGAAGAAGGCACCCGTCTGGAACTGGGTCGGCTAAAGGCAGGTGATGCCTTCGTCAGCGTGCTGGACGGGCTGGCGTTCTTTCAGTTGGAAGACGGGCAGACCGTGGTCGAGGACATCTACACCGGTCTCTACCAGGTCTTCCAGACCGACCCGCACAATGCGAAACGCTCACGCCTGACCAGGCTCGGTGATCGCAACCTGAATACACTGGGGCTTCTCTACGATCAAACAGGCCGGCTGCACTACGTGTGCGACGATTTGAGCCAAACCACCGTTCGGCTGAGTTATGACACCCAGCACCCGAAGCGGGTCAGCCAAGTGGAACGGCTCTACATCAAGCTTGGCGATAATCCGCAGATCGAACACACCGAAGTCCTTGCCAGCTATCGCTACACCCTAAGCGGCCAGCTGCAAGACGTGCTCAATGCCACCGGCCAGGTCCTGCGTAGCTTCACCTATACGGCGCAAGGCTACCTCGACAGCCAAACCCTCCCCAGCGGGGCGACTCGGCAGTATCAATGGCAACGCTTCGAAGTTCCCGCACAACGCCCGCAATCGGTGCGCGCAGACGGCAGCCTCTGCAAATTTCCGCCCCTGCTCGAACCTCAACCCGATCATGAGTGGCGCGTCATCCGCCATTGGGGCAGCGATGGCGAGGACTATCGCTTCGAGTACGACCTGGAAAAAGGCGAAACCCGAGTCACCGACAGCCTCGGTCGCCAAGACCATTACTACTGGGGGCCCTTCTATGAGATCTACAAACACATAGACCCGATGGGCCACTGCTGGCAGGAAGACGTACTCAGCGGCCAGTTGCTCAGGAGCATCAACCCGCAAGGCGGCGAATGGCAATACGGCTACGACGAACTCGGGCGCTTGATCGAAACCCGCGACCCGCTTGGCCGCTGCGAACGAATCCGCTACACCCGTCACTGGGCGTTGCCATTGAGCATCACCGATGGCGCCGGGCGTACCGAACGCTTCGGTTACGACCGCCAGGGCAATCTGCTTTGGGAACAAGACCCCCTCGGCCGAAAGACCCACTACCGGTATAACGCCCAGGGCCAGGTCGATTGCATCACCGACCCGTTGGACAAGCACAAATACCTGCGTTGGAACGCTCACGGGCAATTGCTCAGCTACCGCGACTGCTCCAACGCCGAGACCCACTGCCGCTATGATCGGCGCGGACTGCTCAGCGAAACCGTCAACGCCCGTGGCGAGCACACTCATTATCGGTATGACGCCCGCGGCTATCTGATCGAAAGCGAACGCCCGGACGGCCGAATCGACCGCTACGACATCGACGCCGCCGGCCAGCTGACCGCCTACACCGACCCGGCCCAACGCATCACTCGCCTGCGTTATGACCGCAGTGGCCGGCTGATCCAGCGTGTCGATGCCCTCGGCCACAGCGTCGCGTTTAGCTACGACGCCTATGGCCGCCTGCTGCACCTGAGCAATGAAAACCACGAACACTACCGCTTCGAGTGGGATGCGCTGGATCGCCTGTTGGCCCAGCAGGATCTGGATGGCAGCGGGCGTATTTACCAGTACAACCCGCTGGGTGATGTCAGTGGCATTCGCCATATTCCTGCGCCGCTAGCCGAGCCTGATCTGGACGGCAAGGACACGGCCGAGCCCCACACGCCGCTGGAGCATCATTTCGAGCGCGACGCCCTCGGGCGCCTGATCCGCAAACGCACCGACGATGGCGTCACCGAGTACACCTACGACAAGGCCGACAACCTGCTGGCGATCAGTTTCACCGACAATCAGGGCGACCAGCAGCGGCTCGATTACAGCTACGACGCCCTCGGCCAACTGCTCAGCGAGACCAACAGCGCAGGGGAGTTGACCTACCGTTACGACGAGCTGGGCAACCTGGAAACCCTGACCCTGCCCGACCAGCGCCAGCTCAACCACCTGTATTACGGCAGCGGCCACCTGCATCAGCTCAACCTGGGTGGCCGGGTGATCAGCGATTTCGAGCGCGACGCACTGCACGAGGAAGTGCTGCGCACCCAAGGCAGCCTGCTGACCCGCACCCGCTACGACCGCAATGGCCGCCTCTGCCAGAAGGCGCTGCACTACCAGCAGGTTGCCCGCGAGGTGCTGCCGCTGCTGCAGAAGGACTATCAGTACGATGCCAGCGACAATTTAGTGGCTGAAATGCTGACCCAGACCCAGCGTCCAAGCGCTAGTCGCCCGACCGCAGCGGCCAATGACGACAGCCTGATCGGGCGATTCCACGGCCACTCCTCGACCGGCAAGTCCTATCAAGGCAGTGCCAGCTACGGCTACAACCCCGTCGAGCAAATCCAGAGCATGCACCGCAGCAGCCCCATGATGCAGGGCCAGCATGTGGAAAGCCTCAACTACGACGCGGCCGGCAACCTGTTCGACGGCTACCGGGTCAACGGCCTGATCAAGCACAACCGCGTGCATGTGTATCAGGACAAGCGCTATCGCTATGACCGCTTTGGGCGACTGAGCGAAAAACGCATTGGCAGCAGCCGCATCCAGCACTTCGAATACGACGCCGAGCACAGGCTGATCTGTATCCGCCAGCAGCAGGGATCAATGGCTCAGCGCATCGTGTTCAACTACGACCCGCTGGGGCGGCGCATCAGCAAGCAGGTGTACAACGGCGACGCCAGCGAACCGAACAACCGTACCCTGTTTCATTGGCAAGGCTTGCGGCTGTTGGAAGAGGTGCAGGACGGTAGGCCCAGCCTGTACGTGTATGCCGATCCGGGCAGCTATGAACCGCTCGCCCGCCTTGATGGTAAGCCGGGGAGCGAGGTGATCTTCTACTTCCACACCAACCTGGCTGGGCTGCCGGAACAGCTGACCGACACCGCCGGCCACACGGTGTGGCACAGCGAGTATCAGGCGTGGGGCAGGACGCGGGACGAGTGGCATGATCGGCAGGCAGGAAGTGAGCAGAACCTGCGTTTTCAAGGGCAGTACCTTGACCGCGAAACCGGGCTGCACTACAACACCTTCAGGTTTTTTGACCCGGATGTGGGGCGGTTTACCCAGCCGGATCCGATTGGGTTGGCGGGCGGGCTGAATCTCTATCAATATTCCCCCAACCCTACTAGCTGGCTTGACCCTCTAGGACTAAGCGGGTGCCCCGGGGCAAACAAAAAGCCATCAAGAGGCGATAACCCATATCAGACTAGGTTTGACCCTAGGACACCGGGACGACCGGATCCAAAATTCTCAATAGACACGCGAACATTCACTAGCGGGACGAAAACTTCAAATGGCGGCATCAGAAATAACAGGGAGTTTTGGCAGCAATGGAAAAGCCTCCAACCAGAATCTTTAAGCAAAAGCAATCAATACCGAATAAATGAGCTTGGCATCGCCCCTAAAATAGATAACACCTGGATAAAGACTTTTCCTGAACATGCAAAATATAAAGGGGACAATCTAGTCCACCACCATGTTAACTTTGGACAATACGCTATACCTGTACCATCAAAAACCCATGTTGGCAGCGGCGGCCCTTGGCATGCAAAGTGAGGATTAAAAATGCTACTCACCATAGAACAAATTGAGTCTCAACTCAAAACAAAATTCAAGCCATTCGGCAGCGACATGAATGATCTCATTCTTAAACGTCGCACATCGCCCCCTATAAATATAAACATGTTGGAAAAATCGATCAATACAAAAATCCCGAACGAATTTAGGCTCTTCATCGAAAAGTACAACATGAACAACTTTACTCTTGGACCAATATCATTCGGCACAAGCGAAGACTACATTGAGCAACTTATAGAAATTAATACAGACAACGAATTTTGTCGCTGGTGGACAGGAAAATCAAGGCCGGCCAATACTATCGCCATAGCTACCTCCGACCCTTACACCATATTGTTAAATACAGAAAATGGAAAAATTTTTGCTATTACCAGCGAATCAAACATGTCTGACTGGAAGACTATCGCTTGTAATTTTGAGATGTTTGCAAGAGGGGTCGGAACTATTTTTCTGAAACAAGGCGACCCTTCAGAAGTAGTATCTGCCGTAAATGCAGAGAACGGTGAGTTCTGGCAAGAGCTTTTGTCATGATTCACTAACCGTCCGCACTAACGCCGGAAGAACTGCGACAAACTGATCTCGCAACTCGCAGCATTCGCGGCTAGTGCACCTGGGCGACCGTAACCGTAATACCGTCACCGGGGGCACTTACTGCATCTGCTCGACACGAAGCCTGGCCGTCCTTTGTCGCCCCCGAACAACGACCACAGCCCGACCACGAATAGCGGATCACCTGCCACCGGGCCAACGAAGGCGAGGAGTATCACTTCGCATACGACCTAGCCAATGGCGAAACCCGCGTCGTCGACAACCTCGATCGCGAGTGCTCGATGGGTTGGCGTTCTTTCAACTGGAAGACGCCCTCGGCCACAGCGTCGAGTTTGGCTACGACGCCTATGGCCGCCTGCTGCACCTGAGCAATGAAAACCACGAACGCTACCGCTTCGAGTGGGATGCGCTGGACCGCCTGCTGGCCCAGCAGGATCTGGACGGCAGCGGGCGCATCTACCAGTACAACCCGCTGGGTGATGTCACCGGCATCCGCCATATCCCCGCGCCGCTCGCCGAGCCTGATCTGGAAGGCAAGGACAGCGCCGAACCGCACACGCCGCTGGAGCATCATTTCGAGCGAGACGCCGTCGGCCGCTTGGTCCGTAAACGCACCGACGATGGCGTCACCGAGTATGCCTACGGCAAGGCCGACAACCTGCTGGCGATCAGTTTTACCGATAACCAAGGTGACCAGCAGCGGCTCGACTACAGTTACGACGCCCTCGGCCAACTGCTCAGCGAGACCAACAGCGCCGGAGAACTGAAATACGTTTATAACGCGCTGGGTAACCTGGAAACCCTGACCCTGCCCGACCAGCGTCAACTGAACCACCTGTACTACGGCAGCGGCCACCTGCATCAGCTCAACCTGGGTGGCCGGGTGATCAGCGATTTCGAGCGCGACGCACTGCACGAGGAAGTGCTGCGCACCCAGGGCGCCCTGCACACCCGCACCCGCTACGACCGCAATGGCCGGCTCAGCCAGAAGGCGCTGCACTACCAGCAGGTTGCCCGCGAGGTGCTGCCGTTGTTGCAGAAGGACTATCAGTATGACGCCAGCGACAATCTGGTGGCCGAGATACTCACCCAGACCCAGCGTCCAGGCGCTAACCGCCCAAGCATGGCGGCCAATGACGACAGTCTGATCGGGCGATTTCACAACCAAGCATCTACCGGCAAGTCCTATCAAGGCAGTGCCCAATATGGCTACAACCCGGTCGAGCAGATCCAAAGCGTGCATCGGGGTCCGTCTATCGAGAGCCTCAACTACGACGCGGCCGGCAACCTGTTCGACGGCTACCGGGTCAACGGCCTGATCAAGCACAACCGCGTGCATGTGTATCAGGACAAGCGTTATCGCTATGACCGATTTGGGCGACTGAGCGAAAAACGCATTGGCAGCAACCGCATCCAGCGTTTCGAGTACGACGCCGAGCACCGGCTGGTCTGTATCCGCCAGCAGCAGGGATCAATGGCCCAGCGCATCGTGTTCGGCTACGACCCGCTGGGCCGGCGCATCAGCAAGCAGGTGTATCACGACGACGCCAACGAACCGAGCCATCGCACGCTGTTTCATTGGCAAGGTTTGCGACTGCTGGAAGAAGTGCAGGACGGCAGGCCCAGCCTGTACGTGTATGCCGATCCGGGCAGCTACGACCCCTTGGCGCGCATCGATGGCAAGCCGGGTAGCGAGGCGATCTTCTACTTCCACACCAACCTGGCCGGGCTACCGGAACAGCTCACCGACGCTGGCGGCAAGACGGTGTGGCACAGCGAGTACCTGGCCTGGGGTAAGGCGCGGGACGAGTGGCATGATCAGCAGGTTGGAAATGAGCAGAACCTGCGTTTTCAGGGGCAGTACCTTGACCGCGAAACGGGGCTGCACTACAACACCTTCAGGCTTTATGATCCGGATGTGGGACGGTTTACCCAGCCGGATCCGATTGGGCTGGCGGGAGGGCTGAACCTTTATCAGTATGCTTCGAACCCGATCACTTTTATTGATCCTCTTGGTTTAACCTATGATCCAATTGCCGCATTAAATGAGCTAGGTTTTGAAGGGGTAAGGCAAACTCCAGGCGGGGGTCTTGATTACAGAAACAGCAACGCCCTGTATAACAAACCAAATATTAATCCAGTCGTACCGATAAAATACACTGGCGACTACGCCCTAGACACACAAGCTGCAAACAGGGAAGCCGGACTAAATCAAAAGTCCGCACCGAAGGGCTACGTTTGGCACCATGTGAATGATTACGACCCAAAGTCAAACACCGGAACGATGCAGCTCGTAAAACAAAAAGCACACTTGGGAATAAAACATGCCGGAGGCGTCAGCCAGTACTCAGTAGCAACCGGGAGAAAATATACTCATCCTGCGAGACCAACCAAGACCAAAGGACCCACCAGATGCCCATAACCCTACAGAATTGCGAAGCCCCAATTAGCACTCTTGAATACGATGAGTTCACTAAAACTATTGGCCGCGCGCCATCAGAATATTTTAGAAATTTCTATATAACGAATAATGGCGGAACACTTGATGATTCAACCGCAGAAAGCAATGCGTTTTTACTAAACAGCTTTCTCTCCATAAAAAATGGTGAAACCACAATTGAAGATACATACAAGCAACTAATCAAAGGAGAGCCCGAGTTAATAAACCTAGTCCCATTCGCCTATGACGATTGCGGCAACATTTTCGTTCTATCCGCCAGAAATAGAGATTTTGGGCTTATCTATCTATGGCTGGCAGATGAAAGAGATCTAGTTCTTTTATCTAGTTCTTTCGAAGAGTTTCTCGCACAGCTTGAGCAGTGATTAGAGCCACACCACGGACATTCTGGATATGACTATCCGGGAGGAAGATTGACTATCCGTCAGAGTACGACCTGGAAAAAGGCGAAACCCGAGTCACCGACAGCCTCGGTCGCCAAGACCATTACTACTGGGGGCCCTTCTATGAGATCTACAAACACATCGACCCCATGGGTCACTGCTGGCAGGAAGATGTACTCAGTGGCCAACTGCTCAAGAGCATCGACCCGCAAGGCGGCGAATGGCAATACGGCTACGACGAACTCGGCCGCCTGATCGAGACCCGCGACCCACTGGGCCGCTGCGAACGAATCCGCTACACCCGACACTGGGCGTTGCCACTGAGCATCACCGATGGCGCTGGACGTACCCAACGCTTCGGCTACGACCGCCAGGGCAATCTACTTTGGGAGCAAGACCCCCTCGGTCGAAAGACCCACTACCGGTATAACGCCCAGGGCCAGGTCGATTGCATCACCGACCCGTTGGACAAGCACAAATACCTGCGTTGGAACGCTCACGGGCAATTGCTCAGCTACCGCGACTGCTCCAACGCCGAGACCCACTGCCGCTATGATCGGCGCGGACTGCTCAGCGAAACCGTCAACGCCCGTGGCGAGCACACTCATTATCGGTATGACGCCCGCGGCTATCTGATCGAAAGCGAACGCCCGGACGGCCGAATCGACCGCTACGACATCGACGCCGCCGGCCAGCTGACCGCCTACACCGACCCGGCCCAGCGCATCACCCGCCTGCGTTATGACCGCAGTGGCCGGCTGATCCAGCGTGTCGATGCCCTCGGCCACAGCGTCGCGTTTAGCTACGACGCCTATGGCCGCCTGCTGCACCTGAGCAATGAAAACCACGAACACTACCGCTTCGAGTGGGATGCGCTGGATCGCCTGTTGGCCCAGCAGGATCTGGATGGCAGCGGGCGTATTTACCAGTACGACCCGCTGGGCGATGTCACTGGCATCTGCCATGTTCCGGCGCCGCTGGCCGAGCCTGATCTGGACGGCAAGGACACGGCCGAGCCCCACACGCCGCTAGAGCATCATTTCGAGCGCGACGCCCTCGGGCGGCTGGTCCGCAAGCGCACCGACGATGGCGTCACCGAGTATGCCTACGACAACGCCGATAACCTGCTGGCGATCAGTTTCACCGACAACCAGGGTGACCAGCAGCGGCTCGATTACAGCTACGACGCCCTCGGCCAACTGCTCAGCGAGACCAACAGCGCCGGGGAGTTGACCTACCGTTACGACGAGCTGGGCAACCTGGAAACCCTGACGCTGCCCGATCAGCGCGAACTCAACCACCTGTACTACGGCAGCGGCCACCTGCATCAGCTCAACCTCAATGGCCGTGTGATCAGCGATTTCGAGCGCGACGCACTGCACGACGAAGTACTGCGCACCCAGGGCGCCCTGCACACCCGCACCCGCTACGACCGCAATGGCCGTCTCAGCCAGAAAGCCCTGCACTACCAGCAGGTTGCCCGCGAAGTATTGCCGCTGCTGCAGAAGGACTACCAGTACGACGCCAGCGACAACCTGATCATCGAGCGTCTGACCCAGCAAATACGTATTCGCATGCGCAAACGTGCTTTTTGACAGCAAATTCCACCTGTAAAAAAATATTTCACACGGTCCAAAACAACTTTCTACACTCACCATAAATGCCTTGATTGCTTCCTCAGAATGCTCAGGCAGGATCGCACCACACCCCAAGTCAGTTGCTTTTCCCGCAAGAGAGGACAAGGGTCATGCCATCAACCAAGGGTGTTTCACAGCTTATATTTGTGTTCTGGCCGAAACGGCGGCTGCGCGCCCTCACGGATGAAGAGGCACGTTTGATTGAACACTTCCGCACGCTGTCAGAAACCGACCGCGTGGCCATGTGCTATTTGACCTGCGCCTTCAAGGATGTGTCCCGTTTTTGACAGGCTTACGCCCTCCCACCGGCAACCCGACGGTTGATGCCTGTGGGCGGGCTCCCCACTCAATCGTGCCTCGATTCAGTCGACCTTGAAAGACCACTCCTACACCTCTACCAAGCACTTCCGACGGCCCATTCCGAAAAACCTAACAGTCACGAAAAATGACGAGCCCATCTCTCCGATAAACGTTATTTATTTAGATGTTCTGGGCAAGCAGCCCATGCCTCCATTCACCTCATGAAAGGCTAGAATCATGCTAAATACTTCGTTTATCTCCTCACTGGGTACCGACGTCGGTACATCCCTACGGCCCCGCCAACTCAATCGAAAGGAAGAGCAACTGATCCGCTACTACCGCTTATTGTCAGAACAAGACCGTGAAGCGGTGCGCTGTCTGATGTTTGCGGTCAAGGAAACCAGCCGGCCCGAACGCCCTCGCCAATGAAAAGTGACGCAGTCACCTGTCAGCGAACGATGAAGTACCTGCGAGGTTTGGACACGTTGCCGGGAACCCGCCGACACCGCCTGGCCGATGGAGTTTTCCTACCCAGCCGAGGCATGTCTGCCGCCCCCACAAGCATCTCCATTGCGAGCGTGATTGTGACCGCGACCTCGTCGCCGAAATATTTTGCCCTGCTAGAGTACGAAGTCCTTTCACGATGGAGGATCTGCGTAGCCCCATGCCCGCCTTCGTCACCCTCCAGCCACGATTCCCCTTCGGCGGCCTGACCTTTTCCAGCCGTGTGGACGCCCTGATCCGACAGGATCTGCTCGATCCTCTACCCTATGTGCGCCGGCACATCTGCGGCGACTGGGGCGATGTGCGCGCAGAGCATCGACGCTACAACGACGCGGCTATGGAACTCGGCGGCTACCTGCTGTCGTCCTACACCATCTGTGATGGACTGGACCTCTGCATCTTCACCGAAGCAGACCGGGGCCTTACTGCGGTGTTCCTGCTGGATGAGTACTGACAGCCACAAAACCGGCACGTTCCTGATGCGGTTTAACTGACGCCAACTGCCCCTCGCCCGATCACGCTGCCCCCATGTTCGCTGGCGTCGCCGACAACGTCCCAGGCGGTCAAAGCCTTCAAGACTGCGGTGCGCCAACGGCGCATTGGCCGCTTCCTACCTTAACCTTCCGTCATCCCAAGGGACACCCACCCTTGCGGTTGGGGAGTCCCGCTGTTGCTAGGCGACCCCGAGAGTTTGTAACAGAGTTCTACTATGCTCCATAAAAGCTTATAAAACATCAGCTTACAGCATCTTGACTCCATGGACGCCCGTCCAATTCCAAGAGGTTCCGCGGCTCAATGAACAGCGCACCTTCGCCTACGTAGCCGAGATGGTCTTGGCGGCAGGGCCAGACGATAAAGCCGTTCGCCGAACAGAGTGCGCAGACTTAAGCTTAAGATCCCGCGAATTGGCCCAGCAATTAAATGCTGGGCCAGGAGGGTGAGTTAAAGCAATGCAGTGGAAAGCATGCCCAAGGCTCCCAGGATGAAGCCGATAAGTGCCCCCCGCCCTGGCGCTTCATGGAACAGAGACCAGTGGTGTCCAGTTAACGACCGACATCAGGCGTTCAAATCAACCGCTAAACACCGTGCGCTGCGATGAACATGGCGACGGCCGACCGGCAATAGGATTCGACTTCATTGTCGTCCTTTGCCTTCGCCTCATCGAAGCGGGCGATCATCAGAAGATCGGACCCTTTGATAAGCGCGGCAAACAAACGGGCAGACTCCAAAGGGTCGGGCACATTTAGCATCGCCTCCGCGTGTAAGTGCCGCAACAGGGCCTCGATCTGGGCAATGACATAGGCGGGACCGGCTTCGTAATGGAGCTTGCTCAACGACTTTTGCTTCGCCTTGTCGACCATGATCATGGCCTCAACATTGCGCACTTCCGGACTCAACAGTGTGCGCAGCAGGAATGTCCCCACCGCCATGAGCTGATCTGCAGCCGAGCCGTCGACACCTTCGACAATGGCCTGCGGTGCAAACTGATGGCAGTGGGCCGCGATGGCCGCGCTGAACAGCGCCTCCTTGTTCTCGAAGTGCCGGTAGATGCTTAGCTTGGATATTTTTGCCCGCTGGGCGACCTTGTCCATCGTTGTCGCTTGAAACCCCAACTCCATAAAAAGTTCGCCGGCGGCGTCGACAATCGTTTGGCTGAGCGCCTCGTTGGCTGGCCGGCCGCGCCGTGTCTGGCAAATTTCGGTCATGAGAATTCCAGTACTTGACAGTATCTTAACTATGGAATTATGGTACTCGCAAGTACCAGAAAAGTAAAATTCAAGTCCCTTCAGCCACAACGCGGAGCCTATCACCATGAATGACGTCATCATTATCGGCGGCAGTTTTGCGGGTCTTGCCGCCGCTCTACAGCTTGGTCGTGCGCGCCGAAAAGTCACCGTTCTCGATACGGGCCTTCCGCGTAATCGCTTCGCCAAGCACTCGCATGGTTTGCTTGGCCACGATCACAAGCCACCGCAAGAGATTCTGGCCGAAGCGCGGCAACAGCTTGCGCGCTACCCTTCGGTCAGTCTTGTCACTGCCCGGGCCGAGAATATCTCTGGAACCATTGACGATTTCTCCATCCTCACTGGCGATGGCGAAAGTCACAGGGCGCGCCGGCTGATCCTGAGTTATGGCGTCGTCGACCAGATGCCTGAACTTCCCGGCTTTGCCGAAGGCTGGGGAACCTCCATCGTACCCTGCCCCTATTGCGACGGCTTTGAAGTTGCGGGCCGGCATTGGGGCCTCGTCTGGTCCGGTCCGCCGTCGCACAACTACGTCAAGCTATACCATGACTGGACCGACACATTGACGGTCTTTGCCAATGGTCACGACATTCCACCCGACATCCGCGCCGATCTGGCGCGCCGCGGCAACCCTGTCGTTGATAGCCGAATCGCCGAAATCGAGCATAACGAGAGCCACAACACCACCGTCAGGCTCGACGCCGGCCCCTCTGTTGCGGTCGACATCCTATTCGCGCATCCGCGCAACAAGCCCTCCGCACGTCTGCATGAATCACTGGGCCTCGCCACCGTCGATACGCCCCTGGGTACCGCGCTCAAGGTCGACGAGCGCCGCGAAACCACTGTGCCCGGCGTCTACGCTGCCGGCGACCTTGCCAACCCTCTCATGGCGTCTGTCAGCACGGCTTCATGGCAAGGCGTGATGGCGGGCATCTTCGCCCAGCAGTCGATGCTGGTTTGAGATCAAGCAGCCCCGAGCACACTAACTTCAATTTCAATAGACGCGAGCGCCACCATGGAAGTCCTAAAAAAATTCAAGCCGCTAGACGATAAATTCCCGTTTGAGCGCCAACTCGGCATCTCGACTGCGCCAATCTTACGGTCGGTTCCACCGACGAAGCGGGCTTCCTGGACGCCTTCAAGGCTGCAGGCGAAACCCTGAAGAAGCAGCCGGGCTTCATCTCCACCCAACTGCACCGAGCGATCGGTGATAGCCCGACCTTCCTGAACTATGTGGTGTGGGAGTCCACCGAGACGCTCCGCGATGCCTTCGCCCGCCCCGAATTCGTCGCGAAGGTATCGGCCTATCCGTCATCCGTCGTTGCCACCCCGCACCTGTTCCAGAAGGTCGCCGTCCCCGGCTTCTGCACCGCCTGATTCCGGAAATATACCAGCGATGTGCTCGCGCTGATCGACCGCTGCATCCTCCTCCCCGCGCAGGTCGACGACCGACATCGGTTCGCCGCCCCGCACGCGATGGAGGTCATCCCCGGTGTGGGTCATTTCCTGCACATTGAGGCCCCTGGGGCGATCGCGGAACGGATCACGGCGTGGGCCAAGTAACGCCCTCCCCTCCTTGCCTCGATCAAAGGCTAGCTGGTTAAACACTAATCAAAACGAGAAGATGTCATGACAGAGCAAAAAACCTATCAGGGCGCCGACTGGAATGGCCAAAGCGGAGAGTACTGGGTCGCCAACCAGGCCCGGCTTGACGCCATGTTTGCGGTATTTGGCCAGGCCGCGATAGAAGCCGCAGCGCCCGCCACGGGTGAGCGCGTGCTTGACGTCGGTTGCGGCGCAGGCGCGTCCAGTCTGGCTTTGGCTGCCCGCGTCGGCGCGGGCGGACATGTGCTGGGTGTGGACATATCCGAACCGCTGATTGGACGAGCGCGCGAGCTTGCGCCGCAGGATACGCCGGTGCTGTTCCAGGTGGCCGACGCCAGTCACGCCGAGCTGCCCGAGGGCGCGTTTGACATGCTTTTCTCGCGTTTCGGGGTGATGTTCTTCGACGATCCGGCAGGGGCGTTCACCCATATGCGACGCGCGCTCCGGCCGGGCGGTCGGGTCGTTTTCATCTGCTGGCGCGGCGTGGCCGAGAACGATTGGGTGCGCCTTCCGATGGGCGCGATCCAGGGCATCGTTCCGCTGACCGCACCGCCTGATCCTGAAGCACCCGGACCATTCTCGTTCGCTGACCGGGGACGGGTGACACGTATCCTGACGGCCGCTGGCTTTACCGATGTCACTTTTGCGCCGTTCGGTGTTTCCATCCCGTTCGGTGAAGGCGAGACTCGGGATGCGGCTATCGACGACGCGGTAAGGATGGCATTCGAGGGCGGCCCGCTGTCGCTTGTGCTCGCGCAGCAAAACGATGACATCCGCACCCAAGCTTCAGCGGCGGTTCGCGCCGCTTTCGCCGGCCTCCCCGGCGAGCGGTCGGTGATGATCGACGGCGCGGCGTGGATCGTCACGGCACGTAATCCGGCAGCCAGCGCCTGTTAGCAGGGATGACGCCCTCCTATGCTCAGTAAAGCAGGGCGCCTTAGATTGATGTCCCTTGGTTTGGTGATCCCTCCCTGGCAAAGTGATAGCGTCCGCTTTTTTGGCAGGTAGTTGCCGCTTGCCCACATCCGCTTCTGGCCGATTATGTTGGAAAGTCGGCTTCGACTTGCACAGCAAAAAAGTACGCGCCTGAGATTGAAGTCTGGATTTTGCGCAGAAGGTTCAGGTGTCTTTCACGTAGTAGCGTGCAAACAAGATGTTTTCACCTTCACTATTCGCGCGTTTGGGCGAGCAGGCTTTTTCAACGGCATCGGCCAGAAGCGGTCACTGAAAGCCCATCAGCGAATGTGTAATGAGCTTCCCATAGCCGGCTCCTTTAGAGCAGGCTGGTACGGGATCAGTGACCGCAAAACTCTACTCCGCCATCCGTAACCGCAACCAGCTTCGATGGGATAAGCCTGCTTGCAAGGCAAATGCAACTATCACGGTAGATGGCGCGGAAAAGCTGCTCAGGCCGCCGCGGGAGAACATCAACGCAAGGCCCAATGCGGTGGCGCCAAACCAGGCCGTCAAGCCCACAGGGTTAAATGCGACCACCCGTTCGAGCTGTGCCATGTCGCTGCGTCCGTAGACAATCTGCGCCAACGCCACACCCACCCAGGCCACCACGAAAATCCCCTGGTAAGCCAAGGCTTTGAGTAGATACGCGAACACATCGGCGAGCATCAGGCCATATACGATCACCCCGACCACCAATGCCCATACCAGGTACGAACCACGCAGGCCAAACCGTGCAAAAAACGCCTGCATGTTCAGGGTCGCCAAGTAATAGTTGGCGGTGTTGATCCGGGTTTGCGTGGCCCAGACAAACAGCAATCCCCACAGGCCCATCAACTGCAAAATCGCCATCACTACCGAGACTTCGTTCAGGGCACCTTCGTGGGGAATGCTGCTGACCAGGTAAATGCCCGCCGCGCCGTTGAGTAGAAACGTCACTGCGTAGAACGGCATGCCGAAGTTCCAGCGACCGTGGTACTCGGCGTCTTCAGGCTTGCCGAAACGCGCATAGTCGAAGGTGAACAGCATCAATACCCAGACGCCCATGTAGGCGACAAAACAATCCCACCAGCCGAATGCGCTAGGCGTTGCCGGGCCGAAATCCAGCCATTGCGGCTGGTAGCCATAACGGCTGATCGATAGTCCCACGGCCACCAGCAAACCACCGAGATACACCGGCAACAACACACCGTTGAGCTTGTCCAGCCAGTGCTGCACGCTGCCCAGGATCATCGGCACGCTGTAGAGCACCACCGCCAATGCCGCCAGCGGATAGACCAGTTCCGGGTACAGGTGATTGAGCGCGACGGCGATCACCGAACCTTCGAACACCGCGTAATAGATCGCGGTCGAGAAGAAAATCAGCGTCGCCAGGCAGGCCCCAGTGCTGCCGAACAACAGTCGTGAAAACAACGCCACCGACAAACCGCTGCGAATCGCAAAGCGGCTGAGAACGCTGTTGACCAGTCCATAACTGATCACCGACAGGACCATGCCGATCAGCGCATTGCGCGCACCGAACGACAATGCCAATGAAGCACCCACTACGATGTAAAACATCGCACTGCACACCGCCCACCACGCCATGGTCAGAGACAGTCGCCCCATGCGCGCTTCGGTGGGAACAGGATAATGCGCCGGGTCTTGCCCGGTTTGACTCGATTGCGATAAAGCAGCCATATGCGTGAACTCCAAAACCAGTCAATGGTTGAAGCGCGGGCAGCCGTCACCGCACCGAAGTGCGGCGTTGGCGTACCGTTTGGCATGGCCCGCGCTAAACGGCGGGCAGAATCAGGAAGGGAACAGCTTGCTCAGGCAGCTAAGTTTTTTCTTATAGGTACGTCGCGCTTCCAGCGCCTCTTCGAGGGTTACCGCAACAAAGCGGGCCTTCTGGTTGGGTTGCATCTGGCCGATCAAATCGAGGTCGGCGCTGATCACCGTGCCAATCATCGCGTAGCCGCCACCGGACACCGCATCTCGGTGCAGCACGATGGGTTCGAGCCCGGCGGGCACCTGGATCGAGCCGATCGGGTAGCAACTGTCGACGATATTCGACGGATCGGAACCGGCGCCGAACGGCTGCTCTCGGGGCTGAAAGCTCAGCGCGCTGCCGCCCTTGAAGCGATAGCCGATGCGATCGGCTTCCGAACCGACCGTCCACGGCTCGGCGAAAAAGCTTTTCGCCGCCGATTCGGTCAGGCGGTGGTAGTACAAACCGGGCACCACTCGCAGGGTGATTTCGCCACCCAATGATTGCCGTAACGTCATGGGCAAACTGGCTCCGGCGCGGCTCTTGCCACTGGCGATGCCCACCGGCAACTCGTCGCCTGCAATCAGGCGTCGCCCCTGAAAACCGCCGAGCGCGCCGAGCGCATAGGTGGAACGACTGTTGAGCACCACCGGCACATCAATGCCGCCGGCCACCGCCACATAAGCGCGGGCACCAGCCTTGGGAAAATCAAAGCGCAACACTTGCCCGGCCTTCACGGTGAACGCGGTGTCGTGGTGCATTTCCACGCCATCGACCCGAGGCGTCATGTGCGCGCCGCTGACCGCCACCAATGCATCCTGCTGAAACTCCAACTCAGGCCCGAGCAGCGTGCATTCCAACCCCGCCAAACCTGCCGGGTTGCCGACCAATTGATTGGCCGCGCTCAAGGCGTATTGATCGAGTGCGCCGGACGGTGGAATGCCCAAGTGGTAATAGCCTTCGCGGCCCAGGTCTTGTACCGAAGTGGCGAGGCCGGGTTTGAGGACTTTAATCATGCCAACACCTCCTGCAGCGACTTGGGATAGCCAACGGGATCGGCGAGGAACGCGTCCAGCGAAAACTCCACCGGCCGAATCCGCAGATCAAAGCAACCGGCGTCCACTTCGGCCACCGCGTGGTCGTAAGCCTCACGGTCCATCGGTTTGAACTGCACGATGTCGCCTGGACGGAAAAACACCATGTGTTCTTTCAGGTACGCGAGGTTCTGTTGCGGGTCGTAGATCGGCGCGGGGGTCACGCCAAACATCTGATAACCGCCGGCGCCGCGCACCGAGTAAATGCAACCAAAGCAACCGCCATGGCCCAAGGTCAATTTCGGCGTGTCGGTGCGTGGGCGCAGGTACTTGGGCACCTGCAACTGACGCTCGCGCTCAACCATCTGGAACATGAACGGCAACCCCGCAACGAAGCCGACCATCGAGACAAACCACGGCGCGCCACTGTGGGCCGCGATGAACGCATCGACGTCGGCCAAACCATTGATGCGTGCGGCGTATTCCAAGTCCGTGGCGCTCGGGTCTTGGTGGCGGTCGCGAAAACGCATCAGGGTTTCGTGAGTCCAGGGATCGTTGTAGAGCACTGGAATCTCGATAATTCGCGTCTGTAAGGTGCGCTCGGCGACGGCTCCGGCCTCGGCGGTTTTTACCGCTTCAAGCAAGGTGTGCGGGGCGATGCGATCCGGGTCGAAACGAATCTGGAACGACGCGTTGGCCAGGCAGATATCGAGCACGCCATCCAGCGCCAGCCGTTCCACGGCGCGGGTGACGGCCAGTCCTTTGAAAAACGCGTCCAGGGACATGCTGTCGCTGACTTCGGCAAATAAATGCTCATCGGCGCCAAAGCTGTAGCGGATGGGCGTACTCATGCTTCACCTCCGCTGCGGCGCTCGGCGAGCCAGGTTTCCAGGGTGCCGGTGTGAAAGTCGGCGCTGTGCAACCACGGTTGTTCCAACAATTCACCGTGCAACGCCAAGGTGTTGGCCATACCGGTGAGCGTGGTGTTCGCCACCGCCATTCGCGCTCGGGCCAGAGCTTCGGCGCGATCCGCACCGTGAATAATCAGTTTGGCCAGCAGCGAGTCATAGTACGGCGGCACCCGGTAGCATTGAAACAGATGCGTATCGACACGAACGCCCTCCCCTTGTGGCCAGATCAGTTGCTCGACCAGGCCTGGACTCGGGAAGAAGTTCCGTGCCGGGTCTTCAGCATTCAGGCGCATTTGCAGGGCCGCGCCGTTGAGTCGAATGTCGCTTTGCTTGAAGCCCAGCGGCTCGCCGCCAGCGATGCGCAACATGGCCTGGACCAAGTCGATGCCCGTGATCAGTTCGCTGACCGGGTGCTCCACCTGAATCCGCGTGTTCATCTCGATAAAGAAAAACTCACCGGTAGTATCGTCATACAGGTATTCCAGGGTGCCGGCGCCCTTGTAACCCAGGGATTCAGTCAGGCGTACCGCGCTGGCGCACAGCGTTTCCCGTTGCTGCTGGCTGAGGACTGGCGATGGCGCTTCTTCGAAGATTTTCTGCCGCCGCCGTTGCAGCGAACACTCGCGCTCAAACAAATGCACGGCGTGCTGACCGTCGCCCAGCACTTGCACTTCAATATGCCGGGCCCGGCTGATAAACCGCTCCAAGTACACCGCACCATTGCCAAACGCCGCTTGGGCTTCGCGCTGGGAACGAGGGAATTCTTCGCTCAGCTGCTCGGCGTTTTCCGCCAGCCGAATACCGCGCCCGCCGCCACCGGCCGAAGCTTTGATCAACAGCGGGAAGCCAACGGATTCGGCAGCCTTGAGCGCCGATTCAACGTCGAACAGTTCATCCGGCGAACCCGGCACTACCGGCACGCTGGCGGCTTGCGCCGTGCGCCGCGCCTCGGCTTTATCGCCCATGCGCCGGATCGTCTCCGCGCTCGGGCCGACAAAAATGGCGCCGGCAGCCACCACTGCTTCGGCGAAATCGGCGTTCTCCGATAGGAAGCCGTAACCGGGATGCACCGCGTTGGCGCCCGTGGCTTTCAAGGCGCCGAGCAAGGCCTTGACATTCAGGTAACTTTTGTCGGCACGGGCCGGGCCGAGAATATGCACCTCATCGGCCATGCGCGCAGCCTGGGAGTCGACGTCCGCCTCGCTGCACGCGGCAACGGTAGGAATGCCCAGTTCCTTGGCCGCGCGGATGATCCGCACGGCGATCTCGCCACGGTTGGCAATCAGCAATTTATGAATGGCGTGAGTCATGATCGTGCCCTCACTCGCCATCGAGTGTTGCGACGACTTGACCCGGTTCCACCGGATCACCGTCTTCTACCAAAAAGGCATTGAGGCGACCGGCCGTCCCGGCGGTCAGTTCGGAGAACTGCTTCATGACCTCGATCAGGCCAATCACCGTGTCGGCGCTGACCTGCGCGCCGACCTCGACGAAGTTCGCCGATTCCGGGGTAGCTTTGCGGTAGAAGGTCCCCGGCAACGGGGTGATTACAGTGTGTTCGGCCATGTCTGTTCCTCTTGGAATAGTTGTAGAAAGGCAGGCAAAAAGTAAATCGGTGAGTCAACCCTGGCGTCTGTGTGCCAGGTGTTTTCGTTCGGTCTCAGCGCGGTGCTCGGACCTTTATGCCCGCGCCATCAAGTGCACGACGCGTGGCTTCGACCAACGCCAGGGCACCCGGCGTGTCGCTGTGCAAACAGATGGAGTCGAACTCAATCGCCAGGTCCTCGCCCTCGACGGTACGCACCACGCCTTGTTGGCAAGCACGCAGCACTCGCTCGGCGACGAAGGCCGGGTCGTAAGCTCGCACGTTGCGGGTGAAGACGATGGAGCCGCTGAGGTCGTATTCGCGGTCGGCGTAGAACTCGCGGACCACCGGTTGCCCCAGTTCCGTGGCAACCCGCCAGATCACCGACTCGGGCATGCAATACAGCAGCAACTCCGGTTCCAGACGTTGGAGGTTCTGCACCAGCAAACGGGCAGCCTCTTCGTCCCGGGCCAGATGCATGTAGAGCGCGCCGTGGGGTTTGATGTGTTGCAGGGCCACGCCTTGAGCCCGGGCGAGTTCACGCAAGGCGCCCAACTGATAGAGCATGTCGTCGACCAGTTCTTGGGCCGGTGCATTGATGTGCCGACGGCCAAACCCCACCAAGTCGCGAAAGCCCGGATGCGCGCCGATGGCCACGCCCAGGCGCTTGGCCTGCTCGACGGTGCGGCGCATGGTGCCGGGATCACCGGCATGAAAACCGGTGGCAATGTTGGCCGAACTGATAAAGCCCATCAGCTCATTGTCGACACCATCGCCGATGGTCCAGGGGCCAAAGCCTTCACCCATGTCCGAGTTGAAATCTACTGCCTGCATGACGCTTGCTCCCGACGCTTGTGACTTCATACAGGCCAAGTTAAATTCCTGCCTACCCCTTGGGAAGATCTATTATCAGATAGGCCATCTTCTGAAAAACAGATACCTCATCGTCCGGAGTGCTAATGTCCCTGACCCTGCGCCAAGTACGCTATTTCGTCGCTACCGCCGAGATCGGGCAAATCTCTCAAGCCGCAATTCATCTGAATATTTCCCAATCCGCAGTGACCACGGCGATCAAGGAACTGGAAGGCATTCTCGGCACGCTGTTGTTCCAGCGCTCGGCCCAGGGCATGAGCCTGACCGACGCCGGGCGGCACTTTTTGAACCGGGCCTACGTGATTTTGCGCAGCGTCGATGACGCGTTGAACAGCCCGTTGCCGGATATCCGCGCCAGTGGCGTGTTGCGCTTAGCGGCAAGCTACACGGTGATCGGCTATTTCCTGCCGCACCATCTGCAGCGCCTAGAACACTGGCATCCGGACGTGGCGATTGAAGTCCATGAACAGGAACGGCAAGCGATTGAACAAGGCTTGTTGGAAGGTCGTTTTGATATGGCCGTGGTGCTCACCGCCAACCTCACGCACCCGGACATCGTTTCGGAGATTCTCTTCAACTCCGAACGGCGGTTATGGCTGCCCAGCCACCATCCGCTGTGCGAGCGCTCGGCGGTCAGTCTCGCCGACGTTGCGAAAGAACCCTACATCCTGCTGACCGTCGACGAAGCCGAACAAAGCGCTATGCGCTACTGGGAACATGCGCATCAGCAGCCAAACGTGCGGGTGCGTACCAGCTCAGTCGAAGCGGTGCGCAGCATGGTCGCCAATGGCAGCGGCGTGGCAATCCTCTCAGACTTGGTGCACCGCCCCTGGTCATTGGAAGGAAAACGCATCGAAACCCTGACAGTCACCGATAAGGTGACGCCGATGAGTGTCGGATTGGCGTGGCATCGCGAGCGCGAATTCAGCCCGGCAATGCAGGCTTTTCGTAACTATTTCCACGATGCATTTTTGGCACCGCAACAGCTGTCTGCGCGCCGCTGAAACAGCAGACATACCCTATGCGTGGCCCGAGCCCCTAGCGGCCTCGGGCCAAGTTTTCATTCAATCAGAACGGTTTGGTAGGCAGGTACTTACCGTCCAGCGTGATGACGGCACGCGAACCGCCGTCTGGGTCGTCCACTTTTTTGACATCCAGTTTGAAGTTGATCGCGCTGATAATGCCGTCGCCAAACTTCTCGTGGACCAGCGCCTTAAGCGTGGTGCCATACACCTGAATCATCTCGTAGAAACGGTAGATGGTCGGATCGGTCGGCACGCCATTACCGATGCTGCCGCGTACCGGGATGGTTTGCAGCAGCAGCACGGAATCCGCATCGAGGCCCAGGGTGTCGGCGACGACTTGGGCGGCGTTAGCCGGCAGCGGGTGCTGGCCAAGCAAGGCGGCGGTGACGAAGGCTTCGTGCAGGCCGGTGCCTTCGGCGATCTGGGCGAACGATAGGTCTTTACGAGCTTTGGCCAAGAGGATGACGTCGGTCAGGGCAAGGCGAGTGGTTTGGCTGATTTGCGACTGGATCATGGGGATTTCTCCGTGAGTAAAAAAGGCGCGTAGGCTTGCCTGCGATGCAGGTACCTGGGTACTTCAGTTGGAGCGAGGTATTGCAGGGATGCCGGCGCTCACTGGGTAGTCGGCCAAGGCCACGAACGTGCCGGTACGGCTGTCGAAAGCCTGGATGCAGCCGCTTTCGATGTCGTAGACCCAGCCATGCAGCGTCACGCGTTTTTCTTCAAGGGCCAGGCGCACAGACGGGTGCGTCTGGAGATTGGCCAACTGTGCGATCACGTTTTCGCGCACCATGGATGCGACTTTGGCGGGCTGATCGACGTGCTGGCGGGCTTCGTTGACCACTCGGCCGGAATCGGCGTAGCGCAACCAGCCGGCCACCGCAGGCATATGGTCCAGGCAGGTGCAGGTGGCGATGGCCGTCATGGCGCCGCAATCGGAGTGGCCGCAGATCACGATGTCGCTGACTTGCAAGGCAGCGACGGCGTATTCCACCGAGGCCGACACGCCGCCCGGCTCAGGGCCATAGGACGGCACGATATTGCCGGCATTACGGATCACAAACAGGTCGCCCGGCTCACGCTGGGTGACCAGCTCCGGCACCAGGCGGCTGTCGGAGCAGGAGATGAACAACGCACGGGGGTTTTGCTGATTGGCCAGGTCTTTGAACAGACCGGCCCGCTTGGGAAAGGCATTGCGCTGAAACTTCAGAAAACCATCGATGATGTCTTGCATGGGATAACTCCTTGGCTCGCATTGCGATGAACCAAGATTACGGCGCCCTAAAAATAAGGTAAAAGTCTTATATATGATCAACTGCATCAGATAATCTTATGGAAACAAACAAGCTCGCGCGCCACCTTCAATACTTTCTCGCCGTCGCGGAACATCAAGGTTTCACTAAGGCGGCAGCGGCCCTGCATGTCTCGCAACCGGCGCTGTCACAGCAAGTTCGACAACTGGAAGAAAGCCTGGGCGCTCAGCTGTTTGATCGTTCAGGGCGCAAGACCCGCCTCACCGACGCCGGTGAGGTCTACTTGCGTCATGCGTTGCGGGCGGCGCAGGAACTACAGCAAGGCAAACGGGCCATCCACGATGTGGGCGATTTGAGCCGGGGCACCTTGCGCATCGCCGTCACACCCACCTTCACCACGTACCTCGTCGGGCCGTTGGTGGACGCCTTTCACAGTCGCTATCCCAACATCACGTTGACCGTGCGTGAAGTTGCCCAGGAACAAATGGAGAACCAACTGCTGGCTGACGAGCTGGATGTAGGCATCGCCTTTGACGAGGTACACGCGCCCGACATCGACGCTTACCCCTTGCTGGTGGAAACCCTGGCGCTCGTGGTGGGCAGCCAACACCCGTTGGCAGGCCAGTCGTCCATCGGGCTGGAAGCGCTGAACAGCGAATCACTGATTGTGCTGAGCAAAGAGTTCGCCACCCGCGACCAGATCGACCGCTATTGCAACCAGCACGGTATCCGCCCGCGTGTAGTCATGGAGGCCAATGTGATCGGCGCCTTGATTGAGGTGGTGCGCAGGACTGCCTTGTCGACACTCTTGCCGGCTGCGATTGCACGGGCCCATCCCGAATTGGTGGCGATTGAGCTGGCCCCGCAGCGCTTGCAGCGCACGGCGGTGTTGATGCAGCGCAAAGGGGTGTACCCCTCGGCGGCGGCGCGGGCGTTTATCGACGTGGCCAAAGCCGTGGCCGTAGCCCTGAATGATCATGAACGGGCAAACGCAGCCGATTGAGGCGCGTGGGCTGGCCTGCGAGCGCGCTGCGGGCTCCTCACTCCTCGTCCCTGGCCGTACCCGTACGACGCGTTTCATCAGACCCAAGCCTTTAACCACTTGGTCGCAAGCAAAAACGGCATGATATGCCAATGATCGAAGATACGGCTTACCGAAAAATGGAGTTCATTGGGGCAACGAGAAACGTTGTGCTCACCGCTCATCAGGAACAAGTTATCCATGACTTTGATCAGTCTGGCAGCTATCAAAATGCAAGCGAAGTGATGCGAGAAGGTCTACGTTTATTGGAGCAGCGCGTCGCCCAAGACACCGCTAAAATTGAGGCCCTGCGTCAACTGACTCTGTGGGCATATTTTAGATTTTTTGAGCTGAAAATATTTTCCTAGAGCCCTGTCGAAATGTTCTTCGGCGACACGAGAGTTAGTAACAGAGTTCTACTATGCTCTATAAAGGTTTATAAAACATCAGCTTAAAGCATATTTACTCCATGGACGCCCGTCCAATTCCAAGGGGTTCCGCGGCTCAATGAACAGCGCACCTTCGCCTACGTAGCCGAGATGGTCTTGGCGGCAGGGCCAGACGATAAAACCGTTCGCCGAACAGAGTGCGCAGACTTAAGCTTAAGATCCCGCGAATTGGCCCAGCAATTAAATGCTGGGCCAGGAGGGTGATTTATAGCAATGCAGTGGAAAGCATGCCCAAGGCTCCCAGGATGAAGCCGATCAGTGCCCCCCGCCCTGGCGCTTCATGGAACAGAGACCAGACAACAACAGGCTCGAGAAGCAACAGAGACGTGACTGATACCACGGTGACGATCCAGATATCACCGACCGCAACGTAACCGAGCCAGTATGCTGCCAGTAGACAAATTCCTGCAAAACACATTAGCACCACGGGAAGCGCTAGTGTTTCCCAGGAAGCGCTACCTGTTTGGGCAAGCTTGGCGACTACCACCTCACTGTAGATTGCACAGAACTCACCGACCACCATCAAGCCTAGAGCAGAAACTCCGAGTAGTTCTTTGGACATATCAAAAACTCCTTCGTATTTAGAGCAATATTTTTCAGCTCCCAGCTGGTGATGCAGCTGACCAGAAGCTCGTTGCTGGAATACGAAGCAGCCTTGAATAAGCCTGAATTACCGAAATACCTTCCCATGCTCTTGTCCTTCAAAGGGTGTGAGTCTCAGCGTCAAACTAAGACACCGATCAGATCATACGGTCCCAGAACCATCCTGGACAACTAGCGCCACTGCAGCTGTCGTTAACTGCCCGACCCTCTCTATGAGAGCGCATTGGAGTGTGAACTGCGTACAGCCAGCCCACGCGAGAGCAAAGGCAGACAAACATCATGCGGTTCACACTCCGATACGATCATGCAATCAACGCTGAAGAAAATTTGAATTAGCCAGTTGTCCGTCAGGTCAAGAAATATGAACGCAGTAAATCTTGCGAGGTAACAGCAATGACTATCCAAGCAGAGACGCTCGTACAACTGACCGAAGCACTCCGTGAGCGCGGGCTGAAATTGGTATCTGATGTCCACTTCATCCGTGCCCCGTATCGGAAAAATCATCGCTGGATCTGCTCAGTGGAGTAACGATCCATTTTGCTGACGGCCTGGCTCGTTAGCTGGCCGTTGGCCGAACTCAAGCGCATCGAGTCAAACAGCGTTTCTCGGACCTGCGCCGCAACATGGAAGCCGCCAATATCAAGTCGTTCAAGCGTCCGCTCTTCACCATCACACCGGCCATGAGCAGCGAACGGGTGATCGTGGACCACGAAGATCACAACCGGGCTGGTGAACGCCAATACCACCGGTATGCTGCTGAAGTCGTGTTGCTCCGGCACGCTAGCGGTTGAGGATAACGACGCACCGATTCGACTTCGACCAGATCGAGAAAGCCTACGATGTCTTCAAGCATGGGGCCGCTGAGAAGGCGATGAAGATCATCATCGACTATTGATCCTGGCGGGTGTGCGCCGTGCCCAGAAGGCACGGCGAGTGATGGAGCGAACTGGTTAAGTTCAAGACCTGAACTTAACCAGTTCGCTGCGATTGGGGTTGCTCACGCCATCAGCGGATAGTCTGTGTAACCTTCTTCTGCACCGCTGTAGTACTTAGAAGCATCCGCTGTCGCCAATGGCGCGTCTTGGCGCAAGCGTTCAGGCAGGTCAGGATTACTGATGAACAGCGTGCCAAATGAGACTGCATCAGCCAGCCCACTTTCCAGCACCTGCTCCGCAGACTTGCGGTCGTAGCCAACATTCAACACGAAAATCCCTGAGAATCGCTCGCGGGCCCCCGGCGCTAAAGGTTTAACACCTTCCGGCAGGGTCGACGGTTCCATGAAATGCAGAATACCAACGTGTTTCTTTTCCAGCGCTTGCACCGCGTACATGTAGGTCTGCTCGAGATTGGAGTCGCCCATGTCGTTGTACGGAATGCGCGGCGACAGCCTGACCGAGACACGTTCCGGCCCGAAGATCTTTATCGCGGCATCAGTGGCCTCCAGCAGGAACCTTGCCCGCTTCTCAACGGTGCCGCCATACTCGTCGGTTCGCTTGTTTGATCCATCTTCGAGAAACTGCGCCGGCAGGTAACCATTTGCACCGTGTACCTCAACGCCATCAAAACCCGCATCCTTTGCAGCCTGCGCAGCCTTTTCATAATCTGCGATGGTGGCTTTGATTTCATCAAGGGTCATTTCGCGTGGGGTCACAGAAGGCTTGATGCCTTCCGGCGTGAAGGCTTGGCTATTGAACGGGACGGCCGATGGCGCCACCGGCAGTTCTCCACCATGGAAGTCCGGGTGAGATGCCCTCCCCGTATGCCAAAGTTGCGCAAAAATCAAACCGCCCGCTTCATGAACTGCCCGAGTTACCTTCTTCCACCCTGCAATTTGCTCGGGAGTATAGATTCCTGGGGTATTCGTCCAACCGACCGCCTGGGCGCTGATCTGGGTGCCTTCCGTGAAAATCAGTCCTGCTGATGCACGCTGCGCGTAATACGTTGCGGTCAATTCGTTGGCGACCTGATCCTTAGATCGACCTCTGGTCATTGGCGCCATAAAGACTCGATTCTTGAAGTTAAGCGCTCTATTGCTCAGGGGGGTCAACAGCTTCAGGTTTTCCATATGCTCTCCATCTATAGCGTTTATTGATGTCCAGCGCGCGCTTGATGTTTAGTCAGGCGCGGATTCACCGAAAAGGTGCTTCCTGTCGTATGAACAATTGGCGGACTGCAGCTCGCCGGCAAGCGCAACGAAGCAGAGTGAAGGCTCGGCGCGCATGCCTCGACAGGGAGGACTATGAAAATGGTATATGGAATAAACCTGGTGTCTATTAGGCACCTTGTGTCGCCCTAGTAGGTTTGAGGAAACCTACTGCCTGAGAACATTCAGTGGCGCTGGGGGTTGAACCATCGATAGATGGTCTTGCGCATATGAGTCGCGGTAGCACTTCGAACATAGAATGGCCGATCCACGACAGTGGACGCCGCGCTCATGACATCGAGTCAAGCATCCTTCCGTCCGGGCTCCCCGCGCTGCTGGCGGCGTCGAACGATCGCCGGGCCGCATCGACCTCGGGCAGCTTGGCGACAGTCCACTCGTGCAGTGCCCGAAAAGGCGCTTGCAGCGTGCGACCCAACGGGGTGATCTGATACTGCACCGCAACCGGCGAGAGCGAAATGACCTCTCGCGAGACCAAGCCGTTGCGTTCCAGCTTGCGCAGGCATTGGGTAAGCGCTTTCTGGGTCACGCCTTGCAACCGGCGACGAATCGCGTTGAAGCGTTGCGGACCGTCATCAAGCACCGCCAGCACCATCATCGACCACTTATCAGCAATCTGATCGAACAAGGCCCGGCTAGGACAGTCGGACGAAAAGCAGAGCGGTTCGATTTCAAGCATGGCGGTTTCCTTACAGGTATTCAGACGATCTAGGCGCTTATGAATACTAAGTTTACAAGGCATACCACCAATGTCTAATGAGCTTGGCTGCCAGCGTAGACAGCGTGCTGCGCAGGGGGCCGTCCAAATTCACCATCCGCATGCTCTGGGCGCCAAGGCAAAGGTTCTGCTGCAGCCTCCGCGCCACGAGCCTCGTATCCCCACCATGACAGCGAAGAGCGCGCGGCTTGACGATCAGCTTGATCCAGGCGGAATTCCGTCCTTGTTGAAGTCCTTCAAGCGTTCACGCTCTTGCTCGGTGGAGTGCGCCGGGGTTTCCTGCTCGGGCTCTTTCTTCTTTTCGTCAGTCATCGCTATGTCCTCGGGTGGTAGCTGTTTTCGGCACCTGGCGGAATCAGCAGTTCAAATCAATTTACTCCAACGCCGGACATGGCACGGCAGGGAATGCCGTATGACTAATGAAACCCTGATGGGTCGACCAATAGTGAGGTCTTGGAGCGGCTTTTAGCCGCTGCACGCAGCACCATTTGATCGTTGCTCATGAGGTGACCAATATCGGTTCCGACCGCGATCAGCTCAGCTCAATAACTAAGCAGGCACGCGAGGCCATGGCATCGGTTACTTTGTCGGTGGTGGCTGACCGAGGCTATTTTAAAGGTGAGGAAATACTGGCCGGGCGCACGAGGCTTCATGAAGGAAGCGCCTCAACGAGCGCCGCAAGCAGCAAGCAGACGCTCGCCACAAGGGTAAGCCGTAATCGCATCGGCATGTACCAAGCGGGCAAGCTTATAACCCGCAACAGCTTCCTGTCCTGCCGAAGGTGGACGAATAAGCCTATGACCAACAGCAAGCAGCCCAAGGGCATTGGCAGTAACGTGGCGATCCAAGCGATAAGAGCAGGTATAACACTCCAGATGAACCGGTCGCTGCGCTGCTTGGCACTCATATCTGGCATGGTCATGGCGAAGCCCCAGTGCAAGGCTCCGACGAAGCTCAGGATGACTGCGCCATAGTTGACAAGTGCAATCGCAAACAGCGTCCGATAGTCGAGAGAGAACGGAATCAGCAGTGCCAGAACAATAAACGGCAACAGACCGCCATAACCCAGCAGGGTGACGTGCTTTGGCGCAGGGGTTGGAGGGAACCCATTCATTTGTATTCCTTGCAGTGAGCGACACTCAAGACTGTAGGCCCAAAAAAGCTCTGTCTGAGCGAAATATTGATGGCGAGGTGGGTTACATGACTGCAGCCCTGACCTGTTTCAAACTTAGTGAATCTGTTACGCAAGCGTGTACGCCTTCGCATAGCTTGCCGCCACCAAACTGGATATCGAGATCGAAAGCACGGGGCGATTTGCTCACGAAAGCAAACATGACCGTCCATAGCAGAGCGAAAAATAGTGCCCATTGTCAGCCTGTTTCTTTCAGCATATCTTGCACAAGAGTTATACAAAAGTGTCGACCATGTACAGGAAAATGAATTGGCCACTGACGCTGTACTTTGACGGTGAATGCCCTCTGTGTGCGCGCGAAATCAAGCTCCTGCGCGGGCATGCCGTAAAGGATCATCTGCTTTTCGTGGACATCAGCAACAGTGAATTCGACGCAAATGCACTCGGGTTCACGTTCGAGCAGATGCAGTCCTCCCTGCACGCCCGCTTCGCTGATGGACGCTGGATAACCGGCCTGGATGCCACCCTGTGGAGCTGGCGAGCCGCCGGCTTGGGCTTTTGGGCAACGCCACTGACTTGGAATGTACTCCGCCCGCTGCTTGAATTCGGCTATCGCCTTTTTTGCCGTATACGCCCCCATTTGGCGTGGTTACCTCACCCAGATAGCGGCAGCCGCTGTGTCGATAACCGTTGCGCAGTGCCTGCGTCAAAACCCGCATCAGACGAGCAGTCCACTTTGAAAAATAAGCAGACCTAGACAGCTTCGCCTTGTCATGTCGCAGACGCATAAGCTGGGTCATAGCTGATCCGGCGAAGCCTGTGTCATCTGCGTCAGATAGTGCGCACTAGATACTCTCCTACCGCCAAGGATTGCCGACCCATAAAGCGCAGCGTCGCTGCTGGGATTCAAGATGAACCCATCATCAGTCGAACATTATCGTGAAATTCTCCTCGGCGTAGGTGAGAACCCAGAGCGTGAAGGACTGCTGGATACCCCCACAGCGCGAAACCAAAGCGATGCAGTACCTGTGCAATGGCTACACAATGAGTCTGGAGGAATTGATCAATGGCGCATTGTTCGAATCGCAAAATGAAGAAATGGTCATCGTGCGCGACATCGAACAGTGTTCATTGTGCGAGCATCACATGCAGCCCTTCATCGGCAATGTTCATGGAGCGTATATCCCCACTCGAAGGGTGCTGGGCGAAGATAGCCCGAGTGGTAGATGGCTTGCGAGTTATCATTCACTTAACCTCGCTGCAAGCAATCGGAAGGCAGTGTGAATGAGAGCTAGACGGAAGATTCGAAGAGCACCGCAGCCGCTTCCCTCAGAAAAATTTCAATAGTTTTTGGCCCTATCCCTTCGAATTCAGACAAGCGTTTTTCGAACGCGCGACGATCAGCGCTCGCCGCAACAATGTTGCTGACCTTGCCGCCGTATTCAGTATTCACTTTGTTCGCTAATGCGAGTAACCGCGACGACGTAGTCTCGTCGTAACGCACGTAGTGAGCCTCTCCAAGCATCGTGACCAACTGGCGGTGAGTGCAGCTCGCCAGTTTGTGCGGCGTATCCCGATGGTGTTTCTCGACGATCACCTGGTACGCGTTAGCCGCAATCTGCCCCTGGATTCTTTTGCCCATCAGGAAACTGGCAAGCAGCCATTTGAACAACCCGGCTTCGTTCGCACCTTGAAAGTCGATTTGTAAGTCATGTGCGCTGATGATTTTGCTCACTGGTTCACCCTTTAAGCAACGATCTCTATCTAGACCAGGCGCTATCGCGAATGAGCAGCCAGGAGACGATCGGCACCGGTTGCTCTCGCCTTACCCGCATTTATGAAAAGAAACCTCAATCCGCTAACGCCGTGCGCTTAAGCGATTCGTTCGGTTTGATTCGAGCAATCGTGTAACAGAACGACTAGGGTGACTGGCTGGCACGCCATGCGGGATGCTCAGTCGCGATCAGAACAGATGATAGACACTCAGCGATGTGGCGCTCCCCATTGTGGGCAGGCATGACAACGCCGATCCTCCGACTACCTAAGTTCCAGACTTCAGCAGTCGACCCTCTTGCGCTCCATTAGGTTTAAAAAAATTACGAGCGTGCTTCATACGCAACCGCTAGTCATCTACGCCTTCATCAATCTGAACTTACTTTCTTTGATTCACCTCTCCCACTTACCATCCAGCTGAAGCAGGTATGAAGTCATGAGAGCACTCACCTATCATGGCGCGCACAGCGTCAAAGTCGACACGGTTCCTGATCCGGTTATCGAGGAAAGTGATGACATCATTCTTCGAGTTACCGCGACGGCGATATGCGGTTCTGACCTCCATCTCTATCGAGGAAAGATTCCGACTGTCGAGCATGGCGATATCTTTGGCCATGAGTTTATGGGGATCGTTGAGGACACAGGCTCAGCGGTGACCGCAGTGCAACCCGGCGACCGTGTGGTAATTCCTTTTGTAATCGCCTGCGGCAGCTGTTTCTTCTGCGCAATGGATCTGTTTGCGGCCTGCGAGACAACAAATACGGGGCGCGGAGCGATCATAAATAAAAAGGCGATACCACCAGGAGCCGCGCTGTTCGGTTTCAGTCATATGTATGGTGGTGTTCCAGGCGGGCAAGCCGAATACGTACGCGTTCCGAAAGCCAACACCGGCCCATTCAAAGTACCGGGGACGCTGTCGGATGAAAAGGTTCTTTTCCTATCAGACATCCTTCCAACCGCTTATCAGGCTGTAACTAACGCAGGGATTGGTAACGGTTCAAGCATCGCCATCTATGGTGCAGGCCCGGTCGGATTGTTGAGCGCGGCGTGTGCAAGAATGCTCGGTGCCGACCAAATTTTTATGGTCGATCACCATCCTTACCGTTTGGCATACGCGCAGAAAACATACGGTGTAATTCCGATCAACTTCGATGAAGACGACGATCCTGCAGATACGATCATTCGGCAAACCAAAGGGATGCGGGGAGTTGACGGGGTCGTGGATGCTGTTGGATTTGAAGCGAAGGGTAGTACAACGGAAACCGTTCTCGCGACGCTCAAGCTTGAAGGTAGCAGCGGCAAAGCGCTACGCCAGTGTATAGCGGCAGTAAGACGGGGGGGCGTTGTGAGCGTTCCTGGAGTCTATTCAGGTTTCATTCATGGATTTCTTTTCGGAGACGCCTTTGACAAAGGCCTGACCTTCAAAATGGGGCAGACTCATGTCCATCGGTTCCTACCTGAACTCCTGGATCACATTGAGACAGGCCGTCTCTCACCTGAAGTTATCATCAGCCATCGCATGTCACTGGAACAGGCGGCCGAAGGATATAAAATCTTTGATAAGAAAGAAGAGGACTGCAGAAAAGTCATTTTGACACCTGGCGATAGCCACATCGCTTTGCCGGAATCCGACGGAAGCTCCAGCGTGTTGACTGCCTCGATATAATAATCGGAGAGGACAAGATGGTTCGGTCTTTCACCGAAAATCGTAGTCCTCTTCTCAGATCCCGCTGTGGGCAACGCTAAAGCCCCACTGAAATTTGAGTTGCTGGGAGAGAAGCTTGGCGGCATTGGGAATTTGGTCAAGACGCAAATTCCCGGCAAACAGCAGCAGTGGTTTCTGATCAACCATCGGGATGAGTTCGCGCGGTGCCATCTGCGAGCATCCAACCGACAGAATGCAAAAACTAAAAAACCCGCCAGAAGGCAGGTTTTTCAAGGCTTCCACGGAACTCGAAAGCTCTCAGTGGAATGTAAGATGGTGCCCGAAGCCGGAATCGAACCGGCACGCCCTTACGAGCGGGGGATTTTAAGTCCCATGCGTCTACCAGTTTCGCCATTCGGGCGGTAGCGCGGTGCAGCAGGGTTCGGAATATATAGACCCGAGCGCGTCGATGCAAGGTCGAGTGGCGGCTTTATGAAACAAAGCCCGGATAAAAAAACCTGACAGATCAGTGATCTACACCCTGCCCCAGGCACTTCTACAGCGGTTACTGAATCTACGTTTGCGTTGTTCTTGATATAAATCAAGCAGGCCCTGGCTCTGGTGGTCGGGTCAATGATCGGCAGCGGCATATTCAGCTTGCCGCAGAACATGGCCGCCAGTGCCGGGGCCGGGGCGATGCTGATCGGCTGGCTGATTACCGGCATCGGCATGCTGTCATTGGCGCTTGTCTACCAGACGTTATCCAACCGCCAACCGGCGCTGGACTATGGCGTTTTCGCCAAGGCACCCAGCATCCGTTGTCCGCCGACCTTTGGCGCCCTCTGGAGAAACTGCGCCAGCAGGTAGACCACTTGTTCGACGACTTCACCCGTAGCCCGGTGCCGTCCCCCTTCGGGCACGTGCTGTTCGATGTCGAACCGTTCTGGCGCCGCGAGCTGATCGGTCATGGCATGCCTGCCGTGGATATCACCGAGAAAGACAAAAGCTACGAAATCACCGCCGAACTGCCCGGCATGGATCAGACGACGCTCACGCCCGATGCCGTAACGCTCGGTCAGCCCTTCCAGTGCTTCGTGCTGGGCGTCCTGCACGGCTTTAATGCCGACGAACGTCTGGCCGCATTTTTGCTGAACTTGTCGCAACGCCTGAGTGTGCGCGGTTATTCCGGTACACGCTTCGTGTTGAAGATGCGTCGCGAGGAGATCGGCTCCTACCTGGGTCTGCGCCTGGAGACGGTGTGCCGCAGCATCGCCCACCTGCGGGACTTACGGCTCGTCACCATCAACAGCCGCAATGTCGAGATCCACGATCTGTGCGGGCTCACGCAGCTCGTTGCCGGTTGTCATCGTCCACCGACGTTCTGAACCCACCTGCCCTGCGCTACAACGTTTTACCCGGTTTGATCGCCAACACGCTGCACGGCGCCCGCTGCAAGAGCAATTCGGCGGTGGTGCCCAGCAGTTTGTCCAGGCCGCCATGCTGCACGGTGCCCATCACAATCACATCGGTGCGATGGGCCTCGGCGAATTCACAGATGCGCGGTACGGGGGTGCCTTCCAGGAAGTGGCGATGTTGCGGCGGCACACCGTGGCGTTCGGCCAAGGCCGCGAACGCCTCCTCCTGGGCCGAACCCAGTGCTTCGTAGATCCCGGTGGCCAGGGGCAGGACACCGACGCCCATGTCCATGGCATAGGCGGCTGTCCAGTCATACACATGCACCAGTTCAAGGGTGGCCGCACATTCGGTCGCCAGTTTTCGCGCAGCGGCGATAATCTGGTCGTTGAACACGGTGTCCTGTTCTTCAGTGCGCAGCACATCGACAATTGCCAAGACTTGGCGAGGCCGTGGTCGCGCATCCCCGGTGACCAAATGCACCGGCACCGGGCAATCGCGCAGCAATTGCCAATCCAGCGGGGTGAAGAACACCCGCTTCAGCCCGGAATCGTCCTCGGCATCTTTGATAATCAACGCCAGCGACAGCTCGTTGACGAAATGCAGGATCTCTTCATAGGGATGCTGCACCCACACCACTTCGCTGGTCACTGTCAGGCCCTGTTCACTCAGCGCCTGCGCCTGGGCTGCCAGCCATTGGCGATGGGTGTGCAGATAGCCTTCGCGCGCCTGGCGAACCTGCTCGGGAGCGAACAGCCCGGCAAAGGCCAAGGCCTGCAGGTAATCGAACGCGACGATATGCAGCGGTAATTGCATCGCCTTCGCCAGCGCCGCGGCACGCTCGAACGCAGGTGTGCGCGTCATGGTTTGGGGGGCGATCAACAGTAAACGGGCAGACGCAGACATAAAGCACCTCGGCACGCGGCCAGTGGGTGAGTGATAGTCCAAGGGTGCGCGTTCCCAGTGGGGACACATTGACCTTTATCAGTAACGCTGCGGTTTTCTGGCGTGCGAGCCCATGCGGCAAAATGGCACGGCGAAGCGCTTTTACTTCGTCGCCCGACTGCGGCTAAATATCCGCCCCCTTTGTGCGACTGCTGTGATGGCCACGTTCCGACGCCTCAGCCCCTGGATCGCCTGCCTGGCCTTGCTGATCAACCTGCTGGCCATGCCGCTGAGTCGCGCCATGCAGCCGCCGGACATGCGCCTGATGCTGTGGGGCGGATTCTGCTCCGGCGGCACCGCGAACACCTTGCCGTCCGGCATCGACAAACTGCTCGCTCCGCTCAAGTCTGGCCCCGCGACCAGCCCCATGCACCACGCCGACTGCTGCTGCGGGCACGCGGGCCTGGCCGCGTTGCCGTCGGACTACTACCGCCACTACCTGCCACGCTTCGCGCCGGATATCGCCTTCGACGCGCCGCTGTTACCCTCGCTGCACCCCAGGGTGCGCTGGCCGAGCCTGAGCCCGCGCGCCTCCCCTGTCGCCTGATCGCCGTCGTACTCCCTGTACTCAGTCGCGCCTGCGCGCGCGGCTCCACGTCTTTGAGAATTTTCCGGTTATCAGGAAGCTTGCCCTATGCCTGCTCCATTCATGCTGCTGCGCGCCAAACGCAGGGCTTTACCGCGCCCGTCCTGGCCATTGCTCTGCGTCGGCCTGTTCGCCTTTAACCCGCTGGCCGATGCCAGCGAAACCTCAGCCCTGACCCTGGGCACCGTTACCGTGCAAGGCGACAGCGTTGCCAGCGGCCCCCTGAGCACCAGCAGCGTGCTCAGTTCGGTGGATATCCTGGGTGGCGACATACTTGAAAAAATGCCGGTCAACTACAGCTGGGAACTGTTCAACCGCGCCCCGGGGGTGCTGCTGACGCCGTTCAACCAAGGCACCACCTCGGGGAAAATCTCTTTTCGCGGCTTCAACGGCGAAGGCGAAGTCAATGCGGTCAAGCTGCTGATCGACGGCATCCCCAGCAACAGCAACGACGGCAACATGCCGTTTATGGACATGATTTTCCCCCTGGAACTGGACAGTATCGAAGTGGTGCGCGGCACCAGCGATGCGCGCTATGGCCTGAACAACATTGCCGGCAACGTCAATATGTTCACCAGAACCGGCGGTGACTACACCAAGGCGCGTCTGCGCTACGGCAGCTACCACACCCAGGAAACCCAACTGGCCAAAGGCATCGAGGGCAGCAACTGGACCCAGAACTATTTCTTCGCCTACCAGAAAGCCGACGGCTTTCGCGATCACGCCCAGGCGGACAAGTTTTCGCTGTCAGGCAAGTGGTTCTACACCCCGGACGACAACCGCTACCGCCTCGGCCTGATCGCCCGTCACTATGAAACCGAGGCCCAGGAGCCCGGCTACCTGAGCGAACAGGACGCGCACCATCACCCGTCCATGACCAACCCCTACAACGCCAGCGACAAAGGTACGCGGCGCATGAATCAACTGAGCGTGCATCTGGATACGGAGCTGAGCGAGACCTTGGCCTGGTCAACGAAAACCTACCTCAACACCTTCGACGACCGCCGCTGGACCCAATACTGGCGCACCAGCCCCCAACAGGAACGCGACGCCTACGAAACCCAGTACGGCGCCCTCACCTCGCTGACCTGGCGGCCCGACGTCAGCTGGCTGTATGACTTCGCCCTTGAAGGCGGCAGCGACTTCCAACAGCAACGCAACACCAGCGAGCGTTATCGCACCCGGGACCGCGCGCGCCTGGCCCAGACCCGCGACCAGCAGTTCGATTTCGACACCTATGGCGCTTACCTTCAGGCGGAGATCAAGCCGTTCGAATCACTGAAAATCATACCGGCGTATCGCGTCGACAAGATCCGCGGCAGCTTCAGCAACGAAATGACCGGATTGGACTACGCCATCAATGACTATGGGTTGATCAAGCAGCCCAAGCTCAGCGTGGTCTACTCGCCCTGGTCCGTCGCCAGCCTGTACGCCAACTGGGGGCGCACCTTCCAGGTGGGCACCGGGGCGGCGGCGTATAAGATCCCGCCACGGGACAGCGACCTGGCGCCGTCCATCAACGACGGTTGGGAAACCGGCATCAAGTTCACCCCCACCGCCTGGATGGACGGGCGTATTGCCTATTGGCAACAGGAAGCCAGCGGTGAAGTCAGCCGGCGTTTGAACGACCCCAGCGGTGAGTCGGACAATGTCGGCGAAACCCGACGCTGGGGCTATGACGCGCAGCTGAATCTGCACCCGAACGACCGCACCGAAATGTGGCTGGCCTACGCCTGGCAGTACTCCAAAATTCTCAAACCCAGTGCCACCTCGCCCAATAGCAAGGGCCGGGAAATCGACCACGTCCCCCATCACCTGTACAACGCCGGCGTCAGCTACCAGGCCACCCCAGCCTTGCAGTTGAGCGCGTGGATGAACGGTCAGACCCACTACTATCTGGAACGGGAAAACACCCAGGGCACCTACGGCGGCTATGTATTGATGAACCTGGGTGCCACCTACCGAGTGAGCGAGTCGGTGAGTGTCGACCTGCAGCTCAAAAACCTTACCAATCGCTACTACGAGTACGCCTGGTACGATCCGGACGGTGCCCGCGCCGCTTTGCACTCCCCCGGTGACGGACGTGCGGTGTACAGCGGCGTGACGCTGGATTTTTGAGCCGTGGCAGCGGCGCCATTGTGTGGATGTGTCACACCCCACAAATGCCGCCGATATACGCGGGAGCCATGGTGACTTAGCGCCAGCGCACCTGCATGATGGCGCGCGTGGCAGCCCCACGCCCCCATCGCTTGCCTTTCCATCGCGCACTACAGGGATATTCCGCACATGGCCGTTTCGAATAAATGGTTGATGTCTTCGCTCGCGTACTACCTCGATTTTTTCACCGTTCCCGCTTTCGTGATCTTTGCGCTATGCCTGGCGCCGTTCGAGCCAGGGCTCGCCCTCGTGGGCCTGCTGGCCTGGACGCTGGTGGAGTACTCGGCGCACCGTTTCCTGTTTCACTCGCTGTACCGTCGCGAACACTGGACCCACCATGTGGATGTGCTGGCCTATATCGGCGTGTCGAGCTGGAAAACCAGCTCGACCTTTGCCGCACTCTTGCTGTTGGCCTGGTACACCGGCCTGGTCTCGGTGTTTATCGGCGCGGTGACCGGCTACTTCTTCTATATCTCGGTGCATTACGTGATGCACCGCCCGCAGCATTGGGCTTATGGATGGATGCGCGGGCTGGTGGCCAATCACGACCTGCACCACCGCCAGGGCATCGAGAAGAATTTCGGGGTCTCTTCGCCGTTATGGGATCACGTATTCCGTACCTACATCCGCGTCGATCCCGCCCAGCACTAGAGCGCGCCCAACTGCTTCATCAAGGTCAGGTTATCTTCGATATGCCAGTTAGCGGCGATTTTGCCGTTGTCGATCTGATAGATATCGGTGGCAATAAAATCCACCACCTGGCCACTGCCCTGGCGCTGACCAAAAGTGCCGGTGAAGTGCCCGCGAAAATGCAGATGTACCACCGCGCGGTCGCCGGCGATGATCAGTTGTTCGATTGCGCAACTCAGGTCCGGCACTGCCGCACGGAAGGCCCGCGACGCCAGCAGCGGACCTTCCGGGCCCTGTTTGCGCCCCTCGGGGGGTGTTTTGTCGACAAAGTTATCCGCCAACGCTTCGCGCGCCAGGCGCTCCTCGCCGGTGTTCCAGAAGGTGTCGTAACGGCGCGCCACGGTTTCCATCATCGCCTGTTGCTTCGGCGTAAGGCTCTTATCCACCACCAACACAGAGGGTTTGACCAACTCGGTCGTGGCAGCCGCAGCCGCTCCCGAGAGTAGCAACGCGGTAACGGCGATGGCGCAGCGCGAACGGGCAAAAGGTTTCATCGGTTATGTCCTTGAATGAAGGGGGTTGGCGCCTAGATCGTCTCGGTTTCCCGAAGGCTCTGCGGGCTATTGAGGGTGTATTGAGCAATCGCGTCCTTGCGCATAAAAGCAACGCCGGGATGGCTGTTGGCGTAGCGCAGGAATTGATCCCACACCTTGACCATTTGCGGCGTACCGCTGATGCGGTCGTGGGCGCTGATGGACATCATGCGGCGCCGGGTGCCGGCCTCTTCGTAGAGTTGATCGAAGTCCAGCTTGACCTGCTCCAGGAACTGGGACGGCGAATAGTTGCGGCCTTCGATCAGCACAATGTCGTTATTGCGCAGGGTGTAGGGCACCACCACGAAATCCTTGCCATTGACCTGCTCGATAAAGGGTTCATCGCGGCTCACGTCATCGATGTGGTAGACGTAGCCCAGCTCTTGCAGCAGCGACAAGGTATTTGGCCCGCGCCGCAGCCAGTTGCAGTTGTAGCCCGTGACGGCCTGGCCGGTGACCGCCTGTAGCATGCTTGCGGCCTGGCGCAAAAAAGTGCGCTCCTGATCGCGGCTCATGGCGAACTGGGAACTCCAGCGCGGGCCGTGGCCCGCCGCTTCGTGACCACGGGCGACGATCTCGCGGGCCAACTCGGGGTGACGCTGCACCGCGTCGCCGATCATGTGGCTGGTGACCTTTACGCCGTGCCGGTCCCACAGGTCAAGCATGCGCGGGATGCCCTCGCGGTAGCCGTAGGCGAACCAGGTGTTGGTGGCCACATCCGCCGGCACGCTGTCGGGGAAATCCACCTTGGGGAACGGGCTATCAGTGCCCTTGAGCGGCTGCCCACCCGCTTCGAACTGCATGGAAATCGACACCACCAGCCGCGTGTCGCCGGGCCAGAACCGTCCGTTGCGCTGACTGGACGCCGTCGTGGCACGAGTTGCCTGGCCCGTTGGCGCGGTGGCGGCGCCGGCCGGGTTGAGTATCGAACCCGCCGCCAGCACCGCTGCGCCTGCGCCGGCCTGGGCGAGAAAGGTACGCCGTTGCGTGTTGATCAATGACATCGCGTGACTCCGTTGGATAAGCACGGATGCAACCCTAAGACTTTTGGATTATTTTGATAATTGAGCCATTTTCAAAAACCCCTTTCGGAAACTCCGAACAATGCCGCTGAAAAATCTTGAGCTGTTTTTGTTGATCATCGAGAAAGGTGGGCTGTCCGCCGCCGGGCGCGAGTTGGGGTTGTCACCGGCCTCGGTGTCCGAACGGCTGGCGCAACTGGAGAGCTTCTACGGCGCCAGCCTGCTCAACCGCACCACCCGCGCTATTCACTTGACCGACGAAGGGCGCGTGCTGGCTGAAGGCGCACGGCGCCTGCTGGATCAGGCCGAGGCGTTGCACAGCAGCATTCGCTTGGGTACCCAGACGGTTTCCGGGTTGATTCGCTTGAGTGCGCCGCAGGATCTGGGGCGTCAGTACCTCGAACCGATCCTGGAGCAATTCATGGAGGAGCATCCGCAGGTCAGCATCGACCTGCACCTCAGCGACGGTTATGTCGACCCGGTCGGCCAGGGTATCGATTTCGCCGTGCGCTACGGCGCCCTGGTCGACAGCAGCTTGCACGCCAAACCCTTGGGCGAGAACCGCCGCGTAGTGTGCGCCGCCCCCGCTTACCTGGAACGCCACGGCACGCCGTTGCAGCCTGCGGACCTGGCCGAACATGAATGCCTGGTGATGCGCTTCGGCATCAATCTGGCGCGGGAGTGGACCTTCAGCCAGCACGGGCATACCCAGCGCATTCTGGTGCGCGGCCGGCGTGTGGCGAACGACGGTGCGCTGGTGCGCCAGTGGTGCCTGGACGGCCATGGCCTGTGCTTGAAATCGGTGTGGGACGTGCGTGACGACCTGCGCGCCGGACGGCTGGTGGAGCTGTTCAAGGACTACGACCTCGGGCGCACCGCCCTGAACATCGTCTACCCGGCCAGTCGCGCCCAGCCGCGCCGGGTCAGCCTGTTGATGGAACGCATCGCGGCGCGCCTATCTGCCGACAGTGCGAGTTGAGAAATCGCTTCCTTGCACGCCACGCAAAACACTCTTGTCATCAAGGGCATTGATAGCTCCCTAACGAAAGCCCCATGCTAGAGGGCTTAATCGGCGCTTATATCATTCCGAATGATAGTTACCTTTGCTTCATTCGATTCGTGACATACCGCGTCCCCGCGCATGATCCGCCCATCTCAAATACATTGGCGGATGCACCCTATGGAACAGTCACTCAAACCTTTGCGCGTGCCCCTGGCGATATTGGCCATGGTGGTGATGAGCGCGTGCGGTAAAACCCCGGAACAAGCGGCCGCCATGCCGGCGCCGAAAGTCAGCGTCGCCAAGGTGCTGGAGCAACCGGTCAACGAGTGGGACGAATTCACCGGCCGTCTCGAAGCGCCGGAAACCGTACAGATTCGTCCACGGGTGTCTGGCCAGATTGACCAAGTCGCTTTCACCGAAGGCGCTTTGGTCAAGAAAGGCGACCTGCTGTTCCAGATCGACCCACGCCCATTCCAAGCCGAAGTGCGCCGCCTTGAAGCGCAACTGCAACAAACCAAGGCCGCCGCCACCCGCAGCGAAAACGAAGCCCAGCGTGGCGAGCGCCTGCGCCAGAGCAATGCGATCTCCGCCGAACTCGCCGACTCGCGCACCACCGCCGCCCAGGAAGCCCGCGCCGCCGTCGCCGGGATCCAGGCGCAGTTGGACCTGGCCAAGCTGAACCTGAGTTTTACCCGCGTGACCTCGCCGATCAGCGGCCGCGTCAGCCGTGCCGAAATCACCGCCGGCAACCTGGTCACCGCCGACGTCACCGCGCTGACCAGCGTGGTCTCCACCGATAAGGTCTATGCCTACTTCGACGCCGACGAACGCGTGTACCTCAAATACACCGAACTGGCGCGCCAGGGCCGTCGCGGCGCAACCACCCCGGTATACCTGGGCCTGTCCAATGAAGCCGGCAACCCGCACCTGGGCCAGATGAACTTCATCGACAACCAGGTCAACCCGGCCACCGGCACCATTCGTGGGCGCGCGGTGTTCGATAACAGCAAAGGCGAATACACCCCTGGCCTGTATGCGCGCTTGAAGCTG
This sequence comes from Pseudomonas rhodesiae, assembly GCF_013285305.1. NCBI lineage: Bacteria > Pseudomonadati > Pseudomonadota > Gammaproteobacteria > Pseudomonadales > Pseudomonadaceae > Pseudomonas > Pseudomonas rhodesiae. Next base: position 2,951,063 of record NZ_CP054205.1, on the reverse strand, counting down.
GTAGGCAGCGGCACCTACTCCGCCGTGCTGATCAACGACGAAGCGGTCGGCACCGACCTGGGCAAGAAGTTCGTGCTGGTGATGGAAGGCGACAAGCCGGCCTACCGCGCAGTGGAACTGGGGCCAAAGATCGAAGGGTTACGCATCGTGCGCAACGGCCTGAACAAGGACGACACCATTATCGTCAAGGGCCTGCAGCGTGCGCGCCCCGGTGCACCGGTCACCCCGGAAACCATTCCGATGGCCAGCAAGGAAACCCTCGCCGCCTTGGCCCAACAACGACAAGCGCTTGAAGCCAGCAACCTTGAGCAAGTGGCGCCGGAAAAAGCCGCGCCCAAGCTCGCCAGTGTTGCGACTCCACGCGGTTAAGGGATACGACTCAAGATGAATTTTTCCAAGTTCTTCATTTCGCGGCCGATCTTCGCAGCGGTGCTGTCGCTGCTGATCCTGATCGCCGGTGCGATCTCGCTGTTCCAATTGCCGATCAGCGAATACCCGGAAGTAGTGCCGCCTACCGTGGTGGTACGCGCCAACTTCCCCGGCGCCAACCCCAAGGTCATCGGCGAAACCGTGGCCGCGCCGCTGGAGCAGGCGATCACCGGCGTCGAGAACATGTTGTACATGTCTTCGCAGTCCACCGCCGACGGCAAGCTGACCCTGACCATCACCTTCGCCCTGGGCACCGACCTGGACAACGCGCAGGTGCAGGTGCAGAACCGAGTGACCCGGACCCAGCCCAAGCTGCCGGAAGAAGTGACGCGCATCGGTATCACCGTGGACAAGGCCTCCCCCGACCTGACCATGGTGGTGCACTTGACCTCCCCGGATCAGCGCTACGACATGCTGTACCTGTCCAACTACGCGATCCTCAATATCAAGGATGAGCTGGCGCGCCTGGGTGGCGTCGGCGATGTGCAGTTGTTCGGCATGGGCGACTACTCCCTGCGCGTGTGGCTGGATCCGAACAAGACCGCCTCGCGCAACCTGACCGCCACCGATGTGGTCACCGCGATTCGCGAGCAGAACCGTCAGGTGGCCGCCGGTGCCCTGGGTGCCCAGCCCGCGCCGTCCGATACCAGCTTCCAGTTGTCGGTCAATACCCAGGGCCGCCTGGTTACCGAAGAAGAGTTCGAGAACATCGTGATTCGCGCCGGTGCCAACGGTGAAATCACGCGCCTCAAAGACATTGCCCGGGTCGAACTGGGGTCCAGCCAATACGCGCTGCGCTCGCTGATCGATAACCAACCGGCGGTGGCGATCCCAATCTTCCAGCGCCCCGGCTCCAATGCCATCGACATCTCCAACGATGTGCGCAGCAAGATGGCCGAGCTGAAAAAGAGCTTCCCGGCCGGCATGGGTTACCGCATCGCCTATGACCCGACGATCTTCGTTCGCGGCTCCATCGAGGCAGTGGTGCACACCCTGTTCGAAGCCCTGATCCTCGTGGTGCTGGTGGTGATTCTGTTCCTGCAGACCTGGCGCGCCTCGATCATTCCGTTGGTGGCGGTGCCCGTATCGTTGATCGGTACGTTTGCGGTGATGCACCTGTTCGGGTTCTCCCTCAACGCGCTGTCGCTGTTCGGATTGGTACTGGCCATCGGCATCGTGGTGGACGACGCCATTGTGGTGGTGGAGAACGTCGAACGTAATATCGAGCTGGGTCTGGAGCCGTTCCCGGCAACCGAAAAAGCCATGAGTGAAGTGACCGGGCCGATCATCGCCACGGCGCTGGTGCTGTGTGCGGTGTTCATTCCGGCTGCCTTTATCAGCGGCTTGACCGGGCAGTTCTATAAGCAGTTCGCCTTGACCATTGCGATCTCGACGGTGATCTCGGCGTTCAACTCGCTGACCCTGTCCCCTGCCCTGGCGGCCGTGTTGCTGCGCGGCCATGATGCGCCGAAGGACCGCTTTTCCAAGTTCCTCGACAAGCTGTTTGGTGGCTGGTTGTTCCGCCCGTTCAACCGCTTTTTCGAAAAGGCCAGCCATGGTTACGTCGGCACTGTGCGCCGAGTGATCCGCGGCAGTGGCATTGCCCTGTTCGTGTACGCCGGCTTGATGGTGCTGACCTTCTTCGGCTTCGCCCACACCCCGACCGGTTTCGTCCCGGCCCAGGATAAGCAATACCTGGTGGCCTTCGCGCAATTGCCTGACGCCGCGAGCCTGGACCGCACCGAAAACGTGATGAAGCGCATGTCGGAGATCGCCCTGAAACAGCCTGGCGTGGAAGCCGCGATTGCCTTCCCGGGCCTGTCCATCAATGGCTTCACCAACAGCCCGAACAGCGGCATCGTGTTTGTGACCTTGAAGCCCTTCGATGAGCGCAAAGACCCGAGCATGTCCGCCGGCGCGATTGCCGGGGCGTTGAATGGCCAATACAGCGGCATTGAAGAAGCCTATATGGCGATCTTCCCGCCGCCGCCGGTCCAGGGCCTGGGCACCATCGGTGGGTTCCGCCTGCAGATCGAAGACCGTGGCAACCTGGGTTATGACGAGCTGTACAAAGAAGTGCAGAACGTGATCGCCAAGAGCCGCAGCGTGCCGGAGCTGTTCGGCCTGTTCACCAGCTACACGGTCAACGTGCCCCAGGTCGATGCCGCCATCGACCGCGAAAAGGCCAAGACCCACGGCGTGGCGATCAGCGACATCTTCGACACCCTGCAGGTCTACCTGGGTTCGCTGTACGCCAACGACTTCAACCGTTTCGGGCGCACTTATCAGGTCAACGTGCAGGCCGAGCAACAGTTCCGCCAGGACGCCGACCAGATCGGCCAGCTGAAAGTGCGTAACAACAAAGGCGAGATGATCCCGCTGGCGACCTTTATCAAAGTCAGCGACACCTCGGGCCCAGACCGCGTGATGCACTACAACGGCTTTATCACCGCAGAAATCAACGGCAACGCCGCACCGGGCTACAGCTCCGGCCAGGCCCAGGCCGCGATTGAAAAACTGCTGAAGGAGGAACTGCCCAACGGCATGACCTACGAGTGGACCGACCTGACCTACCAGCAGATCCTCTCGGGCAATACCGCGCTGTTCGTGTTCCCGCTCTGCGTACTGCTGGCGTTCCTGGTACTGGCCGCCCAATACGAAAGCTGGAGCCTGCCACTGGCGGTAATCCTGATCGTACCGATGACGCTGCTGTCGGCCATCACCGGGGTGATCATCTCGGGTAGCGACAACAACATCTTCACTCAGATCGGGCTGATCGTACTGGTGGGCCTGGCGTGCAAGAACGCGATCCTGATCGTCGAATTCGCCAAGGACAAACAGCAGGAAGGCCTCGACCCGCTGGCGGCGGTGCTGGAAGCTTGCCGTCTGCGTCTGCGGCCGATCCTGATGACCTCGTTCGCCTTCATCATGGGTGTGGTGCCTCTGGTGTTGTCCAGCGGTGCCGGTGCCGAGATGCGCCATGCCATGGGTGTGGCGGTGTTCTCGGGGATGATTGGTGTGACCTTCTTCGGACTGTTGCTGACCCCGGTGTTCTACGTCCTGATCCGTCGCTATGTGGAGCGCAGCGAAGCGCGCAAAGCAGCCAAGGCTTTGAAGCTGGAGACACAGCAATGAGTGTAAAAGTATTCCTGCCGAGCTTGCTGGTACTGGCGCTCGCCGCCTGTGCCGTGGGCCCGGACTACAAGACCCAGACCCCGGAGGCGGCGAACATCGCCGCCGCCGCGGACGCCAAGCAATATGACCACGCCAAGTTCGAAGGCATCTGGTGGCAGCAGTTCGACGACCCGACCCTCAACCAGTTGGTGACTCAATCGTTGCAAGGCAACCGTGACCTGCGCGTAGCCTTCGCCCGACTGCGGGCAGCCCGGGCGATCCGCGACGACGCCAGCAATGACGCAATGCCGACCATCACCAGCCGCGCCAGCAGCGACCTGGGCAAGGGGCAGATCCCCGGCCAGACCACCAAACGGGTCAACAGCGAGCGCTACGACTTGGGCCTGGACATGGCCTGGGAGCTGGACCTGTTCGGCCGCATCCAGCGCAACCTGGAAGCCAGCGACGCCGATCAGCAGGCGGCCGAAGCGGACCTGTACCAGCTGCAAGTCACCTTGATTGCCGAACTGGTGGACGCCTACGGCCAACTGCGCGGCGCGCAACTGCGTGAGCGCATCGCCCTGGACAACCTGAAGAATCAGCAGGAGTCGCGCACCATCACCGTCAGCCTGCGGGATGCCGGGGTGGGGGATCAGCTCGATGTAGAACGGGCCGACGCGCGCCTGGCTTCGGTGGAAGCCAGCGTGCCGCAACTGCAGGCCGAACAAGTGCGCGAGCGTAACCGCATCGCCACCCTCCTCGGCCAGCGTCCGGACAAGCTGACCGTGGACCTGAGCCCGAAAGACCTGCCGGCGATTGCCAAAGCCTTGCCGATCGGCGACCCAGGCCAACTGCTGCAACGGCGCCCGGATATCCTCAGCGCCGAACGCAAACTGGCCGCCGCCACCGCGCGCATCGGCGTGGCCAAGGCTGACCTGTTCCCAAGAGTGAGCCTCAGTGGCTTCCTCGGCTTTACCGCCGGGCGTGGCTCGCAGATCGGATCGTCCGCCGCCAACGCCTGGGCCCTGGGCCCGAGCATCACCTGGGCCGCATTCGACCTGGGCAGCGTGCGCGCCCGCCTGCGCGGTGCCGACGCCGAAGCCGACGGCGCCCTGGCCACCTACGAACAGCAAGTGTTACTGGCCCTGGAAGAATCCGAAAACGCCTTCAGCGACTACGGCAAACGCCAGCAGCGCCTGGTCTCGCTGATCCGCCAAAGCGAATCCAGCCGCGCCGCCGCCGACCTCGCCGCCATCCGCTACCGCGAAGGCACCGTGGACTTCCTCGTCCTGCTCGATGCCCAGCGTGAGCGTTTGGCCGCCGAAGACGCCCAGGCCCAGGCCGAAGTGGATCTGTATCGCGGGATAGTGGCGATCTACAAAGCGCTGGGGGGTGGCTGGCAGCCGGATACGGTGGTCGCTACCGCCAAGTGATGTAAAGAGCTCCTTTGGTTGGTCGCATCCAGCCAATTTTTAGCCCCATGGTCCATTCGGTCATGGGGCTTTTTTTGTTTGAAAGGTCCTAAAAAGTTGAAAGGTACTTCTGTAAGTTAGACAAGAAGTCATTCGTAAGTAATTTCCTAGTACCTTGCTGGGCATGCTGATCGGGCTTACATGGGTGTATCACAGTAACCGCGGCGTCTATCAGTTACACACTGACCCTTTAAAATTACAACACAGCTTGCTGCTAGCCTTGCGCACCGGAAGCGCTTTAGCATCTGAAAAACAGGGGGGCGACGAGCTTTAATCTCGAATATTTTTAACTCAAGAAGAAAGGCACTCAAATAAGAATGGGCACACTTGACCCCCTAAAAACTACAAATGATAAATTTTATTACACCCTATCAATACTCATGAGCCTGGATGTTCAGAGAAGCTTATTTGTGCTTTACCTATTGCAACTCGGGATAACACAAGGAGAAATAGGCGTCCTCCAGTCTTTTTTATTTTTCTCTTCCGTAGCCTTGGAAATTCCATCCGGGTTACTCGCAGATCGGTATGGGCGTAAATACTCCCTTGCTCTTAGTTTCCTGGGGCTTTTTATAAGCGGAATTGGATTCTTACTGTTTTCCGATTTTATCCCTTTCGTTATTATCTTTGCCTATTCGGCGCCAGTATTGCCATGGGTTCCGGTGCGGATAGGGCGTTGCTGTATGACAACCTACTGGCTGAAAATCGTACAGATGAGTACCCGAAAATAGTTTCACGCGCCCGTGCCATTGGTGCGGTTTCGTTAGGCTTATCCATGCTTCTTGGTGGCGTAATACAAGATGCCATGTCTTGGAACAGTGTTTATATAGTTTTTGCATTATCGAAGCTTTTTGGAGCTATCGTTGTTACATTCATTCCCGAAATACGCCCTCCTACCATCCCACATTACTCCAGCACAACGAGCAGCGTGCGCACCAACGTCACAGAAGGCGTTTTTATTGCATTGGTGAGATTTTTCGCTCAAAAAATGGTGCATCTCTTATTCCCTTATTCGTTGGATTTGCGCTATTCGAACTGTCAACGGTGCCTTTGTCTATTTACGGCCAACCCTTCTTCTCCACGCTAGGTCTAGAGGTGCAGCTGATCGCTGGGATATATGCTGCAGTCGAAGCCATATCGACAGCAATGTTTATTGCTGCAGGTTATATTTGCTCCAGACACTCTCTCGGCGTTATTGCATTCTCCACGACGATTATTGTGACCTCGCTGCTTTTTATTTTGTCTTTAGACGTGGGGATAATCGCTTCAACGGCCTGCTTTCTCTTAATCATGTCGCTACCTGCGATATACGAAACCTCCTATGAAACCTATATTCATGAAAACGTTGAATCACGTATCCGAGCCTCTTGTGTCTCTGCTGCAAATTTAATCAATTCAATTATTATCGGCACCTCCTATACTCTTTTCGGTGGATTAGTGGAGAGGTATGGTTTCTCGTTGACGTTAATGACCGTTGCAGCCTGCTGTCTTCTTGGTTTGTTTGGAGTCTGTGCCACGCTGCGCCTCAGCCGATGATGGGATTTTTTAGCTTGACGGAAACTTGTAGGCTGTTTCCCAAAGCCAGGAAAGCCAATTCCTCAGATCCGCATGTAGGTTATCGCCTGAAATTTCCTAATACCTTAACAGGCGCGCAATACACGGCGTTTTTGCTCAAGCTCAGCATTATTACTTGGTCCATGAACAGTCATTTCCAGCACTAAAGCTGATAGATCACCTGTCGATATGCGGATGTAACGCTCAATAATGCGAGGACACCACTATGTTGGTTATATCTGGCGGACAGGCGCTTAGCACACTGGCAAGCCCGGGTTACATCATTAAAAACCCAGAACAAATGGTAAATAAGTTCACTATTACCGAAGAAGAAAAAGCGGCAGACACACTGGAGCTTTGGCACCATGAAAAGATCAGCGAACTCAAAACCTTTTTGAAAGACTACGATATGACGTCCATCAGCACTTCCGAGTTAAGAATAGTTGGCAGACGTCTTTTCGAAAGTAACGTTATTAACTCCCGAGCTCTTTTGATGTTTTCAGAAGGCATCAAAGCCCTTGACGACAAAGGTCGCCAAACTAATCATGATGTCAAATTCAATGCGATCGCACTATTCAATGAAAGACTGGAAAAGCAAATAGATTTTTTCGAAAAAAACCCTCGTATCGCGCGCAGCGACGGGGCAGCCGATTATTTGCAGGGGATGGTGAGAGCCAATCACGTTATCAATGCACTTGCTTAATTCGTTAAATCTTCAAAGAGCGAGCTATCTATAGATGAACAGGCCTGATTCTGGCGCCCCTAGATAGACACAAACAATTATCTGCATGAGGATGAAAAAATGTTAGTCATACCTGCCGGACAACGCTCTATGGCAAGCCCCGCCTACGTAATTAGAAACCCTGAACAGGTGGTAAATAAGTTCACCATTACCGAAGAAGAGAAAGCGGCAGACACGCTGGAGCTTTGGCACCATGAAAAGATCAGCGAACTCAAAGCATTCTTGAAGGGCTACGACATGACCTCCATCAGCACTAATGAATTGAAAGAAGTTGGAGGTCGCTTATTCGAAGGCGGCGTCATCAACTCTCGTGCATTTGGAATACTTACAGAAGGAAACTACGCATTTGATGAGAGCGGCCACCAAACAGACAAGGATGTAAAGTTTAACGCCATTGCATTGTTTAACGAAAGGTTGGAAGACCAAATCGATTTTTTCAACAAGAACCCTCGTATCGCGCGCAGCGACGGGGCAGCCGATTATTTGCAGGGGATGGTGAGAGCCAATCACGTAATCAACGCGCTTGCCTATTTCGTTAAATCTTCAAAGAGCGAGCTATCTATAGATGAACAGGCCTGATTCTGGCGCCCTTAGATAGACACAAACAGTTATCAGCATGAGGATCAAAAAATGTTAGTCATACCTGCCGGACAACGTTCGATGGCAAGCCCCGCCTACGTAATTAGAAACCCTGAACAGGTGGTAAATAAGTTCACCATTACCGAAGAAGAGCAAGCGGCAGACACGCTGGAGCTTTGGCACCATGAAAAGATCAGCGAACTCAAAGCATTCTTGAAGGGCTACGACATGACCTCCATCAGCACTAATGAATTGAAAGAAGTTGGAGGTCGCTTATTCGAAAGCGGCGTCATCAACTCTCGTGCATTTGGAATGTTTATAGAGGGAAACCGTGCGTTTGATGAGGGCGGCCACCAAACAGACGAGGATGTAAAGTTTAACGCCATTGCATTATTTAACGAAAGACTGGAGGACCAAATAGCTTTTTTCAACAAGAACCCTCGTATCGCGCGCAGCGACGGGGCAGCCGATTATTTGCAGGGGATGGTGAGAGCCAATCACGTAATCAACGCACTTGCCTATTTCGTTAAATCTTCAAAGAGCGAGCTATCTATAGATGAACAGGCCTGATTCTGCCGCCCTTAGATAGACACAAACAGTTATCAGCATGAGGATCAAAAAATGTTAGTCATACCTGCCGGACAACGTTCAATGGCAAGCCCCGCCTACGTGATTAGAAACCCTGAACAGGTGGTAAATAAGTTCACCATTACCGAAGAAGAGCAAGCGGCAGACACGCTGGAGCTTTGGCACCATGAAAAGATCAGCGAACTCAAAGCATTCTTGAAGGGCTACGACATGACGGCCATCAGTACTGACGAGTTGAAAGAAGTTGGAAGCCGCCTATTCGAAAGCGGTGCAATCAACTCACGTGCATTTAGGATGCTTATAGAAGGGAGCGGCGCATCCGACTCAAAGGGGCGTCAAACTGACACACACGTGAAATTCAATGCCATCGCCTTGTTCAACGAAAGACTGGAGGACGAAGTAGACTTCTTCGAAAAGAACCCACGTATCGCGCGCGGAGACGGGGCAGCCGATTACTTGCAAGGGATGGTGAGAGCCAATCACGTTATCAATGCACTGGCCTACTTCGTCAACTCATCGCGGAATGAGATTTCCATAGATGAGTCTGCTTAGGAGTTATCCAGTGCATCAATGGCATGCAGCGTGCTGACGATGTGCGGCACACTGCATGCAACGCTTCTCAGCGACCGTATCTTACCGTTCCGGAATAAGCCTTGGGCGTGGTTTCGTCGTTGTGCAATGTGACGCGATAACGACCGAATGGCCCCACCCAAAATGCATTAGTACCTATGCTGTAAGTCAGTCGCTGCCAAACTCCTCCACCAACATCACCTTCAATATAAATTTCAGGTGCCCTCCCCGCACTACTGGCCATAACCGTAGCCTCAACATTGGCATTCAAGCAACCATTGGCGGAATTTACTTCAAATGGACCGTAAGCCGTAACTTCCTTCTTCGGTTGAATAATCCCTCCATAGCTTTGAGTAATATACGTACACAACGCCGATGCCTGCGCAGACATCAACATCAACACAACGAAAGGCAATGCAGTAAGACTTTTCATAACTTCATCCTTATCTAATCAATTAGATCTCAGCTTTAGCTACACATCACACCGCAATAGATGAAGTCGGTTTCGCCATGGGAGACTTCCAAGAGACGAAATCCCGAAAACATCAATGGTTCTCGCCGCTCAAAACCACTTGGACTACCGGGTAAGAACCGTGCCATTGACGATGCACGATTTATCAATCGATAGATGCCAGCCGCTTCCTAAAATCATTAAGGACGGCTCTGTCATACGGATAAGTAGGCGCTTGAAAGGTAATTCCTAATCCCAGACTCGGCGGGCAAATATCGAACTTATGCCCGGTCCTGAACCTGTTGCACAGCATCGGCTGATTAACAAAAAGATGAAGTTCAGCCAGCCTCGTTAAGAATCAAACTCCGATAATGCCCCGGATTCGACCCAGACCACTTACGAAACGCTTTATAAAAAGAACTCACATCCGCAAAGCCCAGCCGCACGGCAATTTCGGCAAAGCTGATCTGCGGTTCGGCCAGCCAGACAATTGCCAATTCCTTGCGCACGCTGTCTTTGAGGCCCTGGTACGTCTGCCCCTCCTCGGCCAGACGGCGACGCAAGGTGGATGCGGAGATGCACAGACTGGCGGCCAGGGCTTCGGTTTCCGGCCAGGTGTCGGGGGGCAGTTGGCGCAGGTCGTGTTTGATGCGGGTGGCCAGGCTCTCGGGGTCGCGGTATTTGACCAGGATGTTCGCGGGAGCGTGGGCGAGGAAGCGCTGAAGCTCCTGGGGGCTGCGTTTGATCGGCAGGTCCAGGCAGTCGGCGGAGAAGATCATGCGCGTGCGTGGCCGATCGAAGCGCAGGTTGTCGGAGAACATCACGCGGTAGTCGTCGCAGAAATCCGGCGGCGGGCAACGCAGTTCGATGGCCAAGATCGGAATGCGGCGCCCGGCCAGCCAACAAGCGACGCCGTGCACGATCATCCAGTAGGTGAAATAGGTGAACGCCCGACGCGGCTCGGTCTCGGGCTCCAGCAGGACGATTTCCGCCAGGCTTTGTTGGCGTACCAGTTGCGCGGGTAGATGCTCCAGCATCAGCGAGAGAAACCCCAGGCCGGTTTCCAGGCCGGCAGCCAATGTGGGTTGCGCCATGCAGGCGCGGCACAGAAACGCCAGGCTGCCTGACTTGAGCTTGCGCGGGTCCATACCGAAGAACTCGTCGTCCGAGCGCCTGGCCAGCAGCCGCCACAGCCGTGCATAGGTGGTGGCCGACACTCGTGCATCGGGCTGCGCCAGCAGCGCTGGGTCGATGCCAACCTTGGTCAGCACCTGTGCGCTGGCCGCTCCGGGGGGGCAGCTTTGCAGCAGCGCTTCGCGCACAAGGTGCAGGGAGATGGTGTCTTTTTCGGACATGGGGCTTCAGGCGATCCGACAGCTGTTGAGGTGGCCTGCATCATAAGGGTCGCGAGGATTCGTCACCACCGTTCAGCGAGCGTTCAGCTAATGTCAATATTTGCTGTTTAGCAATGAGTATCATTATGCTACAACTTAGCTTCCTATCTAGTTACCTTGTGGTGCGCGATGCTTGTCCCCTTTCTCATCATGCTGCGCGAAGGCATCGAAGCAGCGTTGATCGTTGGCATCATCGCCAGTTACCTGCAGCAGACCGGTCGTGGTCAATGGATGCCGGCGGTGTGGATCGGGGTTTTCCTCGCTGCGGCCCTGGCACTGCTGGTGGGCGGTGGTCTGGAATTGATGAGCGCCGAGTTTCCGCAGAAACAACAGGAGCTGTTTGAAGGCATCGTCGGCCTGGTCGCCGTAGGCATTCTCAGTTCCATGGTGTTCTGGATGCGCAAGGTGGCCCGCTCCATCAAGCATTCGTTGCATGCCTCCCTCGATCAGGCGCTGACCGGCTCGAAACACCAGGTCACCGCGCTGATCCTCATGGTGTTTTTCGCCGTGGCCCGTGAAGGTTTGGAGACGGTGTTTTTCCTGCTGGCGGTGTTCCAGCAGAGCGAAGGCCCGGGCGCGCCGATCGGTGCACTGCTCGGGCTGGTACTGGCGATCATTGTGGGTTTCCTGATTTATACCGGCAGCATGCGCCTGAACCTGGCAGCGTTTTTCCGCTGGACCGGGCTGTTTATCCTGGTGGTCGCCGCTGGCATCCTCGCCAACTCGGTGCAGGCCCTGCATGAAGCCGGGGTGTGGAATCACCTGCAAACCGTGCTGTTCGATTTCAGCACTGCCTTGCCGATGGACAGCCCGCTCGGCTCGGTGCTCGCCGGCATGTTCGGTTATCAGGAAGCACCGACCGTGAGCACCCTGGGCGCCTATCTGATTTACCTGGTGGTAGCGCTGGTGATGTTCTTCCTGCCCGCCGCCGCGGCCAAACCGGTCGCCGCGCCCTCTTCCGTTTCCAGCCAGTAAGGACCGTCTCTTGACCAACCCAACGCCTCAACCCGCCTCGCCACCCCGAGCCCTGCGCTGGGCGGTGGCCGGCTCGGTGGTCGTGATGATCGCCGCCGGCGGCCTGTTCTACTACGCTTCGCAACTGGCCGCCGCCAAGCGCCAGACCCACAGCAATGAAATTGCAGTGACCATCCATGCCCACGCCTGCGAACCCAATGCGCTGACCGTGCCCGCCGGGCCGGCGAGTTTTCGGATCATCAACCGTTCCGACCGGGCGGTGGAATGGGAAATCCTCGACGGCGTGCTGGTGGTCGAGGAGCGCGAGAACATCGCCCCCGGCTTGAGCCAAGTGATCAATGCCAACCTGCAACCCGGCGACTACGCAATTACTTGCGGCCTGCTGAGCAATCCACGGGGCACTTTGCATGTAACGCCAACCGCCGAATCCGAAGCCCAGGCCAAAGCCAAGCCGTCGATGGTGGCCTTTATCGGCCCGCTGTCGGAGTTCCGGGTGTACTTGAGTAGCCAGGGCAGCGCGCTGATCAAGGCCGTAACCGCACTGCAACAGGCCATCGACGCCGGCGACCTGACGCAGGCACAGGCGTTGTATGCCACCGCTCGCGTGGCCTATCAGGGTTTGGCCCCGGCCGCACAACGCCTGGCTGAACTCGATAATGCAATCAATGCGCGGGCCGATTATTTCGAAAGACGCGAACAAGACCCAGCCTTCAGCGGCTTCCATCGCATTGAGTACAGCCTGTTCCAGCAACGCAGCCTCGACGGCCTGGCGCCGGTAGCGCAGCGCCTGCTCAGTGACGTCACCACCCTCAAGCAGCAATTGCTGGCCCAGTCGCTGCCGCCCGAGCAATTGTTCGGCATCGTGGTGCGCAACCTCAACAGCCTGGCGGATGTACGTGCGCTCAGCGGTGAGGAGGAACGCTACAGCCATTTGGACCTGAATGGCTTCGCCGCCAACCTGGCCGCCGCTCACAAGGTGGTCGAGCTGATGCGTCCACTGCTGGAAAAATCCGCCGCCGACCTGCTGCCCAAGGTCGATATCGCCCTCGGCGCATTCGACAGTCAGTTGGACAGTATGAAAGTCGACGGCCAGTACCGCCGCTACGACAGCGTCACCGACGGTCAGCGCAAGCAGATCGCTGACAAGGCCAAGGCTCTGGCCGCCGTACTCGATGGAATCGACCCCGCCCTCGGCCTTTCCGGCCTGCAGTGAAGACAACCGCCCCATGAGTGATTCAGAACAGCTTAACCTTCAGCGTCGCCGTGTCCTGCTGGGCATGGCCGCCACTGGCGCGGCGATTGCCGGCAGCAGCTTGACCTGCCCGGCCATGGCCGCCGCTGCGGAACAAGTCACCACCGCGCCGCGCAGTGACAAGACCCAGGACCACCACGATTTTTACGGCCAGCATCAGACAGGCATCGTCACCCCGCGCCCGGCCTGCGGCATGCTAGTGGCCTTCGATGTATTGGCCAGCGATCGCCAAGACCTGGAACGCCTGTTCCGCACCCTGAACGAGCGTATCCATTTCCTGATGACCGGTGGCCCGGTGGCCCAAGTCGACCCGAAATTGCCACCCACCGATTCCGGGATTCTGGGCCCGGTGGTCACGCCGGATAACCTGACCATCACTGTGTCGGTGGGTGAATCGCTGTTCGACGAACGCTTCGGCCTCGCCGCCGCCAAGCCCAAGCGTCTGATCCGTATGGTGGGGTTTCCCAACGATGCGCTGGAGCCGGCGCAGTGCCATGGCGACCTCAGCCTGCAATTCAGCTCCAACACGCCGGACACCAATATCCATGCCCTGCGCGACATCGTGAAGAACTTGCCGGACTTGCTGCTGGTGCGCTGGAAACAGGAAGGCAGCGTGCCGCCCCAGGCCCCTGCCCGCCCCGGCGAGCCGGCGCAGAGCGCGCGTAACTTCCTGGGTTTCCGGGATGGTTCGGCCAACCCCGACTCCAATAACGACCAAGCCATGAACCAGATCGTGTGGGTGCAGCCCGGTAGCGATGAACCGGCCTGGGCCGCCCATGGCAGTTACCAGGCGGTGCGCATCATCCGCAACTTCGTCGAACGCTGGGACCGCACGCCCCTGCAGGAACAAGAAAGCATCATCGGCCGCATCAAAACCACCGGCGCGCCAATGGACGGCCACAAAGAAACCCAGGTGCCCGACTACAGCAAAGACCCGGAAGGCAAGCTGACCAAGCTCGATGCCCATATCCGCCTGGCCAACCCGCGCACCCCGCAGACCCAGGCCAACCTGATCCTGCGCCGGCCATTCAACTACTCCAACGGCGTCAATAAGAACGGTCAGTTGGACATGGGGCTGCTGTTCATCTGCTACCAGGCCGACCTGGAAAAAGGCTTTATCAGCGTGCAGACCCGACTCAACGGCGAACCCCTGGAGGAATACCTCAAGCCGGTCGGCGGCGGGTATTTCTTCACCTTGCCGGGGGTCAGCGGGCCCCAGGATTTCCTCGGCCGCACGCTGCTTGCTGCCACGCACCCACGCACCTCTGCCAATACCTGAAACCCACCCCCACAGCGGAAACTGTCCCATGAAGAAGTCGACTCTCGCGTTGTCGTTGTTGCTGACCCTCTCGCCCCTGGCCGCCTTCGCCGCCACCGCACCGCTGGACCTGGTCGGGCCGGTGTCGGACTACAAGATTTATGTCACCGAAGAGATCGGTGAACTGGTGACCCAAACCCAGGCCTTTACCGACGCGATCAACAAAGGCGACCTGGCCACCGCCAAGAAGCTCTATGCGCCTACCCGCGTGCACTACGAGTCCATCGAGCCGATTGCCGAGTTGTTCAGCGACCTCGACGCCTCCATCGACTCCCGCGTCGACGATCACGAAAAAGGCGTAACCGCCGAAGACTTCACCGGCTTCCACCGCATCGAGTACGCGCTGTTCTCGCAGAACTCGACTCAGGGCCTGGAGACGCTGACCGCCAAGCTCAACACCGATGTCAATGACCTCAAGACCCGCGTGGACGGCCTGACCTTCCCGCCGGAAAAAGTCGTCGGCGGTGCCGCCGCGCTGTTGGAGGAAGTCGCCGCCACCAAGATCTCCGGCGAAGAAGATCGCTACAGCCACACCGACCTGTATGACTTCCAGGGCAATATCGACGGCGCGAAAAAAATCGTCGACCTGTTCCGCGGCCAGATCGAGAAGCAGGACAAGGCCTTCCTGGCCAAAGTCGATAAAAACTTCGCCACCGTGAACAAGGTGCTGGCCAAGTACAAAACCAAAGACGGCGGCTTCGAGAC
This sequence comes from Pseudomonas rhodesiae, assembly GCF_013285305.1. Classification (NCBI taxonomy): domain Bacteria; kingdom Pseudomonadati; phylum Pseudomonadota; class Gammaproteobacteria; order Pseudomonadales; family Pseudomonadaceae; genus Pseudomonas; species Pseudomonas rhodesiae. Next base: position 2,935,923 of record NZ_CP054205.1, on the reverse strand, counting down.
CTACGACAAGGTCAAGGACAGCGACCGTAAAGCGCTGGTGGGTCCGGTCAACACCCTCGCTGAAGACCTGTCCATGCTGCGCGGCAAGCTGGGCCTGAACTGAGGATCAGCACTCACGGGGTGGCATCGGCGACAAACCCGCTCAGGGGCGTGCCAACCGGCCGCCCATTGAGCGGGTCCAAGGCATACCAGTGACCACCGTAGCGCACGCTTTGAACCTCGGCCCCTCGGTATCCGCCTGTGCGGCTCCCCACGGGCGACTGACCGCCGGGCTCCTGCCGGTCGACCTGCCCGGCCGCGATAATCAAGTAACTGCGCAGTTTTTCTTCGGCCGTAAGCAAGTGCGGAGCGACTTTGCTCGAACTCTTCGCTCCGTGCAGGATCAGCTTGGGCACGTTAAATAAGCCTTTGGTCGCCGCCCGGATCATCTGCGGGTAGCCATCCAGCGGATTCAGCGCGGCATTGGCGAACAGCCCCGAATGCTTGAGAAAATCAAATGCGCGATCACTGAAGGTGGCCGCCGGTTTGACCCTGGCTGATGTCGACACCATGGGGCTTACCGAGGCCGTCAAACGCCTGGCAATCCCCTTCAAAGGCTTGAATGCCAGGGCTTTGGCTGAGCGAATCAACCCCCGCGCCGGGCCCGCTGCACCGATGGCCACCCCGACGGTGTCCACCGCCAGGTTGGCCAAGCCGCTGCCGATATTGCCGGCTTTGAATTCCTGATAGGCACCGACAAAGGGCACGAAGCCCAGCAAAAAATTGTGCGCACGGGTGCGTGCTTCGCGACGGCGTTCCAACGGCACTTGTTCGGTCGCCCTTTGCAGCAAGGCGTCTGGAGACTCGTAAAAATTCCCCTGCGCGATCGCCTCCACGATGCGCGCGGTTTTGCGCGAGCCGTAAGTGTTCGGCACATAGTTCAGCAGGGTGTAGCTGGCCGGTAAAGCGCTGGCGGCGAACGGCGCGCCCAGTTGCTCGATGATCATGGCCTCCGAGGCAACGTCCGACCTCGGTGCCGTTCCCAGGGTATAGGCGTCGGCATCGAACGGGACCGGCGTGCCACGGTTGACTGGCAAGTGCACATGACCATGCGGGGTGGGAAAGCGCTCGTGCTTGATCAGCCCCCCCAGTATCAGATCCTGTGGCAAGTCGGTGCGTCGCACGACGTTGCCGTTGGCAAACAGCTCGTAATACGTGACTTGGTTGTTATGCTCCAGGCGCATCACCGTGCCTTGGCGACCGCGCTGTGCCAGCCTGCTGCTCGCCGTTTCGCGGGCCTGGGTGGTGCCGGTTTCCCCGCGTAAGGTGAACAGCTCGACAGTGCCGAGCTCCAGCGCTTGTCGATCCGCCAGCGGCAACTCGGCAAGCATCAGCTTCAAGCGGGTGGCATAGGCGTTCTGCAACGCGTGCCGATGCCGGTCGACCGCGCTCTTGAGCAGCCCATCCAATGCGGGCAAGCGCCGAATACGTTGATCCAACTGAGCGCGTGCCTCAGGGGAAGCCTGCGGGGCCTGGCCCTGCTGATAAGGGGTGCTGCCGCTTCGGTAAGTACCACGTAAATCGCTGCTCAGCGCCCACTTGCCCGGTGTCAGATCGCCGGTCATATACGCCTCAATGATCGGACGCGTCCTGGGTTCGCCCGACGCCATGTTGCGACGCTCCGAAGCCTCGGCGATGTGTACGGTCATGGCCTCCAGACCCGCCGGGGTAGTGTCCGGAAAGACCCGCAGCAGCTCCTTAATGGCCAGCGTCCTGCGGGTAGGCAGCTCGGCGCTCGCGTCGGTGAAGGCAAGGCTGGCCTCTTCGCGCTGTTTGAAGAACGCTTCGGAGGCGATCTGGATATCCGTACGAGAATATTCTCCATCGCTGCGCAAACGGACGACCCCATTGAGCACGCCCCAATCGGCCATGATTTTCAACGCTGACAATTGCATCAACTCGGCCTGGGCATCGCTGGTGGGGCCCAGCGTGGTGAGGTGGGTGACCTGCTCTTCATTCATCGCCCGGGACGTGCCGGGTGCATGTTGATCGGCCATCGCACAGCCCAGACGCAACTCCATCCAGGCCGGCGTACCGATGTGCACCGTGCCCGGCACATCTTTGACCAGAAATTCCGGTGCTGCCTGGGCCAAGCCCAGGTGTGCCGCCAGCGCGGCCAACTTGGGGTCGACGCCCTTGTGCGCGATCAGATGCTGTTCGATGTCGCGGCGCACGGCACTGAATGTGCGCCCCATGTTCGCCGGTTGGTACACCGAATACCCGGCCACATGCCCAGGCTTGTCCGTAGCGTCGATACCGGCGTGCAACTTGATCGCCGCCACCACCAACTGTTGGCACACCGTTTTGGGCAATTCATAGCCTGCGCCGCTCGCGCCAAACCAATTCAGCGCTCTGGCCAATTGCTCGCCAAACGCCAATGCCTCGGGGCTTTCAAGCAGCGCGGTCAAATGGGCCTGGGGGTCGGTGTGCAGTGCCTGTGGGGTGCTGTGCACCAGTGCACTGAAACCTCTGGCGCTGCTGCCGCCCAAGCGGGCTTGCGCAAGATCGTTCAGGGCGAGGCGATCTTCGGGCGTCAGGGTGCCGGGGGCCCACTCGCGGCGCATCAGGCCGTTGTAATCGCCGAGTGGCGGTGCCGGCGGCAAGTACGTACGCAACCACTGGATGACATTGCGGGTTTCGCCGGCAGTTGCCATCGAGCCCAGCCCCAGGTATTCGACCAGTTGGCGCACGTCATAGCGGGGAGTGGAATAAACCGCACCGCCCAAGGGTTCGCTGAGCCCGACCAACGCCTGGCGCTCTGCCTCCAGGGCGGGGTGCTGTTCGACATAACGGGTGAGATCGACCCAACCCCACACTGGGCTCAGACGCTCCAGCCTGCCCTCGGTTATCCGAAACGGCTTGCCGGGCCAGTCAAAGCCTTCGCGTTCGAGCAGCGCCGTCATGTCCGATTGCGCCACCAGGCGCTGCAGGCGCTCGCGGGCGGCCTGGCTGGCGTCGCCCAAGGTTAACGCCGGGCTCACTTCGCAGGGGTGTTCGGACCATTGCATGGGCGTGGCGTCAGGCCAATCTCCCAGGGCCGCCTCCAGTGTGTCCGCCAAGTAGCGACGCTGCTCGATCTGACCGATCACCCGCGAAGCGCTGTCCACATCGCCGACGTGAAAGCCATGGCGGGTTTTCGCTTGCTCGACCACCGCCAACGGCACCCACCCGTCGTCCTCACCCATAAAGGTCAGGCCTTTATCGCCGGGGTCCAGCAGGTGCAACAGCGGGCGCAGGCTGGCCGAGGCCTCTAACCACCCCGACGCGTCGGTGTAGGTAAACCTGACGGCACTGCGCACACCCTCGCGGGTCACGAACCCTTCGATAAAGTCGTGATGCAGGGTCAGCGTGGCGGTTTCCAGCCCCTGGTCGTTGAGCCAGGTTTGCAACGGCGGTTGGTTCAGCAGGTGCCGGTACACCGCCAGCGCAGGGGTCAGCGTGCTGCCCTCAGGCACCTCGACCATGCCGTGGCCGCTTTGCGTGGCTGACGTGAGGCGTTGTTCCAGCAGCGTGTCGGCAGCCGCCACGCCGTTGCTGGGGACCGGTTTGCGGGTCCAGGGATAACTGAGTACGGGGCTTGAATCAGCGGTTGAGCGTCGAGCTCGCGACAGCGTGGGGGAAGGCGTTAAAGCGGACGGACGATCCGCCATGGGAACAAAGCTACTGGGCACCTCGTAAAAAGCACCTGACGCGATCTTCGACATATCCACGCTCGCTCTGAGAACAGTGAGCAGCTATGTAAGAACAGCGTCGGGCGCCTGGATGTAAGCCTGATCCGACGACCGCCCGATGGAGCATTGCCGATAGTTTCAGGCGACTTACAAAATGCGATACAGCAGACGCTCAATCCGCACCCGGCTCACACGGCGCAGGAATTTGCCGACCGCTGCCGGATAATCCGGCAGCGTCTGCAATTGCGTGTAAGCCTCGATCCGCGTGGTGTGCTGAAAGATCTGCTCCAGTTCAGCCTGGCGCGGCGCGAGCCATTGGCCCTGGGGATCGTCGATCAGCAGAGCGTTTTCCAAATCGAGCCGGAACGCCCGGGGGTTGAGGTTGTTGCCCGTCAGCAAGGTGTAACGCTCGTCGATCCACATACCTTTGAGGTGGTAGGTGTTGTCGCCGTCGCGCCACAGGTGCAGGTTTAACTGGCCGCTGTCGATGTTGCGCTGATGGCGCTTGGCAAAGCGGCGCAGGCTGATTTCATACAGGTATGGCAGCGCTGCGATCACCTTGAATGGCTCGCTGGGCGGAATGTAGAAATCGTTGGCGGTCTTGTCGCCGACAATGATGTCAATCTTCACCCCACGGGCCAGGGCACGGTTGATTTCCCGGGTGACGGGCAGTGGCAGGTTGAAGTACGGCGTGCAGATAGTCAGTTGCTGCTGGGCGCTGGCGATCAGTTCCAGGATCACCCGGCTCAACGGGTTGTTCTTGCCGACGCCCAGCAACGGGCTGACCGACAACTGGCCATTGGGCAACTGCCCCGCCGTGGTGTCGTAGGTGGCGTGCTTGAGGCGGCTGCGCAGGTCGCCGATGTCGTTGCGCAGGCTGCGGGTAGTCGGCGGGTTCGGCAGGTCGAGGCGATGCACGGCCTTGGACGCCACCAGCCCATGTTCCACCAGATGCTGCATGGAGTCGGCGAGCGCCGGGCTGTGGATCAGGTGGTAGCGGTCGAAGCGATACTTGTCGAATTTGTGCAGGTACACATTGTTCAGGCTGGCACCGCTGTAGAGCACCGTGTCATCGATCACGAAGCCCTTGAGGTGCAGCACACCGAACAGCTCGCGGGTCTGCACTGGCACACCGTATACCGGCACCTCAGTGCTGTGACGCTGAGTCATTTCCTGGTACCAGGCGCTGTTGCCCGGCTGCTTGCCGGCGCCGATCAGCCCGCGCTGGGCACGCAGCCAGTCGACCACCACCACGATCTCGAGCTCCGGCCGTGCGGCCTTGGCGGCGTGCAAGGCGTCGTAGATCTCCTGTCCTGCTTCGTCCTGCTGCAAGTACAGCGCAACGATGTAGATACGCCGCGTGGCCTGGGGGATTTTCTCCAGCAGGCAACGGCGAAACGCCGCAGCGCCGGACAGCACCTCAATCGCCTCGGGAGTGAGTGGAAAACCGCGCAGTTTGGGCAACAGGGAGCGTTTGAAGAACGACGGCATAAGGCTCGCAAAGGGTCGAATCCGAAGAGGTCCCGAGCTTACACCATGAAGATGCTCAGGTCTCGCAGTGACAGATGGAAAAAATTAATTGACCAAGGAGAATGATCGTTCTACTGTTCGCCCTATGAACGAAATCATCAGTAATGAAACCCGCGACATTATCCTCGACGTCACCGAGAAGTTGATCTATCGCCATGGCATTGCCGCCACCGGCATGGACTTTCTGGTAAAAACCGCCGGCGTCTCGAGAAAAAGTATTTATCGCTACTTCGCTAATAAAGACGAATTGGTGATCGCCGCGCTACAACGTCGCGATGCGCGCTGGCTCCAATGGCTGCGCAGCGAAGTGGAGCGCCAGGCCGAAAGCGGCGAGCGCCTGCTGGCGCTGTTCAGCGCGCTCAAGGCCTGGTTTGGCTCTGAGGACTTTCGCGGCTGCGCCTTTATCAACACCAGCGGCGAGACTGGCGACCCGCACAACCCAGTCCGCCTGCTGGCCAAAGCTCATAAACAGAAACTGTTCGATTACGTACTCGAACTGTGTCAAGCACATGGCACCCCCGACCCCGAGCGGCAGGCCGCGCACCTGCTGATCCTGATCGATGGCGCCATTACCGTTGCCCTGGTAATGGGCGATTCAACGGCTGCCGATAATGCGCAATGCATGGCGCGAACGTTATTGGGACTGTGAACGCACAGGCTGAGCAACTTTCGATAAACCTTAATGAGTTAAAGGAGTCGCAGCATGTCATCTACAGAACAACCGCGCCCGCCCCTGCCGCCGTTTACCCGCGAGTCGGCGATCGAGAAAGTACGCCTGGCCGAAGACGGCTGGAACTCCCGGGACGCAGAACGCGTTTCCCTGGCCTACACCCTGGACACCCAATGGCGCAACCGCGCCGAGTTCGCTCACAACCGCGAAGAAGCCAAAGGTTTTCTGACACGCAAATGGGCCAAAGAACTGGACTATCGACTGATCAAGGAATTATGGGCGTTTACCGATAACCGCATCGCCGTGCGTTACGCCTATGAGTGGCACGACGATTCCGGTAACTGGTTCCGCTCCTACGGCAACGAGAACTGGGAGTTCGACGAGAATGGCTTGATGGCCCATCGGTTTGCCTGCATCAACGACATGCCGATCAAGGAAAGCGAGCGCAAGTTCCACTGGCCGCTGGGTCGCCGGCCGGATGAACATCCCGGCTTGTCGGCGCTGGGCCTGTAAACCTCACCCGCGTAAAGAGGTGGGAGTGGGCTACCCCGCTCCCACCGACGGCTCAACCTTGTCAATCCGGATTCAGCCCCACCCGGTACAACACGCCCTCTTCCTCATCCGTCAGCACGTACAGATAGCCATCCGGTCCTTGCCGCACATCGCGAATTCGCGCTTTCAAGCCACCGAGCAAGCGCTCCTCATGCACCACCTTATCGCCCTCGAACTGCAAGCGAATCAGCTCCTGACTGGCCAGCGCACCAATAAATACGTTGTGCTGCCACGGCTTGAAGCGATCGGCGTCGTAGAACGCCATGCCGCTGATACCCGGTGATTTTTCCCACACATGGCGCGGCGCGACGGTGCCTTCGACAGTCTTGCCTTTGGCTTCGGGAATCGGCGTCAGCGAATAGTTGATGCCATGGGTTGCCAGTGGCCAACCGTAGTTCTTGCCGCGTTCGATGACATTGATCTCATCGCCGCCACGGGGGCCGTGCTCGTTTTCCCACAGCGTGCCGCTCCACGGATTCAGCGCCAGGCCTTGAGGGTTGCGTTGGCCGTAGGACCAGATCTCCGACCGTACACCTTCCTGACCGACGAACGGGTTGTCATCCGGCACGCGGCCATCCGGATAGATGCGCACGACCTTGCCTTGCAATTTGTCCAGATCCTGGGCGGTGGGTCGGTCGTTGTTTTCGCCGAGGGTCACGAACAGGTAGCCGTCACGGTCAAACGCCAGGCGCGAACCGAAGTGGTTACCGGTGGAGAGCTTGGGTTCCTGGCGCAGGATCACCTGAAAGTCGGTCAGGCCGCTCAGGTCGGCGGCCAAACGTCCGCGCCCGACCGCCGTGCCGGCTGTCCCGCCCTTGCCGCCGCCTTCGGCGTAAGACAAATACACCATGCGGTCTTGCTTGAAGTCCGGGGACAGCACCACATCCAGCAGACCGCCCTGCCCCTTGGCCCACACCTGCGGCACACCGCTTAACGGCGCTGACAGCTTGCCGTCTGCACTGACGACCCTCAGGTGCCCCGGCCGCTCGGTTACCAGAAAGCCTTGCTGGTCCGGCAGGAATGCCACCGCCCATGGGTGATCCAGCCCTTGGGCTACAGGCGTGGCCGTGATACTGCCTTGTTCACTGGGGAACTGTTGAGCCCCGGCGGCATGCGCCGCAATCGAGGGCAACAGGGTCGATGCGCACAGCGCAGCCAGCAGGGTTTTGCGTAGCAACATAAGACAGGTCCTTACCGGCGATTGCCGTTGGCATCATACGTGGGGGCTTTGGTTTCAGTGGCCGGGCGGCTGGGGGCGGCCTGACGCTGCGGATAACGGTTGCCGATGCCGCCGTTTTCCAGCGTCGGCGTACGCGGGGTCGGCACAGTCTGAATACCGCGCGTCGCCGAGGCATTGGGCTGGGTGCCCTGCATGCTGTTAGGGTTGGCCCGGTGAATCGGGCTGTTGTTGCTATTGCTTCGCCCGGGCAGGTCTAGCGCCTGGGCCAGGGGTATCAGGGCCAGGCCCAACACCAGCAATGCGAGATAACGCCTGCAACTGATCATAAGCAAACCTCTCTGAAACGAGCTGTACGTGCTTTCGATGGCACGCTACGCCCTGGGTTCGCCTTTGGTAACTAAATTGTTTCTGATCAGGTGTAACACGATCTGTCCACGTATCCGCCCGGCGAAACTTTTCGCGCCGCCGCCGAGTCACCAGAACACTGCTTCTTCTCAAGGAATCGCACTTATGCCACGGGCAATCTGGAAAGGCGCAATCAGTTTCGGCTTGGTTCATATCCCGGTGTCGCTGGTCTCGGCCACGTCCCATCAGGGCGTGGATTTCGACTGGCTGGACAAGCGCAGCATGGACCCGGTGGGCTACAAGCGCATCAACAAAACCACGGGCAAGGAAGTCACCAAAGAGAACATCGTCAAGGGAGTGGCCTATGAGAAAGGCCGCTATGTGGTGCTCAGCGAAGACGAGATCCGCTCTGCCCACCCCAAGTCGACCCAGACCATCGAGATCATCGCCTTCGTCGCCAGCGAGCAGATCCCCCTGCAAAATATCGACACGCCGTACTTTCTGGCGCCGGACAAACGCGGCGGCAAGGTCTATGCCCTGCTGCGCGAAACCCTGAAAAAAACCGGCAAGGTGGCCCTGGCCAATGTAGTGCTGCACACCAAACAACACCTGGCAGCATTGATGCCCCTGGAATCGGCGCTGGTGCTGGTGATGCTGCGATGGCCCGCCGAGGTGCGCGGCCTGGATGAGCTGGAGCTGGGCAGCGAGGTGACCAAACCCAGCCTGGCCAAGGGCGAGCTGGACATGGCCAAGCGCCTGGTGGAAGACATGAGCGCTGACTGGCAGCCCGAGGAATACCGCGACAGCTTTCAGGAAAAGATCATGGCTCTGGTGGAGAAAAAAGCCAAAGCCGGCAAGATCGAGGACGTGGAATCCCAGGAAGGCGAGGACGAGCGCAAGTCTGCAGACGTGATCGACCTGACCGAACTGCTCAAACGCAGCCTGGCCGGTAAGCCTGCGGCGAAAAAACCGGCGGCGAAAAAGTCTTCGAAAAAAGCCTCTTGAACCTGCCATAGGATGGAGCCCCCATGGCCAAACCGTTGAGTGAATACAACCGCAAACGTGACTTCCAGATCACCGCCGAACCGTCGGGCAGTGCGCCGGCCGGAAAAAAAGCCAAGGCATCGGCGCTGTCGTTTGTGATCCAGAAGCACGACGCACGCCACCTTCACTATGATTTCCGCTTGGAGCTGGACGGCGTCCTCAAGAGCTGGGCGGTGCCTAAAGGCCCGAGCCTGGACCCGAGCCAGAAGCGCCTCGCGGTGCACGTTGAAGACCACCCGCTGAGCTATGGCAGCTTCGAAGGCAGCATCCCGGCAGGCCAGTACGGCGCCGGGGACGTGATCGTGTGGGACCGCGGCGTCTGGCAACCTCACGATGACCCGCATCAGGCGTATGCCGCCGGCAAACTCAAGTTCACCCTGGTCGGCGAAAAACTCAGCGGCGATTGGACGCTGGTGCGTACTCGCCTCAAGGGCAGCGGCGACAAGCAACAATGGCTGCTGATCAAGGAGAAAGACGCCCAGGCCCGCCCCGCCACGGAGTTCGACATCGTGCAGGCCCAGCCGGACAGCGTGCTCAGCGACGCCTCAGTGGGCCAACCGCCGCCAGAGAAACCCAAAGCCAAAGCTCGTAGCAAAAAAGCGGCCTCCGCCAGCGCCCTTCCCGAGCAGTTCACCCCGCAATTGGCCACGCTGGTGGAGCGCGCGCCCGAAGGCGATTGGCAGTATGAAATCAAGTTCGATGGCTACCGCATTCTGGCGCGTATCCGCGACGGCGAGGTGCGCCTGTTTACCCGCAACGGCCATGACTGGACCGAGCGTCTGCCGCGTCAAGCCAAGGCGCTGCAAGCTCTTAAGCTCAAGGACAGCTGGTTAGATGGCGAGGTCGTCAGCCTCAATAGTGACGGGCTCCCGGATTTCCAGGCTTTGCAGAACGCTTTCGATATCGGCCGCAGCCTCGATATCGTCTATTACCTGTTCGACGCGCCCTTCCTCAATGGCCAGGATCAGCGAGAAGCTCCAGTGGAACAGCGCCGCGCAGCCCTCAAGGCCGCGCTGCGCGGTAGCCGAAGCAAGCTGCTGCGCTTCTCCGAGGCCTTCGCTGCCAACCACCGGGATATCTTCGAAAGTGTTTGCGACTTGGCCTTGGAAGGCGTGATTGGCAAACGCGTGGGCAGCCCCTATGTATCGCGGCGCAGCAACGATTGGGTCAAACTCAAATGCCGCTTGCGCCAGGAATTCGTGATTGTTGGCTACACCCGCCCTCAAGGCTCGCGCAGCGGGTTCGGCGCGTTGCTGCTGGCGGTCAACGAGGATAGCGGGTTGGTGTACGCCGGCCGGGTGGGCACAGGGTTCGATCAGGCCGCGTTGAAGACCATCTACGGGCAGTTGAAACCTCTGGAGCGCAACACATCGCCGCTGCAAAAGCCGTTGACCAGCGCCCAGGCGCGCGGCGTTCATTGGGTGGAACCGACACTGGTCGGTGAAGTGCAGTTTGCAGAATGGACCCGCGAAGGCGTGGTGCGCCAGGCCGCTTTTGTGGGGATGCGCACCGATAAGCCAGCCGAGCAGATCGTGCATGAGGTGCCGCGCAAAGCCCAATTCGCACCACCCGCGACGAACCCAGTCGGGGTCAAAATCAGCCACCCCGACCGCGTCATCGACCCCCAGAGCGGCACGCAGAAACAACAACTGGCGCAGTTCTACGAGAGCATCAGCCCGTGGATTCTGCCCTTTCTGCAGCGACGCCCGGTATCACTGCTCAGGGCACCTGAGGGCGTCGACGGCGAACAGTTTTTCCAGAAACACGCTGAGCACCTGGCTATCCCCCACATTACGCAGCTGGACCCGGCGCTGGACCCAGGTCACGCGCGGCTGATGGAAATCGACAGCGTGCAGGCGCTGGTAGGCGCCGTGCAAATGGGCACCATCGAGTTGCATACCTGGGGCTCCACCTCGGACAAAATCGAAACCCCGGACTTGTTTGTGCTCGACCTCGACCCGGACCCTGCATTGCCGTGGAAAACCATGGTGGAAGCGGCTCAACTGACGTTGTCCGTATTGGATGAGCTGGGACTGGATGCCTTCGTTAAAACCAGCGGTGGCAAAGGGCTGCACCTGGTGGTGCCGTTGGCGCGACGCGACGGGTGGGACACGGTCAAGGCATTTGCCAAGGCCCTGGCGCAGTTCATGACTCAGCAACTGCCCGAACGCTTTACCGCCACCTCCGGGCCGAAAAACCGGGTAGGCAAGATCTTTATCGATTACCTGCGCAACGCCCGAGGCGCCAGCACCGTGGCGGCCTACTCCGTGCGGGCACGACCAGGGCTGCCGGTGTCGGTACCGATCAGTCGCGAGGAATTGAAAGGCTTGCGCGGCGCGCAACAGTGGACAGTCGCCAATCTGTTGCAACGGGTGCAGGGGTTGAAGGCTGATCCCTGGGCGGGCTATGCCAACCGGCAGAAAATCACCCGCAAGATGTGGGACAAGTTGGGCGCCCGCCCACCGCAGTGAGGGGCGCCCGGCGGGTCAGATCAGGATGAAGATCAGCGCCAGCACCGCGAAAATCGCCCACTTTTCCAGGTAGTAACGCGTACGGTTGCGCTTTTTCAGTTCTTTGCCGCGCAGGCGGATCTTGTACAACCGCGTGAAAGCGCGGTTCAAGCCCCCGGTCTTGTCACCCGCGTCGTTGGGCGAGCCTGCCGCCGCCATCACATTACGGCTGAACCAACGGTTGAAAGCCGCCGCCCAGCGATATTTCATCGGCCTTTCAATGTCGCAGAACAAGATGATGCGGTTGTGCTGCGTGGTGTTCTCGGCGTAATGGATATAGGTCTCGTCGAACATCACCGGCTCACCGTCGCGCCAGTAATAGGCCTCGCCATCCACATTGATGTAGCAGCCCGGATCGTTCGGCGTGTCCAGCCCCAAGTGATAGCGATAAGAACCGGCATATGGATCACGGTGGCGCACCAGCTTGGAGCCTGGGGGCAGCTCGGCGAACATCGCCGCTTTGATCGAACCGATGCTTTGTACCAATTGAGTGGTGCGCGGGCACAGTTTCATCGCCGAAGGGTGACTGTCGCCGTACCACTTCAGGTAGAAGCGCTTCCAGCCCGACTTGAAGAAGGAGTTGAAACCAACGTCGTTGTATTGGTCCGAGCGCTTGATTTCCCCGGCTTGCAGCAGGTTCTGGGCCTCCTCACGGATTTCCTGCCAATGTTCCTGCAAGGGGCTCAGGTCGGGAAAGTCACTGGTCGCCAGGTAAGGCCGGCCGGGCAATTTGGAGAACAGATACAGAAAGCAGTTGATCGGCGCCAGAAAGGTCGAATGATCGCTGAGCTGGCGGCTCAGCTTGTGTCGCACCCGGCCACGCAGGTGTACATACGCGATGGAGGCAACGTAAAGAACAACAATGATGAGTTTCAAGGGATTTCGTCACACGTCAGAAGAGAACAGGCTGCTCCTGCGGGCCCACGACGGCCGAGGATGATAAGCAGCACCTGAAATCACAATTCACATAGTCGGCACGGCCGGCTGGAACTTCCGCCGGTTCATGCCCATCGGCCGTTATTTAGCCACAATATGTAACCAAAGGTTAACTAAGAATTGTGAAAAGCTGTCGAGTGACGGGTTTTGAGGGGGGCGGGCTTGCCGTAGGACAAGCCCTTGCGGGGTGGGCGTTACAACGGCAGTTCGTCGTCCTTGCGCTCACGGCGGGCGAAGCGGCCATCGTCCAACGCCGAGTACGCCACCGCCGGGCGCGGCGTCAACATAAAGTGCCGGAACAGCGCAATCAGCAAGCCCAGTACCAGGCCGCCTACCAGGCTCAAGGCAATCACCAAGGCTTTTTTCGGCTTGATCGGCGCCAGCGGTTCCTGGGCGCGACGGTCGATGGTAACCAGTTTGAGATTGCTCATATCAATATTCAGCCCGCGCAACCGCGCGACTTCCGCACGCAGCGGCTCTACATCTTGCAGGAAGATATCCTCGTTGCCACGCTTGCGCAGCACTTCGACTTCACGGTTCGCTTCCAGCATTTGCAGCTCTTTACCGATCTCGGCCACCCGTGGGTTGGTGAAGTCGTCACTGGTGCGTTGCTGCAAGGCCACGCGTTCGGCCTCGAGGGCTTCGGTGCCGAGGAAATACAGCGGAATTTTCTGGTTGTTGACCTCGGTGCGCATCACTTGGCCTGAGCCACTTCGACCGGCATCGGCCATGGAGGAAGGCGTGGTCGGGGTACGAATCCCCATCGATTTAGCGATGGCAATCGCCTCGGCCAGTTCGGCCAGGCGGTTGGTGCGCTCCATTTTCATCTGCAGGCGTAAAGCACTGAGCTCATCCTGCAATTGCGCGCGCTTGAGGCGGTCGGCTTCCAGCAGCTTGGCAATCTTGGACTCTTTATCGGTTTCGTAATTGGCGCGCGCTGCGTCAATCTTGCCTTTGAGTTCGTTGAGGCGGTTATTGACGATCACTTTGAGGTCAGCGCCCACCTGATCACGCTCAGCGGCGATGGCGTAGTCCACAAAACCGTTGAGGATCGCTACGCCGTCGATGTCGGCCGGGTATTGGAGTTCCAGGCGGATGTAACTGCTTAACGAGTCAGATTTTTTCGGGTCCGGCAGAATCAGGTTGACCGAGTTGCGGTTGAAGTCTTCAAAACTCTGCTCAAGGCTTTGCCCCGGCTTTTGGAACGCCGCGAACAGTTGTTCATGAGATTTGAAGAACCCCAGCCGCGCCTCGTAAGAGTCCAGTTGAGCCCCCACCTTGGACAACGCATCGGCCGGTGGCAGCTTATAGACTTCGGAGCGGTTGAGTGCATCCAGCTCGTTGATGGCCGCCGGGCGCAGTACGCTGCTCACTTCATAGGTCTTGGGCGCCAGAAATGCATACCCTGCTCCCAATACACCCGCCAGAATCGTGCAACCCACTACCAGCTTTTTTTGCCGCCAAATCGAGTGAAACAGTTCAAACAGGTCAATTTCGTCAGAAGAGGGAGACGCGTTAAGCGGGGAAGTTCGATTCAAAATGCAAGCCACCTTAAAATTGACACTAAAAAGCCATCACCGAAGTTCCGGATAACCCGGCAGCGCATCAGGGACAACGCCCTGAAACCTGGAGAACAGGCCCACCAATGGCGATCTGACCACTCAGTTTGTGGAAAAATCCCGCGCTATATAATTTCATTTCCGTTTCAACTAAATGAACATTCGCTCAACCGATACAGCCAACTGCCACATTGTTGTCACAAGAGTAGTCAAAAGAACGTTAAATAGCTGCTAGCGCAAGGAAAATTCTTTACCGCGCGTCTTGAGCGAGAAACATCCTACATACCAGCACCCTCTTCTAGTACCTCACTTAAAAGGACTTATCGATGCAATCTGCCGCTGACCCGGATCTTCACGCCCTGCAAGGGGCCTGGGAACAAATCTCGCTGGAAGACAACGGTGTGCTTGACCCTGTCGATGCACACACTGCGCCAGGGGCCATCACCACGATTGCCGGCAACGGTTTTGAAGTGAGGACCACCGAGGGCAATGTTTTGCTGGCTGGCCGGTTTTTCCTGGACAGTCGCACCGAGCCCAAGAGCATTACCTGGATCGACTCCATCGGTGAGGATGCCGGCAAGGCACTGCCTGCCAGCTATCGCCTGGAAGGAGACACCTTTGTGTTTATTGCAGCCGACGAACATATGCCCAGGCCCACCGTGTTCAAGACCGGGCCTGGACAGACCATGCGTACCTTCGTGCGGCGCCATTCTTAACGTGGCGTGGTTGGACGGTCTATAGGGTGAAACCTGCCAACGGCAGTGAATCCCTTAGCCTGCCCTGCGAAGCAGCGGCATCGTCCCAGTTGAACGCGAAACTAATCGCCGGGGCCGCAGGTCATTAACGCAATGAGCCCTCAGTCGTTGAGTGCCCCCTCCCGAAGAAACTGCCGTGGCTGATCATTCCGACTTGCGCAATACCCTGAGCCTGGACAGCCTGAACTTCTTCCTCGCGGATGTGCGTGACGGCCTTGGTCCCTACCTGGCGATTTATCTGCTGGCGGTGCACAAATGGGACCCGGCCAGCATCGGTGTGGTGATGACCCTCGCCGGCATCGCCGCCCTGCTCACTCAAGGCCCGGCGGGGGCGTTGATCGATCGCACCCGCAGCAAGCGCGCGGTAATCGCCGTTGCCGCGCTGTTGGTGACCGGCAGTTGCGTGCTATTGCCCTTCGTCAGTTCGTTCAGCCTGGTGGCGTTGACTCAGGCTGCCAGCGCGGTCGCGGCCTCGGTATTTGCACCTGCGATCTCGGCGATTTCCTTGGGAATCACCGGCCCCCGCGCCTTCACCCGCCGTACCGGGCGCAACGAAACCTTTAACCATGCCGGCAACGCCGTGGCCGCGCTGTTGGCCGGGGGCCTGGCTTACCTGTTCGGGCCAGTGGTGGTGTTCTACCTGATGGCGTTTATGGCGCTGGCCAGTATCGTCGCGGTCAGTTGCGTGTCGGCTGGGGCCATCGATCACGAGGTCGCCCGTGGCTTCGACCCCGCCCATCACCACGATCACGAGCAGCCGTCCGGCATCAAGGTGTTGCTGAGCAATCGGCCGCTGCTGCTGTTCGCGATTTGCTGCGCCCTCTTCCACCTGGCCAATGCCGCAATGCTGCCATTGGTCAGCCAGAAGCTTTCACAGATCAATCTGCACATGGCCACACCGCTGACCTCGGCCTGTATCGTCGCCGCGCAGGTGGTAATGGTGCCGATGGCCTGGCTGGTGGGTAGCAAGGCCGATGTATGGGGGCGCAAACCGTTGTTGATTCTGGGTTTTGTGATCCTGCCAGTACGTGGGGTGCTGTATACCTTGTCCAATGACCCCTACTGGCTGGTGGCGGTGCAAATGCTCGACGGCATTGGTGCGGGGATTTTCGGTGCGCTGTTCCCGGTTATCGTCAAAGACCTCACGCAAGGCACCGGACGCTTCAATGTGAGCCTGGGCGCGCTGTCCACGGTATTTGGCCTGGGCGCGGCGTTAAGCAACAGCCTGGCCGGCTTCGTCGTGCAACAGGCCGGCTACAACGCGGCGTTTCTGACCCTGGCGGGCGTGGCGGCCGTCGCGCTGGCGCTGTTATGGCTGGCGATGCCCGAGACTCTGGAAAAACCATCGTTCGAGCGCCATACAACTGTCGCCTGACATATGCGACAATGCGCGCCAAATTCCAACACACATCCCCCATTTTCTGCTCAGCGACCGGGTTTCGCGCCTCGATGTCGCTGTTGACGCATGCCTGGCGGCATCCGCTGCCACGCGCGCAACCCATTGATAGGTAAAGTAATTGATCTCCACAGCTAACATCACCATGCGGTATGAAACGCATTATGGTGATTACTGCTGATCAGTGTTTACTGGGTCAATTCGTCATGAGTAAGCAACAATAACGCACCGAAATGCACCCGTTGGTTCCAAGAATGGTCCCAACGGGCATAATTTCAGCTCATGCCGAAACTGCATAACCCTCCCACGGCGTCCTGCCGACCTGTATCAAATCCCAAGATTCAAACGGCTGCTAAGCTGGTGACTCAAAAGAGGAACAAGCATGCCGAATTCAGACCTACTCCCCTCCCTGGTTTCCAAGCTCTATGAAAATCAGCTGGCACTCGAAGCATCGATCATGGAGCTATCAAACTGGGTGGAGCAGCGCGGCTCCGCTGAGGTTGCTGCGAATGTACGCGGCGCACTGGACACGCTCAGTCACAATGAGGAATTCATCAAGCTCACATTGGCGGTGTTGATGTCGCCAGAGTGACGCCATACAGCTCGTCGCCTTGAATCGCATCAGTGGCAGAGCTGGATTACTGTATGCACATACAGTTAAAAACAAGCAGTCACTCACATGCCCCCTACAGAACAAAAAAAGGAATGGCTCGCCAAATGGCGGAGAATCCTCGACGACAACGCGTCCCGGATCGATAACCCCGAAGCTCATCGAATGATGTGCCGTTGGGAGACTCGTGACATGTTGGAGGCAGGGGTCATTGACGAGATAGAAAAATTCGAGATGGATGAGCTGGCCGACGCGGCTTACTGGCATGCCGTTGAAGAGCTGGTCACGACGCCCGCTGGGTACACGTATGGCGGCTACTATGACGTCATTCAACGAGAGACATCGGAGTGCGTCGGGCACATCCGAAGCAACACCTATTACTCAGTCATCAGCCCAGGTGCGGATGGGTTTGATGGAAAGGTATTTCGCGAAAAGAATGACTTGCGTTTGGTTTTCCGCAACGACAACCAGACTTGGCCGATAAATGGGTTAGTGCTTATCGCGCCATGTGGTGAGCTGTACGATCTGGTACAGACCGCACAATTTATCTACGGGAAGGTCTACCCAACGATATGCGATGCCGATATCTATCGTGCGCTGGTAGATTGCGCACAGGTCGCCCTGGAAATGCGTGATTTTGAGAGCTATCGCAAGGCTCGTCCTCTGCTGCTCTCCGCCAAGTTCAGCAAGTGTAGTGCCTGCCTGGACCGATTCGGCCAGCGCGAGGATTGCAGCAACTGCGCAGGTAACGGCTTCGTCAGTACAGCTGACACTCAGCCGACGTCGTCCGCATAACCAGCAACAGCCTCCTCGACCAGCTCGCGCCATTCTCCGCTGTCAATCACGCCTCGCTCCAGCATATTGTCGGCCAGTGCCAGGCGCGTTTCATAGCGATACTCGGGTCCGCCTGCCGTGAATTCGGCGTCATTGAGCAGCGCATGCCACGCTTCCATCTCGTTGACCTGCTGTATATCGGTTGTCATGACGATTCTCCGGTGCCGGTGTCTACAGTGTAGAGATCGGCCGGCGCGCGGCTGTTCATCAAGCCCGACGAGCGGAGACAGTCATGTGCGGACGCCTTTCACAGTACAGCGGCATTCATGACTTCGTTGCGGCCCTAAGCATGCCGAATGCCATGGTCAACTCAGTTGGCGAGCTTCCTCTGGAACGATACAACGTCGCCCCCACCACCCAGGTCGCCCTGCTCCATGTACAAGGCGAATTGCTGCTGGCTGATCCGGTGCGCTGGGGATGGCGACCGCATTGGGCCAAGGACCGCGCGGCGCCGATCAACGCTCGTGTCGAGAAGGTGGCCCACGGCCCGTTCTTCCGGGCAATCTGGCCGCACCGAGCAATCACACCGATCAATAACTGGTTTGAATGGGTCGATGAGGGTGCGCCGAAGAAGCAGCCCTACCTGATCCGCCGGCGCGACGGCGCGCCGATCTACTGCGCAGCTATCGGCCAGTTGCCCAACGCTGACGAAGGCCCAGGTGAGCATGACGGCTTCGTGATCATCACCGCCGACAGCGCCGGCGGCATGGTGGACATCCATGACCGGCGGCCCGTTGTGCTGAGTCCTGAACTTGCCCGTGAATGGCTGGACCCGGCCACGCCCAAGGAACGCGCCGAGCAGCTGGTACTGCACCAGGGCGAGCCAGCCGAGGCTTTCGAATGGTTCAAGGTCGATACGGCCGTTGGAAACGTCCGGAACAAGGGGCGCAACCTGATAGAACCTGCACCCTAAAACAGCCCGCCGAGGTCAGAAGGTTTCCAGTTCATGATCACAAGCTCGCCGCTGACCTCGGCTTTTCCCTGGCGCTGATTGGTGGTGCTGTAGCGGATGTCCAGCGTTTCAAAGTGGAACCCTTCAAACACCCGCCGAATATCAGGATGGTCGTTAATACTCACCATGACCTTGCCTTTGCAACGACGCATGAAGTCGGCCATTCGCTCATAGTTTTCGAACGGAAAGTCCACCCCGTAGCCCGCGGTCTGCCAGTAAGGTGGGTCCATGTAGTGGAAGGTGTGGGGCCGGTCGTAGCGCTCGGCGCATTCGAGCCACCCTAAGTTTTCGACATAGGTTCCGGAGAGGCGCTGCCAGGCTGCGGAAAGGTTCTCTTCAATCCGCAACAGATTAATAGCCGGGCCCGTAGTAGCAGTGCCGAAGGTCTGGCCGCTGACCTTCCCGGCGAAGGCATGGTGCTGCAGGTAGAAAAAACGGGCAGCTCGCTGGATATCGGTGAGGGTTTCCGGTCGGGTCATCTTCTGCCACTCAAACACTTGGCGCGAGCTCAGGGCCCATTTGAACTGGCGTACGAACTCCTCCATGTGGTTCTGCACGACCCGGTACAACGTCACCAGATCGCCATTGATATCGTTGAGAACTTCAACCGGGGCGGCCTGAGGGCGCATGAAGTAAAGCGCAGCACCACCAGCAAAAACTTCAACGTAGCATTCGTGCGGTGGGAACAGAGGAATGAGGCGATCAGCCAAGCGACGCTTGCCGCCCATCCATGGAACGATTGGGTTTGTCATTTTTGCAATCCTTTGCAAAGTGGGTGTTTTTTGGGGTCATGCTAATTTTTGCGATTGGGCATGTAGGTCAGGGCGCAATGGCCCTGACATACGCCTGGCACGCCCGCAGCGCGATCAATCCTTGGTCGCCGGCATCGGTGATGGAGATAATTCGATGAGCATGCGCTGGGTCAAGTTGGGCTCGACGGGCTGCATGAACCACGCCGACGGCGCCGGCGGCGGTAGGCACATTGCAGCCACGGGCTGTATCCGCTGCGTCGACAAGGACTGACAGCCGCACATCAGCAGTGGCAAGGCGATCGCGCAGAGCAGCCTGGGTACGTTGGGCATCGGCTAATTCTCGTATGTGTTGTTGGTCCTGGATGGCGAGCTGTTGCTCGGTGGCCAGGCGCTTGCTCTGATCAGCGCGGGCCTGGGCGGCAGCGGCCATGCTGATCCTGGTCAGATCTTCTTGATGCAGGCCGGCCTGCTCGGACAGCTTCTTGCCCATCCGCCAGTCTTGCACCTGCCAGGTCACGCCCGCGGTACCGGCCATCAGCACCAGCATCAGCACCAATAGGCCCGCCAGCTTCTGCACCGGCGTCATGCCAGCACCTTCAGCGCCTTGTCGTATAGCGCCTGGCGGTCGTCCTGGCCGGTGAGCCCGCCATTGATACGCCTGGTGATCTTCGCGAACTGCCCCTGATCAGCGAGTGTATTCAGCCCATTAGTCGACCAGAACCAAGCCGCCGACATCGCGGCGTGCTGCGGTAGCTCCAGCAGTTCCGGATTGCTGATGAGGTCCAGGCCAAGCGCCTCGCCGCATGCCGCGTAATTCGCCCGGCCCGTGATCTGGATCAGGCCGCGCCCGCGGTACTTGGAGCCGTCGCCCTTCTGTGTATTGCCCAGGTCCGCGCGGCCTTCGTAGCCGGCCTGCTGCGCGGTGGGGCCCCAGATTTCGCGCACCCATCGCAACTGTCCAGATTCGTGCCCTACTTGGGCGATGAACGCCGCCACCCGCACGGTGCCCACGATGCCGTAACGGCTCATGGCCGTGTTTAAGGCAGGAACAAAAACGCCGGCTTGGCGGCCGGCGTTCGGGAGGATATGCAGCAATTGCTGCTCGGTGATCGGCATAACTTTCTCCAGGCAAAAAAATACCCGCTCGTGGCGGGTGGCGGTGTTTGGCAAAAACTCAAGTCGCTGGTGGAGGGCTCAACCTATTGATGGTTGCGCGAGCTGCTGCGCGTGCTTCTTTGATGCCGTCCGGAATCGGTGTGCCATCCTCAAGCAGAGCGAAGGCATGCCAGTTGGTCTGGCTCAGGTACGCCCGAGCCTGACCCAGGCTCAATTCATCCGTTATGTCTTGCGCCGTTTTAATCGGTTCAAGCTTGCTCAAGTCCACCATTTTCTTTTCCTTCTCGGATATCAGGAAGTTCTGTTGCAGGGATCACTACAGGCGAGGTGTCGGGAAACTTCACCGGACCACTGCGCGCATCAATAATGATAGGTTCTGGTGGACTACGATATTCGTTGGGGCTCTCCATACTTAACGGAAGCTTCAAAGAAAAATGAAGAGTCTTACCGATCCTTTCTACATAATCGCTTGAGCCAGTGAGAAAGAATTTATTCTCAACTGCGGATGCTGGTAAGCGGTATCCGTCCGGTATGCCGGACAAATCGATGGCTTCTCCGTTGATCGTAATAACATCCCCGGACACAGAAGCTTCAAGCGGCCAATCGGACAGAAAAGGAAATAATGTAATTTTCATTTCCAGCGCCCCCAAACATTAATGGTAGGCACGAAAGCTTGAGCCGTCCCTCCGTTTCTGATAACGAAAGCCGCCGTATTCGCGTCGGACATATATTCTGCAATAACCCCGTAGAAGTCGTAAGTTTGTTGTGGCTGAGCATTAGTTGTTGACTTATAGAGGTATCCAAGGCCGCTATTTACTAATGTCACCGGAAGGGCGACAGTCACGACTCTGATTTCACCGACTGTAAAGTTCGAGGTCATCGGCGCGACCCCTCTGATATTCATTTCACCGTTTGCGTATTTGCTTACTAGGTAGTTACCGAATATCGCGGAGGACATCAATCCGCCGCCAGTGCCGCTGGGATCAAGTGTTGCGTTCACTCCGTTGTAAATGTTTGACCATGGCTGCCAGACGCCGTTAATCCTACGACGTTCGGCGCGTCCGCCATGGGTAATACCGAAAGCCTCTTGAGATTCGTACCCGACACCGTGCACGGAAACCCGCAAGAAAAAAGCAGCAGACCCAAACGATGGAGGCCCATTAGTAAAAGTACCGTTCAAGGCGTACAAAAATGCGTTGACTAGCGTATCGCAGTTGGCGCCGTTCCCAATCACGATAGCTGCGCCGCCATTCCATCCAGCGTGACCGGTTTTCAAAATACCACTGGGGTAATCCGAAGCCGTTGCAGTTACGGCTGCTGGCACCAAACCTAAACCTGCTTGTGCAGTGGCTTGCGAATTACCGCCAGTCCCACCTTTTGAAACCGGAAGAGGCGAAGTAGGTGTGCCAATGCCCTGGTAGAGTTCCGAGGTCATTGCATTTATCTTTGAGTTCGCAACGCGCGGCGTGTCGCCTCCAAGACCTAAAGGCGGCGTACCGAGAATAATTTCTTGTCTTGCCATGGCTTTCTCCAGGCGAAAAAACTGCTCGTAGCAGGTTCGGTATTTCGCGCAACTTCAGTTAAATGGAAACGGCAATCCCGCCGTCTTTATCACCAGCGCTGACGGAAACCTATCTGTAGGAAGGCTGTGATAGGAGTATGTTGCCGTCGTGCTTTGCGCTGGCCAATCTTGTGTAGTTGTCCTTCCCGGGGGCGCGAAAAAGAAAGAAATGCCACCCACTCTTCCGAAGGCACCCTCGGCCATTCCGTATGTAGTCGTATATCCAGAGGAAATAGTGTTCGGATCAACTATCCCGCATGACCTATTCCACGGAAGAAACGCGGCGTATTCGACTCCGGCGCCTATATCTACGTTTACCACGCTATGAACAATTGCCGACCCTGCGGTCGATTGAAAAGCGATACGTTCATTACGCCCGCCCACGTAAGTGAACACCGGCCTTCCAAAACGATCCAGCGGACCTGGGCCAGGTGCGCGTATGGATGCAACGACATTCATAGGATTTTGGTTTGAGTTAAACGTTATACCGCCTGACTCTTCGCTCTTCGTCTTTAGCCATGGTCCAGGCAGACCATCATTTCGCATCAAATCAAAACAATAATACTTGGTTGCAGCGTTAGCCCCGGCATACAGATAAGTTTTTGTGTTCCCGGAGACGGCGACCCCAGTAGCAACCCCCTTACCAACAAGGAAAACGATGGGGGATTGAGGATTATCAAGTGTAAATCCGTACTGATCATCCCCGGGAACACCAGCGTCTCTCCAACTGCTGCCAAGGTTAGGGTCTACGTTTATGCCTCTGAGAACCAACCGCCTCCAGTTTCCATTAAATGCAAGATTTCCGCTCTTCACCAGACCGTAACTTATTTTTCCGGTGTCATAAAGAAGCGCCCCACCCGACTGCCTTACAATTAATCTACCATCAGACATTAATAATACCCGTAGTAAATTCGACAATTAGCTGAGAAAAACCCCCATCCTGCCGTATTGTAGGAATATGCCCAGGAAAGAGATGTTCCATTTAGAATCACTCCCGGCCTCTTTCCCTTCTCAACTTGTAAATCCACCAGCGGCGAAACCGTAAAAAACGAGGTTCGACCAACTGGTGGCGCAGGAATCTGAATTGCTCCGTTTTGCCCGTTGGTGTCAATGCTACCGACCGTCTGACTGATAAACATGGTCATATCAACTTTAGTCACACCGGTATCTCGATCTCTGATAATTAATCCGACCATTTCAAAGACTCAAGTCAACACCAACAACACCGTTGGAATAAATGAATTTCAACCCATTATTATCAAGCAGCGAAGAGTTGCCATCTTTGCTACCACGTAGCGAAAATCTCCCCGATTTCATATCCAGCTCGATTAACGGATTCCCATTAGAGTCGACCGCTTCAGAACGCAGCGTCATCCCCAATATGATTTGTTGGATGAACGCTGCGCTGATTACAGCCTGATTCAGGACCACCTGATTCCCCTGAACAACAAACATTGGAATGAGCTGTCCGCTAACCTCGTCGACTACTGCAAAACGCTGCGCAAAAATCAGAAACTCCGACTGCTCGCCATCTGAGCCAAACGCGAAGCCGGAGGCGACCGTCTTTCCTCCAGCGGTGGTTTGGGCCTTAAACGTAACCATCGACGAAACCTTCCCGTCAGTGGTGGCCTGCGCCTTGCTAACCACCTGAATTGCCGCCGCGTTCTCGCCGGATGACGCTTGCACGGTTTCAATCTTCTGAGCCAATGCCTTATCAGCGTCTGCTAGCGCGGAGGTTTCCTGCTTGAAAGCTGCCTCGTTACTGCTGACCTTGGCCCCAATGGTGGTAACTCGCTCTGCCAGAGCAGACGTAGCGCTCGCTGCCGTTTTGGATACATCCAGAATGCTGGCTGTGTTCTCTTGGACCTTGGCTTCGACAATATCCGTACGCTGCGACTGGGCAAAATCCCGCTCGGCAATTGCGGACATCAGCGACCAGGCCCCGGCCGAGGCGGTGTCATCACCCGCACTGCCCTGCTCCGAGCCTGCGGAATCAGATTTCACCAGTGCATAGACGCCTTCTAAGCGCTCGGCGGTGGCGGTGACCTTGCCGTCCACCTCTTCGATGGCCGCCTTGTTCTGGCTGATCTCCAGCGCCATCGCCGCATTCGTTTCGGCGACGGTGCCTAGGTTGAACCAGTAGTTGGCGTTAGGCGGTATGGTGTCGACCGGTACCGCCTTGGTCGCCTGGAATAGCTGCTGGCCCACCCGGACCATATCGCCCTTGGCGTAGGTCTTTGTTGGAACGTACTCCAGTGCATCCACCACTTCAGAGATCAGGTTCTCCAACTCCTGCTTGGCTTTCTCCAAACGGTCGTTGACCGAGCCCGGCCCATCACCAGTAATCAGATCGATTTCTTCTCGCAGGCTCTGGTAGAGCGCACCCTTGCCAATCTTCTCGGCGAAGTACTTGTCGTACTCCGTCTGATCAGAACTGGCCCGGCCATTCACGGCGCCCGGGATCGGCCAGAAAGGTCCGAGGTTGCCGGTACGGTCCACCAGGCGAGCCCAGAAGTAGAAGCTCGCCCCTGCCAAGATATTCTGCATTTCGTGCTTGGCTTGCGGGTAGCTGAAGTCGCTCAGCTTCTCCGCAGTGGTTAGGTCCGGCGACGAGCTGTACCAGAGTTCCGTCCGCTGGGTGTCTTCGGCACCTGGTGGGAATCCCCACTGGATACCGATGCCATAAACTAGGCTGGTGGTGGTCAGGAACGCCACCGCCGGCGGCAACCCGACCTTTCCTTCCAGATTGGTTAGGTTGGAGTTCTTCCAGATCGAGGAGATCTCGAAGGCGCTGACCGACCGCACGCGAGCTAGATAGGCGCCCGAGTAAATGCCGGTAACGTCGACGCTAGTTGAGCCCGTGCGCTGCACCTTGATCCAGTTGCCGTTGTCCTTGCGCCACTCCACGTCGTACGCGACGGCACCGGTGACAGCCGGCCACGAGATGTTCATGGTACTGATGGCCAGGCCCTGATCCACAGAGTAGCTCGCCGTGATGTCGACGCTCGCCGGCGCAGGTACTACGGTGATAGGCACAACGCTGATCGGCCGTTCTTCAAGCCGCGCCCCGGTGTCAATGTGAGCGAACTTGCTCGGGTCGTACTGCACCGCCGAGATTTCAAACACGCCTGGCTCCGGCCGCGCTACGCTGACCACGCGATAAAGCGGGATGGCCAGGTCGTCAGCATCCAGCGCCCACACCAGTTCGCGCTCAGGCGGCACGGAATAAGCCACGGTCACGGTGACCTGCCGGCCACTGACCAGCTGCACGGTGCGGCCCTCGCACTTGCCGTCGGGCAGGTTGAGGATAAGACGGTCGCCTGGCTTGGCTTGGGTGTCGCGGTCAAGCGTGATGACCTTGCCATTCACTGCTGAGATACGCCCACCCACGGGGCGCCCCGCCAGCAGTTCGTCCGCGATAGGAATTACGTAGCCAGGCAGCGGGATACGCCCGTCCAGACCGACCTTGAAGGTAACGGCCCGGTCCTTGGAGTTGGTAAGCAGCGCCCACTTACCGCGGCGCTGGGCCTCCGACTCACGGTCGCAACCGATCGCACTGATCTCCAGGGGATTGTCGCCGTAGCGGCGCTGCAGCTTGTGGTCCGTAACGGAGGTGACGTCGGTGTCATAGTTATTCAGCGGGTTGTCGTAGCTGACCAGAGCCCGTGTGTAACGGGTGCGCTCCGACGCACTGGAATAGGTGAACTTGCCATCGATGACGTTCGCTCGTGTGTAGGCGAAGTCGAAGTCCGTAGCGCGCGGCATATCCGCAAGCGTGAACACCTGGCCCTGGGCCCAATAAGTCATGCCCCGGTAAATCGTCGAGATGTCGCGCAGCAGCGACCAAGCGTCAGCCTTGCTCTGAAGATTCAGGTTGCAGATGAAGCGCGGCTCCTGGCCACCCTTACCGTCCGGCACCAGTTGATCGCAATACTGCGAGATGCGGTACAGCTCCCACCTGTCCACCATCCAGGGCTTGATACGACGGCCCAGGCCGAAACGGTCGTTCGTGGTGATGCCGTAAGTGTGCCAAACGGGGTTGTCGGTCCAGGCTTCTTTGAACGTTCCGTCCCAAACGCCTGTGTAGGTGCGCGACCTAGTGTCATAGTTGCTCGGTACTTGCCATTTCCGGCCATCGCATTCGATCGTCACTGCAGGGATGCTGCGGAACTGCTCAGCTGAAAACTCGATGTAAAGCAGCGCGGTATTCGGGTACCGAATCTTCGCGTCGATTACCTCGGTGAAACCGGCAATCTGCATGGTGTCGGAGATTTTGTTGTTGTTCTGGTTTGCAGTCAGTCGAGTAATACGCATCAACCAACCGGACGTCGCCTTCGGAAGGTCAATGCGGCGGGTGCGCTCGTAGACACTGGTGGTCTTCCCATCCACGGCTTCGCTCAGCACCTGCTGATAGGCACCGCCATCAGTAGCCAGCTCAACCTTATATTCGATACGGTACCCATTGATATTGCCGCTGGCATCCACGGACTGCAGCGCGGGCCACGCGAAGCGCACACGAATGGCCGAAAGCTGAGTGTTGCTGATAGCCCGAACCCAGGGCGTACCACTGCGCAGCTCGGTACTGATCGTGGTCTCGTTCTCGATCGACGGAATGCCCTGGATATAGGTCTGATCCACTGCTCCGCTGCGCCATTCCCACTTCACGTTCGGGAAATTCATGTTCCCCTGCGGGTCTTGCAGCGGCGTATTGTCGAGAAAAATGTCCTTGGCAGTGGGCACACCATCAAACTCGCCCTCACCCAGGGCAATAAGCATTTTCGCAATGGCGACAGAGCGCAGGCTGTCAGCGGCCTCGGTGGGGGTTTTAGGTTTCTCGGAACCGCCCTTGGCGCCATAAACATCGATCTTGCGTGCTGCGCCCATGCTTTTCTCCAGACGTAAAAAAACCGCCCGAGGGCGGTTTTATTTGAAAGATTCAACCAGTTATTGTTATCTGTATATTTCGTGTCGCAACACCATACGCATCCGCCAGCTGAGAAATAACAGTCTTCATATCTATTGATTCTTTAAGGGGCTCCGGTCGTGCTAAAACGTTATCCCGCCCTATAAAAAGATCTTCGAAATCTTGTTTGTTATATTCGTTAAGCCACTTAGCCCCTGGCACTTGGACGGAACTTATGTAGCTCTTCTTAACAATTTCAGAAAATCGAAACCCTGCGAAGCTCGGCTCTTCAGCGCTAATTGTAATTTCATCGATTTTTGCAACTGCTCGAATCGAATTACCAACAACAAAAGCAACATACTTAAACTTAGATGGATGATGCTCTAGAAACCCCTCATCAAAATACTGGAAACAAAAACCTTCAAAAACTTTTGAAAGATTTTTTTCGTCATCAAGTTTAATTACCACACCTAACGTCGCCATAAAAACTCCATTTCTTAGCGCTATTCAGAGCGTCAGAATATAGACTACAACTGATCTTCGGCATAGATGGCCGCGCTAATAATTGCGCCCCCCCATCGCCGGCGGCCTGCGCAAAGCGAGACAGGATTGCCGGAGGCCGTGGTGTTCTTGGCGCTGCCGAACGCATAGCCGGGCGTGTTCTCCGGCGCGGCGCTGGTCTTGAGTCCGCCGGCCTGGGGGCTGAGCATCTGGATTACGCCGCCCAGCACCATCGATCCGCCCATCATGATCAGAGCGGACCCGAAGGGCGCACCGGCGCCGAACGTGCCGCCGGTGATGACAAGACCGACAACAATCAGTACAGCGCCGATGATGGTTTGCAGCGCTCCGCCGCGCTTACTACCGGTGATGATCGGGGCAATTCGAATATCGCCGCCGCCCGCAAACCCAAGCTCCTTTTCTGCCAGGTTCGTCTTTCCTCGGAATACGGCAAACTCAATCCCTCGTGATTTGGCGTTCGACAGGAAGCGTTCAAATCCGGGGATCTGCACGCACAGCGCCTTTATCGCCTCTGCGGGCGAATTCACAGCCATGCGGAAAGACCGGCCAAACTGTCGAAGTTGACCGTAAAGCAGGATCGTGGTCATGGGCTGATAATTGATGGCGAGTGCTGCCATTGACTTTTCTCCGGACAATAAAAAAGCCCGCCGAAGCGAGCTGATGGAAGTGGTGCGGACTATAGGCAGCCTTGCAGCGCGGCCAATCGCTTATCGGCGATCCAGTTCCCGACTACCACGTAATACTTCGCTTCGGCTCCCGAGCCTTTAGGCTGGATGTCAACGAAATACTGCGACCCTTCGGTGAATACCGTGTATCCGGTGTCGCGGCCAGGCTGAAGGGTTGCGCCAGGCGTGCCGCCGAAGATCGTCTGGTTCTGCCATTCGTACTGGACGCATTTAGCCAGCGCGGCGTCCGTTTTTTTGGAAGCGAGAACCTTGTACGGGCCAGACTGGCGAGCCTCGTTCATGGTTGGTGCCATACACCCCGCCAGCACCACTACCGCTACCGCAGCTATCAAAATCCGCATGTCGTTCCCTCTTTGGTTTGGCGGGACTGTAGCACTCAGCCCCAGAAAGAAAAATCCACTCGCAACGGAATGGATTCGAACACGTGCACTAAATATAGCCATTAGCTATCATGCGCTCCTTTTTCACTCCATGGATGCAGAGTAAATAATGAGCAATTCGAATTGGGTAGCAATCGTGTCTGTAGTCGCAACCTCTTTGGCTACTGGATATTCAACATACTCGAACAACAAATCCAATACGGATTTGGAAAATACAAAACAAGAGCACTTACTTTCTGTGGAGAAGCTGAAACAGGATAATTTGATCGCATTAGAGCGTGTAAAATCCGATCAGGAAAAGGATATTTTCTTAAGAACTAGAACTCTCGAAGTTCGCACTCAATATTGCAATGAAGCGAAATCGCTATACAAGGAACTCGGTGATGCTGTAATTACCTCAAAAGACAGGAATATCGAGATTCAGGCCAATGCATCTAGATTAACATCAAAGCTCAAAATCCAAGCGCTTGCATACCTTGATGATGGTATTTACGACAACTATATAAAGCAATCAAAAAACTCAGATGGTTCCGAAAACAGCGCGATTGTGGCTGCCCTTGCAACGCAAGTTAGACGATGCGCAGCTATGAAGCCAAGTGACGCGTAAAGATATTCATCCTCGAATCATGACTCTATCTTATTTCGGTGCCTAAGGATCAATCGTGTACGGTCATGCCAAGGCCCGCCGTAGACGATGATCTCGGACGGCCTGCCGTATAGGTGATGCAGCAGGAACGGGCCCGGGCCGAATGCGCCCGACTCTTCGTTAGGTAGTGCCGGATCAGTGCCCAGGTAAATCCCGGCATGGTTCGGGTGAACGGTGCGGCCAACCTGCATGACGATCATGTCGCCGCGTTGCGGTCGGTCGACGCGTACAAATCCGGCCGCCTCGTAGTTCTGCTCGTACAGGCTCGCGTTCTCCGCGCTCTCCCACCAGCCATCGGTGCGCTGGAAGGCTTCGAATTCCAGGCCCCACTCGCGGGCATACCAATCAGCGCAAACCTGCCAGCAGTCCCAGGCGCCGTGCACGAACGGGCGCTTGAGCAGCGGCGTGCTGCCCGTTGGCGTGATCGTGCGCATGTCGCCTTCGGGCCACGACAAAATGTGCCAGGGCAACGCCGTGGCCTCGCACATGGCCAAGTCATGCGGTGACGGCCTGCTGGTGGCGTCCGGATGCGAGTGAACGATGCCGATCACTTCGCCCAAGTCTTCCGCCGCGGCGTAGTCCTCGGGATCGAGCCTGAACTCTTCGTTCGGATCCGTGGCGATGTTCGGGCACGGGAAATACTTCTGCGCTCTGCCGACGGCCAGCAGCAGGCCGCAGCACTCGCGCGGATATTCCGCCGCCGCGTGCGCCTGGATGGACGCAATGATGTGCTTGCGCATGGTCAGCTCCGGGCTATGAGGGAAACGGCAGGAAATCCACCGAAGGACAGTTCGTTGTTCTCGCCGAAGCGCAATTTGCACGACGACAGACAGCCTTTGCACTGATCCTTGGCCGGGTCATCCGTGGGGTTGTCCTCATCGTCGAACATGGCCGCGCCGGTGTAGCCGCAGTCCGGCCCCCGGTAACCATTGGTCATGGCCCAGTGGCAGAACGTGGTCATCTGCCGCCCGGGCAGGCCGTGGTTATCGATCTCGCCCGGGGAGGACAGCTCCCAGACCACCGCCTCACCGTCCTCGCTGGTTTTCTGGTCGATGTACCAGATCTCCAGCGCCTCCTGCGCCGGGTCGGCTGTTGGGTTGCCCTCGGGGAAGTTGGCTGCGTCCAGGTACTGGGCCAGGGTCTCGCGGACCGTGAGCTTGAACTTGAGCATGTCCTCGAAAGCCAGGCACAGCGCCGTGACGCGCCCGTTGACGTTGCCGGCGGCAAAAGTCGGCCGAGAGGCGGTGCCATCGCTGCTTGAGGAAATACCCTCAATCTGCACCGGCCAGGCCGCGTACTCCTCACCTTGCCAGATAATCGACTTGGCGGGCAGGTCCTCTTCGGAGCCCTCGTAGGCCAGCAATTCCTCTGGCGTGTGCGGGATAGCGTGACCGTGGAAGCGCAAGTAATCGGCGCCGTATTCGGTACCGTCAATTTCGAACAGGCGAATCTCGCCGCCGGGCTCCAGTTTCTGGATGTCCGTGATCAATGCCATGTGCGGTTATCTCAGGGATGGAAGGTTTGCTGGAAAGTCGCAGTGATGGCGTATACCTGGCCGCCGCGGTGCACTGGCTTGTAGCCGTTGCACTTGTAGAGGCCAAGCTCACCCAGGGGCGGCTCCCAGAGGAACCCCTTCGCCCCTTTATGCCGGTCGAGGAACGCCATGATCTCCTTGATGCGCCCCTTCAAACCTGTGAAGGTCACCGGCCAGGATTGCGATCGGTTGTTGAGGCCATCCTCGACCGACTGCTCGTAGCCATCTCCGAACTTCTTGGAGCGGACGCGCTGGGCAATATCGCCCTCCGCGCCTTTCTCCGTCGCCCAGGTAAATCGTTCGATAGCCATCATCGCCCCTTGATTGCGTTGTTGATGACGCCGCCCTGGCGCATGTCCCTGCTCCGCAGTTCCTGGTACTTCTGCTCTACGAACGTCGCCAGCTCCTTGCCGAAGAGGTCATAGCCAGGTGCATCAGCCGAGGAGGTAGCGTTGCCGTCGCCATCGATATGCACTTCGACATTGATCTGCGTTACGCCAGCCCCACCGCCGCCTATTGCCATAACCCCAAGCTTGCCGCTCGACGTCCGGGTCAGCGGCATGATTGCCTCCTCACCAGCTTCACCCATGACGCCGGTTTTGCCATTGGCCATCCCGAACGCCGTGGGCTTGCTGACGATGGAGTTCGTGAACGCACCGCCGTCGGCGAACATCTGCACACCGCTCGACCACGCGCCGCCCTTGGCTTGCGGGAAGTAGGTGCTGGAGTATCCGGCAGATGATGCCCCGAGGTTTGACGATGTGGCGCCAGCAGACCCGGCAGCCATGCCATTGCCGCCGCCGGCCGCGCTGCCACCGAAGTAACTCGCCGCCGCGCCAACCAGACTGCCAAGCAGTGCCGAACTTGCTTGCCGTGTCGCAATGCGCGCCATGTCCGCCAGGACCGATTTGGCGAAGTCCGAGAACGATGCCTTACCGGTCATGGCAAAGTTGATGATGGAATCCTCCATGGAACTGAAGGCGTTGCCGAACAGGCTTTTGGTTTGCCCGGCGATGTTGCGCGCCGAATCCAGGTAGTTATCCCAGGCTGCCGTTGCGCCCTTCGTCCAATCGCCCTGGGCGTTCTCCACATCCGCGTAGTTCTGCCGGATCTGGTCCGTCGCGGCCTTGTTCGCGTCGGCGAGCGCCTGCGATTTGCGCTTAAACTCTTCCTCCGACATGTTCCGCGATGGATCGGATTTCTGGTTGGCAAGCTCCAGCGACTGCTGAGCAAACCGGTCCTGCTGGCTGTTCAGTTCGCCGCTGAGCGCCTTCTGGCGGTCACCCTGCCCCACGCCTAGCACTGCGCGCTGGCCCGCAAGCTCCAAGGCTCGCTGTTGCTGAGCCAGCGCCTGTACGTAGGTGGTGATTGACCGTTCCTGCTTGGCCAGGCGTCCGGTCTCGTTGGTGGCCAACACCTCAAGCTGACTGTCGGCATCCTTCTGCGCCTTGACCATGCCTGCGCGCGCGTCAGCAATCTTCTGGTCAAGTTGGATGCTTTGCGCAGCCGACGTGGACTTCTTCCCCTTGGCCGCTTCCAGTGCGGCAATCTCAGCCTCGTAGGCTGTCGTGACCTGATCCAACTCATTTCCGATCAGAGCCTGGCGCCGCAGCACGTAGTCTTCTTCGGAAAGCAGACCAGACTTCTGTAATGCCCCCAGTTCCTTCTGGTAATTTTTGTACGTGTCGGTGATGGCCGCCAGGTCATTCTTGGCGTTGTTGAAGCTGGTCAGATCGACCTGGGTACCAGCGGCTTTCGGGTCTTTGAACTTGTCGTTGATGTTGGCGATGTTCTTGTCGACCGTCGCCTGCGCCAGGCGTGGGTCGTTCGGCGCTATCTTGCGGATATCGTCTAGCTGCTTTTTGTAATCCTTGATCGCCTCGGTGCGCTTCTGCTCATTCGTCCATGAGGACTTGGTGAGCGCGTCAACCTTTTGCATAGAGGTGATGGCGGCTTGCTGGGCCTTCGCTTGATCGCCTTCAAGCTTTGCGATCTCAGCCTGTGCGGATTTCTGGTCCTCAAGCATGTTCAAGCGATTCTGATAGAGCTCAATCATCTCCTGCTTGTTTTGGAAAAAGCCAACGTCGCCCGACTGCGCGCTCGCCAGGTCTCGACGAGCCTGCTCGATATCGGCGCCGATGTCTGGACGGCCAATGTTCTTGAGGCCATCAGCCGCACGAGCAACTGCGTTGTAGCCTTTCTCCCAGAAACTCAGGCTCTCCAGAATCTTCGGAGTGCGTTCATTTATCGCGTCGGCGTACTGCTCGGTCGCCAACTTTACCGCGCCAGCGTGGTCGCCCTGCTCTTCCAGTGCGGTGATCTGCGAATAAACCGAAGCCGTCAGATAGTGATACTGCTCATTCAGGGCAGCGGAAGCCTTAACTGGATCATCGGCAAGCTTCACGAACTCGGCGACCGTCTCGCTGACGGCTTTACCGGTCGCCTCCTGCATCGAAACGGTGGCCTGGGTGATGCCCGCAAAACTCTCGCCAGCGATCTTGCCGTTATCCGCCAGCATCGCCAGTACCGCAGCGGCCTGGCCGGTGGTCCCGACGGTAGCACCGACCTGACGCGCCATGTCGCCCAGTTGTCCGGCACTCACGCCAGCGTAGTTGCCGGTTAGGATCAGCGACTTGTTGTAGCTGTCCTGCTCTTCGCTTCCTTTGTGGTAGGCGTACGCCAGGCCGCCCACGGCTGCGGTAGCCAGGGCCAGAGGTGCCAGGATGGCAAGCAACCCCGCAGCACCTGCACCGGCTCCTGCGCCCAACTGAGCCACGGCGCGCACACCGCTGCCCCAGTCACCCGACGACAGGGCGTTCCCAAGTTGTACGACATTTTCCTGTGCCTGGCGTGTGCCGAGACGCAGCTTGTCGAAGCCGGTGGTGGTCTTTTCGAGCTTTCCGTAATCCTTGTCGATCTTGGCCAGGGCGCTGTTGTACTGGTCCTGGCTGATTCGACCCTCGTCGAGATGCTTGCCCAGTTGCTCGACCTGCGTATCCAGCTTTGCCAGTGCAGCGCGGGCCGGGTCAATCGCCCCTAGCAAGCTGTTCAAGGCTTTCTGCTCATCCATCGCAGACTTGGCCAGGGCCACCTGCTGCTTATCGAGCTGAGCGGATATCTTCGCCGCTTCGGCCTCGCCATAGGCGCCGGTCTTGGTCAGCTTGGTTAGCGCTTCACGCTGCTTAGCCAGGTCCTGGGTGGTTTTGGCGCTGGTGGACAGCGACTTTTCCAGGGCCTGCATTTCGTTCATCAGCGAAACGGCGGACTGCTCGGCCCGGCCGCCAGCCTTCGCCATTTCATCCAGGCTCGTTTTCGCCTGGATTGCATCGGCCGAGTCGATCTTCACGCCGAGTTCTGCAATGTTCATCGACTCACCTTGAATAAGTGCCCGTGGTTACGGGCTGTTTTCCCTTTCCTCCGCCATGACGCGCAGGGCTTCGCCTTCCAGCACCTGAAGGTCAGGGAAGATTTCAGCAAGTTTCTTTTTCTTAATGCCGAGAAAACCGGCCACGTCGCGGATGCTGCTGTAGTCGAGGCCAATCGCGCCGCCGGCGCCTGCTCGCCACTGGGTGGACATCCGGTTGAATAGGAGGAAGGCAGACCAAAGGCACGGCCAAACCTCGAATTCTTCTTCCATGTCCTCTGCGTCCCAGCCGAAAGCCGCGATCTGCTCGGCATCCGGCGGGGATTCATACAGGGCGCGGGCGGCGCGGATCAGTTTCCCGTGCGAGCCTTAGCGAAAGCTGCCTGGTACGCATCCACGACGGCCTCGGTCGTCCCATGACACGAAGTCACCAAGGCCTTGATGCTCTCGTCATCGAACTTGTCCTCGAACTCCCAGCCTACGACCAGATCCTTGATTTGCTGCATCTGGTTTTCGGTATCTACGGCAATAATTTCCGATACCGTTGGTTTTTCACCAAAGCGCTCTTGGCCGTCCTCGCGCCGCTGATTCCACTCATCGAACAGGGCTGCCAATTCGATACGGTTTCGATACTTGAACGTGAATTGAACCTTCACTGGCTCCTGACCAACGACGGGTATCATCACCGCGCCCAGAAACGTCGGTGCCTGGGCAATCTTGAATTTCGCCATGATTAAGCTCCGCCGCCAGCAGCAACTGGCGCGCGATACGCAGTGATTTCCGCGTTGATGGTGAACCCGAAGGAGACAGCAGCGCCTTCGTTACGCACCAGCGTCGGCGTCTTGTTGAACGATGCGTAGCCAGCGTAGTAGATCGTTTTGCCGTTGGGCAGCGACATACGCAGGATGCGGACTTCCTTCTCGCGGTCAGCCTTATCGAGCTCTTCGTACCAAGCCAGGCTGTCATCGTCAGCCAATTGGAAGGCGAAAGCCTGTGCGTTTTTGGTGGTCGGGATCTGCTTGTCGCGACGAGCCTCGAGCGGCGCATAAGTCCAGTACTGCTGCTCGCCACCGGACATGGAGTTGCCGATCACTTGGTTGACGGCTACCCAGCCGGTAACTTTCTTGGCGGTGCCGCCGCTGATGCCGTCCGGAAAGAAAGCAACATTGGATGTGTCGATGCCTTCCAGGGTAAATGCGCCGGCGGCAGCGTTGGATACACGCACGGCGCGCTCGTTGATGTCCTCCCAGCCGGAGGTGATCAGCAGAATATCGCCATTGGCAAAACCGTTCGCCGCGCTGGTAGCGACACCCGGGTTTGCGTTGCTGATTGCGGAAATCAGCTTGGCGGCGGCGAACCCGCTGGAGATCGAAAGCGTTGCCCCGTTGGGGAAATAGACAGACATGGGTTTTCCTCTTTGCATAAATGACAAAACCCGCACTTAGCGGGTTCAGGATTTGCCCAACGGGCGGGTTATGGCGTGGTGTCGGACCGGTAGGTAAACGAGAGCGGCACGGTATAGGTTGAGTCGCCAGTAATGCCTGGACCAACATCTACAGGCGTCATAGGCGTCACCACGAAACCGTTCTTCACGTCGCGCACATACAGCGGGAATAGCGCGATGAGTTCGGCGGCAATTGGGTTCGTCTTGGCCTTCCCGGTACCCGCCGGCGCGATGATGCTGACCTGAAACACTCCGGTATACAGCCGGTGATCACCGCCGAGCGTGTTGCTCGCGGTGTCGCCCGGGATAGTGAAAGCTCGAAGATATGTCTCCCCCTCCCCCGGCGTGTAAGCCGTGTTCTCGAAAACGATCTTGAGCTTCTCGTCCCTGCCAGCGTTCCAGGCGATCAGCTTGGCCTCGTAGATCGAGGCGATGATTGCGTGACTCATACCTGGTTGTTCCTGATGGCCTCCAGCACTATCTGCTGGAAGCGAGCCACGGTTACCCGAACCATGCCGCCGGGGGCCTGGGTGGAATGGCCGAACTCCAGCGGGATTGCATAAGGCAAGTTGTTGATGATGTAGGCCATCTGGCCTGCGGTGAAGTCGCTCATTGCGGCGACCAGCGCGGCAGTGGTCTCAGCACCGCTTGGGTCCACCTCATCGAAGGTGACGCTTTCGACCACGCCCAGTGAGATGTGCCAGTTGGCACGGAAGCGTCCACCGACGTA
Organism: Pseudomonas rhodesiae; assembly: GCF_013285305.1. NCBI lineage: Bacteria > Pseudomonadati > Pseudomonadota > Gammaproteobacteria > Pseudomonadales > Pseudomonadaceae > Pseudomonas > Pseudomonas rhodesiae. The sequence goes on along the minus strand of NZ_CP054205.1, from coordinate 2,899,702 downwards.
TCCCTCGGGCGCCTTGATGTCCATGCCGTCGTTGAGCTTGCGGCCCTTCTTCAGCCTGCCGCCCTTGGTAAGGTTGGCCGGATCACTGCGCAATGCGCCGTTGTGATCGTCGACGGCCTTGTTGTACTGAGTCGCCACTGCGTTCTGCGCCCAGATCTCCGGGTTGCCCACGGGCGACATGCGAATCAGGCTGCTGCCGACCTCGATGATGATCTCGCGCACGCTGGCGTCGATGGTCTCGCCGGCCTGAGCGGCGAACTCGGCCAAGCTGAGCGCAAAACTGCCGGACTGTCCGGCGCCTGCCCGGCTCACGACCGCACCTGCAACTCATACAGGATCGGCGTACCGGCTGGATTAATCTCTTTCAGTGGCGGAACGATTGACCAGCTGCGGCCCTGGACCGCTACTTTGTCGAGCAGACCCGGCACCCAGGCCAAGCCCTGCGCCGCGATCTTGAGCTTCTTGTCGCCCTGCAGAATGAGGCTGTTGTTTTGGAATTCTTGACCAGTGAAGTCAAGCAGGATGCCTTGGGCAATCTGCTCGACGGAGGCACCAGGAGCTTCGCCGCCGATGTTCGGGTCGTACTCGCCCGGCTCCGTCTTGCTGATGGTCACGGCCTGGCCGAACTCTGTGATCATCTCCAGAGCCATCACGGCCATTTCGTCGTAGAAGGTAGCCATGGTGGTCTCCGTTGCTGCTAAGCGCGCACTGCGAACAGCCCGCGCTTTTGTAGGTAGTCCGCAAACTGCGTGGCGCTCGGACGATCCGGCGCAGCAGGCAATAGCCGATTGCTTGTGTTGGAGATCGTCGCGTACTCGCGAGTGACCGCGCCCTCGACGCGCTCAAGTGTCACAGCCCCCTTGCGCTTGTCGATTGGGTCGATGTCGTCCTGATGTATCTCGGCGGCCAGGGCCATCTGCCCGTACTGAATGCGCGCTGGCAGATAGTTGTCCGGCTTGATCTCGCGATCCAGCAGCACTTCCCTGCGCGGCCAGGACAGGGCCTGCTCGCTATTCGACTTGCGACCCTTCCAGGTCATGCCATCCATCACCAAGGCGGCCCGGCGAAGCAACGCCTCTTGCGCGGGAGCGCCCGCAGGGATGACCGTGCCGAATTTCACGGCATACAGGGCCAGGTCCTCGGCGCTCGCGTAGCTTTCAGCGTCAGGCTTGCCGGTGCCGTCCTCGATGATGAGCATGATTACTCCTTGATTTCGTTCAGGCGGTCAGCCTCGGCCTTCGCCTCATCGGCAGTGCCGACGAACTCGCCAAAGCGTACACCGTCGCGGGTGATGATGATCCACTGGTCGTTCGATTCCAGCTTCGGAATGTAGACCGACTCATCCTTCGTGCCATCCTTGAGGGTCCCGTTAGTGCCACCGGTCAGCACGGTTTTACCGGTTTTTTCCTTACCGGAGGCCACTTTGTCCTTCGCGGTTTTTTCCTTACCGGCGGCGGACGTAACCGGAGTTTTGCGGATCTGTACCTCGACCTCAATCTCGGCAGCGTCATACGCGGATTTGATCTCAGGGTAATCGCCCACAATAACGACCTTTGTCACGCCACGCTCCACTGCGCGGAACAGATCGGGATTGCGGTAGCGCTTGTTGGGGTCGAAGTCACCCAATTGGTTGCTATAAACGAGTTCCATGATTATCTCCATGGCGGCCATTGCTGGCCGCGCCTTGAGGTCGGTGTTAACCGCCGACTGGTGGGGTGGTGGTGAGGGTGATCATCACGCCGGCGGTGACCTTGTTGCTGTCCGAGTGCTTGACCCAGTTGGCGGCCGAACCAACAGCGGCCAAGGTTGGGTTGGAGCCACCGGTAGACTCTTTCCAGCTGTAGCCCAGGACGTCGATGTTGACGGTGCCCTCGGCGCGGTAGCCGATAGCCAGGTTCTCTTCGTCGTTCACCTCGTACGAACGGAAGCCTGGCGCCTGGGATTCGGTGATCACCACGGCGTTTGGCAGCAAGCCGAAGATCGCGTCGACCGGCGCCTTGTCGGTCACCAGTACCGGCTTGCCCAGGGTGCCGGGCAGGCCGCCGTAGATCACGACGCCTGCCTCTTCGTAGACCTTGTTCGCAATCGCTTCGTCAACGATGTCGAAGTAGGCAGACGAGTGCATGACCCACAGCGCAATGCGACCGAATTTGTCGCCGAACTTGCGCATACCGCGGGTCAGAGTCTTCTTGCCGTCGGTTTCGATGTTGGCAGTTACCACCATGCCAGCGTTGGAGCCGATGGCAGCCTTCAACGCGCCGGTGGCGTATTCGATGAAGCCTTCGATGGTGGCGTCGGCCACGTCGGCGCCGATGATCTGGGAGAACTCTTCCACCGGGCGACCGCGGCGCTTAAATGCCTCTTCAGTGGTCTGGTATGGGCCGTACTTCCACGGGGCCTTCACACCTACAGCCTCGCCTGCACCGATTTTCTTGGCGTTGACTTTGGCTTCGGAGTTCACGTCACGGTGTTCCAGGCCACCGCCGAGCTTGTAGAAAGCACGCTTGCGGAAGTCACCTTGGATCAGTTCGTTGTCGAGAACGATTGCGCCGTTGGACGACGCATTGAACACGTCCAGATTGTCCTGAATACGCTCCAGATATGCAGTTTGCGCCTCATCGTTGTAGATGATCAGGTCGCTGTTTACGGTTGTAGCCATGGGTTTGTCCCCTTACTTGGGCAATGCGAGGAATGCGGTTTGGCCGTGCTTGCGCTGGTAGTCGCGCTTTTGCTCAGCAGTCATTTCGGAGCGCTTGAATGCAGCCTGGCCGCCACCCCCGCCCGGGGCTTGTGTCCCTGAAGCCCTAGGCCACAGGTGAGGAGCGCTTTCGCGCAAAGATTCCGCCCATTCGAGCGGGGTCAGAGGGGACTTGCCGTCTTTGCCGAGGATGGGCTGGCCATTCTCGTCAACGGCGACCGCTTCACCCTCTTCGTTCAGCGTAAACACGCCCTTGGCGCGCAGGATGATGTCGTCAGTTGCTTCGGGGAGTGCACCAGCCTTCAGGGCGGCGCCACGCACCGAGTCACCCAGGACCTTGCCCTGGAACTTGGCGGCGAAGGCCTCGGCCTTCTCGGCGCGGCCGGTGATGGCCTTCATCTGCTTGTCGTAGTCACTGCGTAGGCGCTCGGTGCGGCGATTGAACACCTCGTCCACCTTGCCCTCCGTCAGCAGCTTGGTTTCCTCGTCCTGGCCCGCACGACTGAGCAGACCTTTCACAGCGTCGATGTCGATACCTTCAAACTGGGTTTCGAACTGGGTCAGCTTGCCGGAGGTTTCCTTCAGCTTACCCAGAAGCTCCGAGTTCTTGGTTTTGAGACCAGACACAGATGCTTCAACGGCAGTCGCGATAGCGGCCTTGATTGCCGGGTTTTGCAGGTCGATTTCGTTTTCTTCTGCCACGTTGATGCACCCCTTGGGTATGTTTCGCCCGCTTTGCAGGCAATAAAAAACCGCCCGGAGGCGGCTGAGTAAGTGTGTTCGGCTAAATCCCGGCGCGCTCGAAGGCGAGAGGCTCCAGGCTTTTCATCTGTTTCAATGTCAGCGGCGCAAAGTTGCGGTCAAGCTGCAGCTCGGCGAAGCGCTCGACGGTCAACCCGCCCTCCCGGAACAGCTTGCCCCGTACAGGCCCTATAGCCACATCCTGGAACGATGCCGGCTGCTGCTGGAGCCAGTGGTAGTAATCCAGATCGGCATTGACCTGCTGCCCTCCATTGGCACCAACGAAAGCCCGCGTAGCGCCTTTGGCGAACATTGCGCTGAGCTTCGTCAGTAGGATGAAGGTGGTACGGCAATTCGGGTGGAACGGCGGCCTCGGGCCGGACTCCACCGGAAACTTGCGCTTGTCCATCGAGCGGCATTGCTGGCTGGTCTTGCTGTCCAGCGTGGCCACCATCTGGATCTCTTCGACGATATCTGTGTTGGCCTTTGCCACCGCCATCCGCGCCTGGGACGATACATGTTGAATGGCGGTGTGCACGATAGTGCTGGCATTGCGGTTGGTGATGGCCAGGATGCCGTCTTTGTACCCGGCAGCCTTCGTACCGCGGATGTTTCGGATGATCTGGAAGTTCGTCTGGCCTTCGAAAAAACCCTGCCGAATAGTGCCGGTGACACGCTCACGCTCGGCGCTAGTCCAGCCCTTGATGAAAGCCTTCAGCAGCTTCCCGCCGCCGGTACCGCGCACGCTGAGAGGATTCGTTAGCACGGCTGTGCGGATCGCGGCAGCCGTCGGCGCGACGACATCCAGCGAAACGCCAACCGGTGCCGACCTGGCAAGGCTGGTCGCCTCGAACTCAGCCTCGTAGTTGGCGATATCCACCAGGTCGAGGTTCAGTTGCGCGCTGTAACGGTCGAAGATGCCCAACAGTAGGCTATCTACTTCCTTCAGCATCGCTTCAAGGCGCTTGACGTTGTACTCGGTCAGGTCCGATTGGGTAAGCCTTTCACGGATAGATCGGTCAATCTCCTTGACGAAAGGAGCGAACTTGCCCACTTCCCCTGCCTTGAGTTTTTCGAGGAAGACGGCGTGCCGGATGGTCGCGTCAAGTACTGCCTGGTTCACTGCCATCTACTTTGTCCTCGTCGTCCAGCCCAAGGCCATCGCCCTGCTCTTCCAGTTCGCCGTCGATCTGTTGATCAGTACGCTCTGGTGCGATCAGCCCAAGCTTGCGCAGGTAAGCCCGCAAGTCCGCCTTGGCGAATCCGCCGTTCTGCCACAAGCCAACCAAGGCCGTGATCATCTGCGGATCAGCCGAGAGTTCGACGAACTCCTGATTCACCTGGTAGGCGACCTTATTGTCGGTGATGCCCATGTAGGTGCAGCACCACATGATGGCTCGTGTGTAGGCTTCGCTGACGTTCGCCACGCACCCGGCAAGAACTGATGTCGATGCCGACTGGTCGCCGCGAGACTCTGTAGCGGTCTTGGTGGCTAGTGACGCCACAACCATCCGCGCGCCCAGCTCGATCATCATCTGGTTTTTGTCGGCCATGGCCTCCTTTACCAGCGTGTTAGGCGTGGGCTGCGCATAACCGAAGGCGCCACCAGCGGGCAGCATCATCGGGGCCCTGGAGCCAACGTAAATACCGTTTTTCTCCATCCAGTCGCGCCAGGACTCGTCGAGCCCACTGATCCACGGCTGGGCCTGGCCGCACCAGAACACACTGTCTTCGTAATCAGCGCTGTTCCGGTAGTGGCCCAGGTTGATCATGGCGATGTCGTAGAGAGGCGACTCATCAATGCTCGGATCGTTGTTCTGTGCACCGACGAAGGTGAACGGGATCTCCTTCAGCCGGCCACCGGCACCCGTAGGCCGGAATTCCTCAGTAACCGCCAGTGGCCCGCCAGTCTCTGGCCCTGACCGGCGCCATACTCGACAAACGAAGCCGTCTTCCTCCAAGGCCAGCTCTCGGTACTGCTCAACTGTTTTGAAGCCAAAGCCATCGGGAATTTCCGGCGACTCCTTCAGTACTACCAGCGTCAGCACGCTGTGACCGTTCACCATACCGGTGCGCCAGTTGATGATTTCCTCGGCGCAGTAGGTGAGGATCACCGCATGCCCGCCGATGCCGTCGTCTTGGTGATAGTCGACATACAAACCATGCCGGCCAGCCTCGAGTACCTTCTCCAGCGTGCCCTGGGAGTGCTGATAAATGCTCACACCAGAGCCGTTGGCGTTGTCTTGCAGGTATTCCAGCTTCGTCGGCACCGTCAGGGTCGGGTCTTTATGGAAGGCCAAGCCAAGCAAACCGTTTCGGGTGTGGCCTGTGGCATTCTTGAACACTGCGCGCTCACGGTAAGCCCGATTCCGGTCTTCGTTCTCCGGCGACTTGTCGTGTGCGTTGATGTAGGGCAGCCGATCGACAACCCTGTGCTGGCCCGCGCAGACATCGCGAACGGTTGCCCAGCGGTCTAGCACTGCCGTGTATTCCGCCCGCTTGAAGGAGACGTCGTTGCTCATCGGGCGTATCCCATTTTGATAGCGGTGACCGGTTTGATGATCGGGTACTCGCGGTGGATGAAGTAGCCGCCGGCGTCGTTCGCGTGATCGATGCCGGCGGTTTTGTCTGGCTCCCCGTTCGCGCCCCACACCTGCTGCTCCAGGCCGTCGGCGTAGGTTGGACAGGTGAACGGGTTAACTAGGTAACGGCGCTCGCCCTGCGCATTGCAGAAGACGGCGTTCATTGCGTTTATACGGTCCTTCACCGGCGGGTTCGCAGCTGGAGCAATTACCGCGAACCCGGCCTGCTTGAGCATGGCCAGGTCGGTGATACTGGCGTTCACGGACTTGCGCGAATCGCCCGAGGCATCCGGGTAGATCCGGATCTCGCACGTCTTCTTGAACTCATTGCCGTCGTGCTGCCAGTAGCGCTCTTTGATCCGGCGGATCATGTCGGGCGTGTCGTAACCATCGATCAGCTCATCCACGGCCCTGGGCAACCCCTGGTCGCGCTTGACGTGGGTGATAGCCGCCATCTTCCCGACGTTGAAGTCCATACCAATGTACAGCGACTCGCCGGGCTGCACGGTGTCGAAGCATCCGTTGAGCTTGCGGTCGTAGGCCGTATAGATCGTGCCGGACGTCAGGTTGACGAACTGGCCTTTGAGGTACGCCATGATCAACTGAGGCGGGTACGACTCCATCAGTGATGCGATGTAGTCATCCGGCAAGTTCAGCTCGTTGTCGAACGTGCTGGCCTGCACCAAACCATACATATCTTTCAGCGACGGCTTATCGCGCAGCTGTTTCACAAACTGCAGGAAGACGAACTTGAAGCCTTCCGGCGTCGTGGTGACGTCCACCCCGTTCTTCAGCCCGGGTAAGTTGTAGCGCATTCGGGCAATAATCTTGCGCCAGGCCTGCTGCGCCTTGACTGCGGTGAGCACGTCCAGCTCATCCACCAGGGCGTGGCCGATCTTGAAGCCGACGATTGTCTGCGGCTTCTCCATAGACCGGCAGATCACAGTGCCGCGGGACTGCCGGCCGCTGTAGATGTGAACCTCGTGGTTCGCCTGATTGATCTTCGTCTTCAGCCCCCAGTCGTAGGCCACCTCATCCATCGTCGGATAGAAGATGTCCCGGATTTGCGGGTAAGTCGGTGCGAAGTAGCCAGCGTTAACACCGGGCCACTCCATGAAGTGCTTGCTCAGTGCGGAGCATCCAACCCACGTCTTGCCCGAGCCGAACCCCGCAACGAACGCGCGAAACTTGTGGGGCAGCGTGAGGAACTGAGCCTGCGGAACATTAAGGCTCGGCATTCGGCTTCCTCGCATCCACCACGTCGACCTGGATTCGGGTCGGGATCACCGGTTCGTCGCCAACCTCTTCCTTCCGGGCCCGGTTGACGTAGATGTCGCCGGTTTCCTTCGCGGCCTGTTCGAGAATTTGCATTGCCAAGCCGATGTTCTTCATCGTCTCAGCCTTCTCCACAAAGCGGTTCATGGCGCGGAGGCGGAAGGCGCGGTTGGCGATCGGGATATCGACTGTTTCTTCCCTGAAGCGCTTGCGACACTCTTCAAAAAACGTCTTCCACTTCTGCCCGAGGTCGCGACCGGAATACTTGGTAGGGTCGTATCGCTCACACAGTTGGCGGGATACTTCGATGCCGTATTGCTCCTTGACGGCCTGACAAACCTGACTGGGGGTGTCGAAGCAGGCCAGGGCTTGGACAATAAAGGCCTTCACCTCATCTTTCAGGGCTGCCATAGATTCGTTTTCCGTCAAGGGCTGTCAAGGATTAAGCCAGCTTGATCAGACAGGTTCCGCAGGCCCTCGCAATGTTCAATTTCCCCACCTCAGCAGGTCTGTTTGCAGCATCCACCAACGCTTGAACGTCAGGGCTCGCACCATAGCGGCGGACAACCCCGACGAACTCTTCGACGTCGTGGCCCTGCAGCTTGATCTTCGGTGTACCGTCTTGGGTGAATGCTGGTTGACCGTACTTGTCGGTCGCGTGAACCAGGTGATACAGCTCGTGTTCGATCAAGGCGCAGAACTCAAGGTCGCTGCACTGGGCGCAGTAGTCAGCGGCCAGCGTGATGATGAAAGCCGGCACATCGCCGAACCAGTCACGCATCTGCTGCTCCATCCGGGCTTTCTGCCAACCGCCGGCGCGGAACGCTACCTGCTCGGCTTGGCCCAGGACAGTGCGGCCCTGCTTCTCGAAGCTCGACGACGCCCACATGATCCGGATGTCTGCATCCAGTAGGTGAGCATGGTCTTCGTTGTGAATGATGCCGGTGTCGGCAAGGATCTCGGCTTGGAGCCATTCCCATACCTCGGGAGCTGGGGTAATGCGAACACCAAAGTCGGACAATTCAAGCAGCGATAGTGGCGGCATTGGTCGAATCATATCGTGACCTTCTCTTGCCGCCTTTCAAGCTTGCGGGTATTCATGAACAGTTTTCTTATTTAACAAAGAGAGATCATGGATACGTTATTTACCATCTTCGCGGCCGGCGTAATGCCAATAATGGCAATCGTGCTTGCAGTCCTAGCATATCGACACAACATGAAAAAATGGCGATCACGGATTGACGCAGAGCTGCAGACAGCTTTGGAGAAGCTGGGAGTTAGCGCTTACACATTGATTGTGGACAAGCTGACTTCGCCTAGCACTGACAGAACAGCTGACGTCTACCGTATCCTGCACGATGATCAGGACCATTATTTCCTGTTCATGAAAATCGGAGAGCAACCCGCGGTGCTCAAACCTCTAAGCAAGGAGCGAGCCTTACTGGCGGCACGTATGAATGGATAAGTAGGTTGACTGAGCAGGTAACTCTAATCCGCGCCACGATTTGGCGCATTCGAAAACGTGGCGCGTATGAGCCAGGTATACTCCGCCAAATTTGATTTTTTCGAGACTCAAACCCATGCACGGACGCCTGTATCTCATCGCTTTACTTATCGCTGGCCCAGCAATGGCTGTGGAGCCCTCTCGCTACAGTTACGACGAAGCCCCAACTGACGGCTACATGTATGCCGTTAGGTATCAGCAAGCCAAACTGGCTTGTGAATCGCTGCCTGATGACCTTGAGGCGGACTATGCGAAAGCTATGCGCCTTACCAAAGAAGCGAATACCGAATTTGAGCGATCTTACGCCAAAGGTTTAACGGCAAATCTCAGGTGGCGCAAACCCGCAACGCCCGAAGATCAGCAGTTGGAGTGTGATCAAAGTCAGCATGCTTTGCGTGTGACGGTAAGCCTCGCCCGTCAGTGGTTTCCAGGGGGATGGTAGGCCCTCGCATTACTTGGCTCTGCGCTCGACACCGCCAGGTGCCTTGTTACAGTTCAGGCAGTGCTCGCAGTTCAGCGTCCGGCACAGCCAGACCTTCACCCGCTGCCAGTACGTGACCATGAAGATATGCCGTGCACCGGCCAGGGCCAGGGCGCCATGCAACGTCAGGCCGGCAGTGGTCGGGCCGAAGAAGATGTTCTGGCTGCGTACCATCACAACGAAACCGGTGATGGCGATCGTCGAGTAGATCAGCTTCCCGAGAATGCCGTCCCTCACCTTCCCGCTCAGTACGCACCAGGCCGCCCACAGCGCGATAAGGCCGCAGGCGATGGAGTTGATCAGTTCAAGATTCATGGGTTGCCTCCCCCGAACCGCTGGCGGATAAGCGCCCAGAGGTCAGCGGCTTTGATGGCTCGGTTTATTGCTGCCAGGAGGGAACCGCCGAACGTGCCCAGCAAGAAACCAATGCCGGCGACGATCTTGGGCTCAGTGACATTCAGGTACGCGCTTACCATGCTCGTCAGGTACAGCGAGCAGGCAACCCCGGTGATCAAGAACACCATCCAAGCGCGCCAGTCGGACAAATCGTCCTTGTGCCACCAGCTCGCAACGACAGCCCCAATCAGGCCCGCAATCAGCAATTCGAACCTGTCGATCTTGTCGAGCAGGCGCTGTAGATACTCCATGCGCTCGACTCCGTGGGGCATGATGGAAATAGGTCAGCCCCGGCGGCACTCCCTGCTCAGTGCGAAGGGTGCGGCGGGGTCGAAAACGTAAAGGCCTCGCACGACGGCGAAGCCCTGAATAGGTCCCTCATCAGCGTGACAAGTCAGAGGCTCTGAGGGGTTTGGGAGATTTAGGCAATAAAAAACCCGGCGCGGTGGCCGGGTTCCTGTTCACATCAAATCGAATGACTGTAGAAAAGTGCGTAAGACTCAATGCCATCGTTCGGTTCTTTGATGCCGGCGTTTGAATAGTGAGTAGCCCGGACACCTACCTTCTGCGTATCACCGAACTTTAAGCCTGCGCCAATTCGGTCTTCGAAGTTGAAGGAAGATCCGAATTTCTGGTCACCAGCGTTGGTACCCGAAAACATCGCGACACCGACGCCGGCCTCGATGAAAGGCTTGATGTCGCCTTGACCAAACTCGTAAACGAACACAGGGGAGAAGGAAACAGAGTGGCGAGCACCAGCCTCCTTCCCCGACTCCCAATATGTGTAACCCAAGTCCCAGTACCCGGTCAGCTTACCTGTAGAGCTTTCCAACCACGCCTTGTCCCAGTTGAACCCCAGTGCTGTACGGGCGGTCAAGCCTCCCTGACTAGTGGCGCCGAGGGCACCTGAAAGTTCTACAGCTTGAGCGCCGTTACAAACAGCGCAAAAAAGCAAAGCCGATAGGATTGTTTTTTTCATTTTGTGACCAATAAGTTCTAAGAAAGGATCGCTTTATTAACAACGGCACTATGAGCCAAGGTGCTATCAATTCGTTCTTAAAAATTTATATTTGGCGGTTATGTCACTTTTTTCGGCAATAAAAGCACAAACAAGAAACGGTCGTTCAGGCGCACAAAACCCGGCGCTTGGCCGGGTTCAGATTTTCATGTGCGTTTCGCGTTACTTGTGCACTATGGGAAAATTACACCAAAAACCCCAACATGACAACAACTTTATGCCGCTTCATCGTCTTTTTCTGCGTGAATGACCTGCCATACAGGCTGCTGAACACGAATATCCACTTCCTCAATGGCGTCTCGCAGGAAATTCCACGGTTCTTTCCAGTCCCGATCCCACACTTTTGGCTCTATGTGGACCCCGTAGAGTGTGAGCATGGCCTCGGCGATACGAGCGGGACCCCACTGAGCGCCGTCATGAGCCTCGACCTTGTAAGACTGCAGGGCCATCGTCACAAGGCAATGCACTTTCGCCTCCTTGGCTTCGGTCAGGCAGGAAAAGTCAACGCAGCGCCATATCAGCTTCTCAGCGTTGAGCACGTGAGCGAGCGTCATGCATGGGTGATACAGGTAGTGCCCGAACTGCTGCTCCTGGAATGGAAGGGTGCCGATAGCGCGCAATACTTTACCTATGGTTGCCAGGTGTGCGGCGCGGGCTGTGGAGTTGCCAGCGGATGTGCGCCGGGTTTCGCTGATGCTGATCCGCTGCCCAGGCACGATAAAGCGCCCTGCTTCCTCCCCCGTCTCGCTGCCCAAGGCTGGGAATGACGCCTCGCGCTTGCCGATGCGCCCTCCGGTCTTGACGGGTGCCGACTCCGCCCTATCGATTGCCACTGCGCTGATCGACGCATTCGATTCGTGCTGAGCCTCTGTCCATACCTGCCTTGCGTTGATCAGTTTCATGCTGCCTGCCCCTTTTTCAGTTCTTTGGTCATTGCCCGGTATTTGGCCTTGATGGCCTTAATCTCATCCACGGTGTACTTGCTGGGCGCGTGCAGGCCCTCCAGCCAGGCCAGCTTTTCGGCGCCGATGCGCTGCACCAGGCGAATGCGATACTCCACCGCATTGCCGGACAGGTTGCGATTGCACTTCACGCACTGGCGATGGATGTTCAGCGGCTCGAAGCGCAGCTCCGGGCAGGCGCCGACGGATCGGTAGTGTCCGGCGTCCCACCGACTGCCGGTCATGAGGTCATTGTCGTTCGGCGTGGAGTCGCAGCTGATGCAGGGCTGGTGGGCGTCACGCAGGCGCACGTACCCGTTCACCGCGGCCTGGGCTTCGTGAAGGTGGTCCGCCCTGCTCTTGAGCTTTTCCTTACGGACCTTGATCTCGCGGCGCTCGACCTGGCCCAGCGACTTGCGCGCCTTCTCCTGGTTCACATGCTTGATGGCGAGGCCACACTTGGGGCTGCATACAGCTTGGCCCAGGCGTTGAGCGACGAACTTCTCGCCGCATGCTGGTTTTTTGCACTTCTTCGGGCGGGGTTGTTTGGTGGCGAGCATCATTCGTCCCCTACTGCTGGGAACACGGTCCAATTGCCGATCCCATTCCATACGCCTGAGCCGCCCATGTGATTGATCGAGCCAGGGTTGGCACCAAGCGAAACAGCGAAGAACCCGAACCAGACCTGTGGCGCGTAAACCCACGATGGAAATTTACGCCCCTTGAACCCGTGGACCTTCCCGCACGCCCAGCAGAACCGGGTGAACGATGCAGCGGCGACCGCGGTGTAGATCAGATGACCACTGACTTTGGCCAGGTTCCAAACCAGCCATCCGTTGAATACCAGTCCACACCCAACCACCCACCAGACAAACCAGTTTATTTCGCTCATGCGGCCTCCTGGCTAAGCAGGTCAGAGAAGTACACGCCCTGGGGAGCAAAGCGCGCGACGATGCGGTCGGTGTAGGCGATGCCCTGGGCCCGATTGAACAGGCTGGTCACCGGAAAGCCGTCCGGGCCGAACAGGTGGCACTCGCCCATCATGTCTAGCTTCGTTTCGTATGGCAGGTGACGCATCACCCGGTACCACTCAGCCTGGAACCCAGCGTCCTCATTCAGCAGGATCTGCACGCCGATGTGCAGCTTGCAGTATTTGCGGGCCTCAGCTGCGTCACCGATCTGGGTCATCTCGGCGATGCGCTTGTACATCGCAAACCACAAGCGGTTTTGGTCCAGGGTGCGGTCCTTGCCCGGGCGCAGGGAGACCACCACAAACTTCTTGTCCCGGTACATGGTGGTCAGGCATGTGATGGCCTCGGTGAGCTTGGCCTGGCAGTTGACGCTGATTTTGTCGGTCATTGCGCCGCCCTCTTCTCTTCCACTTCCTGCGCCTGCTTGATCAGCAACGCCCGGCGATCTGCCAACTCGTTGGCTGCCTGAATGCGCATCTCGCCTTTTTTCTCAGCGCTGGCTGCACGCATCTCCCGCATCGACGACTTCACCAGTTCGAGCTTTTCGCGGAGAGCCGGCGCTGGCCGTGTAACGGTGCCAGTGAGCAAACCAGCAATTGCGCGGCCGTCCTCGGTGACTGGCTCGGTACTCAGATCCGCCAGGTACTTCTGGGCGTGTTGGCGCGGGATACGCTTTAACTCCATCGCCTTGGTCACAGCCTGGATTCGGCGATTGGCGTCGAAGCCCACCGACACGTGCCAGTTGACCAACTTCGCATCCTCGCGTGCCTGGCCCACGAACCGCTGGTAGGCGTCAATAAACGCCATGCGTGCGCCGATTTTGTCACCGCCATCCAAGATGGGTTTCGCAGCGGCCAGAGCCAGTTGGATCTCGTCGGTCAGCACAACGGTTTCAAATTCGTCATTGGTGGTCATCGCGATGGCCCAGGCCTCATCCTTTCCGGGACGGCCATCGGAGGACTGGACGCGCTGCAGGATGTCAGCCATTGCCAACTTCCCCTTCACTTCGAAGCGGCAAGCCTTCAACGCGGCTTTGACGACAGGCACTGGGTAGGCACAGAGGTCTTCGGCCATCATCGCGGCGGTGCCTGGGTTCATCTCCTGGCCCATGGCCTCGGCCGTGGCGCAGATGGCGGCGGCCAGTCCGGCAACCTGCTGGTCGTTCATTTCAGAGGTATTCATTGCGGTCACCTGCTTGGCGCTTGGCCAAAACCATCTGGGCGGCCTGCTCGGCTGCGGAAAGGTTTGCCTCGGTCCGTTCCATCTGGCGGGCGGTTGTGCCGTTGATGCGCTGCCCGGTGACCCACTGGGTGTGGTAGCTCTCGGCGTTGGCCAGCAGCTCGTTGAGGCTGTGGCACTTGCGTAGAACGGCGGCATCGCTGGTTTTCAGGAAGTGGGCGGCGACGTGGTGGGCTACGTCGGCGCCGAGGCGGTCGACGAGCAAAGCCATCTGCTTGCCTGTCTTGGCGTTCCATACCGGCCAGGCGTGGTAGCGTTTACGGTAGGCCATGGCGTAGTTGGCCCAGACTTTGAACGTCTTGCAGGTCTGGTCCTTCGGCCCGGGCATGTCGGCGGGGATCTCAACTCGTGGTTGCTGCGGAACGAATGGCACGACCTGCCCCGTCACGACCTTGGCGGTAGCCTGGGGCGTAATTGGTTCAATGACCGGTTCTATGACTGGTTCAAGAGAGTTACTGATTCTGGGTGCAGCTGCTGCACTACCCCCTGGTGCAGGAGATTCACTAGGGGGTGAACCTGCTGCACTACCCTGGTGAATCTGCTGCACTACCCCTGGTGCAGGAGGTGCACCACCACCATCCAGGGTCAGGAAGTAAACGTTCGATGAGTTCCCCTTCGGGCCACCCTTTCGGATTTCCTTGCGCAGCAGTCCTGCCTCACAAAGCGCGGTGATATGGTTCATTACAGAGCGCTTGCTGATCTCACACTGATCGGCAATATGCTGATAGGACGGCCAGCACTCGCCTACGTCGCTGGCGTTGTCAGCCAGCTTGATCAGCACTAGCTTGCGCAATGGGTTGCCGACGCGAAGCTTCATCGCGGCTACCATAAGGCCCATGCTCAAGCGGCACCTCGCACTGCTTTATCGTGGGTGAACAGGCCGTCCCAGGTTTTCTTCATGGGCAGCTCGCCGGCCAGGTACAGGTCGTACAGGCGTGCGGCGCCCCTCTTCAGCAGAACGGGCGTGTAGGAGATAAACGGGTCTTTGCCGTGCGGGGTGACTTCGACCTGGTGCTCGGTCATGTACTTGTCGCGGGCGTACGAGCCAACACGGTGACGGGTACCGGACTTGCTCTCGTTGTAGAGCCAGCTGCGTTCTTCCAGGTAATTACCCACCTGCATGACATTGACGCCATTGAGACCCTTGCAGAATTGTGTGTGTGTCATGCCTTCCTTGAAGAGGTTCTCCAGGGAGTGGATCTTCGTGGCCTGCTGCTCAACTTGGGCGGTGAGCATCAAGCGGGCCTTTTCAGACTCCATGGCGATCTGCAGGATTTCGATGGTGGAAAGCGGTTGAGTCTGAGCCACCTGCGACTCCAGTTCGTGCCAGCGGCGAATCACGGTCATGCGCATAGCGGCGCTGTAACCGGTCAGCAGGCAGTCGGTGTGCTCGCGATCGAGCAGATACTCCGTCTGCTGACGATTCATGCGGTCCAGGTAGATGGCACGAAAACCTGTGGCATCTTCTTTCAGTTCGGTCAGCATCTTCTCGATGTCTGTCGTCACATGAAAATGGCGCTTCCCGGTAAGCTCAGCGATTTCCCGAGACGACATTGTCCGCGCCACGTTTTCAGATTGCGAAAATCGTGGCGCGGGAACGTTGGGGCTATTGATCGATTCGGTGTGTTGGTGCATGATTCGCTCCAGTTATTTACCGCTGTAGAAAAAGCCGACCTCGTACGTCGGCTTTTTTGTGCCTGGCATTCAGGCAATGGATTTCAGATTCGGCCGGGCGTCCTTCATCAGTTGCTCAGCCTTGCGCCCCAACTCCCCCGCCTTCGCCTCAACCTGACGGCATTGCTTCGCGAACGCAGGCAAGTGCGGCAGGTCCTGCTCGCACATCACCTGGTCGTCGAACACTTCGCTGCCGGTGTCGATCACATCGCCTAGGGCGCGGATCAGTGCGCCAAAGCTTTTGTTGGCGCATTGGTCGCTGGTCATCTGGCGGGCGCCGGTCAGCCCGTGGCGGCTCGCCAGTTCGTTCACACAGTGGTCGCGGAATTCAGGCTCAAGGGCGTTTACCCAAGACTCTTCCAGCCAGGACGGCATTTCCTGATCGCCGTTCAGCCAGCGCTGTACGCGCTTGAGCCAGCGGCCGGTCGCTTTGATGAACTCACCTACATCGTTTTGGCGGGCCAGCTCTTCAAAGTCAGGAACCTTTGCCAGATCAATTTTCGAAGAAGGCACAGCCAGATAGATCTCGCGACTCAGCGCCTGGGCGAAATCGTCTTGACTCAAGCTGGTGCGTGCAATCTGGCTTTGGGCATGGGCGACCAGCACCTGATCACGGGTTTGTACGGTGTGTCTGTAACTGGACGTTTGCATGGGGACTGCTCTCTTCTAATCTGGCTTCAATGGAACGGCGGACAGGGATGTCAGGCGGCCTGAGCCTTCTTTGCTGCCTTGAACTTTCCTTTGGAAAGGACCTGAATCTGGTACTGCCGGGATTCGGGAATAGTTTCCCCCCACATGGTCACGGCACTTGGGCGAATACCCAGAGCCAATGCCAGCTTTGTCTTGCTGCCGAAGAATTCGGCGACTTCATGCGTATTCATTTCGCATCCTCGTTCGACTCTGGCGTAATTTCAGCATGCTTAATTTATTGAGTCAACGACGTTTTCTGTCTACTGCATGCTTAAATTCAGTTAACTTAATATTGGGTCCATGGAAAGACACGAACGTATTGCCCGAGCCATACAGCTCAGCGGGAAAAAGAAAGGGGAAATTGCAGCGCTCTGCGGTGTTGCGAATTCGGCCGTCACTCAGTGGATTACCGGTGAGAGTAAAAGCCTCAGGCCGGAGAACCTTTACGCCCTAGCGAAAGCGACCGGTTTCCGGGCTGAGTGGCTTGCTATTGGTGAGGGTGAAGAGCGCGAGGCTTCAGAATCGAACGTCTCCCCCGCCGCGCAACCCACCAAATCATTCCGCTACCCGGTAGTGAGCTGGGTTGCCGCCGGGGCCTGGGCGGAAGCGGTGGAGCCATACCCAGCCGGAATCTCGGACACCTACGAGTTCTCAGAGTACGACTCCAAAGGCCCGGCGTTTTGGCTGACAGTTAAAGGCGACTCAATGACTGCACCCGCCGGCCAGAGCATCACCGAGGGCACGCTGATCCTGGTGGACACAGAAGCTGAGGTAGCACCAGGTAAGCTGGTAGTGGCCAAGCTGCCAGACAGCAACGAGGCTACATTCAAGAAGCTGGTCAGCGATGGCGGCCGACTGTTTCTGAAACCGCTGAACCCGAGCTACCCAATCGAGGCCGTCGACGAGAACTGCCGGATCGTGGGCGTGGTGGTCCAGGCGCTGCAGAAGTTTTACTGATCCGCAAGTGTGCCGGGGCGGATATGCTCGGGCGGGAAAGCTAAATCGAGATCTCGCGAGCTGAGTAACGCTCGTATACACAAGGGAATGTGGTAATGAATGCCTATCGGATCGCGGCACTATAATAGTTGCCCCGTTTTTTATGTCCGGCTGCTTTAGTTCGCCAAAAGAAAAAAATGAGTACGAAAAACAGATCGACGCGGTACCGATGCCTGTGACGGAAGCTGAGCGTCTAGAGCAATGCCGTACCTTCAAGCTAGCCGCAGATCGCCAGCAGGCTGAGGATTTCGTGCAATACGCACTGCGGCCCAAGATAGGCGCATCGGATTCGGAATATACCAAGACTCAAGCTCTTAGAAATCGCCTCAGAGCCATGAAGTGTCCTGGGTATGGCCGGTTTTCCTGATGTTACTGCCCGGAGTGAGCCAATGACTGCATGGCGAGAGCAAAGCTTGTGGAGCAAGGTTGGGGTAATTGTTTGTATCGCGTTGCTTATGATGATCCCCGGCTATTCCGACGCAGCAGGTCTTAGCTGGGGCTCATCAGGCCGTAAGCGGGTCTTCAGCCCTGGCTTCGTTGTGCTCTGCGTTTTCGTGGCGGTGGTTGAGCTGATAGCGCTGAACCACTTCTATGGCGCGAGCGAATGAGGTGAAGGCGGAACAGATAATTCGAAGCAAGCCCGAGTAGGAGTGTGGTTTGGCGCGGCGGGATGCTTTAGGAGTTCATATGCCCCTCACCAAGCCCAATCAGCAGCTGCGCCGAGACCTGAAAGAGGCAGCGGCCCTGCTTAAATGGTCGGGCGTGGACTTATTCGGGGTTGCCAAGCGGCTTCTCGCGGCCGGTGATGAAATCACCGCGGACGAGCTGATGATGATCGCGCTGAGCTACCAGGCAATGGAGGACAAGCTGGCGGATTATGCGGATGAGGTGAAGGCGGGAAGGATTGTGCGGGATGCCACATAGCGAATGTCTGTGAGCGCACATCTACTGTACTTATCCCCAGCTACCAGGCGAGTCAATGTAATGGCATATTGCCGCGCAAAACCTGTGACTCATCATTACCTAGGTCTCAGCTAAACCGGGCATCAAGGAAGAATCTGTGAACTCAAAGATCCAATATCGCCACACCATCACCACTCTCTCGCTAGGTGCTGAGGAGAAGCGAGATAGCGGAGATGCGCCCAAGCCGCCCGAGGATAATTTCGCCCCAGCCAGACAAGCTTTGGCCGAACTGGATTGCGATGTGCTAATTCATGCTGGCGGTATCAGTTTTGGGCAAGAGTCCCATTACATCAGCATCTTTGAAAAGCAATCTCAAAGAGCAGAGCACGTAATCCTATGGCTCACATCGCCAGGTGGAGACCCTGACACGGCATATCAAATTTCCAGACTACTTCAAAAACGATATCAGAAGGTTTCAGTATTCATAAACGGCTGGTGCAAGAGCTCGGGAACTCTTATCTGCTTAGGCGCAAACGAGCTGATTATGGACGACCTTGGGCAGCTAGGGCCGCTTGATATCCAGATTCTGAATCGCGAAGAATTTGGCGAACGTCTTTCTGGCCTGAATCCGATCGAAGCGTTGAAATCTATCAGCGCCCAATCCTTGGAGCTGCTTAAACAGCAATTTCTGAATGTCCGATTTGGTGGGGGCTTGAGCACAAAGCAGGCTCTTGAGGTGGCTACAAATCTGACTGGGCAACTGATGAGTCCCATCACGGCCCAGCTTGACATAATGAAGTATGGTGAGTTTACAAGATCAATGCGTATTGCCGTTGAGTATGGGCAAAGGTTGGCTAAAAGCTGCCGCGGAAACAATCTCAAGCCAGATGCAATCAACCTCTTGACCACCGGATACCCTTCGCACGGATTTGTCATCGATTTTGACGAGGCTCGGGAAAGTCTGTTCAACGAGGTGAGTGAGCCGTCTGAAAATTTGAAGCTTGTAGCAAAAACCCTTCAGCCTTTTGTTGACACGTGGGCGGGTGGGGCCAACAATTCAGCGATGATAATCGACGTACGGCACGCCCTAGGTGTGCCCTTTACTCTGGAAAGTGCGTCGAACCAAGGTAATCAGGATGATGAACCGAACGCTGAGGTAACTCCCGCGTCGAAAAGGAAAGGCAAACCCGCCAAGGAAAGAGCTAAAAATCCAGCTCAATCGGAGACAGCAGATGACGATTCAGGCAAAAATGACGATGAACCCGGCCAATAAGGGACTTGAAACTACGCGCGCAAGCAACGTAGTGAGGGATCTTGTAAAAAATGCTTTTGACGCTGTGAAGCTACCTAGCTCAGCATCTATACGGTCAAAGAGTTCTGTAATCGTCGGCGAGGAAGCGCTTTTCTCTTCCCACTGAAGACTGCCCTCTCTAAAGCCCGGCCCAGCGCCGGGCTTCTTGTTTCTGGCGAGCCACTACCCTGCTATGGTGGCGCCATTAGATCGCAATGGAAGCAATTAAACATGGAGTCATGGAAGACACTGGCGGTCGCCCTACTGGCATCGGTCAGCACGCAGGCCGTATCAGGTGATGGCGCCAACCCTATCGCTGCCGCGATATTTCTCACAATTTCCGCGCCAACCATTTTAATTGGGGCGACCACATCCCTCACGACCGAGCCGCCGAAGGTTTTCAAGTCAGCCAAGACCGACGCCCTTGCCTACATAGGTTCGGATGGCGAGATTCGCGGCGCTCAGTTTGAGCAGGCGTCCAGATACTACCAGTCGACCTATCCTTCTCCGCTCATGTCAGACATGCAACTGGCCCAGTCGATAGCATCTTCATTTTGATACCGACCTTCAAGCTGGCTTCGAGCCCGAGCTTCCTGTTTCTGCGTTTTCCAATTCTGAGACCCTTCTCTATCGGAAATCCATGCTCTTAGGCATGCACAAAAAAAACACGCCATCTCAACGGTTTTACGACAAAGCCTGAACTAGAGTGATGTCTAAATGAGATCACTTGCTCTGGTTTGATGTCTCGCCAAAGGCCGTGTTAACCCAACTTTCTGGCGATTTAAGCTCTAGGCTTCTTGGTCGATAGCCTGGAATAACAGCGGTGCCTACCTGTCTAAGAGAGATAAAAAATGAACGTCAGGACTATGAACCTTGCTCCAAGGTCTGCCATCTTCTTCTCGCTCATTGTCCTGGTGGTTTTTGCCCTGGGCATTGTCGCCGTGATGCAAATGGGCAAGCTTCGAGAATCGGAGCAAGATGTCGAAACTAACTGGATGGCGAGCATCCGTGAGATCGGCAAGATGCAGGCAGGCATCTTGCGCCTGCGTCTTGAAAGTATCCGCATCACCGTGACCACCGACGAACAGCAGCGCCAAACCCGCATCGCCTCGTTGAGCGGCTACCGCAGCACGGTGCAGAACACCATCACCAATTACGAGCCCTTGGTTACCGGGCCGGCAGAGCGTGAGCTTTACCAGCCAGTGGCCAACGATGTGCAGCAGTATTTCAAGCTATTGGATGAACTGGAGCCGTTGCTGCGAAGTGGTGACAACGCCGCAGCCATTACCCTGATCAATACCCGCATCAGCCCGATGACCAATACTATGCAGGACAAGCTTACAAAGCTCGCGGACTTTAACGATGAGGGCGCCAAGCGTTCGGGTCTGGATGCTGCCGCGACATACAGCAATGGTGTGACGCTGGTGATCGGCCTACTGGTGGTAACCATCATACTCACTGTGGTGCTGGCTGCTGTGCTGACCCGCAGCATTACGGCGCCCATTAGCGAGGCCCTGGCCGTGGCCGAGCGCATCGCCGGCAGCGACCTGTCTCGGGAGATCGGGATCAGTGGCCGTGATGAAGCCGGCCGCCTGCTGGCCGCACTGGCGAAGATGCAGAGTAACCTGCGGGAAACCATCGCCAGCATCGCCGACTCCTCCACCCAACTGGCGTCGGCATCGGAAGAAATGACCGCAGTGACCGAAGACGCCAGCCGCGGACTAGTGCGGCAGAATGATGAGGTCAATCAGGCCGCCACAGCGGTGACCGAAATGAGTGCTGCGGTGGACGAGGTGGCACGCAATGCCGAAGCCGCAGCGCAATCTTCTCGCGAGTCTATGGAGTTCACCCACTCGGGTATCGAGAATGTGGCACAGACCCTAAAAGCTATCGAGAACCTGGCCAGCAACGTGGCCAGTACTGGTGAGCAGGTCAAGGCCTTGTCCGGCAGGGCGCAGGACATCAGCAAAGTGGTCGAGGTGATTCGCGCGATTGCCGAGCAGACTAACCTGCTGGCGCTGAACGCGGCCATTGAAGCCGCCCGCGCAGGCGAGCAAGGCCGTGGCTTTGCCGTGGTGGCCGATGAAGTGCGGGCCCTAGCCCACCGCACCCAGCAGTCGACCCAAGAAATCGAACAGATGATCGCCGCGATTCAGGCCGACTCGACCCAGGCGGTGAGCGCCATGAACGTCAGCGCCCAGATGGCCAACAGCTCAATCTCGGTGGCGCAGAACGCCGACCTTTCGCTCAAGCAGATCGCCGAGGCCATCACTCAGATCAACGAACGCAACCTGCTGATCGCCACCGCATCCGAAGAGCAGGCACAGGTGGCCCGCGAGGCTGACCAGAACCTGACCAGCATCCGCGAACTGTCGGTCCAGAGCTCGGCGGGCGCAAGTCAGACCGCCAGCGCCTGCGGTGAGATGGCCAACCTGGCGATTGAACTGAATCGTCTAGTAGCGCGATTTAAGGTCTGACATAAGCCGTTGTCATGGGCTGTGTTTGCCGTAGCGTATCCATTGAGATGGCTTTCTGCTTGAGCGACATCCTTTTCACCTGGCATTTACACGATTGCGAGTAAGGTGACCCTACTCCTTTGAAGAATTCCTATTAGGCCCGCGCATCAGCGGGTCATTTTTTTGCCTCCAGCTATGCTTTCCATTCCCACTACTGGAGCCGATCAATGCTCACGCCCTACTCCCTCCCCGATATGCTCGAACGCATCTATGAGAACCAGCTCGCCCTTGAGGCAGCCGTCATGGAGCTTTCGCTTTGGACCGCCGCCCAAGGCGGCACCCAGGCTGACGAAAATGTCCGCGGCGCCTTGGAAACCATCGGCGAGAATGCCGGGCACATCAAACAGGCCTTGGCCAAGCTGAGAGCTCAGAGGCCGGATTGACCGCCCGCCCCTCCAATGGTGGCTTTAAGCCACGAATGGTAAAGTGCGAGCTCAATTACGGGAGGGATCCAATGAAAGGATTTGGGACGTTCGCACTGATCGTCGGCATCTGCTGGCTAATTTTCGCGCTGAAAATGGATGTTTCTGTCGCGACCGGCACCGGTGGCAGGGTAAACAACATGGGCCTGATGGCCGACAGGCAAATTAATACGATCGTTGGCGGCATGATTGCCCTTGCCGGCTTGCTTATGGTGCTTCTCGGTGGAAAATCCTCGGCGCAGGAGGTAGCGACCGAGACAGATACGCGCCCCTGCCCGCTCTGTGCAGAAAACATCAAAAGAGCAGCCATCAAGTGCAAACATTGTGGCGGTGACGTGCTCCCAGTACTGTCCTCACAAGCACCCTTGATGTCAGGATGGACTGTGCGGGTGGAATGCGAGCCATGGGCTCACGCAGAGACAACCCGCTCAGTGAAGCGCCTGGGGCTCCCGACCACGAAAGGATCGGCGAAATACGTCGCTGTCGGACCATTTGCCTCGGAGGCTGAGGCGCTAGGTGCGCGCGACAACATCCGCTCAGTAAGTGACCTTCTCGGAGAAATACATATTGTGGCACCTGACGCGTAGCTCTCCGGGATCAACCTCAAGCCCGCCAAGCGCGGGCTTTTTCATGCCTGCCAAAAAGAACCACCCGCCTAAATATGCATTTATGCATAAAACCTATTGCTACCATCTTGCCAATGTATGTCAACAAGAATACTGTTCATTCATACAGTTATCGCAAGGAGCGAAGCATGATCCAGGCACCCCACTCCACACCAAAACCGAGAAACTCCTACGAGCTTGTTGGCCGCCGCCTGCAAGGCTTAATCGCCTCACCTCGAGTCCAGAGGATTCAGTTGGTAGAAGTTTACAGGCGCGACGACGAAAGCCCTGAAGCCTGGCACCAAGTCATCCAAGACATCGGCGACACCGCAGGCATAAGGGTCGAGCACCTGGAAGACGGCGCCGTCCGGATCGGCTGGCGCGAGTACTGCGATTCCTAAATGAGCCCGCCAATGAGCGGGCTTTTTCTTATCTAGAAATTTCAGCATTCTGAATTTGTTCATTCAGCATGCTTGACACGTTAATTTCAGCTTGCTTAAATTCAACTCAAGCCAGCAACGAACACTGCCGGCCAAGAGCGAAAGCAGCACCGCTCTTTAGCGACACCTTGCCGGATCACTACCGGCCCAGACTAAAAGGCAGCGATGAACCGGCCTAAACGGTTCAGAGGGTTGGCAACTGACCCGGGCGTGCAGCGTAAAGCGCCAAGAACAGTTATCCAGCGGGAGAACAAGCCGAAAGGCCCGCGGCTGGAAGAACAATTGATTCAAGCCAGTCACCGACGCCAGTAGCGGGTCACGGCCAGTTCCAAACGATTTGAATTAGCGGGCCCGATAGCTTCGGCTGGGCGCGCCGGACCTCATGCACCCTGCCCCACTCAATCAGGGCATTCAGAGCTGTAGCGTGCATGTTGTAAGGACCTGTGATCCACGGCGAACAGATGCTGTTTGACGCTGTGAGTAGGAAGCTCGAAGCCCACACCGAAGACGACCGGCCAGCCCTGCAATCAGCAGCGGGCAACGGGCCACACCGCTGACGCAACAAACCCAGGCCGTCGCCAGTAGCGGGCCTGGGCACTCTCCCCACCTCTATTACGTCAGCACTCCTCCCCCGCGCCCATCGGCAACCAGCGGGAGGCATGAGTGTTGACGAATACAGGTGAACAACCCGCCACTTTGGAGGTGACCATGCACAACAGCATCCAATCACGCCGCGACATCGTCGACGGTTTGCGTCAGCGCTCCCGTATCGCCACGGCCGACTTCTACAGGCTGATTGGTCGGCCGGAACCCGTGGCCCACTTCCGAATGATAGTGAAGCCAGCGGGCCGTGACTTCTTCCACGTTGTGGATAGTCGGACGGGCAAGGTGATGGGGTTCCGCCGAAATCACAACGAAGCGTGCGCCCTCGCCCGGCGCCTGGAGACTCGCCATGCCAACCAGCTACGCGGATAGCGCCCAGGCCAGGGAATCCGACAGGCGCTGGGACTTACCGAACTTCGGCAAAAAGCAGCACGTCGACCTGTTCCACGAATACACGGCAGACGACCTGGCAGAGCGCGATGCACGGCGGCTCAAGGAGCGGGCCAGCCTCAAACTGCGCATCGGCCTGGCCATGGCTCGGATGGAACTGATCTGTCCGCCCATCGAGGTAAAGCATGGATCTTAATCAACGAAACCACCAGACAGCCGTTAGCTGGATCGAAGGCGAGATCGAAAACATGATTCTCGACTTGGGCAAGCCAAACGCCAGCGCGGCGGCCACATCCTGCGTAACCCTTGCTTTCATGCTGCGGGTTATAGACGACAACGAACATCGATACTTCCGCGCTCGTATCGACAAGATTTACGCCAACTACAACGCCTCTATCGTTTACGCCGCTTAACGGCGCCACCCCACCACAACACTTTCAATGCTGCGCCAGGCGCGGCGAGGGATCGTCATGTCCACAAATCCTAAAAAAGCACCCGCACAAGAATCGCTCGAAATGAGCGAAGCCGGAGATGCGCAAAAGGCTGTATCCCCTGCAGCAGCGGTGACCGACATCGCTGAATATCGGCCGCACGAAGAACAAATCGTTCGCCTGGAAACAACCTACGCGAAGCTGGTCGTTGACTGCTCGACGAGCGAAGGTTTGGCGAGCGCGAAGGAAGTTCGCGTCGACATCCGCGATGTGCGCTACGCCCTGGATAAGACCACCAAAACCGCGTTGGTGCCTTATCAGCAAAAGGTCAAAGAAGCTCAGGCTCGCGTCAACCAGGTAAAGGAGTTCGGTGAAACGCTCAAGAGTCGTGTGCTGGCGATTGAAGAGCCTGTCGATGAAGCGATCAAGGCCGAAGAAAAGCGCATTGCTGATGCCAAGGCAGAGCGCGAGCGTGTCGAGGCTGAGCGTGTCGAAGCCATCCGGGCGAAGATTACCCGCTTCAGCTCTGTCGCTGCCGCATACGCAAGCCGGAGCGCTGCCGATGTCGCAACGGTTCTGCAAAGTGTCAAGGAATCGGTGATCCTGCCAGAAGAATATGCCGAATTCGAAGCCGAGGGCACCATCGCTCGCGACAACGCTATCGAGCAACTGGAAACGTTGCACAAGTCTGCGGTGGACCGAGAAGAGGCAGCTGCCAAATTACTGGCCCAGCAGAAAGAGCTCGACGAGTTGCGCGAGAAGCAACGCATCGCCGACGCTGAGGCCGAAGATTTGCGCAAGCAGCGCGCCGAGGAAGATCGTCAGCGCTTAAAGAAGCAGCAGGACGAGCTGGACAAGCAGCGCCGCGACATGGAAGAACAGCAAAGACAACAGCGTGAGCAGCATGAAGAGCAGCAGCGCCAGCAGCGCGAGCGCGACGCCCAGTATCAGCGAGATCAGGAAGAGCTGGCCCGTCTGCGCGCCCAAGCTGTCGCGCCGGCCCCGATCATTGCTACGGCTCCTACCTCAATCGAAGCGAAGGCCGAATTCGCACCAGTCAGCTCACAGGCGACCAGCGCTGAACAGGACGATTTGACTACGACCGCGCCGGCAGTTGACGACATTGTCGAGGTTGTAGCGCTGGGCTTTGACGTCGACCTCGAAACTGCTCGCGCCTGGCTTCGTGCCATCCGCTTCTAACCACCCTTTCCATCTCACAGCCAGCAAATCTCATGCTGGCTACGGAGGGCGCTATGACAGATACAGATACTCAAGCACAGACAGGCCTCGCTACGTACCACGATCCATCGCACAACGCGGCAGCGCTCATCCTTGACCCCGGCACCATGAGGTCGATGACTGATCTTGCGACCATGATGGCTGATGGAAAAACGACGGTTCCTGAGCATCTTCGGGGTAACAGGGCCGACTGTATGGCAATCGTCTTGCAGGCAATGCAGTGGCAGATGAACCCATTCGCAGTAGCCCAGAAAACGTTCATCGTGAAGGGTGGCGCACTGAGTTACGAAGCCCAGTTGGTCAACGCCGTAATCACATCCAAGGCTCCAACCATCGACCGATTGCACTATGAATGGTTTGGTCCCTGGGAAAACATTGTTGGCAAATTCCTCGTTAAGAAAAACTCGGAAAACAAGGAATACCGCGTGCCTGGCTGGGGCCTGCTCGACGAGGTGGGGCTGGGAGTCCGAGTTTGGGCAACCTTCCGTGGGGAGGATGAACCGCGAGTGCTTGAGACGCTCATGGCGCAAGCTCGAACTCGAAACTCCACCCTATGGGCTGACGATCCAAAGCAGCAGATTGCGTACCTCGCAACAAAGAAATGGGCTCGCCTATTTTGCCCTGACGTAATTCTGGGCGTTTACACGCCTGACGAGTTTGAAGGCTCATACGGGAACGAGATTGACATCACACCCGCCGAGCAGACCGCGAACATCGCTGCGGCTGCTGGCGTGTCATTCGGACCGAAATCCCCCTCACCAGAAATCGACGGAGTATTCGCGGACCTGCTGGCCGTTGCGAAGCGCCAAGATATCGAAGCCTACGCGGCAGCCTGGGCGGGCCTCAAGCCGAAGCAGCGTGCAGCAATCGGCCTGGAATGCCATGAAGCACTCAAGAGCATGGCTGCGACAGTCGACGCAGACTTCACCGACATGACCAGCGCCAACGGCGCCCAACCCCACACTGAGGAGGCCGCGTAGTGAGAACTGAGCTTCAGGGCACTGAGAAGTGGCATGCGGACCGATCCGGCCGCGTCACAGCCAGCCGCTTCAAAGATGTGATGGCCTGGGGGAAACGTGACAAAAACGGCAAGCGCGAGCCAATGGGGGCGCGCACCTCATACATGCGCGAACTGTGCTTCGAGCGACTGGCAAAGAAGTCCAAACATAACGTCAGCAGCGCTTCCCTAAAATGGGGGCACGCTGAAGAACAAAAGGCCCAGGACGCCTACGAAATGCTGACCGGCAACATCGTCCTCGCCTCCGAATTCATCGTTCACCCCAAGTACGACTGGCTCGGCTGCTCACCGGACGGCCTGATAAATGATGATGGGGGCACCGAATCGAAGTGCCCATTCAACGAAGCGATACATATCAGGACTTGGCTGGAAGGAATGCCCGAAGAACACATGCCGCAGGTCCAGGGCTGCATGTTCGTTACCGGCCGCAAATGGTGGGACTTTATTTCGTTCGACTCGCGTCAGGATGAGGATTGTCAGCTCTACATCGAGACGATTTACCGCGACGAAGCCTACATCGCCAACCTGCACAGAGAACTGGTCCAGTTCAACCTAGAGCTGAATCGCATGGTTGACGAGGTAGCGGACAAAGCTCGGGCGCAAGCCCATCGTTTAGGAGCCTGATCATGATCAGCAACCACCTCAGCCTGGTCGAGCAGCACCGTCAGGACGCTTACTCGATATCGGAGCGCACGGCGGAGTTCTTGGCCGCTGGCGGGACAGTCGCGCAGTTGCCAAGCCCGCCACGCAAACCGCTGCCACCGCCCCGCTCCACCAAGATCGATCCCGAAACCATCCTCAAGCGCCGCAAGCCGCCTATCACAGCGGCAGAACGTAAGACGCTGCGCAAACTCGCGGAGGCATTATGAGCAAGCGCAAGCCGCATAATCTGCAGGCACGCATCGCCCGTTCCTGCCGGTCGCTGCTGGCCGCCAACCACGTCGCAGTGGTAAACATCGACCCCAGCGGCCGCCAGGGCATGATCAATTACAAGTCGCTGAAGAACATCGCACCGGGGAAGATTGGCCAGGCCGTCTGCGGCATCCCCCACCGGTGGACGATCTACCTGAGCGCGCTTTGCATCGACGCCCGCGGCGACCGGTACAGCAAGTCGGTGGAGGTGGCGCCCGATGGCGTTTACCTCTCCGACCACCTGGAAGACGTGATCGAGCATTGCTACATGAGGCTGCGCGACGAGGCCAATCAAAGCCAGATGGTGGCTTCGGGCTGGATTGCCATCCCGGAAGCGATATCTCTGGACGAGGCGCACGCAGCGCGGATATTCGAAGCCGTCGGCGCCTGGCACCAGGTGAAGGTCGATTCATACGCCGCATAGCCCGCACCCAGCAACGCAAACGTCAAACCTGGCTCGCACTGCCGGCCAGCGGAATAGAAGAGGTAGGCCATGGCCAAGACTGTGCAGGAAAGATCGGCCAAGGCTGCGCAGAAGCGCCTGGCGGTCGCCGAGAAGGAATTGCGGCACAAGGTCAGGCCTGGAATCGAGCAGGCTATGGAGCGTATCCGGCTGCGCGGCCAGGTGCCGATCATCAGCGAAGTCCTGCAGATCGCCATCATGAAGATGGATTTGATGGGCGACGAAGAGCTGATTAATTTCTTGCGGTATCCGCGCCACGAAATCGTGATTAACGAAAGCGTGGCGCGGAAATTCCGCAATCAAAGTATCGCTGAACTAAGACGTGACCCGGGCGATGATTTTCTAGAGCCGCTTTTAGCGTGAAAGATGGTCCAGAAAGGAGTCGAGTTCGATAAATTTGGTAGCGACTTGCTTAAGCTCTCTTGAGGCATGTTTCCAGAAGACAACGTGAACTGCGATACCCCGAGCCTTCAGCTTTTCAATAGCCGGAACGTAATCCGCATCACCAGCGACCAGCGTTATTTCGTCTCCAGGCTGGAGGACTAGGAACGAGTCCTCGATCATCGTAGCGACGATATCCGTATCGATTTTCTTTTCGTGATTGGCAACGTTGCGATCGTAAGTCTTCACATCCCATCCGTTTCGACGTGCAGCATCCCAAACGGAGTCATTTTGAGGAGGGCGAGACCCAAACAGAGCGGCTTTCCTGACGTCGACTTTATCGCCACCAGCAAATGCAAAAAGCTTTCCAAAATCAATGTTCCAGCTGTTGTCACAAATTTTGTTCGTGACAGCGTCCCACACGCTTGGAGCAAGTCCATTCGCGTAAGCGGCAACATGTTTCCCTTCAATCCAAACATTTGAATTGTCAACGTAGACGAGATTCGCCATTTCAGCTCCTTGATCCGGCTCCATGCCGGTCACCCCTAATACCCCAACCCAAACCAAATTGCCACTACCGGTCACCGGAGGGCGGCGCCTGACTGGAGATAATCCATGGACGACCAGTTCTACCTGCAAGACAGCCGCAGCCACGCCTACGTCGGCGACGGGCTATCGTTCTGGGGCTTCGGTGGCTCTGGGTACGTCACCGACTTGGCCAAGGCCCAGGTGTTCACCCGTGACGGCGCTTGCGATCACCGAGACGCCGATATCCCTTGGCCCAAGGCCTATATAGACGCCAGGGCTCGTGTCGGTGTCGACTGCCAATATGTCACCTTGAGCGAGGCCCTAGACCGGCACCCCGACGCAGCCGAGTTCTACATCCAGAAGCCGCAGTGCTGGAACGGAAACAACTTGATTTGGCTTTGCGAAGATGGCGTGTTCACAAGTGACCTTTCCAAGGCTGTAGTGGTGCCGAGAGCTCACACCGTGACCTGGATCGGTAAGCTCGGTCAATCAGGCGCGGTGGTCTGGCCCAAGACCTACATCGACGCCCACTCCCGCCGGCTGGTTGAGCGCGACGACGTGAACATCAAGGAGGCCTTGCAAGGCACCGGCATAAAACTGGCCAAGCCGAAAAAACCCAAAATGATGATGTTCAATTGTGAAGGCTGCGGCCGGTTCATCAGCGACGCCCAGCGCTATCGGGAAGACTGTCGGAACTGTGGAACAAGCAACACACCTTAAGGAGCGTTACCGTGCTGGCTTAATGCTGCCTTGCTGAGCGAATTGTTCAAACTCGGCGAGCATGATAACCGCCGTGAACTGCAGATCCCTGTACTGAGCGGCTATCTCGTCAGTCTGGAACGGCCAGTATTTATCGTAGAAATCTTCCGCAGCCGCCTCAGCTTCCTCCTTTGCGATTTGAAGCTCGAGAAGGCCTGCTTCGTAGTTGTCATCACGCATACATACCTCCTTGATCCGGCTCCATGCCGGTCACCCGTAATACTCCATATCCAGCTATCACGCCAGCCGGCTAGGCCTATCCGACCACACGGAGGCCTTTTTGTAAGCGATCCTGGAGGCGCTACGGTGTGCTCAGGGTTGAACGCCAAGCATTGCAACCGACTGGTCGATGAAATCACCAAGCAGCCAAGGCTTTGGGAGAAATCTTGCATTTGGCGGAAGCTCGTCTGCCCGAACACGCTGATGGCCTGATGTTACGAGGACAGGAATCTCTGGCCATTGCTCAGAAATCAGCCACGCCAATTCAAATCCATTGATTGTCCCTGGCATCTTTATATCGGTAATCACTAGCCCAACGTTGGATGTGGATTCCAAAATCAGCCGAGCCTTATCCGCGTTTGGAGCGCCAATGGTCTGAAGCCCCTCCAGATCCAGAACCTCCTGGGCCAGCTCCAGAAGCACGGGCTCATCCTCTACAACAAGAACAACTCTCTCCATGATCGCTTCCTGATTTTTTATATGGAATACCCATATGAATCGGCGGCGAGCAGCGGGTTCCCTCATTTTCACCAAGTAATCACGCTGCGCCTGTCGGTCATTACCAGCGGCTCGCAGCCAGTTCTGAAGCTGCGCTGGGTTGGTGAAGAGGTCCAGCGCGAAGATATCGCACAGGAATTCAAAGCAGTGCTGCAACGAAACATTGGCGATGCCGCTGCTCTTTCCCTGGGCGGGTTCGATCCAAAGTAAAGCTAAGGCCGGGAAACCGGCCTAACTAATCATTGCATTCAGTAACTGAGGATTACCTCATCGGACAGGGATGAGTGTCGCCATGTCCTCGAGTGCGCCTTTTGCGGCGTAACGACTGTCATCATCGGACGGGTAGTTTCCCTCCAAGATCGACGCGCGCGCCGCGTCATAGATATTTTCAATTCGCGAGCCGCCAAGACGCTGAATCTCACTTAGAAGTGCAACAACGAGGTGTTCGAGGGCAGCGACCTTCGCTTCTTGAGGCATGTGCTTCTCCTTGATCCGGCTCCATGCCGGTCACCCGTAATACCCCATATCAACGAATCACGCCAGCCGGCGAGGCAGTCGGCTGCACGGAGGATAAATGAATGAGCTGGCTCTTTTCGCAGGCTCTGGTGGCGGAATACTCGGCGGCCACCTTCTCGGGTGGCGCACCGTCTGCGCCGTTGAGCGTGATGCCTACTCCGCACAAGTTCTGGCGCAACGACAAAACGATGGAGCCCTCCCAGCTTTCCCGATTTGGTCTGACGTGTGCAGTTTTGACGGAAGGCCATGGCGAGGCCTTGTTGACGTGGTTTCTGGCGGATTCCCGTGTCAGGACATATCAGCTGCCGGGAATGGCGACGGCATCGATGGTGCTCGCTCTGGACTCTGGCGTGAAATGGCGCGAATCGTCGGCGAGGTACGACCTCGATTCGTCTACGTGGAAAACTCACCTTTGCTTGTGGGAAGAGGACTTGCCGTGGTCCTCGGTGACCTTGCCGAAATGGGGTATGACGCGCAGTGGTGCATTGTTTCAGCATCCGACTGCGGAGCGCCCCATCAGCGCGAACGTTGCTGGGTTGTGGCCCACGATAACGGTACATGGCAATCAGCCGGGCAGCAGCAAGAACGCCGGATGGGGTCTGAGCGCAGCAGTCAAACTTTGGCCGACACCTGTAAGGCGCGACTACAGGTACCCAGGCAAAAGCCGCATGGAAAGGACGGGCAGCAAATCAGGCGAGTGTCTACCTCAAGTGGTCGGTGGCCCACTGAACCCGGAGTGGGTCGAATGGCTGATGGGGTGGCCTTCCGGTTGGACCGAATTAAAGCCCTTGGCAATGGACAGGTTCCGCGAGTGGCAGCAACAGCATTCTCCCTCCTATCGATCGACGGCGACTGATCTGGTAGCGAGGGAGGCTGTATGAGCAATGCCTAACAATTCCATCGCGTGCAGTGATCCCGCTATTTAACCAACCGAAGGTACGGTCGTTCCTTAGGCCCTAAAAGAAACTCTTTCTTGGTCGCCGCAAGCAGTTTCGATAATTTCTCAAGGTAGATGGAGCAAAGCTCATCCGTTCTTAGCTCTCTGAGTTCCTGTGGAATATTATCAGGCATGCTATGGAACACCTGACGGAACTCTCCAATGGATTTGGGGATGCTTATGTAGTACTTGACCGACTCGCCACTACCCAAATCCATCTCCCAGCCAGATCCTCCGTTCTGATCCCCCATGAAAAAAGATGTGGATTCGAAGGGCGGCTTCTCCAGCTTTTCCAAGTCATAACTGTTGAAGCTGTGAATCGTTCCAGAAACAGCTACGTCTAAACGCCCCTGTTTCTCCAAGTTGTTCCTCGCATCTACGAAGTAACGCATAAGAGGATCAGCACGCATCTCATCTTGAAAGGGTGCGTACCAGCTATTGAATCTCGACTCACCAACAATGGATCGCAGATTTTGTATAACAAATGTCACAGATCGTCCGAAAACCAGTACGTTTCTCAAGCCGGCTGATCGCTCTGAAGGGTCGCCACTTTTGAGAACCTTAAGCCCAAAATAGGCCGTATCGAGCACTTGCTGGGCGCGTTTGATCGCGAGATTTGTCGCTTCTACATCCATTTTTTGGCCAGCCTTTTTCTAGGATTTACGAATGTAACTCCGTAATTGAAAGCCTGAAAGAAAAACCTCCCCCCCCTTCAAAGTCAGCCGCTATAGCGGCAAGGACGAAGTCATGCCTGAAGAAATGATATTGATCCAGCCAGCCCCGGTCGTGCGCGATGAATACGGCATGTTTGCTCACCCCGATATGCCCGACTTCGACGAGGGCGACGGTGATAAGTGCAAGGCCTGGATCGCTACACAGGGCTTGCAGGTGAAGATGGTGAGCCTCGAATACCACAGCGACGAAGCGGTCTCTGAGCGCTATTTCGAAGCAGGCGACCCGGACTGCAGCTATTGGGAACCTGATCGACCTGATGGCGAAGGCTGGTTCTGCCTGGCTATTCATGACACCGATGACGGCCCTGTCTGCTGGTGGGCACGCCGGGAGGTGACGCCGTGAGCCAGATCAAAGAACGCCCCATCCTGTTCTCGGCGCCGATGGTGCGCGCCATCCTGGAAGGCCGGAAGACGGTCACGCGGCGACCGGTGAAAGTTCAGCCGCACATTGATGCAAGTGGCAATTTCTGCGTAGGTAACTCCAACTACGGCCAGGACGGCTACGGTAGTCCTGTAACCAAGCACTTCGTCAACGGCTGCTGCCCCTTTGGCAAGCCCGGTGACCGGCTGTGGGTGCGCGAGGCTTGGCAAGCTGACGCTCAGGTGGATTCTGTAGCGCCGCGGGAACTGAGCCATGGCGAACCTATCCGCTACCCGGCAGATTGGGACTTCCGGCAAACCGGTTGCGCGATGATGAAGCCAGGGAAAATTCGGCCTTCAATCCATATGCCTCGCTGGGTAAGCCGCATCCTCCTGGAGATCACCGATGTGCGCGTCGAGCGGTTGCAGGGCATTACCGAAGAGCAGGCCAAGGCCGAGGGCGTGCGGCTGATGCGCGACGGCAGCGATACGTGGGTAAGTCGAGAAGGCCCTGGA
Organism: Pseudomonas rhodesiae; assembly: GCF_013285305.1. Taxonomy (NCBI): domain Bacteria; kingdom Pseudomonadati; phylum Pseudomonadota; class Gammaproteobacteria; order Pseudomonadales; family Pseudomonadaceae; genus Pseudomonas; species Pseudomonas rhodesiae. The sequence continues at coordinate 2,865,815 of NZ_CP054205.1, read as the reverse complement.
AACCTCGTTACGCCATGGCCGACCGCCAAAGAAGCATTCAGTGACTTATGGAACACCATCAACGGGCCGCAAGCCTGGGCCGCCAATCCGTGGGTCTGGGTGGTCGAGTTCAAGCGGGTTACGCCATGAAGCTCACAGAGAAACAGCAACTCGTACTCCATGAGCTGCGCAAGATCGGTCGGAAAAACGCCCACCTCTATCGAGAAACCCAGCCGTACCTGCATCAGAAGGATTGCGAGAAGCTGGCACTGGGCGACCAGGCGTGCGTGTTCGGCATGGGCGGACTTACCTTTCAGGTTGCGCACCGCCTCGGCGTATCGGCGCCGTCAGTGCTGAGCATTTTCAAGGCCCTTCGGCGCAAAGGCCTGGTGATTCGAGAAGAGAGTTATCCCGATTATCAGCGTGCGCGCTACTGGTGGCCGGTTGGCCTGGCCGCCGAACTCCACGCTGAATTGCAGGCGGCTGAAAGGGTGACGCCATGATCGCCACCCTCTGGTTCGCCTACGTCTTCCCCTAGAAAGTGCCGGAGTGAGCAGGCGCAAGAAGTCAAATGTTGCGATAGATCCCAAAGTGTTTAGTGGAAGGGATAGGTGAAAGCTTCACAGATGTAAGCATCACTGCCCTTGCCACGCCGAAGGCCAGGGCTGAAGTCATAGATTCCCCTTGGCGTTCCTTGTAGTACTCCTCAAAGAGTACGCCACCGCTCGCGCTGTATGCGCCCACAAACAGCTGAACCAAACCTCTTCGAGAGGTGCGCACTTGGACGTCAATCTGCCCCCCATCCGGAAGTAGGCCATCGTGACACCGAGAATGAAGCTCGCAATCAGACCAATCCCAAAACACTCGCCCTCGTTTCTTTAAAAACATGATGTCGATCCGCATTAGAGAATCCGCCACTTGTACTCCCTTTCCAGGCAGATAAGTGATTTAGCTCAATCTTGTTGAACTTTCTGCGGCGCTGGCGGAATCCCACGGCATTCCAAATATCCCTACATGCCTGCCGGTGAGCGGCGGGCGAGGTATTCGCATGTTCGCAATAAAACTCACCCTGCTCATTGTGGGCATAACGCTGTACGTGTCCGGCACCGTCTGCTGGATCTTCTGGATCGCCCCCGAACTGGTCATGGACGGAGAGACGTCCGACCTTCTCTACGCATTCGGCGGCACTTGCGCCTGGATGCTTTTCACCTTCGGCATGATCGTTCACATCATCAAGAAAGCGCGGCCCACGGCGGCCGGCGGGAGGTAGGTATGACAGCAGCAGAACAGCTCAACGACGGTATCACCGGAGACAAGGTGCCCGAGGCGCAGATGGCCGAGCTCCTGGGTACCACCCTAGCGGCCCTGCGCTCCAAGCGAGCCAGAAACCAAATCCCCCTCGGCGTCTGGAATAAGCACGGCAGCCGCGTTATGTACAGCATTAGGAGATACTACGAATGGCTCGAAAGCCAATGGGTTTGCCCGCAGGAATGGACCTCCACCACGGATCGATCCGCATCCGCTTTATGTGGAACGGCAGCCGGCGCAGTGAAACGCTCCCCTATCCCCCGACACCGAAAGGAATCAAGTCTGCCTCACAGGTTGTTGATCAAGTAAAAGGGCTGATCAAGCTGGGGTTGCTCGACGACGACAAGTACGCCGAGCTTTTCCCTAGTTCCAACAACGTCGCTGGCGGGAAGATCAACTTCGGCGAGTATGCCCAGCTCTGGCTGGACAGTCGTGAGGTGGTCGCTGGAACGAAGGGAAACTACAAGGGCGCGTTGAACCGCTATTGGATGCCCGGCTTGGCCCTGGTGCGGATTGACCTGATCACCACCACCCTGCTCCGCCGGATAATGGCGGCAAACGAGTGGAAGTCGCCGGGAGTGAAGCGCAACGCCATCTCGAAGCTTTCCACCATCCTGAACTCAGCCGTATCCGAGGAACTGATTCCGAAGAACCCGGCGGCTATTCTGGAGTTGCCCAAGCGCAGCAAAAAAGAGATCGACCCGTTCACCCTGGAAGAAGCAAATCAGATCATCGCGAAGATGTACGCGCATGATCATTGGCCCAGCACGATCTATGCGGCATTTTTTGAGTTTGTGTTTTTCACCGGCATGCGTCTATCCGAAGCTCTAGCGATGCGCTGGGATGCGGTAGACGAAGAGAAGAGGACTGCCCACGTTTGTCGAGGGATCGCTCTGGGGGAAGTGGTGGAGCGGACGAAGACTGGTACAGACCGTTTCGTACTGTTGAATGACCGAGCGATGCACGCCCTGCAGTTCGCCAGGGAGTACGCTAATCGTCGGAAAAGTGGCAAGGGCAAGGTGCTGGAAACGCCTTTCATATTCCCGCCTTCAAAGAACTCGGAGTACGTGAAACAGACATCCGACCTGCACAAGCAGTGGATTCCGACCCTGAAGGCTTTGAATATCCGTCGTCGGCCGCCATACAACTGTCGTCACACCTATGCGACAATATGCATTATGTCTGGCATGAACCCCGCCTTCATCTCCCAGCAGCTCGGCCATAGTGTGCAGATGCTGCTCTCGACTTATGCGCGTTGGATCAACTCAAGCTCGGACTGGAGCGAAATGCAAAAGCTCCAGATTGGTCCCAAATTGGTCCCAGTTCAAATAAGCGCACCCTAAGCTATTGATAGGTAAAGTAATTGATCTCCACAGCTAACATCACCATGCAGTTCGGCGCCAAGCCGCTCTTTGAGAACGTCTCGGTCAAGTTCGGCGCCGGCAACCGTTATGGTCTGATCGGTGCCAACGGGTGCGGCAAGTCGACCTTCATGAAAATCCTCGGTGGCGATCTCGACCCGTCCGGTGGCCAGGTCATGCTGGAGCCGAACGTACGTTTGGGTAAATTGCGCCAGGACCAGTTCGCCTACGAAGAATTCACCGTGCTCGACACCGTGATCATGGGCCACGAGGAGCTGTGGAAGGTCAAGGCCGAACGCGACCGCATCTACTCGCTGCCTGAAATGAGCGAAGAAGACGGCATGGCCGTGGCCGAGCTGGAAACCGAATTCGCCGAGATGGACGGCTACACCGCCGAATCCCGCGCCGGTGAGCTACTGCTGGGCCTGGGTATTCCCCTGGAGCAGCATTTCGGCCCGATGAGCGAAGTGTCCCCTGGCTGGAAACTGCGCGTGCTGTTGGCCCAGGCATTGTTCTCCGATCCTGAAGTGCTACTGCTCGACGAACCGACCAACCACCTGGACATCAACACTATCCGCTGGCTGGAAAACATCCTGACCCAGCGCTCCAGCCTGATGATCATCATCTCTCACGACCGTCACTTCCTGAACAGCGTGTGCACCCACATGGCTGACCTGGACTACGGCGAGCTGCGCCTGTTCCCGGGCAACTACGACGAGTACATGACCGTGGCGACCCAGTCCCGCGAGCAACTGCTTTCGGACAACGCCAAGAAGAAAGCGCAGATCTCCGAACTGCAATCCTTCGTCAGCCGTTTCTCGGCGAACGCCTCGAAAGCCAAGCAGGCCACTTCCCGCGCCAAGGCGATCGACAAGATCCAACTGGCCGAGGTCAAGCCTTCGAGCCGTGTGAGCCCGTTCATCCGTTTCGAACAGACCAAAAAGCTGCACCGTCAGGCAGTCATCGTCGAGCACATGGCCAAGGGTTTCGACGGCAAGCCATTGTTCAAGGACTTCAGCTTCCAGATCGAAGCCGGCGAGCGCGTGGCGATCATCGGCCCGAACGGTATCGGTAAGACCACCCTGCTGCGCACCCTGGTCAACGAACTGACGCCGGATGCCGGCAGCATCAAGTGGACCGACGCCGCAGAACTGGGCTACTACGCCCAGGACCACGCCCACGACTTCGAAGACGACGTCACGCTGTTCGACTGGATGGGTCAGTGGACCCAAGGCGAGCAGATGATCCGTGGCACCCTGGGTCGCATGCTGTTCTCCAACGATGAAATCCAGAAGTCGGTCAAAGTGATCTCCGGCGGTGAGCAAGGCCGCATGCTGTTCGGCAAGCTGATCCTGCAAAAGCCGAACGTGCTGATCATGGACGAACCGACCAACCACTTGGACATGGAATCCATCGAGGCGCTGAACCTGGCGCTGGAGAACTACCCGGGCACGCTGATTTTCGTCAGCCACGACCGTGAGTTCGTATCGTCCCTGGCCACTCGCATCATCGAGTTGAGCGCCAACGGCGTGATCGACTTCAGCGGCACCTATGATGACTACCTGCGCAGCCAGGGTGTGGTGTTTTAAGGGGAGCGGTCTGCTGTCAGCTGCAAGCTGCAAGCTGCAAGCTGCAAGCTGCAAGCTGCAAGATAGAGCCCCGTCCAATGTGATGGGGCTTTTTGCATACGATGGAATACCCACATTAATCGTTAGCCTGCTTCCTTTTCCCCCAAGCCCTTGCCATGATGGGCGCACCGCCCGCCCGCGAACGAGTCCCCATGCCTGCCGCCGCGCCCTCGTCCTTGTCGATCACCCTGCAGATCGTCTCCATCGTCTTCTACACCTTTATCGCGTTTATCTGCATCGGCCTGCCGATCGCGGTGATTCCAGGCTTTGTGCATGAGCAACTGGGTTTCAGCGCGGTGGTGGCCGGGGTGACCATCGGTTCGCAGTACCTGGCGACCCTGCTCAGTCGGCCCATGGCCGGGCGCATGTCGGATACCGTGGGCACCAAGCGCGCCATCGTGCTGGGGCTGGCCGGCATCCTCATCAGTGGCGTGCTGACGCTCTTGGCGACGCTGTTGGCGAGTATGCCCAACCTGAGCCTCGGGGTTCTGATCGTCGCGCGACTGTTGCTGGGGGTGGCCCAGGGGCTGATCGGCGTGGGCACCATCAGCTGGTGCATGGGCGCAGTCGGCGCCGAACATACCGCGCGTTCGATCTCCTGGAACGGCATCGCCTCCTACGGCGCCATCGCCATCGGCGCCCCCTTGGGGGTGGTGATGGTGGCCGACTATGGCTACAACATTCTCGGCCTGGCACTGGCGGTGTTGGCGGCGTTGGGGTTGGTGCTGATCCGCAACAAACCTTCGGTGCCGGTAGTGCGGGGCGAGCGCTTGCCCTTTTGGGCGGTGTTCGGGCGCATTGCGCCGTTCGGCACCAGCTTGTGCCTGGCGTCCATCGGCTATGGCACCCTCACCACGTTTATCACCCTGTACTACCTCAATCGTGGCTGGGCCGGCGCGGCGTATTGCCTGACGGTGTTTGGGGTGTGCTTTATCCTGGCGCGGCTGGTGTTTATCTCCGCCATCAGCCGGTTTGGCGGCTTTCGCGCGGCGATTGCCTGCATGAGCATTGAGACCCTCGGGCTGACCTTGCTGTGGCTGGCGCCCAGCACCGCAGTGGCGCTGATCGGTGCTGGGCTGACCGGTTTCGGCTTGTCGCTGGTCTACCCGGCGCTGGGTGTGGAGGCGATCAAACAAGTGCCCAACAGCAGTCGCGGCGCGGGCTTGAGTGCGTATGCGGTGTTCTTCGACCTGGCCCTGGCGATTGCCGGACCGCTGATGGGTTTCGTCGCGTTGAACCTGGGTTACGGCTGGATCTTCCTGTGCGCGGCACTGCTGTCGGTCGCGGCACTGGGCCTGACCGTGCTGCTCAAGCGCCGCGCTTATTGATCCGCGGTCTGTAAGCCTGCGCGGCTGGGCTCGCCGAGGGTGTGACTGAAAAAGCGCCCGGCCTCGGAAACCAAGTCGCGGTGAATGCCTTCACGGTCCACCCCATCGGCGTCGGTGCACACCGCCGGCATTGCCGCCAACTGGTCGCTGTCGCACGGCGCCATAAACACGAAGTGCCCTGCCCCGGCCAGCAATTTAAAGTTCGGCGGTTCCGGCAATTTGCGCGCCAGGGCCGCGGCGTTCTTGTCCACCGCGACCAGTTTGTCGCCGTCGCCGCTGTAGAGCAGCACTGGCACATGCACATCCGCCAAGGTGTGGCGGCCGAACATCAGGCTCAGGGGCGCCATTAGCATCAATGCGTGAATACGTGGATCGGCCTGGGGCTGCAGATCGTCGCGATCCACCACCAGCTCACCTTTGGTGGTGCAGGCGTCGCGGTCTTCAGGGCGCTCCTGGCAATAGCGGCGCAAGCGGTCGAAATCCGGCTTAGCCCCGGCCAGGATCAATGCGGTCTCGCCGCCGGCCGAATAACCGATCACACCGATCTGGTCGACATCCACGAACGGCGACAGCATCGGATCGCCCAGTGTGGCGGTGATCGCTTCGGAAATCTGGATCGGCCGACCATACAGGTTGCTTACGGTGCCCAGGCGGCTGTGATCTTTGTAGTTGTCGCCGGGGTGAAGCACCGCCACCACCACAAACCCTTTGCGCGCCAGGGACGTGGCCAGGTCATGCAGGGCCAGCGGCGTGCCGGTGTTGCCGTGGGACAGCATCAGCATCGGGAAACGACCGATGGCGATTTTGGCGTCTTCGGTGGCAGCGATGTGGTACGGGCCCACTTGGGTACTGTGCTCAAGACCGGTGGAGGGGTAGAACGCGATAGCCTTCATCGGCTGCAGATCCAGCGGGTCGAGAAAACTCATGCGATGAAAGCCCACGCTCCAATGGGGGTGCGGTGCGGGAGCGGCGTGCACTGAAATCAGGCTGCCGAGCAGGGAAAGAACCATCACAGCACAAAGACGCATCATGGGGCTGTCCACCTTTGCTGCGTGAGAACCGACATCTCGATTAAAAGTCCGGAGTACTGACCCCACGCTTGCACAACCTGGGCCACATTCAAAGGACAGCGCACACACGAAAAAACTCCGTACTCCGCTCGCGTTCAGGCCAGCAGAATACAGAGTTTAGGCGCCCGGTTTCGGATTGAAACCGGGGCGAGGCGAAATTTACACAAGCCTTACGCGGCGGCGAACAATTGTTCGTTGATCAGTACGTTGGCGTCGCTCAGGGCCTTGCTGCGCATTTCGTCACCGTAGGCCAAGCCTTCGGCGCGCACAAATTCGATGTCAGTGATACCCAGGAAACCAAACAGCAAGGTCAAGTAGCCCTCGTGAGCGGCGCCCGATGCTTGCCCGGCATGCAGGCCGCCGGCGGTGGACACGATGATGACTTTCTTGTTGCCGCACAGGCCTTCAGGGCCCGCTTCGGTGTAGCGGAAGGTCTGACCGGCTACCGCGATGCGGTCGATCCAGGCTTTCAATTGAGTCGGGATGGTGAAGTTATACATCGGCGCGCCGATCACCAGCGCGTCGGCGGCAAGGAATTCCGCCAGGGACGAAGCGCTCAGTTCGGCCTCATGCTTTTGCGTGGCATCGCGCAGTTCGGCGGCGGTGCCCAAGGCTCCCAGGGTGGCGCCGGAGAAATGGTTGATACCTTCGCTGGCCAGGTCGCGGTAAGTCACTTGCACGCCTGGCTCAGCGGCTTGCCATGCTTTGACCACTGCGGCGCTAAGGGCGCGGGAAGCCGAGTTGTCACCGAGGATGCTGGAATCGATATGCAACAGTTTCATGGCAAAGCTCCAAAGAAGATCAGGGAATGTCGATCAGATGGTGCTAAGGCTACCCATGAAACCAATAGTCGATAAGACAGCTGAAATGCGATAGTTTGTCCCACTGACAGGACAATAGGCCCAGCATGCAAGATCTCAACGACCTCTATTACTTCGCCAAAGTCGTCGAAGCCGGCGGCTTTGCCGCAGCCGGGCGGCAGCTGGGCATTCCCAAGTCGCGCCTGTCACGGCGCATTGCCGAGCTGGAAGAGCGCCTCGGCGCGCGCCTGCTGCAACGCACCACGCGGCAACTGACCCTCACTGCCGTGGGCGAACGCTACTTGCGCCACTGCCAGGCCATGCTGTTGGAAGCGGAGATGGCCGATGAGGCCGTGGCCAGCATGTCCAGCGAACCCCGTGGGCGTCTGCGGGTCAGTTGCCCGGTGGGGTTGGCGCAGAACATCCTGCCCGACCTGGTCGCGGGCTTTCTCGCCGCCCATCCCCAGGTGCAGCTGGAAATGACCCTGGTCAACCGCCGCGTCGATCTGGTGGCCGAAGGCATCGACGTGGCCCTGCGTGTGCGCGAGCTGGGCGATGAAGACCCGTTGCTGGTAACCAAGCGACTGCGCGCGGCGCAGACGGTGCTGGTGGCGAGCCCGAATTTCCTGCAAGGGCGCTCGATCGCCAGCCTCGACGACCTCAAGCAATTGCCGATCCTCGGAGCACTGGAGGCCGACCGCATGGTGCATCAGCGCCTGCTCGATCCCCAGGGCCATGCACACGATCTGGTGATGGAGGCGCGCCTGGGCATCGATGACTTCATCGTGCGCAAGGCCAGCGCGATCATGGGCTTGGGCTTTACTGTATTGCCGATGATGTACTGCGAAGAGGAATTGGCCAGTGGCCGGCTGGTGCAGTTGCTGCCGCAGTGGTCATTGCCGGGCGGCTGGCTGCAGGCGGTGTACCCGCATCGACGGGGCGTGTTGCCGGCGATCCGCGCATGGATCGACTACCTGGAAGAAGGCTTCAAAAGCTGTGGAGATCGCCTGCTATGAGCATGACCGAAGCGCAAGTCGCACGCTTCTGCCTGGACCTGCCCGGCGCGCGGGAAGATTACAAATGGGGTGGCGTGCGGGTGTTTTCGATTGCCGGCAACAAGATGTTCGCCCTGCAGAACCTGCGCGGCGACTCGCTCGCCTTCAAGGTGGACCCGGACCTGTTTCTCGGGCATGTCGACCGCCCGGGCATTCGCCCCGCGCCGTACCTGGCGCGCGCCCACTGGATCATCATGAACACGCCCTACCCCCTGGGCGCCGATGAGCTGCGCGGCCTGTTGCAACGTTCCCACCAATTGGTGGTGAGCAAGTTGCCCAAGCGCACGCAGATCGGGTTGAAGCTAGAGGATTGAACCCAGCGTGCCGCCCAGGAACATCTGGTCAAGCCAGAACACCTGGTGCAACAGCACGATCACCCAGAACAGCACCTGGTACGACACCTTGCGCGTCTTGTGCCGGAACACCTGCTGGGCAATCAGCGCCCCCGGCCAACCGCCCGCCAGCTCGACCGCATGCAGGACGTTTTCCGGAGTGCGCCAGCTATCGGTGCGGGCCTTACGTTTGTCGCTCCAGTACAAGAAAAACGCCACCACGCTGACCACGGCATAGGCCGCCAGCGGCAGCACGGTGTCGCCGCGATACCACAGCAAGCCCGACCCCAGCAGCGGTGCCGCGCACAACAGCGCGAAAATCAGGGCCTTGAGGCGTGGATGTTGGATCGTCATGCCTTGGCGGCCACCCAGTCGATCCAGCCGAACTGCCAGGTCGCCAGGATCAACAGGCCGAAGGCGATCCGATACCAGGCAAACACTGCGTAGCTGTGGCTGGCAATGAACTTGAGCAGGCCCTTGACCGCAATCATGGCGAAAATGAACGAGGTGACGAAGCCGATGGCGAACACCGGCAGGTCCGCCGGCTGGAACAGGTCGCGGTACTTGTAGCCCGAGTACACCGCCGCGCCCACCATGGTCGGCATGGCCAGGAAGAACGAAAACTCGGTAGCGGTCTTGCGCGACAGACCGAACAACAGGCCGCCGATGATGGTCGCGCCAGAGCGCGAGGTGCCGGGAATCATCGCCAGGCACTGGGCGAAGCCCACCTTCAGTGCGTCCTTCCAGGTGATGTCATCGACCGTTTCGGCATGCACTTCATGCTGGCGGCGTTCGGCCCACAGCATGATCACACCGCCCACCACCAGCGCCGCGGCCACGGTGATCGGGTTGAACAAATAGTGATGAATCGCGTCGGCAAAAATCACCCCCAGCACCACCGCCGGCAAGAAGGCAATCAACAGGTTAGCCGTAAACCGCCGCGCCTTGGGCTGGGTGGGCAAACCGGTGACCACCTGGAAGATCTTGCCACGAAACTCCCACACCACCGCAAGAATGGCGCCCAGTTGAATAATGATATTGAACGCGTTGAAACGGTCGCCGCTGAAATCCAGCAAATCGGCCACGATGATTTGGTGCCCGGTGCTGGATATCGGCAGGAACTCGGTGAGCCCCTCGACGACGCCCAAGATGAGTGCCTGTATGGCGGTCCAAAAATCCATGCTTCCCCCAAAGGTCATGCTTGGCGCATGCCTGGTTAGTCTTTTAATGGTTCACTGACGACGAGCGCGCTGAAGGCCCGGCGTTGACTATGGTCAATGCCGATCTGAAAAAATTCTGTGAAAAATCAGACAGTACTCAGGTTTTTCGAATTCAGGCCGAAAGCCTATCAGACAAGGCGTAAAAGTCGATCAAGCGCCCACAATTATAAAAAGCCCGGAGTGACAGGACGATGAACAGTTTGCGCAATATGTCGATCAGCCGGCGGCTCTGGCTGATCCTGATAGTCGCCGTGCTGATGCTGTTGGCTCTGGGTTTGCTGATGCTCAAGCAGATTCATGACGACCTTTACCAAGCCAAACGTCTACAAACCCAGCATGTAGTACAGACCGCCAGCGGCATTCTGACGTTTTATCACGGCCTCGAAACCACCGGTGTCATGACTCGCGAAGCCGCGCAGAAACAGGCCCTAAGCGCTGTGCGTGGGCTGCGCTACGATCATGACGACTACTTCTGGATCAACGACCTTACGCCCGTGATGGTCATGCACCCCGCCAACCCCAAGCTCGACGGCCAGAACCTCTCGGCCATCCGCGACCCCGATGGTTTCGCCATTTTCAACGAATTCGTGGTCCTGGCTAAGGCCAAAGGTGCCGGCATCGTCAACTACCGTTGGCCCAAGCCTGGCGCCGAAGCCCCGGTGGCCAAGACCTCGTATATCCAATTGTTCGAACCCTGGGGCTGGATTATCGGCTCTGGCGTGTATGTGGACGACGTCCAGGCCGAGTTCAACGGCCAGGTATGGAAAGCCTCGGTGATCGGCCTGGTGATCGCGTTGGTCATGGCCCTGCTGGTGACGTTGATTGCCCGCAGCATCGTGCAGCCGTTGCAGGCCGCGGTGAACGCCATGGGTAATATCGCCAGCGGCGAAAGCGACCTGACCCGCAGCCTCGACACCCACGGGCGCGATGAAGTCACCCTGCTGTCCCAGCACTTCAATACCTTTACTGCCAAGTTGCGCCAGGTGGTCAGCCAGTTGCAGGTGTGTGCCAACGCACTGGGCCAGTCCTCCCAGGAACTGGGCAACAATGCCAGCCAGGCCCACGACCGCAGCCAGCAGCAGTCGCAGCAGATGGAACTGGTGGCCACCGCTATCAATGAAGTCACCTACGGCGTGCAGGACGTGGCCAAGAACGCCGAACACGCCGCCAGCGAAATGCGCGACGCCCAGGCCCAGGCCCAGCAAGGCCAGGTCAATATTGACGGCAGCCTGCAACGGATCGATCAGCTTTCCACCACCATCAGCCAGGCGGTGGATGTGATTCGTACCTTGTCCAGCGAAAGCACCCAGATCGGCGGCGTGCTGGAGGTGATCCGCTCCATCGCCGACCAGACCAACCTGCTGGCGCTCAACGCTGCGATTGAAGCCGCGCGGGCCGGCGAACAAGGTCGGGGCTTCGCCGTGGTGGCCGACGAGGTGCGCCTGCTGGCTCAGCGCACACAGAAATCCACCGCCGAAATCCAAGTGATGATCGAGCGCCTGCAAGGTCACTCCGAAGCGGCGGTCAAGGTTATCAGCGACAGCCACACTGCATCCCAAGCGACCATCGAGCAAGCCGGTCTGGCCGGCGAAAGCCTGAACGCGATCGGCCAGGCCTTGCGCAATCTCAATGGCCTCAACGCCTCGATTGCCAGCGCCACCCTGCAACAGTCCCATGTGGTGGAAGACATCAACCAGAACGTCACCCAGGCGGCCGGCCTGTCCCACAGCACCGCGTTGGCGGCGGAACAATCGAGCCTGGCCAGCACCCAGCTGCGCAGCTTGAGCGAACAATTGGAAGGCTTGCTGCGTCAGTTCAAGGTCTAGCGCTACCCCGCTGTGGGAGGGGCTGGTTCCCTCCCCGGCGGCCTCTGTGTGTTTTGTAGATTGCACACCTCTGGGTACAATCCCCGCCCTCTTCCACTCTCCCAAGGAACCACCATGTCCGGGCTTGAACTGTTCGCCGCCGCGTTGGGGGTGATCGCTGTCTGGCTGACGGTCAAGCAGAACCCCTGGTGCTGGCCCATCGGTCTGGTGATGGTGCTGCTCTACACCTGGGTGTTCTACGACGTGAAATTGTATTCCGACATGCTGCTGCAAGTGGTCTACGCCGCCCTGCAAGTGTATGGCTGGTGGCAATGGACCCGCGCCGGCGAGGTCAAGCAAGGGCGTCAGGTCACCCGCCTGGGGGTGCCGGCCATCAGTGCCAGCCTGGCGCTGGGTGCGCTCGGCAGCCTGCTGTTGGGCGCGGCGATGGCGCACTGGACCGACGCCGCGCAACCCTGGCTCGACGCCGCACTCACCGGCTTCAGCCTGGTGGCACAGGTATGGATGGCGCAGAAACGCGTGCAGTGCTGGCCGTTGTGGATCGCCGTGGATGTGATTTTCGTCGGGCTGTTCCTCTACAAAGGTTTGTACCTCACCGCCGCACTCTATGCGCTGTTCACTGTGATTGCCGTGCAAGGCTGGCGCGAGTGGCGCGCCGACCCGGCGTTGCGCACATGAAAGTGGTGGTTTTGGCCGGCCCGGAATCCAGCGGTAAAAGCTGGCTGGCGGCGCAGTTGCAGGCGCAGTTTGGCGGCTTGATGGTCGGCGAATACGTGCGGTATTTCATTGATCATCACCAACGCGACACCTGCCTGGCGGACATCCCGGCCATCGCCCGCGGCCAACTGGCATGGGAAGATGCCGCCCGCGCCGAGCAGCCCGACCTGCTGATCCTCGACACCCACTTGCTGACCAACCGGCTATGGAGCCAGACCCTGTTCGGCGACTGTCCCGCCTGGCTTGAAGATGAATTGCTGGCCCGTCACTACGACCTGCATCTGCTGCTGTCGCCCGACGATGTGGAATGGACCGCCGACGGCCAGCGCTGCCAGCCGCACTTGGCCGACCGCCAGGCGTTTTTCCGGGCGGGCCTGGACTGGCTGCAACAGCACCGACAGCCAACAGTGGTGATCGGAGGCGATTGGGAGGAACGCCGGCAAGCGGCATTCGCGGCGGTGGGAAAACTGCTCACCCAGCCTCTGTAACAGCGAACGCGCCGACAGAGGCTGGGCGTGGATCAGTAGCCCAAGGACAACCCGGTATTACGACGTGGGTCATTGGCCCCGTAGAAGCGGTTGTTACCCACCGGTTTGCCGCCCAGCGACGGCGCCCCCACCAGGATCGCGGCCAGATGGTTGGCGTCCTGCGGCCCGGCGAACTTATGGCCCCAGCTCTCCAGAATCTTCTGGGTATCCGGACTCACCGCAAAGGTTTCCAGGTTGGTGGTCTCTGGCATCCACTGCTGATGGAAACGCGGCGCGTCCACCGCTTCCTGAATGTTCATCTTGTAGTCGATCACATTAAGGATCGTCAGCAACGTCGCGGTGATGATGCGGCTGCCGCCTGGCGTGCCCACCACCATCACGGCCTTGCCGTCCTTGGTCACGATGGTGGGGCTCATGGATGACAGCGGCGCCTTGCCAGGTGCGATGGCATTGGCTTCGCCTTGCACCAGGCCGTACATGTTCGGAACACCGACCTTGACGGTGAAGTCGTCCATTTCGTCATTGAGGATGACCCCGGTCTTGCTCGCCATCACGCCGGCACCGAACCAGTCGTTGAGGGTGTAGGTCACGGATACCGCATTGCCCCACTTGTCGACGATGGAATAGTGCGTGGTGTTGTTGCCCTCATGGGGCGCCACGCCAGGTTTGATCGCCTGGGAGTCGCCGGCCTTTTGCGGCTCGATGGCCGCGCGCAGCTTGGCGGCGTAGTCCTTGTCCAGCAGGTGGTCGATAGGGTTTTGTACGAAATCCGGATCGCCCAGGTAGCTGTTGCGGTCCACGTAAGCGTGACGCATCGCTTCAATCTGGTAGTGCAGGCCTTGGGCCGAGTGATAGCCCAGATCGGCCATCGGGTAGCCTTCGAGGATGTTCATGATCTGGCAGATCACCACGCCACCGGAGCTGGGCGGCGGCGCCGAGACCACATGGTAGCCGCGATAGTCGCATTCGATGGGCGCCAGTTCGCGGGTCTTGTACTTGTCCAGGTCGGCCTGGGTGATGATGCCCTTGCCGGCCTGGCTGGAATCCACCAATGCCTTGGCAACCCAGCCTTTATAGAAGCCGTCGCTGCCCTTGGCGGAAATTTCCTTGAGGGTTTTGGCCAGGTCTTTCTGCACCAATTTCTGGCCGACCTGCAGCGGCTGGCCGTTATGCAGGAAGATGCCGCGCATGTCCTTGTCTTTTTCGAACTCGCCGGTGGCGGTGTGCAACAGGTCGATATCGCCCTGCTCCAGGGCGAAGCCGTTTTCCGCCAGCTTGATTGCCGGAGCAATCACCTGGGAACGCTTGAGGGTTCCGTATTTGCTCAGTGCCAACTCCATGCCGGACACAGTACCGGGCACGCCGACCGCCAAATGGCCTTTGGCGCTGAGGCCTTCGACGACGTTGCCGTCCTTGTCCAGGTACATATCCGCAGTGGCGGCCAGCGGGGCTTTTTCGCGGAAATCGAGGAAGGTCTTGCGGCCGTCCGCCAACTGCACGGTCATGAAACCGCCGCCGCCCAAGTTGCCTGCCGCCGGGTACACCACCGCCAGCGCGTAGCCCACGGCTACCGCCGCGTCCACTGCGTTGCCTCCGGCTTTAAGCACATCCACGCCCACGTGGGTGGCCAAATGCTGGGCCGTGACCACCATGCCGTTTTCCCCGGCCACCGGGGCCTGGGACGCTGCGTGCACGCCGCTGACCGTCAACACCAGGGCAGTGGCAATCAATGTGCGGCTCAAAGGTTGGTATTTCATCCATGGCTACTCGGGTTGTTGAGATGCACCAAAATAGCCCGACTCAGATCCAAGCCCCAGCGCGGTGGCGTTTTTATTACAGAACTTGTCGGTCACGGGACGAAGCCATCAATATGCCTGTATTCAGGACCTGTCAGCACCGCTACTGGCATCTGGCATTTATCCCGTTAGAATCAGCCCCCCTGCCCTTTGAGACGAGCCGCCCATGAGCTTTGATTTCGACACGATCCACTCCCGCCTCGGCACCGGTAGTACCAAGTGGAGCCGTTACCCGGCAGACGTGCTGCCGATGTGGATCGCCGACATGGACATCGCCGCGCCGCCGGCGGTGCTGCAAGCCCTGCGCGAGCGTCTCGACCAGCAGATCCTCGGCTACAGCGTGGCCGGCCCGCAGGTGCGCCAAGCCATCGTCGACGATTTGTGGGCCAAGTACGCCTGGCGTGTGCTGCCCGAAGAACTGCTGTTCCTGCCCGGCGTCGAACCTGGCTTCAATATGGCGCTGCATGCCTTTGTGCAACCCGGCCAAGCGGTGGTGCTGCAAACCCCCAACTACCGGCCGATTCGCCTGGCGCCGGGGCACTGGAACCTGCCGCGCATCGAAGTGCCGTTTGAGTTCATCAACGGTGAATACCTGACACCTCTGCCCGCCATGCATCAGGCACTGAACGGCGCCGGCGCGCTGCTGCTGAGCAACCCGCACAATCCCATCGGCAAAGTATTCCCCCGCGAAGAACTGCTGGCCGTGGCCAACGCCTGCCTGGACAACGGCGCGGTGATCATCAGCGACGAAATCCATGCCGAACTGTGCTTCGATGGCCGCCGCCATATCCCCACCGCCAGCCTCAGCTCGCAGATCGCCCAGCGCACCATCACCCTGATGTCGGCGAGCAAGGCCTACAACGTGGCGGGCCTGAAGACCTGCTTTGCGGTGATCCAGAACGCCGAGATCCGCGAGCGTTTCAACAACGCGCGCTGCGGTATGGTCGACAGCGTCAGCCCACTGGGCCTGGAGGCCACGCGTGCCGCCTACAGCCAATGCGGCGAGTGGCTCGACGCGCTGGTCAAATACCTGCAAGCCAACCGTGATTACCTGCTCAATGCCGTGCAAACCCGATTGCCCGGCGTGGTGATGCATGCGCCCCAAGGCACGTTCCTGGCCTGGCTCGATTGCACGGCCTTGGGACTGGACGATCCGCAGCAGTTCTTTCTGGAACAGGCCAAGGTCGGCTTGAGCGCGGGGATCGAGTTCGGCGACGACAGCCAGCAATTCGTGCGCCTGAACTTCGGCTGCCCGCGGGCGATGTTGGAGGAAGGCTTGCAGCGCATGGAGCGGGCGTTGCGCGAGCGTTAACCGAGCGAGCCGGGTGCGACCCTCAGCTCAGGCGCCGACCTGGGGTCAGCGTCACCCAATAACGGGTGCGGGCATGTACCTCCAACCCTAACGTCGAGGCCAGCAGGTCGAGGATGCGATCGGTGTCCTCCAACCGAAAGCTGCCGGTGACCCGCAGCGCTTCCAGGCTCGGGTCCCAGCGCAGCACGCCAGGACGGTAGCGTTCCAGTTCCCGCAAAAAATCCCCCAGCGCCTGGTTCTGCGCGGTCAGTACTCCGTCGCGCCAGCCCAATTGCAGCACGTCGAACGGCACCCAGGCACCGAGCCCAGTGGCTTGCAAGGGCGCTTGCTGGCCGCCTTGCAACGTCGCCAATTGCCCGTTCAGGTCGCGTACCTGCACCGCCCCCTTGAGCACCGAGACGCGGCAACCGGCCGCCAGTTGCCGAACGCACACCTGGGCCTGACTGACCCGCAGTTGGCCATAACGCGTGTTTACGGTGAACGCCGAGTCGCCTGGCACATCAAGGGCCAGTTCACCGTCGACCAGAGTGATTTGCCGCTGCGCCAGGTCCATGTCCACCGCCGTGGCGGTGTTGAGCTGCAGGTTGGCGCCATCGGCTAACGGCAGGCGTTTGCGTTCGCCGGTGGCGGTATGCAGGTCGGCGCGCCAGGTTTCGAGCGGCAGCTGACGGCTGATCAGCCAGGCAGTCGGTACCAGCGCCGCCACCCCCAGCGCACGCTTGAGCACCGCGCGCCGCCCCGGTTGCGGGCGATCCAGACTGGCCATCGCCAGCGCCTGGGGCAAACCGTTGAAGCGCTGTCGCAAGGTCTGGGCTTTTTGCCAGGTCTGCTCATGCTGAGGATGGCTGTCGCGCCAGCGCTGCAACGCGGCGTGATCGCGCTCGGTGGCCGCGCCGGATTCCAGCAACGCCAACCACTGCGCCGCCGCGCGCGCGACATCGCGACTCACAGGTCCACCAGCAGGCAATGCTCATACGCCTGGGCCATGTAACGCTTGACCGTGCGTTCAGACACCTCAAGCCGCTCGGCAATCTCGCGATACCCCAGGCCTTCCAGTTGGCTCCAAAGAAACGCGCGGCGCACCAGCACCGGCAAACCGTCGAGCAACTCATCCAGGGCTTGCAGGGTTTCCAACAGCAGCCAACGCTGCTCTGGCGACGGCACGCAGGCTTCGGGCAACGTGGCCAAGGCATTCAGATAGGCCTGTTCCAGGCTGCGACGCTGATGGAAATTCACCAGCAAGCGCTTGCCCACCGTCACCAGATAAGCACGCGGTTCCTGCATCTGCGCAATGGGCTGGGCACTGGCCAATACCCGCAGGAACGTATCCTGGCTTAAGTCCGCCGCATCCCAGGCATTGCCCAAGCGCCGCCGCAGCCAGTTTTCCAACCAACTGCGATGATCGCGATACAAGCTCGACAGCGTCAGTTCAGCGGCTTGCGTAGGGACAACAGCATCATTCATGGCAAACAACCTGCGCAGCGCGAGTGAGTCTCAAATGAGATTAATTCTATTTAATATCGCGCCGGGATACCACGATCTTTCCTACAAATCTTTCTGAAAGGCGAGCCGTAACACTGCGCGGAGAAACACAGCCGTCATTCACCGCTATTTCAAAAGCCGCGTGTGCGCAACCACTGCAAAAAGCCTTTCTTCACTGGCACCACCGGAGCTTCCTGGGTCAGCGCCTGGGCGGCGTGTACGCGGAAATCCAGCAGGGTTTTCATGGCGTCGCCAATGTCGTGGCGCGCATCCAGGCACGGCGTCAGGTATTCCTTCTCGATGCGGTACAGGGTGCAGAAGGTCTTGGCGGTGAAATCCGCCAGGGTCGCCTCGTCGGACAGGATGCCCGCCTCGCCGATTACCTCGCCAGGGCCCATGCGCCCGGCTTCGAACTTATGCCCGCCTTTGGTGAGCATCACCGAGACCACTCCGGATTCGACGATAAACAAATGATCGCTAACCTCGCCCGCCGGCAGGATCATCTCGCCGGCGCGATAGGTGCTCAGGGTCATGTTTTGGCTGAAGGTTTCCTTCTCTTCCTGGCGCAGGGTGGAGAAAATCGTCGAGCTGTCCAACAGCGCCCGGGCCCGTGAGGTCACCACCGGCGTGGCGCTCTCGGTGGCCGACAACAGACTCACCCCGGCCGCTTGCAGATGACGGAATGCCAAGTCATACAGTTGGTTGCGTACTTCGCGTTTGAGTGGCATCGCCGGCACGAACCCGCTGATCTCGTATTCCACCCCGCCACTGGCGGACGTTTTGAACGCCACGCTGGGTGCCGGTTTGGCCAGCAACGGCCGGCAGCCTTGCATGGCGCGCTCCAACGCTTCGATCACCGTTTGCGGACGCGCATGGGGGCTGACTTGCAAGCTGACGGCCAAACCGAACATATCCGCCGGACGCGAAAAATTGATGATCTTAGCCTTGGCCGCCAGGGAATTGGGGATCACCGCCATGCTGCCCTGGGAGGTTTGCAGGCGTGTGGCGCGCCAGTCGATATCGGTGACGCGGCCTTCGGTGCCGTCGATGGAGATCCAGTCATCCAGTTGGTAAGGCTTGGTGGTGTTGAGCACGATTCCGGAAAATACATCGCTCAAGGTGCTTTGCAGCGCCAGGCCGACAATGATCGCCACCGCGCCGGACGTGGCGAGCACGCCTTTGACTGGCAGGTCGAGCACATAGGCCATGGCGGCGATGATCGCGATCAGGAAAATCACCGCGCCCATCAAATCCTGCAACAGCCGCCCGGTATGGCCGACCCGCTGCATCATCAAGGTGCCGAGCAATACCGTGAGCGTACGCGCCGCGAACAACCACCAGCCGATCTGCAACGCCGTGGCGGCTAGGTGCAGCGCGGTGTTGTCGGCATAAGGCGCCAACTGCATGGGGTTCATGCCGTCGTTAAACAATACGGCGCTGAACACCGCGAAAATCAGCAGCCGCGCCGCCAACTTCCAGTTGTCCAGGTTGGGGGAGATAAGTCGCCAAACGGCGATGTCGATCAGGATCAGCGCCAAGGCGCACAGCATCGGGTGATCAGCGATAAACGAGGGCATCCAGGCGACTCCAGGGCGAATGACGGGAAGATCGCATGAAATGAGATTGTCGGAAACAAATTGTATCGGGATGGGATGGGGCTGCTATGCAGCCCAGCGCAGGGCAAGCCTGCCCACCACAAAAAGCGCGCAAAAAACCGCATCTGTGCTGAGCGAGCTTGCCTCGCGCTAGGCCGGTTTATTCACCACAAAATTTGGGGCGCTTACATCCGCCCGAATTTGCCGGATTGGAAATCAGCAAACGCTTGGTGGATCTCCTGCTCGGTATTCATCACAAACGGCCCATGCCCAACGATGGGCTCATCAATCGGCTCGCCGCTGAGCAGCAACACCTTGGCGTCGTCGTTGGACTCCAATGTCACCTGGCGGCCATCGCGTTCGAACAGCGCCAATTGCCCTTGGCGTGCGATTTCCTGCCCATTGATCAGCAGCGTGCCGCGCAGGATCACCAGGGCGGTATTACGCCCTGCATGCAAGTCCAGGGTGACCGGCTTGCCCGGATTAAGGCGCAGATCCCACACATCAATAGGCGTAAAAGTGCGCGCCGGGCCGCTGGCACCGGCGAATTCACCGGCAATCAGGCGCAGCTGTCCGGCGTCGTTGGCCAGGGGCAGTACCGGGATATCGGCGTCGACAATTGTCTGATAACCCGCCTCGGCCATTTTGTCCTTGGCCGGCAGGTTGACCCACAGTTGCACCATCTCCAGCGCGCCGCCACGACGGGCAAAGGCTGGGGAATGGAATTCCTCATGCAGGATGCCCTTGGCGGCCGTCATCCATTGCACGTCGCCGGGGCCGATGGTGCCGCCGGCGCCGGTGGAATCACGGTGCTCGACTTCGCCGTCGTAAACGATGGTTACGGTTTCAAAACCGCGATGGGGATGCTGGCCGACACCGCGACGCTGTTCGGTCGGCGTGAATTCGGCCGGGCCGGCGTGATCCAGCAGCAGGAACGGGCTGATGTGTTTGCCTAGCGAGTCGTAGGAAAACAGCGTGCGCACTGGAAAACCATCCCCCACCCAATGACCGCGAGGACTGGTGTAGATACCGATTAACTTTTTCATGATGTACCTCCAAAGTGGGTACACCATAAGGCCGGCGAGGCGTAAGCACTAGACGGCAAACCTGGCCTGGATTGTCCTATGTATAGGACAGTTCAACAGGCAGGCGCGCGCGCACCGCCAACACCGACCAGCCAAACGCTTGATATATCACCAGCGCCCACACCCCGCCCAGCGCCATCAGCGTCACGCCCCTGGACACAATGCGCTGCGGGCCCAGGCGCATGATGGTGCGTCGGGTCTAGGTGGAACTGACGACCAGCCCAGACACTTGATCAACGGCCCACCGCCCATCGGCGCCACCACGATCGCATGGAGCATGCCGATTATGGCCAGTGCCAGATTGTCGAAACATCCCACATAACCGCCGGATAAGCTCTACTCCCCTGCCCTGCAAACCTCTGCAAAGTCCCTCGCCTGATCACACAGTGCGAGGGATTGCAGATGGTTTGTTTCGTGAAGCTTCTTGGCCGAGAGCGGAATGGTACAACTTAGAGAGTTCCAGAGATTCTCTACGTGACGTTTACGTTCTCGCTCAGGGCCGTTTGGAAAGGCGACCTCCCAAAAGCCAGCCGAGAAGCCCCATCAACAGGGTAAGAACACCCGCCACCTCACCGACTACCCAGCTCCTGTGGTGAGCGAGCTTGCCCGCGCTGGGCCGCGCAGCGGCCGGTCCGGACGTTGGGTATTTCAGGTGTGTCGGTGCTGTCTGTGTTTAGGGCTGCTACGCAGCCCAACGCAGGGCAAGCCTGCTCGCCACAACGACAGGCTCAAGTTCCGAGTAAACCTACGGCGCTCATCCGTAGGGAATGCGCCAGCGTAGCGCTGCTTTTTCACCCCACTCTCCCCCCCCACTAAACCGACCGCAACCAAGTCCCCTGCGCTGCGCTGACGCGGTTACGCCCGCCGCTTTTGGCCTGGTACAACGCCAGGTCGGCGTCGTTGAGCCAACTGATGGAGTCGGCGTGCCCCGATTGATAGGGCGCCAGGCCAATGCTCAGGCTGGCGCGCAGGGTCGGGTTTTGGTCGTAGGTCAGCGCATTGAAGCGATCGCGCAGCACATCCATAGCTTGCGTGGCACGGTTGAGCGGCATGTCCGACAGGATCACGCAGAATTCATCACCGCCATATCGCCCCGCCTGGTCGGTGCTGCGCAGGTTCTGGCGCAGTACCTTGCTGAGCTGGCGCAACACGATATCGCCTGTCACGTGGCCGTAGGTGTCATTGATAAGTTTGAAGTGGTCGATGTCGATCAGGGCAATCACCGCGCCCCGCTGTTCATCGCGACAACGCTGGAACTCGATTTCCAACTGATCTTTCCACGCACCGTGGTTGAGCAGGCCGGACAAGCTGTCAGTACGGCTCAGGGCCAGCAGTTCGCGCTTGTGCCGGGACAAGTTCTGAGCCTGTCGATAGCAGATCCAACCGAGCACCAATGGATACAGCATCAGGATCGGCAGGCAGGCGTATAGCTGGGCCTGGCTGGTCATGGCGATAAAACCCGGTGCTATCCACCACCACCCGATGGCGACACCCAGCGCCTGCGCCAGCCAGCCGGCCAACACAAAGCGCGGCCCGCCAATGGATACGTTGTTCATGGACATCATCGACAGCACGGTGACACTGGGCAGCGGATTGAACTGCATGGCGGCGACCCAGAAGCCGCCGCAAAACGAATCGAACAGCAGATGGCGGCGTTCGCTGCGTAGGGTTTGGCTGGTGCGTAGGGTCAGTTGGAATGACACGTGAGGCCAGACAAACGCATTGATCAGCATCCAGGCCCACACCCACGGCGGAGGCTCCAGGGGGTATATGGCAAAAACCACGCACACTACGCCCAGGGCCAATCCCAGGGCACGGGTTTTGTAGAGGCGAATGGCGAGCGGAAGTCCTTTTCCTCCGACGCTGGGCATGGCGGGGGTCAATCCTGGAGGAATGCCTGGAGTCTATCAGGGCGACGGCAAATTGCCACCACAGCCGACAGGGACGTTGCTCAGTGGGAAAAGCCCCGCGCCAGCATCAACGCCACACCCAACAACAAAACCGCCGTGGCGCGCTGCAACAACACGCGGCGCTGCGGGTTTTCCAGCACATGCTTGATGCGCTGGCCGAAGTAGCAATACAAGCAGCCACTGGCGAATTGCAGTAACAGAAAGGTCAGCCCGAGGATGGCGATGTCCGCCGCCGAGCTGTGCTCCCCGGCCCCGGCGAACTGCGGGAACACCGCGCTGAACATAATGATGGTCTTGGGGTTGGAAAACCCGGTCAGCAAGCCTTTGCCGAACAGGCTGCGCGGGCCTTCCACGCCGCCGGCCCTGTGGATCGACACGCCGTTGCTGGTCCACTGTTTGTAGGCCAAGTACAGGATGTAGGCCACGCCGACAAACTGGATGGTCTGGGTAATGGCGAGGTTGCCCTTGATCAGTTCCGAGAAGCCCACGGCAAAGATCAGGATCGAAATCAGGTACGACACACTGGCGCCGATCTGCGCCGGGATCGAACTGCGCAGGCCGTCCTTCAAGCCCAGGCTCAGCAAGAGCAGGGTCATGGGGCCAGGGCTGAAGGTCATGGTGGCGCAAAACAACAGAAAGTAGAGGAACGAAGAGAGTGTTAACGCGGTTGTCATGGTCCTGGACCTTGGGTAGGAGAGTCGACTTTCTTGGCCTTGAGCACCCTCTTTGGCTCTCAGCGGTTTTCTGGATGCGCACAGATAAGTCGTCATAAAAAATGCGGAACCCATTGCTCACTTGCAGGGAAATCGCCGTATCCAAGCGAGGTGGCCGGCAGTCTAGAGGAGCGACGTTGCACCAGGCAGGTAAAGTGATGCCTAATCCGGCCTCACTTCACCGGTAAAAGCACCAGCAAAGACAAGGAAGGTTAATGTTTGTATCCGCCATCGCCTTTGTGGACGGCACGCCGAAGGTGCAGCAGATCGTCGAAGCGTTCAGCCAGGCTATTGAAAACGGCGAATGGGCACCGGGTAGCAAATTGCCGTCGGTGCGCGAGTTGACCCAGACCCTGAGCGTCAGCAAATTCACCCTCAACGAAGCCCTCGACCGTCTGCGCGGCCGCAACCTGCTGACCTCCAGCCAGGGCCGCGGCTACTTTGTGGCGATGGACAGCACGCGGCCGGCCTCCTCTACCTGGGTCGACCTGCTGCCCCAAGACCTGCTCAGCGTCTTGCGTCGCCCGCTGGTGACGGCCGACAGCGACCTGCGCCCCGGCGGCGGCCATCTGCCCGAAACGTGGTTGAACGGCGAGGCGATCCGCCAGGCCATGCGCAGCGTGGTGCGCGCGCCGTCGCTGCGCATCGCTGGGCTGGGTACGCCGGCCGGTCTACTGCCGCTGCGCCAGGCCCTGCAACACAAGTTGCACGGTGACGGATTGTCGGTGCCGGTGGAGCAAATCATCACCACCCCCAACACCGTGCAAGGCTTGGACATGCTTATGCGCCTGCTGGCGCGCCCCGGCGATACGGTGTTGCTGGATGCGCCGTGTTATTTCAACTTCCACGCCAATCTGGCGCTGCATGGGGTCAAGGTGGTGACCATTGAGCGTCGCCCGGACGGCTTCGACTTTACCGCTCTGGAACAGCTGCTGGCCGAACACCGTCCCAGCCTGTACCTGACCACCAGCGTGCTGCATAACCCTACCGGCCATTCGTTCAGCCCGAGCCAAGCGTTCCGCCTGCTGCAGCTGACCCAGCATTACCACTGCCATATCGTCGAAGACGACCTCTACGGTGACTTGCACCCCAACCCGCCGCCACGCCTGGCCAGCCTCGCCGGTCTTGAGCAGGTGACTTACCTGTCGGGGTTTTCCAAGATCCTCAGCGCCAACACCCGCGTCAGCTACGTGGTGGCCGCGCCGCAATTGGCGGCCAACCTGACCAATATGAAGTTGATGAGCGGCGGCGTGACCTCGGAACTGTTCGAGCAAATCGTCTACCGCATGCTCAGCGAAGGCAGCTACGCCAAGCACCGCAAACGCATGGTGCAACGGCTGATGGAGGCCGGCGGTCGCGTGGAGCAATGGCTCAGGCGTTGTGGTTGTGAACTGCCAATGGCCTATGAAGGCGGCATGTTTATCTGGGCACGCCTGCCGCCGGAAGTGAACGGCGAACTGCTGGCCCAGGAGGCGTTGAAGCGCAGCATGGTGCTGGCGCCGGGGGCGTTATTCGGCTACGACCCGATCCATCGTGATTCGATGCGCTTTAATGTGGCCCACAGCGACGACCCACGCGTGCAACGTGTCTTCGAAGCCCTGCTGCGCGGGGGGGCCGGCAAGTCTGGCAACTGATCGCGCTAAGGCGATATGCCAGTTTTTTGCGTCGCCGTGTATCTGCCTGCGCCCAGATACACTGCAATACAAAACGTACAAGGCATCGCCGGCAACAGTGGCTAGACTGCGCCGCAACGAGCATTTAACGAGGAAGGCAGCATGGATCATGTCGATCATATCCTGATCGTCGATGACGACCGGGAGATCCGCGAACTGGTGGGCAATTACCTGAAAAAAAATGGCATGCGCACCACCGTGGTCGCCGATGGCCGGCAAATGCGCAGCTTCCTGGAAACCACCCCCGTGGATTTGATCGTGCTGGACATCATGATGCCCGGCGATGACGGTTTGCAGCTGTGCCGCGAGCTGCGGGTAGGCAAGCACAAGGCCACGCCGGTGCTGATGCTGACCGCCCGCAATGACGAAACCGACCGCATCATCGGCCTGGAAATGGGCGCCGACGATTACCTGGTCAAGCCCTTCGCGGCCCGTGAGCTGCTGGCACGTATCAATGCGGTGCTCCGCCGCACGCGCATGCTACCGCCCAACCTGGTGGTCACCGAAACCGGGCGCCTGATCCGCTTCGGTCGCTGGCGCCTGGACACCACCGCGCGCCACCTACTTGACGACGACGGCACCCTGGTGGCCCTGAGCGGTGCGGAATACCGTCTGTTGCGGGTGTTTCTCGACCACCCCCAACGGGTGCTCACTCGTGACCAATTACTCAACCTGACCCAGGGCCGCGACGCCGATCTGTTCGACCGTTCCATCGACTTGCTGGTCAGTCGCCTGCGCCAACGACTGTTGGATGATGCCCGTGAGCCGGCCTATATCAAGACCGTGCGCAGCGAGGGCTACGTGTTCTCACTGCCGGTGGAAATCCTTGAGGCCGATCAATGAGCCTGCGGCTCGGCTGGCCCCGCACCCTGGCGTCGCAATTGTCGCTGATTTTCCTGATCAGCCTGGTGTGCGCCCATGGGCTGTCGTTCAGTGCACAGTTTTACGAGCGCTATATCAGCGCGCGCACGACGATGCTGGGCAACCTGGAAAACGACGTGGCCACCTCGGTGGCGATCCTGGACCGCCTGCCTGCCGATGAGCGCGCCAGTTGGCTGCCACGCCTGAACCGCCAGAACTACCGTTACCTGCTCAACGCAGGCGAGCCGGGCCGCCCCTTGCCCAGCGATGACATGCCCATGGCCGCCACCTCGATTGCCGAGGCCCTGGGCGAGCGTTATGCGCTGACCTTTCGCGATATTCCGGGCGCGCAGAAGCATTTCCAGGCGCACCTGACACTGGCCGACGGGAGTCCGATCACCGTGGATGTGCGCCCCGCTGCCGTCCCGGTGGCCTATTGGCTACCGGTGGTGCTGGTGCTGCAACTGGCGCTGCTGCTGATCTGCACCGGGTTAGCCGTACGCCTGGCCATTCGCCCACTGACGCGCCTGGCCCATGCCGTGGAAACCCTGGATCCCAACGCACATCCCACGACACTCGATGAACGTGGGCCCACCGAAGTGGCCCATGCCGCAGCGGCGTTCAATCGCATGCAGCAACGGATCGCCGACTACCTCAAG
Organism: Pseudomonas rhodesiae; assembly: GCF_013285305.1. Lineage (NCBI taxonomy): Bacteria > Pseudomonadati > Pseudomonadota > Gammaproteobacteria > Pseudomonadales > Pseudomonadaceae > Pseudomonas > Pseudomonas rhodesiae. The sequence goes on along the minus strand of NZ_CP054205.1, from coordinate 2,839,617 downwards.
GAACGCATGCAGATCCTCGCGGCGATTTCCCACGATCTGCAAACACCGATCACCCGTATGAAGCTGCGCGCCGAGTTCATGGAGGACTCCACCGACCGCGAAAAACTCTGGAACGACCTGGGGGAAATGGAGCACTTGGTACGCGAAGGCGTGGCCTATGCGCGCAGCGTCCACGGCGCCAGCGAAACCAGCCAGCGCATCGACCTGGACGCCTTTCTCGACAGCCTGGTGTTCGACTATCAAGACATGCACAAACAGGTCAGCCTCAGTGGCAAGAGCGCGGCGATACTCGACACGCGCCCCCACGCCCTGCGCCGGATTCTGGTGAACCTGGTGGACAATGCCCTCAAGTTCGCCGGCTCCGCCCATCTGGAAGTGGCGGCCCCCCCCAACGGTGAACTGTCGATCAAGGTACTGGATAACGGGCCAGGCATTGCCGAGGCTGAATTGCCCCAGGTGCTGCAACCCTTCTACCGCGTTGAAAGCTCACGCAATCGCGGCACCGGCGGCACCGGCCTGGGCCTGGCCATCGCGCAACAGTTGGCCGTGGCCATCGGCGGTGCGCTGACCTTGAGCAACCGCCCCGAGGGCGGGCTCTGCGCGCAAGTCAGGTTGCCCCTGTAAGGGTGCGACGACGTAACCAGCTCGGTCCGTTGACCAACCCTGTTACACACCATATAGTGTGCCCACAAACAAAACAGACCACTACATAGTGTGCGCCATCGGTGCTTACCGACCACACTCTGCGCAGTATTTCAATGCCTTGAAGCCTGCAAATCATCTATTTTTTGCACGGGCCCACCCCCGTCAGACCAGACCAGGAAGGAATATTTCGATGCTGAGTTGGGATGAAGTCGACAACGAAGACACCGGCCCAGCGGTGATCAAAGGCGCCAACGCCGGCCACGCCACCGAAGCCAACATGGACCGCCTCGACGGTGCCGGCGCCGCCGCCGCCATTGAAGCCCGCGCCGTCACCGCCAGTGACTCCGCCGCCATCGTGCGCGCCAAGGCCGCCCTGGACAAACTCGACATCGCCGAAGGCCTCGCCGAACTCGAAGGCGCCTCCGCCCGCGTCGCCGTCGACGAAAAGCGCATGATCAACTGCCGCGCCGACCTCAACCAACTCGTGCCCTTCAAGTACGACTGGGCCTGGCAAAAGTACCTCGACGGCTGCGCCAACCACTGGATGCCGCAAGAGGTCAACATGACCGCCGACATCGCCCTGTGGAAAAACCCCGAAGGCCTTACCGACGACGAACGCCGTATCGTCATGCGTAACCTGGGCTTCTTCTCCACTGCGGATTCGTTGGTCGCCAACAACCTAGTGCTGGCCGTGTACCGCCTGATCACCAACCCGGAGTGCCGCCAGTACATCCTGCGCCAGGCCTTCGAAGAGGCGATCCACACCCACGCCTACCAGTACTGCATCGAATCGTTGGCCATGGATGAAGGCGAGATCTTCAACATGTACCACGAGATCCCATCGGTGGCGAAGAAAGCCGCCTGGGGCCTGAAGTACACCCGTTCGATCTCCGATCCGAAGTTCGAAACCGGCACCGTCGACACCGACAAAGAACTGCTGCGCAACCTGGTCGCTTATTACTGCGTACTCGAAGGCATCTTCTTCTATTGCGGCTTCACCCAGATCCTCTCCATGGGCCGCCGCAACAAAATGACCGGCGTGGCCGAGCAGTTCCAATACATCCTGCGCGATGAGTCGATGCACCTGAACTTCGGTATCGACGTGATCAACCAGATCAAAATCGAAAACCCACACCTGTGGGATGCCGAGATGAAGGAAGAAGCGAACCAGATGATCCTGCAAGGTACCCAACTGGAGATCGAATACGCGCGCGACACCATGCCGCGCGGTGTATTGGGCATGAATGCGGCGATGATGGAGGATTACCTCAAGTTCATCGCCAATCGTCGCCTGTCGCAGATTGGCTTGAAGGAAGAGTATCCGGGGACCACCAACCCGTTCCCTTGGATGAGCGAGATCATGGACTTGAAGAAAGAGAAAAACTTCTTCGAAACCCGCGTGATCGAGTACCAGACCGGCGGTGCGCTGAGCTGGGATTGATCCACAAACACGCATCAATGTGGGAGCGGGCTTGCCCGCCCCAACATGGGCGCCGCGGTGCGCTACAGACTTTGCTAATAGCCTTCTATGCCTAACCAAACCATCAAGACCCCCTGCGTCGGCCTGTGCTCCACCGTGTACGGTGACCTGGTCTGCCGGGGTTGCAAGCGTTATCACCATGAAGTGATCCAGTGGAATGGCTACAACGCCGAGGAAAAGCGCGCGGTGTGGCAGCGTCTGGAGCAGTTGCTGGTGCAGGTGATGGCCAGCAAGTTGGAAGTGTTCGACCCCCAGCGCTTGCGTCAGCAGCTGCAGGACCGCCAGATCCGTTTTATGCCCCAGCAGTCGCCATATTGCTGGGCGTATCAGTTGATCGCGCGCGGTGCGCGGGTGATCTCCCGCCTGGACGCTTACGGTCTGGCGCTGTTGCCGGAGTTTCGCGAACGCCATCTGGCGGATTTGCGCGATGCCATCGATCGGGAGTTTTTCCTGTTGTCCGAGGCGCATTACCAGCGATATATCGCGCCGAATTTCCTCAAGGACGCCTTTGGGCCTGCTCTGATTGCCGCCATGTAGCGCTCGAATTCAGGCCGTTGTGTGTCACTTAATACCGCTCCATTCCTCGCGTGTGGTTAAAATGCCGCCCGCTCAATCACCGACGCTCAACGATGACCCCAGACGCACTCGCTACCCTCCACGCTCACCTGCTGACGGCCCTGGCCAACCCGCCCAGTGAAACCCGACGCCTGTTCCACGGCCGCGGCCGTTGCTGGCCGGGCCTGGAGCAACTGACGGTGGATTGGCTGCAAGGCGTGCTGCTGGTCTCGCTATTCAAGGAACCGCAGGCGGCACAGCTGGAAGCCCTGAAACAGCTGCTGCAAAGCGAGTTCAGCGCTTACACAATCGCCCTGCAACACCGTTACTTGCCACAAAGCACCACCGAATGGCTGGTGGGGCAAGCGATCGACGAGCGGATCATCACCGAGGGTGGCCTGCGTTACCTGATCGACCTGGGTAAAAAGCAGAACACCGGGTTGTTCCTCGATATGCGCTACGGGCGCCAATGGGTGCGCGAACAGGCCAAGGGCCAGCGCGTGCTCAATCTGTTTGCCTACACCTGCGGCTTTTCCGTGGCGGCCATCGAAGGCGGTGCCGAGCACGTGGTGAATCTGGACATGGCACGCGGCGCCCTGAGCCGTGGCCGCGACAATCATCGGCTCAACGGCCATGACCTGAGCCGCGTCACGTTTCTGGGCCATGACCTGTTCAAATCCTGGGCAAAAGTGATCAACAACGGCCCCTATGATCTGGTGATCATCGACCCGCCATCGTTCCAGAAAGGCAGTTTTCTGCTGACCAAGGACTATCAGCGCGTGCTGCGACGCCTGCCGGAACTGCTGACCGCTCAGGGCACGGTGCTGGCGTGCATGAACGATCCGGCCTTCGGCGAAGACTTCCTGATCGATGGCGTGACTCGCGAAGCGCCGGGGCTGCATTTCGTGCAGCGCCTGGCGAACCCGCCGGAATTTCCCGACATCGACCCACAAAGTGGCCTCAAAGCCCTGGTGTTTCGCCAGGGCTGATGCCGAAACGTCCTACGCTTGCTACCCTAAGCAAGACGCCGGGCGGTGAACCTTATCCCCCCCTTCCCGGTCGATACCTGCATTCCCCGGCCAGACTCGACCGCGTCACGTTGTCGGCTGCCCCGTTCCACCTTTGGAGAACCGCCCGTGATATCGACCCTGCATGTAGCCAGAATCAAAGCCTGGGGCGCCCACGGCTTTACCGCCACCGGTGTGGTCCTGGCCTTCCTGGCCACCCTGGCCCTGCTGGAAAACTCGCCCAAGGCTTGCCTGCTGTGGCTGGGCCTGGCGCTGGTGGTGGATGGCCTCGACGGCTCCCTGGCGCGGCGGGTCAATGTCAGCACGGTGCTGCCGAGCTTCGACGGTTCGGTGCTGGATTTGGTGATCGATTACCTCACCTACGTGTTTATCCCCGCGCTGTTTATCTACCGCTACATCGACCTGCCGGACTTCACCCATCTGTTTACCGTGTCGGTGATCCTGGTGTCGTCGTTGTTCTGCTTCTGCAACGTCAACATGAAAAGCAAGGACAACTATTTCGTCGGCTTCCCCGCCGCCTGGAACGTGGTAGCCCTGTGCGTGTACATCATCCAGCCGGACGCGTGGGTCACCTTGCTGACGGTCATCGGTTTGGCCCTGCTGACCGTCACGCCGATGAAGTTTCTGCACCCGTTTCGGGTCAAGCGCTTTATGCCGATCAATATCGCGGTGACCACCATCTGGTTGCTGTGCAGCTTTTTGATGGTCGTGGATTATCCCAACACCAATCCGTGGACATTCGGCTTGTGGTCGCTGATGTCGGCATACTTTCTGGGGATTTGCATCTGGCGCACCGCGCTGGAGTGGCTGGGCAACCACAAATAGCCAAATAGGTGGGAGGGGGCTGTCCCCGATTGCGATGTGTCAATCAGCTTATCTGTCACTGATACACCGCAATCGGGGGTAAGCACCCTCCCATAGTTGGTTCTGCATACATTCGGCAGGTAAGATGGCGACCTTCCGCATAGCGCCCTGCCAACCATAAGCCCTGCCCATGCCCTTCGAACTCAGCGTTGATCTCACCACCCTCGCCATCCTCGCCGTCGTGGCCTTTATCGCCGGTTTTATCGATGCCATCGCCGGCGGTGGCGGGCTGTTGACCACCCCGGCGCTGCTCACCGCCGGCATGCCGCCGCACTTGGTGCTGGGCACCAACAAGCTCAGTTCCACGTTCGGCTCGGCCACCGCCAGTTTTACTTTTTACCGCCGCAAGCTGTTTCACCCGCGTCAATGGATGCACGCCATCGTCGGCACGCTGGTGGGCGCGCTGGCCGGTGCGGTGGTCGCCCACTACCTGCCAGCCGAGGCCCTGAACAAAATGCTGCCGGTGATCGTATTCGCCTGCGGCCTGTACCTGTTGTTCGGCGGCACGCCCAAGGCGCCGCTGGATGTCGACGCGCCGATCAAGAAAAAGTGGCAGGCCACCCAAGGCTTCGGCCTGGGCTTCTACGATGGCGTAGCAGGCCCGGGCACCGGGGCGTTCTGGACCGTCAGCACCCTGCTGCTGCACCCCATCGACCTGGTCAAGGCCAGCGGTGTGGCACGCAGCATGAACTTCGTCAGCAACGCGGCAGCGCTGTCGGTGTTTATCTTCAACGGTTCGGTGGACTGGATAGTCGGCCTGGCGATGGGGATTTCGGTAATGGGCGGGGCCTTCTTTGGCGCTCGCAGCGCGATCAGCGGCGGCGCCAAATTCATTCGTCCGGTGTTTATCACCGTGGTACTCGGCCTGACCGTGCGCTTAGCCTGGCAGCACTGGTTCAGCGTGGCCTAAGCGGCGCGCCACATAGAGGTCGATCAGGTAGCGCGCAATCGAACGCGACGCCGGCAACGGCGGCAGGTCATGGATGTTGAACCACTGCGCGTCCTCGATCTCGTCGGCCTGGGGCACGATGTCGCCACCGGCGTACTCGGCATGGAAGCCGAGCATCATCGAATGGGGGAACGGCCAGCACTGGCTGCCCATGTACTGGATATTCTGCACCTCCACCTGCACTTCCTCGCGCACCTCGCGAATCAGGCAGTCTTCGGCCGACTCCCCCGGCTCGGCAAACCCGGCCAACGTGCTATAGACCCCGGTCACAAAACGCGGCGAACGGGCCAGCAGGATTTCGTCGCCACGGGTCACCAGCACGATCATGCTCGGCGAGATGCGCGGGTAACTGCGCAGGTCGCACGCCTGGCAATACATTGCGCGTTCCCGTGGCACTTGCACCATGGCCAGGCCGCAGCTGCCGCAAAAGCGGTGCTCGCGGGCCCAGGTGCCGATCTGCGCGGCGTAACCCAGCACTTTGTACAGGGTGTGATCGCCTTGCAGCATAAAACCGCGCAAGCCCTGCCAACTGCAGCCGAGCACATCGCTGGGGGCGTTGAGCTCCAGCAGGTACACCGGCTCGCCGTCGAGGTGGCCGATACCGTGTTCGGCGAACACCGAAAGGTCCTGACGCTTGAGCCACTCCCGCGGAAACAGCGGGCCATTGGCGTCATGTAAAAAGCCTTCGCGGCTGCGGGCGACAGCCCAGCCGCCAGGGGTGTCGTTGTCCAGAAGCGTTGTGGTAATCCAGCCTGGGGTCATGTCTATCAATCCACGAATTCGGGTGTCTGCTTGCTCATATGGGCCGCGATGGCCACACGCAGGTCGTTGGATTGCAACATAGCCGAGTTCCAGGTGGCAACGTATTCCAGCCCGTCATTGACTGTATGGTCACGCATATAGCTGATCATTGCCTTGGTGCCGGTGACGGCAATCGGCGATTTGGCCGCGATGTCCCGGGCGATCTCCAGCACGCCGGCCAACAGGCTGTCGTGATCGGCATACACACGGTTGACCAGGCCGATGCTGCGCGCCTCTTCTGCACCGAACATGCGCCCGGTGTAAGCCAGTTCGCGCAGCATACCGTCGCCGATGATGCGCGGCAGGCGTTGCAGCGTGCCGACGTCGGCGGCCATGCCGATATCGATTTCCTTGATGGAGAACTGCGCATCTTCGGCGGCATAGCGCATGTCACAGGCACTGATCAGGTCGATCGCGCCACCGATGCAATAGCCCTGGATCGCCGCCAGCACTGGCTTGCGGCAATTGTCCAGGGCATTGAACGAAGCTTGCAGTTCGAGAATCTTGCGCCGCAGCAAGCGCGCGTTGCGGCCCACGTCTTTGCCCAGGTCATTGGCCACCGAGGCCAGCATCATCAGGTCGATACCGGAGGAAAAATGCTTGCCGGCACCGCTGAGCACCACGGCGCGCACGGCGTCGGTGTCGTCGATCCATTGGAAAATGTCGATGATCTCGGTCCAGAACGCGGCGTTCATCGCGTTGATTTTTTCCGGGCGGTTGATCTGCACATGGGCAACGTTGCCGTTGAGTTCGACGACAAAGGCTTGGTATTCGGACATGGCCATGATCCCTGACTGGCGAAGGTGAAGGCCCAGACTATAACAAGGGTGCGCGACGGCGCATCGGCCAAAAGCGGGACTGGCCAGCGGGATGGAAAAGAGGCTGGATAAAACCCGGCGCACACGCCATCCTTCGTGCTTTGAGCCGCGCAGTGCGCGGCGTTCGACGTTTAAAGGATATGCCCATGCACGCCCAGCCCCTCGCCCCCGCCGATTTCGCCGCCCTGGAAGACACCCTGCTCAAGTACGGCGATGACCACTCCGTGTTGAACGTGGCCGAACTCGACGGCTACTTCACCGCGCTGGTCTCCGGCCCGGCGCCGGTAGACATCGCCGAGTGGTTTCCGGCGATCTGGGGCGGCCAGAACCCCGAGTGGGAAAGCGCCGACGAGGCGCAGCAGTTTCTGGACCTGTGCGTGCGCCACCTCAACACCCTGGCGGCGCAACTGGCCGGCGACGCCCCGGGCTTCACGCCGCGCTTTGACGAAACCGAGCATCGGGCACAGACGGTGACCCTGGCTGAAGAATGGTGCTTTGGCTACATCCGTGGCGCTGCCATCGGTAACTGGCCGCCGCTGCCGACCGAACAGGCAGCGAATCTGGAGAAAATCTCCTGGTGCGCCGAACAGGACAACTTCGAATTGCCCGCCGACCTGGATATCCAGGCCCACCAGCAGCGCGCCGGCCAGATCGAACCGGCAGCGCGGGCGTTGCATGATTACTGGTCGAGCCAGCGCTAAGCCTCGACAGCACGGCATCAATGCCCGATTATTCGGGTCCGCCCCGTCGGCCACTCCGTGCCACCTTGCCTTGAATCAGGAGCCTTGTACCTTGAGTTCGCAGAAAACCGTGACCGTTACCCCGCCCAACGCCCCGCTCATCGGCAAGGTCGCGCCCCCCGGCTCCAAATCCATTACCAACCGTGCATTGCTGCTGGCGGCCCTGGCCAAGGGCACCAGCCGTTTGAGTGGTGCACTGAAAAGCGACGACACCCGTCACATGTCGGTGGCCCTGCGCCAGATGGGCGTGATCATCGATGAACCGGATGACACCACGTTCGTGGTCACCGGTCAGGGCAAGTTGCAGTTGCCGGCGCAACCGCTGTTCCTCGGCAACGCCGGCACCGCCATGCGCTTTCTCACCGCCGCCGTGGCCACCGTGCAAGGCACCGTGGTGCTCGATGGCGACGACTACATGCGCAAGCGCCCCATTGGCCCGCTGCTGGCCACCCTCGGGCAGAACGGCATCCAGGTCGACAGCCCGAGCGGCTGCCCGCCAGTCACCGTGCACGGCACGGGCAAGGTGCAGGCCAAGCGCTTCGAGATCGACGGCGGGCTGTCCAGCCAATACGTATCGGCCCTGCTGATGCTCGCCGCCTGCGGTGAAGCGCCGATTGAAGTGGCGCTGACCGGCAAGGACATTGGCGCCCGTGGCTATGTGGACCTGACCCTGGACTGCATGCGCGCCTTCGGAGCGCAGGTCGATGCCGTCGACGACACCACCTGGCGCGTCGCCCCCACTGGCTACACCGCCCATGACTACCTGATCGAACCCGACGCCTCCGCCGCCACCTACCTGTGGGCCGCCGAAGTGTTGACTGGCGGGCGTATCGACATCGGTGTAGCGGCCCAGGATTTCACCCAGCCGGACGCCAAGGCGCAGGCGGTGATCGCCCAGTTCCCGGATATGCAGGCCAAGGTGGTGGGCTCGCAGATGCAGGACGCGATCCCCACCCTGGCGGTGCTGGCGGCGTTCAACAACACCCCGGTACGCTTTACCGAACTGGCCAACCTGCGCGTCAAGGAATGTGACCGGGTGCAGGCGCTGCATGACGGCCTGAATGAAATCCGCCCCGGCCTGGCGACCATCGAAGGCGACGACCTGCTGGTGGCCAGCGACCCGACGTTGGCCGGCACCGCCTGCACCGCGCTGATCGACACCCACGCCGACCATCGCATCGCCATGTGCTTTGCCCTGGCCGGCTTGAAGGTGGCTGGCATTCGCATCCAGGACCCGGACTGCGTGGCCAAGACCTATCCCGACTACTGGAAGGCCTTGAGCAGCCTGGGTGTCGCGCTGACCTATTGAGCCCGGCGCGCCGGAATGGGGAGGACTGAACATGAACATTCGCCAACCCTGCCCACCCGGCGCCTGCGTATGCGAGCGCGAGCAATTGCTGCAAGCGCCCGACGCGGACCTGCGCATCCTCGGCCTCACCCGCCAGGAAGAGAAGCGCCTGCTCGAACGCCTGGAAAACCTGCAAAACCTGCAAGACCTGGAACGCATGCAACAACGCATGTATGAACTGCTGGGCATCCGCGTACACATCGCGCCGGGCCACACCGAAGTCAAAAGCATGCGCGGCATTCAGATCGTCATCGACGACCTGCCCGGGCTATGTCGCAAAACCCGCCAAGCGATTCCGGCGGCGATTCGCCGGGGCATGGAAAAACGCCCGGAGATTGCCTACCGCCTGCTGGACGCCCACGACCTGTTTCGCGACGGGTAAGTCAGCCCGTCACCGTTTCGGCCTTGAACAGCCCCTGGCCCACGGTTCTCGCGGTGCTCAAATGGGCCTCTGCGCTGCCGCTTTCCGAGTCCAGTAGCAGGTCGGATGTGAGCACCTTCGCGCCACAGTAATCAAAGATGCCGTAGTCAATCTGCGTGTGCATCGATTGGGCATAACCATGCCGTTCGTACGCGCTGAAGTCCGCCGCGCCAAGCGCCAGCAGGTGCACGTGTAAATGCCCGAGTTTTTTCACCACCGGGGTGTCCGGGCCGTAGTCGATGGCCCAACCGTTGACGAATACACGGTCAATCCAACCCTTGAGCAGGCCGGGCATCGACCACCAATAAATGGGAAACACCAGAACCAACGCATCGGCGCGGTCGATGCGGGCCTGTTCGGCCAGCACATCGGCCGGTGGTGCGGCGCGTTCGCGATGCACCCGATGGTCGGCAGCGCTGTAACGCGGGTCGAAGCCCTCGGCGGCGAGGTCGGCGATTTCAGAGGTGTGATCCGATAGGCGCAGGCCATGGGCAACTTGGGCGGCAATGCTGTGGGTCAGGGATTGTGGGTCGTGATGGGCAACAACGATCAGTGCGTGCATGACATTCACTCCGGTTCGGTTTAGGCTCTGGGCTTAAGTTACGAACAGTAAGTTACTTTTGGTATATAAGCATGTCAAGCCACGAATCCCGTGCACCCCGCCGTCGTCTGTCCCGTGAAGATCGCCTGCAACAATTATTGGAGGTGGCCTGGCAGCTGGTGCGCGATGAAGGCACCGATGCCCTGACCCTGGGCCGGGTGGCAGAACTGGCGGGCGTCACCAAGCCGGTGGTCTACGACCATTTCGTTACCCGCGCGGGGTTACTGGCGGCGCTGTACGAAGATTTCGACGCGCGCCAGAACCAGGCGTTTGTCGACGCACTCGACACCAGCGACGCCACCCTGGAAGGCCGCGCCGGAGTGATTGCCGCGTGCTACATCGATTGTGTGCTATTGCAGGGCCGGGAAATCCCAGGCGTGATCGCGGCCTTGAACAGTTCCCCGGAACTGGAAACCCTCAAGCGCAAGTACGAAGCGATCTTCCTCGACAAATGCCGCAATGCTCTGGCGCCCTTCGCCCCCTCCGGCACAGTGCCTCAAGCCGGCTTGAGGGCCATGCTCGGGGCGGCCGAAGCGTTGTCCCACGCAGCGGCCAATGGCGAAGTCAGCCGTGAAGAAGCTCAGCAGGAATTGCAGGCGATCATTTCAGCGATGATCAACCGCGCTCGCCCGTGACGAACGCCTGCACCTTGCGCGCCAGCTGATCCAGGTGGCGGTCGCGCTGGCGCTCGGCGTCGACCATTGCGCGTTTGCCGTGTCGTTGCAGCAGGTAGGTATGGATCTGCTGCACCTCAAGGGAGCGGTAGATCGCGGCCACGTCCAGCACGCCCATCAGCCCGTCGGTGCCGTAGCTACGCGTGTTCATCAGCACCTGGGTGTCGCGTGCGCCGCGCACCTGGAACCCCATGGCCTCGAAGGCCGGCACCTTTTCCACCGAGCAGGCCAGCTCCGCATGGGGGTAGCGAGCCAGCACGTCCTGCATCATGGCGCGCCCTACCCCGTGGCGCCGCGAACCGGCCTGCACGGCCATAAAGGGAATGCCACAGGCCTCGGGGTCATCCTTGACCGGTAAACACAACAGAAACCCGATCACCTGTTCCGGATCCTCGGCATCCGTCGCCACCACCAGCTCCACCGCGATGCCCTTCTCACCGTTCAACGCCTCCAGATACAAATGCACCTCGAAGCCGATGGCGTATTGATAGATGTTGTACAGCAGGTTGCTGGGGGGCAGCGCGACGCTGCTGATATCGGTGAGGTTGTCCACCACCATCTGCAGGATCTGACCGTTGATAGGCTCGGGGCACGGCGTGGTGTAACGGGTAAGGCTGAACATGCACATTCCTGGGGGTTGGGCTTCAGGGCAGCGGCGATTGTACCTGTTACACCCGGTTCATGGCCCGCACACCTCACGCAGGCAACTGCGCAGCCAGCGGTGGGCCGGGTCTGCGTCCAGTCGCGGGTGCCAAAGCATGGCCACGCTGAAGGTGGGCAGGCTCAGCGGCAGTTCAAAGCAGAACAGCTCGTTGCGCTGGGCAATATAGCGTTCGGGGACGCTGGCAATCAGGTCGGTGTCCCGTGCCAGGGCGATGGCCGTGGCGAACCCGGCGACGATGGTGTGGATCTGCCGCGTAACGCCCAGGGCTTGCAGGGCATCGTCGATCTGGCCACGGTCCTGGCCTCGACGCGACACATAGAGGTGTTGGCCTTCGGCGTAGCGTTGCAGGCTGACCGCGCCGCAGCTGAGGGGATGGCCGTTGCGCACTACGCCGATCAAGCGATCGCGGAACAGCGTCTGGGTCAGCACCTCGGGGCCGGCGCTGGGGTCGACCACGCCGATGTCCAGATCCACACGGGCGTCGCGCAGCGGTGCGGTGTCCTTGTCGGTTTTACTCAGCAGACGCAGACGCACGCCCGGCGCTTCTTGAGCGATACGCCTGAGCAACGCGGCGCCAAAACACTCGATGAACTCTTCGCTGGTGCGCAATGTAAAGGTGCGCTCGACCTGGGCCATGTCCACCGCCTGCGCCGGGCGCAGGGCCGCCTGGGCCTCCTGCACCAAGCGGCTGACCTGCTCGCGCAACGCCAACGCATGAGGCGTCGGCACCAAGCCACGACCGGCACGCACCAACAACGGATCGCCCGTGGTGTGCCGCAGACGCGCCAAGGCCCGGCTCATGGCCGAAGGGCTCAAGTGCAGGCGCTTGGCCGCACGTTCCACGCTACCCTCGGCGAGCAGCACGTCCAGGGTGATCAACAGGTTCAGATCAGGCATCAGCGCTCCCAAGCAGGCGTTTTATGCAGGTATTTAATGCAATCCATGCGTCTTCCGCCATGTTAGGCCAGGCCGTAGAGTTCTGTCAGTCACCTTCAGTCAAGGAGTTCCCCATGCCCATCTCTTCGCGCGGCGCTCTAGTCAGCCTGTGCTTGTCCATGCTGCTGGCCTCGCTGGGCACCAGCATCGCCAACGTCGGCCTGCCGACGCTGGCACAGACCTTCAATGCAGCGTTCCCGGCGGTGCAGTGGGTGGTGCTGGCGTACCTGCTGGGCATCACGGCGGTGATCGTCAGTGCGGGTCGTTTGGGTGATCGCCTGGGGCGCCGTCGGGTGTTGATCGCTGGGCTGTTGCTGTTCGCGGTGGCGAGCACCGTGTGCGGCGTTGCCCCCTCATTGAATGGCTTGATCGCCGCGCGTGTGCTGCAAGGCCTCGGCGCGGCAAGCATGATGGCCATGGCCATGGGTCTGGTAGGCGATACCGTATCCAAGGAGCGTATCGGCCGAGTCATGGGCCTGCTGGGCACCATGTCGGCACTCGGTACGGCGATGGGCCCCAGTGTCGGCGGCGTGTTGCTCAGCCTATGGGGTTGGCACGCATTATTTATGGTGGGCACGCCCCTGGGGGTATTGGCCGCCGCCCTGGCCTGGCGCTATCTGCCGGTGGATCTGCCGCACGCACGCGTACCCGGCAGCCTGTGGTCGCCCTTGAAAGCCGCGCCGTTACGCGCCGGCCTGGCCATGAGCGCGCTGGTATCGGCGGTGATCATGGCCACCTTTGTGGTCGGGCCGTTTTACCTGTCACGCGGTCTGGGCCTCGCGCCTGAATGGATGGGTCTGGCAATGGCTGTCGGGCCGGGTGTCGCCGCGCTCACTGGCGTGCCGGCCGGACGCCTGACCGACCGCCTGGGCAGCCGCCGCGTCACACTGCTCGGGCTAAGCACACTGCTGGGCGGCGCGCTGCTGCTGGCCCTGGCGTCGGGGCTGATGGCTTATCTGGGCGCGCTGGTAATTCTGACCTGCGGCTACAGCCTGTTCCAAGCCGCCAACAACACCGCAGTGATGAGCGACGTGGACGCCTCCCGCCGCGGCACGGTCTCGGGCCTGCTCAACCTGTCACGCAACCTGGGCCTGATCCTCGGCACCTCAGCCTTGGGCGCGGTATTCGCCTGGGCCAGTCCGGATGTCATCCATGCCACGCCTGAATCTGTCACCCATGGCCTGCACGTCACGTTCAGCGTCGCGGTGGGGCTGATCGTTCTGGCCGCTGCAATGGCAGTGTGCCGCATTGCCAGCCTTACGCCGCCGCTGAACACCCGTTGAGGCAAAAAAACAAAAAAGGCGTTGCGCCGGACCGGGTTACTTCGCGCATCATGGGCACTTTCAAGCTCAAGGGTAACGTCCATGCGCGTTCTGTCATTGATGATGGGTCTTACGACGCTGGCCGCCAGTACGGTGTTCTGCGCCAGCGCGATGGCGAATGAAGAAAGTCAGTTGGTACAACAGATCAATGCCTATCGCAGCCAGGTGCAACGCTGCGGCGATCAGGGTTCCCAGGAGTTGCCGCCGCTGACCAGCGACGCGCGCCTGGTGCTGCCAGCCAATAACGCCGGCGACCTGCAGCAGGCGCTAGCGCGGGCGGCGTACCCGATGGTGAATGTGCAGGCCATCAGCCTGTCCGGGCCCAAGGATGCCGCCGCGGCCATGAAGGCGGTGAGCGAGAGTTTTTGCCGAGTGGTGCTGGACCCGCAGTATGTCGATATCGGCGTGAGCAACACGGGCCAGGACTGGCGCATCGTGCTGGCGCGCCCGCTGCTGTCCAGCGGCCGGGGCGACTGGCAGACCGAAGGCAAGCAATTGCTCAGTCTGGTCAATGCCGCCCGCGCCCAAGCGCACCAGTGCGGCACCCAAGCGTTTACCGCCACTACCCCGCTGGCCTGGAACGACACCCTGGCCAGCGCCGCCAACAGCCACACGCGCAACATGGCCAACGGCAACTTCTTCGATCACCTGGACCACGACGGCAGAACCCCCGGTGACCGTGCCGAATTGGCCGGCTATACCGCCAAGGCGATTGGCGAAAACATCGCTGCCGGCCTGGATACTCCGCGCAAGGTGGTGGACGGCTGGCTCGCCAGCCCCGGCCATTGCGCCAACCTGATGAACCCGCAGTTTCGCGAACTGGGCGCTGCCTATGCCATGGACCCCAAGAGCGATGCGGGCATCTATTGGACCGCCATGTTCGGCACACCGCAGCAATAGAGGGTGGTTGACCGCCCTAGTCGCCCTTCAAACGAATAGAGCATCAAAGTGCCATCTCGTGGATAATCCGCTGAACTGGCGGCGGGCATTCCGGTCTGTAGCTTGGCAGCCTGGGCTCTCCAGGCGACGACAGACTGTGGCAAACAAGGTGTGACCCCGATGATGAATTGGCTGCAAAGCAGCAGCGACATGGCCGAACAGGTTCGTCAGCATGATTGGGCAAGTACGCCCCTGGGGCCATTGGAGCAGTGGCCGGATGTCTTGAAGACCACCGTTGCGCTGTGTTTCGCGTCGAGTTTCCCTCAGGCAATCGTCTGGGGGCCGCAACTGATCACGCTCTACAACGATGGGTTTATTCCGATCCTGGGCAACAAGCCCTACGCTCTGGGCCGTCCGTTCAGCGAAATCTGGAGCGAGGTGTGGGACGAAGTGCGTCCCATCGCCAACGCGGCCTTCGAGGGACATGCCACCTATATCGAGAATTTCCCGCTGGTGATCGAACGCGGGCCCGCACCGGAACAGGCGTATTTCACGTTCTGCTACAGCCCGATCCGCGATCCGCGAGGCAAAGTGGTCGGCATGCTCGATACCGTCACCGAAACCACCGCCACGGTGTTTCACGCGCGCCGCCTGGCGTTGCTGGACGCCATCGGCAACGCGGTGGCCAACGCCAACGACGCCCAGGCGATCATGACTGACACCACCCGCCTGCTGGCCGAGCACTTGCAGGTGAGCAATTGCGCCTACGCCGATATGGATGCCGATGAAGATGGCTTCACCATCCGCGACAACTGGACCGCCCCCGGCTCGCCGAGCATCGTCGGTCGTTATAGCCTTGCGGCGTTCGGTGAGCGCGCGGTCAAGTGCCTACGCGCCGGTGAGCCGCTGGTGATCCACAACAACTTGCGCGAATTGCCGCCCCACGAGGCTGAGC
Source organism: Pseudomonas rhodesiae (assembly GCF_013285305.1). NCBI lineage: Bacteria > Pseudomonadati > Pseudomonadota > Gammaproteobacteria > Pseudomonadales > Pseudomonadaceae > Pseudomonas > Pseudomonas rhodesiae. The sequence goes on along the minus strand of NZ_CP054205.1, from coordinate 2,823,937 downwards.
AATTCCAGACGCTGGGGGTGACCGCCACCATCTGCATGCCGCTGATCCGTAACGGCCGCCTTACCGCCCTGATGGCGGTGCATGACAAAGTTGCGCGGCCGTGGTCGCACTACGACCTGGCGGTGCTGCGGGAAGTCACCGAGCGCTCCTGGGCCTATATCGAGCGCGTGCGTGCCGATGCCGATGTGCGCGCCGGCCTGGCCGCCTACGCCGAACTCAACACCACCCTGGAGCAGCGCGTCGAAGAACGCACCCTGGCGCTGGCCCAGACCGAAGCCGCCCTGCGCCAATCGCAGAAGCTGGAGGCCATCGGCCAGTTAACCGGGGGTGTGGCCCACGACTTCAATAACCTGCTGACCATCATCCGCTCCTCGGTGGATTTTCTGCGCCAGCCAGGACTCTCTGATGAACGCCGCCAGCGTTACATGGGCGCGGTCTCGGACACCGTCGAGCGCGCCAGCAAGTTGACCAGCCAGTTGCTCGCTTTCGCTCGGCGCCAACCGCTGAACCCGGAAGTCTTCGATGTAGGCCAGCGCGTGCAAAATATTGGCGAAATGCTCGAAAGCGTCACCGGTGCGCGCATCCAGGTGCGGGTGGAGTTACCGACGCAGCCGTGTTTTGCGCGGATTGATTCAAGCCAGTTCGAAACCGCGCTGATCAACATCGCCCTCAATGCCCGGGACGCCATGGACGGTCATGGCACCCTGACCTTGCGGGTGACCGGTCAACAGCCCCTGCCGCGCATACGCGGCGAGACCGGTTCGCGCCAGCCGCATATCGCCATTGCCCTGGCCGATACCGGCCCCGGCATTCCCAGCGACACCGTCGAGCGCATCTTCGAACCGTTTTTCACCACCAAGGCCGTGGGCAAAGGCACGGGATTGGGGCTGTCCCAAGTGTTCGGCTTCGCCAAGCAGTCGGGAGGCAATATCGATGTGGCCAGCACCCTGGGCCAGGGCTCGGTGTTTACCCTGTACCTGCCGCAGGTCGCGGCCCAGGACTCGGCACAGCGCAGCCCACAGGACGAACCGGCAACTGTGCATGACACCACGCAATGCCATGTGTTGATCGTGGAAGACAATCTGGAGGTGGGGCGCTTTGCCAGCCAGATCCTGCAGGATCTGGGCTACCAGACCACGTGGGCTACCGATGCCGAACACGCCCTGCGCCTGGCGGGTCCGCAGGCGTTGGCCTTCGATGCGGTTTTTTCGGACGTGGTGATGCCTGGCATGACCGGCGTGGCCATGGCCAAGGAGCTGCGCCAACGTCGTGCCGACCTGCCGGTGGTATTGACCTCCGGCTATAGCGAGGAGCTGGCTGACAGCGGCTACGAAGGCTTTGAGTTCCTGCCCAAGCCCTACTCGGCCGACCAGGTCTCGCGGGTACTGATCAAGGCAATACTCCGGGACTGAGCCGCGCCTTACTCCGCCAGCGCCACTTGGTTACGACCCTGGGCCTTGGCCCGATACAGCGCTTTATCCGCCATGTTCATCAGGCCGTGCAGGTCTTGGTCGTGATCATGGGTGGAGGCTAGACCGAGACTGGCCGACAAGCCCTTGACCGGCTCGGCAGCCAACCCGGAGATCGCCTTGATCAGTTGTTCGGCAATCGCGCGTGCAGTGTCCAGAGAGGTATTGGGCAGCAACACCGCGAATTCTTCGCCGCCCAGGCGGCCATACACGTCGGCCTGACGGAACGAGGCACTGATCACCCCGCCGATCTGGCGTAACACCTGATCGCCGGCCTGGTGACCGTAGGTGTCGTTGATCTGTTTAAAGTGATCCATGTCCAGCATCAGCGCACATAGCGGTTGCTGGTTATGCCTGCATTGCGCGTACAGCACCTGGGCACGCTCGAAAAATGCACGGCGGTTCATCAGCCCGGTCAATTCATCGGTTTGTGCGGCGCGGGTGGAAATGGTGTGGGCACGCTCCATTTGCCGGGTCAGGCGAAAGGCTTTCTCCAGCGCCTCGGACAATTTGCGCGTAGCGCTAAATACAAAGGTAGAAAACACCAGAACCGCGATGGCGACCCCCACTTGCATCGACGAGGGTTGCCACAACAGCCACAGGGTGCAAGGCATCAGCACCAGGCTGATGGACGTCACGGTCATGGCGCGATAAGCCGAATAACACGACACCGCGCTGACCGACATGCCCACGGTAAACAACATGACCAGCACCTGGGACAGTCGATCATCGGTGGGGATCAGCGCAAATGCGCCCGCCCCCCAGATACCGGCCGACAGCACCAGCGTGATCCAGTAACGCCGTTCCCAGCGCTCCGGCGTGCGCTCGCTGTTGGGGCAGCGGAACCATTCCATGAACATCTTTATGCGCAGCAGTGACGAAACGCCCAGCGTCACCAGCCATACCAGCATGATGCGCTGATCCAGACGGTCCCAGCACAGCCAGCAGAGCATGGCGGCGGCCAGGTAGCTGCCGAAAATCGCGGCAAACGACTGCCGGAACAGCTGGTGCAGCCGATCGGTGCGCACGTGCTGTTCGATAACGTCATCCTGGTCCTGCCCACGCCCAAGGCCATTCATGAAATTCGCCTGATCCGACTGCCGCGACAAAGGCGCCATTGTGGCATCCTGCCAGCAATCTGAACAACTGAATCGGCCTAGTTAGAGCGGTTGTTTGAGGGGCGATGCCAAACCACGCCAGACATAACGACAAAGGGCGATCATTGCAGATCGCCCCCCATTCGCCAGCCGCTTATGCTCAGTCCGGGCGCAGAATCAGCACGCCCAGCGGCGGCAGATTCAACGACAGCGACACCGGCTGCCCGTGACGCGGTTCCTCCTGGGTGAACACTTCACCACCGTTGCCGAAATTGGAGCCGGCGTAGGTGTCGGCGTCAGTGTTGATCACCTCGCTCCAGCGCCCGGCAAACGGCACACCTACGGCGTATTGTTCGCGAGGCACCGGGGTGAAGTTGGCCACCACCAGCACCGGTTTGCCGTCCTTGCTCCAGCGCAGCCAGGCGTAGACGCTGTTGATCGCATCGTCACCGATCAGCCATTGGAAGCCCTGGGGCGCGTCGTCCTGTTCGTGCAGGGCCGGTTCTTCGCGGTACAGGCGGTTCAAGTCGCCCACCAGTTTTTGCACACCTTGGTGTTCCTGGTATTGCAGCAAGTACCAGTCCAGTTGCTGGTCGTGGTTCCACTCGCGCCACTGGCCGAATTCGCAGCCCATAAACAGCAATTTCTTACCCGGGTGCATCCACATAAACGCCAGGTAGGCGCGCAGGTTGGCGAACTTCTGCCAACGGTCGCCGGGCATTTTGTCGATCAACGAATGCTTGCCGTGCACCACTTCATCGTGGGAGATCGGCAGGATAAACCGCTCGGACCAGGCATACACCAGGCCGAAACTCAGCTCGTTGTGGTGATGGGCGCGGTACACCGGGTCCTGCTGGATGTAATGCAGCGAATCGTGCATCCAGCCCATGTTCCATTTGTAGTTGAAGCCCAGGCCGCCTTGCTGGGTTGGCTGGCTGACACCGGGCCAGGCGGTGGATTCTTCAGCGATCACCAGGGCGCCCGGCGCCTCCAGTGCCACCACATCGTTCAAATGGCGCAGAAAATCGATGGCTTCCAGGTTCTCGCGACCGCCATGGCGGTTGGGCACCCATTCGCCGGCTTTGCGCGAATAGTCGCGGTAGAGCATCGATGCCACCGCATCCACCCGCAGGCCATCGACATGGAAGTGCTTGAGCCAGTGCAGTGCTGAGGCCAGCATAAAGCCGTGCACCTCGGTGCGGCCCAGGTTGTAGATCAGCGTATCCCAGTCCTGGTGGAAGCCTTCCAGCGGGTTGGCGTATTCGTACAGCGCGGTGCCGTCGAACTGGGCCAGGCCGTGAGTATCGGTGGGAAAGTGCGCCGGCACCCAGTCGAGGATCACACCGATATCGGCTTGATGGCAGGCATTGACAAAGTAGGCAAAGTCTTCGGGCGAGCCGAAGCGCGCACTTGGGGCGAACTGCGACAGGGCCTGATACCCCCAGGACCCTCCAAATGGGTGTTCCATGATCGGCATCAGCTCGATATGAGTGAAGCCCAGTTGCTGCACATAAGGAATCAAGCGCTCGGCCAATTCGCGCCAGCTGTACTGGCGGGCCACTTCACCGGCTTCGTCCAACTCGCATTGCCAGGAGCCGACGTGCAGTTCATAGATCGACAGCGGCGCGGTGGATTTCTGCTTGTCGGCGCGGGCCTGCATCCAATCGTGGTCCTGCCAGTCCACTTGCAACGGCGCGGCGACTTTCGAGGCGGTGTCCGGCGGCAGTTGGGTGGCCAGCGCCATCGGGTCGGCCTTGAGCGGCAAAATGCCGTGGGCGCCGAGAATCTCGTATTTGTAAGCGGCACCCGGTTGCAGGCGTGGGATAAAGATCTCCCACACACCGGAAGGATGGCGCAGGCGCATCGGATGCCGACGGCCGTCCCAAATATTGAAGTCGCCCACCACCGACACACGCCGTGCGTTTGGCGCCCATACGGCAAAGCGCACGCCTTGCACGCCGTCGACGCTGGTGACCTGAGCGCCCAGGCAACTGCCCAGGTCGCGGTGATTGCCCTCTGCAAACAGGTACAAGTCCATCTCGCCCAGCAGCAGTTGGCTGAAGCTGTAGGGGTCTTCGGTGATCTGCTCACCGCCGGCCCACTGGATCTTCAATAAGTAAGGCTGGCGCGTCGCAAAGTGCCCGACAAACAAACCCGGCACTTGGGTCGCGTCGAGGCTACCGAGGGTTTCGCCGCCATCGCGGCTCAACACCTGCACGCTCAACGCTTCGGGCAGGAACGCGCGAATAAATTGGCCGCCCTGCTCGTCGTCATGGGGCCCGAGAATCGAAAACGGGTCGTGGTGCTCGGCGCGCACCAGCGCTTCGACGTCCTTGGACGCCGGCATTGCAGTCAACTTAGGCTGCAGCGGTTCTTTATGTGTATAGCTCATGACGTCTCCCCACCGCGTGCAGTTTTGGATATAGGTGTAAGCCCGCTTAGCAGGCCGTGCAGCCCTTGCAGGGGCACCGGCAACCAGGTCGGGCGGTTTTCCGCTTCGTAGGCCACTTCGTACGCAGCCTTCTCCAGGCTGAACAACGTCAGCGCGGCGTCCTGGCCGTTGGCATCCTGCCAGTCATGCGCCAGTGTAGACGTAGCTTGCTGATAAGCCTGGATAAATACCTGGCGCGCTTCCTTCACATAGCGCTCGGTAACCCGTCGGCGTGCCTGCTCGGCTTGCGGCGACTGATCCACGCCTTGCAGATTCAAGGCCATGGCCGCTGCATAGTCGAAAGAACGCAGCACCCCGCTGACATCTTTGTACGGGCTGTGCTTGCCCCGTCGCTCATGCAGCGGTCGCGCCGGCTCGCCTTCGAAGTCGATCAAATAGGCATCGCCCTTGACCACCAGAACCTGCCCAAGGTGCAGATCGCCATGGACGCGAATGCGCAAGCCGCCCAAGGTGGCCTTTGCCAGGCTGTTCACATGGGTGGCAATGGCTTTTTTTTGCGCCAGCAATTCACTGACCAGCGCCTGATCGGCAGGGTTCAATTGGGTTTGATGCAGTTCCAGCAGTTGCAGCGCGCGGGTGATCTGCGCGCCCACATCCTTGGCCCAGGCCTGGGTGTCTTTGACACCGGTGACTTCGGGCTTGAAGTCTTTATTGGCGGTGGTGGCGCCCAGCACTTGGTGCATTTCCCCCAGGCGCTGGCCGAGCAGCGCGGCGAAATCGGCCAGCTCACCCAAGGCGTTGTAGTGCTGTTCCTGTTCGGACAGGGCTTCGGCCAGTTCGTCGCGGATTGCCCGTTCCAGATTGTTCTGGGTCCACGTCCAGGCATCGCCCTGATTGCTCAGGTAGCCCTGGGCAATCATCAGCAGATTGTCCTGGCCCTCGCTGTCATGACGCACCACCGCGCCCATCAACGGCGAGATATTGGCGTAACCGGCTGCGGTGAGGTACGCGCTCATCTCCAGTTCCGGATGCACACCGGCGCTGACTTTACGGATCAACTTGAGCACCAGGCTCTCACCCACCACCACCGAGCTGTTGGACTGCTCGGCGGACAGATAACGCACCGGGGACTCGTCGTTCAGTTGCAACGCAGCCAAGTGTTCGGTGGCGTCGAAACGCAACTCGCCGTCGCTGCTGGCCAAACGCGTGCCGGCCTGCAGGCCCTGGATCACCGCGCGAATAAAAGGCTCAAGGCTGAACGCGTCAGTCACCAAGCCCACCTGGCGCGCTCGGCGTACGCGGGCCATGGCCAATTGCTGGGGCAAGGCGCTGGTGAACTGGTCTTCGCCGAGGAAGCCGAACGGCAACTGGTAACGACTGACCTGCCCACCGGCACTCACCTCCAGTTCGCTGAGCAACACCGGATGCTCGGCGTCGCCGAACCGCACGCCATAGGCAATCCGCACGCTATCGATGGCCGTGTCCTTGCCGGCGAACCAACGCCGCTTGGGCAGCCAGGCCGGTAGTGAGGTCTGTTCCAGGGTGGTGCGACAAGGTGCTTCGAGCAGTTCTTCCATGCGTTTTTTCAATACCAATGTGGTGAAGTCGGGCATGCTTTGCGCCGGTTCCACATGCCAGCTGGGCATCTGGTTTTCCGCCGCCAGCACAAACCAATAGAAGCCGTAAGGCGCCAAGGTCAGCAGGAAATTTAGCTGACCAATAGGCGGGAAGGCGTTACCGCCGAGCATCTCCACGGGGACCATGCCAGCAAAGCCCGACAGGTCCAGCTCGGCCGCCTGGGCGCTACGCGACACGTTAGCCACGCACAAAATGATCTCCGTGCGGCCATCGGCACCGGTGTATTCGCGGGTATACGCCAGAATGCGGCGATTGGCCGGCGAGAGCATTTTCAGGCTGCCGCGACCGAACGCTTTGGACTGCTTGCGTACTGCGAGCATGCGCCGGGTCCAGTTAAGCAGTGAGTGCGGGTCCTGGGTCTGGGTTTCCACATTCACCGACTGGTAGCCGTAGAGTGGGTCCATGATCGGCGGCAGCACCAGGCTGGCCGGATCGGCGCGGGAGAAACCGCCGTTGCGGTCGATGGACCACTGCATCGGTGTGCGCACGCCATCGCGGTCGCCCAGGTAGATGTTGTCGCCCATGCCGATTTCATCGCCGTAGTACAAGGTGGGCGTGCCCGGCATCGACAGCAGCAGGCTGTTGAGCAACTCTACGCGGCGACGGTCACGCTCCAACAGCGGCGCCAGACGGCGGCGGATACCCAGGTTGATCCGCGCGCGACGGTCGGCGGCGTAGTAATTCCACAGGTAGTCGCGCTCTTTGTCGGTGACCATTTCCAAGGTCAATTCATCGTGGTTGCGCAGGAAGATCGCCCATTGGCAATTGGCGGGGATTTCCGGGGTCTGGCGCAAGATATCGGTGATGGGAAAGCGATCTTCCTGGGCCAGGGCCATGTACATGCGCGGCATCAACGGGAAGTGAAAGGCCATATGGCATTCGTCGCCGTCATCGCCCTTTTTGTCACCGAAATACAGTTGGGTGTCTTCCGGCCATTGGTTGGCTTCGGCCAGCAGCATGCGGTCGGGGTAATTGGCGTCAATCTCGGCACGGATTTGCTTGAGCACCCCGTGGGTTTCTTCAAGGTTCTCGTTGTTGGTGCCGTCGCGCTCGATCAGGTAGGGGATGGCGTCCAGGCGCAGGCCGTCGATGCCCATGTCCAGCCAGTAGCGCATGACTTCCAGCACCGCTTTCATGACTTGCGGGTTGTCGAAGTTGAGGTCGGGCTGATGGGAATAAAAGCGATGCCAAAAGTACTGGCCGGCGACCGGGTCCCAGGTCCAGTTGGATTTTTCGGTGTCGAGGAAAATGATGCGGGTGCCGTCGTACTTCTGGTCGTCATCGGACCACACATAGAAATCCCGCGCCGCCGAACCGGGCTTGGCCTTGCGTGCGCGCTGGAACCAGGGGTGCTGGTCGGATGTATGGTTGATCACCAGTTCGGTGATCACTCGAAGGCCACGTTTGTGTGCTTCGGCGATAAAGCGCTTGGCGTCGGCCATGGTGCCGTAGTCGCTGTGGACACCGCGGTAGTCGGCAATGTCATAGCCGTCGTCGCGGCGTGGTGAAGGGTAGAACGGCAGCAGCCAGATGGTGTTCACGCCCAGGTCGGCGATGTAGTCGAGCTTGGCGATCAACCCAGGAAAATCGCCGATACCGTCATTATTGGAGTCGAAAAAGGATTTGACGTGAACCTGATAGATCACCGCGTCCTTGTACCAGAGCGGGTCTTTGATAAAGGTGGCAGCCTTGGGTTTCTTCGCCATTGGACACTCCTGAAACACTCGATAAATCGTGCAGACTCAACGTCGGAGGGGGGTTAGCCCCCTCTTCCCCATCAGGTGGTAATGCGCCAGATCCCGAACGGCATCTGCGGTTCCAGGCGCGTCCACTGGGTCTTGCCGTACCAGGTCCAACGATGGCCGTTCATCAGGTCTTCGCCCTGGGTTTGGGCATCGTCCGGCAGGCCCATCTCCCACAAGGGCAGCTCGAAATGAGCTTCCTGGGCGTTAAAAGGGTCCAGGTTGACCGCCACCAGAATGAAGTTGCTGCCGTCCTCGCTGCGTTTGCCGAAGTAGAGGATGTTGTCGTTCCACGCGTTGTAGATCTTCAAACCCAAGTGCGTGTGCAGCGCCGGGTTCTGGCGGCGGATGCGGTTGAGCTGGGCGATCTCGGCAATGATGTTGCCGGGCGCAGTGAAGTCGCGGGGGCGGATCTCGTATTTCTCCGAGTCCAGGTATTCCTCTTTGCCCGGCACCGGCGCGGCTTCGCACAGTTCAAACCCGGAATACATACCCCACAGGCCCGAGCCCATGGTCGCCAGCGCGGCGCGGATCAAAAAGCCCGGGCGTCCGGATTGATGCAGGAACGCGGGGTTGATGTCCGGCGTGTTGACGAAAAAGTTCGGGCGGTAGCACTCGCGCCATGGCGACTGGTTGAGCTGGGTGAAATACTCGCTCAACTCAGCCTTGGTGTTGCGCCAGGTGAAGTACGTGTAGCTCTGGGAATAGCCGACCTTGCCCAGGCGGGCCATCATCGCCGGCGTGGTAAAGGCTTCGGCGAGGAAAATCACCTCGGGGTACTTGGAACGCACATCGCTGATCAGCCATTGCCAGAACGGCAGCGGTTTGGTGTGGGGGTTGTCGACGCGAAAGGTCTTCACGCCCTCTTCCACCCAGCCCACCACGATATCGCGCAGCTCGGTCCACAGGCCAGGGATCGCATCGGCGGCATAAAAGTCGACGTTGACGATGTCCTGGTATTTCTTCGGCGGGTTTTCCGCGTACTTGATCGTGCCGTCCGGGCGCCAGTTGAACCAGCCCGGATGCTCCTTGAGCCACGGATGGTCCTGGGAGCATTGAATGGCAAAGTCCAGCGCGATTTCCAAGCCATGGTCGGCGGCGGCCTTGACCAGGCGGCGGAAGTCATCGCGGCTGCCCAACTGCGGGTGGATGGCTTCGTGGCCGCCCTCCTCGCTGCCGATGGCGTACGGGCTGCCGGGGTCGTCCGGGCCGGCGGTGAGCGAGTTGTTCCGGCCTTTGCGATGGCTACGGCCGATGGGGTGGATCGGCGGGAAGTACAGCACATCGAAGCCCATGTCGTGGATCATCGAAAGCCGCGCGTGTACATCGTTAAAGGTGCCGTGGCGTGCCGGATCATCGGTGATCGAACGGGGAAACAACTCGTACCAGCTGGCGAACTGCGCACGTTCGCGCTCGACGTCAATCGGGTACACCGTGCTGATGCTCAGGTAGGCGCGGTGGTCGGCCTGGGTCATCAGATGCGCACTGTCTTCGTGCAGAAACAACGCCACCTGCTCGGTTTCCAGCAGGCCGGACAGTTCGTGGTGCAACAGCATCAGGCGGTCGCGCAGCTCGTTGTCGCTACGCTCGGCGGCTTGCAGCACCAGGCTGCGACCTTCCTGCAACTCCAGGCTGACCGGTACGCCGGCTTCGTGTTTTTTGCGCAATTCGTAGCAGAAGCTGGCGAAGGTATCGATCCAGGCTTCGATGCAGTATTCATGGGGCCCCTGATGGGCCACCGTGAACGCGCCTTCCCAACCGTTGTTGCCGACATCGGTCATGACCACGCTGTGCCAGCTTTCGTCGCGTAGCGGGCGCCAGCGGATCAATACGGCCAATTTGTCATGGCCATCGGCAAACACTTTGCTGGTGACATTAATGCGCTGGCCTATCACCGCCTTGACCGCGAATTCGCCGCCGTCAATCACGGGGCTGGTGCTTTCGATCGCGATCCGGGGCAATAGCAGTGCCTGGGACAGCGGCAGTACGGCAGTGTCTGGAACCTGTGTTTCAGCAGTCATCGAGCATCTTCCCCTTACGCCCAGTGGACGCCCTTTGCTAGATCCGAATCCAATACGCCAGCACTCTCCCTGAGCGGTGACGCATAAGGTCCGAGCCTGTGCCTGGGTTAAAAGTTCAGGTGGATATGCCGCCATTGAGCGGGAATCAAATGCCCCTTGGGAATGTCCACCGCTAGAGCAAAGCACAAAGGAGGCCACACCGATGAATATCCCGATCCCGGCTGAAACCCCGGACCCGAATATCGACAAACCCACCCTGCCGCCCACCGAACCGGAACCGATTCCAGAAAAGGAACCGCCGGAAAACCAGCCACCGCCTGTCCAGGAACCGCCAACAACAATGCCACCGGTCATTGCCAGACCTTTTTCAACCGTTTGACGATGGTGGTAAGGCCGATAGTGGAGTTAAGCCTGTCTGACGGATGGGCTACTCCTTTCCCGGTGCTTTTGGTGATTCTTCCTGCGCCCCACCTAGATAACTCGCAACGCCTGTGATTTTGCCCATGCCTAAACTGCGACGCATGTGCACCGTAGTTGAGACGGCGCCAACGCCTATCTTCAAGCAACATTCACAGCAGGAGAATTCATGTCCATTAGCAGCGTTGGTTTACACGGCAGCCCGATCTACCAGAGGGTTGAGCAGTTCAAACATCGAGATGATCGTGGCGGGGACATCCAGCACAACGGCTTGCAGTCCAAATCAACCGAAGACGCTGTCAAACGACTCTGGCGTCATAGCCCAGGTTGGTCAGACAAGAATGGTGACGGCACCGTTAATGTGACTTACGAGTTTCGGTCCGCGCCAGACGACAAGAACACTCGGAAATTCGGCAAAACCGGGTTTACGCCTATCCTCGACAACCAGCGAAAACAAACCCGACTCAGCCTGCAATCCATTGAAGATGTGGCAAACATCAAGTTTACCCGCGGGCCCAAAACAGCTGACAGTGAAGGCCATATCAAGATCGGCAATTATGGCCAAAAGATTGACTCTAAAGGCTACCCTTATAAAGGCGAGCACCACTCTACCCTGCCCACCAGGAATCAGGCTGACGTTAACGTATGGTTTGTTGACACTGACAAAGAGAAATCAGTACCCCGAGCAGCGCTAGGTAATGCGGGTCGACACACCATTACTCATGAACTCGGTCATGCCATGGGGCTGAGCCACCCTGGCAATTACAATGGAAGTGGCGGTGACAAGCTCGGCGAATCAAATGTATCTCATCACGAAGACTCTCAGAGCCATTCCGGCATGAGTTACCGGGGAGAGCGCACCGGGCATCATAACCACCAGAAATTCCGTTCGTCAGCCCCGCAACTTGACGACATTGCTGCCTACCAAGCGAAATACGGCGCCAATTATGAAACCCGCAAGGATGACACCACCTACGGTTTCAACTCGAACACGGATCGAGACTTTCTGACGGTCAAAACCCCTCACGATAAAATGGTGGCGGCCATTTGGGACGGCGGGGGCAACGACACATTGGATTTTTCCGGGTACACGCAAGATCAGCAAATAAGCTTGAGGGAAGAAACCTTTTCTGACGTCGGCGGCCTTAAGGGGAATGTCGCGATTGCCAAAGGTGCTGTCATTGAAAACGCGATAGGCGGCAAGGGCAATGATTTGATAATAGGCAACGACGTCAACAACGAACTCAACGGCGGTGACGGTAACGACGTCATCTATGGCGGCAAAGGTGGCGACAGATTGTGGGGCGGCAAAGGTGCAGACACCTTTGTGTACGGCAGCGCGTCAGAATCCTTCGACGCTGGGCGCCAGGATCAGCGTTCGCACGACGAGATCATGGATTTCGAGAGTGGCAACGACAAGATCGACGTGTCGGGCATGCAGGTTCAGAACGGCGGCAAGCCGTTTACGTTCAAAAATTCCCCTGTTATCGAGTCTGGCGAAGCGTTTATCGACTACAACCCCGACACTCACCAAAGCACACTGTACGCCCGGCAAACAGACGGCCAGGTTCTGAAGGTCAGCGTAAACGGCAAACTGGAGCAGAGTGACGTGGTGCTGTAGCCCCAGCCGTCAACAGCGGCCTTGGTGGAAATGATTCGACGCCGCGTCCTTGGTGAAGGTTATTTTTCGAGCATCCGCACGATTCTTGGCATTACGCTGAACACCACCAACGCCAGCAACGTACTCAACACCGCCGTGGACTCACGCCCCATGCCCGCCGCCACGCCGATGGCGGCGGTCATCCATAGCCCGGCGGCGGTGGTCAGGCCTTTGACGTGCTGACCCTCTTCGTCTTCCTTACCTTTAAGAATGGTCCCGGCGCCGAGGAAACCAATCCCGGCAATCACCCCCTGCACCACCCGGCTCATGGCATCGGCCTGGTTGCCGGACATCTGCGGCACCAACACAAACAGCGCCGCGCCCATCGCCACCAGCATATGGGTGCGCACCCCGGCGGCCTTGCCCTTGTGCTCCCGTTCAAAACCGAGGATCCCGCCCAGCAGCGCAGCGATCAGCAGACGCACGGTGATCTGCGTGAGCTGTCTGGCATCGCCGAGATCGGCAAATTCGGCCTGCAGGGTCACCCATACTTCGTGCCACCAAGCGTCCATAAACCCTGTCCTTTATTGAGATGGATAATGGGTTGACAACGGCGACCGTCAGTCAGTTGCCTGGAACGCCGCGCGTGGGCATGCGCCCTAACGTTTATCAGCCTGATAAAAAGGAGAGCGCCATGCCAATCCGTATCGAAAACCGCACCTGTTTCTTCAAGGTCAACGATGAGGGCCGGGAATACAGCCTGCCCGCCGCTGAGGTCACCGTCAGCACTGACGTCCCCAGAGCCATGTCTTATGTGGACGTGGGCGCCGAGCGTGTCTACATCACCGAGCAGGAAGCCGACGCCCTCACCGTGGCCGGCGCCACCGATGGGCGTCAGCACAAGAAGGTCACCACGCCGGATTCGGCGATTTGACTGATCTGTATCTATTGACGCCGCAGAAGGCTGCACCCCGAGCGCAACGGGGTGCAGCACAATGTCGCAGGGCCGCGCCTGCAAGCGATCTGATCCGGTTTTTATCGTCATAGCTGAGTCTGTTATGCAAACAGCTCGCCGCGCATAGTCCATTGGCCTGATGGAGGCTGATGAGCGAACGACCATGAGCGAACGAATCCCCACCGTGGAAATCTTTGAGCCCGTGCACCCAAAGAAGGTGAAGGCCAAATCCAGCGACACCCTGATCCATACCCGCAGTTTCACCGGCTTGTTCCGCACCTTGCGTGTGCTGGGCGCAGGCTTTCTGTTCCTGGCCTTTTTCGGCACCGTGTGGCTGAACTGGGGCGGTCGGCAAGCCGTGCTGTGGGACTTGGCTGAAAGCAAGTTCCACATCTTTGGCGCGACGTTCTGGCCCCAGGACTTCATCCTGCTATCGGCGCTGTTGATCATCTGTGCCTTCGGCCTGTTTGCCATCACGGTCTTCGCTGGGCGGGTCTGGTGCGGCTACACCTGCCCGCAAAGCTCGTTCACCTGGCTGTTTATGTGGTGTGAAAAGGTCACCGAGGGCGAACGCAACCAACGCATCAAGCTGCAATCGGCGCCATGGAGTCTCAACAAGCTGGCGCGGCGCTCGGCCAAGCACACGCTGTGGCTGGGCATCAGCGTGCTGACCGGGCTGACGTTTGTCGGTTACTTCACCCCCATTCGCCCCCTCGCGGCGGAACTGCTGACCTGGCAAATGGGCGGCGTCAGCCTGTTCTGGGTGCTGTTTTTCACCGCCGCCACCTACCTCAATGCCGGTTGGTTGCGCGAAGCGGTGTGCATGCACATGTGCCCTTACGCACGGTTCCAGAGTGTGATGTTCGATAAAGACACCCTCACCATCTCTTACGACGCCGCCCGGGGCGAACACCGTGGGCCGCGCAAACGCGAGGTTAAACCGGCCGACGTCGGCCTGGGCGATTGCATCGATTGCCAGCTGTGCGTACAGGTGTGCCCGACCGGCATCGACATTCGCGACGGCCTGCAAATGGAGTGCATCGGCTGCGCGGCGTGCGTCGATGCCTGCGATTCGATCATGGACAAGATGGGCTACGCGCGCGGTTTGGTGCGCTACACCAGCGAACATCAACTGCAAGGCGGCAAGACTCACCTGCTAAGGCCGCGACTGATCGGCTACAGTGCCGTGCTGTTGGTGATGATCGCCGCGCTGGTGTTGGCCTTGGTGCAACGGCCGATGGTGTCGCTGGACGTGACCAAGGACCGGGGCATGTTTCGCGAAAACAGCCAGGGCTTGATTGAAAACATCTACAGTCTCAAGGTCATCAACAAGACCCAGCAGCGCCAGGATTATCGGCTGGAGCTGGTAGAGGCCGAGGGTTTCCAATTGCAAGGCAAGACCGGGATCAGCCTGGCGCCAGGGGAAATCGTGGATGTACCGGTGTCGGTGGCATTGCTGGCGGATAAACCGGCGAGCAGTTCGCAGACACTGCGCTTCAAAGTGACGGATGTGGACGAGCCGTGGGTGTACAGCGAGGCCGAGAGCCGCTTCGTCGCACCGCTCAACCGCTGAAACTTGGCTATCGAAAACGATGAAAGCCCAATGCGGGAGGGGGCTTGCCCCCGAGGGTATCTCTCCTACAAAAACCTTGTTTAAGGCCGCCATGAAACGCTACGAAAAATTCGCCGACGACATCGCTGAACTGATCCGCTCCGGCGTCCTCGGCCCCGGCCAACGCGTGCCGTCGGTGCGCTACGCGAGCCAGACCTACGGCGTCAGCCCATCCACGGTGTTCCAGGCGTATTACCTACTGGAGCGCCGCGGGCTGATCCGCGCGCGGCCGCGCTCCGGTTACTTCGTCAACACCCATGCGCCGAGCCCGTTTTCCGAGCCGGTGGTGACCGAACAGGTACACGAATCCACCGAGGTGGATGTGAGCGAGCTGGTGTTTTCGGTGCTCGACTCGATCAAGGACCCCACCACCGTGCCCTTCGGTTCGGCGTTCCCCAGCCCGATGCTGTTCCCGTTGCCGCGTCTGGCCCGTTCCCTGGCCAGCGCCAGCCGTGAGATGGACCCGCGCATGGTGGTCACCGACATGTCGCCGGGCAACCCGCAACTGCGCCGGCAAATTGCCCTGCGCTATATGGTCGGCGGCCTGATGCTGCCTATGGAAGAGTTGCTGATCACCAACGGCGCCCTGGAAGCGCTGAACCTGTGCCTGCAGGCCGTGACCGAGCCAGGCGATTTGGTGGCCATCGAGGCTCCGGCGTTTTATGCCTGCTTGCAGGTCTTGGAGCGTTTAAAACTCAAGGCGGTGGAGATCCCGGTGCACCCACGCGACGGCATCGATCTCAATGCCCTGGCGCAAAGCCTGGAGCGCTACCCGATCAAGGCCTGTTGGACCATGACCAGCTTCCAGAACCCCATGGGCGCCACCCTGCCTGAAGCCAAGAAACAAGCGCTGGTGGAACTGTTGCGCGGCCATCAGGTGCCCTTGATCGAAGACGATGTGTACGCCGAGTTGTACTACGGGCAGCACGCGCCCAAACCGGCCAAGGCGTTCGACACCGAGGGCCTGGTGATGCACTGCGGCTCGTTCGCCAAGAGCCTTGCACCGGGTTATCGCGTGGGCTGGGTCGCAGCCGGGCGCTATGCGCAGAAAGTCGAACGCTTGAAGCTGATGACCTCGTTGTGCCCGTCGATGCCGGCCCAGGCGGCAATTGCCGACTACCTGCAACACGGCGGCTACGACCGGCACCTGCGCAAATTGCGCTATGCCTTGGAAGAACAGCAAAGCGCCATGCTGGCCGCCATTGGCCGCTACTTCCCCGCGCAAACACGCGTCAGCCAACCGGCCGGCGGGTATTTCCTGTGGCTGGAACTGCCCGAGCAGACCGATTCGCTGAAGCTATTCCAGATGGCCCTGGCCCAAGGCATCAGCATCGCGCCGGGGCCGATTTTCTCGGCAACTCAACGTTTCAGAAATTGTATTCGCCTGAACTACGGTAGCCCGTGGACCGAGGCGTCGGAAAAAGCTATGGAAACGTTGGGGCGGATTGTGCGGTCGTTCTAAGTGATGGTGTTGCGCTTTCTGACGCCATCGGGGGCAAGCCCCCTCCCACATTTTGAGCTGTCAGTGCTCTCAAGTGTGGGAGGCGGCTTGCCCCCGATGGCGTCGGTGCGGGCACTGCATCCCTAGCGCCCACCCCCCAAATCCAGAAATGTCCCCGTGGCATAGGACGCCTTGTCCGACAGCAACCAGATAATCGCTTCGGCCACTTCATCCGGACGGCCGCCACGGGCCATCGGGATGCCAGACTCCAGTTTGCTGACTCGGTCCGGATCGCCGCTCAGGGCATGAAAGTCGGTGTAGATATAACCCGGGCGCACCGCATTGACGCGGATACCTTCACCGGCGACTTCTTTCGACAGGCCAATGGTGAAGGTGTCGAGCGCGCCCTTGGAGGCGGCATAGTCGACATATTCACCTGGCGAACCCAGGCGTGCCGCCACCGATGACACATTGACGATACTGCCGCCCTGCCCGCCATGCCGGGGCGACATGCGCAATAGCGCATGCTTGGCACACAGAATCGGGCCGAGCACGTTGGTCTTGAGCATTTTCAGGATGCGAAACTCCGACATCTCATCGACCCGGGATTTATGCCCCACGGTGCCGGCATTGTTCACCAGCGCAGTGACCCGGCCCAATTCGGTATCGACACGGTGGAACAGCGCGATCACTTCGTCTTCGATACTTACGTCCGCGCGCACCGCAATCGCCTGGGCGCCGAGGGCACGCACCTGTTCCAGCACGCGGTGGGCGGCCTCGTCGTCGGCCTGGTAGTTGATGCAGATGCGATACCCCTGACGCGCAGCCAGCAAGGCCGTCTCGGCGCCAATCCCGCGACTGCCCCCGGTGATGATGACGACTTTGTCCATGCCTGCTCTCTCCTGTTTCAACCTGTAGGTTTAATGGGTCGTGTCAAGAATAACCGTCACTCGCTGACCTTGTCAGGGGCGGCCGCCTCTTCGGCGCGGCGGATATTAGCCATAAAACCCTCGGCCGGCAGTGGATGCCCCAGCAGGTAACCTTGCAGCGAGTTACAACCCAGGCGCGTAAGAAAATCCTGCTGTTTATCGGTTTCCACGCCTTCGGCCACAATGCGCAGCCCCAGGGCCTGGCCGAGGGCAACGATGGCCGACACGATGGCGGCATCGTCGCCATCGTGCTCCAGATCGCGCACGAAGCCACGGTCGATTTTAAGTTCGTTGGCCGGCAAGCGCTTGAGGTACATCAAGCTGGAGTAACCGGTGCCGAAATCATCGATGGACAGGTCGACGCCCATGTCCGACAGCTGCTGCAACACGTTCATGCTCGCGTCGGCATCGCGCATGGCCGTGGTTTCGGTGATTTCCAGGGTCAGGCTGTTAGCCGGCAACTGGTGGCGTTCAAGCGCGGCAGCGACGCTGTTGACCAGCCCGGCATGGCAGAACTGCAACGCAGAAAGATTCACGGCGATGCGCCATTCTTCATACCCCTGCACGTACCACAGGCGCATCTGGCGGCAAGCTTCATTGAGCACCCATTCGCCGATGGGGATGATCAGCCCGGTTTTCTCCGCCAGTTCAATAAACGTCGCCGGCATCAACAGGCCCTGCTGCGGATGCTCCCAGCGCAATAACGCCTCGGCGCCCACCGCAATGCCGCTGGCCGCGTCGAACTTAGGCTGGTAGTACAAGCGAAATTGCTGCTGCTCCACGGCGTTGCGCAAGTCCTGCAACAGTTGCAGTTGCTTGCGCGCGTTGGTGTTCATCGACACATCGAAAAAGCTGTAGCCGTTCTTGCCCAAGCCCTTGGCGTGGTACATGGCGGCGTCGGCGTTCATCAACAATTCCTGGGGTGTGGCGCCGTTGCCGGGGAACAACGCGATACCGACGCTGGCGGAGATGTTCAGCTCATGCTCGGCCACCAGGAACGCCCTGTTGATCAGTTGTACCTGGCGCTCGGCCAGGCCGAGGGCATCGTCCGGCTGGTTCAGCTGCACCAACAGTACAAATTCGTCACCACCGATACGCGCCAGGGTGTCGTGGCTGCGCAGATCCTCGCGCAGGCGCAAGCCCACTTCGCGCAGCAATTGGTCGCCCAGGTGATGACCAAAGGCATCGTTGACCGGCTTGAAGCCATCCAGGTCGATAAACATCAGCGCAAAGCAACCGCCCTGCTCCTGCACCGCCTGCATGGCCTGTTGAATGCGGTCGGCGAGCAGGCTGCGATTGGGCAGGCCGGTGAGCATGTCGTGCAGAGCCAGGTGGGATAGTTCCTGGTTGGCCTGGGTGAGCGAATCGGCGAGCACCGCGGTGCGGGCTTCCAGGCGCGCGTCGAGCAACGAAGTCAGCAAAGCGATGGCTAGCACTGCCAGGGTAGTGACCAGCACCAGGTTATCCAGGCCATTGCCGCTCAACCCGTCCAGGGCGGCGCCGCAGTAGCTGGCATCGGCAAAGCTGGCGGCCGCCATCCCGGTGTAGTGCATGCCGACAATGGCAACGCCCATCACCACCGCGGCACCGCCCCGGAGCAGGCGCACATGCGGGGTGTTGCGCCGCAGGTTGAACGCAATCAGCAAGGCCGCGCCCGACGCCGCCACGGCGATCAACAACGACGCGCCAAACAACGTCGGGTCGTAGTCGATGCCGGGGGTCATGCGCATGGCGGCCATGCCGGTGTAGTGCATGCAGCTGATACCGGCCCCCATCACCAGCGCGCCGAACAGCAGTTGCCAGGCGGGCAACCGGGCCTGGCTGACCAGCCACAAGGCAAAGCCACTGGACAATACAGCGATCAACAGCGACAACGCAGTGATGCCCACGTCGAACCCCAGGGCAAACGGCAAGCGCAACGCGAGCATGCCGATAAAATGCATCGACCACACCCCCACCCCCATCGCCAACGCGCCGCCGACTATCCACAGGTAGACGGCCCGTCCCTGGGCGGTCGCGATGCGGCCGGCCAGGTCGAGTGCGGTGTAGGAAGCCAGAATCGCAACGAACAGCGAGATCACGACCAACGAAGGGGAATAGCTACCGATAAGCATGCAGAGTCTCGCGAGCTACGAGCTGGAACGCCCGTACCGAGTGGCAAAGCGGCGGATTGTAGCGATAAATATTCGGCGGCAGTTGAATAATTATCACAAGGCCATCATGGGCTTTTTGACGTCAATCCACCGGCTCAACATCGCCATCGGGCGCTGCACGCCCGCACTCTTCTAGTCGTTGGCGCTGATTTGGGTTTGCCCATCCCAGCCCCCGCCCAAGGCGGCGATCAGTTGCACACTGGCGACCAGGCGCGATTGCAGCAAGGTCAACACGCTGCGTTCGTTGCTCAGGGCGGTGGCCTGTACGGTGACCACGTCCAGGTAGGCTATCAGCCCCGCTTTGTACTGGTTCTCGGTCAGGCGCAGCGACTCGCGCGCCGCCGCCAATGCTTCGTTGCTGACCGCCGCTTCGTCCTCCAGCACCTTGAGTTGCACCATGTAGTTTTCCACTTCGCGGAAACCGTCCAGTACGGTCTGGCGGTACTTGGCCACGGTTTCGTCGTAGGACGCCACGGTGCGGTCGACCTCCGCCGAGCGCTGGCCACCGTCGAACAGGGTCATGGCCAGTTTCGGCCCCACCGACCAGAAGCGGTTGGGCAGGCTGATCCAGTCGGCATAGGTGCTGCTGGAATAGCCACCGGCCAGGCTCAGGGTCAGGTCCGGGTAGTACGCGGCCTTGGCCACCCCGATATTGGCATTGGCGGCGATCACCGCGCGCTCGGCCGAAGCAATGTCCGGGCGGCGCTCCAACAGCTGCGACGGTAGGCCCACCGGGATCTGCGGCAGTTGCGGAATGTCCTTGCTCACCGCCAGGCTGAAGTTGGCCGGCGCCTCGCCGATCAGTACCGCAATGGCGTTTTCCAGTTGGGCGCGCTGCCAGATGAGGTCGATCAGGCTGGCCTGGGTGGTCTTGAGCTGGGTTTGCGCCTGGGCCACCGCGTCCTTGCCGGACACGCCGGCGCGATACTGGTTTTCGGTCATTTGCAGGGAGCGTTGATAGGTGTCCAGGGTGGCTTGCAACAGCCGCGTCTGTTCATCCATCACCCGCAGTTGCAGGTAGCTTTGTACCAGTTCCGATTGCTGGCTCAGGCGCATCGCCGCCAAATCCGCCGAGCTGGCTTCGGCGCTGGCCTCGTTGGCCTCCAGGCCACGGCGCAACTTGCCCCAGACATCCGCCTCCCAGCTCACGCCTAACTGCGCGTTGAGGGTGTCGCGGATACCGCTGCTGGAACTGCTGAGGCTGGCACTGCTGCTGCCGGTGCCCTGGCTGGCGCGGGTCTTGCCCACGCTGAGGTCGACGCTGGGGTAGAACGCACCGCGGGAGCTGCGCACCAACGCCTGGGCCTGGCGAAAACGTGCCTCGGCCTGAGCCACGGTCTGGTTGGCATTATTGAGCCGAGCGACCAAGTCGTTGAGCTGACGGTCGCCATACAATTCCCACCAGGCGCCGCGGGCCAGCGCGTCGCTCGGCGCGGCCTGGCGCCAGCCTTGGGCTTGCTTGAACTGCGCGGGCTCGATGACCTCCGGGCGCTGGTAATCCGGGCCTATGGCGCAAGCGCTGAGCATCAGACCGCAGAGTGCCGCTGCCAACAGTTTTTGGGGGGCGTGGGTTGAATCGGTCATAGCGCAGTGTCCAGGGCGGCATCGGTCCGCACGCCGCGCCAGGCATTGAAGCGATGGCGCGCGCGGTCGAGGTAAAGGTAAACCACCGGGGTGGTGTAAAGAGTCAGGATCTGGCTGAACACCAGGCCGCCAATGATGGTAAGGCCCAAAGGTTGGCGCATTTCCGCGCCGTCGCCGGTGCCGAGCAGCAGCGGTAAAGCACCGAGAATCGCCGCCAGAGTGGTCATCAGGATCGGCCGCAGGCGCAGCAGGCAGGCGCTGCGGATCGATTCCAGCGGGCTCATGCCGTCATGGCGTTCCAGTTGCAGCGCCAGGTCGATCATCAGGATCGCGTTTTTCTTCACCACCCCGATCAGCAGAAACAGCCCCAATAACGAGATGAGGCTGAATTCGCCGCCCAGCAGGTAGATCGACAGCAGCGCGCCGACGCCAGCCGAGGGCAAGGTCGACAGGATGGTCAACGGGTGAATATAGCTTTCGTACAGAATCCCCAGCACCAGGTACACCGCCACCAGCGCGCCAAGAATCATGAAGGGTTGGCCCTTCTGCGTCGCCGCAAAGGCATCGGCGGTGCCGGCCATTTTGGCAATCACATCTTCCGGCAGCCCCACCTTGGCGATCGCCCGTTCAATGGCGGCCGTGCCCTGCTCTACCGTGAAACCAGGGGCGATGTCGAACGCTATGTTTTCCGAGGCAAACTGGCCCTCATGACTGACGCGGTCGTCCGCCAGGCTGTTTTCGTAATGGGCGATGGTGGACAACGGCACCCGCGCGCCGTCGGCCGTAATCACCTGCATCTGGTTCAGGGTGATCGGGTCCTGGGCATATTTGGGGTTGACCTCCATCACCACCTGGTACTGGTTGAGGCTATCGTAGATCGTGGAAATCTGCCGCTGACTGTAGGCGTTGTTCAGCACCCCTGTGACCATGTTCATGTCGATGCCCAGGCGCTTGGCCTGATCACGGTCGACGATCAGTGTCACTTGCGCCGCACCACGGCCTTCGCGCGCGTCGATGGCGGTCAGCTCCGGCAATTCACGCAATGCGGCAACCACTTTCGGGTACCACAGACGCAACGCGGCCAGGTCGCCGCTTTGCAGGATGTAGGAATACTGTGCGCTGGTCTGGTCGCGGCTGCCGCCGAATTGCAGGTCCTGGTCGGCCATCAGGAACAGGCGCCCGCCCGGCACCGGTGGCACGTTCTTGCGCAGACGCTCGATCACCGCCTGGGCCGAGACTTTGCGCTCGCCGATGGGCTTGAGCCGCACCAGCATCACCGCGTTGTTGGTGCCGTTGTTGCCACCGATAAAGCCGGCGACGCTGAGCACCGCCGGGTCCTTGAGCACCGCCTGACGGAAAATTTCCATCTTCGGCTGCATCACGCTGAACGACAGGCCGTCATCGCCGCGCACAAAGCCGATCAACTGCCCGGTGTCCTGCTGCGGCATAAAGGTTTTCGGCACCACGATATACAACGCCACATTGACGCCGATGGTCAGCAACAGGCTGAGCAAGGTCAGGCGCCGGTGGCGCAGCACCCAGTCCAGGCTGCGGGCGTAGCCGGCGACCATGCGCTCGTTGATCCTGTGGCTCCAGCGTTGCAAACCGGTCATATGGCCTTTGACATGGGGCTTGAGCCAACGCGCGCAGAGCATCGGCGTCAGGGTCAACGACACCACCAGCGAGACGATGATCGCCGCCGACAGGGTGATGGAAAACTCGCGGAACAGGTTGGTGACGATCCCGCCCATAAACAGGATCGACAGGAACACCGCCACCAGCGACACGTTCATCGACAAGAGCGTAAACCCGACTTCCTGGGCCCCCAGGTACGCCGCCTTCATCGGCGGCACGCCGTCATCGATGTGCCGGGAGATGTTCTCCAGCACCACGATGGCATCGTCCACCACCAGGCCAGTGGCCAGGATCAACGCCATCAACGAGAAGTTGTTCAACGAGAACCCGTACAAGTACATCACCGCAAAGGTGCCCACCAGCGACACCGGCACCGCCAGGGTCGGGATCAGCGAGGCGCGGAAATTGCCGAGGAACAGGTACACCACCAGGATCACCAGCCCCACCGCGATCAGTAGGGTCATCTCCGCTTCGTGCAGGGTGGCGGTGATCACCGGCGAGCGGTCCATGGCCAGGCTGAGCTTGACGCTGGACGGCAGCACCGCCTGCAGCGCCGGCAACTGTGCCTTGATCTGGCGCA
Source organism: Pseudomonas rhodesiae (assembly GCF_013285305.1). Classification (NCBI taxonomy): domain Bacteria; kingdom Pseudomonadati; phylum Pseudomonadota; class Gammaproteobacteria; order Pseudomonadales; family Pseudomonadaceae; genus Pseudomonas; species Pseudomonas rhodesiae. Next base: position 2,800,672 of record NZ_CP054205.1, on the reverse strand, counting down.
CGGTCTCGATAATGTTGGCCCCGGACTGGCGGTTGATCACCAGCAACACCGCCGCATCGTTGTTGAAGAAACCGCTGTTGTAGCGGTCTTCCACGCCGTCGCTGATCCTGGCCACATCGCCAAGACGCAAGGCCGCGCCGTTCTGGTAGCGAATCAGCAGCGGCTCGTAGTCCTTGGCCTTTTCCAGTTGGTCGTTGGCTTGGATCTGCCAGTTGCGCTCGCTGTCTTCCAGCGAGCCCTTGGGCCGGCGCTGGTTGGCATTGGCGATGGTGTTGCGCACATCGTCCAGGGCCACGCCGTACTGATCGAGAGCCTTGGGTTCGAGTTCAATGCGCACCGCCGGCAAGGAGCTGCCGCCGATCTGCACTTCACCCACGCCCGGCACCTGGGACAGGCTCTGGGACAGGATGGTGGAGGCCAGATCGTAGAGCTGGCCCTTCTGCAACACGTCCGAGGTCAGCGACAGCACCATGATCGGCGCTTGGGACGGGTTGATCTTCTTGTAGGTGGGCATGCTGCGCATGCCGCTGGGCAGCAGATTACGCGAGGCGTTGATGGCCGCCTGCACTTCACGCGCCGCGCCGTTGATATCGCGGTCGGAGTCGAAGGCCAGAATCACCCGGGTCGAGCCCTGACTGGAACTGCTGCTCATGGTGGTGATGCCGGCAATCGAGCCGAACGAACGCTCCAAGGGCGTGGCCACGGTGGACGCCATCACCTCGGGGCTCGCGCCAGGCAGGCTGGCCGACACCACGATTACCGGGAAGTCGATCTGCGGCAACGGCGATACCGGCAGCAGGTTGAAGCTCACTCCGCCGAGCAACATGATCGCCAGGCTCAGCAGCATGGTGGCTACCGGCCGGCGAATGAAAGGTCCGGACAGGTTCATGGGGGGGAGCTCCAAGCGGCAAGTTTCAAGCTACCTGCAAAAGACGTAGGCTGCCCCTGCCGTTCCCTTGCAGCGTGCTGCTTGCCGCTTGCCACTGCTTTCGCCACGCCCATCACACCACGTCCTCAATGTCGGTCTTGCGCCAGCGGCGTCCCAACCGATCGAAATACAGGTAGATCACCGGCGTGGTGAACAGCGTCAGCACCTGGCTGACCAGCAACCCGCCGACCATCACCAAGCCCAAGGGTTGGCGCAGTTCAGCGCCGGAACCGCTGGCCAGCATCAACGGCACGGCGCCGAACAGCGCGGCCAGGGTGGTCATCAGGATCGGCCGGAAACGCAGCAGCGCCGCCTGATAAATCGCGGTCTGCGGGTCCAGGCCCTGGTTGCGTTCGGCGTCGAGGGCGAAGTCGATCATCATGATCGCGTTCTTTTTGACGATACCGATCAACAAAATGATGCCGATGATCGCGATCATGCCCAGGTCATTGCCGCTGAGCAGCAACGCCAGCAAAGCCCCCACCGCCGCCGAGGGCAAGGTGGACAGAATGGTGATCGGGTGGATGTAGCTCTCGTAGAGCACGCCCAGCACGATGTACATGGTGACCACCGCCGCCAGGATCAGCAGCAAGGTACTCGACAACGAGGCTTCAAACGCCTGGGCCGCGCCCTGGAACTGGGTCTGCACGCCCACCGGCATGCCGATGTCTTTCTGCGTCTGGTTGATCAGTTCCACGCCCTTGCCCAGCGCCACGCCGGGTGCGAGGTTGAACGACATCATCACCGCTGGGAACTGACCGATATGCGCCACGGCCAGCTGGGCCTGGCGCTGTTCCACCTTGGCCAGGCTCGACAAGCGCACTTGGCCGCCGTCGGTGGTTTTGACGTAGATCTGGTTCAGCGCGTCCGGCCCAAGGGTTTCGCCGGATTGGGCCTGCAACACCACGCGGTACTGGCTGGCCTGGGTGTAGATGGTCGAAATCTGCCGCTGGCCGAAGGCGTCATACAGCGCATCGGTGATGTTCGAGACGCTGACGCCCAGGCGCGAGGCGGCATCGCGGTCGATCACCAGGTACACCTGCAAACCCTTGTCCTGCAGGTCGCTGGCCACGTCGGTGAGTTCCGGTAACTGGCTGAGGGCGTGTACCAGTTTGTCGCTCCACAACGCCAGCAACTCGGCATCCGGCGATGACATGCTGAACTGATACTGGGTGCGACTGACGCGGTCTTCGATGGTCAGGTCCTGCACCGGCTGCATAAACAAGCGAATGCCCACCAGCTTGTCGATTTGCGGTTGCAGACGCGTGATCACCTGGGCCGCGCTCAGGTCGCGCAGGCCGTGGGGCTTGAGGTTGATCAGCAAGCGGCCGCTGTTGAGTGTGGCGTTGTCGCCATCCACGCCGATATAGGACGACAGGCTTTCCACCGCCGGGTCGGCGAGGATGATCTTGGCCAACTCCTGCTGACGCTGGCTCATCGCCGCAAAGGAAATCGACTGCGGCGCTTCGGAAATGCCCTGGATCACGCCGGTGTCCTGCACCGGGAAAAACCCCTTGGGCACCACCAGGTACAGCACCACGGTCAGGCCGAGGGTGGCGATGGCCACCAGCAGGGTCAGCGGTTGGTGCTTGAGCACCCATTGCAACTTGCGCCCGTAGCCTTCGATCAACCAGTCGATCCAGGCACCGCTGGCCTTATAGAAACGGCCCTGTTCTTCTTCCTTGGGCTCACGCTTGAGCAGGCGCGCGCACATCATCGGCGTGAGAGTCAGGGACACCACCAGGGAAATCAGGATCGCCACCGCCAGGGTGATGGCGAACTCGCGGAACAAGCGCCCGACTACATCGGCCATGAACAGCAGCGGGATCAGCACCGCGATCAGCGACAGCGTCAGGGAAATCAGAGTGAAACCGATCTGCTTGGCGCCCTTGAGCGCGGCAGCCAGCGGCGTTTCGCCCTCTTCGATATAGCGGGAAATGTTCTCCAGCATCACGATGGCATCGTCCACCACAAAGCCGGTGGCAATGGTCAGGGCCATCAGCGTCAGGTTGTTGATGGAGAAGCCCGCCAGGTACATCACGCCGAAGGTGCCCACCAGGGACAGCGGCACGGCGATGGACGGGATGATCGTGGCACTGACACGCCGCAGGAACAGGAATGTCACCATCACCACCAGAGCAATGGCGATCAGCAGTTCGTGCTGCACGTCCTTGACCGACGCGCGGATGGTCTGGGTGCGGTCGGTGAGCACAGTGACGTCGAGGCCGGCCGGTAGGTTATCAGTGATACTCGGCAGCAGCGCCTTGATGCGGTCGACCACCTCGATCACGTTGGCACCCGGCTGGCGCTGGATATTGAGCAGCACGGCCTGGTTCTGGTTGGCCCAGGCGGCCAGGCGTTCGTTCTCGGCGCCGTCGACGATCTGCGCGACGTCCTTGAGACGCAGCGGCGCGCCATTGTTGTAGGCCAGGATCAGTTCGGCGTATTGCTGGGGCGAGACCAACTGGTCGTTGGCATCGAGCATCGAAACCCGCGTGGGGCCGTCGAAGTTGCCCTTGGGCTGGTTGACGTTGGACGCGGCGATCAAGGTTCGCACGTCTGACAGGTTCAAGCCATTGGCCGCCAGGGCCTCGGGGTTAACCTTGATGCGCACCGCCTGGCGCTGTCCGCCGGCGATGCTGACCATACCGACGCCGCTGATCTGCGCGATTTTCTGCGCCATGCGCGTATCGACCAGGTCATTGAGCTTGGGCAGCAGCATGGTCTTGGAGGTGATGGCCAGGGTCAGTACCGGGGTGTCCGCCGGGTTGACCTTGTTGTACACCGGCGGCGCCGGCAGGTCCTTGGGCAGCAGGTTGGTGGCGGCGTTGATCGCGGCCTGCACCTGTTGCTCGGCCACGTCCATATTGATGTCGAGGTTGAAGCGCAGGGTCAGCACCGAGGCGCCGCCGGAGCTGGTGGAGGCCATCTGGGTCAGGCCGGGCATTTGCCCGAACTGGCGCTCCAGGGGCGCGGTGACCGCGCTGGTCATCACATCCGGGCTGGCGCCGGGGTACAGGGTCATTACGCGGATGGTCGGGTAGTCCACCTGGGGCAAGGCCGACACCGGCAGCAAGCGGTACGCAATGATGCCGGCCAGGACAATGGCCAGCATGCTCAGGGTGGTAGCGACCGGGCGAAGAATAAACAGCCGCGACAGGTTCATGAACCGACCTTTTGCGCCTTGCCGGCGGTGCTGCCGGTCTCCCCTTTGGCCGCAGGCTTGCCTTGCAGGTGTTCGGTCGGCGTGGTCGGCACTTCGCTGCTGTCGTTGACCACGTCCACTTCACTGCCGTCCTTGAGGCGGTCGGTGCCTTCCAGCACCACCCGGTCGCCGGCGACCAGGCCCTGCTTGATCACAGTGTTGTCGCCGTCGGAGTCGCCCACCACCAACGGCTGGACCTTGACCTTCTTGTCGCCATCGAGCTTGTAGACGAAGGTGCCGTTGTTGCCGAACTGAATGGCCGCCGAGGGCGCGAGCACCACATTGTGCAAGGTGTCGGCCAGCAGGTGCACATTGACGAACTGGTTGGGGAACAGCGCCTGGTCCTTGTTATCGAAGCGCGCCTTGAATTTCAGGGTGCCGGTGGTGACGTCGATCTGGTTATCCAGGCTTTGCAGTACGCCGGTGGCCTGAATCTTCGCGTCGCCACGGTCCCAGGCTTCCACGGGCAATTTATTGCCGGCGTGGTAACGGGTCAGAACCGTGTCCAAGGTGTTTTCCGGCAAGGTGAAGGCCACGCTGATCGGCTGGGTCTGGGTGATCACAGCCAGGGCGGTGGTGTCGTTGGCCGCCACCAGGTTACCCACATCAAGCTGGCGCAAGCCCACACGGCCACTGATGGGCGCGCGGATCTTGGTGAATTCGAGGTTGAGCTTGGCGTCATCCACCGCGCCCTGGTTGGTCTTGACCGTGCCCTGGTATTGCAGGACCAGCGCTTCGGCGGTGTCCAGGGTCTGTTTGGCGATGCTGTCCTGGGCATACAGGTCACGGTAACGCTGCACGTCGACCTGGGCGTTCTTCAACTGGGCCTGGTTCTGCAGCAAGGTGCCCTGGGCTTGGAGCAAGGCGTTCTGGTAGCTGCGCGGGTCGATCTCGGCGAGCAGATCGCCGGCCTTGACCATTTGCCCTTCTTCAAAGGCTATTTTCACCAACTCCCCGCCGACTCGGCTGCGCACATTGATGGTATTGAGCGCGGTAACCGTGCCCAGCGCCTTGTAGTAGACCGGGAATTCCCCCTGCACCACCGGCGCCACACGGACCGGCACCGGGCCGGTGGAGCCGCCGAAGCCCGGGCGCGCCATACCGGTTTTGCCGGTGTGCCCGGCAGGCGCGTCTTTATGGGCCGCGCTGCTTGGCCAGAATTTCCAGCACAGGCCGGCGATAACCAGCAGCACAAGCAGGCCAAACAGCCAGCGACGGGAGTGACGGGGGGAGGATTGCATGGAGTGATCAACCATTGGGCGCGAGAGCTTCTTCTTTGGGAGGCTGAAAGATAAGCACTGGGGCGCATTTAGAAAAGCGCCTTTACCGGCTATTTACCTTGGGCTTACAACGTGTGACTTGAGGATCTTAGTCCATCGGCCTATTCCAGCTAAGCATTTGAAGCGCAAATGAAAACGGCCTGGACTAGGCCAGGCCGCAATCATGTATCAAGCGTGTTACTGCAAAACGACAGCAATGCGCCGAAACAGTTACTTCAAGACTGCCAGGGCAGCTTCGTAGTTCGGCTCCTGGCCGATTTCCGATACCAGCTCGCTGTGCAGCACGGTGTCGTTCTCGTCCAGCACGACCACCGCACGGGCGGTCAAGCCTTTGAGCGGGCCTTCAGCGATGGAAACACCGTAATCAACCGCGAAATCCGAATCACGGAAGTCCGACAGGCTTTTCACGTTTTCCAGGCCTTCGGCACCGCAGAAGCGCGCCTGGGCGAATGGCAGGTCGGTGGAGATGCACAGCACCACGGCATTGTTCAGCGAACTGGCCTGATCGTTGAACTTGCGCACCGAAGTGGCGCAGGTTGGGGTGTCGACGCTTGGGAAGATATTCAGCACTTTGCGCTTGCCGGCGAAGGTCGCCAGGGTTGCGTCCGACAGATCGCCGGCGGTCAGGGTGAAGTCGTGGGCCTTGGCGCCAACTTTCGGCAGTTCGCCTTCAACCTGGACAGGGTTGCCTTTGAGGGTGACTTGAGCCATGAACGGAATCCTTATGCTGGGTTTGGTTTAAACGAATGCGAGAGGCGGAAGTTAACCACAAAGTACGTTGACCACCTACCGCCAGACACAAATTGTCATGTCGCCGGTTGTGGTTTAATTGCGCGCCTTTCGCCCTGCCCTGCAAGGAAACCGTTGTCGATGAAGCCGCCTGCTACCCGAGTCCTGGTCATTGGTTACGTCTGGCCGGAGCCGCGCTCCTCGGCCGCGGGCGGACACATGATGCAGATTCTCGAAACTTTTCTGACACAAGGTTGGGACATCACCTTCAGCAGCCCCGCCGCGCTCGGCGAACACAAGGCCGACCTGGCGGCGCTGGGTATCGCCGAGTGCGCCATCGAGCTGAATAACAGCAGTTTCGATGACTTTGTCCGCGAACTGGCCCCGGATATCGTGCTGTTCGACCGTTTCATGATGGAGGAACAGTTCGGCTGGCGCGTTGAAAAGCACTGCCCGAATGCCCTGCGCGTGCTGGAAACCTCCGACCTGCAAAGCCTGCGCGACGCCCGCCATCAGCGCCTCAAGGAACACCTCAAAGTCGAGCCCGATAGCGATGACTTCACCGCGCTGTTCGCCCCGGCCTTGACCGAAGAATTCCAGCATATGGCCGACACCGACCTGGCCAAGCGCGAGATAGCAGCAATTTACCGTTGTGACATCAGCCTGATGATTTCCGATGTGGAAATCCGCCTGCTCACCGAACAATTCAAGGTGCCGGCCGCCTTGCTCCACTGGTGCCCGCTGATGCTGACGCCGCCGAGCGAGGCGTTCGCGTCATTTGAGGAGCGTGCGCACTTCCTCAGCATCGGCAACTTCCGCCATGCCCCCAACTGGGATGCGGTGCTGTGGATGAAGAACAGCCTGTGGCCACGCATCCGCCAGCAACTGCCAGGGGCCCAGCTGCATATCTACGGGGCTTATACGCCGCCCAAGGCCACTGCCCTGCACAACCCGGCCCAGGGCTTTCATGTCATGAACTGGGCCGAGGATGCCCTGCGCGTGATGAGCGCCGCGCGTATCTGCTTGGCGCCGTTGCGCTTTGGCGCCGGAATCAAGGGCAAGCTGGCCGATGCCATGCTGTGCGGCACGCCGAATGTCACCACACCGATCGGCGCCGAAGCCATGGGCGATGAGCAGCCCTGGCCGGGAGCCATCGCGGCAGACGCCGACGCTCTGGCTGCTGCCGCCGTGGCGTTGTATCAGGACCGCGACCGTTGGACGAAGGCGCAGGAACACGGGCGCCATCTGCTGGCTCGGCGTTACGCCCAACAGATCCACGGCCCGGCGCTGATCGAGTGCCTGCAACAGTGCCGCAGCCGCCTCACGACCCATCGCCGGGACAACTTCACCGGCAGCATGTTGCGCCATCACGCCCACAAGAGTACCCAGTACATGGCGCAGTGGATCGAGGCGAAAAACCGCAACGGGTAAACACAGACGTTGGCGAGTGGGTGCACGAGGGGGCATTATCCTACGCAGCAACCACAATAAAGCGACGGCAGCATGACCCGAGCAACGCGCATCACCGACCCTTCCTACGAGCTGATGGACGATCACAACGGTCTGTCCATCATCTATCGCCAGCATGGCTTCCCCTGCCCGCTGGTGCGCTGGCATTTCCACAAGGAATACGAACTGCACCTGATCGTCGCCAGCTCCGGCAAGGTGTTTATCGGCGACTACATCGGCAACTTCTATCCGGAAAGCCTGTTCCTCACCGGCCCCAATCTGCCTCACAACTGGATCAGCCAGGTGGAGGAAGACGAAGTGGTGCCCAAGCGCGACATGCTGGTGAACTTCACCGATGAACTGCTTGAACAGGGCAGCCACATTTTCGCCGAACTCAAAAACCTCGCGCCGCTGCTGGAGCGCGCGCAGTCGGGTATCGAGTTTCGCTGCAAGCACACCATCGCCCAGGCCGTGACCTTGATGCAGCGCATCGAGGACGCCCAAGGCATGGCGCGCCTGGGGCATTTCTTTATCCTGCTGGACGTGTTGAGCGCGTGTGACGACTACCAACTGCTGTCCGGCGTGACCGCACCGCAAACGGCCGACGAGCACAGCATCGACCGCACCAACCGCGCGGTGGACTATATCTTCGCCCACTACGCACGGGAGTTGCCGCTGGAAGAAGTGGCCGAACACCTGGGCATGAAACCCACTTATTTTTCCCGCGTGTTCAAACAGGCCACCGGGCGCACGTTTATCGAATTCGTCAATCGGTTGCGCATCAGCAAGTCCTGCGAGCTGCTGGCCGATGGCGACAAAGCGGTGACGGATGTGTGCTTCGAGTCGGGATTCAACAATATTTCCAACTTCAACCGGCGCTTTCAGCAGCTCAAGGGCATGACCCCTTCGCACTATCGGCGCCTGGTAGTGCAGCGATTGACCGAGCAGAACTTGGCATAAAAAACATCGAGTCTATTTGCACTGCGCTTATTAAACCCAAGTGCAGTGTCGCACAGTGCTTTCTTGAAAAAATCGTTAGCCCCTTACATGAATTGCAACATGTACAGAGGAAACCAATCCGCCAGCATCACCACTTAATACACGCATTAAATACCTGCGCACCTCATAACCCTCACCGACAGACGCTTTAAAATAGAAATCCAAAAAAACAATGCGATGGGCGCACTCCTTTAACTATGGAGCGCGCACAAGTCCAATATCTATTTTCCAGCGAAGATATATAAACCATTCATTATTAACGGACTTTATCTGCATGAACATCGATCCCTTGCGCACCAGTGCGTTTTCTTCGGCATCTGCTTTGAACGCCCAGTCCGTGCCTTCTGTATCTAACGCGCGGAGTAAGCGCAACGTGGCGGTTGTCGATCTAGAAACCCAAAGCCTCGCCACCCGTGTGGTCAAGGCAGATGACGCGATTCTCTCAGAAAAGTACAGCGCCGCATTGCTGGAACTGCTCGTTGCCCTTCGAACTGGCACCCCCGTAAGTCCGGCGGCCAAGGTCATCGACGACATCCCTCGCTTTTCGACATTCGGCATGGCCTGGGCCCAACTTACCCACGCTATTGAAAGCGAGCCATTTGCAAGTTTCGCCAGGAAACACAAGATCGACACTTCAACACTGAAGTTGAATACGGTTGATGGATGGGAACTTGAATGTATCGCTGATGGGAAGCCCGCTAGCTTCTCCAAATATGATGAAGGTTGGTGGCAGGCCACCGCAGCGGTGACCGCTGCCGCTCAAGCGCTGGCCCCAACGCGACAGGTTATCGAGTACCTCGGCCCAACCCGCGCACCTGCTCAAGTGATAGGTAACTTTTACGAAGTGGGAGGTATGTATATACCCGAAGGATTAGTGATTAATATTGCTGAGCAAAAACGACACGGAACGTTCGTATCGTTACCCTCAGCCAATGCTGACGCGTCAGGGTCAAACGACGCCCACGACTCTGTGATTCGGCAACAGCAACAAGACGCCATCGAGGTCTTATCGACGCAAATCACCTTGACCCCCTCATTGATCCCCGCCTCTCGACGCGACCAGAAACCATCGGTTGAAGAAGCCGACCTGGAGATGGCGAGAATGTACAGCACCGGTCGATTCAGCGAAATTTCGGGATTGGGTGTTGTTTTGAACAAACGCAGCCACTTGTTAGTGTCCGAAATCCCTGAACGCTCGACACTCGGGCAGACATTGCGCAACTCTGCGGTGCCGCCCGCCATGAACAAACCCCTTAGCCTCGACTGGATAGGCAGGTTTTATGGTGAACCGACCGGTGATGGCAGCACCACATGGCAACTTAAAAACGCCTCATCGCTGACTCGCGACGGCTTTGCCGCATTGCGCAAACACAATCCGCGTACCGATAGACGCTCCGTTGGCGTCCAGGAGCGACAACGCGCAGTCGCGCAACGGCTTGAGCAGCCACACACCACGCAACCGCGCGCGACGGCATCACCGGCGGCCAATCCGTTGGTCACCCTGGCGCGCAGCCAGTTTGCCGGTGAGCCGACGTTGTTCACAGCGGTCGCGCGAGTGCTCAACGACAGGATCCAGACCATCGCCCCTGGATTGGATGTCGACGTTAACCAGCTCGCCATCGAATTACCTGATCCGGATCAACCGGGGCAGTTCAAGCGAACACAACTGATCACACTGGCCCTGGATCATCTGGCAGGCGGCCCTGCGCCGAATTTCACCCGGGACGCCAAAGCGTTTGATACCCGCCCGCGCGTGCCGCGGACAACCTTGGGCAGCCCGGTCGATGTACCCTTGCACCTTGATCTGGCAGGCTTGAGCTCCGCCATCGGTGCGCTGCCAAGCCGGCTTGACGAGGTCTATAACTCTGAGTTCAGGGCCTACTGGAGCAAGCCCGCATTCAGCGGCGCCGACAACGCCTTCTCCGGCAGTCATCGGGCGCTGGTCAGCAGTATCCTGCGCAGCAACCTGCAACAGGCGGCGCTGAAACAAACCGGACTGGATGATGAACAGCGTAAAACCCTGACCATGGTCGCATCACAGCCTAATGGGGCGACGCGCCCTATGCCGCTGGGTGCGAATTCGTCGGGCGCCGACGTCTATACCACCACAGGCCCCGAGCCGGAACTGTTAATCACACGATCCCTGTCATCACCCAGTCGCCAGCTACTCCTGCTGGTGGAGACCAGTGGCAAGGTCACCCCCTACGACTCCTGGGATGACCTTCCTGAGTCGAGGCGCCCTGCACAGCGAGTGGACGCCAATGTGTTCGACCTCCAGGCTGATCGACTGATCCAACAGCATAAAGGCGACCAACTCTCCAACGCGCCTGCCCTCACAGACATGCTGCCCCCTACCCAGCCCACAACCACGTTGCCCGACTGGATGAACAACGCCGACCAGTCGCAACGCTTTGTATTGCAGGAACTGCATCTCAGGCTGGCGGGCTTCATACAACTGAACAAAGGCCGCACGTACAGCAGCGACATCCCGGACATTCGCACTTTTGCCGAGCGTTCTTTCGATAATCTGAAGGCCGTCAGTCATCCGGCGAAGAACCTGGAGATCGTCTTCAAGGTGCCCGTGGGCGGCGCAGGGGCCAACGCAATGGTCAGCGGAATAATCAACCGTGAACGCATGAGCCTGACCGACGCCCTGCTGAAAAACCTGTCGGGGCTACCGAGCAGAAGCGTTGAGGTTTACCTCAAGCCCGATAATACACGCGTGCCCGAACTTGAAGAGGACGGTGCACTGCAAAAGCTGATTGAGGCCGTCGACGTGGGTAAAAACTACCCCGCGTTGCTCAAGCGTGAACTGCTGGACAATCCCGATAAAAAAACCGAACGCCAGTCCCTGTTTGCGCAGCAGGTCCCCACTGAGCTGCAATTGAAAGCTCTGGAGATGGTCATTCAGAAAAAGTCCGGCCTCGATAATACCGGTTTCAGATATATCCAGGCCGCACTCGACCCAACGCCCGGGGCCAAGACCGTCGACGGCAAGGAGATCGCCGTACGCCCGCTGGCCTTTATACCGGGCCCCGGCAAGGCCCCCGATGTGGTCGACAATATGTACTTGATCGAGCCCGAGGACAGCGAAGCCGGCCCACATATTCTCTATCGCCCTCTGATCGCCGATGCCCCGCTGCTGCAATTTCAAACCCGCAAGCAATTACTGGAGGCCATCCAGCAGCCGGGGCGTTTGCAGTCGGACATTCTGGCCTGGTTGCCGGATGAATCGACCCGAGAGTATTACAAGAGGTGGAGTTTCAAGGAGCCCGACGCCCTGACACTCGGCGTGTTTGGCGTGGGAGACGGCGAGACCGTACCGGCCGAACCCAAACTGGCCGCCGGCGGTTATGCCGCCGCCGATACCCTGAAGGCGCAACTGCAAACCGGGCATTTGATGGACCACCTCTACAATGCCAACGCACAAGCCCTGACCACGCTTGCCGAACAGCAGGCGGTTTCTGATGACGAAAGCCGTTGGGCGACGCTCAAGGAGGGTGGCTTCCTGTTGCTCAATGCGCTGTTGCCGGCCTTGCGCGGCCCCGGCGCGTTGCTGGGGCTCGCCTTGCAAGGCGCAGGTATCGCCAGCGACCTGGAGGTCCTGCACGGCGACGATATGAGGCTCAAAGAAACCGCGCTGGCCGATATGTTGCTCAACCTGGCGACATCACTCATTCACTTCAAGGCACGCGCATTGAATGAACCTTCCAGCAGCGCGGCAAGAGCGGCAGGTGCGGGCGCTATGTTGGTCGAGGAGATTCCCGTTCCCGCTACACCGCCGAAGAACCGGATCGTCCTGGGCGGCCCAGTGGAAATCAAGCCGCTCGCGGGCGATATTCAAGTGTTTTTCGACACCTACAAGGGTCACCAACGCCTTAACATCATGGGCCACAGTGAACAGCCCGCAAACGGCGGGGCGTCATCCATCCTGGGAGAAAATGGCAAGCGTTACGCAGCCGCTGATGTGGACCGTGAATTGTTGGCGCGCGGTATCAACATTCGAGACTACGAAGACGTTCGTCTTTTGGCCTGTTACTCCGCCAGCGGTGGCCAGGCGTCCCTCGCGTCGCAACTCAACGCGCTCACCGGCGCGCGCGTGAAAGGGTTTGAGCAGGAAATCGTCGGCGACTTCCCGAGCGTTGACAATAAAGACCCTTACGCCCTTTATGAGGAGGCACTGGGACGTTACCGCAACCAGTACAAGTCCCTTCCTGACAAGTACATTCAACTGCTAGCGGAAAAGGCGATGAACGACACGCTTGCCGAGCGCAACATCGCGTTCAACGTCAAAAAAGACAACGGGACAGAGGTTGAACTCAATATAGGCAGCGATGAAAAACCAGTGTTCTATAAAACCAGAGTCGACTATAAACCTCGCTCTTTCGACAGCGCCAAAATCTCATCGACCTCTTCACCGGTTGAAGTGCACATGGGGTATTCCCACACCGTGCAGGATCTTCGTACGCCCCTGTCGACCCGCAGCCTGACCGAATGCTCCGCACTGGCGGTGCTCACCGACCTGAAAGATGGCGTCTATCAAAAACGCACATTAATGCACCTGACCGGTAGCGATCTAAGATATGGCTTGATCGATAAAGTTGCTTATGAAGAGGTGGAGGAGCTGAATAAGTCATTGGATAAGGGCGGCAAGGTCATCTTCGTCGGCGGCGTGAATTCTCAATCGACGGTGGGTATGGGGGCGGTATTGGCACAAGAGTACGACGGCAAAAAACCCCTGTTTGACCTTCTGAAAAAGCCGGGCGTAGATGTCACGATTGCGGGTTCAGTTGGAGTCACTATCAATCCCGATGGCTCGTTCCAGTTGATCGAAGACACCGGCAAAGGGGTCTTCGCTGAGAAGGACATCAAGGACCTCTTCGCTTACGTCGGCTAACCCTCTAGCAGCAGCCAATCGGAATGGCTGCTGCATTTTCCCAATACCTTTAAGCGCAAACCCTAACGCCGACTGGCATTGAGCTGAGCCGGTGACACGTAGTGCAAAAAAGTATCAGTCCCAGTGTTCCCAAGGATTTGTCACACCGCCAATTGAAGGCTGTAATCAACGCACACTCTTCCTGACTCCCTGTAGGAAGACACAACAACAATAACTGTCCTTCCGTAGCCCCTGGGCGCGGAAATGGAGTGCGCGATGAAGTTCCCAGCAAAAGCTCTGCTTGCCTCTACGTGTATGACTGCATGTATGACCCTTAGCGCCGTCAGCCTTGGCGCGCAGACCCTGACCATTGCCACCGTCAACAACAGCGACATGATCCGTATGCAGAAGCTCTCCAAGACCTTCGAGGCCGAGCATCCGGAGATCAAGCTGAACTGGGTGGTACTCGAAGAAAACGTGCTGCGCCAACGCCTGACCACCGACATCGCCACCCAGGGTGGGCAGTTCGATGTCTTGACCATCGGCATGTACGAAGCCGCACTCTGGGGCGCCAAGGGTTGGCTGGAGCCGATGAAGGACTTGCCGGCGTCCTACGACCTGGACGATGTGTTCCCTTCGGTGCGTGACGGTTTGTCCGTCAAGGGTTCGCTGTACGCCCTGCCGTTCTACGCCGAAAGCTCGATCACCTACTACCGCACCGACCTGTTCAAGGACGCCGGGCTGACCATGCCTGAGCACCCGACCTGGAGCCAGATCGGCGAATTCGCCAGCAAACTCACCGACAAGAGCAAAGAGCAATACGGCCTGTGCCTGCGCGGCAAAGCCGGTTGGGGCGAGAATATGGCGCTGATCACCACCCTGGCCAACGGCTACGGTGCGCGCTGGTTCGACGAAAAGTGGCAGCCTGAATTCAACGGCCCGGAATGGAAGAACGCGCTGAACTTCTACGTCGACAACATGAAGAAATCCGGCCCGCCGGGGGCTTCCAGCAACGGCTTCAACGAAAACCTGGCGCTGTTCAACAGCGGCAAGTGCGCGATCTGGGTCGACGCCAGCGTCGCCGGCTCGTTCGTCACCGACAAAACCCAAAGCAAAGTGGCCGACCACGTCGGTTTCACCTTCGCGCCCCATGAAACCACGGACAAAGGCACGTCGTGGCTGTACTCCTGGTCCCTGGCGATCCCGACCAGTTCCAAGGCCAAGGACGCCGCCAAAGTATTCACCAGTTGGGCCACGTCCAAGGAATACAGCCAGTTGGTGGCCAAGACCGATGGCATCGCCAACGTACCGCCAGGCACGCGCAAGTCGACCTACAGCGATGAGTACATGAAAGCCGCGCCGTTCGCCAAAGTGACCTTGGAATCGTTGAAAGTCGCGGATCCGACCAAGCCGACGGAGAAACCGGTGCCGTACATCGGGATCCAGCTGGTGACCATTCCTGAGTTCCAGGCGATTGGTACCCAGGTCGGTAAGTTCTTCTCCGGTGCGCTGACCGGTCAGCAGACGGTTGATGCAGCATTGACTGCGGCGCAGACCACCACCGAGCGGGAAATGAAGCGGGCCGGTTACCCCAAATAACCTGAGCCTCACCACCGTCAAGGTGGGAGAGGGCTTGCCCCCGATAGCAGTGGATCAGCCAACTGATTCATCGACTGACACTCCGCTATCGGGCGCAAGCCCCCTCCCACACTGACCGCACTCCGATCCTTGCTCCGCACTGGCGTTAATTACCATGAATACACCTGCCAAAAACCGCCTGGCCAACCCCGGCTGGTTTCTCGTCAGCCCCTCGGTCGCCCTGCTGTTGCTATGGATGATCGTGCCGCTGGGCATGACCCTGTACTTTTCGCTGATTCGCTACAACCTGCTCTACCCCGGCGAGAATGAATTCGTGGGACTGGAGAATTTCACCTACTTCATCACCGACTCCGGCTTTTTGCCCGGCGCCACCAATACCCTGCTGCTGGTCGGCAGTGTGCTGTTGATCAGCGTGGTGTTCGGCGTGTTGATCAGTGCGCTGCTGGAGGCCAGTGAGTTCTTCGGTCGCGGCCTGGTGCGGGTGTTGCTGATTTCACCGTTTTTCATCATGCCCACCGTCGGTGCGCTGATCTGGAAAAACCTGATTTTCCACCCGGTATCCGGGGTGCTCGCCGCCGTGTGGAAACTGTTCGGCGCCGAGCCGGTGGACTGGCTGGCGCATTACCCGTTGCTGTCGATCATCATCATTGTGTCGTGGCAATGGCTGCCCTTCGCGATCCTGTTGCTGATGACCGCCATGCAGTCCCTCGACCAGGAACAAAAGGAAGCCGCGCGCCTGGACGGTGCCGGCGCCATCGCGATCTTCTGGCACCTGACCCTGCCGCACCTGGCGCGGCCGATTGCCGTGGTGGTGATGATCGAAACCATCTTTTTGCTCTCGGTGTTCGCCGAGATCTTCACCACCACCAACGGTGGCCCGGGCTACGCCTCGACCAACCTCGCGTACCTGATCTACAACCAGGCACTGGTGCAGTTCGACGTGGGCATGGCCTCGGCCGGCGGCTTGATCGCCGTGGTCATCGCCAATATCGCGGCGATCATCCTGGTGCGGATGATCGGCAAAAACCTGACTGACAAGCCTTGAGGGCCGCGCCATGACGCTTCAACAATCCCGTCGCCTGCAAAGCCTGCTGCTCGGCACCCTGGCCTGGGCCATCGCGATCCTGATTTTCTTCCCGATCTTCTGGATGGTGCTCACCAGCTTCAAGACCGAAATCGACGCCTTCGCCACGCCACCGCAGTTCATCTTCACGCCGACCCTGGAGAACTACCTGCACATCAACGAACGCAGCAACTACTTCAGCTATGCATGGAACTCGGTACTGATTTCCTTCAGCGCTACCGCGCTGTGCCTGCTGATCTCGGTGCCCGCGGCCTACTCCATGGCGTTCTACGAAACCCAGCGCACCAAACGCACGCTGCTGTGGATGCTGTCGACCAAGATGCTGCCGCCGGTGGGCGTGCTGATGCCGATCTACCTGTTGGCCAAAAGCTTCGGCCTGCTGGATACGCGCATCGCGCTGATCATTATCTACACCCTGATCAACCTGCCGATCGTGGTGTGGATGGTCTACACCTACTTCAAAGACATCCCTAAGGACATCCTCGAAGCCGCGCGCCTGGACGGTGCCAGCCTGTGGCAGGAAATGGTCCGCGTGCTGCTGCCGATTGCCAAGGGCGGCCTGGCGTCCACCGTGCTGCTGTCGCTGATCCTGTGCTGGAACGAAGCGTTCTGGTCGCTGAACCTGACCTCGTCCAGCGCCGCGCCATTGACCGCGCTGATCGCCTCTTACTCCAGCCCCGAAGGCTTGTTCTGGGCCAAATTGTCCGCCGTTTCGACCCTGGCCTGCGCGCCGATCCTGATCTTTGGTTGGATCAGCCAGAAACAGCTGGTGCGCGGCCTGTCCTTCGGTGCAGTTAAATAATAATTCCTAGCGGAGGCCCGTCATGGCCAACCTGAAAATCAAGAATCTGCAAAAAGGCTTCGAAGGTTTCTCGATCATCAAAGGCATCGACCTGGAAGTGAATGACAAAGAGTTCGTAGTCTTCGTCGGCCCATCAGGCTGCGGAAAATCCACCTTGCTGCGCCTGATCGCCGGCCTGGAAGAGGTGAGCGACGGCACCATCGAACTGGACGGGCGCGACATCACCGAAGTGACCCCGGCTAAGCGCGACCTGGCGATGGTGTTCCAGACCTATGCTTTGTACCCGCACATGAGCGTGCGCAAGAACATGTCGTTCGCCCTGGACCTGGCCGGTGTCGATAAGAAACTGGTGGAGAGCAAAGTCAGCGAAGCGGCGCGCATCCTCGAACTGGGCCCGCTGCTGGAGCGCAAGCCCAAGCAACTCTCCGGCGGCCAGCGCCAGCGTGTGGCCATCGGCCGGGCCATTGTGCGCAACCCCAAGATTTTCCTGTTCGACGAACCGCTGTCCAACCTCGACGCCGCCCTGCGCGTGCAGATGCGCCTGGAGCTGGCGCGCCTGCATAAAGAGCTGCAAGCGACCATGATCTACGTGACCCACGACCAGGTCGAAGCAATGACCCTGGCCGACAAAGTCGTGGTGCTTAACAGTGGCCGCATCGAACAGGTCGGCTCGCCCCTGGAGCTGTATCACCAGCCGGCCAACCTGTTCGTGGCGGGCTTTTTGGGTACGCCGAAGATGGGCTTCCTCAAAGGCCAGGTCAGCCGGGTCAGCGGCCAGGACTGCGACGTGCAGCTGGACGCCGGGACATTGGTCACATTGCCGTTGAGCGGCGCCAGCCTGAGCGTCGGCAGCGCGGTGACCCTGGGCATTCGCCCGGAACACCTGGAAATCGCCACGCCGGGGCAAACCAGCCTGACGGTGACCGCCGATGTTGGCGAGCGCCTGGGCAGCGACACGTTCTGCCACGTCATCACCGCCAACGGCGAGCCGTTGACCATGCGTATCCGTGGCGATATGGCCAGCCAGTATGGCGAGACGCTGCAACTGCACCTGGACCCGACGCACTGCCACCTGTTCGACACCGATGGCAACGCCGTGGCCCGCCCACTGCGCGCCGCCGCCTGATTTCGCGAGTATTACGCTATGAAGCTGAATAAACAGAACCTCACCCAACTGCCGCGTGAGATCCAAGTGCCGGCCTACGCCATCGCCAGCACCTCCCAGGGTATCGCCCATATCGGCGTCGGCGGCTTTCATCGCGCACACCAGGCGTATTACACCGATGCGCTGATGAACACCGGCGAGGGCCTGGACTGGAGCATCTGCGGCGTCGGCCTGCGCGCCGAAGACCGCAAGGCCCGCGACGACCTGGCCGGCCAGGACTTTCTGTTCACCCTGTACGAACTGGGCGACACCGACGACACCGAAGTACGCGTGATCGGTTCGATCAGCGACATGCTGCTGGCCGAAGACGGCGCCCAGGCGCTGATCGACAAATTAGCCGAGCCCGCGATTCGCATCGTTTCGCTGACCATCACCGAAGGCGGCTATTGCATCGACGACAGCACCGGCGAATTCATGGCGCACCTGCCGCAGATCCAGCATGACCTGGCACACCCGCAAGCACCGACAACCGTGTTCGGCTTTATCTGCGCCGCGCTGACCCAGCGCCGCGCCGCCGGCACGCCGGCCTTCACGGTGATGTCCTGCGATAACCTGCCGCACAACGGCGCGGTCACACGCAAGGCGCTGCTGGCCTTCGCCGCCCTGCGCGATGCCGAGCTGCATGACTGGATCGCCGCCAATGTGAGCTTCCCCAATGCCATGGTCGACCGCATCACCCCCATGACCAGCACCGCGCACCGTCTGCAACTGCATGACGAACACGGCATCGACGATGCCTGGCCGGTGGTGTGCGAGCCGTTTGTGCAGTGGGTGCTGGAGGACAAGTTCGTCAACGGCCGACCGGCCTGGGAAAATGTCGGCGTGCAGTTCACCGATGACGTTACCCCTTACGAAGAAATGAAAATCGGCCTGCTCAACGGCAGCCACCTGGCCCTGACCTACCTGGGCTTTCTCAAGGGCTACCGGTTTGTCCACGAAACCATGAACGACCCGCTGTTCGTGGCCTATATGCGCGCCTATATGGACCTGGACGTCACACCGAACCTGGCGCCGGTGCCGGGCATCGACCTGACCGAGTACAAGCAGACCTTGGTGGATCGCTTCTCCAACCAGGCCATCGCCGACCAACTGGAGCGGGTCTGTTCGGATGGCTCGTCGAAGTTTCCCAAGTTCACTGTGCCGACCGTCAACCGCCTGATTGCCGATGGCCGCGAGACCGAGCGCGCGGCGCTGGTAGTGGCCGCCTGGGCCCTGTATCTCAAAGGTGTGGATGAGAACGGCGCGCGCTACAACATTCCCGACCCGCGCGCAGCGTTCTGTCAGAGCCTGGTCACTGACGATGCGCTGATCAGCGTACGCCTGCTGGGGGTGGAAGAGATTTTCGGCACGGCTATTCCCAATTCGCCTGCGTTTGTGGCAGCGTTCGAGCGGTGTTTTGTCAGCTTGCGGGATAACGGCGTGACCAAAACCCTGCAGCAGTTACTGAAAAAACCGGCTTAGAAATGTGGAAGGGAGCTTGCCCCCGATGGCGCTGGGTCAGTCAACTTATTCATCAACTGACCTCCCCTTATCGGGGGCAAGCCCCCTCCTACATTGGGATAGCATTTAACTTCCAACAATAATGCTGAGCACCCCCTCATGACCCAGCAAAACCTGTTCCTCGGCATCGACTGCGGCACCCAGGGCACCAAGGCTATCGTCCTCGACGCGAGCAGCGGCAAGGTACTGGGCCTCGGTGCTGCGGCCCACACCCTGATCAGCGCTGCCAATGGCCGCCGCGAACAGCACACCCAGGAATGGCTGGACGCTTTCACCGAAGCCACCCATCGCGCCCTGCAACAGGCCGGCGTCGACGGCCAGGACATCCTTGGCATTGGCGTATCCGGCCAGCAGCATGGGCTGGTGCTGCTGGATGAGCACGGCCAGGTACTGCGCCCGGCCAAGCTGTGGTGCGACACCGAAACCGCCGCCGAGAACGACCGCTTGTTGGCCTACCTCGGCGGCGAGCGTGGCTCTCTGGAACGCCTGGGCGTGGCCATTGCACCCGGCTACACCGTCTCCAAACTGCTATGGACCCGCGAACAACACCCGGACCTCTTCGCCCGCATCGCCCATATCCTGCTGCCCCACGATTACCTCAACTACTGGCTCACCGGCCGCGCCGTCGCCGAGTATGGCGATGCGTCGGGCACCGGTTACTTCAATGTGCGCAATCGTGAATGGGATACGGCCCTGCTGCGGCACATCGACCCGAGCGGCCGCCTGGAGCGGGCCCTGCCGCCGTTGATCGAGGCCGATCAAAGCGTGGGCACTATCCTGCCAGCCATCGCCGAACGCCTGGGCATCAACCCCAACGCCGTGGTCTCCAGCGGCGGCGGCGACAATATGATGGGCGCCATCGGCACCGGCAATATCGCGCCGGGGGTGATAACCATGAGCCTGGGCTCGTCCGGCACCGTGTATGCCTTTGCCGACCAGCCCAACGTCAGCCCCCAGGCCTCGGTGGCGACGTTCTGCTCGTCCAGCGGCGGCTGGTTGCCGTTGATCTGCACCATGAACCTGACCAACGCCACCGGGGTGATCCGCGAGCTGTTCGAGCTGGACCTGCCTGCCTTCAATGCCTTGGTCGAACGCGCGCCCATCGGCGCCGACGGCGTGAGCATGCTGCCGTTTCTCAACGGCGAACGCGTACCCGCCCTGCCCCACGCCACCGGCAGCCTGCATGGGCTGACCATGACCAACCTGACCCGCGCCAACCTGTGCCGCGCAGTGGTCGAGGGCACGACCTTCGGCCTGCGCTACGGCCTCGACCTGCTGCGCCAGACCGGCCTGCAAAGCCAGAGCATCCGCTTGATCGGCGGCGGTTCGAAAAGCCCGGTGTGGCGGCAGATGGTCGCGGATATCATGCACACCGAAGTAGTCTGCACCGAACAAAGCGAAGCCGCCGCCCTGGGCGCGGCGATCCAGGCGGCGTGGAGCCAGACCGGCGAATCCCTGGCCAGCCTCTGCGACAGATGCGTGAGCGTCGACCCGGCCAGCCGTACCGTGCCGGTGGCAGCCCATGTCAGCGCGTATCAACAGGCTTACGAGCGCTATCAGCAGCTCGTGGCAACCCTTTAAGAGCGAGCGATTATGTATCTGGTATGTGGTGAAGCGCTGTTCGATTTCTTCAGCGAGGAAGGCGCCGGCGGCAAGGCGTCGAAGGTCAGTTACACGGCGATTGCCGGCGGTTCGCCGTTCAACGTGGCCGTTGGCCTGCGTCGCCTGGGCATCAAGGCCGGCCTGTTCGGGGGGCTTTCCAGCGATTTTCTTGGTCGGCGCCTGCTGCAAGTGCTGCGGGATGAAGGCGTCAGCGAGGATTACCTGGTGGAATTCGCCGCGCCGACCACCCTAGCAATGGTCGCCGTGGGCGCCAACGGCTCACCGCAGTACAGCTTTCGCGGCGAAGGCTGCGCCGACCGCCAATTGCAGGTGAGTCACCTGCCGCAACTGGACGATAGCGTGCGCGGACTGCATGTGGGTTCGTTCTCGCTGGTGGTGCAACCGATCGGCGACACCCTGCTGAACCTGGTCAAGCGTGAAAGCGGCAAGCGCCTGATCAGCCTCGACCCCAACGTGCGCCTCAACCCGCAGCCGGATATCCAACTGTGGCGCGACCGCGTAGCGGAACTGGTCAAGCACGCCGACTTGATCAAGGTCAGCGACGAAGACCTGCACCTGCTCTACCCCGGCCAATCACCGGAAAGCGTTCTGCAGGGCTGGTTGCAGCACCGTTGCCAGTTGGTGTTCCTTACCCGCGGCGGCGATGGCGCCAGTGTATTCAGTCGCCAGCACGGCAACTGGTCGCAACCGGCGGTGGACGTTGTGATGGCCGACACAGTGGGCGCCGGCGATACCTTCCAGGCAGCATTGATTGCTTGGCTGACGGAGCATCAATTGGATTCGGTGGAGGGTCTGCAACAGCTCAGCCGCGAGCAGATCGACGCCATGCTCGGCTTTGCCATTCGCGCAGCGGCATTGACCTGCACCAAGACCGGTCCGGACCTACCGTATCGCCAGCAATTGGGTTGAAAGCATAGGGGGAATTGCGCAAGGACATACCACCGTTTTGGGCCTGGCGTTAATCCAGGCCCACAGTTCTTCGGTGGTTCAACCGCAGACGACGGCTTAGTAGTAGCCGCGCGCCCCGGCGCGTTGCAGTACAGGTGCATGGGTATGCTTGAGGTCTTCACGCAACCCGGTGATCAGATTGCAGATGGCG
The DNA here is from genome assembly GCF_013285305.1 of Pseudomonas rhodesiae. Lineage (NCBI taxonomy): Bacteria > Pseudomonadati > Pseudomonadota > Gammaproteobacteria > Pseudomonadales > Pseudomonadaceae > Pseudomonas > Pseudomonas rhodesiae. Next base: position 2,778,334 of record NZ_CP054205.1, on the reverse strand, counting down.
CGACTGCTGTCGAGTTTGTCTGCGTTGATGCCTTTGACTTCCAAGTCCACCCGGTCACGGTCGCGGTCGTCGTACACCTTGATCGTCAGCGAAGCATCTTCGGCTTTGGTGCATTCGCACCGTTTAGGCAGGAAACTTCCTTCAATAATGCTGCGTAATTCAAGTTCCGAAAGCATGGTCAACCTCTCCTTTTTATAGAGTGCCAACAGATTGTTGTGTTTATGCCAGGCATACGCCTGCGACGTCTTACCAGCCTTGGAAGACGCCTTCACTGAGCAAGCGTACCCGGCAAAATCGAGTTGCGTTGTAACCTTTCCTCATAAGCGACCCTGGGTTTTATATAACTAAAACTTGAACTTTTCGCCGCTGTTTAAAATATCGGCGAATAGCATCGATTAAACGTTTAACCGGCGGTTTACGCTTAAACGGCTAACTGGGCACCCACTCTGTCAGCAACATATCGCAAACTATCAAAGTTGATATTTGCCCCGGAATTTACCGCTACCAGGGTCTGCCTCTGCACGCCGCGTTGGGCGACAAACCTGCGCATTCCCGCCACCGCCAACGCACCGGATGGCTCGGTGATGGAGCGGGTATCGTCGTAGATCAGCTTGATGGCGCTGCACAGTTCGTCGTTGCTCACGGTGATGACGTCGTCCACCCAGTCGCGGCATATTTCAAAACCGTAGGCGCCGATCTGCGCCACCGCGGTGCCGTCGGCAAACCCATCGACGCTGGGCAACACCACCCGTTCGCCGGCACGTAACGCCGCCAGCAAACAACTGGAGCCTTCGGCTTCGACCCCGATGATGCGCACCTCGGGCCGCAGGTATTTGACATACGCCGCGATCCCCGCGATCAGCCCGCCGCCGCCCACCGGTACGAAGATCGCGTGCAGCGGGCCCTGTTGCTGGCGCAGGATCTCCATCCCTACCGTGCCTTGACCGGCGATCACATCCGGGTCGTCGAAGGGCGAGACAAAGGTGCCACCGCTGGCCTCGGCCAAGGCCAGCGCATGGGCCAGGGCAAACGGAAAACTCGGCCCATGCAGCACCGCCTCGGCGCCTCGGGAGCGCACGCCCTGCACCTTTAAATCCGGCGTGCTGCAAGGCATCACGATCCGCGCCTTGATCCCCAGTTCCCGCGCCGCCAGTGCTACGCCCTGGGCGTGGTTGCCTGCTGAAGCGGTGATGACCCCTTGAGTGCGCTGCGCGTCGCGAAGTTGCACCAATTTGTTGTAGGCACCGCGCACCTTGAAGGAAAAGGTCGGCTGCAGGTCTTCGCGCTTGAGCAGCACTTGGTTGCCGAGCAACGCCGACAGTGCCGGGGCCGCTTGTAACGGCGTGCGCACGGCCAAGTCATAGACCGGCGCGGCGAGGATCTTTTTTACATAGTGCTCAAGCAAACGTGTATCGGACGTCGCTGGGGCTGTGGGGGTACTCATCGGTGTCTCCTGGCGGTGTGTGTAGGGCCCAGGAGACGGAAAAACAAAACCCGCCTCTAGGGCGGGTTTGGGTGCAGCCGTGCGCTATCCCGCCAACTGAGGAATGGCGGTAATAATGCTTGGCTGGCGAAAGAAGGTATGAAATGTCATGAAACGAAACTAACCGCCTACCGTGTGACCCGTCAATCGGCTTATGGGATTTTGCTATTGGGGGTTTACGTCAAATATACGAAACATATACGCTTTGTATATCCGTTCTGACACAGTGAACACCATGGGCATCGTTAAGATCACCGACCAACTGCACGAACAATTACGCCTAGCCAGCGCGACGATGGACCGCTCCATCAACGCTCAGGCCGAGTTCTGGATCAAAGTCGGCCTGCTCGCCGAACTGAACCCCACCCTGACCTACAACGACTTGATCAACAAACTGTTGCTGGACAAACCCGAACTGATCCGAGGGCGTGAATGATGATCAAGACTGCCGCCCAACTGGCTGTGATGCGCGAATCCGGTCGCCTACTGGCCCAAGTGTTCGACATGCTCGACGGCTTCGTCGCCGCCGGTCGCTCGACCCTGGAGCTGGACGCCGCCGTCGAAGCGTTTATCCGCAACGACTTGCAGGCCCGCCCCGCCAGCCTCGGCCAGTACGACTACCCGTTCAGCATCAACACCTCAATCAACGAAGTGGTGTGCCATGGCATGCCCAGCGCCAAGGACGTGCTCAAGGACGGCGACATCATCAACATTGACATCACCCTGGAAAAAGGCGGCTTTATCGCCGACGCCAGCAAGATGTATATGATCGGCACCGTCGCGCCCAAAGCCCGGCGCCTGGTGGAGATGACCTTCGAGGCAATGTGGGCCGGTATCCGCCAGGTCAAGCCTGGGGCGCGCCTGGGCGATATCGGCCATGCCATCCAAAGCCACGCCCAAGCCAATGGCTACAGTGTGGTGCGCGAATACTGCGGCCATGGCATCGGCCGGCAGATGCACGAAGAACCACAGATTCTGCACTTCGGCCGCCCCGGCACCGGGCTTGAGCTGCGCGAAGGTATGGTGTTTACCGTCGAACCGATGCTCAACCAGGGCAGCGCCAAAGTGCGCAGCCTCAAGGACGGCTGGACGGTCGTCACCAAAGACAACAGCCTGTCGGCGCAATGGGAACACACCGTGGCGGTGACGGCCGACGGCTACGAAGTCCTGACCCTCCAGCGACCGCCCACTCTCAGAGGCTGAAACCCAACCAGTGTTGAGCAGGCTTGCCCCGCGCTGGGCTGCGAAGCGGCCCCAAAACCTGACGACCGTTTATGCCAGGCACACCGCAGTGATTGGAGAAAGGGCCGCTGCGCGTCCCGGCGCGGGGCAAGCCCGCTCACCACAAAACGCTCATGTGCTCAGGTGATGTTTCTACCGGAGATATTATGTAGATACCGATGCTCATCGGGGATGCCTACACAACTCTCAGAGGCTGACACCCAGCCACGTGGTGAGTAGGCTTGCCCTGCGCTGGGCTGCGAAGCGGCCCCAAACCTGACGACCGTTCATGCCAGGCACACCGCAGTGACTGGAGAAAGGGCCGCTGCGCGCCCCGGCGCGGGGCAAGCCCGCTCACCACAAAAAGCTCATGTGCTCAGGTGATGTTTCTACCGGAGATATGTAGATACCGATGCTCATCGGGGATGCCTACACAACTCTCAGAGGCTGACACCCAGCCACGTGGTGAGCAGGCTTGCCCCGCGCTGGGCTGCGAAGCGGCCCCAAGACCTGACGACCGTTCATGCCAGGCACACCGCAGTGATCGGAGAAAGGGCCGCTGCGCGGCCCGGCGCGGGGCAAGCCCGCTCACCACAAAAAGCTCATGTGCTCAGGTGATGTTTCTACCGGAGATATGTAAATACCGATGCTCATCGGCGATGCCTACACAACTCTCAGAGGCTGACACCCAGCCATGTGGTGAGCGGGCTTGCCCCGCGCTGGGCTGCGAAGCGGCCCCGCTGGTCCTCACGCCACCTGCCTGATCCCTGCCTTGGCCTCCAATTCGCGCACCAGCGGCAATACCCGCTTGCCGAAGTACTCCACTTCTTCCTGGAAGTGCAGAAAGCCCGCCAGCACCAGGTCCACGCCCACGGCCTTGAGCGCGACGATGCGTTCGGCGATTTGTTGCGGCGTGCCGATCAGGTTGGTCTTGAAGCCGTCGTTGTACTGCACCAGGTCTTCAAAACTGGACTTGGCCCAGTTGCCCTCGCCTTCGGGCGAGGCCTTGCCGGCTTGTTTGGCGGCGTCACCGAAGGCGTTCACCGCTTGCGGGTCGGCTTTGTCGATGATTTCGGCCAGCACGGCGCGGGCTTCCTCCTCTGTGTCGCGGGCAATCACAAAGGCATTCACGCCGATCTTGACCGAATGGTTGTTCGCCGCAGCCTTGGTGCGGATGTCATCGACCTGGGCCTTGATACCTTCCGGGGTATTGCCATTGGTGAAATACCAATCCGACACCCGCGCGGCCATATCCCGCGCGGCCCGCGAGCTGCCGCCCTGGAACACTTCCGGCCGGCCCAGCGGCTTGGGCTTGAGGGTGTAGTTGTTGAAGCGGTAGAAGTCGCCCTTGAAGGTGAAATCATCCTGGGTCCAGATGCCTTTAAGCGCGCGGATAAATTCTTCGGAGCGACGATAGCGTTCGTCGTGCTCCAACCAAGGCTCGCCGATGGCCTGAAACTCGCCCTTGAACCAGCCGCTGACGATATTCACCGCGATGCGGCCGTTGGTGAGCTGGTCGATGGTCGCCAATTGCTTGGCCGCCAGCGCCGGCTGCCAGGGCCCTGGCAGGATCGCGGCGATAACCTTGAGTCGGGTGGTGGCGGCCAGCAGGGCATGGCTGAACGCCACGGACTCATGTTGGTTCTCGGCACCGTAACCGGCGGTGAAGCGGATCTGGGTCAGGCCGTACTCGAAGCCCGCCGCTTCGGCCAGTTGCGCCAATTTGCGGTTGTAGTCGATGCCCCAGTGGGTGCGTTGCTCGATCTTGCTGACCACCAGCCCACCGCTGACGTTGGGCACCCAATAGGCAAATTTCACGGCTTGCTGACTCATCGAACGGTACCTCGCACAAAAGGGATGTACCGAAGGGTTGAGCAGCAAGCGTGCCAGCCTGGGCAAAGCCCCCGAGCCAGGGCGGTTGCGCGGGATATTGCCGGCGGGGATCCCTTGGCGGCGAGTGTCGGGCTTCGCGCCTTTTGTCGGATCGCTGTTGCCAGGGCAACAGTTCTAACCCTCCAATCCCCATAAACACTGGGCTCGGCGCCCGGCACGGAGTGTGCAACTGCCCTTGCACCGATCACCGCCCAGGAACCGTCCCATGACCGAACACCACATCATCAATCCGCTGGCTACCGGCGCCGACTATGCCGCCCTGGCGGCGCGCTTTCGCCCGATTTTCCAACGCATCGCCGAGGGCGCGCTGGAACGGGAAAACACCCGCACCCTGCCCCACGCGCCGATCCAATGGCTCAAAGAGGCCGGTTTTGGCGCCGTACGCGTGCCGGTGGAATACGGGGGTGGCGGCGCCTCGCTGCCGCAGTTGTTCGCGCTGCTGATCGAACTGGCCGAAGCCGACTCCAACGTGCCCCAGGCCCTGCGCGGGCACTTCGCCTTTGTCGAAGACCGCCTGAATGCCGCGCCCGGCGCCGGCCGTGACCTGTGGTTCAAGCGCTTCGTCGACGGCGACATCGTCGGCTGCGCTTGGACCGAAATCGGCGCAGTGGCCATCGGCGAGGTGGTCACCCAAGTGACACCGAACGGTGATCAGTGGGCGCTCAATGGCGAGAAGTTCTACAGCACCGGCAGCATTTTTGCCGACTGGATTGACGTGTACGCCCAACGCAGCGACACCGGCGGCGACGTGATTGCCGCCACCCGCGCGCGCCAGCCTGGGGTGGTGCACAGCGATGACTGGGACGGCTTTGGCCAACGCACCACCGGCAGCGGCACGTCGCGCTTTACCAATGCCGTGGTGGAGGCGGAAAACCTCATCGACTTTGCCACCCGCTTCAAATACCAGACGGCATTTTATCAACTGGTGTTGCTGGCCAGCCTCGCCGGGATCGGCCGCGCCGCGCTCAAGGACGTGGCGCAGCACGTACGCAGCCGCAAGCGCATCTACAGCCACGGCAATGCGGCCCATGTCAGCCAGGACGCGCAGATTCAGCAGGTGGTGGGCGAAGTCGCCGCCCTGGTGTATGCCGCCGAAGCCAGCGCGTTGAAGGCTGCGGAGCCGGCGCAACGAGCGTACCTGGCGCGGTTCGGCGGGGATGAAGTGGCCGAGCGCGAGGCCAATGTGGCGGCCGAAATCGAATCGGCCACGGCGCAGGTGGTGGTGTCGGAATTGATTCAGCGGGCCACCAGCGAACTGTTCAATGCGCTGGGAGCTTCGGATGTGCGCCAAGGCAAGGGTTTGGACCGGCATTGGCGCAACGCGCGGACCGTGTCCTCGCACAACCCGGTGATCTACAAGGCGCGGATTGTGGGGGATTGGGTGATCAATGGCACCGAACCGCCGTTCGTTTGGCAGATCGGCAATGGCCCGGCGAAAGACTAAAACAGAATGAGCCGAACCCTGTGGGAGGCGCTTGCCCCTCCCACCTCAGAACGCCAATTTGTAACCGACGGCCATCAACATAACCGCCAGGCACGGGCGCAATACACCGTCCGGGATCTTGCCGGTCATATGGCTGCCGATGTAGATCCCCGGCAGCGAGCCCATCAGCAGAAAGCCCAGCAGGTGCCAGTCCATATTGCCCATGCCGGCATGGCCCAGGCCCGCCACCAGGGTCAGCGGCACGGCGTGGGCGATTTCGGTGCCCACCAGTCGGCGCGTGGCCAGGAACGGATAGAGGATAAACAGCGCCACGGTGCCCAGGGCGCCGGCGCCAATGGAGGTCAGGGCGACCATGGTGCCGAGGATCGCTCCGGTAAGCACGGTCAAGGCATTCAGGTTGCGCGGGTTCATGTGGTAGCTGTCGCCGGCATGACGCTGGGCGAAAGCCAACAGGGTTTTCTTGAAAAGAATCGCCAAAGCGGTCAACAGCAGCACCACGCCGAGGGCCTGCTTGATCACCGCGTTCATTGCGCTGGGGTCGGTGTGCAAAGTGGCCAGGAACCACAGGGTCAGGAGCACGGCGGGCACACTGCCGAGGGTGAGCCAACCGGTGATGGTCCAGTCGATGTTCTTGTTCTTGCTGTGCACCAGCACGCCGCCGGACTTGGTAATAGCGGCGTACAGCAGGTCGGTGCCTACGGCCGTGGCCGGGTTGATACCGAACCACAACAGGATCGGCGTCATCAAAGAACCGCCGCCGACGCCGGTCATGCCGACGATAAAACCCACGATCAGGCCGGCAATGACAAAACCAAAGTTACCCACTTCCATTAACAGCTACCTGCGGCCATATAAATTACTGGCCGCAGGATAGCGATTTTTCTTATAACCACTTATACCAATATGATCTGACTTTATGCCTTTTACGCCAGCCGGTGACACACGTAAGCCTGCGTCTGGTAAGGAAACGCTACGGTCTCACGCCCGCGAAGGTCGGGATGGGTGTCGATCAGGGTGCGCAGTTGCGCGGTGACGCGGGCCTTTTGCGGGTCCGGCAGCGCCGCAATGAAACTCACCGAGAGGAAGCGATCAATGATCACTTCCTGGGGGCTGCCTACGTGCTGGTAGGCAAAACAGGTCAGTTCGGGCATGGAAAAATACTCGCCGCGAAAGGCATCACGCCAATGGCCCGTATGGAACCGTGGGGTATCGCCTTCATAAGGCGTGATGATCTCGGTGATCGCCGCCACCCAGTCCACCGACTCGTCGCGCACATTCCACACCAGGCCCAGGCGCCCATCGGGCTTGAGTACACGGTGAATTTGCGCCAATGCCGGCTGTGTGGCGAACCAGTGGAAGGCCTGCGCGCACACGACGACGTCGGCACTCGCCGTGTCCAGGGGCATGGCGTCGGCGGTACCGGAAACCAGACGTACACCGGGCAATGCCTTGAGCAGTTGCTCGCCCATCTGCGCCACGGGTTCCACGGCGATAAGCGTCGGCGCCAGGCTACTGAGCAAGCGGGTGAACTTGCCGGTGCCGGCGCCTAGGTCGACCACCGTTGACTGGCCGGTAACCCCCAGCGTCTCGCTGAGCCAGCCCGTGAGTTGGCGGGGGTAATCTGGCCGCCCCTGGGCGTAAGTGGCGGCCTGGGTTGAGAAACCTAGTTGAGCAGACGCGTGAACGGCGGTCATGGTCAATCTCTCCTCGGGTAAAACGGGGCCACAGTATGCTCTTTTGCCCGCCTGCTTGCAGGCCGATCAGCTCGCGCTGCTGGGCAACCACACCCGAAACCGCGCGCCGCCCAGCGGTGAAGCCTGGGCGGTCAACGTCCCGCCCTGAGCCTCCAGCGCACGCCGGCTGATCGCCAGGCCCAGACCGAAGCCGCCAGTGGCACGGTCGCGGCTGCGGTCGAGACGGTAGAAGGGTTCGAAGATGCGCTCTCGCTGCTCCAGCGGAATGCCGATGCCGTCATCGTCTACCCAGATCTCACAGCCCTTGGGACATACCTTGACGCCCACCTGGATGCGTTTTTCGCAGTAGCGCGTGGCGTTGCGCAGCAGGTTCTGCAACGCGCGGGCGGTGAGGCGTGGGTCGAGACTGAAGCGCTCGACGGCACAATCGAGCGCCACATCGATGACGATTTCGGGGTTTTCCAGTTCGTCATCGACGCTGCCTAGCACGCTGTCGATAAATTCATCGAGCACCACGTCCACCCGCTCCGGCAGTTGCGACGGGTTCTGCAAACGGCTGTAGGACAACAACTCCAGCACCAACTCGTCCAGCTCACGGATATGCGCCACCAGGCCCTGCAGGCGTTCGCGGCTGGCCTGGGGCAGGTCTTCGGACAGTGCCAGGGCCAGGCCGAAGTCCAGACGCGTGAGGGGGGTGCGCAGTTCATGGGAGACCGCGTTGAGCAGGTCGCGCTGCTGGTTGAGCAAGTGCTCGATGTCGTCGGCCATAGTGTCGAACACCGCGGCCAGGCTGCCGATAGTGGAACGGGCCGAGATTCCCGTGCGCTCCGTCAAATTACCCCGGCCCAACTGCGCGGCAGTGCTTTTCAAGCGCTCAAGGTCGCGCCAGTGCGGGCGCAGCCAGGTCAGCAGGCACACCAGCAGCGCGGCGACAATCAGCACGTTGATGGCCCAGTACAGCAAGTTCATGTCCAGCGGGTCCGGCGGGATGGTCAGCTTGACCACAAACTGATCGTTGATCGGCGAGCTGATCTCTTCCATCCAGCCCCACTCCCCCAGGCGCACCACCGGTTTGCCCTGCTCCAGCAAGCGCGCTTCTTCGAGGGTATAACTGGCGTCCTGCCGCAGCAGCAGTTGCACATGCAGCGGCGCGAATTCCCGCCCCAGTTGCTCGGTTACCTGAGACCAGCGCTCCACCGGCGCACGTTGATACTGCTTGACGATCAGGTGTTGCTGGCCGCGGGTCTGCTCGATGTTGTAATTCAGGTAGCGGTGTTCAAACAGCTGGATCACCAGCTTGGGAATCAGGTAGATCGCGGCGCTATAGGTGACGATAGTGATCAGAAAGAGGCGAATCAGCACGCGCAGCATGGGTCAGCATTCCCACTCGGAACGGCTGAACAAGTAACCCTTGCCCCATACCGTTTTGATCTTGCGCGCTTCGCCGGCATGGTCGTCGAACTTGCGCCGCAGCTTGGAGATGGCCACGTCCACCGAGCGATCGGTGCCGTTGAACTCGATACCGCGCAGGCGTTGCAGGATCTGGTCGCGACTGAGCACTTCGCCGGCGTGCCGCGCCAGCACCACCAGCAGGTTGTATTCGCCGCTGGACAGCTCCACGGCCTGGTCGCGCCAGGTCACGGTGCGCTCCGACAGGTCGATGCACAGGTTGCCCATCAGGATCTGATCGTTGGCCACCTGGGGTTCGGACAAACTGCTGCGGCGCAGCAAGGTGCGCACCCGTGCCAGCAGCACGCGGGGTTCGCAGGGTTTGGTGACGTAGTCATCGGCGCCCATTTCCAGGCCAAGTACCTGATCGTGGCTGTCGTCGCGGGCGGTGAGCATCAGGATCGGCAGACAGGCCGAGTCGGCGCGCAGCAGGCGGCACACCTGCAGGCCATCAAGCCCGGGCAGCATCAGGTCGAGGATTACCAGGTCCGGGGGATCACGGCGCGCGCGTTCCTGCACCAGATCGCCACGACTGAGCACGTTGACGTGGTAGCCGTTGCGCTCCAGGTAGCTGGCAATCAGCTCGGAGAGCGCGGCGTCGTCTTCGACCAGGAGGATGTTGGGCATGAAGGTGTTTCCAGAAAATACAGTGATGTGTCGTACACACACCCAATGCCGGAGGGTGCAAACGCCCTCCGGCATTGGATACTGAGTGTTGCAAGATTGTGCAAGGATATACGCCCTCGGTGCCTCGCGCGCCGCACCTTACATTTCTTCACACACCTGCTACACAGCTTCACAGCACCGAGGCGCCGGTGACTTTAGGATGCGCCAGTCATTATTGGGATAAGAGCATGTCGAAGAATCTGTTTGCGCCGTTTTGCCTGCTGGCCCTGACGCTGGCACTGAGTGCCTGTGACCAGTCGGCCGTCGAAGCGCCGGAAATGCCTCTGGCCAAGGTTCGCATCGAGACCTTGCAAGCCAAGCCCCTGTCCATCAGCAGCGAATTGAGCGGGCGCATCGCCGCGCCACGCATTGCCGAAGTGCGCGCGCGGGTAGCCGGCGTGGTGCTGCAGCGGGTGTTCAAGGAAGGCCATGACGTCAAACAGGGCGATGTGTTGTTTCGCATCGACCCGGCCCCCTTCAAGGCCGACCTGGACAGCGCCAAGGCCAACCTGAGCAAGGCGGAAGCCAACGCGTTCCAGGCGCGCCTGCAAGCGCAACGCTACAGCCAGTTGGTGGAAGGCAACGCCATCAGCGGCCAGGACTACGACAACGCCCGCGCCGCCGTGCGCCAGACCAACGCCGAAGTCGCCGCCAATAAAGCCGCCGTTGAACGCGCCAAGCTCAACCTCGGCTACGCCACCGTCACCGCGCCGATTTCCGGGCGCATCGGCCGGGCGTTGGTCACCGAAGGCGCCCTGGTCGGCCAGAACGAGGCCACACCGCTGGCGATCATCCAGCAACTGGACCCGATCCACGCCGACCTTACCCAATCCACCCGCGAGCTGAACGACCTGCGCCGCGCCTTCCGCGCCGGCAGCCTGAAGCAGGTCGGCCAGGACCAGGCCAAGGCCACGTTGATCCAGGACGACGGCAGCCTCTACCCGCTGCCGGGCAAATTGCTGTTCGCTGAAATCAGCGTCGACCCCGGCACCGGGCAAATCGTTCTGCGCAGCGAGTTCCCCAACCCGGACCTCGACCTGCTGCCCGGCAGCTTCGTGCGCGTACGCCTGGAGCAGGCAGTCGATACCCAGGGCCTGAGCGTGCCGCAACGCGCCATCACCCGCGACAGCGCCGGCGTCCCCATGGTGCTACTGCTGGACGCCGAACAGACCGTCAGCCAGCAACCGGTGGAGCTGGGCGCGGTGATCGGTGATCGCTGGGTGGTCAGCCATGGCCTCAAACCCGGTGACCGCATCATCGTGGAAGGCCTGCAACACGCGCGGCCCGGTGAGAAAGTCCAGGTGGACGACAGCCCAGCCAAGCTGGCCAACAAGGATTCCTGAGCATGCCGCAGTTCTTTATCGACCGCCCGATCTTCGCCTGGGTGGTAGCGCTGTTCATTCTGCTGGCCGGCCTGTTGGCCATCCCCCAGTTGCCAGTGGCGCAATACCCGAACGTCGCGCCGCCGAAAGTCGAGATTTACGCGGTGTACCCCGGTGCCTCGGCGCAGACCCTGGATGAGAGCGTCGTAAGCCTGATTGAGCAGGAACTCAACGGCGCCGATCATCTGTTGTATTTCGAGTCCCAGAGCAGCCTGGGGTCGGCAACGATCACGGCCACCTTCCAACCCGGCACCAACCCGGAGATGGCCCAGGTGGATGTGCAGAACCGCCTCAAAGCCGTGGAGCCGCGCTTGCCCCAGGCCGTGACTCAGCAGGGCCTGCAGGTGGAAAAAGTCTCCGCGGGCTTCCTGCTGCTGGTGACCCTCACCTCCAACGACGGCAAGCTCGATGACGTTGCGCTCAGCGATTACCTGGCGCGCAACGTGATGAACGAACTCAAGCGCCTGGACGGGGTGGGCAAGGCTCAGCTGTACGGGGCCGAGCGCGCCATGCGCATCTGGATCGACCCGCAGAAGCTGATCGGTTTCAACCTCACCCCGGCCGACGTGAATGCCGCCATCGCTGCGCAGAACGCCCAGGTCTCGGCCGGCAGCATCGGTGATTTGCCGGGCACCCATACCCAGGAAATCACCGCCGCGATCCTGGTCAAGGGCCAATTGTCGACCCCGGCGGAATTCGCCGACATCGTGCTCAAGGCCAACCCGGACGGTTCCACCGTGCGCATCGGCGATGTGGCGCGGGTGGAAATCGGCAGCCAGGAATACCAGTTCTCCACGCGCCTGAACGGCAAACCCTCCACCGCCGTGAGTGTGCAACTGTCACCGGGCGCCAATGCGCTGAACACCGCGACCCTGGTGCGGGCGAAGATGGACGAGTTGTCGCGCTATTTCCCGGCCAATGTGGAATACAAGATCCCGTACGACACCTCGCCTTTCGTCAAAGTCTCGATCACCAAGGTGGTCTACACCCTGCTGGAGGCCATGGCGCTGGTGTTCGCGGTGATGTTCCTGTTCCTGCAGAACGTGCGCTACACGCTGATCCCGACCCTGGTGGTGCCGATTGCGCTGATGGGCACCTTCGCCACCATGTTGCTGCTGGGTTTCTCCATCAACGTGCTGACTATGTTCGGCATGGTGCTGGCCATCGGTATCCTGGTGGACGATGCCATCGTGGTGGTGGAGAACGTCGAGCGGATCATGGTCACCGAGGGGCTACCGCCCAAGGAAGCGACGCGCAAGGCCATGGGGCAGATCACCGGCGCGATCATCGGCATCACCCTGGTGCTGGTGGCGGTGTTCCTGCCGATGGCGTTCATGGCCGGGTCCGTGGGGGTGATCTACCAGCAGTTTTCACTGTCGATGGCCACCTCGATTCTGTTCTCGGCGTTCCTCGCCCTGACGTTGACCCCGGCCCTGTGCGCCACTTTGCTCAAGCCAATCGCCAAGGGCGAGCACCATGCCAAAGGCGGCTTCTTCGGTTGGTTCAACCAGCGTTTCGAGCGGCTCACCGAGCGCTATACCGGCTGGGTGGCCTACGCCCTCAAGCGCAGCGGCCGCTACCTGCTGATCTATCTGGTGCTGCTGGTGGGCCTGGGGCTGTTGTTCACGCGGCTGCCCTCCTCGTTCCTGCCGGTGGAAGACCAGGGTTACACCATCACCGATATCCAACTGCCGCCGGGCGCCAGCAAGAACCGCACGGTGCAGGTGGCCGAGCAGATCGAAGCGCACAACGCCGGCGAGCCGGGGGTGGGCGATACCACCATGATCATGGGCTTCAGTTTCTCTGGCTCCGGGCAGAACGCAGCGCTGGCGTTTACCACGCTCAAGGACTGGTCGGAGCGCAGCAGCGAGGATGCCGCCGCCGCGATTGCCGAGCGTGCCAATGGCGCGTTCAGCGAGCTTAAAGATGCGATTGCCTACTCGGTCCTGCCGCCGCCCGTGGATGGCCTGGGCACCTCCAGCGGTTTCGAGTTCCGCCTGCAGGATCGCGGCGGCGTCGGCCATGCGGCATTGATGGCGGCGCGCACCGAACTGCTGGCCCTGGCGGAGAAAAGCCCGATCCTGGCCAATGTGCGCGAAAGCGCCCTGGCCGAGGCGCCCCAAGTGCAGTTGGAAGTCGACCGCAAACAAGCCAACGCGCTGGGGGTGTCCTTCGCCGAGGTGGGCAATGTGCTGTCGTCGGCGATTGGCTCGGCCTATGTCAACGACTTCCCCAACCAAGGCCGCATGCAGCGCGTAGTGGTGCAAGCCGAAGGCGACCGGCGCAGCCAGGTCGAGGACCTGCTGAAGATCCACGTACGCAACGACGCCGGCAAGATGGTGCCACTGTCCGCCTTCGTGCAAGCCAAATGGACCCAAGGCCCGGCGCAGTTGACGCGCTACAACGGCTACCCGGCCATTGCGATTTCCGGCGAGGCGGCGCCAGGCTACAGCACCGGTGAAGCGATGACCGAGATCCAGCGCCTGGTCGGCCAACTCCCGGCGGGCCTGGGCCAGGAATGGACCGGCCTGTCGCTGCAGGAACGCTTGTCCGGCTCACAGGCGCCGATACTGCTGGGGCTGTCGCTGCTGATCGTGTTCCTGTGCCTGGCGGCACTGTATGAAAGCTGGTCGATCCCGACCTCGGTATTGCTGGTCGTGCCGCTGGGCGTGCTCGGCGCGGTACTGGCGGTGAGCTTGCGCGGCATGCCCAACGATGTGTTTTTCAAGGTGGGCCTGATCACCATCATCGGCCTGTCGGCGAAGAACGCGATCCTGATCATCGAGTTCGCCAAGGACCTGTATGACCAGGGCGAAGACCTGATCGACGCCACCCTCAAGGCCGCGCGCCTGCGGTTGCGGCCGATCATCATGACCTCGCTGGCCTTCATCCTCGGCGTGGTACCGCTGGCGATTGCCACCGGGGCCAGCTCGGCGAGCCAGCAGGCAATTGGTACAGGGGTGATCGGCGGCATGATCACTGCGACCTTGGCGGTGGTGTTTGTACCGGTGTTCTTTGTGGTGGTCATGAAGCTGGTGCGCAAGCGCAGTCGCTGACTATCAGCTTCAAGCGGCCAGCCAGAGCACCCTTGCTTCAACTTGCCGCTTGAAGCTTGCAGCCTGCAGCTGCTCAACCTATGTTGCTCACTATTCCCCCGAATCGTGAGCGCCATGCCCTTCCTTGCCCGCACCCATCCGCGTCTCTCCGCCGCCGCCGTCCTTGGCCTTGCGGTGGGTATCCTGGCGCCGTCCGGAACCGTCACCGGCAAAATTCTGATCGGCTGGAATGCCGGCGTCTGGACCTACCTGCTGCTGATGCTGTGGTTGACCAGCCGAGCCAAGGCCGAGGACGTCAAGCGCATCGCCGAGGTAGAGGACGAGAACGCCGGGCTGGTGCTGTTCACGGTGTGCATCGCCGCCATCGCCAGTCTGGCCACCATCACGTTCGAGCTGGTGGGCAGCAAAGACCTGGCCACCTCCGAGCGCTTGCTGCACTACGGGTTTACCGGGTTGACGGTGATCGGCTCGTGGTTGCTGATCGGGGTGATTTTCAGCGTGCATTACGCCCGACTGTATTACACCTGGACCGGCAAGGAGCCAGCGTTGCGCTTTGCCGAGGGCTTGCTCACGCCCAACTACTGGGACTTTCTGTACTTCTCCTTCACCATCGGCGTGGCCGTACAAACCTCCGACGTGGGCGTGGCGACCCGAGGCATGCGCAAAGTGGTGTTGGGGCAATCGCTGATCGGTTTCTTGTTCAACACGGCGATCCTGGGGTTTTCGATCAACATCGCCGCCGGCCTGTTCGGCTAGGCTGCACAAACCTTCTAGACGCTCACACCGCGAGGCGCGTTAATGGGGTTTTACCGTCGCCGAGGGGGATATGGCCGCGCACAATTGGATCGACCTGGCCCAGGACGCCGACACCGGCATCGAAACGCTGCGCGCGCATTTCGAGGGCCACGCCTATGACCCCCACTGGCATGACAGCTACTTGATCGGCGTCACCGAGCAAGGCGTGCAGCAATTCAATTGCCGCCGCGCCCGTCACAACAGCGTGCCGGGCCAGGTGTTCCTGGTGGAGCCCGGCGAGCTGCATGACGGCGACGCGCCCACGGCGGACGGGTTCACCTACCACATGCTCTACCTCGACCCGCAATGGTTGACACGGGAAGTCAGCGCGGTGTTCGAAGAAGCACCGGTTAACAGTCAACTGGGGTTTGCCAGCACCTTGGCCAACGATCCGCGCCTGGCCCTCGCCACCAGCCAAGCCTTCCGCACCCTACATAGCGGCGAACTGCGCATCGTGCGTCAGCGCGCTATGGATCAATTGCTCGAATGCCTCACCGGCCAATTGCACTGGCGTCGACGCTATGGCGAGGACCCGCGCCTGCCATGGGTGGCACACAAGGCCCGGGAATACCTGCATGCTCATCTGCACCACGACGTGGGCATGGACGAGCTGGCACTGGCCTGTGGCGTTGACCGCTTTCGCTTGAGCCGCGCCTTCAAGAGCGCGTTCGGCCTGCCGCCCCATGCCTACCTGATACAACTGCGCCTGGCGCGTGCGCGGCACTTGTTGGCCAAGGGTGAACTGCCGGCCGATGTGGCGATTACCCTGGGCTTTGCCGATCAAAGCCACCTGGGCCGCTGGTTCGTGCGCGCCTATGGCCTGACACCGGCGGCGTACCGCAAGCGCTGCACAAATCTTCCAGACAGATAACGCCCCGCCTGGTGAAGATCGACGCCTTAATCGGGTTTATCGGAGTCACTCGCCATGTTGTCCACCTTGTTGCCGTTCATGCTGTTTGCCTTTGTCGCGTCAATCACCCCGGGGCCCACCAATATCCTGGTGCTGAGCAACAGCGCGCGTTATGGCTTCAAGGCTGCCGTGCCGATCATTCTCGGCGCATGCGCCGGCGCGGCGGGGCTTGTGCTGGTGGTGGGTTCAGGGGTCGGCCAGTCGCTGACACAGGCCCCCAAGCTGCAAGCCGTCATGCAATGGGCCGGGGTAGCATGGTTGAGCTATCTGGCCTGGCAGATTTACCGTGCGCCGGCCGAGGCGATCGACCCACAGTCGACGCAAAAACGCCTCGGTTTGATCGGTGCCGCCAGCCTGCAAGTGATCAACCCGAAAACCTGGATGATGGCACTGGCGGTAGTCAGCGTATTTGCCGGCAATGGTGCCGATCGCCAGCACCAGGTGCTGTCCCTGTCGCTGGTGTTCTTCCTGATTGCCCTGCCTTGCCTGGGTGCCTGGGCACTGCTGGGTGCCGGATCCAACCGGGTCTTGCGCTCATCGACGGCAGTACAGCGTTTCAACCGGTGCATGGCCCTCCTCTTGCTGGGGTCGACTTGGCTGAGCGTACTGATCTGAAGATGAAAAAAAGGGGAAGCCGAAGCTTCCCCTGTTGAAGTGAACGAGCGCCTTAGAAATCGTAGCGCACGCCGAAGTTGACACCCCATGGCTGGTCGATCTTCTTGCCTTTGCTGGTTTCGAAGTCCGCATGCAGCTTGAGGTTCTTGGAGACCGACATAGCCACACCGGCCGCCAGCTCGATACGCGAACCCGACAGATCGTTGTTGAAGCTCTGATCGTTGATGAACACCTTGTTGCTCTGGTCGAACTCGTGGGCAACTGCCGTGCGCAGGTACGGCTGCAACACACCGCCGCTTTCCAGCTGGATGTCCTTACCAGCGGTGACGCCCACCTTACCGACCACCGAGCTGGAACGATCACCCTTGGCCTTCAGGCCATTGGACAGCTCGTAGCTCTGCGCCTGGGTAATCGTCGCCGCCAACTGGCCATAAGGCTCGACGAAGAAGTCGTTATCCAACTTGATGTGGCGACCGACCTCAGCCGACGCACCCACAGCGTTCTGCGTGTAACTGCCCTTGGCTTTCTTGCCGTCGCTCATGGTCACATCGACATCGTTGTGCAAGCGGTTGAGCTTAGCGACACCATCGAAGTACAGACCGCTCTCGTCATCCAGCCAGGTGGCGTAGGCACCCAGGTAGTAGCTCTTGACCTCGCCTTTGCTACCCCGGTTGAGGCTCAGGTCCGACGTGCTGTGACCGGCCATGACGCCCGCCAGCCATTGGCCGTCGCCGCTGGACAACGGCGTGTCAGCACCGATGGTGAAACCTTTTTGCGTCTGCGAATAACCGGCGCCATTCTTGTTGGCCGCCACTTCGTGCTTGTTGCCGTAGCTGCGCATCCACAGGCCATTGTCGCGGCGATCGCTGAAGCGCAGTTCACCCATGCGGGTACGCAGGATGGACGACTCACCGTACAGGATCGTCGGCGCACTGTTGAACAACGCCAGTACCGAGTGAGCACTGGTGCTGGTGCCTTTGCGCGTCGGGTCCAGCAACCAGTCGCCGCCGTCCTTCTGCAAGCCATAGGCGTATGCACCGATATCCACGGTATCGCCCACCAGAGAGAAGTGCGCGTCGCCCCCCTCGGTATGCACCACCTTGATCGGCTGGCCGCTGGCCAGTTCCGAGCCGGTGGCGTTCAGCAACAGGCTGTGGTTGCCTTCGGCCTTGCCTTCCACATTGAGGAAGTCGGTCTGGTGCGTGGAGAAGTCGGTGTGCATGACAAAGGTGCCATTGCCTTCCAGACTCTTCACGTCCAACTGGTAGAACTCATCCGGCCCACCGAAGTGCACGGCACCGCCGCCCATCTTCAAAGCGTCGACATTGCTGTCACCTACCAGATTCCACTGGGAGGCGTTGTTCACACTCAACTCGGCAACGTTTTTCAGCTGGCCGGTGAGTGAGGAGCCGTTGTTGAGCTGCACTTTGGCAGTGGAGCCTTCTTCTACCACCACATCACCAAACAAACGGCTATTGTCGACGTTCATATTGGCACTGGAACCGCCGGTGACTTCCAGGATATTGCCGTTGCCGCCGGTGAGGGTTGAGCCGTTGCGCACCTGAATATCGGCGTTAGTCCCGGCTTTTGTCAGGATAGCAGCGCCATTTGTGCCTTGGACGCTGGAACCCTCCAGCACCAGCGTGGTGTCCAGAACGCCGGAGGATCCGTCAATGCCCATTTGCACGCCGTTTGCTCCCCCGACAAAGTGACTATCAGTGGCGAAAGCCTGTCCGCTCAACAGTGCAACACCGATGCCATTGGCGTTCGTCGCCTGGACGCGCGAACCGGAAAAATCCAGCACGCTGTAGGCGCTGGCAGAGGCTCCCTGATTAGTACCAGTGACAGTACTATTGACTACTTTGACACTGGAGCCATCGGTCCCGCCCAAGGAACGCCCCGCAGCCAGCGCAGTACCGTTGCCATGAATGACATTACTGTTGCTGATCAATACGTTGCTGCCGCCGACAGCATGGAGAGCGACGTTGGCCGTGCTGCGAGCGATGACATCGGAGCCGTCGATACGGACCTGCGAATTAGTGGCAGAAATATCTTGGGTAGAACTGCCCGGCGTGACCACTAATGTGGCGGATCGGGCACGAATATCCTTGGTGACGACACCCTCGACCGTCAGGCCGGAACCTGGGAGTAACTCAAAACGATCCGGTGCGGGTCCTGGGCGGACATACTCATCAGGCCCGGTGACAACTCGGGCTTCGGCTGTATGTGCCATAACCATGAGCAAGGTAACGGCCTTGACTTTCAGGGCGACACTCAATGGCGAAAGCTTGAAACTGAATACGGATGACATGTAACTAACCTCTGGGTTGGCATTCCAATATGGAAGAAACTGGCCGGTTCCAAAGTGCGAGGGACCATGCCAATCGAGCGTCGCCAAGTTATCCCGAGCGGTTACCACTTTATGTAGGACTAATCCCAAGTGCCTGCATTAATGGGCCACACGGCAAGTAGCCCTGAAGGGATGCCCAGCTCCCAGAGAGAGTTATAAAAAACGCCAAAGGGAAGCCGTGCCTCCCTTTGGCGACAACTGCGCGCCTCTACTACGCTGGCACGGGAGTTCCGTCGCAGAAAATCCCGGTAGGCCCACCAATTAGATGGCCACGCACCAGCGGTGTGGCTTCAGCGGAAGTGACCAGTTGGCCATGCAACATAATGGTGTAGTAAACCCTGGCTGATCCGGCGGTCCGGTTAGCTCTAGTGGGTTGAATCGGTTTGAAGCGTGTGAAGTAGTCTTCCAGTTTGAAGTCGATTCCACTGTTCAATTCGGTTTGTGTCAGCGGCGGCGAGTCCTTGAACCCATAGACCTCAGTGACTTCGTCCGTACCCAAGTCATCCCGGTAACCCCGCCAATGCAACCTGACAATCATGTTTAAAGCGAAATGTTCTGAGGCCGGGGCATGGACTAGAATATTCCCTAGTGCGGGCTCGAAGCTCGTGCAATTGAGAAACCCAGCGCCATCGCCTAACAGCTTTTGAATAATGGGTGGGCGAAGTGAGATGATGTTGGCCGTGACTTCTACTAGCGTAGTGGACGAATATTGCCTGTTAGAAGAGCCTGTCGAGCCAATGGTGTAATACACCCTCATCGTTCCATTACCGTGACTTGCAATGATGCTCCAAGGAATGTGCATCACTACATCTTGGAGCGCCGTACCATTTGGTACGAATAGGGTGTCAGCCAGTACGCCCTCATAGTAGAAATAGATAGTGAAGGGACCCGCGTCCGGCGTGGGGGGAAAGTGCCACAACCTTATATGGACATTGGCTGGCCGGTTGGCGTGCTCAGGCGTCAGCTCATTATCCGCACCCTCGATGCCTGTTGCATCTTCGCCTCTGACCACTGCCGGGTTCAAATTAGGGTTGATCAGGCTCGGCTCGTCCGGATTGGTCGGCCCCACCACGAAGAGGTCCAGATTCGTCATCGCGGTCAACAGCGCATTGTGGCTGACTGAACGACGTTTGACGACGTAGGAAACGGTCATCTCCAATTCCCCTTGCGTCGCGCCATAAATCTGAAGCAGCGTCGGAAATTCCGCATGCACCGTTACCGGAAAAAGGTTGTTGCCTAGCGGCACATCGGGCAACGTTTGTGAGCCCAATGAGGTTGTCAAGGTCACACTGAGAACGTCACCGTCATTGCCGCGCATGTAGTTGTCGTAAGCCGGTATACGAATGATTGCGCCATTGAGTTGCGCGGCGTCATCACGATCGATCAGTTGATCGCCGGGCACCGCCAAATCGATAGTGGGCGCCTTGAAGTTAGTTGGCTCAGGAAACAGCGCCACATCAAAAACAAACTGGGACGACAGTCTCGCGGGGTTTCCCGCCGCGTCGTACAACTCGTAGCGCAAACTGCGCAACCCATCTTCACTGCCCTGGACAACCGACAATGGCAAGGGGATTGTCAAATTGGCAGGAAGCACCCATTTCGGATCGCTACTGCCAGCAGTAGGCAGATAGGGCGTATCCGAATTGTTGTAGTACAACAAGGCATAGTCACCGTCTGCCTGCCCGTTGTCCCCATAACCAGGCACGGTAAACAGCGCGGTTGCATTAGGCAACCCTTGGAAATACGCCAAGGTGGCAGGCGTCGGCAAATCTCCCGGAGGCAGCGGCGCGGGGATCGGTCCCACGTGGCTGTAATAAGGACCCGCAAGGTCAACGATCAGCGGCTGACGCAACGATTCACTTTCATTCTTGACGCTCTCAACGTACACGCTGTATAGCAAGTGGTGAACGCCAGGTGGCCGCCGCGCCAGTGCAATATTGACCGGCACACCGGTTGCCGGGGGGGAGGACACCGTACATGTCGTGAATGGGTCGTCCGGACGAGTGTCACCCAATGGCCACATCCACACACTCACAGTGTCCGGGGCACTTGGGTCCGTACTGAAATCCTCCCAACGAGGAATTATAAAATCCATGGTTTCTTTGAGCGCGGTATAGCGATCAATTAGACCGGGGAAACCCGGTACCTCGCCTTCATAGGTACCAGGGGGCAAAGCATTCAGTCGATCGGATTCTCGACGACGAGCTTCAAAGCAACGAATAAATTCCAACGTTTTCTTTTCCATCTCTATTCTCCAACGTGAATTAACTAACACTGCGTTCTCAAGGCGTGCGAAAGCACGCGATGCAACATCGCAATTGGCCTTGCTCGTAGTACGCAAGATGAAAGACTTACTTTAAAGCTAACGACTGATTACAACGGTATTACCAAATCTATATAAGCCTCTAGCTGTTCTAAGTCTCGACGCGGGTCGGTACTCCGTCGCTTGCGCATAAAATCTCATCGCCCGCCTGGCAATACCCGCCCGCAGGGTAGTTGAGGTCGATACGAATATATCTGGGCTTTGACTCACCAATGAGCGCACCGCCACGTCTTACTTGGAACCACGCTTGCGCGGTGCGACTGTCGCGCATCGGGACCACTTTTTCTTCATACGGCCAAACAAGGAAGTTCAAGCCACCCTCCAATTGTTCCTGACTGAAGAACGTTTGATTTTCGGCATACCTCGACTGATCAATAGCCGGCGGTGACCAATTATTATTAGGGAAGCCTTCCCACATCAGCCTCACTACATCGTTGAGTTGGAATCGCGCATCGGGCGCGACATACCAACCAACACCTTCGAAAATCTCCGGTTTGGAACAGCACGCCAATTTAGCGGCGGGGCCCACCAGCGAATGTTTAAGCACGGGTTCGTTAAATTGAATCAGCGCTCCCGTATTCACGTTTACCAACGTATTGGGAGAGCGTTGATCATTCACGCCATTACTGGTGGTGTAATACACCGGCAAGGCCGGGTTAATGACCCCCGTCATCGCTGCCCAGGGAATCACACTGGAAAACACCAACTGCCCTTCTACATCCCCAAGTTGTACGGTGTAGGTCGCGACCGGTCCCGTCCCGTTCCAGTAGAACCGAAGAATCTGCCCCGGTTCGGGGTTGTCATAAAGCAGCACACGAGCTCGCGCGCCTGCAGGATTGTCATCATGGTTAACGACGTCTTGAGTGTTAGAGGTCAACCCCCACACTTGCGCGACCGGCAAATCCGGATTGAGCAGCGCCGGCGCATTGACATGGTCCTGCCCGGCGATGGTGAGGTTTACATTCACCGGAATATTGAAAGACGGAAATGGTGGCAAAGCGCCGCGAATGATCTCGTAGCGGACCGGGACCGTTTCGGCGATCAATGGGTCAGTCAAAGGCCCGCGTAAAACACTCCACGGCACCTCGACATCACAGGGGAAACTGTTGACCGGCTGCACAGCGGTGGGGCGACCTTTCCAATACACAATGACCTGATCCATGGGTGCCCAGTCGGTGTAAGCAGTTATCCTGACAAACACGCCAGCCCTGGCGTCTTCGCGATTGATCAGTAAGTCGTCGTAGCGGGGCGGAACAATTTGTGGCAACGGCAAGTCGCCCGGCAACGGGACCAAAGCCAGTTGAAACGGCAGTCCTGCACTGCGGTCACTGAAGTTGCCGGCCCTATCAAAAATTCGGAAAAAAACGTACGCGGCACCGTTACTCAGCGTGCGAAACGCATCGGCAGGCAACGTAACGACCAAGGGATCAGTGCTGGAGACCAGTTCAAACGTGCCGTCCTCCCCGGCAACCGGAGGGTTGGGTGAATTCGACAGGTAGAAGTGAATGATGTCGCCGTCATTGCGCCCCGTATAAAGAGGAACGTCAAACGCCACCTGCGGATTATTGATCAAGTACGCCTCATCCATGAGAGGCGAAGGTGGCACCACAAATTCCAGGTGATCCGCCGGGTTCAGCAACTGCGGAGAGCTCATATCGACTGTCAGTGTTCGTTTGGGGTCGAGGACACTCTCTCCACCAAATGAATCAGTGACTGAGTAGTACAGTTCAACCGGGCCAGACTGCTCACGCAGCACCACTAACGGTATAAACATCTCGTGCTCGGCAGGAAACGGCGGCGGCGTATGGATCATTAGCTGGTCGTCATGAACCACCACACCGCCCCTTGCCCAAAAGAGCTTGAGAGTATGTGGCGTGTCCAACGGCTCCGGCGGCGGCGCCCACATTGGGATCAACACTCGAAGCGGCGCCAGCATCAGCGCCGCCGGTATCAAGCCAGTTGGATCCGCAGGGTCGACACCCGGGATGTTTATCGGAAGGAGTGCCAGCGCCCCCGGAGGTACCGCTCCTAAGGTCTCGTTGCCAGGATTGAATCTGCGTGACATGACGACTCCCTCAATGATGTGGTGCGAATAAACCAGACCGGGTCACCGACTGAAACTTGAGGAAATTAAACCCTTAACGATGCCTATCGGAAACTGTCAGAACTAACAGGTAATGGCGCCACTGGTCGGAATGGAATGCCTGGCGCCACCATCATTTTTCTTGACGACCTGGGTTATAACGTGTTCCATGAAACCGGTTTCAGCCGCCACTTGTATGACGTTTTCCAATAATAAAGGCCGTCCCACGTGACCACTTTTTCCACCGCCCAGCGCAGCCGCGTGACCATGCTCGACGTTGCCCGCCACGCCGGCGTGTCCAAGGCCAGCGTCTCGCGTTTCATCGGTGAAGACCGCGCCCTGCTCTCCGATGCGATCGCCCTGCGCATCGAGCAAGCCATCGAACAACTCGGTTACCGCCCCAACCAGATGGCCCGAGGCCTTAAACGTGGCCGCACGCGCCTGATCGGTATGCTGGTGGCGGATATTCGCAACCCCTATTCCATTGCGGTGATGCACGGCGTAGAAACCGCCTGCCGCCAGCATGGCTACAGCCTGGTGGTGTGCAACACCGACCGCGACGATGAGCAGGAGCGCCAGCACCTGGCGGCCCTGCGCTCGTACAACATCGAAGGCCTGATCGTGAACACCCTCGGCCATCACCTCGACCAACTGCTGGAATTGCAACGGGAAATGCCCCTGGTGCTGGTGGACCGCAAGGTCGAGCCGCTGCACAGCGACCTGGTGGGGCTGGACAACCCGGCGGCGGTGCAGATGGCGGTGGAGCACCTGGAACAACAGGGCTACCGCGACTTGCTGCTGGTCAGCGAAGCCACCGATGGCACCAGCTCGCGCCTGGAGCGCCTGGCCAGTTTCAAAGCCGAGATCGCCCGCCGCCCGGCGTTGAGCGGCGCCGTGCTGGAGCTGGACGACGCCCTTGAAACCCACCTGCGCAATTTTCTCGCCACGCCGGGCCCCAAGGCGTTGTTCTGCGCCAACGGCGTTGCCGCGCTGGCCTGCACCCGCGCGCTCAAGAATCTTAGCTGCCACCTATTTGACGACATCGGCCTGATCGCCCTGGATGACCTGGACTGGTACCCGCTGGTAGGCAACGGCATCACCGCCCTCGCCCAACCCACCGAAGCCATCGGCGCCAGCGCGTTCGACTGCCTGCTCAAGCGCTTGCGCGGCGACACCGAGCCGACCCGCACCCTGGATTTCCTGCCCCAACTCATCATCCGCGGCTCCACCACGCGCCGACAGGGATGAGTGTTTTTTTTGAACAAAAATGAAACCGGTTTCAGAGGGACAAAAACAATGCACACATACCCCGTTTCCATCAGCCTCTCCAGCTACGGCGCCGAGCTGGTGCGCCAGCAAGGCCAGTTGAGTTTCGTCCAATTGCTGGCCCAGGCCGGCGCGCGGCGCATCGAGTGGCGTGAAGAACTGCTGACCGTCGAGCAACCCGCCGAGCTGGCCCAGGCCGTCGCGGCATTGGGCCTGGAAGCGGTGTTTTCATCGCCGCTGGAACTGTGGGTCGCCGGTCGCGCCCAGCCGAATGCTGAACTGAGCGCAACGCTGGATCGCGCCCAGGCCTTCGGCGCGCGCTGGCTGAAAGTCTCCTTGGGCTACTTCACCGACACCAACGACCTGGAAAGCCTGCACGCACTGCTGCGGCGTCACCCGGTGCACCTGCTGGTGGAAAACGACCAGACCCTGCACGGCGGCCGTATCGAACCCCTGCAACGCTTTTTCAGCGAAGTCGAACGCCTGGGCCTGCCGATCAAAATGACCTTCGATATCGGCAACTGGCAATGGCAGGACCAGTCCGCCCTTACCGCCGCGCGCCTGCTGGGCCGGCATGTGGACTACCTGCACTGCAAGGCCGTGAGCCGTCGCGCGGACGGCAAGCTGGTGGCGCTGCCGCCTGGCGCCACCGATTTGCATCAGTGGGAACAACTGCTCTCCCACATGACTCAAGGCATTACACGGGCAGTGGAATTTCCGCTGCAAGGCGACGACCTGCTCGATGTCACCGCACGCCAGGTCGCCAGCCTCGCCGTGCTTGGCCAACCTCTCGCGGAGAACGCCCATGTCTGAGATCGATGTGTTGTCGTTTGGGGAAACCATGGCGATGCTCGTCGCCGAACAGACCGGCGACCTGGCCCAGGTCAGCCAGTTTCACAAACGCATCGCCGGGGCCGACAGCAACGTCGCCATCGGCCTGTCGCGGCTGGGCTTCAACGTGGCCTGGCTGAGCCGGGTGGGCGACGATTCCCTGGGCCGCTTTGTGGTGGACACTCTCAGCCGCGAAGGCTTGGACTGCCGGCACGTGGCCGTCGACCCGCTGCACCCCACCGGGTTTCAATTCAAATCCCGCGAAGAAGCCGGTGCCGATCCCCAGGTGGAATATTTCCGCAAGGGCTCCGCCGCCAGCCATCTGTCCGTCGCCGATATCAGCCCCGCGCTGCTGCAGGCCCGCCATCTGCATGCCACCGGCATTCCCCCGGCGTTATCGCCAGCCACCGGCGAGCTGTCCCGCGCGCTGATGACGCAAATGCGCCAAGCCGGGCACAGCGTGTCGTTCGATCCCAACCTGCGCCCGTCGCTGTGGGCCAGCCAGGCGCAGATGATTGCCGAGATCAACGCCCTCGCCGGCCTGGCCGACTGGGTTTTGCCGGGCCTGGGCGAAGGTCGCTTGCTCACCGGTTTCGATGACCCGGCCGACATTGCCGCGTTCTACCTCGACCAAGGCGCCGAAGCCGTGGCGATCAAGCTCGGTGCGGATGGCGCCTACTACCGCACCCAGCTGGACCAAGGATTTATCGCCGCCGTGCCGGTGGAAAAAGTCGTCGACACCGTGGGTGCCGGCGACGGTTTTGCCGTGGGCATGATCAGTGCCCTGCTGGAAAAACTCAGCTTCCCCGAGGCCGTGCGTCGCGGCAATTGGGTCGGCAGCCGCGCCGTGCAAAGTCGTGGTGACATGGAGGGCCTGCCCACCCGCGCCGAACTGCTCGGTCGATCCGTCGCCTGACATCCAACACCCTGTTGCCACAACTACAACAAGCTCAGGAGCAAGCCCATGGAAACCGTGAAACTCGCCACCCGCCGCTGGTGGTACATCATGCCTATCGTGTTTATCACCTACAGCCTGGCGTACCTGGACCGCGCCAACTACGGCTTCGCCGCCGCCTCCGGGATGGCCGAAGACCTGATGATCACCCCGGGCATGTCGTCATTGCTGGGAGCGCTGTTCTTCCTCGGCTACTTTTTCTTCCAGGTGCCGGGAGCGATCTATGCGCAAAAGCGCAGCGTCAAGAAACTGATTTTTGTCAGCCTGATCCTGTGGGGCGGCCTGGCCACCCTCACCGGCGTGGTGTCCAACGCCTATATGCTGGTCGCCATCCGCTTTCTGCTCGGCGTGGTGGAAGCGGCGGTGATGCCGGCGATGCTGGTGTACCTGTGCCACTGGTTCACCCGCGCCGAACGCTCGCGGGCCAATACCTTTCTGATCCTCGGCAACCCGGTGACCATGTTGTGGATGTCGGTGGTGTCGGGCTACCTGGTGCAGCATTTCAGCTGGCGCTGGATGTTTATCATCGAAGGCCTGCCGGCGGTGCTGTGGGCGTTTATCTGGTGGAAGCTGGCCGATGAACGTCCCAAGGACGCCACTTGGTTGAGCGACGGGCAAAAGCAGGAACTGGAAACTGCCCTGGCCGCCGAACAGGTCGGCATCAAGGCAGTGAAGAACTACGCCGAAGCCTTCCGCTCGCCCAAAGTGATCATCCTGGCCTTGCAGTTCTTTTGCTGGAGCATCGGGGTGTACGGGTTTGTGCTGTGGCTGCCGTCGATCCTCAAACAAGGCTTGCAGATGGACATGGTCGAGGCCGGCTGGCTGTCGGCATTGCCTTACCTGGCGGCGGTGATCGGCATGCTGCTGGTGAGCTGGGGCTCGGACAAGCTGCAAAAACGTAAACGCTTTGTGTGGCCACCGCTGCTGATCGCCTCCATTGCGTTCTATGCCTCCTACGTGCTCGGCGCCGAACATTTCTGGTGGTCCTACACCCTGCTGGTGATTGCCGGGGCGTGCATGTATGCGCCTTACGGCCCGTTCTTCGCCATCGTGCCGGAAATCCTGCCGGCCAACGTCGCCGGCGGCGCCATGGCGCTGATCAACAGCATGGGCGCCCTCGGCTCGTTCGGCGGCTCGTACCTGGTGGGTTACCTCAACAGCAGCACCGGCTCGCCCGGCGCCTCGTACCTGTTGATGAGCGGCGCGCTGATGCTGTCGGTGGTGCTGACGATTTTCCTCAAGCCCGGCGCCAGCGACCGTCAACGCGCGCCATTGCCACCCCTTGAATTGAAGGTAAAAGCCCAATGAAAAAGTCTGTGGTGCTGTACAAAAAACTCTCCGCGCCGCTGATGGCGCGCCTGCACGAGCAGGTGGACGTCACCCTGATCGAAGCTCTGGATGACACCGGCCTGGCCAAGCTGCGCGACGCCCTGCCGAACGCCCATGGCCTGCTGGGCGCCAGCCTGCGCCTGGACGCGCACTTGCTGGACCTGGCGCCGCAACTGGAAGCGGTGGCCAGCGTTTCGGTGGGGGTCGACAACTACGATATCGACTACCTCACCCGACGCGGCATCCTGCTCAGCAACACCCCGGACGTACTCACCGAAACCACCGCCGACACCGGCTTCGCGCTGATCCTGGCCAGCGCCCGCCGCGTGGTGGAGCTGGCCGATATGGTTCGCGCCGGGCAATGGCATAAGAACATTGGCCCGGCGCATTTCGGCAGCGATGTGCACGGCAAGACCCTGGGCATCATCGGCATGGGCCGCATCGGCGAAGCCCTGGCCCAGCGCGGGCATTTCGGCTTCGGCATGCCGGTGCTCTACCACAGCCACTCGCCCAAGCCACGGGTCGAAGAGCGCTTCGGCGCGCAGTACCGCAGCCTTGAAGACTTGCTGCAACAGGCCGATTTTGTCTGCCTGACTCTGCCGCTGACCGCCGAGACCGAAAAGCTGATCGGCGCCGAGCAGTTCGCGCTGATGGGCCCGGACACGATCTTTATCAATATTTCCCGCGGCAAGGTGGTGGACGAAGCGGCGCTGATCGAGGCGTTGCAGCAACGCACGATCCGCGCGGCGGGGCTGGATGTGTTCGAGAGGGAACCGCTGGCTCACAGCTCGCCGTTGCTGCGGTTGAACAACGTGGTGGCCACGCCCCACATCGGCTCGGCGACCCACGAAACGCGCGAGGCCATGGCCACCTGTGCGGTGGATAATCTGTTGGCCGCTCTGGCGGGCGAGAAGCCGAAAAACCTGGTCAACCCGACCGCCTGGAAGCAATAGCCACACCGAAGGCAAACACAGATCACCTGTGAGAGGGGGCTTGCCACCTCCCACAGAGCGGCGTCAGATCACGAACTTGGCCACCATCGCGTTCAAGTCCACCGCCAGGCGCGACAGTTCATGGCTGGCGGCGCTGGTCTGGTTGGCGCCGGAGGTGGACTGGGACGCCAGGTCGCGGATATTGACCAGGTTGCGGTCCACTTCGCGGGACACCTGGGCCTGTTCTTCCGAGGCGCTGGCGATTACCAGGTTGCGCTCGTTGATCAGGCTGATGGACTGGGTGATCTGCTCCAGCGCCACACCGGCGGCGCGCGCCATTTCCAGGGTGTCCTGGGTGCGCTGATTGCTCTGCTGCATCGATTGCACGGCCTCGCCGGTACCATTCTGGATGCCAGCGACCATTTTCTCGATCTCCTGGGTCGACTGCGCGGTGCGATGGGCCAAGGCCCGAACTTCGTCGGCCACCACCGCAAAACCGCGCCCGGCCTCACCGGCGCGGGCCGCTTCGATCGCGGCGTTGAGGGCCAGCAGGTTGGTCTGCTCGGCAATCGCGCGGATCACGTCGAGCACCTTACCGATGTCACGCCCCTGGGTGGCCAGACCCTCGATCATCACAGCGGTGCTTTGCACGTCGTGGGTCATGGTCTGGATCGCGTCGACGGTTTGCACCACGCGGTCGCGGCCTTCGCGCGCCGCCTGGTTGGACTGGCGCGAGGCTTCGGAGGTAGACACCGCGTTGCGCGCCACTTCTTCCACCGCGGCGGTCATCTCATTGACCGCCGTGGCGGCCTGGTCGATTTCGTCGTTCTGTTGCTGCAGGCCGCGGGAGGCTTCTTCGGTGACCGCGCTCAACTCTTCAGCCGCCGAGGCCAGTTGAGTGGCCGAGCCGGCGATATGCCGGATGGTCTGGCGCAGGTTGGTCTGCATGGTGGACAACGCCCCGAGCAGGCGTGCCGGCTCGTCCTTGCCGTCGTCCTCAATCATGCCACTAAGGTTGCCGCCGGCGATGGTCTCGGCCACCTGCACGGCTTTGCGCAGCGGCGTGACGATGCTGCGGGTCAGCAGCCAGGCCAGCAGCACCGTCAACAGTGCGGCGGCGACCGAGACCACCACAATGCCGGTGATGGCGCTGTTATAGCTCTGGCCCGCTACATCATTGGCTTGCTTGGCCGCCGCGCCGTTCATCGCAATCAGTTTGTTCAGTTGCTCGCCCATCTGGTCGGTGCCGTCCTTGATCCGGGTGTTGATCAGGGTGCGCATTTCTTCGACCTTGCCGTCCCGGGACAGGCTGAGCATATCGGCCTGGGCTTTCAGATAGTTGTCCAGCGTGCTGGAGAACGTCTTGAACAGCGCCGCTTCATCCGGTCCTGCAGGCAAAGCCGCGTAGGCGGCCTGGGCTGTCTTGGCCTTGTCGACCAACACCCCAATGCGGGTTTCGGCTTCCTTGAGCGCCGCAGGTTCGCGGTTGACCAATACGCGAAACGACAGAATGCGCATGCGCAACACGTTCTCGGTCACCTGCCCCAGGAAGGTCACACTGGGCAGTTGATTGGTATTCATGTCCACCGATGCTTGACGAATCAAGGTCATACGGTTGGCCGCGAACCCACCCAGCAGCACCACTAACAACGCGATAAAGGCGAAACCCAGCGAAGCGCGAGGGGCGATATTCAAATGACGAAGCGACATAGACGTGTTCTCGAAGTGAGTGCCTGCGCGCAATCCCTGCCGCGAAACGATCAATCAGCGGCAACGCGCTGCCTGACCTTGGACGCCACTGTTGTTTTTAATAGGTGGGCCTGTAAGCAGTATCGGCAAGGATTGGGAATTTATGCAGGGCGCTTATAAATATTTTTTTACACTTCTGAGCATCGGCGCTTTCTGGCATCCTGCGCCTCCCTTTTCCGACCCGAGCCCATATTTTGTCTGACGCTCAAGCCCCCCGCCCCCGCTATAAATCCGACCTGATCTACGGCCTGGAAGACCGTCCGCACTTCAGCGCGGCGATCTTCGCTGCGCTGCAGCATGTGCTGGCCAGTTTTGTCGGCATCATCACCCCGACCCTGATCGTCGGCGGCGTACTCGGCCTGGAAAGCGAAGTGCCGTATCTGGTGAGCATGGCGCTGTTCGTCTCGGGCCTGGGCACCTTTGTCCAAGCGCGTACGTTCGGCCCCATCGGCTCGGGCTTGCTGTGCCTGCAAGGCACCAGTTTTTCGTTTATCAGCGTGATTCTCAGCGCCGGCTTTATGGTCAAGGCCCGCGGCGGCGGCACCGATGAAATTCTCTCGACGATCTTCGGCATCTGCTTTTTTGCGGCGTTTATCGAAGTGGTGCTCAGCCAGTTCATCGGCAAGCTGCGCAAACTCATCACCCCGGTGGTAACCGGCACCATCATCACTTTGATGGGCCTGTCCTTGATCAAGGTGGCCGTCACCGACATGGCCGGCGGCTTCGGCGCCAGCGACCTCGGTGCGGCCGGCAACATGGGCCTGGCGGCCCTGGTGTTGCTGACCATCGTGGTGCTCAACCGCTTCAATAACCCATTCCTGCGCCTGGGTTCGATCGTGATCGGCCTGACCCTGGGCTTTGTGGTGGCCTGGTGCCTGGGCCGCGTCGATATGGCGGCGCTGCCCCAGGTGCCATTGATCAGCGTGCCGGTGCCGTTCAAGTACGGGTTTTCGTTCGACTGGGTGGCGTTTATTCCAGTGGCGGTGATCTTCCTGATTTCGCCGTTGGAAGCCGCCGGCGACCTGACCGCCAACTCGATGATTTCCCAGCAGCCGGTAAAGGGCCCGCTGTATATCAAACGCATCAAGTCCGGCCTGCTGGCCGACGGCCTCAACTCGGCGATGGCCGCCACGTTCAACAGCCTGCCGATGGTGACCTTTGCCCAGAACAATGGGGTGATCCAACTGACCGGCGTGGCCAGCCGCTATGTGGCGTACTTCATTGCCGGCCTGCTGGTGCTGCTGGGGCTATTCCCCATGATCGGCGCGGTGCTGCAACTGATGCCCAAACCGGTGCTGGGCGGCGCCACGCTGATCATGTTCGGCACCGTGGCGGTGGCCGGTATCAAGATCCTCGCCGAGGCCGGCCTGCACCGGCGCAACGTACTGATCGTGGCGATTTCCCTGGGCATGGGCCTGGGCGTCGCCGCCGTGCCGGAAGTGCTGCGCGAGTTGCCCAAGGCGCTGCATAACATCTTCGAATCGCCGATCACCGTAGGAGCGTTCTGTGCAATCCTGCTGAACATTTTCCTGCCCGAAGAGTTCATAGAGTTGGAAGAAGATGAATTCGATCCGGAGTCCTCTACCCTCAAGGTGATGCAAGACCCGGACGTCACGAACTAGGAGCCCTCACATGCGCAAGCTCATGGTGCTATCGCTGCTGCTACTGACCCTGAGCGCCTGCGCGCTGTTTCCGAACCGCGACCCGGTGAACATCAACGTGGTGGGCATCGAACCGCTACAAAGCCAAGACTTGGAAGTGCGCTTCGCCGTCAAACTGCGGGTGCAGAACCCCAACGAAACGGCGATTGACTACAACGGTGTGGCTCTCGACCTGGAAGTCAACGGCCGGCCGTTGGCCTCAGGCGTGAGCGACCAGGCCGGCAGCATCCCACGCTTCTCGGAGACCGTTCTGACGGTGCCGGTCAGCGTTTCGGCATTTTCGGTGTTGCGTCAAACCCTGGGCCTGAGCCAGACCCAGAGTTTGAACAACCTGCCCTATGTGCTGCGGGGCAAACTGGCCGGGGGGCTGTTCGGCACCATGCGTTTCGTTGACCGAGGTACGTTGGATATGCCTAACGGCGCGACGTGGTAAAGCCTGCGCAACCGACCGATACCCCGCCATCGGGGGCAAGCCCCCTCCCACAGGTTGGCCCATGGGCAAATTTGGAGGCAACACAGACCCCCTGTGGGAGGGAGCTTGCTCCCGATGGCAGTGGCAAAGTCAACATATCGACTGGCTGGCTCTGCGCCATCGGGACGAGCCCTCCCCAGCCTTCCTGCCAATGCTTCAGTCCGTGATATAGCGCACGCCGGGTTTGGCGCGTTCATCCACCACCAGCTCGAACACATCCGGCCGTGCGTAATGCCCCACCACGTCGTAGTCATACCGCGCGCGCACCAGGTCGTCGGTATCAATCTGCGCCGTCAGCAGCCCCGCTTCGCCCACCAGCGGCCCGGCCAGGATGTCGCCCATCGGGCCGACAATCACGCTGCCGCCTGCAATCAACGGGCGGTCCGAAGGCCAGTTGGCAATCTTCACGCCGAGGGCTTCGGGCGACGCCTGCACCTGGCAAGCGCTGACCACGAAACAGCGGCCTTCATGGGCTACATGGCGCATGCTCACCTGCCACATCTCGCGCTCGTCCACGGTGGGTGCACACCAGACTTCCACGCCCTTGGCGTACATCGCGGTGCGCAGCAGCGGCATCATGTTTTCCCAGCACACCGCGCCGCCGATACGGCCCACCGCGGCGTCGATCACCGGCAAGGTGGAACCGTCACCCTTGCCCCAGATCAGCCGCTCGGTGCCGGTAGGCATCAGTTTGCGGTGCTTGGCCACCAGGCCGCCGGCGGGTTCGAAATACAGCACCGTGCAGTACAAGGTATTGCCGCTGCGCTCGATCACGCCCAGCACCAGGCTGGCGCCCGTGCGCGCCGATAACCCGGCCAGGGCGTCGGTTTCCGCGCCAGGTACATCGATGGCATTGGCAAAGTAACGGGCGAAGGCTTCGCGCCCTTCGGGCAGGCGATAACCCAGTTGCGTACCGAACCCTTCGCCTTTGGGGTAGCCACCGAGGAGCGCCTCGGGCATCACCACCAATTGCGCGCCGCTGCGGCGGATCTGGTCTTCATAACCGAGGATCTGTTCCAGGGTGTCGGCCTTGCCGCCCGGTAGGGAGCCGATTTGCAAGGCCGCGACGGTAGAAATAGGCATAACGTTCACTCCGATGATTGGCTGGGGGTTGCCCATTCTCCCGCCACCCCGGATCATGAATAAAGCCCACTTCAGTACTGAATGATATGAGCCAAATGAATATCGCCCAGGTCGATCTGAACCTGCTCAAAACCTTCGAAGCACTCCATGACGAGTCCAGCGCCAGCCGCGCCGCCTTGCGCCTGGGCGTGACCCAATCGGCCATCAGCGCTGGGCTGCGGCGCTTGCGCCAGGTGTACGGCGACCCGTTGTTTGTGCGCACCGGTCGCGGCCTGGCGCCGACGTTGCGGGCCAACCAACTCAAACCGGTGATCAGTGAAGCACTGGACCGTTGCCGCCAGAGCCTGGCCATGGTCGACCCGGTCAATCAGCAGTACCAGGGGCGTTCGGTGGTGGTGGGTTTGTCCGATGACTTTGAAATCGCCTACGGCCGTCGGTTGATGACGCAGATCGCACAACGCCTGCCGCAATTGCGCGTGATCTTTCGCCAAACCCATAGCCAGATTGTCGCCGGCGCGCTGCTCGACCGCACACTGGACCTGGCGATCACCGCCGGCGGGTTTGCCCAGGGCCGGTTAAGCCGACAGGTGTTGGGCGAAGGGGATTACCGCTGCCTGGTGGACCCGGACAGCCTGGCGCCCGGTCAGCAAGGCATCGACCTGGACGAGTTTGTGCGCCGCGCCCATGTGCTGGTGTCGTCCGGCGGGTTTATCGGGATCACCGACGAGGGGCTGGCAGCACAGGGGCTGAGCCGCCATGTGTGCGCCTCCACCAGCCACTTCGCCGCGCTGCCGTTTCTACTCAAAGGCAGCCAGGCCGTTGCCACCATCCCCGGGCATGCGGCGCAGGCCATTGCCGAGATGACCGGCCTGCGCGTGCTGAGCTGCCCGTTGGCGCTGCCGCGCTACCCGGTGGAACTGGGATGGCGCACCCAGGCTCAGCTCGATCCGATGTTGCTGAAAGTCCGCGAAGCGATTGTGGCGAGCTTTACTTAGCTGCTGCCATCAGTTTGTTGACTTCGCTGCGCACCATGTTGGAAAACTCCGGCGGCGACATGCCGTCCAGTTCCGCACGGACCCACTCGGCCCATTTGCCCTTGCGCTTAGCGCGCTCGCCGAACAACCGCGCGGCTTCGCCCTTGGCCTTGCCCAGATTGGTTTGCCACAGGTCGTAGAGGCGCGACTTTTCATCTTCCAGCTCGGCGCGTTCGGCGAGGGTCTTGTTGGCGAGATTGAAGCTCATGTTGAATTACCTGCTGCACAAATAGGTGGCATCTTACACTGTAGGTCGAAATTTCCTGATTCGGATTTTGCCCGGCACTGCGCCCCAGCAAAAAAAAAGCAACTTTTAAGGGCGCCGGGTACTCCATTGTTCACTGTTACATTCACTTGCAAGGAGTCACCCCATGGCCCGCAAAACCGCCGCGCAAACCGCCGCCGACCAAATCAAGGACCAAGCTTTCAGTGAGCTCGCCGCGCTGATCGAAGAGTCCGACAAGTTGCTCAAGAGCAGCGCCAACCTGGTGGGCGAAGAAGGAGAAACCCTGCGTGAGCAGGTCGCCCTGAAGCTCAAACAAGCCATGGACTCCGTGACCAACGTACGTGAGCGCACCCAACCGATGGTCGACGCGACCGAAACCTATATCGGTGGCCACCCGTGGCAGACCGTCGCCATCTCGGCGGGCTTTGGCCTGGTGGTTGGCCTGTTGCTGGGTCGTCGCAACTAAACGTCGCCCGTCGCGCCGCTGCCACGCAGCGGCGTTTCAATGTCAGTTGGCCCAGTCACGCAACTGATTCAACGCCTGAAGTTCCACTTCAACCCCCTGCCCCAGCGACTTCGCCCGAGTGCGATGGCGCCGATCCCCCGGTAACCGCCGCAACCCTACGGCATGCATCTGCCGCACCAGTTCCTGGCTGCGCTCGGCAAAGCTTTGCCCGGCGGTTTTGCTCGGGTCGATAACAATCAACAGTTGCCCGGTCCATGGCGTACGCGCGCCAGGGTGATCGGCCCAGTTGAATTCGAAGGAAAAGTGCCCGCCGGTCAGGGCCGCCGCCAGCAGCTCGACCATCATCGACAGCGCCGAGCCCTTGTGCCCGCCGAACGGCAACAGCGCACCGCCTTCCAGCACGGCCTTGGGATCGGTGGTGGGCTGACCGAGGCTGTCCACCCCCATGCCCGGCGGCAAACGTTCGCCCTTGCGCGCGGCGATCTGCACGTCGCCATGGGCGATGGCGCTGGTGGCCAGGTCGAAGACAATCGGCGGGCCGTCAGCGCGCGGCGCCGCGAACGCAATAGGGTTGGTGCCGAACAACGGGCGATCGGCGCCGTGGGGCACCACGCAGGTCATGCTGTTGACCACGCTCAGCGCCACCAACCCCTCTTCGGCGAACGGCTCGACATCCGGCCACAGCGCCGCGAAGTGATGAGAATTGTGAATCGCCAGCAAGGCGATGCCGGCACTGCGCGCCTTGCTCACCAGCAGTGGCCGGGCCGCCGCCAGTGCCGGCTGCGCGAACCCATTGCCGGCATCCACCCGCACAAAACCGGACGCCACGTCCGTGACCACCGGAATGGCCTTGCCGTCGACCCAGCCGCTGGCCAGGGTGCTGATGTAACCGGGGATACGGAAGATGCCGTGGCTACGGGCTCCGTCGCGTTCGGCACTGGCGCAATTGTGCGCAAGGATCGCGGCCACTTCCGGCGACGTGCCGTGCTGGACGAACACCCTGTGCAGCAACGCCACCAGTTCGGTGAAGCCGATAAGGGTATGGGGACTGTCGACGATCGGGGACTGGGCAGACATCTGTAGCTCCGATTTTAGAATTGGAAGAGACAACAAGAATCCAGACGCTCGATTAAACAACGCCCCATGTGCCTGCTGTCAACGGGCGCCCCCAGTTATCTACCGCCATCCGCGCCGCCGCGCCGCCTACCGTGAAGCCTCATCCCGCCGCCTTGCTGGAGAGCGCACCATGGCGAACCTCACGCCCCCGTATTTCTTCGATGAGTTCCTGCAAAACGTCAAACGCAAGACCCCCACGCCCCGCGAGCGCGCGCTCGGGTTCTCGGTCAGGGACCTCGATTGGCTGCACACGCTGTACTACGCCACCCATACCGCGCGTATCGACCCCAGCGTGCAGCGTTACCCGATGCACGTCGAACGCTTGTCGGTCAACCGGCCCGACCACGCCCCCGTGCCCCTGGCAGGTGTGTTCATGATGAGCCCGACACCCGATGACCACAAAGCCGTGCTGTTTACCCCCTACGGCGGCCTGGAACTGTTCGACAGCCGCGCCGCGCTGCTCCATGAGGTGGATGAACGCCTGACGCAGCCAAGCCGGCGCGCCGAACTCCTGCAATTTCTGGCGATTGTCGAACGCGACGGCTTGCCCAGCACAGAACCCCTGAAGACAACGGGCACGGTGATTCCAGGCGCGGTGATGCAAGACCAGGAACAAACCATCCTGGCCGGCCAACAACACAACGTCACGACGATGCTGGAGGAACTGCGCAAGCTCACCGACCTGCGCGGCATGCTCGACACTCTGCTGGGCATCATGGCCCGCTCTTACTTTCCGGGGCTGGACCAGCGCGACACGCGGGTGAATTTTTTCACCCAGCCCACGCCTATGGAGGAGAGTCGCTGGGTGGCCTCCGAGTCATTGCGCGATGCGCTGCTGCAGTTTTACGTCAAGCAAGCCTGGCCGGCGAACCAGACTCACACGTATTTCAATGTGGGCCATGACGACAGCGCACACACCGCACAACAGAGGGCTCAGGACCACCAGCGCTGGGACAGTGTGGTCGAACAGACCAGCGGCATCCTCTCGAAGCTGTTGAACAGCCTGCTGCAAACCTACTGGAATGAAGATTTCAACCGCGGTCAGTCGCGCCTGCGTTTTTTTGCCCGGGTCATGAGCGACAAGTTTCGCGCCGACCTGCTGTTCAAGCAGCAAGGCCTGGTCCTGTCCAGCCAGGAAAGCCAGGACCTGCGTGCGCTGTTCCTTCCCGACCAGGCGGCGCGTAGCGCCTATGCCAGCCATCTGAGGATAGAAAAGGTCCGTGTGCATGCCCCGTTCCAACATTATGTGGAACTGGCCAGCACGCTGATGATCAGCGATAGCCAGGCCTACCTCTACACGCAATCGCGGGGGTTGCAGGTACTCAAAAACCTGAGCGACCTCAAAGATGCCTTGTTGCAGATGCTCAGGACGGCGGGACACGAGGACGAACTGCTGCACTTTCTGTCGGTGGATGAACGCAGTGCGTTCGTGGGCATGGAACATATCCAAGTGACCGGCAAACCCATCGCGGGCGATGTGTTCCAGGCAATGATCGAGGATATTGTCACCAAGCAGTCCGACAATCTGGACTATGCCTTGGGGCTCTATCGGCGCAGCAACGGCGTAATCGACCTGGCCGCGCTGCTCGACACTGCACTGGACGTGCGCAGCATGCTCGACACGCGGCTGCTGGAGCAGGAGGCCGATGGGCGCTGGACCCTTCACCCCATCACCAGCGGCAATGGCCGCCCTACCACCGTCCAATCGGAAAAGGCCAAGGTGCGCCTGGAACGTTTGCAGGCGGTGGCCTCAGCCATGGCGCTGGAACGTAATCGGCAGCCGACCTTGCGCAGCCTGGTCGCCCATGCGCTGGACACCGAGTTGGCCAAGCGTCTGCTCGATCTCAAGGCCGAGCACGTCTATATCAATACCTATGTCACCCCCGCCGCAGAGCGCGAAGAGCGGGCGCCCCATACGTCATTGAGCATGGTCGAGCACTTTATCGCGCGTTTGGCCGGGCAAGCCGATCGGCTCACCGAGTCGACCCTGACCTGGTTCTACACGGAACAGAGCGCCGGCGTGGCCTACCAGTTGCACAACCTGACCATCGACAGTTTCAACGCCGTCATCGAAGAGGTGCTCAGCACGTTCGCGCAACGGGACCTGCGTACCCTGCCCCACCTGCTGCTGGAGAATAACCGGGCGCACCTGAGCCAGGGCATGTTGCAGGGGCTGCGCGGCGAAACCGAATTGAGGCGCCTGGACCATAGCCTGCCGCCCCCTGCCCTGGCGTTACTCGACAGCGCCCTCAATGCCGACGGCATGAGCCGGCTGACCCGCCATGGCCTGAATGGGTTTATCCCGGATGCGTTCAGCCTGAGCCTGTTCCTGGGCACCGCTACCGAGCCTCAGCCCCTGGCCAATGCCTTTGTGCTGACCGAGCGCGGTGGTATCGACCCCATCCACTCGGGCACCGCCCTGCTGTGGACCCCACGGCGTGGCTATGAGGCGTTCGCGTCGATCCAGGCCCTGCGCGACAGGCTCGAGCAGCGCTTGCAAAACCCCGTGCAGCGTCTGCCCCTGCTGGAGAACCTGCCGGTGTCGCGGCGCATCCCTCACCAGGCCTGTCGCCTGGGGCCCTTGCAGCGAATCGACGAACACCTGCTGCACAACCGTCAGCAGAGCTACAGCGACTTCACCCGCGACGAAATCGACCAGGTGCTGGCGATGGAGCTCAGCGCCACGCGCTTCCAGGACTGCATGGACCGGCTGATCAGGCGTCAAACCCCGTCCAATCTGCCCAGGTCGATCACCCTGGCGCGCGCCCTGATCCACCAACAAGCGCTGCCAGTCTGGCTGGGCATGGCGCGGCCCCACGAACAGATCCTGCAGGCCGAGCTGCTTGAGCAATATCGCGTCAGTGCGCCTGACGAACGGGACTATCTGCACAGCATCGTGCCGATGCGCGAACACCTCTTCAGTACCCTCTCAACCCTGCTCGGTGCGCGGTTCCCAGGCCAGGTGTACAACCCGGATAACGTGCTGATTCCCGGGCGTATCGACCTCGAAGGCCACACCCAGACCCTGACGGATTTCGCGTTGCGGCACCTGCCCGATCTGCGCGCCGAGACGATCCGCCCGCGCTCGCGCACCAGCGTCCCACTGCCGGAGACACTCGACGGCGCGGCCATCGTGCAATTGGTGCGACAACTGGATTTGAAAACGCTGTACCGCCAAGTGTTGAGCGGCCTGCTCCAGGGGCAGAGCGACGACGCGCGTGAGCGGCGCCGCCTATTCTGCCGGCAGCTGCCGTGGCAATTGTTGCAGTACGCCCATGAACAAACCCTCACTGAACGGCTGTCCGCCACGGCCTGGGGTTTTATTCGGCAAGTCTTCGACATGCCCGACGCCGTGGCCCGTGCGGCGGTGCATGGGGTTACGGCGATGATCCGCCCGCTGGAGCTGATCGCCACCGCCGGCGCCAGTCAGGCCAAGGCATTGGGCTGTTACCTGATCGGCCCCAAGCCCGGCGCGTCCGGGCCGTTGGTGCTGTATGCACCGTACAGCCCTAAACATTTGTTGAAAGAGTTCCCCAGCGAGGCGGCGCTCCTGCACGAATTCACCAGCCCTGGCGCGCTACAGGAATGGGTGCTCGGGCAGTTGCAAGCGCCCCATCAAGCCACGTACCGCAATCTGCTGAACGAGCGCTGGCGCCCGGATCTCTCGGACATCCGCTTGGGTGACTCGCCCATCGCCGGCAACCTGCTCAACCGACTGTTCGACGACAATACCCAGATGCTGCTGCAGATGCTGGCCGGCCAGTTTTGCGCGTCAGGCAAGACCCATTGGGACGCGGTGACCAGCCTGTTGAGCAAGGGCATACCCAAGGGCCTGCAATTTATGGCCGGCAAACTGACCTACCCGCTGACGGTGTGGCGCAGCTACCAACTGTTCAAAACATCGGCCGAAGACTTACAGGAACACCGCTGGCAGCACTCGCTCAAAACCTTTGTCGCGGGCGTGGCCGAACTGGCCTCGTTGCGCAAAGCGCTGGACCAGTGGCTGCCGCCAACCCCACCCAGCGAACAACCGCTGCCCTTTGACGACTGGCTAGATGCCCCTGCCCCCGTGGCCGCCAGCCTGGACGAGCTGGACCTGACCGCACCTGGGCGAACCGCCTTGCAAACCTTCGAAAATCACCAGGTTGCCCTGAGCGACCTGGAGCGCAGCGCGCCACCCTTCGTGTACACCGACAACGACACGCGCACGCATTTCGTGCCATTGGCGGGAAAGGTCTATTCGGTGAGAAAAGCTGGGGAACGCTGGCGCCTGAGCCGCGACGAGCAGCACGGCCCTTATGTGCGAGCCAACGCCCAGGGCGAATGGACCCTGGACCTGGACCGCCATCATCCGCGCTACGGCAAAACCCTGAGCCGCTACGCGGGCAAAATGCAAACCTGGGCGGCGGAGCGCGACGCTATCAATATCGAGGCGGTAGGCATGCGCGAAATTGCCGCCCTGTCGAGCTGGAAGGCCCAGTGCATCGACGAAGCGCTCAACGTCGCGACCTATTACGCGGTGACCTGCAAACGCAACCTGCTGCACTTTGCGCCGCTGCGCGAACCCGACAGCCGGCTGGGACGGTTCTTCAGTGAGTTGTTCGGCGTGGTTACGCTGACCGGCGAGCAGGTGCAACGAATTGAGCGACGCGTCGACGAAGTGCTCGATGAGCTGATCAACCATACCCTGGTCGGCCCGGACTCCCAGCGCTTCGTCTGCGGCACCCATCGCTACAGCCCGCAAAACACTTTCGCCTTCGTGCTACCCGAGGACCGGGAACAGAAAATCTACCTGGTCGACCGCTTTTTCGATCCGCCGCTGGACATCTATCAGAATCGCCTCACGACACCCTTCAACATCTCTGCCCATGCCCGCGCCACCACGTTGATTCACGAGATCACCCACCTCAAGTCCTTGACTGAAGACCTGGCGTACCTGGACAGCATGCGGCCGTTCCACGACCTGATTAACCTCAACATCAGTGGCGCCAGGCGAATGCACACGGA
Source organism: Pseudomonas rhodesiae (assembly GCF_013285305.1). Lineage (NCBI taxonomy): Bacteria > Pseudomonadati > Pseudomonadota > Gammaproteobacteria > Pseudomonadales > Pseudomonadaceae > Pseudomonas > Pseudomonas rhodesiae. Next base: position 2,736,843 of record NZ_CP054205.1, on the reverse strand, counting down.
TCTGGCCGACTTGCGCGATACCGCGCTCTCCACACTCACCCCGGCCACCATGCTGTTCAGAACGTGGGACGAGTTCACCCAGCAATGGGAAGACTTTGGAGCCAGTCGTGGGACTTCGCCGCAAAAGGACAAGGTGTTGAGTACTACCGGGACGCGAACCCTGGACGATGCCCGGGCGGTGTTTATGAGTGACGCCAACAAGCGAATCGATACGATTTTGGCCAACGCCGATTCGGTGACTTACCTGATCAGCCAGCTCGGCAGGGAATTGGATGCGGGAGCCTGAACCGGCTCCCGGCGCGAGACGTCAGTCTTTCTGGTCACGCAGGATATTGCCCGAGGCGCCGTCGATGCGTGCTTCATACACAGTGCCGTCGGACTTGCGCCCTTTGACTTCCCAGTAGCCGTTATCGTCGGCTTCGGCGGCATAGACTTCAACGTAGCCGGCCTTGGTCTTGGCCACTTCGATGGCCTTTTCGATAGTGATCCAGCCTGCGCCCGGCTTATCGGCCAGGGCGGCACCGGCACTGAGCAGCGCGGAGGTTGCACACAGGGCGACTAAGGTTTTCTTCAACATAACGGAACTCCATAGTGGGGATAACGGACGCGTGTCCTGAAATTTTTAGGTACTGGCAAATAAGAATAAGTTCCAATTGATGTGCAATCGCCATGATGGCTGTTCTCCCCATTGGCCCGCGGAGGTTAGAATGTGGGAAATCAGGATGCGTAAATGACCGAAAAGTCTGTTTCAGAAGCCGAATACGACACCATCACCGATGCCGCAGCGCACTGGTGCATGCGCATGCATGCAAGTGATTGCACACCGGCTGAACGTCAGGCTTTTCAACAATGGCATGACGCCCATCCCCTGCATGCCTTTGAATACGCCGCGATGCTGGAAATCTGGGACGTCGCCGATCACTTGCCACGCACCGCGCCCGCCGCGCCGGTATTGGCGTTCAAACCGCGCCCCCGCGTACGTCGTTATGCCGTGGCGGCGGCGCTATGCCTGGCGGCCCTGCCGCTGGCCGCGTTCACCGGGTGGCAGGCCGGGTGGCTGCCCAATTCCTATGAACGTTTCGAGGCGACCCAGGGCTTGCGTCAGGTGACCTTGAGCGATGGCAGCCAGGTAGAGCTGAACCTGGGCACCGAACTGGTCTATAGCAACTACAAGGATCAGCGCCGCGTCACGCTGAAGAAAGGCGAGGCGTTTTTCAGTGTCAGCCACGACAGCGCTCACCCGTTTGTGGTGCGCGCCGGTGAAGGCCAGGTGCGCGTGACGGGCACCCAATTCAATGTGTGGAAATACGGCGATCAGGTCCGCGTGATGCTGCTCGAAGGCTCGGTGCAGATCGCCAGCGATGCCACGCATGGCAGCGTGCCCCTGACTCCGGGCATGCAGGCCAGCTACCAGGCGGGCGATGCCACTCCGCGCGTGAGGCCGTTCAGCCCGAATGACAGCGCACTGGCCTGGCGCCAGGGCAAGCTGATCCTCGACAACCTGGCCTTGGTCGACGCGTTACCGCTGATCAACCGCTACTTGAGCAAACCGGTGATGCTGGCCGACGCCAGCACCGGGGCGATTCGAATCGGCGGCATCTACAACCTCACCGAGGTCAATAACCTCATCCCCTCGCTGCCCAAGGTACTGCCGGTCTATCTGACGCAGAACCAGGACGGCAACCCCGTTCTCAATTCCATCCCGCGTAAAAATCCTAAAGGCTGAGCCCGGCCCATTCATGCGGGCCTGTTCGCGCCCGCAGTGTCCATTTTTGAAACACCTGCCTGCCCTGAAGCCCGTGTACACCGTGGGTTCATGATTTTGTCATGCGCGGTGTTACGCCGGTGATACACAGGGGTGAATCGTTTGTGGCACAGCGGGCTACACGCGCTTGAAGGGCAGGTGTTTCAGCGCTGAGACACCGGCAGCGTCGACGCGCCGCCAGTTATTCACAAGCCATTGAATATTAAGACAATTCAAAAAGCGGCACGGCATCTGCTCTATCCCTCACAGCACTGTTTAGGGTCAGTGCTGAGAATAAGGATATGCCGCCGTGAACACACTCACACAACACTCGATGAAGGTACTGCTGACCAGCTGTGTACTCAGCCTCGGCATCAGTGCGCCAACCTTTGCCGGTGATGGTGTGATCGTGACGGGCCGCAACGTACAGGCACACATGTACGGTCGCGCCGCATTCGGTAAAGACCCCTACCCCACCACTGCCAATGCCAATCCCACCCAAGAAGTTCTTGGCGCCACCGGCGAGCTCAGTGACCTGGCTATCGGCGGTGTCAGCAGCGGTTCAAGTTTCGCCCGCGCCAGCCAGATCGATAGCACGTTGACCGGCGTGCATGCCACGCAGAACAGCATGTCGACCCTCGGCACCGGCGCCACCGCCGGGCATGGCAGCGGCAGCAGCATGGGTGGACAGATCAGTAACTCGATCCAACGCGGCATGGCCCCTCTGAATAACCTCGGCAACATGATGGGGGGCAAATAATGAACCGTAGCTTGCTCTTGCTCGCCCTGCTGGGGAGTGCCTCGGCCATGGCCGACAACAACGCTGTGATCAACAACAGCGGCAAAGACTACCGCGGCAACCTTTCGATCAACCAAGCGGCAGGCAATCAGCAGCAACAAGCCAACAACCGTGCCATCGCGCTCGGCGGCCAGGCCACCACGGTGAATATCCAACGGCTCGACGGTCAGGTCGATCCGTCTCTGAATGCCAAGGCCGCGATTCAGGGCGCTTCTTTTACCAATGGCAACGGCATGTTGGGCGTCAACCAAGCCGCTGGGGCCAATAACCAAACTGTTAACGCCGTGCGGATCAGCCTCAACCCTGGCCCGCAAAGCATCGACGACAGCGTCTTGTTGCAACAGAACACGACGCAATTAACCGACTCAGGGCTCACCCCCACCACTGGCAGCCGCCTGGTCGTTACCAGCGACCAGGCCTTCACAGGCAGCCGAGGAGTGATTCAGGTGAACCAGAGTGCCGGGGTGGGGAACCGAATGGCTAACACCCTGGGCATCACTATCAAGTAACGACTTGGTAGTACTCGCAAGACCGTACCAACACTTAACCAACTAATAGAAGCAAGGAGAAACACCATGAAACCTCAAATGGCTCTGAAACCTCTGGTTTTCGCTCTCGCCGCACTCATGGCTGCTGCTGCTCAAGCAGGTAGCTGGCACCCTGCGCCTCAGCCTACCGGCACTATTGCCGCTGCAGTAAGCGGCGAACAAAACAGCGTTGGCAACCGGTTCGACAACACTAAGACAGAAAACAACGCCTCCGCCGATGGTTCGGTCAACCGCAACACCGGTAACGTAGGCAACATCACGCAAGCCGGCGATGGTCAGGAGGCTCAGAACAGTGTCGCCATCGCCAGCGCCAGCGGCGATGCTGCCACCGTATTCGGTGGGACCGACGTGACTCAGAACAGCGTGCTGAACACATTCGTCACCAAAGGCACCCAGAACAACGCGTCTCTGGACGGCTCGGTTAACGGTAACTCCGGCAACGTGGGTAACATCGGTCAGGCCGGCCAGGCCAACCAAGCTGCAAACAGCGTGGCGATCGTCACTGCCGATGGCAAAAGCATCGTAGCCACCGCCAGCACCGTGCAAAACTCCCTTGGCAACAGCTACCTCAGCACCGCCGCAACCAGCCACGGCTATGGTCATGGCTATGGCGGCAAGCCTCAGTACGTGTCCAACAACGCCAGCCTGGACAGCTCGGTCAACGGCAACTCCGGCAACGTAGGCAATACCCTGCAAGCAGGTCAGGGCAACATGGCCGGCAACGCCCTGTCAATCAGCCAAGGTTGCACCACCTGCGCCAGCGGCGTGCGCTTCTGATCCAACGGGGCCTTGGCAACAAGGCCCTTTCCTATTCCAGTGTCCACCCGGCCTTCGATCATGCGCCTCGCGACCCTCACCCTGCTGATGCTCCTCACCGGCCCGACCTGGGCAGGCACCATGGCGATCTCCGCCATGCCTGGCGGTGCAGTGATCTACAAGAAGGTCGAGAGTATCCGCGAACGCCGGTTCGCCAACCTGGTGGAACAGAAAACCGATTTCAGCTGCGGCGCCGCCGCCCTCGCCACCATCCTGCGTCAGGGCTATTGGCTGGACGTCGACGAAGACCATGTGATCAAAGGCATGCTGATCAACGCCGATCAGGACCTGGTGCGCACCCAGGGCTTTTCCATGCTGGACATGAAGCGCTACCTGGAAAGCATCGGCATGCGGGCGCGGGGCTACAAGATCTCGCCGGAAACCCTGCTGACCGTAAAGATCCCGGTCGTGGTGCTGCTGGAAATCCGTGGTTACAAGCACTTCGTGGTGATGCAGCGTGCCGACAAAGACTGGGTCTACATCGGCGACCCGGTGCTGGGCCATAAGCGCTACACCCGCGACGACTTCGTCAAAGGCTGGAATGGCATCGTATTCGCCGTATTGGGTGAGGGTTACGACAAGACCAACGCCTTGCTCGCCCCTCCTACGCCCCTGACCGCCAAGAACCAGTTGAATGAGTTCAGGCCCGTGGGCGACGCCGAATTGATGGATTTCGGTTTTATCCAGAGCGACTTCTTTTAATAAGAAGCGCCATAAGGGGCCAGGATGCTCCAGGAGCAGAAGATGAACACTTCCCGTTGGCTGACGGTTTTGTGTCTGGCAGCCGCAATGCCCGCTTATGCTTCATCGGGTTTCAAACCGATCGAATTGAAAGACTCGGAAATGGCCGACCTGCGCGGTCGTTATGTAATGCCGGGGCGCATCATCAGCTTCGGTATCGTGATGAGCAGCACCTGGACCAATGCCATGGGCGACAGCATCACCGGCAAAGCCAGCATGCAGGTCGATAAAACCACGATCACCCCGCAATTTTATGTGCAGACCACCGGCTCGGCGGGCAGCGGCACCGGCCAGAGCACCGGTACCGGCAATGTCGTCGGCGGCGCCGGTCTGGGCAGCGGCCAGGGTGTGACGCAAAGCGTGCGCGCGGCCGGCGACGGCAACACCGCGTACAACAATGTCGGGATCACCGTGAGTCAGGACGGCCTGGCGCCGGCCAATCTCGCGCAATCGGGGCAAGTACTGGTGGCCGGCGGCACCGTGACCGGTGACAGCGCGGCCGGCAAAGTGAGCGTGTCGGCCAATAACGGCGGCCTGCAAATGGCGATCCAGGCCAACCATAACCAAGGCAACAGCCTGCAGCAGATTGGCGGTGGCACTGTGCTGCAAGGCACTGTCTTGACCGGCAATACCAACTTCGTCAACAACATCACTCAACTTAACGTCGTGATGGGCAATAACGGGCTGAACAACCCGGCGTTGAATTGCAACCTGGACCAACTCAAAGGCCTACGTACGCTCGGTTATTGAACTACGCTGACCCTCGACACTTACGCATTAAAAAAGGACGGCTTATTTCATGCATCGATCGTTATCGCTTCGTGCGGTGGTCTGTTTAAGTACGCTCTTGCCCGCATCCGTGTTGTATGCCGCGCCAGATGCCGATATCGAAACACTCAAGCAAGAACTCCTGGAACTCAAGCAACGTTACGAAGTGCAGCAAAAGGCCTTGGCGGTGCTGGAACAGCGAGTGCGTCAGGTCGAGGATCAACCGGCGACGCCGGCGCCCAAACGCCTGGCCAAATCCCCCGCCGACTTCCAGAAAGGCGGCACCACCGTGGCCGGCACTGGCGCCGCTGCGGCCTCCGGTGGCGCGGGCGGCGGCAGTTCCTATGGGCAGTCCCTCAAGGACGACTCGGCGCCTGCGCAAAGTGTCAGCAACCTTTATAACGAAGCCAGTGGCTTCTTCGGCAATGGCAAGTTCAGCTTCGAAACCGGCGTGACCTACGCCCGCTACGACGCGCGCCAACTGACCCTCAATGGGTTCCTGGCGCTGGACTCGATTTTCCTCGGCAATATCAACCTCGACCGCATCAAGTCGGACAACTGGACCCTGGACCTGACCGGCCGCTACAACCTCGACAACCGCTGGCAGTTCGACGTCAACGTGCCGGTGGTGTACCGCGAATCGACATACCAGTCAGCCGGTGCAGGCAACAACGGCACGGCAACATCGGAAGCATCGGTGACCCGCGACCCGACCATCGGCGACGTCAACTTCGGTGTGGCTTACAAGTTCCTCGACGAGACCCCCACCTTGCCGGATGCGGTGGTGTCGGTGCGGGTCAAGGCGCCGACGGGCAAGGAACCGTTCGGCATCAAGCTCATCAACCAACCCGGCAACGACAACTTGTTCGTACCTGAAAGCCTGCCCACCGGCAACGGGGTCTGGTCGATCACGCCGGGCATCTCCCTGGTCAAGACCTTCGATCCGGCCGTGCTGTTTGGCTCGTTGTCCTACACCCACAACTTCGAAGATTCGTTCGACGACATCAGCAGCGACGTCAACCAGAAGGTCGGCGGCAAGGTCAGCCTGGGTGACAGCTTCCAGGTCGGCATGGGCGTAGCGTTCGCGCTGAATGAGAAAATGAGTATGTCGTTTTCGGTGTCTGACCTGGTCCAGCGTAAAAGTCGCCTCAAACCCAATGGCGGGGACTGGCAATCGGTGGTCTCCAGCGATGCCAACGCCGGCTACTTCAACGTGGGCATGACCATTGCCGCCTCGGATAACCTGACGATCGTGCCGAACCTGGCGATCGGTATGACCGACGACGCGCCGGACTTCACCTTCAGCCTGAAATTCCCTTACTACTTCTAACCAGATGCACAAGGAAAAGCCCCGCAACGATAAGGGTCGTTGCGGGGCTTTTCGGTTTACCCGCCCTAGCGGATCTGGTGTTTGTGCAGCAACCGATAGAACGTAGGCCGGGACACGCCGAGCACACGGGCAGCGACACTCAAGTTGTCGCTATGACGGTTGAGCACATCGCACAGCGCCTGACGTTCGGCACGGTGCTTGTAGTCTTCGAGTGTAGCCAAGGGTGGCGCGATTGCCTGCTCGCTCTGCAATCCCAGATCAACGGCTTCGATCTGGCGCCCTTCGGCGAGCACTAGGCCACGGCGCACGCGGTTGGCCAACTCGCGCACATTGCCGGGCCACGGATGCTGCGCCATGGCCGCCAGGGCATCTTCGCTGAAACTGCGCGGGCGGCGTCCGGTTTCCTGGCTGTAGAAACGCGCAAAGTGGTTGGCCAACATCGCCACGTCACCATGGCGCTCGCGCAACGGCGCGGTGACCACCTGCAGCACATTGAGGCGGTAGTACAAATCCTCGCGGAAGGCGCCCTTGGCCACCGCCGCTTCAAGATTGACGTGGGTCGCCGCCAGCACACGTACATCCACCGGGATCGGCTGGCTGCCGCCGACGCGCTCGATGTGCTTCTCCTGCAAAAACCGCAGCAGGTTGGCCTGCAGCTCCATCGGCAGGTCGCCGATCTCATCGAGAAACAGCGTGCCGCCGTTTGCCGCTTCGATACGCCCGATCTTGCGCTGGTGCGCGCCGGTAAACGCACCTTTCTCATGGCCGAACAGTTCGGACTGGATCAGGTGTTCAGGGATGGCACCGCAGTTGATCGCCACGAAAGGCTTGGCATGGCGCTGGGACTGACGATGCAGGGTCTTGGCCACCAGCTCCTTGCCAGTGCCGCTGTCACCGCGAATCAAGACGGGGGACTCCGTCGGCGCCAGCTTGGATAATAGTTTGCGCAGTTCACGAATGGGCCGGCTATCGCCCAGCAGTTCGTGCCCCTCATCCACCGGTGTGTGGCCTTTACCGCGCAAGCGCGCCATGCCGAATGCGCGTCCCAGAGTGACCTGCACCCGCGAGACGTCAAACGGCAACGTATGGAAGTCGAAAAACCACTCGCAAACGAAGTCGCCGACATTCTGCAAGCGCAGTACATCCTGGCTGAGCACGGCAATCCATTCAGTGCCGCTGCGGCCGATCAGCTCCTTGACCGCTTCGGGCCTCTTCAGGTGTTCGGGCTGCAAGCGCAGCAGGCCGACATCGCAGGAGCGATCCCCCACGTCCTCCAGCGCACAGCTGTCCACTTCCCACCCCGCCGTACGCAGCCCGGGCAACAGCCCATGGCAGTCATCGCACGGATCGACCACAAGCAAACGGCGTTGGACGAGAGGCACACCCATGACTGATCCTTGGCGTCAAAAATCGTTAAAGTTATTTAGAAACAACCAGTTGTAACGACTGGTGCTAACCCTAGCAAGATATTGACGCGCGCCTTGTACCGTTTCGCTATAAGTCGGGGCAAAAAGCCATCTTCTTGCTTCAGCGATTAAAAAGTTGCCGACTGTTGAAACTTTCAATCAGCTTTCAAAACAGGCGCTTACATGACCTCAATCACGGAAAGTTGAAATTTGTTGCTCTAACATGTGACCCGCACCCCGCCATCGCGCATCAGTACAAGTAACTCGCCGCCTGGCTCGCCCAACCGACGGCACTCATTTGATTGGGCATTTAGAGAGAGACCCCAATGAACGCCCCGCTCCGCATCAACGAAGCTCTTTTGATCGCAGACCGTGCCTTCCAGCCCTTTCAGTGCGTGGCCTGGCACGATGGCAATGGCGCCCTCAGCCTCAGCGTCGTCGACCGCACCAACAACCGCATCGGCCGCAAGCAACTCTCGTCGAGTGCCTACACCGATCCCGCGCAATTGGAAAACCTGCTGTTGCAGGCGCGTGCCGAACTGGATAAAAGCGGCTATCAGTTGCAATCCTGGGCAATGCCTAAGTAAATAAATCGACGGCACAACTTTCGATCCGTACAAACCGTGATCGTAAGTTGTGCCGTCGAACTTAGCGTATTGCGTGTGACGGCAGAATAAACCGCTCGAAAGCTTCTGCGGCACCGTCTTCAATATTAGTGCCCGTAACCACATTGGCGCGACGTTTGACGGTTTCTTCCGCCTGGCCCATGGCAATCGCCAGCCCGGCCACCTCAAACATCGCCGGGTCATTGCCGCCATCACCGATGGCCGCAGTGTGCTCAAGCGCCACGCCCAGATGCTCGGCCAACGTTTTTAACGCCTCGCCTTTATTGGCCAACATGGCCGTCACATCCAGATAAACCGGCTGCGACCGCGAGACCTGCGCCAGCCCCTCGACCTTGGGGTGCAAACGTGCCTCCAGTTCAACCAGCAGTTGCGTGTTAAGGCTGGCAGCGACAATCTTGTCGACCCGATCCAGATAGGGCTCAAAACTCTCCACCACCTGCGGCCCATAGCCCAGCCCAGCGGTTTCCCGCGGTTCCATCGGGCCGGGCGAACCACGGCGCAGCCAATCGCCATCGGCAAACATCCAGACTTCCACCTCCGGCTCGGCCGAAAACAGCGCCAAGGCGATCAGCGCGGCTTCAGCAGGCAGGTGATGAGCTATCAAAACCCTGCCGTCCGGATGGATCAACGTACCGCCATTGAAGCCCGCCACCGGAACATCGATACCGAACGTTTCAATCAGGTGCAACATGGCCTTGGGCGGTCGCCCGCTGGCCAGGCTGAACAGCACACCGGCGTCACGCAAGGCACGAACCGCATCGGCCGTGCGTTGGCTGAGGCTGTGGTCAGGATGCAGCAACGTGCCATCCACGTCGCTGAGGATAAAACGGATGGGTTGGATCGCGGCATCACTCATCCGAGTGTGTGCCAGGTACGACCATCCCGGGCCAGCAGCGTGTCAGCCGCCGCCGGACCATCTTCACCTGCCTTGTAAGTCTGGATGCCATCATCTTCCTTCCACGCATCGAGGAATGGCTGCACCGCGCGCCAGCCGTTCTCGATGTTGTCGGCGCGCTGAAACAAGGTCTGGTCGCCGGTCATGCAGTCGTAGATCAGGGTTTCGTACCCCGTCGACGGTTGCATCTCGAAAAAGTCCTTGTAGGCGAAACCCAGTTGGATATTGGCCATATCCAGGGTCGGCCCAGGCTTTTTCGCCAACAGGTCGAACCACATGCCTTCATTCGGCTGGATCTGGATTTTCAGGTAGGTAGGCTTGAGTTCATCTACGTCGGTGTCGCGGAACTGCGCATAGGGGGCCGGCTTGAAGCAGATCACGATTTCGGTATCGCGCACACTCATGCGCTTGCCGGTGCGCAGGTAGAACGGCACGCCGACCCAGCGCCAGTTGTCGATCATCACCTTGAGCGCCACAAAGGTCTCGGTGCTGCTGTCCGGCGCGACGTTGGCCTCTTCGCGGTAACCCGGCAATGCCTTGCCGCCGATCTCGCCAGCGGTGTACTGGCCTCGTACCGAGTTGGCCCGTGCATCTTCCAGGGACCAGGGGCGCACCGCGCCAATCACCTTGGCCTTTTCCCCGCGCACCGCGTCGGCGCCGAATGCCGCTGGCGGCTCCATGGCGACCATGGCCAACAGCTGGAACAGGTGGTTGGGCACCATATCCCGCAACGTGCCGGTCTTTTCGAAGAAATTACCCCGCGTCTCCACGCCGACGGTTTCGGCGGCGGTGATTTGCACATGATCGATGTAGTGATTGTTCCAGAACGCTTCGAACAGCACGTTGGAGAAACGGCTGATCAGGATGTTCTGTACCGTTTCTTTGCCCAGGTAATGGTCGATGCGGTAGATCTGCTTCTCGCTCATCACCTTGAGCAGGCACGCGTTCAACGCTTCGGCGGTGGCCAGATCGGAACCGAACGGTTTTTCGATGACCACGCGACGGAAACCGTGGTCAGTTTCCGTCAACAAGCCCGCGCTGCCCAACCGCTGCACCACCTCGCTGAAAAAACGCGGCGCGGTGGCCAAGTAGAACACCGCATTGCCGGTGCCGCTCTCGGCGATTTTCTTGCCGATGTCGGTGTAGGTGCTGTCGTCGAGGAAGTCGCCCTCGACGTAGCTGATGCCTTTGGCCAACTGAGCCCACAACTGCGGGTCCAGCGCGTTCTCGGCATTGCCTTTGACCTTGCTCGCGGCTTCGGTGCGAATGAAATCTTCGAGTTTCTTGGCGAAGTCGGCATCGCTGATGGCGTTGTGGTCCACCCCGACGATGCGCAAGCCGTCGCCCATCAACCCGTCGCGACTGAGGTTGTACAGCGCCGGCATCAGCAGGCGCTTGACCAAGTCGCCATGGGCGCCAAACAGGAACAAAGTGGTAGGTGGAGCGGGTTCGGCCTTCAGTTTTTTGCCGTTAGCCGTCATTTTTTGGAAGTCTCCACGTGACCACCGAAGCCGAAGCGCATCGCCGACAGCATCTTGTCACCGTAAGTGCTCTGCTGGCGCGAGCGGAAACGGGCGAACAACGAGGTGGACAGCACCGGCACCGGCACGGCTTGTTCCATGGCCGCTTCGATGGTCCAGCGGCCTTCGCCACTGTCGGCCACGGAGCCGGAATAGCCGTCGAGTTTCGGGTCGGTGGCCAGGGCATCGGCGGTCAAGTCCAGCAACCACGACGACACCACGCTGCCACGGCGCCACACTTCGGCGATATCGGCCACATTCAGGTCGAAACGCTGATCTTCGGGCAAGTTCTCCGAGTTCTTGGTTTTGAGAATGTCGAAACCCTCGGCGAACGCCTGCATCATGCCGTATTCGATGCCGTTATGGATCATCTTGACGAAGTGCCCGGAACCGGCCGGCCCAGCGTGGATATAACCGTGTTCGGCGCGCGGGTCGGCGGCGGCGGAACGGTCCTTGGTGCGCGGGATGGTGCCCAGGCCTGGCGCCAGGCTGGCGAAAATCGGGTCCAGACGCTGCACGGTTTCGGTATCGCCGCCAATCATCATGCAATAGCCGCGTTCCAGGCCCCAGACACCGCCGGACGTGCCGACGTCGACATAGTGCAGACCTTTTTCCGCCAGGGCCTTGGCGCGGCGTACGTCATCCTTGTAGTTGGTGTTGCCGCCATCGATGATCACGTCGCCGCTGTCCAGCAGTTCACTGAGTTCTTGAATGGTGTTCTCGGTGGGGTCGCCCGCCGGCAACATGACCCACACGGCGCGAGGCTGCTGCAGCCCGGCGACCAGGGCTTTGAGATCGGCAACGCCAGTGGCGCCCTCTTCGCTCAAGCCTTTGACAAATGCTTCGTTACGGTCGTAAACAACGGTGGTATGCCCATTGAGCATCAGGCGCCGTGCAATATTCCCGCCCATGCGGCCTAGTCCGATAATCCCCAGTTGCATGTGCTGATGCTCCTAACTACTAAAAAATGTGTGACATAGTTTATAGCGCAATGAGGCTAATGAGGGTTAGTCCAGAGCGGATCCGTGTAGTTTCATGCCAAAAAAGATGCCATCGTTTCACCATCACCGCGGTAAAAGTCACACGACCACCAAAAATAAAAAAGTTCCATTGCTGTGAAAAAGAATTCAGAATTGCTTCCGACTGATGCCGAGAACCTCGACTCAAGCGTTCTGGCACACCGCGACACACCGGCTATTTGCGAGGCAAGCAATGAGCACAGCACAGATGACCCGCCCTCCCCAGACTCTCTACGTCAATATCCGTCGCGATGAGTTGCGTCAGTTGAAAGACGAGCGCGAACAATTGCAGCAGGAAGTCATGCGCCTGCGCTCGTACATCATCCAGGCTCAACTGGATCAGCCGGCCGGCGCGCAACCTGCACTCTGCTAAGCCCTGTCACCGCTTTGTAAGATAACCCCTACAAAAATCTCACAAAGTTTTCACACGCCCATCCCGATACTCCCGCCCCCAAAGGCCGCCCCTTAAAACCAGGGTGGCCGGTGTTGCGTGCAGCTCTGCGCGTCAACTGGAAAACTCTTGGGTTGGAGCGCCGGATGGCAACGTTCAAACGCAGCACTAAGTCTGCGAAAGGCTTTGATTGGGCTGGCCTTGGCTGGCTGTTCCTGTTTTTCTGGTACTTCTCGGGTATTACCCAACTGCTGATCCAACTCAGCGGCACCTCGGGTTTCAGCGGGTTTCGCCAAGCCTTTTTCATGAGCGCCCTGTGGCTCGCGCCGATGCTGGTCTTTCCACGCCAGACCCGTGTACTCGCCGCCGTGATCGGCGTGGTGCTGTGGGCCTGTTCCATGGCCAGTCTGGGATATTTCTTCGTTTATCAGCAGGAATTTTCCCAGAGCGTCATCTTTATCATGTTCGAGTCGAACATCTCCGAAGCCGGTGAATACCTCACCCAGTACTTCGCCTGGTGGATCGTACTGGCGTTCATTGCTCACACTGCCTTAGCCATCTTCCTATGGACCCGCGTGCGCCCGGTCTACCTGCCGCGCGGCCAGGCGTTGCTGGCGGCAACCGCGATCCTGGTGGCCATTGTCGGCTACCCGCTGGTCAAGCAGATTGCCCGTAGCGAGACCCTGGCCGACGGCATCGACCGCTTCGAAACCCGCATCGAGCCGGCCGTGCCTTGGCAGATGATCGTGGCCTACCGCCGTTACACCGAACAACTGGACAACATGCAGGGCATGCTGCACAGCGCCAGCCAGATCCCGCCGCTGACCAACCTCAAGGACGCCGCCGCCGGCCAGCCGTCGACACTGGTGCTGGTCATCGGCGAATCGACCAACCGCCAGCGCATGAGCCTGTACGGCTATCCACGCGCAACCACACCAGAGCTGGACAAGCTGCGCGACCAATTGGCCGTGTTCGACAATGTCATCACCCCACGCCCCTACACCATCGAGGCGTTGCAGCAGGTGCTGACCTTCGCCGACGAAGAAAACCCTGACCTGTACCTCAAGACGCCATCCATCGTCAGCATGATGAAACAGGCCGGCTACAAGACTTACTGGATCACCAACCAGCAGACCATGACCAAGCGCAACACCATGCTCACGACCTTTTCCGAACAGGCCGACGAGCAGGTGTACTTGAACAACAACCGCAACCAGAACGCCCGTCAGTACGACGGCGATGTATTAGCACCGTTTTCCAAGGCCCTGGCCGATCCGGCCGAGCGTAAGTTCATCGTGGTGCACCTGCTGGGCACGCACATGAGCTACCAGTACCGTTACCCGCCGAGCTTCGACAAGTTCACCGACCGTGAAGGTGTGCCTGCGGGCATCAGCGACGATCAGTTGCCGACCTACAACAGCTACGACAATGCGGTGCTGTACAACGACTTCGTGGTGTCGAGCCTGATCAAGGACTACGCCAAGACCGATCCCAACGGCTTCCTGCTGTACCTGTCGGACCATGGCGAAGACGTATTCGACTCCGCCGGCCACAGCACTTTGGGCCGTAATGAAGGCAAGCCGACGGCGCCGATGTACACCATTCCGTTCATGGCCTACGCCTCGCCGAAATGGCGCGAAAGCCACAGCTGGAATTTTGCCGGCGACCTGCAGCGGCCCTACAGCAGCTCACAGTTGATTCACACCTGGGCCGACCTGGCCGGGTTGAGCTCCACTGAGTTGGACCGCAGCAAAAGCCTGGTGAGTGACAGCTTCAAACCGCGCCCGCTGCTGATTGGCGACCCCTATCAGCGCCAGCAAAAGCCGCTGATCGACTTCAGCCTGATCAAACCGAAGAAAGCCGCCGCCACTGAAGTGGTGCTACAGGAAACACCGGCCTTGTAACAGAAAGATAACAATCATTCTCGTTTAAGCCTAAAGTTGCCCTGCTCCTTTCGTCTTTGAGCCATGGCCTTTTCATACCGAAAAGGCCGCAAAGACGACAAGGAGTCTTCCGCGATGATCGCGCCTTTCACCCGTTCCATGTCCTTTTCGCTCAGCGTGTTTGGTGTGTTGCTGAGTCCTGACTTGCTGGCTGAAACCGATAGCGACCCAACACCGCTGGAGTTGCAAGCCACCAGCATCACCGCGGATGGCCTCGGCGCCACCACCGAGCACACCGGGTCCTACACCACCGGCTCGATGAACACCGCCACGCGCCTGAACCTGTCCGTCAAGGACACTCCGCAGTCGATCTCGGTAATCACTCGCCAGCAGATGGACGACTTCAACCTCAATACCTTGACCGACGTGCTGCGCCAGACCACCGGCATCAACGTGCAGCACAACGACTCCGACCGAGTGGCCTACTCTTCCCGTGGCTATGGCATCAGCAATTTCCAGATCGACGGGATGCTCAATACGTTCGGCTATATGAAATCCGACGCCGACACCATCATCTACGACCGTATCGAAGTGGTGCGCGGTGCAACGGGCTTGACCACCGGTGCGGGCGATCCTTCGGCCACCGTGAACATGGTGCGCAAGCGCCCTACCGCCCAATGGCAGGCGAAAACCGGCGTCAGCGGTGCCAGCCATGACAATTACTACAGCTACCTGGACGTCGGCGGTCCGCTGGCGTTCGACGGTCGCCTACGCGGGCGCACGGTGCTGGCTTACCGCGACAGCCAGTCGTTCCGAGATAACTATGCGCTGCAGCGCTCGGTCGGCTACGGCATTCTTGAAGGTGACCTGTCAGACGATACCGTGTTGGCCGTGGGGTTCGATTACCAGGACAAGCAGGTTCAGGGCACCTCCTGGGGCACCGTGCCCTACTGGAACAGCCGGGGCGAAAAGGCCAGGCTGCCGCGCTCGACCAATATGGCGGCGCACTGGAGCTCCTGGCCGCTGACCGACAAAACCACCTTCGCGACCCTGGATCATCGCCTGGCAGGCGACTGGCACCTGAAAGCCGCCTATACCCATCGGCAGAGCGACACGGACGGCAAGGTGTACTACGGCGGCGCGGGGTTCCCCAACGACGACCGCAGCGGCATGAGCGCCTGGGCCAGCCACATGCGCGGCACTTCGAGAATGGAAGCCGTTGACCTGAACCTGGCCGGCAGTTATGCGCTGCTGGGGCGCGAACATGCACTGATGATGGGCTACGGCGAAGCGGCCCAGCGCGACGTGTCGCCGTTTATGCGCAGCCGCCTGGATGACAGCTACTACACCATTGAAGATTGGAAATACATGGGCGGCATCCCCAAGTTCACCGACACGGTCACCGACCTCAAGGGCGAACACAGCAGCAAACAGCAAAAGGCCGGTTACCTGGCCACGCGCCTGAGCCTGACCGAGCGCCTGCACGCCGTACTGGGCAGTCGCTACGGCAGTTGGGAGTTGGAAAGCGCGGCCCCGAGCTACGATGCCAACAACCAACTGACCGCCAACGACAAGACCCGCCAGACCCACAACGATATGTGGACGCCCTACGCCGGGCTGCTCTATGACTTGACGCCGGAGTACACCGTCTACGCGAGCTACACCGATATCTTCAAACCGCAAAGCCTGCGGGATGCCAACAAGAAATACCTGGAGCCAGTGGTGGGCAGTAACTATGAAGTCGGCCTCAAGGGCAGCGTGCTCAATGAGCGCGTGAACCTGGCCGCCGCGTATTTCTGGAGCACCCAGGATAACGTCGCGGAACGCGACTACTCGGTGGCGCCGAACCCGGCCACCGGCGAGGAGTACTATAAGTCCGGCGGCAAAGGCAACAAGGTCAACGGCTTCGAGCTGGAGGTTGCCGGCGAGATCATGCCGGACTGGAACCTTACGGCGGGTTACACCTACACCCACTCGGTGAACGGCGCGGGCACACGCAACAACACCGGCCAGCCCCTGAACCTGCTGAAGGTGTCCAGCGCTTATCGCCTGCCAGGCGCATGGCGCAAGCTTACCGTGGGCGGCGCGGTGAATTGGCAGAGCGAGATTTACGATTTCGGTAATCGGCCCACGGGGGAACGGAATGCCGATGGCGAGCTGATCACTACCCGCGACAAGATCACGCAGCAGGCTTACACCGTGGTCAACCTGATGTCGCGCTACCAAGTCGACGAGCATCTATCGGCATCGTTGAACATCAACAATCTATTCGATCAAAAGTACTACGAGCGCGTCGGTTTCTATAACGGCGTGTACTGGGGCGACCCTCGCGCGGTTACCTTGGCCCTGGACTGGAAGCTTTAAGCTCGACGCCCGAAGTTAATAAAAAAGTTAACTTCGGGTGCGCCTCAGGTTAATTCCCACTTAATGACACGCCCCCATAGTTGCCCCATCCATTCGATCAGGGAGCGAGCGAATACCGATCACACTTAATGGGAACACCACCATGAAACTTTCCACCCTGATGCTCGCCAGCCTGATGACGTTGACCTCCGCCGCCGCCTTTGCCGAGGGCGGTTCAGAGCGCTCGAAGGAGTTCTACAACAACTTCGCCTTTATTCAGGAACAGACTCACGGCCCTCTGCAACAACAAACCGCAGCTGCTGACGGTAGAGACTTGAAGAACACGCCTGTCGAACAATCCGGTATTGAACAGCAACCCAAGGGTTAATTTAATCGGGCGTTAATCCGCAGCTCCCTTTGTCATTTCGCTCCTTTGGCAATGGTTAACTTGGCGCCATTCAATGGCGCCTTTTTTATTACAGCGGTTTATTCCAGAACAGCATGCGGCCATGGGCCGGATCAAACACCGCATCATCAAAGCCGAACTTGCGATAAGCCGCCTGCGCCACTGCATTGCCTTCAAGTACTTCCAGGGTGATCTTGCAGCAGCCACGCTGGCGGGCGATTTCCTCGACCTTCTGCAGCATTTTCTGACTCAACCCCAACCCGCGAAAACGCTCCATCACCGCCACATCATGCACATTGACCAACGGTCGGCAGGCAAACGTGGAGAACCCTTCAAAACAGTTGATCAACCCTGCGGGCTCGCCGCCGACAAATGCCAGCACGCTGAATGCATGGGGCCGCTTGGCCAGTTCCGCCGGCAGTTGCTCCAGCAAGTCAGCTGGCAGGCCATGGCCGCCACCCATGGGGTCTTCGGCGTAATGGTTGAGTAACGTGGCGATCGCCTCGGCATGCACGGGATTGGTGTAGCTGGCTTGCAGCACCAGGATGTCAGGGGTGTCCATTTCCGTCCTCGATAGCAACAACAAGGGAATCAGCTCCCTTTGAGAGGCACGATTGTACGCACGGCGTCAGCCGCAGATGAAGGAGATTAACTACAAATCCGCGCATGAAAGCGCGAAGGTTTTACCCATCAAAAGCGTCTGCCGGGCGGTTTCGGGGGCTTTTCCTACGAGGTCGCGCCGAAACGCTGTAGCTGCATTTCCCGCAAGCGGCTCAAGGTTCGACGGAACGGAAATTCCAGGTAGCCCTCGGTGTAAAGGCGCTCCAACGGGACGCGGGCCTCGATGAACAGCGGCACCTTGCGGTCGTAGCATTCATCCACCAGGGCGATAAAACGCCGCACGCTGTCATCGTGCACCGACAACGCCGGCAGTTCGCGATCACCGGCCAGCACGCGCTGGGCCGCATCTTCGGTGCCACGGGCAATCCGGCCAGGCCGCTTGCGGGCACTCAACTCAGGGACTTCGCCGAGCAGGATCGCGCTGTAGCGATCGCACAGCAGCATAAAATCCATCGCCGCCAAGGGTTGTTCGCACAGATCGGCGTAACGGCACCACAGCACACGGTCGCTGGCGCGCACCGCGACGATGCGGCGATGCCCGACGTTAATCAGCCCACTGACCACCGCCTGCCCTGCGGCCAGACGTCCAAATACCTCGGCCAGCGCCTCCGGCTGGTTGACCCAGTAACGCTGCAGGCCGACGCCGGGGTGCAGACGGTGATCCTCGTCACCGTCCACCGCCACCACCTGCATATGCCGCTTGAGTGCGGCGATGCCCGGCAGGAAGCGCTCGCGGTTGAAACCCTCGGCATACAACTGATCGGGCGGCTGGTTGGAGGTGCAGACCATCACCACACCCGCCTCGAACATGACCTGGAACAAGCGGCCCAGGATGATCGCATCGCCGATATCGTTGACGAACAATTCATCGAAGCACAGTACTCGCACCTCACGACTCAGTTCATGCGCCAGAGCCTGCAACGGGTCGGGTGTGCCACTCAATTGGAACAGACGCTGATGCACCCAGCCCATAAAGTGATGAAAATGCTGGCGCCGCGCGGGGACACGCAGGCTTTGATAGAACTGGTCCATCAGCCAGGTTTTACCGCGCCCCACAGGGCCCCATAAGTAAACCCCGTTGATCGGCGCGCGGCCCTGATGCAGGGCCTGATGGCAGGCTTGCAGGGCATCGACCGCGCGGCGCTGGGCGGCGTCGGTCACAAAGCCCTGCTGGGTGATGGCGTGTTGGTAGGCCGCTAGAGGCGAGTCGAAAGTCATGCCCGCCAGTATGACCTACACGGAAATATCCAGGCGTGAAATCTTGCCCTGCTCATTCAAGCGAAAGGTGTAGCGCAACTCCAGCGGGCTGCCCGGAAAATTACCGGTTACCACGTTGCTGACCAGCACCTTCCCCGTGCGATGCTGCACCTTAAGTACCTCGACCCGCGGCTGGTAGCGCTGGGCCGTGTCCTCCATCCAGCGCGCAATGGCGGCGGTGCCGACCTGATGCTGGCCTTCATCGAACACGTTGGCGTCTTCGGCAAAACATTGGGCCACCGCTGAGGTGTCGCGGCTATTGGTCGCTTCGATATAGGTGGCGATAGCCGGGGCCAGTTCGGTAAGGGGCATGGCACAACTCCTGTCGGTTGATTTTGTAAGGCCATGCTAAGCCAGCGTTGTGTCAGTTTTTGTCAGGAGTGAAACGGCCGCTTTCATCCTGCTCCATCAGCTTGCGCCAGGCCCGCAACCAGTCACTGCGGCGGCCCGGATAGCGTTCGCCACGGGCCTCGGCGCTGGCCACGCGGTCGGTGCGAAAGGTGCGATAGGCGCCGCGTAACTCGCACCAGGCGACGACCACCCGCACCTCATTCAGAAAACCCAGGGCCAGCGGCCAGATCAGGCGCTGGCTCTGGGTTTGACTGGCGTCCGCGTAATCGATGTGCAGCTTGCTCTGCTGGCTGATCGCCCCGCGAAACACATTGAGCGGCACGCGGTTTTCCGGATAGCCGAACCCCGGCGGGCCCGGCAACAGGGTCGGGTTGCGCAAGGCTTCTTGAGCGGCAGGGTCCAGCACATCGGCGATTTTCGCCAAGGCGTTGGCGGCGGCGCGACTGAGCACGTCATCGCCACGCTGATCCACATAGCGCAAACCCAGCACGATCGCCTCGGTTTCCTCGGCGTTGAGCATCAAGGGCGGCAAGAACAGGCCGCTGCGCAACACGTACCCTACCCCGGCCTCGCCGAAAATCGGCGCGCCCAGTGCGGTCAACTCAGCGATGTCGCGGTACAGCGTGCGCTCGGATACCTCCAACTGCGCCGCCAGCGCGGCCGCCGTCACTGGGCGCTTGCGCCCACGCAGAGCCTGCAGCAAGGTCAGTAAACGAGTGGTGCGGGACAAGTTGATGACTCAGGCGGGAAAAGATGCCGCAGTTTAGCACCTGCTACTGACAGAACTTGTCAGTAGCAAATGCCTGCGGTTTGCTGAGGTGTTGCGGTGTTTTGATAGGGCTGCTTCGCAGCCCGGCGCGGGGCAAGCCCGCTCACCACAAAAAAAGCCTGCTCATCTCATTAAGGGGTGAGCGAACGGGGATGACAACGCGCCGGCCCCTTACGCCAGGCTCTTGCTGACCACTTCGTACACATCGCTGGACAACTCGCCGGACGCGAGGATGCGCTCCAGCTCGGCCTTCATCAGCGCCTGGCGCGCGCTGTCGTACTTGCGCCAGCGGGTCAGCGGTGCCAATTGGCGCGCCGCGATTTGAGGGTTGAGGACGTTCAACTGGATCACCAGGTCCGCCAGGAAGCGGTAACCGGAACCGTCCGCGGCGTGGAAGTTGATCAGGTTCTGCCCGGCAAAGGCGCCGATCAGCGCACGCACCTTGTTCGGGTTTTTGATCGTGAAAGCCGGGTGCTCCATCAACGCCTTGACCCGCGCCAGCCCGCCCGGCAGTGTGCTGCCCGCCTGCACGCTGAACCACTGGTCCATGACCAGCGGGTTGTCCTTGAAATTCTCGGCGAACACCGCCAGCGCCTGGGCTTTTTCCGCCTCGAACGGCGAGTTGACCAGCACCGCCAACGCCGTCAGCCGCTCAGTCATGTTGTCGCAGGCGTCGAACTGTTCCAGGGTTGCCGCCAGCACTTCGGACTTGGCGCTGAGCATCAGGTAGGACAGCGCAATGTTCTGCAAGGCGCGTCGCGCAAAGTGTTCGGCCGAGGCCACATAAGGGGTCTGGCGCGACAATTCGCGATTGGCCTGATAACGCAGCCACAGGGTGTCGAACAAGTGGTCGGCCAGTTGCTTGCGCGCAAATTCGCGGGCGGCATGGATGGCGTCCACGTCCGCCACATCGCTGATCTCGGTGAGATAGGCTTCGCTCGGCAACGAGAGCATTTCCGCGACCATGGCCTGGTCGAGGGTTTCGTCCGTCAGCACCGTGCGCAGCGCGTCAATCAGACGCTGATCCAACTGCAGCGGCTGCCCGGCCTGATGCTGGCCGATCAGCTCCTGCAACACCTGCACCGACAGTTGCTGCCCGGCATCCCAACGGTTGAAGCCGTCGCTGTCGTGCTGCATCAGGAACATCAGTTGATCACGGCTGTAGGGGAAGCTCAGCTTCACCGGCGCCGAGAAGCCGCGCAGCAGCGATGGCAATGGCTGCTCTGGGATATCGACGAAGGTGAAGGTCTGCTCGGCTTGCGTCACCGACAGCACGCGGGAGGTGCCAGCGGCTGCGGCCTCGCCCGCCAGGCGCAGCGGCAGGTCGGCGCCCTTGCCGTCCAGCAAGCCCAGTGCCACCGGGATCACGAAGGGCAGTTTTTCCATCTTGTCCGGAGTCGGCGGGCAGCTCTGGCGGAACGTCAGGCTGTAGGTGTTGGCGGCAGCATCGTAGGACTCGCTCACCGCCAGGCGCGGCGTGCCGGCCTGGCTGTACCAGCGTTTGAACTGGCTGAGGTCCACGTTGTTGGCGTCTTCCATGGCCTTGATGAAGTCATCGCAGGTCACGGCTTGGCCGTCGTGGCGTTCGAAGTACAGGTCACTGCCTTTGCGGAAGCCTTCGGCCCCGAGCAAGGTGTGGATCATGCCGACTACTTCCGAACCCTTTTCATACACGGTCAGGGTGTAGAAGTTGGAAATCTCGATAAAGCTGTCCGGGCGCACGGCGTGGGCCATGGGGCCGGCGTCTTCGGCGAACTGGTGAGTGCGCAGGTAGGCCACATCCTGGATGCGCT
The DNA here is from genome assembly GCF_013285305.1 of Pseudomonas rhodesiae. Classification (NCBI taxonomy): domain Bacteria; kingdom Pseudomonadati; phylum Pseudomonadota; class Gammaproteobacteria; order Pseudomonadales; family Pseudomonadaceae; genus Pseudomonas; species Pseudomonas rhodesiae. The sequence continues at coordinate 2,714,817 of NZ_CP054205.1, read as the reverse complement.
TGACCGTGGCCGAGTTCATGTCGGCGGAGAAGCCCGAGTCACGGAACACCGTGAAACCTTCCTTGAGCGACAACTGGAACCAGTCGCGGCAGGTCACGCGGTTGCCCGACCAGTTGTGGAAGTACTCGTGGGCGACAATCGCTTCGACCCGCTGGTGCGCGGCGTCGGTGGCGGTCTCGGCGCGGGCCAGCACGGCGCTGGAGTTGAAGATATTGAGGCCCTTGTTCTCCATGGCGCCCATGTTGAAGTCATTGACCGCCACGATCATAAAGATGTCGAGGTCGTACTCGCGGCCGTAGGTTTCTTCGTCCCAGCGCATGGATTTTTTCAGGCTGGTCATGGCGTGCTGGCACTTGTCGATATTTTCCGGCTCGACGTAGATGCGCAGCGCCACTTCCCGCTGGGTCATGGTGGTGAAGCTGTCTTCGACGCACCACAGGTCGCCGGCCACCAGGGCGAACAGGTACGCGGGTTTCTTGAACGGATCTTCCCAGGTCGCCCAGTGACGGCCGTCTTCACCGGGGCCGCTGGCGATCGGGTTGCCGTTGGAGAGCAGCACCGGGTAGCTGTGCTGTTCGGCGATCACCGTGGTGGTGAACCGGCTCATCACGTCCGGGCGGTCGAGGTAGTAGGTGATCTTGCGAAAGCCTTCGGCTTCGCATTGGGTGCAGAACATGCCGCCGGATTTGTACAGGCCTTCCAACGCGGTATTGGTTTCCGGGTGGATGCGCACGCTGGTGTCGAGCGTGAAGCTGTCGTGGGTCGGGTGCAGGGTCAGGTGGCTGTCGGTCAGCTGGTAGTCAGCCTCGGTCAGTTCCTTGTCACCCAAATTGACGCTCAACAGCTCCAGGTGCTGGCCATCTAAAACCAGCGGCGGCAGGCCGGCGCCGCGCTCGGGATTGCGGCGCATCACCAACTGCGCGTGGACCAGGCTGTGGTCCTCGAACAACTCGAAGGTCAGGTGCGTCTCGTCGATCAGGTAGTCCGGCGCCTGATAGTCCTTGAGGTAGATCATCTTGGGTTGTTCGGTGCGCATGGTGGGCATCCTTCTACTGATGCACGGCGAGCTGGTAGGCCGTGTACTTGCGAATATTGATAACGCCGGTGTCGAAGATCAGGTATTGGCCTTTGATCCCCAGCAGCGTGCCTTCGGCAATCGGGTTCTTGTCCAGGTTGAAGCTGACAATCTTGGCCGGATACTGCTCGACCGGGTAGCGGATTTCGATCGGTTCGATGTCGGCAATGGTTTGGATGGCCTGTAGGCCAAAGCGTTCCTGCAACCCCTGCAAGCCCTCGGCACAGGCGGCGAACAGCTCGTCACGAACTTGCTTGAGGTTCACGCTGGCCGCGTCGCCCTTGAGCAATGCCCGCCAATTGGTCTTATCGGCCACCTGGCTGCGAAACAAGTCTTCGACAAAACCGGACTGCTGGCGCGTAGCCACGCGCATGATCGGTAACGCTTGACTGGCGCCCTGATCCAGCCAACGCGTCGGCAGCTGGGTGGCGCGGGTGATGCCGACCTTGATCCCGGAGGAATTGGCCAGGTACACCACGTGGTCGGTCATGCAGAACTGCTCGCCCCAGCTCGGATCACGGCAAGTGCCGGCGTCGTAATGGCAGCGCTCGGGGCTCATGATGCACAGGTCGCACTGGGCCAGTTTGGTCATGCACGGGTAGCAATAACCTTGGCTGAAACTGGTCTTGGTCTTGCGCCCGCAATGGCTGCAATGAATGGCACCGAGGTATTCCAGGCGCACGTGGGTGCCAATCAACGGGTTGACCGGCACTTCGGTATCGCCCAGACGAAACGCATATAGAACGGTCGGCTCACCGAGTTTCGCCGACATTTTGCTGACTGCACCGCGACCGATTTCAATCAATGGATCGCGTCCGACTTGAACAGGATATTCGGCACGGTGGTCGACTTCGACTGGCATTCCTGCGGGCCCATGTAGCCGGTGCGCTGGTCTTCCGGCAGGTTCTGGATTTCCCAGGCGATCATCGCCTGCAACGACAGTTCGCGCTGCTCGGCGGTGAGTTTGCGGCCGTCGGACCATTTACCGATTTCCACGGCGAGCTTGAGGCTCTGGTAGATGTCCGGGGTGATGTTTTCGATCATTTCAGCAAAAGAGGACATGGAGGCTCTTCCTTTAATTAATTGGCGTTTTACGGCGGCTGTAGAGCCCGCCCAGCAGGCCGGTGAAGCAACCGATCACAAGCCCACCCACATGGGCCGCGTTGGCGATTTCGCCGAAGCCGATCATCGAGACCAACCCCGACAGGCACAGCACCAGCCACACCAGCATCATCGCCAGCACCCCACGGGGCAGGCGATAGGCCGGGTTGGGCGACAACAGTTGATAGATCCAGCAATGCCCGAGCAGGCCATACAACACGCCGGACAACCCGCCGAACAGGCCCGGGCCGCCGTAGGCGTATTGCGCGTAGTTGGAAACCAGGCTGAACAGCAGGGTCAGGCCAAGCAGGTTGATACTGCCCTGGCGCGCTTCGATGCGCCGGCCCAGTTCCCAGTACCACATGCCATTCATGGCCAGGTGCAGAATGCCGAAGTGCAACAGCATCGGTGTGACCAACCGCCACCACTGCCCCGACGCCAGGCTGTCGGCCAAAGGGGTGAACTGAATGTAGTCGCCCAGCACTCGGAACGGCAGAAAGCTCAGCCAGCTCATGGCCTGCAGGTTGTCGCCCAGCAGGGTCAGCGCGCCCACCACCAGGCTCGCCAGCAGCACCAACGCGGTCACCGGGCTATGTCGCACTTGCTGGAGGAAACCGGGACGGGTCACGGGAGCCTGTTCGGGAATGTCCAACTGCTGGTCTGGATCGCCGGCCGGGAAGCGTTGATACAACACGCGCACGTCATCGCTGATGCTTTCCGGCACCCACAACACTTGCTCACCGGCCTCTTCACTCACGCGATGGGGCACTTGCATGCGTTGCAGCAATTTGACGAAACCACCCAGGTCGACGCTCAGGGGCAAGCGTAATACGGCCACGGTACTCATAGGATCACCTCCGGCCGCTCGACATCGACCCACACGAACTTATGCGGGTCCAAGCGAGTTTCCTGGTCCAATCGATAGGCCACCAACTTGCCATACAGCACCGCGCTGTAATCCAGACAGGCCAAGTTGGGGCGAATCGGCGCCGGTTTGCCACTGCGCCAGTAGTGGCCGACGAACAGCAACGGCTCGTCGGCGCCATAGCGCAGCAGGGAGTTCTTTTCATGGGGCGATAACGGCGTGCGCGCCACCGGCTCGGGCAGCGCATCGGGTTGGAACACGATGTCGCCGTAGGTCTTGGGGTCGTCTTCCCAGAACTTGGTGCGGAAGAACGAGCGCGTCAGGCCGTCGCCGCCGGTCAGCGTCAGGCCGTCAGGCAGGCGCATATCGGTGCCGCGCAACAGGCGGTCAAAGGCATTGCAGGCAAAACTGCCAGGCACGGCGGCGGCCTGCAGGAAGTGCGGGTCGATACAGCCGTCCGGAAATGTGGCGCGCAGCGGCTGGATAAAGCTGTCGTCCCAGCACGCATGCACCACGCGGAAACGCCCGGCATCGACAAACAGCGGCATGTCGTAGAACCAGCCGAGGAAGTCGTGCCAGTCGGCCGGATGCTGCTCGAACTGGGTCAAGGTCTCGTGGATCAAGCGCTCATGCCGTGGGGTGTGCTCGCGCACGTACTGCTTGCCACTGCCAGGCGGCGCCGGTGTGGCCCAGCCCAGGGCATTGAACTCGTGATTGCCCATGATGCACAGCGCCTGGCCGGCTTCGGCCATGTCGTGGACGATATGCAGCGCTTCGCGGATGCGTGGGCCACGGTCGATGATATCGCCGAGGAACACCGCCATGCGCGACGGATGGCGCCAGGTGCCGGCCTGCTTGTGATAACCCATCTGGTCGAGCAAGTGCTCAAGGGTATGCGCGCATCCGTGCACGTCTCCAATCAGGTCGTAGCTACGCGCGGGATCGAGCATCAGTCGCCTCCACCCCCCAAGCGGCTGCCCCAGCCCAACTTGGTACGGCACACTTCGTAGTAGTTGTGATCCAGCGGGTGGATCAAGCGCAACTTCTGTGCCTTTTTGCTCACGGTGATGGTGTCACCGGGGGCGCAGGTGAAATGGTTCTGCCCGTCACAGGAGACTTGCGGGTAGATCTGCATGTCTTTGGACACCACGATTTTCAGCTCACTGTTGCCATCGACCACAATCGGTCGGCTGGACAACATATGGGGATACATCGGCACGATCACAATGGCATCGAGCTTGGGGTGCATGATCGGGCCGCCGGCGGACAGCGCATACGCGGTGGAGCCGGTGGGCGTGGCGACGATCAGGCCGTCGGCTTTCTGGCTGCACACGAACTGGCCGTCGATATACAACTCGAATTCGATCATGCGTGTGGACTTGCCAGGGTGCAGTACCACATCGTTGAGCGCATCGCCCTGACCGATGGCTTCACCATGGCGACGCACTTCGGCTTGCAGCAGGAAACGGTTTTCCACCAGGTATTGGCCGTCGAGCACCTTGGCCACTTCGACTTCCAGCTCATCGGGGCGGATATCGGTGAGAAACCCCAGACTGCCCCGGTTGATCCCCAGCACCGGCACGTTATGCCGCGCCAGCGCCCGGGCTGCGCCCAGCAGGCTACCGTCGCCGCCGACCACAATCACCATGTCACATACTTCGCCGAGCATCTTGCGCGACGAGGTCTGTAGGCCGTGGCCCGGCAGGATTTCGGCGATGGTGTCTTCGAGGATCACATGCAGGTGGCGCTCGAGCAGAAACTTCTTAAGCCGGCGGACGGTGTCCAGCACCTGGGTACTGCCCAGGCGACCGATAATGCCGATATTGCGAAATTGCTCCATGGGGCTCCTGCGGGATTGGGGTGTGGCGAAAAACCCCGATTATGGGCGAAAGGCCGCGCCAGGCAAAATCCTTTGTCGCCGCGAAGCCTTGATGACAACGGTTCTCAGCCCCCTTCTGCGCGGTTAAACGGCTATGCTCGGACCATGACTGTGTTCCCCGATCTACTCAACCTGCCCCGCCAACTGCGCCACCCGGAGGTGCGCGACTTGGCGTGGGTGATCCTCGCCCCGCCGATGCTAGCCCGCGCGCCCTGGCCGCAGCGTCACCCGCTGGCCGGCAGTGACTGGGTGCAAGCACCGGATCGGCTCGCCCACTGGTTGCGCAGCCTAGACCAGGACAGCCGGGCCTTGCAGCACTGGTTGAGCCTGTCGCGCACGCGGCGCTTGGGGCTGTACTACGAACGCTTGTGGCAATTTGCCGTGCAGCATGCGCCGGGCGTGGAATTGCTGGCCGCCAACCTGCCGATCCGCCGCGCCGGGCATACCCTCGGTGAGCTGGACATGCTGCTGCGCGACCGCGACGGCGTGCATCACCTGGAATTGGCGATCAAGCTCTATCTCGGCCCGCAGCACGGCAACGGCCAGGACACCGCACAATGGCTGGGCCCCGGCTGTCACGACCGCCTCGACCGCAAACTGGCGCACCTGGCCCAGCATCAACTGCCGATTTCAGCACGGGCCGAGAGCCGCGAAGCTTTGGCGGCGCTGGATATTCAGCAGTTCGACGCGCACTTGTGGCTGGGCGGGTATTTGCTCTATCCCTGGCCCGGCCTGGCCGAACCACCGACGGGCGCTCACCCTCAGCACCTGCGCGGACGTTGGTTGCATCAGCGCGATTGGCGGGATTTTGTCGCGGTCAGCGCGCCCGGACGCTGGCAACCCCTGCCCCGCCATGCGTGGCTGGCGCCGGCGCACTACCCGGCGGACGAGGTGTGGAGCGAGGAACAGATGCAGGCCTGGCTGGCCGACCTTGATCCGATGGCGCCCGCGCAGTTGCTCGTGCGCATGGTGCGGAACGGCGGGGATTGGGAGGAAGCCGAGCGCTTGTTTCTGGTGGCCGACCTTTGGCCGAATGTGCCGGGGGCTGGCTGATGGAGGGTGTGGTGTATGTGAGTGCGTCATCGGGGGCAAGCCCCCTCCCACATTTGACCGAGTACACCCTTTGGAATGCTGTCGAGTGTGGGTGGGATCTCGCCCCCGATAGCGGCGACACCGACACTACAACTCATCGATATGCCGATAATCCAACTGCAACCCAGCCGCCAACTCCTGGGCCCGCCCCAGTCTGATCGGCCCGCGCTCGATATCCACCAGCAACCCCGCACAGTCCAACGGCGGCAACCCCGCAATGTCCTTGAGCCGCCCATCCGTGATCACTAATAAACGCTGTTGCTCAGCGGGATGACGCTTGCGTCTCACCGCCAGCCAATGCCCGGCCTCCGCCAGCGCCGCCAGCAATGGTGTACCACCGCCCGCGCCTAACTGGTCCAGCCAGCCGGCCAGGTTTTTGGCTGCTTTCAACCCCTGAACCTGCCACTTCGGCGCCTGGCCGCTGGCGGTCAACAAGGCCATGCGTGCGCGTTGCCGGTAGGCGTCGTCAAACAGCTGAGCGAGCAACCCCTTAGCGTCGGTTAATGCACGATGCCGCCGGGTGGACGCCGACGCATCGACGATCACCAGCCACAACTCGTGGGCCGCGCGGCTGCGCAGGTGGTAGCACAGGTCTTCACGGGAATGCGGCCGGCCGCCGAGCAAAGTACCGGGCCAGTTGATCGAGCCCTGCCGGGCACTGCGCGCCTTGCCTTGCCTGCCATTGTCCAGTCGCCCGACCTTGGGGCGGGCATCCGTCCCCGCGTCAGGTCGGGGGCGGATGCCTAGGGCTTTTTTGGCCAGGTGGGCACGTCTCGGCGAGTGCCGGTAGGCAGGGCCGGCGCGGGCATATCGCCCCATTGGCCTTGAGCGGGCGAGCTGTCCGAAGGTTTCGGCGACTGTGCCTGGCTGGGTGGGCTGGCCGGTGGAGATGGCTCCTGGCGACGATGGCGCAAGGCAAGTTCCGCGACGGCTTCGATGTCTTCCTCGGCAATCTCATCAGCGCCCCGCCACGCCGCATGGGCCCGAGCGCCGCGCAGCCAGACCAGGTCAGCACGCAAACCATCGACACCGGCGGCAAAGCAGCGCTCGGTAATCTGCGCCAGGGCCTGATCATCCAGCTCGATACTGTCCAACCGCGCCCGCGCCTGAGTGCAGCGCTCGCGCAACGCTGCCTGCTGTTCGGCCCACTCGGTGCAAAAGGCGGCGGGATTGCTGTCGAAATCCAGGCGGCGCCGGAGGATCTGCCCGCGCTCGGCCGGCAAGGTGTGCCCGCTTAACGCCACATTGAAGCCGAAGCGGTCCAGCAGTTGAGGGCGCAACTCGCCCTCCTCCGGGTTCATGGTGCCGACCAGTACAAAGCGCGCCGAATGGCGGTGGGAAATGCCGTCGCGCTCGATCAGGTTGGTGCCACTGGCGGCCACGTCCAGCAGCAAATCCACCAGATGATCGGGCAGCAAATTCACTTCATCCACATACAGCACACCGCCATCGGCCTTGGCCAACACGCCCGGGGAAAACTGCGCACGCCCCTCGCCCAGCGCGGCGTCCAGATCCAGGGTGCCCACCAAGCGTTCTTCGGTGGCCCCCAGCGGCAACGTCACGAATTGACCGCTGGCCAACAGATCGGCCAGGCCACGGGCCAGGGTGGACTTGGCCATGCCGCGCGGACCTTCGATCAGCACGCCGCCGATCTTGGGATCGATAGCCGCCAGGCACAGCGCCAGTTTCAGGTCATCGGCGCCGACCACGGCGGACAGCGGGAAATGGGGAATATCGGTCATTGACTGTCTTCTTCTATATCCAGCAACAGGTTTTCCAAGGCGTCACGGTAAGCACCTGGCGCCTGCCAGAGGCCGCGCTGCTGGGCTTCGAGCATGCGCTCGGTCATGTCGCGCAATGCGTCGGGGTTGTGTTGCTGCACGAACGCCCGGGTGTCGGGGTCGAGCAGGTAGGCATCGGCAAGCAAGGCATATTGATGATCGTCAATCAGCGCCGTGGTGGCGTCGAAGGCGAACAGATTGTCCACGGTGGCCGCCATCTCGAACGCGCCTTTATAGCCATGACGCTTCACCCCTTCGATCCACTTGGGGTTGGCGGCGCGGGCGCGGATCACCCGGTTCAGCTCTTCCTTCAAGGTGCGAATCTTCGGCAGGTCCGGCTGGCTGTGGTCACCGTGGTAGCTGGCGGCCTTGTCGCCGCTCAGGGTTTCCACAGCGGCGAGCATGCCGCCCTGGAACTGGTAATAGTCATTGGAATCAAGCAGGTCGTGTTCGCGATTGTCCTGGTTCTGCACCACCGCCTGCACCTGGCTCAGGCGCTGGGCGAATTGCTCGCGGGCAGCGGTGCCCTCGTCGGACCCGCCATAGGCGTAGCCACCCCAGTTCAGGTAGACCTCGGCCAGGTCCGCACGGCTTTGCCACAAACGCCCATCAATCGCGCCCTGCACCCCCGCGCCATAGGCCCCCGGCTTGGCACCGAAGATGCGCCAACCGGCCTGCTTGGCTGCCGCGTCGTCGTCCAGCCCGGATTGACGCAATGCCTCACGCTCGCTGCGCACCTTGGCGGCCAGCGGGTTCATATCGTCCGGTTCGTCCAGCGCTGCCACCGCCTGCACCGCCGCGTCGAACAGGCGGATCAGGTTGGCGAAGGCATCACGGAAGAACCCCGACACGCGCAAGGTCACATCGACGCGCGGGCGGTCCAGCAGGCTGATCGGCAGGATCTCGAAGTCGTCCACCCGCTGGCTGCCGGTGGCCCAGACCGGGCGCACGCCCATGAGCGCCATGGCCTGGGCGATATCGTCGCCGCCGGTACGCATCGTAGCGGTGCCCCATACCGACAGGCCGAGCTGACGCAGGTGATCGCCATGATCTTGCAGGTGCCGCTCCAGAATCAGGTTGGCCGACTGGAAGCCGATACGCCAGGCCGTGGTGGTGGGCAGGTTGCGCACATCCACGCTGAAGAAATTGCGCCCGGTGGGCAGCACATCCAGGCGCCCGCGACTCGGCGCACCGCTGGGCCCCGCCGGCACGAAGCGACCGCTCAGCGCATCCAGCAAGCCGCGCATTTCCGCTGGGCCGCAGGCGTCCAGGCGCGGCGCGACGACGCTGCGCAGGTTGTCGATCACCGCACTCACCTCTTCCCAGCCCGGTGCCTGCAATACCGCCAGCGGGCCGTCCAAGGCTTGCTCGATCAACTGCGCCGCATACAGCTCCAGGCGCTCGCGGGTATCGCCAGCGGTGCGCCAAGGCTGACTATCAATGCCTTGCAGCACCTCGGGGCGCCGGCCGGTCCAGGGTTCGGCCAGGGCGCAGTCCAGCGGGTCGAAGCCCAGCGCGAAAGCCTTGGCCAACACGCGCAGCAGGCTCGATTGCGCGCCACGCCCGTCGCCGCGCGGAATGCGCAGCAAGGCCAGCAATGTGTCGATGCGCAAACGGCCCTGGGGCGATTCGCCGAAGATGTGCAGGCCGTCGCGAATCTGAGATTCCTTGAGGTCGCACAGGTAGGTGTCCAGGCGCGGTAGCCAAATCGCGGCATCGGCATCGCCGTCCAGCTGCAGTTCCTGGTCGATGCGGGTTTCGCGCACCAGTTTGAGAATGTCTTTCTGCAACTCGCGAGCGCGGCGTGGGTCGAGCAATTGCGCTTCGTAATACTCGTCCGCCAGCAGCTCCAGGTCGCGCAGCGGACCGTAGGTTTCGGCGCGGGTCAGCGGTGGCATCAGGTGATCGATGATCACCGCCTGGGTACGACGTTTGGCCTGGGCGCCCTCGCCCGGGTCGTTGACGATAAACGGATAGATGTTCGGCAGCGGCCCCAGCAATGCATCCGGCCAGCAGTGCTCCGAGAGGCCCACGCCCTTGCCCGGCAGCCATTCCAGGTTGCCGTGCTTGCCGACGTGGATCACGCCATGGGCGCCATAGGTATGGCGCAACCAGAAGTAGAACGCCAGGTAGCCATGGGGCGGCACCAGGTCCGGGTCGTGGTACACCGCGCTGGCGTCCACCTGATAGCCGCGCGCCGGCTGGATACCGACAAAGGTCAGGCCCAGGCGCAAGCCGGCAATCATCAGGCGGCCATCGCGGCACATCGGGTCTTGCTGCGGCGCGCCCCAACGCTGCAACACGGCCTGGCGGTTGGCTTCGGGCAAGCGCAAGAACAACGCCTCGTACTCGTCCAGGCCCAGGCTCTGGTGGCAAGGGCGCAGGTCCAGGCTGTCGAGGTCGTTGGTCACGCCACCGAGCAGTTCATGGATCAACGCCGTGCCGCTGTCGGGCAGTCGATCCGGCAGCGGATAGCCCTCGGTTTGCAGCGCGCGCAGGATATTCAGCGCCGCCGCCGGAGTGTCCAGGCCGACGCCGTTGCCGATGCGACCGTCACGGGTCGGGTAGTTGGCCAGCACCAGGGCGATACGTTTTTCCGCATTCGGCACCCGCGCCAGCTCGACCCAGCGCCGCGCCAGTTCGGCGACGAAATCCATGCGCTCGGGCGCGGCGCGATAGCACACCACGTCGGACTGGCTGCGCTCGCTGCGCCAGGCCAAATCCTTGAAGCTGATCGGCCGGCTGATGATGCGTCCATCCAGCTCCGGCAAGGCAATGTGCATGGCCAGGTCACGGGGCCCCAGGCCCTGTTCGCTGGCCTCCCAGCCGGGCTGATTGTCCTGGGCGCAGATCGCCTGGATCACCGGGATATTGCGCCGAAACGGGCGTAAATGCGGCGCCTCCGGGCTGGATTGAGCAAAGCCGGTGGTGTTGAGAATGACCGCCGCGCCGACCTCGTCCAGCAGATCCTCGACCACCGTCAGGCAGCCAGGCTCCTTCAAACTCGCCACCGCCATTGGCAACGGGTTAAGCCCCGCCGTTTGCAGACGCTGGCAGAACACATCGATAAAGCCGGTATTGGCCGCCTGCAGGTGGGAGCGATAGAACAGCACCGCCGCCACCGGCCACTCGGCGCGCCAATCCGCCTGCCAATCGCTCAAGCGTGGGGTGGCGTGGCACGGGTGATAAATCGCCGTGCGCGGCAAGGTGTGGGGCTCGGCCCAGGCATAGTCACGGCCCAGGTGAGCGCTGGCCAGGCAGCGATAGAAATCCAGCGCATTGCCCAACCCGCCCTGGCGCAGGAACTGCCACAAGCGGTCGCGCTGTTCGGCGTCAACCGTGCTCAGGCCGCTGAGTTCCGGGTCCGGGCGATCATCCCCCGGCACCAGAATCAACGTCACCCCACGTTCGGCCAGCTCCGCCAGGCGCTCGACGCCATAGCGCCAGTAACCGATACCGCCGTGCAGCGAAATCAGAATGACTTTTGCGTGGCGCAGTACCTCGTCGACGTACAGGTCCACCGAGGCATGGTTCTGCACCTGCATGGGGTTGGCCAGGCGCAGGCTGGGGTAGTCGTCGGGCAGTTGCCGGGCTGCTTCGGCCAGTAGCGCCAAGCTGGAGTCGCCACTGCACAGGACCACCAGTTCGGCGGGCGTCTGGCCAAGGTCGGCGATATTGTCGTCCGCGACAAAACCGCCGGGCTGAGTCCTGAGCAGGTGCATGGGTTAAACGCTGAGCGCGGCGCGCAGTTGCGCTTCGAGTCCGGCGGCGTCCAGGTCCTGACCGATCAGCACCAGGCGCGTGGTGCGCGGCTCGTCGGCCGTCCAGGCGCGGTCGAAGTGTTTGTCGAAACGGGTACCCACGCCTTGGATCAGCAGGCGCATCGGTTTGTTGGGGATAGCGGCGAAACCTTTGACGCGCAGGATGCCGTGCTGCACCACCAATTGCGTCAGGGCGTCGAGCAGCAGCGCTTCGTCGGCCTGTGGCAGATCAATGGAGATGGAGTCGAACGCGTCGTGGTCGTGATCGTCTTCACCTTCGTGGTGGTGGTCGTGATGGCTGTGACGCGCGTCGATGTGTTCCTCAGAGCCTGCGCCCAGGCCGATCAGCACCTCCAGGGGCAAGCGACCGCTGCTGGCTTCAACGATCTTCACCGCCGGCGGCAGTTCTTCGGCGACTTCCAGGCGCACACGGGCCAGGTCATCGGGGCTGATCAGGTCGCACTTGTTGAGGATCACCAGGTCGGCGCTGGCCAGTTGGTCGGCGAACAGTTCGTGCAGCGGCGATTCGTGGTCCAGGTTCGGGTCGAGCTTGCGCTGGGCATCGACCTGATCCGGGAACGCAGCAAAAGTGCCGGCGGCCACGGCTGGGCTGTCGACCACGGTGATTACCGCGTCAACCGTGCAGGCGCTGCGGATTTCCGGCCACTGGAAGGCTTGAACCAAAGGTTTTGGCAGGGCCAGGCCCGAGGTTTCGATCAGGATATGGTCGAGGTCGCCACGGCGCGCCACCAATTCGCGCATCACCGGAAAGAACTCTTCCTGCACTGTGCAGCACAGGCAGCCGTTGGCCAGTTCATACACGCGGCCGTTGGCTTCTTCCTCGGTGCAGCCGATGGAGCACTGTTTGAGGATCTCGCCGTCGATGCCCAACTCGCCGAACTCGTTGACGATCACCGCAATGCGACGGCCCTGAGCGTTGTCGAGCATATGGCGCAGCAAGGTGGTTTTGCCCGAGCCGAGGAAGCCGGTAACGATGGTGACGGGAAGTTTGGCCAGTGTTTTCATCGGATGCCCTTGGGGGCGGGCATACGGGACGATAGGCCCTGCGCAGGCGCGCAGCAGCGGATTCGTCACCGGATCACCCCGCCCGGTTGAATTAAAAAATCGGTGACGAGGCAGGTCTCCTGGCTTGGGGCGTTCGGGTCGCAAGACCGGCGCTGACTGCGCCTTCCCGCCTGATGGCAGTGGCATGGCAGTCAACTGAACCCTTCACAGTTGCGGGGGCAGCCGCGGCTTGGACCGCGTTCCCTTCTTAGCTTCGACCTGGGCCGAAGAACCTCGAAGGTGCAAGGCTACAGGGGGATGGTGAATTTGACTACCGCTGCTCTGCATGCTTTCCTACAGACCTTGTTTCGGGTGCCCTTCACAGGGTGAAACGGGAAACCGGTGCGCCATCTTGCGATGGTCAGTCCGGTGCTGCCCCCGCAACGGTAAGCGAGCGAAGCGTCACGGCCACTGTGCTTGAGCATGGGAAGGCGACGCTTTAAGGGTTCTTGGCAGAGCCCCCTCGCAAGCCCGGAGACCGGCCCGAAAAAACCAGATAACAACCCGCGGTGGGCGGGCGCTGTTCAAACCCTGCGGGTCCGGCTCGCGGGTTTTTTATGCGCACGTCCCCACCCCAGACACCTGAAAGGGACGCGCCATGTCGATCATCAGCAGCACTTCGCCCGCCACCAGCGGCACCACTACCCTGAGCCAACGCCTGACCGCCGCCATCGGTGCGTCGATCCTCGGCGCGTGCCTGGTGTATTTCGCCGGCTTTTCGCACATCGAGGCGGTGCATAACGCCGCCCACGATACCCGCCACAGCGCCGCGTTCCCGTGCCACTGAGACCTGCCGAGATGATTAAGCGTATTGCGCAAACCGCAGGATTCACCGGCCTGCTGGCCGCCCTGCTGCTGACCCTGCTGCAAAGCTTCTGGGTGGCACCGCTGATTTTGCAGGCCGAGACCTTCGAGCAGGCACCGGCAGCCCATGAACACGCCACCGGCACCGCCGCGCATACCCACGACGCAGAGGCCTGGGAGCCGGAAGATGGCTGGCAGCGCGTGCTGTCGACCACCGCCGGCAACCTGGTAGTGGCCGTCGGTTTTGCCTTGATGCTGGCCGGTCTCTACACCCTGCGCGCCCCGACCCGCACGGCTCAGGGCCTGCTGTGGGGCTTGGCCGGTTATGCGACTTTCGTGCTGGCACCCACCCTGGGCCTGCCGCCGGAACTGCCGGGCACCGCAGCGGCTGACCTGGCGCTGCGTCAGGCCTGGTGGATCGGCACCGCCGCGTCCACCGCGGCCGGTATCGCCCTGCTGGTGTTCGGTCGCAACGCGCTGCTCAAAGTCCTGGGCGTGGCCATCCTTGTAGTGCCCCATGTGATTGGCGCGCCACAGCCGGCAGTGCATTCGATGCTGGCGCCGGAAGCGCTGGAAGCGCAGTTCAAAATCGCTTCGCAGCTGACCAACATGGCGTTCTGGCTGGCGTTGGGCCTGATCAGCGCGTGGTTGTTCCGGCGTAACCGCGACAGTCATTACGCGGCATGAGCCTCGTCGCCGGTCTGGGCTGCCAGCGAGGTTGTGAGGTTCACAGCCTGTTGGCGTTGCTGGATGAGGCATTGGCCGAAGCAGGCGTCGAGCGCCGGCAGCTCACTGCACTGGCGAGTATCGATCTGAAACACGCTGAACCAGGGCTGCTGGCGTTGGCCACAGCCTTGGCCCTGCCCTTGTGCTGCTTTAACGCCCAGCACCTGGCGGCACATGAAGGTCGGCTGAGCCACAAATCTGCCGTGGCTTTTGCCCACACCGGCTGTTACGGCATTGCCGAAAGCGCCGCGCTGGCAGCGGCCGAACAGCTCGACGCAGCCCCTGCCAGACTGCTGATCACCCGCCGCAAAAACGCCCGTGCCACCGTGGCATTGGCCTGCACGGGTTAAAAACCCGATAATCGCCCTCCCCGATCATGAACAATCTTCATGCTCGTCCGTTTTTTCACAGGAACGCTCCATGACCGTCTACTTTATCGGCGCCGGCCCCGGCGACCCGGAATTGATCACTGTCAAAGGCCAGCGGTTGATCCGCAGTTGCCCGGTGATTATCTACGCGGGGTCACTGGTGCCAGCGGCGGTGCTGGAGGGCCATCAGGCCTTACAGGTGGTCAACAGCGCTGAGCTGCACTTGGAACAGATCATTGAGTTGATCCAGACCGCCCACGCCAATGGCTTCGATGTGGCGCGAGTCCACTCCGGCGACCCGAGCCTGTATGGAGCCATCGGCGAGCAGATTCGCTGCTTGCGTGAACTGGGCATCCCATTCCAGATCATCCCCGGCGTGACTGCCGTTGCCGCTTGCGCGGCCTTGCTGGAAACCGAACTGACCCTGCCGGACATCGCCCAGAGCGTGATCCTGACGCGCTACGCCGACAAGACCCCCATGCCCGCCGGCGAAGACTTCGCCAGCCTGGCTCGACATGGCACCACCATGGCGATTCACCTGGGGGTCAACCATCTGGAAAAGATCGTCGCCGAACTGCTCCCACACTACGGTGCGGATTGCCCGATCGCCGTGGTGCATCGCGCAACCTGGCCGGATCAGGATTGGGTGACAGGGACGCTGGGGGATATTGCCGGGAAAGTCGTCGCCAAAGGGTTTCGACGCACGGCGTTGATTTTAGTGGGTCGGGTGTTGGCCAGTGACGGTTTCAGTGAATCCTCGTTGTATCGGGCGGGGCATGTGCACCTTTATCGAACTTGATAAATAACTTTATCAATTAGATATAAGCTTTTGATTTAGTTTATTTTTATAGAGGCGTATCAGTTGGCGGCTTAGTTGCTGATCCGGCGCTATCGGGGGCAAGCCCCCTCCCACAGTAGACCGCGTTCACTGGACGCTGTGAGGTTGCTTCATGTGGGAGGGGGCTTGCCTCCGATAGGGACTTCCAGTAGTTGAAGGCCACGCTGACTCACTACAATCTTAGGCAAGCCTTTTCATCACTTAATCTGATTTATGAGATAAATATCTCAACCAACTGAATTTAAACCAAAAAAAACGGCGCTCACGGGCGCCGTTTTTTGTTCGCAGCGAACGCCTTACTCAGTAGTAGGCGTTTTCTTTCTGCGTATGGTCGGTCACGTCACGCACACCCTTGAGCTCCGGAATACGCTCCAGCAAGGTGCGCTCGATGCCTTCCTTCAAGGTTACGTCGGCCTGGCCGCAGCCTTGGCAGCCGCCGCCGAACTTCAACACAGCGATGCCATCTTCGACCACGTCGATCAGGCTGACCTGACCGCCGTGGCTGGCAAGTCCTGGGTTGATCTCGGTTTGCAAGTAGTAGTTGATGCGCTCGTTCACCGGGCTGTCGGCGTTGACGTTCGGCACCTTGGCGTTCGGCGCCTTGATGGTCAACTGGCCGCCCATACGGTCGGTGGCGTAGTCCACCACCGCGTCGTCGAGAAACGCTTCGCTGAAGCTATCGATGTACGCGGTGAAGCTTTTGAGCCCCAGGGCAGTGTCTTCAGGTTTCTCTTCACCGGGCTTGCAGTAGGCAATGCACGTCTCGGCGTATTGGGTGCCGGGCTGGGTGATAAAGACGCGGATGCCGATGCCCGGGGTGTTCTGCTTGGACAGCAGGTCGGCCAGGTAATCGTGGGCGGCGTCGGTAATGGTTATGGCAGTCATGGAAACTCCTCACAGGCTTGCCGGCAGTTTACGCCAAATCATTACAGAGTTACAAAGTCCTAGTATTTTTGTCGGAAAAGCCCGTCACGCAGATCAGAGGTTTTGATAACGATTCATGTCCAGCACGCCCTCTTCCAGTGGAGTGGTCTCGTGGAGGTAGCGCGACAGGTCGTGAAAATACGCCCAGAACTGCGGATGGCTGCGACGCACGCCCCAGCGATCGACGATCTTCTCAAAGCTCTCGGCGTCCTGGGCCTGCTCCATGCGGGAGACGAACTCCGGCACGTCCCCGGCGGGAATATTGAACATAAAGTTCGGGTAGCTGCTCAGCACCCCAGGGTAGACCGTCAGCGTGTCCAACCCCGGCTGGTAGCGGTACGCCTCCCCTAGCAGGAACGCCACGTTACTGTGGGCACGGTTGCGCAACAGGCTATAGACCTCACGTTTGCCGCTCGGGGTTTCCACGCGCAGCATCGTGGCTTCGGGCAATTGATTGATCACTTTGAGCCCAGCCGCCGGGCGCGACGCAAGGCGGCTGAGGGCCTGGTCGACGTCCTGCAGCGCCGGATCGATGCCCTCACGCGAGCAGTACGCACCGGTACAACGGTTGATCGGGTCGGGGCTGACGTTCAAGTCGCCGTAGCGGGCAAGCAACTGCTGGGCGAAATCGCGTTTCGGGTCCTTCTTATCCAAGTGCAGGCCAGTGGGCTTATCGTCGTCGATGGCTTCGTAGTCCAGCCACAGCTTGAGCTTGCCGCTGTTCTGGTACCAGTCGTCGAGGTAGTCCTCGCGAGAGTCCGCCGGCATCAAGCGCAGGAAGTTCTGCTCGGCGCCATTGCGGATCAGGTCGAAATACAGGCGAGTCTGGGCCTGGTGCGAGACATTGCCGAACACATCGAAATTGACCACCAACTGGTAATAGGTGCGCTCCAGCAACGGGTAATCGAACAGCCACATCGTCTGCGGCACCTCGCCGATCAGGCCCTTATTGACCGACGCACTGTCGAAGTGCCGGAAGATGCTCAACAGCGCATTGTCATTGCCGGCCCACAGGGTCGACCAACTGGGCGCCGGCAGGTCTGCGTAGCTGTCGCGGCGCAGGGCTTCGTACTGGTTGCGTTTGTCGCGGTATTTGAGCCACAGGCTAAGCACGCTGCCCACGTCATCGTTCTGCCCCGGCATCGCCAGCAACGGTGTGGCTTGGCCGCGATAGCGCGCATCGGTGATGTACAGGTCATGGTCCGGGGCCTGGAACAAAGCCCAGAAGTTATCGCGGATCACGTCCGTGGCGATCTGCCCACGGCACACCGGCCCGCGAATAAAGGTACGCACGAAGTATTCGGCGTTATCCAGCATGAACTGATAGCGCGCCTGGGCCGGGATCGCCTCAAAGGTCTCGAACGGGTTGGCACGCCGCCCTGGGCCGTAGCCCGGTAACGCGCTGACCTGCCAGTCGCTGCCATAGAACAAGGCTTTGATCCGCGCCATTTTCTGCGCACTGAGCGGATAGGTGATGTGGGTTTTATGCACGATCACGCCCTGGATCGGCCACAAACGGTAGTAAATCCGCGTGCCCGGGTCGTCGTTGGGGCGACGGGTGTTGATCAGGTCAATCGGTTGGCCGCTGGGCGTGCGCGAGCGCACCCACTGAAAGAAATGCCCCGGCTCACCGCCCTCGAAGTACAGATGGGCGATAAACAGGTGCTCGAACAGCCAGCGCGCCACCAGGCTTTCGCGGGCGCCGGGGGCGTTGAGCAGGTTTTCCCATTGCAGCACCTGCGCCGCTTCGCGGGTACTGGGTGCCACGCCTTGCTCGTCGATGGGCGCCCCGGAGGCCAGCCAGCGTTGCAGTGTCTGGTATTGCTGGTCGGTCAGCCCGGTGACCGCCAGCGGCATGCCTTCATTGGGATGGGCGCCGGCATAGGCGTCGAACTCCCCCGGCAAGGGGCACATGTTTTCACGATTGAGGCCCAGCACAATGTCGTCGGGCAGCTTGCCATTGGGCTGCAAGGGCGTGCGACGATGTCCCAGCTCCAGCATGCGCGCCATCAAGGCAGCCTGACTGCCCTGGGCATCCAGCACCGAACTGAACCCTTCGCGCTGCCAGGCGGCCTTGCCGAAGGCGTCATAGAACAGACGGGTCGGCTTGGTTGCCTGGCTGCGTTCGCCATCGTAGACCGGTACTTTGCTCGCGCCCCGCGCCGCACCTTCGCCACTGCCCAGGTTCAACTGGCAGGCGGAGTCGTAGCACGCATGGCAGGCCACGCACTTCTCGGTGAAAATCGGCTGGATATCGCGGGTGTAGGAGATTGCAGGAACGGGACTCTGGGCGTGGACGGTGCTGGCGAGCAAGGCCAATGCGGCGCCGACGAGTGAACGAAGTAACATGGATCGGTCCCGATTCAAGGGGTACGCTGAAAAATTGCCGGTGATTCTACCGGGCCATGCCTGCCGGCAACATGAACGATATTCATGCAAAACCCAGGCATGCTCCAAATCCGCACAGGTTTGCTATGATCCACGCCCTCCGTAATGCCTGACCAGAGTAGTCCCATGTCCGATCGTAGCGCTCGTCTGCAAGCTCTTCACCACGCCCTCAAGGAACGCATCCTGATCCTCGACGGCGGCATGGGCACGATGATCCAGAGCTATAAACTGGAAGAACACGACTACCGTGGCAAACGTTTCGCCGACTGGCCCAGCGACGTCAAGGGCAACAACGACTTGCTGGTGATCACCCGCCCCGACGTGATCGGCGGGATCGAAAAGGCTTATCTGGATGCCGGCGCCGACATCCTCGAAACCAATACCTTCAATGCCACGCGGATTTCCATGGCCGACTACGGCATGGAAGAACTGGCCTATGAGCTGAACGTCGAAGGCGCACGCCTGGCGCGCAAGATTGCCGATGCCAAGACCGCCGAGAACCCGGACAAGCCGCGTTTCGTCGCCGGTGTACTGGGCCCGACCAGCCGCACGTGCTCGCTGTCGCCCGACGTGAACAACCCCGGCTACCGCAACGTAACCTTCGATGAACTGGTGGAGAACTACACCGAGGCCACCAAGGGCTTGATCGAAGGCGGCGCCGACCTGATCCTGATCGAAACCATCTTCGACACCCTCAACGCCAAAGCCGCGATCTTCGCCGTGCAAGGGGTGTTCGAGGAACTGGGCCTTGAGCTGCCGATCATGATCTCCGGCACCATCACCGACGCTTCCGGCCGGACCCTGTCGGGCCAGACCACCGAAGCGTTCTGGAACTCGGTAGCCCATGCCAAGCCGATTTCCGTTGGCCTGAACTGCGCTCTCGGGGCCAGCGAACTGCGCCCGTACCTGGAAGAGTTGTCCAACAAGGCCAACACCCATGTGTCCGCGCACCCCAACGCCGGCCTGCCCAACGAATTCGGCGAGTACGACGAGTTGCCAGCGCAAACCGCCAAGGTCATCGAAGAATTCGCCCAGAGCGGCTTTCTCAATATCGTCGGCGGTTGCTGCGGCACCACGCCGGGCCATATCGAAGCCATCGCCAAGGCCGTGGCCGGTTATGCGCCGCGCGTGATCCCGGACATTCCCAAGGCCTGCCGCCTGTCGGGGCTGGAGCCGTTCACCATCGATCGCAACTCGCTGTTCGTCAACGTCGGCGAACGCACCAACATCACCGGTTCCGCCAAGTTCGCCCGACTGATCCGTGAGGACAACTACACCGAAGCCCTGGAAGTCGCCCTGCAGCAGGTGGAAGCCGGCGCCCAGGTGATCGACATCAACATGGACGAGGGCATGCTCGATTCGAAGAAGGCCATGGTGACCTTCCTCAATCTGATTGCCGGCGAGCCGGACATTTCCCGCGTCCCGATCATGATCGACTCCTCCAAGTGGGAAGTGATCGAGGCCGGCCTCAAGTGCATCCAGGGCAAGGGCATCGTCAACTCCATCAGCATGAAGGAAGGCGTCGAGCAGTTCATTCACCACGCCAAACTGTGCAAGCGCTACGGCGCGGCGGTGGTGGTGATGGCGTTCGACGAAGCCGGCCAGGCCGACACCGAAGCGCGCAAGAAAGAAATCTGCAAACGCTCCTACGACATTCTGGTCAATGAAGTGGGTTTCCCGCCGGAAGACATCATCTTCGACCCGAACATCTTCGCGGTCGCCACCGGTATCGAGGAACACAACAACTACGCGGTCGACTTTATCAACGCCTGCGCCTACATCCGCGATGAGCTGCCGTATGCGCTGAGTTCCGGCGGTGTGTCCAACGTGTCGTTTTCGTTCCGCGGCAACAACCCGGTGCGCGAGGCGATCCACTCGGTGTTCCTGCTGCATGCGATCCGCAATGGCTTGACCATGGGCATCGTCAACGCCGGCCAGTTGGAGATCTACGACCAGATCCCCGCCGAGCTGCGCGATGCGGTGGAAGACGTGGTCCTTAACCGCACCCCGGACGGCACCGACGCCCTCCTCGCCATTGCCGACAAATACAAGGGCGACGGCAGCGTCAAGGAAGCCGAGACCGAAGAATGGCGCGGCTGGGACGTCAACAAGCGTCTGGAGCATGCGCTGGTCAAGGGCATCACCACCCATATCGTCGAAGACACCGAGGAATCGCGGCTGTCGTTCGCGCGCCCGATCGAAGTGATCGAGGGCCCGCTGATGTCCGGCATGAACATCGTCGGCGACCTGTTCGGCGCCGGCAAAATGTTCCTGCCCCAGGTGGTGAAATCCGCCCGGGTGATGAAACAGGCCGTGGCCCACTTGATCCCCTTTATCGAGCTGGAAAAAGGCGATAAGCCGGAAGCCAAGGGCAAAATCCTGATGGCCACCGTCAAAGGCGACGTGCACGACATCGGCAAGAACATTGTCGGTGTGGTATTGGGTTGCAACGGCTATGACATCGTCGACCTGGGTGTGATGGTGCCGGCGGAGAAAATCCTGCAGGTGGCCAAAGAGCAGAAGTGCGACATCATCGGGCTGTCGGGACTGATCACGCCCTCCCTGGACGAGATGGTGCATGTGGCGCGCGAGATGCAGCGCCAGGACTTCCACCTGCCGCTGATGATCGGCGGCGCCACCACCTCCAAGGCACACACGGCGGTGAAGATCGAACCCAAGTACAGCAACGATGCAGTGATCTATGTGACTGACGCCTCGCGCGCCGTGGGCGTAGCCACGCAACTGCTGTCCAAAGAATTGAAGGCCGGTTTTGTCGAGAAGACCCGCCAGGACTACATCGAAGTGCGCGAACGCACCTCCAACCGCAGTGCGCGCACCGAGCGCCTGAGCTACGCGGCGGCCATCGCCAAGAAGCCGCAGTTCGACTGGACCAACTACACCCCGGTGACGCCGACCTTCACCGGCGCCAAGGTCCTGGACAATATCGACCTGAGGGTGCTGGCCGAATACATCGACTGGACGCCGTTCTTTATTTCCTGGGACCTGGCGGGCAAATTCCCGCGCATCCTCACCGATGAAGTGGTGGGCGAAGCGGCGACCGCGCTGTACGCCGATGCCCAGGCCATGCTCGATAAGTTGATCAACGAAAAACTCATCAGCGCCCGTGCGGTGTTCGGTTTCTGGCCGGCCAACCAGGTCGACGAGGATGACCTGGAGGTCTACGGCGGCGATGGCCAGCCCCTCGCTAAGCTGCATCACTTGCGCCAACAGATCATCAAGACCGACGGCAAGCCGAACTTCTCCCTGGCCGATTTCGTCGCCCCCAAGAGCAGCGGCGTGACCGACTACATCGGTGGCTTTATTACTACCGCTGGCATCGGCGCCGAAGAAGTGGCCAAGGCGTACCAGGACGCAGGCGACGACTACAACTCGATCATGGTCAAAGCCCTCGCCGACCGCTTGGCCGAAGCCTGTGCGGAGTGGCTGCACCAGCAGGTGCGCAAGGAGCATTGGGGTTACGCCAAGGATGAACAACTGGACAACGAGGCGCTGATCAAAGAGCAGTACAGTGGCATCCGCCCTGCCCCCGGCTACCCTGCGTGCCCGGACCACACCGAGAAAGCCCAACTGTTCCAACTGTTGGACCCCGAAGCCCGCGAAATGCACGCCGGGCGCAGCGGTGTGTTCCTTACCGAGCACTATGCGATGTTCCCGGCAGCGGCCGTCAGCGGCTGGTATTTCGCCCACCCCCAGGCCCAGTACTTTGCCGTGGGCAAGATCGATAAAGACCAAGTCGCCAGCTACACCGCACGCAAGGGCCAGGATCTGACCGTGACCGAACGCTGGCTGGCGCCGAACCTGGGCTACGACAGCTAACCTGGCGTGCTTTCAAATTTGGCCGATTGTCTATGCTGTCCCTCACACACTGAGTGTCGAGGGACCTATGGACGAGCACAAACCGCCGACCTTCTGGCAAATGCTGCACAGCGTGGTGGCCGCCGCTTTTGGCGTACAAAGCGGCAAGAACCGCGCCCGTGACTTCACCCACGGCAAGCCCAGCCACTTTGTGGTCCTGGGCATCCTGTTCACGGTGGTATTTGCGTTGACCCTGTTCGGTATCGTCAAGCTGGTGCTGCACCTGGCCGGTGTTTAACGCAGCAGCCATTGCAGGCTGAACGGGTAACGGTAGGACGCCGGTTTGCCCTGGGCGGACAGCGCACGAAAATCCACCGCAGGCACAGGCCGCAGCAAGCGTTGCGCCTGCTGCGCGTCGATCAACTGGAACAGCGCTTTCTGGCGCTCAAGCCCGCCGTGGGCGCGTATGTCGATGCCGTTGGCATCGTCATGGATCAGCACCATCGCCCATCCACCCAGGGTGAAATGCCCGGCCACCAGCGTGCTCAGTCGCCCGTCCAGGCGCGCCCGAAGGATTTGCGGTGAGCTATTGACAGCGCTGAACAGCACATCCTTGCCTGGTGTTCGTCCGCTGTTCTGAAGGGCGCGCATGGCGCCCAAAGCCATCTCGTCGTTAGCCGACCACACCAAGGCCGTGCGCGGATAACGCTTGAACAACTGCGTAGCTTGCTCAAAGGCGCGTTCGCGGCTCCACTCGCCGTAGACCAACTGACGCAGACGTACTTCGGGATGCTCGGCCAGCGCACGGTGCAAGCCTTGCTCGCGCAACTGTGCGGCCGGGGTGTGCTGGGCGCCGGAGAAGGCCAGCAGATCGAGGGTATGACCCGGCGCCACGGGACCGTGCTGGCGCAGCAAGTCGTTGAGCATCAAGTAGCCGGCCGTATCGTCTTCGGCCACCAGGGTGCCGATCTCATCGACATCGGTCTGAGCCTCCAGCCATTGTGCTTGACTGGCAGTCAGCGCGTTATTCACCAGCAGCAGCTTGACCCCACTGCCCTGGGCCATACGCAGGATCTGCGGGGCGACATACTGCTCGTTGACCAGCACTAGATAATCCGGGCGCTTGTCGCCTTGCAGTGCCTCGCGGGCCTGCACAAGGGTGTTATGAGTTTCGCGCTCGGCATAACGCACGCGCAACTCCAGGCCCAGATCCTTGGCGGCGGCCTGCATGAATTGCGCGTAATCGACCCAGAAGGTTTCCGTAGACTTGCCAGGGTTGAGGAACACCACGGACGTGGCTTGAGCCATCGCCGCATACGTCGAACCCAGCAAGCACGCACACGCCAGCAAAACCTTCAACATGGTGATTTGAGCCTTGAAAATAAGCCGCTTAGGATAAAGGCGATGCGACCGACAATCGAGGCTCAATCAACAGGGTTTATTGGTGGCTGACCCAGAACACCGCAGTGCCCACCACCAGGATGATCAGGAATAGAATGGCCCAGGCATCCACGGTGCTGTCGGGTTTACGGGCTTTTGTAGGATTGCTCATCGCATCGCCTCTTGTCGGTTTTATAGGTGATTGCACTAAGACTCGACGACAGTAAAGTCGATGATTGCCCGTATGACAAATGTGGATATCGTGATAACCCGTCTCATTAGTCATTTTGGTTATGTGCATATACTCAAACATCACTTTTGCGCATAAACGCAAACTGGTATCGTGCGCCGGCTCCGTTGGGAGTGCGCGGCCGTGCGCGCAGATTTGCCGAGAACAGGACCTATATGTACGTATACGACGAATACGATCAGCGCATCATCGAGGACCGCGTCAAGCAGTTCCGTGATCAGACCCGACGCTATCTGGCAGGTGAACTGAGCGAAGAAGAGTTCCGCCCTCTGCGCCTGCAAAATGGCCTTTATGTTCAGCGCTTTGCGCCGATGCTCCGCGTGGCCGTGCCTTACGGCCAACTGACCTCGCGCCAGACCCGCATGATGGCCAAGATTGCCCGCGACTACGACAAAGGCTATGCCCACATCAGTACCCGCCAGAACGTTCAGTTCAACTGGCCGGCCCTGGAAGATGTGCCGGACATCCTGGCGGAACTGGCCACCGTGCAGATGCACGCGATTCAGACCAGCGGTAACTGCCTGCGCAACGTCACCACTGACCAGTTCGCCGGGGTAGCCGCCGATGAGCTGATCGACCCGCGCCCCTGGTGTGAAATCATTCGCCAGTGGACCACCTTCCACCCCGAATTCGCCTACCTGCCGCGCAAGTTCAAGATCGCCGTCAATGGCTCGACCTCGGACCGTGCCGCCATCGAAGTTCACGATATCGGCCTGGAGCCGGTGTACAACGCCGCTGGCGAACTGGGTTTCCGCGTTCTGGTGGGTGGCGGCCTGGGCCGTACCCCGGTCGTCGGCGCGTTTATCAACGAGTTCCTGCCTTGGCGGGACCTGTTGAGCTACCTGGACGCCATCCTGCGCGTCTACAACCGCTACGGCCGTCGCGACAACAAGTACAAGGCCCGGATCAAGATCCTGGTCAAGGCGCTGACCCCTGAGGTGTTCGCCCAGAAGGTCGACGCCGAGATGGAACACTTGCGCGGCGGCCAGACCACCCTGACCGACGCCGAAGTGCACCGCGTCGCCAAACATTTCGTCGACCCCGAGTACAAGGCCCTGAGCAATCAGGACGCCGAACTCGCCGCCCTCGACCAGCAGCATCCTGGCTTCGCCCGCTGGCGTACCCGCAACACCCTGGCGCACAAGAAGCCAGGCTATGTGGCCGTGACCCTGTCGCTCAAGCCGACCGGCGTGGCCCCAGGCGACATCACCGACAAACAGCTGGACGCCGTTGCCGACCTGGCCGAGCGCTACAGCTTCGGCCAGCTGCGCACCTCCCACGAGCAGAACATCATCCTGGCGGACGTTGAGCAGAGCCAATTGTTCACCCTGTGGGGCGAGCTGCGCGAGAGCGGTTTCGCCACGCCGAACATCGGCCTGCTGACCGACATCATCTGCTGCCCGGGCGGGGATTTCTGCTCCCTGGCCAACGCCAAGTCAATTCCGATCGCCGAATCGATCCAGCGCCGTTTCGACGACCTGGACTACCTGTTCGACATCGGTGAGCTGGACCTGAACATCTCCGGGTGCATGAACGCCTGTGGTCACCACCATGTCGGCCATATCGGCATCCTGGGCGTGGACAAGAAAGGCGAAGAATTCTACCAAGTGTCCCTGGGTGGCAGCGCCAGCCGCGATGCGAGCCTGGGCAAGATCCTTGGCCCGTCCTTCGCCCAGGAAGCCATGCCTGAGGTGATCGGCAAACTGATCGACGTATACATCGAACAGCGCACCGAAGATGAGCGTTTCATCGACACCTATCAGCGCATCGGCATCGACCTGTTCAAGGAGCGCGTCTATGCAGCGAATCATTAAGAACAACGAAGTCGTCGACGAAACCTGGCACCTGCTGCCCAAGGACGCGAGCTTCGACGGCATTCCCAACTGCGACGACCTGATCGTGCCGTTGGCGCTGTGGCGCGAACACGGCCACGCCCTCAAGGCTCGCGACGGCGGCCTGGGCGTGTGGCTGGACGCCGATGAAGAAGCCGAAGAGATCGGCGCCGACGTGCAACACTTCCAGGTCATCGCCCTGAATTTCCCGGCCTTCACCGATGGCCGCAACTACTCCAACGCCCGCCTGCTGCGTGACCGCTACGGTTACAAGGGCGAACTGCGAGCGATTGGCGATGTACTGCGCGATCAGCTGTTCTACCTGCACCGTTGCGGCTTCGATGCCTTCGCCTTGCGCGCCGACAAAGACCCGTACGAAGCGCTGGAAAGCCTCAAGGACTTCTCGGTGACCTACCAGGCCGCCACTGACGAGCCGCTGCCGCTGTTCCGTCGGCGCTGAGTTGGCGCATATGAAAAAGCCCTGGCATGCCAGGGCTTTTTTATCGGTTGAGGTTGATCGACGCCAGCACCTGCTTCTGCCCCATCGAACACGGCACGCCTTCCGGCTGCGCCCGTACCGCTTCGATCACCCCCAACAACTGCGTCTTGCTGTGGGCCAAATGGGCCTGCATCTCTTCGATCTGTTGCACCTTGCGTTCCAGCGCCTCGATCAACTCTTCGCGCTTGTGTTCCCCCGGCGCCGGCATCAGCGCCTTGAGCTCCTGCAAGGTAAACCCGGCCTGTTGCGCGCTCTGAATCAACTGCAAGGTCTGTAAGGCTTCCGGTGCATAGCGCCGATAGCCGTTGGCCTGACGCCCGACCTGGCTGATCAGCCCTTCGGCTTCGTAAAAACGAATGCGCGACGCGGCTAATCCACTCTGTTTTGCCAGTTCTCCGATATTCATTGCGATGCCTGCTTGACATTAAAGTTAACTTTAAGCTTAGCCTGAGGCCTCCCCCGCTCAGGAGTCAACCCATGTCACCGTTTGAACCCTTACACCTGCCCAACGGCCAAATCATCGCCAACCGCATCGCCAAAGCCGCGATGGAAGAAAACATGGCCGATCTCAACCAAGCCCCCTCCCGTGCACTCAAGCAACTGTACAAAGCCTGGGCGGACGGCGAGCCGGGCCTGTTGCTGACCGGCAACGTGATGATTGATCGCCGCGCCATGACCGGCCCTGGCGGCGTCGCGCTGGAAAACGAAGAACACCTGGACAGCTTCCGCGAGTGGGCCG
Organism: Pseudomonas rhodesiae; assembly: GCF_013285305.1. Lineage (NCBI taxonomy): Bacteria > Pseudomonadati > Pseudomonadota > Gammaproteobacteria > Pseudomonadales > Pseudomonadaceae > Pseudomonas > Pseudomonas rhodesiae. The sequence continues at coordinate 2,687,634 of NZ_CP054205.1, read as the reverse complement.
ATGTGGCACGGGCCAAGGGCGTGCATTTCTGGGTTCAACTCAGCCACCCGGGGCGCCAGACCATGGCCAACCTCGGCCAGCAGGCCCTGGCGCCGTCGGCCATCGCGATGGACTTGGGTAGTTTCTCGAAGATGTTCGCCACCCCTCGGGCCATGACCGAGGAGGATATCCAGAATGTGATCCAGCGCTTCGCCACCAGCGCGCGCCTGGCTGAGAAAGCCGGGTTCAGCGGCGTGCAGATCCACGGCGCACACGGTTACCTGATCAGCCAATTTCTCTCGCCACTGAGCAACCACCGCACCGACCGCTGGGGTGGCTCCCTGGAAAACCGCGCACGCCTGCTGCTGGAAGTGATCCACGCCGTGCGCGCCAGTGTCAGCCCGTCGTTCTGCGTGGCAGTCAAGCTCAACTCGGCGGACTTCCAGCGCGGCGGCTTCGATGCGGCGGATGCGCGGGGCGTGGTGGAGATGCTCAACCCCTTGCCCATCGACTTGCTCGAATTATCCGGCGGCAGCTATGAAGCGCCGGCCATGCAGGGCGAAGCGCGGGATGGGCGTACCCTGGCGCGCGAAGCGTACTTCCTGGAATTTGCCAAGGAACTGGCCAGCATCGCCACCATGCCGTTGATGGTGACCGGCGGCATTCGTCGCCTGCCCATCGTGCGGCAAGTGCTCGACAGCGGCATCGCCATGGCGGGCATCGCCACCGCGCTGACCCTGGAGCCGCAGTTGCTCAAGCACTGGCGCGAGGGCCGCGACCCCAACCCGCAACTCAAACCGATCCAGTGGCAGCGCAAGCCGCTTGCCGCCCTCGCCACCCTGGCCGTGGTACGCGACCAGATGCGCCGCCTGAGCCGCGGTCGCCTGCCCAGGCCCAAGGTTGCGCCGTGCATGGCGCTGGTGCGCGATCAGTGGTTTATCGCTCGGCGCACTCGGCAGTACCGCGCAAGCATGACGCAATCTTCACATTAAAGGCGGAGCATTCGCCGTGATCGAACTGTCCCCTATTGATCAGCAGCTTTTAACCTCACTGACGATTGGAGTTCTTCATGGTGAAAATCAACCTGGCCCAGCAATTGGCGACCACCCTGGAACAGGCGGGCATCAAGCGCATCTGGGGTTTGACCGGTGACAGCCTCAATGGGCTGACCGACGCCTTGCGTAGCATGGACAGCATTGAGTGGATGCACGTGCGTCACGAAGAAGTGGCCGCGTTCGCTGCGGGCGCCGAAGCGGCCGCCACCGGGGAGCTGACCGTATGCGCCGGCAGTTGCGGGCCGGGCAACCTGCATTTGATCAACGGTCTGTTCGACTGCCATCGCAACCACGTACCGGTGCTGGCGATTGCCGCGCAGATCCCATCGTCCGAGATCGGCCTGAATTACTTCCAGGAAACCCATCCCCAAGAGCTGTTCAAGGAATGCAGCCACTTTATCGAGCTGGTCAGCAACCCTGAGCAGATGCCCCAGGTGCTGCACCGCGCCATGCGTTCGGCGATTCTCAATCGCGGCGTGGCGGTGGTGGTGATTCCGGGGGATGTATCGCTGCTGGAAGTCGAGGACAAGCTCAAACCCTGGCCGGCCCTGCACGCGCCGCGCACCTTACCGGCGGAGCAGGACCTGCAACGTCTGGTCGAGATCCTGCAAAGCAGCCAGAAAGTCACCCTGCTGTGCGGCAGCGGCTGCGCCGGCGCCCACGACCAAGTCGTCGCCCTGGCCGACACCCTCGGTGCGCCGGTGGTGCATGCGTTGCGCGGCAAGGAGCATGTGGAGTGGGACAACCCGTTCGACGTGGGCATGACCGGCCTGATCGGCTTCAGCTCCGGCTACCACGCCATGCTCGACTGCGACACGCTGATCATGCTCGGCACCGACTTCCCCTATCGCCAGTTCTACCCCACTGACGCTACGATCATCCAGATCGACCGCGCCCCCCAGGCCCTCGGCCGACGCGCCACCCTGGATTTGGGTATCGCCGCCGACGTCAGCGAGACCCTGGACGCCCTGCTGCCGCACCTGACCCGCAAAACCGACCGCAGCTTTCTCGACACGTCGTTGAAGCACTATGCAAAAGCCCGCCAGGGTCTGGACGATCTGGCGCAGCCGTCCAAAGCCAATCGGCCGATTCACCCGCAATACGTCGCACGCCTGCTCAGCGAACTGGCGGACGACGATGCCATCTTCACCGCTGACGTCGGTTCGCCCACCGTGTGGGCCGCGCGTTACCTGAAGATGAACGGCAAGCGCCGCCTGATCGGCTCGTTCAACCACGGCTCAATGGCCAATGCCATGCCCCAGGCCATCGGCGCACAGGCGGCGTTCCCTGGACGCCAAGTGATCTCGATGTCCGGCGACGGTGGCTTTGCCATGTTGATGGGGGATTTCATTTCACTGGCGCAATTGAAGCTGCCGGTCAAAGTCATCGTGTTCGATAACGCGTCGCTGGGGTTTGTCGCCATGGAGATGAAGGCCGCCGGTTACCTGGAGGCCGGCACCGATCTCAAAAACCCGGATTTTGCCGCCATGTCCAACGCCATGGGCATTCTCGGTATTCGCGTGGAGCAATCCGAAGACCTGGAGCCGGCGTTGCGCCGTGCCCTGGCCCATGATGGCCCGGTGCTGGTGGATGTGGTCACCGCGACCCAGGAACTGGTGATGCCGCCCAGCATCAAGCTGGAACAGGCCAAAGGGTTCAGCCTGTACATGCTCAAGGCGGTGATGAGCGGGCGTGGCGATGAGGTGATCGAGTTGGCGCGCACCAACTGGTTGCGATAAGCCGTATCTGTAGGGGCGTGTGGGAGCAATCCCGCACACCCCTCAGGCGCGTAATTCAGCCCCGCTGTTTTTCTACCCACTGGCCGTAGGCATCGATAAACGCCTGCAAGAATGGCTTGGTCTTTTCCGACACCTTGCCGCTGTCGTCAAACACGCTGCCCGCGCCGCCCAGGTAGGCTTCCGGCTGCTGCATGCACCACACATCCAGGAACACCAACGACTGGCGCAAATGGTGGTTGGCGCCAAACCCGCCAATCGCCCCTGGCGACACACTGATAATCGCCCCTGGCTTGCCGCTCCAGGCGCTTTTACCGTAAGGGCGCGAACCTACGTCAATCGCGTTCTTCAACGGTGCCGGCACCGAGCGGTTGTATTCGGGGGTCACGAACAGCACCGCGTCGGATGAACTCACCTGCTGGCGGAAAGTGCTGTAGGCTGCCGGCGGTGAAGCACCATCGATGTCCTCGTTGTAGAGCGGCAGATCGCCGATTTCCACGATGTTCAACTTCAGATTGGCAGGAGCCAGTTCGGCCAACGCCAACGCGACTTTGCGGTTGATGGAGTCTTTTCTCAAGCTGCCAACCAGGACGGCAATCGTGTAGACCTTGCTCATTGAGATTTCCCGACGTCTGACTAAAGGAGCTTGTAGTTATAGAGTCTTCGCCGCGCGTTCACCAGCAGGTTTTGCAGTGTTTTTATAGGTTTGTATGACGCCACACAGCGTAGGAAGCTTCTGAGAAAGCCTACGAATAGTATTTTTTTCTTATAGGTAAACTACCCCGCTCCCTGACGGTCTACACAACCGTAAATCGAGTGTTTATCTCCAGAGGTTCTAAACAGATGGCAGCAGTACTTGTCGGACAGTTCCATGCCAGAGACGCAGAAGGACGCGTGTATTCGGTGCATGAGTTCCAGGAATCCAACCCGGCCCAAGGCGACCTGGCTGGCTCGGCGCCTACCACCACCTACAAGCTGGCCATTGGCGATCGTGTAGAAAAACTGGAAGGCGACGAATTCAAACTGATTCAATCGGGGACGATTCTGGTCCGCGAATCGCAAACCACCCTCGCTTCATAAGATCTCGCCGTTTCTGCCTGCTCAGTCCTGGCCAATGATGGCATTGACTGGGCTGGGCGATCACGGTCGGCGGATCTCCGTCACTTCGGCATCAGCTTCACCCTCGACCTGTTTGAGCGTGACCATCAATTGCCCTCGCTCCCCTTCGACCGCATACAGTGAACGCGTATAACCCGGCGCGCCATAGGCCGGATATGCCTGTACCTGACGCACCAGGGCAATGCCCAGCACCGCCCCCACCTGCTCGCTCACCTGCTCCTGGGAACGGATAAAGGTTTCCAGCGCCAGACTCTCCGGCAAGGGTTCGTCGTGATTACTCAAGAGATAAGCAGCCGCGCACCCCACGGTCAGAAGCACCAGGAGTTGCTTGGCCGTTACCCCGAAAAAGCGCGAGGGGATTGGCATGTGAGACCCGACCTGTTTTTGTTGTAAGTGCCGTTGGCGGCTTTGGTCATCGATGTTCGGACGCGCCATTCTAGTGGGGCCATGGCCGAACGCCATAGGTGTGAGCGACCCGCGCAGTCTTTTTTGCGCATCGAGGCCCGCGCCATTGAAACCCCACGGCGCTGCACATAGACTCCGGCGATGCGTTTACGTCATATCGAAGTGATTCAGGCCATTTTGCAGACCGGACACCTCGGCACGGCCGCCGAGTGGTTGCAACTCCCCGTGGGCGATGTGGACGCAACGCTCAAGGATGCCGAGCATCAACTGGGCTTCATGTTGTTTGCCAGCGTGCGCGGGCGCTTGCAGGCCACCCGCGAAACCCTGGAGTTGCAAGCCGACATCGCCTTGCTCTACGAAGCCCTGGAGCCGGTGCAACGCCTGGCCAGCCGCCTCAAACTCCATCACGCACCCACCCTGCGCGCCCTGTGCACTCCGCCCCTGGCCAATCAACTACTGCCGCAAAGCATTGCCGCATTGCGCCGGCGCTTTCAGGACACGCCGTGCAATCTGTCCAGCCAGCCGACGCGGGAGATCGTCAAAAGCCTGTTGCTGCGCGAGGCCGAAGTCGGCCTGAGCCTGCACGACCCCGAGCACCCGCAGATCCAATGCAGTGTGCTGGCCCAAGGCAAGCTGCAACTGCTCGCGCCCCATGGCTGGCTCAAGCCCAAGCAGAAGTACATCGCACTGCAGGAACTGGCCGGCCAGTCAATGATTGGCCTTGAAGGACAAGACCCGCTCAGTCGGCTGCTGGACGCCAAGCTGCAAGCCCTGCGCCCGTTGCCGGTGGTGCAGACGCGGGTCCAGACCTATCAGATGATGCGCAGCATGGTAGAGGCGGGTGAAGGCTTGGCGATCGTCGACCCCTTCACCGCATACGGCGCCCGGGAGGCCGGGTTGGACGCGTGCCCGGTGTCGCCGCCGATCATGGTCAGTCTGTATGCGTTGACGCTCAAGGACGCCACGCCCTCCCCGGCCTTGAATGCTTTGTTGGAGATCGTCACGCACAAGGCGCAAGCCCTGCTGGGCTGACTAAGCCTTATCGACTTCGCTTTTGAACAGCCGATACCAGAAAATCGCCACTTCGCGGGTCTGCGGGTCGATGCCGCGATAGCGCAGGTGGTCGATCCCGCCCATCACATAGCCGCAGCGCTCATACAGGCGGCACGCGCCGAGGTTGTTGTTCTGGGTTTCCAGCACCATGCCCGGCAGGCTTTTCTTGCGGCTCCAGAACTGCGCCACATCCAGTAGCGCCTTGGCCACCCCGTGCCGGCGTGCTTGCAGCGCCACCGCCAGCTCGTCGACATGGGCAAAGCCGTTCCAATTGGTGCTGACGACGATGTGCCCCACCGGCTCGTCATCCAGGTAGGCCATAAAGATGGCGCTGTCGGGGGCGTCGCGGAAACTGGCGAACTCCTCCGGGTCGATGCCATAGCACTTGCGGTACGGCAGGATGCGCTCCACCGGCCATTGATCGACCCGCTTACCCATCTGCGGCACGCCATAGCCACTGACTTCGAAGCTGAAATCATTGCCCCAGACATAAGCGTCAAAGCCTGCATCGGCGACCCGCACACTGAGCCCTGGATACTTCGGGTTCGTTACAGCTTGCATAGACATCCTTAACCTTTGATGCAATCGACGGTGTAACAACGACCACTGCCGCCGTCTTCGTGTTGTAACCCGTGAACATCCGCGACAAACCCAGGGAAACTGCTATCGAACGTGCGGGCAAATGCCAGGTAGTCGATGATCGACCGGGTGGACTCGGTAAAGCGTTCGCCCGGCATGATCAATGGGATGCCCGGCGGGTACGGCACCAGCATCACCGCTGCGACGCGCCCTGGCAAGGCATCGATGGAAACGGCCTCGACTTCGCCCCGGACCAACTGGTCGTAGGCGTCGGCTGGTTTCATGGCGATCTCTGGCAACACCGTGTACATGCGCTTGAGATGCTTGGCCGTGGCGTTGCTGCGGTAGCAACTGTGCAATTGGTTGCAGAGGTCGCGCAACCCCAGCCCCTGATAACGCACCGGCCCCTGGGCAAATACCGAAGGCAGGCAACTGGCCAGGCTGACATTGGCGTCGTAGTTGCGTTTGAACTCCAGCAACTCGGTGAGCAAGGTACTCCATTTGCCTTTGGTGATGCCCATGGAAAACAGCACGAGGAAGGAATACAGCCCAGTCTTTTCCACTACCAGCCCACGCTCCCAGAGGAACTTGCTGACCACTGCGGCGGGAATCCCGCAATCGCTCAACGCACCGCCGGCCGTGAGACCGGGCATAACCAGGGTGACTTTGATCGGATCGAGCAATACGTAGTCTTCGGCCACGTCGCCGAAGCCATGCCAGTCATCTTCGGGATGCAACAGCCAATCCGCCGTGGCAACACGGTCGATGCCGGCCACCGAGGGCGGTTGCCAGATGGAAAACCACCAATCCTCGGCCGGCAGATGCTGACGCAGATTGGCCAGGGCCCGGCGGAAACTCAGGGCCTCATCGAACATTTCCTGCAACAGCGAGCGGCCGGCCGGGCCTTCCATCATGGCCGAGGCGACATCCAGCGAGGCGATGATGCTGTATTGCGGCGAGGTGGAGATATGCATCATGAACGCTTCGTTGAATCGATCGCGGTCCAACTGGCGCGCACCGCCGTCCTGTACATGGATCATCGACGCCTGGCTGAAGGCCGCCAGCAACTTGTGGGTGGAATGGGTGGTGAACACCAGCGGGCTGTCTACGGTGCGCGAGGTACCCATGCCGTAACGTCCGGCGAAGAACTCGTGAAACGCCGCATAGGCGTACCAGGCTTCATCGAAATGCAGCACCTCGACGCTGCTGCCCAGTTGCTGCTTGATCAGTTCGGCGTTGTAACACAGGCCGTCGTAAGTGGAATTGGTCACCACCGCCAACTTCACCTTGGGTGGCCGACCTCGGGTCAAGGGGCTGGCATCGATCTTGGCGCGGATCGACTCGGGGCTGAACTCGCTGAGCGGGATGGGGCCGATGATCCCCAGCTCATTGCGCTCCGGGCACAGGTACAGGGGAATGGCGCCGGTCATGATGATCGAATGCAGTACCGACTTATGGCAATTGCGATCCACCAGCACCAGATCATCGCGACCGACCATGGAATGCCAGACGATCTTGTTGGCGGTGGAGGTGCCGTTGATCACGAAAAAGGTATGGTCGGCGCCGAAATTGCGCGCGGCACGGGCTTCGGCTTCGGCCAGAGGGCCGGTGTGGTCCAGTAACGACCCGAGTTCGGGCACCGAGACCGACAAGTCCGAGCGCAGGGTGTTTTCCCCGAAAAATTGATGGAACGCCTGCCCCACCGGGCTTTTGCGATAGGCCACGCCGCCGCCATGGCCGGGGGTGTGCCAGGAATAATTGGAGTCGGCGGTGTGCTGCACCAGCGCCTTGAAGAACGGCGGCAACAACCCATCCAGGTAGGTGCGCGCCGCACGGGCCACTTGCCGGGCCAGGAACGGCACGGTGTCTTCGAACAGATAGAGAATGCCGCGCAATTGGTTGAGTTCGCTCATGGCATCGGCCGGAGCGTTCTCCAGAGTGACCTGCTCACCCAAGGCGAAGATCGGCAAGTTCGGCGCACGCAGCCTGGCCAGACGGATCAGTTCCACCATGTTTTGCAGCAGATGGGTGTTTTCACCGGCACCTTCGGCGGCGATCAGCATGCACGCCAGGCCATGATGGGTAGACGCCACCAACCGACCTTCGGCGTAGTCCACGGCGGAGAAAATACTGAAACCCTCTTGTTCCAACTCCTGGGCAATCCCCCTGACCCGATCACCGGCAACGGTGTCGGCCTTGATGTCGCGGTGCACGATAAGGATGGGGAATTTCAGGTCTTTGTACATGAGAGCTTGTAGTCCTGAGGGCTATGCACTCAAGGGTAGAAGCTGGGAGCGGATGTGGCGAATGAAGATTTTGACGGCCAGCGATGGAAGGGAGCGAGGCCCCCTTGCGCATTACTGTTGGGTCAGTTGGGTCCACAACGCCGGCGCACCGGCCGACTTGGCAATGGCTTCCAGGCGTGCCGCGTGCTCTGCCAGGTCCTGCTCGCTGGCGCGAATGATAGTGGTGGGCTTGCGGTCGGCTGGCAGGCGGCGAATCTCCGAAGGGCGGTTGCCTGAACCTTCGGCCGAGCCGGCGCCATCGGACGCGTTACCGGCCAGGGACAGGCTAGTCTGCCCGCCGGTCATGGTCAGGTAAACGTCGGCGAGGATTTCCGAGTCGAGCAAGGCGCCGTGGAGTTCACGGCCGGAGTTGTCGACGCCATAGCGTTTGCACAGGGCATCCAGGCTGTTGCGCTGCCCCGGATGCCGTTCACGGGCCATCATCAGGGTGTCGAGGATCGAACAGTGCTGGGAGATGTCAGCGCGGTCGGTCTGCCCCATCAGGGCGAACTCGTTATTGATGAAGCCTACGTCGAACGCCGCGTTATGGATGATCAACTGGGCGCCGTTGATGAATTCGAAGAACTCATCGGCCACCTCGGCAAAACGCGGTTTGCCTTTGAGGAATTCGTCGGTGATGCCGTGAACGGCAATCGCGCCTTCGTCGCTGTCGCGATCCGGTTGCAGGTAGACGTGAAAATGACGACCGGTAAGGCGGCGCCCCATCAGTTCGACGCAGCCGATTTCAATGATCCGGTGGCCGTCGGTCACCGGCATGCCGGTGGTTTCGGTATCGAGTACAACAGATCGAATGGCCATCAGGGTTCAGCTCTCAACGGTGTGGGTTGTTCAAAGCGCGCGATATTAACATGTCGACCGGCATCAGCCCTGCTTGTAGCCACGCACTTCATCGACCCCCCGGTTGGCCAGTTGGTCGGCGCGTTCGTTACCGGGATGGCCGATGTGCCCGCGCACCCATTTCCAGGTGATGTCATGGCGATTGCATTGCTCATCGAGCAATTGCCACAAGTCGGCATTTTTTACTGGTTCCTTGGCGGCGGTTTTCCAACCGCGCTTCTTCCAGTTGACCATCCACTCGTTGATGCCCTTCATCACGTACTGCGAGTCGGTCACCAGCAACACGTTGCAGCGACGCTTGAGTTCTTCGAGGCCGCGAATGGCGCCCATCAGTTCCATGCGGTTGTTGGTGGTGTTGGCTTCGCCGCCCCACAATTCCTTCTCGACACCCTTGCAAACCAGTAAGGCGCCCCAGCCGCCTGGGCCGGGATTGCCTTTGCAGGCGCCATCGGTGAAGAGTTCTACGCTATCGGTCATCGGTTGCTCGGTCTGAAATCAAAAGAAGTATTTACGGTTGGCTTTGCTTGCGGTTGACCTTGGCCATCGGCATTGGCACCAGCTTACCTAGGGGTTCGCGTCGCGCCTGGCGTACCGGTCGCAACCCGACCGCGATCTTGCGCGCCACCAATAAATAGAAGCCGCCGCCCGACAACTGCCAGGCACCCGCCCTGCGCTCCCAGCCCGCCAGGCGAGCCTGCCACTTGGCCGAGGCAAGCGGCGGACGATAGCACCCGAAGCGGCGTTTCTCCAGCGCGAAGCCCAGCAGGTTGAGCCAGTCCCCCACCCGCGAGGGTGAGATGCAGCGCGCCTGGCGCAGGGCATCGTGAGCGAACACATGGCGCAGGCCCCAACTGCTCCAGGGGTTGATGCCGACAATCAGCAGATGCCCGCCAGGGCGGACGCTGCTCGCCGCTTCGCGCAGCAAGCCATGGGGTGACAGGCAGAAATCCAGGCCATGCTGCAACACCACCACATCGGCGGCGTGCTCGCTCAACGGCCAGGCTTGTTCCTCGCAAACAATTTCCACGCCCGGCAATGGCGCGCCAAGACGCACATTGCGCTGCACCTGCGGCGCGGCGGGCGGTGTTTGGGCCGAGGGGCCGTAATGCACCAGATAACCACCGAAAAACCGGCCCAACTCGTCTTCGAGCATGCGCCGTTCTTCATCCAGCAAAAATTGCCCGACCGGTCCGGACAACCATTCACGGGCCGCGCTGATCAGAGCCAGCCACTCAGGATCGGCCTGGGCGAACGCTTTATCAGTCATTGCATTCTCCAACTTGCCTAGACGTTCTAAGATGCACCAATGTGTTCAGCTTGGCGAATCGAAGAATGATACAGATCAGTGCCCTGCCCGCCTTCACCGATAACTACATCTGGTTGTTACAAGACCCCGGCACCCAGCGCTGCGCGGTGGTCGACCCCGGCGATGCCGCGCCGGTACTGGACTGGTTGCAGCAGCATCCAGGCTGGTCCCTCACCGATATCCTCATCACTCACCATCACCATGACCATGTCGGCGGTGTCGAGCGTTTGAAGAGTGCAACCGATGCCACCGTTTACGGCCCAGCCGACGAGAATATCCCCGCACGGGACGTCGCGCTGCGCGACAACGACCGCGTCAGCGTGCTGGGCTGGGATTTCGACGTATATACCGTACCCGGCCATACCCTCGGCCATATCGCCTACTACCATGAGGGCGTGCTGTTCTGTGGCGATACCCTGTTTGCCGCCGGTTGCGGGCGTCTGTTCGAAGGCACCCCCGAGCAGATGCACGCCTCGCTGCAACGCCTGGCCGCCTTGCCCGACGACACGCAGGTGTATTGCACTCATGAGTACACCCAGAGCAACCTCAAGTTTGCCGCGGCGGTGGAGCCGGATAACACCGACATTGCCGAACGCGTGGAGCATGTGCGCCAGCTACGGTCTCGCGATGAAATGACGCTGCCTTCCAATCTGGCCCTGGAAAAGCGCACCAACCCCTTTTTGCGCACCGCTGAAACATCCGTTAAACAAAAAGCGGACGAACGGAGCGGACGCGACAACCGCTCTGGGGCCGAGGTGTTTGCCAGCTTGAGGGCATGGAAAGATAAGTTCTAAGTCGATGCAATCTGATACGCAATTTCTGAATGGTTGACCGGAACCTAAGTGCTTTCTAGAATCGCCCGACATTTTTGCCCGGAACTTACTTCCAGCCAATGTCGTCATCTATTCGTAAATCCAACCATTCAGACGCATTGACCCGCCTGGCTCAAGCTGTGGCGGTGGCCGTGTCCGCCACACTGGCGGGCTGCCAATCGACGAATTTCGCCGCACAATCCACCGTGCAACCCAAACCCAATCTCGCCGCCAAAATCAAACAGAAACCTATCTGGCTCTCCGAGAAACCCAGCCCCGAAGCGCCCCAGGATGTCTGGGAACGCATGCGCCGAGGCTTCCAATTGCAGGAGGGTGTAGGCGTCAACCCGCGCATCGAGCAACAGCGCTTGTGGTTCGCCAGCAATCCGTCCTTTCTCGAAAACGCCGGCGAACGCGGTAGCCTCTACATTCATTACATTGTCGAACGTCTTGAAGAACGCAACATGCCCCTGGAGCTGGCACTGCTGCCAGTGATCGAAAGCGCCTACAACCCAATGGCCTATTCACGCAGTGACGCGGTCGGCCTGTGGCAGTTCATCCCCTCCACCGGGCGCTACTTCAACCTGCGCCAAACCCGTGCCTACGACGGCCGTCGCGACATCACCGCCTCCACCACCGCCGCCTTGGACTACCTGACCCGTCTGCACGACATGTTCAACGGCGATTGGCTGCTGGCCCTGGCCGCGTATAACGCCGGCGAAGGCACCGTCAGCCGCGCCATCGAACGCAACGAAAAGCTCGGCCTGCCGACCGATTACTGGAACCTGCCGCTGCCCCAGGAAACCAAGGACTACGTGCCCAAGTTCCTGGCGCTTTCCCAAGTGGTGCTGGCGCCCGAAGCCTACGGCGTCAACCTGAACCCGATTGCCAACACACCGTACTTCGAAGTGGTGGAAGTCAAACAAAGCATGGACCTGTCCCGGGTCGCCGCGCTGGCTGAAATCGACGAAGACGAGCTGTTCCAGCTCAACCCGGCCTTGAAACAACGCACCACCCTGGATGGGCCGCAGCATTTGCTGGTGCCCAGTTCCAAGGCGCAACTGCTCACCAGCACCCTGTCGACGATGAAGCCTGAAGAATTGCTGGCGATGCGTCCGAAAAAACAGGTATTCGACGAAGTCGAGACCGCGCGGGTGGCCGGCCGCACCCGCACCTACAAAGTGCGCAGTGGCGATAACCTGACGCTGATCGCCAAAGCCAATAAAGTCGATGTGCACGACCTGCAGCGCTGGAACCAGCTCAACGGCCAGGCCCTCAAGGTCGGCCAGACCCTCGTGATGCAGGACAACCGCAAGGTGGTGGCCAGGGCCGACAGCAAGAAACCGGTGCAGTACAAGGTCAAGAAAGGTGATTCGCTGTACATCGTCGCCAAGCGCTTCAACGTCGAGATGCAGCATCTCAAGCGCTGGAACCCGCGCACCGGCCAGGCACTGAAGCCAGGGCAAATGCTGGTGGTGTCTGGGCCGCGCTAACGCCTGAAGAACGCCGCAGAAACCATGTGGGAGGGGGCTTGCCCCCGATATTGGTGTGTCAGCCAGTGAATCTGGTGACTGGCACACTGTCATCGGGGGCAAGCCCCCTCCCACATTGCTCTCCAGTGTTTGCGACTGTCTTTTTCCAACCGGAACAAGCTGTTACTGTACCGACCATAAAGCCCAAGCCGCCTGGATCGGATCTCTGACTTGAAGCGTCCCCTCCTTCTACTAATAAGTCTGGCCTTGAGCTTCGCTGCGAACGCGACGATTACCGAAAGCCACGGTTATGCGCAGTTCGGCACGCTCAAGTACCCGGCCAAATTCACCCACTTCGACTGGGTAAACCCTGCGGCGCCTAAAGGCGGCACTTTGCGGGTGATGGGGTTTGGCACCTTCGATACGCTCAACCCCTATACTTTCAAGGGCTCAAGCCCGGTTTCCACGCCCAACTTCTCGCAATACGGCATCAATGAGCTGAACGAGCCGTTGATGGTCGGCACCGGCGAATATGCGCCGTCCGGCGATGAACCCACTTCCAGCTACGGCCTGATTGCGCAGTCGGTGGAATACAGCGAAGACCGCAGTTGGGTGGTGTTCAATCTGCGCCCGCAAGCACGCTTCCATGACGGCAAGCCGATCACCGCCGACGATGTGGCGTTTTCCTATCGCACCCTGCTGACCGATGGCCACCCGCAATACCGCACCAATCTGCAGGAAGTGGCACGGGTGGATGTGCTCAACCCCCATCGAATCCGCTTTGTGTTCAAGCGTAGCGGCAACCCGCTGCTGATCCTGCGCCTGGGGGAGTTACCGGTGCTGCCCCAGCACTATTGGAAAAATCGCGATTTCAAGGCCACCACCTTCGAGCCGCCGCTGGGCAGTGGTCCGTACCGTATCAGCAAGGTCACGCCGGGCCGGCAACTGGTGTTCGAACGGGTCAAGGACTACTGGGGCAAGGATTTGCCGGTCAACCGGGGGTTCTACAACTACGACAAGGTCGACGTAGAGTTCTACCGCGACAGCGACGTGGCCTTCGAAGCGTTCAAGGCCGGCGAGTTCGACATTTATATCGAACACCAGGCCAAAAACTGGGCCAATGGCTACAACTTCCCGGCGGTCAACCGTGGCGAGGTGATCAAGGCACAGATTGCCCACCAGATACCGACCCAGAGCCAAGGCCTGTTCATGAACACGCGGCGCCCGACCTTCAGCCAGATCAAGGTTCGCGAGGCCTTGGGCCTGATGTTCGACTTCGAGTGGACCAACCGCACGCTGTTCAGCAACGCCTATAAACGCACCTTGAGTTACTACCCTAACAGCGAGTTCGCCGCGACCGGCCTGCCGGTCGGGCATGAATGGCTGATGCTGTCGCCCTATCGCGATCAACTGCCGCCTAACCTGTTCACCCAAGCCTTCAGCCTGCCCCACACCGACGGTCGCGGAATCCCGCGCGAGACCTTGCGCCATGCCCTGGCCCTGCTCGGTGAGGCTGGGTGGACATTGTCGGGGCAGCGCCTGCTGAACAAGGACGGGCAGCCGCTGCGCTTCGAGATCCTGCTGGTCAACCCGAACCTGGAGCGGATTCTGCAGCCCTACGTCGAGAACCTGATCAGCATCGGTGTCGATGCGCGCCTGCGTACCGTCGACCGTGCGCAATACAAGCAACGCCTGGATCAGTTTGACTTCGACATGATCCTGATCACCCTCAACCAGACCCTCAGCCCGGGCCTGGAGCAATGGCAGTACTTCCACTCCAGCCAGGCCGCTATCAAAGGCAGCAAGAACTACGCGGGCATCGCCAACCCGGTGGTCGACCATCTGCTGGAACAGCTGCTGGCGGCCCAGACCCGCGAAGAACAACTGGCCGCGGGACGCGCCCTTGACCGGGTGCTGCTGTGGCAGCACTACAGCATTCCCAACTGGTACCTCAACTATCATCGCCTGGCCTACCGCAACCGGTTCGCCTTTGTCACCACGCCGCCCTATAGCCTGGGCCTGAGCGCGTGGTGGCTGAAAGCTTCGGAGAAAGCCCAATGATGTATTTGCGTACTGCACTCGTCAGCCTGTTGCTGTGCACCGCGGCCCACGCCGCGCCACAACATGCGTTGACGCTGTATAACGAACCGCCGAAATACCCCGCCGATTTCAAACACTTCGATTACGTGAACCCGGATGCGCCCAAGGGCGGCACTTTCCGCGAATCGAGCATGGGCGGCTTCGACAGCCTCAACCCGTACATCAGCAAGGGCGTGCCGGCCGACAATATCAGCCTGATCTACGACACCCTGGCCATGCAAAGCCTGGACGAACCGATCACCGAGTACGGCCTGGTGGCCGGTAAGATCGAGAAAGCCCCGGACAACAGCTGGGTACGCTTCTACCTGCGCCCCGAAGCGCGCTTCCATGATGGCCACCCTATCCGTGCCGAAGACGTGGTGTTCACCTTCCAGACCCTGATCAAAGACGGCGCACCGATCTTCCGCACCTACTACGCCGATGTCGACGACGTGGTGGCCGAAGACCCGCTGCGGGTGCTGTTCAAGTTCAAGCGGACCAATAATCGCGAACTACCGCTGATCCTCGGCCAACTGCCGGTATTGCCCAAGCACTGGTGGGCCACTCGCGACTTTTCCCGGGGCAACCTGGAGATACCCCTGGGCAGCGGACCGTACAAGGTCGCCGAGGTCAAGGCCGGACGCATGATTCGCTACGAGCGGGTCAAGGACTATTGGGCCAAGGACCTGCCGGTGGCCAAGGGCTTTTACAACTTCGATTACCGCGTCACCGACTATTACCGCGACAACACGGTGGCACTCGAAGCCCTGAAGGCCGGGCAGTTCGATTATTGGCAAGAGATGAGCGCCAAGAACTGGGCCAACGCTTACAACATTCCGGCGGTCACCCAGGGCCGGCTGATCAAGGAAGAGATCCCCAACGGCAACCCCACCGGCATGCAGGGCTTTGTGTTCAATACCCGCAGACCGATGTTCCAAGATGTGCGGGTGCGCAAGGCCATCAGCCTGCTGCTGGATTTTGAATGGAGCAACAAACAGCTGTTCAACGGCGCCTACACCCGCACCCGCAGTTATTTTGAAAACTCGGAAATGGCCGCCACCGGCCTGCCGGGCCCGGATGAACTGGCCATCCTTGAGCCGTTGCGGGACAAAATCCCTCCCGAAGTCTTTACCCAGGCCTTCGAACCGGCCAAGACCGACGGCAGCGGCATGATCCGCGCACAGCAACGCGAGGCCTATCAGCTATTGCAAGAGGCCGGTTGGCGCATCGTCGACGACAAGATGGTCGACGCCCAAGGCAAACCGGTGACCATTGAGTTCCTGCTGGCCCAGACCGAGTTCGAGCGCGTGCTGTTGCCATTCAAGCGCAATCTGGCGGACCTCGGTATCGACTTGGTGATTCGTCGCGTCGATGTGTCGCAATACATCAACCGCCTGCGCTCGCGGGACTTTGACATGCTGGTGGGCAGCTTCCCGCAATCGACATCGCCGGGTAACGAACAACGCGAGTACTGGAAGTCTTCCAGTGCCGACAAGCCTGGCAGCCGTAACTACATGGGCCTCAAGGACCCGGCCATCGACCAACTGGTGGAAGCGTTGATCGACGCCGATTCGCGCAAAAGCCTGGTGGCCCATGCCAAGGCGCTGGATCGGGTGCTGCAGTTCGGTTATTACGTGATCCCCAACTGGCACATCAAAACCTTCCGCGTGGCGTACTGGGACCACCTCGGCCATCCAAAAACACCGCCGCGCTACGACGTCGGCACCGCCACCTGGTGGGCCAAACCCGAGGTCAAACCGGTAACCCCCGACGACACCACCCCCAGCGCCGACTCGGCAAGCGGAGGCGATTGAATGCTGGCCTATATTGTTCGCCGCCTGTTGCTGATTATCCCGACGCTGTTCGGAATTCTGCTGATCAACTTCGTCATCATCCAGGCGGCTCCCGGTGGCCCGGTGGAGCAGATGATCGCCAAGCTCGAAGGCTTCGAAGGCGCCACCAGCCGGATTGCCGGCGGCGGTGCCGAAGTCTCCGTGGCCGGCTCCAGCTACCGCGGCGCCCAGGGCCTGGACCCGGCGCTGGTCAAGGAAATCGAGAAGATGTACGGCTTCGACAAATCGGCGCCGGAACGCTTGTGGATCATGGTCAAGAACTACGCGCGCCTGGATTTCGGCGACAGCTTTTTCCGCGACGCCAAGGTCATCGACCTGATCAAGGAAAAACTGCCGGTGTCCATCTCCCTCGGTTTATGGAGCACGCTGATCATGTACCTGGTGTCGATCCCGCTGGGGATCGCCAAAGCCACGCGGCACGGCAGCCATTTCGATGTGTGGACCAGCTCAGCGATCATCGTCGGCTACGCGATCCCGGCGTTTCTGTTTGCAATCCTGCTGATCGTGGTGTTCGCCGGCGGCAGCTACTTCGACTGGTTCCCGTTGCGCGGGCTGACGTCCAACAACTTCGACGAGCTGAGCTGGGGCGGCAAGATCCTCGATTATTTCTGGCACCTGGCGTTGCCGATCACGGCGCTGGTGATCGGCAACTTCGCCACCATGACCCTGCTCACCAAAAACAGCTTCCTCGACGAGATCAACAAGCAGTACGTGATCACCGCCAAAGCCAAGGGGCTGACCAATCACCGCGTGCTCTACGGCCACGTATTCCGCAACGCGATGCTGCTGGTGATCGCTGGGTTCCCCTCGGCGTTTATCGGGATTTTCTTCACCGGCTCGTTGCTGGTGGAAGTGATTTTTTCCCTCGATGGCCTGGGCCTGATGAGCTTCGAAGCCGCCATCAACCGCGATTATCCGGTGGTGTTCGGCACGCTGTTTATCTTCACCCTGCTGGGGTTGATCGTGAAGCTGATCGGCGACCTCACCTATACCCTGGTCGATCCGCGTATCGACTTTGCCAGCCGGGAGCATTGAGATGAACCTGTCCCCCCTCAATCGCCGTCGGTTCGAACGCTTCAAGGCCAACAAGCGTGGCTGGTGGTCGCTGTGGCTGTTCTTGATTCTATTTGTGCTCAGCCTGGGCGCCGAGCTGATCGCCAACGACAAGCCCTTGGCCGTGCACTACGACGGCGGCTGGTATTTCCCCGCGCTCAAGCGCTACCCGGAGACCACTTTCGGCGGCGAGTTTCCGCTGGAGGCCAACTACAAGAGCCCGTATATCCAGGAACTGCTCAAGGCCAAGGACGCCTGGACGCTGTGGGCGCCGATCCCTTTCAGCTACCAGAGCATCAACTACGACCTCAAGGTGCCGGCGCCGGCACCGCCCTCAAGCGTCAACCTGCTGGGCACCGACGACCAGGGGCGCGATGTGCTGGCGCGGGTGATCTACGGCTTTCGCGTGTCGGTGCTGTTCGCGCTGACGCTGACCGTGCTCAGTTCGATCATCGGCGTGATCGCTGGCGCGTTGCAGGGCTTCTACGGCGGCTGGGTCGATCTGGCCGGGCAACGCTTTCTGGAGATCTGGTCGGGGTTGCCGGTTCTGTACCTGCTGATCATTCTCGCCAGTTTCGTGCAGCCTAACTTCTGGTGGCTGCTGGGGATCATGCTGCTGTTTTCGTGGATGAGCCTGGTGGATGTGGTGCGCGCCGAGTTCCTGCGCGGCCGCAACCTGGAATACGTGCGTGCGGCGCGGGCCTTGGGTATGCAGAACGGCGCAATCATGTTCCGCCACATCCTGCCCAATGCCATGGTTTCGACCATGACCTTTATGCCGTTCATTCTCACCGGCGCCATCGGCACCCTCACCGCCTTGGACTTCCTCGGCTTTGGCCTGCCGGCCGGCTCGCCGTCACTGGGCGAACTGGTGGCCCAGGGCAAATCCAACCTGCAAGCGCCGTGGCTGGGCATGAGTGCCTTTGCCGTGCTGGCGATCATGTTGAGTTTGCTGGTGTTTATCGGCGAGTCCGCTCGCGATGCCTTCGACCCGAGGAAATGAGATGAATCAGGACAATCTGATCGAAATCCGCGACCTCAGCGTCGAGTTTGTGACCGGCGAGCATCATCACCGGGTGGTGAGCAACGTCAGCTTCGATATCAAGCGCGGCGAAACCCTCGCGCTGGTGGGCGAAAGCGGTTCCGGCAAATCGGTGACCGCCCACTCGATCCTGCGCCTGCTGCCCTACCCGCTGGCGCGGCATCCGTCCGGCACCATCCAGTACGCGGGGCAGGACCTGTTGACCCTCAAGGAAAAGCCCCTGCGGCACATTCGCGGTAACCGCATCGCGATGATTTTCCAAGAGCCGATGACCTCGCTGAACCCACTGCACAGCATCGAAAAGCAGATCAACGAGGTGCTTGGCCTGCACAAGGGCCTCACCGGCAAGGTCGCCACCCAGCGCACCCTGGAGCTGCTGGAGCTGGTGGGCATCCCTGAACCGCACAAGCGCCTCAAGGCCCTGCCCCATGAATTGTCCGGCGGCCAGCGGCAGCGCGTGATGATCGCCATGGCCCTGGCCAACGAGCCGGAACTGCTGATTGCCGACGAGCCCACCACCGCTCTGGACGTCACCGTGCAGTTGAAAATCCTCGAACTGCTCAAGGAACTCCAGGCGCGCCTGGGCATGGCCTTGCTGCTGATCAGCCACGACCTGAACCTGGTGCGACGCATCGCTCATCGCGTGTGCGTGATGCAGCAAGGTTGCATCGTCGAGCAGGCCGATTGCCAGACGCTGTTCCAGGCCCCGCAGCACCCCTATACCCAGGAACTGCTGGCCGCCGAGCCCAGCGGCGGGCCGGCGACCAATGCCGTCGGGCCGCCGTTGCTGGTGGTGGATGACCTCAAAGTGTGGTTCCCGATCAAGAAGGGCTTTTTGCGCAGCACCGTCGATTACGTAAAAGCGGTGGACGGCATCCACTTCAGCCTGCCCCAGGGCCAAACCCTGGGCATCGTCGGCGAAAGCGGCTCGGGCAAATCCACCCTGGGCCTGGCGATTCTGCGCTTGATCGGCAGCCGCGGCGGCATTCGTTTCGAAGGTCAGCAAATGGACGCCCTCAACCAGCAGCAGGTGCGCCCGCTGCGCCGGGAAATGCAGGTGGTGTTCCAGGACCCGTTCGGCAGCCTGAGCCCACGCATGTGCGTCAGCGAGATCGTTGGCGAAGGATTGCGCATCCATAAGATGGGCACCCCTGCCGAGCAGGAAGCGGCGATTATCGCGGCGCTCAAGGAAGTCGGCCTGGACCCCGACTCGCGCCATCGCTACCCCCACGAATTTTCCGGTGGCCAGCGCCAGCGCATCGCCATTGCCCGCGCGTTGGTGCTCAAGCCGCGCTTGATCCTGCTCGACGAGCCCACCTCCGCCCTCGACCGCACGGTGCAGCGCCAAGTGGTGGAGCTGCTGCGCAACCTCCAAGCCAAGTACAACCTCACCTACCTGTTCATCAGCCACGACCTGGCGGTGGTCAAGGCGCTGAGTCACCAATTGATGGTGATCAAGCAGGGCCAAGTGGTGGAGCAAGGTGATGCGCAGGCGATCTTTGCCGATCCACAACATGCCTATACCCAGCAATTGCTCAAAGCCGCGTTTCTGGCGGCGCCCGACGACTGCCCGACGCATAGCGCTCCCTGACTGCCCTGGCGGAACCACACCACAACCGGTGCGGAAAGCCCTGCTACTGAAGCGACCGCCAACGGGGGGATGATCCGGGTTTAGCTACCCGGAGCACTCTTCATGGACGATTTCCCCAGCCTGGCCCTGAGCGGGGCCGACCCGCACGATGGCATTGCGATGTCAGTCACCGTCGGTCCCTCCAGCGCCACGCCGCTTGAGCCCCACACACACCCCAGCGGCGACGCCGCCTTGATCGCGCGGTTGATCAGCCTGCTCTCCGGCACGACAGACGCAGCCTTGCCCGCCGCAACCACGCCGGTACCCATCCCCGAACTATCCCTGCTGGGTCAGTGGTGCGCGGCGTTCAGCAAGGCCGTCAACAGCAAGGACTTTATCGCCTGGGCCGCTACAGAAGGCATGGTGCTGAGCACGCTGCGGGTACATGACAGCAACCTTCACGTCACCGCACACGGCGTGCCCAAGGTGTTTACCCTGGCAGGCACGTCCAAATGGTGGACGTTGGCCAAACCCATCATTTTCATCAGCCAACTGCTCGACCCGCTCGCGCTGGGCATGCCATACATCGGCACCAAATCTAATGACGGCATCACCACACTGACGCTGAACCTCGTACTGGCGTTCCATGGTTACCCTATGCCAACCAATCGCCTCGCGGCACTGGCGATCATTGAGGAATTGCGTGCGCTGCAAGCCTTTCCGGCGTTTGACGATAACGGCCGCAGCAAATCGATCATCCACGCGGAACTGACGCAACAGCGGCTCGATTTTCAGCGATTGGCCACTGCCCTGGAGCAATGTGACGGAACACCTTCCGAGCTCAGCCACACCCGCGTCGACCTTACCTCCCACTCGACGCTGGCCAAAAGCGTCAAGGAAGCCGCGCTGCTGTTGTACTTGATCCTGGATGAGCACCACCTCGTCGATGCCCAGGCCCACTACGATTTCGCGCGCCAGTTGATCTGTGTGACCGAGCGCGATACGGCCCAGGAACAACGCACGCTGCTGCCCTCACCGACGCCACATTGGGAACGGTTGGTGCTGCTGGGTTCGCAACTGGGGGTGCGCATCTACCCCGATCACTCCGTCGACCTCACCGACGCCCTGACGGCCTACGGCTTCGAACCTGTGCAAGGGCCCGCACATATCGGTGCGTTGATCCAGCGCTTGCGCCAATGGCCGACGCCCGCGCAACCGGTGGTGCTCAAGGCTGTGCGCACCGCGGCAACCCTCAGACGCTTTCGCCATTATGTGGGCATGATGAATGACCGCCACCGCCTGCGTACCGTGCTGGCGCAAATGATCGGCAGCGGCCAGTTACCGGGGCCCGACGGCCTGGATCAGGTGATCAGTGGCGACCCGGACGCGCTCCGGGCCACAGTGAAGAGTGCCTACCGCCACTTACGCCTGGTGACCGACGATCCGGCCTTTTTGGCCCTGCGCACCCGCCTGCGCATCGATCCCGCCAGCCACGTGCTGCTGAGCGAATCCGGCAACATCGAGGCACGCGACTTGGACGGCGTCTGGAAGTCCCTGAACGATGCCGTAGCCGAGCATGACCACCTGCTGGAGCGGGTATCGCAATTGCGGCCGCTGGCCGCCCGAACGGGTGGCCAGTTGCGCACCAACGACACGGTGAGCGTGCAGCAGGCGTTGCGGTTGTACGGTTTTCGTGTGCCGCAAAGCCTGGCGGATGCTCGGCGGGTGCTGCAACGCCTGGAGGTCAGCCTGCCACAACGGTCAAGCCAGGGATCGTATTGGCGTGCACTCAAGCCGCGCGACGCGCGCCCTTCGGCGTGGACCCTGTCCCCGCAGGAGCGTGAACAGCTCGTCGCGCTCAGCCTCGACTTTATGCAGGGCCAGCCCGGCACGCTGTTCGAATACCTGAGCCAGCCCCTGCTGACCGGCAAGACTGTGGCTGACGTCAGAGCCGAAGCCGATTACCTGATCCCGTGCCTGCTCGCATCGCCCCTGGCCCAACAACTGGGCGAAGTGCTGTCCAACACCCTGCACTGGCATGGTAGCCACGCCAGCGAACGGGGCGAAAGCGGCAGCCGCAACGCGCTGATACTGGCCGCGCTGATCCTGAGCCTGGACCCAAGGTTCGAGGCACATCCCACGGGTATCCAGGTGCTGGACTGGCACGGCGACTTCTATTGGGGCGAGTCCATACCGTTCGTGCGCCGGGACATCGAAACCGCTATGGGTGTGTTGGACAGACCCACGGCGGCCCTGGCGGCGCACTTGATCCTCAGTGAAAAAGGCCCGCAGTTGCTGGTGCGCGACATCCCCGAAGACGAGCCCTACCTGGGCTCACATACCTGGACGCTGTTCTGTCAGTACGTTATGTACCTGGAAAAAAGCCTGCCGGGCTCGTCCCGTCAATTGACCCACGCGCAGATCATGACCCTCGCGTACCTACCACCCGAAGATCGCTGGCAGACCTTTCTTGACAGCCCACAGGCCACCACGGCGGTGCTGGAGTGGGCCGTGGTCAACGGCGTGCTGGCACCTCAGCGGCGCTATGGCACACAGTCCGTGAAAAACGCGGTCGATGCGATCAATGCCCAGCGGACACGCCTGAGCAGCACCCTGGAGGCGTTCGCCGAGCCCGTGGTATGGCTGCGCCAGACCGCCCTGAACGACCTGCGCCGCGTTTATCCCGACAACGGCTGGCTGGAGGCGCGCATCCTGATGTGGCTGCCGCTTGACTCGCCATTTTCTGAAGACAAGCGCTTCGAAGGTATCCATACCGGCCCTAAATATTCGTTCACCGATCTGCATATGGCCGGCGACCTGGACGCCACCTCCCAGCATTGGCACTCGTCCCAGCCAGCCGTCAAATATCGACAGATGGCCAAGCGCTTTCATTTGCTGGGGTCGGTCAGCCAGGTATTTTTCCAAGCCTTCGATCACAAGTTGCAACAGCTCAAGGCGGCTTATCGCGAGTCCATCTGTTTTGGGTTGTCGCAACTGACCCTGCCGCGCCGAGAGGCGCTGGAATACGGTCAGGTGCGATTTTTCCAGCTCAGCCGCCCCAGCGCCTCAAGCCGTGCCGCCGCCCAAGTGGGACGATTCGGTGTGCTGATGGCCGTCACCTATGTCAGCACCACGTATGTCTACGAATGCTTCCCCAGGCAACTGCTTATACGCCCTCGCCTCGACCTCGATGCCCGGCAATTGCCGCACGGCGTCGACACCGCCAGCCACTTCGACTGGGCAGCCTATGCACAGGGTGCGTGGCCACAAGACCCAGGTTCGTCGACAGCGACCACTGATTTGCTCCTCACCCCGCTCGGCAATAACCTGCCCCAGGCGCCCGAAGTGCCGCCACTGGATAGCCTGGGCAGACGCGTGCCACGCACGCTGGATTCACCACGCAGCCATGCAGTGGCCGACATTATCCTGGAGCACCCATTGCACGACGGCCTGGCTTTGCGCGAAAAAGCCAAGCGTCCACTGACGCTGCTTGAAGCCGCAAGCGGCACCGACCCATGGGCCGACTTTTTGCTGGAAATGGCGCTCAAGGCGGACTGACGCTTGAACAGTCGGCGCTTTGATATACAGTTGCTCACTCGATCTGCGCCAGGAGCCCTGCCCATGACCACCGCGACCGCCCCTGTTTTCTGGCGCGACCCAGCGCTGGCGTTTATCGAAGCGCGCACCATCGCCGACGGGCGCAAAGTCACTTATGCACGGCACGCCCACGAGCACTTTTCCATCGGTGCGATCACCACCGGACGCAGCTATTACCACTACGGTGCCGACACGTTTGAAATCAGCGCTGGCACCGTGGTGTTGATGAACCCCGGCGATGTCCATGCCTGCAACCCCATCGCCAACGAGCCGTGGTCGTACCAGATGCTGTATATCGACACGCCCTGGCTCACCGAGCTGCAATATCAGTTGGGTTTCAGCACCGATCAGGGCTACCGGCCATTCGACACACCGTATACCCGTGACCCACTGCTGTACCGTGGCTTGCTGGAGCTGTACCGCATCGTGGTGGATGAGCAGGCCGAACACCTGCAAAAGCAGAGCGCGCTGGTGAGTTACTTCAGCGACGTGCAGCAACGCCTGAACCCGTCGCCGACGCCGGTGCGTGAGGTGAACCACAAGCTGGAACGGGCAGCCAAATACATCCGGGAGCACTGCACTCAAGCGTTGAAGCTCGAAGATATCTGCCAGGCGGCCGAGCTGTCGCCTTCTTACTTGATCCGTGCGTTCAAGCAGTATTACGGGCTGACGCCCCATGCCTTTTTGGTGAACCAACGCATTCAGTTTGCCCGCGCCCAATTGCGCCAGGGCGAGCTGATCGCCGATGTGGCCCTGGCCGCCGGGTTTGCCGACCAGGCGCATTTCCAGCGCGCGTTCAAGCAGCACTTCGCCGCCACACCGGGGCAATATCGCGACCGTCTCAAGCCATCAGCAAATAACCCACACTGGCCACCAGCAACGCGGCCATTGAACGGTTGAACACCCGCACGCCCTGGGGGTTGCTCAGGTAGCGGCGCAAAAAGGTGCCGGCGTAGGCCCAGCACGCCACCGACAGGTAGCAGATCACCAGATAGAGGCCGGCAAACACCCAGACCTGCGCCCTGGCGCCGTCCGCCACAAACAGCCCCATCCCCGCAACACAAGCCAGCCAGGCTTTGGGGTTGAGCCATTGCATGATTGCGCCGTAGAGCATCGATGGCGCGGTTGCGCGGCCTTGGGCGTCCAGGCGCCCATCGTCCACCGCCAGTTTCCAAGCCATGTACAGCAGGAAGGCGACCCCGCCCCACTTAATCAACTGAGTCAGGATCGGCCAGCGCAGCAGCACCTCATGCAGGCCCAGGCCAATCAGCACCAACAGCACGGTAAAGCCCACGGCGGCGCCGAATACATGTTTCTGGCTGGCGGCAAAACCGAAGCGCGCGCCCGAACTGAGCGCCACCACATTGACCGGGCCGGGGGTGATGGAGGTGGCCAGCGCGAAAGCGGCCATGGAAAGAATCAAGCTCATGACGAATCCCTGTGACAGTAAAGATAACGTCACGGTAAAGGGACGAACGCCTCTGGTATTGAAGAAAATGCCCCCCGTAAAGCGCTATTTCACGAATAACTCACGGTCCCGCATCTTCACATGACCGGTACGGTAATAGGCATCGAACCAGGGTTTGTCCCCGGGTGCCGGTGGTTTGGCCAGGCGCAAGGTATCCAGAGCGCCAGGTTGACTGGCATTGACTCGGAAGTGGAAATGGTCGAACAGGCGCAACGCTTCAACCGCGTACACCACGGCGATCCTGCGGTCTTCGATGCGGATCAGGTGGTCGCCGTTGTTTTTCTCCCCTCCCCCGGCGAGGTTGGAAGAACCGGTGTACACCGTGGGATTGGCACCATTGAAATCCGTGACCACGAACTTGCTGTGCACCATGTTCCCGGCATTGCCTGACCACTCGGCCTTGAACGGCGCCGTGGCATTGCTGGCCAGATAAGCGAACGGCAGCAGGCCCACCGAACCATCCGGCTTGCGCACGGCCAACCGGCCCTGGCGTTGGGCAACACCGTAGGAGAACAACGCGCGCTGCATCAACTCATCCAGCGCAGTACGAACCTTGCCGTTGATCAGGTTGAGAAACACCACCGAGTACAGTACCGAACTGCTGGCCTGCTCAATGCTGGCGGCAATCGGGTCCAGGGACAACCCACTGTCGGCATGGGGCGCAAAACACAGTGAGACCTTGGAGCCCGGCTGGTCGCGCACCACCCACCAGCGTTGCGACAGCGGGTTTTTGCGAAAGGCCATGGGCGCGGCCCAGTAAGCCTCGAACACCTCGGCGAACTTGCCGGCCACGCGCTCATCGTCGAACAGCAGCACGTTGTTGGCCTGGATATACAGGCCGCGCAGCGCAAAGTTGGTGGAGCCGCCGAGCACCCGTATCGCCCGCCCGTCACGCCTTACGATCAACACCTTATGGTGTTGCTGGCTGGAAAAATGCAGGCGCTTGACCTGGGCCCCCGCACTGGCGAGGCGCGCGGCGCTGAGGCTTTCGCAGCTGTCGGCGGCGCCCTGCTCGCCGTGGTCGTCAATGATCGCGCGCAGGCGCGGGCCGAGTTGCTCCAGGCGGCGCAGGATGTCGGGTTCCTTGCTTTCGTAAATCAGCGCATCGAGGGTTAACTGCGGGTCGTTGGCGACCTGATCCAGAACGTGCAAAATCAATCGTCGCGCCTCGAAACCCAGCCATTGGTAATGGGCTTCGAAGGGCGCCATATCCAGATCCAGAGACGCCCTGGGGGCAGCCCCTGCCGGCGGCAGGATGCGGGTCTCATTGTCGAACCGATCACCATAAGCCTGGGACGAAGCGAAACCGCGGGTAAATCCGACATTCAGGAAACCACTGATTGTCTGGGCCTCAAGGCAAATCTGGTTTTCCACCGCCACGCCCTTGCGCAACGCGCCGTCGGCGCCCATGTAGCAGGCGGTGACCCGGTATCGATAGACACCCGGCAGGATCTGGCTGGGCACGTGAATCCAGCGGAATTTCTGGAACGGCGCCTCGGTAGAAGCAAAGCTGCGCGGCCGCTCCGGCGTGGGTGGGTAGTCGAAATGCAGGCGATTGTGCAGTGCACCCCAGTGGTCGGCACCGGGGTAGCGCACTTCGATGCTGAAGCCGACAAAATCACGGGTAGCGAGGTCTGGCGCCAAGTCGAATGCCAGTAATGCGCTACCCTCTGCGCGATACAACTTGAAGGTCAGTCCCTGAAAGGTTGTCTTACTTTCAAAGTCAGTGTCCAAGCGATGTTCCTTTTGCCTGAAGGCAGTCTTTGAAAGTTTAGCGCCTGTATCACTTCCAGCCAGTGAGCCCTGGACATTCTAGCGTTGCGCCGGAATGCGGATATCGCCCCCGCGACATTGGCTTTTCACACTGCGTGGGCAGCCGGCGAAGGCCAGGTCCTTGGTCAGGCACACGCGCACTTCCGACAGCACCTTACCTTTGCAAATCACTGCCAGCCCGTGGTTACCCATGCGTGGATTGCTTTCGCGAAACAGCGTCTCGATATCGCGGGCCTGCAGCGTCGGCGGCGTGTTGAATGGCTGCAATTGCTCGGGGATCACCACTGTCCCTAATGCCGCGTCGGTTTTGTCCAGATACGCCAAGGGTTCCAGGCCGCTGCAGGTGCCATGCTTGGCCCATTCGTGCTTGAGCAGCGCACGGGTCGGAAACAACGTGGCGCCCTTGTCCAGCGCCTCACGGCTCAGTTGCGTCTGCGGCGCACACGACGCCGGCCACCCGCCCCGTGCGTATTGCGGCCACAGACCATGCAGCACAAAACCATAGCCCTTGCCCGAGCACTGTTCGTTGTCCGGGTGGGTCAGGCAAAACGTCGGCGACCACGACAACGACAGCACATAAAAATCAAACTGCCCCGGCGTACCTTGATCACGCGGTGCCGCCAATGCGCCCGTGGAGAGCACCAGCCAAATCAACATCCAGTATTTCATCTACCGATTCCTTGAAAAAAACCAGGTGTACCGCGTTCAGCCAGGGTGATTGGGGTTACGTTGCAACACCTTATCCAGGATTCGATCGGTCTTCAGCGCCTCGATGGCCAACGAAGGGTGCTCGGCCTCGCCGCGAATATGGGCATTCATGGCCAGCACATGGTGCCACTGGATATGCGCGTGGCACGGCACATCCAGCACTTCGTTGAATTCGCCTTCCAGGCGCAGCGGTTGCTCCTCGAACACCGAGAACACAATGCGCCCACGACTGCCGATCAGTTCGACCCGGTCTTCCTTGCGATCCACGACAAAGTTCCAGCAGCCCATGCCCAGCGCGCCCGAGTCGAAAGTCCAGCAGGCCGTCACAGCATCTTCCGCTGCATAGCGCCCGGCCTGACGCGCGGTAAAACCGGACACTTCGACGATATCCCCGGCCAGGTACTGAAACAGATCAAACCCATGGCTGGCCAGGTCGGCAAAGTAGCCACCGCCGGCGATCAGCGGGTCGGTGCGCCAGTTGGCGGCGCTGGCATCCTCGGCACCCGGTGGCTTGCATAGGGTCCAGGTGAGGTGACGCAGCTCACCAATGCGCCCCTCCTGTAGCCACTGCCGCACCTGCTGGAAACGCGGCAGGGAACGCCGGTAGTAGGACACAAACAGGTGCAGCCCGGCGCGCTCGAAGGTGCGCTGCATCAGCGCGCTTTGCTCGGCATTCAGGGCCATGGGTTTTTCGACGCAGCAGTGCTTGCCGGCGGCGGCTACCATCAGGCTGTATTCCAAGTGGCTGTCGGGGGGTGTGGCAATGTACACGGCGTCCACGTCGGGGTCGTTGATCAGTGCCTGGGCATCGGTGTAGAAGCGGCCAACCTGATGACGTGCCGCATAATCGCGCACGGCCTCCTCACGGCGCCCCATCACCGCGACCAGGGCCGAACCTGGCGCTTTGTAAAAGGCGGGTCCACTCTTTACTTCAGTGACACTGCCACAGCCGATCATGCCCCAGCGTACGGTCGTCATGGTTTACCTCGTGCGTTCTGATCAATCGGGCAGTATCCACATACCCACGGCCACGCGCCATAACCACTTAGCATGACAATTGCATTACACTTTTGTGACAGTTGATTCTTACGAGGCACAGACCATGAAAATCCGGGCAACGGTCATTTGCGAACACGAGGGGCATATCCTCTTCGTGCGCAAAGCCCGATCAAAATGGGCCTTGCCCGGCGGCAAGGTCGAACGCGACGAACGCCCGGTGGGCGCCGCCGAACGCGAACTGGAAGAAGAAACCGGGTTGAATGTGGATGGCTTGCTGTACCTGCAGGAACTCAAGGCCCGCGACACCGTGCACCATGTGTTCGAAGCCTCGGTGGTGAACATTGAAGACGCGCGGCCATGCAACGAGATCGTCGATTGCCAGTGGCATGCCTATACCGCCATGGATCAGCTGGATACTACGGATGCCACGCGTCATATCGTCAAATCCTTTCTGCGGCGCCTGTGACTCAAGGCGTTGGTCGCCTTCGAAGAGCCTTCGTTGTCCACACCGTTGAACTCCTGAGCGACCTCCCGTCCGTTGCCTCGCGCAACGCTTGACTCCCGGCGTGGATCACAAGAGGCTCTTGGCAATTAGCCATCATTTCGAGCAGTCCGTTATGAGCCATGTCCCTTCGAGCCAAACCGACAGTGATGTCTACAAAACGCTGCTGGAGTCCACTAAAGCCATTCCTTGGCGTATCGACTGGCAGAGCATGACCTTCAGCTACATCGGGCCGCAGATCGAAACATTGCTGGGCTGGAGCCAGCACAGTTGGGTCAGCGTGGACGACTGGGTCGAGCGCATGCACCCGGACGACCGGGAGTATGTGGTGAACTTCTGCGTCTCGCAGTCCCGTGCCGGCGTCGACCATGAGGCCGATTACCGCGCCCTGACGGTGAATGGCGATTACGTGTGGATTCGCGATGTGGTGCATGTGATACGCAAGGACGGCGAAGTCGAAGCACTGATTGGTTTTATGTTCGATATCAGCGAGCGCAAGCAGACCGAAGAGCACTTGATCCGCCTGCAAAAGCAACTTGAGGAATACTCCTATCAGGATGGCCTGACGGGCATCGCCAACCGGCGCATGTTCGACACCGTGCTGGAACGCGAATGGGCCAGCGCCCAGCGCAGCCAATTGCCGCTGTCGTTGATCATTTTGGATATCGATTTTTTCAAGCAGTACAACGACCACTTCGGCCACATCAAAGGCGACGACTGCCTACGCCAAGTAGCGCGCACATTGGCACTGGCCGCGAATCGGCCAAGGGACTTTATCGCGCGGATCGGCGGCGAAGAGTTTGTGTGGTTGCTGCCGGAAACCGACGCTGCATCCGCCCGGCAAGTGGCACGACGCTGCCTGCACCTGATCTGCCAACAGGAGATCGAACATCCGCATTCCGCCGTGTCCCACCTGTTAACGTTGAGCCTGGGTGTCGGCACGCGACTGGTCACAGCGGGTAGCGAAGCGCTGGAGTTCATCGAGGCGGTCGACAAGTTGCTGTATCAGGCCAAGCATAATGGCCGCATGCGTGCGGCGTTTGCCGACGATTGAACCCGGCCTGCGGCCAAATCCCAGGCAAAAAAAATCCCAAGTAGCTGATGGAAACTTGGGATTTAAAAATGCATAAACCGTGGGAGGTGAACGCCCGGCTATAGTAACCACTGAAAAAACCTGTAACAACATTATTTACGCCCTTTCGTCGGATTAAAAACGTCGTAAGTCATTCAATATCCACATGTTTTTTATGTGATCAGGGATATTAAATGCCTTCTTTTGGTGCAACTAACGACGACTATTCCACTTATAAACAAGGGTTATTACTTATAACGGTGGGTTGCCTTTCCTCGATTCTTCGTTCAGTTGTTCGCACGTATCGCGCACATCCGCCCCGCCGAATGCCGTCGCACTGGCCACCCGCGCCACCTGCCGACACAGGGTCAGGCGCTCGGCGGCGCTCTGTCGCTGACGGTCCGCTTCGGCGTTGATCTGCATGAAATAGGCGCCGAGCATCAGCGCCACGCCGACCACGCCGGCGATCATGTAGCGCACGCAGTTGGATGAGGAGTGTTTTGGCGGCTGCATGACCATTCGCGCCCTGCTCTCGTGGCAATCACTGCGCAATTGTATGCAAACGGACACACTGGATTTGTGGTGGATTTGTAATTTGGCCGCGCGTATTTACTTACGCGCCACTTTGTAACGCACGCAGTCCTGATAAAAGCTCTGGCGAATGGCGTCAGGCTTGAGCCGCGAACGGCTGTCGTAGGTTTGCTCGGTAATGCCCATGGCCATCATGCGCATCCACGATTTGCTGAATTTAAGGGTTTGGATTTTCTGACGGGCGGCATACAGCGACACACCCGCCAGTTTCAGCTCTTGGGCCCTGGCGGCGGTGCCGGCGCCCCAACTGCACATGTACTTGTCACCCTCACGCAACTCCCTTGCCTGCACGGCCGTCGCGCCGCCTGCCAGGGAGCAGGCGATCAGCATGATTCCAACATTGCGCATTTGCATCCCCACCTAACCACCTGAAAATAAAAGCGATTTTGGCGAGGATTTTGTTACAAAGGGGCCATTAAAATGCCTTATCGCAGGCTCATCGGCCCGCCCACTTCCCTGTGGGGCGCGAGCTTGGCACACGTCACGTCTTTACCACTGGTAGGTGGCACTCGCCTGTACCGTGCGCTGCGAGCCATACCAGCACCATGAATACGAGTAGCACGACGCGACGTACTCTTTATTGGCCAGGTTGGTGGCGTTCAATGCCAGGCGCAGCTTGTCGTTGAGGTTGACGATATTTGGGATGTCGTAATGCACCGCAGCGTCAAACAAGGTGTAGCCGGGCACTTTCAACGTGTTGGCGGTATCGCCCCAGGAAGAGCCGACATAGCGGGCACCCGCCCCCGCGCCGAAGCCTTTGAGGTGGCCGTCGCGGAAGGTGTAGTCGGCCCATGCCGAAGCGGTATGCCGTGGCACGCCGTAGGTCGTGGTGCCTTCCACCGGGACCGCAGGGCCGACGCCAATATCGCTGATTGGCGCATAGCGCACGGTGCTGTTGGACTTGGAGGCGCGGTTGTCCAGGTAAGCGTAAGCGGCGGTGATATCGAGGTTATCGCTCAGGCTGGCCTTGCCCTCCAGTTCAAAGCCGCGGGATTGCTGTTCGCCATCCTGAATCTGGCAGCGACCGTTACCACACAGATGGGTCGGATCCGGGTCCATGGTCGGCACGTTGCTCTGGCGCAGGTCGAAAATCGCCGCGGTGATAAAACTGTTGCTGCCCGGCGGCTGATACTTGATGCCCAGTTCATATTGCTTGCCCTCGGTCGGCTTGAACACCGAACCGCCGTAGCCGGTCCCCGATTGCGGGTTGAACGACTCCGCGTAACTCACATACGGCGCCAGGCCGTTATCGAACAGATACACCAGCCCTACACGCCCGGTGAACGCCTCGCTGTCCAAGGAGGACTTGCTCTTGGCACCGGTGCGCAGCGTCTTGGTAGTGCCATCGGTGCTGGCCCAGTCATACCGGCCTCCCAGCAGCAGCACCCAGTTGTCCCACTTCATCTGCTCTTGCAGGTAAACCCCGGTTTGCTCGCTGCGTGAAGTGGCGTCCGTGGCGAAGGCCGGCGTGGTCACAGGCGCGCCGTAAACGGGATCGAAGATATCCAGTGGAGGCCCCGAGCCGTAACCCGCCTTGGTATCGGTGCTGGTGTTCTGGTAATCGGCGCCCATCAACAGCGTATGCTGCAACGGCCCGGTGTCGAATTTGGCCTGTACCTGGTTGTCGAGGTTGTAGGCATCCATGTCCACATCGGTGGCAATGGTCGAGCGAGTAGACGTGCGGTAATCGGCCTGCAGATAGCTGTTGTAGATGCTGCGATAGATGCCCTCGGCACGCAGGTAGCGTGCATTCTGGCGCAGCGTCCACACGTCGTTGAAATGGTGTTCGAACGCGTAGCCGATGGAGTAATACTCACGATCGCTTTTCTCGAAGTTCTTTTCACCGTCGTAGTAGTCCACGTCGATCTTGCGCCCGGTGGGGCTGTGCAGCACCGAACCCCAAGCCGGCACCGAACCGTAGGACGCACCCTTGGGGTCTTTCTGAAAGTGCCCCAGCAAGGTCAGCGACGTATCCTCGTCCGGGCGCCAGGTAAAGGCGCTGGACAACGACTGACGACGGGTCTCGGTGTGTTCGACCTGGCCATCGGCATCGTCAAAAAGACCGGCGACACGGTAGGAATACACCCCTTGATCATCAAGCGGGCCGCTGAAGTCGAAGGTGGTGCGCTTTTTATCAAAGGTGCCGTATTCGACGCCCACTTCATGGAACGGCACATCCAGCGGCCGCTTGGTAACCATATTGATCACACCGCTGGGCGAACCCTGGCCGTATAGCACCGAGGCGGGGCCACGCAGCACTTCGACCCGTTCCAAATCGAACGCATCTTTCTGCGGCAAGGCATCGCGGCTGGACGGCATGCGCAGGCCGTCGAGGTAAGTGGTGGGCAAGAAGCCGCGAATGGTCAACTGGTCGAGGCGCGACGCGGTGGCGCCACGGGTTTCCGGCACCACGGCGGCGCTGTAGCGCAGGATCTGATTGAGGCTTTCGGCGTTCTGAGCACGCATCTGGTCTTTGGTGACCACCGAGATCGACTGCGGGGTTTCGATCAGCGCGGTATCGGTCTTGGTCGCCGACAGGCTGCGCGTGGCCACATAACCGGGCACCGGACCGGTGGGGCTTTCTGCCTGGTAAGCCGCATTGATGGTGGTGGCCTGCAGTTGCATGGCCCCGTCGCTGTCCGGGATCGCCTCCAAGCGATAACGGTCGCCGGAAAGTTTCAGCGCCTGCAAACCGGTGCCGGCCAGCAATTGGTTCAACGCCCCATCGATATCGTACTGCCCGCTCACGCCCGGGCTGCGCTTGCCTCGGGTCAGCTCTGCATCGAACGCCAGCACCAGCCCCGCCTGCTCGGCCAGGTTATTGAGCGCCTGGCTCAAATCACCGGCCGGCACCTGGAAGCCGCGCTGGGCGCTGCTTTCTTCGGCGAAGGAGGACTGGACGGTCAACAACGGCACGGCGGCAAAAGCCATCGCCACCGACAAAGCCAGCGGATGCAAGGGACGAGCAAGGCGCGACATGATAAATCCTGCGTAATTGAGGTTCTATCTACCATGACGGCCAGCTTGGAAAATCGGGTAAGGATGCGAGGGGTTTTTATTTGAGAATCAATCAGCGCTGGCTGACAGCTGCTTGCCAACAAGCACACGGGGCTTTCCGGGTGCGGCTCAGGCCCAGGCCACCACCAACAACCCTACCCCCAAGGCCAGGCACAACGGTGAATAGCAGTACGTATCCCAACGCGCGAACCGCGACCCTCCGACTTTTTTGAAAAAACCCACCAACTCTGAGTCGCCGATCGCCCTGGCGAACATCAGCACGGCGATGGCGCTGATACCCCATTGCAACGCACGGTGGGATACCGCAGGGAAATACAGGCCGGCGCGCAGGCAGACCAATAGCGCAATCCCCACCAGCCCCATCGCCACCAAAAAGGTGCCCAGGGCCGACGGTTTGAACGCTGGGCGCGGGCCGCTGGCAAATTCGCCGGGCAACTGCGGGATGGCCGCCAGGCTGCCGAGCTTGCCGCCGGCGGCCCAGTACAGGTGGATCACACTGATTCCGGTGAATATGCCGACGATCCAGCGTGCGATCACGAAACTCATGACGGGCTCTCCCTGAAAGGTCCGGGAAAGGATAGTCGTCCGAGGGATTTTTGCAGGTATTTCGTCGGGGAGCGAACGGCCTGCTATTTCAGGCTCGCCTCAACCTTCTGCGCCACCTCGTCGGTCAGCCAGGCCTTCCAGACCTCGGGATGGGCCTTGAGAAACGCCTGAGCCACCTCCCTTGGCGGAGTATGGTTTTCACTCATGGTGGCCAAGGCTTTGTTCAGCGGCTCAATGGGAAACTCGACTTTTTCGAAAAACCCGGCGATCTGTGGGTGCGCCTTCTGAAACGGCGTAGACACCCCGATGCTCAACTTGGACGCCAGCGAACGAGTCGGCTTTGGATTGGGGTTGTCCGCGTCGGTCAGGGTTTTCCAGGCCTCGGCATCGAATGGCGGCTCTTCGAGCTGGATCAGTTTGTAGCGCCCCATCAAAGGAGTCGGCGACCAGTAGTAGAACAGCACCGGTTTGCCACGCCGGATCGAGGAGGCGATTTCGGCATCCAGCGCCGCACCCGAGCCGCTGCGGAAGTTCACGTAGCTGTGGTCCAGGCCATAGGCTTTGAGCTTCTGCTGGTTGACCACTTCCGAGGTCCAGCCGATGGGGCTGTTGAGAAAGCGCCCCTTGCCGGGGGATTCCGGATCTTTGAACACATCCTTGTAGCGCGCCAGGTCTTTTACACTCTTGAGGTCCGGAGCCAGGGGCTTGATGCCTTTGGCAGGGTCGCCCTTGACCACATATTCCGGCACCCACCAGCCCTCGGTCGCGCCTTTGACCGTATCGCCCAGGCCGGCCACCTTGCCTTCGGCCTCAGCCTTGACCCACACGGGGCTGCGGCCGGCCCACTCTTCGCCGATCACCTGGATGTCATTCTTGGCCAGGGCGGTTTCCAGGGTGATGGTGGTGCCGGGCAAGGTGTCGGTGGGCAAGTCATAGCCCTTCTCGACGATAAACCGCAGCACTTCGGTGATCAGGCTGCCGCTTTCCCAATTCAGGTCGGCAAAATGCACCGGCGTCTGCCCCGCCACCGCCGGCAACGAAGCCATCGATAGACTCAGGCTCGTCAGGGACGCCACCAACAGGGTTCTCAAACCTTTCATGCCTTACCTCGCGTACTGCAGCCATAGCGGATGGCTTTGCTGCGAACGCGCGAAGCCTCTGAATAGTTAAGTCCACTCAACTGTAGTAGAGGTTCCGCAAGACGATACACGCGCACGTCAGGGACGCGTTACTCGCTGGCCTTGAAAGTCACCAGTTCGCCCTTGCGCCACTTGGCGGCCTTGCCGGTCACGGCTTTCAGGGTTTTGGTCAGGCCTTCCTGCAGTTGTTCATGGGCGGCGAACACCAGCATCACACTGTGGCCTTCCTTGAACACGATACCTTCGCCTTCGGCCGACGAAACAAAGGCGTAATCGCCCAGGCCATACACCGTCAACTTGATGTCGCGAAACTTCAACTCGAACTTACCGCCTTCGCGGCTGGGCAATACCGCCGCACGAAAATGGTCGCCTACTTTGAGTTCAAGACGCTGTTTGTCATCCACCACCAGCGCCGTTTCGGTATCGATCTCGGCGATGTAGATGCCTTCCGGCGTCTGCTCAGTGATGTAAACAAAACGGGATTGGAACTGTTTGACCAACTTTGCGCGCAAATCACCCAGCACGAACAATGCGTGCATATCCAGATTACTGACTGCCAAGGAAAAGCCCCCACATCGAAAAAAGTGCGGCCTGCAGAAACAGGCAGCACACTAAAACGGCCAATACGGCACGATCACCTGATGCACTTAATGAAAAAACTGAAGAAACTTCCTGTCGTATTGCACGCCTCGTACGGGCGCACACGATGGACCTTATGCAAGGTCACCGGGACTGACAGGAAATCACAGGTTCAACGACCCGAGAATACGGGTCGCACCGCTTCAGAGAATAACCCCAATCAAAAACGCAGTTTCCGACAGCTCACACAAAAATTACTTGGCATGGAACCGAGTGTCGACCCGCGACGACAATGGTAGAACAGCGAAAGGGTTCAAACCACCCGAACCGTTTGCGGTAAGTCACAAGATCGATAGGAGCTGACCATGCAACGACGTCACTATCAGGCTACGTCTTCCGGCACTCGTTCATCATGTCCAGACGAGCGCCAATATTACTGCTTGCCAGGCCTGGAAGGGTACTCCAATTCTGTTCTTTACCAAGTGGTACCTGCCGGGAGGAACTTCTTTCATATCCTGGAAGTGACCAGTGGCCGAATCAGGGGTTTCCGCAGCAACCATATCAAGGCGTGTGAACTGGCCAAACAACTGGAAGCCAGTCTGCACGATGGGATCGTTTCGTCACCTGGTTGACTTTACCGCGCCACAGCCCTCCAACAACTGCCATACTGACCCGTCCATTGAAGTTTGCCCCGCCGGCGGGTCAGGTTTCATCAGTGCAGTTGAATACCTCGAAGGGAAGGCAATACGTGACGGAATTTGATATTGGCGAATTTTTTATCCGTGGCGAAGCCAGGGAAGTTGACGGTGAATTTCAAGCGGTCATCGTAATGCGTGCCAAGCCGCCCCTGACCACTACTACCACCCACCAAGTTGAAAAAGACCGTTGGTTCAAGACCGTGGAGGCCGCTGCCAGCGCCGCCAAAGAGTCGGCCCAGGCCCTCAAGAGCGCCGTGGATGCCGGCGCACTGACCTGCTGACGAACAAATTCGAACTCTGCCGTGTCAGGGCCCTCCCATGCATAACGCTGCTCACTTTGCATGGAGATACCAATGGACACCACCACCCCTACTCTGGAAACCCTGTTCGATCAACTTGGCCTG
The DNA here is from genome assembly GCF_013285305.1 of Pseudomonas rhodesiae. NCBI lineage: Bacteria > Pseudomonadati > Pseudomonadota > Gammaproteobacteria > Pseudomonadales > Pseudomonadaceae > Pseudomonas > Pseudomonas rhodesiae. Next base: position 2,650,284 of record NZ_CP054205.1, on the reverse strand, counting down.
GATTCATCCCAAGAAGGTATTGAGCGGTTCACCGCCGAGCACCGTCTGCCGGACGACGTCAAATTGGTCGACGCCCCGTTCTGGAGCGCGCAACAGGCTAGTTTTCTCAAAGAGCAACTGCACGTCGACGCCGAATGGGCGCCGGCGGTGGACGACCTGAACGCGCTGCTGCATGAGCCCGCCAAGGCGTAACGCGACCGCCCGTCGCGTACGACCTCAGCGCTTGGCGCTTTCCGGTTTATAACCCAGGCGCAACCCGCCCCAATGCCGGCCGTTGACCATGATTGGCACCGACAAATCATGCATCAGCTCGCCGGTATCGCGGGTGTAGGTCTGCAGTAACACCGCCTGCTGATGACTGCCGCAGCGAATGCCTGTGCGGTCGTCGAACTTACGTTTTGTGCGGTTCTGCACCGCATCCACTTTGGCATCGCCGGTCAACGGCTGGGAAAACGCATTATTGTGGGTCGGCACGTAGCCCTGCGGCGTGCAGGCGATGGCAAATACCAAGCCTTCGTGACGCGGCAACAGCGCCTCTTGGATCGCCGGTAGCACCTTGTCGGTGTAACTGTCGAAGCGGGTGTGGTACTTGCTCGGGCTGGTGTTGGGAATCGGGGTATAAGTACGGTCGAACAGGTCATCCAGGCTGATGCGGTTTTGCTGTACATCCGCTTCGAATTGCGCAGCGATGCGGCTGGCGCCCTCGCGGGCCAGGTCGTAGATCCGTTGGTGATAGTCGTCCAGCCCCACCGCCGCCAGACGCTCGCTGATGGTTTCGGCCTGCCCTTCCATCTGGATCGCGGCGTCGGCCAACTGGCGGGTTTGCTCGTCGCTGATGCTCAAATCGCTGCGCATCTGTTCCACCGCATGGAACAGGCTGTCGAGCTGCGCCTGGTTGGTGTCGGTGCCCTGGGCGATTTCATTGACTTGGCCTTCCACATCGGCGGCGAGGCTGGCAATGCTTTCCAACTGTTCGCCGGCGTGCTCCACCTGCTCGACGCCGGTGTGCAAATCCGCCGATAACTGGCGAATCTGCTCCACGACCTGAGCCGTGCGCTGCTGGATATCCGCCACCATCACCCCGACTTCATCGGTGGCCGTGGCAGTACGCCCGGCCAGCCCGCGCACTTCGTCGGCCACCACCGCAAACCCGCGCCCATGCTCGCCGGCCCGTGCCGCCTCGATGGCGGCATTGAGCGCCAACAGGTTGGTCTGGCTGGCGATGGACTGGATCACCAGGGTTACCCGCTGGATTTCCTCGCTGCGCTGGCTCAAGGCTTCGATCAACTCGCGGCTGGCATTGGCGCGCTGGCTGAGCTGACGCATGCGGGTGATGGAGTGCACCAGCACTTCCCGGCCTTCGGTACTGCGCTGATGGGCCTGGCTGGCGGCCCCCAAGGCCTGGCGGCTGAGCTGGGAAGTGACCTGTTCGGTGCTGATCATGACTTCGGCATTGCTGACAATCTGTTTGGCCGCCGTCAATTGCGACTGCAGGCGCGCGGCCAATTGCTTGACCGAATAGGCCACGCCGGCTGCGGACAGTGCGTTATGGCTGGTGGTGTAGGACAGATCCCGGGTCAGTTCGCCAATCGCATCGGCGGCGGCTACCGGCGCAGGGCCGACCGGGCGGCTGCGCAAGCGAGGCAGCCAGATCACCAACAGGGCGATGGGCAGACACAGGTAGATCGGCAGCTGGGCGAATGCCAGGCCTGACAATATCAGCACCAGAGCAGTGCTCTGCAACAGCGGCGTCAGCCAGCCGGGCAACCGGCGCGCCACCGCATGTGGCGGCACTGCTGCACCCATCAGAGATCCGTCCCCAGCCATTTCGTCACCCCACTGTTTGTCTTTATTGTCACGGCATTAAACGCCACTATCCGGCCATTATCCATGGGCCTTTAGTGGGGTGCCGTGCAGTAGATCAATAGTAGACGGGGTGTGGCGGGTATTCCTGCGGGGAACCATGCGGACGGCTCCCCGGCTTCACCGCATCAGGCTTGGCGCTGATGCTTGTCGATCTGCTCGTGACGCTCTTGCGCTTCGATGCAGTACTTGGTGGTCGGGCTGATCAGCAGGCGCTTGAGGCCGATAGGCTCGCCGCTGTCATCGCACCAGCCAAAGGAATCTTCCTTGATGCGTTCCAGTGCACGCTCAAGCTGCGGCAGCATGCGCTGGTCGCGGTCGATGGCGTTGACCAGCCAGGTGCGCTCTTCTTCCACGGAAGCAGCGTCGGCCGGGTCAGCCGGGGTGTCCAGGCTTTCAATGGCGATACGGTTCTGTTCAATGCGCTCGTGGTGTTCCACTTTCATGTCTTGCAGCAACTTCTCGAAAAAAGCGTGCTGTTCGGCATTCATGTAGTCATCCGCCGGCATGGCCAGCAACTTTTCCTTTGTCATTGATTTCTCTATAAAAAATACGTGCATTAAGGCGAATAAGGGAGCGTTCCGGCCGACCTGTGCAGGTCTCGGAAGGGCGCCATCCATTCCAAGCGCCACCCGGCACTCAATTTACGAGGGGCGGCAGTCTAAGGCCGACTTGAGGGCGCAGCAACTGAAAAGACAGGCATTTTTTCCGATATAACCCCCAAAGACACCAGGACGGGCTTGGCGAATGGTCATCGGAGTGCGTTTATAGCAGGAAAGTTCGTAGAGCAGCTATAAGCTGCAAGCTGCAAGCGACAAGCTGTAGAGCTAATCGGACTTGCAGCTTGTGGCTTGTGGCTTGTGGCTCAGCGTTTAAGCTTGCGCTTATTGCGATATTGGTCGATCACCACCGCCACCACAATAATCAAGCCCTTGATGATGTCTTGGATATACGCATCCACCCCGACAAAGGTAAACCCGCTAGCCATCACGCCCAGGATCAGCGCGCCGATCACGGTGCCGGTGATGCGCCCTACCCCGCCCGCCAGGCTGGTCCCGCCGATCACCGCAGCGGCAATCGCATCCAGCTCATACGACATGCCCATGCCGGCCTGACCCGTGGCGGCCCGCGCCGAGGCAACCACCCCGGCCAGCCCTGCCAACAGACCGGCGATGCTGTAGACGATGATCAGGTGACGCTTGACGTTGATACCCGACGTCCGCGCCGCCTGCATATTGCCGCCGATGGCATAGGTGTACTTGCCGTACTTGGTGTAACGCAGGGCGATATGAAAGATCACCGCCACCACCAGGAAGATGATCACCGGCATCGCACCGTGGCCGATCGCGGTGTAGGAATCAGACAGCATGCTCACCGGCTGGCCTTCGGTGTAATAGCGGGCCAGGCCACGGGCCGAGACCATCATGCCCAGGGTGGCGATAAACGGCGGGATCCCGGTAACGGCGATGATGCTGCCGTTGATCGCTCCCGCCAGCAGCCCGACCCCCAGGCCCATGGCGACCGGAATCCACACCGGCAAGTCGGTCAGGCTGGGAAACACCGCCCGCGAAAAATCCGATGTCTGCGCCAGGCTGGCAGCGATCATCGCCGACAGCGCCAGCACCGAACCCGAAGACAGGTCGATCCCCGTGGTAATGATCACCTGGGTCACGCCGATGGCAAGCAGGCCAATGATCGACACTTGCAGGATCATCAGTACCAGGCGCTGGGAGTTCATCAGGAAACTCTGATCGCGCACGATCCAGCCAAACACCTCAAATACCAGGCCGATGCCGATCAGCACCAAAAAGATGCTCAGCTCGGTGGGCATTCGACGCCGATGTTTGACCGGCGCCGAGGCAGGCTTGTTATCCGTTATTGCGTTCATAACCATTCACCTTTTTTATTCTGAAGCGCAGGCCAACCGCCGGCCCGCGCGGCGGTTCGTCAGTGGACTGCGGTCATACCCGAGGCCAGATGCATGACTTTTTCCTGGGTCGCTTCGCTGCGGTCCAGGGTGCCCATCAGTTCGCCTTCGTGCATCACCATCACCCGATCGCTCATGCCCAGCACCTCGGGCAACTCCGAAGAAATCATGATCACCGCCATGCCCTCGCTGGCGAGGAACGAGATCAGTCGATAGATCTCAGCCTTGGCGCCGACGTCGATGCCGCGGGTCGGCTCGTCGAGGATCAGCAGGCGTGGGTTGGTCATCAGCCAGCGAGCCAGTAGCGCCTTCTGCTGGTTGCCGCCGGACAAGGTGTCGATGCACTGCTCCAGCGACGGCGTTTTCACCCGCAGCTTCTTGCACATGTCTTCGCACAGTGCGCGCAGGGCTTTCTGTTGGATAAAGCCGTTGCCCGAATAGTGGTGCAACACGGCCATTTCCATGTTTTCCAGCACCGACAGACAGGGGAACAGGCCACTGAGCTTGCGGTCCTCGGTCAGCAGTGCAAAGCCTTTGTCGATGGCCATATGTGGGTCGGTGATGCGCACCGGCTCGCCGTCGAGGGTGATCTGGCCGCCGTCGGCGGGGGTGATACCGAACAAGGTTTCGGCCACGTTGGTGCGGCCCGAGCCCATCAGCCCGGCAATTCCGAGAATCTCCCCGGCGTGCAGGTCGAACGACACATCCTTGAACACCCCGTCCAGGCGCAGGTCGCGCACCGACAGCAAGCGCTCGCCGACGGGCGTTTCGCGCACCGGGAACAACTGGCTCAGCTCGCGGCCCACCATCATCGAAATCAGGCTGTCGCTGTCCATGCTGTCGGCCCGTTGCAGGCCGATGTACTGACCGTCGCGGAACACCGCCACTTCATCGGCGATGGCGAACACTTCGTCCATCTTGTGTGTGATATAGACGATGCCTTTGCCCTGGGACTTGAGGTCGGCAATGATCGAAAACAGATGGGCCACTTCCTTCTCGGTGATGGCCGATGTTGGTTCGTCCATGATCAGGATGTCGGAGTCGTAGGACACCGCTTTGGCAATCTCGACCATCTGCCGCTCGGCGATGCTCAGGTTGCCCACCTGTTCCTCGGGGTCCAGGTTGATGCGCAAGCGCGCCAGCAAGTCGGCGGTGCAGCGGTGCATTTCGCGGTGGTTGACCATGCGCAGGCCATTGAGCTGCTCGCGGCCGATCCAGATGTTCTCGGCGATGCTCATGTGCGGCATCAGGTTGAGTTCCTGATGGATCATCGCAATCCCGGCCTTCTGCGCGGCCAGCGGGGTCTCAAATACGATCGGTTCGCCTCGCAGGCGGATTTCGCCGCTGTCTGGTTGGTAGATGCCGGCGATGATCTTCATCAACGTCGATTTGCCCGCACCGTTCTCGCCCATCAGCGCCAGCACGGAACCGGGGCGCACGCGCAGCTGCACATCGTCCAGGGCCACGACACCGGGGAAGCCTTTGCTGATGTTGAGGATTTCCAGCAGGTAGGGTTCGTCCAGCGCACGGGGCTGGATACCCGCAGGCTGCGAGGCTGTGGCTTGAGCGAGCATAGACAGGTACTCCATCGACAGGGCGGGCACGACCGCCCTGCCGGCTTATTATTGTGAGGTCGGGGCTACTTGAAGTCTTTGACGTTGTCCGGAGTGATCAGCTTGAACGGGATCACCACGTTCTGCTCCGTCGCCTCGTTTTTTGCCATCTTGCGCGCCGCTTCCACCGAGCCGACGGCCTGGCCCTTGGCGTCCTGGAATGCCGACGCAGCCATGTCCCCCTTGGCGATCGCGTTCAAACCGTCCGGCGTGCCGTCGACACCGGCGATCAACACATTGCCCTTTTCCTTGCCGGCTGATTTCAAGGCCATGGACGCACCGATAGCCATCTCATCGTTGTTGGCCAGCACCGCGTCGAATTCGCGGCCTTGGGTCAACCAGTCGTTGACCAGCGTCATGCCCTTGTCGCGCAGCCAGGTCCCGGTTTGTTCCTGCTCGATCTTGATGTCCGGATACTTGGCCAGCACCTCTTTTACGCCCTTGGTACGGTTGGTGGTGGAGTTGTTCGCCAGGTCACCCAGCAGGATCACGATCTTGCCCTTACCGCCGAGTTTTTCGGCGATGTACTGCATTTGCAGCTTGCCGGCTTCGACGTCGTCGGAGGTCACGGCCACGACATCCTTGGGCAGGTCCTTCTGATCTGGCCGGCGGTTGACGAACACCAGTGGGATTTTCGCGGCGGTGGCGGCCTTGATGATGTTGGCGGTCGATGCGGTGTCCACTGGGTTAACGATAATGGCGTCGACTTTCTGGCCGATAAAGTTCTCGACCTGGCTCAGTTGCTTGACCACATCGGCGCGGGCGTCTTCGAACTGCAGCTGCACGCCATCACCCTTGGGGTACGACTTGGCTTGCTTGTCCATGTCTTCACGCAGGTAGGTCAGAAAGGTGTCATCGAAAGCGGACATGCTCACGCCCACTTTGATATCGGCGGCACTGGCAAACCCACTGGCCAGCAGCATGGACAAGGCTAGCGCGGTAAAACGGATCGGGGTCTTCATGAACGGTCTGTCTCCACTTTCTTGTTGGTTTTGTTGGACGTTGCGTTGTTCAGAGCGAGGTGGGCAGTCGCACGACTGGCGCACCGGGAATGCAGCACACCAGCGCGTCGTTATTTTCGACACACAGCACATTAAGGAAGGAGAAGTAGAACGGGCGGGTGCGGGGCAGACCGCGCGGCGCAGAGAGGGGGCGTAAAACTCGCAGTACAGCGTTGAAGATTTTCATCTGACGGTACCTGGTTGTTTTTGATCTTGTTTTTGTTGAGCCGTGCGGATCGAGCCCGCGACGTACTTTTTGCAACCTGGAAAAGACTTTATTGGAAAATAATTTCCATATCAACCTGTTTTAGAATTTTATTCTATTTTTGTTGAAACCACCTGCTGGCGCTCGGCGCTCAGGCGTGCGGCGTCCAATATACGGGTGGTTTCCAACGCGTCATAGGCGTTGACCGGCAGCGGTCCCTGGCCTTGCACGGCGGCTTGCAACTGACGATAGAACTGGGTCCAGCAGCCCTTCTCCGACGGCACGCGTTCACGTTCCGGGCCCTGCTCGAACCAGCCCCAGCGTCGGTGTTCTTCGGCGCCCCAGTGCTCGCCCTCGGTTTTCGGCGATTTGCCGGCCATCAGTGCTTCTTCCTGGCCGTCCAGCCCCTCGACGGTGTAACAGCCGGCGCTGCCACTGACGCGAAAGCGCGGCGCCTGGCTGTTTTGCAAGGCATTGCCCCACAGGTGGGAAATCACCCCATTGGCATGGGTCAGAGACACAAAAAAACCGTGGTCGACATGGGGATGTTCGGCGCTGTAGTGCAATTGCGCGAATACCCTGTCCACCGGGCCGAACAGTTGCAGCGCCTGGTCCACCAGGTGGCTGCCTAAATCCCGCAGCCAACCGCCACCGCTGGCGTTGCCCACCGCCTGCGGGCTGTAGCGTTCCACCCGCGATTCAAAGCGGCTGATGGTGCCCAGGGCGCCGGCATCGATGAGCTTGCGCAGGGTCAGGTAATCCGAGTCCCAGCGGCGGTTCTGATAAACACTGAGCAGCGTACCCTGGCGCTCAGCCGCGGTAATCAGCGCCTGGGCTTGCTCGGCGTTGGCGGCAAAGGGTTTGTCGCTGACCACCGTCACACCGTGCTCGATGGCTTCGAGCACCAGTGCCGGGCGGCCTTTAAGCGTGGTGGAAATCACCAGGGCATCCACACCGGCTTCGACGATCTGGCCGATGCTGTTGAAAGCCTGGACACCCGGGTGGTCGGCGTTCAATTGCTGGCGCCGCTCAGGGGAACGGGTGACCACGCCGACAAACGTGGCACCGGGCAAGGTTGCAATCAGCGGCGCATGAAAGAAGCGCCCTCCATGGCCATAGCCAACTAGTCCAATTCGCATGATTGACTCCTTGATTGAAGTACAAACCCAATCCAAAGGGGGAAGGAACAAGCCCTCCCCACCTTGACCGAGTGTCAGCCGTAGAAGCGAGGGCGCTCCGGCAAGCTGACCTTGACGATCTGCCCACTGCCCTGCGCCTCGATACACGCATCCGCCGCCACCGCCGCCGCATAGCCGTCCCACGCCGACGGCCCGCCCACCTTGCCGGCGCGCACGCTATCAATAAAGGCTTGCAGCTCCACGTCATAGGCACCGATAAAGCGGTCCTTCCAATCCATCAAGATCGCGTTGGACAGCTTCGCCTCGCTACGCAGTTGCACCTGGGACGGTTCCGGCAATTTGGCGATGCCGCTCTCGCCCACCACTTCGCACTGGATGTCGTAGCCGTATTGGCAGTTCACAAATACTTCCACGTCGATGCGCGTGCCCTTGGCGGTTTCCAGCAGCACGATCTGCGGATCGCGCAAATGGGCCAGGGCCTTGCTGGTCTTGCGTGGGAACACCACTTGCACCGACACGTAGTCGTCGTCGAGCAACCAGCGCAGCACATCCAGTTCGTGAATCAGGGTGTCGGTGATTGCCATGTCGGTCTTGTAGTTTTCACCGACCCTGGGGTTTCGGTGTGCGCAGTGCAGCATCAAGGGCTCACCGATCTGGCCGCTGTCGATCACGGCTTTAAGGGCGCGATAACCCTCGTCGTACGGACGCATAAAGCCCACCTGCACCAGGCGCTTACCATGGGCCACTTCGGCGTCGACGATCTTGCGGCAGCCTTGCGCGGTCACCGCCAGCGGCTTTTCGCAGAACACCGGCTTGCCGGCGGCAATCGCGGCGAGCACGAACTCTTCGTGACTCGGCCCCCAGGAGGTCACCAGGACCGCTTCAACCTCGGGCGAGTTAATCAGCGCATGGCCGTCGGGGTACACCTCGGCGGCCAACTGCAAGTCGGCAACTACCTTGGCGGCCTGGTCCAGATTGATGTCGGTCACCGCCACCACCTGGCTATTGAGCAAGGTCTGGCTGCAACGACGGATATGGTCGCGGCCGATGGCACCGGTCCCGATAACACCTAGCTTCAAAGACATACACACACTCCTCTTGTTATTAGTACTGCCGGGCCTTGGCCAGGTGCTCGTTGAGTTTCTTCGCCGCCGCGTTCGTGCGTTCGCTGGTGGAGACCTGCGCCACCCCCACCCGCCACCAGGACAGGTAGCCGTGAACCATGGTCTTGGGCAGCACTTTAATGTCGATCAGGGTTGAGACGGTTTGCGTGCGCGCATCGGCCAGCGCGGCCTGTAATTGCTCTACGCTGCTGACCTTGTAGGTCTTGCAGCCATAGGCCGCCGCACTCATGGCGAAATCCACCGGCACCAGGCCGCCGTCGAGCTGGCCGGTTTCGGGGTTGCGGTAGCGGAATTCGGTGCCGAAGCTGTCCATGCCGTTGCCGATCTGCAGGTTGTTGATGCAACCGAAGGCCATATTGTCCAGCAGCACCACGTTGATCTTGCGCCGCTCCTGAATCGAGGTAGCCAGCTCGGAATGCAGCATCATGTAGGAGCCATCGCCGACCAGCGCGTAGACCTCCTTGCTCGGCTCGGCGAGCTTCACGCCGAGGGCGGCGTTGATCTCGTAGCCCATGCACGAGTAGCCGTATTCGACGTGGTAGGTGTTGACGCCCTTGCTGCGCCAGGCGCGCTGCAAATCACCAGGCAGGCTGCCGGCGGCGGCGACGATAATTGCATCGTCGGCCACCGTCTCATTGAGTACACCCAGGACCCGGCTCTGGGTCAGGCACGAGCCGGTCAGCTCGATAAATTCCCGCAGTACTGCGCGGTCCAGGTGGTCATCCACTTCCGGCACGAAGTCATCGCCGTGGTACTCCACTTGATGCACGCGGTCGACTTCGGCGTCCAGTTGCGCCTTGGCGTCGGCAATCTGCTCGCCCCAACCTGCGCGGTAGTCACCGAGGGCATCGGTCAATGCTTGAAGGGCTATCTGCGCATCGGCCAGCACCTGCACGCCATCGAGTTTCAACGCATCGGCGGGGCTGATGTTTAGGTTGAGAAACGTCACATCCGGGTGCTTGAACAGCGATTTGGACGAGGTGGTGAAGTCGGTGTAGCGCGTACCGACGCCAATGATCAGATCGGCCTCGGGCGCCAGCAGGTTGGCCGCCAGGCACCCGGTTTCGCCGATGCCGCCGACATTAAGCGGATGGCTGGACACTACCGCGCTCTTGCCCGCTTGCGTCTCGGCGAAGGGAATATCGAAGCGCTCTGCGAACGCTTGCAACGCCGCATTCGCACCGGAGTACTTGACCCCGCCACCGCAGATGATCAGCGGTTTGCGCTTGCCTCGGATGGCCGCCAGCGCATCGCTAAGCATCGCGGCGGTGGCTGGGCGACGCTCGATACGGTGCACGCGTTTTTGCAAGAAGTAATCCGGATAGTCCCAGGCTTCGGCCTGCACATCCTGGGGCAAGGCCAGGGTCACCGCGCCGGTTTCCGCCGGGTCGGTGAGCACGCGCATGGCGTGGATCGCGGCGCTCATCAGTTGTTCGGGACGGTTGATGCGATCCCAGTATTTGCTTACCGAACGGAACGCATCGTTGGTGCTGATGCTCAGGTCGTGGAACTGCTCGATCTGTTGCAGCACCGGGTCGGGCTGGCGACTGGCGTACACATCGCCCGGCAACAGCAGCAACGGAATGCGGTTGGCCGTGGCGGTGGCCGCCGCAGTGAGCATGTTCGCCGCACCCGGCCCGACCGAAGCAGTGCATGCATACACTTTGCGCCGCAGGTGCTGCTTGGCGAAACCGATGGCCGCGTGGGCCATGCCCTGCTCGTTACGGCCCTGATGCACCACCAGGTCACCGCTGTCCTGCTCCAGGGCCTGGCCCAGGCCGAGCACATTGCCGTGGCCGAAAATCGTGAACACGCCGGCGACGAACTTGCTCTGCACGCCATCGACTTCGATGTACTGGTTGTCCAAAAACTTCACCAGGGCCTGGGCCATGGTCAATCTTGTTGTGGTCATGTTCGCACCTTGTAGGAATGCAAATCCGTCGATCGACAGTCATCCAATGCGCGAGCGGGCTCGCTCGCGCCAACAGCGTCTAAAGGTCCAGCAGCCAACTGTGCTGCGGGTCGTTATGGAAATGCCAGGCACGCTTGGGGCCGGCCATCACGTTCAGGTAATAGGACTCGTAGCCGTACGGCACGCTGACCGGGTGATAGCCCTTGGGCACCACCACCAGGTCGCTGTTTTCCACGGCCATGGCCTGGTCGATGCTGCGATCGTCGGTGTACACCCGCTGGAACACAAAGCCTTGGGGCGGGTTGATCTGGTGGTAGTAGGTCTCTTCCAGAAAGCTCTGGTGCGGCAGGTCGTCGGTGTCGTGTTTGTGCGGCGGGTAGCTCGACGAATGCCCCGACGGCGTGCGCACTTCCACCACCAGCAGCGATTGGGCCGGCGCGCTGTCGGGCAGGATGTCGCACACATAGCGAGTGTTGGCGCCTTTGCCGCGCACGCTGCGCTTGCAGTCCTCGGGACGGATCAAGCGTGGTTCGTAACCCGGCGCGCCGGGGGCGGCGCACACGGCAATCTGCACATCGCTCAAGGCCGTGACCTGGGCGGCGGTGCCCGGCGGAAGGTACGCGGCGAAAGGCGACTTGTCCTCGAACACCGACTGGCGATCACCGAGGTTCTGCCAGTTGAAGCCCTCGCCTTCGATATTCACCCGGCCACTGAGCAGCACCAGGCACAGTTCTTTATCACCGGCGCTGACCGGCAGGGTTTCGCCCAGGCTCAGGCGGTAGGCCGAGAAGCCGACGTACTCCAGCCGCCCTGCTTCCAAGGCAACCATGGTTTGTCCGCGTTTGCTGCTTTTGACCAACAAGCTCATCACTCAAGTCCTCTCGTTGAGAAGCGCACGCAAGGTGTCGTAGCCCTTTTTCGCATAGATATAGCTGGGCGCCACGGCCGGGTCCTGCTCGGCCTCCACCACCAGCCAGCCCTCATATTTCGCGGCCATCAATGCATCCAGCAGTTCGGCAAAGTCGATATCGCCATCGCCGGGCACGGTGAACGTGCCGTTGACGATGCAGTCGGGGAAGCTCCACATCTGGTTGCGCGCCAACTGCACCACCGGCTTGCGCACGTCCTTGAAATGCACATGGCAAATGCGCCCGATGTGTTTGCGCAGCACTTCGATGGGTTCGCCGCCGCCCATATAGCAATGGCCGGAATCGAACAGCAGGCCGACCTCCGGGCCGGTGCGCTGCATCAGTTGATCGATGTCTTCAGGAGACTCAACGTAGGCGCCCATATGGTGGTGGTACGCCAAGCGCACGCCTTGGGACAGGGTGAAGCGCGCCAGTTCGGTGAGTTTGTCGGCGTAGTCCTGCCAAGCCTGTTCGCTGTGGAAACGCGGGCGTTCGATCAGGCGAATGCGCGAGCCCTGGATAGAATCCGCCACCTCGCCGTACACCAGCACATGGGCGCCGTTCTGCTTGAGCAACTCGACATGGCCGGCGATGGCTTCGATCTCCTCGGCCACCGAACGCCGGGCCAGGCGACTGGAATACCACCCCGACACCAGCGCCAGGTCATAGGGCCGCAGCACATCGCCGACGCCTTTGGCGTCCTTGGGGAACTTGCCGTTGAGTTCGAAACCTTCGTAGCCGATGTCCTTGCCTTCGCTCAGCGCGGTGCTGAGCGGCGTTTCACCGCCCAGGGCCGGGAGGTCGTCGTTGCTCCAGGAGATCGGGTTGATGCCAATTCGGATTGCGGGCATGGCTGCACCTTTATTATTTTTCAGGTATCACTGAGTTCTGCTTTTTGTGGGAGGGAGCTGGCCCCCTCCCACATTGGAATTGCAGCGCACATTCAACGTTGTGGTCAGGTTCGCGCGCTGCGCCAGGCGTTGATCAGTTGTTCGAAGGTCGCCTGCACTTGCTGAATCAGGGTCTCATCATCGATCTCCCCCGCCATCCACGCGCGGCTGGGTTCCTGGAAGATCGTGCGGCCCACCGCAAACCCTCGGCACGTGGTGCTCTGACTGGCCTGCTGGAACCCGCTCGCCAGGCATTCGGCCGAGGCATTCAGCCCCAGCAGCACCACACCACGGCAGTACGGGTCGCGTTCCTGGATCAGCTCATCGAGTTTTTTCCAGTCTTCGGCCGACTGCGCCTCGATCTTCCACCACGCCGGGTAGATACCCAGGTTGTACAGGCGCTTGAGGCTACGGTAGAGCACATCCGGGTAGGTGGATGGGTGATCCTTGGGCGGAATGACTTCCAGCAACAGCTCATGGCCGCTGACCAGGGAGGCGTCGTACACCGCCTTGAGTTGTGCTTCCTGCTCCAGGCGCAGCAAGGGCTCATCGTCGGGATGAAACTGCACCAGGCACTTGATGATCTGCTCCTGGGGCCAGGCGATCAGGTTGCTGCCGATGGACCTGCCATGCTCGAAGGCCAGCGGCCGCGAGTTCTGCACTTCCACCGGCCGCGCGATCCACCAGCCGCGCCCGCTGGCCGCATTGAGTGCGTCCTGGCCAAAGCGCTGGTCGGCGAGCAGGCCCACATCGGCCTCCACGCCCTGCTCGGCGAGCTTGCGCTCCACCCGTTCGACGGCCTGGATAAACAACTGCTTGATGTCGCTGATGCGCGCGGGGTCCTGGCCACCGCGTTGGGCCAGGTCCACCAATTGCCAGCGATGGTCGAACGCGAAGATAAACAGCTGCTTCCACTGTTTGCGCGGCACCGTCACCCGGTGCAGGCGTTGCAGGGTCTCGTCCTGATCGGGCCGGGTGATCGGCACGGGGCTGCTGAACAGATAATCCAACTCCGCCGGCGTGGGCATGGCCGGCGCGCAGGCATGGCGCGATACAACCAGACCGCCGCAGGCATTGGCCAACTGGCTGCAACGCTCGTCGCTGGCGTCATTCAGCCACCCGCTGAGAAAGCCCGACATAAAGGCATCGCCGGCCCCCAGTACGTTGAGCACTTCCACCCGCACGCCGGGGTAGATCGCACCGTCTTCCAAGCGCGCCGGGATCGCGCCGTGGATCACCGTGCACCCTTGCGGGCCGAGCTTGACCACCAGCGTCGCCGGGGTCAGCTCGCGCACCTTGTGCAAGGCCGCAAGCAAATCCTCGCTACCGCCCGCAATCAAAAACTCTTCTTCGGTGCCGACGATCAGATCGAAGCGCGGCAGGATGTTCTGCACATGCTGGCTGACATTGCGGTCGGCGACGAAGCGGGTTTCGCCGTCGGCCTTGCCCGCCAGCCCCCACAACACCGGGCGGTAGTCGATATCGAGCACACGTTTGACGTTATGTTTGGCCGCGTAATCCAGGGCCTGGATGCTGGCCTTGTACACGCCGTCGGTGGAGAAATGCGTGCCGGTGATCAACAGCGCCTTGCTGGAAGCGATAAAGGCTTCATTGATGTCTTCAGCGCGCAGGGCCATGTCGGCGCAGTTTTCGCGGTAGAACACCAGGGGGAAGGTTTCGCGGTCCTTGAGGCCCAGCAACACCAAAGCGGTGAGGCGTTCCGGGTCGACCTTGATGCCGCTGACATCGCACCCTTCGCGCGCCAGGGATTCCACCAGGAAGCGCCCCATATGGTCGTCGCCCACGCGGCTGAGCATCGCCGACTTGAGCCCCAGCCGCGCGGTGCCGAAAGCGATATTGGCGGAGGAACCGCCGAGGTACTTGGCGAAACTGGACACGTCCTCAAGCCGTGCACCGACTTGCTGTGCATAGAGGTCGACGCCCAGGCGCCCGAGGCAAATCAGATCCAATTGACGCCCACTGGCAAAACGAGTCTGGCCCATGCTGGCTCCTGTTATTTTTATCAGCCTGCGTTGTGCCGCCGTGGCGACGGCAAACGCTCTTGGTGGAGCAGACTAGAACGTTCAGCGGCACCAATCAATATTTATTCCATATTTATTTTTAGTGGAATATTTTTTCCAATAACCCGGCATAATGGTCCCCCTAGCCGGCGTGCATCGTTTCAGCACGCCACACCGGCCGTGATGTCGGGGTATTTTTTTGCGCCTACCCTGTAGACTGACGCCACCCATCAGCGCAACAGACGAACACGCCAGAAGGATTGCCCATGTCCCGCACCGATCCCGAGACCACCCTGGAAGACACCATCGCCAGCCCTCCGATCAATGCCGAACGCCTGTTGCAGCTGATTACCGACGAATACGAAAGCCTGCCGCGCCAGCTCAAACGCATCGCCAGCTATATGAGCCAGCAAAGCGACCGCATCATGGTCGACCGTATCAGCGACATCGCCCGCGAATGCGAAGTGCACCCCTCGGCCATCGTGCGTTTTTCCCAGCGTTTCGGGTTCAGCGGGTTCAGTGAGATGCAGGCGCTGTTCCGCGAGGCTTACACCCACAAGACCACCCCGGTGCAAAATTACCAGCAGCGCATCCGCAGCATGATCGCCAACAAGTCGCAGAAGGCCAGCGGCGGCGACCTGGCGCGCGAGTGCGTGAATGCCACCCTGTCCGGCATCGAGCGTCTAGGGCTGGAGCTGGACGACGCAATGTTCGAAAAAGCCGTGGACCTGGTGGTCAATGCCGACAACATCTACGTGGTCGGCGTGCGCCGCTCCTTCGCGGTGGCCGACTACCTGGTCTACAACCTGCAGCACACCAACAAGCGCATCCACCTGATCTCCGGCCTGGGAGGCAGCTACCGCGAGCAGATGCGCAGCGTGCGTGCCAATGACCTGGTGATCGCCATCAGCTTCACGCCCTACGGCAAAGAAACCCAGCACTGCCTGCGTATCGCCCAGCACCACCAGGCCAAGACCCTGATCATCACCGACAGCAACCTCTCGCCCCTGGCCAAGCGGGCCAACGCGGTGCTGCTGGTAAACGAGGGTTCTTCGTTCGCATTCCGCTCACTGAGCGCCACGCTGTGCCTGTGCCAGGCGCTGTTCATTGCGGTGGCGTACCGCCTGGAATTGAAAGTGGACGAGATTCACGAGCAGGTCGGGTTCGAAGACTGAAGCGCCGACAGCGCCCCTCGAATGTGAAAGGGGGCTTGCCCCGATATCAGCGTCAGTCGCCGGTCATCTCGACGGTTACACCGCTATCGGGAGCAAGCCCCCCTTTTACATCCAGCCGAGCCAGGCCCGGGTTTAGTGCATGAAGATCGCGATCAGGATGATGACCGGGATAGGCACGCCGAGGAACCACAGCAGTAATGAGCGCATTGTTTTCTCCTTGAATTAACGGACGTAATGTTCGGTTTCGACATACACCACGGCATCGCGACGGCGGCCGCCGAAGGTCGCGGCGAAGCTGGCGAAGAAGGCCCCGATCAGCAGCGCGACGAACATCCACAGTGCAGTCCAGGCAGCGACCTTGGCGGCGGTGTCAGCGGCTTGCTTGGCTTTGAGCTTGGCGTCTTCAACGGCTTTACGGGCGTCGCCGTAAACCTTGTCGATGCGCGCTTCGGCGTCGGCCTGGCTGAGGTTGGTGCGCTGGCTGATCAACTGGGCCAGATAGGCACGGTCTTCGGCGGCGAGTTGGCCGTCATTGCTCAGGGTGCGGGCAAAAATGCGCGCTACAACGGCATGGGCGGCGTCATCGCTGACGGCGGCTGGGCGGTCATCGCGGAACAGGCTGTCGACGTAATAACCGAAGTCATCCCCCTTGACGCCCTGCGCTGCGCTGCCGGCGGCTTGCACCGCACCCGAGGCCACACTGGCGCTGGCTTGCACGCCGCCACCGACCACACTGCTGACAGAACTGACCACCAGAGTGGCGGTGATCAACGTGGCCACAGCCCACGCCAGGAAGCCATGGGCGGTGTCGCGAAAGTACACCTCATCGCCATGCATATTGGCCCACTTCACCCGCAGACGGCCGGCGATATAACCGCCCAACCCTGCCGCGACGATCTGGGTAAACGCCAGCCAGACAATTGTGGAAATGCCCAGTCCCTTGGCGCTGACGCCGCTATTGGCCCACGGCGAAACGGCCGAGAAGCCCAGGCCAAAGCCCAGCAACACCAGAATCAATGAGAGTGCGGCCGCCGCAGCGGCGCCGGCAAAAATCGCCCCCCAGGAAACCCCGGAGCGCGCGCTCGATTCTTGCAGCGTGGTTGAAGGTGTGATCATTGTTGTTTTGCTCCCGGCAGGAAAAATAGTGTTACAAGTCTCAAAAGGGACAGTGCAGGCCCCGTGCCAGTCGCATGAAAAATAAAACCCTATTATTTTCAACAGGTTAGATAAGTTGAACTTCCTAAGACCATGCAACTTGCAAGAAATGCTCAATCAGGGCGGGCGTATTGCATTCCGTCATGGGAGGGAGCTCGGTTTGCCTACATGAAGTTTTATTTAGGAAGCATTCAGCCAATTCTTGGCAAAATGCCTCACTTCTAGTGTGAATCGCTCGCCAGGTATGCCTATGACCCGCATTTTGACCATCGAGGATGACGCCGTAACGGCCCGCGAGATTGTCGCCGAGCTGAGTAGCCATGGACTGGAGGTTGATTGGGTGGACAACGGCCGCGAAGGCCTGGTCCGCGCCGTGAGTGGTGATTACGACCTGATCACCCTGGACCGTATGCTCCCGGAACTGGATGGCCTGGCCATCGTCACCACCCTGCGCACCATTGGAGTATCGACGCCGATCCTGATGATCAGCGCCCTCTCCGACGTCGATGAACGCGTGCGCGGCCTGCGCGCCGGGGGCGATGACTACCTGACCAAGCCGTTCGCTTCCGATGAAATGGCCGCCCGCGTCGAAGTACTGCTGCGCCGCAAAAGCACGGTCAAGGAGTTCGAAACCGCCTTGCGCGTGGCCGACCTGGAGTTGAACCTGATCAGCCGCGAAGCCAGTCGCGCCGATCAGCCGCTGACTCTGCTGCCCACCGAATACAAACTGCTGGAATTCCTGATGCGCAACACCGGGCAGATCCTGTCGCGGATGATGATCTTCGAGGAAGTCTGGGGCTATCACTTCGACCCCGGCACCAACCTGATCGATGTGCACATCGGACGCCTGCGCAAGAAAATCGACCCACCGGGCCTCACGCCGCTGATCCGCACGGTACGAGGTTCCGGTTATGTCATTGCTGAACCCCTCTAAAGGCTGGCGCTCCTCCAGCAGCCGCCTGCTGGCGCTGTACAGCTCGCTGTTCGTGGCCTGGAGCTGCATCCTGATGGGGGTGCTGTATTACGAAGTATCGGGTTACCTGAGCGACCTGTCGCGCCATTCCCTGCTGCAGCGCCAGCACCTGTTCCAGCGCTTCGACGGCGAGGAATTGGTGGAGGCGCTGACCACCAGCATGACCTTCGACATGAAAGGCGTGGATGCCTATGGCCTGTTCGACGAGCAGTTCCGCCCCCTGAACGGACCGATCCGCGCGATCCCGTCCGACCTGCCCCTGGACGGCAAGATCCACGCCCTGGCCAATTGCGTCGATTCCGACGACCCGAAATTGCCCAAGGACAGCTGCGATGCCGTGGCCACCCACACCGCAGACGGCCGCTGGCTGGTGCTGGTGCGCGCCAACGGTTCGCTGTTCGGCGTGACGCGGATCATCTGGCACGCACTGCTGTGGGCGCTGTCGCTGACCATCATCCCCGGTGCCGCCGGCTGGCACTTGCTGCGCCGCCGCCCGCTGCGACGCATTCGCGGGATCCAGGCCAGCGCCGAAGCCATCGTCGCCGGTGACCTCACCCACCGCCTGCCGCTGTCCAATCGACGTGACGAATTGGACATGCTCGCGGCCATCGTCAACGCCATGCTCGACCGTATCGAGAAGTTGATGAACGAGGTCAAGGGCGTGTGCGACAACATTGCCCACGACCTGCGTACGCCGCTGACGCGCCTGCGCGCGCAGCTGTATCGCATCCGGCAGGAGGCCGAGCAAGACTCGGGCTACGCGGTCAAGCTGGATGACGCGATTGCCGAAACCGACACCCTGATGGCGCGTTTTCGCGGGCTGTTGCGTATTTCGGAACTGGAAGACCACCAGCGCCGCTCAGGCTTTCTGGTGCTGGACCCGTTGCCGCTGCTGCGGGAATTGCACGATTTCTATCTGCCGCTGGCCGAAGAAGGCGAATTGCAACTGGTGCTGGACGCCCCAGCATCCCTGCCGTGGATCACCGGCGACCGCGCCCTGCTGTTCGAAGCCGTGGCTAACTTGTTGAGCAATTCGATCAAGTTCACCCCGCCGGGCGGCGAAGTGATTTTGCGCGGGCTCAACGACGCGGGCAGCACCCGCATCGAAGTGCACGATTCGGGGCCGGGCATCCCGGCGGCGGAACGCGCGGCGGTGTTCCAGCGCTTTTATCGCGTGGAGGAAAGCGACCAGCCCGGTGGGTTCGGGCTGGGGTTGTCGATTGTCGCGGCGATCATCAACCTGCATGGGTTCAAGCTGGAGGTGGGCAGCAGCGCCCGTGGCGGCGCGCGGCTGATCCTGGAATGTCGCCAGCAACTGATGCCCGAATAAGTCAGTAAGGTCCGAGGTGGGAGCGAGCCGGCCTCTCTCACCCTGGCAGTCGAATCAGGCCTTGAAGTTGGCGCGCAGCGCTTCAACGCCCCCCTTGTAGACACCGGCGAACAGCTCCTCCACCGCCTCGTCCGTGGTGCCCGTCGACGGGGTGAACACCCCTGACCAGGTCACCTTCGACGACGTGTCAGTCAAGGCTTCAATCTGCAAAGTCGCCAGGTACGCACTCACCGGAAACGGCGACTGCTCGATGGTGTAGCTGTAAGTGCGCGCCACATTGTCGAAAGTCTGCAAACGCTCGACGATGACGCCACCGTCGGCGGTTGCCAGATGGCGCAGCCGGCCGCCTTCGCCGGGCTCGCTCTTGGCGATCAGCGGCAACCAATCCGGCAGGCTGTTGAAGCCGCCCACCAATTGCCAGACCTGATCGGCCGATACAGGGATTTCAATTACTGCGGATGCGGTTGGCACGGTCAATCTCCAGAAGTCATGGAAAACGTCACCCAGACTGCCACGCCTGGCGCGTCATTGCATCCATTCTGAATGCTCGGATAAGGGGGTGGCTGACGCATCGCAATCGGGGGCAAGCCCCTCCCACAGCACTGACTGTGTGGGGGGGCTTACCCCCGATTGCAGTGGGTAAGGGCCCACAGGTCTCAGCTCAATGGCGCTTGAGGAACGCCAGCATCAACTGGTTAACCTGCTCCGCCGCCTCCAACTGCAGCATATGCCCTTGCCCCGGCAGGATTTCCACCTGGGCCTCCAAGCCTTGGGCATGGTTGGCCGGGATAATGGCGTCGTCGCTGCCCCAGATCACCAGGCTCGGCTGTCGACCGACAACATGGCGCACATCCACCTTCTGCCGCCCGCCGTCGAACAGCGCCCCATTGAGCTGGCGCAGCGCCTGATCCACGCCCTCCAACCGTTTGAACTTGAGCATGTCCTCCAGCATCTGCCGCGTCACCAGCGCCGGGTCGCTAAACAACTGCACCAGCTGCGGCTTGAGGGCGTTGCGATTGTTAGCGTCGGCAAACCCTTGCAGATAATCGCCATTGATATCGGCACCCAGGCCGGCGCTGGCGATCAGGGTCAACGAGACCACGCGCGCGGGCGCCTGCTCGGCAACGGTCAGGGCCACCAGCCCGCCCATGGAATGGCCGGCCAGATGCACGCGGCCCAGCTGTAGATGATCGAGCAAGCCCAGCACCGCCTCGCTTAATTCAGCTGCCTCGCCGCTGCGCAGGGTCTTGCCCGACTCGCCATGCCCCGGCAGGTCCAGGGCGATCACCCGGCGCTCGGCGGCCAGGGCCGGTTGGTTGAACAGCCAGTTGTTCAAGTCGCCGCCAAAGCCATGCACCAGCACCAGCGGCGTGCCGCCTTCGCCGAGGTCCAGGTAACGCAGCAAGCGCCCGCCCACCTCGACTTTCTGCGCGCTCGGCCCCGCCGTTTCGGCCTCGGCGGCATTGGACACGAACCCGGCCTGGAAGCCTTCGATCACCGCGTCGATCTCGGCGTCGCTGGCCTCGCCTTCCACCACCACACCGAGCAAGGCGCCCACCGGCAAGGTCTCATCGCTCAGCGCCAAGACCCGACGCAACACACCGCTGAACGGCGCTTCCACACTGCTGGAAATCTTGTCGGTCTCCACATCCAACACGGCCTCGCCCTTCTCCACCCGGTCTCCGGGTTGCTTGAGCCAGATATCGATACGCCCTTCGGTCATCGACAGCCCCCACTTGGGCATGGTCAAGGTATGGATCATGCGGCGTTCCTCTTGTCGGCGATTTTCAGCACGGCGGCTTCGATCTTGGCGGCGTCGGGGATGTACAGGTCTTCCAGCGCATCGGAAAACGGCACCGGCGTGTGCGGCGCGGTGACCATTTCGATGGGCGCGCGCAGCGCAGCGAAGGCTCGCTGCGCCACCAGGGCACTGATGTCGGTGGCAATCGAGCAACGCGGGTTGGACTCGTCGATCACCACCAGGCGCCCGGTTTTCTCCACGCTTTCCAGGATGCTGTCTTCGTCCAGGGGGCTGGTGGTGCGCAGGTCCAGCACTTCGCAATCGATACCTTGGCGCGCCAGGTTGGCGGCGGCTTCCAGGGCGATATGCACCATGCGCCCGTAGGTCACCAGGGTGACGTCGCGGCCTTCGCGTACAAAGTTGGCCTCGCCGAATGGCACGGTGTACAGCTCTTCGGGCACTTCGCCTTGCAGGCTGTAGAGCATTTTGTGTTCGAGGAAGATCACCGGGTCGTTATCGCGGATCGCCTGGATCAGCATGCCCTTGGCGTCATAGGGGGTGGCCGGGCACACCACTTTCAGGCCGGGAATGTGGGTCCACATCGAGGTGAGCATCTGCGAATGCTGGGCGGCGGCGCGCAGGCCGGCGCCGTACATGGCGCGGATCACCAGGGGCGTGGTGGTCTTGCCGCCGAACATGTAGCGGAACTTGGCCGCCTGGTTGAGCAATTGATCGAGGCAGCAGCCGATAAAGTCGACGAACATCAATTCGCACACCGGGCGCATGCCCCGGGTGGCGGCGCCTACGGCCATGCCCACGTAGCCGACCTCGGACAGTGGCGCATCCAGCACGCGCTCGGGAAACTCTGGGTACAGGCCCTTCGTGACGCCGAGCACGCCGCCCCAGGCGTCCTGCTCGCCGGGCGAACCGGTGCCGCCGGACACGTCCTGGCCGATGATAAACACGCTCTGGTCGCGGCGCATTTCCTGGGCCAGGGCTTCGTTGATTGCCTGCTGATAGCTGATTTTGCGAGCCATGAAATTCTCTCCGGGTCTTGTTGTTATTAGCGGTAGGCGACGTAGACATCGCTGAGCAGATCGGCCGCCTGGGGCTTGGGATCGGACTTGGCCAGGCGCACGGCGTCTTCGATCAACTGCGCGACTTCGCCATCGATGCGCTCGAACTGCGCCGCGTCCAGCCAGCCTTCGGCCTGGCAACGCTGGCGGAACAGCGCCAGGCAATCCTGGGTCTCGCGCAGGTTTTTCACTTCATCCGGGCCGCGATAGGTCTGGGCATCGCCTTCGAAGTGGCCGTAGAAACGGCTCAACTTGACCTCCACCAGGGTCGGCCCCTCGCCCCGGCGCGCGCGCTCGACGGCAACGCCCAGTGCGGCATGAACGGCGAAGAAATCATTGCCATCGACGATCACCCCTGGCATGCCGAACCCCACGGCGCGCTCGGCGATGTCTTTGCACGCTACCGACCAGCCGGAACCGGTGGCTTCGGCGTAGCCGTTGTTTTCAGCGACGAACAGGCAGGGTAGTTTCATGATCGAGGCCAGGTTCATCGCTTCGAACACCGCGCCCTCGTTGGAACCGCCATCACCAAAAAACGCCACGGCCACGCCCTGGCTGCCCTTGAGCTTGGAGGCCAGCGCCGCACCCGCGGCCAACGGTGCGCCGGCGCCGACGATGCCATTGGCGCCGAGCATGCCTTTCTCCTGATCGGCGATGTGCATGGAGCCGCCCTTGCCGCCGCACACGCCGGTTTTTTTGCCGTAGATCTCGGCCATCATGCCGAACACATCCACGCCCTTGGCGATGCAATGGCCGTGGCCACGGTGGTTGGAAGCAATGCAGTCGTCATCGTTGAGGTGGGCCATGACCCCGGCCGCACTGGCTTCCTGGCCGGCATACAAATGCACGAAGCCGGGGATCTCGCCGGTGGCGAATTCCACATGCAGGCGCTCTTCGAAATCACGGATGGTGCGCATCACGGTGTAGGCATGCAGCAATTGATCGGTGGACAGGTGGGTGGACATCTTGTTGTTCTCCAGGTTGTCTCGACACACGAAAGGCTGGCGTCGGCCAGCTACAGGCCACTCAGCACAGCCTGTGCCAGAACCGGCAAAAACCTGGCAAAGCCTTGATCCAGAGCAGTGCCGTGACCTTGAACGTGCGTAGCCTGTCCACCCAGAATGAGACGCTGCCGCGCAGCCCGCCGCCGCTGTCTCAGGGCAAATGAGACGCTGCGTCTCAGCGCCGGCAGTCGGTCAGGTCGGCCTTGTCCGCCCGCGCGCGCAGGCGCTTAATGGCAGGCATAACAACAACGCGTGAGAACCGGAGGCCTTATGCTCGCCGCGAACTCCAGAGAACACGTCGACTGCGTCAGTCGCGTGGTCCGCAATGCCGATCGCCTGCCCCAGGCTCCGGTGCCGTCGCTGATTTTCGATTCCTGGCGCCGCTCCATGGAACAACACCACCTCGACCCCGGCTCACTGCAAGGGCCACGCATCCTCAGCGAACCCTTGCTCAAGGAATGTCGCGAGCGCGCCGAGCTGTTTATGCGCATCGCCAGTGAAGAGGTCGGGCAACTGCACCACCGAGTGCGCCATGCCGACTACTGCGTGATGCTCACCGACGCCCAAGGCCAGACCCTCGACCACCGCGTCGACAGCCGCATTCGCAACGATTGCCGCAAAGCCGGCCTGTACCTGGGCACCTGCTGGTCGGAAGCCGAAGAAGGCACGTGCGGCGTAGCCACGGTATTGACCAGCAAGGCAGCGGTGACCGTGCACAAACGCGACCACTTCCGCGCGGCCTTTATCGACCTGACCTGCTCCGCCGCGCCGATCTTCGACCCCCAGGGCAACCTGCTGGGGGTGATGGATGCTTCGGCGCTCCAGTCGCCGGACGACCGCCGCAGCCAGCACCTGGTGCGCCAGATGGTGGCCCAGAGCGCCCAGGCCATCGAGAATGCATTCTTCATGCACAGCGCCCGTCAGCACTGGGTGCTGCAAGCCCACAGCACCCCCGGCTATGTGGACAGCCAGCCCGACCTGTTGCTGGCCTGGGACCAGGACGGGCGCCTGCTGGCGCTCAACAGCAAGGCACGCCAAGCGTTGCGGCGGCGCTTCGGCCAGGTGCCGGCGCATATCGGCGAGGTGTTCGACCTGGATGCCTTGCGGGCAGTGACCGACCAACGCACCCAGCAGTTGAACTGGCTAGGCGAACCCGGCGCGCTGCATGTGCGGGTCAACACCCCCCAGCGCCCTCGCCCACGCACGGCCCCCAGCACCCAGCTCGACCCACGGGTGGAGGAGCATCTGCGCCTGGCCGTGCGGGTCAAGGACCGCAACCTGCCGGTGCTGGTGCAAGGCGAGACCGGCGCCGGCAAGGAAGTCTTCGCCCGCCAGCTGCATGAGCGCAGCGCGCGACGCCAAGGCCCGTTCGTGGCGGTGAACTGCGCGGCGATTCCGGAAAATCTGATTGAAAGCGAGCTGTTCGGCTATGTGGCCGGGGCGTTTACCGGCGCCTCCAGCAAGGGCATGCCAGGCCTTTTGGTGCAGGCCGACGGCGGCACGTTGTTTCTCGATGAGATCGGCGATATGCCGCTGGCCTTGCAGACCCGCTTGCTGCGGGTGATGGCCGAGGGGGAAGTGGCGCCACTGGGGGCGGCCAAAACCCGTACGGTGGATATCCAGGTGATCTGCGCCAGTCACCGCGACCTGGCGGCACTGGTGAGCGAGGGGCGTTTTCGCGAAGACCTGTACTTTCGTCTCGGCTGTGCCCGTGTGAGCCTGCCGCCGTTGCGCGATCGCACCGATAAACTGGCCCTGATCCACCGTCTGCTGGCCCAGGAATCCCATGGCGGCGCGGTCTCGCTGGGCATCAGCCAGGCGGCGCTTGAGGTGCTGTTGAGCTATGGCTGGCCGGGCAATGTGCGCCAGCTGCGTCATGTATTGGCCTACGCCTGCGCGGTGTGCGACGGCGATACTCTGCAATTGGCGGACCTGCCAGTGGAAGTGCGCGGCGAACAGGTCGCGGCGCCGGCAGAACAAAGCGCCAGCCCGGAGCGGCAAGTGGTACTGGATGCACTGATCCGGCATCGCTGGAAACCATCGCCGACCGCCCAGGCGCTGGGCATTTCCCGAGCGACCCTGTACCGCCGAGTCAACCAACTGGGAATCGATATGCCCGGCAAGGCTTCCCTGACACAGTGAGGACGCTCATAGCGGCGTGTCAGTGACACACATGTTGCCTGAGCGAAAGCTATCGGGGGCAAGCCCCCTCCCACAGTGGGATCTCGCTGTCGCAGGTCAATGTGGGAGGGGGCTTGCCCCCGATGGCGGTGGGTCAGCGAAAAAAATACTAATTGAACCACCACCAACGCACGCTCTGCGAGATCAGCGGTAGACCAGCCCACCGTCGATCAAGGGCGACTGCCCCGTCATGTAGTCCGCATCCGGCCCCGCCAGGAACGCCACCAGCCCCGCCACATCCTCCGGGGTTTCGGCACGGCCCAGGGCGATGCCGTCCACGTATTGCTTGTAGGTCGCGCCCACCTCGGCCCCGGTGATCTCGGCCATGCGCTTGTCGATCTCGACCCACATATCGGTGCCCACGACGCCCGGGCAGTAGGCATTGACGGTGATCCCCGCGCTGGCCAGTTCCTTGGCCGCCGCCTGGGTCAGCGCACGCACGGCGAACTTGGTGGCCGAGTACACGCCCAGCAGCGCAAACCCTTCATGGCCGGCGATGGAGCAGGCGTTGATGATCTTGCCCTTGCACCCCAGCGCCTTGAATTTCTTGCCGGCGGCCTGGATGCCCCACAACACGCCCTGCACGTTGATACCCAAGGTGCGTTCGACCTGTTCCGGGGTCACCTCCAGCAGTGCATCGATCTGCGCCACCCCGGCGTTGTTGACGATGATGTCGAAGCCGCCCAGGGTCTGGTGCGCATGCTCCACCGCCGCCACCACCTGTTCGCGCTTGGACACATCGGCGATAAACACCGATGCCTTGCGCCCGATGGCCGTGATTTCGCTGGCCACGGCGGCGAGTTTGGCGCCATTGATGTCCACCAGGGCGATATCGGCGCCCTCCTGAGCCAAGCGCAAGGCAATGGCCCGGCCGATGCCCTGCCCGGCGCCGGTGACCAGCGCAACTTTTCCAGCGATACCCATGACGATCTCCTGCACGAATGAGAGAAGCCTTCTATCGCAGCTACACCAGGCGGCTGTCGAGGCCATAAGGCTGCGGCGAGTGAGCTGAGACGGGACGTCTCACTTGTAAAACCGAGCCGTAATGCCTAGCTTATGCGCCCCCTGCCCCGCGCTCTAAGGCTCTGCCCATGGTTTTGCGTTTCCGCCCTGTCGTCTCTTCACGTGTCGCCCTCGGCCTGTTGCTCAGCGGCGGCATCGGCCATAGCCTGGCGGCCGAGCTCGAACTGCCGGCGGTGCAGGTCCAGGGCCAGGACACGTCCGGCTATCGCGCCGAGACGGCCTCGGTCGGCGGCTTCAATGAAACGCCGCTGCTGGACACTCCGGCGTCGGTCAGCGTGTTCAACGCCACGCTGCTCAAGGACCAGCAGGCGCGCCTGCTCAGCGAAGTGCTGCGCAACGATGCGTCGGTGGGCGAGAGCTATGCGCCCATCGGCTACTACGAAAACTTCGTAGTGCGCGGTTTTTCGCTGAACGCGGCCAGCAGCTACAAGATCAACGGGCGCACCATCACCGGCGAGCAGAACGTCGCCCTGGAAAACAAGCAGCAAGTGGAAGTGCTCAAAGGCCTGTCGGGCGTGCAGAGCGGCATTGCCGAGCCCAGCGGCGTGATCAACTATGTGACCAAGCGCCCGGAAGACGTGCGCTCGGTGACAGTCTCCACCGATGATCGCGGCAGCGGTTACCTGGCCACCGACGTCGGCGGCTGGTTCGGCAGCGAGCAGCAATTCGGCCTGCGCGCCAACGTCGCCCACGAAGACCTGCATTCCTACGTGGAACACGCCAATGGCCAGCGCGATTTTGTGTCCCTGGCTTTTGACTGGAACATCAGCCCCGACGCCGTGCTGCAACTGGACGCCGAATACCAGAACAAACAACAGCGCTCGGTGCCGGGCTACCAACTGCTGGGCGGCAGCGAAGTGCCCCACGGCGCCTCACCGAAAAAACTGCTGGGGCACCAGAGCGGCGCCAAACCGGTGGACATCGACTCGCTGAACCTTAACGGCAAGTTCGAATACCGCTTCAACGATCAATGGACCGGCCAGCTCAGCGCCGCGCGCAGCAAAGTGGTGATCGATGACTACAGCTCGTTCGCCTGGGGTTGTTATTACATCGGCAGCTGCAATGCCAACACCTTCAGCCCCGAAGGGGACTACGACATCTACGACTACCGCAGCCCCGACGACACCCGCCGCGACGACGAAGTGCAGGCCGCCATGACCGGCCTGTTCGACACCGCAGGCCTGGGCCACGAATTGACCTTCGGCACCAGCGCGTTCCGCCGTGTGATCGACCAGCGCACAGCGGTCAACGAACGGATCGGCAGCGGCAATATCCACCAGGACGCCACGACCTTCGCGCCCACCGACGTGCCCCTCAACGACAGCCACCGCAGCCTCGACAGCCGCCAGTACGGCCTGTTCGTCACCGACCGCATCCGTTTTAACGAGCAGTGGCAAACGGTGCTCGGTGGGCGTGAAGTGCGTCTCGATGAACAGGCATTCGACAGCAACGGCAGCCCGTCCCGCCACACGCAGCAGTATGTGTTCCTGCCCCAGGCGGCGTTGATCTATAAGCCGGTGGACAGCGTGTCGCTCTACACCAGCTACAGCAAAGGCTTGTCTCTGGGAGGCACCGCGCCGTGGTTCGCGACCAATGCCAGTGAGACCCTGGCACCGACCACCTCGCGGCAGATCGAAGCCGGGATCAAATACGATTGGCGCCGTATCAGCTTCGCGGCGGCGCTGTTCCAGACCCGCCAGACCTACCAGTACGCCAGGCCCGACGGCGCCGGCAGCTTTACCTATGTGCAACAGGGCGAGCAGAAAAACACCGGGTTGGAAGTGTCGGCCAATGGCTGGGCCACCGAGCGTTTGCAGATCGCCACCAGCGTGGCGGCGATTCGTGCACGGGTGAGCGGCAGCGGTACAGCAGCCTATGAAGGGCACCAGGCGATCAACGTGCCCAAGCTGCGCGCCAGCCTCTACGCCGACTATGCGCTGCCGTGGGTCAATGGCCTGGCGCTGCTGGGTGGCGTGCAATACAGCGCCAAGAAGTACGCCAACCGCAGCGGTAATGTGGAGGTGGGCAATTACGCGGTGGTCAACGTCGGCAGCCGCTACACCACCCACGTCGACGGTTACGAAACCGTGTTGCGCCTGAGCGTCGACAACCTGTTCGACAAGCGCTATTGGCGCGACGCCGGCGAATATCTGGGCGACGACTACCTGTTCCAGGGCGCACCGCTGACGGCGCGCCTGAGTGCCACCGTGAACTTCTAAAGCGTTACTTGGGCATCTTGCGAAAGCCCACGGCGAGGCGGTTCCAGCTGTTGATGGTGGCGATGGCCAGGCTCAGATCGACCTGTTCCTGGGCGCTGAATTCGGCAGCCAATGCCGTGTAGTCAGCGTCCGGCGCGTGGGTCTGGCTGATCAGGGTCAGGCTTTCGGCCCAGGCCAGCGCGGCACGTTCGCGCGGGGTGAAAAACGGCGTCTCGCGCCACGCCGACAGCGTGTACAGCCGCCGTTCGGTCTCACCGCCCTTGCGGGCGTCGGCGGTGTGCATATCGAGGCAGAATGCGCAGCCGTTGATCTGCGACACGCGCAGGCGGATCAGTTCGAGCAGCGGCAGTTCGATGGACAATTTACCCACGGCGGCTTCCAGGGCGAGCATGGCTTTCATGGCGTCCGGGGAAGCGTTGTAGAAATCGATACGGCTTTGCATGGGGAACTCCAGAACGGTGGGAAGTGGTGGCTAGGTTAGCCACCGGCCCGTGCGGGAGAAATAGCCAATTACGGCGAAGAATGGGTGACCAATGTTGCCCTGTTATCCCCTTACTGCTCCCGCGTCCTGACCTTCAAATGCCGCGCATACCAGGGCCGTTGCGGCACGCGTTTGAACAAGCCCTGCAATGCCTGCTCATCGGCACCAAAGGTGATCCGCAGCGCGAGTTTCATGGTCTCCGGGTCCATTTCCATCGACTTGCCCATCTGCAGCCCTGGGGTGGTGCTGCACCCATGGGTGTCCGGACCGAGCCACGGGTCGCCCACTTCGACCCAGCGCCCCTGGGCGAACCAAGGCACGCCGTTGACCTCCAGGCGGCTGACCTCGCCGGGGTGAAAGCGTTCGTGGGCGCGGAACCAGTCTTCGACGCGGTCGTCGATCCAGCCGTGGAAGTGCCAGAACACCGGGTTGACGTGGGAGGAAAACGGGTCGCCGAGGAAGTCGTTCTCGGCCGTATACCAGCGTGGCGCGAAGTCCGCCGGGTCGCGGGCAAATGGCACCGGGGCGCCGTTGGAAGGGTCGCGCGGCACCGAGGCCCAGCGCATGTGCAGCCAGTCGTGCAGGCCCAATTCCATTTCGGAACCCAGTTGCCCCAGGGTCAGTTTGGCCAGGTAGCGCGGGTCGCGGTACTGGGATTCCCACACTTGGAAGTTGCTGTGGTAGGTCTCGGCGGCCTTGATATCGCTGACCCATTGGGTGTAATCGCTGTCGTCCGGGGCCGACCAGGTGGGCGGAAGCGCGAAGCCGTCATGGTTATCGAAATACCGCAGAAAGCCCAGCCGATCGCGTTCCAGGGGCGGTTGCGGCGCGGGGAATTGCGGCCAGGAAGGCAAGTCCTGCATAGAGCGGGCCTTGCCGAGCATATGTCGGTGCATAAAAAAGAAGTCGATACCCGAGCCGTTGCGGTCCTTGCGGTCACCGCGCGCGTCGCGCTCCTGGCCACGCGGACCAGGCTGCCAACCGATACCGCGCAAGGCATCGCGCTTGTCGTCGGGGAGCTTGTGCCACTGATCGCGGGTGGCGTGCCACAGCTGATGGAACAGGCGATGTTCGGGGGCGATCAGCCAGGCCAGCAGGGCCGGGTCCAGGCCAATGCGTTGGCGGGCTTCGGGGAAACTGTGCTTGTGGGCGATAAAACGGTTATCGCGCTCGGTCATGGCCAGGGGGCGATCGAGGTCGAGGATCTGCCCGCTGAGGGTGCTGCTGCCGGCGTTGGCGAAATCGGCCCAGACTTCGTCGAGGGTCATTTTGAATTCGTAGGCCGGCACGCCGTCGGTGGCGTTGCGGTCGATCAGGCGCCAGTAGAGCAAAGCGCCCTCGCCCGTTACCAGATCGCCGAGCACGCGGTAGCGCGGCTCGCCCTCGGCACGCAGATTGGCGGCGGTGTCCAGGTAGCCGCGCAGGCCGCGGCCACGGGGGGCGATGTCCAGCAGCAATTGCAAGCCCTCCAGCGGCAGGCCCTTGAGGCCGGCATCGCGACCTTCCAGGCGCAGGCTCCACACCCCACGCAAGGTGTTGGCCAGGTGCTGCCCGGCGCTGTCGGCCAGGTCCACCGTGGCTTCGCCGGGAGTGATGGGCAACGCTTCTTCGCGCGTCAACTCGCGATGGGCATAGAAAGCCGCCGGCACCGCGGCACCTGTGAGCGCCAGGCCGGCGATGAAGCCACGTCGAGAGAGGGTCATTGTCTACCTTAGGAAACGCCTTTATCAGAGCTAGAACGTACGCAGCCCGAGGAAATTTACCGCGCGCCAGCGCTGCCTAAATTTCGCCGCCCATGGCTCGTTCTTCCCTGATAGCGATGGCCTCAACTGACTGAGATGGCAATGACAAAACCACGTTCGAACAAGGCGCTGTTTATCGGCTTGCCGCTGGCGCTGGCCATCGGTGCCGGGGCTGGCTGGCTGGTCTGGGATCACTGGTTCAAAGGCAATGCCGGTTACCCGCTGGCGGTGATCAAGCAGGCCAATGAGCTGCAGGACCGCGTGCTGTCGTTCGACAGCCATATCACCGTGCCCATCGATTTCGGCACCGCCGGCAACGAGGCGGACAAGGACGGTGAAGGCCAGTTCGACCTGGTCAAGGCCGCGCGCGGACGCTTGTCCGGCGCGGCGCTGACGATCTTCGGCTGGCCGGAAATCTGGAACGGCCCCAATGCGCCGCACAAGCCGACCGAAGGCTTCATCGAAGCGGCTCGCCACGAGCAGGAGGTGCGCTACAAGATCATCAGCGGCATGGTGCGCGACTTCCCCAACCAGGTCGCCATCGCCTACACCCCGGATGACTTTCGGCGCCTGCACGGGGAAGGCAAGTTTGCGATTTTCATCAGCATGCTCAACGCCTACCCCTTGGGCAACGACCTGAACCAGCTTGACCTGTGGGCCGCGCGCGGCATGCGCATGTTCGGTTTCAGCTACGTGGGCAATAACGCCTGGTCCGACTCGTCGCGCCCGCTGCCGTTTTTCAATGATTCGGTGGATGCGCTGGATGGGCTTTCGGACATCGGCAAGCAAGCCGTGCAGCGCCTCAATGACCTGGGGGTGATCATCGATGTGTCGCAGATGTCGACCAAGGCCTTGGAGCAAGTGGCGCAGCTGAGCCGTACGCCGATGGTGGCGTCGCACTCGGCACCGCGGGCGGCGGTGGATATTCCGCGCAACCTCAGCGACAAGGAGCTGCAACTGATCAAGCAGAGTGGCGGCGTGGTGCAAATCGTCGGCTTCTCGGCCTACCTGCGCCCGCTCAGCCAACCGACCCAGGACAAGCTCAACCAACTCCGCGCGCGCTTCGACCTGCCGCCGCTGCCCAACCTGGCCATGGCGCTGATGCCGGGCGACGCGATCATCGCCGCCTGGCCGGAGCAGAAGTTCGGCGAGTACGCCAGCGCGCTGTACGCCATCCTCGACGAAGAACCCAAGGCCAGTCTCAAGGACCTGGGGGATGCCATCGATTACACCGTGCGTAAGATCGGCATCGACCATGTGGGCCTGTCGTCGGACTTCAACGACGGCGGCGGTATCGACGGCTGGAACAACGTTGGCGAGATCCGCAACGTCACCGCCGAACTGATCCAGCGCGGCTACTCCGAGGCGGATATCGCCAAGCTGTGGGGCGGCAATTTCCTGCGCGTGTGGGAGCAGGTTCAACACGCCGCCAAGCCTGTGGCGCAACGCTAATCAACCATGAAGTAAGTCCATGACCGACCGTCGTACATTTCTTAAGCACGCTGGGGTGTTGGCCGCCAGCCTGCCTCTGGGCGCCGCCCTTCTACCCCAGGTCGCAGCCGCCGCCCCAACGGACAACCCATGGACGGGTTTCAAGCAATTGTTCAACCAAGACCCGGACTACCTGCACTTTTCCAACTTCCTGGTGGCGTCGCACCCCAGGCCCGTGCGCGAGGCCATCGAACGCTACCGCGTGCAGATCGATCGCAACCCCGGCCTGGCCATGGACTGGGACTTGCAGGAAACCTGGAAGCGCGAAGGCCAGGTGCGCGAATGGGCCGGGCGTTACCTCAAGGCCACGCCGCCGCAGATCGCCCTCACCGGTAGCACCTCCGAAGGCTTGGCCATGATTTACGGCGGCCTCCAGGTGCGCGCCGACCAGGAGATTCTCACCACCGTTCACGAGCATTACGCGACCCAGAACGTGCTGGATTTTCGGGCGCGACAACAAGGCACCCAAGTGCGGCGGATCAGCCTGTTCGAAAACCCCAGCCGGGTATCGGTCGATGAAGTGCTGGGCAATATCCAGCGCGCCATCCGCCCCAACACCCGGGTGCTGGGCATGACCTGGGTGCAGTCCGGCAGCGGTGTGAAGCTGCCCATTGGCGAAATCGGCACGCTGGTGGCCGACCACAACCGCCAGCGCGACGAACGTGATCGTATTCTGTATGTGGTGGATGGCGTGCACGGCCTGGGCGTAGAGAACCTCGATTTCCCGGACATGCACTGCGACTTTTTCATCGCCGGCACCCATAAGTGGATGTTCGGCCCGCGCGGCACCGGTCTGGTCTGCGCCCGGGACCCCGAGAACAAATACGTCACGCCCATGGTGCCGACGTTTTCCGAAGACAAGGATTTCGCCACCATCATGACCCCGGGTGGCTTCCATGCGTTCGAACATCGCTGGGCGGCGGACGAGGCATTCAAGCTGCACTTGCAACTGGGCAAGGCGCCGGTGCAGGCGCGCATCCACGCGCTCAACCGTGAACTCAAGGAACAGTTGCAGGCCCATCCGCGCATCGAACTGGTTACGCCTCAGAGTAGCGAGCTGTCGGCCGGCTTCACGTTTTTCCGGGTCAAGGGCCAGAACTGCGAGGCCGTGGCGGCGCACATGGTGCGCCAGCGCGTGGTGATCGATGCGGTGGACCGCGACGTCGGCCCAGTGATCCGCACGGCCCCTGGCCTGCTCAACTCCAGCGAAGAGATCCAACGCTTCATGACCCTGCTCAGCGCACGGGCGTGATGCCTATTTTCACCTTTTGAACCCGAGGCCCCCTATGCGCGCATCCCGATTCAAACCCTTGACCGCCCTGGCCCTGACCGCCGTGTGCGGTGCCAGCCTGCCGAGCCTGGCCCACGCCGCCGCGCCAGCCGCCGGCAAAGTGTTCAAGGACTGTAAGGACTGCCCGGAAATGGTGGTGCTGCCCGCCGGCACCTTCACCATGGGCACGCCGGAAGATGAAGTCGGCCGCGAGCCGGACGAAGGGCCGATGCACGAAGTGACCTTTGCCAAGCCGTTCGCCATGAGCCGCTTCCAGATCACTGCCGGCGAATGGGACAGCTACGTGCGCCAGACCGGCGTAAAGATCGCCGACGGCGACACTCGCCCCGGCCGCGAATGTATCGCCAGCAAGCCGCGCTATCCCCAGGGCCCACGCCAGCCGGCGGTGTGCATGGACATGGACGATATAAAAAACTACGTGGCCTGGCTGTCGAAGAAGACCGGTCAGCAGTACCACATGGTCAGCGAGGCCCAGCGCGAGTACGCCGCCCGCGCCGGCTCCACCGGGCCATTCCCCTTCCCGTTCGATGCGGGCAAGGACTACAGCATCGCCGAACACGCCAATACCTACGGCCCGGCGGACGGCTACAGCTATTCCTCGCCAGTGGGCAGCTACCCACCGAATGCGTTTGGCCTGTACGACATGCACGGCAATGTCTACGAACGCGTGGCCGATTGCGAACACCCCAACTACATCGGCGCACCTACCGACGGCAGCGCCTGGGTTGAACCGAACTGCGAGTCTTACCAGATCCGTGGCAATGACTGGGGCGAAGCACCGGTGTTCTCACGCTCGGGCAACCGCAACAATATCTACCCGCAGACACGCGGGGATTGGATTGGGTTCAGGGTCGTGCGCGACCTCTGATTATGTAGTGGTGAGCGGGCTTGCGGTGGTGAGCGGGCTTGTCCCGCGCTGGGGCGCGAAGCGGCCCCGCTCCAGGTAATGTGATTTATCTGGTAAACCGAGGTGCCTGGGTTTGGGGCCGCTTCGCGCCCCGGCGCGGGGCAAGCCCGCTCACCACAACTACACTCGCAAGCATAGCCACAACGGTGCATGCCCCCGACCCGTTGTGGTGGGCAGGCTTGACTTGCGCTGGGCTGCGAAGCGGCCCTAAAACCGGGCGACTGTTTTTTCCTGACCCACCGCAGTGTCTGGAGGGGGGACGCTTGGCGCCCCAGCGCGGGGCAAGCCCGCTCACCACAACCACACACTCGCAAGCTTAGCCACGACGGCGCATGCCCCCCCAGCCGTTGTGGTAATGGAATGGACGCCCCCTTCCTAACGGCATCTATGTGCCAAAGTTAAAGTGTTACCCACACTTAGCGGAAGGGAGCGTCCTCATGCAGCTTACGACTGTTTCGGTTGACTTGGCAAAAAACGTGTTTCAACTTCACGCGATCGATCAACAAGGAAAAACAGCGCTAAGGAAGCAGCTTAAACGTGAGCAGGTTGTCCCTTTTTTTGCCAACCTGGAGCCCTGCCTAGTGGGCATGGAGGCATGTGGCGGAGCCCACTATTGGGCAAGAAAACTGCAGGCACTTGGTCATACGGTCAAGTTAATGGCTCCGCAATTTGTGAAGCCCTACGTGAAGTCGAACAAAAACGATGTAGCTGACGCAGAAGCGATCTGTGAAGCCGTTACTCGGCCCAACATGCGCTTTGTGCCGATCAAGACGGTAGAGCAGCAAGCTATTTTGGCGGTGCATTGCGCACGGCAAGGGTTTGTAAAGGCCAGAACGGCACAAGCTAATTCGATTCGTGGGCTCCTTGGAGAATTTGGCGTGGTCTTGCCTCAGGGCATTCGACATATCGTCGAGCGTTTGCCGGATATTTTGGAAGATCATGAAAACGCTCTTCCTGGATCGTTACGCCAACTGATGCAGCGCTTGATGGAGCATTTCAAAGAGCTGGATCGACAGGTCGTCGAGTTGGAACGAGAGATTCAACAATGGCATCGCAGCAATGAAGGCAGCTGCCGCCTGGCAGAAATCCCAGGCGTTGGCCCGCTCACTGCAACCGCGCTAGTGGCGTCAGTGGGTGACGCGAAAAACTTCAGTAACGGTCGGCAAATGGCGGCATGGTTGGGGTTAGTGCCGCGACAACACTCCAGCGGAGGCAAGCCCACGTTGTTGGGGATCAGTAAACGGGGCGATGGTTATTTACGCACCTTGCTGATTCATGGCGCACGCTCGATGGTTCGAGTGGTGGAGAGCAAGACAGATCCTTCGGCGGATTGGCTGAAGGGGTTATTGGCTCGTCGTCACACCAACGTTGCTGTCGTTGCACAGGCTAATAAAACGGCCCGGATAGCCTGGGCATTATTGGCCCATGGCACCAAGTTCCGACCCGACTACACCCCCGACGTAACGGTGGCGTAGCCGGCCCGGTGAAATGAAAAAGTGATGCGTTAGAAGGAGTACTTCCAAGGTTGCTCAGGCGATCATGACGTGATGGCAAGACAGGTAGGACCGGGATCGGGTAACTCTGCCCTGCTCACAGCGCTTCGAGCGCGTTGTGGTGATAAGAGCCCGATCAGCGAATTCCATCAGGGACAGAGGCACCGCCTCACTTAAAGTCCGGATGTATGGCTGCAACCTTATCCCGTCTGTGTTTTCACGAATTGAGTGCTTGGCATACTGGGGGCGTCCATGTATGAGCAGGCTTGTCCTGCGCTGGGCTGCGAAGCGGCCCTAAACCTGTCGACTGTTTTTGCCTGGCCCACCGCAGTGTCGGCAAGGGGGACGCTTCGCGCCCCGGCGCGGGGCAAGCCCGCTCACTACAGAAGCCTCAAATTTCAGGGTTGGCTTTGTTTGGCCAGGCGCTCCAGCCCTTCATGCAAGGCCGGGAACAGGCTGTTGTTGAAGTTGTTCCAGCGCAGTTCGAGGATGGTGTCGTCCGCTGCGATGTCGGTGTTGAGCACGTCATGGAACACTTCGCCGGAGTCGATGCCATTGTCCACGTAGTGGAACGAGGCGCCGGTGCGGTACAGCGGCTCGCATGGCTGGGTTGCCTTGGTCGTCCAATCCACCACCGCTTGGCCACGGGCGCCGTACAGCGCGTTCCAGGTGGCGTAGGCGCCACGGCGCTCGTAGGGCGAGTCGATGCGAGTGATCCCGGGGTGAATATTCATGATTCGACGGGCAAACGGCGCACCCGGCCGTACCAGTTCATCGAGGATCACCAGCAGGCCGTCGAGCACCACGATATCCGCCTTCAATTCCACCAGCGTGTCATGCAAACGGCGCTCGAAGTCCTGCTTGCCGGCGACGTGTTCGGCACTGCCCCGTGGCAGGCGGCGGTAGGTGGACGGCACGCTCAGCAGCAAATCGTTGACCAGCGTGCCCTGCACCCGCAGGTCAGCCGGGTACAGCCACTGGCGACCCGGCTGGTAGGCAAAGCCATAATCGGCCACCAGTTGCTGATCCCTAGGGTTCTGCTCATCGTCGTCATACACCACGCCTACCAAGTGATAAGCCTCGCCCAATGGCGTGTCGTTGAGCGACCCCACCAGAAACTCCAGCACCGACTTCATATAGCGCTGGTGATCCTTGTAGGCCACCGGCTGCCCGGCCTTATCGGCGGCGGCGTTTCTCAGGGACCACACGTACACCAGATTCTTCTTCGTCATTGTTTCGCTCTCGCTGAAGGGATCACGCACCGCGCGGCTACGCGTGCGCCTACACAACAAGAACGAACCAGCTCCCAGGCAATTTATCCGCCGCCTTCACCGCCAGGCGCACCAGGCTAAATCGTCACGGCGATGCTTCGTTTGTCATGGGTAAGGGTCTGTGTGCCCAGCCCCCTCTTTTCACTTTCCGGGAAGTACTTATGACCGACCCCAAGCGCGGCGCCTTCAACGGTCTGCTCGCATTGCTCAGGCCATTTCGCACCATCGTCACGGTCTCCGTGGCCCTGGGCATGGCCGGCGGCCTGGCCATCACGTTGCTGCTGGCGACGATCAACAACGCTCTGCACTCGCCCCAAGGCATGACCCAGGGGGTGATCCTGACTTTTGCTGCGTTATGCGTGTTGGCGTTGGTCAGTTCGATCGTGTCGGATATCGGCACCAACTTTGTCGGCCAACGCATTATTGCGGCGCTGCGCAAGGAGTTGGGCGAGAAAGTGCTGTCGGCGCCTATCGAACAAATCGAGCGCTACCGCACCCATAAGCTGATCCCGGTGCTGACTCACGACGTCGATACCATCAGCGATTTTTCCTTTTCTTTCACGCCCCTGGCCATCGCTACTACGGTGACCCTCGGATGCCTGGGCTACCTGGCGTACCTGTCGGTGCCCATGTTCCTGATCATGATCGTGGCGATTGTGATCGGCACCGCCGTGCAGTACGCGGCGCGTTCTGCGGGCATCCAGGGTTTTGAAGCGGCCCGTGACCAGGAAGACGAGTTGCAGCGTTATTACACCGCCATCGCTTCGGGCGCCAAGGAGTTGCGCATCCACCGCCCCCGTCGCTACCGGATGAATACCCATCGCATCCAGGCGACCGCCGATCGCATCGGTGATATCCAGATCCGCTCAGTGAACATCTTCATCATCGCCAAAACGTTCGGCTCGATGCTGTTCTTTGTGGTCATCGGTCTGGCGCTGGCGTTCCAAGCCTATTACCCCAGCCCTGACCCGGCCGTGATCACCGGTTTCGTCCTGGTTTTGCTGTACATGAAAGGCCCGCTGGAACACGTAGTGACCGCACTGCCGATCGTCAGCCGTGCGCAGATCGCGTTCTCGCGTATCGCTGAACTGTCCGAGCGGTTCTCATCCCCTGAGCCCCATCTGCTGCTCGAAGACAGCGAGGCGCCAAAACCGGTGGTGCACAGCCTGGAACTGCGTGGGGTGAGCTACAGCCCGCCGCCGGTGGACGGTAGCGAACCGTTCCATCTGGGCCCGATCGACCTGAGCATCAAGCAAGGCGATATCGTATTTATTGTCGGCGAAAACGGCTGCGGCAAGACCACGCTGATCAAATTGCTGCTGGGGCTTTACACCCCACAATCCGGCGAAATCCACCTCAATGGCCAACCCGTGAGCGCCACGAGCCGTGACGATTACCGTCAACTGTTCACAACGGTGTTCGCGGACTATTACCTGTTCGATGATCTCGTTCAGGGCGGTGGGAAAACCTCGCTGGATGGCGCAGCCCAATACCTGGAGCGCCTGGAAATCGCGCATAAGGTCACGATCAAAGACGGTGCGTTCAGTACCACCGACCTCTCCACCGGCCAACGCAAGCGCCTGGCACTGGTCAACGCCTGGCTGGAAGAACGCCCAGTGCTGGTGTTCGACGAATGGGCCGCCGACCAGGACCCGGCCTTCCGTCGTATCTTCTATACCGAGCTGCTGCCGGACCTCAAACGCCTGGGTAAAACCATCGTCGTGATCAGCCATGACGACCGCTATTTCGACATCGCCGACCAGTTGGTGCGACTGCGCGCGGGCCAGGTGGTGCATGAACGGGAGCTGGCGTGAATTTTTTTTCCGGTTTCTGCAGGTAGGAACGTCTCACTACTGTTAATGAGAACTAACCTCAATAAAATCAAACTGCCCACCTAAAACATAGAAGAGAACGCCCCATGTCTGCACGACTCGGTCTGAGCCCCTTGAGTAAAGCGCTATCCATGCGAAGGGCCCTGCATGTCAACCTCAAGCCCAGCGCGCTCGCGCTTGCGGTGTCGCTGCCTCTTGCCGGTTATGTTCAAGCCCAGGCGCTTGAGATCAATATTCCTGCACAACCGTTGGGGACGGCGCTGCAGGAATTTGGTCGCCAGACCAATATGCAAGTGTTGTACAGCCCGACGGACGTCCAGAACAAAAGCAGCGCCACGGTCAAGGGTAAGCTCGCACCGGAACAGGCCATCGCCGCGCTGCTCAAAGGTTCGGGGATCAACTACAGCTTGCAGGGCAACGCCATAACCATCAGCGCCAACAGCAGCTCCAGTACCCTGGAGCTGGGTGCGACCCAGGTCAACGCGAACCAGTTGGGTACGGTCACCGAAGGCACCGGTTCCTACACCCCAGGCACCATTGCGACCGCCACGCGCATGGTCCTCACCCCCCGACAAACGCCGCAATCGATCTCGGTGGTTACCCGCCAGGCCATGGATGACTTCGGGCTGACCGGCATCGACAACGTGATGCGCCATACACCGGGCATCACCGTCTCGACTTACGACAGTGAACGCACCAACTATTATTCGCGCGGTTTTGCCATCCAGAACTTCCAGTACGATGGCATTCCAATGACCCGCAACGCGCCCTACTCGGCCGGGCAGACCCTGACCGACATGGCCATCTACGACCGGGTCGAAGTGCTCAAAGGCGCAACCGGCCTGCTCACCGGCGCTGGCGGCCCCGGCGGCACCATCAACCTGGTGCGCAAAAAACCTACCGCGCAGTTCCAGGGGCATGTGGAGCTGGGCGCGGGATCGTGGGACAAATACCGCTCGGAAATCGACGTCAGCGGCCCCTTGACCGAGACCGGTAACGTGCGAGGTCGCGCCGTGGCTGCGTACCAGGACGAGCACTCGTTCATGGATCACTATCAGCGTAAAACCAGCGTGTTCTACGGCATTCTTGAAGTCGACCTGGATGAAGACACCCTGCTCACGGTAGGCGCCGATTACCAGGACAACGACCCCAAAGGCTCCAGTTGGTCCGGCAGCAGTCCTGTGTATGACTCGGCAGGCAACCCGATCACCTTGCCGCGCTCCTTCAACAATGGCGCGAAATGGAGCAAGTGGGAGCAATACTCGCGCACCGCGTTCGCGACGCTGGAGCACACCTTCAGCAACGGCTGGGTCGCCAAAGGGCAGTACAACCACCAGATCAACGGCTACAACGCTCCACTGGGCTCCCTGGCCTCACCGAATCCGACCACCGGGCTGTCTTCGGTCTATGGCCAAAAGTACACCGGTGAAACCATCAGCGACAGCGGTGATATGTACCTGACCGGCCCATTCAGCATGCTCGGGCGCGAACACGAGTTGGTGATCGGCTCGTCCATCTCGTCGTCCCATTGGGTAGGCAAGGACTACTACAGTCCGACATTCACCAATAACGTCATTGACTTCTACAACTGGAATGGCGACAGCATTGAGCCGAACTGGGGCGATGTCGGTTTCAAAAACGACGAAACCACTCGCCAATCCGGCGTGTACATGACCGGCCGTTTCAGCCTGACCGATGACTTGCACCTGTTGCTCGGCACGCGTATCGCCAACTATCAGGTCACGGGTACCAGCGATACCAAGGACACCGGCAAAGTCATTCCCTATGCCGGCCTGACCTATGATCTGGACGACAACTACTCCCTCTACGCCAGCTACACCGAGATCTATCTGCCGCAAACGGCGTATCGGGACGCGAGCAACAAAATGCTGGAGCCGGATGAAGGCACCAACTACGAGATCGGTCTCAAGGGAGAGTTCTACGAGGGCCGCCTGAACGCCAGCCTGGCTTACTTCGAAGTGCATGAGGAAAACCGCGCGGAATTCGACAGCACCGCCGATAAGTCCCTGGTCGACAACCCCTACAAGGGCATCACCGCCAAGACCAAAGGCTATGAAGCGGAAATCTCCGGCGAACTTGCACCTGGCTGGCAATTGCAGGCCGGATACACCCATAAGATCATTCGCGACCAGAGCGGTACGAAGGTGTCCACATGGGAACCGGAAGATCAGGTCAACTTCTACACCACCTACAAGCTTACCGGCCCCTGGGACAAACTCACCCTGGGCGGTGGCGCGCGCTGGCAGGGTGAGGGTTGGCAGTACCTGAACAACAGCCCGAAAAGGACCACCGAAAAATTCTCGCAGGACCCGTACTGGCTGGTGGACGTAATGGCACGCTACCAAGTGACCGACAATGTGTCCGCCACCCTCAACGTCAACAACCTGTTCGATAAGAAGTACTACACCAACATCGGCTTCTATAACTCCTCGTACTACGGTGACCCACGCAACGTCATGCTGACCACGCGCTGGAGCTTCTAACTCGCTCGTAATAAAAAAGCCCCTGGCCATTTATGTGGCCAGGGGCTTTTGTTTGCCTGGGGCATTAGCCCATGACTGATGCAAAACTGCCGACAAACTGAGGGTTATCGACAATCCGGTCGTGAGTCGTGTCGATCAGCGTCGACTGGGTGATCCCGGCCGCGCCGATGACGGCCCGCATACTGGACTCAATCAGCTCACGATGCTGCCCGCCCTTGCTGCGCGATGCCCACCAGCAAGCGACGGGGGCTTTGATCGGCGCATAGTCGGCGTCCTGCAACCTGAGGTCCAGCAAGCGTTTCACCTCCCAGGACACCTGCGCTTCACTGCCCTCCAGCAACTCATGCCGCAAGCCTTCGTAGGCAGTGCCCAAGGTGCGTTGCGCCCAGCTATCCACCCTCGCCCACCGCTGCGTATCATCACCCTCGTCTCTGCTGCCCAGCCACACGGCGTGGATCTGTTCGGCATGGTGCGGAAATAGCACACCGAGCATCTCGGCGCGTTGCTCGCTGACGGACACCACGCGCTCTTCGGCGGCGGTTTGTGCATCCCAGAACCCGGCGACGCGGTACGGCGGCGGCGCATCGATCCAGCCCACGCAAGCCACTTCACGACCGGCCTGTTCCAGA
This sequence comes from Pseudomonas rhodesiae, assembly GCF_013285305.1. NCBI lineage: Bacteria > Pseudomonadati > Pseudomonadota > Gammaproteobacteria > Pseudomonadales > Pseudomonadaceae > Pseudomonas > Pseudomonas rhodesiae. Next base: position 2,608,163 of record NZ_CP054205.1, on the reverse strand, counting down.
CGATAAGCCACCTCCATCGCCAGATTGCCCCCCAGCGACCAACCTGCCAGACGGAAAGCGCCCTGAGGTTGTGCCCCCAACAGTTGAGCGGTGTAATCCTCAACCATGCTTGTCCAGGACGGGACTTCGCCGCCCTCTTGCGCCAGCGCGCGGCAGATCACCCCGATCACCGGTCGCTGGTCACGCAGTGCCAGGGCAATCGCTTTGTAGCAATGCACCGAACCGTAACTGGGGTGGAACACAAACAATGGCGTGCCCGGCGCGCCGCTGTTAAGTGGCACGAGCAAATCGCTGCGGGTGCTGCCGTGCAGGCTGTCGACTTGCCCCTGCACCGTGGGGTTGAGCATCAACTGGGCCACCGATACGCTGACCCCGGTTGCGGCACGGATGCGCTCCTTGAGCAACAACACCAGCAGGGAGTGACCGCCCAGTTCGAAGAAATTATCGCGCAGGCCCACCCGTGGCACGCCCAAGAGATCGGACCAGATAGCCGCCAGTTGTTGCTCGTGCACGCTCTGCGGCGCCAAGTAGGCGGCCTGTTGTGGGGCATCGGGCGTGGGCAAGGCCTTGCGGTCCAACTTGCCATTGGGGCTTAACGGCATGCGGTCGAGCACCACCCATTGCCCAGGCACCATGAAGTCCGGAAGATGCCGCGCCAGATGCGCACTGAGCGCATCGCGCCAGCCCTCGACTGCGTCGTGCAGTACCACGTAGGCCACCAGGTGCTTACCTTCCAAGACTTGCACACTCGCTGCACGCACCCATTGGTGCTCCAGCACACGCGCCTCGATTTCGCCCAGTTCGATGCGCAAGCCACGCAGCTTGACCTGGTGATCCAGGCGCCCCAGGTACTCAATCACCCCGTCAGAGCGCTGGCGTACCCGATCACCACTGCGGTACAGCCGCGCACCGGCATGAAACGGGCACGGCACAAACCGTTCGGCAGTCAGTGCCGGTCGTTGATGGTAGCTGCGCGCCAGTCCGACGCCGCCCAGGTACAACTCGCCCGACACGCCCGCCGGCACCGGCATCAATTGCGCATCGAGCACATACGTGGCCAGGTTGGCTATCGGCCGGCCTATGGGCACGCTGTCGCAGTCTTCGGCGACACAGGTCCAGTGGGTCACGTCGATGGCCGCTTCGGTCGGGCCATACAGGTTATACAGCCCGGCCCAGGGCAGTTTGGCGAACACCTGCTGCTGCACGTCCACCGGTAACGCCTCGCCACTGCACACGATGCGGCGCAGACTTTGGCAGCGGATGACGCCTGGGTCTTGTACAAACGCCTGCAGCATCGACGGCACAAAATGCAATGTGGTGACCTGATGGCGATCGATCAGGCCGATCAAGCGCTCGGGATCGCGGTGATCGCCTGGCGCGGCAACCACCAGCTGTGCGCCGGTCATCAATGGCCAGAAGAACTCCCACACCGATACGTCGAAGCTGAACGGCGTCTTCTGCAACACCGCATCGCGGGCATCCAGGCAGTAGGTATCCTGCATCCAGCACAAGCGATTGGTCAGCGCGCCATGACGGTTGCCGGCCCCCTTGGGTTTGCCGGTAGAGCCGGACGTATAGATCACATAGGCCAGGTGCTCGCCGTCCAAAGCGACATTAGGATTCGCATCACTGAACCCATCGAGCCTTTCCTCATCCAGCAGCAGCACCTCAAGACCTGCGGGTATCGGCAGTGCTTGCAGCACCTGCGTCTGGGTCAACAGCAACTTCACCGCACTGTCTTGCAGCATGTAGGCCAGGCGTTCGCGCGGGTACTCCGGGTCCAGCGGCACATAGGCGCCCCCGGCCTTGAGCACGGCCAGCAGCCCCACCACCATTTCGACGCAGCGCTCTACCGCCAGCCCGACCAGCACATCCGGGCCAACTCCCAACGCTATCAAGCGATGTGCCAGGCGGTTGGCACGCCGATTAAGCTCGGCGTAGCTCAAGGATTGCTCGGCAAAATACAGCGCCGGCGCTTCGGGGGTGCGCTCGACCTGCGTCTCGATCAAGTGATGCACGCAGCGGTGCAGAGGGTAAGCCTGGGCAGTGGCGTTCCACCCGTGGACGATGCGGTGTCGCTCATCGCGGTCGAGCATCTCCAGTTGCCCAATCGGTTGCCGTGCATCCTGGGCCATGCCCTGCAATAGATGCTGCCAGTGCATGGCCATGCGCTGCACGGTTGGTCCGTCGAACAGGTCCGTGGCGTAGGTCAGCGCGGCCCAGATACCGTCGGCGGACTCGCGGGTGTCCAGGCTCAGGTCGAACTGCGCGGTGCGGCTCTGCCACTCCAGGCTTTCGACCTGCAGCAGCCCCGGCGACTGGGCGCTGCCGGCTTTGCGAGTATCGGCCTGGTGATTGAACATTACTTGGAACAAGGGGTTATGGCTGAGGTTGCGCTCCGGCTGCAAGGCCAGCACCAATTGTTCGAAAGGCAGGTCCTGATGCGCCTGAGCCTCCAGCGCACGGGCCCGCACTTGCAGCAATAACGTGGACACTGACATCTGCCCGTCGATATCCGCCCTGATCACTTGGGTGTTCACAAAAAAGCCGATCAAGCGTTCAGTTTCGACACGATTGCGGTTGGCTGTCGGCACCCCGATGCGGATATCCGGCTGGCCGCTGTAGCGATACATCAGCACTTGGAACGAGGCCAGCAACAGCATGAACATCGTCACGCCTTCGCGCTGCGCCAGGTCGCGCAGCGCAGCCACCAGGCCCGCCGGTAACGCAATGTCCAGGCTCGCGCCACGGTGACTTTGCAGCAGCGGGCGGGCACGATCGAACGGCAGCGCCAATACCGGCTGCTCGCCCCCCAGGCGACCGCGCCAGTAATCCAGTTGGCGATCCTGTTCGCCGGCCTCCATCCACGCCCGCTGCCACAAGGCGTAATCGGCATACTGGATCGGTAAGGCGGGTAATTGCGCCTCATACCCCTGGGCGTACGCGGCATATAACTGCACCAGTTCCTCGACCATGATCTGCATCGAGTGCCCATCCGACACGACATGGTGCTGAACCAACACCAGCACATGCTCTTGCGCGTCAAGACGCATCAAGGCGACGCGCAGCAACGGGCCGTTCTGCAAATCGAAGGGCTGGGCGATCAGCGCGTCCAACCGGTCGGTCACCTGGGCCTGGTCAATCTCCATCGATTGAATCCGCACAATGGCCTGTGGGTCGACCACCTGCACCCGACGCTCGCCGTCCTGGCGCAGGCAGGTACGCAGGGTTTCGTGGCGGGCAACCAGGCTATCGAAGCTGCGCTGCAATGCCGCGACGTCCAATGGCCCGCGCAAACGCAACGCCGTGGGCAGGTGATAAGCGGCGCTGTCGGGCTCCAACTGCCAGATAAACCACTGCCGCTCTTGAGCGTAGGACAGCAGCAACTGCGGCGCCTCATCGCGCGTCACTGGAATCGGTAAGTTGGCGGGCGAGACATCCTCGGCGAGCATCTTTTGCAGGTAGACCCGGCGCTGTTCAAGCGGCAAGCCGATAAACCGTTTGACGATGCGTTGTGCAACCTGAGTGTCCATCAAAACGGCCCCATATCATCAAACAGCGCATCGAGACGGCTGAGTTTGTCTTGCGTCACCGCACCGCCCTGCCCTTCAAGGTGCGCCGCCAGGCGCCGTACATCCGGGTGCTGGAAAATATCCTGCGGTGAAGGTCGCAGGCCCAGTTCAAGCTGCATACGCGAAATAACGTTGATCACCAGCAAGGAATGCCCGCCCAGTTCAAAGAAGTTGTCATTAAGGCCCACGCGCTCGACTTCCAGCACCTGCGCCCAGATCGCCGCAATCTGCTGCTCCAGCTCGCTTTGCGGCGCTTCATAAACACTGGACGGCTGGCCCGCATCGGCCTTGGGCAGCGCCTTGCGATCCAACTTGCCGTTGGGACTCAGCGGCATTTGCTCCAGCAACACCCACTGTGCCGGCACCATGTAATCCGGTAGGTGTTCGGCCAGGTGCGCACCGAGCACCTCGCGCCAGTCGCCGTGGGCATGGTGCAGCACCAGGTAACCCACCAAGTACTTGCCGTCCACCGCCAGCACCGCCGCTTCACGGACCTGCTCGTGTTCCAGCAACCGCGCTTCGATCTCGCCCAGCTCGATGCGCAGGCCGCGCAGCTTGACCTGATGGTCGATACGTCCGGCGTATTCGATCACTCCGTCTTCGCGGTAGCGCGCCAGGTCGCCGGTGCGGTACAGGCGCTCGCCGTGGACGAACGGGTGGGCGATAAAGCGTTCGGCGGTCAATGCAGGACGGCGGTGATAACCACGGGCCAGGCCCGCGCCGCCCAGGTACAGCTCGCCCAGCACGCCGACCGGCACCGGTTCGAAATTGTCGTCAAGCAGGTAGCAGCCCAAATTGGCAATCGGACGGCCAATCGGCACCGTGTCGCGGCCTTCGTCGACGCAGGTCCAGTGGGTCACGTCGATGGCGGCTTCGGTCGGGCCATACAGGTTGTACAGCCCGGCGTGCGGCAGCTTGGCGAATACCTGCTGCTGCGCATCCACCGGCAACGCCTCGCCGCTGCACACGATGCGTTGCAGGCTCCGGCAGCTGGACACCGCCGTATCCTGCAAGAACGCCTGCAACATCGACGGCACAAAGTGCAGCGTGGTGACCTGTTCGGCGTTGATCAAGTGGATCAATTTGGCCGGATCGCGGTGATCGCCAGGGGCGGCAATCACCAGCCGCGAGCCGGTCATCAGCGGCCAGAAAAACTCCCACACCGACACGTCGAAACTGAACGGGGTCTTTTGCAATACGCTGTCGGCCGCGCTTAACCCATAGGCTTCCTGCATCCATTGCAGGCGGTTGAGCAAGGCCGAATGGCGGTTGCCCGCGCCCTTGGGTTGGCCAGTGGAACCCGAGGTGTAGATCACGTACGCAAGGTTTTCACCGTCCAGCGCGACAGCCGGGTTTTGCTCGCTGTATTGCTCGTAACTCGACTCGCCCAGTATCAGGGTTTCCAAGCCTTGCGGAATCGGCAACTGGCCGAGCAAAGGCGCTTGGGTCAGCAACAATTGCACGCCGCTGTCGTCGAGCATGTAGGCCAGGCGTTCGCGTGGGTAGTCGGGGTCCAACGGCACATAGGCGCCGCCGGCCTTGAGCACCGCAAGCAGGCCGATAACCATGTCGAAGGAGCGCTCCACGGCCAGCCCCACACGCACATCCGGGCCGACACCGGCCTCGATCAAGCGATGGGCCAGGCGGTTGGCGCGGCGGTTGAGTTCGGCGTAGTCGATACGTTGCTCGGCAAACACCAGGGCCGTGGCCTGCGGCTGGCGCTCGGCTTGGGCTTCGATCAGGTGATGCACCCATTGGTTTTGCGGGTAGTCGCGGGCGGTGGCGTTCCAGGCATACACCGTGGTGTGACGCTCAGCGGCAGTCACCGACGGCAAGTCGGCCAAACGTGTATGTACCGGGTTTGCCAAGGCCAGCAGCAAATGGCTGAAGTGCGTAGCCAGGCGCTGGATATCCGCGTCGCTGAAGGCTTGCCGGCTGTAATTGAACTCCAGCCCCAGAGTCTGCCCAACGCCCAGCAGCACCGTCAGCGGATAGTGGGTCTGTTCCAGATTCTGCACTGGGCCAAACTGCAGCTCCGTAGGCGAGCCCTGCTCCAAGGCTTCGGACACCGGGTAGTTCTCGAACACCAGGATGCTGTCGAACAGCGCCTCGCCGCCTAAGCCAGCCCAGCGTTGTACGTCGAACAAAGGGGTATGTTCCTGCTCGCGCAACCTGAGATTTTGCGCCTGGATCTGCTGCAGCCATTGGCCGATCGACATTTGCGGGTCCGGGGTAGCCACCACCGGCAGGGTGTTGATGAACAACCCGACCAACTGCTCGATTCCCTGCAATTGCGCCGGACGCCCCGCCACCGTGGCGCCAAAGGCCACAGTCGCCTGGCCAGTCTGGCGCGCCAACAGCAGCAGCCACGCGCTTTGCACCAGCGTGTTGAGCGTGACTTTGTGGCCCTGGGCAAAAGCTTTCAAGCGCTGGGTCTGCGACGGTTCGAAGTTAAGTGTGTGTTCACCGTTGGCCATCGGCAGCCCATCAAGGCCAGTCGACGCGCCACGGGCCAGGCGTGTGGGTTCTTGCAACGCGGCCAGCTGGGTTTTCCAGAATCGTTCGCTGGCGGCTTTGTCCTGGCCCTGCAACCAACCGATGTAATCACGGTAACGTCCGAGCGCCGGACGCAAAGGCTCCCCGGCATAGTGTTGCAGCACCTCGCCAAACAGCTGCGAACCGCTCCAGCCATCCATCAGGATGTGATGATGGGTGTAGATCAAATGATGATTGGACGGCCCGGTACGCACCAGCACCAGATTCAGCAATGGCGCCTGTTCCAGAGCAAAGCCCTGGGCGCGTTGCGTAGCGGCCAGACCATCAAGCGCGGCGGCGCGATCCTCACGCCCCTGCCAATCGTGCTCCACCACTGTAACGTGCAAATGCTTGTAGACCACCTGCAATGGCTGGTTCAACTCAGCCTGCCAGAGGAAGCCACTGCGCAGCACCTCGTGGCGGTCCACCGCCGCTTGCCAGGCGCGCTCAAAACGCGGCACATCCAGACCGCGCACATCCACGCGCATCTGATTGATGTAGTCCCCCGAACCCTCGCTGTACAAGGACTGGAACAACAGGCCCTGCTGCATCGGAGACAACGGATACAGGTCCTCAACCTCTGCCAACACCAGCGGCAACGTGTCCAATTGCGCCTGAGTCAGCCCGGCCAATGGAAAGTCCGACGGCGTCACGCCGCGATTGATCGGCAGGCAACAGTGCTCAATCAGCGCCTTGAGCTCCTCGGCATAATCGTCCGCCAAGCGTTGCACGGTGGCCTCGTCGAACATCTCGCGGCTGAAACTCCAGCTCAAGCTCAGCTCGCCGCCGTACACCTGGCCGTTGATTTCCAACCAGTTGCCCAGTGGCGCGTCGAGGCTTTGATCGGCACCGGCAGCATCGCCCGACGGTGCAAACAGACTGCCTTGGCCGCCGTCGTCGAAACTGCCGTCGAACTGGCCCAGGTAGTTGAAGGTGATGCGCGGGCGTGGCAGTTGGCTCAATGCTTGCTGCGCAGCATGATCGCCCAGGTAGCGCAGCGCGCCGAAGCCCAGGCCCTTGTCAGGAATGGCGCGCAGTTGCTCCTTGATGCCCTTGAGCGAATCCGCCAGGCTCGGCGCCGGCACCAGTTGCAGCGGGTAGAGGTTGGTGAACCAGCCGACCGTGCGCGTCAGGTCAATGTCATCGAACACGTCTTCGCGGCCATGACCTTCCAGCCGGATCAGCATCGACGGGGTTCCCGTCCAGCTCACCATCACCCGGGCCAGGGCCGTCAGCAACAGATCGTTGATCTGGGTGCGGTAGGCGCTTGGGGCTTCCTGCAGTAACTGTCGTGTCCAGCGTTGGTCGAGGTGGGTCGTTACATTCAAGGCATGGCGGTTACTGAGGCTGGCCTGTGGGTTCGCTCCAGGCAGGCCGTCCGGGCTGGCGTGCAACTGCTGTTGCCACCAGGCCAGTTCCTGTTGCAACGCAGCACTGCCGGCATACCGGCGCAGCCGCTCAGCCCAGGCGCGAATCGAACTGGTTTTGGTCGGCAGTACCGCGCGGCCGTCCTGAGCAATCTGGCGGTAAGCCGTTTGCAAATCTTCCAGCAGGATGCGCCACGAAACACCGTCCACCACCAAGTGATGAATCACCAGCAGCAAGCGTTGCGAGCCGTCGGCCAGGTCCGCCAGCACCACACGCAACAGCGGGCCTGTACCCAGGTCGAGACTGCTCTGGGCCTGTTCGCCCAGCGCTGCCAACGCCTCGGTATCGTTCACCTGAACGTGCCACAGTACTTGCTCGGCCTGATGCTGCGCCGCATCGCGGTAGGCGGCGCTCCAACCGCTCGCCCCGTGGACGAACGCACTGCGCAAGGCGTCATGGTGCACGATCAACGCCTGCAACGCGGCGCCCAGTACAGCTGGCTGCAACGGCTGGTGCGGGCGCAGGACCACAGACTGGTTCCAGTGGTGACGCTGAGGGATCTGATCGGCAAAAAAGGCCTGTTGGATCGGCAGCAGCGCCAGCTCGCCGGTCAAGGCGGATTGATCGAGCACCACTGCGCCCTCGCCTTGACGAGCTACCGCGGCGAGGCTTTGCACGGTCTGGTGCTGGAACAAATCCTTGGGCGTGAAGCGAATACCAGCCTGCCGCGCGCGGCTGACCACCTGGATCGAAATGATCGAGTCGCCCCCCAGCTCAAAGAAGTTGTCGTTCACCCCCACCTGGGGCAAGCGCAGCACCTCGGCCCAGATCGCGGCGATTTGCTGCTCCAGTTCGGTTTCGGGCGCCACGTAGGTCTGCTGCATCAGGCTCGCGTCCGGCGCCGGCAGGCCCTTGCGGTCGAGCTTGCCGTTGGGGGTCAGCGGCATCTGCGCCAGGAACATAAAGTGCGTAGGCACCATGTAGTCCGGCAGGCGGGTTTTCAGGGCGCGGCGCAGGTTGTCGCGCAGCGCGCCGTCGTCGGTGGCGCGGGCCGGCACTACGTAGGCCACCAGTTGCTTGCCGGACGGGCCGTCGTGGGCCACCACCACGGTTTCGCCGACGTTGTCCTGCTCGCGCAGGCGCGCTTCGATCTCGCCCAGTTCGATACGGAAACCACGGATTTTCACCTGATGGTCCACACGTCCGAGGTAATCCACCACCCCATCCGCACGCCCGCGGGTCAGGTCGCCGCTGCGGTACACACGGCTGCCGGGTTTGCCGAACGGGTCCGGCACAAAGCGTTCGGCGGTCAGTGCCGGACGCTCCAGATAACCCCGCGCCACGCCCTCGCCGCCCAGGTACAACTCGCCGGCCACGCCGATGGGTTGCAGGTTGAGTTGCGCGTCCAGTACGTAGCCGCTGCGGTTGCCCAACAAGGTGCCGATCGGCGCGTACACCGCGCCGCATGGGTCGCCGCGCCGCGCTTTCCACAGCAAGGGCGTGACCACGGTTTCGGTCGGGCCATAGCCGTTGAACAGGTACGTCGGTTTCAGCGCGCGCCAGGCCAGGTCGTAACTGGCCTGGGCCACCGCATCGCCGCCAAAGCAGTACACGCGCACATTCGGCGGGTTGCCGTCGCGCTCGGCATGCTCGGCCAGTTGTTGCAGGTACACCGGCGGGAACACCGCCATGGTCACGTGGTGACGGTGCATCTGTTCGTAGGTGTACTCGGGCAGCCACAGGCTGTCGTCGCGGATGAGCACGCTGGCGCCGTTGATCAGCGGGTGCATCCAGCCTTCGTGGGAACCGTCGAAGGCGAACGACATAAAGTGCAGTTCGCAGTCGGTCGGGCCGGTTTCGTAGCGTTCGCCAGTGGCGATGATATGCGCCACCAACGGGCCGTGGGCCACCGCCACGCCTTTGGGCATGCCGGTGGAGCCGGAGGTGTAGATCACGTAGGCGAGGTTGTCGCCATCGAGTGCGACGTTGGGGGCGGTATCGCGGTGCTCGGCCCAGGTGTAGGTATGGTCGATAGCCAGTGTTTGCAGGCCCTCGCTCATCGGCAGTTGCGGCAACGCGCTGCTGTGGGTGAGCAACAGTTGCGCTCGACTGTCCTCCAACATGTACAACAAGCGATCACGCGGATATTCGATATCCAGCGGCACATACACGCCGCCAGCCTTCATAACCGCCAGGAACGCCACCATGATCTCGGCACTGCGCGGCATGGCGATAGCCACCCGCACTTCCGCGCCAACCCCACGGGCAATCAACGCATGGGCCAGGCGGTTGGCCTGGCGGTCCAGCTCGCCGTAGGTCAGGGTTTGGGTGTCGAATTTCACCGCTACGGCATCGGGGGTTTCCTGGGCGCGGTCGGCGAACAATTCGTGCACCAGGCGCTGGGCCGAGAAGCCGGCATCGCTGCGGTCCCACAGGTGCAGAATGTGCTGTTGTTCCGCGTCATCCAGCAATTTCAACTGGCCGATGCTCTGCTGCGGGTCGGCCACCATTGCCTGCAACAGATTGTGCCAGTGGCGGCCCATACGTTCGATGGTGGCGGCGGTAAACAGGTCGGTGGCGTAGCCCAGAGAGGCTGCCAGCCCCTCGCTCGACTCATGCACATCCAGGTCCAGATCAAAATGTGCGGTATGACTTTCCCAGGCCAGCCCTTCGACGCGCAGCTCATGCAAGGCCGCAGTCGACATCGCCTGCCGTCGTTCGGCCTGGTGATTGAACATGACTTGGAATAACGGGTTCAGACTGAGGCTGCGCTCCGGCTGCAGCGCTTCGACCAGTTGCTCGAAGGGCAGGTCCTGATGGGCCTGGGCCTCCAAGGCCCGCTGCTTGACCTGCTGCAGCAAGCCGCCAACAGTGGTTTGCCCATCGATATCGGCCTTGAGCACCTGGGTGTTGACGAAGAAACCAATCAGACGCTCGGTTTCCACACGGTTGCGGTTGGCAATCGGCACGCCAACGCGAATGTCCTGTTGGCCACTGTAGCGGTGCAACAGAACCTGGAACGAGGCCAGTAACAGCATGAACAGCGTTACGCCTTCGCGCTGGGCCAGGGCTTTGAGGTCAACCACCAGCGACGCGGGTATTTCTATGTGCGAACGCGCGCCGCGATGGCTCTGCTCCGCCGGGCGCTGATAATCGAACGGCAGCTCCAGCACCGGTTGCTCACCGCCCAGCAGCTCGCGCCAGTAGCTCAGCTGACGCGCCTTCTCGCCCGCCTCCATCCACTGGCGTTGCCACACTGCGTAATCGGCATATTGAATCGGCAGTGGCGGCAGTCGCACCTCTTGGCCTTGGCTAAAGGCGGCGTAGACCTGCACCAATTCCTCGACCATCACCTGCATCGACCAACCGTCGGAGACGATATGGTGCTGCACCAGCACCAGTACGTGATCATCCTCGGCCAGGCGCAGCAGATCCACGCGCAGCAGCGGCCCTTGCTCCAGATCGAAGGTCAGGGCGATTTTCGCTTCCACACACGTCTGCAGATCAGCTTCCTGGACATTACTGTGACTGATGACCACCGGCGCAGGCTCGCGCACGACTTGCACGGTGCCATCGCTGCCGTGGCGCAGCACGGTGCGCAGACTCTCATGACGGGCCACCAGATGATCAAAGCTGCGTTGCAGCGCGCCAATGTCCAACGGCCCCTTCAGGCGCAGCACACTCGGCACGTGGTAGGCGCGGCTGTCCGGGTCCAACTGCCAGAGGAACCACTGGCGCTCCTGGGCATATGACAGCGGTACCCCACCGTCACGCGCCAACGCAACCAGCGCCGGCGCGCGCCCTTGGTCGGCCCCCTCGCAGGCGGGTAACGCTGCGACGAAACCTTGCAGGCGCGGCTGCTCGAACAGCAATTTGAGCGGCACCTCAAGGGCCAGCGCGTGGCGAAGACGCGAGGTCACCTGCATGGCCAGCAACGAGTGACCGCCCAGCTCGAAGAAGTGATCCGTCAGCCCGACCCGTGCCACCCCCAGAATATCGGCCCAGATCGCTGCCACTTGTTGCTCGACGGCGCTGACCGGTGCCACCCAGGCCGGCTGCGAAAGATGCGCGTCAGGCTTGGGCAGGGCTTGGCGATCCAGCTTGCCATTGAGGTTCAACGGCAAGCGGTCAAGAAAGACCAGGTGCGCCGGCACCATGTAATCCGGCAGTTGTTCACGCAATACCGCCTTGAGGGTTTCACCCAGCGCCGCAGTCTCCTGCTGATCTGCCACCAGGTACGCGAGCAGTTGGTTATCGACGGCCAGCACCACCGCTTCGCGGACATTGGCCTGAGCCAGCAGCAACGTCTCGATCTCACCCAATTCGATACGGAAGCCACGAATCTTGACTTGATGATCGACACGCCCGACGTATTCGATCACGCCGTCGGCGCGATAACGGGCCAGGTCGCCGGTGCGGTACAGGCGTTCGCCAGCGTCAGCGAATGGATTGGCGACAAAACGCTCGGCCGTCAACCCCGCACGATTCAAATACCCACGAGCCAGGCCGCAGGCGCTGCCGATATACAACTCGCCCACCGCCCCCAGGGGTGCGAGGTTGAGATCGCGGTCCAGGACATACAGGGCGCGCCCTGGCAACGAGCGGCCAATAGGGCTGGCGGTAGCGCTCAGGGCTTCATCCGCTGCGCTGCAATCCAGCACACTGGACACCACCGTCGCCTCGGTCGGCCCATAGGTATTGAGCAGACGCACATGGCCCAGGCCAGCGCGTACCCATTGTGCGGGCCCGTCCAGCGGCATGGCTTCGCCGCCGATGTGCACTTGGCGCAAGGCACCATACGAACGGGGCCCGGCGGCCAGGCAATCAAGCACAAACAGGTGCCAATAGGCGGTCGGCAAATCGGCCAGGGTAATCCCCTGGCTCAGGATCTCGGTATACAGCCGGCCGCTGTCCCATAGCGACGCGCCACGCAGGACCACCGCCGCGCCGTGGGTCAAGGCCGGATACAGTTGCTCGACAAAACCATCGAAGTTAAGCGTGGCGAATTGCAGCACACGGTCCTGGGGCGTCAGCTGCGAATAGCCGGCGGCAATGCTCGCGAATTCGTTCAGGGCGCCGTGGTCGATGGCAACGCCCTTGGGTTTGCCGGTAGAGCCGGAGGTGTAAATCACATAGGCCAGATGATCCGCGCCGATCGCCAAGGCCAAGTCTTCACCGGAGTACTCGGCCAGTCCTGCCTGGTCAATGGCCAAGGCTGCGACCCCTTCGGGAAGCACGATAGGCACGTGGGCGTGTGTCAGCACCAGACGCACACCGCTGTCTTCAAGCATGTGGGCCAGGCGCTCGCGCGGGTAACTCGGGTCGAGGGGCACGTAGGCCCCGCCCGCCTTGAGCACTGCCAGCAGGCTGATCACCATGGCGAAGGAGCGCTCAACGGCAATCCCGACCAGCACTTGCGGCCCGACGCCGTGGGCCACCAGGCAATGGGCCAGGCGATTGGCCTGCAGGTTCAGCTCGGCATAGCTCAGCGATACGCCATCGAGCACCAACGCTACCGCGTGTGGGCGCTGCCGTGCCTGCGCCTCGAACAGACGCTGCACCCCGCCCGTCCAAGGCGCGGCCGGTGCACCGGCGTTCCAGGTCTGCGTAAGACACTGACGCTCACTGGCACCCAGCATCGGCAGGTCTGCAAGGTGTTCGTTCGGGCGTGCAACCACGGCCCGCAATACGCTTAGCCAGTGTTGCGCCATACGCTCAATCGTGCCGGCCTCGAACAGATCGGTGGCGTAGGTCAATGTCGCCCAAAGCCCATCGACGGTTTCCTGAGTATCCAGGCTCACATCGAAATGCGCGGTGTGGCTGTCCCATTCCAGAGCATCAACCTGTAGCCCCGTCGCCTGCGGCGCCGCAGTGCCGCGCGCATCGATCTGATGGTTGAACATCACTTGAAACAGTGGGCTATGGCTCAGGCTGCGTTCCGGCTGCAGCGCTTCGACCAGTTGTTCGAACGGCAGGTCCTGATGTGCCTGGGCTTCCAAGGCCGCCTGCTTGACCTGCTGGAGCAGCTCGACAAACGACAGCTCGCCGCTGATGTCGGCCTTGAGGACTTGAGTGTTGACAAAAAAACCGATCAAACGCTCGGTTTCCACCCGGTTACGGTTGGCAATCGGCACGCCCACGCGAATATCCGACTGGCCGGTATAGCGATACAACAATGCCTGGAACGCAGCCAGCAACACCATAAACAGCGTCGCGCCTTGCCGTTGGGCCAGGCCCTGCAAAGCCTCCAGCAACGCGGGGTCCAATAGCCATTCCACACGCGCACCGCGGTGGCTTTGCGCCGGGGGGCGGGGATGATCGAGCGGCAAGTCCAGCACCCGTTGCTCGCCGGCCAAACGCTCACGCCAATAGGCCAACTGGCGCGCCTGCTCACCGGCCTGCAACCAGTCGCGCTGCCACACCGCATAGTCGGCATACTGAATCGGCAGCGCTGGCAACTGCGGTTCCAGGCCCTGCTTAAGCGCGGCATAGGACTGCACCAGCTCCTCGACCATCACCTGCATCGACCAGGCATCGCTGACGATGTGATGCAGCACCAGGACGAGCACATGCTGATCCGCTGCCAGTTGCAACAACCGGACGCGCAACAACGGCCCAGTGCGCAAATCGAACGGTTCGGCGATTGCCGCCTCGACCTGGGCCCTCACCACGGCCGGATCATCGGTAGCGAGGGTCTGCTCTTCGATCAGGAACGCCGCTGGTGCGGCCATCCGCTGCACGGTGCGTTCACCCTCCGTGACAAACACCGTGCGCAGGCTTTCATGGCGTGCAAGCAAGCCATCGAAACTGCGTTGCAGCGCCTGGCGGTCCAGTGTGCCTTGCAGGCGCAGGGCTGCGGGGATGTGATACACCGCGCTGTGAGGCTCCAACTGCCAGAGGAACCACTGGCGCTCCTGGGCATAGGACAATGCCAGCGGTTGATCGCGCGCGCAGCGGGCAATCGGCTGCACGTCCAGCACGCTGTCGGAGAGTGCCTGCACAAAGCGCCCAAGCTCAGGCTGCTCGAACAACGCTTTGAGTGGCACATCGATTGCCAATGCCTGGCGCACGCGAGACACAACGCGTGTCGCCAGCAACGAGTGCCCGCCGATTTCAAAGAAGTGATCCGACAGACCGACCTGGGCCACGCCCAGCACTTCGGCCCAGATCGCCGCCACCTGGCACTCGCGTGCGGTCACGGGTGGCACGTAATGTTTTTGCAACGCACCAGCGTCGGGCCTTGGCAGGGCCTTGCGGTCCAGCTTGCCATTGGGGGTCAGCGGCATCCGCTCCAGCAGCACCAGATAGGACGGCACCATGTATTCCGGCAATCGTGCACGCAAGGCTGTCTTGAGCTGTTCCCGCAGCGCGGCCTGTTCCTGCTCAGCCAGCGGGTGGCGGGTGACCAGATAGGCAAGCAACTGCTCATGGTCAGCTATCACCACCGCTTCGCGCACCATTGGCTGCTCGCGCAGGCACGCCTCGATCTCGCCCAATTCGATACGGAAACCCCGCACCTTAACCTGATGGTCGACGCGGCCGATGTACTCCACCACCCCCTGCTCGCGATAGCGCGCCAGGTCGCCGGTGCGGTACAAGCGTTCGCCGGGACCGCCATACGGGTTGGGCACAAAGCGCTCGGCCGTCATGGCCGCCCGGCCGAAATAACCGCGAGCCAAACCGACGCCACCAATCAGCAGTTCACCGGGCACCGTCAGCGGGCAAGGCGTAAGCGTGTCGTTGAGGATAAACAGCGACGTATTGGCAATCGGTCGCCCTACAAACGGCACAGGCTCAAGCAATGGATAGGCGGCCGACCAGATGGTCGTCTCGGTCGGCCCGTACAGGTTCCACACCGTGCCTTGACAGGCGAGCATGCGCTCAGCCAGGTCGGCGGGCAGCGCCTCACCACCACACAGGCATTTGATTCCGCGCAGTACGGTGCAACGTTCGCTGTCCAGCAGCATGCGCCAGGTCGATGGCGTGGCTTGCAGCACGTCGATGGTTGCGTGCTGCACCAGGTCGAGGATGGCCTCCGGGTCCAGGGACGTGTCCTTGTCGGCCAGGACCACCGTCGCGCCCACCGCCAGGGGAACGTAAAGCTCCAGGGCAAAAATATCGAAAGAGAAGGTGGTCAACGACAACAGGCGTGCTTGTGCATCAATGCCCAAGGTGTCGGCCATGCCCTGGGTGAAGCTGCTCAGCGCGGCATGGCGCACCATCACGCCCTTGGGTTTGCCGGTGGAGCCGGACGTGTAGATCACATATGCCAGGTGCTCACCACTGAGTTCGACGTCTGGGTTGACGCTGCTGTAGCGCCCATCCGCGTCTTCGTCCATCAGTAGCACCTGCTGACCGACCGCCAACGGCAACTGTTGACGCAGGCTGCCGGCCGTCAGCACAACGTGCGCACGGCTGTCTTCGAGCATAAAGGCCAATCGATCAGGCGGGAAACCAGGGTCGAGCGGCACGTAGGCACCGCCGGCCTTCAAGGTTGCCAACAGCGCCACCGCCATCTCGACCGAGCGCTCCAAAGCCACCGCCACCAGCACGTCGGGACCGACGCCAGCGCCGCGCAAACGATGGGCCAGTCGATTGGCACGTCGGTTCAATTCGCCATAGCTCAGCACTTGGCCGTTGCACGCCAGTGCCGTCGCATCCGGGCGCAGCCGAGCCTGGTCTTCGAACAGGCGATGCACGCCCATATCCTGGGCAAACGCCCGCTGGGTAGCGTTCCAGTCATGCACCATGTGCTGCAACTGGGCATCCTCCAGCAGCGGCAATTCACCGACACGACGGGTGCAATCCTGGCTGACGCTGTGCAGCAAACGCTGCCAGTGTGCAAGCAGGCGCTGCATGCCGGGGGCGTCAAAAAGGTCCGTGGCATAGGTCAGGGACGCCTGAATGCCTTCGGCCGATTCCTGGGTATCCAGGTTGAGATCCAATTGCGCGGTCTTGCTGTCCCACTCCAACCCCTGGACCTGCAGACCCGTTGCGCTGGCGCCGCCGCGCTGGGTATCGGTCTGGTGGTTGAACATCACCTGGAACAGCGGGTTATAACTCAGGCTGCGTTCCGGCTGCAGCGCTTCGACCAGTTGCTCGAAAGGCAAGTCTTGATGGGCCTGGGCTTGCACCACGCGCTCACGAGTGTGGTGCAACAGCTCGCGAAAACTCATCTGCCCGTCGATGTCAGCCTTGAGAATCTGTGTGTTGACGAAAAAGCCGATGAGGCCCTCGGTCTCCGCGCGATTGCGGTTGGCCACCGGCACGCCGATGCGAATGTCCCCCTGACCGCTGTAGCGATACAACACCGCCTGGAATGAAGCCAGCAGCAGCATGAACAGCGTCACACCTTCGCGCTGCGCCATGGTTTTGAGACGGGTGACCAACGCGGCATCCAGCGCCAGGTCCAGACGTGCACCGCGGTAGCTTTGTATCGCAGGCCGTGGGCGATCCATCGGCAATTCCAGCACGGGCTGCTCACCGCCCAGCAGGTTTTCCCAGTACGCGAGTTGGCGCTCGCGCTCGCCGGCTTCCATCCAGCTGCGCTGCCAGAGCGCATAGTCGGCGTACTGGATTGGCAAGGCCGGTAGCTGCGGTTCGAGCCCCTGGACATGGGCGGCATACAATTGCACAAGCTCGTCGACCATGACCTGCATCGACCAGCCATCGGAGACGATGTGATGTTGCACCAGTACCAGCACATGCTCCTGCGGCGCCAGGCGCAGCAGTTTCACTCGCAGCAACGGGCCTTGCTGCAAATCGAACGGCCGGTCAATTTCGGCCTGCACCCAGTCTTTGACCTGGAATGCCTGGGCCTCGACCAAGGTGATTTCCACCCGCGCGTTTTCGACAATGACCTGCAAGGCGCTGTCACCATCGGGCTCAATGTGCGTGCGCAGGCTTTCGTGCCGGCTAACCAGAGTGTCGAAGCTGCGCTGCAAGGCTGCTACGTCCAGCTCTCCCACCAGACGCAGCGCCCGAGGCACGTGGTATGCGGTGCTCTGCGGCTCCAACTGCCACAAAAACCACTGCCGCTCCTGCGCATAAGAGAGTCGAAGCGGCTCGCCTTCCTGACGCTTGAAAACCGGGGCGATCTCAAACAGGTTGATGCCTTGTTGCTTGAGCATGACCGCCAACGCTTTCTTTTGCTGCGCAGAAAGTGAACCCACCGACTCGATTAATGCTTGCACGCCACGCCCCTCAGGAAATCAATTTATCCAAATCTTCTGCTGATAGACGTTTGAGGGCCTCCAAGGATTTAGCCAATGCGTCCTGCACCGGCGAATTATTTGTTTGCTGGGCCGCCACGTAAGCACTGAAATCAGCCAGGGTGGGTGCGGTGAAGATCGACTTGACGTCGAACTCGGCGTGCAAGCGCTCGCGCAGGCGCACCACCACTTGCGTAGCCAGTAACGAATGCCCGCCCAGCTCGAAGAAGTTGTCGTGCAGGCCGACACGCTGAACGTGCAAGACCTCGGCCCAGATCGCGGCGACCTGTTGTTCGAGTTCGCTCTGGGGCGCAACGTACTCGCGGGCCATCAGGCTGGCATCGGCCTTGGGCAGCGCCTTGCGATCCAACTTGCCGTTGGGACTCAGCGGCATCTGCTCCAGCAGTACCCACTGCGCCGGCACCATGTAATCCGGCAGGTGTTCGGCCAGGTGCGCACCGAGCACCTCGCGCCAGTCGTCGTGGGCCTGGTGCAGCACCAGGTAACCCACCAGGTACTTGCCGTCCACCGCCAGCACCGCTGCTTCGCGGACCTGCTCGTGCTCCAGCAACCGCGCTTCGATCTCGCCCAGCTCGATACGCAGGCCGCGCAGCTTGACCTGATGGTCGATACGCCCGGCGTATTCGATCACTCCGTCTTCGCGGTAGCGCGCCAGGTCGCCGGTGCGGTACAGGCGCTCGCCGTGCACGAACGGGTGGGCGATAAAGCGTTCGGCGGTCAGCGCAGGGCGGCGGTGATAACCACGGGCCAGGCCCGCGCCGCCCAGGTACAGCTCGCCCAGCACGCCGACCGGCACCGGTTCGAAATTGTCGTCAAGCAGGTAGCAGCCCAGATTGGCAATCGGACGGCCAATCGGCACAGTGTCGCGGCCTTCGTCGACGCAGGTCCAGTGGGTCACGTCGATGGCGGCTTCGGTCGGGCCATACAGGTTGTACAGCCCGGCGTGCGGCAGCTTGGCGAACACCTGCTGCTGCGCATCCACCGGCAACGCCTCGCCGCTGCACACGATGCGTTGCAGGCTCCGGCAGCTGGACACCGCCGTATCCTGCAAGAACGCCTGCAACATCGACGGCACAAAATGCAGCGTGGTGACCTGTTCGGCGTTGATCAAGTGGATCAATCTGGCTGGATCGCGGTGATCGCCAGGGGCGGCAATCACCAGGCGCGAGCCGGTCATCAGCGGCCAGAAAAACTCCCACACCGACACGTCGAAACTGAACGGAGTCTTTTGCAATACGCTGTCGGCCGCGCTTAACCCATAGGCTTCCTGCATCCATTGCAGGCGGTTGAGCAAGGCCGAATGGCGGTTGCCCGCGCCCTTGGGTTGGCCAGTGGAGCCCGAGGTGTAGATCACGTACGCAAGGTTTTCGCCGTCCAGCGCGACAGCCGGGTTTTGCTCGCTGTAGGTCTCAAAACTCGATTCGCCCAGCACCAGGGTTTCCAAGCCATGCGGAATCGGCAACTGGCCGAGCAACGGCGCTTGGGTCAGCAACAATTGCACGCCGCTGTCGTCGAGCATGTAGGCCAGGCGTTCGCGTGGGTAGTCGGGGTCCAACGGCACATAGGCACCGCCGGCCTTGAGCACCGCAAGCAGGCCGATAACCATGTCGAAGGAGCGCTCGACTGCCAGGCCCACACGCACATCCGGGCCGACACCGGCCTCGATCAAGCGATGGGCCAGGCGGTTGGCGCGGCGGTTGAGTTCGGCGTAGTCGATACGTTGCTCGGCAAACACCAGGGCCGTGGCCTGCGGCTGGCGCTCGGCCTGGGCTTCGATCAGGTGATGCACCCACTGGTTTTGCGGGTAGTCGCGTGCGGTGGCGTTCCACTGTTCAAGTATTTGTTGGCGCTCGGTCATGTCCAGCATGGCCAGTTCGCCAAGGCTTTGCTCACCGCCTTGGAGCATGCCACCCAGCAGGTTGGCCAGATGCCGGGCGTAGCCCTGCACCATGGGCATGGTGAAATGCGCACGGGCAAAGTTGAATTGCACCGACAGCGTTTCACCGACGTCCGCCAATACCGTCAACGGAAAACTGGTTTGTTCATGGGCCTGTGGCGCACCAAATCGCAGACCACTGCCGCCGCCCTGCTCAAGGGCTTTGGACACCGGGTAGTTTTCGAATACCAAGATGCTGTCGAACAGCCCTTCCCCGCCTTGCCCGGCCCAGCGCTGGATATCGTACAGCCCACAGTGCTCATGCTCGCGCAGGGACAAGTTCTGCGACTGCACTGCTTGCAGCCAATCGGCCACCGACGCCTGCTCATCCACCGCGCAGATGACCGGCAAGGTGTTGATAAACAATCCAACCTGTTGCTCCACCCCCACCAGTTCAGCGGGACGCCCGGATACCGTGGCGCCGAATGCCACCACCGGTTGCCCGCTGTGGCGGTGCAGCAGGATCAGCCACGCCGCCTGGATCAAGGTATTGAGGGTAACCTTGTGGCTACGCGCGAAGGATTCCAGGCGCTCAGTCAAGCCGGGGTCAAGCGTCAACTGATGCTGCCCCTGCCCCGTCTGCGACGTTGGCGGATAGGTGCCCAGGCGGGTCGGCGCTTGTAACGCGTCCACCTGTTCGCGCCAGAAGGCTTCGGTCGCCGCGCTGTCGCGCTGTTGCAACCAGCCGATGTAATCGCGATAGCGCCCGGCGGTTTCGGGCACCGCGATCCCGGCATAGCGTTGCAGTACTTCACCGAACAAGCGGGAATTGCTCCAGCCATCCATCAGGATATGGTGATGGGTGTAAATCAGTTCATGGCGCTGCTCGTCGGTGCGCACCAGCAGCAGGCGCATCAAAGGCGCGTGGGACAGCTCGAAGCCCTGCCGACGCTGGGCCTGCTGCAAATCCTGTAGAGCCTGTTCGCACTCCGGCATGGCGCGCCAGTCAAGCACCTCAACGGGCAAACGGGCCGCGCGGTACACCACCTGGCAGGGCCAGTCCAATTGCCCTTCCCAGAAAAACCCGCTGCGCAGCACGTCATGCGCCTGCACCGTCGCGTCCCAGGCTTGCTGGAATCGTGACACGTCCAGGCCATCGACGCTGACCCGGATCTGGTTGATGTAGTCGCCCGCTGCTTGCTCATAGAGGGAGTGGAACAGCATGCCCTGCTGCATGGGCGACAAGGTGTAGAGGTCTTCGATGGCATCGGCGGCCAGCGGCAGCGACTCAAGTTGCTGTTGGTTCAACCGCGCCAAGGGGAAGTCCGACACGGTGACGCCGCTGTTGCCGGGCGTGCAGCAATGCGCGATCAACGCCGTCAGTTCGCGGCTGAATGCCACGCTCAGAGCTTCGATCACCTCAGGGTCGAACATCAGCGGACTGAAGGTCCAGCCCATGTGCAACTCGCCGCCATACACTTGGCCGTTGACGGTCAACCAGTTGCTCAGTGGCGCGTCCGGGCTCTGCTCGGCACCGGCACTTTCCGACGCCGTGGCAAACAGGCCGTCCGGCTGATCGAAGCTGGCGTCAACCTGGCCCAGGTAGTTGAAAGTGATGCGCGGCACCGGCAAGCGGCTGAACGCTTGGCGCGTCGCATCATCTCCCAGATAACGCAGGGCACCGAACCCCAGACCGTTGTCTGGAATGGCACGCAGTTGCTCCTTGATCTGTTTGATGGAATCGGCCAGGGAGTCAGCCGGCGTCAGGCGCACTGGGAACAGACTGGTGAACCACCCCAGAGTGCGACTCAGGTCGATGTCATCGAACAGGTCCTCACGTCCATGGCCTTCCAGCTGGATCAGGCTGCTGGCATGCCCGGTCCATTGGCAGATCACCCGCGCCAGGGCGGTCAGCAGCAGGTCATTGATCCGTGTGCGATAGGCCGCCGGTGCCTGTTGCAGCAATTGCCGGGTGCGTTCGGCGTCCAGTCGGCTGACCAGCGTGCGCGCCAGTCGACCAGGCCGAGCGCCGTGGGGGTCACGGCACGGCAGGTCCGTGTGCATGCCATCGAGTTGCTGCAACCAGAAGTGCTTTTGCGACTGGATCGCTTCGCTGTGGGCATAGCCCTGCACGCGCTCGGCCCACGCTTTGAACGACGTCGTCTTGGCTGGTAGCGCATGCTGGCGATACAGACTTTGCAGGTCTTCAAGCACCACCCGCCAGGACACGCCATCCACCACCAAGTGGTGCATGACCAGCAGCAACCGTTGGCTGCCGTCCGGCAGATCGGCAAGCAATACACGCAGCAGCGGCCCGTTCAGTGCAAGGCTGCGCTGGGCCTCTTCACAGCGCGCCGTCAGGGCCTGGGTATCCGGCACCGTGGCGTGCCAGAGCAGTCCGCTGGCAGGCTCGGCATGCTCGGCCTTCCACTCTGCGCCGTGCTGACTGAAGCGCAGGCGCAGTACATCGTGGTGCAGCATCAGCGCCTGCAAGGCCGCTTCCAGGCGTGCGGCCTGCAGGGGCTGGCGCGGCGTCAAGAGCAGTGACTGGTTCCAGTGGTGCGGCTGCGGCAGGTCTCTTTCGAAGAACAACTGTTGGAATGGCAGCAGCGGCGTCTGACCCTGCACCGGCCCCTGGTCTATCACTGCCACAGCGTGCAGCTGTGCCACCCGCGCCAGGCTGCGCACGGTCTGGTGCTGGAACAGCGCCTTGGCGGTGAAATGGATGCCGGCAGCACGCGCGCGGCTGACGACCTGGATCGAGATGATCGAATCCCCGCCGCGTTCGAAGAAGTTGTCGTTGACCCCCACTTGCTCGACTCCCAGCACATCGGCCCAGATCGCGGCGATCTGCTGCTCCAATGCGCTCTGCGGGGCGATGTAGTGATGCGTCACCTCAGGTTTGGGCAGCGCCTTGCGATCCAACTTGCCGTTGGGACTCAGCGGCATCTGCTCCAGCAGTACCCACTGTGCCGGCACCATGTAATCCGGCAGGTGTTCGGCCAGGTGCGCACCGAGCACCTCGCGCCAATCGTCTCCGGCATGGTGCAGCACCAGGTAACCCACCAGGTACTTGCCGTCCACCGCCAGCACCGCCGCTTCGCGGACCTGCTCGTGTTCCAGCAACCGCGCTTCGATCTCGCCCAACTCGATACGCAGGCCGCGCAGCTTGACCTGATGGTCGATACGCCCGGCGTATTCGATCACCCCGTCTTCGCGGTAGCGCGCCAGGTCGCCGGTGCGGTACAGGCGCTCGCCGTGGACGAACGGGTGAGCGATAAAGCGTTCGGCGGTCAATGCAGGACGGCGGTGATAACCACGGGCCAGGCCCGCGCCGCCCAGGTACAGCTCGCCCAGCACGCCGACCGGCACCGGTTCGAAATTATCGTCAAGCAGGTAGCAGCCCAGATTGGCAATCGGACGGCCAATCGGCACGGTGTCGCGGCCTTCGTCGACGCAGGTCCAGTGGGTCACGTCGATGGCGGCTTCGGTCGGGCCATACAGGTTATACAGCCCGGCGTGCGGCAGCTTGGCGAACACCTGCTGCTGCGCGTCCACCGGCAACGCCTCGCCGCTGCACACGATGCGTTGCAGGCTCCGGCAGCTGGACACCGCCGCATCCTGCAAGAACGCCTGCAACATCGACGGCACAAAGTGCAGCGTGGTGACCTGTTCGGCGTTGATCAAGTGGATCAATCTGGCTGGATCGCGGTGATCGCCAGGGGCGGCAATCACCAGGCGCGAGCCGGTCATCAGCGGCCAGAAAAACTCCCACACCGACACATCGAAACTGAACGGAGTCTTTTGCAATACGCTGTCGGCCGCGCTTAACCCGTAGGCTTCCTGCATCCATTGCAGGCGGTTGAGCAAGGCCGAATGGCGGTTGCCCGCGCCCTTGGGTTGGCCAGTGGAACCCGAGGTGTAGATCACGTACGCGAGGTTTTCGCCGTCCAGCGCGACAGCTGGGTTTTGCTCGCTGTATTGCTCGTAACTCGACTCGCCCAGTATCAGGGTTTCCAAGCCTTGCGGAATCGGCAACTGGCCGAGCAACGGCGCTTGGGTCAGCAGCAGTTGCACGCCGCTGTCGTCGAGCATGTAGGCCATGCGTTCGCGTGGGTAGTCGGGGTCCAGCGGCACATAGGCGCCGCCGGCCTTGAGCACCGCAAGCAGGCCGATAACCATGTCGAAGGAGCGCTCCACGGCCAGCCCCACACGCACATCCGGGCCGACACCGGCCTCGATCAAGCGATGGGCCAGGCGGTTGGCGCGGCGGTTGAGCTCGGCGTAGTCGATACGTTGCTCGGCAAACACCAGGGCCGTGGCCTGCGGCTGGCGCTCGGCTTGGGCTTCGATCAGGTGATGTACCCACTGATTTTGCGGGTAGTCGCGGGCGGTGGCGTTCCACTGTTCAAGTATTTGTTGGCGCTCGGCCATGTCCAGCATGGCCAGGTCCTGCAAGGGCCGCGTCGTGTCGGCCACCGCCCCACGCAGCAGGCCCAGCCAGTGCCGGAGCATGCGCGCGGCGGTGCTGGCATCGAACAAGTCCGTGGCGTAAGTCAGCGACGCCCAGAGGCCGTCCTCGGTCTCCTGGGTGTCCAGGCTCAAGTCGAATTGCGCGGTGCGGGTCTCATGCTCCAGGCTGACCACCCGCAGGCCCGGCAGTTGTTGTATGGCCGTCCGCGCCTGCGCCTGATGGTTGAACATCACCTGGAACAACGGGTTATGGCTAAGGCTGCGCTCAGGCTGCAAAGCCTCCACCAGTTGCTCGAAGGGTAAATCCTGATGGGCCTGGGCTTCCAGCGCACGACGCTTGGTGTGCTGGAGCAGTTCGGAGAAGGTCATGGCACCATCAAGGTCGGCCTTGAGCACTTGGGTGTTGACGAAGAAACCGATCAGCGCCTCGGTTTCGACACGGTTGCGGTTGGCAATCGGCACGCCGACACGGATATCGCGCTGCCCGCTGTAGCGGTACAAAAACAGCTGGAACGATGCCAGCAACAGCATGAACAGGGTCACGCCTTCGCGTTGGGCCAGGGCCTTCAAACCGGTCACCAGCCCAGGGTCCAGCTGGATGTCCTGACGGGCACCGAGAAAGCGCTGTTGCGCCGGACGCGGACGATCGAGGGGCAGCGCCAGCACCGGCTGCGTACCGCCCAGCAGTTGACGCCAATAGTCCAATTGGCGCGTTTTCTCGCCCGCCTCCATCCAGCGGCGTTGCCACAACGCATAGTCACCGTACTGGATCGGCAGCGGCGTCAAGGTGCAGTCCTGACCCTGGCTGTACGCGGCGTACAGCTGCATCAGTTCCTGCACCATCACGCCCATAGACCAACCATCGGACACAATATGGTGCTGCACCAGCACCAGCACATGCTCCTGTGCATCGAGTTCCAGCAGGGTTACCCGCAACAGCGGGCCTTGGCGCAAATCGAACGGACGGGCGATCTCGGCCTCGACGCGAGCCTTGAGCTGCGCCTCGTCGGTACGGTCTTCGAGGATCTGGATGTCGGCATGGGGTAACACTTGTTGGGTGCGCGACTCGTCGTCCAGGTGCAGGCGGGTGCGCAGGCTTTCATGTCGTGCTGCCAGGCTGGCAAAGCTGCGCCGCAGGGCGGCCTTGTCCAGCATCCCGCACAGACGCAGGGCACCGGGCACGTGATAGGCCGCACTGTCCGGGTCCAACTGCCACAGAAACCACTGACGCTCCTGGGCGTAGGACAGCGGCAGGTGTTGGTCGGCCTCGCGAACCGAGGCAATGGGCAATTGCGCGAAACTCATGCCTCGGCTTTGCAGGCGCTGGTAAAACTGCTGGCGCTGTTCCAGAGGCAGGCGAAGAAAGCGCGAAACCAGATCGATATTAGGGTTGGAAAGCATGCTTCAAATCGCCTCTAGTTCGCTCAAAAAGTCACGAAGATCATCAAAGTCTTCCGCGCTGCCGGCACGGAAGGTGGCTGCGGCCTGCACATAGGCGCGCAGGGTTTCGGTCTGGAACACTTCCACCAGCGGCACGTCCAGACCCAGTTCGGCCTGGACCCGCGAGGTGATCTGGATCGCCAGCAGCGAATGCCCACCGACCTCAAAGAAGTTGTCGTTCAGGCCCACCTGGGGCAGGTGCAACACCTCGGCCCAGATCGCGGCGATTTGCTGCTCCAGTTCGGTTTCGGGCGCCACGTAGGTCTGCTGCAGCAGGCTCGCGTCCGGCGCCGGCAGGCCCTTGCGGTCGAGCTTGCCGTTGGGGGTCAGCGGCATCTGCGCCAGGAACATAAAGTGCGTAGGCACCATGTAGTCCGGCAGGCGGGTTTTCAGGGCACGGCGCAGGTCGTCGCGCAGCGCGCCGTGGTCGGTGGCGCGGGCCGGCACCACGTAGGCCACCAGTTGCTTACCGGACGGGCCGTCGTGGGCCACCACCACGGTTTCGCCGACGTTGTCCTGTTCGCGCAGACGCGCTTCGATCTCGCCCAGTTCGATACGGAAACCACGGATTTTCACCTGATGGTCCACACGCCCGAGATAATCCACCACTCCATCCCCACGCCCGCGGGTCAGGTCGCCGCTGCGGTACACGCGGCTGCCGGGTTTGCCGAACGGGTCCGGCACAAAGCGTTCGGCGGTCAGTGCCGGGCGCTCCAGATAACCCCGCGCCACGCCCTCGCCGCCCAGGTACAACTCGCCAGCCACGCCGATGGGTTGCAAGTTGAGCTGCGCGTCCAGTACGTAGCCGCTGCGGTTGCCCAGCAAGGTGCCGATGGGCGCGTACACCGCGCCGCAAGGGTCGCCGCGCCGCGCTTTCCACAGCAAGGGCGTGACCACGGTTTCGGTCGGGCCATAGCCATTGAACAGGTAGGTCGGCTTCAGCGCGCGCCAGGCCAGGTCGTAACTGGCCTGGGCCACCGCATCGCCGCCAAAGCAGTACACGCGCACATTCGGCGGGTTGCCGTCGCGCTCGGCATGCTCGGCCAGTTGTTGCAGGTACACCGGCGGGAACACCGCCATGGTCACGTGGTGACGGTGCATCTGTTCGTAGGTGTACTCGGGCAGCCACAGGCTGTCGTCGCGGATGAGCACGCTGGCGCCGTTGATCAGCGGGTGCATCCAGCCTTCGTGGGAACCGTCGAAGGCGAACGACATAAAGTGCAGTTCGCAGTCGGTCGGGCCGGTTTCGTAACGTTCGCCAGTGGCGATGATATGCGCCACCAACGGGCCGTGGGCCACCGCCACGCCTTTGGGCATGCCGGTGGAGCCGGAGGTGTAGATCACGTAGGCCAGGTTGGCGCCGTCCAGTGCGACATTGGGGGCGGTGTCGCGGTGGTCGGCCCAGGTGTCGGTATGGTCGATGGCCAGTGTTTGCAGGCCCTCGCTCATCGGCAGTTGCGGCAACGCGCTGCTGTGGGTGAGCAACAGTTGCGCTCGACTGTCCTCCAACATGTACAACAAGCGATCACGCGGATATTCGATATCCAGCGGCACATACACGCCGCCAGCCTTCATGACTGCCAGGAACGCCACCATGATCTCGGCACTGCGCGGCATGGCGATAGCCACCCGCACTTCCGCGCCAACCCCACGGGCAATCAACGCATGGGCCAGGCGGTTGGCCTGGCGGTCCAGCTCGCCGTAGGTCAGGGTTTGGGTGTCGAATTTCACCGCCACGGCATCGGGGGTTTCCCTGGCGCGGTCGGCGAACAATTCGTGCACCAGGCGCTGGGCCGAGAAGCCGGCATCGCTGCGGTCCCACAGGTGCAGAATGTGTTGTTGTTCCGCGTCATCCAGCAATTTCAACTGGCCGATGCTCTGCTGCGGGTCGGCCACCATTGCCTGCAACAGGTTGTGCCAGTGGCGGCCCATGCGCTCGATGGTGGCGGCGGTAAACAGGTCGGTGGCGTAGCTCAACGAAGCGTTGAGCCGCTCCTGGGACTCCTCGATATCCAACACCAGATCGAAATGCGCATTGGTGTCGTCCCACGTCACCGGGGTCATGTCCAAATGCGCCAGACGCTGCAGGTGCTGGCCGGACTGGCTGATATGGTGGTTGAACGCCACCTGGAACAATGGGCTCAAGCTCAGGCTGCGCTCGGGCTGGAGGGCCTCGACCAATTGCTCGAAGGGCAGGTCCTGATGGGCCTGGGCTTCCAGGGCCCGCTCTTTCACCTGGGCCAACAATTGGCGCACGCTGACGTGACCATCGATCTCGGCCTTGAGTACCTGGGTATTGACGAAGAAGCCAACCAGACGCTCGGTTTCCACACGGTTGCGGTTGGCAATCGGCACGCCAACGCGAATGTCCTGTTGGCCGCTGTAGCGGTGCAGCAGCGCCTGATAAGACGCCAGCAACAGCATAAACAGGGTCACCCCTTCACGCTGAGCCAGGGCCCTAAGGTCGTCGAGCAACGAGCTCGACAGGTCAATGGACAAACGCGCGCCACGATGGCTTGGTACCGCCGGGCGCTGATAATCGAACGGCAGCTCCAGCACCGGTTGCTCACCGCCCAGCAGCTCGCGCCAGTAGCTCAGCTGACGCGCCTTCTCGCCCGCCTCCATCCACTGGCGTTGCCACACCGCGTAATCGGCATATTGAATCGGCAGCGCCGGCAATTGCAGGCGCTGGCCCTGACTGCAAGCGCCATAGAGCTGCACCAGCTCGTCGACCATCACCTGCATCGACCAGCCATCGGAAATGATGTGGTGCTGTACCAGCACCAGCACATGCTCATCTTCGGCCAGGCGTAGCAGGTTGACCCGCATCAGCGGCCCCGCACGCAGGTCGAAAGGTTGCGCGATACAGGCTTGCAGTGTGGCTTCAAGGTGCGCTTCATCGGTGTCGAGCACGGCCATGGCAAGGTGTACCTGCGGGCTGATCACCTGCACAGTGCGCTCGGCTTCCTGAAGCAGATGGGTGCGCAGGCTTTCGTGGCGAGTGACCAGGGCATCCAGGGCCTGTTGCAGCGCATCGACATTCAACGACCCCCGCAGACGCAATGCACTGGGCATGTGATACGCCGCACTGGCCGGGTCCAGTTGCCACAGAAACCATTGGCGCTCCTGGGCATAGGACAGTGCCAGCGGCTGCTCGCGCGACACGCTGACCATCGGCGGCGCGGTGTCGGCGTGCACGTCCGCGCACGCCGCGGCAAACGCTTGCAGCGTCGGCTGTTCGAACAAGGCGCGCAACGGGACTTCCCGCTTGAGGTCGTGGCGCACCCGAGAGATCACCTGGGTGGCCAGCAAGGAGTGGCCGCCGCGTTCGAAAAAGTGGTCATCCAGCCCCACCGACTCGACCTGCAACACCGCCTGCCAGATGGCCGCCAGTTGCTGTTGCAGCGGGGTTTGCGCGGCACGGTAGGCCTGGGGCGATTGGCTCAGGTCCGGGGCCGGCAGTGCGCGGCGGTCGAGTTTGCCGCTGGGGTTCAAGGGCAGCGCATCGAGCACCACCCAGTGCGCGGGCACCATGTAGTCCGGCAGGGAGCGCTGCAAGGTCGCCGCCAGGGCCCGGGTATTCAGCGGCTGCTCCAGGGCCGGTACGACGTAGGCCACCAGTTGCGCACCGGTCGCGCTCGGCTGGGCGATCACGGCCGCCTCACGTACCTGGGGCAAGCCTTGCAGATGGGCTTCGATCTCGCCCATTTCGATACGGAAACCACGCACTTTGACTTGATGGTCGATACGCCCCACATACTCCAGGGCGCCCGCCGCGTTGTAGCGGGCCAGGTCGCCACTGCGGTAGAGCCGCGCACCCGGCGTGCTGGAAAACGGGTCGGGCAGGAAGCGTTCAGCGGTCAACGCCGCGCGGTCGAAGTACCCCTGGGCCAGGCCGACTTCGGCGCCGATGCACAGTTCGCCGACGCCTTCGCTGTCCAGCAGGTCGAAGGCACTGTCGAGCACATACAGCCCACGGCCTTCGATGGCGCGGCCAATCGGTACGCCAAACGCTTCGCTGGCATCCGCCAGTTGGCAGGTGTGCACGCTGGACACCACGGTGGCCTCGGTCGGTCCGTAGGTGTTGACCAGGCGCACAGCGCCCAGCCCAGCGGCGTGCCAGGCGCGCAGCCCTTCCACCGACATTGCCTCGCCCCCCACATGCACCTGGCGCAGGTTGCCCAGCGTACGGCCATCGACGGCGCACTCCTTGGCCAGCAGGTACCAGTAGGCCGCTGGCAGGTCGGCCAGGGTCACGCCCTGCTCGACAATTTCCCGCGCCAGTTGCCCGGCGTCCCACAACTCGTCACCGCGCATGATCAGCGCCGCGCCCATGCACAGCGGTGGGTAACACTGCTCGACAAAGCCGTCGAAGCTGAACGTGGCGAACTGCAGCACACGGTCATCGCTACGCAACTGGCTATAGCGGGCGGCGCTGTCGCAGAACTGGCCGAGAGCGGCATGGTCGATGGCCACGCCCTTGGGCTGGCCGGTGGAACCTGAGGTGTAGATCACGTAGGCCAGGTCGGCAGCGGCGGCATGGTTGGGCGGATTGAGCGCCGAGTAGCCCGCCAGCTCCGCCCCCTCGGCACTGACGTCCAAGCGGGTCAGGCCCTCGGGCAACGGCAGGTCGGCAAGCAGCCCGGTTTCGCTGAGCAGCAGGTTCAAGCGACTGTCGGCCAGCATGTAGGCCAAGCGCTCGGCGGGGTATTTGGGGTCCAGCGGCACATAGGCCGCGCCACTCTTGAGCACGGCCAACAGGCTGACGATCAACTGCGGACCACGGCGACACGCCAGGCCCACGCGCTGGCCGGGAGCAACGCCAAGCTCCAGCAGACGATGAGCCAGACGGTTGGCTCGCGCGTTGAGCTGTGCGTAGCTCAACTGTTCGTTAGCCGCCTGCACGGCCAATGCGTCGGGGGTGCTGGCAGCCTGGGCGGCGATGCGTTCATGCACGCGCGCGCGGCTCTGGGCGGCGGCAGCTGATTGACTGCGGGCGAGCAGTTCGCGCCGGGTGTCGGGCGCCAGCAGCTGCAGGCTGCCCAACGGCGCCTGGGCATCGACGAGCAGTTGCACCAGCAGATGCCGCAGGTTGGCGCCCAGTCGGCCGACCTGCTCGGCACTCAAACGTGCTCGGTCGTAGCTGAATTCCAGGCGCAGGCTCGCGCCCAGCTCTATGCCCAGGGTCAGCGGGTAATGGGTGCGTTCGTGGTTGTGCAACGGTCCGAACGTCAGCCCGGCGGGCGCGCCCTGTTTGAGGGCTTCGGCCACCGGGAAGTTTTCGAATACCAGCAAGGTATCGAACAGCGCGCCCTGTTGGCCGGCCCAGCCTTGAATGTCATAGAGCGGCACGTGTTCGTGATCGCGCAGGCTCAGGTTGAGGGTTTGCAACGCGCTGAGCCAATCGGCGGCCGACTGCGAAGGCGACGCCGCGGTGACGATGGGCAAGGTATTGATAAACAGGCCCAACTGCTGCTCGATCCCCGGCAACGGTGCCGAACGCCCGGCCACCGTGGCACCGAAGGCCACGCAGGCTTGGCCGGTGTAACGCTGCAGCAGCAAGGCCCAGGCGCCTTGCAGCACGGTGTTAAGGGTGACTTTACGTGCGCGGGCGAATTCACCGAGGGCGCGGGTGAAGTCGGCGTCCAGCACCATGGGGTAATCGGCCATGCCGGTGCCGTTGGCGGGCACACGCAGCGCATCGGCCAGCAGAGTCGGCGCCTCAAGAGGTGCCAAGGCCGCTTTCCAGAACGCTTCGCCGCTGGGTTGTTGCTGCAACCAGCCGAGGTAATCGCGGAACTGCCCCGCCGGCGCAGGGACGGCATGGCCGGCGTAGTGAGCGATCACTTCGGCAAGCAATTGGGCGTTACTCCAGCCATCCATCAGGATGTGGTGACTGGTGAATATCAGGTGCCACCCGTGGCCGGCGCCGCGTACCAGCATCAGGCGAAACAGCGGCGCCGCGTCGAGGGCAAAGCCCTTGTCGCGCTCGGCTTCGGCCAGTGCATCCAGATCGGCGCCCGTGTCTTCGATCACCTGCAACTGCAAATCGACATGGCGCCGGATCAGTTGATGGGCGCTGTGCAGGCCCAACCAATGAAAGCTGCTGCGCAGGATGTCATGGCGGTCCAGGGCGGCCTGCCAGGCACGTCCGAACGCCAGCAGGTCCAGGCCTTCGATATCCAGGCGCAGTTGGTTGATATAGGCCTGGGCCTCGGGTTCGTACAAGCTGTGGAACAGCATGCCCTGCTGCATCGGCGACAGCGGGTAGAGATCGGCAATCTGCGGCCCTGCCACAGGCAACCCGTCCAATTGCGCCTGGCTCAGGCGCGCCAGGGGGAAATCCGACGGCGTGACCTGCCCCGCCGGTGTGGCACAGCACAGCTCGATCACGGCCTTGAGCTCGGCGGCATAGTCGTCCGCCAGACCCTGGACGGTCGCCACGTCGAACATCTCGCTGCTGAAGCCCCAACGCAACGCCAGCTCGCCACCGTACACCTGCCCTTCCACTGTCAGCCAATTGGCCAACGGCGCCTCGGAGTCCTGGGCCTGGCCGCTGCCCCGTGGCGAAGGGACGAATAGCGCCGCCTCGTCGAACTGGCGGTCGAATTGGCCCAGGTAGTTGAAGGTAATGCGCGGCGCGGCCTGGCTCGCCAGGCTTGCACGCGCGTCCGGGGTGCCGAGGTAGCGCAGCAGGCCATAGCCGATGCCTTTGTGCGGCACGGCGCGCAGCTGTTCCTTGACCGCCTTGATCGCGCTCGACAACTCGCCGCCGGCCTGCAAGCGCAGCGGGAACAGGCTGGTGAACCAACCGACGGTGCGGCTCAGGTCGAGGCTGTCGAACAGGTCTTCCCGGCCATGGCCTTCCAGTTGGATCAACGCCGCAGGTTGCTGGCTCCAACGGCTGATGACGCGCGCCAGGGCGGTCAGCAGCAGGTCGTTGACCTGGGTGCGATAAGCCGCTGGAGCATCCTGCAAGAGCTGGCGGGTGTGCTCGGCGTCGAGGCGGATTTCAAGGGTGCGGCCCAGGCGGTTTTGCAGGCCGCCGTGAGGGTTGTCGCAGGGCAGCTCCGTCGCCATGGACTGCGCCCGCCAGTACGGCAGTTGCGCATCAAGGGTCAGTGCATGGGCCTGCAACTGCTGCGCCCATTGTTGGTAGGCGCTGGTTTTGGCTGGCAATGCGGCGTGGCGATAAGCCTGTTGCAGATCGTCCAGCAGCACGCGCCAGGACACGCCGTCGACCACCAGGTGATGGATTACCAGCAGCAACTGCTGCGTGCCATCGGTCATTGTCAACAGCACGGCGCGCAGCAACGGGCCGCGTGCCAGGTCCAGGCTGCGCTGGGCCTCATCGCACAGTGCGGCCAGCTCGTTATCGTCGGCGACCTGGGTTTGCCACAATGCCGCCTCAGTGATCGGCGCGGCGTGCTGTTGCTGCCATTGGCCGTCCCGCTCGACGAAGCGCAGGCGCAGGGCATCGTGGTGGTTGATCAACCGGGTCAGGGCCGCTTCCAGGCGTGCCGGTACCAAGGCTTCGCGCGGGGTCAGCAGCAGCGATTGGTTCCAGTGCTGACGCGCCGGGATCGCCTGCTCGAAGAAGCTGGCCTGCACCGGGGTCAGGATCACGTCGCCGCTGACAGGGCCTTGGTCGATCACCGCCAGTTGCTCAAAGCTCGCGATCTGCGCCAGGCCGCGCACGCTCTGGTACTGGAACAGGTCCCGCGGGCTGAGGCGGATACCGGCCTGACGCGCGCGGCTGACCACCTGAATGGAGATGATCGAATCGCCGCCCAGTTCGAAAAAGTTGTCGTCCAGGCCGACCTGGGATACGCCAAGCACATCACTCCAGATCGCCGCCAGCGCCTGTTGCATGGGATTCTGCGGGGCGCTGTAAGCCTGCTGTGGCGCGGCGTCCGGCAGCGGCAAGGCTTTACGGTCGAGCTTGCCGTTGGCGGTCACCGGCAGTTTGGCCAGGTGCACCCAATGGGTCGGCACCATGTATTCCGGCAGGCTGTTGAGCAGCCAGCCCTTGAGGTCGTCCGGCGCGTCACCCTGCGGCACCAGATAGGCCACCAATTGCTTGCCGCCCTGCACCAGCACCACGGCTTCGCGCACTGACGGGTGCTGCAACAGACGTGTTTCGATTTCCCCCAGCTCGATACGCAGACCCCGTAGCTTGACCTGATGATCGAGGCGTCCGAGGTATTCGATCACCCCATCGGCACGCTGGCGCACACGGTCGCCGGTCCGGTACAGACGCGCCCCCGCGGCGAACGGGCTGGGCACGAAGCGCTCGGCGGTCAGCGCGCCACGCCGATGGTAACTGCGTGCCAGGCCACCGCCGCCCAGGTACAGCTCGCCGGATACCCCGGCGGGCAGCGGGTTGAGCTGGGCGTCGAGCACGTAGGTGCCGAGGTTGGCAATAGGACGGCCGATGGGTACACAGTCGGCGCCTTCGTCGACGCAGGTCCAGTGGGTCACGTCGATGGCGGCTTCGGTCGGGCCGTAAAGGTTGTACAGGCCGGCATTCGGCAGCTTGGCGAACACCTGCTGCTGCGCCTCCAGCGGCAAGGCTTCGCCGCTGCACACGATGCGTTTGAGGCTCGCGCAACCCTGCACGCCCGGCTCGTGGATAAACGCTTGCAGCATCGACGGCACGAAGTGCACGGTGGTGATGGCATGGCGTCCGATGCTCTCGATCAGGCGCGCCGGTTCACGGTGTTCGCCGGGGGCCGCAACCACCAGGCGCGCGCCGGTCATCAGCGGCCAGAAGAACTCCCAGACCGACACGTCAAAGCTGAATGGCGTCTTCTGCAACACCGCGTCGCGCACGCCCAAGCCATAGGCTTGCTGCATCCAGCACAGCCGGTTGACCAACGCGCGATGGCTGTTACCGGCCCCCTTGGGTTTGCCGGTGGAGCCGGAGGTGTAGATCACGTAGGCCAGGTTCAGCGCGTGCACGGTCACTTCGGGCGATGCGCTGCTGTAGCCCTCCAGCCAATCGTCAGGCTGATCGAGGGCAATCGCCCGGATACCCGCAGTGGGCAACGACGGCAGCAGGCTCTGCTGGGTAAGCAGCAGTTGGACGCCGCTGTCTTCAAGCATGTAGGCCAGGCGCTCCCGGGGGTATTCAGGGTCAAGCGGCACATAGGCGCCGCCCGCCTTGAGAATCGCCAGCAGGCCGATGACCATTTCCACCGAACGCTCGGCGCAGATCCCGACCAACCTATCCGGGCCAACGCCCTGCTCGATCAACGCATGGGCCAAACGGTTGGCGCGGGTATCGAGCTGGGCATAGCTCAAGGTGGTATCGCCGAACTGCAAGGCCGGGGCATCCGGGGTGGCGCGTACCTGGTCTTCGATCAGGTGGTGGATGCCGCGCTCAGTGGGATAGGTTTGCGCGGTCTGGTTCCAGGTGTGGGTTACGCGTTGAAGTTCGTCGGCATCCAGCATCGGCAACTCGCCGATACGCTGCTCGCCGTCGCCCACCATGGCGTGCAGCAGGCTGATCCAGTGGCGGGCCATACGCTCGATGGACGGCGCGTCGAACAGGTCGTTGGCGTAGGTCAGCGCGGCGTGCAGGGTGCCGGATTTTTCATAGGTATCCAGGGTCAGGTCGAACTGGGTAGTACGGCCTTGCCACTCCACCAGGGCCAGCTCCAGGCCCGAGGCGGTGCTGACCGAGGCGATATCGGCCACCACCGGCTGGTGGTTGTACATCACCTGGAACAGCGGCGTATGGCTCAGGCTACGTTCGACGTGCAGCGCTTCCACCAGGCGCTCGAAGGGCAATTCCTGATGGGCCTGGGCGCCGAGGGCATGCTCCTTGATGGCTTGCAGCAGTTCGGCGACGCGGGTTTGCCCGGTCAATTCGGTGCGCAGCACCTGAGTGTTGACGAAGAAGCCAATCAGCCCCTCGACTTCCGTGCGGTTGCGGTTGGCGATCGGCACGCCGACGCGGATATCACCCTGGCCGGTATAGCGATGCAGCAGCACGTTGAATGCACCCAACAACAGCATGAACAGAGTGACATTGTGGCGCTGCGCACAACTGCGCAATTGCGCGGCAAGGTCTGCATCAATCGCGAAGTGATGGCGAGTGCCCTGATAGCTGGGCATGGCCGGGCGCGGACGGTCGGTGGGCAGCTCCAGCACTGGGTGCTCATCCCCCAGGCGCGCCTGCCAGTAATCCAGTTGCCGCGCCTGCTCCCCCGCTTCCAGCCAGCGGCGCTGCCACAGGGCGTAGTCGCTGTATTGGATCGGCAGCGGCGGCAGTCGGGGTGTTTCGTTGCGTTCGTAGGCGTCGTAGCTGCGGATGAATTCGTCGATCAGCACGTTCATCGACCAACCGTCGGAGACGATATGGTGCAGGGTCAGCAGCAGCACATGCTCCTGTTCGGCGAGTTTGAGCAGTTGCACGCGCAGCAGCGGACCGTGTTCCAGATCGAACGGCAACAGCGACTGGCGCACCGCCGCGTCGCTCACCGCTTGCTCCCGTTCGGCCAGCGGCAGGTCGCTCAGGTCGAGCGGCTCCACCGCCACCGATGGCTCAATGGCCACCTGGGACAAGCGTTCATCAGCCTGGCGCTGAAACACCGTGCGCAGGGTTTCGTGGCGCTCGACCAGACTGGCGAACGCCTGCTCCATAGCCCGCAAGCTCAGCGTGCCTTTGAGCCGCACCGCGCCCGGCAAGTTATAGGCGCCACTGGCCGGGTCCAATTGCCAAAGAAACCACATGCGCTGCTGCGCATAGGACAACGCCTGGCGATCCTCCGCCTGCACCCCAGCCGGAATCGGAAACCGCGAAAACTCCACGCCTTCTGTCTGTAAGGCCTGCAAGAACCGCTGGCGTTTTTCCAGGGGCAACCCGATAAACCGGCGAGCAAGTTTCAAGGAGTCTTCAGCATTCATTTCTTGGGATCCGGAGCAATAGGCAGGAAGCACAAAGGCACGTCGTCCCTATAAAACGAATCGCGAAAGGAAAAATTAGCGAGGGGATGCAGGCGCGAAACCGAGCGTCATCAAGGGTTACACCTGTGACGGGAAAGCTGCACGTAACCGAGCTAGCATTGACGCAAACCACTCTCTGCAACTACATTTAGTTACACGCAAGGAACGCCGTGTCCAAAAATGAAAAGCTGCTGGCCAAACTGCTCAATGAGCAAATGGCATTTACATGGCCCGAACTCGTCACGCTGCTGCGTCGCCTGGGCTACACACAGATCGAAGGGGCTGGAAGCCGCGTCAAGTTCGACAGTGGCGACCCCACTGCCATGATCACGCTGCACAAGCCTCACCCTGGCAACGAACTGAAGCACTACATTCGACGCCAGATCATCGAACAATTGAAATCAGGAGAACTGATTCAGTGAACAACCAACTCAAATACAAAGGCTACATCGGCTCTATCGAGGCCAGCCTTGAAGACAACTGCCTGTTCGGCAAGATCCTGTTCATCAAGGCACTGATCAGCTACGAAGGAAAAACCGTCGCTGATTTGGATGCCGCTTTTCAGGCGGCCGTGGACGACTATCTCGTGACGTGCCAGAACCTTGGTCAAACCCCGGAAAAGCCCTGCAAGGGCTCTTTCAATGTGCGGGTTGGGCATGACCTGCATTTGGCTGCGGCGCTGGCGGCGACCCGCAAGAAAGTCACGCTCAATGACCTGACGCGTCAGGCGCTGAATGAGTTCCTGCAACATCACTTCGCAGAACTTCACCCCAGCGCATAGCAAACTACCCCAACCGCCGATACCCCAGTAATGCCGCCCCCAGCACCACGCCTCCCGCGGCCAGCGCCACCCAGAACCCGCTGGCGGCACCGAAGTGGTCGATCATCCAGCCGGAACTCGCGGCGCCAATGGCTACCCCGATGCTCAGGCCGGTGATCAGCCAGGTCATGCCTTCGGTCAGGCGGCTGGGCGGGACGAGGCGTTCCACCAGGGCCATGGAGACGATCAGCGTTGGCGCGAAAAACAGCCCGGAGATAAAAATCGCCACGGCCAGGCCGGGGATATTGCTTACCCACAGCAACGGCACGGTGGTCAGCGCCGTCGCCGCCCCGCAAGCGAGGAACTGCCGAGGCAAGGACGCCTTGAACTTGAGCGCGCCGAAGGCCAGCCCGGCCAGGCACGAGCCGATGGCGTACACCGACAGCACAATGCTCGCCGCCGCCGGTTGGCCCTGCTGCTGGGCGAACGCCACGCTGACCACATCCACCACGCCGACGATCACGCCCATGGCCAGCAGCAGGATCATCAGGATCAGCACCGAGGGCGACGCGATCAGCCAGCGGCCATGATGATCCTGATGCGCATGCACCGGCGGTTCGGTCTCGCGCTGCAACACGAAGGTGGTGACACCTACGGCCAGCAGCAGCGCCGCCGCTAACGGCCCGGCCTCGGGAAACACTACGACGC
This sequence comes from Pseudomonas rhodesiae, assembly GCF_013285305.1. Classification (NCBI taxonomy): domain Bacteria; kingdom Pseudomonadati; phylum Pseudomonadota; class Gammaproteobacteria; order Pseudomonadales; family Pseudomonadaceae; genus Pseudomonas; species Pseudomonas rhodesiae. The sequence goes on along the minus strand of NZ_CP054205.1, from coordinate 2,570,249 downwards.
TCAGCCCGACCGAAATCGGCGGGCCGATGATAAAGCACACCTCATCGAGCACCGACTCCAGGGCAAACGCCGTGCGCAATCGGGGTTGGCCGCGATACACCTCGGTCCAGCGTGCTCGCACCATGGCTGACATGTTCGGCATGCAGCCGCACAGCGCGGCAAATACAAACAGCGTCCAGGTCGGCGCCTGCAGGCGCGTGCATAACAACAACAGTAATAACGCGCCGCCGCCAATCAACGCGGCGATCGGTAGCACTCGGCCCTGCCCGTAGCGATCCACCAGGCGCGAGACCTGGGGCGCACAGAACGCCGTGGCCAGGGCAAACACCGCCGCCACCGAGCCCGCCAGGCCATAGCCACCCTGCACTTGCGAGAGCATGGTGATCAGGCCGATACCGGTCATCGACACCGGCATGCGCGCAAGCATGCCCGCCAGCACAAAGGCGCGGGCGCCGGGAACCTGGAATAAATCCGCGTAAGGGTTTGCCATGACTCAGACGCCTTCTGTGCTGAATGTGCGCATTTTTTCCATCACACCAACCGTTTGATCTGCTTATGCCGCCATACCAACCGGTAATACGCGGTCTGCAGCCCGAGCATCGCCAGGTAGGTGACCGGGAAGGCCATCCACACCCCTTCCAGACCGAAATGCGCATTGAACAGGTAGGCCATCGGCAACTCGACGCACAGCACGCAGAAAATCGAAATCGCTACCGGCATCAGCACCACGCCACTGGCGCGCATGATGCCCCCCACCACAGCCTGAAAGCCGAACACCAGGATGCTCCACAACATGATATGCAACAGGTGTTCAGCGTTGACCCGCGCCTGCGCCTCAGTGATGAACAGCCCCAGCAACCAGTTCGACAGTGCATAGCCGAGCACAATCAGACCGCCGGTCAGGCAGGTGTTGATCAGCAGGCCGGTGCGCAGGATCGGGCCGATGCGCTCCAGGCGCCCGGCGCCGATTGCCTGGGCGCCGAGTATCGAGGCCGTGATGGCTATCGACAAGGCCGGGAACTGCACGTAGTTGACGATCTGCGTCACCGCGCCATAAGCCGCAGTGGCTTGGGAGCCGTGGCCGTTGACCAGCGCCAGGATGACCAATTCCGACAGCGACAACACCACCATTTGCAGGCCGGTGGGCAAGCCGATACGCAGCACTTTGCCGAGAATCGCGCGGTCCAGGCGTAAAGCCGCAAGTAACTCGCGATCCGGCGCCATCACATGCTGTTTGCGGCGCAGGCGCAGGATCAAAAACAGCATCGCCGCCCCGTTGCCCACCAGACCGGCGTACACCGCGCTCTGGATGCCCAAGGGCGGCAGGCCGACCCAGCCGCCAATCAACGCGGGAGTCAGCAGCAGGCCCACCAGGGTCGAGACCATCAGCGCCAGCAAGGGTGAAATGGTGTCACTGACGCCGCGCAACAGTTGGGTGTAGAGGATGAACACCAGCAGCAACGGCATGATCAGCATCATCATCCGCGCATAGCCGACCGCATCGTCGAGCACATCCAGCGGCGTGCCAAGGGCCTGTAACGCCGAGCGCGCAAACAGACTGCCCAGCACCGCCGCACTCACGCCCACCAGCGCGCCCAGGGCCAGCGTAGCGCCGGTGATGGACTTGACCATCGCGGTTTCCTGAGCACCCCACGCCTGGCCGATCAACACCGACGCGCCCGCCCCCAGGCCGATCACCAGGGCGATGAAAAAAAACACCACCGGGAACATCCCCGACACCGCTGCCAGGGCCTGGGTGCCGAGCATTTGCCCGACATAGATGCCATTGAGGGTGCCGGACAAACTTTGCAGGAAGTTGGACAGCACCATCGGTGCGAGAAAGATCAGGTAGACCTGCCACAGCGGACGTTGCAAAGGGCTTTGCATGAAAAAACCGGGCCTCGGAGAGCTAGAGCGTCCGAGGGTTATACCGTAATTGGATCCTATCTTCCCGTGCTTTATCCGGTCACGGCCCATGAAGGTCCTGATGGGTCGAGTGGGGTCATCGCTGAGCGTCCTGCAATTGGCCAAATACGATTAATGGTGCGGCCTACATCGTAGGCAGCACCTTGATTGTCATATTCGATCCAGTAACGATTGATGACCTGTCTGCTTTAAATCACTTGGTCGACATTCTGCATCTTCAGGCGCATCTCGTTACTTGGACAGACGCTCAACGGTGTCGCGCCCTATGATTGTGTCGGGTTTATCACTTTCGTCCATAGAGTCCATTTGTCGATTGAACGAAGGACGACTGATGATTTCTAGGGCCAACAAAGTCAGCCGATCAGTGACCGGATCCCCCGTCAGAGGCTTTCTTGCAACGTCGCGAATCGATTCCTGAGTTATTTTGTTGTTTTCGTTAGGCTTGAAATAATCAAAATTATTACCCAACTCCAAGGCCAGATCTGAGTCTTTGGCATTCTTAAAATTAGAAGCGACCTCAGCATTCTGTGGGCTCATGCCGTTCTCCATTGGAGAATAATTACGGGCCCAGCTGTCGCCATACCCACTCTCGATACGCTGACGCTGCATGCAGTCGTTAGGCATCTCCAATCCCTCGGGCATTCCGCGCATGCTGGAGAAAACATCTTCCGCGTCATACAGAGCCATAGCCTCGAACACGTCTGTCGGAAAGATACGATCACTCTGCCAGCCGCGATTGATGGCGCCATCGTGCTTGCTGTCCAACCGGACATTTTGGGTGATCTCCCGGGCGAGCATTGTCATCCGATCGTGAAAGAAATCGCCGCTCATTGGACGCTCGCCAGTGCGCGCAAGTGCGTCACGCGAAACGAAACGCGATCCTGGCTCTGCGAAACGAGATTCTGGCTCTGCGAAATAGCCGAAGTTGTTTGCAAACTCTCCCAAAATACGCGACGGAGTCATGCCTCCATTGTTATAGGCAGACTGACCTGCACCAAGCAATTGGCCATTGCTAACGGGCATTGGGTTGTAGGTAAATTCATTGTTAAAGAAATTTCGCGCAGGCGGACAAAACACGTTCATAGTCGTTCCTCGTTAATAGAGTCTTTCACTATTAACCCAGGCAAACCCTACACTGGGTCAACGCCGCATGTGTGGCGGCCTATAACTCAACAGTTCCAGCGATCCGTCGTGAAAGGACTATCGACTGCACGAACAGTAGGTTTTCCTACTCAGACCAAAGCCAAGACCGCAGTGAGAAATACCTCTACGACAGAGTAGGGATAGCCTTCCGTCCAAGCATCGCCAGGCTCAATCGCCAAACGTCTTCGACGGCCTACGCAACGTCGGATCAAAGGGATTGAGCCTCGGCCCGATGGCGGCGGCTTCGCGCTTGAGCAACTCCACCACCATCGGCAAGCGGCTCGGCCCCAAGCGATCACTGATGGTCGCCACACTCAACGCAGCCACCGCGTGCCCCTCGCGATTGAGGATCGGTACCGCCAGGCCCGCCATGCCTTCCAGCACCCCGGTATTGCGCGCCGCATAGCCCAGGGTGCGCACGTTCTCCACTTCCGACCGCAGCAGCACTTCGTCGTAGAGGTGAAAGTCCTTGAGCCGGGGCAGGTTGTAGCGGATCACGGTTTCGCGTTCTTCCTCCGGCAAGTAGGCCAGGATGGCCAGGCTGCCCTGCCCCACACCCAGGGCGACGCGCCCACCGATGTCGCCGGTGAAGGTGCGGATCGGGTACGGACCTTCGCTGCGGTCCAGGCAAATCGCATCGAAGCCGCTGCGCGCCAGCAAAAACAGCGAATCACCCAAGGAGGCGCTCAGGCGCAACAGGCTCGGTCGCACCAGGTCGCGCAGGTTGCCGGTCTTGCCCGCATTGGCCGCCAGGGCGAAGAACTCCAGGCTCAGGCGATAGCGCTTGCTGCGCGCATCCTGCTCCACCATGCCCTCTTCCATCAGGCTGCGTAGCAGGCGGTGGGTGGTGGGTTGCGAAAGGCCGACCTGTTGCGCGAGCTGTGTCACCCGTTCGCCGCCCTCGCAGACTTCGCCCAATGCGCGCAACAACGCAAACACGCGCGACACAGCACCGGCGCCAACTTCCTTGAGATTCTCATTCCGCTCAGTGGAATCCATACCGCATATTCTCGCTATTAATTCTGTTGAATGAATAAAACTGAAAAAAGTAGTTCGTTCAGTGAAATTCCATCTTTCGCGCATCCTAGTCTTCGTCCTAATCTGCGTCCACAGGGGCGAAAACGAACAACACGCGGCAGCCGACTCAAGATCGAGCGCCAACGCACCCGCAGTACGCTTTTCGCATCTGCCCAAAACAAAAAAAGCGCGTTTCGACGCGACTGAAAAAGGTGGAACGCAGACATGGCATTTCTCCAACTCAACGCCTTGAGCAAACGCTACGGCGCCGTCGACGCCGTGGTCGCCACCGACCTGGCCGTGGAAAAAGGCGAGTTCGTTTCCCTGCTCGGCCCTTCGGGCTGCGGCAAGACCACCACCCTGCAAATGATCGCCGGCTTCGTCGAGGTGACCAGCGGCCAGATCCTGCTGGATGGGCGCGACATCACCCACGCCAAGCCCGCCAGCCGTGGCCTGGGCGTGGTGTTCCAGAGCTATGCGCTGTTCCCGCACATGAGCGTGCGCGACAACGTCGCCTTCGGCCTGAAGATGCGCAAAGTGCCCGCCGCCGAGATCGCCAGCAAGGTCAAGACCGTGCTCGATTTGGTGCGCCTGGCTCCCCACGCCGAGCGTTACCCGCGTGAGCTGTCCGGCGGCCAGCGCCAACGCGTGGCCCTGGCGCGCGCCTTGGTGATCGAACCGCCAGTGCTGCTGCTGGATGAGCCGCTGTCCAACCTCGACGCCAACCTGCGCGAAGAGATGCAGTTCGAGATCCGCCGCATCCAGTGCGCGGTAGGCATCACCACGCTGATGGTCACCCATGACCAGGCCGAAGCGCTGTCCATCAGCGACCGCGTGGTGGTGATGGAGGCCGGCCGCGTGACCCAGATCGACGCGCCCTACACCCTCTACGAACACCCGCGCACACGCTTTATTTCTGACTTCGTAGGCAAGGCCAACCTGTTGCCCGGCGATTACGACGCCCTCGGCACGCCGCAAGTGCGGCAGGCAAGCGGCGACGGCGAACTGACCCTCAGCCTGCGCCCGGAGAAAATCCAACTGGTGAATGCCGGCAGCGGCCGCCTGCAAGGCCAGGTGCTCGACCGCTTCTTCTTCGGCAGCCAATGGCTGTACCGCATCCACACTTCGCTGGGTGAAATCACCGTGGTGCGCGCCAACGATGGCAGCGCACCGCTGGGTAACGGCGCAGCGGTGGGTCTTGAGTGGCCGGCCGAGTTGCTGCGGGTGCTGGCTGCCGACGAGGTACGCCCATGAGTCGGGGCTATCTGCTGTCACTGCCGGCGCTGCTGCTGTTTACCGGGCTGCTGATCCTGCCGTTGGGGCTGACCCTGGTGCTGTCGTTCAACGTGTTCGACTACCAAGTGGGGGTGAAGGCCCATGAGTGGACCCTCGCCCATTACCTGGCGCTGTTCAGCGATGCGTATTTCTACGAGATCTTCTGGCGCACGTTCTGGATCAGCGCGTTGGTCACCTTGCTGTGCGTGGTGATCGGCGTGCCGGAGGCCTACATCCTCAGCCGCATGGGTACACCGTGGCGCTCGATCTTTCTGATCCTGATCCTCACCCCGCTGCTGATATCGGTAGTGGTGCGCGCGTTCGGCTGGAGCCTGCTGTTAGGGGCCGATGGCCTGGTCAACCAATTGATTCAACTACTCGGCGGGCGCCCGGTGAAGCTGTTGTACACGCCGTTCGCGGTGATCATCGCGCTGGTGCATGTGATGCTGCCGTTCATGATCATTCCGGTGTGGACCTCGCTGCAAAAGCTCGACCCGTCGGCCGAGCAGGCGGCGCTGTCCCTCGGCGCCAGCCAGGCCACGGTGATGCGCAAGATCGTGTTACCCCAGGTGATGCCGGGGGTGCTGTCCGGCACCCTGATTGTGTTCGGCCTGGCCGCCAGCTCGTTCGCTATTCCCGGCCTGCTCGGCGGACGCCGCCTGAAAATGGTCGCCACCGTGGTGTACGACCAGTACCTCTCGGAACTCAACTGGCCCATGGGCGCGACCATCGCGGTGGTGCTGTTGCTGCTCAACCTGCTGATCATGCTGAACTGGAACCGCCTGCTCGAAAGCCGTTACAAAAAGTCCCTGGGGGTTTAGACACATGTCCAGAAACGGTCCTTTGGCCCTCGGCTTCCATGGCTTGGTGGTGCTGTTCATGATGGCGCCGCTGGTGGTGGTATGCCTGGTGGCGTTTACCCCGGAGAACACCTTGAGTCTGCCGACCCAGGGTTTCTCCCTGCGCTGGTTCCGCGCGGTGTTCGAGCGTGCCGACTTTATCCAGGCGTTCTACAACAGCCTGATCCTGGCGTTCAGCGCCGCGACCCTGGCCACGCTGATCGCAGTGCCGGCGGCGTTGGCGATCAGTCGCTACTCGTTTCCGGGACGCGACTTTTTCAGCGCCTTGTTCCTGTCGCCGATCATCATTCCGCACCTGGTGCTGGGAGTGGCGATGCTGCGCCTGTTCGCCTTGATGGGAGTGAACGGCAGCTTCACTTGGCTGATGCTCGCCCACGTCGTGATCATCACCCCGTACGTGCTGCGCCTGGTGCTGGCGGCGGCCATCGGCATCGACCGCAGCGCCGAGCAGGCCGCCGAATCCTTGGGGGCCGGCCGCTTTACGCTGTTTCGCCAGATCACCCTGCCGATGATCCTGCCCGGCGTGGCCGGCGGCTGGCTGCTGGCGTTTATCAACAGTTTCGATGAAGTGACTTTGTCGATTTTCGTCAGCTCGCCGGCGACCCAAACCCTGCCGGTGCGCATGTACGTGTACGCCACCGAATCCATCGATCCGATGATGGCGGCGGTGTCGGCGCTGGTGATCGCGCTGACGGCAGCGACCATGATTCTGTTGGACCGGGTCTACGGCCTGGACCGCGTACTGGTGGGGAAACATTGATGGGCCTGTTCAAACGCTTGGCCGAAACCGCGCGCCCTGTGGTCGCGTTTACCCTCGACGGTCAGCCGGCCAGCGCCTTGCTCGGCGACACCCTGCTGACCGCCGTGCTGACCTGCAGCGAACACCTGCGCGGCAGCGACTTTAGCGCCGAGCGCCGCGCCGGGTTTTGCCTGATGGGCGCCTGCCAGGATTGCTGGGTGCGGCTGGAGGACGGCCGGCGCGTGCGGGCCTGTTCGACCCTGCTGGAAGAAGGCCAGGCGATCCGCCGCGATCCGGGGCGTACAGCATGAAGCCGGTGGTGATTGTAGGCGCAGGCCCGGCGGGCATCAGCGCGGCGCGCACCCTGCTCGATTACGGCATCCGCGCCTGCCTGGTGGACGAAGGGCTGCGCGGCGGCGGGCAGATTTATCGGCGCCAACCCGAAGGCTTCCAGCGCACCGCCCAGCAGCTCTATGGCTTCGAAGCGGGCAAGGCCCAGGCCGTGCATCGCACCCTGGATGAGCTGGCCCCCTTGATCGACTATCGGCCACGCACCCTGGTGTGGAATGCCGAGGACCAGCGCCTGGACCTACTCACGGATAACCGCGCCGACAGCGTCGAGTATTCGCGGCTGATCGTCGCCACCGGTGCCACCGACCGTATCCTGCCGGTGCCGGGTTGGACCTTGCCCGGTGTCTACAGCCTGGGCGCGGCGCAGATCGCCTTGAAGTACCAAGGCTGCGCCATCGGTGAGCGGGTGGCGCTGTGTGGCAGCGGGCCTTTGTTGTATTTGGTGGCATACCAATACGCCAAGGCCGGCGCGACGGTGGTAGCGGTGCTCGACAGCGCACCGTTCAGCGCCCAGTGCCGCGCGCTGCCGGCCCTGCTCGGGCAACCGGCGACGCTGGCCAAGGGCATGTACTACCGCGCCTGGCTGACGGCCCACGGGGTACCCGTGCATCAGGGCGCGACGCTGGCGCAGATCGACGGTGTGCAACGGGTCAGCGGCATTCGTTGGGGCGCCCACACCCTCGCCTGCGACGCCGTCGCCTTCGCCCATGCCCTGCGCAGCGAAACCCAACTGGCCGATCTGCTCGATTGTGCATTCGCCTGGAACCCTTTGAACCGCGCCTGGCTGCCCACCCGCGACAGCGCCGGACGCAGCAGCGTAAACGGCGTGTACCTGGCAGGTGACGGCGCCGCAATCATGGGTGCGGACGCTGCGCAAATGGCCGGCGAACGCGCGGCGCTGGCGCTACTGGAAGACGCCGGCGTCGCCATCGATCGGCACAGGCCCGCCATGCTGGAACAGCAATTGGCGCGCATCCAGCGCTTTCGCCTGGGCCTGGAGACCGCGTTTCCCTTTCCAGAAAAGTGGGCGGCACAAGCGCCGGACAATCTGACCGTGTGTCGCTGCGAAGAAGTCAGCGCCGGCGATATCCGCGCGGTGGTGGACGACGGTCACTGGGAGATCAACCGGGTCAAGGCCCACTGCCGCGTCGGCATGGGGCGCTGCCAGGGCCGGTTGTGTGGGTTGGCGGCAGCGGAGATTGTCGCTGAGCGCAGCGGCCGCAGCGTGGAGGACGTCGGTCGCCTACGTGGTCAAGCCCCGATCAAGCCGCTGCCGTTTGGCGTGCAGGTGCAGCCATGAGCGACGTGATCGTACTGGGAGGAGGTATTGTTGGTGCTTCGGCGGCGTTGATGCTCGCCCAAAAAGGCCAGCGCGTGACGCTGGTGGAGCGTGACTTTTGCGGCTCCCATTCCAGCGGCGTCAATTACGGCGGCGTGCGCCGCCAGGGTCGGCCCCTGCATCAATTGCCACTGTCGCAGCGCGCCCATCAGTTATGGGGCGAGTTACCGGGTTTGATCGGCATCGACGGCGAATACGTGCGCTGCGGGCATCTGAAATTGGCCCGCAGCGCCGCCGATTTCGCCGCGCTGCACGCCTACGCCGAGCGCACCCGGGAGTTTGATCTGGGCCTGCAACTGCTGGATCGCGCCGAAATGCGCGCGCGTTTTCCGTGGGTGGGCGACGTGGCGGTCGGCGCCTCGCTGTGCCCGGAAGACGGGCATGCCAACCCGCGCTTGGTGTCACCGGCCTTTGCCCGCGCGGCGCAGCGTCACGGTGCGGTCGTGCACGAACAGGCCGAAGTGGTACGCATCGAGCACGATGGCCGCGTGTTCCAAGTGCACTGTGCCAATGGCCTGCACTTGCACGCGCCATGGCTGTTGAACTGTGCCGGTGCCTGGGCCGGCAGCGTGGCCGCACAGTTCGGTGAACCGGTGCCGATCACCTCGGCGCACCCGGCGATGCTGGTGACCGAGCCGCTGCCGGTAGTGATGGACGTGAGCACCGGCGTCGAAGGCGGCGGGATCTATGCGCGCCAGGTGGCGCGAGGCAATTGCATCCTGGGTGGCGGGCGTGGTTTTGCCCTCGGGCCGCGTCAGGCACGCCCCGGGCAAGCGGCAGTGCTGGAGATTCTGCGCAATGCCGCCGAGCTGTACCCGTTTCTTCAGGGCGCCCAGGCGATCCGCACCTGGAGTGGCACCGAAGGTTACCTGCCCGATCATGAACCGGTGATCGGTCCCAGCAGCACCACACCGGGTCTGCTCCACGGTTTCGGCTTTGCCGGCGCCGGGTTCCAGCTCGGCCCTGCTGTCGGTGAAGCCTTGGCAGAGATCGTCTGCTCGGGCGCCAGCCGTCAGCCCATCGAAGCGTTTTCCATCCGTCGATTCCAAGCCTGAGAGGAAAAACCATGAACCCACGTAATGCGCTGTCCTGCTTGACCCTCGCCCTGTTCGCCGCCGGTGCCCATGCCGCGCCGACGCTGTATCTGGGCATGAACGGCGGCACCATGGAACGGGTGTATACCGATAAAGTACTGCCCGCGTTCGAGAAGGCCAACAACGTCAAAGTGGTGATCGTACCCGGCACCTCGTCGGACATTCTCGCCAAGGTCCAGGCCAATAAAAACAACCCGCAGATGCATGTGATGTTCCTCGACGACGGCATCATGTACCGCGCCATTTCCATGGGCCTGTGCGACAAACTCACGCCCAGCCCGACCCTGGAGCAAATCCCGGCCAAGGCGAAAATCAAGGACCAAGCGGTGGCCGTGACCCTGGGCGTCACCGGCCTGGGCTACAACGCCAGGCTGTTCAAGGAAAAAGGCTGGGCCGCCCCGACGTCGTGGATGGACCTGGCCGACCCACGCTTCAAGGACAAAGTGGTGTTCCAGTCCCTGGCCTCCTCCACCTTCGGCCTGCACGGCTTCTTGATGTTCAACCGTTTGCAGGGCGGCGATGAGACCAACGTAGACCCCGGCTTCAAGGCCTGGCCGAAAACCGTCGGCCCTAACGTACTGGAATACATCGCCAGCTCGGCGAAAATCTCCGAGATGGTGCAGACCGACGAAGCCGCGATCTTCCCTCTCACCCCAACCCAGGTCGCCACCCAGAAACTGCTCGGCGTACCGATGGAATATGCGCAACCCAAGGAAGGCGCGGTGGTGCTCAACGTCGCCGAATGCGTAATCGCCCGCAACGACCAGCCGGAGCTGGCGCAGAAACTCGCGGCCTACCTGCTGAGCGCCGAAGCCCAGGCGCCGGCGCTGGAGGAAGGTGACCAGATCCCCTCGAACCCGACCACGCCGACCACCGACAAAACCCGCGCGCGGGTGGAGGCGATGCAGGGTTATTTGCAAACAGCGATTTCGATTGATTGGGACCAGGTGAACCAGGCGCGACCGGAGTGGAACGCGCGGTGGAGTCGGTCGATTGAGCGGTAGAGCGCGGGGCCAGCCCGCTCACCACAGAGTTATTTCAGCCTTTGAAACGTGTGTAGAGATCTATGGCTATTGGGGCCAAATGCACCGAGTTGCCGGGTGCTCGCTCAGAGGAATCTAACTGTGGGAGGGGGCTTGCTGTGGGAGGGGGCTTGCCCCCGATGGCGGCCTGACAGGCGACCCGGAGGTTGGATCAAACCGAGTACATATCCGTTGCCGCGGTCACGGCGGCTATGGGTTCCGCCCTTACGGCGGGTCACTTTTGGAAGAGCGCCAAAAGTAACCAAAAACGCTTTGCCCCACCACTCGGCACCTCGCCTAGGCTCGGTGTGCCCGTAATCCGACATTGATTTGGGGGGCCGCCGCCACGCGCCATCCATGGCGCGGGGCGGCTAAACCGGCATCCCTGCCGGTTCACCCCCCAAATCAATGCCGAATTCCGGCCAGCGTGGTTAACGGGGCGCCTGAGATCAAAAGCAAGAGCAAGAGCGGCTCGCTTCGCATCGTGGTCAGGGTAGGTGGCTGCATATTTTCGGTGACATAGCCTGAGAAAATGAGGTTCTCGTGGTGAGCGGGCTCGCTGTGGTGAGCGGGCTTGCCCCGCGCTGGGCTGCGAAGCGGCCCCATTCCAGGCGATGTGGTGTAGCTGACACACCGAGGTGCCTGGGTTTGGGGCTGCTTCGCAGCCCAGCGCGGGGCAAGCCCGCTCACCACAGAGTTATTTCAGCCTTAAAACTTGTGTAGAGATCTATGGCTATGGGGCCAAATGCACCGAGTGCCGGGTGGTGGCCCAGAGGAGTTTAACTGTGGGAGCAGGCTCGCTCACCACCTGCGAGCCTGTTCACCATAAGCAAGCCCACTCGTCCCGGACAGGGTACGAGGTTAGAGGGGAACGACAGGCAGCGCGCGTTTGTGTGCGGTCTTGCGGTAGGCGCTTTCCACTATCGTGCGTACCTGCTCACTGACGGGTTCGCCCATCAGGTAGGCATCGATATCGTCATAGGTGCAGCCGTAAGCGACTTCGTCCAGTTTGCCCGGCGCCAGTTCTTCGAGGTCGGCGGTGGGGGCTTTTTTGACCAGGTTGGCCGGCGCGCCCAGTGCGGTGCCGAGCAGGCGTACCTGGGTCTTGGTCAGGCCGGACAGCGGCGCCAGGTCACAGGCGCCGTCGCCGAACTTGGTGAAGAAGCCCATCAGCGCTTCGGCGGCATGGTCGGTGCCCACCACCAGGCCGTTGTGCAGGTTGGCCACGGCGTACTGCGCGATCATACGGGCACGGGCCTTGACGTTGCCTTTGATGAAATCCACCTGCGCGGCGCTGGCTTCGCTGGCCGCCAGGCTGGCCATCAAGCCGTCGACACTGGAGGCGATATTCAGGGTGTCGATCTGGTCCGGCTTGATGAAGTCCAGGGAGGCCTGAGCATCGTGCTCATCGGCCTGGCTCTTGTAAGGCAGGCGCATGGCGATAAACCGCGCGGGATAGCCATCGTCACGCAGTTGCTCGGCAGCCAACTGGCACAAACGGCCGGCCACCAGCGAGTCGACGCCGCCGCTGATGCCCAGCACCAGCGCTGTGCAGGCGGACTGGCGCAATGTGTGTTTGATGAAATCGATGCGGCGCTGGATTTCCTGGGGCTCACCGCCCTTGACCAGCCCGCGGTTGATGTTCAGCTCCTGAGCGATGCGGTCCTGGGTTTGCATGTCACACCTCCACTTTGCCAACGTTGAAGACTTGCGCGGCGTACTGCAAAAACGAGGCGTCTTCGCAGACGTTTTTCACCGGGTCGTCGGAGAACTTCACCACCGGTTCGCCGTGGACCCGCACCAGCTTCATCACAATGCTCAGCGGCTCCACGCCGTCCACATCGCAGGCCAGGCTGGTGCCCATGCCGAAACCGAAGCGAGCCTTGCCGCGAATATGGCGCAGGATCGGCAGGCATTTTTCGAAGTTCAGCCCATCGGAAAACATAAGGTCTTTGGTCATGGGGTCGATGCCGAGTTCCTTGTATCTGGCCAGCACTTTATCGGCCCACACGATGGGATCACCGGAGTCCTGGCGCAGGCCGTCGTAGAGTTTCGCGAAGTACAGGTCGAAATCCTTGAGGAAAAAATCGGTGCTGATGCAGTCGGTCAAGGCAATGCCGAGGCGGCCGCGGTATTCACGTACCCAGTTTTCCAGCGCGGCGTTCTGGCTTTCGCGCAGGCGCCCCAGTTGCTGGTGCACCATCAGCCATTGGTGGGCCATGGTGCCGATCAGCGGCAGGTCAAACTCGTAGGCCAGGTGGGCGTTGCTGGTACCGACAAACTGGCCGGGGAAATCGCGGCGCATGATGTCTACCACTTCGCGCTGGGCCTTGAACGACAGGCGCCGACGGGTGGAAAAATCGGACACCCGCAGGTCGGCGAGTTCGTCGCGGCTGAGGTTTTTTTCCAGCCAGTCGAATTTCTGATAGAGCTTGCGGGTGACGTCTTCCAGGGTCACGTCGGGGTATTTATCGCGGTTGCGCAGTTCGCTGACCAGGGCCAGCACCGGTTGCTCGAACATGATGCAGTGCAGCATCGGGCCGATCACGCGGATGTTGAGCTGGCCGTCCACTTCACTCACATGGATATAGCGCAGGTTGAAGCGGAACAGACCGAGGAAGCGCTCGTAGTCGGGTGTAAGGTATTCGCGAAAACGCGGGTTGAACAAAAAGCGCAGCTCGCCTTCGCGCATTTGCAGGCCAGCGAGTTTTTCCAGCTCGGCGCGCAATTCGGGGATCAAGTGGCCGAGCTTTTCCTTGGAACGCACGATGAAGTTGTATTCGACATCCACGTTGGGGTGCTGGTGCAACACCGCTTGCATCATGGTGAAGGTGTAGTAATCGGTGTCGAGCAAGCCCTGAATCACCGGGGATTCGTAGTCGTATGCACTTTCCATGGTGTCTCTCCTTAACGCGTGGCCATCGCGGCCAGTTCTTCGCGGGTGCGGCTGATAACGGCCCCCGCCTTGAGCAACTCATTGACGGCCTGCACACCGCCCTCCTCGCTGATCCCACGGCACGCCGGCAGGTGCAGGACCACTTCCAGGCCGGCCTTGAGCAGTTGCAAGGCGGTGGTCTTGACGCAGAAATCCAGGGCCAGGCCGCCGACGATCACCCGGGCCACGCCGTGGGCTTTCAAATATTCGATGACGCCAGTGGACAGCTTGTCGTGCAGGTCGTGGTAACAAGCGCCGTAGGGATGCAGGTCGGGTTCGACGCCTTTCCAGACGAAGTAATCGTAGTCATACGGGGTGGGCAGTTCGTCGAGCAAGGTGAAGCCTTCGGTGCCCGGCACGCAGTGGCTGACCCAGGTGAGGTCGGCGTGTTCCAGGCCGGTGGCTTGCATCATGTCGCTCTGCTGCTGGACCACCCACGGAGCGTTAGGGGTGTGCGCATCTTTGCTGCCGATACGGTGGCCGACCAGGCTGGCCATGTAGTTCAGCTCGGCACCAATCTGATCACCGCCGACCACGGGCAACTCGTTGGGGCACAGGGGCGTAAAGCTCTTCTGGGCATCGACGTCGAATGAAGCAATGGCAGTTTTGGAAAGGGTCATGGCGGTTCTCCTGTGGCCTGGAAACAAAAGTACACGTCATGTACTTTCATTGCAAGAAACATTTATCAATATGTATCAGCGCAAGTACATGACATATTTTTTCGATCCGTTAGACTGTCCCCACCGCTGTTTAGAAGGATGCCCCATGTCACTCAGCCCCTACCTCCACACCGTCGACCTATGCGTGCTGTTTTATTGCCGCGAATCGGGAGAGATCAAACTGCTGCTGAATCAGCGCGAAGCCGAACCGTTCGCCGAGCACTGGGCGCTTCCGGGGGTGGTGGTCAATGGCGACGTGCAAGATCTGAGCCTCAAGGATGCCGTGGAGCGATTGCGCGCCAGTGACAAGGTCGGCCTGGAACTGGCCTGGTGCGAACAGGTCGGCACGGTGGGCGATGCGTTTCGCGACCCGCGCTGCTGGTCGTCGTCGACGTACTACCTGGCAATCGTGGCGGGTGAGGTCAGCCTGGGTGAGCGTCAGGGCTGGTTTTCACTCAATGCCGTGGCGGACGGCAGGATCCGGCTGCCATTCGATCACAACCTGATCGTCGCAGCCGTGCTGGAGCGGTTGTTGTCCAAGTCGCTATACAGCAGCTTGCCGTTGATGTTTCTCGGCCAAGAATTCAGCGCGCCGCAAGCGACGGCGATCTTTTCCGTGGTACTGGGCAGACCGGTGCTCAAGACCAGTATTCGTCAGCGTTTGTTGAAGCTGACCGAGGCGGGCTACCTGCGCGAGACTGGCCGTAAAAAGCCGGGCGAAGGCGGCAGGCCCCAGGCGACGCTGCAACAACTGAAGCCTGGGGCGGTGTACTTTTTTGATCGCAGTTTTGCCGAGTAGCCTGGCTGCCCGGCTGGCTCAACTCATCCAGTTACCCCCGTCGACGTTGTAGGTCTGGGCCACCACGTAATCAGCGTCCTTGGTCGCCAGGAAGATCGCCATGCCGGTCAGATCCTCGGCAGTGCCCATGCGCCCGAACGGTACTTCGGCCCCCACGCGTTTTTTCTTCTCGCCCGGTGCCAGGCCCTCATGCCGGGCGAACAGCGCGTCGACACCCTCCCAGTGCTCGCCGTCCACCACGCCGGGGGCGATGGCGTTGACGTTGATGCCGTGTTGGATCAGGTTCAGCCCCGCCGATTGCGTCAGGCTGATCACCGCCGCCTTGGTCGCGCAGTACACCGCCACCAGCGGTTCGCCACGCCGTCCAGCCTGGCTGGCCATGTTGATGATTTTGCCGCCGTGGCCCTGGCGGATCATCTGCCGCGCAGCCGCCTGCAGGGTGAACAGGGTGCCGGCGACGTTGATCGAGTACAGCCGTTCGAAGCTTTCGCGGGTGATGTCGACGATGGGCGCCAGGTCGAACAACGCTGCGTTGTTGATCAGAATATCCAGCTTGCCGGCGTGGGCCACCACGGCGCCAATGGCCGCATCGATGGAGGCTTGCTCGGTCACATCCATGCCCACCGCATACGCCTGGGGGCCCAGTTCGGCCGCGGTTTGCCGCGCCTGTTGCAGGTTGATGTCGGCGATGGCGACCGTGGCGCCTTCTGCGATATAGGCCTGGGCAAACGCGCGGCCAATGCCCCGCGCCGAGCCGGTGATCAACGCGCTCTTACCGTCGAGTCGTTTCATGGTGATGTCCTGATCATTATTTGGGATAGCCGGCGCGTTTCATCTCGCGTTCGGTGCTGGTTTGCGCCTGCTGCAAGGCTTGGTCGACCGACATGCCGCCGGTCAACGCGGCCGAGAACAGCTTGCCGACCGACGTACCGATGGCCTGAAACTCGGGGATGGTCACGTACTGAATGCCCACGTACGGCACCGGTTTAAGCGACGGATGGGCGGGGTCGGCGTGTTGCATCATCGCCAGGGTCACTTGGGCAAACGGTGCAGCTTTCAGATAGGCCGCGCTATAGGTGGACTGGCGGGTGCCCGGCGGTACGTTGGTGATGCCGTCTTGATCGGCGACCCATTGGATGTAGTCCTTGGACGTCGCCCAGGTGATAAAGGCCTTGGCCGCATCCTTGTGCTTGGACGTGGCCGGAATCGCCAATGACCAGGCGTATAACCAGGAAGAGCCTTTGTCGGTGACTTCGGTGGGCGCCGCCGCGAAACCTACGCGGTCGGCGACCTTGCTCTGACTTTTGTCGGTGGTGAAAGAACCAGCCACGCTGGCATCGACCCAGATCGCGCATTTACCGCTGTTGAACAGCGCCAGGGTTTCATTGAAACCATTGCTGGACACGCCTGGCGGCCCATACTGCTTGAGGGTGTCAACGTAGAAATTAGCCGCCGCCGTCCACTCGGGGCTGGTCAGTTGCGGTGTCCATTGCTCGTCGAACCAGCGCGCACCGAAGGCGTTGGCCATGGTACTCAGCAGCGCGATGTTCTCGCCCCAACCGGCTTTGCCGCGCAGGCACATCCCGTATTGGCCCTGGGCTTTGTCGGTGAGTTTGGCGGCGAATTCGCCGACCTGGCTCCAGGTCGGGTGCGCGGGCATGCTCAGACCGGCTTGCTGGAACAGATCGGTGCGGTAGTAGGTCACGGTGCTTTCACCGTAGAACGGTAAGGCGTACAGGGTGTTATTGACCGACAGGCCCTGGCGCACCGAGGGGAAGATATCGTCGACATCGTAGTCGGGCGGCAGTTGAGTGAGCGGCTCCAACCAGTGCTTGGCGCCCCATAACGGCGTCTCATAAGTGCCGATGGTCAGCACGTCGAACTGCCCACCCTGGGTGGCGATGTCGGTGGTAAGGCGCTGGCGCAAGACGTTCTCTTCGAGCACCACCCAATTGAGTTTGATGTCCGGGTGCTGCTGCTCGAACACCTTGGACAAGCGCTGCATACGGATCATGTCGCTGTTGTTGACGGTGGCGATGGTCACGGTGTCGGCAGCCTGGCTGGGCAGTGCCAGGGCCAGGCCGCTGAGCGCGAACAGCGCATGGGCAAGTGTGGTTTTGCAGGTTGGGAGCATGGCGGTTTCCACCTGTTGTTTTTGTTGTTGAGCGCCGATTACAGCAGCTTGGTCACGCCCTCACAAACCCGTGGCGGATGCCCTTCTGGTACTTTTTTAACCCTTGGCGCCGAGGCAAAAAAGTATCAGTGGCGGGCCGAGGCGCGGGTAGCGCACGGGTGACCAGCGGCGTATTTTTAGGCAATCCCCCTCCAACAAGAGGCATCCCCATGCCCGTCAGCCGCGCCACCCTGTTCGAACATCGCCCGGCAGAGCGCGAAGTGATCCTGCCCGAGCCGGACCATTGCTTTCGCTGGTTCGAACACGACTATCCCTATGAACTGGCGCGCTGGAACCATCATCCCGAGTTTGAAATCCACCTGATCCGCCACGGCAGCGGCAAGTTGGTGGCGGGCGATTACATTGGTGCGTTCAACGCCGGGCACGTCGCGCTGATCGGCCCCGACCTGCCCCACGACTGGATCGGCGACCTCGCCCCCGGCGAATACCTGGCCGGCCGCGACGTGGTGTTGCAATTCGACGGGGCTGCCCTGCTCGCCTTGCGCAACACCCTGCCGGAACTCGGCGACTTACAACGCTTGTTCGAACAGGCGAGGCGCGGCCTGGCCTTCAGTGGCGACACCGCCGTGCGGGCCGCGTGCCTGATGGAAGACATCGGTCGCGCCCAGGGCCTGCAACGCTTGATCTTGTTCCTGCAATTGCTCGACACCCTGAAAAACGCCCCGACGCATCAGATGCAAACCCTGGCCAGCCCCTGCTACGCCCCCACCCTGGACGCACGCAGCGCCGAACGCATCCACAAGGCGTTCGACTACCTCATGCGCGAACTGACCGGCGACGTGCGCCTGTCGGAGATCGCCCGTCAGCTGGACATGAGCGAGCCGGGGTTCTCGCGTTTTTTCAAGCGCAACACCGGCCATGGTTTTATCGACCTGATGCGCAAATTTCGCGTGCAGCGCGCCTGCCGCTTGCTGCTGCAAAGCGAGATGTCGGTGGCGGATATCTGCTTTGAAGTGGGCTACGCCAACCTGTCCAATTTCAACCGGCACTTTCGCATCGAGATGCAGCAAACCCCGAGCGATTATCGGCGCGACACTGCGGTACACCTGTTCGACAGCAGCAAAAAATGACACCCAGCCAATGTTGATCAACAGGTCGAGTATTAACCGAATTTCCCCGTTATTTCAGTGTGCTAAACAAAGTTGGTACAGCCTGTGCAAACGTTTGCGCTAAGAACTTGCCAGACAAGTTCCGAGCTACCCGAAGAATCGGGTTCAAACCGCGCAAGAACAGGGATTTTCAATGCATCGCACCTCTCGGCTCCCCGCTCCATTGGCTGTTTCTGTGCTACTGGCCGCCGTTACGGGACTACTCAGCGCACCCATTTTGGCGCACTCCAAGCCCACCGATGACTCAGCACAGGGCGAAACCCTGGCCCCCGAAGCCAGCCCGGCGAAAAAAGGCGTGTACCTGTCGGACTGGTTCAACCAAGACCTCACGCTGATCGGCAGTAAAGACATCAGCTTCGGCCCCAAGCCCACCGATGACATCTACCTGGAATACGAGTATTTCGGCCGCAAAGGCCCGTTTGAGCTGTATGGCTATATCGATGTGCCCAAGATCCTCACCATCGGTAACAGCAATGACAAAGGCGTGTGGGACCATGGCTCGCCGGTGTTCATGGAGCACGAACCGCGAATCTCCATCGACTACCTGGCCGGCCGCAGCCTGGCCGTCGGCCCGTTCAAGGAATGGTACGTGGCGTTCGACTGGATCTACGACCACGGCAGCAACAAGGAAAACCGCGCCAATACGCTGTACAGCGGGCTGGGCACCGACATAGAGACCCACTCGCGGGTCAACCTGTCGGCCAACTTCTACGGGCGCTACCAGTGGGAAAACTACGGGGCCAGCAACGAGTATTCGTGGGACGGCTACCGCGCGCAGATGAAGTACATCGTGCCCATCGGCAAGTTCGACAACGGCGCCTCGCTGACCTACATCGGCTTCACCAACTACGATTTCGGCTCGGACCTGCACAAGGACAACCCGGCGCGCACCGCCAACGCCTTGGTGGCGACCAACGTGCTGCTGTATTCGTTCACGCACCTGCGCTTCACCCTGGTCGGCCGCTACTTTCACAACGGCGGCAACTGGGAGGACGGCAGCGAGTTGAATTTCGGCGAAGGCAACTTCCGCGCGCGTTCCGACGGCTGGGGTTATTACGCCGGCGTAGGCTACCAATTCTGATCTAAGGAGCACTCGATGAATGTATTCAACCGCCTCTCAATCGCCATCGGCCTCGCCTTGCTGGCCCCTGTGGCGCTGGCACAGGCGCCGATCAAGCCCAAAGTGATGCTGATCACCATGTTCGCGCCCGAGGCGCAAACCTGGATCGACCGTCTGGCGCTCAAGCAGGAAGTGCGCGTGCCGGGTCTGTCGGCCGAATATCCAGTGATCCGCTGCAATACCCAGGACGTGTGCCTGCTGGTCACCGGCATGGGCCAGACCAACGCCGCCGCGTCCACCCTGGCGCTGGCGTTGTCGTCGCAGTTCGACCTGCGCCAGAGCTACTTCCTGGTCGCCGGTATCGCCGGTATCAGCCCCAAGCACGGCACTCTCGGCACCGCCGCGTGGGCCCATTACCTAGTGGAATTCGGCACCCAGTGGGAGTTGGATTCACGGGATGCACCCAAGGCTTGGCCGACCGGTTACCTGGGTATCAACACCAAAGGCCCCAACGAAAAGCCGCCGCTGGACTACAAGACCGAAGTATTCGAGCTAAACCCGGCGTTGCAGGCCAAGGCGTTTGCCTTGTCCCATAAGGTCGAACTCAGCGAAAGCAAAGAGTCGGCCGCCTGGCGCAAACACTACCCCGCCGCCCCCGCCAACCAGCCGCCGCAGGTCACTCGCTGTGACACCCTTGCCGGCAATACCTGGTTCTCCGGCACGCGGCTGAGCGAACGCGCCGAGGTCTGGACCAAGCTGCTGACCGACAACAAAGGCGAGTACTGCACCACCCAGCAGGAAGACAACTCCACCTACGAAGCCCTGCTGCGCGCCAGCCGCGAGGGCCGGGTAGACATCCAGCGCCTGGCGGTAGTGCGTGCCGGCTCGGACTTCGACCGCCCCTACCCCGGCTACAGCGAGGTGGATAACCTGCTCAAGTACGCCGACCAGGGCGGCTTCGTGCCGGCGCTGGAGAACCTGTACCGCGCCGGTAACCCGCTGGTGCAGGCGATTTTGAACAACTGGTCGGCGTGGGAAAAAGGGGTACCAGACGCCTGAGCCGATGGCCCTGCGCGAGGGGCTTGCTGTATCAGGCAAGCGCCCTCGCCCTCTCACGGCAGCAGAATGAATTTATCCGCGCTGCCCCGGTTCACCGCGTCATAACAGGCTACCCCATCGGCCAGCGCCACCTCGCGCAGGCCCGTCGGCAGCGGCAACGTACCTTCATCGAAGAAGCGCCCGAATTGCGCGAGCATCACCGCGCATTGTTCGCAGTTGTAGAGCAATGAATTGATGCCCACCACCGAGCCGCCCTTGCGATACAGGGCCAGGGCCGGCAGTTGCACATGACCGTCCGCCGGCGCGGCGATGATCGCGATGCGCCCGAACGGAGCCAGACCCGCTACCGCCGCCGGCAGCCAGAAACCGGTGGTGTCGAAGATCACCTCTGCGCCGCCCTCGAACACCCCATGTACCTGGGCGCCCAGCGCATCAGGCTCGCCCAGGGCAATCGCGGTGTACCCCTCGGCCTGCAACGTCTCGACTTGATCCGCACGGCGCACCGCCGCCAGTACCTGGGCCCCACGAATCTTCCCCAAGGCCAGGGCCGCGCGGCCCACGGCGCCATTGGCACCGATCACCAGCAACCGTGTGCCGCTGCCGACACCGCTGCGCTCCAACGCATCCCACGCGGTGGTGTACGGCACGCCGAGGCTGGCGGCCTGAGCAAAGCTCAACTGCGCCGGTTTACGCGCCACACCTTGGGCCGACACGGTCAGATACTGGGCGTGGGAGCCGTCGGCAAAGAACCCCAGGTCCCGACCCGTGCCCCACACTTCCTGGCCGAGCAGCGCCTGGGGGCCCTGCACCACCACGCCGGCAAAGTCGCGGCCAGGGATGCGTGGCAGTGTGGTGTAGGGGAAACGCCCGAGCACGTTTTTGACGTCGCTGGGGTTGAGGCCGGCGGCTTTGATCTGCACCAGCACGTCACCCGCGGCCGGAACCGGCGTGGGGATGTCAACCAGGCGCATCGCGGCGAGGTCGCCGGTGGCGGAAAATTGCAATGCGTTCATGTTCACTCTCCAGCAGAAGAAAAGGCTTCAGGACAACCAGCCGCTGACCAGATGCCGGCCCATGGGCCAGAGCTTTTCGCCCAGCAGCATGCCCAGCAGGCCCACCAGGGCGATGGCCGGCGGTGCGGGCGAACGGAAATCCAGGGCGCCGTAGAGCACGCCCACCAGCAGGCCGATGGCAAGGGAAATCAGATAGTCCATGGGGATTACGCCGTGTCAGTTGAAGGCGCCAGTCTAGGCAGCGCGCCGCGCCGGCATCGGCCAACTGCTTCAGGATTTCGGCCAACTCTTCAACTGCAGTACTGCGACGGCGCCACTCCCAGCTCGCGGCGGAACATGTCGCTGAAACTGCTCGGCGAATAGCCCAGCGCGCGGGCGATGCCACTCACCGACTGCCCCTGGATCAGCGCAGCCACCGCCGTGGCCAATTGCACCTGACGTCGCCACTCGGCGAAGCCCATACCCAAGTGAGTCTGGAACAACCGCGCCAGGGTACGCACACTGGCACCCGCCGCTTCGGCATGCTGCTCGAACGCGATCGCCAGGGACGGCGCCGCCATAACCGCCTGGCACGCGTTGATCAGGCGGCGGTCGGCGTCTACCGGCATGGCGATGCGGATCGACGAACGCCGCGCGCGGTGCAGTTCCAGCAGGGCCAGGCCCACCACCGCGTCGTAGTAGGCGCCATCGCTGCTGTCCCCCTGCTCCACCAGCGTGACGATCAGCTCGCGCAGCAGCCCTGCGACCTCAATCACCTGTACCTCGGCATCCAGCGTCGCCGCCAACGCCGGGCGCAGGTAGATGTTGCGCATCTGCAAATCCGACACCACGCGAATCCCGTGTTCCACCCCCGGTGGCAGCCAGACCGCACGCTGGGGCGGCACCACCAGGGCTTCGTGTGGGGTTTCCACCCACATCACGCCGCTCATGGCGTAGAGCAACTGGCCCCAATCATGACGGTGCGGTTCGATGTACAGGCCGCGCGGGTAAGTGCGCGCCAACGGCTGCACGGGAACGGCGTGATCGGTGAGGTCGGGGGGCGAGGCCAGGGCCATGGTCGGTCAGTCGGTGGTGAATGAGCCGCCATGGTAAACAGCACCGCTCGACAGTCCGAGTGAATTTTTAGCGCGCCCCAGGATCACTTGCTTACACCACCAGGGACGATGGCCCCATGAATAACGCAAAACTGTTTGTGATCGACTACACCCTTCATGGCGAAGCCAAGTCATTCATTATCCGCCTGGAAAAACTCGACACTCTGGAAGCCTGGCATTGGGCCAGTTGTGACGCGGGCGTCGGCCGTATTGGCCGCTTCGCGCGGGAACAGGTGAAAAAAACCAGCCCGGCCCAGGCTGAGAAATACGGCATCCAGAATGTGCAATGGCGCCGCTCGGACGCGCGCGCCCAGGCGTGAACAAGGAGATAACCCCATGGTTTTACCGCAAAGAGTCAACGGCAAGGCGCGGATCGATTACACCCAAAACACCCTGTTCGGTCCGCTGGCCAAACATGCCGAATGTCAGGTCAGCCTTCAGCACACACCCGATTGGCTGGTGCTCGATGTGTTCCAGCCTTTACCTGAAGATCTTCAAGACGCGCAAACCGTGGTGTTCGCACTGGAGGGTCGACGCACCAGCGCCGTGGTCAAAGACCGTCAGCGCCTGGCCGACCATAGCCTGCGGTTGGAGCTGGAGACCCAGTAACGCCTGAAGGCCTGCGTGGCGAGCAAGGCTGCTCGCCACCATCACCGAACTTACGGCGCCTTCAGGTTTTCGCCGATTTGGCGCACTCACACCCCGTGGCCGAAGCACAAGGTTCACCGTGGGCATGGTGCTCGGCACAGCCCTGGCAGCAATAACCCTTACCGTCCTTCATTACCGCATCGACGCCCAGTACACATTTGCAGTGTGGGCAGGCACAGGTTTGATCTGGCATGGTCAGACTCCTCGTTCATGGTCGTCACGGTGCGGCGAGCGCCGGCACCATAAGCACTGACTGCCAGCCTGCGCGGATCGTTCCAACCATCAGTCGGTGCGCGTATTGCTGCGGTACATGAACACCAGCGCCAAGGCCAGACAGGCCATGGCGACGAGACGGCTGCCGGACAGTTCGATGGCCGGGTTGCCCAGCCAGCCGAAATTGTCGATCAGCATGCCCATGCCCAATTGCCCGACGATCACCGCCACGGTGGCCACCGCCGTGCCGACCACCGGCACCGCGCCCACCATCACCATCATGTACACCACGCCGAACAACGCCCCGGTCAATTGCCACTTCGGCACGTCCAGCAGGCTGACGGCCTGGGCCGGCTCAAAGAAGAAAATCAACAGCGCGGTGGTCAATGCACCGACCGCGAAGGTCAACAGGCTGCTGCGCAGCACGCCGACTGTCTGCCCCAGGCGGCCATTAATCGCCGCCTGCACGCTGAGGACAGCGCCGGCGGCAATCACCAATATCAGTAAAAAAATCAGATTCATCGCCTTACCCTCGTGCAATCAAAACAAGTGCCGCCACGATCAACGCCAGCGCAATCCAGCGCTCACCGTTGACCTTTTTGCGCGCCGTGCCGAACCAGCCGAAATGGTCAATCAGCACGCTCTTGCCCACCTGCCCCGAGAGGATCGCGATCATCGTCATTGCAATGCCGATGTGCGGCGTGGCCAGGGTCAACACCACCACGTACATCGGCCCGAGGAAGCCGCCGATCAACTGCCAGCGCGGCAGTTCGGTGAGCGCCGGGCCTTTTTGCGGGCCACTGAACAACAGCAGCAGAAACAGAATCGCCGCACCCACGCCGAAAATGCTTAAGGTCGCCCACAAATGCCCCACCTGCTCGCCCAACGGCCCCAGCAAACCGGCTTCCACCGATAAGCCCATGCCGGCCAGGATCACCAGCGGCAACAGCAGCAAGCGCAATAGATTTCTTTTCGGCCTGGCCTGGGCCGCGCCTTCGATGGAACTTGCCTGCATACATCACCCGCGTTTCAAGATTGAAAAGATGGCGGGGATTATCCGGTGGCCGCGCTGTGCGATAAATGGGAGTATGCGGACAACACCTTTGCGAAAAACGCACAGCACGGAGCCACCATGCAGGGTTTGAATGAGCTGAGTTTCAAGGCGTTGCGCCTGTTTGTCGCGGTACTGGACCACGGCAGTTTTTCCGAAGTGGCGCGTCGTGAGGGCCTGGCGCCCTCTTCGATATCGCGTCAGATCCAATTGATGGAGCAGGCCCTCGGGCAACAGTTGCTGTATCGCCACACCCGCGCGGTCAGCCCCACCGAGGCCGGGCGCCTGCTCGGGCGGCACGCGCGCCTGGTGCTGGAGCAATTGGAAGCCGCCGGGCAAGCCCTGCAGGAGCAAGACAGCGAACCCAGCGGCCTGGTGCGCATCAACGCGCCGATGGTGTTCGGCCAGCGCCACCTCTCGCCATGGCTGGGCGAGTTATGCCGGCGCTATCCGAAGCTGCAACTGGATATCCAGCAAACCGACACCTATGTCGACCCCTTGCAGGACGGCACCGACCTGTTGTTTCGCATCGGTGTGCTCAACGACTCCAGCATGCAGGCGCGCATTTTCGCGCCGCAGCGCTTTCGCATCGCCGCCAGCCCCGCGTATCTGGCCCGGCACGGCACGCCCAGTCATCCCGACGAACTGACACGGCATCAGTGCCTGGCCTACAAAGGCGTCACCGGCCAGCAACGCTGGTTTTTCCGCCGTGCCCAGGGCGACTGGACGCCGTACAGCGTCAAAGGCCCCATCACCGGCAACCACGCCGACACCCTCACCCACGCCGCCGAACAAGGCCTGGGGCTGGTGGTGTTCCCCTCCTGGTTGATTGGCGACAGCCTGCGTGCCGGGACCTTGCAGGCGGTACTGACCGACTACGACGTGGCGACCACCCTCGAACCGCAACAGATCGCCGCGTTGTGGCCGGGCAGCCGGCGCCTGTCACTGAAGGTGCGTACGGTGATCGATTACTTCGTGGAGTGTTTTGGCACCGTACCCTATTGGGACAGGTGACCGGTACCTATGACGAGGCGTGCGACTGTTGAGGATTTTTCTGATGGAAAAAAGTAGGCTCGTTCTGATTTCACGGGCCACTATTTAAGGGCAAGTACGGGTTACGGCAGACTTTGACGACATCTTTTCAGGAGAGGCGCCATGGGCTTGACCTATAAAAAACATTCACGCACTGAGCGGGCCGCTGCGGTAAATGCTGGGTCCGTTTCCGATAGTTCACAGGGTTTTGGCTATAGCTGGCCAAAGGACGCGCAACGTCGGCGGATTGGCGCCATGAAGGGAAAGCTGGAGATCCCCGATGACTTCGATGATCCATTGCCAGATGAGTTGCTAACTGCGCTTGAGGGCAGCCTTCCATGAGAGTGTTGTTGGACACTCATATCCTGCTCTGGGCCTTGTGCGACCACCCGAAGTTATCCCACAAGGCCCGAAAACTGATCGAAAGTGCCACAGAGATTTACATCAGCGCCGCGACATTCTGGGAAATGGCGATCAAGGTCGGCCTGGGAAAACTCGATGTGGACCTGGAAGAAATGCGTGAATACTGCCTGGAAAGTGGCTTCCTGGAACTGCCCATCACCTCAGAGCACGCCATCGCGGTAAAAAATCTCGACCATCACCACAAGGACCCGTTCGATCGCCTGATCGTCGCAATCGCTATGAATGAGCCGATCAAACTGTTGACTGCCGACCTGCGCCTGACTCAATACACAGCATGGGTGATCCTGGTGTGACGATGCCTGGATTCAGAACAACCACTGCCCAATCAACCACGCATTAGCGCCACTGATAAGTGCGAACAGCAGCCACGCCAGCAAACGCGTCGGTAGCCGATTCACAAAGGGCCCCATCAGTTGTTTGTCACCGGTCATGCGAATCAACGGGTACAGCGCAAACGGCAATTGCAAGCTAAGCACCACCTGGCTGAGCACCAGCAGTTTGCCGATCGCCTCATCGCCCATCAGCCACACCCCGACAAACGCCGGGATCAGCGCCAGCCCACGGGTGATCAGGCGGCGTTGCCAGCAGGGAATACGCAGGTTGAGGTAGCCCTCCATGATCACCTGCCCGGCGATGGTGCCGGTAAAGGTCGAACTTTGTCCGGACGCCAGCAAGGCGATGCCGAACAGAATACTGGCGAAGGCGCCGCCGACCAGAGGGTCGAGCAGGTGATAGGCGTCCTGGATTTCCACCACATCGGTGTGGCCAGTCTGGTGAAACGCGGCGGCGGCCAACACCAGGATCGCGCCGTTCACCAGCAGGGCCAGGGCCAGGGAGCCGATGGTGTCGATGCGCGCCAGCTTCACCGCGTCCTGTTTGCTGGCGAGGTCCTTGCCGATCAGGCGGGTTTGCACCACGGAACTGTGCAGATAAAGGTTATGGGGCATCACCGTGGCGCCCAGGATGCCGATGGCCAAGTACAGCGGCGCCGCATCGCTGATCGCTGACAATGACGGCACGAAGCCGCTGAACACCTCGGGCCAATGGGGTTTGATCAACACCAGCTCGACGAAGAAACACACGCCAATGGTCGCCACCAACGCCAGCATGATCGCTTCCAGGCGACGGAAACCACGGTTTTGCAGGGCCAGGACCAACAAGGTGTCGAATGCGGTAATGACAATGCCGGTGGTCAGCGACACCCCCAGCAGCAAATGAAACGCCAGGGCGCAGCCAAGCACTTCGGCCAGGTCTGTGGCGATGATGGAGATTTCCGCCAGCACCCACTGGGTGCGCGCCGAGCGTCGGCTGTAGCGTTCGCGGCACAGTTGCGCAAGGTCTTTGCCGGTGGCGATGCCCAACCGCGAGCACAGGCACTGCACCGCCATGCCCGCCAGGCTGGCCAGCAACACCACGAACAACAGGCTGTAGCCGTAACGCGAACCCGCCTCGATGGCCGTGGCCCAGTTGCCTGGGTCCATATACCCGATGGAGATCAATAGCCCAGGACCGGCGAACATCAGGGCGCGCTTGAAAAACGACGCCTTGGGATCAACGATGACGGAGCCGGCCACTTCCGGCGGGCAGAAAGGGGCGGTAGCGATTTTTGGCAGGCTGAATTTCACGCGGTATCCCAGGCAAACACACTCGACAAGCGTGCAGCTTATCAGTCGGACGCGACCGTGCGCATCACCGTCTCCCGAGGCAGGTCATACGCTTCCACCACTTGCACCACCAGGTCCAGCTCCTGATTCAGCGCTTCGCGCTCCATGCGTTGGCGAATCGCGCCGATCACCAGCACCGCCAGGGTGGTGACCGAATACGCCGGGCCGGAAAACGCCCGCACACCGGTCACCAGCAGCATCGCGGCGGCCAACGCCTGGCCCACCACCGGAATAGCCGTGGCCGCCCCACGCCGCAGGATAAAACCGGTCAGCCCGGCCAGGGCGGTGCCGCTCAATGCTGCGGTGGCCGAACGCCCCTTGTCGAAACGACTGAAGACACCCTGCTCTTTCTGCGCGGCCACCTTGAGTTCCGCATCGAACACCAGCCGGTCGGCGTTGCTGAGTTTGTCTTTGTACTGCGCAATCAGTTTTTCCGCGATCCGGGCCTCAAGGTCAGCCAACGCCAGGGTGTCGAGTGGCACGTCGAATGTGATGCCCAGGCGCCGCGCCACATCGTCGGCAATTTGCCGGTAGCTCACGCCATGGCCACGGGCAAGGTTCATAAAGCTGTCACCGCCCATGCGTTGCAAGGCGATGGTCAACTTGAGCGGGTCACGCACCGTGGCGTCGATCGAGGCACTGCGTTTTGGCGCCAGCAGCTCGGCCAGAAACTTCAACTCCTCCGGCCGCCCTTGCACCAGGGCCGTATACAGATCCGCGTCCTCCTCGGCAAAGCGCACTTCGCTGCTGCGCTGGTCTGAACGGATCATGCCGCGCCGCTCGTGCAGCAGATCGGTGTACTGCACCAC
Source organism: Pseudomonas rhodesiae (assembly GCF_013285305.1). Lineage (NCBI taxonomy): Bacteria > Pseudomonadati > Pseudomonadota > Gammaproteobacteria > Pseudomonadales > Pseudomonadaceae > Pseudomonas > Pseudomonas rhodesiae. The sequence continues at coordinate 2,541,721 of NZ_CP054205.1, read as the reverse complement.
TGTTCGTAATTGCGGCCAATAGGCCGCGTGATCGAAGGTGGCCAGGTGCACATTGCAGACCTTGGCTTTAAGCGCAGGGGTGACCGGGATCGGATAGCGGCCGATGCAACGCTCGGTGTCCGGCTTGATGGCCAGGGCCCAGTCCTTGCTGGAATGGCAGTTGATCACCCGCCCTTTCAGCAGCGCCGACACCTCATCCCACGGGCTTGACGTGCAGATCGCCCCGCCCATCAGCAGCAGGTTGTCCAGCGGCAACTCGCGAGCGGTGTCCGGGTTGGCCAGCAGGCTCTTGACCAGAATCCGCGCGCCCAGGGAATGCCCGATCAGGTTGATACGCTGCACCGGCAACGACGCTTGCTGCAGGTAGCTGGCCAATTCGGGCAGCAAACTGTTGGCCACTTCATCGACCCGCGCCTCAACGCTTTTGTAGTGATCGAGGAAATAGGCAATGGCCTTGCCTACCCCCACTGTCGCTGCGCCCAGGCTGCCGCCGCCGAGCATGGCCGCGATCACGTCCTTGAACGGCGCGAACAGGTTCTCCAGAAAATGTCCCGCTGGCCAGAACAGCATCAGATTGGTCGAGCCTTCGATGCCGGCCAGTTGTTGCGTGAAATTGCCCAACTGCTGCCGGTTGAAGAATGCCGAATACCCGTGCACGTAGAGATTGAGCACCTCGCCCTGGGGTTCGCCGCACAGCAGAAACGTGGGCTTGCGGGTGCGGTGCATGTCATCCCACTGGTGCTGCATGGGGTAAAGACTCCGGGTAACGAGGGACGGCGATAGTAACAAACTGTGAGCGGCGGCAAGGTGAATCCTGACCGGCGTGGCCGTTTCTAATGCTCGGCCTCCATGCATAAGCCCGAGACAGGCTCGGGCGACTGCAAAACACTCAACCGATGAAGTTATAGATTTTCCCCTGCCCATCGGGGAAGGTAGCGACCTGCTACGCAGCAAAAACACAATTCTCATCCTGTAAAAAGCGCTCTAATACCCGCCTGTTGATTGGTTTTGAAGATTTTGGAGTTCGCAATGCCCCATGAAGGCAACCTGTTACAAGCAGCCGTGGTGTTTCTGCTCGCGGCTGTGCTCACTGTGCCCCTGGCCAAACGCCTGCAATTGGGCGCGGTGCTGGGCTATCTGTTCGCCGGGGTGATCATCGGCCCGTCGGTGCTGGGTCTGATCGGCAACCCGCAAAGCGTGGCGCAGTTTTCGGAACTGGGGGTGGTGCTGCTGCTGTTTATCATTGGCCTGGAACTGTCGCCCAAGCGCTTATGGGTGATGCGCAAGGCGGTGTTCGGCGTCGGCCTGGCCCAGGTGCTGTTGACCGGTCTGGTGATGGGCGTGGTGGCACTGTGGCTATTTGGCCAGACATGGAACAGTGCCATCGTGCTGGGCCTTGGCCTGGCGCTGTCGTCCACGGCGTTTGGCCTGCAAAGCCTGGCCGAGCGCAAGGAGCTGAACCAGCCCCACGGTCGTCTGGCCTTCGCGATCCTGCTGTTCCAGGACATCGCCGCGATCCCGCTGATTGCCATGGTGCCGCTGCTGGCCGGCAGCGATCACCCCACCACTGAAGCCCAGGGCCTGCAGCATGTGTTGCAGATCCTCGGCAGCATCACCGTGGTGATCGTCGGCGGACGCTACCTGTTGCGCCCTGTGTTTCGTATCGTCGCCAAGACCGGCTTGCGCGAAGTGTCCACCGCCACCGCACTGCTGGTGGTGATCGGCACGGCGTGGCTGATGGAACTGGCGGGCGTGTCCATGGCCCTCGGCGCCTTTCTCGCCGGCCTGCTGCTGGCGGACTCGGAGTACCGCCACGAATTGGAAGCGCAGATCGAACCGTTCAAGGGCCTGCTGCTGGGGCTGTTCTTTATCAGCGTGGGCATGGGCGCCAACCTCAGTCTGCTGCTCAGCTCACCGCTGATTGTGATCGGGCTGACCCTGCTGCTGATCGGCCTGAAGTTGCCGTTGCTGTACGCAGTCGGCCGTCTGGTGGGCGACCTCAATCGCGAAAGCGCCCTGCGCCTGGGCGTGGTGCTGGCGGCCGGCGGTGAGTTCGCCTTTGTGGTGTTCAAGATCGGCCGCGACCAGGGCCTGTTCGAGCCGCACCTCTACGACGTGCTGGTGCTGACCATCACCCTGTCCATGGCCGTCACGCCGCTGCTGTTGCTGGTGTGCCCAAAGCTGTTCAGGCCCAAGGTCAAACCGGTGGAAGTGCCCGAGGAATACCGCGCCATCGAAAGCGACGCGCCGCGCGTGGTTATCGCCGGCATGGGCCGTATGGGCCAGATCGTGGCGCGGATCCTGCGCGCGCAGAACATCTCCTTTATAGCCCTCGACACCTCGGTGGAAACCATCGAATTGACCCGCAGCTTTGGCGGCATGCCGGTGTTCTACGGCGATCCGCAGCGCCCCGAGATCCTGCACGCGGCCAAGGTCGACCAGGCGGAGTTCTTCGTGATCGCCATGGACGACCCGGAGATCAACATCAAGACCGCCGAGCTGGTACGCAACCTCTACCCGCACATGAAAATCATCGCCCGTGCCCGTAACCGCCAGCACGTCCATCGCTTGGTGGACCTGGATGCCTCACCGGTGCGCGAGACCTTCTACTCCAGCCTGGAAATGAGCCGCCGCGCCCTGGTCGGCCTGGGGCTCAGCCAGGCCCAGGCCGATGCGCGCATTGCGCGCTTCAAGAACCACGACCAGCAAGTGCTCGCCGCCCAACACGCGGTGTACGACGACGCCGCCAAAGTCATGCAGACCGCCCAGGAAGCCCGGGCAGAGCTGGCGCGGCTGTTTGAAATGGACCGACTTGAGGAAGAGTCCGACAAGGTGTGAGGTGAGGGATAAACGATCTTGCGAAAATTCTGACAGAATACGCCGCAATTTCGTTTATCCCTGGAGCGCTTCATGGCCACTTTCACCAAGACCGCCGTCCTGCTGGCCCTTGCGCTTACCGCCGGCAGCGTATTCGCCGCCGCCAAACCGACCACGCAAACCATCACCACCCTGGGCGGTAAGTTCAGCTTCACGCTGCCCAAGGCCTATGCCGCCGACACCCTGCCGCCGGACAAGGCCCAGGACGGCAGCGGTGTCACCCAAGGCACGATGTACGCCAACCAGACCACGAAAAGTGTGGTGATCGTCGCCGAAACCGTACGCAACGACGCTATCGACATCCAGGACAACGACCCGCAGTTCCTCGATGGTGCCGTGGCCGGCTTCGTCAAAGACCAGAGCGCCGCCCTGCCCGACTTCAAGAAACTGAGCGAGAAAAAACTCACCTTCAAGGGCCTCGGCCTGCGCCAGGTGGACAGCACTGCCACCCAGGGCGGCGGCAAGACGCTCAACTCCACATTCCTTGGCGGTTCGGGCAACCATCTGCTGGTGATTCAAGCCATTTCTCGGGCCGACGACGCGAAGGGTCATGCGGCACTGGTCAAGCAAATTACCGGCGGCAAATAACCCGACTTGCTAGTTGTGCAGAAGATGAGTATCGACCCATCGGGGGCAAGCCCCCTCCCACATTCGCGATCTACTGTAGGAGGGGGCTTACCCCCGATGGCGGTGTGAAGTGCGCCCCAAAAGTTAGCTCAGGCGTTACTTCAGGCTGTTTTCCAACCACAGCTTCACGTCCTGCACTTCCGCTTCGCTGATGGTATGCGGCATCCCCGGATACCCATGAAACGACGGTTTAAGGCCCAGCCCCCTCAACACCTCGTTCGCCCGCGTCGCCGATGCGTAGGGCAGCGCCTGATCCAAGGTGCCGTGGCCAATAAAGATCGCCAGTTCATTCAAGCGCGGATCGGGCTTGAGCTCAGCCTTGAGCACGGGCAGAACGCTGCCGCTCAACGCCGCGATGCCACGCACCCGCTGCGGATCACGCAACGCCACTTCATACGCCATGATCGCGCCCTGGCTGAACCCAATCAGGAACACCCGATCGCTGCGGGTGTGGTATTTGGCGGTGGCCTGGCCCACGAAGTCCTGGATCAGCGCGGCACTGCGCTGCAGGTCGGCGGTCTCGCCGTCGTATTCGCCCTCACCCGAGGTCTTGGTGAACCAGCGATAACCGCTGGGCGCCACCGGCATTGGGGCGCGTGCCGACAGGTAAGTCCAGGTCGACGGCAGCGCGTCCTTGATGCCGAACAGATCTCGCTCGTCGCTACCGAAACCGTGCAGGAAAATCACCAGCGGCTGGTTGCGCGCCTCGCTCTGGGTCTGTTCCAGGTAGGCCAAGGGCAAGTCAGTGTGCAGCTCGGTGTCGGCATGGGCGCCGCCGGCCATCATGGCCAGCGCCAGGGCGAAGAGTTTGAACATCGGGCGTTACCTCAGGGTTTGCGCAGCAAATAGGTGTCCATGATCCAGCCATTGGCTTGGCGCGCGGCCTTGCGCACCCGTTGGATATCTTCGGCCACGTCAGCCACTTTGCCGCTGATGAGGATTTCATCCGGCGTGCCCAGGTAGGCGCCCCAGTAGATGTCCAGGTCTTGATCGGCGACGGTGCGGTAGGAGTCTTCGGCGTCGAGCATCACCACCAGGGTATCGGCATCGCTGGCCTGCCCCGCCGCCAGGCGTCGCCCGGTGGTGATCTCCACGGACTTGCCGATGCGGTTCAACGCCACCTTATGCTGGGCCGCCAGGGCCTGCACGCTGGTGATGCCGGGGATTACTTCGAACTCGAACACACACCGGCCACTGGCCAGGATCGCCTGCAGGATACGAATGGTGCTGTCGTACAGCGCCGGGTCGCCCCAGGCCAGGAACGCACCGACTTCGTCATCAGCCATTTCCTCGTTGATCATGCGCTCGAAGGTGGCTTGCTTGTCGCGGTTGAGGTCTTGCACGGCGGTGGTGTAGTCGATATCGCCGCGCACGCGCTCGGGGCAGTCGGCCTCGACGAAGCGGTAGCCGGGTTCGGTGATGTAGGTCTCGCAGATCTCGCGGCGCAGGTCGATCAACTTGTCTTTGCTCTGGCCTTTGTCCATCAGGAAAAACACGTCGGTGCGATTCAGCGCCTTCACGGCCTGCATCGTGATGTAGTCAGGGTTGCCGGCGCCAATGCCGATGATCAGGATGCGTTTCATGGGGTGCTCTCAGTGCGGGGCGTGGATTTTGCCATGTTCACGGCTTGGGCGTGAGTTTCCAGACGCAGGCGCCACACCTCATTGAAGCGCAGCTCGGTGGCCGACAGTGGCTCGACATCGATGCGGTAGAACATCGACATCGGCAACGCCATAACCGATAGCAGCGCCGCACGAATCACAAACGGATGGGTGACGGCCACCACATGGCCCGGTTGCCCTTCAAGGGACTTCAGCCACAGCGCCACCCGCGCGCACAGCTGGTCGACCGACTCGCCAGCGTGGGGCGCACTGGCGCTGTCGGTGTGCCAGGTACTCAACTGGGCCGGCTCGATCCGGCCAATATCCCGGCCCTTCCAATGCCCCAGGTCGAGATCGCCCAGGGCCTGGTGGATCTGCACCGCCGCGCCGAACAACCCCGCCGTCTGCCGGGTACGCGCCTCCGGCCCACTCAACAGTTGCGAATTGGGGCCGTATTGGTCGGCCAGGGACAACGCCGCGCTTTGCCAATCCATAAGCACCGACTCGTCATCGGCAAAGCGCCCCTGCTTTTGGTGGGGGGTGACGGCATGGCAGATCAGGGTCAAACGGGTGGCGCGCATCGCAGGCGGCTCCAACGCAGCAGTCAAGACCGGCAAGCCTGGCGCAGTTGCCGCCAGGACGCAACGACGGCTGCCCGATGGCACTAGTCAAACCAGTCGCGCCGCCCCTCGAATGTTCCGACGATCAGCTCGACGATCATCTGCACCGCTTCGGGGTGGCGCACCTGCGCATTCACCGCCAACCAGACCTGGCGCTGCATGCTGTCGGCCAGTAACCCCGGCAGGGCCACCAGGCCGCGGTCGACACTGCTCATATACTGCGGCAACAGACCGATGCAGGCGCCGCAGCGGATCATCTCCAGCATCAGCGCATAAGCGTGCACCTGCACCATGGCGGCCAGCCGTTGCTGCACCAGTTGGTTCCACGGTTGCAGCGCATCGACCTGGGCATCGGGTTGCCATTGCACCAGCATGTAGTCATCCAGGTCTTCCACACTGTCCGGGCGGGTGGTCAGGCGTGAATAACGTTTGGCGATATGCGGCAGGTAGCGCAGGCGCGCCAGGGCCTGTGGCGCGTGGGTGGCAAAACTCGGGCCGGATGCACGCTCGTCCATATCAGCCAGCCACAGCACCACGTCTGCCTCAACGGCGTGCAGGGATAGATGGCTGTCGAGGGCGATGATCTCCAGGCGCACGCTGGCGTTGCGTCGCAGCAAGGCGATCAGGTCGCGCCCGAGGATGTCATGCAGAATCGGCGCGGCCACCGCCAGGCGAATCAGCGGCTGCTCCACCACCGGCAAGCGCCGCTCATTGGCCAAAGCGAGCAGTTGCGCCTGCAAGTGCTGACCGTCGCGGCTGAGCACCAGGCCGTTGCCGTGGTAGCTGAACAGCCCACGGCGCAGCTGTTCTTCCAGTTGCGCCAGGCGTTTGCGCAGCAGGGTTGCCTTGACGTTCAAACTGCGCGCCGCCTGCATAAAACAGCCGCAACGGGCGCTCACGAGGAAATAGCGCGCCACCTCCGGGTCGATCTCATCGGCCAATGCCAGCCAATTGCGCCGCGACTCGGCGGGCACGCGATAGGCGGCGGTGCCCTGTGGGCCGGACGGTTCCAGTAATGCCATGGCAGACTCCTTGTCTTGTGGGTCGGTGCATCCAATGCCGCTTGCCGCGTGTCACTCCAGCACTTTGTTGAGTTCGGCGCCGTCGATGCTCAGGGTCGCCGTGTTGAGCATGCCCTCCAGATAAGCCTTGGCGATCTGTTCCTGGCGTTGGGCACGCAGGGCCTGGGTCAAGCGTTCACGCACCTCGTCGAGGGTGGCGGTGCGCGCCGGTTGCTGGGCGGTGAGTTTCAGCACATGGAACCCGGCGGCGCTTTGCACCGCGTCCGAGACCGCGCCGACCTTGAGGCGCGCCACCGTCTCGCGCACCTGAGGCACCACTTGCTGCAAGGGTTGCAAGCCCGAATCGCCACCGCGTGCGGCGGTGTCCGGGTCCTGGGAAAACTGCGTGGCCAGGGCGGCGAAATCCGCCGGCGCGGCCTGGGCCTTGCGGCTCAGCTCTTGGGCCTGGCGGCGTACCGTCTCCAGGCTCTGAGGGTCATTCACGCTGAGGAAGATCTGACTGACGCGGTACAACGGCGGCGTCACCCATTGCGCCTTGCCGCTGTCATAGGCTTGCTGCAATTCGGCGGCGCTGGGGTAATCGGCCGGCACCTGACTGACCGACAGCATGTAATCGCGGAACACGATCTGCTCAGTGGCGGCGCGGGTCTGTTGCTCGACCTCCGGGCGTTGCCGCCAGCCCTGGGCGTCGGCCTGTTCGAGCACGGCCTTCTGCGCCAGGCGCGAGCGAATCCAGGTTTCCAGCGCGCCGCGGTTGCCGCGCAGTTGCTCGCGGGTTTCGGCGGGCAAGCTGGCCAGCACACTTTTCAGCTCTTGCGGGTCGATCTGCTGGTTGCCCAGACGCGCCACCGCCGGGCCCGCAACGCTGGGGCTGGCCACCGGCGCCGGGGCTTGTGCGGCGACCGGGTCGCTGCCCGGGCGCAGGCTCAACCCCACGGCCACCACCAACAGGGCCAGCGCACCCGCGCCGACCATCAGGGTTGGCTTTTTCACAGCGTTGCCACCTCCTCTTCAGCCACCGCCGGAGCGGCGCTTTGCGCCTGCAGCTGCGCGGCGTTCTGGCTGTATTCGCGCAGGTAGACGATAAACTCCTGCAACAGGCGGTCCCACAACTCCAACTGACTGCGCAGATGAGTGGCCGCGACACCCGCCACCACCACGTCCATTTCCATCAGCAAAAACTCGCCTTGCAGCGACAGCCGGGCGAAACGGCGCGAAGCGTTCCACACCTGGGCCAGGCCCTCAGGCAACTGGCCCTGCACCCGCAGCGCGCAGCTGTAGGTGAAATCCACATAGGCGCCCTGCTCCGTCGCCGGGTTGCCGAAGCGCACGGCAAACCCGATGCCCTGGCTGGCGCTGAGCAATTGCACGATGCCGTTCTGGTCGGTCTGATTGACCCGGTAGCCGGCCTCTTGCAGCAGTTCGGTCAGGCTCTGGGCGGTGACGTGATTGATCAATGCGTTCATGTTCGGTGCTTCCTTGTCGATCAGGGGTGGGCGCCCGCCTGGGGCGCATCGAAACGGCTCTTGTACAAATCGTCGCCAAAGCCCTGGGCCAGTTCTTCGAACTTGACCCGCGCGCTGCTGGCGAAGGGCTGGCGGATGCTCATCACCTCGGCCACGTCGATTTTTTCGTAGGCCGCCAGCAGCTGCCGGGCCACGCCGTACATCTGTTGATTCTTGACTGAACATTGCTGCACTTGTGTGTCACGTTCGGCCAATTGCGCCTGCAAGCGCGCACGCTCGGCCTCCTTGCCCTTGGCCAGCACCAGCAGTTCGTCATAAGCCTTCTTGAACTTGCCGATCTGCTCGTTACTCGCCGCCACTTGGGCCTGGGCCTGGTTGTGCAGGCTCTGTTGCTGGCCGGCCAGCTGCTCGGCCACGCCGCGCGCCTTGTTCAGCTCGGCGGTCAGTTGCTGGATTTGCACCTGGGCCTGCTTGGCCTGGTTTTCGGCGGCCAGCCGCGCGGCACTGGCCTGGGCTTGCTCGCTTTGCAGGGCCTGCAATTGCTGGGTGGTGCTGCGCAGTTGCGTGCGCAGGCGCTCCTCCATGCCTTCGGCCGAGGCCGCGCCGGCGACCAGCAGCAATAACAACCCGCAGATTCGCGTGTTCATGGTGCATCTCCCTGCGCATCAGAAGCGCGTGTTGAGTTCCAGTTGCATCACATCGACTTCGAACGGCTGGCCATAGACTTCCGAGGCGCTCAACCAACGGGCGCTGGCGTAGATGTTCTTTTCGATGCCGTAGTTGGCGCCGATGAAATAGCCCTTGGCGTTGGTGCCGCCCAAGTGGAACGAGGAATCGTTGAACCCGTCTGGCAAGGCGTCGGGCTGGATGTACTTGTAGCCGGCCAACAGGTTCCAGTCGCCGCGCTTGCGCATCTCCAGCGCGCTGCCGAGGGTGAACGAGACCATCAAGGCATTGCCGCCACTTTCAAACTGGCCGTTGCTGTTGATGTTGTTGACGATCTGGCCCTCGCTGCGCTTGAGCATCTCGCCTTTGTCGTAGGCCAGGTTGTGGATGAAGTTGGCCTGGGTGCGCAGCTTGAAGTCGCTGGGCAACTCGCTGTCCCATACCGCGTTGAGGTCCAGCACGTTGAACTTGGAGGCCAAGCCGACGTATTGCGGTTCCGGCGTCGTGCCGGGCGTGGCCGGGTTGGGCGTGATATTGCGCAGGTTGAACACGCTGTTGCCCTTTTGCATAAAGGCCACCCGCGTGCCGTCGGTGTCGCAGCCGGGTTGACCGGCCCATGGGCTGCACGGGCTGGAGCGCTCGCCTTCGATGTCCTGGAACTGGTAATAGGCCGCCGCGAGCTTGAGCGTGTTGGCGCGGTTGATCTTCCAGTCCGCGCCGATCTGCCCGCCAAACAGCCACTTGGTGTCGCTGCTTTCCTTGTCGATGCCGTTGCTGCTGGCGGTGTCGGAGGTGTACTCCACCGGGAACGCGCCGAGGGTGCCGAACAGGCCCCATTCGTTGTTCAGCCGATGATTGAAGATCGCCGCCACACCGTCGAAGTTGAGGTCGTTGGAATACATCATGTCGGTGGAATAGAACGGGTTGCCGATCCGCCCGCCGGTCAGCGTCACCCCGTCGGCGGCTTTCCAGCTCAGGTAACCCTGATCGAGCCAGATGTCTTTTTTGCCGAAGCCACCGCCCAGGGTCTGGGTGGTGGACACTGGGTTGTTGTCCGAGCCCGTGCCCAAGCGAATGCCCGCGGTCCACTCCGGCGAAATCACCGCTTTCATGCCCAGGCGTGCGCGCAGGCGGAACAGGTTGGAGCGGTCCTCGCGGGTATTGAGCAACGGCGGGAAGCGCGTATTGGAGCTGGGGTTGACGTCATACGGGCCGTTGTCGTTGAGCTTGGCGTAGTCGGTGATGGTGTCGTCGTTGCGCCCTGAGAAGTAACGCGACTCGTCACGCAAGCGGATATCGCCATCGAAACTCACGCGGGACACCCAGTCCGGGAACGTGTTGGGTTGCGCCCAGTTTTCCTGTTTGGCAGTGGCCATGACCTCAGCCTTGACCTGGTCGCGGATCTGGTCGCGCACCGCCTGCGGCACATACTGCACGCGCACATCCCCAGGCGCAGTGGGCGGGCCGCTGGCGACCACCGGCGCGGCATTGGCCTGGCGCGCCTGCTGGGCCTCTTTTTCGGCCTGGGCGATCAAGCCGTTGGCGGTGTCCTGGGTGAGCACACCTTGCTGCACCAACAGGCGGATCAGGTTGACGGTGACGTTTTCCGAAGGCGCCACCGGCGCTGCCGCCGCGGTGCCGACGAGGGTCGCGATGACCATGCCGACCGCCAGGGTCAGTCGATTCACGGGGGAAATCATGTGTACGCAACTCCTGTAAAAAACCGTAGAAAAAGGGTTCGATCAATCCGGGCGACGGCCCTTGAGCGCCAGGCGCACCGGCATGGTCACGGCCGCCGGCACTCGTTGTGTGGCATGGGGCGCACGCAGGGCCGCCAGCACTTGGGCGTCGGTCTGGGCATCGCCGCTGGACTTGACCAGCTCGGCGCGCACCACCTGGCCCTCGGCGTTCAGCCATAAATCCGCCTGCACCGCATACGCCTTCTTGCGCAGCTCGGGGTCGTCGCGCAGCAAGCGTTGAAACACGCCCGCCAGGTATTGCTTGTAAGTGCCGGTACCCAGGCCACCGCCGCCGGACCCGGCCATGCCGCCGCCCTTGCCCGCGCCGATGTTGAAACCGTCGGTGCCGGACTGGGCGTCGCCGTCGATCTGCATCGGGTTGGCCAAGTCATCGGCTGGTGACGGCGGTGCCTCCTCGGCCGGCTTGACCTCTTCCGGCGCCGGAGTGGGCTGCGGCTCAGGGATTTTTTCTTCCACCTTGGGCTCTGGTTCCTTGGGTTTTTCCGGCGGCGGTGGTGGCGGAGGCGGCAACGGAATGATGGTCGGCACCTTGGGCGCCTCGCGGCGCACGCCGCTCATGTCGTTGGCCCACTGCCACAACAACCAGGCGGCCACGGCGCCCAGCAGCAGGCCGGCGCCCCACTTCAGTGGGCGCAATGGCCGTGGGGTCTTGGTCGGCGGTGTGATCGGCATCTGTGCGGTCATGGCTCAACCCTGGCTCGGTTTGCCGGTGACCAGCCCGACCTGGGACAGCTCCAACCGGCGCAGCAGGTCGAGCACTTCGATGACTTTCTGGTACTGCACCATGGCATCGCCACGCACGATCACCGGGAAGTCCGGGTTCAGCGCTTTTTCGATACGCAGGCGCTCTTCCAGCTCGCCGAGGGTCACCGGGTAGGCATCGAGAAACACCTGGCCGCCGTCGTTGACGGAGATGGCCTTGGTCTTGGCCTCCGATAACGACACCGAGGCGCTGGCCTTGGGCAGGTGAATCTGGATCCCCGACACCTGGGCGGTGGCGGTGAGGATAAACATCACCAGCACCACCATCAGCACGTCCACCAGGGGCGTGATATTGATGCTGTCGACGGCGGCATCATCGTCATCGTCGTGGGAGGCATTTACGGAAGCCATGGCGATTCTCCTCAGGCCGGAACCGATGCGTGCGGCGCGCGCCGATGCGCCGCTTCACTGTGCTGGCTTTCGCCGTGCATCTCGGCCAGGCGGGTGATGAACTCGTCGACGAACACCCGCATGTCGGCGCTGACTTCCTTGTTGCGCGTGATCAGGCGGTTGTAGCCGAACAGTGCCGGGATCGCGACGAACAGACCCATGGCCGTGGCCAGCAAGGCCGCCGCCATGCCGGGGGCGATGGCATTGATGTTGACGTCACCGGCCATGGCCGTGCCGAGGAACACCACCATGATCCCCAGCACCGTACCCAGCAGGCCGATATACGGGCCGCCGGCGATGGCATTGGACAGGGTCGAGAGCTTGGCGCTGAGGGCCTGGTTTTCGCGGGTACGCACACCGTCCATGGAGCAACGGATGGCTTCGATGGTGGCCGCCGAGACCGACGAGGTGTCGGCCCCCTGGGCGCGGCGGGTGCGGATTTCCTTGACCGCCACGCAATACAGGCGCCACAGCGAGGAGTGGCTCAGGCGCTCGGCGAGCAGCGCATCGTCGTAATACATTTCCAGGCGGGTGCCGATTTGCGCGAACTGCTCACGGAACGCTCCGTTGGCGCGGCTGACCCGGCTGACCTGGCGGTTCTTGCGCAGCATGATGAACCACGACTGCACCATCATCGCCACCAGCACCAGAATGATTACCCAGGCATCCACCGGCACCGCGTTGAGCAAAAAGCCCAGGCTGCCGAAGCCAAAGCCGGACTGTTCTTCATCCACGCCATACGCCACCAGCTTCGACTCGGCGCCCTGGGCACTGGCATCGGCCAGCAACAGGGCCGCCGGCCGCGCCACCTTGGACAGGCGCAGCTCGTCGATAGCCCCGGCGAACGGCAGATACGTGCTCGCGGCGTCCGGCAGGTCGGCGCCGATAGCCAGTGGCGTATTGAACGCCGGCAGCGCCACGCCCAGGCGTGCGGTTTCGCGGCCGTTCACAAACAGCAGCCCATTGGCGCCCTCGGCGGTGAACGCCAGGTGCTGCCATTGTCCGGGGTTCAACTGCTGGGTCGACACCGCACGTTGCCCATCGACTTCCACAAACGGCACACCCTGGTTCAACCCCAGCAGCAGGCTGTGAGCACCGTCGCGGCGGGCCAGGACGATCTGCTCGCCACTGGCCTGGTCCAGACGCAGCCAGGCACTGAAGGTAAACGCCGCGCCGGCGGCGTGTTGCAGCGAGGGGCTGGCCGGCAGCAACAGCGCCTGGCCGCCAAATTGCAGCGCGCGGCCGATCACGCCGTCGATGCTGCTGCCGGTGGCGTTCGATGCGGTGTTGGCATAGGCCGTGGTGTCGCGCGGCGGCGTGGCCGGGGCTCCGTCGAAGTGGTACAGCGCGGTGTAATCGGGGTCGAAGGTCAGTTGGCCATTGGCAGTGGCCGGGGCCTTCTGGTTGCCGTAGTACATCCACAAATCCTGGCGTTGGCCGCCTTCGACCTTGGGTACATCGACCCAGATCAGCGCCATGCCCATCAACGGGTCGAAGCTTTCGATCTGGTGGTTGAACACGGTCTTGTCATCGGCACTCACGAAGCGCAGGTCGGCCCCGTCTTCCTTGACCCCGTCAAAGCTGAAATTGCCGGTATGCAGGCGCACCAGCAGCGCGGTGCGGCCCAGGGCCTGGTTGATCGCGGCGCCTTGGGCGGTGGTGTCCACGGAAATCTGTTTGCGGTAATGCCAGTCATCCTGCCACCAGGCGTGGGCGGTGGCCGGGAGCGCGAAGCCCAGGCAGATCAACAGGCTCAGAAATAGGCGTTGCATGGGTGAAGTCTCCGGAAGAAAAAGTCAGAAAGTCGCCTGCACACTGAAGTGCAGCCGCGAGTCCTGTTTCTGGGTGTTCGGTCCATCGAGCAGCGGGTAGCCCCAATCCAGGCTGCCGGACAACCATTTGCTCAAACTGGCGCGGGTGCCCAGGCCGACGCTGGCCAGGCTGTATTCGTCTTCTTGCTCGGGCAGCGGGTCGAGCAGACGCAGGCGCGCGCCCTCGGCGAACGCGTAAAAGCGCCACTCCTGCACATAACTGCCGAGGAACTTGGCCAGGGACGGCGTGCGCAGTTCCTGGGAGAGCAAATAGCCCTCGTCCCCGGTGCGCTCGGCCGCCAGATAGCCGCGCACTGACGTGGCGCCCCCGGCCGAGTACTGCTCGTTGGACACCAGCGGCCCCGAGGCCAGCTGGAAGCCGGCCTTGGACGCCGATTGCCAGTCGTTGGCGAAGGTGTAGGTGTAATTCAGGTCGCCCTTGAGCACGGCAAAACTGGCGCTGGCCTTGTAGCGCTTGTACGCAAACGCGTCGTCGTCGCTGCCGTAGCCAAAGAACGCACGGGTGCCGACCACCAGGTTCAGGCCCAGGCCCAGTTGGGACTGTTCGGTGTAGCGGTAGCCGTTGTAGCCCAGGGTCAACGGCGCGTACTTGAGCGGCACCTGATCGCCGCTGGCGCCGAAGTTGAGCTGCTCGTCGAAGTCCTTGAAATCCACGCCGAGGGAGAACGAGTTGGCCCAGTTGTCGGCGGCCGGCAGGTTGTAGATCGCCGACACTCCGTACGAATGGCCCTTGCCCAGCACGTTGCTGCCGCCGATGGTGGCGATGTTGCTGTCGGACTGATAACCGGAGAACTGCAAGGTCCAGCGCTCATTCAGCGGCGCGCTGTAAGTGGCCGACCAGACCTTGGCGTTCTCGGTCTCCTGGGGCGCTGTGAAGTAGGTCAGGGAAATGCTGTGGCCCAATTGCCACAGGTTGTCATAGCCCAGGGTGGCGACCGAACGCAGCTTCTCGGTGTCGGCGCTGTAGTCGTTGTTCAGGCCCAGGCTGGCGTGCCAGGGGTTCTGGTCTTCCACTTGCAGGTCCACGTCCATGGTGCCGGGCCGCTGACCTTCGCGCACCAGCGGCGTAACCTGGCGCCCCGTGCCGCGATTGAGGCCGGCCAGTTGGGTTTGCACGCTGGCGAAGTCCGGCACGGCGCCCTCCTCCAGCGCCGGCACCTGCTCGCGGATCTCCACCGGCGAGTAATGCTTGGCGCCCACCACGCGCACCCGGCCGACCTTGGTTTCGCTGACCTGCAAATAGACGATACCGTCGTCGACCTTCTGCTCCGGCAACTCGACAAACACCGACTGGTAACCGCGCGCCTGGTAGATCTTCTGCAACGCATCGCGGGCGCCTTCGATATCGTCCAGGGTCTTTTGCGGGCCCAGGAACGGGTACACCGCTTCCTCGATGGTCGCCGCGTCGAGCACGGTATTGCCGCGCACGAAGTACTCGTTGACGTCCACCCGGCGTACCGGGGCGTCGCCCTCGGCCAGCGCCGGTTGAACCGCACTCCACAGCACCAGGCCGCACAGCGCCAGCGTTGATTTGAACAGATGCTCCACACCGCCCCCTGAACTAGTTATGTTGTGCGTCGCCGCGCTATGCGCTGCGTCTGGCCGGCTCAATGGCTAGCGATCGCAGGGTTGCCATGCCGTGCCAGCCAGGTGTGCAACAGGGCGAAGTTCAAGGAGAACTCCGGCATGTGCAGCAAGGCGCCACAGAACACTTCACCGATGATTTTCTGAATCAGTTGCACCGCGCGCGGGTTGCTCAGCAGCGTGGCGATGTCGCGGGTCAGCACCTGGATGCTCCAGACCTTCTGGTTCAACCCCAGGCCGACGAACCAGCGGAACAGCAGGTTGTAATTGAGCTGTTCATGCAGTTGCTGCTCGCTGGGCACCGAATACAGCAATTGCAGCAGCAGGATCTGCAGCACGGTCTGCGGCGCGATCGTCATCGACGGCTCGGCCGCCAGCCAGTCGCGGTGCTGGTCGAGCGCCTCGTCGATCTGCGGGCGCAGCAGCACCAGGGAATGACCGGCGGGGATGTAACTGGAGACCTCTTTTAACGCGCCCTGCCAATCTTCCTGGGACACGATCCACACCCAGGGCGCCCCGTAGCGATAGACCGACACCGGCTTCTTGCGCGCCGCTTCGACGATCTTCGACAGGCGCTGATCAAGCTCCTGCATGCCCACTTTCGAATAACGTTCCATAGTTCCCATTGCCCCACTCCTGGCCTGCCGCATGCGCGTGATGAGCACCTTGTGGATGCTGTCGAGCGCGTTACACAGGAGAGACGGGAGTGGCCATGGGCTACCGAACTTTTGTCATGAAAGCTTCATTTGGGATTGGGTCGGGGGCATTTACGCGCTGATCACGCAGGGCTGCGCGCCGAAAAAAAACGGGGCGATCATAGATCGCCCCCAAGGTCCATCGAGAGGTTCTGGCGCCCGTTAAAGGCTGATTTGTCTGCGCTCCTCGTCGGTCAACCGCGCCCGCGCCTGTTCGCTCAGCGGCCCGGCGCCCAGCACCTGCACAGGGCTGTCGGGGTTGTAGGCCGAGGTTTTCTGCTGCTCTTGCGGCTCACGCGGCACCGGCTCGGAGCCGAAGCTCAACACCTCCACGGTGACGATCGACGCCCGGCTCTGCCTGGCCGCCGCCTGCTGGCTGCGCGCGGCGTCTTCCGCAGCCTGGGAGGCGGCCGCCCCGGCGGCGCTGGCGGAACTCAGGGCGCCGGTATTGACCGTGGCCGTCACCGGCACGCCGCTGGATTTGCCCTGGGTCTGAATATTCGTCGCGTTCACCACGCGCAAGGCGGCGATGTTGACGTTGCCGGACACGCGAATGCCCGCCTCGCCCGCATCGATGGTGCCCAGCGGCGCGATCAGGTCGATATCTCCCGCCGGCACTTCCGGGATCGGGTTCAGGGTGGCGATCCCCGCCCCGGTGCTCGGTACCGACGGCGACAGGCCGACGTTGCCCCAGTTGTCATAGACACGCTTGGGCGGCGTGTACACCACGGTGGTCTTGGAGCCACGGCCGGCGTTGATATCGCCCTGGGCGGTCCAGCCCAGGATCGAGCCGCCGAAGGTGGTCATGATGCGGCTTTGCCCCAGGAGAATGCTGCCCATCGAGTACAGCTGGATATCCCCCGCGCCTTGGGTGATCACACCCGCCGTCGACGGTGGCGCCGCGCCTTCGATACCGAAGGTCTGGCTGCCGCCCGGAGTGAGCATCTGAATCGCTCCGCCAGCGTTGGTGTGTACACCCGAGCCGTTGAACAGAGTGATATCGCCCTGATACGTGATCGGGTTGCCGGCCACGTCCTTGGTCGGAAACAGCGCTGCAATCGCTGCGCGACCTCGCACGTAACTGCCCTGGCGCACGCCGCCGGCCTGGGTGTATTCGCGACCGGCGGCCTTGAGCTCAGCGAAATACACGTCGCGGGCAAACACCCGTTGCTGCTCGGCGGGCAACGCAGCGTAGTAGGCGCGAGCCTGGACGGTGTCGCCGACAAAGCCGAAGCGCTCGGCGAGCCAACTGACCAATTCATCGTCGTAGGTCTTGGCGACTTTGCCGCTCTGCAAGGATTCACCGGCCTGCGCCTGATTGAGCGGGTTCAGGTAAGCCTCGACGAACCGACTGTAATCCGGCCCACTGGCGCCCACACCGGCCTGCATAACGATGCTCGCGCCGGGGCGGTTGTCGCCCGGCAACACCGCGCCGAGGCTGGTTACGCTGTGCTCACCGCCGACACCGGTAAGCAGGATATTGCGCCCGGCCGAGACTTCCAGCAGGCCAGGGCCGGCCACCTGGAAGCTGCTGTAGAGAATGTCGCGCCCGGCGGACACGATGGAGATGTCCTGGGTCGCGTCGTGCATAAACAGGTTATTGCTCGAACGGCCAAACATCATGTCATCGCCGAACGCGCGCCCGCTGCTGACGATATCCCGCCCGGCCAGCATGCGGACCGGGCCGCTGCCTTCGTACCAGGTCTGACCTTCATGCAAGCTGCCAGGGGAGGTGTCGAACCGAATGATCCGGCCACTGCTGACCCCCACCAAGTCGCCGTCCATGGCATAAAACCGCGCGGGCTCGCCACGCCCGCCGGTGGATGCGGACGTGGTGCCGGGCCCGAACGCGAACAGCGCGCGGGCATCCAGGTTACCGCTGGCCGACAGGTTGCTCGCCACCACCTGGGTGCCGAGCATGCCTTGGAAGGCCGGATTCCAAGGTGTCGCCATGGCGCTGCCAGCGGTGCCGGAGCGGCTGACGGTCATGCCGCCAGCGTAGATTGAATCCTGGGCGAGGAACTGCAACTGGCCATTGTCGGCGGGCGCCAACAGCAAGGGGAACATGTAGGTGTTATCGCCGTTGGCCTGGGCCTCGGCCGCTTTACCGTAATACAGGCTGCCGCCGGCGGCGGTGGCCCTGAGGATCGAGGGATACACCACCGCCAAGTCGGGGAGCGCGTCGATGCGGCTGAAGGGCGTGAGGTTGCCGCCCAGGGAAAACAGGTCGATGGCCGTGTCTCGGGTCCACAGCGTAAACCAGCTGGAACCGCCGCCAAGTGAGGCGCCTTGGGCAAACGGCGACACATGGGAGAGCACCACCCGGCCTGGGTCTTCGACGTTCTGCACCACCAAATCACCCAGTGTCTGCAGGTTGAACGTGGCATCACCGGGGACCAGGGTCATGCCGCCACGGGCAACGCCACGGGTCGCGACCTGCGGGTCGAACGCGCGGGTTTCACCCGGGCTTTGGCTTCGCGCCGTGCTGCCGTACAGCAGGTCGACACTGCCCACGGTCGCGCTGCGCAACTGCACGTCGCCGCGCAGGTTGACCAGCACGCCGTCACGGTGGTCCGTGGTGGCGGCCACGCTGGCGGGGTTCAGCGCGCCGCCGATGCGGACACGCAAATCGCCGCCACCGGTCAGCTGCTGGCTGCCATCGGCGGCGATCCGTCCGGTACTGCCGACGGCCAGAACCAAGCCCTGGCTGTGGGGGTTCACTTCGGGGCGATAAACGCTGTACCCCAAGGTATCCAGCACCCCGGCGTTGCCGCTCACATTGACGTCCAGGTTGCCGCCGCCCAGGGTGCCAAAGCCGGTGAAACCGAGCAGTTTGTCCGCCGCCGCGGTGGCGGTGTAACTGCCGAAGTTGATCCACCAGGCCGTCGGTTGCGCCGGCCCGCCCGTCGCCACGGCACCGCTGCCCTGGCGCCATAGCCAATTGCCGACGGCCGCCGAGTCGACCCCGACATCCTTGGGGTTGGGGCGCACGCTGCTGGCTACGCTGCTGGTGATATGCCCGGTCAGGTCACCGCCCACATTCAGGGTCAGATTGCCGCCGGCCTCCGGGTACCAAGCGCGGTACAGACTGGTGGACGAGCCGTTGACGAACTGTTCGAAGAAGCTGCCGGCGTCGTTCAGCACCGTGCTGGTCAACGGATCGGCGCCCGCCCGCTTTGCCTTCGGCAGGTTGTAGGGGTCACCGGCGAAGGTGCCGGTCGATGAGGTGCCCGCGGTGTACACGCCGAACAACGAGTCCATCTGCAGGTTGCCCGCGCTCAACAGTTCAAGGTCGCCGCTGCCGGTGCGGATCACACTCCAGCGCGTGCTCGACGGCGTGGCGCCGTATTCGGTCTTGTTCTGGGCCGCGCAGTATTCCGGCAGTTGGCCGCACACCTCGTCCACCCCCGGCAATTGCAGGTCGGCCAGGAATTCATTGGTGATCACCGCCCCCACCGGAATCACGATACCGGCCTGTTCCAACAAGTCATCGGCCGCTTTCTGAGTCCACACGTAGGTGACTTTCATTGCGCAGTAGTCCGGCGAACTGGCACAGAAATCCTCGATAGAGCCCGCGCCCAACACGTCAAGCAACGATTGCTCGATGGGGTCACCTACCTTGACATCCACACCGGCGCCACTCAGTTCAGCCACCGCCAGGGCGGTCCAGGTCTGAACGCCCTTGCTCGGCAATTGCTTGGCGAACATCCCGTAGTGGTTGTCCGCCAAGTGCATATCGCCACTGCGCGGATGAGCTTGCAGCAGGCGGCTGTCCGCCGCCTCGGTATCGGCGCCCGCCACCAGGCGCAAAGACCACGACTGGGTACCTTCGGCCAGCATCGGCGAAATCGCCCAGACCTGCCCGGCCGGGCCGGAAACCCCGACGCGCAGGGCGACCGAGGTCGCATTGTTGGGCAGTTTCACATCGGTCCCAGCCGGGATCAGTGCGCCCTTGGGCAAGGCTTTGCTGCCACTGAGCTGCACCGTGTTGTTGGCCGGGTTCGCCTGGTGTATCGCCGGCAGCGGCACACCCTTGGGCCAGGTCATACCGTCCAGTCGGGTGCCTTGGGCCAACAGTGTGCCGGCGCCCAATTGGGTGCCGATCGCCAGGGTCTGCGCCTCACGCAACAGGGTGCCCGCAGCGAGCAACAGGTTGCCGCCGGCATCGCGCACATCGGCCGAGACCACGCTGCCCGCTGGCAATACCAGCTCCTGGCCCAGCGTCGCGGCCACCGGCAAGCGGGTGCCGGCGGCCATGGTCAGCGCTTTGATAGGCAGGTCGTAATTTAACGTGCTACCGGCCGGGAACGCCGTGCCATCGGCCAGGGTCACGCCGTTGCCCGGCACCACGATGGTGCCGCCGCTGAAGTCGACGCCCGGTAGCAGCACCCAGCCTTTGTCATCCTCGGACACCGGCGGTTTGGCGAAGCCATCGTTGAGGCTGCCGTAGATATTCAGGTCGCCGCCGGCGCGCAGGGTCAGGCTGCCGGATTCACCGGAGCCGTAGACCGCGTTGTCCTTGACGCTATGGGGGTTGAGGCTGGCATAGCGGTAGCCGGACAGGTCCAGGTCACCCTGCACCACCAGGTCGCCATCCAGGGTTTTACTGACGATTTCCACCCCGGGGCGCAGGTGGAAGGCATCGGCGTAGGTGGCGTTGTTCAGGCCGGCGAGTTTGTTATCCAGCAGGTTCTGGTTGAGCAGCGCCGCATTGATAAAGGCGTCGCTCAGGGCGTGTTTCTGGTCCAGGTAGCCCTGGGTGATTTCCTGGTACGGCCTGCCGCTGGCGGTCGGGTCGGTTTTTTCCGGCGCATCGTCATAGCGCGCCATGCCGTTGAGGGTGATGGAGCGCGCGCCCTGGATGGTCAACCGCCCGTGAGCGTCGATGGCCACGTCATTGCTGCTGCCATCCGGGTTGATCAGGCGCGGCGCATTCAGCTCCAGGGTGCCGCGCGGGCGCCCGTCGTTGCCGCTGGCGGCAGTGCCGTGGCGCAGGTCGATGCGCACGCCGTCGGCCAGGGTCAGTTGGCCATCGCCGGACCCCAGCACCACCATGGCACGGTTCGGCGCGTCGATGATCTTGCCGTAGCTGTCCACCCGCAACTTGCTGCCGTGGGCATCGAGCACGGCGCTGCCGTCCAGGGTCAGGCCGTGCTTGCCGGCCAGGTTGATACTGCCGACGCGCTCGCCGCTGGCATCCACCAGGCCAGTGACCCGCAGGCTGCCGTTGTCCACCGACACACTGATGCTGCCGGCCTTGAGCCCATCGCCGATGGTCAGGTCGCCTTGTTTGAGTTGGAAACTGCGCGCGCCGAACACCTGGCCCTGGTTCAGGCGTTGGTTGAGGTCGGCGAACTGTTGGTCCAAGGCACCGCTGCTGCCCAGGCGCTGCGCCTGGATCTCCACGCTGCCCGCCGGTTGCGGCATCGAGGTGCCGCCGGCGTTGAAGTAGCCACTGCTGCTGCCGAGGATCTTGCCTCGCAGGTCGACGATACCGCCCGCCGCATCCGTGGCCACCGCGCGCAATTTGCCGGCCTGGTTGTGCTGGGCCGACAGGTCGATGGTCGAGCCCGCCGCCTGCAGGATATTGCCGCTGCGGCTGTCCAGCAGCACGTCGCCGCCCCAGCCGTATTGGGTCACATCGTTGAAGCGCATCGCACGGCCGGCCACATCGATCAGGGCGTCGTCGGTCAGCACCAGATCACCCCGTGTACTGAGGCTGACTTTACCGCTGGGCAATACCACCGCACTGGCCACGCGCAGGCTGTCGCCTTGCAGGGACAGTTGTGCGCCCTGGCCGTTGGCGTTGCCACGGGGGCCTGATGACGCACCGATGTCAATCGCACCGCCCGCCTTGATGTTGTTCACCGAACCGGCCTCACCGGTCATCAACGGCGTGCGAATGGTCAAGTTGCCGCCGCTGTACTGGTAACCGCTGACCGGGTCATAGGCACCCTGGCGCTGGTACACCGACAGGCTGCCTTTGTGGTTGGCGGTAATGCGTTCGCTGGCGTTGAGATTCACCGTGGCAAAGCCCAGGGCCAACCGGTCGAAGCTTTTCACGTTGCTCGGCTGACCGAAGGCGCCATACCCGAACTCAATGCGCTCGGCGTTGATATCCAGGCGCCCGCTGCCGGTGCCCGCACCGCCCGTTACCACTGCGCCCGGGGCCTGGGTGGCGCCCAGCCAGATCAGATTGGTGGTGTGCAGGGTCGCCACGTCGTTGGCGTCGCCGGCGCCGTACAGCGCCGGAGTGGACAGCATCAGGTTGCTCAGCAGCGATTTGCCGGTCAGCGGGTCATAGGTGTCGAGGCTGGCGTTGCCATACAGGTTGAACCCGTCGCGCGCCGACAGTTGCAGGGTTTCCAAGGCCGGGGCGCCGAGTTGCGTGTCGCCGCGCAGTAGGCGGTCGAGCAGTGCCTGGTTCAAGGTCAAACCGGCCGGCAAGCGGTTGCCGGCGGCCGCCGCGGCCAGGGCTTCGACGCTGCCCAGGTTGATGGTGCTCACGCCCAGGTTGAGGTGACGGGTGCCATAGCGCACTGGGTCGCCCAGTTGGAACGTGCCGTCGGTCAGGGCCACGATACTGCCCTCGGAGTACAGCCCGGTCTGGCCGACGCAAGATTGGGCAGCGCAGGCGCCGACGTTGATCCCCTCGCTGATCACACCGCCGGGCCGCGAGGCACTGACCACGTTGAGCAAGCCGTTGGACACCCCGAGCATATTGGCGACCTGATAAATAAACCCGTCGCGGGCATCGTAGCTGGCCTTACCCCGGCCCAAGGTGTTGAGGGAGGCGCCCTGCTCCACCACGATGGCGCCGGTGTCGCTGACCAGGAACACTTCCGGCGCCGCCAGGGTGGCACCGGCCCGCACAGTGATGTTGCTGTTGGCGGCATTCACCCCGCTGGCCAGGCTGATGAAGTTACCCGACTGACCGTAATCCACCACCGTCATGCCGCCGATCATCAACCGTGCGGCACCGATAGCATTGAGGGTGTCGGCTCTGAGGCTGATGCCGCCGAAACCGGCGGTGGCAGACGCCTGCGGCGCCACCACCTCGATACCCAGCCGGCTCTGGTCGAGCACCGCGACCGTACCGCCGTAGCCGCCGGTGGCGGCGTCAAAGCGCCCGATACCGTTGAATGAAAACCCGTCGGCCCCCGCGCCGGGGCGCAGGGCCAACTTCAGGGTTTTGGCGTCGGCTTCCAGCAGAGGGCGCGGTACGCCCAACCGGGCGGCATCGGCCTTGGCGAACTGGGCGTAACTGGTTTCGTTGTATTGGGAATAGCGTCGCAGGGTGTCCGCCGAAGTCAGGATCAACGGGGTGGCGACGCTGTTGCGGATGCCGGTATGGGCAATCGACAACTGCCCGGAGGTGGCCCATGAGCCGTTGCGCATCAAGGTGGTCGCGCTGTCGCTGCCCAGCCCCGCCAGGCCATTGATCTCCACGCGATAAGCCCCCGGCATCAGCGCGTAGGTGGACGGCATCAAGGTGTAGGTGCCGGCCGGCAAGCCCGGCACCCCGGCGCCGATGGTGACCTGTTGGCCCACCAACGGCGCCACGGCACCGCCCTCGGCCGCTACCGGCGCCGCACCCGGCTGCGCCCCCGGCACAATGGCGTAGATCGGGTTGGTGGACAGCCCCGGCAGCACGAACCCGGCACTGGCACCGAACTGCACCAGGGGGTTGTAGCGCGCATCCGTGGAGCCGCCGCGTCCGGAGATAAACCCGGCGCCCAGCAGCTCGCCACCGCCCGACAGATCGACGACCGCCCCCGACTGCACGGCCACCGACTGGCCGCCCAGAATCACGCCGACGCTCAGGTCGCTGTTGGTATTGACCAACCCACCCTGACCGAGAAAGGTCACGGTCTTGCCGTTATAGGTGTAGACCTGCCCGTCCAGGGTGCCGCCATAGGGCAGCACCAACCCCTTGCCGCTCACCGAAGTGACGCTGCCCGGCAGCAATTGCACCTGGCTGCTGCCCATGCTGCCGATATTGATCAGGCCCAGCGGCGCGCGCACCACGCCGCCTTGCTTGACGGTGGCGGCGCCCAGTTGCAGGCGCCCGAACGCCGAATACGGCAACGCCGCATCCGTGCTGCCGACGCGGCCAAGGGTCAAGCTGCGCAGCGGATTAAAGTCCAGGCCCTGGGTAATGGTGCTGGACTCACCGAGGTAGCCGGCAATCACCCGGGCACTGACGTCCGTGGCGGGGTACACCTGCGCCGCGCGCAAGGTCATGTCGCCCTGGGTCAGCAACTGGGTGCTGACGCCGGTGATGATGTCGTTCACGGAAGTCCCCGCCAGAAAGCGCAAGTCGCCCTGGCTGGTCAGGTTGACCTGGTCGAAGCCACGGCGCTCAAGGCTGGCCTGGCTGGCGTCGGCGCGGTACAGACTGCTGCGGTTACCGAAGATCACATTGCCACGCACTTCGACCAACTGCCCCTCGGCGTTGAACTGCGCCTGAGTGGCACGCTGGGACGGCACCGGCAGCACCGGCACCGGACGTACGTAGAAATCCTTGCCGCTCTCGGGGGGCGGCAGATAGCCCGCCAGCAGCAGGTGCGGCGCCGACAGGTCAATGCGTGCCGTGGCGGCGGCGTTGTCGCTCAGGCCATAGCCACGGCTGTACAGACGCAGGCTCTGGCCCATATTCAGGCGGATGTCGCCGTCAAAGCTCAGCAAACCATTGCTCAGCAGCGCGAGGTTATCGAAGCCGCCGGCCTGGACTTGATCCACGCCCAGACGTGCGTGCCCATAGTCCAGGCTGTCGGCCGCCGCTGCGGGCGTGCCGGCCAGAGCGCTCGGTGGATGCCCTTGGCCGAGCACCAGTTCACGCACCTTGAGCACCCGGTCAGCGACCCCGGTCTTGGTGTAATACGGGCTCTCCAGCGCCAGGTTAAGACTGCCGCCCGCCGCGCCAGCGCCACCGGCCCTGGCCATCACGCTGCCCTCCAGGTACAGGCCGTTGTTGGAGGCCAGGCTGATGCTGCCGCCGTTGCTGGCTACCGACACCGTGCCCTGCCCCGGCACCGTCAGCTCGGCTTGGGTGCCGGAGGCGTCCAGTCGTGCGCCGTCGCGGACTACCACAAACAGGTCGCTGGCCTTGGCCAGGCCGGTGTTCAGGTCCAGCGTGCCGCCCAGGCTGATGCTGCCGCCGTCACGCACCACGCCATAACGGCGCCCTTGGCTGTCCACCGCCGTGGCTGCCCGCGCTGCCACATCGATCAGTGCGTGCTCGCCAACCCAGATCGAGCGGCCATGACCGGCCGCATTCACCGCTTCCGAAGTGGCTGCAGTCAGCCCCTCAAGGCTGACGCTGCCGCCCCAGGCATTGAGCGTGCCATCCATTGTCAACTGACCGACGCTGCGCAAGTTGATGGCCTGCCCAGGATCGACGTTGATCACCGCCCCCTGGCCCACGGTCAAGGCCGTGCTCGCCAGTTGCGCCGCCGTGGCGAATACATTGCCGGCGGTAAGGCTCAAACCGGCGCCGCGACGCTGGGTCAGCACGCCTTTGGCGGCATCTTCCTGATACAGCGGCGAGGTCCACTGCTCCAGGGCCGTGGTCGGTGCGTCGCCGGTCGCCACCGTGGATGCCTGCGCGCCCAATCGATAGGTCGGCAGGCTGACATTCACTTGAGTGCCGTCGGTGACGATCAGCCCTTCGTTGCCGGTGATGTCGTAGGCCGAGAAGCCCTTGTCGAAGAAGTCGCCGGCCAGGTGCAAGGTGTCCGGGTCCATCGCGCCGACACGGTTGCCGATCTGCACCGTGCGCGCCTGCAAGGCCAAGGTGCCGCCGCCATTGACGCCATAACCGCGCACGTCGCCATCCAGGGCCAGAGCGCCGAGGGCGCCCAGGGTCACGTTGCCGCCTTTGCCGCCGATCAGCTTGCCGTCTACCCCCAGGGTGGCCCCGGAGGACACGTCCACCCCGCTGCCGGCCGCCAAGTTCAACTGGCTCGAACTGCGCAGCGAAACCTTGCCGCCGTTGATATACGCCAGGCCGCTGCCATTGCCGGGTTCCAGCAGCAGGTTATTCCAGCGCCCGCTGGTGTCGAGTTTGACGCCTGCGCCCAGCGTGACCTGCGCGCCACCGGCCAGGGTGGTGTCCTCGACCACGCCGGCCTTGAACGGGTTGACCTGGCTGAGAATGTTGCCGGCGTTAAGGCTGCCGCCGTGGGCCGTGAGGTTGGCATTGATGTCGACGCGCGGCCCGAACAGGGTGATATCGCCGCCGTCGGCCACGCGCAGCGCGCCATTGACGCTGACCTGCTGGCGAGCCGCGACCTTGATGGCGCCCAACGGCGCGGCATTGAGCAGGTCGCTGTCGAGCACGATCTTGCCCTGGCGGTCGGCCGGCAATGCATTGGCGAGGTCCAGGCCATCGGCAATCGCTTGCGTGTCGTTTTCGAGCGTCACCTGATCGGCGTTCGCCCCCAAGGCGTAGCGCAAGGTGCCGTTGGCTTTGTTGTAGAACGGCGTGTACTGGCCCACGATCAACTGCGCGAGCTGGGCCATGGCCTTCTGGGATTGCTGGTAACCGTCCAGGTTGGGCATGGGCGCCTGGGTCTGGCGGTCACCCTGGAATACATCGCTGATCAGGCGGCCTTCCAGCACCGCGCTGGAGGTGCCGACCACCAGTTTGCCGGCGTCCCGGCCCACGGTGTACCCGGCCTCATTGCGGCCTTGGGGGGCGATCAGCGGGTTGTAGTAATACTCGGTCTGGCCCCAGCGCACGCTAGTGTCTTCGTAACCCTTGTAGATACCGGAATAGAGAATGTCGCCGGGCGCTTTGGACAGCTCGTACAAACGCCGATTCGGCCCCTTGAGCCAGGTCTGGCGGATATAGCCGCCTTGCACGTCCACAGTGCCGCCCGACAGATTGATCTGCGCGCCCTGTTGGGTCACCGCTTCCTTGCCGGTAAAGGTCACGGTGCCGCCCTGGGCCATCCATTCACCCACCGAATGGCCCTGGGTGCCAAGGTAACCGCCGACTTCCAGCAGGCCACCGGCGGTGTACCAGCGGTCGGTGGCGTAGCCATTGGTGCCGGCCGGCACAAACACCAGGTCGCGTAGGTCGACCCACACATCGCTGTTGATCAGTTGGCCGTTGTCGCGGTTGACCGACGCATCGCGCTGCTCGTTACCCTGCACGTTGATCTTGATGTTGTTGGCTTCCATCGCCACCTTGACGCCGACGGCCCCCGATACATCGATCATCGCCCCGTCGCGCACCAGGCTGCGCTGGCCGGCACTGACGGCCACCTGGCCGCCGGTGGCGAGGGTGATCGAGCCCTTGCGGAAATCCACAGTGCCGCCGCTGACGATCTCGATCCGTGACTGGTCCGTGCGGTCGGCTACCGCGCTGAGGTGGTTGAACGCGCCGCCGATCAAATTGGCGGGGCTGCCGTCGAGTTTGATCAGGCCATTGTCTTTCTGACTGTTGAGTGCGGTGCTGCCACTGGCGTCCAGCAGGATCGCGGTGGTGCTGCCCTCCCCCAGGCTGACGCTGCCGCTGCTGTCGCTGGCCGCGTTGAGCAAGTGCACGGTGCCGCGAGTGTCCACCGAGGTGCTGGCCAGGGCCACGCCGTTCTGCTGCACCTGATGGCCGGTCAGGGTGACGTCGCCGGTGGACGCCATGATCAGGCCGCTGTTGGTCACCGCTCCCGCGGTGCTGCCCGCCTTGAGGCTGGTGGCGACTTCATTGCCACGGGTGGTGGAACGCTCGTTACCCGCCGTGCCCACGCCTTTGCGGATGTAGAAACTGTCACCGGCCGCCAAGGTAGTCTGGCCCTTGGCGGTGATGATGATGCCGGCGTTTTCCACGTCGCTGCCCAGCAGCAAGGCATAGCCGCCGGCGTCGGTGGAGGTGGCGGCGTTGTGGGTCTGGATCAATGCGCCGCGCTGCACCTGGACCTTGCCCGCCGCGTCGGTGAATGTCGGTTGGGTGCCATTGGTGTCGACATACAGGCCGCGCTGGGTGAACTGTTCATCGGTGATGTTCGCCGCCGCCGCTACCAGGTTGCGCACGTTGACCTGGCTGGTGCCGCTGAACACCACCCCGTTACGGTTCATGATCATCACCGTCCCTGCGCCCTTGATCTGGCCCTGGATTTCGCTGGGGCGAGCCTGGGCGTCGTTGACGCGGTTGAGTACTGCCCAGGTGGACTGCTGCTGGAAGTCCACCGTGGTGTTGCGCCCGACGTTGAAGGTTTCCCAATTGAGGATCGCCTTGTCGGCGGTCTGCTCGATGCTCACCGTGGTCTTGCCGCCGGCCTGGGTCTGGGTCGGCGCCTTGGCGTTGGTCCAGCCCTGGGTCAGGCTGTTGTCCACTTGCAGGCCGCCTTTGCCCAGGCCATCGGGAACCGTCGACACCTGGCCGAACGCCGCTTGCCGGCCGGCGGCCTGAGCGGCCTGCTGCGCCGCAATCGCCGCGACGCTGGTGTTCAGGGTGCTGATGGAACGCGCCAACTGCTGATTGACCCGCGCCTGCTGGTTCAGGGTCGGCACCGACGGCATCTGCCCGGCACTGATGCGCGCCGCCGTGGTCGCCTGGGTCGCCCCCTTGGCCGCGAACCACGCCGGACTGAACGCAGTCGCCGCCGAGGCGTTGCCCGCCACCACCCATAAGGCGATGACCTGCGCCAGCGGCTTGAGACGCAACACAGTCTGGGCCCGTGAGCCCTGGACATTCAGCTTAAGCGTGGGTTTGCAGCGGACCATCGGGACACTTCCTTCTTTGTTATCGCCAGGAGCAACACAGGCTCACGTATGAGGGTTAGGCGGTTGGCGAGAGGCCGGACTGAACTTCTGTCACGCAAAGTTCATATACGGCTGTTAGCGCAAAAAAAAATCAGCAACGGCACGGGCCGTTGCTGATTGGTAAAGCGATGCTGAACAGCGGGGGTTACAGCGGACGACCGATGGCGTTGCACACGCTGGTGTTGCCGATGCCTTGAGCGCTGGTGGCGGTGGCGAAGGTGTCACGCACGGCTTTTTTCCAGTTCGCTGGCAGCGGCACGAAGCGGTTGTTGTTGATGGCGGTGTCGTTGTTCACCAGGCTGCCGTAGTGGCGGTTGAAGAAGCCGCGCACTTGGGTGGTCTGGGTCGCATCGGCATAGCACTGGCTGAAGATCAGGTTGGTGAAACCCAGGATCGGATAGCCGCTCGAAGGGTAAGCGAAGGTGGCTGAGCCGCTGGCCGTGGCCGCGAAGACCGGTACCCAGTTGTCCTGGTTGGTCGCGTCGATGAACGAGCCGTCAGCCCGCGCTTCGGTGGGCGCAGGAATCTGGCCGATGGCGGTCGACACGTTGGCAGGCGCAGGGGAAACACCGGCGACTTTGGCGACTTTGGTGGCGTCATCCAGGCCGGCCAGGGTGGTCGCGGCGTAATCCGGGCTCATGTAGGTGATGCGACCTTCCACAGCGTTCAGCGCGTCCATCACGCCTTGGCTACCGGCGGCGGCGACAGCGGTCGACGGCAGGCCACCACCGTAGCTGGACGAGAACGTGGTGGTCACGGCGAACGGTTGAGCTTCGGCGCACTTGGCGTTCAGGAAGCGCGTGAACAGTTCAGTGGTGCCGCTGGACTCGCTGCGATACACCAGGGTGATCGGGCCGGTACGGCCAGCGCCGGTGATCTGGCTCCAGTCGGTCAGGCGGCCGGAGAACACACCGCACAGCTGGCTGACGCTCAAATCGACGGCGTTGGCGCCCGCCTTATTGAACGGAATCGCCACCGACGTGGCCACCGACGGCACCTGGATCAATTTGCCCCAGGTCGGTTGCTTGTTGGTTTTGTAAGCCAGCAACTCAGCGGCGCTCAGCTTGGAATCGCTGCCGGCCCAATGCACGTTCTTGTTAGTCACGCCGGCCACGAACTTGGTGTAGTCGTTGTTCAGGAACGCCGACTTGCCGTTGCCGCTGCCCACACCGATGTAGGGTGCGAAGCCGGTGGTGAGTACGCCAGCGGTCTGGTACAGCGGTTGTGGCAGCGTGGCGCCGCCGCCGTTGATGTCCGCCATGGCCGCCTGGGCCGAGCACAGTGCAGCGAGGGTCATGGATACCGCGAGAACGTTGCGCTTAAACATGAAGAATCTCCTTTCATCGTGTTTGTACGTTTGGGGTAGATGGCTCTTGCATGACGCCATGGCTTCGGACCCAGGCCGTGTTCCGGGGGTGGCGAAGGCGGAGGCCATGGGTAGGAAATTTCGCAGCATCCGATGACAGCTAAAGGAAAAAACCTCGGGAGAAAGCGCTTGATTTTGAAAAAGATTCTCGGGTGTTTCGGTCATCGTTTTGAGCGGTTTGGGCGCCGCCGAGCGCAATGGTTTTCGCCACTGGCCGCAGGGCCATGCATGGAGTTGAAAGATGACGGAATGAGGAACCCGAGCTTGGCCCCGCGCCATCGGGAGCCAGGCAAAACCCGGCGCGTATCAGGTGACCAATTGGTTGATTTCGATGATCGGCAACAGCACCGCCATCACGATCACCAGCACCACCGCGCCCATCACCACGATCATCAGGGGCTCCAGCAGCGCGGTCATACCCATGGCGCGACGTTCGATGTCCTTGGACAGGGTCTGTGCGGCGCGTTCGAGCATCGGCGGCAGCGACCCGGTTTTTTCGCCACTGGCGATCAGGTGGATCAGCACCGGCGGAAAGACTTTCTCCACCGCCAGCGCCGGCGCCAGGTTGACCCCTTCGCGCACCTTGGCCGTGGCGTCGCTCACGCATTGGCTCAGGCGCTCGTTGGACAGGGTTTGCCGCGCCGCTTCCAGGGCGCGCAGCAACGGCACGCCGGCACCGCCGAGAATGGCCAGGGTCGAGGCAAAGCGTGCAGTGTTCAAGCCCAGCACAAAGCGCCCGATCAGTGGCAAGCGCAGCACGCGGCTGTGCCAATTGAGGCGCGCCAGCGGATTGCGTAGGTACAGGCGCCAGCCCCAGAACGCACCGACCAGGCCGCTAAAGCACAGCCAGCCCCAGGCGCGAATAAAGTCGCTGGCGTTGAGCATGGCCAGGGTCAGCCCCGGCAGGTCCTGGCGTGCCTGGGAGAACGCGCTGACAACCTGGGGCACCACGTAGCTGAGCAGGAAGATCACGATGCCGATGGACACCAGCCCCACCACGCCGGGGTAGATAAACGCGGTAAGGATCTTGCCCCGCAGGTTGTTGCGCTCTTCGATGTAGTCGGCCAGACGCTCCATGACCTGGGCCAGGTCGCCAGACTCCTCCCCCGCTGCGATCAGCGCGCGGTAAATCGACGGAAAATCCCGTGGCCGCGCAGCCAGGGCATCGGCCAGGCGCATGCCGCCGCGCACATCGGTGCGTACCGCACTGAGGGTCTGGGCGATGTGTTTTTTCTCGGCCTGCTCCACCGTGGCGCTCAAGGCCGCTTCCAGGGGCAGGCTGGCACCGAGCAGACTCGCCAGTTGCCGGGTGGCCCAGGCCAGGTCGTTGTCGGAGAGCTTGGCAGTGAACAGGCCGCCGCCTGCCGTTGCCGGGGTTTGCTCCTGTAACGCCAGCACGGTCAGGCCGCGACCGCGCAACAGGCTGAAGGCCGCGCTCTGGCTGTCGGCTTCGGTTTGCCCGGTCTCGATGCGGCCGCTGGCATCGGCGGCTTCATAGCGATAGCGATTCATCCGGCGTCCCGGGTCACGCGCAGGATTTCTTCCGGCGCGGTGGTGCCGCTGCGCACCCAGCGCTCGCCGTCTTCGCGCAGGCTGAACATGCCGGCGCGGCGTGCCGCCACTCGCACGTCCTGTTCCCCGGCACCTTGATGAATCAGCCCGCGCACCGCATCGTCGACATAAAACAACTCATGGATCCCCGTGCGTCCGCTGTAGCCCACCTGATTGCACTGCGCACAACCCACCGGGCGCCAGGTGCCCGGCGCGGTCGGGTCCGGCTGCTTACAGTGCGGGCACAGCCGCCGCACCAAACGCTGGGCCAACACCCCCAGCAACGACGACGCTAACAGAAACGGTTCCACGCCCATGTCCACCAGGCGGTTGACCGCCGACACCGCGTCGTTGGTGTGCAGGGTGGCGAGCACCAGGTGCCCGGTCAGCGAGGCTTGCACGGCGATCTGCGCAGTTTCCAGGTCACGGATCTCACCGATCATGATGATGTCCGGGTCCTGGCGCAGGATTGCGCGCAGGGCCAGGGCGAAGGTCATGTCGATCTTGGCGTTGACCTGGATCTGGCTGATGCCCGGCAGGTCGTACTCCACCGGGTCTTCCACGGTGAGGATATTGCGCGTGCTGGCGTCCAACCGCGCCAGGGCGGCGTAGAGGCTGGTGGTTTTGCCGCTGCCGGTGGGGCCGGTCACCAACACGATGCCGTGGGGCTGGCGGATCAGCGTATCGAGGCGCACCAGCAACTGCGGGTCCATGCCCAGGGTTTCCAGCTGCAAGCGCCCAGCCTGTTTGTCGAGCAGGCGCATCACCACGCGCTCGCCGTGGCCGGTCGGCACCGTCGACACGCGGATATCAATCGGCCGCCCGGCCACACGCAGGGCGATACGGCCGTCCTGGGGCAGGCGTTTTTCGGCGATGTCCAGCTGCGCCATGATCTTGATCCGCGACACCAACGCGCCGTGCAGCGCCTTGCGCGGCGACACCACGTCGCGCAGGGTGCCGTCGACGCGGTAGCGCACCACCGAGTGGCTTTCATAAGGTTCGATATGAATATCGCTGGCCTCGTCCCGCGCGGCCTGGGTGAGCAAGGCGTTGATCATGCGGATCACCGGCGCGCCGTCCTGGGTGTCGAGCAGGTCGGTGATCTCGGGGATGGCCTGCATCAGGCGGTCGAGGTCGACTTCGTTTTCCGCCGCGCCCACCACAGCGGCGGCGCTGCCGGTGTCGGCGTAGGCCGTGGCGAGCAGGCCGTCCAGTTCGTCGTCGCGCACCTGCTCCACGGGCGACTCGCCGAACTGGCGGCGCGCTTCACCGATGGCCCAACCGGGCGTCGAGGGGCACACGGTGAGCAACAGGCCGCTGTCACCGGGGCGCAGCAGGATGCGTTGGGCCTTGGCCCAGGCGTAAGGGAGAAGGCTCACAAGGCATCTTCCTGACCGAGCGCGGTGCAAATATGGGAGCGGGCTTGCCCGCGATAGCGGTGGATCAGTTTGTCCATCTGTGGCTGAGACACCCTCATCGGGGGCAAGCCCCCTCCCACATTTGGATCTTCATTTAACTTCATGGTCGTGCGTCCACCGGCACTGCGCGGATAGCAGCCCTCGGCCCCGGTTGCGCGCCCGGAATCGCCTTCTCCACCGCCGGCAACTGCGGCGCCTGCACATCCGGCATGGCCCAACTGTGTTCCGGTTGCAATGCGCCCTGGGCGCGGCGCATGAAGTTGTAGCGGTTCACGGTAATGCTGCGCCCGGCGCCGCTGTCGCGGATGATGTAGGGCCGCAGGAACACCATCAGGTTGGTCTTGTTGACGCTGCGCTTTTGATTGCGGAACAGCGCCCCCAGCCCGGGGATATCCGACAGCCACGGCACCGCGTCGTTGCTCTGGCTGTAGCCATCCTGCAACAGGCCGCCGAGCACCATGATCTGCCCGTCATCCAAGAGGATGCTGGTGTCGATCGCGCGCTTGTTGGTCACCGCGCCGGCACTTACGGTTGCCCGCGCATCCAGGCTGCTGACCTCTTGATAGATATCCAGCTTCACCGTGCCGCCTTCGGAAATCTGCGGGCGTACGTTGAGCTTGAGCCCGACCTCTTCGCGCGTGACGGTCTGGAACGGGTTGTTGCTGGTGCCTCCGCCGCCGGTCACATAGCTGCCGGTGACGAAGGGAATGGTCTGGCCGACGAAAATACTCGCAGCTTCGTTGTCCAGGGTCAGCAGGTTCGGCGTGGACAACACATTGGTGCCGCCTTTGCTTTTCAACGCACGGGCCAGCACCTTGAGGTCCAGCACTTTGCCGATCCCCGGGATATCCACGGTGCCGTCCACCAGGCCGATATTCAGGCCCTTGGGCAGCACGTCGATACTGGTTTTGCTGGCGGGGCTGCCATTGATACCAGTGCCGCCCAGGTTGACGCCGCCGAACCCACCTTTACCCCCCAGGTTGCCGGCCTGCCATTGCACGCCAAACTCGGTGGCGTCATCTTCCCCTACCTCGACGATCAGGCTTTCGATCACTACCTGAGCGCGACGCTGATCGAGCATATCGATCACCTCACGCAGGTTGCGGTACAACGGGTCCGGCGCGGAGATCAGCAAGGTATTGGTGGTGGCGTCGGCCTGGATGGTCACGCCGCCGGCACTGAACGCGGTGTTCTGATCGCTGGCGGCGCTGGTGCCGCTGGTTGCGGTGGTGGCGGCGCCGGTTTGCCCATAAACCGGCTGCACGCCGCTGCCGGTGGGCGCGCCGCTGCCGGCCGGGGCTGCGCCGCCAGCTGTCGTGTTCAGGCTGTTGCCGCCCATGGCGCTGAGCTTGTTGCGCGCTTCATCACTGACCCCCGACTCACTTTCGCCGGTGAGCAACCCACGCAACGACTGCGCCAGTTTGCCGGCCTGGGCGTTGCGCAAATACACCACATGCATATTGCTGGGGTTGCTCTGGGCATTGTCGAGTTTGTAGATCAGGTTGCGCGCCAGCTCGGTGCGCTCGGGGCTGCCGGCGCGGATGATGATGGCGTTGGAGCGCGGGTCGCCCACCACATTGATCTTCTGGGTCGGGTCCGCGCCCTGGGTCTCCAACAGTTCGGCGACCATGGCTGCGATGTCCACCGCGATGCCGTTCTGCACCTGCACCACATCGGTGTCGATGGCACTGGGGGTGTCGATACCGCTGATGATCTGCGCGACGCGCGCGAGGTTGTCGGCGTAATCGGTGATCACGATGCTGTTATTGCCGGGGTATGCGTTGATCGGGTTGTTTGGCGACACGATCGGGCGCAGCACCGGGATCAGGTTCACCGCGTTCTCATATTGCAGGCGAAAGGTGCGGGTCTGCATGCCGCTGCTGCCGGCGCTGTAGATCGGCCCGCCGAGCAGCTTGGCATCCGCCTCCGGCACCACTTGGGCCACGCCGCCCACATCCACCACGCTGAAACCTTGCATGCGCAATGCCGCCAGCAGCATGTCGTAAGCCTGATGGGCCGGTACCTGGCCTTCGCTGACCAGGGTCAGGTTGCCTTTGACCCGAGGGTCCACCAGGAATTGCTGGCCGGTGGCACGGGACAACGCGCGCACCACCGCCTGGATATCGGCATCGACAAAGTTGAGCTGCACCGGCTGGTCCCCCAGCGGGTTGCGCACCTTCACGGTGGCCGGGGCCTGGCCACGGGCGCTGCTGGTCACCGCGTGTTTGACCGGGGGCCTGGCGGCCGGCTCGCGTTGGCGATCCAGCGCGGTTGCACCGCTACGGCGGGTGTCGGCCAAGGGCTGGCCGAGTTCGCTGTCCACCAGCAAGGGTTTGTGCG
This sequence comes from Pseudomonas rhodesiae, assembly GCF_013285305.1. NCBI lineage: Bacteria > Pseudomonadati > Pseudomonadota > Gammaproteobacteria > Pseudomonadales > Pseudomonadaceae > Pseudomonas > Pseudomonas rhodesiae. The sequence continues at coordinate 2,506,376 of NZ_CP054205.1, read as the reverse complement.
CCTCCTGGGAACTGCACGCACTGAGGGCCAGCAACAGCAGCGGCGCAACGGTGCGAAACGGGGGGACTGACCACTTCATGAAGCGTCCTTAGCGCCAAGCGCCTGATCCATGCGAACGGTCCCGGACACAGTGCCGGCCGAGTTGTCGACGGCATCCCCGGCACGTTGTAGACGCGCCTCGGACACCTCCAGAGAAAACGTGCGTACATTGCCCAGCAGCCAGCCCAGCGCCGCGTCGGCCGGGGCATTGTCGAAGGTCAGGCGCCATGCGCCGGGGTCCAGAGTCTGCAATTGGTAATGGCCGCGCAGACCGGCGCCATCAAGGGCCTGGCGCAGCGCGTTGTCGTCGGCGACCTGGGGTGCGGCCACATCCTGCAGCAGCACCTGCAAGGCCTCGGCCTGGGCGCGCAGCTTGGGGGTTTCGGCCTGCCAGTAAGCGATTTTTTTCAAGGCCGGCTGCACCAGTACCAGCCAGGTCAACAGGCTGGCCAGCAGCAGCCCGGCACCGATCAGCAGGCGTTTTTCACGCTGGGCCAGAGCGGCCCAGAACACCTGGGCCTGGCCGCGCACGCGTAGCCACTTATTCATCGCTGGCCTCGGCGTTCTCGACAGGTTGTGTGGGGCCGATGCTCCAGCCCTGCTCATCGCGCGTGGCGGCATACCCGGCCTGGGCCAACGCCGCTTGCCATTCCCCCGGCTGCGCCGGCTGACGACTGCCGGCCAGCAGCGCCAGGTGCAGGCGGCCTTGCTCGAAGGTCAATTGCTCAACACTGCCGACCATAAACGGCAGGTGGTTGCCGACCAGTTGCAGCAAGGCGCTGAAACGTGGGCCGGTGTCCGTACCGCCCTGGCGCGCGGCCAATTGTTGTCGCGCCTGCTGCAAAGGGTTGAGCACCACCGGCAATTCGGGAAACGCCTGGCGCACTTGCTGGCTCATCTGCGTCTTGAGCCGTTGGCCCGCGTCCGCCTGGCGGGCAGCGTACAAGTTGAGGCCGAGGGTCCAGAGGGCGACGGCCAGCGCGACGCACGCCAGCGCCCTACCCCAGCCGGCGCCCGACGGTTGGCTTGGGCGCGCCTGCAAGCCCCAGCCGGGTAGCGCACCGCTCCAGCGCTGCGCGGGCTCCAGCGGGGGCGTCGCCAGTGGCGGCAAGCCCAGCGGATGCACCGTCGCCAGGTGCAGGCTGTCGCGACTCAGGCCGTAGCCGTCCTCTAACGCTGCGCCGCCCACCGGCAAGGCATAGGGCGCCGGATACAGACCGCGCAGCTTCAATTGTGCCTGGCTCAACACTTGATCCAACCGCGCCAGCCCGGCCTTGGGCACCCAGCCCACCTGCACGCGCCCATCGCTGCCCCGTGGGCCGTGAGCGACGTGCATCTGCTCCAGCGGCCCCAGCACCAGCGCCTGCGCCGCGCAGGTCACCGCTGCATGGGTTTTGCTCGGCGGCAGCGGCGGCAGATCCAGACAGGTCAGCAGGCTGTCGCGCGGGTGCAGAAAACAGTCCAAGGGCTGGCGAGTCTTGCCCAGTTCGGCCAGGCTGGCCTGCCCGTGGGCCACCACCGCGCCACGTTCAAGCCAGACGAAGGTCACCGGGCTGTCGACACTCAGTTGGTCGAGGGGCGGCAAGCCGATACGCAGGCGCTTCATGCCCCCACCCGCGACCAGATCACTTGGGGCTGGCGGTTTTCCGGGCGGTGCAGCAAGGCGTCGAGGGTTACCCGGCGCTGTTCGCGGCGGGTCTGGCCTTGCAGGCGAAACCACTCACTGGTGATGCCCACCAGCACCGACTCCACCGCCACCTGGGGCAAGTGCAGGCGGTTGACGAAATCGCCACGGTTGATAAACCAGCGCCCGCCGTCCCGTTCGGCCACCAGCGCCTGGGCCTGGCTCAGGCTCAACCCCGGTACCACCGCACTGAGCACTTCGGCGCGGGCGGTGTTGCCGTTGACCCAGGTGACCCCGGGCAACACGCTGACAAACCCCTGCATGCGCTGCAACAGCAGCGGGTCGAGCCCTTCCACACTGCTCAGGTCGTCAAGGTTGCGCAGCATCGGGTACTTGGCCGGTTGCTCGGTTTGGTCATACGAGGCGATCACCCGCTGACTGATGCGGCGACTCAACGCCCCGTCGACGCCGATCAAGCCGCACAACCGTTCGAAGTTCTGCACCTGCTCGGCATCCGGCCGCCCCCGGTTGACCAGATTGCGCAGGTTGAACTTGCCCTGCTCGTCTTCCAGGCGCCCTTCAAATAGGCCTTTTTGAGCACGCGCCCACGGTTGGTCGAGACGGGTCAGCACGTCCTTCTGACGCGCCTCCCATAGCCGCTGCCGACTGTCCTCCAATGCACCGAGCAATAGCCACTGGCCCTGGATACGCAATTGTTCGGCCTCCAGGCTGCGGGTGAACACGCGCTGGCGCGTCAGCAGGCCGGCGGCAATCACCGCCACCACCGCCGCGATCAGCAAGGCGCTGATAATCGCGATGCCGCGCTGCTTCGCCGTCATGGGCGAATGCCGTTTCATGGCGGGCCTTACAACTGCCAGGAGCCGATATCGGCATTCACACCGTCGCCATCGGGTTGGCCGTCGGCGCCCAGGGAGAACACGTCGATTTCACCATTGGCACCCGGGTTGAGGTAGTGATACGGGTGGCCCCAAGGGTCGTTGGGCAAGCGGTCGAGGTAGGCACGCCAGTTGCTGTTCTTGGCATCCGCCGGGCGCTCCACCAGCACTTTCAGGCCCTGGTTCATGCTCGGGTAAGTGCCGTGATCGAGGCGATAGAGCTTCAGCGCCTGCATCAACCCGCCGATGTCCTGCCGGGCGGCGGTGGCGCGGGCCTGGTCCGGACGGTCGAGCACTTTGGGCACCACCATTGCGGCGAGAATCCCGAGGATCACCACCACCACCATGATCTCGATCAGGGTAAAACCACGCTGGCCGCGAGGACTGGGCAGTGGGCAGGTCAGGCGCGCGATATCCATCTCGACATTCCTTGGGGTGAGTGCAGTTCGGGGCGCAGTGTTGCAAGAAGACATGTCAGTCGTATTGAAAATCCTCGGGAGTTTCGGTCGCCAATCGGTCAACTCGCCGCGCTAGTCTGCGGGCCTGTTTCCGGGCTTGGAGAGCGCCATGCACGGCTATCGCCACGCGCAAGGTTTTACGTTGATTGAAGTGCTGGTGGCGCTGGCGATTATCGCCGTGGCCATGGCCGCCGCCGTGCGCGTGGCCGGGGTGATGACCCAGAGCAACGGCCTGCTGCGGGACAAGTCCATGGCCTTGCTTGCGGCTCAGAGTCGCCTGGCGGAGCTGCGTCTGGAGGGGCAACTGCGCAGTGGCAGGAAGACCTTCGACTGTGATCAGGGCCGCTTGAAATTACGCTGCGAGCAGACCATCGAACGTGCGGGCCCGCTGTATCAGGTGCAGGTGCAAGTACTCGACGCCAGCCGCGAGGCGCCACCGCTGGCGCGCCTGACCACCCAGGTCAGGGCCGAGTGAGCGGCGCCAGCGCCGGCGCATCCGGCAATTTGTTCATCTTGACCTGCAGGGTTTCGCCGCCGCGCTCGATCTGCACCGCGTCGCCTTCAATGAGCGTCAAGCGCACCCCTGGGGCGAGGCGTTCGCCCACCTGGAAACTGCGCGGCGGGCCGTCGTTGAGGCTGAGGATCGCCACCGCGCCACGGGCCCCGGCCAGCACCCCGGTAACCTTGACCTGCACTGCCGCCGGCGTGGTGGAGAACCATTGCAATGCCGGGTTATCGCTGCGCGCCGCCAGGGCCTGGGGCGTGGCAGCGGGCGTATGGGATTCGGCGGACGTGAGCAACAGCGGCGTCCACACCACCACAGCAGCCAACGCGGCCAGCAGCGCGCCGAGCTGCACGCCGTGGGCTGCGCAAAAACGCAGGGAAATTGCCATGAGCGGGACCTCCTGTTTGTCCGTGCCATCAGCCTACCGCGCAATTCGCACGTTTTTATTTCACAAACACCCTGACTTACCGGGCACCGACCGATGAACCAACGCGGCTTCACCCTGATCGAGCTGATGGTGGTGCTGGTGATCATCGGCATCGCCAGTGCCGCCATCAGCCTGAGCATCAAGCCCGACCCGCTGCACCTGCTGCGCCAGGACGCCGAACGCCTGAGCCAATTGCTACAAGTGGCCCAGGCCGAAGCCCGCGCGGACGGTCGCCCGATTACCTGGCGCGCGGACGCCAAGGGCTTTCGCTTCAGCCGCCGCAGCGACGATGGTTTAAGCCTGGACACCTTCCAAGGCGATCCTCAATTGCGCCCGCGACCGTGGCAAAGCACGCCCATGCACATCGATATCGAGCCCCGCCAAACCCTGGTGCTTGACGCCGAATGGATCAAGCCGCCGTTGCGAGTGCTGCTGTCCGACGGGCAACACCGCCTCAGCCTGCAACGGGACGCCGCCGGTGTGCTGCGCGTGGTGAGCGCACCATGAACCGCGCGCAGCAAGGCTTCACCCTGATCGAAGTGATGGTGGCGATTTTGCTGATGGCGGTGGTCAGCCTGATCGCCTGGCGCGGCCTGGACAGCGTCACCCGCGCCGATCAACACCTACAGGCAAGCACCGAACAGACCGAAGCATTGCTACGGGCCTTGAACCAGTTGGAGCGCGACATCAGCCTACGGGCCAGCGTGGAATTGAGCGTTCCGACGGACGAAACCAAGACCCCGGACGGACTGGCCGCGCTGACGGTGCGCAGCTCCGACACCAAGGGCTTCAGGCTAGAGGTGATCCGCAGCGCCGCCATCCCCGGCACTGGCTTGCAACGGGTGCGCTGGTGGCTCAAAGGCGACGACCTGTACCGCGCGGCCGCGCCGGCACGCGCGCGCTTTCCATTGCCGGCGGCCAAGGATGGGGGGCTGGTATTGAGTGGCGTCAGCGACTTGCAAGTGCGGGTATGGGAAGCCGACAAAGGCTGGCGCCAACTGAGCGGCAACCGCCGCGATGACCCGTTGGGGCTGGAGATCCGACTGGTCAGGCAGACACCTCAAGGCGTGGAACGCTATCGCCAGGTGGTGGGGCCGTTGCGGTAGCGTTTCTGCCCAGCAAGAGCAAACTGTGGGAGGCGGCTTGCCCCGATGAGGGCGTGTCAGCTGATACAGGTATGGCTGACCCACCGCCATCGGGGTCAAGCACCCTCCCACAGTTAAATTCCTCTGGGCCACCAACCTGTAGCTCGGTGCATTTGGCCCCGATAGCCATAGATCTCTACACAGGTTTCAAAGGCTGAAATAACTCTGTGGTGAGCGGGCTTGCCCCGCGCTGGGCTGCGAAGCGGCCCCATTCCAGGCGATGTGGTTTAACTGACACACCGAGGTGCCTGGGTTTGGGGCTGCTCGCACCCCAGCGCGGGGCAAGCCCGCTCATACATGGACGCCCCCAGTATGCCAAGCACTCAATTCGTGAAAACACAGACGGGATAAGGTTGCAGCCATACATCCGGACTTTAAGTGAGGCGGTGCCTCTGTCCCTGATGGAATTCGCTGATCGGGCTCTTATCACCACAACGCGCTCGAAGCGCTGTGAGCAGGGCAGAGTTACCCGATCCCGGTCCTACCTGTCTTGCCATCACGTCATGATCGCCTGAGCAACCTTGGAAGTACTCCTTCTAACGCATCACTTTTTCATTTCACCGGGCCGGCTACGCCACCGTTACGTCGGGGGTGTAGTCGGGTCGGAACTTGGTGCCATGGGCCAATAATGCCCAGGCTATCCGGGCCGTTTTATTAGCCTGTGCAACGACAGCAACGTTGGTGTGACGACGAGCCAATAACCCCTTCAGCCAATCCGCCGAAGGATCTGTCTTGCTCTCCACCACTCGAACCATCGAGCGTGCGCCATGAATCAGCAAGGTGCGTAAATAACCATCGCCCCGTTTACTGATCCCCAACAACGTGGGCTTGCCTCCGCTGGAGTGTTGTCGCGGCACTAACCCCAACCATGCCGCCATTTGCCGACCGTTACTGAAGTTTTTCGCGTCACCCACTGACGCCACTAGCGCGGTTGCAGTGAGCGGGCCAACGCCTGGGATTTCTGCCAGGCGGCAGCTGCCTTCATTGCTGCGATGCCATTGTTGAATCTCTCGTTCCAACTCGACGACCTGTCGATCCAGCTCTTTGAAATGCTCCATCAAGCGCTGCATCAGTTGGCGTAACGATCCAGGAAGAGCGTTTTCATGATCTTCCAAAATATCCGGCAAACGCTCGACGATATGTCGAATGCCCTGAGGCAAGACCACGCCAAATTCTCCAAGGAGCCCACGAATCGAATTAGCTTGTGCCGTTCTGGCCTTTACAAACCCTTGCCGTGCGCAATGCACCGCCAAAATAGCTTGCTGCTCTACCGTCTTGATCGGCACAAAGCGCATGTTAGGCCGAGTAACGGCTTCACAGATCGCTTCTGCGTCAGCTACATCGTTTTTGTTCGACTTCACGTAGGGCTTCACAAATTGCGGAGCCATTAACTTGACCGTATGACCAAGTGCCTGCAGTTTTCTTGCCCAATAGTGGGCTCCGCCACATGCCTCCATGCCCACTAGGCAGGGCTCCAGGTTGGCAAAAAAAGGGACAACCTGCTCACGTTTAAGCTGCTTCCTTAGCGCTGTTTTTCCTTGTTGATCGATCGCGTGAAGTTGAAACACGTTTTTTGCCAAGTCAACCGAAACAGTCGTAAGCTGCATGAGGACGCTCCCTTCCGCTAAGTGTGGGTAACACTTTAACTTTGGCACATAGATGCCGTTAGGAAGGGGGCGTCCATTCCATTACCACAGCAAGCCCTCTCACCACAGCAAGCCTGCTCACCACGAGAACCTCATGTTCTCAGGCTATGCCACCGAAGATATGCAGCCACCAACCCTAACCACGATGCGAAGCGAGCCGCTCTTGCTCTTGCTCTTGCTCTTGCTTTTGCTTTTGATCTCAGGCGCCCCGTTAACCACGCTGGCCGGAATTCGGCATTGATTTGGGGGGTAAGCCGGCAGGGATGCCGGCTTAGCCGCCCCGCGCCATGGATGGCGCGTGGCGGCGGCCCTCCAAATCAATGTCGGATTACGGGCACACCGAGCCTAGGCGAGGTGCCGAGTGGTGGGGCAAAGCGTTTTTGGTTACTTTTGGCGCTCTTCCAAAAGTGACCCGCCGTAAAGGCGGAACCCATAGCCGCCGTGACCGCGGCAACGGATATGTACTCAATCTGCCCCAACATCCTGGTCGGCTGTCAGGCCGCCATCGGGGGCAAGCCCCCTCCCACAGTTAAATTCCTCTGGGCCACCAACCGGTGGCTAGGTGCATTTGGCTCCGATAGCCATAGATCCCTACACAGGTTTTAAGGCTGGAAATAACTCTGTGGTGAGCGGGCTTGCCCCGCGCTGGGCTGCGAAGCGGCCCCAAACCCAGGCACCTCGGTGTGTCAGCTAAACCACATCGCCTGGGATGGGGCTGCTTCGCAGCCCAGCGCGGGGCAAGCCCGCTCACCACAGCAAGCCCTCTCACCACAGCAAGCCTGCTCACCACCAACCTCCGGGTCGGCTGTCAGGCCGCCATCGGGGGCAAGCCCGCTGCCACAGCTGGACGTGTCAACAGTTCAAAAGGTGGGAGGAGACTTGCCCTCCCACAGTTAAATTCCTCTGGGTCAGAGAGGGATCACCCAACACTCAACTCAGCAACACCACCCCACCCGGCAACTCCGTGCATTTGGCCCCGTAGGCATCGCGGATCAGCAGGGCCACACCGGCCAGTTGCTGCAAGCTGAAACGCGCCTGCACGCGGCGCTGGCCGAGTTGTTTGTTGAGCAGCACCAGCATGCCCGGGCGGTAGCGGTTGATCTCATCGACCACAGTGGCCAGGGTGGCGTTGTTGAACACCAGCACCTGCTCGCGCCAGGCCACCACGGCCTGGGTGTCCACCGCCTGGGGTTCGCCCAGGCCGGCGGCGCCATAGGTGAGCTGCCGGCCGCTGTCCAGGCGCACGTTGCGTCCGCCAACGTCCACCGACAACGCGCCGTCCAGGCAGGTCACGCAGACATTGTGGTCGGTGTGGCGCACATTGAAACGCGCCTGCGCCGCGCTGATCCAGCCGGCACCGGCCTGGACCTTGAGCGGCTGCGCGGCGTGGGCGATGACTTCCACTTCGCCTTCAAGCAATTCGATGCCCTGCCCGACCCGGCTGATGCGGGTCTGGGTGTTGAGTTCCAGGCTCACCCCGTCACTCAAGGCCACGTGCCGTTGCTCGCCGACGTCGGTGCGGTAATCCGCTGTCAGCCCGGCCAACCCACCGGGCACGCCGACATGCACCATAAACGCCGCCGCCGACGCCGCCAGCGCGCCGCCGAGAAACGCACGGCGCCCCATGGACCGTGGGCGCTCGGCCTGCTCGGCGGCCACGCGTAAGTGCTGCCACAACCCTTTGGCCTGTTCGAATGCCTGGGCATGCGCAGGGCTCTGGGCGCACCACGCTTTGAGCGCTTTGGCATCGGCCACGGTGGCGCGGCCCGAGGTCAGCAGGGCCAGCCAGTCGCGGGCTTCATCGTGCAAAGGGTCGGCAGGCGTTTGCCGGGCGGTGGGGAAGCGGAAAATATTCAAGCGCGCACATACTCACGGTTTTATCAGGGACTCAACACTAAGACGGTTTTCCGGCGCCGGGACCGAACCGCTGAATCGCTTTTCTTTCCAGGCGCTTGGCACAGTGGCCGAGGGCAGCCTTGATTTCTTTCTCGACCATGCGCGTGGAAATGCCGAAACGCTGGGAGATTTCCAGGTGCGGCGCCTCTTCCAGGCGCGCGGCGATAAGGATCTTGCGGCGCCGCGCCGGCAGCTCGTAGAGGGCCTTGACCAGGGACTGGATTTCTTTCTGGCCGCCCACCACCCGCGACGGGTCCTGGGCTTCATCGGCGCTTTGCAGCAGTTCTTCCACCTCGCTGCCGGTAAGCAGGCGTGCATCGGCCTGGCGGCGGTCAGCGGCGATATTCAAGGCCATGCGGTACAGGTAAGCGTTGGGTTGCGCCAGGTTGGGCGGTACTTGCATGCGGTCCACCCGCAGGTAGGTTTCGTGCAGCACGTCGTTGGCCAGGTCCTCCGAGCCCAGGCGCTTGCGCAGGCGGACTTTGAAGTCCTCATAGGAGGCCAGGAACAAGCTGACCATCGTGCTGTGCCCGGTATCTTTCATCCGCTCCAGGCTCCTTTTGCTGCTGTGCATTCCATGCGTGTTCCTGTTGTGTCTGGCATTAAAAGCAACGTTACCGGTTGGCGCAGCGAACTGGGCGCCGAGCGCTCGACCCGGGTAGCGGCCAGGCTGCGAACCAGAGCGTCATCGCGTTGTTCATCGCCGGTGGAGCTGACCAGCCGGCTGTGTTCGATCAGGCCATCGCGGTTGACCCACACCTGCACCAGCGCACGAAAACTGCCGGGGCGGGTCAGGGGCGAACGACACAGGCTGGCCTCGATGGCCTGTTGCAAGGCCGTGGCATAACTGTTGTTGATCCGCGCCGCCTGACGCGCCGCCGCGCCTTGGGTGGGCGTCGGCGGGCTGACCTCGGGGATCTGCAAGGTAAACGCATCGCTGCGTGCATAACGGGCCATCAGGCCACTCCCTGTCAGCAACATCGCCAGTGCGTCCTGCGCGGTGAAACGCCCGCGCACCGCGATGGAACGCCGGCCCCGCGTCAACTCGCGGTCCACCAGCACCGCCATGCCGGTGGCGCGGCTGTAGGCTTGCAGGGCGTGTTCCAGGTCCTGCGCCGGCAGGTTAAGTGTCAGCAGTGGCGCATCGGCCTGGGCCACGCCGCCGGCCAGCAGGCAAAGCAAGGCCAGGGCGCATACAGCGCGCCGCCAGGCCCTTTGTTCACCCCACGCTTTGCCTCGCTGCACGGTCGACGCGCCCTAGAAAACCGTCATCCTGAGGCCAGTTTATGAATCTGATGTTACGGTGATAGCAAAAAAAACATCACGGTGACGTAAGGCGCGCTGCACTAGACTGGCGAGCGTGACCGGCCATTGCCCACGACCCGCCAGGAGGCCCTCGATGAAACGCTTGATGTGCATTGCCAGCCTGTTGCTGTGCGCCACACTTGCCTCACTTGCCCACGCCGCCGCCCCCCCAGCCAATGGCTGCGCCGAGGTGACGGTGGATGGGTATAAAGCGCCCGACTATGCCTGCTTGAGCCAGCAGATGGGCAACGACACACGGGCGGCGAAGGCGGCCAGCAAGAACCGTGAAGCGCAAAACATCGGGGTGGAAAAACGCCCACCGAACAAAGTGGGCCTGGCCACCCCGGCAGCGACCAGCGTGCGCATGGGCAATACCTTCGGCACATCGGTCAAACCACAGCGGCCTTGAGTTATTCGATAACTGTTTGAGCCAATCAGACCCCCTGTGGCAGGGGGTCTAGAGGGGTTGGCAGATTGAATTTCAAGCCGCGTGGCTTTCCTTTTTCAAGCTGTCCATATCGATCACGAAGCGGTACTTCACGTCGCCCTTGAGCATGCGCTCATAGGCTTGATTGATGCCCTGGATGTCGATCATTTCCACGTCCGAGACAATCCCATGCTTGGCACAGAAGTCCAGCATGTCCTGGGTTTCCTGGATACCGCCGATCAGCGAACCGGCCAGGCTGCGGCGTTTGAAGATCAGGTTGAAGACCGTCGGCGACGGATGCGGGCTGTCGGGGGCACCGACCAGGGTCATGGTGCCGTCGCGCTTGAGCAGGTTGAGGAACGCATCGAGGTTATGCGGCGCGGCCACGGTGTTGAGGATGAAGTCCAGGCTGTTGGCCACGGCGGCCATTTCGTCCTGGTTCTTCGACACCACCACTTGGTCGGCACCCAGGCGCAGGCCGTCTTCGCGCTTGTTCGGCGAGGTGGTGAACAAAGTCACATGGGCGCCCATGGCGTGGGCAATTTTCACCGCCATATGGCCGAGGCCACCAAGGCCGACCACGCCGACTTTTTTGCCCGGCCCAACCTTCCAGTGATGCAGCGGCGAATAGGTGGTGATGCCGGCGCACAGTAGCGGCGCCACGGCGGCCAGGTTGCTGGCATCGTGGGAGATGCGCAGCACGAATTTCTCCTTGACCACGATGTTGTCCGAGTACCCGCCATAGGTGTTTTCACCACCGAACACCGGGCCATTGTAGGTGCCGGTAAAGCCGTTCTCGCAGTACTGCTCCTCGCCCTCGGCGCACGACGCACAGTGCTGGCAGCTGTCGACCATGCAACCGACGCCCGCCAGGTCGCCGACTTTGAAATTCTTCACATTGGCGCCCACCGCCGTCACGCGGCCAACGATTTCGTGGCCGGGTACCGAAGGGTAAAGGGTGTTGTTCCACTCGTTGCGCGCGGTGTGCAAATCGGAGTGGCACACGCCGCAGTAGAGGATGTCGATCTGAACATCGTCCGCCCCTGGCGCGCGGCGCTCGAAGGTAAAGGGCTTGAGCGAATCCTTGGAGTCCCGAGCGGCGTAGCTGTAAGTCTTGGCCATTTCGTTCACCTATGTGATCTGACGTTGGAGGTCAGTGGACTAGCATAGACGCTGAAACGTTCAACCGAGCACGCCCGTACAATTCCCCCTGCGCACCGGCGCCTAACCTCACGGCTTTCGATCATCTAGAACGCTGGAGAATGGGCATGGTTAACAAAGCAATCAGGGCAAGCCTGGCAGTCACGCTGCTGGCCGGCGCAATGATGGGCAACGCATTCGCGGCGACACCAAGCGTGGCCGTAGCGCCGCAATATGACACCAGCCATGTGTACGTCGCCCCGGCGGATGTGGATCGGTTTGCCCAGAGCTTTCTTGCCACCTTCGGCGGGAAAAGCACGCCCCAGGTGGTGGTAAACGTGTTGCCGGTGCCGAGCAGCACCACTTCGCAATTGCTGCAGACGCCGGCCGGCACCGTGTCGTTGTTCGGCTTTACCACGCCGATCCCGCACCCCTTCGGCCAGGAACGCAACGGTTATCTGGTCAAGGACATGGACGTGGCGCTCAAGGCCGCGCGGGCAAACGGCGCGGCGGTGATCGTCAGCGACTTCCCCGACCCCATCGGCCGCGACGCCGTGGTGCAGTGGCCAGGCGGTGTGAACATGCAGCTTTACTGGCACACCAAGACCCCGGACTACGCCGCGTTCCAGACCGTGCCGGAAAACCGCGTGTACCTGTCCGCCGACCGCGCCGATGAGTTCATCAAAGCCTTTCTGGGGTTTTCCCACGGCAAAGTTCTGGGTGATGACAAACACGCACCCGGCGTAGAGGTGGGCCAGGCCAACGGCACCTACCGTCGCGTGGACATCGAGTCGCCGTTCGGGCGCATGGCGGTGCTGGTCACCAACGGTCAACTGCCCTACCCGTTCGGGCATGAAACCACCGGCTATCAAGTCGCCGACCTGAGCGCCACCCTGGGCAAGGCCACTGGTTCCGGCGCCAAGGTGCTGGTGCCGACGTTCGACGGCAAAGGCCGGCGCAGCGCACTGGTTGAATTCCCGGGTGGCTACGTCGCCGAGATTCACCAACTCAACGCGGCCCAATGATTCGTCGTACGGGCTGGAGCCTGGCCGTGCTGTGGCCGCTGCTGGTCGGCAGCGTCCACGCCGACCCGCAGCCGGCGCGCCCGACGATCAAGACCAATCGCTGGCAGGAAGACTGGTCGGTACTCAAGGATCCGGCGCTGCGCACGCAGCCGTTGGACAACCTGAAGTACATACCCTTGTCCAGCGCCAACCCGTTCACCTACCTGTCGTTGGGCGCGACGCTGCGCGAACGCTTCGAGATGAACGACGCCAGCGGTTTCGGTGTGAAGAACGTGGCCCGCGATCGCTATTTGATCCAGCGCTTTCAGGTACACGCCGACCTGCACCTGAACGAACACTGGCGGCTGTTCACCCAGCTTGAAGATGTGCGGGCCTACGACAAAACCACAGTGGGCGGGGCCGACCAGAACCGCGTTGACCTGCGCCTGGCGTTCGCCGAATACGTGAAGCGCTTCGACAGCGGCACCCTGAAAGCTCGCGTAGGGCGCCAGGACTTTGCCTTCGACCTGCAGCGTTTTATCTCATCGCGGGACGGGCCGAATGTGCGCCAGTCGTTCGATGCGCTGTGGGCCGACTGGGAGACCGCCGACTGGCGTTTTATCGGCCTCGCCAGCCAACCGGTGCAGTACCAGGACGGCCGGCACTTCGACGACAAGTCGAACAGCGACGCGCGCTTTCACTTACTCCGGGTGGAGCGCCTGGTGGGCGGCAAGAATGAGCTGTCGGCCTATTACGGCGTGTACGAACGCAGCGCCGCGCACTACCTGGACGCGGACGGCGACGAAACCCGCCACCTGTTCGACGCACGCCTGGGCGGCGCGGCCATGGGGTTTGACTGGGACATCGAAGGGATGCTGCAAAGCGGCGCGGTGGGCAGCAAGGATATTCGCGCCTGGGCCGGTGGTAGCCGCACTGGCTACACGTTCGACAGCCTGGCCTGGAAGCCGCGCATCGGTCTGCAACTGGACATCGCCTCGGGCGACCGCAAGAGCGGTGACGGCACGCTCGGTACGTTCAACCCGCTGTTCCCCAATGGCTATTATTTTTCCCTGGCCGGCTACACCGGGTACAGCAACCTGATCCACGTCAAGCCGTCCATCACCGTCAAGCCGATCGACAAGCTCAGCGTGCAAACCGCCATCGGCTTGCTCTGGCGCCAGACCACCGAGGACGCGGTCTACACTCAGCCCAACCTGCCGGTCGCCGGCACTGCGGGCCAGGGCGAGCGTTGGACCGGGGCCTATGCACAACTGCGCACCGACTATGCCTTTACCGGCAACCTCAGCGGCGCCGTGGAGGCGGTGCATTATCAGGTCGGGCAAACCCTGCGCGACGCCGGTGGCGATGACAGCAACTACCTGGGGGTCGAACTCAAGTTCAGTTGGTGACCCTCAAGCAAGCACAGGCGTACAAGCCGCCCATTCGCTTTACCCCAATAGTGACGGTTTTCACCCACCCAGGAGTTTTCCATGAGCACATTCGTTGCCAAAGACGGTACCCAGATCTACTACAAGGATTGGGGCAGCGGTAAGCCCGTGTTGTTCAGCCATGGCTGGCCACTGGATGCCGATATGTGGGAATACCAGATGGAATACCTCAGCAGTCGCGGCTACCGCACCATCGCCTTCGACCGCCGTGGTTTCGGCCGCTCCGACCAGCCGTGGACCGGCAACGACTACAACACCTTCGCCGATGACATCGCGCAACTGATCGAACACCTGGACCTGCGCGACGTGACGCTGGTCGGTTTCTCCATGGGCGGCGGCGACGTAGCGCGCTACATCGGGCGCCACGGCAGCGCGCGGGTTGCCGGCCTGGTGTTGCTGGGCGCGGTCACGCCGATTTTCGGCCAGGCTGCGGATTACCCGCAGGGCGTGCCGGCTGAAGTGTTCGACGGAATCAAGGCCGGCCTGCTCAAGGATCGCGCGCAATTTATCGCGGACTTCAACACGCCGTTCTTCGGCCTGAACAAAGGCCAGACCGTCTCCGACGGCGTGCTGTCGCAGACCCTGCAGATCGCCATGCTGGCGTCCCTCAAGTCGACCGTGGACTGCGTCAGCGCGTTCTCGCAAACCGACTTCCGCGCCGACATGGCCAAGGTCGATGTACCGACCCTGGTGATCCACGGCGACGGTGACCAGATCGTGCCGTTCGAAACCACCGGCAAGGTGGCCGCCGAGATGATCAAGGGCGCCGAGCTGAAGGTGTACAAAGACGCCCCCCACGGTTTTGCCGTGACCCACGCCCAGGCACTCAATGAAGACCTGCTGGCGTTCCTGAGCCGCTGAAACACCCTCTCGTTTTGGCCGGGCTTGCCCGGCCTTTTTTTGCTCAAGAGAAACGCTGGCCCACCACCAACCGCCCAGGCCCGGCGATCAGAAGACTGGTGAAGATGATCAGCAGCAGCCAGCCGAATTGGCCCTCCAATAGCGTCCACTCCGGATGCACCACCAGCATGGCGATCACCAAAACGGCAATGATCGGCAGGCACGCCAGACGCACCAGCACCCCGGCCACGATCAGCAGCGGGCACAGCACCTCGGCGCAAATCGCCAGCCCGAGGGTCACGTGGGCACCGAGGTGGAACGGGTCTTCGATAAGCGTCAGTTGTTCCTTGTAGTGCAGCACCTTGGGCAAACCATGCACCCACAGCAGAAACAGCGCCCCGCTCACGCGCAAAAAGAGCAGCCCGAAGTCCTGGTTTTTGCCGTCATTCATATATGCTTCCTGTTCGTTGGTCTTTTGGTGCCACCGATGGTGCGGGCAGATGCACACCCACGCTTGCAGCCTTGTGCTGACCTGCTCACCGTCGCGCGCTGAACCGCCGGCCGCTTGGCGCGGTCCCACCCCATACGCTCATCGCTGCAGGAACGTTCGAATGACACTCCCAAAAGAAATGACCTTGATCGAAATCACCACCCCCGGTGGCCCCGAGGTGTTGCAACCACGTCAGGCGGCGGTGCCAAAGGCTGGCCCCGGTGAGATTCTGATTCGTGTGCACGCCGCCGGGGTCAATCGCCCCGACGCTCTGCAACGCGCCGGCAAGTACCCGATGAAACCGGGCATGAGCCCGATCCCCGGGCTGGAAGTGGCTGGGGAAGTGGTGGCGCTAGGCGACGGCGTTAGCGAATACGCCATCGGCGACAAGGTCTGCGCGCTGACCAACGGCGGCGGTTATGCGCAGTTCTGCGCGGTTCCGGCCGGCCAGGCGTTGCCGATCCCCGAAGGCATGGACTGGATCCAGGCCGCCGCCGTACCGGAAACCTTCTTCACCGTCTGGGCCAACCTGTTCGGCCTGGGCGATGCCCATACCGGCCAGCGCGTGCTGATCCACGGCGGCACCAGCGGTATCGGCACCACCGCGCTGATGCTGTGCCGCGAGTTTGGCATCCAGGCGTTCGCTACCGCCGGCAGCGCCGACAAATGCGCGGCCATCGCCAAACTCGGCGCCGAACCGATCAATTACCGCGAGCAGGACTTCGCCGATGTCATCGCCCAACAGACCGACGGCCATGGCGTAGATGTGATCCTCGACATCATGGGCGCCTCGTACCTGAACAATAACCTCAAGTCCCTGGCCATGGACGGGCACCTGGTGATGCTCGGCTTCCTCGGCGGCGGCAAGGCCCATGACGTGGACCTGCTGAGCATCCTCGCCAAGCGCGCGGTGATTACCGGTTCCCTGCTGCGCGCACGCACCGGCGCGGAAAAAGCCGCCATCGCCGAGCAACTGCGCGAGTACATCTGGCCGGTCCTCACCGCCGGGCGCTGCCTGCCGATCATCGACAAGGTCTACCCCTACACCGACGCCGCCCAGGCCCATGCGCGGATGGAAGGCGGCGATCATATCGGCAAGATTGTGTTGCAGGTCGCCTGATTCAAAAACACTACAAATCAATGTGGGAGGGGGCTTGCTCCCGATAGAGGTGGGTCAGTCAATGATGCTGTGACTGTCCTACCGCTATCGGGGGCAAGCCCCCTCCCACATTGTCCGAGTGATTATCTGAGGTAGGTGGGATAGTCGATATAGCCCGCCTCACCGCCACCGTACATTCCCTCTTCCCGCAGCGGGTTCAACGGCCAGCCATTGAACAGGCGCTGGGGCAGGTCCGGGTTGGCGATAAAAGGCCGTCCGAACGCGATCAAATCCGCCAACCCCGCCTGCACCAGACGCTCGCCGCGTTCGGCGGTGTAGCGCCCGGCGTAGATGATGCGGCCGCTGAAGGTGCTGCGTACCGCTTCGCGGAAGGTGTCGGGCAGGTCCGGCGCGTTGTCCCAGTCAGCTTCGGCGATGGACACATAGGCAATCCCCGATTCTTCCAGCACCTTGATCGCTTCGATGTAGGTGTGATGGGGGTCTTCTTCTACCAGGCCGATGTACACGCGGTCCTGATCGGTGCCGCTGAACAGCGGCGAAAAACGCACGCCCAGGCGTTCCGGGCCGACCACTTTGCACACCGCTTCGACAATCTCGCGCAGGAAGCGCAGGCGGTTGTGCAGCGAGCCGCCGTATTTGTCGTCGCGGGTGTTGGAATGGGCCGAGATGAACTGGTTGACCAGGTAACCGTTGGCCGAGTGGATCTCCACGCCGTCGAAGCCGGCGTCCAGCGCATTGCGGGCCGCTTGGGCGTACTGTGCGACTAATTCTTCGATTTCCAGCGCGCTCAAGGCGCGCGGCACCGGCGGTTGCTTCAGCTCGCCGACGCCCGGGCCGGTCTGGATAAAGGCTTTGGCCTGCAAGGCCGGGAGCGCGGAGGGTGCCACCGGTGCCGCACCGTCCGGTTGCAAGGCGTTATGGGATACGCGGCCCACATGCCAGAGCTGGGCAAAGATCACCCCGCCGTCGGCGTGCACCGCATCGGTGACTTTGCGCCAGCCATCGATCTGGGCCGGTGAGTAGATACCCGGCGTCCAGGCATAGCCCTGGCCGCGCGGTTCGATCTGGGTGCCTTCGCTGACCATAAAGCCGGCGCTGGCACGCTGGCGGTAATACTCGGCCATCAGCGCGGTGGGGATGTCGCCCGGTTGCGCGCTGCGCTGGCGGGTCAGGGGTGGCAGCACGACGCGGTTGTTCAAGGTGTGATGCCCGAGTTTTACCGGGGTGTTCAAGAGACTGTCAGTCATTGCGATATTCCAAATTCGAGGCGAGCAGAAGCATTGGCGACTCGTTGGAGTCGCCAATGAATACAGCGCAGGGGGGTTAACTTAAGCGGTGAGTTTCAGCAGGGACTTGGCCACATCGGCAGAGCTGGCCGGGTTCTGGCCGGTGATCAACAGCCCGTCCTCAAGCACGAAGGACGACCAGTCGGCGCCCTTCTGGTAGTGGCCGCCGAGCGTCTTGAACTCATCTTCAATCAAGAACGGCACGACTTCGGTCAGGCCCACGGCAGCTTCTTCGGAGTTGGAGAAACCGGTGACGCGACGGCCCTTGACCAGCGGCTCGCCATTGACCGCCTTGACGTGGCGCAACGCCCCCGGTGCGTGGCAGACAAAACCGATGGGCTTGCCGGCGCGCTCGAAGGCCTCGATCAGTGCGATGGAGGTCGGCGACTCCGCCAGGTCCCACAGCGGGCCGTGGCCGCCTGGGTAGAACACCGTGTCGAAATCGGCGGCGTTCACCGAATCCAGCTTGACCGTATTGGCCAGCGCCTGTTGCGCGGCCGGGTCGGCGGCGAAGCGGCGGGTCTGTTCGGTTTGCGCATCCGGTGCATCGCTGACCGGGTCCAGCGGCGGCTGGCCACCGGCTGGGGATGCCAGCACCAGCTCGGCGCCGGCGTCCTTGAACACGTAATACGGCGCGGCAAACTCTTCGAGCCAGAAGCCAGTCTTGCGCCCGGTATCGCCGAGCTGGTCGTGAGAGGTCAGTACCATTAATACTTTCATTTTCCAGTGCCTCGATCGGTGTGAATGTCAGTGTGTTCGGGGCCGCCCAACAGGTGCTGGGTCAACCCAAGCGCCGCATCGAACGGCGCCGATGTACGGGTGATTTTGCTCATGACGCTGCTGCCCAACCACAACGCATAAAGACGCTGGGCCAGGTGCTGCGGGTGCTGCGTAAAGCTGAGGGAGCCGTCGTCGATGCCACGTTGCAGCGCTACCCCGAGTAAATCGATGGTGCGCGACGTACCGCGTTGCAACGCCAGACGCATCGGCTCTGAAAGGTCTGACACCTCGGCACCGAGTTTGACGGCAAGGCATTTGCCCGCATCGGTGCAGCCGGTCTGGTTGTCGATCCAGGCTTGCCAATAACGCATCAATTTGGCGTGCTGGCTCAGCCCCGGCTGGTCGAACAGTTGCTGCATGCCCAGTACGTAATGGTCGAAGTAGGTGTCGAGCAACACCACGCCGAACGCGTCCTTGGAATCGAAGTAGTGATAGAACGAGCCTTTGGGCACATCGGCGGCCTGCAGGATTTCGGTCAGCCCAACCGCGGAAAAACCCTTGCGCCCGACAATCGCTTGCGCGGTTTGCAGAATCATCTGGCGTGCGTCTTTACTAGGGTTGCTCATGCTTCACTCCTGCCGATTAGACCAGTCGTCTAGTGCGTGGAGCCATGGTAGGAGGCAGGCCGGATGCCCACAATGTCAGATCCGCAAGGATTCCGGACATGCCATCCACGCCAGTTGCCGTTTACCCGGTACACGCCGACAATCCCCCCTCCCGCGCCCCTTGGAGAATGACGATGCACAGCGTTGCGCTGATGGTTTACCCGAACTTCCAGTCCCTGAGCCTCAGCCTGGGTTCGGTGTTCGAGTGCGCGAACCTGCTGCGCGGCGAGCCGGCCTATGAGTTTCACTTGGTATCGGAAAGCGGCGGCGCGGTGATGACGTCCCAGGGCTTTTCGGTAAACACCTCGCCGATTCGTCCCCAGGGCTACGACACGCTGATCGTCAGCGGTTACCTGGAATTCCGCCTGCCGGAAGCCAACCTGCTGGACATGGTCAAGGCCGCGTCCGCGCAATCACGACGCGTGGCCTCGCTGTGCATGGGCATCTTCGTGCTGGCCGAGGCCGGCCTGCTGGCGGGCAAGCGCACCACCACCCACTGGATTCACGCGCCGGCCTTTCGCAAGCGCTACCCGGACATCCGCCTGGAAGACGACAAACTGTTTGTGGTGGACGGCCAGGTCTGGACCGGCGCCGGCATGAGCGCTGGCGTCGACATGGCCTTGGCCATGGTGGAAAACGACCTGGGCAGCGACCTCGCCCGGCGCATCGCACGCAAACTGGTGATCGCCCAGCGCCGTGGCAGCGAGCAGTCGCAACTGTCGGCGCTGCTGGAACTGGACCCCAAATCCGACCGCGTGCAGTTGGCCCTGGCCTACGCCCGCGAGAACTTGACCCATGACCTCTCCGTGGAGGCGTTGGCCGATGTGGCGCGCTTGAGCCCGCGCCAGTTCAGCCGAGTGTTCCGCGAGGAAACCGGGCAAACCCCGGCCAAGGCGATCGAAGCCCTGCGGGTGGAAGCCGCGCGGGCGCTGATGGAAACCAGCCGGCACCCGGTGGAAGTGGTGGCCCGCGAGACCGGTTTCGGTGATCGCGAGCGCATGCGCCAGGCGTTTCTACGGGCGTTCGGCCAGCCTCCCCAGGCGATGCAACAGGCGTTTAATGCAGCGCCGCTCGGGTAATCAAAAAGCTCAGCAGTTGCGGGTCGTCATCCAGCTCAAGCATCTGCACTGGGCGTGGCAGGTTATCCAGCACCGTGCGCCAGAACGCCTGTGACACTTCATCCTGATCATAAAAGCGCACCAGCCAATTTGTCTGGCCGCTGCAGAGCACCTGGTTGGCAATGGCGCGGCCGATGCCTTTGCGGCGGTAGCGCTTGAGAATAAACAGGTCAGCCAGCTCCAGCGCGTCGATGCCGGGCAGCTCGCTGTCTTCGATCAGCAGGAAGCCGGCGATATAGCCGTCCACCAACAGCAGGTTGGCGCTCCAGCGCGGGTCTTGCCAATAGCGGGCCAAGTGTTCGTCGTGAATGTAAAAACGGCCATCGGCCTCGACATCTTCCTGCTCCCAGTCCGACGACTCGTAGGCGTAGTACTGGTAGAGATTGCGGATCAACTCGGCCTCTTCGGGGCCGGTCTGGATCAATTCCACGGTGGTTTCAGGCATAGGGCGCTCAGTCAGAAAAAAACAGGGCGCCATTGTTCACAAAACCCCGGCAGGGGCCAAGCGCGCGGCGAACCTTTCTGCTGGCTGAACGGATCGCAGTTAGCCATGGCCTCGGCCAAATTCTCGAAACATTTCGAATAGACTTCGCCGGTTCGCCACTTTTTCAAGGACACGCACTTTGACCAACGTTTGTACCGCCGGCCTGGATGTGGGCTTCGCCTCCCTGGATTACCTGCAGATTTTCATCCTGGGCGTGATCCAGGGCATTACCGAGCTGCTGCCGGTGTCCTCCACGGCTCATATGCGCGTGGTACCCGCCCTGCTCGGCTGGCAAGACCCCGGCTCGGCGTTCTCCGCCGCCATGCAGTTGGCGGCGCTGGCGGCGGTGGTCAGCTACTTCTGGCGCGATGTGCGCCAGGTGGTCAGCGGCAGCATCGGTGCAGTACGCCAGGGCGACTACGACAGCCCGTGGTTCAAGCTGGCGGTGGCGATTGTGCTGGCGACGGTGCCGATCTGCATCGCCGGACTGGCGTTGTCCTCGACCCTGAACGCCTGCAACTCGCCGCTGCGCGGACTGATGGTGATCGGGATTTCCTGTGTGGTGATGGCGGTGCTACTGGCGGCGGCCGAGCTGCGAGCCCGGCATACCCGTGAGGTCAGCCAGATGCGCCTGCGGGATGCGCTGATCGTCGGTGTCGCGCAGATTGGCGCGTTGATTCCGGGCGTATCGCGTTCCGGCTCGACCCTCACTGCGGCGCTGTTCCTCAACTTCAAACGCGAAGAAGCCGCGCGCTTTTCCTTCCTGCTGGGCCTGCCGGCCATTGCCCTGGCGGGGTTGAAGGAGCTGTGGGTGCTGCTGCACGCCGAGCTGCCTGCCCATGCCTGGCCGCATTTGCTGTTCGGGCTGGTGGTGGCCAGTGTCTCGGCCTTCTTCGCGATCTGGGGCCTGATGAAATTCCTGGAGCGGTTCTCCACCTGGCCCTTCGTGATCTACCGCGCGCTGCTGGGGGCGTTCCTGATTGTGGCCGTCAGCACCGGGCTGCTGAGTTGATATAACACCCGTCTCAACCCGGCATAAATCTTATGTGGGAGGGGGCTTGCCCCCCCTCCCACATCGACTGCGTTTCATTGTTGGCAGCTGGCGTTTTGTCATGGTTTGTAAAGGGCCAGCAAGGCCGGTCCCTTTTAATTGCAGGACGTTTCCTAGACAATCCTGGCCGCCTTGTGCCTGCTGGAATCGGTGGCTAGTCTGCGGTCCGTCACTGCTCATCAGTGATCGGGTTTAGCAGCCTGACGTCAATAGGCACACGGTTCACATCTGCGTTTATGGTGGCTGTGCGCGGGGCACCTTCGGGTGCGCTGGTTTTCCTATTGACCGGTCTGCTAACCCGCGTACAGCTGCCACCCTCGTTTAGCAGCGTTGGCGGTAGCTCCTTAGCTCAATAGGAGTTGCACAATGAATAAAGTCGTACCCGACCCACCCTTCGATCCCGCCAAAGACCGCGCCGCCTTCAACCGCGCCATCGATCACTATCTCCCCACCCAAGGCATTCACTCCGTCAACGAAGACCTGAGTTTTGAAGATGCCCTGCTCTACACCGCCAGTTTGCTCGACAGTGCGTCGGCGACTGCGTTGGATTGTGGAGAGCAACTGGAAAGCCCGGAGCGGGCGAAGATCTTGGCGGTGTGGCATTTGCTGGAAATTGCCAAAACCACTGTGGATCGCTCCATCAACTGCCTGAAATGCGGTTAGAAAATGTGGGAGGGGGCTTGCCCCCGATGGCGGTGGATCAGGTAAGTAGATGTCAACTGACACTCCGCTATCGGGGCAAGGGTATCTACGCAACCTTTCAGACCCTGACAAATCTCCCTGTGGCGAGCGGGCTTGTCCCGCGTTGGGCTGCGCAGCAGCCCCAGTCAAGAAGATCGCGGTGTATCAGACACTCTGTAGAGGCTGATTTTGGGGCTGCTGCGCAGCCCAGCGCGGGATAAGCCCGCTCATCACGACAGCCCTATCCGCCGCGCTTTTAGCGTTGAGCCAACGTTGTGCAGATACCTACGGCTATCGGGGGCAAGCCCCCTCCCACATTTATGCACCGCGAAAATCTGCAGCATTCAGCCCGAACCGACTCATCTTGTTGTACAGCCCGCCCCGGGACACGTTCAGTTGCCGGGCGGCCAGGCGGATGTTGCCGCCGGGGCTTTTGAGAGCGGCGACGATGGCGTGCCTTTCGTGGCTGCTCAGGTCTTGGGCGGGCTGAGGATCGCCAGCCGCAGTGAATCCACCACCGTGATCCGGTAAGTCACAGCGAAGACCCTGTAACGGTAGGAGCGGCTTGCCCTCCTACCGTGTTGGCCTTCAGTCCAGATCACTCGCGTCATGGCGTTCGGGCAATTGTGCATCGCCCGAGACCCGATTCACCCGCCGCCCACGTTGCACCGCCGGGCGCGCATCAATGGCGTCCGCCCAACGCAGCACATGTTTGTATTCATGCACCGACAGAAACTCTGCTGCCTCATACAGACGACCTTTCACCAATCCGCCATACCAAGGCCAAATGGCGATATCGGCGATGGTGTATTGATCGCCGGCGATGTACTCGCTCACCGCCAGGCGCTTGTCGAGCACGTCCAGTTGACGCTTGGTTTCCATGGCGAAACGGTTGATCGGGTACTCCATCTTGCTCGGCGCATAGGCATAGAAATGCCCGAAGCCACCGCCCAGGTACGGCGCGCTGCCCATCTGCCAGAACAACCACGACAGGCATTCAGCC
Source organism: Pseudomonas rhodesiae (assembly GCF_013285305.1). Taxonomy (NCBI): domain Bacteria; kingdom Pseudomonadati; phylum Pseudomonadota; class Gammaproteobacteria; order Pseudomonadales; family Pseudomonadaceae; genus Pseudomonas; species Pseudomonas rhodesiae. The sequence continues at coordinate 2,482,958 of NZ_CP054205.1, read as the reverse complement.
CGCGCCGCAGGCTCAGAGGGAAAGAACGCGCCGAATTTCTCGGCCAGGTACTGCAGGATCGCGCCGGACTCGAACACGCGAATCGGCTCGGGGCCGCTGTGGTCCATCAGCGCCGGGATCTTGGAATTGGGGTTGACCTCGACAAAGCCACTGCCGAACTGATCGCCGTCACCGATCTTGATCAGCCAGGCGTCGTATTCCGCGCCGCTGTGCCCCAGGGCCAGCAACTCTTCCAGCAGGATGGTGACCTTCTGCCCATTGGGCGTGGCCAGGGAATACAACTGCAGCGGGTGCTTGCCCACCGGCAGTGCCTTGTCATGGGTCGCGCCGGCAATCGGCCGATTGATACTGGCGAAGGTGCCGCCGCTTTCGGTGTCCCAGGTCCAGACTTTAGGGGGTACGTAGTCGGTCATGCTTACGGCTCCAGAGGCATTGGCTATCAACTGAGCGCGTCAGACTAAACCAAAGACCGGGGGTGCGTCACACTCCCCTGCGCGTTATGCACGGGCACCCGCACACGCAGTGCGATCAACAATGCGGCCAGTAACATCAAAATACCCGCGCCCAGAAATACGCCGCCGATACCCGTGACACTGAACATTGCGCCCCCGCCAGCGGCGCCCGCCGCGATTGCCGATTGCACCGACGCCACCACCATGCCACCGGCACTTTCCGCCTGATCGGGAACCGCACGGGCCACCCAGTTCGACCACGCCACTGGTACACCACCGAAGGCCATCCCCCACAGCGCCAGCAGCATCGCTTGACCAGGCAATGACGCGGGCAGCAACACCAGGGCCAACGCCGCAACCCCCACCAATACCGGCATCAGCACCAACGTGCCGCGCGGGTTACGTACCAGCAACCCGCCGGCCAGCAGCGTACCGACGAAATTCGCCGCGCCGAACCCCAGCAACATCAGCGCCAGGCCCTGGGTCCCGACGCCCGTGGTGCTTTCCAGAAACGGTCGGATATAGGTGAACAGCGCAAAATGTGCGGTATGCACAAGAACACAGCCGAACATGCCGATGGCAATGCCCGGGCGCAACAGCACCTCCAACACGGTGCGCAGGCGCGCCGTGCCATTGGGGGCCAGGCGTGGCAGCGTGATGAACTGGAACGCCAGGGTGACCACCCCCACAGCCGCAGCCGCGATAAATGCGCTGCGCCAGCCATACAGACCGCCAAGATAGCTGCCCAGCGGAACGGCGACGACAGTACCCACCGCAATGCCGCTGAAGATGATCGACAGGGCGCGCGGCAGCGACGCGGCCGGCACCAGGCGCATCGCCACGGCCGCCGCCATGCTCCAGAACCCGCCGAGGGCAATACCCAGCAGGATGCGCATCAACAACAGCACCACCAGGCTGGACGAGAACGCCACCAGCAGGTTGGACGCAATCATCAGCGTGGAGAACCCCAACAGCACCAGGCGCCGGTCGATGCCGCGCGTCAGGCCGGGCACCAGCAACCCGGCGAACAAAGCCACCACCGCGGTGACCGTGACTGCTTGGCCAGCCAACGCTTCCGACACGCCCAAATCCAGGGCCATCGGCGTTAGCAGGCTGGCCGGCAGGTATTCGGCCGTGAGCAGGCCGAACACCCCCATCGCCAGGGAAAACACCGCCATCCAGGCCGGAGTGCTCGGTTCAACCCCGCAATTGACAGGGGCGTGGGACACACAATCATTCATCACAAGACATCCTCAGGCTTTAGCGAGACGATCAGTCTAGGTATCGCCATCTGGATGATCTATGATTCAAACCCTTAACTTTTTGACCGAAACCCCGATGCCAACCGACACCGCGTTCACGCTGTCTTCCGAACTGATCAACGAACTGCTGCGCAGCATGCGCCTGCGCGGCGTGCAATACCGGCGCATCCAGGCCGGGCCGGTGTTCGGTATCGGCTTTGCGGCTAAACCGGGTCACGCGTATTTCCATTTCCTGGCCGCCGGCTGCGCGACCTTGCGAATGGAGGACGGCAGCCTCTTTGAACTGTCGGCGGGAAATGCGGTGTTTATCGCCCACGGTGGCGCGCATGCGCTGTTATCCCAACCGGATGCCCCCGTGCAGGACATCGCCAGCTTCGACGCAGCATCGCTGGGCGATACCGTGTGTGCCGTCAACGCCTCGCCCGATGAGCCTGCCAATACCCTGCTGTTCAGCGCCTGCATGGAGTTCGAACTCGACAGCATCCAGGGCCTGGGCAACCTGATGCCGGCCTTGATGCTGATCGACGCCGGCGGCCAGCGTTACCCCGGCCTGATGCCGATCCTGGCAGTGATGGAGCGCGAAGTATCCAGCGCCCGCATCGGCTATGCCGGCATCCTGGCGCGTCTGGCCGATGTGGTGGCAGCGATGATCGTGCGCGGTTGGGTCGAATGTGCGTGCGCCAATGCGTCGGGCCTGGCAGCCGCCTTGCGCGACAACCGCCTGGCGGGCGCCCTGCTCGCCCTGCACCAGCAACCGGGCCGAGACTGGAGCGTGGCCGAGCTGGCGGCGCAGTGTCATACCTCGCGCTCGGTGTTCGCGGACCGTTTCCAAGCCACCCTGGGGGTGCCACCGCTGCGTTACGTAACCGAACTGCGCATGCGCCTGGCCAGTCAATGGTTGACATTGGAGCGCCTGCCCATCGAAGAGGTGGCGTACCGCCTGGGGTATACCTCACAGGCCGCTTTCAGTCGCGCCTACAAACGCATCACCGGGCAACCGCCGGGCGCCAGCCGCCAAGGTTTCAGAAGCCCGGCATAAGGCATGCCTCGTCGACCGACTGAGCCATGCAAGCATTGCGCGGTGCGACCGAGGAACCTTAATCTCCAAACCCATCACCCTGACAGCAATGGAGGCTTCATGAAACTGATCGGTATGCTCGACTCGCCCTACGTACGCCGCGTCGCCATTTCTCTGGATCTGTACGGGGTAGATTTTGTGCATGAGCCCTTGTCCGTGTTCCGCACGTTCGACGAATTTGCGCAGATCAATCCGGTGGTCAAGGCCCCGACCCTGGTGCTGGACGATGGCACGGTGTTGATGGACTCCAGCCTGATCCTGGAGTACCTCGAAACCCTGGCCCCGGCTGACAGGAAGTTGTTGCCCCAGCCGCCTGGCGCACTTGCCCGCGACCTGCACATCCTTGGCTTGGCCCTGGCAGCTTGTGAGAAAAGCGTGCAGATCGTTTATGAGCACAACTTGCGCCCGGCCGAGAAGCTGCACGCGCCGTGGCTCGAACGCGTCAGTGGGCAGTTGCTCGCAGCCTATGGGTTGCTAAACAAGCAGTTGGAGGACAGCGAAGCGCTGACCCAGGCGTCGATTACAGCCGCCGTTGCCTGGTCGTTCAGTCAGTTCACGGTGGCCTCGGTGGTCAAGGCCGATGCGTTTCCCAACCTGCAACGGCATGCCGAGCGGCTGGAGCAGCATCCGGCGTTCAAGCGTTACCCGATCGCCTAAGCGCCGCAGTTCAAATGTGAGAAGGGGCTGGCCCCCGATGGCAGTGGGTCAGTCACTGATGCATTAGCTGACCCACCTTCATCGGGGGCAAGCCCCCTCCCACATTGATCTGGGTTGTCTGAACTGCAGTGTTCGGCTCAGACCCAGCCGCCATCGACAATAAAGTTCTGCGCCGAACACATCGCCGACGCGTCGGAGGCCAGGAACAGCGCCATATTGGCGATATGTTCCGGCAGTACGCTGCCGGGCAGGCACTGGCTGCGCGCGATCAGGTCCTTGGCGGCGTCATCGACCCACATGGCCAGCTGTTTTTCGGTCATCACCCAGCCCGGCACCAGGGTGTTGACGCGGATGCGGTCCGGGCCCAGCTCGCGGGCCAGGGCACGGGTCATGCCGTGGGCGGCAGCTTTGCTGGCGGCGTACACCGGGTAGCCGGCGGAGGCCATCATCCAACCCACCGAACCCAGGTTGATAATCGAGCCGCTGCCGGCGCTTTTCATCATCGGCACCACGGCCTTGGCCGCAAAAAACGCGTGCTTGAGGTTGACCGCGATAAGCCGGTCGAAGGTGTCCGAGTCAACTTCTTCCAGGGTGTGACGCACATCGTTGGCAGCGTTGTTGACCAACACGGTGATCGGGCCGAGGGACTGTTCGAAGCGTCCGATGGCGGCCTTGTAGGCGATCTCGTCGGTGATGTCGCAGCAGACAAACTCCACCGCGTCCCCGCGTGAACTCAACAGCGCCGCCAGGCGTTCGCCCTGGCTTTGCGCGCGATCCACAAAACCGACCTTGGCACCTTGGGCGGCAAACGCGCGAACCATGAATTCGCCGATCCCGGAGGCGCCCCCAGACACCAATACAGTCTTGCCCTTGAGGTCGGGGTAAACGGCGTGCTCAGTACTCATACAGTGATGCCTCGCTTAATTAGTCTTATTTTATTTTACGAAACGACGGTTAAAGGCTATAAATTCGCTGTCATAACGACAAAATATCGCCATTAGTAGAACTATTCCACTCAAAACAACAAAAGGAAGTTCGATCATGAAGCACCCTCGATACCTGCTCTCCGGCCTGGCGCTGTCGATGCTGATCGCCAGCGGCGGCGTTCAGGCGGCCGGCTTGTCCAGCGAGCACAAACCCTTCGGTAAAACCAACGACGGCACGCCGGTCGAACAGTACATCCTGCGCAACAGCCACGGCATGCAAGCCACGGTGATCACCTACGGCGGCGTGCTGCAGTCGCTCAAAGTGCCGGACAAGCACGGCAAGGTCGACGACGTGGTGCTGGGCTTCGACGACGTGCAAGGCTATCAGAGCGGTACCGCGTTTTTCGGCGCCACCATCGGACGCTTCGGCAATCGCCTGGCCGGCGGTGCTTTCGAACTGGACGGCAAGCGCTACCAAGTGCCCCTCAACGACGGCCCCAACTCGCTGCATGGCGGCGCCCAGGGCTTTGACAAGCAGGTGTGGAAAGCCGAGCCGGTCAAGGACAAAGATTCGGTCGGCGTGAAGCTGAGTTACCTGTCCAAGGACGGTGAGATGGGCTTCCCCGGCAACCTGACCACCGAGGTCACCTACCGCCTCAACGACAAGAACGAACTGCACATCGACTACAAAGCCAGCACCGACAAACCGACGGTGCTCAACCTTACCAACCACAGCTACTTCAACCTCGCGGGTGCGGGCAACGGCGATATCCTCAAGCAGGTCGCGACCTTGCATGCCAGCCACTACACCCCGGTGAATGCTACGTTGATTCCGACCGGTGAACTGGCGCCGGTCAAGGGCACGCCGATGGATTTCCTCAAGCCGACGCCTATCGGTCAGCACATCAAAGAAGACCATCCGCAGCTCAAGTTTGCCGAGCCGAAACAAGGCGGCTTTGACTTCAACTGGGCCCTGGACACCCAAGGCGACGTCAAGCAACTGGCTGCCGAAGTCCACGACCCCGAATCCGGTCGGCGCTTGCAGCTATACACCAGCGAACCGGGCGTGCAGTTCTACACCAGCAACTTCCTCGACGGTTCGGTGAAGGGCAAAGCCGGCAAGACGTACCTGCACTGGAGCGGGTTTACCCTGGAGACCCAACACTTTCCCGATGCACCGAACCAGCCCAAGTTTGCCTCGACCCGCTTGAACCCCGGGCAGACCTACACCCAACACACCGTGTTCAAGTTCAGCGCTGATTAACACCGCTTTACTGTGGCAGGGCTTGCCCCCGATTGCGGAGTGTCAGTCTGCTTTTTGCTTCTGATACACCGCTATCGGGGGCAAGCCCCCTCCCACATTGAGTCCTTACAGGGCATGGAGTCAGCGGTGTTTCATGGGCTCGATCACCGCTGTCAGCAACAACATCGAAGCGCCTTACTGTGGGAGGGGGCTTGCCCCCGATTGCGGAGTGTCAGTTTGCATTTTTGTTTCTGATCTACTGAAGTGCGCCCCAAAAGTTGGACACCTATCCAACTCTTGGGGCTTTTTCATGAGCAAGTACACGACGCAGTTCAAGCTTTCCGCCATTACGGCTTTTCTTGAACGAGGCCGGGGTTTTCGCCGTATCGCCGCTCAATTTCAAATGGACCCCACCTTGCTTCGCCGTTGGGTGGAGGCTTACCGGCTGCACGGTGAGGCCAGTCTGAGCAGTGCCGGTGGGCGTTACAGCGCGCTGTTCAAGTTTTCCGTTCTGCAACGCATGTGGCGCGACTCCCTCTCCTTGCGCCGCGCAGCGGCGCTTTTCAACCTGGGTGACTCCACCCAAGTGGGCAGATGGCAGCAGCAGTATTACAGTGGCGGTATTGAAGCCCTGGCCTCAGGGAAAAAAGGACTGAATACCGCTATGCCAAAGCCACCTGCCAAACTGCGTAAATCTGCCGCCCCCCTTACAAAAGAGGAGCTTGCGCACAAAGCCCTGCTGGATGAACTTCAGTATTTGCGCATGGAGAACGCCTACCTAAAAAAGCTTGGAGAGTTAGGCGAGGCGGTGATCAGGCGGGAGAACGAAGCGAAGAAAAAGCTCGAATAGTCACTGAGCTGAGACAAAACTTTCCGCTGGCGGACCTGCTCAAACTGCTAGGGCTGGCGCGAAGCACGTACTACTACCAACTCAAGGTCATGGGCGTTGCGGACCGCTTCGTCTCAGTCAAAGCCTCGATCCAGAGCCTTCAGGAAGAGCATAAAGGGCGCCTGGGCTACCGCCGTATGACGCTGGAACTGCGCAAAGAAAGACTACAGATCAACGGTAAAACGGTACGACGATTGATGGGAGCGTTGGGGCTCAAATGCACGGTGCGACCCAAGAAATACAGAGCATATAAAGGGCCGATGGGAGAAATCTCACCCAATACCTTGGCTCGTCGGTTCGAAGCCGAAAAGCCGAATCAGAAATGGGTGACGGATGTCACCGAGTTCAAAGTGGCAGGTAAAAAGCTGTATCTGTCGCCGATCTTGGACTTATACAACGGAGAAATCGTGGCTTATCAGACCGCCATACGCCCCCAATATGCCCTGGTTGGCGACATGCTGGAGCGAGCGCTCGAGCGCCTGCCTGAGGGCGCTAAACCCATGCTGCACTCGGATCAAGGCTGGCACTATCGATACTCGAAGTATCGCGAGCGACTAGAACAGGCGGGGCTGGAACAAAGCATGTCACGCAAAGGAAACTGCTATGACAACGCCACGATGGAGAGCTTCTTCGGCACGTTAAAGTCAGAGTTTTACTACCGCGAAAGCTTCGACAGCGCGGCTCAGTTGCAGGCTGGACTGGATCAATACATCCATTACTACAACCATAAGCGAATCAAAACGAAGCTTGGCGGACTGAGCCCTGTAGAGTACAGAGCCCGTTCCGCTGTAGCCTAGACAATTACTGTCCAACTTTTGGGGCGCACTTCACTACCGCTATCGGGGGCAAGCCCCCTCCCACATTGAGTCCTTACAGGGCATGGAGTCAGCGGTGTTTCATGGGCTCAGTCACCGCTGCCAGCAACAACATCGAACCGCTCTACTGTGGGAGGGGGCTTGCCCCCGATTGCGGAGTGTCAGTCTGCATTTTTGCTTCTGATACACCGCTATCGGGGGCAAGCCCCCTCCCACCTTTTGATTTCACATGACCAAGGCTCAGCGTTTTTTCATGGGCTCGATCACCGCTGTCAGCACCAGCATCGATCCGCTTTACTGTGGGAGGGGGCTTGCCCCCGATTGCTGAGTGTCAGTCTGCATTTTTGTTTCTGATCTACCGCTATCGGGGGCAAGCCCCCTCCCACATTGAGTCCTTACGGGGCATGGAGTCAGCGTTGTTTCATGCGGTCGATGACCACGGCCAGCAGCAGGATGGAGCCGCGGATTACATACTGGTAGAAGGTGTCGATGTTCTTCAGGTTCATCGCGTTTTCGATGATCGCCAGGATCAGCACGCCCGCGATCACGTGGCGGATCATGCCGATGCCGCCGCTCAGCGACACGCCGCCCAGTACGCAGGCCGAGATGACGGTCAGTTCGAAACCCTGGCCGATCATCGGTTGGCCCGAGGTCATGCGTGAGGCCAAAATCACGCCGGCCAGGGCACCGATCAGGCCGTGTACGGCGAAGATCAGGATCTTGGTGCGGTCCACGTTCACGCCCGCCAGCAGCGCCGCTTCCGGGTTGCCGCCGATGGCCATGGTGTTGCGCCCGTAGGTGGTGTAGTTGAGCAGCCAGCCGAAAAACACGAAGCACGCCAGGGTGATCAGGATCGGCACCGGCACGCCGAACAGTTGGCCGTTACCGAAGATAAAGAACTGCTCCTGGGACACCCCCACCGCTTTGCCATCGGCAAAGATATAGGCCAGGCCGCGCACGATTTGCATGGTCGCCAGCGTGGTGATCAGCGCGTTGACCCGCAGCTTGGCGATCACGATGCCGTTGATCAGCCCCACCACCAGGCCCATCAGCAACGCCGCGCCAATGCCCAGCATGACGCTGTCGGTGTCGCGCATGACGATGGCCGCAACCACCCCGGCACAGGCGATTACCGAGCCCACCGACAAGTCAAAATGCCCCGAGGCCAGGCAGAACAGCATGGTGCAGGCGGCAATGCCCACGGTGGAAATCGCCAGGCCCAGGCCGCGCATGTTCAGCGGCGAGAGGAAGTTGTCGATCAGCAAGGCGCACAACACGAAGATGGCGATGGCCGCCAGCAGCATCGCCCAGTTGTCGAGCAAGGCGCGCATGTCCAGAGGTTTGCGTGCCGTGGGCAGCGCGTTGTTTTGAGTGGTCATGGTTTTCTCTCAGTTCGTCACGCGGCGCGGCAAGGCCAGCTGCAGCAGGTTGGATTCAGTGGCGTGTTCGCGCGGGTGTTCGCCGCGCAGCGCGCCTTCGCACAGCACTAGGATGCGGTCGGCGATGCCCATCACCTCCATCAGGTCGCTGGACACCACGATCACCGCGATGCCCTGCGCCGCCAGGTTGTGGATGATCTGGTAGATCTCGGCCTTGGCGCCGATGTCGATGCCGCGGGTCGGTTCGTCGAGCAACAGCACTTTCATCGGCATCGACAGCCAGCGGCCCAAAATGGCTTTCTGCTGGTTGCCGCCGGAGAGGTACAGGATCTTCTGCGCGGCGTTCGGGGTTTTGACTTTCATCGCCTGGATCTGGTGCGCGGCGTTGCCCTTTTCCCAGCCCTCGCGCAGCAGCCAGCCGAACCGCGAGTGGGCGCCACGGGCACTGATGTTGATGTTCTCGGCCACGCTGGACAGCGGGATGATGCCTTCCTTTTTGCGGTCTTCGGGGCACAGCAGCACCCCGGCGGCGATGGCGTCGCGCGGCGAGCGCAACTGCAATGGCTCACCCTCCAGCGCCAGGCTGCCGGCGCTGGCACGCTCCAGGCCGCTGAGCAGACGGAACAACTCCGTGCGCCCGGCCCCCACCAGCCCGAACAGGCCGAGGATTTCGCCTTTGCGCACCTGGAAACTCACCGGCTCGCGCAAGCCTGGCCCAAGCAGACCGTCGACCTTGAGCGCCACCTCGCCGTGCTCGCGCGGGCGGTAGTCGTAGATGTCCTGAATATCGCGACCGACCATGCAGGTCACCAACTGGTCGTGGGTCAGCGCGCTCATGTCATCGAACGTACGCACGTAGCGGCCGTCCTTGAACACCGTGACCGCGTCGCAGATGCGGAACACTTCTTCCATGCGGTGCGACACGTAGAGCACCACTTTGCCCTCGTCGCGCAGGCGCGTGATGATCGCCATCAAACGGTCGATCTCCCGCGCCGACAGGCTGCTGGTGGGCTCATCGAAGGCGATCACATGGGCGCCCCGGGACAGCGCCTTGGCGATTTCCACCAATTGGCGCTGGCCCAGGGACAGGCGCCCGAGCTTCTGGTCCGGGTCGATCTCATCGGCCAGGCCCTTGAGGCACGCCGTGGCCTGCTTGCGCAGCAGGCCACGGTTGACCACGCCCCAGCGCGTGGGCAAATGGCCGAGAAACAGGTTCTCGGCCACGCTCATTTCCGGCACCAGGTGCAGCTCTTGGTGAATCACCGCCACGCCGCTGGCGATGCTGTCGGCCGCGCATTTGAAGGCCAGGGTCTGCGCGCCGATATGCAGCGCGCCGCTGCTGGGGATATAGGCCCCGCCGAGGATCTTCAGCAGGGTCGACTTGCCCGCGCCGTTTTCGCCCATCAAGGCGTGTACCTGCCCCGGGTGGGCGGTGAAGCAGATACCGTCCAGCGCCTTGACGCCGGGGAAGGTTTTGCCGATGCCGTCAAAGCGCAGACTGGCCCCGGCCGTATGTTGTTGATTGACTTGCGCGTGCATAACCACCTCATCACACCGATCAGGCGGCACCGTTACCGGCACCGCCGAGGAAAGCGAGCTGCCTTATTTCCACAGGCCGATCTTTTCCAGTTCCTGCTTGAAGTTCTCACGGGTGATCAGCGTCACTTCGTCCATGGCCGTGTATTTAGGCGGTTCGGTGCCTTTGGTTACCCACTCGTACATCATCTCTGCGGTTTTGTAGCCTTCGATATGCGGGCTTGGCAGCATGGAGCCGTAGAAGCCGCTGTCGGGTTTTTTCAGTTCGCCGATGGCATCGGTGCCATTGATGCCGATCCCGATCACGTTGGCCGCCTTGAAACCGGCCGCTTCAGTGGCGCGCACGCCGCCGAGCACGGTGTTGTCGTTCATACCGCCGATGATCAGGTTTTTCACGCCGCTTGGGAGTTTGACCAGCGCCGAGTTGGCGGCGTCCATGCTGCCCGGTACATCCAGGGTTTTCAGCGGCGCGGTGAGGATATGGTCCGCGGGGATGCCGGCTTTTTTCAGCGAATCGATCGAACCGTCGGTGCGCTTCTTACCGGTATCGAGCTCGTTGAAAGTGGTGATCACCGCGTAGGTTTCTTTCCAGTCCCAACCGCGTTTTTTCGCTTCATCGGCCATGGCCGCGCCCTGCTTCTGGCCCACCTCGAACGCGGCCATGCCCAGGTACGGCACGTCTTCCATAAACTTGCCCTTGGCGTCGACGAAACGGTCGTCCACCGCCATGACTTTCATATCGTTGAGCTTGGCCTTGGCCACAATCGCCGGGCCGAGGGACACATCCGGCGGGCAGATCACAAAACCCTTGGCGCCGTTGGCGGCCAGGCTGTCGATGGCCGAGAGGGTTTTCTCGCCGTCGGGCACGGCGATCTTGATCAACTCAAACCCCTTGTCCTTGGCGGCTTTTTCAGCGAAGGCCCACTCGGTCTGGAACCAGGGTTCTTCGGCTTGTTTGACCAGGAAGCCGATTTTGACTGTATCAGCGGCCAGCACCAGCCCACTCAAGCTCATGGCCGATACCGCCACAGCGGCGCAGCACAGGGAACGGATACCACGACGACGATTCATACGGGTGACTCCTTGTTATTGTTGTTAGCGCTTGGGGTTAACCGGCAAAGCGATGGCAAGGTTTGCCAGGTACATCGACATCGATAGCCAGCACGGCACCGTCCAAGGGGTGATCCAGAGGACTGGCCGCACTGGTAATAAACAGGGTGGTGAGTTCGGGCCCACCAAACACGCAACTGGTGGGGCGGCTGACCGGCAGCTCGATGACTCGATCCACCTCGCCCGTGGGCGTCAGCCGCAGCAAGCAACCGCCGTCCCAGCGGGCGTTCCAGATATATCCGTCGGCGTCCATCGCCGAGCCGTCCGGCCCGCCACGCGGATGCGGACCAAACCACAGCGTGGGCGATTCCAGATGGCCGTTGGCCGAAATGCCGTGCCGGTAAAGCGCGCCGTCCAGGCTGTCACCGAAGTGCACCTGGCTGCCGTCGTCGCTCCACAGCAAGGTATTGGGGATACCCAACCCTTGCAGCAATGGCGTGACCGTGGCGTCGGCGTCCACGCGGAACAGGCCGCCGGAGCGCCGCGTGATCGGCAGGTCCTCACCCTGCTCGCCGATGTTGTTCTGCATGGTGCCCAACCACAGCCGCCCCTGGGCATCGCAACGCGCTTCATTGCCACGGTTGCCGGGGTGCGGATCGGCCTGGCACAGCAGGGTCAGGGCCTCGGTGGCCAGGTCCAGGCGGTAGACGCCACTGCTCAAGGTCACCAGCGCATCGCCGCGTTCGCAGGGGATGAACGCCGAGACATGCTCGGGCATCCGCCACATGCGCAGTTGCCCATCCATCAGGCGCAGCGCCTGTTTGCCGGCGATATCCACCCAATACAACGCCTGGGTCGGACCGTCCCAGAACGGGCCCTCCCCCAACTGCGCACGGTGTGCGGTAACTGCGCTCAACGACATATAGCCTCCTGGACGCGGGTTGGGTGTTTACAGCGGATCGCGCGACGGCGTGCCGTCCACCAAGCGCTGGATACGCAGCGGGTTGGCATTTTTCAGCGCATCGGGCAGCAGGCTGTCAGGGTAGTTCTGGAAACACACCGGACGCAGGAAGCGGTCGATGGCCAGGGTGCCGACCGAAGTGCCACGGGCATCGGAGGTCGCCGGGTACGGACCGCCATGCACCATCGAGTCGCAGACCTCCACCCCGGTCGGGTAGCCATTGAGCAGGATGCGCCCGACCTTCTGCTCCAGCAGTGGCGTGAGTTCGGCGAACTGCTGCAAGTCGCCCGGCTCGCCGATAAGCGTCGCCGTCAGTTGCCCATGCAGGCCGTGCAATGCGGCGCTGAGCTGGGCCTGATCGGCGACTTCGACAAACACCGTGGTGGGGCCGAACACTTCTTCCTGCAGTGCCTCATCGCCGTTGATCAACAAACTGGCGTCAGCCTTGAACAGCTGGGGCTGGGCCTGATTGCCGGATTGGGCATTGCCCGCCAGGTGCTGGATACCAGGGTGCGCCAGGAGTTTTTCCAGGCCCTTGCCATAGCTGCTCAAGGTGCCGGCGTTGAGCATGGTTTGCGCCGGTTGCTCGCCGATCAACTGTGCTACTTGCTGGGTGAATGCGCTGAATTCGGGCGAGGCGATCCCGATTACCAGGCCTGGGTTGGTGCAGAACTGGCCGCAGCCTTGCACCACCGAGGCGGTCAGGTCGCGGGCCACGGTGTCTGCCCGTGCCTGTAGGGCCTGGGGCAGCACGATCACCGGGTTGATGCTCGACATCTCGGCAAACACCGGGATCGGTTGCGGGCGTGCCGCCGCCATGTCGCACAGGGCACGGCCGCCTTTGAGCGAGCCGGTAAAGCCCACCGCCTGGATCGCCGGGTGCTTGACCAGCGCCTCACCGACGCCGCCGCCGAAGATCATATTGAACACGCCGGCGGGCATCTCGGTGGCCTCGGCCGCGCGGATGATCGCATCGGCCACGCATTCGGCCGTCGCCATATGCCCGCTATGGGCCTTGAACACCACCGGGCACCCGGCCGCCAGCGCGGCTGCAGTGTCGCCGCCAGCGGTGGAGAACGCCAGCGGGAAGTTGCTCGCACCGAACACCGCCACCGGGCCGAGGCCGATGCGGTATTGACGCAGGTCCGGACGCGGCAGTGGTTGGCGGTCCGGCAGGGCTTTGTCGATGCGCGCACCATAGAAATCACCGCGCCGCAGCACGGTGGCGAACAGGCGCATCTGGCCGCTGGTGCGACCGCGTTCGCCTTTGATGCGGGCGGCCGGCAGCGCGGTTTCGCGGCACACCAACTCGACGAAATGATCACTCAGGGCATCCAGTTCGTCGGCAATCGCATCGAGGAACTGCGCACGGCGCGCGGCGCTCAAGGCGCGGTACGCCGGGTACGCGGCGGCGGCGGCCTGGGCGGCGGCGTCGACCTCTTGCGGGGTGGCCTGGAAGAAAACCTGAGGCAAGGTTTCGCCGGTGGCCGCGTCGACGCTGTGCAGCTTGGTGCTGCCCTGGGCGCTGCGCTGGCCGCCGATGTAGTTGTGGCCGATAAACTGGGTCATGGTGTTCTCCTTAAAGGGTGACGACGTTGCCGGGTTCGAATATCGCATCGGCCTGGCCGACACTGTTGATCAGCGGCGCGCCGAACTCGGCCTGGCTGATCTCGAACACATCCCCCGGTTGGGTACGTATACCGTCGGCGAATGACAGCGTGGCGGTGCCGAAGAAATGAATATGCACATCGCCCGGCGTGAGGAACTGACTGTACTTGAAGTGGTGGTACTCAAGGTTTTCCAGGCTGTGGCACATGTTGGCCTCGCCGCTGAGGAATTCGTTTTCCCAGATCACCTGGCCGTCGCGCAGCAGGCGGCTGGTACCGGCCAGGTGCTGGGGCAATTCGCCCACGCGCAGTTCCGGGCCATAGCTGCAACTGCGCAGTTTGGAGTGGGCCAGGTACAGGTAATTCTTGCGCTCCATGACATGGTCGGAGAACTCGTTGCCCACCGCAAAACCCAGACGATACGGCTTGCGGTCGTGGCCGATGACGTACAGGCCGCCGATCTCCGGCTCTTCGCCGGCGTCTTCGGCAAAGGGTGGCACCGGGAACGCCTGGCCAGGGCGCACCACGATGCTGCCGTCGCCTTTGTAGAACCATTCCGGTTGCACGCCCGCCTGACCGGCGGCGGGCTTGCCGCCCTCCACACCCCATTTGAAGATGCGCATGGTGTCGGTCAACGTGGCTTCGTCGCCGGCCTGTTGGTGCATTTTGTCGCGAGCGGCGGCGCTGCCCAGGTGGGTCAGGCCGGTGCCGCTGATCAGCATATGGGCCGGGTCTGGATGGTCCAGCGGCGGCAGGATCTTCTGTTCGGCGAGCAACGCGGCGTAGTCATGGCTGTCGCCCAAGCCCAGGCTGTCGACCTGCTGCTGCAATGAAGCCCCGGCTTCGATGGCGGCCAGCGCCAGTTCGCGCACGCTGCCGGCGCCCTGCACTTCGCGTAACCGGGTGCCATCGACAACGCCGACCCGGCGCTCGCCGTTATTGAGTTCGAACTGCACTAAACGCATCAGCTTTCTCCTTGAATTAAGTACGGGTGGCACCACGGGCGCTGGCGGCGAACTGGTCGACTGGCAGCACATGTTTGCGCTCCAGCACGCGGTAGACCACGCCGGTCAACACCAGGCCGAACAGCATCACGCCGGACAGGAAATACAGGCCCGAGGCCAGGTTGCCGGTGTACTCCTTGAGCGCGCCGATCACGAACGGACCGATATAACCGCCCAGGTTGCCCACCGAGTTGATCAGGGCAATGCCCGCCGCCGCACTGGCGCCGGCGAAGAAACGCCCCGGCAAGGTCCAGAACACTGCGGTGCAGGAAAACATCGCGAACGCCGCCAGGCACAACGCCGCCATTTGCAGCACCGGCGCGCCGAGCCAGGCGCTGAAAAACAGGCCGGTGGCACCCAGTACATACAGCACGGCGAGGTGGCCGTAGCGATCATTCAAACGGTCGGAACTGCGCGGGATGATCAGCAGGCCGATGATGCCGAAGATATACGGCACGGCCGAGATAAAGCCGGTAACCAGGTCCGTGCCGCCGAACTGTTTGATCAGGGTCGG
The DNA here is from genome assembly GCF_013285305.1 of Pseudomonas rhodesiae. Taxonomy (NCBI): domain Bacteria; kingdom Pseudomonadati; phylum Pseudomonadota; class Gammaproteobacteria; order Pseudomonadales; family Pseudomonadaceae; genus Pseudomonas; species Pseudomonas rhodesiae. Next base: position 2,467,585 of record NZ_CP054205.1, on the reverse strand, counting down.
TAGCCACAGGCCCAGGCCATAGATGCTCAGGGTTACCGGCAGGTAGAACAGCGCCAGCAACAGCACGCGCTTATCCTTGAGGGCATGCAGCGGGTTGCCGTGACGGGTCTGGCCGTAGGCTTGCAGATCTTTGGCCAGCTCGCCGGTGAGCCAGGCTTTTTCGTCCTCGCTCATCCATTTGACCTGTTTGGGGCCGTCCGGCAGCCAGCGCAGCACCGGCCAGGTCAGCAGGATCGCCGGGGTGCCGATCACGATGAACAGCCACTGCCAGCCATGCAGACCAAGGATGCCGTCCATGCCCAGCAGGCCGCCGGATACGGGGCCGGTGATCATCATGGCGATGGGTTGGGAGAGGATGAACAGGCCGAGGATCTTGCCGCGATGGCGCACCGGGAACCATTGGGTGATGTAGTACAGCACGCCGGGAAAGAACCCGGCTTCCGCCGCGCCGAGCAGAAAACGCATCACATAGAAGCTGTGCGGCCCCTGCACAAAGGCCATGCCGATGGTGATGGTGCCCCAGGTGATCATGATCCGCGCGAACCAGCGCCGGGCGCCGAAGCGGTCGAGCATCAGGTTGCTGGGAATCTCGAACAGGAAGTAGCCGATAAAGAACAGGCCCGCGCCCAGGCCATAGGCGGCGTCACCGATGCCGACATCGGCGCCCATGTGCAGCTTGGCGAAACCCACGGCGGAACGGTCCACGTAGGCGATCAGGTACAGCAGGATCAGGAAGGGAATCAGTTTCAGCGTGATGCGCCGAATAAGCCGCAGTTCCTGGCTCATGGGGGTCGATCTCCGATTGTTGTTTTTATAGAAGCTCGGGCGACGCCTCTCGCGATAACTCGCCAGGGCCACACCTCAGTTGAGATCGACTATATAGTAGTACTATTTGCGAAACAACACTTCCAAATGGAAGATTTTGCGCTTATGTTTAGCCGTAGAGAGAACATATAGTCATACAATAAGAGAAATCGATCATGTCTGATAAAAAGCCCGGCCTACGCTCCGCCCAGTGGTTCGGTACTGCCGATAAGAACGGCTTCATGTACCGCAGCTGGATGAAGAACCAGGGCATCGCCGACCACCAGTTCCATGGCAAGCCGATCATCGGTATCTGCAACACCTGGTCGGAGCTGACTCCGTGCAACGCGCACTTCCGTCAGATCGCCGAGCACGTCAAACGTGGGGTGATCGAGGCCGGTGGCTTCCCGGTGGAATTCCCGGTGTTTTCCAACGGCGAGTCGAACCTGCGCCCTACCGCCATGCTCACCCGCAACCTGGCGAGCATGGATGTAGAAGAAGCCATTCGCGGCAACCCCATCGACGGCGTGGTGCTGCTGACCGGCTGCGACAAGACCACCCCGGCCCTGCTGATGGGCGCCGCCAGTTGCGACGTACCGGCGATAGTGGTGACGGGCGGGCCGATGCTCAACGGTAAGCACAAGGGCCAGGACATTGGTTCGGGCACGGTGGTGTGGCAGCTGAGTGAGCAGGTCAAGGCCGGCACCATCACCCTGGACGATTTCCTCGCGGCCGAGGGCGGTATGTCCCGTTCGGCGGGCACCTGCAACACCATGGGCACCGCCTCGACCATGGCCTGCATGGCGGAAGCCCTCGGCACGTCCCTGCCGCACAACGCCGCGATTCCCGCAGTGGATGCGCGCCGTTATGTACTGGCGCATATGTCGGGCATGCGTGCGGTGGAGATGGTGCGTGAAGACCTGCGCCTGTCGAAGATCCTCACCAAAGAAGCTTTTGAAAACGCGATTCGGGTCAACGCGGCCATCGGCGGCTCGACCAACGCGGTGATCCACCTTAAAGCCATTGCCGGGCGTATCGGCGTGGACCTTGAACTGGACGACTGGACCCGCATCGGTCGCGGTATGCCAACTATCGTGGACTTGCAGCCCTCCGGGCGTTTCCTGATGGAAGAGTTCTACTACGCCGGCGGCCTGCCTGCGGTGCTGCGTCGCCTGGGCGAAGCCAACCTGATCCCACACCCGAACGCGCTGACCGTCAACGGCAAGACCCTGGGCGAAAACACCCAGGATTCGCCGATATACGGCCAGGACGAAGTGATCCGCACCCTGGACAACCCGATCCGCGCCGACGGCGGCATCTGCGTGCTGCGCGGCAACCTGGCGCCGCTCGGTGCAGTCCTCAAGCCGTCGGCGGCCAGCCCGGAATTGATGCAGCATCGCGGCCGTGCAGTGGTGTTCGAGAACTTCGACATGTACAAGGCGCGCATCAACGACCCGGAGCTGGAGGTGGACGCCAACTCGATCCTGGTCATGAAAAACTGCGGGCCCAAGGGTTATCCGGGCATGGCCGAAGTCGGCAATATGGGCCTGCCGGCCAAGCTGCTGGCCCAGGGCGTGACCGATATGGTGCGCATTTCCGATGCGCGCATGAGCGGCACGGCCTACGGCACCGTGGTGCTGCATGTGGCACCGGAAGCCGCCGCCGGCGGGCCCTTGGCCACGGTGCAGGAAGGTGACTGGATCGAGCTGGACTGCGCCAACGGCCGCTTGCACCTGGACATTTCCGACGCCGAGCTGGCGGCGCGCATGGCCGACCTCAAGCCACCACAGGACCTGATCGTCGGCGGCTATCGCCAGCTGTACATCAACCATGTGCTGCAGGCGGACCAAGGCTGCGACTTTGACTTTCTGGTGGGTTGCCGTGGAGCGGAAGTCCCACGGCATTCCCACTAATTGGGATGCTATGATGCCGCGAATTTAAGCCAGAGCATCCCGCCCGTTATGGATCACCAGCCGTCCAAGCCGCGCAAGAGCATGCATGCCCAGATCGTCCAGGACTTGGGCATGCACATCGTTTCCGGTCGCTTCAAGCCAGAAGAACGCCTGCCCATGGAGGCCACGCTTTGCGAGGAGTACAAGGTCAGCCGTTCGGTGTTGCGCGAGGCGACCCGCGTGCTCAGTGCCAAGGGCCTGGTGTACTCCAAGCCACGGGTGGGTGCGGTGGTGCGGCCACGGCTCAAATGGCACCTGCTCGACCCGGACGTGCTGTCCTGGTTGATGCAGTCCACGCCCCATAGCGAGTTTTTCAACACCCTGGCCGGTGTGCGGCGCATCCTCGAACCGGAAATCGCCGCCATGGCCGCGACCACCGCCACCGACGATGACATCGCCATCATCGAAAAGGCCTACCACGGCATGGAGACCGCGCAGACCCACGAACAGCTGCTACAGGCCGACCTGGACTTCCACCGCGCCATCGCCGACGCCACCCGCAACGACCTGCTGGCATATATGTGCAACATGCTGTCGCTGCCATTGCGCGAATCGATCAACATCACCAACCGCCGCCCCGACATCCAGGGCCTGAGTCTGCCTCGGCATAAAGCCATCCTCACCGCCATCCAGAACCGCGATGCCCTGGGCGCGCGGCATGCGTCGCTCGTGCAGCTGGATGACACGCGGGTAGCGTTGGATACGGTGATGAATGTACTCACCCCGCTCTAAAGCCAAGTGAAAGGACAGGTGGGAGGGGGCTTGCCCCCTCCCACAGTTAAATTCCTCTGGGCCATCACCCGGCAACTCGGTGCATTTGGCCCCGATAGCCATAGATCTCTACACAAGTTTTAAGGCTGAAATAACTCTGTGGTGAGCGGGCTTGCCCCGCGCTGGGCTGCGAAGCGGCCCCAAACCCAGGCACCTCGGTGTGTCAGCTAAACCACATCGCCTGGAATGGGGCCGCTTCGCAGCCCAGCGCGGGGCAAGCCCGCTCACCACAGCAAGCCTCAACCCAGCAAGCCCCCTCCCACACTTAGCTCCAACTATCTGGTTACGCCCCTATGCCATTGCAAGCCGACAAGACGGCGTTACAAGGTGTAGGCAATACCAACCTGCACCGTACGCGGCGCGCCGGGATACGCGTAGATATTGCCGAACGCACCCTCTTCGTATTCGCGGTTGAACAGGTTCTTCACGTCCAGGTTAAGACGGATCTTGTCGTTGACCTTGTAGTAACTGAGCAGGTCGACGACGGTGTAGGCGCCCATGGAAAACGCGCTGTTGGCGGTCTGGCCCGCGCGTTCATCGACGTATTTACCGCCGGCGCCAAGGCCCAGGCCCTTGAGTGCACCGTCTTGGAATTCGTAGACGTTGAGCAGGCTGAAGCTGTTACGCGGGATATTCAGCAAGCGCGTGCCACTGCGCAGGGTATTGTCCCGGGTGACTTCGGCGTCCACATAGGCGTAGCCGCCGATCACGCGCCATTCGGGGGTGAGATTGCCGGCAACGTTAAGGTCGAAACCGCGACTGCGGACCTGGCCAGCGGCGACGCTGAAGGTGGAATCCACGGGATCGGTGGTGAGCACGTTCTTCTTCTCGATCTGGTAGATCGCCGCGTCAACGCTCAACTGACGGTCCAGGGCCTCCCACTTGATGCCCACTTCGTAGGACTTGCCTTTCTCCGGCGCGAAACCTCCGCCTTCACGGCTGGCACCGGTGTTGGGTTTGAACGAGCGCGCGGCGTCGGCGTAGACGGCGACGGTGTCGGTCAGGTCGTAGCTCACGCCTAGCCGTGGAGTCACGGCGTTGTCCGCGGCCTGCCACGGTTTGACACCCGTCACATAACTTTCGTAGTCATGTTCGAACCGCTCGAAACGCGCACCGGCCAGGACTTTCAAGCGTTCGGTCAGCGCCACCTGGTCCTGCACGAAAGCCGCGTAGGTCTTGAGGTTTTCTTTGTCGTGGGTCGGCGTGCGCGTCAGCGGCGGGCGTGTCTGGCCGTAGACCGGATTGAAGATATCGATGGGGTAGGTGCCGGCGGCGGCGCTGGAGCGCTGGATGATCGACTGGTAGTCGTAGTCCTCGTACTCGATGCCGGTCAGCAAGGTGTGATCGAAGCCGCCGGTGGAGAAGTGCCCGGTCAGGTTGAGCTGGTAGTCCTTATCGGTCCATTCCAGCTTGCGGTAGTTGAAGTTGCGTTGCAGCGTGCGGCCGTCGGCGCTCAGGCTACCGGGGCCGTTAGCCTCGATGGCATTGCCCTGCAACGTCCCATCCAACCACTGAAACCCACCCCCCAACGTCCAGCTGTCGTTGAGCATATGCTCGAAACGCAGCTGGGCCATGTTGTTATCGTTGTGCAGCTTGCCCACGTCCTTGTCACCCCAGAACGTGTCGCGGGACGGCGTGCCGGCCTGGTTGGCGAAACGCGTCAGGCCACGGTCCAGCGGATGGTTATTGCGCATGAAATCGCCTTCGAAGATCACCTTGGTGTCATCGCTGGCCTGCCAGGTAAGGACCGGGGTGACGCCGTAGCGCTCGGTCGACACATGATCGCGGAAGGTGTCGCCGCCCTCGCCCACCACGTTCAGGCGATAGGCCAGGCGGCCTTCTTCGTCCAGCGGGCCGGAGGCGTCCAGCGTGCCGCGCTGCATGCCCTGGTCGTTCAACTGGCTGCCGAGGGTCACCGTGCGTTCGGCCAGCGGTTGTTTGGACACCACATTGAAGGTACCGCCCGGATCGCCACGGCCGTACAGCATGGTGGCCGGGCCGCGCAGCACTTCCAGGCGCTCGATGGTGTTGGCGTCCGGCATGTTCGGGTAGCCACGGTTGATCGGGAAGCCGTTGCGGTAGAACTCGCCGGTGGTGAAGCCGCGCACGGTAAACGTGGTGAGGCCCTGCCCGCCGAAGTTGTTGGCGCGGCCTACACCGCCGGCGTAGTCGAGAGCATCTTGCAGGCGCGTTGCGCCGAGGTCCTCGACCACGTCCTTGGACACCACGCTGATGGACTGCGGGGTTTCGTGGATGGAAGTGTCGGTGCGCGTCGCACTTGCCGAACGCGTGGCGTGATAGCCCTTGACGGGACCTTGCGCCGTCTCGTAATCCCCTTCGCCGGTGACCGTGGTCGCTTGTAACTCAAGGCTGGCAGATGGCGTGGTGACCTCCTGCGCCCAGGTAAAAGGGGAAAACGCCTGAAGGACACACAGGGAAATCAGCGTACGACGCATGGGTGTTCAGCCTAGTGAATGAGCCAGATGGGACGGCAAACCTGCCAAGAATTCGCCGCGAATGGTATATCAAGTCATTCGTGTTTGATATCTGTTCTCATTCGTTATTTTTTGTGTATCTGCTGTGTATCAACCCAACGAGCATACGGCGTCGGCAGGGTCAGGGTCATCGCCTTCCCACGCGCACTGGCCCTGCCCCGGCGCCGCTTTCCAGGTTTGCTTGCGTTCATCCTGTGCACGCAGTAAGCCCATTCAATCCAGCAGCGCCACCAGACGCGCGTCGATAGCGCCCTCGTCCACCGCCAACAGCGCCAATGTCACCGGCAACTTGAACCGCCGCCGACCCGCGCTGCCGGGGTTCACATACAGCGTTTCACCCCGCCACTCGATCAGCGGTTTGTGGGAATGCCCGGTGATCACCAAGCGCGTTTTGGCGTCGAGCAACGCCGGGACATCGGCGATGTCATGCACCAGCAAGGTCTTCCAACCGTTGAGGCTGATGTGCAGGTGATCCGGCACCTGGCGCGCCCATGGAGCATCTTGATCGTTGTTGCCGCGCACTACGTGCAACGGTGCGATGCGCGCCAATTGCTCGACAATGTCGGCGCCGCCGATATCGCCGGCATGGAGGATCTGCTCGCAACCTTGCAGGGCCGCCACGGCCTCGGGCCGCAGAAGGCCGTGGGTATCGGAAATCACACCGATCTTCATAGGGGCTCACTCTCGTGGGTTTGACTCAGGATACATAGGTATCTACACAAATCTTAAAGGCTGACATATGAGCAGGCTTGCCACACATTCACTCAGGCCGCGCTTCTAAAACCTGCCGCCATCGCTACCAAAATTGTTGCGCCCGGCGGCTTAAACGTTTCAGGTTGCGGCGAACCTAACGGGCTCGTCGGCGTCCGAGCTAAGGCACTGTTGCTTACCGTTCGCCGCGAGGTTGTCATTTGAAAGCCGCCATCATCAAAAAGTACCGCCTGGTCATCAAGACCATGGGCTACGTCGGCTGGTCGTTGTTCTGGCTGTTGCTGTGGGACGTCGCCGTGACAGTGGACTTCATGCTGTTTCTCACAGCCAAGATCAACCTGCCGCTGATGCCCCTGACCCTGCTGGGCTCGGCACTCGTGGTGTTGATCAGTTTTCGCAACAGCAGCGCCTATAACCGCTGGTGGGAGGCCCGCACGTTGTGGGGGGCGATGGTCAACAATTCGCGCAGCTTTGCGCGCCAGGTGCTGACCCTGCTGGACGACCCCGGCAGTGAGGTCAACCCGATCAAGTCCACGCTGTTGCGCCGACATGTGGCCTACGTGAACTGCCTGGCCGCGCACCTGCGGGGCCAGCCGTGCCCCGATGAAGTGCGCGCGTTCATCCCTGCCGATGAGTTTGCGCGCAACGGTGCGACCAATAATTTCGCCAATGACATCCTTACCGGTTCGGCGGCGTTGCTGGCCCGCGAATACAAGGCCGGGCATCTGGACAGCATTCGCCTGGCGCGGCTGGAGTCGACCCTGGTGGACCTGTCCAACGCCCAGGGCGGTATGGAGCGTATCGCCAACACGCCGCTGCCCTACCCCTACGTGTATTTCCCGCGTCTGTTTATCACCCTGTTCTGCCTGATCGTACCGGTGGGCCTGGTGGAATCCCTGGGCTGGTTTACCCCGCTGGCGTCCACGGTGGTGGGCTTTATGCTGCTGGCTATCGAACGCATCGGCACCGACCTGCAAAGCCCGTTCCGCTCCAGCGAACACCAAATCCAGATGGAAGCCATCTGCGAAACCATCGAGAAAAACCTGCAATCGATGCGCCGCGACACCCTGGCCGACAATTTGATCGGCTGAACCCACCTGCTTGCCCTAAAGTGCGTGCCCTCTCGGTCGATAAAGAGGGTACGTACGCAAGGACCCACCCTTCATAACAACCCCTGCGACGCTCAGCACTACTGTTTGCCTTGCCAAAACTATAAATACCCGCGGGTGAAAGTCATGAATATCAAGCAGAAGCTGACCTGGGCGTTCGCGGCTATCGCGTGCGTGCCGGTCATCCTGGTAGCGGTACTGGTAGTGTTGAATCTGCGCGAGGGGGCTCAGGCCAATTTCCTCGACAGCAGCGGACGGGAAATCCGCCAGATCGACAATGGCATGAAGCAGTTCTTCGACGGCATCAGCCAGAACGTCGAGTACGTGGCCAAGGACCCGCGCGTGGTCGCGGCCAAAGATCTCAAGAGCTATGCCAGTGCCGACGCTGCGCAAATCCCGCTGACCCCAACCAATAAAGAGCTGCTGGCGATCTTCGATCAATTCGCCAAGAGCCATCCCACCACGGCCTACCTGTCCCTCGGCCTCGCCGACGGTGGCTACGCCAGCTGGCCCGACGACGCCAAGCTGACCAACTACGACCCGCGCGTACGCCCCTGGTACAAGGCAGCGGTTGCCGCGCCTGGCACCACGGTGCGCACCGGCGCGTACTACTGGGCGCCGGACGACGTGGTGCTGATCGGCACCGTGCATACCGTGGCCGATGCCAGCGGCAATGTGCTGGGCGTGGTGGGCCTGGACGTGTCGCTCAAGCAACTGACCGAACTGGTCAAGAACATCAAGCTCGGTGACAGCGGTTACCTGATGCTGGTGGAAGGCAACGGCAACGTGCTGGTGGACCCCAGCGATGCCAAGCATAACTTCAAGCCTCTGGCCGACTTGGGCCCCAACTACGCCGAATTGGCCAAGCGCGGCGACGGCGTGACCCAGATCGACATCGACGGCGTGGCCTATATGGCCAACGTGGTCAGTTCCAAAGACCTGGGCTGGCGCTTTATCGGCCTGATCAAGCGCGACGAAGTGATGGCCGGCGCCACCAGCCTGACCTGGTTGATCGCCGCCATCGCCGCAGCCCTGGCTGTGGTGTTCGCGATTGTCGGTGCCAGTTTTGCCAGCGTCATCGTGCGGCCGATTCGCGGCGTGGCCGACGGCCTGCAGGAAATCGCCGAAGGTGAAGGCGACCTTACCCGTCAACTCAAGGTGCAGGGCAAAGACGAAACCGCCACCCTGGCCGGCTGGTTCAACCAGTTTCTGGGCATGATCGCGCAACTGGTGCAGCGCATCGGTAACGCATCCTCCGATCTGCAGAGCGCCGCCGCCGACACCAGCGAAGTGGCCAACAATATGAACCAGGCCGCCGGGCGCCAGCGCGAAGCAGTGGAACTAGTGAGCACCGCGTTCAACGAGATGGTGGCCACCGCCAACGAAGTCGCACGCTCTTGCAGCGCCGCCGCTTCCAGCGCCGACGAAGGCTACCGCGACGTGCATGACGGCCAGCAACATATCGGCGAAGCCACCGGCAGCGTGCTGCGGCTCAGTGAAGACTTGCAGAAGTCGACCCAGACCATGCAGCAGTTGGAGCAGGACAGTAAAAACATCAACACCATCCTGGATACCATCCGCTCGATTGCCGAACAGACCAACCTGCTGGCGCTCAACGCCGCCATCGAAGCCGCACGGGCCGGTGACCAGGGCCGCGGTTTTGCCGTGGTCGCCGACGAAGTCCGCGCTCTCGCCCGCCGCACCGCCGACTCCACCGGCGAGATCGACAGCCTGCTGGGCAACCTCGCCCGCCGCACCCAGGAAGTCACGCAGCAGATGCAAGGCAGCCTGTTGGTGTCCCATACCAGCGTGGAACGCATCCAGCAGGCCCGCGACAGCTTCGACAAGATCCGCGGCTCGGTGGACTCGATCCGCGACCAGAACACCCAGATCGCCACCGCCGCCGAAGAGCAGCACCAAGTCGCCGAAGAGATCAACCGCCACATCGCGCAGATCCATGCCGATGCGCAACTGGTCGAAGGCTTCGCCCACTCGGCACAGTCCGGCTCGGGCCGTTTGACCGATATTTCCGCTCAGCTCAAAGGGTTGGTGGGTCGCTTCAAGTTCTGATCCCTCCCGACGCACACGGCGGTGAACCCTTCACCGCCGTGCCTGCTCAGGCGAACAGCTCAACCCCAAGCTGGAACGCCACCCACAATGCCAACCCGGTGGCGAACACCAGGGCAATGTTCTCGAACAGGTTGTTACGGTATTCCTTGCCGAGCAGCGACTTCTGGTTGGACATGATCAACAGCCCCAGGGAAATCACCGGCAACCCGACGATGTTCAGCGCACTCACGCCGATGGTCAGCGTGACGAAATCCGGCATGCCCGGCAGCGACCAGATCAGCGGCGTGACCAGAATGAACAACATGAACCACTTGTGCATCGGGTCACGATGAAACTCTTTGCCGAAGCGCTGGCGCCGTTCAGGCCGCACGTGCTGGAAGGCATCGGTGATCAACATCGGGAATGCCGTGGTTTTGCCGGAAATGCTCGCAAACAGCGTGGCGAACACGCCGATAAAGAAGATGTACCAGCCGATGGGGCCGAAGAACAGCTCCAGCGCCTTGCCCAGATCGCCGAGGGTTTTCACTTCGATGCCGTTGGGACGCAGGATTTGCGCGCCGACGATCCAGATTGCCAGGTTGATCACAATCCCCACGAATACCGCAAACAGCAGGTCGTTGCGCTGGATGCGCTTGTGCTGCGGGCCGATCCAGCCCTTTTGGCGCATCACATAGGGATGCACGAAGTTGGCTATAGAGCCGGCGACAGCGCCGATCACCGACACCGCCACCAACAGAGCGCCATGCACGCCCTCGTCCGGCGGAATACTGAAACCGATGGTGCCTTTGACGATGCCAGCCATGTCCGGCCCGGACATTACCGCCAGAGCAATAAAGGCCAGCGTCATAATCGCCAGCAGGCCCTTCATCACCCCTTCGATCATCGAATAGATATTGCGCCCCACCAGCAGCCACACCGCCAGTACCACTGCCACCGAACACAGCAACGCGTAATCGGTCTTGAACAGCATGGCCAGGGCCTCGCCCGCACCCTTGATCATGTAGGCATTCATCAAGTGGCCCATCAGCAGCGCATACACCAGCAGGAACCAGGCGAAAAACGGGTTCAACTGGGCATAGCCCTGCAGGATAGTCATGCCTTGGTTATTACACAGCTGGAAGCGCGCGATGATATTGACGATCAAGTACCTGAGCAGCAGCGACACCGCCAGTACCCACATCATCGCGTAGCCGTAGTTGGCGCCGGCCACCGAGGATGTAATCAAATCCCCTGCACCGAGCCAGGACAGCACCGCAATGACACCTGGGCCCAGCAGCTTTAGAAGTCGTACGACATGGCCGGACGCGGGCGCCGCCGCCTGGCCTTCGATCCTTGGAATACCGGTCATCGAGGGAGTCTCCATTTATTTTTTTTGTGAGAACGCCGCTAGTCGACCACAGTTGATATGACGTCGTACAACCACAGTGACTGGATATGTATTAAGAAATGTTTCTTTAACCTCCATTTGCTCGCGGTGGCTGACGCCCAAGACAGTCTGTCGGCAAAAATGTACTAACTAGTTACTTGTCTTGCTAACATTATGCCTCTGCCCTCTCTCACTCGAGTCCTTTCGACATGAAACGAGCATCGCGCGCCGCTGGCGTCTCTAGATTCTTCCTGCTGGGCCTGGGCGTGATCATCGCCCTGCTCGGCCTCGCGCTGGCCGTCGGCGGCGCCAAACTGGTCAGCCTCGGTGGCTCTTGGTATTTCCTGCTGGGCGGTGTGGCCATGGCGGTTGCCGGCCTGTTGATTGCCCAACGCAAACCGGCCGGCGCGTGGCTGTTCGCCGCGTTTCTGATCGGCACTGCCGTGTGGGCGGTGGCAGAGGTGGGGCTGGTGTTCTGGCCGCTGTTTTCGCGATTGTTTATGTTCGCGGTGATCGGCCTGGTGGTGGCACTGGTGTACCCGCTGCTGGCCGGCAAGCCGGCGCGCGGCGCGTATGGTGTCGCGGCGGTATTGGCGGTGGGCGTGGCGGTGGCGGCGGGCAATATGTTTGTCGCGCACCCGAGCGTGGCGCCAACGGGTGCGGGCCCGGTTGTCACACCGGTGGTGGCGGCCGAGGCGCAGAAAGACTGGGCGCACTACGGCAACACTGAGGGCGGCAGCCGCTTTGCCGCCCTGGATCAGATCAACCGCGACAACATCGACAAGCTCAAAGTGGCCTGGACCTACCGCACTGGCGACGTGGCCATCAGCGACGGCAACGGTGCCGAAGACCAACTGACACCCCTGCAGATCGGCAACAAGGTGTTTATCTGCACGCCCCACAACAACCTGATCGCCCTGGACGCCGACACTGGCAAAGAGCTGTGGAAAAACCAGATCAACGCACAGTCGGCGGTCTGGCAACGATGCCGGGGCCTGGCCTATTTCGACGCCAGCGCGCCCATCGCCCAACCGACCCAACCCAACAGCTCGCCGATCATCGCCGCTAGCGTTCCAGCCGGTGCGCAGTGCCAGCGCCGTTTGCTGACCAACACCATCGATGCGCGTCTGATTGCGGTGGACGCCGACACCGGCCAATTCTGCGAAGACTTCGGCAGCCATGGCCAGGTGGATCTCAAAACTGGCCTCGGCAATGTGCCGGACAGTTACTACCAACTGTCCTCCGCCCCGCTGATCGCCGGGACCACCGTAGTGGTCGGTGGCCGCGTCGCCGATAACGTGCAGACCGATATGCCCGGCGGCGTGATCCGTGGTTTCGACGTAATCAGTGGGCACATGCGCTGGGCCTTCGACCCGGGCAACCCCGACGACAAACAAGCGCCGGCCGCTGGCAGCACTTATGTGCGCAGCACGCCCAACAGTTGGGCGCCGATGTCCTACGACCCGCAGATGAACACGGTTTTCCTGCCGATGGGCAGTTCGTCCACCGACATCTATGGCGTGGAACGCACCGCGCTCAACCATAAATACGGCGCGTCCGTCCTGGCGCTGGACGCTTCCACCGGGGCCGAAAAGTGGGTGTACCAAACCGTCCACAACGACCTGTGGGACTTCGACCTGCCGATGCAGCCGAGCCTGATCGACTTCACCCCGCCGGGCAGTGACAAGGCCGTACCCGCGGTGGTCATCGGCACCAAGGCCGGGCAGATCTACGTGCTCGACCGCGCCACCGGTAAGCCGCTGACTGAGGTCAAGGACGTGCCGGTCAAGGCCGCCAATATCCCCAACGAACCCTATTCGCCAACCCAACCCAAATCCGTGGGCATGCCGCAGATCGGCGCGCAAACCCTGAGGGAATCAGACATGTGGGGCGCCACCCCATATGACCAGTTGCTGTGCCGCATCGACTTCAAGGGCATGCGCTACGACGGCCTGTACACCGCGCCGGGCACGGATAAATCCCTGAGCTTTCCCGGTTCCCTGGGCGGCATGAACTGGGGCAGTCTTTCCACCGACCCGGTGCATGGTTTTATCTTCGTCAACGACATGCGCCTGGGCCTGTGGATCCAGATGATCCCGTCGCAGAACAAGGCCCAGGCCGCGTCCGGTGGCGAAGCGCTGAACACCGGCATGGGCGCAGTACCGCTCAAGGGCACGCCGTATGCGGTGAACAAAAACCGCTTCCTGTCGGTGGCCGGTATCCCCTGCCAGGCGCCGCCGTTCGGCACCCTGACCGCCATTGATATGAAAACGCAGAAAATCGCCTGGCAAGTGCCGGTGGGCACCGTGGAAGACACCGGTCCGCTGGGCATCCGTATGCACCTGCCGATCAAGATCGGCCTGCCGACCCTCGGCGGCACGCTGTCGACCCAGGGCGGCTTGATCTTTATCGCCGGCACCCAGGACTTCTACCTGCGCGCCTTCAACAGTGGCAACGGCGAAGAAATCTGGAAAGCCCGCCTGCCCGTCGGCAGCCAGGGCGGCCCGATGACCTACGTGTCGCCGAAAACCGGCAAGCAATACGTCGTGGTGACTGCCGGCGGCGCGCGCCAGTCCACCGACCGGGGCGACTATGTGATCGCCTACGCCTTGCCATAACGCCTGCGTGCGCTCCGGCTCTGCTTGAACATGTGGGAGGGGGCTTGCCCCCTCCCACATTTTGAGCCGGTTTTTTCAGTTAATACTGAGTAGGGCGACTGGCATTAGGGCAAGCCCCCCCTCCCACACAGGTTCAGCAGCGTATGTCAGGCCCTAATCAGGCACGGGCAACGCACACTCCTCGCCTCGCTGGTACTCCCGGGGGGTACAGCCAAATTCACGGCGAAACACGGTGTGCAGGTACTGCGCCGATGTGAAGCCGCATTGCGCCGCCACGTCGGCAATCGCCCGTTCGTGGCTTGCCAGGCCTTTGGCGGCGGCGGCGAGTTTGAAGCGCAAGATCTCATCATGCACGCTGCACCCGCGCTCCTTGCGAAAGTGCGACTCCAGGGATGAACGCGACACGCCGACATAGGCCGCCACTTGTGCGGTCTTGATGCCCTGGCAGGCGTATTGGCGGATAAACAGCAGCGCCTGCATCACGTACGGATTGCCCAGAGGCTGATGCAAGCTGGAGGCCTGCACGTTGATTGCCTCCGGTGGCACCAGAATCTGCGTGCCGGCGCAAGGTTTGCCGTGCAGCATCTGATGAAGAAGCGCGGCGGCCGTGCGGCCCATGGTTTCCGTGCCCTGGATCACCGAACTCAGCGGCACCCGCGTGAGGGTGCGGGTCAGCGGGTCGTTGTCGATGCCGATCAGCGCCACTTCTTCCGGCACCGCAATACCGGCGGTGAGGCAGGCTTGCAGCAGTTGCCGAGCGCGGGCGTCGGTGACGGCGATGATGCCGATGGGCTTGGGCAGGCTCTGTAACCAAGCAATCTGCTGTTCCACCGCGCTGTCCCACAACGGCGCGCTGGTGCCCAGGCCGCGATACACCTCGACGTTCAGGCCATCGCGTTGCATCAAGCGACGAAAGGCTTTTTCCCGCTCCTGGGCCCAGCGATTGGCCTGGGCCGGCGGCAGGCTGAAACAGGCAAAGCGGGTCAAGCCGGCCTCGATCAGGTGTTCATAAGCCAGCTTCATCAACCCATGGTTGTCGGTGGCCACGTAGGGAATGCCCTTGGGATAGGCGCTTGCATCCTCATAAGACCCGCCCACCGCCACCACCGGCAACTTGCTGTGGGCCAGGGCCTCGCCGATCAGCGGGTCATCGAAGTCAGCGATGATGCCGTCGCCTTGCCAGCGCTCGATGCCTTTGAGCCGGCACAGAAAGTCTTCCTCCAGGAACAAATCCCAGGATGCGCGGGTGCTGCTCAGGTAATTGCCGATGCCGGCGATGATGCCACGGTCGTAGATTTTGCTGCCGTTGAACAGCAAGGCAATGCGGTGCACGGGCGGTAGGGTTTTCATTGTTGTTGTCCTCAGGCCAGTCGCCACAGGGTAGCCCCCGCCACTCAAAATCGCACCATCGCTTGGTGATTTTCATAATTAGCGAGCCAGGTGCCGTTGCTAGTATCCAGACACCGCCCAGAACAATAAGGAACACGCCATGACGTACTTCCCCGGTGTCGAGAAGGTTCGCTTCGAAGGCCCCGACAGCGATACCCCCCTCGCCTTTCGCCACTACGACGCCAACAAACTGATCCTCGGCAAACCGATGCGCGAGCACCTGCGCATGGCGGCTTGTTATTGGCATACGTTTGTCTGGCCCGGTGCGGACATGTTCGGCGTCGGCACCTTCAAGCGCCCGTGGCAGCGCAGCGGCGACCCGATGGAAGTGGCCAAGGGCAAGGCCGACGCCGCGTTTGAGTTCTTCTCCAAGCTGGGCATCGATTACTACAGTTTCCACGACACCGACGTAGCCCCCGAGGGCAGTTCGCTCAAGGAGTACCGCGAACACTTTGCGCAGATGGTCGATCAGTTGGAGCGCCATCAGGAACAGTCCGGCATCAAGCTGTTGTGGGGCACCGCCAATTGCTTCAGCCACCCGCGCTTCGCCGCCGGCGCGGCCACCAACCCTGACCCGGAAGTGTTCGCCTGCGCCGCCGCCCAGGTGTTCAGCGCGATGAACGCCACCCTGCGGCTCAAGGGCGCCAACTATGTGCTGTGGGGCGGTCGTGAAGGCTATGAAAGCCTGCTCAACACCGACCTCAAGCGCGAGCGCGAACAACTCGGGCGCTTTATGCGCATGGTGGTGGAGCACAAGCACAAGATCGGCTTCAAGGGCGACCTGCTGATCGAGCCCAAGCCCCAGGAGCCGACCAAGCATCAATACGATTACGACAGCGCCACGGTGTTCGGCTTCCTGCACGAATACGGCCTGGAGCATGAGATCAAGGTCAATATCGAAGCCAACCACGCGACCCTGGCCGGGCACAGTTTCCACCATGAAATCGCCACCGCCGTGTCCCTCGGCATCTTCGGCAGCATCGACGCCAACCGTGGCGACCCGCAGAACGGCTGGGACACCGACCAGTTCCCCAATAGCGTCGAAGAAATGACCCTGGCCACCTATGAAATCCTCAAGGCTGGCGGCTTCAAGAACGGCGGCTACAACTTTGACTCCAAGGTGCGCCGCCAAAGCCTCGACGAAATCGACCTGTTCCACGGCCATGTCGGCGCCATGGATGTACTGGCCCTGGCGCTGGAACGCGCGGCTGCCATGGTGCAGAACGATCGGTTGCAGCAGTTCAAGGACCAACGCTACGCAGGCTGGCAACAGCCGTTGGGCCAAGCCGTGCTGGCCGGTGAGTTCAGCCTGGAATCCCTGGCCGAACATGCGTTTACCCACGGGCTGAACCCGCAGGCCGTGAGTGGTCGGCAAGAGATGCTGGAGGGGGTGGTCAACCGGTTTATTTATCGGTGACAGAGTGGTGAGCGGGCTTATTGTGGTGAGCGGGCTTGTTGTGTGGTGAGCGGGCTTGCCCCGCGCTGGGGCGCGAAGCGGCCCCATTGCAGGCGATGTGTTTTTAGCTGACACACCGAGGTGCCTGGGTTTGGGGCTGCTTCGCAGCCCAGCGCGGGGCAAGCCCGCTCACCACAACAAGCCTGCTCACCACACCAAGCCCATTCACCACGACAAGCGCATTCACCACAAAAGTCCTGTTCACCACAGAATCCCGGCTTACCACAACACGCCGGTTAGCCACACCTATAGTGTTCGCCTAAAGTCTTCACCCAGTGTCTTTCCAACAACAATAAAAGGACGCACCACCATGAAGTCATTCAAACGTACCCTGCTCGCCACCGCCCTGGCCCTGCTCGCCCTGCCGGTGATGGCCGACCCGGCCCATCCGAAAATCGGCTTTTCCATCGACGACCTGCGCCTGGAGCGCTGGTCCCGCGACCGCGATTATTTCGTGGCAGCAGCGGAAAAACTCGATGCCAAAGTCTTTGTGCAGTCCGCCGATGCCAACGAGCAAAAGCAGATTTCCCAGATCGAGAACCTGATTTCCCGTGGCGTCGATGTGATCGTGATCGTGCCGTTCAACGCCACGGTTCTGACCAACGCGGTCGCCGAAGCCAAGAAGGCCGGGATCAAGGTGGTGTCCTATGACCGCCTGATCCTCAACGCCGACATCGACGCCTACATTTCCTTCGATAACGAAAAAGTCGGCGAGATGCAGGCCAGCGGCGTGCTGCAGGCGGCGCCCAAGGGTAATTACTTCCTGCTCGGCGGCGCGCCTACCGATAACAACGCCAAGGTGCTGCGCGAAGGCCAGATGAAGGTGTTGCAACCGGCCATCGACAAGGGCGATATCAAGGTAGTCGGCCAGCAATGGGTCAAGGAATGGAACCCCACCGAAGCCCTGAGCATCGTCGAAAACGCCCTGACCCGGAACAACAACAAAATCGACGCGATTGTCGCCTCCAACGACGCTACCGCCGGCGGTGCGATCCAGGCCCTGGCCGCGCAGAAGCTGGCGGGCAAGGTGCCGATCTCCGGCCAGGACGCCGACCTCGCCGCCGTCAAACGCGTGATCGACGGCACCCAGACCATGACCGTGTACAAGCCCCTCAAGCTGATCGCCACCGAAGCGGCCAAGCTCTCGGTGCAACTGGCGCGTAACGAGAAGCCCACCTACAGCTCGCAATACGACAACGGCAGCAAGAAGGTCGACACCATCCTGCTTACGCCCACTCCACTGACCAAGGCCAATATCGACCTGCTGGAGAAGGACGGTTTCTACACCAAAGAGCAGATCGGCGGGCAATGACCGCCATGGCCGACTACCTGCTGCAAATGAACGGCATCGTCAAAACCTTTGGCGGTGTCCACGCGCTGAACGGTATCGACATCAAGGTGCGGCCGGGGGAATGTGTCGGCCTGTGCGGCGAGAACGGTGCCGGTAAATCTACCTTGATGAAGGTGCTGTCGGCGGTCTATCCCCACGGCACCTGGGAGGGGGAAATCCTCTGGAATGGGCAGCCGCTCAAGGCGCAGTCCATCAGTGAAACCGAGGCCGCCGGCATTGTGATCATCCACCAGGAGTTGACCCTGGTGCCTGATCTGTCAGTGGCCGAAAACATCTTTATGGGGCACGAGCTGACCTTGCCGGGTGGACGCATGAACTACCCGGCGATGCTGCACCGCGCCGAAGCCTTGATGCGTGAACTCAAGGTGCCGGACATCAACGTGGCGCTACCGGTGTCGCAGTACGGCGGCGGTTACCAGCAACTGGTGGAAATCGCCAAGGCCCTGAACAAACAGGCGCGCCTGTTGATTCTCGACGAACCCTCTTCGGCCCTGACCCGCTCGGAAATCGAGGTGCTGCTGGATATCATCCGCGACCTCAAGGCCAAGGGGGTGGCCTGCGTCTACATCTCCCACAAACTCGATGAAGTGGCGGCGGTGTGCGACACCATCACGGTGATCCGCGACGGCAAGCACATCGCAACCACGGCCATGGCCGATATGGACATCCCGCGCATCATCACTCAGATGGTCGGCCGCGAGATGAGCAACCTCTACCCCACCGAGCCCCATGACGTCGGCGAGGTAATGTTCGAGGCGCGCCACGTGACCTGCTACGACGTCGACAACCCCAAGCGCAAACGCGTCGACGACATTTCCTTCGTGCTCAAGCGTGGGGAAATCCTCGGTATTGCCGGGCTGGTGGGCGCCGGGCGTACCGAACTGGTGTCAGCCCTGTTCGGTGCCTACCCCGGCCGCTACAGCGCCGAAGTATGGCTGGACGGCGAAGTGATCGATACGCGCACGCCGCTCAAATCGATCCGCGCCGGGTTGTGCATGGTGCCCGAAGATCGCAAGCGCCAAGGCATCATCCCCGACCTCGGCGTGGGCCAGAACATCACCCTGGCGGTGCTCGACACCTATGCGCACCTGACCCGCATCGACGCCGAGGCCGAGCTGGGCAGTATCGACCGGCAGATCACGCGCATGCACCTCAAGACCGCCAGCCCGTTTTTGCCGATCACCAGCCTGTCCGGCGGCAATCAGCAAAAAGCCGTGCTGGCGAAAATGCTGATGACCCAGCCCAAAGTGCTGATCCTCGACGAGCCCACGCGCGGGGTGGACGTGGGCGCCAAGTATGAAATCTACAAGCTGATGGGGACGCTGGCCGCCGAAGGCGTGGCGATCATCATGGTGTCCTCGGAACTGGCCGAAGTGCTGGGGGTGTCCGACCGCGTGCTGGTAATCGGCGACGGTCAGTTGCGCGGCGACTTCATCAACCAGGGGCTCACCCAGGAACAGGTCCTCGCCGCCGCGCTCAGCCAAAACAATAACAATCGGAAAACCGCGTAGATGAATCAGGTCAAACAGCTGTTCACCCGCTACAAAATGCTCGCCCTGGTGATTGCCGTGGCGGTGATCTGGCTGTTTTTCAGCTGGCAGACCGAGGGCGGCTTCCTCACGCCGCGTAACCTGTCCAACCTGCTGCGGCAGATGTCCATCACCGGCATCCTGGCCTGCGGCATGGTGCTGGTGATTATCAGCGGCGAGATCGACTTGTCGGTGGGTTCATTGTTGGGCCTGCTGGGTGGGCTGGCGGCGATCCTGGACGTGGTCTACCACATTCCGCTGCTGGCCAATGTGAGCCTGGTGGCGCTATGCGGCCTGATGATCGGCCTGGCCAACGGCTATATGACGGCCTACCTGCGCATCCCGTCGTTTATCGTCGGCTTGGGCGGCATGCTGGCGTTTCGCGGGGTTCTGCTGGGGATCACCGGCGGCACCACCATCGCGCCAGTGTCGCCATCGCTGGTGTATGTGGGCCAGGGCTATCTGCCGCATACCGTGGGGGTTGGGCTGGGGCTTTTGCTGTTTGCCCTCACACTCTTCTTGACCTGGAAACAACGACGCAACCGCGCACTGCATGGGCTGGCCGCGCACTCATTGATGCGCGACGTGCTGCGGGTGGTGGTGATCGGCGCAGTGCTGGCCGGGTTCGTTACCACCCTCAACAGCTACGACGGCATCCCCGTGCCGGTGTTGCTGTTACTGGTGCTGCTCGGCGTGTTCAGCTACGTCACCAGCCAGACCGTATTCGGCCGCCGCGTGTATGCGGTGGGCAGCAACATGGAAGCCACGCGGCTGTCGGGCATCAACGTGCAGGCGGTCAAATTGTGGATCTTCGGCATCATGGGCGTCATGTGCGCCCTCGCCGGCCTGGTCAACACCGCACGTTTGGCGGCGGGCTCACCGTCGGCGGGCAATATGGGCGAACTGGACGCCATCGCCGCCTGCTTTATCGGCGGCACATCAATGCGCGGCGGCTCCGGCACGGTATATGGCGCATTGCTGGGGGCGCTGGTGATTACCAGCCTGGATAACGGCATGTCGATGCTGGACGTGGACAGCTACTGGCAGATGATTGTGAAAGGCAGCATTTTGGTGTTGGCGGTGTGGGTGGATGTGAGTACGCGGGCGGGTCGGCGTTAAAGCCATTCTCACCGGCACCACATAACGCCTGTGGGAGGGGGCTTGCCCCCGATAGCAGTGGGTCAGCCAAATTATGGTTAGCTGATCCGCAGCAATCGGGGGCAAGCCCCCTCCCACATTTACCCTCCCAACTATGTTATTTGGAAACCGGCATCGCAAACTCAGCCCCCTGTTCGATGCTCTCCGACCAGCGCTGCATAATCGACTTCTGCCTGGTGTAGAAGCGCACGCCTTCAGTGCCGTAAGCATGCATGTCGCCGAACAGGCTCTTTTTCCCACTAGCCTGGATAACGGCATGCCGATGCTGGATGTGGACAGTTACTGGCAGATGATTGTGAAAGGCAGCATTTGGGTGTGGGTGGATGTGAGTACGCGGGCGGGTCGGCGCTGAATCAAGCGCCAGAGCCCCGCACTTGGTCAATGAACTGATGTGCCTGGGCCTTGAGCCAATCAAACAAGCGGGCGATATCGCGTTCTGATTGTCGTCCATTTCGACAAATGATGTAGTACGCCGCAGGGGACATCATGGTGGGGGCATTCAACGCAACCAGTTCACCGTCTTTCAATTGGTCATGCACCAGCGCCGTCCTGCCCAGCGCAATCCCGCCGCCTTTCACTGCCAGACTGATGGCCAGGCTGGAATCTGGAAAACGCGGCCCGTGGTGATACGGCGGTGCCTCCAGCCCGTGAAAGGCGAACCAGCTCTCCCATCCTGGGCACACCTGATCGTCGACTCGGTGAATCAGCGGGTACCGCGCGATGTCCTCCAGCGCAATCTCACCATTCACGCGTTTGAATTGCGGCGAACATACCGGGAACACCGCATCGCGCATCAGCAGTTCGACATGATGATCCGGGTAGTCACCATCACCCATCACCACAGCGACATCGAACGGATGAACGCTTAAGGTGGCGCGACTGATGTCCACGCTGGTCAACACCAGATCAAGGTTCAATGCAGCTTCGGCGTGAGCACCATGCATTCGTGGAATCAGCCAGGTTGCACACAGGGAGGAGGTACACGAGAGGTGAAGCGGCTGTGATTTACTCGGACTAAGCGAATGCAGCACCGCATCCAGCGCTTTGAAAAAGCCATCCGCCACCGGCAATAAGGACTCTCCCGCAGGCGTGAGCTTGACTCCCCGCGAATGCCGCTCGAACAACTGCACCCCCCACCATTCTTCCAGACCTGCGATTTGATGGCTGATGGCGCTGGCGGTGAGATTCAACTCAGACGCAGCACGCGCGAAACTGCCGGTTTGCGCCGCGCTGACAAAGGCTTGAAGCATAGGAGTGGGTGGCGGACGCTGGGCCATCAGGTGCTCACTTTGATCAGGACGATCCCGCAAACAATGACGAACGCCGACAGCATCCGTCGCCAGCCGAACCGCTCTCGGAAGAACAGCGCGGCAATGATGGCGCCGATGATAACACTCGTCTCCCGCAGCGCTGAGACCCTGGCCACCGCATCCAGCGACAGTGCAAACAGGACCAAACCGTAAGACGACACGTAGAAAACCCCGCCCATCGCACCCACTCGCCAGTGGCCGCGCACTGCCTGGATGAGCGCCGATCGCGCCTTGAAAAACGCGAGCAGCGGGATCGGAATGCTCTGGAATACCGTGAGATAGATGATGTACTGCAGCGCCGTCTCACTGGCTCTTACACCTTTGGCATCCACCACCGTGTAGGACGCGATGAACACCCCCGCACACACGGCCATCAGTATCGGCTTGAACATCTGCGCAGTCATCCCGCGTACAAACGCCAGGCTGATGATCCCTGCACAAATCAGCAGCACACCCGTCATCGACGGGAACGACAACTGTTCATGCAAAAGGACGTAGGAAAACAGCGCGACCAGCACTGGCGGCACGCCACGCATCACCGGGTACACCTGACCGAAGTCGCCGGTTTCATACGCCTTGATCAAAAATAATCGATACACCGTATTGAGCATCACCGAAATCAGCACATACACCCACACCTCCAGGTTGGGCACGTTGACCAACGGCAGCGCCGCCAGGCAAATCAGCAATGCCGTGCCATCGACCATGGCCAAGGTCATGAAACGGCTGCTGCCGGCACGGACAACGGCGTTCCAGGTGGCGTGCATGAAGGCGGAGATTAAGACCAGGGTGATGGCAATGCTGGCGTTATCCATGGGGGCTCGGCTTTTGGGTGGTATCGAGGGGGCGCGGCATACTTCACCGGCATCATTGTTTGCGTAACCACATTCTCAACATGTAACGATTCAGGCTGCTTAAGGGCGCTTTATCATTAATTTCTGAGTGTGGAGTATGCTTATCAATGAAATGTGTTCGGGTATGGAGAAACTTATTGCCCGCTGAAACAAGCACCTGACCGGGCTCGAGCAATACACGATGCTGAACGGATGATTGGTCGAGTACTGCATCCAGAAAATCCAGCGCCCGAACCTGCGATAACGTTAACGGCACTTGTGCTTTAAGGTGAGCCGATTCGATATACACGCGAAAGTACCTTATCAAAGGAATACCTTCTTGGGAAAAGCTCAGGATGGGCGCTTTAAATAAACACTCTTCTTCTGACATGCCCCTATTTTCAAAATAGAAATCGCGCTTTAGTTCTTCGAGAACATCCGCAAATGCCATCAGCTCTGCATATACCGCGCTTGCGTCAATAAGAATGCTCTCACCGCCCAGAAGCGCTTTCTGTCCGCAAGCCAGAACCAGATAGTCGATCGGAAGCGGGTCGCTGACTCCATCGTTATGTATGTAGGCCCACTGTCGGGTCTGATGGTACCTCCCACCCTCCTCGATACTTTTGCCGCCCCGGTCATAAACCTCAATGATCTTATGACCAAGATGATTTTGCACCATTGGCCTACCGAGCGAAGAGCCAAAGGCCCACACCAGCGACTTGAAAGCTTCAAGGTTATCCGTCTTAAATCCATCAAGAATTAAAACATGGCTTCCATGCTCAATAATGTTTCGTATGGTGCGTAACTCTTCGCTAAGCGACCGCGAAGAAAACGAACCATTGCAAGCAAAGTTTATATCGAGTCGATCGGCTTGGATTTTTGATTCAGATTTCAAGCTTATGCTCAGTAACTCATCAAATGCTGCATTTGAGAGTTGGACTTTAGATACTGCTTGTCGATAATTGCTGACATTTATGTTCATCGCAATCCTTTACGTAATTGAGTGGACGCTGATATTTAACTAAGCCCACCGCACCTGCAAAAGCGAAACGTCATCAGCACTGCCATCAAATTCCATCATCGAAGACTTTTCCTACAGATATAAACCATCACACGCTCTTCGATGACATCGAGTCATGGTTTGTAAAGGGCCAGCAAGCCGCATCCCTTTTAATTGCAGGACGTTTCCTAGACAATCCTCGCCGCCTTGTGCCTGTTGGAATCGATGGCTAGTCTGCGGTCCGTCACTGCTCATCAGTGATCGGGTTTAGTCGCCCGGATTCAGAACAGGCGCATGTTTCCCATGAAGCTTTATGGTGGCTGTGCGCAGGGCGCCTTCGGGTGCGCCGGGTTCCTGTTCTGACCGGTCGACTAACCTGCGTACAGCCGCCACCTTCGTTTAGTCGCAAAGCGTGTCGGCTCCTTGATCAGACAGGAACTACACCATGAACAAAGTCGTCCCCGATCCACCCTTCGATCCCGCTAAAGACCGCGCCGCCTTCAACCGCGCCATCGACCATTACCTGCCGACCCAAGGCTTTCACGCCATCAACGAAGACCTGAGCTTCGAAGACGCCCTGCTCTACACCGCCAGTTTGCTCGATAGCGCATCGGCGACGGCGTTGGATTGTGGCGAGCAACTGACGAGCCCAGAGCGAGCGAAAATCCTGGCAGTGTGGCACTTGCTTGAAATTGCCAAAACCACGGTAGATCGCTCAATCAACTGCCTGAAACACGGTTAGAAAATGTGGGAGGGGGCTTGCCCCCGATAGCAGTGGGTCAGCTACACAGAAGCTGACTGATCCACCGCCATCGGGGGCAAGCCCCCTCTTACAGTCGGGTTGGTTTACACCTGATGAATCAGGCTGACCGTTGCGCTGCTGTCATTGGTCCAACACCACATCGCGCATCGGCGGGATGTAACCGTAGTCATAAGCCTCCTGCACGAACGAACGATCACCCTTGAGCACAATCCTGACCGTCGGCGCTTCGGTGCCGCCGATGCGGTAGTCGTCGCCGGCGGTGGGCACGCTGTCGATAAACGATGTGACCAGGCCATTGGGCATCACGCAGTGCGAATAGGTCTGGAACGGCTGCGACGGCGGGTTGCCCAGAACCAGGCCCGAAGCGTTCATCGGTGTGTAGGGGCCGAACAGATGATCGCCGACAAACCCGTAGACCCCATCCGGGCCCGTTATGCCATCGGCATAGGTGAACTTGTGACTGATGGTAAACAGGTAGTACTTGTTGTCCTGAAACACGTAGTGCGGCCGCTCGGTCTGATCATTC
Source organism: Pseudomonas rhodesiae (assembly GCF_013285305.1). Taxonomy (NCBI): domain Bacteria; kingdom Pseudomonadati; phylum Pseudomonadota; class Gammaproteobacteria; order Pseudomonadales; family Pseudomonadaceae; genus Pseudomonas; species Pseudomonas rhodesiae. The sequence continues at coordinate 2,442,374 of NZ_CP054205.1, read as the reverse complement.
ACCCCGACGGCGGTGACCAGGGGCGGCAGGAGTTCCCATTCATCGCCATTGAGGTCCTTGGCCACCGCAAGGCCGATGCAACCCACCTGGTAACGGGCACCGCCCACATGTTCATGCCCTGGCGGCACCAGGCCCAGTTCGTTCGCGCCCACTTCGTGAGTGCCGCGCTCACCTGCTACGTTGCCTTCGAACACCATGTACAGCTTGCCGTCCTTGGGATCGATAAACGGGCTGGGGTCGCGGAAGTTCCATGTCGCGTTCTGCGCTTCGGTCTGGTAGTAGGTGCCATCGGCTTCAAACAGGGCCTTTACCTGAGTGAAACCGCGCAGCTCGACACCGCTTTGGGAAGTGACCACCTGGCCTCGGACCTTGGCAATCGTCGCGCCCGGAGTGACGCAGGTGTAATACAGGTCGATGTCGCCGTTGTTATTGAGCAAGATCGGTGTACCTGCCCATTCACGCGTGGTCGGCGATACCCCTTCGGCCATCACGCGGCCGCCGAAGATCCAGTCTTTGCCGGTGCGCGAGTACCAGTAGCAGATGCGCGCATGACCATGGCGATCTTCCCAATCGCGCTTGATATCGTAGCGGCCATCGGCATTGATGAATTGCGGATCATGGGGGCGACGGTCGGCCGTCAGGGTGAAGATCACGGACCAGCCGTTAACCGAAACCACCGTGCCGTCCAGGGTGCGCAAGGGCATGGTGTCCCAGATAAACACCGTGTCACTCATCACCGGGAAGTCGGCAGGCACCAGCGGTTGAGTCGTGGTGGGGTCATTTTCATTCACTTTGAGCGCATCTGCGCGTGTCCAGCGAGTGGGGATAATAGTGGCGTGTTTCATGATGAAGTCCTTTTCATTGACGCTTGGATACGGCCCGTCATAGCGAGCCAGCGTATTGAGTTGATCCATTGACCTACACACAGTGCCCAGCGGGGCTGAAGTGTCCTTCCTGGACAATCAGCGCCTAAACACTGTGTTTATATACAGTATTCGGCATTCGCCTGGGCGTCAACTCTTGAGTGAAAATATCCAGAGGTGGGAGGGGTTTACCCCCTCCCACATTTACCCTCCCAACTATGTTATTTGGAAACCGGCATCGCAAACTCAGCGCCCTGTTCGATGCTCTCCGACCAGCGCTGCATGATCGACTTCTGCTTGGTGTAGAAGCGCACGCCTTCAGTGCCGTAAGCATGCATGTCGCCGAACAGGCTCTTCTTCCAACCACCAAAGCCGTGCCAGGCCATCGGCACCGGGATCGGGACGTTGATGCCGACCATGCCCACTTCGATGCGTCGTGCAAATTCGCGGGCGATGTGGCCGTCGCGGGTGAAGCAGCTGACGCCGTTGCCGAACTCGTGGTCGTTAACCAGTTTTACCGCTTCGGCGAAGTCATTCACGCGCACGCAGGCCAGTACCGGGCCGAAGATTTCTTCGCGGTAGATGCTCATCTCTTTGGTCACGTGATCGAACAGTGTCGCGCCGAGCCAGAAGCCGTTTTCCAGACCCGGTTCGTTGGGCACGTAGTCGCGGCCGTCCAGCAGCAGTTGTGCGCCGGCTTGCACGCCTTGTTCGATGTAGCCGCTGATGCGTTCCAGGGCTGCGCGGGAGACGATGGGGCCCATTTCGGCTTTAAGGTCGCGGCCGTCGGTGATGCGCAGGTGCTTGGCGCGTTCGGTCAGGGCGGCGATGACTTTGTCACCCACATCGCCCACCAGCACCGCCACGGAAATCGCCATGCAGCGTTCGCCGGCACTGCCGTAAGCGGCGCCCATCAAGGCGTCGACGGTTTTTTCGATGTCGGCGTCGGGCATTACCACCATGTGGTTTTTCGCGCCGCCCAGGCCCTGCACGCGCTTACCGTGGCGCGCGCCGGTTTCGTAGATGTACTGCGCAATCGGTGTGGAGCCGACGAAGCTCACGGCCTTGACGTCCGGGTGTTCGATCAGTGCATCCACCGCTTCCTTGTCGCCTTGCACCACGTTGAATACGCCCTTGGGCAGGCCGGCTTCACGCAGCAGCTCGGCCATGAACAACGACGCACTCGGGTCGGTGGGGCTGGGTTTGAGGATGAAGGTGTTACCCGCTGCAATGGCGATGGGGTACATCCACATCGGTACCATCACCGGGAAGTTGAACGGCGTGACGCCCGCCACCACGCCCAGGGGTTGGCGCATAGTCCAGTTGTCCATGCCCCGGGAAACCTGGTCGGAATGCTCGCCCTTGAGCAGGTTGGGAATGCCGCAGGCGAATTCGAGGATATCGATGCCACGGTCGACTTCGCCCTGGGCGTCGGTGAACACCTTGCCGTGTTCGGCGACGATGATCCGCGCCAGGTCGTCTTTGCGTTCACGCAGCAGGTGCAGGTACTGGAACAGTACGCGGGCGCGGCGGATCGGCGGGGTGTCGGCCCAGCCGGCGAAAGCGGCCTGGGCGGCAGCGACGGCCTCGGACACAGTCTGGTGGCTGGCCAGCGCAACGCGGGCGGTTTTCTCGCCGGTGGCCGGGTTGTAGACATCCTGGTAGCGATCATCGCGGGAAACGCGCTGGTCGTTGATGTAGTGCTCGATGGTGTGGGTCATGGCAGTCGATCCAGGTGGTTAGCGTTGGTACACACCTTAGGCTTTCGCTTTGTTCCTAACCAGAGCAGAATCCAGAACTTATTGTCCTTATAGGCGAACAATACAGCCATGGAAAAATCCGAGATCGAAGGCTTGTGGACCCACATACACTGGCTTTCCGTGCTGGAAGAACACGGCACCTACACCGCCGCCGCCGCGCGTCTGGGGGTGAGTAAGTCGGCCGTAAGCCAGCGGATTTCCGACCTGGAAAAAGCCACCGGTACCCGCCTGGTGACGCGCACCACCCGCAGTGTGCGGCTGACCGATGCAGGGCGTTCATTGACCCGTGACGTGCGCAGTGCCTACGAACAGATTGCCCGCAGCTTTTCGTCGGTGCGCGACGCCGCAGGAGAGATCCGCGGCCTGGTGCGCCTCACCGCGCCAGTGGCATTTGCTCGCCAGCAATTGGTGCCGCACCTGTCGGGGTTCCTGCAGCAATACCCACAGGTGCGTATCCAACTGGACGTGTCCGATGCCCTCAGTTCACTCGCCGCCGAAGGCTATGACCTGGCGGTACGTCATGGTTTTCAGGTGCCGGAAACCCATGTGGCCTGGAAGCTGTGCGACACCGGCTCGGTGCTGGTGGCCACCCGGGATTACCTGCAATACCACGGCGAACCGCGCGAGCCCGACGAGCTGTCGGCGCACAACTGCCTGTTCTACCCGCGCGGTGCCGACCAACCGGCCTGGACCTTCGAACGCAACCACAAAAACGTCGAACGCATCACGGTGCCCATCGCCGGCAGCTTCGCCACCAACAACAGCGAAGCCTTGCGCGATGCGGCCCTGCACCACCTGGGCATCGCCCTGCTCCCTGACTTCAGCGCCCACGCCGCCCTGGCCAGCGGCAAACTGGTACATGTACTCAAGGGCTGGACGCTCAAGGGCGCGTTTGCCGATGAGATCTATTTGATCCGCCCGTACTCACCCCATGTGCCCAAGTCGGTAAGTGCGCTGGTGGGGTATCTGAAAGACAGGCTATCCGGTGGGTTTGCATTCAAAGGGTAAAACTTAGCCGTTGCCAGAAAGAACTAAAAGTCCATAATGGACAAATTAGTTTACGTCGGAGACCCCCATGCTCACTCCTCCTTTTGTGATCGACCAGACTCAGGCCCGCGAACACCTGGACCGCCTCGACATACCGCAGATCCTGCGCGCGCTGTTCCGCGATCTGGCTGCCGGGCACGCGGTGCAGCCAGCGCAGCAGCTTGTGCAATTCCCCCACGGCGCCGGTGACTTCATCAACTACCTCGGTGTGTTGGCCAATGAGGGTGTGTATGGGGTCAAGACTTCGCCCTACATCGTGCGCGAACAAGGGCCGCTGGTAACGGCGTGGACTCTGCTGATGTCGATGCACACCGGCCAGCCATTGTTGTTGTGCGACGCCGCCGAACTGACCACTGCGCGCACCGCCGCCACTACGGCGTTGGCGGTGGACGCACTGGCCGCACCGCAGGCCCAACGCTTGGCGATTATCGGCAGCGGCAAAGTCGCCCAGGCCCATGTGCAGTATGTGAAGAACCTGCGGGACTGGCAGAGCATCCGTCTGTTTTCGCCCAGCGCGGTCACGGCCAATCACGACGCCCTCCACTGCCTGGACCCGCGCCTGAGCATCGCCGCCAGCTGCGAGGCCGCCGTGGACGACGCCGATGTGATCCTGCTGTGTACCTCCTCTGCAGGCCCCGTGCTCGACCCGACACGCCTGAGCAAACCGGCGCTGATCACCTCCATCAGCACCAATGCCCCGCGCGCCCATGAGGTGCCGCCCCACAGCCTCACGGGCATGCAGGTGTTCTGCGACTATCGCCAGACCACCCCCACCGCAGCCGGCGAAATGCTGATCGCCGCCGAACAGCACGGCTGGCACCCCCGCATGGTGCTCGGCGACCTACCCGAGCTGCTCAGTGACCTGGTGCCGCGCCCGACCTATGATCGCCACGTCTTCTTCCGTTCCATCGGCCTGGGCCTGGAAGACATCGCCCTGGCCAATGCCCTCTGGAGACAGCTATGAACCACGCGGACTACCTCATCATCGGCGGTGGCATTGCCGGCGCCTCCACGGGGTTCTGGTTATCGCCCCACGGCAAGGTGATCGTGCTGGAACGTGAAAGCCACCCGGCCTATCACTCCACCGGGCGTTCGGCGGCGCTCTATACCGCCGCCTATGGCACCCCGCAAGTGCGCGCGCTGACCCTGGCCAGCCGCGACTTTTTCGACCATCCGCCTGCCGGTTTCTGTGAACACCCGCTGCTCACGCCACGGGGCGAAATGACCGTGGACTTCAGCGGCGACCCGGCCGAATTGAACGCGCAATATCTGAGCGCCAAGGCTACTGTGGAGCAGGTCGTGCAACTGAGCGCCGATGAAGCCTGTGAGATGTTACCGATCCTGCGGCGGGAAAAAGTCCACGGCGCGATCTACGACCCCACCGCCAGCGACATCGACACCGACGCCCTACACCAAGGCTATCTGCGCGGTATCCGACGCAACGGCGGCGACGTGCGCACCGACAGCGAGGTGCTGGGCTTGAGTCGCGACAGTGCCGGGCTCTGGCAGGTCAGCACCCAGGACGCCACCTTCACCGCGCCGATCATCATCAACGCCGCCGGCGCCTGGGCCGACCATATCGGCGGACTGGCCGGCGCCGCGTCCATCGGCCTGCAACCCAAGCGCCGCTCGGCGTTTATCTTCGCCGGCCCCGAAGGCGTGGACAGCCATGCCTGGCCGATGCTCGTAGCGCTGGACGAAGCCTTCTACATGAAGCCCGACGCTGGCATGTTCCTCGGCTCGCCGGCCAATGCCGACCCGGTGCAGGCACAGGATGTGCAGCCCGAAGAGTTGGATATCGCCATGGGCATCTACCAGATCGAAGAAGCCACCACCCTGAGCATCCGCCGCCCCACTCGCACCTGGGCCGGGCTGCGCAGTTTTGTGCACGATGGCGATCTGCTCAGCGGCTTCGATCCCCAGGTGCCGGGGCTGTACTGGGTCGCGGCGCAAGGCGGTTATGGGATTCAGACTTCACCGGCCATGGGCCAGGCCAGCGCGGCACTGGTGCGCGGAGTACCGCTGCCCCAGGCACTGACCCGCTTCGGTCTGGACGCTGATATGCTCTCTCCCGCCCGCCTGGAGCCCCATTGATGAACACCGCCGAACACGACAAAGCCCTGCAGAATTTCCGCGCGATTGCCGATGCGATCGCCACGCTGTTTTTCCCCCATGCCGAAGTAGTGCTGCATGACCTGCGCACACAAACCGTCGATTACATCGCCAACAACCTGTCCAAACGCGCCATCGGCGATGACTCGGCGCTGGAGGACATGCTCAGCGAGGAAATCAGCGAAGTGAATATCGGCCCGTATGAAAAGCTCAACTGGGACGGTCAGAAAATTCGCAGCCTGAGCACTGTCCTGCGCGACGCCCAGGATCGTCCGTTGGCGGTGCTGTGCATCAACTTGAATATCTCCCTGTTCGAAAACGCCAAGGCTGCGCTGGACCTGTTCCTGTCGCCGAGCAAACTGATCCCGCAGCCGGACGCCCTGTTTCGCGATGACTGGCAGGAGCGCATCAACACCTTCCTCCACGCTTGGCTGCGCGAACGTCAACTGAGCCTGAACCTGCTGACCCGCGACCACAAGCGCGAACTGGTACTGGCGCTGCACGCCGAAGGCGCGTTCAAGGGCAAGAGCGCCTCGAACTACGTGGCCAATGTGCTGGGCATGGGGCGGGCGACGGTCTACAAGCACTTGAAGGAGCTCAAGGGCTGATCGAACGAGGTAACGGGCCTGATTGCAGTGGTGCCTGACATTTATCGGGGGCAAGCCCCCTCCCACACTTGGAGCACCAGGCACCAGCCATACCCCGTGGAACAGAGAATTGCCTGTAGGAGGAGGCCTGCCCTCTCCCACACTTGGAGCACCGGGCACCAGCCATACCCCGTGGAACAGGGAATTGCCTGTAGGAGGAGGCCTGCCCTCTCCCACACTTGGAGCACTGGGCACCAGCCATACCCTGTGGAACAGGGAATTGCCTGTAGGAGGAGGCCTGCCCTATCCCACACTTGGAGCACCGGGCATCAGTCATACCCTGTGAAAGGGGAATTGCCTGTGAGAGGAGGCTTGCCCTCTCCCACACTTGGAGCACTGGGCATCAGCCATACGCTGTGGAAGGGGAATTGCCTTTGGGAGGAGGCCCTCTCCCACACTTGGAGCACCAGGCACCAGCCATACCCCGTGGAACAGGGAATTGCCTGTAGGAGGAGGCCTGCCCTCTCCCACACTTGGAGCACCGGGCATCAGCCATACCCTGTGGAAGGAGGAATTGCCTGTGAGAGGAGGCTTGCCCTCTCCCACACTTGGAGCACCGGGCATCAGCCATACGCTGTGGAAGGGGAATTGCCTTTGGGAGGAGGCCCTCTCCCACACTTGGGGCATCAGCCATTCCCTGTGGGAGGGGGCTTGCCCCCGATGGCGGTCTTTCAGTCGCCGTAGATATCCGACTTGAAGTACTGCTGCGAGATTTTCTGATACTCGCCACTGGCGCGAATCCCGTCGATGGCACTGTTGAGTTCGCTGACCAACGCGGTATTGCCCTTACGCACCGCGATTCCCGCGCCTTCACCCACGTATTTCGGGTCTTTGAGTTCCGGGCCGACAAAGGCGTAGCCCTTGCCCCGCGGCATCTGCAGGAAGTCGTTCAATGGGATGGTGTCGGCAAAGATCGCATCCAGGCGCCCCGCCGCCAGGTCCATGTAGATTTCTTCGTTATTGCTGTAACGCTTGACGTTGATGCCCTTGGGCTCGAACACCTCGGTGGCGTAACGGTCGGTGGTGGTGGCGCGCTGCACGCCGACGGTCTTGCCCTTGAGGCTGGCGTACTGGTCATCCACCACCGCGCCGTCCTTCATCACCAGGCGCGATGAAGTGAAGTAGTACTTGTGGGTGAAATCCACCGACTTCTTACGGTCTTCGTTAATGGTCATGGACGACAAGGCCATGTCGATTTTCTTCACTTTGAGGGAAGGAATCAGGCCATCGAACTCGCCTTCGACCCACACACACTTGACCTTCATCTGCGCACACAGGGCATTGCCGATGTCGTAGTCGAAGCCGACGATCTTGCCCTCCTCGGTCTTGGAGGCAAACGGCGGATATGCCGCTTCGATGCCAATACGCAGGGTCTTCTCGGCGGCCAGCACATGGCTGGACGCAAACAGGCTGAGGGCCAGGGCGGGGATCAGGGCGCGTTTCTTCATGGAGGTATCTCGCAAGTTGTTGTGGGTTTTGGCAAGAGTGAAGAAAAAATGCAGCGTTGCTTTTGTACTTATAAATCCATACTGGACTTTTATGTACAACCCGTCAAATCCACCTCGTCGCTCCCTTTCGGAAGATACTAATTTGAACGTTCACGCACCCCACTCCCTCAATACTGAAGGACGACCTGGAGGTAAGCGCCATGGCAGCAAACAAGCGTCAAGCGTCGCAACCATCCGATTGGGATGCACAACTGGCGAGAAACACCGAACTGTTTTTCGAAGCCGACCGCCTGGAGCAGGCGGCCTACGACATTATCGGCACCAGCCTGGCGGATGCCGCCGCGTGGTTGCGCTTTACCGAGGCCAAGCAAGCGGCCGACGCTAAGCGCACCGAGGCATATCAGGACCTGATGCGCATTCGCCGCACCATGGAGCAGGAACGTGCCGACCCGCGTCCGCCCAAAACCGCGGAGCAAAAAAAACCCGACGGCACATGACTGCGCGGTCGGGCAAACGAAGCGACCAGCTTCAATAACGGGGTTTGACGGCTTTCCAATCCGGCTGATACCGCTGCATCTGTTTCACGTCATCGCGCTGGCGGATACCGCAGCTCAGGTACTGATCATGCAGCTTGCCCAACTGGTCATGGTCCAGCTCAAGACCCAGGCCGGGGGCGCGGGTGAGCTGCACACAACCGTCGACGATCGGCACTTTGCCGCCCTTGATCACCTCCTCGTCCGGCTCTTGCCAGGGGTAGTGGGTGTCGCAGGCGTAGTCAAGATTGGGCACCGAAGCCGCCACATGGGCCATCGCCATCAGGCTGATGCCCAGGTGCGAGTTGGAGTGCATCGACACGCCCAGGCCGAAGGTCTGGCACATCCTGGCGAGCACCTGGGTGTCACGCAGGCCGCCCCAGTAATGGTGGTCCGCAAGCACGATCTGCACACTGTTTTGCGCCACGCTGCGGCGAAACTCATCAAAGTCGGTGACCACCATGTTGGTCGCCAACGCCAACCCGGTGCGTTTGTGCAGGTCGGCCATGCCATCGAGGCCGGGGGTCGGATCTTCGTAATACTGCAGGTCGTCGCCCAGCAACTCGGCCATGCGGATTGCCGTGTCGAGGGACCAGTTGCCATTCGGGTCGATGCGCAGCGGCACGCCTGGGAAGGCTTTTTTCAGCGCCTTGATACACGCCACTTCATGCTCGGGGGCCAGTGCACCGGCCTTGAGTTTGATGCTTTTGAAACCGTAGCTGTCGATCATGTGCCGGGCCTGGGCGACGATCTGCTGCTCATTAAGCGCCTCGCCCCAGTGGTCGGGTGCGTAGGGCGAATCGACATGCTCGGCGTATTTGAAAAACAGATAGGCACTGAAAGGGATGCGTTCGCGGATCGCCCCACCCAGCAGGTCCACCAGTGGCACATTCAAGGCATGGGCTTGCAAGTCGAGTAAGGCCACTTCGAACGCCGAATAAGCATTGCTCACGGCTTTGCTGGCGTGGGAACCCGGTGCCAGTTCGGCTCCTGGCAGGCTTGTGGGTGCATGGGCGGCCACGGTGGCCTGGACGATGGCGCGCAGGCCGTTGAGGTTGAACGGATCGAGCCCGATCAACTGCGGTTGCACCCGTTGCTGGATCGCCAGCGCCGGGGCATCGCCGTAGCTTTCGCCAAGGCCGATATAGCCGGTGTCACTCTCCACTTCGATGATCGAGCGCAGGGCAAAGGGTTCATGGATACCGCTGGCGTTAAGCAACGGCGGATCGCGAAAAGCAATCGGGGTGACGGTGACGCGGACGATTTTCAAGAGGCGGCTCCCTGTGGGCCTGGACGCAAGGCGTGATGATGGGCGGACGTGGGCGGCATACCGCCGTGCGGCGCGGTACGGGCAAAAAACACCAGCACCGCCGCCACCAGCGAGGTCGCTGCCAGGCCATACAGCCCGCCCTCGATGGAACCAGTGGTCTGCTCAAGCAGGCCGAAGGTGGTGGGCGCAACAAAACCTCCGAGGTTGCCCACCGAATTGATCAAGGCGATCACTGCTGCCGCGATCCGCGCATCCAGATAACCCTGGGGGATGGGCCAAAACAGCGCCGAGGCGGCTTTGAATCCAATCGCCGCAAAACAGATCGCAACAAAGGCGAACACCGGCCCGCCAACGGTCGACATAAACATGCCCAGCGCCGCGATCACCAGCATCAGTGCGACCCAAGCCTGCTGGTGCTTCCACTTGCTGGCCAGGGAGGCAAAGCCGTACATCGCGACGATGGAAATCACCCACGGAATTGAATTGAACAGGCCCACCTGGAAGTCCCCCAGGTTGCCCATTTTCTTGATCATGCTCGGTAGCCAAAATGTGGCGCCGTAGATGGTCAGGGCAATCGAGAAGTAGATAAAACAAAACAGCGCGATCTGTTTGTCGGCCAACAGCTTGAACATCGACGGGCGGCTGACCTGGGCGGCTTCACGGGCCTGCTGCTCATGGTCGATGGCGCTGACCAATGCGTATTTTTCTTGCGCGCTGAGCCAGGTCGCCTCGCGGGGATGGGACTGCAGCCAACACCACACAAACCCGCAGAGCACGATGGAGGCAAACCCCTCGATCAGGAACATCCACTGCCAGCCGTGCAGGCTCAGGCCGCTCACGTTCAACAGCGCACCCGACACCGGCCCGGAAATCACCGAGGCGATGGCCGAGCCGCTCAAAAATACCGCCATGGCCTTGCCACGCTCGGCGGCCGGCAGCCACTGGGTGAAGTAATAAATGATGCCGGGGAAAAACCCCGCTTCGGCGGCGCCGAGAATAAAGCGCAGCACGTAGAAACTCGTCTCGCCCTGCACAAAGGCCATGGCCATCGCGGCCGCGCCCCAGGTGAACATGATGCGCGTCAGCCAGGCCCGCGCGCCGTAGCGTTGCAACAACAGATTGGAGGGCACTTCGAAAATCGCGTACCCAATGAAAAACAACCCGGCACCCAGACCGTAGGCCGCTGCGCCAATTCCCAGGTCGGTCTCCATGTGGCTGCGCACAAAGCCGATGTTGACCCGGTCGATGTAGTTGACGATAAACATCACCACGAACAGCGGCAGCACATGGCGCTTGACCTTGGCGGCCGCGCGGGCAAGCACGGCGGGGTCCGGCGGATTGTGGAAGGTATCCAAGAGCGACTCCCGATGATTGTTTTTGTAGGGACGCATCGATCATGGACGCCGGCCATTGTTCCCGTCTAATCTAACTTGGGATGGGATTGATACCGGGATTAGATCAATGTTCGAATTGACGCAACTGCGCTGCTTTACCACGGTGGCCACCGAGCTGAATTTCCGACGCGCCGCCGAACGCCTGAACATGACCCAACCGCCGCTGAGCCGGCAGATCCAATTGCTTGAGCATCATTTGGGCGTGGCGTTGTTTGCGCGGACTACTCGCAGCGTCACCCTCACCGCCGCCGGCCGGGCGTTTTTCATCGAAGCGCAGAACCTGCTCGAACGCGCCCAACAAGCGGCAATCACCGCGCGACGCTTTGCCGAAGGCGACATTGGTACGGTCAATATCAGCTTCGTCGGCAGCGCGGTGTATGAGTTTCTGCCCAAGGTGATTGCCGAAGCGCGGCTCAAGCAGCCCCAGGTCAAAATCGACCTGTCGGAGATGAACACCTATCAGCAATACGAAGCCCTGCGCGCGAGGCGCATCGACCTGGGCATCGTGCGCGCGCCGTTGCTGGAACCGGGCTACGCCACCGAATGCCTGGTGCGCGAGCCCTTTGTGCTGGCGGTGCCGAGCGCGCATCGCCTGGCCCATGCCGAGTCGGTCAGCGTCCACGACCTGGATGCGCAACCTTTCCTGATGTACGCCCACGCCGCTTACCCGCCGTTCAACGAACTGCTTACCGGCCTGCTGCGCTCGGCGCGCGTCGCGCCGGACTACGTGCAATGGCTGGGCTCCTCACTGACCATCCTGGCCTTGGTCAATGCCGGCATGGGCCTGGCCCTGGTACCGCGTTGCGCCAGCAGCGTGGTGTTCAAAAACGTAGTGTTCCGCGACATTGATCTAGGCGAAGGGGCGCAAAGCGAGCTGCACCTGATCTGGCGCGAAGACAACGACAACCCGGCATTCGCAATGCTGCTGGAGGGCATCCGCAACGCCGTGCGCGAGGGTTGGGCCTGAACGCGAGGCTACCTGCACGAACACACCGACTGCCGACAGTCATCCAATCCTCTCGAATACTTGCCTGATCCTCCGAACTTTCAGGTGCTCGGATAGATAGCCCTTGCGCAGTCGACTAGAGTTCGACGATGGGCGCTCTATCGCCCTCCCTATAAGAAAAACCGTACCCCTAACCGAAGATCAGCAGGTGAGCCAGCCATGGAGCTACGAATCAACCAGAAGACCTACCAGGTCGATGCCGACGCCGACACGCCGTTGCTGTGGGTGATCCGCGATGACTTGGGGCTGACCGGCACCAAGTACGGCTGCGGTCTGGCTCAATGTGGCGCCTGCTCGGTGCTGGTGGACGGCAACGTGGTGCGTGCGTGCGTGACGCCGGTGGCCGGGGTAGTGGGCCGTGAGGTCACTACCATCGAAGCGATCGAAGCCGATGAGGTCGGTAAACGCGTGGTCAGCGCCTGGGTCGAGCATCAAGTGGCGCAGTGCGGTTACTGCCAGTCCGGGCAGGTGATGGCCGCCACGGCGCTGCTCAAGCACACCCCGGCGCCCACGGTGGAGCAGATCGATGCGGCGATGGTCAACCTGTGCCGCTGCGGCACCTATAACGCCATTCACGCCGCCGTGCAGGACCTGGCCACCGGGAAGGAGCACGCCTGATGAACACGCCTGAACTGATCCCCGGCCTGCCCCTCGGCGAACCGATCAACCTGTCCCGCCGGCGTTTTCTGGCCAGTACCGCCGTCGGCGCGCTGGTCATTGGTTTCGGCCTGCCGCTGGGCGCGTCCAGAGCCCAGGCCGCTGCCGGCGCAAGCGCCGAGCGCGGCACCCAGGTGCCGGCGTTTCTGGAGATTCGCCCCGACGGCAGCGTGCGCCTGCTCAGCCCGTTCATGGAAGGCGGCCAAGGCACCCATACCGCCATGGCGCAAATCGTCGGCGAAGAGCTGGACGCCGACCCCGCCACGTTCATCGTCGAAGCCGCGCCACCCGGCGACGCCTATGTGGTGATGGAAAACGGCATGCGCATCACCGGCGGCAGCATGTCGGTGCGCATGAGCTACCCGACTATGCGCCGCCTCGGCGCCCTCGCCCGCGCCATGTTGCTGCAGGCCGGCGCCGAACAGCTCGGCGTGCCGGTGGCACAGTTGACCACCCAGCCAGGCCGCGTGGTGCATGCCGCGTCCGGCCGCTCGCTGGGCTACGGCGAGTTGGCCGGCCGCGCCCTGGACATGCCGGTGCCCGACCCGGCCAGCGTCACCCTGCGCGACCCCAGCCAATTCCGCTGGATCGGCAAACCGGTCAAACGCGTGGACGCCTATGACAAGTCCACCGGCAAGGCCCAGTACAGCATCGACCTGAAAGTCGACGGTATGCTCCATGCCGCCGTGCAGCACGCGCCGCGCCTGGGCATGACGGTCGGCGGCCTGCGCAACCAGGCGCAGGTCGAGGCCATGAAGGGCGTGCATTCCGTGCATCAATTACCCGGCGCGGTGGCGGTGGTGGCCGAGCGTTGGTGGCATGCCAAGCGCGCGGTGGAAGCGATCCAAGTGGACTGGCAGGAACCGACTGCCGACTCAACGGTGCGAGCGATGCCGGCGGATTTTTCCAGCGACGCTTACCGTGACTTCCTCGCGGCCCAGCAAGGCCCGGCCCGTGACGATGAAAACGAAGGCGATGTGGCCGGCGCGCTGTCCAGCGCCAAAACCAAGGTCGAAGCGACCTACCACAACCAATATGTCAACCACGCACAACTGGAGCCGCCGTCGGCACTGGCGCGCTTCAACCCGGACGGTTCGCTGGATATCTGGCTGCCCAACCAGGCGCCGGACATGTTCCGCGCTGACATTGCCAAGCGCACCGGCCTGGCGCCCGAGCGCATTCATCTGCATTCGCCGCTGTTGGGCGGTTTCTTCGGTCGGCACTTCCTGTATGACTCGGCCAGCCCCTACCCCCAGGCCATCGCGCTGGCCAAGGCGGTGGGTCGCCCGGTCAAGTTGATCTGGAGCCGTGAGGAAGAATTCCTGCGCGATGTCTTGCGCCCGGTGGCGGTGGTCAAGTTCCGTGCCGCGCTGGACGCCGACGGCCTGCCCGTGGCCATCGAAGCGGTAAGTGCCACTGAAGGCCCTACTGAAGCCATTGCCGGCAAACAGGGGGACAAACTCGACCCCACGGCGCTCGAAGGGCTGTCGGGCAAGAGTTATGCGATCCCCAACAAGCGCATCGCGCAGATCTACGTCAAAGGCCCGGCCATGCTCGGCTACTGGCGTTCGGTGGGCAACTCCCTCAACGACTTCTTCTACGAAGCGTTCCTCGACGAGCTAGCCGACAAAGGTGGCCGCGATCCGTACGACCTGCGCCTGCACCTGCTGCGTGACAATCCGCGCCTGACCACGCTGCTCAAGGCGGTGGCCGAGTTGTCCGGCGGCTGGAAGCGCGGCCCCTACACCGCCGAAGACGGCACCCGCCGCGCGCGGGGTGTGGCCATGGCTTCGCCGTTCGGCTCCCATGCGGCGGTGATCGCCGAGGTGTCGATCGACAAAGGCCAGGTCAAGGTGCATCACATCTGGGAAGCCATCGATCCGGGCAGCATCGTCAACCCGGCCATCGTCGAGGCGCAGGTCAACGGCGCCGTGGCCCTGGGCCTGTCGCAAACCTTACTGGAAGAAGCGGTGTATGTGGACGGCAAGCCACGGGCGCGCAATTACGACCTTTACCCGATCCTGCCACCTTCGCGGATGGCCCAGGTGCATGTGAAGATCGTGGAAAGCGGCGAAAAAATGGGCGGCATCGGCGAACCACCCCTGCCGGCCGTGGCGCCAGCGGTGGTCAATGCCGTGGCGCAACTGACTGGCCAGCGCGTGCGCAGCCTGCCATTGAGCCGACACACTTTCAGCTGACCGACCGAGACCGCCCATGAATAACCGATTCGCAAGAACCCTCGGCTGGTTGGCCGTGCCCTGCCTGGTCGCCGCCGGCGCGCTGGGGTGGTATGTCACCCGCCAACCTGTTACCGCGTTCGAGCAGGCGCCAGCCGCCGCATTTGACCCTGCCCTGGTCAGCCGTGGCGAGTACGTCGCGCGCCTGAGCGACTGCGTGGCCTGCCACAGCCTGCCCGGCAAGGCACCGTTCGCCGGCGGCCTGGAAATGGCCACGCCGCTGGGTAATATCCACGCCACCAACGTGACCCCGGACCCTACCCACGGCATCGGCCGTTACAGCCTCGCCGACTTCGACCGCGCCGTGCGCCACGGCGTAGCGCCGGGCGGGCGGCGGCTGTACCCGGCCATGCCCTACCCCTCCTATGCCAAGCTCAGTGACGATGATGTGCGGTCGCTGTACGCCTTCTTTATGAAGGGCGTACAACCGGCCAACCAGGCCAACCTCCCCAGCGACATCCCCTGGCCGCTGAACATGCGCTGGCCGATTGCGCTGTGGAACGGGCTGTTCGCGCCAAACACCCCCTATGCGGCCAAACCAGCCCAGGATGCTTTGTGGAACCGTGGCGCCTACATCGTCCAGGGCCCCGGCCATTGCGGCAGTTGCCACACTCCGCGTGGCCTGGCTTTCAATGAGAAAGCGCTGGACGAAGCCGGTAAGCCGTTCCTCGCCGGCGCCCTGCTCGACGGCTGGTACGCCCCCAGCCTGCGCCAGGACCCTAACACCGGTCTGGGCCGCTGGAGCGAGGCGCAGATCGTGCAGTTCCTCAAGACGGGTCGCAACCAGCACGCGGTGGTGTACGGTTCGATGACTGAAGCGTTCAACAACTCGACTCAGTTCATGAGCGACGACGACTTGGCGGCCATCGCCCGCTACCTCAAGTCACTGCCTGGCGACCCACAGCGCGACGGCGCACCCTGGGCCTATCAGGCCGTGGCCGCCAACGCTCGCGCGGACGCCCCCGGCGCCCACACCTACGCCACCCGCTGCGCTTCCTGCCATGGCCTGGACGGCAAAGGCCAGCCCGACTGGATGCCGCCACTGGCGGGCGCCACTTCGGCCCTGGCCACAGAAACCGCCTCGGCCATCAACATCACCCTCAACGGCGCCCAGCGCGTAGTAGCCGCCGGCGTTCCGGACGCCTATCGCATGCCGGCCTTCCGCGAGCAACTGTCCGACCAGGACATCGCCGAAGTGCTGACCTACGTGCGCAGCACCTGGGGCAACCACGGCAGCGCGGTCGAGGCCAAGGACGTGGGCAAACTGCGCGAGCACACCGATCCGGCGAGCAGCACGCCGATCATCTTGCAGATGCGCTGAACTGCGGCGTCACACCAACGAGCGGGCAAGCTCTGCAGATGCAAAGCTTGCCCGCCAAGGCCGCAGCACTGCCGCGCCTAAGGGCCAACTGCCTCATCCAGAAAACGCACCACGCCTTTCAACGCGTATTCAGCGGCGAGCACCTGCACCTGTTCGCGCGAACCGATGAAGCGTTCCTTGCGGCTGAATACCTTGACCGCGCCGTTGAGGTGATAAGCCCAGGCAAAGCACACGGTGCCCGGTGGAATGCCGTCGATGCTGTCAGGCCCCAGCAGGCCGGTAGTGGCAACAGCCACCTGGGCAGGGCTGTCGCGTAAGGCGCCCTGGGCCATTTCGCGGGCCACTTCGCAGCTGGTGAGGTTGAACGTCTTGATGGTGTAGGCACTGACGCCCAATAAGCGTTGCTTGGCCTCCTCGGAATACACCACGTACCCGCACTCGATACATGCACCACTGCCCTCGACTTGGGACAGCAACGTAATGATCTTGCCGGCCGTGCACGACTCGGCGGTGGTGAGCAGCAAGCGGTGTTGTTTCAGGCAGTCAATGGTGGCTGCGGCGATGGACATGGTCTTTCCTCCTTGCAAAAGTCTTCGGCCCGCACACTGCGTGCGCTGATAGAGCTAGACGGCGTCACTCATAAGGAATCACGGAGATCTTGCCGTTGCGTTCAAGAATGGCGAAGCGGATCTGCCTCAGTTCGACGATGCCCTGGGCAGAGCGCGCGGCCTCCAATACATCCTCGGCATCCAGCCGAGCACGCTTGAGGCGTTCGGGCAGCAAACGGCCATGCTCCACCAGCACCGTTGGCCCGCCATCGAGTACCCGGGCCAACCAGGTGAACCGTTGTTTGATCAGGGACAACCCGATGTCGATGGCGATCAGTGTCGCAATCACCAGCACCGCATTGGTCAGGGAAAAGTCATCGCCCAACAAGGCTTGCTGGGTAGCCTCGCCGATGACCATCAGCAGCACCAGATCGAAGGTGGTGAGTTCGGCCAGGGAGCGCCGACCGGCAATTTTGAACAGCACCATCAGCACCAGGTAAATGGCGGCGGCGCGCAACACTGAATCCATGTGTACCCCCTAGGGATAAATGAACTGAGAAAATTGCAGCGCCGCCCCTGCACCCAGCGCCACTTGAGTGTCGAAACGGCCTACGCCGTCACTGCGCAGATTCAGACGCAAAACTGCCTGGCCATCTGCGTCGCTGAGTACCCACAGCTTGACCCCCTGACCCGCCGTGCTGGCCTTGAGCGGTTGAGGTTGCAGCATCTCGATGTTGAACCCTTGGAGCAACTCGCCTTCGATGCGCGCCTCAAGCGCAGTGTTGGGTTGGCCGCGTAAGTGGATCACCAGCGTGTCGGATGCACCGTTACGCAGGAAGCGTTGATACTCCACGCGCACCTGACCATCGGCACTGTGCACCTGGGCCTCACTGAGCGGCCCTTTTGAAAACAGGCCGCCCAAGGTCAACGCCACCAACAGCAGCAACCCGTACCAGCCCCAACGTTCGAAGCGCCAGACCTTGCGCTGAAGAGTCATGTCTTCGCGCACCGGGTCACGGCGACTGCACAGTTCGCCCTGAGGCTCTCCGCTCTCCATGTCGTTATCAACCTTTGCTGTGTTCGGGTGACGACGGCCCCTTGGTCACACCCCGCGGACCGGCAATGCTCCAGATAACCGCGCCGACAAACGGCAGCAGGATCACCAATGCGGTCCATCCCAGCTTAGTGCGCGAGATTTTGCTGCTGCGCCAGACGCTGTTGATGATCCAGAGGTCGAGCAATACCAGAATGACGGCCACGCCTGCCCAGAAGTAAGTGGTTTGCATACGGCACCTCCTATTCAGTGATGCACGTTTAGGCCCTGCACCGAGTGTAGAGGTTCACTCTATATGCAAGCGAAGCGGCAACTAAGCGAAGCGGCATAACAGCTATCAGTTCAATATCAAAGACCACACCGACACATTAAAACTTATACGAAGCGGCGTTAAAAAGATCATTTTGTACAAGTTATTCCGAGCAACTACCGCTCATCGCCATTTTCAAAAATTCTTCAAACATTCCCGTCAGTGCCGTTATCGGAGTTAATGCCCGTTGTTGCAATGGGCACTCATATAACCAAACTTGATTAAATAGTGGAGATGCATCATGCCTACCAGTAATAAAAACCCTGGCAACTTCGCCAATGATCATGAACGCGCATCCGAGGCCGGGCGTAAAGGCGGCCAGGCGTCGGGCGGCAACTTTGCCAACGACCGCGAAAAAGCCGCCCAAGCTGGCCGCAAAGGCGGACAGCACAGCCATGGCGGCGGCCGCACGTCGTAAGTTCGCCAGCACACGGGCGCGATACAGATGCAACTTTCGTGACGTTCTAAAGCTTGCCTATACATCAAGACTGAACAGCACGCTTTACTGATTAGCGTGCGCCAAAGGCAACTTTACTAATGAAAGCTGCATAACCTTTATAACCATGAGGTAAATGACAATGAGCACTCAGGATAAAAAAGGCCAAACAAGCGTTAACGAAGCGGGCAGCAAAGGCGGCCAACACAGTGGAGGGAACTTCAAGAACGATCCACAACGGGCCGCCGAAGCCGGCAGTAAAGGCGGCCAGCACAGCGGTGGCAACTTTGCCAACGACCGTGAAAAAGCCTCCCAGGCCGGACGCAAAGGAGGGGAACACAGCCACGGTGGCGGGCGCAGCAGTTGAGGCGCCAATACAGGGGAGCCACGCCGCTCCCCTGTTTTTCTCTAAGCCTGTGTGCTGACGCCGGTCTCTAACGGCTCAGCACGCCGTAACAGCGCGCCCGGGGTCCTCAGGATTGCTCCTCGTCCTGGCGCCCTTGGATGTCTGCACGACACGCCGCCAGGATTTCATCGGCCAGCGCCGAGTCATCCGGGCAGGCCCGTGACATGATCAACCCACCCAGCACCTGCGCCATCAAGGCAAGATTGGCGGCACGCGCCGCCGGGTCTTGTTCTTCACCGTCGGCTTTTGCCTCGTGCATCGCGCTCAGTTGGGCCTCGATGCCGGCGGCAAATGCAGCGCGAACCTCGTCTTCCTTGCGTGCCGCGTCACTGCATAACGCCGCCAGTGTGCACCCCGTAGCGCGCTGATCGCGGTGTTCACGCGACAAGTAGAGGTTCACGAATGCTTCGGTCGACGCCCCCGCCGTGCGGGCGGCGGACTCTGCCAGGCCGCACGCCGACGCTTGCGCCATCAGGTCGGCCTTGGATTCGAAGTGTTTGTAGAACCCACCTTGGGTAAACCCTGCCGCTGCCATCAAGTCAGCGATGCCCACACCGTCATAACCACGCTCGCGAAACAG
Source organism: Pseudomonas rhodesiae (assembly GCF_013285305.1). Lineage (NCBI taxonomy): Bacteria > Pseudomonadati > Pseudomonadota > Gammaproteobacteria > Pseudomonadales > Pseudomonadaceae > Pseudomonas > Pseudomonas rhodesiae. Next base: position 2,422,745 of record NZ_CP054205.1, on the reverse strand, counting down.
CGCGGACGCGGTTTGCACGATGTGCGCGCGATTGGCCTGGGCCTGTTGTTTAGAGACTTTCATCGTCCACCTGAAACTTATCCGTACAGGCCGCAAGCATACATTGATGTCAACCAACATCAAAACGTTGACTTTTTAGATTTCGGTCGTAATCATTAGCGCACTTTCCATCACCGCGGCATTTCTTAGGATACTCACCATGACTTCGCTCCCCGCTGTTCTGATCACTGGCGCCTCCTCCGGCATCGGTGCTACCTATGCCAAGCGCTTCGCCCGCCGTGGCCATGACCTGGTGCTGGTGGCGCGCGACAACGCGCGCCTGGAAACACTGGCTGCACAACTGCGCGAGGAAAACGGCGTGGCCGTGGAGGTGTTTCAGGCCGACTTGACCCAGGCCGCCGACCTCGCTGCGCTGGAAACCCGCCTGCGAGAGGACGCCCGTATCGGCATCCTGATCAATAACGCAGGCATGGCGCAGTCCGGTGGCATCGTTAACCAGAGTGCCCAGGCGCTCGACCAATTGATCGCGCTGAACGTGGTGGCGCTGACGCGTCTGGCCGCCGCCGTGGCACCGCGCTTTGCGCAGGCCGGTAACGGTTCGATCATCAACCTGGGCTCGGTGGTGGGTTTTGCGCCTGAGTTCGGCATGTCGGTGTATGGCGCGACAAAGGCATTCGTCCTGTTCCTGTCCCAAGGGTTGACCGTGGAATTGGCCGCCAAGGGCGTGTACATCCAAGCCGTTCTGCCCGCCGCCACCCGCACCGAAATCTGGGAACGCGCCGGCATCGACATCAACGCACTGCCGGAAGTGATGGACGTGGATGAGCTGGTGGACGCGGCGCTGCTGGGGTTCGACCGCCGCGAGCCAGTGACCATCCCGCCGCTGCACGTCGAAGGCCGTTGGGACCAACTGGATCAGGCGCGCCAGGGGCTGCTCTCGGATATCCGCCAGGCGCGCGCCGCCGAGCGGTATCAGGCGCAGTCCTGAGCAAACGTCATTAGCCGCTCATTTCCTTCAATGGCATCGGGCCCAAGGCAGTTTTGAAAGCACTGGCCTTCAAACGCTACGGCAAAGCCCCCGGATATTGGCGTTGAACAGGTGCTGAGCGGCTATGACGGCGTGAAAAAGCCGCGGGGTGCTCAAACCCGGCGACCAGATCGCTTCGGCCCACTGGACAAAGCCCTCGCCACGTCACGCCGCGTTCATTATTCAGCCTCCGGCGCCCAGCGGCGAAACAGCACGCTGGCGTTCACACCACCGAATCCGAATCCATTCGAGAGCGCATGGGTAATTGGCAACTGTCGCGAGTTCAGGGCGACCAGATCAAGGCCGTCGGCTGCCTCATCGGGATGATTGAGGTTGAGCGTGGGTGGCACCACTTGGTCGCGAAGCGCTAGCACCGTGAACACCGCTTCAATGCCTCCGGCTGCGCCAAGCAGATGCCCGGTGGCGGACTTCGTCGAACTGATCGCGACACTGGCGCCGCTCCCGAAAACCGAGCGAATCGCGGCCAACTCGCCTTTGTCGCCGACCTGGGTGGAGGTTGCATGCGCGTTGATGTGCTGAACGTCGGCGGGACTCACCGCCGCCTGGCGCAGCGCCTGCTCCATGGCGCGACGTGCGCCGCTGCCGTCCTCCGGACCGGCCGTCAGGTGATACGCGTCAGCGCTGGTGCCATAGCCGACCAACTCCGCCAGGGGTTTGGCCCCACGCCTGAGGGCGTGCTCCAGTGACTCGATCACCAATAAACCGGCACCTTCGGACATGACGAAGCCATCGCGATCACGATCGAACGGTCGCGAGGCTGCCTGCGGGTGCTCGGCAAACCCCGTGGATAGCGCGCGGGCCGCTGCGAAACAGCCTAGGGTCACACGGTCTATCGCGGCCTCGGTACCGCCGCATATCGCGATATCCGCCTCACCGGCCCTGATGATTCTGGCCGCGTCGCCGATAGCCTGTACCCCTGCGGCGCAGGCCGTGACGGGAGCGCCGAGCGGGCCTTTAAAGCCGTGACGGATGGAGACGTGCCCGGCCGCCATATTGGCGAGAAAGGACGGTGCAGTGAATGGCGACAGTCGGCGAGGACCACGCGCATCGTTGGTGCGGACAGCGTCGGCAATCGCGCCGAAGCCACCCACGCCCGATGCAATGACCGTGGCCGTCCGCTCTTGGTCCGTGACCTCTGTTGGATGCCAGCCGGCCTGTTCCAGCGCTTCGTGCGCTGCCACCAATGCAAACTCGATGAAGCGATCCATCTTTTTGCGATCCTTGGCCGAGATGATGCGCTCCGGGTCGTAACCGGCGGTGGCATCCTCTTCGAGAGACGGCACCTGGCCGCCTACTACGATGCCCGTACCCTCAGTAATGTCGTCAGGCAGGTTGCGGATACCAGAACGCCCGGCCAGCAATCTCTTCCAGACTTCCTCTACTGCGCACCCCAAAGGCCCGACAATGCCGACGCCGGTGACCACGATTCGCTTTTGAGCTTCGAGATTACTCATTGAACCCTCTTCATTTTTTCAGTCGCCGCCCACGCTACAGCGATGAGGTGCACGACGAGAGGACGGGATGGCGCCCCATCCACTGGGTTTGCTTACTTAATTCGCTGGCTCGGTTTGACCTGCATTGTCAGGACGGATCTTGAACCAAATGGCGTACATCGCCGGCAGGAATACCAGCGTCATAACGGTGCCGACTAACGTGCCTCCGATCAGCGTGTAGGCCAGGGTGCCCCAAAACACCGAATGGGTCAGCGGGATGAAAGCCAGGATCGCCGCCATCGCCGTAAGCAGCACCGGACGAGCCCGCTGCACGGTGGCTTCGATAACGGCGTGAAATGGATCCAAGCCTTCCTGGTCGTTGTGATGGATCTGCCCAATCAAAATCAGCGTGTTACGCATCAGGATGCCCGACAGCGCGATGAGCCCAACCAGGGCGTTGATACCAAACGGTTGATGAAACATCAGCAGGGTCGGCACTACGCCAATCAGACCCAACGGTGCGGTGAAAAACACCATGATCATTGCCGAGATCGAACGTACCTGAACGATGATGATCAGCAGCGTCAGGGCAATCATGATGGGTAGCAACGGCACTATCGCCTGGCCGGCCTTGCCCGACTCCTCGATTGCACCCGCTTGCTCGATCCGATAGCCGTTGGGAAGCGTGTCGATAATCGGCTGTAATTGCTTGACGATCACACCCGACACATCAGGTGGCTGAAGACCTTCGTCAATATCGCCGCGCACGGTGATCGTCGGGGTACGGTCACGGCGCCGGAGAATGGGGTCTTCCATACGCACATCCACCTCTGCGACCTGGGACAGAGGGATACGCTGGCCCGCCGCGCCCACCAATGTAAACCCCTCGATCCGAGCCGGATCCAGGCGGATGTCACCCGCGGCGCGCCCCATCACCTGCACTGAACGAATGTCTTCACGAACCGCTGTGATCGGCACGCCGGTCAGCAAGAACTGCAACTGCTGGGCGACTGCGCTGGAGGTCAGCCCTACCGCCTGCAAGCGATCCTGATCCAAGCGCAAATGCAAGGTCGGTGTCAGTGGGCCCCAATCGCTATTGACCGTCCTCATCAACGGGCTCGCTTGCATGACCGCTTGTACGCGCCCGGCAATCTCGCGCAGCTTGGTCGGGTCAGGCCCCATCACTCGGTAGGCGACAGGGAAAGGTGAATACGGACCGAACACAATTTGCGTCGCCCTGACACGGGCCTCTGGGGCGAGCCCTGCAGCCACAGCTTCGCGCAAACGGACCTTGAGGGTTTCGCGCGCCTCCTGACTGGCCGTGAGCACCACAATCTTGGCGAACGATGGGTCCGGCAGTTCGGGTGCCATCGCCAGGAAGAAGCGCGGCGCGCCCTGGCCAATGTAGGCGGTGATGACTTTTGCCTCTTCCTGCTGTTGCAGCCAAGCCTCGACTTTTGCCGCGGTGGCACTGGTCTGTTCGATGGAGGTTCCGTAGGGCATTTGCACCTCGACCATCACCTCGGGACGGTCCGACGTCGGGAAGAACTGCTTCTTCACCAGCCCCATGCCCAGAACGGCTACAACAAACAACGTAATAACCGTGCCAGCCACCAGCCACTTGAGGGCGATGACCCGTGTCAGGACCCGGCGGAAGCGGTTGTAGCGGGGAGTATTGTAGATAGCAGCATGCCCACCCTCGACCGGCTTGATCTCTGGCAACAACTTCACGCCCAGGTAAGGGGTGAAAGCCACTGCGACAATCCAGGACGCAATCAACGCAATGCCCACGATCCAGAACATATTGCTGGTGTATTCGCCGGCAGTGGACTGGGCAAAACCGTTGGGCATGAAGCCAACCGCCGTTACCAGTGTGCCGGAGAGCATCGGCGCGGCCGTATGACTCCAGGCATACGCCGAGGCCTTGAGGCGGTCGTAGCCCTCCTCCATTTTCACCACCATCATTTCGATAGCAATGATCGCGTCATCTACCAGCAACCCGAGCGCCAGGATCAATGACCCGAGGGTAATACGATCGAAGTTCTTTCCGGTGGCCGCCATCACCACAAACACGATCGCCAGTGTCAATGGCACGGCAGCGGCGACCACCACGCCCACACGCCAGCCCATGCTGAGGAAGCAAACGAGCATCACCACCAGCAGCGCGACAAAAAACTTGACCATGAACTCGCCTACGGCCGAGTCGATGTTGACGGCTTGATCGGTGACCTTGGTCAGGGTCATGCCCAGTGGCATGTGCTCATTGATTTTGCGGGTCTCGGCGTCCAGCGCCTTGCCCAGATCCAGGCCGTTCCAACCTTCACGCATGATGACCCCCAGCAGCAGGGCCTCTTCTGCGTTATTGCGCACCACAAAGGTGGCCGGGTCTTCATAACCACGCTCGACAGTCGCCACATCGGAAAGCTTGAGCGTGCGCCCCTGAGCCACAATCGGTGTATCGCGAATCTTCTCCAGCTTATCGAAGGCACCGTCCAGGCGGAGGAAGACTCGCGGCCCGTTGGTGTCGATCGAACCGGCCGGCGTCAGTATGTTCTGATCATTCAACGCGGCAAAGATGTCCTGAGGCGCAATGCCCAAAGTGGCCAACCGATCGTGGGAGAAAGACACAAAAATGCGCTCGGCCTGCTCGCCGATAATATTGACCTTCTTCACCCCCGGCACATGCAAGAGTTGCTGACGCAACGACTCCGCATCACGCACCAACAGGCGCTGCGGCTCGCCTTTGGCTTTGAGAGCGAACAGCGCGAACGTCACGTCCGAATACTCGTCGTTGACCAATGGCCCGATCACACCCGCCGGTAGCTTGGTGGCCTCGTCGTCGAGTTTTTTGCGCGCCTGGTAAAACTCCTCCTGCACTTGCGACGGCGGCGTGCTGTCGAGCAGCGACACCATGGTGAAAGCAAGACCCGGCCGCGTGTAGGTTTCCGTGCGGTCGTACCATTTCAATTCCTGCAAACGCTTTTCAAGGGGCTCGGCTACCTGGTCCTGCATCTCCTGCGCGGTTGCGCCGGGCCACGCGGTAATGACTGTCAGTTGCTTGACCGTAAACGGCGGATCCTCCGCACGCCCCAGCTTGAAGAACGCCAGGATGCCTGCCACCGCGATCAGAAAGATCAGAAACACCGTGATAGATCGCTCACGAACGGCGATCGCTGAAATATTGAAGCGGCCTTCGCTCATGGATGGCTCCCGGCAACGTTGGCTTGATCCTGCCCGGGCACTCGCACTTCTTCGCCATCGCGCAACAGATGGGCGCCTAACGCTACGATCTGCTCACCGACCTTAAGATCGCCTGCCACGCGCGCGGCATCGTCGCTCAACCCCAGCACCTGAACAGGGCGCCAAGAAACTTTTGCCGGTGAGCCGGCGATCACCCACACGCCTGTGCCTTTGCCTGGGTCATAAAGGGCCGCGATGGGGACTCGCAAAGCCTGCGCTTGCGCGGCGCCTTCTGCGATGCGCAGGGTAACCGTCGAACCTATCGGCGCATTGGTCAGCGCGCCCGCCAGCACGTACCGCGCCTCAAACGTGCGCGTGGCTTGGTCGGCAGAGTCGGAAAGCAGCCTCAGCTTCGCAGTCACTGCGTTGGCGGTATCTCCATAAAGCGTCGCTTGCGCAGTGGAACCTGGGGCAGGACGCAACGTCTCGGGCAGATGCACGATGGCTTCGCGCTGACCTGCGCGCGCCAGTCGAACCACAGGCTGCCCCGGGCTGACGACTTGCCCGGGCTCGGCGAGCGTCTCCACCACGACACCGTCGGAGTCGGCAAATAACACTGCGTAGCCAGAAGCATTGCGGGCTACGTCAGCCTGCGCTTCAGCGGCGCTAAGCTGCGCCTTTGCGGTATCCGCTGAGGCTTTGATCTGGTCATAGGCCGATGCAGAAATAGCGCCTGCGGCTACCAGGCTGCGGTATCGCGCCTCGTCATCGGCTGTCTGCTTGGCTCGGGCTTTGGCGGCGATGACTGACTCTTGCTGGGCTCGCGCCTGCAACCCGAGGTCGATAGGGTCAAGGCGCATAAGCGGCTGACCGCGTTTAACGCTCTGGCCGGTTTCGACCAACCGCTCAAGGATCTTGCCGGAAACCCGAAAGCCCAGATCGCTCTGCACGCGGGCCGCCACTACCCCTGTGAATGAGCGTGACGCCTCTGAGGCACCCTCAACCGTTCCGGGCCTTACCAGCGGAGCCTGCGTGCGCGGATCGTCAAGATTGGAGGAGTCACCACACGCCGTCAGGACGAGAGGCAACAAGCAGGCGGCAATGGGGAAAGGTCGGAGCCGGAGCATAGATTCCCTTATTAAATAGAGAGAGCAGGAGCGCTATATTCAGACTGGTGACTATTATTGTCAACAGTCACAAATCAAGAATCCAACTGGACCTTAGCCGTGCAATTCCCCTTACGCGAAAGCTCTAGGTGCCTCCTTCATTCAGACTGGATCGGTACAAGGCGGCGTTTTGCAAGGGCTGCATGTGAGGCAGTCGAGGGTTATTTTCTTGCCATGCCTGAATTTAGCTCAGTGGCCTCAATTGACAGGTTGTGACCACAAAGTAATATGGTCACAAACATCCCGCGATTCAAGGAATCTCAATGCTCTCCCTGCGCCCCGCTGCTTTTCTGATAAGCGCCACCTTGATGACAGGCTGTGCGGTCGGCCCGGACTATCGCCGTCCAGACGCCCCGCTCCCGGACCGATACTGGGGCCCGTTTTCTGTCGGGCAGAGACCAGCGGCAACACCTGCCAGTCTGGTCATCTGGTGGGAGAGTTTCGGTGATCCACTGCTCGCCGGCTTCGTCTCCAAGGCGCTTGAGCAGAACCTCGATCTGGCACAGGCCCAGGCGCGGGTTACACAGGCGCGAGCCGGACTCAGCGCCGCCAATGCCGCTTTGGCGCCCTCAGCAAACATCAGCGCTCAGGCCGCACGTGCCTATCAATCCATCGAGACCCCGCTCGGCCAGGTGTTGAACTCAACGCCTGACTACGATCGGTATGGGAGTTCCTACGAGGCCGACCTCAATGCCAGTTGGGAAGTGGATATCTTTGGCGGCCTGCGACGCGGACGCGAGGCGGCGCTGGCCGAGTACCAGGCCAGCGAAGCAGGCGCCGCTGCCACACGATTGGCCATCGCCGCGCAGACCGCGGATACCTACATCACTATCCGTGGGCTGCAGGCTCGATTGGACATTGCGAATCGGCAAGTCAAAACCCAGCAGGGACTGCTGGAGAAAGTCCAATTGCTCTATAGCAAAGGGCTTGCCGCCAGCTATGAGGTGCGTCAAACCGAGGGGGCGTTAGCCCAGGTCCAAGCCACGGTGCCGGTCCTGCAGGCCGGTCTGGATGCTGCCATGAACTCACTCGATGTCATGCTCGGCACGCCACCCGGTACTCACCGTACGCAACTTGCCATGGTCGGGAGCATTCCGGTAGCACCGCAGTTAACGACCTTGGGAACCCCCGCCGATTTGCTGCGGCGCAGGCCTGACCTCATCGTGGCCGAGCGCCGCCTTGCCGCCTCCAACGCACGCATCGGGGAAGCGATTGCCGAGTACTACCCGAAGTTCTCGCTAAGTGCGTTACTGGGGAGTGCGACAGCGGTGTCCGCAGGCAATCTTTTTTCCGGCGGCGCCAGTCAATCGGCTGGCGTACTGGGGCTGCGCTGGAGACTGTTCGATTTCGGCCGCATCAACGCCCAAATCGACCAAGCCAAGGGACAGGAAGCCGAAGCCCTGGCCGCTTACCGTCAATCCGTGCTGCGCGCCACCGAGGACGTCGAGAACGCGCTCTCCTCGCTGGTCAATCGGGACGCCCAAGCCACCACCCTCATGGGAGGCGAGACGGCGCTGACTCAAGCTCGCCAATCGTCGTTCATTGCTTATGAGAAAGGCACGGCGAGCTTGATTGACGTCCTGCACGCTGACGAGACCTTGCTTCAGGCTTCCGACGCTCGGGCACAGGCACAGACCGAATCGGCACGCGCGGCCGTCGCCACGTTCAGGGCACTGGGCGGCGGCTGGCAGCCTTCGGCTACCCAACTGACGAGTCGATATCCGCTCAGGTGACGAGCGACCGGAAGATCCGCGCCCATGAGTCGTTGATTGCAACAGCGCTGCTTGAGGGTGATCCCTCAAGGACAGGTATGTCCTGCTTATTAGTGTGACCACTCCCACAAACAGTCACATTATTGGCAAGCGGACAGGCCCAGTTGGGCAGTGTTCACCCACAGACTAAACGTTGATATCAGCGCAAAAAGCTATACAGGGTTTGGCGTAGGCTCACGGCATCAAGCTACGCAGAATGAGATTGGAGGTGAGGACCGGAGCCACCTCGACGACATCAAGGTTGTACTGCAATAGCAACGGATTGACGAAAGGCCGTAGCGCCAGGTGGATCGCATCGACTGTTTCGTCCAACGGCGTTTTGCGTTCAAACTCGCCGAGCTCTCGCCCTTCACGCACAATCTGCACGACGAAGTCCCTGATCAAGGCATCGTATTGCTGAGCGCAAGGCCAGTTTTCAGACGCTGCAAAAGCAGCGATGTCATAGAGTTTTCGCTCACTGAAGAACAAGTTCACACCGGTAGCCACCAGCGTTTTCAACAAGCGTCGTAAACGCTCGGTCGGCGTGAGGCCACCAACATTAATTTCCTGCTCCACTGCCGCAATCATTTGCGCCAGGCAATTGGCACAGATAGCCTCACCAATCGCCTGCTTGGAATCAAAAAACTTGTAGATGTACGCCTTGGAAAACCCGATCGCCTTCGCCAGATCGGAAACCGTGGTTTTGCTATAGCCGTATTGACTGAAGTGCTGATTGGCCGCTGCGACGATCTGGTTCCGGATTTCATGATCGGCAGGACCACGGATGCTCGTGGAAGCGATGGTTGTCTTGTTCATGCGGCTAGCTTACGCACCCGAAATGCGCTTGACAACGAGTGACCAAATTATCCTTTTGTCACCCAGACTTGCTCCATCGATATTGCACAAACCCGCCCCACTCCCAAGCTTTCCAGGACCACGGTACTGAGCTTGCCTATCTGATCAGATGGGCGGATGGAAGCGCATGGGTTGGGTAAACCTGATGGCTGACCAGGAATGGTCTGCCATCAAAGAAAAAAGCGCTGCGGAGCACGGCGCAATGGTGGGTCAGATTCAGGAAAAGGTGATGGCGTTGACCGACTATTCACGGATACCTGCCGGCGTTCCACGTCCCTGATGCCTGTGCGATTAGAGCTCCTTGAAACGGTGGCGCGGCCGCCCGGGCACCGGCAACCGGATACTGTAGATATTACCCGCCGCCGGATAGTCCGCGTGTTCGGTCGCCGACATGCCGAATTTGGCGGTGGTAATGAACAAGGTGCGCATATCCGGCCCGCCAAAGCAGCAACTGGTGGGGCGTGGCACCGGCACCGACAACGTCTGCAACAGGACCCCATTGCGGTCGTACTGCAGCAGGCAGCCTCCGTTGACAAACCCACAGGTTATCCTCGATATCCAGCGCCAGGCCGTCCGGTCGGCCCAGTTCTTCCGGCGTCCTGGCGAACACCGATAACTTTTGTAGAGCGTTGCCGTTCGCTGAATAAGGAGCGCGGTAGAGAGTGCGCGCTACCTAGTCTACGAACAACAACTCGTCGCCCTTACTTGTCCATGCCAGTCCGTTGGGCAGGCTGATGCCGTCCAATATGACCGAGGCGTTAAGGCCGGCATCGTAGCGATAGAGCTTGCCCGTATTGCCGCTGTGACCTTCATCCATCAACCCGGTGATGAAGCGGCCTTGGGGGTCGCACGCACCATCATTGAAGCGATAGGACGACAGCGTAATGGCCAGTTTTGAGTTCTGGGTGACCCGTAGGCTGGTGCGGTCGAGGATGGCAACGCCAGCATTCTGGCTGAAAATCAGGTTGCTCTTTTCAGTCAATGCCAGGGCGCCGATGCGCGCAGGCGACTCATACAGCCGCGTCAGGCGGCCATGTTGGTCCAGGGCATTGATCTGACCGCCACTGATGTCCACGAACAGCAGGCACTGATGGGCTTCATCCCAGACCGGGCTTTCACCCAGATCGGCCTGGCACGCTGAAAACAGTTTGAGCTGTTCCTGAGCAGGCATATTCAATGCTCTTTGATTTGGTCCCAAAGCTGGGCAACTTGTTCGGCACTGGTGGCCTTAATTCGGGCCAAGTCGACGGGGTAGTCGACACCTGGGTTTTCGACAAACCGCGTCGCCGTAAACTGCCCATTGCTGGCACGCAGGACATAACCGGAGTCCTGGCAATGCTGCGACGCCAGAAACACCACGCCAGGCGTCACCCACTCAGGCTTGAGGTCCTCTGGTTCGCCCGTCACGCCCCACATGCGGGTCTTGGCCACTGGGGATACCGCATTGACGAGGATGCCAGCATCCGTGCCTTCCATGCTCAGCGCATTCATGATGCCCAGTTGCGCCATCTTGCCGGCGGCATACGCCACCAGGCCCGGTTGGGCATATTGCTGGTACATCGCGCGGTCGGATGAGGTCAGTACGATTCGTGCAGCAGCAGACTGTTTGAGGTGTTTCCAGGCATGTTTGCATAACCACACGGGGGTATAGATATTGATATCCACCGCGCGGCCGATGAATGTTGTATCGGCCTCTTCAATCGCCTGATAACCGACCCAACCGGCGTTGTGAATCAAGATGTCGAGTTGGCCAAACGTCTGGATAGCCGTTGCCACCAATTGCTCGCAGCCCTGTTCACTGGACAAGTCGCCATGATGCCCCACCACGTTCAAACCTTTGTCCCTGAGGGTTTGCGCAGCCTCCATGGCGATGGAGCCATCGCCCCCGGCGCCCAGCTTGTCTGCGCCGATATCACTGATCAGGACATTGGCGCCCAGCGTGGCTAGCGCCTGCGCATAACTAAAACCGAGCCCTCGGCCAGCGCCCGTTACAACTGCCGTCTTTCCTATAAAGTTCATTGGCTGTTTCCTCTTGAGTGCCACCTCACCTTAACAAGGGGTATTCACGCTGTTTAATACTAACGGCGGCGCAAGTTGATACTTGGCTCGTATCAAGTTGACGCTCAACGCGAATAAATCGTTGGCGTTTACCCCCCCTAAAGGCCCACCCCGACACTTCCCCACGGCATTCAGGCCTGCTCGACAGCACTTGCAAGCTTTAGGTCCGAAGTTCAACTTACCCTGCCGAGCGTCTGTTTACAGGTAACATTGCCTCGCCCAGTCCACAGATCAGTTCAAATGAAGGAACAGAAGAAATGATCGAAACCCGTCTGCTACGTCAATTCATCGCCGTGGCTGAAGAGCTGCATTTCCACAAGGCCGCCATTCGCCTGCACATGGCCCAGCCTCCGTTGAGCCAAGCCATCAATCGGCTGGAAGACAAACTGGGATTCCGTCTGTTCATGCGCAATAAACGCGGGTCAAGCTGCCCCCCGCCGGCGGTGCGTTTCTGAACGCTGCCTACAGCACATTGAAGGAGTTGAGGCTGGGCATCGAACACGCACGCCAAGTATCCGAGGGTATTGCCGGCAAACTCACAGTGACTGCGGTGTCGATCGCCTACTACGAGTCGCTGCTCAGCACCCTGCGCCAGTTCCGCGAGACCTACCCCAAGGTCCAGTTGATCATCAAGGAGATGCCCTCTTCCAGCCAGGCCAAAGCTATTTTGTCCGGGGAAGCGGATATTGCCTTTATGCGCAAGTTGCCGATCTCGGCGGAAAACGTTGAGTCACGCCTGTTGCTCGACGAAGAGATCGTGATGGCGCTGCCCGCCCATCACCCGAAGGCGAAGGAAGGTCCGATCGACTTGAGGGATTTTGCTGGGGAAGACTTCGTATTCACCCCCGAAGCCCTGGGCACCGGCTATCACAGTCAGCTGATCGCCTTGTGTGAGGCCGCCGGTTTTTACCCCAAGGTGGTGCAGGAGGCAGCGCAGATCCATACCTTGATAGGCTTGGTAGCCTGTGGTTTTGGCGTTGCCCTGGTGCCTGAGTCGATTGCCAACTCAATCATGCGCGACAAGGTGCTGTTTCGCCGGATCTACGCCGTGACAGCCTCCCCCAACCCGGCCATCGGCCTGTACATGAGCTGGAACACCCACAACGAATCACCGTTGATGGAAAGCTTCATTTCCATGCTCGACTTCAATGCCGCTCCCCGGGTCGAGGGGATGATCGCCGCCCAGATCAGTTAGAGCGCCAGCGGATCGATGAAGAGCGGCTGGTCATGCGTGATTCGGAGATCAATGCTTTATAGCATCACACTCGTTACGCAAGTTGTTGTCTTGAATGTTGCCGCAGCTTTGACCGTTCATTTCCGCCGAGCAACTGGCCCGAAGGTCGTTGTCCCGGATATTGCCGCAGCTTTGACCGTTGACTTTGGCATTGCAGTAAGCGCGTTGATCGTTGTCACTGATGTTGCCGCAGCTTTGACCGTTCATTTCCGCCGAGCAACTGGCCCGAAGGTCGTTGTCCCGGATATTGCCGCAGCTTTGGCCATTGGTTTTGGCCTCGCAATAAGCGCGTTGATCGCTGTCACTGATGCTGCTGCAACTAGCATGAGCGTAGGTACTCAACATCAATAACATCGCAATGATGGCTCTCATCACTCTTTCCATGGGGTCTCAGGAAATAGCCTGACGCTGACTGATCCAAGATAATCTTGTTGCTGTAACGAGCAATCAAATTGACATCATTTTTTCGGGAAGTTCCATGAGGGGATGTGACTTTCGGGCGTACAGTTTTTATGTTTTCGGCGACACCTGAATCGCCCCTGGCTTCGTAGGCATGCGGAGTGACCGCTTTAGGCCGATTCTGTTGAAAACAGTCGGCCTCGAATTCCACGCCAGAAAAGTACGCGCCTGAGATTGAAATCTGAATTTTTGGCAGAAGGTTCAGTACTCGGATCTCACGTAGCAGCGGGCAACAGAGGTGTTTTCATACATTAATATTCGAGTGTTTTGGGAAAACTGACTTTTTCAACACAATCGGCCATAAGCGGACATGTCAGAAAAATTGTGGTCGGTGATGCCATCTATCTCCATCTCGTGACAGCGCCAGAAAACGCTTGGGCTTTGTCTGGATGTCTACCTCAAAAGCGGACGACCAACTCGGTTCTGGTTTCGCCCAGAGCTGTTTTTCCAGATCAAACTGATCGGGTGTGGCGTAGCGCAACTCGCCGGTGCGAACGCCGGTCAATAAGAGCAGGCGCAATCCCAGTTTGGTTTGAAGGTGACCGCTGTATTTTCGAATGGCCGTCAGTAGGTCGGGCAACCGTTCCATCAGCAGATAAGGATTGTTGGTGACGGGTGGTTTGGGCAGCGCGACAACTTCAAGGTCTGAGGCAGGATTGAGTTCCATACCTTCGACTTTTACCAGGACGTAACGAAACAACTGGTTGAACCAGGTTCGGCACTTTTCAGCCATGGTGAAAGCTTTGCGTTGCTCGATGGTGCTGAGGATGGCCAGCAGATCGTGGCGGGTGATGTTTTTGATGGGGCGCTCGGCCAGGGTGGGCAGGACGTCCTTTTTTGAAGACCCTGAGGATCTGTGACAGCGTGCTTTGACGACCTTCGTTCAAGCTCAGGCGGCGGAAGTTGATCCACTCGTCGTAGACCGCTTGGAAGGTATGTTTTCCTTCATCCTCCGCCTCAAGGCGCTGCTGCTTACGGTGTTCACCGGGGGTTTATATTCTGAGCAAGCAGTTTGCGCGCGTCATCACGCCATTCACGTGCTTGTTTCAGACTGACTGCTGGGTAGCTGCCGAAGGACATTTTGGCTTGCTGGCTTTCCCAATAAAAACGGAACAACCATCGCTTTTTGCCAGCGGCAGTCACCATGTGTGACAAGCCGTCAAAATCGCCAATGGTGTAGTTTTTATCTGTAGGTCGGGCGTGCCGAATTGCCATATCTGAGAGAGGCATGGTGAGCTCCTGTTAGAGAGTCAGCACCCGATGCTCGTCTGGCGACCTGAAAGGATCCATCAACAATACGAATTTGAGTCTTCCCGGAAAAAGGTACTCAAAAAGGTACTTAAACGTACTGGATCACCCTGGTTTTCAGTATTTTTCCGCAGAAACGAAAAAAGACGCCTAAGCGTCTATTTCGTGGATCCCAGCGTCCAGCGGACATCTGTGGATCTATATTTGGAGCGGGAAACGAGACTCGAACTCGCGACCCCGACCTTGGCAAGGTCGTGCTCTACCAACTGAGCTATTCCCGCGTCTTGGTGGTGCGCATTCTATAGAATCCTCATCACCCGTCAACCCCTTGATTCAAAAATGTTTTATTTCTTTTCAACGGTGGTGCGCAGATGAGGCCAGGCGGCGCGTAAATATTGGAGCATGGACCACAAGGTGAGGCCAGCGGCGATGAGCAGTAAGGCGTAGCCCAACAGGACCCAAAAGGTGAAATGCGACGGATTGGCCAGCAGGATCACCAGGGCAAGCATCTGCGCGGCGGTTTTCCACTTGCCCATGTTGGAGACCGCAACGTGGGCGCGGGCGCCGATTTCCGCCATCCATTCACGCAGGGCCGACACCACGATCTCGCGGCCGATGATCACGGCGGCCGGCAACGTAAGCCACAGGTTGCCGTGCTCCTGTACCAGCAGCACCAGGGCCACAGCCACCATCAGCTTGTCGGCCACGGGATCGAGGAATGCGCCGAACGGCGTACTCTGCTCCAAGCGCCGCGCCAGGTAGCCATCGAGCCAGTCGGTCGCTGCCGCGAAGGCGAATACCGAACTTGAGGCCACGTAGCTCCATTGGTAGGGCAAATAAAACAGCAAAATAAAAATCGGGATGAGCAGGACGCGTAGAACGGTAATCAGATTAGGGATATTCATCGGCACAACTGGCTACGAGGTGGAAAGGCATTCTATTCGCTGTGCAGATTCGCATAAATCAACTCAGCGAGCTTTTTACTGATACCGGGTGCTTTGGCTATCTCGTCAATGCTGGCACGGGACAGCTCCTGCAAGCCACCAAAATGTTTGAGCAAGTCGCGGCGGCGCGTCGGGCCCACCCCCGCAACCCCTTCCAGGGTTGAGGTTCGTCGAGTTTTGCCACGGCGGGCGCGATGGCCGGTAATGGCGAAACGGTGAGCTTCGTCGCGGATCTGCTGGATCAAATGCAGGGCCGGCGAGTCACCTTTCAAAGTGAACTCATGGGCAGCATCATTCAAGTACAACGTTTCAAAACCGGCCTTGCGCGTGGTGCCCTTGGCGACACCCAGCAGGATCAGGTCGGGCACCGCCAGTTCGTTGAGTACGTCACGGGCCATGGAGAGTTGGCCCTTGCCACCATCCACCAACAGGATGTCAGGGAGTTTGCCCTCGCCATCCTTCAATTTACTGAAGCGCCGTGTGAGGGCCTGATGCATGGCCGCGTAGTCGTCGCCGGCGGTGACCCCTTCAATGTTGTAGCGTCGGTAATCGGACTTGATCGGCCCTTCCGGCCCAAACACCACGCAGGAGGCCACAGTGGCTTCGCCACTGGAGTGGCTGATGTCATAGCACTCAAGGCGCTGCGGTGGTTCGTCCAGGTTGAGCACCTCGGCCAAAGCATCGAAGCGTGCGGCAACATGCTGTCGATTGGCCAGGCGCGCACTCAGGGCCTGCTCGGCATTGGTCACCGCCAGTTGCTGCCAACGCGCACGCGTGCCACGCACGCGATGGCTGATATCCAGCTCGCGGCCGCGCAGTTCGTGAATGGCTTCGATCAGTGCGGGGAAGTCTTCATGGACCACGTTGACAATCAGTTCCGAAGGCAAGTCGCGCTCCGGACTGCTGACATAGTACTGACCCAGAAACGCCGCCATGACTTCGGCCACGTCCTCGTCGATACCGGTCTGCGGAAAGAAATTCTTACTGCCCAGAACCCGCCCGCCCCGCACGCTGATCAGGTGCACACACGCGCCGCCCGGGTTGACGAACGCGGCGATCACATCGACATCGCCACTGCCACCTTCCATGCTCTGCTGGTCCTGCACCCGCCGTAGCAACGAGATCTGGTCGCGCAGTTCGGCAGCCCGCTCGAAATCCAGGGCACTGGCCGCCTGCTCCATGGCCGCTGACAACTCATCGGTGAGCGCGTTGCTGCGACCTTCGAGGAACATCACCGAATGGCGCACATCCTCGGCATACTCCGCCGGCTCCACCAGCCCCACACAGGGCGCCTTGCAGCGCTTGATCTGGTATTGCAAGCAAGGCCGCGTGCGGTTTTTGTAGAAGCTGTCTTCGCACTGGCGCACAAAAAAGGTTTTTTGCAGCAGGCTCAGGCTTTCACGAATCGCCCCCGCGCTGGGATACGGCCCGAAGTACTTGCCCTTCTGCTTCTTGGCCCCGCGATGAATACTCAGGCGTGGGAAGTTGCCGTCGGACAGGAATACGTACGGGTAAGACTTATCGTCCCGCAGCAGGATGTTATAGGGGGGCCGCCACTCCTTGATCAGCGTCTGCTCAAGCAACAGCGCTTCGGTTTCGTTGGCGGTGATGGTGGTTTCGACCTGAGCGATACGCGCCACCAGGGCCGCAGTTTTCGGCGCGAGTCCGGTCTTGCGAAAGTAGCTCGACAGGCGGTTCTTCAGGTTCTTGGCTTTGCCCACATAAAGCAGGCGCGCCTCGGTGTCGAACATGCGGTACACGCCGGGGCGGCCGCTGCACGTCGAGAGAAAGGCGCTGGGATCAAACGGCGTGGTCATGTCAGGCGCTGGCGTCCACCATGCCGTGGCGCACCGCGAGCAGGGTCAATTCAACATCACTGCTGATGGCGAGCTTCTCAAAGATACGATAACGGTAGGTGTTGACGGTCTTGGGCGACAGGCACAGCTTGTCGGAGATCGTCTGCACTTTCTGGCAGCCGACGATCATCAAAGCGATCTGGATCTCCCGCTCAGACAAGGCGTCGAACGGCGAATCGCTGGTGGGTTGGAACGATTTGATAGCTAACTGCTGGGCAATCTGCGGGCTGATATAGCGCTGACCGGCAAACACCAAACGAATGGCTTGCACCATTTCCGCCAAGCCGGCGCCCTTGGTCAGGTAACCGGCCGCGCCGGCCTGCAGCAAGCGCGTGGGGAACGGGTCTTCCTCGCACACAGTCACCACCACGACCTTGATATCCGGATGGCTGCGCAGCAATTTGGTGGTGGCACCCAGACCGCCGATGCCTGGCATCTTGACGTCCATCAATACCACATCGGGTTTCAACTCCCGAGCCTTGATCAGGGACTCCTCCCCCGACTCGGCCTGACCGACTACTTGCAGGCCGTCGATGTCAGCCAGCATTCGTGTAATGCCTGTACGAACGAGATCATGGTCATCGACTACTAGCACCCTAATCAAGCAGACACCTCGCGATATGGTCTTATAGGTTGCTGAACACCTTAGCAAAAAACCAAGGCGCAGACCTAGCTGCACGCGTCATATATATGGACGTTGGATAAGCAAAGGCCATCCGCCGAGGGGCGGATAGCCGCAATTGCTGGACGAAAGGTCAGGAATCCGAGGGCTGGACCTTGGATTTCCCGTTCACTGAAGCGCTGTGTTCGGCCAAGGTGGAGGTGAGGCGACGAATTGCATCTTGGTCCTCCTTGAACATCGCGCGGTAGTCACCCAATACTTTCTCTTCGATCTGGCTCAAATTATCGAGTTGAAGGGGCGTGGCGGTGCCAGTCAATACATAGAGCACATCCACGCCTCTTGCAGCGACGCGTGACAAATAATCGGCTTTAGGCGCGCGCCCACCGCTTTCGTATTTACCTTGTGCATTGGCTTCGACACCTCCAATTTCACCAAAAACTTTCTGCGACAGGCCAAGTCGCTCTCTTTCTTGCCTCAAACGCGAACCGATTCCACTCATTTGGATGTATGATCCTAGTTGGCACACCCCAAGAGGTGACACCCTCATCTCTTCGTTAAACGAACTTGAACGGTTTTGAACTATGCCCGGAATCCGTACTGCTGCACAAGCCAAGGCCTGGCTGGAACATCAAGGAAAGTCAGTTCAAGCGTTCGCCCGTGAACATGGCGTAGATCCGGCAACCACCTATCAAGTGCTCGCTGGGCGCAAAAAGGGGCGACGTGGAGAGGCCCATAAGGTAGCGGTCCTTTTGGGTATGAAAGAAGGGATCATCCTTTCTGAGGCTGATGGCCAAAACAACGATCAGGAAGTCGACTCCTGAGGCCAGTATGCGCTTATTAGGTTTACACGCACTGTTTAGCTTGGACGACAGACGCGCTCCATGCGCCAGAAGCAATCCTCTTCGCCAACAATGCTCAACCCCATGCGCTGATACAGCCTGCGCGCCGGGTTGGTTTTGAATACGGTCAATCGCAATAGCCCCAAGGATTGCGCCTTCAGGGCCATTTGCTGCAACACCCAACTGCCGGCGCCCAGCCCACGACAGCCTTCGAGCATATGCAGCTCACGGATGTAGAGCGCCTTGCTGTCGCGGCTCAAGCTGATAAAGCCCAAAACTGAAGCCTCGCGGCAGATCAGCCAGTTTTCGCGACCGTCCCACGCCACATCAAAGCCATCGTTGGACCACAGCAAACCATACTGCTGGTAGTAGCGGCTCATCGCCTCATAGGTCAGGGTTCGGGCGAAAGTTCGGTCATTGTCCGTGGCGGCGCGCAGGTTAAACATCATTCAGAGCGCCACTACGTGGCCAGCCCACACGTCGTTATTGCGGCGCGCCACCAAGAGTGCTTCGCCCACGCCAGGCACAGCGGCAAGCAATCGGCCATCGGCGGACCAGATTGCGCTACGGCCAGCACAATCCCAGCCCCCCGATGGGCCACCATGATTGGCCATCAACACCAGCAAACGATATTCGGCGGCGTAAGTTTGCAACTGTGCACAATCCTTTGCATAACCGCCTTCGCTGATCAGCACGCTGGCGGCATAGACATTCGCGCCCGCTTCAGCGGCGGCACGCGCATGCCTGGCATGAGTGAAGTCCGCACATACCGACAAAGCGATGCGGTCATCCCCGAACGCTAAGGCCACACCGCCCTGCCCCGGGACAAACGCCACTTCTTCGCCTGGATGCAGGTGCTGCTTGGTGTAGACCGCCCGGGAACCATCCGCTCCCAGTACCAGTGCGCCAATCATGACACCGGCATCGGGCACCAGCCGGATCGGCATCCCCACCACGACGGTCAGTCCAAGCTCCCTGGCCATTACGCGCAAAGGCGTCAGTTGCGCAGCGTCTGGTGCGATGGCCAAGTCGGCCGCGAGCGAAGGCTCATAACCGGTCAGCGACAGCTCAGGGAATATCAGCAGTTGTACGCCCTGTTCTGCCGCCACCTGCATAAATGCCATGTGCCTGCGGATGTTGGCAGGCACATCGCCGGGGACGGAAATCGATTGAGCCGCAGCAAGAGTCAAGGCCGTCATGGGGGTGTCCGAATAATCAGTCGTAACGTGTTACCAGCATATCGGCACTCCCCCATAGCGGTAAGTCCCTTCATGCAATAGAAATTACCGATTGAATCCCATCGCGCGTCTCTAGTAAGCTCCCGCCATCGTTTGGAGACATAACATGTTGCAACTCGCCCACCCTCAGGTATGCCTAGCCGCCAGCGCCATGCGTTCGGTGTCGGTCGCCTGCGTGAACGGTTCGAGCGCACCTGTCAGCTTTTATTTTGGGTATTGGTTTAGCCACTGGCGCGCCTGATACCTGAAATCGGCGGCCACTACTCAAGGGGTCGCCTGCCAGAGAAATCTAACCCCCGGTCGGCTCCCCGACCGGGGGTTTTGTTTTTTCTGGCCCTTATTCTTTTTGCTTGATCACGAACACATAACAGGAAGCACAACATGAACTACGCCACCTATTACCGCTACGACACTTGCACCGCATGGCGATTTAGCCAGCTCCGCTCGGGACAGCCTGCCGCCTCCGATCGGTCACCTATGGGTGGCAAACCAACACACATCGCCGATATGGCCAATTGTCGAACACCCCTGTAGGGCTGAGCGCGGGAATCGCCCGCTGCTCGCCCAGGAAGCCTTGAATATGAACTCCTCCGTCGCCGCTCTGCCCGTCTCCACCCTGATCAGTGCCAATCAGGCCCTGACCCAGCGTCTGCCCAGCGCCCTTGAGCTCAAGCACCAGTTGCCGCTCAGTCCGTTCCTTGTCGAACAGATCCACGCCCATCGCCAAGCCGTGCGTGCCATCCTCAATGGCGAAGATTCGCGTTTGCTGGTGATTGTCGGCCCGTGCTCGATCCACGACCCCGAATCGGCCATGGAATACGCGCGCAAGTTAAAGAAACTCGCCCTCGAAGTCAGCGACCAGATGCTGCTGGTGATCCGTGCCTACGTCGAAAAACCGCGCACCACCATCGGCTGGAAAGGTCTGGCCTATGATCCTCACCTGGACGGCAGCGATGACATGGCCGCCGGCCTGACCCTGTCACGCCAATTGATGCGCGAAATGCTGCGTCTGGGCCTGCCGGTCGCGACCGAGCTGCTGCAGCCCATGGCCGCCGGGTACTTCGACGACCTGCTCAGTTGGGTGGCGATTGGCGCGCGCACCACCGAATCGCAGATCCACCGCGAAATGGCCAGCGGCCTGGACATGCCCGTAGGCTTCAAGAATGGCACCGACGGTGGCGTCGCCATCGCCTGTGACGCCATGCGCTCGGCGGCCCACCCACATCGCCACTTCGGCGTCGACAGCCAGGGGCATCCGGCGATCATCCAGACCTCAGGCAACCCTGATACACACCTGGTGCTGCGCGGCGGTCACCGAGGCCCGAACTACGATGGGCAGAGCGTGGCGCAGGTCAAGGGCGACCTGGCCAAGTCCAAGGTGGCGGCGCGGATCATGGTCGATTGCAGTCATGCCAACAGTGGCAAGGACCCATTGCGGCAACCGGCGGTGTTCAACGACGTGCTGGAGCAACGCCTGCAGGGCGACACCTCGCTGATCGGCATGATGCTTGAAAGCCATTTGTTCGAGGGCTGCCAGCCCTTGAGCGCGTCGATGCAATACGGTGTGTCGGTGACCGATGGATGCCTGGGCTGGGATAGCACCGAGCAGTTGCTACGCGGCGCGGCACAACGCTTGCGCGAGCGCTGCTGATTCAGCCGAACGTGCTCGCCGCGTAGTGCAGTCATGTCCGCTGCTGAGCGGCCCAGGCATCGTCCCGCAGCGGGGCTAGACTCCGGCCACTGGCTGGCGGGATAGCTCGCGTAGCCAAGGCAACACCCGCAGGCCGGTAGCGGCCTCGGGTGGGTCGATGATATCCATAAAGTGTTCGAGATTGACGTTGTCCGGTACACCCGGCAAGCGCACCAGTACCGCCGGCGTAGCGCCGGTCGGCTTGCAGAGGTCGAGGTGGTCGTAGACCAGCACATGACGCGCCTGAGGTTGCGGCTCGCAAGTATCGACCAGCAGCCCCGCATTGATGATCAGCACATCAAACGGCTCGGCCGGGATGGCCGTGAGTATCTGGACCTCTTCGAAGGTTTGCACCGGGACAATCCGGTGGTACCCCAATTGATTGAGCATTTTTTCGATGTACAGCCGTTGCAGGTGCTGTTCATCGGCAATCAGGATAGTCAGTGCTTTGTTCGGCATGGCAACCCCCCTGGGCAGGCAGTGCTCGTTGGTGAGCCCTGCCCATTGTCCAGACATATTCCGACGACAAAATCAGGCATGTTCCCCGTTCGCGTAGGAGTTCTCCCAAATCAACCGAATGACCTTTTATTGCCGTCATGTCTGATTGCAGTAAAGCGCCAGGCTATGGTGCAAGCTGTCGATAGCCAACCCTATCGCCTCGACCGCCGCGCCCAAGGCGTCGAGTTGCTGGCGCTCACAAACGGTTTCCAGGGTTTCGGCGCACGCGATCAACACTTGGGCCTTGACCATGCGCGCGCCACCTTTGACGCGATGGGCCAGGTCATGCAGTTTGGATAAATTGCGCTGCTCGTACAACGCCGGCAGCACGGCGCGATCCTCTTTAAGGCTGGCAAGCAAAGGCGCTAATAGATCATCAAGGGCAGCCTTGTCACCGCCCGTCAGCGAGATCAACGCACTCAAGTCGAACACTGGTTCAGCTGCATTGGTGGCGGCATGCGCTGTGAGGGGCGCCAGCGCCGAGCGCAAATCCTCCAGACCGGTCGGTTTGAACAGGCATCCGTCCATACCGGCCTGGCGGCAACGCGCGGTTTCTTCGGGCTGGGCATTGGCGGTAAATCCCAACACCAGGCACGGCACCAGGCCACGTTGACGCTCTTGGGCGCGGATGTCGCGGGTCAGCGCGTAACCATCCTTGAGGGGCATGTTGCAATCGGTGATCACCCCATCGAAATGCCCGCTCTGCCACAACGCCAGCCCTTGCTCGCCGTCGTCGGCCGTCACGATATGATGCCCAAGGAAACTCAGTTGCCGCGCCAACAACACGCGATTGGCCGGGTAGTCGTCCACCACTAGGATGTTGAGCGCCCGGGCCGGCGGAATGTGCGGCACAGGCAAAGAGACCGGCGCCTCGGTCGTCAGCGCCAGCGCCAACGCCACGTCTATCCGTGTGCCTTTGCCCAGCACACTGGTGAGGTGCAATTGGCCGCCCATCATCTCGCACAAGTTGCGACTGATCACCAGGCCCAGGCCTGAACCGCTGCGCGCGGACTGTTCGTGATTGCCGCCTTGTATAAACGGGTTGAACAAGCGCTGCTGGTCTTCGGCGCTGATGCCGATGCCTGTATCTTCGACCCATAACCGCAGGTTCAAGTGACCGTCCAGACTGGTTGTGCCCATTGCGCCGAGGCGCACCTGGCCGGTGGCGGTGAACTTGATCGCATTGCCCAATAGGTTGGACACCACCTGCTTGAAGCGCAACGGGTCAAGCATCACCGCACAGTCGATCAACGGATCGAGCTCCACCTGCAGCGCCAGCCCCTTGTCTCGCGCCAGGCCCTCGAACACCCGCGCGACTGACGTCAGCAGTTCGTGCGGGTTGGCCGGAGCCAGGGTCAGGGATAGATGGCCGGACTCGATGCGCGCGATATCGAGAATATCGCCGATCAGCTCCAGCATGCCGCGCGAGGCCACCGACGCCACTTCCAGAGCATCGCGATCGGCACGGCCCTGCTCGGCGTTCTTCAGCGCCAGTTCGATCATGCCGATCACGGCGTTCATGGGGGTGCGAATCTCATGGCTCATGGTGGCCAGGAACGTGGTCTTGGCCCGGTTGGCGGCGTCGGCCTCCTCCTTGGCTTCTTGCAACTGGCCCAGCAAGCGCTGGCGCTCACTGACGTCGACCCAGCCGGCAATCATGCCCACGACCTTTTCGTCACCGTCACGGTACGGCAGCATCCATTGATAGATGGTCAGCACTTCGCCACTGGGAAGCTTGAGCACGCGGTCATGAATCTGTGGCTCGCCACGCTCCATCAATTGCAGGTAATCGGCATGGAACGACTGGGCCTGGGGCGGGTTGCCGGTGTCGGTTTCCACCACGGTCTTGCCGATCACGTCTTCGAGCTTGAAGCCGAACACGTCCAGGTAAGCATTGTTACAGGCCATCAGCCGACCCTGGCGGTCACGCACATAAATCGGATGGGGCGTGCCATCGATCAATACGCTCATGAACCGCATCTGATCGCTCAACGCCCGTTCAGCCTGGGAGCGCTTGTGGATCAGGTTGCGCAAATAGAGGACCCAGCCCAACGTCACCACCAGCAGCAGTGCAGCCAGGCCAAAGCCTTGAATGATCACATTGCGGTGGCGTATCCAATAGCTGTCTTCCAGGATGATCTCGTTGCGCCAGTGGTTGGTCAGCTCGTCCATTTCTTCGGGCGTGATACTCAGCAAGGCTTTGTCGAGAATCGAGTACAGCTCCAATTGGCCACGATTGACCCCGAAAGTGATGCGCGCCGGCTCGGTGCCGATAGTACTGGTGATGCGCAGTCCGTCACGGTAATGGCGCGCGATCATGTAGCGCGCGCTGATCAGCGAAACGGCGGCGGCCTCCACACCGCCACTGGCCACCAACGCCATGGCCTGCTCAGGGTTCTCCACATCGACAAAATCAATCCGCGGATAATGCACGGCGATGTAGGACGCCAGACCACCGCCGCCGATCAACGCCAGACGCTTGTCGACCATGTCTTCCAGGGTGATCAGGTTTTCATTGCCTGAGGCCACCACTAATACATAGGGGTTGGACAGGTAGGGTCGGGTAAAACGAATTTTCTCTGAGCGCTCCACGCTTGGCGTGACGACCGCCAGCATGTCCGCTTGGCCGCTACCCACCTCATCAATTTGCCGAGGCAGCGAGCTGCCACGCTCCACGTCGAATTTCAAACCGGTACGCAGGCTGATGCGCGATAACACCTCGGCGCTCAACCCTTCGAACTGCGCCTTCTCATTGAAGTACGACAGCGGCACAAACTTGTCGAGCACCGCTACTTTCACCCGGGGATTTTTCTCCAGCCAGCGCTGTTCGCTCGCACTCAAACGTAGCCGGTCGGCTTCCAGGAAGCCGCTGCCGCCAGCGCTCCAGCGGCGCAGGATTTCCATCTGCTGGTTAGCCGGCACCGCGGCCAGCGCGGCGTTGATAATCGTCAGCAGACGGGTATTGTCCTTGACGAAGGCAAAGCCGAACGGGTTGACCTCCAACGCAGAGAAGTCCGCCAAACGCACATTATTGAGGTGGTTCTTGTTGATCAGGTAACGCGCACTGATCGCGTCGCCCAGGTACACATCTGCCTGGCCGAACGCCACGGCGCCGATGGCTTCGAACGTCGAGCCAAACAGCAGCAACTGCGCATCGGGATAAAAGGCCTGGACGGCATCGGGCTGCATATAGTGGTAAAGCATCGCCACGCGCTTGCCCGCCAGGTCCGCGCTGAGGGCGTGACTGTCGCCGGTGCGTGTGACCAATGCCGGTTGGTCATTGGCATAAGAGCGGGACAGGACTAATTGCGGGTCAGCCGCCTCATAGCCATTGGCCGAGCCCACAAAATCCACGACACCGGTCTTGAGGGCTTCGATCACCTCATCGCGAGTATCGAAGCGCTGCACCTCCACCGTCACGTGGAGTACCCCGGCGATCAACGCCGCATAATCGGCGGTGATGCCTTCGAGTTCGTTCTTGTTGTTGGTTAAATCAAACGGGGCGTAATCCGGCCCGGACACCCCCATCACCAGCGTGCGCCGCTCCCGCAGCCAGCGCCAATCGGCCTCGTCCAGCGTCACGGAGGCGTTTTCCAGCGTGGAGTGCCCCAGCAACCGCAGTTGATGCGGATCGTCCAGGGCTATCGCCGCCTGCGGCAACAGCCCTATCAGCAGGATGGCCGTGAGTTTCGCCAGCCGAGAGGTGATCATTTCAAATCAGGTGATTGCGTTGGGCGAACTTGGACAAGTGCACCACCGAGGACATGCGTAGTTTTTCCTTGAGCCGGGTTTTGTAGGTGCTGATGGTCTTGTGACTTAACAGCATATCCGCGGCGATCTGCTTGTTGCCCAGGCCCAGGGCCAGTTTCTGCAACACAGTCAGTTCGCGGTCCGACAACGAATCCACCAATTCCTTCTCCGAGGACTGTAGATCGTCACGGCGCACCGAACTGGTAGCCAGGCTGGGAAAGCAACTGTAGCCCGAGCGGATCGCCCTGATAGCCTTTTGCAGTTCATCGAGCTCACCGGTTTTGGCGACAAACCCCATCGCACCGGCGCGCATGCAGCGCGTGGAAAAGAACTCCGCCAGATACGACGTGAGCACCAGGATCTTGCAGGGAAGTTCCAGGGCTTTGATACGACTGATAACCTCCAGCCCGCCGAGCTTGGGCATCGCCAAGTCGAGAATGACCAGGTCCGGGCGTTCCTCTCGAGCAATCTGCATCGCATCGGCACCATTGCCTGCTTCAAAAATCTTATCGAAGCCTTCTTGCTTCAACAGGTATTTGACGGTGGCACGTATAAAAGGATGATCATCCACAATTAAAGCTTTGTTGCTCATAAGACTCCCCTGGGAGGATCAATACGCTTACATATCAAGCGAGCCTCATCTACCTGTGAAAAGTAACAGTTCCGACAAACGGTTCTGAAACTCAGCGCAACGCCTACAGGCAGTACGGGCCCTTCCTTTTTGAACACACAGTAAAAACGTAGCGTTGCGCCTTGATCTGAAGCGGGCGCAAGCGCGCAACCATAGCAACGGTGCGCGTGTTCAAATGAAGGGCTAGTCCCGAATACTTGTAGGAATTTTCCTCACCACAGCATAGCCAAGCTCGTCAGCGTAGGCGTTTCCCTCAGGGGCTTATTCAGTGGTACTTGGGCTCCAGAACGCCTGCACCACTAGGGTCGACATAGAGATGCGCGCCACCAGAGCATCCAACTCGTCACCGTCCACCGAGGTCACGGCCAGTGTGGCCTCAATCTCCACCTCCTCAGGACCGAACGGGCGCACGTCCACGTCGCTGGCCGGGTAGTTGCATCGCGCCAGTTCCGCTTCGAGCAATGCCAACACGGCCTTTTGTTGGGTGCGCCGCGCGATGACGTACAGGATGTTGGTGACCTCCGCCGACACCACATCCAGCGGCTGACGGTTGATGTTATTCACGATCGGCCGCAGCAAGGTGTTGGCCGCCAGCACAAACAAGGTGCCCAGCAGCGCTTCGAGAATCAGGTCCGCGCCGGCGCAGGCCCCCACCGCCGCCGACGCCCACAGCGTGGCGGCGGTGTTAAGCCCGCGCACATTACCTTCTTCGCGCATGATCACCCCGGCCCCCAGAAAGCCGATGCCCGACACCACATACGCCACTACGCGCACCGCGCCGTCCGCGCCGCCGAGGCGGTTGGCCATGTCGACAAAAATGGCCGCGCCCACCGCCACCAGTACATTGGTGCGCAGCCCCGCCGTGCGCTGGCGGTACTGACGTTCGAAGCCGATCAGCCCACCGAGAATAAACGCCGCGGTGAGGCTGACCAGGGTATCGATCAGGGAATCGAGGTTGATGTTGTTGATTGCCTGCATGGTAAATCACCCCGTTTCACTGCCAGCCAAACTTACGGATGTAGTAGCCCTTCACCGCCTGGGTCAGCCCCATGTACGCCAGCAGAATCACCGGCAAAAACACAAAGTACAGCGATGGCAGCGCCTGTAATTTGAAGTAATGCGCCAGCGGGCCCATTGGCAGAAAGATGCCCACCGCCATGATCACGCCGGTCATCACCATCAACGGCAGCGCCGCACGGCTTTGCAAGAACGGGATTTTCGGGGTGCGGATCATGTGCACGATCAGCGTCTGGGTCAGCAGGCCCACCACGAACCAGCCGGACTGGAACAGGGTTTGGTGATCCGGCGTATTGGCATCGAACACGTACCACATGAGGGCGAAGGTGGTGATGTCGAAGATCGAACTGATCGGCCCGAAGAACAACATAAAGCGCCCCACGTCCCCCGGCTGCCAGCGCTGCGGTTTGGCCAGCATGTCCGCATCGACGTTGTCGAACGGAATTGCGATCTGCGAGATGTCATACAGCAGGTTCTGCACCAGCAGGTGCATCGGCAGCATCGGCAGGAACGGAATGAACGCACTGGCGACCAGCACGGAGAACACGTTGCCGAAGTTGGAGCTGGCGGTCATCTTGATGTACTTGAGCATGTTGGCGAAGGTGCGCCGGCCTTCCAGCACGCCCTCCTCCAGGATCATCAGGCTCTTTTCCAGCAGGATGATGTCCGCGGCTTCCTTGGCGATGTCCACCGCACTGTCCACCGAAATACCGATATCCGCCGTACGCAGCGCCGGCGCATCGTTGATGCCATCGCCCATAAAGCCCACCACATGCCCGTTGGCCTTGAGCAGGCGCACGATGCGTTCCTTGTGAGCCGGCGTGAGCTTGGCGAACACGTTGGTGGTTTCCACCGCCGTGGCCAGCTCAGCGTCGGTCATCGCTTCGATGTCGTTCCCCATCAGTAGGCCCTGTTGCTCCAGGCCGACTTCACGGCAGATCTTGGCGGTGACCAGTTCGTTATCGCCAGTCAGCACCTTGACTGCCACTCCGTGGGCCTTGAGCGCTTTGAGTGCCGGTGCAGTGCTTTCCTTGGGCGGATCGAGAAACGCCACATAACCGATCAGCGTGAGGTCGTTTTCATCGGCCAGGCTGTAGGTGTCACGCCCCGCTGTCATTGGCCTCGCGGCCACCGCTACCACGCGCAGCCCTTCTTCATTAAATGCAGCAGTCACCTGCCGGATGCGCGCCAGCAGTTCTTCGGTAAGCGCTTCATTGGTGTCGCCATGGCGCACGCTGTTGCACACCGACAGAATCTCTTCCACGGCGCCCTTGCAGATCAGCAGGTGCGGCAGGCCTTGTTCAGCCACCACCACCGACATGCGCCGGCGGTTGAAGTCGAACGGAATCTCATCGACTTTCTGAAACGCCGTACCCACTTTCAGCTCACGGTGCACTTCCACATGGTCAAGCACCGCCACGTCCAACAAGTTTTTCAGGCCGGTCTGGTAGTAACTGTTGAGGTAGGCCATTTCCAATACGTCGTCGGACTCTTCGCCCCACACGTCGACATGGCGTGCCAGAAAAATCTTGTCCTGGGTCAGGGTGCCGGTCTTGTCGGTGCACAGCACGTCCATCGCGCCAAAGTTCTGGATCGCGTCCAGGCGCTTGACGATGACTTTTTTGCGCGACAGAAATACCGCACCCTTGGCCAGGGTCGAGGTGACGATCATCGGTAGCATTTCCGGGGTCAGGCCCACGGCAATCGACAGTGCGAACAGCAGCGCTTCGGTCCAGTCGCCTTTGGTGAAGCCGTTAATGAACAGCACCAGCGGCGCCATCACGAACATAAAGCGGATCAGCAACCAACTGACCTTGTTCACCCCATGCTGAAACGAGGTGGTGGCACGGTCAGTAGCGGTGACCCGCTGGGCCAGCGCGCCGAAATAGGTGCTGTTGCCGGTGGTGAGGATCACCGCCGTGGCCGCACCGGAAACCACGTTGGTGCCCATGAACAGTATGTTTTCCAGGTCCAGCGGGTTACGAGTCTGGGCGTCCTGCTGCTGGGCGAATTTTTCCACCGGCATCGATTCGCCGGTCATCGCCGCCTGGCTGACAAACAGGTCTTTGGCACTGAGCACGCGGCAATCAGCGGGGATCATATCCCCGGCCGACAGCACGATCAGATCGCCCGGCACCAGCTGCTTGATCGGCAGTTCGATGCGCTTGCCGTCATCCCGGCGCAGCACCGTGGCAGTGTTGCTGACCATAGCCTTCAACGCATCGGCGGCCTTGTTGGACTTGGCCTCCTGCCAAAAGCGCAGCAAGGTCGAGAGCACCACCATGGAGAAGATCACCGTGGCGGCCTTCATGTCCTCGGTCAGCCAGGAGATCACCGCCAACAGGGTCAGCAGCAGGTTGAACGGATTTTTATAGCAGTGCCACAGGTGCACCCACCACGGCAGCGGCTGCTCGTGCTCGACCTCGTTGAGGCCGTACTGCACGCGCAGAGCGTCGGCCTCGGCGGCGGTCAGGCCGTCGATGTGGCTGCCCAGCGTACCGAGCAATTGCACGGCGCTGCTGTTAGCCGCGCCGACCAGGGTTTGTGCCAGGGTCGGCGGCACTTCGCGGCTGACGCTGGCGTCGTTGACGGTCTCAAGCATGGCCAGGCGACGGAAGTGCCGGGCAATGTGCCGGGTCCGCAGGAAGCCGGCGAAGAACTCTTTAAGCAGAGCGAGGTTCATGAGTATTACTCCTGCGCGAGGAAACCGTCGTGCAGGTACGGCCCGTGCGCACCGCGCCGAACAGGCACAGTCGCACCGGGCTCGCCCGCCGGATAAAAGGCAGGCGCGTCCGTAGCAGCCCGAGAGAACCCGGGAGCTGGTCAGCGTCGATGAGAGAGGATCGAGGCACAGCCAGGACAGGCTGCGGCCGGGATGCCGCTTCTCGCGTTAGTGGCGAGACAACGGCATCGAAAGCATGCGCGTTATCTTGCCAAGTATGTGCCGGTTACCAGAACCGGCCGACTACTGTCACTCGAACAAGTACCCACTGAGGGTCTCCGCAATTGATGAAAACGCGCGAAGCTTACGCCCCGATTTCCGGAGAGTAAACCGTAGGAAAGTTTCTGCATGATGAATAAGAAAGTTCTTCAGGATGGGTTCAGGAAGGGCGTCTTGGGCGACGGATAGTCTGGGTCAAGGGGCATCCGCTCGGTCTCGCGGCACCTGGCTCAAATACTCATCCATCCCTGCGCCACACAACGCCATGACCTGAATCGACACGCTATTTTCCTGGCGTCCCATGACGATCCCTGCGCGCGTGCGCACCGGCAAATAGCCGAGCCGGGACCAGAAACGCTCGGCCTTGCGATTGCCGATCACCACGGTCAGCCGTAACCATCGGGCACCGTTTTTTACCGCCCACGCCTGCAAGCCTGAATGCAGGCGCTGGGCAAACCCGGTGCCGTGCAAGCGTGTGTGCACCAGAAGCAAACCGATATGCCATACGCCGGCAGCAAGCACATCGGCAGCCATGTTCACGACCGCGACCAACTGCCCCTCTGCATTGCGGTAACCCAGCCAATACATCCGTCGACACTGCCAGCCTGGCGGCAATGGGCTCTGTAGCTCTTCGCGCGCCTCGGTCGGGCGGGCCGGCTCGCCATTGACCGCGATGAAATAATCCGGTGCTTGCGCAAAAAAACACTGCAACTGCGCCTCGTCGGCAGCGTGCAATTCACTCACGCGAATGCCTTCAACCCCGCATTCAGGCAAAACCTCCATGTCGCGCTCCCTCCTCCTGATCATTTGCCCAGGGATTAATCATCCCGCGTCAGCACTTCCAGCAACTCGATCTCAAAATGCAAATCGCTGTTGGGCTTGATATGCGCGCCCACCGAACGCTCGCCATACGCCAGATGCGCCGGCACGAACAAGCGACGCACCCCGCCCACCTGCATGCCCATCAGGCCCTGGTCCCAGCCCTTGATCACGCGCCCTGTGCCGATCACGCACTGGAAGGGCTTGCCGCGCTCCCAAGAGGAATCGAACACGGTGCCGTCCGCCAGCGTACCGGTGTATTGAGTGGTGATCAGCGCGCCTTTGACCACGGCTTTGCCGGTGCCTGGGCGGATGTCGGTGATCTGGAGTTCGTTGGGGTTCATGGCGACTCGTTGAAAGTTGAAAACTCAGCGTTTTCCCAGAATCGGGCGGGCTTGGCAAGCTTGGAGACAACCGTCAGACGCCCTCCACCTACACGCGACGGTGACTTACCTTTACCTCAAATCACACGCTGCTGATTTTCACATTCGGTGTTGATGTTCAACCTGAAGAGTAACCAATACCTCTGAACAGGAAGATTAGAAATGACCATCGGCTCCAGTTTCAATTACCCCGCAGATATCGCCCGGGAGCGTCGTCACAAAAAGCGAAACGCTAACGAAAAGTGGAGAGCCTCATTCCCCAATCCACCCGACTTGTGTTTCGACTATCGAAGGTTGGTGGAGCAAGACGATGGCATCGCTAAAGCGACCGACGTAGGCCACAAAATCTGCGTAATAGGTGCAGGTATTACAGGCTTAACGACTGTTCGCGAATTGCATAGATGCGGTTTCGAAAACATTACATTGATTGAAAAGTCGAGCCGCGTGGGCGGGCGACACTTTACAGCCCTAGGCAGCAACAACACGGCCACTGTCGGTCGCCCTCCTTTTGAGTTAGGTGCAATGAGAATGCCTTTTTTCAACAAAACAAATGAGCCTCCCAAAGATGGCCGGTCCCTCATGGCTTATTACGCCAGCGAGTTTGAACTGGTCCACTCCGATTTCCCAAACCCCGGAAGCCCTACAGTCCATTCAACCGGAATCTATCTGCGTGAGGGATGCTTGGATGGGGATAGTGAACCGAACATGCTTATTTGGAAAAATACAGATGGAAAAACGGCTCCGCCTGGAGAACTCTTACGCCTCGTATTTACCAAGTGGAAAACCTTTGCCGAGCGGATGACAATGCATATTTGCGAGCATTACGGCTCCGAGTACTGGGAGACAATGTGGGCTGCGATCGTGAAAAAATACGAAGCAACTTCATTTCGTGATCTCGTGAAGATGCCTGCCATAGATCAATGGTCGCAGATTGATCCTGGGAATTTCGGCGGGATGGGTATGACCGCGCAGGAATCTGCTATTTTTTATTCCATCGGTATTGGTGACGGCAGTTGGGGGGCATTCTACGATGTATGTTCACTTTACCCGATACGCACAGCGATGTTTGGCTTCAGCAGTCATCTACAGCTAATCCACGGACGCGTGGATAGCGATGGTAAACCGATACCATCTCCCTATCTTGAAGCAAGGACAATCAGTGATTCAAGAGGGCTAAAATTTAGTAAACCAAACTATATTGGCCTCGCCTCGCTGACAGAATCCCTACTCTTTATAAAATCGCGCGAAACCGCAGACTCACCTTACGAACATCTAATTAAAAGCCCTGCTGGATTATTGACAAACTGCGCCGTCACAAAACTTAAAAAACTAGGCAACGCAAAAATCAGGGTTTATTACGATTGGAACGTCACATCCCCTCTCATGACCAAGCAAGAGTTTATTGATGCTGACTCAGTCGTCATGACGCTTCCGTCATGGCTGATAGAAACGCAAATTCAGCTCGAGGGATTTGATCAAAAAATGCTGCCTTTCGAAACTATAACCGCCTACAAGACAGCTCATTGGGAAAGCAGCTGCAAAGTATATGCACCATTGAAAAAAACATTCCTAAGCCTCAACAAAAAAATACCCCAAGCCATTGTCACCGACAGTTTCATTCATGACGTTTACACTTACCGCTACAACAACAATGACACTTATGACTGCATCCTCTTGAGCTATACATGGGAGGATGACGCAATGAAGCTTTCATCGTTCACCGACAAAGAACTTGTCGACAAATGCATAGCAGAACTAGATAGGATCCTTCTAAACTCAAATAATATTAAACAGCGTATATCCCCTTATATAGGGCGCGACCAGGCAATTGTTCAGCGATGGATGCAAGATAAAAATTCTTTAGGCTGTGCAAAGCTTTATCGACCGGGAACTTATCACGAGGCCGTAGGCTTAATGAAATACAACAGAGACTTCTCACCCATCTCTGGACTTTATCTATGCGGCGAATCCTTTTCTGTTGATTCAGGTTGGACGGAGCCTTGTTTCAGGGGCGCCGTCGACACAGTAATTAACATCTGCAACACAACCAAGGCGAGCTTCAACGGTGGATTTAGCATGCGAGACTACCCCGAGTACAAAACAGAGCATGCAATCCTCTAAAGGAAACCGACTACAACACAAAAGGAATCATCTGACTTTCATTTAAACATTAACCCGCCTCTTATAAACACCCAACCAAATCCGGTTGCATAACAATAAGAGGCCAACCTCATGAGCACACCCACAAGCCCCGCCCGCGTTGCCGTCATTCAGTTCGATCCACAGGTTGGAGTCGCCAATCGAAGCGATAACCTGCGTCAAAGCCTTTCCCTCGCTGCCGAAGCGGCCAACGGTGGCGCGAATCTGATCGTGCTGCCGGAACTGGCCAATTGCGGATATTTCTTCAGCAGTCGCCAGGATGCCTTCGATCACGCAGAGGCCGTGCCGAATGGCCAGAGCGTAAGGGAATGGACGGATTTTGCCTGCAAGCATCAGGTGTACCTGGTGGCCGGTCTAAACGAGATTGAGCATGGGCAGCTGTTCAACACTGCGGTGTTGCTGGGCCCCGATGGCTTTATCGGTAAGTACCGCAAAGCCCATCTATGGAACCTGGAAAAGCTCTGGTTCACACCGGGCAATACTGGATTTCCGGTGTTTGAAACACCAATAGGCCGCATCGGCCTGTTGATCTGCTGGGACATCTGGTTCCCGGAGGTGCCGCGCATCCTCAGCCAACAAGGCGCCGATATTATCTGCAGCGTGAACAACTGGGTGTGGACGCCACCGCCGCTGTTCGATGAAGCCGGGAAGTGCATGGCGTCGTATCTGACGATGACCGCCGCCCATGTGAATAACGTGTTTATCGCCGCCGCCAGCCGCATCGGCCAAGAGCGCGATGCGCGCTACCTCGGATGCTCGTTGATCGCCGGCACCAATGGCTGGCCGATCGGTGAAGTGGCCTCGGCCAATCGCCAGGAAATCCTGTTTGCCGACATCGACGTGACCAGTGCTCGCAGTGCGCCGATCTGGAACAGCCTCAATGACCTGCACAGAGACCGCCGCCATGATTTGTACGATCAGATGCTCGGCTACTCCCACCACCCCGCCCTGCCTCGTTGAGCGGAGGGCGATTTATGGAGCCTTTACTGACCAAGAAAATACCCACGCGCTCACGCTTGGATTTAACCGTCCTGGCCCTGGGAGCCATCGCGATCTTAGTGATGCTCTATGTGGTCTCCACTCACCAAGGCTCATGGCCGGGTTATCGCGACATGGTCACGGCCTTGCCGCATCCGGCGGCCTGGTTGCGTTGGGTAACAGGCGACATCAGCGAGGTCGCCTTCTACAAGCATGAGCTGGCATCCCTGGGTCTGTTGAGTGGTGCTTATCTGGCCTGGTGGGCGAGTCGGCAGGGCAAAGCCTGGCAAGGCTTTTCCATCTGTTATGGCACCGGCTTATGGCCCTGGTTGGTGACCAGTTCGTTGATCGGCTTGCTGCTGAGCAATCTGCTGTGGGGCTGGAGTGTCACGGCCGAAACCTGGCAGCCTACCTTCGCGGCGTTCGTTTCATTGCCGGCGGCGATGGTGCTGATGTTTGGCGGCGGCTGGAAGGTCACCCTCAATGGCGCGGTACTGGGTGCATTGCTGGTCACGCCCATGTGCTTGCTGATCGTCAATCTGGTGTGCGTACCGCTGGGCTTGCCCGCCGTGGTCGGCAACGTATTGGGCATGGCCGCTGGAAGCGTGATCGCCTTTACGTTGTGTCATAAAGTGCCCTCGCTGGTGCGTTCGGACTACATCGCTCCCGAGAAGCCCGCTCCGGTTGCACCGGCTGACTATGGTGTTGTCTGGAGCCTGCGCCGAGTGCTGGCTGACTTTTCCGAAGCGCCGTTTTTCGGCAATGAGCTGGCCAGTCTCGGTCTGCTGGCGGGGGTTCTGCTCGCTTATGCGCTCAACCCCATGAGCCCGGCATATGGCTCTGGCCTGCTCCTGTCCATGATCGGCGCACAGGCAATGACATCGGCAGCGGGCGTGGTGATATGGCGTCGGCAATGGATACGGCGCGGCTGGTACCCCACCTATGTTCCGTTGGTGTCGGTCGTTCCGGCGGCGGTGTTGACCCATGGCGGGAGTTTGACCGTGATGGGCGCCAGCGCATTGCTCGGTGCTCTGGTCGCACCACCGTTGGCCTTTGCGATTGCGTCGAGGCTACCCGCGCATTTCCACCCCTATATCGGCAACGTGATCTCAATGGCGTTGAGCACGTTGATGATCGTGCCGATTGTCGGCTGGCTGGCAAACTGAGGTGTGTGGTTAGGGCCCGCCCCTAACCCCATCTCTTGAACCCTCATAGGCCAAATGCACCACCCGTTTGAGTGCATTCTTACCTACCACTCCTGCATTTTGTTTGCACTATCACGAGCCAAGGCTGTCGGAATTTTCATGTGCTTTTTTCGGGAGACAGCATGAGCCAGGACGTCCTTGCCAAAGAAACCAACCGCCGCCAATTGCAGCAAATCATCTCCGGCTTGTCCGACGGTGTGATTCTGGCCGAAGTCGACCAGACCATCCTGTGGGCCAACGAAGCGGCGCTGACCATGCATGGCGTCGGCGACGTGATGGGGTTGGGCGCCAATGGGCAGCAGTACGCCGAGCGTTTTTCGCTGCGCTATCGCAATAACCATCCGTTGCAGGACGACAGCTACCCGCTGGCTCGCGCGGCGGCCGGTGACGAATTCAGTGATGTGATCGTGGAGGTCACGCCCACGGCCACTCCGGACAAAACCTGGGTGCACCGCCTGCGCAGCCTGGTGATCACCGATTCACGAGGTGAGCCTGAATTGCTGGTGCTGATCCTCAGCAACGCCACCCAATGGGCCAGCGCCGAGCAGCGCTTCGAAAAAACCTTCAACGCCAACCCCGCGCCGGCGGTGATCTGCCGCTTGAGCGACCTGCGCTACATCAAGGTCAACCAGGGTTTCCTGGAGATGACCGGCTACAGCCGCGATCAGGTGATCGGCCGCTCGGTGTACGAGCTGGACGTGCTGGAACAGGCCGAACGCAAGGACCTGGCCATCCAGCGCCTGAGCGAAGGCAACACTATCCCGCAGATGGAAGCGGAACTGAAACTACCCAAAGGTGGCAGCAAACTGGTGATCGTTGCCGGTCAACCGCTGGACATGAACGAAGAAGATTGCATGCTGTTTTCTTTCATGGATCTGGAACCGCGGCGCAAAGCGGAAATCGCCCTGCGCCAGAGTGAGGAACGCTTCGCCAAGTCGTTCCGCCTGACACCCGTGCCCACCCTGGTGTGCAACGCCGACAATCGCCATGTGGTGGACGTCAACGAAGCGTTCATAAGCATTACCGGTTACATCAGCGAAGAGCTGATCGGCAAATCCATCGAAGAAATCGGGTTTATCGACGGCAACGCGGCGAGCGAGCAGTTGTTCGCCACTCTCGAGAAGGCCGGCAATCTCGACGGCCAAGACCTCAAGGTGCGCAAGAAAGGTAACGAAGTGATCGACTGTGTGGTCTCGGCCGACACGGTAGTGATCCAGGACATGCCCTGCTATCTGTTGGTCATGATGAATATCACCGAGCGCAAGCGCTCAGAGCTGGAGCTGGTAGCGGCCATCGAAGAGGTCATGCAAGACGCTTCATGGTTCAGCCAGACGCTGATCGAAAAACTGGCCAACGCTAAAAGCGTTAACAGCCCCAACTTGCCGAATGTGAGCTTCACCGACCTCACCGCCCGCGAGCGCGATGTGCTGGGGTTGATCTGCGAAGGTCTGGCGGACAAGGAGATCGCCTCACGACTGAAACTGGCTCCCAACACTGTGCGTAACCATGTGGCCACGGTTTACTCCAAGCTGGGGGTACACAGCCGTAGTGCGGCGATCGTGTGGGCGCGGGAACGCGGGCTGTTTGCAGGGGACTTGAGGGTGAAAAATAGACGCTGACAGTGCAAATGCACCAGTGCCACTAGTGCGAATTCGCCTTATGGCCTGGATCTGCAATCCCTAACCTTCAGCCCGTGGGTACAGGGAGCTTTGACCTTGTGCCGTCGCTTTTTCATGCTTTGAAGGAAACCGCATGTTCACCCTCGCTCAACTGCGAAACTGCATCGAAGAAGGCCTATCGCCACTGACCTGCGAATTCACCCTGTGCCGGGATGCGTCCTTGACCCTGAAGGTCTACGACGCTGAAACCGGCCGGGTGGATCTGGTGGTCACAGGGATCAGCACCAACCGGCTGCATACCCCGCAAGAAGTGGCAAAAATGGTCGAAGAACTGCGCTACGAGCTGCAAAGCAATAACGTGGGCAAGCTCACGCTGGATGACTTGCCTTTATCGACGCACCGATAAAGTAAAACACCCCGCCCCCGACGATAAACGCGCCCAGCATGTAGAACATGTAATGGGCCGGCAGGCTGGCCAGTACCAACCCGCATAGCACCGGCCCCAGCGCGGCGCCGAGGTTGGACAGATTCTGCGCCCCGTAATACATGCCCCGCAGGTGGTCCGGGGCGATTCGGTCGATAAACATGTACTCGGCCGGAAACACGATAATCTCCCCCACCGTGAACACCGCCATCGCCAGCACCCACCCCAACACGCTGGTGGACAACCCGAACCCGATCAACCCCAGCATAAACATGCTCAAGCCCGCGATCAGCCACTGGCTGAGGTAACGGTGGGAAATGCGCCGGCCAATCAGGTATTGCAAGGCGATCACCAGCACGGCGTTAGTGGTGAGCACCGCGCTGATGACGGTGTAGGTGTATTCCGCGGTGGTGGTCGTCACCAGGTACTGCGACAGGTAGGCCGTGAACTGGCCGAATACCACGGCACTGAGCAAACCGCCGAGGGTAAAGCACACCAGTCGACGGTCGCGCAGTAGCACGCGGCCCACCGCGAGGAACGACACCGGTTTCTGCGCAACCTCGGCGGTGGTAAGGGCACGGTCACCCCAACGTGCGTACAGCAGAAAGAACCCCACTCCCAACAAGGCCGACAGGATAAACGGCAAGCTGATATCCAGCTTGGCCACCATCGCGCCAAAAAACGGCCCCACGGCATAGCCGATATTGGTCAGGGTGTATTTGATGGAAAACACTTCGCTGCGTGCCTCTTCGGGCAGCAGGCTGGCAAACCCGGCTTTCACCGCAATGTCGATCACCGCGTAGGCCAGGTTGATCAAAATCAGGCAGGTATAGAACGTCCAGATATCCTGCGCCAGCACCGTGCCGATAAACCCCAACACGAACACCACACTCAGGCCCAGCAGCAAGCGATAACTGTTGACGCGATCGACCAGGAAGCCGCCGTACACACTGAGCAACGAGCCCACAATCAGCGAACTGCCGATCACCAGGCCGACCTGGCTGATATCCAGGGAGAAATGGCTGGTGAGGTAGATGACCAGGTAGGGAAAAGTGATTGCCTTGGCCAAGGTCAGCAGCAAGGTTGCACACAGCAACAGGTTTACGGTGCGGGGGTAATGTTTGATTGTGGCAAGCATCCTGCTCTCTTTCCTGGAAGGTAACGCGACCATTGCGGTCGGCTACCATAACCCAGGTTTCTGCAAAAAAGCAGGCGCTGCCGGCGAGTTATTTTTTGACCGGCGTGATCTCCAGAATCGTGCCGTTAGTGGTCTTGAGCAGCACAAAACGATCACCGACGCGTGCCCATTGGCTGTCTTCCTCAGGCTGCTTGAGGCCGCGCTTTTTCCAGTCGGTGACGGCGGATTCTTTGCGCATCAGGATATCCGGGGCACGATCGCCCTCTTTCAAATCACGGGTGTTGATCGTAGAAGGCTGCACGGTTTCCTGGGGCGTATCACCAGCCTGGGCCACGAAGCTGACGGTGGACAGGCTGGCGGCTACCAACACGCAAGCGGCTAAGGTTTTGGACTGCATAGGTGCTCCTTCAATGAATGATGCGTACCCAGGTTCCGACCGCAGCGGGGCGGAATCATTCAGCGGGCCTTAGCAAAGGGAAAGCACACCTGCCCGACCTGCCCATTGCCCACATGAAATTAATCGTGTAATTTTTCATGAAATTTTAAGAAATAAATTTCATGACGCCACAAGACGAACTCGCCACCCTCGCCGCCCTGATCCATGACCTGCGCAAGCACAAGAAGCTCACCCTGGCCCAGTTGGCACAGAAGATCGAGCGCTCGGTAGGCTTCCTCTCCCAGGTCGAGCGTGGTTTGTCGCGCCCGACGGTGGCGGACTTGACCGCCATCAGCCACGCCCTCGATGTGCCTACCACCTACTTCTACAGCCAGCCCAAGCCCAAGGCGATTGATTGGGTAACCCGGCCCAACGAGCGGCGCACGGTGTACTACGCCAATGGCATCACCGACATCCTGGTCTCCCCCAGCATGAACGGCGCGTTCTCGATGCTCGATAGCCTGCTTGCCCCGGGTGCCAACAGCGGTGAGCAGAGCATGAGCGACCGCGCCGAACAGGCCGGTTTTGTGCTGGAAGGCGAATTGACGCTGTGGGTGGACGGTGAAAACGACGTGGTGACCCTCGGCCCCGGCGACAGCTTTCACCTGCCCAGCTTTGCCCGTTGCCGCTACGCCAACCTGACCGACCTGCCCGCCCGCGTACTCTGGGTTTACAACTAGGAGCATCACCCGTGAAAAGCCAATCTTCCACGCTGCTGGCCGAAGTACGGACCTTTCGCCAGCACCACCCGGACGTGCGTTATGTCGACCTGATCGCCCTGGACATTCCCGGGCATTTCTACGGCAAGCGCTACCCGATCGAGATGCTCGAAAAAGTCGCCGCCGGCAGCCCCTTGAAACTGCCGCAGAATGCCGTGTTGCTGGGGACCCAGGGCGGGTTGTTCAAGATCGGCGACTACTGCTTCCACGACGGCGACCCGGACGCTAACCGACGCCTGGTACCCGGCACGCTCAAGCCGGTGAGTTGGGAATCGCAGCCTCTGGGCCAGATGTTGATCACCTCCGATGGCACCGAAGCCCCCATTGAATTCGAACCCCGCGAAGTGCTGGCCAAGGTGCTGCAGCGTCTGCACCACAAAGGCATCCACCCGGTGGTGGCGTTCGAATTGGAGTTCTATCTGTTCGACAAAACCCTCGACCACGGCCTGCCGCAATTTGCCCGCGACCCGCTGAGCGACGACGCCGACGACCAGCCCACCCTGCATATCGAGCGGCTGTCGCGCTTCTCGGAAGTCCTGGACGATATGGCCCAGACCGCCAAGGACCAGGGCATCGACATCACGGTGATTACCGCTGAACTCGGCCCCGGCCAGTTCGAGATCAATTTCGGCCACCTCGACGACGGCCTGCGCGCCGCCGACTGGGCCGCGCTGTTCTGCCGCAGCACCCGTGGCGTGGCGCTCAAGCATGGCTATCGCGCCAGCTTCATGGCCAAGCCGTACCTGGAACATCCTGGCAGCGGCATGCATGTGCATGTCAGCCTGTATGACGGCGCGGGCAACAATTTGCTGGCGGCGCATCAGCAGCAACCGTTACGCCATGCCGTGGCTGGGTGCCTGGAGTTGCTACCCCATTGCATGCCGATCTTCTCGCCCAACCACAATGCCTTCCGCCGCCTGGGCGGCACTGTCAACGCCGCCACCCGCGCCTGCTGGGGCTTCGAAGACCGCGATGCGTGCGTGCGCATCCCCGAATCAGACCCGCGCAACCTGCGCATTGAACACCGCCTGGCCAGCGCCGATGCCAACCCATACCTGGTGCTCGCGGCGATCCTCGCCGGCCTGGAACATGGCCTCGACACCCAGCGCGAGCCCATCGCGCCCTTGAACGAGGACCGCACCAGCGGCACCGACTTCCCCCTGGACATGCTCGACGCCGTACGCACCATGCAGCAGCACCCCAGCGTGCGCGAGAAGCTGGGTGCGGAATTTGTCGACGTGTATTGCGAAAACAAACGCCAGGATCATCTGGCCTTTCAACAAGAGATAAGTGTGCGTGAGTACCGCTGGTTTCTTTAACCCTGCTGTGGTCAGTGAGCTTTTGTGGTGAGCGGGCTTGTCGAATCGTCGCACCGCCCGCGCTGGGGCGCGGAGCGGCCCTCTCTCTAGACACTGCTGGGTGAAGGAATCAGCCGGACTCGCCAAGCAACAGCGGCTGCTCCCGCGCGCACAACTCCACCACGTAATCCCACAACACCCGCAGCCGCACGGACTTGTGCAACTCCCGGCGTGAGCTGATCCAGTAGCTGCGCTGGATGCCCTCCCCCGGCAGCAATGCCACTAGGTCCGGGTCGCTGGCGGCCATGAAGCAGGGTAATACCGCAATCCCCAACCCCGAGCGCGCCGCCTGGTGTTGAGCAATGACGCTGGTGCTGTGGAACACCACTTTAGGGTTGCGACAGAAACTGCTGAGGAATTTCAGCTCCTGGCTGAACAGCAGGTCGTCGACATAATCAATCCAGGCATGGGCCGCGAGATCTTCACGTTTTTCAATCGGCGGGTTGCGATCCAGGTAGGCGCGGCTGGCGTAAAGGGAGAGGCGGTAGTCCGTGAGTTTGCGGGTGACGAGTTGGTCGACGCTGGGGCGTTCGAGGTGGATGCTGATTTCCGCTTCGCGGTTAAGGATGCTGACGAAGCGCGGCACGGCTACCAGTTCCACTTCCAGCCCCGGATAACGTTCGAACAGGCCGCCCATGCGTCCGGCCAGAAACATCACCCCCAGACCTTCGGCCACACCGAGGCGGATCTTGCCCAGCGGCGCGGCGGTGTGGGTGAGTTCGTCTTCGGCCAGCAGCGCCACGTTTTCCATGGCTTCGGCATGTTTGAGCAGGGCCTCGCCAGAGGGGGTCAGCTCGTAACCGTGGGCATGCTGCACGAATAGCGCGGTGCCCAGGCTCTTTTCGATGGCCTCGATATGCCGCGCCACCGTAGCGTGGGTGGTTTTCAGGCGCTGCGCGGCGGTGAGCAAGCGACCGCTGCGTTGCAACTCAAGAAAAAACCGCAAGTCATTCCAATCGAACATGCCGCCTCCAATGCGTGGGCCGCTGAAGCACTGTTCAAAAACGCACAGCAGCTGGGTAAAAACTAACATTTTTAAGACGAAAACTAACAACTAGGATGGGGCCAATAAGAAAAACAAGCGAGACCTCAGATGCCCAATGCAGCTGCTGAATACGATTACGTAGTAGTAGGCGCCGGCCCCGCAGGTTGCCTGCTGGCCAATCGACTGTCCGCCAACCCCGCCCACCGCGTGCTGCTGCTAGAAGCCGGCGGCCGCGACAACTACCCCTGGATCCACATCCCCGTCGGTTACCTGTTCTGCATCGGCAACCCGCGCACCGACTGGTGCTTCAAAACCGAAGCCCAGCCTGGCCTGCAAGGCCGCGCGTTGAGTTACCCACGGGGTAAAGTGCTGGGCGGTTGCTCCTCCATCAACGGCATGATCTACATGCGCGGCCAGGCCCGTGACTACGATGGCTGGGCCGCCGAAGGCAACGCCGGCTGGGCGTGGAACGACGTGTTGCCGCTGTTCAAGCACAGCGAGAACCACTTTGCCGGCGGCTCGGAATTCCACAATGACAGCGGCGAGTGGCGCGTCGAG
Source organism: Pseudomonas rhodesiae (assembly GCF_013285305.1). Lineage (NCBI taxonomy): Bacteria > Pseudomonadati > Pseudomonadota > Gammaproteobacteria > Pseudomonadales > Pseudomonadaceae > Pseudomonas > Pseudomonas rhodesiae. The sequence continues at coordinate 2,379,505 of NZ_CP054205.1, read as the reverse complement.
CAGCAACGGCTGTCGTGGCCGATCCTGGATGCCTTCCGCGAGGCGGCGGCGCAAAGCGGCATCGCCAAGGTCAGCGATTTCAATCAGGGCGATAACGAAGGCTGCGGCTACTTTCAGGTCAATCAGAAGGCCGGCGTGCGCTGGAACGCGGCCAAGGCGTTTCTCAAACCGGTCCGCCAGCGCACCAACCTCACCGTGCTCACCGAAGTGGAAGTCGACCGTGTGCTGCTGGAAAACGGGCGAGCGTGCGAAGTGGTCGGGCGCAGGCTCGGTCAGTCCCTGAGTTGGAAAGCGCGCAAGGAAATCATCCTGTGTGCCGGTTCCGTGGGTTCCCCAGGCATCCTGCAACGCTCGGGGATCGGCCCGTCCAACGTGCTCAAACCCCTCGGTATCAACGTGCTGCACGAACTGCCCGGCGTGGGCGGCAACCTGCAGGATCACTTGCAACTGCGTCTGATCTACAAGCTGGAAAACGCACGCACCCTCAACCAGATCGCCGGCACCCTATGGGGCAAGATGGGCATGGGCCTGCGCTACCTGTACGACCGCAGCGGCCCATTGTCGATGGCACCCAGCCAGCTCGGCGCATTTGCCCGCTCGGGGCCGGAGCAGGCCTCGGCCAACCTCGAATACCATGTGCAGCCGCTGTCCCTGGAGCGTTTCGGCGAGCCGTTGCATGGCTTCCCGGCGTTCACCGCCTCGGTCTGCGATCTGCGCCCGCAGAGCCGTGGCCGGGTCGATATCCGTTCGGCCAACCCGGCGGATGCGCCGCTGATCCAGCCCAACTACCTCAGCCACCCCGAAGACCTGCGCGTAGCCGCCGATGCCATCCGCCTGACCCGGCGCATCGTAGCAGCGCCGGCCTTGAGCCAGTTCAAGCCGGTGGAGTATTTGCCGGGCGATTCGCTGCAAACCGAAGCACAACTGCACGAAGCCGCCGCACGCATCGGCACGACGATTTTCCATCCGGTGGGCACCTGCCGCATGGGCCACGACAAGGACGCAGTGGTCGACGCCCAGCTACGCGTGCACGGCGTGCCCGGCCTGCGCATCGCCGACGCCTCGATCATGCCGCGCATTACGTCCGGCAATACCTGTTCACCCACGCTGATGATCGCGGAAAAAGCCGCGCAGCTGATCCTTTCGCCGCACACAAGGAGCCTCGCGCCGGAGAAAGAACTGGTTCACGCAATCTGAATAGCGGCGCCGCACCCGGCGCCGACAGTGGAACAACAATAAATAATCACTGTGAGGGTTACCCGATGTCAGAACATGCTCAAACCCTGGGCTCGGCAGTAGACACGAGCACCAGCAACGACTCCAAGAAAGTCATCTTCGCTTCGTCCTTGGGGACGGTGTTCGAGTGGTATGACTTTTTCCTCTATGGCGCCCTCGCGGCGGTGATCAGCAAGCAGTTCTTTGCCGGGGTCAACGACACCACGGCCTTTATCTTTGCCTTGATGGCCTTCGCGGCCGGCTTTGTGGTGCGGCCGTTCGGCGCGCTGGTGTTCGGCCGTCTGGGCGACATGATCGGGCGCAAGTACACCTTCCTGGTGACCATCATCCTGATGGGCGTAGCGACCTTCTGCGTCGGTCTGTTGCCGACCTACGCCAGCATCGGCATCGCCGCGCCGATCATCCTGATCGTGCTGCGCATGTTGCAGGGCCTGGCCCTGGGCGGTGAATACGGCGGCGCCGCCACTTACGTCGCCGAGCATGCGCCGGTCGGCAAACGCGGGTTCCACACCAGTTGGATCCAGTCCACCGCCACCATCGGCCTGCTGCTCTCGCTGTTGGTGGTGCTGGCGTGCCGCTACTTCACCGGCGACCAGTTCGAAGTGTGGGGCTGGCGCATCCCGTTCCTGTTTTCCATCGTGCTGCTGGGCATTTCCACCTGGATCCGCATGAGCCTGCACGAGTCGCCGGCCTTCTTGAAAATGAAAGAAGAAGGCAAGGCCAGCAAGGCGCCGATCCGTGAGTCGTTCGGTAAGTGGGAAAACCTCAAGGTGGTGCTGATCGCGCTGTTCAGCATCAACGGCGGGCAAGCGGTGACCTTCTATGCGGCGCAATTCTACGTGCTGTTCTTCCTCACCCAATTCCTGCGGATGGACCCGGCCCTGGCCAATATGCTGCTGATTATCAGCGTGGTGATTGGCGCGCCGTTCTTTATCCTGTTCGGCTGGCTGTCGGACAAGATCGGACGCAAACCGGTGCTGATGCTCGGCCTGCTGCTGGCAACCGCCCTGTACTTCCCGATCTTCAAGGGCCTGGCGCACTACACCAACCCGGCGATGGATCAGGCCAGCCACCAGGCGCCGATCACCGTGCTGGCCGACCCGGCCACCTGCACCTTCCAATTCGACCCGGTGGGCAAGGCGCGGTTTGACAGCCCATGCGACAAGGTCAAAACCTTCCTGGTCAAGCAAGGCCTGCCCTACACCAGCGCTGCTGCGCCGGCCGGCAGCCCGGTGCAGGTGAGCGTCGGCGAAGTCAAGATCGACGGTTTTGACGAAGCGGCGTTGCGTGGTGCCGTGACCCTGGCCGGTTACCCGTCTTCGGCGGATGTGGCGCAGGTCAACAAGGTCATGGTGGTGGTGTTAATCGTGGTGCTGATCCTGATCGCCGCCATGTGCTACGGCCCGCTGGCGGCGCTGATGGTGGAACTGTTCCCGACGCGTATCCGCTACACCTCGATGTCCCTGCCCTACCACATCGGTAACGGCTGGTTCGGCGGGTTCCTGCCGACCGTATCGTTTGCGCTGGTGGTGTATACGGGCGATATATTCTACGGCCTGTGGTACCCGGTGATGGTGACGGGGGTGAGCCTGATTGTCGGGTTGTTCTGCCTCAAGGAAACGCGGCATGTGGATATCGATAGCAACTGAATAAGCTGCAAGCTGCAAGCTTCAAGCTGCAAGCTTCAAGCTGCAAGCTTCAAGCTGCAAGCTGCAAGTAAAAGCCAATCGGCTCTTTCTTGCCGCTTGCAGCTTGCCGCTTGAAACCCCTAGCTGTACATCCATACAGATAATGGTTGCTCAAATCCATCCGACTGAGCATCCTGCAAAGCATCAACCCGATCTGATGTGATGACCATGCGGCTGTACCTTTGTGAAAAACCCTCCCAGGCCAAGGACATTGCGGCGGTGCTCGGTGCCGGTCGTCGTGGCGATGGGTGTTGGCTGGGCAATGGGGTCACCGTTACCTGGTGCATTGGGCACCTGCTGGAAACCGCCCCGCCCGATGCCTACGACGCCAAGTACAAACGCTGGGTGCTGGCCGATCTGCCGATCGTGCCGGACAAATGGAAGATGCTGGTCAAACCCAAGACCGCCAGCCAGTTCAAAGCGGTCAAGCGCCTGCTGGGGGAAGCCCAGGAACTGGTGATCGCCACCGACGCCGACCGCGAGGGTGAGATGATCGCCCGCGAGTTGGTGGAACATTGCCGCTACCGGGGGCCGATCCAGCGATTGTGGCTGTCGGCGCTGGACGACGCCTCGATTCGCAAGGCCCTGGCCGCGCTCAAGCCCGGCGCCGACACCTTCAGCCTGTACCACTCGGCCCTGGGCCGCTCCCGCGCCGACTGGCTGATCGGCATGAACATGAGCCGCCTATTTACCTTGCTGGGGCGTCAATCCGGTTATCAGGGTGTATTACCGGTGGGCCGGGTGCAAACCCCCACTTTGCGCCTGGTGGTGGACCGCGACCGCAGCATCGCCGATTTCGTCCCGGTGGCGTACTGGGCCATCGATGTCGACCTGCGCCACGCGCACATGACCTTCACCGCTCAATGGCGCGCCACGGAAGACGCCTGTGATGACCAGGGTCGCTGCCTCAACCCGCAGCTGGCGCAGACCGCTGCCGCTGCCATGGGCAACGCCACCAGCGCGCGCCTGGTGAAGCTGCGCACCGAACGCATGCGCGACTTGGCGCCCCTGCCCTTCGACCTCGGCACCCTGCAGGAAATCTGCTCGAAGAAACTCGGCCTGGGCGCTCAGGAAACCCTGGATATCGCCCAATCCCTCTACGAAAGCCACAAGGTCATCACCTACCCGCGCAGCGATTGCGGCTACTTGCCGCTGAGCCAGCACAGCGAGGCAGCGAAGATTCTCGCCGCGCTGGGCCGTGCCGACCCGGCGGTCAGTGAGCTGATGCCGCATATCGATCCCCAGCGGCGCTCGCGGGCGTGGAACGATGCCAAAGTCAGCGCCCACCACGGCATCATTCCTACCGGGGCCGGCAAGGACGTGGGCCAGCTCAGCGGCAAGCACCGCGCGGTGTACACCTTGATTCGCGCGCGCTACCTGGCGCAGTTCCTGCCCCACCACGAATACGATCGCACCCAGGCAGATTTCGATTGCGCCGGTTTTGCCCTGCGCGCGGTGGGCAAAGTGGTGATCGAGCCGGGCTGGAAGCGCGCCCTGCCCGAAGCACTCGCACCCACCAAGGGCCGCGAAGCGCCAGCGCCCCAGGCGCTACCGGCGCTGGTGCAGGGCCAGGATTACGCAGTAGCCAAGGTCACGCTCAAGGACCTGTGGACCCAGCCACCCAAACCCTTTACCGAAGGCGACCTGATCAAGGCGATGAAAAACGTGGCCAAACTGGTGGAAGACCCGTTGCTCAAGCAAAAGCTCAGGGACACCACCGGCATCGGCACCGAAGCCACCCGCGCGGGCATTATCCAGGGGCTGCTCGACCGCGGTTATCTGAGCAAGAATGGCAAGGCGCTGGCCGCCACACCGGCGGCATTCAGCCTGATCGACGTGGTGCCCCGCGCCATCGCCGATCCCGGCACCACTGCCATCTGGGAGCAGGCGCTGGACATGGTGCAAAGCGGTGAAATGAGTCTGGAGGAATTCGTCGCCAAACAGGCAGCCTGGATGAGCAAACAGGTGGCGCGTTGCAATGGCATGCGCATGACCATCACCGGCCCCGCGAGCCCGGCAGGACGAGGGGCCGCACCGTGGAAAAAGAAGCGCAAGGCAGCCCCTCGCAAGACGACAGCGAGCCCTAAACGGGCAAAAAAACCGGTAAATACCGGATAAACACCAAAAAAAACCGGTAAATGACGTTTTTCGACAGGTTTGACGCCGCATTGGTTCTTGCTACGGCGCGGGCTGTCTAGGATTCTGTAGGGGTTCCACTGATTTCCTACAACAACACCGGAGTGGCCGCCATGAAGACCGTTGCACAGTTGCTCAAAGCCAAAGACCAGAAAAACCAGGACGTCCACACCATCCAATGGGATCACACCGTGTTTGAAGCACTGGTGCGGATGTCGGAAAAAAACGTGGGGGCATTGCCGGTCGTCCAAGACAACCAAGTGGTGGGCATCATCAGCGAGCGTGACTACGCGCGCAAAATCATGCTCAAGGGCCTGTCATCGGTGACCACTAAGGTGCATGAGGTGATGAGCGCGCCGGTGATCACGGTGGATACCCATAAGCGCGTCGAAGAATGCATGAACATTATGACCGACAGTCACTTGCGCCACCTGCCCGTGGTCGAAGACGGCAAACTGCTGGGCCTACTGTCCATCGGTGACTTGGTCAAGGAGGCGATTGCCGAGCAGGCTGACCTGATCAAGCAGCTAGAGCAGTACATCCGCGGCGAATAGGAGAAACCATGCTCGATTCCCAGGCGCATCAGCAAGACCACCTCGACACCCTGTACCGGGCCATGACTGATCGGCGTTTTCTGGTACTGACCGGTGCAGGCATCAGCACGTCCTCGGGCATTCCGGACTACCGGGACAGCGAAGGCGTGCGCCGAGGCAAGGCGCCAATGATGTACCAGGAATTCCTGGCCACCCCGCAGGCGCGGCGACGTTACTGGGCGCGCGCCATGCTGGGCTGGCCGCGCGTACGCGTCGCACAACCGAATGCAGCGCACCGAGCGTTGGCCATCTTGCAACAACGCCAGCACATCACCGGGCTGATCACACAAAACGTCGACACCCTACATGATCAGGCCGGCAGCCAAGGTGTGATCGAACTGCACGGTAGCCTGCACCGCGTGCTGTGCCTGGACTGCCAGCAGCGCAGCCAGCGCGATGCGATCCAACAGCTGATGGAAACCCAGAACCCCTACCTGACGGGCGTTGATGCCGTGCAGGCGCCTGACGGAGACACGCTGCTCGACCCGGCCTTTGAAGCGCGCTTTGAGGTGCCCCGGTGTCCATATTGCCAGGGTGAACGATTGAAACCCGACGTAGTGTTTTTTGGTGAGAACGTCGCCCCGTCCACTGCCGCCAAGGCAATGGCGGCAGTGGAACAGTCCGAGGGGTTGCTGGTGGTGGGCTCTTCGCTGATGGCGTATTCGGCATTTCGCTTGTGCAAGGCGATGGTAGAGCAAGGCAAACCGGTGATCGCCATCAACCTGGGTAAGACCCGGGGCGACGAGCTGTTGCAGGTAAAGATCGAAACCTCGTGCGAACAGCTGCTGCCCTTGCTGGCAGACCGCCTGCAATAGCCCCCTCCTCCACCGTAGCGACCGTCCAGCGCAAAAAATGACGCTTAAGTCACGCCTCTGCCGTATCTCCCCGTGCCCACGACGAATTATGTAGTGATCAAAAATAATCACTACATAACCGTTGACGTAACCTTTTTGTCCTTGCATGATCAAGGCGTCTCCCGGATCGGGAGCGTTGGTAACACGCGTTTTGAAAGAGCTCGTCTGACCGCCGAGCTGTTTTTTCCGGATGTGCACTGCCCACAAGGCAGATTGATGAAGCTGACCGATTCGTAAGAGCACGGTACAAGAAGCTCGAATGCTCCTTGTCTTCGTTATGAAAGCATTGCGTAGCAGTTCATCAGTAAGACTACAAGCATCAGGTTCAAGACCCTGCCCGTATTCGGCAGCCAGTTACTAACGCCCGGTTATTGAAGCCGGAGACAACTAAGCAGTTTTAACGGAACCAACTGATAGATCGCCAACTGGTCAAGGGGCTTACACATGAATCTGAACAACCAACCAACTATCGATGAATTGGCTGAGATGTTCGCAGCGCAGAAAGACACACTCGACGACCATATCCTGTGGATTGGCAAATCGGGCGAAGTCAAGATCGACTGCCTGGCGCCCCACACTGAAGAAGCCGAGTTCGACCGTAATAACCGTGAGTTAGCGGCGCGCCTGAAGATGTACCGCCGCGGCCAGGGTTATGTCGGCAAGAAGGCCGCTGCCGATCGCAACTTTATCGAACAAGTATTCGACACACTTAACAACGCTTGGGAGTCTTTCAAAGACAGCTCGCAAGTAAAAGTGATTGATCGCTACTACTAGAAACAACGTGTTCAATGTGGGAGCTGGCTTGCCTGCGATAGCTATTTAACGCTCAACGACAGTGTTGACTGTTAAACCGTGATAACAGGCAAACCATCTCCCACACTTGTTTGTGCTGCGGGTCAAAATGTTGGAAACCGGCCCTTGCCCGCCTCATCGCGAAAAATATCGAACAAGGCTTGCGCCGCCGCCGACAACTCATGCCCCGGCTTGGTCAGCACACCAATCGGCCGCTCGATCACCGGATCACGCAAGGTAATACAATGCGCGCCCGCCTCCTCCATTTGTCTGGCACACAATGCCGGCACGGCGCTGACGCCCAAGCCACTGGCTACCATTTTGCCTACAGTCGCCAATTGATGGCTTTCCAGGGCGACCGGCAGTTTCATCCGTAGCGCACCCAAATGCTCCTCCAGCATCACCCTAACCGTGGAAGGTCGTTGCAAGGTGATAAAGGGGTGTTCCAATAAAGTCTCCCAGCCGATCTCGTCGCACTGCGCCAAGGGTGAATCACCCGACACGACCGCGATGAAGCGATCCAGATACAACGGGGTAAAGGCCAGCGACGAGCCTTCAGACGGTTCGAAGGCCACACCCAGCTCCACCTGGCGATCGCGCACCATCTCCAAGACCTGTTCGTTGATCAAGTCGTGCACCGTTACGTTCACCTGGGGGTAACGCGCGCGGAATATCTTCAAGATCGGCGGCAGCAGGTTGCCGGCGAACGACGGCATCGCCGCCACCGTGACGCGCCCGCGCTGCAAGGTGAAGCGCTGGCGCAGCTCATCCTCGGCGTTATCCCAATCGGCCATCAGGCGGCGGGCCAGGGGCAGCAACGATTCGCCTTCCGGGGTCAGCGCCACATTACGCGTATTGCGGCTGAACAACCGCCCGCCCAGGCCCTCTTCCAGGCCCTTGATGGTCAGGCTCAGCGCCGACTGGGACAAGTGCAGACGCTCGCAGGCGGCGGCGAAACTCAGGCTCTGGGCCACGGCGAGGAAGGCACGCAGCTGTTTCACGGTCATGAAGGTACTCCGAGAGACGGATCAACTATGCTGTTTTCTAAATCAATCAACCTTAAAAAACAACTTAACAAATCAATCCATCGGCGCAACACTCGGTCCATTGGCTGGCCCACAAACAATAAAAGAGGTGCATATGGCAGGTTTCGATAAACGCGTGGCGTCCTACGAAGAGGCATTGGCAGGCCTGGAGGACGGAATGACCGTACTCGCCGGCGGCTTCGGCCTGTGCGGCATCCCGGAAAACCTCATCGCCGAAATCAAGCGCAAAGGCACCCGTGAGCTGACCGTGGTCTCCAACAACTGCGGCGTCGACGGTTTTGGCCTGGGCGTGCTGCTGGAAGAAAAACAGATCCGCAAAGTGATCGCGTCGTACGTGGGTGAGAACGCGCTGTTCGAGAAGCAATTGCTCAGCGGCGAAATCGAAGTGGTGCTGACGCCCCAAGGCACCCTCGCCGAAAAAATGCGCGCAGGCGGTGCCGGTATCCCGGCTTTCTTTACCGCAACCGGTGTCGGTACCCCAGTGGCCGAAGGCAAAGAAACCCGCGAGTTCAACGGTCGTCCTTACCTGATGGAGGAGTCCATCACCGGCGACTTCGCCATCGTCAAAGGCTGGAAAGCCGACCACTTCGGTAACGTGATCTACCGCCACACCGCTCAGAACTTCAACCCGCTGGCCGCCACCGCCGGCAAGATCACCGTGGTCGAAGTCGAAGAAATCGTCGAACCGGGCGAGCTGGACCCGGCGCAGATCCACACCCCTGGCATCTACGTCGATCGGATCATCTGCGGCACTTTCGAGAAGCGCATCGAACAGCGCACCGTCCGCAAATAATCCGCCTCCAGCCCGAACAATAAGGACACACAAAATGGCTCTTACCCGCGAACAAATGGCTCAACGCGTCGCCCGCGAAATGCAGGACGGCTTTTACGTCAACCTCGGCATCGGCATTCCGACCCTGGTGGCCAACTACATCCCCGACGGCATGGAAGTGATGCTGCAATCGGAAAACGGCCTGCTCGGTATGGGCCCGTTTCCTACCGAAGACACCATCGATGCCGACATGATCAACGCCGGTAAACAGACGGTGACCGCACGCATCGGTGCGTCGATTTTCTCCTCTGCCGAGTCCTTCGCGATGATTCGTGGCGGTCACGTCGACCTCACCGTGCTCGGCGCATTTGAAGTCGATGTGCAGGGCAACATCGCTTCGTGGATGATCCCCGGCAAACTGGTCAAGGGCATGGGCGGCGCCATGGACCTGGTGGCCGGTGCGGAAAACATCATCGTGATCATGACCCACGCCTCCAAAGACGGAGAGTCCAAGTTGCTTGATCGCTGCAGCCTGCCGCTGACCGGCGCGCACTGCATCAAACGCGTGCTTACGGACCTGGCGTACCTGGAAATCGAAAATGGCGCTTTTGTCCTCAAGGAACGCGCACCTGGCGTCAGCGTTGAAGAGATTGTGAGCAAGACCGCCGGTAAACTGATCGTCCCGGACCACGTTCCAGAAATGCATTTCCAGTGAGGACAGATTCCATGCAAGACGTCGTGATTGTTGCTGCCACCCGCACCGCCGTGGGCAGCTTTCAAGGTTCGCTGGCCAGCGTCCCGGCTCCGGAACTGGGCGCCGCCGTAATCCGTCGCCTGTTGGAGCAGACCGGCCTGGACCCGGCCCAAGTCGATGAAGTGATCCTCGGCCAAGTACTCACCGCAGGCTCCGGCCAGAACCCCGCGCGCCAGGCCTCGATCCTCGCCGGCCTGCCCCACGCGGTGCCGAGCCTGACCCTGAACAAGGTCTGCGGCTCGGGCCTCAAAGCCCTGCACCTCGGTGCCCAGGCCATCCGCTGCGGCGACGCCGACGTCATCATCGCCGGCGGCATGGAGAACATGAGCCTGGCCCCCTACGTACTGCCTGCCGCGCGCACTGGTTTGCGCATGGGCCACGCCAAGATGATCGACAGCATGATCACCGACGGCCTGTGGGATGCGTTCAACGACTACCACATGGGCATCACTGCTGAGAACCTGGTGGACAAATATGGCATCAGCCGCGAAGCCCAGGACGCCTTTGCCGCCGCTTCTCAGCAGAAGGCTGCGGCAGCCATCGAGGCTGGGCGATTTGTAGATGAGATCACCCCGATCCTGATCCCCCAGCGCAAGGGCGACCCAATCGCCTTCGCCGTGGATGAGCAACCGCGCGCCGGCACCACTGCCGAGTCCCTGGCCAAGCTCAAGCCGGCCTTCAAGAAAGACGGCAGCGTCACCGCCGGCAACGCCTCCAGCCTCAATGACGGCGCCGCTGCAGTAATGCTGATGAGTTCCGATAAGGCGAAAGCCCTCGGTCTGCCCGTGCTAGCCCGCATTGCCAGTTACGCCAACGCAGGCGTGGACCCGGCCATCATGGGCATCGGCCCGGTATCGGCCACCCGTCGCTGCCTGGACAAAGCCGGTTGGAGCCTGGGCGATCTGGACCTGATCGAAGCCAACGAAGCCTTCGCCGCGCAATCCCTGGCGGTAGGCAAAGAGCTGGAGTGGGATGCTGACAAGGTCAACGTCAATGGCGGCGCTATCGCCATCGGCCACCCGATTGGCGCCTCGGGTTGCCGCGTGCTGGTGACCCTGCTGCACGAAATGATCAAGCGCGATGCCAAAAAAGGCCTGGCGACCTTGTGCATCGGCGGTGGCCAGGGCGTAGCCCTGGCCCTGGAACGCAACTGATAAAAACAGCAACATCGCTCAACTATCGGAGGGGGCTTGCCCCCCCTCCCACCTTTGATCTTCATTGTCTGGCAGCTTGAGGCATTGCAAATACCTCATTGGAAGCCATCGCCATCAGCCATACAAATCTCGCACGGGGCTTTCAGCGCTTCATACAACGCTGATAACGCTCATCCACGCGCTTGGCAAACCATGCCGTGGTCAGGTTACGGGTGATCTTCGGGCTCTTGAGCACAATCCCCGGCAGAATCGCCCGTGGCAGGGGTTTGCCGGCAGCCTTGTCGGCGAGGGCGAACACACGTTGGTAAAGGGTGGTTTCTTCGAAATCCAAGCGCTCGCCCTGCTCCAGCTGGCTGCGGATGCTGGGGTTGCGCATGTCCAGCTTCGCGCCCAACGAACGCACCGCCAGCTCCGTGGTACCGGGCAGTAGCGAGCCGTAGCGAATCAAGTCCCCATCCAGCGCCAGCTCGACCCCCGAAGCCCGACTGACCGCCGCCTGAAACGCCGCATTGCGGCTGGCATACCAACCGGCGTTGAAGTCAGCGAAGCGATACAGCGGTTGATCGTAGTTCACCGGATAGCCGAGCAAATGGGCGATGCCGAAGTACATGCCGCCACGGCGGGTGAACACTTCGCGTCGGATTGATCCGTCCACGGTGTAGGGATAACCCCGCGCTTGTTTCTGTGCAAAGTCGATGCTCACCTGCATCGGCCCGGCGGTGTGCACCGGGTTGAACCCGCCGAACAGCGTTTTGCCCAACGGCACCATGCTGATGAAGTCATCGAAAATACCGCTCAAGTCTTTTTCCGTACGCGCGGCGCTCAGACGTTCGGCGTAGGTCTTGCCGGTGGGCGAATTCAGTTGCAATGCGCTGCGCACCACAAAGGCCGGCACATGCACCTTGCCGGCACGGCGCAGGATTTCATCCTGGGCGATTTTGCCCATATTGGGCACCGGCGGGTCGACCTGGAAGGTGGACTCCTGCTCGGTCACCGCCAGCACCGCGCAGATATTTTCGGTGCTCGGGTAAATCTTCTGGGTATCAAAGGCCGTGTAGATATCCTGGGCCCAGCCATTGCGGTCCGTAACCTTGGGTGGCAGCAACCGCACGATCTGCGCCTTGACCTCGGCTTCGCTGCGTTCCGGTTGCTGCGGGCCACGGGCGGTGGAGCACCCCGCCAGTACCAGCAAGGGCAAAAGGCAGAGGATCAGGCGGCTTGAATACATGAAGATTCCTTGAGTGACGGCGGGCCGTGAGTTGCACGTTTCGACAGGTAAGTCTAACCAGGGTTCGTGGGTTCGGTAGGCTCGCCCGTTACGACCGGATGTGACCGCTGCCGAAACATCCCACGCAAGCGCCGGATAAGCTCTACTCCCCTGCCCCATAAACCTCTGCAAAGTCCCTCGCCTGATCACACAGTGCGAAGGATTGCAGATGTTTTTTTTCGTTATGGCCCTGATTGATAGGGCAGCCTCATGATTGGCGCGACCAGCCAGACCATTGGCTTTCTGGTACTCGCCGCCTTGGATGCAAAGACCCGCGACGTTGAGTCGGTACTCAGGGATTTTCGTGGATGCCTCAATAGTTACGACGCCTGGGCCGAGAGTGTCCTCAGTTTTTCGGCGCTGAATATCGAGCAGGTGTTCAAGGCCGGAGATGAAGCGGAGCGGGTCGCGCCGATCAACCGCTCGCTGTTCCCCAGCAGCGCGGTCGCGACCTGCCGGGCCGATGGCACCTTGACCTTGGTGCATCGGTTCCAGAGTTCACGGTTCGTACCCATCGGCGATACACCGGTGATACTCCAGCGCATCGATGCAGACGGCACGCTGCTGGGCGAGCCTATCCATAAAACCATCGGGCCCAGCGGCATTCTTGAACTCAAGGAATGCGAACGCAACCAGCGCTACCGCATCCACTTCTACCCCAATGTGTCCGCCGCGCATTTCAAGGCGCTGTACGCCTCTTATCAGGCGGTCATCGCGCCGCTGGAGGCGTGGCTGCGCAGCGAATGGTCCGACACCTTCGAACCGCTTTGGCAGGACTACTCCGAGGCGAACTTCCTTAAGCGCTACCTCTCGCTCCACGCCGCCTACGCACGCGGATTCGGCGAAGCGCTGTACTCGCTGTGGGACAACCTCAAGCAACTGTTCCAGTGGCTGTCGGACCCGGTGGCCCATGCCGAGCAATGGCTGCGGTATCTGTCCCAGGCCGAGTTTGACCAGTTGCTGGCGCTCGGTGCCGACGCTATTGCGACGGGCTTGCTGATGCTCAGCGATGAGCCGTTGTTGTTCATTTACCTGGCGACGATGGTCAGTTGGATGCGCCTGCTGCCACCGCCGTATATGAATGAGCTGCTCGGAGAAGTCACTGGCGAGGTGCTGATCAACCTGTTGCTGATCTGGGCCACAGCGGGCATGGGCGTGGCGGTTCGCTTGGGCGCGCAGGTGCTGGGTAGGATCAAGTCGCGGCGCGCGCGCCAGTGGTTGGAACATTTGGCCGAGCAGTTTGGCAAGGTGCGCGTCGAGGAGCATGCCGAGGCGGCCAAGCCGGTGTTGCTCAGTCGCCAGACCACGGCGGTCGATACGATCCCGGTGGGGCCGTTGAAGGCTGGGGATCAATGGGTTTCCAACCCGGTCACAGCGGCGCGCAACAAGACGCAGCAGACGGTGTTGGTGCGGCAGGAGCCTATGGATGACGTGCCAGTTTCGGGAAAAAACCCGAACGGCGATGCGGCGGCTTCTGCGGATAAAACCGTCACTAACGGCTGCCCGGTGTCGATGGTCACCGGCGAGGAATTGCTGACCCTGACTGACGGTGTTCTGGATGGGGTGTTGCCGTTCGAGTGGACGCGCCTGTATCGCACCAGTGCGGTGGAAGTCGATGTAGGACTGGGGGTTGGCTGGAGCCATGGGCTGGCGCAGCGGCTGGTGGTTTCAGGCGATTCGGTGGTCTGGACCGACCATGAAAATCGCTCAATTTCCTTTCCAATGCCCACCGTTGCGAGGCCGGCAATCACCAATAGCCTGGCCGAAGCGGCGATCTATCTGGGGGCTTCGCCGGATGAGCTGGTGCTGGCCCAGGCATCGCGGTTCTACCACTTTCGCGACGGTGTGCTGACGGCGATCAGCGATGCGTATGACAACCGCCTGCGAATTTTCCGCGATGTGCTCGGACGTATCGAGCGGGTGGATAACGGGGTGGGTCGCTCGTTGTTTCTGCGCTATGGGAGCGGGCGCATTGTCGCGGTGGACTACCAGATTCAGCGCGCCGAAGGCCGTGGTCCGTATGTCTGGACGACTGAGCAAAACGTCGTTTCCTACGCCTATGACGACCTGGGCCGACTGGTCTCGGCGACCAATGCCGTCGGCGAGAGCGAGGTGTACCGCTACGACGAGCAGCACGTCATTGTTGAGCGCGGCCTGGCCGGTGGGGCGAGTTTCTTCTGGGCGTGGGAACGCTCCGGCAAGGCGGCGCGCTGTGTGCGGCACTGGGCCAGCTTCTCGCAGATGGACACGCGCTATGTGTGGGGCGATGACGGCCAAGTCACGGTGCACAACGCCGATGGCAGCCAGGAAATCTATGTCCACGACGACCGTGCGCGATTGGTGCAACGCATCGATCCCGATGGCGCGCAGCACTTCAAATCCTACGACGCTAAAGGCCGGCTGACGGTCGAGCAGGATCCGCTGGGCGCGGTGACGGCCTACCAGTACGACGAGGCCGGACGGCTGGTGGCGCTGTTTCCCGGCGAAGATGAGCCCACTACCTACGAGCATGACCACGGTTTCGTACGCGTGGTGCGCCGGGGTGAAGCGGTCTGGAAATACGAGCGCAATGACCAGGGCGATATCACCCGTAGCATCGATCCCGACGGTCACGTTACCGACTACAGCTACAACAAACATGGGCAACTGACCGGGGTTTGGTACCCGGATCACAGCTGCCATCGCTTGGTGTGGAATGAGCGCGGGCAACTGGTTGAGGAGCAGTTGCCCAATGGTGGCATCAGGCGCTATCGCTACGACGACCTGGGCCACGAGGTGGCGCGCGAAGATGAACACGGCGCGCTGACCCAGTACCAGTGGGACGCTGTGGGTCGGCTGACTCGTCTGACCCTGCCGGGCGGTGCCACCCGCGAATACAGCTACAACCCCTACGGCAAAATCACCGCCGAACGCGACGAACTCGGCCACGTCACCCGCTACGACTACGCTGACGGCCTGCACCTGATCAGCCGTCGCCTGAATGCCGATGGCACTCAGGTCAACTACCGCTACGACAATGCCCGGTTGTTGCTCACCGAAATCGAAAACGAAGTCGGCGAAACCTACCGGCTCGACTACCACCCCAACGGCCTGATCCAGCAGGAAGTCGGCTTCGACGGCCAACGCACCGCCTACGCCTACGACCTTAACGGCCACCTGCAGGAAAAGACCGAATACGGCGACGATGGTAGTCAGTGGGTGACGCGTTATGAGCGCGACCATGCCGGACGCCTGGTACGAAAAACCCTGCCCGATGACAGCGTCGTTGAATATACCTACGACCGCCAGGGCAATCTCCTCAGTGTCGACGACGGCCACTGGGCGTTGGCCTACGAGTATGACCGCCAAAACCGCCTCACCGCCGAACACCAGGGCTGGGGCACACTGCGCTATGGCTACGACGCCTGCGGCCAGCTCAAGCACCTGCGCCTGCCGGATAACAACCGCGTGGCCTTCAACCGCGACAAGGGCGGGCACCTTGCGACTGTTGAATTGAATGGCAAAACCCTGACGTCGCACCTATTCAACGCCGGTCTCGAACACCAGCGCCAACAGGGCCAACTGCTTAGCCACTACCACTACGACGACCAGCAACGCCTGCACGCCCACGCCGTCACCCACCAGAGCCACCCGCTGCTGCAGCGCCAATACGACTACGACCGAGCCGGCAACCTCACCCGCCTGCTCGACACCCGCAAAGGCGAACACCACTACCGCTACGACCCGCTGCAACGCCTGACCCGCGCCGACCATTCCCACGACGTGCAGGAACGTTTCGCCCACAACCCGGCCGGCAACCTGCTGATGCAAAACCGCCCCGGCCCCGACATCGTCGCCGGCAACCGCCTGCTGATCCAGGGAGAGCGCCACTACACCTACGACGCCTTCGGCAACCTGACCCAGGAACGCCGTGGCAAAGGCCAGCAACTCGTCACGGAATACCGTTATGACAGCCAGCACCGGCTGATCGAAATCGCCCAGCCTAACGGCCAAACCGCCAGCTACCGATACGACCCGTTTGGCCGACGTATCAGCAAAACCGTCGATGACCTCACCACCGAATTTTTCTGGCAAGGCGACACACTTATCGCCGAACACCAAGCGGGCCGCCACCGCAGCTACCTCTACGAACCCGACAGCTTCCGGCCGCTAGTCCTACTGGAAGGCTTCGGTCCAGACCACACCCAGCCCTACCACTACCAACTCGACCACCTCGGCACGCCGCAAGAACTCACAGCCTCGGATGGCGAAATCGTCTGGTCCGCGCACTACCGCGCCTACGGCGAAATCGCCCGCCTCGACGTAGGCAAACTCGACAACCCACTGCGTTTCCAGGGCCAATACTTCGACGAAGAAAGCGGCCTGCACTACAACCGTCATCGCTACTACAATCCGGATATTGGTCGCTACCTGACGCCGGACCCGGTGAAGTTGGCGGGTGGGATTAATGGGTATCGGTATGTACCTAACCCTACGGGGTGGGTGGATCCGCTGGGCCTAAGTTGTAAGATAGGTGCGTGTCCTAGCAAGAAAACAGATACCACCCAAACGAAAAAAGTTTCGGGCGGAACTTTAGTCAAACATGAAGATGCAGGCGGGCACTTAATTAAGAAACACGTAGAGCAGACAGATGCTCAATTAATTGAAAGACTTGACTTAGAACCCAGCATACCAGCAGCATCGACATTTAGATCACTAGAAGAGGCGGAAAGACTTGTATCTAAAGCCTTATTATCTCGCCATCAGGATATATCAAAATTTCTCAAGGGAACAAAAGACAAATACATTATTAGAGAACACTCAAATCAAGCGGTAGGACTGAGCGTTATAAGAGGCACAAGAGAGTCAGTCCCTGTCTATAAATTCATGCTAATTCTAATAAAAAAACCCAAGATGCCCGATGGTTACCTACTACTGACTGGATATCCAATAGAAAAATGAATGAACAATTAACCGAACTTCAACAATTTTTTGGTGCTTATTTTAACCAAGACTGGCCAGAGGATCATGCCACAGCTGACGACGTCATTGACAGCTTCCTACTAGACTCATCCAAGGAGGTTATCATGTCAGTAAAAAATGAGATCATAGATCTAATTAACTCTTACCAAAACGAATCAGACTTTCTGGAAAAGCTATTGCACGAGCAATATTGCTACTATTACTACCCCCATGAGTGGGCGTCCGGACCGCTTTGGCTGAACCACATAATTCACAAATTCGACAGCTACCTGTCCGAAAAGTAAAACCAATAAAAATATTTAAACAGAGAAAATAGCGAAGTACTTAAAAGGCAGATCATCACAAGCAAGCTTATTCACAGCGGGCCGTGAAACCGCCCCAGTCAGGGCGACGTGATATCTCGGGGGACGGTGCCTGGTTTAGGGATGCTACGCAGCCCAACGCAGGGCAAGCCTGCTCACCACAAAACAGGCTCAAGGCCCGAGCAAGCCTACGGCCTGGGTGTATCCGCTGGGGCTGAGCTGTAAAAAAACGAACTGCCCTGAGGGGCCGTATAGCGTAATAGTGCCAGGAGGAGGTTTAGCCGCACACGAAGCTGCAGGAGGACATCTGATGGAAAAGCACGTTGGGAGAACTAACAAACAGTTGCTTGACCGTTTGAAGCAGGAACCAAACATCCCTGCGGCCTCTACCTTTCACGACCGGGCCTCAGCAGAGCTCGCCATATCAAGTGTAATCAACGAAAACAAAACTAAAATTAAAAACTTTCTCAAAGGAAGCAACAACCAGTTGGCAATCATCCAAAAGTCCAAAGAAACAATAGGCACCAGTATTAAAAAGAAAACTACAACACCAGTTCCAGGAAAAGAAATTTACTTAATCATTCGAAGAGACAAAAACATGCCCAATGGCTACCGCATCCACACAGGCTTTCCAAACCCATGAACCAAGACTACCCTGAGCTACAGCAATTTCTCGCTGGATATTTCAATCAAGATTGGGTGGATGATCACAAAAGCGCGGATGACGTGATTAATTACTTTATCTCTGACTCCTCTGAAGAGACAAAGACGATAGTGCAACGAGAACTGGAAAGATTAATTTCCACTGAGAAAACCGAGAAAGAACTTGAAGACTTTTTATTTTCCGAGATGGGTTGCTACTACTATTATCTCAACGAATGGAACGATGGCAGAACATGGTTAAAACATGTTGCATCAGCATTAAGGAACGGCAACCCTAAAAAATAGCGCATTCAATGGAAAGATTTATTAATTATGGGAATATTATTTACCGTCAAATAAATTAGTCTTCTATTTGCAAGTCATGGGCTGCTACGCAGCCCATCGCAGGACAAGCCTGCTCACCACAACGGTCTCGCGTTGTCTTCAGATCCCCGCCAACGCCAAATCCATCGCAAAGTACGTGAAGATCAAATCCGCCCCCGCACGCTTGATTGACCCCAGCGTCTCGCGCACTACTCGATCCTCATCAATCGCCCCCGCCTGAGCCCCAAACTTGATCATCGCGTATTCACCGCTCACCTGATACGCCGCCACTGGCAGGCGCGAGGCTTCGCGGATGTCGCGGATGATGTCGAGGTAGGCGCCGGCCGGTTTGACCATCAGCGCGTCGGCGCCTTCCTGTTCGTCGAGCAGGGATTCGCGCACGGCTTCGCGGCGGTTCATGGGGTTCATTTGGTAGCTTTTGCGGTCGCCCTTGAGCGCGCTGCCGCCGGCTTCGCGGAATGGGCCGTAGAGGGCCGAGGCGAATTTGGTCGAGTACGCCATGATCGGGATATGGGTGAAGCCGGCGTCGTCGAGGGCGCGGCGGATGGCCTGGACCTGGCCGTCCATGGCCGCCGACGGTGCAATCACATCAGCACCGGCGCGGGCGGCGGCCACGGCTTGTTTGCCGAGGTTGACCAGGGTCGCGTCATTGTCGACGTGGGCGCCGTGCATCACGCCGCAGTGGCCGTGGTCGGTGTATTCGCAGAAGCAGGTGTCGGACATCACCACCATCTCCGGCACGGCGTCCTTGATGATCGAGGACATGCGCGAGACCAGGCCGCGTTCTTTCCAGGTGTCGCTGCCATTGGCGTCCAGATGGTGGGACACACCGAAGGTCATCACCGACTTGATGCCGGCACGGGCAAACCGCTCGATCTCGCCGGCCAGTTTTTTCTCAGGGATGCGTCGCACGCCCGGCATGCTGGTAATCGGCACGAAGTCGTCGATTTCTTCCTCGACGAAAATCGGCAGCACCAGGTCGTTGAGGGTGAACTCGGTTTCCTGGAACAGACCACGCAGCTCCGGGGAGCGGCGCAGGCGGCGTGGACGGGCTTGGGGGAACTGGCTGGTCATGGCTTTCCTGAAAAAATGGCAGAAATCTTTGGGGCGAAAGCTTATGCCCATTGGCCCCGGCAGCACAAACGCCGAGGGGCCAACAGTGTATTGCCAGGGGCGCAATAATGTATTGATCTAGAGCTGTAGACGCCCTTCGATGCACACGGTGACAGCGCCACCGACCCAGATTTCATCGCCTTGACGTTCAACGCGAATACGCCCCGCACGCCCTATGGCCGTGCCCTGACTGACCACGTAGCACGGCGGCGCAAGCCCTTCGCTGAGCAGCCATTGCGCGACGCCGGCATTCAGGCTGCCGGTGGCCGGGTCTTCCTGGGCGCCATCGCCTGCGACAAAAGCACGCACCTCAAACTGCGCGTCCACGTCGTCGCGTACCGGGTTGCACGGGGCGATCACGCCGACGGCTAACCCCAATAGCTGTGAATAGTCCGGCTGCAACGCCAGGAGCTGGTCACGATCAGCCAACATGAGCGCAAGCCACCCTGCACCATTGTCGACCCACTGACTGCGCACGATGCTGTCCGGCGGCAGCCCCAACCCCAGGCGTACACGCTCAAGCAACGGCGCGTCGACGGCACCGGAGCGTAACAACGGCGGCGCAATAAACGCCAACTCGGCGCCTTGGCGACGGATACGCACCAGGCCGATTTCACACTCCTGGATAATCTCCTCGCCTTTGGGCACGCCGCCAGCCTGGAGCCATGCGTGGCAAGTGCCCAGCGTCGGGTGGCCGGCGAACGGCAACTCCTGCAACGTGGTAAAGATCCTTACTCGGTAGTCGGCACGAGGGTCCCGCGGTGTCAGCAAAAACGTGGTTTCGCTGAGGTTCGTCCACTTGGCAAAGTCGGCCATCTGTTGGTCGCTGAGGCTGTCGGCACCGAGGACGACGGCCAGCGGGTTGCCCTTTAGCGATACGCTGCTGAATACATCCAGTTGTTTGAAATCGAAAGTCGGCATGGATCAACTCGGGATATTCAGGCCACGGATCACGGCCGGGCGGGCGACAAAACCGTCGAGCGCGCGCAGGACGTTAGGGAAATCGGCAATGCCTACCAGATCGCCGGACTCATAAAAGCCGATCAAGTTACGGATCCAAGGGAAGGTGGCGATGTCGGCGATGCTGTAGTCATCGCCCATAAGCCAGGTGCGGCCCAGCAGGCGTTTTTCCAGCACCTGCAGCAACCGCCGCGACTCGGCGGCATAGCGATCGCGGGGGCGTTTGTCTTCGTAGTTCTTGCCGGCAAATTTGTTGAAGAAACCCAGCTGGCCGAACATCGGGCCGATGCCGCCCATCTGGAACATCAGCCATTGGATCGTTTCGTAACGGGTGGCCGGGTCTTCGGAGAGCAACTGGCTGGTTTTTTCCGCCAGGTAAATCAGGATCGCCCCCGACTCGAACAACGCCAGCGGCTGACCGCCCGGGCCGTTGGGATCGATGATCGCGGGGATCTTGTTGTTGGGGTTCAGGGACAGGAACTCGGGGGACAATTGGTCCTGGGTCTCGAAATTGACCTTGTGCGCCTCATACGGCAGGCCCAACTCTTCGAGCATGATCGAGACTTTGACGCCATTGGGCGTAGGCAGCGAATACAGTTGCAAGCGTTCGGGGTGCTGTGCGGGCCATTTGCTGTTGATCGGGAATGCGGCAAGTGCGTTCATCGGGACAGTCCCTGAGGCAGAAAGCCCTCATGATAGTCATCCCCGCGCTGTCGTGCATGGGTCATCAATGCGCAACATCGCCTGGCTATTATCCCGTCCGGGCGAACCAATACGCCCCGCCGCACTCTTAAAAGCGCTGATAGGGTGAAGGGAGGCACCTGGCTAGATCGACAAGGAACACCTCGGGACGCACGTGCGTCACTGGGGCCAGGCTTGTCCGCCTTAACGCGACGCATGAAGACTCGAACCTAAAATGACGATCAAGCCTCTGCGCCTTGTGCAACGACTCAAACGCTATTCCTACATCACGTTACCGCTGCTACTTGTCGGCGGTGCCACAGCGGCCCTCCTCGACGCGCCGGAAAGCCGCGCTCAGCCGGTGGACGGCGTGCAGACCCTGGTATTCCTGCGCCACGGCGAAAAACCCGCCGGCGGCCTGGGCCAACTCAATTGCCAGGGCCTGAACCGCGCGATGAACCTGGCCACGGTATTGCCGGAAAAATTCGGCCCGGCGGATTTTGTGTTCGCCGCCAACCCGACGCGCAATGTCGAAGAAGGCGAGCTGGATAATTCCTACAGCTACATTCGCCCACTGATGACCATCAGCCCCAGCGCCATCAAGCTGGGCCTGCCGGTCAACATCAACTTCTCGGCCAATGACACCAGCGACCTGGCCGATGAGTTGGTCGAAGACAAATACCACAACGCCACCATCTACACCGCCTGGTCCCATGGCTATCTGCCGGAGTTGATCAACAAGGTGGCGAGTGAGGCGTCGGGCGAGAAGCACACCATCACCGACGACTGGTCCGGCAGCGACTACGACACCCTCTACGTATTGACGCTGACCTGGCACAACGGCAAGGCCTCGTTGCTGAGCCGCAACTACAAACAGGGCCTGAACGACGGCGAACAGAACTGCCCAGAGCCGACACAGGTGAGCGCCGACAGCTGACAGCGTATGATGCGCGGCTATCGACTCATCTGCGGATCATCCCCATGTCCAACCTTCTCTCCACCCAGCCCGTCCGGGGCTGGTCGTTCTGGTGGAAACCGGCGCTGTTCCTGCTGGTGGCCTGTGTCGGCCTCTACTACGTCAAGTGGTCGCCCTACTACTTCAAGGCGTTTGTGGCCGCCGACAACCACAGCATCGGCGCCTCGATTCTCAATGATCAGCAAAGCTCGCCCCTGGCGGCGGCGTTGGCCTATGCCCAGGTGTATTTCCTGGCGATCTGGAAAGCCGCAGTCCTGGCGGTAATCCTCGGTTCGCTGCTGCAAGTGCTGATCCCGCGCGACTGGCTGCTGCGCCTGTTCGGCCGGGCCGGGCTGGGCTCGACCGTACGCGGCGGGCTGTTTGCCTTGCCGGGGATGATGTGCAGCTGCTGCGCGGCGCCGGTGGCGGCGAGCATGCGTCGGCAACAGGTATCGGTGGGCGCGGCGCTGGCGTTTTGGATCGCCAACCCGGTACTGAACCCGGCGACGCTGGTATTCATGGGCTTTGTGCTGGGCTGGGGGTTTACCGCGCTACGTCTGGTGGCGGGCATTGTGCTGGTGGTGGGGGTGTCGTTGGTGGCGCAGCGCATCGCACGCCCCGATCAGGTGCCGGAAGCCGCGCTGGAAGCGGTGGCCGATGTGAGCCAGGTCGAAGCCCAACCCTTTTTCAGCCGCTGGATGCGGACGTTGTGGCAGCTGTTCTGGAGCACCATTCCGGTGTACATCCTGGCCGTGCTGATCCTCGGTGCCGCGCGGGTGTGGCTGTTCCCTCACGTAGACGGAGCCATGGCCAACAGCCTGGTGTGGCTCGTGCCGCTGGCGATCGTCGGCACATTGTTCGTAATTCCTACGGCGGCCGAGATCCCTATCGTACAAACCATGATGACCCTGGGCATGGGCACCGGCCCGGCCGTGGCCTTGCTGATGACATTGCCGAGCGTGAGCCTGCCGTCCCTGCTGATGCTACGCAAGGATTTCGACGCGCGGGTGCTGGTAACGGTGGCCGGGCTGACCATGCTGATGGGCGTGGTGTTCGGGTTGATTGCGGTGGTGGTGCTTTAAACACGCGGTGGGGGGGCTGAGGGCGCTATCGGGGGCAAGCCCCCTCCCACCTTTGATAGCTATCGCCTGGGCTGGGTCAACTGAGCCTTAACAGACTGGCATTAGGGCAAGCCCCCTGCCACAGGCAACGCGGCGCGATAGGCCCCGGTATCACCCTCACTCGCGCCGCGCACTCCGCTCGCGCAAATATTCCACCACCGCCCCCTGCTCGCCCGCGAATTCGATGCGGGCGCCTTTGCTTTCGCGCTGGAAGGCGTACATCGGGTCGTAGTACTCACGCAGCAGGCCTTCGATCCAGCCACGGTGCAGGTCCACGGCGCCGCTGCGCGCCTGTTCGGCCAGGGCGTCCTGCAGAATCGCCTGCAAGCGCTGGAACCGTTCGCCCCCCAGGCGTTTATGAATATTGGCCAGGCTCTGGGTCAGCCGCTCGCCGAACAGCGTTTGGCCCTGTTCGCCAAACGTGGCAATGAACTCGGCACACAGGTCAACCACGTAGTCGCGCAGGATACGTTCGACGCGCCCTTGCAGGCTGTCTTCCAGCCACACCATCGGATACGTTTGCATGCCTTTGTGCAACGGCAACGGCAGCGCGCAACTGCCGATCATGCGGCTTTCGTCCTCCACCACGAACTGCTCGATGCCGGCCGCGCGTTTTTTCAGCAGGTCCACGGCCAGGCGATTCTCGAAGTCGATGTTGGACGGTTGCGCCGTGGCGCGCTTGCCGAAGCTGGAACCGCGGTGGTTGGCGTGGCCTTCCAGGTCCAGGGCGTTGCGCAAGTGGCCGAGGACTTCGGTCTTGCCGGTGCCGGTCATGCCGCCGAGCAACACAAAATCACACTGCTGGGTGGCTTGCTCCATGGTTTCGAGCAAAAACGTACGCATGGCCTTGTAACCCCCGCCGACGCGCGGGTAGTCGATACCGGCCTCTGTCTTAAGCCACTGCTGCACAATCTGCGAGCGCAGCCCGCCACGAAAGCAGTACAGGTAGCCATCAGGATGAGCCTGAGCGAACCGCGCCCAGCGTTCAATGCGCTCGGCCTTGATCGCGCCGGATACCAGTTCATGCCCCAGGACAATGGCGGCTTGCTGGCCTTGCTGCTTGTAGCAGGTGCCGACGCGCTGGCGTTCGTCATCGGTCATCAGCGGCAGGTTGACCACGCCCGGAAAGGCGCCTTTGACGAACTCGACCGGCGCGCGGGTATCCATCATCGGCCGGTCGTTAAGGAAAATGCTGCGATAGTCGGTGATGTCAGTTGCCATCAAACCACCTCTACCGCGTGGGTCTGTCGCTCGACCAGTTCACCGATAGGCGCCAGGTTCAGGCCCAGTTCGGCGGCCACGGCGTGGAAATCGGCGTCGCCTTCGGGGGTGACCGCGATCAGCAGGCCGCCGCTGGTCTGCGGGTCGCACAGCACGCGCTTGTGCAGTTCCTGCAAACGCCCGAGCTTGCTGGCGTAGCTGTCGAAGTTGCGCAAGGTGCCGCCGGGCATACAGCCCTGATCCAGATAGTCCTCGATCCCCGGCAGGCGTGGGACATTGGCGTACTCGATGCGGGCGGTCAGGCCGCTGCCATCCGCCATTTCCACCAGATGCCCCAGCAGGCCGAAACCGGTGACATCGGTCATGGCGGTGACGCCGGCCAGTTTACCGAAGCGGCTCCCGGGCTTGTTGAGGGTGCACATCCAGTCGCGAGCCAGGCCGATATCGGCCTCGCGCAACTTGCCCTTCTTCTCGGCCGTGGTGAGGATGCCGATGCCCAGGGGCTTGGTCAGGTAGAGCCTGCAGCCGGCGGTAGCGGTGTCGTTGCGCTTCATATGGCGCTTTTGCACGATGCCGGTGACCGCCAGGCCAAAAATCGGCTCCGGCGCGTCGATGGAGTGCCCGCCCGCCAGGGGGATACCGGCCGCATCGCAGACCGAGCGACCACCACGGATGACCTCGCGGGCAACTTCCGGGGCCAGCACATTCACCGGCCAGCCCAGGATCGCAATGGCCATCAATGGATCGCCACCCATGGCGTAGATATCACTGATGGCGTTTGTGGCGGCAATTCGACCGAAATCGAAGGGATTGTCGACGATCGGCATGAAAAAGTCGGTGGTGGAGACCACACCGCGCTCGTCGTCGATGGCGTACACCGCCGCGTCGTCCCGCGAAGCATTGCCCACCCACAGGTTGGGGTCGAGGTTCTGCGCACCGCTGCCGGCGAGGATCACTTCCAGGACCTGGGGTGAAATCTTGCAGCCACAACCCGCGCCGTGGCTGTATTGGGTAAGGCGAATCGGCTCGTTCATGCTGGACCTCAAACTATCAAGTGCGCGGATTCTACCAGACAGCAAAAGGCCGGCTGGGCTCTTATGAGCACCGCCGGCCTGTTTGTTTCAGGGTTTACTGACGCGCAGCGAGCAAACGCTTATGGCGGTTGCGCCGGGCGATATTCAGGCACTCAATGGCCGCCGAGAACGCCATGGCTGCGTAGACATAGCCTTTAGGTACGTGGGCGCCAAAGCCTTCGGCGATCAGGGTCATGCCGATCATGATCAGGAAACCCAGGGCCAGCATCACCACCGTCGGGTTGTCGTTGATGAACTTGGCCAGCGGTTCGGCCGCGACCAGCATCACGATCACCGAGGTCACCACGGCAATGATCATGATCGGCAAGTGTTCGGTCATGCCCACCGCCGTGATGATGCTGTCGATGGAAAACACCAGGTCCAGCAACAGGATCTGCCCGATGGCCGCCGCAAAACCGATGGTCACGGCGTTGCTGGTGCTTTGTTTCTCTTCGGGCTCCGGGTCCATGCTGTGATGGATCTCGGTGGTGGCCTTCCACACCAGGAACAGGCCACCGGCGATCAGGATCATGTCCTTCCACGAAAACGCCTGGCCGAACACCTCGAACACCGGCGCAGTGAGCTGCACGATAAAGGCGATGGTGCTCAACAAGCCCAGGCGCAGGACCAGGGCCATGCTGATACCGATGCGCCGCGCCTTGGCCCGGTGCTTCTGCGGCAATTTGTTGGTGAGGATCGAGATAAAGATCAGGTTATCGATGCCCAGCACGATTTCCATCACGATCAAGGTCGCCAGGGCGATCCACGCGGTGGGGCTGGCGGCCAGTTGTACAAGGTAATCCATAGGTCAGTCCTGGTGGTGTGCTGGAAAATTAGGTTTCTTGGCTATTCGATTCGTCGGTTTTATCAGCCTGATCGTCTTTCTTCTGCGGGTTGATCAGGCCTTGGGTGGCTTCACTCAGGGCTTGCTCGGCGGCTTTCTGGGTATCGTCGATTACCTGCTTGGCCGATTCCGAGGCCTTGCCGATCACCTGCTGTGCACTTTTTTCGACCTGATCGCAACCGCTGATCATCACCAATGAAAGCGCAAGCAACGAGGCCGCGCCGAAAGAATTGAGTTTCATGCTGTATCCCTCGTTAGAACACTTGGGTCCCAATAGTGGCCCCGCGATAGCGACGCATTCTATGCAGAGCAACACTTCAGCAAAATTCGTATTTTTCCCGCGTATACTTCGCTTTTTACGAAGTGACCACCCTCATGCTTAATTATCGACAACTGCATTACTTCTGGGTCGTGGCCAAAACCGGCAGCATCGTGCGTGCGTGCGAGCAATTAAACCTCACGCCCCAGACCATCAGCGGGCAACTCAGCCTGCTTGAACAGACGTTCGGCATCGCGTTGTTTCAGCGGGTCGGGCGCCAACTGGAGCTGACCGAAGCCGGGCGGCAAGCGCTGCCCTACGCCGAACAGATGTTCCAGACCGGCAATGAGTTGGAAGCCATGCTGCGCGCGCAGCCCAAGGAGCAGCAGATTGTGTTTCGGGTCGGGGTGGCGGATGTGGTGCCCAAATCCATCGTTTACCGGCTGATCGCGCCGACCATGGAATTGAGCGAGCCGCTGCGTATTACCTGCCGCGAGGACAAACTCGAACGGTTGCTGGCGGATCTGGCGATCCAGCGCTTGGACCTGGTGATTTCCGACAGCCCCATGCCCACGCACCTGGATATCAAAGGCTACAGCCAGAAACTGGGAGAGTGCGGCATCAGTTTTTTCGCCACCCAGGCATTGGCCGACCGCCATACCGGCCCATTCCCGCAGCGCCTGCACGGTGCGCCGCTGCTGATTCCCGGCGCGGAAACCGTAGTGCGTAGCCGCTTGCAGCGCTGGTTCGCCGAGCAGCAGATCCAGCCGAAGATCATCGGCGAGTTCGACGACAGCGCCTTGATGCAGGCGTTTGGCCAATCCGGCAGCGGGATTTTCATCGCCCCCAGCGTGATTGCCGACGAGGTGGTGCGCCAATACGGTGTGGCGCTGATCGGCCAGACCGACGCGGTCACCGAGTCGTTCTATGCGATCTCGGTGGAGCGCAAGGTCAAGCACCCGGGCATCGTGGCGATTACCGAAGGCGCGCGGCGCGAATTGTTCACTGCCCTGCCCTGACCGCTCAGGCGTTGGACGCCACCGGCTGCCTGGCGGTCATCAGCCACAGCGCCAGCAGGATCGACACCAGGATAAACCCGGACGCCGCGAACCCGAGGCTGCCGAGGCCGAAGGTATCGATCACATGACCACCGACCATCGCCCCCAAGCCGATGCCCAGGTTGGCCCCGGCAATGTTCAGCGACGCGGCGAACGCCGGCGCATGGGGCGCAGCCTTCATCAGCCGCACATGGCTGACCAGAAACAGCGCCGCCTGGGTCACACCCCACACCGCCATCGCCGCCGCCAGACCGATGGTGGAATGAATGGCCGGCACCAGCGCGACCATGCCCGCGATCATAAACCCGCAGAACACCATGGATGCGATCAACGGATGGCGATCCACCGCACGGCCGCCCAAGGCATTGCCAAGCAAGCCCACCGCGCCAAAGCCCATCAGACACCAGCCCACCAACGTGCCATCGAAGCCGGCCAGGCGTTCAAGGATGTCCGCCAGGTAGGTATAGGCAGTGAACATACCGCTGAATACCAGGATCGACAGCAGGATATGGCCCTGCATCAAGGGGTTGCGCAGGATCTTGAACTGCGAGCGCAGACTCACTTGATCGTTCTTCGGCCGGGTTACCGGCAGGTAGATGAACAACAGCAAGGCCTTGGCCAGGGCCACCACTGCCAGAATGGCGAACGCCGTGCGCCAGCCGAATGCATCGGAAATCAACGTGCCCACTGGGATGCCAAACACCGTGGCGCAGACGATGCCGAAACCGATCTTCTCAATGGCGCGCCCGGCGTAGTCCGGGCCGACGATGTCCACCGCCGTCTCGCTGGCCAAAGCCCAGAACACCGGCAAGCCAAGAGCCGGGATCAGTCGTGCCAATGCCATCACCCAGATATTCGGCGCCAGCGCGGCCACGGCGTTGGCCGCGCCGAACAGAATCAGAATGCTGATAAACAGACGCTTGCGTGGGAAACGCGCGCAATAGGCCGTCAGAAACGGCCCGAACGCCGCCACGGTAAACGCAAACAAGGTCACCAACAGCCCGGCTTGGGACACGCTGACATTCAGGTCGCGGGCAATCGATGGCAGCAGCCCGACAATGATGAATTCCGTGGTCAGCACGGTAAAACCGGCGGCCGACAGCAGCAGGATGGGAAACAGCATGAAAACTCCAGAAACAACGACATCAACGACAGCCCGAAGGGCCCGCTGACGGATAGGAAAGGTGAGAGGCCAGAAGCTTAACAGAGTATGTCCGGCTTTGGCCAAAGCGGGTGACGCGATGCCGCAGCCGCCAGAGCACGCACCACAGCATGCTAGACTTCGCGCCCTGCTTCCTACAGCCCCTTCTGCTCATGGGGCTGCGCACATTAAAAAAACTAGAGACAACCTCTTTATGACTGCTGCCCCTTCGCTCCTTAAACGCCTGACCCGCGTCAGCCTGGTCACGCAAATCGTCATCGGTTTGATCGCCGGGATTCTCCTGGCATTGCTACTGCCCGAAGCAGCCAAAGCCACCGGATTTATCGGCAAGGTGTTCGTCACCGCGCTCAAGGCCGTGGCGCCGATTCTGGTGTTTGTGCTGGTAATGGCGTCGATCGCCAACCATAAGCACGGCCAGGAAACCCATATTCGCCCAATCCTGTTCCTGTATTTGCTCGGCACGTTCGCCGCCGCCGTGGTTGCGGTGGTCGCCAGCATGTGGTTCCCGTCAACGCTGGTGTTGGCCACCCATGACGCCACTGTGAGCGCGCCCGGCGGCATCGGCGAAGTTTTGCAAAGCCTGTTGTTGAGCGTGGTGGACAATCCGGTAAGCGCGCTGATGAATGCCAATTTCATCGGCATCCTGGCTTGGGCCATTGGCATGGGCATCGCCATCCGGCATGCCGGCGAAACTACCCGCACTGTGCTCGATGACCTGTCCAACGGCGTGACCTTGATTGTGCGCGTGGTGATTCGCTTTGCGCCGCTGGGCATTTTCGGCCTGGTGGCCTCCACCTTGGCCACCTCCGGGTTCAGCGCCCTGCTCGGCTACGCCCATCTGCTGGTGGTGCTGATCGGCTGCATGCTGTTCGTCGCGCTGGTGATCAACCCGGCCATTGTGTTCTGGAAACTGCGCCGCAACCCGTACCCGCTGGTACTGCTGTGCCTGCGCGAAAGCGGCATCACGGCGTTCTTCACCCGCAGCTCGGCGGCGAACATTCCAGTCAACCTTGCATTGAGCGAGCGCCTCGGCCTGCATGAGGACACCTATTCGGTGTCGATCCCGCTGGGCGCCACCATCAACATGGCCGGCGCCGCGATCACCATCACCGTGCTGAGCCTGGCCGCCGTGCACACACTGGGCATCAGTGTCGACCTGCCGACCGCCGTGTTACTCAGCGTGGTCGCGGCCATTTGTGCTTGCGGTGCCTCGGGCGTGGCCGGCGGTTCGTTGTTGCTGATTCCCCTGGCGTGCAGCCTGTTCGGCATCCCGAGTGAGATCGCCATGCAGGTGGTCGCCGTAGGTTTCATCATCGGTGTACTGCAGGATTCGGCGGAGACCGCGCTCAATTCGTCCACTGATGTGCTGTTCACTGCGGCGGCGTGCCTGGGCAAACAAAAATAACCGATCCCCCGGGACGGCCTGTTCAAGGTCTGTCCCGGGGAGAAAGCATCACGCACTGGTGCTATCAGGACTGAAGCCTTCAAGCGGTACGCCAAACCGCGAACGGGTTGTCCGATCATAGCCGTACCATTTCCCGGTTATTTCATCCAACTGAGCCGTGATACGTATTGAGTCGCCGAGAGTATTTGTATAAGTGCCGACGGTGACGCCATCTTTTTTATCCTGATGAGCCCGGTCCACACCGCGATTAGCCGCAATGATCCGCCAGGTGGAGGTCCCTTTGCCCCATGCCGACTGCCACCAAGGCAGGCCTCTGGAGACGATGGCTTTTCCTCCGGCAAACGGGTTGGCCGCGCTGATCGCACCCCGTGTCAGGATGCCGCCAGCCCGGCCTGAGAGCCCGGGGCCCAGCCTCGCGATTTTAGCCCCTGCGAAGATGCCTCCCACCGCAAACCCCAACACGTCAAATGCCAGGAAACCAAGCCCCTCGCCTACCTTTCCCTTTTGAAACCTGTCGATAGCGGACGCAAAAGGCACCAAAGTCCGGGTCACCGCCTGTATCTCTTCAAACACCGTTACTTCGGTATCGAATGTGGTGATGCCCCTGGCTTTCTGGGCTAGCACTTCTCGCTCTCCGGGTTTGAAGATATTGCTCAGCACGGTATCGGTGATGTACTGAGTCCGGTCAGACGTGAAGGTTTGCACAGGCCCCGGGGCCTTTTCCCGCGCCCGTCGTTTCTGCTGTGCCTCTTCTCCATCTGCCACCACTTCGCGAATCGACGGACGACTGTAGGTTCGCTTGACGCCGGGATTGGCTCGCTCAGTCAAGGGACCGGACCATTCACCCTTCAGACCCGGTTTCAGGTCGCCCGTCAAATCAGTACGCTTGCGGATATAACCCTGCTGGGGGTTGACCTCATAGACCGTTTTGGTTGCCCCATACTTCGTGACGAACAATAACGAACGGCTATCAGCGGGCTGCTCACTCACCCTTTTTTCAGGCCCCAGATACTTTCCCCAACTCTCACGACTAGAGATGGTTTTTTCTTCGGCATAAACGCTCAGCTCGCCATACTCCAGGGCTTCTCTGTCCTGCGCAGGAAGTTGGGACATCAAGTGTTTGACCGTGACACCCATGGCCCCCTGAAGCGCGTCGTAGTAGTCGGAGACTTCCTTTTCATAGTTGTCGATGGGCGGAATGCGCCGGAACGTTTCGAACATGTCCGCAAAGGGCACCGCCGGGTCAGTGGAGTACCAGCGGGTATGCAATTGCGGTTCGAGAAAAATATCCAGAATCGAATAAGGCCCGCGCAAATACTGATGAGCCTCGGTGGGCATCAGCACCTTGGCTTCAAAATCGACATTGGGGAATGTCGCAGAGAAATGCTCCTTGAGGATCTGCAGCGCTTTTTCCTTACGGGGCACTAATGGCTCACGTTGCGCGTCGGAAGCTTTTTTCAGGGTCTCCAAGCGTTCGCTGGAGAGGGTGCGCGCCCTCTCAATTTCGTCGTCCGTGTAATTGTTGTCATCGCGCTTTGCAATTGCACCGTCCGCCACGGCCCAGTGGATCAACGCCTCACGCCCCGCCAAGGCTTCCACGTCTCTTTCGGCGCTGGTAACGGGCTCAAGGTCGTTCTTGACCAACGCCTCATAGGTCTGCCCTGCTGCCGAGCCAGGCGTGTGGAAGTTGGCCTTGGCGACGATGGCTTTGAGGCCAACCCATCCCGGCGAACCATAGGTGACAGAAGCAGGAACATCTTTGACCAACAGCTCTGGCGCGTGGTGTGACAGCAACAAATACGCTACGACTGGCGCGTTTCGACCGTAGGTCTGCGCCAGATGGTCAGTCAGCCCTTTCACCACCGACGACAGGGGTTTACCCCAATTATCGCGCTGGGACAGATCATAGCCGGCCAACTTGTTTTTTTCGTTTGGATGCATCACCGAATGGCCATTGGCCCCCACCTGAAGCATTGAAAGCAGCCAATCCTGAGGAGTGCCGGCCCCGTTGAACCGCGCCCGCAGCTGCTCACCTACCGTTCGTGCGGCCGGAGCATTGATCATGTTCAGCAGGGCGGTGCGCGGATCCTTCAGCTCGGCATCTGACCATTGATGGCGTTGGAGCATCAGCACCGCTCCGTTATTCGTCGCCGGCAGGTCACCGTGCTGGAGCGAACGATACACGTCGGAGCTGGAAGCCTCGTGAATCGCTTTTTGGGTGGATTGATCAAGGGGAATCGGCCAGGACAACCCACCGCCCAGATCGCCGGATGGCAACGGCGAGGACCGATAAAGGCGGAACACGGCCCCGCTCATATTCCGGACCTCGGCCATCGTGGTCGGTCGCTCCCAGCCAAGGCCATCAATGAAATCTAAAAGATTCACGCGCTGCCCGGCCTTTGACTCGTTATTGAGTTGAAAGCCGGAATCAGGGTCGAGTTGGATCCATTGGCTGCGCAAATAATTGGTGAACCCTTGGGCGCGGTCGTAAGGCCGGCCCCCCGGATATCGATAAGCATGCAAAGCCGCCTGTTCATCCAGATAGTTGTCGCCCTTTACGTACACGTTCAGCAACGCATGCACGAACTTCTCAAGGTCGCGTCGATTGCCCGCATCGCGTTTATCGGCGCTCTGCGCCTGTTCAGTGCTTCCTTCATTTGCTTCCGAGGGCAGGGTTTGGCCCACCGCCGTTGCCTCGCCCGACGCCTCTCGGCGGACTCGGGTGTTCGGGCCGGGCAAAACCGAAGAGGCGCCCTGACTATCCAGCACAGGCGAGGACATGTCCGACGAAGAAAAACGCGATACAGCAGCTGACAGGTGGGGCGTCGTGATCATCTAAAGCCTCTCATACACTCACGGGGATTGGGTGGAGGCACATGCCTCATCGCCTGGTGAGTGCCGCAGCAGAAAGACTTGGTTCACCGCCCTTCTGTAACCTTTTCCGACAAGGTCAGGGAATTCATAACCGCCACCCATAAAAAAACCCGGTGCCGTTCAACGTGGAACGACGCCGGGCTTTTTTGACGCTTGAGCTTAGAAAGCGCCCATGTAGTCGCGCTTGCCCACTTCCACACCGTTGTGACGCAGCAGCGCGTACGCGGTGGTGACGTGGAAGAAGAACTGCGGCAGGCCGTAGGTCAGCAGGTAGGTTTGGCCGCTGAAGCGCTTTTCTTTCGGGGTGCCTGGACGGGTGACGATCTCGATGCCTTCCTTGCCGTCGATTTGCTCGGGCTTGAGGCTGTCGATAAAGGCCAGCACCTTGGCGATCAGGGCTTGCAGGTCGGCAAAGGTCACTTCGTTGTCGTCATATTTAGGCACTTCGATCTCGGCCAGGCGCGCAGAAACGCCCTTGGCGAAGTCGACGGCGATCTGCACCTGGCGCACCAGCGGGAACATGTCAGGAAACAGACGCGCTTGCAGCAAGGCATTGGGCTCGATGTTCTTGGCCGTAGCGTGGGCTTCGGCCTTGTTCAGCACATCGCTCAGGGCGTTGAGCATTTGTTTGAACACTGGAACGGAGGCGGCGTACAGGGAAATAGTCATGGCACTCTCATCGGTAATGGCGGGGTTGCAACCAGCGGCGATTATAGCCATGCCCGCTGCTTGTCTTTTATTTTTTCAGGGATAGGCTAAGGACCTTCACTGCATAGGGAACGCGCGATGACCGCCGAGCACGACACCGATACCCCTGAGCCGCGCCTGAACAGCACGGAAATCCGCCTGCTGGGCTGCCTGATCGAAAAACAGGCGACCAACCCGGAAACCTACCCCCTGACCCTCAACGCTCTGGTACTGGCCTGCAACCAGAAAACCAGCCGCGAGCCGGTGATGAACCTCAGCCAGGGCCAGGTGGGCCAGAGCTTGCGTGCGCTGGAAGGCCAAGGCTTCACTCGCCTGGTGATGGGCAGCCGTGCCGACCGCTGGGAACATCGGGTGGACAAGGCGCTGGAACTGGTGCCGGCCCAGGTGATCCTGATCGGGCTGTTGTTCCTGCGCGGCCCGCAGACGGTCAACGAACTGCTCACTCGCAGCGCTCGCATGCATGATTTCGAGGACACCGAACAGGTCGTGCACCAGCTCGAACGCCTGATCGCCCGCGGGCTGGCGGTGCTGGTGCCGCGTCAGGCTGGGCAGCGGGAAGACCGTTACACCCATGCGCTGGGCGATCCGGCGGATATCGAGGCGATTATCGCGGCGCGGGCAAGCCCGGTGGAGCGTGGCGCCAGCGGGGTGTCCGCCGAACGTATCGAAGAGCTGGAAGCGCGAATCGCCGCGCTGGAGGAACGCTTGGCACAGTTGGAACAGGCCTGAATAGGTGTGGCCGGGGGCCCGATGGCAGTGAGCCAGCCAACACCCTCATCGCCTGATAGATCTATATCGGGGGCAAGCCCCCTCCCACCTTGGATCTGCGCTTGCCTTGAGCTTGGCGCGCCGACCGTTGGGCCACCGAGCTCGAGTGAACGCGGTCAAACCTGTGGGAAGGGGCTTGCCCCCGAGGGCGGTGAGACGATCAATACCTTCATTGCCTGATAGACCTATATCGGGGGCAAGCCCCCTCCCACTTTGGATCTGCCCTTGCCTTGAGCTTGGCGCACCGACCGTTGGGCCACGAGCTAGAGTGAACGCGGTCAAACCTGTGGGAAGGGGCTTGCCCCCGAGGGCAGTGAGCCGATCAATACCTTCATTGCCTGATAGACCTATATCGGGGGCAAGCCCCCTCCCACCTTGGATCTGCGCTTGCCTTGAGTTTGGCGCGCCGACCGTTGGGCCACCGAGCTCGAGTGAACGCGGTCAAACCTGTGCGAGGGGGCTTGCCCCCGAGGGCGGTGAGACGATCAATACCTTCATTGCCTGATAGACCTATATCGGGGGCAAGCCCCCTCCCACCTTGGATCTGCCCTTGCCTTGAGCTTGGCGCACCGACCGTTGGGCCACCGAGCTCGAGTGAACGCGGTCAAACCTGTGCGAGGGGGCTTGCCCCCGAGGGCGGTGAGACGATCAATACCTTCATTGCCTGATAGACCTATATCGGGGGCAAGCCCCCTCCCACCTTGGATCTGCGCTTGCCTTGAGCTTGGCGCGCCGACCGTTGGGCCACCGAGCTCGAGCGAACGCGGTCAAACCTGTGGGAGGGGGCTTGCCCCCGAGGGTGGTGAGACGATCAATACCTTCATGTCTGATCGACCTATATCCAGCTTCCCGGTGCTTTTTTAGAGACGGGCGAAGGCCACGGCTTTTTCGAATTGTTCCTGGGTCGGCCGCACACCGGTATAGAGCACGAACTGTTCCAACGCCTGGATGGCGATCACTTCCAACCCGGTAATCACCTGTTTGCCGTTGGCTCGGGCATGCACAATCAACGGTGTTTCGGCGGGAATCGCCACCACATCGAAGACAGTCCGCGCAGTCTCGATGATGTCTGCGTCAAACGCCAATGCCTCCGCCTCCGCGCCGCCGGTCATGCCGATGGGCGTGACGTTTATCAGCATTTGCGGACGCAGGCCGGTCATATCCCCCTGCCAGGCGTACCCCAGGTGCTGGGCCAGCGCCCGCCCCGCTCTCTCGTTACGCGCCACGATCACACCGTTGGCGTAGCCACCGTCGCGCAGGGCACTGGCCACGGCCTTGGCCATGCCGCCACTGCCACGCAGGGCGAAGGTGGAATCCTGGGGGACCGCATGCTTTTTCAGCAGTTGCTCGACGGCGATGTAGTCTGTGTTATAGGCCTTGAGATGGCCGTGGGTGTTGACGATGGTGTTCAACGAATCGATGGCTTGAACCGAATCGTCGAGTTCGTCCACCAAGGCAATGGCCGCCTCCTTGAATGGCATGGACACCCCGCAACCCCGGATCCCCAAGGCCCGGATACCGCCGATCGCGCCGGGCAAATCCTGGCTGCTGAAGGCCTTATAGTAAAAATTCAGACCCAACTGCTCGTACAGATGGTTATGAAACCGCAAGCCGAAATTACCGGGGCGCGCCGACAGTGACATGCACAGCTGGGTGTCCTTGTTGGGGTGCATCTGCATGGAAAACTCCTGTGAGTAAGCAAATCGGTACAGACCTTACACAACCTTTACCTAGCGGCCGTGCTGTTTTTCAGAAATACGTTGTCTTAAAAGTATCCCCGCGACATGACTTGAGTCCATTGATGGCAGGACACGAGCGCAGGGGCTAACCGAGGAATGACCATGATTCGTACAATCCCCAAGATCGCCTTGCTGGTAGGTGCACTCGCTATGGCTGGCCAAGCCTCCGCCCACGGTGGTGGATGGGCGGGGCCGGCTGCCTTGGGTGCGTTGGTCGGCGCCGCCGTGGTGGGCTCGGTGGTGGCCAGCCAACCCCGCGAAGTCTACGTGCAGCAACCGGTGTATGTGCAGCCGCAGCCTGTCTACGCCGCTCCGCCGCCGGTCTACTACGCGCCACCGCCGCCTGTGTATGTGCAACAGCAAGTGTATTACCGCCCGGCGCCGGTCTATTACGGCCCACCGCGCGGTTACTATGGCCCGCCCCATGGTTACTACCGTCGTGGCTGGTAACTGTTCGATCTGAAACTGGCCTCGCAATCGTGCGAGGCCTTTTTTTTTGCGCCGAGTCCGGTTTTATCGCGTCAAGGTCGCAATGGAGACATTGTCTGGTGCGCAATCGCACATGATAGACACCAATGTCTACTTGCTCGAACAGGGCTCGCGCTGTCATGTTTGCGTCACATAACCCTTTCACTATCGAGCCTGTCCACCCAATAACAATTAAGGACGATTAACCATGCCCACACAAAACCCACACCGTACCGCCGGCCTTTGCACCTCCAGCAAGGTGTACAGTGCCCTGACCGAACTCAAGCACCTGGAAGGTCACCGCAGCGCGAAGTTCCTCGCCTTGCTCGCGGAGAACCTGGTGCGCAAGGGGCTGCTCAGTGAGCAGGAAGTGGTGAGCATGCTGGATCAAGTGGTGGACTGACGCGTGGCATCAATGTCGACTATCGAGACAGTTGATTTTTCCTCAGCCGCCATGGCCCTTAAGGTGACCCCTACCACGATTGGAGGTCCTTATGCCCACTGTACATATCATGTCCGTCATCGGCAGTGCCGTCCCCGCCGCTCTGCGCGCCTCGGGGGTGTTGGCTTGCTGGTACTTGGTACGCGAAGGCGAGCCGATCACCGGCCCGCTGACATCGCTCAAAGCCGCCGAACACCAATTGAAAGCCACCGCCTACCAGTTGGAAGCCTGACGCTACCGGTTTACGGCAATGGCAACTTGACCCGCGGCTTGCTCTCGACAAACAGCGCCCAACTAGACATGAACAGCGCCGCCACCAGCGGGCCGATCACAAACCCGTTAAGGCCAAACACTGACAAGCCGCCCAGGGTCGAGATCAGGATCAGGTAATCCGGCATCTTGGTGTCCTTGCCCACCAGGATCGGGCGCAGCACGTTGTCCACCAGGCCGATCACAAACACGCCGAACAACGCCAGCACCACGCCCTGCCAGATCGCCCCGCTCATCAGGAAATATGCCGCCACCGGCCCCCATACAATGCCCGCGCCCACCGCCGGCAGCAGTGAAAGAAATGCCATCAGCACCGCCCATAGCAGCGCGCTGGGAATGTCCAGGAACCAGAAAATCAACCCGCCTAACGCGCCCTGAGTCACGGCCACCAGCACGTTGCCCTTGACCGTGGCCCGCACCACGCGGTTGAACTTAAGCTGCAGGCGACGCTTTTGCGGTTCAGCCAACGGCACTGCGGTGCGCACCTTGCGTACCAGCTCCGGGCCGTCGCGCAGAAAGAAAAACAGCAGATACAGCATGATGAAAAAACTCACCAGAAAATCGAACGTGCCTTGGCCAAAGCTGAACGCCTGGGTGGCAAAGAATTGGCTGCCCTGCATCGCACTCTTGACGATCTTCTCGCGCAGCCCTTCCAGGTTGCCCATGCCGAAGCGATCCAGCAGATGCTGGAAATACGGCGGCAGGAAATTCTTGAACTGCTCGATATAGCCCGCCACATCCAACTTGCCGCTTTCGATGTTCTTGTACAGCGTGGCCCCCTCTTGTACCAACAAGGCACTGGTGATGATCACCGGCAAAATCGCGACGATCAAACACGCAGTCAGGGTGGTCAGGGAGGTAAGGTTACGGTTCCAGCCGAACTTGAGCTGCAGGCGGCGCTGCATGGGCGCAAAGATAATGCCGAGGATCACCGCCCAGAACACCGCGCCGTAGAACGGCAGCAATATCCAGATAAAGGCAACGGTCACCAGGACCAGCAGTAACAACAGGGTTTTGAATTGCAGGGTGGTTTGGTTCATGTCCGGTCCATGTCAGAAAAGCAATGGGCCTGTGTAGGCCCTGATGCTTAGTCCGCGACGAAACCTGGGAGTGCCCTTATTTATCGCACCCCCGCAAACCGCCCTCTTCATGGGGGCGAAACGCCTGCCTTGGCCTCGTCCAACAATTCCCGAATCATCCGTTCCTGAGCTTCGTAGCGACCTTCGCCGAAGTGGCTGTAGCGTATGCGGCCCTTGGCATCGATCAGGTAATGGGCGGGCCAGTACTGATTGTCGAAGTTGCGCCAGATCGCGTAGTTATTGTCGATGGCCACCGGGTAGGTGATTCCCAGTTTGCGCACTTGGGCCTTCACGTTGTCGATGATGCGCTCGTACCCGTATTCCGGTGTATGGACACCGATCACTACCAAGCCGTCTTTGGCGTATTTCTCAGCCCACGCTTTGACATACGGCAGGGCGTGCTGGCAGTTGATGCAGTCATAGGTCCAAAAATCCACCAGCACCACTTTGCCTTTGAGCGCCTGCGGGGTCAGTTCCGGCGAGTTGAGCCATTCAACGGCGCCGGACAACGACGGCATCGCACCTTGATCGCTATCGGCCAGCGGCTCGGCCTTGACCTTGCTGACCAGGTAATCGACCACCTTGGGCACGTTTTCCAGCACGCCGCTCTCCAGGCGACTGACGCCCTCGGAAGACGTGCGGGCCAGCAGGGTTCGGTCGGCCCCGGTAGTTATCAGCACCGCAGCCGCCAATACCGCCACCCCGGCGCACCGCCGCAGCCAACCGGTAAGCGGAATCCATGCTTTGAGCCGGTTTACCAGGCTACGTCCGGCGAAGATCAGTGTGCCCAGGGACAGCGCGCTGCCCAAGCCATAAGCCAGCAGCAACAAGCTGGTCTGCGCATTGGCGCCCTGCAGCATTGCACCGGTCAGGATCACCCCAAGGATCGGCCCGGCGCACGGCGCCCACAACAAGCCTGTGGCGACCCCGATCAGCAGCGACTTGAGCGGTCCCGACAGCGCCCGACTGTCGGGATCAATGCGATTGCCCAGCAGTACGAAGGGGCGCGCCAACCAGCCACCGATCCGCGCGGATATCAACGACAGCGCAAACAGCACCATCACAATCAACGCCACATGCCGGCCGGTGGCGTTGGTGCGCACCACCCATTCGCTGCTGACCACCGCCAGGCTGGCGATCAGCGCGAAGGTCAGTGCCATGCCGCCGAGGGTCAGCAGGATTGAGCGACGCGTGCGATCGACACCGGCGAACAAAAACGGTACCACCGGCAGGATACAAGGACTGAGGACGGTCAGAATGCCGCCCAGGAATGCGATCAATAGCATGATGTTCACCTTTGGCCGCGCATGGCGGACTCAGTTGTCGCCGATGCAGGCGTCGGACACTTTCTGGTAGTTCAGGACCTGTGTGATGCCGTTGGAATCGAGGTAGGTCATCCGCGCACCCACCACGCCGCATGTCGGCCCGGCGTCTTCAGTGATCGACAGTACTTTGCGGATATCCAAGTGCGTGCCGTAGGTGTAGGTCTGCTGATTGGCACTGGCTTCAGCGCGCGCTGACAAGGTGCAGATATTGAGCGCGGCGAACAGGCAGGCGGCATAGAGGGCTTTGGTGTTCATGGCGATAGGCTCCCGGTTGAGGCGAGGCGGTGTGCCTCGTTGGAACCGATTAGAAAGGCCGCAGGTATCGCGCCTGTGTCGCAAATCGCCGCGTATCAATCGGTGTTTATCCACAGCAACTGGGGATACACAGCGATACAAAAATGACCTGGATCAATAACCCCGCGCCCGCCCTGCACTACCCTCGCGCCTTTTTGCGACCCTACGCCATGCCCACTGTTATCGCCCCCGAACTGCTCGCTCCCGCCGGCACCCTGAAAAACATGCGCTACGCCTTCGCCTACGGCGCCGATGCGGTGTACGCCGGCCAACCGCGTTACAGCCTGCGGGTGCGCAATAACGAGTTCGATCACGCCAACCTGGCCCTGGGTATCCAGGAAGCGCATGCCCAGGGCAAGCGCTTCTATGTGGTGGTGAACATCGCGCCGCACAACGCCAAGCTCAAGACCTTCCTCAAGGACCTGGCACCGGTGATCGCCATGGGCCCGGATGCGCTGATCATG
This sequence comes from Pseudomonas rhodesiae, assembly GCF_013285305.1. Taxonomy (NCBI): domain Bacteria; kingdom Pseudomonadati; phylum Pseudomonadota; class Gammaproteobacteria; order Pseudomonadales; family Pseudomonadaceae; genus Pseudomonas; species Pseudomonas rhodesiae. The sequence continues at coordinate 2,338,679 of NZ_CP054205.1, read as the reverse complement.
TCCGATCCAGGGCTGATCATGCTGGTGCGCCGACACTTCCCGCAGATGCCGATTCACTTGTCGGTGCAGGCCAATACGGTGAACTGGGCGAGCGTGGAGTTCTGGCAGCAGCAAGGGATCTGCCGGGTGATTCTGTCGCGGGAATTGTCGCTGGAGGAGATCGGCGAAATCCGTGAGCAGGTGCCGGCCATGGAGCTGGAAGTGTTTGTACACGGCGCCCTGTGCATGGCTTATTCCGGGCGCTGCCTGCTCTCGGGCTATATGAATAAGCGCGACGCCAACCAGGGCACCTGCACCAATGCCTGCCGCTGGAAGTACCAGGCCACTCCGGCGGTGGAAAACGCCACCGGCGAGATCGTGCAGCAATACGCGCCGGAACCGACCCTGGGTATCGGTGCGCCCACCGATCAGGTGTTTCTGTTACAGGAAGCCAACCGCCCCGACGAGCAGATGCCCGCCTTCGAGGACGAGCACGGCACCTACATCATGAACGCCAAGGACCTACGCGCCGTACAGCATGTGGAGCGCCTGACCCATATGGGCGTGCACTCGCTGAAGATCGAAGGCCGCACCAAGTCGCACTTCTATTGCGCGCGCACCACCCAGGTGTATCGCCGCGCCATCGACGATGCGGTGGCCGGTCGCGCGTTCGACCGCAACCTGATGACCGACCTCGACTCTTTGGCCCAGCGCGGCTACACCGAAGGTTTCCTGCGCCGGCACGTCCACGATGAGTACCAGAACTACCAGAACGGCAGTTCCGTCTCCGAGCGCCAGCAGTTTGTCGGCGAACTGACCGGCGAACGCCGGGGCGAGCTGGCCGAGGTCAAGGTCAAGAACCGCTTCGCCGTGGGCAATCACCTGGAATTGATGACGCCCACCGGCAATTTTCACTTCGACTTGGCCGGCCTGCGCAACGCCAAGGACGAAGCCATCGACGTGGCGCCGGGGGACGGGCACACGGTGTATATACCGCTGCCCGTTGAGATGGATTTGCGCTTTGGCTTGTTGATGCGCGACGTTTGATCAGATCCTGAACTGACCGACCAGTTGCCCCAGGCGCTGGCCCAGGTCTGCCAGGCTGCGCGACGTCTGGGCCCCCAGCTGGGTTTCATCGGCCACGCTGTCCACCGCCGAGGCAATCTGATGCACGCTGCGGTTGATCTCTTCGGCCACGGCGGTTTGTTCTTCGGCGGCGCTGGCGATCTGGGCGTTCATTGAATTGATGGTGGCAATCAGCTGGGCCATGGTGTCCAGCGACGCTCCGGCCTGGTTGGCCTGGGCCGAGGTGCCATCGCCGGCCTCGCTGGAGCGGCGCATGGCTTCCACGGCGGCTTCGGTGCCGGTTTGCAGGCGGTCGATCATGCCCTGGATTTCTTGGGTGCTGGTCTGGGTGCGGCTGGCCAGGGCGCGCACTTCGTCGGCCACCACCGCAAAGCCACGACCGGCCTCCCCGGCCCGCGCGGCCTCGATGGCGGCGTTGAGGGCCAACAGGTTGGTCTGCTCGGCAATCGAGCGGATCACACTCAACACGCTGACAATCGACGTCACGTCCTGTTGCAGGCTGTCGAGGGACACGCCGCTGCTGCGGATGTCGTTCACCAACGCGTGGATCTGCGCGATGCTGCCGTCCACCACGCGCTTGGCGGCCTGGCCTTCGGCGTCGGTCTGCTGCGCGGCCACCGAGGCGCCCTGGGCACTGCGCGCCACTTCCTGGGCGGCGGACGACATCTCATTGATGGCGGTGGCGACCTGGTCCGTCTCGTGGCGCTGGCGCTCCATGGCCTGCTCCGAGCGGTGGGCCTGGTCGGACACCTGGCCCACCAGGCCGGTGAGCTGCGCGGTCATTTCGGTGATCTGGCGCACCAGGCCGTGGATCTTGTCGACAAACCGGTTGAACGCGCCGGCCAGCTCGCCCAACTCGTCCTGGCTGGTGATGGCCAGGCGCCGAGTCAGGTCACCCTCGCCGGCGGCAATATCGTCGAGGTTGGCTTTCATCAAATGCAACGGACGCAAAATGGTATTGGCCAGCACCATGCCCGCAGCGGCGATCACCAGCAACACCACCACGGCCACGCCGAGGATACTCAGCAACACACCTTCCATGCGCGCTTTGACCTTGGCCTCGACCACCGCCACCTGGGCTTCGATGCCGTCGAGGTTGACCGAGGTACCGATGACCATATCCCACTTGGGCAGGTAATCGGTGTAGCCAAGCTTGGGCACCAGTTCGGTCTGCCCCGGCTGGGTCGAGCTGTATTGCAGGTAATGGCTGCCGTCCTTGCCGACCTTGACCAGGTCGCGGTTGACGTAGACGCCATTGGGGTCGCGGTTGTCTTTGAAACTCTTGCCCACGCCGTCGGGGCTATTGCCCTTGAACAGGCGGATGGTCTCGGAGTCGTAGCCGAAGAAGTAACCGTCCTTGCCGTAGCTGATGTTGGACAGCAGCTTGACCACCTCGGCCCGCGCCGCCGTATCGCCAGGCGCGGCGGCGTCGTAGAGCGGCTTAATGGTGCTCATGGCCACTTCCACATAACCTTGCAGCGTGGCCTTGGCGTTATTGAGCAGGCGCTGGCGGGTTTCATCCACCTCGCTGCGCGCCTGGCCCTGAAGAATCCACACCGTGGTGAGGCTGATGACCAGCGCGAACAGCAACACCGGCACGACGGCGAGGGACAGGACTTTGGCCTTCAGACTCAGACGCATGGCTTTTCTCTCTTATTAAGCGACTTGAGAGGGTATCGGCCGATGGTAGGTGTTCTGTAGGAGCGAACCCAATCTTTCCTACAGAAACAGGGGTCAAAGGGTCATGGCCGCCAACCAGCCAAAGGCCAGCAACGGCAGGTTGTAATGCAAGAATGTCGGCACCACGGTGTCCCAGATGTGGTGGTGCTGACCGTCGATATTCAGGCCGGAAGTCGGACCGAGGGTGGAGTCCGACGCAGGCGAGCCAGCATCGCCCAGGGCCCCCGCCGTGCCAACGATGCACACAATGGCCAGCGGACTGAAGCCCAACTGCACGCACAACGGCACGAAGATCGCGGCCAGGATCGGCACCGTGGAAAACGACGAACCAATGCCCATGGTCACCAGTAGGCCCACTAGCAACATCAGCAGCGCGCCGACCCCACGGCTATGGCCGATGAACGCAGCCGAAGTTTCCACCAGCGAACGCACGTCCCCAGTGGCCTTGAGCACTTCGGCGAACCCCGAGGCGGCGATCATGATGAAGCCGATCATTGCCATCATCTTCATGCCTTCGGTAAACAGGTCGTCGGTCTCGCGCCAGCGCACAATGCCCGAGGCCGAGAAGATCAGGAACCCGGCCAGCGCACCGATGATCATCGAATCCAGCCACAGCTGAATGATGAACGCCGAGGCAATCGCCACGCCGGCCACCAGCAGGGTCAGCGGGTTGTACTGCACCGCCACCTGCTCGACCCGCTCGATTTTCGCCAGGTCGTACACGCGCTTTTTGCGGTAGCTGATAAACACCGCCACCAGCAGGCCAACCACCATGCCCAGCGCCGGCAGGCCCATGGCGTGAGTCACGTTGACCTGGCTGACGTCCACGCCGCTCTTGGCCACGTTGGCCAACAGGATCTGGTTGAGGAAGATATTGCCGAAGCCCACCGGCAGGAACATGTACGGCGTGATCAGGCCGAAGGTCATCACACAGGCGATCAAGCGCCGATCCAATTGCAGCTTGGTCAGCACATACAGCAGCGGCGGCACCAGCAGCGGGATAAACGCAATGTGAATCGGCAGGATGTTTTGCGATGCAATCGCCACTACCCACAACAGACCGATCAGCAGCCATTTGACATGACTGCCGCCAGTGGCGTCCTGACGGTCCACCAGCAGCAGGGCCTTGTCGGCCAGGGCATGGGCCAGGCCGGACTTGGCGATGGCCACCGCGAATGCACCGAGCAAGGCGTAGGACAACGCCACCGTCGCGCCCCCACCGAGGCCGCCGTTGAAGGCGCTGAGGGTGGCTTCGATCCCCAGGCCGCCGGTGAGACCGCCCACCAGGGCGCCGACAATGATGGCGATGACCACATGCACGCGGGACAGGCTAAGCACCAGCATGGTGCCGACCGCGGCGATGACTGCGTTAATCATGATTACCTCAAGCAGAAACAGAAAAACAGGCATGCCCGCGCCCCAGCGGCCCATCGGAGGGCGGCCAGTGTGCAGGCTTCAAGGAGGTCTTATTAGAGGGCGGGCACTTTGCAGCAGGCGCGGCCCTATGTCAAAAGCCGCTGCCGAGGGACGCGCCGCTCCGGCAGGTTTAAATTGATCGTTTGAATAAAGAAAATCTTTCTGCGGCCGATAAACGGGCTCTTTGTGTTTTCAGGTAAGGATGTCCGATGTCGCTCAGACAACTCTCCATTCAATGGAAAATCACCCTGCTCGCCGGCCTCTGCCTGCTGGGAATCGTGAGCCTGCTGGTGGGTTTGTCGCTGTACCGCATGGCGCAGAGTTCCGAGCAGGTCAAAGCCTCCAGCATGCAGATGCTCAATGAAGCCGCCCAGGCACGTATCGAGGCCCAGGGCGAGGTGCAGGCGCTGGGTATCCGTCGGCAATTCATGGACGCTTATCAATATGGCCATGGCTTTGCCCGCCAGGTGCTGTTCTTGCGCGAGCAGGCGGAGAAACGCTTTCTGGACGCCTTCGACACCCGCGAAGACCTGACCCGCCAGGTCAGAGCCGCATTGCAGGCCAACCCGGACCTGTTGGGCCTGTCCCTGGTGTTCGAAGCCAATGCGCTGGACGGCAAGGATGAGTTGTTCGCCGGCCAAACCGAGCTGGGCAGCAACGACAAGGGCCGCTTCGCCCTGTATTGGTCGCAGCCGACACCCGGCCAGTTGACCTCCATGGCATTGCCGGAAAGCGACATGACCGACACCACCGTCGGCCCCAGTGGCGAAAAGGCCAACGCCTGGTTCACCTGCCCGCGCAGCACCCTCAAGCCTTGCGTGATCGAACCCTACTTTTATGTGATCAACGGCCAGAACGTGCTGATGACCAGCATCGTGTTTCCGTTGATGGCCAACGGCAAAGTCATCGCGTCGCTGTCGGTGGACATCAACCTCAACAGTTTGCAGGCCGTGAGCCAACAGGCCAGCGCCAAGCTGTACGACGGCCAGACACAGGTCAGCATCCTCAGCCCCACCGGCCTGCTCGCCGGCTACAGCGCGGACGCCAGCAAACTCAGCCAGCGTTTGGACCAGGTCGACCGCCGCAGCGGCGCTCAACTGATCGGCGCCCTGGCCGGCAGCACCGGCATCAGCAGCCTGCGCACCGAGCATCAACTCAAAGTGCTGGCGCCGTTCGCACCGATTCCCGACGGCAAGCCATGGGGCGTGTTGCTGGACGTGCCGGAAAAAGTCCTGGTAGGTCCCGCCGAAGCCCTCAAGGCACAAATGGATGCGGACAACACGCGCGGCACCCTGCTCGAACTGAGCCTGGGCCTGCTGGCAGCGGTGATCGGCCTGATTCTGGTATGGCTGATGGCGCGCAGTGTGACCCGGCCGATCCTGGGGGTGGCGCACATGCTTGAAGACATCGCCAGCGGCGAAGGCGACCTGACGCGGCGCCTGGCCTATGACAAGCGCGATGAACTGGGGCAACTGGCCGGCTGGTTCAACCGTTTCCTCGACAAACTGCAGCCGATCATTGCCGAGGTCAAACGCTCGGTACAAGACGCCCGTGGCACCGCCGACCAGTCGGCCGCGATCGCCACCCAGACCAGCGCCGGCATGGAGCAGCAGTACCGCCAGGTCGACCAGGTGGCCACCGCTTCCCATGAAATGAGCGCCACCGCCCAGGACGTGGCCCGCAGCGCAGCACAGGCGGCTCAGGCGGCGCGCGAGGCCGACCAGGCGACGCGCGATGGCCTCAACGTGATCGACCGCACCACCGCCAATATTGGTCAACTGGCGGCGGACATGAGCACCGCCATGACCCAGGTCGAAGGCCTTTCGGAGAACAGCGAGAAGATCGGTTCGGTGCTGGAAGTGATCCGGGGCATCGCCGAGCAGACCAATCTGCTGGCGCTCAATGCCGCGATTGAAGCCGCCCGTGCCGGTGAGGCCGGACGTGGCTTCGCAGTAGTGGCCGACGAAGTGCGCAACCTGGCGCAACGCACCCAGGCATCGGTGGAGGAAACCCGCCTGGTGATCGAGCACTTGCAGAGCGGCACCACCGACGTGGTCGGTGCCATGGGCAGCAGTTATCGCCAGGCTCAGGGCAGCGTCGAACAGGTCGGCCAGGCCGTCACCGCACTGCGCCAGATCGGCGACGCGGTCACCGTGATCAGCGATATGAACCTGCAAATCGCCAGTGCCGCGGAGGAGCAAAGCGCCGTCGCCGAAGAGATCAACCACAACGTGGCGACCATCCGCGATGTGACCGAATCGCTGTCGGAACAGGCCAATGAATCGGCGCGGGTGAGCCAGGCGCTGAACAGCCTGGCCAATCAACAACAGGGGTTGATGGATCAGTTCCGGGTCTGACGCTTGAAGGCCACCCAGGGTGGGCGGGAGCTTGCTCCCGTTTGCCGCCTGTCAGGCATGGCGCTTGGGTAATTCGACCAGCACTTTTAAACCGCCCAAGGGGCTATCCTGCAACCGCAACACCCCGCCCCACACCTCGGCGATATCGCGCACGATCCCCAGGCCCAAGCCGTGACCGTCGATCTGCTCATCCAGGCGCGCGCCACGGCTGAGCACCTGATCGCGCTGGGCTTCGGGGATGCCGGGGCCGTCGTCTTCCACCGCAAGCCAATAGCTGTGGGGGGTTTCATCAATGCTCAGGCGCACCTCGGCGTCCGCCCATTTACAGGCGTTGTCCAGCAGATTGCCCAGCAACTCCAGCAGGTCTTCGCGATCCCAAGGCAACTGCAGGCCGGGGGCGGCATGGTAGCTGAGGTCCAGGTGTTCGCCATGGATCATGTTCAAGGTGGCGAGCAGGCCAGGCAATTCCTGTTCACAGTCGAACAAGGCGCCGGGCAGGGTTTCGCCAGCCAGGCGGGCGCGGTTCAGTTCACGATGGAGGCGTTGCTGCACTTGCTCCAATTGCTCGCGCAACAAGGCGCTCAGCTTGGGATGGTCTTTGAGCGCCTCGCTGGATGCCGCGCTCAGCAATACCGCCAATGGGGTTTTCAGCGCATGGCCAAGGTTGCCCAGGGCATTGCGGGAACGCTTGAGGCTGTCTTCGGTGTGGGCCAGCAGGTGGTTGATCTGCGCCACCAGCGGTTCCAGCTCCAACGGCACCTGAGTGTCGAGCTGCGAGCGCTGGCCCTGCTGCAGCTGAGCGATCTGATTGCGCGCGGTTTCCAGCGGGCGCAAGGCGCGGCGCACGGTCACCCGTTGTAGCACCAGCACCAGCAGCAACGCCGCCAAGCCCAGCACCAGACCGATCTGACGCATCAGGCGAAAGCTTTCGCGCACTGGCGTGTAATCCTGGGCCACGCTGATGGAAATCGACTGACCAAAGCGCTTGTAGTCCGAACGTAGCACCAGCAGTTGCTGGCCTTCAGGCCCCAGCTGCAGGTTGCCCTTCAGACCGGCCTCGGGCAGGCGCGGCAGTTCCTGATCCCATAGCGAGCGAGAGCGCCAGTGGGTGTCGGCAAAATCGATACGAAAGTAATGTCCCGAAAACGGCCGCTGGTAAGCCGGTGACAGACGATGCTCGTCCAGCTGTACGCCGTTTGGCCCGCGCACCAGTGCCACCAGCAGGTTTTCCGTGTCGTTGCGCAGCCCTGCCTCCAGATATCGCTGCAGACCGGCTTCGAACAACCACAGACTGGTCTGCGCCAGCACCACGCCGACGATCACCATCACACTGATCAGCCCCAGGCTCAGGCGCCGTTGAATCGACTTCATGCGGGGTTGGCGCCAAACCGATAACCCTGGCCACGCCGGGTTTCGATCACGCTGCGGCCCAACTTGCGGCGCAGGTGGTTGACGTGCACCTCCAGCACGTTGGAATCGCGCTCGGTTTCGCCGTCATACAGATGCTCGGCCAGATGGCTTTTGGACAGGATTTGCTCAGGGTGCAGCATGAAATAGCGCAGAAGACGAAACTCGGCGGCGGTCAGTTGGACCTCTTCGCCATCGCGCAGCACGCACTGGCGCCCCTCGTCGAGGTGCAGGCCGGCGGCTTGCAGGGTGGGTTGGTTGGCTTGACCGTGGGAGCGACGCAGCAACGCCTGGATGCGCAGGTGCAGTTCTTCGGGATGAAAGGGTTTACTCAGGTAGTCATCGGCACCGGCCTTGAGCCCTTCGATACGCTCGGCCCAGGAATCGCGGGCAGTAAGGACCAGCACCGGGGTGGCCAGCGCCGCCGCGCGCCATTGCGCCAGCACCTCAAGCCCCGGCAGACCGGGCAGGCCGAGGTCGAGGATGATCAGGTCGTAGGGCTCGGTGCGGCCCTGGTATGCGGCGTCGCGCCCATCGGCCAGCCAGTCGACGGCATAGCCTTGGCGCTGCAGGCCGGCCAGCAGTTCATCGGCCAGGGGTACGTTGTCTTCCACCAGAAGCAGGCGCATCAGTCTTCCTCGTCTTTGATCAGCACGCCGCTGGTGGCGTCCAGCTTGATTTCGCGCACCACGCCGTCGGTGGTCACCAATTCCACTTCATAAGCATATTGCCCGTGTTTCTTTTCAAGCTCGGCTTCCAGCAGGCGCGAGCCGGGATGGCGCGCCATGGCCTGTTGCAACAGCTGTTCCAGCGGCAGGATCACGCCCTGCTGCCGCAGCGCCAGGGCTTCATCTTGATTGAGGTCGCGCGCCGCCAGGCTTGAGCAGAACACCATGAGCACCAGCGGCCATCGGCTGCTGGCGCGTAAATTTACCTTCATTACGTATCCTGATGATTCTTGAGAACCTGCCCGGTGAGCGCGTCCAATTCAACATCCCATTCAATGCCGTCGAGGTCTCGCAGTTCGACTTCATAGATGTACTTGCCATAGGCCTCGTCCAGGTCGGTGTCGAGTAAGGTCGAACCGGGGTGCAGGGCCAGGGCGGTGGCTTCCAATTGATCGAAGGCGACAATTGTAACAGTGGCAGGCACGGTCAGTGGTTTGTCGGGGTCCACGGCTCCGGCCTGGGTCGCCGTGGAAGCGATGATACCGGCGGCGACCAGAGCTGTGAGGCGCTTCATGATAAGTCTCCGTTACACAATGTTTTCCTACGCCGGACACGGTAACGACTGCAACTTAACTGAAACTGAATTGCCACCATGGCAATTCCAAGCCGACGCGACAAACGACGGTGTTTATTCCGGACTCGCGCGGTATGGTTAACGTTTTTCGCGAGCATGTGTGCTCCTACACCCGCTTCAACAGAGATCGGTATGACAGCCATCCACATCAAATTCCCCGCGCTGACTCTCAAGGCCGGCACGCGCGCGTTGGCACGCATTCGTGAGCAGGGCCTAAAACCAGCGGATGTCGGCATTCTTCCCGGCGCGGCCGGCGGGCCCAAGGCCCTGGGTATCCAAGGCTTGGACTTGGCGCTGTTCGGCGACTGGCTGCCGCGTGCACCACGGCAGCGCGCGCTGATCGGCGCGTCCATCGGCTCCTGGCGCTTTGCCAGCGCATGCCTGCCCGACCCGGTGCAGGGCCTGCTGGACCTCGGTCGCCTGTACAACGCGCAACATTTCGCCAAAGGCGTGACCATGGCCCAAGTCAGCCAAAGCTGCGTGCGCATGCTCGACGACCTGCTGGCCGGCCGGGATGCGCGGGTGCTGGACAACCCCGACTATCGACTCAACATCATGGTGGTCAAAAGTCACGGCCTGCTCGCCGATGACCATCGCGGACGCCTGGGCCTGGGCCTGTCGTCGGTGATTGCCGACAACCTGCGCGGTCGCGCACGTCTGTCGCGGCACTTCGAACGCCTGATCGTCCACGACCCGCGCCAGCCGCCGCCGGTGCATCCGCTCAAGGACTTCCCATCGCGCTTCCTCGAACTGGAAGTCGGCAACCTGCGCCAGGCGCTGCTGGCGTCGGGCTCGATCCCCATGGTGATGCAAGGCGTACGCGACCTGCCCGGCGCGGGCCAAGGCACCTACCGCGACGGCGGCCTGCTGGACTACCACCTCGACCTGCCCTACCACGGCGACGACATCGTGCTGTACCCACACTTCACCGACCGGGTCATCCCCGGCTGGTTCGACAAGGGCCTGCCGTGGCGGCGCAGCAACCCTCAGGGCTTACAGGATGTGTTACTGCTCGCGCCCTCAAGGGATTACCTGGCGCGCCTGCCCCACGGCAAACTGCCGGACCGCAGCGACTTCAAACGCTTTATGGGCGACGACCCGAGCCGCCACAAGTACTGGCAAACCGCGATGAGCGAGAGCCGGCGGCTGGGGGATGAGTTTCTGCAACTGGCCGACAACGGCGGCCTGGGCGAACGCTTGCAGGCGCTGTGACCCAGCGGTATGCGCGGCGAGGGAGCAAGCTGTTAAACTCGCCGCCTGCCAGATACTGACCGAGCTGAAAATACTGTGGAAATCTTCAAGGAATTTACATTCGAATCCGCCCACCGCCTGCCGCACGTGCCGGACGGCCATAAATGCGGGCGCCTGCATGGGCATTCGTTCAAGGTGGCGATCCACCTGAGTGGCGACCTGGATCCCCATACCGGTTGGATTCGCGACTTTTCGGAGATCAAGGCGATTTTCAAGCCGCTCTACGAACGTCTGGACCACAACTACCTCAACGACATTCCCGGCCTGGAAAACCCCACCAGCGAAGTGCTGGCCAAGTGGATCTGGAATGAACTCAAACCGTTGCTGCCTGAGCTGAGCGCGATTCGTATCCACGAAACCTGCACCAGCGGCTGCATCTACCGCGGCGAATAAACCGGCGCGGTAAAAAAACCACCCTTGCGGTGGTTTTTTTGTGCCTGGCGTTGCACCCTTTCAGCCAGCCCTTTTGCCTGCAATCTAGGAGAATGCAATGGAGAACACGTGGCTGGCCCAGGCCAAGCGCCTGCAAGCGTTGGCGTCCACGGGGCTGCATTTTTGCACCGATGATTTCGAGCGCGAACGCCTGGAGGAAATCGCCCGGATCGCCCACAGCATGCTCGCGCAGCTGGGCGATGTGCCCTTGGAGCGCATCACCGGGCTGGTGCCGGATTTCGCCCAGCGCTATTCGACACCGATGATTGATGTGCGCGGCGCCGTCATCGAGGGGGAGCGGATTTTACTGGTGCGCGAAGCCACCGACGGTTGCTGGGCGCTGCCGGGGGGTTATGCCGATATTGGCCTGTCGGCGTCGGAAAACATCATCAAGGAGATTTATGAAGAGGCCGGGCTGACGGTCACGGCGCGGGCGCTGTACAGCGTGACGCACAAAGCCAAAGGCTTGTATCGGCCGGATGTGCGGGACTTCTACAAGTTGTATTTCCTGTGTGAGCCCATCGATCAGTCAGCGCCAGTGGCCGGTGTCGAAACCACTGAGGTGGGCTTTTTCAGCCTGGACGACCTGCCGCCGTTGTCCCGTGGGCGCACCATCGAAAGCGATCTGCAGGCGGCGTTTGCGTTTCATCGCGGCGAGACCACACAGACCTTGTTCGACTGATCCATTTTGTATCACCCCTGCACCGCTTTCGTGCCCTACTGGGCATTGCGAACAGTGCTTTGAGCTTAGCCCTCCTGTTTGGCGCGCAAAATTGTGCACGCTGCACAACCGGCGCCGTGCGTCCACCACTGCTGTCGGTTTGGCACGCGTGGTGCAATGGGCCTGCGTCACTCATTCAGGGAGCAAGGCACATGACGCAGCAAGAATCCGGCAATGACTACCCCTTGAGCGAAGTCCCGATGCATGCACGTAAAGGCCTGGCGTCCACCGCCATGGTGCTGCTGGGCTTCACTTTTTTTACCGCGACCATGTTTGCCGGCGGCAAATTGGGGGTGGCGTTCAGTTTCACCGAGATGCTCGGTGTCGTGGCCCTCGGTAACCTGCTATTGGGTATTTACGCCGCAGGCCTGGGCTATATCGCCTTCAAGAGCGGTTTGAACTCGGTGTTGATGGGGCGTTTCTGCTTTGGCGAGGTGGGTAGCAAGCTCAGCGACCTGATCCTCGGTTTTACCCAGATCGGCTGGTACGCCTGGGGCACCGCCACCGCCGCCGTGGTGCTCGGCAAGTATTTCGAACTGAGCCAGGGCAGCGTGCTGGTGCTGATGGTGCTGTTCGGCCTGGTGTTCTGCGCCACCGCCTACGTGGGCTATCGCGGGCTGGAGATTCTGTCGTACATCGCGGTGCCGGCCATGGGCATCCTGCTGGTGTTGTCGATGTGGGTGGCTACGGTGAAAGTCGGCGGACTGCAAGGGTTGCTGGCGGTGGTGCCAACCGGTCAACTCGATCTGTCCACGGCCATTACTCTGGTGTTCGGCACCTTTGTCAGCGGCGCGACCCAGGCTACCAATTGGACGCGGTTTTCCCGCTCGGCCAAGGTGGCGGTGCTGGCCAGCCTGATTGGTTTCTTTGTCGGCAATGGGCTGATGGTGCTGATCGGGGCTTATGGCGCCATCGTCTATCAGCAGCCGGATGTGGTGGAAGTGTTGCTGTTGCAGGGTTTTGCCATGGCCGCGATGGCGATGCTGCTGCTCAATATCTGGAGCACCCAGGACAACACCATCTATAACTTCGCGGTGGCCGGCTGCAATTTGCTGCGCACCAAACGCCGCAAGACCGTGACCCTCGCCGGCGCGGTGATCGGCACGCTGCTGGCGCTGCTGGGCATGTACGACATGCTGGTGCCGTACCTGATCCTGCTAGGCACGGTGATCCCGCCGATCGGAGGGGTGATCATGGCGGACTTCTTCTACCGCTACCGTGGTCAATACCCACGCCTGGCGCAAACACGCTTGCCCGCGTTCAACTGGCCGGGGCTCCTGGCCTACGCGGTGGGCACTGTGCTGGCCTTCAACTCGCCGTGGGTAGCGCCGCTGGTAGGGATTGTCGCGGCGTCGCTGACCTACATCATATTGAGCGCCCTCCTGCGGGTACGTGCGCCATTGGCTGACGTCCAGGCATGAGCCTGACCGTCGCCGATGTGCTGGCACTGCCGGGCTTGGAATCCCTGACCCTGCGTGCCGGCCAGACGGGCCTGGATAACCCCGTGCGCTGGCCCTATGTGGCGGAAAACAGCGGGATCGCCGAATGGGTGCTGGGCGGTGAGCTGGTGTTTGTCACTGGTATCAACCATCCCCGCGATGAGGCCAACCTGCTGCAACTGCTGGAGGAGGCCTGTCAACGCCAGGTCGCCGGGCTGGTGGTGCTCACCGGGCCGACGTATATCCAGGCCATCCCCCCGCGCGTGCTGGAAGCCGCCGCGGCTGCCGGTATGCCGCTGATCGAGCAGCCCTATTCGCTGAAAATGGTGCTGGTGACCCAAGCCATTGGCTCGGCGCTGATCCAGTCCGAGCAATTGGGACGCTCGCGGCACGATGTGCTGGAGCGCTTGCTGGCCGGTGATTATCAGTCCCTGGACATCTTGCTGCACCGCGCCGCGCAATTGGGCATGCCGCTGACGGGGCACTGGCAGGTCGTGCAGTTGCAGTTGGAGGGCAGTGAAGCGCTGTTTGCCCAGGGTGATGCAGCGCAGGTGGAGGCGCACCTAACGGGGCGACACGACGCGATCGGTCGGCGTTTGCGCCAGTGGTCGCCGACCGTACCGATCCTGGGCCGCGCCGGGCAATGGACCCTGCTGCTGCCGGCGCCGGACGCTGTGGCCGCCTTGGCCAACCGCAATCAACTGGCGCAGTGGTTGAGCCCATTGAACCTGCGCCTGGCCCCGCTCAAATTGTTTATCGGCCTGAGCGCCGCCGCGCACCCGGCGGCCCGCCTGGCCCAGGCCCAGGATGAAGCGCGCCAGGCCCTGGCCGCCGCGCGACGCTTCCGCGAGCGCGCCGGGCTGTGCGTGTACGACGAACTGGGAGTGCTCAAGTTGCTCAGCGGGGTGCGTGATCGCGCTCTGCTCGACCAATTCCTCAAGGAGCGCCTGGGCCCTTTGCTGCGTCACGACTTGCAGCACGGCCCCAGCTTGATGCCGACCTTGGAAGCTTGGTTTCACGAGAATGGTAATCTGATGGCCGCCGCCCAGCGCCTGGCCGTACATCGCAACACCCTGACACACCGAATCCAGCGCATCGAAGCCCTGTGCGGGTTGACGCTGGACAACGCCTATGACCGCCTGGACATCGGTATCGCCCTGATGATCTGGCGGCTGTCTGCCTGATTGTTTTTAGCCAAGAGGAACTTGCCCATGCACATCATCAACGCCCGCCTGCGCCACCGTGAAGGCCTGCATGATCTGCACCTGGAAAACGGCCGGATCGCCAGCATCACCGCACAAACCAACGTGCCATCCCTGGGGGCCGATGATCTGGACGCTGCCGGCAACCTGGTGATCCCGCCCTTTGTCGAGCCGCACATCCACCTCGATGCCACCCTCACCGCCGGCGAGCCACGCTGGAACATGAGCGGCACCCTGTTCGAAGGCATCGAATGCTGGGGCGAACGCAAAGCCACGATCACCCAGGAAGACACCCGCACCCGCGCCAAACAAACCATCCAAGCCCTGGCCGCCCACGGCATCCAGCATGTACGCACCCACGTCGACGTCACCGACCCGCAGCTCACGGCGCTCAAGGCCATGTTGCAGGTGCGCGAGGAAAGCGCACACCTGATCGATCTGCAGATCGTGGCGTTTCCCCAGGAGGGCATCGAGTCCTACGCCAACGGCCGCGAATTGATGGAGGAAGCCATCCGTCTGGGTGCCGATGTGGTCGGCGGCATTCCGCACTTTGAATACACCCGCGACCAGGGCGTGAGTTCGGTGAAGTTCCTGATGGATCTGGCCGAACGCACCGGCTGCCTGGTGGACGTGCACTGCGACGAAACCGATGACCCGCACTCACGTTTTCTCGAAGTGCTTGCCGAAGAAGCCCGCAGCCGCGACATGGGCGCCCGCGTCACCGCCAGCCACACCACCGCCATGGGTTCCTACGACAATGCCTACTGCGCCAAACTCTTTCGCCTGCTGGGGCATTCGGGCATCAGCTTCGTTTCCTGCCCCACCGAGAGCATCCATCTACAAGGGCGCTTCGATAGCTTTCCGAAACGCCGGGGTGTGACCCGAGTGAACGAGTTACTGGAGGCCGGCATGAACGTGTGCTTTGGCCAGGACTCCATCGTCGATCCCTGGTACCCCCTGGGCAACGGCAACATCCTGCGCGTGCTGGAAGCCGGTCTGCATATCTGCCACATGCTCGGCTACCGCAACCTGCAAAGTGCTCTGGACCTGGTTACCGACAACAGCGCCAAGGCGATGGCCCTGGGCGAGCGCTACGGCCTGGAACCCGGGCGCCCCGCCAACTTGTTGATCCTCTCGGCAGACAGCGACTACGAGGTAATCCGCAGCCAGGGCCTGCCGCTCTACTCGATCCGCAACGGCAAAGTACTGATGAAACGCCAGCCGGCCCAGGTCGCATTCATGTAAGCCGGCGCTTCAGACAATCGAGTCGATATCCAATGGCTGTGCCCTGCCCCGCTCGCTGGGCGCCGCCGCAGGGATGCTGGCCACTGGCGGCGACTCGCGGTTTTCACGATGGCTGAACCAACGGTTTAGGCAGCCTTGCAGGTGCACGGACTGCGCATGGCTGCCGTACACATCGCGTGCCTCCAGGCGACGCCAGCGCAGGCTCTCCAGGCGTCCACGGCTAGTGTGCAAGCGGTCGATCTCGGCGTTCAGGGCCTGATGATAGTGTTCGGGGACATGGCTGCGCCCATTCGGCACAGGCCTGCGGTCCAGCTCACGCCGCTTGTCGCGCAATTGCTCACGCATGGTTTCCAGCGCCCGATCCACCAGCTCGTACTCGCGCTGGGTCACCAGCGAATCCTGACTGTCCAAGGCCTGCTGCCAACGCCGTAATGTGGCCCAAGCGGCCGGGATGTAACTGGCGGTCATGAAGTGCTGACTCGCCTGGAACAGTTGCCTCAAGAAATTCTCACGCAGGGGCGTGTCGCCATGCAGTTTCAATGCACGGTTGACCCCGGCCTCCTGAATGGACTCACAACCGGGCTTCCACAGCACCGAGGACGGGGTGCCGTCGGGCAGTGTGATCGGCATGAAATGCTGTTGTTCGCCATGGTGCTGGTAAGGATTGCCACCGACGCGTACCAGACCGGCCGCGAACAACAGCCCGCCCGGCGTGGGCGCGCTGAACAAGGTGACCGCACCGGGAACCCACAGTTTGGCGGTAGTGTTCATCCACGGCGCAGGAACGCTGGGGACCGGATCGTTATGGTTGACGATACGGTGATGGACCAGAGCGGATGCACCGGCGACGAATTCGGAATCGGCGGCGCGGGGAGCGCCGTAGGTGTAGAGGAGGATGTTGTAGTCGCGATCAGGAATACGGCGTAAACCCTCTGCCAACAGCAATGCAATAGCACCGCCCAGGCTGTGGCCGCAAATGACCACTCGCTGCCCTATATGAAACTGACTGAGATAGCTCAGCACAAAATCGCGCATCGCACGGTAAGCCTGATAAAAACCTTCATGTGCCTTGCCGATACCATCCGCGAAAGGCACTTGGTGGGCGTTTGCGTCCCGCACTGCATCGGCGCTGCTGAACGTCCCTCGCACGGAAATCAAGATCACCTCGTCGTGATGAGTAATGAACGCTTGAGTATCGGTACCGAATTTTTCGTCATCAAAAAAGTGCAAACTGGCGGGGTGCTCCTGTTCTTTACCGAGTTCGGGACGATTTTGTGGATACAGCTGCGGATCGAAAGGAAGGATTTCAAACCGTCGCGAATAAGGCACCTCTTCATAAAGCGGGTAAAAACGCTGTACCTGTTCTGGATCAATTTTCCAGGCTTCCACGCAGCAGGAAAGCTGTTCGGCAAATAGATTGCCGACACTTGGACTCAGTGGAAAATGGACTTGATCCGTGGGTTTTACAGGAGGTTCCTGACCAAAATCGCAATAACTCAAAGCCGCGATCAACGACAGCTGATACAGATTCAATGCACTAAAGCTGTCTTCACTTGAGAGAGCTGGGCGTAAAGCGCGCAGCGGTCGCACTTCCAGCACCGTGTGATTGTTGGGAAACAGCACGACTCCCGCCAATGTCGGCTCAGGTGCGCCGAATCCCAGCTCAGCCAGCATTTTCAGAGCATGGCGTTGCGGTTGATGAGTACGAGGGGCTATCGGGGGTAAATGAGCAACGTGGCGGACTAAATCGCGCACCTCAACTTGATAAAACTTAGTCGCCGGCTGTCGAGCAGGGTTATTTTCAGTACAGCTGCCATCAGGCGTGGCGAATCGAGTATGTTCCGCCCGAAACTGAAGTTCGGTAATAGGCAACGGATAACTGCTTCGCGCTGTTAACCGCCGATACAGCTGATCAACGCCGGTATAGAGAGTGTCGAAAATAAGTACCACGGGGCCGCAATACATATTTTCCAGTTTGGCGAATCCGTCGACATCGAGTCTGCCTTCGTATCTTTGCCCTGCGCTGTCGTGCAATGTGTAGGGCAATCCGCCATAGCCGCTTCCTACTCCGAGCTCATCGACCAAACGAAAGCTCACCCAGTCACCTCGCAACGGGCAGGCAGGTCTGCTGTTATTAAAAAATGGTTGCTTCCGTGCATCCAGACTCATGACCAGCTCCTTGGTTAATTGCAAGATGGATACACATCACACGTGCGGCCATCCGGCATCTTGATAGGTTTGAAGTGAGCGGAATCACCATTGCAGAAAGCATAACGATCTTCGAAGTTAACCCCTCTGCACCGCTTCCAACCGCCAGGCACAGCGACCCAGTTGTCGCCAATCGCTGGCAGCTCCTTATCAGTAAGCGTCATTCTCAGCCTCAGTGTTCTTCCCGCTAAATGATCTCGTTGAACCATGCCTCCAGGTCGCGTCTGCAGCAGTTGATGATTCGCATCCAACTCGTTGCATTTAAGAATTTTTATAATTGCGTGCTGTGAACCTGCCGTCCGAAATAACCAGTGACATTCCCCTCGCAGTTCCTGAATACCCGAGCCAGGCATACCCGGGACGTTTCCCTCCATCCAATCTCGTACACCAATGACGCCACTGTCCATTCCGATATCCGTACTCCTCGTTCCCCACTTTGCGGTAAAACCCAACTCCACACTACGCAACACCAACGGACACCCTTCCACCCTTTCACCCAACGGCAGCTCATAGCTCACCCGGCTGGCCACCGGCTTGTAGTCGGTAAAAAAAACCTTCCGCTCGGGCCGTTTACCTCGACGCCTGGGTAGAGTGCAGGTTTCGCCTGTCGCGGGCCCGTAGTTGGCGGCGGTTTTAAGTTCAAAGTCCGCCGGCAAATCCACTTCCAGCGTGAAGCTGTCCAGCGGTTTCATCGTGCAGCCCACGAGCCCGCTCATACTCAGCGCCAACAGTGCGCACCACCTTCGTTTACTCATCGGCTTTCCCCATTGAACGCCATTGCTTCACCACCCGTTGAAAGTGGTCTTCAGGTAATTCTCCGGCCATGGGCGGCCAGTGCACCTTGCTGGCGCGAGTGGCTTCTTCCAAGCGCCGTACCACCAGGAACTCCAGCTGTTGCGGCCGGTTCCATTGCCAAGCGCGCGCTTGTTCCAGCACCTGTGAAAGCCAGACTCGCGGGTCTTGGAATTGGAACAGTGCCGCCAGGTCCTCGCTGTGTTCGGCGAGCAGATAACGCAGGATATTGGCGTGCAGGATGGCGTCGGCTTGCGGGTTGGGCGTGCTCAGCCACGGCGCAGGATCGGGTACTGGGTACTCGCCGGGCGCTGGGTTGTCGGCGCTATGCCAGCGCTGCTCATGCCAATAGCACACGCTGATCAGCGGACCGAGGTATGGCGGCCACTGCTCCGGCGCCAAATGGTCGAGGGCCCGTGCAAGGGTGCGGTTGTCATAAAAGCGGTACAGCGCCTGATCCCCCTGCGGCCCGATGAGCAACCGATCGCGCCAGTGCTGTGTCAGGTCAGTCAGGTCCGCGCTTGCCATACTGCCGAGCCAGCCCCAGTTCATCTGTGGCGTTAGCAGAAGGCTGAGCAGCGCGGGCTCGCCGACGCGATCCAGCAGCAAGACCACAGGCCCTGTCGCGGCCAATTCCGCCAGGGAGGTCTGGGCGTAAAGGCTGCGGTACTGCGACACGCTGCGCACCGCCAACAGCGACTGGCACGCTTGGCTTGCCCCCTCCAGCATCAGGCACAATCGCCGCCCTGCCTGCTGTTGGCGAGCCATCCAATGGTGAGCCAGGTTATCCATCACGCCGCCCTCCCGTTGAGACCGCATACACCTTCGCCACAGCCTGTGCACACCGGGCAAAAGTCCGCGCCCAACTGTTTGGCCAGGCTCATGATCATGCCCTGAATGGGGGACATCTTCGGACCGTCAACCTGGGCGGGCGCTGCTGCAATATCCTCGCCCGGTGCCAATGGCGTGGCCGATCGCGTGATAGCAGGGCTGCCGCCCAGCACAATGGGACGACTGCTGAAAATGCCGCCGGCCTGGATCACCAAGTGTTCCCCTCCAGCCTTGAGACTCAACTGAGCGCCCGCATCGATGACCAGGCTGGCCCCCGCCTTGAGATGGAGTTCTTGCCCCGCTTCAATGACCAGGTTTCGGTCAACGTGGACGTGGCGGCTGCCGTGCACACGCAGGTGGTCATTGGCCTGCAACACCACCTTGCGGTCGCCGGCGATGTGCTGGTGCGCTTCATGTTCCAGGCGAGTCGAACTCAAGCCGTGAATGGTTTCATGCCGCTCGCCCGCTACCTCCAGGCGGCTGTCATGGCCGACCCGTTGCTCCAGATCCCGCTGGGCCCGCAGGTAAATGAGTTCATCGCCGCGCCGGTCCTCCACGAACACTTCATTGAAGCCGCCGCCGCCCGGGGAACTGCGGCTGCGCAGGACGCTGCGGGTCTTGTGCTGCGGCAAGGGGTAGGTCGGCATGTGCAGCGCATTGGGCACACAGCCGGTGATCAATGGCTGGTCCGGGTCGCCCTCCAGAAAGGTCACCACCACCTCCATGCCCACCCGTGGGACCATCGTGGCGCCGAACCCATCGCCCGCCCAACCCGATGCCACCCGCACCCAACCGCTGCTTTTATCATCGCTCTTATCCAGACGGTCCCAGTGAAAACGCACTTTGATCCGGCCATAGGCGTCGCAATGCACGTCCTCCCCTGCCGGCCCGGTCACGGTAGCGGTCTGGCTGCCGTTGATGGTGGGTTTGGGATGCTTGAGCGGAGGTCGATACGTCGAACGCCAGGGGATCGCGGTGAAACGATTGCGGTAACCCTGAAACCGCTCGGCATCAACGCCGGCTTCTTCCAGCACCTGGGGTTGATAGCCTTCATGACGGACCGAGGTGATCAGCCACAGATCGTTGCAGGACGGGTCCGGATGATCCTGCAACTCTAGAAAGTGCCCACTGCGCAGGAGCGGCTGATCACTCCTGCCCAAGACACGATGCCGGTCGCTGCGATGGCGCTCCAGGCCGCGACGGGCCAGTTGTGCACCGCGAACATGGCCGGTAAATCCTGCCGGATAACGGTAGTCCTCAAGCCGGTGCGCGGGCTCGATACTTGCGCTGTCCTGCAGGCGCAGAGAAGGATGTTCAAAGTCGTAGTCGCGCCGCACTGTTTGCCGACTGCGGGTGGACAGGCGCACATCGAACCGCTGGATAACCCGCGTCGACGCCTCGGGCCCGCCGCTGGCCGAATAATGTTGCGTGGGCAGACGTCGAAACACCGTCTGGTCATCACCGAATACCAGCACATGGGCATGCTCGCTGTGGCGGAAGTGGTAATGAATCCCCTCCTCCTCGCACAGCCGCTGGATGAAATGCAGGTCGGTCTCCGCGTACTGCACACAGAACGTACGCGGCGGATAGATCACCGGGCCCAATTCGAACCGGTAGGCATCGGCCAGGATGCCGTGATACTCAAGCACCGCGGCGATGATCTGGGGCACGCTGCGTTGCTGGAAAATCCGTTGATCGCAGCGATGGGCCAGACAGGCCAGACGCGGCGCCAAGGTGAGGTGATAGCGGGTCAATCGGCGGCCAGGGTCATCGCGACCGACGGCGTATACCTGACCGTGCAGGCCTTGATCAGCGTCGCCGAAATCCAGGTAGGCGGGCTGGTGCAGCAATGCCTCAAGCTCCAGCGACGGGTTTTCGCTGGTCACTTGTACTTGAATGAAAAACGGTTGATCCAGTACCTCCTGACCGTTGAACGCCAGCACCTGAAAGTCGGTATTTACGCCTGGGAGAATCAATTTAAAACTTGAAGAAACAAACGCGTTAACCATCCGTTGTTACCCGCTTTGGTTATGACCCAACTGAATTGATCAGTGGACTGAAACCCCGCCACTGAACGTCGAGAACCTGGCGAAAGAGTTTGAGCCAGAGCCCTGAAGCTTAGCGATTTCAGGCAAAAATCGACTATTGGAAAATAAAAAAGAAGTTTCGTACGGAGGTAATGGAAGTGTCTTTTACAAAATAATAAATCGCGACAAAGTACTACTTCCGAAGTGCACGAAAGGGCCTACACCAACTTGCGAAAACAAGTTAATTAATTAAGAAGAAACTGACGTCCACTTATAGACGTCAGCTCAATGAAACCCTCAGACCTGGCGCCGTGCAGCCCCGAACAGACTGACGCTCAGCAGCCGATGGTCGTGGGTTTGCAAGCGTACTGGCGCAGTACCACCCGGCATGACCACTGCGACGTCGCCGGCCTCTACCCAGCCCGCTCGCCATGCCGCACAGGCCACCGCACTGGCGCTGGTTCCAGAGGACGCCGTGGGGCCTTCACCACGTTCAAACACTCGCGCCGCCATACGATTGCCGGGGAGCCTGGCGGCCCACTGCAAGTTAACTCCAGCCATGCACGGCTGACCGCCGCCCATCGGCGGGGCGAAGGCAATGGCCTGTAGGGGAGCGAACAAGGAAGGTTGCTGCATTGGCCCGTTGTCCGGCAGGTCGGCAACGCGATCGACCAAGGTCACGCAATGGGGGTTGCCCACGCGCACGAACTGACTGTGGGTCCAATTCGGATTGATGGCCGCGAGCGCGTCCACCTGGCTCAGTTCAGCGTCACCGAGCAGCACCGGTTCTACCCCTTGCGCGCCAACCGCCGATGGCCCGAACTCGGGTACGCCCAGGGTCAGCCAGAACCCTGCAGTGTGGTCATGCACGGCGGGGGCGATGTGCGTGGCCACAGGCGAGTGCCCGTCGGGCTGGTCATGGTGCACGCGCAACTCACATGTGTCGGTCATCAAGCCCTGATCCGTGAGTGCCTGGGCAAAAATCGTCAAACCATTGCCACTGCGCTCGGCCAGGGAACCGTCGGTGTTAACGATCAACAGGTCAAATGGCGGCTCGTTCTGAAACGGGCCGACCAGCAAGCCATCGCATCGATGGGCCTTGGCATTCGCTGGACGCGGCAGTGAGCCCCAACCGCATTCGGACGCGATGGCCAAAGCGGCCCAGGTTTTGCGCGTAAGCGCGGCCTGGACGGGGTCGTCGGGTAGCTGAACGCCCTGACGCCGGAGCGCTGCCGGGCTGACCACGCCATACACATTGCCTCGGGCATCGTAGAACTGAGTCATGCTGTCGCCCGCCTGCGCATTGTCATCGGTTAGTCCATCCGGTTTCCTACATAGGGAGCAGCAGCGTATTACAGAACGACGCATTTGTGCGAAGCGGCCTGGAAGGTGGTAATCCACCGCACAAAGCCCGGGGATCATCACTTAGTGCGGGGATTACACACCTTCCAGAACGCCTCCTACGGAAGCGATAACACCTATGTGGCGTTCATCGCCAATTGCGTTCCAGGTTTGTAAAAAGAAAATTCACGCTCAATGCTGCTTGGGGAACCCAGCTCGCTCGCGAGGGCCTGATGTGCAAGGATGTCGCGTCGGACATCGTTCGTTGAACGCAAAACCAAGGACTTTTCATGACAGCCATCCCTACCTCAGCGCCCGTGGTTCCCGGGCGACTGGAGCAAATGTCGACCCGCATCGCCTTTTTTATCGCCGGTTTCGGCATTGCCGCCTGGGCACCGCTGGTGCCGTACGCCAAGGCTCGCGCGGGACTGAGTGAGGGCACGCTGGGTCTGCTGCTGTTGTGCCTGGGGGTGGGTTCGATCATCGCGATGCCGGCGGCGGGTGCGCTGGCATCGCGGTTTGGCTGTCGACGTGTACTCACCGCCGGCACAATCATGATCTGCCTGGCCTTGCCGCTGCTGGCCACGGTCAGCTCGATCCCGTTATTGATCGTCGGGTTGTTTTTGTTTGGCGCCGGGCTTGGCACCGTGGATTCCACGGTGAACCTGCAGGCGGTGATCGTCGAACGGGCCAGCGGCAAAACCATGATGTCGGGGTTTCACGGTTTGTTCAGCCTGGGCGGGATTGTCGGCGCGGCAGGCGTTGCCGGTTTGCTGGGGATGGGGCTGACACCGCTGCAGGCGACGCTGGTGGTGATCGTGATCACGCTCGCGGCGCTGCTCAAGGCTGGGCCGCATTTATTGCCTTATGGCAGCGAAAGTTCAGGACCGGCGTTTGCGGTGCCCCATGGTGTAGTGCTGTTTATCGGCTGTCTGTGCTTTATCGTGTTTTTGGCCGAAGGTGCGGTGTTGGACTGGAGCGCGGTGTTCCTGAGCGCCGAACGTGGCCTGGACGAGGCCTACGCCGGCCTGGGCTACGCAGCCTTCGCCCTGACCATGACGGCCGGGCGCCTGACCGGCGACGCCATCGTGCGGCGCTTGGGCGCGAAGAAGGTGATTATTGTGGGTGGCGTGCTGGCCGCCAGTGGTATCTTCCTGGCCACGTTGTCGTCTGCCTGGGAGGTCGCATTGCTCGGCTACGCATTGGTGGGGGCGGGATGCTCGAATATTGTGCCGGTGCTCTACACCGCCGTTGGGCAACAGAAGGTCATGCCCGAACACATTGCCGTGCCGGCCATTACCACGTTGGGGTATGCCGGCATTCTGACCGGGCCTGCTGCAATCGGCTTCATCGCCCATGGCAGCAGCCTGGCCACGGCCTTTCTGGTGATAGGAATATTGCTGGTGGCAGTGGCAGTCAGTGGAAAAATACTGCGGGTGTGAACGACATGAGCTTCCGCATTGGACCGAGAAGCTCATAGGTCGCCAGGAAGCCTTATCGTCCCTTTTCTTCCTTGTCGTTTTCCAACCAACGGTCAATGCTGTAGTTCTTCAACCAGCCATCGTCGTTGTGGCTACCGAAGATGTTGGTGCCATTGGCCTTGGGGCCGTCCAGCGATGCCAGAAGCCCTGGCCGCTCCACCAGGTTCTTGGCCATGTAGACCTGCAGCTCGCTGTATTTCTTCTTGGGAAAACCGGTGGCTGCGTCGCGCACTACCTGGCCCTGTTTGTCTGTTTCGTCGGGGTCCTTGCTCATCTCGATAAGCGTTTCTTTCTTGACGTAGCGGTGCTTTTCAAAAAAGAAACTGTAGTCTTCCGACTGATCCCGCAAGTCATCAAACATCCCCCTAAACACCTGGACGACCTGTGCGTCGGTCTTCGAATGGAATGGGTCGGCACTCTGAGTATTGGGATTGGTATTGCCAATGGAATAACTGGCGACCTTTTCAAGACTGGCCGAGGTTATCTCGCCACCCTTGGCAACAATCGCGTCGGCCAGCCGCGGACGGTTGAGTATCTCCCGCGCCAGCATGATCGTGCGCTCAAGCACCTTGCTTTCTTTCGGATCCTCTTTCGCAATTGCCTCCAAGGAGCCCAGGGTCAGGCGACCATCCTTCTTGAAATCACCGAGCATTGGAAAAACGTTATTCAGTTGGGTTGCCAGCAGATGGTCGTCCGAGCTGGTATACGGGTTGCCTACCTGCGAACCGCCTGAATAGAAGCCTTGGGCGTCAAAATGCACCTGTCCATTGTTCGGGAATCGCGTATCGAAAAGCTGATTCCCTTGAGGGGGGAGTGACTTGCCCGTCGCTCGCTCAGCGATTCCGAAACGTGCGTGACCATTGCCTGTGTTCAGGTTCAGATGGGGCGATACCTGCCTCAAATTATTCAGCCAATCAGCCATTTTTTATCTCCAGCATAATAAGATTCCGTGGACCGAGACTTATTGGGTCGATCGCTACGCACCTGACTCAACAGGCGAAGAGTGAGTGGTACTCGGAAACTCCTGGTTCCAGCGAGGCAGACCAGTCGAATGCAGTAAAATTTGAGCGTTTGTAACCGCCGAACCAGAAGAATATCGCCATCCTGTTAGCTCAGCCGAGCCTGCGGCGCCACCAAGCGGCCAGGCCCTCGAACAGCCCCGGGAGTTTGATTGACTTGGTGCCATCATTCGAAGCCTGCCCGGCCGCGAGCATGCCGCGGGAGAAATCATCGGCAACCGGCGCCTGGAACTTTCGCTGGCCGGCGAAGGCTTTCATGCGTCGTGCTTCGGCGGCATACAGGGCCGGTGACATCTGCAAGTCCGGCGAAGCCAAGGCGCCTGCTGACCGAGCAGGATCGCCATCGTGGAGGCTGCGAAACGGTTCGTGACAACCGTGATGAGGTGATTGAAACGAGGACGAGGTCGAAGTCATTGTGTTTGCCCTGGCTCGGAGCCCGAAAAGCAGCCGGTTTGATCAACGCCGGCAGGTACTTCCTGTGTGGCATATCAACGTAATCAGTTCCTTACAAAACGGTGGCGGGCACCGCAACCGGGTTGCGGTGCCGCTCAGTCAGGAGCGCAGCAGGAAAAGCGCAAACAGGTGGATTCGCTCGTCAGACTCTTGGCTCGCCAGGTCATCCAACCTTGTGACCAAATCGTTACGCCTGAGCAGTTCCTGCGCCAACTGCACCAGATGGTCTCTAGGAGAATCGCCGGTCAAAGGCTCTCGCGCCAGGTTTCTCAAATCCTGGATATCGATGTCCCAAGACGACGGCCCGTCTTTCAATTCGTCGAAGTGCTTGAGAAGCTCGCCGACCAACTCTTTGTCGGACTTATATTTGAAGTAATTTTTGCCGCCGACGACCAGGTCCACGTTTTGCCGATCGATTAGACCGTCCAGTGCGCCGGTGGAGCTGTGCCGGTCGAGGGCGCTCAGCAGTTCCGGACGGCGCAGCATTTCCTTGGCCAGGCGAATGTTATCGTTGACGCGGGGAAACGGGGACCAACCTCTTTCGGCCATCGCCTGAATGCTGTCGATGCTGACGAAACCGGGATTTTTAGAGTCCATGAAAGCTTTGAAGTTACCGCGCAACTGCGTTGCCAATTGTTCATTGCTCTTGAGCGAGTACTGCGGATCAGGCCGGCCCGGCCACGTGGGGTAGGGTTTACCGATGGTGGGGTCTGGGCGTGGCGGCGGGTTACCGTAACCAGGCTGCGGCCGTGGCGGAGGATTGCCCCAGCACGGACGGTGTGGCGGCCGAGGCCAACCGAAGCAAGTGTGCATCCAGTGTCGGAACGGGTCCATGAAGCCTGGACGCATGGCCGTCATGCTGTGGTGCATACCGGGAGACGCAGGATAATGGCGCTCCGTCGGCGGCTGCGGGTCGCCGAAAACGGGACCGGCCTTGTTTTCCCGCGAAGAGAAACTGACGTTGGTCATGTTGCGGTCCGAAAAGGACAGGGCCTCAGGCGCCGGGCGACGGGCCTTGACGTCGGTTTTGGGACTGTCCTGTAAACGGTCACGGGAAGGCGAAGCAGACAAGGATTTATCAAGTGTCGATACCGACATATTGTTCTCCAACACAAGGGGGCGTGATATTCAGCCTGCCAGTGCGACGGCGCGTCGAAGCGCGGCAGCTAGCCCATCTGTGGCGGGGATGTCGGAATCGGTTCCTGATCGGACAATCAGATGCACGCAGCACCTGTAGGAAACGGGCAAAAAAATCGCAGCCCCATGCAGAGCTGCGATATTCCCCAAGCGTTCGACGGTCAGAACCCGACGCTGGCCTGTACAAAGAACGTACGCGGTTCACCCAGGTACAGTCCCGCGTTGTTGTCGCTGGAGCGCGTGTAGTGCTGCTGGTCAAACACGTTTTTCACCCCCGCGCCCAACTTCAGGTTCGACAAGGATGGGCCGAAGTCATAGCCGCTGCGCAGGTTGACCGAAACGTAGCCCGGTATATCGCCGAACTGGCCATCGGCCGTGCCTTGAGTCACGTAAGTGCTGGTGGTGCCGGGGGCACGTTGGCCAGACTGGGCATAGACGTCCAGGTTATGGGTCCAGCGATTGATGTCGTAACGCAGCCCCAGGGTCGCCATTTCGCGGGAGTACAACGGCAGATCGCGCCCCTTGAAGGGCACATCGCCCTCGGAGGTGGCCTTGGTGTAGGTGAACCCGGCATTGGCGGTCAGGCCTTCCAGGCGCGGGACCAGGTTGGCCAGGTCGTAATGCGCCGACGCTTCGACACCGGTGTGCTTGGTGGCACCGAGATTGGTCCAGCCCACATCGTTGCTGACGTATTGCAGCTCATCGGCGAAGTCGATGTAGAACAGCGTCACTTCGCCACCCCACACGCTGTCGTTGTAGCGCGTGCCGATTTCGTAGGTCTTGGCTTTTTCCGGGTTCAGGCCGTTGGCCGTCTGGTTGCCGGTGCCACCCTGCCCCAGTTGGAAGTACTGCAGGCTGCCGAACGACGTTTCGTAGTTGGCGAACAGTTTCCAGGCATCAGAGACGTGGTACATCACGCTCAGGGCCGGTAGGGGTTCGTTGTTATGCACTTCGCGACGCTTTTCCGGAGTGCGCGTTCCGTTCAGGGCGATCACCGGGCGGTCATGCCATTCGGTGCGAATATTTTCGAAGCGAATACCCGGGGTAATCGTCCACTTGCCGATATCGACTTTGTTATCGATATAGAACGCATTGGCCTCGGTGCCACCGGTGCGGTCCTGGTACACATGACCGTCGCTCTGCCCGCCAGGTGTCGGCACGTTGTTGACCAGGTTGAGGCTGGTGGCTTGCTCGTGCATGCCTTCTTTGAGGTAGCGATAACCCACGCTGACTTCCTGGGTGCTGGGCCCTAGGTCGAAAACATGGGACACACGCGGCTCGATACCGAAGGTGTAGTAGGTACGCGGGTAGGAACTGATGGTTTTCAGGTCGCGGTTGGCGATGTTGCTGCCTCGGAAACTATCGGCGTAATAGGTCAGCACTTCGGCCTGAGTGCGGTCGTCGATCTGACGGATGTACTTGAAGGACACATCCTTGCGGCGGCCACTGAAGTTGTCCCAATCGCGCACCGACTGGTACGGGTTGGCGTCGAACTGCTGTTGGGTCAGGCCGCCGGGCATGTCGGCGCTGGCATCGTAATAATGGAAGTTCAACGAGAAGTCGTCTTGATCGGTCGGCGCCCAATGGGTTTTGAGGATCACGTCATCGATATCATTGCCATTGTTGCTGTTGCGATAACCGTTGCCGTTGACCCCGGAATACAACAGGGCCGCGCCGATACCGTTGTCGGCCGTGCCGCCGATAAAGGCGTTCTCGATATGCTTCCAGCCGCCATGGGCGGAGGTTTGCAGGGTGGTGCCGACTTCGCCGGAGAACGTCTCGGGGATCGCCCGGGTTACGAAGTTGATCACGCCACCGACGTTCTGCGGACCGTAGCGCACGGAACCGGCACCACGCACCACGTCGATGCTGTCCAGGTTGCCGGCGGAAATCGGCGCCATCGACAACTGCGGCTGGCCATAAGGCGCGAACGCGGCTGGCACACCGTCGATCAGAACGGTGGAGCGTGGTGACAAACGGGACGTCAGCCCACGCACGCCGACGTTGAGGGAAATATCGCTGCCACCGGTGCCGTTGGCCTCCTGCACCTGCACGCCGGGCACGCGTCGCAGCACATCGCCGACATTCATCGCGCCCTGCTCCACCATGGCTTCGCGGCGGACCACCGTACGCGCGCCAGGATGGTTCTGCACCACTTCGGCATTGGCGTCGCCGAGCCAGTCGCCGACGACCCGGATATCGGTGGCGCCCAACTCGATCGGTGAGCCGGCTTCACCGCTGCCGCTGGTTTGCGGGCGCAGGGTCACCGAACCGGCGTCGATCTGGTAGTCCAGACCGCTGCCTTGCAGCAACTGGCGCAGGGCTTGCTCGGCACTGAGGTTGCCGTCCACCGCAGGCGCGCGTTTACCGGCAACCAGCTCGGGGCTGAAGAATACTTGCAGGGACGTCTGCTGGCCGAGTTGGCTCAGGGCCGCGCCCAAGGGTTGGGCCTGGATGTGAATTGCGTCGTCGGCATTGGCCGAGGCGCTGACAGCGAGCGCCAGGGCCAAGGGCACCCAGCGGCGGATTTTATTGTTGTGGAGGGCGATTTTTTTCACGTCGAACCTTGTCCTGTGATCGCAAAAGTATGCGGCCGTTAATGCAAACCAGTTGCAGTTGCAGGAGAAGACGATGAACGGGAAAAAAACCTGAATGTCAGCGCGAAATAATTTCCTGGCTACCGTCCGGCAACGTACGCAGGGCCACCGGCAGGATGCGCGGCAAGGCCTTGAGCAAGGCGTCGGTGTCGTTGGCCTTGAATACGCTGGTCAGGCGCAGGTTGGCCACGGCGGGCGCGCTGACCCGCAACGGTTGCTCGCGGTAGCGCGACACTTCCCGGGCCACGTCGCTCAGTGTGGCGTTGTTGAACACCAATTTGCCGGTACGCCAGGCCGTCAGTTCCTCGGCGTTCACCGCGTAGGCCGTCGCCACCTCGCCCTGACGGTCCACATGGGTGCCACGGCCGGCGGTCAGGGTGACCCGCTGCTGCGCCAGACGCCCCTGGACCTGCACCGTACCCGCCTCGACCGCAACGCGAATCTGGTCGTCATCGCGGCGCACATCGAAGCGGGTGCCGGTGACCGTGACCCGCCCCGCCCCGGCGGCCACCACAAAGGGGCGGCTGCTGTCGTGTTCGACGCTGAACATCGCCTCGCCCTGTTTGAGTTCAATGCCGCGCCGGGCTTTTTCGTATGTCACCGCAACCACGCTGCGGCTGTTGAGGTCGATCAGCGAACCGTCCGGCAAGGCCACTTGGCGATGCTCCCCAAGACGGGTGCTGAATTCGGCGCGGTAGACCTTGGAATGATCGAGCCCGCTGAACAAGCCCAGGCCCACGGCGACCGCGACGACACTGGCCGCCACCGCATAACGCCACAGCGCAGGCTTGCGAGGCCGTTCGGCCGGCGCTTCGCACAACGCCTGCCAGCGCGCCTCGGGCAGCAGGTCGGCGGCCCGCCACAGGCCTTGCAGCACGTCGAATTCGTATTGATGGGTTGGATGTTCTGCGCACCACGCCTCGAACCGCCGGGCTTGCTCGGGGCTCAGTTCGCCGTCCTGCACGCGCGCGAACCACTGCGCGGCCTCTTCACGGGCACGGTTGTCCATCGCGGAAGATCCTGTTTCGATACGAGTCATGGCGTCGGCGCGTCCAGGCGGTCGCGCAGATGCCGCAGCGTGCGGATCATATACTTTTCCACCATGTTTTTAGACAACCCCAGGCGTTCGGCGATTTCCTGCTGGGTGAGCCCCTCGATTTTCTGCCAAATGAAGATCCGCCGACAGTTGAGCGGCAATTCGGCCAGTGCCCGTTCGATGGAGTCCGCCAACTGGATCGCGTGCATGACATGCTCCGGATCGCCGGCGTGGGGTGAGCATTGAACGAAGGCATCGACTGATACGGCGTCGCGGCGGTCGTCACGACGATAAGCGTCCACCGCAATGTTGCGCGCAGTTTGATGCAGATAAGCGCGCGGTTGCTGCACATCGGCGGACCTGGACTCCAGCACCCGTACGAAGGTGTCATGGGCCAGATCTTCGGCTTGCTGACGGTTTCTCAAGCGACGCGTCCAGGTTCCGATCAACTCTTCATAGTGCTCGAAAAAGCCTGTTCTGCGGGGCGGCTGAGGGATCATCGCGAAGGCACTGGGTAGGCGGGGCGTGAATAGTAATGCTTCCTATTAAGTGGAGCAATTGCTATCCGTCGTGATTGACCGCGCGACGACTAAGGCGGCCTGCCGTGCTTGAGTCGACTGGATTTTTCCCGGCTGCCGCACACGCTCATCTGGCACCATCTGCGCTGCTTGTTCTTGGAAATATCCAGAAATATCCAATCGCAGTCATGGGCGCCGCAGCACTTCAAACCCTGCAGCGCACCGGGTACCAACCATTGCGTGGCGTCGATCGCCAGGCGCCCGAGCAGCATCGTGGTCAGTTCCTGGGCCGACGTACAGGGCTTCCAGAGCCAGGCAGGTTGACCGTCGACCGCCCGAAGCTCGCGCCAGGCCACACCTTGCTGGAAGGTCAGATTGATCTGCGCCAACGCCTCATCGGGGATGGGCTGATGCAGCGCCAGCGGGTAAAACACCGCGTATAGGCATTCTCTGAAGGCAATCACCGCCTCCAGGTTCGGCTGATAGGCAATAGGCCACTCAAATACCATGGGCTTGTAATGTTCAAACTCATGGGGCGAGACCAGCGACGCATGCAGCGCCCATTCAAAGAAGAATGGAAAGCTGGTGAGCCGTTCCTCCATCACCTTGAGCGTCGTGCCAGGGCGTCGTCCGTTGGTGGTATTGATAAAGTCCAATACCAGGGCGCCACCAATCAGGCGGATCGAGTTCGCAGAGCCAGTAAAATGCGACATGCCTGCTCCTGGGAAAATACGGCCTCGCTGCAAGCACGCAGAGTACCGCGTTTTTCCAGGTCGCAGGCAGCGCTACTCCCGCTTACCCAAGAGCAACACCATTGCGCATTGCCCGAACAGCAGCAGCGCCACCACCCAGTAGACGTGGGAAAACGAGCCGCTGAGGTCCCTCGACCAGCCCCCCAGGAAATTGCCGCACACCCCACCCAAGCCGATCAGCACATTGGCGATGCCGAACGCCTGGGTCAGCCGGCTGACCGGCACGATTTGCCCGATGTAACTGGGCACCAGCCCGAAGATCGGATAAAACGCCAGCGCAAATAAAAACGCCGCCAGGTAAAACGACGGCAGGTTGTTAAACGTAAACACCAGCGTTGCAGCCACCCCGGCACTAATGAAACACAGAGCCAGGGAGGTGCGCACGCCCGCTTTGTCGGCCAGCCACCCCAGCAGAAAGCCCGAAGCCATGCCCACGGCGCCGAGGGTGGTCCAGATAAAACCGGTGTCTTGCACCGACACCCCCAACTCGTCGCGCAGGTAGGGCGCCAGGTAGGTCTGGAACGGCAGCAACGCCATGCCATTGAGAAAGGCGATGCCCCACGTCAGGTACAAAGAACGGCTCAGCCAGGGCGCGTGGCGGTCAGACGTCTGCCCGGGCTCCCCGGCTGCGTCGCCCTCCTCGCTCGTCGCCAGGTTGCGCAACAGGTACCAGGCCACCACGCAAAGCGTCAGCGAGATCAGCCCGGCAGTCAGCCAAATCCCGCGCCAGCCGCCGTGCATCGTCAGAAACGACACCAATAACCCGTTGATAAATACGCCGTAGCTGGTGCCGCTGGAAATCAAGCCCATGACCCGTGAGCGCAGGCCGGCGCTGAAGCCTTTGGTGACGATCTCCGCCAGCGGGATGTACACCGACGCCGAACAGCCGCCGAGCAGAATCAATAGCGCGCCGGAGAGCCAGATCGTGTTGCTGATACTCAGCCCCAGCAGCGCCAAGGACGTCATCACGGTGGACGCCAGGCTGATCTTCCAGCCTGCGACATAGCGGCTGATTACGCTGGTGACCGATGAAAACAGCAGAAAGCCGATCTGCGCGCCACCGGTGATCAAGCCCACCGTGGTGTAGTCGAAGCCGAGGTCGCGACGCATGTCCACCACCAGGTTGGCGAACAGGTAAACGCCGAACCCATAAGTGCTGGCCACGAACCCCGTGAGCACCACCGCCAGCACCCCGCTATCGAGGGCCCGGGCGTTGCCTTGCACAAGCGTATTCATAGCGCCCCTCGCGCGGCGAGCGCGGTGTGGATGACAAAGTCACACTGCATCATGTCGTAATCGGCCAGGAAATCGCCATAGCTGGCATGCTCCGAAAACCCGCAGGCCAGCACCTCCTGGGTCAACTCGCCGGGCAGCAACGGGTAGACCTGCAGCCGGTATTGCTCGGCGTTGTCAAAGCGGTAGATGAACTCGCACAGCTGCGCGTTGACCTCGCCCAGGCTCACTGACACGTGGGTGCCGCAGTAATAGTAGTGGCCGCTGGATTTGAAATGGCCGGCGCGAATGGCGAAGAAATTGCGTTGATCCACTACCAGCAGGCCGCCCGGCTTGAGCAACGCCCGAAAGGTTTGCAGGACGTCCAGGCGTTCGCTGGCTTCGAACACATGACACAACGAACTGCCTAAGCACACCACGGCGTCGAACTGCCCCAGTTCCTGTGGGTCGAGGGCACGCCAGTCGCGATGATGGGAGGGGATCGCCAAGCCATATCGGCGGAAGTTCGCGCGCGCCTTGGTCAGCATGGTGGGGCTGCCATCGGTGGCGACCACGTCGAACCCGGCCTGCTTAAGCTGTACCGCGTGGAAGCCGCTGCCGGTCGAGACGTCGATGACCGTCTGCACGCCGTGGTTGCGCAACAGGTTTTCAAAGAACCCGCTCTCCCCCGCCTTGCGTTTTTCCCAATCGATCAACTCGTCCCAGCGCTCGACAAAATCCGCAGAGTACTGCGTGGAATAACGGGCGATGGGGCCATTCGGCTGCTTGGGCATCTGGTTCATCACGCACCTGCCAGGTTGAGTGCTTTGAACGCCGCGTACTTGCTCGCCAACTCGCGGGCGAACTCGGCGGATTGTTCGATGGACATGTTTTTCTTCGAGTAGCCCAGCATCGCCTGCATCACGACCATGCACTGCGGGTTGAAGGTGACCGAACCGTCGCAATGGATCTCGTCGATGCCGTCCTGGCTCTGACAGATCGTGTTGATGCGCACCGCGTCGTCATGGGGGCAGGCGTTGGAGAACTGCACCTCGATGCGACCCTCGTGCAACCACACCGGGTAACCGCCCGGCAACCCCAGCGGGCCAGGGGCATGCACCAGCACAGGCGTACTGGAAAACAGCCCCTCGATTACCGTGACCGCTGAACACGCGGTGAGGAACTGCCCGTCCACGCCACCGCGACGCCGGAACTCGGAGCGGACCGCCGAGAAAATCGCTTCGGCAGGCAACCGCGCCACATTCGGCTGGTCGCGGACCTCGTACAACAGACGGTAATTAGCCCGTGGCGGCAACCCTGCGCGCGGGACGTAATGGCTGAAATAGTGCTGGGCATACAAGCGAACCTGCACATCGGCGGGGCAACACTCCAGCAACCGCGCGATGGAAAAACGCACCGCCGGAATCAGGTTGGCCACGTTGCCCACGCCGATATCCGGCGCCAGGCCGACCCTGGCCAGAATCGGGTTGACCGCATCGGGAAAAGCCGCATTTACGGTGCGAGTGACGATGCCTGAGGCTTTTACCGCACGCATCAGGTTGTGCATCAGCGTCAGGTGCATGGGCAACCAGGGACCGAACTGCGCCTGGTCGAGTTGTTCGAACGAGCGCTTGGGCAACGCCGTGATGACGCGCCACGACTGCAGCGACGCGCAGTTGACGAGTATGTCCGGTGCCTCGTCCCGCAGCACCTGGGCGACGCGGTCGATATCGGTCAAATCCGCGATCACCGGCCTGATCGCGACGAACTGCTCCAACTGCGCACACGACAGCGCCACCAGGTTGCACAGACGCACGGTGGCGTCCTCATTGCGCCCCAGCACCACAAATTCGAAGGCATTCTTCGGCGCGAGCAGTTTGAGGATCTGCAGGCAGAGGTTGCCGGCGCCTACCAGCAACAGCTTTTTTTTGCGCGTGGATGGGCTCACCGTGGGTAGGCTCCATTGTCGACGGGGATGACCCGGCCGGTGATATGCCGCATGGCATCGCTGATCACCAACAGAATGATGTCCGCTACGCCGCCGGGCAGGATGGGTTGCTTGAGAATCTCCTGACGCGCGTATTCGTCGCGCCGGTAGGTCGGAATCCGGTCGTAGATAGCAGTGTCGTGGATCAGAGCCGGCGACACGGCGTTCACCCGCACAAAGGGTGCAAAATTCCAAGCGTTAGCCTTGGTAAGGCCGATCACTGCCGCTTTGGTGGCGCCATACAGCGCATCGCAACTGCCCACCTCGCCGGCCACCGAAGCTATATTGACGATGCAGCGCGAGGCTTCATGGCGCATTTCCCGCTCGGCGAAATCCTTGGACAGATAGACCAAGGCTTTGAGGTTGACGTTGAGGATGTCGTCCACTTCGTCGTCGGAATAGGCGTAGATGCTTTTGCCGTGATAGATCCCCGCATTGTTGATCAAGGCGTAAATAGACTGATGGCGTGCATATATCTCGGGAATAAAGCGCTTGATCACAGCGTCGTCGGTGAAATCCGCGACCTGGGTGTCCAGTACATCGTCGCCATAGCGATGGGTCAGTGCCTTCAAGCCTGCGGCATCTTTATCGGTGCCGATCACGAAATAGCCGCCTTCAATGGCTTTCTCCACCGTCGCTCGACCAATCCCATTGGCGGCGCCGGTCACTATTAACTTTTGCATGTCAGGCTCCTTATTGACAAAACGCGTTCATGCGCTCGTAAAACGGCCGGTGATAGTCATATAAGCTTTTTAATTTTGCGCACTGTTCGAATAGCGTTATATCCATACCTTGTTTATCAGGTGCGATAATCCGTTCACTGTTTTCGGCGGTCACATGCCAACGTCTCCACATCTTCCATTGCGGCGGGCATTCGCGCTTCCAAGACAAAGCGCGAGGCAGAAACTCAATATTCAAATAATCACAGAGTTTACGTATAACGTGTTGCGGATCGGCGGCCAGATCATCGGCATTAATCACATACGGTACTTTACCGGTGAGCTTTTTCAGCACACAAAAGATCTCG
The DNA here is from genome assembly GCF_013285305.1 of Pseudomonas rhodesiae. Taxonomy (NCBI): domain Bacteria; kingdom Pseudomonadati; phylum Pseudomonadota; class Gammaproteobacteria; order Pseudomonadales; family Pseudomonadaceae; genus Pseudomonas; species Pseudomonas rhodesiae. The sequence continues at coordinate 2,302,744 of NZ_CP054205.1, read as the reverse complement.
TACTGCGCTTTATACCCAATCGCCTGTAACGGCATATCCGGGTATATACGGTGGTGGGAAACAATACTGCTGACCGGCTCGCGGATAATAAATACATTGTCTTGGCAGGCGAGAAAGTCGACGTCGACCTTCAACTCCTCCAGGCAGTGGTAACACATATCTTTATGAAACACCGGGGAACGGCTTGCCGCTTCGATCAGCCGTTGCTTGATCGCCGTATAAGTCGTGGGAAAAGCATGATCCCAGTCGTCCGAAGGAATGCTGGAATCGGCGGAAAATGCCCCATGAGCAAAAGGCTCATGGAAGACTTCGAAGTCCCCGCGCTCGATAAATACGCGTTCCAGCACCGTGGAACGCGAGCGCGGGTGTGCCCATAAGGCAACCATTTGGTTCATGCCACGCTCCCATATTCGGTCGCCAGAATTTCGTTGATCGAGCGTCTGGAGGGCTGGGCCGCGGCGCACAGGCGAACACAGTGATCGGTCAGGCGCCGGTGCGCGGCGTTGGCCTCGTTGCAGGCGGTGACAAAGGCTGCATGGCGGGCGAAGTCCTGCGGCGCGATGCTGTCGAGCAAATAGGCTTGGTAGAAGTACGGAATCCGCATCAACTTGGCGAACGTCGCAGGCGGTACCTGCAGCGGCGCATGGGCGGGCAGCACGGGTTGGCCACGGCTTTCGCGCTCCACTAGAAACGCCACCATCTCCGGCGTGAGTGTGTAGTAGGTGGCGCTCAGGCCGGTGCGTTCCAGGTGCCAGCAATGCTGGTCGCCACGCGCATCGACGTCGATTTTGAGGCTCGACAGCAAGGTGTGGACCGGCACGCGCGACGCGGCCACCAGGGCCTGGATCTGCTCGTAAATCAGCAGTTCGGCCCAGCGCAATTCCTGCGGTGCCAGCGCCATACTGCGGGCGGCGGCTTGCTGGGCGAACTCGGGCTGACAGCCAAAGCGCCCGATCATGTAGGTAATCACGTACTTGCAATGGCGCGTATCGATGCCATGGCTGCGCGCACTGAGTCGGCCACGCTCAATGGCCTGCAAACCCGCCTGGAACTGCGAGACCGTAAAACAAAAGGTGATGTTGATCGACACCCCTCGCGCCACCAGGTGCTCGACGCTCGCCAAACCTTCCTGGCTGCCCGGCACCTTGACCATCACGTTCGGTGCCAGGTGATGCAGCTCCATGCCGCGGGCGGTCATGCGCTGGGCGCAGCGCACGTCGCTCGGCTCCACCTGAGCGCACATCCAGCCCTCAGCGTGTAACGATTGCTCCCACAGGGTTTTGAGCGCCGACGCACCGTCGATAATTACTTCGTCGTACAACTTTTTGTGCAACGCCTCAGGCGACAGATTGCTCTGATCAACGCGTGAAGCCCCGTATTCCCGTCTGTCCAGAATCACCGCAGTCACCAGACGCGGGTTAGTGGTCACGCTGCTGAAACTTCGCGACTGGCACCAATCATCCGGCATCAACCGCTCGATATATGCAGCTACCGTTGGGTACTTATCCAGCAAGCAGTGTTTATGGGGGGCATACAACACGGGGGATGAATCCCACCACAACTCTGAACGAGGGTCATGACTTTTTAGTTGTTCTAAGTAACCCGGAGTGCCCACGACACATCCTCCTCGGATAAGGGTTATTTAATGACAGGGACGACAGCGGGTACTTATCAACAGCGATGAACTAAGCATGCCCCCACGTATAACCGTTGGGTGTTCAAGGCTGCAAAACAAGCAAACAACTTACGCATGAGCACGTAATTAATAATCAGGGAGCGTACTGCAGACAGGGTGACAACTCCAATGTGCACGACGACATCATTGCCATTGAAGATCACTGACATAGGCAAGCCAATACGGACAGGCGCCGGCCCCTGATCTGGTAGTTCCCCTATAACGGCCAATGAAAACATGGGCATCTCTTATAGGTAACTCCGCGATGACTTCTGAACTACCAGCGGAGCGGATTGAGGTGTCCCTATAAAACACGGGGCGCAAAATCCTGTCAAACGCTTTTAGCCGGCTTGTTAATACCATCTAGTTATTTATATTTTAATTTTTATATCAGATAAGCTTTAATCCGTAAGCGCCGGAATCCAGGCATCTGAACTTCCCTTGTGTGCCATCAGTCAGCTAACTGAACTCACGAATCAAAGGCTGGGTGTGCATGCATATCTCGTTGGAGCAACAAGTGGCGCTGGTAACCGGCGCCAGTTCCGGAATCGGCGCCGGTGCGGCCAAAGCCCTGGCGCAAGCCGGCGCCGCGGTGGTGCTCAATTACAACGCCCAGGCCGCCCCCGCCGAAGCATTGGCGGCGCAGATCAATGCCGAAGGTGGCCGGGCGATTGCCATCGGCGCGGATGTCTCCAAGGAAGACGATGTGGAACGGCTGTTCGCCCAGACCCTCGACGCCTTCGGGCACCTGGACATCCTGGTGGCCAATTCCGGCATGCAGAAGGACGCCGCCTTCGTCGACATGAGCCTCGACGACTGGAACGCGGTCATCGGCGTGAACCTGACCGGGCAATTCCTCTGCGCCCGTGCGGCGGTGCGCATCTTCAAGCGCCAAGGCGTACGCGAAGGCGTGTCGCGAGCGGCGGGCAAAATTATCCATATGAGCTCGGTGCACCAAGTGATCCCCTGGGCCGGGCATGCGAACTACGCGGCATCCAAAGGCGGCGTGGAGATGCTGATGCGCACCCTCGCCCAGGAAGTCAGCGAGCAGCGCATCCGTATCAACGGCATCGCGCCGGGGGCGATTCGCACCGCCATCAACCGCGCCGCCACCGAAGGCGCGGCGCAAAAAGAGTTGCTCAAACTGATTCCCTACGGGCGCGTGGGTGACGTGGAGGACGTGGCCAACGCCGTGGTGTGGCTGGCCAGCGACGCCTCCGACTATGTGGTCGGCAGCACCCTGTTTATCGATGGCGGCATGAGCCTGTATCCGGAGTTTCGCGACAATGGTTGATCTTAAAAACGAACCCCAAAGCGCCATCGATGCCCATGGCATCATCGGCGATATGCGCAGCGCCGCCCTGGTCAACGACAAAGGCAGCATCGACTTTTTCTGCTGGCCGGAATTTGACAGCCCGTCGATCTTTTGCGCACTGCTGGACTCGCCCGAGGCCGGCACCTTCCAACTCACCCCAGACCTGCCCAACGCGCGCCGCGAGCAGATCTACCTGCCCGACACCAACGTTCTGCAAACCCGCTGGCTCAGCGACACTGCCGTGGTGGAAATCACCGACCTGCTGACTATCAGCGAAGAAATCGACGACCTGCCGCTGCTGATCCGCCGCGTGCGAGTGGTCAGCGGCAGTGCCACTTTGCACCTGCGTTGCGCAGTGCGTCACGACTATGGGCGAACGCCGACCCACGCCGGCCTCGACAACGGCACCGTATGCTTCACCGCCCAGGGCCAACCCGGCCTGCGGTTGTCCGGCAGCCAGACGTTGCAGCTCGACGACAACGCAGCCGTGGCCACCTTCACCCTGAATCAGGAAGAAACGGCCGAGTTCGTACTCGGTGGCCAGGACGACCCACGGGTAGACGGCGGCTGCACCGACCTGGCCTTGGCCCACACCCTGAAGTTCTGGCGCGGCTGGATCGCCCAATCCACCTACCGCGGGCGCTGGCGCGAGATGGTCAACCGCTCGGCCCTGGCGCTCAAACTGCTGACCTCGCGCCGGCACGGCGCGATCATCGCCGCCGCCACTTTCGGCCTGCCGGAAACCCCGGGCGGCGAGCGCAACTGGGACTATCGCTACACCTGGATCCGCGACGCCTCGTTCACCGTCTACGCCTTTATGCGCCTGGGCTTTGTCGAGGAAGCCAACGCTTACATGCGCTGGCTCAGGGGGCGGGTCAGCGATTGCTGCGGCCAGCCGACCAAAATCAACATCCTCTATGGCATCGACGGTCGCCAGGAACTGCCGGAGACCGAGCTGGACCACCTCGGCGGCCACGGCGGCGCCACGCCGGTGCGCATCGGCAACGAAGCGTTCGATCAGATTCAGTTGGATATCTACGGCGAACTGATGGACGCGGTTTACCTGGTCAACAAGTACGGCGAAGCCATCTCCCACGAAGGCTGGAAACATACCGTGGAGGTTGCCGATCAGGTCTGCGAAATCTGGAACCACAAGGATGTCGGCATCTGGGAAATGCGCGGTGAGCAACACCACTTTCTGCACTCGCGCCTGATGTGCTGGGTGGCGTTGGATCGTGCGATCCGTCTGGCCTCCAAGCGCTCGCTGCCGGCACCGTTCGCGCGCTGGGACCAGACTCGCCAAGCGATCTACGCCGATATCTGGAGCAACTTCTGGAACGAAGAACGCGGGCATTTTGTGCAGTACATCGGCAGCACCGCGCTGGACGGTTCGATGCTGTTGATGCCGCTGGTGCGCTTCGTCGCGGCCACGGACCCGCGCTGGCTGAGCACCCTGGAGGCGATTCAGAAAAGCCTGGTGCGCGACGGCATGGTCTACCGCTATCGCAACGACGACAGCCAGATCGACGGCCTGCAAGGCACCGAAGGTGCGTTCGCCGCGTGCTCGTTCTGGTACGTCGAATGCCTGGCCCGCGCCGGCCAGGTGGAAAAAGCCCACCTGGAGTTCGAGCAACTGTTGCGCTACGCCAACCCACTGGGCCTGTACGCCGAAGAGTTCGACAACCAGGCGCGCCACCTGGGCAACACGCCCCAGGCGTTGAGCCACTTGGCCTTGATCAGCGCGGCCACGTTTCTGGACCGTAAGCTCAGTGGCGCCAAGACTGTGTGGCAACCGTAAAACCTGCACAGGGCGAGCAGCGCCACGCTGCCCGCCGCTGGCCTTTGAACTACAGTGGGCAGAACCCGAACCACCCATAGGAACCTTCCCATGGCCCTCCTCGCTCCACTGCTGTACGCGCGCACGTCCATGCTCGACATCGCCTATGAAACTCATGGCCCCCTGGACGGCGAGCCGGTGATTTTGCTGCATGGCTTTCCCTACGACCCGCGCGCCTATGACGCTATCGCGCCGCCGCTGGCCGAGCGCGGCTACCGTGTGCTGGTCCCATACCTGCGCGGTTACGGCCCGACGCGGTTTATCCACGATCAGGTGCTGCGCTCCGGGCAACAGGCAGCGCTGGCCAAGGACTTGCTGGATTTCATGGATGCGCTGGCGATCCCCCGCGCCACCCTGGCAGGCTACGACTGGGGTGGGCGCGCCGCGTGCATCGTCGCCGCACTGTGGCCGCAACGGGTGCGCGCGCTGGTCAGCGGGGATGGCTACAACATTCAGGACATTGCCCAGTCCACCGCGCCACGCCAGCCCGAAACCGAGCATCGCTTGTGGTACCAGTACTACTTTCACACGCAGCGCGGCGTCGACGGCTTGACCGCCAACCGCCGTGAATTGTGTGAACTGTTGTGGTCACTGTGGTCGCCGACCTGGTCCGCAGGCCCGAGCCTGTACGAGCAGACGGCGCCTTCGTTCGACAACCCGGATTTTGTCGAGGTGGTGATTCACTCGTATCGTCACCGTTTCATGTATGCGCCCGGCGATCCCGCACTGGAATCGATTGAACAGGCCCTCGCGCAACAGCCGTCGATCACGGTGCCTTGCATTTCCCTATGCGGCGCCGACGACGGCGTGGGGCCGCCCTCTGAGGAAGATGAAGACGCGGTGCACTTCAGCGGCGTTTATCAGCGCCGCGTGCTGCCCGGCGTGGGCCATAACATCCCTCAGGAGGCACCGCAGGCGACCCTGGATGCGCTGCTGGAGTTGCTCGCCTAGACCGGCGCGCTGAAGCGTTCGCGATAGGCCTGGGGCGTCACGTCGAGGGCGCGCAGGAAGCTGCGGCGCAGGGTTTCCTCGCTGCCAAAACCGCACTGCACGGCGATGCGCTTGATCGAGGCGCTGCTGTCGGCCAATTGCCGGCGCGCGGTTTCGACACGGATCAGCTCCACAGCGCGTGCGGGAGTCTGGCCGGTTTCGGCGCGGTAGTGGCGCACAAAGCTACGCTCGCTCATGCCAGCCTGGCTGGCCAGGGTGGCGATGTTCAAATCGAGGGTGAGGTGTTCTGCGATCCACGCATGCAGTTCGGCGAAGCGGCTGCCGCCCTCTTGCAGGGCCAGGGTCGCGCTGAATTGCGATTGCCCACCCGGGCGCTTGAGAAATACCACCAGATGGCGCGCGACTTCCAACGCCACGGCGCGCCCCAGGTCCTCCTCCACCAAGGCCAGGCACAAGTCGATGCCAGCGGTGACGCCGGCGGAAGTCCACACCGAACCCTGCTGGATGAAAATCGGATTGGCCTCCACCGTCAGCGACGGGAAGCGTTTGGCCAGCTCCTCGCAACGCGTCCAGTGGGTCGCCACGCGGCAACCGTCGAGCAGACCGCTGGCAGCCAGCAGGAACGCGCCGGTGCACACCGAGGTCATGCGCCGGGTATGCCGGGCCTTATCGCGCACCCACGCCACCAGCGACGGGTCATCGGCGGCGCTGTACACCCCCCAGCCGCCGGCGATCACCAAGGTGTCGCACGGCGCATCGACGGCGGGCAGCGGCTCGGCCACCAGCGCCAGGCCGGCAGAGGTCATCACCGGTTCCGTCTGGGCGGCAATCACTGACACGGTATAAGGCAGCGGCAGACCGCGCTGGCGCGCCAGGTCATTGCTGGAGGCGAACACTTGCAACGGCCCGGTGACGTCGAGCACTTGGGCATTAGGGAACGCGAGGACGTGGACGGTTCGGGTCATGATTGGCGTGATTTGTGGGCTCAATGGCGTATTCGCCAAAGCCTAGGCCTCTACAGTGAGGCCGTCCACCCCTATCTCGGAGCGTTCTTGATGACCCTGCATATCGGTTTTGTTTTGTTTCCCGGCATCCAGCAACTGGACCTTACCGGCCCCTACGACGTGCTGGGCTCGCTGCCGGACGTCAAGCTGCACTTGGTGTGGAAGGACCTGGCGCCGGTCACCTCCAGTACCGGCCTGGTGTTCACCCCGACCATGACCTACGCCGATTGCCCCGCCCTGGACGTGATCTGCGTGCCCGGCGGTTCGGGCGTTGGCGCGCTGATGGAAGACCCGGTCACCCTGGACTTCCTTAAGGCCCAGGCCGATACCGCGCGTTACGTGACCTCGGTGTGCACCGGTTCGCTGGTGCTCGGCGCGGCCGGCCTGCTGCGCGGTCGCAAAGCCACCACGCATTGGGCCTACCACGATATGCTCGCCCCGCTCGGCGCCATCCCGGTGCAAGACCGCGTGGTGCGCGACGCTAACCTATTGACCGGTGGGGGCATTACGGCCGGGATCGATTTCGCCCTGACCCTGGCCGCCGAGCTGTACAGCCCGGAGGCCGCGCAATTGGTGCAGTTGCAGCTTGAATACGCGCCGGCCCCGCCCTTCAACGCCGGCCGCCCGGACACAGCTCCGCAGGCGGTGCTGGATGAAGCCAACAAGCGCACCGTCGAATCGCGCAAGACCCGTGGCGAGATCACCGCGCGCGCGGCCGCACGCCTGGGCTAAAGGCGGCATCAAGCGGGCCGGGACATCAGCGCCAGGCGCACTGCCAACGCCGTCAACACAGTGGCCAGCCCCCATCTTTGCAGCACGGCGCTGCCCGGGCGGCCACTGAAACATCGGCGGATGGCGCCGCCGCTGAACCCCAGCACACCATGAAATATCGCAGCGATCAGCGTCAGAATTCCTCCAAGCAGCAACAGTTGCCCGGCAATCGCCCCCGCCTCGGGTTGTACGAACTGCGGCAGGAACACGACAAAAAACAGCAACGCCTTGGGATTGAGCAGACTGTTGAGCATGGCGTGCAGGAATACACGCTTGAGCGCCACGGGCTCGACGGCAGCGACCGCATTACCGGGGCGGTTTTGCACGGTTTTGAACGCCAGCCACAGCAGGTAGCCCACGCCGGCATAGCGAATCAGGTCGAACGACGGCGGCCAACCGGCAACCACTGCGGTGACACCGGTGGCGGTCAGCACCGTCAACACCATGTCGGCCACACCGATCCCCAGGCTCGCGGCCAGGCCACCGCGCCAGCCATGGGAGATGCCATGACTGATTACGAACGCCATGTTCGGCCCCGGTGACAGGAGCAACAACAGCACTGCGCCGGAAAAAACCGCCAAGGTTGCAAAATCGATCATGCCCGAGTCGTCCTGGGTGAAAGCCCGTAGATTAATCAGCACGCCCGACCCACACAAAAAATTGAGCTGGATACGCTTTGAAAGGCGGGTCGGCGCCAAGAACGATCAACGGGACGCCCCTGCCGTCGGGTGGGGAGAGCCGCGTAATTTTACGGTCAGTCTGAAAGGTAACTTCTGAACCCTCCCCCGCCCGGTGGCAGGGCCTCCAGTGGGTCCTGCCTGACCTTTTGTCCCCCTTTCCTACCTCCCTTCGAAAAAGGTTTTTTTGCATTGAGCAGGAAAAATCTCATATTTATTCCTACACTCAAAAGCATATTCAAAGGCGATAGTCTCGAACAAGGAAGGTCAATAAAATGCCGAAAGCTCCAGCGCTTAACCCTTCTAACAAGCCATTCCGCAGCATCGTCAACTCGTTGACTAATCCTTAAAGGAAACGCTCCTTAGTTTTAGCCCCGCGTATTCAATTCAATTGGATTGATCCTTTTGAATTGGATAGTTGCGTATTACCCAGCGTGCCGTTGTTCAACTCAGCGCCAATGCAGCTTGCTGCTTAAACGCCGAAACGACACGCCTGGAGTGCAATGAGGGATGTTTTATGCGACAGAAGTCGTCCGTCGACAGCCTGTTTTTAACGCGCGCCGGTTTTGTTGAATTCTTTGTTGTTTTCGTCAAATTGATCCACGGTCTGTCGGCTATTTTGCCACCGTTGGTGCTGGTGTTTTTCCTGGACCCGATGGCCCCGGAGATGCGCACGCACTTCCTTGGCCTGCTGGTGTTCTTTGCGGCGTTGACCATCATTTTATTCCAGGCGCTGGGCATCTACTCCGAAGAATTGTTCAGCAACCGCATGCGTCTGAAAACCAAGATCAAGGCGTGGTCGGCGGCGTTTTGCATCCTGTTGTTCATGTACCAGATTCTGCAGATGTTCCCGCAGTTGACCCCGCGCAACCTGGTGGCGTGGTACATCGCCAGCCTCGGTCTGTTCTGCCTGGAACGCCTGCTGATGCTGCGCCTGTACCGCAGCCTGATGCGCCAGGGCAAATACCTGCAACGTACAGTGATTCTGGGCTTTACCGACACCGCCGTGCATGTGGCCGAGCACCTGCAGCGCAACGGCGATATTCGCTCCGGCTTGGTGGGCTTTATCGATGACCGCACCGAGCGTATCCCCAAGGAACTGAGCAACCTGCCGCTGCTGGGCAACACTCGCGACCTGGAAAAGCTGATCCGCGCCGAGCAGGTCAACCAGGTGATGATCTGCCTGCCCTGGGCCGCCGAGCAACGTATCCACGGCCTGGTCAACCGCCTGCGGCAGATGTCGGTGAACGTGATGCTGGTGCCCGACATGGCCGCGTTGCGCTACGGTCACAGCCGCATCACCGACGTGGGCGGCATCCTGATGTTCAACACCTCGCAATTGCCCCTGCGCGGTTGGTCGCCGGTGATCAAGCGTTGCGAGGATGTGTTGTTGGCCAGCCTGGCGCTGGTGGCGCTGTCGCCGGTGATGCTGGTGACGGCGATTGCAATCAAGCTCGACTCCAAAGGCCCTGTGCTGTTCCGCCAGAACCGCTTCGGCTACAACGACAACGAGATCCGGGTATTCAAGTTCCGCTCGATGTACACCGACCAGAGCGACTTCACCGCCGAGCGTCAGACCACCCGCGAAGACCCGCGCATCACCCGTGTGGGGCGCATTATCCGCAAGACCAGCATCGACGAGCTGCCACAGCTGTTCAATGTGCTGCTGGGCAACATGTCCATGGTCGGCCCGCGCCCCCATGCCACGGCGACCAAGGCGGCGGGCATTCCCTTCGAAGTGGCGGTGAGCGAATACAGCTCCCGTCATCGGGTAAAACCGGGCATCACCGGCTGGGCGCAGATCAACGGTTACCGGGGGGAAACCGATACCCTGTTCAAAATCCAGAAACGTGTCGAGTACGACTTGGAATACATCTCCAAGTGGTCGGTGTGGTTTGACCTGTACATCGTTTTCATGACGGTCCCGGCCGTCCTGTCCACCAAGGAAGTGTATTGATGAATACCCTCAACGGATTAATCCCCTGCATCATTTCCGGTGGTTCGGGTACGCGGCTGTGGCCGGTGTCGCGACAAAATATGCCCAAGCCTTTCATGCGCATGCGTGACGGCCAGAGCCTGTTGCAGAAAACTTTCCAGCGCGCCGCCAAACTGCCCGGCGTGGAAAATGTGCTGACAGTGACCAACCGCGACCTGCTGTTTCGCACCCTCGATGACTACCGCAGCGTGAACAAAGCCCGCTTGCCCCTGGACCTGTTGCTGGAGCCGTTCGGGCGCAACACGGCGGCGGCCATCGCGGTCGCGGCATTGCATGTGCAAGAGCATTTCGGCGATACGGCGCAGTTGCTGGTGATGCCAGCGGACCACCTGATACTGAATGAAGTCGCGTTCGCCGAAGCCGTGACTCAGGCCCGCGAACTGGCCGACGCCGGTTTCCTGGTGACCTTCGGCATCCAGCCCGACCACGCGGAAACCGGCTTTGGCTATATCGAGCAAGGCGAAGCGCTCACCCACGGCAACCGGGTCAAACGCTTCGTCGAGAAGCCCGATCAGGCCACCGCCCAGGCCTACCTCGACGGTGGCAAACACCTGTGGAACGCCGGCATGTTCTGCTTCAAGGCCAGCACCCTGGTGGATGAACTGGCCACCCATGCGCCCGACGTGCTGCAAGCCGCACGCGCCGCGCTGGAACACAGCCAGAGCCTGCAGAACAGCGCCTCGCGCCAGCGTGAACTGGATGCGGAGGCGTTCGGCAAGGCGCCGGATATCTCCATCGACGTGGCGCTGATGGAGAGGTCCGCCCAGGTTGCCGTGATCCCCTGCGACATCGGCTGGAGCGATATCGGCTCATGGGAAGCGCTGCGCCAACTCACGCCCAACGATGCCCACGGCAACCAAGTTAACGGCGAAGCGATTTTGCATGACGTACACAACTGCTACATCGACTCGCCAAAACGCGTACTCGGCGCGGTCGGCGTGCGCGACTTGATCATTGTCGACACCCCCGACGCGCTGCTCATCGCCGACGCCCACCGCAGCCAGGATGTGCGTTACATCGTCGCCGAACTCAAGCGCCAGAATCACCCGGCATACAGCCTGCACCGCACCGTCACGCGGCCATGGGGCACCTACACGGTGCTGGAGGAAAGCAGCCGCTTCAAGATCAAGCGCATCGTGGTCAAACCCTTAGCGTCGCTGTCGCTGCAGATGCATCACCATCGCAGCGAGCACTGGGTGGTGGTCAGCGGCGCGGCGCAGATCACCAACGGCGAACGGGAATTTCTGATCAACGCCAACGAATCCACGTACATCCCCGCCGGGCACAAACACCGGCTGACCAACCCCGGCATCATCGACCTGGTAATGATCGAGGTACAGAGCGGCGAGTATCTGGGCGAGGACGACATCGTGCGTTTCGATGACATTTACGGCCGCGCCCCGGCCGACGCGAAAAAATGACATGCGTACCGCGCTGATCATCCCGACCCGCAACGCATCCAGCCACTTGGCGCGGTTACTGCCGGCCCTGGCGATGCAAACCTTGCAACCGGACGAGATGCTGGTGGTGGACAGCGCCTCCAGCGACGACACCGTGGCGCGCTTTCGCGCCTTCGGCGCACGGGTCGAAGTGATCGACGCGCGCACCTTCAATCACGGCGGCACCCGGCGCTGGGCCAGCGAACGAGTGGGCGGCGACGCACTGATCGTGATGACCCAGGATGCCATTCCCGCTGCCCCCGACACCTTCGCCAACCTGCTTGATGAGCTGCAGCAGGACCCGCTCAACGGCGTCGCCTATGGGCGCCAGTTACCACACCCCGACGCCGGGCTGCTGGGGGCGCAGTCGCGGCACTTCAACTACCCGCCCCACAGCCGCAGCAAAAGCCTGGTCGACGCGCCGGAGCTGGGGATCAAGACCTGCTTCAGCTCCGACTCGTTTGCCGTGTACCGACGCAGCGCGCTGCACGCCGTGGGTGGGTTCCCCGTCGATGTGATCGGCAGCGAAGACGCCTACGTCGCGGCGCGCCTGCTGCTCGATGGCTACAAAGTGCGCTACGCCGCGACGGCGCAGGTGCATCACTCCCACGATTACTCACTCATGGACGAGTTTCACCGCTACTTCGATATCGGCGTGTTCTACGGCCGCGAGCCGTGGATCCGCCAAGCCTTCGGCGACGCGGGCGGCGAAGGCAAGCGCTACGTGCTGGCGGAACTGGCTGCCTTGCGCAAGGCGGGCGCGCTGCACCGTGCGCCCGAAGTGCTGGTACGCAGTGCATTCAAATGGCTGGGTTACCGGCTTGGCCACCTGGAGCGGCGCCTGCCGGTGTCCCTCAAGCGGCGCATCAGCATGTTTCCCGGGTATTGGAGGTGAGCATCATGACCCACAGGAAGTCCCCCTTGATGAAACGAACCCTGCTCGCCCTGGCCATGCTGGCCCTGGCCGCCTGCAATACACCGGCGCGTATCGAGGCGCCGGATGACAAAACCGTCGAGGACGGCAAGCGCGCCCTCGACCAACTGGCGCAATTGCCGCCGGCGGTGGAACGCATCCGCATCGGCGACCAACTGCGCATCGTGCGCGACGCCGGCGAGATGCCCACCCTATCGGCGTTCAACGTCAGCACCATCTACGAGCTGACCCTGTACACGGTGCAAACCGACGGCAAGATCAACTATCCGTTTCTGGGCCCGATCCAGGTCGCCGGACGCCAGCCCTCGGAGCTGGCCACCGAGCTGACCCGCAAACTCGCGCCCACCTACCGCGAGCCGCGCGTGACAGTAAATATCAACCAGGCGCCGGCCAACTCGGTGATTGTCGGCGGCGCGGTAAACAACCCGACGGCGGTGCAGATCGCCACGGCCAATACCCTGGAGCAAGCCATCGTCGGCGCCGGTGGGATCAACCCGGCAGGCGACGCCAGCATGGTCGCGTTGCTGCGCGAAGACGCCCAGGGTGCCTACCGCGCGTACTTTCTGGACTTCAGCCAGTTGCTCAAAACCGGTCCCAACGGGCGCAAACCGGTGCGGCTGCAACGTGGCGATGTGGTGTTTGTGCCCAAGTCCAATGTGGGTGAGCGCATCCAGGGGGTGGATACCTACCTGAACCAATTGATTCCGTTCACCAAGTCCATTGGCGTCGGCTACAACTACACGCGCACCAGCGGCGGCAGCAATTAAAAGGAGCGACATCCCATGATCGAGATCCGTTCTTTCCGCGATCTTCTGCGCCTGTTCTTCATCTTCCGCCACGAGTTCAAACTGGCGGCCCTTGCCGCGATGCTGATCATTTTGCTGGGGGCATTCCTGCTGCCGGCCAAGTACGAATCCACCGCGCGCCTGCTGGTCAAGCCGGGGCGTGACTCGACACTGCCGATCGAGATCAGCAACCGTCAGGCACTGGTCATGCCCAGCACCCAGCGCGACCCGATCGTCGACGAGGAGCGCCTGCTGACCGGGCGGCCGATCGTGCGCGCGGTGGCCGAGCACTACCTGGAAGTAATCAATAACGCACCGCCGCCGGAAGGCGCCTGGAAGCGCATCAAGTACTACGTCAAGAGCGCCATCGGCGCGGTGTTCGACGGCCTGCGCGTGGTGCTGGAAACCGTTGGCATCGTGGAAAAAACCACCCCGGTGGAACGCCTCGCCGCCAGCCTGGAAAAGAACTTTGACGTCAGCCATGCCGCCGGCTCCACGGTGATGGACATCACCTTCACCTGGGGCGATCCGCAGATTGCCCAGGAGGTGGTCAAGCACTGGGTCGAAACCTATATCAGCGAACGCACCCAGGCCCTGGGGCGCAAAAGCCTCTATGCCTTCTACGAGGGGCAGGTGTCCAACAGCGCCACCGAGATCAAGAGCTACAAGCAGCAGATCCTTACGCACCTGAATCAAATCGGCGCGGCGAGCATCACCGATCGTCTGGAGGATTTGTCCGAGCGCATCAATGTGCTGCGTGGCGAGGTGTTCAACACCACACGTCTGATCGCCTCGTCCGACAGCGCCATCGAGAGCACCCGTAACCAGCTCAAGAGCCAGCCCAAGGAAGTCACCACGGTGCGCCAGATCGCACTCAACCCGCAGCAGCAGGACCTGCGTCGCCTGCTCAACCAGAAGCTGCTGGAAAAGGCTGACATGATGCGCACCTACACTGACAACGCGCCGCCGGTCAAAGCCCTGGATGCGTCGATCAAAGCCATGCAGGCCCAGGTCGCCAGCGAGAGCGACACGGTGCAAAGCTCCGAGAACCGCGCGCCCAACACCCTGGAAATCCACTTGCAGCGGGTGCTGCTGGACGAGTCGAGCAACAATCGCGCCCTGCGCACCCAACTGACCCAGCAACAGAAGCAACTGGCCAACCTTGAAAGCCAACGCAAGCAAGCCCTGGAGATTGAGCCGGAGCTGACCCGCCTGGCCCGGGAGCTAAGCGCCACCGAGCGTAACTACGCGCTGTACGTCGACAACCTGGAGAAATCGCGCATCGACCGTGAGCTGGACAACAGCCAGATCAGCAATATCGCGGTGATCGAAGAAGCCACCCTCAACCCCGGGCGGATCTTCCCCAAAACCCTGGTGATGCTGGTGCTGGCGATTCCGTTCGCCATCGTTGTCGGCCTGTTGGTGGTGTACCTGTGCTACCTGCTGGATCAGCGCATCCACGACGGTGGATTGGTGGAACGCAAGTTCGGCCTGCCGCTGTGGACCACCCTGCCGGAACTGGACACCAGCACCGCGCAAGGCACCAACGCGTTCAATGCGAGCATCTACCGGCTCTACAGCCTGTTGCGCCCGGACCGCATCGCCGAACGGGGTCTGACGTTGGGCCTGACCTCGGCGCGACATGGCGAAGGTGTGACCTTTGTGGTCGAACAATTGCGCCAGCTACTCGATGAAAACGGCATCAACGTACGGGTCGGCGGCGCTGAGCCGGCGGCGCCGGGCGAAGTGGTGCTGCTGGACGCCTCGGCCCTGCTGGACAACCGCGATGCGTTCATCACACTGCGCCGCGCCGACCTGATCGCACTGGTGGTGGAAGCCCAGAAGAGCACGGTGCCGGTGGTCGAGCATGCGCTATCGATCCTCAACACTGCGTTCGGCAAAGTCGACGGCATCATCATCAACCGGCGCAAGTTCGAAGTGCCGTCCAAAGTACTCAAGACCATCGCCAAATACCGGGGAGCGTTCTGATGCGTATCGCTCTGCTCGCGCCGCTGCCGCCGGAGAAAAATGGCATCGCCGACTACGCGAACCATTTCCGCACGGCACTCCAAGCGCGTGGCGTGACGGTGCTGACCCCGCTGGCGGGCGTGGCGGGCAACAGCGATGCAATCAGGTCGGCCATCAGCGCCTTTGATTGGCACACCGTGGACCTGGTCCACGCCGAGCTGGGCGGCGGGCGCCTGGGGGAATTCCTGGCCTTGCGTGAACTGCGCAAGGCCTACCCGCGATTGCCCCTGACCGCCACCGTACACGACCCGGAGCGCATGGTCTGGCGACGCGAGCGTCTGCCATTTCCGTTGAATCTGGTGGAGCGCCTGCCCAGCCCGATGCCTCAGGCGGCCGTGGTGCTGGCCGATCCCTTGACCCTGCGCGAAGAACGTCAGGTGGCCCAAAGCCTGACGCGTCTGGTTACCCTTACGCGCCTGGGCGCGGGGTGCCTGAGCCAGCGCATGCAATTGCCCGCCGGCAAAGTGGCGGTGATCAACCATGCCAACCTGGCCATCGACCCGGTTGCGCTGCCGCCGCTGGAGCCCCTGCGCCTGCTGTACTTTGGGTTTATCTACCGCGGCAAGGGCATCGAAGACCTGGTTCAGGCGCTGGCGGACGTATTCAAACAAGACCCGCAGTTGCGCGAACGGGTGCGCCTGACACTGGCCGGCGGCACCGCGCCGGAGATGGCTTTCGGCGCGGGCGGCAACTACCTGGAACAGCTCAACGCTCAGATCGTCGCACTGGGCCTGGCCGATGCCGTCGACTGGCAACTGAACCTGCCGGCTGAGCAGATCGCTCAGACCATCCAAGATCACCATGTAATGGTGTTGCCTTATCGCGAGTCGAAAAAACTCGGCCTGTTGGGGCGCCAGCGTGGCACCAGCGGTGCGCTGTCCTGGGCCGCAGCTTGCGGGCGCGGCGCGATCACTTCCGATGCCCGCGCCTTTGCCGAGGAAGTGGCCAGCGGCAACGGGGCGATCTATCCCGAGGGCGATGTGGCCGCGCTGAGCGAGCAGCTTCTGAGGCTGGCGCGTCAACCGCTGCTGGCCCGGGACTGGGCCGAAAGCGCCGGAGAAATCGGACGCCAGCGTTTGTGGCCTCTGACTGCGGAAAAATTCGTCGAACTGTTCGGTCAAGCCATCGCAGGAGCCCGCCATGGCGCGTAAACGCACGTACCTCGCCAGCCTGGCCGTCGTTGCAGCCTTGAGCCTGACGGCGTTTTTCTGGGGCCGTCCGGCGGATGCCGAAAGCCATGTGCTCAAGGCCGGCAAGCCGGTGGTGTGGAAGGATTTTCTCGGGGTGAACGCGCAGTTCCTATGGTTCAGCCCCGAGCGTTATCAGAAACAGATCGACCGTCTCAAGGCGCTTGGGCTGGAGTGGGTGCGCCTGGACTTGCACTGGGACCAACTGGAGCCCGTCGAGGGTCAATACCGGGTGGCGACCCTGGATCAGTTGGTGCAGAAGCTGCAAGACAACCAACTCAAGTCGGTGTTCTATCTGGTCGGGTCCGCGCCCTTCGCAACCACCGCACCGGTCGGCGCGTCCTATCAGGACCAGTACCCGCCCAAAGACCCGAACGTATTCGCCAACCGCATGCTGTTGCTGTCCCAGCGCTACCCCAGCGTTAACGCCTGGCAAGTGTGGAACGAGCCGAACCTGCTGGGCTTCTGGCGCCCGGTGGCCGACCCGGCCGGGTATGCCAGGCTGCTGACGATCACCGCCACGGCGCTGCGCACGGTCAACCCGAGCAAACCGGTGGTGGCCGCCGGCATGGCGTTCTTCGGCGAGATGCCCAACGGCCAGTCCATGCTCGACGCCCTCGGCGCGCTGGGCGTGGCCAGCCTGAACACGGTCATTTCGTACCACCCGTACACCCAGTTGCCCGAAGGCAACGACCCGGCCAACCTGGACTTTGTCGCCAAGACCACCCAGCTCAACCAGGCCCTGCGCAACAGCGGTGTCCAGACCTTGTGGAGTACCGAGTGGGGCTGGTCGACGTACAAAGGGCCCAAGGACGCGCAGGACCTTATCTCTGCGCAAACTCAGGCCGATTACGTGGTGCGGCGCCTGGCCCTGATGAGCGCGCTGGACTACGACAGGATTTTCCTGTTCACCCTCAGCGACCTCGACCAACGCGCCAGCGTGCGCGATCAGTCCTACGGCTTGCTGGACATCGACGCCAACCCCAAGCCGGTCTACACCGCGCTGAAAAACTTCCTCGACGTCAGCGGGCCCACGCTCACTCCCGCCGACCCGCCCAACGCCGACCGCCTGCCCGACGGCCTGTTCAGCATCAGCTGGACCCGCGCGGACGGGCGCAAGCTATGGTTCTTCTGGTCGGCCAAGGGCGGTAACGCGCACTTGCCCGGTTTGGCCCGCGCCACCCTGTATGACCCATTGCGCGGCACGCAAACCCCGGTCAGCGGCACACAAGGGCTGACCGTAGCGGTCAAACCGAACCTGCAAATTCTGTTATGGGACTAGAAACGGCCATGCGCATTTTATGGATCCTGCCCTACTCGCCCTGGCCCGCCACCAGCGGCGGCAAGACGCGCCAGTTCCACCTGCTGCGCAGCCTGGCCGCGCGCGGGCATCGGATCACCTTGCTGCTGCACGACAAACACCCGGTGGCGCCCGCCGACCGCCAAATGCTGGAGACGTTTCTCGAACAGGTGATCATTCTGCCGCGCCGCCCGCTGCGCAGCCTCAAGACCTTGGTGGCCGGATTGTTCGCGCCCTACCCGTTGCTGGCCAGCGTCAACGGCTTGTCGGGGCCGCTGCAAAAGCGCTTCGAGCAATTGCTGAAAGAGCCGTGGGACGTGGTGCAGATCGAGCATTCCTATACCTTTGAGCCCTACGAGCAGACGTTGGCTCGACTGTCCCAGCCTTTTGTGCTGACCGAACACAATGTGGAATCGGCCCTCGGCGCCGCGACCTACGACCGTCTGCCGCGCTGGTCGCTGCCCTTCATCCGCTACGACCAATGGCGCTATCAGCGTTGGGAGCAGCGGGTGATGCGCCAGGCCGCCCAAGTGGTGGCCGTTACCCCCAGCGATGCCCAGGTGCTGGAAGGCATCGCCGGCAAACCGGTGGCGGTAGTGGTCAATGGTGTGGACTGCGGTCACTTTGCTGGCGCCCATCCCGACCCTTCGACCCAGCGCGTGTTGTTCCTGGGCAACTACGAATACGCGCCGAATGTGGATGCCATCGAGTGGGCGCTGGACGAGATTCTGCCCAAGGTCTGGGAGCGTTGCCCCGAGGCGCGCATGAGCGTGTGCGGCTTCGGCATGCCTGGCAGTTGGCGCGCGCGCTGGCCGGACTCGCGCATCGAATGGCAAGGCTTTGTGCCGGACCTGCTGCACCTGCAATCAAGCTGTTCGGTGTTCCTCGCGCCGCTGCGCCACGGTGGCGGTTCTAAGCTCAAGGTACTCGAAGCCCTGGCCGCCGGCCTGCCCTTGGCGAGCACCGAGCAAGGTGTGTCGGGGCTGGATTTGGTGGAAGGTCTGGACTACCTCGGCGGGCAAAGCGCGACCGGCCTGGCGGATGCGGTGGTGCGCCTGCTGCAGCACCCGGAGGCCGCCACCGCGATGGGCGACGCCGGCCGCGCCTATGTGCGCCGCGCCCATGATTGGAGCGTTGCCGCCAGCCAGCTGGAGCGTGTCTATGCCACGCTGTTGCCGCACCCGCACGAGGCACCCGCATGCGTATAGGCCTGGATTACCGCACCGTTGGCACATCGCCGCAATCGGGCATCAGCCGCCAGGTGTATGCGCTGGAAAGCGCACTGTACAGCCTGCCGGGCCTCGAACTCGAACGGTTCACCGTGGCGCCCCTGGGCGACGAAGCGCGCTTGCAGGCCCACTGCCCGGCCTGGGGCTGCGCAAAAACCGCCATGCACCAGCCACACAATCGCCTGCGCTTCGAAGCCGGTTTTCTGCCGAGGGCGCTACGCGAGCAGCACATCGACCTGTATATCAGCACGTTCAATATGGGCCTGCCGCTGCCGCCCAAACCACCGGGTTTGCGTACCGTGGTGCTGCTGCATGACCTGTTCCAGATCACCCTGCAGAACTACCACGCCAACCGCCTCAAGGCGCTGATCTACAAGACCAGCGATCGCCTGTCGATCACCTATGCGGTGCATAGCGCCGATCGGGTGTGGACCCCCTCGCAGTACAGCGCCGACGAAACCGCGCGGCTGTTTCCCAAGGCTACGGGCAAGATCCGCGTGCTGCCCAATCAGGTCGACGGGTTTTCCGCGCTGGCCGCCGACCTCACGGCGCGCCAGTTGCCCGCGCGCTATTGGTTGCTGGTGGGCACCCGCGAGCTGCGCAAAAACGTGCCATTTTTGGTGGACGCATGGCAGCAGGCGCGACGCCAATCACCCGCAGTGCCGGAACTGGTGCTGGTGGGCAGCCTCGATCATTTGCCCGAGGCCCAGCGTAGCCTGCCCGGCATTAGGGCCTTGAGCGGCGTGTCGGATGGCGAGCTGCATGCGCTGTACCGCCACGCCTTACGCCTATGGCAACCCTCATACGCCGAGGGCTTCGGCCTGCCGGTGATCGAAGCGCTGAGCGTCGGCACGCCGGTGGCGGTGGCCAACGGTACCTCGCTGGATGAAATAACGCCGCCGACCGCACCGCGTTTCTCCCCCTCCGACGGCCCGGCGCTGGTGCAGTTGATGCTCAGCCTGAGCCAACGGCCCGCTGAGGATTCAGCGGAGCAACGCCGCCTGTGGGCCGAGCGCTTCAATCACCAGGCCTATCGCCAGCGCTTGGCCGACCTGATTGAGGAACTGAAGTGAGAGTGAATCTGGCAAGCCTCGTCGCGATCCTTTTCGGCCTGCTGTTTGGTGCCCTGGCCTTGTTGCTGTCACCGGCCAAGGCATTCCTGGCGGTGATTGGCCTCGCGGGCATGGTGACCATTTTGCGCTTCCCGTTATGGGGCTTGCTGCTGTTTGCGGGGCTGGCGACGTTCATGCCGTACTCCACCGTCAATCTGGGCATCCGCAGTACGGTCAGCGAAGCGATCCTGGCCCTGACCTGGGGCGCGATCCTGTGGCACAGCTTGCTGGCGCGCCTGCCCGCCACGCCGAGCCTGGCGTCGCGGCCGACCGACCAGATGCTGCTGTGGCTGATGCTGTTCAGCGTGTTTCCGTTTATCGTCGGCCAGGTCACCATCCAGGCCGACACCAGTGGCGTAGCCAATTGGCTGCGCTGGTTGCTAAACCTGTCGGCGGTATTTCTCGCCGCCAAACTGCTGGTGCAGCGCAAACACCGCGAAGCCCTGGTGATCGCACTGCTGCTGGGCACCCTGGCGATGTTGCTACTGTCCATCGCCGTGTTCGTGCGCACCCGCTCCGGTGCCGGCATTGCGCCGATCCTGGCGATGTTCAACTACGCCAACTTCGACATGCTCAAGTTCGGGCTGGAAGCCATGTCGTCGCGTATGGGTTCGCCCTGGACCCACCCGAATGCCATCGGCGGGATCATGGCCTTGCTGTTGCCGCTGGCATTCTGCTTCGGCATGACCGAACAAGGCTGGAAACGCGCCCTCGGCCTGGGCGTGGCGTGCCTCGGCGCGGCGGCGCTGCTGCTGGCCAGCAGCCGTGGGGCGATGGTCAGCCTGGCGTTGGTTTTGATCTGGATGGCCACGCGGCGAGTGCCGTACACCGGGCGCCTGCTGATGATCGGCGCCGCGCTGACAGTAGCGCTGGTGCTGGCCTATCCGCCGTTGCAGGATCGCCTGGCAACCATCTTTTCGTCGAGCAATGCCAGTACGGAGGTGCGCTTCGACGAGTACCGCATGTTCCCGCAGGCGGTGGCGGCGTATCCCCTGGGTATCGGGTTCAAGGCCGACCCACCGGTGCCCGGTTCGCACCTGCTGGGGATCTCCAACCTGTGGCTCAATTACATCTACAAGATCGGTCTGGTGGGCATGCTGCTGTTCGTCGCGGTGACCGTGCGCTGGTGGCGTGAAGCGCGCCCGGATAAAGGCCCGATCCGCCTGACCAAGGACAATGCCCTGTGGCTGGGCAGCACGGCCGGGATCCTGGCGGCGCTGGTCAGCGGCTTGTTCGATCACTACTTCAGTTTTGCGGTGGTGATGGTGGCGCTGTTCTGGCTGATGGTGGGGATCAATGTGCTGGAGGCGCGGCGGCTGTTTCCGGCGCGCGTGCCGCAGGTCAAGCGTGTGGCTTACGGCAAGCCGCTGCTTGATGGCGCCCACTCCTGATGCTCGGCTCCGCCGCATGGCTGACCGTGGCGACCCTCTTGGGCTTGTGCCTGGGGTTTGCGCGCGAATGGCTGCTGGTGGCGGCGTGGGGCGCCGGCGAACGTAGCGATGCGTTCCTGATCGCGTTGTTCCTGCCCGAAGCGCTGCGCATGTCCCTGGCCGGGGGCGTGCTGAGTGCCGCCGCCCTGCCACTGTTCCTGGCGCGCAAGGATGCTGAGCGGGCGGATTGGCTGGCGGTGTTGTTTCCGGCCTTGCTGCTGATTGCACTACTGACCAGTCTGCTGCTGACGCTGTTGGCGCCGGGGCTGGTGCAAATACTGGGGCCGGGGCTGGCCGCCAGTGCCGCCGTCCTGGCCGGCAATAATTTGCAGATCGTTGCCTGGTGCGTGCCGGGGTTGCTGCTGCACGCCTTGTTCAGTATCCCGTTGCAAGCCCACGAACGCTTTGTGCTGGCGGGCCTGGGGTCGTTGCTGTTCAACCTGCCGCCGGTGGCGTACCTCGCTCTCGCGGGCAGCGCCACGCAGCCGCAGTCGTTGGCCTTGGCGTGCCTGGTCGGCAGCCTGTTGATGCCGCTGGCGTTGTTGCCATCGATTTGGCGTCAGGGCTGGCGCCCATGGCGCTGGCAACTGAGGCTTGCGCCTTTACGCGAACTGGGCCAGCGCATCGGCCCGCTGTTGCTGAGCAACGGTGCCAGCCAGGGCCTGGCCTTGATCGAACGCCTGGTGGCATCGCTGCTGGGGGAAGGCGCGGTGACCTGGGTGAACCTGGCGCGCAAGCTGATGAACCTGCCGCTGATTGCACTGATGAGCCTCAACCAGGTGCTGCTGGGCATGATGAGCCGGCGTCAGGGCGATGAGCGCCTGGCCTTGCTCAAGCGCGGCCTTGAGACCGCCAGCGTGCTGACCCTGCCCGCCGGCGTCGGCCTGGTGGCCGCTGCGCCGAGCCTGGTGACGCTGCTGCTGCCCAAGCACACGATGGATTCGCCACTGCCGCTGCTGCTGGCTTGGTTTGCCGTGCCGCTAGTGTTCGGCGCCTGGAACGCCTTGCTCGCGCGCTACGCCTACGCCGCTGGCGACACACGCCAGCCGCTGCGCTGCGAGCTGCTGGGCAGCCTGGTCAATGTGCTGTTGCTGGGCGCCCTGCCCTTCGTGTTTGGCCTGGCGGGCATCCCCTTGGCCGCACTGGCCGGGGTGATCTGCACCGCGCTGCTGCTGATGCAGCGCCAGGGCTTGCTCGGCGCCGTACCGTGGATGCGCCACTGGCTGCTCAGCGCATTGGCACTGGGCCTGGGGGCCCTGGTGCTGTTCCCGGTGCAGGGCGTGTGGCTGCAGTTGGGGCTAAGCACACTGGCCGGCGCCGTGGTGTTGATGGGCATGGGACTGTGGCTCAAGCCGTGGCGTAAAGCGTGAGATTGGGCTTGATCGAATGGGAGCATTGAGGTGAAACATCGCTGGATTCAAATGGACATCGCCAAAGGCATCGGCATCCTGGTGATCGTGTATGCCCACAGTTGGTTCGTCGCCACCTCGCCCGATCTGCTGTATCCGATCCTGGCGTCGTTTGTGCTGCCATTGTTTTTCTTTCTGTCCGGGGTGCTTTTCAAGCCGGAACAGCCGTTTGTGGAGATGGCGCTGCGCAAGGCCGATGGTCTGCTCAAACCGTTTTTCTTTACCATGCTGGTGTATGTGATCGTGCGCGATGTGCTGCGCGGCCAACCGTTACTGCCGGATATCGGCGGCGTGCTGTATGCCACGGTGGACACAATCCCGTGGCAGGCGCTGTGGTTTTTGCCGCACTTCTGGGTGGCGATTCTGTTCAGTTGGGTGCTGCTGCGGCTGATTCAACGTTTACCGCTGGCGGTGAGTTGCGCGGCGATGATCTTACCGCTGCTGCTGGGCATCTGGATGCTGCCGTGGTTCTGGCAACTGCCGGTGACGCTCGGCGAGCACACGTGGGTGCTGCCCGGCTTGCCCTTCAGCCTCGACATCACGCTGATCAGCAGCGCCTGTTTCGTGTATGGCTACCTGTTGCGCGACTGGCTGCGTACCCACGCCGGCTCATGGCTGACGCTGCTGGTGTCGGTGGTGCTGTTCGCCGCGGTGTTCCTCTACAGCCACGCCACCATGGACCTGGCGCAACGTCGCTACGACCACTGGCTGTGGACCAGCCTGCTGGCGCTGATCGGCGTGTACCTGTGCTGGGCATTGGCGAAGGTGATCATGGTGTCGCCCCTGCTCACGCGGGCGATGACCTACATCGGTCAGTCCACATTGATCCTGCTGATCTTCCATGGCGAGATCCAGCACAAGACGGTCGACCTGCTGGTGCGCATGGGGCTGCATGAATTCGTCGCGGCGTGTATCGGGTTTGGGGTGGCGGTGATCGCGCCGTTGTTGATCGGGGAGGTGATCAAGCGCGTGGCGTTCCTGCGGTTCTTCTATTTTCCGTTTCCGCTGCGCAAACAGCGGCCATAGCGGTTGGAGCGAGCACGCTCGCTCCTGCCGACATCAATCATCCAATGGTTGCACCGCGGGTTTGCTACCGGGTTTAGCAGGCTTGGCGCCCTTGGCCGGAGCCGGGGCAGGCGCCGCAGGTTGGGGCTCAGGAGCCGCCGCGGCTTCTTTTTCCGCCATGGGCATCTGATCGATGGTGCTGAAGAATTCCTTGAGGTCGAGGGTGTCCGGCGGCACGGTCTTTTCGAGCTTCTTCTCACCGTCCTTGCCCACCAGAATCACTTTGGTGCCGCTGCCGGCACCGAGCTTGAGGGCGCGGATCAATGCGTTGGTTTCCGGCGGGGTGAGTTTCTTGTTGTCTTTCGGGTCTTTGGCGAACTTCTCACCTTCAGCTCCGATACTGCCGAACTTGACGGTGTAGAACACCATGCTGCGTTCTTCAAAGGACTGCTTGATGGCCGGCTCGTCCAGCTCTTTCTTGAGTTTGGCCAACGTATCGTTGCCGGAATCAAGCTCCACCACCACCAGCGGCCGGGCCTTGCCCAAATCCTGCTTGAGCGGGTTGATATCCTCAGCCGCCAACAGCGGCCCCGTAAACGCCATCAAGGTAGCCAGGGTCAGCGACCGGATGAGCATGCGCACCTCCTTTGAATTTCATGCAGGGTTCTTGAGTTTCATGTCTGCGACAGTCAAATTCAAGGATGATTCCTACGGCACTTTGAGAAAGAGTAGGTCAGGACTCCCGTGACGCAAGGGGTTGAGTGGGGCCGCAGGGATTGTTTCGCCTGATTGCAGAATCATCACGACACCGTCCATTGCGGCCAATGCCGGGCGAACACGGGCGCCACGCCAGGGTCGGCATCCACACGCGCCAGGGTGTGCGCAAAGCCTGGCGCCACGGCGCTCAACGCCTCCCGCGCCGCGTCCCAGCGCGACACCGCCGCCGCCATGATGCCCAGAGCATTGGGCTCACCGTTGTCGGCAAACAACTGCTCGGCAAACTGTTCGGCGAATACCACCCAGGCTTGATGCAGATAACGGCGTGTGCCACAGACCAGTTGCGCTTGCACCGCCTCCGGCGCCTCGCCCAACCAGCGCTGCGGGTAATCGATGATGCCGATCGCCGAGTAGCAATTGGCCGCGATATAAACCAGGCCCCGGATGATCTGCACGCGGTCGCCGCTCAGCAGGTGCGCGTCGGGGAATGCCAGGCCGAGGTGAATCAGGATGGCGGCGCTCTCCGTCAGTACCTGACCATCGGGCATCACCAGCGTCGGGATCTGTTTAAGCGGGTTGATACGCGCCAGGGCCTCGCTGCCTTCGCCGTCGTGCCAGGAGCTGGCGTCCACCCGACGCCACGGTACTGCACAACGCTGCAAGGCGATTTCGATCATGCATGAGCCGGATTCGTCGGTGCCGTAGAGCGTATACATCATGGCCTCTCCTTAATGGCGATGAGCCCCAAGCGTGCACACGCCCGACCGTGCATCGCAAGTGTTTTAGAACAGCCCCATCTGCCCGCCGACCAACGTGCTGAAATCATCATTTACGAATGGCAGAATCGCGTCGGCCACCGGCTGCAATTGGCGGGTGACATAGTGATCGTAGTCAATCGGCGCCTGGCGCACTTCCAGCGGTTCAGGCCCGTTGACGCTGATCACATAGCTGATCCAGCCGCCACGCTGGTACTGGCGCGGCCTACCCAGGCGGTCGTTGTAATCGTCTGCCAAACGCGCCGCTCGCACATGGGGCGGGACGTTGCGTTCGTAATCGTCCAGGCGACGGCGCAGGCGTTTACGGTAGACCAGCAACTCGTCGAGTTCGCCGCTCAAGGTTCGACGCACATAATCGCGGATGTACGCTTGGTGCGGCTTGCGGTCAAAGATGAGGCGGTAAAGCTCTTGCTGGAACTGTCGCGCCAGGGGCGACCAGTCACTGCGCACGGTTTCAAGGCCCTTGTAGATCATCTCTTCTTGACCATCGCTGCGCACGACCAGGCCGGCGTAGCGCTTCTTGCTGCCCTCCTCCGCGCCGCGAATGGTAGGCATCAGAAAGCGCGTGAAGTGGGTTTCGTATTGCAACTCCAGGGCGCTCTGCAAACCGAACTCGGTGCTCAGGTGCTCGCGCCACCAATCGTTGACATGCGTGACCAGCGCCTGGCCGATGCGGCTGGCATCCTCCTGGGAATGCGCACGGCCGAGCCACACGAAGGTGGAGTCGGTGTCGCCGTAGATCACCTCATAGCCCTGGGCCTCAACCAATTGGCGGGTCTGGCGCATGATCTGGTGACCGCGCAGGGTGATCGAGGAGGCCAGACGCGTGTCGAAGAACCGACAGCCGCTGGAGCCGAGCACGCCGTAGAAGGCGTTCATGATGATTTTCAGGGCCTGGGACAGCGGTGCGTTGTGTTCGCGCTTGGCCGCTTCACGCCCTTCGGCCACGCGCGCGACAATCGACGGCAGACAATGGCGCGTGCGGGAAAACCGAGCACCGCGAAAACCTTCCACCGATTCGCGGTCATCGGGGTGTTTGAGGCCTTCGATCAGGCCCACGGGGTCGATCAGGAAACTGCGAATGATCGACGGGTACAGGCTTTTGTAATCCAGCACCAGCACCGACTCGTAGAGACCGGGGCGTGAGTCCATGACGAAACCGCCAGGGCTGGCCTGGGGCGGCTTATCGCCCAGGTTCGGCGCGACGAAGCCTGCGCGGTGCATCAGCGGCATGTAGAGGTGGGTAAACGCGGCGACGGAGCCGCCGCTGCGGTCAGCCGGTAGCCCGGTGACACTGGCGCGCTCCAGCAGGAACTTGAGCAGTTCGGTCTTCTCGAAAATCCGCGTGACCAGCTCGCAGTCCTTGAGGTTGTAGCGCGCCAGAGCGGGCTTGTCCTCGGCGAACATGCGGTTGATTTCGTCCATGCGCTGGTACGGCGTAGAAATATCCTTGCCTTCGCCCAGCAAGGTCTGCGCAACGTGTTCCAGACTGAAGGATTCGAAACTCCAAGTCGCCGAGCGCAGCGCTTCGATGCCGTCGATGATCAAACGCCCCGGCGCTGCCGCGAAGTAATGATTGCGACTGCCATGCTCACGCCAGCTCATGGCCTCTTCACCGCGCCCGAGCAGCAAGGGCACATTGAGGCGCTGGGCGTGCTCATGGAGCACCCGCAGGTCGAACTGCACCACGTTCCAGCCGATGATGGCGTCGGGGTCATGAGTGGCCAGCCACGCATTGAGACGTTCGAGCAACTGAGCGCGGCTGTCGCAATAGTCGAGCTTGAAGTCCACGGCGCCGCTGCTGTTGGGCGGCCCGAGCATATACACCTGGCGCTCGCCGCAGCCTTCCAGGGCAATGGAATACAGGTCGCCCTGGGCGGTGGTCTCGATATCCAGGGACACCAGCCTGAGCGGCGGGCGGTAGTCCGGCGCGGGTTTCATCTGGGCGTCCGACAGCACGCCCGTGGCCTGCGGCGTACCACCGAACCACACGGGCGCAGTGATAAAACGCTCCATCATGTAGCGCTCAGGAGGCCGTACGTCGCCCTCGTACACATCAACGCCCGCGGCACGCAAGCGTTTTTCCAGGTCCATCAACTGGCGATGCTGGCGGGTATACAGACCGAGGACGGGGCGGTGATGGAAGTCACACAGCTGCAGCGGGCGCAACTCGACATCGCGTTCCCCCTTGAGCAGCCAATCCAACGGCTTGCGATGGGCTTCAGGGATAAACACCACGGAGGTCTGCACAGGTAGACGGATATACCGTGGCCCCTGGTCGGTGGCCAGCCAGAAGCTGACCTCCGTGCCCGCCGGGGTATCGCGCCAATGCCGGGTCAGGACAAAACCCTGCTGTAAATCCACCGTACCGCACCTCAGAAATCGCTTTGAGCCGGTGATTCTACGCGGCGCGAGCTTCAGGGCGAAAAGTAATACTCACGCAGAACGGGTATTACACCTGGCCTTTGTCCCATAAACGCTTCAGCTCTTCCGAGGCCTGGTCTTCCGGTACCGTAAAACGCAGTTGATCATCACGATTGTCCGAGCGATAGCGAACTTCAATCTGATAGAAGCGCTGATCGCCCCGGCCTACGTCCGTCGACGTTTGCGGCAGGCAACGGTTCAGCACATTGCAGATTTGCTCACGCTCGTCGACATTGCACTGAGCAAATTCGATTTCACGCGGCCGGGTCATGGTGGTCACCTGGCCGCCCTGACGGGACAGGCGCACGGTGGCGTCGTTACCCAAGGCCGGAAGTTCTTTCATTGGGTGATTCTCCTGCTAGACCGACGCCAACCTCCTCCCAGGCTTTACGCACAGCATCAGCCGCTTCAGTGCCGAAACGTTGGTGGGCATGTTGTACGGTCAGAGTAGCAAAGGCCTGAAAGTTAGCGTCGTTGTCCAAGTTTTTGTCGCAGAGGGTGTCATACCAGATTTGGCCAGCCCGCTCCCAGGCCGAACCGCCAAGTGCTATGGCGACCAGGTAGAACGCGCGATTGGGAATACCGGAGTTGAGGTGCACACCGCCATTGTCGTCTTGGGTATTGATGAAATCGTCCATGTGCGCAGGCTGCGGGTCTTTGCCGAGCACAGGATCATCATAGGCGGTGCCAGGGTGGGACATCGAGCGCAGGCCTTTACCTTTGACCTTGTCGGTCAGCAGGTCGGCGCCGATCAGCCAGTCGGCCTGCTCTGCAGTTTGCTTCAGGACGTACTGACGCGTAAGCACACCGAACACATCGGAAATCGACTCGTTGAGTGCACCGGATTGATTGCGATAGACCAGGCCCGCTTCGCTTTCGATGACACCGTGGGTGAGTTCGTGCGCCACCACGTCGAGCGAGCGCGTAAACCGCTGGAACACCTCGCCATCGCCGTCGCCAAACACCATTTGCGCACCATTCCAGAACGCATTCTCATAGCCCTCTCCGTAGTGCACGGTGCCGGCCAACGCAAAGCCCCGGTTGTCGATAGAGTCTCGACCATAGACCTGCCAGAAAAAGTCATGGGTGGCACCCAAGGCATCGTACGCCTCATCTACGGCGACATCGCCGCTGGCACGCTGACCTTCGACCCGAACCAGCGCGCCCGGCAGCACGGTCAAGTGTTGAGCATCGTAAATATTGCGCTGCAGTTGACCGGGCTGATGGGCCTCGGCCACGGACGCTTGGGACTGGCGAGCGGTCGCGGGCAAAAACTGACGGACGTGCGTCAGGGTTTTCAATGCGCGCGAACGCTGCCATTCCGAGCCATGATCAATCAGGCGATTGAGAATGTAGGGCGGCATGAATCCGAGGTAATGACGTTGGCCAGACATGGCACTCTCCTTGTCAGACAGTTTCCGATAGTAAATACACAGTGGGCATCATTTGAGGAAATTCTCGATGTTGCCCATTTGCTCGTCCCAGCCTCGGGAATTCATCTTGAACGCCTTCTGGCGACGGGCATCGGGAATTTCGTTGAAACCTGACTCAACCACCCGCAGCAGAATACCGGGCGCATGGTCCTCGATAGTGAACTCCACCAGGGTCGGGTTTTCCTTGTCATAGTCGATCGTGTCGTCGACCGCGAATGGATGCCAACGGAACGAGAACAGGGTCTGGGGCAGTATGCGTTCGATCCTGGCCTTCCAGATCACATGCTCATAACCGGGGTAAGTGATCGGCGCCTCAACGGTCTCCCCCTCGACAAAGGCCTTGCCCTTGAGAGCAATGCCAAACCATTGGCCGAATTGCTCGGCATCTGTCAGCGCGTCCCAGACTTTTTTACGTGA
Source organism: Pseudomonas rhodesiae (assembly GCF_013285305.1). NCBI lineage: Bacteria > Pseudomonadati > Pseudomonadota > Gammaproteobacteria > Pseudomonadales > Pseudomonadaceae > Pseudomonas > Pseudomonas rhodesiae. The sequence continues at coordinate 2,272,893 of NZ_CP054205.1, read as the reverse complement.
AGCGTTGAGCAGGATTTTTCGCTCGATGCGATCTAATACGTGCATAAGTCACCTCCTCCATTGACCGTAGGTGACATCAAACAATGCGCAACCTGGAGTTGTAAGCAATGATGATGACCCGTCCATGACCTGACCCTACCTTATGACTGACCCACTCAACGGAAGTTGCTTTTGTAAAGCGGTGCGCTATCAAGTTTGCCGCCTGGACATGCCTGTCAGCCACTGCCACTGCGACAGCTGCCGCAAGGTGCATGCGGCACCGTTTGTCACCACCGCCGGGGTGATGCGTGAGCACTTTCGCTGGATGCAAGGGGAAGAACTGCTGGTCTCCTTCGAGTCTTCGCCGGGCAAGCTCAGGCATTTCTGCTCACGCTGCGGCTCTCATTTGATCGCAGAGCGAGAACACCAGCCCCATGTCATTGTGCGAGTGGCGACGCTGGACGATGATCCCGGCGTCCGGCCAACCTCGCACATCTGGACCGCCCAGGCTAAACCATGGCTGGTCTACGAGGGCGTAGAGAGCTGGAATGAATGGAAACCATGACTCAGACGTGAGGATCTCCAGGCGCTTTAGCAGGTGTCGCATATTGCGGTTTAAGGTGTCCTTCTTGGTCGAGTAACCAAGCATCCATGATCTGCCGCACCACAGGCCCTGCCACACGGCCTCCGGCCTCGCCGTTTTCGATCATGACCGAAATAACAATTTTTGGATGCTCGGCCGGGGCAAAGCCGACAAACAAAGCGTTATCACGATGACGCTCCCGCGTTTTCTCGCGGTTGTAGCGCTCACCCTGTTTGATCGCCACAACCTGCGCGGTACCACTCTTGCCAGCGATTCGATACTGCGCACCTTGCGCGGCCGCCCGCGCGATGCCGCGTGGGTCGTGCATAACCAGTTGCATACCATGGTTAACCTGCTCCCAGTCGCGCGGGTCCTTAAGGACCACATTGGGCATGGGGTTTTCGTCTACTGGCGGCACACCATTGATGGTCTTGGCCAAGTGTGGTCGGTTCCATACGCCCTTATTGGCGATCAAAGCGGTAGCCTGAGCCAGTTGCAACGGGGTGACTTGCATATAGCCCTGGCCGATGCCGAGGATCACCGTCTCACCGGGGAACCACGGCTGGCGTCGTGTAGCACGCTTCCAAGCCTGGGATGGCATCAGCCCGGCTGATTCTTCGAACATATCCAGGGACACTTTCTGGCCCAGGCCGAATTCAGCCAGGTAGTCATGCAGGCGATCGATCCCCAGCTTATGGGCCAAGTCGTAAAAGTAGGTGTCATTGGAACGCATGATGGCCGTGTCCATATCCACCCAACCGTCGCCACTATGGTTCCAGTTGCGGTATTTGTGGTCAAAATCCGGTAACTGGTAGTAACCAGGGTCGAACACGCGGGTTTGGGCAGTGACGACACCGCTGTCGAGGCCGGCAATGGCCACCTCGGGCTTAATGGTCGAGCCAGGCGCATACAGGCCCCGAAGGACACGGTTGAACAGAGGCCGGTCGATAGAGTCGTGCAGTGCGGCATATTCCTTGAAACTGATGCCGGTGACGAAGAGGTTCGGATCGAAACTTGGTTTGCTGACCATGGCCAGCACTTCACCGGTTTGCGGATCGAGAGCAACCACCGAACCACGGCGATCCCCCAAGGCTTGCTCTGCTGCTTCCTGAAGTTTGACGTCGAGGCTCAGGACAATATTTTTTCCAGGGACCGGGTCGGTGTGCTTGAGTACGCGAAGCACCCGGCCCTGAGCATTCGTCTCAACCTCTTCGTAACCCACATGACCATGCAGCTCGGACTCGTAGAAGCGCTCGATCCCAGTTTTACCGATCGACTGGGTGCCACGGTATTCCACCGAGTCGATGACTTTCGACTCCTTCTCGTTGATCCGTCCTACGTAACCAATCGAATGAGCAAAATGCGGACCCAGAGGGTAATGCCGAACGAATTGGGGTTCTACATCAACTCCGGGCAGGCGGAACTCATTCACAGCCAGCACTGCGATCTGTTCCTCGGTGAGTTCGTAAAATAAGGTCACAGGAACAAATGGGTGGCGTGCCTGCTTGAGAGCCTTGTCGAACAATCCACGATCTTCGGTAGGCAAATGCAGCAAATCGATGATCGTGTCCAGCTCACCTTTAAGGTCTGTGGTGCGCTCGCGGGTGATCGTCAGGTTATAGCTGGGGCGGTTGTCGGCAAGCACTACACCGTTGCGGTCATAGATCAGCCCACGGGTGGGAGTGATAGGCAGGACGTGGACGCGATTGTTTTCGGAGATCGTAGAGTGATAGTCAAACTGCACCACCTGCAAAAAATACATACGGCCCACCAGGGCACAGGTAATGCCAATGACCAACAGCGCACAGGCAAGCAGGCGTTTGTTGACCAGGCGATTCTCTTTCTCGTGGTCCTTGATCGGTATCACTTCAGGCATTTCTACAGCATCTCTTTGAAAAAGATCGTTGCCGCGTCCTGCGAATGAAGATAAGTCCCTTTGAAAATGAGCTGCACCTTACCAAAAATGCAGAGACGCTTTGCATCGATTTCTTCAACGGTACGCAATGGTGTTTGTCACGAGACAATCAGTTCCTCATGACGTTGTAGCGGAGCTATATATCGACGACGAAGGAAAGGAAAAAAGCTCTACAACGCTTTTCTAGCGCGCAAAACAAAACCCCAACTGCTTTCGCAATTGGGGTTTCGGAATTTAATCTTGACGATGACCTACTCTCACATGGGGAAACCCCACACTACCATCGGCGATGCATCGTTTCACTTCTGAGTTCGGGATGGGATCAGGTGGTTCCAATGCTCTATGGTCGTCAAGAAATTCGGGTACTGACTCGTGACCTTTTGGCCTCGCTTCAGCAAATTGGGTATGTGACAGCTGTCGGTGTTTTGTGAGCATCGAACTTTCGGTTCATTGCGTCTTCACACACCGCAATCTGGCCTTTCGACTCAAATTGCTTGGGTGTTATATGGTCAAGCCTCACGGGCAATTAGTATTGGTTAGCTCAACGCCTCACAGCGCTTACACACCCAACCTATCAACGTCGTAGTCTTCGACGGCCCTTCAGGGAACTCAAGGTTCCAGTGAGATCTCATCTTGAGGCTAGTTTCCCGCTTAGATGCTTTCAGCGGTTATCTATTCCGAACATAGCTACCCGGCAATGCCACTGGCGTGACAACCGGAACACCAGAGGTTCGTCCACTCCGGTCCTCTCGTACTAGGAGCAGCCCCTCTCAAATCTCAAACGTCCACGGCAGATAGGGACCGAACTGTCTCACGACGTTCTAAACCCAGCTCGCGTACCACTTTAAATGGCGAACAGCCATACCCTTGGGACCGGCTTCAGCCCCAGGATGTGATGAGCCGACATCGAGGTGCCAAACACCGCCGTCGATATGAACTCTTGGGCGGTATCAGCCTGTTATCCCCGGAGTACCTTTTATCCGTTGAGCGATGGCCCTTCCATACAGAACCACCGGATCACTAAGACCTACTTTCGTACCTGCTCGACGTGTCTGTCTCGCAGTCAAGCGCGCTTTTGCCTTTATACTCTACGACCGATTTCCGACCGGTCTGAGCGCACCTTCGTACTCCTCCGTTACTCTTTAGGAGGAGACCGCCCCAGTCAAACTACCCACCATACACTGTCCTCGATCCGGATAACGGACCTGAGTTAGAACCTCAAAGTTGCCAGGGTGGTATTTCAAGGATGGCTCCACGCAGACTGGCGTCCACGCTTCAAAGCCTCCCACCTATCCTACACAAGCAAATTCAAAGTCCAGTGCAAAGCTATAGTAAAGGTTCACGGGGTCTTTCCGTCTAGCCGCGGATACACTGCATCTTCACAGCGATTTCAATTTCACTGAGTCTCGGGTGGAGACAGCGCCGCCATCGTTACGCCATTCGTGCAGGTCGGAACTTACCCGACAAGGAATTTCGCTACCTTAGGACCGTTATAGTTACGGCCGCCGTTTACCGGGGCTTCGATCAAGAGCTTCGCGTTAGCTAACCCCATCAATTAACCTTCCGGCACCGGGCAGGCGTCACACCCTATACGTCCACTTTCGTGTTTGCAGAGTGCTGTGTTTTTAATAAACAGTCGCAGCGGCCTGGTATCTTCGACCGGCATGGGCTTACGGAGCAAGTCCTTCACCCTCACCGGCGCACCTTCTCCCGAAGTTACGGTGCCATTTTGCCTAGTTCCTTCACCCGAGTTCTCTCAAGCGCCTTGGTATTCTCTACCCAACCACCTGTGTCGGTTTGGGGTACGGTTCCTGGTTACCTGAAGCTTAGAAGCTTTTCTTGGAAGCATGGCATCAACCACTTCGTGTTCTAAAAGAACACTCGTCATCAGCTCTCGGCCTTAAGATCCCGGATTTACCTAAGATCTCAGCCTACCACCTTAAACTTGGACAACCAACGCCAAGCTGGCCTAGCCTTCTCCGTCCCTCCATCGCAATAACCAGAAGTACAGGAATATTAACCTGTTTTCCATCGACTACGCTTTTCAGCCTCGCCTTAGGGACCGACTAACCCTGCGTCGATTAACGTTGCGCAGGAAACCTTGGTCTTTCGGCGTGGGTGTTTTTCACACCCATTGTCGTTACTCATGTCAGCATTCGCACTTCTGATACCTCCAGCAAGCTTCTCAACTCACCTTCACAGGCTTACAGAACGCTCCTCTACCGCATCACTTACGTGATACCCGTAGCTTCGGTGTATGGTTTGAGCCCCGTTACATCTTCCGCGCAGGCCGACTCGACTAGTGAGCTATTACGCTTTCTTTAAAGGGTGGCTGCTTCTAAGCCAACCTCCTAGCTGTCTAAGCCTTCCCACATCGTTTCCCACTTAACCATAACTTTGGGACCTTAGCTGACGGTCTGGGTTGTTTCCCTTTTCACGACGGACGTTAGCACCCGCCGTGTGTCTCCCATGCTCGGCACTTGTAGGTATTCGGAGTTTGCATCGGTTTGGTAAGTCGGGATGACCCCCTAGCCGAAACAGTGCTCTACCCCCTACAGTGATACATGAGGCGCTACCTAAATAGCTTTCGAGGAGAACCAGCTATCTCCGAGCTTGATTAGCCTTTCACTCCGATCCACAGGTCATCCGCTAACTTTTCAACGGTAGTCGGTTCGGTCCTCCAGTTAGTGTTACCCAACCTTCAACCTGCCCATGGATAGATCGCCCGGTTTCGGGTCTATTCCCAGCGACTAGACGCCCTATTAAGACTCGCTTTCGCTACGCCTCCCCTATTCGGTTAAGCTCGCCACTGAAAATAAGTCGCTGACCCATTATACAAAAGGTACGCAGTCACAGAACAAAGTCTGCTCCCACTGCTTGTACGCATACGGTTTCAGGATCTATTTCACTCCCCTCTCCGGGGTTCTTTTCGCCTTTCCCTCACGGTACTAGTTCACTATCGGTCAGTCAGTAGTATTTAGCCTTGGAGGATGGTCCCCCCATATTCAGACAAAGTTTCTCGTGCTCCGTCCTACTCGATTTCATGACTAAGAGATTTTCGCGTACAGGGCTATCACCCACTATGGCCGCACTTTCCAGAGCGTTCCGCTAATCTCAAAGCCACTTAAGGGCTAGTCCCCGTTCGCTCGCCACTACTAAGGGAATCTCGGTTGATTTCTTTTCCTCAGGGTACTTAGATGTTTCAGTTCCCCTGGTTCGCTTCTTGCACCTATGTATTCAGTACAAGATAACCATCTTATGATGGCTGGGTTCCCCCATTCAGACATCTCCGGATCAAAGTCTGTTTGCCGACTCCCCGAAGCTTTTCGCAGGCTACCACGTCTTTCATCGCCTCTGACTGCCAAGGCATCCACCGTATGCGCTTCTTCACTTGACCATATAACCCCAAGCAATCTGGTTATACTGTGAAGACGACATTCGCCGAAAATTCGAATTTCTCAACTAAGAGAACTCACAAATTTTACCTTAGCCTGATCCGTTACCAGTGAAAGTAACGTTCAGTCTATCTTTCTATCACATACCCAAATTTTTAAAGAACGAACTAGTCAAAGACTAGAAATCAACATTCACCATCCACACGATGGAATGCTCATTTCTAAGCTTTATACAAACAGAAGCAGTAGTGGTGGAGCCAAGCGGGATCGAACCGCTGACCTCCTGCGTGCAAGGCAGGCGCTCTCCCAGCTGAGCTATGGCCCCGTATTTCTACAGGCGTTTCCCACACAAAATTGGTGGGTCTGGGCAGATTCGAACTGCCGACCTCACCCTTATCAGGGGTGCGCTCTAACCAACTGAGCTACAGACCCAATTTCGGGCTGCTTCTTTCGTCTTCTTCAATGAATCAAGCAATTCGTGTGGGAACTTATGGAGCAGCTGATGTCGTCGATTAAGGAGGTGATCCAGCCGCAGGTTCCCCTACGGCTACCTTGTTACGACTTCACCCCAGTCATGAATCACACCGTGGTAACCGTCCCCCCGAAGGTTAGACTAGCTACTTCTGGTGCAACCCACTCCCATGGTGTGACGGGCGGTGTGTACAAGGCCCGGGAACGTATTCACCGCGACATTCTGATTCGCGATTACTAGCGATTCCGACTTCACGCAGTCGAGTTGCAGACTGCGATCCGGACTACGATCGGTTTTATGGGATTAGCTCCACCTCGCGGCTTGGCAACCCTCTGTACCGACCATTGTAGCACGTGTGTAGCCCAGGCCGTAAGGGCCATGATGACTTGACGTCATCCCCACCTTCCTCCGGTTTGTCACCGGCAGTCTCCTTAGAGTGCCCACCATTACGTGCTGGTAACTAAGGACAAGGGTTGCGCTCGTTACGGGACTTAACCCAACATCTCACGACACGAGCTGACGACAGCCATGCAGCACCTGTCTCAATGTTCCCGAAGGCACCAATCTATCTCTAGAAAGTTCATTGGATGTCAAGGCCTGGTAAGGTTCTTCGCGTTGCTTCGAATTAAACCACATGCTCCACCGCTTGTGCGGGCCCCCGTCAATTCATTTGAGTTTTAACCTTGCGGCCGTACTCCCCAGGCGGTCAACTTAATGCGTTAGCTGCGCCACTAAGAGCTCAAGGCTCCCAACGGCTAGTTGACATCGTTTACGGCGTGGACTACCAGGGTATCTAATCCTGTTTGCTCCCCACGCTTTCGCACCTCAGTGTCAGTATCAGTCCAGGTGGTCGCCTTCGCCACTGGTGTTCCTTCCTATATCTACGCATTTCACCGCTACACAGGAAATTCCACCACCCTCTACCATACTCTAGTCAGTCAGTTTTGAATGCAGTTCCCAGGTTGAGCCCGGGGATTTCACATCCAACTTAACAAACCACCTACGCGCGCTTTACGCCCAGTAATTCCGATTAACGCTTGCACCCTCTGTATTACCGCGGCTGCTGGCACAGAGTTAGCCGGTGCTTATTCTGTCGGTAACGTCAAAACCATCACGTATTAGGTAATGGCCCTTCCTCCCAACTTAAAGTGCTTTACAATCCGAAGACCTTCTTCACACACGCGGCATGGCTGGATCAGGCTTTCGCCCATTGTCCAATATTCCCCACTGCTGCCTCCCGTAGGAGTCTGGACCGTGTCTCAGTTCCAGTGTGACTGATCATCCTCTCAGACCAGTTACGGATCGTCGCCTTGGTGAGCCATTACCCCACCAACTAGCTAATCCGACCTAGGCTCATCTGATAGCGCAAGGCCCGAAGGTCCCCTGCTTTCTCCCGTAGGACGTATGCGGTATTAGCGTTCGTTTCCGAACGTTATCCCCCACTACCAGGCAGATTCCTAGGCATTACTCACCCGTCCGCCGCTCTCAAGAGAAGCAAGCTTCTCTCTACCGCTCGACTTGCATGTGTTAGGCCTGCCGCCAGCGTTCAATCTGAGCCATGATCAAACTCTTCAGTTCAAACATCTTTGGGTTTTTAAGAAACCCTAAACTTGGCTCAGCAATCGTTGGTTACATCTTTGATTTCTCGCGGAGTAACTTGTGATGCTGATAATCTTGTTGACTATCAGTCTGACTCCACAAGCACCCACACGAATTGCTTGATTCAGTTGTTAAAGAGCGGTTGGTTAAGATCTTTCGCCTCAACCGAGGCGCGCATTCTACAGCAGCCTCATTTGCTGTCAAGTGATTATTTTCAGAAGTTTTCGAAGATTTCTTCAACAACTTCAACCACTTGCGCTTCCGATCTCTCGTTAGCGGGATGCGAATTCTACAGCGTTACACGCTGCTGTCAACACCTCTTTTTCTCCGCTTTCGACCGAGAAGATCGAAACGCTAATAGAGCCAAACAACACTGCTCTACCAACTCCTTCTGGGCTTCGATAAGCTGAAGCGATCCACTGTCGAATCTCGCGTAACTCTTTGTTTACCAAGGAGTTTTCCGTTTCGACTGCGCCGGAAGTGGGGCGAATTATAGACTTCTGGAATCTGCCGTCAAGCGTTAATTTGCGTTTTCTATTAACCCCCATGAAAGAAGCCAAAAACACTCTATGTAGATAAGCGCCTCACTATTGTTGAGCAATATATTGCTCATCCGTATCTACTTGAGCATCATACCGTCCTCGCCTATCCAATATGATCTCGGACGACAACAAATGACCTCCTCTCCCCGCAGCCTGGCATCAACACTGTTTCCGGTCGGCCTGCTCTTGATTGCCATGGCATCCATCCAATCCGGCGCATCGCTCGCTAAGAGCATGTTCCCGGTCGTGGGCGCACAAGGTACTACTGCTTTGCGCTTGATTTTCGCCAGCGTGATCATGCTGGTTCTGTTACGTCCGTGGCGCGCCAGGCTGACTGCAAAGTCTCTGCGTACAGTGGTTGTCTATGGCATGGCACTGGGCGGCATGAATTTTCTCTTCTATATGTCATTACGCAGTGTCCCTTTGGGTATTGCCGTAGCACTCGAATTCACAGGGCCGCTGGCCGTAGCTATCTATGCCTCCCGGCGAGCGGTTGATTTCCTGTGGATTGCCTTGGCGATCGTCGGCCTACTCCTCTTGATTCCGATGGGAGAAGCCAGCAATGGCATCGACTTGTTGGGAGGTGCCTATGCGCTGGGTGCCGGTATCTGTTGGGCGCTTTACATAGTGTTCGGGCAGAAGGCGGGGAACGATAACGGCGTGCAAACCGCGGCCCTGGGCGTGATGATCGCTGCATTGTTCGTGGCACCTATCGGCATCGTTCATGCGGGAACGGCATTGCTGACACCCGCCTTGATTCCGGTCGCCATCGGTGTGGCTATCCTCTCTACCGCGCTGCCCTACACTCTTGAGATGGTTGCACTCACACGTCTGCCGGCCCGTACTTTCGGCACGCTCATGAGCATCGAACCTGCATTCGGTGCACTCTCTGGTTTGTTGTTCCTACAAGAACACCTCTCCATCCCCCAATGGCTGGCCATAACCTGCATTATCCTGGCTTCGGTAGGTGCCACACTGACGATGCGCAATGAGTCCAAGCCGTTGGTTCCGGCGGATTGATGCATCGTTGAACGTAGCTCTGGTATTTGCCGCTCATTTGAGCCATGTTTAGCCCTCAACGAATGTTACTCATGGAGTTTTTCGACAAGGACAGCGCGAACGCCAAGCTCGGCAGCGAGCACAGCCTGCCTCAACTCTTACGAGGCGGCTTTTTAAGGATAGGAATGAGAAGAATATTGATACTGTTGATGGTCGTGGCGATTGCAGGCTGTGCCGCGACCACAAAAACAGAAGTAAAACGGGGCAAGAAAGGGCTGCATATCAACTGTTCCGGCCTGTCCTCCTCTTGGGAGCAGTGCTACACCAGCGCAACAAATTCATGCGGCACTAAGGGCTATCGGGTGATCGCGAAGTCTGGTGACAATTCTGAAGAACCTGGCGATTACCCCTTCGGCCTCAACCCGGCGGGTTACACCAGCCGGAGCATGATTGTCATTTGTAAGTAGCCGACTTTCAAAACGTGGGTCGATTTTATAGCCGCCCACGCTTTGAGAACCACAACCTTTAAATGGCCGACGTGCGGACCAGCAACCACTCAAGACCAGCGCCACTGAGCAATGGACTCAAACGTTCACGCACCTGTTCGTGATAGGCATTGAGCCACTCGCGCTCATCCGTTGTCAGCAGCGAAGGCTCCAGACAACGGGTATCGATGGGACAGAGGGTCAACGTTTCGAATTTGAGAAACTCGCCAAACTCGGTCTTGCCGGCCTCACGGTTCAACACCAGGTTTTCGATGCGCACCCCCCAACGACCAGGCCGGTAGGTACCCGGCTCGATAGAAGTGATCATCCCCGGCTGCATCGCTGTCTGCGGCGCGGTAGCCGCCTGATAGGCAATCACTTGCGGGCCCTCATGCACATTGAGGAAATAACCTACGCCGTGCCCCGTGCCATGACCGTAATCCACGCCTTCGGCCCAGATAGGAGCGCGGGCAATGGCATCCAACAGCGGTGACAGAATCCCTTTGGGGAAGTGCGCGCGCGACAGTGCGATCACACCCTTAAGCACACGAGTGCAGTCACGTTTCTGCTCGTCGCTTGGCGTGCCGATAGGCACCATGCGCGTAATGTCCGTAGTGCCGCCCAAGTACTGACCGCCAGAGTCAATCAACAGCAAGCCGTCGCCCTCGATAACCGCATGCTCTTCTTCAGTGGCGTGGTAGTGGGGCATCGCGCCATTGGCGTTGAATGCCGCGATAGTGTTGAAACTCAGCGAAACATAATCGGGACGGCGGGCACGAGCTGCCGTCAGGTGTTCGTCGATCGTCAGTTCAGTGATGCGCTCGCGCCCAAACGCGCCGTCCAGCCAAGCGAAAAATTCGCACAACGCGGCGCCATCCTGTTCCATCGCGCGACGAATATGTTCCGCGTCCGCCAGACTTTTGCGGGATTTGGCCAGCGTCGTCGGGTTTAGCCCCTCAATCAGTTTGACGCCGGCATCCAAGTTTTCCAGCAAACCGGCCGTCACGCGCGCGGGATCAACCTGCACGCTGGCACCCGACGGCACCGCACGCAGCGCCTGCGCTACCTCGCTGTAGTCGCGTAATGTCACACCGTCCTGCTGCAGCACTGCACGCAACTCGGCATCGACTTTAGTCAACGCTACGAACAATGTGGCCTGCTGCTGACTGATCAGCGCAAAGGACACAAATACCGGATTGAACGACACATCACCACCGCGCAGGTTAAACAACCAGGCGATGTCATCCAGGGTGGCAATAAAATGCCAATCAGCACCCTTCTCTTTCAGACTGGCGCGCAATGCGGCGAGTTTCTCGCCACGGCCAAGGGTCGCTTGGGGCGGCAGGTGCTGATAGATCGGTTGATCGGGTAAATTCGGCCGGTCTCTCCAAACCTCATTGAGCAAATCGATATCCGTGCGCAACCGTGCGCCGCGCTCTGCGAGCTTGGCGCTCAAGGTTCGCGCTGAAGCAACCGCCATCACCGCACCGTCCACTGCCACTACACCCCCTTCGGGTGTTTGCTCGGCCAGCCACTCCAATGGCCCAGGCTGACCTGGCTGCAGCTTGACCAGCTCGATACCACTGCCTTTAAGTTCCTTGGTGGCTTGCTCCCAGTAACGGCTGTCAGCCCATACACCGGCGAAATCCGCTGTAACGATCAACGTTCCCACTGACCCATGAAAACCAGACAGCCACTGGCGCCCCTGCCAGTAACCCGGCAGGTATTCGGATAGATGCGGGTCGGCCGACGGCACCAGCAAGGCATCGATCCCCTCGCGGCTCATCAGTTCACGGGTATGCGCCAGGCGCTGGGGAACCGTTCCATGGGTCAAAGGCTGCATGCTCATTGTGTCTCCTGCTAACCACAAATAATTGTTATGCGTTGCGAATGAATATTCAGATGGCCCAGAAGGCCGGCGCACTGGCGAGTGCGGCCTTGATCAACTGTGCTGCCCGATCGATGTCCTGCTCAGAGGTAAACCGTCCCAGGCTCAAGCGAATCGTGCGACCGGCGCCACGGGCATCATGTCCCAATGCAAGAAGCACATGAGAAGGCGTATTACTGGCCGAGTTACACGCCGAAGTCGCGGAAAACGCAATGTCCGCACTCAGCGCAGCCGAATTGAATTCACCTTCGCCAAACGTAAGGCTCAGAGTATGGGGAATACGTTGGGTTGGGCTGCCATTGAGGCGCATCCCAGGAACACTGTCCAACTGATCCAACAAGCGTTGACGCAAGGCCGCGATCTTAACCTGTTCTTCGGCGAACGATTCGGCGGCCAGGGCAAACGCCATCCCCATGCCGGCAATCTGATGGGTTGCCAGGGTGCCGGAACGCAAGCCGCCTTCATGCCCACCGCCGTGGATCTGCGCCAATACCTTCTGCTGCGCACGTGGGCCGACGTACAACGCGCCGATGCCCTTGGGCCCATACAACTTGTGCGCGGAAAACGACATCAGATCCACTGGCCACTGTGCCAGGTCAATCGCCACCTTGCCTGCCCCCTGCGCCGCGTCAACGTGCAGCAATGCGCCATGCTTGCGCACGCGCGCGCCGATGGTGGGGATGTCATTGAGGGTGCCCAGTTCGTTATTCACCAGCATCAGCGACACCAGGAAGGTGTCTTCACGCAGCGCCTCACTCACCGCATCGGCGCTGATCAACCCGTCGGCGTCCGGCACCAAGTAAGTCACGGCCACGCCGGACTCCTGCAATTGCCGCGCGGTATCCAGAGTGGCCTTGTGCTCAATCTGGCTGGTGATGATATGCCCACCAGCCACTCCCCGCGCCTGGGTCACGCCCTTGATCGCCAGGTTGTTGGATTCCGTAGCGCCGGAGGTCCAGACGATCTGTTCGGGCCGTGCGCCCACCAACGCGGCGACCTGCTCGCGCGCCTGCTCGACTGTCTGCTTGGCGGCTTGGCCGAAGGCATGGGAGCTGGACGCAGGGTTACCGAAATTGGCATTAAAGCCCAGGCATTCGACCATCACCTGGATGACCCGCTCATCCACCGGCGTGGTGGCGGCGTAGTCGAAATACAACGGACGTTTCGTCATAACGTTCAAACACTCGCAGAGCAGGTTCCCGAGAACAGCGTCTCAGGGGCATCGACCAGAACAAGAGGTCGTCAGGTTTACCCAATCGGATGCCATTGAAAAAGGACCACGTTATTTAAATGTGCGTAGGAACGCTCCTGAAATTGAGCTTAACAGGCTCGGGCGGCGCCAAGGCAAACAAAAAGCCCGAGGTCCTTAAAGGAAACCTCGGGCTTTTTGCTACTGGACGCAGGCTCAACTGGGACGACCGTGCAGCGTGACGCTACGCTCGGCGTTCATTTCACCCTGGCGATCAAAGCCGAACGGTTGCTGTGGCTGCCCCATCAAAGCGGCGCGCTGGCGTTGGTACTCATCAAAGGACAGCCCGCGACGACTGAGGGTTTCCAGCGCCAACTGCTTGGTTTCTTCCGCCGTGTAGGGACGCAATTCGGGCGAATGGTGGCTCGCACAACCGCCCAGCACAGAGGCTACAAGTAATAAAGAGACAGCGAGAAATCGGTTCATGGCGACGGTCCTGTGGGTGGGGCTCAAGTCAATGAACACAGGCTACTCCCGCCTATTCACAGTGAAAAATCACCGTCTTCGATAGTTGCTATCAACCGCTCAGGCACCTTCGATAGCTATATCGTCTAATATTCTATTTTGATCTACCAATATGGAAATTGATTAATTTACGGAATAACAACAACCCTCTATAACAAGCCACAACATGTGCCCGCGCTCCCCCCATCGACGAAATAAACCAGTCCTGACGCGCACTGACAAGAGAGGTATCCATGCAGCTTCTGACCTTGCCCTCCTCCCCAGCCCTGGCGACCTCTATCCGCGCCACGGCCCAGGTTTTCGAGGACCCGAAGTCTCAGGCCCTGCTCGCCCATATCCAGCAAGTAGCGCCCAGCGAAGCCAGCGTGCTGATTATCGGTGAAACCGGTACTGGCAAAGAGCTGGTGGCGCGCCACATCCATAACCTCAGCGCACGGCGTCACCGACCGTTCGTGGCAGTGAACTGCGGGGCTTTCTCTGAATCACTGGTGGAAGCCGAATTGTTCGGGCATGAAAAAGGCGCCTTCACCGGAGCCCTCACTGCCAAGGCCGGCTGGTTTGAGGAGGCCGATGGTGGCACGCTGTTTCTGGATGAAATCGGCGATTTGCCCATGGCGATCCAGGTCAAATTGTTGCGGGTGCTGCAGGAGCGAGAAGTGGTGCGCCTCGGTTCGCGTAAGAGCATTCCGATTGATGTGCGCGTAGTGGCTGCTACTAATGTTCAGTTAGAGAAAGCCATCAACGCCGGACATTTCCGCGAGGACCTCTATTACCGCCTGGATGTAGTCAGCCTTGAACTCAGCCCGCTGCGCGAGCGGCCCGGCGATATCCTGCCGTTGGTGCGCCACTTTATCCAAACCTACAGCCAGCGCCTGGGCTACGGGTCGGTCACTATCAATCACGAGGCGCAGCTCAAGCTGAAAAGTTACAGCTGGCCGGGCAATATCCGCGAGCTGGAAAACGTTATCCATCACACCCTGCTGATCTGCCGAAATGGCGTGATCGAGCGCGAGGATTTGCGCCTGTCGAATCTGCGCATCGAACGCCAGGACGACTCCGCGCACGCGCTCGACAACAGCGCCGAAGCCCTGCTAGAGCGCGCATTCCAGAAGCTGTTCGAAGAACAGGCCGGTGCCCTGCATGAAAAGGTTGAAGACGCCCTGCTGCGCGCCGCCTACCGATTCAGCCATTACAACCAGGTACACACCGCCAACCTGCTGGGCCTGAGCCGGAATGTGGCCCGCAGCCGCCTGATCAAAATAGGTGAATTGGCGGTGAATAAACGTCGGCCAGGGGAAACCCTTCAAGGTGGGCGGATGCTGCACCTATCCGTTTAGACGACAGTGCAAAGCGTTATCGGGGCCACGTTCGAAACTCTGCAACACTTGGAAAGAACCAAAGGTCACCGCAGTGGCGCGATGGGTGCGAATCAGCATCCAGAAGCCCTCATCGCCCTGCTCGAAACGCTGGAACGCCGCCTCGCCCTCCTCACGCGATTGCCATTGCAGGTAATTAAGCACGCGTCGCCCGTCAGCACTGATCTGGACGCTGGCGCTCAGGAAACCCTCCTGGCTCTGGGCCAGGCGCTCACTCTGGGTAGACAAGGCCGCCACCAGTGCCAATTGTTGCGGGGGCTCGACGTGGAATTCGATCAGTTGAGTGAAGCTGCGACTTTTCTCTATTACTTGCATGAACTGCCTCCTTTCTATGTAGGCGGAATCTTGCGATTAGATGCCACGCAGGGTAAAACCTCGAGTTAAGTCAAGGTCAAGCACTGATTCGGAGTTTTCATGCTCAATAAAGAACTGACCGTCGGCCAATTGGCCGCGCGCAGCGGTGTGGCCGTCACAGCCCTGCACTTTTACGAAACCAAAGGGCTTATCAAAAGTCATCGCAACGCCGGCAATCAACGGCGCTACCCGCGGGACGTATTGCGTCGCGTGGTGGTGATCAAAATCGCGCAACGCCTGGGGATTCCGTTGGCGACGATCGGCGAAGCGTTGCAGGCCTTACCGGATGGCCGTACTCCTACGGCGCAGGATTGGGAGCGCTTGTCGGCGCAATGGCGCGAAGACTTGGATGAGCGCATCCATAAACTGCAATTGCTGCGCGACAAGCTCAACGGCTGCATTGGGTGCGGATGCCTGTCATTGGAGGCGTGCCCGTTACGCAATCAGGGCGATCAGCTCGGCGAGCGCGGGCCAGGCGCGCACTTGCTCGAACCGGATTGACTGTCCTGGTCCACATCGCCGCCTCCCTGATTGGCGTGACCTATAGTGAAGTGGTCGGTAAACACCGGCGTCTTCCAATCCACCTGATCAAGGAGAGCGATATGAGCGTCAAACCTATCCCGGAAGGCTATCACCGCATCACGCCGTATCTGGGAATCAAAGAAGCCGCTGAGGCCATCGAGTTTTACAAGACAGCCTTCGGCGCCCAGCAAATCATGCGCTTGGACATGCCCGACGGCAGGGTCGGTCACGCCGAGCTGCGCATCGGCGATTCGGCATTCATGCTGGGCTCGCCCTGCGAAGAAAGCGCTCTACACAGCCCAAACAACGGTCATACCAGTGTTGGCCTGCATTTATATGTAGAGGACGTCGATGCGCAGTATCAAAAAGCCATCGACGCCGGCGCTGAAATCATTTCCAGACCAAGCGACCAATTCTACGGCGATCGTTCCGGCACACTGCGCGATCCTTTCGGCCATGTGTGGTTCGTGGCGACGCAAAAAGAGTCTTTGTCCGAAGATCAAATTCAAGAGCGCGCGAAGGCGTTGTTCCAGCAAAGCTGAGACCCTCGAGCTGTGTAGCACCAGGCTTGCTCGCCATGGAAGCCCGTTCGGCCATAGACGTCGCCAACCTGACTAGAGCAAGCCCCTCCCCCCATTTGTTGGGCGATATCAAGCAAGCGAAAAGGCACGACTGAAAGCTTGAAACATTTTCTTTCATTTGTGCCTTAGGGATTTCTCATTCTCATCCGTCTTAACTTAGATACAGCCTGTCGCGTCAGCAAAAGCTACGACTGGCCTTTTCCGGGCCCGCATTGCCCCTCCGATCAAGACCCTCATTCACATGTCGAAGAAGTCACGCTCCAAACTCTGGTTTCTCGTACACAGCTGGCTGGCGTTGCCCATCTGGTTTTTTGTACTGATCGTCTGCGTCACCGGCACCCTGGCGGTGGTCAGCCAGGAAATCGTCTGGCTGGCCAACCCTGACATCCGCGCGAGCAAACCGTCCGACGATGCCGAACCGCTGAGCTTTGACCAGGTGATCGCCGCCATCAAGCGCGACGATCCGCACGTCATCGTGCGCTCCATCATTCGCCCCGATGAATCGCACTTCGCCTTGAGTGTGGGCCTGAGCTATCCCGACGGACGTTCGGTGGAGGCGTATGCCAACCCTTATACCGGCGCGATCCAGGGCATCAGCCCTGCTTTCGATTTCCAGCAATTCACCCGCGCGCTGCACGGCTGGTGGCTGGTGCCTTTTACCAACGGCTACAGTTGGGGCTGGTACCTGGTTTCATTGCTCGGCTTGCCGTTGCTGGCGTCACTGATCACCGGCCTGGTGGTGTACAAGCGCTTCTGGAAAGGTTTCCTGCGCCCGACCTTGCGTATCCGCCACGGTGCGCGGATCTTCTGGGGCGACTTCCACCGCCTGAGCGGAATCTGGTCGATCTGGTTCATTGCGGTTATTTCCATCACCGGCACCTGGTTCTTGATCCAAGCGTTCCTGGGGGACAACCAGATCTCCATTTCCAGCGAACCCATCGTGCCGGTAATCGCCCGGGAGAAAGTACCGACATCCGCCCCTGGCGTACCGGCACCGATGATTCCCTTGGACGATGCCATCAAGATCGCCACCCAGCGCATTCCAGGGCTGGAAGCCAGCTTCGTATTCCTGCCGCTCAACGCTTACAGCCATCTGCAGATCGGTGGCCGCGGCTGGTACCCGCTGATGTTCCAGACCGCGCAACTGAACCCTTATGACGGCGATATCGCCGTTTCGCACCTGTTGTCCGACCGCACTGCCCTGGAGTTCGTCACCGAATCCATGCGCCCGCTGCACACCGGAGACTTCGGTGGCCTGTGGATCAAGCTGATCTGGGCGTTCTTCGGTCTGGTGCTGAGCATGATGGTATTGAGTGGCCTGCTGATCTGGACCAAACGCACCGCCCTGGCCACCGCCAATGCCCTCAAACGCAGCCACAAAGCGCCGCGCCAGGCCGCGTCCATCCCGGCCATGCAGGCTGAAACCCCGGAGACCAACCGATGAGCAAAGTCGCTGCCGCTGCACCGCCGTCGCCGCTGCGGGCGTTCTGGCTGAAATGGCGTTTCCATATCAACATCCTCCTCGTGCTGGTGCCGTTGGGCTTTATGCCCAAGTACTTCGCCGACGCCGCACTGTTTCGCGGGGACACCGGTATCGGCGAACGGGTAGCCGGTGAAGTGCAGGTCGGCCCCTGGAGCCTGACCCTCGCCGAGTTCCGTAACGAGGGCCCGCGCCCCGACCCGGCGGGCCCGATGAAATTTTTCAATGCCGCCCTGTGTGACGTCTGCGCCGATCAGGTCAAGGCCACTTATCTGCGTATCGGCAAACCCCGCAGCCTACGCGCCGCCGGCGTGATCTTCTTTGGCACGCCGTATCGCATGGGGGCCGGTCTGCCGGTGCCGGAGCGCACGCCGGTAGACGCCGAACTGTGGGTCACCATGGAAGGCTGGGACGGCACGATGCACCAGGGTTCCATCCCGCTGAGCCAGGCCTCCCCTGCCACCATTGCCTGGCTGAACAAGCAAGGAGTCAAACCATGACCTCAATCCTGCGCACCTATATCGCGCTGCTGTGTGTAGGCTTCAGCGCCACCGCCGTGGCCCACAATCCCATGTGCGAATGCAAGGAAATACCCGGCGAGCAAATCCAGTGCAAAGGTGGATTCTCCGATGGCAGCGGCGCGCCTGGCGTGACCCTGGACGTGATCGGCTACGACGAAACCATCCTGATGCCCGGCAAACTCGGCGAGGATTCGACCCTCACGTTCAAGAAACCTTCGGCCGAGTTCTACGTGTTGTTCGATGCCGGCCCTGGCCATGTGGTGGAAATCGATCAAGCGGATATCCAGCCCCAATGAGTACTACCCAGGTTGTACGCCCCGCTGGTGCCGGCCACGAAACCCTCTACGTGCTGCTGTTATGCCTGATCATCCTGGCGGTCGCCGGCACGGTGGTGGCCCTGCACGGCGAGTCCCAGCAGGTCGCGACTCTGCCCAGCCATCAATTGGACGCGCGGCGCGACCTGAGCGCCGCCGAGCAAGGCATCTACGCCGACCTGCGCGTGACCCTGGATGAAATCCATCTGTTGCAACAAGAGCAGAGCGCCCTGCCGACGCCCGAGCAACTGGCCGAGGAAGGCTTCGCTCCATTTGCTCAGGATGCCAGCTCGGTCAGCCGTGGCGATCACCGCTGGCAGTTGCTGGCACCGGCGGCTTATCTGGGAGTGAGCCAGGCACCTGGCGTGAGCGGCTCATTGCTGATGCGCGTGCAAGGCAGCGAACCGGATATCTGGCTCAACCGCTCCAACGATATCGCCTCCCCTTCCGACCTCACTGACCAGGCGCTGATCGCAGCCGGCTGGCAACAGGTGGTCGCGCAATTCGATGCCGGCGTGACCCGCCAGCACCGTCACTGAACGAGAAGACCGATTGCCCATGTCTATTTCATCTCCCCTGTTGCGCCTACTGCTGGTTGGCCTGCTCAGCCTGATGCTCACCCCTTTCGCCAACGCCGAAGCGGCCAAGCGCCTGCGCATCGGCATCACGCTGCACCCTTATTACAGTTACGTGGCCAATATCGTCGGCGACAAGGCCGAGGTGGTGCCGCTGATTCCGGCCGGGTTCAACCCCCACGCCTACGAGCCGCGCGCCGAGGACATCAAGCGCATCGGCACGCTGGACGTGATCGTGCTCAATGGTGTCGGCCATGACGATTTCGCCGACCGCATGATCGCCACCAGCGAACGCCCGGACATCCCCGTGATCGAGGCCAACGCCAACGTGCCGTTGCTGGCCGCCACCGGCAACGCCGCGCGCGGCGCGGGCAAAGTGGTCAACCCACATACCTTCCTGTCGATCAGCGCGTCGATTGCCCAGGTCAACAACATCGCCCGCGTACTGGGCAAGCTCGACCCCGACAACGCCAAGACCTACACCCAGAACGCCCGCGCCTACGGCAAGCGCCTGCGCCAGATGCGCGCCGACGCCCTGGCCAAGCTCACCAGCGCACCCAACCCTGACCTGCGTGTCGCCACGGTGCACGCGGCCTACGACTACCTGCTGCGTGAGTTTGGCCTGGAAGTCACCGCAGTGGTCGAGCCAGCCCACGGTATCGAACCCAGCCCAAGCCAGTTGAAGAAAACCATCGATGAACTGCGCGCCTTGGATGTGAAGGTGATTTTCTCGGAGATGGATTTCCCGTCCACCTACGTCGATACCATCCAGCGCGAATCCGGGGTCAAGCTGTACCCGCTCTCGCATATTTCCTACGGCGAATACAGCGCTGAAAAGTATGAAGTGGAAATGACCGGCAACCTCAACACCGTGGTCCGTGCCATTCAGGAGTCAGGCGCATGACCGCCGCCGAACAGCTGAATGTCGCCAGCATCGGGCCGACCCTCGACTTCGACAAGGTGTCGCTGACCCTGGGCCGTACCGCGATCCTGGCCGAGGTGAGTTTTCAGGTCCAGCCGGGCAGCATCCACGCGCTGGTGGGACCAAACGGCGGCGGGAAAAGCTCGCTGATCAAGACCTTGCTGGGGCAGACACCGCACCAGGGCCGCCTGAGCCTGGCGTGGCCGTCCTCGCCCGGCACCATCGGCTATGTCCCCCAGGCCTTGGAGTTCGACCGAGGTTTGCCGATGACCGTCGACGATTTCATGGCTGCAATGTGCCAGCGGCGCCCGGCGTTTCTTGGCCTGTCCCGGCATTACGCGGCCGCCATCGGCGAGGCGCTGGAGCGAGTGGGCATGCAGGATAAGCGCAAGCGCCGCATGGGGGCGTTATCCGGCGGCGAACGCCAGCGCGTGCTGCTGGCCCAGGGCCTGATCCCGGCCCCCCAATTGCTGGTGTTGGATGAACCGATGTCGGCCCTCGATGAGGCCGGTATCCAGGTGTTCGAACGCCTGCTCAACGACTGGCGCCTGGCTGGCATCACCGTCCTGTGGATCGAACACGACCTGGAAGCGGTTGGCCGCCTGGCCGATCGGGTAACTGGTCTGAACCGCCGCGTGCTGTTCGATGCCACGCCCAAAGAAGCGCTGACGCCCGACCGCCTGCTGACCCTGTTCTCTACTCACCCTCGGAGCACGGCGCCATGAGTTATGAAGCATTTCGCCTGATGGTCCAGGGCTGGGCTTCTTCGGGTTACCTGCCGGAAGCCTTGGCCTACGGCTTTGTAGTCAACGCATTGCTCGCGGGCCTGCTGATCGGCCCGGTACTGGGTGGACTGGGCACCCTGGTGGTAGTCAAACGCTTTGCGTTCTTCTCCGAAGCGGTCGGCCACGCCGCGCTGACCGGCGTAGCCGTGGGCATTTTGCTCGGCGAGCCCTACACCGGGCCGTACGGCAGCCTGTTCGGCTACTGCCTGTTGTTCGGCATCCTGCTCAACTACTTGCGCAACCGCACCGGGCTGGCGCCGGACACCTTGATCGGCGTGTTCCTGTCGGTTTCCCTGGCATTGGGCGCGAGCCTGCTGTTGATCCTGGCGGGCAAGATCAATGTGCACATCCTGGAGAACGTGTTGTTCGGTTCGGTGCTGACGGTTAACGGCAACGATCTGCTGGTGCTGGCGATTGTCGGTTCCCTGGTGATGGCCCTGGCATTGCCGCTGTACAACCGCATCATGCTCGCCAGCTTCAATCCCCAACTGGCGGCCGTGCGTGGCGTGGCAGTGAAGACTTTGGATTATCTGTTCGTGATCCTGGTGACACTGATCACCGTGGCGGCGGTCAAGGTCATCGGCGCGATCCTGGTGGGCGCGCTGCTGGTGATTCCGGCGGCAGCGGCGCGGCTGTTGAGCCAGTCGCTCAAAGGTTTTTTTTGGGTCTCGGTGGTGATCGCCACCGTCAGCACCCTCTGCGGCATTCTGCTACCAATCATATTTGACCTGCCCATCCCCTCCGGCGCCGCGATCATCCTCGTCGCCGGTATCGCCTTCGCCTGCGCGGCCATCGCGCGGGGCGTCGTCCCCAGCCTGAAAGGGAACCTTGGATAATGCGCTTCGTTCTACACCCTCTGACTCTGGCCTTCGCCTGCCTGATCGCCACACCGCTGATGGCGACCGAATCGGTAAAACCGGCGGTGCATGCCGCCAAACCTGTGAAAGTGCTGGCCTCGCTACCCATCACCTATGGCCTGGCGGACGTGTTGCTCAAAGGCACCGACGTGCAACTGGAACGCGCCGCGCCGGCCAACCTACCTGGCACGCGACAGGTATCGTATTTCACGGGGCGTGGCGCATCGGCGCTCAGCACGTTGGCCCAAGACGCCGACGCCGCCATCGGCTTGCGCTCGCTATGGCCGGATGACCCGCTGTACCCGGTGGCGCGACGGAGCAATATCCGTATCGTCGAAGTGGATGCCGCGCGTCCAGTGGACGGGGGGTTGCCGGGGATCGCCGTGCAACCCGGCGCCTCCGACGGTTTGAATAGCCAGCCCTGGCAATCGAGTAACAACCTGGGCCGCATGGCCGATGTAATGGCCTCCGACCTGAGCCGTCTGGCGCCGGGGGCCAAAACGAAGATCGACGCCAACCTCGCCGCCCTCAAGCAACGCCTGCTTAAATTCAGCGCCGACAGCGAGGCACGTCTGGCCAAAGCGGACAACCTGAGCGTGGTCAGCCTGAGCGATCATTTCGCCTACCTGATCAGCAGCCTGAACCTGGAAGCGCTCAGCACGGACGCCCGCCCCGACGCCGAGTGGACGCCCGACGCGTTGCGCAAACTCACCGCTGACCTGAAGGACAATGACGTCGCCGTGGTGCTGCATCATCGTCAGCCGAGTGAGGCGGTAAAAGCCGCAGTGACAGCAGGTGGCGCGCAGCTTCTGGTACTTAACGTCGACGGTACGGATCCGGTGACGGAGTTGGAAAACAATGTGGATCAGGTGATCAAAAGCCTTACGCCGCGCGGCTAAATGACAGCGGTCTTAAGGGGGACTTGGATTGGCCGCTGTTCACTCAGACGACATCCACCCCCACGTGAATCGCGTCATGCCGCCAAAACTCCAGATCGCAGTCGATCAGGCGCTGGTGCTGGTCATAGTTGACCCGAGCAATGCGCAGGCCGGGGCTGCCCACCGAGACGCGCAACGCAGCGGCCGCCTCCACGGGCAGTGAGGTCGGAACGATCTCGAAACGCACCCGCCCGTAATGCACGTCGTACTTGCGTGCGTACAGCTCAGTCATCGACTGGGTCAAATCACACGCCAGGATTCCGGGAAAATACTGCGGGTTCAGGTAGTGCTCTACATACAACACCAAGCGCCCATCGATCCGCCGGCCCCGGCAAATCTGGATCACGCTGGACAACGCCGGCAACTGCAGCCAGGCGCACACCGCCGCCGAGGCCGGTTGCAAGCGTGCGCTGAGTACTTCGGTGGACGCCACCCGGCCCTGGTCACTGACCATCGCGTGAAAGTGGCTGCGCTGCATCAGGTTGTAGGCCAGTCGCGGCGGCGATACAAACCAGCCACGGCGTTCCTCGCGATAGATCTGCCCTTGAGCCTCCAGTTGTAACAAGGCTTCCCGCACGGTTATGCGAGTGGTACCAAACAACTCGCTGAGCTTGCGTTCGGCAGGCAATTTGTGGCCGGGGGGCAATAGACCGTGATCGATCTGCTCCTGCAGCGCCAGGCCGATGGAAGTCACCGCCTTGATTGCTTCATCACGCATCAACGTTACCTATCTGGACTAGACCAGCACCGTTCAGGTGCATAAAGCGCTCGATAAATGGGCCCTTGTTACTGCGTGTCAGCCTAGGCATTACAAATGACCGAGAGATGACAGCACCTGCCGGAGTGGCACACCACACTCTGCAATACATCGGCCAAGTCCAGGCAATGCGGGCCCATGGGCATGGTCTACGCTAAGTTTGCGCTGACCGACATCAGCGCTTTAAAAACGACATCGACATGAAACTGTCATCCATCGAGCCTAGATTGGCTCAGGTATTGCTGACCTAGACCAAACCACCGCAATCGTTCGTAAAAACGCAGCGTTGTTAACGCCCATAGGAGCTTCGGATGAAACAGCTTTTCCTGGCATCACTGTTAGGCTCGACCATTGCCATGTGCACCGCCGCCATGGCTGCCGATACCGATCTAAAAACCCTGGAAGCCGCCGCGAAAGCGGAAGGCGCCGTCAACAGCGTCGGCATGCCCGATGACTGGGCCAACTGGAAAGGCACCTGGGACGATCTGGCCAAGACCTACGGCCTCAAGCACATCGACACCGACATGAGTTCCGCCCAGGAAATCGCCAAGTTCAAAGCCGAGAAGGACAACGCCAGCGCCGATATCGGCGACGTCGGCGCTGCCTTCGGCCCGATTGCGGTGAAGCAGGAAGTGACCCAGCCTTACAAACCGTCCACCTGGGCACAGGTGCCGGATTGGGCAAAAGACAAGGACGGCCACTGGGCGCTGGCGTACACCGGCACTATCGCGTTTATCGTCAACAAAAAGCTGCTGCACGGCTCTGAAGTCCCCCACAGCTGGGCCGACCTGCTAACCGGCAAGTACAAGGTTTCCGTGGGTGACGTCAGCACAGCGGCACAGGCGGCCAACGGCGTATTGGCAGCAGCCATCGCCAACAAAGGCGACGAGAAGAACATTGCCCCCGGCCTGCAGTTTTTCACCAAGATCGCCCAGCAAGGGCGCCTCTCACTGTCCAACCCGACCATCGCCACCATGGAAAAAGGCGAAGTCGAAGTGGGCATCGTCTGGGACTTCAACGGCCTGAGCTACAAAGCCAAAATGGCCAACCCGGATGACTACGTGGTGCTGATCCCATCGGACGGCTCGGTGAAATCCGGCTACACCACCATCATCAACAAATACGCCAAGCACCCGAACGCGGCCAAGCTGACCCGCGAGTACATCTTCAGCGATGCCGGCCAGCTCAACCTGGCCCGTGGCAATGCGCGCCCGATCCGTGCCGAAACCGACCTGAAACTGCCGGCCGATATCGCCAAGAACCTGATCCCGGGCGAGCAGTACACCAAGGCCAACCCGCAGCCGATCAAGGATGCCGATGCCTGGGAAAAAACGTCCAAAAAGTTGCCTCAGCTGTGGAACGAGCAGGTCATCGTAGAGATGAAATAAGCCTGTCGCCCACATTGGAAATCCACTGCAGATCCAATATGAGAGGGGGTTAGCCCCCTCCCATACTTTTGACCTCGTTCCTCCTGAGGAATTGAGTCAAGTCTATTGCTGCGGAGCGCTCTCCCCCATGAAGCACAACGTCATCCTTGTCGTGCTCGACGGCCTGAACTTCGAGGTTGCAAGGCACGCCATGGGACATTTGCAAGCGTATGTCAGCGCAGGACGCGCAGCCCTCTACAAACTGGATTGTGAACTGCCCGCGCTGTCCCGCCCGTTGTACGAATGCATCCTCACCGGCGTACCGCCGATCCAGAGCGGTATCGTCCACAACAACGTCTCGCGCCTGTCCAACCAGCGCAGCCTGTTCCATTACGCCACCGCCGCCGGCCTTAGTACCGCAGCGGCGGCTTATCACTGGGTCAGCGAGCTGTACAACCGCACGCCGTTCATGCCCGCGCGGGACCGTCATACCCACGACCCGGCGCTGGCGATCCAACACGGGCATTTCTACTGGAATGACCACTACCCGGACTCCCACCTGTTCGCCGATGCCGAAAGCTTGCGGCTCAAGCACACGCCGAACTTTCTGCTGGTGCACCCGATGAACATCGACGACGCCGGCCACAAACATGGCCTCGACACCGCGCAATATCGCAACAGCGCGCGCTCGGCCGACATCATCCTGGCCGACTACCTGCAAGGCTGGCTCGATGCCGGCTACCAGGTGCTGGTGACCGCCGACCACGGCATGAACAACGACCGCTCCCACAACGGCCTGCTGCCGGAAGAGCGCGAAGTACCACTGTTTGTGCTGGGCGATGCCTTCAGCCTGGATGCCGGCGCAGCGCCGAAACAAACCGAGCTGTGCGGCACTGTCTGCGAACTATTGGGCGTGCCCCACGACAAACCTGTCTGCCGGGAGTTGCTCAAGTGAATGCCATGACCCGCGGCAAATGGCTGGCCCTGCTGTGCCTGATGCCTTTTGCACTGTTCTTTATCGTGTTCGAAATCGCGCCGTTGGTATGGGTGCTGATCAACAGCCTGCAAACCGAAGAGTCCGGCTGGGGCGTGGACAACTTCACGCGGATCTTCAGTTCGAAGTTCTACCTGCAGGCCATCCAGTACAGCCTGGAGATCAGTTTCTACTCCAGCGTGTTCGGGATCATCATTTCCGTGCTGGGCAGCTACTCGTTGCGCCGGGTGGACTCGCCCCTGCGCAATTTCGTCACCGCCTTCGCCAACATGACCAGCAACTTCGCCGGCGTCCCCCTGGCCTTCGCCTTCATCATCCTGTTGGGGTTCAACGGCAGTATCACGATCATGCTCAAGCAGGCGGGCATCATCGAAGACTTCAACCTGTACTCGAAAACCGGGTTGATCATCCTCTATACCTATTTCCAGATTCCCCTCGGCGTGTTGCTGCTCTACCCGGCCTTCGATGCCTTGCGCGAGGACTGGCGTGAGTCGGCAGCGCTGCTGGGCGCCAGTGGCTGGCAGTTCTGGCGACACATTGGCCTGCCGGTGCTCACGCCCGCGCTGCTCGGCACCTTCGTGATCCTGCTGGCCAATGCCCTGGGCGCCTATGCCACGGTGTACGCATTGACCACCGGCAATTTCAACGTCTTGCCAATCCGCATCGCCGCGATGGTGTCCGGGGATATCTCCCTGGACCCGAACATGGCCAGCGCCCTCGCCGTGGTACTGGTGGCGTTGATGACCGTGATCACCGTGGTCCATCAATTGCTGCTCAAGAGGAGCTACCATGTCTCGCGCTGAAGCCGGCCCGGCCTCCCTCTACCATCGCGTGATGGTGTACCTGCTGTTTGCCATTCTGGTACTGCCGTTGGTGGGCACGTTTGTCTATTCGATTGCCAGCAGTTGGTCGGCGACCATTCTGCCGGCCGGATTTACCGTTAAATGGTATGTGCAGCTGTGGAGCGACCCGCGCTTTCTGATGGCCTTCGGCCAATCATTGGTAGTGTGCGTGGGCGCGCTGATCCTGTCGGTGGTGTTGATCCTGCCGCTGCTGTTCGTGGTGCATTACCACTTTCCCAAACTCGACGCGCTGATGAATATCCTGATCCTGCTGCCGTTTGCGGTGCCGCCGGTGGTGTCGTCGGTAGGCTTGCTGCAGCTTTACGGCTCCGGGCCGATGGCGATGGTGGGCACGCCGTGGATCCTGATCGGCTGCTACTTCACGGTCGCGCTGCCGTTTATGTATCGGGCGATCACCAACAACCTGCAGGCCATCAACCTGCGCGACCTGATGGACGCCTCGCAACTGCTCGGCGCCAGCACCTGGCAAGCCGCGATCCTGGTGGTGCTGCCCAACCTGCGCAAAGGACTGATGGTGGCGCTGTTGCTGTCGTTCTCGTTCCTGTTCGGTGAATTCGTGTTCGCCAACATCCTGGTGGGCACCCGCTACGAAACCCTGCAGGTGTACCTCAACAATATGCGCAACAGCAGCGGCCACTTCACCAGTGCCGTGGTCATTTCCTACTTCTTCTTTGTGCTGGTACTGACCTGGGCCGCCACCTTCTTGAACAAGGACAAAAGCCAATGAGCTTCGTCAGCGTGCAACACCTGCAGAAAAGCTACGCCGGCACGCCGGTGTTCAGCGACATCAATTGCGAAATCGCCAAGGGCGAATTCGTCACCCTGCTCGGCCCGTCCGGTTGCGGCAAATCGACCCTGCTGCGCTGCATCGCCGGCCTGACCGCCGTGGACAGCGGGCAAATCCTGCTGGATGGCCAGGACATCGTTCCGCTGAGCCCACAGAAGCGCCACATCGGCATGGTGTTCCAGAGCTATGCGCTGTTCCCCAACATGACCGTCGAGCAAAACGTCGCGTTTGGCCTGCGCATGCAAAAGGTCAACGCCGCTGACAGCCACAAGCGCGTGCAGGAAGTACTGCAACTGGTGGAACTCAAAGACCTGGCCGGCCGGTATCCGCACCAAATGTCCGGCGGCCAGTGCCAGCGTGTCGCCCTGGCCCGCTCTCTGGTGACCCGCCCACGCCTGTTGCTGCTGGATGAACCGCTGTCGGCGCTTGATGCCCGGATTCGCAAGCACCTGCGCGAACAGATCCGCGAGATTCAGCGCGAGCTGGGGCTGACCACGATTTTCGTGACCCATGACCAGGAGGAAGCGCTGACCATGTCCGACCGCATCTTCCTGATGAACCAGGGCAAGATCGTGCAGAGCGGCGATGCGGAGACGCTCTATACGGCGCCAGTGGACGTATTCGCCGCCGGTTTTATCGGCAACTACAACCTGCTGGACGCCGACAAGGCTAGCCGCTTGCTGCAACGCCCGATCAGCGGCCGCATTGCGATTCGCCCGGAATCCATCGAACTGAGCCGCAGCGGCGAACTCGACGCACTGGTGCGCAGCCACAGTCTGCTGGGCAACGTGATCCGCTATCGTATCGAAGCCCGCGGCGTAGAGCTGGTGGTGGATGTGCTCAACCGTTCGGCGCAGGATCTGCACCCTGACGGCCAGCGCCTGGCACTTTCCATCGACCCCAGCGCGCTATGTGAAGTAGCCTGAGCAGTGATTCATTGAGAGAGCGTAACGGATGGCATTGGTAATTTTTGATTTGGACGACACCCTGATCCACGGCGACTGCGCCACCTTATGGAGCGAGCAGATGGGCCGTCTGGGCTGGGTCGACCCCGAGTCGTTCATGCGCAGGAACAACGAACTGATGGACGCCTACAGCCAGGGCAAACTGGCGATGGAAGACTTTATGGACTTCAGCCTGGAGCCGATGATCGGCCGCACGCCGGAGGAAATCGAGCACTTGGTGGAGCCGTGGGTCGAAGACGTGATCGAACCGCTGATCTACAGCGACGCCACCAAAACCATTGCCCGCCACCGAGCTCAGGGCGACCGGATTCTGGTGATCTCCGCGTCGGGCACGCATTTGGTCAAGCCGATTGCCGCGCGCATCGGTATCGATGAGGTGCTTGGCATCGAGCTGGATGTCAGCCATGGCGTTTACAGCGGCAAAACCGTAGGGGTCCTCACCTACCGTGAGGGTAAGATCACGCGCTTGCTGGACTGGTTGGCGCAGGAAGAGCAAACCTTGGACGGCGCGTACTTCTATTCGGATTCGCGCAATGACTTGCCCTTGCTGTTGAAGGTCGATCATCCCCAGGTGGTGAACCCCGACCCAGTGTTAAGGGCCCATGCCGAACAGGCGGGTTGGCCGATTCATCATTGGGATTGATGCGTGTGGAACGCGCGCCGATCGAAGTGCAAGCGTCACTGTCAGTCAATGGCAAAAAGAGCCGGCCATGCTGTCATGAATCGGCGCGATAAAGGTTCTAAGTCATCATTGAAATGCGAAAAGAGCCTACATCGTATGTAGGACTCGAGACGCCAAGCACATCACATGATCTTCAACGCCTTGCAATGCTTTCACAGTGCCTCCATAGTGAGTCTGGACTGAGCCCGTAGCAGTAGCGTCGGGCTTTTTGCATTATGCGACCGGCCCACACGGAACCGGCGACTTCAAAGACGGCCTAATATGCGTTATCAATTGCCCCCGCGTCGAACCAGCATGAAGCATCTGTTCCCCAGCACCGCCCTCGCTCTTTTCATTGGTCTCGGCTTTGCGTCGATGTCGACCCATACGTTCGCAGCCAACAGCTGGGACAACCTTCAGCCGGATCGCGATGAGGTGATCGCCAGCCTTAACGTCGTCGAGTTGCTCAAGCGCCATCACTACAGCAAGCCGCCGCTGGACGACGCGCGCTCGGTGATCATCTACGACAGCTACCTCAAGCTGCTGGATCCGTCGCGCAGCTACTTCCTGGCCAGCGATATCGCTGAGTTCGACAAGTGGAAGACCCAGTTCGACGACTTCCTCAAGAGCGGCGACCTGCAACCCGGTTTCACCATCTACAAGCGCTACCTGGACCGCGTCAAAGCGCGTCTGGACTTCGCGCTGGCTGAACTGGACAAAGGCGTCGACAAACTTGACTTCACCCAGAAAGAAACTCTTCTGGTAGACCGCAAGGACGCCCCTTGGCTGACCAGCACCGCTGCCCTCGACGATCTGTGGCGCAAACGCGTCAAAGACGAAGTGCTGCGCCTGAAGATTGCCGGCAAAGAGCCCAAGGCCATCCAAGAGCTGTTGACCAAGCGTTACAAGAATCAGCTGGCGCGTCTGGATCAGACCCGCGCCGAAGATATCTTCCAGGCGTACATCAACACCTTCGCGATGTCCTACGACCCGCACACCAATTATCTGTCGCCAGATAACGCGGAAAATTTCGATATCAATATGAGTCTGTCGTTGGAAGGCATCGGTGCCGTCCTGCAAAGCGACAACGACCAAGTCAAGATCGTGCGTCTGGTGCCAGCAGGTCCGGCCGACAAGACCAAGCAGGTCGCACCGGCCGACAAGATCATCGGCGTGGCCCAGGCAGACAAAGAGATGGTCGATGTCGTCGGCTGGCGCCTGGACGAAGTGGTCAAGCTGATCCGTGGTCCGAAAGGCAGCGTGGTGCGCCTGGAAGTGATTCCACACACCAATGCCCCCAACGACCAGACCAGCAAGATTGTGTCGATCACCCGTGAAGCGGTGAAGCTCGAAGACCAGGCCGTGCAGAAGAAAGTCCTTAACCTCAAGCAAGATGGCAAGGATTACAAACTGGGCGTCATTGAGATCCCGGCTTTCTACCTGGACTTCAAAGCCTTCCGTGCTGGCGACCCGAACTACAAGAGCACCACCCGCGACGTTAAGAAAATCCTGACAGAATTGCAGAAGGAAAAAGTCGACGGCGTGGTCATCGACCTGCGCAACAACGGCGGCGGTTCCTTGCAAGAAGCCACCGAGCTGACCAGCCTGTTTATCGACAAAGGCCCGACCGTGTTGGTACGCAACGCCGACGGCCGTGTCGACGTGCTGGAAGACGAAAACCCCGGCGCGTTCTACAAAGGGCCGATGGCGTTGTTGGTCAACCGCCTCTCGGCGTCGGCTTCGGAGATTTTCGCCGGTGCCATGCAGGACTATCACCGCGCGTTGATCATCGGTGGCCAGACCTTCGGCAAAGGCACCGTGCAGACCATCCAGCCGCTCAACCATGGCGAGCTGAAGCTGACATTGGCCAAGTTCTACCGGGTGTCCGGGCAGAGCACCCAGCATCAGGGCGTGCTGCCGGATATCGATTTCCCATCGGTCATCGATACCAAGGAAATCGGCGAAAGCGCTCTACCGGAAGCCATGCCGTGGGACACCATCCGCCCGGCGATCAAACCGGCGTCCGATCCGTTCAAGCCGTTCCTGGCGCAGCTCAAGGCTGATCACGACACCCGCTCCGCCAAGGACGCCGAGTTCGTGTTTATCCGCGACAAGCTGGCCCTGGCCAAGAAGTTGATGGAAGAAAAAACCGTCAGCCTCAACGAAGCGGACCGCCGCGCTCAGCATACCGATATCGAAAACAAGCAACTTGTACTGGAAAACATCCGCCGTAAAGCCAAGGGTGAAGATCCGCTCAAAGAGCTGAAGAAAGAAGACGAGGACGCCTTGCCAACCGAGGCGGATAAAACCAAGCCTGAAGATGACGCTTACCTGGCCGAAACGGGCCGGATCCTGTTGGACTACCTCAAGATCAGCAAGCAGGTAGCCAAGCAGTAAATGATGGCGATTTAATGTGAACGCTCTCCGGAGTGTCATCAAATAGACATCATTCTGTCGTGAAATAAAGGACCCCAGGCATCATGCCTGGGGTCCTTTTTTTTCGATCGAGATCGCCATGACCATGACCGAACAGCTGAACGCATTGGGCTCAATCCTGGCTCAAGGCAGTTTGCACAGCCTGTTCCAGCCGATCCTCTGCTTATCCGAACGCCGTATTCTGGGCTACGAAGCGCTCAGCCGCGGCCCCTCCAACAGCCCCCTGCACTCCCCCATCGCACTGTTCGCCGTGGCCAGCCAAGCTGGACGCCTGAGCGACCTGGAAATGGCATGTCGCGAAAGTGCCTGCCGACGCTTCAGCGAACAGCAACTGCCGGGCAAGCTGTTCCTCAACATCTCGCCGGAATCCTTGATGGAAACGGCGCACCAGCCGGGCCGCACCCTGCAATTGCTGCACGACTTCGGTATTCCGCCGAGCCAGGTGGTGATCGAACTCACCGAGCAAACCCCCACTGACGATTTCGATCTACTGCAGACCGCCCTGCACCACTATCGCAACATGGGTTTTTCCATTGCCCTGGATGATCTGGGCGCCGGGTATTCCAGCCTGCGCCTGTGGTCGGAACTGCGTCCCGACTACGTGAAAATCGATCGACACTTTATCGACGGCATCCACCAGGATGCGCTCAAGCGTGAGTTTGTCGGCTCGATCCTGCAAATCGCCAGGGCATCACGCGCGCAAGTGATCGCCGAAGGTATCGAGTTGCCGGAAGAGCTGGCGGTATTGACGGAAATGGGCGTCGACCTGGTCCAGGGCTATCTGCTCTGTCGGCCACAGGAACAGCCACCGCAGGAAGCGCGGTTGATGCTGCCCAAACCTGAGAGCGCCAACGTGTCCCTCAACGAAGAAGGCAGCGACCTCAGTGCCCTGCTGAGCGAACAACCAGCGGTGGATCAAGACACCGCCACCGCCCAGGTCCTGGAGGCCTTTCGCCGCCAGGCCAATCTCAATTCACTGGCGGTGCTCGATGGCCGCGGCCATCCGGTGGGCATCGTGCACCGGCATTCGTTGTCCGACGCGCTGCTCAAGCCGTTCGCTACCGATCTGTTTGCGCGCAAGCCCATCAGCCGCCTGATGAGTAGCGACTTCCTGGCGGTGGAACTGAGCCAATCACTGCAACAGGTCAGCCGTCTGCTGACCAGCCGTGCACGGCAGCGGATCGAGGAAGATTTCATCATCACGCTCAATGGCGACTACCTGGGCCTGGGCCGAGTGATCGACGTGCTGAAGTTGATCACCGAGCTGAAAATCCAACAGGCGCGCTACGCTAATCCACTGACATTGCTGCCGGGCAACGTGCCGATTCAGCAATGCCTCACGCGACTGTTACAACAGCAACGGGAGTCGGTGATCTGTTACGTGGACATCGACAGCTTCAAGCCCTTCAACGATATCTATGGCTACGGACGGGGGGATGAGGTGTTGCTGTGCCTGGCACAGTGCCTGAACGACCGGGTCGACCCAAGCCGCGACTTCGTCGGGCATATCGGCGGCGATGATTTTTTGCTGGTGCTGGGGCCGCAGGATTGGCGCAAGCGGCTCAACCAGTTGCTGGATGATTTTCACACCCAATGCCGGCGCTTCTACCGCGCCGAACACCTGGATGCCGGCTGCTTCGTCGCATTGAACCGCCAGGGTGTGCGCCAGGAGTTTGCCCTGCTTTCGCTGTCGATCGGCGTTGTCCATCTACATCCACAGGCCTGTGAACAGCTCGACGCCAGCCAGTTGGCAGAGCTGGCGTCGCAGGCCAAGCATCATGCCAAGGACATGGAGGGCTATAGCGTCCATGTGATCAACAGCATGGACATGCTCTCGCCAGCGCTTTAAGCCTCGGCGGATTCCGGATACTCGTATTCGAACACCCGTACCACTTCGGAAGCATGCCAGGAGGCAGCGGCCACACCGTCGGACGGTCCGCTGAAACGTCCCAGACGCTCCACGCATTCAAAAAAACCAGTACGCGGCAGGCGACTGGCGCCCTGGCTGATCACCAAGGAGCTACGCAGCGGCTGATCGGCCTTGGCATCTAAGGCCGCCAGGTGCTCCAGGGCGGCGGCCAAGGTCTGCATGGCCGGTGAGGGAAACTGCAAACGCTCCAGCAGCGCCCGATACGTCAGTAGATGGCGCTGGCGGCGCGCCTGGTCCAGCTCGTTGAGCAACCCATCCCAGTGTTGACGGCTGATACGTAGGCTCAAGATTCATCCCTCCAACCTGCCACACCCAATTCCCAGGCCAGGCTGCGGCGGATCGCAGCATCCGGCTGACGCTCGCCACTCTCGATCAATCCAAGATACGAGGGGCTGATACCCACGGTGCGGGCCAGCACTTCAATAGCAAGGCCCTTGGCTTCACGCAGGCCGCGCAGGTCGGCGAGCGGACGCAGATCCTGATCGACCGTGCTCTGGGCAGGAGAGGAAACAACTGACGGAGGCTGTTGCTGACCGGCCGCTTTAAGCAGCGCCTGGTACTGCTCCCATGGCAACACCGCGTATTCGGGTGCGCCGTCGCGTGAAATTATCTGAATATCCATGACTGCCCCGTAGGATAACAACACTTACAACGTAAGCACTTTCCTTAGGAGTGTAATCCTAACAGCCATAGAGGTCGCAGGGGGATAGCGATGCCATCAGTTTTTTTGCGGGTTTTCCTGGGCGAGCAGCGCCGGTGTGGCAGGCAGGCGCTCGACTACGGCGAGCTTCTCCGGGCGCTGCGCCTCACGCCAAGCGCGGAAGGCGTTAAGTTCGCCGTCCAGCGTCTTCAGGATCCATGCTAGTACGGCGATATCATCGAACATACCAAACATGGGGATAAAGTCCGGGATCGCGTCGACCGGGCTCAGAAAGTACATCAGCCCCGCCACGATCGAGATCAGTGCCTTGGGGCTGATGGCGCGGTATTCGCCGCGCCAGTAAGCCAGGCAAAGGGCCTGAAGCAGCTTGAGGTCATCTTTGAGTTTGCCCAGGCGGCCGCCTTGGCTGGAACCCTTGGCAGCGACGGCAAACAACAGGGTCGGCAAGCGCCCACGCCCCAGCAAGCGTGCCGCCATGGGCAGAAAGCGGGTGAAATTGAAGGGTGGTTTCATCGGTCACTCCAGTTCCAGCCTACGCACAAGGTTATCCACACAAATTGTGGATAACCTTGTGAACAGAGCCTGTTTTGCGGCCTGAAAGCCACGGGTTACAAGGCTTGCAGTCAGATCGGGCGTTTTTTGCGCACCTCAAAAAAACCCAAGATTTCATTGACTTGGCGTTGCTGTGCGGTTACCCGTGCTCGAGTGTTATATCAGACTGTTACAGGTTGCGGACGTTCGTTTGGATGTACGCGAACCGCAGAAACAACAACGCCCCGTCGAGACGGGGCGTTGTGTGTTCAGGCGCCGATTACTTCTTGGCGGCCGGTGCGGCAGGGGCTTCAGCCTTGGCTGGGTCCTTGATGCCCAGCAGCTCCAGGTCAAATACCAGCACGGAGTTGGCTGGAATCGCCGGGCTCGGGCTCTGAGCGCCGTAGGCCAGGTCGGACGGGATATACAGCTCGACCTTTTCGCCAACGTGCATCAGTTGCAGGCCTTCGACCCAACCCGGAATCACGCCGCTAACCGGCAGGTCAATCGGGCTGCCGCGATCCACGGAGCTGTCAAAAGTGGTGCCGTTGGTGAGTTTACCGGTGTAATGCACGGTCACCACGTCGGTTGGCTTAGGCTGCGGGCCGTCGGCCTTCTTCACGATTTTGTACTGCAGGCCGGACGCAGTGGTCACGACGCCGTCTTTCTTGGCATTGTCTTCGAGGAATTTCTTGCCGGCGGCTGCCGACTCTTCGCTCATCTTAGCCATGCGTTCTTCAGCACGTTTTTGCAGTGCGGCGAACGCTTCAACCAGTTCGTCGTCTTTGAGCTTCTGCTCTTTCTTGCCGACGGCATCTTCGATGCCTTGGGCTACTGCTTTTGAATCCAGATCATCCATGCCTTCCTGGGCAAGGCTTTTGCCCATGTTCAGGCCGATGCCGTAGGAAGCTTTTTGCGCCGGGGTTTTCAGCTCTACGCTGGTCTGCGAATCACAACCCGCAAGTACCAGGCTAACCAGGGCCACCGCCGCCGCCAACCGATGCTGTTTCATGCTATTTCCTTGTTCATGCGCCAATAGGGCATTTGAATAAAGTCGCGAGCTTATCAGGCGGCCACGACCAATGGCTACCGGCATGTGAGCAGGAAACTTCCGATAAGTTCACGTGTTTAAAAGCATTTTCATTCATTATGAGGGCCCGCGACGGACTGCGGGACCGCCTTTATCCAGGCTCATGGCCACTTGCCGCACCTCTGGCGTAGTGGCATAACAACGCAACCCCTCGACAAGGATAGTTATCTTGCGCATTTTTTCCCGTATTTTGCTGCTGATCGGGCTCGTGCTGGGTCTAATTCTGGCTGTAGTGATCTATTACACCGCCAATCCCAAGCTGCCGGACCCTGTGCCGGTGAAGCAGGTGCATTACCAAGACCAATGGAGCGCCGCCGACCGCCAGACCTACTACTTCACGCCTCAGGGCACCCAGGTAAAAGGCCTGCATTACGATTGGTTCACCGCCCTGGAATTGCCGTTCTCCGAGCGACGTTTCGCCACACCAGAATACCTGGCGCGCTTCGGCTTTCTGGTCGACCCCAAGCAAGTACCCTCCGCACAAAACCCCGGCAACCTGCCGGTGGGGTTCGCCCGTCATAAAGATGCCGACAGCAAGGTTGAATACCTGGATATCACCTGCGCCGCGTGCCATACCGGCGAGTTGCATTTCCAAGGCCAGGCGCTGCGTATCGACGGCGGCTCAGCCCAACACGTTTTGCCATCTAGCGTACCCACCCTGCGCGGCGGCAGCTTCGGCCAGGCCCTCGTCGCCAGCCTGGCGGCAACCTATTACAACCCCTGGAAATTCGAGCGCTTCGCCCGTCAGGTGCTGGGGGATCGATATGAAACCGACCGCAGCCAACTGCGTCAGGACTTCAAACAGTCGCTGAATCAATTTCTCAAAGTAGCCTGGAACGATACCCACCGCGGCCTCTATCCCACCGAAGAGGGCCCCGGTCGCACCGACGCCTTTGGGCGCATCGCCAACGCCAGCTTTGGCGATGGGATTTCGCCGGACAACTACCGCGTCGCCAATGCCCCCGTGGACTACCCGCAGCTGTGGGATATCTGGACCTTCGACTGGGTGCAATGGAACGGCTCGGCGCAACAACCCATGGCACGCAACATCGGCGAAGCCCTGGGCGTCGGCGCGACCCTGACCTTCTTCGACAGCGCCGGTCAACCCCTGCAAGGCGAGGCGCGCTACCCTTCCAGCGTACGGGTGCGCGACCTCAACCTGATTGAAGAAACCCTGCAACGCCTCAAACCGCCCACCTGGCCGGAAGACCTGTTCGGCGCCGTTGACAAGCCTCTGGCCGCCCAAGGTCGCGCGCTGTTCGCCGAAAACTGCGCAGGCTGCCACGTACCGAATGTGACCGAGGAAAATGGTCGGCCAGTGCAGCACTTGAAAATGCTGCCGGTTGAGTACATCGGCACCGACCCCGGTACCGCCAGCAACATTGCCGATCAACGTTACGACCTCAGCGCCCTGCAATGGGACCCGGCCGAACTGGCCCGACTGAATGTCGAACTGCACCCCACCCCGACCGAACCGCTGGACCTGAAGAAAATGTCGGTGGCCAAGGGCCTGGCCTACGTCACCGCCTTCGTTGAAGACCACGCCTACCGCGCCGCCGGCGTGACTCCGGCCGAGCGCCCACGCCTGGATGGCTATGGCCTGCCGATCGGCGTGCGCGAGTTGCGTGCCTACAAGGCGCGCCCACTGGCCGGCGTGTGGGCCACGCCACCGTTCCTGCACAATGGTTCGGTGCCGACTATTTACCAACTGCTCTCGCCCCAGGATGAGCGCAGCACCACTTTTTATAAGGGCACCTTCGAGTACGATCCGCGCCATTTGGGCTTTGAGACCGCGGCGTTCAAGAATGCCTTCCTGTTCGACACCCGGGTGACGGGTAACCATAACAGCGGCCACGAATTCCGTGCCGGCCAACGAGGCAACGGCGTGATTGGCCGTGGCCTGCTGCCCCAGGAACGCTGGGCGCTGCTGGAATACCTCAAAGTACTGGGCGGCCCTTTGGAGCAACAACTGCCATGATGATTCGATCTCAATATGACCGCCCTTCCCTGTTTGCACGCCTCTGGTTGTGGGTTGGCCGCTTTCTTGGCAAGACGTTGCTCTGGCTGGTAACGCTGGGCCTGATTGGCTGGCTGGCGACCACGGCCTGGTATGCGTGGCAACATAGCGGCCCGGTGTCGGCGGATGAGCAAGTGCCGCCG
The DNA here is from genome assembly GCF_013285305.1 of Pseudomonas rhodesiae. Lineage (NCBI taxonomy): Bacteria > Pseudomonadati > Pseudomonadota > Gammaproteobacteria > Pseudomonadales > Pseudomonadaceae > Pseudomonas > Pseudomonas rhodesiae. The sequence goes on along the minus strand of NZ_CP054205.1, from coordinate 2,234,895 downwards.
GGTGAAGCAGCGATGACCCAAGGCATCATCCAGACGGCGGTGCGCATCGTCGATCAGCATCGCGAAGGCACGCGCTACCTGCGCGACGCCCACGCCAAAGCACATGGCTGCGTGAAGGCCGAAGTCAGTGTATTGAGCGATCTGGACCCTGCGCTGCGCCAGGGCGTGTTCGCCGAACCCGGTAAGACCTGGCAGGCCAGCATGCGGCTGTCAAACGGCAATGCCTACCCACAGTTCGACAGCATCCGCGACGCGCGGGGCATGGCGCTCAAGTTACTCGACGTACCGGGCAAACAACTGCTGGCGGACCAACAAAGCCGTACCGAACAAGACTTTGTGATGTTCAGCCATCCCAACTTTTTCGTCAGCGACGTCGCGGAGTACGCCCAGAACATCGGCGCCCAGGCGGACGGCAAGAAAGTGCTGGCGTTCTTTCCCAAGATCGACCCACGCACATGGCAAGTGCGCCATCTGTTTATCGCCCTGGCAACTCTGGCGCCGGCACCGGCCAGCCCGACGCAGACTACCTACTTTTCGGTATCGCCCTACAAGTTCGGCGCGGCCAATGCCAAATTCCGCGTAGCGCCCGCCCCACAGAACTGCCCGGAGTACGTGCTGCCCAAACAGAACCAGGACCTGCCGAACTTCTTGCGCAGTGCCTTGAGCCAGCAGCTGTCGACAGATCGTGTACCGGCGTGCTTCGTCTTGCAGATCCAGCGGCAGAATCCGCAGAAGTTCATGCCCATCGAAGACACCAGCATCGAGTGGAAAGAGAGCGACGCGCCCTATGAAACCGTAGCCACCGTCCGGATTCCCGCTCAGGACTTCGACACCCCGGCGCAAAACCTGGCGTGCGACAACCAATCGTTCAACCCCTGGTTTGGCGTCGCGGAGCACCGCCCCATCGGCGGTATCAACCGCCTGCGCAAGGCGGTGTATGAAGCAGTCAGCGACTACCGCCATAGCCGCAACGCACCGTAAAGAGTACGTAATAAAGGGCCCGACGCTGTAAGGATTGCGTCGGGTCTATTGAGGAGTTTTCGCCATGCACTTAGCGTGATTTCCTATCCCATCATTTAGGAAATCACTGTGGAAAGCTCAACCCTCGGCATGATCGTACTGACCCTTATCGCGGTTTTCGGCACGGCCTCGTTTTGCTTCGAGCACCTGGCTATCCGTCAGCCGCGCAAGGAAAAGCGGGCTAACCAAATCCCAGGCACAAAAAAGCCCGCTCAATGAGCGGGCTTCTTGTGGTGACCTGGCGTTCAGTGGTCCAGGTTACCGAATATGGCGCAGCGGACGGGACTCGAACCCGCGACCCCCGGCGTGACAGGCCGGTATTCTAACCGACTGAACTACCGCTGCGCGTAACACTTGAAGCGAATGGTGGGTGATGACGGGATCGAACCGCCGACCCTCTGCTTGTAAGGCAGATGCTCTCCCAGCTGAGCTAATCACCCTTCACTTTCGGTGTGGGCGGCATCATACAGCAAAATTTCGCAATGTCTTGATTTAAATGCACTTTATTTAAAAATTTTTCTTATGACCGGAAAAGGCCCGTAAAAACAGGCTCCACTCCCCTTCAAACGCGAGTCTATTGCGTTTACCTGCTGCTTGGCCGCACAATTAAAAACCATTCTCAATAACGCCTGAGTCACGCCTATGTCTGTGGGTGAACCGCCATTCCAACGGGAAATTTCCCAGCTCTACAGCGAGCATCATGGCTGGCTGCTCACTTGGCTGCGACGCAAACTGCGCTGCCGGCATCATGCGGCCGACCTGGCCCAGGATACGTTTGCACGCATCCTAAACGCGCGCGAATCCGTGGCCGGCATTCGCGAACCCCGGGCTTATCTGAGCACCACTGCCCGGCGCCTGATCATTGACCAGACGCGGCGCCGACAGATTGAACAAGCCTACCTGCAGGAATTGGCCCTCACGGTGGACGCATTGGAGGGGTTTCAATCCCCGGAGCAGATCCACACCACCCTTGAAGCCCTTGAACAGATCGCGTTTATCCTGGAAGGCATGCACGAATACGCACGCCAGGCATTCGTGCTGTATTACCTGGAAGAAATGACCCAGCAGCAAATCGCTCGCCAGCTCAAATTGTCGGAACGCACTGTACGCAAATATCTGATCCAGGCGCTCATGCACTGCGGCCATAGCATGGATACTTGATAAAGCATGTCGGATAGCCACCCAGAGATCGAAGAGCAAGCCGCCGAATGGCTCCTGCACCTGCATGAAGGCGAACTGAATGAGCCCCAGCGCCAGGCGTTCGAACGCTGGAAACAGCAAAGCCCGCATCACGCTGCGGCCGCCGCTCGAATGGAAGCAGTCATTGCCCGCATGCAGGCCCTGCGCGGCAAAAAAAAACTAGCCAAGGCGGCGCTGAACGCGGCTTTCGCGCAGCCTAGAAACCGCCGTAGCAAGAACGCCGTGCGCGCATTGGTATTGGCGTGCAGCCTGGCGATTCCAACAACCGCATTGCTTGTCAGCCCTTACCCCCAGCAATGGATGGCCGATGTACGCAACGGTCCGGGCCAATGGAAAACCCTGCAATTGGCAGATGGTTCGACGCTGGCCTTCAACGGCGTCAGCGCGGCGAACCTGCATTTCGATGGCAAGCAGCGCCGTATCGATTTGCTGCAAGGCGAAATCCTGGTGGAAGTGGCCCACGACAGCACGCGGCCGTTTGTCGTGCAGACACCTCAAGGCACATTGCGCGCGCGGGGCACACGGTTCGTGGTCAAGCGAGACGGTGATGTCACCGTGCTGAGCATGCTCGAATCCCGCGTAGCCGCACACAGTGCCGATGGCGAGCAGACGCTGGAGGTCGACGCAGGCTCGCAGGCCCTGATGCGCTCGAATGACGTCCGCCTGAGCGGCACGGTCGACCCGGCCAGCATCAACGAGGCGTGGCGCCGTCATCAATTGGTGGTCGAGAATCGGCCATTGCCCGAGGTGCTGGACGAAATCGCCCGGCATCGCGCCGGCCGTGTGCAATTCGATCGCCATGCGCTCCAAGGCATACGAGTATCTGCCGTCATACCGCTGGATGACAGCGACCATGCCTTGCAACTGTTGGCGCAAACACTGCCGATACGGGCCCAGGCTTTCACCCCTTGGCTGATCGTCGTCACACCCGCAATGCCGCCCAATGAATAATTATTCGCATTTGCTTCCGGTTTTTGTGAAGCTGCCCGTCAAGGAAGGTAATTCAGCACATAAAGGACTACCTTCACCATGCCTACCCCCTCCCCCGCGGGCAGACGTTTTCGACTCCTGAAAAGCGCGCCACTGTCGCTGGCGCTGATCACCACCATCACATTAAATATGAGTCTGGCCCATGCAGACGTCGCCAGCATCACCACTCGGACTTACGACATTCCAGCCGGGCCGCTAGGCAGCTCGCTCAATCGGTTTGCCCAGCAGGCGGGCGTCGCCATCGTGTTCCAGTCCCACGAACTGGAAGGCCTTCAAGGGCAAGGTCTGAAAGGCCCCTACGGCATCCAGGACGGTTTCGACAGTTTGCTGCAAGGCAGCGGCTACCGTGCGGTAAAAGGCGATCAAGTCTATGCGCTGGAACCCGCGCCCGTCAGCGGCGGCGGCACCATGGAGCTGAGCCCGACCCAAGTCAGCGGTAACCAGCTCGGTAACGTCACCGAGGGCACCGGATCCTACACGCCCGGCACAATCGCGACCTCGACACGGCTGGTGCTGACGCCCAAGGAAACGCCGCAATCGGTCTCGGTAGTCACCCGCCAGCACATGGATGATTTCGGCCTGACCAACGTCGACGATGTGATGCGCCATACACCCGGCATCACTGTGTCAGCCTTCGACACCGAGCGTACCAACTACTATGCCCGGGGTTTTTCCATCAACAACTTCCAGTACGACGGCATTCCGTCCACGGCGCGCAATGTCGCTTACTCAGCGGGCAACACCCTGAGCGACATGGCGATCTACGATCGCGTCGAAGTGCTCAAGGGTGCCACCGGCCTACTCACTGGCGCAGGCTCGCTGGGGGCGACAATTAACCTGGTGCGTAAGAAACCTACCGCAGACTTTCAAGGACACGCCACCCTCGGCGCCGGCTCCTGGGACAACTACCGCAGCGAGCTGGATGTCAGCGGTCCGCTGACCGAAAGTGGCAACGTGCGCGGCAGAGCCGTGGCGGCGTACCAGGACAAGCATTCGTTCATGGACCACTACTCGCGCCAGAGTCCCACGTACTACGGCATCATGGAGTTCGATCTGTCACCCGACACCCTGCTGACCGTAGGCGGCGACTATCAGGACACGCTGCCAAAGGGTTCTTCATGGTCGGGCAGTTTTCCGCTGATCAACGCCAAAGGCGATCACAATAGCGTCAAGCGCTCGTTCAACAACGCCGCCGACTGGAGCAGTTGGGAGCAATACACGCGCACCGTATTTGCCGTGCTTGAGCACGATCTGGGTGATGGATGGGTGACCAAGCTGCAATTGGATCACAAGATCAACGGCTACCACGCGTTGATGGGTTCGATCCAAGGCGACCAGCCTCAACCGGATGGCACCGCGCAACTCACGTCGGGCAAGTACACCGGGGAAACTGTCAGCGATTCCGCCGATCTATACGTGAGCGGCCCGTTCAGCCTGGGAGGTCGAGAACATGAACTGGTGCTGGGCGGCTCCATCAGCGCCTCCGAATGGAAAGGTAAAGGCTACTGGAATCTCTCGCCGAATATCGTCGATTTCAATAACTGGCACGGGCACGCCGCCATACCGGATTGGGGTCAGGCACAATCGCTGACCGATGACACCGTGCGCCAGACAGGCGCTTATGTCACCACGCGCCTGAACCTTGCCGACGACCTCAAGCTGCTGCTGGGCGGACGCGTGGTCAACTACCAGGTCACAGGCTACAACCCCAATTACCGTGAGTCTGGACGTTTCGTACCTTACGTCGGTGCCGTGTACGACCTTAACGACACGTACTCGGTGTACGCCAGCTACACCGATATCTTCATGCCGCAGGAGAATTACAACCGCGACCGCGACAACAAGCTGCTTGAGCCCGACGAAGGCCAGAACTGGGAGCTGGGCCTGAAAGCCGACTTCCTCGACGGTCGCGTGAACGCCAGTGCAGCCTACTTTGAAATCCATGAATCCAATCGCGCGCTTTCGGATGACGAGTACAACAACCAAACGCCAATCCCAAACAACTACGCCTACAAAAGCAGCAAGGCCGTTACCAAAGGTTATGAGTTGGAGATGTCCGGCGAGATTGCTCCCGGCTGGCAACTTCAGGCCGGCTACACCCACAAGATAGTGCGCGACGACAAGGACGAAAAAATCTCCACCTTCGAGCCTGAAGATCAGGTCAAGCTGTACACCACCTACCAACTCAAGGGCCAATTGGACAAGTTGACCGTCGGCGGTGGCGTACGCTGGCAGAGCGTTGGCTGGCAGGACATCTACAACAACCCGCATAAGCAATACGAAGAGTTCTCCCAGGACGCTTATTGGCTGGTGGATGTGATGACCAAGTATCAGGTCACTAAGAATCTGTCGGCCACACTGAACGTCAACAACCTGTTCGACAAGCACTACTACACCAATATCGGCTTCTATAACTCCGCCGCTTACGGCGAGCCGCGCAATTTTATGGTGACCACGCGCTGGGATTTCTAGAGCCCCAATAAAAAACGCCGCTGATCAAACCTGATCGGCGGCGTTTTTCAGTTTATGCAAAGTCCAGACAGTAAAAAGCCCGCTCAATGAGCGGGCTTTCTGTGGTGACCTGGCGTTCAGTGTTCCAGGTTACCGAATATGGCGCAGCGGACGGGACTCGAACCCGCGACCCCCGGCGTGACAGGCCGGTATTCTAACCGACTGAACTACCGCTGCGCGTAACACTTGAAGCGAATGGTGGGTGATGACGGGATCGAACCGCCGACCCTCTGCTTGTAAGGCAGATGCTCTCCCAGCTGAGCTAATCACCCTTCGTTTCGGTGTGGCGCGCATTCTACGGAGCGCCCCCAAGTCTGGCAAGCACTTTCTTAAATCTTTTTTTTGATAGCTTCCAATGGCTTAGGCAGGGTTGGCCTGGCGCGATATGAAGAGAATAATGCCCCCCTTTGTATAAAGGAGAGACTCACCCCATGTGGTTCAAGAACCTGCTTATCTATCGCCTGACCCAAGATCTGCCTGTTGATGCCGAGGCGTTGGAAGCGGCCATGGCCACCAAGCTGGCGCGCCCATGTGCAAGCCAGGAGTTGACCACTTACGGTTTTGTCGCCCCGTTCGGCAAAGGTGAAGATGCGCCCCTGGTGCACGTCAGCGGTGACTTCCTGCTGATCGCCGCGCGCAAGGAAGAACGCATTCTGCCGGGCAGCGTGGTGCGTGACGCACTCAAGGAGAAAGTCGAAGAGATCGAGGCCGAGCAGATGCGCAAGGTCTATAAGAAAGAACGCGACCAGATCAAGGATGAGATCATCCAGGCCTTCCTGCCCCGCGCATTTATTCGTCGCTCGTCGACCTTTGCCGCCATCGCGCCGAAACAAGGTCTGATCCTGGTGAACTCGGCCAGCCCCAAGCGCGCCGAAGATCTGCTCTCCACCCTGCGTGAAGTGATCGGCACCCTGCCGGTACGTCCGCTGACGGTGAAAACCGCACCGACCGCCATCATGACCGACTGGGTCACCACCCAGAAACCGGCCGATGACTTCTTCGTCCTCGACGAGTGCGAGCTGCGCGACACTCACGAAGACGGCGGCATCGTGCGTTGCAAGCGTCAGGACCTGACCAGCGAAGAAATCCAGCTTCATCTGACCACCGGCAAAGTCGTGACTCAGTTGGCCCTGGCCTGGCAAGACAAATTGTCCTTCATGCTCGACGACAAAATGACCGTCAAGCGCCTGAAGTTCGAAGACCTGCTGCAGGATCAGGCGGAACAGGACGGCGGCGACGAAGCCCTGGGCCAGTTGGATGCCAGCTTTACCCTGATGATGCTGACATTCGGCGACTTCCTGCCGGCGCTGATCGAAGCACTGGGCGGAGAAGAGACCCCGCAGGGCATCTAAGCCGTGTGAGGATCGGGAGGCGTTAGGGGCCCGTGTTCTGGATTGCGCTGTGTCGGTCAACTTATTCATTGGCTGACACAGTGCGATCACGGGCAAGCCCCCTCACACATTTGACCGCATCAACCCTTCAAAAAAAGACCAACGAAAAAGGACATTCCCATGCGCGCCCTCGCCAGCCTGAGCCGCTTCGTCGGCAATACCTTCGCCTATTGGGTGTTGATTTTCGCCGTTGTGGCGTTCTTCGAACCGTCCTGGTTCATTGGCCTGAAAAGCGCCATCGTGCCGTTACTGGGGCTGGTGATGTTCGGTATGGGGCTGACCCTGAAGCTGGATGACTTCGCTGAAGTCGCCCGGCACCCATGGCGCGTGGCGCTGGGCGTGGTGGCGCACTTTGTGATCATGCCCGGCGTGGCCTGGTTGTTGTGCCAGGTGTTTCATCTGCCGCCGGAAATTGCCGTCGGCGTGATCCTGGTGGGCTGCTGCCCAAGCGGTACCTCGTCCAACGTCATGACTTGGCTGGCCCGTGGCGATCTGGCGTTGTCGGTGGCCATCGCCGCCGTCACCACCCTCCTCGCTCCGCTGCTGACGCCGGCGCTGATCTGGTTACTGGCGTCAGCCTGGTTGCCGGTGTCATTCATGGAGCTGTTCTGGTCGATCCTGCAAGTGGTGCTGCTGCCGATCGTGCTCGGCGTGGTGGCGCAACGCGTGCTTGGTGAGCGCGTGCGCCATGCGGTGGAGGTATTGCCGCTGGTGTCGGTGATCAGCATCGTGACGATCGTCGCGGCGGTGGTTGCGGCGAGCCAGGCCAAGATTGCCGAGTCGGGCCTGTTGATCATGGCGGTGGTGATGCTGCATAACAGCTTCGGCTACTTGCTGGGTTACTTCACCGGTCGCCTGTTCAAACTGCCCTTGGCACAACGCAAATCCCTGGCACTGGAGGTGGGCATGCAAAACTCCGGGCTAGGCGCCGCGCTGGCCAGCGCGCACTTCTCGCCACTGGCGGCGGTGCCGAGCGCGCTGTTCAGCGTCTGGCACAATATTTCCGGGGCATTGCTGTCGACTTACTTCCGCCGGATGAGCGAAGCGCAAGACCGTCTCCCACTGGAGAGCACCCCGCCAACTTGATCGCGTGATCGATGTTCGGCACTCTAACGCCCTTCGCGGGGACGACCCCGCGACGCTTCCAAGCGCCGATTCCGGGGACGACCCCATCCACAGAAGGGGTTACCCATGTCTTGGATCATTTTGTTTTTTGCCGGGTTGTTCGAAGTGGGCTGGGCCGTCGGCTTGAAGTACACCGATGGTTTCAGTAAGCCACTGCCCACCGTCCTGACGCTTGCCGCCATGGCCGTGAGCCTTGGCCTGCTGGGGCTGGCCGTGAAAGAGCTGCCGCTGGGTACTGCCTATGCCGTATGGACGGGCGTGGGTGCCGTAGGGACGGTGATCGCCGGGATTATCCTGTTTGGCGAATCCATGGCGTTGTTCCGGCTGGCCAGCGTGGCATTGATCATCTTCGGGTTGATTGGTCTCAAGCTCAGCACCTAGGTCGCCAGCGCTTACCGTCGGCAACCCGCCCGCGGTAAGCGCTGATTAGCCGTACAAATCTAACGGACCGTGCCGCGCAGTCCCGCTACCACTTCCTGCAACTGCGCAGGAGTAGCCGCCTCCACCGCAACCGGCTCGCCGGCCACCAGCACCACCCGCGACCAGATGCGATGGAAGAAGCCTTTATTCGGATCGCGACTGAAGAAACTGCCCCATAACCCCTGCAACGCCATGGGAATCACCGGCACCGCCGTCTCTTCCAGAATGCGCGTCACGCCACCGCGAAACTCATTCATCTCACCATCGGCGGTCAGCTTGCCCTCCGGAAAGATACACACCAACTCCCCTTCTTTCAGGTACTCGGCAATCCGCTTGAAGGCTTGCTCATAGATCTGGATATCTTCGTTGCGCCCGGCAATCGGAATCGCCCCGGCAGTGCGGAAGATGAAGTTGAGCACCGGCAAACGGTAGATCTTGTAGTACATGACAAAACGAATCGGCCGACGCACCGCGCCACCGATCAGCAGCGCATCGACAAACGACACATGATTGCACACCAGCAACGCCGCGCCTTCGTCCGGGATGGCCTGCAGGTTGCGGTGCTCCACGCGGTACATGGAATGGCTGAGCAGCCAGATCATGAAGCGCATGGTGAACTCGGGGACGATTCGGAAGATGTAGGTATTGACCGCGATATTGAGCAGCGACACCACCAGGAACAGCTGCGGAATCGACAGCTTGGCCACGCTCAACAGCAGGATCGACACCAGCGCCGACACCACCATGAACAGCGCATTGAGGATGTTGTTGGCGGCGATCACCCGAGCGCGCTCATGTTCAACCGTGCGCGACTGGATCAACGCATACAGCGGCACGATATAGAAACCGCCGAACACACCCAGGCCGAGAATATCCGCCAGTACCCACCAGGCCTGCCCGTAGCTGAGCACCGCCAGCCAATCGTTGGCCTGGACGTTCTGCGGGAAGCCGCCGGAATGCCACCACAGCAACAGGCCGAATACCGTCAGGCCGAATGATCCGAACGGCACCAGACCGATTTCCACCTTACGGCCGGAGAGCTTTTCGCACAGCATCGAACCCAGGGCGATGCCCACCGAAAACACGGTAAGAATCAGCGTCACCACGGTTTCGTCGCCGTACAGCCACTCCTTGGCATAGGCCGGGATTTGCGTCAGATAGATCGCGCCGACAAACCAGAACCACGAGTTGCCGACAATCGAGCGCGACACCGCCGGCGTCTGCCCCAGGCCCATGCGCAAGGTGGCCCACGATTGGCTGAAGATATTCCAGTTCAGGCACAATTGCGGCGTGGAGGCCGCCGCGCGCGGGATGCTGCGGCTGGCCAGGTAACCCAGCACCGCCACGCCGACAATCGCCACCGACACCACCTTGGCGTAATGGGTGGACGACATCATGATCCCAGCGCCGATAGTGCCCGCCAGGATCGCCAGGAAGGTGCCCATTTCCACCAGGCCGTTACCGCCGACCAATTCGTCGTCGCGCAATGCCTGGGGCATGATCGAATACTTCACCGGGCCGAACAGCGCCGAGTGCGTGCCCATGGCGAACAACGCCAGCAGCATCAATTCCAGGTGGTTGAACAGAAAACCGGTGGCGCCCACGGCCATGATCACGATCTCGGCGATCTTGATCACCCGAATCAGCGCGTCCTTATTGAATTTTTCGCCGAACTGCCCGGCCAGCGCCGAGAACAGGAAGAACGGCAGAATAAACAGCAGCGCGCACAGGTTGACCCAAATGGCGCGATCGCCGTCGATGGCGAGTTTGTAGAGGATCGCCAGGATCAGCGATTGCTTGAAGATGTTGTCGTTGAACGCACCCAACAACTGGGTGATGAAAAACGGCAAAAATCGCCGAGTGCGCAGCAAGGTGAATTGGGAAGGATGGCTCATCGTCGTCCGTGTTCCTGCGTGGCCTGAAGGCTTATCGATTATCAGGCCACGACTTTACCTAATCCTGGTTACTTATTCCCTAATCCTGCAATACACGGTGAAACAAAAAGCTCACCTTTATAGGCCCCCACCACGGTGCGCTTGGTCACGATCAACCACATCCATGCCAACGCCGCCACCAGCACGCTGCCCACTACATTGAAGAACGCCAAGTGCAACACGTTCGCCAGTTTCAGGGTGGTCAAGGCGTACACCCCCAGAGGGAAGGTAAAGCCCCACCAGCCCAGGTTGAAGGGGATTTCGGCGCGCAGGTAACGCAGCGTGATCAACACGGCGATCAGCATCCACCACAAGCCGAAGCCCCACAGCGTAATACCGGCCACCACGCCGAGGCCGTTGGCGATGTCGCCGATGCCTGGCAAGCCGTTGGCGGCGAAGATGGCCGGTGCATCGCCCCCCAGCAGCAACATGCCGAGGGCACCGGTGCCGATGGGGCCTAAGGCCAGCCAGCTGGATGCGGCCATGTTGGCGTGGGGCAGTTTGTGCAAGGCCATGCGCAGCATCAGGATGGTCAGGATGCTGAATGCCACCGGCAGAGAAAACGCCCACAGCACGTAGCTGGTCACCAACATCACCAGTTGCGAATGGGCATCGGCCAGGTGCGGCGCCAACAGCCCACCACTGGCGGCAACCACCTCGGCGGCGACCACGGGCAACAGCCACACGGCGGTCATCTGGTCGATGCTGTGCTCCTGGCGCGTGAACATCATGAACGGGATCAGCACGCCGCAGGCCAAGGCCATAGCCACATCCAGCCACCACAGCACCTCGGCCAACGGCACCACGGCACTGCCCCAGCGCGGCAGACCGAACAGCAGCAAGCCGTTGAGGATCGTGGCCAGGCCCATGGGGATGGTGCCGAAGAACATCGAAACCGTGGAGTGCCCGAAGATCCGTCGCGCTTCATGGAAGAACATCACCCAACGCGCGGCATACAGCCCACTGAACAGCATGAACAAGACGATGGTGAACAGCCACAGCGCTTCGGCCAAAACATGCAGGCCCGGCAGCGCCACCGGCAATTGGGCCAAGGCCAGCGCGAGCACGCCGGTGCCCATGGTCGCGGCGAACCAATTGGGTGTGAACTGGCGAATCACTTCCCGAGGTCGGGTCAGGTGACTGAAAGGTTTATATCTAAGTGTTGTAGAGCAGGTCATCGTGTCAGTCCTCTTCCTCTTATGAGGTTGATTTCATGATAGAACCTGATCACATATCTATATAACGGGTAATTTCTCTAACTGTTATCTATTTAACCGATAAGAATCAGACACTACCTGCACTTTCGATTACCAGGACGCGTGCCGGGCCTTGGGGATGGGCGACATGCTCGGTACCGACGCTGGCATAAAAGATGTCCCCCACCGCCAACTCAGCTACCTGTTCAAAGCCGTTATCGCGGTAGTGCATCAGCACCCGACCGTCGAGCACGACAAATACTTCTTCGCCGTCGTTGACGTGCCAGCGGTACGGTTGATCGGTCCAGTGCAAACGGGTGGTGATGCCGTTCATAGTGGCGATATCCAGCGCCTCCCAGGCACGGCTGCCGGTGAAGTCTTTGCTGCGGATAATCTTCATCGTCGAACCCTTCGGCTGTTGAAGTCGCCGATTATGACCGGATCACCGACTGGATGTCGCGCGGCTCCTGGTGCAGTCCTGGAGCAGCAACGCCATCAAGGCACTGAGGGCCAACACGATCAACGAGGCGCCATAGCCGTCGGTGGTGGCGATCAGGCCGAACGTGCGCGTCAGGGTGCCCGCCAACAACGAGGGTATGCAGAACGCCAAATAGCTCAGGACGTAAAACGCCGACATCAAGCCTGCGCGCTCGTGGGGCTGAGCCAATGGCACGACGCTGCGCACAGCGCCCAGAAACCCGGCGCCGAACCCGCTGCCGGCGATCAGCGTGGCGACGAAGAACAGCGGCAGGCTGGCTGTGTGTACGGCGCCGAGGATCAGCGCCACGCCCAGCGCCAACAGCATGGCGCCCAGACGCAGGACTTTGTCAGCCGCACGGTGGCGCAGGCCGTAAATCATCAGCGCCCCGCTGACGGTCAGCACCGCCACCAATGCACCGCCGATCAGGTTCGATGTCGACCCGGTCGCCGCCCGCACCAGAGAGGGCGCCAGCGATAAATAGAAACCGCCCATGGCCCACACCGCGATATCCACCGGCAATGCAATCCACAATGCGCGGCGCGCCTGGGCAGGCACATGCAACGTAGGCCACAACGACGCTAACGCCCCGGGGATGGGACTGACGGTTTCCGGCAGGCGCCACACAAGCAAGGCTTGTAGCAGCATCGCGCCGAACAGCACCCAGTAAATCAACTGGGTCGGAAATGGCGCGAACTCCACCAGCAGGCTGCAGCCCATCGCTCCGCAGGCCATGCCCAGCAACGGCGCAAGGCTGTTGATCAGTGGGCCCTGTTCGCGATCGGTATCCAGCAGCGCTGCGCCCAGCACTGCGGTGGCCATACCGGTGGCGAAGCCCTGTAATGTGCGCGCGACGATCAGCCAGGCCACACTGCTTTCATTGATAAACAGCAGCATCGCCAGCATCTCAAGGACCAGCGCGGTGAAGATCACCGGCTTGCGCCCCAGGTAATCCGACAGCGAGCCCACGGTCAGCAGCGCCGCTAACAAGCTCAGGGCGTACACACCAAAGATCAGCGTGAGCATGCCTGCGGAAAAGTCCAAGTGCTGCTGATACAGGTGATACAACGGCGTCGGCGCGCTGGAGGCGGCGAGAAACGTCAGCAAGGTGATCGCCAGGAACACCAGGCTGGGGCGATGGGAAGTGAGACTGGACATGGGCACGCTCCGCTAAAGCTAATATTTTGCTTTTGTGCAGTGTGCGACCCGCCGACGCTTAAAGCAAATTCTTTGTGTTAAGGTCGCGTCCATGGTGATTAAAGAAGGCCTTCGCCCGGGAGGCCGCAGTGCCCGGGTACAAGCATCGGTACATTGTGCCGTGCGTGAACTATTGGAAGCCCACGAGCGATCCAGCGTGACTGTGCCGATGATTGCCGCGCGCGCCGGGGTTACGCCGTCGACCATCTACCGACGCTGGGGGGACCTCTCCGCCCTGCTCGCCGATGTGGCCGTGGCACGCATGCGCCCGGACAGCGAGCCGGCCGATACCGGCAGCCTGCGCGGCGACCTGCGAGCCTGGGCCGAGCAGTACCTGGATGAGATGAGTTCGGAGCCGGGGCGCATGATGATGCGCGACGTGCAATGCAGCCCAACGCCAGGCTACTGCGTCAGCATTCTGAGCGGGCAGTTGCAGACAATTGTCGATCGCTACCCCGGCGAAACAGCGCCAAGCGTGGACCGCTTGATCAACCTGCTGGCGGCGCCGACAGTGTTTCGTATTCTGTTCTCGAGCGCGCCGTTGCCAGTTGAAGAACTGCACGAGCTGATCGAGCTGGCACTGAAGTCCTGAAGACCTGATGCAAAACCATAGGTGGGAGAGCGCTTGGCCCTCCCACATTTTCACTGCGTTCGGAGCAGCTTAGGTGCGCATCCCGCGTCCACTGACCAGCAACCGTGCACACCCGATGTAAAGCACCACAGTAGCCACGATCATAAAAGTGATCGCCACGCTGATCTTGATATCCGATACGCCGAGGATGCCGTAACGGAAGGCATTGACCATGTGCAGGACAGGGTTGGCCAACGATACGGTCTGCCAGAACGGCGGCAGCAGGCTGATGGAGTAGAACACCCCGCCCAGGTACGTCAGCGGTGTCAGCACGAAAGTCGGGATGATCGAGATGTCATCGAAATTGCGCGCAAACACCGCGTTGATAAAGCCCAGCAGCGAGAAAATCGTCGCCGTCAGCACCACCACCAGAATCGTCACCCCCAGGTGATGCACCTGCAGATGGGTGAAGAACAGCGACAACAGCGTCACGATCACGCCCACCATCAAACCGCGCAGCACACCGCCCAGGGTGTAACCGATAAGGATGGTGTGGGGCGACACCGGCGACACCATCAGTTCCTCGATGGAGCGCTGAAACTTGCTGCCAAAGAAGCTGGAGACCACGTTGCCGTAGGAGTTGGTGATCACCGACATCATGATCAGGCCCGGCACGATGTACTCCATGTAGGTGAAGCCACCCATGTCGCCGATCTGCCGACCGATCAGGTTCCCGAAGATCACAAAGTACAAGACCATGGTGATTGCCGGCGGCAGCAACGTCTGCGGCCAGATCCGGGTAAAGCGCTTCACTTCGCGATAGACGATGGTCTGCAGGGCGACGAGGTTGGGTTGCAGTTCGGAACTCATACCGCCACCTTCGCCAGATTTTTCTCCACCAGGGACACGAACAACTCCTCAAGGCGATTGGTTTTATTACGCAGGCTCAGCACTTCGATGTTCTGGGTCGCCAATTGGGTGAACAGCGCGGTGATGCCCATGGCTTTGTCCACCTGGACTTCCAGGGTATGGCTATCCACCAGGCGGCAGGGGTAGCCGAGCAGTTGCGGTGCGACGGTCAGATTGTTCTTCAAGTCCAGCAGGAACGTTTCCACATGCAACTGGCTCAGCAGGTTACGCATGCTGGTGTTCTCGACGATGGTGCCGTGGTCGATGATGCCGATATTGCGGCAAAGCTGCTCAGCCTCTTCCAGGTAGTGGGTGGTGAGAATGATGGTGATGCCCTTCTCGTTCAACTCGGTGAGAAAAGTCCACATCGAACGCCGCAGCTCAATGTCCACGCCGGCGGTGGGTTCATCGAGGATCAGCAGGCGCGGCTCATGCACCAAGGCGCGGGCGATCATCAAACGCCGCTTCATGCCGCCGGACAGCGAACGCGAAGGAACGTCGCGCTTGTCCCACAGGCCCAATTGCGTGAGGTACTGCTCGGCGCGTTCCTTGGCGATTTTCGCCGGGATGCCGTAGTAGCCCGCCTGGGTCACGACGATGTCGAAAGTCTTTTCGAACTGGTTGAAGTTGAATTCCTGGGGCACCACACCGATGCAACGCTTGAGCGCCGCCGGGGACTGGTCCAGGTCATTACCGAAAATATTCACCGTGCCGCTGGTTTTGTTGACCAGGGTCGACAAGATGCCGATGGTGGTGGATTTGCCGGCACCGTTGGGGCCGAGCAAGGCGAAGAAGTCACCTTCGGCAACGTCCAGATCGATACCACTCAGGGCCTGGAAACCGTTGCCGTAGGTTTTGGTTAGCTGCCGGATGGACAGAGCGGAACTCATATCGGATTACGCACCAGAGAAGGGAATAGAAAGAGTAGATGAGGGCGCACCGCCCTTAGTTCAACGGCGGCGCAGGACAGGCATGGTGCTTGGCCGCGCCGCACAAGTACAGTCACCCTTATTAATAGTAGGTATTAAGTCAACGCGGTCATGACGGCTTTTCGGTAGGCCGGGCGTTGCTGCAAACGCTGGTACCACGCTTCCAGATGCGGCATGGCCGGCCGTTCGATGGGCATTTCAAACCACGCATAGATAAAGCTGCCCAGGGGAATATCGCCCATGCCGATGGCGTCGCCGGACAGGTAGGGCTGTTCGGCCAGAGCCTTGTCCACCATACCGAGCGCGTCGATGCAGGCGTTGCGCCCGGCATTGATGGCATCCCAGTTGCGTTGCTCCGCGGGGGTGCGCACGATGCCCCAAAACACTGCTTTGAATGGCTCGGCGAGGGTCGAGGTGGTCCAGTCCATCCACTTTTCCGCGTTGGCGCGGGCCTTGAGGTCGGTCGGATACCAGCTCGCCCCGTGCTTGGCGCACAGGTAGCGCACGATAGTATTGGATTCCCACAACACGAAGTCGCCGTCTTCGATCATCGGCACTCGCCCATGGGGGTTCAACGCACGGTACTGCGGCGTGTCGACCACCCCAAAAGCACCGCCCGCATCGATGGCTTCATAGTCCAGGCCGAGTTCCTCGGCGCACCACAGTGCCTTCCTGACATTCGATGAATTTTTACGACCCCAGATTTTCAGCATGACCGCGCCTTAGTGGATGGGTGGACGCAGCAGCATACGCCGGTTCACGAGCGGCTTAAATCCGTCTGCAAGTCGCCGAGCAAGGGAGGCAGCCCATCGTCAAACAGGTGCGGGTAACATTTCTGCAGGTGGGAAAAGAAAAAAGCCTCCGGCACATCGGTAAATTGCCCATGGTCCACCACGTATTCCATCGAGCGCTGGCCTTGGCGATTGAAGGGGTGGAAAACGCTATCGTTGATACCGTCGAACGCCAAGGGCGGCACATCGAAAAGTTCGCACAGCTGGGCATTGAACGCCGGCGTGGCCTTGACCCAGCGACCGTGCAGATACAGTTCGGTGTACCCATGCATGGCGAACACATCACTCTTGAGCAATGCGATCAGGCGTGGGGTCGACAGGTGGTTGCGCACGTCCGCCAGGCCGATGCGCGCGGGGATGCCGCAATACCGGGCGCAGGCGGCGAGCAAAGTGGCCTTGGGCACGCAGTAACTCTCACGGCTGGCCAGGGCGAAACTGGCACTGAGGGTGCGCGGATCGCGACTGAAGGTGTAGGGGTTATAGCGAATAGCCTCACGCACGGCATAGTAAAGACTGACCGCCTGGTCACTTAAATCCGCGCTGGTTCCGCGATGTTTTACCGCGAACTCCACCACCGCAGGGTGGTCACTATCGATGAAGCGGCTGGGACTCAAGTACGCATTCATGATGTTTCATCTCCGAGGCAAGCCTGGAGTTTAACCACAGGCTCACCCCACGGATAACGACGATTCGGCCAAATGTCGGCGCCCGCTGCAGGGGGCTGTCAGCACAACTGGTTACACCCTGACCACCGCGTTTTCTCGGATGCCGACTAAGCTCCTTGGTGGTTTCGCCCTTGGTTTCACGGAGGATTGAATATGCTGTTGTTGTGGATACTGGTTCTGGTGGTCGGCATTGCCTACCTGGCACACCGCCGCACCGCGCCCCTACCCGCCCTGGGTGTGGTCGCCGTTTACCTGCTGGCGATGGGCGCCTGGAGCCACGCACCGGGCTGGTTGTTGGTGATCCTTTGGGTGCTGCTGGTCGTCGTCGCGGCGCCGCTGCTGCTGCCGGACCTGCGTCGCCAATATTTCACCAAGCCGCTGTTCAGCTGGTTCCAGAAAGTCCTGCCGCCGATGTCCGAAACCGAGCGCGACGCCATTGACGCCGGTACGGTGTGGTGGGACGGCGAACTGTTCAGCGGGCGTCCCGACTGGGACAAATTGCTCGCCTACCCCAAGGTGCAGTTGACCGAAGAAGAACAAGCCTTCATCGACGGCCCCACCGAAGAACTCTGTGCGATGGTCAGCGACTGGGAAATCGGCCAGGCCATGGACCTGCCTCCCGCCGCCTGGGAGCACATCAAGACCCACGGTTTCTTCGCCCTGATCATTCCCAAGGAATACGGCGGCAAGGGCTTTTCGGCCTACGCCCACTCACAGGTTGCGATGAAGCTCGCCACCCGCAGCGGTGACCTGGCTTCCACCGTAATGGTGCCCAACTCCCTCGGCCCGGCCGAATTGCTGCTGCATTACGGCACCGACGAACAACGCAACCACTACCTGCCGCGCCTGGCGCGTGGCGACGATATCCCCTGCTTCGCCCTGACCGGTCCGCTGGCCGGTTCCGACGCCGGCGCCATGCCCGATACCGGCGTGATCTGCAAAGGTGAATGGCAAGGCCAGGAGACCATCGGCCTGCGTTTGAACTGGGAAAAACGCTACATCACCCTTGGCCCGGTCGCGACCCTGCTGGGGCTGGCGTTCAAGGCCTACGACCCCGACCACCTGTTGGGCGAGGAAGATGACCTGGGCATCAGCCTGGCCTTGATTCCCACCGACACCCCCGGTGTTGAAATCGGCCGTCGCCATCTGCCGTTGGGCGCGGCCTTTATGAATGGCCCCAACTCCGGCAAGGACGTCTTTATCCCCCTGAGCTACCTGATCGGCGGCCAGGAAATGCTCGGCAAGGGCTGGATGATGCTGATGAACTGCCTGTCGGTAGGCCGTTCGATTTCCCTGCCGGCGGTGGGCACCGGCGCCGCGAAGTTCACCAGCCTGGTGACCGGCCAGTACGCCCAGGTACGTGAACAGTTCAACGTGCCGCTGTCGGCCTTCGAAGGCATTCAGGAAGCCCTGGCCCGTATCGGCGGTAACGCCTGGCTGATGGACAGCGCGCGGATGCTCACCGCCAATGCCGTCGACCAGGGCGAAAAACCTTCGGTGCTGTCGGCGATTCTCAAGTACCACCTCACCGAGCGGGGCCGCGAATGTATCGGCCACGCCATGGACGTGCATGGCGGCAAGGGCATCATCATGGGCCCGAACAACTACCTGGGCCGCAGTTGGCAAGGCGCGCCGATCTTCATCACCGTGGAAGGCGCGAACATCCTGTCGCGCAACCTGATGATCTTTGGCCAGGGTGCCATCCGTTGCCATCCCTTCGTGCTCAAGGAAATGGCGCTGGCCGGGCGTGAAGATAAGGACCAGGCACTCAAGGAATTCGACAGCCTGCTGATGCAGCACATCGGCTTCGCTGTCAGTAATGCTGCCAGCGCGCTGGTGCTGAACCTGGGCATCGGCCACTTCGAGAAAGCGCCGGGCAACCGCCTGAGCCAGGGCTACTTCCGTGCATTGAACCGCCAGGCAGCGGCGTTTGCGCTGCTCGCCGACCTGAGCATGATGTTGCTGGGCGGCGAATTGAAACGTCGCGAACGCCTCTCGGCCCGTCTGGGGGATGTACTGAGCCACATGTACCTGGCATCGGCGGCACTCAAGCGCTACCACGACCTGGATTCGCCAGACCACTTGGAACCCTTGTTCGTCTGGGCCATGGAGGAAAGCCTCGGTGAGTCGGAGCGTGCATTGGATGAACTGCTGAGCAACTTCCCGAACAAGGTGCTTGGCTGCCTGATGCGGGTAATCGTATTCCCCTTCGGGCGTCGCCATACTGGCCCGTCGGATGCGCTGGATGCCGAAGTGGCCGCAGTGATCGGTCGTGCGAAAGGCGACCCGACCCTGGAAGAATTGCTGGCCGGCTGCTATCGCCCGCAATCGGCGGAAGATCCGGTGGGCGCGCTGCAACATGCCTACGATCTGCTGAACGCCAGCCACCCGCTGCAAAAGAAACTGCATACCGCGCTCAAAAGCGGCCAGCTCAAACCGGCTGCCGGCGAGCACGCCATCGACGCGGCACTCAACGCCGGCGTGTTGCAGGCGGCTGAAGCGCAGACACTGCGCGACGCCGAAGCGGCACGCCGCAAGGTGATCGACGTGGATGATTTCAGCAAGGAAGAACTGGCCCAGGCTGAGGGCAAAGTCCGCTGATACGAGCGGTCATATAATTACGGGCGCGTGAGCTATATACTCTCGCGCCCGTTTTTGCTTTGAGGACTTATCTCGTGTCCAACGTCGTTGCCGATCATCTCGTCTTGCTCGACCACCTGCGCAGCATCCTGGTAGCCGTCGGCGAAGCCGAACAGGTGCCCGAGGAAAGTCACGCCCTGTTCCTGGAGCGCTTCGACGAACTGCGCGCCCTGTTGCCCATCGACCCTATCGAAAGCCAGTACCTGGGCCAGGACCTGATGAGTCAGGTCATCCTGCGGTACCCGCAAATTGCCCATCTCGTTCCGCGTGACCTGCTGTGGTTCTTTGGCGGCGACTGCCTGCACTTCATGCCCGATGAAGAACTGGACCTGTACCAGGCCCTGGAAGAACGTCGCTACGAAGCCGAACAGAACGACGAACCGTTCGACTGGAACCAAGAAAAGCAGCTGCTAGCCATGCCGGACGACCAGAGCAAACACTGATCTGCCAGGAGCGAGCCTGCTCGCTCCTAACGTTTTCTCAGCGTCGGCTCCTTGGCCATGCACGCCACCAGGTAATCGATAAATACCCGTAGCTTCGGCGGCAAATAGCGTGTCGGCGAATGCAGCAGCCACGCCTCGCCGTGGTACGACGCAATAAAATCCCACGCCGGCAACACCTGCACCAAGCGCCCCTCCTCCAAGGCATGGCGCGCCGTGAAATACGGCAGGCTGCCAATACCCACATGCTGCAACACCGCATCCAGACGCACGCCGGTATGGTTCGCCGCATAGCGCCCGCGTACCGCAACGGTCACGGCCTTGGTGCCCTGGCGAAACTTCCAGCGTGAATCCGCCGGTGTCTCGCCAAGATAAATGCAGCTGTGCGCCGCCAGATCATGGGGATGGCCCGGCGTACCGTGCTCGGCCAGGTACTGCGGTGTCGCACAGAGCAAATGTTCGATCGGCAACAACTGCCGGCCCACCAGCCCCGGCGGCGGGCTGTCGGTGATGCGGATACTCAGGTCGACGTTGTCGTCGATCAGGTCCACATGGCGATCCTCAAGGATCAGCTGCACATCCACCTGGGGATAGCGTCGCAGGAATTCCGGCATGTGCGGATGCACGACAAACCGCCCTACCGCCTTGGGCACGCTGACCCGCACCAGCCCCTCGGCTTCATGGGTGAACTGGCCACTGATCTCCATCACCGAGCGCGCCGCGTTGACCATCTCCTGGCAGCGCTTGAACACCTCTTCGCCGCCCTCGCTAAGGCGCAGTTTGCGCGTGGTGCGTTGCAGCAAGCGGGTCGCCAGCGCCCGCTCAAGACGCGAAATACCGCGACTCACCGCCGAAGGCGAAACGCTCAGTTGGCGCGCCGCTTCGGAAAAGCTGCCGGCCTCTACCACTTTGACGAACATCGCCATTTCCCCCAGCAGGGGCAACGGAAGATTAATGCTCATGACGCACAGGTCCATTGATAATTGAACGGATTATCACCCATTCGAGCAGTATTTATACTGCCCGTAGAACCCTGATGCGGATGCAGATGATGACCGAACGCCTGTTTTTTACCCACGACCACCTGACCGCCGAGCTTGAAGTGCTGAGTTGCACGCCCCACGACGATCACTTCGCGGTGATCCTGCAATCGACCCTCTTCCACCCCCAAGGCGGCGGGCAGCCTTTCGACACCGGCTGGCTGGGCGACAGCCAAGTGCTGCGTGTCACCCACGAGGCCGACCGCGTGGTGCATTACGTCGACCACCCTGTAGAACCCGGTCCGATCACCGCAAGGGTCGATGAACAGCGCCGCGCCCTGCACTCGCGCCTGCATTCGGCCGGTCACTTGATCGGCAACGTCGGCGAAACCCTCGGCTGGATGCCGATCAAAGCCCACCACTGGCCGGGCGAAGCCAAAGTGACGTTTATCCGAGGCGAAGCGGCGCAAGCCATGCAGGCCGAGGCGATTCAACAGCAGCTCAACGAATGGATCGCCGCCGACTATTCCCGTCATATGGCCGTGGACAATGGCACTCGCGAAGTCGGCTTCGGCGAACTGCCCGCCTATGCCTGCGGCGGTACGCATGTGCAGACATTGAGCGAATTGGGCCAAGTCACCATCCTGGCCCTGTCCGAGAAAAAGGGCGCGCTGTCGGTGCGCTATACCCTGGATTGAGGCGCGTGTTGAGCGTTCACCCCTGACGCCCTCAAATCGCGACCGCCCCTGCCCTCCCCGGCTCCACCGCGAAAGATTTGAGGGTCGACACCGTCGCCGCAGGGTCCTGCGGGTCACTGATGACACGCAGGTGCGTAAGCATCTGCCGCTCCTGCATCTCCACCGAAACGTAGCCGCGCTGGCGGCTGTCGAAAAACTTCACATGGGGGTTCATGGGCAGGATTTTGCTGAAGGCATCGAACGGCGGCCCATCGGACGTCACCGAGGTGCCGACGAATTCGGTGGCGATCACCGGCGAATCCGGGTCATTGCCATCGACGTGCAGATCGTTGGCCCAGAACGAGTGGATATCACCACCCCAGAACACCGGGTTGTTCACCCGGTTGCGCTGAATAGACGCCAGCATCCTTGAACGATTGGCCATGTAGCCATCCCAACCGTCGGTCCAGCGCCCCGGCTTGTGGTTGGTCAGGTCCCGTTGCACCAGCGGCGCCACCAATAAGTCTTGAGCGATCACATTCCACTGCGCCCTGGAGTGGGCAAAGCCCTGATCCAGCCAAGCCTCTTGCTGCCAACCCAGCATCGTGCGGCCAGGATCGCGCAACTCGCTGCACGGGTTAGTCACCACATGCCCCTGATGACTGCCATTGGCCAACACGCAGGGTTGCTCGGAACGGTATTGTCGTCCATCGAGTACATGAAAACGGGCGAGTCGCCCGTAGTCCAGGCGCCGGTAAATGCGCATATCGGCGCCTTTGGGCAGGCTGCTGGCGCGCAGCGGCATATGTTCGTAATACGCCTGATAAGCCGCCGCCCGCTGCTGGAGAAATGGCGCCATCGGGGTTCTCGGGTCCTGGGACCAACGGTTGGCGTAGTCGTTCTGCACTTCGTGGTCGTCCCAGGTCGCCACGCTGGGGGCGGCAGCGTGCAGGGCCTGCAAATCCGGATCAGTTTTATACAGCGCATAGCGGTTGCGGTAATCGCTGAGGCTCACCGCGTTGCCACTGCCATGGGCGCGAAATACCTTGCCTGACTCCGGCGCGTAGGAACTGTCGTAGATATAGTCGCCCAGGAAAAACACCAGGTCCGGCTGCTCGGCGGCCAAGTGGCGATACGCACTGAAATAGCCACGTTCCCAATGGGAGCACGAGACAAATCCCACGCGCGCAGAGGTCATTGCCTGCAACGGTGGCGCGGTACGTGATTGCCCCACCGGGCTCTGCGCGCCCAGCCCTTCAAACTGATACCAATACGGCCGCCCCGCCTGCAGCCCAGCCACCTCCACATGCACCGAATGCGCCCAGCGCTCGCTGGCCATGACCTCCCCCTGGCGCACGATGCGGGTCATCGCCGCATCGCTGGCCACCCGCCAACGCACCGGCACCCCGCGGCTCAAGCCACCGCGCCCGTCTACGGCATTGAACAGCGGCGCCAGCCGCGTCCAGATCACAAAGCCATCCGGCAGCGGATCCCCAGAGGCCACACCGAGGGTGAACGGATAGTCCACCCCGGCACTGCGGGCGAACGGACTGAGGATCGAAAACGTGGTGGCCACCGCCAGCCCGGCCAGCACCCGACGTCGCCCCTGATCGACCGGGCCGTTCATATGCGGTGCTCCCACTCAGAACGCAGGGCGGCGAACACCAGCATGTCTTCATGCACACCGTTCTTAAGAAACGCCCCGCGCAGGCACCCCTCGTAGTGCAGACCGATTTTTTCCATGACCCGCGCCGATTCTTTATTACGGCTGAAGCACTGACTGCCCACGCGGTGCAGCCCCAACGCCTCGAACCCATGGACCATCAAGGCAGTGGCGGCCTCAGCCGCAAACCCTTGGTTGCGCTCAGACGCCGCCACCCAGCCGCCCAAGTGCCCATACCCGTGTGCCGCGTTGATGCGCAGACTGACGACGCCGATCAATTCATCATCGTCGCGTCGGTGCATACCCAGGCTCAGCAACCCCGTGGCGCGAAACTTTTCCTGCATCCCCTCGATAAAATCCTGCGCGGTTTGCAGCGTGTAGGGCGACGGAATGCTGGCAGTGTTATCGGCGATCTTCGGCCCGTTGGCCAAGGCGCATAACCGCTCGGCCTGGTGGGGTTCCAGTGCGTGCAGCAGCAGGCGCGGGGTCGACAGATACGGCAATTGGCAACTCATTCCTAAGGGCCCTCAATGTAAATTTTTTGAGAATGCGCGCCTTGGATTTCAATTCTGTTACGCCGGAGAAATGACCCTAGAGTCTTCTGTAAGACCCGTCCTAGAGCCCTCAAAACGTCAATTAAAGTTAACCAATCGGTCATTTTTGCTTGTTAGCGTGTCGCCCCTAATTCAATAACGGGGTAAGGGAATGAGAACCTGGGACGAACCGAAAAAACGCAAGGCGCACATCGAATTGATCCCGATGATCGACGTGATGATGTTCCTTCTGGTGTTTTTCGTACTCGTGAGCCTGAACGTGATTCCGGCCCTCGGCATGAAGACGCAACTGCCCAGCGCCAGCAGCTCGCAGCAGCTCAAGCCGCAGAACAAATTCATCCTGACCCTGGGCGTGGAAGGCCAGTTGCAACTCGACGGCAAGGACCTCACCGTCGACGCCCTGGTACCTGCGCTCAAAGCCGCAGAGAAGCCCGATACCAAGTCGACGATCATCGTCAACAGCGACAAGGGCGTGGAGGTTTCGCGCCTGGTGGAAGTGATGGACACCCTGCGCCTGGGTGGCTTCACCTCCGTGTCCATTGCCACGCGTAAGTCCTGACCATGTACGTTCTGTTTCGTGTGCGCCAACTGCTGGGCAGTGTCCCGGCCGTGATCGCCCTGGTGCTGATTGCCATGGGGATCCAGTCCCAGACATTGAAGGTCGAGCCGGTGTATGACGAGTCGGCGGTCGAGCTCGCCTTGGTCGATCCGGAGCCAGAGCCGCCAGTCATCCCGGAACCGGTGGTTGAGCCGCCACCACCAGTGATCGAGGAAGCCGACGCCGAGCCGGCGCCGCCGCCTCCACCGCCTAAACCGTTGCCAAAACCCGAACCCAAGCCCAAGCCCAAACCGCTGCCCAAACCGGTAGTGGCGAAAGCCGCGCCTACTCCGCCCCCGGTTGCCGCCGCCAAACCGGTACCAGCCGTAACCGCCCCAGCGGCACCTGTGCCGGCACCGCCCGCGCCGCCGAAAATCGACGGCCAAGCCTTGGAGGGTGGCTATCTCAAGGGCCTGCGCAACGAGTTGGACACGTACAAGCAGTATCCCACCGGCCGCCAGGCATCCCTCGAACGCCCGAGCGGCGAGGTGGTGGTGTGGTTGTTGGTGGATCGCCAGGGCCGCGTGCTGGATTCCGGCCTACAGACCCAGGCGTCGAGCATGTTGCTCAACCGGGCCGCCACCAACAGCTTGCGTCGTATCAAGCAAGTCAAGCCGTTCCCCGAGCAAGCCTTCGGGGGGCGCAATGAGCAGCGCTTCACCGCCACTTTCCACTACAGCGTGCAATAAGCACCCGACACCAGGACGACATTGATGAGGTTCACACGGATTCATCTGGCACTCGTTGCCGCGAGCATGGGGCATGGCATGGTCATGGCCGACACCAACGACAGCGATGTCGGCACCATTGGCGTGCAAGGCAAGGCCACGGCGGGTGGCGGCTACATGGTGCAGGAAGAAAGCATCAAGGGCCGCTCCACGGTGACCAAGGAAGCGCTGGATAAACAGACCGCCACCGGCAACGCCGTGGACAAGCTCAAATACACCCCGGGCCTGAACATCTCCAGCGAAGACAACACCGGGCTGTCGGGCTTTCGCTTCACCATGCGCGGCCTCAACTCCGACCAGGTGGGGATGTCGGTGGATGGCATGCCGATCAACGACTCGGGCAACTATGCGCTGTATTCCAACCTGCTGGGCGACCCGGAAAACATCGAGCAGATCTTCGTCACCCAGGGCTCGGCAGAGGCCGACGGCCCGCACATCGGCTCCAGCGGCGGCAACATCGGTATCGTGACCGTTCGCCCGACCAAGGAAACCGGCGCATTCGTCAAACAGATCGTGGGCAGCAACGCCACGCGCAAGACCTTCGCGCGGCTAAATACCGGAGAGATCAACGGCCTGAGCAACTGGCTGTCGGCTTCGCATACCGAAGGGGACATGTGGCGTGGTTCCGGCGCCGTGCGCGCGGATAAAGTCGAGTGGAACAGCTTTTTCGACGCCGGCGATGGCAACACCGCCAACCTGATCCTCAAGTACCACGAGCAGGACAACAACAGTTACAGCCAGTTGACCAAGAGCCAGTTCCAACAGAACGGCCGCAAGTTCGACCCCTACCCCGCCACCCCGTCGGTGGGCAGCAACGGCAAGGTCAACAGCTACTACGCCCTGGCACAGAACCCGTTCCAGACTTTTACCGGCGTGCTCAACACCCAATTCAAACTGGCCGACAACCTGGCCCTGTCGGTGATCCCGTATTACTACTGGGGCAACGGCAGCGGGGTCGGTTCGTCCAGCTATGCACTCAACCGCGGCTCCAACGTCGGTGGGGTGTTCGACCTGAGCAATTTGCCGACCGCCGCGCAGTACAACGCCGATGGCTCGTCCACCACCGGCGTTTACTACCGCCCTTCGCGCACGCAGACCTGGCGCCCCGGCATCACTACCAAGCTGAACTGGGACCTGGAAGAGCACAGCCTGCAATTCGGTTATTGGTATGAGCGCGCGCGCCAAAGCCAGACCCAGCCGTTCATTGCCCTGAAAAACAGCGGCAAGCCCAGCGACACCTGGCCGGATGGCGATGCCGTGGTCGATGCCAACGGCAACACCGTACAGGGTCGCGACCGCTTTACCGTGACCCCGGCGCAGAAGGTCTGGGCCCAGGACACCTGGTACATCAACCCGGACTGGACCCTGGTGGCCGGCCTTGCCTACATGAACGTCAAGCGTGACGGTACCAACCACGGCAGCCTCACCGAGCAAGCCGAAAAACGTAACCAGACCTACAACAAACTGCTGCCCAACGCCGGCCTCAAATACCAGTTGGATGAGCGGGACCAGTTGTTCTATAGCCTCTCGCGCAACATGCGCATCCCGCAGAACTACGTGCTGTACGACAAGGGCGCCGGCTCCATCGACGCCAAGCCGGAAACCAGTTGGAACCACGAGCTGGGCTGGCGCTACACCGATGAAGACATGACCGTGGCCGCCACGCTGTTCTACATGCAGTTCAAGGATCGCCAGGTCTCCTCCAAGGACATCAACGGCGACTTCGCCGATATCAACGCCGGCTCCGTCAACAACAGTGGCCTGGAACTGGAATGGAGCGGCCTGCTGCCTCACCACTTCAACTACTACACCTCCTACACCTACACCAAGGCCGAGCAGCAAGACGACCTCACCGTCTATAACGCCGGCAAAGCCATCCTGTTGCCCACCAGCGGCAAGCAGTTCGCCAACGTGCCGAAGAACATGCTGGCAGCCAACATCGGTTATGACGATGGCCGCTACTACGGCACCTTCGGCGGCAAATACACCAGCAAGCTCTATGGCGACCTGACCAACGACGAAGCCATCTCCGGCCGCACCGTATTCAACGCCGGTGCCGGTATCTACCTGCCGGTGGACAAGAAAGTGGTGAAGGACGCGACCCTGCGCCTGAACGTCGACAACCTGTTCGACAAGAAGTACCTGGACGGCGTCTACACCACCAAGACCAACTCCGCCAGCTACAGCGGTTTCCGCGACGGCGACCCGGCGTACATCGTAGGCCTGGAACGTACCGTGACGGTTTCCCTGGAAGCCAATTTCTAACTTGCGAGGTCAGTGAACATGGACATGAATTTGCTCCACGACATCACCTTCTATGTGATGTACGCCGCGATGGCGATTGCCATCTTTATCACCATCGAGCGCGGCATCTACTTCGCCTATGTGCGCCGCCAGGCCCGCGCCCTTAAGGAAGTGCTGGGCGCCAATGTGCACAGCGAACGCGACTTGCCTCAGGAGTTGGCCCGTCGCCATAGCCTGCCGTTGGATATGGTCTTGCCAGTACTGACACAAAAAGCCTCCCACGGCTCGCGCAAAGACCTGGATGACGTAATCGAAACCCAGTACCTGAGCACTCGCGCACCGTTGGCCCGCAGCCTGTGGATCATCGAAACCATCACCACCGCCGCGCCTTTGTTGGGCTTGCTGGGCACCATCCTCGGCATTATCGACACCTTCAAGGCGTTGGCCACGGCGGGGGTGTCGGACCCTGGGCAGATTTCCGGCGGCATCGGTACGGCGTTGTTCGCCACGGGCTTGGGGATTGCCATCGCGCTGTTCTGCGTGGTGTTTCATAACTTCTTCCAAGACAGCCTGGAGCGCATCAACGATCAGTTGAAAATCCTGCTGATCCGCGCCGCCAGCGGCGCCCGCGTGCAGAGCGAAACGCCACACCTGGTGCCGACACCGTTGCACAGCCGCACCGCATAACCGTTTGCGCGGGCGCGCAATGCGCCCGCTTCTATTTAAAAGAGAGCCTTATGTCCGCCTCCTTGAAAATGCGTATCGCAGGCCTTGCCGGCTTGCTCCTCAGTCCGCTTGCCCAGGCGGATTTTTCAATTCCAGGATTTGAATTGGTACACACCGTACCAGTGGACACTGCCCTCGGCACCGCCGATCTACGTCAGCCGGGCCCGGTCTGGATCGAACTGTTCGACGGGGCGAAAAACACCATTGATATCGGCCAGTTCTACGCGGCCGATCATCCTGGGTCGGTCATGGACAAGGTCATCGACCACCTGGAAGCCGCTGGCAAGCGCGGTGTGAAGATTCGCTTTTTGATGGAAGAAAAAGGCATCAAGTTATCGGAGGGTTCAACCCTGGAACGCTTGCGTGCGATCCCCAACCTGACCTTTCGCGTGTTGCCCTACGGGCAAGTCAGCGGCGGCATCATCCACGCCAAATACATGATTGTGGACGCTCGGCAGGCATTTGTCGGCAGCCAGAATTTCGACTGGCGTTCCCTGGAACATATCCATGAAACAGGGTTGCGCATCAGCGATGCCAAGGTGGTGGGCCAGGTGCAGGCGATTTTCGATCAGGACTGGCAAGCCCAGCAGGCGCTGGCCGAGCACCGGCCGGTGCCATTGCCGGCGACCGGCCAGGCGCCTGCACGCACCGGCAATTACTTGGTGGCCAGCCCGCAGCGTTACAACCCGCCGGGGGTGGGCGACTCACAGCTGGAATTGCCACGCTTGTTGGCGGAAGCGAAGAAAGAAGTCCGCGTGCAATTGCTCGACTACGCACCGCTGTCCTATGGGCCGGACAATACGCGCCCTTACTATGCAGTGATCGACAATGCCGTGCGGGCCGCGGCCGCGCGCGGTGTGTCGATCAAGCTGATGGTGTCCAACTGGAACACCGACAAACTGGAACTGCCTTACCTCAAGAGTCTGGCCGTGCTGCCCAATGTGCAGATCAAGATCGTCACCCTGCCCGAGGCCAAACAGGGGTTTATCCCCTACGCGCGGGTGATTCACAGCAAGACCATGGAGATCGATGGTCAGCTCGCGTGGGTGGGCACCAGTAATTGGCTGGGCGGCTATCTGGATAATTCGCGCAACCTGGAGGTGGTGATGCGCAGCGAAACCATGGCCAAGCGTGTCGGGGATTTGCACCGACAGTTGTGGGACGGCCCCTACGCTAGAGCCCTGAACGTGACCGATGAGTATCCAGCGCCCCACCCTGGCCAGCATTGACCCGATACACCTGAGTGGTGGTAGTGTGTAGAAATGTTTCTGACAGTTTGATCAGAAACGTCCTACTCACAACTGGCAAAGGAATGCGACTTTCCATGCACTTTCCACTCAAGCAATTGGTGGCTGCGAGCCTGTTCGCGGCCACGCTAACGGCAGTCAGCACCCCGGCATTCGCCAATATCACCGCCGAGCAAAGCACGGCGATTCTCAAGCACTTCGGCGAAACGCCGGTCAGCGATTTCCGCGGTTTCCTGGCCACCCTGAGCAAGGGCGATCTGGGCAAGACCGCCGATGTGGGCCCGGCGATCAACGCCTTTCTCGACAACAAAACCCTGAGCGCCGAGCAGCAGAACGAAATCAACCGTTTGCTGGGCATTTACACGCGGATCAAATACGGCAAGGCCGCTCTGGAGACGCTGCGGGAACTGGTGGAAATTCCGACCTTCAACGTAGACGGCGTACCACAGTACCAGAACCCGGAATTCCTCAAGATCGCCGACAAGATCCAGGCCCTGGCCAAAGCTTTCAACCTGAACTTCCGTAACATCGACAACCGCGTGTACGAAATTTCCCTGGAAGGCAGCGGCGATGAAGTGGTCGGCATCCATGCCCACGCCGATGTGGTGCCGGTGACCCCGGAAAATTGGGTGCTGAAGGACGGCACCAAGCTCGACCCGTTCAAAGTCACACTGATCGGCGATCGCATGTACGGCCGCGGCACCGAAGATGACAAAAACGGCATCGTGGTGGCGATGTATGCCATGAAGGTGATCAAGGAAGAGAAGCTGCCGCTGGCGCGCCAGTTCAAGCTGCTGGTGGACACCACCGAGGAAACTTCCGGCGACGCCATCCCGTATTACTTCGAACACAACCCGACCCCGCAGTACAACCTGGCACTGGATGGCGGTTACCCGGTGGTGATTGCCGAGAAAGGCTACGGCACGGTCATGGCCACGTTCCCGCGTCGCAAAGGTGACGGCAGCGGCGCGGAAATCGTGGCGATGACCGGCGGCATGGCCACCAACCAGATTCCATCGGCATCGGTTGCCACGTTTGTCACCGATCAGCCGGCCGAACTGGCGGCTAGCCTGCAAAAGGCCGGCGCGGAATATGCCAAGCGCAACGGTGGTGATTTCGAAGTGGTCGCCAAGGTTGAGGGCAAGGATGTGAAACTAACCGTCACTGGCGTGTCGGCGCACTCGTCCGAGCCGGAGTCGGGTATCAACCCGGTGGCGCGCATGCTGGAGTTGATCCACAGCGTCGACGGCAAGATTGCCCTCAAGCACAACCACATCACCGATGCCGCGCGTTATGCGTCGGACAATTGGGGCCTGGATTACCTGGGCGGCAAGTTGGGCGTGGGTTTTGCCGACGACTTTATGGGCCCGCTGACCACCTCGCTGACGTTCGTCGGCCAGGACGACAAAGCCTTTAAGCTGGCGGTGAACCTGCGCGTGCCGAAGGGCAAGTCGCCGGAAACGCTCAAAAAACAAATCGCCGACAAACTCAGCGCCTGGGACAAACACAGCAAAGTGGCGGTGGACTTCACCTATTCGATTGCCGAGCCGATGTACCGCAACCCGGAAGGCGAATGGGTCAAAGCGTTGCTGGCGGTCGCCACTGAAAACCTGGGCATGGAACATAAATTCGGCACCTCGGCCGGCGCCACCTCGGTGCATGAACTGCCCAACGGCGTGCAATTCGGCCTGGCTCGCCCGGAAGTGAAGTACACCGGGCATACCGACAATGAGTTTAAGACGGTCGATCAGTTCTTGCTGGACTTGCAGATCGTCACTGAAATGATGGGGCGCGTCGGGCAGTTGCCGAAGCTGTAATAGTAAAAAGCCCGCCGTGTTGGCGGGCTTCTCCAGCTTGATAAAAATCAAGCGCACACAAAAACGCCGATCATCGCTGATCGGCGTTTTCATTGAATATGGAGCGGGAAACGAGACTCGAACTCGCGACCCCGACCTTGGCAAGGTCGTGCTCTACCAACTGAGCTATTCCCGCAAATGGCGTCCCCTAGGGGACTCGAACCCCTGTTACCGCCGTGAAAGGGCGGTGTCCTAGGCCACTAGACGAAGGGGACACGCTACTGAAACACATGGTGTGTATTTCAGTGCCCAGAGGCCTCATCCGAAGACTTGGTCCTGGTTTCACTCAGTGCCGCCCGAGAGCAACACTGCTTAAAAATTGGAGCGGGAAACGAGACTCGAACTCGCGACCCCGACCTTGGCAAGGTCGTGCTCTACCAACTGAGCTATTCCCGCATTGGCGTCCCCTAGGGGACTCGAACCCCTGTTACCGCCGTGAAAGGGCGGTGTCCTAGGCCACTAGACGAAGGGGACACACGTACAACATTCACTCCCTACCGCGTTTCGCTGTGTGCTTTACGCTGTAAGTGGCGCGCATTCTATGGATGGATTGAAAGGTCGTCAACCCCCAAGGATAAATTTATTTAAATCAATGACTTCGCCCCCGTTTTGCGGCCTGCGAGGGCACTTTGCCCGCTCACACCTTGACGCCTATATTCTGGCGCATGACAAGACGCTATAGTCCACCCCGACGAGTGATGGCAATATGAAGCCATCCATTCCAGCGCTCACCTATATAGATAGCAAGGGAGCCTGAGAAGAATGAACTACGCGGCATCTGGTCGATCAGACCTATCCGCCTGATGGTCCAGTCACTACACTCTCCTGTAAACCCTATAAAGAGGTCACACCGGTGACACCACTCATGATCACCCTGCTGGTAATAGCCGGGATCGCAATACTGATCGCCATTGGCTACATGAACCATGTGGTGGAAAACAACAAGCTGGAAAAACAGCGCACCGAGATCGAACTCAACGATCGCCTGCGCCGTTGCGGTGAAATCACCGAGACGTTTCCTGGCCAGCTCATGACCCCGGCACTCAAGTTGCTGATGACCCGCCTTGAACTGAACGTCAATCAGCGCCTGTTGAACCTCAATAAGACCAACGCCGCGCTCAAGGCCCGTATTACTGAGCTGAATGCGCTGGTTGGCCAGGGCGAATCGATACCGGTTAACAACCCGCCCGCACCGATCCAGACCGAAGCCAAGGCCAAGGATGTACGCTTCCTCCTCGAAGCCCTGCACGGCCAGGTTACCCGCGCCGCCCAGGATGGTTTCCTGCCGGCCAACGAAGCCAAGCACTGGATCAGGGAAATTCGCCACATCCTGGTGTTGCTGCACATCGAGTTTTTCAACAATCTCGGCCAGCATGCGCTGCAACAAGGCCAGCCGGGCCAGGCACGCCTGGCTTTCGAGCGTGGCGTGCAGTACCTGCGTAAGCAGCCGGAGCCGGTACTCTACAGCGCCCAGCTGCAAATGCTCGAATCCCAGCTGGCCCGCGCCAACTCCACCGTGCTGACCAACAGCAAGCCGGCCGAAGACGAGGTCAATGAATTGACCGAAGGCTTGAAAGTGGTGGACGCCGACGCCGAGTGGAAAAAGAAAGTCATTTACGACTGACCCCCTCCTCCGTCTCTGGCGAACCCCGGTTCGCCAGATGCCATCACTTTGCATCTATCCCCCCGCCTACGACTAGCGTAAAAAAGTGCCCCTCACTCCGTGAAGAAAGGGGCCTGCTATGCCTGTCGCCGTGATTGATGGACAACCGCTGCATTACATCGACCAGGGCTGCGGCCCGGCTGTCCTGCTGGGCTCGAGTTACCTGTGGGACCGCACTATGTGGGCGCCGCAGGTCGAGGCGCTGTCGCAAAAGTACCGCGTGATCGTGCCCGAGCTGTGGGGCCATGGCGAATCGGGCCAACTGCCCCCGCGCACCCAATCTCTTGAGGACCTGGCGCGCCAGTCCCTGGCCTTGCTGGACCAGTTGGATATCCCCAGCGTAAACCTGGTGGGGCTGTCGGTTGGCGGCATGTGGGGCGCGCGCCTGGCGTTGCTCGCGCCTGAGCGCGTTAACAGCCTGGTGCTGATGGACACGTACCTGGGCGCCGAGCCCGAGGCCACGCGTCAGTACTATTTCTCACTGTTCAAGATGATTGAAGAAGCCGGCGCCATCCCTGAGCCGCTGCTGGATGTGATCGCACCGATTTTCTTCCGCGCCGATATTGACCGCGAGTCGGGGTTGTACCAGAACTTTCGCCAATCCCTGCGAGACTTCCCCCGGGAACGCCTGCTGGACAGCATTGTGCCCCTGGGCCGGCTGATCTTCAGTCGCACGGATGTGATGGCGCAGCTGCCGCGCCTGGACCGCGACACCACCTTGGTAATGTGCGGCCAGCAGGACAAGCCGCGGCCACCGGCAGAATCGGCAGAAATGGCCGAGCTGATCGGTTGCAGCCTGATCCCGATTCCGGACGCGGGGCATATCTCTTCGCGGGAAAACCCGGACTTCGTCAATGAAGCCCTGCTGACGTTTCTGGCCAACCACGCTTAATTGCCCGCGCCTTTGGTCGCCGTCAGCGCGGCGATCAGAGGCGGAAGTGCCCCACCATACCCTTGAGTTCGGCGCCCAACTGCGCCAGCTCGATACTCGATGCGGCGTTCTCCTGCATGCTCAACGCCGACTGATCGGCGCTGGCTCGAATACTGGTGACACTGCGGTTGATCTCTTCGGCCACCGAGCTTTGCTCCTCGGCGGCGGCGGCAATCTGCTGATTCATCTGCTGGATCAGCGACACCGCTGACGCAATGCTGCCCAGAGCACTTTCGGTTTCCAGCGCATCGCTGACCGCCAGCTTCACCAGTTCACCACTCTGTTGAATCTGCTGCACCGACGTTTGTGCGGCGCTGCGCAAGGTGCCGACCAGCCGTTCGATCTCTTCGGTCGATTGTTGCGTACGCTTGGCCAGCGCTCGCACTTCATCGGCCACGACGGCAAAGCCGCGGCCCTGTTCGCCCGCCCGTGCGGCTTCAATGGCGGCGTTCAGCGCCAGCAGGTTGGTCTGCTCGGCAACACTTTTGATCACGCTCAACACCGTACCGATATGCTGGATTTCCGCACTCAGGCTTTCGATGCTGGCACTGGCGCCCGTGCTGGACGTGGCCAACAGCTCGATGCGCTGCAAACTCTGACGCACCACCTGCTGGCCGCTGTCGACTTTCTCGTCTGCTGTCTGTGCGGCCTGCGCCGCTTCTTCGGCGTTACGCGCCACATCGTGCACAGTGGCAGTCATCTGGTTCATGGCGGTGGCCACCTGCTCGGTCTCTTCCTTCTGGCTGCTCACCTCGACATTGGTCTGCTCGGTAACGCTGGACAGCGAATGCGCGGAGCTGGCCAATTGCTCGATACCGGCCTGCAACCCGCTGACCATATGGCTTAAACCGTTACCCATCTGCTGCATGGCCTGCATCAACTGGCCGATTTCATCGCGCCGATTGACCTCCATCCGACCGCTTAAATCACCATCGGCAATCCGTTGAGCCACGGAGATCACACTGCGCAGGGGCGCAACGATCAAGCGGGTAATCACCCAAGATGCAATCAAGCCCACCAGCAGGGCCAGTGCCGACGAGCCGATTATCAGCAACGCGCTTTTCTTCAATTGCGCCTGCATCGACTGATCTTCGGCGTTATAGGCCTGGTTGACCCGACTGACCACCTGCTGCGCTCGATCATGCAATTGTGTGTAAACCAGTTTTTCCTGAGCCAGCAGGTCCGTGTATTCGCCGAGTTTTTCGCCGAAGGCGGCAATATGTCCCGACACCTCGCCAAGTACGGTCTGGTAGCCCGCATCCTTGACTGAGGTTTTCAACTGCTCTACCTGCGCCAGGGCCTGTTCGGCCTGCTCGATCTTGCCTTGCTCGGTATTGTCTTCGTCTACCTTACGGCTCTGATTCAGACGCACATGGGCTTCGTTCATGGCTTGCAGCATCAAGCGCGACACCTGGCTAACCTGACCGGCCTGCTCGATAAATTCGGCGCCCTCCTTGCCCTGGCTTTCCTTGAGCCCATAGGCACCGTCGTCCGCCAGACCGGCCTGCAACACATCAAGGTTGTTGGCCACACTGGACACGGACCAACTGGCCATTTCCAGGGCCAGGTCCTTGGTCTGGGTCAGTTCGACAAACTCATCGAAAGCCTTGCGATAGGCGGCAAGGGCCTGCTCGACATCGGTCATGGCTGGCACATTGGCAGCGGATTGGGTCTTGAGGCTGGCTGCCTCAGCGGCCAGGGCATCGACGGCCTCATGCAGCGCGTCGACCGCCTTGGGGTCGGCGTGCAAAGCGTAGTCCTGTTCGATCAAGCGCACCTTGAGCAAACCGCTGTTGAGCGAGGACATGGCCTTGAGCCCTTCGAACCGTTGCCCGACGGTTTGCAGGGACCATACGCCGATGGCCGCCACTACCGCCGTCAACAGCAGCACCAAGGTGAAACCCAAGCCCAGTTTTTTCGCCATACCCAGGTTGGCGAAACGTCGTTGCACGGCCGAAATCATTGCACTTGATCCTCTTGCAATGGCAGATGCCATCAAGCCCGGTAGACAAGCAGCAGATTGGCAACGACAGGGGCCTCAACACAAGACACTGACGCCGGAATAATGGCAAAAAGCTACACGCCCGTCGTTTTCAGAATGGTCGAGGTCGATCTAGCGGGCCCCACGGCACGCATCAGCGCCAGAGCCCGTTGGTCTGAAGCATAGGCTACATTGATGCGCAGCCACTCACTGTATTCGCCGGTTGGGTTGAAAAGTGAGCCCGGCGAGAGCAAAACACCGAGCCGGCGGGCGAACGCCTGTACACGCGAGAAGGCATTCGCCCCCGGTCGCGCCCATAGGAACATGCCGCCGGCGGGCACGGTGAACACCTCCCACTCTTCGTCTTCCAGCACCTGTAACGTAGCGGCCATCTCGGTGCTCAGCCGCTTGCGCAAGCGCTGCACCCATTTGCGATAGGTGCCGTTGGCCAGCAGCGTGCTGACCACCGCCTCGGCAAACCGCGAGGTGCCGAAACCGGTGGAGGTCTTGAGGGTGGCCAGCCGAGCGATAAGACTTGCCTCCGCGCTGAGGTAGCCAACGCGCAAAGCACTGCTCAAGGTCTTGGAAAAACTGGCGACGTAAATCACCCGACCTTCATGGGGCAACGCCGCGAGCCGGGTGCAGGTGGCGTGCTGCAGGTCGCCGTAGACATCCTCCTCAATGATCAGGAAGTCATCGCGACGGGCCAGCTCCAGTAGCCGCTCGGCCACGACACGGCACAGGCTGGAGCCAGTCGGGTTGTGATACAGGCTGTGAGTGAACAAGCATTTTGGACGATGGCGCTGCAACAATGCTTCGAGCGCCGGGATGTCCGGCCCGCCCGGTGTGCGCGGCACTTCCAGCAGGCGCACGCCATGGAACGCCAGCTGCCGGTAAAGATTGCCGTATCCCGGGGTTTCCACCACCACGCAGTCACCGGCGCGCAGTAGCACACGGATCAGCAAATCCACGGCATGACTGGCGCCACCAGTGGTGAGAATGCAATCAAGACGAGTGTCGATATGGAGGTGCGTCAGGCGCTTGAGCAGTTGTTCACGCAACACGGGCAAGCCCAGTGGCGTGCTGTAATTGAACAGCCCGGCGGTGTCGGTACGGCTGACTTCGCGAATCGCGTAACTGATGTCATCGCTTTCATGCCAGGCCTCCGGCAGCCAGCCGCAGCCTAGCTTCAACTCGCCCAAGGGGCTATCGGCAAAATCGCCCCAGTCGCGCTCGGCGCCTTCATACCATTGACACTCATGGGCCACAGGCGGCTCGGCCACCATAAAGCCGGCGCCGTGCCTGTGGGCCAGCAATCCTTGGGCGACCATGCGCTCTAAAGCTTCGATCACGCTGGACTGACTAAGCAGGTTATCGAGGGCCAACCGCCGCACGGACGGCAAGCGAGTGCCGGGGCTCACCTCGTTCTTGCGAATCCATTGCGTCACTGCACTGACGATTTGCTGCACTACCGGTACAAGGGCTTGTCGATCGATCCCTAAATCCATGCGCCACTCACTTCAACTGTTTGTTTTCAACCCAACGAGTTAAGCACAGAAGCGCGTGATGACAGGTCGCCAAGATTTATTAAAGTATTGATTTTATTGAGTTATTTACCTTGTGATACATATTCGATCGCGGCGTTTGGCCAGCTCCGGAAACGCCCCACATCCGTCCCAGACCTTTTCGAATGGGGCGTCACACCGCGTCCTAAATCGCCGTTGCCCCCCCGTCCACCGCCAATGCCTGGCCGGTGGTGAACGCTGCGCCATCGCTGCACAGATACAGCACCGCGCTGGCGATTTCCTCGACCTTACCGATACGCCCCACCGGGTGCATGGCGGCGGCGAAATCGGCCTTGCGCGGGTCGGCTTCATAGGCGCGCCGGAACATATCGGTGTCGATCACCGCCGGGCATACGGCATTGACGCGGATTTTCTTTTTCGCATATTCGATGGCCGCCGACTTGGTGAGACCGATCACCGCATGCTTGGACGCGGCATATATGCTCATCTTCGGCGCCGCCCCCAGGCCCGCCACCGAAGCGGTGTTGACGATGGCACCGCCGCCCTGGGCCAGCAGCAGCGGCAACTGGTGCTTCATGCACAGCCACACGCCTTTGACATTGACGCCCATGATGGCATCGAACTCGTCCAGGCTGCCGTCGGCAAGTTTGCCCTTTTCGATCTCGATACCGGCGTTATTGAAGGCGTAGTCCAGACGCCCATACGCCGCCAGGGTCTGCGCCATCAATTGCTGCACCTCGGCTTCCTGAGTCACGTCGCAGCGCACGAACAACGCCTCGCCACCGGCCTGACGGATCAGCGTCACCGTCCCTTCGCCGCCGGCCACATCCAGGTCGGCCACCACCACTTTCAAACCTTCAGCGGCGAACGCCAGGGCAGTAGCGCGGCCGATACCCGCAGCGGCGCCGGTGACCAGGGCGACCTGGCCGGAAAACGTCATGCTCATGGAGGGATGTCCTATGGAGGAAATATACGTGGCGGGAGTCTAGCCAAGGTCATGATGCGCACGTCAGCACTATCAAAAGGCCGGTTGGCGCTGCATGAGCGGCAGTGATAAGGCGACTGGGCCTACCATCAGCGCGGCCTATCGACGAGCATTCGCACCTCTCGCCGACCTTGCTCCCAGGCCCGCCAGGGTCTATCACTGAGCATTCATTTCTAACGAGTCCCTGCCATGACCGCCCAGACCAATCGCCAATTCCTGCTCGCCAAACGCCCGGTCGGCGCCGCTACGCGGGATACTTTCACGTACCAGGAAGTCCCAGTGGGCACCCCCAAGGACGGTGAAGTACTGGTGCGTAACGAATACCTGTCCCTCGACCCGGCCATGCGCGGCTGGATGAATGAGGGCAAGTCCTACATCCCACCGGTCGGCATCGGCGAAGTAATGCGCGCGCTGGGCGTGGGCAAAGTGATTGCGTCGAACAACCCCAAGTTTGCCGTCGGCGATTACGTGAACGGCGCCCTGGGGGTGCAGGATTATTTCCTCGGCGAGCCGCGGGGTTTCTATAAGGTCGACCCAACGTTGGCGCCATTGCCGCGCTATCTGTCCGCCCTGGGCATGACCGGCATGACCGCCTACTTCGCCTTGCTGGAGACTGGCGCGCCAAAGGCCGGTGAGACGGTGGTAATCTCCGGTGCCGCCGGCGCCGTGGGCAGCATTGCCGGTCAGATCGCCAAACTCAAAGGCTGTCGCGTGGTGGGCATTGCCGGCGGTGCCGACAAATGTGCATTCCTAGTGGATGAGCTGGGCTTCGATGCGGCCATCGATTACAAGAACGAAGACGTACCCGCCGCCCTCAAGCGCGAATGCCCCAAAGGTGTGGATGTGTATTTCGATAACGTTGGCGGCGATATTCTCGATGCGGTGCTCAGCCGCCTGGCCCTCAAGGCTCGGGTCGTGATTTGCGGCGCAATCAGCCAGTACAACAACAAGGAAGCGGTCAAAGGCCCGGCCAATTACCTGTCACTGTTGGTCAATCGCGCACGGATGGAAGGCTTCGTGGTCATGGATCATGCCGCGAACTTCGCCGCCGCCGGGCAGGAAATGGCCGGTTGGATGGCGCAAGGCAAGCTCAAGAGCAAGGAAGATATTGTCGAGGGGCTGGAGACGTTCCCGGAAACCCTGATGAAACTGTTCAACGGCGAGAACTTTGGCAAGTTGGTGTTGAAGGTCTAAGCTCACTGGCCAAAAAAAACGCCTGCATCCCGTCGGTTCAGGGTGCAGGCGTTCTCGTCAGTGGCTCGCGCTCGACGTGATCAGGCGATCTCGGCAACCACTGCCGCCAGCGCCTTGGCCGGATCCGCCGCTTGGCTGATCGGACGGCCGATCACCAGGTAGTCGGAGCCGGCGTCCAGTGCCTGGCGCGGGGTCAGGATGCGGCGCTGGTCGTCCTGAGCACTGCCCGCCGGGCGAATGCCGGGGGTAACCAGTTGCAGCGACGGGTGCGCGGCCTTCAGCGCCTGGGCTTCCAGCGCCGAGCACACCAGACCGTCGAGGCCGGCTTTCTGCGCCAGGGCCGCCAGGCGCAGTACCTGCTCCTGAGGCTCGATATCCAGGCCGATCGCGGCCAGGTCTTCGCGCTCCATGCTGGTCAGCACGGTCACACCGATCAACAGCGGCTTGGGGCCGCTGCGCTGTTCCAGTACTTCGCGGCAAGCGCTCATCATGCGCAGGCCGCCGGAGCAATGCACGTTGACCATCCACACGCCCATTTCCGCAGCCGCCTTGACGGCCATGGCGGTGGTGTTGGGGATATCGTGGAATTTCAGGTCGAGGAACACCTCGAAGCCTTTGTCACGCAGGGTGCCGACGATGTCCGCGGCGCAGCTGGTGAACAGTTCCTTGCCGACCTTGACCCGGCAGAGCCTTGGGTCCAACTGGTCAGCCAGCTTCAGTGCGGCGTCACGGGTGGGGTAATCCAGGGCGACGATGATAGGAGTCTGGCAGGCGGACATTGGAATGGGCTCTCAGGCAAGTCGAAATCGGCGCGGATTGTAGCGCAAGCGACGCCGTTGCGGGATGCGATGATCGGTAAATACTGACCAAGCGCGCGCAGGCGGGCATTTCGCGCATATATTTCAAAGCCGATACATTCACGACACGCCCCCAACACGCCCCGCCGCTAGCCTCGCTCGCACGACCCACCGACCAGCACTACCAGCCATGGGGCTGGGCGCCTATGCTGACCGCAATCACCTGGCAGATGACCGCACTATGCAAACTCCTTGCGCCCCTGTGAACGACGAGCAAAAAGGCCCGGCCAGCGCCGACGACAAGCGCTGGACGACCCGCGCACTGGTGGTCGACGACGATGTGCCGATCCGCGAACTGCTGATCGACTACCTGGCCCGCTTCAGTATTCTGGCCACCGGCGTCAACGATGGCGCCGAGATGCGCCAGGCCATGCACGCCGAGACTTTCGACGTGGTGGTGCTCGATCTGATGTTGCCGGGCGAGGATGGCCTGTCGCTGTGCCGCTGGCTGCGGGCCGAGTCGGATATTCCGATCCTGATGCTCACCGCGCGCTGCGAACCCACCGACCGCATCATCGGCCTGGAACTGGGGGCCGATGACTACATGTCCAAACCCTTCGAGCCCCGCGAGCTGGTGGCGCGCATCCAGACCATCCTGCGCCGCGCGCGCGACGATCGCAGCGAGCAGCGCGCCAATATCCGCTTCGACACCTGGCGCCTGAACAGCGTGCTGCGCCAGCTGGTGGCCGACAACGGCCTGGTAGTGCCGCTGTCCAATGCCGAGTTTCGCCTGCTCTGGGTATTTATCGAACGCCCACGCCGGGTACTGAGCCGCGAGCAATTGCTGGATGCCGCGCGCGGGCGTTCCATCGAAGCGTTCGATCGCAGCATCGACCTGCTGGTCTCGCGCCTGCGGCAAAAACTCGGGGATGACCCCAAGGCACCGCAGTTGATCAAGACCGTGCGCGGCGAAGGCTACCTGTTCGACGCACGGGACATCGGCTGATGCGCGGCACCTTCAACACGCTGTTTGGGCGGCTGTTCGGCGTGTTGCTGGTGGCCATTGTGCTGGCCCATGGGCTGGCGTTTTTCTGGTTTCACCACTACGGCCCGCCCCCGCCGCCGCCCGAGGAGACCTTTATCGAGCAGTCGGACGGCACGATGAAACCCTTGCCCAAGCATCAACGACCCTGGTTCGGCGGCCCGGTGGTGCCCCTGACGTTTCAATTTATCTCGCTGATCATTGCCGCCTGGTATGGCGCCAAACTGCTCAGCCGGCCGATACAGCGCCTGAGCGAAGCCGCCGAACGCTTGAGCCTGGACCTCGACAGCCCGCCGCTCAACGAGTCCGGCCCGCTGGAAGCGCAACAGGCCGCATCGACCTTCAACCTGATGCAACGGCGCATTCGCGAGCAGGTCAGCCAACGCGCACGCATGCTCGGCGCGGTGTCCCATGACCTGCGCACGCCGTTGTCGCGCCTCAAGTTGCGCCTGGAGCAGATCGAAGACACCCGCCTCCAGGGCCAGATGCGCCAGGACCTGGACGACATGATCGGCATGCTGGACGCGACGTTGAGTTACCTGCACGAACAACGCACCAGCGAAACCCGACACTGGCTGGACGTGCAGGCGCTGGTGGAATCCCTGAGCGAAAACGCCCAGGACCAAGGCTGCGACGTGCAGTTTGCCGGCACCTGCGCACCGCTGCAGGTGCAACCCATGGCCTTGCGTTCGTGCCTGAACAATCTGATCGACAACGCCCTGCGGTACGCCGGCACGGCGCGTATCGAACTGGCCGACAGCCGTGACGCGCTGGTGATCCGGGTAATTGATCACGGCCCCGGGATTGCGGCGGACAAGCGCGAGGCGGTGTTCGAGCCGTTTTTTCGACTGGAGGGCTCGCGCAACCGCAACTCCGGCGGCGTCGGCCTGGGCATGACGATTGCCAAGGAAGCCGTGGAACGCCTCGGCGGCCGCCTGTGTTTGGAAGAAACCCCAGGCGGCGGCTTGACCGCGGTGATGCGCTTGCCCAGGGCTTAAAGAGCCTGGTCGTCCCGACGGCCCTGGGCGTGAGTTGCGCTCCAATCCATCAACAGGCTGTAGGCCACTGCGAGCAAGGTCGGGCCGATAAACAAGCCGATAAAGCCAAAGGCAATCAAGCCGCCGAACACCCCTAGCAGCACGATCACCAGCGGCAGGTTGCCGCCACGGCTGATCAGGTAGGGTTTGAGCACGTTGTCCACGCCACTGATGATGAAGGTGCCCCACACGCCAAGGAATATCGCGTAGGTGTAATCGCCCTTCCAGGCCAGCCACGCCGTGGCCGGGATCCACACCAGCGGCGGGCCCATGGGAATCAGGCTGAGCATAAAGGTGACGATGCCCAGCACCAGCGCCCCTGGCACACCGGCAATAATGAACCCCACCAACGCCAACACGGCCTGGGCCGCAGCCGTGCCGATCACGCCGTTGACCACCCGTTGCACGGTTCCGGCCACCAGTTCGATGTAGTAACCGGCGCGGTCGCCGATCAAGCGTTCCAGCAAACGATGGACGAACATCGCCAAACGCGGCCCGTCGCGGTAGAAAAAGAACACGAAGACCAGGCTCAGGGTGAGTTCCAGAATGCCCCCGCCGATCTGCGCGCTACGCGCCAGCAGCCAGTTGCCCACCTGCCCCAGGTACGGTTTGAGGCTGACCATCAACGCAGCGCCCTGCTGATCGATGCTGTCCCACATCGCCGCCAATCGCTCGCCGACCAACGGGATCGCGCCCAGCCACGTCGGCGCCTCGGGCAGGCCATCGACCTGAATATCCTTGATCAAGGCCACGGCATCACGCACATGGTCGGCCAGGTTAAACCCCAGCCATACCAGCGGCACCGCCACCAACAGCATCCAACTCAAGGTCAGGATCGCGGCGGCCAGGGACTCGCGCCCACCCAGCCAGCGCGTGAGCAACACCATCAGCGGCCAACTGGCAAATGCCAGCACCGCGCCCCAGAACAGCGCCGACCAGAACGGCGCCAACACCCAGAAACTGGCACCGAA
This sequence comes from Pseudomonas rhodesiae, assembly GCF_013285305.1. Lineage (NCBI taxonomy): Bacteria > Pseudomonadati > Pseudomonadota > Gammaproteobacteria > Pseudomonadales > Pseudomonadaceae > Pseudomonas > Pseudomonas rhodesiae. Next base: position 2,191,088 of record NZ_CP054205.1, on the reverse strand, counting down.
CAGCACCAGCAGCAGGATTTGCACCAGCAGGCGATCGTTATTGAGCATGGGGAATCTCTGAAAGAAGGAGGCTTTAGGAAGAAAGATTAGGCGAACGGCGCGGGCCCGTTCGCCAGGTGGCGATCAGCGTATCAGATGCAGGTGCAGACCTTGGGTTTCACCGCTGCCGCTCTCCATACGCGCCGCGCGCACGCCCTGCTCGATCAGCGCCTGACGCCAGGCTTCGGCGCTCGGGCCGCTGAGGCTGACGCGCAGGGTGGTATCCAGGTTCAGGCCACGGGAAATGAGGGTCAGCCACGTGGCGTCCGGCTCACCGCTCAATGCGGGGAAGTCCAGCTCGCCGGTGCTTTTGAGCTCACGCAACAGTGTGGCCGAGGTGGGCAACAGGTCGCCCAGCGGCGTCGCGGCGTCCAATTGCTCGACGTGCAAGTAGGCGCGACGATTACCGCGGGTGATGCCGTACAGGGCGACCAGCGAATTGGCCTGGGGCTCGGCCAGGCGCACTAGCAGGTATTCCTGCTGACTATCGGCGCCCACCAGCTTGGCGTTGCCGAAAATCTCGTTGGCCCACAGGCTGCTTTCACCGCAGTCCCGAGCCTTGCACCAGAACAGCAGTTGCGCGCCCTGGGCCTGCAACGCCTCGCGCGTGGCGGTGAACGCCGCACTGGAGCTGTGGTCGGCGGGCAGTTCATAGGTAATGGCGGTGGTCTGGCCCCGCGCGAGGGCCTGGCCTTCGTAACGCAGTTGGCCGCTGATCTTGCGGATCGCGCCCAGGGGGTAGATGCGTTCTTTTTCTTCGGCGGGGCGATAATCGACAATCTGCGCGTCGACCTGACGGGCCACGGCGGGCAGGTCCTGGCTGCCCGGCACGTCGGCGGCGAACACCAACGGGCTGAATACGCATAACCCCAGAGCACGAATAGATCGGTTGCGCACGCTCATCGGATTGGTGAGCCCTGACCGAGGGTAAGCGTCGCGGTATTAAGATCGGTGTTGAATATGTGCATGGTTGACTCCCGTTCAATCCGCCCAGCCTCGGCAGTTGACCGCGCCAAGTCAAGGCGCGGAGAAGAACCGATTGAAACAGTCTGCAACAAGGACCGCGCCAGGCTCATCATTCAGGTGTAAATGATGGCCACCAGGCAGCGTGGTTACCGTAAAGGGTAGCTGGGAAAGCAATTCGGGATGTTTCGATAGCATGCCGTCGGCAGCGACCACCAATTGCGTAGGGCAGTCAACTCGCCGTATGAAGGCCATCGCCTGCTCATCGGTCAGGCGCATTGGCGAAGCCAGGGTCAAGCGACTGTCCGTGCGCCAGGTGTAACCGCCAGGCACCGGCATCAAACCGCGCTGGGCCAGCAGTTCAGCGGCCTCGCGGCTGACGGCCACCAAGCCTTTCATGCGCGCCTCGACCGCGCGTTCCAGCGTGCCGTACACCGGTTTACGTTTGCCCTGCAGGTTCAATTGCGCCTGCAATGCCATGCCCAGCCGCTCGGCCGCATTTTCGCCCGGCGCAGTGGGTGGGATCACACCGTCAATCAACCCCAGATGGGTCACACGCTCGGGTAAGGCCCCGGCCAGCACCATGGACACAATGGCGCCGAGGGAATGCCCCAGTAATGCAAAACGTTTCCACCCCAGTTGCTCGGCCACTTGCAGCACGTCGAACACGTAATCCCACAAGGCATAGCCGGCGCCCACCGGGCGGTGCGCCGAGTGCCCGTGACCGGCCATGTCCAGGGCCACAATGCGCAGCCCGGTCAACTTCGGCGCCAGGCGCGCGAAGCTGTTGGCATTGTCCAGCCAGCCATGCAAGGCGATCACTGGCAAACCGTCCTCGGGCCCAAACAAATGGGCGGCCAACTCGATATGGGGCAAGCTCAGGCGCACTTCTTCGACTGATGGGCTCATGCGCAGCTGCGCTCACGGGCGTCCCAACGGGCGAACAGGTTCTTGATCAAGGTCGCGGTGTCCTGCGGGCGTTCGAGGGGGAACATATGGCCGCCAGGCATGGTGAGCATTTCGCCCATGGGCAAACGCCCGACGCCGCTGGCGTGGTGACGCATTACCACGCGGCTCTGCCGACCGCGCACCACCGCCAGCGGCACCTTCATCTGGCGCACTTGGCCGGGGCTGGTGTGGGGCACGCCGCGGTAGATACTGATTTCGGTAGCCGGGTCGAAGCGCAGCCGCAGACGATCGCCCACCGTTTGCAGGCCATGTTGCAGGTAGGCGTCGAAGCAATCCGGATCGAAGCCACGAAACAGGGTCTTGCCGGCGAAGTAGCTGCGCGCGGCATCCAGGTCGGCGAACTCCTCGCGCCGGCCGAGGGTGCGCCCGGCCGGGGTCAGCCGGTCGATAAACCCAAAACGCTTGGCGGCACGGATCACCCAGCGGTCGGCGCGGGTCAGTACCGGGGAATCGAGCATCACCACGCCGCGATACAGCTGCGGGCATCGCAGGGCGGCGTGCAAGTGCAAAACGCCGCCCAGGGAATGGCCCACGCCCCACACCGGTTGCGGCTGCTGCTCCAGATGATGGATCAGTTCATCCACCAGGTTCTGCCAGTTATCATCCACCGGAAACCGTGGGTCGTGACCGTGCTGCGGCAGGTGGGCCACCGTATATTCCGGGGCCAGGGCCGCAAAGAGCTTGCCGTAGGTGGCCGATGGGAACCCATTGGCGTGGGCGAAAAACACGTGCTGCGACATACCGGATCCATCTGCAATAACCGAACTCGATTGTCAGCATGCCCGGCAGGCACGGCAATGACTGTAACTGCCAGGAATGATGACACTCACGCCATGCCTATCGGGCCGGCGGGTTCTCGCCCAACGGCACCACGGCCATGGTCAGGCGCGAGATGCAGGTGGGCTTGCCTTCTTCGTTGCTCAGGCGGATATCCCATACCTGCGTGCTGCGGCCGATATGCACGGCCCTGGCCACCGCCGTTACCCGCCCGCTACGCACACCGCGCAGGTGGTTGGCGTTTACTTCAAGGCCCACGCAGTAGTACTTGCTGGTGTCCACGCACAGGTACGCGGCCATCGAGCCGATGCTCTCGGCCAGCACCACCGACGCGCCGCCATGCAGCAGGCCAAATGGCTGGTGCGTGCGCGCATCGACCACCATGCTCGCGGTCAGGGACTCGTCGTCGAAGCTTTCGAAGCGGATATCCAGCAATTCACCGATGGTGTTTTTCTGGCTGGCATTGAGGTGTTCGATATTCGGTTGGGTGCGCCACAGGCTCATGCAGGTGTCCTTTGGTGTTTTTATGATGACCCTAATCCTGCCACACAATCGCTTCGGTGCGCTCGCTCCAAGCGTGCAAATGTGCGCCGTAAGTCGCTTCGATCACGTTGCGCTTGATTTTGAGGGTGGGCGTGAGAAAGCCGTTTTCCACGCCCCATACGCCGTTGACCACCACCAATCGGCTCAAGCGCTCATGTTTATCCAGCGTGGCGTTGGTCTGTTGCAACCAACGCTCAAGGCTGCCTTGCAAGGCCGCGCGCGCTTCGCTCGGGGCCGCTTGCGACAACACGCACAGGCCCATCGGCGCCGCCAGGCCATCGCCGACCACGCACACCTGTTCGATCCGTGCATGCTCGGCCAGGCGGTTTTCGATGGGCGCCGGCGCGACGTATTTGCCCTTACTGGTCTTGAAGATTTCCTTGAGCCGTCCGGTCAGGCGCAGGCGCCCGTCGGCATCCTGCTCGCCCTTGTCACCGGTACGCAGGAAGCCGTCGGCGGTGAGGGTTTCGCGGGTTTTATCCGGGTCTTTGAAGTAACCGAGCATGGTGGCCTCGCTGCGCACTTGCACTTCACCGTCGGGGTCGATGCGCACCTCGACGTCGGGGCATGGGGTGCCGATCCAGCCGATGGTCTGCTGGCCGGGGCGGCATACGTGGGAATAGCCGCAACTTTCGGTCATCCCGTACACCTCCAGCACATCCAGTCCGAGGCGCCGATACCAGTGCAGCAGAGCTTCGGGCACTGGCGCCGCCCCGGACAGCGCAATGCGCAGCGCGTCCAGCCCCAGGCCGGCAAGTACTTTGCGGCCTATGCGCGGCCCGATAAACGGCAGGCGCAATAGCCTATCCAGGCGGCGCGGCGGCACCTTGGCGTAGACACCCAGTTGGAATTTGCTCCAGATCCGCGGTACGCCGAACAAAGCGGTGGGCCGCGCCCGGCGCAGGTCGGTTAGAAATGTGTCGAGGCTCTCGGCGAAAAATACCGTTTGCCCGGTGTAGATCGCCGCCAATTCCACGAACATCCGCTCTGCCACATGGCACAGCGGCAGGTACGACAGTAACCGATCGCCCTCCCCCAGGCCGAACAGTTGCGTGCCACGGGTGGCGGCGAACCCCAAGGCGCCGAAGCTGTGCATCACGCCTTTAGGCAGGCCGGTGGTGCCGGAGGTGTAGATGATGGTTGCAAGCGCCGTGGCATCGGGCGTCGGATCGTCCTCAATCGGTGTGCAGGCTTGTAGATCGGCCCAACTGAAATCGAACACGCCAGGCGGGCACAACGGCAGGCTGATGGTCGGCACGCCGTGGGGCACGCCAGGCGCCATGGCGGGCCAGTCGTCGAGCTTGCCGACCAGCACCAGCGCCGCCTCGGAATGGGTCAGCACATGGGCGACGGAATCAGCGGTGAGATTGGGGTACAGCGGCACCGAAACGTGCCCGGCCATCCAGATCGCCAGATCGGCGATGATCCAGTGGGCGCAGTTTTTCGAAATCAGGGCAATGTGCGAGCCGGGGGGCAACGCCCGCTCACGCAGCCATTGGGCGGCGCGGCGGGCCTGCTGGCCCGCGTCCGCCCAGGTAAGGCGCTGCACCTCGCCGCCGCCCAAGGGCTGCACCAGAAACGTCTTGTGGGGGTGACGGGTTTCTCGCTCGAAGAACACCGGTAGCGGCAAACGAACAGCGACAGGCATGGAACGCGCTCCTTTGTGGTTCGACTATAACCAACCAAGCACTTGCTCGGCTGACTATAGAGCACCCACAAAGAAGATCCATCCCCTAAGGATTTTTTACGCTCACCAGGCTCATCAGCCCCGCCAACGCAAATTCGCCCTCCAGCTGCGCCAGGCTGGCGGTGTACATCGGCTGCGGCTGGCGCGAATGGCCGTGTTGCAGAAAGCTGATCAGATTGCCCACCAACGGTTGATGGCTGACCAGCAGTACGTTGTCCTCAGCCACCAGATGCGCCAGCACTTGCTCTGGGCTGCCCTCGGGCGTCAGCCACGGCACCGTGCGAATGTCCGGCACAAAACCCAACGCCTCGCGCACCAGTCGCGCGGTCTGCTGTGCCCGCACGTAAGGACTGGCGATGATCGCGCCAAGGGGCTGACCGATAAGGTGCGCGGCGCTGCGCAATACTTCAGCGCGGCCACGCTCGGTAAGGTTGCGTTCGGCGTCGGTGCGCGCATGGGCCTCGGCCTCGCCGTGGCGCAGAATCCACAGCTTCACAGTTTCGGCTCTTCGTCGCGGACCGGGTGCGGTGCCGGTGGCACGCTGTGAGCCGCTTCGCCTTCGGGTACGCGCGGTGCCGGCCAATCAGCGAACGGCCAAGGCTTTTGCTCGGTATGGAAACTGCCGAAACGACCGATCTGCGCCAGGAACTGGCTGAGGCTATCGCCGACATTCATCAAGCCGAGGTTCGGCGCGCCGTAGATCAGGCGATAAATCAGTTGCACCACCACCAGCACACCGAGAAGGAACTGCGCCACTTGCCAGACCAGGGCAAACACCAGCATCCACAGGATGCGCAGGCCGATGGCTTCATACTTGGGGGCTGCTTTCGGATCGTTCATGGTGCGTTCCTCAGTTGAAACCACTGGTGGAAATAAAGTCGACGTCGGTTTTGGGCTCGGCCCGCATCAGTAGTTCGATGACCTGATTCAAGGTGCGCCCTTCGAACAGGATCGCGTGCAACCCGGCGACCAGCGGCATATACACACCCGCCTCCTGGGCCTTGGCCTTGAGCACTTTGAGCGTGTTGACCCCTTCGGCCACTTCGCCCAGGCGCGTGACGGCCTCATCCAGGCTCAAACCCTGGCCGAGGGCGAACCCCACTTGGTAGTTGCGGCTTTTGGGCGACGAACAGGTGACGATCAAATCGCCCACGCCGGCCAGCCCGAGGAAGGTCATCGGATTGGCCCCCTGATTCACCGCGAAGCGGGTCATCTCCGCCAGGGCGCGGGTGATCAGCATGCTCTTGGTGTTTTCGCCCATGCCCAGCGCCACCGCCATGCCGGCGATGATCGCGTAGACGTTTTTCAACGCGCCGCCCAGCTCCACGCCAAAACGGTCGCTGCTGGCGTAGACCCGGAACGTGCGGCCATGCAACACCGCCTGGACGCGCTCGCACAGCGCCTCGTCGTCACTGGCCACCACGGTGGCGGTCAAGGCGTGCTCGGCCACTTCCCGCGCCAGGTTCGGCCCAGATAGCACGCCGATGCGGGCCTGGGGCGCGATTTCTTCGAGGATTTCGCTCATCAGCTTGAAAGTCTGCGCCTCGATGCCCTTGGTCAGGCTGACCAGCATCTTGCCCGCCAGGCGTTCGGCATGGGGCGATAGCACCGCGCGCAAGGCGCTGGAGGGCAGCGCGACGAAACACAGCTCGCAGTCTGTAAGAGTGGCCAGCAGATCGGTGACCGGCTCGACTGCCGGGTGGATCTTGATGCCTTTAAGGTAGCGCGGGTTTTCCCGGTGTACACGGATGGCCTCGGCCTGCTCGGGATCACGCATCCACTGGCGCACCGGGTGGCCGTTCTCCGCCAGCAGGTTAGCCACGGCGGTACCGAAACTTCCGCCTCCCAGGACCGCAATAGGGCGCTGTTCAGTCATATGCAATCCGTTAATCCATACCAGTGGCGATGGCGGCATTATACGGAGCGACCCGCTTGCGGCCAGCCCCCGTGTCAATTCGCGCGTTTGTCGGAAAATGCCATGCTGGCGTGACGTAATTACGGGCGCGGCGAATGGCAAATGGCCGCGCCTCAGTTAACATGGGCGGCTATCCGTCATTATCAAGGCCGCACCGTGTATTTGGGCCCTCCTCCGCGCTCCTCTCTCTTACTGATGCTGTTGTGCAGCAACGCCGTGCTGGCCGACGATCTGTTCCTCGACAGCCAGCCGCTGCCGCAGGTATTGACCGCCACGCGCCTCAAGCAATCGGCCGCCGCCGTACCCGGCAGCATGACGGTGATCGACAGCGAGTTGATCAAGGCCAGCGGCGCGCGGGACATCAGCGAACTGCTGCGTCTGGTGCCGGGCATGATGGTCGGCTACACCACCGGCAATCAGGCGGCGGTCAACTACCACGGCACCAGCGCCAGCGACGCGCGGCGCATGCAGGTATTGATCGACGGCCGTTCGGTGTATCGCGCGGGTCTGGCCACCGTGGATTGGAGCGACATCCCGGTGGCCATGGAGGATATCGAGCGCATCGAGGTGTTCCGCGGCCCCAACACCGTCAGCTATGGCGCCAATGCACTGATGGCGGTGGTCAATATCCTCACGCGCTCCCCGGCCAACAGCCACGGTTCGCGGGTTAAGGTGATTCGCGGCGAGCGCGGCATCAACGACTTCTATGCCAGCCAGGGCGTGGGTTGGGAGACCGGCGATCTGCGCCTGTCTTTGTCCGGGCAACAGGACGACGGCTTCGACAGCGACGCCGCCGGCGCCGACCGCCGTGACGGCCGACGCCTCAACCGCTTCAGCCTGGCGGTCAGCCAGACGCTGAATGCGCAGCAGAGCATCGACTGGCAATTGGATGCCAAGGAAGGCACCAATCAGCGTCCATATACCTACAGCCCGGTGTTCGCCGGCATCACCGAAGGCGGTAATAATTCTGACGTTACCGCCAAGGACTACGCCGCTTCCCTGCGCTGGAACGTCGACTTCAACCCCGAACACAGCCTGTACATCCAGGGATCGGCCCAGCAATGGGATCGTCGGCAAATCTGGAAAGCCTGCGACGCCAAGGTCTCGTTCAGCCCGGAGCTGACCCAGCTGTGGCAATTGAACCCCAACTACGCGGAAAAACTGGCCCGGCATATGGACGTCTATAGCCAGGGCAGCGCACCACCGGGCAGCGCCGCCGAACAAGCGCTGGCCAATCAGGTGTTGGATCAATGGCGCAACGGCGCCAACCAGAGCGTCTGCGGCGATATCGACCAAAGCACCCGCGAAAGCCGCTACGACCTGGAGCTGCAGGACACCCTGAGTCTGTCCGACAGCCTGCGCCTGGTCAGCGGCATGAACTACCGCTACGATCGCGCCGACTCCGACACCTACTTCAACGGCACCCTGGACGACACCACCTGGCGCCTGTTCGGCCAATTGGAATGGCGCGCCAGCGAACATTGGCTGCTGCAGGGCGGCGCCATGTATGAAGACACGCACCTGAGCGGCAATTCACTGACACCGCGGGTGGCGGTCAACTATCTGATCAACCCGCGCCATGGCCTGCGCGCCGTGTACTCCGAGGCGATCCGCTCGCCGGACATGTTCGAGAACAACGTCAACTGGAGCTACCGCGTCACCAACCTGAGTTCCCCGGCGTTTGGCCAGACCTCCGCGCAATACTTCGTCAAGACCCGGGGGCCGGGTAACCTCGACAAAGAGCGGATGCGCTCGCGGGAACTGGGCTATAACGGCTTCTTCGCCGACATCGGGTTGAACATGGACGTAAAACTGTTCTATGACGAAATCACCGACATGATCAGTTCGCCATTGCGCAATAACCAATACATCGCCAGCAACGCCAACAGCTCGCGCTTTACCGGCGCCGAATCTCAGTTCGACTGGCGCGTGAGTAACGCCGACCGCCTGCGGCTGACGTATGCGTATGTCGATGCCAGCGCCAGCAACCGGTTGGACAAAGCACAAACCGCGCGTAACAGTGGCTCGGCCGGCTGGCTGCGTGAATGGGGACATGGCTGGTCCAGCGCGCTGTTCTACTACGGCGACGATGCGCTCAACCAATACCGCTTCGAACGGGTCGACCTGCGGGTGGCCAAGCGCATCGCGTTGGGCAAAGCCAATGTGGAGCTGGCCGGCATGTTGCAACAACGCCTCGACGACCAGCCGACCACCTGGGCTGATAACACCTACGACCAGCGCCATGTGCTGTATTTCAGCGCAGAGTTAGAGTTCTAGCATGACCGGCCCGTCACGGATGACTTCCCTTTCTATCCATAAGCTCTGGCGCCATTGTGCGCTGCTGGCGTGCCTGCTGCTGGCGTCGCCGACGTGGGCGGCCGAGATCCTGCTGACCGCCGCCGAAGACAGTGACGGTGTGCATGCTTTCACCCAGGCCCTGGCCCAGCAACGTCCCGAAGACCACGTAACGTTCACCCCGCTCAAAGACTTACCCGCCCCCGGTCGCGTGCCTGCCAGCACGCGCCTGATCCTGCTGGACTTGGCCAGCCTCGATTGGCGCCTGCAAGACAACATGGGCCCACCGACACTGGTGCTGCGTATCAGCCGGTTGCAGGCTCACCAGCGTCCTGGCGCCGCCCAGCATCCGCGCGTGAGCCTGCTGTGGAGCGATCCGCCTCTGGAACGGCAATTGCGCCTGATCGCCAGTATCCTGCCGCGAGCCCGCCGCATCGGTGTGCTTTACGGTACCGAGAGTGAGTTCCTGCTGCCGGAACTGCGCCAGCATGCGGAGCCCCTGGACATGACCATCGTGCCCCAGCGCTGGGACACCATCAGTGACAGTCGCCCGCTGCAAAACCTGTTCAGGAATAGCGACGTACTGCTCGGCCTGGATGACCCGCAGCTGTACAACCCGAAAACCGCGAAAAACCTGTTACTGAGCAGTTATGCCCAACAATTGCCATTGGTGGGCCCAAATGCAGGATTCGTGCGGGCCGGCAGCTTGGCCAGTACCTACAGCGACCAGGCCGATTGGCTGGCGGTGCTGGACCGCCTGCTCGACCACGCCCCGGCGAACTGGCCGCGCTCGCTGTATCCGGACCACTTCAAAGTCGTGGGCAACCCGCAAGTGGCGCGCTCACTGGGCATCGAACAGTTCGACGAAGCCAACGTCGCCGCCCGCCTGGCCGAAGGAGAAAAACGCCCATGAGCCTGCGCCGTCGTTGGGGCATCAACACCCGCACCCAGCTCATTACCCTGGGGCCGGCGTTGCTACTGACGTTGCTGTTGATCAGCTTCTTTACCTTCGTGCGTATCCAGGACTTGCGCCAGGAGCTGGATCACACCGGCCAATTGATCGCCAACCAACTGGCCCCGGCCACTGAATACGGGGTGATTTCCGGCAACAACGATGTGCTCGAAAGCCTGCTGCGCGCCACCCTGGCAACGCCCCATGTGCGTTTTCTGGAAATCCAGGACAGCGCCGAAAACATCTTGGTATATGTCGAACAGCCCTCGGAAAAACATGACCGCTCGCTGTCGGTAAAAGTGTTCCAGGCGCCGATCCGTCTGCAGCACATTCAACTGGGCAATGACTTTTTCCAGGACAACCTCACCGAGCCGAAGGCCCCGCGCGCGGATTATCTGGGCCGGGTCATTGTCGGCATGTCCAACGATGCGTTCAGCCAACGCCAGCAGGAAATCCTGTTCAAGGCCGGGATTCTCGCGCTGTTCACGCTGCTGTTTACCTTCTTGCTCGCCCGACGCCTGGCCGCCAGCCTGTCCCAGCCGATCAGCGCGATGGGCAACGCTGTAAAGGCCATCCAGCAAGGCCAGTACAAGACGGCGCTGCCGATTGTGGACGACTCGGAACTGGGTGACCTGTCGCGGCATATCAACAACCTGGCCGAAGGTCTCAACCAGGCCAGCCGCGAACAGCAGCAGGCCATGGCCCAGTTGATCCAGACCCGCGAAGAGGCCGAGCGCGCCAACAATGCCAAGTCGGATTTCCTGGCGATGATGAGCCACGAATTGCGCACGCCGATGAACGGTGTACTGGGCATGCTGCAATTGCTGGAAACCACCGAGATGACTGAGGAGCAGACCGAATACGCGGCGCTGGCCTCCGAATCCACCGAGCATCTGCTCAAGGTGATCAACGATATTCTCGATTTTTCGCGCATCGAGCGCGCAGCTCTGGAACTTGAACATATTCCGTTCAACCTCGCCGACCTGATCAACAGTTGCGCCCAGGCCTTCCAACATAGCGCCCAGCAACGAGGGCTAGCGCTGCGCTTGCCGATCCCGCCGGGTATGGACGCACTGCGGGTGCGGGGCGACCCTACGCGTATCCGCCAGATTCTAGTGAACCTGATCGGCAATGCGCTGAAGTTCACCGAACACGGCAGCGTCAGTGTCGAGCCGCACTGGCAGACCCTCGACCATGAACTGGTGTGGTTCACCTGCACGGTGCGCGACAGCGGCATCGGGATTTCCGCCGAACGCCTGGACTTGATGTTCGACGCGTTCCAGCAAGCCGACAGTTCCATTTCAAGACGTTACGGCGGCACCGGCCTCGGCCTGCCCATCGCCCGCACACTGGCCGAACGCATGGGCGGCACCCTGCGCGCCCAGAGCGAAGAAGGTCGCGGCTCGGTGTTTACCCTGGAAATCCCTCTGGCGATTGATCAGCAGAGCCTGCCGTCCATCGCCCCGGATGCCGAACGTAAAAATAGCGCTGGCGAAGGGCGCCATGTGCTGTTGGTGGAGGACAACCCGGTCAACCGCACGGTGGTCGAGGCCATGCTGCGCAGTCTGGGGTTTGAGGTGAGCCTGGCCACCGACGGCGCCGAGGCGATACGCAGCGCCGAGAGCCTGATTTTCACCGCGATCCTGATGGACTGCCGACTGCCGCTGATCGACGGCTACGAAGCCACCCGACAGATTCGCCAGTTACCCGGCTGCGCCGATTTGCCGATCATTGCGCTCACTGCCAATGCCTTGCAGGGCGACCGTGAAGCCTGTCTGGCGGCCGGAATGAACGATTACCTGGCCAAGCCGTTCAAACGTACGGATTTGCAGCATGTCCTGCAGCGTTGGGTGCAGTAATACGGCCTTATCAGCCAACTGCGACTGGCGTGAAAGACGAAAGTGCGGCAGTCTTAGGCACCCAAACGGGCCCTTGAACGGGCCCGGTTTAAAATTTCAGTGAACAAGTGTACATTCAGTACCTTGACGCTGTGACTTTCACTACAACGCAATAGTCTATGTGTAGGCTGCCGGTCTGAGGCATGAACGCTTCAGTCGGTTCGGGAAGATTTGCCCTACCCTGCCGCATGGGATTATTGAGGAGCTCGCATGACCAAACAAAACGCCTTTACCCGGGAAGACCTGCTGCGCTGCAGTCGCGGTGAGCTGTTCGGCCCAGGTAACGCGCAACTGCCCGCCCCTAACATGCTGATGGTGGATCGCATCACCCATATCAGCGAAGAGGGTGGCAAGTACGGCAAAGGTGAATTGGTCGCCGAGCTGGATATCACCCCTGACCTGTGGTTCTTCGCGTGCCATTTCGAAGGCGACCCTGTCATGCCGGGCTGCCTGGGCCTTGACGCCATGTGGCAGTTAGTCGGTTTCTTCCTCGGCTGGCAAGGCCTGCCGGGCCGCGGCCGCGCCCTGGGTTCGGGCGAAGTGAAGTTCTTCGGCCAGGTCCTGCCGACCGCCAAGAAAGTCACCTATAACATTCAAATCAAGCGCGTCCTCAAGGGCAAGCTGAACCTGGCCATCGCCGATGGTTCGGTGAGCGTCGACGGTCGCGAGATCTATACTGCCGAAGGCCTTCGGGTCGGCGTATTCACTTCCACTGACAACTTTTAAGGGTTATCCGCATGCGCCGCGTCGTTATCACTGGTCTGGGCATCGTTTCTTGCCTGGGCAATGACAAAGAGACCGTCACCGCTAACCTGCGTGCAAGTCGCCCTGGCATCCGCTTCAACCCGGAATATGCCGAAATGGGTCTGCGTAGCCAGGTTTCCGGCTCCATCGACCTACCCCTCGAAGAACTGATCGATCGCAAGATCTACCGCTTCGTCGGCCACGCCGCCGCCTACGCCTACCTGGCCATGAAAGACGCCATCGCCGACTCCGGCCTGAGCGACGACCAGGTTTCGAACGTGCGCACCGGCCTGATCGCCGGCTCGGGCGGTGCATCCACCCTGAACCAGATGGAAGCGCTGGATATCCTGCGCGAAAAAGGCGTCAAGCGCGTCGGCCCGTACCGTGTCACCCGCACCATGGGCAGCACCGTTTCGGCCTGCCTGGCCACGCCGTTCCAGATCAAGGGCGTGAACTACTCGATCTCCTCCGCCTGCGCCACCAGTGCTCACTGCATCGGTACCGCGGTCGAGCAGATCCAACTGGGCAAGCAGGACATCGTTTTCGCCGGCGGCGGTGAAGAAGAACATTGGAGCCAGTCGTTCCTGTTCGACGCCATGGGCGCGCTGTCCACCCAGTACAACGAAACCCCGGAAAAAGCCTCCCGTGCCTACGACGCCAAGCGTGACGGTTTCGTCATCGCCGGCGGTGGCGGCATGGTGGTGGTCGAGGAGCTGGAACACGCTCTGGCCCGTGGCGCCAAGATCTACGCGGAAATCGTCGGCTACGGCGCCACTTCCGACGGCTACGACATGGTTGCGCCAAGCGGCGAAGGCGCCATCCGCTGCATGCAGATGGCCATGTCCACCGTGGATACCCCTATCGACTACCTGAACACCCACGGCACTTCGACCCCGGTCGGCGATGCCAAGGAAATGGAAGGCGTGCGTGCGGTATTCGGCGACAAGGCTCCGAAAATCAGCTCCACCAAGAGCCTATCCGGTCACTCCCTGGGCGCCGCTGGCGTTCACGAGGCGATCTACTGCCTGCTGATGATGGAAGGCAACTTCATGGCCGGCTCGGCCAACATCGAAGAGATCGACCCGGTCGTCGCCGATATGCCGATCCTGACCAAGACTGTCGAGAACGCCAAGATCGACACCGTGATGAGCAACAGCTTCGGCTTCGGTGGCACCAACGCCACCCTGGTGCTGAAGCGCTGGCAGGGCAAGTAAGCCCTGTAGGTTGTTCCCATAAAAAAGCCCCGACTGGTTCGGGGCTTTTTTATGGGCTACGGAAAATCCTGGTGCAGGTACGGGCTCAAGGAGCACCGTCATCTTGATGGCTCTTAGGCAGCACGGCCAGGAAGTTATCGCGCGCCACTTTACGGGCCACCGCTTCAGGCAGCGCGTCAAGAAAGGGATCGAAGCGGTGCATTTCCTTACCCAGCTTGTTGAAGCGTCCGACGACGTCAGAGCCCAGCATAAAGCGCTCCGGGAAGCGCTCCACCAGGGCCACCCACTCAGGCCGTGGTTTGCCCGCCTCGTCCAGCAGATAAGGCGTGAGCATGCTCCAGGACAAATCCACATACAGGTTGGGGTACGACTCCAGCAAACGGCTCAAGGTGGGCAATAGAAAGTCCATCTGCACCTGATGCCGGTGAATCTCTTTGCTGGTACCGGCATGCGCCCAGATAAACCGGGTGTGCGGGTGGTTGCGCAGCGGTTCTTCCACTTCGGCCAGGTACAGCGGGTTGCGCTCGCGCTTGGAGGTGATGTTGGAATGCAGCATCACCGGCAGGTCGTTTTCGGCGGCCAGGTGATAAATGCGGGTCATGGCCTCGTTGTTCGCGCGCGGGGTGTCGCCGGACGTCAGGGCCGTCAGATCATCGTGACGGGTGAACACCTCGCCGATGCCCTGCCACAGCCCCGGATTGAGGTCGAGCATGCGCTGGATATGCGCGTCGGAGTTTTTGTCATTGGGGTTGAAGCCAGACAGAAACGGGTGAAAGTGCCGGCGCTGGGCCGGGGTCAGCTTGTTCACCGCGGCCGCCACGATCACATCGGTGGCGCTGTACCAGTAGGCATCAGCATCATCGCCAGCGTAGTAGCGTGGGCGCTTGGGTTCGTCTTCATGCCATTTCTTGGCCACAGGTATGCCAGAAATCATTACATGCTCGATGCGATTTTCCGTCATGGCCTTGAGCAGTTTGTCCATGCCCGCGCTTTCTTGAAAGAAATCCACGTAATGCAGGTGCGCATCGCTGTAGGCATAGTCGCGCGCCTCCAAGGCGGTGCTGCTGCAGGCGACCAACAGGGCAAGACTCAAGCGGGTCCAGGGCACGGTAAGCTCTCGATAGGCGTGGGATACAGGTAGACCCTGCCCTCCCTTGGCGGGTTCATCCCAAAAAAAGCAGGAACACCTAAGTGCCAGCATGCTCTATAACTGCATGACCTTCATCCTGCCATCCCTGTGAGGTTTGCCATGTCTGTTATCGTCAACACGCTGAACACCGAAAACTATCGCCACAGCGTCAATATCAATCACCACGAGCTGTTTACCGACCTTCCCAAAGACCTGGGTGGCGACGACTCTGCGCCCTCCCCCCACGATTACTTCGACGCCGCGCTGGCCTCGTGCAAGGCCTTGACGGTCAGGCTCTACGCGCAAAAAAAGGATATTCCGCTGACCGGTGTCACCGTTGAAGTGACCCACGACGCCGCCCAAGAGCAAAAAGGCCGCTACGCGCTCAACGTCAAGCTGACCCTCAAGGGCGTGCTCAGCGATGCTCAGCGTGATGAGCTGCACCACGTGGCCGATCGCTGCCCGGTCCACAAACTGATGACCACCGCCGACATCAACATCGAGACCACCCTCTCCGAAGGCGCCTTCAGCCAATAGCGGCAAGCTCCTGTCGAGCGGGTTATGCTCAGCGCATTCCAACCCGCTCAGACAGGGATGCACCATGACCACCCTCACCGTGATTCGCCCGCGCCAGGAAGATGTCGAGGGCCAGCCGATTCTGCGCCCGCTACCGTCGCGAGACTGCCGAAGCGTCGGGCCATTCGTCTTCTTCGATCATATGCTGCCGACCCGCTATACCCCCGGCACCGGCATGGATATCCGCCAGCATCCGCACATCGGGCTTTCGACCCTTACCTACCTGTTCGAGGGCGAATTGCAGCACAAAGACAGCCTGGGCTCCGATCAAGTGGTGCAGCCGGGCGATGTCAGTTGGATGACCGCCGGCAGCGCAATTGCCCACGTCGAGCGCACACCCGAGGCGCTCAAGGCCAGCGGTTTTGCGCTGCATGGCCTGCAAGTGTGGCTGGCGTCCCCCAGGGACCACGAAACCGGGCCAGGCCATTACAGCCATCACCCGGCAGCGAGTTTGCCAGTCAGCGACGCACTGGGCGTGCAGATCCGCTTGATTGCCGGCACTGGCTTCTGCCTTAAGTCACCGGTGCCCGTACTGTCGCCCACGTTGTATGCCGATGTGCACATGCAAACGGCCACCACGCTGCTGATCCCCGATGAGTATGAGGAACGCGCCGTGTATATGCTGGCAGGTGACGCGCAGCTCGACGGCGAACCGTTGCAGGTGCATAGCCTAGTGGTATTGCCGAAGGGAGAGACGATGACGTTGTTTGCCGAATCCGACTGTCATCTGGTGGTGTTGGGCGGAGCACCGCTGGATGGACCGAGGCGGATCAATTGGAATTTTGTCGCGAGTGATCCTGCGGTGATCGAGCAGGCCAGGCAGCGTTGGGCGGCTGGGGATTGGCCAACGGTTCCGGGGGAATCGGAAAGGATTGAGTTGCCTGGGAGATAGCCATCGAGGGCAACCCCCCTCCCACATTTTGACGATATGAATCCAATCATGTGTGGGAGGGGGCTTGCCCCCGATAACGCCGGTACAGGCGCTGAAAACTCAGCCTTTGAACACCTCATCCAGCAAATTATGCATCGACTGGAAGGCCCGCGCGGCAGTTCTCGCGTCGTACATCATCTTGCCCGGCACATTGGCGTGCGGGTCGGTAAAGGAATGCACCGCACCGCCATAGCTGAGCAACTGCCAATCCACACCGGCGGCGTTCATTTCATCCTCGAACGCCGGCAACTGCTCCTTGGGCACCAAGGGGTCCGAGGCGCCATGCAGCACCAGGACTGAACCTTGGATGTTCTTGGCATCCGCCGGGTTCGGTGTGTCGAGGGTGCCGTGGAACGATACCGCAGCCTTCAACGGCGCGCCGGTACGGGCCAGCTCAAGGGTGCAGCAACCGCCGAAACAGAAGCCGAACGAAGCGAGCTGGGAGGTATCCACTGCCGCCTCGGTCTGGGCCTGCAGTTGGTCGAGAGCAGCCTGCATGCGCTTGTTGAGCAACGGGCGATCATTCTTCAACGGCATCATCGCCGCACCGGCCTCATCGGCATTGGACGGGCGCACGGTTTGCCCATACAGGTCGGCGATCAGCACCACATAGCCCTTGCCGGCAACGGCCTTGGCAATTTCTTCGGCGCCGGCACTGACGCCCATCCAGTTGGGCGCCATCAACAGACCCGGCAGCGGGCCTTTTTGGCTGGCGTCGAACGCCAGGCGGCTTTCATACGGCTGGCCATCGATCTGATAGACCACGGAACGCACGGTGACTTGGCTCATCATTGACTCCGATTAAGGTGCACTGGAACGAAAAAACCCGCCGAAGCGGGTTTTTCCTACAACGTTGTTAAACCGACAGTTCAACCAACAGCTTGTTCAGTCGGCGCACATAGGCGGCCGGGTCTTTCAAGCTGTCGCCGGCGGCCAGGGCTGCCTGGTCGAACAGGATGTGCGACAGGTCGCCAAAACGCTCTTCGTTCTGCTCGCCGTCGAGCTTCTCGATCAACGGATGCGCAGGGTTGAATTCGAAGATCGGCTTGGAGTCCGGCACTTTCTGCCCGCTCGCCTCAAGGATCTGACGCATTTGCATGCCCAGGTCCTGCTCGCCGATGGCCAGGATCGCCGGGGAATCGGTCAGACGGTGGGAAACCCGTACTTCGCTGACAGCTTCGCCCAGGGCGGTCTTGATGCGTTCAACCAGGCCTTCTTTGGACTTGGCCACTTCTTCAGCGGCTTTTTTGTCCTCTTCCGAATCCAGGTTACCCAGGTCCAGGTCGCCACGGGCCACGTCGACGAACGACTTACCGTCGAACTCGCTGAGGTAGCTCATCAGCCACTCGTCGATACGATCGGTCAGCAGCAGCACTTCGATGCCTTTTTTACGGAAGACTTCCAGGTGCGGGCTGTTTTTGACCTGAGCGTAGGTTTCGCCGGTCAGGTAATAGATCTTGTCCTGACCTTCCTTGGCGCGTGCCAGGTACTCGGCCAGGGACACCACTTGCTCGCCGTCTTCGCCCTGAGTCGAAGCGAAACGCAGCAGGCCAGCGATTTTTTCCTTGTTGGCAAAATCTTCCGCCGGGCCTTCTTTCATGACCTGGCCGAAGTTTTTCCAGAAGCCTTTGTATTGCTCAGGCTCGTTCTTCGCCAGTTTTTCCAGCATGTCGAGTACGCGCTTGGTCAGCGCCGACTTCATGGAGTCGATGATCGGATCTTTCTGCAGGATTTCCCGCGACACGTTCAGCGACAAGTCGTTGGAGTCGACCACGCCTTTGATAAAGCGCAGGTACAACGGCAGGAAGGATTCCGCCTGATCCATCACGAATACGCGCTGCACGTAGAGTTTCAGGCCTTTCGGCGCTTCACGCTGGTACAGGTCAAACGGCGCGCGGGCCGGTACGTAGAGCAGCGAGCTGTATTCCAGCTTGCCTTCAACCTTGTTGTGGCTCCAGCTCAGCGGGTTTTCGTAATCGTGAGCGATGTGCTTGTAGAACTCTTGGTACTCCTCGTCCTTGATCTCGGTGCGAGGACGGGTCCACAGGGCGCTGGCGCGGTTGACCACTTCCCATTCCTGGGCCGGGGCTTCTTCGCCTTCGGCGGCAGCCTGTTCTTTAGGCAGCTCGATCGGCAGTGCGATGTGGTCGGAGTACTTTTTGATGATATTGCGCAGGCGCCAGCCGTCGGCGAATTCTTCTTCACCGGACTTGAGGTGCAACACGATGCGAGTACCGCGGTCTGGCTTATCGATGGTGGCGATTTCAAATTCGCCCTCGCCTTTCGACGCCCAGTGCACGCCTTCGCTGGCGTCGAGGCCGGCGCGACGGCTAAACACTTCAACCTTATCGGCGACAATAAAGGCCGAGTAGAAGCCCACGCCGAACTGGCCGATCAGATGCGAATCCTTCTTTTGGTCGCCCGACAGGTTCTTCATAAAATCGGCAGTGCCGGATTTGGCGATGGTCCCCAGGTGGGTGACCGCATCGTCACGGCTCATGCCGATACCATTGTCTTCGAGGGTGACGGTTTTGGCGTCCTTGTCGAAGCTCACGCGGATTTTCAGTTCGGCGCCACCTTCCAGCAACTCGGGCTTGGACAGGGCTTCGAAACGTAATTTGTCGACAGCGTCAGAGGCGTTCGAGATCAATTCGCGAAGGAAGATTTCCTTGTTGGAATACAGCGAATGGATCATGAGGTGCAGCAGTTGCTTCACCTCGGTCTGGAAGCCCAGGGTTTCCTTTTGAGTTTCCACACTCATGGTCATCAAACTCCAATTGGATGGCAGTGGCCCCGACCTTTAGGGTCGGCGGCGGGTTGTCATCAAAGTTGGGGGCTAAGACCAGGATTTCAAGGGCGACTCGCCTCCTCAATCTTGAAATGCGCACGGGCCGTGGCAATCGGCTCTGCCGCCGTGCTTTGCCACGCGGTGATCGCCACATTCGCCACACGCCGCCCCTGGCGCCACACCTGACAGGTGGCGTAGGTGTCGCGGAACTGACCGGCACGCAGGTAATCCAGGGAAAAGTCGATGATTTTCGGCAGCCCTGGCGCACCGGTAAACACCAGCAAGTGCAACGCTGCCGCCAACTCCATGAACCCGGCGATCACACCGCCGTGCAAGGCCGGCAAAATGGGGTTACCAATGTTGTCTTTGTTGGCCGGCAGGCGAAACAGCAATTCATCGCCCAACCGCGTGCATTCAATGCCGATCAATTGGGCATACGGAATCCCATCCAGCAGCGCCGTATAGTCACCGCGGGCATGGGCTTGTTCGAGGCGTGTTTTGAATCGATGGGTCATGCCTGCGCTCCCTTGATCGTATCGCCCAGCCCCTGCGTGCCCTTGAGACGCTTGCCCATGCGCATAAACGTGCCCACCACATGGGCGATGGGCTGCTGCGGGTCATCCTGATAGGCGAAGCCACGGGTGAAGATCACGTCGGTCGTGACTCGATAGCACTGGGCGAAGCCATACACCGGCTTGTGAGGTGCGGCCGGATGCATGTAATCGATGCGTAGATCGAGGGTCGGGCACACCTCGAATTCCTCCAGCGCACATAGAGTCGCCATGCCGCAGGCCGTGTCCATCAAGGAGGTCAGCGCGCCGCCGTGGATCACGCCGGACTGGGGGTCACCAACAATCGCCGGGCTGTAAGGCAAGACGAGGGTCATGCCGTCCCGATTAGCCTCATGCACGGTAATGCCCAGCACGTGGCAATGGCGCAATGCCGAAACGAAGCGCCGGGCACGTTCTAATAGTGGGTTTTCGGTCATTCGGTCTAGACTCTTATTCGTGTTAATCCGCGGAGTATGTGGTGCGGGCCAAAGTTCCTTGCAGGGTGCGGTTTATATATCTGCGTAATTAAAGGAACTAATGCTGAACCCTCAGGCTCGAAAGGCCAGTAGATATCTTCAATAAGGAGAAACACCCCATGCGCAAGACTTTAGCTATTTCCATGATGCTGGCCGCTGCCCTCGGTCTGGCTGCCTGCGACAAGAAATCCGAAGACAAAGCCCAAGACGCCGCTGCACATTCTGAGCAAGCTCAGAAAGATATGGCGAAGGCTCAGGATAAAGTGAACGACGCTGCGAAAGAAAACGCCGATGCTGCCAAAGCTCAGGCTGAATCCAACGAAGCCGCCGCGAAAGAAGCAGCACCTGCCACCGGTTCTTGAGACCCGGCTTGAATTAGCAGTGCTGCAAAAAGAAAGCCCGCTTATATAGCGGGCTTTACTTTGTCCGGCATTTAACTAGATGGCTAAGACACCGCTTCCTTCGCCGGCTCCGGCAATGGCGTGTCGGTTGGCGTATACACCATCACTTCCAATACGTCGGAATGAAACTCTCGGCGATACAGCACGAACACTACGCCGGCGCTCATCAACATGAACAACCATGGGCTGACAAACCACGCCAGCATGGTCATGCCGAAGTAATAAGAACGCAGGCCGAAGTTGAACTGGTTGGCCGCCATGGAGATCACCCGCGCCGCCCTCAGTGCGAAGGCCTTACGCTCCTGTTCGGACACATGTCGCTCGCCGATCATCGGCGCCGACCCCACCAGCACCGCCGCAAAATTGTATTGGCGCATGCACCAACTAAACGTGAAAAACGCGTAGACAAACACCAGCGCCAGGCACAGCAATTTGATTTCCGACATGCCCTGGGACGCCTGTTGTACCCAGGGGATATCCGCCAGCAACGACACGGCGCGTTCGGAGGCGCCGAGCACCGTGAGAATACCGGCGAGGATGATCAAGGTGCTGGAGGCGAAGAAGGAAGCATTGCGCTCCAGATTGCCGATCACGCTGGCGTCGGCGATACGGTTGTCCCGCAGCAGCATGCGCCGCATCCAGTCTTCGCGATACAAGTGCAACACACTGGCCAGGCACGCGGTGTCTCGCGCCTTCCAAGTGGCATAACGGGTATAGCCGCCCCAACACAGCACGAACCACAGGGCGGCAAGCAAGTGGATCTGATTGGCTTCGACGAATGACATGAGGGTCCTGTTAGAAGGTGAATGGTGGCGCGATGCGCTCCAACGTTGGGAGGGAGCCGGCCCCTCCCACATTGATCCAGTTGCAACTTTAGAAGCTGCACTCTCATAAAGCATAAAAAATGCCCCGTATCGATTGATACGGGGCATTTCAATAATCCTCGAAGCGGGCGCTTTATGCGATGGCTTCGCTGCGCTTGCCGAGCAGACGGTCAATCACCACCGCCACGACCAGGATCATCACCGACGGCACCAACCAGGCCAGGCCCTGCTCGCTCAGCGGCAGGTTAGCCAACTGCGCCGGCAGCCAATCCGCCAAGCCCGCGCCCTTGAGGGCATCGATGCAGCCGAAGATAAACGACACCAGCATCACCGGCCCAACGATACGTCCTTGCTCCTGCCAGAAGCCTTTGCAGAAGCTCAGGGCCACCAACACGATGCAGGGCGGATAGATCGCGGTGAGTACCGGGATCGAGAAAGCGATCAGCTTGGTCAGGCCCAGGTTCGACACAAACAAGGAGAACAGCGCCAGGATCACCACCAGAGTCTTGTAGGACAGCGGCAGGATGCGGCTGAAGTACTCGGCGCAGGCGCAGGTCAGGCCCACCGCCGTCACCAGGCACGCCAGGGAGATCAGCACGGCCAGGAAACCGCTGCCCAAAGAGCCGAAGGTATGCTGCACGTAAGCATGCAGTACCGCAGCGCCGTTGCTGGCCCCAGCGGCTACCGCATGGCTGCCCGAACCGAGGCGGAACAGGCTCACATACACCAGCGCCAAGCCCACACCCGCGATCAGGCCGGCAATGATGGCGTAACGGGTGATCAGCTTCGGCGATTCAACACCACGGGAGCGAATCGCATTGACGATGACGATGCCGAACACCAGCGCTCCCAGGGTATCCATGGTCAGGTAACCATTGATAAAACCCTGGGAAAACGGCGCAGCGACATATTCCGGGGTGGCGACACCGACCTCACCGGCCGGCAGCGCAAATGCGGCGATCCCCAGCACGGCCAGCGCTATGATCTTCAGCGGCGCGAGGAAACGCCCCACCGTATCCAGCAGGCGCCCTGGGTACAGGGACACAAAGAACACCACCAGAAAGTACACGGAGCTGTAGAGAAACAGCGCCAGAGGGCTTTCGCCAGTCAAGGGCGCAAGGCCCACTTCAAAGGACACGGTCGCCGTACGCGGCGTGGCGAACAGCGGGCCTACCGCCAGATACGCCGCTGCCGCCAGCAGGCCACCGGCGATTTTGCCGATTGGGCTGCTCAACGCGTCCATGCCGCCACCGACTTTGGCCAGCGCGATTACAGTGACCACCGGCAGGCCGACCGCAGTGATCAGAAAACCCAGTGCCGCCATCCAGACGTTAGGTCCGGACTGCAAGCCAACGATCGGCGGGAAGATGATGTTGCCGGCGCCCACGAACAGGGCAAAGGTCATAAAGCCCAACGCCAGGATATCCTGGCCTTTCAACACTTTCATTTAAGGAAATACCACACTGCTGAATCGGAATTTAGAGAGGGATTCCCTGTGGATGAGGGAAATACCGGCGGCCCTTTTGGGGACCGACCGTTCCAGCGCGAAGCGTCCTTTTGGGATGCGGGCGCATAAAGAGGCGGCCAGAGTACAGAATTAGGGCGACAAACGCACTGTTGCGGGGCGTACTGTCCGATAAGCGACAGTTTGATGTCGCGTTTTCGTACTTAACTTGGCAATACGAACACAGGTGGGAGGGGGCTTGCCCCCGATGCCGGTGTGTCAGCCAATCATTGCGTGGCTGAACCACTGCCATCGGGGGCAAGCCCCCTCCCACATTGATCGAAGACATCCAAGAAGCACAAAGGCCACCCGAAGGTGGCCTTTGTGGGGTAAAGCGTCAGTTAAGCGCGAGGCTTACTTGACAGCCCAACCGGTCAGCTCGGCCAGGGCCTTGCCGATGTCTGCCAGCGAACGCACGGTTTTCACGCCTGCGTCTTGCAGCGCAGCGAATTTCTCGTCTGCAGTGCCTTTGCCGCCGGAGATGATTGCGCCCGCATGGCCCATGCGCTTGCCAGCAGGGGCAGTCACACCAGCGATGTAGGAAACAACCGGCTTGGTCACGTGTGCCTTGATGTAGGCAGCCGCTTCTTCTTCAGCCGAACCGCCGATCTCACCGATCATCACGATCGCTTCGGTCTTCGGGTCTTCCTGGAACAGCTTCAGGATGTCGATGAAGTTGGAGCCTGGGATCGGGTCACCGCCGATGCCGACGCAAGTCGACTGACCGAAACCGGCGTCAGTGGTCTGCTTAACAGCTTCGTAGGTCAGGGTGCCGGAACGGGAAACGATACCGACTTTACCTGGCAAGTGAATGTGACCTGGCATGATGCCGATCTTGCATTCGCCTGGGGTGATCACGCCTGGGCAGTTAGGGCCGATCAGGACTACGCCCAGTTCGTCACACTTAACTTTAGCGTCCAGCATGTCCAGGGTAGGAATGCCTTCGGTGATGCAAACGATCAGCTTGATGCCGCCGAATGCCGCTTCCAGGATCGAGTCCTTGCAGAAAGGAGCCGGAACGTAGATCACGCTGGCGGTTGCGCCAGTGGCAGCTACAGCGTCTTTCACGGTGTTGAACACCGGCAGACCCAGGTGCTCGGTGCCGCCTTTGCCTGGCGTTACGCCGCCAACCATATGGGTGCCGTATTCGATGGCTTGCTGGGTGTGGAAGCTACCTTGCGAACCGGTAATACCCTGGCAGATAACTTTGGTGTCTTTATTGATCAGGACGCTCATTATTTGCCCTCCGCAGCTTTGACAACTTGTTGAGCAGCGTCGGTCAGGCTGGTAGCCGCGATGATGTTCAAACCGCTTTCTGCCAGTACTTTAGCGCCCAGTTCAGCGTTGTTACCTTCAAGGCGAACAACAACCGGGATTTTAACGCCGACTTCTTTCACTGCACCGATGATGCCTTCGGCAATCATGTCGCAACGAACGATGCCGCCGAAGATGTTGACCAGTACTGCAGCGACGTTGGCGTCGGACAGGATGATCTTGAAGGCTTCGGTCACGCGTTCTTTGGTAGCACCACCGCCCACGTCGAGGAAGTTGGCTGGTTTGCCGCCATGCAGGTTGACGATGTCCATGGTACCCATGGCCAGGCCGGCACCGTTGACCATGCAACCGATGTTGCCTTCCAGGGCCACGTAGTTCAGTTCGAACTTGGCAGCGTGCGCTTCGCGCGGATCGTCTTGCGACGGATCGTGGAAAGTCTTCAGCTTAGGCTGACGGTACATGGCGTTGGCGTCGATGTTGATCTTGGCATCGAGGCAGTGAAGATCGCCGTCAGCCTTGATCACCAGCGGGTTCACTTCCAGCAGAGCCAGATCGTGATCCTGGAACAGTTTGGCCAGACCTACGAAGATCTTGGCGAACTGAGCAACTTGCTTGCCTTCCAGGCCCAGCTGGAAAGCCAGCTCGCGACCCTGGAACGGCTGAGCGCCAACCAGTGGATCGATGGTGGCTTTCAGAATTTTTTCTGGGGTTTCGTGAGCGATCTTTTCGATGTCCACGCCACCTTCGGTGGAAGCCATGAACACGATGCGACGGCTCGAACGGTCAACGACAGCGCCCAGGTACAGCT
Organism: Pseudomonas rhodesiae; assembly: GCF_013285305.1. NCBI lineage: Bacteria > Pseudomonadati > Pseudomonadota > Gammaproteobacteria > Pseudomonadales > Pseudomonadaceae > Pseudomonas > Pseudomonas rhodesiae. The sequence goes on along the minus strand of NZ_CP054205.1, from coordinate 2,165,829 downwards.
CTTTAGCGATATCAGTGCACGATTCAACCAGGATCTTGGTGACTGGCTGGCCATTGGCATCAGTCTGGTAAGTCACCAGACGCTTGCCCAGCCACTGCTGTGCGAAGGCCTTGGCGTCTTCTTTGTTGCGAACCAGCTTAACGCCGCCCGCTTTACCGCGACCACCAGCGTGGACCTGGGCTTTGACAACCCACTCGGTACCACCGATTTTGTCGCAAGCTTCTGCTGCTGCTTCCGGGGTGTCTACTGCGTAGCCCTTGGATACTGGCAGGCCGTATTCAGCGAACAGCTGCTTACCCTGATACTCGTGAAGATTCATGCTTTTTACCGTCTTCGTTAGGTACTGCGCATTCGGCGCTGCGCTCATTATGAGTGCCGCACCACCTGTGACTGCTGCTTGCGCAACTTGCGGGGCTTATGGCCCGTGAAGCTGCGCAAGGCTGCGTCCAGCGGATATTCCGCGGTGAGTCTTGCGCGCAAGGCTCACGACGGGCAACTCCGCCGTGGTTTCTTATTATCTCGCTTAGCGCTTCTTGCGGTTGGCGACGTGGATGGCGCCGCCATTCACTGCCAACGCGGCTTCGTGCAACGCTTCGGACAGGGTCGGATGGGAGAAGACCATCATGCCCAGGTCCTCGGCACTGGTGCCGAATTCCATACCGATCGCGCCCTGCTGAACCAGTTCTGCTGCGCTTGGGCCAATCACGTGGACGCCCAATACACGGTCAGTCTTGGCATCAGCGATGACTTTGACAAAACCACCGGTGTCGTTGGCTGCCATGGCACGGCCAGAAGCGGCAAACGGGAAGGTGCCGACGTTAACTTCAACGCCTTCAGCTTTCAACTGCTGTTCGTTCTTGCCGACCCATGCAATTTCCGGGTGGGTGTAGATAACCGATGGAATCAGGTCGTAGTTCATCTGGGTTTTGTGGCCCTTGATGCGCTCGACAACCATGATGCCTTCTTCGGAAGCCTTGTGCGCCAGCATCATGCCGCGCACCACGTCACCGATGGCGTACACGCCTGGAACGGTGGTAGCGCAGTGATCGTCAACGTGGATAAAGCCACGCTCGTCGATGTTCACGCCGCTATCGGCTGCCAGCAGGTCGGTCGTCACTGGACGACGGCCCACGGCCACGATCAGCTTGTCGAAGGTGATGGTTTGTTCGCCATCTTTGTCGGTGTAGGTCACGACCACTTCTTCGCCATTGACCTTCGAGCCGGTTACGCGAGCGCCCAGCTTGATGTCCAGGCCCTGTTTGGTCAGGGTCTTGAACGCTTCCTTGGAGACTGCGGTATCGGCAGCCAGCAGGAACGTGTCCAGGGCTTCCAGAACAGTCACTTCTGCACCCAGACGGGACCATACCGAACCCAGCTCCAGGCCGATCACACCAGCACCGATCACACCCAGGCGCTTAGGCACAGCTTGGAATTCCAGGGCGCCGGTCGAATCAACGATCACGTTGTTGTCGACTGGAGCAGGTGGAATGTCGATTGGGCGCGAACCTGGGGCCAGGATCACGTTTTCAGCTTCGATCACTTCAACCGAACCGTCAGGCTTGGTGATTTCGACTTTCTTGCCGGCCAGCAATTTGCCGTGGCCCTGCAGGGAAGTCACGCCGTTGGCCTTGAACAAGGTGGCAACGCCGGAAGTCAGGCCTTTAACGATGTTGGCTTTACGGCCGACCATTGCTGGTACGTCCATGGTCACGCCAGCATGGTTGATGCCGTGGATCGCGAAGCCGTCTTGGGCTTCGTGGAATTTCCAGGAGCTGTCCAGCAGCGCCTTGGAAGGAATGCAGCCAACGTTCAGGCAAGTACCGCCCAGCGCCAGTTTGCCTTCCTTGTCAGTGTATTTTTCGATGCAAGCAGTCGAGAGGCCCAGTTGAGCGGCCTTGATGGCGGCAACATAGCCGCCAGGGCCCGCGCCAATCACTACAACGTCAAATTTCTGTGTCATAAAAGGTTCCCTTTTAGCAACAAGCTACAAGCCGCAAGCTACAAGTTTGAAACCCACCTGCTCTTCGAGCCTGGGGCTTGTCGCTTGCAGCTTGCCGCTGCTTTTTAGATATCCAGAAGAAGACGAGCCGGATCTTCCAGCAGGTTCTTGATGGTCACCAGGAAAGTCACGGCTTCTTTACCATCGATCAGGCGGTGATCGTAGGACAGTGCCAGGTACATCATCGGGCGGATCACGACTTGGCCGTTGATGGCCATCGGACGCTGGATGATGTTGTGCATGCCCAGGATCGCGGCTTGTGGCGGGTTGACGATCGGCGTCGACATCATCGAACCGAAGGTACCACCGTTGGTGATGGTGAAGGTACCACCGGTCATCTCGTCGATGGTCAGCTTACCGTCACGGGCTTTCTTGCCGAAGGTGGCGATGCCGCCTTCGATTTCAGCCAGGCTCATCAGTTCGGCGTTACGCAGGACCGGAACCACCAGGCCACGGTCGCTGGACACGGCAACGCCGATGTCTGCATAGCCATGGTAGACGATGTCGTTGCCATCGATGGAAGCATTGACTGCCGGGAAGCGTTTCAGCGCTTCGGTGGCCGCTTTCACGAAGAACGACATGAAGCCCAGGCGCACGCCGTTGTGGGACTTCTCGAACAGGTCCTTGTACTTCGAACGCAGGGCCATGACTTCGGTCATGTCGACTTCGTTGAAGGTGGTCAGCATTGCCATGTTCGACTGGGCTTCAACCAGACGCTTGGCCACGGTGGCACGCACGCGGGTCATCGGTACGCGCTTCTCGGTGCGGTCGCCGGCAGCGAACACAGGAGCAGCGGCAGCCGGGGCAGCAGGCTTGGCAGGTGCGGCAGCTGGAGCGTTTTTCTTGGCTTCAACCGCAGCAACCACGTCTTCCTTGGTCACGCGGCCGTCTTTGCCGGTGCCTTTGATGGAAGCCAGGTTGATACCGTTTTCTTCAGCCAACTGGCGCGCCGCCGGTGCAGCGATCGGGTCTTCAGCACCAGCGGCCGGAGCGGCAGCTGGCGCCGAAGCAGCAGGTGCAGCAGCCGGAGCAGATGCAGGTGCAGCAGCGCCGCCCTCTTCGATCGAGCCCAACACCTGGTTGGACAGCACGGTAGCGCCCTCTTCGGCAACAATTGCGCCCAGTACACCGTCAGCTTCGGCCAGCACTTCCAGCACGACTTTGTCGGTCTCGATGTCGACGATCAGGTCGTCGCGCTTGACAGCTTCACCTGGTTTTTTGTGCCAGGTGGCAACGGTGCCATCGGCAACCGATTCCGGGAATGACGGGGCTTTGATTTCGATAGCCATTATCTGTGGGTCCTTAAAATTCGGTTTCAGTCAGCGCGAAGGCGTTAAACAGTGAAAGCATCTTGCAGCAGTTTTTCCTGCTGTTCGGCGTGCATCGACGCATAACCACACGCAGGTGCGGCGGAAGCATCACGGCCGGCGTATTCCAGGCCCAGGGCCTTGTTATGGTTGCCAATGCTGCGACGCAGGTGATGCTGGCTGCTGTACCACGCGCCCTGGTTCATCGGTTCTTCCTGGCACCAGACCACATTCGTGAGGTTGGTGTAAGGCGCGATGACCTCCATCAGGTCGTCTTCCGGGAACGGGTAAAGCTGCTCGATACGCACGATGGCGATATCTTCGCGGCCTTCGGCACGGCGTTTTTCCAGCAGGTCATAGTAGACCTTGCCGCTGCACAGGATCAGGCGAGTGACCTTGGCCGCGTCCAGCGTGTCGATTTCTGGAATCACGGTCTGGAACGAACCGTCCGCCAGATCTTCCAGGGTCGAGACGGCCAATTTGTGACGCAGCAGCGACTTCGGAGTCAGCACAACCAGCGGCTTGCGCAGAGGACGAATCACCTGGCGACGCAGCAAGTGGTAGATCTGAGCCGGGGTGGTCGGTACGCAGACCTGGATGTTGTGCTCGGCGCACAGCTGCAGGTAACGCTCCAGACGGGCCGAGGAGTGCTCCGGACCCTGACCTTCATAACCGTGCGGCAGCAGCATGGTCAGACCGCACAGACGGCCCCACTTATGCTCGCCGCTGGTGATGAACTGGTCGATCACCACCTGGGCGCCGTTGGCGAAGTCGCCGAACTGGGCTTCCCAGATCACCAGCGCATTCGGCGTGGTGGTCGAGTAACCGTATTCAAAGGCCAGTACAGCCTCTTCGGACAGGAACGAATCGTACAGGTCGAAACGTGGCTGGCCTTCGTACAGGTTCTGCAACGGCACGTAGGTGCTGGCGTCTTTTTGGTTGTGCAGTACCGCGTGACGGTGCGAGAACGTACCGCGGCCGATGTCCTGGCCGGTCATGCGGATCGGGTGACCTTCGAACGCCAGGGTCGCGTACGCCATGGTTTCGGCGTAACCCCAGTTGATCGGCAGGCCGCCGGCTTGCATCTTCTGACGGTCTTCGTAGATCTTCGAGACCTGACGCTGAACCACGAAGCCTTCCGGAATTTCCAGCAGCTTGGCGGACAGTTCCTGCAGGGTCTTGAGGTCGAACGAGGTATCGTGACGCGCAGTCCAGGTGTGGCCCAGGTACGGACGCCAGTCTACGAACAGCTCTTTGTTCGGCTCTTTGACCAGGCTTTTCACTACATGCAGACCGTTGTCCAGAGCGTTGCGGTATTCGTCGACTTTCGCCTGAACACGCGCTTCGTCCACCACGCCGGCCTTGGTCAGGCTTTCAGCGTACAGCTCACGGGTGGTGCGCTGCTTGGTGATCTGCTGGTACATCAACGGTTGGGTGCCGCTTGGCTCGTCCGCTTCGTTGTGACCGCGACGACGATAGCAAACCAGGTCGATCACCACGTCACGCTTGAACTGCATGCGGTAGTCGACGGCCAGTTGGGTCACGAACAATACGGCTTCCGGATCATCACCATTCACATGGAGGATCGGCGCCTGGATCATCTTGGCAACGTCGGTGGCGTACTCGGTGGAACGCGAGTCCAACGGGTTGCTGATGGTGAAGCCCACTTGGTTGTTGATGACGATGTGAACGGTACCGCCAGTCTTGAAGCCGCGAGTCTGCGACATCTGGAAGGTTTCCAGAACCACGCCCTGACCGGCGAATGCCGCGTCACCGTGGATGGAAATCGGCAGAACCTTTTCACCGGTGGTGTCGTTACGACGGTCCTGGCGAGCACGCACCGACCCCTCGACCACTGGCGAAACGATTTCCAGGTGGGATGGGTTGAATGCCATGGCCAGGTGAACTTCACCGCCGGTGGTCATCACGTTGGACGAGAAGCCCTGGTGGTATTTAACGTCACCGGAACCCAGCTCGACCTTCTTCTTGCCTTCGAACTCGTCGAACAGCTCACGCGGGTTCTTGCCGAAAGTGTTGACCAACACGTTCAAGCGACCACGGTGGGCCATGCCGATCACGACTTCCTTGGTGCCGTAGGAACCGGAACGCTGGATCAGCTCGTCGAGCATCGGGATCAGGCTTTCACCGCCTTCCAGACCGAAACGCTTGGTGCCCGGGTATTTGGTGCCCAGGTATTTTTCCAGGCCTTCGGCAGCGGTCACGCGCTCAAGCAGGTGGCTGCGAACGTCGGCGGACAGCGCCGGACGGCCGCGCACACCTTCCAGGCGATGCTGGAACCACTGGCGCTGTTCGGAATCGGTGATGTGCGTGAACTCGGCGCCGATGGTGCGGCAATATGTCTGCTGCAACGCTTCGTGAATTTCGCGTAGGCTCGCTTCCTCTTTGCCGATGAACAGGTCGCCGGCACGGAAGGTCGTATCAAGATCGGCATTGGTCAAGCCGTAATGATTGATCGACAGGTCAGCCGGTGCAGGACGCTGCCAGAGCCCCAGCGGGTCAAGCTGGGCAGCCTGGTGGCCACGCATCCGGTAGGCCTGGATCAGTCGCAGTACTTCAACTTGCTTCTTCTCATGCTCACTGCTCACGCTGCCGGCGGAAACCGGTTGGGCGCGGCGCTGGTTCTTTGCCAGCAGCACAAACTGATCGCGAATTGTTGCATGCGATACATCGGTGGCAGCGTTGCCGTCTGAAGACAACGTCTGAAATTTGGTGCGCCATTCTTCTGGCACAGCGTTAGGGTCGTGCAGGTAGAGCTCATAAAGCTCTTCCACATAGGCAGCGTTACCACCTGAAAGATAGCCGCTGTTCCACATGCGCTGCATCACGCTTTCTTGCATGCTTGGTCACCCTCGATTTGGGGACACCACCGGCGAAAACACCGAGTTTGCTTGCAAAAGGCCAAGTGCAGCGACCAAAACAAGCCACTTAGGATCACGCTGATAGTTCGGGTACCAACCCGAATGCCCCTGCTTGTCTCATTTCTTCAAAATAAGAGCCGCGGCTTTGTAAGTCGCTGCTCAAGTTAAAACTACGGCGCCGGTTGAAGCCTGCGCCGCAGCATTTACGGGCACAACGGTCCTGCTTTGTTACAACGTCAGTTACACGCCGCTTTGCAGCAGCATGTTACGGATGTGACCAATGGCCTTAGTCGGGTTCAGGCCTTTGGGACATACGTTGACGCAGTTCATGATCCCGCGGCAGCGGAATACGCTGAACGGGTCATCCAGCGAAGCCAGACGCTCGGACGTCTTGGTGTCACGGCTGTCTGCCAGGAAGCGGTACGCTTGCAGCAGGGCAGCTGGACCCAGGAACTTGTCCGGGTTCCACCAGAAGGACGGGCAGGAGGTCGAGCAGCAGGCGCACAGGATGCACTCGTACAGACCGTCGAGCTTGTCGCGCTCTTCCGGGGACTGCAGACGCTCGATGGCCGGGGCCGGCGTGTCGTTCTGCAGGAACGGCTTAACTTTCTCGTATTGCTTGTAGAAGATGCTCATATCGACGACCAGGTCACGGATAACCGGCAAACCTGGCAGTGGACGAACGATCAGCTTGTTGCCTTTCACCACGGCGGACAGCGGCGTGATGCACGCCAGGCCGTTTTTGCCGTTGATGTTCATGCCGTCGGAGCCGCAGACACCTTCACGGCAAGAGCGACGATAGGAGAAACCTTCGTCCTGCTCTTTGATCAGGGCCAGCACGTCCAGCACCATCAGGTCTTTACCACCGGTATCGACCTGGAATTCCTGCATGAACGGCGCAGCGTCCTGATCAGGGTTGTAGCGATAAACACTGACTTTCAACATGGCAGCCACCCTTAGTAAGTCCGAATCTTCGGTTCAAACGTCGGAACCGTTTTCGGCGAGAAGTTCACGGCACGCTTGGCAACGCGCTTTTCCCCCGGGAAGTACAGGGTGTGGCACAGCCAGTTCTCGTCGTCGCGGTCTTCATAGTCTTCACGAGCGTGAGCACCACGGGATTCTTTACGAACCTCGGCGGCAATCGCGGTCGCTTCGGCCACTTCCAGCAAGTTTTGCAGCTCAAGGGCTTCGATACGAGCGGTGTTGAACGCCTGGCTCTTATCGTTGATCTTGACGTTGGCGATGCGCTTGCGCAGGTCGGCCAGCTGGGCAATACCCTTCTGCATGTATTCGCCAGTACGGAATACACCGAAGTAGTTCTGCATGCAGCTTTGCAGCTCGCGACGCAGGGTTGCCACGTCTTCGCCATCGGTACGCTCGTTCAGAGCGGACAGGCGCGCCAGGGCGGCCTCGATGTTGGCGTCGGTGGCGTCATCGTATTCGATGCCGTCGCTCAGGGCCTTTTCCAAGTGCAGGCCAGCGGCGCGACCGAATACCACCAGGTCGAGCAACGAGTTACCGCCCAGGCGGTTGGCACCGTGAACCGATACGCACGCCACTTCACCCACTGCAAACAGACCAGGGATGATCGCGTCGACGCCATCGGCGTCCTGAGTGATCGCTTGACCATGAATGTTGGTCGGCACGCCGCCCATCATATAGTGGCAAGTCGGAACAACCGGGACCGGAGCAACAACCGGGTCAACGTGCGCAAAGGTCTTGGACAGTTCGCAGATGCCTGGCAGACGGCTGTGCAACACTTCTTCGCCCAGGTGATCGAGCTTGAGCATTACGTGGTCGCCATTCGGACCGCAACCGTTGCCAGCGATGATCTCTTTAACCATCGAACGGGCAACAACGTCACGACCGGCAAGGTCCTTGGCGTTCGGAGCATAGCGCTCCATGAAACGCTCGCCGTGCTTGTTGATCAGGTAACCACCTTCACCACGGCAACCTTCGGTCACCAGAACGCCGGCGCCGGCAATACCGGTCGGGTGGAACTGCCACATTTCAATATCTTGCACCGGCACGCCAGCACGCAGGGCCATGCCCACGCCGTCGCCGGTGTTGATCAGGGCGTTGGTGGTCGAGGCGTAGATCCGGCCTGCACCGCCGGTTGCCAGCACGGTAGCCTTGGCGCGGATGTAGGTGGTTTCACCGGTTTCGATGCAGATAGCGATCACACCGACGAACTCGCCTTGGGCGTTCTTGACCAGGTCGACAGCGTAGTACTCGTTCAGGAACGTGGTACCGGCTTTCAGGTTGCCCTGATAAAGCGTGTGCAGCAGCGCGTGGCCGGTACGGTCGGAAGCGGCGCAAGTACGGGCGGCCTGCCCGCCTTTACCGTAATCCTTCGACTGGCCGCCGAACGGACGCTGGTAGATACGGCCTTGCTCGGTACGGGAGAACGGCAGACCCATGTGGTCCAGTTCGAACACCGCTGCCGGGCCTTCCTGACACATGTATTCGATAGCGTCCTGGTCACCGATGTAGTCGGAACCCTTGACGGTATCGTACATGTGCCAGCGCCAGTCATCGTTCGGGTCGGCCGAAGCGATGGCGCAGGTGATGCCACCCTGGGCGGACACGGTGTGGGAACGTGTCGGGAATACCTTGGTGATCACGGCAGTCTTGTGACCGCCCTGGGCCAGCTGCAGCGCAGCGCGCATGCCGGCACCGCCGCCACCAATAATGATGGCGTCGAAGGAAATAGTTGGAATGTTAGCCATGACTCAGATACCCCAAAGAATCTGCACACCCCAGACGAAGTAAGCGAACATCGCGACGCCGCATACTGCCTGGAAGAGGAAACGTACTGAAGTCGCGGACTTGCCCAGCGCCATCGGCGTGAGGTAGTCGGTAGCGATGGTCCACATGCCGACCCAGGCGTGAGCGCCCAGGGCTACAAGGGCCAGCAGACTGAAGATTCGCATCGCATTGTGGGAAAACAGGCCATGCCATTGTTCATAGCCGATGCCCGGGTTTGCGACGAGGTATCCGATCAGGAAAATGAAATAAGCCGCGAGAACAACCGCAGACACACGCTGCGCCATCCAATCATAGAGGCCCGAACGCGATAGGTTCGTAACGCTGGTTACCATATCCAAACTCCTGCGAGAACGATCAGCACCACGGAAATGGCGATGATGATTTTCGAGCCCAGGCGGCCGCCTTCCAGCGTCTCACCGATGCCCATGTCCATGATCAAGTGGCGCACACCGGCTACCAGGTGATACAGCAGAGCGGACAGGAGGCCCCATGCTACGAACTTGGCCAGCGGGCTGGTCAAGCATGCCTTCACCTCGGCGTAACCTTCCTCGGAACCCAGGGATTTGCTCAATGCATAAAGCATGATGCCCAAGCCCAGGAACAGGATGATGCCGGAAACACGGTGCAGGAACGACGTAACGCCGGTGATGGGGAGTTTGATGGTCCTTAGGTCTAGGTTTACAGGTCGTTGGCTATTCTTCACGGCTTTTTTTCACACTGAAGAGCCCCTAACAATCAGGGCAAAGTTGTAGGGGAGTGCACTGGTCAGGTAAGCACCACCCAGGGAGTGCGACCCCCAATGAAAGCAAGCCCAAAAGCCCTTGGCGGTCGGTGGCCGAGTATAGACAGTTAGGTTACTAATGACAACGCGCGCTCCTCACCCTAATAGCGGATTGCGCTGGCGGGATAAAAGGCGTAAATGGCAGGCAATTTCGACGAAAAAGTCCGGTTAAAGCCTTCTGGAGCAAGACTTTAGGCAAATTGACATCTGAATTTATCTCACTATAGTGGTGCGGGCCCTGCGTGGGGGGTCTGTCTGATGATTTGAAGCATAAATAGGAGGCCACATGGCTGACAAAAAAGCGCAGTTGATCATCGAGGGCGCAGCCCCCGTCGAGCTGCCCATTTTAACCGGCACCGTTGGTCCCGATGTTATCGACGTACGGGGCCTGACGGCCACGGGCCGTTTCACTTTCGACCCAGGCTTCATGTCGACCGCCTCTTGCGAGTCGAAGATCACCTATATCGACGGCGACAATGGCATCTTGCTGCACCGGGGCTACCCGATCGAGCAATTGGCAGAAAAGTCGGACTACCTGGAAACCTGCTACCTGCTGCTCAATGGCGAATTGCCAACAGCCGAGCAGAAAGCCCAGTTTGTCAGCACAGTCAAGAACCACACCATGGTTCACGAGCAGTTGAAGACCTTCTTCAACGGCTTCCGTCGCGACGCCCACCCGATGGCTGTCATGTGCGGCGTGGTCGGCGCCCTGTCGGCCTTCTATCACGACTCCCTCGACATCAATAACCCGCAGCATCGCGAAATCTCCGCGATCCGCCTGGTTGCCAAGATGCCGACCCTGGCCGCAATGGTTTACAAGTACTCCATGGGTCAACCCATGATGTACCCGCGCAACGACCTGACGTACGCGGAAAACTTCCTGCACATGATGTTCAACACCCCGTGCGAGATCAAACCGATCAGCCCGGTGCTCGCCAAGGCCATGGACCGGATCTTCATCCTCCACGCCGACCACGAGCAGAACGCCTCCACCTCCACCGTGCGCCTGGCGGGCTCCTCGGGTGCCAACCCGTTCGCCTGTATCGCCGCCGGCATCGCCGCACTGTGGGGCCCTGCCCACGGCGGTGCGAACGAAGCCGTGTTGACCATGCTCGATGAAATCGGCGATGTCTCGAACATCGACACCTTCATCGCCAAGGCCAAGGACAAGAACGATCCATTCAAGCTGATGGGCTTCGGTCACCGCGTTTACAAGAACCGCGACCCACGCGCCACCGTTATGAAGCAGACCTGCGACGAAGTGTTGAAGGAACTGGGCATCAAGAACGATCCGCAACTCGAACTGGCCATGCGCCTGGAAGAGATCGCCCTGACCGACCCGTACTTCATCGAACGCTCCCTGTACCCGAACGTCGACTTCTACTCGGGGATCATCCTCAAGGCAATCGGCATCCCAACCAGCATGTTCACCGTGATCTTCGCCCTGGCGCGGACCGTGGGCTGGATCTCCCACTGGAAAGAAATGCTCTCCAGCCCTTACAAGATTGGCCGCCCGCGCCAGTTGTACACCGGCTACGAGTCGCGTGATATCACCAAGCTGGAAGATCGGCACTAAATCCCAGCCAGAAAAAACGGCCTCCTGATGAGGCCGTTTTTTTTGGCTGGAATTTAGTGAGCTGCAAGCTTCCAGCTATAAGCCGCAAGCAAAAAAATACCCCTGTATCTCCACAGGGGTATCTCTCTACACAGCACCGCTTCTAACTTACAGCTTGAGGCTTGCCACTTGCGGCTACATCAATGATTCACTGCCCCACTCGCCCCCAGGCCAGTCTGCGAACGCACAAACTGCGGGAAGTACAGCGCACGCTCTTTCTCTGCCGCCGCCGACTTGTCGGTGATGGAGAAGAACCAGATACCGATGAACGCGATGATCATCGAGAACAGTGCTGGGTACTCGTACGGGAAGATGGCTTTTTCATGGTGCAGGATCGAGACCCAGATGGTCGGCCCCAGGATCATCAGGCCCACGGCACTGACCAGACCCAGCCAACCGCCGATCATGGCGCCACGGGTGGTGAGGTTTTTCCAGTACATGGAAAGCAGCAGCACCGGGAAGTTGCAGCTGGCGGCGATGGAGAATGCCAGGCCGACCATGAACGCGATGTTCTGGCTTTCGAACAGGATACCCAGGCCGATTGCCAATACACCCAGGGCCACGGTGGTGATCTTCGACACGCGAATCTCATCCTTCTCGTTGGCCTTGCCTTTCTTGATCACGCTGGCATACAGGTCGTGAGACACCGCCGATGCACCCGCCAGGGTCAAACCGGCCACCACGGCCAGGATGGTGGCAAACGCCACGGCCGAGATAAAGCCCAGGAAGATGCTGCCACCCACCGCATTGGCCAGGTGTACCGCCGCCATGTTGTTACCGCCCAGCAAGGCGCCTGCCGCATCCTTGAACGCCGGATTGGTGCTGACCAGCAGGATCGCGCCGAAACCGATAATAAAGGTCAGAATGTAGAAGTAACCAATAAAGCCCGTGGCATACAGCACGCTCTTACGCGCTTCCTTGGCATCGCTCACCGTGAAGAAACGCATCAGGATGTGCGGCAAACCGGCGGTGCCGAACATCAGCGCCAAGCCCAGGGAGAATGCAGAGATAGGGTCTTTCACCAGGCCGCCTGGGCTCATGATCGCCTCACCTTTAGGGTGAACCTTGATCGCCTCGGAGAACAGCGTGTTGAAATCGAAGTTGACGTGCTTCATCACCATCAGCGCCATGAACGACGCACCCGACAGCAACAGCACCGCCTTGATGATCTGCACCCATGTGGTCGCCAGCATGCCGCCGAACAGCACGTACAGGCACATCAGGATGCCCACCAGAATCACCGCCACATGGTAATCCAGGCCGAACAGCAACTGGATCAGCTTGCCCGCCCCCACCATCTGCGCAATCAGGTAGAACGCCACCACCACCAGCGAACCGCAGGCCGACAGGCTGCGGATCTGGGTCTGGCCCAGACGGTAGGACGCCACGTCGGCAAAGGTATATTTGCCCAGGTTACGCAGGCGCTCGGCGATCAGAAACAGAATGATCGGCCAGCCCACCAGAAAGCCGATCGAGTAGATCAGCCCATCGTAGCCGGACGTGAACACCAGCGCGGAGATCCCCAGGAACGAGGCCGCCGACATATAGTCGCCAGCAATTGCCAGACCGTTCTGGAAACCAGTGATCTTGCCGCCGGCCGCGTAGTAGTCGGCCGCCGATTTATTGCGTTTGGAGGCCCAGTAAGTAATGCAAAGGGTTGCACCGACGAAGACGACAAACATCACGATGGCCGAGACGTTCAGCGGTTGCTTGTGCACTTCACCGGTCAATGCGTCGGCCGCCCACAGGGCGGGAGCAAAAAGCGAAGCGCCGAATACTGCCAGTAGACGACGGATCATTGCGCAGCCTCCTTGAGAATCGCATTGTTGAGATCGTCAAACTCGCCATTGGCCCGACGCACATAAATGCCGGTCAAGACGAACGCGGAGACGATCAACCCGACGCCCAGGGGGATGCCCCAGGTAATCGACGAACCAGGGCTGAGCTTGGCCCCCAGCACTTGTGGCCCGTAGGCGATCAAAAGGATGAAACCGGAGTAGAGCCCTAGCATGATGGCCGAGAGAATCCAGGCAAACCGCTCCCTTTTTCTCACCAGCTCCTTGAAGCGCGGGCTGTTTTGAATCGATAGGTAAATGCTGTCGTTCATTGTTTTTATCCTCGCAGCACAGCTTTTTTATTATTGGAACGTAGCCACTGTATGCGGCTGTGGCACAGGTTCCAGACGACCTTAGTAGTAGATCGAGTGTAGCGAGGGATTGACGACGCGAATGAAGATTTGCAGGAAACAGAAATTAATGTGGGAGGGGGCTTGCTCCCGATGGCGATGAGTCAGTCAGATCATTGAAAACTGACACTCCGCTATCGGGGGCAAGCCTCCTCCCACAGGGGTTGTAACAGGATCTCGGGGGTTATTTACCGGTCCACTCGGCTACGCGCTCAGGGTGTTTGGCAACCCAATCCTTGGCTGCGGCGTCAGGCTTGGCGCCCTCTTGGATAGCGAGCATGACTTCGCCGATTTCGTCCTTGGAGGCCCACTGGAATTTTTTCAGGAAGGCCGCAACTTCCGGCGCCTTGGCTTCCAGGCCTTTGCTACCGATGCTGTTGACGGTCTCAGCAGCGCCATAAACGCCTTTTGGATCTTCGAGGAAGCGCAGTTTCCACTTGGCGAACATCCAGTGCGGCACCCAACCGGTGACGGCGATGGATTCCTGTTTGTCTTCGGCACGGGTCAGTTCGGCAATCATCGCCGCACCCGAGCTGGCTTGCAGCTTGTAATCGAGGCCGTACTGCTTGATGGCTTCGTCGGTCTTGAGCATTACGCCCGATCCGGCGTCGATACCGACGATTTTGTTCTTGAAGGTGGTGTCGGTCTTGAGGTCTTCGATGGACTTGGCCTTGACGTACTCCGGCACGATCAAGCCAATCTTGGCATCCTTGAAGTTAGGACCGTAGTCGACAACCTTGTCTTTGTTCTTGGCCCAGTATTCACCGTGAGTCACGGGCAACCACGCCGAGAGCATGGCATCGAGCTTGCCGGTGGCTACGCCCTGCCACATGATCCCGGTGGCAACCGCCTGCAGTTTCACGTCATACCCGAGCTTTTCCTTGATCACCTCGGCCGCCACATGGGTGGTGGCTACGCTGTCGGACCAACCGTCCACGTAACCGATGCTCAGGGTTTTGCTGTCGGCGCTGGCCAGTGTAGAGCTCATCGCAACTACCAAAGTGGCAGCTGCGCCCAAGAGTCGTCGCATCTTCATCGTACTTCCCCGAAAGTGCTGCGCTCGGCGGATGCCGAGCGACGTCAACCTGTTGTTGTGTAGTGCACCGCGCCCCTTTCACGCGCATCGATCCAGCGGCTGCGACATCAGTGGAGTGCTGACCCTTGGATCATCGGCCTGCGCCGGCCTTCGACCTGCTCTGTCAGCGACCTCTTACAAGCAGGAAACGACATCACATAGCCAGTAGGGCGCTTTGCTGAACGAGCGTTCAAAAACCCGCCCGAACTTTGCATGTCAAAATCGTGCGGTCCTCCTTGAGACGCACAATTGCAGGTAAGATGCGCGCCTTTGCTTTCCAGATAAGCCGACCATGACCGCGACTGCCCGCTTCCCTGCCCTGCCCTATGTATTCGCCCTGATCCTTGGCCTGCTGGCCCTTGTCGGCTACTGGTACGGCCTCGGCCGACCGGTGGTGCTGCCGGACGTCGCCAGCGCCAGCCACAAGCTGCAATGTGCGTCCTACACACCGTTCGACAAAGACCAGTCCCCCTTTGACCAGCCGTTCACACTGCGCCCGGCGCGCATGGACGCCGACCTGGCCTTGCTGGCTACCCGCTTCGAATGCATTCGCACCTACTCCATGACTGGCCTGGAAGGCTTGCCGGCCCTGGCGCGCAAGCACGGTTTGAAGCTGATGATCGGCGCGTGGGTCAGCGCCGACCCGGTAGCCACCGAAAAGGAAGTCGACCTGTTGATCGCCGCGGCCAACGCCAGCCCGGATGTGGTCAGCGCTGTGATCGTCGGCAACGAGGCGCTGCTGCGCAAGGAAGTCACCGCCGGGCAACTGGTGAAGCTGATCCAGAAAGTCAAAAGCCAGATCCAGCAACCGGTCACCTACGCCGACGTCTGGGAATTCTGGCTGCAACACCCGGAAATCGCCCCAGCGGTGGATTTTCTGACCATTCACCTGCTGCCCTACTGGGAAGACGATCCGTCCGGTATCGACCAGGCGCTCAAACATGTGGGCGATGTACGACAGACCTTCGGCAACAAGTTCGCGCCCAAAGACGTGCTGATCGGCGAAACCGGCTGGCCCAGCGAAGGCCGCCAGCGCGAGACGGCGGTGCCGAGCCGGGTCAACGAAGCCAAGTTCATGCGCGGCTTCGTCGCCATGGCCGAGGCCAACGGCTGGCACTACAACCTGATTGAAGCCTTTGACCAGCCGTGGAAGCGCGCCAGCGAAGGCGCCGTGGGTGGTTACTGGGGCCTGTTTGATGCCGATCGCCAGGACAAAGGCATCCTCGCCGGCCCAGTGAGCAATGTGCCGTACTGGCCGTTGTGGCTGGGCGTCGGCGGCGTGATCCTGCTGAGCACGTTGGTGCTTGGCGGTCGCGTTCGCAGCCCCCGTGCCGCGCTGGCTCTGCCTTTACTGGGCGCTATCGCGGCATGCTCGATCGGCACCTGGGCCGAGCTGACCCGCCTGACTGCGCGCTTCAACGATGAGTGGGTGTGGGCTGGCCTGCTGCTGGCGCTGAACCTGCTGGTGTTGGCCCATGCCGCGCTGGCCCTGAGCGCTCGCGAAGGGTGGCGTGGGCGCATGTTCAATTGGCTGGAACAACGAGCGGGCTGGCTGGTGGCATTCGCCGGCTTCGCGGGCGCGGTCATGATGCTGGCGCTGGTGTTCGATCCGCGCTATCGCAGTTTCCCCAGCGCCGCACTGGTATTGCCGGCGCTGGTGTACCTGGCACGCCCGGTAACCGGCCCACGGCGGGAGATTGCGCTGCTGACCTTCATTATCGGCGCCGGCATTGCGCCGCAGCTATTCCGTGAAGGCTTGCTGAACCAGCAGGCGTGGGGTTGGGCGGTGGTCAGCGGATTGATGGTGGTCGCGTTGTGGCGCTGCTTGCGGGTGCGCAGGGCTTAAGACTGCGATCGGGGGCAAGCCCCCTCCCACACTTGATTGGGTATACACATTTCCAATTGTGAATAGCGGCGAATGTGGGAGGGGGGCTTGCCCCCGATTGACCCGATCAAACGCCCCGAGGCTGCCTGACCAACCGCAACCCCGCAATCACCACCGCAAACACCGCAAAGGTTGTGTTGTACAACGCCAGCGCCGGCAGCCCGAACACCAGCCCCGCTACCGCCAGGCCCCACCCAGTGCGGCCCGCTACGAAAAATGCGAGCACCGAGGTCACCAGCGCCGCCCAGCCCAGCACTTTGAAATGGATCATCAAGCCCAGGTTCGAGCGCAACTGGCATTCCCAGCGACTGGCCTCGTCGACGCAAATGCCGACCCACCGGCCGTCCTCCATAAAGCCATAACGCGCGGCATAGCTGGCAGCCAGCCAAAGTGGCAAGGCAATAAGCAGCAGAATCAATGGCAAACGACGGGACATGGAGCACTCCGAAAGGCAAAAACGGCGCTCAGCTTAATGCGCCAACGGCCTTTAGCAAGGTGCATACACACAATTAGTGTTCAGCAGGGGCTGGCAAAGTGTATCGTCTGGCTACTATTACCCCGACTCCGACGGTTTTTTCCGACTTTTCGCACCGAGTGCTGGCACTTCGGTGGTACGGCGGTGGTCATAGCCTGCGAACTTCATTCAGCACGTTTCCTCTTAGGGATTAAGTCATGCTCCGTTCCTTGCGCTGTGCTGCCTTACTGGGCAGCCTTTTTTTGAGTGCGTCAGCACTGGCCGTCGATATCGACCAAGCCAGCTATGGCTACCCTTTGACCAACCCGTTCGAAGCGACCATCGCCACGACCCCGCCAGACCTTCGGCCTAAGCTGCCGACCGACGACGAAATCAACCAGTCCGACTACACCCTGAATATGCGCCCGGAGCGCGAGTTCAGCCTGCCGGACAATTTCTGGGCGGTGAAGAAACTCACGTACCGTATCGCCAAGCAAGACCGCGCCGCGCCGTTGATCTTCCTGATCGCCGGCACCGGCGCGCGCTATGACAGCAGCCTCAACGAGTACCTGAAAAAGCTGTACTACCAGGCCGGCTACCATGTGGTGCAACTGTCGTCGCCCACCAGCTTCGACTTCATCGCCTCGGCATCGCGCTTCGCCACCCCCGGCATCAGTCAGGAAGACGCCGAGGACATGTACCGCGTAATGCAAGCCGTGCGCGCCCAGAACGCTTCGTTGCCGGTCACCGACTTTTACCTCACCGGCTACAGCCTCGGCGCTCTGGATGCGGCGTTCGTGAGCAAACTGGACGAGACCCGTCGCAGCTTCAATTTCAAGAAAGTGCTGCTGCTCAACCCGCCGGTGAACCTCTACACCTCGATCACCAACCTCGACAAATTGGTCCAGACCGAGGTCAAGGGCATCAACAACACCACCACCTTCTATGAACTGGTGTTGAACAAGTTGACCCGCTACTTCCAGCAAAAGGGCTACATCGACCTCAATGACGCCCTGCTCTACGACTTCCAGCAGTCCAAGCAGCACCTGACCAACGAACAGATGGCCATGCTGATCGGCACCTCGTTCCGCTTCTCGGCGGCCGATATCGCCTTCACTTCGGACCTGATCAACCGTCGCGGCCTGATCATCCCGCCGAAATACCCGATCACCGAAGGCACCAGCCTGACGCCGTTCCTCAAGCGCGCGCTGCAATGCGACTTCGATTGCTACCTCACCGAACAAGTGATTCCAATGTGGCGCGCCCGCTCCGACGGCGGCAGCCTGTTGCAACTGGTCGACCAGGTCAGCCTGTACGCGCTCAAGGACTACCTGCACGCCAGCCCGAAAATCGCCGTCATGCACAACGCCGACGACGTGATCCTGGGCCCGGGCGACCTGGGCTTCCTGCGTAAAACCTTCGGCGATCGCTTGACCGTCTACCCCCTGGGCGGCCACTGCGGCAACCTCAATTACCGCGTCAACGCCGACGCCATGCTGGAGTTCTTCCGTGGCTAAATATCTTCTGCTGCTCGCTGCCCTGATGTGCGCGGGCGTGGCCAATGCCGATAACAGCAAGGCTCACGAGCCGACGCAGCTGGGTGATGACGGTTTCAAGCAACCGCTGACCAAGCTTAAATTCAACCCCGGCCTGGACCAGCGCGAGTTCGAGCGCTCCTCGCTCACCGCCCTCAATGTGTATGACCCGCTGGAGTCCTGGAACCGTCGCGTCTACCACTTCAACTACCGTTTCGACCAATGGGTGTTCCTGCCCGTGGTCAACGGTTACACCTACGTGACCCCCAGTTTCCTGCGCACCGGCGTGAGTAACTTCTTCAACAACTTGGGCGATGTGCCCAACCTGTTGAACAGTCTGTTGCAACTCAAGGGCCACCGTTCCTTGGAAACCACCGGGCGTCTGCTGCTCAACACCACCGTCGGCATCGCTGGCCTGTGGGACCCGGCCACCGCCATGGGCCTGCCGCGCCAGAGCGAAGACTTCGGCCAGACCCTGGGTTTCTATGGCGTGCCTGGCGGTGCATACGTGGTACTGCCGATCTTCGGCCCGTCGAACCTGCGCGACACCGCTGGTTTGCTGGTGGATTACACCGCCGAGTCGCAGATCAACTTCCTCAACGTCTCCGAAGTCAGCTCCAACCACCCGGAAATCTGGGCCCTGCGCGCGGTGGACAAGCGCTACCAGACCAGCTTCCGCTACGGTCAGATGAATTCGCCGTTTGAGTATGAAAAGGTGCGCTACATCTACACCGAATCGCGCAAGTTGCAGATTGCCGAGTAAGCAACCCCCACAAAAAAGGCCATTTATGAATGGCCTTTTTTGTGCCTGCAATTCAAGCCTTGAGGGCTTTCCAAACCTTGCTTATTCCGCTGACCAGCACCAAGACTACGGCCCCGGCAATAATTCCCGCCACCGCGTTCAGCAGCGTCGGCATCAACCACGCCACGGCGCCCGTGCTCTGGCTGACCGTCTCGATCCAGTGATGCACCACCGGCACGCCATGGGTCAGGATACCGCCGCCCACCATGAACATCGCCGCCGTGCCGATCACCGACAGGCTCTTCATCATGTACGGCGCCGCGCGCAGGATGGCGCCACCGACGCTGCGGGCCATCTGGCCGGGTTTCTGGCTTAGCCAAAGGCCCAGGTCGTCCAGCTTGACGATGCCCGCCACCAGCCCATAGACGCCGATGGTCATGACAATCGCAATGCCCGACAGCACGACCACCTGCTGCATCAATGGCGCAGCGGCCACGGTGCCTAGGGTGATCGCGATGATCTCGGCCGAAAGAATGAAGTCGGTACGCACCGCGCCTTTGATCTTGTCCTTTTCAAAGGCCACCAGGTCGGTGGCCGGATCTGCTACGGCCTTGGTCAACTGTTCATGCTCGGCCTGGTCTTCGGCCTTGCTGTGCAGAAATTTATGGGCCAGTTTCTCGAAGCCCTCGAAACACAGAAAAGCACCGCCCAGCATCAACAAAGGGGTGACCGCCCAGGGGACGAAGGCGCTGATCAACAGCGCGGTGGGCACCAGGATCAATTTGTTGATAAACGAGCCCTTGGCCACCGCCCACACCACCGGAATTTCCCGCTCGGCGCGCACACCGGACACCTGCTGGGCATTGAGCGCCAGATCGTCGCCGAGCACGCCGGCGGTTTTCTTCGCGGCCATCTTTGTCATCAGAGCGACATCGTCGAGTACCGTGGCGATATCGTCGATCAACGCCAGCAAACTGCTTCCTGCCATGGTCCATTCCTCAGAAAATTCTCCCGAGGATAGAAGGCCAACGATCTTATGGATAGTGGTACGAGGTCAGCGCGGTGCGATCAATATTTTGATCCAGTCGTTGCAACGCCAAGGCCAGGGGGCAAAGCCGCCCTACGGAGGTATCGACGCACCCCTCCGCGCCACGCATATCGGCATGCAGAGGCGGCTGTTCGACGGTCAGTGGCGTCAATTGACGGATCTGCTCCAGGGATTGCGCCTCGAACGCCACCCGCAGGAAATAGCGACCGGTGGCGACCTGCTTGTAGCGCTCGAATTGCAGGCTACCGACGGGTGGAATATTGCCCTCCAAATAATCACCCAGGGTCCAGCGAAAACCGAGCAGTGTCCGCAGGTAGGAAATGTTGGTGTCATGGGCGACCAGTAGAGTGAACGGCGCATCAGGCGGCATGCCCAGGGGATCGTTCGTGGTCAGCGGTGTGCCTTGTTTGAGCGCCAGGGAAATCTGGTTCATCAATTGAGAACCACCACGGCTGGCAATATACGGGCTGTCGTTGATGAAATCGTACTTGGCTTTGGTCAACGCGGTCAGCTGGGACACCTGCTGCGCACTGCGGCCCTGGCCAAAGGCAACCTGGTCCAGCGGCAAGCCTTCGCTGTACTCCAGACGGAACGTCTCACCCAGATTGGCCTGCGTGTTCAAGCCCTTGACCGCCAGGCGCCCGTCGTCGTCCTGGGCCAATTGCCAGGGCTCATCTGTATAGGCGCACGCGCTGATCCCATTGCAGATGACCTTGCGTAACTGCTGCTGCGCGTCTTGATACCGGGCTTGGGCGCCGGCTACGCTGCCCCCCATGCGTGCGAGTACGCTGTCCTCAGCGCGCTGTGGATCCAGACGGGCGAAGGGCATCTTATCGGCCTGGAACAGCGCATCCTGGTCGCCTTGCACTACGCTTGGTTGCAACCCGCAGCCTGGAAACAGACCATCGAGCAAGGCCGACGCGGTGGCTCGGGTGCGTTGCAAAGGGCTGGCGCGTACAAATACTTCGCCAGGCGCCGGGCAGCCATTGGGTAACAGGCCGGCTGTGCGTAGAACCTGACCGCGGTAACGGCCCATCTCCACGGCCGCCGCGTATCCGTGGCCGGTCAACTGCCCATCGGGCACCGACCATTTGGGCAATTCACGACCGGTGACCTTGGCCAGTTTGGGGGTATCCGTGGGTGGCCGCACGCCGTGGCGGCTGACTTGCACCACCTTGTCCAACACATAACCGTCGGCTGATGCGGCGTGGGCCTGCAGCGAAACCAAGCCAACCAAAAAGAACGGGGCCAATCGTACGAAGCAAGGGAACATAACTTCCTCCAGTGGGGAGTTCACACAGATCCATCCCCGCTCTGAGCGAGCGGGAAGGATCGCGCCGGGTCAAGGGTAGCGATAAGCCGTTAACGCCGTGCGGTCGATGGCTAGGCCGGTGCGCTCGACGAATTGCGCCATAGGGCACAACGTGCCCACTGGGGTGTGCTGGCAGCCCGGCTGATCGAAGTCGGCTTGCAGCGGTGGATGAGTGACGTCCAAACGTTGCAAGGCGCGTATCTGATCCATGCCTTGAGTGATAAACCGCGTGCGGATAAAGCGCTCGCCGGTCTGGATGTCGCGGTAGCGCTCGAAGGCCAGGGTGCCGGTGGGCGGGATATTGCCCGGTTGGTACTCACCCAACTGCCAAGTAAACCCGAGCATCGTGCGCAAGTGCGAGATATTGGTGTCATGGGCCACCAGCATCAACAGCCGCGCCGGCGGTGGGTTGCCCAACGGATCACGTTTCTCCAGGGGGGTCCCTTGCTCCAGCGCCAGCACAATCTGGTTCATCAACTGTGAACCGCCACGGCTGGCAATGTAAGGCGTGTCGTTGATGAAGTCATATTTGGCACGGTGCAGGCGCCCCAGCGACGACACTTGTGCAGCATCGCGGGCATGCCCAAAGCCGACATCGGCCAGCGGCATGCCCTCGCTGTATTGCAGGCGAATGGTTTCGGCCATCGACGAGGCTTTGTCCAAGCCTTTGATCTTGAATCGCCCACCCTCGCCTTCTTTCAAGACCCAGGGGGTGTCGAAGAACGGGCATGCCTTATTGGCTTCGCATACGGCGTCTCTCAGGCGCTCCAGGTCCGGACGCAGACGTTCCTGGGCAGTTTGCAGGTTGCCGCCCAGCGCTTGCAGGATCTGCTTTTTGGCAATGGCCGGGTCGAGCTTGGCGAAAGGCATTTCATCGGTCTGGAATAATGGATCCGGCTCGGTGCGTGCCAGAGCCTTTTCGCCACAGCCTGGAAACATACCATCGAGTAATGCAGCGGCGGTGGCACGGGTACGCTGCTTGGGACTCGCCACAACCACCAGACTGCCGGGTTGCGGGCAGCTATTGGCCAACAGGCCAGCATCCCGATAATACGCGGCCTGCCAGGCACCCATGTAACTGGCGGCCAGGTAACCATGGCCGGTCAGCTCGCCGTCCCGCACCAGCCAAGGGGCCCAGGCGCGACCGGTGGCCTTGACCAACTTGTCGGTATCAGTGGGCGAGCGCACACCGTGGCGACTGACCTGGACAGCTTTTTCCAGCACGTAACGGCTGGCTTCGGCCGCCTGGAGACCGGTACACAACGTCAGCGCAGCCAAGGCCAGACTCGTGCGAGTGAATAGGGTCATGGTTGAGTTCCTCTCATTAGAATTCATAGGAGCAGCCCACGCGATAGCGGGCTTGACGTTGGTCAGTGTTCTTGTCGACATACACGTCGGCCATTTCCAGGTAGGGCGTGAAATGTTTGGTCAGTTTGTATTCGAATAACAGCTTATTGCTGTAATTCCGGCGCGTACCGTCGAACACAATTTGATTACTGTAAATTTGCTTGCGCCCGATACCGACCGACAATAGCCCGAACTTGTACTTAGCGCCCAACTCCAGCGCGTCATCATGTTTGTCAGCCTTGCCTTCTTCGTCATACCGCGTGAGTTTGTGGTAATACCCCGGCGTAATGGAGAATTTATCGGTGAGGGCGTAAGACACTTTGAACGCCGGTTTATAAGATTTCTTATCCTCGCCAACGGCATAGGTGAACTTGGGCTTGACCTTCCACTTATCCCCCAACTTATGGCTGTACTTGACCTTGGCCTTGAGTTCGTCCTTGGTGAGGCGGGAAAACGCCTTGCCTGGCTGCCCGTCGCTATCAGGCGCGGTGGCCATCACGGCTTCGAAGGAGAACGCCAGGCCATTGTCCAGGGCTTGGGTCAGCATCACCTTGTCCTTATGTTCACGCTCGACTTCCGAGTACTGATGCTGGTACTCCAACTCCAGCGCCTGGGTAGTAGTCGACGCAATCACCAGACCGAGAAACGAATATCGCCTTATTACTTTTTTATGATGCGCAATGCTTAATTTTTTCATAGTTCACCTGTTATTTTTATTGTGGATGAGACGACAACTTTGCTGTTTTACGCGCGCAGCGGTACGACTTCCGATCACTCGAAAAGTTTGAAATCTAGACGTAGTTAGTTCGTTATGGGTGTTTCAACCAAAGGTCGTTGTTTGCGCTTGCGGTGATGAACTTGGCCGGAAAACAGGGCCGTCATCAGTACCGAGATCAGCGAGGCGCCCAGCCAGAACAGCGACAAGGCATTGAAGTCATAGAGCTTGCTGCCATCCTGGGCCAGAGTGGTGCCGTGCTCGATCAATACCCCGGTGAGGATTTCACCGGCCGCCGCCCCGGCGTAGCTGGCAATCCCGATCATGCCCAGTGCTGCACCGGCCGCGCTTTTAGCGGCAATATCCACGGCCATCAAACCGCCGAGGAAACACAGCAGCGCGCCCATGGATAAGCCGAACAGCATCATCGCTGCCGCATCCAACCAGTAGTGCCCACCGGGCAGGAACAGGAACATCCCCAACGCCAAGCTGTTCATCAAGCCAAACAAAATCGCCAGGCCATGGCGTCGGCCACCGAAGAAGCGGTCGGAAACCAGCCCACTGAGCCCTGTGCCGACAATACCGAACACACCGGTGATGGAGATCAGCGCCGAGGCCGACAACGTGTTGTAGCCCTTGGCGTTTTCCAGGAAAAACACACCCCACGAAATCACCGCATAGCGGCCGATGTACATCAAGCAGGAGGCCAGGGCCAGCAACCACAGCGCCGGATTCTTCAGCAGCGCCAGTTGCGCGCCCCACTTGCCGACGGAGCGCAGCAAGCCTTCTTCGCGACCGCCATCCACTTCGGCAAAGCCTGCGCTCTGTGGCGAATCAGACATGAATAGGTAGATCAGCAATATGCCCAGTACCCCCATGGTGGTCGCCAAAAAATAGCCATATTGCCAACCCCAGGTCACGATCACCGCCGCGACGGCGATGTAGGTCAGCGCCTCGCCCAAACTGTGGGCAATCGACCAGAAGCCATAGAACGTCCCACGTTCCTTGTCGGCGTACCAGCGCGATAAGGACACCACGCACGGCCCCACACCCATGGACTGAGCCCAGCCATTCAGGCCCCAGGCCAGGGTGAGGATGATCGCGTTAGTGGTCAGGCCCATGCATGCGTTGACCAGCGCACTGATCAACAGCCCGAGCATCATGAAGCGCCGCACATTGGCATGGTCGGCCAGGAAGCCATTGACCAACTTGCCCACTGCATACGTGAAGAACAAAGCGGAACCGATCATGCCCAGTTGGGTGGGGCTGAGCAGGTTCTGGCTCACCAACGCCGGTTTGGCCACATTGAAGGACAGCCGACATACGTAGAACAGCGCATAGCTCAACGACATGGATAAAAAGGTCAGCCAGCGCACCCGACGAAAACGATGTCCATCGGGGTCGGCCACCAAGGGCCGCGAGGGCGCGGCGTGGAACAAGGACAGCAGGGATTTCATGGCGGACAGTCTCCTATTGTTATTATTCGCTGTATGTTGCAACGCAGATCGCGGAACGGGTTCAGGCCTCCAGTGATGGACCGATCAATCCAGCCAGTTGCGGGTACACCTGAGGGCTGGCCACCAGCAACGGATTGCCGCTGAGCAAGCCATCGCCGCGCAGGAATTCGCTGCACCGGCCACCGGCTTCACTGATCAACACCAACCCGGCCGCACAGTCCCAGCTGTTGATGTGGGTTTCGTAGTAACCCACCAGCCGTCCGGCCGCGACATAGGCGATCATCAGCGCGCCAGAACCGTTGCGGATAAACATGCCGCCACCCTCCAACAACGCGCTTAGAAACGGGATGAAATGCTCTTTACCGCGCCGATGGGAAGTACCGACACCGGTCACGCCGTAGCGGATATCTGCGGCAGGGCTGACCCGTATCGGTGTGTCATTCACATAGGCGCCCTGGCCGCGGCACGCATGGAACAACTCGTTGTGATTGGCATCGGCCACCGCGCCGGCCCATGGTTGGCCGTCCACCAGCAGGCCGATGGACACACACCAGGTATGCAGGCCATTAACGAAGCAGCTGGTGCCGTCGATGGGGTCCACAACCCACACGCAGCGCGCTTGCAACCCAGCGGCACCGCCCTCTTCACCCACAAACCCGTCGTCGGGGAACTGCTCGGCCAAGCGCGCCTTGATAAACAACTCCAACTCGCGGTCGGCGATGCTGACCACATCCTGAGGCACTGATGCTTTGTGCTCGACACTCAATTGCTCGCGCTGCTGGTAATACGTCATGCCACGGCGCGCGGCGTCCATCGCAACCTGACAGGCCAGGGCATAACGCTCTGCCAGACTATCCAGGGTTGGTAACAGCATTGCTTGAGTCATAAACCTCACCCTTCAAAGACCATTGCACACGTGTGCAATTGGTCAGGAAAAAAAAGTGAAAGCATGCCCTGCGCCGAGGTCACCCATTCACCCGTTCCTGCTCATACAACACGAAATAAATTTTCACTTCAAGTAAATATTGAAATTTTATTTCTGAATTTTCGTGGTGCCACGCTCAATCAACGTAACGGGCACCGGCTGGAATTCGGCGATGCGCATGAAGTTTTCACCACGTGCCACAATGGCACTGACGGCACGGTGTGCCAGTTGCACGCTGTCTTGGCGCACGGTAGTCAGGTTATAGGCCAGTTGCGCGGCCTGGGCGATATCGTCGAAGCCAATCACCTGAACCTGTTGCGGTACTTGGCGGTGCAGCGTATAGCGCAGTCCATCCATCACCCCGAGCGCCAGCATATCGGTTGCACAAAAAATCCCGTCCGGTTCTTCGCCCTGACTGAATAGCGCCAGCAACGCCTGCATACCCCCCTGATAACCCGGGGTCTCATTGAACACCGTCTGCGCCTCAAGCCCCGCCTCGGCCATTCGCTCGGAGAACCCCAGCCAACGCTCGCGACTGCTGAAGTTATGCTCGCCCTGGCCGACAAACGCCAGGCGCCGCGCACCCCCCTTGAGCAGGGCTTCGGCGGCCATGTACCCACCGGCGCGGTTATCACTGCCCACGACTTCGGCCCCGGCCAATTCATGGCCACGGTTGATCATGGCCACCGGAATCTTTCGGTCGAGATAATGCTGGACCACCGATAAGGGCGGAGAAGCTGAGGTGAGGATCACCCCCGCGATCTGATAGCTGAGCAACGCATGCAATGATTGCTCGAGCTGGGTCGGGTCATCGGCGTTCATCAATAAGGGCATCAGGCCACGACGGCTCAGGCTGTGAGCGATAGGGCTCAGCAGACTGGCGCGAAACGCACTATCAAAGCCGGCGGTGACCACGCCGACGAAGTTGCTGCTGCCCTTGTTCATGGTGCGGGCGATCATATTGACCTGATAGCCCAGGGCCTTGGCTGAGGCCAGCACTTTTTCCCGCGTGGCCGGAGCCACACTGGCGCCTGCAGTAAACGTGCGCGACACCGCCGAACGCGAAACCCCAGCATGCCGGGCCACATCCAGTGACGTAATCACGTTTTTTTCAGAGCTGTCCATCAAGCAGTGCCCATTGCGAAAGAGCCGATACGGTAATGGTAAACGCCACGTAGGGAAAGCGGGCCAGCCGCGTATTGTTGAGGCTCGCGGATACCCGGTGCTACCATGCCCGACCGCCTGCACTGGCAAGGAAAACCCTGGTTTATGAGCACCATTCGCGAGCGCAACAAAGAAAAAATCCTGCGGGCGGCCAGCGAGGAGTTTGCCGACAAGGGCTTCGCCGCGACCAAAACCAGCGACATCGCCGCCAAGGCCGGGCTGCCCAAGCCCAACGTCTACTACTACTTCAAATCCAAGGACAACCTCTACCGCGAGGTGCTCGAAAGCATTATCGAGCCGATCCTGGCTGCGTCCACGCCGTTCAACCCCGAGGGTGAGCCGGCGGTGGTGCTGAGCAATTACATCCGCTCGAAAATCCGCATCTCCCGCGACCTGCCCTTCGCCTCCAAGGTGTTTGCCAGTGAAATCATGCACGGCGCCCCGCACTTGAGCGCCGAACAGGTCGAGCAGCTCAACGCCCAGGCCAAGCACAATATCGACTGCATCCAGAGCTGGGTGGATCGCGGCCTGATCGCGGCAATCGACCCCAACCACCTGATGTTCAGCATCTGGGCCGCAACGCAGACCTATGCCGATTTCGACTGGCAGATTTCCGCGGTGACCGGCAAGGCCAAGCTGGATGAAGCCGATTATGAAGCGGCGGCGCAGACCATTATCCGGTTGGTGCTCAAGGGCTGTGAGCCGGACTGATACACCGCAGAGCCGGTGCCCATCGGGGGCAAGCCCCCGATGAGGCCCTGAAAGTCACACACTGTTCAAGCCGACACCCCCGCATCCGCCATTAACCCCACCCCCTCGATCGCCGTGATCGCACACTGCTCGTCAATATCCGACGTATCCCCACTAATCCCGATCGCTCCCAGCACCCCACCGTCCTGACCGCGAATCAACACGCCACCCGGCGCCGGCACCACGCTGCCCTGCCCCAGGCTGTTCAGCGCCGCGATAAACGCTGGGCGTTGTTGCGCGTCCAGCGCCAGCAGGCGCGAACCCTTGCCCAGCGCAATCGCGCCCCAAGCCTTGCCGATGGCGATCTGCGGGCGCAGCAGGCTGGCGCCGTCTTCGCGTTGCAGGGTGATCAAATGGCCGCCGCTGTCGAGCACTGCGATGGTCAGGGGCGCGGCGCCAATCATACGGCCCGCTGTAAGGGCCTGACTGGCGAGTTGAGTGGCGGTTTTCAAGGTTAAAGCGCTCATGGTGCCGTCCTTCTTTTGTTATTGGGAAAGCGATGGAGGTCTGATTGATCAGATGCTCGATCGCACAAATAGAACACAATGATTTACTATTTTGTATACAATATTTTCCAACAAACCCACCACACGTCGAAAAAATGCGTTCTAGCGAGCACAATCGGTCACGAATAAAATGCGTTGACCTGCACTGCTCGCCGTGAATACACTTTGGACAGACACCACTTGTATACAATTACAAAACGCAAGAGGCACCAAAATCATGAGCAAAATGAGAGCAATCGAAGCCGCCGTCCTGGTGATGCGCCGTGAAGGTGTGGACACTGCCTTCGGTATCCCCGGCGCCGCAATCAACCCGCTGTATTCGGCTTTGCAGAAAGTGGGTGGCATCGATCACGTCCTTGCTCGCCACGTTGAAGGCGCCTCGCACATGGCCGAGGGTTACACCCGCACCAAAGCTGGCAATATCGGTGTGTGCATCGGCACGTCGGGCCCGGCGGGCACCGACATGGTCACCGGCCTCTACAGCGCCTCGGCCGACTCGATCCCGATCCTGTGCATCACCGGCCAGGCGCCCCGTGCCCGCATGCACAAGGAAGATTTCCAGGCCGTGGACATCACCAGCATCGTCAAGCCGGTGACTAAATGGGCAACCACTGTGCTCGAACCCGGCCAGGTGCCCTACGCGTTCCAGAAAGCCTTTTATGAAATGCGCTCCGGCCGCCCCGGCCCGGTGTTAATCGACCTGCCGTTCGACGTGCAAATGGCTGAGATCGAGTTCGACATTGACGCTTATCAGCCACTGCCCCTGGCCAAGCCTCTGGCCACTCGCGTACAGGTGGAGAAAGCCCTGGCCCTGCTCGACCAGGCGGAACGCCCGCTGTTGGTCAGCGGCGGCGGCGTGATCAACGCCGACGCCAGCGAGCTGCTGGTGGAGTTCGCCGAACTGACCGGCATTCCGGTGATCCCGACCCTGATGGGTTGGGGCACGATCCCCGACGATCACCCGCTGATGGTGGGCATGGTCGGTCTGCAGACCTCGCACCGTTACGGCAACGCGACCATGCTCAAGTCCGACGTGGTGCTGGGCATCGGTAACCGCTGGGCTAACCGCCACACCGGTTCAGTCGAGGTGTACACCGAAGGCCGTAAATTCATCCACGTGGACATCGAGCCGACACAGATCGGCCGCGTTTTCACACCGGACTTGGGCATCGTGTCCGACGCCGGTTCTGCCCTGACGATGTTCATTGAAGTGGCCCGCGAATGGAAAGCCGCCGGCAAGCTCAAGGACCGTAGCGCCTGGCTGCATGATTGCCAGCAACGCAAGGCCACCCTGCAGCGCAAGACTCACTTCGATGCGGTGCCGGTCAAGCCGCAACGGGTGTACGAAGAGATGAACCAGGTGTTCGGCAAAGACACCTGCTACGTCAGCACCATCGGCCTGTCGCAGATTGCCGGCGCGCAGTTCCTGCACGTCTACAAGCCGCGCCATTGGATCAATTGCGGCCAGGCCGGCCCGCTGGGCTGGACGATTCCGGCGGCGCTGGGGGTGGTCAAGGCCGACCCGAGCCGCAAAGTAGTGGCGTTGTCCGGCGACTACGACTTCCAGTTCATGATCGAAGAGCTGGCGGTGGGCGCGCAGTTCAAACTGCCGTACATCCATGTGGTGGTGAACAATTCCTACCTGGGTCTGATCCGCCAAGCCCAGCGTGGCTTTGAAATGGACTACTGCGTGCAGCTGTCTTTCGACAACCTCAACGCCCCGGAACTCAACGGCTATGGCGTGGACCATGTAGCCGTCGCCGAAGGCCTGGGTTGCAAGGCGCTGCGCGTGTTCGAACCCAGCCAGATCGCGCCGGCCTTACGCCAGGCCGAGGCCATGATCGAAGAATTCAAGGTGCCGGTGATCGTTGAGATTATTCTGGAGCGGGTGACCAATATTTCCATGGGCACCGAGATCAACGCCGTCAACGAATTCGAAGACCTGGCCCTGGTCGGCAACGATGCGCCGACTGCCATTTCCCTGCTCGATTAAGGAGAACCCTATGCCGCGCTTTGCCGCCAACCTGTCCATGCTGTTCACCGAACAGGACTTTCTCGCTCGCTTCAAAGCGGCCGCCGATGCCGGTTTCCAGGGGGTGGAGTACCTGTTCCCTTACGAGTTCAGCTCTGCCGAGATCAAGGCGCAACTCGACGCCCATGGCCTGACCCAAGTGTTGTTCAACCTGCCGGCCGGTGACTGGGCCAACGGCGAGCGCGGCCTGGCGTGCCATCCGGACCGGGTCGAGGAATTCCGCGCCGGGGTCACGTTGGCCATCGCCTACGCCCAGGTGCTGGGCAATACGCAAATCAACTGCCTGGCGGGGATTCGCCCCGCCGGTGTCGACGACCAACAGCTGGAAGACACCTTCGTCGCCAACCTCAAGTACGCTGCCGACAAACTGAAAGCGGCGGGCATCAAACTGGTGATGGAAGCGATCAACACCCGCGACATCCCGGGCTTTTACCTGAACAACACCACTCAGGCCCTGGCGATCCGCGAGCGGGTGGGCAGTGACAATCTTTTCCTGCAATACGACATCTACCACATGCAAATCATGGAAGGTGACCTGGCCCGCACCATGGCCGCGCACCTGGGTGAGATCAATCACATCCAACTGGCGGACAACCCGGGGCGCAACGAACCGGGGACCGGGGAGATCAACTATCGCTTCCTGTTCGAGCACCTGGACCGGATCGGTTACACGGGTTGGGTCGGCTGTGAATACAAGCCGTTGACCACCACCGAAGCGGGTCTTGGCTGGCTCAAAACCCTATGGGAGGAGGCTTGCACCCGATAGCGGCAGCTCAGTCAACACTGTTTTGCCTGGCACACCGTCATCGGGGGCAAGCCCCCCTTCCACATAACAAGAGGATTTCATCATGGCTAAAATCGGCTTTATCGGCACCGGCATCATGGGCCAACCCATGGCCGCCAACCTGCAAAAAGCAGGTCATCAACTGTTCCTCTCCGAGCACCACGGCAAGGCCCCGCAAGCACTGATCGACGCCGGCGCCGTGGCGCTGGCCAGCCCGCAACAAGTGGCTCAGGAAGCCGAGTTCATCATCGTCATGGTGCCGGACACCCCACAGGTCGAGGACGTGTTGTTCCGTACCGACGGCGTGGCCGCCGGGCTCTCGCCGAACAAGGTGGTGATCGACATGAGTTCGATCTCGCCCACCGCCACCAAGTCCTTTGCCGCCAAGATCAACGAGCACGGCGCGCAGTACCTCGATGCGCCGGTGTCCGGCGGTGAAGTCGGCGCCAAGGCCGGTACTTTGAGCATCATGATCGGTGGCGAGCCACAGACCTTTGAGCGCGCCCTGCCGCTGTTCCAAGCCATGGGCAAGAACATCACGTTGGTGGGCGGTAATGGCGATGGCCAGACCGCCAAGGTCGCCAATCAGATCATCGTGGCGCTGAACATCCAGGCGGTGGCCGAAGCGTTGCTGTTCGCCGCCAAAAACGGGGCCGACCCAGCCAAGGTGCGCGAAGCGCTGATGGGCGGTTTTGCCTCGTCGAAAATCCTCGAAGTACACGGCGAACGCATGATCAAGGGCACCTTCGATCCGGGCTTCCGCATCAACCTGCACCAGAAGGATTTGAACCTGGCCCTGGCCGGTGCCAAAGAACTGGGGATCAACCTGCCGAACACTGCCGGTACTCAGCAGGTGTTCAGCACCTGTAATGCGCTGGGGGGCGGGAATTGGGACCATTCGGCGCTGATCAAGGGCTTGGAGCATATGGCGAATTTCTCGATTCGCGATCAGTAATGCCTTGATCAAATGTGAGAGGGGCTTGCTCCCGAGAGCATGTCTTCTGTAGCTGATAGACCGCTATCGGGGGCAAGCCCCCTCCCACAGGTGGCTCCATTTCAAAGTAGGGCCTATTCCTAGGCCAAGGCTGAAATAGCTGCACGTCTAATAACAAAAATATCCGGGAGCCCGCTTATGTCGGTCGATCCGCAACACCTGCTTCGCGAGCTGTTTGCCACAGCC
Source organism: Pseudomonas rhodesiae (assembly GCF_013285305.1). Taxonomy (NCBI): domain Bacteria; kingdom Pseudomonadati; phylum Pseudomonadota; class Gammaproteobacteria; order Pseudomonadales; family Pseudomonadaceae; genus Pseudomonas; species Pseudomonas rhodesiae. The sequence goes on along the minus strand of NZ_CP054205.1, from coordinate 2,133,383 downwards.
ATCGACGCCGCCCACCCCCGGCAAGTCCTTGAACCCTATCTGCCCGCCGACCGTAGCGGCCGTGTGATCGTGATCGGTGCCGGCAAGGCGGCCGCCGCCATGGCGCTCGTGGTCGAAAATTGCTGGCAAGGCGAAGTCACCGGCCTGGTGGTTACCCGCTACGGCCACGGGGCTCCTTGCAAGAAAATCGAAGTGGTCGAAGCCGCGCACCCGGTGCCCGATGCCGCCGGCCTGGCGGTAGCCCAGCGCGTGCTGGCGTTGATCAGCAACCTCAGCGAAAACGATCGCGTGATCTTCCTGCTCTCCGGCGGCGGCTCAGCCTTGCTGGCTCTGCCCGCCGAAAGCATCAGCCTGGCCGACAAACAGGCCATCAACAAAGCCCTGCTCAAGTCCGGCGCGACCATCGGCGAGATGAACTGCGTGCGCAAGCACCTCTCGGCGATCAAGGGCGGGCGTCTGGCCAGGGCCGCGTGGCCGGCCACGGTGTACACCTACGCGATTTCCGATGTGCCGGGCGACCAGGCCACGGTGATCGCCTCCGGCCCCACCGTCGGCGACCCGAGCACGTCGCAACAGGCGCTGGCGATCCTCAAGCGCTACCGCATCGACGCGCCCGCCTCGGTGCGCAGCTGGTTGCAGAACCCGGCGTCGGAAACCGTCAAGCCCGGCGACCCGGTGCTTGCCCGCAGCCATTTCCAATTGATCGCCCGCCCGCAGCAATCCCTTGAAGCGGTGGCGGTGAAAGTGCGCCAGGCCGGTTTCAGCCCGCTGATCCTCGGCGATCTGGAAGGCGAAGCGCGGGACGTGGCCAAGGTGCATGCCGGTATCGCCCGGCAGATCGTGCAGCATGGCCAGCCTTTGGCGGCGCCGTGCGTGATCCTGTCCGGCGGCGAAACCACCGTGACCGTACGCGGCGACGGCCGTGGCGGGCGCAACGCGGAGTTCCTGCTGAGCCTCACCGATAGCCTCAAGGGCCTGCCCGGCGTGTACGCACTGGCCGGTGACACCGACGGCATCGACGGCTCCGAAGACAACGCCGGCGCGATCATGACCCCGTGCAGTTACGCGCGCGCCGAAGCCCTCGGCCTGTCGGCCAGCGACGAGTTGGATAACAACAACGGCTACGGCTATTTCGCCGCCCTCGACGGGTTGATCGTCACCGAGCCCACGCGCACCAACGTCAACGACTTCCGCGCCATCCTGATCCTTGAGACTGCCCACCATGACGCCTGACAAAAAGGTCAAAATCCTTGCCACCCTGGGGCCGGCCATCGACGGTATCGATGACATCCGCGAGCTGGTGGAGGCCGGAGTGAATATCTTCCGCCTCAACTTCAGCCACGGCGAGCATGCCGATCACGCCCAGCGCTACCAGTGGATCCGTCAGGTGGAGCGCCAGCTCAACTATCCGTTGGGCATCCTCATGGACCTGCAAGGGCCGAAGCTGCGGGTCGGGCGTTTTGCCGACGGCTGCGTGCAACTGGTGCGCGGCCAGGCGCTGCGCCTGGACTTGGACGAAACCCCGGGGAATGAGCGCCGGGTCAACCTGCCCCACCCGGAAATCATCGCGGCCCTGGAACCGGGCATGGATCTGTTGCTCGACGACGGCAAACTGCGCCTGCGGGTGGTCAGCAAACACAAGGATGCCATCGACACCACGGTGCTGAACGGCGGCGAATTGTCCGATCGCAAAGGTGTGAACGTCCCACAAGCGCTGTTGGAACTGAGCCCCCTCACCGCCAAGGATCGCCGCGACCTGAGCTTCGGCCTGGAGCTGGGTGTGGACTGGGTGGCGCTGTCGTTCGTGCAGCGCCCGGAAGATATCCGCGAGGCCCGCGAGCTGATCGGTGATCGGGCGTTCTTGATGGCCAAGATCGAGAAGCCCTCGGCCGTGCAGCACCTGCGGGAAATCGCCCACCTGAGCGATGCGATCATGGTGGCCCGGGGTGACTTGGGGGTGGAGGTGCCGGCCGAGAGCGTGCCGCAGATCCAGAAAACCATCATTCGCACCTGCCGCGAGTTGGGCAAACCGGTGGTGGTGGCCACGCAGATGCTCGAATCCATGCGTTTCTCCCCGGCGCCGACCCGCGCCGAAGTCACCGATGTGGCCAACGCCGTGGCCGAAGGCGCGGATGCGGTGATGCTGTCGGCGGAAACCGCGTCGGGCGACTACCCGTTAGAAGCCGTGCAGATGATGAGCAAGATCATCCGCCAAGTGGAAAACGGCCCGGACTACCAGACGCAACTGGAGGTCAACCGGCCCAAAGCGGAAGCCACAGTATCGGACGCCATCAGCTGCGCGATCCGCCGCATCAGCAGCATCCTGCCGGTAGCGGTGCTGGTGAACTACAGCGAGTCCGGCAGCTCCACCTTGCGCGCGGCGCGGGAACGGCCGGTGGCGCCGATCCTCAACCTGACGCCGAACCTGTCCACCGCGCGGCGCTTGAGCGTGGCGTGGGGCGTGCATTCGGTGGTCAACGATCGGCTGCGTCAGGTCGATGAGGTGTGTTCGACGGCGCTGGAGATTGCCCAGGCCCAGGGTATGGCAGAGCGTGGGGATACGTTGGTGATTACTGCCGGGGTGCCGTTCGGGCAGCCGGGGTCGACCAACTCGCTGCGCATAGAAGTGTTGATCTAGCGTCTGTAGCGGCCCCATCGGGGGCAAGCCCCCTCCCACATTGGACTGCATTCACAGCTATGACTTTGTGAACCCAATCAAGTGTGGGAGGGGGCTTGCCCCCGATGGGTTTCACCCCAGTCCAACTGAATACCCACCATGCACAACCCAACCTGCCCCGACTGGGCCGAAGCGTTGCTCAACGGCTTCAGCCAGATTTTCCTGCAACGCCATCCTCTGTGCGGCCTGCTGTGCCTGCTGGCGATCCTGATCAGTGCCCCGGCGTTGTTCGGCGGTGCGTTACTCGGTGGCGTCGCCGGTTTGCTCACGGCCCAGCGCCGCGGCTATCCCAAAGCCGAGCGCCAGGCCGGTTTGTATAGCTACAACGGCGTGCTGCTGGGGTTGCTGATCAGCCAGCACTTGCCGTGGTCGGCGTTGCTGCCGCCATTGATCCTGGCGGGCGGCGGCGTCAGCGCTATGCTCACGCGGCAATGGTTGAAACACGCCAGCCAGACCGATGACTTGCCGGCCTACACCGCGCCTTTTGTCGGTCTAGGTTGGCTGCTGCTGGGCCGCGCGACGCCCGGCGAGGCGGCCACGCTCAGCGCCGACGCCTTCGGCCTGTTCAGCGCGCCTTTCACCGGCCTGGCCCAGGTCATGTTGCTGGATCAGCCACTGGCCGGCGGCCTGATTGCATTGGGCCTGTGGCTGGCCAATCGGCGCGCCGTGTTGTGGGCCTTCATCGGTGCTGGCAGCGGTGCATTGTTCGCCCTGGGGTTGGGTGAAACCACACACGCCCTGCTCGGCCTGCACAGCTACAACCCAGCGCTGGCGGCCCTGGCGTTGAGCCAGATCAGTCGTCGGGCCTGGCTGCCCCTGGCCGGTATCCTGCTGGCGATCCTGCTGACGCCAGGCTTCGCCGCCCTGCACCTGCCGGTACTGACCGCGCCGTTTATCCTCGCGTGCTGGCTGGTGCTCGCCAGCCGCAGGATGCTTCGGAAACCGCGCATGGACAGCCCCTTCGAATCCCCCTAGGCTTGCTCGAAAATCGACTCGGGCAGGATTTATGGACAGCAACAACGATTGGCGTCAGCGTCTCTACGTCATGGTTTTCCAAAGCGACACCGTGGCCGGGCGGCGGTTTGACGGGATCTTGCTGCTGATCATTCTGGCCAGCCTGGTGATCGTGATGCTCGACAGCATCGACCAGGTGCACCAGAACTACGCCGACGTGCTGGCCTATATCGAATGGGGCTTCACCCTGATCTTCGCCATCGAGTACGGCTTGCGCCTGTACTGCTCGCCCAAGCCGTTGCGCTATGCGTTCAGCTTTTATGGGTTGGTGGATTTGCTGGCCATCGTGCCTGGCATCCTTGCCCTGTATTACAGCGACGCGCAGTACCTGCTGATTATCCGCATCATCCGTATGTTGCGGATCTTCCGCGTGCTCAAGCTCAGCCCCTACCTCAAGCAAGCCAATTACCTGATGTCGGCGCTGCGCGGCAGCAAGCAGAAGATCGTGGTGTTCCTGGTCAGCGTGTGCACCCTGGTGACCGTGTTCGGCACCTTGATGTATGTGATCGAAGGCCCGGAACACGGGTTTACCAGCATTCCCAAGGGCATCTACTGGGCCATCGTGACCCTGACCACTGTCGGCTTTGGCGATATCGTGCCCAAGACCCCGCTGGGTCAGGTGATTTCGTCGCTGGTGATGATCACCGGTTACTCAATCATCGCCGTACCCACCGGGATTTTCACCGCCGAACTGGCCAGTGCCATGCGCGGCGAACAGCTGCAGACCGACTGCCCGGTGTGCCAGAAAAACACCCACGAACCCAATGCGGCATTCTGTTCGCGCTGTGGCAGCAATCTGTTTAAGAAAGTGGAATAAGCAAAGTTCTTTTTAATCTTTAAGCGACTATGCGGCCCCGGCTATAGTCGCTGGCATTGTGCCTGTCCCCTCTTCTCGAACAACAAGGAATGAGCAGTGAAAAAACGCCTTAGCGCCTCCCTCCTGGCCGCCGGAATTGCCCTGGCGAGTGCCGTGCAAGCCGCCCCCGTCACGCTGCTGAACGTGTCCTACGATGTGATGCGCGATTTCTACAAGGACTACAACGCGGCTTTCCAGAAACACTGGGACGCCGAGCACCCAGACGACAAGCTGACCTTGCAGATGTCCTTTGGAGGTTCAAGCAAACAGGCACGCTCGGTGATCGACGGCCTACCGGCTGACGTGATCACCATGAACATGGCCACCGACATCAATGCCCTGGCGGACAACGGCAAACTGGTGCCGGACAACTGGGTCACGCGCTTGCCGAATAACAGCGCGCCGTTCACCTCGGCCACGGTGTTTATCGTGCGCAAAGGCAACCCCAAAGCCCTGAAAGATTGGCCCGACCTGCTCAAGGACGGCGTGCAGGTGATCGTGCCCAACCCGAAAACCTCGGGCAACGGCCGCTACACGTACCTGTCGGCCTGGGGCTATGTACTCAAGAACGGCGGGGACGAAGAGAAAGCCAAGAGCTTTGTGGGCAAGCTGTTCAAACAAGCTCCCGTGCTGGACACCGGCGGCCGCGCCGCCACCACCACGTTCATGACCAACCAGATCGGCGATGTGCTGGTGACCTTTGAAAACGAAGCGGAAATGATCGCCCGTGAATTCGGCCGCGATCAGTTCGAGGTGATCTACCCAAGCGTATCCGCCGAAGCCGAGCCGCCGGTGTCGGTGGTGGACAAAGTGGTCGAGAAAAAAGACACCCGCGCCGCCGCCGAGGACTATCTGAAGTACCTGTGGTCGCCGCAAGGCCAGGAAATCGCCGCGAACAACTACCTGCGCCCACGTGACCCGGCGGTGCTGGCCAAGTACACCGACCGCTTCCCCAAAGTCGATTTCCTGTCGGTGGAAAAAACCTTCGGTGACTGGCGCACGGTACAGAAAACCCACTTCAATGATGGTGGTGTGTTTGACCAGATCTACTCCGGTCAATAACTGAACAAACGCAGTAAAACTGTGGAAGGGGGCTTGCTGTGGTGAGCGGGCTTGCCCCGCGCTGGGCTGCGAAGCAGCCCCAAACCCAGGCACCTCGGTGTGTCAGCTAAAACCACATCGCCGGGAATGGGGCCGCTTCGCAGCCCAACGCGGGCGGTGCGACGATTCGACAAGCCCGCTCACCACAGCAAGCCCCCTCCCGCAGAGTTATTTCAGCCTTTGAGACTTGTGTAGCCCCCTTCCACATTGGTTTTGCGCGGGGGGCTGGGTAGATGTTTCAGAATGTATCATCAGCCGACATAAGTACTATCATTCCAAGCGGCCTACTCGTCGCAAAGCCTTGCCTTTACCCTCGCAGGCCATCTTCCTTCGCTTTTATGAGAACACCATGAACGCTACCCCACACTCAACAAGCACCATGACCCGAGGCATGGTGATGCTGTTTGCGTTTTGCTGCGGCGCCATCGTCGCCAATATCTACTATGCGCAGCCGATCATCGAACTGATCGCGCCGGATATTGGCCTCACCCCCGCCATGGCCAGCCTGATTGTGTCCCTTACGCAAATCGGCTACGCCTTGGGCCTGTTCTTTTTGGTGCCCCTGGGAGACTTGCTGGAAAACCGCAAATTGATGATCGCCACCACTGTGGTGGCCATTGCCAGCCTGCTGGGCGCGGCGGTTACCGAGCAACCGAACCTGTTCTTGCTGGTGTCGCTGTTGATCGGCTTCAGCTCGGTGTCGGTGCAGATCCTGATTCCCCTGGCCGCGCACCTGGCGCCCGCTGAATCCCGTGGTCGGGTGGTCGGCAGCATCATGGGCGGGCTGCTGTTGGGCATTTTGTTGGCGCGGCCGGTGTCCAGCGTGGTCGCCGATCACTTCGGCTGGCGCGCGATGTTTATGGCTGCGGCGGCGTTGATGGTGTTTATCAGCGTGGTGCTGATGCTGACCATCCCCAAACGCCAACCCGATCACAGCGCCAGCTATGGCCAACTGCTGCGCTCGCTGGGCACCTTGTTGCGTGAACAACCGCTGTTGCGCCAACGCGCCTTTTACCAGGGTTGCCTGTTCGCCACCTTCAGTTTGTTCTGGACCGCGGCCCCGCTGGAGTTGGTGCGCAACCACGGCTTGAGCCAGACCCAGATCGCGATTTTCGCGCTGGTCGGCGCCATCGGCGCCATCGCCGCGCCCATCGCCGGGCGCCTGGCCGATGCCGGTCACACCCATCGCGCATCGTTGCTGGCAATGCTGTTCGCAGCGCTGAGCTTCCTGCCGGCCTTGGTGCATCCGCTGTACAGCGTGATCGGCCTGGCGGTCACCGGTGTGGTTTTGGACTTCTGCGTGCAGATGAACATGGTCCTCGGCCAGCGGGCCATTTACGCGCTGGACGCCAACAGCCGCAGCCGCCTGAACGCGCTGTATATGACCAGCATCTTTATCGGCGGCGCCTTCGGCTCGGCGATTGCCAGCAGCGTGTACGAACACGGCGGCTGGCTGGCGGTGATGCTGGTGGGCAGCGCGTTTCCACTGGTGGCGCTGCTTCGGTTCCTCAGTGCGTCACGTCAGGCCCCGGCGCGGGCTGCGGCCTGACGCGCAGCGGCTGACCCAGATTCAGGTGCGCTGGCCACGGGCGCCCGATGACTGAAGAAAGCTTTGCATCCATTGCATCAACAGGGTCAACGCCTTGACCAGCACGTCTCTGAACGTTGCGTTGCTGTCTGGGTTCACGTTTGGTGGTGGCGTGGGTGTCGGTTGCGGCACCACCCTGGGGAGGGGTTTGACTTCCGGCTGTTGCCCATTCCACAGCACATCCCCTGGGGTGATCCTGCCGATGCTGTTGACCTGGAAACCGCCACTGCCGGTGCCCTTCAGGTCGATCTGCAGGCTTGACCGGCCGGTGGCCGCATCGTGCTTGAGCACAGCCTCGCCTGCACGCCCGGTGAAACGTTCAGTGAATACCAGGGCGCTCAACCCGGCCTCCTTGAGCACGCCGGATACGTCGAGCTTGTCGGTGCCACTGGTGAAATCCTCGATCAGATCCGGTTGTTGAGGCGTGGAATCGCTGGCCTTGTCGTAGGAAAAAATATCCGCGCCGCCACCACCGCGCAGGGTGTCCGCACCGGCCCCGCCCTTGAGCCGATTACTGGCTTCGTTGCCAATCAACACATCGCGCCCGGCACCGCCGATGGCGTTCTCGACCGTGCAGCCCTTGGCGATGGACACATTGCCCTTCAAGCCACCCACGTCGGAAAACGATTCGGCGTTCAGATTGATCTTCTGGTTCTGGGAAAATCCGGAAAAGTCCAAGGTGTCTTCGCCCCCGCCATCCCACACGCAGAAGATGGGCTTGTCGGAGGCGCTGTTGAGGGTCATGGCTTCGCGCTCGCAGTTGGCATTGAAGCCATAGGTGGTGTCGGTATTGCGGGTTTGGTGATTAGCGCCGTACAGCCGTTGGGCCGCAGCGATGTCATCCATCATCGGCGCGCTGGGGTTGAGCATGTGGAAGTCATGACCCGCCTGGTTCCTCTCCGACCAGTAACTCATCACACTGCGCGCCTTGGTGTCTCCGGCATACACCGCGCCCCGCTGGTAATCACCACCGCCGTTGTAGTTGCCTGGGTGCTGCAGACCGATGGCATGACCGATCTCATGCACGGCAGTCAGCGAAAAATGACTGCCCAATGCCGGGGAAGTGCTTTCCCTTAGCGTGCCGATGCGTGCCGTGGTACTGGCGGTGAAACGCGTGGGTGAAGTGGCGACGCCACGGTCGCTACGCGGGTCTCTTTTGATGTGGACCGTGCCGTCGGCCGCCGTTGCTCGCTCCTTGAACGTGATATTGGCCACGTCCTCCCAGGACTGTACGGCCTGGCGCACCCGGCGTTGCTGCGCGGCGCTGAATTGCGGGTCCACGGCGTAGGAAAGTTCAAGCCTCTTGTCGTTGTTGCGGTCGTGAAAGCGCAGATTATCGCGGGTGATTTGCTTACCGGCCTGGTCCGTGGTGTAGGTCGGTTTGTTGTTGGCGCCCACACCGAACGGGCCTGGGTCGGAAATAGGCAAAGTTTCAAGGGAGGGTTTAGCGACCACTCGATCAGCATGAATCATGGGGCAGTGCACTCACTCAGGTTAATAAACAAGCCGAACCCATCGGCATCGATTTATTAACGTCTCATGCCGACAAACCTTCGGAAAGTGCCGATTTGCTTCGCACTGCAACAGCGGGCTGTCGGGGTAACGCGCGCTAACTAAAGGAAGAGCCCCATTACACTTCTCACAATCGGACACAGACCGACCGTGCTGAAAAGCGCTTGAATCCACAGAAATAAAACAAACGGCTACACACCAACAGCCCTTGAACTACGCCCGTTGCCCATTAGCCGGGACACATCCGCTCAAACTACCGATGCCCTGCCGGCGTTCATGCACAGGCTGAATGCCCTTGCTCCAGGCAACACAGCAAACGCTCCACGGTATGTTCCAGCGGGCCGGAGTTATCCAGCAGCAAAAGCCCCGCGCCGTCACCGGCCCGCATCTGCGCCGTAAACCGGGCATTACGCGCCAGGCGCTTTTCAATATCCGCCAGTGTTTCCCGTCCCCGTGCCACCAGACGCTCGCGTAACACCGCCTGATCCACGGTCAGCAATAACACCAGCAACGTTGGATAGCGCTCGCGGGTCAGCGCCAGGTGCGCGCGCGAACCATTGACCAGTACGTCCTCCCCCGCCGCCAGCCAGTCGTCGATCACCTTTGGAATGCCATAACACAAACCATTGGCCTGCCAGCTAAGCGCAAACGCCCCTTGCGCCTCCATTACGGCGAACTGTTCGGGGCTCACACCCTGCGCCGCCTCGCCTACCGCTTCCGCCGAGCGGGTAATCACGCGACGCACAATGCGGCAACCGCGCTCGGCCAGACGCGCACGCGCGGCCTCCAACAGGCTGTCCTTGCCCGAACCCGATGGGCCGATGAGATAGATCAACCTGCCTGCCATTGAAACAGCCTCTGCGTATATCACCAGCCGTATTGGGCGGCTGGCAGCACCTGGGAAATTGTCGCGAGACAGTATAGAGGGTGCGTAGAGACTCAAAGCAACGTATCAGTGTGAGGTGAGGTAGATACCTTGGGTAAACCGGCGGTACGAGAGCGCACCTTGCCTGGATATCTAAAGAGATCCACTGTGGGAGGGGGCTTGCCCCCGAGATCGGTGGGTCAGTCAGCCCATCTACCACTGACACACCGTGATCGGGGGCAAGCCCCCTCCCACAGGGATTTCAGGTGTTTGGAGGAATGAATATCAAGATGAAAAAAGGCGACCCCAAAGGTCGCCTTTTGTCACTGCGCGTATTGCTTACTCAACCCCGGCGGCACGCCGTGCACGTCCGTCTCCTCCCATGGCCCGTTGGGGCTGATGGAGCGGCTCCAGCCGTTGCTCCAGCGGTAGTAGGTGCGCTGGCGGTAGAAGGTGTCGGGTTGTTCGTCCAGCACATACACCTGCATCTTGCCGTCCCAGTGGCTGGCGGCGCCCGGTGGTGGGGCGAAGGTCGGGGACTTGGTTGGCAGCGGCTTTGGCGGCGGGGTTACCGGGCCGGACGGTTTGGTGCTGGGCTGGGTCGATGGGCCCGACGGCGGGATGGTCGGGCCGGTCGGCGCAGGCGGTGGCCGGTGGACCGCACAAGCGCTCAGGCCCAATACCAGGCTGAGCAAGGTGATACGTGCGAATGCGGTCATGGTGTTTCCTCGAATTACTTGTCCGGACTGTCGATGGTCAGCTGCTGCAACGCAGTGGTGGAGCTGGCCAGGGGTTGGCTGCGGCCGATCCACTCGCCGGCGGTCGGTTGACCAGCCCGGGATATGCGCGCAACCAGTTGGACTTCGGGGAAGTTGGACAGTTTCAACTGCGGCATCATCGCGTCGGCATCGCCCAGTTCGACGGTGATCGGCAACTCGGCCACGGTGACGCGCTTGGCCGCCAACGGCGCCGGCGGGCCACTCACGGCACGGGCGAAGATAAACACGCTGTCGCCTGGCAGGGCCTTGGCCTTTACGTCAGCGGACACATCCACGCGCACTTTCAAGGTTGCCGCCTTAGGCGCCTGGGCGACGGTGCCGCCACTTTCCTTGAGTTTTTGCGTGGCGCGGTCGATGCCGCCTTGCAGCGCGACGCGGGAGTTGTCTTCCGCGGGCAGTTGCGCGAGTAGACGCCCCCAGTAGTCGATAGCGTCCTGATAGCGCTCGCCTTCAAACGCGGCGATGCCGAGCAAGCCGAGGCTGGTGACTTCTTTCGGGTCGAGCTTCAACGCCTCGTCCGTCAATGCCTGGATCTTCGGCGACCATTGTTTGTTGTCGGCAAAATACTGGGCCTGGGCCCACTGGCCGAGCAGTTCCGGCTGGCGACCGGCCAGGGCCACGGCGCGCTCGAAGACCTTGGCCGCATCGGCGGAGCGATCCTGGGCCATGTAGGCGCGACCGAGGAAGTACAGGCCTTCGGCCGAATCCGGCTGGGCGGCGGCGGCGCGCTCTAAACGCTGGGTCATGTCTTGCAGCGACACCGGCGGCTGGGAGAATTCGCGGGTCAGTTCCACCTTGTCGCTGGCACCAAAGTGCAGGTACAAGCCCAGGCCCAGAATCGGCACCAGAAACGCGGCCAGCAACGGCAGCGGTTTACCCAGACGCGATTCGCGGGGGGCTTCCACACCTTCGGTGTCGGCCAGCAATTCGCGGGCGGCTTCGGCGCGGCCGGTGTCGAGTTGCGCGGCGTCAAGCACGCCTTCGGCCTGCTGGGTTTGCAGTTCGGCCACGCGCTCTTGGTAGAGCGCCACATTCAGTGCGGTGCGATCCTCCTCGCGCTGGGCACGGCGGCCACGTAACACAGGGATCAACAGAAAACTCAGGGCAACCAGAAGCAGCAAGCCTGCTGCGAGCCAGAAATCAATCATCAGAGGTTTTGTCCAGCAAGTGGTCGAGACGTTGGCGCTCTTGAGGGGATAGCGCGTCGGAGCCATCGGTGGGCGCGGCGCGGCGACGGCGGACGATCACAGCCATTACCACCACACCGGTCAGCAACAGCGCGGCGGGGCCAAACCAGAGCAGCGCGGTCTTGCCGGTCAGCGCCGGTTTGTAACGCACGAAGTCACCGTAGCGGTCGACCATGAAGTCGATGATCTGCTGGTTGTCCTTGCCCTCCCCCAACATGCGGAAGATCTCTTTGCGCAGGTCAGCAGCGATGGGCGCGTTCGAGTCGGCAATGTCCTGGTTCTGGCATTTAGGGCAGCGCAGTTCTTTGGTCAGGTCGCGAAAACGCTCACGCTCGGCGTCATTGGCGAACTCATAGGTGTCGATGGCGGCGTGGGCCACGCCGGCCAAGCCCAGTGCCAGTACGGCAGCGGCTAACAGGCGCTTCATGGCTTGGCCTCATCAACCAGCGCCTGGTACTTGGCGGCCAATTGCTCGCGCCATACCACTTCGTCGATCACCCCGACGTACTTGTCGCGGATCACGCCCTTGGCATCGATGAAGAAGGTTTCCGGGGCGCCGTAGACGCCCAGGTTCAGGCCGAGATTGCCGTCTTCGTCGCGGATGTCCAATTGGTAGGGGTTGTGGAACTCGGCCAGCCATTTAAGCGCCGCCGCGTTGTCATCCTTATAGTTGATGCCGTAGATCACCACGCCGCGCTCGGCCAGTTTGTTCAGCACCGGATGTTCCACGCGGCATGAGATGCACCAGGTGCCCCACACGTTGACCAGCGCTGGCTTACCCAGCAGGTCGGCACGGGTCAGGGTTTTATCGCCCTGCACGGTAGGCAGGGAAAATTCCGGGAACGGCTTGCCGATCATCGCCGAGGGCAGTTCGGCCGGGTCCAGGTACAAGCCGCGATACAGGAAGACCGCCACCACCAGAAACGCCGCCAGCGGCAACACCATTAACCAACGCTTCATACCGCCGCTCCTTGCAGGCCGAGCGCTTCACGCACGCGGCTTTTGACCTTGACTCGATAACGCCGGTCCAGTGCTGCCAGCAAACCACCGAAACCGGTGAGCAGGCCGCCGAACCAGATCCAGCGCACGAACGGCTTGACGTGCACGCGCACCGCCCACGCCCCCTCGCCCAGCGGTTCACCCAGGGCCACATAGAGGTCGCGGGTGAAACCGGCGTCGATACCGGCCTCGGTCATCATCGAACTCTGCACGGTGTAGAGGCGTTTTTCCGGGTGCAGCACGGCGATTTCCTTGCCGTTTCGGACGACGCGCACGGTGCCTTTGTCTGACGTGAAGTTCGGCCCTTCGAAGTGCTTGGCGCCTTCGAAAATAAAGTGGTATCCGGCCAGGTCCATGGATTCGCCCGGTGCCAGGCGCAAGTCGCGCTCGGCGCTGTTCTGGCTGGAAAGCACTACGCCGAGGGCGCACACGGCAATGCCCAGGTGCGCGATCTGCATGCCCCAGTAGCTGCGGGTCAACGTCGGCAACCCTTTGATCAGGCCTTTGTGGCGGGTTTTGTCGACGATGTCGCGCACGCCGGCCAGCAGCACCCAGGCTGCCAGCAGGAACGTGGCCAGCACCGCCCAGTTGAAGTCGCCGTAGGCGATACCCGCGATCACGGCGAGGGCCACGCTGCCCAGCAGCACCGGCATCAACATGCCGAGCAGCCATTTCACCGGGGTGTCCTTCCAGCGCACCAGTACGCCGACCGCCATCACCACCATCAACAAGCCCATCAACGGAATAAACAAGGCGTTGAAATACGGTGGGCCCACGGACAGCTTGGCGCCGCTCAACGCATCCAGCACCAGCGGGTACAACGTGCCGAGCAGGATCATCGACGCGGCCACCACCAGCACCAGGTTATTGCCCAGCAGCAGGGTTTCCCGCGACCACAGGTTGAAGCCCACCTGGCTCTTGACCACCGGCGCGCGCAGGGCGAACAGGGTCAGCGAACCACCGACCACGAACAGCAGGAATATCAGGATGAAGATGCCGCGCGCCGGGTCGGACGCAAACGCGTGCACCGAAGTCAGTACGCCTGAACGCACAAGGAAGGTGCCCAGCAGGCTGAGGGAAAAGGCCGCGATGGCCAGCAGCACGGTCCAGCTCTTGAACACGCCGCGTTTTTCGGTGACCGCCAGGGAGTGAATCAGCGCGGTGCCCACCAGCCATGGCATGAACGAGGCGTTTTCCACCGGGTCCCAGAACCACCAGCCGCCCCAGCCAAGTTCGTAGTAGGCCCACCACGAACCAAGGGTGATGCCAATGCCGAGGAAAGCCCAAGCGACGATGGTCCACGGCCGCGACCAGCGTGCCCACGCCGCATCCAGCCGCCCGCCAAGCAAGGCGGCGATGGCAAAGGCGAAGGCCACGGAGAACCCCACGTAGCCCATGTAGAGCATCGGTGGGTGCACAATCAGGCCGATGTCCTGCAACAACGGGTTGAGGTCATGACCGTCCGCCGGAACCTGCGGCAGGATACGGCTGAACGGGTTGGAGGTGATGATCAGGAACAGCAGGAAGCCGATGCTGATCATGCCCATCACGGCCAGCACGCGGGCCAGCATGATTTGCGGTAACTGGCGCGAAAACACCGACACCGCGAAGGTCCAGCCGCCGAGGATCAGCGCCCACAGCAGCAATGAACCTTCGTGGGCGCCCCACACGGCGCTGAACTTGTAGTACCAAGGAAGTGCGCTGTTGGAGTTATTGGCGACATAGGCGACGGAAAAATCGTCGGTCATAAAGGCGTACGTCAGGCAACCGAAGGCGAACAGCAGGAACGCAAACTGCCCCCAGGCAGCCGGCTGCGCCAGGCTCATCCACAGTCGATCACCGCGCCAGGCACCGAGCAACGGCACCACGGCCTGAACAATCGCCAGGCACAGCGCGAGGATCATCGCCAACTGGCCCAGCTCGGGAATAAACAGTGCGGACGTCATGGCTTAGCCCTCCTTCGCGGGTGCAGGGGCGGACTGGCCGCTGTCTTTCAAGGCTTTGGTGACTTCCGGCGGCATGTATTTTTCGTCGTGCTTGGCCAGCACTTCATCGGCCACCACCACGCCGTCGGCGTTGAGTTTGCCCAGGGCGACGATGCCCTGGCCTTCGCGGAACAGGTCCGGGAGGATGCCGCGGTAGGTGATGGTCACGGCCTTGTTGAAGTCGGTGACCACGAAGGTGACGTCCAGGGAATCGCCGGAACGCTTCAGCGAGCCTTTCTCCACCATCCCGCCGGCACGGATGCGTGTGTCCAGCGGCGCTTCGCCATTGGCGATCTGGGTCGGCGTGTAAAACAGGTTGATGTTCTGCTGCAAGGCGCTCAAGGCCAGGCCCACGGCAATGCCGACGCCCACCAGGATGGCAAGGATGATCAACAGACGCTTTCTACGCAGCGGATTCACTTATCGGTCTCCCGGCGCAGACGACGCGCCTCTTGTTGCAGGTAACGCTTGCGCGCCAGGATCGGCGCGACGACGTTGAGGGCCAGCACCGCCAGGCAGATGCCATAGGCCGTCCAGACATACAGGCCGTGATGGCCCATGGCGAGAAAATCGCCGAAAGAACTGAAACTCATCCCCGCGCCCCCAGGCAGCTTTGCACTTCGGCCTTGACCCAACTGGCGCGGGCCTCACGCTTGAGCACTTCAAGGCGCATGCGCATCAGCAACACCGCGCCGAAGAAACAATAGAACCCCAGCACCATCAACAGCAGCGGCGCCCACATTTCCACGGGCATCGCCGGTTTTTCCGTGAGGGTGAAGGTGGCGCCCTGGTGCAGGGTGTTCCACCACTCCACCGAGTACTTGATGATCGGAATATTGATCACACCGACGATGGCCAGTACCGCGCAAGCCTTGGCGGCGCTGTCACGATTGCTGATCGCATTGCCCAGCGCAATCAGACCGAAGTACAGAAACAGCAGGATCAACATAGACGTCAGTCGTGCATCCCACACCCACCACGAGCCCCAGGTGGGTTTGCCCCAGATGGCGCCGGTAACCAGCGCCACGGCGGTCATCCACGCGCCGATGGGCGCGGCGCATTGCAGGGCCACGTCGGCCAGTTTCATCTTCCATACCAGCCCGACAATGCCGCACACCGCCAGCATCACGTAGCAGGACTGGGCCAGCAGCGCGGTGGGCACGTGGATATAGATGATGCGAAAGCTATTGCCTTGCTGGTAGTCCGGCGGCGCGAAGGCCAGGCCCCAGACCAGGCCGATGCCGATCAGCACTGCGGCGAAGAGGCTCAACCACGGCAGCAATTTACCGCTGATGCCATAAAACCATTTGGGCGAGCCGAGCTTGTGAAACCAGGTCCAGTTCATTGCTGTTTCCGTCACGGTTACCGCTTGTCGTGGCAAGCAGCTTAGGGTCTTTACTGGCGAAGGCATAACGCCCGGCCAGACCTCATTATTCGCCGACGCTGATCTTCAGGCCGGCGGCTATCGCAAAAGGTGTCAGGGTTACCGCCAGGGCGGTCAGGCTGCCAAGCCACAGCAGGTAACCGGTTGCCGGCATGCCCATGAGCGCGGCTTGCAAGGCACCGCTGCCGAGGATCAATACCGGGATGTACAACGGTAGAATCAATAGCGCCAGCAACAGCCCGCCGCGCTTCAAACCTACTGTCAGCGCCGCGCCCACCGCCCCCAGCAGGCTGAGGACCGGCGTACCGAGCAACAGGCTCAGCAGCAGAATCGGCAGGCATTCGACGGGCAAACCCAGCATCATCGCCAGCAGCGGCGAGAGCAAGACTAGCGCCAAGCCGGAAAAAGCCCAGTGTGCCAGTACCTTGGCCAACACCAGAAGTGGCAGGGGGTGCGACGAAAGGACCCACTGTTCCAGAGAACCGTCTTCGAAATCACTGCGAAACAGCCCGTCCAGCGAGAGCAGGACGGACAAAAGCGCCGCTACCCACACCAGTCCCGGCGACAAGGTTTGCAACAGTTTAGTCTCGGGACCGACCGCCAGCGGGAACAGCGCAATCACGATGGCAAAGAACACCAGCGGGTTGGCCAATTCAGCCGGGCGGCGGCACAGCAAGCGCGCTTCACGGGCGACCAGCAAGGCGAACACACTCATAGCGACCACCGCCCCAGGTCCAACTCACGGTAACCGGCGGGCACCCGCGTCAAACTGTGGTGAGTGGTGAGCAGCACCAGACCGCCCTGCTCGCAATGCCGGGCCAGGTGTTCTTCCAATTGGGCCACGCCTTGCTTATCCAGGGCAGTGAAGGGCTCATCGAGAACCCACAGCGGCGCGCCCGGCAAATACAGGCGCGCCAAAGCGACACGGCGCTGCTGGCCGGCGGACAACGTGTGGCAAGGCACGTCTTCAAAGCCTTTAAGGCCGACAGCGGTCAGCGCCTGCCAGATCGCCTCGCGGGACGCGGGGTGATGCAGGGCGGTGAGCCAGCTGAGGTTTTCTTCGGGGGTCAGCACATCTTTGATACCGGCGGCATGGCCAATCCAGATCAGATTGCGCGCCAATTCGCCGCGCTGCTCATTAAGAGGCTTGCCGTTGAGCCGCACTTCACCGGCCGTAGGTTGCATCAAGCCGGCCAGCAGGCGCAGCAGGCTGGTCTTGCCACTGCCGTTGGGGCCACTGACCTGCACCATGTCGCCGGCCGCCAGCCGCAGTTCGAGGTGCTCGAACAGCAGGCGCAGGTCGCGTTCACAGGCAAGCGCTACGGCTTCAAGAAGAGGGCTAGTCAAAAGATCGCGGGCCTTTACGGTTCAAGTCGGCGGTGCAGCGGCCGTTAAAGAGAGATGCACAATAACGGCTTTGGCGACCGATTTTAGAGAGCTGGATCAAATAGTTGTGAGGTTTTTACCGCTCTCTTTGCAGACGGGCGGCATTATACATGTGATGCCCTACTCTAAAGAGGGCAATTTCCCCAGAGACGGCGCACGCAATGACCGGTGAGATCAACCTTCCTACGTTACCTGCCAGCCCGGCGAGCGGCGTTCCATCGCTGCCGGCGGCCGGCGCACTGCTTAAACTGCTGGAGCCGCAGACGGGGCTGATCGACCCGGGGAAAACCGCCAATGCGGAAGTCATTGCCCTCAAACAAGGCGGCGAGGCTTTCCAGTTGCTGCTCAAGCTGACCCTCGATGGCGGTCGCCAGACCCTGGTGCAAGCCAGCAGCCCACAGCCGTTGCCCCTGGGCAGCAATGTGGCGGTCAGTCAGACGGCTGCAGGCAACCTGACCTTGAGTCTGCAGCAAGCGTTGAGCGCCAACGTCGCCGCCCTGACGCGCATCGATACCAGCAAAATCCCCGAAGGCACGCTGCTGCAGGCCAAGGTGCTGACCACCCAGGTGTTGCCCCAGGGCACCACACAGCCGGCGATCTACCGCTCGCTGGTCACAGTGCTCAACAGTGCCATGGCCGGCGCGACGCTGACCGTGGAGAGCCCGCAGCCGTTGCGCGTCGGCAGCCTGCTCAGCGCGGTGGTGCAGAACGCGCAAACCTTGAATTTCGTGCCGTTGAGCGGGCTCAAGGATCAGTTGGCCGTCACGCAACAGCTGGCGACCCAGCAAAGCCGCCAAGGTTCGCTGGATGCAGTGTTCAACGCGTTGCAGAACTTACCGCGTGAGGGCAGTACCTCGGCGGACCTACGCGCCGCCGCCGACCGTCTGCTGGCCGCCCTGCCGGACCTGGCCCAGGTGAGCAACCCGAAAGTGCTGGCCCAGGTGATTCAGAACAGCGGCGCGTTTTTGGAGGCCAAACTGCTGGCCGGGCAGAACCCGCAGGTACCGCCCCTGGATATGAAAGGTGCGCTGCTGCGGTTGGTCGCCGACCTGGTCCCCGCCCTGCCCGCCAATACCAACCTCAATGCCATCCTGGCCGCCAACACCCTGGCCCAGATGCTGCCGAACTTTGTGCGCAGCCCGCTGAATACCTTGGGGCAAGTCAGCGCACGCCAGGCACCGGTGAGCTTCCCTCTGCCCGAGCGCCTGATGGGCAAGCTGGAGGGCGAAGGCGATCTGGAAAACCTGCTGCGCCTGGCCGCCGGGGCGATCTCGCGCTTGCAGAGCCATCAGTTGTCGAGCCTGGAACAAACCGGCACTACGGCCGATGGCCGCCTGCAAACCACTTGGCAGTTGGAAATCCCCATGCGCACCCTGCAGGACATCGTGCCGTTGCAGGTCAAGTTCCAGCGTGAAGAACCGGCGCCGGACAAGGATCAGCCCGAACGCAAAGCCAATAAGGACGCCAAGCAGATGCTCTGGCGCGTCGAGCTGGCCTTCGACATGGAACCCCTGGGCCCATTGCAGGTGCAGGCGCAGTTGAGCCAGGGCAAGTTGTCGAGCCAACTGTGGGCGACCCGACCGTTTACCGCGAGCCTGATTGAAAGCCATTTGGGCAGCTTGCGCGAGCGCCTGGTGACCTCGGGCATCAACGTCGGCGACCTCGACTGCCACCTTGGCACGCCGCCACGAGGCCCCAAGACAGGCCTGGAACAACGCTGGGTGGACGAAACCGCATGAAGACCACCGAATCATCTCGCCAGGCGATTGCCCTCAAGTACGACGGCCAGCAGGCGCCGACGCTCACCGCCAAAGGCGATGATGCCCTGGCCGAAGCCATCCTCAAGCTCGCGCGGGAAAATGAAGTACCGATCTATGAAAACGCCGAGCTGGTAAAACTGCTGGCCCGCATGGAATTGGGCGACAGCATTCCCGAGGAGTTGTATCGCACCATTGCCGAGATCATTGCGTTTGCTTGGACATTGAAAGGCAAGTTCCCGGTGGGATTTGACCCGCATGCGGGCCCGGTGGAGCGGGATGTGACCGAGCGTGGCGATGACTATTGACTCAGCCGGGGACGACACCCGTCAGCACTCTCGATGCGATTGATGTGACAACCGGCTTGCGTTGGCTATGCTGCTCCAAGGCTTGTTTGAATGTCATCCCCATATAGGCACTGAGCACCGAGCGAAACGCGTTTGCAGGCTCGTCGGCGAGCGGTGCTGTAAAGGTATCAATGAAGTGCGTGTCGATGACGGTATCGCGGACGCGGTCTATCTCCGCCTTAATCGCGTCTTTATCCCGAGCGGTGAGGCTGTCGAATATCGCCTGATCCTTGACCACTATCGCTTTGCTATTGGGTTCCAACTGCGCGACGAGCACATTTTTCGTACCGTCCCATGCTGACAGTGAATACTCCTTGAGCAGCGACTGATTGTCTTTGACCAATGCCATAGTCTGGTTCCGGTGCTCCAGCCCCGCACTGAAAAACCGACTCAACACATCGAAGTTCATCACCGCCTCATCGGTACCCCGCTTGAGAATCCGGCAGCACAATGTGGTGAGGTCGACCTGTATGTCGTGAAAATTCAGGTTGGGCCCAGTCGATACTTTCGTCACGCCGGTGATTTTTTGCTTGACGTCATTTGGCCACAAATACAACGCATCCCGCGTCAGAGGCTGTGCAAGGCGCTTCTCCATGGACGCGGAAAACTGCTGAACCAACGCCACGGCTTGATCGTGCACTTGCATCATTCCTGTGCCCGGCATGCGGTCCTGAATCATGTTTTTAACCGCATCGGTGTTGAGCGAGAACTGGTCTTTGAGAAAGGTGGTTTTGCCCGCTGAGGGCGCGCCGCGCACGATTGATACATCTTGCGCCTTCGCAGGCGCCGGGTCCTGAAGGATGGACTGGAACTGCGCCAGGTATTTTTCTGCAACCTGGGTCGTCAGGTTTTTCAGAATGTTGACATTGAAGTTTTCCACCTCGGGCAGCCAGACGCCTTTTTTGGTCAACGCTTGCGCCAGCGTCGGCAGGCTTTTGTCGACTGCCGCCGGACTTGACCAGGCTTTGCGCTCATTGTCCTGAAGTTTTTGCAGCCCATCGGGGTCACGGGTCAGTGCCTGCCAGGAGGTAATAGTCGGGTCAGCGCGCATACACGCAAGCCGCTCAGAGAAAGTGTTCTCGGACAGCGGCCTACGAATCAGCTCATTCAAGAGCCCACGCGCATTGCTTGCGTCAATCGGCAAGGCAGAGGATGAACCAAGCCCTAGCGGCACAGCCGTCGATGAAGAATTAGGGGGTGTCCCAGGTTGAACCAGCATTTTCAGTCCTCCAGTTAACAAGAGCCTGGAAAAGTAACGTGCATGCTCGGGTTAGCTGATAGGACTTTTCCTCTTTGTACAATCTGCGCCGGTGGGCGGCGGGTCAGCCTAGTACCTCACTCAGGGGAATGAAATTGACTCGATCCCCCCTTGCCAAGGTGGTCTCTTCCAGCACCTCCACAAATCCTTCGGCCCACGCCGCGCTGCGCAGCACGCCGGAACTCTGGTTGCGATAGATGACCGCTCGACCCTGCTCGATACGCCCGCGCAGGTACTCGCGGCGGTTGCCCGGCTTGGGCCATTCGAAACCCACCGGAACCTCGAAGCGCAACGGTGTCACGTCGAGTACGCCTAGACGCCGCAGGATGTACGGGCGCGCCAAGAGCGCAAACGTCACCAGGGTAGACGCCGGGTTACCAGGCAGACCGATCACCGGCACACCGCGAAAATGGCCGACCGTCAGCGGCTTGCCTGGCTTGATCGCCAGTTTCCATAACGCCAGCTCGCCCTCTTCACGCAGAGCGATGCCGAGGAAGTCCGCCTCCCCCACCGACACGCCACCGGTGGACAGGATCAGGTCTACGCTGCCCAACCCGGCCAGACGCCCACGGGTCTGTTCCAGGTCGTCAGGCAGAATCCCGGCATCGATCACGTCACAGCCCATCCGCGCCAGCCAGCTGCACAGCACACGGCGGTTGCTGTTGTAGATCTGCCCCGGGCCGAGGGGCAAGCCCGGTTCGATCAGCTCGTCGCCGGTGGACAGCACCGCCACCCGCGGGCGACGCACCACGGCCAGGCCATCGCAGCCCAAGGACGCGGCCAAGCCCAGCTCGATGGGCCCCAGGCGCGTGCCCGCGTCGAGCACGGTTTCGCCGACGGTGGTTTCCTGGCCCTGGGGGCGGATGTTCTGGCCCGTGCGCAGGGGTTCGCTGAAACTCACCCGTTCATCGGCGTGGACCACGGCGTTTTCTTGCATCTCCACGCAATCGGCGCCGGCGGGGACCGGCGCACCGGTGAAAATCCGCGCGCAGGTTCCTGCCGCCATGGGCTGCGGCGCCTGACCGGCGAAGATACGTTGGCTAACC
Source organism: Pseudomonas rhodesiae (assembly GCF_013285305.1). Taxonomy (NCBI): domain Bacteria; kingdom Pseudomonadati; phylum Pseudomonadota; class Gammaproteobacteria; order Pseudomonadales; family Pseudomonadaceae; genus Pseudomonas; species Pseudomonas rhodesiae. The sequence goes on along the minus strand of NZ_CP054205.1, from coordinate 2,111,642 downwards.
ACCAGCGGCTCGCCGGTCCAGTCAGAGAGGCGCACGGCGTAGCCATCCATGGCACTGTTGGGCCAGGGCGGCAGGTCGAGGGTGGAGATCAGCGCATGCGCGAGTACGCGACCGTCGCAGCCGGCCAGGGGCAACGTCTCCTGCTCGCGAATCGGCGTGGCGTCGGCCAGGTCCAGCAGCTGTTGCAGCGCCTGCTCTACCGGCATGAGGGCGCCGGCCTTGCCGGGCTTACCCACGGGATTCACAAGGTTCAGCCAGTTTGAGGTGCGGGACGAAGTTGCACGGGCGATGGCGGTTGTCCAACTGCTCGGCGAGGATGCCGTCCCAACCGGTGCGCACCGCATTGGTGGAGCCCGGCAGGCAGCACACCAGGGTGCCGTTGGCCAGACCGGCCAGCGCGCGGGATTGCACGGTGGAGGTGCCGATATCGGCCACGGAGATCTGGCGGAACAGCTCACCGAAGCCGTCGACCTGCTTGTCCAGCAGACAGCTCACCGCTTCGGGGGTGCTGTCGCGGCCGGTAAAGCCAGTGCCGCCGGTGATCAACACCACTTGCACCACGTCTTCGGCGATCCAGTGGGCAACCTGGGCGCGGATCTTGTAGAGATCGTCCTTGAGCAGCACGCGCTCGGCCAGGCGATGGCCGGCGGCGGTCAGACGGTCGACGAAGACTTGGCCCGAGGTGTCGGTATCCAGGGTGCGGGTGTCACTGACGGTCAATACAGCGATATTCAGGGGTACAAAAGGCGCATCAACCTTGGCTTTCATGGCACGGTCCGGTTGTCGAAGGAACAGCCCGGTGTTATATCACAGGCCCTCCTTTGCTTGCCGCTGCGGAACCACCATGTCCTTTGATTCGTGCCCTTTGCCCTGTTCGATTCTATTGCTGTCCGGTGGCCGCGGCCAACGCATGGGCGGCCAGGACAAAGGCTTGCTAACCTGGCGCGGCCAGCCGCTGATCGCGCACTTGCAGGGCTTGGTGCGCGGGCTGACCGACGACTTGATCATCTCCTGCAACCGCAACCAAGACCGTTACGCGGCATACGCCGATCACCTGGTAAACGACGATAGCGCGGACTTCCCCGGGCCGCTCGCCGGTATCCGCGCCGGCCTCGCCGCCGCGCGCCATGAGCATTTGCTGGTGTTGCCCTGCGATGTGCCGCATATCGACGCGCGCCTGCTCGCCGACCTGCGTGACACGGCCCGACGCACCCCGCAGTCGCCGGTGATGGTGCGCCATGGGGAATTCTGGGAACCCTTGATCTGCATCATCCCAACGCACCTCAGGAACGCGGTAGAACAAGCCTGGCACGCTGGCGAGCGCAGCCCGCGCAAGATCCTCCTGCAACTGGGTGGCGTGGGCCTGGAATGCCCGGCGAATGATCCACGCCTGGCCAACTTGAACACACCCGAACTGTTGCACCAGAAGTCTGACGTGTCAGAATGAACTTTCGTACAAGGAACTTTGGCGACGCCTTACGCGTCACAAGGTCAGCAATTTCAAAGAATTCTCTTGGAGACACACCCATGACTCAACGGACCATCGCCGCTTTCATGCTCGCCCTGGGCCTCGCTACCCTCGCCGGTTGCGCCTCGCCTACCGTGATCACCCTGAATGACGGTCGTGAAATCCAGGCCGTCGACACCCCGAAATACGATGAAGATTCGGGCTTCTACGAATTCGAACAGCTGGACGGCAAGCACACCCGTATCAATAAAGACCAGGTTCGCACCGTTAAAGACCTGTAAGTCTTAAACGTTTGCCCACAAGGCCCGCCTCGCGCGGGCCTTGTCGTTTCCGGCGCTCACCAATCGAGGGTGATGCGGCTGCGAAAGTCGCGCGTCTGGCCGGTAACCGGGTCGACAAAACGCACACCCTGGGCCAGCAGTTTAAGTGGGTTGGCGTAGTCGTCCACGGCGTCCTTGAGCACGTCGGGGTAGAACGGGTCATTGCAGATACTCGCCCCCAGCGCGGTCATGTGCACGCGCAACTGGTGCTTCTTGCCGGTGACCGGGAACAGGCCGTAGCGCCATAGCTCGCCATGTTTTTCGCGAACCTCCACCGCGGTTTCGGTGTTGCTGACGCCGGGACCTTCCTGCATGCGAAAGAAGGGTTCACCGTCCACCAGACGACTTTTGTGCACCAAGGGAAAGGTGAGATCCGGCAGCGCGGGGGCAATGGCTTCGTAAAATTTATCGATCTTGCGCGTAGGAAACAGCTGCTGATACGCCGCGCGGCTGTGGGGGTTGGCCGAGAACAGCACCAGCCCCGCGGTGTGCCGGTCGATACGATGCAGGGGCACCAGCGACGGGTTGTCCAGGCGACGAATCAGGCGGCGCAACAGCGTCTGTTCGACGTATTCGCCGGCCGGGGTCACGGGTAGGAAGTGCGGTTTATCGGCCACCACCAAGTGTTCGTCGGCATACAGAATAGTTTCCTGCACCGGGATGACCTTTTCGTTGGGCACCTCGCGAAAATAGTAGATGCACAGGCCTTCCCTGTAGGCCAGGTCTTGCTGGATGGGGTCGCCATTGATGTCCAGCACGCGACCGCGAGCGATGCGGTCCAACCAGTGTTCGCGGCTGATCGCGGGGAAGTGCGTGCACAGACAGTCCAGCACCGTAGCCCAAGGGCCCGGTGGCAGATACAAGGTGCTGGCCTGGTGCTGGGACGCGGAAAAACCGGAAGTGGACATGAAGACGCTCGAAGCCTGGGAAAACCGGCGGGCATTATCCCGCATGGAGCGGGATCGAGCCTAGGGCGGATCTCAGGCCTTGGCTAATTCAGCGCGCAGGGTCGGCGAGGCACTGGCCGCTTCGGTGAATTCCTTGAGCCAACGCAACACGTCCACCGCCTCCCAACGCCCCGGATCGTAGAGGGCGTACAGCAAGCCTTGGTAACCCACCACGTCCAACTGCTTGTGATAGCCGGCACGCTGAAACAGCGCTTCGATCTCGGCAAAGCAGGTATTGAAATGCACTTTGTTGAACGGCGTCTTACCTTCCGTGACCAGACCGTCCAGGCGCAGCTCGTTCACCGCATCGCGCACGATGTCGGCGGACATGCGATTGACGCTGCTTTTCAGTTGTTCAACATTCACCACGGGCGTTCCCTCTATTCCATCGCTGTACAAACATACAGTAGCGTAATATTTGGAAACCCGCCATCGCCATGACGTCAGAGAACGAAGGCGACCACCTGGTCGGTGTCGAAGGGCCAGTCCAGTTCCGCGCCCGTGTCTGCCCGTCGAAGCACCGGAATCCGTAGACCGTAGACCTCGGTCAAGTCCTCGGGATCGGTGATATCCACCAACTCAACCTGCAACCCATGTTCGACGAGCGGCATGATTTCGGCTTCGGCAATCTCACACAGGTGGCAACCCAGGGTGCCGAACAGCTGGCATTCAGGAAGCATGACGAATGGGCCTGATCAGAATAAGGTGGGTCATTCTAAGCCTGCTTACCGAGGGTGGCGAGTTGTGCATGCCCCCCAAAAAGACCTGACCCAAGTCACCATGGCCTATAACTGATTCAGCCATTCTCGCGGCTTTTTGTCCGCTGACCCTGTAACGGAGAGGTTTGTGTTCGCCAACCTGCTGATCATTCTGGCGTCATCCCTGGTGGTGATCGCCCTGTTTCGCCGGCTGCAATTGCCGCCCGTGTTGGGCTATCTGTGCGTAGGCCTGGCCGTGGGGCCCACCGCGCTGGATTGGGTGAACGATAGCGAAGAGCTGCCCGATCTCGCCGAGCTGGGGGTAGTGTTTCTGCTGTTTTCCCTGGGCCTGGAATTTTCCCTGAACAAGATGCTCGCCCTGCGCCATGTGGTGTTTGGCCTGGGCAGCTTGCAGGTATTGGGGTGCGGCGCGCTGCTGGGGGCCACATTGATGCTACTGGGGGTGGCGCCCGGAATTGCGCTGTTGCTCGGCGCGGGGTTGGCGCTGTCGTCCACGGCCATCGTCAGCAAGGAGTTGGGCAGCCTTGGCGAGATTTTCAGCAGCCATGGCCAGAATGCGATTGGCGTGTTGCTGTTTCAGGACGTGGTCGCAGTGTTACTGCTGACGCTGGTGCCGGTGTTCGCCGGCAGCAGCGATCAGGCCTGGTACCTGGCGCTGCCGTTGACCTTGGGCAAGACCGTGGTGCTGTTTATCGGCCTGCTGCTTGCCAGCCGCTGGCTGTTGCCGCGCCTGTTCCGTGAGGTCGCCGCGTCCCACTCGGCGGAGCTGTTTGTGTTGCTGGCCTTGGTGATTGTGCTGCTGACCGCTTGGCTCACCCATTTGCTCGGCCTCTCCCCCGCCCTGGGCGCGTTCCTGGCCGGGATGTTGCTGGGTGAAAGCCATTACCGCCATCAGATCGAAGCAGATATCCGACCGTTTCGCGACATCCTGCTGGGCTTGTTTTTCGTCAGCATCGGCATGCTGATCGACCTGCAACTGTTCCTAAGCCACAGCCTGCTGATTCTCGGCATGACCCTCACGCTGATGCTGATCAAGGGCTGCGTGGTCGCGCTGCTGGTCAAACTGCGCGGCAGCGACATGGAAACCGCCTGGCGCAGCGGCCTGGCCCTGGCTCAGGGCGGCGAGTTCTGCTTCGCCTTGATGGCACAGATGCAGCAGAGCCGGCTGATCCCCGACCAATTCAACGGTCTGCTGCTCGCCGCAACGTTTTGCTCGATGCTGCTCACCCCCCTGCTATTGCGCGCCGCGCCGGCCATCGCCCTGCGCCTGCATCGCAAACCCAATCAGCAGGTTCAACTGGAGACCATCACCGCGCTCAATGCGCAGCTGCGCAACCATGCGGTGATCTGCGGTTACGGGCGTGTCGGCCAGTCCATCGGGCGCTTTCTGCGTCGCGAGCAACAAGCATTCATCGCTCTGGATGATGACCCGGAACGGGTTCAGGAAGCGGCGACCGAAGACAGCAGCGTGCATTACGGCGACTGCCGGCGCGGCGCCCTGCTCAGCGCAGTGGGCATAGAGCGCGCGCGATTGGTGGTGATTGCCGTAGATAACAGCGATGTCGCGCTGGTGGTGCTTAAAGAGGCGCGCCGTATCAACGCCCAGGTGCCGATCCTGGTGCGCACCCGCGATGATAGCCAGTGGGCCGAATTGAAAGCGGCGGGCGCCACTGAAGTGGTGCCCGAGTTATTGGAGTCGAGCCTGATGCTGGCCTCCCACGCCTTGCTCCTGCTGGGCCTGCCGGATCAACAGGTGCAGGCGCGCGTTGATGAAGTGCGGCAAAACCGCTATCGCCTGCTGCACGGCTTTCACGCACCGCCCAGCGACAACGATGAGGCGCCGATCAATCCTGACTGACCGCACCGATCTTGTGGATCGACAGGTCCGCGCCGTAGTACTCCTGCTCCTGGCTCAGACGCAGCCCGTGCACGCGCTTGATCACGCCGTACACCAACAGGCCGCCGCCGAACGCCACCGCCACACCGAGGGCGGTGCCGATCAACTGGCTGGCCAGGCTCACGCCGCCCAGCCCGCCAAGGGCCGTCTGGCCAAAGACGCCGCAGGCAATCCCACCCCACACGCCGCACAGGCCATGCAACGGCCACACACCCAGCACGTCGTCGATCTTCCAGCGATCCTGGGCCGCGATAAAACACCACACGAACAAACCGCCGGCCACCACACCGGTGACCAATGCGCCCACCGGGTGCATCAGGTCGGAACCAGCACAGATCGCCACCAATCCGGCCAACGGCCCGTTATGCAGAAAACCAGGGTCGTTGCGACCGATCACCAGGGCAGCCACGGTGCCGCCGACCATCGCCATCAGCGAGTTGACCGCTACCAGGCCGCTGACGCCGTTAAGGGTCTGCGCGCTCATCACGTTAAAGCCAAACCAGCCGACGATGAGGATCCACGAACCCAGTGCCAGGAACGGAATGCTCGACGGCGCGAACGCCACCAGCCGCCCCTCGCGATAGCGACCGTTGCGCGGGCCCAGCAACAACACCGCCGCCAGCGCCAGCCAACCGCCCATGGCATGCACCACCACCGAGCCGGCAAAGTCATGGAAACCGGCACCGAAAGTGCTCACCAACCAGGCCTGCAGGCCGAAATTACCGTTCCACACCACCCCCTCGAAAAATGGGTAAATAAACGCCACGATCAACGCGGTGGCACACAACTGCGGCGCGAATTTCGCACGCTCGGCAATGCCCCCGGAGATGATCGCCGGAATTGCCGCGGCGAACGTCAGCAGGAAGAAGAACTTCACCAGACCGTAGCCATGATCGGCACTGATCACCGCCGCCGGCTGCATAAAGCTCACGCCGTAGGAGATCCAATAGCCTATAAAGAAGTAAGCCAGGGTCGAGATCGCGAAATCGCTGAGGATCTTCGACAGCGCGTTGACCTGGTTTTTCTGACGCACCGTACCGACTTCCAGAAACGCGAAGCCGGCGTGCATGGCTAGGACCATGACCGCGCCGATCAGAATAAACAGGGTGTTGGAGCTATGGACGAGGGTGTCCACCGCACTTTGTAGAGTGTCCATGGAAGCTGGCAGGCCTGTAGTCAGGGCAAAAAGCACCAAAGCGGTTCAAGCCAGAAATCCGCGCACTAAATTGGAACCGGCGGAACCACCCCTCTGTTGGGGGCATGAACCGCTTTAGCGCAGCGAACATCACGATAGGCCGTTGCCGACAGGGTTTTTCCGCGGGTTTGAGTGTTTTAGGGTAAGGTTTTTCAAGGCATTGGCCTTGACCGCCCGGATTCAGCGCAGGCCCTCGGGCCCGCGCACCAAGCCAAAGCAAAAGCTGTACCAGTCAATCGCAATGAACCTTCACCGACGCCGGTGACTCGAAACCACACGCACCGATCAGCCAATCACGGAGATACCCATGGCCAGAACCACTGCAAAGACTGCTCAAGAAATACTGATGGCGGATTTTCAAACCCTGGTCAGCGACACCGAAAAGTTGCTGGACGACACCGCTATCCTCGCCGGCGACCAGGCCGATGAACTGCGCAGCAAGATTCACGAGAGCCTGCTCAAGGCCCGTGAAACCCTGCAGTTGACCGAAGACTCCCTGCGCGAACGCGGCCAGGCGGCGGTCACCGCAACGGAAGATTACGTGCAGGCCAACCCTTGGCAGTCCATCGGTATTGCCGCCGGCGTAGGCTTTCTGATCGGTCTGCTGGCTACAAGGCGCTAAATTATGTCTATCGGCGAAAGCGGCTCGTCTACGGGCGCAAGTTCTACCTCACGACGCCTGGGCGCGGCCGTTCTAGGCTTGCTGCACAGCCACGTCGAACTGTTCGGCATCGAGTTGCAGGAACAGAAAGCCCGCACCGTCAGCCTGCTGCTGTTCGCAGGCCTGGCCCTGGTGTTCGCTTTGCTGTTGCTGGTGGGGTTGTCGACCCTGGTGATGATCCTGGTGTGGGACACCGGCTACCGCCTGACAGGGATCATCTGCCTCTGCGTGTTTTATAGCCTGGCCGCCGCGTTCTGCGGGGTACGCTTGAAAGCCGCGGTGTTCGATGAATCCACACCGTTCCACGCCACCCTTGAAGAGTTGGCCAATGACCGGGAGCGCCTGCTGCCATGAGCCTGACTGAAGTTCCGCAATCCACCACCCGGCGAGAAATGCGCAAGGCCTTGATCCGCCTGCGCATGGAAATGCACCGCCAGGAAATCCGCCACGAATCCCAGCAGTTGCTCACGCCCCTGCATAAGATGCGTGACATGCGGCATAACTGGCAGGAGAACCTGGGCATCAAGCACGCGCCGCTGTGGGGCGTGGCGGCGGTGACGCTGATGGGCTTTCTCACTGGCAAGGGCGCCAAGGGCGGCAGTATCAGCAGCGTGACGCGCCTGGTGCGCCTGGGTGCGGGTTTGATCCCGTTGATCAAACTGGCCATGCAAGGCCGTTCGCGCAAAGACTGAGCTGCGCCGGCCCTCGCTGGCTGCATTCTTGCTAACAGAATCGGCCCGGCCCTTGTTCTCGAGGGTCGGGCCTTTTTTTTCGCCACCTCTCTTAAGGAGGCCTTGTGATCGACGGGCAACCGCTCGCCTGCTTCCAGCCTTTCATCGATACCGCCACCGGCCGCATTGCCGGCGTGGAAGCCTTGGGTCGCCTGCGCCTGGCTGACGGTCGCCTGCAGTCCGTAGGCCCGCTGTTCGCCGACCCGCGTACCTCCGGCGTAGCTCTGCGACGACTGGACCGGCAGCTGCGCGATAACGCCCTGAGCCGGCTGCATGAGGCGCCTGAAGACTGGTTCCTGAGCCTGAACATCTCACCGCGCTGGATCAACCGCCTGCGTCCGGGCCAGCCGTTGCCGAGCCTGAAACAGATCCACAGCCACGGCGTGGATCCGCAGCGCATCGTGTTCGAGATCACCGAACTGGGGGGCGACATCAGGCGCCTGGCAGAGGTGGTGGCGCGCTACCGTGAGGCGGGCGCGCGGATTGCCATCGATGACTTCGGCGCCGGCTATTCCCAGTTGGACCGAGTGCTCGCGTTGCAACCGGACATTCTCAAACTAGACATGCGTCTGTTTCAGGAGGCCGCGCGCGGCGGGCCGAGCAGCGAGGTGGTGCGCGCGTTGGCACAAATGGCGGAGAAGACCGGTTGCTGGATCATCGCCGAAGGCGTGGAAACCGAAGCGCAACTGAGCTTCGCCCTGGAGTGCGGCGCCCGCTACGTACAAGGTTACTTGTTTGCCCAGGCCCAGTTGGACTGGTTCGCCACCGACGCCTTCGTGCCACGCTTTGCTCAACTGCGCACCGCTTACGTCCAGCAGAAGTTGGCGGAACGCGGGCGCATCATGCAGTTGCGCCAGCAAATGGCCGAGCTGATGAGCATCTTGCAAAGCTGGGCCCAGGCCGAGGCACCGTTGAGCCAGTTACCGCAATTGCCTGCGTTCCCCTGGCTGCTGCGCTTTTATCAGTGCGACCGCCACGGCACCCAACTGACGCCCAATTTCGAGTGGCGCCAGGACGCCTGGCAGAGTGACAGCCGCTACCTCGGCCACAACTGGTCGTGGAGGCCGTACTTTTATCATCTGCTCGCCGAAGGGTGGGAGGAGCGCCGCTTGACGCTGTCTTCGACCTACCGCGATGCCACCACCAACCAGTACTGCCTCACCGCCGGACAATTCTTCGATAACGGTCAGCGCTTACTGTTAATCGATATAGACGCCGCCGGCCTGTAGATTTTCGCTTGCCCCGCCGCGGCGGAACCGGGAAGCTGGGCGGGTCATTCACCGCACGGAGATTACCCGCCTTGGATTGGCCCACCCTGCTGACCCGCGAACGTCTAGGAAAACCACTGCACAGCCCGGAAGAATTGGGCCGCAGCCCGTTCCACAAAGACCACGACCGCATTATTTTCTCCGGCGCGTTTCGTCGCCTGGGTCGCAAGACACAAGTGCATCCCGTGTCGAGCAACGACCATATCCACACCCGTTTGACCCACTCGCTGGAAGTCAGCTGCGTCGGCCGCTCCCTGGGCATGCGCGTGGGCGAAACCCTGCGCAGCGCCCTGCCCGACTGGTGCGATCCCAGCGACCTGGGCATGGTGGTGCAGTCGGCCTGCCTGGCCCATGACATCGGCAACCCGCCGTTCGGGCACTCAGGCGAAGACGCTATCCGCCACTGGTTTCAACAAGCGGCCGGCCGCGGCTGGCTGGACGACATGAGCAGCGCCGAGCGCAATGACTTCCTCAACTTCGAAGGCAATGCCCAAGGCTTTCGCGTGCTCACTCAATTGGAATACCACCAGTTCGATGGCGGCACGCGGCTGACGTACGCCACCCTAGGCACCTACCTCAAATACCCCTGGACCGCCCGCCACGCCGACTCCCTGGGCTACAAGAAGCACAAGTTCGGCTGCTACCAGAGCGAGTTGCCGATCCTGGAACAGATCGCCCACAAACTCGGGCTGCCGCAACTGGAGGACCAACGGTGGGCGCGTCACCCGCTGGTTTATCTGATGGAGGCCGCGGATGACATCTGCTACGCCTTGATCGACCTGGAAGACGGCCTGGAAATGGACTTGCTGGGGTACGCCGAAGTCGAGTCGTTGCTGCTCGATTTGGTGGGCGACGACCTGCCGCAAACCTACCGTCAATTGGGGCCGCAGGACTCACGCCGGCGCAAACTGGCGATCCTGCGCGGCAAGGCCATCGAGCACCTGACCAACGCCGCAGCGCGCGCGTTCGTCGATCAGCAGGATGCTTTGCTGGCCGGCACCCTGCCCGGCGACCTGGTCGAACATATGCACGGTCCGGCCAAACGCTGCGTGTTGGACGCCAAAGACATGGCGCGCAAGAAGATCTTCCAGGACAAGCGCAAGACGCTGCACGAAATCGGCGCTTACACCACCCTGGAAATTCTCCTGAATGCGTTCTGCGGCGCCGCACTGGAGCAACATGGCGGGCGCACGCCGTCCTTCAAGAACCGGCGCATTCTCGATTTGCTCGGCAACAACGCACCGGACCCGGCATGGCCGCTGCACACGTCGTTCCTGCGCATGATCGACTTCATCGCCGGCATGACCGACAGCTATGCCACTGAAATGGCACGAGAGATGACCGGTCGCTCCAGCCCTCAATAACCGCCCCGATCAAGCCGCCTGCCGATTGAGCAGAATCTGCCTACACACGGAACAGAGCGGCCTGATCGAATTCGCACAGATACACGGGGAATAATCGCGCACGCTCCGGGCACAGTCATCGAACAGCTCCTACATGCCCCCCTTCGACGCTTGAATCATCGTGTACTTTTTATGCCCAGTAACCCTCTTTGCATCCTGTTGGTGGAGGACCATCCCTTTCAACTGCTCGCCACTCAGTGCCTGCTTCGCAGCTTCGGCTTCGAGCGACTGACACCGTGCGAAAACGCCGCGCAGGCCGTCCATCTGATGACCCAGGCGGACATGCCTTTCGACATCCTTCTGTGTGATCAATGCCTACCCGATCTACCCGGTCTGGAGCTGATTGAAATCGCCAGCCGTCAACGCTTTATCAACGCCGCCATCCTGCTCAGCGGGCTGCCCATCGCAGAGCTGTCGGCGTTGCATGTTCAGGCGCTGGAGCGTGGATTACCCATGCTCGGTTACTTGTCAAAGCCGTTGAACAAAGAAGAGCTTTCACAGTTGCTCTTCCCATTACCTGACTTATAAAAACAAGACTTGGAACCCTATATATCGACCAAGATCATGCTGCCTGCTCCTTCTCAGCACCTGATGCATGGATTAAACCTACAGAACGGCGAAACGTTGTCATCTCGCTTCACAATTCCTTAGCATCCAGTAGGCTTTTACCTTTTTTGATGTAGGAACTTTCCTGTTTTATATTTGTTCCCCCTCGGCTTCATGCTCCTGCATCCGCTTCTGAGCTAATGTGCCCGCTTTATTTGCACTTGCACGGAAATGTAAACATGAACACAGTTTTTATAATTGATGATCATCCGGTTATAAGGCTCGCCATCCGAATGTTGTTGGAACACGAGGGCTACAAAGTAGTCGGCGAAACCGATAATGGATGCGATGCCATACAGATGGTCCGTGAGTGCCAACCGGACCTGATCATTCTGGATATCAGCATTCCAAAACTCGACGGGCTTGAAGTGCTCTGCCGCTTCAATGCCATGAGCACTTCAATGAAGACCTTGGTGCTGACGGCTCAATCCCCAACCCTGTTTGCTACCCGCTGCATGCGCTCGGGCGCCGATGGCTATGTATGCAAAGAAGGGGATCTGAGCGAGTTGCTCAGCGCCATCCGTGCCGTGTTATCAGGTTACAACTACTTTCCCAGCCAGGCTCTGAATGCCAATGGAGTGGACACCACGGTTTCAAAGGAACTTGAACTATTCAAAGCGGTAAACGATCGCGAACTGATGGTATTGCAACTTTTTGCACAAGGGCGGACTAACAAGGAAATCGCCAAAGGTATGTTCTTAAGTAACAAAACAGTAAGCACCTATAAAAAGCGGCTCATGCAAAAACTTCAAGCCAAGTCCTTGGTAGAACTTATCGAGATGGCAAAACGAAACGCGCTAGTGTGAGAAAGCGGATGCCCAGGCGTATAAAGGACTATCTGATTTTATTGAGTGCCGGTTTGTGCTTCAGCATTGCCGTGCCTGCCGCCCCTCCAACGGGCCCGGAATATTTCAATTTATTGAGTCGTGCAGGCTCGGTACAACTGGAAACCCACCTGAACAAGGCTCAACGCCAATGGCTGCAGAACAAACGCGAACTGGTACTGGGCACTGCGGCCCCTGACTACCCCCCTTTTGATCTCACCTCCAGCGGCCGCGACTACGAGGGCCTCACGGCCGACTACGCCGGGCTGCTGGCCAAGGCGCTGGCATTGCCGATCAAAGTGGTGCGCTACCCCTCCCGAGAGGCGGCCATTCGCGCCCTTGAGTCCGGGGAGATCGACTTGCTGGGCTCTTCCAACGGGTTCGAAGCCGCCAACCCCAACCTCACCCTGTCAGAACCCTACGCGGTGGATCAACCGGTGCTGGTCACCCGCGAGGGCGAAACACGCAGCCTCAGCGAGGGCTTGGCGGGGATGCGCCTGGCCCTGGTCTATCACTACCTGCCTCTGGGCGAAGTGGAAAAGCTTTACCCCAACGCGATCATCCGCGCCTATCCCTCTTACCAGAATGCGTTGAATGCAGTGGCGTTCGAACAGGCGGACGTGTTTCTCGGCGATACCATTTCCACCCATTACCTGATCAACAAGGGCTACCTGAAAAACGTGCGCATGGCCAACTTCGGTAAGCACGAAGCCTACGGCTTCAGCTTTGCCCTGCCGCAGCACCAGCACATCCTGCTGAGCATCGTCGACTCCGTCCTGATGGCGGTGCCCATCTCCGAGCGAGAAACCATTGCCAAGCGCTGGAGTGCCGGCAGTGACATTCTGTTGACCGATCAGAAGCTGCAACTGACCCCGCGCGAGGAGCGTTGGCTGAAAGACAACCCAGTGGTCAAAGTCATCGCGAACGAAACCTTCGCACCGCTGACATTTTTCGATGCAGACGGCAACTTCCGCGGCATCACCGCCGACCTGCTGGAACTGATTCGCCTGCGCACCGGCTTACGCTTCGAGATCCAGCGCGGACGCAATGTGAACGAGATGATCGAGCAGGTGGAGGCCGGTGAAGCAGATGTCATCGGCGCGATCGCCCCCAGCCTGCAACGCGAAGGACAGTTGAACTTTACCCGCCCCTACCTGGAAAACTCCTACGTAATGTTGACGCGCAAGGAAGACCAGGCGCCCACCAGTCTGGAACAAATGGCTGGCAAACGCGTGGCGGTAACTCAAGGCAGCCCGCCGATCAAATTCCTGCGCGAGCACTTTCCGCAGATTCAACTGGTAGAAACGGGGGACACGTTCAAGGCAACCGAACTCCTTGCACAAGGCCATGTGGAGGGTGCGGTCAATACCCTGGTGGTCGCCAACTATTTCCTGTCTTCACCGATATTCCAAGATAAGGTCCAGACCAGTTTCAGCATTGGCACCACGCCGGCCACCTTTGCCTTGGCAACGTCCCGGGGGGCCACCGAACTCAGCTCAATTCTCGACAAGGCCCTGCTAAGCATCGCTCCGGACGAGCTGGGGGTGATCAACAGTCGCTGGCGCGGCTATACCGCCGCCTCCGACAGCTACTGGCGCAATTATCATCAATTGATTGCGCGCATCATCATCGGCACCGGCCTGTTGCTGCTGATTTCCCTGACCTGGAACGCCTACATGCAGCGCCAGATCAAGCACCGCAAAATGGCTGAGCGCGCTCTCAATGACCAGTTCGAATTCATGCGCGCCCTGGTCAACGAAACGCCGCACCCGATTTACGTGCGCGACCGCAAGGGCCTGCTGCAGACCTGCAACGACAGCTACCTGCAGGCGTTCGACGTCAAGCGCGAAGAGGTGATCGGCAGGAGTGCGATGCAAATCAGCACCGCCATGGCAGAAGAGGCAGCGCAATACCACGCCGATTATCAGCGTGTGGTGGCTGAGGGCAACCCGCTGATCCTGGATCGCACCCTGCACATACGCGGCAAAAAACTCACTATCTATCACTGGATCTTGCCGTATCGCGATTCGGTGGGCGAAGTCCAGGGCATCATCGGCGGCTGGATCGATATCAGCGAGCGCCGCCAATTGTTCGATGAGCTGCGTGCCGCCAAGGAACGCGCGGACGAGGCCAATCGCGCCAAAAGTACGTTCCTGGCGACCATGAGCCATGAAATCCGTACGCCCATGAACGCAGTGATCGGCATGCTCGAATTGACGCTCAAGCGCGCGGACCAGGGCCACCTCGACCGCCCCGCCATCGAAGTGGCCTATAACTCGGCCAAGGACTTGCTGGAGTTGATCGGCGACATCCTCGATATCGCGCGGATCGAATCCGGCCGCCTGAGCCTGGCGCCGGAACGTGTGAACCTGCGGGAAGTGATCGAATCGGTGGTACGTGTGTTCGACGGCCTGGCCCGCCAGAAAACCCTCAGCCTGATACTGGAGTTCAAGACTGACCTGGACGACACCGAAGTGTTGATCGACCCGCTGCGCTTCAAGCAGGTGCTGTCGAACCTGATCAGTAACGCGATCAAGTTCACCGAGCGCGGTCAGGTCAAAATCAAGGTCGACGTGCTGCCCACCGATCTCGCCCAGCAAGTCGAGATGAAACTGGTAGTGGAAGACACCGGCATCGGCATCAGCCGCGACGATCAGATGCGCTTGTTCGAACCCTTTGCCCAAGCCGACAACTCTGGGCAACTGGCCAGGAGCGGCGCCGGCCTGGGGTTGGTGATCTGCCGCAGCCTGTGCGCCATGATGGGCGGGCAATTGAGCCTGAGCAGCGTGCCCATGGTCGGCACCCAGGTGCATGTCAACCTCAAGATGACACGCCTGCAGCCTGAGCTGGCCGAGGACGAACACCAACCCGAAAGGCCGACCACCGCGCCAGTGCTCAATGTGCTGGTGGTGGACGATCATCCGGCGAACCGCCTGTTGATGTGCCAGCAACTCGGCTATCTAGGCCATCAGTTCACCGCAGCGCAAAACGGCGCGGCGGGTTTCCAGGCCTGGCGTAAGGAGCGTTTCGACCTGGTGATCGCCGACTGCAATATGCCTATCATGAATGGCTATGAACTGAGTCGTTCGATCCGCGAATACGAACAGCGTGAAGGCCTGACGCCCTGTGTGGTACTGGGCTTTACCGCCAACGCCCAACCCGAGGAGAAGCAACGCTGCGCACAGGCAGGCATGAACGATTGTCTGTTCAAGCCCATCAGCCTCACGGCCCTGGAACGGCATTTGGCGCAGATCGGCACGCACCCTGCCGACCAGATCCTAGACCTCGGTAATTTCGAAGCCCTGACCGGCGGCGATCCACAGATGAGCCGACGCCTGCTGGAAGAACTGCTCAACAGCAGCCGCCAGGACCGTCAGGAGCTGATCGCCCTGATGAACGCGCAGGCCTCCTATGAGCAGATCACCGAACAGGCCCACAAGATCAAGGGCGCCGCCCGCATCGTTCAGGCCAATGCGCTGGCGTCACAGTGTGAAACCCTCGAACAGGCCTGCGGCCGCGATGATGATCGGTCTTCGATTGACGCCGGTGTGAAGGCCCTGGAAAAGCTGATGCTGGAGTTGGAGAGGATGCTGCAAGTGCAGCTTCACGCGCTGGATAACCCATAAGGGGGCGGGTCCGCCCCCTCTGGCATCAGCAGTCGGTCAAGCGCAGAAAAATCGCCGCCAATTGCTCGATGCCCTGCTGGTCCTGTTGGGTAAAACGGGCCATCAAAGGACTGTCGAGGTCAAGAACACCAATCAATTGGCCGTTCTTGACCAGCGGGACCACCAGCTCACTGTTGGAGGCGCTGTCACAGGCAATATGCCCAGGGAAGGCATGCACATCCTCGACGCGCTGGGTTTGGCGCGAGGCTGCTGCTGCACCGCAGACGCCCTTCCCGAACGGAATACGCACACAGGCGATCTGCCCCTGGAACGGGCCGAGCACCAGTTCTTCATTGCGATTGAGGTAAAAACCAGCCCAGTTCAAGTCATCCAGTTGGTTGAACAGGAACGCAGAAAACTGGGCACTGTTGGCGATAAAGTCGCGCTCATCGGCTAACAGCGACTCCAGCTGCGCGCAAAGCATGGCATAGCCATCCAGGCCTGTACCGGCGTGTTGCAAATCGATCATGGTTGACGCTCCAACAATTTGAGGCCCACCCAGTAACGGGCGAATTGATACGCGCAACGTCCGTTGCGGTTGCCGCGCCCGGTGGCCCAGCGCACGGCGAGAATATCGAGCGCTTCGTCACGCTGCCATTGCAAACCGGCTTTGCTGGCCAGTTCGCCGATCCAATGCTCCACCACATCCAGGAAATGTTCCTGGGTGAACGGGTAGAACGACAGCCACAAGCCAAAGCGGTCGGACAAGGCAATCTTGTCCTCCACGGCTTCGCTGGGGTGCAGTTCGCCGTCCACGCGCTTCCAGTTATCGTTGTCGCTCTGGTTTTCCGGCACCAAATGGCGACGGTTGGAGGTGGCATAGAGCAGCACATTTTCCGGCGCCTGTTCCAGGGAACCGTCCAGCACGCTTTTAAGCACGCGGTAGTCGCCCTCTCCGGCTTCGAACGACAGATCATCACAGAACAGGATAAAGCGCTGCGGCAGTTTGAGCAGTTGCTCGACCACACGTGGCAGATCGGCCAAGTGATCACGCTCGATTTCGATCAGGCGCAAACCGGCGTTGGCATGCTGGGCCAGCAGGGCACGCACCATGGACGACTTGCCGGTGCCGCGCGAACCCCACAGCAGCGCATGGTTGGCGGGCAGGCCGTCGAGAAACTGCTGAGTATTGCGCGCCAGTTGCTCGCGCTGCTTGTCGACGCCGATCAAGTCGGACAGGCGCATGTCCAGACTGACCTCCAGCGGCAACAGAAACCCGGTGCGCCCCTCGCGTTGCCAGCGCGCGGCCAGGCACTGGTTCCAGTCGATAGCCTGTCGGGGCGCTGGCAGCAGGGGTTCCAGGCGGGCAAGTACTGCATCGGCCCGCTCAAGAAAGGCATTCAATCGAGAATCCACGATTATTCCTCTGGCAAGTTCTTGCAAAAGATGGCGTATTGGCAACCCTGCGACAGACCGCAAGGGGCTGCGTATAAAACGATTCATGCCGGGCAGGCCAGAGCCTGTGGATGTTCAGCTATGCTTGCCGGGCGAAGGGAAACGTGAAGTGGTTCAACACTCGATGGATATCAAGTTCGCCCACCGCTTGTCTTATAAACAAGCCCGATTGACTGTGCTGGTCGGTTTCGTCTTGGGAACCTTGCTCAGTCTGATCCAAATCGGCATTGATTATGCCAGCGAAGACGCATCCATCAACCGTGAAATTCGCTCGCTGATCGAAATCAGCCATAACCCGGCATCGCGTATTGCCTACAACATCGACGCCGAGCTGGCGCAGGAACTCACCTTGGGCCTGCTGCACTCCCCCGCCATCATTCGCGCGCAGTTGATCGACAACAACGGCCTGGTGCTGGCCGATGTAAAACGGCCGCGCAAGGAAAGCACCTACCGCGCCCTCAGCGACCTGATGTTTGGCGCCAATCGCCAATTTGAGGACCGGCTCTACCTGAGCCATATGCCCAACGACTCACTGGGTGTGCTGCGTCTGGACGTCGATACCTACGCTTTCGGCAGCCGCTTCCTGCGGCGCGCCGAGATCACACTGCTCAATGGCTTTGTGCGCAGCCTGCTGCTGACCGGCATCCTGTTGGGGCTGTTCTATGTGATGCTGACCAAACCACTGGTACGCATCATTGGCGAATTGAGCACGCGCAAACACACGCGTCTGGACTGCCCGCCCGGGCACGAAAATGACGAAATCGGCGTACTGGTCACCGTGGCCAACCAGCAATTCGAAAACATGCAGACTGAAATCCAGCAGCGCCGCCACGCCGAAGACCGGCTGACCGAATACCTGGGCCAACTGGAAGATATCGTCTCCGCTCGTACCCTGGAACTCAAGGCCAGTAACCAGCGGCTGAGCCAGTCCAACGACGAGTTGGAGGCGGCCAAAATGCATGCCCTGGGCATGGCTCAGGCCCGCGCGGCGTTCCTGGCGAACATGAGCCACGAAATCCGCACCCCGCTCAACGGCTTGCTGGGCATGATCGCGCTGTCGCTGGACAGCAGCTTGAACGCCGAGCAGCGTCAGCAACTGTCCATCGCCCACGATTCGGGCAAAGTGCTGGTGGAGTTGCTCAACGATATCCTCGACCTGTCCAAATTCGATGCCGGCCAGTTGGAACTGGAGCGCATTCCATTCGATTTGGGCGCGCTGGTGGAAGACACCGCCAACCTGCTGTCGCAGAACGCCGCGCCTAGCGTAGAGCTGACCTGCCTGATCGACCCGAGGTTTCCGGCCCAAGTGCTGGGCGACCCGACGCGCGTGCGGCAGATCGTCAGCAACTTGCTGTCCAACGCCCTCAAGTTCACCCGCTTCGGGCGCGTGGATGTGCGTCTCAGCGTTCAGGAGGGCAAGGTCCACATTGAAGTCTGCGACACCGGCATCGGCATCGCGCAGGAAGCTCAGGTAAAAATTTTCCAACCGTTTACCCAGGCCGGCGCTGGCATCACTCGCCAGTTTGGCGGTACGGGCCTGGGTCTGGCACTGACGCGAAACCTGTGTGAAGCCATGCAGGGGCGCTTGAGCATCAGCTCGGAGGTCGGCTTTGGCAGCCAATTCTGCGCCGAGCTGCCGCTGCCGGCACATTTGCCGGCGGTGCAGCCGCCGCCGCTCAGCGGTGATGTGATCGCCATCACCAATGCCAGCAGCGGCCTCACGGAACTACTGACCACGCTCCTGCCCTACTGGGGGCTGACGCCACGCTGTTACGCCCAGGACCATGATTTGAGCGGAGAAACCCCGGACCTGCTGATCACTGACTGCCCGGAGTGCCTGTTCCGACTGCGGCCGGGCATTACCGCACCGATTCTGGTGGTAACGGCGTACGGCAACTTTATGCCCAGCGAAGAAGTGGCCGCACTCGCGCCGTTGCAGCAACAGGCCCGCCCCTTGAGCCGCAACGCGCTGTATCAGATTCTAAAACGCACCTTGCGCAGCGATGGGCACCTGATCCTCGATCCGATCCAAGTGGAGTCCGCACCTGTAGCGCACCGCGCGCGCATCCTGTTGGTGGAGGACAATCCGGTCAACCAACTGGTGGCCAAGGGCATGCTCAGCAAGTTGGGCTGTGAGGTGGTCGTGGCCGGCCATGGTGGCGAAGCGCTTAAGTGCCTGGAAGAGCAACACTTCGACATGGTGCTGATGGATTGCAATATGCCGGTGATGGATGGCTACGAGGCCAGTCGGCAGATCCGCAGCAGTGGACGCTGGCCGGACCTGCCGATCGTGGCGTTGACCGCCAATGCTATGTCCGAAGAACGCGAACGCTGCCGCGCCGCCGGGATGAACGACTACCTGGCCAAGCCTTTCCGTCGCGAAGAACTCAATGCCCTGCTGGATCTGTGGGTGCCGAAGACGACAGCGCTCTGATCTGCCCAAGCAATTGGTCCAGGCCATCGCGCAGGTCGTCCGCCTGGTTCAGGTCGATGCCGCTGTCGCACAACAGTCGCGTCTTCATCTGGTAAGTCCGCTCGCGCAGATGCACGCCGGCCTCACTCAAGCTCAAATGCACTTCCCGCTCATCCCTGGTACTGCGCTGCCGCTGCACCCAAGCCAGTTGTTCAAGACGTTTGAGCAACGGCGTGAGGGTGCCCGAGTCGAGCATCAGACGGTCCCCCAGCGCCTTGACCGTAGGCTGCGCCGGAGGGGCGTCATGCCACTCCCACAACACCAGCATCACCAGGTATTGCGGATAGGTCAGGCCCAATGGATCCAGCATCGACTTGTAGGCACGGGTTACCGCCCGCGACGCCGCGTAGAGCTTGAAACACAACTGGTTGTCCAGGGCCAGGGACACAAGGGGTGGGTTAGTCATTTGAGCAGGGCTTCGATCTCTTGGGTCAAGTCCTGAGGTTTGGTGGTCGGGCCGAAGCGCTTGACCACCTGACCATTGCGACCGATCAGGAACTTGGTGAAGTTCCATTTGATCCCCTTGGAACCCAGCAAACCGGGGGCCTGCAGTTTCAATTGCACAAATAAAGGATGGGCATCGCTGCCATTGACGTCGATTTTCTTGAACAGCGGGAAGCTGACACCGTAGTTCAGCTCACAGAATTCAGAAATCGCCCCTTCGTCACCCGGCTCCTGCTTGCCGAACTGGTTGCAAGGGAACCCCAATACCACCAGCCCCTGATCCTTGTACTGTTGCCAGAGTTGCTCAAGGCCCTTGTACTGCGGGGTGAAGCCGCATTTGCTGGCGGTGTTGACCACCAGCACGGCCTTGCCGGCGAAATCGGCCAAGGTCTTTTGCTCACCCTTGATGGTGGTGCAGGGAATACTCAGCAGGTTGTCGCTCATGGCTGTGCCTCGTGTCGGGGGAAGAGCCCACAACATAGCGAGCGATTCAATTGCACACAACTTAATTGAGCGCATTGATCATGCTCGATCAGGTTTATGACTGGGAGCGAGCCATCTCGCCACTCACTCCCGACGCGCTACCTACTCACTTCAACGAGGCACCAGATCCAGGCACACCGAATTGATGCAGTAGCGCAAACCGGTCGGTGGCGGACCATCGGGGAACACATGCCCCAGATGCGCATCGCACTTGGCGCAGGTGACTTCGGTACGGATCATGCCGTGGCTGACGTCCCGGATCTCGATCATGGCGCTGTCGGCGATCGGCTCGTAGAAGCTGGGCCAGCCGCAGCCCGAGTCAAACTTGGCCTTGGAATCGAACAGCGGCTCATTGCAGCAAATGCAGTGGTACACGCCGTCCGTTTTGGTGTCGTTGTACTTGCCGCTGAAAGGTCGCTCGGTACCTTTGAGGCGACATACGTTGTACTGCTCCGGATCGAGCATCGCTTTCCATTCTTCAACGGTTTTCTGCAACTTATCCATCGGTACACCTCGGCAACTGAAAAACCCTGATCTGTGTCTTTTCCATGGATCAGGCGGCACGTATGATTGCGCCTCTTCAAAACGCCAGTCTGGCACCCGCGCTACCGGCATTCAAACGTATTTCTGGGTGCGGGCCTCGCAGCCTTCACAGTACGGTAGTGCCCACACCGTCTGGATCGTTCATTTTCAGGATCACATCGCCATGCAGGTCAGCAAATCGAACAAGCTCGCCAACGTCTGCTACGACATTCGCGGCCCAGTGCTCAAGCACGCCAAACGCCTGGAAGAGGAAGGCCATCGCATCCTCAAGCTGAACATTGGCAACCCGGCGCCGTTTGGTTTCGAAGCGCCGGACGAAATCCTCCAAGACGTGATCCGCAACCTGCCCACCGCCCAAGGCTACAGCGACTCCAAAGGCCTGTTCAGCGCGCGCAAGGCGGTGATGCAGT
Organism: Pseudomonas rhodesiae; assembly: GCF_013285305.1. Taxonomy (NCBI): domain Bacteria; kingdom Pseudomonadati; phylum Pseudomonadota; class Gammaproteobacteria; order Pseudomonadales; family Pseudomonadaceae; genus Pseudomonas; species Pseudomonas rhodesiae. The sequence goes on along the minus strand of NZ_CP054205.1, from coordinate 2,090,190 downwards.
ACTACCAGCAGAAGCAGGTGGAAGGCGTCGGCATCGAGGACATCTACCTGGGCAACGGCGTGTCCGAGCTGATCGTGATGTCCATGCAGGCCTTGCTCAACAACGGCGACGAAGTGCTGGTACCTGCGCCTGATTACCCATTGTGGACCGCCGCCGTGACCCTGGCCGGCGGCCACCCCGTTCACTACCTGTGTGACGAAGGCGCCAACTGGTTTCCGGACCTGGCCGACATCAAGGCCAAGATCACCCCGAACACCAAGGCGCTGGTGATCATCAACCCGAACAACCCTACCGGCGCGGTGTATTCCAAGGAAGTGCTGCTGGGTATGCTCGAACTGGCGCGCCAGCACAACCTGGTGGTGTTCTCCGACGAAATCTACGACAAGATCCTGTACGACGATGCCGTACATGTGTGCACCGCCTCCCTGGCGCCGGACCTGTTGTGCCTGACCTTCAACGGCCTGTCCAAGTCCTACCGCGTGGCGGGTTTCCGCTCCGGTTGGATCGCCATCTCCGGCCCCAAGCACAACACCCAGAGCTACATTGAAGGCATCGACATACTGGCCAATATGCGCCTGTGTGCCAACGTTCCGAGCCAGCATGCGATCCAGACCGCCCTGGGCGGCTATCAAAGCATCAACGACCTGGTGCTGCCACAAGGCCGGCTGCTGGAACAGCGCAACCGCACCTGGGAGCTGCTCAACGCCATCCCTGGCGTCAGTTGCGTCAAACCCATGGGCGCGCTGTACGCCTTCCCACGGATCGATCCGAAAGTCTGCCCGATTCTCAACGACGAGAAATTCGTGCTCGACCTGCTGCTATCGGAAAAACTGCTGGTCGTACAGGGCACGGCATTCAACTGGCCATGGCCGGATCACTTCCGCGTCGTCACCTTGCCGCGCGTGGATGACTTGGAGATGGCCATCGGTCGTATCGGCAACTTCCTGAAGTCTTATCGCCAGTAGTGAAACGTCGCTGTACGGCCGAGATCCGGTCGTACAGCGAGCATCTGGCAACACTTCTATTCCGCCACCCTCCCCACTTACTGCGTTAACCTGTTATTTGCCCCCATCTCCCTATAATCATGGGGAAATATGGCAACTAAGGACAGATATCGAGCGGTGTTTCATGTGGGAAAATCCCTTCAAGGCTCTACATTCATGCTGTAGGACACAGTTTGAAATAGTCGCTCGGTTGAATAGCCCCATGACGCACCTTATATACCCCGCAGTACGCAACATATTAAGCATGAGGAGAACTCTACAACCATGATGCGCATCCTGCTGTTTTTGGCCACTAACCTGGCGGTCGTGCTGATTGCCAGCGTCACCCTGAGCCTTTTTGGCTTCAACGGGTTCATGGCGGCCAATGGGGTTGACCTGAACCTCAATCAGCTGCTGATTTTCTGTGCGGTCTTTGGTTTTGCCGGCTCGCTCTTCTCGCTGTTCATCTCCAAGTGGATGGCGAAGATGAGTACCAGCACCCAGGTCATCACTCAGCCCCGTACCCGCCACGAACAATGGTTACTGCAAACCGTTGAACAGCTGTCCCGCGAGGCGGGCATCAAGATGCCTGAAGTCGGAATTTTCCCGGCCTATGAAGCCAACGCCTTCGCGACCGGCTGGAACAAGAACGACGCGCTCGTTGCCGTGAGTCAGGGCATGCTCGAACGCTTCTCGTACGATGAAGTGAAGGCCGTGCTGGCCCACGAGATCGGCCACGTGGCCAACGGTGACATGGTCACCCTCGCACTGGTCCAGGGCGTGGTGAACACCTTCGTGATGTTCTTCGCACGGATCATCGGTAACTTCGTCGACAAGGTGATCTTCAAGAACGAAGAAGGCCGTGGCATTGCCTACTTCGTGGCGACCATCTTCGCGGAAGTGGTACTCGGCTTCCTGGCCAGCGCCATCGTGATGTGGTTCTCGCGCAAACGCGAATTCCGCGCGGACGAAGCCGGTGCACGCCTGGCCGGCACCGGGGCGATGATCGCAGCGCTGCAACACCTGCGCTCCGAACAGGGCCTGCCGGTGCATATGCCGGACAGCCTGACCGCCTTCGGCATCAACGGCGGCATCAAACAGGGCCTGGCTCGCATGTTTATGAGCCACCCACCGCTGGAAGAGCGCATCGACGCCTTGCGTCGTCGCGGCTGACGGCAACCGGCAATACCGAAAAGGGGCGATCTGATCGCCCCTTTTTAGTGGGCGCGATTTACACCCTGGTCAGTCGGTATGCGCGTTCGTCCAGGCGCGGCACGCCGTCCTGCACGAATTTCCAGCTCTCGCCCAGAATGTCTTGCTCCTCCAGCACTTGCAGCGTCCAGTGCGACGCGAGCAACACCCTCACCTCATCCTGCGTGACCGCAAAGGGCGGACCGGCTTTCAGCGCCTGGTCGTAATCCAAGGTGATTAACAGGCCCTCACAGCCCGCACGCAGGCAACGATTCAAGTGCGCTGCATAACGTGCCCGCATCAACGGCGGCAAAGCGATCAACGCGGCACGGTCATACAACGCAGCGCAGTCGGCCAACACCTCGGCGTCCAATGCAAAGAAGTCACCGCACCACACCTCGATCAACCCAGCCTGATACACCGTGAACGCACCATGCTGATGAATTCGCGGGTGCAGCCCCTGCTCACTGAAGAACGTCTGCACAGCCTGTTCCGATAGCTCCACCCCAAGCACCCGATGCCCCAGACTGGCCAGCCATATCAGGTCCAGGCTCTTGCCGCACAGCGGCACCAACACCTGAGCACCGTGAGCCAGGGCCAGTGAGGGCCAATGCCGCAGCAAATAAGGATTGATGTCGGACTGATGAAAGCCGATCTGGTTGGTCGCCCAACGGTCATGCCAAAACTCAGGTTCCATGGATCACTCCAAAAATTCGATCAAATACTGCTAAAACTTATATTAGATTTAGATCAATGATCTGATTGAAGATGGGCCCATGTTAACGCTCAGGACCCTTCAAATGCTCCCTAGCCTGTTTATCTCCCATGGCTCGCCCATGCTGGCCCTGCAACCTGGCGCCAGCGGTCCTGCCCTGCAGCGCCTCGCCGCGCAATTGCCCAGACCGAAGGCCATTGTAGTTGTGTCGGCCCACTGGGAAAGCGAGGAATTACTGGTCAGCGGCAGTGCCGCCCCGCAAACCTGGCACGACTTCGGCGGTTTTCCCCGCGAGCTGTTCGCCGTGCAGTACCCGGCGCCAGGGGACCCGCAGTTGGCCAGCGAAGTTGTCGCATTGCTCCACGCCGACGGCTTGAATGCGAGAGTCGATGAGCGCCGCCCTTTTGATCATGGCACTTGGGTGCCGCTCTCGCTGATGTACCCGGCAGCCGACATTCCCGTGGTGCAAGTTTCCCTTCCCAGTCGTATGGGCCCTGCCCTGCAAACTCGCATTGGCCACGCCCTTGCGGGCCTGCGCAGCCAAGGCGTGTTGCTGATCGGTTCCGGCAGCATCACCCATAACCTGGGTGAACTGGACTGGCACGCGGGACCGGAGAGCATCGAGCCCTGGGCGCGGGAGTTCCGCGATTGGGTGGTGGATAAACTGGCGGCCAATGATGAAGCGGCCCTGCATGACTACCGTCGCCAGGCGCCCTATGCCGTGCGCAGCCATCCGAGCGACGAACACCTGTTGCCGTTGTTCTTCGCGCGTGGCGCCGGCGGCACGTTCGGTGTGGCGCACCAAGGCTTCACGATGGGCGCGCTCGGCATGGACATCTACCGATTCGACTAACCGTAAAGTCAGGCAAAAAAAATCCCCGAACCAGTCGGGGATTTTTTATTTTCGATCAATCAGCCCAAGGGCCGATCAATCTTCGCGGTAGCGACGCAGCTTCAGCTGCTTACCGGCAACGCGAGTGTCTTTCAGCTTGGCCAGCAGTTTTTCCAGACCGTCTTCCGGCAGCTCCACCAGGGAGAAGCTGTCACGGACCTGAATGCGACCGATAGCCTCACGCGCCAGGCCACCCTCGTTGAGGATAGCGCCCAGCAGGTTCTTGGCAGCGATACCGTCACGCGCACCCAGCGCGGTACGGCAACGGGCACGGCCTTCGGCCAATGGCACCGGAGCGCGACGCTCACGATCACCACGGTCCGGACGGTCGCCGGAACGCTCTGGACGATCACCGCGCGGGGCGCTGTTCGGAACCAGTGGGCGTTCTTTCTCTATGGCGGCCAGGGTCAGGGCCTGACCGTTGGTGGCCTTGCGCAGCAGTGCGGCGGCCAGAGCACGCGGGGTGCAACCGATATCGGCGGTCAGGCGGTCCAGCAAGTCGCCGTGGGTCGATTCAGCGTCAGCCACCAGGGGTGCCAGGCTGTTGGTCAGTTTCTTGATGCGGGCATCGAGAACGGCCTGGGCATCCGGCAGGCGGACTTCGGCCACCTTCTGACCGGTCACACGCTCGATCACTTGCAGCATGCGGCGCTCACGCGGCGTCACCAGCAGCAAGGCACGACCTTCGCGACCGGCACGGCCGGTACGGCCGATACGGTGAACGTAGGATTCCGGATCGTACGGCATGTCAACGTTGAACACGTGGGTGATACGTGGAACGTCGAGGCCGCGAGCAGCAACGTCGGTCGCCACAACGATGTCCAGACGGCCATCCTTGAGGGAGTCGATCACGCGCTCACGTTGGTTCTGGGCGATGTCACCGTTCAGCGCAGCGGCCTTGTAGCCTTTGGCTTCCAGGGCACTGGCCAGATCCAGGGTCGCTTGCTTGGTGCGCACGAACATGATCAGGGCGTCGAAGTCTTCGACTTCCAGCAGGCTCAATACAGCCGAGGTCTTCTGGTCAGCGTGAACCAACAGGTGAGCCTGTTCGATCGCGGTAACGGTCTGAGTCTTGGTCTGGATCTTCACGTGCTCCGGATCGCGCAGGTGGCGTTCGGCAATGGCACGGATCGACTGAGGCAGCGTGGCCGAGAACAGTACGGTCTGACGGGTGGCTGGCAGAGCCTTGAAGATGACTTCCAGATCGTCCATGAAGCCCAGCTTCAACATTTCGTCAGCTTCGTCGAGAACCAAGTGGTTCACGGTCGACAGGACTTTCTCGTCACGACGCAGGTGGTCGCACAGACGGCCCGGGGTGGCGACAACGATCTGTGCGCCATTACGGATGGCTTTCAGTTGTGGGCCCATCGGCGCGCCGCCGTAAACGGCCACAACGGTTACACCAGGCATTTGCTTGGCGTAGGTTTCAAAAGCGGTTGCTACTTGCAGCGCCAACTCACGGGTTGGCGCCAGGATCAGGGCTTGCGGTTCGCGCTTGGCAGGATCGATGCAATGCAGGATAGGCAGGGCAAACGCGGCGGTTTTACCGGTACCGGTTTGCGCCTGGCCAATCATGTCCTTACCGGCCATGATGATTGGGATCGATTGCTGCTGAATAGCCGAAGGTTCTTCGTAGCCGGTCGCTGCGACGGCTGCAAGAATGTTCGGATTAAGATTAAAAGCGGCGAAGCCGCCGGTTTCCTGGGTCATGGGTCTGCCTCTGAGTGCATCCGCAAAGACCCATGCTCCAAAGCTGCGCATGCCGTGTTGAGACTCAAGAGTCGCCCTGGCTGCTTTGTCGGCGGGGATTTGCGAAAACGAATGAATGAAAAAGATTCGTCAAGGGAGAGTCCGCTGTGCGGACGTGCAGCCGAAGCTGACTTCGGGGAATTGCGCTACCTAAACGCGGCCCGGTTAAAGGCCGGCGCGCACTATACCGGAAATAGCTGAAAAAGGGAGCTTTTTTTATCGGAGAACACCGATAAACCGCAGTGCCTCACCACTTTTGCAGATCACACCGGCAGGGTCTATTTTTCAGAGGCCCGGTCCTGCTGGTCAGAACGCTTAAACGGTTCACCTGACCTTCAGGCCCCTTCGGTCTGAAACCTTCCTCCACACCCGAGGGTTCGTCCCATGAATCAAGCCAGCAGTAGCCGCGTCAGTCGTGAACTTCTGGGACATGTCCTGCTGCTGGGGCTTGACCGGGTGGCCAAGCGCAACGCCTTTGATCTGGATCTGCTCAATGAGTTGAGCCTGGCCTATGGCGAATTTGATCGAAACGACCAGGCACGAGTGGCGGTAGTGTTTGCCCACGGCGAGCACTTCACCGCCGGCCTGGACCTGGCCAATGTCAGGGCGGTGATGGCCGGCGGCTGGCAACCTCCGTTGGGCGGCTGCGATCCCTGGGGCGTGTTCGCCGGCCCCAGGGTGAGTAAACCGGTCATCGTCGCAGCACAAGGCTACTGCCTGACCATAGGCATCGAGCTGATGCTGGCGGCGGATATCAACCTGTGCGCAAGCAACACGCGCTTTGCGCAAATGGAAGTGCAACGTGGGATCTTTCCGTTCGGCGGTGCGACATTACGCTTCCATCAGATCGCCGGCTGGGGCAACGCGATGCGCTGGTTGCTCACTGGCGATGAATTCGACGCCCACGAGGCCCTGCGCCTGGGTCTGGTGCAGGAGGTCATGGCCAGCGAAGACCTATTGCCCCGCGCCATCGAGCTGGCCAACCGCATCGCACGCCAGGCACCGCTGGGTGTGCAGGCCACCTTGATGTCGGCACGCCAGGCGCGCATCGAGGGCGAAACCGCTGCCGCCGCCGCGTTACCACCGCTGGTCGACCAGTTGCTCAACAGCGAGGATGCCAGGGAAGGCGTACGCGCCATGCTCGAAAAGCGCCCCGGCGTGTTCAAAGGTATGTAGACGACTAAGTAGCCGGCCGAATCGCCTTGATCAGCGGCTGCAACGAGTACCCCAATCGCACTGCCAGCGCTTCGGCGCGAGCCGAGAGTGCTTGCATGTCCAGCTCTTGATCCAATTCCGACGGCACCAACAGGATGACGTTGCCCTCCTTCACCGGCAATTCCCAGTAATGCCGGTGATACAAACCGCGCAGCAACGCCGCGCCCAGCGGTTTGCCGTCGTCGGTGGCCCACTGGTTGATCACCAGCCAGCCGCCGGCGTTGAGTTTCTTCTGGCAGTTCTCCAGAAAGGCCCACGCCAGGTGCCCAACGCCGGGGCCCACATCGGTATACAGGTCGACGAACACCAGATCGGCCGGTTCGGCGCTTTCCAGCAACTCCAGGGCATCGCCGATGCGGATATACAGGCGCGGATCGTCGTCCAAACCCATGTATTCGATGGCCAGGCGCGGCACATCGGGGCGCAGTTCGATGGCTTCGACATCCTCCAACGGCAGGAACTTGAGGCATGCCTGGGTCAGCGTACCGGCGCCCAGGCCAAGGAACAGCGCGCTCTCGGGCTGCTCGTGGCACAACGCGCCGATCAGCATGGCGCGGGTGTAGTCGTACTCCAGCCAGCTCGGGTCGGCGGTGAACACACAGCTTTGCTCGATGGCATCGCCGAATTCGAGAAACCGGTAGTCGGCCACTTCGAGCACTCGGATCATGCCGAAGTCATCATGGACCTCGGCCAGCACGCGCTCGACACGCTCCTCTGTCATCACTGCTCCTAAAGGGTTTACCGCTGGGCAAAGGCGCGATTGTCGGCCAACCGGCGGCAACAGGTCACGCACTAATTGCTGATAACATTGGCGCCCGACCGTCAATCAGCCAATCGAGTTCAAGATGAGCCAACCGTGGAGCCCCGAGAGCTGGCGCGCCCTGCCGATCCAGCAACAACCCCAGTACCCGGATGCAGCGCACCTGTTGCAAGTGGAGCAAAGCCTGTCCAGCTACCCGCCGCTGGTGTTCGCCGGGGAAGCCCGCGAGTTGCGCCGTCAGTTTGCCGAAGTGACCCAAGGCCGCGCCTTCCTGTTGCAGGGCGGTGACTGCGCCGAAAGTTTTGCCGAGTTCTCCGCCGCGAAAATCCGCGACACCTTCAAGGTGCTGCTGCAGATGGCCATCGTCATGACCTTCGCTGCCGGTTGCCCGGTGGTGAAAGTCGGGCGTATGGCCGGTCAATTCGCCAAGCCGCGCTCGGCCAACGATGAAACCATCGATGGCATCACCCTGCCCGCCTACCGAGGCGATATCGTCAACGGCATTGGCTTCGACGAAAAAAGCCGCGTGCCGGACCCGGAGCGGCTGCTGCAGTCCTACCACCAGTCCACCGCCACCCTCAACCTGCTGCGCGCCTTCGCCCAGGGCGGGTTTGCCGACCTGCACCAAGTGCACAAGTGGAACCTGGACTTCATCGCCAACTCCGCGCTGGCCGACAAATACAGCCAACTGGCCGACCGCATCGACGAAACCTTGGCGTTCATGCGCGCCTGCGGCATGGACAGTTCGCCGCAACTGCGCGAGACCAGCTTCTTCACCGCCCACGAAGCGCTGCTGCTCAATTACGAACAAGCCTTCGTGCGCCGTGACAGCCTGACCAACGATTACTACGACTGCTCGGCCCATATGCTGTGGATCGGTGACCGCACCCGTCAGTTGGATGGCGCCCACGTCGAGTTCCTACGCGGGGTGAATAACCCGATCGGCGTCAAGGTCGGCCCAAGCATGGACCCGGACGATCTGATCCGCCTGATCGACATTCTCAACCCGGACAACGACCCCGGCCGCCTCAACCTGATTGCGCGCATGGGCGCCGGCAAGGTCGGCGACCACCTGCCCAATCTGATCCGCGCCGTGCAGCGCGAGGGCAAGCAAGTGCTGTGGAGTTCCGACCCGATGCACGGCAACACCATCAAGGCCAGCAGCGGCTACAAGACCCGGGATTTTGCGCAGATCCTGGCGGAGGTGAAGGCATTCTTCCAGGTGCATCAGGCCGAGGGCACCTATGCCGGCGGGATTCATATCGAGATGACCGGGCAGAACGTCACCGAATGCATCGGCGGCGCCCGGCCGATCACCGAGGATGGTTTGTCAGACCGCTACCACACCCACTGCGACCCACGGATGAATGCCGATCAGTCGCTGGAGCTGGCGTTCCTGATTGCCGAGACGTTGAAGCAGGTCAAACGCTGAGGCTGGGCCGACGCCCTCGTGGGCAAGCCCACTCCCACAGGGAATGCATTGCAATCGAACCCTGCATTCCAATGTGGGAGTGGGCTTGCCCACGATGAGGCCCTAACGGCCAACATCCAAGCCGATCATCGCGCTGCGCAATCGGTCGGCACTGGGCCTCTGGCAATTGAGTTGTACCTGCTGCAACCCCAGCCAGCCGGCCATCTGGCGCAAATTCACGGCCAACGCTTGCATCCCCTCCTCGTCCAGACCTGGCGCTTCTTCGTGCACTGCATGCACCGCCAGGCGTGAGTGGGCGCGTTCGGCGCGCAGGTCAACCCGGGCGGCGATGCGTTCATTGTGCAGAAACGGCAGCACGTAGTAGCCGTACACGCGCTTGTGTTGCGGCGTGTAGATCTCCAGGCGGTAGCGGAAATCGAACAGCCGCTCGGTGCGGCTGCGCTCCCAGATCAGCGAATCGAACGGCGACAGCAAGGCACTGGCCGGCACTTTGCGCGGCACGGTTGGGGCTGGCAGGCAATACGCCGGTTGCTTCCAATCCTGCACCCGACAATTGAGCAACTGGCCCGCTTCCACCAGTTCGGCAACGCGAATGCGGCTGTCGGCGGGGTCCAGACGAAAGTAATCGCGCAGGTCTTTTTCAGTACCTACCCCCAACGCGGCGGCGCTGTGCAACAACAGGCCACGTTGCGCTTCAGCTTCACTCACCTGGGTGTTCAGGATGGCGTCGGGGATCACCCGTTCAGGCAAATCGTAGAGGCGCTCGAACCCACGCCGACCGGCAACGGTGACCAGGCCCGCAGCAAACAGCCATTCCAGCGCGTGCTTTTCGTCACTCCAGTCCCACCACGGGCCGGCACGTTCCTCGCGGGTCGACAGACTGCCGGCACCCAGCGCGCCCTGTTGTTCCACCGTCTTCAGCACGCGCTGGATAACGGCTTGCTGTTCGCGGCCAAAGCGCGCCATCTGCGTATAAATGCCCTGCCCCTGCTGAGCCCGTGCCATGCGCCAGCGCAGCAATGGATACAACGCCATGGGCAGTAATGAGGCTTCGTGCCCCCAATATTCGAACAGCGAACGTCGCCGCCCCTGGCTCCAGGCGGCGTGCTCCAGCAACGCCGGTGAGTACTGGCCTAGCCTGGAAAACAATGGCAGGTAATGGGAACGCACCAGCGCATTGACAGAGTCGATCTGCAACACCCCGAGTCGCTCGATCAAGCGATTGACATGGGTGGCCTTGACCAACGCCGGCGGCTGACGCCCGGAAAACCCTTGGGCTGCCAGCGCCAGGCGTCGCGCTTGTTTGAGGGAAAAACACAGGTCGGCAGGCATGGCAGTCTCCGTGGGGGCTCGCCGCCTACCCTACTGCATCCATGGTTATTTTCGCAGCGGGTCCTGCCAGAAATGCTGATGACGCTCGCGCTCCACATCGGCGCGGTTGAGGCCGATGTCCTTCAATGCGTCATCGCTCAAGCTCGCCAGCAACCGACGCTCCTGATGCAGTACCTGCCAACGGCTCAGCACCTGAAATAGCCCGGCAAACGGGCGTTTCGCCAACAGCACAAAACCTTTCTGACCTTTCATCTCGTCACCCTCCCTTGGGGATGACGCCAGTGTGTGCTTGGCACTATGATCAATCCAACGAATGTTTCTTATGCAATCCATCTCGGAGATTGATCAATTGTCCGGTTACCCAAGCATTGATACGGATGTGCTGCGCACCTTCGTCGCCATCGCCGATCACGGCGGGTTCACCCGCGCTGGAGAGCTGGTCAACCGCACGCAGTCGGCGGTGAGCATGCAGATGAAGCGCCTGGAGGAAGACGTGCTGCAGCGCAAACTGTTCGAGCGCGATGGCCGCCAAGTGCGGTTGACGCCCGAGGGCCAGGTGTTGCTGGGGTATGCGCGACGCATCCTCAAGCTGCACAGCGAAGTGTTCAACACCTTGCGCGAGCCGCATATGGTGGGGCTGGTGCGCATCGGCACGCCCGACGACTACGTAATGCGGTTCCTGCCGGGCATTCTCAAGCCGTTTTCCAAGGCATACCCGTTGATCCAGATCGAGATGCACTGCGAGTCGTCCACGGTGTTGATGCAGCGCCGGGACCTGGCATTGACCGTGGTCAGCCGCGAGCCGGGCCATGAAATCGGCGAGCTGCTGCGTACCGAACGCATGGTGTGGGCGGCATCGCCGTGCTTTTGCGTGGACGAACATGATGCGCTGCCGCTGGCGGTCTCCGGCACCGATTGCGTCTATACCCAATGGACCTGCGCCGCGCTGGAGGCGGCCGGACGGGACTACCGCCTGGCGTATCACAGCTCCAACGTCGCGGCGATCCAGGCGGTAGTGAATGCCGGGCTGGCGGTGATGATCTGCATGGAAAGCCTGGTGACCGAGGAACTGCGCGTACTGGGCAGCGACGAAGGCTTCCCGCCGCTGCCGTCGATGAACCTGCACCTGTTACGCAACGTCAGCATGACCTCGCCGATCACCGAGTGCCTGGCCGATTACATCCGAGAGGGCTTCAGACTTTAAACGTCAACATCACCGCGCACACCACCAGGAAGGCGCAGAACAGGCCGCGTAGCAGGCGTTCCGGCATGGCATGGGCGACCTTCACGCCCCAACTGATGCTGAGCAGGCCGCCGATGGCCAGCGGCAAGCCGATCATCCAGTCCACTTCGTGGTGCCAGGCGTAGGTCACCAGGGTCACGCCAGTGCTGGGCAGCGCCAGCGCCAGGGACAATCCTTGGGCGACCACCTGCGTGGTGCCGAACACGCTGGTCAGCACCGGCGTGGCGACCACGGCGCCGCCCACTCCGAACAAGCCCCCCATGGACCCGGAAGCCGCGCCCAGCACGCCAAGCCAAGGCCAGCCGTAGCGCATCTGCGCCGTGGCTGGTGCGTTGCGCGTGAACATTCGCACCAGGTTGTAGGCCGATAGCACCAGCAAAAACACGATAAAGCCGATGCGCATCGCTCCGGCGTCCAGGCCGACCGCCCAGATCGATCCCAGCCAGGCGAAGATAAAACCCATTACGCCCAAGGGTAAGGCGTGGCGCAATTCGATGCGATTGCGCTGATGATAGCGCCACAGCGCCAGCATCACATTGGGCACCACCATGACCAGCGCGGTGCCCTGGGCAATCTGTTGATCCAGGCCGAACAGCACGCCGAGCACCGGGATAGCAATCAGCCCACCGCCAATGCCGAACAACCCGCCGACCGTGCCGAGGGCTGCGCCCAATACCAGATAAATCGCTAAATCCAACACCGCGCATTACTCCACCAACCCAAGACCTCGCATGCTACGCAGTCGCGCCTGGCGCGGAAACGCACAGCAACGCACAATGGCTGTGCCAATCTCGCACAAGCAGCCGCCATGAACCCGAACATCTTGACCGACCAACTGAGCCTGTTTCTCGACGTATTGGAGACCGGCAGCTTCTCCGCCGCGGCGCGTCGCCATCCGCTGACGCCGTCGGCCGTGGCCCGGCGTATCGACAGCCTGGAAAATTCGGTGGGCAGTCGTCTGTTCCAGCGCAGCACCCACGCGGTGGTGCCGACACCGGCGGGCCTGGCCTTTGCCGAACGGGCGCGGCGGATTGTCAGCGAGCTGCAACTGGCAAGAGCCGAAGCGGTGTCCCTAAGCCATGCGCCGGAAGGCTTGATCCGGGTGGATGCGCCGGCCGCTTTTGGGCGACGCCACCTCGCACCGGTGATTGCCGACTTCCTCAACGTATACCCCGGGCTGGATGTGCACCTGCATCTGATCGATAGCTTCGTGGACATGCAGGGCGCGCACCTGGGCAAAGTCGATCTGGTGTTGCGCGCCGGGCATATCGTCGATACGCGGCTGATCGCCACCCCATTGGCCAGCATCGTGCGCATCGCCTGCGCCAGCCCGGCCTATCTGAAAAGCCGCGGCACGCCGACCCATCCTCGGGAACTGAGCGACCACGATGGCTTGGACTGGGACGGACTGGCGCCTATGTTTGCCTGGCGCTTCGAGCTGGATGGGCGTCGCGCCACCTACCGCCCGCAGCGCATCCGCATGAGCGCCAATAACGCCGAAGCCTTGCTTTGCGGAGCGCTCGCCGGGCTGGGTATCGCCCATCTGCCGACATGGTTGGCCAGTGAGTACCTAGTGCGCGGCGAACTGTTACCGCTGTTTTGCGAAAACGGTTTGCCCAGTCCGGAAACCACCGGGATCTACGCCTTGCGCCTGGAGCAACAACCCAACGCCCGCAGTCGTCTGCTGCTCGAATACTTGAAAACGCGTTTCAGCCCAGTGCCACCGTGGGATCTGGCACTGCAGAGCGGCTTGATCTGACCGTTAGGGCAGAATTACCTGGCGCATTAAAGATTTGCCCGCTAGATTCCAGAGCAGACACGTTTTTAAGGCGCCACCATGAGCAAGAACCCTACCCCCTGCGAATCCCTGATGCTGGACAATCAGCTGTGTTTCGCCCTGCATTCCACCTCACTGCTGATGACCAAGGTCTACAAGCCGCTGCTGCAAGCGCTGGGCCTGACCTACCCGCAGTACCTGGCCATGATGGTGTTGTGGGAAGAGGACGGTTTAACCGTCGGTGAAATCAGTAGCCGACTGTTGACCGATCCCGGCTCCCTTACTCCCCTGCTCAAGCGTCTGGAAGCCGAAGGTCTGCTCAGCCGCACCCGCAGCCGCGAAGACGAGCGCGTGGTGGTGGTGGAGTTGACCGATGCTGGCCGCGCCTTGCAAGCCAAGGCCATGGGGATCCCTCAATGCATTCTCGGCGCCAGCGGTCTGGAGCTGGACCAACTGCGCAAGCTGCAAGCGGATCTGCTCGCGTTGCGCGGCAACTTGCAAAGCGCGATCTGAACACAGCAAAGACATGAGGGAGGGGTTTGCCCCCGATTGCGGCAGCTCGGTCAAAAATTTGTCGACTGATAAACCGCCATCGGGGGCAAGCCCCCTCCCACAGCGATTTAGAGCGGGACGAAAATATTTTTAACTTTTATCTTGCGCGCTAAACATTAGCGCTATACATTTGCCCCCACCAACTACTTAGCGAACAAAACTTTAGCGCTAAACAAAACGAGGGTTCCACCATGCAAACGCTCTATACCGCAGTAGCCACCGCCACCGGCGGCCGTGATGGTCGCGCTGTTTCCAGCGATAACATCCTCGACGTCAAGCTCTCCACCCCGAAAGAACTCGGCGGTGCCGGCGGCCAGGCCACCAACCCGGAACAACTGTTCGCCGCCGGTTACTCGGCCTGCTTTATCGGCGCACTGAAGTTCGTCGCCAGCCAGACCAAACGCAAAATCCCGGATAACGCCGCGATCACCGCTCACGTCGGTATCGGCCAGATCCCCGGCGGTTTCGGCTTGGATATCGACCTGCACATCAGCCTGCCAGGCCTGACCCAGGAGGATGCGCAAAGCCTGGTCGACGCCGCTCACCAGGTCTGCCCGTACTCCAACGCCACCCGTGGCAACGTCGACGTACGTCTGCATGTAACCGTCTGATCAACGCTGTCGCCTAAGGAGAAGCACATGAACACCATTGGTAAAGCACTCACCGGCACCCTGCTCGCCCTGTCCATCGGCAGCGCCTTCGCGGCGACCGGCGAGGTGGAGCACAACACCCAGGCTTTTCTGGATGCGTTGAATGCCGGTACCGGCAAACCCATCGAACAACTGACGCCGAAAGACGCCCGCGCGGTGCTGGCCGGCGCTCAGGCCGGGGTGAAGCTGACGCTGCCCCAGGCGGACGTGAGCCACAAGACCATCCAGGTCGATGGCCAGCCGCTGGAGCTGACCATCGTGCGTCCAGCCGGGGTCAAAGGCACATTGCCGGTGTTTATGTTCTTCCACGGTGGCGGCTGGGTGCTGGGGGATTACCCTACCCATGAACGCTTGGTACGGGATCTGGTGGCGGGTTCGGGAGCGGCGGCAGTGTTCGTCAACTACACGCCTTCACCCGAGGCCCATTACCCGGTGGCGATCAATCAGGCCTATGCCGCCACGAAGTGGGTGGCCGAGCATGGCAAAGAGATCAACGTCGACGGCAAGCGCCTGGCGGTGGCCGGTAACAGCGTCGGCGGCAACATGGCCGCAGTGGTCAGCCTGATGGCCAAAGACAAGGGTACGCCGGCAATCAAGTTCCAGTTGCTGTTATGGCCGGTAACGGACGCCAACTTCGAGACGGCTTCCTACAACCAGTACGCCGAAGGGCACTTCCTTACCAAAAACATGATGAAGTGGTTCTGGGACAACTACACCACCGACGCCAAGCAACGCGCCGAGATCTACGCCTCACCGCTGCGCGCCACCACCGCGCAACTCAAGGGTCTACCACCAGCAATGGTGCAGACCGCCGGCGCCGACGTACTGCGCGACGAAGGCGAGGCGTACGCGCGCAAGCTGGACGAGGCCGGCGTGCCGGTGACCGCTGTGCGTTACAACGGCATGATTCACGACTACGGGTTGCTTAACGTGGTCAGCCAGGTGCCGGCGGTGCGTTCGGCACTGTTGCAGGCGTCCGATGAACTCAAGCAACACCTGAAGTAACCCACCGCCCACGAAAAAGCCCGACGCTAGGTCGGGCTTTTTTTCGTATCGGCGAAGCCAGAATTACTTCTTAGCGCGACCTTTGTACGAACCACCTTCACGGGTGTCGATTTCGATCAGGTCGTCGATTTCGATGAAATCGGCTACTTGCAGTTCGGTGCCGTTGCTCAGCTTGGCAGGCTTCATCACCTTGCCGGAAGTGTCGCCACGGGCGGAACCTTCGGTGTAGGCAACCTTACGCACGATAGTGGTCGGCAGCTCTACGGAAACCAGGCGCTCTTCGAAGAAAATCGCTTCGCAGACGTCTTCCATGCCTTCTTCGATGAACGGCAGAACGGCTTCGATATCTTCAGCGTTCAGCTCGTACATGGTGTAGTCGGTAGTGTCCATGAACGTGTAGGTGTCGCCGCTGATGAAGGACAGGGTCGCTTCTTTGCGGTCGAGGATCACGTCGTCCAGTTTGTCGTCGGCGCTGTAGACGATCTCGGTCTTGTAACCGGTCAGCAGGTTCTTCAGCTTGGTCTTCATGATTGCGCTGTTACGACCAGACTTGGTGAACTCAGCTTTCTGAACCAGCCAAGGGTCGTTTTCGAGACGGATCACTGTACCGGGTTTCAGTTCTTTACCAGTTTTCATTACGTATATCCGAAATTTGGATGGGATTTACAAAAATCAAGGTCGCGTATCATATCCAACTTTCATAAAACTGTACCAGCGCCGTCGCAAGATCGTCCTGCAATGCCTGTTCCAGACACCACGACTCGGCATGCCGGGCTACCTCGGGCCAGTGTTCCAGCAGCATTTTCCAAGCGCTGGCCATATCACCCTCGGTGTTCCAGGCTTGCCAGAGAGCCACGAGCGCAGTTTTCGCCGCCGGAGAAAGCGCGGCGGTGTAGAGGTTTAGAAACGCGTCGAGTTTGTCCAGATGAATGTCTTCGTCCTGGCGATAGATGTGCCACAACAGCGGTCGGCCAGCCCACTGGGCGCGCACGAACGAGTCTTCGCCGCGCACGGCATTGAAGTCGCAGCACCAGAGCAGACGGTCGTATTGCTCTTGGCGCACGAACGGCAGCACCTGTACGGTCAGGGCTTGGCGCCGATGAATATCCCCGGCTGCCAGCCCATCCACGCCGAGCCAGCGCTGCACATCGCCGAGTATGCGCCCCTCGGGCACCAACAGATGAGTGGCGGTCCCGTCCGTCGATAACACGTCCAGCCATGGGGCCAGCCCAGGGTTTTCGTAAGCAAACAGTGAGATCAATCGCGTGCCAATGGTCGGAAATACGCCCATCGCATGCAGGAATTGTCGCTGCGCCTCGGCGTCTTGCTGAAAAGCCTGACGTTGCTCCAGCAACCCAGCCTCTCGCAATAACCCTCCAGTGCCTTCGCGGAACCCCGGAAAGAAGAAGTACTTCTGCACTCCCTTGAACTTCACCGACGGCAAACGATGGCAACCCACCACCCAATCTTCGGCGCTGAGGTAATCCAGGTTCATCCACAGCGGAGTCCGTTCGCACGCGGCCATGGCTTCCATATAGTCCGGCGGCAACTGACAGGCGAACGCTGCAATCACCACATCCGCCGCCGAAGCCTGTGCCCACTCGGCCGGCCAGTGGCGCACGTCGACGCCCTCTTGCCATTGCTGGTCGAGCTGAGTGTCAATGTCCGGGCACATACGTTCGAAGGCGCGCAGGTCATCGACCCACAAGCGCACGGCGCAAGCGTGCTCCACCACCAATTGCCGGGCCAGGCGCCAGGTCACGCCGATGTCGCCGTAGTTATCGACGACGCTGCAAAACATATCCCAGCGGGCTTTCATTCCGGGCTCCATCGATCAAAGGGGCGATTGTCCGCATAAATGCACGGATGCAGAAGGCTTGATCGTGATTATTCTGCACAGGGGCTGTGCGACAATCGCCGCCATGCCGTCAATGCCCGCCAGGAGGCCGCCATGTCTGACCGTCCGTTATCGCTGCCCAAACTTATGCTCGCCATCGCCCTGGGCCTATGGCTGGGGTTCGTCGCCATTGTGCTGACCACTTGGCTGGCCTCGCGCTACCTCTTCCCTCAAGCCTTGGCTCCAGTGGCCCAGGCCGTCCAGCAATGGGGCACGCCCGCCGCCGCTGTAGCGCCGGAACCGCCCAACCGAATGTTCGAGCAGTACCAGCAGAACTTGCAAAAACAGGAGCAGCAACAAGCCCTGGATCAGGCGCGCAACAATGCGCGCAACCTGTCCAACCCCAAATGCCAGTTCTGGCTGCAACAGGACCAGAACGCCCCGACCGAGAAGTCCCGCGCCAACGTCCTGCAATTCTGCGATTGATGAACATGAATAAATACGCTGTCCACACGCTCATCCTGGAAAAACTCGGCGTCGATCTCGACATCGCTCAACGTGCCGCGCAGACCGCCTACGAAACCGCGACCCATGAAGAAAACATCGCCGAGAACAAATACGACACCCTCGGGCTGGAAGCCTCTTACCTGGCGACCGGGCAAGCCAGGCGCGTAGAGGAAATCAAGCAGGCCCTGACACTGTGCCAGAACCTGCCAGTGCGGCCCTACGATGAGCAGCGCGGTATAGAAGTCGGTGCGTTACTGGGCCTGGAAGATCAGAACGGTCGCCAGCAGTGGCTGTTCCTGGCGCCCGATGCGGCCGGATTGAAAGTGGATGTGGTAGGCCAGCCGGTGACCGTCATCACCCCGCGCTCGCCCCTGGGCAAAAGCCTGCTGGGCAAGTTCGAAGGCGATGAGGTGGAAGTGCTGGTGGCTGGCGCCCGGCAGTACTTCACGGTTACCGACGCCAAATAATCGGTAGGCGCGCTTGTTCGTATAGGACGCCCTGTTCACCCTGGCGCCCTGCGTGATCCCTGAGTACGAACGCCTAAGGTCAGTGAACCGGCAGTTCCACGCCGTCGAACAGTTCTTCCAGCTCCTGCTTGTTATGGCACTGGATGGCCTTGGCCATCACTTCGCGGGTCAGGTGTGGGGCGAACTTCTCGATGAAATCGCACATGAACCCGCGCAGGAACGTACCGCGACGGAAGCCGATCTTGGTCACGCTGGACTCGAACAATTCGCTGGCATCCAGCACAACCAAGTCTTTATCGAGGTTGGTGTCCACCGCCATCTTGGCGACGATACCCACCCCCAGTCCCAGGCGCACGTAAGTCTTGATTACGTCGGCGTCGGCGGCGGTAAACACCACTTTCGGCGTGAGGCCACGATGACTGAAGGCTTCATCAAGCTTGGAACGGCCGGTGAACCCGAACACGTAGGTGACGATCGGGTATTCCGCCAAGGCTTCGAGGGTCAGTTTCGGCAGCTTGGCCAACGGGTGGCCCTGAGGCACCACCACGCAACGGTTCCAGCGATAGCACGGCATCATCACCAGATCGCCGAACAGCTCCAGCGCCTCGGTGGCGATGGCGAAATCGACGGTGCCGTCGGCGGCCATCTCGGCGATCTGCATCGGCGACCCTTGGTGCATGTGCAACGCCACGTCCGGGTACTGTTTGATGAAATCGCGAATCACCGGTGGCAGTGCATAACGGGCCTGGGTGTGGGTGGTGGCGATCGACAAGGTGCCTTTTTTCTCGTTGGAAAATTCCTGGGCGATCTGTTTGATGCTTTCAACTTTACGCAGGATCTCGCCGGCGGTGGTGATGATGCGCTCACCGGCCGGTGTCACGCGGGTGAGGTGCTTGCCGCTGCGCGCGAACACTTCGACGCCCAACTCGTCTTCGAGCAGGCGGATCTGCTTGCTGATACCGGGTTGCGAGGTGTAAAGGCTTTGAGCGGTAGCGGAAACGTTGAGGTCGTGGTGCGCCACTTCCCAGATGTAGCGCAGTTGTTGAAGCTTCATATGTGTCCCTCAAAGCAGATAGACGCCACGGGTATCAGCAGCGATATATAACTATATTAAAGGTCAGAAGGATAAATCTAGAACTTTTTATCCCATCTCCCATTTACACGTCATCACTGCGTCGACGTTGTAGCGACGGCACCAGGTAAACCGGCACCGTAGACAGCTGCACTACCCGCGTGGCAGTACGCCCCAATGGCGTGGCCTGCGCACTGGTAGAGCTATGACTTCCTACGATCAACAAGTCGACGGAAAGTTTACGCAGTTGGTCGAGAATCACCTCGCACGGGTCGCCCTGAATCACGCGCACCGAGCGGATCCACTTCAAGTCCTGCTCGCCCTCCCCCAACTCCTCACGAAAACTCTCCAGTACACGCTGCTCGATCGTTGCGATCATGGTACTCAGGCCCTGGCTCTGCCATTCAATCAAGGCCTTTTCATCAAGGTAGCTCTGCAACACCGATTCGGCGAACAGACCGATAGGTTCAACCACATGAATCACGTACAGGTCAGCCTTGAACGTCCGCGCCAGCGCCAAGGCATGTTGCATCACATACGGCGCATACAGGCCGAGGTCCGTGGCGTACAGCATCGAACGAATCATAAAAACCTCCTGGACAGCCAGGATGGCGGAGATCAAAACAGCTTAGCAGCGCCGTGCGGAGTTGGATTGGCTCAGACCGGGCTCTTCAGTTCATTGCTAATGCCATGAGGCACATGCCCGGTGGCGACTACCTCCCTGGCTTTCTCGCAATGACCGGCCTGATCATCGAAAAACACATCGGCGGCGAATGCCTCAAGAAACGCGGATTTCTCCAACCCGCCGAGAAACAGCGACTCGTCCAGCCGGATGTCCCACTCTCGCAAAGTGCGGATCACCCGCTCATGGGACGGCGCCGAACGCGCGGTCACCAGTGCGGTACGGATTGGACATGCCTCGTCCGGAAACTCACGTTGCAGCAAGTTGAGCGCCGCCAGAAACCCTTTGAAAGGCCCACCATGCAAAGGCTGGCGTGCCGATTCGCGCTCGCTGGCCTGGAATGCTTCAAGCCCTCCGGCCTGGTACACACGCTCGGATTCATCGGAGAACAGCACCGCGTCGCCGTCGAAGGCGATGCGCAATTCCTCGCTGCCGGCCCGGCGCGCACCGCCGGACAAAATCGTCGCCGCCGCGAAACCGGCATCCAGGGCGCTGCGCACATCTTCGGCATGGGTGGACAAAAACAGATGGCAACCAAATGCCGCCAAATAAGGATAAGGACTACGTCCTCCGACGAACGCGGCGCGAGAAATATCCAGGCCGTAATGCTGGATGGAATTGAACACGCGTAGGCCGGTGTCGGCGCTGTTGCGCGACACCAGGACCACCTCGACACGGGCACGGCCCAGGCTGGCGTTAAGGCTCAGCAGTTTCTTGACCAGCGGGAAGGCATCGCCGGGTTCCAGGATCTCTTCTTCATGTTCGATCTGGTATTTACGATAAGTCTCCACGCCTTCGGCCAGGTAGATTTTGTGACTTTCGCTGAGGTCGAACAGCGCCCGCGACGAAATCGCCAGCACCAGTTTGTCACCCAATCCCTTTGCCATCTGTGCTCCTCCCGATCAGCGATTGTGCCGATCAATAAAACTCAAAGCCTGGTGCAGTGCCTGCATGCGCGGCAGCTCGCACCCGGCGGCCTTGGCGGCGGATAACGGCCGTGCATAGATCGCCGCCAGTTCCAGCGGGCGCTTGTGCATATAGTCGTGATACATGCTCGGCAGGTAGTCGTCCATGGTCTCGGTCATGGCGAACATCTGCTCGGCATAGCTGGCCGGGATTTCGTGGCCACACGCATGGGCGCCCTGTATCACTTCGGCCATCAGCGCCTGGATCAGCTCGCGGCTGGAGGCGTCGGCCATCAGGTTCGTGGTGCCGGCCTTCAATAAAACCGAGAGACCGTTGAAAGGCACGTTCCACACCAGTTTATGCCAGCGCGCCTGATGCACATTGGCCATGGCCTGTGACTCGATACCGGCCTGATGAAACAACGCGGCGCCGGCCTCGACAATCGCCTTCTGACGGTTTTCATCGTTGGCGGCCGAGCCGCTGTGATAACCGAGGTTGACCCGCCCCAGGGCCTGGTGCTCGACCACACCGGGGCCGGAACGGTGTACGCCGATGTAGCACAAGCCGCCCAGCAGGTGCAGCGATACCGGCAAGTGTTCACGCAGGCTGTCCTCAACATCGAGGCCGTTTTGCAACAACACCACTTTGGCATCCGGCGCCGCAACCTGGGCCAGGGTCGGCGCCAGCTCCACATTACCGGTGGACTTGGTGCCTACCAACAACCAATCGCAGGGCGGCATATCGGCTGCCTGGGCGTAAGCCTGCACGGGGTGCAGATGCAAAGCACCATGCACACTGCTGTTCACGCGCAACCCCTGCTCGCTGACCGCGGCATATTCGCTGCGCAGCAGAAAGTGCACATCAAACCCGGCGCGCGCCAGCATCAAGCCATAAAAACCGCCAATGGCGCCGGTGCCGATGATGCCAATGCGAGGCGACTGGGGTGTAACTGTGGTCATGGCAACTCCTCCGGTGTGCGGGTAAGCGCTTCATTTACTGCCTCGACAACGGCCGCAGGTGTAAGACGTGTCTGCAATTGCCCAAGGAATTGACCCTCGCACACCACGAACAACGCCGGCAAATGAAAGATCTGGTAACGTTCGACCGCACCGCCGTTATGCCCGGCATCCACCCAGCACACGCGGTCCACCGGCAAGCGCCAGCCCGGCATTTGCTGACGCGCCCAGCGGCAACTGGAACAGCCGGCGCTGACAAATACCACCAGCGAAATCCCTGGCAATCCCAGCAATTGCTGGTCAATATCCAGGTCGGTCAATTCCAGTTCCTTCACTATACTGCTGCCACCGCCGTCAACTGGACGGTGCTCGGAGTCCGTGTACATGGGTCGTTTTTTACCTCACCCTGATGATGTCGCTGTCGAGTTAATCCAACGCCCCTCTCCCGCCATTCCCCGTCAACGCCTCCTCACTGCCGGCTTGGGCGGCATTGCTTGTCATTGGCCGCGCGCCTGGCGACAAGGCACGGCGGTGGAACTGCACATCCCATCCTTGGGCGCCAGCGCCCGCTATCCGGGGTACGTGGCCTGGTGCCGCAAGGTTGAAGGTGGCTATCGTGTGGGCATCTCGTTCACCGATGAACATGCCCTGTTCGGCGCGCGCATGGGCGAGCAAGCATGCCGGATAGAACGCTACTGCCGCCAGCACGAAGATGCCGAGCCCTCCCCTCAGCAGTTCGAGGCCCTGGCCAGGGAGTGGGTTGCGCGGCACGCGTTAGAGTTCTCCCACGACGCGTTTGTGCAGCCCGCGCGGGATTAAACCCGCGCCGCCCATTGTCGCGGGCCCGTAATACGCGCTAAGGTTCCTCCCCCCTGCATCCAAATCATGCTGTGCACCGCCGCACGGGAACGGCTGGCGGCCGGCACCCGTGACCCTGACGAGTAACACGATGGCTGATTTACCGATCAATGACCTTAACGTCGAATCCAACGAGACTCTGATCACCCCCGATCAGCTCAAGCGCGAAATCCCTTTGAGCGAGACTGCCCTGCAGACCGTTACCAAAGGCCGCGAAGTCATTCGTAATATCCTCGACGGCACCGACCATCGCCTCTTCGTGGTGATCGGCCCTTGCTCGATCCACGACCTCAAGGCGGCTCACGAATACGCCGAGCGCCTCAAGGTATTGGCGGCAGAAGTCTCCGATACCCTGTATCTGGTCATGCGTGTCTACTTCGAGAAACCGCGCACCACCGTCGGCTGGAAAGGTCTGATCAACGACCCGTACCTGGACGACTCGTTCAAGATTCAGGACGGTTTGCACATCGGTCGTCAATTGCTGCTGGATCTGGCCGAAATGGGCCTGCCCACCGCCACCGAAGCACTGGACCCGATCTCCCCGCAATACCTGCAGGATCTGATCAGTTGGTCGGCCATCGGCGCACGCACCACCGAATCCCAGACCCACCGCGAAATGGCGTCCGGCCTGTCGTCGGCCGTGGGCTTCAAGAATGGCACCGACGGCGGCCTGACCGTAGCGATCAACGCACTGCAATCGGTCTCCAGCCCTCACCGTTTCCTGGGTATCAACCCGGAAGGCGGCGTCTCCATCGTCACCACCAAAGGCAATGCCTACGGCCATGTGGTGCTGCGTGGCGGCAACGGTAAGCCCAACTATGATTCGGTCAGTGTCGCATTGTGCGAACAGGCGCTGAACAAGGCCAAGATCAAGCCGAACATCATGGTCGACTGCAGCCACGCCAACTCCAACAAGGACCCGGCCCTGCAACCGCTGGTGATGGAAAACGTTGCCAACCAGATCCTGGAAGGCAACCAGTCGATCATCGGCTTGATGGTCGAGAGCCATTTGAACTGGGGTTGCCAGGCGATTCCCAAGGATCTGGCCGACTTGCAGTACGGCGTATCGATCACCGATGCCTGCATCGATTGGGCGGCCACCGAGAACACCCTGCGCAGCATGCACGCCAAGCTCAAGGATGTATTGCCCAAGCGCCAACGCGGCTGAACCCGGCTCGGGTTTACGCACACAAAAACGCCGGGCTGAGCCCGGCGTTTTTTATGCTGATCTGGGTGCCTTACAACTTGGCGGCATGGCGCTGGTGGCGCTCCATATAACGCTCTACATAAGAGCAGGACGGGATCACCGTGTAGCCCGCCGCCTCGGCGAACTTCAAGGCCTCCTCGGTCAGCGCTGCCGCAATACCACGCCCTCTCAACGCGTTAGGCACGAAGGTGCGATAGATATCCAGGGTCTGTTTGCCAAGGTCCATATAGGTCAAGTAGGCACGATGACCGTCCACAGTGGTCTCGAACTGATGACCCGTCTGGTCATGGTGGATGGACAACGCCTCGCTCATCACTACTCCTCGCGGGTCTTGGTTTCTGACCCCTACCTTACCGATGTTTTTCCGGCGAAGGAACATCTACGCCAACCCGTGCCGGTTTCGACAACGAGAATACCTCTAGCGCTCGCAACCAGCCCGTAGGGAATAGTAGGCACCAATCCTGCAATTGCTCAAGGCGCATGCACCATCCCCCGCCGCTGGTGGATACAGAAAGGGCTTCGACCCATCGATGATCGAAAGCCTGAACATTGCCGGCAGTTGAACCTTGAGACGAACAGGCGCTCTTAAAGTCACCTCTACATGCTTAAAAAGATGCCAGGCCATGCACCGCCAAGCGCAACGGAAGTGCTCGGATAGTTATATAAATTTTCATCTATGTACAAGACCCAACACAGACAGGCTGGCGCTTTCAGCGAGGCTCGATGCGTGCCCAGTGAAAAAAAATTGGACAGTTTTTATACAAACCCACGCAAGGTTAGCCAAAACAGATTCGCCGCAAGAATTTTTTTTGCTTCTTGCGCTACGTCAGTTTACTTACTACAAGTAATGGGTAGTATGTACGCCGGCTATAAGCTCAATCTGAGAAGTAGCCATTTAATAGAAAGTCCTTGAAGGGGAACACGATGAACAACGTTCTGAAATTCTCTGCTCTGGCTCTGGCCGCAGTTCTGGCTACCGGTTGCAGCAGCGTCTCCAAAGAAACCGAAGCTCGTCTGACTGCAACTGAAGACGCAGCAGCTCGCTCCCAGGCTCGTGCAGACGAAGCCTACCGTAAAGCTGATGAAGCTCTGGCTGCTGCTCAAAAAGCACAACAGACTGCTGACGAAGCTAACGAGCGCGCTCTGCGCATGCTTGAAAAAGCTAGCCGCAAGTAATAACCCCTCGGGGTTGTTATCAAGCCGATCCATTTTTGGATCGGCTTTTTATTGCCTGGGATTCACCCGTAACCCCGGCCAATAAAAACCCGCCGCGGCACCGGGCCGGGGCGGGCTTGGCAGGTTGCAGGTTTACTGCTGCAGATCGATCGGCGTACTGGATACCATGGGCGCCGCGCCTGGCACACCGATTTCAGTGGGCAGACCGTCTTCCGCCGCCACTACGTCACGCACCTGATCCCAATTGACCCGCAGGTTATTGGCCAAGTCTTCGCGCTTGAGCAAGGCGTTGATCACCGCCGTATGTTTGTCCACTACCGATGGCGTGCCGTCATCGTTCAGGGGCGTATGCGCCTCCAGATACACCTTGCCGCCACTGCTGCCGAACTTATAGGCATCGTTGATGATGCGCACCGATGTGCCGACCGGCACCATATCGGCCATCTCCAACACGTTATTGTTGAACATGCGGAAGCAGCCATGACTGGTACGCGTGCCGATGCCGAACTTCATGTTGGAACCGTGGATCAGGTACCCCGGCGTTCCCAGCGTGAACTTGAACGGCCCCAAGGGGTTGTTCGGCCCTGCCGGCACCACGTTGGGCAGCGGGTCGCCATTGGCGGCGTGCTCGGCCTTGATCGAGGCCGGCGGTGTCCAGGTCGGGTTGGGCGTCTTGGCGATAATGCTGGTGTGGGCAATCGGTGAGCCCCAGCCTTCACGACCGATCCCTAACGGGAACGTGTAAACCACGTTCTGGCCTTTGGGGTAGTAGTAGAGCCGGTATTCCGCGAGGTTGATCACGATACCTTCGCGCGGCCCCGGCGGCAGGATGAAGCGCGTCGGCAGCACGATCTCGGTGCCCGCGCCCGGCAACCAGGCATCCACGCCCGGGTTGGCCGCGACCATCTCCGAGTAGCCCAGGTCATACGCAGTGCCAAGATCGGCAAAGGTGTCTTCGTACTTGGCCTTGATCACTTGGACTTGGCCGACGATGTCTTCCCCCGGGGGTGGCAAGGGCAACTGCAGGGCCGCTGCCGAACCGGCCGCACACAGGGCAGCAAGCGACAGGCAGCAGGTAACGACGGAAAGGCGCGACAACATCCGAAAAATCCTTCGCAGAACGACGGGTAAGTTAAAAGCCAATTGCTAGCTTACAGCTTATAGCTTGACGCTTGCAGCTGCTTCTAGAGTTCAAAGCGCAGCTCCGGCCAGATCGGCGGTGTGCCGCGCTTCTGAGACTCAAGGATAGCCCGGCACAGAGGGCACAAACGCTGGTCCTGGAAAATCGACCGATCCACCAGCGACCAACGCGGCTGCGCCGGCAATAACGTGCCGCACAGCGTGCGATCGATGGAGCCGCCCAGTTCCAATTGACGCGTCACCAGATGCACCCGCACTTCCTGGCAGGCGAACAGATCCAGCTGCTCGTCCGGCTCGATCAGTTGGTAGTTAAACAGGGACCAGGCAGGACGCGACATCGAGGGCTCCAAATCAAGGGGGCGCCACCTTAGCCGAAAGCCTGCCGGTAGAAAAGCGTCATAACAGCGGTTTGAGCGATGGCCAGACATTTTCCAGCAACTTGTCCTGAGCACCGACCGCCGGGTGCAGACCGTCGGCCTGCATCAGCTCGGGATGCCCTCCCACGCCCTCCAGGAAAAACGGCACCAGCGGCACCTTTTTTTCCTGCGCCACATCGCCGAACACCTTATTAAAGGCTTCGACATAGCGTTTTCCATAATTGGGTGGGATCTGCATGCCGAGCAGCAACACCTTCGCTCCACTGTCCCGAGACTGCTGAATCATCGAAGCAAGATTTTGTTGCAATTGCGCCGGCGGCTGACCGCGCAGCCCGTCGTTGCCCCCCAGCTCAATGATCACCACCTCCGGCTTATGCGCTGCAAGCGCCGCCGGCAGCCGCGCAAGCCCTCCCGCACTGGTATCGCCACTGATGGAAGCGTTGACCACGGTATCGTCAAACCCTTCGTTCTTGAGCCGTTGCTCCAGCAGCGCCACCCACCCTTTGCGGGTATCCAGGCCGAAACCGGCACTGATACTATCGCCAACGATCAGGACTGTACCCGCCGCTGCGTTCTGGGCCATGCACATCAAGGCCAGGCCAGCACTCAAAAACCACATTCGCATCGGATTCTCCATGGGCGCAAGCATTCTCACCGCGCGGAACCTTAGCAAAGTGGTTCCCAGCGCGGAAGGTGAACTGACTATCCTGCACGAACTGAGCCTGGAACTGAACAAGGGCGACAGCCTGGCTATCGTCGGCAGTTCCGGTTCCGGCAAATCCACGCTCCTGGGCCTGCTGGCCGGCCTCGACCTGCCCAGCGGCGGCGAAGTCACCCTCGCCGGGCAAGCCCTGAGCCGCCTGGACGAAGACCAACGGGCGCGCATCCGCGCCGAGCATGTGGGCTTCGTCTTCCAATCCTTTCAATTGCTCGACAGCCTCAATGCGCTGGAAAACGTCATGCTGCCGCTGGAACTGGACGGTCGCAAAGACGCCCGCGAACGCGCCAGGCACTTGCTTGAGCGCGTGGGCCTGGGGCAACGCCTGACCCACTCGCCCCGTCAGTTGTCCGGTGGCGAACAGCAACGGGTGGCGATTGCTCGGGCGTTCGCCGCCGAGCCCGACGTGCTGTTCGCCGATGAACCTACCGGCAACCTCGACAGCCACACCGGCGAGCGCATCAGCGATCTGCTGTTCGAACTCAATAAAGAGAGCGGCACGACCCTGGTGCTGGTCACCCACGACGAGCGCCTGGCCCACCGTTGCCGACGCCTGATCCGCCTTGAAGCCGGCCTGATGGTCGCGCCCCTGGAGCCTTGATGGCACGTTTGCCGCTGTTGCGTCTGTTCAGCCTTGCCCTGCGCCAATTACTGCGCGATGCCCGTGCCGGCGAATTGCGCGTGTTGTTCTTCGCCCTGCTGGTCGCCGTGGCCGCCAGCACCGCCATCGGCTACTTCGGCGCCCGCCTCAACGGCGCGATGCTACTGCGCGCTACCGAGTTCCTCGGCGCCGACCTGGTGCTGGAAGGCAGCTCGCCCGCCCGCCCTGAGCAAATCAAGTCCGGTACCGAGCTGGGCCTGGATCATGCCCGGGTGGTGGAATTCTCCAGCGTGATTGCCACCGACAATGGTATTCAGCTCTCCAGCATCAAGGCGGTCAACGAGCAATACCCGCTGCGTGGCGCGCTCAAGAGTGCCGCCGCGCCCTTTGCCGAGGAAACCCCAGGCGGCGGCCCGAAACCCGGCGAAGCCTGGGTAGAAGCGCGGCTGCTGACGGCCCTCGACCTAAAAGTCGGCGACAGCATCGA
This sequence comes from Pseudomonas rhodesiae, assembly GCF_013285305.1. NCBI lineage: Bacteria > Pseudomonadati > Pseudomonadota > Gammaproteobacteria > Pseudomonadales > Pseudomonadaceae > Pseudomonas > Pseudomonas rhodesiae. Next base: position 2,061,703 of record NZ_CP054205.1, on the reverse strand, counting down.
CGTGGGCATGAAAACCCTGCGCCTGGCGCGGGTACTTACTTATGAACCGGACCGCGCCGGCAATTTCTACAGCCTCACCCCCAGGGTGATGATCAACCTCGCCGACCTGCAAGCCACCGGCGTGGTACAGCCCGGCAGCCGCGTCAGCTACCGCGAACTGTGGCGCGCGCCCCAGGGCAGTACCGCGCTGCAAACCTATCGCGACCTGATCAAGCCCGGCCTCGCCGCCAACCAGCGCTTGCAGGATTCCCGAGACGGCAACCAACAGATCGGCGGCGCCCTGGGCAAGGCCGAACGCTATCTGAACATGGCCAGCCTGGTGGCCGTTCTATTGGCGGGGGTGGCGGTGGCCTTGTCGGCCAACCGCTTTGCCACGCGACGCTTTGACGCCAGCGCGCTGTTGCGTTGCCTGGGATTGTCGCGCCGCGAAGCCATGCTGTTGTTCAGTCTGCAATTGAGCGTACTGGGCCTGCTGGCCAGTCTCGCTGGCGCTCTCCTCGGCTGGCTGGCGCAGTTCGGTCTGTTTTATTTCCTGCGGGATCTGCTGCCGGCGGACGTGCCACCTGGCGGGCTGCTGCCGGCCGTGGCAGGAATCGGCACCGGGCTGGTCGCGCTGGCGGGCTTCGCCTTGCCGCCGTTGGCTGCGCTAGGGCGCGTCCCGCCGCTGCGGGTATTGCGCCGCGATCTGCTACCCATCCCGTCCAGTACCTGGATGGTCTACGGAGCTGCGCTGTTCGCCTTGGGCCTGATCATGTGGCGTCTGAGCCTCGACCTGGTGCTCACCTTCGCCTTGCTGGGAGGTGGCGTGGTGGCCGCATTGGTGCTCGGCGGCTTGCTCTTGCTGCTGTTGCAAAGTCTGCGTCGGCTGTTAGCCGGTGCGACCCTGCCCTGGCGCCTGGGCCTGGGCCAATTGCTGCGCCACCCGCTGGCCGCCGCCGGTCAGGCCCTGGCATTTGGGCTGATACTGCTGTCCATGGGCTTGATCGCCCTGTTGCGCGGCGAGTTGCTCGACACCTGGCAAAACCAGTTGCCCAAAGATGCACCCAATTATTTTGCCTTGAACATCCTGCCGGCCGACAAAGATGCTTTCGGCGCACGCCTGCTGGACGTCCAGGCGCAATCGGCACCGCTGTACCCGGTGGTGCCGGGGCGGCTGATCAGCATCAACGGCGAACCGGTGCAGGAGATCGTCAGCAAGGACTCCAGTGGCGACCGCGCCGTGCAACGCGACCTCAGCCTGACCTGGGCCGCCGACCTGCCACCGGGCAATGCCCTGACGGCGGGCACTTGGTGGTCCCAGCAACCCTCCGATGGTATTCCCGGCGTCTCGGTTGAGGCCAAGGTGGCCGAAAGCCTCAAGCTCAAACTCGACGACCATTTGGTCTTTACGATAGGTGGGGAAAATCGCGAAGCGCGGGTCACGAGTCTGCGCACCATCAACTGGGATAACTTCCAGCCCAACTTCTTCATGATCTTCCAGCCTGGTACGTTGAAGAATCTGCCGACCACATACCTGACCAGCTTCTACCTGGCTCCCGGTCATGATCAGCAGATCGTCGACCTGGCCCGCGCCTTCCCGGCCGTGACCATCCTGCAGGTGGAGGCGTTGCTGGAGCAATTGCGCAGCATCCTTGCGCAAGTGACGCTGGCCGTGGAGTACGTGCTGTTGTTTGTATTGGCCGCCGGGATGGCCGTGCTGTTCTCCGGCCTGCAAGCGACGCTGGATGAGCGCATCCGCCAGGGTGCGCTGCTGCGCGCGTTGGGAGCCGAACGCAAGTTACTGGTCAAAGCCAGGCGCATCGAATTCGGGTTACTGGGCGCCGCGAGCGGACTGTTGGCGGCGCTGGGCACTGAACTGGTGACCTGGGCGCTGTACCGCTATGCATTCGACCTGGTCTGGCAGCCTCATCCGTGGCTGTTGCTGCTGCCCGTCATCGGTGCCGTGTTGATTGGCGGCGCAGGCGTGTTCGGCACCCGCCGCGCACTCAATGCCAGCCCGCTGACGGTGCTGCGCGAAGGCTGAGACACCTCAGGCCCGCTCGGCGGGCCTGTTACTTTCACTTCTCATATTCGATCGCGGTGATCCACCAGCACACCTCGCCCGTTGGCGTCTGCACGATGGCCTCATCGTCGACTTGCTTGCGCAACAGAGCACGAGCCATCGGCGAATCGATGGAGATGTAATCCATCCGCTCATAAATTTCGTCATAGCCGACAATGCGCAAACGCTTGGTTTCGCCCTGCTCGTTTTCAATCTCGACCCAAGCACCGAAGAACACCTTGCCTTCCTGCTCCGGTGCGTATTCCACCACGCGCATGTCTTCGAGACGCTTGCGCAGGTAGCGCACACGGCGATCGATCTCACGCAGCAGTTTCTTGTTGTACTGATAATCGGCGTTTTCGCTGCGGTCCCCCAGCGACGCCGCCCATGTCACTTTGCGCGTGGTATCCGGGCGCTTCTCGCGCCACAGGTAATCCAGCTCTTTTTTCAGCGCCTCATGACCTTCTTTGGTGATCAGCTTGGTACTCAAACGCTCGCATCCCCAGGCAATATCCATAAACACCGATGCACCAGGGATGGCCCTGGCGTCGACGGGCTGCGCTTGATGATAAATGAACCGAAGAAAGTAGCCAGGGCCGTTCACTCCTAGCTATCCAACGCCTGATCCAATTCATGCAACATGCCCCGCAGCGTATGACGCAGGCCCGACAACTGCGACTTCAACGCGGCTAGCGTCTCGGTCTTGCGTTGGATGTCCTGCGACTGATCACGCAGTTGAAATGTGCGCTGCTCCAGATCCTTGACCTGCTCGCCGATCTGGTTCTGCTCCTGCAACAGCCGATTCTGCCACTGCTCCAACGCGGTCTCTCGCTCAGCCGCGGCGAGCTTCTGTTGAGTCAACTCATGGGCGACCCGGGCCAGACTGGACAATGTGCTGTCCACTTCAAACAGTGCGCTTTGCTCCATCGGTGCGGGCAGTTTCGAAGGCGGCGGCGGCGACGGCTCAGGTTCTTGCGCGGTGGCGATGGGCGTCTCAACCTGAACGACCGTTTCGGGTGGCTCGACAGGCAGCGGTCGAGGTTCTTCAACAGGATGTTCAAGCACCGATTGAGCATCCGCTTCGGATGAGTTTGTCGCTTTGGGCGGGGAGATCATTTGGGAGGAAAAGCGAATGGAGGGCACGATCAACGAGGTACTTTCGATCGCCGGCAGTGTGGAGGCATTCATGCCTAAAGTGATCACCTTCATCACCAGCGCCTTCTTGATGGTCACCGAATGATGATCTTCAGGCCGCGCGGGCGGCAATTTACACCCCCTCAGATCGACAAAATGATAAGGCACCTGGGTTTCGGTGACCCCGGCCGCCTTGGTACCTGACGCTGCGGCCAACATAAGAATCTGTTTGAACACATGCATGGCTATTTGCAGGTCTTCCTTGGATTCAACACCGCTGAGGAAGTAGCGTTCGAGTTTCTTGCGCAGCGCCGCGATATAAACCCTGGAGCTCCCAGGTTCAACTTCCTCATCCAGACTATACACAAGGAAGTTAGAGGCGATCTGCCCTACCGCGAACCCACAGAGCAGCGCGCCGTTGACCGGAGCATCCTGACCGTTACGCTCAAGAACAAGGGTACGTAGAAGCATCATAGTAATCGGGCCTCATTAAAAATGAATCGAATGTTCATATAAACGCCGAATAAACACTTACCAACACAAACATCTAAAAACACAAAACAATTGTTTCAGTGACTCACCTGGCGCGCACGTAGGACTTGTCTTATTAACACTGACCGTCGTTCCCAAGGGCGAGCATTAACCGTACCCTTTTTAAATCCTAGCCCTACGTCATGCCTAACTTATTCGGTAAAAAAATGATCGAAATAAGCAATCTGACTAAAACCCTGAACAAGAAAAATATCATCAGCGATTTTTCATTCAGTGCCCGTCAGCAAGAGTGCCTAGGATTATTTGGGGAGGGGCCTGATGTTAAGACCACGCTTTTGAACTTGCTATCGGGTTCGACACACCCAACCCGCGGTCACATAAACATCGACGGGATCAACGCGCAAATCTATCCACATAAAGCCAAGCAAGTTATCGGCTACCAACGTTTTAAGGACCTCAGTCACCCGACAATGTCCGTTAAAACATTTCTCAACTATATCGCCGCGCTCCGTGGTTACTGCGGAGCCGAAAAACGCGCTCGAGTGGAACAAGCGGTGACACGACTGGATTTGTACCCAGCGCTCAATGCTCCCCTCGACGCGCTCTGCGCATGTACCAAACGTAGGGTGTCCGTCGCCCAGGCCATCCTGCATACGCCTGCACTGCTGCTATTGGACGAGCCGACTGCGGGACTGGCGGCGGATCAGGCACTGTCGCTCAAGGCGCTGATCCGTTCGCTCGCGCAGGAGATGACGGTCATCATCGCCTCTCGTAACAGTGAGGAGTTGGCCGAACTCTGCACGCGAGCCCTGCTCATCGCCGGTGGTCGCCTGGTAGCCGACACCCCTCTGCCCGATTTGCAGCGTAGTTCCCGTCACTTCCAGGCCGTCACCCTCTCAGCCGACACCCCTCTGGACTTACTGGCCCTGGCGGTACTACCCGGCGTCGCCGGCATTGAGGAGCATCGCCACGCGCCTGGCACGGTCACCGTTCTGGCCATGCCCGGGCATGCCATCTATCCACATATACACACGCTCATTGCCAACCGCCGTTGGAAAATCAACACATTGAACCTGGAGCCCGGTCGCGTGAACGATGTGGTTCAGCAACTGAGCCAGGAGAGGTCCCATTGAAGCTGCTGCCGGTTATTTTCAAGCGCCAACTCGCCAACTATGCCTCTTCGCCCGCGACCTATCTCAGCGTTGCGCTGTTTCTAGCCCTGTCCACCATGGCGGGGTTGTATCTTCACCGCTGGGTGGAACAGGACAGTGGTGACCTGCTGGTGTTTTTCCAATGGCACCCCTGGCTCTATCTATTGCTGATACCGGCGTTGACCATACAACTCTGGTCAGATGAGGCCGATCCCGGTTTTGCCGACCTTATGAGCGCATTACCCATCACGGCCGCCGAACGGGTGATCGGCAAGTTCGTCGCCGCCTGGGTCGTGGCGGGCATGGCATTGATCCTCAGCTTCCCTCTGGTCGTGGCCGCCAATTACCTGGGTAGCGCCGATAATGGCCTCATCGCCTCGCAATTCGCGGCGAGCTGGTTATTGGCGGGAAGCTACCTGTCCGTCGGTTGCTTTGTGTGTACGTTGGCACGTCAACGTGTGGTTATTTTTATATTGACGATAAGTTTATTACTGGCAGCCACTGCACTTTCTTCATGGGTAGACGCTCTGGAGCGCCAAGCCCCTATTTGGATTATCGACAGTTTAAGCGCCCTTAACCCACAGTCGAGATTCAGCACAATCGACAATGGAAAGTTTACCCTTCATGACAGTCTTTATTTCGTCAGCATGATCGTCGCCTTCCTCACTGCGTCGATTGTCACACTCAATTACAAACTCCGCTGAGAAGGAAAGCCCTGCATGCGTTCCACTCTGCGCACCGGACTGACACTTGCCGTCATTTTTTTGTTATTTCTTGCATTAAACCTGGTTTGGACCGCCAAACTTCCTGAGCTTCGCTGGGACTTTACGCAACACCAAATCCATACGCTATCGCCACCGACGCAGAATTTGCTTATGTCACTGAAGGCGCCGTTGGACTTGTATTATTTCAATGCACACAACAACCCAAAACGAACCCATGCGTTAAACCGCTACGGCAAGCGCATCGAAGACTTGCTTCGCGAATATGAAAAAACCGCGAAAGGCATGATCAATCTGCACCTGATTGAGCCTGCGCCTTTTTCAGAAGACGCCTACAAAGCCGCTTTATATGGTCTCGATGACCAAACGGGCTTTCTGGGGTTGATCGGCAACCGGGCGGGCCATGGAGCACAACGAATCGGAGCATTCAGCCTCGACCGTGAGCCATTGCTTGAATATGAAATCAACCACCTGATCTACCAGTTGCAGCATCCAGAGCCCCGCACAATCGGGCTGCTCAGCGGGTTGAACATGGGCGAATCCGCAGGGCGCCTGATGGGGGAACTGCAGCGCCACTTCGACCTGATCAATCTGGAACCGGCCCTTGAACAAGTGCCTGCAAGCATCAAGACGTTGATGGTGGTCCAACCCCGCGCACTGCCTTACCGCACGCTGTATGCGATTGAACAATTTACGTTGAGGGGCGGCAGATTACTGATGTTTATCGACCCCATCAGTGAGCACGGTGCTGGTGCCCTGCCCGCCAACTCTCGCCTGGACGAGATGCTCACGGCCTGGGGTATTCAGGTATTTCCCGACAAACTGCTGATCGATCACCTCTATGCGTCCTCGGTGATCACCGGTGCCGGGAAACCAGCCGTACGGCATCCGGCCAGATTGAATCTGCCGCGTGAAGCAATGAGCTCCAGTGACATCAGTAGCTGGAAACTCAAAACGGTGACGGTATCGAGCAGCGGTGCCCTTTCGCCGCGAACGAAAAGTCGCACCACCTTCACCCCTCTCCTGCAAAGCTCCTGGCAGTCTGCATTGCTGGAAACCGACCGATTCGCTTCGGCGCTCAAATTCGATGCGCTGAGCGATGAAATATCCCCACACGTCCAACGCCATACCCTTGCCGCGCGTATCGAAGGCCCGGCCTATTCGGCATTCCCCAATGGTATCAAGGGACAACCACCCGGTTTGCAAAAAGCCGAACGCATCCATGTGGTCGTAGTGGCCGACACCGATTTACTGATGGATGAGGTCGCCAACACGGCACCTGGCGGCAACGCGCAGTTTATTTTGAATACGCTGGATAACTTGTCCGTGCCTGCCCCCCTCGCCAGCCTTCGCCCTCGGATAGTGACGAACAACCCGCCACGAACATTGCACACGATGCGCGATAAGGCCGCACAAGCCTACCGCGAGAAAGCCACCGAGCTGGAGCGACGTCTTCAGCGAACCGAGCAGGAATGGCAACTGTTGACCCCGCCGGCAAACAGCGTCGGAACCCAAGCGGTAGACCCTAATATCCAGCTGCAAGCCCTCAACAAGGAGCGACTGCGCCTGCCTATGGAATTGCATGCGCTGAAAGCCCAGACGTACAAGCCAGTGCACCGTCTGGAGTTAATGATCAAGCTGGGGTTGATCGCTGCGGTGCCTCTGACGCTATGCCTGATAGCCTGGGCCGTGTGGCTGCGTCAGCAGCATCGTCGCTCGCAGCCATACTCGCTGCTCTACTGAATACTTACCGCCGCGCAATCAACCCCTGCCGGGCAATTCGGGTCAAGTGCCGAATCACTTCTTCAGCGTCATCGGCACTGGGGGCCTGGATGACCGCGAGATCGAAGCTGTCATTGGCAAATCGAGCGAGAGAATCGCCGTCTTCGACGAACTGAATCAGGAACGCGGAGGGCCGCCCAGTGCGACGCGGCCAGCCGTCCAGATAACGCAACAGCGTCGGTTGGTGCTTGCCGCCCAGGAGGATTTTCGGATTGCGTTGAGTGAGGTCCGCGGTGATCGGGGCCAGGCGTATCAGAGGACGTAGTGCATTCATCGTGTCGTGTCTCTGCCTCAAAAGTCTGCGGGCAGGTGAGAGGCAACACCGAACCAGCGCTTTAGCGGTATTTCGAAGGTATCTCGCACGGGAGAACACGCTTCTGTCGGGCTGCATCGAGACCCAGTGGCGCCCCGCAATTAGCTGTTTAAATCGGCGCATGGACGGCATCCTAGAGAAGCCGGTGGGGCGGTGTCAAGAATCGCCAGCAACGAAAAGGCCCACGCAAGCGTGGGCCTTTTCAGAGCGTTGCCAGTCAGTCAGTTGGCGATGGCGCGGTCGGCAGAGAGCTTGCCAGCACCTTCCAGCAACACTGCCAGTGCGCCGCCGAGCAACGCCAGGGCGAATTCATAACCGTTGTTGGCCATGAACAGACCGTTATGGATATGCACCGAGAAGATCGCTACCAGCGTCAGGATGGTCAAGCCCAGCGCCGCAGGGCGCACCAGCAAACCAATGATCAGCGCCAGGCCGGCGAAGAACTCAGTACCGCCCGACAGCAGTGCCATCAGCGTACCCGGCGCCAGGCCAATGCTTTCCATCCACTGGGCAGTGCCCGCCAGACCGTAGCCGCCAAACCAGCCAAAGAGTTTTTGCGAACCGTGGGCGGCGAAGATGATGCCGACGACAATACGCAGAATCGTCAGGCCATAACCGGCGCGGGTGGACAGAAGGCTTTTGATCAGTGGGCTCATGGCGTACATCCTTTTTGAAGTAGAGGTTGGTTGGCCGCTATATTAATCAGCTTAAAGGATGATAAAAGCGCAAAAAATGCCTGATTAATATCAATAAAATCGATCACTTCCTTGAGGCAATTTTGGTGGCCGTCGGCTCCAGCGACTCTCGCTCCCTGTCGAACGCCAAATAGTACTTATTGACGCTATTCACATAGCTGACGGCGCTCATCCCGACTTGCTCCATGGCGATGCGTTCCACCTGGAAAAACCACTGATTGGGGTTGAGTCCGCGGCGCCTGGCTTCGGTGCGCATGCCCTGAACGCGCTCGGGGCCCATGTTGTAGGCCGCCAGGACAAACGCCATGCGCTCACGCTCGTTGAGCATGGGGCTGGCGAAGAATTTGCGACGGATCATCGCCAGATACCGCGCGCCGGCCTGCACATTGCTGTCGAGCGTTTCGATATTGTTGACACCCACCCGTTGTGCAGCCGACGGGGTGATCTGCATCAACCCGGTGGGGCCGCCGCTGTTACGCGCGCTCGGATCCAGAGCCGACTCCTTGAACGCCAACGCCGCCAGGTTCAACCAGTCCATGCCCTGCGCCTCAGCGTACTTCTGCAGGACCGGACGCAGTTTCTCCAGACGCTGGCGGTCGATGCGGGCTAGCGGATTACGCACCTGGTAGAGACGACGGTAGATGCGCTGAAACGCCACATCCTGATCCGCCGGGGTTCGATAGGTCTTGAGGAATCGGTCGATACTGGCGCGCAGCATCGACGCATCCTGGCGCACAAACCAAAACTCGTCGCCGGGCGCGGTAATCGCGACCTGCTTGTCGAAGCGCAACTTGGGCAGGATCTTCGACCAGCGCTCGGCAATGGGCTTCTCGACGATGGTCAGGTGGAAAATCCCAGCATGGACCATCTCCAGCACATCCTCCACCGCCAAGCTCGGGTCCACCCACTCCACCGTGATCGGCGGCCGTTTGTGCAGGGCCAGTTTCTGATTGGCCTGGCTGACAGCATCCGCCGCCGCGCTGCCGGTGGTCAGCGCCACGGTACGACCGGACAACTGCTCCAGCTTGGTAAACCGCCGCTCGCCCTTGACCCCCACCAACCACAACGGCACATCGCTGACAATCGGGTCACTGGTGGCGATCTTGTGAGCTGCGTTTATATCCAGCAATTCACCCGGGGCCACCAGATCGCCTTCGCCACGGGCCAGCGCGGCGAGCAACTGATCCTTGGCTTTGGGAATGATCTTGAGATTGATCTGCTGACCATCGCGAGCATGGCCATTGAGGTATTGCTCGAACGCACGCAGGCGATGGTATTCGACACCAATGGCCTGCCCCTGCACTTCGCCGGAACTGTTACGGCTCTGGTTGACCAGTACGCGCAAGGTACGGCTTGAGCGAATCTCCGCCAGATCGCGGACTTTGCTGGGCTTGGTCACCTCCAGCGGCCCTTCCAGTCGCGCGACCGCCGCCACGGGCAGCAGCAGCGTGAGGCATAACATTAATAACGCCGAGGGTCGGATCATCCGCTCTCCGGAAAGAATACTGGTCAACACCCTCGGAAAAACGAGGGGCTGGGAGTCAGAAACAGAGCGCTTTGAGCGCAGGCTTCGCGAGCAACGCAAGCATGGGCAAGGCATTTAGCCATCAGCCATCTCGGTCGCAACGTTCAAAGACAGCTATAAACCGTTGTAGTTCTTGGTTTTTCTTATAAATCTACAGCTCTGATATGCTTTCCGGCCGCAGGCGGAGATAGCACCATGCAGCTCATTGATATCGGCGTCAACCTGACCAATGCCAGTTTCGACGATAAACACCAGGCCGTTCTCGACCGCGCCTATGCCGCCGGCGTGCAGCAATTGGTACTCACCGGCACCAGTGTCGAAGGCAGCGAACAGGCCTTGGAGCTGTGCGTAAAACTCGATCAAAGCAGCCAGCGCCTGTTCAGTACGGCGGGCATTCACCCCCACTCCGCCAGTGACTGGAACGGTGACAGCGCTCAGCGTCTGCGTGCTTTGCTCAGTGAGCCCCGGGTGCGTGCCGTCGGCGAATGCGGGTTGGATTTCAATCGGGATTTCTCCCCGCGCCCGCAACAAGAAAAGGTCCTGGAAGCTCACCTGGCCCTGGCCGCAGAGCTGAAACTGCCAGTGTTCCTACATGAACGTGATGCCAACCAGCGCCTGTTGGAAATCCTCAAGGACTACCGCGACCACCTCACCGCTGCTGTGGTGCATTGCTTCACCGGCGAACGGCAGGCACTGTTCAGCTATCTCGACCTCGATTTGCACATTGGCGTTACCGGTTGGATCTGCGACGAACGCCGTGGGACCCATTTGCACCCGCTCGTCGGAGAAATCCCCCGAGGACGTCTGATGCTGGAGAGCGACGCGCCTTATCTGTTACCACGCACGCTGCGCCCCAAACCGAAAAATGGCCGCAACGAACCAGCCTATCTCGTGGAAGTGCTGCGTGAAGTCGCCCTGCACCGCCAGGAACGCGTAGAGGACCTGGCCCTACACACCACCGCCTGCGCCCGTCGGTTTTTTGGGTTGCCCACTCTGGATTGATGCGGCGCATTGACCCATGTCAAAAGGGTTTTTTATGATAAAGGCACAATACTGGCACCTTGCCAATGCTGCTTTCGCTATCAGAGAAAACCTTCCATGGGTGCCTGGCTTAGCAATATCTCGCTGAAATACAAATTCTGGGCCGTTAACGCGGTCGCCTTTGTCACCACCCTGCTGCTGGTGCTCTATGCCGTGCACCTCGAACAGCAGGCCCGCACCGCGCAATCCTACGCGTCGGCGCAGGCCCAGGCGCAACTGCTCAGCGCCTGGCCGGCCGATAAGGCTTTGCCCAAGGGCGAGATGTGGCTGACGTTCCCGCGCGGCCAAGCCCCACAACTGGCCGACCAGGATCTGTCAGCCCTGAACGGCGCCAGCGGCTGGGTCGAACTCAACCCTATGCCATTGTTCGGTGAGAATGTTGTGGCGGGGGCGCAAGTTGTCGCCCGCGCGGACGGCCAACAAATCGCCGCACTCGCCTACGCCCCCAGCTTCAGCCAGGTGTTCAGCGAACGCTTTACCCAGTACGCCGCAGCGGTGTTGATCCTGATGCTGGCGATGCTGTGCGCCTCGCAGCTGTTGATCCGCTTCCTGCTCAGCCAGCTCAACACCCTCAAGGACGTGATGCTGCATGTGGAGAAAACCGGCGACCTGTCGGCCCGTGTGCCATTGGCATGCAAAGATGAAGTCGGCCAGATGGCCAGCGCGTTCAACGCCATGCAGGCCGGCTACCAGCGGGTAGTCAACACTGTCGCGAGCACCGCCCGGTTGCTCGACGAAGGTGCCGCGCGCCTGGCCAGCAGCATGAACGATGTGCAGCACGGCATGCTCGGCCAGCAAAGCGAAACCGACCAGGCCGCCACCGCGATCAATGAAATGACCGCTACCGTGCACCACATTGCCCAGCACGCCGGCGCTACCCGCGACCTGTCCAAAACCGCCGATACCCTGGCCGGCAGCGGCCGCGAAGTGGTCACCCGCGTGCAACGCTCGATCGCCGGGCTGTCCACTGGCGTGCAGCAAACCGCGGAAATGATCCAGAAACTCGCCGAAGACAGCCAGAAAATCAACGGCGTGGTCAGCGTGATCCACAGCATCGCCGAACAGACCAACCTGCTGGCCCTCAACGCTGCCATTGAGGCCGCCCGCGCCGGTGAAATGGGCCGCGGTTTCGCCGTGGTCGCCGACGAAGTGCGCAACCTGGCCAAACGCGTGCAAAGCTCCACCGACGAAATCACCCGCATGGTTTCGGCCTTGCAGGCCGGCACCCGCGATGCGGTGGACTTTATGCAGGAAAGCTCATTCAAGGCCGACGATTGTGTGCAACAGGCCCAGGACGCCGCCGGCGCCCTTGCCGAAATCACCGACGCCGTGGCGCAGATGCGCGAGAGCAACACTCAGATCGCCGTCGCGGCCGAGCAGCAGAGCCACGTTGCTGAAGAGATGAACCGCGCAGTGGTCAGCATCCGCGACGTGACCGAAAACACCGTGCAACAGACAGTGGGCTCCGCCACCACCAGCAATGACCTGGCCACCTTGGCTGGGGAGTTGAGCAAGGCGATTGGGCAACTGAAGCTGTAAGGCTGTTCAAGCTGTAATCCTATCCCTACAGCAACCCCACGATTTGCCCGCGCTTTTGGCGAAACGTCCTCACCCTGCCGGCGAATAACGCCGACTTCTTTGCTCTGATAATCCCTCCAAAGTCTCTCGCCTGATCATTCAGTGCGAGGGATCGCTGATGCACTCCGCTTTTATGGCCCTGCTCGACAGGGCTGTCTCTTGATTCCGGTCATCGCCAGCTTCGTCCTGGCTCCCATGGACCCCAAGGCGCCAGACATCGAAGGCGTCCTGCGTGATTTTCGCGACTGCCTCAACACCTTCGACGACTGGGCCGAGAGCTTCTGGAGTGGCTCGGCCCTGCAGGTGGAGCAGGTATTTAAAGTCGGCGATGACGTCGGGCTGGTCGAACCGGTTTCTTCAAAAAAGCCCAACGCGGTTGTTGCTCAGTGTGATGCCCAGGGCTCGTTGACCCTGGTGCACCTGTTCGAAAGCACCCGCTTCGTCCCCATCGGCAACACGCCGGTGATGCTTCAAGCCTTGGCCGCCGATGGCAGCGCGATGGGCGCGCCCCAGCATCACACCATCGGCCCCAGCGGCATTCTTGAACTCAAGGAATGCACCCGCGACCAGGCCTACCAGATCACCTTTTATCCCAACGTTTCCCAGGATCACGTCAAGGCGCTGTATGCGTCTTATCAGGCGGTGATCGCGGGGCTGGAAACGGACCTGCGCGATGAATGGGCAAAGACCTTCAAACCCCGCTGGGACGATTTTTCCCACGCCACCGCGCTTGAGCGCAGCGCCATGCAGGGCATGGCGTTTTCAAGTGGCTTGGCCAAGGCGCTGTACAACCTGTGGGACAACGTCACGCAGTTGTATGAGCTGCTATCGGACCTCAAGGCCCACAGCGAAAAGCTGTTGGCCTACATCTCCCAGGCCGAACTCGATGCGCTGCTGGCACTCGGCAGCGACGCGATTGCCCAGGGTTTGCTGGTGCTCAGCGATGAGCCGCTGCTGTTCATTTATCTGGCGGCCATGGTCAGTTGGATGCGCCTGCTACCGCCGCCCGAGATGTACGAACTGGTCGGCGAACTGACCGGGGAAGTGCTGATCAATCTGCTGCTGATCTGGGCCACAGCAGGCATGGGCGTGGCACTGCGCCTGGGTGCTCAGACGCTCAGCAGCATCAAATCCGCGCGGGCGCGAGCGTTGTTGGCGTTGCTCGCCAAGCACCTCAAGGGGCCCAGGCTGGAACCCCATGTCGCAGAGGCCAGGCCATTGCTGCTGGGCAGCGCGCCGACGCCGATCAAAACAGTGCCGGTTGCGCCGTTGAAGGCTGGGGAGCAGGTGGTTACGAACGCGGTGCCGGCGGTTCGTCGCAAGGCTCAACGAACGGTGTTGGTGCGGCAGGAGCCTGTGGATGACGTGCCAGTTTCGGGAAAAAACCCGAACGGCGATGCGGCGGCTTCTGCGGATAAAACCGTCACTAACGGCTGCCCCGTGTCGATGGTCACCGGCGAGGAATTGCTGACCCTGACTGACGGTGTTCTGGATGGGGTGTTGCCGTTCGAGTGGACGCGCCTGTATCGCACCAGTGCGGTGGAAGTCGATGTAGGACTGGGGGTTGGCTGGAGCCATGGGCTGGCGCAGCGGCTGCTGGTTTCAGGCGATTCGGTGGTCTGGACCGACCATGAAAATCGCTCAATTTCCTTTCCAATGCCCACCGTTGCGAGGCCGGCAATCACCAATAGCCTGGCCGAAGCGGCGATCTATCTGGGGGCTTCGCCGGATGAGCTGGTGCTGGCCCAGGCATCGCGGTTCTACCACTTTCGCGACGGTGTGCTGACGGCGATCAGCGATGCGTATGACAACCGCCTGCGAATTTTCCGCGATGTGCTCGGACGTATCGAGCGGGTGGATAACGGGGTGGGTCGCTCGTTGTTTCTGCGCTATGGGAGCGGGCGCATTGTCGCGGTGGACTACCAGATTCAGCGCGCCGAAGGCCGTGGTCCGTATGTCTGGACGACTGAGCAAAACGTCGTTTCCTACGCCTATGACGACCTGGGCCGACTGGTCTCGGCGACCAATGCCGTCGGCGAGAGCGAGGTGTACCGCTACGACGAGCAGCACGTCATTGTGGAACGCGGCCTGGCCGGTGGGGCGAGTTTCTTCTGGGCGTGGGAACGCTCCGGCAAGGCGGCGCGCTGTGCGCGGCACTGGGCCAGCTTCTCGCAGATGGACACGCGCTATGCGTGGGGCGATGACGGCCAAGTCACGGTGCACAACGCCGATGGCAGCCAGGAAATCTATGTCCACGACGACCGTGCGCGATTGGTGCAACGCATCGATCCCGATGGCGCGCAGCACTTCAAATCCTACGACGAAAAAGGCCGGCTGACAGTCGAGCAAGACCCGCTGGGGGCGGTGACGGCGTATCAGTACGACGAAGCCGGACGGCTGGTGGCGCTGTTTCCTGGGGAAGATGAGCCCACTACCTACGAGCATGACCACGGTTTCGTACGCGTGGTGCGCCGGGGTGAGGCGGTCTGGAAATACGAGCGCAATGACCAGGGCGATATCACCCGTAGCCTCGATCCCGACGGTCACGTTACCGACTACAGCTATAACAAACATGGGCAACTGACCGGGGTCTGGTACCCGGATCACAGCTGCCATCGCTTGGTGTGGAATGAGCGCGGGCAACTGGTTGAGGAGCAGTTGCCCAATGGTGGCATCAGGCGCTATCGCTACGACGACCTGGGCCGCGAGGTGGCGCGCGAAGATGAACACGGCGCGCTGACCCAGTACCAGTGGGACGCTGTGGGTCGGCTGACTCGTCTGACCCTGCCAGGCGGTGCCACCCGCGAATACAGCTACAACCCCTACGGAAAAATCACCGCCGAACGCGACGAACTCGGCCACGTCACCCGCTACGACTACGCCGACGGCCTGCACCTGATCAGCCGTCGCCTGAATGCCGATGGCACTCAGGTCCAGTACCGCTATGACAACGCCCGATTACTGCTCACCGAAATCGAAAACGAAGTCGGCGAAACCTACCGACTCGACTACCACCCCAACGGACTGATCCAGCAGGAAATCGGCTTCGACGGCCAACGCACCGCCTACGCCTACGACCTTAACGGCCACCTGCAGGAAAAGACCGAATACGGCGACGATGGTAGTCAGTGGGTGACGCGTTACGAACGCGACCACGCCGGACGCCTCTTACGAAAAACCCTACCCGATGGCCAAACCGTCGATTACACCTACGACCGCCAGGGCAATCTCCTCAGCGTCGACGACGGCCACTGGACGTTGGCCTACGAGTACGACCGCCAAAACCGCCTCACCGCCGAACACCAGGGCTGGGGCACCCTGCGCTATGGCTACGACGCCTGCGGCCAGCTCAAGCACCTGCGCCTGCCGGATAACAACCGCGTAGTGTTCAACCGCGACAAGGGCGGGCACCTTGCGACTGTTGAATTGAATGGCAAAACCCTGACCTCGCACCTATTCAACGCCGGCCTGGAACACCAGCGCCAACAAGGCCAACTGCTCAGCCACTATCACTACGACGACCAACAGCGCCTGCACGCCCACGCCGTCACCCACCAGAGCCACCCGCTGCTGCAGCGCCAATACGACTACGACCGAGCCGGCAACCTCACCCGCCTGCTCGACACCCGCAAAGGCGAACACCACTACCGCTACGACCCGCTGCAACGCCTGACCCGCGCCGACCATTCCCACGACGTGCAGGAACGTTTCGCCCACAACCCGGCCGGCAACCTGCTGATGCAAAACCGCCCCGGCCCCGACATCGTCGCCGGCAACCGCCTGCTGATCCAGGGCGACCGCCACTACACCTACGACGCCTTCGGCAACCTGACCCAGGAACGGCGCGGCAAAGGCCAGCAACTCGTCACGGAATACCGTTATGACAGCCAACACCGGCTGATCGAAATCGCCCAGCCTAACGGCCAAACCGCCCGTTACCGCTACGACCCGTTTGGCCGGCGTATCAGCAAAACCGTCGACGGCATCACCACCGAATTTTTCTGGCAAGGCGACACACTTATCGCCGAACACCAAGCGGGCCGCCACCGCAGCTACCTCTACGAACCCGACAGCTTCCGGCCGCTGGCGCTTTTAGAAGGCTTCGGTCCAAAAGAGACAAAACCCTACCACTACCAACTCGACCACCTCGGCACACCCCAGGAACTCACCCCCCCCCCGAGGGCGATATCGTCTGGTCCGCCCACTACCGCGCCTACGGCGAAATCGCACGCCTCGACGTAGGCAAACTCGATAATCCGCTGCGTTTCCAGGGTCAATACTTCGACGAAGAAAGCGGCCTGCACTACAACCGCCATCGCTACTACAATCCGGATATTGGTCGCTACCTGACGCCGGACCCGGTGAAGTTGGCGGGTGGGATCAATGGGTATCGGTATGTGCCTAACCCTACGGGGTGGGTGGATCCGCTGGGGTTGAACTCTTGTCCTGGCACCGATTGTCAACCGACGCGCAATGCTGATAAGCCGGAACAGCGTGTCAAGATAATTGAAGTCGAGCCAAAGCTACCAAAAGGTGCGGATAGTAAGCTATCCAGAAACGGTGCATTTAAAAGAGCAAAATTAATAGGTAACGTACCAAGACAGCAACATCCCACCAAAACATATAAAGTAAAAATCAAAGATCAAGATCAATACACAGAGGGTCGAATTTATATATTTGAGCTAAACGAGCGCAAAATTGAGATACACGAACACTCTCTCGGCCATAAAAAAGGTAATCTCGGGCCACATTTCAATACAGAAATCAGCATCGAAGAAAAAAAGATACCGTTGAAAAACAACACGGACAACCATTCTTACTTCAAGAGATAGATATGAAATCAGTATTCATTAGAGAAATAGGTATCCATCCATGGGACCAGCCGCATGGGAGCAACGATGAAAACTACACAACAATAACTCTACTTAATCAAAATTACGAAAGCGCCTGGAAAACCTGGTGCGAGTTCAGTTCGCCGCTTACAAAAAAATTCAACACCCTCGTTCACTGGCACACAAGGCTAACCCCTTACCTCAATAAGACTCAAGAGTACGCATCAAAAAAAGAGTTTTCCAAAAAAGCGAAAGCAGGCGATATCTTTAGAAAAAATGAGCTAACAGGAATTTACTCCAAGATAGTACAATTAAATACTGATCCCTTTTGCATAGACCCTATGTGCATGACCGATTATCGAAACTCCATCACAATAATGCAAAAAAACAGCGTAAATCTTGAAAACTTGTGGCAGCAGCTATGTAATCTTACAGACATCTCAAACACTGACGACTTCAAACTAATACTTAGCGAAAAAAGCTCTATCTCCTTTAGATTTTACGATACAGAAACATATGGCGCAGCTCAAGCAATATGCCACTCAGAGCACTTACCTCTTTTAAACAAAATTATTACAGAGATGAAAATTGAAGAGATTTCTCAGAACGACGTTTATGCTTACCTTCATAGTTAAACAATACAAGCAAAAAAATTTAATCCATAACAATCGAAAAGATAAAACCCACCAGGAATAGTTATACAATTAAAGCACCCAACTCATAGCTCATAAAATCAACTTCATCTACCTAAACAAAGCTACCTTAAAAAAACGGTGACAATTCACACCCTTACTTCAAGAGCCAAAAATGACGACTGTATATATAAATGAATATGGAGTAAGACCATGGGAAAGTGCACGCCCAACAAATGACGCCAGATTCACCACTACGACATTGTTAAGCCATAATTTCGAAAGCGCTTGGAGATCATGGTGCTCGGTGGTAGAGCAACTGCCAGAGGACTGGTCAATTAAAAGAGAATGGCATTCAGCGCAGCCGGCTGAATTCAATTCAAAAACCGAAGAGTATCTATTTAAAAAAATACGATCAAAACACTTCAAGACCAAGACTTTTTTTAAAAAAAATGAAAATAGCAATATCTACTCAACAATCAAAAACCTCCCTAACGCCCCCAAAAAAATAGACAATCAGTTCTTTGAAGGCTCGCACAACGTCATTTTAATTATTCAAAAAATAGAAATTGCCATTGAGAATCTATGGTCAGAAATGACCATATTTGAAAAGCATATTACTGCGGAAAAAATCAGCTTATTCTTGGAATCTCAAACCGACATACTGATATGTAGGTTTTACGAAGCTGAAACACATGCCGCAGCTCAATTCATTTACCATACAAACATCGAAAATCAAAAAATTATAGAAGCTTCTAAAATGCGATTTAAAAAGATAGGCATTGAAGATGTCCACTTTCACATAAACACCAAATAGGACCACCACTTCGATTTATACGCTCTCCATTACGAGTTCAACTGACACGCAAAAAGCACCCTATATAACTTCTGACTTAAGTATGTGAGGCATTGCGCCAACGTCCCGTTACCGCTTATACGGAATTTTGATATGAAACATAAGCCCAGACTCTCAATTTTGCGCAGTCTTCTTTTCACATACAACATTGAAAATCTAGACGATCATGAAAGAGAGAATTTTATTACATCAAAAAATGTAAATGATGAAAAAGAACTTTCAGAGCTATTTGATGAACTAACCAAACCCGAATTCGCATCCTATGGATACTTAGAGCGTAAGTGGCATATAGACACCATTGACTACTTTCTGAGGACCGACGAATCTTTTGAATCAATTAAAAAAGGGAGGGCAAAGGCTACAACACTTGCAGAATGGGCATCGACTGTCATGGTATTCAAGACTTGAGCATAAAAAATATTCCTGTTCGGGAAGTATTTTTTTCAAAATCACCAAGGAAAATAACCAGTTCTATTTTCAGGCGACTAACAAGAACGCCTTAATTGAATTCAAAGCTAAATTCATCACACTCGCGGATCCAAACGTTTACATAAACGGGCCCGTTGATTAAGCGGCACTAAATATCTTATTCAAAACCACCCTACTGGCCATAAGCATGGACGGTGCGATAGAGCTGGAGACACCCCATCTCACTTCAACTTACGCCCATTCAAAAAACCGCGAAAAGGCCATATTGCCGGAACAAAAAAACACTATCTCTTCAGGAAACAACAATGAAATATTGGAACGAACTAGATGGAAGCACTCTCCTCAACAAAATTTTTAGCAAGCCTATTAAAATTGGAAAGATAGCACTTTTTTCATTAAGAATTGAAAATGACCAGCCAAGTGTTAACTTGGGCTTCGACATACCTGAATTTCCGGATATCCTGCCAGAAAAATGGAAAAACAAAGGTTACAACACATGCAGAATAGGGATTACCTGCAACGAAATTAGCAATTTAAAAATACACAATCTACCCACCCATGAAATTTTCGCCCTTGAAATCAAAAACGAGAACACTCATTTCAAACTAGAAGCAAAAAGCAAAAGCGCAATAATAACATTCAGTGCCAAATTCGTTTCACTTAACGGCCCTAGCGTTTACATCAATGGTCCGGACGACTACTATTTCGGACCTAAAATGAAATTGAAACCAAGCTTACCGATAATCCAGGGATTGCTCTTCACTTATAGCTTCGAAAACATTAGAGAAGAAGAACGAGAACTGCGAATTAAATCGACAAACGTAAACGACAGCGCAGAGCTCGGAAAATTATTCGATACGTTAACCAAACCTGAGTTCGCCGAATACAAACAGGAAGAGAGAGAATGGCACATCAACACCCTAAAATATTTTTTGAGCACAGACGAAACATTCGAATCGGTATTTTATCTTTTTGATACCTACTTCAAAGACGAAATCACTAATAAACGAAATTTCATGAAAGTGCTTCTAGACCGGCTAATCAAATATAACGAAGAAATCATAGAGCGCGACCAAAAATAATTTAACTCACAACAATATAAAAATAAAACCCACTACCAGGAATAATTATGCAATTAAGCACCCAATTCAAAACTCATAGAATGCAATTCACCTGCCTAAACAAAGCTACAACAAGCACTTCACGCAACCTTTCGCCTTTCACCGAAGAGTATTATTAAGCCTAGGAACGAAAACGTAACTGAAGCCAAAGAACATTACATTTTTTAGGAGTAATCGGTGAAGTACTGGAACGATTTAGATCGAAATATATTTTTGGAAAAAATCTTTAGTAAACCTGTAGAAATTGGCCAGATTGCCCTCTTTTCTATGCAAATAGAAAATGATCGACCTTCTGTGGGACTGGGATTCGACATACCGGAATTTCCTGACACATTACCCAAAAAATGGGAGGGTAAAGGCTACAACACATGCAGAATGGGCATCGACTGTCATGGTATTCAAGACTTGAGCATAAAAAACATTCCTGTTCGGGAAGTATTTTTTGTCAAAATCACCAAGGAAAATAACCAGTTCTATTTTCAAGCGACTAACAAGAACGCTTTAATTGAATTCAAAGCTAAATTCATCACACTCGTGGACCCAAATGTTTACATAAACGGGCCCGATGATTATTTTTTTAGATAGTAATAACTTTTTAATACGTGCCCCCTATGCCCCCCATAGCCAACCCAAATTCGCCGCCCCGCCATACCCCCCGCCTAGTGCCGCGAGCGGGTAGTTCGTTTTCTAACCTGCAACGAGATACTGTGCATCCCTTGCCCGATATGGTTCCAGGCATGCCTCGTCCAATTGCTCCCTTTGCACTGCAACCCGCCGACGTTCTTACGCTTCAAGGTTGGCTGCACATGAGTCCCCTGAAACAGAGCCTTGCTCAGCGTTCACGGATACTGCTTTTTCTTAATGATGGGGTAACGCCCGTTGCCATCTGTGGACAATTACTGATCATTACTACTAACGGCAAACCTTGGAAGGTGATGGAGTATCCTGATAATATCGGAGCAAGCGAGGGAAGCCCGAGTCGCTGGATTCTCATAGAGCTAAGTGCAAACACAATTCACGGCCATCCTATTTCAGAACGTGAGTTCAGGAGATTAACTTAGTGATCTCATTAGATTTTTTACACGGCAAAATTACTTATGATGAGTTTTCATCCCTGCAAAACCTTTGCGCAGAGCATCAACTCCAAAACTTAAAAGAAGATATGCTTCAGGTCGAATATCCTAGCGGTTTCCTGCTTGACGTAGGCTGGTATCCGTCTTTCGATATAGAAGGGTGCTTTCAAGTAAAAATTATTAAGGACTTTGACTGGGACTTCCCCACCCTGAGCCTGACTTCAAAATCAATTGAGAGCATATGCTCACTACTTGATCTTGCGCAAAATAAAATCAATGAAGAATTAAAAAAACAAAATAACCGCTAATTATCCAACACCATAGCTAACACAAACCCGACGTAAATTTTCACAAGCACAAAGCAAGAAAAATCCAAACCAAACGAGACTAACCAACTGACGCCGCATATCTATAAACACTCAAAAAAACTGCCCTTAAAAAATATACTTAGACCGTGCGCACCTCCCTGAAAGCAATGCAGCTTCCGCCTACGAAATCCAAAAACAATACCTATTAAATAAATAATCTGGAATTGTAAGTACATACTCACTATCCCCCCCATAGCCAACCCCAATTCGCCGCCCCGCCCTACCCCGCCTAGACTCTGTTCAAGTGGTTTCAACGGACAGAGGATTTATCATCATGGGCAAACGTCATCCCAATCTCCCCGCCTGGCAGTGGCGCCATTACCCGCAGAACCATCAGCATCCGACCAATCTGGCGTTGCATCTGATCGCGGTGCCGCTGTTTATCATCGGTTTTTTGTTGATCGTGTCCGGGGTGTTCAGCCTGAGTGTGGCCAGTTTTGCGGTGGGTGTGGTCGGTATCCTGGCAGGGCTGGCGTTGCAGCGTCATGGGCATAGCCTGGAAGCTCAGGCCAGTGAGCCGTTCAGTGATCGCAAAGATGCGGTGCAACGCCTGGTGGTCGAGCAGTTCGTGACTTTTCCGCGCTTTGTGTTGAGTGGCGGTTGGTGGCGCGCCTGGCGGCAGCGCCAACGGCATTGAGGGTCAGGCGAATACCACCACGGTCTGGCGGCTGATGGCGATCAGTTCACCGCTCGGGCTCCACAGTTCGGCAGCGGCGTGACCGTAGCCGTCGCGGGCGTGTTCGATGTTGACGTAGTACTGGCACCAGTCGAGGGTGGTGAGGTTTGCCAGCGGCTGGATGAATTCGATGGTCCAGGTCAAGGTGCTACCGGGGGCCGGTTTCTTCAGGTGCGGCAGCAGCGCCGGGGGCCAGGCGTCGACCAGCGCGAGGATGTGCGCCTCGGTCAGCGGCTCTTGTTTCACATCGCCACGCAGTCGGACCCAACCACCCATATCGCGGGATTTGTTACCGGTAAACGGCAGGCCGCCGACACTCCAGCGCATGGCCAAGTGGCGCATGAATTCAGGCGTCACCCCTTTGATATAGGGCAGCTCCTGGCATTCGTCCCAGTGTTTGAACGTGGGTGGCGGCTCGCTGGGGACGTCGATTTCCGACGTTCGAGACGCACCAAAGCTGGCCTGCACCAGTGTCGCGACTTCGCCGTTCTGCACCACGCGTCCGAGCAACTGGCTGACGGCCTTGCCTTCGCGCAACACTTCAACTTGATAACTGGCCGGCACCTCAGGCGCCACCGGCCCCACAAAGGTCACTGCCAGCGAGCGCAGTGGGCGATCGCCGGGGACTTGGGCACGCAGGGCCTCGTATTGCAACGCTGCCACCAGGCCTCCGAAGGTCGCACGACCCTGGGCCCAGTCGGCAGGGATGGTCATGTCCAAGGGGTTATGACGGGCAGCGTCGAGCAAATCACTAAAGTGCATGGCGACCTCAAAGCGAGAAACAGAAGACAGGATCTTAACCATCCTACCTACAGTGAACAGCGCCTATTCCGGCCAAAAACCGGACCGTCTCAAAAGCAGTGAGCGCTGAGTTTGTCCAGTACACGGTCGGACTCGCCCTCGGCCTTGACCAGGGTGCGCTGCCACACCGTCACGCAGGGCTGCAGGTCCGCTTGCTGTTCAGCTTGGGCCAGCCACTGTAAGCAATCGTGCCAGTCGCCGAGCACGGCCTGAGCTTTCTTGAGACGGGGGACGGCATTGGCGGGGAGCTTATCCAACTGCGGGTAAGCCTCGGCGGCGTAGCGCACACGCTTGATCAATAAGCGCAGACGATGCCGATCATGGCCCGGCTCTTTGAGCGCTGCGCCAAGGTTATGCCACTGCTTGGCCAAGCGTTTTTCGATGCGCGTGCGCAGTCCTTTGAGCAGTTTCTGGTGTTCGGAGGCCCGAATAAAGCGCGGAAAAGCGTCCAGAATCTGTAACAACTGTGCAAGCTCAGGGGATTGAGCTACGTGACGATAGGCATCGGGCTGCGGCCGCAAGCGTCGATCCGCCGCCTCGTGATGACCGTGCTGGTGCAAGTAAGCGGCCAGCACTTCCCGATCACGCAGGGGGGTAGTCAACTGACCGACAGCGCTGGCGGCGACTTCCAGTTGCTCTACACCCGGCAGCCCGCGCAAAGGTCGTAATAGGCTGCGCAAGCGGCGCACGGTGGTGCGCAGGTCGTGCAGTGCTTCATCATCAGTGACGGCGGCAAGGCGAGCCTGACAGCTCAGTAACCCCACTTCCAGGCCAATGACCTGGGCGACTAGCTGATCGACCAACGCTGACATCACTTGCTCCCCTGACGATGAACATTCCCCGACGACTCAAGATGCCCGACTCGGATCAGCGACCGGCGCGGGACTCACGAATGTAGAAGCGCGCTTTCTCGGCCTTGTTGGCACAACCTTCGAAGGCTTCGAATTGCTGTTGGGTCTTGGCGCCGGTCAACAGCGACAAGGCTTTAGAGTAGCTCACGGTACCGGCAAAGCCTTCGGCCTTGGCCAGGTCCAGTTCTTTCCAGGCGGCGTCCAATTGCGATCCGCAGCTGTCACGGTAGGCGGTTTTGCCGGCACAACCGGCCAAGGCCAACACGATCACAGGCACACACATCCAGGCTTTCATTGATGACACCTCAAAAGGAAGAAACAGTCGTACGGAATAGACGTTGCCTACAAGGAAAAGTGCCTTGTCCGCCAAGGGGAAATCATACTCGCCTATTGCCAGAGCATACTCGAGCCGCGTGGCTATTCTGGAAAATATAGTTCAGGCAGGCCGCGAAGATTGAAGCCGCCCCCTCAATGGGTGCATTGTGGGCGGCAGTCTGGGGAAGGACATGAACCATGAAGAAACGTGTTGCCTTGGTGCTGGGGTCCGGTGGGGCCCGTGGCTACGCCCATATCGGGGTGATCGAAGAGATCGAACGACGCGGCTATGACATTGCCTGTATCGCCGGGTGTTCCATGGGGGCCGTGGTCGGTGGCATCTACGCCGCCGGTAAGCTGGACGAGTATCGCCGTTGGATCGAAAGCCTCGATTACCTGGATGTGCTGCGCCTGGTGGACGTGAGTTTTCGCCTGGGGGCGATCCGCGGCGAGAAGGTCTTCGGACAGATCCGCAAGATCGTCGGCGAGCTGAATATCGAAGAACTGCGCATCCCCTACACCGCCGTGGCCACCGACCTGACCAATCAGCAGGAAATCTGGTTCCAGGAAGGTTGCCTGCACCAGGCCATGCGCGCGTCGGCGGCGATTCCCAGCCTGTTCACACCGGTGATGCAAGGCAATCGCATGCTGGTGGACGGCGGTCTGCTCAACCCGTTGCCGATCGTGCCGGTGGTGTCGAGCCACTGCGACTTGATCATTGCTGTCAACCTCAACGCCACCAACCAGAAGCACTATCAGTTACCGGTGATTCAGCGTCCACCGGCGTTCAAGAGTCGTTTCAACAGTCTGGCCAAGTCGCTGGGCTCGCACTTGCCGTTTCGCCGCAAACAGGCCGAGCAGTTAATGAAGCTTGAGCAGGAAGCCTTGCAGGCTCAGGCGGCGGATATCAACCCGTGGCTGGAGTCAGCGGAGCCCGAATCGCAGCAACCGGCGGCCGCGCCGGAAAAACCCGGGGCGCCGAAGTCGGCGACCGGTTCGTTCATCATCGATAACGTCGGCCCCGCATCGCTGCTGGATTTGATCAACCAGAGTTTTGAGGTGATGCAGACGTCGTTGGCGCAGTACAAAATCGCCGGCTATCCGCCGGATGTGCTGATCAACGTGCCCAAGCGGGTGTGCCGTTTTTTTGAGTTCTACAAGGCGCCAGAGTTGATCGCGCTCGGGCGGGAGATTGCGAGCGATACGCTGGATCGGTACGAGAGTGAGCAGCCTTGAAGGCGTCGGTATGACGGATGACGCGATCACGGGCAAGCCTGGCTCCCACAGGGGATTGCAAGGGGAAATGCCCGCGACTCGAACACAGGAAACTGCTCTACGCCCCCACTAATCGATACCCCACCCCGGCCTCGGTCACGATAAATCTTGGCTGGGTCGGATCGTCCGCCAGTTTCTGGCGCAAATGGCCTACCACGATGCGCAGGTAGTGGCTGTCTTCGGTATGGGTCGGGCCCCAGATGTCCTTGAGCAATTGTTGCTGGGTGATCACCCGCCCCGGATGGCGTGCCAGTTGCGCCAGCACTGCGTATTCCTTGCGGGTCAGTGCCACTTCGGCACCGTCCAACAGCACGCGGCGATAGGCCAGGTCGACGGTCAGCGGGCCGAAGCACAGCGCGGCTTCCTGCGTCTCCCCCGCGGGGGCCTGGCGCAACAGCGCACGAATCCGCGCCAGGAACTCTTGGATGCCAAAGGGTTTGGTCACATAGTCGTTGGCGCCGCCATCGAGGGCTTGGACTTTCTGTCCTTCGCTGGCGCGCACCGACAGCACCAGCACCGGCACCGTCGACCACTCTCGAAACTCGCGCAGCACTTGCTGGCCGTCCATATCCGGCAGGCCGAGATCCAGCACCAGCAAGTCCGGTTTGCTCAGTGCGGCCTGGGCCAGCCCTTCGCTGCCAGTGCCGGCTTCGATCACTTTGTAGCCCTGGGAGGCCAGGCTGATGCGCAAGAATTTGCGGATCTGCGGTTCGTCATCAATGACCAAAATCGTCGCGGTCTGGCTCATGGTGTTCCATCAAAATCCGTAGAAAAAACAGGGTAGCTCACGGCTCACGTTCCAGGCCAGGCTGGGTGGGCAACGGCAGGAACAGACTGATGCAGGTGCCGCGCCCATCGATGCCCTCGGCGACGCGAATATGCCCGCCGTGGGCGCCGACCATCCCTTGGCAGATCGCCAGCCCCAGGCCGGTGCCCTGCCCGCCACGGTCGCCACGCGCAGCGGTGTAGAACATATCGAAAATCTTCGCGCGCTCCTCCTCGGGAATACCCGGCCCCTCGTCAGCCACGGCAAAAAACAGCTGATTGTCCGCCACCCCGGCACTCAGTTGCAGGCGCCCGTGGGGCGGCGAAAAGCGCGCGGCGTTTTCCAGCACATTGACCAGCGCCTGTTCGATCAATGCCGCATGCACATACAGCAGGGGCAATTCGGGCGGCACATCGGTACTCACCTGCAACGGCGCCAGCACCGCGCGCAAACGGCCAAGGGCGCTGCCGACGATATCCCCGGGAGAGACCCAATCGCGCGCCAGCTTAAGCGCGCCGTGGCCCAGGCGCGTCATGTCCAACAAATTCTGGATATAGCGGTCGAGACGCTCGGCCTCATCGCGGGTGCCTTCGAGCAGTTCGCGCCGATCCTCCAAGGGAATCGCCTCGCCGAGGGCCAACAGGCTGTCGATGCTGCCGCGCATGGACGTCAACGGCGTGCGCAAATCGTGAGACACCGAGGCGAGCAAAGCGCTGCGCAGTTGCTCGGTTTCACCGTGCAAACGCGCGGACTCCAACTCTTGCGCCAGCTGTGCGCGGGCCAACGCTTGGGCCAGGGGCTGACTCAACGCCGTGAGCAGGCGACGGCGCTGGCCGCTCAATTCCAGGCCGGGTTTGGCGCTGACGCCGAGTAAGCCCAGCGGCCCCTCTTCCCCCGACAACGGCCACCACCACCAGCGTCCGAACGGTAAGGTGCCGGTGCCCATGCCGGCCGGCTGGTCGTGTTGCCAGGCCCAATCGGCGGCGGCGCGCTCAGCTTCGGTGAACGTCAGCGGGCCGCCGGTCTCGACCTTCCAGCCGCCCTGACCGTCGCGGTTGACCAGGCACAGGTCCAGATCGCTCCACCCCTCCAAGTGATGGGCTGCCGCACTGATCACCGCCTGGCGGTCGGTGGCGGCGGTGAGTTTGCGTGACAGGTCCAGCAGTTCGCTGGTCTCTTCCTGGGTATCGCGCAAGGCTTGCAGCTGGCGACGCTGACGCGCGGCGAGGTTGCCGGTAAGCGCCGCCATCAGCAAGAAGAACAACAGCGTCAGTACGTCTTCTTCGCGCTGGATGGCAAACGAGAAGTTGGGCGGAATAAACAGAAAGTCATAGGTCAGGAATGACAGCGCGGCGCACACCAAAGAAGGCCCCAGGCTGCTGCGCACCGCCACCAGCAACACCGCCGCCAGGAACACCAGCGAGATATTCGGTAACGGCAGCGCGCTCGACACCGCCCACGCCACGCCAGTTGCCACCAGAGTGGCGACCACTGCCAGGGCGTAATCGAACCACTCCAGGCCGCGCACTTCCGGCAGACGCGGCGGGGCCGGCACATCGTCGCTGTCGAGCACGTTGATTTCCAGGCCCCGGGCATTGCGCAGCAGGCGTGCCGCCAGGCCGCCACCGAACACGCGGCGGTGCCAGCGCATGCGCGACTGCCCCACCAGCAGCAGGCTGGCGCGGCGTTCGGCGGCGTGTTGGATCAGGGTCTTGGCCACCTCGCCGGCACGCAACAACACCACCTCCCCGCCAAGGCGCTCGGCCAGTTGCTGGGCGTTTTGCAGGCGCAGGCGTGATTGCTCGTCCCGTGCGCGACCGTTATCAATATGCACCAGGCTCCAGGGCAGATGCCGACGCTGCGCCACGCGGCTGGCGTGGCGCACCAGACGTTCGGCCTGCGCATCGCCATCCACGCCCACCAGCAAGCGCCCGCGCACAGCCGGGGCGTCTTGACCGAGTTGGCGGTAACCCTGGGCCAGATCAGCGTCGACATGGGCCGCAGCGGCCTGCATCGCCAGCTCGCGCAGGGCCGTCAGGTTGGTCTGAGTGAAGAACGCATCGATGGCTGCGCGCGCCTGTTCCGGCACGTAGACCTTGCCATCGCGCAGGCGCTCCAGCAGTTCGCGGGACGGCAGGTCGATCAGCAACAGCTCGTCGGCCTCCTGCAGCACCCAATCCGGCAGGGTTTCGCGGACCTGCACGCCGGTGATGCCGCGCACTTGATCGTTGAGGCTTTCCAAGTGCTGGACGTTGACCGTGGTGAACACGTCGATACCGGCGGCCAGCAATTCCTGGATGTCCTGCCAGCGCTTTTCGTGACGGCTGCCGGGGGCGTTGCTGTGGGCCAGCTCGTCCACCAGCACCAGCTTAGGCTTAGCGGCGAGCAGGCCGTCGAGGTCCATCTCTTCCAGCATCACGCCGCGATACTCGCTGCGCACCAGCGGTTGCTGCGGCAAGCCGCTGAGCAAGGCTTCGGTCTCGGCGCGACCGTGGGTTTCGACTACACCGGCGATCAATTTGACGCCTTGGCGCAGCTGGGTATGGGCGGCCTGGAGCATGGCGTAGGTCTTGCCCACCCCCGGCGCGGCGCCCAGAAAGACT
Organism: Pseudomonas rhodesiae; assembly: GCF_013285305.1. Lineage (NCBI taxonomy): Bacteria > Pseudomonadati > Pseudomonadota > Gammaproteobacteria > Pseudomonadales > Pseudomonadaceae > Pseudomonas > Pseudomonas rhodesiae. Next base: position 2,032,631 of record NZ_CP054205.1, on the reverse strand, counting down.
TTGAGCCGGCCACGGCCGTGCCGGGGCAGATCGGCTAACAGGGCATCGGCGCGGCCGGAGTCGCTCATGCTCGGGGGTTCCTTCAGGTGTTGATTGGTTGCGCTTCAGGCCGCCTTCGCGGGCAAGCCCGCTCCCACATGCGTACTCCTGTGGAAGCGGGCTTGCTCGCGAAGGCAGTTCACTGCTTACAATTTTTCCAAGGCCATGTTCAATGCCAACACATTCACCACTGGCGGGCCCACCAGCGGGCTTTCGACATGTTCATCGAGCAAGCGCTGCAAGGTCGACAACGGCACATTTCGCGCCGCCGCCACGCGCGCCAGTTGATAGGCAATCGCCTGCGGTGGCAAGTGTGGATCAAGACCGCTGCCAGAGGTAGTCAGCGAGGCCAGAGGCACCGGCCCCTGACTCGGTACGAATTGCTTGGTCGCGTCATCGAAGATGCGCGTCGCCAGCGCCGGGTTGCTTGGGCCAAGGTTGCTGGCACTGCTTGAGACCGTCGCAAAAGCGCCGGCCGATGGACGCGGGTGGAACCAGCTGTCACCGGTAAAGTCCTGGGCGATCAGGCTGGAGCCACGTACTTTGCCGCTGGCATCGCGCACCAGGCTGCCGTTGGCCTGGTCGGGAAATGCGACCTGGGCGACACCGGTGACCACCAACGGGTAGGCGATGCCGGTAATCAGCGTCATCAGGACCAACAGGCTGATGGCTGGGCGAATGATAGGGGTCATGTTCATATCCTCAATCAGTTGAGAAACCCGCTGGCGAGGGCGCCGGGGCACTCCCCGAGCAAACTCCCTCGCCACGGTTTGGAATTACACCAAGTGCAAGGCGGTGAGCAGCATGTCGATGGCCTTGATGCCCACGAACGGCACCAGAATCCCGCCCAGCCCATAGATCAGCAGATTGCGGCGCAGCAACGCCGCAGCGCTCGCCGCCTGCACCCGCACACCGCGCAGGGCCAGTGGGATCAACACCACAATGATCAACGCGTTGAACACAATGGCCGACAGGATTGCGCTCTGCGGGCTCTGCAAGTGCATCACGTTGAGCACGCCCAATTGCGGATAGATCGAGGCGAACAGCGCCGGCAGGATCGCGAAATACTTGGCCACGTCGTTGGCGATGGAAAACGTGGTCAGCGCACCGCGAGTCACCAGCAGTTCCTTGCCGATCTGCACCACGTCCAGCAACTTAGTGGGGTCGCTGTCGAGGTCGACCATGTTGGCGGCCTCGCGGGCGGCCTGGGTGCCGTCGTTCATGGCCATGCCGACGTCGGCCTGAGCCAGCGCCGGGGCGTCGTTGGCGCCGTCGCCGCACATCGCGACCAGGCGACCGTCGTTCTGCTCATGGCGAATGCGCGCGAGCTTTTTCTCCGGGGTGGCTTCGGCGAGCACGTCGTCCACGCCCGCTTCGGCGGCAATCGCGGCGGCGGTCAGCGGGTTGTCGCCGGTCACCATCACGGTGCGAATCCCCAGTTTGCGCAGCTCGGCGAACCGTTCGCGAATGCCAGGCTTGACCACGTCCTTGAGGTGAATCGCACCGAGTAACTTGCCGTCGGCGCACACCAGCAAAGGCGTGCCGCCGCTTTGGGCGATTTTGTCGACTTCCCGCGACAGCGCCGCCGGCAGGCCGTCCCGTGGCAGGCCGATAAACGCCAGCAACGAATCCACTGCGCCTTTGCGGAACACACGGCCCTGGTAGTCGACACCGGACAAGCGGGTTTCGGCGCTGAACGGAACACCGGTCAACTCATCCGCAGTCGGCTCGGCCTGAGGATGCAAGGCGCGCAGGTATTCGACGATGGATTTGCCTTCAGCGGTGTCATCGGCCAGGGATGCCAGCAGCGCGCCTTCGGCCAATTCCCGCCCGCTCACGCCTGGCGCGGCAAACACCGCCGCGCAACGGCGGTTACCAAAGGTGATGGTGCCGGTCTTGTCGAGCATCAGCACATGCACGTCCCCCGCCGCTTCCACGGCGCGACCGGACTTGGCGATCACATTCAGGCGCACCAGGCGGTCCATGCCGGCGATGCCGATAGCCGACAACAAGCCGCCGATGGTGGTAGGAATCAGCGTCACCAGCAGTGCGACGAGGAACACCAACGGCAAGCTGCCATTGGCGAAATGGGCGAATGGCTGCAGGGTCACCACCACCAGCAGGAAGATCAGGGTCAGACCGATCAGCAGGATATCCAGCGCGACTTCATTGGGGGTTTTCTGGCGTTTGGCGCCTTCCACCAACGCGATCATGCGGTCCAGCGTGGATTCGCCGGGGTTGGCGGTTATGCGGATCAGCAGCCAGTCGGAGACCAGCCGCGTGTTGCCGGTGACGGCCGAACGGTCGCCGCCGGACTCCCGGATCACGGGCGCGGATTCCCCGGTGATCGCCGCCTCGTTGACCGCGGCGATGCCTTCGATCACCTCGCCGTCACCGGGGATCATCTCCCCAGCGGCGACGCGCACCACATCACCTTTACGCAGGCTGGTGGCCGGCACCACCTTGAAGCTGCCATCGGCTTCCTGACGGCGTGCGCTGAGCCCTTCGCTACCGGCCTTGAGGCTGTCGGCGCGGGCCTTGCCACGCCCCTCGGCCAAGGCTTCGGCGAAGTTGGCGAACAGCACGGTGAACCATAGCCACACCGCGATCTGCACAGCGACGAAGGTGGGCACCGCGGTGTCCGGCACAAAGCACAACACGGTGGTGAGGATAGCGGTGAGTTCCACCACCAGCATTACTGGCGAGCGTTGCAACTGACGTGGGTCGAGCTTGACGAACGCTTGGATCAGCGCCGGGCGCCACAGGGCGGAAATCGCGGTTTTGGCCGGCTCCTGGGGTTTGACCGGAGCAGCGTTTTTTACAGGCATATTCATTTTCATATCCCTCAGAAGCCCATGCTCAGGTGTTCAGCGATCGGGCCCAGTGCCAGCGTCGGTAGGAAGGTCAGGCCGCCCACCAGCAAGATGGTCACGGTCAACAGCGTCACAAACAGCGGGCCGTGGGTCGGGAAGCTGTTCTGGCCAATGGGCGCGGCCCTTTTCATCGCCAGGCTGCCGGCCAGGGCCAGTACCGGGAGGATGTAACCGAAGCGGCCGATCAACATGCCCAGGCCCAACATCAGGTTGTGGAACGGCGTGTTGGCACTCAGGCCGCCGAACGCTGAGCCGTTGTTGGCGCTGGCTGAGGTGTAGGCATAGAGCAACTGGCTGAATCCGTGGGGTCCAGGGTTGCTGATGGCGGAAGCCGGGCCCGGCAGGCTGGCGGCGATAGCACCGAGTACCAGCACGCCAACCGGCATCACCAGCAGGGTCACCACCAGCAGTTGCACTTCCTTGGCCTGGAGTTTCTTGCCAAGGTATTCCGGGGTGCGGCCAATCATCAGGCCGGCGAGGAATACCGCGATCAACACGTTGAGCAACATGCCGTACATGCCGGCGCCGACGCCGCCGAAGATCACTTCGCCGACCATCATATTGACCAGCGCCACCATCCCGCTGAGGGGGCTGAGGCTGTCCTGCATGCCGTTGACCGAACCGTTAGACGCGGCGGTGGTGGTCACCGACCACAGCACGGTGCCGGTGGTGCCGAAGCGCGCTTCCTTGCCTTCCAGGGGTGCGGTTTGCTCCACCGCCGGGTTGTTTAGGGTTGGGTTGGGCTGATACTCGGACCACAGCGAGGTCGCGCCGCCGATCAGGAACAGTGCCAGCATGCAGCCGAGGATCGCGCGGCTCTGACGCAGATCCTTAACGTAGTGACCAAAGGTAAATACCAACGCTACCGGGATCAGGATGATCGACGCCACTTCGAATAAGTTGGCCCAGGCAGTCGGGTCTTCAAACGGATGCGCCGAGTTGACGCCGAAGAAACCGCCACCATTGGTGCCCAGTTGCTTGATCGCAATCTGGCTGGCGGCCGGGCCGAGGGGAATCACCTGATCCACGCCCTGCAGCGTCACGGCATCAACGTAGTGAGCGAAGGTCTGCGGTACACCCTGCCACACCAGGAACAGCGCCAGTACCAGGCACAATGGCAGCAGGCCATAGAGGGTGGCGCGGGTCATATCCACCCAAAAGTTACCCAAGGTGCGTGCGGATTTACGACCGATCCCACGGCAGAGTGCGACCAGGACGGCAAGGCCGGTGGCTGCGCTGACGAAGTTCTGCACGGTCAGGCCGGCCATCTGGCTGAGGTAGCTCAGGGACGCCTCACCGCTGTAGGACTGCCAGTTGGTGTTGGTCATGAAACTGACCGCTGTGTTGAAGGCCAGCGTCCATTCCTGGCCTGGCAATTGCTGCGGATTCAGTGGCAAAGAACCTTGGAACACCAGGATCGAGAACAACAACACAAAGCCCGCAAGGTTGAACGCCAACAGGGCCAGCATGTATTTCTGCCAGCTCTGTTCCTGCTGCGCGTCCACGCCCGCCAAGCGATAGCAGACTTTTTCGACGGGCCCCAGTACCGGGCTCAGCCATGTGCGCTGGCCTTCCATCACCTTGTAATAGAACCGCCCCAGAAACGGCGCGGGCACCAGCACCACGGCGAAGAAGGCGATGATCAGCCAATAGTCATAACTGTGCATAGCCTGCTCCTAGTTCCGATCCGCGCGTAACAGCGCAACCAGCAGATAAATGAACAGCGCCACGGCCAATAGCAGTGACACCCCGTCCAGAACGCTCATGGAAGTCTCTCCGTTTAGCGGCGAGTGCCGCGTGTGGGGCAATTGTCCGCAGGAGTGGTGTAAAGGAACGAGAGCGAGGGTGTGGGCGGGGCGTAAAGACAGCGTAAAAGAGTGGGTTTATGCGGGTGCGGGTGCCGGGGTGGAAGCTATCGGGGGCAAGCCCCCTCCCACAGGTTGACCTAGGATGTACCCGGGCAAATGTGGGAGGGGGCTTGCCCCCGATAGCGCCGGCTCAGCCAGCACCGCACCTAACTGGTGCAACACCACAAAACTCCAAACGCCAAACCATCCCCCACACGACAGTTGCGCCGCTTTACGACACGGTTGCGCGGCATGGCATGGCCGCTGCAACACCTTGAATCATTCCAACCCGTTCAAGGAGCGCCACACGATGAACACACAACTCAAACCCAGCTTGGGCACCCTGCATCTCTGGGGCATCGCCGTCGGGCTGGTGATCTCCGGGGAGTACTTCGGCTGGAGCTACGGCTGGGGTGTGGCCGGAACCCTGGGGTTCTTGGTGACCTCATTAATGGTGGCGGCCATGTACACCTGCTTTATCTTCAGTTTCACCGAGCTGACTACCGCGATTCCCCACGCCGGCGGGCCGTTTGCCTACAGTCGCCGCGCCTTTGGTGAGAAAGGCGGCCTGATCGCCGGGTTGGCCACGCTGATCGAATTCGTCTTCGCGCCACCGGCCATTGCCCTGGCCATCGGTGCCTACCTGAACGTGCAGTTTCCGGCGCTGGACCCCAAACACGCCGCCGTCGGCGCCTACATCGTATTTATGGGCTTGAACATCCTCGGCGTGAAGCTCGCCGCTACCTTCGAGCTGGTGGTGTGCGTGCTTGCCGTTGCTGAGTTGCTGGTGTTCATGGGTGTGGTGGCGCCCGCCTTCAGCTTCAGCAACTTCGCCCTAAACGGCTGGGCCGGCTCAGACACCTTCGGCGCCCCGGCGATTGCCGGCATGTTCGCGGCAATCCCCTTCGCCATCTGGTTCTTCCTCGCCATCGAGGGCGCGGCCATGGCCGCCGAAGAGGCGAAAGATCCCAAGCGCACCATTCCAAAAGCCTACATCAGCGGCATCCTGACCCTGGTGATCCTGGCCATGGGCGTGATGTTCTTCGCCGGCGGCGTGGGCGACTGGCGCACCCTGTCGAACATCAACGACCCATTGCCACAAGCCATGAAAACCGTGGTGGGCGACAGCTCCGGTTGGTTGCACATGCTGGTGTGGATCGGTCTCTTCGGTCTTGTGGCGAGTTTCCACGGCATCATCCTGGGCTACTCGCGCCAGTTCTTCGCCCTCGCACGCGCCGGCTATCTGCCCTCTTCCCTCGCCAAGTTGTCGCGCTTTCAGACACCGCACCGCGCCATCGTCGCCGGTGGCGTGGTCGGCATCGCGGCCATCTACAGCGACGGCCTGATCAACCTGGGCGGCATGACCCTGACCGCGGCGATGATCACCATGGCTGTGTTCGGCGCCATCGTGATGTACATCATGAGCATGCTTAGCCTGTTCAAACTGCGTAAGACCGAACCGCTGCTGGAACGCACCTTCCGCGCGCCGGGTTACCCGATCGTGCCGGGCATTGCGTTGGTGTTGGCGGTGGTGTGCCTGGTGGCCATGGCCTGGTTCAACGCGCTGATCGGGCTGATCTTTCTGGGCTTTATGGTGGTGGGGTTCATCTACTTCCAGATGACCGCCCAACACCGCGCCGATGCACCCGCGGATGCAATGTTGACCGGGCTCTAAAGTTTTGAGGCAGAACAGGCCTACACTGAACTACTCAGAAAGCCTGTAACTCAAAGCAGTTATTCCCGTGGGAACACTCTCCCACGGCAATCTGCCTCAAGGAGAGCGTTATGCCGTGGTATGCATGGTTGATTTTAGTGGTCGCGATCGGGTCGATCGTCGGTGGCCTGATGATGCTGCGAGACAGCGCCAACAAGGTTGAACTGACCGACGAACAACGCAAACGCGTGGCCGAGCGAAATGCGCAGGCGGATGCTAAGGATGCGCAGGATCGCTGAATCTTGAGTTACTCCCAATCCGCTTTGGCAATCTGCAAACCGTGCTGCCCTTTATAGGCAGCACGCTCCGGCTGGCTCCAGCCACTCAGCAATTCATCCTCCAATTTATAGATCTCCACACCCAGTGGTCGGCACACCGTCAGCGGGTCTTGCGCCTCCGGCCCCCACATCGGCAGCGACAAATCCCCACCCGGGCAGGTCGACAGCGCACACAGCAGATCGATCTCGGCAAAGAACTCCAGGTAATCACCCTTCTGCGCGGGGCAGGCTTTCATGAAGTACATGTCGTCATGATTGAGGCCCGTGCATTGGAAAATATTCAACACGTCATGCACATCGAACTCCGTCAGGCCGTGGGGTAACACCGCCCGGGTCAGGTTCGAATGGCAGTGATGATGGAAGTCTTCGCCGGTGAGCATACGGTTCACATAGGGGTCGCAACGCGTACCGAGCAGATCGTGCAACCGCCCGCCGTGCTCGTCGATGCCGTAGTTGGCCAGGCTGTCGTCGGTGATGGTGACCAAGGGGCGTAAAAATGGCAGGTTGGACCATAGCCGGTCATGAGTGCTGACATGGGCGCCCTGTAATTGCCGGGTACGCGCCGCCCACAAACGCTCCCGCGGGTCATTGGCGTTCCATACGTTGAAATCGCCGACCTGCGGGCCGACCGGCGTTGTCACACGAAACACATGCCCGGCCGGCACCTTCCACGCCCTCCCCGTACGAATCGGCACTTCGAACTGTTCGATCAACTGGCGTTGATCCTTGCGATCCCGGATGCGTTCATAAAATGCGGTATCCACCTGCAACGCTGAACCTTTACTGACCTGATAGGCGGCGGGGTAGTCTTTGTACATGGGCAATCCTCCATCAAGGGTGATCAAAGAGGGCGAGGGAAAGGTGTTCGGAATCATCCAGGTAGAGGCTCATTGCCTCGCTGGCCGACGGCTTGTTGTTATTGGCTAATAACGCGTAGATCTCACGGTCCCGTTCCAGCCAGGGCAACTGGAAACGCTGCTCATCAGGCGCGGCGCAAAATACCAGGCGTAATTGGGCGATTACCTGGGCGAAAAACTCATTGAACAATGGGCTGTGCAGCAACCCGACGATCTGCTGGTGAAACATCAAACTGTGAGTGGCAACCGCCCGCCAATCTTCGCGCTCTCGGGCAAGAGTGGTGGCGTCGATAGCGTTTTGCATGTGCTCGGATTGCTCACGAGTGAGCGCAGCACTTTGGGCGATAGCTTGCAACTCCAAAGTACGACGGACCACAAACAAATCACGCACCTCCTCTCGTGCCAGCCGCCGGACCATAACGCCCTTATTGCGCACATAGCGTGTCAGCCCTTCCTGGCCCAAGCGATGCAGGGCTTCGCGGATTGTATTGCGCGAGGCGTTATAAGACTTGACCAACTCGGCCTCGACCAAGCTCATTCCAGGCAAGAGTCGTCCACCAATAATATCGGCCCGTAGTTCCAGCGCGATTTGGTCGGCTAGAGACAAGGTTGCTGGCATGTGCACCTCACGATTGTTGAACAATCTTTTGTGTAGAGGTAAACACTTTTTGTGCCAAGCCTCGGCTCTCTGCTCAATAAAAAATCGGGACAGGTACTTACAGGACCCGATGCAGATAACAAAAAGGCCAGTCAATGACCGGCCTCCTTATTTACCCCATCAATTGATCGAGAGTCTGTCGCGGTTCTTCTCCAAGAGAGCCCTGCCAACGCCTTTTACCTCCAGCAACTCTTCGACCGCCGTGAAAGGACCATTGCTTTCACGATAGGCGATGATCGCTTTGGCTTTGGCGGCTCCGATGCCGAACAGGTCCCGACGCAGGGTTTCGGCGTCGGCGGCGTTAAGGTTGACCTTGGCGGATTGCTCGCCCTTGGCGGTAAGCGCGGCAACAGGGGCTGGAGCTTCGGACTTAATGGAGGGCGCTGCGGTGGTGGTCAGGGATAGACTGGTAAGGAAGGCAAAAACAAGAGAGGCAAAGTAGTTGTTTTGCATGAGTGACGCTCCGTGAGATCGATAAGAAAAAAGCAGCTTTCCGAAGCTGCTTTTTTAACTTAGGCGATGTTTGGAGAGAGTCAAAAGCGGTTGAGTAACAGGGTGTTAAGTTACGGTTCCAGACGGCGCTGCTGGTAGATCCAGTCGACGATTTCGCCATCGGGGGAGTAGCCGCTGACGGTGTCGCGCAGGAGTTGGCGTACACGTGTGTAATCGTCTTGATCAACGGCAGCCAGCAACTCGGTGAGCTTGCTTTTGAGCACATCCCATGACAGATGATCTTCATTTGCGCTCATGATCATCGGGTGTTGAGTAGCGACTACGTTGTCGCCAATCAGTAACTCTTCGTAAAGTTTTTCGCCAGGACGCAGACCCGTGAACTCAATTGCAATATCACCATGAGGATTTTTGTCGGAACGCACACTCAGCCCTGACAAGTGGATCATCTTCTCTGCCAGCTCCCCGATTCTCACCGGCTCGCCCATGTCTAACACAAACACATCCCCCCCCAGCCCCATGGAACCGGCCTGGATGACGAGTTGCGCTGCTTCAGGGATAGTCATGAAGTATCGGGTGATCTTGGGATGAGTGACAGTCAACGGACCGCCGGATTTAATCTGTTTATGAAACAACGGAATAACAGAACCCGACGACCCCAACACATTCCCGAATCGAACCATTGTAAAGCGCGTTTTATTAACGTGTGAAATGTTGGATCTGTCGCCAAATAGGACAGGGGCCAATTCACGACTGAGTGCCTGCAGCGTCAGTTCTGCCAAGCGCTTGGTGCTACCCATCACATTAGTTGGGCGGACAGCTTTATCGGTTGAAATCAAAACAAAGTTCGCAACGCCAGCCTGCAGTGCAGCCTGAGCCGTGTTAAGAGTGCCTATTACGTTGTTCAATACACCTTCGGCAATATTATGCTCAACCATCGGTACATGTTTATAGGCCGCCGCATGGTAAACAGTGTCTACGTGCCAAGTTTTCATGACGTCCAGCAGCTTTGGCTGATTACGTACAGAACCTAAAATAGGCAAGATTTTGACCGACAACGACTCACGCACAATCCGTTGCTCAAGCTCCGAAAGGATGCTGTAGAGGTTAAATTCACTGTGTTCAAATAGCAGCAATGTCGTCGGTTTGAGGGCTAATATTTGCCTACATAGTTCAGACCCGATTGACCCCCCAGCGCCGGTCACCAGGACGCTATTCCCTTTGATGCAGTGTTCCAGCAAATCCTCTTGGGCGGGAACCGCATCACGGCCAAGCAGATCGGCGATATCCACTTCTTGGATATCGTCTACTTTGACTCGACCGCTTGCTAGGTCCATGAAACCTGGAACGCTTCGCACATGAAGCGGGAACCCTTCGAGAAACCCCAGGATTTCACGACGTCGACCACGATTTGAGGAGGGGATCGCAAGCAGGATTTCCTCTGCCCCTGTCGCGTCGATCATGCGTTGAATATGCTTCGGCTTGTAGACTTGGAGGCCCGAAATAACGCGATCACTAATACTTACATCATCATCAATGAACGCGACCGGTCGCATCACTCGTCCCATCCGCAGAGCCGCTACCAACTGATTACCCGCAGCTCCTGCGCCATAGATAGCCACTTTAGGCAACCCATTGTCACGATTAGTGAAGGGCACGTGTTGTGCCGCAGTGAACCAGTCGCCCAAAAAGTACTGACGCATCGCCAGGCGCAACCCGCCGATAGTGATCAGGCTGAGCCACCAATAGTTAAAAATGATTGAACGCGGCACCACGTTCTGGTGGTTGCTATACCAATAAACAACAACTGCCAATATCAAAGACGAGAGGCTCACTGCCTTGATAATTGCGATCAATGCATCGTTACCAAAATAGCGCATGACCGCCCTGTACATACCAAAACGGATAAACAGAGGGATCGCAATCAGGGGGGCAGAGATAAAAAGCCATGGATGCATGCGGATTGGATTGATCATTTCATCGATCCCCAAACGCACAACGAATGCCATCCAGAGCGCGAGCCACACCAGCACGACGTCGGTGAGAACCTGAAGGAAGCGTTTAGATCGGCGAGGTAGACCTAACAAATAGGTCCGTAACATATCCATAATTACCTCCAAGCGGGTCAAGCATCACAAAAACAGCATTAATACAGCGCATATTCCAAAGGCTTATTACCCGGCCTGACTCTTCTCAACTGCACCCGCATGGAACTTCCAAGCCAATAGGGCTAACGGAGTATATGCAATTATCACACCCAAAAAACCATCCAACCCCAACACCCCAACGCACAGCGCTACTGGAAACAGCCAGACTACGTTCAGAAGCCCCGCAGTCAACGTCACGGGCAAATGCCGGCCAAACTGTCGTGACGCATACTGGTAGGCGTGGCTACGGTGCGCCTCATAAACTTTATCCCCACGAACTAGGCGCCTGATAAGGGTAAATGTAGCATCTACGACGAATACCCCCATCAGGATTAGCCAGACCCATACAAGAGAAGGAGATGTGCAGGCTGCTTGCAAGGATAAAATCCCCAGAGTGACACCTAGGAAACCACTACCGGCGTCTCCCATGAAAATTTTCGCTGGAGGAAAGTTCCAATACAGAAAGCCCGCTACCGTAAATGACAACAACAATGGCGCCCATGCCAACGAACTGAAACCCATCAACGTACTAATCAGTGCTGCACCAAGGCAAACGGAGATAGCCTGGATACTGGCTAAACCATCGATTCCATCCATGAAATTATAGAGATTGAGCATCCACACCAAGTAGAAGAGGGACAGCACAACCCCAATCCAGCCCATATCAAACACGACGCCCAATATAGTCAGTGGAGGAATTCCACCCAGCCAAAAAAGTGCCCATACCGCAGCACTGAAATGGCCAAGCAGCCGCCATCGAGCTGCGATATGACCATGATCATCCAGGAACCCCAATACCGCGATGCCTGCACCGGCGCCTAGCAACCCAAATGTCGACGCCCAAGGCAAAAGCGAAAATATCGAGAGCAAAGGCAGCAATAGTAGAAAGCTCAGTACGATCGACACCCCTCCTCCACGGGGAGTTGGGACCGTATGAGAACTACGGGCATTGGGTACGTCTATCAAGCTTTTAGAAAGCGCATAGCGTCGGAGAGCACTCGTTAGCAACAGAGAAATGCTACCGGCAATAACAAAAAAAATCCAAACCATCACTACCACTCCAACGCTTCACGAACCGACGACTTTGTTACTGAACTCTTGTCCTGCTTTGATCATTGCCATTTCAGCCGAAACAGGTGGCACCCAGCCAAGCAGTTGCACGGTTTTGGACGAGTCTATCTGCAACGAGCCGCACAGCTGGGTATAAAGCGCCGGCTTACCCAATAACCTCGCAGACACTCTCAGAATGCTTATAGGTAAAGGGATCAAACGCGTTCTTTGACCCATGCCCCGGGCCAAAAGATCAATTATCTGTGCCGTGGAGAAGTTAACGCCATCAGAAGCTAAGAACACCTGATTCGCTGCTGCGGGGTGCTCCACGCAAACACTGATGAGGTCAACCAGATTTTCTAGAGCGATCATGCTTCTACTGTTTTTCACCCGTCCAAAAGGCAAAGGAAGCCCCGAATGAACAAGCTTTAGTAAGCGGTGAAAGTTTCCTGGGGCGTGGGCCGCATAAACCAAGGGCGGCCGGATGATGACAATTTCCATCTCCGTGGTTTTGGAGAGTTGCATCAAACCCGTTTCTGCTTCCAACTTTGAAATTGCGTAATCCGCATGCGGCGCCGGAACAGAGGTCTCTGAGAAAGGATGTCCGGTGGTAAGTGCACCATTCACACCGATTGAACTGATAAAAACGAAGCGCCGGACACCCTGAGCGGCCGCCTGCCTTGCCAAGTTAAGGGTAGCCTCGGTATTGGATTCTCGGAACAGCGCCAGCGCATTGCTTTCCCGCGACAGGACGTGAGCGCGCCCTGCCAGGTGAACTACACAGTCGACACCAACCAGTGCGCCGTGCCACATCGTACGGGCACCGAATTCCCCCAAGTTGAACACCTGGCAACGTGGATCAACGTCCGCATGATCAGATCGGGACGCCGCGACAACCGATCGACGCCCTTCCTCTAGCAAATGGCCCAAGAGCCGCGAACCAACAAAGCCGGTTGCTCCTGTAATCATTACCTTATTTAAGGACGTCATTTAAAAAAGTAACTGGCAACTTTGAAAGGGATCTTCATGGCGATCATGAAAATGTTGGTATAGATGCCGTTCTCTTTGCAGGCTCGGACAATCTCCATGTTTTGGTGTACTTTCCACCAAAACCCAGTCGTACTGATGCCGCCCTGACGCATCTTGACCATATTCGCGTCATGCCTGGCAAGCTTGATACCTTTGGTGATAAAGCGGGCCATAAGCTCAAAGTCCGCCGAAACCCGATAGCCCAGCTTGTAGTAGCCAAATTGCTCGAAAAGACTACGACGCGCGTAAAAAGTCGGGTGGGGAATCATAAAGCCAAAACGAATTTTCCAAGCCGAAAACCCAGACGACGAGTACTTACGCGTTACAACTTCAGTATTGTCGCGCTCGACAAACACCAGATTTGCATATGAAGCGTCACAATCGGGGTTGGCTCGCAAGAACTTTACCAGCTCCTCAATGGTTGAAGTGCTTGAGAACACATCATCCGAATTAAGAATACCGACATAGTCTCCTGTCGCAAGTTTAATACCCTTGTTCATCGCATCATAAATACCTTTATCCGGCTCACTCAGAACAGTTGATATACGCCCGTCGTAGTCAGAGATAATGGCCAGCGTAGAGTCCTTTGAAGCGCCATCAATAACGATGTACTCAATGTCTTCGTAGGTTTGCGCCAGAACAGACTCCAACGTATCACGAATAGTCGAGGCACTGTTATAGCAAACGGTGATAATTGAAATTTTCACACTATCAACCCTTCACCCGGCCGTAGATATCTTCGAAACGAACGATATCGTCCTCTCCCAGATAAGAACCCGACTGCACTTCGATCAGTTCGAGCGGGATCATTCCCGGGTTTTCCAATGCATGAACCTGACCAATCGGAATGTAGGTCGATTGGTTTTCGGTCACCAGATAGTTTTTTTCACCATTGGTAACGCGAGCAGTTCCGCTAACCACAATCCAGTGTTCGGCGCGGTGATGATGCATCTGCACCGAGAGTTTCTCGCCGGGTTTTACGGTGATTCGTTTGACCTGGTAACGCTCACCATTGTCGATTGAATCGTACACGCCCCACGGTCGATAGACTTCACGGTGGTTAGCGTGTTCTTGACGCTTACAACTCTTGAGCTGATCAACGATTTTTTTCACATCCTGTACTTGATCCTTGTGCGAGACCAGTACGGCGTCTTTGGTCTCGACAATGATCAGGTCAGTCACACCTACGGTCGCGACCAAGCGATGCGTCGCATGGACGTAACTGCCAGAAGTACTTTCGGAAAGCACATCGCCTTTGAACAAATTCCCTTCAGCGTTTTTTGCACCCGCCTCCCAGAGTGCCGACCACGAGCCAATATCGCTCCATCCAGCGTTCAGAGGAACCATTACAGCGTCCGACGTTTTCTCCATGACGGCGTAGTCAATGGAATCATCAGGGCTGGTCGCAAATACTGCGCTGTCGACGCGAGTGAAGTGCATATCCTGCTGACCGCCAGCTAGAGCTTCACGGCACACCGAAACAATTTTCGGCTGAAACTGCTCAAGCTCCTCAAGGTAGCGGCTGGCACGGAACATGAACATGCCACTGTTCCAGAAGTAACTGCCTTCAGACAAATACTGCTGCGCCGTTTCAAGGTCTGGCTTCTCAACGAAGCGACTGACTTCGAAACCGCCGTCCCCTACTGGGGACCCCATTTGAAGATAACCGTAGCCGGTTTCAGGATGCGTCGGCGTAATGGCGAACGTCACCAACTTGCCTGCCTCAGCGAGTACGTGCGCCTTGGCGATGCTTTGGTGAAACGCAGCAACATCTTGGATCAAGTGGTCGGCGGCCAGCACCAGCAAAATGGGGTCGTCATGCTCGGTTAGAGCCTGCAACGCAGCCAAGGCGATGGCCGGAGCCGTGTTACGCCCCACCGGTTCGAGGATGATGCTGGCTTCTTCCAGACCCAGTTGCCGAAGCTGTTCCGCCGCCAGAAAACGGTGGCTTTCATTACAAATCAAGCGAGGAACCGCATGCTCCAGTCCGTCAAGACGCTTGATGGTAGCCTGCAGCATTGTCAGCTCCGCATCAACCAACGGCAAAAACTGCTTTGGGTTCAACTGACGGGATAAAGGCCAAAGGCGAGTGCCTGAGCCGCCCGCCATGATTACAGGAAGAAACATTCAATCATCCTTTGATTCTTACTTGATCAATGCAGCGAAATACTCGCAGATGGAGTTGGCTCGATGCCGTGACGTTGATAAAGGTTGCCCGACACTCATCATACGCTTGGTGACGAGCCACTGGCATTAATCCAAAACACTGGCTTTGCGTTGGTAAAAAATTACGTAGGGCGTAAAAAATCGAAAACAATGACTAACAGCCACGCTCTGTTGATCGACACCAAATCAAGGAATTGCAAATCGCAAACTCAGGACTGATTCAGACAACGCCCCCCTCCTTAGGCAAGCGTTGTCCGCAAGCAATCAGTTTCGCGCGCCCAAGCGGTTTTCGACAAACCATTGATAGGCGTCTCTCAAACCATCCTCAAGCTGGATGCTCGCCTGCCACCCCATGGATTTGAGTCGAGAAACATCCATCAACTTGCGTGGCGTTCCATCCGGTTTGCTCGCATCAAACGTCAGGGTCCCCTTGAAGCCTGTAACCTTGGCGATGGTCTCCGCCAGTTCACGGATCGTACAATCGATTCCTGTACCAACGTTGATATGCGAGAGCATTGGTTGGGTATTCGCGCGATAAACCTCACCATCGAGCTCCATGACATGCACGCTGGCCGCAGCCATGTCGTCAACATGCAAAAATTCACGCATCGGCTTGCCACTCCCCCAAATCGCAACTTCTTCCACGCCGGTCTGTACCGCATCGTGGAAGCGACGCAGTAGTGCTGGGATTACATGGCTGTTATCCGGATGATAGTTATCGTGCGGACCGTACAAGTTCGTCGGCATGACGCTGCGATAATCACGACCATGCTGACGGTTGTAACTCTCACACAGCTTAATCCCGGCTATCTTGGCGATGGCATAAGGTTCGTTGGTCGATTCCAGCGTTCCGGTCAGCAGAGCCTGCTCAGTCATCGGCTGTTCGGCGAGCTTGGGATAAATGCACGAAGACCCCAGGAACAGGAGCTTTTGTACCCCCGCGCGATGCGCCGCTTCAATCAGGTTTGCCTGAATCATCAGATTGTCGTAAATGAAGTCCGCAGGGTAGGTGTTGTTGGCATGAATGCCCCCCACGCGCGCAGCAGCCAGATATACCTGGTCGACCTTGTGCTCATCAAAATAGGCTCTCACCGCACCCTGATCGAGCAGATCAAGGTGTTCGCGCCCGAGAGTCAGAATGTTCGTATAACCCAAGGCTGACAGGCGCCGCACGATGGCCGAACCGACCATTCCTCGATAACCCACAACCAGTACCGCTTCGTTCAAATTACGAGCCACAGATCAGTTCTCCGTTGCAACAGGGACCTCATGGCCATGCTGCTTGAGCAGGGCATGACGCTGCGCCACTTTCAAGTCCTCACGCACCATCTCGGCACACATTTCCTGAACAGTGATTTCCGGCGTCCAGCCCAACTTGGTTTTGGCTTTTGTCGGATCGCCAAGCAAAGTTTCAACTTCAGCAGGACGGAAGTAACGCGGATCGACACGGACCACCACATCGCCTACGCTCAGTGCCGGGGCTTTATCGCCGTCAATCGCTTCGACTACCGCGACTTCGTCAACGCCGGTCCCTTCGAAACGCAACTTGATGCCCAACTCCGCAGCAGACCAACGTACGAATTCACGGACGGAATACTGGACACCTGTGGCAATCACGAAATCTTCAGGCTCGTCCTGTTGCAACATCATCCACTGCATGCGGACGTAGTCTTTGGCATGGCCCCAATCACGCAGCGCATCCATATTGCCGAGGAACACGCATTTCTCCAGGCCTTGAGAAATGTTTGCCAGCGCGCGGGTAATCTTGCGCGTTACGAACGTTTCGCCTCGACGTGGGGACTCGTGGTTGAACAGGATACCGTTACAGGCATACATGCCATAAGCCTCACGGTAATTGACCGTGATCCAATAGGCGTACATTTTTGCTACAGCGTAAGGAGAGCGAGGGTAAAAAGGTGTGGTTTCTTTCTGAGGGATTTCTTGCACCAGACCGTAAAGCTCAGACGTCGATGCCTGGTAGAACTTGGTTTTTTTCTCAAGACCGAGCAGACGGATGGCCTCGAGGATACGCAGGGTGCCCATTGCATCAACGTCGGCGGTGTACTCGGGAGACTCGAAACTCACGGCAACGTGGGATTGTGCGCCCAGGTTGTAAACTTCATCCGGCTGAACTTCCTGGATGATACGAGTGAGGTTGGACGAATCGGTCAGATCGCCATAATGCAGGACGAATTTCTGATTATCGACATGTGGATCTTGATAGATGTGGTCCACACGCTGGGTGTTGAAGGAGGAAGCGCGACGTTTGATGCCGTGGACTTCATAACCTTTTTCAAGCAGGAATTCGGCGAGATACGAACCGTCCTGGCCTGTAATACCCGTGATAAGCGCTTTTTTAACCGACATAATATTTTCCTTTTAAATAAACCAGCTTCTAGCCCAGCATGCCCTTGACAACATCTGCAACTTTATAACGCGCTTTCCAGCCTAACTGCCTTTCAGCCTTGGACGGATCTGCGCGACTGACCAACAAATCGGTAGGACGCAAGAATTCAGCATCCACCACAACGTGATCCTTCCAGTCGAGGTCCAAACAACGAAACACCTCTGCGACGAAGTCCTGCAAGGTTACTGTGATGCCCGTTGCGATAACGTAGTCCTCGGGAACGTCCTGCTGGAGCATGAGCCACATGGCCTCGACATACTCTGGCGCCCAGCCCCAATCACGGGAGATATCAAGCCGGCCCAGCTTCAACTTTTCCGTCGACCCGCTAGCAATACGACGGGCCGTACTGATGATCTTCTGAGTTACAAAACGAGTAGGCCTCAATGGTGATTCGTGGTTGAACAGAATCCCCGTGCACGCGTACAAGTTGTAGGCCGCCCGATAATTTTCCACTAACCAGTAGGCAGATGCCTTCGCGACTGCATACGGACTGGAGGGCTTGAGTGCCGTAGCCTCGTTGGCCGCCTCGCCAAGCGTATCGCCGAAACACTCGCTCGACCCTGCCTGGTAAAGCCTGACAGGACGCTCAGCCATCCGGCAGGCCTCCAACATATTCAGCGTGCCAAGTGTGATGCTTTGAATCGTCTCAGCCGGCTGCTCAAAAGACAAACCGACGGAAGATTGGCCAGCGAGATAGTAGACTTCGTCCGGATCACTTTTGCGCAATGCCATAAAAACACTGCGGAAATCCTCGGGCACCATCGAAAGTGTTTTTATTTGCCCTGGCTGAATTCCCAAGCGAGCCCAATTGCTGAAAGAGGCACCTTGCGCATCCCTCGAACTGGCCCAGACAACATAGCCTTTGCCCAACAAAAATTTGGCCAGATAGGACCCATCTTGCCCACTTGCGCCGCAAATCAATGCGACTTTTTGGTCACGGTCCAATACTCACCTCATCACTTGAGTGTAAACATCCATAGTCTTCTCGGCGCAGGAAGCCCAAGAAAATTTTTGCAGACGATTATAACCAGCGCTGACCAAGGATTGTCTGAGGGACGACGAGAAAACTACTTTTTCCATCGCTGAAGACATATCCTCAATGGAGTGCGGATCAAAATAACACCCGGCATCTCCCACCACTTCAGGCATTGAACTGGAGTGGCTGACGATAACAGGGCAACCTTTGGCCATCGCTTCCAAAGGTGGCAGGCCGAACCCTTCATACATAGAGGGATAAACAAATGCTGCTGCCTGACTGTAGAGATCGCCAAGGACTTTGTCGCTACCCCCCTGATGCCTGACGCGCTCCTCAGACAACCCCACGCTACGAATCAGATCCTTCTCCGCCGCCGTGAAAGCACCACCGCCAAAACATGCGATGTCGAAATCTGCCTTCAATGCAGGCGATAGCGCAAACGCCCGTATAAAACCATGGAAATTCTTGTATCCAGCGCGGTTACCCACGAATAGCACATAAGGGCGATGAAAAGCCTCAATACTGTCAGTTCTAACACTGACATCGGTAAATGTGTCAAACCCTAAGTAAACAACGGACACTTTAGACTCGTCCACACCAAATTCCTGGATCAAGTCGTTACGAGTACTTTCGGAAATACATATGACATGATCGGCTCGTTCGACAGCCGAGCGTTTACGGACACTAATATTACCCCACCTCGAAAATTCTTTAGGAAATTTTTCGTGCACCATATCGTATACAGTTAATACTGTAGGACAGGAGCGATTTGGCGTTCTAAACATTGAGAAGTAAGTTTCGTGAACTATATCAGGCATCCATAATTTATTTTTTCTGTTTGACATAAAATGATTGAGCGGCAAAGTAAATCGCAAGATTTTTGAGTTACTTTTAGCAAACCGGCGGCCTTCCACTATCTGCGGCGAGGCGCTGGACAAATACTCATTACAATAAAAGGGTGCAAATATTTTTGGGCTATGCCCTATCAACTTAAGCTCCTCTGCCAAGCTAACATAATAGCGAGATATACCCCCGTAAGCCTGAAGGGCAAAAATCTGATAGTCAAAACCCACTTTCATTTTAAACTCCCTAAGCTGACTCCAAAACAATAGAGGAGCACAGCAAACTTTAACGCAAACCGGTGGAACGGGACAGCGTCAGATTTGAAAAAAGAGCGATCAAGGCAAAATAAACCAAATAAACCAAGGTGAAAAACTCATTGAAATACATATTCACCGATGACGTAAAAACTGCATACACCCAATAAGACGAAAACAGATAAAAGACAAGTGAACGACTCATCACAAGAAGTCGAGAAATATATCCAAGAAACATAGTATACACAAATCCAAAATAGCCATAATCCATGAATGTCTCTAAGTAGTAGCCATAAGTATTAAACCCGCCCGCCGAGGGGGGCTGCAGCTCAAACAAGGAATAATAGTAATCTTTAGATTGTAAAAGATTAAAAAAAGGCTTTATAAAAGTATGCAAACCTAAGCCATAGCCTTGGTCATAGTAACCGAGAAATCCACGGAAATTCTCCAACGGGGTGGTAAAATATAGGTAAATCCAGGCAAATGGAATAGACCAAGTAGGCCAGTCATGGAGCAAACCAATCTCTAGCAATGCATTAGCATCCGCTGAGGTACGCATGGTACCAAATACGGTAATTATAACCAGACCGAGCCCCCCGCCCAATATGAGTTTTCGCCAGCGAAATACAATCTGCCTCTCACGTATAAATATAAACGCAGCCATAAAAAGTTGCGTCATAAGAACAGCGCGCGCAAGCGTAGCCATTTGACACACAGCTATAACAATTACAAAAAAGTAACATGTAAATTTACGATATGAATATCGCTCAGCAATAAAAACAAATACCGCGCTTACCGCAATCCCACAAACAACTAAATAATGAATAAATGTTTTAGGGAAATTATAGTAAGCTGTCAACTTATCCACCGCCAACAGAGGCGGAATCCAATTAGACATCGCTAATTCATACAGAAATGCAGCAATAAAAAAACAAAACCCACCCAAATTTAAAATAAAAATTTTCCGACCACTCTTAGGAGCTTTCAACTCCTTAACTGAACCAGGCGATAATATCCAATGAATGAAAAAACCCAATATAAATCCACCAATATAAGAAAGCAGCAGACCCAATTCCCACCACTGCATGTAGTTGAGCAGTCCGGACTGATACGTAAAAAACATTGCAATTGAGGCAAGATGCACATTAACAAAAACAAAAACCAAGTCAAATTTTTTAAACATGTAAACAGCATTGAAAATTATCAACAGAAAAAATAAAAAAACACTGATATAAACACCGACACTTTGAGTAATCATTTTACCTTCCTAATCCAATTCAATAACCAGGCAGGAAAAATCGATCTAATTTTTTCAGAAGCAAATATAGCAACACTCTGTAGCCACAGCTTAAATTTATCAAAGGTAGATAAATCCAGAGAGGAGTTCAAAATCTTAACCCGCTGCTGATGGCTGCTAACCCTCCGTACATCTGAAACACCACCACTGCTTACACTACTAATAACAGTATTTACATAATGAAAAGTAGCACCCTGTCTCCACGCACGGATAATAAAATCATAGTCCGCTGCAGTACGATAAGAGACGTCAAACATCATGGGTGCCAGAAGGGATCGGGCGGCAAACAACGACTGATGACTAAATTGCATACCTTGCTTGAGAGAACTAATAGAACCTGATTTTTTTATTTTCTTAAATTCGCCATAGTCAACTTCTACATCACCGTATATCATCTCCTTACCGGAAAAATTATTACCGTTAAACACATCACTTAAAACTGATGAATTAAAGAACACGTCACCAGAATTCATAAAATTTATCCATTGCCCCGTCGCCGCACTTATACCTTTATTCATCGCATCATAGATACCACCATCTTTTTCACTCAACCAATAATCAATCGATGAGTTATTCTTAATTACATCCAACGTACCATCCCAACTAAACCCATCAATTACAATATGCTCAAGATTTTCATAGCTTTGGGAGGAAATACTGTCAATAGTTCGCTGTAAATTCTTAACATCATTGAAAACTACAGTTACAATCGAGATAAGTGGTAGCCCAGCCCGCGCCTTAGAGGCACTATCATCACCAGCCAGTCTTTTACCCCCTTCTAATCTCTGCGAGGTATCAGTTTTTTTATTACTATTCAAGGCCGCCTCCAATCATTAAACCTAACATCTAGCCACCTCCAAAGAGCCTCGTAAAAATCGATAAAAATCACGACGATAGATTTTTTTTATTTTTCAGATACCAGTATACACACAGGGGCAGTAATATCGCTGACAAAGACAATGTCAATGTTGACCCGTATATCACTCCAGAAACTCCATATATTTTCGCAACCGCAACTGAAAGGGGTATATTAATGACTGCCTGAACAACGGCCAACCACATCTGCACTTTCAAAACGCCTACACCGTTTAGAAAGTAAGCATATATATCACTCCATACTCTCACAAGGACAAAAATAGACATAGCCAAAAATAAGCTTGAACCGGATTCTATGCGATAACCTGCCCATAAAAAAACAATGTCGGCACCAAAGAAATATAAAATCATAGAAGGGATAAACAATATCGCACATACCCAATGAGACCTACGAAGGGCACCCCTCATCCACGAGTAATCCTCTTCTGCCGCCGCATGCGTGTAGCGCGACCACAAAGGCGTCAGAAACAAAGTGCTAATTATTAAAATAGCACTATACGCCTTAAAAACTAACTCATATTCCGTCAATGCTGCAGGGCCAAAAAGCTTAATAATTATTATCTTATCCGTGCTAAAGATAACTAACACGGCCAACTGTATAATAAAAAACTGCCCTCCAAGAAAAGCTATCAACTTGATCCTATTCACGGAAAAAGATCTTAAGTTTGGCACAAGGCTAAAATTCTTTCTATAAAAAATAAATGATATATAAACCGTTGTGACAACTTGAGATATCCCATAAAGCAAACAAATCACAAACAGTGATGGCGCAATCAAAGTTTTAGCTAGGAAAACCGCAACAAGCGCAAAAAAGTTTGCTAGAAACTGGTGAGCTACAGTGAGAAACGTTTTCTTCGATGCATGAAGCACCTGCAAAACAATTAACAACGTGAAGTTCAGCAAAAAAAGGAAAGCCAAAACAGCCATTGACCATTGCAGCTCGTATTGCGAAACAACATTTGTACTAAAAACCGCTTGCCAATCAATAAAAAAATTTGCACATATGAAAAGCGCATACAAAAAAAGGCTCAGCAACCCCATTGAACCATAGGCAGTACTAATCAATATGGATGATTCCTGCAAGTCACCCTTAGATAGTGACTCACTTAACTTATTTCTTAATCCACTACCAAATCCGAGATCAAAAAAAACCACCCAAGAAACAACGCTAAAAATAGCTACCCACACGCCAAATGTTGCACCACCCAAGTAATGCAACATCATTGGCAATAAAATAAACGAGCATGCAATTGCAAGCACTTTAAAAAACAAAGAACCCCATATATCAAGCAAGTACAAATTAATCTTTCGCCTTCGCAACAGCTTCAATTTTCAAACCTCACCTTTAACGATCATTTCAAATATATTAAGTGATTGCTTCGGAAAGATAATCCCAAGCTGGCTTTCGTCTGCGCACTTTATAGCCGATCCTTCTAGTACTCCTTGAACAACAATCGCTGCAGCACTAACATTTCTGGGTAGACGGATAAACTTTTCACTCGACACAAACTCTCTTTCATACCCAAATTCACTCTCAACAACCGCAACTTTTTTAGCAAAATATACTGATTTCTGCAGAGCCCCTTCAATAGGAGCAGACCAAAGACTCGGATTCAAAACTAATTCAGCGTTTCGAACAACATCCTTCAAACCAGTTTCCCATGTACACTCGCTAAATGTAATATTTTTCGCATCAATAGGACGACCTATTACTTGCTCACATTTTTTTCTTGACGCTGGAATAAAAGCAGTAACTTGCTCTAGTGTCTCCGCGAGCTCTATAAAATATTTTATCCCTTTCGCCAATTGAGGAGCCCCATGAAAAACCAAGTCGTAGCAGGGCACTACCCGGTTTTTGTCAAACTTTGTTACTTGAATGCTTTGCTCCAACTCACCGGTATCCATGCCCACTATACTAACTTTTGTACGAGGTCCAAATCGGGCACGGACAAGCTCCGCCTGACTTAAATTTTGAGCAAGAAAAGTTATCTGATGAGCTACCTTTTTCAATTGCTCAAGATACTTTAGATTTTTTTCCTTATCCATTTTCACTGGAAAAGGTTGACACATTGACAGAGCAAGTTCAGAGTTCGATACACACCTCAAACATTCAGTTTCCAGCTCAGGATTTAAATTGTACGATCTGATGCAAAAAAAACTATTATCCATTACATAAAAATAAATCTTATTTTTTACAGTCAAGTTTAATAACCTAGCAAAGCCAGCAGTCTGCGGATGCACGAACAAAATTACAGATTTTCTAATCCCCCAAACTCTCCAAGCAAATTTAATATTATCAATTATTCGCAAAACCATTTCGAAAGCAACACCTAGGTATTGTCTTCCTTGCAACATTTTACCAATCGGCTTGGGATTTCTACGCAACACAGTAATAAAACCCGCCGCCTCGCTTTGCACAATAAGTTTGCGCATAAGCCGTCCAACGCCACCGTCAGATATACCCAAACCACTAACTAGATATTTTTTCATAGATGTGCTTTTAAAGATGCTTCTATTAACTCTCGAATTCCATCATCAAGGGCTACCTTCTCCCAGTTCGGCTCGAGCTGAGGGAGCTGGGCAGGGCATAAAATTTCTCTTGTGCGATATGGCCGCCCCCCAAACACCGCATTTATTTTTCCTTTTCCGACGGTTTCAACGATGGAGACTAGTTGTTTAACCGTAACTCTAGTCCCGCATACAGCGAGGTTAAGACGCAACGATTCTGTACTTCTAAATAATTTAAGCGCTGCAAATTCAAAAGATCTAGCTACATCACGGACATGCGAAATGTCGATGATCTGTTCTCCTGGACTCATGCTCAACTCAGTCGCCTCCCCCAAAGCCTCGACTAAAAAATTAATCAGCTTCGGACGCTTGTCCCCTATACCATAAGTGTCAGCCAATATCAATGAGACTGCTGAAATCCCGAACGCATCATGATAGTAATCAACTACAACTTGAAAAGCCTTTTTAGTTGCTGCATACAAATTGACAGATTGACACTCATCCTCTCCTGAAAATTGCCAAAGTGTACTTGCAAAAACAATATTACCCACACCAGTCTTAACCATAGACTCAAGCAACTGGGTACCAAATGTAATATTCGAAAAAATTAAATTTTCGATATCTGCAGGTTCATGCTTGACGAGCACCAAGGAAGCCAAATGAAATACAACATTTGGCTTAACATCAGCCATTATATCGATCAGCGTCTCTACTCGACCATCGTATATGTGCGTGGTGCTTTCATTTATCACATCCTGAATATGCGTAGCGTCCGATCCATCACGAATGATTATGGCAACGGACCAGCCATTTTTAAGAAGGCTGCGGGCTAGTGCTCCGCCGATGAAGCCAGTTGCCCCTGTTATAAGTGCTTTGTTTTTCATTTCATCGCCGCGCCAAGGTTTTTTATATCCGGCCTTAAACTATAAGCTATAAGGAGTTATTTAAATAATCATGCCCCCGCCCACTAGCGGCACTCATGTAGACGGTATCAACTGAATTCAAGTCGATGGCAGGTATACGTTTGGTGGAGCACCAGCTGAAGCGGCACAAACAACAAACGTAACCTTAAGATAAACCATGCCACCTCAACTTAAAAATTGATACCAAAGAACTCTTCCAGCTTCTCACCGATGTACTCGAACTGCTCCTCGCAGAGACCAGGATAAATACCCAGCCAGAAAGTCTGATTCATAGTACGGTCAGTATTGGTAAGTTCACCCACTACCCGATACTCGATACCCTGAAAGTACGGTTGGCGTGTCAAGTTGCCTGCGAACAAAAGGCGTGAGCCGATATTGTTCTGATCCAGGAACTTTAGAAGATCAACACGCTGAACACCTGCGCTTTCTTTCAATGTTACTGGGAAACCGAACCAGGAAGGATCGCTGTTTGGGGTCGGCTCGGCGATCTCAAGGAAGTCTGTCAGGCTGCTCAGACGCTCTTTCAACAGCACATAGTTGCGCTTGCGGGTATCAATGAACTCCTGAGCGCGGTCCAACTGCGCAAGGCCGCAGGCGGCTTGCATATCGGTAATCTTGAGGTTGTAGCCCAAGTGCGCGTAGACATATTTATGATCGTAGCCCTGTGGCAGGCTGCCAAATTGTTGACCAAATCGGTCGCCGCAAGTGTTGTCACAACCTGGCGCGCAGTAGCAATCACGGCCCCAATCTCGGAACGACTCAGCAATCACCTTCAACTGGGGACTGTTGGTAAATACAGCACCGCCCTCGCCCATTGTGATGTGGTGGGCAGGATAGAAGCTCAAGGTGCAGATATCGCCAAACGTCCCTACCAGCTTGCCGTCGTAAGTTGCACCCAATGCGTCACAGCAGTCTTCGATCAACCAAAGGTTGTACTTCTCACAGATTGCCTTGACCGCGCCTAGGTTGAATGGGTTGCCCAATGTATGGGCGAGCATGATTGCTTTGGTTTTTGGTGTAATAGCCGCTTCGATCAAGTTGACGTCAATATTGTGCGTAGCCATATCAACATCAACAAACACAGGGATAGCGCCGAACTGGACGATCGGGTTAACAGTTGTCGGGAAACCTGCGGCAACACCGATAACTTCATCGCCCTTTTTGATCGCGCGCTCACCCAACTTAGGGGAAGTCAATGTACTGAATGCGACAAGGTTGGCAGAAGAGCCCGAATTGACCGACAGCGCAAATTTAACGCCCAGAAACTCAGCCAACTTTCGCTCAAACTCTGCATTAAAACGCCCGGTGGTCAGCCAACCATCCAGGGAAGCCTCGACCATCAGTTGCAACTCACGAGCCCCAATGACCTTGCCTGAAGGCGGAATAACGCTTTCGCCGGCGACGAAAGGTTTGGGCGCCAGGGCGACTTGAGCATACTGCTCGACGAGTTTACTGATTTCCTGGCGGAGCATATCGGGTGTCATGGCATTTCCTGCTTGAATAATTGAGTTACTTGCCGCATGAAGACATAGCGGCCATGTAGGCATTGATTTCTGCGAGACAAAGGTCGTGGACATCATGTCCTTTGAGCCAAGCTCTATGCCAATTCACGATGTACGCCAACGTCGTCTCCAGTGACCAAGTAGGCGACCAATGCAAATGTGCACGGGCTTTTGATATATCAAGTTTCAAATAGCGAGCCTCATGGGGCTGGGGATTCTGGTCCAGGGCCCAACTTGCACCCTGCCCCCAAGTGTTCACCATGTGGTCCAGAATCCAGTCGACAGGTCGGGCGTCCTCATCCTTCGGACCGAAGTTCCAACCTTGGGCCACATCCTGGCCGCGCGTCCACAGGTTCTCGGCCAGTACCAGATAACCACTCAAGGGCTCAAGCACATGCTGCCAAGGGCGGGTCGCCTGTGGATTGCGAATAACTACCGGCTGCTGCTTTTCGAACGCGGCGAGTATATCCGGAATCAATCGGTCTTCAGCCCAATCGCCACCACCAATTACATTACCTGCACGTGCAGACGCGAGAGCGACGGGCTGTCCTTTACCAAAAAAGGAATTGCGGTACGCCGAAGTCACAAGCTCCATGCAGCCTTTACTATTGCTATAAGGATCGTGCCCGCCCATGGGCTCATCTTCTCGATAGCCCCACTCCCATTCACGATTCTCGTAACACTTGTCAGTGGTGACATTAACGATTGCGCGCAGATCTGGGCATTGACGCGCGGCCTCCAGTACGTGCACGGTACCCATTACGTTCGTGGCATAGGTTTCGACAGGCTGTTTATAAGAGAGGCGGACCAATGGCTGAGCAGCCATATGAATCAGAATATCCGGATTAAAGCTGATCATGCTTTGCGTGATCGCTTGAAGGTCTCTGATATCGCCGATCTTGGACTGCATACCCTTCTCGACACCAGCCTCTTCAAAAAGAGCCGGTGTCGTCGGCGGCGCAAGGGCGTACCCCATTACGTCAGCGCCCATGCTCTGCAACCACAGGGACAGCCAACTTCCCTTGAAGCCGGTATGCCCAGTCAGATAGACCTTTTTACCTTTCCAGAAGGCGGGAGTGACAGCAGCTTTCATTTTCACTCCCACGTTTTCCAGGGTGCCTTACCAGAGATCCACAGTTCTTCCAGCAAATGCTTGTCACGTAGCGTGTCCATCGGCTGCCAAAACCCCTGATGCTCGTAGGCCATCAGCTGGTTGTCCGAAGCCAGGTTCATCAGAGGCTCCTGCTCCCATACGCTGGAGTCGCCGGTGATGTATTTCAGCACCTCCGGTTTCAGGACGAAGAAGCCTCCATTGATCATGGCACCATCCCCCTTGGGCTTTTCCTTGAAGTTAAGGACTTGTCCCTGGCGAATATCAAGCGCGCCAAAACGCCCCGGCGGGTATGTTGCAGTCAGCGTTGCAGCTTTCCCATGAGCCTTGTGAAACTCAATGGTGGCACTGATATCGATATCGCCAACGCCGTCGCCATAGGTAAAGCAGAAGGACTCTTCATCTTTTACATAGTCGGCAACTCGGGCCAGTCGCCCCCCTGTCATGGAATCATCGCCGGTATCGACCAATGTCACGTTCCAGGCCTCAGCGCGCTTGTCATGCACCTCCATGGTGTTGTCACGCATATTGAAAGTGACGTCAGACATATGCAGAAAATAGTTGGCGAAATACTCTTTGATTACATAACCCTTGTAGCCACAGCAAATAATAAAATCATTGATGCCGTGAGCAGAATACATCTTCATGATGTGCCACAAAATCGGCTTCCCACCAATTTCGACCATAGGCTTGGGCCGGGTACTGGTCTCTTCGCTCAGCCGAGTGCCTAATCCGCCAGCCAAAATTACAGCTTTCATCTTTTATCCTTAATTAATTCGAGCTCACAAAAGCGTCGGAGTAGAAATTTCTGTGTGGAAGGCCAAGCGTCACAAGTTTTTCTTTAGCCGATTGAATCATATGTTCGGAACCACATGCATACACGACCGAGTCAGCCAAATCGATACCATCATGCTCAAGCACATCCTGTACGTAACCCGTGCGACCTACCCAGCTGCTGTCAGGTCGTGATAGCACAGGAATGAAAGAGGCTGCCGGCAAACCAAGCTCAGGCTGCCAATAAATATCCTTGGCGTGACGCCCACCCCAGTAAACCCATACCTTTTTATTCACCGCGAGCTCGGGATCGGCTTTGAGCTGTTCAAGAATAGCTTTCACTGGCGCAATTCCAGTACCCGTTGCCAAAAACACCAGGTTTTCCGGAGAGGTGTTACGCAGGGCAAATGTACCCTGTGGCCCCTCCAGCCGGAGCAGGTCATTGGCCGCAAGCTCATCGAACCAATATTGGCTCATCACTCCGCCCTCAACCTTACGAATCTGCAGTTCCAACCTTCCATCCTGCCTGGGCGCATTCGCGATGGAGTAGCTTCTCCTAACACCATTTTTCCCGATGATGTCGACATACTGGCCAGGCATATAGTTCAGCGGATCTTTGGGCGGCAACCGCAAGACCACCTCGACCACATCGTCGGCCAGATGTCTGAATGAATCCACACGACAGGGAAGTGTTTTGCTCCTGATGTCCGCAAACTGATTCAAGTCTTCGATATCCAGCCGCACATCACTCAGCGCGGAACGACAACACGTCAAAATATATCCCGAAGCCAGCTCTTCAGAGGACAAGACGGATTCATGATGATGAATGACCTCGGTCTCACCAACCACCTGGGCCTTGCACACCCCGCACCGACCGGAACGACAGCTGTATTCGAGGATCACGCCTTGCTTTTTTGCGCTATCCAGAAGTGTTACGCCCGGTTCGCAGGAGAATGTTTTTTCGTTGGACAAGGTTACAGTTGACATCGCGCCCACAATTCGTTTCTGAAAATTCAAGTTGGAAAACACTGAAAATATACATCGGCAGCCAGCTTCTCGGCTCAAGCTTTACAAGATACATCACGCAGAGGGTGTTATCTCTGCGCTCAGGGCCAACACAGAGCATGAATGCATGTATCTAATATCACCCCTCACGCATTCGATGGCGCAGCACGATTTGGCGGTCGCTGACGTTGAAAAATGGCATAGCACCACCTTAGGCCCGTCGCTCCAGTCGTCATTCGAGGCATGACTGAAGGCATGAACGCACCAGGCACACAACCGATTGTGCTTTGTACTCGCGTCAGACTGGTTGCATTTGGTGCAAGCAACGATTAACTGACGGATTATACGGATATTAGAAGCTTTCAGTAACCTTTGTCGCCCCTCCCCCCTCTGAAACCATCTCAATCAGGAGAGCGGCGCGCTGCAACTAAATGATGTCGGCCACGCTTGAGGACAGCAAAAAACAGAAAAGGTTCACAAAATAGCTGAACGCTTTGGTTTTTTTCTATAAAATTACTTGCCCAATAAAAACCAGCTCATTTCATTTGCAAGGGACTCGCAAACTGCATGTCTAACACTTCAAAACGCTTGGTGCTTTCGTTTCTGGCCGCTTCGACACTATTTTTATGGGTTCCCCTCTATGTCGTTTACCTTGCACTCAGCGACGTAAACTTCAGCATAAAAGAGTTTTTTCTTTTCTCGCTGGTATTGACGGCTGCAGCCGGCAGCCTTCTTTTTGTCGCCTCTACAATTCTTGCTTGGCTACGCCTGACTTGGCTGGCATCCGGTGCGCTTTACCTCATTATATTCTGGACGTGCCTGTCAGGATTACTGCTCCCCTTAGCCGGTCAAGCGGGCATGCTCTCCCCCGAGGACCTTCCTATCGACTATCAAAACCTTGTGATAGTGGGTAGCCTGGCGCTGATCCTCACGTTGCTGACCTATACAAAAATCAAACCTGCAACTCAAGTATTCGTACTGATATTACTTTCAACTTCTTTAGGTTCCGCCGCATATAAACTTATCGAAACAGGATCATCCATGAGTCGCTTCTCGGGCCTTTCCAAAGACGATAACGTCATCGTTTTAAGTTTCGACGGCCTGGCCGGCAACTTGGCAAAACAGGTTATTGAAGAACATCCAGACCTGAAGCATGCATTCAAGGATTTTGTTTTTTATGACAACACCATTTCCGTAGCCCCAGCAACCGTCGCCTCGCTACGCGCCGAGGTATATGGAAATATAGATTTTAGAGCCTTGAGCTCCTTATCAAAAGACGTAGACAAGAAGCTGACTGAAAAACCGAATTCAATAAAACGCGAGCAACTCGCCTCCTCCGACGTTATGACCTACGGGGCGTACAGCGCGTTCAATGACGTGCTGTCGGATGTGATTATCCCTGGAACACTGATCGATAACGGTTTCAGCGAGCAAGCTTCTATTGCCTTGAACTTTTACCCGCATATCATGGCTCGCATAGGTTCGCCCATTCTGGCGAAACTCCTGGTCGACCCGCTTCGAGCCGTCAGACAGGCCTACCTACATGACTCAAGAGCGGAGCGGACATTGGTCCACCAAGGCCCGCTTTGGGACGCGCAGAATACCTTACAGCGCGACGACCTGATTGCACTGATTCAACATCTACATGTTACCAACTCCCGCCGCACAGTACGCTTCATGCACTTTCTGCATACTCACTTTCCCGCTGACTTCGATGAAAACTGCACGTACAAAAGTGACAGCAAAGAGTGGTTCACTTCGAACCAGAATACTCAAGGACTTCTGAATGAAACCTACTGCGCACTCCAGCAGACCGCGGCTTATATAGAAAGACTCAAAACCCTTGGGGTTTATGACCAGACAACCTTCATTGTAAAGAGTGATCATGGCGCGCCCGCCAATTACTTCGAGTCTGATCCCGACGGAATCACATTTAACGGACACTCTCTGTGGGGTTATAACCGATACCGCCCACTCTTGATGATGAAGACGCAATCCGCCATACATGAGGCAGTCATATATGACAGCGAACTTAGAAGCTTGGCAGATCTCGCCAGAACACTGTGCCTTCATGCACCAACCACTTCGCAATGCGCCGAATACGCAGGCGTGGATCTACTAAACTCAACACCTCAAAACAATGAAAATTTAATTTACTTGGATATCGTAAAAGATCAAACCTCCTCTTTTGATTTTGACACTCAGAAAACGGTTATCATCCCCAGAAATAATGATTTCTTATCAGCACTGAAATCCAGTAAGGCGATTACATTCAGAGCCTCTGAAATCACCCGATACCATCAACGTATACAGGACATTACTGAAATTCGGGATGCGTTGGAAAAATACCGCCAAGTAAAAGGGCGCTATCCGCTCAGCCAGGGATTTGACGGTTTGTATAGTATCTGGGGCAGGTCGGCTAGCGATTGGATACCAGGCTTGGCGCCGACCTTTATTAAGAACCTACCTCGAGACCCCGAGTTGAGCGAGGAGAAAACACCTCAATACATATATCGATCCAATGGCGTGGGTTACAAGCTTCTTGCACATGGCGCCGGCGCGTCCTGCCAGATTGCCTCAAGACTCAACCCAGAATTGATTGATCCGCTGCGCAAGTGCTTCGCTTTCGGCTACTGGAGCGAAGGCGCAGAAGGCTGGTAACGGTCCGCGGCACTAGCGAACCAACGATCACACCCGCTTACGGATAATGGGAAGGTAGTCATGCAGTCAGCCGTAATTTTTCTCGGGGCAGGCAAGCCCTTCCAAGGCGACGAGCACGCTGCCTTGCGCAGCGCTTCAGGCCATACGCGAGTCATCGACTGGCTGCTCCACGCCACTTCCTCGCGCGGGCCGGATGTTCATTTCGTGGGCGGCTATAAGGCCGACTCGATCAAGGAGCAGTATCCAGATTTCAACTACTGGATCAACACGGACTGGCAGGTGACTCAATCCGCTTATTCACTCCTACAAGTCGATCTGACAGATAAAATCAGATGCCTGGTCTCTTATTCTGACATCCTGTTTCGGCGCAGCCTGATCGATGCCATGATCGAGTCGCAAGCCGATATCAGCGTTGCCGTCGACAGTCACTGGCGAACCCGCTATGCGGGTCGTACTCGTTCAGACTTGGAGCGCAGCGAAAAAGTTTGCCTTTTCGGGCAGACAATCACCCGACTTGGGCCTGACATTCCGTGCAGCATCGCTTCGGCGGAATTCGTTGGGTGTGTACATTTTGGCCCGCGGGCAGTTCAGTATCTGCAAATATCCAAAGCTGACCTGCAACAGCGCTTCCAGAAGGGCCACCTCTCTGATCTTGTTGAAGCATTGCGCTGCCAGGGTATGAATGTACAGGCGGTGGACGTACAAGGTGACTGGGCCGAGCTCAACGAACCTCAGGACCTTGCGCATTTTGTATTGGGTACCAAAGCGCAGACACTTCGCCGCCTGCGCAGAATGGTCAAGTTGAGCCGAATCGAAGATCAAGTCAGTTTCACGGTGACTCAGTGGCGTAAAACTGCCGACTCACTGATTGGCACTATCCAGCAGAGCTTTCCTGATCAACATCTGGCTATTCGCAGCAGTGCGCTTTCAGAGGATGGGTTTGTCAATTCCAATGCCGGCGCTTATACCAGCCTGCTGAATATCGATGGCCGAGACTCGACACGCCTGAAAGAGGCTATCGAGCGCGTTATTTCCTCTTACAGCGATACCAACCCTGACAACCAGGTACTGGTTCAACCCATGCTGGAAAAGGTGCTCGCCAGCGGTGTCGCATTTACTCGAAGCCTGAGCAGTGGATCACCGTATTACGTTATCAATTATGACGACACCAGCGGCAGCACTGAATCGATTACCAGTGGCAGTAGTCACGATCACAAGACCTTGGTGATGAGGCGCGATGCTGACGCGCACAGCTCAAACATACCCAAGAGCCTGCAAAGCCTGCTGCCTGCGCTCAGGGAGATTGAATCTTTGCTGGGCTATGATTCCCTGGACATCGAATTCGCGATCACCGCCAACGCAGGACTGCATATCCTGCAAGTCCGCCCGATAGCAGTCGACCACTCTAAATGGGACGGCAGTGACCAAGACATTCTCAAGCGCCTGGATGATGCTCGTGAGTCGTTCAATCAGCTGCAGCGACCGGCGCCGTTCGTTGTGGGGCAACGAGCGCTGTTCGGAATCATGCCCGATTGGAACCCTGCGGAAATCATTGGAACCAAGCCAACCCCCCTTTCGGTCAGCCTCTATCAATACCTGATCATGGATGAAACATGGGCCACCCAACGTGCCGAATATGGCTACCGCGATGTTCGCCCCCAACCTCTACTGGTCAGTTTCGCCGGCCATCCCTACGTTGATATCCGCGCAAGTTTTAACTCGTTTATTCCAAAGTGCCTGGACGATGCACTGGCCGGCCGCCTGATTGACTTTTACTTGTCTTGGCTTGAGCACAACCCCCACCTTCACGACAAAGTAGAGTTCGACGTTGTTCCCACTTGTTTTGCCTTGGACTTTGATCGCTGGCGCCAGCGACTGATTTCGGATGGCGGATTTACGTATCACGAGATTGAACAACTGCGCGATGCCCTGAGGGACATTAGCCAGAGCGCCCTCGCACGCAACAAGCAGGACCTCGCCGTCATAGAGTCACTTGAACGACGCTTTGCACACCTTGCCTCATCCTCCGCGGCACCTCTCGAACAGGTCTGGACGCTACTACATGATTGTCGTCGTTACGGCGCTCTACCTTTCGCGCATTTGGCGCGCAGTGCTTTCGTCGCCGTAACGTTCCTGCGCTCTGCGGTCAGTACGGGGACCTTGACCGATAGGGAAATGGACGACTTCTTGGGCACTATCAGCACTGTCAGCCACACATTCACCCATGATGCGCTGAGTTGCTCCAAGGGCGAGATAAGCAGTGAAGACTTTATGCAGAAGTACGGTCATCTGCGCCCAGGCACCTATGACATCAACTCGCTCAGTTATCGGGCAGCGCCCGAACGATACCTTATACCTATCGTCAAGAGTGCAACTTCGCAACCTTCGTCCCCACAGGTCAACGGCCAATTATGGCAGCAGGCACGTCAACGATTTACCAGTGCCCTGAACGAGCAAGGTATTGCATGCAATAGCGATGAGCTGGAACTCTTTTTAAGAGAGGCTATCGAGGGACGCGAATACGCCAAATTTGCTTTCACCCGCAATCTTTCCCTGGCGCTAGATGCGCTGGTTGACTGGGCTGAGCCTTTGGGTATTACACGCGAAGACTTGGCTTATATTGAAATCCACAAGCTCATGGCATTAAGAAATTCAACCTTAAGCCCTCAAGAAC
This sequence comes from Pseudomonas rhodesiae, assembly GCF_013285305.1. Lineage (NCBI taxonomy): Bacteria > Pseudomonadati > Pseudomonadota > Gammaproteobacteria > Pseudomonadales > Pseudomonadaceae > Pseudomonas > Pseudomonas rhodesiae. The sequence continues at coordinate 1,997,712 of NZ_CP054205.1, read as the reverse complement.
TCACCCAAAGCATGCTCGCGCATGCCGCCCAAGGCAAAATCGAACATGAACAAATTCAAGTAATCGAACTGCCCCCGCTACTCTGCTCAGCAGAGGATTTCAACGTATTCCTCTATCCAGCGACACAGCCCAACTTTGTTGGCACGGGCGTAGTGCGGAGCACCTGTGTGGACCTTAGCCAAAGCGCAGACGAACAAGACCTTGTCGGCAAAATCGCAATGATTCCCCAGGCAGATCCCGGTTACGACTGGCTGTTCGGTCGACAGATTGGCGGGCTGATCACCATGTATGGCGGCGCCAACTCGCACATGGCTATCCGCGCGGCGGAGTTTGGCCTGCCGGCCGCATTAGGGATAGGGGAAGCGCAATATCGCTCACTGGCAGCAGCGCATAGCCTGGAACTGGATGCTGGCAATCGGGCGATACGGGTGGTTCGGTAATGCGTATTGCAATCACACAACGTGTTGAATGGATCCCCGGGTACGACGAGCAGCGTGATTGCCTTGATCAACGCTGGACCACGCTCATGGAACCGCTGGGGATCGACTTGATACCGGTGCCCAATGGGATGACAGCACCGGGTGGCTGGCTAGAACGCCAAAATGTCGCCGGACTTATATTGAGCGGTGGTAATGATCTTGCTCATCTTCCCGGTGCCGCCAACGCTTCACCGGAACGCGACATCACCGAAGCAACTCTCTTGATCAAAGCCCGGAGCATGAACCTACCGGTACTGGCGGTTTGTCGCGGAATGCAGATGCTTAATCATTTTCTGGGTGGCAGCCTCACGTCGCTGCCCGGTCACGTTAACTGCACGCATGCAATATATGCATCGGCTCAGGCACCGTTGATGGCGGAATATCGACAGGTCAACAGCTTCCATAGCTGGGGCATTCAACCTGGGGACCTGGCAGAGAACCTGCTTGCTCAAGCTTGGGCAGACGATGGGTCCATTGAGGCATTTGTCCACAGCCAATTTCCCTGGGCAGCCATTATGTGGCATCCCGAAAGACCCTCCGTTAACTCGGCTATTGATGCGAAGCTCATTCGCCAGCTCTTCTTTTGCAAGGACACACCATGCGCGTAATTATCCTCGCAGCAGGCCAAGGCACACGATTGCGCCCTTTCACAGATGATAGGCCCAAGTGCCTGGTTGAACTGAATGGACGTCCGCTTCTACATCGCCAACTGGATATATTGAGGGCTGCGGGATTGACCGAGATTGCCCTGGTAGGCGGATATCGTGTGGATTGCCTTGAAGGTCAAGGCGTCAAAGTGCTGCACAACCCTCGCTTTGCCACCACCAATATGGTCTCTACACTTTTTTGCGCACAAGAGTGGATGGTCGACGGAGAGGATCTATTGATTGCTTATGGTGACATCATCTATGAACTATCAGTGCTTGAGAGCTTGCTGGATAGTGATGCCCCGCTAGCCATTTCAGTAGATCGAGAGTGGCGCAGGTTTTGGGAGATCCGCATGGAAGATCCTCTATCAGATGCCGAGACCTTGAAACTCAACAATGATGACTGCATTACCGAGCTCGGCAAAAAGCCAGCGGACTATAGTGAGGTTCAAGGGCAATACATGGGCCTGATCAAAGTTAGGGGGGATTATGTAAAGGCGTTTCGCGCCACTTGGCACGATATGGATCGTAGTGTTTTGCGAGATGGCAAGGATTTCGACAATATGTACATGACAACGTTTATACAACATCTTATCGACACCGGATGGAAAGCTCGGGCGGCGTTCACTGATAATGGTTGGCTGGAAGTCGACACCGTCGAAGACCTGAATCAATACCACGATCTGTTTCGTGGCGGGCGCTTGGACACATTCATCCGTCTTAAGGACTAAGCATGTTTAATGCACTACGCAAAGTTCTTCGAGAATGGAGAGGTCTGCAAGCATTCAAGCGCATTCCACGCGAGGAACGCACACTGGTGTTCTATTCCGAAGGACGCGGATACTGGTCTTACTTCGAACCTATCTACAAGGCACTTCAGGCAAGTTACGGCGCGCCGATCTTGTACGTAACGTCTGCTGAAAACGATCACTTACTGGCCACTCCACTACCAGGAATGCGAGCCTTCTATGTAGGCGAAGGCAGCATGCGAACAGTCTTCTTTGCGACGCTGGACGCCGATGTCTTGTTGATGACTATGCCGGACCTGCAGAGCTTTCATATCAAACGCTCGCCGTTTCAAGTCCATTATGCTTACCTGCATCATTCGATTGTCAGTACACATATGATTTACCGCGCAGCCGCCTTTGATCATTTTGATTCAATCCTCTGCGTGGGGCCTCATCACGTTGCAGAAACCAGGACCAGGGAGAAACTACACGATCTACCCCAAAAAACCCTGGTACAGCACGGGTACGGGCGGCTCGATACGATCCTCGCAAGCGGCCGCCAAGGCCCTCGGATACATCACGGCGACCCCGTCCAGGTACTGGTAGCACCCACATGGGGTGAAAATGGATTGATCGAGCGACACGGACTTGATGTGATCAAGCCACTGATTGATGCAGGCTTGAAGGTGGTACTGCGCCCCCATCCACGCACCCGCAAATTGGCACCGGCAAAACTCGATGAAATCGTTGCACACTATCGGCATGAGCCGCGATTTCGCCTGGATGAGGACAGCGATGCCACCATCTCCCTACTCGATTCGGATATCATGCTCAGCGACTGGTCGGGTGCGGCTTTGGAGTTTTCGTTGGGGCTCGAGCGTCCGGTCATATTTGCAGACGTTCCACGCAAAGTGCTGAATCCAGAATACACAGCGATCGGCATCGAACCCATTGAAGTACAAGCACGCAAGCAATTAGGCGTTGTGGTCCCAACGGATGAGTTGGCAGAGCTGGGGAAAATTGCATGTACCATGGCTGCTGATTCAAAAAAATGGCAAACGGCGCTGAGCGATATACGTAAGTGCTGGATTTATAACGTAGGGCAAAGCGGCGATACAGCTGCTGCTTATTTGGTTTCCTTAATTAAATAATGATGGGGCGTAGTTCATGGAAAAATCGATTTTCTCAATCGTCACCTTGCTGTGTTTGGTGATCTTGCCAATCAATGCATTCGCCTACCTGGACCCAGGTACCGGCAGCGCCATGCTCCAAGGCATTCTAGGCGCATTGGCGGCGATCGCGATGGTCATGAAACTATACTGGCACCGATTACTGCGTATGCTAGGCCTGCGCAAAGACGTCATGAAGAAAGAAACTGACACTGAGAAAAAATAAGCTATTGATATCTACGAGTCGCCCGTCGCAATATTCAGTGCGCCGGGTGCTTGCGGGCACGTACTTACCTGTGAACTGAAATATGATCCCGCCAAATGAAGTCAAACAGCACTCTCATGCCATCACTTATAAATAATATTCAAAACTATTGGCTCTGTTGCTTTCTGGTATTGCTTACTCAGGTGGCGCAAGGGGCAGATAAGCAGCCCCCCTCGCTTTCAAATACAAATGTGCAACTGGCCTTCAACTTATCAACAGGCTCCGTCCAGCATTGGACACTCCCGCAACTGCACGGTGCATCCAGCCACGCACAAGACATGGCTGCCCCCAAGGGAGAGTTGTTCTTGTTGAGCGGGGAGATTGACGGTAGGCCTTTAAGTGAATGGCAGCAGCTCGCAGGCGGCTGGAAGGTAATGGACCAACAACCAGATGCCATAGTACTTGGCCTGGAAAGTCCCGATATACCCTTCAGCATCAGGAAGACGTGGCGCTTACTGGTAAACCAATGGCGTGTCGATTTCGCTCTCGACCTTGACCTCAAGAACCTTAAGATAAACCCGGCCAATAACCTTTTCCTACAAGTCGGACCCGGTATTGGAGAAACTCCCGCCACCGGCCTAGGCATGGGGCAAAGTATTTATTCGTTTACTGAATTGGTCTATCGCAACGCAGAGGGCACCAAGACAGTTCGGTTAAACGATACCGACTTGCCGAACGGATACGCATCTGACGAGGCAGGCCACTGGAGCTGGGTAGGTCTTCAAAGCCGTTACCTGGCCCTGATTATGGCGCCCTCCAACGATCTCTCGAAGCGCGCAACCTGGCATGCCAGCATTCCGCAAACCTCGGATGTCGATACCGAGCATGCCTCATTCCAAACATCCATCAGTATTCTTCTACCTATTGGAGAACCGGGTAGCCAACCCATGCAATCCTATCAATGGGCCGTGTTTGGAGGCGGTAAAGCGTACTCGGCACTTGCCGCTCAAGCGCCGGATCTAGACGGATTACTGTTTTCCGGATTGTGGGATTGGATGCGATGGTTGAGCTTGACCATCATGCATCTATTGCACTTCATTCAGCAAATAGTTGGCAGCTGGGGCGTCGCGATTATTCTACTGGCGGCACTCGTACGCTTGGCAGTATTCCCAATTGCCAAGAATGCGATTCTGGCACAGAAGAAGTTCACGGCTATTCAGGCGCGCATCCAGCCTGAACTGCAAGAGATTCGCAAAAATTACAAAGGAGGGGAGCAAAGTGAAAGAATCCTCCAACTTTACGAACAACATAAAATCAGCCCTCTGGCAGGGTTAAAACCACTTTTAATCGTTTTTATTCAAGTGCCTGTATTCATTTCACTTTACCATTTACTGGGACAAACATTTGAACTAAGGGACGCGTCTTTTCTATGGATGAAAACACTGGCTGAGCCCGATCAATTATTTTCACTGGGCGTAGACCTGCCCCTATTTGGCTCATATTTCAATTTACTACCCGTGCTGATGACTCTAACAACTATACTTAGCATAAAACTAAACCCAACAACCTCTCCCGAGGGAACGTCATCGCTGCGCCAAAGCCTCCCTACCGGGCTGATGGGACTGGGGTTCTTTTTACTGTTCTACTCCTTTCCTTCTGGAATGGTGCTGTACTGGACGGTTGCCAATATTCTGCAGGTCCTCCATCAAAAAATAGCGAAGGTAACCTGAGCCCATGATGATCGAGCGCTTTATCAGCAGCTACTTGCCAGCAACACCGGCACCTTGCAAATACGACGTCTACTTTGACACTGCATCCGCATTGCGTACCGCAGCAGCGTCCGCCGAATGGACGGATGAGGTGCACCAAGCTATGCAGTTCCTATCAAAACGTGTTGAGATTTCCAAGCACCTCTACGAGAGCTACCACGAGAACGGAACCAAGGCGTCCACAACCCTTTTGGCGGGTGAATTGCAGCCGTTAGCGCTGACACTACTTTTCAAGGACTTCTGCCGCTTAGCCGACGATGGAAAAACGGCCTGTGCGGTCAAGAGGCTTAACGCCGTACTGAAGCTTCTTGACAGTCTGGCGTCGGGGAACATTCCAGTGGAGCCAACCCTGGTAAATCTGATCGATGTCGAGGCCGAACGGTTTCTGACAAGGCTTCCGCACGCCGATACACCGCCCTCGAAAACTCTCGCAAATACCCAGGCGCCGGTTAATGCTGGAACGCTCCCGATCACTGTTTTATTTTGGGAGGGGCCCATCGCTCGTGCGTACTTGGCAACCCTGAAGAGCATGGGCTTGAAACCTGAAAAAATCATTCACCTGATATCAAAGAATGATCTAGTCTCCCGAAAACCGATCGGGCGCTTTCTACCAGGTAGTTTGAAGTTGGCTTATGCCCATTCGAGACAAAAAAACAGCATCCATTACTGGTCAACAACAATACGTAAGACAGAAAGCTCTCTTTATCAATCGATCAGAAATACCGTTTCCGACAAACTGGGTTTTGCGGACAAGGACATAGACGAAGCATTAGCACTGTGCGATTTGAGTGATTATTCGCTTGACGTAGAAACGCTGATGATAGAAAACCTAGCAGACAGTGCGCTTTACGAACGACTACTGGAGCTTGCGCAAACACAGCTGTTATTCACCGGCGGCGGAATCGTGCCGAAACGGTTGCTGGAAATCACCACACTCAAGTTCATTCATCTACACCCGGGCCATTTGCCGGAAGTGCGCGGTGCTGATTGCGTCCTGTGGTCATACCTGATGAAAGGACGCACCTCTGCGACATGCTTTTACATGGCGCCGGGAATCGATGATGGTGATGTCATCCTGGCGAGCTACTTGCCTTCACTGACTCCGAACCTGGAAGTAGCCAGCATGGACGTGAGGACGCTTTACAGAGCCACCTATGCGTTTCTCGACCCATGGGTCCGCTCCTATGTACTGAGGCAAGCCCTGATTGAGACAGCGGGATTTACGCAGGTTGTAGCCTGTCCGCAAACCGAAGATACAAGCGTGACTTATCACTTTATGCACGATCGGATTAAACGAATTGCGCTTGCCCAATTGTTCGCCGAGCCCCTACCACATTGATATAGGTGGCCCCCGGCGAACTGTAAAGATGAATTTTTCCTGCGCAAGTTGTCTCGAGCACTGTCGCTGATTTGGCAGCGCGATCGAAACATTCATGAGGGTTCAAGTTAAGACCGGTAAGCCCGACAGACACCGTCCTATACCTTGTCGCGCCTTGCGGCAACGGCAGATCTTACCAGCGCTATGCAGATTGCAAGCACAGCTCCACCAACCAAGCCAAGCAGCACGATAAGCAGGCGATTTGGGCTAGCTGCCGCCAACGGCTCCAAGGCCTGCTGATCGACAGTCACTAACTTCAAGCCCGTCATATCAATGTTCAGACTACTCAAACGGGTCATCTCTGCGCGCAATGGTTCGACACCCGCGAGAAAAATATCTTCATTTTTTCGTGTGCTCAGTACTTCCACCTCGCGATTAGACGCCAGCAGCTGAAGCTCTTTGGCTATTTGAGCGATACGAGCGTCAGTGAAGTCATCCGATTTACGTTGTTTCAGCGCTACGAGCTCAGCGTTAAGTGCCTCTACCCCCATGAAAAATAGCGGTATTTGCTGATTATTAACCTCGGTACGCATTACACTGCTGGCGCCGGCATTGCGGGACTCGCCAAGCGCAGAGGGGGTGGTCGGCTTTTGTATACCTAAGGACTTGGCAATCTCGATGGCTTCATTCAACTGAGCGATACGATCATCGCGTAACGCTTTCAACTGTGAACGAAGCGCTTTTAACTCATCCTGCAACTGTGCGCGCTTCAGCGTGTCGCGTTCCCCCAACGAAGCGATTTTGGCCTCTTTCTCTACCTCATAATTTGATCGAGCCGAGTCAAACTTACCTTTCAATTCATTGATTCGATTTTTGACGATTACATCCAAGTCGGCAGAGATCCGCTGACGCTCAATAACGATGGCATAGTCGACAAAGCCGTTAAGAATAGCGACACCATCGATACCTTCGGGATAAGTCATCTCAAGCTTGACGTAGGCGCTCAGCGAGTTTTTCTTATCCGCGTCGGGAAGTATCAAATGAATCGAGTTACGGTTGAACGCCTCAAAGCTTTGCTCCAGGGTTTGGCCGGGTTGCACAAACCGTTCAAATAGCTTTTGATTGGCTCTGAAGAAGGCCAGGCGAGTATCGTATGACTCAAGCGCAGCACCTACTTTAAGAAGCGCCTCAGCGGGAGGAAGCTGGTAAATCTCAGACCGATTCAACGCATCAAGATCATTAATAGCGGCAGGACGCAATACTGAACTGATTTTATATTCAGGAGTTGCCAGAAACGCATAGCAGACTGCAATTAACCCGCACCCTAACGTAACCAGAAGCAAAAGCTTTTTTTGACGCCAGACAGATTTAGAAAGCGCGACGACATCTATTTCGTCGGAGGACCGTACCGGGGGTGCGCGGAAACTACTACTCACAACAAAAACCTGCCTTCAAAGAGAAACTGCGGGCTCGTTATGCAGACAAATTTGTGTTTTTTACTCTAATTAGATGACCGCCAAAACCCAGCGTCTCTGCCAAATTTTGAGCGCACAAAATGCCCGTTATCGAGAACAGATTTCATTTTGCCATCTCGCTGACATATTACAAGGCTTGACATATCTGTAAGGCGCTTCCTATGCGGCTAGGGAGAACCCTTACGAGTCATCTGCGACGTTAGCGTAATAAAGATGAAACGGCGGTGCTCAATGATATGGCGAGAAAACCGGCGTATAGGCGAGACATCATCTTCATGCTGTCTGAAATTCCAGAATGAACAGATGAAAAAAAACCGACAGACGGTAAGAACGTTTCCATTCGCTTCCAGCGGCGCAGAGCGCGCCAGCTAGGATTGAGCGCTCTGAATCGGCTTACGTCGCCAACTACGCATCATCATGCCCAACAGCGGCCCTATGAGCATGCCGACGATCAGCGCCAGCACCACGAATATTGATACGGGAAACTGTCCGCTTGCCTGACCCAGTAAAGACAGCGACACACTCTGCTGGTTTTCAAGCACAAAGGCCAAAACCATAAAAGCTACAAGCAACACCACGACCACCAGTGCAACGCGCTTAACCCCACGCATAACCTTCTCCTACCCCAAAAACACTCAGACGCCCTCTTCCTCTTCTTCGTTCACCCGGTCCCGCAATTCTTTGCCCGGTTTGAAGTGGGGAACGAACTTTCCGTCGAGGCTGACGGATTGGCCGGTCTTTGGGTTGCGGCCTACGCGTGGTGCGCGGTAGTGCAGGGAGAAACTGCCGAAACCGCGGATTTCGATGCGATCTCCGGTGGCAAGGCATTGGGACATTTGCTCAAGCATGGTCTTGATAGCCAGCTCCACATCCTTGGATGACAGCAGCCCTTGATGGGTGACAATTCGTTCGATCAACTCCGACTTCGTCATATTTTTCCCTTCTTTTTCAAGCAGCTAGGAAAAGCGCTTCAAAGGTTTTAGCATGACTTGATGAATTTGAACAGCCCGTGCATAAACTAATATACGACTGAATAAACACTGGCGAACAAAGCTCCTTAGGCTATTTGCAGATTACGAGCATCTTGCGTGTGACCGCTCCTGCCGGGTTCCATCCAAACAAGTAGTCGCCTTCTTCATCCTTGGCGTCGCTGGAGCGCGTGATAACCTTGTAGCCCTGCATCTTGCACTCGCGTGCAGCGCGCTTCTCGCACTTCTCCCACTTGTTGCCTAGGCCCGAGCAGTCGATCTCGACACCGCTGACGCCGCGCTTTGCATAAGTTTTTGCATTGGTGGCGGCGCACCCCGCAAGCATTACCAGGGCGAGCACTACGATAAGCCTGTTCATCCGAATCCTTATGAAACAACAGCGTTGGTGGCGTCTCTTTAAAGACTATAGTCACTTCCGACACTGAGCTGAACGCGTTGGTTCTAAGTTGTTGATTCAACAAATTTCAGGCACAAAAAAGGGCGACCGAAGTCGCCCTTTTCCTACAGCTTTTACAGAACTTAGTTCTGCTTAGCCATTGCTTCGCGCAGCAGGGAGGCCATGGTGGTCTCGCCTTGTGCAGCTTCTGGAGCCGATTTCAGGCTCTGGATAGCTTCTTTCTCTTCCACTTCGTCTTTCGACTTGATGGAGAGTTGGATTACGCGGCTCTTGCGGTCAACGCTGATGATCTTGGCTTCTACTTCCTGGCCTTCTTTCAGAACGTTGCGCGCGTCTTCAACGCGGTCACGGCTGATTTCGGAGGCTTTCAGAGTCGCTTCGATATCGTCGGCCAGAGTGATGATGGCGCCTTTAGCGTCAACTTCTTTCACAGTGCCCTTAACGATTGCGCCTTTGTCGTTCTCTTGAACGTACTCGGAGAACGGATCGCTTTCCAGTTGCTTGATACCCAGGGAGATGCGCTCGCGCTCTGGGTCAACCGACAGGATAACGGTGTCCAGCTCGTCGCCCTTCTTGAAACGACGAACAGCTTCTTCGCCCACTTCGTTCCAGGAGATGTCGGACAGGTGAACCAGGCCGTCGATGCCGCCGTCCAGACCAATGAAGATACCGAAATCGGTGATCGACTTGATGGTGCCGGAGATTTTATCGCCCTTGTTGAACTGGCCAGAGAAATCTTCCCATGGGTTAGATTTGCACTGCTTGATGCCCAGGGAGATACGACGACGCTCTTCGTCGATGTCCAGAACCATAACTTCCACTTCGTCGCCGACTTGTACGACTTTCGAAGGGTGGATGTTTTTGTTGGTCCAGTCCATTTCGGAAACGTGTACCAGGCCTTCCACGCCTTCTTCCAGCTCAGCGAAGCAGCCGTAGTCGGTCAGGTTGGTAACACGCGCGGTCACGCGAGTGCCTTCTGGGTAACGTGCTTTGATAGCAACCCATGGATCTTCGCCCAGCTGCTTCAAGCCCAGGGAAACGCGGTTGCGCTCACGATCGTACTTCAGAACCTTGACATCGATCTCGTCGCCAACGTTGACGATTTCGGAAGGATGCTTGATACGCTTCCAAGCCATGTCGGTAATGTGCAGCAGGCCATCGACGCCACCCAGATCGACGAATGCGCCGTAATCGGTGAGGTTTTTGACGATACCTTTGACTTGTTGGCCTTCCTGCAGGGATTCCAGCAGAGCTTCACGCTCGGCGGAGTTCTCTGCTTCCAGGACGCTGCGACGGGAAACGACAACGTTGTTGCGCTTCTGGTCGAGCTTGATGACCTTGAATTCGAGTTCTTTGCCTTCCAGGTGCGTGGTGTCGCGCACTGGACGAACGTCGACCAAAGAACCTGGCAGGAACGCACGGATGCCGTTAACGTCGACTGTGAAGCCGCCTTTAACCTTACCGTTGATAACGCCCTTGACCACTTCTTCAGCTGCGAAGGCTGCTTCGAGAACAATCCAGCATTCAGCGCGCTTGGCTTTTTCACGGGACAGCTTGGTTTCACCGAAACCGTCTTCAACCGAGTCCAGAGCAACGTGAACTTCGTCACCGACATTGATTGTCAGATCACCAGCATCGTTGTAGAACTGTTCCAGCGGGATCAGAGCTTCAGACTTCAGACCAGCGTGAACGGTTACCCAGCGAGCTTGGTAATCGATATCAACGATAACACCGGTGATGATGGAGCCTGCCTGAAGGTTCAGGGTTTTTAGGCTTTCTTCAAAGAGTTCCGCAAAGCTTTCGCTCATTTTAATTCCTGTTGATAAGGGCGAAGAATACGCCCATCTCCACACCCCAGACGGTGTGGGTCAGTTTCAATTAAAAGAAGCACCACAGGACTATGACTGGTCCCCTGCAGCCTTCTTGGTCACCCGGCGATATCGCGAATGGCGATCTCGCTCCTGATGCGTTCCAGCACCTGCTCGATGGACAACTCCGTGGAATCCAGCTGTATGGCATCGGCCGCCGGTTTGAGCGGGGCTACTGCGCGCTGGGTATCACGCTCATCGCGTGCACGGATCTCATCTAGCAGACTCGACAGACTAACACCATCGACTTTGCCCTTCAACTGCAAGTAGCGGCGGCGCGCCCGTTCCTCGGCGCTGGCTGTCAGGAAAATCTTCAACGGCGCGTCGGGAAACACCACAGTCCCCATATCGCGCCCATCGGCGACCAGGCCCGGCGGCTCCTGAAACGCCCGCTGACGCTGCAGCAGGGCATCCCGTACGGCCGGCAACGCAGCCACCTGTGACGCTCCGGAGCCGACATCTTCAGTGCGAATGGCATCACTGACTTCGTCGCCCTCAAGAATGATGCGCTGCAGTTGACCGTCTGTCGCCGCGATGAATTGCACATCCAGATGAGCTGCAAGCTGGGTCAGCAACGCCTCATTGGTCAGGTCGACCCCGTGGTTACGCGCGGCAAACGCCAGCAAGCGATAAAGCGCGCCGGAATCCAGCAGGCCCCAGCCAAGGCGCTTAGCCAGGATGCCGGCGATCGTGCCTTTACCCGAACCGCTTGGCCCGTCGATGGTTATCACCGGTGCTTTGATATTCACAATTGAGCCTCTTGGGCAACACGGATGCCGACTTGGGCACACAGTGTAAGAAAATTCGGAAAAGACGTAACAACATTGGCGCAGTCATGGATATGAATCGGCGCAGCTGCCCGCAACCCAGCCACACTAAAGGCCATGGCAATGCGATGGTCCCCATGGGCATGAACCTCACCCCCCGCCATCGGGCCGCCGTCAATGATAAGCCCATCAGGGGTGGCTTCACACTTCACGCCCAGCGCCAACAGACCGTCGGCCATGACCTGGATACGATCAGACTCCTTGACCCGCAACTCTTGCGCGCCGCGTAAAACGGTTCGCCCTTCAGCGCACGCCGCCGCGATAAACAACACGGGAAACTCATCGATCGCCAACGGCACCAGGGCCTCGGGGATTTCAATACCCGTCAGCGCAGCCGCACGCACCCGCAGGTCGGCTACTGGCTCGCCACCCACTTCACGGGGATTTTCCAGCGTGATATCCGCGCCCATCAGCCGCAGGATATCGATCACGCCGGTGCGTGTCGGATTGATGCCAACATGCTCCAGCACCAACTCGGAACCCTCGGCAATCGAAGCAGCCACCATAAAGAACGCCGCCGACGAGATATCCCCCGGCACTTCAATATGGGTCGCCTTGAGCGCATGGCCGGATTCAACCGATGCCGTCGCCCCGTGCACCGCCACGGGATAACCAAAGCCGCGCAACATACGCTCGGTATGATCACGGGTTGACACCGGTTCAGTCACCGCGGTCTTGCCATTGGCATACAGACCGGCCAGCAGCAGGCAGGATTTGACCTGGGCGCTGGCCATCGGCAGTGTGTAGGTCAAACCCTTCAGGGACTGGCCACCGCGAATGGTCAACGGTGGTCGCCCTTGCGGGCCGGTTTCGATCTGCGCGCCCATTTCACGCAGCGGCTCGGCCACGCGGTTCATCGGGCGATTGGACAGGGACGCGTCGCCAGTCAATACGCTGTCGAAGCTTTGCGCAGCCAGCAACCCACAGAGCAAGCGCATGGATGTGCCGGAATTACCCAGATAAATCGGCCCCGGCGCAGGTTTCAGACCGTGCAGCCCCACCCCATGGATGACCACGCGACCATGGTGCGGACCCTCGATCACCACACCCATGTCGCGAAACGCCTGCAAGGTCGCCAGGGCATCTTCGCCTTCAAGAAAGCCTTCGATTTCGGTCACGCCGTCGGCCAATGAGCCCAGCATGATGGAGCGATGGGAGATCGACTTATCCCCGGGCACCCGGATACGCCCGCTGAGGCGGCCACCTGGATTGGCGAGAAAGGTCAACGCATCGGCGCTCACAGCGGTTTCCATATAGGCCCGGCGAGCCAGGATCTTGCTGAAATGTTCACGCGCCACCCGCGCACGGGTGAACACGCCCAATAATTGATGGCCATCCCCGGCGTCGACCGCATCGCGCAAAGCGTCGAGATCGCTACGGAAGGTGTCCAGGGTGCGCAACACCGCCTCGCGATTGGCCAGGAAGATGTCGTGCCACATCACCGGGTCACTGCCGGCAATCCGCGTGAAATCGCGGAAACCACCGGCGGCGTAACGGAAAATCTCAAGGTTCTCGTTGCGCTTGGCCAACGAATCCACCAGGCCAAAGGCAAGTAGATGCGGCAAATGACTGGTCGCCGCCAGCACTTCATCGTGCCGCTCGACCTGCATATGCTCCACATCCGCCCCTAGCTCGCGCCACAGACGATCCACCACCGCTAAGGCCGCCGGATCCGTTTGCTCAAGCGGCGTCAGGATGACCTTATGCCGGCGGAACAACTGCGCATTCGACGCCTCCACCCCGCTCTGCTCGGAGCCGGCAATCGGATGCCCAGGCACGAAGCGCGCGGGCATGCCGCCAAAGGCCCGTTGCGCCGCGCGCACCACATTGCCCTTGGCACTGCCGACATCGGTCAGGATCGCTTGCCCCAGGTCCATCTGAGCCAGCACTGCAAGCAGCTTTTCCATGGCCAGGATGGGCACGGCGAGCAGGATCACGTCAGCACCTTTACACGCGAGCGCCAGGTCGGCTTCACAGCGATCCACCACGCCCAACTCAACGGCCAGTTGGCGCGATTGCGGGTCCAGGTCGACGCCCACTACTTCACCGCACAGCCCGCTTTCACGCAGGCCCTTGGCGAAGGAACCGCCGATCAAGCCCAGACCGACTACCACCAGGCGACCGATCATAGGCACAGCAGGTTGCAATGCAGTGACATCAACCACGAGGCAGAACCTTGGCCAACGCCTCCAGGAAGCGACTGTTTTCAGCCGGCAAGCCGATGGTGATACGCAGGTGGTTCGGCATCCCGTAGTTGGCCACCGGGCGCACGATCACACCTTCGCGCAGCAACCCTTGGAATATCGGCGCAGCCACTTGGCCCAGATCGACACAGATAAAGTTGCCCTTGGACGGAATCCAGCCCAGGCCCAATGCGCGGAAGCCATCCTGCAACTGCTGCATACCGCTTTCATTGAGGCGACGGCTTTCTTCCAGGTAGTCGACATCCTTCACCGCCGCACAGGCCGCCGCCAGGGCGAGGCTGTTGACGTTGAACGGTTGGCGCACGCGGTTCAGCACATCGGCGACCACCGCGCTCGACAGGCCATAGCCCACCCGCAGCGACGCCAGGCCATACGCCTTGGAAAACGTGCGCGACACCAGCAGGTTCGGATACGCCGCGAGGAAATCCAGGCCGTCCGGCAGATCGCTGCCTTCGGCGTACTCGATGTAGGCTTCGTCCAGCACCACCAGCACATGCTCCGGCACGTCCTGCAGGAAGTCGTTCAAGGCTTCGGCACCGAACCAGGTGCCGGTGGGGTTGTTCGGATTGGCGATGAATACCACGCGGGTCTGGGCGTCGATGGCCGCCAGCATGGCCGGCAGGTCATGCCCCCACTCCTTGGCTGGAATCACCCGCGCCTCGGCACCAACGGCCTGAGTCACGATCGGGTAGACCGCGAACGCGTGCTCGCTGAACACCGCATTCAGGCCCGGGGCCAGATAAGCACGGCCTACCAACTCAAGAATGTCGTTGGAGCCGTTGCCCAGGGTCACCTGGTTCAGTTCCACACGACATTGCTCCGCCAACAAGGACTTAAGTGCGAAGCCATTGCCGTCCGGATAACGGGTCAGCTCCGCCAGCTCTTCACGAATCGCCGCCAACACCTTGGGGCTTGGGCCCAACGGGTTCTCATTACTGGCCAGCTTGACGATGTTGGCCGGATCCAGGTTCAACTCGCGCGCCAGCTCGTCCACCGGCTTGCCCGGAACGTAAGGCGACAGTTGTTGCACGCCCGGCTGAGCCAGGGCGAGGAAGTTGCCACTCATGTTAACGCCTCACAAAACCGCTTTCGGGTAGGAGCCCAGCACCTTGAGTGCCACGGCTTCCTGACTGATTTTCTCGAGCACGCCTTTGACCAGCGGGTCGCGGTGATGGCCGACGAAATCGATAAAGAACACGTAGGTCCATTTACCGCTGCGCGAAGGCCGAGTCTCGATGCGCGTCAGATCGATCCCGTTGTCATGGAACGGCACCAGCAGCTCATGCAGGGCGCCGGGCTTGTTGCTCATGGACACGATGATCGAGGTCTTGTCGTCGCCGGTCGGCGGCACTTCCTGATTGCCGATCATCAAAAAGCGCGTGGAGTTGTCCGGGCGGTCTTCGATTTTTTCCGCCAGGCGCGTCAGGCCGTACAGGCCCGCGGCCATATCCCCAGCGATCGCCGCTGAGTTCCACTCGCCCTTGACCCGCTTGGCCGCTTCGGCGTTGCTGGACACCGCCACGCGCTCGACATTCGGGTAGTGGGCATCCAGCCACTTGCGGCACTGAGCCAGGGACTGAGCGTGGGAATAGATGCGGCTGATGCTGTCGGTCTTGGTGTTCTCGCCCACCAACAAGTGGTGGTGGATACGCAGCTCCACTTCGCCACAGATCACCATGTCGTGTTCAAGGAAACTGTCGAGGGTGTGGTTGACCGCACCTTCGGTGGAATTCTCCACCGGCACCACGCCAAAATTCACCGCCCCGGCCGCCACTTCGCGGAACACTTCGTCGATCGCCGCCATTGGTTTGCTGATCACCGCGTGGCCGAAGTGCTTCATGGCCGCCGCTTGGGTGAAGGTGCCCTCAGGACCGAGGTACGCCACTTTCAGCGGCTGCTCCAGGGCCAGGCACGACGACATGATTTCACGGAACAACCGCGCCATCTCTTCGTTACCCAACGGGCCCTTGTTGCGTTCCATTACACGCTTGAGCACTTGGGCTTCGCGTTCAGGGCGGTAGAACACCGGCACTTCGCCTTCGGCCAGGGACGCCATCTTCACTCGCGCCACTTCCTGGGCGCATCGCGCGCGCTCGCTGATCAGCTCCAGGACTTTCTCGTCCAGGCTGTCAATGCGAACGCGCAGGGCCTTGAGTTCTTGTTCAGACATTAGCCGTGTTCCTTTTCGAACTCTGCCATGTAGGCCACCAGCGCGTTGATCGCGTTGATGTCGACAGCGTTGTAGATGGAGGCGCGCATGCCACCTACAGAACGGTGGCCTTTGAGGTTGAGCAGACCGCGTTCGTCGGCACCGGCCAGGAACGGCTTGTCCAGGCGATCATCGGCCAGGCGGAACGGTACGTTCATCCACGAGCGATCCGTTTTGTTGATCGGGTTGCTGTAGAGGCCGCTGGCATCGATAAAGTCGTACAGGGTGCGCTTCTTCACTTCGTTAAGCTTGCCCATGGCAGCCACACCGCCCTGCTCCTTGAGCCACTCAAACACCAGGCCCGACAGGTACCAGGCGAACGCCGGCGGCGTGTTGTACATCGAGCCGTTATCGGCCGCGACCTTGTAGTTGAGCATGGTCGGGCACAGCGAGCGGGCGCGGCCCAGCAGGTCTTCGCGGATGATGTTGACCAGGATGCCGCTCGGGCCGATGTTCTTCTGTGCGCCGGCGTAGATCATGCCGTATTTGGACACATCGATCGGGCGCGAGAGGATGTCCGAGGACATGTCGCACACCAACGGGACGTCACCGACTTCCGGCACCCAGTCGAACTCCAGGCCTCCGATGGTTTCGTTCTGTACGTAGTGCACGTAGGCCGCGTCCTTCGACAGCTTCCACTCGTTCTGACCGGGAATCGCGAAATAGTCGTAAGGCTTGGCGGTGCCCGCCACATTGACGTGGCCGTAGCGCGAAGCCTCTTCAATGGCTTTCTGCCCCCAGATACCGGTGTCGATGTAGTCCGCAGTGCCGTCTTCCGGCAGCAGATTCAGCGGGATCTGGGCGAACTGCTGACTGGCGCCGCCTTGCAGGAACAACACTTTGTAATTGGAGGGGATGTCCAGCAAGTCGCGCAGGTCCTGCTCGGCCTTGGTGGCAATGGACACGAACTCATCGCTGCGATGGCTCATTTCCATCACGGAGAGGCCTTTTCCATGCCAGTCGAGGAGTTCACCCTGCGCGCGCTGCAGGACTGCTTCAGGAAGCGCCGCGGGACCGGCACAGAAGTTATAGGCTCTCTTGCTCACATCCAATCTCACTCTGATCTGGTGGGGCTGCAATCATGTTCGGTAACAACCTTTCTCTGGAGCGAACCCTTGTGGGAGCTGGCTTGCCGGCGATAAGGGCACCTCGGTAGCGCAGTGATACCGCGGCGCTGCCATCGCAGGCAAGCCAGCTCCCACATTGACCGCGTCCAGCCAAAGGACGTGTTATTTCATAGGGGACAAACAACAAGGGGGCGAATCTTCATCCGCCCCCTGTGTGTCCGCTTATTCCTGCGGTTCTTCTTCGTCTGCGGCAGCGTCGAGGGTAGGCTCGTCGACGGTGTCATCGCCTGTCGGGATCACCTCGCCTTCAAACGCCTCACCTTCCAGCTCTTCGCCTTCGACTTCCGAGGGTTCCTGGACGCGTTCCAGGCCCACCAGTTTTTCGTCCTTGGCCAGCTTGATCAAGGTGACGCCCTGAGTGTTACGCCCCAGGCTCGACACTTCGGCCACGCGAGTACGCACCAAGGTACCCTGGTCGGAAATCAGCATGATTTCCTCGCCGTCGAGCACTTGCACCGCGCCGACCAGACGGCCGTTGCGCTCGTTGCTGACCATGGCGATCACGCCCTGGCCGCCACGCTTGTACTCCGGGAACTCGCTGATGGCGGTGCGCTTGCCGTAACCACGCTCGGAAGCGGTGAGGATCTGGCTACCTTCTTCCGGGATCAGCATCGAGATCAGCTTCTGCCCTTCCGGCAGACGCATGCCGCGCACACCACGGGCGGTACGGCCCATGGCGCGTACGTCGGACTCCTTGAAGCGCGTAACCTTGCCACCGTCGGAGAACAGCATGACTTCACGTTCGCCATCGGTGATGGCGGCCGAGATCAGCACGTCGCCTTCGTCCAGCTCCAGGGCGATCAGGCCCACGCTGCGCTGACGGCTGAAGGATTCCAGTGGGGTCTTCTTCACGGTGCCTTTGGCGGTAGCCATGAAGATGAAGTGACCTTCGGTGTATTCCTCGACCGGCAGCATGGTGGTGATGTACTCATCACTGTCCAGCGGCAGCAGGTTGACCAACGGACGACCACGGGCGGCACGGGAGGCTTCCGGGATCTCGTAGGTCTTGAGCCAGTACACCTTGCCCTTGCTGGAGAACAGCAACAGCGTGGTGTGGCTGTTGGCTACCAGCAGGTGAGCGATGTAGTCCTCATCCTTCACGCCGGTAGCCGACTTACCTTTACCGCCACGACGCTGGGCCTGGTAGGCCGCCAACGGTTGGGTCTTGGCATAGCCGCCGTGGGAGATGGTCACCACGCGCTCTTCTTCCGGGATCATGTCGCCCAGGGTCAGGTCGAGGCGCGCATCGAGGATCTCGGTGCGGCGCACATCGCCGTATTCGGCGCGGATCACTTCCAGTTCTTCGCGGATCACTTCCATCAGGCGCACCGCGCTGCTGAGGATGCGGATCAACTCGCCGATCTGGTTGAGGATCTCCTGGTACTCGGCCAGCAGCTTCTCGTGCTCCAGACCGGTAAGGCGGTGCAGACGCAGTTCCAGGATGGCCTGGGCCTGTTCCGGGGACAGGAAGTACTTGCCTTCGCGCAGACCGTATTGCGGGTCCAGGTTCTCCGGACGGCAGGAGTCGGCGCCAGCGCGCTCGACCATGGCTACCACGGCGCTGGATTCCCAAGGCGTACTGATCAGCGCTTCCTTGGCTTCCGACGGGGTTGGCGAGGCTTTGATCAGCGCGATCACCGGATCGATGTTCGACAACGCAACCGCCTGGCCTTCCAGGATGTGGCCACGTTCGCGGGCCTTGCGCAGTTCGAACACGGTACGGCGGGTGACGACTTCGCGACGGTGACGGACGAAGGCTTCCAGCAGATCCTTGAGGTTCAGGATGCGCGGGCGACCGTCGATGAGGGCTACCACGTTGATACCAAACACGCTTTGCAGCTGGGTCTGGGCGTAGAGGTTGTTGAGGATCACCTCCGGCACTTCGCCACGACGCAGCTCGATCACGACGCGCATACCGTCCTTGTCGGACTCGTCGCGCAGCTCGGTAATACCTTCGAGCTTCTTCTCCTTGACCAGCTCGGCGATCTTCTCGATCAGACGCGCCTTGTTCAGCTGGTACGGGAGTTCGGTGATCACGATCTGCTGGCGGCCACCGACCTTGTCGATGTCTTCGATGATCGAGCGGGCACGCATGTAAATGCGCCCGCGACCGGTGCGGTAGGCTTCGATGATACCGGCGCGACCATTGATGATCGCGGCGGTCGGGAAGTCCGGACCAGGGATGTATTGCATCAGCTCATCGACGGTCAGCTCAGGATTGTCGATGAGGGCCAGGCAACCGTCGATGACTTCACCGAGGTTGTGCGGCGGGATGTTGGTGGCCATGCCCACGGCGATACCGCTGGAACCGTTGACCAGCAGGTTGGGGATCTTGGTCGGCATGACGGCCGGGATCATTTCGGTGCCGTCGTAGTTCGGCACCCAGTCCACGGTTTCTTTATGCAGGTCGGCCAGCAGCTCGTGCGCCAGCTTGGTCATGCGCACTTCGGTGTATCGCATGGCCGCGGCGTTGTCGCCGTCGACCGAACCGAAGTTGCCTTGACCGTCTACCAGCAGGTAGCGCAGGGAAAACGGCTGGGCCATACGTACGATGGTGTCGTACACCGCAGTGTCGCCGTGAGGGTGATACTTACCGATCACGTCACCGACAACACGGGCAGATTTCTTGTACGGCTTGTTCCAGTCGTTACCCAGCTCGCTCATCGCGAACAGCACACGCCGGTGCACGGGCTTCAAGCCATCGCGCGCATCAGGCAGTGCTCGACCGACAATCACGCTCATCGCGTAGTCGAGGTAGGACTGTTTCAGCTCGTCTTCGATATTGACCGGGAGGATTTCTTTGGCCAGTTCGCCCATGAGAAGCCTGATTCCTTTTTCGGGTGAAACTTCGTCACATCCATATGGGACGAACGAAGCTCGCCGCTGCCGGCAGAGTGCCTGGCAACGACTTACGACAAATCAACGAGTTATGACACGGATCTGCACGTTATAGGCCGCCCCTCGGGGTGACCTTGGAAACCGCCGGATGTTATCACAATCGCCGCCACGCACCTATCCCCTTGATGGGCATGGAGCATAGTAAGTTGACGGATGACAGGCTTGAGGGCGACGAGAGGGGCTCAGAGGTGGGGTGATGGTATTTTTCGAGGGAGAATCCGAGGGTTTTGTTGACTTTTAGGGCCAATCGGGGGCAAGCCCCCTCGCACACTGAAAATGTAAACACAGTCAAATGTGGGAGGGGGCTTGCCCCCGATGACCATTTCAGCCTCCACACAAACTTCAGTGCAGCCGCTTACGGCACATCAACTTGGCCAATTTCGCGGTATCCGGCCGTTCGACGATGCCTTTTTCGGTCACGATCACATCGATCAGGTCGGCTGGCGTCACATCGAACACCGGGTTGTAGGCGCCGACCTCCAGCTGCTGCCCCATCACCTCCAGCAATTCACCGGCATTGCGTTCTTCCAGGGCGACGTCTTCGCCGGTCTCCATCATCAGGTCCAGGGTGGAACTCGGCGCCACTACCATAAAGCGCACGCCGTGATGCATGGCGCAGACCGCAAGTTGGTAGGTGCCGATCTTGCCGACCACATCACCGTTGGCGGCGATGCAGTCCGCGCCCACGACCACCCAGGTCACACCTTTGGTCTTGAGGATATGGGCACCGGCCGAGTCGGCATTCACCGTGACCGGGATGCCCTCGCCTGCCAGCTCCCAGGCGGTCAGCCGTGAACCTTGCAGCCACGGACGGGTTTCATTGACGTAGACCTGCTCGACCATGCCCTCAAGGAATGCGCCACGGATCACCCCCAGCGCCGTGCCGACCCCGCCGGTGGCAAGCGCGCCCGCGTTGCCGTGGGTCAAAATGGCCTGGGCATTGCCCTGATGCTTGCGGATCAGGTCGACGCCCAATTGCGCCATGGTCAGGTTGGCTTCGCGGTCGCTTTCATGAATCGCAATGGCCTCGGCTTCCAGCGCAGCCAGCGGATCGGCGTGTTTCTTGAGACGGTCGAGGCGGTCTCGCATGCATTTGAGGGCCCAGAACAGGTTCGACGCGGTCGGACGACTCTCGGCGAGCAGTGCGTAGTCTTCTTCCCACCCGGCTTGCCAGTCACTGCCCTCGGCGATGCGCGCCCGAGCGGCCAGAACCAGGCCATAGGCCGCGCTGATACCGATGGCTGCCGCGCCGCGCACCACCATCCCACGGATGGCCGCGGCCACTTCGTCCACCGTGGCGCAGGCGACCCAACGCTCGCGGGACGGCAAAGCGCGTTGGTCGAGCAGGTGCAGCGTGCCGTCGCGCCAATCGATGGCCTTCACTTTATCCGCAGCCAACAGTCGATCGCGCATCCCTTACTCCGCACTCATGAACAAAAGCCGCCGATTATAGCGATCCGCCAGCCAGGACGCTCGGGTATACTTCGCGCTTCTTTTATAGCTGCCCAGGAAGAAGCCCGCGATGACCCCCACCGCCGCCCCGCTCGACATCTTGCTGTTGCCGACCTGGCTGGTACCTGTGGAGCCCGCCGGCGTGGTGCTCAGGGAGCACGGCCTGGGCATCCGCGACGGGCGCATCGCCTTTATCGGGCCTCGGGCGGCAGCGCTGAAACTGCAAGCCGCCGAGGTGCGCGAGCTGCCGGGCATGCTGCTCAGCCCCGGCTTGATCAACGCCCACGGGCACGCGGCCATGAGTCTGTTTCGCGGCCTGGCCGATGATCTGCCGCTGATGACCTGGCTGGAAAAGCACATCTGGCCCGCCGAGGCCAAGTGGGTCGATGAAGCCTTTGTACGCGACGGCACCGACCTGGCTATCGCCGAACAGCTCAAAGGGGGCATCACCTGTTTCTCCGATATGTACTTCTACCCCAAGGTCGCCAGCGACTGCGTACACAACAGCGGCATGCGCGCGCAGATCGCGATTCCGATCCTCGATTTCCCGATCCCTGGCGCCAGCACCGCCGATGAAGCGATTCGCCAGGGCATCGAGCTGTTCGGCGACCTCAAGCACCACCCGCGCGTCAATATCACCTTCGGCCCCCACGCGCCCTACACCGTATGCGATGCCAACCTGGAGAAAATCCGAGTAATCGCCGAAGAACTCGACGCCGCCATCCATATGCATGTACACGAAACCGCCGGCGAGGTGCAGCAAGCCGTGGAGCAGACCGGCGAGCGGCCGTTGGCGCGCCTGAGCCGCCTCGGGCTGTTGGGGCCGCGCTTCCAGGCCGTTCACATGACTCAAATCAGCGAGGACGACCTGGTTTTGCTGGTAGAAAGCAATACCAGCGTGATCCATTGCCCTGAGTCGAACCTGAAACTGGCCAGTGGCTTCTGCCCGGTGGAACGTCTGTGGCAGGCTGGCGTCAATGTGGCCCTCGGCACCGACGGCGCCGCCAGCAACAACGACTTGGATTTACTCGGCGAAACCCGCACCGCTGCGATGTTGGCCAAGGCCGTCGCCGGTTCGGCCACCGCCCTGGACGCGCACCGCGCACTGCGCATGGCTACGCTCAACGGAGCGCGCGCCATGGGGCTGGACACTGAGATCGGCTCGCTGGAGCTGGGTAAGGCGGCGGATATCGTCGCCTTCGATCTGTCGGGGCTGGCGCAACAACCGATCTACGATCCGGTCTCACAGCTTATATATGCCACCGGACGCGATTGCGTGAAACACCTTTGGGTCGCCGGCAAGCAGTTGCTCGACGACCGGCGATTGACCCGCATGGATGAGCAACAGTTGACCGCCACGGCCGTCGCCTGGGGCCGGCGCATCAGCGGGCAGCACGAATAACGACGGTGGTGAACCTGCGCGTTCAACACCGGCCCACCGATTTATCAGATTCAGAGGATGCACCATGAGCAACGTCGACCACGCCGAAATCGCCAAATTCGAAGCCCTGGCCCACCGCTGGTGGGACCGCGAAAGCGAGTTCAAACCGCTGCACGACATCAACCCGCTGCGAGTCAACTGGATTGACGAACGCGTCAATCTGGCCGGCAAGAAGGTGCTGGACGTCGGCTGCGGCGGCGGCATCCTCAGCGAAGCCATGGCCCAGCGCGGTGCCACGGTGATGGGCATCGACATGGGCGAAGCGCCACTGGCCGTGGCCCAGCTGCACCAGTTGGAGTCCGGCGTGAACGTGGAGTACCGCCAGATCACCGCCGAAGCCCTGGCCGAAGAGATGCCCGAGCAGTTCGACGTGGTCACCTGCCTGGAAATGCTCGAACACGTGCCGGACCCGTCATCGGTGATCCGCGCGTGCTTCCGCATGGTCAAGCCGGGCGGCCAGGTGTTTTTCTCCACCATCAACCGCAACCCTAAGGCCTACCTGTTCGCGATCATCGGCGCTGAATACATCATGAAGCTGCTGCCGCGCGGCACCCATGACTTCAAGAAATTCATCCGCCCGTCCGAGCTGGGAGCCTGGAGCCGCCAGGCCGGTTTGACCGTCAAGGACATTATCGGCCTGACCTACAACCCGCTGACCAAGCACTACAAGCTGGCCAACGACGTCGACGTCAACTACATGATCCAGACCCTGCGCGAGGAGTAAGCCTGTGAAGTTGCGAGCGGTTCTCTTCGATATGGACGGCACCCTGCTGGATACGGCGCCGGACTTTATCGCCATCTGCCAGGCCATGCGCGCCGACCGAGGCCTGGCGCCGATCAACGACCAACACATCCGCGATGAAATCTCCGGCGGCGCGCGGGCGATGGTCGCGGTGACGTTCTCGATGGACCCCGAGTCCCCAGGCTTCGAGGAACTGCGCCAAGAGTTTCTCGAACGCTACCTCAAGGGCTGCGCGATCCATAGCAAGCTGTTCGACGGCATGGGCGAGCTGCTGGCGGACATCGAAAAGGCCAACCTGATCTGGGGCGTGGTCACCAACAAGCCGGTGCGCTTTGCCGAGCCGATCATGCAGCAGCTGGGCTTGGCCGAGCGTTCGGCATTGCTGATCTGCCCGGACCATGTGAAGAACAGCAAACCGGACCCCGAGCCGCTGATCCTGGCGTGCAAGATGCTCGACCTCGACCCAGCCAGCGTGCTGTTCGTGGGTGACGACCTGCGTGACATCGAGTCCGGCCGCGACGCCGGCACGCGCACAGCCGCGGTCACCTATGGCTATATCCACCCGGATGACAACCCGCGCCACTGGGGCGCGGATGTGGTGGTGGATCACCCGCTGGAACTGCGCAAGGTGCTGGATAACGCGCTATGCAGTTGCTGATGGCTCACCGATCCAGCTGACCGATGAAGATCCCCTGTGGGAGGGGGCTTGCCCCCGATTGCAGTGTGTCAGTCACTGCATTTGTTGACTGATCCACCGTTATCGGGGGCAAGCCCCCTCCCACAAGGGATCTCCACCGGTCTCAAGTTTTGTGCTGAAACATGTTGAATTCTGTCGAGGCTATTTATGTTTGATTACTCCGCACGTCCAGAACTGCTCAAAGGCCGCGTCATCCTGGTGACCGGCGCCGGTCGCGGGATTGGCGCGGCAGCGGCGAAAACCTATGCCGCCCATGGCGCCACCGTGCTCTTGCTGGGCAAGACCGAAGCTAACCTGGCCCAGGTGTATGACGAAATCGAAGCCGCCGGCCACCCGCAACCGGTGGTGATTCCGTTTAACCTGGAGACCGCCCTGCCCCATCAATACGATGAATTGGCGGCGATGATCGAGAAGGAATTCGGCCACCTCGACGGCCTGCTGCACAACGCCTCGATCATCGGCCCACGCACGCCGATCGAACAGTTGTCCGGCGAGAACTTCATGCGGGTGATGCATGTGAACGTCAATGCGATGTTTATGCTGACCAGCACTTTGCTGCCGCTGCTCAAGCTGTCCCAGGATGCATCGGTGGTGTTCACCTCCAGCAGCGTCGGGCGCAAAGGCCGGGCGTACTGGGGCGCGTATGGCGTATCGAAGTTCGCCACCGAAGGCTTGATGCAGACCCTGGCCGACGAACTGGAGGATGTGGCGGCGGTGCGGGCCAACAGCATCAACCCAGGCGGCACCCGCACCAGCATGCGTGCCCAGGCTTATCCGGGGGAAAACCCGATGGAAAGGCCGGCACCGGAGGAAATCATGCCGGTGTACCTGTATTTGATGGGGCCGGACAGCGCGGGCGTGAATGGGCAGGCATTCGATGCCCAGTAACCACTGACACAACTGGAACAAAATGTGGGAGGGGGTTTGCCCCCTGCCACATTTGCATTGCGCGGTTCCCTGATTATTAGTTTTTCACCACTTCCTCAAGGGTGAAGCGGCCCAGCGGGTTTTGCAGGAAGTTGCTTATGTTCTTACGTGAGATGTTGATGTAAGGGCTGTAGTACAAGTCGATCCAGTTCACGTCCTGTTTCGCCAGTTTCTGCAGTTCCACATACATCTGCTCGCGCTTGGCCGGGTCAGCTTCGATGCGGGCTGCGGCTACCAGGTCCTTGACCTTGTCGTTCTTGTAACGGGTCATGTAGTTCTGGTTGGTGTCGTGCCCCAGCACGAAGGTGGTTTTCTGGTCCGGGTCGAGGATGTCGTTGGTCCAGTACATCACAGAAATATCGTACTCACCGTCCACCAGCATCTGCCAGCTCTGGGTCGGGTCGACCTTCTGCAGGTTGGCGGTCACGCCGACCTTGGCCAACTGATCCTTGATGATCACCGCAATCTGCTCGTCGGCTTCGTTGCCGGCATTGACCACATAGTTAAGCTTCAAGTCCTTGGCGCCGGCCTGCTCCAGCAGCTTTTTGGCGGCGGTAGGGTCGTAGGGGCGTTGCAGGTTGTTGGCGTAGTGGTACAGCGAGCCTTTTGGGATGTAGGAATAGGCCACGGTGCCTTGTCCGTACGTGACGGTTTTGACCAGCGATTGCTTATCGATGGCCATGTCCAGCGCCTGGCGCACTTCCGGCTTGGCCAGCAGGCCGTGGGCATGGTTGATCAGCAGGTGATCTTCGCGGGTGGATGGGTCGGCGTGAACCACCACGTTTTTGTCTTTCTCCAGTTCTTCAACCCGGGAGAACGGCACGAAAATCGCAGTATCGAGTTCGTTGTTCTGCAACATGCGCATACGGGTGTTGTCGTCGGTCACCGAGACCCACTCCACGCCGTCCAGGCTGACGTTTTTAGCTTGCCAGAAGTTCGGGTTCTTCTTGAGGATCACCCGATCGCCCTTGCGCCACTCTTCCACAGTGAACGCGCCGGACGTCACCGGATTTTCCGAGTAGGCGTCTTCGCCCATGGAAGTCATGGCTTTTTCCGACAGGATCGACACCGTCGGCGAAGCGAGCTGGGACAGGAAGGCCACCGCCGGGGTCTTGAGGGTGACGACCAGGGTTTTCGGGTCGGCGGCTTTCGCAGTGTTGATCAGGCTGAACGGGTCACTCCACAACGAGGCTTTGTTGTCGCGGATGCGCAACAGGCTGAAGGCGGCGTCGGCGGCGGTGATCGGCGAACCATCGGAGAATTTCGCGTCGCGCAGGGTGAAGGTGTAAGTCAGGCCGTCCTTGGAAATGTCCCAGCGTTCAGCCAGGCCCGGTTCCATCTTGGTGCCCAGGTTATCCACGCGCACCAGGGTGTCGTAGACATTGGCGAACACCCAGGTATCGCGGTTCTGCGCACTTTTGATCGGGTCAAAGGTGGTGCTGTCTTCACGGCAACCAATGGTGAGCACACCGGCGGCCTGGGCGAAACCGGCGGTCAGCGACCAGGCGGTCAGCGTGGCGGCGGCGAGTAACTTCAAGTGGCGGGATTGCATGTCATAACTCCTTGTTCATGAATGGCAGAGGGTTAAAGCAAAGGCGTTTCAAGCACGCAACTGTACCGATGCTCGTGCAGGTGGTGGGTAGGCGGCAACGCCACGGAACACATTGCCCGCGCATGCCGGCAACGCGGGTGGAAGGCACAGCCGGTCGGCAAATTCAATGGGCTTGGCGGCTCGCCCGGCAGGGGTTCGGTCGGCAATGGCCGCTGCGGGTCGATCTCGGGAATCGCCTGGATCAACGCCGCCGTATACGGATGACGCGGTGCACTGAACACCGCTTCCACCGGCCCTTCTTCGACGATCTTGCCCAGATACATCACCGCCACGCGGTCGCACAGGCGCCGCACGATGGCCAGGTCATGGGCGATAAACAGGATCGCCAGGTTCATTCGCTGTTGCAGCTCCAGCAGCAGGTTGATGATCTGGCCTTGGATCGACACATCCAGCGCCGCCACGCATTCATCGGCGACGATCAAACGCGGCTCCACCGCCAGCGCGCGGGCGATGCCGACCCGTTGGCATTGACCACCGCTGAGAGCACCGGGTTTGCGCGTAGCCAGTTCAGGTCGCAGGCCCACCAGGTCGAGCAGTTCATTGACCCGCGCCGGAATCTGCGACGCGGCGACCTTGCGCTGCACCCGCAACACTTCGGCCAGGGTCTCGCCAATGCTGTGCCGTGGATTGAGCGCGGCGTACGGGTCTTGGAAGATCATTGCGGTTTCATGGCGCAGGCGCGTGATGTCGACGGCGCTGGCGTGGGCCATGTCGACACCATCGAACACCACCTGCCCGGCGCTGATGGGGTTGAGGTGCAGAATCGCCCGGCCCAGGGTGCTCTTGCCGCTGCCCGACTCGCCCACCAGGCCCAGGGTTTCGCCGGCCGCCAGGTTCAGCGACACACCGTTCACCGCCCTCACCCACTGCTTGTTCAGCCCGAACACGCCGCTGCCGGACGCCGCGAAGCGGACTTCCAGGTCCTTGATCTGCAACAGGCTCATGGGCGGTCTCCCAAGGGGTAGTGGCACGCCACCCGCGCGCCATGGGGCAACTGCTCGGTGCATAACGCGCCCACTTGCGGGCACCGCGGGCTGAAGCGGCACCCGGCGGGCAATGCATCGAGCAACGGCGGCTGGCCGGGGATGGTACGCAGCAAGGCGTGGCCACTGCTGTGGGCCGGCTGGCAGTCGATCAGGCCGGCGGTGTACGGATGCTGTGGATGCGCCAGCACCTCGTACTTGCTGGCGTGCTCGCACAAACGCCCGGCATACATCACTGCGATGGAGTCGCAGGTTTGCGCCACCACGCCGAGGTCGTGGGTGATCATGATGATCGACAGGCCGCGCCGGTCGCGCAGGTCCAGCAGCAGACGCAGAATCTGCGCCTGCACGGTTACATCCAGGGCGGTGGTCGGTTCGTCGGCGATCAGCACCTTGGGGTTGCAGCCCAGTGCCACGGCGATCATCGCGCGCTGGCGCATGCCGCCGGAGAATTCGTGGGGGTAGTTGTCGACGCGGGCCTGCGGGTCGGGAATGCCGACTTGGCGCAGCACCTCGACGGCCTGACGACGCGCGTCCTTTTTCGACGCGCCCTGATGCAACCGAATGCCCTCGGCGATCTGCTCACCGATGCGCATCAACGGGTCCAGGTGGCTGCTGGGGTTCTGGAAAATCATGCCCAACTGCCCGCCGCGCACCGCGCGCATGTCGGCCTCGCCCATGGCCAGCAGGTCCTGACCGGCCAGGCGCACCGCGCCGCCCTGCACGCGCAGGTTAGGCGATGGCAGCAGGCGGATCAGGCCACGACAGGCCATGGTCTTGCCCGAACCGCTTTCGCCCACCAGGCCGAGAATCTCGCCTTCGGCCAGGTCGAACGAGACACGGTCCACCAGGGTCACGTCATGCCCGGCGTTGTTGGCGATCACGCTCAGGTCGCGTACCTGCAACAGGCTCATGAGCGGTCCCCCAGGATCTGCGCCACACCGTCGGCCAGCAGGCTGAAGCCCATGGCCAGGGTCACGATGGCCAGGCCGGGAAAAGTGCAGATCCACCACGCTGTGGTGATAAACGCCTGGCCTTCGGCAACCATGGTGCCCCACTCGGCGGTCGGCGGTTGCACCCCCAGGCCCAGGTAGCTCACGGCTGCGCCATTGAGCAGCACCAGCACCGCATCGGACATGGAAAACACAATCGAGCCGAACATCGCATTGGGCAGCAGGTGCCGAAACAGGATGCGCCCATGGCCAAAGCCCAGGCTCTTGGCGGCCAGGGCGAAGTCGCTTTCCTTGAGCACCAGGATCTGCGAGCGGATCAACCGCGCGTAAGACACCCAGCCCACCAGCGCCATGGCGATATAGAAGCTCTTCAGGCCCGGACCGAGGATGGCCATGATCGCCAGCATCAACACTAGGAACGGGAACGCCAGAATCACATCGATCACGCGCATGCACACGCTGTCGAAACGCCCGCCGATATAGCCCGAGACCGCACCGATAAACGTGCCGATGAGAAACGGGAAGATCACCCCGACCACCGCCAATTGCAGATCGATGCGCGCGCCCCAGATAACACGCGAAAGGATGTCTCGACCGTAGTTATCCGTGCCAAATGGATGGGTCAGACTGGGCGCCAACAGGCTCAGATCGGTGTTCTGCGCAATCGGATCGTACGGCGCGATCCACGGCGCAAACAGCGCCAAGCCAAGCCACACGCCTAAAATCAGCAGGCCCCACGCGGCCGTCAACCGGCCATTGCGCAAACCAAAGCGCAACCGCAGGCGCCACGGGGCAATCAGGGGGCGGCTACTCATTGCATTTTTACCCGTGGGTCGAGGGCGACGGTCACCAGGTCGGCGACGAAATTGACCAGCACGGTAGCGCACGCCAGCACCATTGCCACGCCCTGCACCACCATGTAATCGCGGGTAAAGATGCCGCGCACCAGCAACTGGCCGATGCCGGGAATGGCGAACAGGCTTTCGATGACCACCGTGCCGCTGATCAGCCAGCCAATATTGACCGCCAGCAAGTTGACCGCCGGTACTAGGGAGTTGGGCAACACATGCCGACGAAACACTGCCGCCTCCGACAGCCCACGCGCCCGGGCGGCAGTGACGTGGTCGGCCTGCAGCTCCATCAACATGCTCGCACGCAGGTTGCGCACCAGCACTGCCGACAACGCCAGGGCGATGGTCAGGCACGGCAACACCATGTGGTGCGCCTTGTCCAGCCAGGTACGGCCGTAGCCGGAAACCGGGAACAGCCCCCATTGCACGCTGAGCAGTAGGATCAGCATCAAGCCCAGCCAGAACGCCGGCATGCCCAGGCCGACTGTGGTGAAGACACGAATCAGGTTATCCGCCCAGCCGCCCTTATGCCGCGCGGCCACGCTGGCCAGCGGCAGCGCGATCAGCAGCGCCAGCAATACGCTGCCGAGCACCAGCATCAGGGTCGGTTCGATCCGGGTCACGATCAGTTTCAGCGCATCGACCTTGTATAACAGCGACTGGCCGAGATCGCCCTTGAGCAGGTTCTTCAGGAAGTAGAAATATTGCAGCCACAGCGGCTGGTCGAGGCCGTACTGGGCGCGGATTTTCAACAGCGCATCGGGTGTGCTGCGCGAACCCAGCAGCGCCCGCGCCGGATCGCCGGGAATCGAGCGCACCAGCACGAACGTGATCACGCTGATGCCAAACAGCACCGGCAGCAGTTGCAGCGGCCGGTACAGCACGAAACGGTAACGCGCCAGGTTCATCCGTCAGCCTCGATGGCGAGCGAGAAAGTCCAACAGCACCGGGAAGTATGCCTGGGGTTCTTCGTAGAACGGCATATGGCTACTGTTGGGGAAGACATGCAATTCGGCGTGCCGGGCCGCCATTTTCATGCGCATGGCGCAGGCCGGCGTGAGTTCATCGTACTGGCCGGTGGTGATCAGCATGGGCATCGTGAAGTCGGCCATTTCAGGGATGCGGTTCCAATCCTTGAGGTTGCCGACGTAGAGAAACTCGTTGGGGCCCTGCATGGTTTCATAAGGCCCCATGTTCCAGTCGCCGAGGGAGCGCTTGACCGGCTCGGGCCATTCGTCCAGACGGCACACATGGCGATAGTTGAGCAACGTGATCGCGGCCTGATACTGCGGGTGATCGAGGGTGCCCATGGCTTCGTGGCGTTGCATCATGGCCACGGTTTCGCTGCCCAGGGCACCGCGCAGGCGCTCCAGTTCCTGGGACAGGTGCGGGATATCGCCGACGGTGTTTTCCAGGATCAGGCTTTTGAGCGCATCGGGATAATGAATGGCGTATTCGATGCCCAGCCAGCCGCCCCAGGAATGGCCAAGCAGATGCACGCGGCCCAGGCCCAGGGCCTGGCGCACGGTTTCGACTTCTTCGACATAACGGCGGATTTCCCACAGGGAAACATCGGTCGGTCTGGCTGATGCCCCCGTGCCGAGCTGGTCGAATGCGACCACTCGCAGGTTATGCTCCTTGAGCCAGCCATGGGCGTCGCGCAAGTAGTCACACGGCAGGCCGGGGCCACCGTTGAGGCACAAGAGCACCTCATCGCCCTGGCCAAAGCTGTAGACCACGAGGTTATGGCCATCGACTTGCACGTTGTACCGCTGGTCGGGGGCAATTTCACGCCACATGCATACATTCCTTGTGTGGTATCGGCCTGGCAGGTCGCGGCCGTTTATCAGGCCAACACTACCGAGGATGCCGTGCGTCCATAACCTAGTATTTCTTATAGGTTTGGCCTGGCAGTCCTTCGCCGGGGCGTGGCATTCTACTTGGCGCAAGTCGAGATTCAAATGAAAACGGGAGCAGAACGGATGCTGACCAAGCTAACTGCATTCAACGACCGTCTGATGCCGGGCAGGAGCCTGGATGAACAGATGGACAACACTTTCATCCTCGCCCGACAACTGGGCTTCGATGCCTTGGTGTATGACTACACACCGGTGCCGATGGACCAGAAGGGCGCGTTGATCACCCCCTCGGTCTTGGAACTGCGCAACACCCCGCCGGACTGGCACGCCTTATGGTGCAGCGAAGGCTTCTATCAGATCGATCCGGTGCAGCACCTGGCGCTGAGCACAGTGTCGCCGTTTGTGTGGTCCTACGACGTCAAAGCCGATACCCCGCTTAAGAAGGTCATGGACCCCTGCCATGCGCCAGTGTCTTCCTACCTGCACGACCAGCAACTGACCTGCGGGGTCAGTGTGCCGATCCATTTGCCCCGAGGCGGTTTTGCCTCACTGACCGGCCTGCGCGTCGGCAAGACCCGCGCGGTGCTGCGGGATGCGCAACACACCCTGGCGGATTTCAGCTTGATCACCCATGCCTTGCAGGAAGCGGCCTACCCGCTGTTCGGCAAAGAACTGCGCAGCTACCCGCATATCCGCCTGACCAAACGCGAACGCGAGTGCCTTAAATGGGCCGCCGAAGGCCTGACCGCGGCGGAAATCGCCACCCAGTTGAGCCGTTCACTGGCCGTGGTGACCCTGCACCTGGCCTCAGCGATGCACAAACTGGGGGCCAAGAATCGCGTACAGGCCGTGGTGCGCGCTACCCATTACCGCCTGCTGGAAGACTGATCCGCCGATAAAACCTAGCTGTTTTGCTAGTTACCTAAATGTGCACGGCGGCTTATCGTGACCCTGATCCTTTTTTCAAAGAGCAGGGTACGAAATGGAATTCATCGAAAAAATCCGCGAAGGGTATGCGGCGTTCGGCGCCTACCAGACCTGGTACCGCGTCACCGGTGACCTGAACAGCGGCCGCACGCCGCTGGTGATCATCCACGGTGGCCCCGGCTGCACCCATGACTACGTGGACGCCTTCAAGGACGTCGCGGCCAGTGGCCATGCCGTAATCCATTACGATCAACTCGGCAACGGCCGCTCCACCCATTTGCCCGACAAAGATCCGTCGTTTTGGACGGTCGAACTGTTCCTCGCCGAGCTGAACAACCTGCTGGACCACCTGCAGATCAGCGATAACTACGCGATCCTGGGTCAGTCCTGGGGCGGCATGCTTGGCAGCGAACACGCGATCCTGCAGCCGAAGGGCCTGCGCGCGTTTATCCCGGCCAACTCGCCGACCTGCATGCGTACCTGGGTCAGCGAAGCCAATCGCTTGCGCAAACTGCTGCCTGAAGGCGTGCACGAAACCCTGCTTAAACACGAAGCCGCCGGCACCTACCAAGACCCGGAATACCTCGCCGCGTCGCGGATCTTCTATGACCAGCATGTGTGCCGGGTCAACCCATGGCCGGAAGAAGTGGCGCGCACCTTTGCCCAGGTCGATTCGGACCCGACGGTGTACCACGCCATGAGCGGACCCACCGAGTTCCACGTCATCGGCAGCCTGAAGGATTGGAAATCGATTGGCCGTTTGTCGAAGATCAACGTACCAACCCTGGTGATCTCCGGCCGCCACGACGAGGCCACACCGCTGGTGGTCA
This sequence comes from Pseudomonas rhodesiae, assembly GCF_013285305.1. Taxonomy (NCBI): domain Bacteria; kingdom Pseudomonadati; phylum Pseudomonadota; class Gammaproteobacteria; order Pseudomonadales; family Pseudomonadaceae; genus Pseudomonas; species Pseudomonas rhodesiae. The sequence goes on along the minus strand of NZ_CP054205.1, from coordinate 1,964,129 downwards.
AGCCGTTCCTGGATGAGATCGCCGATGTGCGCTGGGCGCTGTTTGAGGACTCCAGCCACATGCCCCATGTGGAAGAACGCCAGGCGTGCATGGGGACAGTGGTGAAGTTTTTGGATGAGGCGTGCGCAGTACCGCACGCAACACGCAAGGCAGGTTGAGTTGAGTGTGGGAGCAAGCGGGCTTGCTCCCCCCCCTTCACACCTCGGAAGTCTCAGGCGTTGACGGCTGCCTTGCCGGTTCAGCCATCAGCGGAATCTCTTTGCCCTCGGCATCAAACAGCTTGCCGCCCCTGAAGTAATCCCCATCCCGCAGCGCCGCCACATCGTGGAAGCACAGGCTGCGTTCGGTCCCCGCGACAAACACCGACTGCTGATCCGAGTTGCCGGCGGTGAAATGGTTGAACGCCAGGTTCAGCAGGATCGCCATGATCGCCGACGAACTGATGCCGGAATGGAAAATGGTCGCGAACCAGCTGGGGAAGTGATCGTAAAAGCTCGGTGCGGCGATGGGGATCATGCCGAAGCCAATGGAAGTGGCGACGATGATCAGGTTCATGTTGTTGCGGTAGTCCACCTTGGACAAGGTGCGAATCCCACTGGCCGCCACCGTGCCAAACAGCACGATCCCGGCTCCCCCCAGCACCGACGTCGGCACCGCAGCAATCACCCGCCCCATAAACGGCAGCAATCCGAGAATCACCAGGAATAGCCCGCCGGTGGCCACTACGAAGCGGCTTTTCACCCCGGTGACCGCCACCAGGCCGACGTTCTGGGCAAAAGCGCTTTGGGTAAACGAACCGAAAATCGGCGCGAACATGCTCGACAGCATATCGGCGCGCAGGCCGTTGCCCAGGCGTTTGGAATCGACCTTGGTATCGATGATTTCACCCACGGCCAGGATGTCCGCCGAGGTTTCCACCAAGGTCACCATCACCACGATGCACATGGAAATAATCGCAGCGATGTGAAAGGTCGGCATGCCGAAATGGAACGGCGTGGGGAAGCCGAACATCGGCCCTTGGGCGACGCCCGAGAAGTCGGCCATGCCCAGCAACACCGCGATCAGCGTGCCGATCACCATCGCCAGCAGGATCGATAAACGCGAAATAGTGGCGCTGCCGATTTTGCTCAGCAGCAACACCAGCACCAGGGTCAACGCTGCCAGACCGATATTGGACATGCTGCCGAAATCCGCCGAGCGGCTGTTGCCACCCATGGCCCAGCGCGCCGCGACGGGCATCAGGGTCAGGCCAATGGTGGTGATGACAATACCGGTGACCAATGGCGGAAAAAACTTGGTAATCCGCGAGAACACCGGCGTGATCAGCAGCCCGATCAAGGACGCGGCCATCACCGCCCCCAGGATCGCCGGTATACCGCCCGCTCCGTCACTGCCAACGATCGCCACCATGGTGGCCACACCGGCGAACGACACGCCTTGCACCAGTGGCAACTGACAACCGAAAAATGGCAGGCCAAGGGTTTGCAGCAGAGTCGCCAAGCCACCGGCAAACAACGACGCAGCGATCAGCAGGCCGATATCCGCCGGCGATAAGCCGGCCGCCTGGCCGACGATCAACGGGACGGCAACGATGCCGCCGTACATGGTGAGTACATGCTGCAGGCCGTAAGCCATATTGGCTGCGACGCCGAGATTCTCATCTTCTGGCCGCTGCGGTGACGCCTTCGGGGTAGTCATGGTGAGGGGTTCTCTGTTTTTGTTGTGGGGCCACTGTATGCAATCCTAGGACTGGATGTCCATAGAGTTGTATACAATCATTCAGACAAGATACCCTCCACCGGCGTTACAAAAACCATTCGGCCGTGATGAGCCGCAACGCCAAAGGACACAAAAACAATGAAAAAGGCATTACAGGGCGCTACCGTCGCACTTACTCTGCTGGGCGGCGGGGAGGCTGTCGCGGTGGAGTGGATGAACAACAGCGTAGGATTTCGCTACGGCCAGCAGTTCACCAACCCGAACAACCCCGATGAATTCAGCAAGCGTATCTACAGCTTCACCCACGCCAGCGGCTACCGGTACGGCAGCAACTTCCTCAACCTGGATGTGTTCCTGTCCGACAGCCGCGACCCGCGCAAGGGCACCGATCACGGCGGCAGCGAGGTGTACGCGGTGTACCGGCACCAGCTCTATGCGTCGCGGGTATTCGATAGGCCGCTGGGCACGGGTGCGATCAAGGATTACGCCCTGACCCTGGGCTTCGACGCTAACCGCAATAACAACTTCGCCTCCGCGAAGAAACGCGCGCTGGTGATCGGCCCGACCGTGAAATTCAATACCGTCGGCGTGTTGGACCTGAGCCTGCTGTATTACAAGGAGCGCAACCACACTGGCATTCCCGGCGCCCAGGAATCCGATCACACCTTCGACGACACCTACATGCTTAACCTGACGTGGATGCGCCCGTTCGAGATCGCCAACCACGGGGCGAAATTCCAAGGGTTCATCAATTACGTCGGGGCTAAAGGCGAGGACTACCACGGCCGCGACACCGCTGCCGAAGCGCTGATGCGCACCGCGCTGATGGTGGCCGTGCGACCGGGCAAGAGCGTCAAACCGAACCTGTACCTGGGCGTGGGTTACGAGTACTGGCATAACAAATTTGGCGTGGACGGCGGGCGCGGCAGCCGCACCTCCACGCCGACCGTGAATATGGAAATCACCTTTTAATCACGGGTGCTGCTGTGAGTCAGACACACCGCATTCGCAGCCATTAGGGCCGCTGCGCAGCCCAACGCAGGGCAAGCCTGCTCCCCACAAGGAAGCAGCCCCCCCGCAAGTTGTGGTGAGCGGGCTTGCCCCGCGCTGGGGCGCGAAGCGGCCCTGTCTCCAGACACTGCGGTGTGCCAGGCATAAACAGTTTGCAGGCTTTGGGGCAGCCGCCGCGCAGGGTCCTCTTTCAGTTCAGCTCTATCATCACCACAAGGAAGCAGCCCCCCCCGCAAATTGTGGTGAGCGGGCTTGCCCCGCGCTGGGGCGCGAAGCGGCCCTGTCTCCAGACACTGCGGTGTGCCAGGCATAAACGGTTTGCAGGCTTTGGGGCAGCCGCTGCGCAGGGTGTTCTTTCAGTTCAGCTCTATCATCACCACAGGGAAGCAGCACCCCCGCAAATTGTGGTGAGCGGGCTTGCCCCGCGCTGGGGCGCGAAGCGGCCCTGTCTCCAGACACTGCGGTGTGCCAGGCATAAACGGTTTACAGGCTTTGGGGCAGCCGCTGCGCAGGGTCCTCTTTCAGTTCAGCTCTATCATCACCACAGGGAAGCAGCACCCCCGCAAATTGTGGTGAGCGGGCTTGCCCCGCGCTGGGCGCGAAGCGGCCCTGTCTCCAGACACTGCGGTGTGCCAGGCATAAACGGTTTACAGGCTTTGGGGCAGCCGCTGCGCAGGGTCCTCTTTCAGTTCAGGTCTGTCATCACCACAGGGAAGCAGCACCCCCGCAAATTGTGGTGAGCGGGCTTGCCCCGCGCTGGGCGCGAAGCGGCCCTGTCTCCAGACACTGCGGTGTGCCAGGCATAAACGGTTTACAGGCTTTGGGGCAGCCGCTGCGCAGGGTCCTCTTTCAGTTCAGGTCTGTCATCACCACAGGGAAGCAGCACCCCCGCAAATTGTGGTGAGCGGGCTTGCCCCGCGCTGGGCGCGAAGCGGCCCTGTCTCCAGACACTGCGGTGTGCCAGGCATAAACGGTTTACAGGCTTTGGGGCAGCCGCTGCGCAGGGTCCTCTTTCAGTTCAGGTCTGTCATCAGCTCGGCGCGATTGGCCTTCGGCCGGGCCAGCCAATATCCCAACACCGCCAACGGCGCGGTCGCCAGCATCACGATCACGGTGATCATTAGCGGATGCTCGAGCATCGATGACACCAGCAGGCTGCTCACAAAGCACAACCCCAGTTGCAGGGTGTTTTGCAGCGCTGCGGCCTTGCCGGAATTTTCCGCAAAGGGCATCAGCGCATTCGCCACCACGATGGGGTAACTGGCACCGTTGCACAGCGCCATCAGGCAGAACGGAATCAGCAAGGTGGTCAGGGTCGGCACGGTCAACGTGGCAACCAGGTACAGCGCGCCCATGCTCACGCAGTAGGCCAGCAACAACCACGGCAGCAACGTTTTGCCCGGCAGATGCTGCAAGGCGCTGCGACAGCTGTAGCCGCCGATCAGGAACGCCAAGGTCGGCAGTACATAACTCAAACCGATATCGTTAGGGCTGTAGCCCATGCCGCCGAGGATAAAGGGAGAGGCCGTCAGCCAGGCGAAGAAACTGGCCGAGCACGCGGCAAAGATCATCACATTGCCGCTGAACACCCGCGATCTGAGCAACTGCCCATAACCCAAACGTGCCGACGCCTGTGTCAGCCGTTTCGGCACGCTGCGCAGGAACAAGGTGGGCACCAGCAGCACCAGCGACACACCCAACAGCACGCCGAAGATTGCCTGCCAGCCCAGATGATTCAACACCATCGCTCCCAACAACGGCGCCAAAGCCGGCGACAGCGACATCAACGGCATGATGCTGGCAAATACCCGGTGGGCCTTATCGGCCGGGTAGCGATCGATCACCAGTGCCTGCCAACTCACGGCGGCGGAACACACCCCAACCGCCTGGATAAAGCGCAGGGCCAGCAGTTGCGCAGCGCTGTCGACCCAGAACATCCCGACGCAGCCCAGCACAAACAGGCTCAGGCCCGCGAGCAGGATTGGCTTGCGTCCTAGCCGGTCGGACAGCGGCCCCCAAATCAACTGCCCCAATGCAAAACCTGCGAGGAATACGCTCAAGCTCGCGCCAACCGCGCTCGCGCTGATCTGCAAGTGCTCGCCCATGGCGCCGAACGCCGGCAAGTACATGTCCATGGCGAGATAACCGAGCATGCTCAGCCCCGCTAGATACCCGGTGAAACCAAACGAATTTTTCATTGAAGCCTTGCTGACATTGCCATCAAACTATTTGCTGACTAGCGCCCATTATGAAGCTGATAAATTCTGTGTGAAGCGATAATAATTGGGCACTCTTATCAATATTTTTGAAGGCAATAGCCATGTGGTCCGAATATTCTCTGGACGTAGTAGACGCAGTGGCCCGCCATGGCAGTTTCAGCGCCGCCGCTCAGGAATTGCACCGCGTACCGTCAGCCATCAGCTATACGGTGCGTCAGTTGGAAGAATGGCTGGCGGTGCCATTGTTCGTGCGACGTCACCGTGACGTCGAACTGACCCCTGCCGGCCGTCTGTTTATCGACGAAGCCCGGGGGGTGATGAAGAAAATGCTCGGCACGCGGCGCTTGTGCCAGCAGGTGGCCAATGGCTGGAGCGGCCAGTTGAAGGTGGCGGTGGACTCCATCGTCAAGCCCCAGCGCTGCCGGCAACTGGTGCTGGATTTCTATCGACAGTTCCCCGAGGTGGAGTTGCTGTTGGAATACGAGGTGTACAACGGCGTATGGGATGCCCTGGCCGACGAGCGCACCGACATTGTGATCGGCGCCACCAGCGCGGTGCCGGTGGCCAGCCACTTTACCTTCCGCGACATGGGCCTGTTGAACTGGCTGTGCGTGGTCAGCGCAGAACACCCGCTGGCAAGGGCCGAAGGCTTGCTCAACGACGACCAGCTGCGCCCCTTCGCTTCGCTGTGCATGACCGATACGTCGCGCAACCTGCCCAAGCGCGATACCTGGACCCTGGATAACCAACGGCGCCTGGTCGTGCCCAACTGGGCGTCCGCCATCGATTGCCTGCGCGACGGCCTGTGTGTCGGCATGGCGCCGGCACATCAAGTGACGCCGTGGATCGAACGCGGCGAGCTGGTAGCGCTGCGACTCACCCGCCCCTTCCCCGCCAGCCCGTCCTGCGTGGCCTGGGCGCAGAACAAGCTGTCCCCGGCCATGGCGTGGTTGCTGGAATACCTGGGTGACACCGAAACCCTCAACCAAGAATGGCTCAATGGCCCTGATCCAATAACCGGCTAATGGCCCGCACGATCATCTCGACTTCCTTGCCGTCCAGGGTCAGCGGCGGCAGCAGGCGGATGATCTTGCCCCGCGTCACATTGATCAGCAGCCCATGTTCCTGGGCGGCGCGCTGGGCCAGGTCGCGATACGGGTTGGCCAGTTCGATGCCGATCATCAAGCCCTGCCCGCGAATCGCCAGCACCTGGGGGTGTTCCGCCAGCTCCACGCGCAGCCGCGCCAGCAAGCGTTCGCCCTGTTGCGCGGCGTTGTGCAGCAAGCCCTGCTCTTCGATGATGTCCAGCACCGTGCAGCCCACCCGGCAAGCCAGCGGGTTACCGCCAAACGTGCTGCCATGACTGCCCGGCGTGAACAAGCGCGCTACACCCGCCCGCGCCAGGCAAGCTCCGATCGGCACGCCATTGCCAAGGCCCTTGGCCAAGGTCATCACGTCCGGCACGATGCCTTCATGCTGGAACGCGAACCACGCACCGGTGCGACCGATGCCGGTCTGGATCTCATCGAGCATCATCAGCCAACCGTGGGCGGTGCAATGATCGCGCAGGCCACGCAAATAGCCGGGCGGCGCGGGCAGTACGCCACTTTCGCCCTGGATCGGCTCCAGCAGCACAGCCGCGATACGTGCGCCGTGGGTGCGGGTGATCGCCTCAATGGCGGCCAAGTCACCGAACCGGACCTTGAGAAAATTCCCCGGCAAGCGCTGAAACCCAAGGCGCACCGACGGCCCGTCACTGGCCGCCATGGTGCCCAGGGTGCGCCCGTGGAAAGCGTTCTCCATCACCACGATCAACGGCTCTTCGATATCCTTTTTCCAGCCGTGCAAGCGCGCCAGTTTGAGCGCAGTTTCGTTGGCTTCGGCACCGGAATTGTTGAAGAACGCGCAATCCAGGCCGGACAGCTGCGCAAGACGCTGGGCCAGGCGTTGTTGCCAGTCGATGCTGTAGAGGTTGGAGGTGTGCAACAACAGACCGGCCTGCTCGCTGATGGCCGCCACCAGGCGCGGATGGGAATGCCCGACATTGGTCACCGCCACACCCGCCACCGCATCGAGGTACTCGCGACCCTGCTGGTCCCACAAACGCGTGCCCAGGCCACGGGCGAAGCTCAGGGCCAAGGGTTGGTAGGTGGTCATCAGGCAGGCGGCGGTCATGGTGCGGGCTCCAAGTCATCAGGTCGATGGTCTCAGTATCGTTAGCCACCTGAGCTGGATAAACTGCGTATTTGTGCAATGACTTTAAATCAGGGCTTGATAATGGATCTGTTCCAGGCAATGTCGGTGTACGTAAAAGTGGTGGAGACCGGCAGCATGACAGCGGCGGCCCACGCCTGCGGCATGTCGACCACGATGGTCGGCAACCACCTGCGAGCCCTGGAACAGCGCCTGGGAGTCAGCCTGCTCAAGCGCACCACGCGCAAGCAGAGCCTTACGGAGTTCGGCGGCCAGTATTACCAACGCTGTCTGGAGGTGCTGGGGCTGGTGGCCGACTCCGAACAACTGGCCGAACAAGCCCACAGCGACGTGCCCAGAGGCACCTTGCGCATCACCGCCCCACCCGCCTTCGGCACCGAGCGCCTGGCGCCGGCGTTGAGCGAATTCTCCCAACGTTATCCGCAGATCAAGCTCTATGTGGTGCTCAGCAACCAGCGCATGGACCTGGTCGACAGTGGCTTCGACGTGGCGATCCGCTTGGGCGAGTTGGAACCGTCGAGCCTGATCGCCCGGCCCATGCAGGACTACACCATCACCCTCTGCGCTTCGCCGAGCTACCTGGCGCGACGCGGCACGCCGACCAAGCCCGAAGACCTGCAACAACACGACTGCCTGGCATTCGCCTATCCGTCCACCGACGACTGGCGCAACGCCGACAAGCTCTGGCGCATGACGGGAGCGGACGGCGAAGTGGAAATCCCGGTGTCGGGATCGTTGACCATCAATAGCTCACAAGCCCTGCTCCAAGCGGCGGTGCAAGGCATGGGCATCGTGATGCTGCCCGATGCGCTGGTCCAGCCCGATCTGCACAGCGGCAACCTTGTGGCGTTGCTGACCGACTATCAATTGCCCAGCCGCCCCATGCATGTGCTGTACGGCCAGGATCGTTATCGCCTGCCCAAGTTGCGAGCGTTTGTCGATTTTGTGATGGAGAAATGGGCGCGCTAGAAGCCCACGCCCAATTCACGCAACCGTGCCGATGTCTGCTCGGCCGATACATGATGAATGCCCTGCCAACCTAGAGCGCTGGCGGCCTCGGCGTTGTCGGCCACGTCATCGATGAACACCACTTCGCTCGGCTGGATATCGGCCAGATGGGCACGCACCTGCGCGAGGCTGGCGTGGTAGATCGCCGGGTCGGGTTTGATCAGCTTCACTTCGCCAGACACGACGATGTCACGCAAGCACTGCAGGAACGGGTAGTGTTTACGAGCATAGGGGAAGGTTTCGGCCGACCAGTTGGTGAGCCCGAACAAGGGCATGTTTGCGGTGTGCAAGGCCTGGAGAATCCCCACGCCTTCAGGCAAAGGGCCGCGCAGCATCTCGTGCCAGCGGTCGTAATAGGCCGTGATCAAGTATCTATGCTGGGGGTGTTGATCGATCAGGATTTGCGTGGCTTCAGCCAGCGGCCGCCCCGCATCTTGTTCGGTATTCCAGGCCTGGGTGCAGATGTTATCCAGGAACCACTGCCGTTCGTGATCGTCGGCAATCAGTTTGCGGTAGAGGTGATGCGGGCTCCAATCGAAGAGAACACCGCCGAAATCAAAAACTACTGCACGAATCGTCATCAGATCCTCCGTTGGCTTGGCTTGATAGCGGGAGGAGTCTGGCAGATTTGAAGGGAGGGAAAGGCGCGCTGAAGCGTAAGAAACCTCTGAAACGCACACAAATCAAAGTGGGAGGGGGCTTGCCCCCGACGGCGGTAGCTCAGCTACAGCTGAGCTGTCTGACGCGACGCCATCGGGGCAAACCCCCTCCAACATTTTTAACCGCGCTTTAGGCTTGGATCAGACCGTTGATCTTTACAGTCGGGTTCACGTCAGCTTCGTAGTCCACACCGTCGACTTCAAAGCCGAACAAGCGCAGGAATTCCGCCTTGTAGCCGGCAAAATCGCTGATCTCGTCGACGTTTTCATCGGTCACCTGGTTCCACAGCGCCGCCACGGCGTCCTGGACTTTCGGCTCCAGCTCAGCCAGGTCGGCACGCAGGCGGCCGTCGGTGTCGAGCTTCGGCGCCTTGCCGTACAGGCTGTCCTTGAACAGGCCGTAGACCTGCTCGATGCAACCTTCGTGGGTGCCCTGCTCTTTCATCACTTTAAACAGCAACGACAGGTACAGCGGCATGATCGGAATCGCGGAGCTGGCCTGGGTGACCACCGCCTTGAGTACCGACACGCGGGCGTCGCCCTTCAATGCCGCGAGGTTTTCACGCAGGGTCAGGACTTTCTTGTCCAGGTCTTTCTTGGCTTCGCCGATGGAGCCGTTCCAGTAGATGTCCTGGGTCAGCTTTTCGCCGAGGTAGGTGAACGCGGTGGTCTTGGCGCCTTCGGCCAGTACATCCGCGTCACGCAGGGCGTCGATCCACAGTTGCCAGTCTTCGCCACCCATGACCTTCACGGTGCCGTCGATTTCTTCCTGGGTCGCCGGCTCCAGGGTGGTGTCGACCACTACGCCCTTGTCGGTGTTGATACCACGCAGGGTCACGGCCTTGCCGATCGGCTTGAGCGTGGAGTTGTAGACTTCACCGGTCTTCGGGTCGGTACGGCGTGGCGCGGCCAGGCTGTAGACCACCAGGTCGATCTTGCCCAGGTCTTTCTTGATGGTGTCGATGGTCAGGCGCTTGATCTCGTCGGAGAACGCGTCGCCGTTGATGCTCTTGGCGTACAGGCCTTTTTCGACGGCAAACTTCTCGAACGCAGCGCTGTTGTACCAGCCGGCCGAACTCAGCTTGCCTTCTTCGCCTTCTTTCTCAAAAAACACGCCCAGGGTATCGGCGCCGCAGCCAAACGCGGCACTGATGCGCGCGGCCAGGCCGTAGCCGGTGGAGGCACCGAGAACCAGCACCTTCTTCGGGCCGCCTTCGATGGTGCCGTGTTGAGTCACGTAGTCGATCTGCTCTTTGACGTTCGCCTCACAGCCAACTGGGTGGGCGGTTACACAGATGAAGCCACGAACCCGCGGTTTGATGATCATAAAATTTCTGCCTCTTCCAAGGTGCCGAAGGCCAGTGGTAGCCATTCAACTTCAATCGTACCGGTCTATGACGTCCCAAAAACCGAAGCGTCACGATAGTCGCAAATCTTGCGTTTACAAAATCCAATGCACGGGATCCTGCGGGGTTAAAAACTGTGTAAAGCCTTCACAATTTCGCACTATTTAAAATGCCGATGGGGCGGCAAACGCCTTATGATGACGCAAATGTTTCAACATGTTTCAAAAACCACCACTCGCGGCCACGGATACGGACCTGTCGAATGGCGTCCTGCTGGAGCTTGAGTGTCATGAATAAGGCTGCGTTGCGTAAAAAAGCGGTGTCTGTTGCCTGGGTCATCGGCGTGTTGCTGTTTATGGGAGTGTTTCCCATGACCACCGTGGTCTTTCTAAGCCTGGTGCTGGTCTGCGGGATCTACGATTTCCTGCGCAACGGCTTGTATGACGCGTCCACCGTCAAAAAGTATTTTATCGGCAGCGGCCGCAACACGTGGTTGCTGGCGCCGTTCAACACTCTGTTCGACCTGCTGAGTTCGCGCAATCGCCATGTCTATACGATGCGTGACTTGCCGCCTGCCTGGCGCGAGGAGCTGCAACAGGTGATCGACGATGCCATGGCCCACAAGGATGAAATCATCGGTTATCTGGATGAGCGCATGGCCGAGAAGAAACGAGGCATGTTGTTTTTCCAATGGTACGGTCGGCCGATCGAAACCACGCTGAACATCCCGCAACTGCGGCAAAAGCTGCCGTTCGTAAAAACCATTGGCGTGTCGGTATTCAACGAGAACCGCTCCACGTCTTTTCACTTCGGCCCGCTGCGCATGATGTTCCGCGCGCTCTACAACATGGCACCGGCGCCCCATCACGATGGGGTGTATATCCAGGTGGGCGAGCACAAGCACTACTGGCATGACGATCCGCTGTTTATCTTCGATGACACCCTGATGCACGCGTCCTTCAACAAAAACGACGCCAAGCGCTACTGCCTGTTTATCGACATTGTGCGGCCGACCCCGCTGCCGGCGGTGCTTAACGCCGTGATCGCCGGGTTTGCCGCCATGGTCTTTACCCTGCGTCGGGTTTTCTACAAAAACTGGAAGCTGATCGAGTAAGTTCTGCGGCATGATGGTGCTGGACGGTGTTTGCGCTCGGCCGTGTGGCTGAGGTAAAAACCGTCTCGTGCGACCGTGATCGGCGCCCACCTTTCTCAAGCCATCGCCCCCCAGGGGATGCGGTGGCTGCGCTTTCAAGGAATCAGAATGCCCCAACGTCAAGTCATCAATGCCTCCGTCAGCCCCAAGGGCAGCCTCGAAACCCTCTCCCAACGCGAAGTCCAGCAACTGAGCGAAGCCGGTACCGGCAGCATCTACACCCTGTTCCGCCAATGCGCCCTGGCGATCCTCAATACCGGCGCGCATATCGATAACGCCAAGACCATCCTCGACGCCTACAAAGACTTTGAAGTGCGCATCCACCAGCAGGACCGTGGCGTGCGCTTGGAATTGCTCAATGCCCCGGCCGACGCCTTCGTCGATGGCGAAATGATCGCCAGCACCCGCGAGATGCTGTTCAGCGCCCTGCGCGACATCGTCTACACCGAGAACGAGCTGGACAGCCAGCGCATCGACCTGAGCAACTCCCAGGGCATCACCGACTATGTGTTCCATCTGCTGCGCAACGCACGCACGCTGCGTCCGGGCGTGGAACCGAAGATCGTGGTGTGCTGGGGCGGGCACTCGATCAATACCGAAGAATACAAATACACCAAGAAAGTCGGGCACGAACTCGGCCTGCGCAGCCTGGACGTGTGCACCGGCTGTGGCCCAGGCGTGATGAAAGGCCCGATGAAGGGCGCGACCATTTCCCACGCCAAGCAGCGCATCACCGGCGGGCGTTACCTGGGCCTGACCGAGCCGGGCATCATCGCCGCCGAAGCGCCGAACCCGATCGTCAATGAACTGGTGATCCTGCCGGACATCGAAAAACGCCTGGAAGCCTTCGTGCGCGTGGGCCACGGCATCATCATCTTCCCAGGCGGCGCCGGCACCGCTGAAGAATTTCTGTACCTGCTGGGCATCCTGATGCACCCGGATAACCGCGATGTGCCGTTCCCGGTGATCCTCACCGGGCCACAACAGGCCGCGCCGTATCTGCAACAACTGCACGCGTTCGTCGGCGCCACCCTTGGCGAAGCGGCGCAGGCGCACTACCAAATAATCATCGACGACCCGGCCGAAGTGGCCCGTCAGATGAACGCCGGCCTCAAGGAGGTGAAGCAGTTCCGCCGCGAGCGCAACGACGCCTTCCACTTCAACTGGCTGCTGAAGATTGACGAAGGCTTCCAGCGCCCGTTCGATCCGACCCACGAGAACATGGCCAGCCTGCAACTGAGTCACGCCCTGCCGCCTCACGAACTGGCGGCGAACCTGCGTCGCGCGTTCTCCGGGATCGTGGCGGGCAATGTGAAGGACAAGGGCATCCGTCTGATCGAAGAAAATGGGCCGTACGAGATCCATGGCGATCCGGCGATCATGAAACCGCTGGATGAACTGTTGAAGGCATTCGTGGCCCAGCACCGCATGAAACTGCCCGGCGGCGCCGCGTATGTGCCGTGTTATCGCGTGGTGCAGTAAGCGCGTTCATAGTTTGTATTGCTTTGGCGCCGGATCGGGCGTGCGAGCGTTAAAAGTTCGGACTAGGTTTTGACCTACCCCACTTTTAACTTGAGCAGAACACGCTATGGACCAACGGACCTTGTCCTCCATCATTCCTTACCTTAGGGTAAGGAATACCCCGATGGAGCTCTTTGCTATGGCCACCGCCACCCTCACCTCTAAAGGACAAATCACGATCCCCGTGCAAGTCCGTACCGCCCTTGGCCTGGAAACCGGCGACCGCGTGGAATTCGTCGAGATGGAAGACGGCCGGTTTTCAATCGTTGCAGCGAGTAAAACCGTTCGCGATCTGAAGGGACTGATCCCAATGCCAGCCAAAGCGGTCTCGCTCGATGACATGAACCAGGCCATCGCCGCGCAGGGAGCTAAAGCTCGATGATCGGGTTGGATACCAATGTCTTGGTGCGCTACATCTCCCAGGACGACCCGGTTCAGTCCGCTCAGGCATCCGAATTGATCGAATCCCTCACTACTATGTCTCCAGGGTTTGTCAGCCTGGTGTCGGTAGTGGAACTGGTGTGGGTCCTGCAGAGCTGCTACGCGTGCGCCAAGCGTGACGTGGTCAGCGTGCTGGAAACCCTGCTGCGCACCCGCGAGTTGACCCTGGAACATGCCGAAGTCATCTGGCAGGCGCTACGCAAGTTCAGCGCCGCCAAGGCCGATTTCGCCGACTGCCTGATTGAGCGGTGCGCCCATGGGGCCGGCTGTGAATACACCGCGACCTTTGACGCTAATGCCGCCAAGGCAGCCGGCATGAAGCGCCTGGGCTGAGCCGGGCTCAACGCACCCAGCCACCAATCTGCCAGTGAAAGCCATCACTGCGCTGCACCCAATGCGGATGCACATAGCGATAGCCTTCGCGCACTGGCTCCCAGTGACCATGGACCGCCACGTAGCGACCGCCCTCCCAACGCCAATAGCCGCGAGACCAGATATAGCCATAACGTGCCGGCGGTTCGACTTCGACCACTTGCACCGGCGGCGGCTGCGGCGCCACCACCTCGACATATTCCCGTTGCACCGGTCGGCGCTCATGCACCACACGCTCTTGCACACACCCGGACGCAGCCACGACCACCGCCGCCAATGCCGCATAACGTAGCAACATACAAACCCCTCGGGCATTAGCGCCCAACACCTGCCGCTGTCAAAAATCCCCCCGTTGCCGCAGCCATGCTCCTGCGTGGCCATGGACAATTTGTAACAGGCGATATCTGTCGGCTTGCTGAAGCTGAGGGCATCACGATGTGCAGGCGACGGTCGGTCGCTTGAGTCGAACCAGAATCAGACCGGCGACAACCACCGCAATGCCGGCATAGGTGGAGGCGAGAATCGCATCGCCAAACATCAACGCCGCCCACACCAAGGTCACTGGCGGCTCCAGGTAAACCAGCACTGCCACATGGGTCGCGGTCATGAACCGCAGCAGCATCCAAAGACTCAAGTAGGCAATGAAGGTCGAGAACACCGTCAGCCAGACAATCGAGATCAGTACCTCAGGCTCACGGGGAATGCTCAGGGTGTCGGTATACAACACCGCAGCGGTAAACCCGATCAGCGTCAGCAGCGATTGGATAAACAGTGGCAAGACCAGGCCCGTGCTGAGTTGTTGCGCCGAACGGCGCTCATACAGGGTTGCCAGGGTCAGCCCCAACGCCGACACCAGCGGCAACAGATACATGACCAGGCCGACACTTTGCCCGCTGCTGCCGTATTGCCCCGAGATGACGATCGACACGCCGACAAACCCGATCAGCAACCCCAACCACTGCCATCCACCACTGCGCTCCCCGGCGTTCCCCGTTGACAGCGCCGCCGTCATCAATGGCTGCAAGGCCGCGATAATGGCCGCGATCCCCGGCGGCAACCCGTTCTGGATCGCCACGTAAACGCAACTCAAGTAGAGAAACTGCGAGAGAAACCCGATCACCGCGTGATGACGTATCTGCGCCCAGGAAACCTTGAGCAACCGCACATTCAAGAACACGCCCAGGCACAGCGAGACCAACAGAAATCGCCAGAACAGCAGGTTGAATGCACCGGCACTCTGCGCGCCCAATTTGGCGCCGATAAAGCCCGAACTCCAGGACAGGACAAACACCGCCTGCAGGAGCAGCAGCTTCACATAACCCATGCGAGGCGTGCCGCGAGTGGCGCTCACGGCGCCACGCTCAACGGATCGAGATCGGCGAAGGTGATCGGCTCGATGCCCAGCCGCTGGTACTGCTCGTGGGCCGGCCGCACCAGGTCGTGCTGTAAACGGAACCACGGCCGGATCGTCCGCAAGACCCCGTCGTCCGAAGCCAGGTGCCAGAACTTGTTCACATCCTCCTGGCTATAAGGGCAATGAAACGACAGCACCAACGACATACGACGACCGCGCATAAGCGGACGCACTCCATGGAATACACGGCTGCCGTAGATATACACCGCATCACCACTGGATTTGACCGAGCAACTGCGCACACGCTGGTCCAGCTCCTCGACATCGAACTGTTCAGCGGTGCCATCGAAGTAGACGAACTCGCCGCCGTCATACTCGTCGGACTCAGACAGCAGAATATTCAACACGAAACTGGTGCCGTCGGTGTGCCACATGCCGATCTGCGCCTTGTCGTCGTGTGCCTGGGGCGGATAGAAATAGTTGACCTGGGAACGCGCCCGCGGGAACGGATGGGGCACCAACGGAACCCCGGCAATGCGCGATACCGCCAGCAGAAAGGCCCGACTGTTCATCATCTCGCGTATCAGTGTGGACGACTCGGTGACGCCGCGGGTGCGGTTCGAAATGATCCAGTCACTGGTGCTGGAACCCGCCTCCAACTGATAACAGGCACGCCGCAGTTGGAGGATGCCCTGCTCGCTGAACAGCCCCGATACCTGGGCCAAGGCCGTCAATTGTTGAGGCGTGGAAACCGCCAAGGGCGAGTCCACATAGCCCAAGTCCGCAAGAGTGCGGTTCCCGATGAGACTGGGCCCATCGGTTCGCAAATAACTGTCGCGCCAAGGTTGCAACGTATCGAGCAATGCGCCCGGATGTTTACAACGGGATGTGGGGGCCAATGACGCCTGCAAGGCTGATCTGACGCGCGCGAAGCCTTGGGCGAATACCGGTAGCTCACTTTGTCTTTTCATGGTGATGCCTCACTCAATTGACGGCCGCGTGATCCGCGCAATATTCCGACAGCTGAAACAGCACGCTGCCGTCACCGCTGCAGTACTCGCCGATGACTCGGCAACCGCCGTAGTCTTGGCGTACGCGGGTAAATTGTTCGCGGGTGTACTTCAAACAGACATTGGTCAACAGGTAGCCCTGTGCCGAGCCTTTGCTGACGGGCAACAAGGTGGCGGCAACGCGGTAGCGATCCACCCCGTGCTCGATTTCTGAAACAACCACTTCGTGCTCGCCGGTTTTCTGGAAGCCGAGCTTCATGCCGATCAGGTCGGAGAATCGATACATACAGTCGTGCCGGTAAAAGCGCTGGATGTGTTCGTCACCCTGGGCAGTGGACAGTTGCATCTCCGAAAGCACGTAGGTTCGCGCACCACCAATACGCCGTAGTATCTGTCCGATGGTGTCGGGCAGTTCATTGCCTTCCTGAAACCCCAGCATGGTGATCAGCGTCACATCCTGCCCGCAGTCGATGTGGCGCCTGTACAGCGAGCGAAAATCCGTCGACAAGTAGCGAAACCCTTGCGGCGCTGCGAGCAATGGCTCAACCGATCGGCGCATGACCCCGTGTGATGCCTGGTTGATATCAACGGCGGTGTAATGCAACGGCTCAGCGCCGTTCTCCAGCAGGTGCCGCATCAGCGCGCAGGTTTTGATCGGCTCAGGGCCCAACTCCACATAATGCAAGCGATCTTGACCGACCAGCTCCACAAGGTCATCCGCCACCGCGCGCAACAGTTGACCCAATGCGCCTTGGCCACAGGGTGCGGCGCACAGATCCACGCGGTCGACGCCCTCCTGATTCAGCGAGGTCATCAGGTGCAGGATTTCTTCGCTGACCAACCGGTCCCATTCCGATAAATCAGCGCCTGTGGCCGCGTATTTAGCGGCATTTTCAACCGTCCATATCGGGCTTTCAAAGCCGTGGTTGTTCTTCAACGACGACACCACCAGCTCATTGATATCCATAAGCGCTCCCTTTCTTATTGTTATCAGGCACCCACCGGCGTACCTGCTTGACCCAAAGCCTAGGGAGCGAGCATGATTTTGTATATTTGAATAATCTGCACAACTGATCCTTAAAAGAAGAATCATGAGCAAACAATTGAATGTCGACCTGCTGCGCACCTTTCATGCGGTGGCCCGTTTTCGGCGCTTCAACGAAGCCGCCCAACATGTGCACCGCAGCGCCTCGACGGTCACCACGCAGATCCAGAAGCTCGAAGCGTTGATCGGTCAGCGTTTGTTCATTCGCAGCAATCAGGGCGTGGAGCTGACGATGTATGGCAAGAAGCTGCTCAGCGAAACCACTGACTTCCTCAAGAGCCATGACCGACTCCTCGCTTCCCTGACCCCACAACGCATGCAGGGGAAAATTCGCCTGGGCTTGCCGGACTCCTACGCACCGGCCTTTATGCGGGACTTCCTGCCGCAACTGATCGCCGACAATCCGCTGCTCGAACTGGAAGTCGAAGCCCGATCCAGTGGTGAATTGTTCACCATGTTCAGCCGTGAGCAGATCGATCTGGCGTTGATTGTCAGCGCTCAGCCGTTGGAACAAGGGGAGCTGTTGGGGTCGATACAACCGGTGTGGGTGGTTTCCGAAGATTTCAGAACACCCGAACAGGCGCCGCTGCCAATCGCCGTGCAATTGAACGGTTGCCCCTACCGCGCCTCGGCCATGCGGGTGCTCAAGGACAACGGCACCTACTACCGGGTGCTACTGGAAAGCGCGAGCTCCACGGCAGTGGAGGCGGCCATCAGCTGCGGCCTGGCCGTGGGCATGATCGAAGAAAGTCGCATCAGCGCCGGGCTGACTAAAAACATTCCAGGGGTGCAACTGCCCGAACTGCCACGCCACCATCTCTACTTGCTGTCCGATAGCGCGAACTACCTGGCGCTCGATCTGCATGAGCAGTTAAAGCAGGGCTTCACCCTTTGACAGATGCCCACAAAAAAGCCCGCTGACCGTTACCGGTTCAGCGGGCTTTTTTGTGTCTTACAGCATTTTTTACAGCGCCAGGTCAGATGCCGGTTTGCTTGGCTCGCCCGCAGGCTTGGCAGCCTCGGTAGCCGTTGGTGCCGTCCGCTGTGGGATTGCAGGCGGTGGTGTCAGTTGCAGGACTCCGGCGGTGTAGGCCCATTCCTTGGCAACCGCTTCCGGGCTGTCGTTCAGCTTGGTGCCATAGCTCGGCACGATCTGGTGCAGTTTTTCCTGCCAGGCCGGGGTGGCGACCTTGTCCTTGAACACTTTCTGCAGCACGGTCAGCATGATCGGAGCCGCGGTGGACGCGCCTGGCGATGCACCCAACAGGCCAGCGATGGTGTTGTCGGCGGAGCTGACCACTTCGGTGCCGAGTTTCAGGACGCCGCCCTGCTCTTCGTCACGCTTGATGATCTGCACGCGCTGACCGGCCTGCCACAGACGCCAGTCGGATTGCTTGGCGTTCGGGAAGTACTCTTGCAGCGCCTTGAAGCGGTCGTCATCGGACAGCATCAGTTGGCCGGCGAGGTACTCGACCAGTGGGTATTCACGAATACCGACTTTGGTCATTGGCCAGATGTTGTGGGTGGTGGTGCTGGTCAGCAGGTCCAGGTACGAACCTTCCTTCAGGAACTTGGTGGAGAAGGTCGCAAATGGGCCAAACAGGATCACGCGTTTGCCATCCAGCACACGGGTGTCCAGGTGCGGCACCGACATCGGCGGCGCGCCGACCGAAGCTTTACCATAGGCTTTGGCCAGGTGCTGCTCGGCGATGGTCGGGTTCTCGGTCACCAGGAACGAGCCACCCACCGGGAAACCTGCGTATTCCTTGGCTTCAGGAATGCCGGACTTTTGCAGCAGGTGCAGTGCACCGCCGCCAGCGCCAATGAACACGAACTTGGCGTCGGTTTCAGTCTTGGTGCCGTCTTTCAGGTTTTTGTAGCTGACGCGCCACGAACCGTCATCGTTCTTGGTGATGTCCTGCACTTCGCTGGACAGCTTCAGATCGAACTTCGGAGTGGTTTGCAGGTGCGCGACGAACTGGCGCGTGATTTCGCCGAAGTTCACGTCGGTGCCGATCGGGGTCCAAGTGGCCGCGATTTTCTGGTTCGGGTCACGCCCTTCCATCATCAGCGGCACCCATTTGGCGATCTGCGCCGGGTCTTCAGAGTACTGCATACCGGCGAACAGCGGGCTGGCCTGCAGGGCTTCGTAGCGTTTTTTCAGGAACTTGATGTTGTCATCGCCCCACACGAAGCTCATGTGCGGTGTGGAGTTGATGAACGAACGTGGGTTCTTCAGCACGCCCTGCTGGACCTGCCAGGACCAGAACTGACGGGAGATCTGGAACGCTTCGTTGATCTCGACCGCTTTCGGGATCTCAACGTTGCCGTTCTTGTCTTCGGGGGTGTAGTTCAGCTCAGCCAGGGCCGAGTGGCCAGTACCGGCGTTGTTCCAGCCGTTGGAGCTTTCTTCGGCGACGCCGTCGAGACGCTCGACCATCTCCATCGACCAATCCGGCTCCAGCTCGTTGAGCCATACGCCGAGGGTCGCGCTCATGATGCCGCCGCCGATCAGCAGCACATCGACTTTCTTGGGCTCTTGCGCTTGCGCAGTCGTGATCCCCATCGACAACGCCAGCCCCAGCAGGGCAGTGTTAACTTTCTTAAACATCCGTAGCACCTATGATAAAACGCCATCCGCCCCGCAGCCCCTGCGCCTGGGCACGCTTCCATCGCGCTGCGCCAGGCAACGCACCGCAAGGTGTGCACAGTCATTTCAGGGTCGCAGGGTGGGCACACAAAGCCGACGTATCGACTTCACTTTTATGTCCCTTCTGCGCTGACTTCTTATCATTATTGGCTTCAGCTACCCGGCGACAGCCGCCCGTCGCAACGTATACAGGAATACGTTGCGGGAACAGACCAGACCAGGACGGCGCGCAGAATATCACGGCAAAAGGCCGTTATGCGCTGTTTGGCTAATTGACAACGCCAAAACAACCGCTTTAGCGCGCTGGATCGGCCACAGTGTCAAGCCTGACGGGCGCGACGTGGGGTCACAGCCTGGCAATCGCGCGGGAACTCTGGTGCAAATGGCTGTTCTAGACACCTTCGTCGTTGCTTGCGTAGCATCGGCGGCTGTCTTTCGTGCCCTTCATCAAAACAGAGCGATTCATGTCTATCCAGCAAACACCCGGGCATGTGCTGCCCGCGCGCAGTGCCGCCAAAATGGAAGCGGCCATGGCCGTGGGCGCGTTCGCAATCGGCACCGGCGAATTCGCCATCATGGGCCTGATGCCCGACATCGCCCATAACCTGAACTTGAGTGAACCCCAGGTCGGCCACGCCATCAGCGCTTACGCGTTGGGCGTAATGGTCGGCGCGCCGCTGCTGGCGATCCTCGGCGCCAAATTGCTGCGCAAACACATGTTGCTGTTGCTGATGGGGCTGTACGCCTTGGGTAATCTGGCCACCGCGTTTACCCCGACCTTCGGCTCGCTGGTAGCGTTTCGCTTTATCAGCGGCCTGCCCCATGGCGCCTACTTCGGCATTGCCGCCGTGGTGGCCTCCAGCATGGTGCCCACCGACAAACGCGCCGGCGCCGTGGCCCGCGTGATGATGGGCCTGACCCTGGCCATGTTGTTGGGCAACCCCATCGCCACCTTCCTCGGCCAGTACCTGGGCTGGCGCTCGGCGTTCGCACTGGTGAGTGCAATTGCTCTGTGCACCATCGCTCTGGTCTGGCAGTTCGTGCCCCACCGCCATGACGAACAACGCAGCGACCCGCGCAAAGAACTGCGCGCCTTCACCAAACCCCAGGTCTGGATGGCCCTGGCCATCGGCGCCATTGGCTTTGCCGGGATGTTCTGCGTATTCAGCTACCTGGCGCCGACCATGCTGGAAGTGACCAAGGTGTCGCCCCAGTGGATCCCCTTCGGCCTGGCGGCCTTCGGTGTGGGCGGGATCATCGGCAATATCGCCGGCGGTAAGCTTTTCGACCGCCTGCAATTTCGCGCGGTGGGCCTGATATTGGTGTGGTCGATGGCGGTGTTGCTGTTCTTCCCCGTCGCCGCATCCTCGTTATGGGGCGTACTGCTGAGCATGGGCCTGGTCGGCACCATGGTGTCACTGGCCGCACCGCTGCAAATCCGCCTGATGGACATCGCCCACGAAGCCCCCAGCCTGGCAGCGGCCTCCAATCATGCGGCATTCAACCTGGCGAACGCCCTGGGGCCATGGTTCGGCGGCATGGCGATCACCGCCGGGTACGGCTGGACCAGCACCGGCTACATCGGCGCCGCCACCGCACTGGTCGGCCTGGGCATCTACCTGATCGCCCGCCGCATGCAAGGCGGCCACTAACGCCACCCGCTCCGCTGGAGATCAAACTGTGGGAGGGGGCTTGCCCCCGATAGCGATGGGCCAGTCAATACACAACTGACTGACCCACCACCCCATCAATCGTCATGCAACAACCCCGCCCCATACTCCCCATAACTGCTCCCCAACCCACTGCCGCCAAAATTCATCTTGGCGGCTTTGTTGGGGCTGTGGTCGCCAAAGGCTTGGCACCCACCTGAAAAACACGGGTCGCTGTTGACAGCAGAAGACGATGAACACGCGCTCAACAGCAACGCACCGGCGATCAACACGACTTTGACAAGGCTTGAAGTCATTTTCGGTTCCCTAGGGGCTGGAGGCTCGGCGGTCCTCGCTTGAGCAGATCGTAGACCTACCGGGCAGAAACGATAATGAAACTTTAATGCGCGACAGGGTGGGTTCAGGCTCCTGCCGGACGGAGACGAGGCTCTTGAACGCGCAACGTTTCGGATGCATCCCTGATAAACTGCGCCCCATTCGCCTCGCTGACTCAGATCCCCCCATGCTCTTACAACCCGCTCCACTCTCCCGCCGCTTCTCCATCGCCCCGATGATGGATTGGACCGACCAATCGCCACTACCTCCGCGCTGCTTGCCTACCGCCGCTCCACACTTTCTCCATGTAGCAATTATTTAGCAACAGCTGTTTAGTAACGTTCAAGCTCGAAGCCGCGAGTGAAAATCACGTCATTAACCACTGGTTGGGACCCTTTATTAATCCATCCACCATGAACCCAATGGTCAGAGTACTTATGACAACTCTATCCGACTCTTGTTCAGCAATGGCGTAGCCGCCGCCAAATTTCCATTTACTTGAATGCTAAGGATATGCTCATTTCACCGAAACTCGATGCTGCATTCGAGGCCCTGTCTCACAACGGTGCCTCATCCATTGGGCCTCATCTCAGACGAATTGAGCACCGAAATTGCTCGCAGCTTCTTTTTCGGCAAATAGAACTGATTTCGGTACCGGCATACGGTGCTACGCTAAACGTCACCCGAACTCTCTGTAGACTGGCATGGAACAATAAGAATGGAAGTCAAACAAAACCCTTTCTCATTTTACGATTTCCTTGGGTACTTTGTACCCGGTTCGCTTTTTGTTTATTTACTAATCAGTGTAGGTTCACACACAACCATTAGAGAAAGCACACTAATTAAATTCATTAACCTTTCAGATCTAAAAGGCATTGAACTTTATACCCCACTGATATTACTTGCCTACATCAGTGGACACCTGATAAATTTTCTTTCAGCTATCACGGTAGAGAAACATCTTAATTGGATGTACGGCTTCCCCTCGAAAACTTTACTAGGCTTCTATCAAAACAACTACTTTACCACCGGAAACGAAAGCATTAAAAAAAATATCATCCGAAGCATAATAGCGTTATTGCTAATCCCAATTAGCGCCATAGATTTTTTCTTTAACTATGTACTCGGCATAAAAAACCTATTAAACAAAGAACTTGATCCCTTGATGAAAGAAATCACAAAACAAAAAATTGCCTTGATAATGTCGAATTCAAGCGGATTAAAATCCCCGCCTACAGAACCAATAACAGAAACAAATTACTTCCTTTTCATCTATCACTACGCATTAGAGAACTCCAAAAACCACGCACCTAAAATGCAAAACTACGTCGCGCTTTTCGGCTTAATGAGAACTTTAACCTTATACTTAGTCATATTATTTTGGGTAGCAGCCTGGCACCTCTCTTATAGCCAAGCAGAACCTCAAAGCATCATTATCACTCTCATCACACTAAGCACACTTTCTTATATTTTTTATCTTAGCTTTATAAAATTTTATAGACGCTTTACCTTGGAAGCACTAATGGCAGCCATCGTAGCACCGCCCCCGATATAAAAACTAACCACATAGCTTTTATTAATAAATGAAAGCGGAGGAAATAGAGAGGAAATAGGGGTCAGACCACCATTATTGAAAAAATGCTTCGACCCCAACTCTCCGGGCGGTTGCCACTCTTGGTGGCGAGGCGTCAGCCATTTTCCCAAGGGGATGCAATTGACCGAAAGCCGCCGCTACATACAGGCGACAGACCAGAGCTGATCAAGCTTCGTCGTATAACTTTGGCTCATCATATCGCGGCGCATTCCCCAATCAGGAACTGCCGGCACACAAGCCGAACGCAGCGTGCCCCTACCCCATCGCTCATTGATCTGGTCCATGACTGTCATCACCCTCGTTGCCTCAGCCGGCTGTGATACTGCAAACAAATCATCGGTGTACTCACCAGGCTGGCAGAGGTTCAGCAACATCACCTCAGCCTTGCTGTACTTAAAACCTGATCGAAATATCCGATCAAGCGCACCCACCGCTGCTTGAGTAAGCAGCCGCACGTCGTCGGTGGGATACGGCATATCCACCACCACCCCATTGGCATACTTCGCCTCCTCCGGATTGAACATGCCCGTGCGGATGCACACACGCACCTTCTTGCACAGCGACTTCTGAGCGCGGAGCTTCTCAGAGGCACGCATCATGTAGGTGGCTACAGCCTCCTTGATGGGTGCCAACTCCGTAAGCCTCATGCCAAACATGCGGCTGCAGCAGATCTCCTGCTTCGGTGGATCCGGCTCCTCCAGTTCCAGGCAAGGCGCCCCCCCCAACTCCCTGGCCGTTTTCTCGATCACTACACTGAACTTCTTACGAAGCGTCCACGGGTCAGCCTTGGACAGGTCCATAGCCGACTTGATACCCATGGCATCAAGATGGAGTTTCATTTTGCGGCCGACGCCCCACACCTCCGCCACGTCCGTATTGCGCAGGACCCAGTCACGCTTAACCGGGTCGGTGATGTTGACCACCCCACCGGTTTGGGACTGCAGGCGCTTCGCGGTGTGGTTTGCCAGCTTCGCCAGGGTCTTTGTGTGAGCGATACCTACACCGACAGGGATGCCAGTGCAACGAAGCACCTGAGCGCGAATCTGCCGGCCTAAAGCATCCAGCTCACCGATACCAGTCAGGTCGGCGAACGCCTCGTCGATGCTGTACACCTCCACCGCCGGCACCATCGCCTCGATCAGGCTCATCACGCGCTCGCTCATGTCGCCGTACAGTGCATAGTTGGAGGAGAACGGGACGATGCCGTGCTGCTTGAGCTTGTGCTTGATCTGGAAATACGGCTCGCCCATCTTGATGAAGGGCTTTGCGTCGTAGCTGCGGGCGATGACACAGCCGTCATTATTGCTCAGCACCACGATGGGCACCTTCGCCAGGTCTGGCCGGAATACCCGCTCGCAACTGGCATAGAAGCTGTTGCAGTCGATCAGTGCGAAGGTTGGCTGCTTAGACATGGCTGCGCACTGTGCTGGTGATCACGCCCCAGATCGACAGTTCGTCGCCTTCGAGAACGTAGCGTGCCGGGAACTTGGGGTTTTCGGAAAGCAGGACCACCTCCCGGCCGCGCTTGCATAGGCGCTTGCAGACGGGCTCATTATTCAGCAGTGCCACGACCACATGCCCATGGATCGGCTCAATGGCACGGTCTACAACGGCCAGGTCACCATCGAAGATCCCGACGCCCTGCATACTCTCACCGGTGATCGCCACCAGGTACACGTGGGGCGCACGGATATTCAGGACCTCATCCAATGAGATGTGCTGCTCGATATGGTCCGCTGCCGGCGAAGGAAAACCGGCCGGAACCTGGAACGAGCACAACGGCAACTTCGCGCCGACCTCAGCGATGGGACCTAGAATGGTGAAGCTCATGATGCGGCCTTTTACAATTACTGTATGAATGTACAGTTAACTTTGTAGGACGCTTGCGGTCAATTTTTCTGTAGGGAATTTCGACAAGCGGAGAGGTGCGTATGTGTGGGCGATTCGTGCAATACGAAGGAATGGCGATCTTCATTGAAGAGCTGAGCCCGCAGATAGAGCTGTTCAGCGGGTATGACGCTCAGCCTATTGATCGCTACAACGTGGCACCGTCAACGCGGGTGCAGGTTCTACACACAGCTGAGGATGGGCTGCATATCGATGCAGTGAAATGGGGATGGGCACCGTTCTGGGCGAAGGGAAAACGTCCGGATCCGATTAACGCTAGGGTCGAGACGGTCACCACCGGGAAGTTCTTCAAAGAGCTCTGGCCGAATGGCCGGGCCATTGTGCCCAGTGAAGGCTGGTATGAATGGGTAAAAGACCCAGACGACCCGAAGAAGAAGCAGCCCTATTTCATCCGTCTGAAGAGCCGGCGCCCGATGTTCTTCGGAGCGCTTGCCCAGGTCAATCCAGGGTTGGAGCCTCATGAGGGCGATGGTTTTGTCATTATCACCGCCGCAAGCGATCAGGGCATGGTCGATATCCACGACCGGCGCCCTTTGGTGCTGACGCCAGAGCATGCCAACGAGTGGCTTGATCCCGGCATAACCCCATCGCGAGCGGAGGAGATTGCAAAGAAGCGGTGCCAACCCACGGAAGAGTTTGAATGGTTTCCCGTAGGCAAGACCGTAGGGAATGTTAGAAATCAGGGCCCTGAACTGATTGAGCCAGACAGGTCAGCTCAGGTACCACATCACGAAGGCGACTGCAGAGATCCACACCAGGGTAAGCAGAAATGAAAAACCCGCAAGTTGCTTATCCATCCGCTACCCAATGTGAGGTTAAAAGACTGCAATACGAGCTACAGGGGCAACTTTAGTTCAGTGAGGGCAACGCGCCACCGGTTCAAAACGGCGGCGCCTATCAGAACAGCCCACCCAACGCTGCCGGCTCCCAATTCATGATTACCAACTCCCCGCTGATCTCGGCTTTGCCTTGGCGCTGGTTGGCTGTGCTGTATCGGATATCTACCGTCTCGAAGTGAAAGCCTTCAAACACCCGGCGGATATCGGGATGGTCATTGATGCTGACCATAACCTTGCCTTTGCAGCGCCGCATGAAGTCGGCCATTCGCTCGTAGTTTTCAAAAGGAAAGTCGACGCCATAGCCTGCGGTTTGCCAGTAAGGCGGGTCCATATAATGGAAAGTGTGCGGTCGGTCGTAACGTTCGGCGCAATCAATCCAGGGGAGATTCTCAACATAAGTGCCGGACAGGCGCTGCCATGCGGCAGAGAGGTTCTCCTCGATCCGAAGCAGGTTAATAGCCGGGCCAGTGGTCGCGGTGCCAAAGGTCTGCCCCGTCACCTTGCCGGCGAAGGCGTGATGCTGCAGGTAGAAAAATCGGGCGGCGCGCTGGATATCGGTAAGGGTTTCAGGGCGGGTCATTTTCTGCCATTCGAACACCTGTCGAGAACTGAGTGCCCATTTGAACTGGCGCACGAATTCTTCCAAGTGGTTCTGCACAACGCGGTAGAGCGTCACCAGGTCGCCGTTGATGTCGTTGAGGACTTCAACCGGCGCGGCCTGGGGACGCATGAAGTAGAGCGCGGCGCCGCCGGCAAAGACTTCGACGTAGCATTCGTGGGGTGGGAAGAGCGGGATAAGGCGGTCGGCCAGACGGCGTTTGCCGCCCATCCATGGGACGATGGGTGTAGACATAGAAGCAAGACCTTTGCTGTATGGATAAACAGTGCTAGGCTCGCTCCGCTTTGTGCACGAAGCAGGAGCCTTGGCTGGACTTGCAGGGGTAATCTGCGGGACAGCGATCCATTTAGATGTTGACGCATCTAATTGGATCGCTCTTTTTGTAAATCAAACATATCGTTACATTTCGTTTTTTATCTCTCCCCTAGAAAATTGCATATTCATAACAATCAGCTAGCATCAATACGCCATCACACTAGGAGTATGAAATGTCGAACGGTATATTTTCAGTAAACTTTAGATCGAACCGCCCAGATAATGGCGGCGGCCTTGTTGTAATCAAAAACGGATCAGCTAACGGCGGAGACCCAAACTATCTCTATCAAGGGGCCGTCCCTACCGTTTCAGGGCCCTTCACAGGGCAATTCAGAGTCAGCATGTGGCGCGAGGGCAATACTAACGTTACCGGCCTCGACAACTACACATTGAATGCGGCTGGCAATATCGATTATGAAAATGGAACAATCTCATTATCAGGCACTGTAGAGGGCGCACCTCACATAGAAATAACTTTACAAGGAAGTAAAATTGCCCCTGCCGTGTAGTAACTCTCTTCGGCAGATAACCTTTTAAGGTTATCTGCCTTACCAACACTCGACTCACAAGTTGCGGGAAATGTCTCTCGCATAAGCCTGACAGGCCCGCAGGGCGATCAATCCTCGGTCGCCGGCATCGGTGATTCCGATAATTCGTTGAGCATGCGCTGGGTCAAGTTGGGCTCTTGTGGCGCCATGAACCACGCGGCCGGTGGCGGTGGTGGTTGGCACTGCATAGTTGCCGGTGGTTTCGGTGGCGGCGAGAACGACTGACAGCCGCAGATCAGCAGTAGCCAGGCGATCACGCAGACGAGCCTGCTTCGTTTGCTCATCGGTCAATTCCTTGTGGTGTGTTTCGTCGTTGTTGTGCAGGCGCTGCTCCAGGGCAAAGCGCTTGTCCTGCTCTTTGCGCTGCAGGGTGGCAGCGGCTTGGGATAACTCGCCGAGGGTGTCGGCATGGAGCCGGGCCTGGTGCTCCAATTGCTTGCCATAGCGCCAGTCTTGAGCGGTCCAGGCCAGGGCAGCCGATCCGGCGGCCAACATCACCAGCAGCAGGCCGACCGCCGCAATCCGGTATTGCGTGGGGATCAGGTCGAAGAGACGCATAACACCACCCTCGCCCTGGCCCACAGTTGCAAACGATCTTCCAAACCGTTGAGCCCGCCGTTGATCCGCCGGGTGATGGTGTTGAATTGCTCCTGATCCGCGAGCGCATTCAACCCATTCACCGACCAGAACCACGCCGCTGACTCAGCCGCCCACTGCGGCTGCTCGAGCAGCTCAGGCGTGCGCAGCAATCGTTCGTCGCCGAACAGCGCCAAGCTGCAGCGCAGGTAGTTGTCGTGGCCGGTGACCTGGATCAGCCCACGGCCGCGATACCGTTGGCCGTCACCATCGGCTGCCGCCGTGTTCCCCAGCTTCGCCGCCAGCGGGCCCGTGTCGTACTTGCTGAGGTATTGATCGCTCCCCAGTTCACGCACGTACTGCAGCTGGCCGGACTCATGGCCGACCTGGGCGAGGAAGGCTGCCTGGCGCTTGGGTGTATCGATCTTGCGATTGGTCATGGCCGCGTTTAGCGCGGATACAAAAACGCCCGCTTGGCGGCGGGCGTTGGGCATGATGCGTTGGAGTTGTTGCTCGGTAATGGACATCGCTTTTTCCCAGGCAAAAAAAGACCGCTCGATGGCGGCGGGTGTTGAAGCAGATACGGTCGGTTACAGCTCCAGGACTTTAACCTCCTTGGACTTCTTCGTTTTCTTTCCGGCCACCTTGGCCTTACCCTTCTTCCCTGCGTTGCATTCCACAGTGGTGCTCCAACCGGACTGGGTGAATACCTGCTCCACCGAATCGACCAGAAACTCACCGTCCAAGCCGTCCTTGAAGCCCTGCGCGTTGATCTGCCGTTCAACAAACAGATCGGTGCGCCCAACCATCTCCAGCCGAACCTCGGCGGTCGAGCGGTTGAACGCCGCAAGACGGGCCTTGGCCGCTTGCTCTGCAGCGGATTTGTTCGGATGGATATGCCGGTCGGTATGAACCGGCGGCAACCCGGCAGGCGCGTCGTCGTTGTCCAGGATCAGATTGACCAGCTCGCCGGTCTTCTTGTCCTGGTACTTGGCCTTGACGGCTTTCTGCGTGGTACGGTCGGTGAAGCGGAATTGCCAGCGGCTGACCTCACTGCGTCGGATGGTGACCGCTGGCAGGCTCTTACCGCTGGCGGTCTGCCCGCTTTGGCGAGGCAGCACCAGCAGCTTGCTATCGGCGACCTTGGCCGTGCAGTCGTGATCCTTGGCGAGTCGGGTGATGAAGTTGAAGTCTGACTCGTTCAACTGGTCCGCCCGAGGTACCACCGTGGCAACCGGGCATTGAGGTTTCCAGCTGTTGCGAGCGGCAATGTCGCTGACGATCTTGGACAGCGGCACATTTTCCCAACTGCCACTGCGGGTGGTCTTGCCGCTGCCGCGCATGTCGCTGGCCTTGCCGCGAATAACCAGGGTGTCCGGCGGGCCGGAGACCTCGATGTCGTCGACCGTGTAGCGACCCAGGCGAGTCAGTGCTTTGCTGTCGTAGCCTAGGTAGATCTGTATCGCCGCCCCTTTTTTGGGGAGGGACACGGCGCCGTCGCGATCATCAATGCGCAGCTCGAACTCGTCCGACTCCATGCCGGGCTTGTCGAGGGTACGCAACAACAGCAAACGGTCGTTGATCAGCGCCGTTATGTCAGCGCCGTCAGCGACAATTCGAAAGATTGGTTTCAATAGTAAACCTCCAAAAACGACAAAGCCCCGCACGATGGCAGGGCTTGATCTGGTGTAGCGGTACGCGATATCAGCTCTCGACTACCAGCTTGTTGTCATTAATTTCGACGTAGCTTTGGCACACAGGGCAATCGATCCCTTCAACCTTGGACTCAATCAGCAGCGTTTGGGTACAAACAGGACAATCTCCGACCTTTTGCCTTTCCCTGAGGCCGAAGGTTTTCCACACCATCGCCACTAATACGCCGGCAGCCATGAACCAACCAACAATAGGAATGAACGCCAAAAGAATGCAAGCGATCAGACCGAAGATAAACCAGTTTGACCGGTAGCTAAGCTCGCTCCAAAAACTCCTTTTAACCAGCCGAATTTCGCTGACTCTTTCCATAGAAGACTCCATGCATGCAAATAAGCGAGGGAGTCTATCAGCGTGCCGATTTTATGGGCAACGAGCCATCAGTCCCACAACTGCACCTGCTCATCCATGGGCTCAGGAAGATCAGGAAAGTTGATCAACAAGCCTGCCCGCAACGGCTGCGGCTCATCCGCCAGCAACCGATTGGTCGCCAACACCGCCTCGACCGTACCGTTCAAGTGCCCGTAATGCTGATAGCACAACGTATCCAGCAGGTCGCCGTCAGACGTTCTGCATATCATCGCCATAGCGTGTGAACTCCAAACTAAAGGTTTGCTTGCGCGGGATCCCGCCAGCTAGCAACGCGCCCTGCTCTTCCTCCAGGCTGCGCAAGCACCAGGTGCCGAGGACTACGCCGTAGCCGGTGGTCAGGTTCAACGGCAGCAACTGGGCACCGATGGAACGGAGGGTGTCCAATTGCTTGAGGCCGCCTTTGAACGTGGGGAAGATCGCACCCTTTAGGCTGAGTTTCTCCTCCCCCATGCCCACGGCCTGCTGCGCCGGTCGACGACTGAGGCGCTCTTGCGAGGCCCAGCGGAATTCCGTCTGCCGGCGCAGTTCGTCGAACGCCGCCGTGTCCAGGTTGAAATAGAACGGCTGGGCGTTGGTTTGCAGCGGCTGCAGGATCAATAGATGCGGGAACGGCTTCACTGCTTCCGCCAAAGGTGTAGCGTTCGGCGCCAAGGCGCTGGTGGGCAAGATGTTCGCCAGGCTTGGGCTGACCTTGCCCGCCATCTGGTTGATCGCCGTGCTGGCCCGGGCGGTTTGTTCTTTCAAGGTGCCCAGGCGCTCATCAATGGCCGATATCGCATGGGTCGTTTTGCTGTAGGTCGACAAGACCGCGCCGACCTTGGACTGCGCCGCATCAATCCCGCGCATCACCCGCTGCAGCTTTTCGCCCACGTCCGGCGGAACACCGGGAATGCTGGAGAGTTCATCAGCCGCCCCGGTGATTTCGCCAATAGCACCGTTCACCGGCCCGATCATGCCGTCGATGCTATGCCGGCCTGCCTCCCCGGCCTGGACCAGGGATTTGAAGCCGGATTGCAGTTGCTCCATGTAAGCCATGAGAATTCCTCAAACGTGAGGGGCATCGAACAAGTTGCGCCGCGCCTGTTCCCGGCTGAACTCCTCGAACAGTTGACGCATGTACGGCATCATTTCCTGCGCCAGTTGCCGTGGATCCTTGACGTCGCCCTGCACTGTCACGGGCATGGTTGGGGCGAACGTCCAGGCCTGCTCAACGCGAGCAGGATCCGGCTTCGCGGCAGCGCCGGCACTGAGCAATGCAGGCACTGCTGCGGTTGATGGCCCCGTCGTCAACGAACGGGCAACGTCCCCCATCAACGGACCGGCAGCCGAACTCGGCGCAAGTTGCGCAAACCGTGTAATGCCTGGTCCGCTGGGCTTCGGTAGTAGCAGCGGTGAGGGCTGAGCCAAGCGTTCAATCGGCTTATCCTGTCCACCGAAGGCAGCCTTGCCCACCGCACTGCCCAGCTCACCGCCGCCCCAGCTACCGAGGAACCCACCAATCAACCCGCCGACGACGGTGCCGATCACGGGCACCACCGAACCAATTGCCGCACCTGCAGCAGCACCAGCCAGCGTGCCGGCCAATGTCCCTGCAGCGTTGCCGTAGCCTTCGGCTTTTTCGTCGCGGGTCTCTGCATTCTGGTAGGTATCAGCAGCGATCAACCCAGCCTCGATCAGCGCCATAGGCGCCCCGACCTTGGCGAACCCGAGCCCCTTGCCCATCATAGCCTTGGGCGCGAAACGACTAGCAGTAGCGCCAAGCGGAGCTGCAGCCGCAGCAGTGCTGGCGGCAGCCCCTCGACCACCGCGCCCACGCTTACCCTTGCCACGGCGCCGCTTCCCATCTCCACCATCAATCCCACCAGCGCCGCCGGAGGGGTTGGTAACGAACACCCGCTGGATCACATTCGGGTTGCCCATCAACGAACCACGCCCAACGTTCAGTAATCCCTTGCCGATCTTGATTGCATTGATCGCAGCGCCCAAGCCGACGACACCGGCTGCCAGCACCGTCGCACCGCTGATGACAGTCGGGAACTTCCCTGCCAGCTCTCCAAGCCCGTACGCAACCTTCGCCAGCCCATCCGCCACGATGTCCGTCAGCGGCCGCACCGCATCACCAATACGTGTCATCGACGATTCAATACCGGCCGTAGCGCTTGCCCACTTCCGGTTGGACGTCTCACGAGCCTTCGCCGCATCCGCCTCGATCTTGGCCTTACCATCCGTCTTCTTGATGGTCGACATGTCAGCCTTGATCTTGTCGCCGTATTTGATCTGCGCGAGCAAACCCGCACTGGCACTCTGATCGCTGACGATATTCGCCAGCCCGGCCGCCTCGGTCAGGGCGACCATGGCCTGCTCTTCCTCTGCGCTACCATCCGCCGAAGCCTTGATCTTGGCCTTGAGCGCCTCGATCTTCTTGGCCTTGGCCGGATCCTGTTTCTTGATCAGTTGCTCGCTGAGCATGATGAACGCGTCCACCGGGTTCGCCGCCTTACCGCTTTTGGTCGCGGCGAGGATCGAGCCGGCCAGGTCGTAACCTTCCTTGGCAAACCGTTCCTGGCTGGTGCTGCTGATCACGGCGTTGAGCAGGTTGTCCATGTTGGTGGCCGCTGCCGCCGCGTCCTGGGTTTGCGAGAACTGCGACTGCAGGCTGGCACCGAGGAAGCGCACAGCTTCAGGGCCTTCCATGCCCAGGCGTTTGATGTTGCCGAGCATGGACGGCAGATACCGCGCCATGTCTTTTGGACCGAATGCGCCGATATCACCGGCCGCCGCAACCTGTCCCAGCATGGCCCCCATATCTGCCTGCTTAACACCGGCCTCCTTGAAGGAGTTGATCAAGGTTGCGATGGTTTCGGGCTCCATGCCCTGTCCGTCGATGAGATCGGCGATCTGCCCGGCGTAACTAGTGGATTCCTTCCACTCGACGCCCTTTTCGATCAATGCGCCAACAGCACCAGCGAGCAGCTTCTGACTCATGCCTTTGTCTGCGGCTACCTTGCTGATCGCCTCAGTCATCGCGGCCTCTTCATCCGTACCGGCGGTATGAGCCCACAGTGACATCTGACGCATTTGCGCCTGGTAATCGCCAGAGACCTTGGTCGGAATCGCCAACGATGCAGCAAGCGCCGTCGCTTTGCCGAGGGAGTTCTTCATGCCCTCCTTGCCCTGTTGGATCTGCGTATGCCCCAGCGCCTTGAGTTCGGCGCCACGCGCTACCTGGCCGAGGGCCTGGTACTCCTTACGCAGTTTTCCAACCTCAATACCCTGCTCTTTCAGGGTTTTGAGGTTGCCTTCCAGCTTTCGCAGCAGGCCGTCAGCCGAGGCGGCACCGGTGTCGTGGGCCTTTTTCCATTCGTCCCGCAAGCGGATGGTGTCGCCGATGGTGCTCTGCAGCACACGGGCCTTGGTGCCGGTTTCGCCAAGCTTCTTGATGCGGCCTTCGACATCCTTGAAGGCAGCGCCGACCGTGGAGCTGACGACGCCGCCGATGACCAGGCCGAGCGCCAGGTTGTTTGCCATAAGAACACTCCAGGTAGGGATGCGGGGCTCAATCCGTGAGCCACCAGATCATCGTGGAAAAAGGCATAGACTCGATTTCGCTGGCCGCGAAGTTGAACTCCGTAGCCAGGCGCTTCGCTACCTGCTTCTGCAGGGAGGCGTTAAACCCCGTCATCCTGCACCAGGCGAAAGTAGGCGGCCTGCAGCCGCTGGTAGTCCGTCAGCTTGAGCCCCTCCATATCCTTGATGTCGGACTCAGTCAGGTTGGCCAGGATGATTGCGTCGCGCTGATCGTAGTCACCATTGGAAGCAGACGTCGCGGCACGGACGTCACTCACAGTAGGAGCGCGCAAGGTCAGGCGGTCGACCTTCATCTCTTTGATCTCGTAGGGCCTGGACAGCGTGACGATTGCGCGTTCGAGATCAACCACCAGCCACGCGGGCATTGCGCCTTCGTCGTCGGATATACCCGTGTCACGCAGCAACTGCCCGTAGGCGGCTTGCAAGCGTGCGTAATCCGTCAGTTTGAGCCCATCCAGATCCTTCGTACCGACATCCGAGAGGGACGCGAGAATAGTCATTTCACGCAGCACGGCGTCGTCACCGCCGATAGCGTCCGAGGCACGCACTTCACGCAACAACGGCGCCCGCAGGGTCAACCCGTCGACCTTGTCGCCATCGATATCATATGGACGCGACAGCGTGACCGTCGCACTATCAGGACCAAGTGTGAGCCAGGACGGAAGCTCGTTGAGTGTTTTCAGCTTTTTCATAGGATACGTTTCCGTTACAGGCCCAGGTCGCGACGGACGCTGGCAAGTTGGTCCACACCGTTGATGACCCGGACGCAGTTGACCGGATCGATTTCGTACATCAGCCGCCCCGCCACTTCGAGCTTGTAATAGCTGACCGCCACGGCGTACTTGAACTCGGCTGAATCCCCCGGTTTCCAGTCACCGCCATCGATCTCCTTGAGCATTCCGCGAATGGTCGCGATGACGCCTGTTGTCGCGCCCTTCTGCCCCTTGAAGGAGCCACGGAATACCGCGTTGAAAGCAGTCTGGTCAGCCAGGCCGTAAAACTTCATGGCTTCGGCACGCACGCCTTTGCCGGCAAAACTGGCTTCCAACTTTTCCATGCCCTGGTCCATCTCAATCGGGGCGTCCATTCCTGCGGCGCGAAACTCGTCGGTTTTCAAGGTCAGCTTGGGGAGCGTGACAGTGGTGATATCCCCGGCAAAGCTGACGCCATCGATGTGGGCAGCCATGTTGTAAAGCGTTTGCGGAACCATCTGCGGCTCTCCTTTATGCGTTGGTATCGAGGACTTCGGTCAGCCACTGGTTGGTGACCTCGACCCGGAAATTTGGGTTTTCCGCCGGCGGTACGTCGGTAAAGCGGATGTTCCAGTACACCTTGCCCTGCTCCAGCTGGCTGGCCGTGTTCAACTCCGGGTCGGCAAACACCTCGAAGTTGATCAACGCCCCCTGATTCTTCAGGTCACGCATAAACGCCTGCAGGCCGTTGGTGACATCGCTGACGTAGGTCTTGGTGATTGAGCGGTCGACCGCCCATTTGTGGCCGTAAAGGATCGCGTCCATGACGATGTCCATGGTCCGCACGCGGGTGACAAACGCCCACTTCGGATCGCTGGAACAGGTACGGTTGCCCCACAGTCGGTAACCGTCATCACGGATGATGGTGGTGATCTGCGCGTTGTTGAGCAGGTTTGCCCGGCAGGTCTCGTCGCCGTCCAGAAACTCGATGGGACGGCCGGTGCCGGTAATGCCAACAAATTCCTTGTTCGACGGCGAGGCCCAGAAGCCGTACTCCGAATCGGTCCAGGCGAAAAGCCCGGCGACCCAGGCAGAGCTGGGTGCGTCGATGGTGGCACTGAGCGCGGTGTCCCAGAACTTCACACCAGGGTCGACGAGGAACACGCGTTTGCTGCCGAAGTTCTCGCGGTACTCCATGGCCGCTTCGTCGGTGGTATTGGGGCCGTCGATAATCGCCAGGGCGCGCAGTTTTTCACTGAGCGCTACCAGCGCCGTCGCGGTCGCCAGCGTGGCGGTGTGCTTCGGAGCGGCCAGCAAGCGAGGCTGTGCGTTGAAGCGGCTCTTGCCATCGAGCAGCGCCTGCATGCCGGTGCGGGTGCCGTTCGCCAAAACGCCACCGATGATGGCTGATGTTTGCGCTGCAGCATCCGCCAGTTTCTCCACACCACAGGCGACGATCACTGCCTTAGAGCGAACGTAGATAGCCTGGACCGCCTTGGTAATCGCCGCGTCTGCGCCCCAGGCGGCGATGGCTTCGCTTTCGCGGGTGATCAGCAGCAGTTGATTGGGCAACGCACTTGCGTCAGGGCCAGGCGTGAAGGTGTCACACAAACCAATGATGGACGATGACGGCACCGCGATAGGCCGCGTGCCAGTGTCGACGTTGGTCACGGTGACGCCGTGAAAAAATCCGCTTGCACTCATTGTGCGGTCTCCAGAAATAGCGAAGCCCCGCGTTGGCGGGGCTTAGGGGTTGATCGGGGGATACAAAAACGCCCCGACGATGCGGGGCGTTATTCGGTTTGGTCAGTGAGCCATGACGGAGCGACCGGGCGGTGTTCCACATCAGGAAAATGCTCGGCCACAGGCCAGTCACGCAGTAGCAATCGGAACGCCTGCAGCTCTCGATACTGCTCTGCGGTCAGAGTGGTGTCGCGCTCAGCCTCCAGTTCATCGCGGTGACGGGTCACCAGCGCGTCAGAGCCGCTCAACTGCCGATCTCGCCAGGCACGCTCATGTGCGGTAGCTTCCTCAACGGTGAGTTTGGGCGTAACCCATGCCGGTCGGCCTTGGTCATCACTGCCACGCCGCATACCGGGCGGTGGTGGTTGCTGGCCGAACATCCGCCATTCCTCCTCGGTCACCTCAATGGCATCGCTCGGCCACGTGCCTGCTGCGTCATAGGCTGCCCGCTCAGCAAGGAACACAAAGCCACAGTCCTTGGCGCTGTAATAGATCGTGGAAGCACCTTTGGTTTTGTTGATCATGATTAACGTCCAAGAGCAATGATCAGGGGTTTAACGAGTGACTGGTTACCCGTGCCAAACCACTGCGGAAAGACTTTCACACCCAGACGGTCCCAATATTCCATCTGGAACATTTGGTCAGAAAGCGTGTTACCAGAAGTCGAGCGGGTAAACGGCCCAGCAAATACGCACTCGTTCGGAAACGGTACAGGGTGGCTGATTGCCGGGTATGCTACCGTTTCAGCCCCTGCGAGCGGCCCCTCATACCACTGGAGATACCACACGCCGCTGCTGGTCGGGATCATCAGACGACCGCTCGCCGTAAGTACCGCCGTGGGAGGGATGAAGTTACCTTCCGTCCAAACCTTTTTGTCCCCCCAGATCAGGTCGCCCAGCACCGACATTTTCAGGTAGCGGGCAAACTTGCCGGACCAATTGAAAAGGATGGAAGGCGCCCATTTCAGATCGGTCTGGCCGCCACCGACTTCGTTGATCTCCCGGATCTCAATCGCGCCACCCTTACCGTCCGTGCCTCCGTCCTCTCCTGCCGCCACCGTTCCAGCCAACACCGGACGCTGTCGACTGGTCGTGCCTACCCTCAGCGACGTCAGGATATCGGCCTTCAGCGCTAGGGCCTGCATCATGGTGACGGCGAAGTTGGGATCGTTGCCGATGGCTTTTGCAATTTCATCAATCTGGTCCAGCAGCTCAGGAGCTGCACCGACCAACTTCTTTATCGCCGCTGTGATCTCGGCGACGGTCTGCTCCTTGGTATAGGCGTCTCCGATACTGTAGCCAGCCAACGTTGTGGCCTTGTTGGCTTTCTGCGTCAGTGCAGCGGTGACGTCGTCCGCATTCGCCTTACTTGCGGGATCGAAATTACCGGCATGCCACAGAGTACTACCACCCCACAGCAGGTCACCGACACTCGACATGGCCAAGTCCTTGGCCTTTTGTCCCTGCCAATGAAACAGAATACGCGGCGCATACGACAAGTCCGCCTTGGTGTTGGCGACACCCTGGGCCTCCCGAATCTGAAGGGCTCCACCGTTGCCAGAGCCATCCGTGCCGCCTGGCAAAGGCGCTGCCAACACCGGCTGTTGCTGGCTCACTACACCTACGCGCAAGGCGTCGGTGATGCCATAGCCCGCAAGCGTAGTCGGGTTTTTACCCGAGACCACAATGCCTCGCGAGTTGATCGTAACCTGGGTGTAGGTCCCCGCCTTTTTATCCGCCGGCAGCACCGCTTCAATCGAGCGGTCCACGTACTCCCGCGTTGCCAACACAATCGAGGGATCAATCTTCAACACCACGTTGGTGATGCTGGAAATGATGAAGTTCATCCGCACGATCTGCGTGCGGCCAGAGCCCTGCGACAGCAACGGTTTGAAGCTCGGCGCACAGTTGGCGACCGCTACCAGGTCGCCGTCTGCGTCGTAGAGACCGATCTCTCGCACCCACCAACCGCCGACATCCGCAGGAATTACCTGCTCGGCGATCAGCACCGAGGGGTTGAGTGGATCAACCATCAACTGATTCAACGGCGCCCGACGACGCTCGTTGATCAGCTTCGTCTGCAGACGATTCGGGATAGGATCAGTGCCGTGTGCGTCTCCCACGCCCATCTGTGAAATATTCCAGGGGATACCCAACGCATCAGCGTTGGCCTGCTTCGCCTCACCCACCTTGGTGAGGATGGCAAAGAATTGTGAATTAAGGTCGATCATGGGTACACGTCCAGGGTGTCGATGCTGTGCTCACGTCCTGACGAACCGATGTAGCCGGTGACTTCGATATCACGCTGCATCGGCGGATAGACGTTGATTTCATCGCCTTCATACATGGCGACACCAATGTTTAAAGCGCCTTGGGTTTCGAGGCTGATCGCCAGCCCTGTCAGCTTGCGACTGACAGGCTTGGCGTCGTCCACCAGCCGTTCCAGCTCCAGATACATCTCTTCGGTAATGCCGGTATCCAGCACGCCGACTTTCAACGCAAAGGTGCCGGGAATGCCTTTGGGCGCGGTCTGCCACCACTCCAGCACCTCGATCAGGTAGCCCAGCGGCTCGACAACGCGACGCAGTGCGCCGATGGTGCCCTTGTGCGCATGCACGAAGAACGCCGAGCGGATCGCTGAACGCTTGACCGCTTCGGGCCAGCGGGTATCCCAGCGGTCGACGGACCAAGTCCACGCTAACCAAGGCAGCAAGTGCACCGGGCAGGTATCCGGGTTGTAAAACGTGCGCAGCGGGATCTCGGTCTTTTCGGCCAGCGCGGCTTCAATGGCGCGTTCCAGCTGCGTGCTGTTCAGAGGTAACAAGCTGCTCATGTCATCCTCCTAGAACCACGCTGTACCCGGTGCAATATGCCGCCTGGTATTTGGTCGGTTTCAGGTCGACCCAGTCTTTCAGCTCGACCCGACCGACACCGCTGATGTGCAACTGGGCGTCGACCCCGGAGCGAGCGATTTCCAAAGCCAGGCGTTTACGTGGATTGATCCAGGCAGCAAGGCGCTTGATAGCTTCGGTGAGGATCGCATCGTTTTCCGGACCGGCGCCGACTGGATACAACACGGCGTCAATCCGGTATTCCAGTATCTCGGCGCTTTGCACCGTCAATCGATCACCCACCGGCCGGATATCGTCGTCGCTCAGCTTCGCGAACACCTGATCAAGCAACGCCTGATCGGCATGCCCACTGCCGATAAGGCTAAGCACCGTGACCACGACCTCGGCCGGCGCTGGGCTTTCCGCCGTCGCATCAGCCACCAGCGCCGAGGCGTTGCGAGCATGGAAGATGTAGCTGTTGCGCGGCCCAGCCGTGGTCAGGCCCTCGTAGACCAGTTGGATACGCTCGCGCAGCGCATCGTCCGACTCCTTGACCTCTTCAACCGGCGGGACTGCGAGCAAGTTTTCCGGCTGAATCACCAGACGCTTGAGCCTGACGTTGGCCGCGAGCTGATCAAGGTCCTCCTTTTGCGCATAGGCCAAGAGCAATGCCTTGGCCGCGTCATTAACCCGCGCCCGGTTCTGCATCTTGCCGTAGGCACCCAGTTCCACCAACTTGACCACCGGATCGCTCTCAAGCGCCGCCGACCAGTTGTCGCCCATGTAACCGCGAAAAGCCTGCAGGCCTTCCTCATACAGCGCTTCATAATCCAGGGACTCCAGCACCTGCGGTGCCGGCAATGCCGATAGATCCACCGTACTCATGCCGACACCTCCAGCAGCAAGCGCTCGCCCTGATAATCACCGGTTAACTTAAAGTCGATGCGTCCGCTGACAATGGCGACGACCTGCACCTGCTCCAGCTTTAGCCGCGGCTCCCAACGCCCGAGCGAACGCGCTACCTCGGCCTGTACCGCGCTTTTCCAGCCTGCATTTACT
Source organism: Pseudomonas rhodesiae (assembly GCF_013285305.1). Classification (NCBI taxonomy): domain Bacteria; kingdom Pseudomonadati; phylum Pseudomonadota; class Gammaproteobacteria; order Pseudomonadales; family Pseudomonadaceae; genus Pseudomonas; species Pseudomonas rhodesiae. Next base: position 1,924,029 of record NZ_CP054205.1, on the reverse strand, counting down.
GGCAGGTCGACAAAGCGCCGGATCTGGCTGCCGTACTCCGGGCGCATCCGCCGACTGCCCACGGGCGTGGAAAGAATGTCTTCGATGGACTGCCGGAGATGGTCGAGCCCGGACAACGGTTGGCCGGTGCGGCGATCCATTCCGATCATCAGGGTTACTCCACTTGCCTAAAGTCGGCATGTTTTGAGAGGTAGTTATGCAGCACGTCGTCGCTCGCACTGATCCGGCCCTTGATCACCATTGCCGCACGTCCATCCGGCAGGATCAGGGTGCGCGAGGTGTAAATCTGGTCGAGGAACACCACACCGTCACTCGCTGCCAACATCGTCGAGGCCGGCGGCTCAATGACCGTTATCGGCTGACCGTCAGGTTTGTTCTTGCTCATAACGAAGCTCCCAAAAACGAAGAAACCCGCCCTCGGCGGGTTGTATAAACCTGTGTATCAATGCGTGTGGTTCGCGCTGTTTCCGGCGGCATCGATGATCTTGCCGGCACTGTTGATATTGCCGGTTGTATTCAATGTGCTATTGATCTGAGTGGCGCCGTCAATGGTGACCACGCCCACCAGGTTGATCTCGCCGGACACCAACGTGGTGGCGTCAGGCGTAATTTCCAGCACAGAACCGCCGACCTTGATCGTGACAGTGCCGGCGGGCAGATCGATGGTGTAGCTGCTGGCTTCCCAGTCGTAGACCAGAGAGCCGCCATCGTCGAAACGCCAGACCTCGACGTGATCGCGATTGTCGGGTTGCGCACCGGCATTGCCATACAACCCAGGAATAAACGTCCCCATCGCTGGCTCACCGCTGGGACTGAACAACACGCCCTGCTCTTTCAGGCTTGGCGCCCGCCAGTGGCGCGTCTTACCGGCAGCCAGGCTGTGCCAACGCACCCAGGCGCTGGTCCAGCCGTCCGCCTGTACACGCACCATCGCTGTCGTGAGGTCCACGGCGACCACCACGCAAGGCATCAACATCGAGGCGATCATTCGATCATGCTGTGCAGAGGCGTAGCTCATTAAAGATCCTCCGGCCTGATGTATTTATCCTGACTGCCTGGGCCGGTGTCTTCGTTGAACCCCAGCACCAACGTGCCCGGCGGTTCATCCGGCCACGGCCACTCTTCGGTGCCCAGATAGATCGTTTGGTCCCACTCCACCAACCAGACGAAATATCCGTCCAGTTCTGGCTTGGTCCAGTCCTGGGTGGACCGCACGAACTCGGCACAGTCGACCTCCAGGCCCCAGCTTTGCGCCCGGAGCAATACCGCTAGCTGAGACGCCAACTGCACCGCCTGACGTTGCGGATCCGCGCCGATCGAATCGACGATAATCCGTGCCTCGAACTTGCAGGTGAGCGCGGTTTCGCCAGTGCCGATTTCCGGTGCCGGTTCCATCTCAGCCATTTCCAGCAGCACCACGGGCGTGGGGATGCTGGTCTCTGCCGACAGATCCGGCCAGAACGACACGCCCTGAATTCCCGGCAAATGCTCCTGCAGGTGCTGCTCGATGGCCTCATATAAACGGTTGAGGCTGAAGGGTTGATCAGACACGGGCGTTCCCCTTGAGGTATTTCTGCAGTTCAAAGTTGAGTTCTTGCTTGAGGATCTCCAGCAAGCGCTCATCGGCACGTTTCACCCAGCTGTCGAAGTGCGGTCGCACCTGGTCCAGCGAAACTTTGGCTTTCGCCAGCGGGAAGCGGTTGTCGTTTTCCGCGATGAAACCAGAGCTGCGCCGCCCCTGCGTGCTGCCTGGGTAGTCCGTGACGTTGAAGTGTTTGCTCGACGTGCGGATCCAGATATCTGGACCGCTGCCGTAAACCTGCTTGAAGAACGCCCCCTGGTACCGCCGCCCCGCCACCGAAACACCGGCGCGGGTTTGCCGAGCCTTCCCGATCCGACTGGCCTCAATGGCGTTGACCCCGAACCACAACTTGCCGCGCATCACCCCGCCGCTGACCGGATAAGCCCGCAGGCGTTGCCGGACGGCGCCGATGGCGATGCGTTCCTGCTTGCCTACGGCCCGGGCAATGTGAGTGCGCAGCCAGCCCAGCGTCTTGTTGATCGCACGGCGTTGAGCTGCTGCGGCCGCCTTGGGCACCAACTGTCCGAACTCACGCAGGGCCTGGGAATGCACCGCCGATGGCTGGATGTTGATCATGCCGCTGTCGCGGGTTTGCTGTACGTGGCTGCCGACGCTCATGGACGCTTCCTCAAGATCAGGGCCACCAGGCCATTACCGTTGGGCTCCAGCTGCAGCAGGTCGTATTCGCCACCACCATCCAAAACCGGTACGTCGACCGTGACCCGCAGTCCTTTGCTGAGGCCTTCCGAATCCTTCACGCGGATCTCAAAGCGAGGCTCGCGTATGGCGGAGTGGACCTTGCCGAACGCGGGTTGCTTCCAGGGTGCCGAGAACATGCCCAGCACCGGCTCGGCGCGGCCTTCGATCTGGGCACTGTCGCCCAAGGTGTCGAAGACCACGTCGTCGAGATCATCGATCAGTTCGCGGAAGGCCACGGTCACATCTCCAGCAGGATCTGCGCCCGAGGTCGCGTGCACAGGTGCAGCGGGTTGGACTGGGCCTCACCGGCCACGCCCTTGTTGAACGGCAGCGGCTCGATCTTGCTGTAGTACGGGATGCCCTGTGTGTTGACCGTTTCCATGTAGTCAGCCGGTGCGAAGGACGAGATGTACAGATCAGGGACGCCTTCAGGGATCAGCAGCGCCTTGTCATCGTGAACAAACGCTACGCCGGCAACCTTGCCGCGATAACGCTCCCAGACGATCCCGCCGAACTCGAAACTTTCACGGGCATCGCCACGCAGAGACGCGGCCTGCATGGTGTTGAGGTAGGTCTCTTTCACCGACTTATGAACTATCAGCTTGTTCCAGAAGTTCTTGCCGCACAAAGCACGGGAGCCGGAGCTGGTGACGCTGCCGAGGGCTTCCTCCTGCATATCCAGCGCTTCGCCGCATTTGACCCGTAGTTCGGTATCTGGACTGTTCAAACCCATCGGCAGCCTCTGGCGATTCACGCCGAAGGATTTGTAAATATCCAACAGGACGGTCTTGCCATCGGCGTCCAGCACCTGCCCGTTCAATGCACCCATGCGCTGGAATTCGTGGGTGGCATCCAACTGGCGACGGGCCTTCGCCAGGCGCTTATTGACCACGTCCTGCACGGCCTGCAATTCGCTGCGGGTGCCAAAGGCGCGGATGCCCTGGATCTCATCCGCCTTGATAGTGAAGCGCTCCGGCAGGTGTACGGTGTTGAACGGGATCAACGTACGCTTGGTCCCGCCAACCACCAGGCCCGATGTACCACGCTCGCCCGCTGGCACCAGGGCCAGGGTGTCGCCGTCCTTCTCGATCTGCACGGTCAGGGTGCTGATGCCTTCTTCGCGGAACAGGCCGAGGCTGCTGATGCGACCCGGCAGGTATTCTTGTTCGTTGATTGCAGCGGTCAGCGAGGAGACGCTGAACGCATCGTCTTCAAAAATGGCGATATCGGCCATGGGGCTTTCTCCAGAAACAAAAAATCCCGCACGCGGCGGGATGGATAAGTGGGGTGAACGTCTTAGCGGACGATCACGAAATGGGACGCCAGGGCTTTTTCGGCGGCCGGGTCGAGTCCGGTCAGGTGGGCTTCGCTGACCTCGGCCAAGCGCACGACAGCACGACCGCGACGAGGAACATCTGACTCGCCCAGCGGGCCGTAGAGGATCGCGATGGCGTTCTCGGTGCCGTCCTCAGCGGTCGGCTGATACGGCGCAAACTCGCTGGTGGCGGTGATCAGGCCCAGGATCTGCCCCGGCTCAAGTGCCGCACCAGCCGCGACGTTGATCGCTTCGCGGGAAATGTTGCCAGCGCCTTCGGACAGCAGGAACTCGCCCGCGTGCATCGATTCGGTTTTCATGCTCTTGCTCCTTTCGAGGTTCCGTTCTGTGCTGCCTGACGAGCGGCCCAGACAGCGTGGGTATCGACCTGTTTGGCCTTGATTGTTGGGGCTGGGTCATCGTCCAGCGGTAGGCTGTTGTTGATTTCAAAGCCACCGCCGCTGCTCACCAGCTTGTCGAACAGCCGCGCCCTGACGGCCGCTTCATCCAGGCCCGCCGCGATAAAATCGCCGGTCAGTTCAGGCAACCGTGCTGCAACACAAAGGCCGTGCATCACTTTGGCTTTAGCCAGCGCCGCCTGGATCACCGCTTCGCTTTCCAGCTTTGTCGTGGCGAGAATTGGATCTACCAGATTGCTGATGCCCGCTGCCGCACACCCTTGAGTGACCAGCAGCGCCAGGCTGGCTGCATCCAGCACGGGAGGAGGTTCCGGTGGCTCGCTCGGTTCTTGCGGCTCAGCATCCGGTTCATCGTCCAGCTGGGCGAGCAACTCAGGCGGGGCATGCTGGAAACGCTGCAGCACGCTGCCCTGGCCGAGGCAGGCGCTGACCTTCAGGCCGTCACCCACCTCATCAGCCAGACCCAACGCTACCGCTTCATTGGCAGTGAGCCAGGTCTCGGCGTTGACCATGCGCCGCAGCTCCGCCTCATCGATGTCCGGCGCTTTGGCTTTGTAAGCCGCGATGATCGCTTCCAGGGTCTGGTCCAGCACATCGGCGACGCGGCGGAAGTCTTCGGCATCGCCACCGGTAAAGGTGTAGGGGTTGTGAATCATCAGCATGGCGTTGGCCGCGATCACCACCCGGTGAGCGCCGCACACCGCGACACTGGCGGCGCTGGCTGCCAGCGCATCAATGCGCCCGGTACAGCGCTCGCCCAATCGCGACAGCGCGTTGTGGATCGCCAGGCCATCGAACAGGTCACCGCCGATGCTGTTGAACGCAACGATCACCGGCGACACACCATCATCCATGGCGCGCAGATCCTGTACGAACTGATTGGCGGTGACGCCCCAGGCGCCGATCTCGCCGTAAACGAAGATCTCGATGTTGCGCTGCTCGGCTTCGCCGCTGGCCTGCAAGGTGTACCAGCTTTTATCGGCGACTTTTACTTGCTTGCCCGCTTTGTCATAAACGCGGGGCTTGGTTTTTTTACTCATGGTAATTCCTTGTCATCAATCGGCTCGATGGCATCAAGAGTCGTGTAGTTGAGGCCGAGGCCCGTGGACCTGGCGAGGTCGGCGGCGTTTTCTGCGTCGATGGTTTCCGCGTCGTAACCGTTACGCAGACACATCTCACTGCGCGAACCGAAACCCGCCTGCACTTCCATCCGCCGTGCCTGCACGTCCTGCACCGGCTGGATGTAGGCCCAGCCTTGCGGCACCCAACGCGTGCGCAGGTATTCGCGGCGGCGTTGCGCGTAGTCCTCCAGCACCAGGGCACCGGACAGCACCGCCATGTCCATCCAGGCCGCCCGCACCGGGCGACACAGCTGATGCACATACACCCCGAACTGAAGTTGCTCCAGGCGTCGCCGGAATTCGTTGAGCACTACCCGCAGCGCCCGGTCGTTGACCTCACGCATGTCACCGGTGAGGATCTCGTAGGGCGTGCCCGAACCCGCCGCAGCTGCCATCAGCTGCTGCCGCATGAAGTCTGGGTAGTTGTTGCCGGCGTCCGGTGGCTTGGAGAACTCCACCTCTTCACCTGGTCCCAGCTCCTGCATGGTGCCGGGCTCCAGGGCGACCATCGGCGTGAAGCCGTCGCGGTCGGTGGTCAGGAGTTGCCCCGTGACAGGGTCACGCGGTTGTTGCCCCATCTCCGGTGATGGCCGCTTGATGAAACCGGCAAATAGGTTTGCCACTTCCTGGCGGAACAGCACCGCGTCATCGTAATTATCCAGGCTGCGCAAACGCTTCAACACCGGCGCCAGACGCGGCACCCCGCGCAACTGCCCCGGCTCCATCGGTTCAAAGATATGCAGCACCTGCGCCGCCGGCACACGCACCAGTTGGTTGTAGCCTGCGTTCAACGACGACGAATCCCGTGGGTGTGACAGGTACATCCAATACGCCACACGCTTACCGGCCGGGTTGAACTCGATCCCGGCGCGGATCACGTTGCCGTTTTTGGCGGTCTCGAACTTGTCGTGTGGGACAAACTCAGGGGCCAGCGCCTGCAGCTGCAGCGGCACCGCCAAGCCTTCGCTAGGGCTGCGCGGCCGTAGCCGCACAAAGCACTCGCCGGCTGTTTCGACAGTACGCGCCACCAGGGCCTGCATGCCGTAGAAGTCGGTCAGCTCATCGGCATCGGCCTCGTCCACCCAGTCATCCCAGAGCTGCTGCTTGAGTTTGCGCAGGGCCGCATCATCCGTGGTCGGCCTGGGTGTGATGCCGGTGCCGATCAGGTTGCTGGCGCGCTTGTCGATGACGTTGAACGCGTACGGGTCATTGCGCACCGCCGCCCGCGAACGTGCCCGCAGGTTGCGCAGGGCCGGGGTGTTGATGCTGTTGATGCCGTTGTCGGTAGCTTCCCAACTGGCCGAACGCCGGCCCTCCCCGGCGCCTTCGTAACTGGCCTTGATGTTCGACGGCAGCAAGAATCCATTACGGGTGAGCGTCGGATAATGTCGGGCCATTAGAGTCCCTTGCCTCCGTGGGTAAGCCGAATCACGCGAGAACGCGGTCCGGCGGCGTTGGTCAGCGACGTGCGGATCTCGTCACGGGCCTTGAGCAGTTCGTCGATGGAGCGGTACTCCACCGTGCGGTCGCTGTAGCGCACGGTCTTTTCACCGCGTGCGATGGCGCGCTCGATGGCTTCGAGGTGCTTCGGGGTAAACGACATATCAGCGTCTCTTCAGGTAACCGCTGGTGGAGCTGCGGCGTTGTGGGGGTGCGGCGGGTCGTGGTTGGGCGACGGGTGCAGCAGCTGGCTGCGCTGGAAGCGACTGACGCGCCGCAACCGGTGCCGGTGTTTCGTCAGCTTCGACGCGCTCGCCCTGCACGGGCTTGACGCCCAACACATCGTCAAACAAGCCGGACTGAGCCAGCGCCTGGCGTACCCGCTCCCAGTCGTGTTCCTGGTAGCGGTTGATACCGAGGTAATGCGCCATTGCCAGGCAGTACACCATCAGGTCAAGCGCCTCGTTGCGTTCGGCCTTGCCCTTGACCCACTCGATGCGCTTGTAGCCTTTGACGTAGCGGGCGACCTTGCGCTCGGCCACGCACTGGGCAAAGAACTCGTCCGGTAGGTCGTTGGCAAAGTGCAGCGAGCCGGGGCCGTCCTCGAAGGCGTAGCGGTTGTAGATCCAGTCCTTCGCCGTGTCGGTGCCAACAAACCACAGCTCGGCGCCGCCGCGTTCGGTCTGGCCCTTCCAGGTCACGTCGACCATGGACGGCCGCTGAGCGATCACTGGTTTACCAGGCTTGCTCGCCCCCTTGAGCGCGAGTACGTTGCGCCAGCGACGAACACGGCAGAACTGATACACCTCGTCAGTGTGGTGACCGCCGGAGTCGACGCCCGTCGCCAGGATCGCCAAGGCAACACCGCACGGATGCCGGTATCGAGCCTTGAGCTTCTCGTCCAACACCGCCCAGGTGCGCTCATCGGCAGGGTCGCCCCAGATCACCTGGTGGTCGACTACCCAACGCTCCATCCCAACACCGAAACCCATCACCATCAGTTCCAAGCGGTTGGCCTGGACGTCGACGGCGCCGGTCAGCATCAGGACGCCCACCGGCATACTGCCGAGGGTGTAGGTCTCCAGCCGTGCCCGAGCGACCAGCACTTCGGCCTTGGTCTGCTCTTGCGCACTGTCCCAGACCTTGGCGAGACGGGTGTTGTAGAACACCTGCATCAGGCCCATGTCGCCCTTGGCCTGGGCCTTCTTCGCGTCTTCGAACTCCTCGGCCAGTGAAGGCCAATCTTTCCAGCCAATCGGCGAGTACAAGGCGTTCAGGTGGAAGCCCACCGTCTTGCCATCGCCGCTACCATGGGCACGCCATTCGCCACGGGCGAGCATGTCGGTCTTGTGATGTTCCTCGATCAGCACATCGCAGTCAGGCGCAGCGCACTGGTAGTGAACCGTGCTGTAGTCCTTGTTGTAGAACAGCCGCTCCCACTCCAGCACCTGCATATGCCCGCAGGAGGGGCATGGCACGTAGTAGTAACGCTGGTCGCTGGACTCGAACAGGTCCGAGATCCGGGAGGCGCCCTTGATCGTCGGCGAGCTGGAGAAGTAGATTTTGGCGTTGCGCCCGAAGTTGGTAGCACGCGTTTCCGCCAGCACGATGGGGTCACCTTCCTGGCCCACATCGTTTTCCCAACGGTCGACCTCGTCGCCGTAGATGTAGCGCGCCGACAGCTCCGACAGGTTGGCCGCAGAGCCCGCCGTGGTGACGTACAAGGCGCCGCCCTCGAACTCCTTTGTGTCCATGGTGTTGCGGGCGTCCCGTGAGCGGCTGGCCGCTACTCGCTTCGCCAGTTCCGGTGTCGCCTTGATCGTCTTGCTGATCCGCCCGGAAACCCGCTTGGACAAGCCCAGGCTGGGCAGCAACGCCAGAATGTTCGACGGCGCCATATGGATCAGGCCGCCCATCCAGTTCAAGGCAATCTGCGTTTTCATCAGCTGCGAGGCCACCATGGTGACGACTCTCCGGCACGGGTGAGCCGGCGACAGGCAGCGCATGGGTTCGCGAGCGTAAGGCGTCCGGTCCGTGCGGTACTGGCCGGGCTCAGGCGCACCGGTGTCCCGTGGGATGCGCATGTACTCGTCGGCCCACTCGTCGATCCAGAGGTCTGGGTCGGGACGTAGCCCACGGAAATACGCCTCACGGTACGCACGGTCACCGTCAGGAAATTCCATGGTCATAGGTCAGCTCGTTGTCATCGCTCGTTCAAGGTCGGACGAGGACATGCGCTCAGCCTCTTCCAGTGATTTACGGAGTGTCGCCGTCAGGTGTTTTTCGATGTCCCAGGGGTCGGTCATGGCGGCCAGCTTGTGGGACAGCTGCGGCAGCAGGCCGAACAACTGGTCACGCAGATGGCGCCCCGCGTTGTAGGCCCCCAGTTCAACAGCGTCCCTAGAAACCAGCGAACCCTGTGCCTTGTGCAGCTCGATCTCAGCCAGTTGTGCCAGGTTGTGTTCCCGCATGGCGCGAGCCTTCTGGAAGTCGTGGCCCTTGGCGGTGATGGGCTGCTGCGGCGCAGCCGTGTTAGTCGGCTCGACCAGGGGTGACAGTTGACTGTAAACGTCACGCTGGATCCGGTCCTGCTGGTGTCGAGCCGCGACGGCGGCCTTGCTGGGGTCGGCGGTTTCGAGGATCAGTGCTTCGGTTGCCAGCACGTCGACCTTCTTGCCATCCGGCGACAACACCAGGCGGTTGTTGTCTTTCAGCCAGGTGATGTAGCTCGGCGTCCTGCCGATGCGAACCGCGAAAGCGCTTTTAGACAGGAACAGTGGATCCGTCATAAGCCCTCCTTTTCAACGGCTTTTCAATGGAAACCTTTCAATTTCAAGGGATTGAATTTCAGTAAGCTGGCAGCCCACCCGCTAACGCTTTCCCGCGGGTTTCATGCCCCGTGTCCCTCGAATGCCCCCAGGGTCCCCGGCGGCCTTTCTGCGCTTCATTTTGGCGCAAGCCCCTACAGGCCACGTATTCCGTGGCCTCCAGCGCATCACGCCTGACCGCCGCCCGTGGGCGGCACATCGCACACACCCAACCGCTTGGCGGCCCAGCGTTCGTACAGGCCGATGGCGACATCGGCGCCGGCCATCGCGGTGAGGCATCCGATACTTCCCGCTGCCAGGACCGACATGCCTGACGCGTGCAGCAACATCATGGTGGAAAGCCCGCAGACCACGCAGGCCCCGGACCGAAGCAGCAAGCGGCGGACCAGGGACCAGCCGCTTACCCCCGCCTTGTCGGCCCGCCATGCCTCGCCGGAAATCCCGCCGACCAGGGACAGTAGGATCACCATCCAGACCGGCATCTCAATAAGCGCTTGCTGCTCGTTCGTCATCGCCCTACCCCATAAACGCAAAAACCCGGCGCAATGGCCGGGTTCAGTGTGGTGGTGTGTCCCGCTGCTTGCGGTCGCACCTATCGAAGATGGGTACTTTTTACAGGTGGATTTTACTGGCAGCAAGCGGGTTTTAATGCCATGGCGCAATACGGGTGCAATACAGGTATGACGCAGGTGCAACGCAGGGACAACGCATTCAATCGGCTGTCGCTTCTGGTGCCCTGTCTTACCTGCCCCACTATTCTGGATCCAAGTAGGACAGCTACAGGCGCCTGAATACGGGGCTCTGCCCTACTGTCCTACCTTTATTCCTTTTCTCTTGTGTATAGAAAGAAAGCTAAAAGCACGCGTGCGCGCCATGGGCGCGATTGCGTGCCCGCTATGCTCATGTGTGCGTGGGGCGGGTGAAGGTTGGACGGTAGGACAGGCCAATAATGACGCGGCCTGCGCCTGTCCAACTACGCTAAATGCGAGTTGGACAAGGCGGGACAGTAGGACAAAGATATGCGGAGTAACGCCTAGGGTCACGCGGCTTTCCCCATCAGCATCCCCTGGATGAACACATGGGCGTCATGCAGACGCATGTAGTAAGTCCGAGAGCTGCATGCACAGTGCAAAAGCTTCTGTGACAGGAAGCTCTCGTGGTTGCAGTAATGTTCCCACACGACCAGGGCAAGCCGAGGCGGCAGGTGTTTCCTGACGATCAGCTCGATATCCGCCGACTCGTCCAGCAACACCCGACTACCCCGTGTTCCGCGTATCAGCTCGCCCTTGCACTCCATCAGCATGGCGATCATGTTGCCGCCACTCGGCCCTCCCCCGTTTTCCGGCATAGGTGAGTGCAGATCCTGCGCCCATAGTTTGAGCATCTCGTCGATTCGCTTAATCATCGAAGCAAGGCTCCTCGATCACCGACTGCTGCAACGCAGACGCACGCCCCCAGCCCGCAGGCTTTTCATAGGCCCAGGGCCGCACGCCGCTTTTTGCCAATGCCGGCATGCGTCGCTTACGCCAACCCAGCCGGTGCATGATCGCCCCGACCCGCATCTGCTCGGGTTTGCCCCAGTGACCGAAGTCGAGCTTCAGCGCCTGGGTCAGGATCTCGTTGCCGGTAGCGGTTTCACCGATCTGCGACTCTTCCATCCAGGCGAGGATTGGTCCTTCCCATTCATCCACCACAAAGCGCTCATCCTGCGCTTCAGCGAACATCCACGATTCATCCTTAGTCACCCACCAGATGTCGCCGGCCTCGAAGCAGAACAACGCCTCGGCCCACAGCTGATCGCGGATCTCGCGCAGTTGTTCCAGATCGACCTTGTTGCAGAACACCGGCCAATAGCGGCGGTTGCCCGTGGCGTCCTTGAGGTACTCCTCTTGGTTGGTGGTGCCCACGAAAACACACTGGCGTGGCACGTCATTCGTTCTGCGGCCGTAGCTCTCGCGGTAGGTGTCGGTGGACGCGGAAAAGAACTGCTTGGCCTTAGTGCTTTCGGCTTTGTTGAAGCTGTCCAGCTCGCCCAGCTCGACGATCCACTTGCCGCGAATCGCCTGGAAGCTGTCCTTGTCGCCGAGGGCAAAGGGTGTATCCATGAACCATTCGCCACCGAGAACGCCCATGGCTGTGGACTTACCAGCACCCTGCCCGCCTTCGAGGATCATCACCGAGTCTGCCTTGCAGCCTGGGCGCATCACCCGTGCGACCGCAGAGATCAGCCAGCGCTTGCCGACCTTGGCCGAGTACTCGCTGGCCTGGACGCCCAACACATCAGTGAGCCAGGTTTCGATGCGAGGCACGCGGTCCCACTCCAGCTTCTCCAGGTACTCGCGCACCGGGTGAAAGGCATGGTCGTGAGCAACCACGCTGACCGCCTCGATCACATGGGAGGCTTTGACCCGTAGGTTGTACTGCTGCGCGAGCCACTTCATCACTCGCATGTCGTCAATGTCCGCCCAATCGCCGGCACCACCGCCGAATGGCGCAGAACGCAGCTTGACGATCTTGGAGCTGAACACGCTGTAACCGATGACACCGGCCCAGCGCTCGTCGTTGCCCAGGATCAGCTCGACGTTTTGCATGTGCGCGATCAGGGAGCCGTTCTCGGTGCGGGCGAGCTGGTCTTTCCAACCACCCGCTGCAGGCGGCTTGACCACCGCCAGCACCTGGCGGCGGACGGCCTCCAAACCCTCGGCGACGTGCAGGTCGTTGAAGTCAGTCCACTTGATCTCACGCTCACCGGAGAACACCGGGGCAACCACCTGGCCGCCGACAACCAGCGCGGCGTTGTTGGCCTTCTCTTCGCCAGGGTTCCAGGGATCGCCGTTGGGGCGTTTGGTCTTCCAGTCATCATCGCGACAGATGATCAGCGGGCAGCCGGGGAAACGCTCGCGCATGGCCTTGGAGACCGGCAGCAGGTTGCCCGCGTCGAAGGCGATGGCGACGGTCAGCGAAGTCGCCATGTGCAGGCTTGCGCCCGTAGCGTAGCCCTCACACACCAGCACCGGCTCGCCCGGTTCAGGGTGTGGGCCGATCAGGTGGAATGCGCCTTCCTTCGACATACCGTAGGGCCAGTAGGCTTTGTCACGCCCGGTGTCCTCTTGCTTCGCGGGGAAGATCACCTGCAGGCCAACGATCTGGTCGCGCACGTTGCACATGGGTACCAAAAAAGCGCCGGTACGTGGCGCATAGCGAACCTTGAAGCCGACGATCTGCTTTCGATCCAAGTAGGCGCTCTTGCCCTTTTCCGGCATGCGTTTGAACAATCCGGCAGCGCGGTTGGCCGCTCGACGTGACGCGTTGGCCGCGATCTCGGCGGCCTTGCGCTTGGCATCCTCCTGGCGAGCGCGCATGACTTCGCGCTCTTCGGGGCTCATGCGTCCGGCTTTGACCTTGACCTTCTGGGTGTCGCCGGAGCGCCAGTCACCGAAGCTGCCGAAGATCAGCGTCTCGTTCTTTTCGGTGCGGTGTTCGTGGATGACGTACCAGCCGTTCTTTTCCTTGCCCTTATCCTGGGTGGTTTTGCAGCGAGTGAGCTTTCCGAATACGAGGGGCTGCGCGGGTTCGAGACCGTAGTCCGCGAACTGATTGAGCACGTCATCGAGCATAACGGGCAGCCCTCTGGTCATCGACGGTCTTGCACTCAATGCAGAGCGTGCAACCGGGTTGTGCCAAACGACGGGCTTCGGGGATGGGGCCATCGCATTCGTCACAGAACATCAGCGAATGCTGAGCTGTGTTGGACATCAGCGCCAAGCGTGCAGCAACGGCCTGATCGATGCGCTCTTGCACCAGATCATTTGCGAAATCAGCGATATCAGCCACGTTCCACCCCACAAGTCGTCTGGTTGACGTAGCGGGCGCGGTTGTACATGCCCAACAAACCTTGAATGCCGCGAAACACCAACTGGCGGATCTCTGCCAGCTCGCCGTCATCAACTTTGCCGTCGCCAATGTGCTTAGCCCAGGTTTCGGACAAATCGGCGACCTGCCGGAAAAACATGGCGATACCCGTGGTCAGGGTCTCAGGCATGTCGTTGGTGTACGCCTCAGCCAGTTCCTGCCAGATCGTGTCGCCGACAAGGGCGTGCACCGCATCAAGAATGCGGCGGTCCTTGGTCAGTTCGAGGATCTCGCCGAACTCTTGAATGTTGACGGCATGGGAGGGATGGGTGGGAGACAACTTGTGCTGCAGGGTGGTGGCATTGCGGCCGGTGGTGGCGGCGATTGCAGCTGCACCGCCGGGATAATCCCGTGCGGCGTGGTACAGGGCTAATTCGAGCGTCAGGACTTCCCTTTGCGCTCTATCAACACAGCTTAAAGCTACTCGGCTCATGGCATTAATCCTACTAAGTTGCCAGTGCCCCGCGACGTGTAGTGGTGATACATTTGCCGCGTGGCTTGAAAGGGCCCAAACGCCGGCTAGATCTGTGGATCGAAACCGGCACCGTGCCGAGGCGAACAATCCGTTGCTCACCTCTGGCGCAACAGCTGCCTAATCTGTGGTGGAAAAGGCAGCAACCCAAGACATCCGTGTCTTGGCAGCGCGATAAAGGGAGGTGGTTTGCATGTGGTGTGCCCTCCTACCTTCGTCGCGACCCGACAGCACTGTGGTGGTGTGTGCCGGGAGGAACTGGGCGGCCCTTGGGTCGCCTTTTTTCTATCTACGCTGCAGCTTTCTGCGGCGCCGATGCGTTCAGCAGCCAGGCCGCGTCAAACGCGTTGCCCTTTTGCTCTGCAGCAGTCGCTAAAAGCTTCGCGTATTGGGTTTCACCTGTGTAATCGGTGCGTGGAAGGCTGGCAGCCAAGCGCCATTTATTGAGTGCTTGGTAACTCCTGTCACATACCTTGGCCGCGGCTCCAATGCCGCCTACTGCTTCAAATGCGAACGCGATGGCGTTCGGAAAATCTGCGGGGTCCAACATGGCAACCTCCATTTATCAACTCGCGGTTGATATTAACATCAACTGACTATTGCGCAACCCCTGTGAGAGCATCAACTCATGGTTGATAAGAACGAGCTACGGGCAGCTTTCACGGCGCGCCTTCACGAAGCACTCGACGATGCCGGTGTACGCACCCGGGGACGTGGTGCGGACATTCATAAACATTTGCTGGAGGTTGGGGCTGAAAAAAGCCCTCAAGCGATCAGCAAGTGGCTGAATGGCGAAGCTATTCCTGAAGCGGATAACCTGGCCGTGCTGTGCTCATGGCTGAAGGTAAGGCGGGAATGGCTGCAATATGGCGTTTTGCCTAAAGAGCAGACCGGGGAGAGTAATGTTTATCAACTCGGCGTAGGTGGCGAGAGCAATATCCGAGAGGTGACTCGACGTTTTGGCAAAGTCCCATTGATTTCGTGGGTTCAGGCCGGGGCATGGTGTGAATCAAACTTTGAGCAGCATGACGGCGAATCATGGCTTTCTTGCCCTGTCCCGATCAGTGAGAGTGGTTATGCCCTGAAAGTTCTTGGCGATTCCATGACAAACCCCGGACCAGGCCGTAGCTACCCAACAGGGTGCATCATTTTTGTCGATCCAGAAGCTGAAACGAAAACAGGAGACCGGGTGATCGCAAGGGTTCCGCGCACTAATGAGGCCACATTTAAAATATTAGTTGAAGATGCAGGCCGGCAATTTCTCAGACCAATAAATCCGCAATATCCAATCATCGACATTACGGAGGAGACGCATATTTGCGGAAAAGTCGTGGGGTCTTTCATCCCAGAATAATCAAGTAATTACAACTTTGTTACCCCATAAAACATAACCATCCTTCTCTGCGGTTATGTCACCCATTTGCACTGTATAGCCTTGAGCAACAAAAGACCTCGCCATATCTTCCAAGTACCCAATATTAGAATTAAAACTTCCCAACGTAGAAATTTGCATACCAAGTTTAGTTATCGCATAAGCAGGAATCTTAAGAACCGAGCTTTCATCTGAATGCTGCACATACAAACACTTACCGTTAGAGCGTAGCAATTTAGACCAGCCGGCACCTGGAGCTTCAGTATGCTTATACTGCAGGCTTAACGAACCGGCCACACCACTAACCAAACCCAATTCCTCCAATTCTAGGAGTTGACTCATACGTAACGGGAGTTTATCGGTGCTCGGCCTCCATATGAAAATATCAACAACCAAGCTGCACATTGCCTCAATCAGTTTTGCTTCTGACTGAGAAAGATTACGAATAAACTCCATACATCGAAAGGAATATGTTCCTGGATTTTTAACCTCTCCCGCAAGAACTCGTCCCCATAGCATTTGGAGATCCGCATTTGAAACGTCACCCGTGTAATCCCTCCATCTATAAAGCCAGTCCTCATCAACCTTTTCACTAGAAGGCTCCGTATCATCACCTCGAAGAACCTCTTCTGCAAAAATTATAGCATTCGCAGTATTAACTTCATGCCTTAAAGCGTCATTTAGAACTCTAGAATTCCCCACCTCAATTAACGTATCCATACTGAGACTTGGTTCAATACGATTTACAATATTTGCGATGTTATCGGCATTGGCAAACTTCAGCTCAAGAGGAAAGTCTGAAGCATCTTTCCTCCCAGATTTAATTTCTTCTACGTCTCTCTGGGTTTGTGCGTCGATAAGCATCCTAGCCCTATCAACACTGATACTAGCCAACCCCTCCCTCTTCATCTGGCCTGGCCGCAGCAGCCCTCCAATACCCTTACCCATAAGGGTATCCCACATCCTAATGACCAAATTTTCTCCGGGCGACTCCATATCCACTCCTTTTCGATGATGGCGGACCTGACGCTATAGGACTTTTTCCTAGTAGCTACGCGCCATTAGCAAGACTTAACTTAGCAAGAGAAGCAACCACAACCAAAGAAATCAACCATTAGTTGACATAATTCAACCAATAGTTGATATTTTCCTCACTCTTCCACCACAGAGCGAGGCAACACCATGCACACCACAGCCACCCTGCACGTCCATCCGGCCGTAGCTAACCCCTCCCGTATCTTCGAAGTCCGCCGCCTGGCACAAGACTGCGGCTGCGTCTTCATCGCGTCCAAACCCAAGCTGAAACAGCGCTACGCACCCGCCCCTTTCGATCCAAACGGCGGAGGGAGCGCGGCATGAAAAAGTACAAACTCGACAACCGTACCCTGACCCTGCTCAAGGCCCAGGTCAGCCTTACCCAAACCTTCAACCACCTGCTGCGCGCAGAAACACAGCGTGAGGCCCTGGCCTTCCGCCTGAACGTCGAGCGCCGCAAAGTCGACACGCACTTCACTGTTGAGCTGGGCAGCGAACGCCACACGCTGACCCTGACCAATACCAAGAAGATGCACCTCAAGCTTGCGGACTTCATTGAGGAGATCGTCAACGGGCCAACCAACCCAACCGATCCATCCTCTCTGCCGCACGCAGACCGCCGCTACGGCGTGTTCGAGACCGAACACAAGCAGCAGGTATTCGACCTGGTTCAAACCGGAGGCGCACTCAGTCTCGATATGGGCTTCGAGCAACCGATCAACCTGGCAATCCATCGCAACAAAACCCGCGCTGGCATCACAACTATCATGAGCATCGGCGTCAGGAAGCCGCGTACCAAGTGCTTCACGGTGTACGGCAGCGACGTGGAGATCTACTCCATGGTGGCCGAGTCCATCACCCATCTCGCTGCCGTGGCGACTCCCGCCGCGCATGCAGCCTAGGAGGACTGCATGGAGCGTAGCCTGGAAAAAACCGCCAAGTACTTCGGCCTCACTCGCCCGAAACTGATCGCGCTGATGCGTAAAAAAGGCCTGCTCAACGACCGCAACCTACCGGCTTTCCCGGTGCGGGACCGCGAGTACCTGCGAGTCAAGGATGGCAACTGGTACCACGAAACGGCCGGCATGCAGTACAGCCAGTCGACCAAGGTCCGCCAAGCCGGCATCCGTTGGCTCGCCGAACAGTTGGGCCTCGAACTGCCAGCCATCCCGGCAGACAACCGTGACGTGGCCTAGGGAGTACGCCCGCCAGATCGTCGCTATGCGCACACGCGAGGAGCGCAACGCCGCGCTCCTCGAAGTGCCGGAGCATCTGCGGGAGTTGACCAAACGCCACTGCCTGAATGCCTGGAACCACCCTTCACGACTCAAACGCAAGGAGGCCGCCGCCCATGAGCAACCACAGTCAAACACCGCTACGGCTGCAACCCGCGCCGGATAGCGCGACCGTCGAGATGCTGCACCAACTCTTCGGTGACGTTCTTATCCCCCTGGAAAAGCTGCGCGTGCACTACTTCAAGAACCTCAACGAAAAGACCTTCACCGAGGCGATCAACAGCGGCCGGATTCAGCTGCCGGTGACCACGCTGGATCACAGTGTGAAGGCGTTGCGGTACGCGCACATCAAGCACGTCGCGGCACTGATCGATATCCGCGCCTACAGAGCAGACGAGGACATGCCGCGACCGCAAAACGATCTAACCGAGCAGGACCAGTAACCCCAACGGCTGCCACCACCAGCCAACGTAACTACTAGGAGCACACCACATGACTGCAATTCAAATCTGCGCATTGATCGGCATCGTAATCGCCGCCGGCATCCTCTACTGGGTCGGCTACCGAGGCGGCCTCACAGATGGCAAAAATGATGGCTACGACGAAGGCTATTCCGACGGGCACGTCTCGGGCCGGGAGGAAGCTTCAGCCGCATACGCAGCCTCTCTCAAAGATATGTCAGATCAATGCATGCGCACCGAACTCCTATTGAGCCGGGAACCGCAAGACCGCTACACCCTTTTGGCCATTGCCGAAAAGCTGAAGCTCGCGGCAGACACCTTCCGCGCTGTCAGATCCGAAACCCAAGCAACTCAGGCGCTTGCCCTACGTGACAAGGCACTGAATATGGCTGCGCTGATGGATCGCTTCGAATTGAAGGGGGATGCAGCATGAGCCGAGCCATCCCTATGCTGCGCCTGACACCCGAAGCCGCCGGCACACTGCAGCAGCAACACGCCAAGGCCGCCAAGGAACTGCGCGCTCTGACCCGCTACAGCAAAGAGTTCGACCGCCAGCTGAAAGCCCTGATCGGCTATGAAGCTCTGCGCCAATTGCACAAGGCAACCGATAACGCCTTGTTGCTGGCCGATTTGGTGAGGGAAGCCGCATGAACTGGATCCTCACCTCCACCGGCAAGCGCTTCGACTTGTTCGAGCCTGACGCCGACATGATCGATCCGCGGGACATCTCGCACGCACTGGCCCACCTGTGCCGATTCAACGGCCACACCCGCGAGTTCTACAGCGTGGCCCAACACAGCTGCATCGTCGCCGAGCTGGTGCCGGAAGAACACAAACTCGCAGCCTTACTTCACGACGCCGCCGAGGCGTACCTAGGTGACATGACGCGGCCACTCAAGCAGTGGATTAGCGCCTTCCAGCATTTCGAGGACTGTATCTGGTGGCGAGTGTGCGAACGGTTCGACATCGCCCCAGAACTCCCCGCCTGCATCTACAAGGCCGACCTGATTGCACTTGCGACCGAACGCCGCGACCTCATGCCAACCGATCCGGCTATCTGGGATTGCTTGGTCGGCATCGAACCCATGGTTGAAACCATCCGCCCATGGCCTGCCGCCGAAGCCCGGCTTACCTACCACCAGCGGCTGATGGACCAACTCGCTATCGAGCATCGGAGGAAAGCGGCATGAAGAACCGACAGGACAACACCAGCACACTGCCCGCTTTGGTCCGCACTGCAGGTAGCGTCGACACGCTAGAAACAAACAGTCTCTGCTGCGCAGCAGCAGGCATTACTGCTCCTTCCCGCGCCACTGCCGAGGCACTTGTACCCCACGAAAAGCTGCGCGGGGCAGCGCTCGCTGATGCAACGCTAAACGCTCAGGAACGCCCGCTCGCGCAGCCTGCCTTGGGGTACAAGCGCCAGCCACCAGCTCACAAATTGATGGTCAATACATTGGAGGCCGCATGAACACGCTTTTTTTGCTGATGGCTCAATATGACGGTCAGGCGGTGATTCCACTTTCCCGAGTCTGCGCTGACTACATGAATTTGACGGTAGAAAAATTTAAGCACAAGCAGCTGACTGGCGAGATTGATATCCCCGTGGTTCGTCTTGGCGCACAGAGCCAAAAAGCCGGGCTCGGGATCCATCTGAGAGATCTCGCTGAATACATTGATCGACAGCGAGAGAAAGCCGTAAAAGAGCAGGATCAGCTGTGCAGGCCGAGATTTTAATGTATTCGCTGCTCCCCCCTGAAAGGTACGATTTTTACCAGGGAAGGACGCTAGCCGCTTCAAAAACCACAGATATGGTGACTACGACATCGATTTTACGTCGAAAAATCTGTACCATACGCCCTTGCGCTTGACCACTGAGTGACCTGAATGACCGTTACAGCTGTTGATTTATTTTGCGGCGCCGGAGGCCTAACCCGAGGACTTAAAAACTCAGGGATTGATGTCACCTATGGCGTTGACTTTGATCTAGCCTGCAAATATGCATACGAAAAAAACAATTCAGATTCTGTATTCATCGGAAAATCTGTAACTGAAGTTACGAGCGAAGAAGTTAAAAACTGGCTGGGCACCGCTGACATTAAGCTACTCGCAGGTTGCGCGCCGTGCCAGCCTTTTTCAAAGTATTCAAGTACTCGTAAGAGCGATGATGATAAGTGGATGCTTCTCCGAGAATTTCAACGGTTAGTTCTGGAGTGCAAGCCTGAACTCGTAACCATGGAAAACGTTCCACAATTACGGACCCACACTGTCTACTTAAAATTTGTTGATACCTTAAAGTCTGAAGGCTACGAGGTTGATTACAAAGTGGTTTCTTGTGCAGAGTACGGACTACATCAACTTAGAAAACGACTAGTATTAGTCGCCTCTAGGCTCGGCCCGATAAAAATAATTGCACCACAGTTTAAACCCGATCAATTTGAAACAGTAAAATCCGCAATTGGACACCTGCCCCCGCTTCAAGCCGGAGAAAGGGATGCAAATGACTCATTACATTTTGCCGCATCGCTAAATAGCACTAACTTGCAGCGTATTAAATGTTCGGTGCCTGGTGGCACTTGGAGAGATTGGCCTGAATCTCTTCGCTCCGCTTGTCACGCCAAAGCCTCCGGATCAACCTATGCAAGCGTGTATGGCAGAATGCAATGGGAGAAGCCAAGCCCTACAATCACAACCCAAAGCTACGGTTACGGTACCGGACGGTTCGGCCACCCTGAGCAAGATCGAGCGTTATCGCTTAGAGAAATGGCAATACTCCAGTCATTCCCTGATAACTATGAGTTTTACGAGCCAGGTACGGAAATTTCCACACGAGTCATTGGAACCATGATTGGAAACGCCGTACCCGTTCGACTGGGCGAAGTAATTGGGGAAACCTTTACGCAGCATCTGAAGGATTTAAGTAAGCCTCAGAAACAAGATAATCCTCAGTAAGAGAAATAACATGGGACATATATTCTCGAATATTATCCCGCAATTTGTCCAAGTCAGAAACTGTAAGGCTCCGTCCGTATTTTTCGAAAGATGCGGAGCCGTGAGCAAGGGAATTTCTAGCAATCCTCAACCCATGTAACTCTGCCCCTTGATTCAATGGGGATGGTCCAGTAATGGCGAGGTGATAACATCCAAGCACCTCCCTCAACCTCCTAGCATCCACGTTACCACTGAAGACCTTTTCCAGTTTAAGCGAGGTCCTAGCAATAACTTCCGATATATCGTTATTATGAAGCCCGGACATCAAGCTATCTACTGAGTGATACGCCTGTCGACAGTCATTCAAAATTTTCTTTTTGAACCCAGGCACTAATCTGTTAAAGCTAATTCGTTTTTCATGAACGCTGTCATAGATTGATTCCACACAGGAGAACGCAGTAGACTCAACCTGATTGTAAAGCATCAAGCTCAATGAGGAAGCTAATATAGAAATGAGGCCTACGGAGGCCTCTCTAATCGACTCATTCTTCTCCGAATCTAAACTCACGATATGTGAATAAAGCGTATCTATTTCCTCAGAGCGCTTATCAAACTCATCCTTGACAGCTTCGAGCATATTAAGCTCCTAGAATTTTACTTTTAACGTAGCCAATTCGAGCCAATAGTTGAGCCTTATTATTAGCACTATCCGCACTGATCACGGCTTGGAACTCATCACTAAACAGCCACTCACTGACAGGTGTAGCCGGCTCACCCAAGCCTGGCACTTCTCTTAAAGCGAGCGCGACTCCCACAGCAATAGCCTCAAACCTTGCACGCGGTGTAGTTTTACTCGTTGGAGTTCGTCTAAAACCCATGGCGAAATGTGCATCAATAAACTGCATAGTTTGGTTGAATTCGGCAAGATCCGTCGAGATAGCGCCATCATCCCGCCCCACGCTCTTAGCAAGAAACTCCTCAAGAAACTGCAATACCTTACCGTCGTAAGCAGCCAAATCATTGAGATAAGCAAAGAACCGAGTAACCAGCTCCAAGTGATCTCCATTTGACTTCTTCTTATTCGAGAGCGGTGCGAGTTTTGAGAATAACTCATCTTCAGAACATGGAACGATAATTTGCTTGTAAAACGGAGAGGAAGCAAACTCTGAACCGTGCCGAGTTTCTGCACCCACCAACTTCTTCATCCCTGAGTTAATACGTTCAAAAAGATCGCGTCTATGTGACTCACTCACATCGCCTTTGAGTTCAACAAACCGCAAGGTCTCACGCAAAAAACGCCTTTTACGCCCGGCTGGCAAATCGTCAAAATAGAACCCTTCAAGAGCCTTCAGCTCCTTAAGGTCCTGTAGAGCAATTTGATTGGTTACGAAATAATCCAACGCCCGGATTCGTTGTGAACCATCAATGATTTCAACCCGCCCATCCAGCTCTGGATCTTCCGCAGAAACGTTTGCTATATAAATGTACGGTATAGGAAAATCCAACAAAATACTTTCTATGAAGCGGGAAAGAGTTTTTACGTCCCATTTATAATCCCGCTGATAATCAGGAATGAATAGCTCGTTCTCCTCCGTATGTATCCCATCCTGATACTTCTGAAGGATCGTTTCAATCGGAAATTCTCGAGTACTATAAGCAATATTTTTTTGTGCATTTCGTATCGAGTTTTCAGCCTGCAACCGCAAATCTTCCATTTTCGCCAAAGCCTGCTGACGACTCTCCTCAGTGCGAGCTAGCTGTAGTTCTTTTCTTAAATCTTCCATTGGAGTAGGCATTGGAGTTCCATTCATCAAGTCTTAAGGGCAATAGCATCGTGCCACAGCGTAGCGTCACTGCTGCCAGCAGTAAAACGATATTTTTGCGCTCATTGGGCATCTCAATGACCTACAAATGTTCAAGCCATTTCCAATTTTTGTACTGATTCCCTCTCCCTTGAAGGTGGGTATAACGACGCAAAGAGTTCCAGTCACGGTGCCCCGAAACACTTGACACTCTAGGAATATCCCAATCCATCTCAAAAAGTCGACTTACACCTTCATGACGCAGATCATGAAAGTGCAAGTCCTCAATCCCAAGCATCGGGCACGCCCGCGTAAAAGCCGCCGACACCGATTTGGCATTGTAGGGAAAGATCTCTCGCTCAACCTTCGGCATTGTGCAAATGATCGCCCAAGCCTCATCAGGCAAATGACACCAAACATCGTTACCGATTTTTTGCCCAGGGTTTTTCATGTCCCGCACCAGCACAGCCTGCCGAGCGCAGTCGAGATCCTCCCATCGAATCCGGGTGATCTCCTCTTGCCGACGCGTCGAGAAAAGCGCAAAGGCAATCATCTTCGGCATGTGTATAGAGTCCGGCCGGCGCTGCTGCATCTCGAAAAAATGCCCCATGAGCTTATCCAGCTCATCGAGCGTTGGCCGGCGATTACGCTCCTTGCTCTTGCTGACCATGCCAAGCTTGCGCAAGACCTTGCGTGCATCAGGCATTGCATGAGAATCGACCTCATAGCCCCATGCCGGCCGCGCCACAGACAGCACAGCGCCCAGATGCGACAGATCATTACCAACCGTCTGCGCCTGCACACCGCCGCCTTCCTCGCTCATCCGCCACTGCGCGTACTCCACCAACTTCTGGCTGTTCAGCGCTGAGTCGTCCAACTCTCCAAGCCAGGTTTCCTTGATCGCGCTCAACGTCGCGCTCTTGGTCTTCCCCAGCGGCCGGATCTTCTCGTACTCATCCAGGTACTGCTCGATCATCTTCTTGATCGTCACCCCTTTCCGATTCGCCCGCTCAATAGCACCTGGCTGGGCCAGCTCGGTTTCCCGTCGCTTGATCCAGGCCTGGGCGACCTGCTTACGATCGAAGGTTTGGCTTTCCTGATAAACTGTCTTGCCATCCCGATTGATCCGTATCTGCGCCGTGTAGGCTGTCGAGTTGTCCTTGCGGTTACGTGCTGTGATCGTGCCCATTTCCAGTTGCTACATTGCCGAATTCGATCGCTACAATGTAGCAACCGACTCTAGAAAACAAGGGAAAACGGGTAAAAACCGCTGTATAAAAGATCAGTATTAATGAATTCCGAAAAAGCCTTATCTCCAGTAAAAGCTAGCCCTTCCCGCTCAGAGCCGTCACGCCGGTTCAGCGTGGCGCCGATGATGGATTGGACCGACCGCCACTGCCGGTTCTTCCTACGCCTGCTCTCCAAGCACGCCTTGCTCTACACCGAGATGGTCACCACCGGTGCGATCCTGCATGGCGATCACGAGCGCTTCCTGCGCCACAACGAAGCCGAGCACCCGCTGGCGCTTCAACTGGGCGGCAGTGTTCCCGCCGATTTGGCGGCCTGTGCGCGCATGGCCGAGGCGGCTGGTTACGATGAGGTGAATCTGAACGTCGGCTGCCCCAGCGATCGTGTGCAGAACAATATGATTGGCGCGATCCTGATGGCGCATCCGGCGCTGGTGGCCGATTGTGTGAAGGCGATGCGTGATGCAGTGTCGATTCCAGTGACGGTCAAGCATCGCATCGGTATCAACGGCCGCGACAGCTATGCCCAGTTGTGTGATTTCGTCGGGACAGTCAACGAGGCAGGCTGCACCAGTTTTACGGTGCATGCGCGGATTGCGATTCTTGAAGGCCTGTCGCCGAAGGAAAACCGCGACATTCCACCGTTGCGCTATGACGTGGCGGCGCAGTTGAAGCAGGACTTTCCGGCGTTGGAGATCGTGCTCAATGGTGGGATCAAGACGCTTGAGCAGTGCCAGGAGCATTTGCAGACGTTTGATGGAGTGATGCTCGGACGTGAGGCATATCACAACCCCTATCTGCTCGCGGAGGTGGATCAGCAATTGTTTGGCAGCGAGGCGCCGGTGATCAGTCGTGCCCAGGCGCTGGCGCAGCTGCGCCCCTATATTGCTGAGCATCTGGCGAGTGGTGGGACGATGCATCACATTACTCGGCATGTGCTGGGCTTGGGCACTGGTTTCCCTGGGGCGCGCAAGTTCAGGCAGTTGTTGTCGGTGGATATTCATAAGGCGGCGGATCCGCTGGCGTTGCTGGATCAGGCTGGGGCTCTGCTGGAAGGGCGTTGATGGGATTGCTTGCAGGGGGCAGCCAAGCTGCGGATTGGCTGGCGCTGCCATCGGGGGCAAGCCCCCTTCCACATTTTGACCTGGTTTCGTCAGCAGGTATTCGGGCAGTTGGGTTGAACCTGCGGGCGCTTTTGTCCTCCTATTGATCACCACGGCCGGTAATTCAAACGGCTGTTTTCAGGTTGTTGCCCTCGCAAACGATCGAACGCATTTGCGCCCTTGAGCGCTTGTTGGCGCTCGGGTAATGTCATCAGACCCATAGGACAGAGCACGCCCATGACTTCCAAGCTGGAACAACTCAAGCAGTTCACCACCGTCGTAGCCGATACCGGCGATTTTTCCACGCTCGCCAAGCTCAAGCCGCAGGATGCCACCACCAACCCTTCCCTGCTGCTCAAGGCCGCATCGATTCCAGGTTATGCCAAGCTGTTGGATGAATGCGTGCAGGACTGCAACGGTGATGTAGGCCTGGCCAGCGACCGGTTTGCGGTGGCGGTGGGTCAAGAGATTCTCAAAGTGGTACCGGGCCGTATTTCCACCGAGGTGGACGCCCGTTTGTCGTTCGACGAAGGCGCGATACTCAAGCGTGCGCACCGCCTGATCGACCTTTACGAAAAAGCCGGCGTTGGCCGTGACCGTGTACTGATCAAAATCGCCTCCACCTGGGAAGGTATTCGCGCTGCGGAAAAGCTGGAAAAAGAAGGCATCCAGACCAACCTGACGCTGCTGTTCTCCTTCGCCCAAGCCGTGGCCTGTGCCGAAGCCGGTGTGTTCCTGATCTCGCCGTTCGTGGGCCGCATCTACGACTGGTACAAGAAAGCCAATGGCAATGACTACACCGGCGCCGACGATCCAGGTGTGCAGTCGGTGACGCGCATCTACAACTACTACAAGGCCAATGGCTACAAAACCGTGGTCATGGGCGCGAGCTTCCGCAATCTGAGCCAGATCGAAGAACTGGCCGGCTGTGATCGCCTGACCATCAGCCCGGACTTGTTGGAAAAGTTGGCGGCGGATGAAGGCAAGTTGGAGCGTAAGTTGTCGCCAGGCCATGCGGGCGAGGCGCGCGTGCATATGACTGAAGCGCAGTTCCGTTGGGAGTCCAACGAGGATGCGATGGCAACCGAGAAACTGGCCGAGGGTATTCGCCAGTTTGCGCGGGACCAGGAGAAGCTGGAGGCACTGCTGTCCGCTAAGCTGTAAACGGCGGAGGCGACAAAAAGGGCGGTACCTGTGAGGGTACCGCCCTTTTTTGTGTCGATGTCTCAGGCCGATGTCATTTCAACAGGGGAAGATACATTGACTGACACTGCGTTATCGGGGGCAAGCCCCCTCCCACAATGGGGCGAATGTTAGGCAGAGGCTCAGTGGCGCTCGAGGGCGTTGACCAGATCGTGGAAGGCTTCGCGGTTGGATTCGTTGAGGCCCATGAGGATCTTGTGCGCCTCCAGCACTTTGACCCGCACTACTTCCTCGGACTGGTCCTGGGAGGGCAGGTCTGTCAGGCATTCCGGGCAAGGTATCGGGCGATCGACGATGTTGAACACCTGATCGAAGCCCATGGATTGCAATAGACGGGTGATGTCCTCGTGGGTCGTCACCACCGTCGGCAACAGGCCGACCTTCTGGCGCGACAGAATGGACAGCTTGGCCAGCAGCCCCAGCGTGGTGCTATCGATACTGCGGGTTTCGGTCAGATCGATCACGATCGCCGAGAAGTTCAGCGCAGTGAAGATCCGCTCAATCGTCGCATCCAGCGCCGAACACAAGGTCAGGCGCACTTCACCGACAAACTTCAGGACAAACGTCCCGTCTTGCTCGGCGAATTGGATTCTTCCGGTACTCATCAAAGATTCCTGCTCAACACCAGTAGGGCGATATCATCCGGCATCTCCCCCAGCGTGGCCAATCCAAAAACCTGCCGCAAGCCATCCAGGCTGCCGCCCGCCGACTTGACCCGTTGGGGCAAGGCAGCTTCTTTCTCTTTGAGTGTAGGCTCTGGAAGAAGATCCAAAATGCCGTCGGACATCAGCGTAAGACTGAACGTCGGCGGCAGTTCCAGAATATGGTCTTCGTAGGTGGCTTCATTGAACAAGCCTACGGGCAGGCCACGGCCTTCCAGGTAACGCACACTGTCGGGAGTGTATAAAACAGGCATCGGCAGGTGACCGCCGATACTGTAGGTCAAAAGACCGGTTTCTTCGTCAATCACGCCGCCGACCATCGTCACATGCTTGCCCAGCTTGCAGCTGATCAGGCCTCGATTGATGTGGCCCAGTACCTGTGACGGAGTGAACTCCGGCAAGGTGCCATTGCGCTTGGATTCAAACAACAGCCGTGTGGTCATGAATTTCAACAGCACGGTCACGAAGGCGGATGAAGCACCGTGGCCGGACACGTCCGCCAGGTAGAACGCAACGCGACGCTCATCGACGCGGAAATAGTCGACAAAATCTCCCGACAGGTACAGCGACGGGATGATCTGGTGGGCAAACCGGAACTCATCGATCGTCCACGGGCTTACCGGCAGCATGTTCATCTGTACCTGACGACCGGCGTTCTGGTCTTCCTGCAGCAGATTCAGGCTGGCTTCCAACTCGCGGTTGGCGGTTTCGAGCTTTTCACGGTAGCGCTGGTTTTCCAGCAGCAGACGCGCACGGTCCAGGGCACGGCGTACCGAGTGCTCCAGCACCGCCAGGTCTTCCAGGGGTTTGATCAGGTAATCGGCGGCGCCCAGGCGCAAGGCTTCGACGGCATCATTCATCACGCCAGCGCCGGACACCACAATCACCGGCGTCTGCGGCGCCAGCTCGGCGACTTGGCGAATCAGCTCAAGGCCACCCATCTGGGGCATGCGCAGGTCGCAGATCACGAGGTCGGGCTTATCGCGCTCGAACACCTGGAGACCCTGTTGGCCATTACTGGCCTGCAGGACGCTGAAGCCACTGTCTTCCAAATAGGCCGCGAGGCTCGCGCGCACTACTTCGTCGTCATCGATTATCAGCAGCGTGGCACTGGTTTTTTGCATGTGGGCAAACGGCGCCAGAATTAGGTTGGCGTAGGCGGCACGGCAATGGCCGGGCTCATACTACTGGATTCGCTTTCTAGCCTCTCTGTCCTACAAAGCATAGGCCTTTTGCCCACGCACAACTGTAAAGCAGAGGTGCCCTTCTAAGGCGCAGACGGTACTCCCATCCGCCAGGTGTTTCAAGCTCATGCCGATGGTCGCCGGGCGTCTTTACACCGCAAATCACCGGGAGTTATAAGAACAGCCAAGACCACAACACAAAGTAAGGATGAAACCGATGAGCGACCGAGAGCGCGACTACGCCGAAAAACGCGATTTCATCCGCATGCGGGTGGATACCAATGTGTCTTTGATCCACGCAGGCCAGGAAATTGAAGGTGTGTGCCTGGACCTTTCCAG
The DNA here is from genome assembly GCF_013285305.1 of Pseudomonas rhodesiae. Classification (NCBI taxonomy): domain Bacteria; kingdom Pseudomonadati; phylum Pseudomonadota; class Gammaproteobacteria; order Pseudomonadales; family Pseudomonadaceae; genus Pseudomonas; species Pseudomonas rhodesiae. The sequence continues at coordinate 1,895,667 of NZ_CP054205.1, read as the reverse complement.
CTCCGGTATGCAGGTGCAGGCGCCTCGTCAATTCAGCGTCGGTGACCTGCTGAGGGTGCGCATTGAATCCGAGCACGCAGCACTCAAGGGCTTTGAAGCCGATACCGAGGTGGTTTGGGTCAACGCGCAAGACGGGCAACAGAAGCTGGGGCTCAAAATCTTGAAAAAGAGCTGAAAAGCGCGCACAAAAAAGGCGACCCTACAGAGGTCGCCTTTTTCATTTCAATATGTCACAGCTTAAAAGTCGTCAACCACCTTGCCATCTCGAACCTTGAACTCGCGGTTCTGCAGGTAAGCATTGCGGATGAAAGTGTACTTGTCACCGGTGATCAGCTTCTCACTGTCGAGCAAGCTGGCACGGGTGTCGATGATGTTCAGGCCCATGGTGCTGTTGCGCCAGTCGATATCGTTCATATAGCGATACGGCTGGGTGTAGCTATCGACATACTTGGACGGTGCATCACGCAGCGTACTAGGCCCCAACAGCGGCAGCATCACGTACGGACCGCTGCCCACGCCCCAGTAACCCAAGGTTTGGCCGAAGTCTTCATCACTGCGTTGCAGCCCCATTTTGGTGCCGACATCAATAAAGCCGAGCACGCCAAATGTGGTGTTGACCAGCAAACGGGCCGTATCCACACCTGCGTTATGGGGCTTGAGTTGCAGCACGTTGTTGGCCAGGTTGCCGACATCGCCGATATTGCGGAAGAAGTTATGGATGCCGTCTTCGACAAATTGCGGGGTGATCCACTGATAGCCTTGAGCCAAAGGCTTGAGGGCGTAGGTATCAACCGTGTCGTTGAATGTGAAGATCGGGCGGTTGATGCTTTCCCATGGATCGTCTTCCGATGCAGCCTGTACGGCGAACGGCGCCAGCATCACTGCGGCACACACCGACAGCTGAGCGAAATAATGGCTCCAGCGCATAGCTTTAGCTCCTTGAATAGTCTGTCATGGGCGCTATGCCCTGAATAAGGCCGTTAGTATATGACGGAAGTATCCAATTAGGCAGCCGCTAGGAAACGACATACGCAAAATGGACAAAATTCCTACAATTAAATAAAGCTGTCATCGCCTTGTCATCCCGTCTCGATAGCGTTTGAGCTATTTCAGGGACGTCGACATGCCACACGCCGAAATTGCCAACGCCAGCGCTCCTACCTTGACTGCCGTGTTGTTCGGCCTGAGTGGCTGCCTAGTGGACTTTGGTTCCCAGGCGCGCACCGACTCATCGTCGCCACACTCCCAAGCCACCCCAGGCGCTCTGAACGTCCTACGCAGCCTGAAGGAACAAGGCGTACCGTGCGCCTGGTTGGATGAGCTGCCGCCTATCGTGACCACGCCATTGGCAGCCGTACTGCCGCACTGGCTGAAGGCCGCGACGCCCTCCTCGATCCGCTGGCCGGCGCCCCATGCCTGCTGGCAAGCCTTGATGGAGTTGAATATCGAGCGTTTGGGAGGCTGCGTACTGGTCAGCGGCGAGCCACGCCTGCTGCAGTCAGGCTTGAATGCCGGACTGTGGACCATCGGCCTGGCCTCCTGCGGCTCGCTGTGCGGCCTGGCACCCGAGCAATGGCAAGCGCTCAGCGAACAGGAACGCGAGTACAAGCGCGGTAAAGCCACCGTGGCGTTGTATGGGCTGGGCGTGCACTCGGTGATCGATCACCTCGGCGAACTCGGCACCTGCCTGGCGGACATCAGCCTGCGCCAACTCAAAGGCGAGAAGCCCTGATCGAGATCATGCACAGTCGCCGCCAGTGGATTAATCTACGAGTAAGTCCGTAGACCTTTCCCGGCGTGGCGCGGTCTATGCCAGTGCCTATCGATAAAAGGAAGAATGTGATGCCTGATCGCGAGAAGTTAAAACAGCAGGCCGATATAGTGAGCAAACAACTGGAAGAGCATCCAGACTTGCCCCTCGAAAAGCGCCAAGCACTGGAAAAACTGGTTGCCGATTTGAATTTTCAACTTCAAATGGAACCGGGCGCCCAGTCACCCAGCATTGCCGACGATTTCAACAAAGCGGCGATCGAGTTTGAATCCAGTCATCCCGGGCTGGCTGGAACGTTTCGCAATATAGTCACTACCCTGGGCAGCATGGGCATCTAACCCAAGCCCAAGCCGAACCCAAAACCAAGTGTGGGAGCTGGCTTGCCTGCGATACCGACGTATCAGTCACTGGATAAATGACTGAAAGATCGCAATCGCAGGCAAGCCAGCTCCCACAGTATTTTTGGGTAAAGGCTTACTGACGCGCGAGCCTCATATTTAAGAACTGAGTATTCTCGGTGCTTCGATATGGGTTGATGTCCAACCCACCCCGCCGCACATACCGTGCATATACCGTTAGCTTCTCCGGCTTCAGCAAACGCTGCACATCCAGGAAAATCCGCTCCACGCACTGCTCATGGAAGTCCGAGTGCTGGCGGAAGCTCACCAAGTATTCCAGCAAACTGGCGTGATCCAGCGCCGCCCCCCGGTACTCCACCACCACGCTGCCCCAGTCCGGCTGACTGGTGACCGGGCAATTGGACTTGAGCAAATGGCTATGCACGCTCTCCTCGACGATGCGCGATGCATCACAGCGCAGCAGCTCTGGGCGCGGATGCTCGTAACTGCTGACCTTGATATCCAGATCGTCAATGCAGACACCCGGAAGCGCCTGTACGCCTTCGGCTTCCACGTCGGCCAGGCTGCGGATGCGCACGCCCACCGGTTTGCCGGCCGCCGCGCTGAGGTCGGCGCGCAGGGTCGCTTCCAGGCTCTGGCTATCGGCAAAAGCACTCTGGTTCAACGAGTTGAGGTACAGCTTGAAAGACTTGGATTCGATGATGTTCGGCGAATCGGCGGGGATACTGAATTCACCGATGGCCACCACCGGTTTGCCCGATGGCAACAGCCACGACAGCTCGAAGCAGTTCCAGAAATCCACGCCTTGGTACGGCAGGGTTTCGGCGCTAAGGCCCAGCTCGGCCCACTTGGCGGCGCGGGGAATCGGGAACAGCAACGACGGAGTGTAAGTGGAGATGTATTCACTGGACTTGCCCAGCGGCGAATGTTCGGCTGCGGGATGCATGGCGGAAACCTGGCTAAATAAACCGCGCCAGTCTAACAGCCTTGCCCCCGCCTTTGCGCCTCAGCCGCTTACTGGCTGACGTTGACCTTACCCACCATGCCGGCCTGATAGTGGCCCGGTAGGTTACACGCGAACTCCAGGCCAGTGGCTTGCTTGAAGGTCCACGTCAGTTCAGCCGTCTTGCCCGGCTCCACCAGCACGCTGTTGGGATCGTCATGTTTCATCATCCCACCGTGCCCCATGGCGCTGTGGTCCATTTTTCCCATGCCGGTGGCGGTGAGCATGCCGCTGGCCTGCATCTGCAACATTTCCTTCTGGTGCTGCGCATGCATCGCCGCGTCGCCCAGGTTGAATTCGTGCAGCAGGTTGCCTTTGTTGACCAGTACGAAACGCACCGTCTCACCGGCCTTTACATCGATGGATGCTGGCGAGTAGGCAATGTCCTGCATCGTCACTTCCACGGTACGCGTGGCTTTGTCGGCCGGCGCCGGCTGGCCGAACGCATAGGTGGAAGCCCCATCGGCCAGCGCATCGAAGCTCAACGCCAACAGGCAGCCCGCCAATAGCAGGGGTGTACGCAATGCCATCGCTATTCTCCAAAAAAATGTAATCCGCTTGAGACGCACTCTAAGATGGCGCCGCTGCCAGCCAGCTGACTGCTAGATTACAACTTTGTCAGGTTGCGCCTTTGCCCTGGCGCCCACGGTATAAAGCCCTTCGTTACCCGTTGCCTAGAGCCGCCCATGAAACTGCTGATCGTCGAAGACCAACCAAAAACCGGCCACTACCTGCGCCAGGGCCTGGCCGAGGCAGGTTTCACCACCGAATTGGCGATCGATGGTACTACCGGGCAGCACCTGGCATTGTCCGGTGACTACGACCTGTTGATCCTCGACGTCATGCTACCGGACCGCGACGGCTGGCAAATCCTGCAAGCGGTGCGTGCCGCCGGGCTGGATGTGCCGGTACTGTTCCTCACCGCGCGTGACGCCGTGGAAGACCGCGTGCATGGCCTGGAACTGGGCGCCGATGATTATCTGGTCAAACCGTTCGCCTTTTCCGAACTGCTGGCCCGCGTGCGCAGCCTGTTACGACGCGGTAGCAGTGCGCCCCAGGAGACTGCGCTGCAGTTGGCCGACCTGCGCCTGGACCTGATCCGCCGCCGCGTCGAACGCGACGGCCAACGTATCGACCTCACGGCCAAGGAATTCTCCCTGCTCGAATTGCTGCTGCGGCGCCAGGGCGAAGTGTTGCCCAAGTCGCTGATTGCCTCCCAGGTGTGGGACATGAATTTCGACAGCGATACCAACATCATCGAAGTGGCGATCCGCCGTCTGCGCCTGAAAGTCGATGACAACTTCCCCAATAAACTGATCCACACCGTGCGCGGCATGGGCTATGTGCTGGAGGAGCGGTGCAATTGATCCGCCGCCTGTCCCTGGCCAGCCGCCTGGCGCTGTTGTTTGCCGCCTGTACTGCGGTGGTCTCGCTGTTGGCCGGCGTGCTGTTCAATCGAGCCAGCGAGGCGCATTTCCTGGAGCTGGATCAGCAACTGCTGGACAGCAAACTGATGGCGCTACGCGGCGCCCTGCAAGGCGTCGATTCCCCGCAGGCGTTCGCTCAACACCAAGCCCCTTTGCACGCCGAACTCAGCCGCCAACCGGACCTGACGCTGCGTGTCACGGCTGCCGGCCAGCGCTGGTTTGACAGCACAGCGAACCTGACCCTGCCGGAATCGCCCGGCCTGCATAGCCTGCGACAGGCCGGCACGGACTATCGGGTGCTCAACGCACCACTGATTGCGGGCCAGGCCGGTTCGCCGCAACTGAGCCTGCTGCTCGATATCACCCACCATCAGCATTTCCTGCAACGCATGCAGCATTTGATCTGGCTTACCGTCGGCCTCTCGGCACTGGCCACCGCCCTGCTCGGCGCCTGGGCTGCGCGCAGCGGGTTGCGGCCTCTGCGGCGCATGGGCGAAGTCGCGGCCAGTGTGTCGGCCAATTCCCTAACCCAGCGCCTGCCCCAGCAACATATGCCCGCCGAACTGGCGGAGCTGGCCCAGGCCTTCAATGCCATGCTCGGTCGCCTGGATGACGCATTCCAGCGCCTCTCGGCGTTCTCCGCCGACATCGCCCATGAACTGCGCACGCCGCTGTCGAACCTGCTGACCCACACCCAAGTCATCCTCACCCAGCCGCGCCCGCTGGAAGATTATCGCGAAGCGCTGCACAGCAACCTGGAAGAACTGCAATGGATGGCGCAGTTGGTCAACGACATGTTGTACCTGGCCAAGGCCGACCATGGGTTGCTCACGCCCAAGCGTGAGCCCCTGGCGCTGGCGGATGAAGTGGAGGCGCTGCTGGAGTTTTTTGCGCTGCTGGCCGAAGACGCCAATGTGCGCCTGGTGCGTGAGGGCGCTGCCTACACACGCGGCGATCGCGGCATGTTGCGCCGGGCGTTGTCGAACCTGCTGGACAACGCGCTGCGCTTCACCCCCGCCGGGGGCGAAGTGCGGGTGACGATGCTTGAGGATGCGCACGGGGTGAGGTTGGCGGTGGAAAACACTGGCGATGGCATCCCGGCGCAGTTACTGCCGAGATTGTTCGACCGCTTCTATCGGGCAGATCCAGCGCGGCGCGAAGGCAGCAGCGAGCATGCCGGCTTGGGCTTGGCGATTACCCAGTCGATCGTGCGGGCCCATGGGGGGCGGATTTTTTGTGAATCCGCGGCTGGAGTGACAAGGTTTGTGATTGAGTTGCCCAGGGTAAGTTGATGCAAGATGGGCCGGCCCTATCGGGGGCAAGCCCCCTCCCACACCTTGAATGCCGTTCTTATGTGGGAGGGGGCTTGCCCCCGATAGCGGTCTCAATGATTACGAATATCTCAGCGCGTGGGCCGGCTCGATCTTCGCCGCACGATACGCCGGGTAGATCGTCGCCAGAAAGCTCAGCACAAAACCGGCCGAGCAGATCAGCAGCACGTCGCCGCCCTGCAGCTCGGAGGGCAGGTTACTGACAAAGTACACATCCGAACTGAAGATATGCTGCCCGGTCACGCGCTCCAGCCAGCCCACCAGTTCGCTCACGTTCAGTGCCGCGATCACGCCGAGTACGCCGCCGATCAAGGTACCGACGATGCCGATCACGGTGCCCTGCACCATGAAAATCGCCATGATCTGTCGCGGCGTGGCGCCGATGGTGCGCAGGATCGCGATGTCCGCGCCCTTGTCATTCACTACCATGATCAACGTGGCGATGATGTTGAACGCGGCCACGGCGACAATCATCAGCAGCAACAGGCCGATCATGGTTTTTTCCATTTTCATGGCGCTGAACAGGCTGCCCTGGGTGTGGGTCCAGTCATCGGCCTTGTAGCCCGCGCCCAGGCTGGCGGCGATATCCGCCGAAACCTTGGGTGCCGCGTACAAGTCTTTCACCGCCAGACGCACGCTTTGCACCTGGTTCGGCTGCCAATGCTGAATCTCGGCGGCGTCGGCCATGTTGATCAAGGCCATGGAGCCATCCAGCTCGGCGCCGACCTTGAAGATCCCCACCACATTCAACCGCTGCATGCGCGGGGTGATGCCGCCCGGCGCGCTGCTGAGTTCCGGCACGATCAGGGTCAGCTTGTCGCCCACATTGAGGCGGAAACGCCGCGCGGTGATCTCACCGACCACCACGCCGAACTCGCCGGGCCTCAAGTCTTCCAGTTTGCCGCGCACGATATGCTGGGCCACGATCGACACCTTGCCTTCCTGGGCCGGGTCGACGCCGCTGATTTCAATCGGCTGCATGGCACCCTTATAGGAAAACATGCCGTCCATTTGCGTGAAAGGCACCGCAGCGGTGACCTGCGGGTTCTTCATCGCCGCGGCGGCCACTGGCTGCCAATCGTCAATGGGCTTCACGCCGACAATGGTCGCATGGGGCACCATGCCGAGAATGCGCGAACTCATTTCGCGCTGGAAGCCGTTCATCACCGACAGCACCACGATCATCGCCAGTACGCCGAGGGCGAGGCCGATCATCGAGGTCATCGAGATAAACGAGACAAAACGGTTGCGGCGCTTGGCGCGGGTATAGCGCGTGCCGATAAAAATCGATAACGGTCTGAACATTCGCGGGCACCGTTGGAAAAATAGAAAACCCGGCATCATGCGCCGGGCTTGAAACAGGTCAGATGGCGACCAGATGACCTTCCTGCAAGTGCAACACGCGGTCCATCTGCCGAGCCATGCTCATGTCATGGGTCACCACCAGGAACGCGGTGCGCATCTGGGTGCTCAGTTCCAGCATCAGGTCCTTGATGCCCTGGGCGGTGTGCGAATCGAGGTTGCCGGTGGGCTCGTCGAGCATCACCAGGCCCGGGTTGTTCACCAGGGCACGGGCAATGGCCACACGCTGACGCTCGCCGCCGGACAACTCCGCGGGTTTGTGCTCCAGGCGATGGCCGAGGCCGACACGCTCCAGCAGCGCCGTCGCACGTTGACGGGCCTCGGGGATCGCGGTTTTGCCGATCAGCAATGGCATGCATACGTTTTCCAGAGCAGTGAACTCCGGCAACAGGTGGTGAAACTGATACACAAAGCCCAGCGAGCGGTTGCGCAACTGGCCACGGGCTTTCTCGCCCAGGGCCGACAACTCTTCACCGGCCAACCAGACGCTGCCCTGGGACGGGGTATCGAGGCCGCCCAACAGGTTGAGCAAGGTACTTTTGCCGGAACCGGAACTGCCGACGATCGCCACGCGCTCGCCCGGATGCAGTTCAAGCTGCAGGTTGGACAGCACCACCACGGACTCCGGGCCTTCCTCGTAGGATTTGCCCAGGTTGCGGCAGCTCAGGATTGCTTTTTCACTCATGCCCGATTCACTCATAACGTAAGGCCTGTGCTGGCTGGGTACGTGCCGCGCGCCAGGCTGGATACAGGGTGGCAAGGAAACTCAGGACCAACGCCGCGCCGCCTACCATCAACACGTCCTGGGTCTGGACCTGGGACGGCAGATAGTCGATGAAGTAGACGTCGGCGTTGAGAAACTTGTGGCCGATCAGGGTTTCCAGAGCGGCGATGGCCGCGCTGACGTTCAACGCAGCAAGGATCCCGACGGCAGTGCCGATCAAGGTACCGACCACACCGATCACGGTGCCCTGCACCATAAAGATCGCCATTATCTGACCCGGCGTGGCGCCGAGGGTGCGCAGGATGGCGATGTCGCCTTTTTTGTCGTTCACCACCATCACCAGGGTGGAGATGATGTTGAACGCCGCCACGGCAACGATCAGCAGCAACAGCAGACCGATCATGGCTTTTTCCATGCGGATGGCCTGGTACAGGTTGCCGTGGGTGCGGGTCCAGTCGCGGGCGTAATACTCGGACTCGCCCAGGTGCTGGGCAATTTCCCAGGCGCCGCGCGGGGCGTCGAACAAGTCACTGAATTTCAGGCGCAGGCCCTGCACCTGGTCCGGCTGCCAGCGATGCAGGCGCGCCAGGTCGGTGAGGTTGGTCAGACCGAGGTAGCCGTCGATCTCGCCAGCGCCGACGTGGAAGGTGCCGACCACGGTAAAACGCTTCATGCGCGGAAACATGCCGGCCGGGGTCACCGTGACTTCCGGGGCGACGAAGGTGAGCTTGTCACCGATACCCACGCCGAGCTTGGCCGCGGCCTTGTCACCGATAACGATGCCAAAACTGCCCGGGGCCAGGTCGTCGAGCCGGCCCTGCAGCATGAACTGGTCGATGATCGAGACCTTGCGTTCCTGGGCCGGGTCGATGGCGTTAAGCAGGATCTTCTGCACCTTGCCGTCGTTGGTCAGCAGCCCCTGCATCTGGGTGAACGGCGCAACCGCCACGACCTTGGGGTTCTGCTTGACCTTATCGGCCAGGCTTTGCCAATCACTGATGGGCTCACTGGCTTCGATGGTCGCGTGGGGCACCATGCCCAGCACGCGGGTGCGCATCTCATGATCGAAACCGTTCATCACCGACAGCACCACAATCATCACGACCACGCCCAAGGCGAGCCCGATCATCGAGGTCAAGGAAATGAACGACACAAAATGATTGCGACGCTTTGCACGGGTATAACGCGTGCCGATAAATACGAAGAGAGGTCTGAACATGTCGGGGCTTGTTCGGAGGAAAAGAAGACGTCCCGGTGGCGGGGTCTGGTAAGCAGCTTTACACTCAGACCATTACCGCCAGCAGGGGTTCGCCATGACGACATTAGATGAAGAAGAGCGCCGCGAATACTACCGTATCGACGACATGATCGCACTTCAAATCAAAAGCCTGTCTGCCCCTGAAGCAGCGGGCAAGGAAGTGTTGCTGGATGATTCAACGCTGTTCAACCTGCTCAGTGAATTGCACCTGAGCGAATTCGAAGCCCAGCACCTGTTGCGCCAGATCAGCGAGAAAGATCGAAGCCTGGCGGCCTTCCTCAAAGTCCAGAACAAACGCCTGGACCTGCTCAGCCAAGTCATGGCGCTCGGCCTGCTGGACGAAGTGGGCGCGCCGCAGCCCGTGATCATCTCCGAAGGCGGCATCGACTTCCAACACCCCTCATCCTTGCCTGTGGGTGCCCACGTGGCGGTCAAGCTGGTGCTGATGCCCCAGGCGCTGGGCCTGTTGCTGCGCGCCAAGGTCACCCATTGCGACGCCAAAGGCGATGGCTTCGACGTCGGCACGGAATTTGAATCCATGACCGATGCCCAACGCCAGTTGCTGGCGCGCTACATCCTGCAAAAACAAGCCCAGGAGCGGCGCCTGGCGCGGGAAAAAAGCGACGCCCAGGCCACCTGAATTCGTATACACCCCGCCGGACGATCTGGCGAAAAGGAGCAACTGTGACCCTGATTTACGGCCATCGCGGCGCCAAAGGCGAAGCACCGGAAAACACCCTGACCAGCTTTCAGCAATGCCTCAAGCACGGTGTACGCCGCTGCGAACTGGACCTGCACCTGTCCATGGATGGCGAGCTGATGGTCATCCACGACCCGACCCTCAAGCGCACCGCCGACCGGCGCGGCAAGGTGGTCGAGTATTCGGCGGCCGACCTGGTGAAAATGGACGCGCGCAAGGGCGGCCCGGGCTGGGTCTCGCCCTGCCCTATCCCGCGCCTGGAAGAACTGTTCGAACAATGCGATTTCGATCACTGGCAACTGGAAGTCAAAAGCGCTTCGCGCACCCGCGCCGCGACCACTGTGTTGGCGATCCGCGAGATGGCGGTGCGCTTCGGCCTGATGGACAAGGTCACCGTTACGTCCAGCTCAAGGGAAGTGCTCAAGGCGGCGGTGGAACTCACCCCAGACCTATCACGCGGGCTGGTGGCCGAATACGCCTGGCTCGACCCGCTGAAGGTCGCGCAGAACTATGGCTGTGAGTACTTGGCATTGAATTGGACGTTGTGCACCCCCGAGCGCCTGGCCAAAGCCCAGCGCCAGGGTTTGCACGTATCCGTGTGGACGGTCAACGAACCCGCGCTGATGCGCAGGCTCGCCGACTTCGGCGTAGATAGCCTGATTACAGACTTTCCCGGTTTGGCCACTGCCACCCTCGGGAATTACTGAAATCGGTCTCCCCGGCCGGCTCAGGCCACCGGCCGGAGCCGCTCAAAAAAGCCGGTTGAGACCGTCGTAGGCCGCTACCCGATAGGCTTCGGCCATGGTCGGGTAGTTGAAGGTGGTGTTCACAAAATACTTGAGGGTATTTTGCTCACCCGGCTGGTTCATGATGGCCTGGCCGATGTGCACGATCTCCGACGCCTGATAGCCGAAGCAATGCACGCCGAGGACCTCCAGGGTTTCACGGTGGAACAGAATCTTCAGCATGCCTTGCGGCTCACCGGCGATTTGCGCACGCGCCATGCTCTTGAAGAACGCCTTGCCCACTTCGTAGGGAACCTTGGCCTTGGTCAGCTCGTGCTCGTTCTTACCGATGGAGCTGATTTCCGGAATCGTGTAGATGCCGGTGGGCACGTCGTTCACATAGCGCCAGCTGCCGTTATCGACGATGCTGCCGGCGGCCGAACGGCCCTGGTCATGGGCGGCACTGGCCAGGCTCGGCCAGCCGATCACGTCACCGGCGCCATAGATGTTGGCCACGCAGGTACGGTAATTCTCGTCCACTTCGATCTGGCCACGGTTGTTGACCTTGACCCCGATGTTTTCCATGCCCAGCTTATCGGTGTTGCCGGTACGCCCGTTGCACCACAGCAAGGCGTCGGCCTTGATCTTCTTGCCGGACTTGAGGTGCAGGATCACCCCGTTGTCCAGGCCTTCGACCCGCTCGTACTCTTCGTTATGGCGCACGGTGATGTTGTTGTTGCTGAAGTGGTAACTCAACGCCTGGGAAATTTCCGAGTCGAGGAAACTCAGCAACTGATCGCGGTTGTCTACCAGCTCCACCAGAACACCCAGGCCACTGAAGATCGACGCGTACTCACAGCCGATCACGCCGGCACCGTAGATGATCAGTTTGCGCGGGGTGTGGCCCAGGCTCAGGATGGTGTCGCTATCGTAGATACGCGGGTGATGGAAATCGATATCCGCCGGGCGATACGGGCGCGACCCGGTGGCGATGATGATGTGCTTGGCCACCAGTTTCTCGACCACGCCGTTGGAACACACCACTTCAATGGTCTGCTCGTCGGCGAAGCTGCCGGTGCCGAAGAACAGGTCGACACGGTTACGGGCGTAGTAACCGGTGCGCGAGGCCACCTGCTTGGAGATGACTTTCTCGGCGCTTTTCAACACATCCGGGAACGAAAACCAACGCGGCTCACCAATAGCCCGGAACATCGGGTTGGTGTTGAACTGCATGATCTGGCGCACCGAGTGACGCAAGGCCTTGGACGGGATGGTACCCAGGTGGGTGCAGTTACCGCCGACTTGGCGACGGCTATCGACCATCGCCACCTTGCGCCCTGCCTTCGCGGCGTTCATCGCCGCACCTTCTCCAGCTGGGCCGGAACCCAGTACCACCACGTCGTAGTTGTAGACAGCCATGCGTACTCCTCAGAACAGGCCAGGCGTACGGTAGGACGCCGGGCTAAATCATGCCGCGGCCAGCGGTCATGAAGGACAATTTGGCTCAAGTGTGTGAACCGGGGCACAGTCTATATAAGGCTCAACGCCGCGCACATTAACCCTTGGTCGCGTCATAGGCCAGTCTTGCCATACTACAGGACGCAAATCAGCGCCGATTTCAGGATGAGCCCATTATGCGACAACTATTGTTTTGTTTAATGCTGATGGTGTCGATCACGGCGCACGCCAGCGATGCGCAGCGCCTCAAGCAAGCTGGCTTCCCGGCACAGGTCGAGGGACTGACGCGAAAAAACCAGGCGGTGCTCAACTATCTGTGGGCAGACGTGTATGCCGCAGCGCTGTATGCCCCGGCAGGGCTCAGCGCAAGGCACGCCTGGGACCAGCAGAAAGCCCTGCGCCTGACGCTGTGTTACTTTCGCGACATCGACCGCAGTGACGTGATCAAGGCCGCCACGACCACCCTGGCGCGCCAACACGCCAACGCTCGATTAAAGCCGGAACTGGATAAATTGCACGGCAGTTTTCGTGACATCCGCAAAGGTGATCGTTATGCCCTGGATTTTCATCCCGGTCGCGGTTTGAAGCTGGAGATCAATGGGCAGGTGGTGTTCAGCAGTGTTGATGATGAACTGGCGAGGGCCTACCTAGGCATCTGGCTCGCGCCTGGGGGGTTGTCGGACAGTTTGCGGGATCGATTGCTGAATTGATGTGTCGGCTGCACCACCACTATCGGGGGCTGCCCCCTCCCACCTTTGAATATATTCACAAATCAAACTGTGGGAGGGGGCTTGCCCCCGATCAGGCACCCCAGGCCACACAAAAACCTAGCCACAAAAAAGCCCCGAACCAGTCGGGGCTTTTTCATTCAGCGCAGAGGCTTAGCGCGGAAACGCAGGCGGGTTGACCCCGGCCATGTCTTCCATCACACGCACCACCTGGCAGCTGTAACCGAACTCGTTGTCGTACCACACGTACAGCACAACGCGGTTGTCCTGGGTGATGGTCGCTTCTGCGTCCACCACACCGGCGTGGCGCGAGCCGACGAAGTCGGTGGACACCACTTCCTGAGAATTGACGAAGTCGATTTGCTTGTGCAGATCGGAGTGCAGCGCCATGTAGCGCAGGTACTCGTTCATCTCTTCGCGGGTAGCGGCTTTCTCAAGGTTCAGGTTGAGAATGGCCATCGACACGTTAGGCGTCGGAACACGGATCGCGTTGCCGGTCAGCTTGCCGGCCAATTCAGGCAGGGCCTTGGCAGCGGCGGTGGCGGCACCGGTCTCGGTGATCACCATGTTCAACGCGGCGCTACGACCACGGCGATCGCCTTTGTGGAAGTTGTCGATCAGGTTCTGGTCGTTGGTGTACGAGTGAACGGTTTCAACGTGACCATTCACGATGCCGAACTTGTCGTTGACGGCCTTGAGCACCGGCACGATGGCGTTGGTGGTGCAGGACGCGGCAGACACGATCTTATCGTCAGCGGTGATTTCAGCGTGGTTGATGCCGTGCACGATGTTCTTGAGCTTGCCCTTGCCAGGCGCGGTCAGAACAACGCGAGCGATACCTGGGCACTGCAAGTGCTGGCCCAGGCCCTCGGCATCACGCCATACACCGGTGTTATCCACCAGCAGGGCGTCCTTGATGCCGTACTGGGTGTAGTCCACCTCGGTCGGGTTCTTCGCGTAGATCACCTGGATCAGGTTACCGTTGGCGGTAATGGTGTTGTTTTCTTCGTCGATGACGATGGTGCCATTGAACGGGCCGTGGACCGAATCGCGACGCAGCAGGCTGGCGCGCTTGGTCAGGTCATTCTCGGCGCCTTTGCGCACCACGATGGCACGCAGACGCAGGCCGTCGCCGCCACCGGTTTTTTCGATCAGGATGCGCGCCAGCAGGCGGCCGATACGGCCAAAGCCATACAGCACGACGTCGGTGCCCTTGCGAGCGGCGGCGTTTTGCTGGCCAACCACATCGGCCATTTCCTCACGCACGAACTGCTCGGCGCTACGGCCGTTGGCTTCGGTACGGAATTTGTAGGCCAATTTGCCCAGGTCTACCGAAGCCGCGCCGAGCTTGAGCTCGCTCATGGCCTTGAGCAGGGGGAATGTTTCGTGGACGGAGAGTTCGCTGTCGTCGGCAGAACGATGGCGAGCAAAGCGATGCGCCTTGAGAATCGCGATGACTGACTGGTTGATCAGGCTGCGGCCATAGATCGAACTCACCACATTGTTATTGCGGTAGAGCTGACCGATGAGCGGGATCATCGCTTCTGCGAGTGCTTCACGGTCGATCCATTCACCAAGACACTGGTCGGGCTTCTGAGTCACGGGAACCTTCCACATGTAGGGGCTGAAAAAAGGGGCTACATTATGACGCCCGACCGCCCTCGGAGCAATGCGCCGACCACAACAAAAAGGCCTTGCGAAAAAAAGCGACCCCGCTGCAGCCCAGTAAATACGCGGCTTTCAGAAGGCCACCATTGGAACGCCTCGGGCGACTTGTCCGTAACTCTCCGAAAACCCCATGTGTTTTGGCACTACATATTGAGTCAAAACACCGCTTTGTTTGTCTTAGCCACTACATTTCCTACAAACCGTAATAGGCTCAGTCAGCAACTGACAGGCGGCACCTGGGGCCGTTACAATTACCGACTTTGTCGCAACGCTTGGAGCTCAACCTTCCGTGCCCGTTCTGCGTCTACCGCAACTCCCTGCCGCGGCAGGTAAACAGCACTGGGGCAACCTGCCCGGTGCCGCCCTGAGCCTGGCCATCGCCGAGGCTGCCAGCGCAGCCAAGCGCTTTACCCTGCTGCTTACCGCCGATAGCCAAAGCGCCGAACGGTTGGAGCAGGAGCTGAGCTTCTTCGCCCCCGATTTGCCGGTGCTGCATTTTCCCGATTGGGAAACCCTGCCTTACGACCTGTTCTCACCGCATCAGGACATCATTTCCCAGCGCATCGCCAGCCTGTACCGTCTGCCGGAACTGGCCCACGGCGTGCTCGTGGTGCCGATCACCACGGCGCTGCACCGCCTGGCGCCGACCAAGTTCCTGCTGGGCAGCAGTCTGGTGCTGGATGTCGGCCAGAAGCTCGATGTCGAACAGATGCGCACGCGCCTGGAAGCCAGCGGCTACCGCTGTGTGGACACCGTGTACGAGCACGGCGAGTTCGCAGTGCGTGGCGCGCTGATCGACCTGTTCCCGATGGGCAGCAAGTTGCCTTATCGCATCGATCTGTTCGACGACGAAATCGAAACCCTGCGCACCTTTGATCCGGAAAACCAGCGCTCCATCGACAAAGTCGAATCGATCAAGCTGCTGCCGGCGCGGGAATTTCCGTTGCAAAAAGATGCGGTGACCCGGTTCAAAGCGCGTTTCCGTGAACGCTTCGACGTCGACTTCCGCCGCTGCCCGATCTTCCAAGACCTGAGCAGCGGGATTACACCCGCCGGTATCGAGTACTACCTGCCGCTGTTTTTCGACGAAACCTCCACCCTGTTCGACTACCTGCCCCAGGACACCCAAGTGTTCTCGCTGCCGGGCATCGAGCAGGCCGCGGAAAACTTCTGGAACGACGTGCGCAATCGCTACGAAGAGCGCCGCGTCGACCCTTCCCGTCCTTTATTGCCGCCCGCCGAGCTGTTCCTGCCGGTGGAAGATTGTTTCGCGCGCCTGAAAAACTGGCCGCGGGTCGTCGCCAGCCAGCAGGACGTGGATGCCGGCACTGGCCGCGAGCGCTTCCCCGCGCAAGCGCTGCCTGACTTGGCGATTGAAGCTAAGGCCAACCAGCCGCTGGAAGCGCTGTCCACCTTCCTTGGCGACTTCCCGGGCCGCGTGTTGTTTACCGCCGAATCCGCCGGGCGCCGCGAAGTGCTGCTGGAGTTGCTCGAACGCCTCAAACTGCGCCCGAAGAACGTCGACAGTTGGCCGGACTTCGTCGCGAGCAAGGATCGCCTGGCGATCACCATCGCCCCCCTGGACGAAGGCTTGCTGCTGAATGACCCAGCCCTGGCGTTGATCGCCGAGAGCCCATTGTTCGGTCAACGCGTGATGCAGCGTCGGCGCCGGGAAAAACGCGCGGACGCCAACAACGACGCGGTGATCAAAAACCTCACCGAACTGCGCGAAGGCGCGCCGGTGGTGCATATCGACCACGGTGTCGGCCGCTACCTGGGCCTGCAGACCCTGGAGATCGACAACCAGGCCGCCGAATTCCTCACCATGGAATACGCCGAGGGCGCCAAGCTCTATGTGCCGGTGGCCAACCTGCACCTGATTGCGCGTTACACCGGCAGCGACGACGCCCTGGCGCCGCTGCATCGCCTGGGTTCCGAGACCTGGCAAAAAGCCAAGCGCAAGGCCGCCGAGCAGGTGCGCGATGTGGCCGCCGAGCTGCTGGACATCTACGCCCGGCGCGCGGCGCGCGAAGGTTATGCATTCGCCGACCCGAAAGCCGACTACGCCACCTTCAGCGCCGGTTTCGCCTTTGAAGAAACCCCGGATCAGCAGACCACCATCGAAGCCGTGCGCGCCGACATGCTCGCGCCCAAGCCGATGGACCGCCTGGTGTGTGGCGACGTGGGCTTCGGCAAGACCGAAGTGGCCATGCGCGCCGCCTTCATCGCGGTGCACGGCGGCAAGCAAGTGGCAATTCTGGTGCCCACCACCCTGCTCGCCCAGCAGCACTACAACAGCTTTCGCGATCGCTTTGCCGACTGGCCGGTGACCGTGGAAGTGATGAGCCGCTTCAAGTCCGCCAAAGAAGTGAACGCCGCCGTCGCCGACCTGGCCGAAGGCAAGATCGATATCGTGATCGGCACTCACAAGCTGCTGTCGGACGATGTGAAGATCAAAAACCTGGGCCTGGTGATCATCGACGAAGAACACCGTTTCGGCGTGCGCCAGAAAGAGCAGCTCAAGGCCCTGCGCAGCGAAGTCGATATCCTCACCCTGACCGCCACGCCGATTCCGCGCACGCTGAACATGGCGGTGTCGGGCATGCGTGATCTGTCCATCATCGCCACGCCACCGGCGCGTCGCCTGTCAGTGCGCACGTTCGTGATGGAGCAGAACAAAAGCACGGTCAAGGAAGCGCTGCTGCGCGAGTTGCTGCGCGGCGGCCAGGTGTATTACCTGCACAACGACGTCAAGACTATCGAGAAATGCGCTGCCGACCTCGCCGAACTGGTGCCCGAAGCGCGGATCGCCATCGGCCACGGCCAGATGCGCGAGCGCGAACTCGAACAGGTAATGAGCGACTTCTACCACAAGCGCTTCAACGTGCTGATCGCCTCGACCATCATCGAGACCGGCATCGACGTGCCGAGCGCCAACACCATCATCATCGAGCGCGCCGACAAGTTCGGCCTGGCGCAACTGCACCAGTTGCGCGGCCGGGTCGGACGCAGCCATCACCAGGCCTACGCGTACTTGCTCACCCCGCCACGCCAGCAGATCACCGGCGACGCGGAGAAACGCCTGGAAGCCATCGCCAACACCCAGGACCTCGGCGCCGGCTTTGTGCTGGCCACCAACGACCTGGAAATCCGTGGCGCCGGCGAACTGCTGGGTGACGGCCAGAGCGGGCAGATCCAGGCCGTGGGTTTCACCTTATATATGGAAATGCTCGAGCGGGCGGTCAAAGCCATCCGCAAGGGCGAACAGCCGAACCTCGATCAACCCTTGGGTGGCGGTCCGGAAATCAACCTGCGCCTGCCGGCGTTGATTCCCGAGGACTACCTGCCGGATGTGCACGCGCGACTCATCCTGTACAAACGCATCGCCTCGGCCACCGATGAAGAGGGGCTCAAGGACCTGCAAGTGGAGATGATCGACCGCTTCGGCCTGCTGCCGGAGCCGACCAAGAACCTGGTACGCCTGACCCTACTCAAATTGCAGGCCGAGCAACTGGGGATCAAGAAGGTCGACGCCGGGCCCCAGGGCGGGCGTATCGAATTCGAAGCGCAGACGCCGGTCGACCCGCTGGTACTGATCAAACTGATCCAGGGCCAGCCCAACCGCTACAAGTTCGAAGGGGCTACGCTGTTCAAATTCATGGTGCCGATGGAACGCGCCGACGAACGCTTCAATACCCTGGAGGCGCTGTTCGAGCGCCTTATCCCGAAATCTGTTTGAAGGACGCCCCAATGCGCCTGTCCCGCATTCTGAGCCTGTTGTTAGTGATACTTGCGCCCCCGGCGTTTGCCGACAGCCCGTACCAGGTGGAAATGATCCTGGTGCGTCAGAACGCCGAACCGGTGATCTACAGTCGCGCCGCGCCGGAAACCTGGGATGACGGCGCTGAGCGCCTGGGCGACAAAATGAGCCCGCCGCGCCTGAGCGCTATCGTCGACAAACTGCGTGGCGACGCCAACTACACGGTATTGGCCCATAAGGCCTGGGAGCAGAACCTCGGCGAACAACCGGTGAAAATCGCCATCGCCGAGGGTCAGGAGCAGTTCGGCCAATTCCCCATCGAGGGCGTGCTGAACCTGCAACTGGGCCGCTTCACCGATATCGATGCGGATTTCTGGATCAACCAGTTCGACAGCAACGGCAGCGTGGTCGCCAGCGAACACCTGGCGCAGAAAGACGTGCGCACCAAGAACAACCAGCTTAATTACCTGGATGGCGGCCATTTGGCGCTGCTGATCAAGATCACCTCACTGACCGCCAAACCGCCCAGCGCACCACCGCCCGACCTGCAGGACTGATCCAGCGCCATGCCCCTCACCCCGCCGTTGACCAAGCCCCTGGCCCCTTCGTGGGCCAATCGCTTCAAAGAACAAAGCCTGGAGCGTGGGCGGCGTTATGCGTTGGAAAACCGCGTGCGGATTGTCGAGTCCGGCGACAGCACCATCATCGCCAGTTGCGAAGGCTCGGGCGGCAATGTGTACCGGCAGACCATTTCGCTGCGCGAGTCGGCCAAAGGCGCGCTGCTCCTGGTGGACAGCCGCTGCACCTGCCCCGTACACAGCAACTGCAAACATATCGCGGCTGTGCTGCTCAAGGTTCAAGAAACCCTGGCCTACCCGGCGGCAGCTCAAGACGCCGAGTTGCTGGAAAAACTCCAGGCCGTGCTGGACAACCGCGTGGTCCTGCCGCAAGTGCTGATGGAGGACGTGCAACCGGTGCCGCGCCTGTGGCTGGCCAGCGCCGAGTTCAGCGCATTCGAACCGCGCAACGGCAAGATGCAACGCTATATCCAGCACCGCGCGGCACTGGCGTTCAACTACCTGGGTAACTACGTCAGCGGGCAAAAACACGCTGACATCATCGTGCGTCAAGAAACCCAGAGCCTGCGGATCAAGCGGCACCCGGAGGTGGAACAGGCCTACCGCGAACAGCTGCGCCTGCTGGGTTTCAAAATCGCCACGCGCCAGAGCAAAGCCTTGCCGGAAAGCGCCGGCGAGCTGTTCGAGATGGTCAACGACAGCGCCTGGCTGAATTTCACCCTCAACGACTCGCCGACCCTACGCGCCGAGGGCTGGGAATTGCTGCTCGACGACGATTTCGGCTTCGACCTCAGCGCGGTGGACGACTGGTACGCCACCGTCGATGAAGGCCCGGAACGTGATTGGTTCGACCTTGAGTTGGGGATTATCGTCAATGGCCAGCGACTGAGCCTGTTGCCGATCCTGCTGAACCTGATGCGCTCTCACACCGAAATCCTCAACCCGGAGAAGCTCGCACGGCGCCGCGACGATGAACTGATCCTGGTGAACATCCCCGCCGCGCCCAACGGTGACCATGGCCCCGTGCAGGTGGCGCTGCCCTACGGTCGCTTGAAACCGGTGCTGGCCACCCTTGGTGAGTTCTACCTGCAGGAACCGGGCAGTACTGCGCTGCGCTTGGCCAAGGCCGATGCGGTCCGACTCAACCCGCTGGAAGACCTGCCTCTGCAATGGGAGGGCGGTGACAAAATCCGCAACTTCGCCCAACGCCTGCGGGACATCAAGGACTTCACCTGCGCGGCCCCCGAAGGCTTGAACGCGACGTTGCGCCCTTACCAGTTGGAAGGCTTGAGCTGGATGCAATCGCTGCGGCAATTAGAGGTGGGCGGCATTCTGGCGGATGACATGGGCCTGGGCAAAACCCTACAAACCCTGGCGCATATTCTCAGCGAAAAAAACGCCGGGCGCCTGGACCGGCCCTGCATGGTGGTGATGCCCACCAGTCTGATCCCTAACTGGCTCGATGAAGCAGCGCACTTCACCCCGCAACTGAAAGTACTGGCACTGTACGGTGCCGGACGTAAGAAACATCTCCCAAATTTGCAGGACTATGACCTGCTGCTCACCACCTATGCGCTGCTGCCCAAGGACATCGAGCATCTGGCCACCCTGCCCTTGCATGTGCTGATCCTCGACGAAGCGCAGTACATCAAGAACCCGACCAGCAAGGCCGCCCAGGCGGCACGCGAACTGAACGCACGGCAGCGCCTGTGCCTGAGCGGCACGCCGCTGGAAAACCACTTGGGCGAGCTGTGGTCGCTGTTTCACTTTCTGCTGCCGGGCTGGCTGGGCGATGTGAAAAGCTTTAACCGCGACTACCGCGTGCCCATCGAAAAGCGCGCCAGCGATGTGCGATTGCAGCACCTGAACGGTCGGATCAAGCCGTTTCTACTGCGTCGCACCAAGGAACAGGTGGCTACCGAACTGCCGCCGAAGACCGAGATCATCCACTGGGTCGACCTCAACGAAGCCCAGCGCGACGTGTACGAGACGATGCGTCTGGCCATGGACAAGAAGGTCCGCGACGAGATCACCCGCAAAGGCGTGGCACGCAGCCAGATCATCATCCTTGAGGCGCTGCTCAAGCTGCGCCAAGTGTGCTGCGACCTGCGCCTGATCAACGATGCCACCCTGCCCGCTCGCGGCAGCAGCTCGGGCAAGCTCGACAGTTTGATGGACATGCTCGACGAGCTGTTTGCCGAAGGTCGGCGGATCCTGTTGTTTTCCCAATTCACCTCGATGCTGAGCCTGATCGAAGCCGAGCTGAAAAAACGCGGCATTGCCTACGCACTACTGACCGGGCAGACCCGTGATCGGCGCACGCCGGTCAAGGACTTCCAGAGCGGCAAGCTGCAGATATTTCTGATCAGCCTGAAGGCCGGCGGTGTGGGCCTGAACCTGACAGAAGCCGACACCGTGATCCACTACGATCCCTGGTGGAACCCGGCCACGGAAAACCAGGCCACTGACCGTGCCTATCGCATCGGCCAGGAGAAACCGGTATTCGTCTACAAGATGATTGCGCGCGGCACGGTGGAAGAGAAAATCCAGCACCTGCAAAAGGAAAAATCCGATCTGGCGGCGGGGGTGCTGGATGGACGAACCACGGGTGATTGGCAGTTGGGCAACGAGGATATTGAGGCGTTGTTCGCGCCGTTGCCCAATAAACAGGAGAAGCGTTGACGGAGCGAGGTATCAGTCGATCAACTGGGCTTCGCGTAACGCCGTAAGCGCCGCCAACCAGCGCGGGTCTTGCTTGTACTCCGTTGAAGCCATTGCCTGACCGCGCATGCGCGCGATGCGAGGCGATGGCGTAACCTTCATACGCTGCGCAGCACTTAACGCCAACTCCGCCGCCGCACGATCATTGCACACCAAGCCCATGTCACAACCGGCAGTCAACGCGGCCTCGATACGGCTGGCCGCGTCACCGACCACATGTGCACCGGCCATGGACAAGTCGTCACTGAAAATCACCCCATCGAATTGCAACTCGCCGCGCAGAATGTCTTGCAACCAGCGACGCGAAAAACCGGCAGGCTGGGCGTCCACCTGCGGGTAGATCACGTGGGCCGGCATTACCGCCGCCAACTGCTGGCTCAGACGTGCGAAAGGCACCAGATCATTGGCGCGAATCTGCTCCAGGCTGCGCTCGTCATTAGGAATTGCGACGTGGGAATCGGCCTCAGCCCAGCCGTGGCCTGGGAAATGTTTACCGGTGGCGGCCATACCGGCGCTGTTCATGCCACGGATAAAGGCACCGGCGAGTAAGGCGGCACGCTCGGGGTCGCCCTCGAAGGATCGGGTGCCGACCACAGCGCTGCGTTGGTAATCCAGGTCCAGTACCGGGGCAAAACTGAGGTCAAGGCCAACCGCCAGCACTTCCGTAGCCATGATCCAGCCGCATTGCTCGGCCAGGTATTCAGCGTTGGGGTTGTCCGCGAGCGCTCGCATGGCCGGCAGGCGCACAAAGCCCTGGCGCAGGCGCTGCACGCGGCCGCCCTCTTGGTCGACGGCCAGCAACAGGTCGGGGCGCACCGCGCGAATGGCCGCGCTCAGTTCACGCACCTGGCGCGGATGTTCGATATTGCGCGCGAAAATAATCAGCCCACCCACTTCAGGCTGGCGCAACAAGTGGCGATCCTCAGCCGTGAGCCAGGTACCGGCCACGTCGACCATCAAAGAACCTTGCAGGGCAGCAGTCATAAACCTTCCTTATATAACGCACACAACCCGTTGCGCTCACGGCGCGCGAAGGGCACGGCGAGCACAACGGGTTGCGAATAAATAGCTGAAATCGGCATGGCGGCTAGCTTAGCGGATGCCAATGGCCGCGCACACCCGGGGCAATCAAACCTTGGCGGGAACGGGCACTGTTTTGCTGCGTGGGCGCAGTTGCGCGGCGGCCATGGTTGGGTCGGTCACGCCGGTTTCGGCACGCATACCGGCAGCGAGGAACGGCACCATCAAGCGCATCACTTGCTCAATGGAAGTGTTAACGCCGAAGTCGGTCTCGGCAATCGCGCGCAACGCCTTGATCCCGGACATACTGAACGCCGCTGCGCCGAGCATAAAGTGGACGCGCCAGAACAGTTCAATCGGTGGAATACGTGGGGCAGCTTCGTTGACCAGCAACATATAGCGACGAAATACCTTGCCGTACATGTCTTCCAGGTAACGCCGCAGGTGGCCTTGACTCTGACTGAACGCCAGGCCGAGCAAACGCATAAAGATCGACAGGTCGTTACCGCTACGCGGTTGCACCACCAACGCTTGCTCGACGAGAATCTCCAGCAGCTCTTCAAGACTTGGCTTGTTGTCGGCCTTGGCCTGGCGACGTTCAAGCTCGCGGTCGAGGCTGGCGCAGAAAGGCCCCAGAAAGCGCGAAAACACGGCCTGGATCAGGGCTTTCTTCGAGCCGAAATGGTAATTCACCGCCGCGAGGTTGACCCCGGCCTTGCTGGTAATCAGCCGCAATGAAGTTTCAGCAAATCCTTTTTCCGCGAACAATTGCTCAGCAGCATCGAGAATGCGCTCAACGGTTTCCGACTGGGCCATGGCTACTCCGCCTGACAAACACTTGTTTGAAACATACGTTTCAAGGTGTGTCTTGTCAAGCCTGAGGAGCCGTTTTCCGGCCGGGCAGTCATCTGTGTGCGTGCTATTTAATCACATCCGTATCGGTCTGTAGGTAGCGCTATCCGTGGCTTGTAGGACGGATACCGAATGACCGTCCAGCGGAGTGCCGAAAAAGGATGATTGCCAAGCGCAGTTCACTGTATATAATCCCAGTCACTGTATAAAAAGACAGAGCGATCAACATGCTAAAACTGACGCCACGCCAAGCTGAGATTCTGGCTTTTATCAAGCGCTGCCTCGACGACAACGGCTACCCGCCGACACGAGCCGAAATTGCGCTGGAACTGGGGTTCAAGTCCCCTAACGCCGCCGAAGAACACCTCAAGGCCCTCGCACGCAAAGGCGCCATCGAGATGACCCCCGGTGCTTCGCGGGGCATTCGCATCCCTGGCTTCGAGGCCAAGGCCGACGAGTCTACGCTGCCCATCATCGGCCGTGTCGCCGCCGGTGCGCCGATCCTGGCGCAGCAGCACGTCGAGGAATCCTGCAACATTAATCCGACCTTCTTCCACCCTCGCGCTGATTACCTCTTGCGGGTACACGGCATGAGCATGAAGGACGTCGGTATCTTCGACGGTGATCTGCTGGCCGTCCATACCACCCGCGAAGCCCGTAACGGTCAGATCGTAGTGGCCCGTATCGGCGATGAAGTCACCGTCAAACGCTTCAAGCGCGAAGGCAGCAAGGTCTGGCTACTGGCCGAGAACCCTGAGTTCGCCCCGATTGAAGTGAACCTGAAAGATCAGGATCTGGTGATCGAAGGCTTGAGCGTCGGCGTCATTCGCCGCTAGAGGAGGCACCATGCAGCTCGTACACACCCCACAACACACCCAACTGTCGCTGTTCGAGGCCTTTATGGCCCATCCTCTCGCGCCTATCCTCAAGGAAACGGTCGAAGCGCCCTGGAGCGCCGAACCCGAGGTGTTCAGTGAGCTGTCGTTGCGCGGTGCTGCCGGGAGCTGCCTGAGCCTGCTGGCGCCAATTCTTCGCGAATTGAGCGAGGAACAGGACGCTCGCTGGCTAACGCTGATCGCTCCGCCTGCCAGCCTTACCCAGGCTTGGCTGCGGGACGCCGGCCTCAACCGCGAACGCATCCTGTTGCTTCAACCGCGCGGCGCACAAAGCGCACAACAGCTGACTTGCGAGGCCTTACGCTTGGGCCGAAGCCACACCGTGGTCAGTTGGCTCAACCCATTGAACGCGGCCGCCAAGCAACAACTGGTGAGCGCTGCGCGTGTTGGGGATGCACAGAGCTTGAATATTCGGCTGGGATGAAGGTTTCGCTACGCGGGGGGCCTCAGCAGGGCTCGCTGGGGTGAAGATGCTCTTTATGGTCAGCGAGCGTGTCCCGTATTGGAGCGCTGCTTCGCAGCCGGACGTGGGACAAGCCCGCCGACCACAACAATATCGAACAGCCTGAAAAATCAGTGAAGGACCCGCGGCCCGTCTTCTTTCTCCGGCTCGCCCTCGGCCAGGCGACCAGCCATCTGCACGCCGACGCTCAACATGGCTTTCGCCACTTCCACATGCTGACCTTGCAGAAATGCTTTGGCGTCCTCGGAAAAATCCAAGATAACCAGAGAACCTTCGTCCTCCGCCCGGCGCAGCTCAATTCGGCCGTCAGGCAGTTCAACAATTTCCAGAAAGGACGTCGGCATAAAAGTCTGTTCTCCACGAAAGGCCAGGATTATATCAGTCATCCGCCAAGCCTCGGTGCGGATCTCAGCAGGTTTCTTTACGTCTTGATGAACGGCGTAGTTTAGCGCCACGCCATTGACCTGCGTTCTAGCACTCGCTCAACCCTTCCCGAAAACGCAGTGCCAGTTTTTTCAGTTCCTGGCGCCAGCTCTCCAGCTCTTGCCGGCTCAAAGGTTCGGGCTCCTCGTCTTCCACTGCAACCGCAACAATCAGCGGCTGGGTCACATCGCCCTTGGGCACATGAGGAATGCGCGGCGGCTGGAACATATCGGCATGGGCCTTGAGCAAGCGCGCCAACCAGCTTTCAGGGCTTTGGGCCATTTCCACCAGCTCGGCCAACTCGGGAATGGCCATGGCGTCCAATACTTCGCGGCTCATGATCATCTCTGCCCGCGGAGAACCCGCCTGCGGCAGGCGATAGAACCCTGCTATTTCATGGCACAGGCCCAACAAAGCGCCGTACAGGTGGAATAACGCCGCTTCACGCCCGGCCTGCACCAGCGCGATCGCGTTCATCTCCTTCCCTTCCTCGGCGCGGCCAAGGGCTTCCAGGGATAAACCCGCGAAGTAAATTTTCTGATTGGTACGGGTATAGAGTTCGTGGGCCATAACGGCAGTCTCCACAACGAATTAGGCGTGATGCTGGCTGAATAGTGTCACGGATCAGCCGAATCGACTGCAAGCGCAATCAAGGGCTGCTTATGCAGATCAACACGCTACTTCAGGATCTAAAAGATCCAAATATGGGAGGGGCTTTCCCCTCCGCTATTTGGATCTTCAGCGCATCCGACAGATCAGGCGCCCTGACGCTTGTCCTCGACCTTCCACTTGCCACCTTCATAGAAGGCTTTCCAGCCGGTCGGCTTACCGTCGACCTCGGACTGCACGTACTGCTCCTTGGTCTTGCGGCTGTAGCGAATCACGGCTGGGCGACCATCCGGATCCTTCTTCGGCGCTTCACACAGGAAGTGGTACTTAGGATCGATCTCGTCCTTGTGCGGCACGATTTCCATCACTAACGGCGCACGGGTCTCGCGGTTTTTCGGGAACTGGCTGGCCGCCAGGAACAAGCCAGAGGCACCGTCACGCAGAATGTAGGTGTCGTTGACCTTTTCGCACTTGAGCTCCGGCATTTTCACCGGGTCCATCTTCGGCGGCGCCGCATCGCCGCTCTTGAGCAGTTTGCGGGTGTTCTTGCACGTCGGGTTGGTGCAGCCAAAGAACTTGCCGAAGCGGCCAGTCTTGAGCTGCATCTCGCTGCCGCACTTGTCGCATTCCAGGCTCGGACCTTCGTAGCCCTTGATGCGGTAGGTGCCCTCTTCGATCTCGTAGCCGTTGCAATCGGGGTTGTTACCGCAGATATGCAGCTTGTGCTTCTCATCCAACAGGTAGGCATCCATCGCCGTGCTGCAGATCGGGCAGCGGTGCTTGCCGCGCAGCACCAACGACTCGGACTCACCCTCGTCATCAGCCGCGATTTCATCGCCCGGCACCAGGTTGACCGTGGCCTTGCAGCGCTCTTTCGGCGGCAGGCTGTAGCCCGAGCAACCAAGGAACACACCGGTGGACGCCGTGCGAATCTGCATCGGCCGACCGCAGGTCTGGCACGGGATATCCGTCATCACCGGCTGGTTGGCGCGCATGCCGTTCTCGGGGCTCTCGGCCACCTCGAGCTTCTTCTTGAAGTCTCCGTAGAACTCGTCCAGCACGTTTTTCCAGTCGCGCTCGCCCTGGGCCACGTCGTCGAGATTCTCTTCCATGCCGGCAGTGAAACCGTAATCCATCAGGTTGGAGAAGCTCTCGGAGAGACGCTCGGTAACGATGTCACCCATCTTTTCCGAATAGAAACGACGGTTATGCAGCGCCACATAGCCACGGTCCTGAATGGTGGAAATGATCGCCGCGTAGGTCGAAGGGCGACCGATACCGCGCTTTTCCATCTCCTTGACCAGGCTGGCTTCCGAATAACGCGCCGGCGGCTTGGTGAAGTGCTGGGACGGATCGAGCTTGATCAGCTTCAACGTATCGCCCTGAGCCATGTCCGGCAGCACATCGTCGTCACCAGGCTTGGCGATCTGCGGCATCACGCGGGTGTAGCCGTCGAACTTGAGAATGCGGCCCTTGGCACGCAGCTCGAAGTCGGAGGCCGCCACGGTAACCGTGGTGGACAGGTACTGCGCCGGCAGCATCTGGCAGGCCAGGAACTGGCGCCAGATCAGCTCGTAGAGGCGCTCAGCGTCGCGCTCCATGCCGCTCAGCTTGCTTGGCTCGGTATTGGCGTCGGAAGGACGAATCGCTTCGTGAGCCTCCTGTGCGCCTTCCTTGCTGCTATAGACGTTAGGCTTCTCCGGCAGGTACTTCTTGCCGAACTCGCTTTCGATATAGGTTCGCGCCATGGCGACCGCGTCCACCGACAGGTTGGTGGAGTCGGTACGCATATAAGTGATGTAACCGGCTTCGTACAGACGCTGGGCCATCATCATGGTTTTCTTCACACCGAAGCCCAGGCGGTTGCTCGCGGCCTGTTGCAGGGTGGAGGTGATGAACGGTGCCGACGGCTTACTGCTGGTCGGTTTGTCTTCACGCTTGACGATGCTGTAGCTGGATGCCTTGAGCTTTTCCAGCGCGGCCATGGCCTGGGCTTCGTTCAGCGGCTTGAAGGCTTCGCCTTTCTCGCGGGCCACTTCAAAGCGCACATTGGCGCCCTTGGCGGTACCCAGGTCGGCGTGGACTTCCCAGTACTCTTCAGGGATGAACGCACGAATCTCACGCTCACGCTCCACCACCAGCTTCACCGCAACCGACTGCACACGGCCGGCGGACAGGCCACGGGCGATCTTGGCCCACAGCAGCGGCGAGACCATATAACCCACCACGCGATCGAGGAAACGCCGTGCCTGCTGGGCATTGACGCGGTCGATATCCAACTCGCCCGGCTTGGAGAAGGCTTCCTGGATGGCTTTCTTGGTGATTTCGTTGAACACGACGCGCTTGTAGCGGCTGTCGTCACCGCCGATGGCTTCCCGCAAGTGCCAGGCAATGGCCTCCCCTTCGCGGTCCAAGTCCGTCGCGAGATAGATGGTGTCAGCATCCTTGGCGAGCCGGCGCAGCTCTTCGATGACCTTTTCCTTGCCAGGAAGGATCTCGTACTTGGCCTTCCAGCCATGGTCCGGGTCCACACCCATGCGCGAGACCAGCTGCTTGCGCGCTTTCTCCTTGGGCGTGAGCACCGGACCTTCGCCCGCAGCGGCCTTGCCGCGCTTAGCGGCTGGCTCCTTGCTGGCGCTAGCCGAACCGCTGGTGGGCAGGTCTCGGATATGGCCGATACTCGACTTCACCACGTACTCGTTGCCCAAGTACTTGTTGATGGTCTTGGCCTTAGCCGGGGATTCCACAATGACCAGCGATTTGCCCATGGATCGGAAAATTCCTGAATTCGAGAAGTGAAAGGCAGTTGGCGCCTGACGCGGCAACGCTATATATAGTGGCAACCGGGTGAGGTCAAGCGCAGCATTCTGCGCGGCCTGCGGTTATTGCCCTTTAAGAAGACCGTGTTCGGCCTGGACCAAAGCAAAGCGTGGGACCTGCTCGCCGTCAACCTCGACGCTCTCCAGGAACATGCTCAAGGGGCGCACCCAAAAGCCGTAATCTCCATACAGTGCTTGGTAAAACACTACTTGCTCTTCGGTCTCGGAATGGCGCGCCACGCTGAAAACCCGGTACTGCGGCCCCTTGTAATGCTGATAGAGCCCTGGTGTGACATTCATGCTCTGGCCCCCTTACAAAATTTATTAAAAAAAATATTAAAAAATCCAAAAAACAAAAACCGGGGCACTGGGCCCCGGCTTCCGTCAACCCAACGCTTAGACGCGTTCGAAGACGGTGGAAATGCCTTGGCCGAGACCAATGCACATGGTGGCTACCCCGAGGTTGCCGCCATTTTGCTTCATCACGTTAAGCAGCGTGCCAGAGATCCGCGCACCGGAGCAACCGAATGGGTGGCCCAGGGCAATCGCGCCGCCGTGCAGGTTAACCTTCTCGTTCATCTTGTCGAGCACTTTCAAATCTTTCAACACCGGCAGGGCCTGTGCAGCGAAAGCTTCGTTGAGTTCGAAGAAGTCGATATCGGTGATGGAAAGGCCCGCGCGCTTCAAGGCTTTTTGCGTGGCCGGTACCGGACCGTAGCCCATGATAGCCGGGTCCACGCCGGCCACCGCCATCGAACGGATCACCGCCAAAGGCTGGATCCCGAGGTCTTGGGCGCGTTGCGCCGACATCACGATCATGCACGATGCGCCGTCGGTGATTTGCGACGAAGTACCCGCCGTCACGGTGCCGCCCTTGGGATTGAATGCCGGCTTCAAGGCCGCCAGGCTTTCCAGGGTGGTATCCGGACGAATGGTTTCGTCGTAGTCGAACAGTTTAAGGAAACCGTTCTGGTCATAGCCGTTCATCGGGATGATTTCATCCTTGAACTTGCCTTCCACCGTCGCCTTATGGGCGAGTTGGTGGGAGCGCAGGCCGAATGCGTCCTGGGCTTCACGGGTAATGCCGTGCATCTTGCCGAGCATCTCCGCCGTCAGGCCCATCATGCCCGAGGCTTTGGCCGCGTACAGCGACATGTGCGGGTTCGGATCGACGCCGTGCATCATGCTGACGTGACCCATGTGCTCCACGCCACCGACCACGAACACATCACCGTTACCGGTCATGATCGCCTGGGCGGCAGTGTGCAACGCGCTCATGGACGAACCGCACAGGCGGCTGACGGTCTGGCCGGCCGCAGTGTGGGGGATCTGAGTCATCAGCGACGCCATGCGTGCGATGTTCCAGCCCTGCTCCAAGGTCTGGTTGACGCAGCCCCAGATCACGTCCTCGACTTCGTTCGGGTCGACCTTGGTGTTACGTTCCAGCACTTTGCTGATCAGGTGCGCCGACATGTCTTCGGCGCGGGTGTTGCGGTGCATGCCGCCCTTGGAGCGGCCCATCGGCGTGCGACCGAAGTCGACAATCACGACGTCTCTTGGATTCAAGCTCATAAATATTCTCGCTCTAGTCGTCTGGGCGCTTAACCGAAGAAGCTCTGGCCGTTCTTGGCCATTTCACGCAGCTTCGCGGTCGGGTGGTACAGCGGGCCCAGCTCAGCGTATTGATCAGCCAGGGCAACGAACTCGGCCACACCTATCGAGTCGATGTAACGCAGCGCACCACCACGGAATGGAGGGAAACCAATACCGTACACCAGGCCCATATCGGCTTCGGCGGCGGTCTCGACGATGCCATCTTCCAGGCAACGTACGGTTTCCAGGCACAGGGCGATCATCATCCAGTTGATGATGTCCTCGTCGGACACTTCACGCTGCTCGTACACAATCGGTGCCAGCACTTCGTGCACCGACGGATCGGCCACTTTCTTCTGCTTGCCTTTCTTGTCCGCCTCGTAGGCGTAGAAGCCCTTACCGTTTTTCTGGCCCAGGCGCTTAGCGTCGTACAGGGCGTCGACAGCCGAACGGCGGTCGTCTTTCATGCGGTCCGGGAAGCCTTCAGCCATCACATCGCGGCCATGGTGGCCGGTGTCGATGCCGACCACGTCCATCAGGTACGCCGGGCCCATTGGCCAGCCGAATTTTTCCATGACTTTGTCGATGCGCACGAAGTCCACGCCGGCGCTGACCAACTTGGCGAAACCACCGAAGTAAGGGAACAGCACGCGGTTGACCAGGAAACCCGGGCAGTCGTTGACCACGATCGGGTTCTTGCCCATTTTCTTGGCGTAGGCAACGGTGGTGGCCACGGCATGTTCGCTGGACTTCTCGCCACGGATCACTTCCACCAGCGGCATCATATGTACCGGGTTGAAGAAGTGCATGCCGACGAAGTTTTCCGGACGCTTGAGGGCCTTGGCCAGCAGCGAGATGGAAATGGTCGAGGTGTTGGACGCCAGAATGGTGCCTTCCTTGACCTGCGCTTCCACTTCAGCCAACACGGCCTGCTTGACCTTCGGGTTCTCGACAACCGCTTCGACCACCAGGTCGACGTGACCGAAATCGCCGTAGGACAGCGTAGGACGAATGCCGTTAAGCACTTCAGCCATTTTCGCTGCGGTCATGCGACCTTTATCCACACGACCTACCAGCAGTTTGGCGGCTTCCGCCAGACCCTGCTCGATACCGTGTTCGTTGATGTCTTTCATCAGGATCGGCGTGCCTTTGGACGCCGACTGATAGGCGATGCCGCCGCCCATGATACCGGCGCCGAGTACGGCAGCCTGTTTCACGTCGCTGGCGATTTCATCGTAGGCCTTGGCCTTTTTCTTCAGTTCCTGATCGTTCAGGAACAGGCCGATCAGGCTCTGGGCCGCCGAGGTTTTCGCCAGTTTGACGAAACCGGCCGCTTCCACTTCCAGGGCTTTGTCGCGACCGAAGTTGGCGGCTTTCTGGATGGTCTTGATCGCTTCAACCGGTGCCGGGTAGTTCGGGCCGGCCTGGCCAGCCACGAAACCTTTGGCGGTTTCGAACGACATCATTTGTTCGATGGCGTTGAGCTTGAGCTTTTCCAGCTTGGGCTGACGCTTGGCCTTGTAGTCGAACTCGCCGCTGATGGCACCTTTGATCAGGTTCAGCGCGGCCTCGGCCAGTTTTTCCGGGGCAACCACTGCGTCGACAGCGCCGACTTTCAGGGCGTCTTCGGCTTTGTTTTCCTTACCGGCGGCGATCCACTCGATGGCGTTGTCCGCACCGATCAGGCGCGGCAAACGCACGGTGCCGCCGAAGCCTGGGTAGATGCCCAGTTTCACTTCCGGCAGACCGATTTTTGCGGTGGCCGACATCACGCGGAAGTCAGCGGCCAGGCACATTTCCAGACCACCGCCGAGGGCGATGCCATTGATCGCGGCAACGGTCGGGACGTTGAGGTCTTCGAAATCGCTGAAAATCTTGTTGGCTTCGAGGTTGCCAGCCACCAGCTCGGCATCGGGCAGCTTGAAGTTGTCGACGAATTCGGTGATGTCAGCGCCGACGATGAACACGTCCTTGCCGCTGGAGACGATCACGCCCTTGACCGAAGCATCTGCTTTGATGGTGTCTACGGCCTGACGCAGTTCGTTCAGGGTTAGACGGTTGAACTTGTTGACGGACTCACCCTTGAGGTCGAATTTCAATTCGACGATGCCACTTTCAAGAGCCTTAACCGTGATGGCTTTACCTTCGTAAATCATCAACTGATCTCCACGATATGGAAGCTGAACAGTACACATCGGACGCTGGCCTATGGTTGGACACTGATGGTTAGGTCAATGCTCATGCCAATCCGCCAGGCACACCCGCCAATGCGATAGTCGGGATTATGTATGAACAGTCTGACAGACAAACGCTCAATTCATACGCCCGTTTGATTTGGGTACGCCACCTTCATCCAATTCCGAGCAATTGTCAATCGCTCCAAAGGCTAGGAAAAACGCGACTTTCCAGTCATTTCAGAACCTCAACCATAGGCCCGCGCTTCGTCAATATTCAACTATTCACGAAATCAATAATTTCAGTTATTTGGGAAAGGGCTGTACAGATTGAGAGATACGGCTACGCTAGCGCCAACCGTACAGCGCCAGAAGACAACACCCGGCGCAAGATTCACCGGCCTGCCTGGCCAACTCCAGCCCGATGATGATGTCGGGCTTTTTAATGCCTGTTTGAGTCTGGGCCGCCTGGGTTCAGGCCAGCGCCTTGAGCAACGCGTCGATGTCCTTCAAGACACTGGCATCGCCCTTCTCGCCCCAATACAAGGCAATCATTTGCTTGTCGGCTTCGACTTTGTAGACGTTGGCCGGCAGTGTTGAAAAATGCGGCAACAACTTCTCATCCACGCAGTTTTCCCGCCATTGATTGACCCACACCCCCGGCTCCAGTTGCCAGTAGCTCCAAATGGCCGGCGTGGCGCCGCGTCGTGGCCGGCAGTACTGGGCGCAAGGGCTGGGCGGCTCTTGTTTGAGCCAGTGCGGCCATTCCTGGGGCGCCAATTGCATGGCCAACCCCATGCGGCGAGCCTCCATGCGCAAGGCCATGCGCCCGCTCTGGTGACGCGACGGGCGCAGCCATGCCAGGGGGCTCAATACCACCACAAGGATTGACACCACTATCCAGACCGTCATATGTGTACTCCCGATTTTTCTGATGAGCGGATTTGACCTGACGCAACCCCATCCGCTTGAAACCAGCCATACTTAATTTATTGCAGTCCTCTGGAGGAACGCCTCATGTCATACGAACATATTCTGGTCGCCGTAGATCTGACCGAAGAGTGCGATCCAGTGATCAAGCGCGCCCGGGCTTTCGCGGTCGCCAGCGGCGCCAAACTGTCCCTCGTGCATATCGTCGAACCCATGGCCATGGCCTTCGGCGGCGATGTTCCGATGGACCTGTCCCAACTGCAGCAACAACAGTTCGACCAGGCCAAAGAACGTCTCGACCGCCTGATAGCCAAATACCCGGAAGTGACCAAAGAAAACTCACACCTCACCTACGGCCAGCCGCGCCAGGAAATCCACCATCTCGCCAAGGAGCAGGGCTGTGACCTGATCGTGGTCGGCAGCCATGGCCGTCACGGCCTGGCGCTGCTGCTGGGCTCCACCGCCAATGATGTGCTGCACGGCGCGCCGTGCGATGTGCTGGCGGTGAAGTTGGTAAAAAGCGCCTAGGACCGGTGCAGATCTAATTTGGGAGGGTGCAAGCCCTTCCCCATTTGAACCGCATTTCATATGAAAAAAGCCCGGCGCCCCCATGAGGGCGCCGGGCTTTTTACTGCACCAAGGTCACTCAGGCATCCAGCTCGGCCCAACGTTCGAGCAACGTTTCCAGCTCCTGATTCAACGTCTCCAGAGAAGCAATGACCTTGGCGGTTTCTGCCGCAGGACGCAGGTAGAAACCTGCGTCAGCCATTTGCGCCTCTACTGCAGCGATCTGCTGCTCCTTGGCCTCGATATCCCCCGGCAAAGCTTCCAGCTCGCGCTGTAACTTGTAGCTGAGCTTTTTCTTGGTCGTCGGTGCGGCTTCCTGCGCGGGTGCTGGCGCGGCCACCGGCGTAACCACCGCCGAGTTCAAGTCGGCCTTGCCGGATTTGCTTTCGGTCACGCCCAGCAGACGCGGCGAGCCGCCCTGGCGTAGCCAGTCCTGATAGCCACCGACATATTCGCGCACCTTGCCTTCGCCTTCGAAGACCAGGGTACTGGTCACCACGTTGTCGAGGAATGCCCGGTCGTGGCTGACCATCAGCACGGTGCCGTTGAAGGTCAGCAGCACCTCCTCCAGCAGTTCGAGGGTTTCCACGTCCAGGTCGTTGGTCGGTTCGTCGAGCACCAGCAGGTTCGCCGGTTTGCTGAACAATTTGGCCAGCAGCAGACGCGCACGCTCACCACCGGACAAGGCTTTTACCGGCGTACGCGCACGCTGCGGGCTGAACAGGAAATCACCGAGGTAGCTGAGTACGTGGCGGCTCTGGCCGTCGATATCGATAAAGTCACGGCCTTCGGCCACGTTATCGATCACGGTCTTTTCCAGGTCCAGCTGGTGGCGCAGTTGGTCGAAATAAGCCACATCGATACGCGTGCCTTCGGCCACAGTACCGCTGGTCGGTTGCAGACCGCTGAGCATCAGCTTGAGCAGCGTGGTTTTGCCCGTACCGTTGGCGCCGAGCAGGCCGATCCGGTCGCCGCGCTGCAGGACCATGGAGAAGTCCTTGATCAGGAACGGGCCGTCCGGGTGATGGAAGCTGACGTTCTCCAGCACCATCACTTGCTTGCCCGACTTGTCGGCGGTATCCAGCTGGATATTGGCTTTGCCGGTGCGCTCGCGACGTTCGCTGCGCTCCACGCGCAAGGCTTTCAGCGCCCGTACGCGACCTTCGTTACGGGTGCGACGCGCCTTGATGCCCTGGCGGATCCAGACTTCTTCCTGAGCCAGTTTCTTGTCGAACAAGGCGTTGGCGGTTTCTTCGGCCGCCAGTGCGGCTTCCTTGTGTACCAGGAAGCTGGCGTAGTCGCCGTTCCAGTCGATCAGGCCACCACGGTCCAGTTCGAGGATGCGGGTTGCCAGGTTTTGCAGGAAAGAACGGTCGTGGGTGATAAACAGCACGGCGCCCTGGAAATCCTTCAGGGCCTCTTCCAACCAGGCAATGGCGCCGATGTCCAAGTGGTTGGTCGGTTCGTCGAGCAGCAGCAGATCCGGTTCGGACACCAGCGCCTGGGCCAGCAACACCCGGCGACGCCAGCCGCCGGATAATTCGGCGAGGGTCTTGTCGGCCGGCAGTTGCAGGCGGCTCAGGGTGCTGTCCACCAGCTGCTGCAAGCGCCAGCCATCACGGGCTTCGAGGTCTTGCTGGACGTGCATCAGCTTGTCCAGGTCTTCCTCGGTGACGCAGTTCTGCGCCAGATGATGGTACTCGGCGAGCAGTGCGCCGACGCCGTCCAGGCCTTCGGCAACCACGTCGAACACTGTCCGTCCGTCGGCCACCGGCAATTCCTGGGGCAATTCGCCGATCTTCAGGCCCGGGGCGCGCCACACGGAGCCGTCGTCGGGCTTCTGATCGCCTTTGACCAGCTTCATCATGCTGGACTTGCCGGTGCCGTTGCGGCCGATGATGCACACCCGCTCACCACGGGCGATCTGCCAGGACACCTTGTCCAACAACGGCATAGCGCCGAAAGCAAGGGACACATCGCTGAATTTGAGCAGGGTCATACGCTTCTCCAAAAACTGGGCGCGCATTCTACCTGAGTTGAGGGTGGGATGCGGCTGGCATTTTCGTTGTTGACACGTTCTGTAGGACATTTGCAGCGAACTTGCAGGAACCATCCTGCAAAGCTTTCACGGGCCGCTGGCAAAAGGCTAAGCTAGGGGCAATCAGCGTCGGCGGTGCCGGTGCTAGTCGTGATTTCTCTGCACGGACGTCTCATGCGCAGTCGCCTTTTCAACTTTTTATCCTGTCTGCTTCTTTCCGCCACCGCCGTTCAATCCGCCCAGGCTGTGGACCTCACCACTCAACGTCAATATTACGATGAGGCCAAGCGCGCTCTGGCCAAGGGCGATACCGGCCCGTACATGCAATACAGCCAGGCCCTGGCCGATTATCCACTGACGCCGTACCTGGCCTACGACGAGCTGACCGCACGCCTGAAGAGCGCCAGCAACGAAGAAATCGAACAATTCCTCGCCAAGAACGGCGACCTGCCCCAGGCCAACTGGATGAAACTGCGCTGGTTGCGCTGGCTGGCCGAGCGTGGTGACTGGCAGACCTTTGAAAAGTACTACGACCCCAAGCTCAATTTCGTCGAGCTGGACTGCCTGCACGGCCAATACCAACTCACTCACAACCTGAAAGCGGAAGGCTACAAAACCGCCGAAAAACTCTGGATGACCGGCAAATCCCAACCGGCCGCGTGTGATGCCACCTTTGGCCAGTGGGCCGCCGACGGCCAACTCACCGAACAGAAAATCTGGGACCGCGCCAAGCTCGCCGCCGAAGCGCGCAATTACGCGCTGGCCAACAGCCTGGTAAAAACCCTGCCGACCCTGGGCGCCCAAGGCCGTTTGATGGTGGACGTGGCACAGAAGCCCGACATGCTCAGTGACCCGTCGCGCTTCCTGCCGGCCACCGAGGCGATGTCCGACGCCGTGGGCTTGGGCCTGCGTCGCCTGGCCCGCCAGGACCCGGACAAGGCCATGGCGCTGCTCGATGGCTATGCCAGCAGCATGCACTTCTCCCGTGACGAAAAAGTGGCGATCGCCCGCGAAATAGGCCTGACCCTGGCCAAACGCTTCGACCCGCGCGCCCTTGAGGTGATGACCAAATACGACCCGGAACTGCGCGACAATACGGTCTCCGAATGGCGCCTGCGCCTACTGTTGCGCCTGGCGCGCTGGGAAGATGCCTACAAGCTGACCCGCAAACTCCCGCAAGACCTGGCCACCAGCAACCGCTGGCGCTACTGGCAGGCCCGCAGTCTGGAATTGGCCGAGCCGAAAAACCCGCAAGCGTTGGTGCTGTACAAAAACCTCGCCCAGGAACGGGACTTTTATGGCTTCCTGGCCGCCGACCGTTCCAAAGCGCCTTATCAGTTGAAAAACAAGCCGCTGCTGATGAGCCAGGCGCTGGTTAACAAGGTGCGCAATACGCCTGGCGTGCGCCGTGCCCTGGAGTTCTACGCGCGCGGGCAAATCGTCGACGGCCGCCGCGAGTGGTATCACGTCAGCCGTCACTTCAACCGTGACGAGATGGTCGCCCAAGCCAAACTGGCCTACGACATGAAATGGTACTTCCCGGCCATCCGCACCATCAGCCAAGCCCAGTACTGGGATGACTTGGATATTCGTTTCCCGATGGCCCACCGCGACACCCTGGTGCGCGAAGCCAAGGTACGCGGGCTGCATTCAAGCTGGGTGTTCGCTATTACCCGCCAGGAAAGCGCCTTTATGGACGACGCCCGTTCCGGCGTCGGAGCCAGCGGCCTGATGCAACTGATGCCCGGCACCGCCAAGGACACCGCGCGCAAATTCAGCATTCCGCTGGCCTCCCCGTCTCAGGTGCTGGACCCGGACAAGAATATCCAACTGGGCGCCGCTTACCTGAGCCAAGTGCACAGCCAGTTCAACGGCAACCGCGTGCTCGCCTCCGCCGCCTACAACGCCGGCCCCGGCCGCGTACGCCAGTGGCTGCGCGGGGCCGACCACTTGAGTTTCGACGTGTGGGTGGAGAGCATCCCGTTCGACGAAACCCGACAATACGTACAGAACGTGCTGTCTTATTCGGTGATCTACGGGCAGAAGCTCAACTCACCACAGCCATTGGTGGATTGGCATGAGCGGTATTTTGATGATCAGTGAAGGCTGAAGCAGTTACCCGCTCAAGCGTAAAGATAAGTGCCCGTATTGGAAGATACGGGCATTTTTTATGGAGTGTGGATTCCACCTGTGGAATGGGAGCTGATCACCGCTAACAATCGCCTAGCTGGCCGATTCTTCCCCATTGCTGAACTGCAACGCCGCCAACCGCGCATACAGCGGGTTACTCGCGATCAACTGCTGATGGGTGCCCACCGCCATCAGTTTTCCTTGATCCATCACGGCAATTCGATCGGCGTTCTTCACCGTGGCCAGCCGGTGGGCGATGACCAGGGTAGTGCGCCCTTGCATAAGTTGCGGCAGGGCCTGTTGGATCAGGTGTTCGCTCTGGGCATCGAGGGCGCTGGTGGCTTCGTCCAGCAGCAGGATCGGCGCGTCCACCAAGAGCGCGCGGGCGATGGCCAGGCGTTGGCGTTGGCCGCCGGAAAGGCCCTGACCGCCATCACCGAGGTGCGTCTGGTACCCGTCGGGCATTTGCAGAATGAAGTCGTGGGCGTGGGCAATGCGCGCAGCGGCTTCGACTTGCTCGCGTGTGGCATTCGGGTTGCCGTAGCGGATGTTCTCTTCGACGCTGCCGAAAAACAGCGCGGGGCTCTGGGACACCAGGGCGAAGTGGCGGCGCAGGTCCATGGGGTCGAGGGCGGTCAGCGGCTGGCCTTCGAGCAGGATGCGGCCTTGCTGGGGATCGTAGAAGCGCAACAATAGATCGAAAATCGTCGACTTGCCCGCGCCGGACGGCCCGACCAGTGCCAAGGTCTCGCCAGGATTGATCGTCAGCGTCAGGCCATCGATGGCGTAGCTGTCCGGCCGCGACGGGTAGGAAAAACGCAGGTCTTGCAGTTCCATGCGGCCGCTGACCCGCTCGGGCAGCGGCACGCTGCCAGCAGCCGGCGCTTGGATCTGGTTGGTCGACTGTAACAACTCGGCGATGCGCTCCGCCGCACCGGCGGCGCGCTGCAGTTCGCCGAGCACCTCGCTCAGCGTGCCGACGGCGCTGCCGACGATCAGGCTGTAGAACACGAATGCCGCCAGCTCACCACCGGAAATGCGCCCGTTGATAACGTCCATGCCGCCCACCCACAGCATCACTCCCACCGCGCCGAGCACCAGCATGATCACCAGGGTAATCAGCCAGGCTCGCTGGGCGATGCGTTTACGCGCAGTACTGAACGCCTGTTCGACGGTGACGGCAAAGCGCTGCTCGTCCTGCACTTGATGGTTGTAGGCCTGCACGGTCTTGATCTGGCCAAGGGTCTCGGCCACATAGCTGCCCACATCGGCAATGCGGTCCTGGCTCTGGCGCGACAAACTGCGCACCCGACGGCCAAAGATCAGAATCGGCGCCAGCACCAGCGGCAGCGCCACCACCACAATGCTGGTGAGTTTGGGGTTAGTGACAAACAACAGCACGATGCCGCCGATCACCATCAACCCATTGCGCAGGAACAGCGACAGCGATGAACCGATTACCGACTGCAACAGAGTGGTGTCGGTGGTCAGGCGCGACTGGATTTCCGAGCTGCGGTTGTTTTCATAGAACCCAGGGTGCAGATAGATCAAGTGGTTGAACACCTGCCGCCGGATATCCGCCACCACCCGCTCGCCGATCCACGACACCAGGTAGAAGCGCGCAAAGGTGCCGACCGCCAGGCCCAGCACCAACACCATAAACAGGCCGATGGACTGGTTGAGCAGGTGCGGCGACTGGGTCATGAAGCCTTGATCCACCAACAGGCGAATGCCCTGCCCCATGGACAAGGTGATGCCGGCGGTGACGATCAGCGCCACCAGGGCACCCAGCGACTGCCAACGGTAGGGCGCGATGAAGCGGCTGGCCAGGCGAATCGCACGGCGTTGACGGACTGAGAGCATGGAAGGCATCACCGGTAAGGAATCTGTAGTTCAACATTGGGGGAACTTGGGCAAATAACAATGAGTCCAGTTAATTATGCCCGTCGATGCTGGCCACTAGAGGCTATCGGTCTAACGCCCGGCTGGAAATCCTTGGCGGTTTCTGTTGGAGTGGACGTTCGAACCGGTGATCTTGTAAGGAGTTGTAATAGCTCGGTCACGCGGGGGATTTAGAGTAGGTACACAACCTGATGAGGAGACAGGCCATGACCTTGCAACACAGCAGCGATGCCAAAATCGAAGTAATCCGCCAGCCGCAGCAGCTGCCGTGCTGGTATGTCGATGCCGATGGCAACGATGTGCAGATTACCGAAGAGATGATCCAGCAAGCCTGCAGCGCGCTGGAGCAGCGACTGGTCAAGCCTGCCAAGCAAGGCTGAAGCGCCCACGCTCTTTCAAACCCGGCCCCGGTGGCCGGGTTTTTTATGCGTGGTGTTCCTACAAGGCTTCGGCACCGAGGGCAGTGACCAACTTGGCCAGCGCCGCCGACTCCCCGTTGATCCGCACTTTCAAACCCTCGATCTCGCGGCGCTCCGGGTAGTGCTTGCGCAGCCGGTCAAAGGCCACGCGTTGCTCTTGCACGGTGCCGACAAGGCTGCGGCGAAAATCCGCATCGTCACGGCGCGGGTCGTACACGCTGCGGCACACAGTCGCCAGGGCCCAGGCAGGGTCCGTCGCGGCGTTCAAATGCACTTCGGCCAACCACGGTGGCGGCAGCAAATC
Organism: Pseudomonas rhodesiae; assembly: GCF_013285305.1. Classification (NCBI taxonomy): domain Bacteria; kingdom Pseudomonadati; phylum Pseudomonadota; class Gammaproteobacteria; order Pseudomonadales; family Pseudomonadaceae; genus Pseudomonas; species Pseudomonas rhodesiae. The sequence continues at coordinate 1,854,955 of NZ_CP054205.1, read as the reverse complement.
ACTCAGTTGGATACTCGGCACCTGCCCCAGATAGGCGCAAAACGCTTGATAGATCTGCGCCGTGCCGCGCTGTTTGCCGTCCAGGCTGTAACCGGCGATATGCGGCGTGGCCAGCACGCACAGATCGGCCAGTGCCACATCGACCTCAGGCTCGCCCTCCCACACATCGAGCACGGCTTGCAGATCTTCGCGTTCCAGCAGCACCTCGCGCAGCGCGGCGTTATCCACCACCGGACCGCGGCTGGCATTGATCAGCCACGCGCCGTGCTTGAGCTGGTTGAGGCGCTGACGGTCGAACAAGTGCCAGGTTGCAGCGTTGCCGGACTTGATCAACGGCGTGTGCAAGCTGATCACATCGCACTGCTCAATGATCTGCCCCAGGCTGACGTAATCACCGTCTTCGGCAATCTGGCGCGGCGGGTCGCACACCAGCACGTTCCAGCCCAGGCCCTTGAGCACCTGAACCAACCGCCCGCCCACTTCACCGGCGCCGACCACGCCATAGGTGCGCCGGGTGAGGTCCACCCCTTCGATCTCGGCCAGGGTCTGCAGGCTACCCAGCACATAATCCACCACGCCGCGGGCGTTGCAACCGGGGGCGCTGGCCCACTGGATACCGGCCTGCTTGAAGTAATCCAGGTCCAAATGGTCGGTGCCGATGGTGCAGGTGCCGACAAAACGCACCGACGAGCCCTCAAGCAAGGCGCGGTTGACGTTGGTCACCGAGCGCACCAACAGCACGTCGGCCTGCTCGACGGTCGCACGGTCGATGGAACGGCCCGGCACTCGGCGAATCTCGCCGAACCCTTGGAAGAACGCGTCGAGCAGCGGGATATTTTCGTCGGCAACAATCAACATGGCAGGCTCCTTTGGCGGACAGGCAGTGTACAGGGATCGCGGGCCTCGCTTACAAATCCCTAACACAGCTTTTTTCCTGACCATTGCGTCAAGGCGTAGAATCCGCCGTCCTTGCGCACCTTTCGACTGGACACCCGTACGTGAACACTGCCACCGCTCCCCTCACCCGCCCCGCCCGCATCAGCCGGGAGGTGCGCGATCTGTTGACGCTCGCGCTGCCGATCATGATCGGCCAACTGGCGACCACCGCCATGAGCTTTGTCGACGCGGTGATGGCCGGACGCGTCAGCCCCCAGGATCTGGCGGCGGTGGGCCTGGGTAATTCGATCTGGATTCCGGTGTACCTGCTGATGACCGGCACACTGCTGGCCACCACGCCGAAAGTCGCACAGAGTTACGGCGCCGGTCAGTTCAGCGAGATCGGGCCGTTGGTCCGTCAGTCATTGTGGTTGGCGGTGGTCGTCGGGGCCATCGGCGCATTATTGCTGCTGTGCGCCGAACCGATTTTGCATGCCATGAAGGTGGAACCCGACCTGATCGCGCCATCCATGGGTTACCTGCACGGCATCGCCGCGGGCATGCCGGCGGTGGCGTTGTATTACGTGTTGCGCTGTTTCAGCGACGGCCTGGGCCGCACCCGGCCAAGCATGGTTATGGGCCTGATCGGCCTGGCGCTGAATATTCCGCTGAACTACATCTTCATCTACGGCCATTTTGGCGTGCCGGCCATGGGCGGCGTAGGTTGCGGCTGGGCCACGGCCATTGCGATGTGGGTGATGATGCTCGGCCTAGCCGGCTGGACGCGCTGGGGCGCCGCCTACCAGAGCAGCGAGTTGTTCAAACGCTTCGATTGGCCGCAATGGGCAGTGATCAAACGCGTGCTGGGCATTGGCCTGCCGATTGGCGTGGCGATCTTTGCCGAATCGAGCATCTTCGCGGTAATCGCCCTGCTGCTCGGCAGCCTGGGCGCCACGGTGGTGTCGGGGCATCAGATCGCGCTGAACGTCAGTTCCCTGGTGTTTATGATCCCCTACTCCCTGAGCATGGCGGTCACCGTGCGCGTCGGCCAGGCCCTGGGGCGTGGCGAGCCGCGTGAAGCGCGCTTCGCCGCCGGGGTCGGCATGGGCACGGCGCTGGCGTATGCGTGCCTGTCCTGCAGTTTGATGCTGCTGTTTCGCGAACAGATCGCAAGCATTTACACCCCGGACCCGGTGGTAATCCATCTGGCGTCTACCTTGATTGTGTTCTCGGCGCTGTTCCAGTTCTCAGACTCGATCCAAGTTACCGCCGCCGGTGCGCTGCGCGGCTACCAAGACACGCGGGTGACCATGGTGCTGACCCTGTTTGCCTATTGGGGCGTGGGATTGCCGGTGGGCTATGCCCTGGGGCTGACCCACTGGCTCGGCGAACCCAGCGGCCCGAGCGGCTTGTGGCAAGGGTTGATCGTGGGTCTGAGTTGTGCGGCGGGGATGTTGCTGGTGCGCCTGGCGCGTAGCGCGCGCCGGCGCATTCGGGCCGACAAGCTACGGGGTTAATCGGCTTTTTTGCGAATCCAGTACAGGTAGGTGCCGGCCTGCTCCTGCTGCTCCACCAGTTCGTGGTCCAGAAACACACAGAACTTGGGGATATCGCGACGGGTCGACGGGTCGGTCGCAATCACCTTGAGCAAGCCGCCTGCCGGCAAGTCGCGAATGTGCTGGTGCAGCATCATCACCGGTTCCGGGCAGTTGAGGCCGGTGGCGTCGAGGGTGGCGTCGACGGGCAATTCAAGACTCATATTTCACTCCTAAAACCAGCTCGATTTCCTGCGGGAGCGAGCTTGCTCGCGATGACGCGGGCACATTCAACATAAATTTCGACAGTTATACCGCTTTCGCGGGCCAGCCCGCTCCCACATTTTGAACGCTGGATCAGCGGGCCTTGGGTTTCTTTACGCTTTCCAGCCGACGCAGGTGGCAGGTCACCTCTTCACGGTCGTGGTACAGCTGCTTACAGCCGATTTCCACACGAATGCCACGCGCCTTGAAGCCTTCCTCGATGCGCTCCAGCAGGCGCTTGACCTCGGCATAGCGCTGTTTCATCGGCAACTTGAGGTTGACCACCGCCTCGCGGCAATACCCTTCGCCGATCCAGGTCTCCAGCAGCGCCGCGTTACGCGCGGGTTTCTCGACGATGTCGCAGACCATCCAGTCCACCGGCTGCTTGGGCACGAAAGTGAAACCGTCGGCCATCAGGTGCTGCACCAGGCCGGTGTCCATCAAGCTCTCGGCCATGGGGCCGTTGTCGATGGCGGTCACCAGCATGCCACGGTTGACCAACTGCCAGGTCCAGCCACCCGGCGCGGCGCCAAGGTCGACGCCGGTCATGTCGCCATGCAGGCGCTCGTCCCACTGGTCGCGGGGGATAAAGTGGTGCCAGGCCTCTTCCAGCTTCAAGGTTGAGCGGCTGGGGGCTTCGCGGGGGAATTTCAGACGGGGGATGCCCATGGGCCACATCGCCGAGTTGTTCGACTCGGACAGGCCCATAAACACTTCGCGGCCGCTCTTGAAAGTCAACAGCAGGCGCGGTTTGCTCGGGTCATCCACCAGCCGGCCGGCATTGAGCAGGGCTTTTCGCAGGTGTACTTCGAATTTCTTGCAGAAGTTCGACAGCTCTTTGCCGTCGTTGGTGTCGACCATTTCCAGCCATAGGCTGCCGCACACCGGAAATTCGCGCAGGTGGGCAAGGATCACACTGATGCGGTCGGTTTCCGGCAAGTCGATAAACACTCCACGCGCCCATTGCCGCGGGAAGATCAGCTCGGCAAAGCGCTGGCCGTGCATCAAGCGCTGGGCGCCGTCTTCTTCGGTGCAGACAAATTCGGCGCAGGCGCTGCCGGTCTTGGCCTTGGCGTAGCCGGACACGTTCAGGCGCGCGGCGTGTTCCGCGATCTCGGAACAGACTTCGCCTTCAAACCCTGGGCGGCAGTGCATAAAAAGGGTGTTCATCAACTCTCCTGGTGACTCGACGGACCTTGCGCTATCGCAATGTCTGTCATGAAAACGCGCGCATGATAGCCGAGTTCGGAACCTTGGACTTCACCATAGAGTCCAGTTATTAGCCTGCTAATGAAAACAGCGCTAGCTTTAAAGCTCTGTTCGTCCCGTCAGGTCCGTAGCCGTGCGGACCATAAGGAGTCGTGTCATGTCATCGCTTGATAGCCTGAGAACCCTTAAGACCCTTGAAATAGACAGCAAGACCTACCACTACTTCAGCCTGCCGGAAGCCGCCAAGAGCCTGGGTGACCTGGATAAGCTGCCGATGTCGCTCAAAGTGCTGCTGGAGAACCTGCTGCGCTGGGAAGACAACAAAACGGTCACCGGCGCCGACCTCAAGGCCATCGCCGCCTGGCTCAAAGAGCGCCAGTCCGACCGCGAGATCCAGTACCGCCCCGCCCGCGTGCTGATGCAAGACTTTACCGGCGTACCCGCCGTGGTCGACCTGGCCGCCATGCGCGCCGCCGTGGCCAAGGCCGGTGGCGACCCGCAACGCATCAACCCGCTCTCTCCCGTCGATTTGGTGATCGACCACTCGGTGATGGTCGACAAGTTCGGCAATGCCGACGCCTTCGAGCAGAACGTCGACATCGAAATGCAGCGCAACGGCGAACGCTATGCCTTCCTGCGTTGGGGCCAGAGCGCCTTCGACAATTTCAGCGTAGTGCCGCCGGGCACCGGTATCTGTCACCAGGTCAACCTCGAGTACCTGGGCCGCACGGTCTGGACCAAAGACGAAGACGGCCGCACTTATGCTTTCCCCGACACCCTGGTGGGCACCGACTCCCACACCACCATGATCAACGGCCTGGGCGTGCTCGGCTGGGGCGTGGGTGGTATCGAAGCAGAGGCGGCGATGCTCGGCCAGCCGGTGTCGATGCTGATCCCCGAAGTGATCGGCTTCAAGCTCACCGGCAAACTCAAGGAAGGCATCACCGCCACCGACCTGGTGCTGACGGTGACCCAGATGCTGCGCAAGAAAGGCGTGGTGGGTAAGTTCGTCGAGTTCTATGGCGACGGCCTGGCCGACCTGCCCCTGGCGGACCGCGCCACTATCGCCAACATGGCCCCGGAATACGGCGCCACTTGCGGCTTTTTCCCGGTCGATGAAGTGACCCTGGACTACCTGCGCCTCTCGGGCCGTCCGACAGAAACCGTCAAACTGGTCGAGGCGTACACCAAGGCCCAAGGCCTGTGGCGTCACGCGGGCCAGGAGCCGGTGTTCACCGACAGCCTGGCCCTGGACATGGGCAGCGTCGAAGCCAGCCTGGCCGGGCCGAAGCGTCCCCAGGACCGGGTGGCGCTGCCGAATGTCGGCCAGGCATTCAGCGACTTTCTCGACCTGCAATTCAAACCCACCAATAAAGAAGAAGGTCGCCTGGAAAGCGAAGGCGGCGGCGGCGTCGCCGTGGGCAATGCCGACCTGGTGGGGGAAGCCGATTACGACTTTGACGGTCAGACCTATCGCCTGAAAAACGGCGCCGTGGTGATCGCCGCGATCACCTCCTGCACCAACACCTCCAACCCCAGCGTGATGATGGCCGCCGGCCTGGTGGCCAAGAAGGCCGTGGAAAAAGACCTGACGCGCAAACCCTGGGTGAAAAGCTCCCTGGCGCCCGGCTCCAAAGTGGTCACCGACTACTACAAGGCCGCGGGGCTCACGCAATACCTGGACAAGCTCGGTTTCGATCTGGTGGGTTATGGCTGCACCACCTGCATCGGCAACTCCGGGCCCTTGCCCGAGCCGATCGAGAAAGCCATCCAGAAAGCCGACCTCACCGTGGCATCGGTTTTGTCCGGCAACCGCAACTTCGAAGGCCGCGTGCATCCGCTGGTGAAAACCAACTGGCTGGCATCGCCGCCCCTGGTGGTGGCCTACGCCCTGGCGGGCACCGTGCGCATCGATATCAGCAGCGAGCCGTTGGGTAACGACCAGCAGGGCAACCCGGTATACCTCAAGGACATTTGGCCCAGCAGCCAGGAAATCGCCGACGCCGTGGCCCAGGTCAGCACTGGCATGTTCCACAAGGAGTACGCCGAAGTGTTTGCCGGGGATGAACAATGGCAGGCCATTGAGGTGCCACAAGCCGCCACCTATGTGTGGCAGAAAGACTCGACCTACATCCAACACCCGCCGTTCTTCGACGACATTGCCGGGCCGCTGCCGGTCATCAAGGACATCAAAGGTGCGAATGTACTGGCGTTGCTGGGGGATTCGGTGACCACCGACCACATCTCCCCCGCCGGTAATATCAAAGTCGACAGCCCCGCCGGCCGCTACCTGCGCGAACAGGGCGTGGAACCGCGCGACTTCAACTCCTACGGCTCACGTCGGGGCAACCATGAGGTGATGATGCGCGGCACCTTTGCCAATATCCGCATCCGCAACGAAATGCTCGGCGGCGAGGAAGGTGGCAATACGCTGTATATCCCCACTGGCGAGAAGATGGCGATCTACGACGCCGCGATGAAATACCAGGCTACAGGCACGCCGCTGGTGGTGATCGCCGGGCAGGAATACGGCACCGGCTCCAGCCGCGATTGGGCGGCCAAGGGCACCAATCTGCTGGGGGTCAAAGCGGTGATTGCCGAGAGTTTCGAGCGCATCCACCGCTCCAACCTGGTGGGTATGGGCGTGTTGCCGTTGCAGTTCAAGCTGGACCAGAACCGCAAGGCGCTCAAACTCACCGGTAAGGAGAAGATCGATATTCTGGGGCTGAGCGACGTGGAGATCGTGCCGCGGATGAACCTGACACTGGTGATTACCCGGGAGGACGGCAGCAGCGAGAAGGTCGAGGTGCTGTGCCGGATCGATACCTTGAATGAAGTGGAGTACTTCAAGTCGGGGGGAATTCTGCACTATGTGCTGCGGCAGCTGATTGCCTCTTAAGAACACAGGAGATCAAATGTGGGAGGGGGCTTGCCCCCGATGGCGGTATGTCAGTCAAAACACCATGACTGATCCACCGCTATCGGGAGCAAGCCCCCTCCCACATTTTGACCGCGCTTCAGATCAGCCGAACAACCACTTCCACAGCAGTACCAACACCACTACCGCCAGCACCGGCCGCGCAATGCGGTAGGCCTTGGGGTATTTACGCTTCCATTGCTTGACCATGCCGCTGAACTTATCGCTGAAACGCTTGCTCCAGGCATACGCCTGGTTGATCCCACCCACGCGCTCGTCGTCGAGGTTCTGCGGTGCGGTGGCGCGGCCCAGCTGTTTGCTGACCCAACGGTTGACGCGGGTCATCAGGCGGTTACTCAGCGGACGCTCGATGTCGCAGAACAGGATCACGCGGGTCTGCTCGGTTTCGTTCTTGACCCAATGCACATAGGTTTCGTCGAACATCACGTCTTCACCGTCGCGCCAGGCGTACACCTGGCCGTCGACGAAGATGCGGCAGTCGTCGGAATTGGGCGTGGACAAGCCCAAGTGATAGCGCAGGGAACCGGCGAACGGGTCGCGGTGCGGGTTAAGGTGGCTGCCGCCCGGCAACAGCGCGAACATCGCGCCCTTGACGTTGGGGATGCTACTCACCAGTGCCACGGTCTTCGGGCACAGCGCCTCGGCCGACGGCAGGGGCTTGTCGTACCACTTGAGGTAGAAACGCTTCCAGCCCTTTTTGAAGAACGAACCGAAACCGGCGTCGTTGTTCTTTTCGGCGGCGCGGATGTAACCCTCGTCGAACAGGTGCATGGCCTCTTCGCGGATCACTTCCCAGTTGTCCTTGAGCACATCCAGCTCCGGGAATTTGCTGCGGTCCAGGTACGGCTTGGACGGCACCGCCGAAAACAGGTACATCAAGGCGTTATACGGGGCGAACAGCGCCGAATGGTTGACGAACTGGCGCAACATCGGCAAACGCGCCTTGCCGCGCAGGTGCACGTACAGCGTGCTGCCGATAAACAACAGCAGCACCGACAGTTTGGCGGTCAGAGAAAAGGTCATGCGGCAACTCCTGGAAATAAGCGTCTGGCCGACAGCACCCCGTTGGAGGGATGCCAGACGTAACAGCCGGCCATGATAAACAGTTGCGCCATTATGCAGAAGGCCCGCACCGACCAGCTGACCTGCATCAAGCCTGGTTTTCCTGCTCAGTGAACAGATCGCTGAACAGCATGCTCGACAGGTAACGCTCACCGGAATCCGGCAGCACCACCACGATAGTCTTGCCCTGCATCTCCGGTTTCTGTGCCAGGCGCACCGCCACCGCCATCGCGGCGCCGCAGGAAATCCCGCACAAGATCCCCTCTTCCTGCATCAAACGCAGGGCCATGGCTTTGGATTCCTCGTCGCTCACCAGTTCCACGCGGTCGACCATCGACAGGTCGAGGTTCTTCGGCACGAACCCGGCGCCGATCCCCTGGATCTTGTGCGGGCTGGGCTTGACCTCTTCACCGGCCAGGGTCTGGGTGATCACCGGCGAACCGATCGGCTCGACCGCCACCGACAGAATCGGCTTGCCTTGGATATTTTTGATATAGCGCGACACGCCGGTGATGGTGCCACCAGTGCCCACGCCCGCCACCAGCACATCCACGGCGCCATCGGTGTCGTTCCAGATTTCCGGACCGGTGGTTTTTTCGTGGATGGCCGGGTTGGCCGGGTTTTCGAACTGGGCCGGCATAAAGTACTGGGCCGGGTCGCTGGCGACGATCTCGCCGGCCTTCTCGATCGCGCCTTTCATGCCTTTGGCCGGCTCGGTCAGTACCAGCTCGGCGCCGAGGGCCTTGAGCACCTTGCGCCGTTCCAGGCTCATGGAGGCCGGCATGGTCAGCAGCAACTTGTAGCCACGGGCGGCGGCGACGAACGCCAGGCCGATGCCGGTGTTGCCGGAGGTGGGTTCGACGATGGTCATGCCCGGCTTGAGTTTGCCGCTGCTTTCGGCGTCCCAGATCATGTTTGCACCGATGCGGCACTTCACCGAGTAACCGGGGTTGCGCCCTTCGATCTTGGCCAGAATGGTCACGCCACGCGGAGCGATGCGGTTGATCTGAACCAGGGGCGTATTACCGATGGAGTGCGCGTTATCTGCAAAAATGCGGCTCATGGCGGGTCCTATTGGGCGATGTGCGAAAGGCTTCAAGGTTATGCCGGGTCGTACTAGGCGTCCAGTCGGAGGAACGTTGAGGCCAGCGCGACAGTCCATCTGCTTACGAGCAAGGAGAACTGCCCCATGAAACGTCGCTACAGTTGGCCGCTATGGACCGTCGCCGGGTTGGTGGTGGTGCTGATCGCCCTGAACATCGCCCTGCCCTACCTGGTGCGCAATTACCTGAATGACAAGCTGGCCAATATGGGCGACTACCGCGGCGAAATCGCCGACGTGGACCTGGCCCTGTGGCGCGGCGCCTACCGCATCAACGGCTTGCAGATCGTCAAGGTGGACGGCAAGGTGCCGGTGCCGTTCGTCAAGGCGCCACTGATCGAGTTCGCGGTGAGCTGGCATTCGCTGTGGTACGACCATGCGGTCGTCGCCGAAGGCCACTTTGTGCGGCCGGAAATCAATTTTGTCGACGGCGGCGCCAACAAGCAGGCGTCCCAGACCGGTAAGGGCACCGACTGGCGCGAGCAACTGGGCAAGTTGCTGCCGATCACCCTCAACGAGGTGCGCATCGAAGACGGCAAGATCGCGTTCCATAACTTCAATTCCAAACCGGCGGTGAACATCAACGCCACCGGGGTCAATGCCAGCTTCTATAACCTGACCAATGTGGTCGACACCGAAGGCAGGCGCGATGCGCGCTTCGACGGTAAAGCACTGCTGCTGGGCCAGGCCCCGCTAGAAGCCAGTGCCACCTTCGACCCCTTGAGCAATTTCGAAGACTTTGAATTCCGCTTCCGCGCCCGCGACTTGCAGCTCAAGCGCATGAACGACTTTGCCTCGGCCTACGGCAAGTTCGATTTCAAGGCCGGCACTGGCGATCTGGTCATTGAGGCCCAGGCTGAAAAGGGCCAACTGACCGGGTACATCAAGCCGTTGCTGCGGGATGTGGAAGTGTTCGACTGGCAGCAGGACGTGGAAAACAAAGACAAGAACATCTTCCGCTCAATCTGGGAGGCCGTGGTGGGCGCCAGCGAGACCGTGCTGAAGAACCAGCGCAAAAACCAGTTCGCCACCCGCGTGGAACTGAGCGGCAGCGTGCATCAGCAAGATGTCAGCGCGTTCTGGGCCGTGGTGGCGATTTTGCGCAACGGTTTTATCCAGGCGTTCAACGCGCGCTATGAACAACCCAAGCCGAGCGCCGACTGAGCGCGCAGAGTGACCGGCCATTCAGAGACTGAATAACCCGTCTGCGTTCACAGTCGCCGGGGCCGCGCGGTATAGTCCGGGCATTGATGAATTCGAGGAAACACCGATGAAGTTCGAAGGCACCCAGGCCTACGTTGCCACCGATGACCTGAAACTGGCCGTCAACGCTGCCATCACCCTGGAGCGTCCGCTGCTGGTCAAGGGCGAGCCGGGCACCGGCAAGACCATGCTCGCCGAGCAACTGGCCGAATCCTTCGGCGCCAAGCTGATTACCTGGCACATCAAGTCCACCACCAAGGCCCACCAAGGCTTGTACGAGTACGACGCGGTCAGCCGCCTGCGCGACTCGCAGCTGGGCGTGGACAAGGTGCACGACGTGCGCAACTACCTGAAGAAAGGCAAGCTCTGGGAGGCGTTCGAGTCCGAGGAGCGCGTGATTCTGCTGATCGATGAAATCGACAAGGCCGACATCGAGTTCCCCAACGACCTGCTGCAAGAACTCGACAAGATGGAGTTCTACGTCTACGAAATCGACGAGACCATCAAGGCCAAAAAACGCCCGATCATCATCATTACTTCCAACAACGAAAAAGAACTGCCGGACGCGTTCCTGCGCCGCTGCTTCTTCCACTACATCGCCTTTCCGGATCGCACCACCCTGCAAAAGATCGTCGATGTGCACTACCCCGACATCAAGAAAGACCTGGTCAGCGAAGCGCTGGACGTGTTCTTCGACGTGCGCAAAGTCCCCGGCCTGAAGAAAAAACCCTCCACTTCCGAACTGGTGGACTGGCTCAAGCTGCTGATGGCCGACAACATCGGCGAGGCGGTGCTGCGCGAGCGTGATCCGACCAAGGCCATTCCGCCATTGGCCGGCGCCCTGGTGAAGAACGAGCAGGACGTGCAGTTGCTGGAGCGTCTGGCGTTCATGAGCCGTCGCGGTAATCGCTGATGTTGCTCAACCTGTTCAATGAAATGCGCGCAGCCAAGGTGCCGGTGTCGGTACGTGAACTGCTCGACCTGATCAACGCGCTGAAACAACGCGTGACCTTCGCCGACATGGACGAGTTTTACTACTTGGCCCGGGCGATCCTGGTTAAGGACGAGCGGCATTTCGACAAGTTCGACCGGGCCTTCGGCGCGTATTTCAACGGCCTGGAAAAACTCGATGATCACCTACAGGCGCTGATCCCCGAAGACTGGCTGCGCAAGGAATTCGAGCGTTCGCTCAGCGATGAAGAGCGTGCGCAGATCCAGTCCCTGGGCGGCCTCGACAAGCTGATCGAGGAATTCAAGAAGCGCCTGGAAGAACAGAAAGAACGCCACGCGGGCGGCAACAAGTGGATCGGCACCGGCGGCACCAGCCCGTTTGGTTCCGGCGGCTATAACCCGGAAGGCATTCGCGTCGGCGACGCCGGCAAGCGCCAGGGCAAGGCCGTCAAAGTCTGGGACCAGCGCGAATACAAAAACCTCGACGACCAGGTGGAACTGGGCACGCGCAACATCAAAGTGGCCCTGCGCCGCCTGCGCAAATTCGCGCGCCAAGGGGCGGCGGAAGAGTTGGATATCGACGGCACCATCGACCACACCGCCCGCGATGCCGGCTTGCTGAACATTCAGATGCGCCCGGAACGGCGCAACACCATCAAGCTGCTATTGCTGTTCGATATCGGCGGCTCGATGGATGCCCATGTGAAGATCTGCGAAGAACTGTTCTCCGCGTGCAAGACCGAGTTCAAGCACCTGGAGTACTTCTACTTCCATAACTTCGTGTACGAGTCGGTGTGGAAAAACAACCAGCGCCGCACCTCGGAGCGCACCTCCACCCAAGACTTACTGCACAAGTACGGTGCCGACTACAAAGTGATTTTTATCGGCGACGCTTCGATGGCGCCGTACGAAATCACCCAGGCCGGCGGCAGCGTCGAGCACTGGAACGAAGAGCCCGGGTATGTATGGATGCAGCGCTTCATGGCCAAGTACAAGAAGCTGATCTGGATAAACCCATACCCCAAGGACACTTGGGGGTTTACGGCCTCCACCGGGATTGTGCGGGAGTTGGTGGAAGACCAGATGTACCCCCTGACGCTGCGCGGGCTGGAAGAAGGCATGCGCTACCTGTCCAAATAACACCAGATCCAATGTGAAGGCTTGCCCCCTGGAGCAATCTGCCTGCCCATCTGTCACTGACGCGCCGTCATCGGGGGCAAGCCCCCTCCCACAGTTTGGAAGCGGCGCAAATGCTTTCTCCAAGTAATACCGACATCTAATGTGGGTGGGGCCTGCCCCCTTTAGCAGTCTGCCTGCCCATCTGTCACTGACGCGCCGTCATCGGGGGCAAGCCCCCTCCCACAGTTTGGAAGCGGCGCAAATGCTTTCTCCAAGTAATACCGATATCCAATGTGGGTGGGGCTTGCCCCCTTTAGCAGTCTGCCTGCCCCTCTGTCACTGACGCGCCGTCATCGGGGCAAGCCCCCTCCCACAGTTTGGAAGCGGCGCAAATGCTTTCTCCAAGTAATACCGACATCCAATGTGGGTGGGGCTTGCCCCCTTTAGCAGTCTGCCAGCCCCTCTGTCACTGACGCGCCGTCATCGGGGGCAAGCCCCCTCCCACAGTTTGGAAGCGGCGCAAATGCTTTCTCCAAGTAATACCGATATCCAATGTGGGTGGGGCTTGCCCCCTTTAGCAGTCTGCCAGCCCCTCTGTCACTGACGCGCCGTCATCGGGGGCAAGCCCCCTCCCACAGTTTGGAAGCGGCGCAAATGCTTTCTCCAAGTAATACCGACATCCAATGTGGGTGGGGCTTGCCCCCTTTAGCAGTCTGCCAGCCCCTCTGTCACTGACGCGCCGTCATCGGGGCAAGCCCCCTCCCACAGTTTGGAAGCGGCGCAATTGCTTTCTCCAAGTAATACCGACATCCAATGTGGGTGGGGCTTGCCCCCTTTAGCAGTCTGCCTGCCCCTCTGTCACTGACGCGCCGTCATCGGGGGCAAGCCCCCTCCCACAGTTTGGACGCGGTGCAATTGCTTTCTCAAAGTAATACCGACATCCAATGTGGGTGGGGCTTGCCCCCTTTAGCAGTCTGCCTGCCCCTCTGTCACTGACGCGCCGTCATCGGGGGCAAGCCCCCTCCCACAGTTTGGAAGCGGCGCAAGGGCTTTTTCCAAGTAATACCGACATCCAATGTGGGTGGGGCTTGCCCCCTTTAGCAGTCTGCCAGCCCATCTGTCACTGACGCGCCGTCATCGGGGGCAAGCCCCCTCCCACAGTTTGGAAGCGGCGCAAATGCTTTCTCCAAGTAATACCGATATCCAATGTGGGTAGGCTTGCCCCCTTTAGCAGTCTGCCTGCCCATCTGTCACTGACGCGCCGTCATCGGGGGCAAGCCCCTCCCACAGTTTGGAAGCGGCGCAGATACTTTTAATACCGACATCCAATGTGGGAGGGGGCTTGCCCCCGATTCCGGTGGTGCAGTCACTGACGAATGGACTGACCGAACTCTATCGGGAGCAAGCCCGTCCCGCCGTTTGGAAGCGGCGCAAATACTCGATGTGCTGCCGATGCGCCGTTTCCTGCACCACCGGCGCCAATCGCACTTTCTCCCCCGGCAGACATTGCGCCAGCCTGGCCAAGGCCAAGGGTGTCAGCGCGCCCAACCGTGGATAGCCGCCGATAGTCTGGCGATCATTGAGCAATACGATCGGCTGCCCATCCGGCGGCACTTGGATCGCCCCCAGCGGAATCCCTTCGGAGATCAACGACAGCCCCTGATACTGCAACGGCGTGCCCAGCAGGCGCATGCCCATGCGGTCGGCACGGCTGTCCAAGGCCCAGTCGGTGTTGAACGCATCGAACAGGCTCTGGCCGCTGAACTGGCCGATCTGCGCGCCGACAATCACGTCCAGTGAGCCGCCGGTGGGCAACGCCGGCTGACTCAACACCTGCAGGGCACCGCCGGTTCCGGAATAGCTCAACCGACCGCCTGCGGCCAGTGCGTTGCCCAAACCATCCACACCTCCGAGTGCTTCACGGGCCACCGTCGCGCAACTGCCCAGTACCGCCGGCGCATCAAACCCGCCCGGCGCCGCCAGGTACGCCCGCGCACCGTCGAACGGTTGGGTAAAGCGCAGGCGCTGGCCCTTTTGCAGGACAAAACTGCGCCCAGGGCTGATGGCGCGCTCGTCGATATGCGCACCCAGATCTGCACCGGCCAGAGCCAGCAGGCAATAGTCCTCGGCCTTTACGGTGAAGCCGCCGAGGGTGATTTCCACCACCGCAGCGTTCAGCGCATTGCCCAGCAGCCAATTGGCCCACGCCATCGACACCCAATCCAGCGCGCCGCCCTGGGTGACGCCCAAGTGGCGCACGCCAAAACGCCCGGCGTCCTGCAACAGGCACAGCGGGGTGCTGGCCTCGATCGATAAGCGGCTCATGGCTGCGCCTCCAGCGGCGTGTCATCGCCACCCAAGCGGATAAATTCAGCGTGATCCACCGCCTGGAAACGAACCGTGTCGCCGGGCTGCATCAGGCTGTAGCCGTCGCGCTCGCGGTCGAAGAGTTTGGCCGGGGTGCGGCCGATCAGGTTCCAGCCGCCCGGCGACACCACCGGGTAGGCCGCCGTCTGCCGCTCGGCGATCCCCACACTGCCGGCCGCCACGCGTTTGCGCGGGGTGCTCAGGCGCGGAGTGGCGAGGGCTTCATCCACCAAGCCCATAAAGGCGAATCCGGGAGCGAAACCAAGGGCGAACACCTGGTATTCGTGGGCGCTGTGGCGGCGGATTACCTCGTCCACCGTCAAGCCGCTACGCTGGCTGAGCACGCTCAGTTCCGGGCCGACGCGCAGGTCGTACCACACCGGCAAAACATGGCACTGGCCGCTGCCCTGGGCCTGGGGTTGCAAATCGGCGAGGGCTTGATCGATGCGGTGCCGCGCTCCGGCCGGGCTCAACGCAGTGAGGTCGTAATGCACCATCAAGGTGGTATAGGACGGCACCAGATCCACCAACGCCGTGCCGAAAGCGCCGCGCAATCGTTGGGTAGCGGCGAGCATCCACGGCATATTGGCTTCGGCGATCACGTCGAACAGACGCACCATCAGACAATCGATGGCCACCACTTCAATGCGTGGCTTCATGCTGACGTCAACGCCGCGCGGATACGTTGCACGGCGGCGATGGAACTGGCGTTGTCGCCATGGACGCACAAGGTATTGGCCTGCAACACCAGGGCGCTGCCATCGCTGGCGGTGAGCGGCTCGCCGCGAGCAATAGTCAGGGCTTGCTGGAGCACGGTGTCAGCGTCGTGATGCACTGCGCCCGGCAGTTGGCGCGATACCAGGTGGCCGTGGCTGTCGTAAGCACGGTCGGCGAACGCTTCGAACCACAAGGTCAGGCCGTATTCGTCGCCCATCGCCTGGGCTGCGCTGTTATCACGGGTGGCCAGCAGCATCAACGGCAAGCTGGCGTCGTAGGCCGCAATGGCCTGCATCACCGCGCGCAGTTGGGCGGGTTTGGCCATCATGTCGTTGTACAACGCACCGTGGGGTTTGACGTAGCTGACGCGTGTGCCCTGGGCACGGCAAATGCCATCGAGAGCGCCGATCTGGTAGTGCAACAGGTCCTGGATTTCTTCAGGGCTGTAAGCCATCGAGCGGCGACCGAACCCTTGGAGGTCCTGGTACGCCGGATGCGCACCGATTTGCACGCCATGCTTGAGCGCCAGGCTGACAGTCTTGCGCATGATGCTCGGGTCGCCGGCATGAAACCCGCAGGCCACGTTGGCGCAATCGATGAACGGCATGACCTCGGCATCCAGGCCCATGGTCCAGTTGCCAAAGCTTTCGCCGATATCACAATTCAGTAGCAGGCGGCTCACGGTGGTCGCTCCTGTAGGCTTTGTTTTTTTGTAGTGTGGGATTCTTACCGCCGGACACGCAACTTGTCCTGGCACCCCCACGCCGCTTATCGTGGAACGACTCGATTTTTGGCGCTCGCCCCATGCGGCGTCCAACTAATAAAAACCGATCCAAGCATAAGAAAAAGTTGATCCCATGAATTTGAAGTTCCTCGAAACCTTCGTTTGGGTCGCCAGGCTCAAGAGCTTTCGCCTGACCGCCGAAAAGCTCTTTACCACCCAGGCGTCGATCTCCAGCCGCATCGCCGTGCTGGAAAGCGAACTGGGGGTGAAGCTGTTCCTGCGCGATTCCCGGGGGGTGAGCCTGACCCCGGAAGGCGTCAAGGTGCTCGACTATGCCGAGCAGATGATGGTGACCCTGCAAGGTTTGAAACAATCCCTGGAGACCACCAGCAGCAAGGTCGGACGGATTCGGATCGGTGCCATGGACACGGTGATCCACACCTGGCTCAGCCCGTTGGTGGCGGAATTGATGGACCATTTCCCGCTGGTGGAAATCGAATTGGTCGCCGATACCGCGCTGAACCTCAGCGATCAGCTGCAAAAAGGCTTTCTCGATCTGATCCTGCAAACCGACCTGCTGCGCCTGGAAACCGTGCGCAGCCTGGAACTGGGCAGCCACCCGATGGCCTGGATCGTCGCCAGCCAATCGATCTATAACCGTGACTATGCCTCCCTTGCCGACCTGGCCCAGGAACGCATCATCACTTATTCGAAAAATTCCCACCCGCACCAAGACGTGATCCGCCTGATGCAAGCCAACGGCGTTGCTGCGCCGCGTATGAACTGCGTGAACTCGGTGTCGGCGATCACCCGCCTGCTGCGCGACGGTTTCGGGATTGGCGCGCTGCCGCCGGTGCTGGTCGGCGAAGAACTGGCCCGCGGCGAACTGCTGATGCTGCCCATGGAACAACGCTTGCCGAACCTGCAAGTGGTGGTGTCGTGGCGCGTGGGCGTGGAGTTGGTGGAGGAGATCGTGGGGTTATGCCAGAAAGTAGTGGCCCGATATGCCGAGGAAGTCGGCGAAGAGCGGATGGTGCTGGCAACTGAATAAACCGGATACGAATGTGGGAGCGGGCTTGCCCGCGATAGCGTCAGTGACAGTTCGGCTGACTGATCCACTGCTATCGGGGGCAAGACCCCCTTCCACATTTGATCGAGATGGGCGTTAGAGGCCCTTGAGGTCCCGCTCTTCAATCGGCCGGCTCTGGCGCAGGCGCTTGCCGCCCAGCACGATCCAGTCGATCAGGCGGTACAGGCATTCCAGGCCGAACGACAACAGCATCGCCCCACCCAGGCCCCAGCCCATGGCTTCGGGGGTCAGCAGGATCTGGTAGCTGTAGCCGTTCCAGGTTTCCTGGCGGATATCCGGGTCGGCGGCCACCGCCACTTGCAGCGCGCGGATGTACCACGGGCCCTGCATGGCCTGGAATTGCTTGTCCAGCGCCACTTGGCGATCGAGCAAAGCGCCCAGGCTGCTGGCATCGCTCTGGAACACCGGGTCATCGCTGGCGCGGTAATGCTCGACCAGGGCGTGCATGTCCCCCTTGAAGAACTGCTGCGCCGTGGTTTCGAAGCCACGCAGGCTGGTCTGAGCCTCGATCAGGTGGGCTTCGACGCGCTTGGCGTAATCGCTGATAAACCCCGGCACTTGCACACCGACCAACAGGCCAATGGCAAACAGCACCAACCGCAGATAGCTGAGCAACATAGTCGATGTCCTTACTCGGTAATGCCCTGGCTGACGCATTCTCCGCGTCGCCATAGGCTCCATTGACCCGGTTCGTAGCGGGTCCAGTTTTCGTTGTCGGTCAGGGGTTCGGTGGCAATCACCGTGACCACGTCATTGGGCGTGGTTTCGGCCTGAAAATCGACGATCACGTCGACATCTTTCAAGCGCGCCGGGCCGAACGGTGCACGCCGGGTGATCTGGGCCAGTTTGGTCGAGCAATAGCAGAACAGCCAGTCGCCATCGCTGAGCAGGCAGTTGAAGACGCCTTTGCTGCGGTACTCGGCGCAAGCGGCGATCAGGTCCGGCAGCATTTGCTCGATGTCCACCGGCTCGGGGAAGGCTTCGCGCACGCGGTTGAGCAGATCGCAGAACGCCGCTTCGCTGTCGGTATCGCCCACCGGCCGGTAGAACGTGGCGCGTGGGGCAAAGTCCGCCAGTTGGCCGTTATGGGCAAAACACCAGTTGCGCCCCCACAATTCGCGCACGAACGGGTGGGTATTGGCCAGGCTCACCTTGCCGACATTGGCCTGGCGGATATGGCCAATCACCACTTCGCTTTTGATGGGATAACGCTGCACCAGCAGGGCGACTTCCGATTCGCTGCTCGCGGCCGGGTCCTGAAACAGACGCAGGCCACGGCCTTCGTAGAACGCGATACCCCAACCGTCCCGATGCGGCCCGGTGCGCCCACCGCGCTGCATCAGCCCGGTGAAGCTGAACACGATATCGGTGGGGACGTTGGCACTCATGCCCAATAATTCACACATGCCAGGGCTCTCGCTGCAGGGCTTACAACGTTAAAGACGCGGTTCGACTCGCATACCGCTGACGGGCGCCGGGCGCCGGAAAGGTTCGTCATCGTCCTGGTCTTCGGCGGCCAGGGCGGCGTCGGTGGCGGCCTTGCGCTCGCGGCGCGCCTTGGCGGCACGCTCGATGGGCCAGCGGATCAGCACGAACACCAGGTACACGCCGAACGCGATCATCGTGTACATGAACAAATCGGAGATGGCGCGCCAGGCGTTATTGCCGACCTTGAGCACCAGGTCCATCGCCGTAATGGCCACGGCCGGCGCGAACTGGGTCTTGACCGGATCGACAATGGTCGGGCTGAACAACAGCACCGCCATCAGCAGTTGCAGCGGCTCGCGCAGCCAGCGCCAGATCCAGCGGGTCATGCGCCACCACACCAACAGGCAGCCCAAAGCGGCGAAGGCGTAAAGGCCCCAAGCGGTCAGATAGTCGTTCTCGGTCATGGTGTCCATGGCAAGGTTGGCAAACAGGCGGCTATCATAACGGCTTTTGCGTGTCACGGCTGCAATGCCCGCCACCTTCCGCCAGACAGAGAGTGATCCATGCCGTCATCGACCCACATCACTGCCGCCCCGATTGCCCGCAAGGCCCCCGGCCAGGACCCGTACGCCTGGCTGCAAGAGCGTGACAGCGCCGAAGTGCTCGATTACCTCAAAGCCGAAAACGCCTGGCAGCAAGCCCAGCTCGCCGATCAAGCGGCCCTGCGCGAAAGCCTGTTCGACGAGATCAAGGGGCGCATCCTCGAAACCGACCTGTCCCTGCCCTCCCCCTGGGGCCCGTACCTGTATTACACGCGCACCACAGCCGGTGACGAATATGCGCGCCACTACCGCTGCCGTCGCCCCGCCGACGACAGCAACCAGGTGGATGAAAGCAGCGAGGAATTGTTGCTGGACCCGAACGAACTGGCCAACGGCGGCTTCTTCTCCCTTGGCGCGTTCAGCATCAGCCCCGACCATCAGCGCCTGGCCTACAGCCTCGATACCAGTGGCGATGAGATCTACACCCTGTTCGTGAAGGAATTGGCCACCGACAAAGTCAGCGAACTGGAATTCGATCACTGCGACGGCAGCATGACCTGGGCCAACGACAGCCTGACCCTGTTCTTCGGCGAATTGGACGACACCCACCGCCCGCACAAGCTGTATCGCTATCGCCTGGATGGCACGGCGGCGCAGGAAGTGTTCCACGAGCCTGACGGACGGTTCTTCCTGCATTGCTACCGCTCAAGCTCCGAACGTCAGTTGCTGCTGGCTCTGGGCAGCAAGACCACCAGCGAAATCTGGGCGCTGGACGCCAACCAGCCGCACCTGGACTTCACCTGCCTGGCGCCACGGGTGGAGGATCACGAATACGATGTGGACCACGGCCAGCTCAATGGCCAGTGGAGCTGGTTTATCCGCAGCAACCGCGACGGCATCAACTACGCGCTGTTCGTCGCCGCCGACACCGGCGAGGTGCCCACCGAAGCCGACTGGCGCAACCTGATCCCGCACCGCGACGACGTGATGCTCGACGGCGTGAGCCTGAACGCCCGCGCCATGACCCTGAGCCTGCGCATCGGCGGCCTGCCGGTGATCGAAGTGCATCCCCAGGACCTGGCGGCCTACCGTGTGGAATTGCCCGACGCAGCGTATAGCCTCTACGTACAAAACAGTCTGGAATTTCCCAGCGACCGCATCCGTCTGCGCTACGAAGCACTGAACCGTCCGGCCCAAGTGCGGCAGTTGGAACTGGCCAGTGGCGCGCAACAGGTGCTCAAGGAAACCCCGGTGCTCGGCGTGTTCAATGCCGACGACTATGTGAGCCAGCGCCTGCGGGCCACGTCGGCCGATGGCACCCAGGTGCCGATCAGCCTGGTGGTCAGGCGCGATCAGGTGGGCAAGCCGACACCGTTGTACCTGTATGGCTACGGTGCCTACGGTTCGAGCCTGGACCCGTGGTTCTCCCATGCGCGCCTGAGCCTTTTGGACCGGGGCGTCGCGTTTGCCATTGCGCATGTGCGCGGCGGTGGCGAGTTGGGCGAGGCCTGGTATCGCAACGGCAAGCAGGAACACAAGCAGAACACTTTCAGCGACTTTATCGCCTGCGCCGAACACTTGATCGCCCAGGGCCTGACCACGTCCAAGCAACTGGTCATCAGCGGCGGCAGTGCCGGCGGTTTGTTGATCGGCGCGGTACTCAACCAACGTCCCGAGCTGTTCCAGGCGGCGATTGCCGAAGTGCCGTTCGTGGATGTGCTGAACACCATGCTCGACCCGGAACTGCCGCTGACCGTCACCGAATACGACGAATGGGGCAACCCCGAAGACCCGGATGTCTACGCGCGCATCAAAGCCTACGCGCCGTACGAAAACGTCCGCGCCCAGGCTTACCCGGCCATGCTGGTGATTGCCGGCTACAACGACAGTCGCGTGCAGTACTGGGAAGCGGCCAAGTGGGTGGCCAAGCTGCGCGACACCAAGACCGACGACAACCTGCTATTGCTCAAGACCGAACTGGGCGCCGGTCACGGTGGAATGAGCGGTCGCTATCAGGGATTACGTGACGTAGCGCTCGAATATGCATTTGTGTTCAAGGCGCTCGGGTTGATTTAGGAACTTAGTGCGGCGGTTCGGTCTGAACACAGGACCGCCCCTGTTTTGATGGACCCAATTGCTGCCATGCCACCACCGACACAACTCAATAATGAAATCCGCGACATGCTCATGGACTGCGGATTGTTCGATCCTTTGTTGCCGGAGGATTTTCATATCGCTGCCGGCTACTTCAACATCAGCACCATTGCCCAGGGCGAGGTGATCTTTCTCGAAGGCGATGCGGGCACCTTCATGTGCATCCTCCACAGCGGCCAAGTGGCGGTGCAGAAGGCTCATCACGACGGCCAACCCGTGACCATCGCCACCCTGCGCAGCGGCCGGGCCTTTGGCGAGATGGCGGTGCTCGACGGCGAGCGACGCTCGGCCAGTTGCGTGGCCGCCAGTGCTTGCGTGCTGTTGAACCTGGGCAAGGACTCCCTGGAGAAAATGCTCAACGAAGCGCCACGGGTCGCTGCCAAGATTATCCGCGCGATTGCGATTGCCTTGTCCAAGCGCCTGCGCATGGCTGACGGGCAACTGCTATCGCAGCAGTTCTAGCCGCCGGGTGTCTTGGGTTTACTGTCGTTCTGCTGCAAGCCGGGCACTGTCTGGTCTTTTGGCGGTGCGGGCAAGACGATGGGCGCCAGGGGCGGCGAACCGTTGGTCTTGGGCACCACCGGCGGGGTGACCTGGGGATACAGGGTGGGCGTTGGCGTGCCCGGTGCGCCGGGAGTTGGCGCGGGGGCGACCGGCACGGTTTGCAACTCCTGAGCCTGCGCCGCACCCAATGCGAGCGCGCTCAACACAATGACCGTTAGAATGCTGCACTTCATCGATGGCTCCATGGCCTGACCGGAATGTCGTAAGGCTACTCCCAACCGCGCAAGAATGCCCTTCCCAATGAGATTTCCATGAAACGTTTCGTTCTGCTGGACACCACCCCAATCCCTGACAACGGCGGTGCCTTGTGCCTGTTCGAATACGGCGAGGATTTTGTCATCAAGATCCAGGGCGGCGACGGTGGCCAGTTGATGAACACGCGCATGCACGGTTCCGAAGACGCGCTGGCCGAGATCCCCTGCCGCAAAGTTGCCGGCCGCCCGAACTCGCGGGTGTTGATCGGCGGTCTGGGCATGGGCTTCACCCTGGCCTCGGCCCTCAAGCATCTGGGCAAGAACGCCGAAGTGGTGGTGGCCGAACTGGTGCCTGGGGTCGTGGAATGGAACCGTGGACCGCTGGGGGAAAAATCCGGCCGGCCATTGCTGGACCCACGCACGGTGATCCGCCAGGAAGACGTGGCCAAGGTGCTGCAGGCCGAGCCCCAAGGGTTTGACGCGATCATGCTCGACGTCGACAACGGCCCCGAAGGCCTGACGCAAAAGGCCAATAGCTGGCTGTATTCCGCCGGTGGCCTGGCTGCCTGCGCCAAGGCGCTGCGCCCCAAGGGGGTGCTGGCGGTGTGGTCGGCCAGTGCGGATAAGCTGTTCAGCGATAAACTGCGCAAGGCCGGCTTCAAGGCCGAGGAAGTGCAGGTGTTCGCCCATGGCAACAAAGGCACGCGGCATACCATCTGGATTGCGGAAAAGCTTAAGGGCTGAATCCCCTTGTGGTTGGGGCTCGCCCCCGATAGCGGTCTATCGGTGCCAGGTGCAGTGACTGCCCTCAGCAGCTAGAATCAACCCTATCCGTGACCCACCTAATAGCCAGGAGCCATGATGAGCTCGACTAACCCGCCCTCTCACACCGCCAAGCTGGACCGCATCCTCGCCGATGCCCAGCGCGACCGTGAAATGGGCTACCGCGACAAAGCGCTGAAGATGTACCCCCACGTATGCGGCCGCTGCGCCCGCGAATTCTCCGGCAAGCGCCTGAGTGAACTGACGGTACACCACCGCAACCACAACCATGATGACAATCCCCAGGACGGTTCCAACTGGGAATTGCTGTGCCTGTATTGCCACGACAACGAACACTCGCGCTACACCGACCAGCAGTACTTCGGCGAAGGCTCGACCAGCAGCCCGACGATTGCCAAGGCCACCCACAACCCGTTCGCGGCATTGGCGGGCTTGATGAAGAAAGACGACTGAACATTGCCGTCGCCTGTTCCCTCCCGCTTCCCACATTTCTAGGGGGGCTCACAAGCGAAATGTGGGAGGGGCTTGCCCCCGATAACGCGGGCCCAAGCAATACATGCCCTCCAAGCCGTATAATCACCGCTTTTCTTCAAGGCACCCTTCCCCGTGGGCAATAAACGCTACAGCTGCATCGGTCTGTATAACCCCAAATCCCCCGAAAACGTCGGTTCGGTGATGCGTGCCGCCGGCTGCTATGGCGTGGCTTCGGTGTTTTACACCGGCGTGCGTTACGAGCGCGCCCGGGACTTCATCACCGACACCAAGAAGGTCCATCACGACATCCCGCTGATCGGCATCGATGACCTGAAAAAAATCCTGCCGCTGGGCTGCATTCCGGTGGCCGTGGAACTGGTGGACGGTGCCCGCCCGTTGCCCGAGTACACCCATCCCGACCGCGCGCTGTATATCTTCGGCCCGGAAGACGGCTCCCTGGATAAAGACATCCGCGACTGGTGCGAAGACGTGGTGTACATCCCCACCACCGGCTGCATGAACCTCGCGGCCACGGTCAACGTGGTGCTGTACGACCGCTTGGCCAAGGGCAACAACACCCGTTCGGGCCCCAAGTATTGATTTTTTAGGAACATCCAGCGTCTGCGAGCAGTCAGTTGCAGACACTTGCCCTTGTTGGAGAGAGATCATGAGCGACAGCAAAACCTTGCGCCCTGTCATCGAACACACGCCGTTCCAGACTCAGCCCACCCAGAACGTACACGGCTGGGAGCGCATCGGCTCCGTGGCCGGTGGCGTCGTGATGGTCGGCAAAGGCCTGCGCCGCGGCGGGATTTTCGGCCTGATCCAAGTGGCAATCGGCGGCGTCGCCCTGGCGCGCGGCTTCACCGGGCACAGCTCGCTCAAGGACAAACTGGAACAAGGCCGCCAGGAAATGAACGCCGTGCGCACAAAGATCGAGCGCGCCGGTGAAGAGTTGAAGAACCTCAAGACCCGTGCCGAAGTGGCGGCGGAGAAAGCAGTTAAGACTGCCGGCTGATACAGCGTATCGACGTCTTGGAGGTTTAAATGTGGGAGGAGCCTTGCCCACTCCCACAGTTAAATCTGCGCGTGCAGGGCTGAGGATCAGCGTAAAAGCTTGGAGTCGAGCACTACCGACGATTCGCCGATGATGCTGTCGGCCAACTGCACAAACTCCGCGGTGGTGATGCTATCGGCGCGCATCACTGCTTGTGCCAAGTCATCCAGTGAGCGCTTGTTGTGGGTCTTCACGCGAATCTCGCGATCCAGCTCTTGCATCACCAGTACCGCCCGGGAAACCGTCGCACCGCTGACATGTTCGCCGCGCAGGCTGGTCACGTCCTTGCCTTCCTTGGTCAGCCGCGCCTGAATCGCCGCGTAGCGCTCATCGGTGATACCACCGCCACGGCGCAGCAATTCGATGGCGTAAAACTCCGCCAACCCTTCGCTGATCCAGTCGCTGGTGTCATGGTCATTGAAGCGACCAACCGCCTGCACCACCTCGCGCAACAACGGGCTGCTGCCGTTTTCGCTGACCAACGGCGTGCGGCTGTTGAGAAAGATCGAGTCACGCGCCGCGAACGCACCTCGGCGCATCGGATCACTGGCGCCCACCACCAGCAGTTTCGCCGGGTGGCGCGGGAATGCCGCTTCCACCTGCGGCCAGACAAAAGTCAGCAGCGTCAGCACATCCATGCGCCGCATGGCCTGCCCCTTGGGTGACGCCACGGTGACGTCGGTCTCCCCCAGGCGCACGCGACGACTGCCCAGGTTGCCGGCGAGCATCCAGCCAGTGGGACGGTCGAACAGGCGCGAGACATTGTCGATACGGAATTTATTCTTACCGATCCGTGGCCAGGCGGTTTCGACGCTCTTCCAGCTGGCCGGCAGGTCGAATACCAGGCGCGAGACCAACTCAACCCCGTCCTGCTGATCGAGGCGCGCGGGCGGCACCAGATCCTCGCCGCGAAACACCGCCCAGTTCGGCGTGAACCGCGTGTCATACACACCCGGCTTGCGTGTATGCGTAAGGCGAACCCGGTAGGTCAGGCTGGCTTTGTCCGCGCCGGGCTGCCACAGGCCACGGTGACCAGTGACTTTCCACTGCCCTTCAGCCTTGAAGTCGCTGTAGTCGCCGCCGCTGCCCAAATCGAAATCCAGACTGCGCACTGCCGAGCCTTGGGACAGGCTGATACGCACCTCGGCCTGTTCGGTCTGCGGCAGCAGTTTGACGTGGTAGTCCAGGTCGACTTTCCTGGCGCTCCACGCCGCGCCGCTGATGGCCAGCATCACCAGGCCTGCCGCCCACTTGGCTGCAACTGTCATACACACTCCCCTCAGCCAGCGCGGAAAATCAGGTAATCCTCCCAGTCGTCTTCGGGCACGCTGCCTTCGCTGAGCATGCGCCCGGACTGGGAAATACGTTCATGGTGCACGGCGTCGCGGTCACCGCAGACGAGATGGTGCCAAAGCGGCAAATCCTTGCGCTCACTCACCAGGCGATAGCCGCAGGTGGGCGGCAGCCACTTGAACTGGTCGGCCTGGCCTGGCGTGAGTTGGATACAGTCCGGCACCGAGGCGCGGCGGTTGGGGTAGTCAGTGCACTGGCAGGTTTTCAGGTCCAGCAACTTGCAGGCGATGCGCGTGTAATAAACGCTGTTGTCATCTTCGTCTTCAAGCTTTTGCAGGCAGCACAAGCCACAGCCGTCGCACAACGACTCCCATTCCTCCTGGTCGAGTTGATCGAGGGTTTTGCGTATCCAGAAGGGTTCGACTTTGGCGGCCATGGGTCTGCATCGGTATCGGTCTGTGAAAAGGCCGCCAGTCTAGTGCCCTCGCCCCTCGGGGCCAAGCGCTTACGACTGGCGGTGTTGCAAGACTTGTCAGTCTAGCGGGCGCGCAGTAGCTTGGAGCGCCGAATTGACCATCAGGAACCCGCCCATGACCCGCGTTGCCGACTACCCGATCCATCCCCAGTTCACCGAGCGCTGGTCGCCCCGCGCGTTTACCGGCGAGAGCATCCCGAAGGAGACCTTGCTGAGTTTCTTCGAGGCCGCACGCTGGGCGCCATCGGCCTACAACTCGCAGCCGTGGCGCTTTCTCTACGCACGCCGCGACACGCCGGACTGGGAGCGTTTCCTGGGCCTGCTCAATGAATTCAATCGCGGCTGGGCACAGCATGCCTCGGCCCTGGTGATCATCGCCTCGAAAACCGACTTCATTGCCCCTGGCGCCAGCGAGGAAACCCCGGCGCTGTGGCACACCTTCGACACCGGCTCGGCCTGGGGCCATCTGGCACTGCAAGCCAGCCTCAGCGGTTGGTACACCCATGGCATGGCCGGTTTCGATCAGGAACTGACCCGTAAAGAGTTGAAGATTCCCCAAGGGTACGCACTGCATGCGGCGGTGGCCGTGGGCAAGCTGGGCGACAAATCGAGCCTGCCGGAATACCTGCAAGGCCGCGAACTGCCGAGCCCGCGCCGGCCGTTGAGCGAGTTGGTATCCGAAGGTGATTTCAGCCTGTAAGCCCGTACGCCCTGCCGCTCAAACGGCAGGGCGTGCTGTGACGCCACCCGGGCTCAAACCTACGCCCGCCCCCGTCGTGTCATGAGCCAACCAACCCACTGAACTGCCAAAGCAAGGTGCTCTTCATGTCGTTGTAGGCATCCAGAACGGGGCCGACCACGAACTCCGCCGGCATCGATTGGATATCCACCGGATACACCACTTTATCGCGGGCCGAATACAGGAAGTTCTTGAGCTGCAAGTCCTGGTGATAGATGCCTTTTTCCTCCATTCGCCGCAGTGCGTCCTCCAGTAAGGTTCTGGCCTGCGGCGGCAAGCTGCGGCCGCCGACGGTGCTGAGCGCGACGCCATCCAACTTGCCCATTTTTATATAGGCCTGCTCGCCTTCGATAATCGCCGTTGCAAAGCCAGCGCCGTAATAAGTGTTCAGGCAGTCAGTTTCTATCTGCACATAACTGGGGATATAGCCACGGACGGGATCAACGAACTCTTTATAGACACTCTTGCCGTCAAGGCTTTCGTAAATTGTGCCTTCGCCACCTGCGCCGATGATGGGCCCGAGATCCTCGGCAACCGTAGGTGGATTACCGCCGCGAGCCCCCAGCCGCAGCCACAGGTCGCCTTCGACATGCTGCACCATCACCGGCGTCTGGCGATTGTTGTGGTAAATCCTCGCCTGCACCGCACCGTCTTGGGTACGGGTGACTTGCCGAACCTCATACACAGCGGTTGCACCAGTGCTGTCGGTTTGGCGGATAAAGGACAAATGGCCATCCGCTCCCGTATAAACCCCTCGACTGTTGCGCGTGAGCCCGGCAATCCTGGATTCGGGCACGCTGTACTGCCTCAGGGCTCGGTTACTCAGCTCGCTACCCGGATCGCGTCTTACGGTGGTCAAGGCCCCGCCTACCGCTTTGGTCTGCGCGGTGAACTCCTCCAGCGGGGGCCCATATGGGCGCAGGTGGTCGACATCAAAGGCATACCAGCGACCGTTATTAAGTACCGCGCCCCCCTCGACTGCCTGGCCCGCCACCTTGAACGTGCCGGTTGCCGCCGCGTCGTACTGCTTGCTGACCATCTTCAACAGGTCATAACTGCCGGCGGCGCCCTTGAGCTGATTGACCCCGCTCAACGCCTTGCCCAGCAGGTAACTGCCACCCCGACGGATCAAACCAGCGCCTTGACCGATCAAATCACCCAGGCCACTGGCCGGGTTGAATGCACCGATTGCGGTAGTGCCGATGATCCTGGCCACCTTCAACGCCTTGCCCCCAGCAGACGCCGCCGTGGCGCCCACCTTAGCCAACCTGGTTGAGGCCCCTGCGCCGGCGGTAACAAAACCGAAGACATCCATACCCAGATCCAATGCGCCATCCAGGTAATTGCCCTGCTTAAAATTGCCGATCGCTGACCTGAGCGGCACCAGATTCAGGAAAAAATCCGCCAGCTTCCATTCGTTCTCCATTTGCCGATCGTAGGTCGTGACTCCCTTGGCCTGCTTGACCGCTTCGTCATTGTCGATATCCATATGTTCGACAAAGACGTCGGCGATGAACTGTGTTCGCGCACTCTCAAAGCTTGACGGAACGGCCTGCTCTGCCCGATTCGGCGCAGCACCGCTGTTATGCCGTGGTGTGAAGAGCTCGATAGGGAAGACCCGGTTGGCCTCGCGCTCACGCTCGCGGGTCAGCACCGAAGCCGGCATCGTTCGAATAGCGCCTTGCTTCAGATCCAGGGCGTAGACGCTGACGCCATGGGGCCGGGTGGCCTTGATCAGTAGCGTGGGGTTCTTGTGCTCCAGGGTCCTGCCGGTCAAGCCCATCCCCAGCGCGTATGTATGGTTCTGGAAAAATTCGAGTTTTCCATATTCGAGGTTTTGTCGATCAGCCAAGGGCAATTGCGCCACCAGGTGTTTGATGGTCGTGCCTATGCCCTGCTTACGCGCAGCGATTGCCTGGTTGAGTTGGTTATTGAAAACCCCATGGGCGTCCAGCTTCAGGGACTTGCCCTTGATCGCCTTGCTCAGGCGTGGGTCGCGGGTTTCCCAGGCATAGTTGTGCAACCCGCCCATGGCAATATCGAGCATCGAATGCAGCCCCGCTGGCGCGCGGTTCGGGTCGTACAGTGGCTGGTCGAATCCGGGCCTCGGGTCTTTGACGCTCAGGCGCTTGGCCTCGAAGGGCAGGCCCTCGCCGAACCGCTCCTTGAGCTTGGCCAACGCAATCTCCTTGCGGTTCGGCAGCTCGGTTTCCACTTGGCTGGAGGCCTGCATACACTCATCCATCTGGCGATTGAAAGCGGTTCTGACCCGCTCGATCTCGGCTGGGGTGTAGCGCTCGTCGGGTTTGGCCGACACCACGCCGTTGACCACGCCCCAATCCAGCAACGCGGCGCTCTGGGCGTGTTGGGTGACTAGCGGATCGGCCATGGCGGCACGCTTGGCCTGGAGCATGACCTGGGCAAACGTCATATTCGGCACTGAACCCGGCGCCTGGGCCTCGATGGTTGCGGCTGCAATCGACAGGCTGACCCAGGCCGGACTGCCAAAGATCACGTTGTCAGGCAGATCCTTGACCAGAAGCTGCGGGGCGGTGCGGGCCAGTAGCGCGTAGGCGCCCACATTGGCCATGCCGGCGCTGGTCTGGCCGCTGTCCACCAAATGCTGCTTCAGCCCGGCGCGTATCTCGGCGATGGGCCTGCCCCAGTAGCGCGGCTGAGCCAAATCGAAGCCTGCGACTGTATTGCGACGGGGTGCGGCGACCGATTGGGGATCGAGCACCACGTTGATGGCCGCCAGCGTGTAATCGTTGACGCTGGTGTCGGTGGCGATGCCATTCAACTGTTGCTGCATGGCCTGGCCCAGTGCCTGGCCACGGGCGGAACCGACCAGCATTTCCAACGCCTTCGCCGGATCGTCGGCGGCATCGCTGGGGAGCGGACGGTTGCCGTTGAGGTACTCCAGCACCCCTACACTGGGGCCCGCCTGGGGATTATTCGGGTGACGCGCGGCATAGCCGATGGCGGCCCGCAGCAACATGCGCTGTGCATCGCTCGTCAGCGCGACAGGCCAGGACAGGCCACCGCCGAAATTACCCAAGGGATGCGCCAGGGCGCGCTCGCTGACCGCGTCCGCCAGGCTTGTCAGGTGAAAGAACCTGGCCGGCAGGCGCAGACCGTTGGCCTGGATAAAAGCCTCAAGTGTTGGGGCGGCACCGAGCTGCGCAAGGTTTGAGGAGTCGGGATGCAGGTCCATCCGTGTCTGCCGCAACGCAGCCTGCACAGCCTGTGGCGTGGCCGCCGGGCCAAGCCGGGTCGCCATGGCTGCGAGCTGTTGCCCGAGGACTTTCCAGTTATGCCGGTCGCCCAACGCCGTACGCAGGTGAGCACTGGCGGTGGGCAACGCCGCCGGTGCCTGGGGCGGGGGAATGACCGCGTCGGCAGCCGGCGCGGGGAATAACGGAGTAACGCCAGAAGATGAGGAAACAGCACCGGAACTGAGCATGGGCAGGCACTCTTTTTGGCAAAGAGCGCCAGCCTCACACAGGGCGGTAAACGGCGAAATCGACTGAGTGTGAGCAGACGTTTTTAAAATCCGTGAGCCCCACCCTCGACCGCCGCATGGCCGAACGGCCGCGACCCCGTGTTTTCAATAGCCGCGGTCGAAACTCACGGTGCCGCGCAAGGGCCCACTGGCCTGATACGCGCGTAAATTTTCGATAAACAAATCCACCATCATCGGCGGCGAGGTCGGTGCCGAACTGTGCCCGGTCAACAACAGGCCCCAGGCGGTCCAGAACGGGTGGCGTTGCGGCAACGGTTCCTGGCGACAGACGTCGATCACCGCGCCCGCCAGATGCCCTTCCTTGAGGGCTTCGACCAGGTCGGCATCGACCACCGCCACGCCGCGTCCGACGTTGATAAACAGCCCGGTCGGCTTGAATTGCTTGAACAGCGCCGCGTCGTACAGGTCGTGGGTGTTGGGCGTGTTCGGCAGCAGGTTGATCACGTAGTCGGCCTCCCCCACCAAGCGCCCCAGTTGGTCCAGGCCAGCCACTTCGATAAACGGCGCCTGCTCCCGCGCAGTGCTGGCGATGCCGTACAACTTGACGCCGAACGGCAGCAGAAACTGCGCCACGCTTTGGCCGATATCGCCGCAGCCGACGATCAGTACTGTGCGCCCCGCCAGGCTCTGGCCCATGCGGTTATCCCACTTGCGCTCGACCTGGCTGACCAGACGTGCCAGCACTTCACGCTCGTGGCCAAGCATATAGGTGAGCACAAACTCGGCCATCACCTGGCCATAGATGCCTACCGCACGGGTCAGGCGATAGTTGCGCGGCAAGCCGTCAGCCAACAGTGGCGTGATGCCGGCCCAGGTCGATTGCAGCCATTGCGGCTGATGGCCCTGGCGCAACAGCGTCGCCAGCAGGTCCGGCTGGCCCAGCCACACCGGGCAATCGGCGGCCAGGCGCGATAACTCGGCGGAGTCGCCGCTGGTCAGCACCTCCAGGTCCGGCGCGGCTTCGCGCAGCAGTCGCGCATAGAGCGGGTGATCCTGTTCAGCAATCAGAACACGCATGGTTCAAACCTTTCAAAAACAGTGCAGACGGCCGCCCGCATCCTTACGGCCACCGCCAACTCATACGATTTCATTGAAAATGTGCCCCGGACAGGGCACTTACCGATCACATCGGGTCATTGCGACGCAGCAGCTCTTCGGGCAAGTGTTCGATGTACTCGTCCTCGGCCGGCGGCATTTGCAGGTGGTAGCCCTGCTTGTCGAGGTTTTCCAGTACCTGGTGGATGTCTTCCTGTTGCAGCTTGCGCTCGGGCGTCAGCACCAGGTCGAAGGCATGCACCGGTTTGCCGAATACGCTCACCAAACCTTCGGGTACGCGTTCGAGGGCATCGCTCTTGAGCACGTACAGGTACATGCCGGCGCGTTTGGGGCTGCGGTAGATGGAGCAAATACGTTTCAAGGCTGTTCTCCGGCAGTGGCCAGGCTGTCGAGCAGCGCCTGGCCCATCAACTCGCGGCGCCAGCCACGCAGCGAGTCTGGCAATTGGTAAGGCCCATCGGGGTAGCCGCTTTTAACCAGGGCTTCGAGGGTTTTCTTGCGCAGCATCAGCTCCGGCGCCATGTCCAGGCGTTCGGCTTCGGCCTGGCCGAGGGCGCGCAGTTGCTTGATCAGCGCAGCGGCGTCCACCGGCAACGGCTCGGCGATGGCCGGCGGCCATTGATCGGCGGGCACACTGCCGGCACGCTTGATCAGATCCAGCAGGAACTGGCCGTCCTGGCGCACGGTGCGCGGGTGCATGTCTTCGATCTTGCCCAGGGCGGCGAGGTTATCCGGCTGGGACTTGGCCAGGGGCCAGAGCGAATGTTCACGAATGATGCGGTTGCGCGGCAGGTCACGGGCACGGGCCTGTTGCTCGCGCCAGGCGCACAGCTCACGCAATACGGCCAGTTGCGCGCGGGACAGTTTCCACGCCAGCTTGGCTTCGCGGTACACCTCGTACGGGTCGACTTCGCGGCGCAGGTTGGCCACCAGTTCGGCACCATCCTCCAATACCCAGGCGTATTTGTCGTCCGACAGCCGTGGGCGCAAGCGTGTGTAGACCTCGGCCAAGTGCACCGCGTCTTCGGCGGCGTAGCTGATCTGGGTTTCGGACAATGGCCGCTGCAGCCAGTCCGAGCGGGTTTCGCCCTTGGGCAGCTCGATATCCAATACGGCTTGCACCAGACGCGAATAGCCCATGGAGAAACCGAGGTTCAGGTAAGCCGCCGCCAGTTGGGTGTCGAACAACGGCACCGGCAGGCTGCCGGTCAGGCGCAGCAGTACTTCGAGGTCTTCGCTGCAGGCATGCACCACCTTGATCACGGCTGGGTTTTCCAGCAAGGCGGCCAGGGGTTGCCAGTTGTCGATGGTCAGGGGATCGATCAGGTAGGCGCGAACGCCATCACCGATCTGGATCAGCCCGGCAATGGGGTAAAAGGTATCGACCCGCATGAATTCGGTGTCGAGGGCGACGAATGGCAACTGCTGCCATTCGGCGCAATGCTGGCCGAGGCTATCGTTGTCGCAGATCCAGTGAATATCGATGGCCACACGGCTCTCCCTTGAAGAATGGCGCGCAGTATATATCGCGCAAGAGGCTTGCGAGCATCCACAGTGCACAGCCGATCATGAAAACTCAGACAGGAGTTGAAGAATAGTCCGACAGATGGGAGTTATCATCTCTTACGCAGTACGTAGACCCGCCATATCGCCGAGCCAGGCACGAATTCCTGATGGTGCAGCACGTTGAACCCCGCCTGACGAAACTCTGCCTCGACGACGGCGCGGGAGTTGACCGAAACAATCACGGTGTCGCGACTGACGCGATGAAACTCGCGCAGCAGCGCCAGGCGCCCTTCGCTGTCGGGCACATGACGAAACAATTCCAGGCAGAAGATGCAATCCACCGCGTTTTCCGACAAGCCAATGGAAAACGCCGACCCCTGGAACGTCTTGACGCGCTTGAGCAACGACGCCGGGTAGTGGGTGCGAGCATGGTCGAGCATGGCCTGGGAATTATCCGAGGCCAGGATCACCCGGTTGACGTGCTCGGCCAGCACCGGCCAAAACCGCCCAGAGCCGCAGGCCAGGTCGAGGATCAGCCCCGGCTCGCCGGCCACTTTCAACGCCTGGCGCACCAGCCAGGCGTCGCGCCACGCCACCAGACGCCGGCGCAGCCCTGGCGGGCGCGTATCGCCGCAGACCCGGGCGTGCTCACGGCCACAGCGTTCGGCGTATTCAATCTCGATGGAGGATGGAGGTTGTGACGACATCTATGGGCTCATCTGGGTGAAACGGTAGTGAACGACCTTGATTGGCAGCTTAACGGCGGCAACGTGAAAAAAAGGTCGAAGACACTACCGTTAATCCCGTCATGCCTGATGCAAATACCAGCGCCAGTCCTGTTCACCGACTTGCCCCATGAACTGGCGGTACTCGGCGCGCTTGACCGCCAGGTACACGCCGAGAAACTCAGGCCCAAACGCTTCCCGCGCCCAATGCGACCCTTCCAGTGCGCGCAGGGTGGTGAGCCAGTCGGTGGGCAACCGCTCCTTGGCCTGGGCGTAACCGTTGCCTTCCACCGGGGCGCCGGGGTCGCGCTGCTCGCGAATGCCGCGATGGATGCCGGCCAGGATCGCGGCGGCGGCCAGGTACGGGTTGGCGTCGGCGCCGCAGATGCGATGTTCGATATGCCGCGAGGGCGCTGGCCCGCCGGGAATACGCAGGCTGACGGTACGGTTGTCCACCCCCCAGGTGGCGGCCAACGGCGCGTAGCTGTTGGCCTGGAAGCGCCGGTAGGAGTTGGCGTTGGGGCAGAACATCAGCAGCGAATCCAGCAAGGTGCTGAGCATGCCGCCCACCGCGTGGCGCAACAGCGGCGTGCCATCGGCGGCGGCGCTGGCAAATAAATTGCGGCCTTCGGCATCCGCCAGGCTGACGTGCATATGCAGCCCGGTGCCTGCCAGGTCGTCGAACGGTTTGGCCATAAAACAGGCGGTCATGCCGTGTTTGTGTGCGACGCCCTTGACCAGGCGCTTGTAGCGCACCGCTTCGTCCATGGCCTGCAGAGCGTCGGAGCGGTGCTCCAGGGTGATCTCGACCTGCCCAGGGGCGTATTCGGAAATCGCCGTGCGCGCCGGAATGCCTTGCAGTTTGCAGGCGCTGTAGAGGTCGGCGAGGAAGGGTTCGATCTGCTCCAGTTCCCGCAGGCCGTAGACCTGGGTCGCGCGCGGCCGGCCGCCGTCCTGATCCAGCGCCGGTTGCGGGCGGCCATGACTGTCGGGTTTCTGATCGAGCAGGTAGAACTCCAGCTCGGCCGCCATCACCGGGTAATAGCCGTCGGCCTTGAGTGCGTCGATCACCTTGGCCAGCACCTGGCGCGGGTCGGCCACGGTGGCAGGCAGGCCCTCGCTGGGGTGCATGCTGACCTGCACCGCCGCCGTGGGGATCAACCGCCACGGCATACGCTGCAAACTGCCGCTGATCGGGTAGGCGCGGCAGTCGATATCGCCGACCTCCCAAACCAGCCCGGAGTTTTCCACGTCGTCGCCGTTGATGGTCAGGCCGAGGATGGTACTGGGCAGCGGGCGGCCGCTTTCATACACCGCCAGCAGTTCATCGCGGTGCAGCAGCTTGCCGCGGGGCACACCGTTGTTGTCGAGAATAAATAGCTCGAACAGTTCGATGTCCGGGTTGTGTTCAAGAAAGGACTGGGCTTCGTGCAGGCTGGCGAAAACACTCATGAGGGCTCTCATACGTAGGGGTCTGGCAGGCGCGCGGGCGCCGCCGGGCAGATGGGCACAGGCGTGCGTCATCCAATGGGCCAATCAACGTAGGAGAGCGGTATCCGGCGGGCGCGCGTGGCGGCAATGGAACAGCGCCCAGAACGCCAGCGCGGACGGCAGTGTCGCGAGGTGGGCGTCGGGGGAAGCGGCCATGGGCGAATCACACTGGTGGGATGCGCGCCAGCCTCACATGCCGCGAGCGCCGGTTAAATTCACGGTTGGCGGAGTATGGTTGCAGCCCGGCTAAACAATCGTCACGCCTTGCCACCCTGCCCCGCGCTGGAAATAATGGCCGCCCGACCCCGCCCCAAGGACGCGACTGCATGAAAGCTCTATTAGCCCTCGGTGTATTGGCCAGCCTCGCCGCGCCGGCTCTGGCCGACACCGCCCCGTCGCGCCTCGATGAAGTGTTGCAGCGTGGCACCCTCAGCGTGTGCACCACCGGCGACTACAAGCCCTACACCTCCCTGCGCGCCGATGGCGGCTACGAAGGCATCGACATTGCCATGGCCGAATCCCTGGCCAAGAGCCTCAACGCCAAGATCCAATGGGTGCCCACCACTTGGAAAACCCTGATGCCAGACTTCCTGGCCCAACGCTGCGATATCGCGGTGGGCGGCATTTCAGTGTCGTTGGAGCGCCAGAAAAAAGCCTTTTTCAGCCAGTCCCTCGGGGTCGACGGCAAGATCCCGCTGGTGCGCTGCGCCGACGTGCAGCGTTACCAGAGCGTCGAGCAGATCAACCAGCCCCAGGTGCGGGTGATCGAACCGGCGGGCGGGACCAACGAAGTGTTCGCCCGCACGCATTTGGGCAAAGCGCAGATTCGCCTGCATGACAACGTGACGATTTTCGACGAGTTGCTGGCGGGCAAGGCCGACGTGATGATCACCGATGCCAGCGAGGCGCGCTTCCAGCAGAAACTCAAGCCGGGGCTGTGCGCGGTCAACCCGGACAAGCAGATGCAGTACAGCGAAAAAGCCTTCCTGCTGCCCCGCGATGACGTGGCGTGGAAAAGCTATGTCGACCAATGGTTGCACCTGAGTGTGGCCACCGGGGTGTACCAAGGCATCGTCGATCAATGGCTGGCGGCGCCCTGAGCCATAGGCGTCTACGCTGTGCTCACATCAACAAGAACGAGGATTGGCTCATGAAGGGACTGCTGCGCATCACCTGGTTGCTGCTGTTGGGTTTCAGTCAGGTGCATGCAGATACCGCTAGGGATGAAGACGCCCAGGCGGCCAAGGCGCTGCTGGAAAAAGCCCTGGCTTATTACCAGAGCAATGGCGATAAGGCGTTCGCCGCGTTCAGTCGCCAGGGCGAGTTTGTCGACCATGACCGCTATGTGTTCGTGGTGGACACCAAAGGCGTGTTGCTGGCCAGTGGCGGCCCGTCTTCGGCGTTGATCGGCCGCGATGTGTCCGAGGTGCTCGGGCCGGACCTGCGTGAGTCATTCAAGCAAGCGCTCAAGGTGCCGGAAGGCCAGGGCATCCAACAGGCTGACTATCGTTGGCAGAACTGGAACGACGGCAAGGTCGAGCACAAACATGTGTTCTACCAGCGCGTCGGCGAACGCATCCTGGCGGTGGGCTACTACCTGCCAAGGGCCACGCCGGAACAAGCGCGGGCGCTGCGTAATAAAGCGGTGAACGCGTTACTCAAGGACGAGACCGGCACACTCAAGGCAATCAACTCTCTGCAGGGCGGCTTTCTACAGGATGACCTGTATGTATTTGTGGTCGACCTCAATACCCACCGCTACGTGGCCCACGGCACCACATTGCGGCTGATCAACACCGACTTCAGCAAGGTCAAGGACCCGGACGGCAAACCGGTGGGCGAACCGATGCTTAAGATGATGGCGGAGCAGGATCAGGGCGAATACAAATACCGCTGGAAAAACCCGGTGACCGGCAAAATCGAGAACAAGCATGTGTATGTGCGCAAGGCCGGGCATTTCATGGTTGCGGTGGGCTACTACAGCCCCTGATCTGAATTGGACTGCATGCAGGTGTGGGAGGGATTAAACCTTCCCACAGCTTGTCGTTCATGGTTCCCGTTACTTGGCCTTGTCCTCACGCCCGCGCAGTATGCGATCAGGCATGGCCACGGCGGCGGCCAGCCCCAGCAACGACACCGCTGCACTCACCATCAGCAAATGCCGGAACGTCACCGCCAGTTCCGCGCGCAGGGCGTCTTGCGCCGGGCCGGGGGCGGCGTTGAGGCCGTCGAGCAGCACGTTGCCGGACGCACCCTCGGCCACCAGTGCGCCGCTGGCCAGGTGAGCGAAACTGGAATCCTGTAGCAACGCCAGCAGCAGCGCCGACATACAGGCCACCCCCACCGCGCCGCCCAGGGAGCGGAACAGGTTGGTGGTGCTGGTGGCTACGCCGATATCCGGCTGTGCCACCGAGTTCTGCGCGCCCACCAGGGAGGTGGGGAACTGCATGCCGGCGGCGATCCCGCACAACAGCATAAACACCGCCGTCAACCCCACCGCCTGCGGCGCGCTGTAGGCCATGCCGAGGATCGCCAGCGGGCTCAACAGCGCACCGCTGAGGATCATCGGTTTGTAGCGCCCGGTCACCGACGTGCGGCGCCCGGCGCAGTAAGCACCGATCGGCAGGCCCATGGCCAGAGGAAGCAGATGCAGAGCGGCGCTGTCGGCACCGGCGCCGGTCACGGTCTGAAAGCGCAGGGGCATCAGTACCGTCAGGGAAATCGCCTGGAAACTGGTGAAAAAAATCGTGCACCAGCACAGCACCGCGCTGGCGTTGGCAAATAGATGCATCGGCAGCAGCGGTTCGCGCGCGCGGCGTTCATGCCACACGAACAGCGTCAGCACCACCAGCGCACCGCCCAGCAGCCCCAACACCTGTGAATCGCGCCACGAATGGCCCTGGCCGATTTCGGTGATGCCCAGCAGCAACGCGGTCAGGCCAACGATCATCAGCACAGTGCCGAGGTAATCGATGATCGGCTTGCGTTGCGGCACCGGCAGCCCCACCAGAGTGCGATGGGCCACATACCAGGCGCCAGCGCCCAGGGGCAAATTGATCAGAAACACCCAGCGCCACGACAAGTACTCGGTCATGTAGCCGCCCAACACCGGCCCGGCCACGCTGGCCACCGCATACATGCTGCTGAAATAGCCCTGATAACGCCCGCGCTCGCGAGGCGGGATGATGTCGCCGATGATCGCCTGGCTCACCGAGATCATGCCCCCGGCGCCGATCCCCTGCAGCACCCGCGCCAGCACCAGTTGTTCCATGCTTTGCGCCATGCCGCACAACAGCGAGGCCAGGGTGAACAGCCCCATGCCAATCAGCATCATCGGCCGACGCCCGTACAGGTCGCCGAGCTTGCCGTAGATCGGCACCGCCACCGTCATCGCCACCATGTAGCCGGAAATCACCCAGGCCAGCAGGTTGACGTCGTGGAAGCGCGCCGAGATGGCGGGCATGGACACCGCAACGATGGTCTGGTCGAGGGCGCCAAGAAAGATGGCCATCATCAGCGCAATCAGAATACTGCGCACGGCGGGAACAGTTGGGGTGGAGTGATTAAGATGAGTCACGCAGGAACCTTCGAGCAAGGCCGTGGGAAAGGCGCCCACGGCAATGCGCAATACGATAGCAGGCTATTCAATAGCCTCGTAAGGAAGTCCGACGTAATTTTCTGCGATGGTTTTGCGCCCGGCTTCGGAGCCGACGAAATACTCCAACTCGCTTTGGGCAATGCGTTGGCTGAAGCCATCTGCGTCGGCGAATGTATGCAGCATGGAGGTCATCCACCAGGAAAACCGCTCGGCCTTCCACACGCGGCGCAGGCAAATGGCGGAATAGCGCTCCAACAAATCCACGCGGCCTTCGCGGTAAACCTTAAGCAAGATCCTGAATAACGTACTCACGTCACTGGCCGCCAGGTTCAAGCCCTTGGCCCCGGTGGGCGGCACGATATGGGCGGCGTCGCCGAGCAGGAACAAGCGCCCGTACTGCATCGGTTCCACCACAAAGCTGCGCAGCGGCGCGATGCTTTTTTCGATGGCCGGCCCAGTCACCAGTTGCTCGGCCAATGCCGCAGGCAAGCGCCGTTTGAGTTCCTCCCAGAAGCGCGCATCCGACCATTGCTCCAGGTCTTCGTCCGCCGGCACTTGCAGGTAATAGCGGCTGCGGGTCGGCGACCGCATGCTGCACAAGGCGAACCCGCGAGGGTGCTTGGCGTACACCAGTTCCTCGTGCACCGGCGGTGTGTCGGCGAGGATGCCCAGCCAACCGAAGGGGTAGACCCGTTCAAAGATGGTCAATGACTCAGGCGGAATCGACTGACGTGCCACGCCGTGAAAACCGTCGCAACCGGCAATGTAATCGCACTCCAGCCGAAACGCCTGGCCCTGGTGTTCGAAGGTGAGCCAGGGTCGATCACTTTTGAGGTCATGGGGCTGTACGTCGCGCACTTCATACAGGGTGGTGGCGCCCGCTTCCGCGCGCGCGGCCATCAGGTCGCGGGTGACTTCGGTCTGGCCGTAAACCATCACCGATTGGCCGCCGGTCAACGCCTTGAGATCGATAGGGGTGAGTTGACCGTCGAGCGCCAGCGCGAAGCCGTCGTGCACCAGGCCTTCGCGATCCATGCGCTGGCTCACGCCGGCCTCGCGCAGCAGGTCAACCATGCCCTGCTCCAGCACCCCGGCGCGGATGCGCCCCGCCACGTAATCGGCGCTCTGACGCTCAAGGATCAAGGTCTGGATGCCGGCGTTGTGCAGCAGCTGACCGAGCAACAGTCCGGACGGACCGGCGCCGATAATGGCGACTTGGGTATTCAGCGTTTTCATTATTTTTATCGCCCGCAAGTTCCACTCGAACGGATTGAGTGAAAGAGTTGTCATTGATCTTGTAGCTGACATTTTTCACTTGAGTGCACGGCATAAGAAGGTGAAAACTGCGCCAAAGCCTGCGCTTTTTACCAATCGGGGCGATTACCGCACCCCTATCCTGAGTATCGGATTGAAAACATGACCAAAACCGCGATTCCGGTCTTCAAGCTTTACGGGGAAAGTCAGCAATGGCCGACGCCCGATTTGTTGCACTGCGAAACTATTTCCCGACGCAGCCGGGAATACCAGTGGGAGATCCAGCCCCACCGGCACGCGGATCTGTGCCAGTTGCTGTATGTGCACAAAGGCCAGGCCCAGCTGGAAATCGAAGGTCAGCGCACCACGCTCAACGAAGCCACGCTACAGGTCCTGCCGCCGCTGTGTGTGCACGGGTTTCGCTTCAGTGAAGATGTCGAAGGCTATGTGGTGACCCTGGCCGCGCCCTTGGTGGACCACATGCAGGCACAACTGGGTTCCACGGTCGATGCCTTGCAGACATTGGGCAATTACCCAGCGGGCAAGGACAGCGATTACCTCAATAGCTTGTTCGCGCGCCTGCAGGATGAATACGCCGATGAGCAACCGGCACGGGACATGCTGATGCACGCCCTGGTCAGCGTGCTGCTGGTGTGGATCAGCCGCCAGGCGATCCAGCGCCGCCATCCACGGGCACCACGGGGTCGTGAGTATTTCCGACGCTTCACTCAGCTGGTGGAACAGCACTACCGCGAGCATCCCAAAATCGAGGACCTGGCCCACAAACTGGGGATCTCGGTGTCGCACCTGAACGGTACCTGCCGCGAATTGGCCGGGCAGCCCGCGCTGCAGATCATGCATGACCGCCAGTTGCTGGAAGCCAAGCGCCTGCTGACGTACACCAGCATGACCATCAATGAGATGTCGGAGGTGTTGGGTTTTTCCGACCCGACCAATTTCTCGCGGCTGTTCCGCCGCCGGGTCGGGTTCTCACCCAAGGCATTTCGTGAACAGTTAAAAGCGCAGCAGCCTACCTGAGCGCGCTGAAACTGCCGCTGTGGGGAATGCACTGGTCCTGATGGCAACTGATCGCAAAGGTCGGTTGCATGCGGGTCTGCTCGACGCGGTAGGCGGCCGTCCCGTAGAGCGCACTGGCCAGCGCGCTGAGGGCGAAAATCATCAGGTACTTGCGGGTTTTGATGCTCATGGCACTGACCTCTGCACAGATATACACGGTGCTGTTTAAAGCATAGGTCAGCCGGGGCAGGATGCCATTATTGGACGCCATTCAACCCGTTTATGTTGCGTATAAACCCTCATCCCACGCCGGCTCTTCGGGAAAGCGCAACACCAGAAAATCCAGCAGGCTGCGCAGCGCCGAAGGCATGTGCTTGCGCGACGCGTAGACCGCATAGATGTTCATCTGCCGGGGTTCGGCGCTGGGCAGCAGGCGCACCAGTTCGCCACGGCGGATGTAGTCGCCGGCCTGATAGCTGGGCAGCATCGCCACCCCGGCGCTGGCCAGAGTGACA
The DNA here is from genome assembly GCF_013285305.1 of Pseudomonas rhodesiae. Classification (NCBI taxonomy): domain Bacteria; kingdom Pseudomonadati; phylum Pseudomonadota; class Gammaproteobacteria; order Pseudomonadales; family Pseudomonadaceae; genus Pseudomonas; species Pseudomonas rhodesiae. The sequence goes on along the minus strand of NZ_CP054205.1, from coordinate 1,813,410 downwards.
CGCAGCAGAGTGCTGGCCTCGTTGGCGGTGATGGTGCCACTCACCGGCACAGAGACAGGTTCGCCCCGCTCTTCGAAATGCCACAGGCTCTTACCGAAATACGAGTGGGTCAGGCAGTTGTGTCGCGCCAGGTCCTCAACGTTCTGCGGCGCCGCATGCTCACGCAGATACGCCGGGGTGGCGCACACCACCGAGCGGCAAACCGTAAGCCGCCGGGCGATCAGGTTGGGGTCCAGGTCGTTGCTCATGCGGATCGCCAAATCGATGCGCTCATCCACCAGGTTGACGGTGCGGTCAAGCATCTGCAGATCGACCGTGACCAACGGGTAGCGCTTGACGTACTCGGCGATGGCCTCGGCCAGTTGCGCCTGGCCGAACGAGGTACTCACACTCAGGCGCAGCAGGCCACGGGGCGCATCGTCCGGTTCGCTGACGGCGGCCTGCATATCGGCACTCAACTCCAGCATTTGCCGGCAACGGGGCAGGGTTTCGCTGCCGGCCGCCGTGAGGCTGAGCTTGCGCGTGGTGCGGTGCAGCAGGCGCGCGCCGACCCAATCCTCCAACTCGGCCAGGTAGCGCGATACCACCGGGCGCGACAGGTCCAAATGATCGGCGGCGGCGGATTGGCTGCCCAGGTCGACCACGGTGACAAACACACGCATTGCTTGAAGACGATCCATGATCTGTCCGCTTTTAGAAACAAACTATGTTCCAGCATCGCATTTTTAGTCTGGTTTGGTGCAACTAAGCTCTGTGCATTCTTTGAATCGATGCTGGAGCTACCCGATGTTCTCAATTTTCAAGCGCCTGACGCTGGCCAGCGCCGCCCTGGCTTTCGCGGCCCATGCGGCAGCGGCCGACCTGAGCCTGGACGTGTACAACCCCGGTGAAGCAGCGATTTTCCCGGTCAGTTCGGTACTGGTCAGCGGCGCCAAGGACGCAATCCTGGTGGACGCACAATTCGGCAAAGGCCAGGCCGAGCAACTGGTGCAAAAAATCCGCGCCAGCGGCAAGCACCTGACCACCATCTACATCAGCCATGGCGACCCGGACTACTACTTCGGCCTCGACACTCTCACCGCCGCCTTCCCCGACGCCAAAGTGCTGGCCCCACAACCGGTGGTCGAGCACATCAAAGCCACCGAGGCCGGCAAATTGGCCTATTGGGGCCCAAAAATGGGCGCCGACAAACCGGCCAAGATCATCGTGCCCCAGGTGCTTGAAGGTCATAACCTGAGCCTGGAAGGCCAGACACTGGAGGTGATCGGCCTGGACGGCCCGCAGCCGGATCGCAGCTTTGTGTGGATCCCGTCGATCAAGGCTGTGGTGGGTGGCGTGGTGGTCGCCGAGCACATTCATGTGTGGATGGCCGACACCCAAAGCGCGCAGTCTCACAAAGACTGGCTGGCGACTCTGCAGCGCATCCAACAGCTGCAACCGCGCACGGTGATTCCAGGGCACTACCTGGGCACGTCGTCGCTGGCGTCGGTGGCCTTCACCGCCGACTACATCAAGGCTTTTGACGTGGAAACCGCCAAGGCCAAGGACTCCGCCGCGCTGATCGCGGCCATGAAAAAGCGTTACCCGACCCTCGCCGACGACAGCTCGCTGGAGCTGAGCGCCAAAGTCGCCAAGGGCGAAATGAAGTGGTGAACCGTTGTAGAACCTGACCTTTACTTGGAGAACATCATGAGCAAGATCGCAATCATTGGCGCCACCGGTCGTGCCGGTAGCCAACTGCTGGAAGAAGCCCTGCGTCGCGGCCATAGCGTGGTCGCCATCGCCCGCAATACCGACGCCTTGCCGGCGCGCGACGGCGTCAGCGTCAAGCAGGTCGACGCCCTGAATGCCGAGGCCCTGCAACAGGCCGTCAGCGGCTGCGACGTGGTGATCAGCGCGGCGCACTTCGCCACCTTGCCCGCTGCGGCGGTGCTCGGTCCGGTGAAAAAAGCCGGGGTCAAACGCCTGCTGGTGGTGGGCGGCGCGGGCTCACTGTTGTTGCCGGACGGTAGCCGCGTGATCGACAGCCAGGGCTTCCCGGCCGAATACAAAGCCGAAGCCAGCGCCGGCGCCGAGTTCCTTGAGGCTCTGCGCCAGGAACGGGAACTGGACTGGACCTTCCTTTCACCGTCGGCGGAATTTGTCGAGACCGAGCGCACCGGCACGTTCCGCCTGGGTCAGGACCATTTGCTGGTAAGCGCCGAAGGCCGCAGCTGGATCAGCTTTGCCGACTACGCTATCGCGATGATCGATGAAGTGGAAAAGCATCAGCACCCGCGCCAGCGTTTTACGGTCGGTTACTGATTGATGTTTATTGACTGATTCATCGCTATCGGGGGCAAGCCCCCTCCCACATGGACTGAGGAAACCAGATCAAAACTGTGGGAGGGGGCTTGCCCCCGATGGCGATCGATCGGTCAGTTCAAGTACCGCTGCCCCACCCCTGATCTGAAGAGTGCGCCTGACTCTGCAGCCAGTTCATCAATGCCTCAAGCTCCGGCAGTGGCTGCGTACCCGGCGCAGACACCAGGTAATACCCCATCCCCGTTGGCACCCGCCGTTCAAATGGCATGGCCAGCCGCCCTGCCTTCACATCCTCGCCAATCAGCGCGCAGTCACCGATCGCCACGCCAGAGCCTTGGGACGCCACCGTCATCGCCAGGTCCAGGGTTTCGAAATGATGACCTTGGCTGACCCTGCTCAAGCGCACATCCGCCGCCTTCAGCCAGAGCGTCCAATCCCGCTCGTCTCGCGTGGGATGTAGCAGCACCTGGTGTTGCAGGTCCGCCGGTGTGCGCAGCGTCGCGAGCAAGGCCGGGGCGCAGACCGGGGTGAGTCGTTCATCGAATAAATGCCGGGCCTCGGCGGGCTGCGCGGCGATGGGCGCGTAAATCACTGCCGCATCGAAAGGCTCGCGACGAAAGTCCACGGTGTTGGCCACGGTGGTAGTGAGTTCTACCGGCACATCCGGGCGTTCCCGTTGCCATTGCATCAGGCGTGGCAGCAGCCAGCGCATCACACAGGTGGAGGCCTTGAGTTGCAGGGTTTGCTGGCGCCGACCGATGTGCTCCACCGCGGCGCCGATCAGGCCAAACACCTGCTGCGCGCAGTGCTGCCACGCGCGGCCCTGTTCCGTGAGGCTCAAGCCTCGCGCCTGGCGCAGAAACAATGGGTAGCCCAAGTGGCGCTCCAGCCCGGCGATCTGCCGGCTCACCGCGCCCTGGGTGATATGCAGATGTTCGGCGGCGCGGGTGAAGTTGCAGCAGTGGGCCGTGACCCAAAAGGTGTGCAGCGCAGGCAGCGGCGGAAGGCGTTTCATGCGATGAGCCATGACGTGGGAACATGGCGAGTATGACGTTTTATCGATTGTGGGCGCCATGGGCCAACCGTTCCAATACCGCCTTCTCTCATTCACAAGAGCGACCTGTATGGCGACCTGCGGCGAAGTGTTGGTCAACCTTTTGGAAGGCTATGGCGTGGACCATGTGTTCGGCATCCCCGGCGTGCACACCGTGGAGCTGTATCGCGGCCTGGCCCGTTCAAACATCCGCCATATCACCCCGCGCCACGAACAGGGTGCCGGTTTTATGGCCGACGGTTACGCGCGCACCCGTGGTAAACCCGGTGTGTGTTTCATCATCACCGGCCCCGGCATGACCAATATCACCACGGCCATGGGCCAAGCCTATGCCGACTCGATCCCGATGCTGGTGATTTCCAGCGTGCAGTCGCGCAGTCAGCTGGGCGGCGGGTGCGGTAAGTTGCATGAGTTGCCGAACCAGAGTGCGCTGGTGGCTGGGGTGGCGGCGTTTTCCCACACCGTGATGTCGGCGGCGGAACTGCCGAGTGTGCTGGCGCGGGCGTTTGCGCTGTTCCAGGCCGGGCGGCCGCGCCCAGTGCATATTGAAATCCCCCTGGACGTACTGGTGGAAAACGCCGATGCGCTGCTGGGCTGCGCGCCGATCAGCGTGGCCCGCGCCGGTGCCGCACCGGCGTCCGTCGTGCAGATGGGTCGCTTGCTCGCCACAGCCAAGCGTCCGTTGATCCTGGCCGGCGGCGGTGCCATTGAAGCCGCCGCGGCACTGACCACCCTGGCCGACACCCTCGGCGCGCCGGTCGCGCTGACCATCAACGCCAAAGGCCTGCTGCCCGCCGCGCACCCGCTGCTGATCGGCTCGACCCAAACCTTGCCCGCTACCCGCGCCCTGGTGGCCGAAGCCGACGTGGTGCTGGCCATCGGCACGGAGCTGGCGGAAACCGACTACGACACCACCTTCGCCGGCGGCTTCGAGATTCCCGGCACTTTGCTACGCATCGATATCGACCCGGACCAGACCGTGCGCAACTATCGGCCCGCCGTGGCGTTGGTGGCCGATGCGCGGATCGCCGTCGAGGCCGTGCTGGCCGAACTGAACCACACGCCGCTGCCTGCGCGCGATCCACACTGGGGGCAGCACCGCGTCGCACGGTTGTGGGCTGACTTGGCGCCGACCTGGGACGCCGCCACCCGCGCGCAGACCCTGTTCCTCAACACGGTATTGGCGACCTTGCCCGATGCCGTGCTGGTAGGCGATTCCACCCAACCGGTGTACAGGGGCAACCTGACCCTGAACCTCGACCATCCGCGTCGCTGGTTCAACGCCTCCACCGGCTACGGCACCCTGGGCTATGCCCTGCCCGCCGCCATCGGCGCCTGGCTCGGACGCGGCGATGGCCGGCCGGTGGTGTGCCTGATCGGCGACGGCGGCCTGCAATTCACCCTGCCGGAACTGGCCAGTGCCGTGGAAGCCCGCACGCCGATCATCGTGCTGCTGTGGAACAACCAGGGCTATGAAGAGATCAAGCGCTACATGCTCAACCGCGCCATCGAACCGGTGGGCGTGGACATCTACACCCCGGACTTTATCGGCGTGGCCAAGGCCCTTGGCAGTGCCACTGACAGCGCACACGACGTTGAGCAGCTACGCAATGCCTTGCACAGCGCCGTGCAACGGCAAGGGCCAACGTTGATTGAAATCGATCAGGGGCTGTGGATGAAGGCGATGTGAGCCGAGGGGGCAAGCAAAGGACCACGCCCATTAACCCCAGCGCAATTTTTCAATAGCCTTTGCGACTTTCTCATTTGCCCCGCCGGCATCCGCCATGGCCTGATCTGCGCTTGTTCACTCAAGGCTTGCCCATGGAAAACGTTCACGCAAAACCCACTACCGCCGCCTGGCTGATGCTCAGTGTGGTGCTGGTCGCCCTTAACCTGCGCCCTTCGATGGCGGCGGTCGGGCCGTTGTTGTCGTCGATTCGCGGCGATGTGCCGTTGAGTTTCAGCAGCGCGGCGTTGCTGACCATGCTGCCGGTGATGGCCATGGGGCTGGCGATGTTTTTCGGCATGGGCCTGGCCAAGCGGGTGGGTGAGCACCGCAGCATCGTGTTGTCCCTGGGGGTGATCGGCGTAGCGACGTTGTCGCGCTTGTGGCTGGACTCGGCGCTGGAGCTGATCGTCAGCGCCATCGCCGCCGGGGTGGGGATCGCGCTGATCCAGGCGGTGATGCCGGCGCTGATCAAGACCCGCTTCAACCAGAACGTCTCGCTGTTCATGGGCCTGTACGTCACGGCGATCATGGGCGGCGCCGCGCTGGCCGCTTCATTCGCGCCGTTCGTGCAGGTGCAGACCGGTAGTTGGCGCATCGGCCTGGCCATCTGGGCGATGCTTGCCGTGTTGGCGCTGGTGTTCTGGTACGCCCAGCGCTCGACGCTGCCGCCAGTGCCCCAGGCCGGCTCCGACACGCAGGAACGCTTTTTCGGCAACGCACGCGCCTGGTTGCTGGCGATCTTTTTCGGCCTCGGAACCGCGTCCTACACCTGTGTACTCGCCTGGCTGGCGCCGTATTACGTGGAACAAGGCTGGAGCGAACAGAGCGCCGGCCTGGTGCTGGGCTTCCTCACGGCAATGGAAGTGGTGTCGGGGCTGATCACGCCGGCCATTGCCAACCGTCGCCAGGATAAACGCAGCGTGGTAGCGACGTTGCTGGTGCTGATCATCCTCGGTTTCTGCGGCCTGATTCTGGCACCGCAACACGTGAGCCTGCTGTGGCCATGCCTGCTCGGCCTGGGCATCGGCGGGTTGTTCCCGATGAGTCTGATCCTGTCCCTCGATCACCTGGACAACCCGCGCCGCGCCGGCGGCCTCACCGCCTTTGTGCAGGGCTTCGGCTACCTGATCGCCGGTCTGTCGCCGCTGATCGCCGGGGTTATTCGCGACCAATTGGGCAGCTTCGAATGGGCTTGGTGGGCACTGACCGGAGTGATCGTGGTGATGCTGCTGATGGTCACGCGCTTCGACCCGAAGCATTACGCACGCCATTTCCGCTGAGGTCGTATTGCCAACAGTTTATGTCCCACCACAAACATAGAAACACCCTACAGAGCTTTCTATTGGTACGACCGTTCCGTTAATCTTTTGCGCTTTCTTGTACTGAATTCGGTACATGGGATTTACGGACGAAACCGATGTTAAACAGTAACTTGCTCAGAAAACTCGATATGCAGGACTTGATGGTGTTTATCGCCGTCTATGACCAGAGCAGCGTTACCGAGGTGTCAGAAACGCTGTTTGTCAGCCAGTCCACGGTGAGCTACAGCCTCAAGAAACTGCGCACCAGTTTCGAGGACGAGCTGTTTATCAACACCCGTGCGGGCATGCGGCCGACGTACAAGGCCACCACCATGTACGAGCATGTGCAGAAGATCCTCGAAAGCATCAACCTGTGCCACGCCGGTGGCCAGGCTTTCGACCCCAAGCAGCAGGCGGTGACCTTCAATGTGTGCGCCCCGGAATACTTCGAACAGCTGATCCTGCCGCGCCTGCTCAAGCAATTCGATCGCGCCGACCTGCCGGTGATCGTTAATGTGCGCAAGCTGGAAACCGATATCCCCGCCGACGACCTGCGCGAAGGCCGCTTGGACCTGGTGATCTGTTTCGGCCCGCATTTCCACCGCGCCCATAAAGACTTCAAGACCCAGATGCTGCTGGAGGATGACCTGGTCTGTGTGTTCGACAAACACGCCGCGCCACGGGAATCGGCGTTCAGCCTGCAATCCTTCGTCGAACGCCGCCATGTTTTTCCAACACCCTGGACATCCGACACCAACATGATCGACGGTTGGCTCGGGCGCCAGGCGCACAAACGCCAGGTGGTGGCGCGGGCCAACAGCTACAGCGCGGCCTTGAAAATGATCAGTGGCACCGACTACGTCGTCACCCTGCCCCGCCGCGTGCAAAAACTGCTGGCACCGGCCACCACCTTCGGCCACTGCGAAGCCCCCAACGGCTTGCCGGGGTTCACTTTGGATATGCAGTGGCATGAAAGCAGCGGGCAAGACCGCGCCAATGCCTGGTTCCGGGAACAACTGGTGAAGGTCTGCGCCGAGCAAGGCTTGCTCTGACGCCCGCATACCTTAGGGGCAGTGATCAGCCGATGGCGACTTTACTGTAGGACTCGCGATCCATATCGACCAACTGCACGCTGAGTTGTACCTGCATATCCGCTGGCCACTCGCCCACGTCCTGCAAGGCCGCCAATAGGCTCTCCGACAACTGCTTTTTAACCTGAGGCGAGCGCCCGCTGAGCAAGGACAGTTTCACCGCGATAAAGGCCCGCGGGCTCAGCGAGGTGCCGACCTGGAAACTCTCGACCTTCAACGCGCGGCTTTTGATATCGAACTCGGAACCGAACTGCCCGGACGCCATCAGCACGTTATTGAGCCGCAACAGGGTTTTCTCGACGGCCAGGTCGGTGAGGTTCGCGGTGTATTCCAGGTGCAGGTGCGGCATTGATCGCTCCGAGTTATTTGTAGGAAGACGCGTAGATATAACACGGATAAAACCATCAGGCTGGGTTCACCGGCCCGCGATCCCCCATAAACGCTTCCAACCGCGAACGCACCCAACGCTCGGCCGGGTCGGTGTCCACATGGCTGAGCCAGACCATCGACAGATCCAAGGTCGGCGTTTCGAACGGGAATGGCTCGCAGAACAGATTGCCTGATACGGCCATGGCCTCGGCGGCGTAGTCCGGCAGGCTGGCGATCAAGTCAGTGCCGGCCAGCAGCGCTGGCAAGGCGCTGTACTGCGGCACCGACAACACCACTTGTCGCTTGCGGCCGATTTCCGCCAGCCACTCATCGGCGAACCCCGACACGTTGGCGGTGTGGGACACCAGCACATGAGGCCGTGCGCAATATTCATCGAGGGTCAGCGGCGTGTCCGAGGCGTCGGCGCGCAACAGCCGCGGACGGATATGACGCAACAATTTGCGCTTGGCATTGGCCGGCAGGCCACGGGTCTGGGTGATGCCGACGGTAATGTCGCCGGATGCCAACAGATCGGGAATGCGCCAGTAATCGACATGCTGCACCACGAACACCACCTTCGGCGCTTCCTGGCGCAAGGCGCGCAGCAGCGGCGGCAACAGGCCGAATTCCACATCGTCGGACAGGCCGATGCGAAACGTCATAGTGCTGATGGACGGGTCGAAATCGTGGGTCAGGCTCAAGGCCGACGACAATGAATCCAGGGCCGGCGACAGGTGCTGGATGATCTCCTCGGCCCGCGCAGTTGGCTCCATGCGATGGCCGACGCGGATAAACAAGGGATCATTGAACAGCGTACGCAAACGGTTGAGCGCCGAACTGATGGTGGGTTGGCCCAGAAACAGCTTCTCCGCCACGCGCGTGACGTTGCGCTCAAGCATCAGTGCTTCGAAAACCACCATCAGATTGATGTCGGCCTTGCGTAATTCATTGCGATTCATCGGCGCCTGCCCTCTGCCCTAGACGAGCCGCAGTGTAGAAAGCGCCGCGGCGGGCGTCTATGCGCATTGCCGCTAAACACACCGGCAGGTCGGTGCCCGCCGGTGCTGGTCAGGCCGGGTCATCAGGGTTTGAGCGGTATTTCCTGATCTCGCTCGGACAGCTCCGTGCCGTCATCGGGATGTTTCCAGGTCTGCGGTTTTTCCTCTTCGTAGCGCTGCCGGGGCTGCTCCTGCTCCGGTTCATCGTGGTGCTTCGGTTCATTGCCCATTGTCACCTCCCCTCCCAAGAATTGGACACAGCTACAAGCATAGATCAGGACAAAGGGTTTGGCCGCCCGCTTTATTGATAGCTATGACGCATCAATAAATCCAAAATTTTCACTTATCATTTCTAAATGTGTCAGCCACTATCCCAAGTCTTAAGCGAAACAAGCACTTTAAAAAGAACGCTGGAGACACAACACCATGACTAGCTCAACCCGGCCTGACTCTGCCCACTCCAAAGTGGGCGCGGTATTGCGCGTTACTTCGGGTAACTTCCTCGAACAGTTCGACTTCTTTCTGTTCGGCTTCTATGCCACTTACATTGCTGCCGCGTTCTTCCCCGCCGCTAATGAGTTTGCGTCATTAATGATGACCTTCGCCGTGTTCGGCGCAGGCTTCCTGATGCGGCCCCTGGGCGCAATCGTTTTGGGTGCCTATATCGATGACGTGGGTCGGCGCAAAGGCCTGATCGTGACGCTATCGATCATGGCCAGCGGTACGCTGTTGATCGTGCTGGTGCCGGGCTATCACAGCATTGGTCTGTGGGCGCCGCTGCTGGTGCTGCTCGGTCGCCTGCTGCAAGGCTTCTCGGCCGGCGCGGAACTGGGCGGTGTGTCGGTGTACCTGGCCGAGATGGCCACGCCAGGCCGCAAAGGTTTCTATACCAGCTGGCAATCGGGCAGCCAGCAGATCTCCATCGTGGTCGCCGCCGCGCTGGGTTATGGCTTGAACGTGTGGATGGAACCGTCGGTGGTGGCCGACTGGGGCTGGCGCATTCCGTTTGCGGTGGGTTGCGTCATCATCCCGTTTATCTTTGTACTGCGGCGCAACCTGCAGGAAACCGAAGAGTTCGCCAACCGCAAGCATCGCCCGACCATGCGCGAAGTGCTGGCAACCCTGGTAAAGAACTGGACCGTGGTCATCGGCGGCATGCTGATGGTGGCCATGACCACCACCGCGTTCTATCTGATCACCGTGTACGCGCCGACCTTCGGCAAGACCGTGCTGCAACTGAGCACTTCCGACGCACTGCTGGTGACCTTGCTGGTGGCCATTTCCAACTTTGTCTGGCTGCCCATCGGCGGCACTCTCAGTGACCGTTTCGGTCGTAAACCGGTGCTGATCGCCATGACTGCGTTGACCGTGCTCACGGCCTATCCGGCATTGTCCTACGTGGTCAACGCGCCGAGCTTTGCGCATATGCTGGAAACCCTGCTGTGGTTCTCCTTCCTGTACGGCATGTACAACGGCGCCATGATCCCGGCCCTGACCGAAATCATGCCGGTGGAAGTGCGCGTGGCGGGTTTCTCCCTGGCCTACAGCCTGGCGACCGCGATCTTCGGCGGCTTCACCCCGGCGATCTCCACCTGGTTTATTCACATCACCGAAGACAAAGCCTCGCCGGCCTATTGGATGATGTTCGCCGCGCTGTGTGCGCTGTGCTCGACCCTGGCGCTGTACCGTCGCGCCAACGCCCGTGGTCAAGTAATGCAGGGGGCTGTGTGATGAAGTCAATGTTCAAAAACCTGACCGCCCTCGCCCTCGGCGCCCTGGCACTGACGGCCCAGGCCGAACAGCTCAAGGTGATGACGTCCGGCGGCTTCACCGCAGCTTATAAAGTGCTGGGCCCGCAATATGCCCAGCGCAGCGGCGACACCCTCGACACCATTCTCGGCCCGTCCATGGGCAAGGCGCCGGAAGCGATTCCCAACCGCCTGGCCCGCGGCGAACATGCCGACGTGGTGATCATGGTCGGCTATGCCCTGGATGAGTTGATCAAGCAAGGTAAGGTGGACCCCGCTTCACGGGTGGAACTGGCCGACTCGCGCATTGGCCTGGTGGTCAAGCAAGGGCAGCCGAAACCGGCGATTGGCACCGACGCCGAGCTAAAGGCGGTGCTCAGCAACGCCAAGTCCGTGGCGTATTCCGACAGTGCCAGCGGCGTGTATGTGGAAAAAGAGTTGTTCAAGAAACTCGGTATGCCGGCCAAGGGCACCATGATCGAACGCCTGCCGGTGGCCGAGCAGGTGGCCAAGGGTGATTACGCTGTGGGCTTGCAGCAGGTGGCGGAACTGTTGCCGGTACCGGGCGTGACCTTTGTGGGCAAGATCCCTGAAGACGTGCAATCGGTAACGCGCTTCGCCGCGGGCATTCCGGTGAACGCCGAACACCCTAAGCAGGCCAAGGCGCTGCTGCAGTTCCTCGCCTCCCCCGAGGTGCAACCGGCGGTGCAGGCCACCGGCCTGGACTCGGTGTCACGCTGACCGAAACGGCATCTCGCGCACCAAGCGCTCCAACTCCAGCGCCGCTGGCGGCAAAGTCCGCCCGCGGCGTTTGATCAAGCCCACATTGCGCATCACCTGCGGCTCCACCAGCGGCACGCTCACCAGAATCGGGTGTTCGCACGCTGGCATCGCAATCGACGGCACCATCGCCACCCCCAGCCCCGCTTCTACCAGCCCGATCATGGTGGTCACGTGGTGGGTCTCGCAAATACTCGGTTTTTTTACGCGCACGCCACGCAAGGCCTGGTCGAGCAGAAACCGGTTGCCCGAGGTCTTGTCCACGCTGATGTAGTCGTGCTCATAAGCTTCGGCCCACGTCACGCTGGTGCGACCGGCCAGCGGATGGTCACGCCGGCACGCCAATACGTAGCGCTCTTGCAGCAACAGTTCGAACTCCACCTCATCGGCCAGGCTGCCGCTGAAACTCACGCCGAAATCCGCCTCGCCGCTTTCCACCGCACTGCACACCTCGCCGGCACTGGCGTCGAGCACCCGCAGACGAATCTTCGGGTAGAGCTTGTGGAATTCGGAGATCACGTGAGGCATGAAGTAGTACGCGGTAGAAGGCACGCAGGCGATGGTGACGTTGCCCATGCGCGTCGATGCCACGTTGCTGATACCCATCAGGGCGAGGTCCAGGTCGTCGAGCATGCGTTCGACCTGCGGGAGAAAAGCGCGTCCCACCATGGTCAGGCTGACACGCCGGGTGGTGCGCTCGAACAGCTTCACGTCCAGCGCCGATTCGAGCTTTTCGATGCGGCGGCTCAAGGCCGGTTGGGAGATGCGGATCGCCTCGGCAGCGCCGCGGAAACTGCCTTTGTCCACCACGGCACGAAAGGCCTGAAGGTCATTGAGATCGAAATTGATAATCACGGGAAACACTGGCCGACTAGGGGGGGCGATCTATAGTACCCGAGGGCCATGAACGTGGCGCGATGCACTTTGTAGACATCCCCCGGAATAATTAGCGTAAACCGTTTCAAACCACACATTTTGGTATAGATTGCGCGCAGCATATAACAGGCATCCAGGAGCTTTCCCATGGCGACACTTCACGCGACTACCGTTCAGGCGCTGCAAAGCAACAAACTCAGCTTGTTGACCACATGGATCGAAAGCCTCGAAGCCTCGGGTGCCACCCGCAACGTCAAGGAAGCCGACCTGAAACAACAGGCCAACGACTTCCTGAACACACTGATTGCAGCCCTGGAACAAGGCGGTTCGCAGAATGTTAACCACGAGAACTGGGCCGAAACCCGCGTACTCCTGGAAAAGCTGTCCCACAGCCGCGCACTGGTCGGCCAAGACTCGCAACAGACCGCCAGTTTCATCTTTGCCCTCAAAGGCCCGCTCTTCGCCCTGCTGCAACGCGAATATGCCGAGCAGCCGGCGCAACTGGCCGAACAGCTATGGGAAATCTCCGAGCTGCTGGATGCCTTGGGCATGCACACCATCCGTACCTTCCAGAAGTCCCGCGAGCTGGTGATCAAACGCCAGCAGGAAGAACTGCTGGAACTGTCCACGCCGGTGGTCAAGTTGTGGGACGGCGTGCTGGCCCTGCCGATGATCGGCACCCTGGATTCCCAGCGCACCCAGGTGGTGATGGAATCGCTGCTGCAACGCATCGTCGACACCGGCGCGGAAATTGCGATCATCGACATCACCGGCGTGCCGACCGTCGATACCCTGGTGGCCCAGCACCTGCTCAAGACCGTGACCGCCATTCGCCTGATGGGCGCCGATTGCATCATCAGCGGTGTGCGTCCGCAAATCGCCCAGACCATCGTTCACCTGGGCCTTGACCTGCAAGGCGTCGTCACCAAGGCCAATCTCGCCGACGCCCTGGCCCTGTCCCTCAAGCGTCTGGGCGTGACCGTGACCAAGGCCGTCTGACCATGGAACGCATCCCGATTTTGCAGATGGGCGAGTTTCTGCTCGTGACCATTCAGGTGGATATGCACGACCAGCTCGCGTTGACGCTGCAGGACGACCTGTCCGAACGCATCAACCGCACCTCGGCGCGTGGCGTCTTGATCGATATCTCGGCGCTGGACATGGTCGACTCCTTTATCGGCCGCATGATCGGCACCATCTCCGGGCTCTCGCGGATCATGGATGCACAGACCGTGCTGGTGGGTATGCAGCCGGCAGTGGCCATTACCCTGGTGGAACTGGGCATGACCTTGCCTGGAGTCGCCACCGCACTCAATGTCGAACGCGGCATGAAGCTGTTGCGCGAGCGGGTAGAAAACTCATGACCCTGGCCAGCAATGGCACTCATCCCGTGCTGATCGAACAGGACGTTGTGCTGGCTCGACAACTGGTCCGCAAACTGGCCCAGGATTGCGGCATGCGCCTGATCGACCTGACCAAATTGGTCACGGCCGTCAGTGAGCTGGCGCGTAACACGGTGGTGTACGGCGGCGGCGGGTATATGGATTGGGAAATAGTCGAGAGAGACCTGCGCTCCGGCGTTCGTCTGACGTTTCGCGACGAAGGCCCGGGCATTCCCGATATCAAACTGGCGATGACCGACGGCTGGACCTCCGGCGGCGGGCTCGGCCTGGGGCTGACCGGCGCCAAGCGCCTGGTGGACGAATTCGAACTGGACACCGCACCCGGCCAGGGCACCCGCGTGACGATCACTCGATGGTCCTGAATATTCCCAGCGCTCTCACGCAGGTGTTGTTGATCGAGGATGTGAGCCAGATTGGTCACGCCCGACGTACCGCACAGAAACTCGCCGAACACTTGGGCTTCGACGAAACCGACGCCGGTCGCGTGGCCCTGGTGGCCACCGAGCTGAGCAGCAATATCCTCAAGCATGCCGCCCACGGCCAATTGCACCTGCGCGCCACCGGCAACGGCGGTGTGGAGATGATCGCCGTGGATCGCGGCCAGGGCTTTGACCTGGACAGCTGCCTGGTGGACGGGTTTTCCACCGGCGGCACCCAGGGCATCGGCATGGGCGCCATTTCACGGGTGGCCCAGGTGTTCGATGTGTACGCCGACCCACGCGGTACGGCGATGCTCGCGCGCCTGTATCCGAGAGCCTCGACGGCCAAGGACATACGCTACGGGGTCAGCCAACACTCCCTGCATGACGACCCGGCCTGCGGCGATGCCTGGCACCTGGCAATCGAACCCGGCCGTTTCAGTGTGATGGTGGCCGATGGGCTGGGCCATGGCAGCGAAGCCGAACGCGCCGCGCGGGACGGTGAGAAGGTGTTCGCACGGGGCGCCTTTGACGAAGCGACGCTGCTGATGGCAGATATGCACGCCGGCATGAGCGGTACCCGTGGCGGCGCCGTGGCCGTGGCGCAATACAACGCGGCGACCGGCAGCCTGCGCTTTACCGGCGTGGGCAATATCGGCGCCAGCCTGATCGGCCCTGGCAAGTCCCGCGGTCTGGCGTCTCATCCAGGCATTGTCGGCGTGCAGTTTCGCAAGGCGCAGCCATTCGACTACGCTGAGGTCAGCGGCCAGTTGCTGATCCTGTTCAGCGACGGCCTGCAGTCACGCTGGAACCTGGCCGACTACCCCGGGCTGACGCACCGCCACCCGGCTTTGATCGCCGCCATCCTGCACCGTGACTTCTGTCGCGGCCGGGATGACGTCACCGTTTTCGTGATTGCCCTGGAGGCCATCGATGGCTGATACCACTGCCTCGCTCGCCGCAGAAGTCCAGCGCTTGCGTCAAGAGGCCGATGCGCTGCGCGCCGAATTGGACGAGACCAACCAAGGCGTGCTGGCGCTGTATGCCGAGCTGGATACCCAAGCCGATCAACTGCGCCAGGCCTCGGACCTCAAGAGCCGCTTCCTGTCATATATGAGCCACGAGTTCCGCACGCCATTGGGCTCGATCCTGAGTATCACCAGCCTGCTGGACGATGAACTCGACGGCCCACTCAGCCCCGAGCAACACACCCAGGTGGGCTTTATCCGCAGCTCGGCGCGAGAACTGCGCGAGATGGTCGACGATCTACTGGACCTGGCCAAGATCGAGGCCGGGCGCATCAGCATCTCCCCGGCCTGGTTCGATATGTTCGACCTATTCTCGGCCCTGCGTGGCATGTTCCGGCCGATTGTGGATGCGTCGTCGGTGGACCTGATCTTCGAAGAGCCCGCCGGCCTGCCCAAGCTTTATACCGATGACAAAAAGCTCGCGCAGATCCTGCGCAACTTTATCTCCAACGCGCTGAAGTTCACGCTGCAGGGCGAGGTGCGGGTGTCGGCGCGCATGGAGAACGAGCGGGAGATCCGCTTCGCGGTGCAGGACACTGGCCTTGGCATCCCCATGGAACTGCATAGCAACCTGTTCGAGGATTTCTCGCAGATCGACTCGCCGCTGCAAAAGCGCCTGCGCGGCACCGGGCTGGGGCTGTCGCTGTGCAAGCGCTTCGCCGAGCTGCTGGGCGGCCGGGTTGGGGTAGAAAGCACGCCCGGCGTGGGTTCGTTGTTCTTTGTGGTCATTCCCCTTTCCATCGCCAACGAGACCGTCGATGAAACGTGACATCCAACTGCTGATCGTCGACGACAACGCCGCCACGCGTTACGCCCTGCGCCGGCGCCTGGAGAACCATCACTACCAAGTGTTGGAAGCGGGCACCGGTCAGGACGGCCTGGACCTGATCGCCAGCCGTACCATCGATGCGCTGATCCTGGACGTCAACCTGCCGGACATGAGCGGCTTCGATATCGTGCGCGGCCTGCGCGCTGACCCCGCCACCGCGTTGCTGCCGGTGGTGCATGTGTCGGCGGCCTCGATCGAGACCGGCGATATCATCACCGGCCTGGACGCCGGCGCCGACGCGTACCTGATCCACCCGGTGGACCCTGAAGTACTGCTGGCCACCCTGCGCACCTTGTTGCGGGTCCGCGATACCGAGTACGCCTTGCGCGAGAGCGAGGCACGCTTTCGTGAGATTTTCTTCAACATCAGTGCGCCTATCGCAGTGATGGACGCGCAGCTCAAAGTCCACGAGTGCAACCACGCCTTCGCTCAACTGATTCACGACAACCTCAACCCGGACGCTCTGCTGGAATGCTTCGCCGCCGATCAATTGGCCGTGATCCAGGAGCTGTGCCTGCGTCTGGCCGCTGGTGAACGCTGGAAAGGCACCTTGCTGATGAAGGTCGACGACCAGTTGCGCGAGACCGAGTGGCAGATTTCGCCCTACCGCCGCGCCGGCCTGAGCCTGGTGTTTGTTGAAGACGTGACCGAGCATCGCCATCGCGAACGGCATCAACAGGCCGAACTGGCCAACGCCGCGAGCCAACTGGCGCGCACCGAAGCCCAATTGCTGCAGGCGCAGAAGATGGATGCGCTGGGCAAGCTCACTGGGGGTATCGCCCACGACTTCAACAACCTGCTGACCGGGATCATCACCAGCCTGGAACTGATCAAAAAACGCATCCAAAGCCAGCGCACCGACAAAGTGCTGGGCTACGCCGACGCCGCGCTGAACTCCGCCCTGAGCGCGGCCGGGCTGACCAACCGCCTGCTCGCATTCGCGCGCCAGCAGCCACTGGATACGCGTCCTACCGATATCAACGCGCATATCCGTTCCCTGGAAGAGTTGCTGATGCGCACCATCGGCGAGCACATCGCGCTGAATCTGGAGCTGACCAACAACCCGGCTGTGGCGATGGTGGACCCGATCCAACTGGAAAGCGCCGTGCTTAACTTGGTGATCAACGCCCGGGACGCCCTGCCACAAGGCGGGATCATCTGGGTCACCACCTACCCGGCGTATTCCACCGGTAACCCCAAACTGGAAAACGGCCCGTACATTGCCCTATCGGTACGCGACAACGGTGTGGGCATCGAACCCAGCGTCATCGACAAGGTGTTCGACCCGTTCTTCACCACCAAACCGGTGGGCCAAGGCACCGGCCTGGGCCTGTCGACTATCTACGGGTTCGCGCGCCAGTCCGGCGGCGACGCACAGATCCGCAGCGTGACCCGCCAGGGCACCGAAGTGACCATCATGCTGCCCGCTGCCGACGGCCCCCCAGCCCTGGCCACCAAGGTCGAGGCGATGCCGGGCGTGAGTCACGGCGAACATATCCTGGTGGTCGAAGACATGCCGTCAGTGCGCGGTTTCGTGGCCGAAGTGCTGGTGGATGCCGGTTACCGTTGCAGCCTGGCGGCGGACGGCGACGAAGCCATCGCCATGCTACGAGCCGACCCGACGATTAACTTGCTGCTCACCGATTTCGGTCTGCCATACATGACCGGCCGCGAACTGGCCGATCACGCGCGGGCTCTGCGCCAGGAGTTACCAATCCTGTTCATGACCGGTTACGCCGAGAATGCGGCGAACCGACAGGATTTTCTCGGCGAACGCATGGACCTGATTACCAAGCCATTTCATATCGATCAATTGCTGGAAAAAATTCGCCAGGGGCTGGAACCGTCCAAACCTGGGTCCTCAACCTGATTTTCCAGGCCATAACTGCGTAGTCTGGCGCATTTCCAAGGGCGGCGAACCTGTCAAGAATGACAGTACCGCCGGTCTTGTGGCGCGTTGACGCCCAGCCTCATCGGAACTTTGATTATGGATACCGTCGTCAGGTCGACTCGACTGACGGTGGACACCAGGGTTTCGAGGATATGAGCAATGAGCGACAGACAACACGGCACTGTGAAGTGGTTCAACGAAACCAAGGGCTTCGGCTTTATTAGCCCGGAGAGTGGGCCTGACCTGTTCGTGCATTTCAGAGCGATTATGGGCACCGGCTTCAAAACGCTGACCGAAGGGCAAAAGGTCACGTTCGAGACCGTGCAAGGACAAAAAGGCCTGCAGGCGGACAAAGTCCAAATCGAAAAATAACCCCCACACGCTTACCGGCCACAACCGGCCACGTATTGCACTGAAAAAGGAGAACGGCCATGCCCATTGAAACTCCACAGACTGCAATTCCCACCAGCAACGAGACAAATCCCTACGGTGAGCAAGAGATTTTCTTCAGCTATGACGGTGGGCCGGCGTTGCGCCCTGGACAAATCGTGACTTACGAACGGGTCAGAGGTCCGGGCGGTGAGTGGCAGGCGATCAATATCGAGATCGTGAAGGACGTAGCCGTGAACTAGCACGGATGCGCGCCATGAAACGGCTGTTCGCGGCGCGCGCTTGATCACAACTGGAAACGCGCCACCGCCTCATTGAGGGCGACGGCCAGGCGGGCCAGTTCCTGGCTGGCACCGTTGATCTGCCCGGCGCCGGATGACGACTGTGCCGACAAATCACGAATATTGACGATATTGCGATCCACTTCCTTAGCCACTTGTGCCTGTTCTTCGGCGGCGCTGGCGATAACCAGGTTGCGCTGATGGATCTGGTCAATGGAGTCGGTGATCTGGCTCAGGGCGCCGCCTGCCCCTTCGGCCAGGGTCAAGGTGTCGGTGGCGCGTTGGGTACTGGACTGCATCGACGTCAGCGCGTCATTGGAACCGGTGCGCATGACCGTGACCATCTGATCGATCTCCAGGGTCGATTGCTGGGTGCGATGAGCCAAGGCCCGTACTTCGTCGGCCACCACGGCAAAGCCACGCCCTGACTCGCCCGCGCGGGCAGCCTCGATGGCCGCGTTGAGCGCCAGCAGGTTGGTCTGCTCGGCGATCGAACGGATCACATCGAGCACCTTGCCGATATCCCGCGATTGCTCGGCCAGGTTCTGCACCAAGGTCGAAGTTTCGCCGATGTTGCTGCTCAGGGCCTGGATCGCGCTGACGGTTTCACCGACGCGGTACTGGCCTTCGCGCGCGGTTTCGTTGGACAGCCGGGTGGATTCGGAGGTGGACACTGCATTGCGCGCCACGTCTTCGGCGGCCGAGGTCATCTCGTTGACCGCCGTGGCCGCTTGCTCGATTTCCGCCGTCTGCTGTTGCAGGCTGCGGCTGCTCTGGTCGGTAATGCCGTTCAAATCCGTGGCGGAGGCTGCCATTTGCGCGGCCGACTGGCGGATCAACTGCAAGGTATTGCGCAGGTTGCCTTGCATGGCGTGCAGCGCCACGAGCAGGCGGGTCACTTCATCGTTGCCGCTGACCTGCACAGTCTGGGTCAGATCGCCCCGGGCAACGTTTTCCGCTGCGCGCATCGCTTGGCCCAGCGGACCGACAATACTGCGCGTCAACAACCAGGCCAGCGCCACGGTGCTCAAACCGGCCAGAAGCACAAACCCGAACACCATGGTGCGCGAGCGGCTGTACTGGGCCTCGGCCGCTTGACCTTGCTGGTTGACCTGGGCGTTGTAGTAATCGGCCAAGGCATTGAGCTGCGCACCGGAGCCGTCGACCACGGTTTTCATGTCCACCAGCAGCAACTTGTTTAGCTCGGCCCCCTGCTGCTTGTCGGCGAGGACAAAGGATTGGGCCAAGCCCTGTTGATACTGGCGCAGCGAGCTTTGGAACTGCTCGTAAAGCGCACGCACCTCAGGCGTATCAATGACCGCGTCGAGCTCCGCGAGCCGTTTGGTCAGGTCCTGGCTGCGAGTGTCCATCTGGCTGCGGTACTGCGGGATACTCGTCGGATTCGGATCCAGAGCCATGCGCAAAGAGATCGTACGAATACGCAGCATGATTTCACGGATATCCGCCACCAGCCGCATCTTGGGCACCAGTCCGGCCTCCACCTTTACAGCGCTGGCGCGGATGCTCGCCATATTGGACAGCGCGAAAAACCCCAGCAGGGCCACGAGTAAAGCAATCAAGGCAAAACCCAGACCCGCACGGCGGGCAATGGACAGGCTGCGAAGGGACATTGGCAGGAGCTCTCTTATTAGGCAGGGGTATGACGTCATATGAGAGGGTTTCGGCTGCGCCGGTAAGGACTTGAGCACAGCCAAACGCAAAAGCCCTGGCGGATGTGATGCTTGCTCTAAGATGCGCTAATACAGAATCCCAGCGAGAGACAGGTTTGATAACGGCGGGCTTTAAATCCACTGGAGCAAATCGATTGCCTACCCCCACGCGTTTCCGACCTGGCCCTCGAAACGTTGTCGACCGCACTGGCGCGCTAGGGCTTCGACCAGTGGAACCTCGACGCAGGGGCACGTGTTTGAGTGAAGAGCACTGTTACCAGCACTGGGCACAACCGACCTCTACGAAGAAGCCCTAGGAAACGCAAAAGCCCCTGAAAGGATTAAACCTTTCAGGGGCTTTTGGTTATTCAATGATGGCGGAGAGATAGGGATTCGAACCCTAGGTACCGGTGAAGGTACAACGGATTTCGAATCCGTCCCATTCGGCCACTCTGGCATCTCTCCAACGGCGCGCATCATAACAGCCTGTTTCATGGAAGCAAAGCTCTTACGAGATTTTTTTCCGTGCTATCAGATGCTTGCGTCGATTACAGCGGTACGCCAAGACGGTTGGCGACTTCTTCGTAGGCTTCGATCACGTCACCGAGGCCCTGGCGGAAGCGGTCTTTGTCCATCTTCTTCTTGGTGGCCTTGTCCCACAGGCGGCAGCCGTCCGGGCTGAATTCGTCGCCCAAGACGATGGAACCGTCGTGGAACACACCGAATTCCAGCTTGAAGTCCACAAGCAACAGGCCAGCGTCGTCGAACAGCTTGCTCAGCACGTCGTTGACCTTGAGGGACAACTCCTTCATGCGCGCCAGTTGCTCAGCGGTGCCCCAGCCGAAGGCCACGACGTGGGATTCGTTGATGAAGGGATCGCCTTTGGCATCGTCCTTCAGGAACAGCTCGAAGGTGTACGGATTGAGCTTCATGCCCTCTTCCACACCCAGGCGCTTGACCAGGCTGCCGGCGGCGTAGTTACGCACAACGCACTCGACCGGGATCATGTCCAGTTTCTTGACCAGGCACTCGTTGTCGCTCAGCAGCTTGTCGAACTGGGTCGGAATACCGGCCGCTTCGAGCTTCTGCATGATGAAGGCGTTGAACTTATTGTTCACCATGCCCTTGCGATCGAGCTGTTCGATGCGCTTGCCGTCGAACGCCGAGGTGTCGTTGCGAAACAGCAGGATCAGGCGGTTGGCGTCGTCGGTCTTGTACACCGACTTGGCTTTGCCGCGGTAGAGTTCTTCACGTTTTTCCATGATGGGCTCCGCTTTGAGTGAGGTGGGCTAGGCGATATGTCGCCAGTCGAGCCCTGAATCTTGATCGGCCAGTTGCAGCCAGTCCGGGTCGCACCCAAGGGTGTCGACAAAACATTGCCGGGCAAGCGTCGGCAGGTTGTTCTTGCTGCTCAAGTGGGCCAGGACCAGGTGTTGCAGGTCTTGCCAGCCCAACTCATACACCAGGTACGCCGCCTGGTGATTGTTCAAATGCCCCAGTTCGCCGCCCACCCGCTGCTTGAGAAAGTACGGGTAGTGACCACGAGCCAGCAGGTCACGACAGTGGTTGGACTCGATCATCAAGGCATCGAGATTCCGGTAGCCGTCCAGCACCCTGGCGCAATACGAACCCAGGTCAGTGAGCACGCCAAAACGTCGCTCGCCATCACTGAACACATACTGCGTGGGTTCCTGGGCGTCATGCGCTACGGCGACCACATCAATGCTCAAGGCACCGATCCGAAAGGTCTCGCCGCCGGCCAGGAAACCCGCAGGCTCAATGGGTTTGCGCATCCCGCGCAAGGTACCGCGACTCAGATACACCGGAAGATTGTAGCGCCGAGACAGCAAACCCACGCCATGCACATGGTCGGCATGTTCGTGGGTCACCAGAACCGCGCTCAGCTGCGTAGGGTGAACCCCCAGGCGCAGCAAGCGCCGCTCGGTTTCTCTTAACGAGAAACCACAATCGACCAGCACATAGGTGTCGTCATGGGCGACGAGCGTGCCGTTCCCTTGGCTTCCGCTGCCGAGAACGGCAAAACGCATCGGATCAGCCCAGGTTGTCCTGAATCACGCCCAACACTTTGCGCGCTGTTTCAGCTGGCGCTACGGTATTGATGTTCTTCTCGACCGTGACTTGCACCGCGTCGCCAACCTTGCTCAAACGCACCTGATAACGCTCGGCGCGGGTCTCGACTTCTTCCTTGGTCGGCTTGCTGCCGAACAGCTTGCCGAAGAAGCCCGGTTCGTCGTCTTTACGTTCGGCCTTTTCCGCCACGTTGATGTAGTACAGACCCAGGCTCCGGTTGATGTCCTCAACACGCCACGGGCCTTGCTCCAACGCGCGGCCTACGCTGGCCCAGGCACGATCCAGGTCTTCACCCAGGTTCAGCACCACGTTACCGCTGCCGTCCTCGGTGAGGCTGACGCGGCTCGGGGTGTCGTAATCTCGTGCGGCAAGCAGGGAAACCGAACCGCCCTTCTCGGAAATACGGCTCATGCTGGCCAGCATTTCATCGACCAATGCCGAGTCGACACCGGTGTTGACCGAGCGGTTGGTGAAATCGACGTTGGCTGTGCTGCCGGCAGGACGCTCGGCGCTCACCACATAGACTTCACTGGTATTGCGCTGCACGCCTGGCTCAATGCGCACACGGACGCGCGTTTCGCTGTCGGAGGCGACACCGCCGGCCTGCAGGCGCTTAGCCATACTGGCGGACAACTCATTGCCCTGCTGCCAGGCAGTGGTGAATTCACCGGTCTGCGGGCGCTGTTCGTCAATGCGGAAACCGTTGTCCTGGAAGAACTGCACCGCCACCGGCCAGACTTCGGCAGGTGGGCGCTGCGCCACGATCCAGCGCGAGTCGCCGCTTTTTTGCAGGCTGTAGTCGCTGGCATCGGCCACGGCCGTGATCGGCTGTGGACGTGGCACCACGAACTCACCTTTGGCGGTGTCATCGGCAACGTTGCGTGGAATCGGCAGCAACGGGTCAAGGCGCTTGGCGACATTGACGTCCGGCGGCAATTGCATCGGTTTGGTTGCTTGTGCTTCCAGATAATCGCTGCCGCGGTCACGGAAGTAGCCTTCCGGGCCCCAGATCCAACCGCAGCCACTGGTGCTGGAGATAATCAAGGCAAGTGCGGAAAGTCCGGCCAATCGCTTCATGCGTAATGCTTCCTCAATTAAACCAGGACGCCGGACTGGCGCAGGGCCTGTCGCAGCGGTTCGTGACAGGCTTCGCTGAGGCGGGTGAGCGGCAGACGGATACCGTCCGGCATCATGCCCATCTCGTACAGAGCCCATTTCACGGGAATAGGGTTGGATTCGATAAACAGTTCTTTGTTGAGCGGCATCAGCTTCTCGTGGATCGCGCGGGCTTTGTCGGCATCGCCGGCGAGTGCGGCGGCGCACATGTCGCTCATGGCGCGGGGGGCCACGTTGGCGGTCACCGAGATATTGCCTTTGCCGCCCAGTAGAATCAGCTCGACCGCGGTGGCGTCGTCACCGGAATACAGCAGGAAGTCACTGCTCACGCCGGCCAGGATGTCCTTGGCGCGCTGCAGGTCACCAGTGGCTTCCTTGATGCCGACGATGTTCGGCACGGTGGACAGGCGGATCACAGTCTCGGCCTTCATGTCGCAGGCGGTACGGCCCGGCACGTTATAGAGGATCTGCGGAATGTCGACGGCTTCGGCAATGGTGCGGAAGTGCTGGTAAAGGCCTTCCTGGGTCGGCTTGTTGTAGTACGGGGTCACCAGCAAGCAGGCATCGGCACCGGCTTTCTTGGCGTTTTTAGTCAGTTCGATCGCCTCACGCGTCGAATTGGCGCCCGTACCGGCGATGACCGCGATACGACCGGCAACGCGCTTGACCACGAACTCGATGACCTGGATGTGCTCTTCCACATCGAGCGTGGCCGATTCACCCGTGGTGCCGACCGCAACGATCGCGTTGGTGCCTTCTTGCAGGTGGAAGTCCACCAGTTTGCCCAGGCTGTCCCAGTCGAGATGACCTTGTGCATCCATGGGTGTGACCAGTGCCACCATACTGCCCGCAATCATGCAACCGCTCCTGCCGGAAAAAGAGAGCCGTAATGGTACTGGCGCTAAGATGCTTGCACAAGCGAAGTACCGCGTGAGGATGCGTTCTGACGCAACTAAACATCGATCAACGCCATCATTGGGCCTGAGCACGGTTTGACGAGCACTGAAAACCGCTGAACGACGCAATGAAAACGCCACCTCCTAGCCCTTGGCGACGCTTTTCGCTACCCTTGATCCTTTGATCGATACGGCCCTCTCGGTATCGACCGCTCATCGCTTTAGGAAGGCTGCATGTCCACCCCCACAGTTCGCGAACAATTCCTTGTTATCAGTGCCCTCGGCGCCAACCCCATGGAGCTGACCAACGTCCTGTGCCGCGCCAGCCATGAGAACCGCTGCGCCGTAGTGACCTCTCGCCTGACCCGCCACGGCGAGTGCAGCGCCCTGGTGCTGCAGATCTCCGGGAGCTGGGACGCTCTGGCGCGCCTGGAGACTGGCCTGCCGGGCCTGGCCAAGAAGCATGATTTCACCGTTAATGTGGTACGCAGCGCCGCTCTGGAGAATCGCCCACAGGCCCTGCCATACGTTGCCTACGTCAGTTCGGCCTACCGCTCGGACATCGTCAATGAACTGTGCCAGTTCTTCATCGACCATAACGTCGAGTTGGAGAACCTGACCTGTGACACCTACCAGGCGCCCCAGACCGGCGGCACCATGCTCAACGCCACCTTTACCGTCACTTTGCCGGCTGGAGTGCAGATCAGCTGGCTGCGCGATCAGTTCCTGGATTTCGCCGATGCGTTGAACCTCGACGCCCTGATCGAACCGTGGCGCCCACAGAACCCAATGTAAGGAAGTACCCATGGCGGTAGTCATCGACCAACCCGTAGCCGACTTCGAAGCCCAGGCCACCAGTGGCCAGACCTTCAGCTTGGCCGCCCTCAAGGGCAAGCAAGTGGTGATCTACTTCTATCCGAAGGACAGCACACCAGGCTGCACCACCGAGGGCCAGGGTTTTCGTGACCAGCACGCGGCGTTTCAGACAGCCAATACGGAAGTCTTCGGCGTGTCGCGCGACAGCGTGAAGTCCCACGAGAACTTCAAGGCCAAGCAGCAGTTCCCCTTTGATCTGATCAGCGACAAAGATGAGGCAGTCTGCCAGCTGTTTGATGTGATCAAGCTGAAAAAGCTGTACGGCAAGGAATACCTAGGTGTAGATCGCAGCACCTTCCTGATCGACAAGGATGGCGTGCTACGCCAGGAATGGCGGGGCGTCAAAGTGCCCGGACATGTAGATGCCGTCTTGGCCGCCGCCCAAGCCTTGAACAAAGCCTGAGCAAACGCTGCGGGGCGGGCTTGCTCGCCCCTACAAAAGCGGCGCCACCACCGGTTCCTGTCGCGGCCAGGCATCCAGCACGGCCTTGAACAGCGTGGCCAGGGGTATTGCAAAGAACACCCCCCAGAACCCCCACAGCCCACCAAATAGCAGCACCGCGCAGATAATCGCCACCGGATGAAGGTTGACCGCTTCGGAAAACAGCAGCGGCACCAGTACGTTGCCGTCCAGGGTCTGGATGATCCCGTACACCGCCATCAGGTAGATGAATTGATCACTCCAGCCCCACTGGAACAGTGCGATCAACGTCACCGGCACCGTCACCACCACCGCGCCCACATACGGCACCACCACTGACACGCCGACCAGCAATGCCAGCAACGCGGCATAGTTGAGATCCAGGGCGATGAAGGCGATGTAGGTCACACCGCCACAAATAAAGATCTCGATCACCTTGCCACGGATGTAGTTGGCGATCTGCCGGTTCATTTCCTGCGCCACACGGGTAATCAACGCCCGCTCCCGCGGCAGATAGCTGCGTACCCAGCGACTGATCATTACGCGATCCTTGAGAAAGAAAAACACCAGGATCGGCACCAGTACCAAATAGATCATGATGTTGACCAGCAACGGCAGGCTGGATAGGGAGAACGTCAGCGCCCATTGCCCGAATTTCCCGATTTCACCGCGCGCCACTTCGATGGCCTGCAGCACTTGCTCATCCGATACCAGATGGGGATAACGCTCCGGCAACAGGAGCAACAGCGATTGCCACTTGGCGAGCATCCCCGGTAATTCGTTGAACAGCGTGATCAGCTGATGCCAGAGCAATGGCAACACCACCACGATAAACACCACCAGCAGGCCCATGAACAACGCGAACACCAACCCAACCGCTACCCCGCCGGGTACGCGCAGGCGCTCCAACGTCGTCACCAATCCCTGCATCAGATACGCCAACACCATGCCCGCTAGCACCGGGGCCAGCATGCCACCCAAGGTCAACACCGCCGTAAAGGCCAGGAATAACAAGACCGCCAGCACCACCGCTTCTTCATCGGAGAAGTAGCGCTGAATCCAGTCACGTAACACTTTGAACATCAATCAACCTCGGGCTGTGGGAACAAACGGTTCAGGCCTTGCGCAACCAGTAACGGTACACACCGGCGGCGTCTTCTTCGTGCAACAGGGTGTGCCCAGCCAGTTTGGCAAATGTGCGGAAATCACGCTGAGAGCCCGCGTCGGTGGCAATCACTTTGAGCACCGCACCGCTGGCCATTCGGTTGAGCTCCAACTTAGCCTTGAGCAAGGGCAACGGGCAATTGAGCCCGCTCGCATCGAGTTCAGCATCAAAGGCGACGGTGTCGGTCATGGGTTTACTCCGGGTCAAGCGTTCGGGGTGCTTAGAATATCTGGTCCGAAGCTCAGTGTCCGGCTACAGTAAGCTCTTTGTCGAAAGGCCCTGTGCATGAATTTTTTGCGCCCTACCCTGCTGACGCTGGCTTGCCTGCTGGCCTCCCCAGGCTTCGCCGATGACCTGCCGTCGCTGGGCGACGCCAGTTCTGCCATTGTCTCGCCGCAGCAGGAGTACCAACTGGGCCGCGCCTGGCTGGCGTACTTGCGGGGCCAGGTGTCGCAACTCAACGACCCGCAACTCAAGGATTATGTCGAGACCAGTGTCTACAAACTGGTGGAGACCAGCCAGGTCAACGACCGGCGCCTGGAGTTCATCCTGATCAACAGCCCGCAACTGAACGCCTTTGCCGCACCGGGTGGGATCATTGGGGTCAACGGCGGGCTGTTTCTCAACGCCCAGACCGAAGGAGAATACGCCTCGGTGCTGGCCCACGAATTGGCGCACTTGTCCCAACGCCACTTCGCACGAGGCGTTGAAGCGCAACAGCGCATGCAGGTGCCGATGATGGCTGCGCTATTGGGCGGCATTATTGCTGCCGCAGCGGGCGCAGGCGATGCTGGCATCGCAGCGATCGCTGGCACCCAGGCCGCCGCGATCCAAGAGCAGCGTCGTTTCTCCCGGCAGAACGAACAAGAGGCGGACCGCATCGGTATCGTCAATCTCGAAAAAGCCGGTTATGACCCACGCTCCATGCCGACCATGTTCGAGCGCTTGATGCGCCAATACCGCTTCGATGCCAAACCGCCGGAATTCCTGCTGACCCACCCGGTAACTGAGTCACGGATCGCCGACACCCGTAACCGTGCCGAACAGGCCAAACCAGGCGGCAAGGAAGACAGCCTGCGCTACCAATTGATACGTGCACGGGTGCAATTGAAATACGAAGACACCCCTGGCCTCGCCGCCAAACGCTTCCAGGCGCAACTCGACGAGAACCCAAAGAACGATGTAGCGCGCTACGGCCTGGCCATCGCGCAGATCAAGGGCACCAAACTCAAGGAAGCACGTGAAAACCTGGCACCGCTGCTGGCCAAGGCACCTAACGACATCACCTACAACCTGGCGCAGATCGAGCTGGACATCATCAACAACCGCCTGCCCGACGCCCAGCAACGCACGGATAGGATGTTGACCCAATACCCCAGCAATTACCCGCTGAATCAAGTTCGGGTCGACCTGCTGCTCAAGCAGAATCGCACCGCCGATGCGGAAAAGGCGCTGGATGGGCTGCTCAAATCGCGCCCGGATGACCCGGATGTGTGGTATCAGGTCGCGGAGACCCGCGGGTTGTCCGGCAACATCATCGGCCTGCACCAGGCTCGTGCCGAATACTTCGCACTAGTCGGCGATTTCCAGCAGGCCATTCAGCAACTGGACTTTGCCAAGCGTCGCGCCGGCAACAACTTCCCACTGTCGTCACGTATCGACGCACGCCAGCGTGAGTTGATCGAGCAGGAAAGACTGGTCAAAGGCATGATGAGCTAAACCCATCACCCACAAAAAAGCCCCGCCTTCGTTAAACGAAAGCGGGGCTTTTTTATTGAGCTGGCGAGTTATTCGGCCAGTTTGAAGGTGATAAAGCTCGCACGGCCCTGACGCAAGACACGCATCGATACCGAACGATTCTTCGGCAACGCCTTGGCGATATCGGTGAATTGCTTGGTGCTATCGATCGCCTGGTTGTTCAAGTGAGTGATCACATCACCCGGCTGCAGACCAATCAACGCAGCGGGCCCATCCTGCACTTCTTTGATTACCACGCCGCTCTTGAGGTCGAAGGCTTTTTTCTGTTCGTCCGTCAGCTCGGCTACGGCAATCCCCAGACGGTTGCTGCTGCGCTCGGCGCCTGGCTTGGTGTTGCCCAGGGCATCGAGGGTGGCGCCTTCTTCAGGAATCGCACCGACAGTCAGCTCAACGTTCTGGCGCTTGCCGCCACGAATCACTTCCAACTTGGCTTTGCTGCCAGCCTTGAGTGCCCCGACCAAATGCGGCAGGTCGGCGGACATAATGATTGGCTGGCCATTCATGCTCAGGATCACGTCACCAACTTGCAGACCACCCTTGGCGGCGGGGCCACCGTCTTGGATCTGCGCCACCAGCGCACCCGCCGGCTTGTCGAGGCCGAAGGATTCAGCCAAATCCTTGTTCACTTCCTGGATCACTACGCCCAACCAACCACGGCTGACCTTGCCGCCGCTTTTCAACTGATTGGATACGTCCATGGCCACATCGATCGGGATAGCGAACGATACGCCCATAAACCCACCGGAGCGGGTATAGATCTGCGAGTTGATCCCCACGACTTCGCCAGCCAGGTTGAACAGCGGGCCGCCGGAGTTACCCGGGTTGATCGGCACGTCGGTCTGGATGAACGGCACATAGTTTTCATTAGGCAGGCTACGACCGATGGCGCTGACGATGCCTTGGGTGACCGTATGGTCAAAGCCAAATGGAGAACCGATGGCGACGACCCACTGGCCGGCCTTCAGATCCTGGGATTTGCCCAGCTTCAGCACAGGCAGGTCCTTGCCGTCGATTTTCAGCAAGGCCACATCGGAGCGTGGGTCGGTACCGACCAACTTGGCCTTGAGCTCACTGCGATCGGCCAGGCGGACGAGAATTTCGTCTGCGTCGGCGATGACATGGTTATTGGTGAGAATGTAGCCGTCCGGCGAAATAATGAAGCCCGAACCCAGAGATTGAGCTTCACGTTGACCACCGCCGCCCCCCCGGGGCGCACGCGGCTGTGGCATGCCACGCTCGAAGAACTCACGCAACATCGGCGGCAGGCCCTCAAGGTCCGGCATCTGCTGGTTCGACACTTTGCGATCAGGCAGCTTTTGAGTGGTACTGATGTTCACCACGGCCGGCGAGGCTTGCTCAACCAATTGGGTGAAGTCAGGCAACTCAGCCGCTTGCGCGGTCACAGCCTGACCCAGCACCAGTACCGTGGCGACTATGGATAGGTAGGATTTCAAACGAGGTATCGACATACAGCTCCCGTTACGACGAGCAGGGTTGAGCGACAGGGTTCAAGAAACGCCGGAAACTGCGACCGCCGTTTTTGTTCCGCGAACAAAACAAGGCCAGAGCCGACAAGCTCTGACCTATAAAAAAGATGGACGATTTTTGCAAGTGAAAATCCTGATCCAGACATTTCATACTTTCAGCAGCCAAGCGTGAGTGGTTGTAAATTGAAAGGTCAGGATGAACATAGGATTAACAACTCACGGCAAGGGCTTAGCGGTTGCCTTTTTTTCACTGCGCACTGAAAGCGCAATACGCTCGGCGGTACCGATAGGGATTTCTCCAACAACCGTCACCATCATTTCACCGTCCACCGTATTCAAGCGGCGGGAGACCGCAACAGTGGGGCCTAGCTGCGTACGGTTTTCCGTCACGCCCCCCTCACTGATGGGTTCAAGGAATACCGAAAATCGCGCCAGACCATCTTCATACATCAAACTGTCGATGGTGGTCTTGGTGCGGGTGTCCGCTCGCGCAGTGGCGCTCGTCAATTCAAACCCAGGTGGCAACCACTCCAAGTGCCAGGCTTCGGTCGGCTGTACCTCTGACTGGCTGGCATTGACTGCTCCGATAGGCGTGCAATCCTTGCTAGGCCGCAAGTTGCGATCGTCAGGCAGAGTAGATGTATTCAAGCGGGTGAACTGGAAGCGCTCCAGCAACTGCCCTTGATCGTTGAGCAATAACGATTTGAGCGGCAAGGCCGTTTCACGGTCCAGATGCAGCTCAAATCCGTAGCGGTATTGGTCACGGGGGGTAATGGACACAATCACAGCGTCACGGCCAGCAACACGGGATTTTCCGATCACGGCCAGTTCATAGAATTGATTGAGTTTCGAGGGATCGAGCGCGCGGGAAGGGGCTTCTCGAGAATTGCCAATGCCGGCGACTAATGTGCCACTCACGCATTGCGTGCGGCCATCCACTCGCACCACTTCCTGAGCAGAACCATCAAGCTGCAAAAGCCGCTCTCGGACTTGTCCATTCTGGACACGGTGCCAGATGTCATGGGTGGAAAAGCTGCCGTTACGTTCATACACGAACGTACCTTCAAAGCTTTGCTGCTGCTCTGCGCGCCCAAGTCGACTCAGCCACTCTTGGGCTTCATCGGCATGGGCGGGAAGCACCAACCAACCACTGAGCACACTGAGCAAAAGCGTAAGGAGCGGTATGGCGCGCATATAGCTCCTTAGCGGTTCAACGGTTTTCCAGACTAGCGGCGCGAGCGTAAGGCAAAGCGCTTTCAGTGCCTTTCAAGGCCGATTCCTGTGCATGTTGGCGCAGGTAACCTGGGAGACGCTGATCCTGCCAACCGGATTGCCCCTGCAATACACCGTTGGCCATAGGGCCGGCGGCGTCGGAGCTTTCCTTGTAGCCGGCCAATACTGCCGGACCTTTGACTTGAGGACCGGCCATGACCGGTTGCTGAGTCTGCTGGGCCAGTTCGGCACCGGCAATTTCGTCCTGATTGTAAAGACGAACACCCGCCAGCACGGCAACAGTCACCGAGGCAGCAACCGCAAGGCGACCGAGGCTACGCCACGGACCGCGAACAGCTTTTGCCGGAACGGCTTCATCAGCCAACGCGGCAGAAACGGCCGCAGCAATATCCAGACGAGGGATTAGAAGATCCTTGTGCATCACCGCCCGAGCGACTTGGTAACGAGACCAGGTATCACGGGTTTCGGCATCATCGAACGCGTTGAGCACTCGACGAAGTTCCAGTTCATCCGCTTCGTTATCCATCACTGCGGACAGCGATTCCTGCAGGGCATCACGACTCATGGCGGTTCCTCTCTTGGCTGTCGCCGCTGTCTTTAGTTTTCCTGCAACAACGGTTGCAAGGCTTTGTCGATGGCTTCCCGGGCCCGGAAAATCCGTGACCTTACAGTCCCCACCGGACATTGCATGACGCTCGCAATGTCTTCATAACTCAGACCGTCGAATTCACGTAAAGTTAACGCCGTACGCAAATCTTCTGGCAGTTGCTGAATTGTGCGATGAACGGTTCCTTCGATCTCGTCGCGCAGCAATGCACGCTCCGGCGACTCGAGATCTTTGAGGCCGTGATCACCATCGTAAAATTCTGCATCTTCTGAACTTACATCACTATCTGGTGGGCGGCGTCCGCGAGACACCAGATAGTTCTTCGCCGTGTTGATGGCGATGCGGTACAGCCACGTATAAAACGCACTGTCACCGCGGAAATTACCGAGTGCACGGTACGCCTTGATAAAGGCCTCCTGTGCAACGTCCTGCGCTTCATGGGTGTCGTGCACAAACCGCACGATCAACCCGAGAATTTTGTGCTGGTATTTCAGCACTAGCAGATCAAATGCGCGCTTGTCGCCGCGTTGTACGCGCTCGACCAGCTGCTGATCCTCTTCCTGGGTTAGCATGAACACTCCTCGTTGTACTTGAAGGAGGCTTGCATAACTAAACGATCAGGCTTGCAAACATAGACTCGGACTTTTCGCAAAAGTTCTCCCCCTCCAAGCAAGTTTCCGGCATGCACTGATTTGGCACACACGAAAAACGCAGCGCGGGCAACGCCGGCTGCGCGAATAATCTTGTCGTCGGTTTCCTGACGCGTCCAATGCTCCCGACGGGCCAATAAACTCAACGTTTTCCCAGCTTTCGGGCAACCTGCTATTGAGTCGGGGCTTATGCAAAAAGTTCCCAATCCAATAACCGACGGATTATACCCAAGCCGCGCACCGTAATCTCACATTGCCACGAATGCCTGGCTATTGTGCCGCTCCCCCCCTCTATATACTAGTGGGCCATGTGACCCTTTGATTCGCCGATCCAGGCGTCCCGTCAGCGCCACTAGCCCTTGGATCGCTTTTTGCGGAATCCTTCAAATGAGCCAACAGTTTCAACACGATGTTCTGGTGATTGGCAGCGGCGCAGCCGGATTGAGTCTTGCCCTGACCCTCCCCAGCCACCTGCGCATCGCCGTACTGAGCAAGGGCGACCTGGCCAACGGCTCGACATTCTGGGCCCAGGGCGGTGTTGCCGCCGTGCTGGATGACACCGACACGGTGCAGTCCCACGTCGAGGACACCCTCAACGCCGGTGGCGGGCTGTGTAATGAAGAAGCGGTGCGTTTCACCGTTGAGCACAGCCGCGAAGCGATCCAATGGCTGATCGATCAAGGCGTACCCTTCACCCGTGACGAACACGCCAGCGCCGACGACGGCGGCTTCGAGTTCCATCTGACCCGTGAAGGCGGCCACAGCCATCGCCGCATCATCCATGCCGCCGATGCTACCGGCGCGGCTATTTTCAGGACGTTGCTGGATCAGGCCCGTCAACGCCCCAACATCGAACTGCTGGAGCAACGCGTCGCCGTCGATCTGATCACCGAAAAGCGCTTGGGACTGGAAGGCGAGCGCTGTCTCGGCGCCTACGTGCTCAACCGCGGCAGCGGCGAGGTCGACACCTACGGCGCGCGCTTCACCATTCTCGCGTCGGGCGGCGCGGCTAAGGTCTATCTATATACCAGCAACCCTGACGGCGCCTGCGGCGATGGCATCGCCATGGCCTGGCGCTCGGGGTGCCGAGTGGCCAACCTGGAGTTCAATCAGTTCCACCCGACCTGCCTGTATCACCCGCAGGCCAAGAGTTTCCTGATCACCGAAGCGCTGCGCGGCGAAGGCGCGCACTTGAAACTGCCGAACGGCGAACGCTTCATGCAGCGCTTCGACCCCCGAGCCGAACTGGCCCCGCGCGATATCGTCGCCCGCGCCATCGACCATGAAATGAAGCGCCTGGGCATCGACTGCGTCTACTTGGACATCAGCCATCAACCCGAGGCATTCATCAAGACGCACTTCCCCACCGTCTACGAGCGCTGCCTGGCCTTCAATATCGATATCACCAAAGGCCCGATACCCGTCGTACCGGCCGCGCACTACACCTGCGGCGGCGTAATGGTTGACCAGCATGGCCGCACTGACGTACCCGGCCTTTATGCCATTGGTGAAACCAGCTTCACCGGCCTGCATGGTGCCAATCGCATGGCTAGCAACTCGCTGCTTGAGTGCTTCGTATATGCCCGCTCAGCGGCGGCGGATATCCTTGAGCAACTGCCGCGAATTCCGGTGCCGGCCGCCCTGCCCCGCTGGGACGCCAGCCAAGTCACCGACTCGGACGAGGACGTGATCATCGCCCACAACTGGGATGAGCTGCGGCGCTTCATGTGGGACTACGTGGGCATCGTGCGCACCAACAAGCGCCTGCAACGGGCACAACATCGGGTGCGGTTGCTACTGGATGAAATCGACGAGTTCTACAGCAACTATAAAGTCAGCCGTGACCTGATCGAGTTGCGCAACTTGGCCCAGGTGGCCGAGCTGATGATCCGCTCGGCCATGGAACGCAAGGAAAGCCGAGGCCTGCATTACACCCTCGACTACCCGCAGATGCTCCCCGAAGCCCGCGACACTATCCTGGTGCCAGCCACCTACGCCGGCTGAACTTCAAGCGTACCCGCAGGCGCCGGTGTGTATCCGCCGCCTGCGCGTCCTTGGGCACACAGATCGAACGCGCCCACCACTGCCCCTTGACCCGATATCGCAGCACCACAATCAGGGGCAACGCCAGACTGTCCGGACACAACTGCACGGCGTGCCAGCCACGCTGCTCACTGAACAATTGCCAGCCGTCCTCATCGCGTCGCAGGCCACGAATCGACGAACGGTGTGACAGCAGAATGTGTCGCGGCAACACCCAGGCGGCATGTCCCAGACACAACACCAGCGCCAGAGTTGAGAAAGCGAGATCAATCAATGCCAACGCACCCAACGCGAACAGTTGGGCGCAAAGATACGCCGCCAGTAGCCGCCGTGACGGCTGCCAGCGACATTCGAAGCGATTACTTAGGCTGGACACGGTCCAGAATCATCCGAACCATACGCTGCAGTTCCGGATCGTCCGACTCGGCGCGCTCCATGAACCAGCCGAACATATCCTGGTCTTCGCACTCCAGCAGACGCACATACACCTTGCGGTCCACTTCATTAAGGGTGGAATAAACCTCTTTGACGAAAGGCACCAGCAACACATCCAGCTCAAGCATGCCGCGACGGCTGTGCCAGTAGAGGCGATTGAGTTCTACATCTTCGACCATGGAGCGCTCCTCAAATAGAGCGCAAGTATACAGGCCCGACAGCAGTGGAACAGTCGGCTTTGGTCGCCCCTACGGAAACTATCCATTTGCCGGGCGCCCCTCTATGATGCACCCATGACTTTTTGACCTGCGATGAACCATGGCTGACTCTGCTTTCTTCTGCCCCCTGATCCACGAAGGTGTCCTCGCCGTCCGCGGCGCCGATGCTGCCAAATTCCTGCAGGGCCAATTGACCTGCAACCTCAATTACCTGAGTGATACCCAGGCCAGCCTGGGCGCGCGATGCACGCAAAAAGGGCGCATGCAGTCGAGCTTTCGCATCTTGTTGCAAGGTGATGGGGTGTTGCTGGCGATGGCGGCCGAGCTGCTGGAACCGCAACTGGCCGACCTGAAAAAATACGCGGTGTTCTCCAAGTCCAAGCTGACCGACGAAAGTGCCGCCTGGTCCCGTTTCGGTCTGGTGAATGCGGATTCGGCCCTGGCCAGCCTCGGGCTTGAGCTACCGGCCGAGACCGACAGCGTAGCCCGCAACGAGCACTTGATCGCCATTCGGGTCTCATCCGGCCGCAGCGAACTCTGGGTACCCTCGGATCGAGCCGACGCCGTCAAAGCCCAATTGAGTTCAACCCTTGACTCTGCCGATCTGAATGAATGGCTGCTGGGCCAGATTCGCGCCGGTATCGGCCAAGTCATGGCGCAAACCCGCGAGCTGTTCATCCCGCAGATGCTCAACTTGCAAGCCGTGGGCGGTGTGAGTTTCAAGAAAGGCTGCTACACCGGCCAGGAAATCGTCGCGCGTATGCAGTACTTGGGCAAACTCAAGCGCCGCTTGTACCGCTTAAGCCTTGATTCGGCGCAAATGCCCGAGCCAGGCACTCCTCTGTTTTCGCCTAGCCACAACAGCTCGATCGGTGAAGTGGTAATCGCAGCAAAAGCTGACCAGGTCATTGAACTTCTGGCCGTATTGCAAGCCGAAGCTGCCGATAGTGGCGATGTGCATCTAGGCATGCTTGAAGGCCCGGGTCTGCAACTGCTTGACCTGCCTTATACCCTCGACCGTGATCGAGAGATCCAGCGTTAGTCGCCGTACTTTTTTGCAACACCCTAGAGATCATGAATGAACAAGCTGGCGGAAAAAGTCCAACAGGCTTTGGTCAAGGCCATCGATAACGATGACCTGGTTCTGCCGACATTACCGGAAGTGGCCCTGGGGATTCGTCAGGCCGCCGAAGACCCGGAAATCAGCATCAGCCACTTGAGCAAAGTGATCGGTCGCGATACGGCCCTGTCCGCGCGCCTGATCAAAGTGGTCAACAGCCCGCTGCTGCGCGCCACGCAGGAAGTCACCGACCTGCACACCGCCATCACGCGGCTGGGCACCAATTACAGCAGCAACCTGGCGATTGGCCTGGTGATGGAGCAGATCTTTCACGCCCGCTCCGAAGTCGTCGAACAGAAAATGCGCGACGTCTGGCGCCGCAGCCTGGAAGTGGCGGGCGTGAGCTATGCCTTGTGCCGCAGCCACAGCCAGCTCAAGCCGGACCAAGCGGCCCTCGGTGGCCTGGTGCACCAGATCGGCGTACTGCCGATTCTCACCTACGCCGAAGACCACTACGAGCTGCTGGCAGACCCGGTCAGCCTCAATCATGTGATCGACAGCATCCACCCTAAGCTGGGCGACAAGTTACTCAGCGGCTGGGACTTTCCCGAGATGCTGGCGAAACTGCCGGGGCAATACCTGAACTTCGAGCGCGACTCCGACCGTCTCGACTATATCGATCTGGTGCAAATTGCCGTGCTGTACTGCCATCGCGGCACCCATCACCCTCTGGCAAACGTGGTGGTTTCCGAGATCCCCGCGATGAAAAAGCTGCGCGTAGACCCCTATAGCGACAGCCTGCGCGCAGAGCTGGATGAAGCGCGTTCGATGTTCTACTGATCAACCGGCGATAAAACTCACCCGAACTTTCAACCCAGCGCGCTCGCCGTCATGCAGACTGATCTGCGCCAGATGCGCCCGGCATATTTCCCCGACAATCGCCAAGCCCAGGCCCGAGCCCATGCCCTGTTGACTACGCCGATAGAACCGCTCGAACACCCGATCCCGCTCATCCAGCGGGATGCCCGGGCCATCGTCTTCCACTTCCAGCACCGCCGGCGCCATCACCCGTAGGATCACGTTGCCACCAGGCGGCGTGTGCGCCAGGGCATTGTCCACCAGGTTACTCAGCAGTTCGTTCAACAGTGTCGGTTCGCCGCGCAGCCACACCGGCTCGTCGGCTTCCAGCGCCAGGGCCACGCCGCGCGCATGGGCCAGAGGCGCCATGGCCATGCCCAGTTCGCGGGCCAACTGACTCAGATCCAACAACTGCGCGCCGCCTTCGGCAATCGCCCGGGCGCCGTTCTCGATGCGCGCCAGGGACAGCAACTGATTGGCCAGATGGGTCAGGCGATCAGTGCCCTGAGCCGCGGTTTCCAAGGTGCTGCGCCAGGTCGCCGGGTCTTCGGCGCGCAACCCCAACTCCAGGCGGGCCTTGAGTGCGGCCAGCGGAGTGCGCAGTTCGTGGGACGCATCGGCGATAAACTGCGCCTGGCGTTGGAATTGCCCGCGCAGGCGCTCGGTGAAGTGATTGAGTGAGCTGACCAACGGGCCAAACTCATGCTGCACCTCCACCAATGGCAACGGCCGCAGATCGTCGGGCTGACGCTCCTCCACGGCTTTACGCAGACGATCCAGCGGGCGGAGCGCGGCGCTCACGGCAAACCACACCAGCAGCAACGCACCGATCGCGAGCATGCCCAGGCGCAGCAGGGTATCGGCCATCAGGCTACGGGCCATGCTGACCCTTGCTTCGTCGGTCTCGGCCACGCGGATTTCCGCCATACCGTTCATGTTCGGCTCGGAAACCGCTTTAAGCAGGCTGACCACCCGCACTTCCTGGCCCTGGTACTTGGCGTTGTAGAAACGCGCCAGGGCCGGGTAATCATCGGTACGCGGAGTGCCGGGAGGTGGGCCGGGCAGGTTCTCATAGCCGGAGATCAGCTTCTGATCGATGTCGTTGACCTGGTAGTAAATGCGCCCGGCGCTGTCGTAGGCGAAGGTGTCCAGGGCCACATAGGGCACATTGGCGCTGAGAGTGCCGTCCACCTGGGTCAGGCCGGCCGCGATGGTACGTGCCGACGCCAGCAGCGTACGGTCGTAGGCGGTATCGGCTGCTTCGCGACCGTTCCAGTAGGCGCTCATGCCGCTGGCCAACATCAACAGCACCAGCAACAGCGCCAGGTTCCACAGCAGGCGCCAGCGCAGGCTGCTGGGCTTATGCATCGCGGGCTTCCAGCAGGTAGCCAAGGCCGCGGAACGTCACGATGGCGATCGGTTGCCCATCGAGTTTTTTGCGCAGGCGATGCACGTAGATTTCGATCGCATCGGGGCTGGCTTCCTCGTCCAGGCCAAACACATGGGAGGCCAGTTGCTCTTTGCTCATCACCCGGCCCGGACGCGCGATCAGCGCTTCAAGCACCGCCTGCTCCCGAGAGGTCAATGTCAGCAGTTCGCCACCCAACGTGAAGCGCCGGGTGTCCAAGTCGTACACCAGCACGCCGCAGGTTTGCTGGCGCTCGCCGCCCAGCACGCTGCGACGCAACAGGGCCTTGACCCGTGCTTCCAGTTCCGTCAGTTCGAAAGGCTTGGCCAGATAGTCGTCGGCTCCCAGGTTCAGGCCATGCACACGGTCTTTGACGTCACTTCGCGCGGTCAGCATCAGCACCGGCAGATTTTTCCCACGGGCTCGCAAACGTGCGAGCACCTCGAAACCATCCATGCGCGGCAGCCCCACATCGAGGATGGCCACCGCGTAGTCCTCGCTGCTCAAGGCCAGGTCGGCGGCAACGCCGTCGTGCAGCACGTCGACGGTCAAACCCGTGCTCTTGAGCGCCTGGGCCACACTGTCGGCGAGTTGCAAATGGTCTTCAACCAGAAGGACACGCATGGTTTTCTGCCTCATTCAGGAGTGGT
The DNA here is from genome assembly GCF_013285305.1 of Pseudomonas rhodesiae. NCBI lineage: Bacteria > Pseudomonadati > Pseudomonadota > Gammaproteobacteria > Pseudomonadales > Pseudomonadaceae > Pseudomonas > Pseudomonas rhodesiae. The sequence continues at coordinate 1,774,277 of NZ_CP054205.1, read as the reverse complement.
CGATGCCACGCTTTGGCGGGGAGTTTACAGGCGCCCGGTGCCCTGTGAAGCCCGAAAACATTGAAAGGTGACTGAAAGGTTAGTGAAAGCTTCGCGCTTTAGCATCCAGCTCACGGTGAGCCTTGCCCACCCAGCTGCCTGATCCGCAGTGCCCGAAAAACGCCTCGATGCGTTTTCGTCACAATAAAAACAATATCGGAGTGCATCACCATGCTGTCGACACAGCCCCAGGCTCGTCCGTCTGTTCGTTTTTCCCGCCTGACCCAAACCACCCTTGCCAGCGCCGCCGCCCTTGCCGGCTTCACGCCGCTCAGCCAAGCCGCCTTCTTCGAAGACAGCAGCGCGACCCTGGAAACCCGCAACATGTACTTCAATCGCGACTTTCGCGACGGCACCAGTGCCCAGCAATCCAAGCGCGACGAATGGGCCCAGGGCTTTATGCTCAACCTGCAGTCGGGTTACACCGATGGCACCGTGGGCTTTGGCGTGGATGCGTTGGGCATGCTCGGGATCAAGCTCGACTCCAGCCCCGACCGCACCGGCACCGGACTGCTGCCGACCCATGATGACGGCCGCGCCGCCGACGAATACTCCAAGTTGGGCCTGACCGGCAAAGTAAAAATCTCCGCCACCGAGTTGAAAATCGGTGCGCTGATGCCCGAGCTGCCGATCCTCAAACCCAACGACGGGCGCATTTTGCCGCAGACCTTCAATGGTGGGTTGCTGACGTCCAAGGAATTCAAGAATCTGGTATTCACCGGCGGCCGCCTGGATAAAGCCAAGGACCGCGACGATACCAACTACGAAGATATCGCCCTCAATAACAAGAACAGCCGCTTCCTCAGCGGGGCTACCGGTAAGCACTTCAATTTCGGCGGCGTGGACTACAAATTCGCCGACAAGATCACCGGCAGCTACCACTTCGCCCAACTCGATGATGTCTACCGTCAACACTTCCTTGGCCTGGTGGCCGCGCGCCCGATGGGCCCAGGCACCTTCGCCGCCGACCTGCGCCTGGCCATCAGCGACGACACCGGCAGCGCCCGTGGCGGCAAGATCGACAACACCTCCCTCAACGGTCTGTTCAGCTATGCCCTCAACGGCCACAAGCTCAGCGCCGGTTACCAGCACATGTCCGGCGACAGTGCCTTTCCGTATGTGGATGGCAGCGACCCGTACCTGGTCAACTTTGTACAGATCAACGATTTCGCCGGTGCCGAGGAACGTTCCTGGCAAGCGCGCTACGACTATGACTTCGCCAAGCTGGGCATCCCAGGCCTGAGTTTCATGAGCCGTTACCTGTCCGGTGACAACATCAAGCTCAGGAACGGCGACACCGGCAAAGAATGGGAGCGTAACAGCGAGATCAAGTATGTGGTGCAGACCGGCACGTTCAAGGACGTGGCCGTGCGCCTGCGTAACGCCACTTACCGCTCCAACTATTCAGCCCGCGATGCGGATGAAATGCGCCTGCTGGTCAGCTACAGCGTCGCGCTCTGGTAAGCAGTGCCTGGCAGTAGAACCTCATAACAAAAACGACGGAGACACCCATGACCCTTTCATTGCGTAAATTGGCCCTCACCGCCGGCTGCATGTTGTTCGCCGGTCAATTGCTGGCCGCTGACGAGCCCAAGCGCCCGGAATGCATCGCCCCGGCCTCCCCCGGCGGTGGTTTCGACCTGACCTGCAAACTGGCGCAAAGCGCACTGGTCAATGAAAAATTGCTGAGCAAACCGATGCGCGTGACCTACATGCCCGGCGGCGTAGGCGCGGTGGCCTACAACGCCGTGGTCGCCCAGCGTCCGGCGGATGCCGGTACGCTGGTGGCCTGGTCCAGCGGCTCGCTGCTGAACCTGGCCCAGGGCAAGTTCGGGCGTTTCGATGAAAGCGCCGTACGTTGGCTGGCCGCAGTCGGCACCAGTTACGGCGCCATCGCGGTTAAAAGCGATTCGCCCTACAAGACCCTCGATGATTTGGTCAAAGCCCTGAAGAAAGATCCGGGCAGCGTGGTGATCGGTTCCGGCGGCACCGTCGGTAGCCAGGACTGGATGCAAACCGCCCTGATCGCCAAAGCCGCCGGGATCAACCCGCGCGAGCTGCGCTATGTGGCCCTCGAAGGTGGCGGTGAAATCGCCACGGCCCTGCTTGGTGGTCATATTCAAGTGGGCAGTACCGACATCTCCGACTCCATGCCGCACATCCTCAGCGGCGACATGCGTCTGCTGGCGGTGTTCTCCGAGCAGCGCCTGAACGAGCCGGAAATGAAGGATATCCCGACCGCCAAAGAGCAAGGCTACGACATCGTGTGGCCAGTGGTGCGCGGCTTCTACCTCGGGCCAAAAGTCAGCGATGCCGAGTACGCCTGGTGGAAAGACGCATTCGACAAACTGCTGGCCTCCGAAGAGTTCGCCAAGCTGCGTGACCAGCGCGAGCTGTTCCCGTTTGCCATGACCGGCCCGGAGCTGGACACCTATGTGAAGAAACAGGTGGCTGACTACAAAGTGCTGGCCAAAGAGTTCGGCCTGATCCAGTAATCGCCCCCTCTGTCGCGCGGCCATGCCTGGCAAAACCCCAGGCATGGCCCAGGAGTTCAACATGCTCTTACAACGCATATTCGCGGCCGCGCTGCTGCTGGCCTGTGCCGGTCTGGCGCTGATGGCCTGGCCCTATCAGGCGTCGTTTTCCTACGAGCCGGTAGGGCCCCGCGCCTACCCGCTGCTGATCCTCGGGCTGATGAGCCTGGCGCTGATCTACATGCTGATTCGCCCGCAGGCCACCAAGCACACCGAAGAAGAACCGGCGCTGGATCGCGAAACCCTGATCAAGATCAGCCTCTGCGTGGTCCTGCTGATTGTGTTCGCCGCCACTTTCGAACCGCTGGGTTTCATCCTCAGCAGCATGCTGATCGGCATCCCGATGGCGCGCCTGTACGGCGGCCGCTGGATGCCCAGCGTGGTGATCGTCTCCCTGATGGCCATCGGTTTGTACCTGCTGTTCGATAAGGTCATGGATGTGCCGTTGCCCCTTGGCCTGCTCGACGTTCTGGAGAACTGATATGGATACTTTTGGCCACTTGGGCCAGGGCTTTGGCGTGGCGCTGTCCCCTTACAACCTGGTGACCGCGCTGTGCGGCACGTTGATCGGCACCGTGGTCGGCCTGCTGCCGGGCCTGGGCCCGATCAACGGTGTGGCGCTGTTGATCCCCATCGCGTTCGCCCTGGGCCTGCCGCCAGAATCGGCGCTGATCCTGCTGGCGGCGGTGTACCTGGGCTGCGAATACGGCGGTCGGATCAGTTCGATCCTGCTTAACATCCCGGGCGAAGCTTCCACCGTAATGACCACCCTCGACGGCTACCCGATGGCCCGCAAAGGCCTGGCCGGTGTGGCGCTGTCGTTGTCGGCATGGAGTTCGTTCATCGGTGCGTTCATCGCCACCTGCGGCATGGTGCTGTTTGCGCCGCTGCTGGCCAAGTGGGCGATTGCCTTCGGCCCGGCGGAATATTTCGTGCTGATGGTGTTCGCGATTGTCTGCCTGGGCGGCATGGCCGGTGACAAGCCGTTGAAGACCTTCGTCGCGGCGTTGATCGGCCTGTTCCTGTCGGCGGTCGGCATCGATGCCAACAGCGGCGTGTACCGTTTTACCGGCGATAACATCCACCTCACCGACGGCATCCAATTCGTCGTACTGGTGCTGGGCCTGTTCTCCATCAGCGAGATCCTGTTGCTGCTGGAAAAAACCCACCGTGGCCAAGAAGCGGTCAAGGCCACCGGGCGCATGATGTTCAACGTCAAGGAAGCGGCGTCGGTATTCGTGGTGAATATCCGTTGCGGCCTGCTGGGCTTCATCATGGGCGTGTTGCCGGGCGCCGGTGCAACGCTGGCATCGGCCGTGGCCTACATGACCGAGAAACGCATGGCTGGTGCCAGCGGCAAGTTCGGCCAGGGCGACATGCGCGGCCTCGCCGCCCCGGAAACCGCGATCGGCGCATCCGCCTGCGGCGCTCTGGTGCCGATGCTGACCCTGGGCGTACCCGGCTCGGGCACCACTGCGGTGATGATCGGCGCGCTGTCGCTGTACAACATCACCCCCGGCCCGCTGCTGTTCCAACAGCAACCGGACATTGTCTGGGGCCTGATCGCTTCGTTGTTTATCGCCAACATCATGCTGGTGATCCTCAACATCCCGATGATCCGGATCTTCACGCGCATCCTCGCCGTGCCGAACTGGGCGCTGGTGCCGGTGATCGCCATCATCACCGCGATCGGTGTGTACGCGGTGCATGCCACCACTTTCGACCTGTTCCTGATGGTCGGGATCGGCATCTTCGGTTACATCCTGCGCAAGCTGGACTTCCCGCTGTCGCCGGTGCTGTTGGGCTTTATCCTCGGCGGCCTGATGGAGCAGAACCTGCGCCGTGCGCTGTCGATCTCCAACGGTGCGCTGGAGATTCTGTGGTCGAGCCCGATCACCTTTGGCGTCTGGGTACTGACCGCGATCATGCTGTTCGTGCCGCTGCTGCGGATCTGGCGCAAACGCGCCCAACAGCGCCGCGCTGTGGCCAATGTCTGAGGTCACCCTTAAACATTGGTGGGGAACACCGCTGGTCGGCCTGGCCGGCGGTTACCTGGCCAGCCTGATCGGCTGGCCATTGCCGTACATGGTCGGCTCGTTGCTGGCGATCATTCTGGTGCGTTGCCTCACGCCCTGGCAGTTGGCGGAGATTCCCGGCGGGCGTAAATGCGGCCAATGGGTGGTGGGGATCGGCATCGGCCTGCACTTCACCCCAGTGGTGATCGAGCAGGTGATGAGCCACTTCGGCCTGATCTTCTTCGGCGCGCTGGTCACCAGCCTGTCGAGCGTGGTGGGCGTGTGGCTGATGCGCCGCAGCGGTGAAGACCGCGCCACCGCGTTTTTCTCCAGCATGCCGGGCGGGTCCGGTGAAATGGTCAACCTCGGCGCACGCAACGGCGCGGTGCTCAGCCGTGTCGCGGCGGGGCAGAGCCTACGCGTGCTGGCAGTGGTGCTGTGCGTACCGGCGATCTTCAAGTATGTGCTGGGGGGCGGCGCGCCGCAGTTTCATCCGGCACCCGTGAGTTGGGCCTGGCTGGCGATGCTGTTTGCGCTGGGAGCCCTGGTGGCCTGGGGTTGGCAGCGCCTGCGTCAGCCAAACCCATGGTTGTTCGGCCCGTTATTGGTCAGCGCGACCGCCAGCGTTGTCTGGGATTTGCATATCGGCCTGCCCGACGGCGGTAGCCAGATCGGCCAATGGCTGATCGGCAGCGGACTGGGTTGCCATTTCAACCGTCAGTTCTTCCGCCGCGCGCCGTCGTTCATGGCTCGTACTTTAGTCGGCACCGCTCTAACCATGGCGCTGGCGACCCTGGCCGCCGTGGGCCTGAGCGCCCTCACCCACTTGGACCTGCGCTCGCTGACCCTGGGCATGATGCCGGGTGGCATCGCCGAGATGAGTCTTACGGCCGAAACCCTGCAACTGTCAGTGCCGCTAGTAACGGCGATGCAGGTGATGCGCTTGTTGTTTGTGCTGTTTCTGGCGGAGCCGTTGTTCAGGTATTGGAATCGTCAGCCAGAAACCCTCTAAACCTTCCCACCTTTTGAATAGGCTTGGCCTTAGAGTGGCGGCAATCGCCACTCAATCGGTGTTTCGCCGCTCTGCTCAAGAAACTTGTTAGCGCGGCTGAAATGCCCACAACCGATAAACCCGCGATACGCCGACAGCGGCGACGGATGCACCGATGTCAGCACCAGATGCTTGGTGGCATCGATCAGTTTCTGCTTGCTCTGGGCGTGGGCGCCCCACAGCAGAAACACCAAGTGCGGCTGGTGCTCGCTGACCACTTCGATAATCCGGTCGGTAAAGAACTGCCAACCCTTGCCGGCATGGGCGTTGGCGTTGGCGCGCTCCACCGTCATGGTGGTGTTGAGCATCAGCACCCCCTGCTCGGCCCAGCTCTGCAGGTAGCCGTGGTTGGGAATGTCGATGTTCAAGTCACGCTTGAGTTCTTTATAGATATTGACCAGCGACGGCGGCGCCGGCACCCCCGGCTGCACCGAGAAGCACAGGCCATGGGCCTGGCCGGGGCCGTGGTAAGGGTCTTGGCCGAGAATTACCACTTTTACTTTGTCCAGCGGCGTGGAGTTGAGGGCGTTGAAAATCAGCGGGCCAGGCGGGTAGATCTCTTTACCGGCGGCATGCTCCTGGCGCAGGAATTCGCGCAGCTGGGCCATGTAGGGCTTGTCGAACTCATCGCGCAGGGCATGTTTCCAGCTGGGTTCGAGTTTGATGCGGTCGCCGTCGGTCATCGTTGAAGTGTCTTGTAAAAAAAGAATGAGGCGAACCCTAGGAAAGCCGCCCCCGCTTGTCAATTGATCTGACACACCACCGGCACTTTCCCACCAAAGGATCATACTGATCCTTCACTTTCTCGATTGAGGTCACGATGAATCTGCACTTCGAAGAACTCACCGGCAGCGGCGGTGCCCGTATCGGCATCGCCAGCCTGGACGCTGAAAAGTCGCTCAACGCCCTCTCCCTGCCGATGATCCTGGCCCTCGGCGACCGCCTGGAGGCCTGGGCCAAAGACCCGCAAATCGTCTGCGTGCTGCTGCGCGGCAACGGCGCCAAGGCGTTCTGCGCCGGTGGCGAGGTACGCAGCCTGGCCCAGGCGTGTCTTGAACACCCGGGCGAAGTACCCGCCCTGGGCGCGCAGTTTTTTGCCGCCGAATATCGCCTCGACTATCGCCTGCACACCTACCCCAAACCGCTGATCTGCTGGGGTCACGGTTATGTGCTGGGCGGCGGCATGGGCCTGCTGCAAAGCGCGACGGTGCGCATCGTCACGCCCAGCAGCCGGCTGGCCATGCCGGAAATCAGCATCGGCCTGTACCCCGACGTGGGGGCCAGTTGGTTCCTGTCGCGCCTGCCGGGCAAACTCGGTTTGTTTCTGGGCCTGACCGGAGCGCATATCAATGGGCGTGATGCGCTGGACCTGGGTTTGGCCGACCGTTTCCTACGGGAAGACCAGCAAGATCAGTTGCTCCAGGGCCTATTGCAATTGAATTGGCAGGAACAGACCGCGATGCAGCTCAACAGCCTGCTCAAGGCCCTGGCCCAGGAGGCGCACGACCAGCAACCCGACGCACAATGGCTGCCGCGGCGCGCGCAGATCGACGCTTGGCTGGACGTGGGCGATGTGCGCTGTGCGTGGCGGGCCCTCAGTGCATTGCGCGAGCATGCCGACCCGCTGTTCCACCGCGCGGGCAAAACATTGAGTGAAGGTTGCCCGCTGACGGCGCACCTGGTGTGGGAGCAGATCCAGCGCGCGCGGCATTTGTCCCTGGCCCAGGTGTTCCAGATGGAATACACCCTCAGCCTCAATTGCTGCCGTCACCCGGAATTCGCCGAAGGCGTGCGTGCGCGGTTGATTGACAAGGACCAGACGCCTCATTGGCACTGGCCGGATATCAATGCGATCCCGGACGCCGTGGTGCAGGCGCACTTCAACAAGGCGTGGGAAGGTAGGCATCCTCTGGCAGACCTTTCCGATTTTTGACAGCTCAGCGCTTGGAGCGGTCGATGGTGAAGGAGCAGTTATCGGGCTGGCTGTCATCGCAGATATACACGTCCTGGCCGAAGGGATCCTTGGCCAGGCGCCAATGCAGACTGCTGGTCAGCGACACGCTGTCGACCTCCTCCGAGCCGCCATAACGCAGTGCAATTACTTGATCGCCGTTGGTTCGGTAGATGCACTTTTCAACGTAGCCGTTTTCCCGCGCCTGTCCCTGGGCAGGGATGAACAATGCGCCGACGAATCCGCTGACGAAATCCAGTTGTTTAACTTTCGGGCTTTGCCACAGGAGCTGCCCATCGCGCACCTGGAAACGCCCCTCTTTTAATTGAACGGAGGACGCGTACGGACACCCCTGCTTCGCGTTCGCGTGCATAACGCCGCAGGTCATCACCACAAGCAGGCAGATCGATCGCTTAATCACTGGACGCTCCATGCCTGACCGGCACTCTGATCCCTGTGAGTGAAATACATCTGGAGCGCGGAGGATACCTGTCAAATATGACAGTTCCGACAAACGGCAGGCGAAAAAAAGCGGCGCTAGATGCGCCGCTCGATAGTGGGAAACTTACCAATGACCGCCGCGTCCTCCACCACGATCGCCACGGTCGCCTCGACGGTCATGCCCACCGCGATCCCCCCAGCCCTGATTGGAATAAGGCCGGTAACCGGCGCGCGGCCCGGACGGGTAGTAACGCGGCGCAGAGTAATAGCGCGGGGCCGGCTGGTAGTAGCGCGGCGCAGAGTAATAACGCGGTGCCGGTGCGTAGTAACGGGGCGCAGGGTAGTAATCACGCCGGTATTGATACACCGAGCCGCCCCCGTAGTAGTACGTCGGCGCGGGTGAAGTATAGACCTCGGAACGGTAGTAGCTCTGGCCTCCCTCGTAATAGGGCACGCAAGCGGAAAGGGTCAGACCGAGTAAAGCGCTGAGCAGCATTCGTCGATACATGGCGGCCTCCTGGACCGCGAAAGAGCACCTTCAGCGACGCTGAAGGGCGGCATTCAGCTTTCACTGAATGACGAAATATCTGACATCAAAAACGGAATCTGGTGCGTTCCTGTAACAACTTGATACACCTAGGCCGCCTCTGTTAACTGCCTATGGACGCTGCCCTTCCGCAGATCGAATCCAATGTTGAGCTTTAACGTTTCAGTTAATTTTTTGGATGTTGAAACTCTTCGCTTTACCATGATGTCACTATGATGTCGCGCACAGCCAGGGAGGCTCTAGCGTGCATCCTTCGCTAACATCCCCGGATTCGAACCATGAAAATTTCAACCAAGCTGCTGCTTTCGTTTTTACTGTGTGCGCTGGTCACCCTCGGGGTTGGCTTGCTGGGTATCAAGGGCGTGGTCAGGCTCTCCACGGCATTGGAACTCACGTTTTCCAACAACCTTGTATCTGTGAGCACCACGGCCGCCACCCTCAATGGGATCGTCGCGCACAACCGAGGCTTGTACCGCCTGATGGACGCCAGCCAGGGCGATGTGTCCCAGCAAGACCGCGACCGCGTACGCCAAGACATCGCCAACGAACTCAAGCGCAGCCAGGATGCCTACGCCACCTACCGCGCAACGCCACTGGCAGATGACGAACGGGCAGCGGGTGACAAACTGGATAAAGTGCTGCCGAGCTATATCAGCAGTGCCGAACGCATTACAGCGATGCTCGACAGCGGCAAGATCGATCAGGCTCGGGCTGAACTCAACACCACCAACAACGAACTGTTCCGCCAGGCCCGCGAGTTGATCCGCGTGATCATCGAGTCCAACAACCGCCAGATCAAAGAAGGCGCCATCGCCGCCGACGAGCTGCGCAACAGCGCCTTGACGTGGATGATCAGCGGCATCGTACTGGCGTTCATCATCGCCATCACCGTGGGCGTGCTGATCACCCGTCTGATCACCCGCCCCATTGCACAAGCGGTGCAGAGCGCCCAACGCATTGCCAGCGGTGACCTGACCCGCGCCATCCTCACCGAACGTACCGACGAAGCCGGGCAACTGTTGATGGCACTGTCGGACATGCAGGGCGGCCTGAAAAGCACCCTGATGGAAATTGCCAATGCTTCGGATCAACTGGCCTCGGCCGCCGAAGAACTGAGTGCGGTCACCGATGAAAGCACCCGTGGCCTGACCCGTCAGAATGACGAGATCCAACAGGCCGCCACCGCCGTCAACCAGATGACCGCCGCGGTGGACGAAGTGGCCGGCAATGCCGTGTCCACCTCCGAAGCCTCGCGCCAGGCCACCGCCGAAGCCGAAGACGGCCGCCAGCAGGTGGAGCAGGCGGTATCCGGCATGTCGTCGATGGTGGTGGAGATCAACGACTCGACGCAATCGGTCGTCGACCTGGCCAACCAGGTGCGCGAGATCGGCAAGGTGATCGATGTGATCCGCAGCATCGCCGACCAGACCAACCTGCTGGCACTCAATGCTGCCATCGAGGCGGCGCGGGCCGGTGAGCAGGGTCGCGGTTTTGCGGTGGTTGCCGATGAGGTGCGGGCATTGGCCCATCGCACCCAGACCTCCACGGTCGACATCGAAAAAATGATCGGCGAAGTGCAGGTGGGCGCCGACGGCGCGGTGGCGGCAATGAACAAGAGCCTGACCTGGGCCAACAATACCCAGACCCTGGCGCAAAGTGCCGGTGAAGCGCTGCAACGCATTACCGCCAGCGTGGCCAAGATCAACGAACGCAATCTGGTCATTGCGTCCGCATCGGAAGAACAGGCCCAGGTGGCCCGTGAAGTGGATCGCAACCTGCTCAACATTCAGGACCTGTCCACTCAGACAGCGGCCGGCGCGCACCAGACCAATGCCTCCAGCCAGGACCTGTCGCGCCTGGCTACCTCGTTCAATGTGCTGGTCAGCAAGTTCCAGCTCTGAGTAGCCGAGGCAAGGTCGGCCCTGTATCGTGCAAGGCACGCCGGAATGGACCGGCTCCTTGCCCGATACCGCCCGAACCGACCGATGACCACGCCCATCCTCTGCCCCGCCTGCGGCGCCCGCAACGACTGCGCCCTGGCCGACCCTCGCCGCGTCGACCAAGCCTGCTGGTGCTACAGCGTCACCATCGATCCGGCGGTGCTGCAAGCCCTGCCGGACGCCCTGCGTAACCAAGCCTGCCTGTGCCCGCGCTGTGCCCAAGTCGACCAACAGTTACGCGACGCCGAGCGATCCTGATGCGTGTCGATCGTTTCCTCAGCAACCTGCCGCGCTTCAATCGAAAACAGGTACGCCTGTTACTGGTGGAGCGGCGGATCCGGGTCGATGGCGTTGCCGTCAGCGATCCTCACCATGAAGTGCGCGAATTCAGCCGGGTATGCCTGGACGATGAGGTGCTGCAGGCGGGCAAACCGGCGCGTTATTTCATGCTCCACAAACCCAGGGGCTGTGTGAGCGCGACGTCGGATCCTGAACACCCGACCGTACTCGATTGGCTCGATGAGCCGGATAAGGGCGAGCTGCATATTGCCGGGCGGCTGGACTTCAACACCACGGGCTTGCTGGTGATCACCAATGACGGCCAATGGTCGCGCCGGCTGACCCAACCGCAGACCAAGTTGCCCAAGGTGTACCGGGTCGAGACGCAACAGGACATCGGCCCCGAGTACGCGCCTACGTTCGCCGCAGGCTTGTACTTTGCCTTCGAAGACCTCACCACCCAACCCGCCGAACTGACGCTGCTGGGGCCGAGGACCGCGCGGTTGAGCATCGTCGAGGGCCGCTACCACCAGGTCAAACGCATGTTCGGGCATTTCGACAATAAAGTGATCGACCTGCATCGTGAGCGCATGGGCCCGCTGGTACTGGACGCGACCCTTGCGCCGGGCGAGTACCGGGCATTGACCGACGCAGAAATCAGACAGGTCTGACGACCATTCAGCCGGCGACTGCAAAAACCTATTTGAGCGCCTTGCGGCATCCCAGGTCTGCTGCTTGAATCAGAACGTCAGCCGCAATATGACTGACGAGTCGCCTATAACCTCCAAGACCCACCTTGCCCTGCCCGCGCTTGATCCACGGGCCCTCCAGGCAAACTGCCCGCCATAACAACAGCCGCCGGCCAGCCGTTATCGGACCGACATGGGCCTTACTTTTCCAGGCGTATGCCTACCTGTCACAAAGCTCGTGCAGAGTGTTCTGCGCGCCCTACCCGCTTGCCAGGAGTCTTACGACATGAGGCCAGAAATCGCTGTGTTGGATATACAGGGTCAGTATCGGGTTTACACGGAGTTCTATCGCGCGGATGCCGCTGCAAAGACCATCATTCTGGTCAACGGCTCGATGGCCACCACGGCATCCTTCGCCCAAACCGTGAAAAGCCTGCACCCGCAATTCAATGTGGTGTTATACGACCAACCCTACGCCGGCCGTTCCAAACTCCATAACCGCCATGAGCATATGCTCACAAAGGACGTCGAAGGCCAGATCCTGCTGGAGCTGATCGAGCACTTCGCCGCCGAACATGTGTTGTCGTTTTCCTGGGGCGGCGCCGCCACCCTGGTCGCCCTCTCCCAGCGCCCGCGCCGGGTGGAAAAAGCCGTGATCAGCTCATTCTCACCGGTGATCAATGCGCCCATGCGCGACTACCTGGAACGCGGCGTCGATTACCTGAGTAACCTCGACCGCGACCGCGTCGGCCACTTGGTCAATAGCACCATCGGCAAACACCTGCCCTCGCTGTTCAAACGGTTCAACCACAAGCATGTGAGCAGCCTGGCCGAGCATGAATACGGGCAGATGCATTTCCACATCAGCCAAGTGCTCGACAGCGACCGGTTGTGCTACCTCAAGGCGGCCAAGCAGATCGACATTCCGGTGCTGTTCGTCAACGGCGAATGGGACGAATACACCAGCGCCGACGATGCCAGGCTGTTCGGTCAATATGTGAAGAACAGCAGCTTCAGCAGCATCCAGGCCACCGGTCACTTTCTGGACATGGAACACAAGGCCGCGTGTCGGGACAGCCGTGACGCCGTGGTGAGTTTCTTGAAACCGGAGCAGCGCATCAACCGGCCGCGTTACGACCGAGGCCAAACGCAACATGCGTTCGCACTCTGAACCGCAGAAGCCTTGCCGGCTTACCATGGCGACCGCACGTGTTCGCCATGGTAAGCCGGCAAGAAGCCCGTTCGTCACCTCGACAGATGCACGCAACCTGCACATTTTCCAAAGAAAAACTTCAAATCCCAGCGCACATCTGGTACAAAGTCAGCCGCTCTGAGCGGGTGTCGTATAATGGCATTACTCCAGCTTCCCAAGCTGATAACGAGGGTTCGATTCCCTTCACCCGCTCCACTCAGATTCGCTCCCCGTCACGCCGTTGCTGACGGGGGTGCATAAGAAAACCGGCCCTTGGTGGCCGGTTTTTTTATGGGCGAAATTCAGTGATACCACCCGATCTTGCGACCTTTGCGCATCACGACGCAGCGCAAACCTGTACAAATCAATTATTTTGTACAAGTATCAATGGCGATAGGGGCACTTCGCCTCGCACGATCACGGAGCCCGCCATGGTGCGTCTACTGGTTTCTCTATTGCTGGTCGCAAGTCTGTGCAGTTGCACGGGCGTGGGGGTGGACCACTATGCCGATCAGCAACCCAAGCTGGATCTGGAGCGTTTTTTCAGCAAGCCGGTCAAGGCCTGGGGCATTTTCGAGAAACGTTCCGGCGAGGTAGCCAAGCGCTTTGAAGTGCAGATCGACAGCCGGCGCGAGGGCAACCAGCTGATTCTCGATGAGCGCTTCGTGTACAGCGATGGCACCCGCCAGCGTCGCGTATGGACACTTACCCCGGACGGCCCCGGGCGCTGGCGTGGGCGCGCCGGCGATGTGGTCGGCGAGGCGATCGGTGAGGTGGCGGGCAACGCGTTGCGCTGGCGCTATCGGCTCAACTTGCCGGTGGACGGTTCGGTGTATGAAGTCAGCTTCGACGACTGGATGTACCTGATGGACGAAGACACCCTGATCAACCGCTCCAGCATGTCCAAGTTCGGGGTGGAATGGGGCCAGGTCACGCTGTTTTTCCGTCGCCAATAAACGGGTTTTTCAGCCTGCCTGACAGGCGTGGGGATGAATGATGAATATGCAAATGCTGGCGGATGTGGCTGCAAAAGGCGAAGTCCGCGAACTGGAATTGCTGTCGCTGGAGGGCGGTTTCTATGTGGCACGCATCAGGTTGGTTCACGGCGAAATGACGTTGTTGGGCGAGGACGGCCAGCCTTTGCGTATCCGCTCCACCACACACTTGCGCGACCTGCTGCAAGGCGTGGCACCCTTCCCCTGCGTGCTGGTGCAACAGTGCGCCCATGACGAAATGTGCGGGGTACGCGATGGGCCCATCGAAGCGTTGCGCGTGCCGTTTTCCCTGGAGGCGACCTTCTAGCAGCGGTCACTCACGTTCGGAAAAATCTGGATGCGCTGAAAGATTCCGGTAAGGATGATGCGACCCCTGCCCCCGGAAGCAAGATGACCGCCATGCCTGAATACCCACAAACCACGCCCAGGCCCATCCTGCATCAGGTGGTGGGCTGGGTGGTGGTGCTGCCCTTGCTGGTATCGTTCCTGAGGTTGCCGGTGCCGTTTGGGCTGCTACTGGTGTTGGCCTCCCTTGCGGGGTCGATGTACGGCGTAGGATTTGCCAGACGCCACGCCAGCCGGCGCGTCAGCCTGTTTGCGCTGGTCGTCACTGTGCTTAATACCCTCTCGCTGTTTGCCGTAGGGCAACCGACGATAGTGAAGGTGCCGTTTCTGATCGCCTGGTGGTACGTAGCCCCCTATTACTCCAACTGGGTGTATTGGAATTTCTAGAGTGGCGCAAATTCGAGCGCAAGAAACGTAGTGCCTGCTTAGCCTGCTGGCGCTACTGTTGGGATGCGCCGTTAAACTGTTGCCCTCCCAGGAGTTCGCCTATGTCCTACGACTACATGTTCATGCCCTCCCCCGTCGGCCAGCTCACCCTGGTGGCCCGCCACGACAAGCTCAGTGCCATTTTGTGGGAAACCGAACGCGCCAATCGGGTTCGACTCGGCGAGTTACGCGCTGCTGACGACAACCCGGTGCTGTTGGAAACCGAGCGCCAGTTGACGGAATACTTCGCGGGCCAGCGCGATAGGTTCGAGCTGGAACTGGAGTTCACCGGCACCGACTTCCAGAAGCAGGTGTGGCGGGCGCTGTTGACCATCCCTTTCGGCGAGACCCGCAGCTACAGCCAGATCGCCCAGCAAATCGGCAACCCAAGCGCGGTACGCGCCGTGGGCGCGGCCAACGGCCGGAACCCCATTTCGATCATCGCCCCCTGCCATCGCGTCATCGGTGCGTCAGGCGGTTTGACCGGGTTTGCCGGCGGGCTGGAGGCCAAGCAGTATCTGTTAGCCCTTGAGGATCGCGGCCAGACAACAATGGGCTTCTGATCAAGCGGGCAAGATGGGCCCTCGGACAAAGGCCTGGCAGTTGTATAACGGTTCGAACCCCAGCTTTCGATACACCGAAATGCCACTCGCTGTAGCCTCCAGAAAGCATCGTTGAGCCCCCAGACTCGCGGCGTGAAGCAGGGCCGCCTGAATCAATCGAGTGCCATACCCTTTTCCCCGAACATCCGCCAGGGTGGCTACATCGCTGAGCCGAGCCTCGCCTTCGCACATGGATAACGTCAACGAACAGCGGATCTGCCCTTCGGTGGACAAGCTGAAGTGATAAAGGGCTTGCTCCGTATCCAGAGCTTGCTGATGCCGCGCCTGATAATGCGCCGCCACCTCGGGCGCCAGCGAAAACGCATTGCCCACCGGAACGATCCATTCATTCAAATCCCGGGTCAGCCCCACTTGCTCTGCGCGCTCACTTGGCAACGATACAAAGTCCGACAGTCGCAAAACCATCGCGGTCGTCGTTTCAGCCGCATGAAAACCCAGGCTCGTAAGCACCTCGTAAAGAGCCGCAACCTTTTGCTCGTGAAGCACCGCACGGATTTCCAGCGAGGTATGGCGCATCAGGTCCAGGGCGGCCTCCATTGCGTCATCCGGCGTGTGGCTACCGACACGGATAAACATGACGTTAAACGGGCTTGATTTTTGCGCGGTGAAATAGGCGCAGGTATCGGCACTGAAGCGCCGATGCAGCAGGCATAACAGCGCAAAAAAATAATCTTCGGTGCGGCGATAGAGTGTGTGCAGGTCACAAGGGGCATCGAGGTGCATGGGGCATATCCGGTGGAAAAGCCCAGTCTTGAGTGCCTGGCAGCGGGGAACCGTAGGCCCACTCCGAAAACGTGTCGGACAAGTATTCCGCTGCATTCAATCGCAAAATTGTAAAAATAAATTTTAGAGCGCGGCTGCGGTCTGAATTTCATCATCTGTATTTTTTAAGGAAACCGGTCATGAAATTCTCTGCAGTCTCCCAATCTCTGTCTCGCTGGGCGGGCAGCGCGCGCACGTTCTACGCGGCGGTCGCGTTGATCGGCCTATGGAGCCTGAGCGGGCCGTATTTTCATTACAACGACACCTGGCAACTGATCATCAACACATCGACCACCATCATCACATTCCTGATGGTGTTCCTGATTCAGAACACGCAAAACCGCGATAACGACATCCTGCACATCAAGATCGACGAACTGCTGCGGGTGACCAAGGATGCACAGAATGCCGTACTGAGCCTGGACGGCCTTGACCGCAAAGAGCTGGAAAAACTGCGCCAGGAATACCGCAGCATCGGCAAAACGGCCTCGATGAATCTCAACAGCAGCTGCGGGCACGCCGCAGATGATGCGGCGCCGAGTAAAACCGACCTGAATCAGGCGTAAAAAAACGGCGGCCGGATGTGATCCAGCCGCCGTTTTTCGGTTCAGGCTTAGGTTTCAACCATCGCCTTGATGACCTTTGCCATAGGTCGAGGCCAGCGCGCGGGCCTTTTGCAGACGCTCTTCCAAGCGTGGCAACGTTTCATCCACCAGCGCTTTTATTTCCGGTACATCCGAGGCGGCACCTTCTTGCTTGAACAGCGCGATGGCCTCTTCGTTCTCCTTGACCTGCTGGGCCGTGTAGGCGGCATCGAAAGAGTCGCCGTCCTTGAGTTCGGGCATCAAGGTCTCGGCTTTATCCACGATCTGTTCACGCGGGGCCACAGGCAGATCGAGCTTCTTGGCAATCGCCGCCAGGTGCTGATTGGCCAGGGTGCGCTCGTTGATGACTTCGATGGTGTAGTCCTTGATTTCCTGGGACGAGGTTTTGGCGTGGGCCATGCGACTGGTTTCGATATCGGCCATGCCCTTGGCCGACGCCTTCTCGATGAATTCGGCAGGCGACTGGGCGAAAGCACTGCTGGCGCCGAGGCCCAGCAGCATCGCGAAACTGGCGGTGCGTAACCGGATAGCCATGCGGCTCATGATGGGTTCCTCCAGAGCAAAAATTAGGGCGGGGCACAGGCCCCGCCCTGAATTCGAATTTTCACAGGAGTAAAGGTTTAGAAAAAACTTACCAGTGCGACGAACGGTCATCGGCTCGTCAGGCCGCTTTGCTGCCAAACAAGCCGGGCAAAGCATGGGCCAGTGCGTTAATGGCGAAGCCGATAAACATCACGCCACAGAGACGGGTTATAAGGATTTCATGGCGTTGGTACAGGGTGCGCACCCCGTGAGCGCCGACCACGCCGACCAGAATCCCATAAGCCAGCAACCCGCCGATAAAACTCAACACGATCAACCACGGCAGCATCGACCAGGTCAGCAGCTCGGCACGGCTGGACAACAACGCAGTAAAGGTGGCCACCGCCACCGGGTAGGCCTTGGGGTTGGTCAAGCCGAACAGAATGCCGTGCCAGAACGGATGCCGCGCCGCGCCCTCGGGAGCATCGCTGCTGCGACGCTGGGTGCGAATCGCGCGCCAGCCCAGCCAGAACAGATACGCACCGCTGAGCACGCCCAGCACATCGAAGGCGCTGCTGCCCACCTCCCGCGCACCGACGATGGCAATCAAAGCAGTGCTGCACCACACCACGTCCCCCAGCAAATGCCCGCACAAAAACCCCGCCCCGGCCCGCCGACCACGGGCGGCACCGATGCCGAACACGGCCAGTACACCGGGGCCAGGGGTAATCCCGTAGATAAAACCCGAAGCAAGCACAGCGAGCAGCAAGGAAGGGGTCATGGCGCGACTCTGATCAGTGAAGGGTGCAAGGATTTTGCACGTTCCGGCCTTACGGGTAAAACGTCATGCCGGTATAAGGCCGCGTGCGACAGGCTCGCAGGCGCGACGCCAGATCGCCGACGTGGACTTCGAGCTTATGGCCGTCAGGGTCGAGAAAATAGAACGAGGCGCCCTCGCTGCGGTTATCGCGCCATTCCTGCACACCGGCGGTACGCAGACGTTCGACCAGCGCGGTGAACCCCTGAGGCTCAGCCGAGAACGCATAATGCGTGTAGTCCGCAGCCGGCTCCGACCCGCATGAGCTGTCGAGGGACAGGCACAACCACAACCCCGGCAATGATAAATACGCGCCATTATCCCACGTGGCGTCAAGCTGAAGCCCCAGCACATCATGGTAGAAATTGACGCTGCGCGGCACGTCGGTGACGGCCAGAGTCAGGTGGTTGAAGCCAGAAAGCATGATATTTCCTCGGCACAATAGCTTGAGCAAGATCCAACAGTGCGAGCGCAGATTATGAAACGAGCGGATCTCAACCCACCACCGCTTGTATACGCCCAATCAGCCATTGCAGCCCCGTATCCCCACCCCGCCGCGCATGCCAGGCCAGTTCGAAGGCAAACGATGGAATAGCGAACGGCGGTGGCAGGGTGAGCAATTGCCGATGATCAACGTTCTGCACGCCACGGGCGGACACCGTCAGGATCAGGTCCGTGCCCAGGATCAACTGGGGCGCCACGCCCCAGTGCGGCAGGCTGATCGCCACATGTCGGCGCTGGCGGATCGCCCTCAGCGCCCGCTCGATTTCCGGGGTGCCGCTGCCGCGCATTTCCAGCAGCACATGGGGGCGTGCCAGGTAAGTGGGCAGGTCGAGCGTGGCGTTGTCCGGCAGGCTGTCGCGATCGATCAGGCAGGTGTAGTGCTCATCGAACAGCGCCGTGGTGCGCAGTTCCCCAAGGATATCGGGGAACACACCGGCGGCCAGGTCGAGGTCGCCGTTGAGTATGCCGTCGACCATGCCTTCGCGGCTGGTTTGCACGATTTGCAGGTCGATACCGGGCGCTTCGCGGCGCAAAGTGCGCACCAGGCTCGGTAGGAAAATCGCCGCGCTGTAGTCCGACATCGCCACGCGAAACCGGCGCTTGGCCGATGCTGGGTCAAATTGATTCGGTGCCAGCAGCGCCTGCACCTGTGCCAAGGCTTCGGCCAGCGGCGTAGCCAGCTCAAGGGCCCGGGCCGTGGGCACCAGCGTGCCGCCTTGGCGCACCAGCAACGGGTCATCCAGTACATCGCGCAAACGCGCCAGCGCATGGCTGACCGCCGGCTGGCTCAGGTGCAGGCGCTCGGCGGCGCGGGTGACGTGCTGCTCAGTGAGCAACGCGTCGAGGATCACCAGCAGATTGAGGTCGATGCTACGCAGATCATTCATCAGCTGCATGCTCATCATAAGAACTTGGAATTTAAATTTGCGTGACGAATAGCCTAGAGTCCAGCGAAACCATTCAGGAGATTCGAGATGACCCCTTTGCATTGGCTTGGGCTGATAGTGCTGGCCGTGATCGCCGGCGCGGTGGTGCCATTTCAGAGCGCGATCAACGCCAACCTCGGGCGCGGCCTCGGCCACCCGCTGTGGGCCACGCTGGCCTCGCTGCTGGTGAGCATTGGGGTGCTGCTGCCGGTGATATTGGCGCTGCGCCTACCGTTGCCGAGCCTGGCCTTTATCACCCAGGCGCCCCTGTGGATGTGGGCCGGTGGTGCCTTTGGTGTGTGTTTTATTTCCCTGGCGCTGATGCTGCTGCCCAAATTGGGCGCGTCGGGGTTTGTCGCGCTGGCGTTGGCCGGGCAGATGCTGGCCTCGCTGATGCTCGACCACTTCGGCCTGTTCGGTCTGGCAGAGCGTCAGCTGACAACGCCCCGGGTGGTCGGGGCGTTGTTGCTGATGGGGGGTGTGGCGTTGATTCAGTTCGGCGGCGCGCCAGCCAAAGCGCTGGCGTCCGCGTGAACCCGCGTCAGCGCTTGTCGGACGTGCGCATTTTCTGCGGCAGGCCCCACATCAGCAACGCAGCGGCGATCAACGCACACACGCCGATCACATACAGCGCCGGCGTGGTGCTGCCGGTGATGTCCTTGATGCGTCCCACCATCACCGGGCTGACGATCCCACCCAGTTGCCCCAGCGTGTTGATCAGCGCAATCCCGCCCGCCGCGCCCGCCCCGGCACCGGCCAACAGTTTGGGCGGTAAGGTCCAGAACGTCGGGATCGAGGCAATGATGCCGGCGCCCAAAAGGCCCAACGCAATAATCAGAAACACCTGCTGATCATCGAAGATGCCCGCGCAGAAAAACCCGACCGCGCCCATGACCACCAAGCCGCTAACGAACTTGCGCCGCTCGCCGGTGGCATCCGACCAACGCCCCACCACCACCATGGTGATAGCCCCGCAGATATACGGAATGGCGGTCAGCAGACCGATCACCACCGCGCTTTCGATACCCGCGCTGCGGATCAATTGCGGCGCCCAGAAGTTGAGGCCGTAGGACGCCACCTGGATCAGGAAGTAGATCAGTCCCAACATCAGGAACCCGGGAATCCGCAAGGCTTGCAGCAGCGAGCCTTTCTTGTGCACTTCGTGCACCGCGATGCGGCTGGCCAGCAGGGTTTTCTCTTCGGCGCTGAGCCAGGGCGCATCCTCAATGCGGTCCTTGAATTGGGTGAGTACCATCCACGCCAGCCCCACGCACGGCAGACCGCCGAGCAGGAACAGCCAGTGCCAGCCGCGCATTTGCAGCACGCCGTCCATATGCTCCAGCACCAGGCCGGAGAACGGCGCGCCTACCAGCCCGGAAAACGCCGAGGCGAGAAACAGCATCGAGGTGATACGCCCACGGAAGTCCTGGGGAAACCACAAGGTCAGGTAATACAGCACGCCAGGGGCAAACCCGGCCTCCATCGCCCCGATCAGAAAGCGCAGGGCGTAGAACTGCCACTCGGCCGTGACGAACACCATGGCCGCCGTGGCCAGGCCCCAGGACACCATGATCCGCGCGATCCAGCGGCGCGCGCCGACCCGGTACAGCATCATGTTGCTCGGCACCTCGAAGATCACGTAGCCGATCACGAACAGCCCCGCGCCCAGACCGTAGGCGGTGTTACTCAGGCCCAGGTCGGCCTGCAGCTGGAACTTGGCGAAGCTGATATTGATGCGATCGAAAAAGGCGAACAGGTAGCACACCATGATCAGCGGCATCAGGCGCCACGCAACCTTGTGAACCACCGCTTTGACCGGATCGACATCACCGACCGGGCGCGCGCCGGTCTCTACTGTATTGGTGCTCATTGTTTTCTCCCAGCGGATCGCTCTACGGCGTCCGATTGTTTTTGTTGTCTGGTGAAGCGTTACAACGCGGCGGTGTACGCCGGTGGTGGATGCAGGTCGCAATTACGCCCAGCCTTGACCACCTGGCCGGGCAATTCGTGACCCAGCAGCGCCGGCAAGCGCCGGGACAACTGCAACAGGTGCGGCAGGTCGATACCGGTGTGAATGCCCACTTCATCACACAGGTTGACCAAATCTTCAGTGCAGATATTGCCCGACGCCCCCGGCGCAAACGGGCAGCCGCCCAGGCCGCCGAGCGCCGCATCGAAGCGACGCGCGCCAGCGTCATAGGCCGCCAGCACATTGCACAGGCCCAGGCCGCGGGTGTTATGAAAATGCAGGGTCAGATCCCGCGCAGAAACCCGCTGCAACACGCGTTTGACCAGGCGCGCCACCTGACGCGGGTTGGCCATGCCGGTGGTGTCGGCCAGGCTGATGCCCTGGATACCCAGCGTCTGGTACGCCTCGACAATCTGCAGCACCCGGTCTTCGTCGATCTTGCCTTCGAACGGGCATCCAAAGGTGGTGGCGATGCTGGCGTTGAGACGTACCGGATGCTCGGCGGCGAACCGCGCGACATCGGCGAACGCCGCCAAGGACGCTTCGCAGCGCATGCGCATGTTGGCCAGGTTGTGGGTTTGGCTGGCGGACATCACCAGGTTCAATTCATCGGCGCGGGATTCGATAGCACGCTGAGCCCCCTTGAGGTTGGGGATCAGCGCCACGTAGATCACCCCCGGCCGACGTTCGATGCCCTGGAACACCTGCTCGCCGTCGCGCAGCGCCGGGATGGCCTTGGGCGACACGAACGAGCCGGCTTCGATGCGGGAAAAACCGGCGAGGGACAACTGATCGATCAAGGCAATCTTATCGGCGGTCTCGACCCAGGTCGGCTCGATCTGCAGGCCATCGCGCGGCGACACCTCCTGCACGATCAACGGGTCGTCATAACGCTGGATCATTGCACCACCCCCGAAGCTCTCAAGCGTTGGATATCAGGACCACCCAAGCCCAGGTTGCCGAGGATTTCGTCGGTGTGCTGACCCAGCGCGGGCCCCTGCCAATTCACGCCGCCGGGGGTTTGCGAGAGCTTGGGCACGATGCCTGGCATCTTCACCGACACACCGCCGGGCAACTGGGCATCGAGCAGCATGTCGCGGGCCTGGTAGTGCGGGTCACTGACGATATCCGCCACTGAATAAATGCGACCGGCCGGCACTTCGGCAGCCTCCAGGGCGCTGAGCACGCGGTCGATGGGCTGGCTGCTGGTCCAGTGGGTGATGGCCGCGTCCAGCACGGCGCTTTGGGCGGCGCGGCCGTCGTTGTGAGCAAGTTCGGGCGCGTCGGCCAGGTCGGCGCGGCCGATGGCGTGCATCAGACGCCTGTAGATCGGGTCGCTGTTGCCGGCGATCACCACGTAGGCACCGTCGGCGGTCGGGTAGGTATTAGATGGCGCGATGCCAGGCAACGCACCGCCGCTGCGCTCGCGCACATGGCCGAGCATGTCGTATTCCGGCACCAGGCTTTCCATCACGTTGAACACGCTTTCAGCCAGGGACACATCGACGACCTGCCCCTCGCCCTGGCCGGTCTTGACCCGCAGCAACGACATCAACGCGCCAATCACTCCATGCAACGAGGCCAGGGAATCGCCGAGGCTTACCCCGACCCGCGCCGGAGGCGATTCCGGGTTGCCGGTGGTGTAGCGAATGCCGCCCATGGCCTCGCCGATGGCACCAAAGCCCGGACGATCACGGTACGGCCCGGTCTGGCCGTAGCCGGAGATGCGCACCAGGGTCAGCTTAGGGTTCAGCGCGTGCAGCACCTCCCAGCCCAGGCCGAGTTTTTCCAGGCCGCCGGGGCGCAGGTTTTCGATCAGGACGTCGGCATCGCCGAGCAGTTGCATGATCAGGTCCAGGCCTTCACTGGACTTGAGGTCCAGGGCCAGGGACTTCTTGTTGCGCGATTGCAGGTACCACCACAGCGAAGTGCCCTCGTGCAGCTTTCGCCATTTGCGAAGCGGATCGCCCTGCCCCATGGATTCGATCTTGATCACATCGGCGCCAAATTCTGCCATCAGCCGTGCGGAAAACGGCGCTGCGATCAGCGTGCCGATCTCGATCACCTTGATTCCGCTTAGTGGAGCCGTCATCGGGAGTCCCTCTTATTCTTGGAATAGTGACCAAGGCTAGAGGACCGCTGCGGGAGAAATCCAACCGTCAGTTGACAAGGAGCGTTCGTTAAACGCGAACGCTCAGGGATTTTTCCGTAGGACCAGGCTGTCAGGCCGCTCCAGGGAAGGCACTGAGAGACTCAGGTAGTCGAACAGTAAACGGCTGACAGGCGACAACTGTGTTTCATCGCGTACGACCAGGATCAGACTGCGGTCCGACCAGGCGTCCGTCAGCGCCACGGCGTGCAGGCCCAGCGGGCGGCCGAACAGCTCATAGGCTTTGCGCGGCAGGATGCCGATGCCCATCTTGGCCTGGACCATGCGACACATCGCATCGAACCCCGGCACATGAATGCGCAGGCGCAGCATCTGGCCAGCCTCGCGCGCGGCGGCATGGGTGCGCATGTTGATCGAGCTGGCGGCGTGCAGGCCGATGTGATCGCTGCCCAGGGTGTCGGCGAACGCCAGGGCCGGCCAGGCCGCGAGCGGATGATCGGCCGGCATCAGCACCACCAGTTTGTCGTGGCGATAGGTCACGCTGGGCAGGCCCTTGGTGTCGGTGTCGCAGGAGCAGATTCCCAGGTCCGCCACCCCGTCCAGTACACCTTGCACTACGCCGTTGCTGGGGCGCTCTTCCAGATCGGTTTTGACTTCGGGATGCAGCTCGGAAAAATCCCGCAGGTCTTCGGGCAGGAACTGAATGATCGCGGACAGATTGGCCAGCATCCGCACATAACCGCGCACACCATGGCTGTGTTCGCCCAGCTCCAGGCCCATTTTTTCGACGTTGAACAGCATCCTGCGCGCATGGTGAAGCAGGGTCTCGCCGGCTGCCGTCAGCTCCATGCCTTTGGCCCGGCGCACAAACAGACTGACTCCGAGCACCTGCTCCAATTCCATCAAGCGTTTGCTGGCGGCGGACACTGCGATGGCTTCACGGGTGGCGGCGCGGGTCAGCGTGCCCTCTTCGAACACCGCGACGAATAGTTGCAGGGTGATCAGGTCCAGGCGCCGCACCAGGCTCTTGTGCAACATCACACACGCTCGCTGGCCAGACGCTGGATCTGGGCCTGTTCCACCACTGCCTGCGGCGCGCCATGGCGTACCGCCGCCAGCATCCCACGCCCGACCGACTCGGTGCTCACTACCCATTCGGGTTTTATCCGACGCACCAGCGAAAGCAACGGCCCGAACAGCTTGTAGAACGCCTGATACAGCGGCGTCTTGGAACGCACGCCATGCAACGGCTGAATGACCCCGGGGCGGAACAGGTAGACCGCCTTGAACGGCAAGCGCAGCAAAGCATTCTCGGTCTTGCCCTTGACCCGCGCCCACATCGACTTGCCCATCTCGGTACTGTCGGTGCCGGCGCCGGACACGTAGATAAACGTCATCTGCGGATTGAGCCGCGCCAGGGTACTGGCGGCGACGAGGGTCAGGTCGTAAGTCAGATGGGTGTAGCGCGCTTCACTCATGCCCGCCGAAGAAACACCCAGGCAGAAGAAACACGCATCGAAGCCTTGCAACAGATTTTCCAACGGCTGGAAATCCAGCATATCGGCGTGCAACACCTGATGCAGCTTGCCATGCACCTGAGGCAGCGGCGTACGGCCAACCGCGACGACCTCCTGCACATCCGCCGCCAGCAGGCACTCGCGCAACACGCCCTGGCCGACCATGCCAGTGGCGCCGAATAACAGAACTCTCATAAAGGGACCTCAGCGTTAAGCCGCAAGCTATAAACCACATAGTGATCGCAGTGTAAGTATCACACCTTGGCAACTTATAGCTTAACGCTTGCGGCTTACGCCTACCCCTCTCAAAACGCGCTGCGAAAGATCTCCTCAATCTGACGCTGATCGGCCCGGCGTGGGTTGGTCAGCCCGCAGGCGTCCTTGAGTGCGTTGGTGGCCAGCAGGGGAATGTCCTGCAACTTGGCGCCCAGTTCACGCAGGCCGGCGGGGATTTCCACGTCGTGGGCCAGGCTGCGGATGGCGGCGATGGCGAGTTGGGCGCCCTCTTCGTCACTGGCGCCTTGGGTATTGGCGCCCAGGGCGCGGCCGACGTCGCTCAGGCGTTTGGCGCTGACGCTGGCGTTGAAGCTTTGTACGTGAGGCAGCAATACCGCGTTGCACACGCCGTGGGGCAGATCGTAGAAACCGCCCAACTGGTGCGCCATGGCGTGCACGAAGCCCAGGGACGCGTTGTTGAAGGCCATGCCGGCGAGGAACTGCGCGTAGGCCATGTTCTCCCGCGCAACTTTGTCGCTGCCGTCACGTACGGCCAGGCGCAGGTTGGCGCTGATCAGTTCAATGGCCTTGATCGCGCAAGCGTCGGTGATCGGCGTGGCGGCAGTGGACACGTAGGCTTCGATGGCGTGGGTCAGGGCGTCCATGCCGGTGGCGGCAGTGAGGCCCTTGGGCATGCCGACCATCAGCGATGGGTCGTTGACCGACAGCAGCGGCGTGACGTTACGGTCGACAATGGCCATTTTCACGTGGCGGGTTTCGTCGGTGATGATGCAGAACCGGGTCATTTCGCTGGCGGTGCCGGCGGTGGTGTTGATGGCCACCAGCGGCAGTTGCGGTTTGCTGGATCGGTCGACACCTTCGTAGTCGCCGATATGCCCACCGTTGGTGGCGCACAGTGCAATGCCCTTGGCGCAGTCATGGGGCGAGCCGCCGCCCAGGGACACCACAAAGTCACAGGCGCTGTGCTGCAACAGCGCCAGGCCTTTCTCGACGTTTTCCACATTGGGGTTGGGTTTGGCGCCGTCGTAGATCACCGAGTCGATGTCCTGCATCGCCAGTTTCTCGGCGATCATCGCGGCCACGCCGGCCTTGGCAAGCCCTGCGTCGGTGACGATCAGGGCCTTGCGAAAACCATAGTTGCGAATGGCATTCATGGCTTCGTCGAGGCAATCGGTGCCCATGATGTTGACGGCGGGAATAAAGAAAGTGCTGCTCATGGCGAATCCTCGGATGACGTTATAGGTACAGCATCAACCTCAGCCGCCTGGCGCACCTTGATCAAGATCAACGCCGGCTCGTGATAAAGTCACCGCCCAGCCGATTTCGAGTAGACCCGCCGCAATGAAGGATTTCCAGGATATTGACGCCCACCTTGAAGACTGGAGCGCGCTGCGTAGCACCCACGACTTCAGCGCGATACTGATCGGCAACGGCGCCAGCCGGGCGATCTGGGAAGACTTTGCCTACGACTCACTGTTCGAAAACGCCCGCACCGTCGAAGAAAAACCCTTGAGCGCCTCCGAACTCAGTGTGTTTGATGCGTTACAGACCCGCAGCTTCGAGCAAGCCCTGGGCGCGTTGAAAACCACCAGCCGGGTCAACAAAGCGCTGGCAGTCAGCTCGGCCGCGCCACGCAATCGCTATTACGCGATCAAGGAAGCGCTGATCAATACCATCCACGCCGTGCATATCCCATGGCGCCTGGTGCAGCCCTCGACCCTGGCGGCGATCAATGGCGAGCTGGCTCGCTACTCCACGGTGTTCACCAGCAATTACGACTTGCTCAACTATTGGGCGATCCTGCACGCCCCGGGCATCGATGACCTGTTTCGCGGCGCCGAAGCTTGCTTCGATCTACGTGACACCCGCACCGACGCCACGCGTATCCTCTACCTGCATGGCGGCCTGCATCTGGTGCGCAACCTCGACGGCACCGCGCGCAAACTGCCGAGTACCGACAGCACCCTGCTCAGCAGTTTCGCGATCAACAACACCCTCAAGACCCTGGACGATGTGCCGCTGTTCGTCAGCGAAGGTAGCGTTCAGGAGAAGCTCAAGACCATCCGCAGTTCGGATTACCTGTCGTACTGTTACGCGCAACTGCTCAACCATCAGGGTGCGTTGTGCGTCTTCGGCCACGAGTTGGGCACGCAGGACAGCCACCTGGTGGACGCGATTCGCCACGCTCGCCCCAGCACATTGGCGATCTCGGTGTCGGGGCGCAGTGAGGGGTTCATTCGTCAGCAGAAGCGCCGGTATTCGCAGTTGTTCGACGGCACTGGAGTCGCGCTGAAGTTCTTTGCGGCGCGCACTCACGCATTGGGTAATCCGGCGTTGTCGGTCCCCGTGGAGACATAGATATCCTAAAGCGGCTCTATAGCGCTGTGGTGAACGGGCTTGCCTCGCGCAGGGCAAGCCTGCTCACCACTAAAACCGCATTTTTCTGGTGATGTTTTCACCGAAGAGATGTAGATACCCATGCCTCCGATAGCGGCGTGTCAGTTACCCATGAGCTGACTGACACAGGTCTCTACACACATCTCAAAGGCTGATGCGTACGCTGTGATGAGCAGGCTTGCCCTGCGCTGGGCTGTGGAGCAGCCCCACTCCAGACAACGTGGTTACCTGGCGGGCGCTTGGCTTGGGAGCCATTTCGCGGTCCAGCGCGGGACAGCCCTGCTTACTGCAAGAACCTCACTCATCAGTACTGTGAACCACCACCAACAGCTGCGCCTGCACCGGCCCCACCGAGCGGATGCGGTGCGGCTTCTGCGCGTTGAAATGCAGCGCATCGCCGCGCTCGAGGATCACGCGTTCGTTCATGAAATCCACTTCCACCTGGCCTTCGTGCACGAACAGAAACTCTTCCCCCACGTGTTCCTTGAAGGTCTTGTCGGAGAACTCCGCGGGCGGGTAGATGATAAAGGGCAACAGGCTGCGTTCGCTGACCTGGTGGGCAAGCACGGCATAGCCCGGTGACGTGTCGGGGCGCTCATGGCTGCGCACCAGGCTGTAGCTGTCGAGACTTGCGCGTTCCTCGCTGAACAACTCCTCGACGTTCACGTTGAGGGCCTTGGCCAATTTCAGCGCGGCGGCGATGGACGGCGTGTTGAGCCCGCGCTCCACCTTGGACAGGTAACTTTTGGTCATCCCGGACTTTTCCGCCAGGGTCTCCAACGTAACGCCAAGTTTTTTTCTCAATAATTTCAAACGGATAGACATGCGCTGCGATTAATCCATGCAGGAAACGATGAGCCGTGCTTGCCAATGACACTTTGTGTCATATAGCATCTTTAGTGTCATTTGCGTTCACCCAACGACCTTGCGAGCAGCGGGAGACCAGCAAATCCGACGTCCATTGCAACCCTCAAAGGACACCGATATGGCCAAGACATTAGCGCTCCCCAAAGACCAACTGGTCAAGCATGCACTGACCCAGATGCAAAACACCCTGGCGGATAATACGTGGACCGACCGGCAAAAGCTGGCGCTCACGTGTCGCATCCTGTTCGACCATGGCCACGACTCCGGCCTGGCCGGGCAGATCACCGCACGCGGGCCAATGCCAGGCACCTATTACACCCAGCCGTTAGGCCTGGGGTTTGACGAAATCACCGCCAGCAACCTACTGCTGGTCAACGAAGACCTGGAAGTGCTGGAAGGCCACGGCATTCCCAACCCGGCCAACCGCTTTCACACCTGGGTATACCGTGGCCGCCCGGATGTGAATTGCATCATCCACACCCACCCTACCCATGTCGCCGCGCTGTCGATGCTGGAAGTGCCGTTGCAGGTCTCGCACATGGACCTCTGCCCGCTGTACGACGACTGCGCATTCCTGCAAACCTGGCCGGGTGTGCCGGTGGGCAATGAGGAAGGGGCAATCATCACCACGGCCCTGGGGGACAAGCGCGCGATTCTGCTCTCGCACCACGGCCAGTTGTCGACCGGGGCAGCCATCGAGGAGGCCTGCGTGATCGCGCAGTTGATCGAACGCGCGGCCAAGTTGCAGTTGCTGGCAATGGCGGCCGGGACGATCCAACCGATCTTGCCGGAACTGGGGCGCGAGGCCCATGACTGGATCTCCAAACCCAAGCGCCACGGCGCCGCGTTCAACTACTACGCACGGCAGACCCTGCACCAGCACGTCGATTGCCTGAACTGAAGCCCCCCTTTTTGACCGGAGAATTCCCATGTCCAGCCTCAACATTCACGGCATCATCGGCTACACCATCACCCCGTTCAGCGCCGATGGGCAACGCATCGACTTCGACGCGCTCGGCCGCTCCATCGACCGCTTGATCGCCGGCGGTGTGCATGCCATCGCGCCCTTGGGCAGCACCGGAGAAGGCGCGTATCTGAGCGACACCGAGTGGGACGAAGTCAGCGCCTACAGCCTGGAAAAAGTCGGCAAACGCGTGCCGACCATCGTCAGTGTGTCCGACCTGACCACCGCCAAAGCCGTGCGCCGCGCGCGCTACGCCGAAGCCCATGGCGCCGACGTCGTGATGGTGCTGCCTGCCTCCTACTGGAAACTCAGCGAAGCCGAAATCCTCGCCCACTACGCCGCGATCGGTGCCAGCATCGGCGTGCCCATCATGCTCTACAACAACCCGGCCACCAGCGGTACGGACATGTCGGTGGACTTGATCCTGCGTATCGTGGAACAGGTCGACAACGTGACCATGGTCAAGGAGAGCACCGGCGATATCCAGCGCATGCACCAGCTGCGCCGTCGCAGCGATGTGCCGTTCTACAACGGCTGCAACCCACTGGCGCTGGAAGCCTTCGTGGCCGGCGCCAAGGGCTGGTGCACGGCGGCGCCGAACCTGATCCCAGCGCTGAACCTGGCGTTGTATGACGCGGTGCTGGCCAATGACCTGAGCCAGGCGCAGGCCCTGTTCTATCAACAGTTGCCGTTGCTGGACTTCATCCTCAAGGGCGGGCTGCCGGCGACGATCAAGGCGGGCTTGGGCTTGACCGGTTTGGAGGTGGGAGACCCGCGGTTACCGGTGTTCCCGCTGGGCGATACCGCACGCAATCAACTCAAGGGCTTGCTGGAAGCCGTTTGAATCAAAACGCCCCGGTTCCTATGAGCCGGGGCGTTGGCTATACCTCTGCAACGTCAGGTCTTGTCCTTGATCGTGGTGCTTGGGCCATTGCTCTTGACGCTGGCAATACCCTGGTCCCGCGCCGCTTCTGAAGAGTACTGCTCACTGGTGCCAATCACTTGGTGATTGGCCGCCTTAAGGTTGAAGTACGGCTTACCGTTCTGGGCCAGCTTTCGCTCATAGCGCTCGTCATGCGGGCTGTTGGTCTGCACGGAAGCGATGCCGTTTTCTGCAGCGCTGCGGGTGGCGTAAAGCTCGCTGGTCAAAATGGTTTCTGCGTTCGCCGCCTTCAGCACAAAACGAAACTGCCCGTTGCTGCTTTTACTCAACTCATACCATCCAGCCATGATTGTGTTCCTTCGAAGTGGGATTTCGTTTACCAGCTCGTAGGATTAAAGGCTAAGCACCCCGTATTGCCAGCCTGAACAGGCGTCCGGTATTTACCTGGAGACAAATGACAATAGTTCTCGATATCATTCGCGACGTTTTCCACAGCCTACGTCGTCAAGAAGGATATCCATGTCTCGTCCCAAGCCCGACCCGCTGTCGGCCGATGCCTTTCGCGGGTTTTATGCAGACATTCTGCATTTCCTGCGCAAGCGCACCGACAACGTCAGCGACGCGGCGGACATGACTCAGGACGTGTTCACCCAATGGCTGGATTACCGCGACCGAGCCAAGGTCGAGCAGCCTCGGGCGTTTCTGTTCCAGATGGCGCGCAACCTGCTGCGTGACCACTGGCGCAAACAAAAGGTGCGCCAGAGCGTGCATGGCGAACAAGCCGACAAGCCCTGCGAGGCACTCACCGACGAGCAAAACGAACCCATGGCCGCCGCCCTGCGCCTGCAACGCCTGGAACAGTTGAAAGAAGTCCTCGCCGAACTCTCGCCCCGCCGACGAGAAGCCCTTATGCTGCACCGCTTCGAAGGCCTGAGCCAGGCGCAGATCGCTGAGCGCATGGGCATTTCGACCAGCATGGTGGAAAAGCACATTGCCTTTGCCCTGCTGCATTGCAAGCGACGCCTTCAACACGACCCCGGCACGGAGCAGCCAGAATGAACCGCCTGAGCGACACCGACAGCCTGGATATCGAAGCCAGCGACTCCATCGATGCCCAAGCCGCCAGTTGGTTTGCACGCAACCGTGAGGACACCGGCCGTGCCGACCGCAAGGCCTTCGCGGCCTGGTACGCGGTGCCAGCACATGCCCGTGCTTATGCCGAGTTCGAACAATTGTGGGCCGACCTGGCCCAATTGCAGCAACTGAACAAACCCGTGGCGCTGGCGCCCCGTAAATCGTCCCCGTGGCGTCCGGCGCTGGCGGTGGCCGCCGCCGTGTTGTGCGCGGTGATGGCGACGCACCTCGGCGCGCCCCGCGAGCTGTATCACACCCAGGTGGCGGCCCAAGCCAAAGGCACGCGCACCCTGAACCTGCCGGATGGCAGCACGCTGTACGTGAACGCTAACACCCGCCTGCGCGTGGACTTCAGCGCCCACCAGCGCATCGTGCACTTGGATCAGGGCCAGCTGTATATCGAAGTGGCCGCCGACAAGGAACGGCCATTGTTCGTGCACGCGGGGGAAGCCCGCGTGCGGGTGGTCGGTACCGGTTTCGATGTGCGCCGCAGCCCGCAACAACTGGTGGTCAGCGTTGCCCACGGTCAGGTCGCGTTCGAACCCACGGCCAAAAGCCCGGTCGCCATGCTCGGGGCGCAGCAACGCGCCGGTTACAACTACGCCAAAGGCACGCTGGTGCAATCCTCCCTCACCGACGAAACGGTGGCGGATTGGCGCAGCGGGCACCTGGCGTTTCGCAATCGCGAGCTGGCCAGCCTGATCGACGAAGTGAGCCTGTACCGCCCTCAGGCACCGTTGCAGGTCAGTCAGGCGGTGGCGCAGTTGAGGGTATCGGGCAACCTGGATGTGAATGACCCCGATGCGCTGCTCAACGCCCTGCCCGCGCTGCTGCCGGTGAAAACCGTGGTGCTGGCCGACGGCGCGATCAGGATCGAACCGAACCGTTAATCCGCAGAGCGCCACACTTGAGAATATTTTGCATTCGCATGTGTGGATTTTTTCTGCAGCCCCGTCTTCCTCCCGTCTGCGTTTGATACGCACGCCTTTTTGGCCATTTAGCCACCCTGGGGGATTTCATGCTTCGCGCGCCTTGCCTTGCTCTGCCGTTGTTTCGACCGACCCTTGCCGTCACCTGCCTGGCATTCAGCCTCGGCGCCCAGGCCGAATCGTTCACCCTGCACCTGCCCGCCCAGCCGTTGGCCGCGTCCCTGAGCCAAGTGGCGCAGCAGACGAAAATCCAGTTGCTGTTCGACGAGGCCCAGCTCAAGAACGTGCAGGCGCCGGCACTCAACGGTGACTACAGCGCAGAGACGGCAATCCGCAACTTGCTGTCCAATGGCGAGTTCATCCTGATCAAAGTCGGCAGCACTTACGTGGTCAAACCCGAAGAGGCCAGGACCACCACCAGCGGCGCCATCCAGCTGGAAGCCCTGAGCGTGATCGGCACCGGCAATGAAGTCGACTCCAGCACCGTCGGCCGCTCCACCTTGAGC
The DNA here is from genome assembly GCF_013285305.1 of Pseudomonas rhodesiae. Classification (NCBI taxonomy): domain Bacteria; kingdom Pseudomonadati; phylum Pseudomonadota; class Gammaproteobacteria; order Pseudomonadales; family Pseudomonadaceae; genus Pseudomonas; species Pseudomonas rhodesiae. The sequence goes on along the minus strand of NZ_CP054205.1, from coordinate 1,741,561 downwards.
CAGGCGGATATCGAGCGCTACCAAGCCAATAACATTCCCAGCCTGCTGCAGACCCTGCCCGGGGTCAGCCAGGGTGGCTCGCTCAAACCCGGTGGCCAGACCATCAACATTCGCGGTTTCGGCGATGCCGAAGACGTGCCGCTCACCGTCGACGGCGCCACCAAGAGCGGCTTCGAACGCTACCAACAGGGCACGGTGTTTATCGAGCCTGAGCTGATCAAGAGCATCGAAGTAGAGAAAGGCCCCAACTCGCCCTTCACCGGTAACGGCGGCTTTGGCGGCACGGTCAACATGACCACCAAGGACGCCCCGGACTTGCTGCAAGACGGCCGCAACAGCGGCGCGATGCTCAAGTACGGTTACTCCAGTAACGACCACGAGCAGGTCTACAGCAGTGCCGTGTTCGGTCGCACCGACGATGGCCGTTTCGACGCCCTGGCCTACCTGACCAAGCGCGATGGCGACGACATGAAGGTTGCCGGCAAGTTGCCCAACGAAAATAACCAGTACCCGATCAACCCCCAGCGCCTGCCCAACTCTGCGCAGAACGTCGATGGGCAGTTGTTCAAGGTCAATGCGCACTTCACCGATGAACACAGCGTGGGCCTGTCCTACTCGCGTTCCCACAGCGATCGCTGGACGCCGTTTTCCGCCGCCAGCTACCCCACGCCACCGACCCTGGCCAATATCGACCGCTACGGCTACGAAGGCGCGTTGAAGCGTTTCCTGGCCAACCGCGATACGGTCGACACCACTTGGTCCGGCAAGTACGAATACCAGCCCCTGGATAACCCGCTGGTGGATCTGACCGTCAAATATTCGCAGTCCGACACCGAGCAAACCGACGAGCGCACCGCCACGGCGTTTTTCCAACTGGCCAGCGGCGGGCGCCGGATGGACACCGCCTACACCGACAAAAACCTCGACATCCGCAACGTCAGCCTGTTCGACACCGGGCCGCTGCAGCACGCGGTCACCGTCGGCACGCAGATCCGCAAACACACGCGGGAAACCGAGATGTGGATGCCTGGCGCCACCTACAACACGCCGCGCTACAACTACGGGCATTTCCAGCCGGGCTTCATGCCTCACGGCAAGGTCGATACCAACAGTTTCTTCATTCAGGATGCGGTAACCCTTGGCGACGTGACGGTCACTCCGTCCTTGCGCTACGACCATGTGCGCAACCGTGGCGAGGCCAACGATGCGCCGTACTACAGCAACCCCAACCCGGCAGTCGGCCATGACTACAGCGACCGCACCTACACCGGCTGGTCGCCCCGTCTGGCGGTGTTCTGGACCGTCACCCCGCAGGTCGGGCTGTTCGCCAACTGGAGTCAGACCTGGCGCGCGCCGGTGATCGACGAACAATACGAAGTGCAGGGCGTGGGCAGTCGCACCGCCACCAGCGTCGATCTGGACCCGGAACGCATCACGTCGATCACTGTGGGCAACATCACCAGTTTCGATAACCTGATCGCCCAGGACGACAGCCTGCAAGTGCGTACCACGCTGTTCCACAACAAAGTCGAAGATGAAATCTTCAAGGCCACCGGCGTCGGCTGCCAGAACCAGGCAATCAATGGCGGCACGATTTCCACGGCCTGCCCGCCGGGGCCGATGTCCAACTACCGCAATATCGGCGGCGTGACCATCAAGGGTTTCGAGGTGGAATCGTTCTATAACTCCACGTACCTGTTCGGTTCGGTGTCCTACGCCTACACCACCGGCCAGCATGAAGGCGCCTACACCAACCCTTGGGGGCCGAACGTATCGGCGCGGGACATCCCGCCGACCAAATGGGTACTGGTGCTCGGCACCCATATTCCGGCGTGGGATGCCCAAGTGGGATGGATGGGCCAGTTCATCGGCGCCACCGACCGCCTGCCCAGCGACAAATACTCCGGCGGCCCCGGCAGCAGCGTCGGCGACACCTTCTACGACCAATACAACAACAAGCGCTACAACACCCAGGGCCTGTTCGCCAAATGGAAACCGCAGCAGGCTTACCTCAAGGGCACCGAAGTCAACTTCACCCTCGACAATATGTTCAACAATAACTACCGCCCGGCCCTGAGCGGCGATCGGGCCTACACCAAGGGCCGCGATGCGAAGATCAGCGTCACGCGTTTTTTCTGAACAACTGTACGGATAAATCCGCACGCAGCTGTAGGCCCTTGATCGGCGGGGGTTGTGGCTAGATGGGCATTCCATGAAGCCCTCTTGATTCCGGCCCCCCTTATGAGTTCGCGCGAAAACACCGGTACGGCCCTCGGCCTGCTGGGCGTCATCATCTTCAGCCTGACCCTGCCCTTCACCCGCATCGTGGTGCAGGACATGCACCCGTTGCTCAACGGCCTGGGCCGCGCGTTATTCGCTGCGGTGCCGGCGGCAGCGCTGTTGCTGTGGCGCCGCGAGCGTTGGCCCACTTGGCGCCAGGTGCGCGGCCTGGGCCTGGTGATCGCCGGGGTGATCCTGGGTTTTCCGGTGTTGTCGGCCTGGGCCATGCAAACCTTACCGGCGTCCCATGGTGCGCTGGTCAACGGTTTGCAACCCTTGTGCGTGGCGCTGTATGCGGCGTGGCTGTCCCATGAACGACCGTCCAAAGCCTTCTGGGCCTGCGCAGCGCTGGGCAGTGGGCTGGTGCTCAGTTATGCGCTGATTACCGGCGCCGGCAGTATTCAAGCCGGCGACCTACTGATGCTCGGTGCCATTGCCGTGGGCGGCTTGGGATATGCCGAAGGCGGCCGATTGGCCAAGGAAATGGGCGGCTGGCAGGTGATCTGCTGGGCATTGGTGCTGTCGACACCGTTGCTGATCGGCCCGGTGTGGTACCTGGCGGCGCAGCATCAGGGCGCGATCTCGGCGCGCACCTGGTGGGCGTTCGGCTATGTGTCGCTGTTCTCGCAGTTCCTCGGTTTCTTCGCCTGGTACGCCGGGCTGGCCATGGGCGGCATCGCACGGGTCAGCCAGATTCAACTGCTGCAGATCTTCTTCACCATTGCGTTCTCGGCGCTGTTCTTCGGCGAACAGATCGAGCCGATCACGTGGGTGTTCGCCTGCGGGGTGATCGTGACGGTGATGCTGGGGCGCAAGACAGCGGTGCAGCCTGCGCCAGTTCCCAAGCCCAGCGCAGTTTAACGGCGGGTGCCCAGGTAACCATCCGCGCGCAGCAGGGTTTCCAGGCAGTGTTCGGTGATGTGGTAGTACGCCTTGAGGGCCTGGATTTTCTCCAGTAACGAGGCGTTATCCACCGGCTCGGCGCGTTTGACCGCCAGGATCATCTTGTTCTTGTTGGTGTGTTCCAGCGAGATGAACTCGAACACTTTGGTCTCGTAACCACAGGCTTCGAGGAACAGCGCACGCAGACTGTCGGTGACCATTTCCGCCTGCTGGCCCAGGTGCAGACCGTATTGCAGCATCGGCTTGAGCAGCGCCGGGCTCTGGATCTGCAGGCGGATCTGCTTATGGCAGCACGGCGAGCACATGATGATCGATGCGCCGGAACGGATGCCGGTGTGGATCGCGTAGTCGGTGGCGATGTCGCAGGCATGCAGCGCGATCATCACGTCCAGCTCGCTGGGCGCCACGCTGCGCACATCGCCGCATTTGAACACCAGCCCGGGATGTTCCAGGCGTGCAGCGGCGCTGTTGCATAGGGTCACCATGTCTTCGCGCAGTTCGACGCCGGTGACCTGGGCTTCAGCGTTGAGGGTATTGCGCAGGTAATCGTGGATGGCAAACGTCAGGTAGCCCTTGCCCGAACCGAAATCGGCGACCCGCACCGGCTGATCGAGCTTCAGCGGCGACGAGGTCAGCGCATGGCTGAACACCTCGATGAATTTGTTGATCTGCTTCCACTTGCGCGACATCGATGGGATCAGCGCCTGCTTGGCATCGGTCACGCCCAGGTCGGCAAGAAACGGCCGGCTCAGGTCGAGAAAGCGATTTTTTTCGCGGTTATGCTCGGCCGACGGCGCCTCACGCAGTTGCTGCGGCTTGCTCTTGAACAGCGAACTTTTGTTCTTCTTGCTGTATTCCAGCTGGGCTTCGTCGGTCAGCGCCAGCAAGTGCGCGTTCTTGAACGACGTCGGCAACAGTGCGGCAATGGCCGCGACGCCTTCGGCTAGGGGCAGGTTCTTGGTGATGTCGCGGGTTTTGTAGCGGTACACAAAGGACAGGCACGCCTGCTCTTTGACGGTCACCGGTTTGATGATCAGCCGTTGCAGTTCGGCTTCGTCACCGACGTACTTGGCCAGCACCAGCTTGATAAAGGCATTGTGCGCGAGGCTTTCGCCGAGCAGTTCGATGAACTGGGCGTGATGATCCGGCGCAGGGCGGGCGGGTTGAGCGGTGACGGACATGAACAAAAACGCCTCGGGCTGGGAATGCCGGGCATTTTAGGGGGGATGGAGGCTCAGGGCACGGAGTTATTTGATCAACGGTACTGCACTTGAACACTGCTGGGGCTAAATGTGGGAGGGGACAATCCCCCACAATTTTATCTGTGCCGGGCTTGGTGTCGGGGGTGGCGCTGGACTGCTGCAAACCTAGCCTTTGCAACACAATTCGCTCACTCAGTAAAGCCCCCTCCCACAGTTTTATCTGTGCCGGGCTTGGTGTTGGGGGTGGCGCTGGACTGCTGCAAACCTGGCCTTTGCAACACAATTCGCTCACTCAGCACAGCGCCATGTGGGAGGGGGCTTGCCCCCGATCAGGCCGGCTCAGTAATGGATGAGCCAGCTGACACGCCGCCATCGGTGGCAAGCCCCCACGCTTTTTGATCGCGGTGTTTGGGCTACTCAAGTACCACCAGGCGATTGGGCAGTTCATTGCGCGCCTGGGTCACCGGCACATGCACCTTGAGCAACTCGCCACAGGCCTCGATGCAGGCAATGAACCCGGCCAGGGTCTGGCCTTGTTTGACCTGCTGGGTGAAGGCTTGGACGATGGCGTCCCAACGGCTGTCGTCCAGGCGCTTGGAAATGCCTTCATCCACCAGGATTTCCACGTAGCGCTCGGCCTCGCTGACAAAAATCAGCACCCCGGTACTGCCCACTGTGTGGTGCAGGTTCTGCTCCAGAAACTGCCGACGCGCCAGGTTGGACGCGCGCCAATGCCGCACCGAGCGTGGGATCAGGCGCGTAGTGACTTTGGGCAAGCGAAACACCAGGCACAGCACAATGAACGTCGCCCACTGCGCCAACAGCAAGGTGTACATGGTCAGGTAGCCGGACAGGTAATGCACCACGCCCGGCACCACCAGGGCGATCAGGCTGGCCCACAACAACGGGATGTACGCGTAGTCATCGGCACGGGCGGCCAGCACCGTCACCAGCTCGGCTTCGGTCTGCTGCTCGACCCGGGCGATCGCTTCAGCGACCTGGCGTTGTTCGTGTTCACTCAGTAGTGCCATGGTTGTAGATGCTCTTTTCTCGTTATTGTCATTACCATCCGCCCGAGGCCCCGCCGCCGCCGAAGCCACCGCCGCCGCCCCGGAAACCACCGCCCCCTCCGCCGCCGCCACCGCCGCGTCCGCTGCTGCTGAGGATCGCCAACAGGATCGCGCCCACCGGCAGGCCCAAGCGATTGCACAGCCACAACACGCCGATCAGCAACACGAACAGGCCAATGGAGAGCCGCGGATTATCCTTGGCAAAGTTGCCATCCGCCACATGGGCGGGCACCGCCAGCGGTTCACCGCCGACCACTTGGATCATCGCGGCCACGCCGTCGCTGATGCCCTGGCTGTACTGGCCGGCCTTGAACTTGGGCGCGATCACCTGATTGATGATCACCCAGGACTGCGCATCGGTCAGTACACCTTCCAGGCCGTAGCCGACTTCGATGCGCAACTTGCGCTCATCGCGGGCGACGATCAACAGCGCGCCGTTGTCCTTGCCCTTCTGGCCGATGCCCCACTGGCGCCCCAATTGATAACCGAAGTCCTCGATCGGCACGCCTTGCAAGTCGGGTACGGTAACCACCACGATCTGATCGCCGCTCTTCTGCTCCAGCGCCTGCAACTGCTGGGTCAACTGCGCGCGCACCGCCGGGTCGATCATTTGGGCGTTATCCACCACCCGCCCGGTCAGCGCCGGGAAGGTCAACGCCGCCTGGGCCACGCCCACGCAGGCCAACAGCCACAGCGCCAGGCCTATCCTTAATAAACGCATCGACACCTCAGTGCAGCCTTATTTGAACTTCACTTGCGGCGCTTTATCGGCATCGGCACTGGTGGCTTCGAACGTGGCGCGGATCGGCAAATCGCTGTACATCACGCTGTGCCACAGGCGGCCCGGGAAGGTGCGGATCTCGGTGTTGTACGCCTGCACGGCCTGGATAAAGTCGCGGCGCGCCACGGCGATGCGGTTTTCGGTGCCTTCCAGTTGAGATTGCAGGGCCAGGAAGTTCTGGTTGGCTTTCAGATCCGGGTAGCGTTCGGAGACCACCATCAAGCGATTGAGGGCACCGGTCAAGCCGTCCTGGGCCTGCTGGAACTGCTTGAGTTTTTCCGGGTTGTCCAGGGTGCTGGCATCGACCTGGATCGACGTGGCCTTGGCCCGCGCTTCGATCACGGCGGTCAGGGTGTCCTGCTCATGGGCGGCATAGCCCTTGACCACTTCCACCAGGTTGGGGATCAGGTCGGCACGACGTTGGTACTGGTTCTGCACTTGGCCCCAGGCTGCTTTGGCCTGCTCGTCCAGGGTGGGTATGTTGTTGATGCCGCAACCGCTCAGCACCGTGCTGATCAATAGCAGAGCCGCGGCCTTGAGGCCCCAGCGGTTAACCTGTGCTGCTTGCATGGTGTATCTCCTGCCCAAACTGGATGGAATTGGATGACCTGCCCTATAAACCGCGCGCTTGGGGCATAATCCGCCACCACTGGTACGCATCGAGCCAATCAGCTACAAAGATGCCCAGCGCGAATAAGAGTTCAGAGTGTGCTGCATTTATCTGAACAACACCCGAACAACAATAGACGCTCCCCACATTTTGGCCGATCAGCGCAAGCGCTGTGCAGTGAGCCGAAAAAGGATATTCATGAAAAAGCTGTGTTTGCTCGGCCTTGTTGCCACTCTGGCCAGTCACCCCGTATGGGCAGAAACAAAGCCTGCTGCGCTTAAGGACAAGGACGCTTTCGTCAGCGACCTGCTCAAGCAGATGACCCTGGATGAAAAGATCGGCCAGTTGCGCCTGATCAGCATCGGCCCCGAAATGCCCCGCGAGCTGATCCGCAAGGAAATCGCCGCCGGCCGCATCGGCGGCACGTTCAACTCCATCACCCGCCCGGAAAACCGTCCGATGCAGGACGCGGCCATGCGCAGCCGCCTGAAGATCCCGATGTTCTTCGCCTACGACGTGATCCACGGCCACCGCACCATTTTCCCAATCAGCCTGGCCCTGGCCTCCAGCTGGGACATGGATGCCATCGGCCGCTCCGGGCGCATCGCCGCCCAGGAAGCCGCCGCCGACAGCCTCGACATCACCTTCGCGCCGATGGTCGACATCTCCCGCGACCCGCGCTGGGGCCGCACCTCCGAAGGCTTCGGCGAAGACACTTACCTGGTCTCGCGCATCGCCGAAGTGATGGTCAAGGCGTTCCAGGGCACCAGCCCGGCCAATGCCGACAGCCTTATGGCCAGCGTCAAGCACTTCGCCCTGTACGGCGCGGTGGAAGGCGGTCGCGACTACAACGTGGTCGACATGAGCCCGGTCAAGATGTACCAGGATTACCTGCCGCCCTACCACGCCGCGATCAAGGCCGGTTCCGGCGGTGTGATGGTGGCGCTCAACTCGATCAACGGCGTGCCCGCCACCGCCAACACCTGGCTGATGAACGACCTGCTGCGCAAGAACTGGGGCTTCAAGGGCCTGACCGTCAGCGACCACGGCGCGATCTTCGAGCTGATCAAGCACGGCGTGGCCAAGGACGGGCGTGAAGCCGCGAAGCTGGCGATCAAGGCCGGCATCGACATGAGCATGAACGACTCGCTATACGGCAAAGAACTGCCGGGGCTGCTCAAGTCCGGCGAGATCGAACAGAGCGACATCGACAACGCCGTGCGCGAAGTGCTCGGCGCCAAGTACGACATGGGCCTGTTCAAGGATCCGTACCTGCGCATCGGCAAGGCCGAGGACGACCCGGTCGACACCTATGCCGACAGCCGCCTGCACCGCGCCGAGGCGCGCGACATCGCCCGTCGCAGCCTGGTGCTGTTGAAGAACCACAACAACACCCTGCCCCTGAAGAAATCCGCCACCATCGCCCTGGTCGGCCCACTGGCCAAGGCGCCTATCGACATGATGGGCAGTTGGGCCGCCGCCGGCCGCCCGGCGCAATCGGTGACTCTGCAGGACGGCCTCAACGCCGTGATCGGTGAAAAAGGCAAAGTGATCTACGCCCGCGGCGCCAACATCACCAACGACAAAGCCGTAGTCGATTACCTCAATTTCCTTAACTTCGATGCGCCGGAAGTGGTGGATGACAAGCGCTCGCCCCAGGCCATGATCGACGAGGCGGTCCAAGCGGCCAAGCAGGCCGACGTGATCGTCGCCGCAGTGGGCGAGTCCCGTGGCATGTCCCACGAGTCGTCGAGCCGCACCGACCTGAACATCCCGCAAAGCCAGCGCGACCTGATCAAGGCGCTCAAGGCCACCGGCAAACCGCTGGTCCTGGTGCTGATGAACGGCCGCCCGCTGTCGATCCTGGAAGAGAACCAACAGGCCGATGCGATTCTGGAAACCTGGTTCGCCGGCACCGAAGGCGGTAATGCAATTGCGGATGTGCTGTTCGGCGACTACAACCCGTCGGGCAAACTGCCGATCACTTTCCCGCGTTCGGTAGGGCAGATTCCGACCTACTACAACCACCTGACCATCGGCCGCCCCTTCACACCGGGCAAACCGGGCAACTACACCTCGCAGTACTTCGATGACACCACCGGACCGCTGTTTCCGTTTGGTTATGGCCTGAGCTACACCACGTTCAGCCTGTCGGACATGGCCCTGTCGTCCACCACCCTGAACAAGACCGGCAAGCTCGACGCCAGCGTCACCGTGAAAAACACCGGCAAGGTCGATGGCGAAACCGTGGTGCAGCTGTATATCCAGGACGTGGCCGGCTCGATGATCCGCCCGATCAAGGAGTTGAAGAACTTCCAGAAAGTCATGCTCAAAGCCGGTGAAGAGCGCACGCTGCACTTCACCATCACCGAAGACGACTTGAAGTTCTACAACACACAGCTCAAGTACGCCGCTGAACCGGGCGAGTTCAATGTGCAGATCGGCCTGGACTCTCAGGATGTACAGCAACAGAGCTTCGAACTGCTCTGAATCAATGCCGCAAATGCCTCACCTCGGAGCAAAGGATGCTACCGAGGTGACTGCAAACTTTCCCAAGGTCTCTACGCCGTAACACACTTCCCACTGCCCCCTTCTGTCAAAAAACGCAACTAAGAAACCAGCAACAACATCTCAAGCGGAACGAAAATCCGTATCCCCCCACACAACTAAAGGCTCGACAAACACTTAAATTCAATACGCGGAAGCACCTGCATGACTTTAAATATCAACCACCCTAGTTCAAACCAGTCCGTATCAACTATTGCATTGGCAGATACGACAATAAATCCGCAATCTCATACAACAACATCCAACACTGTTACCCAATCAGCGCAAGCGTACAGTTTGTCGACCAAAACAGCACAGGTAAAAGCGCCGTTCAATTCAGAGGCCGCCGCTGCTTACGGCACATTCAAACAAGAAATCATAAAAAGCAGACAATCGGACTCTAACTCGGCCAACGCATCCGAAGAAAAGACAACGGGTGATATGCTTTCGCGCCAAAAGAGGTCTGACTCCACAAGGTCCGCGTACAGAGAAGGCGCCAACGAGGCCAATGATCTTTTCAATACACTGTTTCCGTCCACCCAACCCCATCAAAAAAGTGAAGACCCTTCCGGGGCCAATGATCTTTTTAACGTGCTGAATGCGGAACCAGAGGCAGAACCAGAACCGACGCCCGCCCCCGCACCACCGGAAAGTGGCGTAGATGAAAGAATGGGGGCTGATATCCTGCACAAAGACCTCAATGATTACGACAAGAGGATCAGCGCCCAATCGAACCCTGTCGGCGACAGTCAGCTCGCTACGGTTGTTGCCAATACCATGCTGGGGCTCAAGGAAAGCGACCTTGCAACCCCCTCGCCAATGGTTGATATCCCCAAAGAGTCGACCTACGGAAAATGGCTGGAAGCGTCCACGAAAGCATTCAGCAATACAGGGCTGGCTAGCTGGGCAAATGATAACAATATAGATCGCTCTTCGTTGTCCTACGACTCGGCCAACGGAGTACTACATGGGAAAACCTGGAATGACGAAGAGAAATCGTTCACCCAGGAAGAATTCTCGCAGCAGTTCCCAAAACATCAGGAGGCATTTAAGCCATTGGTGGATATTGCCAGAATAATCTACCCATCCGGACAGGGTGTACTGCATGCGGAAGAGCCAACTGATAGGGCCTCTCTCGATTCCGTGCTGAGTTTTTATGGACTCCCCATTAATAAGGATGAAATTTCCAGCACTCACCAAGTGGCCAAAGACCTAGCAGACAACAATTCATTCCCTGAGTCAGCTAACTCACCAGATCGCAGTAACGACAAACTTCTTCAATATCAAGAATCTGTTAGCACGCTGAACGATAAAATCCAGCGCCTGTTAGATAAGGAATATGAAGAAAATTCCAACAAGGGTAATTTCATGGCCATTGAAGTTTCAGCCTCAGGCGGCGCAAGAATGGCGGTGTAGGTCATCCGAGCATTCGACGGGCTCCTGACTCTTCAGGAGCCCACTACACGCTCGTCCAATAGCTCAACTGGATAGGCGCTAATCCTAGCCTCGCCGGTCCAGCAAGTTCACCACCAACCGATCTATCCACCCCCAGACGCGCTGCTTGACCCGTCGCCACAATGGCCGGGCTTTCCACGCCTCCAGGCTCACCGTTTGGCTCTGGGCAAAATCCGCCGTAAAACTCGCCACCACCGCCTGGGTCAGCTCGGGGTCCAGTGCTTCCAGATTGGCTTCCAAGTTGAAGCGCAGGTTCCAGTGATCGAAATTGCACGAGCCGATGCTTACCCAGTCGTCCACCAGCACCATCTTCAGGTGCAGGAAGCACGGCTGGTATTCAAAGATCTGTACGCCTGAACGCAGCAAACGCGGGTAATACCGATGTCCGGCGTAGCGCACGGACGGGTGATCGGTGCGGGGCCCGGTGAGCAGCAAGCGCACGTCCACGCCGCGCCCCGCCGCTCGGCGCAAGGCACGCCGCACGCCCCAGGTCGGCAGGAAATAGGGAGTGGCCAGCCAGATGCGCTGGTGGCTGTTGTTCAGCGCGCGGATCAGCGATTGCAGAATATCGCGGTGCTGGCGGGCGTCGGCGTACGCGACGCGGCCAAGCCCCGGCCCGCTGGCGGGTACTTTGGGCAGACGCGGCAAGCCAAAATGGGTGGCCGGTTTCCACGCGCGCCGCGCCGCGTTGGCGTGCCATTGGCGGTCGAACAATGCCTGCCAATCCAATACCAGCGGGCCGCTGATCTGCACCATCACTTCATGCCACTCGGCCGTGTCGTGGCCCGGTGTCCAGAACTCGTCCGTCACGCCCGTGCCACCCACCACCGCCACATGCTGGTCGATCAGCAACAGCTTGCGGTGGTCGCGGTACAGGTTGCGCATCCAGCGACGCCAGCTCAGGCGATTGTAAAAACGCAGCTCCACGCCTGCGTCGGTCAAGCGCTTGCGCAGCGACAGGGTGAACGCCAGGCTGCCGTAGTCATCGAACAGGCACCGCACGCGCACACCGCGCTCGGCGGCGAGCACCAACGCTTGCACCATTGCCTCGGCGCACGCGCCGGCCTCTACCAGGTACAACTCCAGATCCACTTGCTGTTCGGCGCGGGCAATGCCCACCAGCATCTGCGGAAAAAACTGCGGGCCGTCGATCAACAACTCGAAACGGTTGGCGCTGCGCCACGGGAACACCGCGCCGCCCATGTCAGCGCGCCGTGAAGATCAGCACCGCACCCACCGGCACCGACAAACTGATGGACTTGAGCCCGGCCGTCTTGCGCAGCGCGGCCACCCCGGGCGCCAGGTCGAAATCCTCGGCGTGCAGCACCACCGGTTCCAGGGTCACCACCTGGAAGCGTCGGTCATCCAGGCGCGTAGCCAGCAGTTCGGCGCTGTAGGTCTGGGTCTTGCCATGCAAGGTCACACTCAGGGGCAGGCGTAACTCCAGTTGCGCGCCCGGGGCCAGGTCATTGATGGGTTGCAGGTTGATCTGTGCGCTGATCAGCCCTTCGGGGAAGGTCTTGATCTCGAACAACTGATTGCGCATGCGTTCATCGCGCAGCGGAATGCCGCTGTTGACCGACTCCAGCTCCACCTGCACCTGCGCCGCGCCTTTGTCGTCGACCTTGCCGTGCAAGACCAGGAAGCGCTGGACCTCGGCAATCTCGGTGTTTTTGGTGGTGACGAAAGACAGGCGCGAGGACTCGTTGTCCAGGTACCAGTCGGCGTGGGCGGGCACGGCAACAGCGGCCAGCAAGACAAAAGCCAGGGGTTGGATAAACGAAACATTGAACATTAAGGACTCGCGGGGCGAAAAACCTGCACGAACCTTAAGCGCAATGTCACGAACGGCGCAAATCCAAATGTGGGAGTGTGCTTGCTCGCGAAAATGCGGTGAGCCTGTCGGCACATCTTTACTGACAGACAGCTTTGGCGGGCAAGCCCGCCCCCACAGGGGATCTTGTGTCAGGGGTTCAGGCGACAGCCTTGGCGCTCCCCCAACCAACGCGCCGTATGGGTGCGCCCCAAGCCACTGGCCGTTACTTCGCTACGCAGCGGGTTGTCATTGAACGCGCTGGTCGGCAGATACTGTTTTACGTACCCCAGGCAATACGCCGCCGGGTTATTCGCGACATAGCGGCAGGAGCAATATTCCTTGGCGGTGTACGCCGCGATGATATCGGGGAAGGCTTGCAGGTTGACGCGCTCGTGCCATACCCACCCCAACAGCGCGAGCAACAGCAATAGAAACAGGCTGGTGAACGGACGACGACGGATCATGGTTGCACCGCCGCAAGCACGCGTTTGAGCAGTTCGTTGTGGCGGTAGCTGCCGTCGCGATCGTCGCCGTAGCGCACGATCACCAGGCGCTGCTCGGGCATCACATACAGCGCCTGGCCCCAGTGGCCGAGGGCGGCGAAAGTGTCGGCGGGGGCATCGGGCCAGGGCCTTGGCGTGCCTTGGTTGAGCCACCAATGGCCGCCGGGCGTGGCTTCGTCCTGGCCGGCTTTGTAGTTACCGAACGCCTGGCGATTGAAGGCCACCCAGTCCCTGGGCAGCAGTTGCTGGTCCTTCCAACGCCCATCCCGCGCCATCAGTAGGCCGACCCGCGCAAGATCGCGAGCGGTGAGGTAGGCATAGGAGGAGGCAACAAAGGTTTCGTCGGCGTCGGTTTCCCAGGTGGCATTGCGAATACCCAGCGGGGTAAACAGCGCATCCCACGGGTAACTCATGTACGCCTTGTGGCCAAGCATGCCTTTAAGAGCAGCGGATAAAAGATTGCTATCGCCACTGGAATACCGAAACGCCCGCCCCGGCGCGCTGAAGGTGTCGCTGTTCGCGGCGAACTCGGCCATATCCGCGCGCCCACGGGTGTAGAGCATCGCCACGACAGAGGATTTGAGCGGGGCGAATTCGTAGTCTTCCTGCCAGTCCAGGCCCGAGGCCCAGTGCAGCAGGTCGGCCATGGTCACCGTCGGGTGCTGCTTCATCGGCGGGTAGAAACGCGCCACCGGGTCGCTCAATTTGAAGCGATTGTCGCCATAAGCCACGCCCAGCACGCAGGCCATCAGGCTTTTGCTCACTGACCAAGTCAGGTGCGGCGTGCTGGCGCTGGTGGGCGCGGCGTAGCGTTCGTAAATAACTTTACCGTCGCGGATCACCAGTAAGGCATCGGTGCGAATGCCTTGGCGGGTAGCGTCGTCGCGCGGTGCAAAGGCATAGGCGTCCAGGGCTTCGAGCGCGGGGCCGGTGAGCGGCGTGCCCTTGGCCCACTCCTGGTCAGGCCAGTTCTCAGCATGGCCGTTAATAGTGATTAACAGCAGCACGGCGCACAACAAGCCTTTGACCATAGACGCGGACTCAACGGGGCATTCAAACCCGCGAGCCTAGCGCCGGTGGATGACAGATTGACGACACAGTGCCTGTCATCCAAGCGTCACCATAACTTCATGGAGATGACACCGGGCCTCCATAGCCTGAGTTTGGACAACAAAGTCGACCGGCCGAAACGTGGCCGGCACTCGGAGACTCGCCATGACTCAGATCGCCCGCATCAGCGACACCGGCAATGAACGCCGTCTGCAAGCCGAACGCCTGATCGGCGCCCAGGCTTTGCAGGAAGCCCAGGCCCTGCGGTTCAACGTATTCAGCGGCGAGTTCAATGCCAAGCTGAAAGGCGCGGAACATGGCCTGGACATGGATGATTATGATGTGCACTGCAGCCATATCGGCGTGCGGGACTTGAACACCGGTCGCTTGGTAGCCACCACGCGCTTGCTCGACCACCAGGCCGCCAGCACTCTGGGGCGGTTCTACAGTGAAGAAGAATTCAGCCTGCATGGCTTGCTCCATCTCAAAGGCCCGATCCTGGAGATTGGCCGCACCTGCGTCGACCCGGCCTATCGCAACGGCGGCACCATCGCCGTGTTGTGGGGTGAGTTGGCCGAAGTGCTCAACCAGGGCGGCTACAGCTATTTGATGGGCTGCGCGAGCATCCCCATGCACGACGGCGGCATCCAGGCCCACGCGATCATGCAGCGTCTGCGCGAACGCTATCTGTGCAACGAGCACCTGCGCGCCGAGCCGAAAAAACCACTGCCGGCCCTGGATCTGCCGTCCAACGTGATCGCCGAAATGCCGCCGCTGCTCAAGGCCTATATGCGCCTGGGGGCGAAGATCTGCGGCGAGCCGTGCTGGGATGAGGATTTCCAGGTGGCCGACGTATTTATCCTGCTCAAGCGCGACGAGTTGTGCCCACGGTATGCGCGCCATTTCAAGGCGGCCATGTGATGAGCCGCCTGCGCGTGTACGGGCGCATCGCCCGGGTGTTGCTGGTGGTGGCGCTGGGCTTGAGCATGGCCAGCGTGTTCGGTGTGTTCGAGCGATTGGGCATCGCCAACTCGATGGTGCGGCGCCAACGCTGGTCGCGGTTTTTCATGGCGAGGCTGACCAACGCCCTACCCTTTCGCGTAACGGTACACGGTGAGTTGCCGACGCAGCCGATGCTGTGGGTGAGCAACCACGTGTCCTGGACCGACATTCCGCTGTTGGGCGCCGTGGCGCCGATGTCGTTCCTGTCCAAGGCCGAAGTGCGCACCTGGCCGGTGGCCGGCTGGCTGGCGGCCAAGGCTGGTAGCCTGTTTATCCGCCGGGGTTCGGGCGACAGCCAACTAATCCGCAAACAAATGACCCGCCACCTGGAACAACAGCACCCGCTGCTGATGTTCCCCGAAGGCACCACCACCGACGGTCGCAGCCTGCGCACCTTCCACGGGCGCCTGCTGGCCAGCGCCATCGATGCGGACGTGTCGCTGCAACCGGTGGCGATCCGTTACCTGCGTGACGGACAGGTCGATCCCCTGGCGCCGTTTATCGGCGATGACGACTTGCTCTCGCACCTGATGCGGTTGTTCGCCAATGACCAGGGCGATGTGGAAATTCATGTGCTCACACCGATTGCGTGCGCCGGGCAGGAACGCGCGGCGCTGGCTTACCAGGCGCAGCAGGCGGTACAGAAGGTGTTGTTTGGGCCGGTGCCGGAGGTAGAACAAGTAGCGGCACGACCAGCGTTCGCAGCTTGAAACAAATGTGGGAGGGGGCAAGCCCCCTCCTCCACATTTAGTTTGATGTTGTCAGTTGAGACTGTGCGAACACCTGCAATTCAGGGTAGAAGCGCCGGAAGTCTTCACTCAACGGTTCATATAAAAGTCGCAACTCTCGCATCGCCTGCCCCAACGCCTCAGGCTGCGTCAGCCGCCGCGAAATCCCACGCAACACCTGCTCCATCACCGCAAATTCACGGTACGAGCCCAACCAATCATCGGCCGCCATAAACGGCGCAATCTGCGCCAAGCGCCCGGGCAACTGCGGTTCGGCAGCCAATACGCGGTATACCTGCGAGGTGAAGTGCTCCAGCGGCTGGTCGGCATACAAGGTCCAATCCCGCGCCAGGCAGTGATCGAAGAACACGTCCAGAACAATCCCCGCATAGCGCCGACGGGTCAGGCTGAAGCGCGACAACGCCTGCCCCACCAACGGATGGCTGTCGGTAAACCGGTCGATCGAGCGATGCAACTGGATCGCCGCTTCGATGGATGGGCTGAACTGGCCCTGCAGACGGCCTTTGACGAAGTCGCCATACAGGCTGCCCAGCAGTTGCGCAGGAAGTTGGCCGCCCAGGTGCAGATGTGCGAGATAATTCATGGCGCGCAGTTTAGCACTGCCGCCAACGTATCGTTATAACCCGATATACCGATTTGAGCTGATCTCAGAGCTAAATCGTATTGGTATATCGGGATATACCGATTTAAAGTTCGCCTCATCGCGATATAACGCTTTACGACACCGAGCACACTGCCATGTCCATCGACCTCGACGAAATAATAAAAGCCCTGGCGCACCCAGTACGGCGAGACATCCTCAACTGGCTCAAAGACCCAAAAGTGCAATTCCCCGAGCAATTGCACAACCACGAATACGGCATCTGTGCCGGGCAGATCGACCAGCGCTGCGGCTTGTCCCAGTCGACCGTGTCGGCCCACCTGGCCACCTTGCAACGGGCGGGTCTGATCAGCAGCCAGAAGGCCGGGCAGTGGCACTTTTTCAAACGCAATGAGGAAGCGATCCAAGCCTTCCTCACGGCGCTTATCACTGAACTCAGCGCTGAACCGCTGTAAAAAGGATCCACAAATGCCCCTCTCGCTCCTCATCCTGGCCTTGAGCGCCTTCGCCATCGGCACCACCGAGTTCGTCATCATGGGCCTGCTGCCCGATGTGGCAGCGGACCTCGGCGTATCGATCCCTGGCGCCGGTTGGCTGGTCACCGGTTACGCCCTGGGCGTGGCCATTGGCGCGCCATTTATGGCACTGGCCACGGCCAAACTGCCACGCAAGGCGGCGCTGGTCGCGTTGATGGGGATCTTCATTATCGGCAACCTGCTCTGCGCACTGGCCAGCGACTACAACGTGCTGATGTTTGCCCGCGTGGTCACCGCGCTATGCCACGGCGCGTTCTTCGGCATTGGTTCGGTGGTGGCGGCCAACCTGGTGCCGGCCAACAAGCGGGCCTCGGCCGTAGCCCTGATGTTCACCGGTTTGACCCTGGCCAATGTCCTCGGCGTGCCCCTGGGCACCGCACTGGGCCAGCAAGCCGGCTGGCGCTCGACCTTCTGGGCCGTGACCGTGATCGGTGTGGTGGCGCTGATCGGGCTGATCCGCTTCTTGCCGGCCAAGCGCGATGAAGAAAAGCTCGACATGCGCGCCGAACTGGCCGCCCTCAAGGGTGCTGGTATCTGGCTGTCGCTGAGCATGACGGCACTGTTCGCCGCGTCCATGTTCACCCTCTTCACCTATGTGGCACCGCTGTTGGGCGATGTCACCGGGGTGTCGCCCAAAGGCGTGACCTGGACCCTGCTGCTGATCGGCCTGGGCCTGACCGTGGGCAACATCATCGGCGGAAAACTGGCGGATAAACGTCTGGCGGCCACGCTGATTGGCGTATTTATCAGCATGGCGGTGGTGTCCACCGCACTGAGCTGGACCAGCGTCGCCGTGATCCCCACCGAAATCACCCTGTTCCTGTGGGCCACCGCCGCGTTCGCCGCCGTGCCGGCGCTGCAGATCAACGTGGTGACCTTCGGCAAGGCCGCTCCGAACCTGGTGTCCACCTTGAACATCGGCGCGTTCAACATCGGCAACGCCCTCGGCGCCTGGGTCGGTGGCAGCGTGATCGCCCATGGTTTCGGCCTGACCAGTGTGCCGCTGGCGGCCGCTGCCCTGGCGATCCTTGCCCTGCTGGTGACCTTGATAACTTTCCGTCAGAGCGGCGATGCCGACCTGGCCCCTGCGACCAACTGATCCAAGTAACTAGAGAAGGTATTGTGCGATGACGACTATTTTCGATCCGATCAAACTGGGTGACGTGGAGCTGTCGAACCGCATCATCATGGCCCCGCTGACCCGCTGCCGCGCCGACGCCGGTCGCGTACCCAACGCGCTGATGGCCGAGTACTACGTGCAGCGTGCGTCTGCCGGGCTGATTCTCAGCGAAGCCACTTCCGTCACGCCGATGGGCGTGGGCTATCCGGACACCCCCGGTATCTGGTCCAACGACCAGGTGCGCGGCTGGGCCAACGTGACCAAAGCCGTGCACGGCGCCGGCGGCAAGATTTTCCTGCAACTGTGGCATGTGGGGCGCATTTCCCACCCGTCGTACCTGAACGGCGAAACCCCAGTGGCGCCGAGTGCGATCCAACCCAAGGGCCACGTCAGCCTGGTGCGTCCGCTGGCCGACTACCCGACCCCGCGCGCCCTGGAAACCGCTGAAATCGCCGACATCGTCGACGCTTACCGTACCGGCGCCGAGAACGCCAAGGCCGCCGGTTTCGACGGTGTGGAAATCCATGGCGCCAACGGCTACCTGCTCGACCAGTTCCTGCAGAGCAGCACCAACCAGCGCACCGACCAGTACGGCGGTTCCCTGGAAAACCGTGCACGCCTGCTGCTGGAAGTGACCGACGCGGCCATTGAAGTCTGGGGCGCCGGCCGCGTGGGCGTGCACCTGGCACCCCGCGCCGACTCGCACGACATGGGCGATGCCAACCTGGCAGAAACCTTTACTTATGTCGCCACTGAGCTGGGCAAGCGCGGCATCGCGTTTATCTGCTCCCGTGAAAAAGAAGGCGCCGACAGCCTTGGCCCGCAACTGAAAAAAGCCTTCGGCGGCGCGTACATCGCCAATGAACGCTTCACCAAGGACAGCGCCAATGCGTGGCTGGCCGAGGGTAAAGCGGATGCGGTGGCGTTCGGCGTGCCTTTCATTGCCAACCCGGACCTGCCGGCTCGTCTGGAGGCCGATGCGCCACTGAACGAAGCCCATCCGGAAACCTTCTATGGCAAAGGCCCGGTCGGTTATATCGACTACCCGACCCTGCCGCTGTAATCGCCTAAAACACTAAGCAAATGTGGGAGGGGGCTTGCCCCCGATAGCGGTGGGTCGGCTATAAGCTGCCCAGCACTCTGCTATCGGGGGCACGCCCCCTCTCACTTTGCCCTAGGTAACATTCCTTCACAGCATTGCAACAAAATCCCTACAAAATACTTAGGCGGCTACCTATCAAGCGCCGGCCAGCCCGTATATAAAGTCACCCCACGAATAAGTCAGAAGGACGATTGACCGTCCTTAGGCTTTACTGTTGACACAACTGGACGCAATTACGCATTTTGTCTCAATTGCGCAGGCTGGGGCTCAAGCGCAGCATGTCCAGCCCGGCCTCTACCCAACGTTCGGCTTCCTGCTGCAATTGAAAGCTGTCGGGTACCAGCAACCATTGGCCGATCAGCCCGTTGATGTACGCATGGAGGCACACGGCTCCCCGCGTGGTGTCGAGGTTTTCCGGTAGTTGCCCGCGATGGACCGCGTTACGCAGCGTCAGGCCGATACGCAGGTTGCATTCCAGGCTGTGGGTTTGACGCTGACGACGCATGTCGCACATTTCGTCGGTGAATTCGCACTTATGAAACAAGATCTCATTGATGCGTCGGGTTTTCGGATCCAGGGCCACTTGATGGAACAAACGAATCAGCAGTTTGCGCATGCAGCCCAGCGGGTCGAGTTCATCCTCGCTTTCACTGGCCCGCGCCAACTCGTCCAGCGGCTCGTGCAACGTATCGAGCAGGGCCTGGAGCAAGTCGGACTTATTGCTGAAATGCCAATAGATAGCGCCCCGCGTCACGCCGGCCAACGCGGCGATGTCTGCCAGCGTGGTGCGCGCAACGCCGCGCTCGTAAAAGGCTTGCTCGGCGGCATCGAGAATCTGGCTGCGCGTTTCCTGAGCTTCCTCTTTGGTGCGACGAACCATGGCAGTAAAACCTCAATCAGAACACGTGGGACTATCGTTAACGCAGTGTTAATAGATGTTAACGATCATCTGAATAATTGTGGGACGACGCCGTCATGGGCACCGAACGTACTAAAATCGAGGCTTTGGACATTGCTTTGTCAACAATCCGCAAAGCCTGTCAAGAGTTTACAAACAACCATGAACGTAAGTATATTGCGTAGCAAGCTACTTATCTACTCACGGCTTGTTTTTTACCCTTCCACACTTCTTGTGCGCACCCTGCGCGCCTGACCCGAGGATCTTCATGCAACTTAAGCCAGCTGTTACCGCTCTGGTCACTGCCGTCGCCCTGGCATCGCTGCTCAGCGGATGTAAAAAGGAAGAAGCGGCTCCGCCCGCTCAAACCCCTCTGGTCGGCGTCGTCACCCTGCAACCGCAACCGTTCACCTTGACGTCTGAACTGCCGGGCCGCACCACGGCCTTCCGCATCGCGGAAGTTCGCCCGCAGGTCAACGGCATCATTCTCAAGCGCCTGTTCAAGGAAGGCGCGGACGTGAAGGAAGGCCAGCAGCTTTATCAGATCGACCCGTCGGTCTATGAAGCCACCCTGAAAAGCGCCCAGGCCAGCCTGAGCCAGACCAAATCCATCAGCGACCGCTACAAGCAGTTGGTGGATGAGCAGGCCGTGAGCCGTCAGGAATACGACACTGCCGTCGCCAATCGCATGACCGCCGAAGCAAACGTTCAAACCGCCCAGATCAACGTGCGCTACACCAAAGTGTTCGCGCCGATCTCCGGGCGTATCGGCCGTTCTTCGGTGACCGAAGGCGCACTGGTCAGCAATGGCCAGGCCGATGCCATGGCCGTGATCCAACAACTGGACCCGATCTACGTCGACGTGACTCAGTCTTCAGCCGAAATGCTGAAACTGCGCCGCGACCTGGAAAGCGGCCAACTGGAGAAAGCCGGGGCCAATGCCGCCAAGGTCAAGCTGACCCTGGAAGACGGTAGCGACTATAAGCACGACGGCAAACTGGAATTTTCCGAAGTGTCGGTCGATCAGACCACCGGTTCCGTAACCCTGCGCGCCGTGTTCCCCAACCCCGATCACACCCTGTTGCCGGGCATGTTCGTGCACGCCCAACTGCAAGCCGGTGTGAACAGCAAGGCGATCCTGGCACCGCAGCAAGGCGTGACCCGCGATCTCAAAGGCACTCCGACGGCGTTGATCGTCAATGCGGACAACAAGGTCGAGCAACGCGAGCTGGTGGCCAACCGTACCGCCGGCGCCTACTGGCTGGTGGAAAAAGGCTTGAACGCCGGTGACCGTGTGATCACCGAAGGCTTGCAGTACGTCAAGCCGGGCGCCGAGGTCAAGGTCAAGGACGCGGACAACGCCAAGCCCGCCGGTACCGCTGCTCCTGCTGCCGCTGCTGGCAAAGGGGAGTAACCCATGTCGAAATTCTTTATCGACCGTCCCATTTTCGCCTGGGTGATTGCCCTGGTGATCATGCTGGTCGGGGCACTCTCGATCCTGAAGTTGCCCATCAACCAATACCCGGCCATCGCGCCGACCGCCATCGATATCCAGGTGACCTACCCAGGCGCGTCCGCACAAACCGTGCAGGACACCGTGGTGCAGGTGATCGAGCAACAGCTCAACGGTATCGACAACCTGCGGTATGTGTCCTCGGACAGTAACTCCGACGGCAGCATGACCATCACCGTAACGTTCAACCAGGGTACCAACCCCGACATCGCCCAGGTGCAGGTGCAGAACAAACTGAACCTGGCCACCCCGCTGCTGCCGCAAGAAGTGCAGCAACAGGGTATCCGCGTGACCAAGTCGGTGAAGAACTTCCTGATGGTGATCGGTCTGGTGTCCGAAGACGGCAGCATGACCAAGGACGACCTGTCCAACTACATCGTGTCCAACATCCAGGACCCGATCTCGCGGACAGCCGGCGTGGGTGACTTCCAGGTGTTCGGTTCCCAGTACGCCATGCGTATCTGGCTCGACCCGGCCAAGCTGAACAACTACCAGTTGACCCCGGTCGACGTCAGCACCGCCATCGCCGCACAGAACGTACAGGTGGCCACCGGCCAATTGGGCGGCCTGCCTGCCCTGCCCGGCACCCAGCTGAACGCCACCATCATTGGCAAGACACGCCTGCAGACCGCCGAGCAGTTCGGCAACATCCTGATGAAGGTCAACACCGACGGCTCCCAGGTTCGCCTCAAGGACGTCGCGCGCATCGAGCTGGGCGGCCAGACCTACAGCATCAGCGCGCAGTTCAACGGCAAGCCGGCCTCCGGTATGGCGATCAAACTGGCATCCGGCGCCAACGCCCTGGATACCGCCAAGGCTATCCGCGCCACCGTGGCGTCGCTGGAACCGTTCTTTCCGCCTGGCATGAAGGCGGTGGTGCCGTATGACACCACCCCAGTGGTGACCGAATCGATCTCCGGTGTAGTGCACACCCTGGTCGAAGCGATCGTGCTGGTGTTCCTGGTGATGTTCCTGTTCCTGCAAAACTTCCGCGCCACCATCATCACCACCATGACCGTACCGGTGGTATTGCTGGGGACGTTCGGCATCCTGGCGGCGTTCGGTTTCACCATCAACACCCTGACCATGTTCGGCATGATCCTGGCCATCGGCCTGCTGGTGGACGACGCCATCGTGGTGGTAGAAAACGTCGAGCGGGTGATGGCCGAGGAACACCTGTCGCCTAAAGAAGCGACGGTCAAATCCATGACCCAGATCCAGGGCGCCCTGGTAGGTATTGCCCTGGTACTGTCGGCGGTACTGTTGCCGATGGCGTTCTTCGGCGGTTCCACCGGGGTGATCTACAAACAGTTCTCCATCACCATCGTTTCGGCCATGGCGCTGTCGGTACTGGTTGCCCTGATCTTCACCCCGGCGCTGTGCGCCACCATGCTCAAGCCGATCGATCCCGAGAAGCACGGCCAACCCAAGCGTGGTTTCTTCGGCTGGTTCAACCGCACCTTCGACCGTAGCGTAGTGAGCTACGAGCGCGGCGTGGGCAACATGATCAAGCACAAGATCCCGGCGTTCCTGGTGTACCTGCTGATCTTCGCCGGCATGATCTGGCTGTTCATGCGCATCCCGGCGGCGTTCCTGCCCGACGAAGACCAGGGCGTGATCTTTGCCCAGGTGCAAACACCGGTCGGTTCCACCGCTGAACGCACGCAGAAAGTCATCGACGACATGCGTATCTTCCTGCTCAACGATAAAGAAGGTGAGCCGGGCGAAGGCAAAGGCGTCAAATCGGTGTTTACCGTGAACGGCTTCAACTTCGCCGGTCGTGGCCAAAGCTCCGGCCTGGCGTTCGTGATGCTCAAGCCGTGGGACGAGCGTGATGCGTCCACCTCGGTGTTCGAGATCGCCAAGCGCGCCCAGGGTTACTTCATGCAGACGTTCCAGGACGCCATGGTGTTCGCCATCGTGCCGCCGTCGGTACTGGAATTGGGTAACGCCACCGGTTTCGACGTGTTCCTGCAAGACCAGGGCGGTGTCGGTCATGAGAAGTTGATGGCCGCGCGCAACCAGTTCCTGGGCATGGCGGCACAGAGCAAGATCCTGGCCGGTGTGCGCCCCAACGGCGTGAACGATGAGCCGCAATACGAACTCACCGTTGACGACGAGAAGGCCAGCGCCCAGGGCATCTCCCTATCCAACATCAACCAGACCCTGGCGATTGCCCTGGGTGGCAGCTACGTCAACGACTTCATCGACCGTGGTCGCGTGAAGAAAGTGTACGTGCAAGGTGAAGCCGCCAGCCGCATGTCTCCAGAAGACCTGAACAAGTGGTACGTGCGCAGCGACTCCGGGAAGATGGTGCCGTTGTCGGCCATCGCCACCGGCAAGTGGATCTACGGTTCGCCGAAGCTCTCGCGTTACAACGGCGTGGCCGCGATGGAAATCCTCGGCACCCCGGCACCGGGTTACAGCACCGGTGAAGCAATGGCCGAAGTGGAACGCATCGCCAAGCAACTGCCGGCGGGCGTGGGCTATGCCTGGACGGGTCTGTCGTACGAAGAACGCTTGTCCGGTTCCCAGGCACCGGCGTTGTATGCGCTGTCGCTGCTGGTGGTGTTCCTGTGCCTGGCGGCACTGTACGAGAGCTGGTCGATCCCGATTGCGGTGGTGTTGGTAGTACCCCTGGGCGTGGTGGGTGCGTTGATCGCCACCAGCATGCGCGGGCTGTCCAACGACGTGTTCTTCCAGGTGGGCCTGTTGGTCACGGTGGGTCTGGCAGCGAAAAACGCCATCCTTATCGTGGAGTTCGCCAAAGAGCTTCACGAACAGGGTAAAGGCATCGTCGAGTCGGCTATCGAAGCGTCTCGCATGCGTCTGCGGCCGATCATCATGACCTCCATGGCGTTCATCCTCGGCGTACTGCCCCTGGCGATCTCCTCGGGCGCCGGTTCAGGCAGCCAGCACGCCATCGGTACCGGCGTCATTGGCGGCATGATCACCGCCACTGTCCTGGCGATCTTCTGGGTGCCGCTGTTCTTCGCTACCGTGTCGGCCATCGGCAACCGCAAAGAACCCGAAACCAAGCAAACTTCTAACGAGGCTGGCCAATGAGCAAGTCGCTACTTTCCCTAGCCGTCACAGCCTTCGTGCTCAGTGGCTGCTCGCTGATCCCTGACTACC
Organism: Pseudomonas rhodesiae; assembly: GCF_013285305.1. NCBI lineage: Bacteria > Pseudomonadati > Pseudomonadota > Gammaproteobacteria > Pseudomonadales > Pseudomonadaceae > Pseudomonas > Pseudomonas rhodesiae. The sequence continues at coordinate 1,716,688 of NZ_CP054205.1, read as the reverse complement.
AGCGCCCCGACGCGCCGGTAGCAGCGCAGTACCCGCAGGGGCCGGCGTATTCGTCGGCCCAGGCGCCGGGTCAGGCTGCCGCCGAGCAAGGCTGGAAGCAGTTTTTCCATGACCCTGCCCTGCAACAGCTGATCCAGACCGCACTGGTGAACAACCGCGACCTGCGTGTCGCGGCCCTGAACATCGATGCCTACGCTGCGCAGTACAACATCCAGCGCGCCGACCTGTTCCCGGCCGTTTCGGCCACGGGCAGCGGTGAGCGCTCGCGCACCCCGGCTCGCCTGTCGCAGACCGGCGAATCGAGGATCGCCAGCCAGTACTCGGTCGGTCTTGGGATCAGCTCCTACGAGCTGGACCTGTTCGGTCGCGTGCGTAGCCTGAGTGAAGAAGCCCTGCAAAAGTACTTCGCCACCGAAGAAGCGCGGCGCAGCACCCAGATCAGCCTGGTGGCCAGTGTGGCTAATGCCTACCTGACCTGGCAGGCCGACAAGGAACTGCTCAAGCTGACCCAGGACACCCTCGCCGCGTTCGAGCAGAGCTACAAGCTGACTTCGCGTAGCAACGAAGTCGGCGTGGCCTCGGCCCTCGACCTCAGCCAGGCGCGCACCTCGGTGGAAAACGCCCGGGTGTCACTGGCCCGCTACACTCGCCAGGTGGCCCAGGACGAAAACAACCTGACCCTGCTGCTGGGCACCGGCCTGCCGGCCAATCTGGCCAGCCAGCCGCTGTCGGATGACCTGCTCAGCGAAGTGCCGGCCGGCTTGCCGTCGGACCTGCTGCAACGTCGCCCCGACATTGTGCAGGCCGAGTACAACCTCAAGGCCGCCAACGCCAATATCGGCGCAGCCCGTGCAGCGTTCTTCCCAAGCATCAGCCTGACCGCCAGCGCCGGCACCGCCAGCCCGAACCTGGGCGGCTTGTTCAAAGGCGGCTCGGGCACCTGGTCGTTCGCGCCGCAGATCAACATCCCGATCTTCAACGCCGGCAGCCTGCGCGCCAGCCTGGACTACTCGAAGATCCAGAAAGAGATCAACGTGGCGAACTACGAGAAGGCGATTCAGACCGGCTTCCAGGAAGTCTCCGACGGCCTTGCCGCGCGGGCGACCTACAAGCAGCAACTGGAAGCCCAACGCGGTTTCGTCGAGGCCAACCAGGATTACTACCGCCTGGCCGAGCGTCGCTACCGCATCGGTGTGGACAGCAACCTGACGTTCCTCGATGCCCAGCGCCAGCTGTTCAGCGCGCAACAATCGCTGATCACCGACCGCCTCGCGCAGTTGACCAGCGAGGTCAACCTGTACAAGGCCCTCGGCGGTGGCTGGAACGAGCAGACTGCGAAGAATGAACCGCTGAAAGAAGAAGCGCCGGCGTTCAAGGCGTTCTGATAACGCCGTCGTCAAGAAAAACGCCTCCCTGACAGGAGGCGTTTTTTTATGTGCGTTTTTCTCAGTATCACAATGAACTCATTGGCTGATCTCAAGCTTTGAACAATCGACCTCCAGTTCTCGGCCATCAGTGGCCTTCCAACCGATTGAGAAGCTGAGATCCATCGAAGTTTTATTATTAGCCTCATCAGTTTCGAGACGGTTGACGGTCAAACTCCCCCAATACGATGAAGGGAGGTACTCCACATAACCTTCCAGACCAAAATGAGCACGGATGAACTGGCCCGGGCCGATCGGATATGTCATGGGTGCCTTCAGCTCACCTTTGTCGGCTTCAAGGGTCAGCTCATTCTTGGAGCCGGGGTTATCCTCGATGCCGAGGCGAATACGTAGTTGCAACCCCTTGATGTAGGACTCCAGCTCAAGGTGGTCAAATTTAATCGGCACCGGCTTTCCGTGATCAATGATCAAGTTCGCCTCGAACCTGTCCCCGGACGTTAAGATCTCTCCTATATCTTTTCCGAAGCTCATGAGTTTTCCTCCCTCGCGTGCTTCAACATCTACTGTGACCACCACAAAACTACGCCCTGAAAAACCCGTGTTCTACTGTCAACCCTGACAGTAGACACCGCAGCGGTGAAACGTAAGGTTGAAAGGTTGAGCAGCCCGTTCGCGACGGCAAATACCGCCAGCCCGCTCGGGTCAGCGGCCACCGTCTTGCTTTGCGTTCAACCTTTCGGGAAAATTGGTTACAGATTCTTACAGACCACAGAGGGAGCTTGTCGTAATGATCGTAGGAATCGACCTGGGGACGACCAACAGTCTCGCAGCGGTCTGGCGCGGTGACGCCGCCGAATTGGTGCCCAATGCCCTTGGCCAATTGCTCACCCCGAGCGTAGTCGGGCTGGATGATCAGGGGCGCGTGCTGGTCGGCCAGGCCGCCAAGGAGCGCCTGCACACTCACCCGCACCTGACTACGTCGCTGTTCAAGCGCTACATGGGCAGCGCCACCGAAGTGCGCCTGGGCGACCGTTCGTTCCGCCCGGAAGAACTCTCGGCACTGGTGCTCAAAAGCCTGAAAGAAGACATCGAGCGCACCTACGGCCACACCGTCACCGAAGCCGTGATCAGCGTGCCCGCGTACTTCAGCGACGGCCAACGCAAAGCCACGCGCATTGCCGGTGAGCTGGCCGGGCTCAACGTTGAAAAACTGATCAACGAACCCACCGCCGCCGCCCTCGCCTACGGCCTGCATCAACGCGACAAAGAAACCTCATTCCTGGTGTTCGACCTCGGTGGCGGCACGTTTGACGTGTCGATCATCGAACTGTTCGAAGGGGTCATGGAAGTGCGCGCCAGCGCCGGCGACAATTTCTTGGGCGGCGAAGATTTCGACACGCTGCTGCTGGAGCATTTCGTCGACAGCCAGCGCAACGCCCAAGGCTTTCCGCCCACCAGCAGCGTGCTGCACGCCTTGCGCCGCGAGGCCGAACGCGTACGCAAGGCATTGGGCCAAGATGACAGCGCCGACTTCACCCTGCGCGTCGATGGCCAGCAGTGGGTAAAAACCATCACTCAAGCGGAGCTGGCCAAGCTCTACACGCCGCTGTTGGAGCGCCTGCGCGCGCCAATCGAGCGCGCCCTGCGCGATGCGCGCATTCGTGTCAGTGACCTGGATGAAATCCTGCTGGTGGGCGGCACCACGCGCATGCCGCTGGTGCGCAAACTCGCCGCCGGGTTGTTCGGGCGTTTTCCCTCCATCAGCCTCGACCCCGACCAAGTGGTGGCCCACGGCGCCGCAATCCAGGCCGCCCTCAAAGCGCGTTCCGCCGCGCTGGAAGAAGTGGTGCTGACCGACGTGTGCCCCTACACCCTGGGCATCGAAACCTCGAACCAATACGGCGGCCATATCGAAAGCGGCCACTACCTGCCCCTGATCGAACGCAACAGCAGCGTGCCGGTGAGCCGGGTCAAAAGTGTGGTCACCCTGCACGATGACCAGAGCCGCGTGCTGCTGAAGATCTATCAAGGCGAAAGCCGCTTGGTGAAAGACAACATCGAACTGGGCCAACTGGAAATCGCCGTGCCCAAGCGCAAGGCAGGTGAAGTCTCCCTGGACGTACGCTTTACCTACGACAACAACGGCCTGCTGGAAGCCCAGGTGAATATCCCGCTGACCGGCGAGCAACATTCCCTGGTGATCGAAAACAACCCAGGTGTGCTCAGCCCGCAGGAAATCCAGCAGCGCCTGCAAGCCCTGGCGCTACTGAAGATTCATCCGCGTGACCAGCAGGTCAACACCGTTCTGACCGCGCGCCTTGAACGGCTCTATCAGGAAAGCCTGGGTGAGCTGCGCGAACAACTCGGGCATTGGGCCGCTCAGTTCCAGCAGGTGCTCGACACCCAGGACGAACGCCGCATCCGCGAAGCCCGCAGCGAACTGACCCGGCAACTGGAGCAGCTCGATAACGGCTTTTGGCGCTGAGGAAAGATCACATGGATTGTTGGACCGTACTGCAGCTGCCGGAAGATGCCGACGAGCGCACCATCAAACGCAGCTATGCGCGGCTGCTCAAAAGCTGCCGCCCGGATGAAGACGCCGCCGGCTTCCAGCGCCTGCGCGAGGCCTATGAAGAAGCGCTGAGCGAAGCGCGCTGGCGCATGGACAACGCCGAGGCAGTGGCCGTCGAGGCACCGCTGGCCGAAGCGGCCCCCGACAACCTCAGCGATCTGGCCGAACTGATGGACGTGCGCCCCCTCAGCCCGGCGCCGTTCGACGCCCCCGCGCCAGACCCTGCCGAAGCGCTGATCTGCGGCCTCAATGCCCATAACCTCGATGAACGCTGGGCGCAGGCTCGGCAACAGGGTTGCGCCGACGCGTTCCAGGCCGGCCTGTTGCGCCATTGTTTCAATGCCCCCGGCGAACGCAGCGCCATCGCCCAATGGGCCGCGCAGCACCTGGAATGGCTGACGCCGTGGCAGCAGGTAGCGATGACCCCTTGGCAATACGAGGCGCTGACCGGCGAACTGTTGCAGGACTATCGCCGCACCTTGCAAGAACTGCTGGAGCAACAGGCCGAACGCGAGTTCATCAGCCAATTGACCCAGTACAACAGCCAAGCCTGGTTACAGGTATTCGACTTGCAGCAGCAGTGGCAACGCATCGTTCTGCAATTGCTGCATGACACCCAATGGAGCGTGCCGCTGTTCGAACGGGTGTGCCAGACATTTGGTTGGGACGATCAGAAAGGGGTGTACCCGGAACCGGCGTGGATGTGGCGCCAGTTGGTGTCGCGTTGTGAGCAGGAGAGTTTCTTCACTCATCTGCAAGAAAAAGCCCAGGACACCCGACGCAACTCCGCCGACGCTCTGGCCGCGCGCTTATTGCTGACGCCGATGTCCACCACTCAACAAAAACGCATCATCGACACCTTCGGCGAAAACGAATGGAACGCCTGCCAGCACCTGGCCGAGACCCTGACCTGGCGTTATCCGCAACTGATCGAGCGGCTGCCTCAGCCTGACCTGTTCTTCTGGCGCAAATTCGTGCCACGGCCGATCTACACCCAAGTGTTTATCCGGTTGTGGGCCGTGTTCGCCCTGGGTATCGGCCTGAGCATCGCCCACTCCAAGCCCGACAAGCTGGGCTTGATGTCGGTGTCGATCTTTATGTTCATGGCACTGGTGCCGGCCGGTATCGGTTTTCGCGTCACGCAGTTCTGGGCCGGGATGAGTTCGACCTACAGAGTGCTGGACTTGTGGCTGAGCCAGCGCTTGATCCCCAAGCGACTCAACCCCAACGACTATTGGCTGGTGATCCGCCACGGCGTGCCGCAAGCGATCATGCTGGTGGCCTGCGCCTTGATGCTCGGCGTCCTCGGCGCGTTCACCTATGCCGGCATGGTGTTGATCAACCTGTTGCACAAAAAACGCATCGGTCATATGAGCCAACGCTTCAGCGAAGGCTACCCGTGGCTCAACGGCCTGCATTGGGCGTTCTGGAGCCCATGGCAAGCGGTGTTCCTGGTGGTGATGGTGACCGTGATCATCGCGGCCCAGCATTACCTGCCGGCGTTCCCCTGGACCCACATCGATCTGCCCAAACGCTGAGCCTGCCGGGCCTGAGCGCCCGGCAACTTGCGTTCGATCATCGCCCACAACCCGCCCTCCCCCGATTGAACCGCCCACGCACCGCCGCGCACCATGGCCGCCACCTGCATAACCCCAATAACAACAGGTTCGATACCATGAGCACTTTCCACCCGCGCCGGCTGTTGCTGGCCACCGCTGTCGCCAGTCTTGCCTTGCCTGCCGTCGCCGAAGACCACGGTTTTTTCGAAGACGCCAGCGCCAACCTCAACCTGCGTAATTTCTTCTTCAACCGTAACTTCACCAACCCGAGCAAAACCCAGGGTGGCGCCCAGGAGTGGACGCAGAGTTTTATCCTCGACGCCAAATCCGGTTTCACTCAGGGCACGGTGGGGTTCGGCGTGGATGTCCTGGGGCTGTATTCGCTCAAGCTCGACGGCGGACGCGGCACCGGCGGCACCCAGCTGTTGCCGTTGGATCACGACGGCCGCCCGGCGGATGACTTCGGGCGTTTGGGCGTGGCGTTCAAAGCACGGCTGTCCAAGACCGAGCTGAAGGTGGGCGAGTGGATGCCGGTGCTGCCGATCCTGCGCGCCGACGATGGCCGCTCCCTGCCGCAAACCTTGCGCGGTGGGCAGATCACATCCAAGGAAATCGAGGGCCTGACCCTCTACGGCGGCCAATTCCGCGCTAACAGCCCGCGCGACGACAGCAGTCTGTCGGACATGTCGATGGTGGGCAAAACGGCCTTTACCTCGGACCGCTTCAACTTCCAAGGCGCCGAATACGTATTCAACGACAAGCGCACCCAGATCGGCCTGTGGAACGCTCAACTCAAGGACATTTACCGCCAACAGTTCGTCAACCTGATCCACAGCCAGCCCGTGGGCGACTGGACCTTGGGCGCTAACCTCGGGTTCTTCTATGGCAGAGAAGACGGCAGCGCCCGCGCGGGCGAGTTGGACAATAAAACCTGGTCCGGCCTGCTCTCGGCCAAATACGGCGGCAACACGTTCTACGTGGGCCTGCAAAAGCTCAGCGGCGACAGCGCGTGGATGCGCGTCAACGGCACCAGCGGCGGCACCTTGGCCAACGACAGCTACAACTCAAGCTACGACAATGCCCAGGAGAAATCCTGGCAAGTGCGCCACGACTACAACTTCGCCGCCCTCGGCGTGCCGGGCCTGACCCTGATGAACCGCTATATCAGCGGCAGCAATGTGCACAGCGGCATCGTCACCGATGGCAAGGAATGGGGGCGCGAAAGCGAAGTGGGCTACACCGTGCAAAGCGGCGCGGCGAAGAACCTGACGGTTCGCTGGCGCAATTCCAGCATGCGCCGCGACTACAGCAACAACGAGTTCGATGAAAACCGGCTGATCGTCAGTTACCCGATCAGTCTGCTGTAAACCGGCGCGGCACTTGCTGTATGGTGCGCGCCTGCCGCTGCTGATCCGCCCAGCAGCGGCCTCTTTGCCGAGCCCGTGCCCACCATGAAACCCTTTGCTTTCGCCGCTGCCGTGCTTGCCCTGGCCTTGAGCCTCGGCGGCTGCATCAGCGCGCCAATCGCCTTGACGCCCCAGACCGAACAACGCCTGCAAGCCCAGGCGCCAATCCGCTTTCTGTTGACCTTCGATGACGGTCCCAGTGCTTCGGGCTATAACAACCCGACCCGCTCGGTGATCGCCGACCTGGCACACAACCCGGTGCTGCCGGGCATCAAGGCGGTGTTCTTCTTACAGACCGAATCCGCGCGCGCAGGCGGCAGTTCGCGGGGTCGCAAGACCATGGAACGCGAGTACGCCGGCGGGCATGTGCTGGCGTTTCACACCGCCACCACCTTCCACACCAATCACCGCTGGCTCAACGATGCCGAACTGGAACGCACCCTCACCCAGGGTGCGGCCGATATCGCCGCCATCACCGGCGCACCGCCGCGCCTGGTGCGCCCGCCGTTCTGGAACTATGACCGCCGCACCTTTGCCGCCTATCAACGCCACGGTATGCAGGTACTGCTTACGGACCTGAGCGCCAATGACGGCAAGATCTGGGGTTTCAATGCCAGCCCACGCCGACGCGCCAATCTGTATCGGCAACTGTCGGTGGTGCGCGAGCGCATCGCCCTCGGCGAATTGCCCACGGTGGACGGCGTGATCCCGGTGGTGGTGACCTTCCACGACATCAACCGCTACACCGCGCGGCACCTGCAGGAGTACTTGCAGATCCTGTTGGACAGCGCCCGCATCAACGGCATGAAAACCGCCGCAGAACCTTTCTACACCGACCACCCAGCACTGGAACGCGCCGCCCTGGCCCGTACGGTCAAGGACGTGAATGACACCGTACACCTGCCGGGCGTGTGGAATTGGGTGTGGGATGCGGACTCGCACTAAAACCAAAGCCGAGTGGCATTAATAAACATCGCGAAAAGCAATCGAGGAGACCCCACGCGGAACGGGACTTATGTGCAAACCAACTGATAAGGCACATCCGTTAACAACCCCGAGCCTTCAGTATGACTATTTCCGCAAGCACATCTCGCCCGACGACCTACTCCGGCCATTCATCAACGACGCCGCCAGAGCCGTCCGTTGAGATCAAGTACAAACGCCCTGACTCCGATGCATTCACCGCCGCCTCCCGGCCTTCTCCGGCTGGCAGAATCGGAGAAAAAAACTACATCAACAACGAAGTTTTGTTCCAAGACAAGAACGTCAAAATCTCCCAGGATTTCGAATTCGCAGCGACAAAAAAAGGCGACGTAAGCCTGATATCCACCCAGATCGTGCTGGAAACCGGCAACCGCGCAGACAACATCCACATCACCAAGGGCACCGAAGGAAAGTTGCTCGCCACCGTCAACGCAAAGGCCTACACCCTCCAGTTACACGCGCGACCCGACCTGGGGCAGTTCCAACCCCTGCATATCAAAACCCACGGCGGCAACGACTCTGTAGTGATTGCCCCCGACGTCACTACCCCCCTCATCCGCATCGACCTGGGCGCCGGTAACGATTACGCCCATGCCGGTGGCGCCACTACTCAGATCAGGGGTGGCGCAGGAGACGACTATATCGTCATGGGCAGTGGGCGCGGCGCGGCCTCGGGCGAGGACGGCAACGACCTGTTGGTCGCGGGCAGCGGTAGCACTGCACTGTATGGCGGTAATGGCAACGATAGGATGTATGCCGTAACGCCTCTCGCCAAAGGCATGGTGCATATGGACGGCGGAAACGGTGACGACACAATGGTCGCTAGAAAGCGCCACGCCGTGATGCACGGTGGCGGTGGTAACAACCTGATGGTCAGCCACGACAGCGCGGTCATCTACACCGGCCGTGGTAGCAACAGGGTCAGGTCCTACCACGACAATACGACGATCTACGCCAAGCCCTCAGACAACGTGGTTAGCTCGCTCAACTCACGCCGGATCGATGTAGAGCCCAGTAACGCCGGAAAAAAAGCCTTTCGAGTAGAGGGCTCTGCCGAGTTCAAACAAAACTTCGAGGACAATCTGGAGCTGTTGCGAATGTCGCCGACCGGCCAAGGCGTGTTGCAGAAGGCCGACGAACTGGCCGAGCAAAACAACGCCCCCATTACCCTCCGTGAATTAAGCGCCCGCGATGACATGCTGTACGGTTTCAACAACACATCCATTGAACAACACCTTGAAGCGGGAGGTGACTTGGACTCGCTCACGCTTTCACAGCGAGGTTTCATCGTTGACGGTCAGCCGGGAGCAAAGGCTGACCGCGGCACAATCCTCTACAACCCTTTGTCCATGTATAACGAAACTTCCAGCCCAATCACCGGCCTGGCCCATGAAATGGCCCACGCGTTCAACGGTGCCACCGGCACATTTGTGCCGGGCAATACGGCGGACTCGGCCAACAATAATACCGAGGAGCCGAATCTGGAACGGCAAGCCGTGGGCCTGCAAACCACCTCAGCACCTTTTGACTTTGATGGTGACCCAAACACCGCCCCTACCACGACCAACCCGCCCCCCTTCACCGAAAATGCCCTGAAGCGGGAGATGGGTCTGCCGTTACGCAAACGTGTCTTTGAGAATCCATAGACCTGAGGTCCGAGCCCTCCACGCCTGCGCGGGAAACCCCTGTTCAAACCGGTTCCCGCGACTCCACACCCAGCTCATCCCACACCGACTCGGCCAGGTGAAAGGTCGCATTCGCCGCCGGAATCCCGCAGTAGATGGCGCTCTGCATCAGCACCTCCTTGATCTCGGCGCGGGTCACGCCGTTGCTGGCGGCGGCGCGCAGGTGCAGCTTGAGTTCTTCGCTGCGGTTCATGCCGATCAGCATGGCGATGGTGATCAGGCTGCGGGTGTGCCTGGGCAAGCCCGGTCGGGTCCAGATATCGCCCCAGGCATGACGGGTGATCATCTCCTGGAACTCGCTGTTGAATTCGGTCAACGCGTTGAGGCTGCGGTCGACATGGGCATCGCCCAGCACTTCACGACGCACTTGCAGGCCGTCGGCGTAACGTTGTTTCTCGTCCACGAAAAGCTCCTTAGCGGCACAACAGGAATTTAATCACCCGGTCACTGAACGCAGCACCGGCCTGCACATTGGACAGGTGCGCGGCGTAGAACTCGGCGTACTCGGCAGCCTTGACCTGTTGCTGGATAAAGTGCCCACCCGCTGGCGGCGTGACGGCATCTTCACTGCCGGCGATGACCAGGGTCGGCACCTGGATCGCCCCTAGGTTTGCGCGTAAATCCGCATCCCGTACCGCCGCGCAGTTGGCCGCGTAGCCCTGGGGCGAGGTGGCGGCGAGCATGTCGGTGATCAGTTTGGCCTGGTGTGGGTTGGCAGCGGCGAAGTCGGGGGTGAACCAGCGCGCAATCGACGCATCGCGCAAGGCCACCATCGCGTCCGCGCCATCGCGCAGCACGGTCTCGATGCGTGGGTTCCACACCTCGGGCGTGCCAATTTTGGCGGCGGTGTTGCACACCACCAGACGCTGCAAGCGCTCACCGGCGTTAATGCCCAGCCATTGGCCGATCAGGCCGCCCATGGACAACCCGCAAAAATGCGCGCGGCGAATCTGCAACCCATCCAGCAGCGCGAGCACATCGCGCCCCAATTGCTCGATGCTGTAAGGCCCCTCGGTCACCAGCGACTTGCCATGCCCACGGGTGTCATAGCGCAACACGCGAAAATGCTCGGTGAACGCCGGGATCTGGGTATCCCACATACGTAGGTTGGTGCCCAACGAATTGGACAGCACCAACACCGGCGCATCCACCGGGCCTTCCAGTTGGTAGTGCAGGTCGCCCTCGGCGAGTTGTACAAAAGCCACAGCAGTCTCCTCAGGCAGTCAATGCAAAATGATCGGTCACGGCGCGGCTGACCCAAGTGTGCGCCTGCCCCAAGTAATGGGCCGGGTCGAGCAAGCGATCCAGCTCCGTGGGGGACAGTTCGGCGTTGATCTGTGGTTCGTCCGCCAATACCGCGCGCAGATGGCGCCCCTCGGCGACCGCCCGCTGACAGCATTGCTCCAGCAGATGGTGCGCGGTTTCGCGGCCCAGGCGCTGGGCGAGCACAATGCTCACCGCTTCGGCCAGCACCAGGCCCTGGGTCAATTCGAGGTTGCGCGCCATGCGCGCCGGGTCGACCTCCAAGCCCTGGCTCAGCAATACCGCCTGCTGCAAGGCACCGGAAACCAACCGGCAAATCTGCGGCAGGGTTTCCCACTCGGCATGCCACAGGCCCAGGCTGCGCTCGTGTTCCTGGGGCATGGCGCTGAACATAGTGGCCACAAGCCCCGGTACACGAGTGGCGGCGCTGATCAGGACGGCGGCGCCCACCGGGTTGCGTTTGTGCGGCATGGTGGAAGAACCGCCCTTGCCCGGCGCGGCAGGTTCGAACACTTCCGCCGCTTCGGTCTGCATCAGCAGGCTGATGTCCCGCCCCAGCTTGCCGAGGCTGCCGGCGATCAGGCCCAACACACTGGCGAACTCCACCAGGCGATCACGCTGGGTGTGCCAGGGTTGATCGGGCAGGCTCAGGTGCAGTTCGGCGGCCAAGGCTTCGGCCACCGGCATGGCCTGTTCGCCCAACGCCGCCAACGTGCCGGAGGCGCCGCCGAATTGCAGCACCAGCAAACGCGGTTTGAGTTCGGCCAGACGTTGCCGGCTGCGCGTCACCGCGCCCAGCCATCCGGCGATTTTCATGCCCAGGGTCACGGGTGTCGCATGTTGCAACCAGGTGCGCCCGGCCAATGGCACCGCGGCATAGCGCTGGGCTTGCGCGGCCAGCACATCGCCCAATTGCGCCAGGTCGCTTTCGATCAACACCAAGGCACGCCGCAGTTGCAGGACCAGGCCGGTGTCCATCACGTCCTGGCTGGTGGCGCCCAGGTGCACATAGCGCTCGGCATCGGCGTCCTCGCTGGCAATCAATTTGCCCAAGGCTTTCACCACTGGGATCGCCGAGTTGCCCGCCGAGGCAATCGCCATGCCGAGGGCATCCACGTCGTACAGCGATGCCAGGCACGCCTGGGCAATCGGTGCCACGGCCGCTGGCGGAATCAACCCGACGCGCGCCTGCGCCCGGGCCAGAGCGGCTTCGAAATCCAGCATGCCCTGCAAGCGCCCCTGGTCGCAGAACACCTCGGCCATGCTGTCGGCGGTGAAATAGGCGTCGAACAGTTGGTTGCTCGTGCGCAACGTCATAACTCAGTCCTTACAGATCGTGGTGCAGGTATTCCGCCTGTTTCGGCAGACGCAAGCTGAACAGGAACGCCACCGCCATCATGCCAGTCACGTACCAGTAGAAAGTGTTTTCCATGCCTATGGACTTCAAGCCCAGCGCCACATATTCCGCCGAGCCGCCGAACAGCGCATTGGCCACGGCGTAAGCCAGCCCGACGCCGAGGGCGCGAACATGGGGCGGGAACATTTCGGCTTTCACCAGGCCGCTGATGGAGGTGTAGAAACTCACAATCGCCAGCGCCAGGGAAATCAACACAAATGCCAGAAACGGACTGGTCACGGTTTTCAACGTCAACAGGATCGGCACCGTGCACAGCGTGCCGAGTGCGCCGAACCAAAGCATCGAGTTACGTCGGCCGATCTTGTCCGAGAGCATGCCGAACAACGGCTGCATGCACATGTACAAGAACAGCGCGCCGGTCATGATGAAGCTGGCGGTCTTGGCGTGCAGGCCGGCGGTGTTCACCAGGTACTTCTGCATGTAGGTGGTGAATGTGTAGAAAATCAGCGAACCGCCGGCGGTGTAGCCCAGCACGGTGATAAACGCGGCTTTGTGATGACGGAACAGCGCGGCCACACTGCCGGCGTTTTTGTCCTGGCGGGTTTCCTGGTTGGTGGTTTCTTTCAGGGTGCGACGCAGCAACAAGGAGATCAGCGCGGCAATCGCGCCGATCACGAACGGAACGCGCCAGCCCCAGGCGCGCAGTTCCTCTTCGCTGAGCAGCTGTTGCAGGATCACCACCACCAGCACGGCCAGCAATTGCCCGCCGATGAGCGTCACGTATTGGAACGAGGCGAAGAAGCCGCGTTGCCCCTTGAGCGCCACCTCACTCATATAAGTGGCCGTGGTGCCGTATTCGCCGCCCACCGACAACCCCTGGAACAACCGCGCCACCAGCAGCAATGCCGGGGCCCAGGCGCCGATATCCTTGTAGGTGGGCAGAAAGGCGATAACCAGCGACCCGGCGCACATCATCAGCACCGAGATCATCATCGAGTTCTTGCGCCCATGCTTATCGGCCACTCGACCAAACAGCCAGCCGCCGATCGGCCGCATCAGGAACCCGGCGGCGAACACACCGGCGGTGTTAAGCAGTTGAACGGTGGGATCATCCGATGGGAAAAACGCCGGAGCGAAATAAATGGCGCAGAAGGCATAGACGTAGAAGTCGAACCATTCGACCAAGTTGCCGGAAGAGGCACCGACAATCGCGAAGATGCGCTTGCTGCGTTCTTCGCCGGTGTAATGACTGGTGGTGGTGGTCATAGTGTTTTCACTCAGTGGGAACGGTTATAGCCTAGACACACTTTGCAACAGCCATGTTCCGAAAGCGGTGCCTGAGACGGCCTGATCGGGGGCAAGCCCCCTCCCACATCTTGACCGCACCGCCTATCAACTGTGGGAGGGGGCTTGCCCCCGATCAGGCCCTACCAAACGAATCAATAATCGAAGAACACCGTTTCCTTATCGGCCCCCTGCAAAATCACATTCCACTGATACACACCGTGCGCGTCCGGCTTGGCCACCAAGGTACTCCGGCGCTCCACGGGCACACAGGCCAGCAGCGGGTCATCCCCATTCAGTGCTTCACCATCGAAATAAATCCGCGTAAGCAAGTGCTTCACCAGACCACGGGCAAACACCAATATCACCAAGTGCGGTGCCTGGGTCGTGCCGTTGAGCCCCGGCACACTACCCGGTTTGATGGTGGTGAAGCGAAACCGCCCTTCGGCGTCCACCGGCACGCGGCCGAAGCCTTCAAAACTCGGGTCGAGGGCTTTGTCCTGCTCGTCCTCGGGGTGGTTGTACTTGCCGGCCGCGTTGGCCTGCCAGACTTCCAGCATGGCGTCATTGACGACCTCGCCCTTGCCATCCACCACTTGCCCGCTGATCGCCACGCGCTCGCCAAGGGTGGCCGGGGTGGTCAGGTCTTCGCGGTTCAGCCAGGTCAGACCAATGTGGTAGTACGGCCCGACGGTGTGGGACGTGGTTGCGTTGAGTGTCATCTTATTTCTCCATCGGCGTGGCATCGCGGCCGCGCAGGACGATGTCCCAGCGGTAGCCGAGGGCATAGGACGGAATGGTTTTTTCCAGATCGAAACGCGCGATCAGGCGTTCCTTGGCACGGGTGTCCGGCACGCAGTTGTAGATCGGGTCGTATTCGAGCAGCGGATCGCCGGGGAAATACATCTGGGTCACCAAACGCGTGAGCACGCTGGGGCCGAACAGCGAAAAGTGGATATGGGCCGGGCGCCACGCGTTGTGGTGGTTGCCCCACGGGTAGGCGCCGGGCTTGATGGTCTGGAACTGGTACCACCCGTCGGCGTCGGTAACGGTACGCCCGGTGCCGGTGAAGTTGGGGTCCAGCGGCGCATCGTGCAGGTCGCGCGGGTGGTTGTAGCGCCCGGCCGCGTTGGCCTGCCAGATCTCCACCAGAATACCGGGCACCGGCAGACCGTTTTCATCCAGCACGCGGCCATGGATGATGATGCGTTCGCCCAGGGGCTCACCGTCATGCTGGGCGGTGAGGTCGTTGTCCTTCTCACCGACCCGCTCGGCGCCGATGGTCGGGCCGGTGATTTCCGACAAGGAATGGGGCAGAAACACCAACGGCTTGGACGGCGAACGCAGGTTCGTCGACTGGTACGCCGGATGCAGGTATTCAGGCTGGGTGCCCGCCTGGGGGCGCCGGTAACCGGGCTTATCACTCATGGAGCCATCCTCTCTTATTAGACTCAGACGCGTTCGATCGCCAGGGCCAGGCCTTGGCCGACGCCCACGCATAGGGTGGTCAGGCCTTTGCGGCCGCCGGTTTTTTCCAATTGATGCAGGGCCGTCAAGACCAGCCGCGCACCGCTCATGCCCAATGGATGGCCAAGGGCAATAGCGCCGCCGTTCGGGTTGACCTGCGGCGCATCGTCGGCCAGGCCCAGTTCACGCAGCACGGCCAGGCCTTGGCTGGCGAAGGCTTCGTTGAGCTCGATCACATCGAAATCGCTTACTGCCAGGTCCAGACGGGCCAACAGTTTGCGCACCGCCGGCACCGGGCCGATGCCCATTACGCGCGGGGCCACACCGGCACTGGCCATGCCCAATACGCGGGCGCGGGCCGTCAAACCGTGTTGTCGCACAGCCTCGGCGGACGCCAGAATCAGCGCCGCCGCGCCGTCGTTGACCCCCGAGGCATTGCCGGCGGTGACGCTCTTGTCGGGGCCGTTGACCGGCTTGAGTTTGGCCAGGGCTTCCAGGGTGGTGTCCCGTGGATGCTCGTCGCGCTCCACCACGGTTTCGCCTTTTTTATGGGCGACCCGCACCGGCACGATTTCCTCGGCAAAGTAACCGGCGGCCTGCGCGGCAGCCGTGCGTTGCTGGCTGCGCAGGGCGAACGCGTCCTGGTCGGCGCGGGAGACGTTGTAATCGTCGGCCACGTTATCGGCGGTTTGCGGCATCGCATCCACGCCGTATTGGGCTTTCATCAACGGGTTGATAAAGCGCCAGCCGATGGTGGTGTCTTCCAGCGTCATGTTGCGCGAAAACGCGGCATCGGCCTTGCCCATCACGAAGGGCGCTCGGGACATCGACTCGACGCCACCGGCAATCACCAACTCCATCTCGCCGCTGGCAATGGCACGAAACGCAGTGCCGATGGCCTCCATGCCCGAGGCGCACAAACGGTTGAGGGTCACGCCCGGCACGCTCTCCGGCAGGCCGGCCAGCAGCAACGCCATGCGCGCCACATTGCGGTTGTCTTCGCCGGCCTGGTTGGCACAGCCGAGGAACACCTCATCGACCGCGTCCCATTGCACCGACGGGTTGCGCGCCATCAGCGCCTTGATCGGCAGCGCCGCCAGGTCGTCGGCGCGTACGCTGGATAAACCACCGCCAAAGCGGCCGATGGGGGTGCGAATGGCGTCGCAGATAAATACCTCGCGCATCAGGCTTCTCCCGGGGCTTGGCCGTGGGCGGCGGCGGTGCGGGCTTCAAGGTCGCGCAGCGCGGTCAGCTCGGCCTCAGTGGGTTCGGCGGTGGTGCTGACCTGTTCGGCGAAACGAATCGCCCAACCGGTGGCGGCCACCACCTGTTCACGGGTCACGCCGGGATGCAGCGCGGTGACCACGAACTCATGGGTGCCCTCCTCCGGCTCCATGACGCACAGGTCGGTAATAATCCCTACAGGCCCTGCGCCTGGCAGACCCAGCCGTTTACGCGAGTCGCCGCCTTCGCCATGGCCGACCGAGGTGATGAAGTCCAGCTTGTCGACGAACGAGCGCGCCGACTGCTTGAGAATGATCAACACGCTCTTGGCCGAGCCGGCGATTTCCGGCGCGCCCCCGGCCCCCGGCAAACGCACCTTGGGCTGGTGGTAATCGCCGACCACGGTCGTGTTGATATTGCCGAAACGGTCGACCTGGGCCGCGCCGAGGAAGCCCACGTCAATGCGCCCGCCTTGCAGCCAGTAACGGAAAATTTCCCCAGTGGGCACCACGGTGTCGGCGGTTTCCGCCAGCTCGCCATCACCGATGGACAGCGGCAGCACGGACGGCTTGGCGCCGATCGGGCCGGACTCGTAGATCAGCACCACGTCCGGCGATGAGGTCAGGCGCGCCAGGTTGGCGGCCTTGGAGGGCAGGCCGATGCCGACGAAGCACACCGAACCGTTGTTGAGGCGGCGCGCGGCGGCGACGGTCATCATCTCATTGGTCGAATAGGTCATTACTTGGCCTCCGGTGCGGCGGCCAGCTTGGCCTGGAACTCAGTGAAATCGGCAGTGCCGCGGATGTAGTCGTCGACCCATGCGGTAAAGGTCTCACGGTCGCGAGCGATAGGGTCCCACGCCTGGTAGAAACGGTTATCCCGCTCGTTGTAGCCATGGGCGTAGGACGGGTGCGCGCCGCCGGGCACATGGCACACCGCTGTCAGGGCCCAGGTCGGCAGCACACAGCTGTTCATCGGCGCATTCAGGTCGTCGACGATTTCTTCCACGGTGACGATGCAACGCTTGGCGGCCAGCGCGGCTTCTTTCTGCACACCGAGAATGCCCCAGAGCAACACGTTGCCCTTGCGGTCGGCCTTCTGCGCGTGAATCACCGTGACATCCGGGCGCACCGACGGCACCGCTGCCAGCACTTCGCCGGTGAATGGGCAAGTCACGCTCTTGATCAGCGGGTTGACCTTGGGCAAGTCGGAACCGGCGTAAGCGCGCAGCACCGCGAACGGTAGGCCGGAGGCCCCGGCTACGTAGGCATTGGCCAGGTCGGCGTGGCTGTGTTCTTCGATCTCCAGCGGTTGCGGCCACTGCTTTTCGACTGCGTCCCGCAGACGATGCAGGGAGCCTACGCCGGGGTTGCCGCCCCAGGAAAAAATCAGCTTGCGGGCACAACCGGCGCCGATCAACTGGTCGTAGATCAGGTCAGGTGTCATGCGTACCAGCGTCAGGTCTTTCTTGCCTTGACGAATGATTTCATGACCCGCTGCCGTAGGAATGAGGTGGGTAAAACCTTCCAGTGCGACGGTGTCGCCGTCGTTGACGAATTGCTTTACCGCATCACGCAGGGCAAGGATTTCAGCCATGGGGGTCGGGCTCCCGGTGTTGATCGAAAAAGGCGCTGAGGGCGCGCCGAGTGCTTGCAGATTAAGCCGGGCAAATGGGCCGAACAATCCGATAATCGACTAAGCGTTCGATTATCGAACTGATTGTTGGCAGGCTATCGATCAGGTCGCGTCGGCATGGCTGACCATGCCTTTGATCACAACCGCAGTGGTGGCCAGTGCGGCGGGAATCACCAAGGCGGTGAGCACTTGCTCGAAGTTCCAGCCCAGGCCCAGCAGCGTGGCGCCCATCCAGGCCCCGAGAATCGCGCCGAAACGCCCGATGCCGAGCATCCACGACACCCCAGTGGCGCGGCCCTGGGTCGGGTAGAAGCGCGCCGCCAGGGAAGGCATCGCCGACTGCGCGCCGTTGACGCACATCCCGGCGATCAGCACCAGGGTTGCCAGTAACGTGATGTTGCCCAGGCTCTGCCCGACCGCGTAAGCAAACACACCGGCCAGCAGGTAAAACGTACCGATGACCTTGTGCGGGTTGAACCGGTCCATTGCCCAGCCCACGCCGACCGCGCTCAATACACCGCCGAATTGGAACAGCGCGCCGATAAACGCGGCCTGCTCCATGCTCGCCCCGCTGTCGCGCATCAGGGTGGGCAGCCAGCTGGTCAGCAGGTACACGATCACCAGGCCCATGAAGTAGGTCAGCCATAGCAACAAGGTGCCGGCGCTGTAGGTGCCGGAAAAGATCACCGCGAACACGTTGCGTGCCTTCACGGTTTTTTGTTCGGGCACACTGAAATGGGTGGCCTGGGCGACGAGATTGGGTTCGATGGGCGAGAGGGTCCGGCGCACTTTGTCGGTGCCACGGTTGCGTACCACCAGGTAACGCGCCGATTCCGGCAACCACACTAGCAGCACCACGGCCAGGATCAACGGCAGAATGCCGCCGATCAACAACAGGCTATGCCAGCCAAACGCGGGGATCAGCTTGGCCGAGATAAACCCGCCGCCGGCCATGCCCAGGTTGAAGCCGCAGAACATGCTGGTCACCAGCAGCGACTTATGGCGTTCAGGGGTGTATTCGGAGAGCAAGGTGGTGGCGTTGGGCATACCCGCGCCCAGGCCCAAGCCGGTGAGAAAACGCAACACCAGCAACTGATCGACGCTGCTGCTGTAGGCCGAAGCCAGGCTGAACGCACCGAACACCAGCACCGCGCCTACTAGCACGACTTTGCGCCCGAAACGGTCGGCCAGCGGGCCAGAGCCCAGGGCACCGAACACCATGCCGATCAGCGCGGCGCTCATCACCGGGCCAAGGCTGGCGCGGTCGATGCCCCAGTCCTGAGACAAAGCCGGCGCAATAAAGCCCATGGCCGCCGTATCGAGGCCATCGAGAAACACGATCAGGAAACACAGAATGACCACGCGCCACTGATAGCGCGACAGTGGCTGGCTATTAATAAAGGACTGCACGTCCAGAGAAGTACCGACAGAAGGCTGATTCATTATTTTTATTCCACACCGATGGCGGGCTGGCGGCCTGGGGCCGTCATTCTTATTAAAGGGCGCTGGAACAGCGCTGCCGCACATTAATAAGCCGGGGGAAACACCGTCAATTGATTAGACCGGGATCTGTGCGGTCACCGAACACTTAGGCAAACAGCTGCGCACTCAGCTCGCGGCTGGCGCTGAGCATACTGGGCAAGAAACGCTGCTCCAGCTCGCTGCGGCTGACCCGCCCGGCGTGGGTGCTCACATTCAGCGCCGCGAGCACTTGGCCGGAGGCGTCATACACCGGCACGGCGATGGAGCGCAGGCCCTGTTCGAGCTCCTGATCGACGATGCACCAGCCCTGCTGACGTACCTGTTGCAGGCATTCGAACAAGGCTTGAGGCGTGGTAAGGGTACGGCTGGTCTTGGTTTGCAGATCGGCGTGGTCGAGGTAGTCCTGCAGCGACGCATCGTCCAGCGCCGCCAGCAGGATGCGCCCCATGGAGGTGCAATAAGCCGGCAAACGCCCGCCGACGGAGAGGTCCACGGAGATCAGGCGCTGAGTGGTGGCCGAACGGGCGATATAGAGGATGTCATCGCCTTCGAGGGTCGCCATGTTGCAGGCTTCGTGGAGTTGCTCGCTCATGCGATCCAGATAGGGCTGTGCCGATACCGCCAGCGGCGTGGACGACAGGTACGCGTGGCCCAGGGTCAGGACCTTGGGCAGCAGCGAATAGGTACGCCCGTCGGTGGTGGCGTAGCCGAGTTTGATCAGGGTGTGCAGGCAACGGCGCACGGCGGCACGCGGGATTTCGGTGCGATGGCTGATCTGGGCGATGGTCAGGTGGCGTTTGCGCTCCTGGAAGGCTTGCACCACGGCCAGGCCGCGGGCCAGGGAGGTCATAAAGTCGGGATCACCGGTAAACGCCTGGATGCGTTTTGCCGGCGAGGCAACGATCGGAGGGGCTACGGACGCGAAAGAATTGCGCAATTGATCATTCATCTCGATGCCTTCTCTTATTGTCAGCCGCAGGGGAGGTTTGCCCGGTATTACAAGCCGCGCCGGCCGCGCGATACAAGCTTGGGGCGACGACGCCGGGCGATTATCGAACGGGTATTCGATTATCGCAACTCGTTGTATTCCTCCCCGGCAGGCCCAGCGCTCAAACCTGATGATGCTGCGCAAAGTTATACAAAACGATCTTCGCCGTTAAAGCAGTTGCGGACTTTCTGACGCCAGACTTTTATTAATACGCACACGCGGGTATCACAAGATGTTCACACATCCTTGAAGCTTTTTAACTCTATGCCGATAGTGTTATTCAGATGCGCGGCTATAATGCACCCTGTGCTCAGGCCCATTCGACGTTGCTAGCGCAAGCGGGCCCGAAACCGTGCACAGGCAGTGCATGACCGAGCGCAACTACTTGCCTGAAATGACCGCCACGGTCTGTCTTCTGTATTTTCAAACTTGAACACGACAACGGTTCAACTTTGAACAATCCGGGGCGGCCATCAGGCATGACGCTTGAACTTAAATACACTCAACTCATTTAGGTAACAATGTGACGAAAGATGAACTGCGCGCGGAACTTGAGCGCCAGGAACAACGTTACAAGGACGTTTACGGCGGGGAAGTCACCACCTACGCCGCCCAGCCTGAACCTGAGCGCAAACCGTGGCGCAAGCGCGCCAGCCTGCTGGATCAGGCGTTTGCCCAGGAAATCCAAAAGATAGAACAGGAACTCAAGGCCCAAGAGCCATAAGCGATTCGGTTACAGCCTGGGTGTGGCCTTGGCTGCTGGCGTATGGCTAGCAGCCGGCTCCTTGGTACCTCACCACTTCCAGTAAAATTTCATACAAATGTTTCCGATATGACATTTTGGTGACATTCCCCCTCCTCGCACGCCCTCTGCTTTATAAATCAAACACTTGCCAAAGCCCCGGAATCCCTGGGATACACGCCGTCCCTGGGTATTTTTTCATTGATGAATGTTACCGATGAGCAGCTAGTGCATCGATTACCGAGGTTTTCTGGCATAATCGCGCCCCCTTACGACCGGGTCAGAAAACCTTCATGATCGATTTATTCAGCGGACTGGATGCGTGGGTTCTAGTGAGCCTGTTGCTCGCCCTGGCCTTTGTCCTCGCCTTCGAGTTCATCAATGGCTTTCATGACACCGCTAACGCGGTGGCCACAGTCATCTATACCAAAGCCATGCCGCCACACCTGGCCGTGTTCTTCTCCGGGGTGTTCAACTTCCTCGGCGTGTTGCTCGGCGGTGTGGGTGTCGCTTACGCCATCGTGCATCTGCTGCCGGTGGAGCTGCTGATCAATGTGAATACCGGCCATGGTCTGGCCATGGTCTTCTCATTATTGGCGGCGGCGATCACCTGGAACCTCGGCACCTGGTATTTCGGTATCCCTGCTTCCAGTTCCCACACCTTGATCGGCTCGATCCTCGGTGTCGGCCTGGCCAACGCACTGATCAACGATATCCCCCTGGCTGACGGTGTGAACTGGCAGAAAGCGATCGATATCGGTGCCTCCTTGGTGTTCTCGCCAATGGCCGGGTTCCTGGTCGCGGCCCTGGTGCTGATCGGCCTGAAGTGGTGGCGCCCGCTGTCGAAGATGCACAAGACGCCGGACCAGCGCCGCAAGCTCGACGACAAGAAGCACCCGCCGTTCTGGAACCGCCTGGTACTGGTGATCTCGGCCATGGCCGTAAGCTTCGTGCACGGTTCCAACGACGGTCAGAAGGGTATCGGCCTGATCATGCTGGTGCTGATCGGTATCGTGCCGGCGCAGTTCGTTCTCGACCTGGGCAGCACCACTTACCAGATCGAACGCACCCGCGACGCCACCGTGCATTTGAGTCAGTTCTATCAGCGCAATAACGAAACCCTCGGCGAGTTCCTGGCCCTGGGCAAAAGCATGAAGGACGACCTGCCGGGCAAGTTCCAGTGCAACCCGCAACAGACCGAGCCGACCATCAACGCGCTGGTCAACACCTTGAAAGGTGTGTCCGACTACCATTCGCTGAGCGCCGATCAACGTATCGAAGTGCGTCGCTACCTGCTTTGCCTGGACGACACCGCGAAGAAAGTCGGCAAGCTGCCAGGCCTGGATGCCCGTGAGAAATCCGACCTCGACAAGCTGCGCAAAGACCTGACCGCCACCACCGAGTACGCACCGTTCTGGGTGATCCTGGCCGTTGCATTGGCCCTGGGCCTGGGCACCATGGTCGGTTGGAAGCGCGTAGTGCTGACCATCGGCGAGAAGATCGGCAAGCAAGGCATGACCTACGCCCAAGGCATGTCGGCGCAGATCACCACGGCGAGCATGATTGGCCTGGCCAACATCTTCAGCCTGCCGGTGTCGACCACCCATGTGCTGTCGTCGGGCGTTGCCGGCACCATGGTTGCCAACAAAAGCGGCCTGCAAGGCGGCACGGTCAAGACCATCCTGATGGCCTGGGTGCTGACCTTGCCGGCGACGGTGGCGTTGTCGGCCGGGTTGTTCTGGCTGGCGTCCAAGGCGCTGGGTAGCTGATCACCCTGCGCTGAATAAAGAAAGGTGCGGCCTCGCAGGAGGACCGCACCTTTTTTTATGGCTGCGCATTAATGCCAGGCTTAAATAACAGGCAAAAAAAAAGGGCGACCGAAGTCGCCCAAAATGCCTTGCGTGCTCATGTAATCCGGAAAGACTTAAGGTTTTTTACGCTTATGCGAGTCTTTCCAGATAAAAATTCCAAACCCTACAAAGAACAACACCATGAGGCTGACCGTCAGCACTCCGGCAAACACCACATTATCGATAAACATGACCGGCCTCCTGTGCTTGCCCTGTTGCGATGGGGCTAAGTTAATGGAGAAGGCACATTGGAAAATTGACGGGGATCAATGTCGCCCGCGACGGGGCGTAAAGGAGGGAAATAACTGACCTGCATCAATAGATGCAGGCCATTTCAACGCTTTTTAGGTTTGTTTTTCGGTTTCTTCTTGGCTTTTCCAAGGGGCATGGCCTGTTCGAATGCCTGGCGAACTTCATTCAGACGTTTCTCGTTAAGGTCATGCACCCGCTTGGCGCGTTCGGCATTCAGGTCGATCAGCTTGGGTTCATCACTCATGGCTTGGCTTTTGTGGTTGCGGGAATGCCCCAATAATGCGGCCAACCCCGCCCCACGGCAAATCAGCGGACGACAAAAGGCAGGCCATCGACCAAAATCGGCGCTTCTGCCCAACCGTTCGAGGTGCATTCAGGTGGCACTGCACAAAGACCTTCCGCCGTTGCTGGCGCTGCGCGCGTTCGAAGCCGTGGCACGGCACTTGAGCTTTATCAAGGCAGCGTCCGAATTGTCGGTGACCCAAAGCGCGCTGAGTCATCAAGTGCAGAAACTCGAACAACACTTGGGTAAAGCGCTGTTTATCCGACGCACCCGTGCGATTGATCTGACCGCTGATGGCCAACAGTACTACGACACTATCCGCCCGGCCCTCGATGCAATCGCCACCGCCACCCGCGCGCAACGGGTTGCGCCGCACACGACGGTATTGCGCATAGGCCTGCTGGCCTCATTCGCCACTCTGTGGCTGGCCCCGCGTCTGGCCGGTTTTCTCAACCGCTACCCGCTTATTCAGGTTGAGTTGCTGCCGGCCATTCAACTGGCCAACGTCGCCGCCGCCGAAGTCGACCTGGCCATCCGCTACGGCAAAGGCGACTGGGCCGACGTCCAGGCCAGCCGGCTGATGACCGAGGTGATCTCCCCGGTGTGCAGCCCCGCGTTCAAGGCCAGCCAGGTGCCCAATGGTCCATTGCTGATGGCCACTTCGCACCGACCGTTCGAATGGACCGATTGGTCCGCGCATTACCATGTGGACCTTGAGCCACACCCCCGCGTGTTGTTGCACGACTACAACATCGTGGTCGAAGCCGCTGTGGCCGGGCAAGGCATTGCCATGGGTCGTCACCGCTTGATCGAACGCCGTTTGCAGGACGGCAGCCTGGTGCCGGCATTCGATTGGCCGCCCTATCACAGCGACATCGGCTATTGGCTGATCGCCCCGCAAGGCGGCATCAGCCCAGCGGCTGAATCCTTCGTCGCGTGGCTGAAGGACGCCTGCACCGACGCGTGAGTTATTTCGATACGTCGGGTGAGATCTATCCGTTTGTCGCTGTCGATCAAGACCAACATGCTCACGCCTCCCACTCATAAGAGGCTTGATCATGAGCAACTCCCTCCGCGCCCGCGCAAATGCTCTGGGCCTGACGCTGCCCTCCCCCAGCCAGCCGATTGCCAACTACATCAATCACGTTGTCAGCCACCAGCACCTGTTTATCTCCGGGCAAATCCCATTGGTGGACGGCAAGCCTACTTATGTGGGCCGGTTGGGCGAGTCCCTCAGCGATGAGGAAGGCATTCAGGCGGCCGAACTGGCAGCCCTGGGACTGCTCGCGCAACTGAGCGATGCCCTGGGCGATGACTTGTCGCGGCTGGTGCGGATCCTGCGCCTGGGGGTGTTCATTGCCAGCAGCAGCGATTTTCAACGCCAAGGCGCAGTGGCCAATGGCGCGTCGGACCTGTTGGTCAACGTTCTTGGCGAAAAGGGCCGGCATGTGCGCACTGCGGTGGGCGTGGCCAGCCTGCCCGCCGGCGTGGCGGTGGAGGTTGACGCGATCTTCGAGGTGCGGCCATGAGTCCGCAGGAGATCCGCCAATTGCGCGAGGCCACACCGGGCTGCCAAGCGGGCCTGGTGCACTTCAATCATGCAGGCGCGTCCCTACCCAGCCAGGCAACCCTGGACGCCATCATCGAGCAACTGCAGCGCGAGGCCCACGACGGTCCGATGGAAGCCGGCGAGCAGGGTGCCGCGCTGGCGGACAATGCCCGGCGCGCCGCCGCGCAGTTGCTCAACGCCCCACCCTCCTCCATCGCCTTCGCCAGCAGCGGCTCGAGTGCCTGGAACCTGGCATTCCAGGCCCTCGGCCCATGGCAACCGGGGGACAGGATTCTGGTGGGGCGGCATGAATGGGGCGGCAACCTGGCAAGCATGCAAGTGGCCGTGCAAGCGGGCGCCCGCATTGAGGTGATCCCCTGCGATGCCAGCGGCGCCGTGTGCCCGCTGGCGCTGGCGGCGATGATCGATGAACGGGTCAAGCTTATCGACTTGACCTGGCTGCCCGCCAACAGTGGCCTGATCAACCCTGCCCAGGCCATCGGCGACGTGGCGAGGCGCCATGGCATTGCCTACTTTATCGATGCCGGCCAAGCCGTCGGCCAACTGCCGGTGGATGTGCAGACACTGCACTGCGATGTACTCAAGTCCGCCGGGCGCAAGCACCTGCGCGGACCACGGGGTACGGCACTGTTGTATGTGCGACCGGCATTCCTGCCGCGCCTGAACCCGGCTCAGCGCGACGTGTTTTCCGCGCCGTGGGGTGCCGAAGGTTTCGAGCTGCGCGACGACGCCCGGCGGTTTGAAACCAGCGAAGTGTCCTATGCCTTATTGGCCGGATTGGGCAATGCGTTGCAGGAGATGAACCGGCTTGGGGTTCAGCGCGTGTGGGAAAGGGTTACGCAGCTAAGTGCCAGAATCCGCCAGGCATTGCGTGAGGTTCCGGGTATTTCTTTGCATGACTTGGGCGAGCATCAATCGGGCTTGATCGCCTTCACGCTCGACGACTGGGATGGGTTCGAACTCAAACGGCGGTTGGGCTTGCAGGGCATCAACATTGGCGCCAACGGTGTGGCCTACACTCCGTTGGACATGCAGGCACGGGGCCTGTCCAGCATTGCACGCATCTCCGTCAGCCCGCTCAACGACGATGGCGATATCGAGGTCCTGCTAAACGCCCTGCGGGCGCTGCGCCGCTAGACTTCGACGTCCACCCAAAGGCCCTGGCGCGGCGCGTCTTCAATCAGTGGCACTACCGGCACGGTGTTGTCAGCGTTGAGCACATCGCCGGGAATGGCCAGGTGCTGCTCGGGATCTTCATCCGCCTCGCGCCGACGCTTCTGCTGTTCCTGCTGACGACGTTGTTCTTCGCGCAGCAGAAAAGTGGATTGTTCGGCATCGCCCTTTTTCAGGTCGATCGTGCTTTCGTTGGAGCCTTGTTGCACGGGCACCACGGGCGGGATATCCGGCTTCTGGCGCACCGGATCGAGTTGTGACGTGACCGGCACAACACTGACGGGCAACATGGGTGGCAGCATAAGTTTTCATCTCCTGATCTCAGGCTGTCGGCGTAGTGCGGAGCGACTTGAGCGCCACGGTTCGAAGCTGTGACCCAGTCGACACTCGCAAGTGCCCGCCACCCGTCGATTCAGCACCCAAGGCGGCATGCAAACGGCGTAGTTTTTGTCAGAGTCCTTGGGCGGTGGACCTTGTTCCGTTAAGATAGTCGGCTTTTTCACGGCGGGAGTCAGGCAGCATGGCGCAGCAGTATCAACCGGGGCAACGCTGGATTAGTGACAGCGAAGCAGAGCTGGGGTTAGGCACCGTTCTGGCACAGGACGGCCGCTTGTTGACCGTGCTCTATCCGGCCACTGGCGACACCCGCCAGTATGCGCTACGGAATGCGCCTCTGACCCGCGTGCGGTTTTCGCCGGGCGACTCCATCACCCATTTCGAAGGCTGGAAAATGACCGTGCAGGAAGTCGACGACGTCGACGGTCTGCTGGTGTATCACGGCCTCAATGGGCAGAACGAGCAGGTCACCCTGCCGGAAACCCAACTCTCCAATTTCATCCAGTTCCGCCTGGCCAGCGACCGGTTGTTCGCCGGGCAGATCGACCCGCTGGCCTGGTTCTCGCTGCGCTACCACACCCTGGAACACACCAGCCGCCAACTGCAATCTTCGCTGTGGGGCCTGGGCGGCGTGCGTGCGCAGCCTATCGCGCACCAACTGCATATCGCCCGTGAAGTCGCTGACCGTATCGCGCCGCGGGTATTGCTGGCCGACGAAGTGGGCCTGGGCAAAACCATCGAAGCCGGCCTGGTGATCCATCGCCAGCTGCTGTCGGGCCGCGCCAATCGCGTGCTGATCCTGGTCCCGGAAAACCTGCAGCACCAATGGCTGGTGGAAATGCGCCGCCGCTTCAACCTGCAGGTTGCGCTGTTCGACGAAGAACGCTTTATCGAAAGCGATGCCACCAACCCCTTCGAAGACACCCAGCTCGCACTGGTGGCCCTGGAATGGCTGGTGGACGACGAGAAAGCCCAGGACGCGCTGTTCGCCGCCGGCTGGGACCTGCTGGTGGTCGACGAAGCCCATCACCTGGTGTGGCATGAAGACAAGGTCAGCCCGGAATACGCGCTGGTCGAGCAACTGGCCGAGGTCATTCCCGGCGTGCTGCTGCTGACCGCAACCCCGGAGCAACTGGGCCAGGACAGCCACTTCGCGCGCCTGCGCCTGCTTGATCCGAACCGCTTCCATGACCTGCAAGCTTTCCGTGCCGAGAGCGAAAACTATCGCCCGGTGGCCGAAGCCGTGCAGGAACTGCTGGACAAGGGTCGTCTGTCGCCGGCCGCACACCAGACCATCCACGGCTTCCTCGGCAACGAAGGCGAAGCGCTGCTCACTGCCGTCAACGATGGCGACACCGATGCCAGCGCCCGTCTGGTGCGTGAGCTGCTGGACCGCCACGGCACCGGCCGTGTGCTGTTCCGCAACACCCGCGCCGCGGTGCAGGGGTTCCCGGAGCGCAAGCTGCACGCCTACCCGCTGCCGAACCCGGACGAATACCTCGAATTGCCGCTGGGCGAGCACGCCGAGTTGTACCCGGAAGTCAGCTTCCAGTCGCAGCCGGATATCGACGAAGAAAACCGTTGGTGGCGTTTCGACCCACGGGTCGAGTGGCTGATCGACCAGCTGAAAATGCTCAAGCGCACCAAGGTCCTGGTGATCTGCGCCCACGCCGAAACCGCCATGGACCTGGAGGACGCGCTGCGCGTGCGTTCCGGTATTCCGGCCACGGTGTTCCATGAAGGCATGAACATTCTTGAGCGTGACCGCGCCGCCGCCTACTTCGCCGATGAGGAATTCGGCGCCCAGGTGTTGATTTGTTCGGAAATCGGCAGTGAAGGCCGCAACTTCCAGTTCGCCCACCACCTGGTGCTGTTCGATCTGCCGTCCCACCCGGACCTGCTGGAGCAGCGGATCGGCCGTCTGGACCGGATCGGCCAGAAACATGTGATCGAACTGCATGTGCCGTACCTGGAAACCAGCCCGCAGGAGCGTCTGTTCCAGTGGTACCACGAAGCGCTGAACGCCTTCCTCAACACCTGCCCGACCGGCAACGCCTTGCAGCATCAGTTCGGCCCGCGCCTGCTGCCGCTGCTGGAAAACGCTGACGATGGCGAGTGGCAAGCGCTGATCGACGAGGCCCGTGCCGAGCGCGAGCGTCTGGAAGAGGAACTGCACACCGGTCGCGACCGCCTGCTGGAACTCAACTCCGGCGGCGCGGGTGAAGGCGATGCGCTGGTGGAAGCCATCCTGGAGCAGGACGATCAGTTCGCACTGCCGATCTATATGGAAACCCTGTTCGATGCGTTCGGTATCGACAGCGAAGATCATTCGGAAAATGCACTGATCCTCAAGCCCAGCGAAAAGATGCTCGACGCCAGTTTCCCTTTGGGCGACGACGAAGGCGTGACCATCACCTACGATCGCGACCAGGCGCTGTCGCGCGAAGACATGCAGTTCATCACCTGGGAACACCCGATGGTGCAAGGCGGCATGGACCTGGTGCTGTCCGGTTCCATGGGCAATACCGCCGTGGCGCTGATCAAGAACAAGGCGCTCAAACCCGGCACTGTGCTGCTTGAACTGCTGTACGTCAGTGAGGTGGTGGCACCGCGCTCGCTGCAACTGGGTCGCTACCTGCCACCGGCCGCCCTGCGCTGCCTGCTGGACACCAATGGCAACGACCTGGCCGGTCGCGTGTCGTTCGAAACCCTTAACGATCAGTTGGAAAGCGTGCCACGGGCCAGCGCCAACAAGTTCGTACAGGCCCAGCGCGATCAACTCACCCCGCGCATCAACGCCGGTGAAGAGAAGATCACCCCGCGCCACGCCGAACGCGTGGCCGAAGCCAAACGTCGCCTGGCGGCGGATACCGATGAAGAACTGGCGCGCCTGACCGCCTTGCAAGCGGTCAACCCGACCGTGCGCGACAGCGAACTGGTTGCCCTGCGCCAGCAACGCGAGCAAGGCCTGGCCATGCTCGACAAAGCCGCGCTGCGCCTGGAAGCAATTCGGGTGCTGGTGGCGGGTTGATGACTCTCCTGCCCTGGTGACCTTATCGGGGGCAAGCCCCCTCCCACATTGATCTGTGATCGACATGACAACTCGGTCAACTGTGGGAGGGGGCTTGCCCCCGATGGCATCACCTCAGTCTCAAGCGGTCGCGGCAACAGCCGGCACTTCAACCGCACTCAAACCTTCCTTCATCCGCTTGGCATCCCGCACAAAACTGCGCGAGGCCTGGAACAGAAACAGCATCGTCAACAACAGCGCCACCGGAATCAGGTACATGGCGTCGTGCAACCCCACGGCCTTGTAGGCTTCCGTCATCTGTTGCGCCCCGTCCGCGTACATCGCCGAATGGGCAAAGTAGTCGGACAAGCCGCCCACCACAATCGGCCCCATGCCGCCGCCCAGCAGGTACAACCCAGCAAAAAACAGCGCCATCGCCGTCGCCCGCAGGCGCGGCTCCACCACGTCTTGAATCGCGGTGTAGACACAGGTGTAGAAGTTGTACGCAAACAACCAGCCAACGCTGAACAACGCGACAAATACGCCGATTTCAATGCGCCCGGCGTGCAGCGCCCAAGCGGTGGTGACGGTGGAAATAATCAGGCTGCAGGCGGCGAACAACAGCCGGCCATTGGCAATCCGCTGGTGAATCTTGTCGGCCACCCAACCGCCCAAGGTCAGGCCGACCAGGCCGGTCACACCGACAATAACCCCAGTGGCTACCGCCGCGTCTTGCAACGGCAGCAGGAAATAGCGCTGTAACATCGGCACCAGAAACGAATTGCACGCGTAGGTCGCGAAGTTGAAGCACAGCCCGGCCAACACCAGCCACAGGAACGTCGGCACCGCCAGCACACGGCGGATCGGGCGGTCGACACGCGTCTGGGACACCTGCACGGCCTCGGCCGCGCCACGCTTGGGCTCTTTGATGTAGAACATGAACACCGCCAGGATCAGCCCCGGCACTGCGGCAATAAAGAACGGCGCGCGCCAGCTGTCGAACGCCTTGACCATCGCCCCGATGGTAAAGAACGCCAGCAACAGCCCCAGTGGCAGCCCGAGCATAAAGATCCCCATGGCACGGGCGCGGCGGTGCGCCGGGAACAGGTCGCCTATCAGCGAGTTAGCGGCCGGTGCGTAGCTGGCTTCGCCGATGCCGATGCCCATGCGCACCAGCAGAAAACTCCAGAAACTGCCCACCAGGCCGTTGACCGCCGTCAGCCCGCTCCAGGCAAACAGGCCCCAGCCCATCAATTTGCTGCGCGAACCGGTATCGGCCAGACGCCCGAGGGGTAGGCCGGCGATGGCATAGACGATGGTGAAGGCGGTGCCGATGATGCCGAGCTGGAAGTCGCTCAGGTGCCATTCCATGCGAATGGGTTCGATGATGATCGCCGGGATGGTGCGATCAAAGAAGTTGAATAGGTTGGCGAGGAACAGCAGGAACAGAATGCGCCAGGCATTCGCCGCTTGGGTCGAGTTCTGCATGGGTCCGTCTCTTTTATTGTTATGAGAGCTGCGATGCCCGCTGCATCCTGCTCAGGTTCCTGCAACATAGTCACGCTGGCGATGGTTGTCTGTAATGATTCGTAAAGCTGATAGGACGTAATTTCACCCGGCGCTGCGGGACTTAACCCACGCAAAATATATATGCGCCCCCCTCTTCCCAACGGCGATGGCGTGGATAGAATGGCGAGCCTTCCCGTAGTGCCCCTATCCCACTTTTCGTATCGATGACGCCCATGTCCGAAGCCAGTCCGTGTCTGAGTTGCGGTGCCTGCTGTTCCTATTTTCGCGTGTCGTTCTTCTGGGGCGAGTGCGCCTCGTCGGGGGGCACGGTGCCCGATGATCTGGTGGTACAGATCAACCCCACCCGCGTGGCGATGATCGGCACCGATCAAAAACCCGCGCGTTGCTGCAGCCTTGTAGGCCAGGTAGGAGAAGGCACCCGGTGCACCATCTATGAACAACGCTCCAGTGTGTGCCGCGAGTTCGAATCGTCCTGGAGCCAGGGCGTGCAGAACGTCGACTGCGATGCTGCGCGCGCTGCGTTCGGCCTGGCGCCGCTGCCAGCACCGTTCGAATTGGACCTGCCCATCAGCGCTTAGCATCAAACGCTATGGGCAGCATGCCGAAACGGTTCAGAGCAAAGTGCCATTAGCCATGGAAAATCCCGCGAGGCTTCTATACTCGACCTCATAGGTCATCGCCGAAGGCAGTGACGTGACGCTATGACGGGACATGCTATGGAATGGCTAGGTCTGCACTTTTTCACCGACCTTCCAGCGAACGGGCACTTATTACTCAACTGCAGTCATAACCCATTCCTGGTGCTGCTGGCTTATCTGGTCGCCTGCGCGGCCGGGTTCGGCACGCTGGACATGGCCGAACGGGTCGGCCATGTCGAAGACCCCACTGCCCGCCGCCACTGGCGCTGGCTCGGCGCCGGTTGCCTGGCTGGCGGCATCTGGTCGACTCATTTCATCAGCATGCTGGCCTTCCAGGCCCCCATCGCGATCCACTATGAACTGCTGACGACCTTCGCATCTCTGCTGATCGCCCTCGTCGCTTCGCTGTTCGCCATGAAAACCCTCAGTCACACGACGGTGCGATTGCATCAGTACCTGCTGGCAGCCGTGTGGATGGGCCTCGGCATTGCCTTGATGCATTACGTCGGCATGTCGGCCATGCGCTCCCAAGCCCAAATGTATTTCGACTCATGGCTGCTACTGGGCTCCATCGGGATCGCCATCGGCGCCAGCCTGGCGGCGTTGTTGTTGTCGAGTTATCTGCGCACCGGCGCCGGGATCTTCCATCAATTGCTCAAATACGCGGCCAGCCTGATGCTTGGGGCGGGCATTATCAGCATGCACTTCACCGGCATGGCGGCCTTGCAATTGATGGTGCCAACGGGTGCGGACCTTTCGCTGCGACTGGACAACAACCCTATCCAACTGGGCCTTTCCGTGGCCGTCATCACGCTGTTGGTGATCGGCAGCAGCATCAGCGCGGCCCTGGCGGATAAGAAGCTGCAGCACAAGGAACGCGACCTGCGCCGGGTCAACGCATTGCTCAGCGAACTGGATCAGGCCCGCGCCTCGTTGCAGCAGGTGGCCCATTACGACGCGCTGACCAGCCTGCTCAATCGTCGCGGGTTCAACCAGATCTTTGCGGAGAAAGTCGCGGAAAAAACGGTCACCCACGGCATGATGGCGGTGATCTTCCTCGATATCGACCATTTCAAACGCATTAACGATAGCCTTGGCCATGACGCCGGCGACCAGCTCCTGACAGTGCTGGCCAGCCATATCAAAAGCTCGGTGCGCAGCCATGCCGACGTGGTCGCCCGGTTCGGCGGCGACGAGTTCTGCATCCTTATCAGCATTCACCACCGCGACGAAGCGCGGCATCTGGCCCAGCGCATCATGCAAAAAATGAAAGAACCGGTGGAACTGGCTGGCCGTCGGATGGTGATGACCACCAGCATCGGCATCAGCCTGTTTCCCGATGACGGCCAGACATGCGAGGAACTGCTCAAAACTGCCGACCTGGCGCTATATCAGTCCAAAGATGCGGGGCGCAACAGCCTGAATTTCTTCAGTTCCAACCTGAAGACCCGCGCCACTCTCGAACTGCAATTGGAAGAAGAACTGCGCA
The DNA here is from genome assembly GCF_013285305.1 of Pseudomonas rhodesiae. Lineage (NCBI taxonomy): Bacteria > Pseudomonadati > Pseudomonadota > Gammaproteobacteria > Pseudomonadales > Pseudomonadaceae > Pseudomonas > Pseudomonas rhodesiae. The sequence goes on along the minus strand of NZ_CP054205.1, from coordinate 1,683,524 downwards.
ACGCCCTGCGCACGGGAACCCAATTGGTACTGTTCTACCAACCGATCTTCGACATGAAACTGGGCAAAGTCAGTCGCCTGGAAGCCCTGGTGCGCTGGCAGCATCCACAGCATGGGCTGCTGGCGCCCGATCGGTTTATCGAGATTGCCGAAAACAACGGCCTGATCGCCGAGCTGGACCATTGGGTGTTGCGCCAGGCCTGTCATGACCTGAGCCTGCTCACGGACCGGGGCTACACCGACCTGACCCTCTCGGTGAACTGCTCGGCCCTGAACCTGGCGCGGGATGAACTGGCGGATGAAATCGAAGATGCCCTGCGCTTCAGCGGCCTGGCCGCCAATCGCCTGGAGCTGGAAGTGACCGAGAACGCGCTGATGGGCAATATCAGCAGCACCTTGGCGCTACTGCGACAAATTCGCTCACTGGGCGTGTCACTGGCCATTGACGATTTCGGCACCGGCTACTCTTCCCTTGCTTATCTCAAACGCTTGCCGCTCAACACATTGAAGATCGATCGCTCGTTTATCCAAGACATTCCCAAGTCCACCGCCGATCTGGAGATCGTCCAGGCGATCATCGGCATGGCCCATACCCTTCACCTTCACGTGGTGACCGAGGGCGTGGAAACCCAGAGCCAATTCGAACTGCTGCATGGCCTGGGCTGCGACTTTATCCAGGGCTACCTGTTAAGCCCGGCGGTGGCCGTCAGTGACATCATTGGTGTGGTTCAGGGCATCGAGCGGCGCAACCCCCTCCACGGGATGCGTGCGGTCGCCAGCAAGGAGTCAGCGCATGTGAAGGAGCCTTCGCCCAGCCGCAGCGGCGCGAGTTCGATCGTAAGGCCCATCCGCTGACTATCGATCTTTGGCAGTTCGCCATCATTTCCCTAAAGATCGCCGACGAACGGCCGATTCATCAGAGTCCGCAGTAGCGTTTTCTTGAGTGCTTCAGCCTCAAGTTCAACGGCGCAGGACAAGGACGCACTGTAAAGTCGCGAACTCCCATTCCGTGATGGCCTTTTGATTCACCTCAGCCATCCGCCCAGGCACATGGCGCACAATGACTTCTAAAAATAACTCTGCCAACGTGGTATCCGACGTGTTGCTCACAGCTCCTGCGGAAAAAACCTCAGGTTCAAAGTCATTGAGCACCCCCTCCGCGCTGGCCACTCAGCAGTATTTGTACTTCACCGAAACCAACACCGACCGCATCCTCGATAACCTCGACGGCCTGCGCGACATGGTGTTCCCGCGCCCGCCCCACGCCGAAGGCGATGGCGAGCAGCACAGCGAGCAGGAATTCCCCTCGGTGTGCCTGATCGGTCTGGGCCGCTGCGGTTCGAACATCGCATTGGATGTGGCAGAGCTGGTATACAACGCGCGCAAGTTTTACCTGAACGAATTCAGCACCGAAGACAAGTCGATCGATAAGGGTTACAGCCCAGCCCAATGGATTCGCAATAACCTGCGCCTGGGCAACGGCAAGGCCAGCAAACCGGTATTCCTGGTGGAACCGCTGGTAATGCTGGGCGATCTGGACAAGGACATCGCCGGGCGCATCCGCTTCTCGCGCAAGAACGAAAAGAGCGGCTTCCTGCGCGACTACAGCAAAATGAAAATCATGGACCTGTCGGAAGTGCATGCCGGCGGCGCCGGTAACGCCCCGATCCTCGGCCAATACCTGGCCAAGATCATCCTCAACAAGGATACCCAGCGTTTCTCCAGCCCCGACTGGAAGATGATCCACTCGTACCTCATCGACTCCTGCGGCATCAAAGCCAACCAGTCGCGCCTGTATTTTTCGATTTTCAGCGCCGGCGGCGGCACCGGCTCGGGGATGGCGTCCGAATTCGGCCTGGCCCAACAACACTCGTATATGAACAAAACGTTCGACACCAAACCCGCCGACGAGCACGACAGCAAGAGCGGACATGCCTTTGTATTCGAGCCGATCTTCACCAGCGGCATTTGCGTACTGCCGAATATTTCCGACCACCGCAGCGAAATGTCCGAAGCCTTGCACATCAACGCCGGGCGCCTGCTGTGCAAATACCTTTCCGAAGAATGGGACTTCTCGTACAACTTCGCCAATGAAGATAGCAGCGAAGCCAGCGTGAAGGGCCGCATCCGGCCGTGGAACGCCATGATGCTGATCTCCAACGACATCATGCGTTACGCCGAAGAGAGCGACGACGGCAATATCCAGAACATTGATGTCAATGCCATGGAGAAACACGCCAACCAGTACATCTCCCAGCAGATCTTCAACATCCTCACGGCCCAGGCGGTGACCACCGACTACGACCAGAACTACTTCCGCCGCGCCGGTATCGACATCGGCGAAACCATTCGCCTGGATGCCAACGACCTGTTTATGAGCCTGGCCGGCCCGGTGGCGATTGCCTACGCCGAATCCGTGGTCCCGGAAACCCCGGCGCCGTCGAATGACAAGTTCAAGGTGTTCGAAAAAGAACCCCAGCGCCTGAACATCGACGACCTGTTCTTCCGCTCCATCGATTTGCCGCACTTCAATAAAGTCACCCAGGCCATCGAAGGCATCAGCCTGTTGCCTATCGAATCCAAGCGTTACAAGGCGTCGCTGGAGCAATACAAGAACTCCGGCTATGACGCGGCGGCGCTGCACGACCTGCACTTCTTCAAGAACTGCTCGTCGGTGGTGTCGATCGTCTCGCTGCCCAAGGACTACAAGCTGTCCTATATGGACCTGAATCGGCTCAAGACTCACCTCAACAGCCTGTTCCCCAACACCACGCTCAAGCGCTATGCCCTGGTGATCGGCGCGTCGGCCAACCTGTCGCTGACCACCCTGATCGCCAAGAGCCCGTGCCTGTCGGACGACTTCCTCACTTTGATAGTGGCGTTTATCAAACGCTGCTTTGCGCGCAATCCGTATCGTTTCGACGACACCCTGGACAACTCGATCCTGGACTTCATCATCCACGAGGATTTCGACGAAGAACGTATCGACGAGTTGCTCAATGAGTTTGAAAACCCGGCGAAGATCCTCGATACCAACTGGTACGCGATCAAACCGATGTACGAGAAGAAGTACCGCGAGCTGATCAACGACAAAGAGAAGTTCGTGTCGATCAATGACATTCGCCTGTCACGGGATTGCGTGAAAAAGGCGATCAAGTACCTGCGTGAGATTTACCGTCACCGGATCGGAAAGACCAAGGTGATCTCGTTGAACAACCATACCGGCAAGACCGGCTGACGTGAGGCGATGCCATCGCGGCGGGTCCGCGATGGCGCTTTGAATGAAGGCCTTCATTTCATTGGCATACTTGGAAACAATTGCCCAGGCCTTCCTAGCCCTCTGAAACTGTTCCCGTGACGTGCACGTCACCCTCGGCTGTGACCTTTCTCTACGGCAAGATGCCATCACGCCGCCAGCGGTTACTCCGCTACACACTTCTGCGAGCCGAAAGTACGCACCATTCTCGTGCAGAGTTTTCTTACGACGCCCTTTCCTGGATCAGAATCCACGGCGAAACCACCACCGCCCATAGGCTTGGATCACGCTCCACCAAGTCCAATGCCCGCGGCGCAGACACTTCGCCGAGGCTGCCCGCGGCCAGCCAGGCAGCGACTTTGTCGCGATTGTCCTCGGCCATTCCCTCAGCGGCCTCGATCAAATCCAGGCAGGAGTCGACCCACAATAGGGCACCCTTGGCAAAGAACGGTTCAAGCTCCTTCCAGGAGATTTCGGCGGTTTCACCGAGCAGCTTGGCATAGAGGGTGCTAGGTTCTTGCGTCATGGGAGTTCACCTGAAGAAAAAATCGGCGCAATCATAGCGTCACGCTTCAGGCAGAAAAACCCGGTTGCAAATGCTTCATCGATTGAAAGTGTTAGGAAAGCCAAGGAATGCGCGAGATACAGGCATTACCCCGCCGCAATTCTGTCTTTTTCTTTCATTTAAGCGACACCCCCGGATTTGCCCCTGGCAGCCAGCTTTTCAAGCGATCAACCGGCGCTCTACACTGTACCGGTACAGTTGCCAGGCGGTTGCCGGGGGGATATCCGAGATATCCGATCCGGTTCAGCAGCTCACAAGGCCGCCAGAACTATAAAAAATACAACAGTAAGAGTGGAGCACTATGAATAAGGCTACTAAGCAGATTTCCAAACTGTTTGCCGCTATGGTCCTGGCTGGGGTTGCCGGCCATTCGTTCGCAGCCGACACCATCAAGATCGGCATCGCCGGCCCTAAAACCGGCCCTGTGACCCAGTACGGCGACATGCAGTTCATGGGTGCCAAGCAGGCCATCGCCGATATCAACGCCAAAGGCGGTGTGGACGGCAAGATGCTCGAAGCCAAGGAATACGACGACGCCTGCGATCCTAAGCAAGCCGTGGCCGTAGCCAACAAAGTGGTCAACGACGGCGTCAAATTCGTAGTCGGCCACCTGTGCTCCAGCTCCACCCAACCCGCCTCGGATATTTATGAAGACGAAGGCGTCATCATGATTACCCCGGCAGCCACCAGCCCGGAAATCACCACCCGTGGCTACAAGATGATCTTCCGTACCATCGGTCTGGACAGCGCCCAGGGCCCTGCGGCCGGTAACTACATCGCCGACCACGTGAAGCCGAAAGTCGTTGCGGTACTGCACGACAAACAGCAATACGGTGAAGGCATCGCCACCGCCGTCAAGCAGACCCTCGAGAAGAAAGGCGTAAAAGTAGCCGTCTTCGAAGGCCTGAACGCTGGCGATAAAGACTTCTCCTCGATCATCCAGAAGCTCAAGCAAGCCAACGTCGACTTCGTCTACTACGGCGGCTACCACCCAGAGCTGGGCCTGATCCTGCGCCAGTCCAAAGAAAAAGGCCTGAACGCCAAGTTCATGGGTCCGGAAGGCGTCGGCAACGACTCCATTTCGCAAATCGCCCAGGACGCTTCCGAAGGCCTGCTGGTGACCCTGCCGAAGTCCTTCGACACCGACCCTGCCAACAAAGCAATCGTGGAAGAGTTCACCAAGAACAAGCAGGATCCAACCGGTCCGTTCGTGTTCCCAGCCTACTCGGCCATCGAAGTCATCGCGGGTGGCATCAAAGCCGCCAAGAGCGAAGACACCGCCAAAGTGGCTGCAGCCATCCACGCGGGCACTTTCAAGACGCCTACCGGCGACCTGAGCTTTGACGAAAAGGGCGACCTGAAAGACTTCAAGTTCGTGGTCTACCAGTGGCACTTCGGCAAGCCTAAAACCGAAGTTTCCCCTCAGTAAGCCAGGCGTTACTGGTCAACAAGCCCACTGTGAAAGCAGTGGGCTTTGTTTTACGAGGTTTATGGGCCATGTCACCCGCGATCCGGGCGCTGGCTCACCTGAAAATCTTAAAACCGTCACCAGCGGTTCGCTGGCAAACGCTACGTGCAAATGTGCTCACAGAACACAGCACGGGGCCGGAACATGACTCCACCAGTGAAATGCGTATCGGGTTTTTAGGAGCGCTGTAATGCCTGAGATCTATCATTTTTTCCAACAGCTGGTTAATGGCCTGACCATTGGCAGCACCTATGCCTTGATAGCCATTGGCTACACAATGGTTTACGGCATCATTGGAATGATCAACTTCGCCCATGGCGAGGTTTACATGATTGGTTCCTACGTGGCCTTCATCGCCCTTGCCGGGCTGGCCATGATGGGTATCCACTCCCTGCCGCTGTTGATGACCGCTGCCTTTATTGCATCGATCGTCGTAACCAGTGCCTATGGCTACAGTATCGAACGCGTCGCGTACCGCCCCTTGCGCGGCAGCAACCGTTTGATCCCGCTGATTTCCGCCATCGGCATGTCGATTTTCCTGCAGAACACTGTATTGCTGTCCCAGGACTCCAAGGATAAATCCATCCCCAACCTGATCCCGGGGAGCATCTCCTTCGGCCCGGGCGGCGCGGAAGAAGTCCTGATTTCCTACATGCAGATTCTGGTCTTCGTGGTCACGCTGGTGGCCATGCTGGGCTTGACCGTGTTTATCTCTCGCTCCCGTCTGGGGCGCGCCTGCCGGGCCTGCGCCGAAGACATCAAGATGGCCAACCTGTTGGGCATCAATACCAACAACATCATCGCCCTGACCTTCGTGATCGGTGCCGCGCTGGCTGCCGTCGCGGCGGTGCTGCTGAGCATGCAGTACGGCGTGATCAACCCCAACGCCGGATTCCTGGTGGGCCTCAAGGCCTTCACTGCGGCGGTATTGGGCGGCATCGGCAGTATCCCGGGCGCGATGCTCGGCGGGTTGGTGCTGGGTGTGGCCGAAGCGTTTGGCGCCGATATCTTCGGCGACCAGTACAAGGACGTCGTGGCGTTCGGCCTGTTGGTCCTGGTGTTGTTGTTCCGTCCGACCGGCATCCTGGGCCGTCCGGAGGTTGAGAAAGTATGAGCAGATATCTTAAATCGGCGTTTTTCAGCGCCCTGTTGGTATGGGCCGTGGCATTCCCGGTCCTCGGCCTCAAGCTGAGCATTGTCGGCATCAACCTGGAAGTGCATGGCACCGGTCCCGTGACCTTGACCATCATTGCCCTGTGCTCGGTGCTGATGTTCCTGCGCGTGCTGCTCACCCAGCAGGTCGGCGCCTTGTTCAAAGGCAACCGTGGCCCACTGGTATCGCCCAAGGTCAGCCAATTCCTGACCTTGCCGCGTACCCAGCGCTACATCATCGTCGGCCTGATCGTGGCCGCATTGATCTGGCCATTCTTCGGCTCGCGCGGCGCGGTAGACATCGCCACCCTGATCCTGATCTACGTGTTGCTGGGCCTGGGCCTGAACATCGTGGTGGGCCTGGCTGGCCTGCTCGACCTGGGTTATGTGGGCTTCTACGCGGTGGGTGCCTACACCTATGCTCTGCTGTCGCACTATCTGGGCTGGAGCTTCTGGATCTGCCTGCCGTTGGCGGGCATGGCGGCGGCGACGTTCGGCTTCCTGCTGGGCTTCCCGGTGCTGCGCCTGCGCGGTGACTACCTGGCCATCGTGACCCTGGGCTTCGGTGAAATCATCCGCTTGTTCCTGCGTAACCTCACCGACATCACCGGCGGCCCCAACGGCATCAGCAGCATCCCCAAGCCGACGTTCTTCGGGCTGTCGTTCGACCGTAACGCCGCCGAAGGCCTGCAGACGTTCCACGAATACTTCGGGATCGACTACAACCCGGTGAGCAAAGTGGTGTTCCTCTACCTAGTCGCCCTGCTGCTGGCTCTGGCTGCGCTGTTCGTGATCAACCGCCTGTTGCGCATGCCGATCGGTCGTGCCTGGGAAGCGCTGCGCGAAGATGAAATCGCCTGCCGTGCCCTCGGCCTGAACCCGACCATCATCAAGCTCTCCGCGTTTACTCTGGGTGCTGCGTTCGCCGGTTTCGCCGGCAGCTTCTTCGCCGCGCGCCAAGGCTTGGTGACGCCGGAGTCGTTCACCTTTATCGAGTCGGCGATTATTCTCGCCATCGTGGTACTGGGTGGCATGGGCTCGCAGTTGGGCGTGATCCTGGCGGCGATCGTGATGATCCTGCTGCCGGAAATGATGCGTGAGTTCAGCGAATACCGCATGTTGATGTTCGGCGCCCTGATGGTGCTGATGATGATCTGGCGACCTCAAGGCCTGCTGCCCATGCAACGTCCACACATGGAGCTGCGCAAATGAGCCGCGAGATCCTGAAAGTCGAAAACTTGAGCATGCGCTTCGGCGGCTTGCTGGCGGTCAACGGCGTAGCCCTGACCGTAAAAGAGAAACAGGTCGTGGCCTTGATCGGCCCCAACGGCGCCGGCAAGACCACGGTGTTCAACTGCCTTACCGGTTTCTACAAACCGAGCGGCGGCAGCATCCTGCTGGACGGCCAACCGATCCAGGGCCTGGCCGGCCACGAGATCGCCCGCAAAGGCGTGGTGCGCACGTTCCAGAACGTGCGACTGTTCAAGGACATGACCGCCGTCGAGAACCTGTTGATTGCCCAGCACCGTCACCTGAACACCAACTTCTTTGCCGGACTGTTCAAGACCCCGGGGTTCCGCAAAAGCGAACGCGAGGCCATGGAATACGCCGCGTACTGGCTGGACAAGGTCAACCTCACCGAGTTTGCCAACCGTCCCGCCGGCACCCTGGCCTACGGTCAGCAACGTCGCCTGGAAATCGCCCGCTGCATGATGACCCGCCCGCGGATTCTCATGCTCGATGAACCAGCCGCCGGCCTGAACCCCAAGGAGACCGAAGACCTCAAGGCGCTGATCAGCGTGCTGCGCGAGGAAAACAACGTGACGGTGCTGCTGATCGAGCACGACATGAAACTGGTCATGAGCATTTCCGACCATATCGTGGTGATCAACCAGGGTACGCCGCTGGCCGACGGGACCCCGGAGCAGATCCGCGACAATCCCGAAGTGATCAAAGCCTATTTGGGGGAAGCGTAAAATGCTGCAATTCGAAAACGTTTCCACTTTCTACGGCAAGATCCAGGCCCTGCACAGCGTCAATGTGGAAGTACGCCAGGGCGAGATCGTCACCCTGATCGGCGCCAACGGTGCTGGCAAATCTACCCTGTTGATGACCTTGTGCGGTTCGCCACAGGCCTACAGCGGCAGCATCCGCTACATGGGTGAGGAACTGGTGGGCCAGCCGTCGTCGCAGATAATGCGCAAGAGCATTGCCGTGGTGCCGGAAGGCCGCCGGGTGTTTTCGCGCCTGACCGTGGAAGAAAACCTGGCCATGGGCGGGTTCTTCACCGACAAGGGCGACTACCAAGAGCAGATGGACAAGGTGCTGCACCTGTTCCCCCGGCTCAAGGAGCGCTTCAGCCAGCGCGGCGGCACCATGTCCGGCGGCGAGCAACAAATGCTTGCCATCGGTCGGGCGCTGATGAGCAAGCCCAAGTTGCTGCTGTTGGACGAACCGTCCCTGGGCCTGGCACCGATTATCATCCAGCAGATCTTCGACATCATCGAACAACTGCGCAAGGACGGTGTGACCGTGTTCCTGGTGGAACAGAACGCCAACCAGGCACTGAAAATCGCCGACCGTGCCTATGTGCTGGAAAACGGCCGGGTGGTGATGGAGGGCTCGGGCGAGCAGTTGTTGACCGATCCGAAAGTACGCGAGGCGTACCTGGGCGGTTAACACCCGGTTGCTACATGAACCGAGCTATCAATGTGGGAGGGGGCAACCCCTCCCACATTTTTTTTGCATTATTTGAAGTTAATTCTCCCGCCCCTGTAACGAACTGCGTCCTCCCGCCTCTAGTGGTGCAAGCAGGCATTCAAGCCCGCTCCTCAACCCACTGCTGGAGATAATTCAATGACCACCAAACTGTCCGCCACCGCGCTGATCCTCGCCCTTGGCTCGTCCCTGAGCCTGTCCGCCCTGACCACCACCGCCCACGCCGCCGACGACGTGAAATGCTATGGCATCGCGGAAGCCGGCAAGAACGATTGCGCCGCAGGCCCCGGCACTTCCTGCGCCGGCACTTCGAAAACCAAGGATCAGGCAAATGCCTGGAAACTGGTACCTGCCGGCACCTGTACCCAAACCCCTAGCACCACCTCGCCGACCGGTTTCGGCCAGGAAGCCGCGTTCGCCGCCAAGTCCTGAAACCCGGCCGCGCCTGAGTACTGACGATGACACCTATATTCGCGCACACGTCCTCACCGGCTCAGGCGCCCGGCCTGCCTGACCGAGCCGGGCTGGGGCTGAAACACGAGCACTTCATCGAAGTGCTCGAAACCTCCCCCGACCTCGGTTTTTTTGAAGTACACGCCGAGAACTACATGATGGCCGGCGGCCCGTTTCATCATTATTTGGGGCTGATCCGCGACCAGTACCCGCTGTCCTTGCACGGCGTGGGCCTGTCCATCGGCGGCGAAGGTTCGCTCAATCGCGAGCACCTGGCGCGCTTGGCCGCACTGATCGAGCGCTATCAACCTCAAGCCTTTTCCGAACACCTGGCTTGGTCCAGTCATGGCTCGGTGTTTCTCAATGACCTGCTGCCACTGGCTTACGACAGCGCCACCCTGCACCGCGTCTGTGAACATATTGACCAGGTACAAAGCACACTCAAGCGGCCCATGCTGCTGGAAAACCCATCGACTTATCTGCAATTGGAGCGTTCCACCCTGGCTGAAACCGACTTCATCACCGAGGTCATCCGTCGCACCGGTTGTGGGCTGCTGTTGGACGTCAACAATGTCTACGTCTCATGCATCAACCACCAACGTGATCCGTCTGCCTACATCGATGCACTGCCATTACAGGCCGTGGGCGAGATTCATCTGGCCGGGTTTGCCGAAGACACCGACAGCCTCGGCGATCGCCTGCTGATCGACGATCACGGCGCGCCCGTCGATAACGCCGTGTGGCAGTTGTATGAACAGGTGCTGGCGCGCATCGGCCCGATACCGACACTGATCGAACGCGACAATCAGGTGCCCGCATTGTCGGTGCTGCTGGCTGAAGCCCGGCATGCCGATTGGCTGTTAACGCAGGTGCGCCCATGAGCCATCAAGACACCTTCGCCAAGGCCTTGCTCGCGCCCGACCAAACCTGCCCAGACGGCCTGTTCAGTGGCAACGGCGCCGACCCGGCCAGCCGTTTCGCGGTGCATCGCAACACAGTGCACAACGGGTTGATCAACGCGCTGGCAGTGGCGTACCCGGTGACGCAGCTACTGGTGGGCGAAGCGTTCTTTCGAGCCATGGCCGGTCTCTACGTGCAGGCGTACCCGCCCACCAGCCCGCTGATCAGCGAATACGGCAGCACATTCGCCGACTTTATCCAGGGCTTCGAACCGGCGGCGAGCGTGCCTTACCTGGCGGATATCGCACGCTTGGAACGCCTGCGGGTCCGCGCGTACCACGCCGCCGATGACCGCCCGCTGGAGCCGCACACCGTACTTGCTGCCCTGCAGGCCCGCGCCGACCTCGGCACGGTGCGCCTACGGCTGCACCCCAGCGTCGCCACCCTGGCTTCGGCGTATGCCGTGGTCGCGGTGTGGGCGGCGCATCAGACCGAAGGCGGCCTGGCCGCCCTTGATCCCGGGCATGCCCAAAGCGCACTGGTCCTGCGCCAGGGCCTGGCAGTCAAAGTCTTCGCCATCGACGCAGGTTCAGTGGCCTTTATCCAGCGCCTTGCCCAGGGCGAAGCCTTGCAGACCGCCGTAGAACGGGCCCTGGAGGCCAGCAATGACTTCGACCTGCACCAATGCCTGACGCTGTTAATCAGCCATCACGCCATCACTCATTTACACCTGGACACAAAGGTATCGCCATGAACACCAGCACACAGTGCCTGATCAAACGGGCCATCCAGCTTTTTGAACAAATCCCTTACAGTCTGATCGCCTTCCTCGCGCGTTTTTCCATCGCCGCCGTGTTCTGGAAATCCGGGCAGACCAAGGTCCAGGGTTTTGCCATTGACCTGATCAACGGCACCTTCGAGCTGGGAGAGCCGCGCCTGGCGGCTTCGACGCTGCCGCTGTTTCGCAGCGAATACAAGGTGCCATTGCTGTCGCCGGAAGTGGCCGCGCACCTGGCCGCCTTCGCCGAGCATTTTTTCCCACTGCTGATCCTGCTGGGATTGGCCACGCGGTTCTCCGCACTGGCCCTGATCGGCATGACCCTGGTGATTCAACTGTTCGTCTACCCGGACGCTTATCCAACCCACGGCACCTGGCTCACCGTACTTTTGCTGCTGGCTGCCAAGGGGCCGGGGCGTCTGTCCATCGATCACCTGATCGCACGGCGCTACCGTTAAAGCCGGTCCAGAGCCTCGCCGCTGCGCTTGAACCACTCCACCAGGTAATCGGCCAGCACCTGGGTGCGGCGCGGCAGGCCGCCCTGGTAAGGGTGAACCAGATACATCGGCTGACTTCGCGTTTGATAATCGCGCAACAGCCAGCGTAAACGTCCGTCAGCCAGCTCTGCCGGCAGTACGTAGGACGGCAGACGGGCGATCCCCGCCCCCACCAGCGCGGCTTTTTTCAGCAGGTTGTAGTGATTGGAGGCGAAGGTGCCGCTGACCCGCACCCGCAGCAATTCGTGTTGCTGGTGGTACAGCCACTCTTCGCGGCCGCTGTAGTGGCTGTTGAGCAGGCAACGGTGCGTGGCCAAGTCCGCCGGGGTTCGCGGTTCGCCGTGCTGCTCCAGGTAGGCCGGGCTGGCGCAGGTCATTTCGTGCCAGGCCAGCAATGGTTTGGCGACAAGGCGCTCATCTTCAATCGCCCCCGAGCGCACGCCCAGATCGAAACCGTCCCGCGCCAGATCCCGGTAGCGGTTGTTCAGCTCCAGCTCGATCTGGACCTGCGGATAGCGCTCAGTGAACTCCAGCAGCACGCCATCGAAGAAGGTTTCCCCCAGGGAAACCGGCACCGTCATGCGCACCGGCCCCGCCAGGTCGTCCTTGAGTCGCGCCAGGGCCTGACGCGCCCGCTCCACCTGCACCACCAAGGCCTGGGCCTGGGGTAGCAACGCCGCGCCGGCGGCAGTCAGGCTGAGCCGGCGGGTGGTGCGGTGCAGCAACACCACGCTGAACTGCGCTTCCAACTGGCTGATGCGCTTGGACAGTTGCCCCTTGCTGCAACCCAGCTGTTCGGCAGCCAACGTAAAACTGCCCGCTTCGATCAACACGGCGAAGGCCGCCAGGTCATCCATTTCGCTCATGGATTGTTTCCATTTGAAAACCAAAGGTTGCCTATTAGCGCGTTTATCCCATGCAAAAGCCAGCCTAGACTGACCCTTCAATCAGCCCTTTAAGGAATAGCAACATGAGAATCCTATTGATTGGCGCCAACGGCACCGTCGGTTCAGCCGTCAAGGCAGAGCTGGCTCAACGTCACGAGGTGATCAGCATCGGCCGCAACAGCGGCGATTTCCAGGTGGACATCAGCGACAGCGCTTCCATCCGCAAGCTGTTCGAACAGACCGGCAACTTCGACGCCCTGATCTGCGCCGCCGGCAGCGTGAACTTCGCGGCGCTGGGCGAGATGCAGGACAGCGACTTCGAACTGGGCCTGCGTGACAAGCTCATGGGCCAGGTCAATCTGCTGCTGATCGGCCGCGAGTACGCCAACGATGGCGCCTCCTTTACGTTCACCAGCGGCATTCTCAACCGCGACCCGATTCGTACCGGCGCTTCGGCGGCCTTGGTCAACGGCGCAATCGATGGGTTTGTCAAAGCCGCCGCGATCGAATTGCCGCGCGGTCTGCGCGTCAACTCCGTGAGCCCGACGGTGCTGGTGGAAGCCATGGGCAGCTATGCGCCGTACTTCCGTGGCTACAAGCCGGTCACCGGTGCCGACGTGGCATTGGCCTACGCAAAAAGTGTCGAAGGCTTGCAGACCGGCCAGACCTTTATCGTGGGTTGACTGTAGTGTCTGTCAGAACTGCCTGAAGCTGGCGAGTGGGCTTGTGATGCAACGCCAGCCTGCGTAACGTGGCGGCACTTGCCTGGAGACCCTTTATGCGTGCCGCCCGTACCTTTGCCCTGTTCGCCTTGCTTCCTTTGTTCGCCGCTTGCCAGATGTTTGAAAGCGAGCCAGCCAAACCCTCCCTCGCCGGGTTGACCCGCATGCAGGGCGAACTCACGGCCGATGGCGGCAAACTGCTGTTCCAGCCGTGCAACGACAAGCGCACCTACGTGGTCAAGGACACCGGAGGTACCAGTATCCTGCAGGAAGCGGCAGCGCTGGCCGGACAGCAAGGGGCTTTGTTTGCCGACTTGCGTGGCAAGTTTTCCGGCGTGGCGGCCGGCGCCCAGGGCGAAGTGGAGCTGCAGCAGCTGTACCGCGTGGAACGTTCCACCGACGCCTGCAACGACCCGGACTTCAAACGCATGATCCTGCGCGCCAACGGCCACAAGCCGGCCTGGGCCCTGAACGTGGCGGCCAAGGGCATGGTGCTCGAACGCGAAGGCCAACCACCGCTGGCGGTGCCCTATGTGGAAGAACAGTTGGGCGACGGCCGTTTCAACCTGATGACCGAAGCCAATAACGAACACATCGAACTGTGGGTGGCCCCGCAACGCTGCGTGGACAGCGTCAGCGGCAGCCTGCAGCACATGAGCGCCGAATTGCGGATCAACGGTAAAGTCCAGCGTGGCTGCGCGGCTTTCGGCGGTTCGCGGGACGATTGATCGGCGCCCGCGCTGTTTTAGCATGACGGGATACCCAGGTTGGGGCTTATAATCGCCGGTTTGCAAAACCGCCGGCCTTACCAGACGCCGCACACCGGATCCCGTCATGTTACGAATCACCGAACTCAAGCTGCCCATCGACCATCCCGAAGAAGACCTGCGGCCTGCGATCGTGCAGCGCCTGGGCATCGCCAGTGATGACCTGCTCGATTTCACCCTCTTCAAACGCAGCTACGATGCGCGCAAGAAATCCTCGGAACTGTGCTTTATTTACACCATCGACCTGACCGTCAAAGGTGACGAAACCGCGCTACTGCGCAAGTTTGCCGATGACCGCAACGTCAACCCGGCGCCGGACGTCAGCTACAAAGTGGTCGGCCATGCCCCAGCCGATCTGGTGGAGCGGCCAGTGGTGGTCGGGTTCGGCCCATGCGGCATCTTTGCCGGGCTATTGCTGGCGCAGATGGGCTTCAAGCCGATCATCCTCGAACGCGGCAAGGAAGTGCGCCAACGCACCAAGGACACCTGGGGCCTATGGCGCAAAAGCGTGCTCAACCCCGAGTCCAACGTGCAGTTCGGTGAAGGCGGCGCCGGGACGTTTTCCGACGGCAAGCTGTACAGCCAGATCAAAGACCCGCAGTTCCACGGCCGCAAAGTGCTGCACGAGTTCGTCAAGGCCGGTGCGCCGGAAGAGATCCTCTACGTCAGCAAGCCCCATATCGGCACCTTCCGCCTGACCGGCGTGGTGGAAAATATGCGTCAGCAGATCATCGCCCTCGGCGGTGAAGTGCGCTTCGGGCAACGGGTGACCGACGTGCTGATCGAAGACGGCCAACTGAACGGCGTGGTGCTCGATGGCGGCGAGCAGGTTTTGTCCAAGCATGTGATCCTCGCCCTCGGCCACAGCGCCCGCGATACGTTCCGCATGCTGCACAGCCGTGGTGTGTACATGGAAGCCAAGCCGTTTTCGGTGGGCTTTCGTATCGAACACCCGCAGTCGTTGATCGACGCCGCACGCCTGGGTAAGTACGCCGGTCACCCGAAACTCGGCGCCGCCGACTACAAATTGGTGCACCACGCCAAGAACGGCCGTTCGGTCTACAGCTTCTGCATGTGCCCGGGCGGTACGGTGGTCGCCGCTACGTCCGAGCCGCACCGCGTGGTGACCAACGGCATGAGCCAGTACTCGCGTAACGAACGCAATGCCAACTCCGGCATCGTGGTCGGCATCACGCCGGAAGTGGATTACCCCGGCGGCCCGCTGGCCGGTATCGAGCTGCAGGAGCGCCTGGAATCCCACGCTTATGTTCTCGGTGGCAGCAACTACGAGGCACCGGCGCAACTGGTCGGCGACTTCATTGCGGGCAAGCCGTCCACCGCCCTGGGCAGCGTGGAACCGTCCTACAAACCGGGGGTGTCCCTGGGCGATCTGGCCTTGGCACTGCCGGACTTCGCCATCGAAGCGATTCGGGAAGCGTTGCCGGCGTTCGAGAAGCAGATCAAGGGGTACTCGCTGCACGATGCCGTGTTGACCGGTATCGAGACCCGCACCTCATCGCCGCTGCGGATTACTCGTAACGAATCGATGCAGAGCTTGAACGTAAAAGGTCTGTTTCCGGCCGGCGAAGGCGCGGGTTATGCCGGTGGGATTCTGTCGGCGGGCGTGGATGGGATCCGGATTGCCGAGGCATTGGCGCGGGATATGTTGGCCAGATGGGGCTGAAGCGGCAAGCGGCAAGCAACAAGCGGTAAGCAACAAGCGGCAAGCGGCAAGCGGCAAGCGGCAAGCGGCAAGTGCGTCTGCTCTGACTTGCCGCTGCTCTATTAAATATTCGCCCGCAGTACGCTGGCGGGCAGCGGTTCGCCGCGCTCCACACTGGCGGCAACGGCCGATATCAAAGCACCCAGTTCATACCCCTGCCCCGCGAGCCACGCCTGATCGTAATAGGTGGTGGCATAGCGCTCGCCACCGTCACATAGGATCGCTACGATCGAGCCCGACTCCCCCGCCGCTTTCATCTGCTGCGCGGCCATCAGCGCGCCGATCAGATTGGTCCCGCTGGACCCGCCGACGCGTCGTCCCAGGCGCTCGGCCAGGTAATGCATGGCGGCCAAGGACAGCGCATCCGGCACCTTGACCATCGCGTCGATGACTTTCGGTAGAAACGACGCCTCCACTCGTGGCCGGCCGATGCCTTCGATGCGCGAACCGCAATCCAGGCGCAGGCTAGCGTCGCCGCTCTGATAGAAGTCGAAGAACACCGAGCGTTCGGCATCGGCGCATAACACGCGGGTGCAATGCTGGCGATAGCGCACATAACGCCCCAGGGTGGCGGTGGTGCCGCCGGTGCCGGGGCTGGAAATCAGCCAGCTCGGCTCGGGGTGCTGCTCGAAGCGCATCTGCTGGAAGATCGACTCGGCAATATTGTTGTTCGCGCGCCAGTCGGTGGCACGTTCGGCATAGGTGAACTGGTCCATGAAGTGACCGCCGCTTTCCTGCGCCAGGCGTTCGGACTCGGCGTAAATCTGGGTCGGATCCTGCACCAAATGGCTCTTGCCACCGTAGAACGCGATCTGCGCGATTTTTTCCTGGGAGGTGGTGGCGGGCATGACCGCAATGAACGGCAAGCCGAGCAGCCGCGCAAAGTACGCCTCCGAAATCGCCGTGGAGCCGCTGGACGCTTCGATCACCGGCGCGCCCGGTTTGAGCCAGCCGTTACACAACGCATACAGAAATAACGAGCGCGCCAAACGATGTTTCAGGCTGCCGGTGGGGTGGCTGGACTCATCCTTGAAGTACAACTCGATCCCCGGCAGGCCCGGTAACGGCAGGGGAATCAGGTGGGTGTCGGCGCTGCGCTGGAAATCCGCTTCAATGATGCGAATGGCTTCGCGGGCCCAGGGGCGTTGGTCACTCATCGGGGGTGATCTCTCAAGGATTTTGAACGCAATCTTAGGATGTTTCCTACACTCCACACAGATACAGTGGGGACTCAATCAGACACACAATTGCTAGTGTTTGGCGCAATACCTTTGTCGACCGCTGCTTATAACAAATAAGAATATAACTTTTGTTTTAACAACTATCGGTACGGGTTAGGGTAGCCACCTATTGAACTTGGATTGGAGAGCATCCCTTGGCTCTGCGTAGCACGTTTACCCGTTTCTTTCAGCTTGAAGCCGCCAGTGGCCTGCTGCTGATCGCCGCTGCGGCGTTGGCGCTGATCGTCAACAACTCGCCGTTGTCGCACCTTTACGCCGCGTTTCTCGACGTGCCCGTGGTGGCGCAGGTCGGCGCCTTGCAAATCGCCAAGCCGGCCCTGCTGTGGATCAACGACGGCCTGATGGCCCTGTTCTTCCTGCTGATCGGCCTTGAGGTCAAGCGCGAGCTGCTCGACGGCCACCTGTCCAAGCCCTCCCAAGTGGTGCTGCCGGGCGCCGCGGCGATTGGCGGCATGGTGGTGCCGGCGCTGATTTACTGGGCCATTAACAAGGACTACCCCGCGGCACTTTCTGGCTGGGCGATCCCGATGGCCACCGACATTGCCTTCGCCCTCGGCGTACTGGCCCTGCT
Organism: Pseudomonas rhodesiae; assembly: GCF_013285305.1. Lineage (NCBI taxonomy): Bacteria > Pseudomonadati > Pseudomonadota > Gammaproteobacteria > Pseudomonadales > Pseudomonadaceae > Pseudomonas > Pseudomonas rhodesiae. Next base: position 1,665,827 of record NZ_CP054205.1, on the reverse strand, counting down.
CGGCAAGCGTGTACCGGTGTCGTTGAAACTGTTTTTGATGACCTTGGCCATCATTGATGACCTGGGTGCGATCATTGTGATCGCCGTGTTCTATTCCACCGACCTGTCCGGTGCCGCCCTGGCCGGTGCGGGCGCATGCCTGTTGGCGTTGATTGCGATGAACCGTCTGGGGGTGATCAAGCTCGCGCCTTACCTGATCGTCGGGCTGATCCTGTGGGTATGCGTACTCAAGAGCGGCGTGCACGCCACGCTGGCCGGTGTGACCCTGGCATTCTGCATTCCGATGCGCACCAAGAACGCCGAGCCTTCGCCGTTGCTGACCCTGGAACACGCCCTGCACCCGTGGGTGGCCTACGGCATTCTGCCGCTGTTCGCCTTTGCCAACGCCGGCGTCTCCCTCACAGGTGTCAGCCTGGAAAGCTTTACCCACCATGTGCCGATGGGCATCGCCACCGGGCTGTTGATCGGTAAGACCGTCGGCGTGTTCGGCTTGACCTGGCTGGCCATCAAAACCGGCCTGGCCGCGCTGCCGGAAGGGGCCAACTGGGGCCAGGTATTCGGTGTGGCGATCCTGTGCGGTATCGGCTTCACCATGAGCCTGTTCGTCGGCTCCCTGGCGTTCGTACCAGGGGCCAGCGAGTTTGCCGGTGAAGACCGCATGGGCATTCTGACCGGGTCGATCCTGGCGGCCTGCATCGGCTATGCCGTGACCGCGATGGCGAGCCGCAAGAAAGCCTGATTACCCAAGTACACGGCGCACAAAAAACCCCAACCGGTGACCCGGTTGGGGTTTTTCTTTACCGCCTGATTAACCCTTAGCGGGTAACGCGGCTGGTACCGTCAACAGTCATGATGCGCACACGGTCGCCGATGCGGAAGATTTCATTTTCCTGCACGGCCTGGACGTAGGCGCGCATGCTGCCATCGTCTTCGCGCACGGTGATTTCGACACCTTGGGTACGGGTCAGACCTTCTTCGGTGGCCGAACCCAACAGGCCGCCGGCCACAGCACCGATCACCGCCGTGACGATACTGCCGCGACCGCCGCCGATGGCGCTGCCACCCACGCCGCCGATGACCGCGCCAGCAGCGCCGCCGATAGGGGTTTTGGTGCCTTCGATTTTCACCGGACGCAGGGATTCGATGGTACCCATGCGAACGGTCTGTACACGACGCGCTTCATCACGGGAGTACGAGTCGCCGGTCAGACTCGAGGCGCAGCCACCCAACAGCAGAGACAAGGTGGTAAAGCAGGCAACCAGTAAAACAGACTTACGCATAGCATCAACTCCAAAGGACAGGTATTCATTAAACGCTGCCGCTTGACGCCTGTCACGGCAAGCCCGGCAAAAAACTGCTTTCATTCAGCCTGAGTACAGACAGCCCGCACCAGACAACTCGACGAACGGTAGCACTGCCCTCCGTCTCAGGACATCCATGGACTATTTCATCATTCTAGTCACAACCCTTGCCGGTCTGTATTTCCACGCCTGGCTCTACGTGCGAATCAGGCGCTGGACTGACCGCGACCTGGCACTGTCGATGGCCGGTGACGATCCGCACAAACGCAGTTTTATGCTGCAGCAGCTGGAAAGCGCCCGCCAGCTGAAGATCAAACGCCGCGATTTGGCTGACTGGTTGAAGAACGCCGCCCAGCGCTACACGCCCGAAGCCTCTTTAACAGAGACTGCGGGGTGAAGGGCATCATTCAGCGTAAGTGACGAAAGGTGAAGCTCAGGGCGCCAGGCGCTCGCGGATCCACTGAGTATCTTGCAGGCGGTAGTTCAGACGGTCATGCAGGCGGCTGGCGCGGCCCTGCCAGAACTCGATGCGCTCGGGCAGCAGGCGATAGCCGCCCCAATGCTCGGGGCAATCGGGCTGGGTATCGCTGAAGCGCTGCTCGGTGACCTTGAGCAGTTCTTGCAGTTCTTCACGGTCACGGATCACCCGGCTCTGGGGCGAGGCCCAGGCACCCAAGCGGCTGCCCAGAGGGCGGACCTGGAAGTACGCGTCCGACTCTTGTGGCGTGACCTTGACCACCCGCCCTTCGATACGCACTTGGCGCTCCAGGCTCGGCCAGAAGAACGTCATGGCCGCAAACGGCCGCGCCGCGAGCTGCTGACCCTTGGCGCTTTCGTAGTTGGTAAAGAAGGTAAAGCCCTGGGTATCCAAGCCCTTGAGCAACAGGATACGGCAGTGCGGCCGCCCGTCCTGATCGACCGTGGCCAGGGTCATGGCATTGGCCTCTACCGGCGGCTGCTCGGTCTTCACCGCATCGGCAAACCACTGGTGAAACAGCGCAAACGGCTCGCTCGGGGCCTGGGCCTCGCTCAAACCGTCCCGTGTGTAGTCACGACGCATATCGGCCAGTGCCTGGGTCATGCGGCTTTATCCTTCTGGTTCAGCGGATCAGTTTTTTGCCTGGTCGTTGGTAGCCGGGGCAGCGGCCTTGGCTTTGGCTGGCGCAGGCTTCTTCGCGGCAGGCTTGGCAGGAGCCTTTTTGGCAGCAGGCTTGGCGGCGGCTTTCTTGGCAGCTGGTGCTTTCTTGGCCGGAGCCTTGGCAGCAGGAGCAGCCGGGGCTGGCGCGTTCTGCACTGCGACCATTTCAGCCACAGGCGGGGTTTTGCCCGAGTTGTACTTGCTCAACAGTGCCAGCATGGTGGTGCGCTGGGTAAACATGATTTCCATGCGACGGTTCAGAGCGCGGCCCTGGGTGCTGTCGTTGGCGGCGCGCGGCATCAGGTCGCCCATGCCACGCAGCATCAGGCGGTCCTGCTTGAGGCCGCTGAGGCTGAAGATCGAGGCGATGGACTGCGCACGCTCCTTGGTCAACGCCTGGCTGGCCGGGGCACTGCCGGTGGCATCAACGTGACCCAACACCAGCACGGCGGTTTTGGGATCGGATTCAACCGCTTTGGCCACACGGGTAAAAGGACCCAGGGTCACCGGCAACAACATCGCCGGGCGCTTAGGATTGTAGGAACCATCCACAGGGGCAATGACCACCAGCACGTTGTCGCGGCGTTCCAGTTGCAGGTTGCTGTCCTTGATGGCGGCACGCAGGCGCGGCTCATAGTCGTCCAACCAAGCCTGGGTGATTTTCGGATCGGGCATCTGCACGTTGGTCACATCGACCTTGGCCAGTGGCTTGGGCTTGCTTTCGAACGGCCACCACCAGTGAGTTTCGGTGTCGGCCTTGGCGACGGCCGGGGCCGGGGCCGGGGCCGGATCTGCGGCTTTGAGATCGGCTTTCAAGTCGGCCTTGGCATCGGCGGCCTTGGCATCAGTGTTCTTGGACGAAAATGGCCACCAGCTGGAACCGGTGTCGGCTTTGGCAACCGGTGCCGCAGTGGCAGGTGCCGGCGCAGGGGCAGCCGCGGTAGCTGGAGCGGCAGGCTTGGCGCCGGCGGCGGGTTTAGCGTCCGGTTTGGCATCGGTCTGGCTTACTGCGTCCTTGGCAGCCGTCTTATCCGATCCAAATGACCACCAATGCCCGCCTTCGGCATCATTTTGTGGAGTTTGTGCACATCCGGTAATAGTGAGGCAGAGCGCCAGAGCCAAGGACTTGTTCGATAACATGAGATATCCACAAAATGAGAAAAGAAACGGGGGTCTGTGTGACCCGTTAAACAGACGCTTACAGAACATTAAAGTTACATGATTTCGTTCAGCGCCTTTTATAGTTGCCTTTGTAACAAAAAATTGTGAAACGGCAAGGGTTTTACAGACAACCGGCCAATATTCTGACCAACTTCTGGGCACGCGGGTCCATAAGTACATAAGGGCCGAGTGTATTAGTCACGAAACCAAACGCTACATCATGTTCCGGATCGGCAAAACCCACCGAGCCGCCAGCCCCAGGATGGCCAAAGGCATGAGCGCCAAGGCCGAATGTAGCGTTGGGCAGTTGGGGTTGATCCAACATGCAGCCCAGGCCGAAGCGGGTTTGGGTCAATAAAGTTTTATCCGGTCCGATACTGTGTTCGCGAGTCAATTGTTCGAGCATGTCGGCTTCCAACAAACTACCGTCCAACAAACCACTATAAAAACCAGCCAGGCTACGTGCATTACCGTGACCATTTGCCGCTGGTTGCTGCATTCGCCGCCATTCGGGTTTATTAGTGCTGGTCAGAATAGACGGTGGGTTGGCAAATGCCCGCGCGGTCATGGAGGTAGGTTCACGCATCATTACTTGCAGTAAACGTTGCGCGGCTTCATCGCCCATATTGCCTTTGCTACGTGCTATATGGGCAACACGGTGAAACTGGTCATCGGCCAGCCCCACATGAAAGTCCAGCCCCAGCGGCTGCGCGACCCGCGCCACAATGGACTCGCCCGGCCCACGGCCATCGGCACGGCGCAGCAGTTCGCCCACCAGCCAGCCGTAGGTAATTGCCGCATAGCCATGGCCCTGGCCCGGTGTCCACCAAGGGGCCTCGGCGGCCAGGGTGTCGACCATCAGGTTCCAGTCATACAGCGCTTCGGCCGGCAGCATGTCGCGGATCGCCGGCAGCCCGGCCTGATGGCAGAGCAGTTGGCGCAGGGTGATGCTTTCTTTGCCGGCCGCCGCGAACTCCGGCCAGTACCGGGCGACCGGTACGTCCAATTGCAACTTGCCCTCGGCCACCAATTGCAGGGCCGTGACGGCGGTAAAGGTTTTGGTGCAAGAGAACAGGTTGACGAGCGTGTCGCTGTGCCAGGCCTCAGCCCCATCCTTGTCGGCGGTACCGGCCCACAGGTCGACGACGCTCTCACCGCCGATCTGAATGCACAGCGCCGCGCCACGCTCTTGCGGGTCATCGAACAGTGCGGCAAAGGCTTCACGTACCGCTTCGAACTGGAGCTCGTAATGACCCTGAATCTGCACCTAAGTCCCCTCGTAAAGCGCCATAAAAAGTGGCCGACATTGTTCCAGCCCTTGTGGGGTTTGTGAACCCGTCAGCCTCGAATCAATGACCGTTTCCAGCATGACCGCCGGCATGCCCGGCGCCCTGCCCCGGGCCTTTGCCTTCATGCCCTGGGCGCCCGCCCCCCTTCTCCTGAGGGTTTGCGGCGGCAGAGGCCTTTTCCGCTTCCTTGCCCAGTTGCTCGACCGCCGCCAGGTTGCTCTTGCGCACGCTCTCGACAAAGCCCTGGAACGGCATATCGGTGATGCCCACCAGACCGAAATGACCGTTTTCACCGTCCAGCAAACGCCCGGTCACGGGTTGGTCCAGGTACTGAAACCAATGCACGCCGACAATCGACGGCTCGGCCATGGCTTGCTTGAGGAAGTTGGCATACGCCGCGCCACGATCCTCTTCCCTGGTAAGTTGCGTCACACCGCCCCAGAACGGCCCGCGATCGGACGAGCCGAAGTTGAATTCGGTGATCAGCACCGGTTTATCCAGCGCACGCAAGGCGGCGAAGTCGTAACCGTCCTGGGGTTTGAGGGTGTACATATTGAAACTCAACACATCGCAATACTGGGCGCAGGACGCCACGGCCTCTGGCGTACTGACCGCAAAACGCCCGCCCAGCAGCAGTTGATTGGGGGCGTGCCATTTCAGCGAGTCGGAGATGGTCTTGAAGTACGCATCGGCGAAGGTTTTCTGGAAATATTTAAAGTCGGCCTCGATTTCGGGATGCGCTGGGTTGGGCATCGGCGGCTCAAAGCCAGGGTCTTCCATCAGCTCCCAACCGGCCAGTTCGATCCCCCAGGCTTTCGATAGGCCTTGCTCGTTGCGGTATTTGTCGCGCAATTGCTTGAGGAACGCCCGCTTGGCCGGCACATCGGTGGTCATGCGCAAGGTGCCGTAGGCCAGGGCATAGCGGGCCTTCGGATCGTCACCGGGGCCGGCCCAGGCCAGTTCGTTATCGGCGAAGAAGCCAATCAGCCAGGGGTCGTCGCGATGGTCGCGGGCTGCGATGGCCACGGCACGTTCGGTGGCCATGGCAAAGCGCGGGTCAAACGGATCGGGCATGCCACCCCACCAGTCGGTGCCAGTACTGATACTGGTGTAGTCGCCGACGATGGACAGCGGCAAGGTGTACGGCACACGGTCGGCGGTGGCCAGGTCCGGGTCGCTCCAATTGCCTACGGTGTTAAAGCCCCAAGCCTGCAGGCGGTCGAGGGTATGGCTGACCCAGCGTTTCTGGTCGAACCCTGCCGTGCCGTAGGCGCGTTCCAGGTTGGCGCCATAAAAATCGTACCAACGCCCAGCGCCGAAACTGCGACCCTCGCCCGAGCCGTTGCCGGTGCGGTGGTCCGCGCTGCCGTAATACTTGTCGAAAGGCTCGCCGGCCTTGGGCAAGGCGGCGAACATCCATTCGCGGCCGGCCACGTAAGTCTGGCTGTTATCCGGGGCTACGGTGTTCACACCGAGGGAATAGAACGGATGCCCCTGGGGCGTCACCAGGTACCAGCGGCCGTCGCGTTTTTCGGTGCGGAAAAAGCCGCTGGCGGTGAAAGCCGGGCCTTTGTTCCAGCCGCCGTAAGGGTCCAGTGCGGATTTGTCCCGGGTGGCCAGCCAACCCTGCAATTGTTGCTGCTCCTTGACGGCGGCAGCCTTGAGCTGTTCGTCGCTGCTGACCTTTTCCGGCCAGCGCGCACGGGTGGATTGACCATAGGCATCCACCAGTTCGCTGTAGGCCGCTTTGATCACCGGCTCCACATCCTGCACGCCGAAGCGCTCCACCAGGATGCTCTGGGCCACGTTGGGCTTGTGCATCGACACGGTCACCGAGACCACCTGGCTGCGGTCGATCTCGCCGGCGCTGCTGGCCAGCAGCACACGTTGGCCGTTCACACTGATCGGCATCGGTGGGCCGGCCTTCATGCCCTGGCTCAGTGGGGAATTGGCTTGCAGCGGGATCAGCAAGGTCTGGGCAGGGCCGGCCGGCAGGTCGATGCGGCTGGTCAACGTGCGGCCATCATTGCTTTGCACCTTGACGTACAGGGTCAACGCCCAGTCCATGGCGCTCTGGATACGCAGGCTCACGGCTGCGGACTGCGACCAGTCCCACGCTCCGCTTTGCGGGCTGAGCACCAGGCTCGGTTCGGCCGCCGGGTTGAAGGTGACGCGGCGCAGCACCTCGCCTTCGGGCGTTTGCTCGGCATTGTATTGGGGCAGGCTGGCGTCCTGGGTCGCCACCTTGACCACATCGGCAGGTCGGACGAAGTTGAACAGTGTTTGTTGCCCATCTGGCGCGGCCATTAAAGGCGCCGCGAACAGCAAGGCAAAAAGAGCGGGCAGCGTGCGAATCATACGAGCAAGGATCTCCCTGACGGCCGATGGATGGCCTGTGATGACGGTGACGAGATAGACCACAAAGTGGGCGAATTCGCCCACGGTGGCTTAAGAAATTTCGCGCCGGAACGGCGGCAACGCATTAAGGATAGCCTTGCCATAGCGTTGGGTGACCAGACGCCGGTCAAGCAAGGTGATGGTGCCCCGGTCCTGTTCGGTTCGCAGTAGGCGACCGCAGGCCTGCACCAGCTTCAGCGAGGCATCCGGCACCGAGATCTCCATGAACGGGTTGCCGCCCCGCGCTTCGATCCACTCGGCCAGCGCCGCTTCGACCGGATCATCCGGCACCGAGAACGGGATCTTGGCGATCACGACGTGCTCGCAATAGGCCCCCGGCAAGTCCACACCCTCGGCGAAACTCGCCAGGCCGAACAACACGCTGGAATCACCACCGTCCACCCGCGCCTTGTGCTTGTTGAGGGTTTCCTGCTTGGACAGGTTGCCCTGGATAAACACCTGCTTGCGCCAGTCGCGGTCCAGGCCGTCGAACACGTCCTGCATCTGCTTGCGCGATGAAAACAGCACCAGGGTGCCCCGGGAGCCTTCGACCAGCTCCGGCAGGTCGCGGATGATCGCCGCGGTGTGGGCCGCCGCGTCCCGTGGGTCGGCCCTGAGGTCCGGCACCCGCAGCACGCCGGCATCGGCATGGTGGAACGGGCTCGGCACCACGGCAGTAACGGCCTTTTTCGGCAACCCGGCGCGCATGCGGAAACGATCGAACGTGCCCAACGCGGTCAGGGTGGCCGATGTCACCAAGGCACCGTAGGCCACATTCCACAGGTTGCGCCGCAGCATCTCGGCGGCCAGGATCGGGCTGGCGTTGACCTCGATATCGAACAGGGCGCCGCTTTCGGCCAGGGTCAGCCAACGCGCCATGGGCGGGTTGTCTTCCGGGTCTTCTACGGTGAAGGCGGTCCACAACTCCCAGTTGCCCTGGGCACGGGACAGCAGGCTGCCGAACAACGGGTACCACTCCTCGGCCTGGTTGCTGGCGATGCCGATATTGACCTCGCCATCCATGCCTTCCTTGAGCAGGTCGGTGAGGCGGGTGAACAGATCGGTCAGGCGTGAAAAGCCCTTCTTCAACTCGATGCCCATTTCGCGCATGTGCTCGGGAATCAGACCGCCGACGAAGCGGTGACGTGGCCGCTCGCGGCCTTCCACGTCTTCGCCGGGCTTGAAGTCGGCCACCTGCTCGCAGGCGCTGAACATGAACTGCTGCTGGGTCTTGATCTCCCGCGCCAGCTCCGGCACCTGTTCGATCAGCTTGCCCAGGTCGCCGGGCAGCGGGTGTTGGGCCAGCAGCTTGGTGAGGTTCTTGGCGGTGGATTCCAGCCAATCGGCAGTGGAACGCAGCCGCGTGTAATGGGCGAAGTGGCCGATGGCCTTGTCGGGCAGGTGGTGGCCTTCGTCGAAGACGTACAGTGTGTCGCGCGGATCGGGCAACACCGCACCGCCGCCCAGCGCCAGGTCGGCCAGCACCATGTCGTGGTTGGTGACGATCACGTCGACCTTGCCCATGCCTTCGCGAGCTTTATAGAAGGCGCATTGACCGAAGTTCGGGCAATGACGGTTGGTGCACTGGCTATGATCGGTGGTCAGGCGTGCCCAGTCGGCATCCTCCAGGGCAGTGGGCCAACTGTCGCGGTCGCCGTCCCACTTATTGCCGGCCAGTTTTTCGATCATGCTGGTAAAAAGCTTCTGGCTGGCCTCATCGACTTCGATCTTGAAGCCTTCTTCTTCGAACAGCTGCGCGGTGGCGGTTTGCGCGTGACCTTCCTGCAACAGCACGTCTAGCTTGGACAGGCACATATAGCGGCCACGCCCTTTGGCCAGGGCGAACGTGAAGTTCAGGCCGCTGTTGCGCATCAGGTCGGGCAGGTCCTTGTAGACGATTTGCTCTTGCAGGGCGACCGTGGCGGTGGCGATTACCAGGCGTTTACCGGCGGCCTTGGCAGTTGGGATCGCGGCCAAGCTGTAGGCCACGGTCTTGCCGGTGCCGGTGCCGGCCTCGACGGCCACGACCGCTGGCTCGCCTTCGCGGCGGCCTTCGTCGTCGGTGTCGATATCCCCGAGGACTTTTGCCACTTCGGCGATCATCAGGCGTTGGCCGTAGCGCGGTTTCAAGCTCTTGGCTTCGAGAAAACGCGTGTAGGCGCCCTGGATCGTGGTTTTGAGTTCAGTGCTGATCATGAATAGTCGGGCGCAAAAAACGCTGGATAAATTTTCAGTGGTTCGGATCGGCGGCTATCATACCCCGCTAATTAATCCCGCGCAGAACGGAGTACCGCAATGACCGTCTTTAGCCTCGCTTACACCTTGCATGTCCTGGCCGCCCTGGTGTGGGTCGGCGGTATGTTTTTCGCCTGGATGATCCTGCGCCCCGCCGCTGTGGCGGCACTTGAAGGCCCTGCCCGGCTCAAGTTGTGGGCGAATGTGTTTCAACGTTTTTTCGTGTGGGTCTGGGTGGCGGTGCTGATTTTGCCGATCAGCGGTGTCGGCCTGTTGCATCTGCGCTTCAATGGGTTTGAAACCGCGCCACGTTATGTGCAGGTGATGATGGGCCTGTATCTGGTGATGACCGCATTGTTTATCCGCATCCAGGCGTTGAAATTCCCGGCGCTGCGCACGGCGGTGACGGCCGAGGACTGGCCGGCGGGCGCCACGGCCCTGGGGCAGATTCGCACATTGGTGGGGATCAACTTGATCGTGGGGCTGGTGGTGGTGGCGATTGCTTCGGCGCGACCGATGTTCTAAACGGCAAGCCTGGGCTTGCCGATTGAGGTGGGGGCACGTCAGAGCCGTTCAATAGTGACGGCACCCGCCGGCCCGGCCGGCCCTGGCTGCCCTTCCAAGCCTGGGCGGCCTTTTTCGCCGCCATCGGCGCGGTACACCAAACAGCCCTTGGATTGCCCGCCCTTACCCGGTTTGCCTGCCGTGCCCGCCAGGCCGCCCGGGCCGCCATCGACCCACACCTTGATCTGCTGGGCCGGAAAGTCTTTCGGCAACTGCACTCGCACCTGCGCACCCGACGCGCCTGGCAAGCCATCGCCGCCGTTATCGCCATTGGCGCCGCGCCCAGCCGCGCCCCAGGTGCAGCCGGGGTCTTCGCCGTTGGCACCATCCAGACCGGCGTAGCCTTGGGCTCCGGCACCGCCACGGGCATCCACCGAGAGTTCTTCAGCCGTCAGGGCATTGATGCGCAAATTCAGGTCACGTCCGGGCTTAGCAGGTTTTTCGTGAGTGCCGGGAGCGCCGCGCGAGGTGATCTGACTGCCGTGATCCAATTGCGCATGGCGCACCTGCAATTGCAGCGCGGTGTTGCCGGGCACAATGGCAATACGCGCGTCGCGGCCCAGGTGCAGCTCGTCCACGCTGACCTGGCTGATGGTGGCCGGAACCAGCAAGGTGCCGTAGTCCGCCACGTCCAGGCGCTCCAACTGCAACACACTGGTACTGCTGGGCAGGCGCATCAGTGAGTTGGTTTCCACACTGACGCTCTGGGCCACGGCAATGGGGCTGACCAACAGGGCCAACAGAAAAACCTTACGCATCATGGGGCTCCTGAGTGTTTTCAAATTTTTCTTTGGACGCACAGTAACGACTTCTACCGGCGCTTTGCCAGTGAAGGATCAAAAAACTTGAGAACGCAGCGATGCAGATCGGCAATGCCCCTGTGGGTCCCACAGGGGCAAGGGCTGTCAGCGGTTGATTTGGATTTCCGTACGGCGATTCAGCGCACGACCTTCGGCCGTTTTATTGTCGGCGACTGGATGGCTCTCGCCTGCCCCGGTGACCGAGACAAAACTGCTGCGCGGCACGCCGGCACTGATCAGGTATTCGGTGACCGAATGGGCGCGTTTTTCCGAGAGTTTCTGGTTGTAGGCATCTTTACCGACACTGTCGGTGTGCCCGCTGACACGCAACTGGGCGTTCGGTGCTTCCTGTTTAAGGCGCGTGGCAATGGTGTCGAGCTTGGTTTTATCCGCTGCCGTCAACTTGGCCGAATCGAATTGGAAGTGTACGTCGCGAATCACGATGGTTTCTTCCTTGACCACCACCACTTCCTCGACCACTGCTGCTTGCGGCGCGGGCGGGCAGCCATTGGCATCGACCGGCACGCCTTTAGGGGTGCCGGGGCACTTGTCGCGGCTGTCCGGCACGCCGTCGCCATCCTCGTCGCCATCGCCATGCACCCAGCAATAGGCGCCGGCCAGACCACCGACCAGCAACGCACCGCCGCCGGCCCATGACGAACTTTCGGTGGCGCCCAACGCCGCGCCTGTCACACCGCCTACGGCGGCACAGGTGGGCCAGTCGGTTTTTTGCAAGCCTGCGCAACCTGTCAATACTCCGGTTAGCAGAACCAAGGGTAGAGCTGTCCGCATGATGCTCATCTGATTTCTCCTGAGGGGATCGGCGAAGGCCGATGGATGCAGTTAAGACCGCTCTTTTCAACTGCGCCACTGCGTCACACCCCCGTATTTATTAAGGATGAGGGCTCAGCCGGGACTTTTCTCCACCACCCGCTCTAGGCCCGCACGTTCAGCCGCGCTAGTCTCTAGGGTTCTGATGTGAGGATCTGTGATGACCGCTGGTAATTCTGCCCGTACACCCCAGCAAGCCCTGGCTGCCTTGCTCGACCTGCACTCGCCCCAACGCCTGCTGGTGCTGGGCGCCAGCCGGTTCCCGGCACTGGACGCTTTTGAAAAGGCGCATCCGCGGAGCCAGGTGTCTTTCGCCGCGCCCGGCGCGCTGCCCGCAGACCTGGCCGCCCAGCGTTTTGACCTGGCGCTGGTGGTCGATTGCCTGGAGCACCTGTCAAAACCGCAAGGGCTGACCCTGCTCGGCGGCATCCGCAACCTCAATGCCAGCCGCATCGCCGTGCTGGTGGACCTGGCCGCCTGCGACTGGAAGGACACTGACTTCTTCTCCCTGGCACTACAGGCCGGCGAGCGTTTCCAGCGCGACGAGCAGGTGTTGACCCTGTTCACCTACGATCTGCTTGACTATAAACAGGTGCCCGACTGGCTCAATGCCCGGTTCTGGGCCAACCCGGAAAATTTCGGAAAGTATTGGTGGTGATCCCGATGAGTACATCCATTTGCCCCTGCGGTAGCGGCAACCTGCTGGATGCCTGCTGCGGCCATTATCACGCCGGCCACCCGGCACCTTGCGCCAGCGCGTTGATGCGTTCGCGCTACAGCGCCTACGTCCTGGGCCTGGTGGACTATCTGGTGGCCACCACTCTGCCTGCGCAACAGGCCGGCCTGGACCGCGAAGCCATCGCCGCGTGGAGCGCCCAAAGCACCTGGTTGGGTCTCGAAGTGGAAAGCTCCGAAGTGTTCGGCGGCCAGCCGGAACACGCGTTCGTGACCTTTACCGCACGCTGGCACGACAGCACCGGCGAACATAGCCACCGCGAGCAGTCTTCTTTCGTACAGAATGACGGGCGCTGGTACTTCATCGATCCTACGGTGCAAATCAAAGCCAGTCGCAACGATGCCTGCCTGTGCGGCAGCGGGCAGAAATTCAAGAAGTGTTGTTCCAGCTACCTCTAACCCTTACAGGACTGACGCCATGCTCCGGATATACAGCTTGATGCTGGCGTTGACCCTCGGCCTGAGCGGTTGCGCATCGTGGTTCGAAGACGATTCGCCAGCGCCTCATGTTTCCCTGGTGAAGGTGGAGGTGGTGCGCGCCAAACTGCTTGAGCAGAAATTCAAACTGTTCTTTCGCGTGGACAACCGCGATGACGACGACCTGACCGTGCGCGGCCTGATCTACAAGGTGACCTTGGGTGATTTTGTGTTGACCGAGGGCGAATCCAATGAATGGTTGACGGTGCCGCCGCGCAGCCATGCGGTGTTCAAAGTCACGGTGCGCACCAACCTCTGGCCGCAGATCCGCGATGTGGTGCAGATGCTGAAAAACCCGGACAGACCGGTGCCCTACCGCCTCGAAGGCGAACTGAAAACCGGATTATTCATCGGTTATGACGTGCAGGTGAACCACAATGGCGAGATAATCCCCGGCGATTTTATTCCGGAGCGACATCAATGACTCAGCAACCCCATGTCCATGGTCCTGACTGCAACCACGATCACGATCACCATGATCACGACCACGGCCATGTCCACGGCCCGAACTGCGGCCACGCTCACCAAGAGCCGGTGCGCAATGCCCTGAAGGACGTTGGTCGCAACGATCCTTGCCCGTGCGGCAGCGAGAAAAAATTCAAGAAGTGCCACGGCGCCTGATCGCGACGCATGACATTCGCTTGACCCTGTGGGAGGACGCCCAGCGCCTCCCACACTGTTTTGCCCCAAGCTTACGCAATTACACAACTCCTGCTTGCGTCGTTTCACCGCGCTCACTAACGTAGCGCCTTTACTGACGCTACCCCCCGCAGGAGCTTTGCCATGGCCTCGCCAGCCCTCTCACATTTTCTTCCCCGGTTCGGCGTTGCCGCGGCAGTTGCCAGTGCATTGAGCCTGGCCGGTTGCCAGCTCCAAAGCACCCAAGACACCTTGCCGCCGGTGGCCGGCGTGCAGCCCATCAAGGGCCTGGCGCAGAATGTGTCGGTGCGCCGCAATGCCCAAGGTATGCCGCTGATCGAAAGCAACACCTTCCACGATGCGCTGTTCAGCCTCGGTTACGTGCATGCCAGCGACCGCATCCAGCAGATGGTCACCCTGCGCCTGCTGGCCCAGGGCCGTCTGGCGGAAATGTCGGGGCCTGAGGTGCTGGACGTCGACCGCTTTATGCGAGCGGTCAACCTGAAAAAAAGCGCCGGCGAGTTGTATAACGCCTCATCGCCGCGCCTCAAGCGCTTCTTCGAGGTGTACGCCCGCGGCGTCAACGCCTATCTGTTCCGTTATCGCGACAAGCTGCCGCCGGACCTGGCCCACACCGGCTACAAGCCCGAGTACTGGAAACCGGAAGATTCCGCGCTGCTGTTCTGCCTGCTCAATTTCAGTGAATCGGCCAACCTGCAGGAAGAACTGGGCTCCTTGGTGCTGGGGCAAAAAGTCGGCGTCGATAAACTTGCCTGGCTCACGCCAAGCGCGCCCGACGAGCCGATCCCGCTGGCCGAAGCCGACAAACTCAAGGGCATCAACCTGGGCCAGATCACCGGTCTGGCGGGGCTGGATGCGGTCAGTCAGCAGTTGAGCAGCCTCAATGCACTGGCGGTCACCACTTCAAGCAACTGGGCCATCGGTCCGCAACGCAGCCGCGCCGGCAAAAGCCTGCTGGCCAACGACTTGGCGGCGCAGCCACAGGCACCGTCGCCATGGAGCTACGTGCAGATCCGCGCACCTAAGTACCAGGCAGTGGGCGTCTCGATTGCCGGCCTGCCTACGTTGCTGTCCGGGTTCAACGGCAAGGTGGCGTGGAGCATGAGTGCGGTCAAGGGCGACACCCAGGACCTGTTCCTGGAAAAGGTTAAACGCCAGGGCAGCGCGCTTTACTACGAAAACAACGGGAAATGGCTACCTGCCGGCGTGCGTAACGAAACCTTCTTCATCAAGGGCCAACGCTCGATCCGCGAAGTCGTCTACGAAACCCGCCACGGTGCCCTGCTCAATAGCAGCCAGGCCTTGACCAGCGGTTTGGGCTTGGCCTTGCAAAGCGCCGACTTCAAAGACGACAAGAGCCTGGACGCCTTCTTCGACCTGTCGCGCGCGCAGAATGCCGGCAAAGCCTCGGACGCCACCCGGGAAATCCGCGCAATCGCCTTGAACATGATCTTCGCCGACGCCAGCAATATCGGCTGGCAGGTCACCGGTCGCTTCCCCAATCGCCGCGAAGGTGAAGGGCTACTGCCGTCGCCGGGCTGGGATGGGCGCTTCGACTGGGACGGCTACGCCGATGCCATGCTGCACCCCTATGACCAGGACCCGGCCCAAGGCTGGATCGGCACCGCCAACCAGCGCACTGCACCGCGCGGCTATGGCATGCAATTGTCCAACACCTGGGATGCCCCTGAGCGCAGCGAACGCCTGGCGCAATTGGCCAATGCCGGCAAGCATGACAGTCGCAGCCTGATCGCCATGCAGTACGACCAAACCACCCCCTTCGCCGCCAAACTCAAGAGCATGTTCCAGGCGCCAGGCATGGCTCAGCCGCTCAAGCAGGCGATCGAGGCGTTACCCGCTGCCGAGCAGGCCAAGGCCCGCGAAGCCCTGACCCGCCTGATGGCCTTCGATGGTCGCCTGGTATCGACCTCCGCCGATGCTGCGCTCTATGAACTGTTCCTACAGGAAAGTACGCGGCAGATCTTCCTCGACGAACTCGGCCCGGAAACCAGCGCCAGCTGGAAAGCCTTTGTGAGCAACGCACGCTTGTCCTACGCCGCCCAGGCCGACCACCTGCTGGGCCGTGAAGACAGCCCATTCTGGGACGATGTGCGCACGGCGCAGAAAGAAGACAAACCGGCGATCCTCGCGCGCAGCCTGGCGGCCGCCATCACCGCCGGCGACAGCCAACTGGGTGCGGACCACAAGGCCTGGCAGTGGGGCAAATTGCACAGCACCACCTGGAAAAACGCCCAGGGCCAAGTGATCCGTGGGCCGCTGGCCAGTGGCGGCGATCACAACACCTTGAACCCGGCGCCCTACAGCTGGGGCCAGGATTTCAACACCACCCAGGTACCGGCGCTGCGCATGATCGTCGACTTCGGCCAGGCGGAACCGATGATGGGCCAAGGCGGCATCGGCCAATCCGGCAACCCGGTCAGCCCGCACTACGCCAATGGCATTGACGCGGCGCTCAAGGCGCAATACCTGAGTTTCCCGATGCAACCACAGAACTTCGACAAGGTGTACGGCAAGACTCGCCTGACCCTCACCCCAGGCAAGTAAACGCTGCAAAATGCAAAAGGGGCTTGTTGTGGTGAGGCTGCTCACCCCAGCAAGCCTGCTCAGTGTCGAACGTCCCATGCACTCAGATAGAACTTCTGCGTTCGCCCCTGCCTCATAAGTAACAAGCCCACCTCCCCGGTCACCCCATGGACCTTGTCATCGCCCGCCCGGAAGGCCTTTATTGCCCCGCCGGAGATTTCTACATTGACCCCTGGCGCCCGGTGGAACGGTCGGTTATCACCCACGCCCACGGCGATCACGCCCGCACCGGCAACACCCATTACCTTGCGGCAGCGCCCGGCGAAGGCATCCTGCGTTCGCGCCTGGGCCAGGACATCAACCTGCAGACCCTGCCCTACGGCGAACGCCTGGTGCACCACGGCGTGACCCTGAGTTTCCATCCCGCCGGACATGTGCTCGGTTCCGCCCAGGTACGCCTCGAATACCAGGGTGAAGTGTGGGTAGCCTCTGGTGACTACAAAGTCGAACCCGACGGCACCTGCGCGCCGTTCGAACCGGTGCGATGCCATACCTTTATCACCGAATCCACCTTCGGCCTGCCGATCTACCGCTGGCAGCCCCAGGCGCAGATCTTTGCGGGAATCAATGAGTGGTGGCGTGGGAATATCGCCAACGGCAAGGCCAGCGTGCTGTTTTGTTACTCCTTCGGCAAAGCCCAGCGCATCCTGCATGGTATCGACGCCAGCATCGGCCCGATCCTCAGCCACGGCGCGGTCGAGCCATTGAACCGGGTGTATCGCGACGCCGGCATCTATATCCCGGAGACGCTATACGCCGGCGATTTCAAGAAAAACGACCCGTTGCTGCGCCAGGCGCTGATCATCGCGCCGCCCTCCGCCGGCGGTAGCACCTGGATACGCCGCTTCGGCGACTACAGCGATGCCTTTGCCAGCGGTTGGATGCGCCTGCGCGGCACCCGTCGGCGGCGTGGGGTGGACCGCGGTTTTGTGCTGTCGGACCATGCCGACTGGCCCGGCTTGTTGTGGGCCATCGAGCAAACCGGGGCCGAACGGGTGATGGTCACCCACGGTTCGGTCGGCGTGTTGGTGCGTCACCTGCGCGAAAAAGGCCTGGATGCCCAAGGGTTCACCACCGAATACGGGGACGACGAAGAAGAGGTCACGGCATGAAGGCCTTCGCCGAGTTGTACGCCAACCTCGACGCCACCACCTCCAGCAACGCCAAGCTCGCCGCCTTGCAGGGCTATTTCCGCCAGGCGCCGCCAGCCGACGCCGCGTGGGCGGTGTATTTCCTTTCCGGTGGGCGCCCACGGCAGTTGGTGCCGACGCGGCTGCTACGCGACATGGCCACTGAGGCTTCGGGCATCGAACCCTGGCTGTTTGAAGAAAGTTACCAGTCGGTAGGCGACCTGGCCGAGACAATTTCCCTGCTGTTGCCAGAATCGACCTACACCTCCGAGGACGGCCTGGCGGTGTGGCTGGAAGAAAAACTGCTGCCCTTGCGCGGCCTGCCCCCGACGGAACTGGCCGAACGCTTGCCGGCGCTGTGGGCGCAACTGGATCAACCGAGTTTGATGGTATGTATCAAGCTGATCACCGGCAGTTTCCGCGTGGGCGTTTCGAAACTGCTGGTCACCCGCGCCCTGGCCGCGATGGCCGAGTTGGACAGCAAACGGGTGGCGCAGCGGTTGGTGGGTTACACCGACTTGTCCAACCGTCCTACAGCCGAGGGTTATTTGAAGCTGATCGCCGCCGAATCGTCCGACGAACATGCGCAGCGTGGCGGGCAACCGTATCCGTTTTTTCTGGCCCATGGCCTAGCGCAACCGGTGGAGCAGTTCGACGCCTTGCTGGGCTCCCCCGCCGACTGGCAGGTGGAATGGAAGTGGGACGGCATTCGCGCGCAAGTGGTCAAGCGCGAGGGGCGCCTGTGGGTCTGGTCCCGCGGTGAGGAACTGGTGACCGAGCGTTTTCCGGAGCTGCATGCGCTGGTCAGTGGTCTGCCAGATGGCACGGTGATCGACGGTGAGATCGTGGTGTGGAAGGACGCGGTACAACCCTTCTCCCTGCTGCAACAGCGGATCGGTCGCAAGACCTTGAGCAAAAAAGTCCTGGAGGACGCGCCAGTGGCAGTGCTCGCCTATGACCTGCTGGAGCACCAGGGCGACGATTGGCGCAACCATTCCCAAGCCGAACGCCGCGCACAGTTGGAGCAGGTAATCGCACAGTGCAACCAACCGGTGCTACTGCCCTCGCCGCTGTTGACGGGCAGTACTTGGCAGGACTTGGCCCGGCAACGTGAAGACTCCCGCAAACTGGGGGTGGAAGGCATGATGCTCAAGGCGCGCGACGGCCTCTACGGCGTGGGCCGCACCAAAGACATGGGCGTGTGGTGGAAGTGGAAGGTCGATCCGTTCAGCGTCGACGCGGTATTGATCTACGCCCAGCGCGGCCACGGCCGACGCGCCAGCCTCTACAGCGACTACACCTTTGCGGTGTGGGATGGGCCGCCGGGCAGCGAGCGCACCCTGGTGCCGTTTGCCAAAGCCTATTCCGGGCTGACCGATGAAGAAATGCGCAAAGTCGACGCCATTGTGCGCAAGACCACCGTGGAAAAATTCGGCCCGGTCAGCAGCGTCACGCCGAGCATGGTGTTCGAGCTGGGCTTCGAGGGCATCGCGCTGTCCAAACGCCACAAAAGCGGAATTGCGGTGCGGTTTCCGCGGATGCTGCGTTGGCGCCAGGATAAACACGTGGAAGACGCCGACAACCTCGGCACCTTGCAAGACCTGCTGACCTGAGCCCCGCCACCCAAAATGGTGCATTGAAAAATCGATGCCCATTTTTGGGCATCTCCTACACTCACAACGCCACCTTCTTGCCTTTTAAAACGCTCATTCGGAACTATGGTGCAGAAATTGCTACTTGGGATCCGTCTGACACCGTTCAGTAACAGTCCTAATCGCGCCACAAGCGCTTATCTTGGTTTCAAGGGATTACATAATGAAAAAAGCATTGCTGACCCTTTCTGCACTGGCTCTGTGCATGGCCGCCGGTACCGCGTTGGCCAAGGAATACAAGGAATTGCGTTTTGGTGTCGACCCGTCCTACGCACCGTTCGAATCCAAGGCAGCCGACGGCAGCCTGGTGGGCTTCGATATCGACCTGGGCAATGCCATCTGTGCCGAGCTGAAGGTCAAGTGCAAATGGGTCGAAAGTGATTTCGACGGCATGATTCCGGGCCTGAAAGCCAATAAGTTCGACGGCGTGATTTCGTCCATGACCGTGACCCCGGTGCGTGAGAAAGCCATCGACTTCTCCAGCGAACTGTTCTCCGGCCCAACCTCACTGGTATTCAAGAAAGGCGCGGGCTACTCGACGCCGGAATCCCTCAAGGGCAAATCGGTAGGCTATGAACAAGGCACCATTCAGGAAGCCTACGCCAAGGCGGTACTGGATAAAGCCGGTGTGACCACCAAGGCCTACGCTAACCAGGACCAAGTGTATGCCGACCTGACTTCCGGCCGTCTCGACGCTTCGGTGCAAGACATGCTGCAAGCCGAACTGGGCTTTTTGAAGTCGCCAGCCGGCGCCGGCTATGAAGTCAGCGCGGCCATCGACGACCCTCTGCTGCCGTCCAAAACCGCCATCGGTATCAAAAAAGGTAACACTGAGCTGAAGGCCCTTTTGGATAAAGGTATCAAAGCGTTACACGATGATGGCACCTACGCCACCATCCAGAAGAAACACTTTGGCGATCTGAACCTGTACAGCGGCAAATAATGCCTGGGGCGCCCCTGTGTTTGCAGGGGCGCTTTTTTATCGCCATAGGTCCCGATTTATGTTCGAAGAACTGTTGCAAACCCTCGGGCTGAGCGCACTCAGCCTGAAGGGTTTCGGCCCGCTATTGCTGCAAGGCACCTGGATGACCATCAAGTTATCGGTACTGTCCCTGGCCGTCAGCGTGTTGCTGGGTTTGCTCGGCGCCAGCGCCAAACTGTCCAGCCTGCCCTTTTTGCGCATCCCCGCGCAGCTCTATACCACCCTGATTCGTGGCGTCCCCGACCTGGTGCTGATGCTGCTGATTTTCTATAGCCTGCAAACCTGGCTCACCGGCCTGACCGACTTTATGGAATGGGAATACATCGAGATCGACCCATTCAGCGCCGGGGTGATCACCCTGGGCTTTATCTACGGTGCTTACTTCACCGAGACTTTCCGCGGCGCGATCCTCGCCGTGCCCCGCGGCCAACTGGAAGCCGCCACTGCTTACGGGCTCAAGCGCGGCCAGCGGTTTCGCTACGTGACCTTCCCGCAGATGATGCGCTTTGCCCTGCCGGGCATCGGCAATAACTGGATGGTGATGCTCAAGGCCACCGCGCTGGTGTCGATCATCGGCCTGGCGGACCTGGTCAAGGCCGCGCAGGATGCCGGCAAGAGCACCTATCAACTGTTCTACTTCCTGGTACTGGCCGCGTTGATCTACCTGCTGATCACCAGTACCTCCAACTTTGTCCTGCGCCGTCTTGAACGCCGCTACTCCGCTGGCGCCCGGGAGGCCGTGCGATGATCGAACTCTTGCAGGAATACTGGCGCCCGTTTCTCTACAGCGACGGCCAGCACATCACCGGCCTGGCGATGACCATGTGGCTGCTCAGCGCTTCACTGGTGATTGGGTTTCTGGTGTCGATCCCGCTGTCCATCGCCCGCGTCTCGCGCAACCCGCTGGTACGTTGGCCGGTGCAGTTCTACACCTACCTGTTTCGCGGTACGCCGCTCTATATCCAGTTGCTGATCTGCTACACCGGCATCTACAGCATTGCCGCCGTGCGCGCGCAGCCAGTGCTGGATGCGTTTTTCCGCGATGCGATGAACTGCACCATCCTGGCCTTCGCCCTCAACACTTGCGCCTACACCACGGAAATTTTCGCTGGGGCGATCCGCAGCATGGCCCACGGCGAGGTCGAAGCGGCCAAGGCCTATGGGCTCAGCGGTTGGAAGCTCTACGCGTACGTGATCATGCCGTCGGCGCTACGTCGTTCGCTGCCGTACTACAGCAACGAAGTGATCCTGATGCTGCACTCGACCACCGTGGCTTTCACTGCGACGATTCCCGACATCCTCAAAGTGGCCCGGGACGCCAACTCGGCGACCTTTATGACGTTTCAATCATTCGGCATCGCCGCGCTGATCTACCTGACCGTGACCTTTGCCCTGGTCGGTCTGTTTCGCCTGGCGGAGCGGCGCTGGCTGGCCTTTCTCGGCCCCAGCCACTAAGGAGCCTTCATGCGTCATCGGATTCACGAACTGATCGCGCCGCTGCCCGGCACGGCGCGGCAGATTCACAGTTTTCACTTCGGCCCGGAACACACCGAAGGCAAGGTCTACGTCCAAGCGTCGCTGCATGCCGACGAGTTGCCGGGCATGCTGGTGGCCTGGCATTTAAAGGCGCGCCTGGCCGAGCTGGCCGCCGCCGGGCGCCTGCGCAGCGAAATCGTGTTGGTGCCGGTCGCCAACCCAGCGGGCCTGGAACAGGTGTTGATGGACACCCCGCTGGGCCGCTACGAGCTGGAGAGCGGGCAGAACTTCAATCGGCTGTTTGTCGACCTCGGTGATGAGGTGGGCAATCAGGTCGAAGCCTTGCTTGGCGACGATCCGCAGCACAACGTGCAAGTGATCCGTGCCGCGCTGCTCTCCGCCCTGGCCGACCAAGGCGCCGCAACCCAGTTGCAATCCCAGCGCCTGGTGTTGCAACGCCTGGCGTGCGATGCCGACCTGGTGCTGGACCTGCACTGCGACTTCGAAGCCGTGGCGCACCTGTACACCACGCCGCAAGCCTGGCCGCAGGTGGAGGCGTTGGCACGTTACCTCGGCTCGGAAGCCAACCTGCTGGCTACGGATTCGGGCGGACAGTCGTTCGACGAATGCTTCACCCTGGTGTGGTGGCAGTTGCAGCAGCGCTTCGGCGCGCGGTTTCCGATCCCCATGGGCAGCATCGCGGTGACCGTCGAACTGCGCGGCCAGGGCGACGTCAACCACGGCCTGGCCAGCCTCGATGCCCAGGCGATCATCGATTACCTGATCCGCTTCGGTGCCATCAACGGCCAGGCCTCGCCGTTGCCCGACCTGCCTTACCCGGCCACGCCACTGGCAGGCGTAGAACCGGTGGCCACGCCAGTGGGCGGCTTGCTGGTGTTCGCCGCCCTGCCCGGCGAATATCTGGAAGCCGGGCAATTGCTGGCCGAAATCATCGACCCCATTACCGACCGCGTAACGCCCGTGCACTGCCGCAAGGCTGGCCTGCTTTACGCCCGTTCGCTGCGCCGCATGGCCACTGCCGGGATGGTCATCGGCCATGTCGCAGGCACCGAGGCCTACCGCAGCGGCTATCTACTTTCGCCTTGAGGATGCACGCCCCATGTACAAATTGACCGTTGAAGGCCTGCATAAAAGCTATGGCGACAATGAGGTGCTCAAAGGTGTCTCGCTCAAGGCCAAGACCGGTGACGTGATCAGCCTGATCGGCGCCAGCGGCTCGGGCAAGAGCACCTTCCTGCGCTGCATCAACTTTCTGGAAACCCCCAACGACGGCGCCATGACCCTCGACGGCCAGCCGATCCGCATGGTCAGCGACCGCCACGGCATGCGCGTGGCCGACGACGCCGAACTGCAACGCTTGCGCACCCGGCTGGCGATGGTGTTCCAGCACTTCAACCTGTGGAGCCACATGAGCGTGCTGGAGAACATCACCATGGCCCCGCGCCGGGTGCTGGGTTGCAGCAAAAAAGACGCCGAAGACCGTGCCCGCCGCTACCTGGACAAAGTCGGCCTGCCGGCCCGCGTGGCCGATCAATACCCGGCGTTTCTTTCCGGCGGTCAACAACAACGTGTCGCCATCGCCCGCGCATTGGCGATGGAACCGGAGGTGATGCTGTTCGACGAACCCACCTCGGCCCTCGACCCGGAACTGGTGGGCGAAGTGCTGAAGGTGATCCAGGGCCTGGCCGAGGAAGGCCGCACCATGATCATGGTCACCCATGAAATGAGCTTCGCGCGCAAAGTGTCCAGCCAGGTGCTGTTTCTGCACAAAGGCTTGGTGGAGGAGCAAGGCGCGCCGGAAGACGTGCTGGGCAACCCCAAGAGCGAGCGTCTGCAACAGTTCTTGAGCGGTAATTTGAAGTAAACCTTTGTGACGCCTGGAAGGTCTGTGGAATAAGCCCTCCAGAGCGTCAGCCACCGCATGGCAAAACCCCACGACTTCGCCAGGCAATGGTTCGCCGCCAAAGGCTGGAAACCTTTCGCCTTCCAAAAAGCCGTGTGGACGGCGGTCAAGGAGGGAAATTCCGGCTTGCTGCATGCCAGCACCGGCGCCGGCAAGACTTACGCACTGTGGTTTGCCGCGCTCAATCGCTTCGCCATTACGCGACCGCTGGCCACCGGCAAACGCAAGCCACCGGCCGAGCCGCTGACGGTGTTGTGGATTACGCCGATGCGAGCCCTCGCCGCCGACACCGCGCGCGCCTTGGAAGCGCCGCTGGCGGCGTTGCAAATCCCGTGGACTGTCGGCCTGCGCACCGGCGACACCAGTAGCGCTGAGCGCGCCCGACAAACCCGTCGCCAGCCGACCACACTGGTCACCACCCCGGAAAGCCTGACCCTGATGCTGGCCCGCGCCGACAGCGAAGCCAGCATGGCCCATGTGCGCATGGTGGTAGTGGATGAATGGCACGAACTGATCGGCAACAAACGCGGGGTGCAGTTGCAACTGGCCTTGGCACGCTTGCGCCGTTGGCATCCTGACTTAATGGTGTGGGGGATTTCCGCGACGCTGGGTAATCAATCCCACGCCTTGGAAGTACTGGTGCCACAAGGCGGCGGGATCAATGTGCAGGGGCAAACGGCCAAGGCGCTGCACGTCGACACGTTGCTGCCGCCAGTGTCCGAACGCTTTCCCTGGGCTGGGCATATCGGATTGAAAATGCTGCCGCAGGTGGTGGCCGAGGTGGATGCCAGCAGCAGTTGCCTGGTGTTCACCAACACCCGCGCACAGTCGGAAATCTGGTACCAGGCCCTGCTCGATGCGCGGCCGGATTGGGCCGGGCTGATTGCTTTGCACCACGGTTCGCTGTCCCGCGAGACCCGCGACTGGGTCGAACGGGCGCTCAAAGACGGGCAGCTCAAAGCGGTGGTGTGCACCTCCAGCCTGGACCTGGGGGTGGATTTTCTGCCGGTCGAGCGGGTGTTGCAGATCGGCTCGGCTAAAGGCGTGGCGCGCCTGATGCAGCGTGCCGGGCGGTCCGGCCATGCCCCGGGGCGGCCGTCCCGAGTGACGCTGGTGCCGACTCACAGCCTGGAACTGATTGAAGCGGCGGCGGCCCAGGACGCGATCGCCGAGCGCCGCATCGAGGCCCGCGAATCGCCCTACAAACCCTTGGATGTACTCGTACAGCATCTGGTAAGCATGGCCTTGGGCGGTGGCTTTATGCCCGCGTCGTTGCTGGAGGAAGTGCGCGGCGCCTGGGCCTATCGCGACCTTACTGACGCCGACTGGGCCTGGGCCCTGGGCTTTGTGCGCCACGGCGGCTTATCGCTGACGGCCTATCCGGACTACCGCCGCGTGGAGCCTGACGAACACGGCATCTGGCGTGTACCGGATGCACGCTTGGCCAGGCGCCATCGCATGAGCGTGGGCACCATCGTCAGCGATGCAAGCATTCAGTTGAAATTCTGGAGCAAGGGCGGCGGCGGCAAGAACCTGGGCAGCGTCGAGGAAGGCTTTATCGCCCGGCTCAAACCTGGGGATGGCTTCTTGTTTGCCGGGCGTTTGCTAGAGCTGGTGCGGGTGGAAAACATGACTGCCTATGTACGCCGCAGCAACGCCAAAAAGGCCGCCGTACCGCGCTGGAATGGCGGGCGCATGCCGCTTTCCAACGAACTGGCCCAGGCCGTGGTGGAACGTTTCGATGCTGCCGCCCATGGCCACTTCGACGGCCCGGAAATGCGCGCCGTGCAGCCGTTGCTACAGACCCAGTTGCGCTGGTCGGGCCTGCCGACACGCGAACATTTGTTGGCCGAAGCGCTGAAGTCACGGGAGGGTTGGCACCTGTTCCTCTACCCGTTCGCGGGGCGCCAAGTGCATCTGGGCCTGGCCAGTTTGCTGGCCTGGCGCGTCAGCCAGGGGCAACCCGTCACCTTCTCCATTGCGGTCAACGACTACGGCTTGGAACTGCTCAGCGCTACACATGTGGATTGGCCGGCACTGTTGAATTCTGAGCTGCTGAGCCCGGATAACCTGCTGGAGGATGTGGCGGCCAGCTTGAACGCCGGTGAACTGGCCCTGCGCCGCTTCCGCGAGATCGCCCGTATCGCCGGGCTGGTGTTCGCCGGTTACCCCGGCGCGCCGAAAAGCACCCGGCAGGTGCAGGCTTCCAGCGGCTTGTTCTTTGAAGTGTTCAAGCAATATGACCCGCACAACCTATTGCTGGCCCAGGCCGGCGAGGAAGTATTGCGAGACGAGTTGGACATCCGCCGCCTGGAAGCGGCGTTGAGACATCTTTCCACCCTGACACTGGACCTGCACGTAATCGAACGGCCCACACCCCTGGCTTTTCCGCTACTGGTGGAGCGGATGCGCGAAAGCATGAGTTCGGAAAAACTCTCGGAGCGCATCGCGCGGATGGTCAAGGATTTGGAAAAAGTCGCGGATAACGGGAAAACTTGATGTATTGCGAAGTGCAGCTTGAAGGCGAAACGTTATGGCTGCTGGCGGAGAAAGCTATCTACTGGCCAGCGCGCCACTGCCTGCTGATCGCCGACGCGCATTTTGGCAAAGCGTCGGCCTATCGCAGCCTGGGGCAACCGGTTCCCCAAGGCACCACCACCGACAACCTGGCGCGACTGGACCGACTGCTGCAGACATTCGACTGCGTGCAGGTGATCTTCCTCGGCGATTTCCTGCACGGCCCCGGCTCCCATGCCAGCGGCACGCTGAGCGCCCTGCGAGCGTGGCGCGCCCAGCGTCGCGAGCTGCCCATGACGTTGATTCGCGGCAATCACGATAAGCGTGCGGGTGACCCGCCGGCCGACCTCGGCATCGACGTGATAGCAGAACCGTTGCTGATGGGGCCGTTTGCCCTGCAACACGAACCGGACGCTCACCCCAGCCACCATGTACTGGCAGGTCATGTGCATCCGGTATATCGCTTGCGCGGCAAGGGTCGCCAGAGCCTGCGCTTGCCCTGCTTTCAGCTCGGGCCGCGGGTCAGCCTGCTACCGGCGTTCGGGGCGTTTACAGGGGGCTATAGGGTGGAACCGGACGCCAACCACCGGATTCTGGTGATTGGCGATCAGGAGGTATGGTCTGTCAGATGATGCAGGCCAACCCTAAAGGCTTCAGGCAACGGGCACGGGGGGTGCCTCGTCCGGCCGGGTAGGCTCACCGGGCTCACCGGGCTGCGGATAATCCGGCCCAGGTTGGCCGGGGATGCCGCCCGCATAGGCAGGGTCGGCCATCAGGGACCAGGCCAGAACACCAATCTGATTGGGCTCCAGCCGTGCGAGTTCTGCGCTGATTCGGGGGTCGATCTTCATAAAGTACTCCTCAAGCGTGGCCCGACACACTTCACACGTGTCGGGGCAGTACACCCAATAGAGTCACTTTCTTCAGACTAATTCCCTTTACGTGTAGGAGCTTTCGATCAAGCGCGCGGCAAGGTGACGCCAAGCTGACCCTGATACTTACCGCCACGGTCCTTGTAGGACACTTCACAGGCCTCGTCGGATTGCAGGAACAGCATCTGTGCCACCCCTTCGTTGGCGTAGATTTTTGCCGGCAATGTGGTGGTGTTGGAGAACTCCAAGGTCACGTGGCCTTCCCACTCAGGCTCAAGCGGGGTCACGTTGACGATGATGCCGCAGCGCGCGTAGGTGCTCTTACCAAGGCAGATGGTCAGCACGTCGCGAGGGATACGGAAAAACTCCACGGTGCGCGCCAGGGCGAAAGAGTTCGGCGGGATGATGCACACGTCGCTCTTGATATCGACGAAGCTCTTTTCATCGAAGTTTTTCGGATCGACGGTTGCCGAATTGATGTTGGTGAACACCTTGAATTCATCGGCGCAACGCACGTCGTAGCCATAGCTGGAAACACCATAGGAGATCAGGCGATCGGCGCCTTCGCCACGCATCTGGCGCTCGACGAAGGGTTCGATCATGCCGTGCTCTTGCGCCATGCGGCGAATCCACTTGTCCGATTTGATGCTCATGGCGGGTGTCCTGAATAGCGAGGTGGAAAAATTCTGTGGGGCATCTTACCGGTGCCGGCGTTGGGGTTCAAAGGGCGTGGGGGTTTTCTTGACGAAAGCGGGCCTCTTCATACACTCCAGCCAGCGGGGCTGGGCCCCACGATACTGGGGCGGGTGACTGGAAATACCACCGCCAGTCACGAAATTGGAGAAACCTTCGGAAATATCATTGGCACGTTCCGGAAAAAGGGTTAAGGTGGCGCCACTGTGCTGCTTGTGTCACTGAGAATCTCTACACGATATGTTGAATTTCGATCCAACCATCTCCAAGAATTTTTCCTGCTCTTTGCACTCAGTCTCGGCCAGGGCTTTTCCTGAGTCGCAGTTAACTTTGTCCAAGGAGATACACCATGTCTAATCGCCAAACTGGTACCGTTAAGTGGTTCAACGATGAAAAAGGCTTCGGCTTCATCACTCCACAATCCGGTGACGACCTGTTCGTTCACTTCAAAGCTATCCAATCCGACGGCTTCAAAAGCCTGAAAGAAGGCCAACAGGTTTCTTTCATCGCTACCCGCGGTCAGAAAGGCATGCAAGCTGAAGAAGTTCAAGTTATCTAACTTGTACTGACTTAGTCGAAAAGACCCCGCCCTTAAAAGCGGGGTTTTTTTATGCCCGGGATTTGGTATTCGCACCCACTGGTGCCTGATAAAAATGTGGGAGGGGGCTTGCCCCCGATGACGGCTTAGCAGTCGGCACTTGCTTTGACTGATACACCGCTATCGGGGGCAAGCCCCCTCCCCTATTCAGGCATTCAAACTGCGCCGCTATTGAAACAACGACTCGCTCGACAGGCCATTCTTCTCCAGGATCTCACGCAAGCGCTTGAGCCCTTCCACCTGGATCTGACGCACCCGCTCACGGGTCAGCCCAATCTCCAGGCCCACATCCTCCAAGGTGCTGCTCTCATGACCGCGCAGGCCGAAGCGGCGAATCACCACCTCACGCTGCTTGTCCGTGAGTTCAGACAGCCACTGGTCGATGCTTTGGGACAAATCATCATCCTGCAACAGCTCACAAGGATCCGTCGGGCGATCGTCCGTCAAAGTGTCCAGCAGGGTTTTATCCGAATCCGGCCCCAGCGACACATCGACCGAAGACACCCGCTCATTGAGACCAAGCATGCGCTTGACCTCCCCTACCGGTTTCTCCAGCAGGTTGGCGATCTCTTCAGGGGAAGGTTCGTGATCGAGCTTCTGCGTCAACTCACGGGCGGCCCGCAGGTAGACATTGAGTTCCTTGACCACATGGATCGGCAAGCGAATCGTTCGGGTCTGATTCATGATCGCCCGCTCGATGGTCTGACGAATCCACCAAGTGGCATAGGTAGAAAAACGGAAGCCCCGCTCAGGATCGAATTTTTCAACTGCCCTGATCAGGCCCAGATTGCCCTCCTCGATCAGGTCCAGCAGCGACAACCCACGATTGACATAGCGTCGGGCGATTTTCACCACCAGGCGCAGGTTGCTTTCAATCATGCGCTTACGCCCAGCCGGATCGCCCTTTTGCGACAAGCGCGCAAAGTGGACTTCTTCCTCGGGGGTCAGCAAAGGGGAAAAACCGATCTCATTGAGATACAGCTGGGTCGCGTCGAGCGCCCGCGTGTAATCAATGTATTTGTGTTGCTTTAACGCGGAGGAGTTCTTGGATTTGGTTCGAACTGAAGGTGTAGCAGGTCCCTCATTCGACATCGATTCCATAGCGATGCCGCTCTCCATAAGGAGAACCTCATCGTCGATGTCAAACTCCGGCGCTTCTTTACTGAGAGCCATTGTTATAGTCCTTTGGTGAGTTCGACCTCAAGCTCAAGCGACGCCTTTATCCTTGGCAACGCTGGAGCCTGTTCCTTCTACGCGAGGAACAGGCTGGCAACACATCAACGACGGGGTAGGAATTGCAGTGGATCTACAGGCTTCCCTTGACGGCGAATCTCAAAGTGCAGTTTCACCCGGTCCGTACCAGTTGACCCCATTTCGGCAATTGTCTGTCCGACTTTGACCTGCTGCCCCTCCCGAACCAACAGCCTGCGGTTATGACCGTAAGCACTGACGTAGGTATCGCTGTGTTTGATGATGACCAGTTCGCCGTAACCCCGTAGACCACTCCCGGCGTACACCACTGTCCCATCAGACGCAGCTAAAACAGGCTGTCCCAAATCCCCGGCGATATCAATGCCTTTATTCAAACTACCGTTTGAAGAGAATTTTCCAATTAACACTCCATTTGAGGGCCATCCCCACCCGCTAGGTGCAGGACCGGCAGGGGGTTGCGGCGCCGGTGTGGATGTCGGTTTGCTGGCCGGGGTCGAGGCCGCAGTACCGGCAGGCCGCGTGATCATGGTGGTTTTACTGGAGGACGAAGGTGAGGATGCGGTGCTTGTCACAACCGCCGTAGGGGCCGAGCCGGTGCGTCCATCGAAGCGAATCGTCTGACCCGGATGTATCGTATAGGGCACAGGAATATTGTTTCGAGCTGCGAGGGCTTTGTAATCCCAGCCATAACGGAAGGCGATCGAGAATAACGTGTCGCCCTTACGCACCACATACTGCCCGGTGGTGACCGTCGGCTTTTGCGGGGCGGAATTGTTACGGTCAACGACCCGTGCGCCACTGCTTGGCGAGCTTGAACAGCCGACCAACACGGAACTGAACACAAGGCCAAGCACCAGTCGCTGAAAACTTGTTTTACTCATACGCTGCGCAAGACCTGTGAGACTCACCCGCCGCTCCCTTTGTGGTGACTGAATATGAACGCCCATAGCAGGCTTGAAAGATGACGCAAGTATAACTGGGCACTGAAGTTTTACTGGCACCCGCGCGAAAACGATGTTCAAGCGCGGGGAATGTAGCCACCCATCATGTTGACTTGATAGACCCCGCCGTAAGACACATCCGCGCCAACAGAATTCACTGGCCGCGCAAATTGATCAGGCCAGCGGGCCATTGAGCAAGGGCACAAAGCGCACGGCACCCAGTACATGTCGTGAAAAGCCTTCGTCCTCACGAACAATCAGCATCAGCTGCTGCACTTCACCGGAACCGACCGGAATGACCAGGCGCCCGCCCGGTGCCAGTTGGTCGAGCAATGCTTGCGGTACATCGGTGGCCACTGCGGTAACGATAATGCCGTTATAGGGTGCCAGCGCCGGCCAGCCTTCCCAACCATCTCCCCAGCGGAACACCACGTTGCGCAGGTTTAACTCCACCAGGCGTTCCTTGGCGCGGTCCTGTAACACTTTGATACGCTCCACCGAAAACACCCGCTCCACCAGCTGCGACAGCACGGCTGTCTGGTAGCCGGAACCGGTACCGATCTCCAGCACCTTGTCCAGCGGCCCGGCCGCCAGCAGCAACTCGCTCATGCGCGCAACCATGTACGGCTGGGAAATCGTCTGGTTATGCCCGATGGGCAGCGCGGTGTCTTCATAGGCGCGATGGGCCAGGGCCTCATCGACAAACAGATGCCGCGGCGTGCGCCGGATCACTTCCAACACCTGGGCGTTGGAAAGCCCCTCTTCGTACAGGCGCTGGATCAAGCGCTCGCGAGTACGCTGGGAGGTCATCCCAATGCCGCGACGCAGCAGATCGTCTTGTTCACGAGCCATCAGCGCAGCCCCTCCAGCCAGCCATCGAGACTACCGAAGGCATCACTGAAGGTGCGATCGAGTTGCAACGGAGTAATCGACACATAACCTTGCATCACCGCGTGAAAGTCGGTGCCGGGGCCGCCATCTTCAGCGTCACCGGCGGCCGCGATCCAGTAACCCTCCTTGCCACGCGGGTCGACCACCTTCATCGGCGCCGCCGCGCGGGCGCGATGGCCCAGACGCGTGAGCTGGATACCGCGAATATGGTCGAGGGGCAAGTTGGGGACATTGACGTTCAGTACCGTGCGCGGCGGCAGGTCCAGGGAACCGTGCGCCTCGACCAGCAAACGTGCGAAATGGGCGGCGGTCGGCAGGTTGTCGAGCTGGCGCGAGGCAAAGGAGAAGGCAAACGCGGTGCGCCCCAGGAAGCGCCCTTCAAGGGCGGCGGCCACGGTGCCCGAATACAACACATCATCGCCCAGATTGGCGCCGAGGTTGATACCCGACACCACCAGGTCCGGCTCCTGCTCCAACAGGCTGTTGATCGCCAGGTGTACACAGTCGGTGGGGGTGCCGTTCACACTGATAAAGCCATTGGGCAGAACGTGCGGATGCAGCGGACGGTCAAGCGTCAGCGAACTGCTGGCGCCGCTCTTGTCCTGGTCGGGGGCAACCACTATGCACTCGGCATAATCCTGCAGCGCGGCATGGAGCGCGGCAAGGCCGGGTGCGGTGGCACCGTCATCGTTTGATATCAGAATACGCATGGGCTGTCCGTCTGCCCCACCGGCACCAGATCAACAAGCTCGCGCACCAAGACAGTGGCGAAGCATCCGGCCGGCAGGACGAATTCCAATTGCAGAATGTCAGGCCCGGGATAATGCCACGTCAACCCGCCAATGGGCAGTCGAAGAATACGACGTTCCTGGCTCATGCCCGCCTTCACCAGCCAATCACGCAGGTCGGCTTCGCTGGCGGCAACCGCCTGTTCCAGCTCGAAGGTGGCGCCGGCGGCAGGCGAATTGCCTTCGCCCCATTGCGGCCCTGTGGGGTGCAAGTCCAGGATCGCCAGGCGCGGGTCGTTGCACTCGGCCTCGCCCGCCGGGAAAAAACTGCGGCTGTCGGTAAACGCCAGCAAGTCGCCCACCTGGGCGCGCTGCCAGGAGCCATCGGCCACGCGCGCCGCCAGGACTTTGTTGAATAGAAAACTGCGCGCGGTGGACAGCAGCCGAGAACGCACATTGCGTTGCTCGGGCAAGGCTTTGCGCGCAGCCCAGTCGCGCGCGTCAACGACGTTGCCACCGTTATGCCCAAAACGCTGGGCGCCGAAATAATTGGGAATGCCATGCTGGGCAATCAGTTGCAAGCGCGCGTCGATCGCGGCGGTATCGGCCACCAATTGGGTCAGGCGCAAGGTGAAACCGTTGGCCGAATGTGCGCCGCGCTGCAACTTGCGTTTATGCCGAGCGGTTTTGAGGATAGTGAGGCTGTCGTTTTCAGCGGCGCTCATGTCCGGGTCGGCCTTGCCGGGCAATTGCACGCTAAACCACTGACGGGTCAGTGCCTGGCGATCCTTGAGCCCGGCATAACTGACGGTGCGCAACGGTACGCCAGCGGCCTTGGCGATGCGCCGCGCTGCCTCTTCGGTGTTCAAGCCGCGCTTTTCCACCCACAGCCACAGATGCTCACCCTCGCCGGTCAGCGGGATGTCGAGCACTTCGTCGACTTGAAAATCTTCGGCCGTGGCTTTCAGTACAGCACTGCCCAATGCCTCGCCATAGGCCCGCGGGCCCAGCAGTTGCAGATCATTCATGCGCGCAGCAACAAGGCGACGGAGTGCACCGCAATGCCCTCTTCACGACCGGTAAACCCGAGCTTTTCGGTGGTGGTGGCTTTCACGTTGACTTGATCCAATTCAATTTGCAGGTCCGCGGCAATCAGCGCGCGCATGGATTCGATATGGGGTGCCATTTTCGGTGCCTGGGCCACGATAGTGTTGTCGACATTACCGACCTTCCAGCCTTCTGCATGGATCAGGCCGACCACATGGCGCAGCAGCACCCGGCTGTCGGCACCTTTGAAGGTGGGGTCGGTGTCTGGAAAATGCTTGCCGATATCACCCAATGCCGCCGCGCCGAGCAACGCATCGCTCAAGGCATGCAGCACAACGTCGCCGTCGGAATGAGCCAGCAACCCATGGTGGTGTGCAATGCGCACGCCGCCCAAGGTGATGAAATCGCCCTCAGCGAAACGGTGCACATCGTAGCCGTGGCCAATACGCATAAAAAAACGCCCCGATTTAATTCAGGGCGTGATTCTACCTACTTTTGCCTCACATTAACCGAGCAAAGCACGACCATGGTGTCGCAAATGATCTTCGATGAAGCTGGCGATAAAGAAGTAGCTATGGTCGTAGCCAGGTTGCAGCCGCAGTTCCAGCGGATGGTTGGCCGCTTTCGCTGCCTGCTGCAGGGCTTCGGGCTTGAGCTGCACGGCAAGGAAATCGTCGCGATCGCCCTGATCCACCAGCAGCGGGAGCTTGTGCGAGGCTTCACTGATCAGCACGCAGGCATCCCACTCGCGCCACTTTGAACGTTCTTCACCCAGGTAACGGGAGAACGCTTTCTGGCCCCATGGGCAGTCCATGGGGTTGCTGATCGGCGAAAATGCCGACACCGACAGGTAACGTCCCGGGTTGCGCAACGCACACACCAAAGCGCCATGCCCGCCCATGGAGTGGCCGCTGATGCCGCGCTTATCGGACGCCGGGAAATGCGCCTCCACCAATGCCGGCAATTCCTGCACAACATAGTCATGCATCCGATAATGCTTGGCCCAAGGTTCCTGGGTGGCGTTCAGGTAGAACCCGGCGCCAAGGCCGAAGTCCCAGGCGTTGTCCGGGTCACCCGGCACACCGGGCCCGCGAGGGCTGGTGTCCGGGGCCACGATGATCAACCCAAGTTCGGCGGCCATGCGCTGGGCGCCGGCCTTTTGCATGAAATTCTCATCGGTGCAGGTCAGGCCAGACAGCCAGTACAGCACCGGCAGCTTGCCGCCCTGCTCCGCTTGCGGCGGCAGGTAGACGGCGAAGGTCATGTCGCAACCGAGCACGTGGGAACTGTGTTTGTAGCGTTTGTGCCAGCCGCCAAAACTCTTCTGGCAGGAGATATTTTCCAGGGTCATGGGAGTGCTCCCAGTTGCAAGTGGCAAGCTTCAAACGGCAATTAAGGCGTACACCCACTTGCTGCTGACAGCTTGCCGCTCGCCGCTGCTTCAAAAGTGAATGACGGTACGAATGCTCTTGCCTTCATGCATCAGGTCAAACGCCTTGTTGATGTCTTCCAGGCCCATGGTGTGGGTGATGAACGTATCCAGCGGGATTTCGCCGGTCTGGGCCATCTCCACGTAGCTTGGCAATTCGCTGCGACCGCGTACGCCGCCGAACGCCGAACCGCGCCAGACGCGACCGGTGACCAGTTGGAACGGACGGGTGGAAATTTC
Source organism: Pseudomonas rhodesiae (assembly GCF_013285305.1). NCBI lineage: Bacteria > Pseudomonadati > Pseudomonadota > Gammaproteobacteria > Pseudomonadales > Pseudomonadaceae > Pseudomonas > Pseudomonas rhodesiae. The sequence goes on along the minus strand of NZ_CP054205.1, from coordinate 1,631,303 downwards.
CTGGCCGGCACCGGCAACGCCGATGATCACCGACTCGCCCCAGCCTTTGTGGCAGCACTCAAGGGCCGCGCGCATCAGCTGCACGTTGCCGATGCACTCGAAGGAAAAGTCCACGCCGCCATCGGTCAGGTCGACGATCACGTCTTGAATCGGGCGATCGTAGTCTTTCGGGTTGATGCAGTCGGTGGCGCCCAGTTGCTTGGCGATTTCGAACTTGGCCGGGTTGATGTCGATGGCGATGATACGTCCGGCCTTGGCCTTGACCGCACCGATCACCGCCGACAGACCAATACCGCCCAGGCCGAAGATGGCGACAGTGTCACCCGGCTTGACCTTGGCGGTGTTGATCACCGCACCGATACCGGTGGTCACGCCGCAACCGAGCAGGCAAACCTTCTCCAACGGTGCTTCTTTGGGAATCTTGGCCACGGAAATTTCCGGCAGCACGGTGTACTCGGAGAACGTCGAGGTACCCATGTAATGGAAAATTGGCTGACCTTTGTAGGAAAAGCGCGTTGTGCCATCGGGCATCAAGCCTTTGCCCTGGGTGGAGCGAATGGCCTGACACAGGTTGGTTTTGCCCGAGCGGCAGAATTTGCACTGGCCACATTCCGGTGTGTACAGCGGGATCACATGGTCGCCCACCGCAACGGAAGTCACGCCCTCACCGATGGCTTCGACCACCGCACCGCCTTCGTGGCCGAGAATCGACGGGAAGATCCCTTCCGGATCGGCGCCCGAGAGGGTGTAGGCGTCGGTATGGCACACGCCGGAGGCAACCACCCGTAACAGCACTTCGCCGGCCTTGGGCATGGCGACATCCACTTCTACGATTTCGAGGGGCTTCTTGGCTTCGAAGGCCACGGCGGCGCGAGACTTGATCATCCGGTTTTCTCCATCGGGTTAAAAACTGAGGCTGAGAGTGTAAAACATGGCTTACTGATTAATAATCCAGGCAAAAGCAAAACTTTATTGCTGTACAGGGACAATCACCATGCAGGAAAACCGCTGGGAAGGCATCGACGAGTTCGTCGCAGTTGCCGAGTGCAGCCAGTTCACCGCCGCCGCTGAGCGTCTTGGGGTTTCGTCATCCCATATCAGCCGGCAAGTCGCGCGCCTGGAAGACCGACTGCAAACGCGGCTGCTTTATCGCAGTACCCGCAAGGTCACCTTGACTGAGGCGGGCCAGACCTTTTTGCAGCATTGCCAACGCCTGCAGGATGGCCGCGAAGAGGCCTTGCGTGCCGTGGGCGACCTGACCAGCGAACCCAAGGGCATGTTGCGCATGACCTGTGCCGTGGCTTACGGCGAGCGCTTTATCGTGCCGCTGGTGACCCGGTTTATGCGCCTGTATCCACAGCTGCGAGTGGATATCGAACTGAGCAACCGTCAGCTGGACCTGGTGCACGAAGGCCTCGACCTGGCGATTCGCCTGGGCCGCCTGCACGACTCGCGCATGGTCGCCAGCCGCCTCGCGCCGCGACGCATGTACCTGTGCGCTTCACCGTCCTACCTTGCGCGGTATGGTCGGCCCCATAGCCTGTCGGAATTGACTCGGCACAATTGCCTGATCGGCAGTTCGGACATTTGGCAATTGGCCCAGGACGGACGCGAGTTTGCGCAGCGCGTGCAGGGAAACTGGCGCTGCAATAGTGGGCAAGCCGTTTTGGATGCGGCGCTGCAAGGTGTGGGGTTGTGTCAGCTGCCGGACTATTACGTACTGGAGCACCTGCACACGGGCGCACTGGTGTCGCTGTTGGAGGCCCATCAACCACCGAATACGGCGGTGTGGGCGCTGTATCCGCAGCAACGACATTTGTCGCCAAAGGTCAGGAAGTTGGTGGATTTCTTGAAGGAGGGCTTGGCCGAGCGGCCGGAGTACAGCGCTTGAGTATTGGGTGCCTAGGTGGGGCTCATCGCGGGCAAGCCCGGCTCCCACAGTTGACCGAGCGGCATGGGGAGAAGGTGATCGAATGTGGCTTGCCTGCGATGAAGTCGACCCGGTGCAACTGACTATCGACGATTGGCCCAACGCAGTCGTAGCCACTCCAGATCTTCCGGACGGGTCACCTTGATATTATCCGAGCGCCCTTCGATCAAGCGCGGCGCCTGCCCGGACCATTCCATCGCCGAGGCTTCATCAGTGATCAGCGCATCGGCCACCAGGCTGTCGGCCAATGCGCGATGCAAGGCCCCGAGGCGGAACATCTGCGGCGTATAGGCTTGCCAGATCAAACTGCGATCGACGGTCTCCACCACCCGCCCCTGCTTGTCGACGCGCTTGAGGGTATCGCGAGCCGGCACCGCCAGCAGGCCACCGACCGGATCGTCCGCCAACTCAGCCAGCAATTTATCGAGATCATCACGGCTCAGGTTAGGCCGCGCCGCATCATGCACCAAGACCCAATCGTCATCGCAGGCGCCCAGGGCATTGAGCTGCAGCAGCGCGTTGAGTACCGAGCCCGAACGCTCCGCACCACCGTCCGCGCGTTGGATACGCGGGTCGGCAGCACACGCCAGGGCGGGCCAATAAGGATCATCAGAAGCGAGGCTGACCACCAGGCCCTTGAGCAAGGGGTGGTCGAGGAAACAGCCGAGGCTGTGTTCGAGAATCGTGCGTCCGCCCAGTTGCAGGTATTGCTTGGGACGGTCCGCGGCCATACGGGCACCAACGCCCGCGGCAGGAATCACGGCCCAGAAGGCCGGCAAACGCTGACTCATTGGGCCAACTGGTAGAGGGTTTCACCCTCCTTGACCATGCCCAACTCATGGCGAGCCCGCTCTTCGACGGTCTCCGTGCCCTTTTTCAACTCAAGGACCTCGGCATCGAGGACGCGGTTGCGCTCCAGCAAGCGTTCGTTCTCGGCACGCTGATCGGCAATTTGTTGGGTCAGGTCTTTTACCTGCGCAAAGCTGCCATTACCTACCCATAGGCGGTACTGCAGGCCAGCCAGCAGCAAGAGCAAGACAAGAAACAACCAATTGGGACTGCGCATCGAATATCGGGTATCCAGTGGAAAAAGACAGCCATGCAAAACTTTTGAAGCAACTGATAGCACGAAGCCTGGAAGAACCAGGCTTGTGCTAGATAGTCACCAGATTAGCGCCGAAATTCACCCTGTCGTGAGTTTTCCGACGCAATCCGCCGACTTTTTACCATTTAACCCTCAGCCGCGAAACTCACCGCGACCGTTGTACTTGGCTTTGCCAGCCAGTTGCTCTTCGATACGCAGCAATTGGTTGTACTTGGAAACGCGGTCGGAACGGCACAGCGAGCCGGTCTTGATCTGGCCAGCCGAGGTGCCCACGGCCAGGTCGGCAATGGTCGAGTCTTCGGTTTCGCCGGAGCGGTGCGAGATCACAGCGGTGTAACCCGCGGCCTTGGCCATCTGGATGGCTTCCAGGGTCTCGGTCAGGGTACCAATCTGGTTGAACTTGATCAGGATCGAGTTGGCGATCTTTTTATCGATGCCTTCTTTCAGGATCTTGGTGTTGGTCACGAACAGGTCGTCGCCCACCAGTTGGATCTTCTCGCCGATCTTGTCGGTGAGAATCTTCCAGCCATCCCAGTCGGACTCGTCCAGGCCGTCTTCGATCGAGATGATCGGGTAGCGCTGGGTCAGGCCCTTCAGGTACTCGGCAAAACCTTCGGAGTTGAACACCTGGCCTTCGCCGGACAGGTTGTACTTACCGTCTTCATAGAACTCGCTGGCGGCGCAGTCCAGGGCCAGGGTCACGTCGGTGCCCAGGGTGTAGCCTGCGTTGGCCACGGCTTCGGAGATGACTTTCAGCGCATCTTCGTTGGACGCCAGGTTCGGTGCGAAACCGCCTTCGTCACCGACCGCAGTGCTCAAGCCGCGGGCTTTGAGTACGGCTTTGAGGTGATGGAAAATCTCGGTGCCCATGCGCAGGCCTTCGGAGAAGGTCTTGGCGCCAACCGGCTGCACCATGAATTCCTGGATGTCGACGTTGTTATCGGCATGCTCGCCACCGTTGATGATGTTCATCATCGGTACGGGCATCGAATAGACGCCTGGGGTGCCGTTCAGGTTGGCGATGTGCGCGTACAACGGCAGGTCCTGGTCCTGGGCAGCGGCCTTAGCGGCGGCCAGGGATACGGCGAGGATGGCGTTAGCGCCCAGGCTGCCTTTGTTGTCAGTGCCGTCGAGCATGATCATCGCGTGGTCCAGGGCTTTCTGATCCAGCGGGTCTTTACCCAGCAGCAGGTCACGGATCGGACCATTGATGTTGGCGACAGCCTTGAGGACACCCTTACCCAGGTAACGGCTCTTGTCGCCATCACGCAGTTCCAGCGCTTCGCGCGAACCGGTGGAAGCACCGGACGGCGCACAAGCGCTGCCGATGATGCCGTTATCGAGAAGCACGTCGGCTTCGACGGTGGGGTTGCCACGGGAGTCGAGAACTTCACGACCTTTGATGTCGACGATTTTTGCCATTGTTGTAAACACTCCAAAGTTGACGAAAACGACGCAGCTGAAGGAAAACTTTTGACCGACCGCAAGGGTGGAACAACGGGGCAGGCTTGCAGGCGACAAGACTCAGGCCCGCAGGCCTGAGCGTTTAGCGTGGGATACTCTACCGGAGAAACCCGGCTTACGCGGTCTCTACCGTCGGAAAACTCTTGACCAGTTCGTCCAACTGCTTGAGCTGGGCCAGGAATGGCTCGAGTTTATCCAGGCGCAGGGCACAAGGGCCGTCGCACTTGGCGTTATCCGGGTCCGGGTGGGCTTCCAGGAACAGGCCGGCCAGGGATTGGCTCATGCCGGCCTTGGCCAGGTCAGTGACCTGGGCGCGACGCCCGCCTGCGGAGTCCGAGCGACCACCGGGCATTTGCAGCGCGTGGGTCACGTCGAAGAACACCGGGTATTCGAACTGTTTCATGATGCCGAAACCGAGCATGTCCACCACTAGGTTGTTGTAGCCGAAGCTGGAACCGCGCTCGCAGAGGATCAACTGGTCGTTACCCGCTTCCACGCACTTGCTCAGGATGTGTTTCATTTCCTGAGGCGCAAGGAACTGGGCTTTCTTGATATTGATCACCGCGCCGGTCTTGGCCATGGCGACCACGAGGTCGGTCTGGCGCGACAGAAAGGCCGGCAACTGAATGATGTCACACACTTCGGCGACCACGGCCGCCTGCGCAGGCTCGTGGACGTCGGTGATGACCGGCACGCCGAAGGCTTGCTTGATGTCCTGGAAGATCCGCATGCCTTCTTCAAGGCCTGGGCCGCGATAGGACGTTACGGACGAACGGTTGGCCTTGTCGAAGCTGGCCTTGAATACATAAGGGATGCCCAGCTTCTGGGTGACCCGCACATATTCTTCACAGACCTGCATCGCCATGTCGCGGCTTTCCAGTACGTTCATGCCGCCGAACAGCACCATGGGCTTGTCGTTGGCAATCTCGATATCGCCTACGCGAATGATCTTCTGGGCCATCGGTTTACGCCTTCTTCTGATGTTGCGTCAGTGCAGCTTTGACGAAACCGCTGAACAGTGGGTGACCGTCGCGCGGAGTCGAGGTGAACTCAGGGTGGAACTGGCAAGCCACGAACCACGGATGATCCGGTGCCTCGACCACTTCAACCAATGCGCCATCGCCCGAGCGACCGGAGATTTTCAGGCCGGCCTCTTTGATCTGCGGCAGCAGGTTGTTGTTCACTTCGTAGCGGTGACGGTGACGCTCGACGATCACGTCCTTGCCGTAGCAGTCGTGAACCAGCGAGCCCGGCTCCAGCAGGCAATCCTGCGCGCCCAGGCGCATGGTGCCGCCCAGGTCGGAAGCTTCGGTACGCACTTCGACCGCACCGGTGGCGTCTTCCCACTCGGTGATCAGGCCCACGACCGGGTGACCGCTCTTGCTGTCGAACTCGGTGGAGTTGGCGTCTTTCCAGCCCAACACGTTCCGGGCGAATTCGATGACGGCCACTTGCATGCCCAGGCAGATACCCAGGTACGGAACCTTGTTCTCACGTGCGTACTGAACGGCCGTGATCTTGCCTTCCACGCCGCGCAAGCCGAAACCGCCAGGTACGAGGATCGCGTCCACGCCTTCGAGCAGCGCAGTGCCTTGGTTCTCGATGTCTTCGGAATCGATGTAGCGCAGGTTGACCTTGGTGCGGTTGCTGATACCGGCGTGGCTCATCGCTTCGATCAGCGACTTGTACGCGTCCAGCAGCTCCATGTACTTGCCGACCATGGCGATGGTGACTTCGTGCTCAGGGTTGAGCTTGGCGTCGACCACTGCATCCCACTCGGACAAGTCCGCGCCGCCACACTGCAGGCCGAAACGTTCGACCACAAAATCATCCAGACCTTGCGAATGCAGGATGCCCGGGATCTTGTAGATGGTGTCGGCGTCTTCCAGGGCAATTACCGCACGCTCTTCAACGTTGGTGAACTGCGCGATCTTGCGACGCGAGGAAATGTCGATCGGATGATCGGAACGGCAGACCAGCACGTCCGGCTGCAGGCCGATGGAACGCAGCTCCTTGACCGAGTGCTGGGTAGGCTTGGTTTTGGTTTCGCCGGCGGTGGCGATGTATGGCACCAAAGTCAGGTGCATCAGCATCGCGCGCTTGGCGCCGACTTCGAAACGCAACTGACGGATGGCTTCGAGGAACGGTTGGGATTCGATGTCACCCACGGTGCCACCGATCTCGACCATCGCCACGTCAGCATCGCCCGCACCCTTGATGATGCGGCGCTTGATTTCGTCAGTGATGTGCGGAATAACCTGGATGGTCGCGCCCAGGTAGTCACCACGGCGCTCTTTGCGCAGCACGTGTTCGTAGACACGGCCGGTGGTGAAGTTGTTGTTCTGGGTCATGGTCGTGCGGATGAACCGCTCGTAGTGGCCCAGGTCCAGGTCAGTCTCGGCGCCGTCGTGGGTGACGAACACTTCACCGTGCTGGAACGGGCTCATGGTGCCCGGGTCGACGTTGATGTACGGGTCCAGCTTGAGCATGGTGACTTTAAGCCCCCGCGCCTCCAGGATGGCCGCCAATGAAGCGGAGGCAATGCCTTTCCCCAATGAAGAAACAACACCGCCCGTGACGAATATGTAGCGCGTCATGAAAAACCCTAGAAGTCTGCGTTAAAGCGGTCCGAGCCGCCGGGGAAAGCGAAGAGAGGCCGAAGCCCCCGATCACCTGCATTAATCACAGTGCACCTTTCAAAAAAACCGCCGCGTTGTGACAGACCAGCAATGAAACACCGGTACGTTGATCGCTACACATTTTTTGGAATCGCCCAGCAAAGACTGCTTGGTAATCGGCAACTGCTGCGATTCAGGCGAATCCACAGAAGTTGTATCAAGAAGGGAGCGTAGTCTACCGGAAAGGCTCTATCAGCTCAAACCTTGATCGCAGGTCTGTGGCATCCAATGCAATTGCCAGTCCTGACTGGGCGGCACCCACAATCCCGCAAGGTTGGGCACCCCCACTAAAAATTCTCCTCGATACAGCAGCGGCAATCTGCCACGGACGAAGCCCGGTAAACCGCTTTCGTTGAGCAAGCGCTTCAGATCCCGTCGACCGCGGCCTGGCACATCGACGATTTCACCGCCCTGGCGGTACCGGACCTCCAACGGACCTGCGGGCGCCTTGCCGCAAAATCTCAGCTCACCATTACCGGGTAACCGTAGCGGGCGTTGCGCATCAGACCAGCTCACCGGCACATCGGAAAATTCCGACCAGGAGGAGGGCAACCACCAGATGCGCTCACCGCAACGGTGTAATTGCCCATCAGCCAGAGACCATAACGGTTGTGCGTCGTGCTTGGCATCACGTAAGGATTGCCAGCCGACCCAGTGATCGCTGTCGGGCAGGCGTGTCAGCGGATTCAGCCAATGGCGCAAAGCATTGCGCTGACGGGCATCGGAAAGCTCTCGCAGCGGAGCAAGCGCCAGGGATGGCAAGCCCAACCAGGGAAACGCTGAAGGTTGTTCGGCGGCTTGCAGATCCATCCTGGCCAACTCATCAAGCAGGCCCTGGGCTTCACTCAAGTGCTCGGCGCTGCGGGCCAGGCCGGGGACGGCTTGCGGCCAGCGCTCGGTCAGTATCGGGAATACGCGGTGGCGCAGGTAATTGCGGGAGAAGCGAGTGTCTGCGTTGGAAGGGTCTGCGATCCATTGAAGCTGATGCTCCACGGCATAAGCTTCCAGCTCTGCCCGAGAGACGCCCAACAATGGGCGCACTAAGTGCCCGCCCGCCAACGGACGGTGCACCGGCATGGCTGCCAACCCCCGTACGCCTGCGCCGCGTAACAGCCGAAACAGCAAGGTTTCGGCCTGGTCTTCGCGATGCTGGGCGGTGAGCATCACCTCCCCTGCTCCGATAACTTGCGCAAACGCCTGATAACGCGCATCTCGCGCCCCACGCTCGAGACTGGCACCGGACCGCACTTGCACGCGCATGACACGCAAGGGGACTCCCAGGTAGTCGCACACCGACTGGCAATGGCTTGGCCAAGCGTCGGCAGCGGCTTGCAAGCCATGGTGGATATGGACGGCGCTTAGAGGCACAAGGGGTTTGGCGTTGGCCAGGAGATGCAGCAGCACAGTGGAATCGAGACCGCCAGAGAAAGCGATATGCCAAGCCGGGGCGTCGCGCCAGGGGGCCAGGGCTTGCAGGAGTTTGGCGGGCAAAGTTGGTTTCATCAAACGCTACCGCCGCAAATCTGGAATACGTTGACCAAGCATACACAAAGCAAATGTGGGAGAGGGATTGCGCCCCGATTGCTGAGTGTCAGTCCCTGTATTTGCTGACTGATCCACCGCTATCGGGGGCAAGCCCCCTCCCACATTAGTACTGCTGCGACTTTAGAGACCGTAGCTCATCAGGCGCTCATAACGACGAGCCAACAGCGCTTCGTTACCCATCTTCTTGAGCATCGCCAGTTGCGAGCCCAATTCTGCGCGGATGGTCGCGGCAGCGGCAGCCGGGTCACGATGAGCGCCGCCCAGTGGCTCGGCGATCACTTTATCGACGATACCCAGCCCTTTGAGGCGATCGGCGGTGATGCCCATGGCTTCGGCGGCGTCCGGCGCTTTTTCGGCGGTTTTCCACAGGATCGAGGCGCAACCTTCCGGCGAGATCACCGCGTAGGTCGAATATTGCAGCATGTTCAACTGGTCGCAGACGCCAATCGCCAGTGCACCGCCGGAACCACCCTCACCAATCACGGTGGCGATGATCGGCGTTTTCAGGCGGGCCATCACGCGCAGGTTCCAGGCGATCGCCTCGCTCTGGTTGCGCTCTTCGGCGTCGATGCCTGGGTAAGCGCCCGGGGTATCGATAAAGGTCAGGATCGGCATCTTGAAACGCTCGGCCATTTCCATCAGACGGCACGCCTTGCGGTAGCCTTCCGGACGCGGCATACCGAAGTTGCGGCGCACCTTCTCGCGAACTTCACGGCCTTTCTGGTGACCGATCACCATCACTGGCTGGTCGTCCAGACGTGCAATACCGCCCACGATAGCCGCGTCGTCGGAGAAGTGACGATCACCGTGCAGCTCGTCGAACTCGGTAAAAATGTGCTGGATGTAATCCAGGGTGTAAGGCCGGCGCGGGTGGCGGGCCAGGCGCGCGATCTGCCAGCTGGTCAGTTTGCCGAAGATGTCTTCGGTGAGCGCGCTGCTCTTGTCTTGCAGGCGGGCGATCTCATCGCCGATATTCAGCGAATTGTCATTGCCGACCAGGCGCAGCTCTTCGATCTTGGCTTGCAGGTCAGCGATCGGCTGTTCGAAATCAAGAAAATTCGGGTTCATAAGCGTCCGTCTTGGGTCGACGGCCAGGGAGTGCCTGGCCAGCCGGTTGTCTATTCGCGCCCTACCTTAAGGGAGAGGCGCGTTTAGGTCGAGATTAAATGTTTTGTCGATCACGCTGAATGCCACTACCGGGCCAGCCATCAACGGTATTGGAGGAAGACGTTGTCTCGCCCGAACTGGTCACGCAAAGCTTGAATCAAGCCGTCGGCGGGATCAATTCGCCAAGTCTCGCCAAACTGGAGCATGGCCTTGGCATCGTTACCGGTGTACTCCATGGTCACCGGGCACGCGCCCCGGTGCCGCTTGAGCAGCTCACCCAACCAGCGTAGCTGATCGCCCTTGAGCGCCTCGGTTTTAACTTTCAGGCGCAGGCTTTCGGCCAGGTTGGTGCGGGCATCTTCCATGCTCATTACACGCTTGATCCGCAGGCGCAGGCCGCCGGAGAAGTCGTCGTTGCTGACCTCCCCTTCCACCACCACCATGGCGTCGGTCTGCAACAGCGACTGAGCGGAGTGGAACGCATCGGCGAACAATGAGGCTTCGATCCGGCCCGAACGGTCGTCAAGGGTGATGAACCCCATCTTGTCGCCCTTTTTGTTTTTCATCACCCGTAGCGCAATGATCATGCCGGCCACGGTCTGGGTATCCCGCGCCGGTTTCAGGTCGATGATGCGCTGACGGGCGAAACGGCGGATTTCGCCTTCGTACTCGTCGATCGGGTGGCCGGTGAGATAGAGCCCCAGGGTGTCTTTTTCGCCCTTGAGGCGCTCCTTGAGGGTTAACTCCTTGGCCTTGCGGTGATTGGCGTACACGTCCGCGTCTTCTTCGACGAACAAACCGCCGAACAGGTCGGCATGCCCGCTGTCGTGGGTGCGGGCGGTCTGTTCGGCGGCCTTGATCGCTTCTTCCATGGCGGCCAGCAGCACCGCGCGGTTGCGGTCGATATTGGCCTGATAAGCCTTGGGCTCATCATGGAAATACGGGCCGAGACGGTCGAGTGCGCCACTGCGGATCAAGCCATCCAAGGTGCGCTTGTTAATACGTTTGAGATCGACCCGCGCGCAGAAGTCGAACAGATCTTTGAAAGGCCCGTCCTGACGCGCTTCGGTGATGGCTTCCACCGGGCCTTCGCCCACGCCCTTGATCGCGCCCAGGCCATAAATAATGCGGCCTTCGTCGTTGACCGTGAACTTGAACTCCGAGGCGTTCACGTCCGGCGCGTCGAGGCGCAGCTTCATGGTGCGCACTTCCTCGATCAAGGTCACGACCTTGTCGGTGTTGTGCATATCCGCCGACAGCACCGCAGCCATGAATGGCGCCGGATAGTGCGCTTTCAACCAGGCGGTCTGGTACGACACCAAGCCATAGGCGGCAGAGTGGGACTTGTTAAAGCCGTAACCGGCGAATTTCTCCACCAGGTCGAAGATGTTACCCGCCAGATCGGCGTCGATATTGTTAGTGGCGCAACCCTCAATGAAACCGCCACGCTGCTTGGCCATTTCCTCTGGCTTCTTCTTACCCATCGCGCGACGCAGCATGTCGGCGCCGCCCAGGGTATAGCCCGCCATCACCTGAGCAATCTGCATCACCTGTTCCTGATACAGGATGATGCCGTAGGTCGGCGCCAATACTGGCTTGAGGCCTTCATACTGGTAATCGGAATGCGGGTACGCCAGCTCGGCACGCCCGTGCTTACGGTTGATGAAGTCATCCACCATGCCTGATTGCAGCGGGCCCGGACGGAACAGGGCCACCAGTGCGATCAAGTCTTCCAGGCAGTCGGGCTTGAGCTTTTTGATCAGCTCTTTCATACCGCGGGATTCAAGCTGGAACACCGCCGTGGTTTCGGCTTTTTGCAGCAGGGTGTAGGTCGGCTTGTCGTCCAGCGGAATAAAGGCGATATCCAGCGGTTCCTCGCCCACCTTGGCGCGGTCGCGGTTGATGGTTTTGAGGGCCCAGTCGATGATGGTCAGGGTACGCAGGCCGAGGAAGTCGAACTTCACCAGGCCGGCCGCCTCCACGTCATCCTTGTCGAACTGGGTTACCAGGCCGTCGCCTTCTTCGTCGCAATAGATCGGCGAAAAATCGGTGAGTTTGGTAGGCGCGATCACCACGCCACCGGCGTGCTTACCGACGTTACGCACTACGCCCTCAAGTTTGCGGGCCATCTCCCAGATTTCGGCGGCTTCTTCGTCGACTTTGATGAAATCGCGCAGGATCTCTTCCTGCTCGTAAGCCTTCTCCAGGGTCATGCCGACTTCGAACGGGATCATCTTCGACAGACGATCAGCCAGGCCGTAGGACTTGCCCTGCACCCGCGCCACGTCGCGGATCACCGCCTTTGCCGCCATGGAACCGAAGGTAATGATCTGGCTCACGGCGTTGCGGCCATATTTTTCGGCCACGTATTCGATCACGCGGTCGCGACCGTCCATGCAGAAGTCGACGTCGAAGTCGGGCATGGACACCCGCTCCGGGTTCAGGAATCGCTCGAACAGCAGGTCGTATTCCAGCGGGTCAAGGTCGGTGATCTTCTGCACATAGGCCACCAGCGAGCCAGCACCTGACCCCCGGCCCGGGCCCACCGGCACGCCGTTGTTCTTGGCCCACTGAATAAAGTCCATCACGATCAGGAAGTAACCGGGGAACCCCATCTGGATAATGATATCCAGCTCGAAATTCAACCGGTCGACATAGACCTGGCGCTTGGCTTCGTAGTCTTCGGTGGTTTCCTTGGGCAGCAGGACCGCCAGCCGCTCCTCAAGGCCATCAAACGAGACCTTGCGGAAATATTCATCGATGGTCATGCCATCTGGAATCGGGAAGTTAGGCAGGAAGTGCTTGCCCAGCTTCACTTCGATATTGCAGCGCTTGGCGATCTCGACGGAGTTTTCCAGGGCCTCGGGCAGATCGCTGAACAGCTCGGCCATTTCTTCGGCGCTTTTAAGGTACTGCTCTTCGCTGTAATTCTTCGAACGGCGCGGGTCATCCAGGGCTCGGCCTTCGCCGATGCACACGCGGGTTTCGTGGGCCTCGAAATCTTCCTTCTTGATAAAGCGCACATCATTGGTCGCCACCAGCGGCGCACCGAGTTTGTCGGCCAATGCTACGGCGGCGTGCAGGTGCTCTTCATCGTTGGGCCGATTGGTGCGCTGCACTTCCAAATAGAAACGGTCGGGAAAAACCTGCATCCACTCGCGGGCCAGCACTTCGGCTTCCTGAGGATTGCCGCCCAGCAGCGCGATACCGATCTCGCCCTCTTTAGCGGCGGACAGCATGATCAGCCCTTCGCTGGCTTCGGCCACCCACTCGCGCTCGATGATGATCGAGCCATTGCGCTGACCGTCGATAAAACCGCGGGAAATCAGTTCGGTGAGGTTGCGATAGCCGACGCCATTCATCGCCAACAGGCTGATGCGGCTCAAAGGGTTGTCGGGGTCTTTGTTGGATAGCCACAGGTCGGCGCCGCAGATCGGCTTGATGCCGGCGGCCATGGCATTTTTGTAGAACTTGACCAGGGAACACATGTTGTTCTGATCAGTCACCGCCACCGCAGGCATGTTCATGCCCACCAGGGTTTTGACCAGGGGTTTGATCCGTACCAGGCCGTCGACCAGGGAATATTCAGTGTGCAGGCGCAGGTGAACGAATGAAGCCGGCATAGTGATCCTGTTCTAATACATGGAGACAACAAGGCCCGGATTGTACCGGGCCTTGGCAAAAACATCAGCCTCGCGACTAAACCTCGCTGAAGCTCTCGCGCAGCTCGTAAGCCTGGCGCACCGGGGCGAAGGAGCGGCGATGAATCGGCGTCGGGCCGAGGCGTGCGAGAGCTTCCAGATGAACGGGCGTCGGGTAGCCTTTATGCCCGCCGATGCCATAGCCTGGATAGATCAGTTCAAATGCAGCCATTTCCCGATCACGACTGACTTTGGCCAGAATCGAGGCCGCGGCAATCGCCGGCACCTTGCTATCACCCTTGACCACCGCTTCCGACGGCATGCTCAGTTTCGGGCAACGGTTGCCGTCGATCATCGCCATCTTCGGCGTGATGTGCAGGCCTTCGACCGCACGCTGCATCGCCAGCATTGTGGCGTGGAGAATATTGAGCGTGTCGATTTCTTCGACTTCGGCCCGGGCGATATGCCAACTCAAGGCTTTTTCACAGATCTCGTCATACAGCTTTTCACGGCGCGCTTCGGTGAGTTTTTTCGAATCGTTCAGTCCCAGGATCGGTCGATTCGGATCCAGAATGACCGCCGCCGTGACCACCGCACCGCACAGTGGGCCACGTCCTACCTCATCGACGCCGGCCACCAGTTCATGGGCTTGGGCAACCAGGCTGAAATCCAGGCCCATTTGCGTACTCATAAAGCGTCCTGTTGTTTGCCGATCAAGTTCAGCACGGCGTCGGCCGCCTGGTTCGAGGCATCACGGCGCAACGTGCGGTGAATGGCGTCGAACCCACGGGTCTGTTCTTCGCCGCCGTCGATCAAGGGTAGTAGGGTTTGCGCCAGGGCGTCCGGTGTCGCATCGTCCTGCAACAACTCCGGCACCAACAGGCGTTGGGCCAACAGGTTGGGCAGGGAGATGTAAGGGCTCTTGACCATGCGCTTGAGAATCCAGAAGGTCAGCGGCGCCAAACGATAGGCCACCACCATAGGGCGCTTGTACAGCAAGGCCTCCAGCGTGGCAGTACCCGAAGCGATCATGACTGCATCGCACGCCGCCAAGGCCAGATGGGACTGGCCATCCAGCAAGGTCAACGGCAGGTCGCGGCCTGGCAGCAGCGCTTCGATCTGCGCACGACGTTGCGGGCTGGCACAAGGCAATACAAACCGCACGCCAGGCTTGAGGACCATCAGGCGCTCGGCTGCATCAAAGAAGACGCCGGCCAAACGTCCGACTTCACCGCCTCGGCTGCCCGGCATCAGCGCCACCAGCGGACCTTCTGGCAAGCCCAGTTCGGCGCGGGCCGCGGCTCGGTCGGCGTGCAGGGGAATGGCGTCGGCCAGGGTGTGCCCGACAAACCGCACCGGCACGCCCTTCTCTTCGTAGAACTTGGCCTCGAACGGCAACAGAGTCAGCATCAGGTCGCAACCCTCGCGAATCTTCAGCACGCGCTTCTGCCGCCAGGCCCATACGGACGGACTGACGTAGTGCACGGTCTTGATACCGGCCTGACGCAGCTTGAGTTCGATATTGAGGGTGAAATCCGGTGCGTCGATGCCGATAAAAACGTCAGGCTTTTCTTCGATCAAGGTCTGGATCAGCAGTTTGCGCCGCGCCAGCAACTCGCGCAGACGACCCAATACTTCCACCAGCCCCATGACCGATAAGCGTTCCATGGGAAAGTAGGACGCCAGGCCTTCAGCCTGCATCAGCGGGCCGCCAACACCGATAAACTCCACCGCCGGATGCTGAGCCTTGAGTGCTCGCATAAGACCTGCGCCCAAAATATCGCCGGAAGCTTCTCCGGCCACCAGCGCTATACGCAGATTGGCCATGGTCAGCGGGTGATGCCGCGCGTCGACGCCTGGATCGAGTCACGGAACACCGCAACTTCCGGGAACAACGCAGCCGGCTCGGTCAGTTGGGTCAGTGCCTGCTCCACGGTCAGCCCCTGGCGGTAAACCACCTTATAGGCGCGACGCAGAGCATGGATGGCATCATCGCTGAACCCGCGACGACGCATGCCTTCGAAATTCATGCTACGCGCTTCGGCCGGGTTGCCGAATACCGTGACATACGCCGGAACGTCCTTGCCGATCGCGGTCCCCATGCCGGAGAAGCTATGGGCGCCAATATGGCAATACTGATGCACCAGGGTAAAACCGGACAGAATCGCCCAGTCATCAACATGAACATGCCCAGCCAACGCGGTGTTGTTGACCAGGATGCAGTGGTTGCCGATGACGCTGTCATGACCGATATGGGCGTACGCCATAACCAGGTTGTGATCACCCAGGGTGGTTTCGGCGCGATCCTGCACGGTACCGCGATGAATGGTCACGCCTTCTCGGATGATGTTGTGATCACCGATGACCAAGCGCGTTTCTTCACCCTTGTACTTCATGTCCGGCGTGTCTTCGCCCACCGAGGAGAACTGGTAGATGCGATTGTGTTTGCCAATGCGGGTCGGACCTTTGAGGATCACATGCGGCCCGATGACAGTCCCCTCGCCGATTTCCACACCTGCGCCGATGATCGACCAAGGGCCGACCTCAACGTCGGCGGCCAGTACGGCCGACGGATCGATGATTGCGCGAGGGTCAATCAAACTCATAGTTTGCGTTCCGCACAGATGATCTCGGCGGAGCACACCGCCTTGCCATCCACCGAGGCCTGGCACTCGAACTTCCAGATCTGGCGCTTGCAGCTGATGAACTTGGCTTCAAGGACCAACTGGTCACCTGGAGTGACCGGGTTGCGGAAACGCAGCTTGTCCGAGCCCACGAAATAGTAAAGCGTGCCATCGGCGGGCTTGAGGTCGAGCATTTTGAAACCAAGGATACCGGCAGCCTGGGCCATAGCTTCGATAATCAACACGCCCGGCATGATCGGGTGTGCGGGAAAGTGACCATTGAAGAACGGTTCGTTGATGCTGACATTCTTGTAGGCGCGAATGCGCTTTTCCTCAACATTGAGGTCCACTACACGATCCACCAGCAGGAACGGGTAACGGTGAGGCAGGTATTCGCGAATCTCGTTGATGTCCATCATTTCGGGGGGAAGCCTGTAATAAAGATTGGGGGCGGGCGGACTAAAAGCACGCCCCGCTAGCAAATCAAGGAGGCAGTCTAGCGGCTGTACACACTTGATATGAAAATGGTATCAGCCTTCTGATGAAGCATTACTGCCAGGGGTCACTTCTCCAACACGCTTTTCCAGCTGTTTGAGACGTCGAGCCATATCGTCAAGCTGCCGCAAACGCGCCGCACTCTTACGCCACTCGGCCGCAGGTTGCATGGCGGTACCGGAAGAGTAGGCACCCGGCTCGGTAATCGAGTGAGTCACCATGGTCATACCGGTGATGAAGACGTTGTCGCAGATATCAATATGCCCTACCAGCCCAACACCCCCGGCGAGCATGCAGTGCTTGCCAATTCGGGTACTGCCGGAAATCCCCACGCATGCGGCCATGGCGGTGTGATCGCCAATCTGCACGTTGTGGGCGATCTGGATCTGGTTGTCGAGCTTCACGCCGTTACCGATCACGGTATCGGCCAAGGCCCCGCGATCAACCGCTGTGTTCACGCCGATTTCCACGTCGTCGCCGATCAAAACGCCACCGACCTGGGCAATTTTGTGCCAGACGCCTTTGGCGTTGGCAAAGCCAAAGCCTTCGCCGCCGATTACTGCGCCCGATTGGATAACCACACGCTGACCGATCCGCACATCGTGGTACAAAGTCACGCGCGGCGCGAGCCAGCCATCAGCACCGATCTCGCAACGCGCACCGATAAAGCAATGAGCTCCCACCGTAACGCCCGCAGCAATGCGCGCACCACTCTCGATCACCGCAAACGCACCAATGCTGGCCGCAGGGTCAACCAGGGCGTCATCGGCGATCATCGCTGACGGGTGAATGCCGCCGGCCGCCTTGGGTTTTGGATCGAACAGGTGCGAAACCTTGGCATACGCCAGGTACGGGTCGCCCACCACCAGCGCATCCCCGGCAAAACCTTCGGCGTCGGCGGCTTTGAGCAACACGGCTGCGGCGCGGCTGTCGACGAGGTATTTACGGTATTGAGGGTTTGCGAGGAAGCTCAACTGAGCTGGGCCAGCCTCCTGCAAGGTGGCTAGCCCAGTGATTTCCTTCTCCGGGGAGCCACGCAATGTGGCCCCCAGGAACTCGGCCAACTCGCCGAGCTTGATAGTCGCGGTCATGGCTTACTTCAGCTGGTTCATGCGCTCGATCACCTGACGGGTGATGTCGTATTGAGGCTTGACGTCGATCACAGCGCCACGCTCGAACACCAAGTCAAAGGCACCTTTCTTGATGACTTCTTCCACGGCGCTGTCGAGTTTAGGCTTAAGCTGCTTGAGCATTTCGCGGTCGGCAACAGCCTTGGCTTCGTTCAGCTCCTTGGATTGGAACTGGTAGTCACGGGCCTTTTGCTTGAATTCCAACTCCAGACGCTCACGCTCGCCTTGCTGCATCTTGTCGCCACCAGCCACCAGACGGTCCTGGATGCCCTTGGCACTGCTTTCCAGGGTCTTGAGCTTGGTCAGTTGCGGACCGAATTTCTTTTCAGCGTCCACGGCGTATTTTTTGGCCGCGTCGGACTCCAGCAGCGCCATCTGATAGTTCAGGACGGCGATTTTCATTTCGGCGAAGGCCGGGGTCGCTACCAGCACGGTTGCCAGCAGAACCAATTGAGTCAACTTACGCACGATGTACTCCTACAGAATCCGTTGTCGTTATCTTAGGTCAGACGCTTAGAACGTCTGGCCGAGGGAGAATTGGAAAATCTGGGTTTCAGCGTTATCCGGTTTCTTGATCGGCATGGCCAGAGCAAAGCTCAACGGGCCCAGCGCGGTCACCCACGTCACACCCACACCCACGGAGCTTGCCATGTTGCTCAGGCTCACGTCGTTACACTGGGTGTTGGACTTCACGCCACTCGGGTTGGTGATCTGCTCGCACTTGGAGTCGAACACGTTACCCACGTCCCAGAATACGGATGTGCGCAGGGAACGCTGATCTTTCACGAACGGCAGCGGGAACAGAATTTCGGCACCACCTTGGATCAACACGTTACCACCGAATGGCAGCGGGTCGTTGTCCGAGTCGGCCGTGGTGCCCTGGTTACCGGTCACACCTACACCACGACTCGGCGTACCGCGCGGGCCAAGAGTACTGTCCTTGAAGCCGCGCACCGAGTTAAAACCACCTGCGTAGTAGTTTTCATAGAACGGCAGACCATTGGTCGAACCATAACCATCGCCGTAGCCCAGCTCAGTGTGCAGGCGCATGGTGTAGTTATCACTCAACGGCTGGAACAGCTGGCCACGGTAATCGAGTTTGAAGAACGACAGGTCGCTGCCAGGCGTGGTGGCCTCCAGGGTCAGGCTCTGGGAATGACCACGGGTTGCCAATACGCCCTTGTTCAGAGTCGACTCGGACCAGCCGGCAGACGCCTTGAAGTTCAGGAACTTGTCACCTTCACGACGGGTGAAGTCGAAGATTTCATCCACGGTGTAGACACCGGTCTTGATCTCATCCTGCTGCGCAGTCAGGCCGAAGGTCAGGCGCGAGGTTTCGCTGATCGGATAGCCGATGTTCACGCCAGCACCCAGGCTGTCGATCGCATAGCTAGCTACGTCTACGTCGAGATCTTTGTAGTCGGTGGTGCGGTAGAAGGCGTTGTAGCCCAGGCTCACACCGTCGGCGGTCCAGTAGGGGTCGACATAACCGAAGTTATAACGGCTCTGGTATTCGCTACGGGTCAGGCCGATGGAAACCTTGTTACCGGTACCGAGGAAGTTGTTCTGGGTGATCGAGCCACCGAGGATCAGACCTGCACTCTGCGCGAAACCGACGCTGGCGGTGATCGAGCCCGACGCTTGCTCTTCAACGGCGTAGTTCACGTCAACCTGGTCATCCACACCTGGCACTGCCGGTGTTTCGACGTTTACTTCCTTGAAGAAACCCAGGCGCTCAAGACGGGTCTTGGACTGGTCGATGAGATAAGTCGACGCCCAGCCACCTTCCATCTGACGCATTTCACGACGCAGCACTTCGTCGGCAGACTTGGTGTTGCCACGGAAGTTGATGCGGTTGACGTAAGCACGCTTGCCAGGATCCACCACGAAGGTGATGTCGACGGTGTGATCTTCGTCATGGGGCGTCGGAACGCCGTTGACGTTGGCGAAGGTATAGCCTTCGTTACCGAGACGACGCGTGATCAGTTCGGACGTGGTGGTCATCAGCTTGCGCGAGAACACCTGGTCTTTCTGCACCAGCAACAGGGCCTTGACCTGGTCTTCAGGCACTTTCAAGTCACCGCTGAGCTTCACGTCACGAACCTTGTACTTCTCGCCTTCGTTGACGTTGACAGTGATATAGACGTGTTTCTTGTCCGGCGTGATGGACACCTGGGTCGAAGCGATATCCATGTTGATATAGCCGCGGTCCAGGTAGTAGGAGCGCAGACGCTCCAGGTCACCGGAGAGCTTTTCGCGAGCGTACTTGTCATCGTTCTTGAAGAACGACAACCAGTTGGTGGTCTTGAGTTCGAACAGGTCAACCAGGTCTTCATCAGCGAACTTGGTGTTGCCCACCACGTTGATGTGCTGAATGGCCGCCACGGTGCCTTCGTTGATGTTGACCTTGAGGCCTACACGGTTACGCGGCTGCGGAATCACTTCCGTTTCCACGGTCGCCGAGTAACGGCCCTGGGCCACGTACTGGCGTTGCAGCTCGTTACGTACACCTTCGAGGGTAGCGCGCTGAAAGATTTCACCTTCGGCCAGGCCGGATTGCTTGAGGCCTTTCATCAGGTCTTCAGTGGAGATCGCTTTGTTGCCCTCGATCTCGATACTGGCGACGGAAGGTCGCTCAACGACGTTGATGACCAGGACGTTGCCTTCTCGACCCAGTTGGATGTCTTGAAAGAACCCGGTTTTGAACAGCGCACGAGTGGATTCCACCAGGCGACGATCATCAGCCTGTTCCCCGACGTTCAACGGCAAGGCACCAAAGACGCTACCCGCGGAAACCCGCTGGAGGCCGTTGACGCGAATATCGGAGATGGTGAAGGACTCGGCGTGAACTTCGGCGATCATCAATACGGTGAGAACCGCAGTTAGCAGCAGACGTTTCATGAAGTCCTTTCTTATTCCAACTGGCAATAAACAAACTGCCGCAAAATGCGGCAGATTCGCAATTCAGCGAAGCGTTACAGACGACCCAGATCGTTGACCAGGGCTAACAACATCACCCCAACCACCAAACTGATACCAATCTGTATCCCCCAACCCTGCACACGATCCGACAAGGGGCGACCACGCACCCACTCGACCAGATAAAACAGCAGATGCCCCCCATCCAATACAGGAATGGGCAGCAAATTCAGAACACCCAGGCTAATACTGAGGTAAGCCAGGAAATTCAGGAAATCCGCAACACCCGACTGGGCAGAAGCGCCCGCCACTTTAGCAATGGTTATCGGCCCACTCAAGTTTTTTACCGAGAGCTCGCCGAACAACATTTTCTTGAGGGATTCGAGCGTCAGCACACTCATGGTCCAAGTGCGTTTGGCACCCTCGCCGATTGCCGCCAACGGCCCGTAGCTGACCTCCCGCATCATCGAAGGCGGCCACTCGGGACTCTTGACCCCTGCACCCAGGTAACCCCCGGCCGCTTTGGCTTCCCCGCGTGCCGCCAACGTCACCGGGACGTCGATTTGAGCATTATCGCGTTCAACTTTCAGCACAATTTTGGTATCAGGGCGAACACGCACCAGATCGACCACCTGCTGCCAGTCATTAAGCGCCTGCCCATCGAGCGCCAAAAGGCGGTCGCCGGTTTTCAGACCTGCGGCCTGGGCCGGACCTTTAGGGTCCAGCTCCGCAAGCACTGGCGGTAGCACCGGCCGCCATGGACGAATCCCCAGGGATTTGATCGGATCGGGCTCATCAGCCCCCTTTAGCCAGTGATCCAACGCCAATGCACGGGAGGTTTCGGCAGAGGAGTCCTGCTCACGCACTACGAAGCTGACGGTGCCGCTTTCACCCAGGCGACGCACCAGTTGGAGATTGACCGCGCCCCAGCCCGTAGTGGGTTCGCCATCAATGGAAACGATTTCCTGCCCGGCGACCAAGCCCGCTTTGGCTGCAATGCTGTCCGCCTCGACCGCACCGATCACCGGACGGATCTGCTGGCTGCCCAGCATGGCCAATACCCAGAAAAACAGC
Organism: Pseudomonas rhodesiae; assembly: GCF_013285305.1. Classification (NCBI taxonomy): domain Bacteria; kingdom Pseudomonadati; phylum Pseudomonadota; class Gammaproteobacteria; order Pseudomonadales; family Pseudomonadaceae; genus Pseudomonas; species Pseudomonas rhodesiae. The sequence continues at coordinate 1,609,591 of NZ_CP054205.1, read as the reverse complement.
ATGGCCAACAGGAAGTTAGCGATCGGGCCGGCCGCCACAATAGCAATACGCTGACGAACGGTTTTGCGATTGAAGGATTGGTCCAACTGGTCGGCCGGCACTTCGCCTTCGCGCTCATCGAGCATCTTGACGTAGCCACCCAACGGAATGGCCGCGACCACGAACTCAGTGCCATGGCGATCATGCCAGCGCACCAGCGGCATGCCGAAACCGACGGAAAAGCGCAGTACCTTGACGCCGCAACGACGCGCCACCCAGAAGTGGCCGAATTCGTGGAAGGTAACCAGCACACCCAGAGCAACCAGGGTGCCGACAATCATATAAAGCGCACTCATCTAATTTCTCCGCATTCCAATCCAGGGCCAGAAGGCTCAACGCGCCGACAGACTATTTCGCGTTGCGGCTCAGCCAGTGTTGCGCAAGGACGCGCGCCTTGGTATCCGCTTCGAACACCGCCCCCAGATCGTTGACCGCCACGACGGGCTCCAGACCCAGCACGTCCTCGATGATACTCGCGATCTGCGGGAAGCGGATGCGCCGTTCGAGAAACGCTGCCACGGCCACTTCGTTGGCCGCATTAAGCATCGCCGGCGCACTGTTACCCGCCTCGGCCGCTTGCCGCGCCAGGCGCAGACAAGGAAAACGCTGCTCGTCCGGCGCTTCGAAATCCAGGCGAGCCACTGCGAACAGGTCCAGTGGGGCCACGCCGGAATCGATGCGCTCCGGCCACGCCAAGGCATTGGCAATCGGCGTGCGCATATCGGGATTGCCCAATTGGGCCAATACCGAACCGTCCACGTAATCGACAAGGGAATGAATCACACTTTGCGGATGAATCACCACCTCGACCTGATCAGGGCGCGCATCGAACAGCCAGCATGCCTCGATCAGCTCCAGGCCTTTGTTCATCATGCTGGCTGAATCCACGGAGATCTTGCGCCCCATCGACCAGTTCGGATGAGCGCACGCCTGGTCGGGAGATACATGCTCCAACTCAACCAGCGGTGTTTGACGGAACGGACCGCCAGAGGCCGTGAGTAGAATCCGCCGCACGCCGACCTGACTCAAACCTCGCGCAAAATCACCCGGCATACACTGGAAAATAGCGTTGTGTTCACTGTCGAGGGGCAGCAGCACCGCACCGCTCTTACGTACCGCCTGCATAAAAAGCGCACCGGACATTACCAGCGCTTCTTTATTGGCCAGCAGGATTTTCTTGCCCGCATCCACTGCCGCAAGAGTCGGTCGCAGGCCCGCCGCACCGACGATAGCCGCAACTACCGTATCGACCTCGGCATCCGCCGAAACCTGGCACAGCCCCTCCTCCCCCACCAACACTTGAGTGGCGAGCCCGGCCGCGCGCAGATCATCCTGCAAACCACGCGCCGCGATGGGCTCAGGCACCACGGCGTAACGCGGTGCATGGCGTACGCACAACGCCAGCAACTCGCTGAGGCGGCTAAAACCTGTAAGCGCGAAGACTTGGTAACGATTCGGGTGGCGCGCGATGACATCCAGGGTGCTCAACCCCACCGAGCCGGTCGCCCCCAGCACGGTGACCTGCTGCAGACGGCTCACGAAGCGGTCATCCACAGCAACACGGCAAAGATCGGGATGGCGGCGGTAAGACTGTCGATACGGTCAAGCACACCGCCATGCCCTGGCAGCAGGTTACTGCTGTCCTTGATACCGGCCTGACGCTTGAACATGCTTTCGGTGAGGTCACCGACCACCGAAATGAAGACCACGATCGCCGTACCCGCTAAAGCCAGGAAGATTTCCTTGCCCGACCAATCACGTACGACACCGACCACCAGCGTGATAACCAGAGTCAACGCCAGGCCACCATAGACGCCCTCCCAGCTCTTGCCAGGGCTGACGGCCGGGGCCAACTTACGCTTGCCAAAGGCTCGGCCCGAGAAGTAGGCGCCAATATCAGCCCCCCAGACCAACACCATCACCGCCATGATCAGCCAGTTACCCATCGGTGAGTTCTTGATTTCTACCAACCCTTGCCAGGCTGGCAACAGAATCAGCAGGCCAATCACCAGCTTGCTGGCGACACTGGACCACTGACTGCTGGTGCGCGGATAAGTCAGCACCAGAAAGGTCGCCAGCGCCCACCACAGTACCGCGGCGCCCAATACCCATGGCACCACGATGCTCGACAAGGTGTGCATCAGGAATAACAGTAGCGCCACGACCGCGGCGTAGGCCACGCGGGGCAACTGAGCGGTGAAACCGGCCAGCCGCGCCCACTCCCAGGCCCCCAAGGTCACGACCAGGCCAATAAACAGCGCAAAACCGGAACCATCGAGCAGGAAAAACCCACACAAGGCGATCGGCAACAGGATCAGGGCAGTGATGATTCGTTGTTTTAGCATTTAAACCCGGGCTCCAGCTTCGATCTGCTCGCTCGTTTTACCGAAACGACGCTGACGGGAAGCGAAATCGGCCAGCGCCGTGCGCATGGCATCGTGTTTGAAGTCCGGCCAGAACAGGTCGGAGAAGTACAACTCGGTGTAAGCCAGCTGCCACAACAGGAAATTACTGATGCGGTGCTCGCCACCGGTGCGGATGCACAAGTCCGGCAACGGCAGGTCGCCGGTGACCAGGCAGGTTTGCAGCAATTCGGGCGTAATGTCGTCCGGTCGCAGATGACCGGCCTGCACTTCACGAGCCAAGCGCTGCGCAGCCTGGGCAATATCCCACTGGCCGCCGTAGTTGGCTGCAATCTGCAACACAAAACGGTCGGCTCCGGCGGTGATGGCCTCGGCTTCGCGCATGGCCGCTTGCAGCTCCGGGTGGAACCGCGAGCGATCACCAATGATGCGCAGGCTGATGTTGTTGTCGTTGAGACGCTTGGCCTCACGACGAAGGGCCTTGAAGAACAGGTCCATCAGGGCGCTGACCTCTTCGGCGGGGCGCTGCCAGTTCTCACTGGAAAACGCGAACAACGTGAGCACCTCCACCTTGGCCTCGGCACACACCTCAATCACCGCCCGCACTGCATCGACACCCGCTTTATGCCCGGCAACACCCGGCATAAAGCGTTTCTTCGCCCAGCGATTATTCCCATCCATGATGATCGCGACATGGCGCGGCACCACGGAGGGCACAGTCTGCTTGGTCTTTTCCATGAAGGCGTCCTGACCCTTTATACGGCCATCAGGTCCTTTTCTTTTTCTTCGGTTGCCTGAGTGATCTTTGCCTCGGCTTCCTTGGTCAGCTTGTCGATATCGGCGACGGCACGACGCTCTTCGTCTTCGCTGATTTCCTTGTCCTTGACCAACTTCTTCAGCTCGCCCAAGGCATCACGACGAATGTTACGTACGGCAACGCGCGCATCCTCTGCCGCGCTGCGCGCCTGCTTGGTGAAGCCCTTGCGGGTTTCTTCGGTCAAGGCAGGCATGGAGATCAGCAACAACTCGCCCAGGTTGGTCGGGTTGAGGTTCAAGCCGGCGCTCTGGATCGCCTTGTCGACGGCCGCAAGCATGTTGCGCTCGAACGCCACGACCTGCAGGGTACGCGAGTCTTTGACGGTAACGTTGGCTACGCTGCTCAGCGGCGTATCTGCGCCGTAATACGGCACCATCACACTGCCCAGGATGCTCGGGTGAGCCTTGCCGGTACGAATCTGGCCGAATGCGTGGCTCAGAGACTCCAGGGATTTCTGCATACGCGCTTGGGCGTCTTTCTTGATTTCATTGATCATTGTTGGCCTTCCTCGATCAGAGTCCCTTCCGCACCGCCATGTACGATATTCAGCAGGGCGCCGGGCTTGTTCATGTTAAATACGCGCAGCGGCATCTTGTGGTCGCGGCACAGGCAAATAGCCGTCAGGTCCATCACACCCAGCTTGCGATCCAGCACTTCATCGTAGGTCAGATGATCGAACTTCTCGGCATGCGGGTCTTTGAATGGATCTGCGGTGTACACACCATCCACTTTGGTGGCCTTGAGCACCACGTCGGCATCAATTTCGATAGCACGCAGGCAAGCCGCCGAATCGGTGGTAAAGAACGGGTTACCCGTACCGGCTGCGAAGATCACCACTTCTTTGGAGTTCAGGTGGCGCATGGCTTTGCGACGATCGTAGTGGTCGGTCACGCCGACCATGGAGATAGCCGACATCACGATAGCCGAGATGTTGGCGCGCTCCAGGGCGTCGCGCATGGCCAGGGCGTTCATCACAGTGGCCAGCATCCCCATGTGGTCACCGGTGACCCGATCCATGCCAGCAGCACTCAATGCCGCGCCACGGAACAGGTTGCCACCGCCGATCACCAGGCCCACTTGCACGCCAATGCCGACCAGCTGGCCGACTTCCAGCGCCATGCGGTCGAGCACTTTGGGATCAATCCCAAACTCTTCCGAGCCCATCAGGGCCTCGCCGCTGAGCTTGAGTAGAATGCGTTTATAGCGAGCCTGATAACCACTGCCCTGCTGAGCCATTGCGAATCTCTCCTGCGGCGTATTTTTCAAAAATTCTTGGCGAGCCGTTTACGGCTTGCGTTCACTCTAGCTGGACGCTATCACAGCGCCATCGGAACACGGCTTTGTAAGCCAGTTCCGAAGGGAAACCAAATAAAATTGGCCTTCCCATTTGAAAAGAGGCTGCGCGCGTGAGCGGGCAGCCTCTTTCGGGCGACAGATAAAACTGTCTTATTGCTTGGCGGCAGCCAGCTGGGCAGCAACTTCTTCAGCGAAGTTGTCGACCGGCTTCTCGAGGCCTTCGCCTACTTTGAAGTAAGTGAAGGAAACGATTTCAGCGCCGGCTTTCTTAGCCAACTCGCCAACCTTGATTTCAGGGTTCTTGACGAACGCCTGCTCAACCAGGCTCGCTTCGGCCAGGAACTTGCTGATACGGCCTTTGACCATGTTCTCAACAATGTTTTCTGGCTTGCCTTTGATTTTTTCTTCGTTCAGCTGCAGGAACACAGCTTTTTCACGCTCGATCGCTTCGGCGGACACTTCCGACGGCAGCAGGAACTCAGGGTTGCTTGCCGCTACGTGCATTGCGATGTCTTTGGCCAGCTCAACGTTGCCGCCCTTCAGGACAACCGCAACACCGATCTTGTTACCGTGCAGGTAACCACCAACTACATCACCTTCAACGCGAGTCAGGCGACGGATGTTGACGTTCTCGCCAACCTTGCCGACCAGTACCAGGCGGGCAGCTTCTTGAGCTTCGATCAGAGGCTCGACAGTGGTCAGCTTGTCAGCGAACGCTTTTTCAACGCTGTCGGCAACGAATGCTTTGAAGTCGTCCTGCAGAGCCAGGAAGTCGGTCTGGGAGTTCACTTCCAGCAGAACGGCGGATTTGCCGTCTTCTTTCAGAGCGATGGCGCCTTCAGCGGCAACGTTACCTGCTTTCTTGGCAGCCTTGATGGCGCCGGAAGCACGCATGTCATCAATGGCTTTTTCGATGTCGCCGCCAGCCTTGGTCAAGGCTTTTTTGCAATCCATCATGCCTTCGCCGGTACGCTCGCGCAGTTCTTTAACCAACGCTGCAGTAATCTCTGCCATTTCAAAATCCTCTTGGATAGGTTTTCAACCATTCCACCCGATCAAACGGGCGATCAATTCTTCTCGAACCACCCCTTGTAGGCCGCTGCACGTTACAGATGATGTAGCTGCGCTGCCGACAAATGGTTTTCGAGGGGGCAAAAAGGGGGCCAAGCCCCCTTTTTGCTTACTGAGTCAACGCCAGGGCGTCAATTACTCAGCGGCAGCTACCGGAGCTTCTTCAACGAACTGCTCGGTACCACCAGCAACGTGGTTGCGACCACGGATTACAGCGTCAGCCATCGAACCCATGTACAGCTGGATAGCGCGGATTGCGTCATCGTTGCCTGGGATGATGTAGTCAACGCCTTCCGGGCTGCTGTTGGTATCGACTACGCCGATAACAGGGATGCCCAGCTTGTTGGCTTCGGTGATCGCGATGCGCTCGTGATCAACGTCGATAACGAACAGTGCGTCAGGCAGACCGCCCATGTCCTTGATACCACCCAGGGAACGATCGAGCTTTTCCAGGTCACGGGAGCGCATCAGCGCTTCTTTCTTGGTCAGCTTGGCGAAAGTACCGTCTTCGGCTTGTACTTCAAGGTCACGCAGACGCTTGATGGAAGCACGGATGGTTTTGAAGTTGGTCAGCATGCCGCCCAACCAGCGGTGATCGACGTACGGCGAACCGCAACGTGCTGCTTCTTCAGCAACGATCTTGCCAGCGGAACGCTTGGTACCGACGAACAGAATCTTGTTTTTGCCCTGGGCCAGACGCTCTACGAAAGTCAGCGCTTCGTTGAACATTGGCAGGGTTTTTTCAAGGTTGATGATGTGGATCTTGTTACGCGCGCCGAAAATGTATTTACCCATTTTCGGGTTCCAGTAACGGGTCTGGTGACCGAAGTGCACACCGGCCTTCAGCATATCGCGCATGTTGACTTGGGACATGATAGTTCCTTAAGTAAGTCGGGTTTGGCCTCCACGTATCCCAATGACCAACCAGCGGCATCAAGGCCTCCGGCACCCAGGTCATCGTGTCGACACGTGTGTGGATTTAAGCTTTTCGGGGTATCCCCGGAAAGCGGCGCATTTTATACCACACGAAGGGCGAAAACGAAACCAGCAATCACAACTGCCTTGAAGGCCACTCGCGCAACCCTTTGAATTGAGTCCGGATACCCCCACCCTATAGAGAGAAGCGATCGTCAGACCCTCATGACTTGAGAGCATCGTCTGTTAGAATCGCGTTTTTCAGGGCTTGTGCGAATTCTGTAACCTTTTGTCGCACACCCGTAAACCGTTTTGATTTCAGCGCCTCGCGCTAGAGAGAGCCTGTATGACCGTTACTTTGAAAACCGCCGAAGACATCGCCGGCATGCGCGTTGCCGGCAAACTGGCGGCCGATGTGCTGGAAATGATTGCCGAACACGTCAAGCCCGGCGTCACCACCGAGGAACTCGACCGTATCTGCCACGACTACATCGTCAATGTGCAAAAGGCTATCCCTGCCCCGCTCAACTACAAAGGCTTTCCCAAGTCGATCTGCACATCGATCAACCACGTGGTCTGCCACGGCATCCCAGGCGACAAGCCGCTCAAGGACGGCGACACGCTGAACATCGACGTCACCGTGATCAAGGATGGCTATCACGGCGATACCAGCCGCATGTTCCACGTCGGCACCGTGCCGGTCTGGGCCGAGCGCCTGTCCCAGGTCACTCAGGAATGCATGTACAAGGCTATCGAGATCGTCAAACCTGGCTGCCGCCTGGGCGACATCGGCGAAGTGATCCAGAAGCACGCTGAAAAGAACGGCTTTTCGGTGGTTCGCGAGTTCTGTGGCCACGGCATCGGCAAGGTGTTCCACGAAGAACCGCAGATCCTGCACTACGGCCGCGCTGGCACCGGCATGGAACTCAAGGCCGGCATGACCTTCACCATCGAGCCGATGATCAACCAGGGCAAGGCCGACACCAAGGTGCTGGGCGACGGCTGGACCGCTATTACCAAAGACCGCAAGCTCTCGGCCCAGTGGGAACACACACTACTGGTCACCGAAACCGGCTACGAGATCTTCACCCTGCGCTCGGACGACACCATCCCGCGCGTGTCGGCGTAATTCAAGGCTGCGTTGGTTTTCCCAAACGGTGTTGTGACTGACTCATAGATAGAAAGGAAAGCCGATCGATGCCCCAGGTGGATCCCGAACTCTTCGACCGTGGCCAGTTCCAGGCCGAGCTGGCACTGAAGTCGAGCCCTATCGCTGCGTTCAAAAAAGCCATTCGCCAGGCCCGCGAGGTGCTCGATGAGCGCTTTCGCAAGGGCCGGGATATCCGCCGGCTGATCGAGGATCGCGCCTGGTTCGTCGATAACATCCTGCAAAAGGCCTGGGAACAGTTCACCTGGAGCACTGACGCCGACATCGCCCTGGTGGCGGTCGGCGGCTACGGTCGCGGCGAATTGCACCCGTACTCAGACATCGACCTGCTGATCCTGCTGGACAGTGCAGACCATGAGATCTTTCGCGATTCCATCGAGCGTTTTCTCACACTGTTGTGGGACATCGGCTTGGAAGTCGGCCAGAGCGTACGGTCGGTGGACGAATGCGCCGAAGAGGCCCGTGCCGACCTCACCGTGATCACCAACCTCATGGAGAGCCGCACCATCGCCGGCCCCGAGCGCCTGCGCCAGCGCATGCTCGACGTCACCAGCACGGCGCACATGTGGCCGAGCAAGGATTTCTTCCTGGCCAAGCGCGCCGAGCAGAAAGCCCGGCATCACAAGTACAACGACACCGAGTACAACCTGGAACCCAACGTCAAGGGTTCACCCGGAGGGCTGCGGGACATCCAGACCATTCTATGGGTGGCCCGTCGCGAATACGGCACCCTGAACCTGCGCGCCCTGGCCGGCGAAGGTTTCCTGGTGGAAAGCGAGAATGCGCTGCTGGCCTCCTCCCAGGAGTTCCTGTGGAAAGTGCGCTACGCCCTGCACATGCTTGCCGGGCGCGCCGAAGATCGTTTGTTGTTCGACCATCAGCGCTCCATCGCCTCGCTGCTGGGGTTTGAAGGCGAAGACGCCAAGACCAGTATCGAAAGCTTCATGCAGCAGTACTACCGCGTGGTCATGAGCATTGCGCAGCTGAGCGACCTGATCATTCAGCACTTCGAAGAGGTGATCCTGGCCCCCGAAGACGAAGCGCCGCCGCAACCGATCAATGCGCGCTTCCAGTTGCACGACGGTTATATCGAAGCACGCAGCGACAACGTGTTCCGTCGCACGCCATTCGCGATGCTGGAAATCTTCGTGCTGATGGCCCAGCAGCCGGAAATCAAAGGCGTGCGCGCCGACACCATTCGCCTGCTGCGGGAAAACCGCTACCTGATCGACGAAGACTTCCGCAACGATATCCGCAACACCAGCCTGTTCATCGAGCTGTTCAAATGCAAGATCGGCATCCACCGCAACCTGCGCCGCATGAACCGTTACGGCATCCTCGGGCGCTATTTACCGGAGTTCGGTTTTATCGTCGGGCAAATGCAGCACGACCTGTTTCATATCTATACCGTCGATGCGCACACCCTGAACCTGATCAAACATCTGCGTAAGTTGCAGTACACCCAGGTATCGGAAAAATTCCCGCTGGCCAGTAAGTTGATGGCCAAACTGCCCAAGCCCGAGCTGATCTACCTGGCCGGGCTGTACCACGACATCGGCAAGGGCCGGCATGGCGATCACTCGGAAATCGGCGCCGTCGATGCCGAGGCTTTTTGCCAGCGTCACCAATTGCCGTTGTGGGACAGCCGCCTGATTGTCTGGCTGGTGCAGAACCACCTGGTGATGTCGACCACTGCCCAGCGCAAGGACTTGTCCGATCCGCAGGTGATCCATGATTTCGCCCAGGTGGTCGGCGATGAAACCCGCCTCGACTACCTATACGTGCTCACCGTCTCCGATATCAACGCCACCAACCCCACTCTGTGGAATTCATGGCGCGCCAGCCTGCTGCGTCAGCTGTACACCGAGACCAAGCGCGCCCTGCGCCGTGGCCTGGAAAACCCAGTGGACCGCGAAGAGCAGATCCGCCGCACCCAAAGTGCGGCCCTGGATATCCTCGTACGCGGCGGCAACGACCCGGACGATGTCGAGCAACTGTGGTCGCAGTTGGGAGACGATTACTTCCTGCGCCACACCGCCGGCGATGTCGCCTGGCACACCGACGCCATTTTGCAGCAGCCTGCCGATGGCGGCCCGCTGGTGTTGATCAAGGAAACCACTCAGCGCGAGTTCGAGGGCGGCACGCAGATTTTCATCTATGCACCGGACCAGCACGACTTCTTCGCCGTGACCGTGGCCGCCATGGACCAGCTCAACCTGAACATCCACGACGCACGGGTGATCACTTCCAGCAGCCAGTTCACCCTCGACACCTACATCGTGCTCGACACCGATGGCGACTCGATCGGCGACAATCCGGCGCGGGTAAAGAAAATCCGCGAAGGCCTTACCGAAGCCCTGCGCAACCCCGACGATTACCCCACCATCATCCAGCGTCGGGTCCCACGCCAGCTCAAGCACTTCGCCTTCGCACCCCAGGTCACCATCTCCAACGATGCCCAGCGCCCAGTCACCGTGCTGGAACTGAGCGCGCCGGACCGTCCGGGCCTATTGGCGCGCATCGGCGGGATTTTCCTGGAGTTCGACCTGTCGTTGCAAAACGCCAAGATTGCGACCCTGGGCGAACGCGTGGAAGACGTGTTCTTTATTACCGATGCCGACAACCAACCGTTGTCCGACCCCGAGCTGTGCCGACGCTTGCAGGAAGCCATCGTCCAACAGTTGAGCGTGCCCCAGGAGCCGGGCGTTGAACTGACGCGCCTGACGATTTGATACCAGGGGCGGCCCACCGCCCCTTCGCCGTTTTTAACGCCTTGCACGAGATACACCGATGAACAACGCCCTGAACCAGCTCCAACCCTACCCGTTCGAAAAGTTGCGCGCCCTGCTGGGCAGCGTGACACCGAACCCGGCGAAACGCCCGATTGCGCTGTCCATTGGCGAGCCCAAGCACAAATCCCCGCAGTTCGTGGCCGACGCCCTGGCTAATAACCTCGACCAGATGGCGGTGTACCCGACCACCCTGGGCATTCCCGCCTTGCGCGAGGCCATCGGCGCCTGGTGCGAGCGGCGCTTCAATGTGCCGAAGGGGTGGCTCGATCCGGCGCGCACTATTTTGCCGGTCAACGGAACCCGGGAAGCCTTGTTCGCCTTCACCCAAACCGTGGTCAATCGCAGTGACGACGCACTGGTGGTGAGCCCGAACCCGTTCTACCAGATCTATGAGGGCGCCGCGTTCCTCGCCGGGGCCAAGCCGCACTACCTGCCGTGCCTGGACAGCAATGGCTTCAACCCGGATTTCGACGCGGTTTCGCCGGATATCTGGAAACGCTGCCAGATCCTGTTTCTGTGCTCACCGGGCAACCCGACCGGCGCGCTGATTCCGGTCCAGACCCTGAAAAAACTCATCGCCCTGGCCGACGAATATGATTTCGTGATCGCTGCCGACGAGTGCTACAGCGAGCTGTATTTCGACGAGCAAACCCCGCCGCCAGGCCTGCTCAGTGCTTGTGTGGAACTGGGTCGCCAGGACTTCAAGCGTTGCGTGGTGTTCCACAGCCTGTCCAAGCGCTCCAACCTGCCAGGGCTGCGCTCCGGCTTCGTGGCCGGTGACGCCGATATCCTCAAAGGTTTCCTGCTGTATCGCACCTATCATGGCTGCGCAATGCCGGTGCAAACCCAGCTCGCCAGTATCGCGGCCTGGCAGGACGAGGCCCATGTGCTGGCCAACCGTGATCTGTACCGCGAGAAGTTCGAGGCCGTGTTAGCCATTCTCAAGCCGGTACTGGACGTGCAAGCGCCGGACGGCGGGTTCTACTTGTGGCCGAATGTGCAGGGTGACGACGCCGCGTTCTGCCGCGACCTGTTCGTGGAGGAACATGTGACGGTGGTGCCGGGCTCGTACCTGTCGCGGGACGTGGACGGGGTCAACCCCGGGGCCGGTCGAGTGCGCCTGGCGCTGGTTGCGCCGCTGGCTGAGTGTGTGGAGGCAGCGGAGCGAATTCGCGATTTCATTCAGCGCCGGCGTTAAGCCAGACGCAGCGAGAGCCCGAGGGATGGCAATCCTTCGGGCACCCAATGTTCAGTCTTCCAAACGCTTACTTCACGGGCCCCAGGTTCGCCTCACTCATGTCCAGCTCCGCCAGCACCTCTCTCAACACGTCATCACCAATCTGGTGATGACGGCTCAAGCTGTATAGCTCCAGCCGCTGGGCGCGCAAAGCCTTGAGGCGTAATTTTCGCTCCAGCAAGTCCATCTGTTGCGCCAGCGCCTGGGCTTCGGCCGAATCGTTGAAGACCTCCAACTGATGGCGATATTCCGACATCAAGCGCGCTTTAAGCTCGGTGGCCAATGCGGCTTGGGCGGCGTCGTGGCTCTCGGTCCCGGGCTGTTCCTCGGCCTCCAGGGCATGAATCGCGGCCACGGCCGTCTTTTTCCAGGCTTCGCGCACTTCCTTGTGGCGCTTTTCGTCGGGGCTTTTTTCGATCCCGCGCAATAAAAGCGGCAACGCAATACAGGCAGCGATCAGCGACAGCAGGATCACGCCGGCGGCAATGAAGATCAGCAGGTCGCGCTCGGGGAAAGCCTTGCCTGGCGCCAGCAGCAGCGGCACCGACATCACACCGGCCAAGGTCACGGCACCGCGGACACCGCCGACGGTCAACAGCCAACAGGACCGGGCATCCGGCATCAGCGTCAGCTCACTTTTCCCACGCAAGCGCCGCAACATGCCCGACAGACGCCAGATGCTCTGCACCCAGATATAGCGCAAGGCCACCAGCACCAGAAAGATCGCGATCACATCCAGGCAGCGATACAGCAAGGTCGGCCACAGCGTCGACTCATGGCTCACCACGGCCTTGATGATGTCCGGTAATTGAAGGCCCAACAGCAGGAAAATCAGGCCATTGAAGGCAAATTCCAGCAACGACCACACGCTGCGGTTGAGTAGGCGCGTGCTGGTCTGGCGCGGCAGCAGGTCGAGCCAGCTTTGCATCATCCCTGCCGCTACCGCCGACAAAATCCCCGACGCCCCCAGGCGTTCGGCCAGCACATAGGCGGCGAAGGGCAACAGCAACATAAACACCACATGAGTCGCCGGATCGTCCCAGCCCCGCGCGATCATCCAGGCCCGCAACCGACCGACCACCCAGCTCAAGGCGACGCCCACCGCCAGGCCACCAAGGGCGACCAGCACGAAGGTCAGGCTGGCATCCGCCAGGGAAAAAATCCCGGTCAACGCCGCTGCCAGGGCGAACTTGAAGGTCACCAGGCCCGACGCGTCATTCATCAAGGCCTCCCCCTGCAGCATGTGCATCAGCGGGGTCGGCAACCGATTCTGGGAAATGGCCGACACCGCCACGGCGTCCGTCGGCGACAACACGGCCGCCAGGGCGAAGGCCACCGGCAGCGGGATCGTAGGCAATATCCAGTGGATGAAGTAACCGGCGCCGACCACGGTAAACAACACCAGCCCCACTGCCAGCGTCAGGATCGGCCCGCGCAGGCGCCACAATTCACGTTTGGGCATGCGCCAACCATCGGAAAACAGCAGTGGCGGCAGGAACAGAAACAGAAACAACTCCGGGTCCAGGGCCACATGCAGCCCCAACGTGGGCCAGGCCAGCAAAGCGCCCGCGGCAATCTGCACCAAGGGCAACGGTAGCGGGATAACACGCCCGACCAGGCGCGAAGCACTGACCAGCATCAGCAGGATAAGAACGGTGTAGGCGGTTTGCATAAGGCGGGGTTCCCGGACAATCGACTCGCAACGACACACATCAGGCAACAACTCGCCGTTGAAGTGCCATATTAGCCGCCTATGCTGCGCGATGGCTTTTGCACAAAAGTCGCACGGTGCTGACGAGCGGCACCCAAATGCGCTGGGCGTGGCATAATCCCAGACCTTTGACTTTCATCAGCACACTCCATCGGATCAGAGGGGGGCAATTCCTTGACCGCTTCAAGCAAAACGTTGCACCTTTTCGGTATCAAAGCCTGCGACACCATGAAAAAGGCACGTACCTGGCTCGATGAGCACGCCGTGAATTATGAGTTCCATGACTACAAAACGGCCGGTATCGACCGTGAGCACTTGACCCAATGGTGCAACGAGCACGGTTGGCAAGTGGTGTTGAACCGCGCGGGCACCACCTTTCGCAAACTCGAAGACGAACGCAAAGCCGATCTCGATCAGTCGAAAGCCATTGAATTGATGCTCGCGCAACCCTCGATGATCAAGCGCCCGGTGCTGGATCTCGGAGACAGAACCCTGATTGGCTTCAAGCCAGACATTTATTCGGCGGCCCTCAAGTAGGCCAGCCCTTTTATTTTTGTAGAGGTAACAGCATGTCCCATTCCCTATTCAGCCTGGGCTTCGGCGTCGGCACTCAGAACCGCCAAGGCGCTTGGCTGGAAGTGTTCTACGCACACCCCTTGCTCAACCCGTCGGCTGAAATCGTCGCGGCCATCGCACCGATCCTCGGTTACAGCGAAGGCAACCAAGCCATCACCTTCACCGTCACCCAGGCCCTGCAACTGGCGGACGCACTCAAGGGCGTCGACGCGACCCAGGCCGCGCTGCTCAGCCGTCTGGCCGAAAGCCACACGCCGCTGGTTGCCACCCTGCTGGCCGAAGACGCCGCACTGACCTCCACGCCTGAGGCCTACCTCAAGTTGCACCTGTTGTCCCATCGCCTGGTCAAGCCCCACGGCCTGAGCCTGGCCGGCGTGTTCCCGCAACTGCCGAACGTGGCCTGGACCAGCCAGGGCGCGATCGACATCAGCGAGTTGGCCGAGCGCCAACTGGAAGCGCGCCTGCGTGGCGAGCTGCTGGAAGTGTTCTCGGTGGACAAGTTCCCGAAAATGACCGACTACGTGGTGCCGGCCGGTGTGCGTATCGCTGACGCCGCGCGCCTGCGCCTGGGCGCCTACGTGGGCGAAGGCACCACCGTGATGCACGAAGGCTTCGTCAACTTCAACGCCGGCACCGAAGGCCCGGGCATGATCGAAGGCCGCGTGTCGGCCGGCGTATTCGTCGGCAAGGGCTCGGACCTGGGCGGCGGTTGCTCCACCATGGGCACCCTGTCGGGCGGCGGCAACATTGTGATCAAGGTCGGCGAAGGCTGCCTGATCGGCGCCAACGCCGGTATCGGTATCCCATTGGGCGACCGCAATACCGTGGAGTCGGGCCTGTACGTGACCGCCGGGACCAAAGTCGCGCTGCTCGATGAGCAGAACCAACTGGTCAAAGTGGTCAAGGCGCGCGAGCTGGCCGGCCAACCGGACCTGCTGTTCCGTCGCAACTCCGAGACCGGTGCCGTGGAGTGCAAAACCCACAAATCGGCCATCGAACTGAACGAAGCGCTGCACGCTCACAACTAAGCAGCCACTCGATGCCACTAGTGGGCCGCGCCTTCGCGGTGCGGCCCGCTTATACGAGTCTTGATCATCATGCTTGTGCCCTCCCCCTGGCGCGCCGACTTTCCGGCCATCGCCACCCTGCAACGGCAGGACCAGACCTATCTGGACAACGCCGCCACCACTCAAAAACCCCAGGCGCTGCTGGATGCGATCAGCCATTACTACGCCAATGGCGCAGCCAATGTGCACCGCGCCCAACACTTGCCCGGCGCACATGCGACCCAGGCTTTCGAAGACAGCCGCAGCAAGGTTGCACAGTGGTTGAACGCAGGTGATAGCGGGCAAATAGTGTTTACCCATGGCGCGACGTCTGCGCTGAACCTCTTGGCCTATGGCCTTGAGCACTTATTCACAACGGGCGATGAGATCGTCATCAGCGCCTTGGAACACCACGCCAATCTGCTGCCGTGGCAGCAACTGGCCAAACGTCGCGGCTTGGAGTTGGTGGTATTGCCGCTCAATGCCGACGGCGTGATCGATGTTGAAGCCGCTGTCGGACTGATCGGCCCCCGCACGCGCCTGCTGGCGGTGAGCCAGTTATCCAATGTGCTGGGGGCCTGGCAACCGCTGGAAACCTTGCTGGCGATGGCCCGGACCCATGGCGCCCTGACCGTGGTGGATGGAGCCCAGGGCATCGTCCATGGTCGGCATGATGTGCAGGCACTGGGCTGTGATTTCTATGCCTTCTCCAGCCACAAACTGTACGGCCCCGACGGCGTTGGCGTGTTGTTTGGCCGCAACGACGCCCTGCATCACTTGCGCCACTGGCAATTGGGCGGCGAGATGGTGCAGCACGCGGACTATCACAGCGCCAGCTTCCGCCCAGCGCCCCTGGGTTTCGAAGCGGGAACGCCGCCGATCGCGGGAGTGATCGGCTTGGGCGCGACCCTGGACTACCTCAGTTCACTGGACCCACAGGCGGTTCTCGCCCACGAAGCCGCTCTGCATGATTACCTGCTGCGCGGCTTGAAGGCCCGCAACGGCGTGCGCGTGCTGGGTTCGCCGCAGGTTGCGCTGGTCAGCTTTGTGGTCGACGGCATCCATAACGCCGACCTCGCGCACTTGCTCACCGAGCAAGGAATTGCCGTACGCGCCGGCCATCACTGCGCAATGCCGTTGCTCAAGGCGATGCACTTGTCGGGGGCGATCCGTGTGTCCCTGGCGCTGTACAACGATTCCGACGATCTGGAGCGCTTTTTCGAGGCCCTGGACCAAGCGCTGGATATGCTGCGATGACTCTGCCCGTTGATGCCGTAGAGGCGCTCGAAGCGTTTCAAGCCGTCGGCAGCTGGGAGCAACGCGCGCGCATGCTGATGCAGTGGGGCGAGAGGCTGCCGGCCTTGGCGGATGAAGATAAGGTCGACGCCAATCTGGTGCAGGGCTGTGAAAGCCTGGTGTGGTTGGTTGGCCGTTTGGAGAACGGTCATTGGCAGTTTGCCGCCAGCAGCGATGCACGAATGATTCGTGGGTTGGTGGCACTGCTGCTGGCGCGAGTCAACGGGTTATCGACTGCTGAGTTGCAGGGGGTCGACTTGCCCGACTGGTTCAATCAACTCGGGCTTTCCCGCCAACTGTCGCCGTCGCGCAGCAATGGCTTGAATGCAGTCCTGCAGCGCATGCGAACACTAAGCCAGACACAGAACTAAATGTGGGAGGGCCGGTGCGACGATTGGGCTTGCCCCTCCCACATTTTGATTTGTGCAAGGCCGTGAGATTCAGGTGGGTTTGACCCGCTCCGAAGGCCTGCGCACTCCCGCCACAATTTTGTCCACCGCTTTGGTCGCGGCCACCATGCCGAAGGTGGCCGTGACCATCATCACCGCGCCAAATCCTCCGGCGCAGTCCAGCTTCACGCCATCGCCGACAAAACTCTTCTGCAAACAGATGCTGCCGTCTGGTTTGGGATAGCGCAGTTGCTCAGTGGAAAACACGCACGGCACGCTGTAATGGCGAGTCACGGTGCGGGAGAACCCATAATCGCGGCGCAGCGTGGAGCGGACTTTGGAGGCCAGCGGGTCGTTGAAGGTGCGGTTCAAGTCGCAGACTTGGATCAGCGTCGGGTCGATCTGCCCGCCGGCGCCGCCAGTGGTGATGATCTGGATCTTGCGACGCTTGCACCAGGCAATCAGCGCGGCCTTGGCGTTGACGGCGTCGATGCAGTCGATCACGCAATCGATGTTGGGCGTGATGTACTCGGCCATGGTGTCGCGGGTGACGAAGTCCGTCACTGCGTGCACGGTGCAGTCCGGGTTAATGCCGCGCAGGCGTTCGGCCATGACCTCGACCTTGGGCTTGCCCACGGTGCTGTCCAAGGCGTGCAACTGGCGATTGCTGTTGCTGACGCAGACGTCGTCCAGGTCAAACAGCGAAATTTCGCCCACCCCGCAGCGGGCCATGGCTTCGGCCGCCCACGAGCCCACGCCGCCAACACCGACGATCGCCACATGGGCCGCTTTCAAGCGTTCCAAGCCCTCAATGCCATACAAACGGGCAACGCCTGCAAACCGCGGATCTTCTGTACTCATGACCATTACCCCAAAAACCGGCGCGCATTATAGGGCTACGCAGCGACAAGTTTTAAGCTACAAGCTACAAGTTAAGAACTTAGATGTACTTTCGCTGCCCAATGTCCGGTTTTTCTCGGCTTGCTGTACGGTCAGGGAAAGGCCGGTGTAGGATGCGCGCCGTTCGGCGCAGCCCGGCACCTCATTTCGTTCCACACCCTTTGGAACCCGCATAACCATGGCATCGCGTAAATTTGGACTCAACCTGGTGGTGGTGCTGGCAATTGCCGCGCTGTTCACCGGTTTCTGGGCGCTGATCAACCGCCCGGTCTCAGCCCCCAACTGGCCTGAACAAATCTCCGGTTTTTCCTACTCGCCGTTCCAACAAGGCCAGTACCCCCAGAAAGACCAATACCCCACCGACGAACAGATGCGTCAAGACTTGGCGATCATGAGCAAGCTGACGGACAACATCCGCACCTACTCGGTCGACGGCACCCTGGGGGATATCCCCAAACTGGCGGAAGAATTCGGCCTGCGGGTGACCCTGGGGATCTGGATCAGCCCGGATCTGGAGCGTAACGAACGCGAAATCCAGCGCGCCATCGAGATCGCCAACAACTCGCGCAGCGTCGTGCGCGTGGTGGTGGGCAACGAAGCGTTGTTCCGCGAGGAAATCACGCCCGAGGCGCTGATCGTGCTGCTGGACCGTGTGCGCGCCGCCGTCAAAGTACCGGTAACCACCTCCGAGCAATGGCACATCTGGGAACACAATCCACAACTGGCCAAGCACGTCGACCTGATCGCCGCGCACATCCTGCCGTATTGGGAACATATTCCGGTGGATAAGGCCGGCCAATTCGTACTCGACCGCGCCAAGGATCTGAAGAAGACCTTCCCGAAAAAGCCGCTGCTGCTGTCGGAAGTCGGCTGGCCAAGCAACGGGCGCATGCGCGGAGGGGCTGACGCGTCCCCGGCCGACCAGGCCATTTACCTGCGCACGCTGGTGAACAAGCTCAACCGCCAAGGCTACAACTACTTCGTGATCGAGGCGTTCGATCAGCCGTGGAAGGCCAGCGACGAAGGCTCGGTCGGTGCGTATTGGGGCGTGTTCAACGCCGCGCGCCAGCAGAAATTCAACTTCGAAGGGCCGGTGGTGGCGATTCCGCAATGGCGCGTGCTGGCCATCGGTTCGGTGGTGTTGGCGCTGCTGTCCCTGACCCTGCTGATGATCGACGGCTCGGCCCTGCGCCAGCGCGGCCGCACGTTCCTGACCTTTATTGCGTTCCTATGCGGTTCGGTGCTGGTATGGATCGGCTACGACTACAGCCAGCAATACAGCACCTGGTTCAGTCTGACCGTGGGCTTTTTGCTGGCGCTCGGCGCCCTTGGCGTGTTCATCGTGTTGTTGACCGAAGCCCACGAACTGGCCGAAGCGGTATGGACCCACAAGCGTCGGCGTGAATTCCTGCCGGTAGTCGGCGATTCGGACTACCGCCCAAAAGTATCGATCCATGTGCCGTGCTACAACGAGCCGCCGGAGATGGTCAAACAGACCCTCGACGCCCTGGCCGCGCTCGATTACCCGGACTACGAAGTCCTGATCATCGACAACAACACCAAGGACCCGGCCGTGTGGGAACCGGTGCGCGACTATTGCGCCACCCTCGGGCCGCGTTTCAAGTTCTTCCACGTCGCGCCCCTGGCCGGTTTCAAGGGCGGTGCGTTGAACTACCTGATTCCGCACACCGCCAAAGACGCCGAAGTGATCGCCGTGATCGACTCGGACTACTGCGTCTCGCCCAACTGGCTCAAGCACATGGTGCCGCATTTCGCCGACCCGAAAATCGCCGTGGTGCAGTCGCCGCAGGATTATCGCGATCAGAACGAAAGCACCTTCAAGAAGCTCTGCTATGCGGAATACAAAGGCTTCTTCCATATCGGCATGGTGACCCGCAACGACCGCGACGCGATTATCCAGCACGGCACCATGACCATGACCCGCCGCTCGGTGCTCGAAGAACTGGGCTGGGCCGACTGGTGCATCTGTGAAGACGCCGAACTGGGCCTACGGGTATTCGAGAAAGGTCTGTCGGCGGCGTATTACCACGACAGCTACGGCAAAGGTCTGATGCCGGATACCTTTATCGACTTCAAGAAGCAGCGCTTCCGCTGGGCTTACGGCGCGATTCAGATCATCAAGCGTCACACCGCCAGCCTGCTGCGCGGCAAGGACACCGAACTGACCCGTGGCCAGCGCTATCACTTCCTGGCGGGCTGGTTGCCTTGGGTGGCGGACGGCATGAACATCTTCTTTACGGTCGGCGCGCTGTTGTGGTCGGCGGCGATGATCATCGTACCGACCCGGGTCGACCCACCGTTGCTGATTTTTGCTATTCCGCCGTTGGCGCTGTTCGTGTTCAAGGTGGGCAAGATCATTTTCCTGTACCGCCGTGCGGTGGGCGTGAACCTCAAGGACGCGTTCTGCGCGGCCCTGGCCGGGCTGGCGTTGTCCCACACCATCGCCAAGGCGGTGCTGTATGGTTTCTTCACCACCAGCATTCCGTTCTTTCGTACACCGAAAAACGCGGATAACCACGGCTTCTGGGTCGCGATTTCCGAAGCCCGCGAAGAAATGTTCATCATGCTGTTGTTATGGGGCGCTGCGCTGGGGATCTACCTGGTGCAGGGCCTGCCGAGCAATGACATGCGCTTCTGGGTGGTGATGTTGCTGGTGCAGTCCCTGCCGTACGTGGCGGCGCTGATCATGGCGTTCTTGTCGTCGCTGCCGAAACCGGCCCCGGCGCCACAGCCCGCACCGGCCGCGTAAAAACTTGCGCAATGCACTAAACGGCGGCCTCTGGCCGCCGTTTTGCTATAAGATAACGGCCGTTTTGTCTGCCCGCCCTGCTCTTCCAAACATGCTTTCCGGAGTTTTCCCATGACGGCCCATGCCGACCTTTCGCCCACCCTTCAACTTGCCATCGACCTGATCCGCCGCCCCTCGGTGACGCCGATCGACGCCGATTGCCAGAAGCTGATGATGCAGCGCCTGGGCGACGCCGGCTTCAAACTTGAGCCGATGCGCATCGAAGACGTGGACAATTTCTGGGCCACCCACGGTAAGCATGAAGGCCCGGTGCTGTGCTTCGCCGGCCATACCGACGTGGTCCCGACCGGCCCGGTGCAGGCCTGGCAGAACGACCCGTTCGACGCCTTGATCGACGAAAACGGCATGCTCTGCGGGCGTGGCGCAGCCGACATGAAAGGCAGCCTGGCGGCGATGTTGGTAGCGTCGGAGCGCTTCGTCGCCGACTACCCGGACCACAAGGGCTCGGTGGCGTTCCTGATCACCAGCGATGAAGAAGGCCCGGCACACCACGGTACTAAAGCCGTGATCGAACGCCTGGCAGCGCGCAAGGAGCGCCTGGACTGGTGCATCGTCGGCGAGCCGTCGAGCACCACGCTGGTCGGCGATGTGGTCAAAAACGGCCGCCGCGGCTCCCTCGGCGCGACCCTGACCGTACGCGGCGTGCAAGGCCACGTGGCCTACCCGCACCTGGCGAAGAACCCGATCCACCTGGCCGCACCGGCCCTGGCCGAACTGGCCGCCGAGCATTGGGACGACGGCAACGCGTTTTTCCCGCCTACCAGTTTCCAGATTTCCAACCTCAATTCCGGCACCGGCGCCACCAACGTGATTCCCGGCGAGCTGACGGCGGTGTTCAATTTCCGTTTCTCCACCGAGTCCACCGTGGAGGGTCTGCAGCAACGCGTTGCGCAGATTCTCGACAAGCACGGCCTGGACTGGCACGTGGACTGGGCGCTGTCCGGCCTGCCGTTCCTGACCGAACCGGGTGCCCTGCTCGATGCCGTATCGGCCAGCATCAAGGCGGTCACCGGTCGCGAGACCCAGGCGTCCACCAGCGGCGGCACTTCCGATGGCCGCTTCATTGCGACCCTCGGCACCCAAGTGGTCGAGCTGGGGCCGGTCAACGCGACCATCCACCAGGTCAATGAGCGCATCCTGGCCAGCGACCTCGATGTGCTGACCGAAATCTATTATCAGACCCTGATCAAGTTGCTCGCCTGATGCTCGCCTGCCCCCTTTGCAGTGCCCCGCTCAACGCGGTGGACAATGGCGTGGCGTGCCCGGCCGGGCACCGTTTCGACCGGGCGCGCCAGGGTTACCTGAACCTGTTGCCGGTACAGCACAAGAACAGCCGTGACCCGGGTGACAACCTGGCCATGGTCGAGGCGCGTCGCGACTTCCTCAACGCCGGGAACTACGCCCCGGTGGCCAAGCGCCTGGCCGAACTGGCCGCAGAACGTGCGCCACAGCGCTGGGTGGACATCGGCTGTGGCGAGGGCTACTACACCGCGCAAATCGCCGAGGCGCTGCCCCATGCCGACGGCTACGCGCTGGATATCTCCAAGGAAGCGGTCAAACGTGCGTGCAAGCGCAACCCGGCGCTGACCTGGTTGATCGCCAGCATGGCCCGCGTGCCGTTGGCCGACGCCAGTTGCCAGTTCCTGGCGAGCGTATTCAGCCCGCTGGACTGGCAGGAAGCCAAACGCCTGCTCAGCCCTGGCGGCGGCTTGATGAAGGTCGGCCCTACCAGTGGTCACCTGATGGAGCTGCGTGAACGTCTGTACGACGAAGTGCGCGAATACACCGACGACAAGCACCTGGCCCTGGTGCCGTCGGGCATGAGCCTGGCGCACAGCGAGATCCTGGAATTCACACTGAGCCTGGCCGATCCCAAGGACCGCGCCAACCTGCTGGCCATGACACCCCATGGCTGGCGGGCCAGTGCCGAGCGCCGCGCCGAAGTGATCGAGGCGGCCGAGCCGCTGAAGGTCACGGTGTCGATGCGCTACGATTATTTCGTGCTTCAATAACCGACTTTATTTTCGCGAATGGATTTTCGAATCCCGCAACGAGGAACATCCATGCGCCAACCCGATATCGAGATTTACCTGAAGGACGCCGACGTCGACCACAAAGCCATCGCCGCCTGGCTGGGCGCGGCCCTGGGGCCATGCAGCGACTGGGTCCAGAAAGGCCAGACCTACAAGTGCAAGGCCGGCAACGTGCCTGTCACCTGGCTGCCCAAGGCCGTTGGCAAGTGGAACAGCCTGTACCTGGAAAGCGACCAGACCCCATGGGACGACGACATCGCCTGCGCCCGCGCCGCGTTTGCCGCGCTGAACGTTGAAGTGCGCTGCGCGCCGGGCACGTGGGTCGAGGAAGAAGGTGAAGAAAGTGCCGACATCTGGATTCGCATCAGCGCAGACGGCGAAGAGCAGATTACTTGGAGGACGGGTTGAAAAGCAGCTTCAAGCGGCAAGCTGCAAGCGGCAAGCTGCAAGCTGCAAGCTGCAAGCTGCAAGCCAAAGCCAAAGCCAAAGCCAAAGCGCTTGAAGCTTGCCGCTTGCCGCTTGTAGCTTGCCGCTTGCCGCTTGAGGCTTGCCGCTTAAACCTGCCACTCAGCCTATAGGCCGACCACATCCTCGGCCTGCAAGCCCTTCTCGCCGCTCACCACGGCGTATTCCACCTGCTGGCCCTCGGCCAGGGAGCGGTGGCCTTCACCGCGGATGGCGCGGTAGTGCACGAACACATCCTTGCCGTCCTCACGCTGAATGAAGCCATAGCCCTTTGCATCGTTGAACCACTTCACATTGCCGGTTTCGCGCGTTGCCATCTGTTTACTCCCACTTCGGTTTTTATTATTGAGCCGGTACGCGTTGAACTGCCGAGTATATGGCAGGCTCAAAAGCGTTCAACTCAAGTTTACATCGCTGCTTTTTTGCCGATTTTCGGCGAATACGGCACACTACCCGCCCGAGCGCCTGCTCGGTTTTTTCCCACATGAAGCAGCTCGCCTATGACCCGCTCCCCGTTCCGCCGTCTGGTGTTCGGCACCTTGCGCCGACTGTTGTACCTCTGGGTTCGCTCGGAGACGATCAACCAGTCGTCCCTAACCCTCAACCTGGACCGCAGCCGGCCGGTGTTCTACGTCCTGCAATCACCCTCCCTCACCGAGCTGGCCGTGGTCGACGCCGAGTGCACCAAGGCCGGCCTGCCGCGCCCGGTGTTGCCGGTGTCGGTAGGCCCGCTGATGGAGCCGGCGGCGTTCTTCTACCTTACGCCGGAACCGGACTGGCTCGGCCGCCAGGACAAGCGCGGTGCGCCGCCAACCCTGACCCGCCTGGTCAACACCCTCAGCGAGCACGCTGAAGAGAATGCACAAATCATTCCGGTCAGCGTGTTCTGGGGCCAGTCCCCCGAGAGCGAGTCCAGCCCTTGGAAGCTGCTGTTCGCCGACAGTTGGGCGGTCACCGGGCGTCTGCGTCGGCTGTTGAGCATCCTGATCCTGGGACGCAAGACTCGCGTGCAATTCTCCGCGCCTATCAACCTGCGTGAATTGATCGAGCACAATAAAGGCCACGAACGCACCGTGCGCATGGCCCAGCGCATCCTGCGTGTGCACTTTCGTAACCTGAAGACCGCGGTGATCGGCCCCGACCTGTCCCACCGCCGCAACTTGGTGAAGGGCCTGGTCAACATGCCGCTGGTGCGCCAGGCCATCGCCGACGAAGCCGAACGCGAAAAAATCAGCCCGGAAAAAGCCAAGGCCCAGGCCCTGCGCTACGGCAACGAAATCGCCTCGGACTACACCTACACCGCGATCCGCTTCCTGGAAGTGGTGCTGAGCTGGTTCTGGAACAAGATCTACGACGGCATCAAGGTCAATAACATCGAAGGTGTGCAACAGGTTGCCCAGGGTTACGAGGTGATCTACGTTCCGTGCCACAGAAGCCATATCGACTACCTGCTGTTGTCCTACCTACTGTTCAAGAACGGTCTGACGCCGCCGCATATCGCCGCCGGTATCAACCTGAACATGCCAGTAATCGGTAGCCTGCTGCGCCGTGGCGGTGCATTTTTTATGCGCCGCACCTTCAAGGGCAACCCGCTGTACACCGCTGTGTTCAACGAGTACCTGCATACGCTGTTCACCAAGGGTTTCCCGGTGGAGTACTTCGTCGAAGGCGGACGCTCGCGCACCGGGCGCATGCTGCAGCCCAAGACCGGGATGCTGGCGATCACCTTGCGCAGTTTCCTGCGCTCTTCGCGTATGCCGATCGTGTTCGTGCCGGTGTACATCGGTTATGAGCGCGTGCTGGAAGGCCGCACCTACCTCGGCGAACTGCGCGGGGCGAGCAAGAAGAAAGAGTCGATCTTCGATATTTTCAAAGTGGTCGGCGCCCTCAAGCAGCGCTTCGGCCAGGTCGCGGTGAACTTCGGCGAGCCGATCAAGCTGGCGGAATTCCTCGACGCCGAGCAACCGGACTGGCGCGCCCAGGATCTGGGCCCGAACTACAAGCCGGCGTGGCTCAACGAAACCACCCATCGCCTGGGCGAACAAGTGGCTCGCCACTTGAACGAAGCCGCCGCCGTGAACCCGGTGAATCTGGTGGCCCTGGCACTGCTGTCCACCACGCGCCTGGCCCTGGATGAACAGGCCATGGCCCGTCAGTTGGACTTGTACCTGACGCTATTGCGTCGCGTGCCGTACTCGCCCCATACCACGGTGCCGGAAGGCGATGGCATGGCGTTGATTCAGCACGTCAAAGATATGAAGCTGCTGTCGGAACAGAGCGACGCCCTGGGCAAGATTTTGTACCTGGACGAACAGAACGCCGTTCTGATGACCTACTACCGCAACAACGTACTTCACATCTTCGCCCTGCCGGCGCTGCTGGCGAGCTTCTTCCAGAGCAGCTCGCGCATGAGCCGCGAACAGATCCTGCGCTATACCCACGCGCTGTACCCGTACCTGCAATCGGAACTGTTTATCCGCTGGTCCCTGGACGATCTGGACAACGTGATCGACCAGTGGCTGGAGGCGTTCGTCGAACAGGGCCTGTTGCGCTTCGAGAAAGATGTGTACCTGCGCCCGGCCCCCAGCTCGCGACACTTTGTGTTGCTGACGCTGCTGTCCAAGAGCATCGCCCAGACCCTGCAACGCTTCTATATGGCGATCTCGCTGTTGCTCAACAGCGGCCAGAACAGCATCAGCGCCGAAGAGCTGGAAGACCTGTGCACGATCATGGCCCAGCGCCTGTCGATCCTGCACGGGCTCAATGCCCCGGAGTTCTTCGATAAGAGTCTTTTCCGACATTTTATTCAGACGTTGCTGGAGCAAGATGTGCTGCGCCGCGATGAGGCCGGCAAATTGAGCTACCACGACCTGCTCGGTGAACTGGCCGAAGGCGCGGCCAAGCGCGTGTTACCGGCCGAGATTCGCCTGTCGATCCGCCAGGTGGCCTTGCACCGTGTGGACGGTGCGGGTGATGCGCCGGTGGAACCGCAGGAAAGCCGCTAGATTGAATAAGGGCCGGAGAGCCTCCGGCCCAGTTGAAAAGGAGCTGCACCATGAAAAAGATCATCCTCCTGGGCCTCACCGCCCTGCTCGGAGCCTGCCAATCCATGAGTCCCGCGCCCAAGGCCAGCCTCGACGGCGAAGTGTTCTACCTGCAACGCATCGCCCTACCGCCGGCGGCCACGTTGAGCGTGAGCCTGCAAGACGTGTCACTGGCGGACGCTCCCGCCGTGGTTCTGGCCGAACAGAAAGGCCCGGTCAAAGGCCAGGTGCCCCTGCCGTTCCACCTGAGCTACGACCCGGCACAGGTCAAGCCCGGCCACAGTTACGCGGTGAGTGCTCGCATCGAGCTGGAGGGCAAGCTACTGTTCACCACCACTGATCGCCACACCGTGCGGCTCGACGGCCAGGACGCCCAGCCGCTGCGCGTGCGCGTCAACGCCGTAGCCCCCTGATTTCGAACATCGAACATAAGGAAGCGCCCATGCTCCGTAAATCCCTTCGCTTCACTGCCCTGTGTGCCGGCCTGCTGCTCGGCGCCAACGCTATGGCCCTGGACCTGGGCAGCCTGTCCCAGGGCGACGCCACTGGCGGACTCAAGGATGCACTGACCCAAGGTGCCCAGATCGCTGTGAAACAACTGGGCGTACCCGGCGGTTTCAGCAACAACCCGGAGGTCAAGATCGGCCTGCCGGGCAAGTTGGGCAAAGTCGCGGACAAGCTGAAGATGTTCGGCATGGGTGATCAAGTCACCCAACTGGAAACCAGCATGAACAAAGCGGCTGAAACGGCCGTGACCCAAGCCCAGCCGATTCTGGTAAACGCTGTGAAAAACATGAGCGTGACCGACGCCAAGGGCATCCTCAGCGGCGGCCAGGATTCGGCCACTCAGTACCTGGACAAAAGCAGTCGCGAAGCCATTCGCGCCAAGTTCCTGCCGATCGTCAAGGCCGCTACCGACAAGGTCGGCGTAGCCCAGCAGTACAACGCCCTGGCAGGCAAAGCCGCCGCCTTCGGCGCCGTGGATGCCAAGAGCGCTAATGTCGAGAACTACGTGACCGAACAAGCGCTGGACGGTTTGTTCAAGATGATTGCGCAGCAGGAAGAGACGATCCGCAAAAACCCTGCGGCGGCGGCCACAAGTTTAGCGAAGAAAGTGTTCGGCGCACTTTAACGCACTAGCCAAGACCGTCTCGATGACTACAAAAAAGCCCTGACGAATTCAGGGCTTTTTGTTTCATGCAACGGCGACAGGGGCCAAGCATTCGCCCTTCATGTACCAATGCTGAAAGGGATACATTAATAAGGTATCCAGGGCCTGGCCGGGACCGTCGAGATGTTGATCGAGGTGGGGTTATTGTTCAGCAGGTTATTCAGGTTGTTATTTAGGTTGCTGTTGTTGTTTTCGATATTGATGTTGATAGGTGGGTTATGACGCAAGTTTGCCCCACCCCCCATGCCAGAGCCCATCATCGAACCTAAGAATTGCAGCGGTAACGTCAATAAAGGTAAAAACATTTTCTCTCCTTCCAATTCAATTGAAACCAACGCCCGAAACCTGCCAGCTATGCGTTAACGTCGTCTGAGCGGGTAACCTTGCGTGGTTCGAGGAGCTGAATGGTTCCATCTTTAACCGTTTGCTCTAACAGACCATGTAATGCCCTGCTGCACCGGCGATGGGCGCACTGAGGTCATCAAGGGAGAATCGAAGTAACCAGACGCCCAAGCAGCACCGTGGCAAAAAAACCAATGGCCAGCGCGGCGCTCCTGTTGATGACACGCGGGCTCAACAAGTGCCGCCCACGCCCGACGACACCGGCGCCAAATACAATCCAGGCCGACCCGATCGGAACCACGACTAATACCATCGTGCACATGAAGGCGAGATAGCCGGTCCAATGGGTAAATGTGTCCGGTGGTGCGATCAACGAAGCGATCAACAACCCTTTGGGGTTCATCACCGTCATCCAGAAAAAATAGCTACTGGTGAAGCGGTCCCGGCCCACGCCGTCCAAGGCTTTAGCGCCGCGCCATAAGCGCCAAGACACCCAGAGCAAGTACGTACTCGCTGCCAATTGGATCAACTTGACGGCCCAAGGGGAGTAAGCGGCCAGGTAGAGCAGCGCCACGCCCCACACCGATACTTGCAGCAAGTACGCCAGACACTCGATAAAGGCCAGCTTCCACGACGCCCGCAGGCCGAATAACACGCCGGCGCGCAGCAACAGCGTATTAGTCGGCCCAGGGGCAAGCAACAACAACGTCAAGGCTGAAACAGTGGCCAACATGATTACGCAACGTCCTTCCTCACTCGGAACCACGCAGCATACAGGGCCGGCAGGAACAATAGGGTCAATGCCGTGGCGACAATCAACCCGCCCATGATCGCCACTGCCATCGGCCCGAAGAACACGCTACGCGACAGCGGGATCATCGCCAGCACCGCTGCCAGCGCCGTCAGCACTATCGGCCGGAAGCGTCGGACCGTGGCCTCGATGATCGCCTGCCACGGCGCCAGCCCCGCCTTGATGTCTTGCTCGATCTGATCCACCAGGATCACCGAGTTACGCATGATCATCCCGGACAATGCGATAGTGCCGAGCATCGCCACAAACCCGAAGGGCTGACGGAACACCAACAGAAACAGCGTCACACCGATCAGGCCCAGCGGCGCCGTCAGAAACACCATCGCGGTGCGTGAGAAACTGCGCAATTGCAGCATCAGCAACGTCAACACCACCACGATGAACAGCGGCACACCGGCCTTCACCGAGTTCTGGCCGCGTGCGGAGTCTTCGACGGTGCCGCCGACCTCCAGCAGGTAACCGTCCGGCAATTCGGCGCGCACTTGCGCGAGGGTCGGAAAAATCTGCTGCACCAGGGTCGCCGGTTGTTCCTTGCCGTAGATATCGGCGCGGACGGTCACCGTGGGGAGGCGGTTGCGATGCCAGATCACGCCCTCTTCGAAGCCGTACTCAAGCGTGGCGATCTGCGACAGCGCGACGCTTTTGCCATTGTCGGTGGGCACCGCCAGGCTGGGGAGCAACGTCAGTTCGGTGCGTTCATGCCGGGTGCCGCGTAGGAGGATTTCGATCAACTCGTTATCCTCCCGGTACTGGCTGACGCTGGAGCCGGTCAGGGAACTCTGGAGGAATTTCGACAGGTTGGCGGTGCTGACGCCCAACGCCCGGGCGCGGTCCTGATCGATATTGAGGTAGACGATTTTGCTCGGTTCCTCCCAGTCCAGGTGCACGTTAACCACATGAGTATTTTCGCGGACCTTCGCGGCGACTTTGCGGGCCAGGGCACGCACCTCTTCGATATGCTCCCCCGTCACGCGAAACTGCACCGGGTAACCCACGGGCGGGCCGTTCTCCAAGCGTGTGACACGCGAGCGCAGGTCAGGGAATTGCTCGTTGAGGGTTTCGATCAGCCAGGTGCGCAGGGTTTCGCGCTCCTCGATGGTCTTAGCCAACACCACGAACTGGGCGAAGCTGGTGGCCGGTAACTGCTGATCCAAAGGCAAGTAGAAGCGCGGCGAGCCGGTGCCGATATAAGCCACATAGTTGTCGATGCCGGCATGCTCTTTGAGCAGCGCCTCCAGGCGTTTGACCTGCTCGGCGGTGTTGCTCAGGGACGCGCCCTCGGCCAATTTCAAATCGACCATCAGCTCCAGGCGACCAGACGCCGGGAAAAATTGTTGCGGCACGAACCGAAACAACGCCACCGAACCGATAAACAGCAACAACGTCAGCACTATCACGGTTTTGCGCCGATTCACACACCACGCCACCAACCGCCTTACACGCTGGTAGAAGGGTGTGCCGTAGGGATCGGGGCCATCATGGCCGTGTTTGGCGGCATGAATCTTCGCCAGGTCCGGCAGGAGTTTTTCCCCCAGGTAGGGCACGAACACCACGGCGGCCACCCAGGACGCGAGCAGCGCGATGGTCACCACTTGGAATATCGAGCGAGTGTATTCGCCAGTGCTCGATTGGGCCGTCGCGATGGGCAGGAAACCGGCCGCAGTGATCAGCGTCCCGGTGAGCATCGGAAACGCGGTGCTGGTCCAGGCAAAACTGGCGGCCTTGAGCCGGTCGTAGCCTTGCTCCATTTTGATCGCCATCATTTCCACAGCGATGATGGCGTCATCGACCAGCAGCCCGAGGGCCAGTACCAGGGCGCCGAGGGAAATCTTGTGCAAGCCGATGCCGAGGTAATACATGGTGGCGAACGTCATCGCCAGCACCAGCGGAATCGCCAGCGCTACCACCATGCCGGTGCGCAGTCCCAGGGAGAAAAAGCTCACCAGCAACACGATGGCCAACGCTTCGGCCAGCACCTGGACGAATTCGCCGACCCCAGTTTTGACCGCTGCAGGCTGATCCGACACTTTGCGCAACTGCATGCCCGCCGGAAGGTTCTTCTGAAGACGCGCGAATTCACCCTCAAGCGCCTTGCCCAACACCAGGATATCGCCGCCCTCGCGCATGGCCACGGCCAGGCCGATGGCGTCTTCGCCCATGTAGCGCATACGCGGCGCCGGTGGATCGTTGAAGCCACGGCGAATATCAGCCACATCGCCGATACGGAAAGTGCGATCCCCCACGCGAATGGGAAAACTGCGGATTTCGTCCACCGTCTTGAAGTTGCCCGACACCCGCAACTGCACGCGCTCGCTTGGCGTTTCAAAGAACCCGGCGGTAGTCACCGCGTTCTGTTCCTGCAACGCCTGTTGCACAGCGGTCAAGGGTAAACCCAGGGTGGCGAGTTTGAGGTTGGACAGCTCGATCCAGATCTTCTCGTCCTGCAGGCCAAGCAGTTCGACCTTACCCACATCCGCTACGCGTTGCAGTTGGATCTGGATGCGGTCGGCGTAGTCCTTGAGCACGGCGTAGTCGAAACCATCGCCGGTCAGGGCGTAGATATTGCCGAAGGTGGTGCCGAACTCGTCGTTGAAAAACGGTCCTTGGATATCCGGTGGCAGGGTCTGGCGGATGTCGCTGATTTTCTTGCGCACCTGGTACCACAGTTCGGGTATCTGCGCCGAGCGCATGGCATCGCGGGCGACGAAGGTCACCTGGGACTCGCCCGGCCGCGAGAATGAAACGATTCGCTCGTAGTCACCGGTCTCCATGAGTTTTTTCTCAATGCGCTCGGTGACTTGCCGCGAGACTTCCTGAGCGGTGGCGCCAGGCCAGTTGGTCTTGATCACCATGGCCTTGAAGGTGAAGGGCGGATCCTCGCTCTGCCCCAGCTTGGTGTAGGACAACGTGCCCACCACTGCCAGCAGGATCATCAGGAACAGCACGATCTGGCGATTGCGTAGCGCCCATTCGGAAAGATTGAAACCCATCGGGACTACTCCTTGGCCGCCAGATTCACCACGCGGTTGGCGCGATCCACCGGGCGCACTTGCTGGCCCTCGTGGAGCACATGCACACCGGCTGCAATAACCCAATCATCGGCGCTCAAGCCCTCCAGCACCGGCACGGTTTTATCGCCGAACGCGCCGATACGCACCTGTGTGCGCTTGAGGGTGTTGTCCGGCTGCACGCGCCAGACGTAGGACTCACCGTTCTCCGCGCTGATGGCAGACAACGGCACGGACAGCGGATTACTGCCGTCGGCCTGTATGAATACGCGAGCGCTCTGGCCGAGTTCGGCCGGGACTTTGCCGCCGGTAAACGCAACGCGCGCAGCAAAAGTACGCGACTTGGGGTCGGCAGCAGGGGACAACTCGCGAATGCGCCCAGCGAAGCGTTGATCCGGCTGGCTCCACAGCTCCACAGACACCGGCTGACCGATCTTGAAGCGAGCAAAGCCTTGTTCGGGCAGGCTGATCAGCACTTCACGTTCGCCATCGGTGGCCAGGGTGAACACCGTTTGCCCGGCGGACACCACTTGCCCGACTTCCACCGCACGCTTGGCCACCACGCCATCCTGCGGCGCGCGCAACACCGCATAGGCCGCCTGGTTACTGGCCACATCGAACTCGGCTTTGATTTGCTTGAGGCGGGCTTCGCCCGAACGGTAGAGATTTTCGGAATTGTCGTACTGGGACCGGCTGACCATCTGACGATCCAGCAAAGTTTTGTAGCGATCACGCTCGGCACGCACCAGGCTCAAGTTGGCCTGGGCGGCGGCGACCTGAGCGCGGGCAGCGTCCAGTTGCAGGCGCACGTCCTGAGGGTCGAGTTCGGCCAACGCCTGATTGGCCTTGACCCGCTCGCCCTCCTCCACCCAGCGCTTACTGACTTTGCCGCCAATGCGAAAAGCCAGGTCCGGCTCGTAGCGTGCACGCACTTCTCCGGGGTAGCTGTCCGTCGTCTGCGCAGAAGGCTGTGGCTGCACCACCATGGCCGGGCGGATGGTGGTCTGGGGCGCTTCTTCATGGCCGCAGGCGGCCAATAGGAGGACCAGACACGCAGGCAACGCAAAGGGCAGGAAAGTGCTGCGCATGCTGAAGGACCTTTCGCAAATGATGCTAGGAATAATTATACTTGCCGGTATGTTATTAATACCAAACTCACCAGTCCAGTATTAAAGGTGAAAATGTCCGACAATCCTCTGAACACCAATAGCCCCGGGCGTCCCAAGGACATGGCAAAACGCCAGGCAATCCTCGAAGCAGCCAAGTTTCTGTTTTTGAGCAATGGTTACGCCAGCACCAGCATGGACGCGGTGGCCTTGGAGGCTGGCGTGTCGAAACTCACGGTCTACAACCACTTCACCGACAAAGAAACCCTGTTCACCGCCGCCGTCGTGGCCAAATGCGAGGAACAATTGCCGGTGATGTATTTCGAGATGCCCGCGGGTGTGCCGGTGGAAACGGTCCTGTTGACCATCGCCCGTGGTTTTCATCGGCTGATCAACAGCGAAGAGTCGGTGAACCTGCATCGGCTGATGATGACCACCGGCAATCAGGACGTGAAACTCTCGCAGATTTTCTTCGAAGCCGGGCCCATGCGCATGTTGCAAGGCATGGAACGTCTGCTCAACACCATTGACCAGAGCGGCGCCCTGAGCATCGATAAACCGTTCAAGGCAGCCGAGCATTTCTTCTGCCTGCTCAAAGGCACGGCGAACTTCTGCCTGCTGTATGGCTGCGGCGGCCAGTTGAGTGAGGAAGCCGCCGAAGCCCATGTGCAGGATGTGGTGGGGTTGTTTATGCGGGCCTACAAGCCATAGCGGTTATCAGGGCTTGAGCGCTTTCTTGGGGTAAATGTCGTAGCGGCTGGACTTGCCATCCAGCGCATGGCTCGGCTTGGGCCCGTCGATACACGGCGCCTTGCGCGGGCGCTTGACCACAACACGGTGACTGGCCAGGGCCAGCGCTGCGGCGAGCAAGGCCGGTGCGTCCGGGTCATCGCCCACCAGCGGGCGGAACAGGCGCATTTCCTTCTTTACCAGGGCGGTTTTCTCACGATGAGGGAACATAGGGTCGAGGTAGATCACCTGAGGGGGCTCGCCCTCCCAGTTGCGCATCACCTCGATGGAGTTGCCCTTGAGCAGTTGCATGCGTGCCACGATCGGCGCCACTTCGAAATCATCCGCGCCGCGCGCCAGGCCGTCTTCGAGCAAAGCGCCAATCAGCGGCTGGCGTTCGATCAGGCTCATGTTGCAACCCAGGCTCGCCAGCACAAAAGCGTCCTTGCCCAGGCCGGCCGTGGCGTCCAGCACTCGTGGGCGTACGCCTTGGGCGATGCCCACGGCCTTGGCGATCATCTGCCCACTGCCACCGCCGTATAAACGCCGATGCGCCGCGCCGCCTTCGACGAAGTCCACGCGCACCGGCCCCGGTGCGTCCGCCCCCAGTTGCTGCAACTGCAAGCCATGTTCGCCGACCTGCAAGGAAAAATCCGCATCCGCCAGCACTAACGGCAAGCCAAGTTGGGCAGCCCACTGCTCGGCACGGGCCTGGAAAGCATCGGCCATGGCCTCGACCCGGATGCGGCTGGCCGCTGGTTGTTCGCTCATCAATCGCTACGCTCAAAAATATTAAGGATCGGCCAACACCGGCCGATAAAACCAACAGTCAGGTATTTTGCCAGAGCTGAGCGTCGACCGAAGAAAATGTCAGACATTCTCCCCCTAACCATCGGTGTACTGCCGACCCACAACCACTACGGCTTGCGCAACACTCAAGCGCTGGCCGGTGTGAGTCATGTGTGGCAGGACTTCTTCGCCCGGGCATTGGCCGAGCAGCTCGGCGAAACGCCGGACGCGCCGGCAGCCCAGGCGACGGCACCGCTGGACCCGGCGGTAGAACCCAGCGCAGGCGCAGACCTGTTGTCGCAGATCCTCACCCAGCGTGAGTGCGACGTTAAAGACACCGAAATCGCCCCGCCAGAACCGCTGTTCCTGCCCATCGCCGAATTTGAAACCGAGCTGCTGCCACCGGCTGCGACGCCGTTTCCTGAAGAGGAAATCGTCGCCCAGCAACGTCAGCAGAATTTCGAAAGCGGTTGGGTACGCCCAATCGTACTGGCCGCCGGGCAGCCATTGCCGGAGCCAGGCCCCGCGCCAGAACCGC
Source organism: Pseudomonas rhodesiae (assembly GCF_013285305.1). Classification (NCBI taxonomy): domain Bacteria; kingdom Pseudomonadati; phylum Pseudomonadota; class Gammaproteobacteria; order Pseudomonadales; family Pseudomonadaceae; genus Pseudomonas; species Pseudomonas rhodesiae. Next base: position 1,575,109 of record NZ_CP054205.1, on the reverse strand, counting down.
GCGCACTGCGCTTGCCAATCGCCGAGTTCGAACTGGACCTGTTGCCACCGCCGCCTACGCCTTACTCCGAAGAAGCGTTGGCGGAGCAGCAGAAAGCCCTGGACTTCGACTACTACTGGGCGCGCCCATTGATCACCCACAACCTGCGCCTGGCCGCCTGACCCTCAGCGACACACCCACCAGCGCCCCATATCGAAGTGGAAGTGATTGCGGTGCGCGGCGTTGTAGTCCGGGCTTAACACCACGTTGAAATCATCACAGGCACTGTCGCGCACCTGGCGCAGGAACCGCGCATTGGCGCCCTCCCCTGGCCAATCCTTGAGCACGCTGATACTGCGCCCATCGGCCAAGCGAAAACCGGCGATATCCAACGCATTGGCCGAGGCGTGCTGACTCAGTTGCCCGTTGGCACGGTTATACATCGTGCGACAGGCAAAACTGCCCAGATGATCGACCCGCGTCACCGCCTGGCCAAACACAGTCTGCGCCGCCGGTTGCAGGCTATGGCGCTCGAACAGCGCAAACGCCACGGCCAGCGGGCAGCTGGCAAGAAAGCTGCTGCTCAACCCCACCTCTGCACCCTGAACGCGCAAGGTGTTGCGCAACGGGCAGGCGACATCGGCGGATGAATCAGCTTGATGGCTCACGCGCAAGCCTGAAGTCTTCAGCACCTGGTCGCACAGCGCCGGGTCGCCCTGCAGACGTCCCAGCTTAAAACGCGTCAACAGGTTTGGGCTGGCCCGCACATCCAGCGGCGCCCATGGATTCCATTCCGGCGCCAACGGCACCCAGCCGCGCCATACACCGACCACCACCGCGCCGCCCAGCATCAGCAGCACGCCCATCACCTTGATAAACCGCATGGGTCAGACCTTGAAAAACTGATTGGCCTTGCTGAAGGGCATGGAGCGCTCGGTAAAGGTAAAGGTGCCCAACTCATAGACCTCCTGGGCCGCGCGATAGAACTCGCCATAGGCCGCCAACGCCATCGCCGAACCCACACTGATGCGCTTGACGCCCATGGCGCTCAATTGCGCGACGCTGAGTTTCAGCGCACCGGACATCAACACATTCACCGGTTTGGGCGCGACCGCCTTGACCACCGCCAACACCTCATCGGCGGTGCGCAGGCCCGGCGCGTAAAGCACATCGGCACCAGCCTCGGCGTAAGCCTGCAGACGGCGGAGGGTGTCGGGCAGATCCAGACGACCATGCAGGAGGTTTTCCGCGCGGGCGGTGAGCGTGAACGCAAACGGCAAACTGCGGGCCGCGACTACCGCCGCATGTACTCGCTCCACAGACAGGTCGAAGGCATAAATGGGATCACCAGAGTGTCCGGTGGCGTCTTCGATGGAACCGCCGACAATCCCCGTGGCCGCCGCACGCAGGATGGTCTGGGCGCAGCCATCCGGGCTGTCGCTGAAGCCGTTTTCCAGGTCGGCCGCCACCGGCAGTGTCGTGGCTTGGGCGATCTGATGCGCGTTGAGCAAGGTGTCGTCCAGAGACAGCGCGCCCTCCGCATCCGGCCGACCAAGGCTGAAGGCATAACCCGCGCTGGTGGTGGCCAAGGCTTCGAACCCCAGGCTGGCAAGCATCACGGCGGAACCGGCGTCCCACGGGTTGGGCATCACGAACGCGCGGTCGCGTTCATGCAGGCGCTTGAAGGTTTCGGCGCGAAGGGTTTGAGCATCCATGGCAAGCTCCTGGCGGGAAAGGAGCCCTAGAGTAACCCCAGTTGCTCCACTTCTGGCTCGCGATCCAACGTGGGCAATGGTGCGAGGCCGGGCAAGCGTGCCATCAGTTGGGTATGAAAGCGCATGGCCAATTGGGCGGCGAGGCGATTGTCCGAGGTGTGCAGAAACACGTAGGGAGTACGGCCCTCTTCGATCCAGCCGGCGACTTTTTCAATCCAAGGCACCAGAAACGGGTCGTTGGCCTCCAGCTCCGGATGGCCAATGAAGCGCACCTGCGGAAACTGAGTCAGCGCAGCCGGCCGCGGCGGCACTTTGGGCTTTTTCGATTGGGCGTGCAGCACCGCCGGCGACGTCGAGGTGCAACTGAACAGCGCACGGGGGTCCAGGCAAATACGCTCGACACCCCGGTCGCGCAACAGGCGGTTAAGCATGCGCTCGGCATCGCCCTTGGCGAAAAATTCCGGGTGGCGCACTTCCACCGCCATCGGACGCTCCAGGCCGTCGATAAACCCAGCCAGTTCCGCCAGACGCTGCGGCGAGAACGCAGCCGACAGTTGCAGCCACAACGGAGCTACACGTTCACCCAACGGGCTCATCAGGCCGACAAAGCTTTCCGCCGCCGGTAATTGCTCACGCAAATCGCCCCCGTGGCTGATATCCCCGGGGAATTTGGCGGTGAAGCGAAAATCGGCGGGCATGATTTCAGCCCAGCGCTGCACGGTGGCGGCCGAGGGGCGAGCGTAGAATGTGGTGTTGCCTTCAACGGCGTTGAAGACTTGGGAATAGAGGGCGAGGTAATCGCTGGCGCGGGCATCGGCCGGGTACAGGTAATCACGCCAGGCGTTTTCACTCCAGGACGGACAACCAAGGTAGTAAGGCAGATGCATCAGATGTGAACGTCGAGGCCCAGTACTTCCATATCCCATTCGACAAAGCCAGCGGTGGTCAGGTAACTGGCCAGGGCGGTGGCGACGCTTTTGCTCATGGAACGGGGGAAGATCATGTCTTGCTGACGGGCGGGCAGGCCGCTTATGCGCGCATTACCAGCACCTTGTGCAGCGGGCGCCGCCTCGGAATGGACCTCGATGAAGTCCGGCGAATCTTCGACTGAATCGTCTACCGTCACGCTCGCCTTGCGCGGCTTACGTTTGAGGGGGTACGACTGTGAGGAAAATCCGTCTATACGCATCGATGCGAACTCGCTATCAGTGATGGCATTTTAGTGGCGACTTCCGTTGCGCGCAAATGCTCTGGTGATAACTAGAACACATAATTTGAAAAAGGTTTAAAAACGGGGGCAAATTCTGACGATTGGCGAAAGTTGCCATCACTTTGGCGTCAAATCAGCCCGCGTTCGGCTTTGGTCTGCGCCACTTTATCGCGCAGGTACACCGGCGCGGCCTGATCGGCAGGGATCGCTTCTCCACGCTCGAAGGCAAAACGCGCCAGGGTCAGCAGGTCTTCGGCATGGGGCAACATGGCAGCGTCCTGGCCGGCCAGTTTCACCGCGATGCGCTCGCCATAACCCCAACCTGTGCCCGCGCCGAACCAATCGCCGCTGGCATCCTCCGGCAGTGCCGACGCTTCGGGCGGCTGCACCGCCTCCACGCCGACCAGGCGCATTTCACCGGCCACCGCGCGGTAACAGCCCCAGTAGACTTCGTCCATCCGCGCGTCGATGGCGGCCGCTACTTGCGACGCGCCTTGCTCACGCAACGCGCGCTGGGCCAGGACGGCAAGGTTGGAGACCGGCAACACCGGGCGTTCCAGGGCAAAGGCCAGGCCTTGCACCACGCCGATAGCAATGCGCACACCGGTAAAGGCACCCGGGCCGCGACCAAAAGCAATAGCGTCCACCGCCGCCAACGTGGTGCCGGCATCTTCGAGCAGTTGCTTGATCATCGGCAACAGTTTTTGCGCGTGCAGGCGGGGGATCACCTCGTAGTGGCTGGTTACTTTGCCATCGTGCAGCAAGGCAACGGAGCAAGCTTCGGTTGCGGTGTCCAGGGCCAGCAGGGTGCTCATCGGTGTGGGTGTCCAAGTCGAAAAAAAGTGCGCCAGTATAAACAACAACGGCCCGCAAGCGGGCCGTTGTGTGAGACGCCGATCAGGTGATCAGCTCAGGGCTTGCATCACTTTGGCGGTGATGGCTTCCACCGAACCGACGCCAGGGATATGGCTGTACTTCGGCTTGCCGTTGGCAGCGGACAGCTTCTGATAGAAATCCACCAGCGGCTTGGTCTGGGAATGGTAGACCGACAGGCGATGACGCACGGTTTCTTCGGTGTCGTCCTTGCGCTGTACCAGGTCTTCGCCGGTGACATCGTCTTTGCCTTCAACTTTCGGCGGGTTGTAGACGGTGTGGTACACGCGGCCCGAGGCCTCGTGAACGCGACGGCCTGCGATACGCTGGACGATTTCTTCGTCTTCCACCGCGATTTCAACCACGGCATCCAGCTCGACACCAGCCGTCACCAAGGCTTCGGCCTGAGGAATGGTGCGCGGGAAACCGTCGAACAGGAAACCGTTGGCACAGTCAGGCTGCGCGATACGGTCCTTGACCAGGGAAATGATCAGGTCATCGGAAACCAGGCCACCGGCGTCCATGATGCTCTTGGCCTTAATGCCCAGCTCGGTGCCTGCTTTTACCGCAGCGCGCAGCATGTCACCGGTGGAGATTTGTGGAATGCCGAATTTTTCAGTGATGAACTTTGCCTGAGTACCTTTACCGGCCCCGGGAGCTCCCAGCAGAATGACGCGCATCGATGTGCTCCTCAATTTTTTATAGAGATGACGCTCGGATTCGCCGCGTGGGGCCAATCGCGTAAAAATGTGATTCGGGCCGCCCAAACGGCCAAAGGCTGATCAAGATACACAGCAGGCCCTAACCACACAAGCCGCCAAAAGTCGGAAGAACCCGCACCGCGCATACGTCATAGGTAGGGTATTCCAGAGTGCAACCCGCCCCCATGGACGATGACCGCCCGGTTCCGGGCGGCCGTCCTGGCTCAGGCGCAAGCCATTGAGAACACGCGAAAAACCTCAGCCGGTGTTGCGCAACCCGGCCGCGATACCGGCCACGGATACCAGCAGCGCCTGTTCCAGAGGGCTGTCCTGCGCGGCTTCCTGCCGGCGCGAGCGCGCCAGCAACTCGGCCTGCAACAGATGCAAGGGGTCAAGGTAGGTATTGCGCAGGCGGATGAACTCCAGGGTGTCAGGGCTGTGTGCCAGCAGTTGCGACTGGCCGGTCAGACCGAGCACCACCGAGCACGCCTGCGACAATAGGTCGCGCAAGTGCGCACCCAATGGCAACAGGTCGGGCTGCACCAGGCGTTCATCATAGAGACGCGCAATATCGGCATCGGCCTTGGCCAGCACCATTTCCAGCATATCGATGCGGGTGCGGAAGAACGGCCACTGTTCGCGCATCTGCCCCAGCAATTCACCTTCACCCCGCGCCAGGGCATTGCTCAACGCCGCCTCCCAGCCGAGCCACGCCGGCAGCATCAAGCGCGTCTGGGTCCAACCGAAGATCCAAGGGATGGCGCGCAGGCTTTCGATACCGCCCGCACGCCGCTTGGCTGGACGGCTGCCCAGCGGCAGGCGGCCAAGCTCCTGTTCGGGGGTGGACTGGCGGAAATACTCGACGAATTGCGGATTTTCCCTTACGACCGCGCGGTAGGCCCTCACACCATCCGCGGCCAATTCGTCCATTAAATGACGCCAGGCCGGCTCGGGCGGTGGCGGCGGCAACAGCGTTGCTTCCAGCACTGCAGCCAAGTAAAGGTTGAGGTTCTGCTCCGCGATGTCCGGCAGACCGAACTTGAAGCGGATCATTTCGCCTTGTTCGGTGGTGCGGAAACGCCCGGCCACCGAGCCTGGTGGCTGCGACAGGATCGCCGCATGGGCCGGGCCCCCGCCACGGCCCACGGTGCCACCGCGACCATGGAACAACAGCAGCTCCACTTGCTGTTCGCGGCAAATATCCACCAGGCGCTCCTGCGCCCGGTATTGCGCCCAGGCGGCGGCGGTGGTGCCGGCGTCCTTGGCCGAGTCGGAATAGCCGATCATCACTTCCTGCGGGCCCTGCAAGCGTGCGCGATAGCCCGGCAGTTGCAACAGTTGCTCGATCACTGGCCCGGCGTTATCCAGGTCGGCCAGGGTTTCGAACAACGGCACCACGCGCATTGGCCGCTGTACACCCGACTCTTTAAGCAGCAATTGCACCGCCAGCACATCCGACGCCGCACCAGCCATGGAGATGACATACGAGCCCAACGACGCCGCAGGGGCTGCGGCGATTTCCTTACAGGTATTGAGCACTTCGGCGGTGTCGGCCGACGGTTTGAAATACCCCGGCAGCAACGGGCGACGGTTGGTCAACTCCTTCATTAAGAAGCTGATGCGCGCGTCCTCATCCCAATCTTCGTAGCGACCCAGGCCGAGGTAATCGGTGATCTCCGTCATGGCTGCCGAGTGACGGCTGGAATCCTGGCGCACATCCAGACGCACCAGGAACAGGCCGAATGTCACTGCGCGACGCAGGCAATCGAGCAGCGGCCCGTCGGCGATCACGCCCATGCCGCATTCATGCAGCGACTGGTAGCACAGCTCCAGCGGCTCAAGCAGTTCACGGTTGTTCTGCAACACCTCGACGGGCGCCGGAGTGCTGCTGCTCAACGCGGTGTGGGCCCATTGCCGCGTGGCGCGCAAGCGGTCGCGCAGTTGCTTGAGCACGGACCGGTACGGCTCGACGCTGTCGCCGACCTTGGCCTGCAACGCTGGGCTGGCGTGACGCATGGACAGCTCGGAAGCCAACTGATCGATATCGCGCAGGTACAGGTCGGCCGCCATCCACCGCGCCAGCAGCAAGACTTCGCGGGTGACCGGCGCGGTGACATTCGGGTTGCCGTCACGGTCGCCGCCCATCCACGATGCAAAGCGAATCGGCGCCGCTTCCAGGGGCAGGCGCAGGCCGGTGGCCGCGTGCAACGCCTGATCGGCCTTGCGCAAATAGTTGGGGATGGCGTGCCACAGCGAATGCTCGATCACCGCAAAGCCCCACTTGGCTTCATCCACCGGCGTGGGGCGGGTGCGGCGGATTTCTTCGGTGTGCCAGGCCTCGGCGATCAATCGTTGCAGGCGTTGGCGGATCTGCTCGCGCTCGGCGGTGGTGAGGTCGCGGTGATCCTGCAAGGCCAACTGCGCGGCGATGGCGTCGTACTTCTGGATCAAGGTGCGGCGCGCCACTTCGGTCGGGTGGGCGGTGAGGACCAGCTCGATTTCCACGCGCGCCAACTGGCGGGCCAGGGATTCGTTGCTGTGGCCTTCGCGTTGCAGGCGCGCCAGCAGCTCGGGCAGCACGCGCGCCTCGAAGGGTGCCGGTTGCGACTCATCGCGACGGTGAATCAACTGATACTGCTCGGCGATATTGGCCAGATTGAGAAACTGGTTGAAAGCCCGCGCCACCGGCAGCAGTTCGTCTTCCTGCAACTGATTGAGGCTGGCGCTCAGTTCATCGCCGGCGGTTTTCTCAGAGTCGGCGCCACGCCGATCGGCCTTGGCGCCTTTGCGGATCTGCTCGATCTTGTCGAGAAAATCATCGCCGTACTGCTCTCGAATGGTGTTGCCCAACAATTCACCCAGCAGGTGAACATCCTCACGCAAGCGTGCATCGATATCACTCATCAGCCAATCTCCAGCCAGAAATCCGGGACGCGCAGATCTGCCAGAGTGCCGCCCGCGTTGTTTTATGACAAGACTTTAAACCTTGTGGGTTGCAGCTAGTCTCAACCATAAGTCGTCGCGATAGGCGAACGGCTGGTCACTCATCACCGCCCGCTTGCCGTGGGTTTTATTGAGGTTGCCATGAAAATCCGAGAATTGGCCCAGCATTGGGAAGAGAACGCCAAGGGTCGCTTGACCAAGACCGAATATGCGATCCACCTGGACGTGGAGTCCGCCGCCCGGCTGGCGGCCATCGCCGAGATGTACCCCAAGCGCAACACCGAAGAGCTGCTTGGCGAGCTGATCGGCGCCGCCCTTGAAGAGCTGGAAGCCAGCTTTCCCTATATCAAAGGTCAGCAGGTGATTGCGACCGATGAAGAGGGCGACCCGCTGTACGAAGACGTCGGCCCTACCCCGCGCTTTTTGTCGCTGTCGCGTCGCTATCTACATGATTTGTCTACCAGTGCGGACGAATCGAAGCACTGATCTGCTGTCGTTTAATCCACCCTCCCCTTGTATTCCGGGCCTATTACAGGCCCGAAATACTGCTTGGAAGTGCAAAAGTTCCAATTTTTTTCGCTGACTACTTAGTCAATTATTTTTTTAGGCAAATCGCCATCTCTTCTGAACTTTTGAAAAAAGCCTCCGGTCACAGCCAGTAAGCCATCACTTGGAACGGCCGTTTGAAAGAGCACCAGGCGCTTTACCACCGGGCTCGCAGCCGTTCACTGACTGAGATGGATTTTGATGTTTTTCAGGAGTTATCCAATGGAGTTGAAGACGATGAAGACCAGCACTGCCAAATCCTCGTTTAACCATCTGCGCGGGCTTAAATTGGCCGCGCTGGCAATCGGTACCAGCTTCGTTCTGGCTGGCTGCGCCGGTAACCCTCCGACTGAGCAGTACGCAGTGACCCAGTCGGCGGTCAACAGCGCTGTCAGCGCCGGTGGCACCGAGTACGCCGCTGTAGAAATGAAGTCGGCTCAGGACAAGCTCAAAGAAGCTGAAATCGCGATGCACGACAAAAACTACGAGAAGGCTCGTATGTTGGCTGAACAAGCCGAGTGGGACGCCCGTGTCGCCGAACGTAAAGCCCAGGCTGCCAAAGCTGAGCAAGCGGTGAAGGATTCCCAGAAGGCCGTTGACGAGTTGCGTAAGGAAGGCATGCGCCCGGCTGCTATCCAGCACAAATAAACCGAGCCCCTCGACCGCACCGCACCCGATATCGAATTGAAAGGACGACACGATTATGCGTAAACAACTGATGATCCCTGCCCTGTTGGCAATGAGCGTTGCCTTGGCGGCCTGCTCCACTCCGCCAAACGCCAACCTGGAAAACGCCCGCACCAACTTCTCGGCCCTGCAGACCAACCCACAGGCCACCAAGCTCGCGGCGCTGGAAACCAAGGACGCTCAGGAATGGCTGGACAAGGCCGACAAAGCCTATCGCGACAAGGAAGATCAGAAGAAGGTCGACCAGTTGGCTTACCTGACCAACCAGCGCGTTGAAGTGGCCAAAGACACCATCGCCTTGCGCGAATCCGAAGCCAAGCTGAAAAACGCCGGCGACGAACGCGCTCGCGCCCTGCTGGAAGCTCGCGATGCGCAGATCAAGCAGTTGCAGGACAGCTTGAACGCCAAGCAGACCGATCGCGGTACGCTGGTGACTTTCGGTGACGTATTGTTCGCCACCAATAAGTCCGATCTGAAATCCAGCGGCCTGGTGAATATCACCAAACTGGCTCAGTTCCTGCGCGACAACCCAGATCGTAAAGTGATCGTCGAAGGCTACACCGACAGCACCGGTTCCGATTCCTACAACCAGAGCTTGTCGGAGCGCCGTGCAGCTTCCGTACAACGCGCACTGGCTCAGCAAGGCGTGGATATTTCGCGCATCGTGACCCAGGGCTATGGCAAGGAATATCCGGTTGCCGACAATAGCAGCGCATCGGGCCGCGCCATGAACCGCCGCGTTGAAGTGACCATCTCCAACGACAACCAACCGGTCAAGCCACGTTCGTCGATGGCGAACTGATTGATTGAGATTGGATAGAAAAACCCACCTTACGGTGGGTTTTTTTTCGGTTCGCCAAACTCGATAGTGCGATGAGTATCCTCAGCGGGCATTTCAATTCTGGAACCGTAGGTATTTTGCGAGAGCTTGTCCATCAGTTGCGCAAGCTCATGATCCCGAGCATCTCGCCTTTCCAGCGTCTGATGCCCTCTGATCATGTCCAGCATGTTGTCGATTGCAGCAATGCGTATCGCCACGTTCTCGGCCTCGATCTGTGTAAGCAACTCCGCTTTCTGTGGTTTGAATACGCGATAGGGTTCCAGATAATTCCGTCGCCCGTGACTACCGCCAGCGCCGACTTGTTGGTGGACTGATCGCTACAAGCGCCATAAACAGCCCATCGACGAGGGCTGCTTTTGTGAGGCGAGCAGTCAGAAAGGTACCGGGGTGTTCCCCTGATAGTCTCCCTGCTGAATTTGAGAGGCAGACTGCGCACCAGATTGACCGTCTTGCTGAGCGTTGCCGTTTTGAGCCCCTTGACCGCTCTGTGCACCTTCATTCTTTTTTTGTTCAAGCAGCTTATTCAGCAGCTTCAAAAGCGCCTCAAGGGTTTCGTCGCCACCGGCACCACTGCTTCCCGGTCCACCGTGGGAACCTCGCGATCGCAGTTGTTGAATTTGGTTTCGTGTATCTTGGATCCGCTGATCGAGACTCAGTTGCCCCACTGCGCCGGCATCGCGCGCATTCCCAACACTCGACGGTGCATTAACAGCTGCCATAGATGCTAACTCCACATAATTGAAATAAAGACCGATCAGTGATACCAATCAGTCCCGAATCTGTGGCTGGTTAATCGAGATAGTTCCGGGTTGCGTAGGTTTACCATTGCACTGAAGACTTAATCACCAAGTCTCGTGGCGCTTTCCCACAACAATGACGTGCAAGCTCACTGCTGCAACTGCGGCGTTTCCTGCCCCATGCAGCGCACGGCTTGCTTCTTGTTGTTCACCAGCACGCCACTCAAGCCTTTCTGCTCGGTATCAAACATCACCAGCACGCCATCGACGCACTGCGCCACTTGGGCGGCCGGAGTCAGGGAGATCTTGTAATCCTCGCCCGGCACGGTCTTGAGCATGGTGAAGTCACTGAGCAGCAACGCATCTTCCGGTTTGGCGAAGTGCAGGTAGCCGTAGTACCACAGGCAACCGACGGTACCGATGATGGTGCCGATGCCGGTGAGGATCAGCGGGATCATGTTGCGTTCTTCGCTCATTGCGGGCTCTCTGATGGATCAACGTTAGGAGTCGGATAGTTTGGAATTTCGCCCAGGCGCCGCAGGCCATTGAAATGTTGCGGGTCATCCAGATAGCGCAGCATCACGGTTTGCCAGGTTTTATCGGCAAAGGTCTGCACATGCCCGCCCCGGGTCAATTGCAAGACTCTGGGCGGCGGCGCCGCCTGATACAAGCGGATGCCATTGGCCACGGGCACGATCGGGTCATCGAGGCTGTGAAACAACAGTTTCGGCACGCCACTCAACTGGGGCATGGCATTGATCGCACTGTCCGCGTCGGGCACGAGCCAGGATAAGGGCACTTGCAATGGCCATGTTAGCCAGGAGGTGCTCAGCGCGAATTGTCCTACGTCACGATAACTGGCCGGCACGCCGTCCAGCACCAGCGCCTTGAGCTGGGCCTGACGCTGCGGGTGCGCCGCCAGGTAATGCACGGCCAGCGCGCCGCCCAGGCTTTGGCCAAGCACAATCAGGGGCTGCCCCTGGGTTTCGGGGGCCTTGTCGAGCCAGCTGAAAGCCGCGTCCACGTCCTGATAAATCGCCGGCAATGAGGGCTTGCCTTCCGACAGCCCATAACCGCGATAGTCCAGCAGCAACACTTGATACCCCTGCTCCGGCAACCACCAACTGCCGCCCAGATGCCAGGCCAAATTGCCACCGTTGCCGTGCAGGTGCAGAACCGTGCCCTTGAGCGGCACGCCGGGTTTGGCCGGCAACCACCAAGCATGCAGCTTGACGCCATCGGCGGTGGTCAAGGTGACGTCGCGGTAGTCCAAGTGTGCTTTTTGTGGCGTGAACGGCAGGCCGGGTTCGGGGTAGAACAGCAGCGAGCTACAGCCGTTCAGTGTGAGGAGCAGGCACAGAATGCCGAGGATTCTCATCCGTTGAAGCCTCGCAAATAACAGCATTTAAAGGATATTGGAGTAGTCAGCCTCGATCCGATCCAGGCTCAGATGGTTGAGGAAGTTGGAGAAGCACATCCACGCCGCCAGGGCGTTCATGTCACGGAATTGCTCGGGCAGGTACTTGGGCGGCACCACCAGGCCTTCATCCACCAGTTGGCGCAGGGTACGCATGTCTTCCAGGGTGGTCTTGCCGCAGAACAGCAGCGGCACTTGTTCCAGCTTGCCTTTACGCACAGCCAACTGGATGTAGTTGTAGACCATGATAAAGCCCTTGAGGTAGGACAAATCCTTGGTGAACGGCAGACCGGTCGGCACCGAGCCACGGAATACGCGGCTGGCGTTGCCATAGCTTTCCGCCATCTCAAAGCCTTGCTCGCGGAAGAACTCAAATACCTGCAGGAAGTCGGCGCCCTCCTCCACCATATGGATGGCCCGCGTGCGGTTGGTCAATTTGCGCAGGCGGCTGGGGTAGGAGGCGAAGGTAATGATCTCCATCAGGATCGCCAGACCTTCCTGGGTCACGGTGGACGACGGCGGGCCCTTGGACAGGAAGGTGCAGATCGGCTGGTTCTGGCCGTTGAGGGTGGTGCCCACATGCACCAGGCCTTCATGCACTTCCAAGGCGCGCACATCGCGGTCGTTGAACATAGCGTCGGCGCGGATCTTGATGTAGTCGGCACCCGCCGCCGCGTCGGCGACAATACCGTCGGACTCGAACACACGAATGGTTTCTTCGGCCTCGCCGAACACCTTGTTCAGGCGGGTTTGCAGCAGGGCCACGGCGTCCTTGGCGGTCAGGGTCTTGGCTTCGTCCTTGAGGTCGCCACGGCCGTCGATGTTGTTCAGGTAATCGGACAGCATCAGGCCCAGATCGGCCAGGGTCGGGTCGCCGGCGTGGAACGCATCGGAGGCGGCGCCGTACAGCTCTTGGGAGATCAGGCCGAAATCCTCGGTGCCCCGAGCCTCCAGCATGCGCACCACCATGCGGTATTCCTTGCACATGCGGCGCATGATCTGCCCCACCGGGCTGAATTGGCCGAGCCGGCGGGTGATGTCACGCTCGATATTCTGGAATTCCAGCTTCACCGCGCTGGAATCGAACGACAGCGGCCGGTTCAGGTAATAGTCGCGATCCACGGCCGGCATGGCTTTGCCCTTGGCCTTGAGAAACCCTTGACGGATGTTCTCGTCCCATTTCACGGCGTCGAGGACGCGGATCGGGGTTTGCGCCAGCACAATGCGATCGGACAAGGTGCGTATCGTCTGCTGGTAATCGTCCACCCGGTACTTCCTCTTTAAACGTTATCGACCCGCGCGCCGGTAGCGCACGGCTTCAACGAACACATCGGCATTGGCCGGATCATCCAGGTAGGCAAATACCTGGTTCATGGCGCTGTCGATCAGTACACCGGCGCCGTCGACGGTATCCACGGTGCTGCCATGCAGTACCTGTTGCCCGATAGCCTGGTGAATCTGTTCGAGATCGAGGTTATAGACCACCAATTCGTGCTTATCGTCGAACTCGAACCCCGCCAGGAAATAATGCCCTCCCCACCTGGCGGGCAATGGTGCCGACAGGTACCAGCGGCTGCCATGGCGCGAAACGGTAAACAGGTACTCATCGCGCTGGGCCGGCGAGGCTTTAGGGTAGCTCACCGCTTTATAGCGGTGCTCACCGGCGCGGCTGATTTGCAGATTGAGCGGTTCGCCCCAAGCATTCTTGCTGGTCCAATGGCCCAGCAGTTCATCCGGCGCCGCCTCATGGGCGGGCAACGGGTCCTTGAACGTTACCAGGCAACCACCGAGCAATAGGAACGACAGGGCCAGTACCGCCAAACGCCAGGTTTTCATTGGACTCCCCCGGTGTCAGACCGAGGCCAACACCAAATGCATGTAACGCTTGAGAATCTCAAGCATCTCGTCAGCGGTCAAAGGCTCTGGGCCGCCCAGCAGGCCCTGATATTCCATCCGACCGATTATCGCCGTCAACACTTTGGCATCCTGTTGCGGCTCGCGGGAACCCAATACCTGGAAAAACTGCCCGGTGCCCTGCAGCAGAATCTGTTGATGGGACCGCACCAGTTCCGCCAGCCGCGGGTTGAGCAAGGCTTCCTGACGAAAGGCCTGTTCGGCCATCAAGTGCTCGCGGCGATTGGTCAATTGGCGCATCACGTAATCGGCGGTCAAGCGGGCGATGTCGTCCGCCAACTGCGAGCGCGACTGCGGGCTGCCATCGCCATAAGCGACCATTTCGCGCAGCAAGCCCTCGTTGCGTACCCACAATTTGCCCATGAACGCGGCGCTGCGTTCCACGTATTGGGCGAAGGTGTCGGTGAGCAGGTCGTCGATGTCCTTGAAGTAGTAGGTGGTCGCCGACAGCGGCACCCCCGCTTCGGCGGCCACCGCACGATGACGCACAGCCCGCACACCATCGCGCACCACGATGCGCATGGCCGCATCCAAAATGTCTTGCCTGCGCTGCTCGCTGCCTTGGCGACTGGCCTTGCGGCCCTGGTACTGGACGCTTTCAGCCACGGCAGCAGCAATGCCGGCGGCGCCTTCTTGTGCGGTTACGCGGTTCACGACTCACATCCTTGAACAGATCAAAACCTGGCGCTGTTTGCTTGACGCTTATAGACGCCACATAAAAAAGCCGCCTTATAAAAGGCGGCTCTGGATTTCGCTACGGTTACGCTTGTGGCCGCATGTGCGGGAACAGGATCACATCGCGGATCGACGGCGAGTTGGTCAACAACATCACCAGGCGGTCGATGCCGATGCCTTCACCGGCGGTCGGCGGCATGCCGTATTCCAGGGCGCGGACGAAGTCGGCGTCGTAGTGCATGGCTTCGTCGTCGCCGGCATCTTTGTCGGCCACCTGGGCCATAAAGCGCTCGGCCTGGTCTTCCGCGTCGTTCAACTCGGAGTAGGCGTTGGCGATTTCGCGGCCGCCGATAAACAGCTCGAAACGGTCGGTGACGTTCGGGTTGTCGTCGTTGCGACGGGCCAACGGCGACACTTCGAACGGGTACTGGGTAATGAAGTGCGGCTGTTCCAGCTTGTGCTCCACCAGCTCCTCGAAAATCATCACCTGCAGTTTGCCCAGGCCTTCGAAGCCCAGCACCTTGGCGCCGGCTTTCTTGGCGATGGCGCGAGCCTTGTCGATGTCGTTGAGGTCATCGGCGCTCAGCTCGGGGTTGTATTTGAGGATCGAATCGAACACCGACAGGCGCACGAACGGCTCGCCGAAGTGGAACACCTTGTCGCCGTACGGCACGTCGGTGCTGCCCAGGACCAGCTGCGCCAGCTCGCGGAACAGTTCTTCGGTCAGGTCCATGTTGTCTTCGTAGTCGGCGTAAGCCTGGTAGAACTCCAACATGGTGAATTCTGGGTTGTGACGGGTGGAGACGCCTTCGTTGCGGAAGTTGCGGTTGATCTCGAAGACCTTCTCGAAACCACCGACCACCAGACGCTTGAGGTACAGCTCAGGCGCGATACGCAGGAACATTTCCATGTCCAGCGCGTTGTGGTGGGTTTCGAACGGCTTGGCTGCGGCACCGCCGGGAATGGTTTGCAGCATCGGCGTTTCCACTTCCAGGAAGTCACGCTGCATCAGGAAGCTGCGGATGTGGGCGATGATCTGCGAGCGGACGCGGAAGGTGTGGCGCACGTCTTCGTTGACGATCAGGTCGACATAGCGCTGGCGATAGCGTTGCTCGGTGTCGGTCAGGCCGTGGTGCTTGTCCGGCAGCGGGCGCAAGGACTTGGTCAGCAGGCGCACGTTGGTCATTTCCACGTACAGGTCGCCCTTGCCGGAACGGGCCAGGGTGCCTTCGGCGGCGATGATGTCGCCCATGTCCCAGGTTTTCACCGAGGCCAGGGTTTCTTCGGACAGGGTCTTGCGGTTGACGTAGACCTGGATACGCCCGGTCATGTCCTGGATCACCATGAACGAGCCACGGTTGAGCATGATACGACCTGCCACCTTGACCGGGATCGCCGCTTCCGCCAGCTCTTCCTTGGTCTTGTCCGCGTACTGTTTCTGCAAGGCATCGCAGTAGTTGTCGCGGCGGAAGTCGTTGGGGAAGGCGTTGCCCTTGGCGCGCTCGGCAGCAAGCTTTTCCTTGCGCAGGGCGATCAGGGAGTTTTCTTCCTGTTGCAGGGCTTGCGGGTCGAGTTGTTGGTCGCTCATGTCTTTAAATTTTCCATCACAGGTTCGTTGCCCCCAGGCCTTCGGCCTGGGGATCGCGGGCAAGCCCGCTCCCACACAGGGTATTACAGGCCGGACTTCAGGCTGGCTTCCAGGTACTCGTCGATATCGCCGTCGAGCACTTTGTCGCAGTCGCTGCGTTCGATGTTAGTGCGCAGATCCTTGATACGCGACGCGTCGAGCACATAGGAACGGATCTGGTGACCCCAGCCGATATCCGACTTGGTGTCTTCCAGCGCCTGGGAAGCGGCGTTGCGCTTCTGCATCTCCTGCTCGTACAACTTGGCCCGCAGCATTTTCATGGCGGTGTCCTTGTTGGCGTGCTGGGAGCGTTCGTTCTGGCAGCTCACCACGGTGTTGGTCGGTACGTGGGTAATCCGCACGGCCGAGTCGGTGGTGTTGACGTGCTGACCGCCGGCACCGGAGGAACGATAGGTGTCGATCCGCAGGTCCGCCGGGTTGATCTCGATTTCCACTTTGTCATCGATCTCAGGCGAGACGAACACCGCGCAGAACGAAGTGTGGCGACGGTTGCCGGAGTCGAACGGGCTCTTGCGCACCAGACGGTGCACGCCGATCTCGGTACGCAGCCAGCCAAAGGCGTATTCGCCCTTGATATGCACGGTAGCGCCCTTGATACCGGCGACTTCACCGGCGGACAGCTCCATGATGGTCGCGTCGAAACCGCGCTTGTCGGCCCAGCGCAGGTACATGCGCAACAGGATGTTGGCCCAGTCCTGGGCCTCGGTGCCGCCGGAACCGGCCTGGATATCCAGGTAGGCGTTGTTCGGGTCCATTTCGTGGCTGAACATGCGGCGGAATTCAAGCTTGGCGAGGTTTTCCTCGAGACGGGCCAGCTCGGCGACCACATCGCCCACTGCGCCTTCGTCGTTTTCTTCGACGGCCATGTCCAGCAGGTCACGGCAATCGGCCAGGCCGGTGTTCAGTTCGTCGAGGGTGTCGACGATCTGCGCCAGCGCAGCGCGCTCGCGCCCCAGTTCCTGGGCGTATTCAGGTTTGTTCCAGACACTCGGATCTTCAAGCTCGCGGTTGACCTCGGTCAGACGCTCATGCTTTTGATCGTAGTCAAAGATACCCCCGAATAGTTTCGGAGCGCTCGGACAGGTCCTTGATGGTGTTAAGGATCGGGTTGATTTCCATGGCGGGCAGCACTCGTTGGCGAACTTTTGAAAGCCGGCGAGTATAACGGCAAACAGCTGGAAACGGCAGCCCGCTGAGCCGAAAAGGCGGTTTCAAACCCCAGGAAAATACACCGCAGGAGGGGGCTTGTCGTAGTGAGCGGGCTTGTCGAATCGTCGCACCGCCCGCGCTGGGCTGCGAAGCAGCCCCACTCCAGGCGATGTGGTTTTAGCTGACACACCGAGGTGCCTGGGTTTGGGGCCGCTTCGCAGCCCGGCGCAGGGCAAGCCTGCTCACCAAAGAGTTGGGAGTCTGCCTTTGAAACTTGTGTTGAGCGCAGCCTCAGGTCACTCGATACCGACCTGATTGCGCCCATTGTGCTTGGCCGTATACAGCCCCTTGTCCGCCGCCATGATCACCTGGCGGCAACTGGAGCCCTGCTGCGGGACCATGGTGGACAGGCCGATGCTGACGGTCAGGCACGAACCTTCGGTCGGGGCATTGTGGGGGATGTTCAGCGCGGCGACGGCCATGCGCAGTTTCTCCGCCACCAGGCGCGCACCTCCCGGCGAGGTGTTGGGCAGCACCAGAGCGAACTCCTCGCCGCCGTAGCGCGCCGGCAGGTCCGACGGGCGGCTGCTGGCGTCACGGATGGTGTCGGCGACCTTACGCAGGGCTTCGTCGCCTTCGACGTGGCCGAAGCTGTCGTTATAGGTCTTGAAGAAGTCCACGTCGATCATCAGCAATGACAGCTGGGTCTGGTCACGCATGGCGCGGCGCCATTCCAGCTCCAGGTATTCGTCGAAGTGGCGACGGTTGGACAGCCCAGTCAGGCCATCGGAGTTCATCAACCGTTGCAGCACCAGGTTGGTGTCCAGCAACTGCTGCTGGCTGACCCGCAGCGCACGGTACGCCGCATCGCGCTGCAACAGGGTCATATAGGAACGTGAGTGATAGCGGATGCGCGCCACCAGTTCGATGTTGTCCGGCAGCTTGACCAGGTAATCGTTGGCGCCGGCTGCAAATGCCGCGCTCTTGATCAGCGGGTCTTCCTTGGTGGAAAGCACGATGATCGGGATGTTCGCCGTGGCCGGGTGGTTGCGGTACTCGCGCACCAGGGTCAGGCCGTCGAGGCCGGGCATCACCAGGTCCTGCAGGATCACCGTCGGTTTGATGCGGATGGCCTGGGCAATGGCCTGGTGCGGGTCGGCGCAGAAATGGAAGTCGATGTTTTCTTCATGGGCCAGGCCACGCCGCACGGCTTCGCCGATCATGGCCTGGTCGTCGACCAGCAACACCATGGCGGCGTTTTCGTCGGTCTTGATGTCGTCGATCTGTAAATCATTCATCTGCAGTCACCTGAATTACCACCTGCAAGCCAGCACCGTGCAAGGTCTTGCTCATTGTGCAAAGACCTCCAGCAGTCGAGGCGCAATTCTATCCAGTGGGCGAATTTCAACAGCGGCATCGATTGCCGCCGCCGCTTTGGGCATGCCATACACCGCCGAGCTTTGTTGATCCTGGGCGATGGTCAAATAACCTTGTTCACGCAGCAGTTTGAGACCCTGGGCCCCGTCGCGCCCCATGCCGGTCAGCAAGACGCCGACGGCATCGCCATTCCAGTGGCTGGCGACGCTCTCGAAAAACACGTCGATCGACGGGCGATAGATCTCGTTCACCGGCTCTGCGGTGTAGGCCAGCGTACCGTTCTTCAATAAACGAATGTGATGGTTGGTCCCGGCCAGCAATACCACCCCGCTCTGGGGCGGCTCACCTTCACGGGCCAGGCGCACCGGCAGGCTGGACGCGCTGCTGAGCCACTCGGCCATGCCGGCGGCGAACACCTGGTCGACGTGCTGCACCAGCACAATGGCGGCGGGAAAGTCGCGGGGCAGGCCTTTGAGCAGGGTTTCCAGGGCCGCCGGGCCGCCGGCCGAGGAGCCGATGGCCACCAGCCGCTGGCGTTTGCCCTCGTGGCGCGGCGGCGCGGCTTCCGCGCGCACACGGCTGCCGCGCTGGCCGATCAACCAACCGATGTTGAGGATCTTGCGCAGCAACGGTGCCGCCGCATCCTGGGGGTTGCCCACGCCCAAAGCTGGCGTGTCCACCACGTCGAGGGCGCCATGGCCCATGGCTTCGAACACGCGGCTCACATTGGCCTGGCGGTCGACGGTCACGATCAGAATCGCGCACGGGGTCTCGGCCATGATCTGGCGCGTGGCCTCCACACCGTCCATTACCGGCATGATCAGGTCCATAAGGATCAGGTCAGGGGTCAGTTCGGCGCAGCGCTGCACCGCTTCCAGGCCATTGCTGGCCACCCATACCACTTGATGCGCCGGCTCTAGACTCAACGCTCGGCGCAACGCCTCGATGGCCAGGGGCATGTCATTGACGATGGCGATCTTCATGCCCGCGCGCCTCCGATCAGTTCCATCACGGCATCAAGCAAGGCGTCGTCGTGGAAACTGGCCTTGGCCAGGTAATAGTCGGCCCCGGCGTCGAGCCCGCGTCGGCGGTCTTCTTCGCGGTCTTTATACGACACCACCATCACCGGCAACGATTGCAGGCGACTGTCACGGCGCAAGAGTGTGACCAATTCGATACCGTCCATGCGAGGCATATCAATGTCAGTGATCAGCAGGTCGAAATCCTCGGAACGCAAGGCGTTCCAGCCGTCCATGCCATCGACGGCCACGGCCACTTCGTAGCCGCGATTAAGCAGCAATTTGCGCTGCAATTCACGCACCGTGAGCGAGTCATCCACCACCAGCACGCGTTTGCGCGGAGCTTCGGCGGTCTGCTGGCTGCGCCGGGCGATACGCTCAAGGCGCCCGGTATTGAGCAGTTTGTCCACCGAACGCAGCATGTCTTCGACGTCGACGATCAGCACCACCGAGCCGTCGTCGAGCAATGCACCGGCGGAAATATCCTGGACCTTGCCCAGGCGATCATCCAGCGGCAACACCACCAGGGTGCGCTCGCCGATAAAGCGCTCCACGGCAATCCCATACACCGCGTCACGCTCGCGGATCACCACCACTTTCAGTGTTTCCGAAGGGTTCTGCCCCGCCGGTCGCTGCAACAATTGGCTGGCGGCGACCAGGCCGACATGCCGGCCTTCGTGCCAGAAATGCTGGCGTCCTTCCAGTTGCACGATGTCTTCCGGCGCCAGATCGCACATGCGTTCGATATGCGCCAGCGGGAAGGCATAAGCTTCTTCGCCGACCTCCACTACCAGGCTGCGCACCACCGAAAGGGTCAGCGGCACCTCCAGATGGAAACGGCTGCCCTGCCCCGCCGTCTGCTCCAGCACCACCGCGCCGCGCAGTTGGCGCACCATATGCTGCACCGCATCCAGCCCGACGCCGCGCCCGGACACCTCGGTGACTTTGTCGCGCAGGCTGAAACCCGGCAGGAACAGGAACGTCAGCAACTCCTCTTCGCTCAGGCGCAGCGCGGTCTCCAGCGGTGACAGCTTGCGCTCGACAATGGTGCCGCGCAGGCGTTCGAGGTCCACGCCATTGCCGTCGTCACTCAGCTCCAGCACCAACAGACCAGCCTGGTGCGAGGCGCGCAGGCGGATCAGCCCTTCGGCCGGTTTGCCCGCCAGCACACGTTGCTCGGGCATTTCGATGCCGTGATCGACGGCATTGCGTAACAGATGAGTGAGGGGCGCTTCGAGTTTTTCCAGTACGTCGCGATCGACCTGGGTTTTCTCGCCTTCGATTTCCAGCCGGACTTGCTTGCCCAGGCTGCGGCCCAGGTCGCGCACCATGCGCACCTGCCCAGCCAGCACGTCGGCAAACGGGCGCATGCGACAGGCCAGCGCGGTGTCATAGAGCACCTGGGCGCGCTGCCCGGCCTGCCAGCCGAACTCATCGAGCTCGGCGGTTTTTTCCGCCAGCAGCGCATGGGCTTCGCTCAGCAGGCGGCGCGCATCGGCCAGGGCCTCCTGGGCTTCGAGGTTCAGGTGCTGGGTCTTGAGTTGGCCATCGAGGGTGTCGAGGGCACGCACGCTCTGGCTCTGAATACGCTTGAGGCGCTGCAGGCTGACCAGGTAGGGCTTGATGCGCTGGGTTTCCACCAAAGACTTGCTCGACAGGTCCAGCAGGCTGTTCAAGCGCTCGGCGGTTACGCGCAGCACGCGCTCGCCGCCTTCGGTCATGCGCTTGCCCTGACGCGGTGGGTCGCTGGTGACGGGCGACGCGGGCTCGGGCTCCGGCGGCAGCTCTTCAAGCACCGGCTCGGGGGCTGGCTCGGGTACTGTTGGCGGCGCAACGCTGGGGCTCGGGTGCGAGGGGTCCAGCAAGCGCTCCATCAACGCCACGTACGCTTCGATATCCGCCGGCCCCACGTCGTTGCCGGGGGTGGCGATGCGCATCAGCAGGTCGGTGCCTTGCAGCAATGCGTCGATATGTTCAGGTTGCAGATACAGACGGCTTTCCTGGGCGCTGACCAGGCAGTCCTCCATGACATGGGCCACGCTGACCCCGGCATCCACCCCCACGATGCGCGCCGCGCCTTTGAGCGAGTGGGCCGCGCGCATGCAGGCTTCGAGTTGGTCGGCCTGGGTCGGGTTGCGCTCCAGGGCCAGCAGGCCCGCGCTCAGCACCTGGGTCTGTGCATCGGCTTCCAGGCTGAACAGTTCCAGCAGCGAGGCATCACGCATCTGGTCGGGGGTCATGTAAGGCTCCGTGTCACGGCAGACAACAACTGTGCCTCGTCCAGCCAGCGCAGGCTGCGGCCTTTCCATTGCAGCACGCCCTGGGTATAGCGCGCGCTGGCCTGGGTGCCGGACACCGACGCCGCGCTCAACGTACGCTCGTCGATGGCGTGGATACCGTCCACTTCATCCACCGGCACCACCACCGGACCATCCTGCGCGGCAATGATCAACATGCGCGGCATGCTGCGTGCGCCGCTGGGGGCACCGTCAGCGGCCTCCAGGCCGAGCAACTCAACCAGCGACAAGCACGCCACCAGCGCACCGCGCACATTGGCCACGCCGAGCAAGGCGCGCGAGCGCTGGTGCGGCAGCGAATGGATCGGTTGCAGCGGCGCCACCTCCACCAGGCAACGGGTGGCGATGCCGAGCCACTCGTCACCGAGGCGGAACATCAGCAGCGAGCGGGTCGCCAAGTCCTCGTCGACCGTCTCGGCGACGTGGCCGCGATGCGCGTCCTGTTGCAAGGCATAGCGGTCCAGCAGGCGCGTGGCGGCGGCGGAATAGACCGAGCAGTTACGGCAGTGGATATGTTCCACCAGCAGCGGGCAGGATTTGTCGCCATGGACGCCGATGCGGTTCCAGCAATCGTCGATGGCTTGGGTGTCGGCCATGGTCAGGTCCAGGCCGGTGGTGTCGAGCGCGTCGGGGCTACTCATGGTTTGGACTCACTGTCAGCTCGCTCGCTGCGGGCGGCCCGCGCCTGCAAACGACGCGCCCCCGCACTGTCGCCCTGGGATTCCAGCAGCGCGGCCAACTGCATCAGGGCCTGCGGATGCTGGGGTTCCAGGTACAAGGCTTTTCGATAATACCCCTGGGCCTGCTGGGCACTGCCCTCCACATCACTAAGCAGCCCCAGCCAATAGAACACCTGGGCGGCCGGGGGATGGTCGCTCAAATACTGTTCGCACATGGCGCGGGCCTCGGCACTTTTGCCTTGGTTGGCCAGGGTGGCGATACGGCTGAGCAAGGCGCCCGCTTCGGAGGGTGGCGCCTTGATCGGCACTACCTTGGCACTCACTGTGCTGAACGGCCGTGGTTTAGCCGGCAGCGGCGCCGCACTGCGTTGCGGCTTGGGCATCGGTATGAAGGTCGGCTCGGGCCTGACCGGTTCCGCGTGCCGACTGAAGGCAAAGGACTGCGGCACCCCAATCGAGCGCATGCCGTGCCGCCCCAACAAGCTGCCTTCGGCCGGGCCGATAAACAGCACGCCGTCGACGTGGGTCAGGGCCTTGAGCACTTCGAACACTTGCTGCTGGGTCGGTTGATCGAAGTAGATCAACAGGTTGCGGCAAAACACAAAATCGTAGCTGGCCTCATTGGCCAGCAGCGCCGGGTCAAGCAGGTTGCCCACTTGCAGACGCACCTGTTCGCGCACGCGGTCAGCGATGTGGTAACCGTCGCCGTGTTCGGTGAAGTGGCGTTCGCGAAAGGCCAGGTCACCGCCGCGAAACGAATTCTTGCCATACACGCCGCGCCGGGCGCGCTCCACCGACAGCGGGCTGACATCCATGCCCTGCACCTTGAACTGATGCGGCGCCAACCCGGCATCCAGCAGGGCCATGGCGATCGAGTAAGGTTCTTCCCCGGTGGAACACGGCAGGCTAAGGATACGCAGGGCGCGCATCTGCTTGATCTCGGCCAAGCGCGCGCAGGCCAAGCGCGCCAGCGTGGCGAAGGATTCGGGATACCGGAAAAACCAGGTCTCGGGGACGATCACCGCTTCGATCAGCGCTTGTTGCTCGTCGTGGGAGCGTTGCAGGCGCTGCCAGTAATCATCCGGGGTAAGTGCCCCGACAACCTGACTGCGCTGGCGCACGGCCCGCTCGATGATGGCCTCGCCCACCGACGCCACGTCCAGGCCGATGCGCTCCTTAAGGAAGGCAAAGAAGCGCGGATCGTTGCTCATAGGCTCAGCTCGCTGGAAAACAACAGGGCGCGCACGTCATCGGAGAGCAGATCATTAACGCCGATCCACTGCATCAAGCCTTCCGCATCTTCGCGCACAGGTCCCAGGTACGGCGCCTCCCGGTTGTCCAGGCCGTATGCTTGGAACTCTTCAAGGCCGCAACGCAGGGTGTCGGTGGCCTGCTCCAGAATCAGCCCCAGCCGGCGCGCCTCGACCCAGGGCTGCGGCTGGTAATGCACCAGCACCAGCCGAGTGCTGGTGCGGGCCTGGGCCGGCGTGCCGAAGGCCAGGGCACTGAGGTCGATGACCGGCACCAGCGCGCCGCGATGGGAGAAAATGCCGGCCACCCACACAGGAGCGTGGGCGATGGGTTTGAGCGGCAGGCGCGGCAGTACTTCGGCCACTTCGGTGGCCCGTAGGGCATAGCGTTCGCTGCCGATATGAAACACCAGGAACAACGCTTTTTTCGCTGCCGGGACGGCGCCGCGTTTAGCCGCGAGTTCGCTCATCAGACTTTGAAACGCGACACGCCGCTGCGCAGACCCACCGCAACCTGGCTCAGTTCATCGATGGCGAAACTGGCCTGACGCAGGGACTCCACCGTCTGGCTGCTGGCGTCGCCCAGTTGCACCAGCGCGTGGTTAATCTGTTCGGCCCCCGTGGCCTGGGCCTGCATGCCTTCGTTGACCATCAGCACTCGCGGCGCCAGGGCCTGGACCTGATGGATGATCTGCGACAGTTGCTCGCCCACCTGCTGCACTTCGAACATGCCGCGGCGCACTTCTTCGGAGAATTTGTCCATGCCCATCACCCCGGCCGACACCGCCGACTGGATCTCACGCACCATCTGCTCGATGTCGTACGTGGCCACGGCAGTCTGGTCGGCCAGACGCCGCACCTCGGTGGCGACCACGGCGAAGCCGCGCCCGTACTCACCGGCCTTCTCGGCTTCGATAGCGGCATTGAGCGACAGCAGGTTGGTCTGGTCGGCGACCTTGACGATGGTCACCACCACTTGGTTGATGTTGCCGGCCTTCTCATTGAGGATCGCCAGCTTGGCGTTGACCAGGTCGGCGGCGCCCATTACCGAGTGCATGGTTTCTTCCATACGCGCCAGGCCCTGCTGACCGGAACCGGCGGCCACCGATGCCTGGTCGGCGGCGGTGGAAACTTCGGTCATGGTGCGCACCAGGTCCTTGGAGGTGGCCGCGATTTCGCGGGAGGTGGCACCGATTTCGGTGGTGGTCGCCGCCGTTTCGGTGGCGGTGGCCTGTTGCTGCTTGGAGGTGGCGGCGATCTCGGTGACCGAAGTGGTCACCTGCACCGACGAGCGCTGGGCCTGGGACACCAGGGCGGTCAGCTCGGTCATCATGTCGTTGAAGCCGGTTTCGACCGCGTTGAATTCGTCCTTGCGCGACAGGTTCAGACGCTTGCTCAGGTCGCCGGTGCGCATAACCTCAAGAATTTCGACGATACGCTGCATGGGCGACATGATCGCGCGCATCAGCAGCAGACCGCACAGGCCAGCAGCCAGAATCGCCACGGCAAGCGACACGAACAAACTGATCTTGGCGGAGACCACTGCTTCATCGATGGCGGACGTTGCGTTATCGGACACGCCTTTATTTTCGGCGATGATGTCGTTGAGTTTCATGCGACCTTCAATCCAGATCGGCGTCAACTGCTCATCCAGCAACTCGTGGGCGGCCGGCAGATCGTTGGCCTGGATGCGATCGAGTACTTGCGCCAGGACCTTGTTGTAATTGCTGTGCGAGGCCTTGAAGTTATCGAACTCCATACGATCGGCCTGGTTGCCGATCGTTTTCTCGTAATTGGCCATTTGCTGTTCGATGCGCTTTTCGAAACCCTGGTAATCGGTCTTGTCGGCGCTGGTCAGGGTTTTGTCTTCGCGCATACCGATGATATCGAGGGTCTGCAGATAGCTGTCGACCCACGCGCTGCGGATCATTGAGCTCAGATAAACCCCCGGCACAGCGTCATCGCGCACGGCTTCTTGCCCAGCCTCGATTTTCATTAACCGTGAATAAGAGACCACGACCATTAACAGCATGATGGCGATAACGACCGCAAAACTTGCCAGGATCCGTTGGCGCAAGGTCCAATTCTTCACAGTACTTCCTCGAAGGGCCATTCAAATGGAGGGGAGTATAGCTGAGCAGCAGCGCTCATTTATGAATGGGTTTTGGTGGTCAACGGACATGAACGCTAAACGCCTGTGGGAGGGGGCTTGCCCCCGATGACGATACCTCAGTTGTAAAACCTGCAACTGATGCACCGCTATCGGGAGCAAGCCCCCTCCTACATTTTGTTTTAAACCGGTGGTTATTGGTTAAGCCGTACCTGTTTTTCCAGTTCCACCTTCAAGCCGGGCTCCAGTTTGAGCTGGCGCGCCAACTCATCCAGATACGCCTTCTCCATAAAGTTTTCCTCATCTACCAGCATCACGCTGGCGATGTACATCTCGGCGGCCATTTCCGGGGTGTCGGCGGCGCGGGCGACATCCGCCGGGTCCAGGGGCTTGTTCAGTTCGGCATGCAGCCAGTGTTGCAATTGGGGGTCATTGTCGAGTTTGGTGAACTCGCCTTCGATCAGCGCGCGCTCGCGCTCGTCAACATGGCCGTCGGCCTTGGCGGCGGCGACCAACGCCTTGAGGATGCCCTGGCTGTGCTGCTCGACCTGGGCCGGTGGCAGACGGTCGATGGTTTGCGGTTCGCCTTGGGGCGCACTGGCCTGTTGCGCCTGCCAGTTGCCATAGGCTTTGTAGGCGATGACGCCCAAGGCGGCCAAACCGCCGTAGGTCAGGGCCTTGCCGCCGAATTTGCGGGCTTTTTTGTTACCCAGCAACAGCCCCATGGCACCCGCCGCCAGGGCTCCCCCGCCGGCGCCACCGAGCAGGCTGCCCAGGCCGCCACCGCCGAGCAGACTGCCCAAGGCGCCCTTGTCTTCCTGTTTGCGCTGGCCGCCGGCCTTATTCTGCAACATGTCCTGACCGGACTTGAGCAACTGATCGAGCAATCCACGGGTGTTCATAACAGCCTCCAGACACTTGGGTTCATAGGACCAATAGGCTGCCAGCGTAAAACTAAGTGCCAAAAAACCAGGATCTAGAGTGCTTCCAGATGTAACGCCGCTGCCTATCGTATAAATCGATATACACTCAGGTACTTCTATAAAAACAGCCTTCTGGTAATTCCAGCATGATGACCTTGCGTCAAATCCGCCACTTCATTGCCGTGGCCGAGACCGGCTCGATCTCCGCCGCCGCGCAAACCGCGTTCATCTCTCAGTCGACCCTGACCCTGGCGATCCAGCAATTGGAGCAGGAAATCGGCGTCAACCTGTTCAATCGCCACGCCAAAGGCATGACCCTCACCCACCAGGGCCATCAGTTTCTGCGCCAGGCGCACCTGATTCTGGCCACCGTCGACAACGCCAAGCGCAGCCTGCAACAGAGCACCGACCAGGTAGCCGGGCAATTGATCGTCGGTGTGACCAGCCTGGTGGCCGGCTATTACCTGGCCGACCTGCTGACCCGCTTCCAGCGCGCGTACCCCAATGTGGAAATCCGCGTCATGGAAGACGAGCGCCCGTATATCGAACATCTGCTGGTCAGCGGCGAAATTGACGTGGGCGTGCTGATCCTGTCCAACCTCGAAGACCGCCACGCCCTGCAGACCGAAGTCCTGACCCACTCGCCCCACCGCCTGTGGCTGCCGGCGCAGCACCCGTTGTTGGAGCACGACAGCATCAACCTGGCCGATGTGGCACGCGAACCGTTGATTCAGTTGAACGTCGACGAAATGGGCCACAACGCCCAGCGCCTGTGGGCCGGCGCCGGCCTGCAACCGCGTGTGACCTTGCGCACGGCATCCACCGAAGCGGTGCGCAGCCTGGTGGCGGCGGGCCTGGGGGTGTCGATCCAGCCGGACATGACCTACCGCCCCTGGTCGCTGGAAGGCGACATCATCGAAGCGCGGCCGATTGCCGACCTCAGCCAAACCCTCGACGTGGGCCTGGCCTGGCGCCGTGGCACCGCGCGGCCGACCTTGGTGGACCCGTTCCTCACCGTGGCGCGCGAACAGCCGCACCCACGCAAGCCATCTATTTAATCGAATGCTGCATTCAGTATTTAGTATTTGTTGACCTCGCGCCCGCCCTCTACTCTCGACTCATCCATAAGAGAAAGCCGGGCGCCTTGTAAGAGAACGCCCATGGCCACACAAGAAAAGAGATCGCGAAAAATGTCCGGCGCGCCCACCCCGCTGCTCACCGCGTTGCTGATCGACGGCGAACTGGTCCAAGGCCAGGGGTTTGTCGAGCCGATCCTCAACCCGGCCACCGGTGAAGTGCTGACTCAAATCGCCGAAGCCAGCACCGAGCAAGTCGAAAGCGCCATCCTTGCCGCCCACCGCGCCTTTGCCGGTTGGTCGCGGACCACGCCGCAGCAACGCGCCAACCTGCTGCTGGGCATCGCCGATGCCATCGAAAAACAAGCCGACTACCTGGCCCGCCTGGAATCGCTGAACTGCGGCAAGCCGTTGCATCTGGCGCGTCAGGATGATTTGAGCGCCACTGTGGATGTGTTCCGCTTCTTCGCTGGCGCCGTGCGTTGCCAGACCGGCCAATTGAGCGGCGAATACCTGCCGGGCTACACCAGCATGGTGCGCCGCGACCCGATCGGCGTGGTGGCCTCCATTGCGCCATGGAACTACCCGTTGATGATGGCCGCGTGGAAGATCGCCCCGGCCCTCGCCGCCGGTAATACCCTGGTGTTCAAACCGTCGGAACACACGCCGCTGTCGATCCTGGCCCTGGCACCCGTGCTCAAAGAGCTGCTGCCACGGGGCGTGATCAACATTTTGTGCGGCGGCGGCGAAGGGGTCGGCAGCCATTTGGTCAGTCATCCCAAGGTACGCATGGTGTCGCTGACCGGCGATATCGTCACCGGCCAGAAGATTCTGCAAGCCGCGTCCAAAACCCTGAAACGCACGCACCTGGAACTGGGCGGCAAGGCACCGGTGATCGTGTGTAACGACGCCGACCTGCAGGCCGTGGTCGAAGGCGTGCGCGCCTATGGCTATTACAACGCCGGGCAGGATTGCACCGCCGCATGCCGTATCTATGCCCAGGCCGGGATTCACGACAAATTGGTCGCCGAGCTGGGCGCGGCCGTCGGCAGCCTGCGCTTTGCCGGCAAACGCGACGCCGATAACGAACTCGGCCCGCTGATCAGCACACGCCAGCGCGACCGCGTCGCCAGCTTTGTCGAACGCGCCCTCGGCCAACCGCATATCGAACGGGTCACCGGCGCCGCCGTGCATTCCGGTGCCGGTTTCTATTACCAGCCCACCCTGCTGGCCGGTTGCAAGCAAAGCGATGAGATCGTGCAGCGCGAAGTGTTCGGCCCGGTGGTCACCGTGACCCGCTTCGACGAACTGGAGCAAGCGGTGGACTGGGCCAACGATTCCGAATACGGCCTGGCCTCTTCGGTGTGGACCCAGAACCTGGACAAAGCCATGCAAGTGGCGGCACGCCTGCAATACGGCTGCACCTGGATCAACAGCCACTTCATGCTGGTCAGCGAAATGCCCCACGGCGGTTTGAAGCGCTCGGGGTATGGGAAAGATCTGTCTAGCGACTCGTTACAGGACTACAGCGTGGTGCGCCACATCATGGCGCGTCACGGTCAGCACCTTTAAAACAACAACTAAGCTCATGCGTCACGGCTTCACACACTGCCCCGACCATAATTAAAGAAGAGGGAACCCCCATGTCCGCGCACAAGACCGCACTGCTCAGTGCCTTGACCACCGCGCTGCTGGCCAGCGCCAGCCTGCAAGCCGCCGAACCGCTCAAGGCGGTCGGCGCCGGCGAAGGCCAGTTGGATATCGTCGCCTGGCCCGGCTATATCGAACGTGGCGAAAGCGACAAAGCCTACGATTGGGTCAGCGGTTTCGAGAAGGAAACCGGCTGCAAGGTCAATGTGAAAACCGCCGCCACCTCTGATGAAATGGTCAGCCTGATGGCCAAGGGCGGCTATGACCTGGTCACCGCCTCCGGCGATGCGTCGCTGCGGTTGATCGTCGGCAAGCGTGTGCAGCCGATCAACACCGCGCTGATTCCCAACTGGAAAAACCTCGACCCGCGCCTCAAGGATGCGCCGTGGTACGTGGTCGGCCAGCAAACCTATGGCACCCCGTACCAGTGGGGGCCGAACGTGCTGATGTACAACACCAGCGTGTTCAAGACCGCGCCCACTAGCTGGAGCGTGCTGTTCGACCCGCAGAACCTGCCGGACGGCAAGCCCAACAAGGGCCGCGTGCAGGCCTATGACGGCCCGATCTACATCGCCGACGCGGCGCTGTACCTCAAGGCCACCAAACCGGAGCTGGGAATCCAGAGCCCCTACGAGCTGACCGAAGCGCAATACAAGGCCGTGCTCGACCTGCTGCGCGCCCAGCAACCGCTGATCCACCGTTACTGGCACGACACCACCGTGCAAATGAGCGACTTCAAGAACGAAGGCGTGGTGGCCTCCAGTGCCTGGCCGTACCAAGTCAACGGGCTGGTCAACGAGAAACAGCCGATCGCCTCGACCATCCCCAAGGAAGGCGCCACCGGTTGGGCCGACACCACCATGCTGCACAGCGAGGCCAAGCACCCTAACTGCGCTTACAAGTGGATGGACTGGTCGCTGCAGCCGAAGGTCCAGGGCGATGTCGCCGCCTGGTTCGGCTCGCTGCCGGCGGTGCCGGCCGCGTGTAAAGAGAGCGAATTGCTCGGCGCCGAGGGTTGCAAGACCAATGGCTTCGACCAGTTCGACAAGATCGCCTTCTGGAAAACCCCACAGGCTGAAGGCGGCAAGTTCGTGCCGTACAGCCGCTGGACCCAGGACTACATTGCGATCATGGGCGGCCGTTAAAACCATCAAGACGGCATAGACCTACTGTGGGAGGGGGCTTGCCCCCGATAGCGGTGTGACAGCCAACACAGCTTTCACTGAACCACTGGCATCGGGGGCAAGCCCCCTCCCACATTGACCGCACTCACAGATGTTTTGTTTTTTCAGAAGTCCAGGCCGGGCCGCTGCGACGACCCGCGCCTTTTTGGAGCACCGCACCATGACGCTTGCAGTCCAATTCACCCACGTTTCCCGTCAGTTCGGCGAAGTGAAAGCCGTTGACCGGGTTTGCATCGATATTGAGGACGGCGAGTTCTTTTCCATGCTCGGCCCTTCCGGCTCGGGCAAGACCACCTGCCTGCGCCTGATCGCCGGCTTCGAACAACCCAGCGCCGGCTCGATCCGCATTCATGGTGAGGAAGCCGCCGGCTTGCCGCCGTATCAGCGCGATGTGAACACCGTGTTCCAGGATTACGCGCTGTTCCCCCATATGAATGTGCGCGACAACGTGGCCTATGGCCTTAAAGTCAAAGGCGTGGGCAAGGCCGAACGGCTCAACCGCGCCGAAGAAGCCCTGGGCATGGTGGCCCTGGGCGGTTACGGCGAACGCAAACCGGTGCAACTCTCCGGCGGCCAGCGCCAACGGGTGGCCCTGGCCCGCGCGCTGGTCAATCGCCCGCGCGTGCTGTTGCTTGACGAGCCCCTGGGCGCCCTCGACCTCAAGCTGCGCGAGCAGATGCAAAGCGAGCTGAAAAAGCTGCAACGCCAGCTCGGCATCACCTTTATCTTCGTGACCCACGACCAAACCGAAGCGCTGTCCATGTCCGACCGCGTGGCGGTGTTCAACAAAGGCCGTATCGAACAGGTCGACACCCCGCGCAACCTCTACATGAAACCGGCCACGGCGTTCGTCGCCGAATTCGTCGGCACCTCCAACGTGATTCGGGGCGAATTGGCCCAGCGCTTGAGCGGCAGCGCCCAACCGTTTTCGATCCGTCCGGAACATGTGCGGTTTGCCGAAGGCCCGCTGGGCGCTGGCGATGTGGAGATCAGCGGCGTGCTGCATGACATCCAGTACCAGGGCAGCGCCACCCGTTTTGAGCTGAAACTGGACAACGGCCAGACCCTGAGCATCAGCCAGGCCAACAACCAGTGGCTGGACACCAGCAGCGCCCATCAGGTCGGCCAGCCCCTCACCGCGCGCTGGGCCCGACAGGCCATGACGCCGTTGACCGATAACGCAGGCGAGGTGTGACATGAGCCTGGCCCTTTCCCAACAACCGCCGATGCGCAGGTTTTCCAACCTGCTGTACCGCAAGCCCAACCTATACCTGGCGATGCTGCTGGTGCCGCCGCTGATCTGGTTCGGCGCTATCTACCTGGGCTCGTTGCTGACCTTGCTATGGCAAGGTTTCTACACCTTCGACGACTTCACCATGGCGGTCACCCCGGACCTGACCCTGGCCAACTTCGCCGCGCTGTTCCAGCCGTCGAATTTCGACATCATCCTGCGCACGCTGAGCATGGCGATCGTGGTGTCGATCGCCAGCGCCATTGTCGCCTTCCCGATTGCGTACTACATGGCGCGCTACACCACCGGCAAAACCAAGGCGTTTTTCTACATCGCCGTGATGATGCCGATGTGGGCCAGTTACATCGTCAAGGCCTACGCCTGGACCTTGCTGCTGGCCAAGGGCGGCGTGGCGCAGTGGTTTGTGCAGCACCTGGGGCTGGAGCCGCTGCTGCATTTCGTGCTGGGCATTCCCGGCGTGGGCGGCAGCACCTTGAGTACCTCGCACCTGGGACGGTTCATGGTGTTCGTCTATATCTGGCTGCCGTTCATGATTCTGCCGATTCAGGCGTCCCTGGAGCGTTTGCCGCCGTCGTTGCTGCAAGCCTCGGCCGACCTGGGGGCCAAGCCGCGCCAGACCTTTATGCAGGTGATTCTGCCGCTGTCGGTGCCGGGGATCGCCGCCGGGTCGATCTTCACGTTCTCGCTGACCCTGGGCGACTTTATCGTGCCGCAACTGGTGGGCCCGCCGGGCTACTTC
Source organism: Pseudomonas rhodesiae (assembly GCF_013285305.1). Taxonomy (NCBI): domain Bacteria; kingdom Pseudomonadati; phylum Pseudomonadota; class Gammaproteobacteria; order Pseudomonadales; family Pseudomonadaceae; genus Pseudomonas; species Pseudomonas rhodesiae. The sequence continues at coordinate 1,542,517 of NZ_CP054205.1, read as the reverse complement.
GTCGGCGGCATGGTCTACGCCCAGCAAGGCGCCATCGGCAATATGCCCATGGCGGCGGCGTTCACCCTGGTGCCGATCGTGCTGATCGCGATTTACCTGTCCATCGTCAAACGCCTGGGGGCCTTCGATGCACTCTGAAAAAGCATCTCTCGGTTTGCGCATAGCCGCCTGGGGCGGCCTGGTGTTCCTGCACTTCCCGATCCTGATCATCTTCCTCTACGCCTTCAACACCGAAGAAGCCGCGTTCAGCTTCCCGCCCCAGGGCTTCACCCTGAAGTGGTTCAGCGTGGCGTTCGCACGGCCCGACGTATTGGAAGCGATCAAGTTGTCGCTGCAGATCGCCGCCATCGCCACCCTGATCGCCATGGTGCTCGGCACACTGGCTTCCGCGGCGCTGTACCGGCGTGAGTTCTTCGGCAAACAGGGCGTGTCGCTGATGCTGATCCTGCCGATTGCGCTGCCGGGGATCATCACCGGTATCGCTCTGCTGGCGACGTTCAAGACCCTGGGCATCGAGCCGGGGATGTTCACCATCATCGTCGGCCACGCCACCTTTTGTGTGGTGATCGTCTACAACAACGTCATCGCCCGCTTGCGCCGCACCTCCCACAGCCTGATCGAGGCGTCGATGGACCTGGGCGCCGACGGCTGGCAGACCTTCCGCTACATCATCATGCCCAACCTGGGCTCGGCGCTGCTGGCCGGCGGCATGCTCGCGTTTGCGCTGTCGTTCGACGAAATCATCGTCACCACCTTCACCGCCGGGCATGAGCGCACCTTGCCGCTGTGGCTGCTCAACCAGTTGAGCCGGCCACGGGATGTGCCGGTGACCAACGTGGTGGCGATGCTGGTGATGCTGGTGACGATGTTCCCGATCCTGGGCGCTTATTACTTGACCCGCGGCGGTGAAAGCGTGGCGGGGAGCGGCGGTAAATAACTTGGCCACTGAAGCAACGCGGTTCAAATGTGGGAGGGGGCTTGCCCCCTCCCACATTTAAATCCGGTTTCTTCAGGGAAATAACACGCGTTTTTTGGAGGACTCAATCATGCAAACCAAACTGTTGATCAACGGCCAACTGGTACAAGGCGAAGGCCCGGCCCAGGCCATCTTCAACCCGGCCCTGGGCCGTGTGCTGGTGGAAATCAACGAAGCCAGCGAAGCCCAGGTCGACGCCGCCGTGCGCGCCGCCGATGCCGCGTTCGAAAGCTGGTCGCAAACCGCGCCCAAGGACCGCTCGCTGTTGCTGCTCAAATTGGCGGACGCCATCGAAGCCCACGGCGAAGAACTGGCCAAGCTGGAGTCGGACAACTGCGGCAAACCCTACAGCGCCGCGCTGAACGACGAGATCCCGGCGATTGCCGACGTGTTCCGCTTCTTTGCCGGTGCCAGTCGCTGCATGAGCGGTTCGGCCGGCGGCGAGTACTTGCCCGGCCATACCTCAATGATCCGCCGCGATCCGGTGGGCGTGATCGCGTCCATCGCACCGTGGAACTACCCGCTGATGATGGTCGCCTGGAAAATCGCCCCGGCCCTGGCCGCCGGTAATACCGTGGTGCTCAAACCGTCGGAACAAACCCCACTGACGGCATTGCGCATGGTGGAACTGGCGTCGGAAATCTTCCCGGCCGGCGTGCTCAACCTGGTGTTTGGCCGCGGCCCGACCGTAGGCAGCCCGCTGGTGCAGCATCCGAAAGTGCGCATGGTGTCGCTGACCGGTTCCATCGCCACCGGCGCGAACATCATCGCCAATACCGCCGACAGCGTGAAGCGCATGCACATGGAGCTGGGCGGCAAGGCACCGGTGATTATCTTCAACGACGCGGACATCGACGCCGCCGTGGAAGGCATCCGCACTTTCGGTTTCTACAACGCCGGCCAGGACTGTACGGCGGCGTGTCGCATCTATGCCCAGGCGGACATCTACGACGCCTTTGTCGAGAAACTCGGCGCGGCGGTCGCCAGCATCAAGTACGGCTTGCAGGATGACCCAAGCACCGAGCTGGGGCCATTGATCACCGCACAACACCGCGACCGCGTGGCCGGGTTTGTCGAACGTGCCGTGGCGCAACCGCATATCCGTCTGATCACCGGCGGCAAGGCCGTAGAAGGCAACGGGTTCTTCTTTGAACCGACCGTGCTGGCCGACGCCCAGCAAGACGACGAAATCGTGCGCCGCGAGGTGTTCGGGCCGGTGGTGTCGGTTACCAAATTCTCGGATGAAGCCCAGGTGCTGGGTTGGGCCAACGATTCGGACTACGGCCTTGCGTCATCCGTGTGGACGGCCGACGTAGGACGCGCCCATCGCCTGGCCGCGCGCTTGCAATACGGCTGCACCTGGGTAAACACCCATTTCATGCTCGTCAGCGAAATGCCCCACGGCGGTCAGAAACTGTCGGGGTATGGCAAAGACATGTCCATGTATGGGCTGGAGGACTACACCACGGTCCGGCATGTGATGTTCAAGCATTGATTCGCCGCCCCCCCTGCAAGCAGGCGCTTGCAGGGGGGCTTATAACAATAATTTTCAGGATCCCCCATGGACATCACCCGCCGCGACTTCCTCAACGGCGTCGCCATCACCGTTGCTGCCGGCATCACGCCGCTGCAGATTCTCCAGGCCGCCCCCGACGGTCGCTATTACCCACCCGCCCTCACCGGCCTGCGCGGCAGTCATGTCGGTTCGTTCGAAGTGGCGCATCAGATGGGCTGGGAAAAGAAGGTCTTCGACACCGATACCTTGCCGATCACCGAGGACTATGACCTGGTGGTGGTCGGCGGTGGCCTGAGCGGTCTGGCGGCGGCGTGGTTCTACCGTGAGAGGCACCCCAAGGCGAAAATCCTGATCCTGGAAAACCACGACGATTTCGGCGGCCATGCCAAACGCAATGAGTTCCAGACCGGCGGCCGCATGATCATCGGCTATGGCGGCAGCGAAGCCTTCCAGTCGCCCACCCACCTGTTCAGCGAGCAAGTGAACGGTTTGTTGAAAAAGCTCGGGGTGAATATCAAGCGCTTCGAAACCGCCTTCGACCGCCCGTTCTACCCCAGCCTGGGGCTGTCGCGCGGGGTATTTTTCGACAAGGAAAACTTCGGCGAAGACAAACTGGTGACCGGCGACCCGACGCCGATGGTGGCCGACGATATCGCCCCGGAACAGCTGCATGGGCGCGCCCTGAAAGACTTTATCAATGACTTCCCACTGCCGCCTGCGGACCGCCAGGCGTTGATTGAATTGCACACTGCGCCCAAGGACTACTTGCCGGGCAAAACGGCCGAGGAAAAGGCCGATTATCTGGCGGCCACCAGCTACCGAGACTTCCTGCTCAAGAACGTGGGGTTGTCGGAAGGTGCGGTGAAATACTTCCAGAGCCGCACCAATGACTTTATGGCCTTGAGCATTGATGCCGTGGCTGCGTCCGACGCTTATAACGTCGGTTTCCCTGGCTTCGCGGGGATGAACCTGACGCCGATCAGTGAAGAAGCTGCGGCAGAAATGGAAGAGCCCTACATCTACCACTTCCCGGACGGCAACGCGTCGCTGGCGCGCCTCTTGGTGCGCAGCCTGATTCCGGGGGTGGCGCCGGGGCACACCATGGACGATATCGTGCTGGCGCCCTTCGACTATGCCAGGCTCGACCAACCCAAGGCGCCGGTGCGCCTGCGCTTGAACAGCACGGCGGTGAGTGTGCGCAATGTCGGCGACGGCGTGCATATCGGCTACAGCCGAGGCGGCCAACTGGCACAAGTACGCGGCAAACGCTGCATCCTGGCCTGCTACAACATGATGATTCCGTACCTGCTCAAGGGCCTGCCCGCGCCCCAGGCCCATGCGTTGAGCCAGAACGTGAAATTCCCCTTGGTGTACACCAAGGTGGTGATTCGTAACTGGCAGGCGTTTGAGAAGTTGGGCGTGCATGAAATCTACGCAGCTACCCAGCCTTACAGCCGCATCAAGCTGGACTACCCGGTGAGCATGGGCGGCTACGACCACCCGCGCGACCCGACGCAGCCCATCGGCTTACACATGGTCTACGTGCCCACCAGCCCCAACAGCGGCATGAACGCCCGCGACCAGGCCCGCGCCGGACGCGGCCGGTTGTATGGGCAGACATTCGAGCAACTGGAAGCGCAATTACGTGACCAACTGCAACGCATGCTCGGCCCGGGCGGGTTCAACCATGAGACGGATATCCTGGCGATCACCGTGAATCGCTGGTCCCACGGCTATGCGTACTTTTCCAACAGCCTGTTCGATGACGCCGACGAAAGTGAAGCGCTGATGAACCTGGCGCGCAAACCGTTGGGGCATGTGAGCATCGCCAACTCGGACGCGGCCTGGAGTGCGTACGCGCATGCGGCGATCGACGAGGCGTACCGAGCCGTGGGCGAAGTGGCCTGAGACACACCTCTGACAGGCAATACAAAACTGTTTGTGGGAGGGGGCTTGCCCCCGATAGCAGTGGGTCAGCACTGAATAGTCGGCTGATGCACCGCTATCGGGAGCAAGCCCCCTCCCACATTGGTTGTTCATAATTCGTGAGTAATGTGGTTGCCCCACAGCCCCGGAAATGTCTTGTCGCACTTGCAATGCTATCACCCCGCCATCAATCATTTTTCCTACACCATCGAACCGCTTAAGCTATCCGGCGTCTGTTTAATGTTCGTTGCGTTTGGCCGAAGGCATGTCCGAACCGTACTTTCTGATCCAGCACGTGCCAGGAACGGCGCGGGATTTGCTCACGACAGGTTGTCTCTATGCATCGTAGGAATTTGCTCAAAGCGTCCATGGCCATTGCGGCTTATACCGGTCTGTCGGCCAGTGGCCTGCTCGCCGCCCAAGCATGGGCCGGGAACCGCGCCGCCGATGGGAAAGCCGTGGCGTTCGACTTCGAATCGCTCAAGGCCCAGGCCAAACAACTGGCCGCAACCGCCTACAAAGACACCAAACAGGTGCTGCCGCCGACCCTGGCGAGCATGACCCCGCAGAATTTCAACGCCATCGGCTACGACCGCAACCATTCGCTGTGGAAAGAGCTGAATGGCCAACTGGACGTGCAGTTCTTCCACGTCGGCATGGGCTTCAAGACGCCGGTGCGCATGCACAGCGTCGACCCTAAGACCCGCGAAGCCCGTGAGGTGCATTTCCGCCCTTCGCTGTTCAACTATGAAAAAACTACGGTCGATACCAAGCAACTGACCGGCGACCTGGGTTTCTCCGGCTTCAAACTGTTCAAGGCGCCGGAGCTGGACCGTCATGATGTGCTGTCGTTTCTCGGCGCCAGCTATTTCCGCGCGGTGGATTCCACTGGCCAGTACGGCCTGTCCGCGCGTGGCCTGGCAATCGACACCTACGCGAAAAAACGCGAAGAGTTCCCGGATTTCACGCAGTTCTGGTTCGAAACCCCGGATAAGAACGCTACCCGCTTCGTGGTCTATGCCCTGCTCGACTCGCCGAGCGCCACTGGTGCCTACCGCTTCGATATCGACTGCCAAGCCAACCAGGTGGTGATGGCCATCGACGCGCATATCAATGCGCGCACGGCCATCGAACAATTGGGCATCGCACCGATGACCAGCATGTTCAGCTGCGGCACCCACGAGCGCCGCATGTGCGACACCATCCACCCGCAGATCCACGACTCGGACCGCCTGGCCATGTGGCGCGGCAATGGCGAGTGGGTCTGCCGCCCGCTGAATAACCCAGCCAAGCTGCAATTCAATGCGTTCGCCGACACCGACCCGAAAGGCTTCGGGCTGGTGCAGACCGACCACGAATTCGCCAGCTATCAGGACACCGTGGACTGGTACAGCAAACGCCCAAGCCTGTGGGTGGAGCCAACCACCGCTTGGGGCGAAGGCTCCATCGACCTGCTGGAAATCCCCACTACCGGCGAAACCCTGGACAACATCGTGGCCTTCTGGACCCCGAAGAAACCCGTGGCCGCCGGCGATTCGCTCAACTACGGCTATAAGTTGTACTGGAGCGCCTTGCCGCCGGTAAGCACGCCGTTGGCGCAAGTGGATGCTACCCGTTCCGGCATGGGCGGTTTTACCGAAGGCTGGGCACCGGGCGAGCATTACCCGCCGGTGTGGGCGCGCCGCTTCGCGGTGGACTTCAAGGGGGGCGGCCTGGACCGCTTGCCGGAGGGCACCGGGATCGAACCGGTGGTGACCTGTTCCCACGGCGAGGTGAAGGACTTCAGCGTGCTGGTACTGGATAACATCAAGGGCTACCGCATTCTGTTCGACTGGTACCCGACCAGCGACAGCGTGGAACCGGTGGAGCTGCGTTTGTTTATCCGCACCCAGGACCGCACCTTGAGCGAAACCTGGTTGTATCAGTACTTCCCGCCGGCACCGGACCAGCGCAAGTACACCTGATGCACCATGGGGGAGCGTTCGCTCCCCCATGATTGAACCGCGATTCAGAATCGCGACACGCTTTTCATCGCTCCAATCAAGTACCGCATCGCCACCTGGTCGTCCTCGGTCAGGGCGCGGTACTGCGCCAACAACGCCTCTTCATCCGAACTCAGCCTTCGACCTCGCAACGCCACCCTGCGGGTCAGAAATGACGCCACCATACCCGCTACACCATAGGACTTGGCCATGGACTGCTTCTCCTGATAACAATCAAATACTCCTGGCGCCCATCACCTGCGTCCCGTGAAGCGCAATGCCTCAGTGGGCAAGCCGCCTGATTTCCTGGGCCAGAAATCAGGCTTACCGTAAGCGTAGAAACATTCTGATGACGCGTGGGATTTTTTTAGAGCATTCACTTAAAAAATTTCTTCGGTAACAAAGACCTACAGGTATTTCCCATACTCAGGGCAATAAAAAACCCACCGGATCAGGGTGGGTTTCTTATTGTCGCGACGGCTAATCCCTCAAGTCGGACTCATGGATCGGCTGATCGCGATGGGTCGCCCGCTGATACTGCGCCGGCCAGATCGCCTTGCGCCCACCCAGGTCGTCGTCGGCATGCAACGGCCAGTACGGATCGCGCAGCAGTTCACGGGCCAGGAAGATGATGTCGGCCTGACAGGTACGCAGGATGTGCTCGGCCTGCGCCGGCTCGGTGATCATGCCGACGGTGCCGGTGGCGATTTCTGACTCTTTGCGCACCCGCTCGGCGAAACGGGTCTGGTAACCCGGGCCGGTGGGGATCTCGGCGTTGGCGGCGGTGCCGCCGGACGAGACGTCGATCAAATCCACCCCGATTGCTTTGAGGCGGCGCGCCAGTTCCACGGTTTCATCCGGGTTCCAGCCGTCTTCCACCCAGTCGGTGGCAGATACGCGCACGAACAGTGGCAGTTCTTGAGGCCAGACGTCGCGCACGGCTTCGGTCACTTGCAACACCAATCGAATGCGATTCTGGAACGAGCCCCCGTACTGGTCCTGACGTTGATTGCTCAGTGGCGACAGAAACTGGTGCAGCAGATAGCCATGGGCCGCGTGGATCTCCACCACCTTGAAACCGGCGGTCAAGGCGCGTTTGGCGGCCGCGACGAAGTCGGCAATCACCTGTTGGATCTGTGCTTCATCCAGCTGTTTGGGTTGTGTGTGCAGCGGGTCGAAGGCAATCGGCGAAGGGCCGACCGGCACCCAGCCGCCGTCTTCGGGCTTGACGCTGCCATGCTTGCCGAGCCACGGGCGGTGGGTGCTGGCCTTGCGCCCGGCATGGGCCAGTTGAATACCGGCCACCGCCCCTTGGGCCGCAATAAAGCGCGTAATGCGTTGCAGCGGCTCGATCTGTTGATCGTTCCACAGCCCCAGGTCCTGAGCGGTGATACGGCCATCGGCGGTCACGGCGGTGGCTTCGGTGAAGATCAGGCCGGCGCCGCCCACGGCACGGCTGCCGAGGTGCACCAGGTGCCAGTCGTTGGCCAGGCCATCGACACTGGAGTACTGGCACATCGGCGATACGGCGATGCGATTGGGCAGGGTCAATTGGCGCAGGGTATAGGATTCGAGCAGCTGACTCATGGCGCACCTCTTCTGGGTTCTGTGGGCACTATTCAAACCGTGCTTAGAGCCTAGTCGACAACGCGCGATTGCACAGGGTTCAGCGCAAAGCGGGAGCCGATTGCCGGCTCCCGTACAGTGTGTGCTTACATTTCGACCTGGGTGCCCAGTTCGATCACCCGGTTTACCGGGAGTTTGAAGAAGCGCAGGTTACCGTTGGCGTTTTTCAACATAAATGCGAACAACCCTTCGCGCCAGCGCGCCATGCCGTTGAGGCGCGAGGCGATCACCGTTTCACGGCTGAGGAAGTAGGTGGTGCGCATCGGGCTGAAATCCAGATCGTCCAGATGGCACAACTTCAGCGCTTCGGGCACGTCCGGCTCGTCGGTGAAACCGAAGTGCAGGATGACCCGGAAGAAGCCTTCACCGTAGGAGTCCACCTCAAACCGCCGCGTGGCTGGCACCCGTGGGATGTCTTCGTACACCACGGTCAGCAGCACCACTTGCTCATGCAGCACCTGGTTGTGCAGCAGGTTGTGCAACAGCGCATGGGGCACAGCGTCGGGCCGCGCGGTGAGAAACACCGCCGTGCCCTGCACCCGGTGGGGCGGCTGTACACGGATACTGCTGATAAAGATCGGCAACGGCAGGCCGCCTTCATCGAGGCGGTCCACCAGCAATTGCTTGCCGCGTTTCCACGTCGTCATCAGTACGAACAGCACGATCCCCGCCAGTACCGGGAAGGCACCGCCCTGGATGATCTTCGGCACGTTGGCGGCGAAGTACAGACCGTCGACCAACAGGCAACAGACCAGCACCGGCACAGCCAGCACCGGCGGCCATTTCCACAGCAGCAGCATGACCGCCGACACCAGGATAGTGGTCATCAGCATGGTGCCGGTTACAGCCACGCCGTAGGCCGAGGCCAAGGCATTGGAGGATTCGAAGCCCAGTACCAGCAGAATCACGCCGACCATCAGCGACCAGTTCACCGCGCCAATGTAGATCTGGCCCTGCTCGGCACTGGAGGTGTGTTGGATGTGCATGCGCGGGATGTAACCAAGCTGGATCGCTTGGCGCGTCAAGGAAAACGCACCGGAAATCACTGCCTGGGACGCAATTACCGTGGCCAGGGTGGACAACACCACCAGCGGGATCAGTGCCCAACTCGGTGCCAGCAAGTAGAACGGGTTGCGCGCGGCTTCGGGGTCGCCCAATAGCATCGCGCCCTGACCGAAGTAGTTAAGCACCAGTGCCGGCAGCACCAGCATGAACCACGCACGGGCAATCGGCTTGCGGCCGAAGTGGCCCATGTCGGCGTACAACGCTTCGGCACCGGTCAACGCCAGCACCACCGCGCCAAGGATCGCCACGCCAATGCCAGGGTGGGCCTCGAAGAAGCGCACGGCCCAGATCGGGTTCAAGGCATGCAGCACCTCAGGGTGCAGGGTAATGCCGTACACACCAAGGCCGCCCAGCACCAGAAACCAGGTCACCATCACTGGCCCGAACAGTTTGCCGATATGGTCGGTGCCGTGCTTCTGGATCAGAAACAACGCCACCAACACCACCAGGGCAATCGGCACTACCCATTTTTCCAGGCCATCGAACGCCAGTTCCAGACCTTCCACGGCCGACAATACGGAAATTGCCGGGGTGATCATGCTATCGCCATAGAACAATGCCGCCCCGCAAAGACCACACACCACCAGGAAACTGCGCAGCTTCCTGCGCTCCCCCGCCGCCCGCCGCGCCAGCGCGGTAAGGGCCATGATGCCGCCTTCGCCCTGGTTGTCGGCACGAAGTACGAACAGCATGTACTTGATCGACACGACCCAGATCAGCGACCAGAAAATCAGCGCCAGAATCCCCAGCACGCCATCGTGGTTGACCTGAACCCCATAACCGCCGTTGAACACCTCTTTGAGGGTATAGAGCGGGCTGGTACCGATATCGCCATACACCACCCCAACCGCCGCCACCAGCATGCCAATCGGCTTGGCGTTTGAATGCTCGGCACCTGTTGCCTGACTGCTTGCCTGACCCATCAACCACTCCTGCCCTTTGACCTGAGGTCTTATATAAACAGCGCGTCTAAGCGAACCCTAGCATGCGCTGTTTTACTTCTCGTAACAGACGTTTTATTGACCCAAGGGTTTTACCCATGCGCAACGGCGCGAAGCATAGCGCAGCGCTCGTCGTATTTCCCTGCATAAAGCTGGTCAAGTGCGTTGCCCATCGCTAGAATTGCGCACTTTTTGATCAGAGGCGCGCCCAGCGCCCGTCCGCTGCCCTGCCCTTCACGGCGGCGGCGTCATTCAATACCGAGGTTAGACATGTCCACCACTCCCGCAACGGCCAACCCCAAGGTCGGCTTTGTATCCCTGGGTTGCCCCAAGGCCCTGGTCGATTCCGAGCGCATCCTGACCCAACTGCGCATGGAAGGTTATGACGTGGTGTCCACTTATCAGGACGCGGACGTGGTGGTGGTCAATACCTGTGGCTTTATCGACTCGGCCAAGGCGGAGTCGCTGGAAGTAATCGGCGAAGCCATCAAGGAAAACGGCAAGGTCATCGTGACCGGCTGCATGGGCGTGGAAGAAGGCAATATTCGCGACGTGCACCCCAGCGTCCTAGCGGTGACCGGTCCGCAGCAATATGAGCAAGTGGTTAACGCCGTGCACGAGGTGGTGCCGCCACGTCAGGATCACAATCCGCTGATCGACCTGGTACCGCCGCAAGGCATCAAGCTGACCCCGCGCCACTACGCCTACCTGAAGATTTCCGAAGGCTGCAACCACAGCTGCAGCTTCTGCATCATTCCGTCGATGCGCGGCAAGCTGGTCAGCCGCCCGGTCGGTGACGTGCTCGACGAGGCCCAGCGCCTGGTCAAATCCGGCGTGAAAGAGCTGCTGGTGATCTCCCAGGACACCAGCGCCTACGGCGTCGATGTGAAATACCGCACCGGTTTCTGGAACGGCGCGCCGGTGAAGACCCGCATGACCGAACTCTGCGAAGCCCTCAGCAGCCTGGGTGTATGGGTGCGCCTGCACTATGTCTACCCGTACCCGCATGTGGACGAGCTGATCCCGCTGATGGCCGCCGGCAAGATCCTGCCGTACCTGGACATCCCGTTCCAGCACGCCAGCCCAAAAGTGCTCAAGGCCATGAAACGCCCGGCCTTCGAAGACAAGACCCTGGCGCGCATCAAAAACTGGCGCCAGATCTGCCCCGAGCTGATCATCCGCTCCACCTTTATTGTCGGCTTCCCCGGCGAAACCGAAGAAGACTTCCAGTACCTGCTGGACTGGCTGACCGAAGCCCAGTTGGACCGCGTTGGCTGCTTCCAGTACTCGCCGGTTGAAGGTGCTCCGGCCAACCTGTTGGACCTGGCCGTGGTGCCGGACGACGTCAAGCAGGACCGTTGGGAACGCTTCATGGCCCATCAGCAGGCCATCAGCTCGGCGCGCCTGCAACTGCGCATCGGCAAGGAAATCGAAGTGTTGATCGACGAAGTCGACGAACAAGGCGCCGTGGGCCGTTGCTTCTTCGATGCGCCGGAGATCGACGGTAACGTATTTATCGACGACGCCAGCGGCTTGAAGCCAGGCGACAAGGTCTGGTGCACCGTGACCGACGCCGACGAATACGACCTGTGGGCCGAAAAGCGCGCCTGATCGTTAAAAAATGGAAAAGCCCTGCTTCTGGACAAGATGCGGGGCTTTTTTCGGTCTATCGTTTGGCCCATCAATGCAGATATCGGCAAGGGGCAGCGGGCATGGGGCAGCATTCGGTCATTCACACACCTAAAAGCAGCGATTACCCGGAGCTGGTGCGCATCTGGGAAGCCTCGGTGCGCGCCACCCACGACTTCCTGCCGGACAGCTACATCATGTTACTCAAGGATCTGGTGCTGACCCGCTACCTGGATGCCGTGATGCTGATCTGCACCAAAGACGCCCGCCAGCGCATTACCGGATTTGCCGGGGTCGCGGCGGGCAAAGTGGAGATGCTGTTCATCGACCCGCAATACCGTGGCCAAGGCCTGGGCCGACAGTTGCTGCGCTACGCGGTGGAGTGCATGAACGCCGATGAGTTGGAAGTCAACGAACAGAACCCCCAGGCCCTGGGTTTTTACCTCAAGCAGGGGTTCGAGGTGATCGGACGCACGGAGCACGACGGCCTGGGCAAGCCTTATCCGTTGCTGCGCATGCGTTTGCGCCAGTTGCCGTCACAGGCGCGTCAGGGCTAAATGAAATGGGGCCGGGATTAACCGGCGCCAGGCAGGTACAATAGCCGCCCCCTTTTGTTACGGCCCTTGTCATGACTGACCCCATACGCCTCTCCAAACGCCTTATCGAACTGGTCGGTTGCTCCCGTCGGGAGGCCGAGCTGTTTATCGAAGGCGGCTGGGTCTCGGTGGACGGTGAAGTGATCGACGAACCGCAGTTCAAGGTCACCACCCAAAAGGTCGAACTCGACCCCGAAGCCAAGGCCACCGCGCCGGAGCCCGTGACCATCCTGCTGCACGCCCCGGCCGGCGTGGATGCCGACACGGCGATGGCGTCGATCAGCGCCGAAACCCTGTCGGACGAACATCGCTTCGGCAAGCGCCCGCTCAAGGGCCACTTCCTGCGCCTGAGCGCCAGCGCCGACCTGCAAGCCAAGGCCAGCGGCCTGCTGGTGTTTACCCAGGATTGGAAGATTCTGCGCAAGTTGACCGCCGATGCCGCCAAGATCGAGCAGGAATACGTGGTTGAGGTGGAAGGCGAGATGGTTGCCCACGGCCTCAATCGCCTGAACCATGGCCTGACCTACAAAGGCAAGGAACTGCCGCCCGTCAAAGCCAGCTGGCAGAACGAAAACCGCCTGCGCTTTGCGCTGAAAAACCCGCAACCCGGGGTGATCGCGTTGTTCTGCGAAGCGGTCGGCCTGAAAGTCGTGGCGATTCGCCGAATCCGCATCGGCGGTGTGTCCATCGGCAAGGTGCCCGTAGGCCAATGGCGTTACCTGTCCGGCAAAGAGAAATTCTAAGCCGCTCCCTTTTTTCGACAGCGCCCCACTGGGCGTTGTCCACCGTTGAAAACCAGGATTGCCCACCATGATTCACAACGACGTATTGCGCAGCGTGCGCTACATGCTCGACATCAGCGACAACAAAATGGTCGAGATCACCAAGCTCGGCGGCATGGACATCACCAAGGATGACCTGCTGACCTACCTCAAAAAGGACGAAGAAGAAGGCTTCGTGTTCTGCCCGGACGAGGTCATGGCGCACTTTCTCGATGGCCTGGTGATCTTCAAGCGCGGCAAGGACGAAAGCCGCCCACCCCAGCCGATCGAAACCCCGGTGACCAACAACATCATCCTCAAAAAGCTGCGCGTAGCCTTCGAACTGAAGGAAGACGACATGCACGCCATTCTCAAGTCGGCCGATTTCCCAGTATCCAAACCGGAACTGAGCGCGCTGTTCCGCAAGTTCGGCCACACCAATTACCGCCCATGCGGCGACCAGCTGCTGCGTAACTTCCTCAAGGGGCTGACGTTGCGGGTGCGTGCGTAAGCCATGAATTACCCGGTCTCGCCCGTGGGCTTCGTGCGTTCCTGCTTCAAGGAGAAGTTCGCCATTCCGCGCCAGCCGCAACTGGCGCCAGCGGCCCGGGGCGTGGTGGAACTGGTGGCGCCGTTCGATCAGGGCGAGGCGGTACAAGGCTTGGAGCAGGTCAGCCATGTGTGGTTGCTGTTTCTGTTCCATCAAGCCCTGGAAGACAAGCCACGCCTGAAGGTGCGCCCGCCGCGCCTGGGTGGCAATGCGTCCATGGGGGTGTTTGCCACCCGCGCAACCCATCGACCCAATGGCATCGGCCAGTCGGTGGTGAAACTGGACAAAGTGGAGCCCGGGCGCTTGTGGATTTCCGGGATCGATTTGCTCGATGGCACCCCCGTGCTCGATATCAAGCCCTATGTGCCCTACGCCGACATCATCGACACGGCCACCAATGACATCGCCAGCGCTGCGCCGCCGTTGATTGCCGTGCAGTGGCTGAAGACCGCGCTGCAGCAAGCACAAGGCCACGCCCAGCGCCTTGGGGAACCATTGGTTGAGCTGATCGATCAGTGTTTGGCCCAGGACCCGCGCCCGGCCTACCAGACACCAGGGCCAGAACGTGAATACGGGGTGCGCTTCTGGGATGTGGATGTGCGCTGGCACTATCCCGAAGCTGGGGTGATTTGCGTATTGGAAGTGGTGCCCGCTAACTGAATAAGGCGCAAACGAAATGTGGGAGGGGGTAAGCCCCCTCCCACATTTTTTTACCGCGGTTACTTCTCGACGAATGCGCGCTCGATCAGATAGTCGCCCGGCTCACGCATGCGCGGCGAAACTTTCAGGCCGAAGCTGTTGAGCACTTCGCTGGTCTCGTCCAGCATGCTTGGGCTGCCGCACAGCATGGCGCGGTCGTCCTCTGGATTGATAGGCGGCAGGCCGATATCGCTGAACAGTTTGCCGCTGCGCATCAGGTCGGTCAGGCGACCTTGATTTTCGAAGGGCTCGCGGGTCACGGTTGGGTAGTAGATCAACTTCTCACGCACGGCCTCGCCGAAGAACTCGTTCTGCGGCAGGTGCTCGGTGATGAACTCGCGGTAGGCGACTTCGTTGACGTAGCGCACGCCGTGGCACAGGATCACTTTTTCGAAACGCTCATAGGTTTCCGGGTCCTGGATCACGCTCATAAATGGCGCCAGGCCAGTGCCTGTGCTGAGCAGGTACAGGTGTTTGCCTGGCTTCAAGTCGTCAAGCACCAGGGTGCCTGTCGGTTTCTTGCTGATGATGATTTCGTCGCCTTCCTTCAGGTGCTGCAATTGGGAGGTCAGCGGACCATCCGGCACCTTGATGCTGAAGAACTCCAGATGCTCTTCCCAGTTCGGGCTGGCAATGGAGTAAGCGCGCATGAGCGGGCGGCCGTTGGGCTGTTGCAGGCCGATCATCACGAACTGACCGTTCTCGAAGCGCAGGCCCGGATCGCGGGTGCACTTGAAGCTGAACAGAGTGTCGTTCCAGTGATGAACACTGAGGACACGCTCGTGGTTCATGTTGCTCATGTACGGGGGACTCCTGGAAATGGGTCTGCACTAAATGTGAAGCGCGCAATTGCAGCGCATTCTAATGGCGGCGACAATATCTGTTAACTGAATTATTAAGATAAGGGTTATCGGTTATATCGATATGCGATTTACTCTCCGTCAACTGCAAGTCTTCGTCGCCGTCGCCCAGCAGGAAAGCGTTTCGCGCGCTGCTGGCCTGCTGGCCTTATCCCAATCCGCCGCCAGCACTTCGATCACGGAGCTGGAGCGTCAATCCAGCTGCCAATTATTCGACCGCGCCGGTAAACGCCTGAGCCTCAACGCTCTCGGCCATCAACTGTTACCCCAGGCGGTGGCGCTGCTGGATCAGGCCAAGGAGATCGAAGACCTGCTCAACGGCAAGTCTGGCTTCGGTTCCCTGGCCGTCGGCGCTACCCTGACCATCGGCAACTACCTGGCGACCTTGCTGATCGGCAGCTTCATGCAGCAACACCCCGAGAGTCAGGTGAAACTGCATGTGCAAAACACTGCACATATCGTGCATCAAGTCGCGCATTACGAAATTGACCTGGGTCTAATCGAAGGCGACTGCAGCCACCCGGATATCGAGGTGCAGACTTGGGTAGAAGACGAACTGGTGGTGTTTTGCGCGCCGCAGCACCCCCTGGCCAAACGCGGCATGGCGAGCATGGACGAGTTGACCCATGAGGCGTGGATTCTGCGTGAACAAGGCTCAGGCACGCGCCTGACGTTTGACCAAGCCATGCGCCATCACCGCAGCGCGCTGAATATCCGCCTCGAACTGGAACACACCGAGGCGATCAAGCGCGCGGTGGAGTCCGGGCTGGGCATTGGCTGCATCTCACGGCTGGCGCTGCGCGATGCGTTTCGTCGTGGCAGCCTGGTGCCAGTGGAAACGCCGGATCTAGACCTTATGCGGCAGTTCTACTTCATCTGGCACAAGCAGAAATACCAGACCTCAGCGATGCGCGAGTTCCTGGAACTCTGTCGCGCGTTCACGGCCGGCGTGCAACGCAGCGACGAAATCGTGCTGCCGACCATTGCCTGAGGCTTAGATCAGGATGACGGCCCACACCAGGGTGATCATGGTCAGGGCCACGAATTGCGCGGCGCTGCCCATGTCCTTGGCGTTTTTCGACAAGGGATGACGGTCCAGAGAGATGCGATCGATCGCCGCTTCCACCGCCGAATTGAGCAGCTCGACGATCAGCGCCAGCAGGCACACAGCGATCAGCAAGGCACGCTCGACGCGGCTGACGCTCAGAAAAAAGCTCAACGGGATCAGGATCACATTGAGCAACACCAACTGCCGGAATGCCGCCTCGCCGGTGAATGCCGCGCGCAGGCCATCCAGGGAATATCCCCCAGCATTGAAGATACGTTTGATACCGGTTTGACCCTTGAAAGGCGACATAGATGTAGGCAACTGAACCAAAGGAGTGGGAAAACTAGATCACGCGAAGTCAAAAAAGCGTGAATCGAAACCGGCTTAATGCTGCGTAATTGACTCAAGCTGTTGCAAAAGCAAGGCCGCCTGGGTGCGCGTACGCACGTTCAGTTTGCGGAAAATCGCTGTGACATGGGCCTTGATGGTCGCTTCCGAGACTTTCAGCTCGTAGGCAATTTGCTTATTCAGCAAACCTTCGCAGACCATGGTCAATACCCGGAACTGCTGGGGTGTCAAACTGGCGAGACCTTCCTGTGCGGCCTTGGCTTCGGCAGAGACATTGATGGTTTCCGAGGCTTGCGGGGGCCACGAGACATCACCGTCCAGAACAGCACGCACCGCAGCTTGAATCTGCTCCATGGAGCTGGATTTGGGAATGAACCCACTGGCGCCAAACTCCTTGGCGCGCACCACCACATCGGCCTCTTCCTGGGCAGAGACCATCACCACCGGAATCTGCGGGTACTGCCCGCGTAGCAGCACCAGCCCGGAGAAACCGTATGCGCCCGGCATGTTCAGGTCGAGCAGCACAAGATCCCAGTCGGTTTTGTCGGTCAGCTGGGTTTCCAGCTCAGCAATGCTGGCCACTTCGACCAGGCGGACATCCGGCCCAAGGCCCAGCGTCACCGCTTGGCGCAGTGCACTGCGAAACAGCGGGTGATCGTCGGCAATCAGGATTTCGTATGTGGCCATTGATTAAATGATCCTGTTTTTATGGGAGCCCCGATGGGTTCAGGGTTCACCAATACACAAGGCGTTGGCCAGGCAGCCATCGCCAGAGGGCGTGCTCGATGTGAAACAACGTCGAAAATCCATGCAGGCGCCTCAAACGGCGCCCAGCATGCCCAGCGTAGCCTGGGGGGTCAAGCACTACGCCCGTGGGTATTTTAGCGGGTTGCCGGTATAAGGTGCCATCATGCAAACGTCGTCTGGCTAAAGCGCCGGTATATAGGGAGCAAGACGTGCGTGAACAGGGTCCGCCGGGTCCAGTGGCAGCTGAAATTTGGCCGCCAAGTAGTGGGTACTGAATACATCAAGGTAGGCGTCCAAGACTTCGCTGGCGGCCCCATCATCAGCCAACTCCAGGCACAGGGCCGCAACTTCGGCGGTGCAGAAGTGATCATCGCGTTTGGAGCGGCGCAGTTTGTAGCGTGACAGTTGCTCAGGCGCCAGGCTCAACACCGGCAGATGCTCCAAGTAAGGGCTCTTGCGGAACATCTTGCGCGCCTCGCTCCAGGTGCCGTCCAGCAGGATGAACAACGGACGCTTGCCCTGCGCCACCGTGACGGTACTGACGACACGCTCCGGCGCCACGAACTCGCCGGGAAACACGATATAGGGCTGCCACTGCGGATCGGCCAACAAGGTGAGCAACCCTGCATCGACCTCGGTACGCGACCACGCGAACGCCGTGGTGTCATCTATCACATCGGCGATCAGCCAGCCGGTATTGCTGGGCTTCATCGGCTCAACATCATGCATCAACAGGCACATGGCGGACCTGGCTGCGACCTTGGGTCGCCAGGCGCACAGGCAATATTCGGGAATGACCCGGCAGCCGGGGCAACGCTCAGCGCGGGAGCCGCGATTGACGAAAGGTTTGATGGCACGCGCCAGGCGCTGAGTGCGTAGGCGGGAGACGGCGTGGCTCATCGCATGCGCCGTAGAAACGGGAAAATCGACACGGGGTCACTCAAGATCGGTTGAAGTGGCCGCAGTTTACCAGCGATACGCCTGGCTGTAGCGGCAAGGCCTCACCTATAATCGCGCGCCACTGAACGCACAGCGCAGTGGCGGGTCTATGCACCTGTAACCGAATCAGGAGAATTTCATGCTGCGTTCCATGCTGCGTCTTGTCGCCCCATCCGTCGCGCTTGCGCTGGTTTTGCCCATGGGCGCCCACGCTGCCTCGCTGCTGGAGGCGCAAATGAACAAGAAGCTGCAAAGCGTTGCCGCCGAGAGCAATAAAGGCCTGCCGCGAGAAATCGACGAAAAAACCCTGGAAGTGGCCTACACCGTTGAAGGTATGCAGCTGATCGACCACCTGAGTGTGCTGCCCGACCGTGCCGAACAG
Organism: Pseudomonas rhodesiae; assembly: GCF_013285305.1. Classification (NCBI taxonomy): domain Bacteria; kingdom Pseudomonadati; phylum Pseudomonadota; class Gammaproteobacteria; order Pseudomonadales; family Pseudomonadaceae; genus Pseudomonas; species Pseudomonas rhodesiae. The sequence goes on along the minus strand of NZ_CP054205.1, from coordinate 1,523,926 downwards.
ATGCGCGCCAACCCCAAGGCTGTTTACTTCCAATTGGGCCGCAGCGTCTGCACCAACCCCGGCTACCGCGAGTTGATGGCCAAGGGCGCCGTGATGCGCTATGAAATCACCGAGAACAAGAGCAACCGCCCTGTGGCATCGGTGAAGTTCGCAGAAGCGGACTGCCCAGCCCCGACGAAGAAGAAAAAGTAATTTCGGCTTTATCCTCGCGCTGCGGTCCCGTGGCGCGTACTCCCCCGTTTGCAATTGTTCCGCGCCAGCCCAAGTCCCTCTGATCAACCAATAAGCGGTTGCCAGCCAAGGCTTCTTCGGCCCATGATCGAGCCATCCCAAACACCCTCGCGTAACGGTTTCCGTGCCGTCATGTAACATTTTCCAGGCACAAGAGGGTTGCCCTGCTGCAACTTGCAGTGCAAAGGTTTTTAAATCACAAGGAATATACAGAGCGCGCTTTGCCGACTGGCAAACAGGTGCAATGCCTAGGGCATGCAGCGACACATGCAGTGTCGTGGCCGCCGGACGATCACACTCGCCGCCGGCCCAACCTCTGTGAAGAAGGAGACGTTGAATGCCTTACCAACCGAATGACAGCTTGATACGACATTTTGAAGAACACGGGCCCGAGCTTACACAGCAAGTCGAAGCTCAGCTCCAGCAGATCGCCCCCAACAGCCCGAATAGCCCCCTGTATCGCGACATGATCCTTACCGTGCTGCGCATGGCGCAAGACGACCGCGACCGTTGGAACGCCAAAATAACCCTACAGGCCATCCGCGAATTGGACCACTCGTTCCGGGTTCTGGAACAGTTCAAGGGGCGACGCAAGGTCACCGTATTCGGCTCGGCACGCACTCCGGTAGAAAGCCCGTTATATGCCTTGGCTCGCGAGGTGGGCGCCGCCTTGGCGCGCTCCGATCTGATGGTGATCACCGGCGGTGGCGGCGGCATCATGGCCGCAGCACATGAGGGTGCTGGCCTGGAGCACAGCCTGGGGTTCAATATCACCTTACCTTTTGAACAGCACGCCAACCCCACCATCGATGGCACTGAAAACCTGCTGTCCTTCCACTTCTTCTTTACCCGCAAATTGTTCTTCGTCAAAGAAGCCGATGCGCTGGTGTTATGCCCAGGCGGTTTCGGCACCCTGGACGAAGCGCTGGAAGTATTGACGCTGATCCAGACCGGCAAGAGCCCGCTGGTGCCGGTGGTGTTGCTGGATGCGCCCGGCGGTGGGTTCTGGCAAGGCGCTTTGGATTTTATCCGCAACCAGTTGGAGGCCAATCGCTACATTCTGCCGACCGATCTCAAGCTGGTTCGGTTGGTGTACAGCGCTGAAGAGGCCGTGGACGAAATCAATCAGTTCTACGCCAACTTCCACTCCACACGCTGGCTCAAACGGGAGTTTGTGATGCGCATGAACCATCCGCTCAGCGAACAGGCCTTGGCGCATCTGCAGACTGAATTCGCCAGCCTGCGTTTGAGTGGCGAGTTCCAGCAACTGGCTTATACCGGGGAGGAACATGATGAGCCGAAATTCAGCCATTTGACGCGATTGGTGTTCAATTTCAACGGGCGAGATCAAGGCCGTTTGCGAGAGTTGGTGGACTACATCAACCTGCCAGAGAACTGGGCCCATGCCCAGGGCACGGCGCAGCAGCGAGTGACACCAGAGCCAGCGTGAATTCAGAAATGCGAAAAGGCCCGCTATTTTCATAGCGGGCCTTTTAGGGTGTATCGGGGGATCGTATTAAACGACCAGGGGTTATGTAGCCGTTCGCCGGAACGAATCTGCGTTACTCAGTCGTCCATCTCTCGACCGCTGAGCAAACGGCTGATCATATCCATTGAAAACCCGCGATAGCTCAGGAATCGACCTTGTTTCGCACGCTCCTTGGCATCAATCGGCAGATGACCAGAGAACTTGCGACGCCAGGTATCCTCCAGTTGCGACTGCCAGTTGATACCGCACTCACGCAAAGCAAGATCGATATCGCTACGCTGCAAACCGCGCTGGCTCAGTTCTTCGCGAATTCGTGCAGGACCATAGCCGGACCGGGCTCGGTAGGAAACAAAACTTTCCAGGTAACGGGATTCGGAAAGCAGGCCCTCCTCCGTCAAACGGTCGAGGGCGGCTTCGATCATCTCGGGCTCTGCGCCGCGCTGGCGCAATTTACGCGTCAGTTCGACTCGACCATGCTCGCGGCGAGCGAGCAGGTCCATTGCAGTGCGCCTAACGGCGACGAGTGTATCCAGTACAACAGTCATCGTTTGCTTCAGATGTCGGTGTCGGCTTCTTCCATCTCGTCAACCGGCTCACGGTTGGCGGCAGCTTTTACGTCTGGCGCGGCAGTCAGCAGCTTGTCGCGAATTTGCTTCTCAAGCGCAGCGGCGATGTCCGGGTTATCCGCCAGGAACTTGGCCGAGTTGGCCTTGCCTTGACCGATCTTGCTGCCATTGTAGGCATACCAGGCCCCGGATTTCTCGACGAAGCCGTGCAACACGCCCAGGTCGATCATCTCGCCGTTCAGGTAGATACCCTTGCCGTAGAGAATCTGGAATTCGGCCTGACGGAAAGGTGGAGCTACCTTGTTCTTCACCACTTTGACACGGGTTTCGCTACCGACAACCTCGTCGCCTTCTTTCACCGCGCCAGTACGGCGGATATCCAGACGGACCGAAGCGTAGAACTTCAACGCGTTACCACCTGTGGTGGTTTCCGGGCTACCGAACATCACACCGATCTTCATACGGATCTGGTTGATGAAGATCACCAGGCAGTTGGCGTTCTTGATGTTACCGGTGATTTTACGCAGCGCCTGGGACATCAGACGGGCTTGCAGGCCCACGTGCATGTCACCCATTTCGCCTTCGATTTCAGCCTTGGGTACCAGGGCCGCCACGGAGTCGACCACGATCACGTCGATGGCATTGGAGCGCACCAGCATGTCGGTGATTTCCAGGGCCTGCTCACCGGTGTCCGGCTGGGAAACCAGCAGGTCGTCAACGTTGACGCCCAGCTTGCCGGCGTATTCTGGATCCAGGGCGTGTTCGGCATCGACGAACGCGCAGGTGGCGCCCATTTTTTGAGCCTGGGCAATCACCGACAGAGTCAGGGTGGTTTTACCGGAAGATTCAGGACCGTAGATTTCAACGATACGGCCTTTGGGCAGGCCGCCAATGCCGAGTGCGATGTCCAGACCCAGAGAGCCAGTGGAAATAGCCGGGATCGCCTGACGGTCGTGATCGCCCATACGCATTACGGCACCCTTGCCGAATTGACGTTCGATCTGACCCAGGGCCGCAGCCAAGGCTTTCTTCTTGTTGTCGTCCATTAAAGTCCTCACGTAATCAATAAGGCCTGACGGCCAACACCTGTATAAGTAGACAGTATTGTTCCACAAAGATCGGAGAACGCCTACCCCTGTTTTTCTATTTCTACTGCAGCTCGTCGCAACAAGCCCTCTAGCGCGGCCTTGACCGTTTGTCGGCGGACCTCGTCACGGTTGCCCTTGAAGTGCTCGCGCTGCGCCGTAACCTCATCCCCCACGCCGAACGCCAGCCAAACGGTACCCACCGGTTTTTCCGGCGAACCACCATCCGGCCCCGCCACGCCGCTGACCGCCACGGCGAATCGCGCCAGGCTTTTCTCCTGGGCGCCGCGCACCATCGCCTCCACAACTTCCTGACTCACGGCCCCTACTTTGGCAAACAGCTCGTCGGGAACATTCAACTGTCGAGTCTTCTGCCGGTTGGAGTAGGTGACATAACCGGCCTCGAACCAGGCCGAACTGCCGGGAATCCGCGTAATAGCCTCGGCAATGCCGCCACCGGTACAGGACTCTGCCGTGGTGACATGTGCATTGAGCACCTGCAGGCGGCGGCCCAGTTCAGCGGCAAGTTGAGTGATCTCGTTCACGGTCGTCTCCTGGAGTGGGCGGGCGTTCGCCTACCCTACAGGAGCCGATCGCGCACGCAAGCCACCGGCTGCATCAAGATGCTAACGGGCGATGGTTCGCACGTAGGCCTGGCACGCTCGTAAGGCAATCAGGGCGTTATCGCCGTCGTCGGTGATGGCGATAATTCGCTGAGCATGCGCCGGGTCAAGTCGGGCTCGCGGGGTTGCATGAACCAGGCCGCTGGCGGTGGTGGGGGCTGGCACTGCACAACCGTTGGCGGGGTCGCGGGTGTCGAGAAGGACTGACAACCGCACATCAGCAGTGGCCAGGCGATCACGCAAAGCAGCCTGATGACGTTGTGCATCGCTTAACTCCTGCGCGTGTTGTTGATCGTTGGCGCTGAGCTTCTGCTCCAGGGCCAGTCGCTTGTCGTGTTCGGCCTGTTGTTGACGCACGGCCAACTGGGTTTGTTGATCGAGCTCCCGGGCATGTATCGCCGCCAACCGTTGGATCTGCGCCTCATACCGCCAGACCTGCACCTGCCAGGCCAGCCCCGCCGCCATCGCCACCAGCAGGAAATAGCCGAGCAAACGGTAGGACGTTAAGAACCGCATAACACCGCCTTCGCCCGCGCCCACAGCTGCATGCGCTGCTCCAGGCCATTGAGCCCACCATTGATGCGGCGCGTAATCGTGGTGAATTGATCCTTGTCGGCCAACGCGTTCAGACCATTGCTTGCCCAATACCAAGCCGCCGACTCACACGCCCACCGGGGCTGCTCAAGCAGTTCAGGCTGAGCCAACAGGCGATCGTCGCCGAATAGGGCCCGACTGCACGTCATATAGTTTCGACGGCCGGTAACCTGGATGAGCCCCCTGCCCCGATACTTCTGACCGTCACCATCCGCTTCGGGCGTATTGCCCAGGCGCGCAGCCAAGGTGCCGGTGTCGTATTTGCTCAGGTATTGGTGGCTGCCCAATTCGCGCAGGTATTGCAGCTCGCCGGATTCGTGAGCGATCTGAGCGAGAAAGGCAGCGATGCGTTGGGGGGTGTCGATAGCGTACCGTTCCATCGCCGCATTTATGGCGGGCAAAAAAACACCCGCTACGAGGCGGGCTGCTGGCATGACGTGGACAAGCTGGGCAAGCGTAATCAGCATGGTTTCTACTCTGTAAGAAGGTCTAGATCGACAACCCGCCCGCCACAATCGAACTGCGATACCCCGTCGTCGGGTCACCCACATGGGTCACTTGGGTGATCGACCAGCGCCCTTGCATATAGGACGGCCAGCTCTGATCCAGCAGCAGCAACCCTTCAGCGGCGAGCAGCGGGTTGCCTGGACAATCGACCTGTAATTTCAAACCTTCACGGCCCACGCGCCGCAGTTCGCCTTCGGCCACAGCGCGGGCTTCGGCTTCGTTCTGGCAGCGTTGGCGCAAGGTTTTGAACGGCGCAATGCCGACTTGCACGACGTGCTGTTTGCCCCCAGCCGCATCCCACCAGGTCACACGGCACCCCATGTACTTAGAGCGCGATTGCTCGTCGAGCCTGGCTGTGATGAACGCTTGGTCACCGGGTCGGTTGTCCTGGGTCACGGATAACGTCACCTCCGGCAGAGGTTGCCCGGAAAGCGAGTGGACCTTGCCGGCTTCCGCCAACACATACAGTTCGTTGATCGGTTTTGTGATGGCGCTATAGCGATTGGCCAGGCGCGTGATAAACGCCATGTCGCTTTCGTTGGATTGATCGATATGGGGAATCGGAATGCCTTCCAGCGCCGGTGCCACCCGGGGTGAATAGCCATGCCGGCTGACTAACTGACGAAACAGCGCGCCCAGGGTGGTGGGGCCGTAACTGGCGGAGCGGCGCTGCCGGTAATGGCTGGGGTCCGCGGCACTGAAAGGTGCGGCGGTGGCGACGATCATCAGGCGCATCGGAAACAGCACTGGTGTTCGCTGTGTGATGACGAATTCGCCCTTCTCCACCAGGCCCGACTCCTGATAGCCGACCCGCATGCCGATCTTGCCGCTCAAGCTCGGCAACCCTTCCAGGCCCTCGGTATTGAGCGTGAGTTCCAGTCGGTCGGTCTGGATACCGGCGGCATCGGTATGGCTCCAGTGCATCAAACGTTGATTGAGCAATGCCGCATTGGCACCGTAGAACTCAACGACCGGGGTGAATCCCTGTGTCATATGGCCTCCTCAATCCCAGGTCGAAATCGGCCGCAATGCCGCTGGCCGGGCGTGCAACTCCGGCACCACCACCCACACGCCCGCCGGCAATACCGGCCCGTGCTCGGCCAGTTCGGGGTTCAGGCGCCAGAGGGTTTCTTCAGCAGCGTCGTCACAGCGCCCCAACTCGCGGTACAGCAGCAGGTTGACCGAATCCCCGGCAATACTTCGCACTCTACGCATTGACGAACTCCTCCAATTCAAGGCTCCAGGACATGACCATGGCGGTGCCGTCGTCGATCACATGGCTTTGGTTTTCCACCACGGCGTTGATGCGCCACAGCCCCCAGTTCCGGCCGATCCCGTCGACCAGCGGCAGCGGTGCCCGCGCATTCTGCAAGGCGCGCAACTTGTCCAGGCGCTGCATACCTACGGCGTACATTGCCGTGCCGCCAAACGTGAGTTTCTCCAGAGCCTGACCGCTCTGACGGGACTGCGGCTTGCTGGCAATGATTTCGAGGTTGCTCCAGCCCCCGTAACTGCTGTGGGTGAGCGTGGCGTAGGCAAAACCTCGGGAGAGGCCAAAGATAAAATCGCCCAATATCATCTGTTGTCGCATCAATCACCTCCGGGGTCGGCCAATGCCGCGTTGCGTCGAATGCCGAGGGAATCGGTCACCATGGGCATGCATTGGAATTGCAGGGCCTGGAGCACTTGGTTGACCACTTGCTGGGCATCGGCGGGGTTGACGCCAGTGATCTGGATGCTCGGCGAGATCGTGACCTGGACGTTGTCGGTGCGAGCACTGTTGAGTTCCTTGCTCAGGGCATTCGGCGCAGGCAGGCGATCACTTGAACTGAACAGTTTGTCGCCGAGCCAACTGCCCGCTTCGCTGCCCAGCAAGCCACCGATTGCACCACCGACGGCGGTACCGATACCGGGAAAAACCAGCGTGCCAAGTGCAGCCCCGGCCGATGCGCCAGCCCAGGCGCCACCGGCGGCGCTGAGGCCACTGCCAACGGCTTTGGCATCGCCCTGGCGCACGCCTTGCACGACGGCCATCGTGGTGTCGACGTACTTCAGCGGGCCCAGCCTGCGCACGACGGATGACTCCAGTCGGGTCGCGGCGCCAGCCAGGCTCGAAGGGGCCGCTGCGCGTGGAGCAATCGTCGAGGCATTGAACCCAAGGCGCGGACCTTCGAATACCTTGCTTACCTTCTCGAAGAGGCTGCGCACCGTGGCGAACAAACTCAAAGAGGTTCGGGGGGGACTGCGCCTTGACTTCATGAACGTGGGCTTGCCTGGCCCTCTCCTCCCAGACGCCTTGTTGGGCCCATAACGCTCACGCCCCCGCAGCGCCTCGCTGACACCCGCGCAGCAAGTGTCACCGCCCTTGCCGCCCCCCTGAAACACCGCACCGATGCCGGGGATTTTGCCCAGGGTCGCTTCAAGCACCTTGTCTGAAACCTTGGTTCTGAATGAATCCGCCAAGCCTTCACCGGCCCACTTGAGCAATTGGGTGGCGGAGGATTCGGCAGGCTTTTTTTCTTCCGGCGTTTTCTTCGTCTCACTGGTCGCGGGGCTCAGGGCCGGGGCGGTCAGGGCAGCGCCGGTGATGAACAACGTCGTGTTGAGCGTCTCCAGCGTCTCGCGCAACCGTACCTGCTCCAGGGTCAACGCATTCAGGTCCACGCTGACGGTAACCAGCGCCGAGCTGAGCGTCGATTGCGGTGATGGAGCCTCGCGTTCAGGCGCGGCCAAGCTTGCAGAGAACGGTGCGAGCACACTGCCCAGATCCGCGTCACCGAGCATCCAGCGGTTGTCTTGCACCGCGAGCCGGGTCGCATATTGAGTCTCTTGCATCTCGCTTTACTCCTGTTTAACCCCAAGGCGAGTGATCGCAATGTCGTAGCGGCGCAGTGCTTTTGCGGCGTCCCAGTCGAGAATTTCCGCTTCGTTTACCGAGTAAACCAGCGGCACCACATCGAGGATCACGTCGATGTCGCGTTCCGAAAGAAGTCCGCCGGTTGATTTAAAAAATCGTCGATGCGCTCCTGCAATTCCGTCCAGTCCGGCACGGTCAACCCCGCGAGATCCGGGATCATCAAGCCGGTGCAATGGGCAGTGATAAACTCGGCGCGTTCTTTGTTGGTGGCGAGTTTTTTCATCACTTTGGTGGCGCGCAGGGCGGGCATTTCCAGGGGCAGTTCATTCAGGGTTCGGCCGGCTGCGTCCAGGGGCAATAGCAGTTGGATGGGCTGGTCGTGGGACGACTGCTGAGGTTCGTTGAGAAAGAATGAAGCAGGTCGCGTCGACATCTCGTGTACGTACTGAGCGATAGACACGTAGTCTGGGCGCTTGAGCTGGTCGAGTTCTTTTTCCGACAGGCCAGTGGCGAGTTTCGCCAGTTCAAAGAACCGATCGTCCTCGTCGTCACCGGCCCGGGCCAGCGCGTCTTTTTGCGCGGCGTAGTACAGCGGTTTGAGTTGCACCTGCTCGATCTTCGCGCCGGTATCGGCGGTGATCGCAGACAGCAACCTATGCAGCGGTGGCATCCAGGCCATGGGGCAATTCCTTGTTCAAGCAAGGGGCGAGCGCACCCGCCCCCAGGGGTTTAAGGCATCAGCACAGCGCGGCGCGCATCGCCCAGGATATCGACGCCGTTGAGCACGAATTTCTGGGTGCGCACGTCGATGTCGATCACCGGGATGCCGTTTTCCAGACGATTGTAGGTGCGGCAGGACAACTCCAGCGTGGTGAGCGCCTTCTCGCCCATCTTCAGCTTCGCTTCATCCAGGGATTTGAGCTTGCCGCCGACGGTGTGGTAGGTGAAATACGTCTTGCCGTCCTGGTCCTGACCGGCTTCACGTACGTTGAGCAGGATGTCGTCACCCATGCGCACGCCCAGCGCCAGCATGATTTCAGGACCGGCACCCTGGAGGACCAGCGTGGCATTGAGCACCTTGCCGCTCTTGGCCATTTCCTCGGCGATAAAGCGCCCACCGGACATGGGTTCCATCTCGAACTCGATCTTCGGCGGAGTGAACTCTTCCACCGTCGCGGACAACGGCAGGCCTTGGAGGGTGGCCGCAATGGCCTGTCTGACTCGGTTGGTAAACATTAGAGAACGTCCTCCAGGAACTGCTCGATGATTTCATCACGGGCGTTGAGTTGATAAATCATGTGTTCGTTGGGCGCGTAGCGGCCATAGTCGATGACGATGAACCAGGTGCCGTTTTTGTACTTTTCGACACTGTTCAACTCCGGGTGCAGGTACACGCTGGCGCCGGGAATGGTTTCGTCGGCGACCAGGGTTTGCAGCCAGTCGTTGATGCGCTTGACCTCCTGATCCATGAAGGACTTGGTGAGGTTCTTGGCCATGGCTTTCTGGCCGGCCTTGACCAGTTTGCGGCTGATGGCATCTTCCAGGCCGACATAGCTGATGAATTTGCCGGTGATGGAACGGTTACCCAGCAACGAAAAGCCGCCGAGGATGGTGCGCGCGTAGTAGCTCACGCCATAACGGTTGAGCAGGTCGCCTTCGGTGGAGGTGTCGAGGATGTTGTACTCGACCACGCGGGAAACGTCCTCGGCGAACGTCACCTGATTACCCGGGCTCTCCCACTGCTTGACCTTGGCCAGCGCGGCGATCGCCAGAGACGACGGCGACAGAAACACGTTTTTCTTCGCCGCCTTGGAGTACACCGACGGCATGTTGTGCACCAGCAGGCAGCGGTCGAAACCCAGGTCGGCGCCGCCCAGTTCGCCGCTATAGGCCACTTGGTCGGCGACGCTGGCATCTTTGCCATCGAGCACGACACGCGCCTTGATGCGCTTGCCGAACGAGGCAAACTCGCCGGCCACGGCCTTGGTGCCAGTGAAGCCGGGGGCGCCGATGATGGTCAGGTCTTCAGGCACGCTGGCGAGCGCGGCCAGGCCCAGTTTGCGGCCGGTGACCGGGTCGTTACCACCGATCACATTGTTGAGCGTATCGGCCGCAGTGGCGCCCTCTTCGACGATCACCACGTAGACCGGCACCTTCACCACTTTGAGAATCTGGTAGACGGCGTGGAACAACGTGCCCGACTCGGCACCGGTGGTGTCCAGCAGCGCCTGGGTGGTGAAGCTATTGATGCGAAACGGCGCATTTTTTGGAATCGACGCATGGGCGTTCGGCGCGGTGCCGACCAGACCGATGACGTTATCACCCAGGCCACCCATGGCCTCGGGGGATTCGGTGGCATTGACGGTAATACCGTTGTGCTCGAAGTTCAGAACCTCAGCCATGGTTATTCAGCCTTCTTCGGGGTGGAGTTAAGGACGCTGGTCAGTTCCAGACGGCCAGCGGTGCGCAGGGCGGATGCTTCGACGTCCAGCAGTTCCAGTTCCTGACCAACGGTGGACCAATGGCCGCCTCCGGTAGGGAATGGGATGAGGACGGTGTAGGTTTGGCGGGTAGGCATAGGTGGGTTTCTCCGGTTGAGAACGCCAAAGCCCCTTGAGGAGGGGCTTTGGGGAGGCGAAAAAAAACCGCTTTCGCGGTGGCTATTTCAGAAAGGCGGGCTTTTCAGGCCATGCCACGATGAATGGATCTCCAACATTTTGCGGAACATCCCGCAAAGCTCTCCGGTAATTTGCAACCTGAATACGTTGCTCATCATTAAGGGGGCTGTCCTGAACTTGGGTATAATCCGTTTCGCTCAACAGTTGATCTCGACGGACTCGGATACATGCCCATTCTAAGAGTTCCAAACCTGCCTTGCTAAGGATACGCGACGGAACAGTTTCTGCAGAAAATTCGCTCATTTAGAAAACCACCGTTGGAGAAAGAGAAAGTTTAGACTTTAATTCGCCCACACCAATCGAATGGTAATGACCAATCTGCATAGTATCAATTCGCAAAGATGTCACATATACATTAGGAATCTTTATGCGACAGATCGCATTACCCGCAGTATCCGCATAAATAGCTGGCTCAAACTTTCCAAAGCATGACTGATTGATAACTGCTCTCTGAGGCGAGTAAACGTAACCTGCAAATGTCTCATCCAACACTAAAGAGCTACCGTAACTATAGCCACGGATATTCAGCCAAAACATCTGATCATCGGTATTAATGGAAAACGGCAGTTTGAAATGAGCGTACACATTCAATGACGACCCGAGATCCGTTGCAACCAGCCCTCCAGCAGCGCCAACATCGTAAGGAGCACCAGTCCCCCAAATCATGCCTTGAAAGACACTCATCAGAAGTGTCCCCGGCTCACCAATGGCACCAACGACATCTTTTAACGCTCGAAACTGATCAAACTCTGCACGCGCCTGATTCATTCTCGCGTCGATAGCATCAATTTTTCCATTCACGGCATTTGTCAGGTTATTTGAAGCCTGAACCAAGTTAGCTATTTGCGTTTCCGTACTCAAAATAGTAGCTCCTTTTTACCACTTTAATGCCTCGACGCACTCTTACCGAATGACAAATCGCGAGACCAAATAAGTTATCCAACACTTAAACTATGCTCGGCCGAGTTCTCCAACACGAAATAGCAAACCTAGATGCCGAGCCATATTGTCGATATTGGCAGTAGCGATCACTGCCAACTCATTAGCAATAAGAACGTTCAAGCTTTCAGTCCCCACCACAATCACCACGCTATCCCCCGGCAACGGCGAAACATCCAGCGTGAACTTCTGCAGCACCCGAGCCGCCGCCGCTTTATACGTCAGCAACTTTCCTGCGACGGAATACACCGCCAACAGCGTCCCACTGGCGAGATAAAAGCCAAACTCGCCAATTTCATATTCCCCGTCGCCGTCAAACAGCGCGGCCATCCTGAGTTGGTGGTTGCCCAGGTCTTCGTAATCCACGATGGCGACCCGTTGGCGTTCGTCGCGCAAGGCCACTTCGCTGCCGTCCGGGTTGTAGCGGCCGGTGCCGGCGCCAATGTGGGTGATTTCACCTTTCAAACCCTGGTTCTTTGCCTGCAGCACTTCATCCAATCCCTTGGCGGTGAAGCGCACCAGGCGCGTAATGTCATCTGTCATGGCTGCGCCCTGAGGTCGTAGTCGTTAATGGTGTAGTGCAGGGCTGCGCCGGTTTGGGTAAGCCGGGCGCCCAGCACTGTTTCGGGTAGAGCGCCCCGCAGGGAAAACTCACTGTCACTCAACGGCGGGTCGAGCGCGCTGCTGATCGAAAGGCCGCCCAAGGTCTCGTGGACAATGGTGATGGTGGCCTGATCACGCTCGCTCTTGGCTGCGTTGATACGCCGAATCAGCCGGTTGTGGTCACCGCTGGACCAACTGCGCCCCACAATTGCCTGCACGTCAAAGGTGTACGGCAGGCCCAGCGGCCGCTGCTGATACCAGGCGCTGATATTGGGCGTAAAACCCAAAGACTCCACCGCATGGATCAACGCCTTGGGCGTGCCCGCCTGACGCTGGATCTGCCAGGAAAGCCCCACGGTCAGGCGTTTTTCCGTTTCGCTGGCTTGGGTATTCCATTCGCTGACACCCCGGTCGGCGGCCAGGTACGGCAGAAATTCGACGGGGGTTTGCAGCGGGTTCATCAGCGCGGGAAACGGCGGTACGACGCGGTCCAGCAGGGTGCCGAAGCCCAGGTCCAGGGCTTTCTCCAGTGCTGAGCTATTGGCCGGCAACAGGCTCGCTTTGCTTTCACTCATAGCGTGCGCACCTCCACCTCGACACCGGTGCAATAAGGGGCCTGGAAGGCTGTGGTGATGATCGGTTCCAGAGGTTCGAGAATCTGCAACTGCGCCGCGCCCGCACTGTGAATGGCGTAGTCGATCCAACTGGGGTCGACGCGTCCTTCGAGGCGATGGCAGGAGTCGGCGTAGGTTTGCAGCAGGCGTTGAGCCGCCACTTGGGTCAACCCGGAATCCGGCCCGGCGTTGATCTTGGCCACGACGCGGATTTTGTACGGCAGGATCTGCGCACTCTGCACGCTGACCAGATCGGTTTCCGGCCTTACATCCGGCCGTGCGAAATGTCGTCGCACGCCGTCAAGCAATTCGGCGGATGCGCTGCCGTCGCCCTCCCTGGACAGTACCGTGACCATGACTTCGCCTGGAGCGGTGCGCCGCGCATTGCCATCCTTGACTTGGGCCGCGTAGCCGTCCGGGTCGAAGGTGTAGCTGACGGTAACCACGCCGGGAGTGGCGCTCTGCACCTTGACCGACGGCCGTTCACCCAGGGTGAAGACCTCGCGTCGATACTGCATCCGCGAGCCTGCCGCCGGTGCATGGGGTGCCAGGTAGTAGCGCAGACGGGCATCGTCGTCGCTTTCCAGAATGGGTGGTACCGGCGGGAATGCGGCCGGGTCGCCAGGGTCGAGCACTTGGCGCTCCAGCCCCATGTCGGCAAGGCGTGCATCCAAGTTGCTGCCGGTTGCCCACCACGCCAGCATCTGCTTGATACGGGCGTTGTACTTGCGTTCATGGGTTTGCAGGCGCACGCAAAACGCTTCCAGGGCCAGGGTCAATAATTCGCTTTCATTGTCCAGACTGGCCTTGAGTTTGGGCGCGCTTTGCGGCGCGCGGGTGGCCACGTAATCGATGACGAACGCCTTGAATTCCGCCAACAATGGCTCGAAAGCCTCCACGGCGATAAGCGCCGGCTCCGCCAGTTGGTTCTGGCCGGGGATCAACATGCTCATGTCACGACCTCGAAGGTTTGTTGACGGTTTTTCCAGGTGCCGGCAAAACGCAGCAACAAACCAGCGCCTTGCCGCGTGGCGACGATGACCTCGGGTTGAAAATCCGCGATGCCATTCTGGGTGTTGTAGAACGCCTGCGCGGCATGGCTCTGGGCGAGGATCAGCAGGTCGTCGCCCAGGTTCTGACCAAGCAGTTGCGGGATCATCGAGCCGTACAGCGGGCGCTTCTGGCGAGTGCCTATGGGAGTGGTCAGCGCTCGGGTGGCGCGCTGTACGAAATGCAGCCAGTCATCCACGGCTGCCCCGGTGTTTCTATCGATTCCGAGCATGGCAAATCCTTATGCGCTGCTGATCACACGGCCCTGGTGATCCACCACCGGGCCACTTAAATGCACCCCGCCGGCATCCAGCCGCAGACCGGTAGCCCCCAATTGCAGGGCGATGCTGTCGGCCGTCAGCACCAGGCTGGCGCCACCGATCTGGGCGACGACCTGCTCCCGTGAGCCCGTGACGGTGGTGGGCCCGTTGCGCCAATTGAACAGGTGAGTGGCATCGTCGTAATCGCTTTGCGTCCCGTCCTGATAAAGGCGACGCGTCAACGTCGCCACACGGGAGACAGGCGGAAACTGACTACTGTTGAGGCCGAACAGGGCCACGGACTGCGTCCCCCCTTCCCCACCGGCATAGTTGAGCAGCAGGCATTGCTCGCCCACAGATGGGATGCGGGTTTCCGTCTGCGCACCGGCGCTGGGGTTGAAAAAATGAATGGCCGGGGTGAGCAAATCGCCATGCCGAACCTTGCATGTGTGGCTGGCGGCATCGACTTCCTCACATACGCCAATCCGACAAAAACTGTCGGCGCGGCGGTACAAGTCTTCGAGCTGGGCCTCCATTTGCGCCAGCCGCTCGATGATCGGCCCCAGTTGCATGCGTAGTAACGCGTCGAACATGGTCTACTCCTGCAGAGGTCGATATTGATCGGGATCGTCGATATTCGAGACTTCCCAGGTGCAGGCAAACAGCGGTTTACCCGCAGGATCTTCGAGCAGCGGCGGCCCCAGATAGAGCGTTTGGCTGAAGGCCACCGTCCAGGTGTCGTAGTCCGTTTCGCTGGAGCCCAGAACGGAGGGTGCTGCCACAATGGCCATGGGCAGGTCGCATTGCTCGGCCGGCAGCCCCCAGCGGTTGTCCAGGGCCAGATCCATCAGTTGGCTGGCCAAGTCGCAGGCGTCAAAGGGCGCCGCGCCGCTGGCAACCGTGACTTTGAGAGACACCGACAAGGCATGCGCCTTACGCCCGTCCAGGGCGCGTATTCCGGGGCCGTTACGCTCCACGCCGATCAAAATGCCGCTGGCACCCGTGGCGCCGTTGAAATCCTGGTGATTGCCCACCCGCAGGTGCGGGAACGCCAGCTTGAGCATTTCTGCGATCGCGATGGGCAGTTGGGAAGGTTTTTCGATAAGTGTCATAGGGTCGCGTCCTTGCAGCAATTACTGCTGATCGGGCCGCGAAGTCGGTGTCTGGTTGACCCCGATACGCTTGGCCGCCCAGCGTTCATAAAGACCGATGGCTACGTCGGCCCCCGCCATGGCGGTGAGGCAGCCGATGGCACCGGCTGTCCAGATCGACATGCCGGCGGCGTAACACAGCATCAGGGCCGAAACCCCGCACACCATGCACGCGCCAGACCTCAAGGCCAGGCGCCGGATCAACGACCAACCGCGGGCGCCCTCCTTGTCGGCGCGCCACATTTCGCCGGATACCCCGCCGATCAAGGCCAGTGCAATCACCAGCCAGATAGGCATTTCCGCTAACGCTTGCTGCTCGTTTGTCATGTCACGCCTCCTGGCTGAGCAATGCCGGCTGAATGCCGGTTTTCCGGGTAAATCCATTTATAGGTAGGCATTCCAAAAAGCCCGGTTGCCCGGGCTTTTCAGTAATGCTGTCCTCGAACCTTCGGCGCTACTGGCGCGGTACGGTTCTTTCCTCAATGTTTTTCCGACCACGATCCCTGTCTGCCGGATAACTGCTTCTGGTGCTTTACGCTGCACACCCGGGTCAGTTGCCAACCCTCTGAACCGTTAAGGCCGGTTCATCGCTGCCTGTTTCTTGTAAAGCGGTGTCACTAAAGAGCGTCGGCATCCTTGCCGGTATTGCCTGGCATCCCTGCCATCGCTGTGATGGCGTCCTTGCCGATGTTGCGTGCCTTCCTTGTCATCCTCGGCAGCATCCTTGCCGCCTCCACCAGGCCTTGTTGGCTGGCTTGAGATGAAGAATATGCATGTATGCATATACAGTCAATGCGTAAATGCATTTATTTTCACTCCGGATATGCCCTTGTGCATTTTTGGCTTGGGGATTCAAGGGGTTACTGGCTTTTTGCAGGCGAAAAAAAACCCGCTGCTTGGCGGGTTTTGTCCTACTGAATTGGGTTAACGCGCGTACATGCCCCACCAGAACACATGGCCGAGGATACTGATCTGCTCGTCCTGGATTTCCTGGAAACTGTAGTCCTCGTCCGGATGCTCGTCGCGGTTGAAGCTGCGCAGACGAATCCCGGATGGCAGGCGATAGAGCTGTTTGACCCGCAATTGGCCATTGTGATTAATGGCATACAGATCGCCATCGACGATATCGCCGATGCCGCTCTTGCCCGCATTGACCCCAACGGTGGCGCCATCGCGCAGCACTGGCAACATGCTGTTGCCGCGCACCGTCACACACTTGGCCTGGTCGAATTGCACACCATTGTGTCGCAAGCTGCGCTTTCCAAAACGCAGGCTGGCTTTCTCGCTTTCCTCGATGACGAATCTTCCTGATCCAGCAGCCAATTCAACCTCGCGCAGAAAGGGGATCGACACCTCATCGTCATTGATAGGGGTGTCGTCGTCCCACAGGCTTATGTCCTTGAGTTCCGAATGCATCGGGTCGCGCCCGTCGTCCCGCGCAGCGCCTACGGCCACGCGCCCTCGCAGTTGGTCGGTGCTCACGCCAAAGTATTCGGCAATGCGGGAGATATGCTTGTCAGACGGATCGACAATCTTGCCGCTGAGGATCCGAGACAGCGTGGACTGAGGCACACCGGTACGCCGGTGAAGCTCCGTGGGGGAGATCCGGTCGCGGTCCAGCAATTCTCTTAATACGATAGAAACGTTGCGTTTTTGCATAACGGCGATAGTGCCGGGTGTTTTGCAGCTTGGCAAATGCTAATTTGCATATTTTATGCACAAGTCGCGCTGTATCAGGGGCAGCGTCTCTGCGCTTTGTAGACCGGTTTGCAACCTGCGAAGCGCCGACTTCACATGTTAACCTTGCGGCCATTGCAATAAGCAGGGCCGAGCGCCCCACCTTTGCCCCACTCCTTTCAACGAATTTGCTAACTATCTGATGAGTAAGAACACGTCCGATCTGTCCTCCCACACCCCGATGATGCAGCAGTACTGGCGCTTGAAAAACCAGCACGCTGATCAGTTGATGTTCTACCGCATGGGCGATTTCTACGAGATCTTCTATGAAGACGCGAAGAAGGCTGCCAAGCTGCTGGACATCACGCTGACCGCGCGCGGGCAGTCGGCGGGGCAGTCAATTCCGATGTGTGGGATTCCTTACCACTCCCTCGAAGGCTATCTGGCCAAGCTGGTAAAGCTGGGTGAGTCGGTGGTGATCTGCGAGCAGATCGGCGATCCGGCCACCAGCAAAGGCCCGGTGGAACGTCAGGTGGTGCGCATCATTACGCCGGGTACGGTGAGTGATGAAGCACTGTTGGATGAGCGTCGCGATAACTTGATCGCGGCGGTGCTGGGGGATGAGCGCTTGTTCGGCCTGGCCGTGCTGGATATCACCAGCGGCAATTTCACAGTTCTGGAGATCAAGGGCTGGGAGAACCTGCTGGCAGAGCTGGAGCGCATCAATCCCGTGGAGTTGCTGATCCCGGACGATTGGCCCAAGGATTTGCCGGCGGAAAAACGGCGTGGGACCAAACGTCGCGCGCCGTGGGATTTCGAGCGTGACTCGGCGCTCAAGAGCCTGTGCCAGCAATTCTCCGTGCAAGACCTTAAAGGCTTCGGTTGCGAAACCCTGACCCTGGCCATCGGCGCCGCCGGTTGCCTGCTCAGCTATGCCAAGGAAACCCAGCGCACCGCCCTGCCGCACTTGCGCAGCCTGCGCCACGAACGCTTGGACGATACAGTGGTGCTCGATGGCGCCAGCCGTCGCAACCTGGAACTGGACACCAACCTGGCCGGCGGCCGCGACAACACCTTGCAATCGGTGGTCGACCGTTGCCAGACCGCCATGGGCAGCCGCCTGCTGACCCGCTGGCTGAACCGTCCGCTGCGGGATCTGAAGGTGCTGCAAGCGCGCCAATCCTCCATCACCTGCCTGCTGGATGGTTACCGCTTTGAAAAGCTGCAGCCGCAGCTCAAGGAAATTGGCGATATCGAGCGCATTCTGGCGCGGATCGGCCTGAGAAATGCGCGCCCGCGCGACCTGGCGCGCCTGCGCGATGCGCTCGGCGCCCTGCCGCAGTTGCAAGCAGCCATGACGGAACTGGACGCACCGCACCTGCAACAACTGGCCGCGACCACCAGCACCTACCCGGAACTGGCGGCGCTGCTGGAAAAAGCCATCATCGATAACCCGCCGGCCATCATCCGTGACGGTGGCGTACTGAAGACCGGTTACGACAGCGAACTGGACGAGTTGCAAGCCCTGAGCGAAAACGCCGGGCAATTCCTTATCGACCTGGAAGCCCGCGAAAAAGCCCGCACTGGCCTGGCCAATCTGAAGGTCGGCTACAACCGCGTGCATGGCTACTTTATCGAGCTGCCCAGCAAACAGGCCGAACAGGCACCGATCGACTATCAGCGCCGCCAGACGCTCAAAGGTGCCGAACGCTTTATCACCCCAGAGCTTAAGGAGTTCGAAGACAAGGCACTGTCAGCCAAAAGCCGGGCCTTGGCGCGGGAAAAGATGCTGTATGAGGCGCTGCTCGAAGACCTGATCGGCCAACTGGCGCCGCTGCAAGACACGGCTGCCGCGTTGTCGGAACTGGACGTGTTGAGCAACCTGGCCGAACGCGCCCTCAACCTTGACCTCAACTGTCCGCGGTTCGTCACCGAGCCATGCATGCGCATCGTGCAGGGGCGTCACCCGGTGGTGGAGCAGGTGCTGACCACGCCGTTCGTCGCCAACGATCTGTCGCTGGATGACGATACCCGCATGCTGGTGATCACCGGTCCGAATATGGGCGGTAAATCTACCTACATGCGCCAGACGGCGTTGATCGTGTTGTTGGCGCATATCGGCAGTTTTGTGCCGGCGGCCAGTTGCGAGCTGTCCCTGGTAGACCGGATTTTCACCCGGATCGGCTCCAGCGATGACCTGGCCGGTGGGCGTTCGACCTTTATGGTGGAAATGAGCGAGACCGCCAATATCCTGCATAACGCCACCGAACGCAGCCTGGTGCTGATGGACGAAGTCGGTCGCGGCACCAGCACTTTCGACGGGCTGTCCCTGGCTTGGGCCGCCGCCGAGCGCTTGGCACATTTACGCGCCTACACGCTGTTCGCCACCCACTATTTCGAGCTGACCGTACTGCCGGAAAGCGAGCCGCTGGTGGCCAACGTGCACTTGAACGCGACCGAGCACAACGAGCGTATCGTGTTTCTGCACCATGTATTGCCGGGGCCGGCCAGTCAGAGCTACGGCCTGGCTGTTGCGCAACTGGCCGGCGTGCCGAACGACGTGATCAGCCGCGCCCGCGAACACCTCAGTCGCCTGGAAACCACTGCGTTACCCCACGAAACTGCGGTTGCCAGTCCCGCCAAGACTCAGCGACAAAGTGCCGCGCCACATCAGAGCGATCTCTTCGCCAGCCTGCCCCATCCCGTGCTGGATGAACTGGCCAAGCTGGAGCTGGACGATCTGACGCCGCGTAAAGCACTCGAAATGTTATATGCACTGAAGACTCGGATATAACGCACAGGCCTGCAAACTGGTAGACTCTCGCGCGGTTTGGGATGCTGCTGGCTTTTAGCCTGGCCTGCAGACTATCGCTCCCGAACCTCGCGAGCCCTGCCATTAAGGGTTTCGCTGCCGCCGCCTGAGGAGAAAATTAGAAATGACCTTCGTCGTCACCGACAACTGCATCAAGTGCAAGTACACCGACTGCGTAGAAGTCTGTCCGGTGGACTGCTTTTACGAAGGCCCGAACTTCCTGGTCATCCACCCGGACGAGTGCATCGATTGCGCCCTGTGTGAACCAGAATGCCCGGCCAACGCGATCTTCTCTGAGGATGAGGTGCCTGCCGGCATGGAGAACTTCATCGCGTTGAATGCTGAATTGGCCGATATCTGGCCCAATATCACCGAGAAGAAAGACGCGCTGCCTGACGCCGAAGAGTGGGATGGCAAGACCGGCAAAATCGCCGACCTCGAACGCTGATAACTCACCGTTCCTCAAAAGGCCCCTTGCGGGCCTTTTTGCATTTCCTGGACCTGCTTTTACTTTTCTACAGGCGAAAAAAGGGGCGGTATGACCCGCCCACATTTTTTCCTTAGTCCCTTTATTCCTTTTCATCATCCTGATGAATCGCATCCCGCGATATTCCTTTAACCATCGTTCCTTGATGGCCGTGTCAATCCGTGGACACAGGGCTGATGTTAGAGAGTTCCAAGGGAAGTTCAACGGGATGCTACATCCACTCCAGCACGCCGACGTAACAGACCCCCCCTAAATAATTGTTATGTTTCAATAAGATAGAAAAGTCTTTCGCATTTTTTAGCCACCCAGGGCAAGGAAAAAAACCATTCGCTTACGAAAAAGTAAGCGAATGCTTACATGAGACATTGCGCAAAAGCGTAATCGCCCCCTCCTCGCGTCAATCCTCGCTGACAGTGATCGTCGGCATGGATGGCAAGGCCGCTTCCTGCAGCACGATCCGCGCGCCCACGTGGCGGGCCAGTTCCTGATAAATCATGGCGATTTGGCTATCAGGCTCAGCCATTACCGTAGGCTTGCCGCCATCAGCCTGTTCGCGGATCAGCATCGACAACGGCAGCGAGGCCAATAGCTCGACGCCATACTGGGTGGCCAGCTTCTCGCCGCCGCCTTCACCAAACAAATGCTCGGCATGACCGCAATTGGAGCAGATATGCACCGCCATGTTTTCCACGACGCCCAGCACCGGAATGTTGACCTTACGGAACATCTCCACGCCTTTTTTCGCGTCCAGCAGCGCCAGATCCTGAGGTGTGGTAACGATCACTGAACCCGCCACCGGCACCTTCTGCGCCAAGGTCAGCTGGATATCACCGGTGCCGGGCGGCATATCGATGACCAGGTAGTCCAGGTCGCCCCAGGCTGTCTGGGTGACCAGTTGCAACAATGCGCCGGAAACCATCGGCCCTCGCCAGACCATTGGCGTGTTGTCATCGGTCAAGAACGCCATGGACATTACTTCCACGCCCAGGGACTCGATAGGCACGAACCACTTCTGATCCTTGACCTTCGGCCGCGTGCCTTCGGCGATACCGAACATCACGCCTTGGCTCGGGCCGTAGATATCGGCGTCGAGGATGCCCACACGTGCGCCTTCGCGGGCCAGGGCCAGGGCCAGGTTGGCCGCCGTAGTAGACTTGCCAACCCCGCCCTTGCCGGACGCCACTGCCACCACATTCTTGACGTTGGCCAAGCCCGGGATCTGCGCCTGCGCCTTGTGCGCGGCGATGACACATTGAATATCGACCTTGGCCGAACGTACGCCGTCCAAACCTTCTATGGCCATCTGCAGCATCTGTGCCCAGCCGTTCTTGAACAGGCCGGCGGCGTAGCCCAGCTCCAACTGGACCGAGACTTGATCGCCCTGGACCTCAATGGCTCGCACACAGCCGGCGCTCACCGGGTCCTGGTTCAAATAGGGGTCGGTGTACTGGCGAAGAACGGCTTCCACCGCTGCGCGATTCACGGCGCTCATGGGCTACTCCCGAAAAAGACTGACTGAAACAGGCGGCTATCCTAACCGTTCCGGCCACGTAACGGCATGCTTTCGACAGTTTGCAGGATGCTGAAACAACGCCACGGGGTGAAATAAATTTGCCGGCGCTTTATAGTGGCCGACCTCCGTTTCATCAAGTAGCCGAGCCCCATGTCCGAGCCACGCAAGATCCTCGTCACCAGCGCCCTGCCCTATGCCAATGGTTCCATCCATCTTGGCCATATGCTTGAGTACATCCAGACCGATATGTGGGTGCGCTTCCAGAAGCATCGCGGCAATCAATGCATTTATGTCTGCGCGGACGACGCCCACGGTTCGGCCATCATGCTGCGCGCCGAAAAGGAAGGCATCACGCCGGAACAACTGATCGCCAATGTGCAGGCTGAACACAGCGCCGACTTTGCCGATTTCCTGGTGGACTTTGACAACTTCCATTCGACCCACGCCGAAGAAAACCGCGAGCTGTCGAGCCAGATCTACCTGCGATTGAAAGAAGCCGGCCACATTGCCACTCGCTCGATCACCCAGTATTTCGACCCGGAAAAGAAAATGTTCCTGGCCGACCGCTTCATCAAGGGCACTTGCCCGAAGTGTGGCACTGAAGACCAGTACGGCGACAACTGCGAAAAATGCGGTGCCACCTACGCCCCCACTGACCTGAAGGATCCCAAGTCGGCGATTTCCGGCGCCACCCCGGTGCTCAAGGACTCCCAGCACTTCTTCTTCAAGCTCCCGGATTTCCAGCAGATGCTGCAAACCTGGACCCGCAGCGGCACTTTGCAGGACGCCGTGGCCAACAAGATCGCAGAATGGCTGGATGCCGGGCTGCAGCAGTGGGACATCTCCCGCGATGCGCCGTACTTCGGCTTCGAGATTCCAGGCGAGCCAGGCAAGTACTTCTATGTGTGGCTGGACGCGCCGATCGGCTACATGGCCAGCTTCAAGAACCTCTGCGACCGCACGCCGGAGCTGGACTTCGACGCGTTCTGGAGCAAGGAGTCCACGGCCGAGCTGTATCACTTCATCGGCAAGGACATCGTCAACTTCCACGCCCTGTTCTGGCCAGCAATGCTTGAAGGCTCAGGCTACCGCAAGCCGACCGGCATCAATGTGCACGGCTACCTGACCGTCAATGGTCAGAAGATGTCCAAGTCCCGTGGCACCTTCATCAAGGCGCGCACCTACCTGGACCACCTGTCGCCGGAATACCTGCGCTACTACTACGCATCCAAACTTGGCCGTGGCGTCGACGACCTGGACTTGAACCTGGAAGACTTCGTGCAGAAGGTCAACTCTGACCTCGTGGGCAAAGTCGTCAACATCGCCAGCCGTTGCGCCGGTTTTATCCACAAGGGCAATGCCGGCGTGATGGTGGCCGAGAATGCCGCACCGGAACTGACCGACGCCTTCCTGGCCGCCGCTCCGAGCATCGCCGATGCTTATGAAGCCCGCGACTTCGCCCGCGCCATGCGTGAGATCATGGGCCTGGCCGACCGCGCCAACGCCTGGATCGCAGATAAAGCCCCATGGTCGCTGAACAAACAGGAAGGCAAAGAAGCTGAGGTGCAGGCGATCTGCGCCACGGGCGTCAACCTGTTCCGCCAGTTGGTGATCTTCCTCAAACCGGTGCTGCCACTGCTGGCCGCCGATGCCGAGGCGTTCTTGAATGTCGCCCCCCTGACCTGGAACGACCACGCCACCTTGCTCGCCAACCACCCGTTGAACGCGTTCAAGCCGCTGATGACGCGCATCGACCCTGTGAAAGTACAAGCCATGACTGACGCTTCGAAAGAAGACCTGGCCGCCAGCCAGACCGACACCGGCGACGCCGCACCGGCCGGCAATGGCGAACTGGCTAAGGATCCGCTGTCCCCGGAAATCGATTTCGACGCCTTCGCCGCCATCGATCTGCGCGTTGCCCTCATCGTCAAGGCCGAGGCGGTGGAAGGTGCCGACAAACTGTTGCGCCTGACGCTGGATATCGGCGATGAGCGGCGCAATGTGTTCTCCGGGATCAAGAGCGCCTATCCGGAACCGTCCAAACTCGATGGTCGCCTGACCATGATGATCGCCAACCTCAAGCCGCGGAAAATGAAGTTCGGTATTTCCGAAGGCATGGTGATGGCGGCGGGGCCTGGCGGTGAAGAAATCTACCTGCTCAGCCCTGACAGTGGCGCCAAGCCGGGTCAGCGCATCAAGTAAATCTGCACAACAAGCCCTGTCGTTTCGGCGACGGGGCTTTGCAGCTAGCCTCCCTTCTTGCCTGCCGGATAATCAGGCTCTGTTTGTTTAATCAACCGGCATGACAACGATCTCAGCATGAACCTCATTCAACGTATCGACGCGCTGCTGCCGCAGACCCAATGCGGCAAATGCGGGCACCCAGGCTGCAAACCTTACGCCGAAGGAATTGCTAAGGGTGAAGCTATCAACAAGTGCCCGCCCGGTGGTCAGGAGACCATTGCTGGGCTCGCGCAATTGCTGAACGTGCCGATGCTGGAACTGGACACCACCCGAGGAGACGGGCCCGCCCAAATCGCCTTCATCCGCGAGGCCGAGTGCATCGGCTGCACCAAATGTATCCAGGCCTGCCCGGTGGATGCCATTGTCGGCGCCGCCAAACTGATGCACACGGTGATCATCGACGAGTGCACCGGCTGTGACCTTTGCGTGGCGCCCTGTCCGGTTGATTGCATCGAGATGCGTGCGCCGCTCAGCGTCGTTGCGCTTGTGGGTGGTTTGGCGAGCGATGATGAAGAACGCCTTGAGCGCGAGGTCAAACGCAGTCGCGCCCGTCGCCGCTTCGAACAACGTAACGCGCGCCTGCAGCGCGAAGAAGCACACAAACTCGCCGAACGCCTGGCCCGCTCCAAGCGCTCGGCACCTGTAGAAGTAACGACGATAGACGCAGCACAAGCAGCACGCGATGCGGCAGTGAAGAAGGCCAAGGTCAATGTAACCATGAGCCGTGCCCAACTGCACAAATCCTTGAAAGCCTTTGGGCATCCGCCGACGTTTGAGCAACAATCGCAACTGATTGTCCTCCAGCAGCAGTTCGAGGCGGCGGAGCAGGCCCTGGCAGCGCTGGAGTTCAGTGGCGCTCCGGTAGCCAAACAATCCAACCGCAATTCTGCTGACCTTAAACGCGCGAAGATTCAGCTGGCGATGCGCCGCGCCGAGTTGAAGAAGGCCCAGGACCAACAGGCCGACGCGCAGCAACTGGCGGATGCACAGCACAGACTCGATGAAGCTCAACGCCAGGTGGATTGCCATGGTGACTGAGCTGTAACAGGCACGTAACCTGGCCTTGCTGGCCTTTTCGGCGCGGCCATGACACACATTGATGCCCGTCAGGCTTATGCTGCTTGGACTATCGCTCGCAGAGCCTCACACAGGGCTCTCCACTTCGACATCCCGCTGACCGTCTGCAAGGAACATTTCGCCCCATGAATGCCGCAAAACGCCTGGAAATTTTTCGCAGGCTTCACGAAGACAATCCTGAACCCAAGACCGAGCTGGCTTACTCGTCACCGTTCGAGCTGCTGATTGCGGTGATCCTGTCAGCCCAATCCACGGACGTGGGTGTCAATAAGGCCACGGCCAAGTTATTTCCCGTGGCCAATACGCCTGAAGCAATCTATGCCCTGGGCGTTGAAGGGCTGTCGGAGTACATCAAGACCATCGGCCTTTACAACAGTAAGGCCAAGAATGTGATCGAGACCTGTCGCTTGCTGATAGAGCGGCACGGCAGCGAAGTGCCGCAAACCCGTGAAGCATTGGAAGCCCTGCCAGGCGTGGGTCGCAAGACCGCCAACGTGGTGCTCAACACCGCCTTTCGACAACTCACCATGGCCGTGGATACGCATATTTTCCGAGTCAGCAACCGCACCGGTATTGCTCGCGGGAAAAACGTGGTGGAGGTGGAAAAGCAACTGATGAAGTTCGTGCCCAAGCCCTACCTGCTCGATTCCCACCACTGGCTTATCCTGCATGGACGCTACGTCTGCCAAGCCCGAAAGCCCCGTTGCGGGAGCTGTCGGATCGAAGATTTGTGTGAATACAAAGACAAGACATCCGACGATTGAGGAATCATTGATTTTCTTCATCTTACGATTGAAAAAATCTTTTTTACCCGCCCGCGGATTATCGTTATAAGGAGCGCCAACGGCAGTCTTAGCCTGGAGTTAACCTTATGAGCACTGGCAAAGAACAATTGGAAATCGAAGACGACCTTGTGGAGTCGGATGACGATGGAACTGATGCACCTGTTGCAGAAGTGGCCAAGACCAACCTGAGCAAACGCCGCACCATCGACAATCTTCTGGAAGAGCGACGCTTGCAAAAGCAATTGGCCGATTACGATTTCGACCTCTGACCAAGCGGTCGATCACCGGAAGCCTCCCTGACGGAGGCTTTTTTCTGCCGGTTACCCTGACTATATAGGGCGTTATGCCCTCCCCTACACCAGACCGTTGCGCTGAGCCAGTTCGATCAGGTCCACCAGGGAGCGGGCATTGAGCTTGAGCAGCAAGCGTGTCTTGTAGGTGCTGACCGTCTTGTTGCTAAGAAACATACCGTCAGCGATCTCCTTGTTGGTCTTGCCACGGGCCAATTGCTGCAACACCATCATCTCACGCCCCGACAGACGCTCGACCATATCGGCCTCGCTGGCATTCCCCATGGTGGAGCGCACCGAATTCAGCGCCTGGTTGGGGAAGTAGCTGTAGCCGGACAGAACCGCCTTGATGGCGCTGAGCAGCTCGGTCAGATCCTGCTGTTTACACACATAGCCGGCGGCTCCCGCCTGCATGCAGCGCATTGAAAAATGCCCAGGGGCTTGAGACGTGAGCACCAGCACCTTGAACGGCGCGGGCTGTTTGGTTGAGGACAGCCTGCAAATAACTTCCAGCCCGTCAAGCTTGGGAATTCCAATATCCAGTATGACAATATCCGGCATATGTTCCCGTGCAAGTTGCAACGCATCGACACCGTTATCAGTCTCGGCAACGACTTCATAACCATGACGCTCCATTAGCATACGCACAGCAAGACGAATGACAGGATGATCATCCACGATCAGCACTTTATTCATAAGAAAGTCCAATTTCGCTGTTCGAATTATTCAGAGCAAGCACAATAGCCTAGTCGTTTCCTAGTTGGCATAGCGTCCCCCCCCAAGCAACAGCAAGCAGAGACCCAACCCACAGCCATAAGGGAATTGCCCTACAAAAAAACACCAAGTCGGATGTATCTAGTTTTATGCAGCCTTTCAGACCTTTCCGGGGGCTTACATAACTTGAATAAAATCTACGGGTGACTCTGCACACACGGTAACCCAGCCCCACATGACTTTCAGGAAATGCCCCTTGCCAGAGCAAAGTAGGCGCTGACGCAGATGGAAAAAAATCGTTTGTTTCAGTTCCAATAAACATATTTGCTTACACCCTGAATTCCTACAGAACTTTCCCTAATCACACTCACATAACCTCTGTATGAGTGAATTTTCTGTAAGACCAGTTCCCGATTAATTATAAAATTCTTCGCACTCCTACAAATCGCTCACCACCATCTGTGCAAAAAAATGTTCAGTACAATTTTTTGCGAATAGAACTTACAGATTTTAAACGTGATAAACATTCCGTATTTCTAAAACATCCAGGCGAAAAAAAGCCCCTTAAACAAGGGGCTTTTTTTAAGCGTATCCGCGACTCAGAACAACGAGCGACCTTTGTTGGCAGCAATGCGCATACGCAATGCGTTCAACTTGATAAAGCCAGCAGCGTCTGCCTGGTTGTAAGCGCCGCCATCTTCTTCGAAGGTGGCAATGTTGGCATCGAACAGCGACTCATCCGACTTGCGACCAGTGACGATCACATTGCCCTTGTACAGCTTCAAGCGCACAACACCGTTCACGTGAGCTTGGGAAGCGTCGATCATCTGTTGCAGCATCAGACGCTCCGGGCTCCACCAGTAGCCGGTGTAGATCAGGCTGGCGTACTTGGGCATCAGCTCGTCTTTGAGGTGCGCCACTTCGCGGTCCAGGGTGATGGACTCGATAGCGCGGTGCGCGCGCAGCATGATGGTGCCGCCCGGTGTTTCGTAGCAACCGCGGGACTTCATGCCCACGTAGCGGTTCTCGACGATATCGAGACGGCCGATACCGTGCTCGCCGCCGATGCGGTTCAAAGTGGCCAGTACAGTGGCCGGGGTCATCTCGACGCCGTCCAGCGCCACGATATCGCCGTTACGGTAGGTCAGTTCCAGATACTGCGGGGTATCCGGCGCCTTTTCAGGGGAGACGGTCCAACGCCACATGTCTTCCTCGTGCTCGGTCCAGGTGTCTTCCAACACGCCGCCTTCATAGGAAATGTGCAGCAGGTTGGCATCCATGGAATACGGGGATTTCTTCTTGCCGTGGCGCTCAATCGGGATTGCGTGCTTTTCGGCGTAATCCATCAGCTTTTCACGGGACAGCAGGTCCCATTCGCGCCAAGGTGCAATCACCTTGACACCAGGCTTGAGCGCATAGGCGCCCAGTTCGAAACGCACCTGGTCATTGCCCTTGCCGGTGGCGCCATGGGAAATGGCGTCGGCGCCGGTTTCGTTGGCGATTTCGATCAAGCGCTTGGCGATCAGCGGGCGTGCGATGGAGGTACCCAACAAGTACTCGCCTTCGTAGACGGTGTTGGCGCGAAACATCGGGAAAACGAAATCGCGGACGAACTCTTCGCGCAGGTCGTCAATGTAGATCTCTTTCACGCCCATGGCTTGCGCCTTGGCACGTGCAGGTTCGACCTCTTCGCCCTGACCCAGGTCAGCGGTGAAGGTCACCACTTCACAGTTATAAGTATCCTGCAGCCACTTGAGGATCACCGAAGTGTCCAGGCCGCCGGAATACGCGAGAACGACCTTGTTTACGTCGGCCATGCCATCACTCCACGGGGTTGTACGGAAAGGCGTCGATTCTACCGATCAAAACCGTGGATTTACAGAGGCGCGACAGCAAATGAAGATAAAGCGACAGATTATGTCAATCTGGCGACCGATGGTCGCACCTTATGAGGTGTGCGCCGGATTGCTGGGTGCCGCGGCTTGGGGCGCCGGTTTCTCGGGGGCCGCCACTCTTTCCAACTGGATATTCACGCGACGGTTACGGGCGCGATTGGCGGCATTGGTGTTGGGCGCCAGAGGGTAGCTTTCACCGTAGAACCGCAAGGTGATCTGGGATTCCGGGATGCCATTGGCCTTGAAGTAATCCATGACCGCCAGGGCGCGCCGACGCGAGATATCGCGATTACTCAGGCGATTGCCGCTGTTGTCCGAATGGCCATTCAACTCGATATGGTTGACGGTCGGATCGGCCTTCATGAATGCGAGAATCACCGATAGCTTTTGCTTGGCCGCCGCATCCAGTTCGATACCGCCGCCGGGGAAGCCCACCACGGTCTGCTTGACCTGATCGAAGTTCATTGGCAGCAATTTAGTCGTACACAACTGATAGTCGCTGTAGGCCTTATTGAATTTCACCGGCAGTAAACGGATCTCCGAATACCCACCCTCGCGCCCGTAATGCCGCACAGTAGGCGAACGCCCTTCGAGCAAGCCGATGAACAAACGCCCGGCCTGGGCCTGAGAACTATTGAACAGGACGTCGCCGCTCCCGGCGCGCACCGCTCCCAGGTTTATGTCACCGCGACCCGGCTGCCAGGGAGCGGCAGCCGCCAGTAAGGTGGCCGATCCAGCACCCAGCGAACCGTTGAAGGCTTTCAGGCGAAATGTTGCCTGCTCGCCGGCCCGGCGCACGAACTCACCTGAGCCGAAATCAGTGATCGGCTGGGTTAGACGGCACTCGAACTGGTCACCTTCCACCTTCCACTCAATATTCTCCAGACGTGTCTGGAACGTGAGTGCCATCGCAGGCAGGCTGGCGAACACACTGAGCAGGGCTAGATAATGCTGGCGCACGGGAGGCTCCACTGGTTTCTACAACACTTCAAAGCGTCATACATCGTTAAGGCATACCCAGAGCTATCGGTCGTATCGCGCAAAACTTGATAGCGAGTGCCTGCGCGAGTCTTTTCCGGTAGCATTCCCAACAGATTGACCCGCCTGGAATCCCCAATGTCCGACCGCCTGACCCTGCTGCGTCCCGACGACTGGCACATTCATCTTCGCGATGGTGCTGCGTTGCCCCACACCGTGGCCGATGTTGCGCGCACGTTTGGCCGCGCCATCATCATGCCTAACCTGGTACCTCCGGTGCGTAATGCCGCCGAAGCCGACGCCTATCGCCAGCGTATCCTCGCCGCACGGCCGGCCGGCAGCCGCTTCGAACCGCTGATGGTGCTTTACCTGACCGACCGCACCCAGCCGGAAGAAATTCGCCAGGCCAAGGCCAGCGGTTTCGTGCACGCCGCCAAGCTGTACCCCGCCGGCGCCACCACCAACTCCGACTCCGGTGTGACCAGCATCGACAAGATCCTGCCGGCCATCGAAGCCATGGCGGAAGTCGGCATGCCGCTGCTGATCCACGGTGAGGTCACCCGTGGCGACGTCGATGTGTTCGATCGCGAGAAGATCTTCATCGACGAGCATATGCGCCGGGTGGTGGAGTTGTTTCCGACGCTCAAGGTGGTGTTCGAACACATCACTACGGCCGATGCCGTGCAGTTCGTCACCGAGGCCCCGGCCAACGTCGGCGCGACTATCACTGCGCATCATCTGCTGTACAACCGCAACCACATGCTGGTGGGTGGGATTCGTCCACACTTCTATTGCCTGCCGATCCTCAAGCGCAATACTCACCAAGTGGCGCTTTTGGATGCCGCCACCAGCGGCAATCCGAAGTTTTTCCTCGGCACTGACTCGGCCCCCCATGCCCAGCACGCCAAGGAAGCGGCGTGCGGCTGTGCCGGTTGCTACACCGCGTACGCCGCTATCGAGTTGTATGCCGAAGCATTTGAACAGCGTAACGCGCTGGACAAGCTCGAAGGCTTCGCCAGCCTCAATGGCCCACGCTTCTACGGCCTGCCGGCCAACACAGATCGCATCACCCTGGTTCGTGAAGACTGGACCGCCCCTGCCAGCCTGCCGTTCGGCGAGCTGACTGTCATCCCGCTGCGCGCCGGTGAAACACTGCGCTGGCGCCTGCTGGAGGAAAGCAAGTGAGTGAAGACCATTACGATGACGAACACGAGCACAGTGGTGGCGGTTCCCGCCACCCGATGGCCGAGCGTTTTCGCGGCTATCTGCCGGTTGTCATCGACGTAGAAACCGGTGGGTTCAATTGCGCCACCGACGCGTTGCTGGAAATCGCCGCCACCACCATTGGTATGGATGAACAGGGTTTCGTGTTCCCGGAGCATACCCACTTCTTCCGCGTCGAACCGTTCGAAGGCGCCAATATCGAAGCCGCCGCATTGGAATTCACCGGGATCAAGCTTGATCACCCGCTGCGCATGGCGGTGAGCGAAGAAGCGGCGCTGACCGATATCTTCCGTGGCGTGCGCAAGGCGTTGAAGGCCAACGGCTGCAAACGCGCGATCCTGGTTGGCCACAACAGCAGCTTCGACCTGGGCTTCCTGAACGCCGCCGTGGCGCGTCTGGACATGAAGCGCAACCCGTTTCACCCGTTCTCCAGCTTCGACACTGCCACTCTCGCCGGCCTGGCCTACGGCCAGACGGTGTTGGCCAAAGCCTGCCAGGCCGCCGGCATCGACTTTGACGGTCGTGAAGCCCACTCGGCGCGTTATGACACCGAAAAGACCGCCGAGCTGTTTTGCGGCATCGTCAATCGCTGGAAGCAGATGGGCGGCTGGGAAGACTTCAACGACTGAGATGGAATCCCACGCATAAAAAAACCGGCCTTCTCAGGCCGGTTTTTTTTACCGTAAACGTGGCTTACAGCTTGCCAGCGTTCTCGGTCAGGTAAGCGGCCACGCCTTCTGGCGAGGCGTTCATGCCTTTGTCGCCTTTTTTCCAGTTGGCAGGGCACACTTCGCCGTGCTCTTCGTGGAATTGCAGCGCGTCGACCAGGCGGATCAGCTCTTCCATGTTACGACCCAGTGGCAGGTCGTTGATGATTTGCGAGCGAACAACGCCCTTGTCATCGATCAGGAAAGCGCCACGGAAAGCCACGCCGCCTTCGGATTCAACGTCGTAAGCCTTGGCGATCTCGTGCTTCATGTCGGCAGCCATGGTGTATTTGACTTTGCCGATGCCACCATCGTTGATGGCGGTGTTGCGCCAGGCGTTGTGGGTGAAATGGGAGTCGATGGACACGGCAACCACTTCAACATTACGCGCCTTGAAATCGTCCATGCGGTGGTCCAGAGCGATCAGCTCCGAAGGGCAGACGAAGGTGAAGTCCAGCGGGTAGAAGAACACCAGGCCGTATTTGCCTTTGATGGCTTCAGACAGTTTGAAGCTGTCAACGATTTCGCCATTGCCGAGAACGGCAGGTACGTCGAAATCCGGGGCTTGTTTACCGACGAGTACGCTCATGGGGTATCTCCTGATGTGGGATGAAGATTGAAGTAAAAGGACCGATCCAGAGTCTGCCGTGTTCAAGCGACAAGCCTGTGACGCAGTCACGCTTCGTGAAGACCGACCATCATACACGGAAAAAACCGTTCGTCAGCGCGAGGGCGCCAGCGCGAAAAGTCCATGAATCTACTTTGACAATCATTCTCGTTAACATTAAGATCCATCGCACTTAAGCCCTAAACCCGCGACGGTTCTCCCTTATGTATGTGTGCCTCTGTACTGGCGTCACCGACGGACAAATCCGCGAAGCAATCTACGAAGGTTGCTGCAGCTACAAGGAAGTGCGTGAAACCACCGGCGTTGCCAGCCAGTGCGGTAAATGCGCTTGTCTTGCCAAGCAAGTGGTACGGGAAACCCTGACGCAGCTGCAGACCGCGCAGGCTTCGCTCCCCTATTCAGCAGAATTTACTCACGCCTGATGGGGCATGTTTTAAAGAACCGAACTTAGTGTTCGGTTTTTTTATGCCCGTAATTCAACTAGTTAGCGTCAAGACGCGGAACACAAACATTCTTATTCCGATTAATTTTCATTTATTATTCAATAACTTAGGTTTGACACTACAGAGTTCGCCGCTCAAACTCCGCCCTATACACAGCTATTACAGGGCAGGACCCCAGTCATGAAAGGCGACATCTCAGTCATCCAGCAACTCAACAAAATCCTTGCCAATGAACTGGTCGCGATCAATCAGTACTTCCTGCATGCGCGCATGTACGACGATTGGGGCCTGGAAAAGCTCGGCAAACGTGAATACAAAGAATCCATCAAGGCCATGAAGGACGCGGATGCGCTGATCAAACGCATCCTGTTCCTGGAAGGCCTGCCAAACGTGCAGGACCTGGGCAAGCTGAACATCGGCGAGCACACCCAGGAAATGCTCGGCAGCGACCTGGGCTTTGAACGCAAGAGCCACAGCGACCTCAAGGCCGCCATCGCTCATTGCGAAACAAGCGCAGATTTCGGCAGCCGTGAACTGCTGGAAGATATCCTCGAAGATCAGGAAGAACATATCGACTGGCTGGAAACTCAACTGGGCCTGATCGACAAAGTCAGCCTGGAGAACTATCTGCAATCGCAGATGGGTGAGTAACCCTTCGCTGGCAGATACAAAAAAGCCCCGCTCTCTTTCGAGAAGCGGGGCTTTTTAATGCGGTCGAATCAAGCGTCTGTCTTGGCCGCCGCGTTTGCCGCTGCGTCTTTGATCAGCGCTTGCAACGAACCATCAGCCGCCATCTCAACGATGATGTCGCTACCGCCGACCAATTCACCGGCCACCCACAGTTGTGGGAAGGTTGGCCAGTTGGCGTACTTAGGCAGGTTGGCACGAATTTCTGGGTTTTGCAGGATATCGACGTAAGCGAACTTCTCGCCGCACGCCATGACGGCCTGGGACGCCTTCGCGGAGAAACCGCATTGAGGAGCGTTCGGAGCACCCTTCATGTAAAGCAGAATAGTGTTGTTGGCAATCTGCTCTTTGATCGTTTCGATGATATCCATGGAACACCTCTGCAGGAACTTTGCGACTCACAGGTCGGCACGGTGGCGCATTGTAACGCAAAATTCCCGCAGGGTGCTCGGGCTCCTTACGCCGCGGCGACTTGCACGGGCACGCCATTCAAGGCCGCATTGCCGGATAACTCATCCAACTGCCGCTCGTCGGTCAGGTCATTGGCGCTGGCGCCTGGCTGTTCGCTGGCAATGCTCATCCGCACGCCGGGGCGACCATGCCCCCAGCCATGGGGCAGGCTGACCACGCCGGGCATCATGTCCTGAGTGGCGACCACCTCCACCTCGATCATGCCGATACGTGAGCTGACCCGTACCCGCTGGCCATCGCTTAGCTGGCGCTGAGCCAGATCGTCGGGGTGCATGTGCAACTGATGGCGCGGCTTGCCTTTCACCAGGCGGTGATAGTTGTGCATCCAGGAATTATTACTGCGCACATGCCGACGGCCGATCAACAACAGCTCATCAGCCATCGGTGCTGGCTGAGCCGCGAAGCGCGCCAGGTCGGCGAGGATCACCGCTGGAGCCGCCTGCACCTTGCCGTCCGCGGTCTTCAAGCGCTCGGCAAGGTTGGGCCGCAGCGGGCCCAGGTCCACGCCATGGGGATGATCGGCCAGCATCGCCAGTGACAACTTGTGGCTGGACGCATCGCCATAAGCCCCGGCACGCAGCCCGTAGTCGATCATCTGCGCCGGCGGCATGGTCGGCTTCAGGGCCGCGCCGGTCTTCGCCGCGAATGCCTGAGCCAGGCCCACGAAGATTTCCCAGTCATGCAACGCACCTTCGGGTTTGGGCAGGATCGCGCGATTGAACCGAGTGACATTGCGCACCGCGAACATATTGAAGGTGGTGTCGTAGTGATCGTTCTCCAGCGCCGATGTGGACGGCAGGATCAGGTCGGCGTAACGCGTGGTCTCGTTGATATACAGATCGACGCTGACCATGAACTCCAGACCATCCAGCGCCTGCTCCAATTGGCGACCGTTCGGCGTAGACAGCACCGGATTGCCAGCCACCGTCACCAAGGCGCGGATCTGGCCATCCCCTTCGGTCAGCATCTCCTCGGCCAGTGCCGATACCGGCAACTCGCCACCGTATTCCGGGCGCCCGGACACCCGGCTCTGCCAGCGGTTGAAATGGCCGCCTCCGGTCGATGCCACCAAGTCCACCGCCGGCGACGTGCACAAGGCGCCGCCCACCCTGTCCAGGTTGCCCGTCACCAGGTTGATCAACTGCACCAGCCAATGGCACAAGGTACCGAACGCTTGGGTCGATACACCCATGCGCCCGTAACAGACAGCCTTGTCCGCTGCGGCGAAATCCCGCGCCAACTGGCGAATCTGCGCGGCCGGCACGGCACACTGGCGGCTCATCGTCTCAGCGGTGAAGCCGCTGACCGCACGGCGAACCTCGTCCAGCCCCTCAACCGGCAAATGGCTGACACGAGTCAGGTTTTCGATGAACAAGGTGTTGAGCACACCAAACAACAGGGCTGCATCGCCACCAGGCCGTACGAACAGGTGCTGATCGGCAATTGCTGCGGTTTCGCTGCGCCGGGGGTCGACCACCACCACTTTGCCGCCACGGGCCTGGATCGCCTTGAGGCGCTTTTCCACATCAGGCACGGTCATGATGCTGCCGTTGGACGCCAGTGGGTTGCCGCCCAGGATCAGCATGAAGTCGGTGTGATCGATATCCGGAATCGGCAGCAGCAGGCCATGGCCGTACATCAGGTGACTGGTGAGGTGATGGGGCAATTGGTCCACGGACGTCGCGGAAAACCGGTTGCGCGTTTTGAGCTGGCCGAGGAAGTAGTTGCTGTGGGTCATCAGCCCATAGTTATGCACGCTGGGGTTGCCCTGATACACCGCCACCGCATTCTGCCCGTGCCGTGTCTGAATATCCGCGAGCCGCTCGGCCACCAGGGCGAATGCTTCCTCCCATGGGATCGGCTGCCATTCGCTGCCCACCCGCAGCATGGGTTGATGCAGGCGGTCGGGATCGTTTTGAATATCCTGCAGCGCCACAGCTTTAGGGCAGATATGACCACGACTGAAAGTATCCTGCGGGTCGCCCTTGATCGAGGTGATCGCCAGGCGGCCGTCGTCGTTACGGGTGGTTTCCAGGGTCAGACCACAGATGGCTTCACATAGATGGCAGGCACGGTGGTGGAGAGTCGTGGTCATGGCCAGTCTCTTTATGGGGGCTTTGGGCTGACTATGGGCCGCGACCTCAATGGGCGCCAGCATCGTTCGTCCTGTGAATCGCCGGGCATCAGGCCGGGCCATGGCTAAGCATGAGCAAATGTTGCAGAACCCGCCCATAGCGGCTGAAACCGACGCAGCCTGGCCCGAGCCCGCCTCCTCGCGTTGCAAAAGGTTGCGAGGCCAGTGTACAAATGGGCCGCTGCTGTCAGGAAATTGTCTTCAAACGCGCCTCGGCGCCCTGCTTGAAAACCCCTAAAAACGTAGCCCTATTGGTAAGACGCGACATTTAATGTCAATATCGCGCCTTCCCCTATTTCGTCGCCCCCGTGCGGCTTTCGCCGCAGGTCTCGCCCGTTGTCACAATAAACAAGGCTTTGAGTATCTGCGGTCTGTTGCAAAAGGTAGTTAATGATGAGCGCAAGGCACTTTCTCTCCCTGATGGATTGCACGCCCGAAGAGCTGGTCAGCGTGCTCCGTCGAGGCATTGAGCTTAAAGACCTGCGTAACCGCGGCGTTCTGTTCGAGCCTTTGAAAAACCGCGTACTCGGGATGATTTTCGAGAAATCATCTACGCGCACCCGTCTGTCCTTCGAAGCCGGCATGATTCAGCTGGGCGGCCAGGCCATCTTCCTGTCGCCGCGGGACACTCAACTGGGCCGTGGCGAGCCGATCAGCGATTGCGCCATCGTCATGTCGCGCATGCTCGACGCGGTGATGATCCGAACCTTCGCCCACAGCACCCTGACCGAATTCGCCGCCAACTCGCGCGTGCCGGTGATCAACGGCCTGTCCGATGACCTGCACCCCTGCCAGCTGTTGGCCGATATGCAAACCTTCCTTGAGCACCGCGGCTCGATCCAGGGCAAGACCGTGGCCTGGATCGGCGACGGCAACAATATGTGCAACAGCTATATAGAAGCGGCGATTCAATTCGACTTCCACTTGCGCATCGCCTGCCCGGAAGGCTACGAGCCTAACCCTGAGTTCCTGGCCAAGGCCGATGGCCGCGTGCAACTGCTGCGCGATCCAAAAGACGCCGTGGTTGGCGCGCACCTAGTGAGCACTGACGTGTGGACCTCCATGGGTCAGGAAGACGAAACCGCCAAGCGCCTGGCCTTGTTCGCGCCCTACCAGGTCAACCGCGACCTGCTCGACCTGGCCGCGCCGGACGTGCTGTTCATGCACTGCCTGCCTGCGCACCGTGGCGAAGAAATCAGCCTCGACCTACTCGACGACCCGCGCTCGGTCGCCTGGGATCAGGCCGAAAATCGCTTGCACGCACAGAAGGCCCTGCTCGAATTTCTGGTCGAGCCGGCGTACCACCACGCATGAGCCATTCATTACTGCTGAACCTGCGCAACCTGGCGTGCGGCTATCAGGACCAACGCGTGGTGCAGAACCTCAATCTGCACCTCAATGCCGGTGACATCGGCTGCCTGCTGGGCTCCTCGGGCTGCGGCAAAACCACAACCCTGCGCGCCATCGCAGGGTTCGAGCCGGTGTATGAAGGCGAGATCAGTCTGGCAGGCGAAGTCATCTCCAGCGCCGGTTTCACCCTGGCGCCGGAGAAACGTCGCATCGGTATGGTGTTCCAGGACTACGCGCTGTTTCCCCATCTAAGTGTGGCCGACAACATCGCCTTTGGCATTCGCAAGCACCCGCAAAAAGAGCGTGTGGTGGCCGAGCTGTTGGAACTGGTCAACCTGAAAAACCTGGGCAAGCGCTTTCCCCATGAGCTGTCCGGCGGCCAACAACAACGTGTGGCACTGGCCCGCGCCCTGGCGCCGGAACCGCAATTGCTGCTGCTGGACGAACCATTCTCTAACCTGGATGGCGAATTGCGCCGCAAGCTCAGCCATGAGGTGCGCGATATTCTCAAGGCGCGCGGTACCAGTGCGATCCTGGTCACCCATGACCAGGAAGAAGCCTTCGCGGTGAGCGATCAGGTGGGCGTGTTCAAAGAAGGCCGGCTGGAGCAGTGGGACACGCCCTACAACCTCTATCACGAACCGCAGACGCCTTACGTGGCCAGCTTTATCGGCCAGGGCTACTTCATTCGTGGGCAGTTGAGCTCACCGGAGTCGGTCAGTACCGAGCTGGGCGATCTGCGCGGCAACCGTGCCTATACCTGGCCTACGGGCGGTGCGGTGGATGTATTGCTGCGCCCGGACGATATCGTCTATGCGCCCGACAGCGCGTTGAAGGCAAGGATTGTCGGTAAGACCTTCCTCGGCGCGTCCACCCTGTACCGCCTGCAACTGCCGACCGGCGCACAGCTGGAGTCGATTTTTCCCAGCCATGCCGACCACCAGGTGGGCGCGGAGGTTGGCATTCGTGTCGCCGCTGAACACTTGGTACTGTTCCAAGCGTCAGGCAGCGTTGCGGCGCAAATTCCCCAGCTCGAATCCGGCGTACGGCGCTACAGCACTGCCAGCTGAGTTACGAAACGTGTGGGAGTGAGCCGCCTCCCACACGGCATCTTCAGCAATCTGGATTATGCCCGGCCAATTTCGGCAAATTTGGCTTGGGTATGCTCCGCCAGCACTGCCGCCGGCAACTCCACTTCCAACCCTCTCCTGCCTGCGCTGACAAAAATCGTCGCGAAGGGCTGTGCCGTCACATCAATAAACGTGCGCAAGCGCTTCTTCTGCCCCAGCGGGCTGATGCCGCCCAGCAAATAACCGGTTGAACGTTGCGCGGCCGCCGGATCGGCCATTTCGACTTTCTTGACCCCCGCCGCATGAGCCAGGGCCTTCAAATCCAGACTTCCGACGACCGGTACTACGGCCACCAGTAATTCGCCCTTCTCGCTGCTGGCCAGCAAGGTCTTGAACACCTGCGCCGGGTCGAGGCCCAATTTCTCTGCGGCCTCCAGCCCATAGGAGGCTGCCTTAGGGTCGTGTTCATAACTATGAATACGATGTTCGGCGCGAACTTTCTTCAACAGATCCAGTGCAGGGGTCATGGATACTCCAAGCGTGGCAAACAGATGGCCAATTCTAGGCCAACCCAGCACGAAACGCTCTAGTGCGCCCACTGCCATGACACGCGCCGGCCGTCGGCGACGTGATCATTCATCAGACCCATAGTTGGAAAGTGACTGACAGTTCACTTTCGACCTTTGACAGCGGTCATTCTTGTCTATATTTTTTCGTTTCCGAATACAGTGGGAAATAATCCTACGCATTCGAGCAGTAAGCCGTGACGGAGATGGGGATCCCCGCCGCGGTGAAAATCGCGCAAGGCCCGTTGAGGCCCAGCGCCAGACAAGAAAAACAATTGAGGTTTTCCATGACAACTGCTCTTCAACAGCCTTCACTTTCAAGCCAATGCATGGCCGAGTTTCTGGGCACTGCACTCCTGATCTTCTTCGGTACCGGCTGTGTCGCTGCGCTCAAGGTCGCGGGTGCCAGTTTTGGCTTGTGGGAAATCAGCATCATCTGGGGGGTCGGCGTGAGCATGGCGATCTACCTAAGCGCCGGAATTTCCGGGGCCCACTTGAACCCGGCGGTGAGTATCGCGCTGTGCCTGTTCGCCGACTTCGACAAGCGCAAGCTGCCTTTCTATATCCTCGCCCAGATCGCCGGCGCCTTTTGCTCGGCCGCGTTGGTCTACACCCTCTATAGCAATCTGTTTTTCGATTACGAACAAACCCACCATCTGGTGCGCGGCACTCAAGCCAGCCTCGAACTGGCGTCGGTGTTCTCCACTTACCCCCATGCGTTGCTGAGCACCGCCCAAGCGTTCTTGGTGGAAATGGTCATTACCGCGATCCTGATGGGCGTGATCATGGCCCTGACCGATGACAACAACGGCCTGCCACGCGGCCCACTGGCGCCGCTGTTGATCGGCCTGCTGATTGCCGTGATCGGCAGTTCCATGGGCCCGCTGACGGGGTTTGCGATGAACCCCGCGCGGGATCTGGGGCCGAAGCTGATGACCTTTTTCGCCGGCTGGGGTGAAATGGCCCTTACCGGCGGCCGCGATATTCCTTATTTCCTGGTGCCGATTTTCGCGCCGATCGTGGGTGCGTGCCTTGGTGCTGCGGCGTATCGCGGCCTGATCGCCCGTCATCTGCCGAGCGCCGCACCTGCTGTAATTGAAACACCTGACACGGCTGTCAACGGCAATACCCGTATTTCCTGAAAGCGCCAGCCTGGCGCCCCTGCCCTTCGCGGCCCAGGCTGATTTCTGACTTCCTATTTCGTTTAAGGCAATCGACATGACCGACCTTCAGAATAAGAACTACATCATTGCCCTCGACCAGGGCACCACCAGTTCGCGGGCGATCATCTTCGATCGTGACGCCAACGTGGTCTGCACCGCCCAACGTGAGTTCGCCCAGCATTACCCGCAAGCGGGCTGGGTCGAACACGACCCGATGGAGATCTTCGCCACCCAGAGCGCGGTGATGGTCGAAGCGCTGGCCCAGGCCGGCCTGCACCATGACCAGGTTGCCGCCATCGGCATCACCAACCAGCGCGAAACCACCGTGGTGTGGGACAAAGTCACCGGCCGCCCGATCTACAACGCCATTGTTTGGCAGTGCCGCCGTAGCACCGAAATCTGCCAGCAGCTCAAGCGCGACGGTCACGAACAATACATCAGCGACACCACTGGCCTGGTCACCGACCCGTACTTCTCGGGCACCAAACTCAAGTGGATCCTCGACAACGTCGAAGGCAGCCGCGAGCGTGCGCGCAGCGGCGAGCTGCTGTTCGGTACCGTCGACAGCTGGCTGATCTGGAAATTTACCGGCGGCAAAACCCACGTCACCGACTACACCAACGCCTCGCGCACCATGCTCTTCAACATCCACACCCTGGAGTGGGATGCGAAGATGCTGGAGATCCTCGACATTCCGCGCGAGATGCTGCCGGAAGTGAAGTCCTCGTCGGAAATCTACGGCCGCACCAAAAGCGGTATCGCCATCGGCGGCATCGCCGGTGACCAGCAGGCCGCACTGTTCGGCCAAATGTGCGTGGAAGCCGGCCAGGCCAAGAACACCTACGGCACCGGCTGCTTCCTGCTGATGAACACCGGCGACAAAGCCGTGAAATCCAAGCACGGCATGCTCACCACCATCGCCTGCGGCCCGCGCGGCGAAGTGGCCTACGCCCTGGAAGGCGCAGTATTCAACGGTGGTTCCACCGTGCAGTGGCTGCGTGACGAGCTGAAGATCATCAACGATGCCCATGACACCGAATACTTTGCCGGCAAGGTCAAGGACAGCAACGGCGTGTATCTGGTCCCGGCTTTCACCGGTCTGGGCGCACCGTACTGGGACCCCTACGCCCGTGGCGCGCTGTTCGGCCTGACCCGTGGCGTACGCGTGGATCACATTATTCGTGCAGCCCTGGAGTCGATTGCCTACCAGACCCGCGACGTGCTGGACGCCATGCAGCAGGATTCCGGCGAACGCCTCAAAGCCCTGCGCGTGGACGGTGGTGCGGTGGCCAACAACTTCCTGATGCAGTTCCAGGCCGACATTCTCGGTACTCAAGTGGAGCGCCCGCAAATGCGTGAAACCACAGCGCTGG
The DNA here is from genome assembly GCF_013285305.1 of Pseudomonas rhodesiae. Lineage (NCBI taxonomy): Bacteria > Pseudomonadati > Pseudomonadota > Gammaproteobacteria > Pseudomonadales > Pseudomonadaceae > Pseudomonas > Pseudomonas rhodesiae. Next base: position 1,482,391 of record NZ_CP054205.1, on the reverse strand, counting down.
GCGCGGCGTACCTGGCCGGCTTGGCCTGCGGTTTCTGGGGCAGCCTGGACGAATTGCGCGGCAAGGCGGTGATCGAGCGCGAATTCGAACCTCAGTTGGACGAAAAGGAAAAAGAAAAACTCTACGCCGGCTGGCAAAAAGCAGTCAGCCGCACCCGTGACTGGGAGCCCCACGAAGGCGCCGAATAAGCCAACCTCGGGTTGTAACTGGTAGGGAGCAGATTCCTGCGTCATCATGGGCCACTTTTGTATGGCAGCCCAAAGGACGCCCCATGAATCTGCCTCCCCGCCAGCAACAAATTCTCGAACTGGTCCGCGAACGCGGCTACGTCAGTATCGAGGAAATGGCGCAGTTGTTCGTTGTCACCCCGCAAACCATCCGCCGCGATATCAACCAGTTGGCGGACGCTAATCTGCTGCGTCGCTACCATGGCGGCGCGGCCTATGACTCCAGCGTCGAAAACACCGCGTACGCCATGCGTGCCGACCAGATGCGCGACGAAAAACAACGCATCGGCGAAGCCATCGCCGCCCAGATCCCCGATCACGCCTCGCTGTTCATCAATATCGGTACCACCACCGAATCCATCGCCCGTGCGCTGCTGAATCACAGCCACCTGAAAATTATCACCAACAACCTCAACGTCGCCGCCATGCTCAGCGCCAAGGACGACTTCGACGTGCTGCTCACCGGTGGCAATGTGCGACGCGACGGCGGCGTGGTGGGCCAGGCCAGCGTCGACTTTATCAATCAGTTCAAAGTCGACTTTGCACTGGTGGGCATCAGCGGCATCGACGAGGACGGCAGCCTGCTGGATTTCGATTACCAGGAAGTGCGCGTGTCCCAGGCGATCATCGCCAATGCCCGGCAAGTAATTCTGGCGGCGGACTCCAGCAAATTCGGGCGCAATGCCATGATTCGGTTGGGGCCGATCAGCCTGGTGGATTGCCTGGTGACTGACCAAGAGCCGGTGCCGGCGCTGGTGCAGTTGCTGAATCAGCATAAGGTTCGGCTGGAAGTCGTTTAAGGCCTTTACTGATGCTATCGGGGGCCAGCCCCTTCCACACTTTGATGTGTACAACCATTCAAATGTGGGAGGGGGCTTGCCCCCGATAGCTATCAATACTCGCTGAATCAGCTCGAGCCTTAGACGGGCCAATGTTCACAATTTTTCCTTTTCCTGCCCTTCGATGAGTTTTTTCAATCGAAGTCGGGTGGCTGTGCCCGCGTTTATCGGCTACCATTTTCGCAAATGAACATTAATGTTCGAATTCCAATACGAAAAAATCGCGAGGCCAGCCGATGAACCCTTCTACCTTGCCTGCTCCACCGCTTGCCGAAGTCTATGACGTTGCCGTTATCGGCGGCGGGATCAATGGCGTCGGCATTGCAGCAGATGCAGCCGGTCGTGGGCTGTCGGTATTCCTTTGTGAAAAGGATGACCTGGCCAGCCACACCTCTTCCGCCAGCAGCAAGCTGATCCACGGTGGTCTGCGTTATCTCGAACATTACGAATTCCGTCTGGTGCGCGAAGCCCTGGCCGAACGGGAAGTGTTGCTGGCCAAGGCGCCGCACATCGTCAAGCAAATGCGTTTTGTCCTGCCGCACCGCCCGCACCTGCGCCCGGCGTGGATGATTCGTGCTGGGCTGTTCCTCTATGACAACCTGGGCAAGCGCGAAAAACTCGCGGGTTCCAAGAGCCTCAAGTTTGGCCCGGACAGCCCACTGAAAGGCGAAATCACCAAAGGGTTCGAGTATTCCGACTGCTGGGTCGACGACGCCCGCCTGGTGGTGCTCAACGCCATGGCCGCCCGTGAAAAAGGCGCCCATATCCACACCCAGACCCGGTGCGTCAGCGCCCATCGCAGCAAGGGCCTGTGGGAAATGAACATGGAACGTGCCGACGGCAGCCTGTTTTCGATCCGCGCCCGTGCGTTGGTGAATGCCGCCGGCCCATGGGTGGCCAAATTCATCAAGGATGACCTGAAACTGGATTCGCCCTACGGCATTCGTCTGATCCAGGGCAGCCACCTGATCGTGCCGAAACTGTATGAAGGCGCCCACGCGCACATCCTGCAGAACGAAGACCAGCGCATCGTCTTCACGATTCCGTACCTGAATCATCTGACCATCATCGGTACCACCGACCGCGAATATACCGGCGACCCGGCGAAAGTGGCGATCACCGAGGGCGAAACCGACTACATGCTCAAGGTGGTCAATGCCCACTTCAAGAAGCAACTGAGCCGCGATGACATCGTGCACACCTACTCCGGCGTACGCCCGTTGTGCAACGACGAGTCGGACAACCCATCGGCAATCACCCGCGACTACACCCTGGCACTGTCCGGGAGTGCGGGCGAGGCACCGATCCTGTCGGTGTTCGGTGGCAAGTTGACCACCTATCGCAAGCTCGCCGAATCGGCCATGGCCCAACTGGCGCCGTACTTCACGCAGATGCGTCCTAGCTGGACCGCCACGGCCAGCCTGCCGGGTGGTGAGGACATGAGCACGCCCGAAGCGCTGGCCGAGGCGATTCGCGCCAAGTTCGATTGGGTTCCGAGCGAGATCGCACGCCGCTGGTCCACAACCTACGGCAGCCGCACTTGGCGCCTGCTGGAGGGCGTGCAAACCCTGGCTGACCTGGGCGAGCATTTGGGCGGTGGCCTGTACACCCGCGAGGTCGACTATCTGTGCGCCGAAGAATGGGCCACCCAGGCCCAGGACATCCTGTGGCGCCGCACCAAGCTGGGCCTATTTACCACTGAGCAGGAGCAGGACAACGTCCAGCGCTACCTGTCCAAGGTTGAGCAGAACCGCAGTAAGTTTCAAGCGGCCTGACCTGCCGCCGAATGGCCTTGAGCCTGGGAGTGAAAACCTGAAAGCGCCGCGTTTATTTTGAATAAACGCGGCGCTTTTGCGTTTGCCGCCTATACACAGATCGGCCAACCAACGGCATTCGGTTTTCCGAACACAACACCCCACGCTATTCGGTTTGCCGGATCAAAAGGCCGGCGAAATCCCGTAACACAAACTTAATAACCTTTTAAATCAAACAGTTAACCTTTTATTTCAAGCCTGGCACGACTCATGCTCTACACTCTTGGACGATTGCCGAGACGCCTCAGGAGCCGTCACGGACATTCGCTGTACAAGAGAGCCGTTTAGCCGGCTTCATAAAAAAAACAAATGTCGAGGAAGTATTGATGCGCATCGTTCCCCATATTTTGGGCGCAGCTATCGCTGCTGCTCTGATCAGCACTCCAGTCTTTGCCGCCGAACTCACCGGCACACTGAAGAAAATCAACGACTCCGGCACCATCACCCTCGGGCACCGCGACAGCTCCATTCCGTTTTCCTACATCGCGGATGGCTCGGGCAAACCTGTGGGCTACTCCCACGACATTCAGCTGGCCATCGTTGAAGCCCTGAAAAAAGACCTGAACAAGCCCGATCTGCAGACCCGTTACAACCTGGTGACCTCGCAGACCCGTATTCCGCTGGTTCAGAACGGCACCGTCGACATCGAGTGCGGTTCCACCACCAACAACGCCGAACGCGCCCAGCAAGTCGCTTTCACCACCAACATCTTCGAAATCGGCACCCGTCTGCTGGTCAAGAAAGACAAAGATGGCAAGCCAAGCTATGCCGACTTCGCCGACCTGAAAGGCAAGAACGTCGTGACCACCGCCGGCACCACGTCCGAGCGCATCATCAAGTCGATGAACGCCGACAAGCAGATGGGCATGAACATCATCTCCGCCAAAGACCACGGCGAATCCTTCCAGATGCTCGAAAGCGGCCGCGCCGTAGCGTTCATGATGGACGACGCCCTGCTGGCCGGTGAAGAAGCCAAGGCCAAGAAGCCGGATGACTGGGTAATCACCGGTACTCCGCAATCTTTCGAAGCCTACGCCTGCATGGTCCGCAAAGACGACCCAGCATTCAAAAAAGCCGTGGATGACGCCATCATCGGTCTGTACAAGTCCGGCGAGATCAACAAGATCTACACCAAGTGGTTCGAAAGCCCGGTTCCACCTAAAGGCCTGAACCTCAACTTCCCGATGAGCGACAAGGTCAAGGAACTGATCCAGAACCCGACCGATAAGCCGGCTCCGGAAGTAAAGATCTAAAAGCTGACTAACCTTATCTCCTGAGGGAGCCAACCCTCCCTCAGGCGTCTGTTACTACCTGCTGTTTTTAACTTGGAACACTCGACCTGGCGGTTTTCGAGCCGATCGCGTGTGCCTGGCGTTCAACGTCAGGCGGGAATGGATTTTCCCCAAGCGGGTGCTTGTACATCGATCGATTTCGGGGGAGACCCTAATGAATTACAACTGGGACTGGGGCGTGTTCTTCAAGTCCACCGGCGTAGGCAGCGAGACTTATCTCGACTGGTACATCGCCGGCTTGGGCTGGACCATCGCCATCGCCGTCGTGGCATGGATCATCGCCTTGCTGCTGGGCTCCATTCTGGGGGTCATGCGCACCGTGCCGAACCGGCTGGTATCCGGCATTGCGACCTGTTACGTGGAGCTGTTCCGTAACGTGCCGTTGCTGGTGCAGCTGTTTATCTGGTACTTCCTGGTGCCCGACCTGCTGCCGCAGAACCTGCAGGACTGGTACAAGCAGGACTTGAACCCGACCACCTCGGCCTACCTGAGCGTTGTCGTGTGCCTGGGCCTGTTCACCGCGGCCCGTGTCTGCGAACAAGTGCGTACCGGTATCCAGGCGCTGCCACGCGGCCAGGAAGCTGCCGCCCGCGCCATGGGCTTCAAGCTGCCGCAGATCTACTGGAACGTACTGCTGCCCCAGGCCTACCGCATCATCATTCCGCCACTCACCTCGGAATTCCTCAACGTCTTCAAGAACTCCTCCGTGGCGTCCTTGATCGGCCTGATGGAACTGCTGGCGCAAACCAAACAGACCGCCGAGTTCTCGGCCAACCTGTTCGAAGCCTTCACCCTGGCCACGCTGATCTACTTCACCCTGAACATGAGCCTGATGCTGCTGATGCGCCTGGTCGAGAAGAAAGTCGCAGTGCCCGGCCTGATCTCCGTGGGGGGTAAATAATGGAACTCGATTTCAGCGGTATCATCCCCGCCATGCCTGGGCTGTGGAACGGCATGATCATGACCTTGAAGCTGATGGTCATGGGCGTGATCGGCGGTATCGCCCTGGGCACGATTCTCGCGCTGATGCGCCTGTCGTCCAGCAAACTGCTGTCGCGTCTGGCTGGCGCCTATGTGAACTACTTCCGCTCGATCCCCCTGCTGCTGGTGATCACCTGGTTCTACCTGGCGGTGCCGTTCGTGCTGCGCTGGATCACCGGCGAAGACACCCCGATCGGTGCGTTCACTTCCTGCGTCGTGGCTTTCATGATGTTCGAAGCCGCGTACTTCTGTGAAATCGTGCGGGCCGGCGTGCAGTCGATCCCCAAGGGTCAGATGGCGGCAGCGCAGGCCATGGGCATGACCTATGGCCAGACCATGCGCCTGATCATCCTGCCCCAGGCGTTCCGCAAGATGACCCCGTTGCTGCTGCAACAGTCGATCATCCTGTTCCAGGATACGTCGCTGGTCTACACCGTGGGCCTGGTGGACTTCCTCAACTCCGCCCGCTCCAACGGCGATATCATCGGACGCTCCAATGAGTTCCTGATCTTCGCCGGTGTCGTCTACTTCATCATCAGCTTTTCCGCCTCGCTGCTGGTCAAGCGTCTGCAAAAAAGGTTTGCCGTATGATCTCTATCAAGAACATCAACAAGTGGTATGGCGACTTCCAGGTGCTGACCGATTGCAGCACCGAGGTTAAAAAAGGCGAAGTGATCGTGGTGTGCGGGCCCTCCGGCTCGGGCAAATCCACCCTGATCAAGTGCGTGAACGCGCTGGAACCGTTCCAGAAAGGCGACATCGTGGTCGACGGCACTTCCATCGCCGACCCGAAGACCAACCTGCCGAAACTGCGCTCGCGCGTGGGCATGGTGTTCCAGCACTTCGAGCTGTTCCCGCACCTGACCATCACCGAAAACCTGACCATCGCGCAGATCAAGGTGCTCGGCCGCAGTAAGGAAGAAGCCACCAAGAAAGGCCTGCAATTGCTTGAGCGCGTCGGCCTGTCGGCACACGCCCACAAGCATCCTGGCCAGCTCTCCGGTGGTCAGCAGCAACGTGTGGCGATTGCCCGCGCCCTGGCCATGGACCCGATCGTCATGCTGTTCGACGAACCGACCTCGGCCCTGGACCCGGAAATGGTCAACGAAGTGTTGGATGTAATGGTGCAACTGGCTCAGGAAGGCATGACCATGATGTGCGTGACCCACGAAATGGGCTTCGCCCGTAAAGTGGCCGACCGCGTGATCTTCATGGATGCCGGCAAGATCATCGAAGACTGCCCGAAAGAAGAATTCTTCGGCGACATCAGCGCCCGCTCCGAGCGCGCGCAGCAGTTCCTCGAGAAAATCCTGCAGCACTAAGCAATTAAACCCGAGCCAGTGTGGGAGGGGGCTTGCCCCCGATAGCTGAGTGTCAGTCGGTACATCTGTACTGAGCCACCGTCATCGGGGGCAAGCCTCCCTCCTACATGGCAAGCTCTGGTTGACCCAAGGCATCTGTGATGAAATGCGACCCCAACCAATTTCGCGCCGCACCGCCATCACTTGCCGTGAAACCTCGCCTGATTCGCCAGTTGTTCCTGCCGCCGTTGATCATCGCCCTGATGATCGGCCTGGGTTACATCGGTTTCTGGATCAGTGAGTACTATGGCATCCGCACCCTCAGCGACAACGGCGAACGCCAGTTGGAGCTGCATGCCCGTACCGTCGAGAGCGAGATCAGCAAATACACCTACCTGCCCAGCCTGCTGGAGCTGGAAACCAGCGTCTCCACGTTGCTGGCCGACCCGAATCAAGAAACCCGCAAAGCCGTCAACGATTACCTCGAAGGCCTGAACCGACGCAGCCGCAGCCGAGCCATCTACGTGATGGACACCACTGGCCGCGTACTCGCCACCAGTAACTGGCGCGATGCCGACAGTTACCAGGGGGAAGACCTGTCCTTCCGCGCATATTTCCAGAACGCCGTGCGCGGCCAGCCCGGCCGTTTCTACGGCATCGGCAGCACCAACGGCGAGCCTGGCTACTACCTGGCCCATGGCCTGGAGGAGCACGGCAAAATCATCGGCGTCGCCGTGGTCAAAGTGCGCCTCGAAGCCCTGGAAGAGCGCTGGCAGCGTGCGCGCCTCGAAGCGTTCGTGAGCGACGAGAACGGCATCATCATTCTCTCCAGCGACCCGGCCCGCCGCCTCAAGGCCGTGCGTCCACTGAGCGACGAGGTCAAAGAACGCCTCGCCCACAGCCTGCAATACTACTGGGCCACCTTGAACGAGCTGGAGCCCCTGGCACGCGAGCGTTTGAAGGAAGGCACGGAAAAACTGACCTTCCCGGCCAACAGTGAAGTGGTCAACGACGAGCACGAGGTCAGCTACCTGGCGCAATCGCGCCCGCTCAATGACACACCCTGGAGCTTCACCCTCCTCACCCCACTCAACGACCTGCGTCGCGCAGCGATCAATCAGGGCATCCTGGTGGCGGTCGCCTTCGGCCTGGTGGCATTCCTGCTGATTGCCTGGAACGAGCGACGCAAGGTCATCGCCACCCGCCTCGCCGCGCGGGAAGCCTTGCAGGAAGCCAACAGCCAACTGGAGCGGCGGATCGCCGAACGCACCGCCGACCTGCGCGCCAGCAACGAACGGCTCAAGGGCCAGATCCGCGAACGGCGCCAGGCCGAAGAAACCCTGCGCCGCGCCCAGGATGAACTGGTGCAGGCCGGCAAACTGGCGGCCATCGGCCAGATGTCCACCAGCATCGCCCATGAATTGAACCAGCCGTTGGCGGCGCTGCGCACCTTGTCCGGCAATACCGTGCGCTTCCTCGAACGCGGCGCGCTGGACACCGCCAGCACCAACCTCAAGACCATCAACGAACTGATCGACCGCATGGGGCGCATCACCGCCAGCCTGCGCTCGTTCGCCCGGCGTGGCGACGACCAGGGCCAGGCCAGCCTGGTCAAGGCTGTGGACGCCGCGCTCCAGGTGCTGAGCGCGCGTCTGGACAACCTGCCACTGACCTTGCACCGTGACTTTACCGACACCCAATTGCAGATCGATCAGACGCGCCTGGAGCAGATCCTGGTCAACCTGATCGGCAACGCCCTGGATGCCATGCAGGCCCAACCGGCGCCCGAACTGTGGCTGGAGGGCAGCAGCGCCGAGGGCAAATACCGCCTGCAGGTGCGCGACAACGGCCACGGCATCGACCCCGAGGCGCGCAAACATTTGTTCGAACCGTTCTTTACCACCAAACCCGGCGAACAAGGCCTGGGCCTGGGCCTGACCCTGTCGGCCAGCCTGGCGGCGGCCACCGGCGGCAATCTCGCCGTGGAACACCCGCCCAGCGGTGGTACGGCCTTTGTCCTGAGCCTGCCATTGGCGGGCGCTCACCCCACTGAGTCGACATGAATACAGACCCCAACGACCTCACCGTCCTGATCGTCGAAGACGACCCCCATGTGCTGCTCGGTTGCCAGCAGGCCCTGGCGCTGGAAGACATCACCAGCGTGGGAGTGGCCAGCGCCGAGGAAGCCTTGAAGCGCGTCGGCGAGAACTTCGCCGGCATTGTCATCAGCGATATCCGCCTACCGGGCATCGACGGCCTGGAGCTGCTCACCCGCCTCAAAGCCCTGGATAAAAGCCTGCCAGTGGTGCTGATCACCGGGCACGGCGATATTTCCATGGCCGTCGGGGCGATGCGCAACGGCGCCTATGACTTCATGGAAAAACCCTTCTCCCCCGAACGCCTGGTGGACGTCGCCCGGCGCGCCCTGGAGCAGCGCGGGCTGGCGCGGGAAGTCTGGGCGCTGCGCCGTCAACTGGCCGAACGCGACTCCCTGGAAGGCCGCATCATCGGGCGTTCGCCGGCCATGCAGAACCTGCGCGAATTGATCGCCAATGTCGCCGACACCTCAGCCAATGTGTTGATCGAAGGTGAAACCGGCACCGGCAAGGAACTGGTCGCCCGCTGCCTGCATGATTTCAGCCGGCGCCATGCCCACCAGTTCGTCGCCCTGAACTGCGGCGGCTTGCCGGAAAACCTGTTTGAAAGCGAGATTTTCGGCCACGAAGCCAACGCCTTCACTGGCGCCGGCAAGCGGCGTATCGGCAAGATCGAACACGCCCATGAAGGCACGCTGTTCCTCGACGAAGTGGAAAGCATGCCCATCAACCTGCAGATCAAACTGCTGCGGGTGTTGCAGGAACGCACCCTGGAACGCCTCGGCTCCAACCAGAGCGTGGCGGTGGATTGCCGAGTGATTGCCGCGACCAAGTCCGACCTGGACGAGCTGAGCCGCGCCAGTCAGTTCCGCAGCGACCTGTATTACCGCCTCAACGTGGTCACCCTGGAGTTGCCGCCACTGCGCGAGCGCCGCGAAGACATCCTGCAATTGTTCGAACATTTCCTGCAGCAGTCGTCGCTGCGCTTCGACCGCACCGCGCCGGAGCTGGACAACCAGACCCTATCCAGCCTGATGAGCCACGACTGGCCCGGCAACGTCCGCGAACTGCGCAACGTCGCCGAACGCTTCGCACTCGGCCTGCCCGCATTCAAGAAAAGCGGCGCCAGCAGCGGCGGCCAGGGGTTGGCCTTTACCGAGGCGGTGGAAGCCTTTGAGCGCAATTTGCTGATGGACGCCCTGCAACGCAGCGGCGGCAACCTGACCCAAGCCAGCCAGGAGCTGGGAATGGCCAAGACCACGCTGTTCGACAAAGTCAAAAAATATGGGTTGAGTCACTGATGGATCTGTTTCTGAAGGCCGCCCTAGGCGCGGCGGTGGTGCTGATACTCGCCGCGCTGGCCAAGACCAAGAACTACTACATCGCCGGGCTGGTGCCGCTGTTCCCGACCTTTGCGCTGATCGCCCACTACATCGTCGGCAAAGGCCGCTCGGTGGAAGACTTGAAGACCACCATCCTGTTCGGCATGTGGTCAATCATTCCGTACTTCGTGTACCTGGCTGCGTTGTATGTGATGGTGGACCGAATGCGCCTGGAGGCCTCTTTAGCCGTGGCGGCGCTGGCTTGGCTGATGGCCGCCACAATCCTGGTGAGTATCTGGGTACGCATCCATACCTGACCGGACCCGGTCAAAAACTGTAGGAGGGGGCTTGCCCCCGATAGCTGTGTGACAGTCAGCTCATCTGTAACTGGGCCACTGCAATCGGGGGCAAGCCCCCTCCCACCTTTGAAAGTTATTGCCTGGGCTGGATCAACTGAATCCCTAACTGACTGGCATTAGGGCAAGCCCCCTCCCACAGTTTTATCCCGGTTGAGTCAGCGGACTATTTTGTCGACCTGGATGCCCAGTTTCTTCAGGCGATACCAGAAGCTGCGCTCGGAAATCCCGATCTTCGCCGCCGCCGCGGCCTGTACGCCATTGCTCTCCTGTAACGCCGCCAGGATGTAGGCTTTCTCGACCTCGGCCAGCGCCGCATCCAGGTCCTGGGGAATGCCGGGGCCGTCGCTGAGAATCGTCGCCACGCCGCCCTCGCTGGGCTTGGAAGCAAACAGATAGCCTGGCAAATCGATGTCTTCGATCACAGGCGTGGCTGCCACGATGGTCGCGCGCTCCACGCAGTTTTGCAGTTCGCGGATATTGCCCGGCCAGTGATAGGCCGCCATGGCCTGCAAGGCCTCTGGGCTGAAACCGGTGATGCGTTTGCCGGCGGTGGCGCTCAGGGTCTGGGCGAAATGCCGGGCCAGGGGCGCGATGTCTTCCACCCGCTCGCGCAGGGCCGGCAGCGGGATCGGGAACACATTGAGACGGTAATACAGGTCTTCGCGAAACTCTTTATTGGCCACTGCGTCCAGCAGGTTTTTATTGGTGGCGGCGATCACTCGCACGTCCACCTTGCGCTCGCGCGGGTCGCCCACCGGCTCGATCACCCGCTCCTGCAAGGCGCGCAGGATCTTGGCCTGCAAGGCCAGGGGCATATCGCCTACTTCATCGAGAAACAACGTGCCCTTGTCGGCCTGTTGGAAACGCCCGACCCGGTCCGACACCGCGCCGGTGAACGCGCCCTTGCGATGGCCAAACATCTCGCTTTCCAACAAGCCTTCGGGAATCGCCGCGCAGTTGACCGCCACGAAGGGTTTGTCGGCGCGGCTGCCGTGCTTGTGGATGGCGCGCGCGACCATTTCCTTGCCGGTACCACTCTCGCCAGTCAGCAGGATGGTGGCGCTGCTGTCGCGCACCGAATCTACCGCCTGGAGCACCTTGCGAAACGCCGGGCTGTCGCCCACCAGGCTGTCGAACTGCGCGTGCTCATCCAACTCGGCGCGCAGGCGTGCGTTGTCGCGCAGGATGTCGCGAAACTGCAGGGCTTTGGCCACGGTGATATCGAGTTCGTCGATATCGAACGGCTTGGCGATGTAGTCATAGGCGCCGTTACGCATCGACTGCACAGCGTTTTTCACTGTGCTGTAGGCAGTCATCACGATCACCGGCACCTGGGGGTAGCGCGTTTTGATTTCCGCCAGCAGCGCCGCACCGTCCATGCCCGGCATGCGCCAGTCACTGATCACCAGGTCGATGTCTTCCTGCTCCAACACCTTGAGCGCGTGCAGGCCGTTGCCGGCGGTGAACACCTGAATGCCGTTCTGGCCCAGGGCCGAGGCGAGCAAATCACACAGCTTGGGCTCATCGTCGACTACTAATACGTTATGCGTCATGACTGTCCTCGTCGTCTTCGCCCCGCGCCGGAATGTACAGGCTGAAGGTGGCGCCGGCCTCTTTCTCACTGGCGCATTCGATGCTGCCGTCGTGACTTTCCATGATCGAATAGACCTTGGCCAGCCCCAGCCCCGTGCCCGAAGCCTTGGTGGTGACAAACGGCGTGAAGATACGCTCGATCATCTCGGCGGGAATACCTTGGCCGCTGTCGGCAATGCTGATGACGGTGTTGTCGCCCACGCTGCGGATGCCCAGGGTCAAACGCCCGCCGTCGGGCATGGCGTCGATAGCGTTGATGATCAGGTTGAGGCACGCCTGTTTGAGTTGGCGGGCATCGGCATACAGCGTCGCCCCCGGGGCCTGGTCGTCGATCTGCGCATCGATGTTATGGGTGGCCAGTTCCGGCGCGCAGAAGCCGAGGATTTCTTCCACCAGTGCACGCGCCGGTTGCACCACGCGCAGTGGCGGGTTGGGCTTGGCAAAGTCGAGGAACTCGGTGATCAGGTCATTGATGCGGCTGACTTCACTGATCACGTATTCGAGGTGGCGCTTGTCGGCGTCCGGCAGGTCGGCGCGGCGGTGCAGCAACTGGGTGGCGGTCTTGATGATGCCCAACGGGTTGCGGATCTCGTGGGCCAGGCCCATGGCGACTTCGCCCAGGGCATGCAGGCGGTCGCGGCGCCGCAATTGGGCTTCGAGCTGGTGCAATTCGCCCAAGCGCTCGGTCATGTGGTTGAAGGTGCTGCTCAACTGGGCCAATTCGTCGCCGCCGCTGACCTCGACGCGGTGCGCATAATCGCCTGAGATCACCGCGCTGACGCCCTGGGACAGATCCCGCAGCGGCTTGGTCAGGCGTCGCGACACCAGCACCCCGGCCGCCAGGGACAATGCCGAGCTGAGCACAAAGATCAGCACGAACAAGTTGCTCTGGTTGACCAGCCCCACCAGGCTGGTGTGGCGCAGCAACCCGCTGAAAATCACGCCTTGCAACTCGCCGGCGTCGTTGAAGATTGGCCAGTACAGGCCGCTGTAGTTGTGGGTGAACTGCTCGCTGGGTTGGCGCGTGCTGCGCATCGCGGTTTCGACGTCCTTGGGGATGCGCGAGGGGTGATCCTCGAAGCGTTGGGTCGAAAAAATTTCCGAGAAGCCGTCCGGGTTGGCCAGGTACAGGCGCAGATCGAGGGAATGCACATCGGCCACGCTGGTGAGGAAGCTGCTGTCCAGGTAGGTGCCGACCAACAGCACATAGTCGACGCCCTCCTGGGTGGTCTCGAAGGTGGAGACCACGATGCCGGTGGACACACCGCCCACCTGCACGGTCTGCAATACGGTGTTCCGGGCCAGGCTGATCTGTTTGACGATGTCGTCGGCGGCGGTGCTGAACACCGGTTTGTTGTCACTCACGCGGATCAGCGCGACCACATCGATGTCGGTGGCATCGGCTATGTCCGCGGTCAGACGATCATGCTTGGCGGCTTGCCTGCTCTCTGGCGCACTGGTGTAGCGCAAGAACAGTTTGGCCATGCGCGCGTTGTCGTGAAGGATATCGCCGATCTCGTCCTTGACGATCTTGGTCGACTCCTGCAGCCAGATGCGCACGTTGCTGTCGAAAATTTCCGACAGCGTGGTGGCGGCCAATTCCGCCGCAATCATGGTGGGGATCACGCTGACCAACCAGAACGCCAGCACCAGCTTGCGCTGGACACTCCAGCGCGAAATGGCAAACGGGCGGGCTTTCTGGCGGGTCTTGGTGATCATCGGGTTTCGCTTATTGCGGCAGCCATGGCAGGGTCGGAACGATCCGGTCGAATAAACAGTTTTACCAGCGCGAGCAGGCCGTTGACCAGGCGGTTGCGGTGTCGGAAGAACACCTGGTTGCCCTGGAACTCGCAGCCCAAGCGCAGCTTACTGGCATACCCGGCCTGCCCGCACTCGTACGCTGCAATTTTGTGTTGAATACAGTAGTCGACATTGGTCAGCCAACTGCGAAAGTACAGGTTGTGGTCGCGGGTGAAGGCGACGTCATGCCCGAAGAACTTGTCCACCAGCCGATGTTCGTCCCTGAGCATGAGGTTGAACGCCACCAGTTGCTCGTCCACCCAGTACAGCACACACACCGCGCGCCCTTCGAGGCGTTCGAGCACGCCGGTGAAGTAGTCGGCGGGCAAGCGTTCGAACTGCAATTCGGCGCGGGTAAGCGTGGCTTCGTACAGCCTCATGACCTCGGGCAGCACATCATCGATATTGTCCCGCCACTCGACCCGCGGCCCCGGCGCGCGCAGCTTGCGGCGCAGGTCCTTGCGCGTGGATTTGCCCAGCGAGCCGAGGTAGGCGTCCACCGAGCCATAGGGCAGCGGCAGCACGCCGGTGGGCAGGCTCGGCATGCTCTGGAAACCGGCGGCGCGGCAACTTTCGCGCCAGTGCGGGTCATGGCTGGGGGCATCCTTGACCGCCAGCAGGCCGATGCCGAGTTCATCGGCGTCCTGTCGCGCGGCGTGCAACAGGTGCTTGAGCAACAGCGGTCGGCGCGCGGCCGGCACGTCACTGGCAAACCCGACGTCGCAGCGCTCGGCCACCGGCGAGCCCACCGCATACAACCCCAACTGCAAAGCCCCGGGCCACACGCGTTGCAAGCGCGTGGTCAAGCGCTTGCCGACACCGGACACAGTGGTGTCGAGGCGGTAATGGGTGATAAAGGCCGGCGCCACGGCCACCAGCGTTCCATTGTCGTACACGGCCAGATAGCGCCATTGAAAATCCTCGATGGCGGCGTTTTCCACGGCGACGTAATAATCCCAGTCCTCCAGCGCACCGGGAAAACAATCGTTCCAGGCACTGCGCTGGAGCGCCCGGATGGTTGCAAAGGCTTGGGTGGTGATCACGTGTTCCCCTTTTTTGGCTGAGGATCTAGTTGGGTCAGGTCGCTTGGTGAGCAGGCTTGACCTGCTCACCAACAAGAGCTTGCTTGGCGCACAGCCCGCTCAGCACAACAGTCCCATTAACCACAACACGCCAACACATCATCGTTCGCCCGTTCGCGGATGAAAGCGGCGCTCAGTTCGATCACCCGCCGGTATTGCAGGTCGACGGTGATCATGTGGTAGCAGTCGTCCAGCAGGATCTTGGTCACCGGCCCGCCGAGGTGGCGTTCGACGTAGTCGGCGTTCCAGCGGCTGGTGATATCGTCTTCGATCGAATGCAGCACCAGCGCCGGGACGTTGATCGACGGCATGCGTTTTTTCACCACGGCGTTCATCCAGTGCAACTCGCGCACCGTCACCCCTTCCATGGTCAATAACCCCGCCTCGCTGCTTTCACCCTCCTTCATCTGCCGCTCGACGATTGCCCGCAACCGTTGGTTCTTGATGCCGTAGGGCGGCTTTTCAGTAAAACGGAACAGGCGCACGCCGAACGGGATGCGGATCAGCAACGGCGTGATGAACGCCATTTTGCTGATGCTCCAGCCGTCGTACTTAAGGGTGGTGGAATACATCAGCAGCCCGGCGACCTGGCCCGGATGCTCCGAAGCCAGGTACATCGACATCACCGCGCCCATGGACAAGCCACCGACGAACACTTGCCCATGCCGCTGGCGCACCTGCACGAAGGTCTTGCGCACGCCTTCGTACCAGTCGCGCCAGCCGGTGGCCTGTAAGTCGCTGTTGCCGCCGCAGTGCCCGGCCAGGGTCGGCACGTACACCGTGCACGTACCGTCCTTGGCCAGGCCCTTGGCGACCTGGCGCAATTCGTTCGGGGTGCCGGTCAGGCCGTGGATCAACAGGACCCCGACCGGACCGTTGCCGAGCACGAAACCGGCATCACCTTCACCGAGGTCGAACCCGTGACTGTTCACCGGTTGGTCGCCCGTACCAGCAGTTGTTCCAGCAGCTTGAGGCCCAGTTCGATTTCCGGGTAGCTGATCTCCAGGGACGGCGCCAGGGTGATCACGTTTTTGTAGTAACCGCCCACGTCGAGGATCAGGCCGAGTTTCTGCCCGTCGACCACCATATCGCCCTTCATGCCTTCCTCGACCATGTAGTCCAGGGTTGCCTTGTCCGGGGTGAAACCGTCCGGGCCGCAGATTTCGCAGCGCAGGGCCAGGCCCAGGCCGTCCACGTCACCGATGATCGGGAAACGCTTCTGCAAATCCTGCAAACCTTCAAGGAAGAACTTGCCCTTGGCCATCACCATCGCGCCGTAGTCGACTTCGTTGGTCATCTTGAACATTTCCAGGCCCACCGCCGTGCCCAGCGGGTTGGAGGCGAAGGTGGAGTGGGTCGAGCCTGGCGGGAAGATCTTCGGGTTGATCAACTCTTCGCGAGCCCAGATACCACCCAGGGGGTTGAGGCCGTTGGTCAGCGCCTTGCCGAACACGATCACATCGGGCTGCACGTCGAAGTGCTCGATCGACCACAGCTTGCCGGTGCGGTAGAAGCCCATCTGGATTTCATCGGAAACCAGCAAAATGCCGTGCTGATCCAGCACCTGCTTGAGTTCGCGATAGAAGTTCATCGGCGGGATCACGTAACCGCCGGTGCCCTGGATCGGCTCGACGTAGAACGCAGCGTATTCGCTCTGGCCGACTTTCGGGTCCCACACGCCGTTGTATTCGGTCTCGAACAGCCGCGCGAATTGCTGCACGCAGTGGCTGCCATATTCTTCCTTGGTCATGCCCTTGGGCCCACGGAAGTGGTACGGAAACGGGATGAACTGCGCGCGCTCGCCAAAGTGGCCGTAGCGGCGACGGTAGCGGTAGCTGGAAGTGATCGACGAAGCACCGAGGGTGCGCCCGTGGTAACCGCCTTCGAAGGCGAACATCAAACTCTTGCCGTTGGTAGCGTTACGCACCACCTTCAGGGAGTCTTCAATCGATTGCGAACCGCCGACGTTGAAGTGCACGCGACCGTCGCGACCGAACTTGTTCTTGGCGTCCACCGCGATCATTTCCGACAGCTCGATCTTGCCCTTGTGCAGGTACTGGCTGGCGATCTGCGGCAGGGTATCGATCTGCTGTTTCAGCGCGTTGTTCAGGCGCGGGTTGGCGTAGCCGAAGTTGACCGCCGAGTACCACATTTGCAGGTCGAGGTAGGCCTGGTCTTCGGTGTCCCACACGTAGGAGCCTTCGCAGCGGCTGAAAATGCGCGGCGGCTCGATGTAGTGGACGGTGTCCCCGTAGGAGCAGTACTTGGCTTCTTTATCCAGAAGCACCTGGTCTTCGGCGGTAGCGATGCGGATATCAGACATGATGGAAGAGTTCCTGAGAGTCGGTAGCAAAGGAGGTGGCGTTGGCGGCAAGGCTCTGCGGGAGCCGCGCCAGCAGTGCGGTCACTTCGGCGAAGGTGTCGAAGCGCGCGTGGGGGATGGCGTTGGCGGTGCAGTACTCAGCGAGGCTGCCCTTGGCGAACACGAAGTCGGCGGTGGACGCCACGCACATGTCGGACTTGCCGTCGCCGATCACCAGCACCCGCTTGTTGCCTGGCGTGGATTTGCACTTGCAGTTGCCGGATGCAGCGCGGCAGGCATCGCTGGAATACGGAAAGTCGATGCGCCAGCTGTTCTGGTCGACCTGGCGCAGGCGGTTGGCGAGGATCGGCAGCAAGGTCACGTAGTTGCGCGACAAAATCCGCGCGATGCCTTGCTCAATGCCGTCGCTGACCACTTCCAGGCTCGCCCCCAGGCCGAGGACGTGATCGACGAAGTCCGGAAAGTCCGGGTCGATCTCGACGCTGTCGAAGTACGCCAGCAGCTCGCTGGGCGTGGCTTTGATCAGCGCCAGTTGGCGGCTCAGGCATTCGCGTGAACCGATATGCCCGTCCAGCCATTGCTGCTCGATGGTTTCCCACTCGGGGCCGGCGAAGCGTTGGAGGACGTTGTCGATGACATCGGTGGGCGTGATGGTCCCGTCGAAGTCACACACGATATGCCAGTCAATCATCTGCGTTTACCTTGAAGAGGGCGCGCTGCATGCGCTTGCACCAGGGGTAGAGCAGAGACTGTGCCAACTGGCCATCACCCCGTGGGGCCGGGGCTTTGCTCGGGGTACGCAGGTGATAAGTGTCGTGGAAGCTACAATTTTTGTAGCTTGCTACAAACAAGATGAGTGCTTGCACGGCCGCCATGCTTTGCGCGTTCATGCGCGGGTATTCAATCAAGGAACAGTGACCATGTTGAGGATCACCCGCGCGGCATTCGCCGGTTTACTTGGCCTGTGGAGTGTCTCCAATGCCGCGTTGGCCGACGGCATCAGCGGTGAAGTCGGCGCCGGCCTGAGCTACCAGCCCCACGACCCGACCGGCAGCCGCTACGAAACCCGGCCCGTGCCCTATGTGGACCTGGACTGGGGCAATGTCAGCCTGAGCACCGACGACGGCCTGACCTGGAGCGCGTTGAACACCCACGGTTTCAGCGCTGGGCCGTATATCAATTACCTGCAGGGACGTACTTCCAACGGCTCGCTACAGGGCCTGCGCAATGTGTCGGACATGGCTGAGATTGGTGGCTTCGTGCAGTACGCACCGGCTGATTTCTGGCGGGTCTACGCCCAGCTGGGCCAGGCCGTCGGCGGCGGCCACGCCCAGAGCGGCACGTTGGGCAAACTGGGTGGCGAACTGGGCTACCCGCTGGGCGGCGGAATCATCGGCAGCAGCGGCCTGGTGGCGCATTTCGCCGACGCACGGCAGACCAACACGTTTTTCGGCGTGGACGACCACGAGGCCGCCGCCACCGGGTATCGCCCGTACAGCGCCAGCGGCGGCTTCCAGAATGTGACGCTGACCCAGAGTTTCGAATTCCCCCTGACGCCCCACTGGTCCCTGTTGACCAGCGCCAGCTGGGTGCACTTGGTGGGTTCGGCGGCGAACAGCAGCATCGTCAAGCAGACTGGCGATGTGAACCAGGGCCAGGTGCAAACGGCGATTAGCTACAAGTTCGATTGATCCACTGTGGGAGGGGCTTGCCCCTCCCCCCCACGAACATCGGGGGGCCAAGCCCCTCGACCATCAGTTCTCTTCGCCTTCGGCCAGCAAGGCGATACCGCCAATGATCACTGCAACCCCCACCCAGTGCAGCAGGCTGATATGTTCCCCCAGCCCCAGCCACGACCCCAACAGCACCACCACGAAAACCAGCGAACTCAGGGGAAAGGCCAGGGACAAACTGCTGCGCCGCAGGATCAGCATCCACACGAAAAACGCGCCGATGTAGCAGGCAATCGCCGCCAAAATGCCAGGGTTATGCGCGACTTCCACCAGCCACTGCCAATTGAAATCCATCTGCCCCAGTTGATCGCCGGCGATCTTGGTAAACAGCTGGCCGGCGCTCTCGGTGCAGATCAGCAGGGCCCACAGCACCACCGTGCCCAAGCGTTCGTGCAGCCAACCGGCATTGACGTTCTGCGTACTCATGCCTGCCCTCCTCCAATCGCCACCAGCATCACCCCTAACGTGATCACCAAGGTTCCCAGCCAGCGCCGGCGGCTGACGGTTTCCCCCAGCACCAGTTTGCCGACCAGCACCACCCCGCAATACGCCAGCGCCGCCGCCGGAAACAGCAAGCTCAGCGGCGCGCGGGACAAAGCTTCGAGCCAGACGAAAAACTCGATCACATAGGCACCGATTCCCGCCCACAACAACGGCGCATTGAATACCTGCCCCCAGAACGCATTCAGGCGAAAGCCGCCCTCCAGCTCCGGCAAACGGTCCAGGCCCATCTTGAAACACAGCTGGCCGATCACATCGAGCACGATGGAAAACGCCACCAGCACCACTACGGTCAGGGTCACGGGAACAACTCCTCAAACAGTTCGATCAGGGCTTGATTGGTCGCGGCATTGCGCTGCAAGTCCTCAGGGCTCCAGCGCTCGGCGGGGGGTTGATCGGCCTTGGCCTCCCAGCGCTTGAACGCGTTGCTGAACGCTGGCGTGGCGAACTCGCCGCACACGTCGATGCCGATAATGCGTTTGCGCGCGGCCAAGGCGCGCAGGGCCTGGAGCAAGTGGGTCAGGCGCATGCCGCCCTGGTCCCAGTTGGTGGCCGCGTCTTCGCTGGCCAGCACGTCTTTATCAACGGTGATCCACACCGCTTCGGTGGGCAGGCTGCTGATCATCTCCTCAAGAAATGCCGTCCAATCCAGCTCCGCCAGGTTGCGCCAATACAGCTGGTCTTCACGCTGCTGATGCCCGGCGCCATCGCCGATCCGCCCCCACACTTTCGACGGCGCATGCTGCCAGGGAAACAGCTGTAAATGCCCACGCCTGAGGGCCCCCAGGTTACCGCCGCGCAGTTGCGGGTTATGCAGGTCGTCGCTGCATGGGCCCAGGGTGACGATGCGTTTGATCGCCGGCATTTTCAGCGCACGGTTGACCCACGAGCCGCAGTGACGCTTGGGCGCAAAGCGCACCCAGTCGGGGTGATTGTCAAAGTGGATCAGGCTGACCGGCTCTTTCAAATCGGCCAGGAACGCCGGGGTGAGGTGGTGATAATCGCCGGAGCCGATAAACAGGATTTCCGGTCGCGCGTCGGTGGGCCGAGGCCGCTGGGCCAGACGTTCGACGAAGCGCTTCCAGGTGTTTGCGGTGGACCACAGCCGCAGCTTGGGGCCCAGGTCCAGCAGGTCGATACGCGTGGCCTGGCCGCTGGCCAACCGCCGGGCAATCGGCGCCTGTGCAGTGAGGCTGTGGTCAAGATCGAGAATATTCAAGGCAGTGTTCCCCTAAGGCTTTAGGGGGTCAATGCAAGGCGCGGGCCAGCACTTACTCCAAGCACACTGCCAAACCCTGTGGGAGAGGGCTTGCCCTCGATAGGTGGTTGGAGCGCTACAAGCGCTGACTGACACTCAGCCATCGAATCGTCGCAGCGCCCCTCCCACCTTTGGAGAGGGGGCTCTAGTTTTTGGCTTCGTTGATGATCTGGCGAATCGCGCCCACAAAGGCTTCGGCCGGTTGGCCACCGCTCACGGCGTATTGGTCGTTGAACACGATGGTGGGCACCGAACTCACGCCCCGGGAAATCCACAGTTGCTCTTGCTCGCGTACGTCGGCGGCGTATTCGTCGCTAGCGAGGATCTGGGCCGCGCGCTGGATATCCAGGCCGACGCTTTCGGCGATGATCGCCAGGGTGGCGTGGTCGGAGGGGTTCTGCTGGTCGGTGAAGTAGGCCTTGAACAAGGCTTCCTTGAGGTTGTACTGCAAGCCTTCAAGGCCGGCCCAATGCAGCAGGCGATGCGCATCGAACGTGTTGTAGATGCGGCTCTGGCCGTCGGTGCGAAAGGCAAAGCCCAACGCCGCGCCCAGATCGCGGATGCGCGCGCGGTTGGCCTGGGACTCTTCGGCGCTGGAACCGTATTTCTCGGTGATGTGTTCGACGATGTTCTGCCCTTCGGCCGGCATGTTCGGGTTGAGTTCGAACGGCTGGAAGTGGATCTCGGCCTGTACCTCGGCGCCCAGTTGTCCAGGGCGTCGGTCAGGCCGCGCAGGCCGATGATGCACCAGGGGCAGGACACATCGCTGACGAAATCGATTTTCAGGGGAGTACTCATGCTAGGCAACCTCGCAGGCCATATGTGCCATAAAGGTTGCACCATACACCAATGTCACAACACCTTCGAAGGCGCCACGGGCTCGATGCGTGCCCAGTGCGCGGCATCCTCGCGATGGGCTTGCAGGTACGGCAGCACCGCCGTCAGCAGCGGCGCCTTGAACGCTTCCTGAAACCGGTGAGCCATGCCTGGGATCAGCTTCAACTGGCTACCCTGGATATGCGCCGCCAGGTGCACGCCGTGCATCACCGGCAGCAACGGGTCGGCGGTGCCGTGGACCACCAGCGTCGGCACGCGCAGTTGGTTGAGCAAGGGCACGCGGCTGGGTTCGGCGAGGATCGCCATGATCTGGCGCTTCACGCCTTCGGGGTTGAACGCGCGATCATAGGACAGTGCCGCCTGGTGCAGCAGAGCCTGGCGATCGTCCTTGATATTCGGGCTGCCCAGTGCCGCCAGCAGATCGGCCTGTTGCTCCAGAGCGACTTCGCGATTGGGCGCGCTGCGCCGCGACAACAACTGCACAAGCGCCGCGTTCGGCGCCGGCAGCCCTTCGGCGCCGGAGCTGGTCATGATCAGGGTGAGGCTCTCGACCCGCTGCGGCGCCATGGCCGCCAGGTGCTGGGCGATCATGCCGCCCATGCTGGCGCCGAGTACGTGAAATTGCTGGATCTGCAACGCGTCCATCAGGCCCAAGGCGTCGTCGGCCATATCGGTCAGGGTGTAGGGCGCCGCCACCGGCAGGCCGAGCTTGTAGCGCAGCACTTCAAAAGTCAGGTTGGCGCTGGCCGGCGCCTGGCGCCAAGTGGACAGGCCGACATCACGGTTGTCGTAGCGGATCACCCGAAAGCCTTGCTGACACAGGGCGACTACCACTTCATCCGGCCAATGGATCAGTTGACCGCCCAGGCCCATCACCAACAACAAGGCCGGGTCCGAAGCCCGGCCGATGCTTTGATAGGCAAGGCTCACCTGATCCAGATCGACCGTTTGGGTCGGGACGTTGATATCGCAACGGGAGGCCGCAAAAGACGGCAGGCCGAACAGCAAGGCGGCCAATAAAAACAACACACGCATGAAAAACACCAAAACGCAGAACCCCAGTAGAGCGCGAGTCTGATGAAGTTTGTTCAAGCGCGCTGCCACAGTTCCATGACAGTTTGATGAAGAGTGCCCGGCGGTCATAGTCGACATGCTTTGCAACATGAGCCAAACTCACGCCATCGCACTTCAACACAAATTACCCTCATGGAGAGCCCGTGCTCGAAATCCGTCACTTAAAGACCCTGCACGCCCTGCGCGAAGCCGACAGCCTGGTGGAAGCCGCCGAGCGCCTGCATTTGACGCAATCGGCGCTGTCCCACCAGTTCAAGGAGCTGGAGGAACGCCTGGGCATGCCGCTGTTCGTGCGCAAGACCAAACCGCTGCGCTTCACCAGCGCCGGCCTGCGCCTGCTGCAACTGGCCGATGCCACCCTGCCCTTGCTGCGCGGCGCCGAGCGCGATATCGCGCGCCTGGCCGGCGGCACCGCCGGGCGCTTGCACATGGCGATCGAATGCCACAGTTGCTTCCAATGGCTGATGCCGACCATCGACCAGTTCCGCGACGCCTGGCCGGAAGTCGAGCTGGATTTGGCCTCCGGTTTTGCCTTCGCCCCGCTGCCGGCCCTGGCCCGTGGCGACCTGGACCTGGTGGTGACCTCCGACCCGCTGGAGCTGCCGGGCATCACCTATGTACCGTTGTTCACCTACGAGGCGATGCTGGCCGTGGCCAATCAGCATGCGCTGGCGAACAAGTCGTATATCGTGCCGGAAGACTTGCTCAGCGAAACCCTGATCACCTACCCGGTGGAACGCGACCGCCTGGACATCTTCACGCGCTTTCTGGAACCGGCCGACGTGGAACCGGCCCAGGTGCGCACCTCCGAGTTGACGGTGATGATGATGCAACTGGTGGCCAGCGGCCGTGGCGTGTGCGGCATGCCCCATTGGGCGCTGCATGAATACAGCTCGCGCGGCTACGTAAAGGCCAAGCGCCTGGGTGAGAAAGGGTTGTTCGCGACGTTGTACGCCGGCATTCGCGCCGACATGTTGGATGCGCCGTATATGCGCGACTTCCTGCTGACGGCCAAGGACACGTCGTTTTCCACGTTGGACGGGGTGAGTGCGGTGCGCTGATGGGGCGGGTCAGCCGACACAGCGTTACTGGCCAGCCGTCAGGATTTGTGTAGATGCCTATGAGCATCGGGGGCAAGCCCCCTCCCACCGTTGATAGTCATTGCCTGGGCTGGATCACATGGCGCACCACCGCGCAGTTTGCGGCATGCAAATCCACATGCCCTCCTCAGTACTAACTGAAAGAACCGGCTAAAAATGCGGGAGGGGCTTGCCCCCTCCCAAGCTGGCCTCAGTTAACCCTGAGTTCGCGCCACATGTGGATCTTGTCGAAGTAGTCCTCCCCCACTCGCACCGCCAGCGGTTCCAGGCCGTATTGGATAAAGCCGCAGCGTCGGTACAGCGTGAACGCTGCGATGTTGCCGGCGGTGACGGTGAGTTGGATGACTTTAAGGCGCGGGTGCCGTCGGGCTTCAACCAGCGCCGCTTCCACCAGCCGGCGGCCCAGCCCCTGTTGCTGGGACGGCGTGGTCACGTACATGCCGAACAACGTGACCTTGTGCCGCGCTTTTTCCCGGGGTTCGAAGGCCAGGCCGACAATCCCGGCCAATCGCTCGCCATCAAAACCGCCCAGCAGGCGATCAAGCGGGTTGTCGAGGCGCTTTTGCCACCAGCTCAAGGGCATGGCGGCGCGTTCGGCCACGCTGGAGGTGAATGCCTGGGGGTAGGTGTCGTAAGCCTCCAACATCAAGGCCCGATAAGCCTCGGCATCCTCGGGCCCCAGCGCACGGATCAGCATGGGCGTCAGGCCGGTGTGGCCAGGGACGAGCGATAGAACGGCAGGATCAGGTCACGGGTCAGGGGCGCCAGGACCAGGCCGCCGTCACCGGCCGGGTCGATCCAGCGCACTTCCTCGATCTCGGCGGCGGGGGCCACGGGTACGTCGATGTTGACCTGGAACAGCTCGGCTTCCACGGTGCAACCCGGCTCGTTAGCCGCCGGGGCCGAGAAGTGGCCCAAGTAGGCCGCCGCTTCAGGGTCGATACGCAGGTTCAGTTCCTCGAACAGCTCACGGGCCAATGCTTCGGCGGGTTGCTCGCCGGCGTCGATCTTGCCGCCCGGTTGCATAAAAGCCTGGGTGCCGCGCTTGCGCACCAGCAGGGTCTGGCCGTCGTCGCCGATCAGGAGGGCGGCGGCGATGCGGATAGTGGTGGACATACGATAAAAACCTTGCATTCAAATCAGTGAAAATCACCGCCCAAGGCTCACGCCTCGTCCGGTTCCTTGATAAAGACGCTGTACTTGGCCCCCTCCATCGCCTCGAACGCAATCAGCTTGTCCACCAGCGGTAAGTTCAGCACCTTGCCAGCGTTGAGCAGCAGCATGCCGTTGTCGGCGTTGAGGTTGCGCGCCAGGATCATACCGTCCTGCAGTTCCCGGGTGGTCAGCACCTTGACGGTCGGGTCGCCCAGGGTCACGTCGCTGAGGAAGGTGGCGCAGGCCTGCACAAAGCCCTCGATCAACTCTGGATCATACAGACGCCCGGCGTATTTGCGGATGAACAACAGCGCTTCGTCGCTGTTCATCTGCCGCTCCAGGATCAGGCCTTTTTGCAGTTCGATAAAGTCCACCGCCAGTTTCAGCAGGCGCGAACCGAAGGGAATCGCATCACCCTTGAGGTGATCGGGAAAGCCGCTGCCGTCCCAGCGCTCTTGGTGATGGCGAATGATCCGCGCGGCATCTTTCATCGGTTCCAGGGTCATCAACAGCGATTCGCTCTGGGTCGGATAACCGCGATAGCGCTCACGGTCGGTGCTGTGCAGCTTGTCCGCCGGTTCCATCAGCATGCTGTCGGTCCAGCTCAGCTTGCCGATGTTGTACAGCGCGGCCGCCATGGCCAGATCGCGGGCACTGGACTCATCGATGCTCTGAGCGGCGCAATACACGCGTACCAGTTCGATCAGCGCGCGGTTGGTTTGCTTGCTCTTGGGCAAGCGCAGGTTGGCCAGCAGCGAAAACACTTCGGTGCCGGTCACGTAGCTGCGCTTGAGCTCGTCGTAGGCCAGGTCGAGCATATCGGCGGTCTGCTGCAACTCGCTGGTGCGCGCCGCCACGCGTTTTTCCAGGGTGGCGTTCAATTGCTTGAGCTGCTCGTTCTGAACCTGGGTCAGACGTTCCAGGCGCTGATGCTCCAGGGTCTGGCGCAAGACCAGCTGCAGTTCTTCGTCGTTCCAGGGCTTGCTGATGTAGCGGTGGATCTGCCCTTCGTTGATCGCCTTGACGATCGTCGGCAGGTCGGCGTAACCGGTGAGCAGGATGCGGCTGGTGCCGGGGTACAGTCGATGGACCTCGGCCAGTAACTGCGCGCCGTCCATCCCCGGCATACGCGCGTCGCTCATCACCAGGTCGATGGGTTGGGCGGCCATGATGTCCAGGGCCTGGGCGCCGCTGCCCGCCAGCACCACGTCGAAAGGCTGGCCGCGCAGCAGGCGGCGCAGGCTGTTTAGGATCGACTCTTCATCGTCGACCAACAAAATCGTGGGTTTCGTCGCCAGTTGTTCATCCATGCCTACGCGCCTTCAAATTAAACGGAATTGAGCTAAATTGAACCGTCGTGCCAAGCCACTTTCCCTCGCCCGAGGCGCGGGGTCGATTTGACGCCAACTGGCCATCAATTTCAAGGTAGCTCGGCTATGCTGTCACAGTAGTCGGCCCCCCCAAGAAGTGAAACCAGGGAAGGAATCGTTATGCCGTCGAGCCTTTTGCCAGCGCGGAATGCAGACTCAACTCGGGCCAACCGCCGCATTCTGATCGTTGACGATACTGCGTCGATCCACGAGGATTTCCGCAAGATCCTGTGCGCCGACACCCACGCCGAGCCGTCTCTGGATAGCCTTGAGGAAACCCTGTTCGGCACCCCCGCGGCTCCCCGCCAGGTGTTCGAGCTGGATTCGGCCTACCAGGGTCAGGAAGCGCTGGCACTGGTGAGCCAGGCCCTGGCCGCCAACGCCCCCTATGCCATGGTGTTTATCGATATGCGCATGCCGCCCGGCTGGGATGGCCTGCAAACCATCGAACAGCTGTGGAACGTCGACCCCAACCTGCAGATCGCGCTGTGTACGGCGTATTCCGACTATTCCTTCGAGGCCATCGAGGCACGGCTGAAGTACAACGACCAGTTGCTGATCCTGAAAAAGCCCTTCGACCACTTGGAGATCCGCCAGATGGCCAGTGCGCTGACGTGGAAATGGCAACTGGCTCAGGACGTAGCCCGCAAAGTGATCGGCCTGGAGCGCACCATCGAAGAACGGGTGCAGGAACTGCTGAAAGTCTCGCACCTGCTGCAATACGACGCGCTGACCGAGCTGCCCAACAGCACGCTGCTGGGGGATCGCCTGACCCAGGCCATCGCCCTTGGCCGGCGGCACGACACGCAACTGGCGGTGATGTTCATCGGGCTCGATCGCTTCAAACGCATCAACAATGCCCTGGGCTATCCGGTGGGTGACGAAGTGCTGCAACAGGTCAGCCACAGCCTGGTGGCAACGGTGCGCGACTCCGATTCGGTGTTTCGCTACGGTTCCGATGAGTTTGTGATCGTGCTCCACGACGTCCAGCACCCTCAGCAAACCCAACACATCGCCGACAAAGTGCTCAGGACCATCAGCGCGACGCGGCATGTGGCCGGGCATGACCTGAGCGTCACCGCGAGCCTGGGCATCAGCATCTACCCCAATGACAGTTGCAACGCGGTGGAATTGATCAAGCACGCCGAAACCGCCATGCACACCAGCAAGGAACGCGGCGCGAACGATTTCAGTTTTTACACCGAAGATATGAACCTGCGCGCCCAACGCCAGCAAAACCTGGAGAGCGCAATTCGCCATGCCCTGGAGCGCGATGAATTTGTACTGCACTACCAGCCCAAACTGGACCTCAGGTCCGGGCGCATCGTCGGCGCGGAGGCGCTGATACGCTGGTTTCAACCGCGCTCGGGGTGGGTCAGCCCGGCCGATTTCATCCCGGTGGCCGAGGACAGCGGCCTGATCGTACCGTTGACCCAATGGGTGCTGCGCCAGGCTTGCGAGCAGGCGCAAGCCTGGCGCAGCATGGGCTTGCCGCCGTTGTGCATGTCAGTGAATGTCTCGCCCATCGACTTTCGCCAGCGCGATTTCGTCGACAATCTGGCCGCGATCCTCAAGCAAAGCGGCCTGCCGCCCGCTCGGCTGGAGCTGGAAATCACCGAAAGCGTGCTGATGCAGAACGTCGATGAAACCGTGGACATCCTGCAAAAGATCAAGGCCATGGGCGTGCGCCTGGCGCTGGATGACTTCGGTACCGGTTACTCCAGCCTCAGTTACTTGCGGCGCTTTCCCATCGACGTGTTGAAAATCGACCAGTCGTTTGTGCGCGGCCTGAACGTAAATAGCCAGGACGCACAACTGATCAGCGCTATCATCGGCATGGGCAAAAGCCTGGAACTGAACATCATTGCCGAAGGGGTCGAGACCGTCGAGCAGCTGAACTTCCTGAAAACCCAGCAGTGCGAAGAGGGCCAGGGCTTTCTGTTCAGCAAGGCCGTGCCGCCCAAGGATTTCGCGCACATGCTGCAAGTAGGCAGCGCCACACTGATGCCCACCCCATAGCCCCATGCCTGCAAGGAGTGCTCGCTTGAGCGAAGTCTCACGTTACCGTTTCGGCGTCATGCTGGTGTTGTGGTCGGGCCTGGTTCAGCCGCTGTCGGCTGCACCGTTGAATGAGGCGCTCAAACCGCTGCCGCCGGTGCCCACCCTGGACCCGGCCAAAGTCGAGCTGGGCCGCCGACTGTTCAATGAACCGCGCCTGTCGGTCAATAACACATTGTCATGCGCCAGCTGCCATCACCTGGAAACCGGAGGCGCCGACAACAAGCCGTTTTCCATGGGCTTCGACGGCAAGCCGGTGGCGATCAATACCCCGTCGGTGTTTAACGCCAGCCTGAATTTCAAACAGTTCTGGAACGGCCGGGTGGATACCCTGCAAGCCCAGATCGAACAGGTGGTGATCAGCCCGGCGGAAATGGGCAGCGACTGGAACACCGTGGTGCAGAACCTTTCCGCACTGCCCGACTACCACGCCGCGTTCAAACAGACCTACGCCGACGGCGTCACGGCCGCCAATGTGCAGAATGCCCTGGCCACCTACGAGCAAACGCTGCTGACCCCCAATTCGCGCTTCGATCAGTACCTGCTGGGCAACACCGAGATCCTGACGACCCAGGAAAAGTACGGCTACCAGCGCTTCAAGGATTACGGCTGTATCGCCTGCCATCAGGGCATCAATATCGGCGGCAATATGTTCCAGAAGTTCGGCGTGATGGGCGACTATTTCAAAGCCCGCGGCAACCCGGTCGAAGCCGACTTGGGCCGGTACCTGGTGACCCAGGACGAGGAAGACCGCCATGTGTTCAAAGTGCCGAGCCTGCGCAATGTGGCGGTGACCGCGCCGTATTTTCACGACGCCTCGGCCAAGACCCTGGAAGAAGCCGTCGACGTGATGTTCAAGTACCAGTTGGGACGTAATCCGAACCAGGAAGACAAAGACTTGATCGTGCAGTTTCTCAAGACGCTGACCGGTGAATGGGCGGGCAAGCCACTATGACGACTCAGTCGCGCCGTCGCTTTACCCAGGTCGTGCTTGGCCTGGTGACCCTGCTGCTCGCCTCGACTCTGGTGTTTCTGTACCTGAAGGCCGCTCGTGACCAGACCGCCAGCTACACCCAGTCGCGGGACTTGATCCGCCAACTGCAACAACTCAATGCGCAGTGGGACAGCGAAGTGCTCAAGGCCAGGATCGCGATCACCCACAACTATGATCCCCTGGTCACGCCCCTCACGGAGATGACGCGGATCTGGGCCGAATTGAACAGCCGCGACACCTACCACAACCCGACCGATCTGAGCAGTTGGCAGGCCACGCAAGCCGCTTACCAGACGGCAATGCAGGAAAAAGCCCGGCTGGTGGATCAGTTCAAATCCCACAACGCGGTGCTGCGCAATTCCCTGGCGTTCCTGCCAACCGCCGAAGACGACATCCAGGCCCAGTTCAATCGCCTTGACGACGAAGGTCGGCTGCAGTTGCAAGGCGTGGCCACCGACACCTACGACCTGCTGCTCAGCAGCCTGGAATTCGCTCAAGTCACCAGTGACGATCGGGCTGCCGACATCCTGGTGGGCCTGGGCAAACTGGCTACCAATAAGGAACAGCTACCGAGCGAATTCCAGGGCCCGGTGGAACTGCTGAGCAATCACATTTCGCTGATCCTGCGCGAACAACCGGTGGTCAACAACCTTCTTGAGCGGATTGCCGACGTGCCCGTGGCCGAACGTCTGGACGACCTGACCACCCACCTCGACCAGGACCAGCAGGCAGCCGACCGCATTGACCATCAGTACCACCGCTATCTGCTGATTTTCTCGACCTTGCTGGTGGCGATGCTGCTCTACCTGGCCGTGCGCCTGTTGCGCAGTTTCGCCGAGATCAACCGGGTCAACCGCCAATTGCAGGCCGCCAACGAAACCCTGGAACAACGCGTGGAGCGGCGCACCCAGCAGCTCAAGGATGCCCAGAGCGAACTGCTCGACAGCGCGCGCCAAGCCGGCATGGCCGAAATCGCGACCAACGTGCTGCATAACGTGGGTAACGTGCTCAACAGCGTGAACATCTCCGCCGACCTGGTCACCCGCAAACTGCGCAGCAGCAAAGCCCTGGGGCTGGGCAAGGCCATGCAGTTGATCAATGAGCACAAGGCCGACCTGGGTACCTTTCTCACTGAAGATGAGAAAGGCAAGCTGCTGCCCGGTTACCTCAACCAACTGGTGGACGCCATCGCCGTGGAGCAGCAGGGCATGACCGATGAGTTGGCGCAGTTGAGCAAAAGTGTGGACCACATCAAAGACATCGTCTCCACCCAGCAATCCTATGCCGGCGCCGCCACGCTGCTGGAGCCGGTGCATATCAGCGACCTGATGGAGGACGCCCTGCGCATGAACGCCGGCGCCTTGAGCCGGCATCACGTCACGGTGGTAAAGGAATATGCGCCCGTGCCGGAAATCCTCGCCGACAAACATCGCCTGCTGTTGATCATGGTCAACCTGATCAGCAACGCCAAGTACGCTATGTCCAATCTCAACGACCGCCCGAGGCAGATGACGCTCAAAGTCCAGGCACTGGCCGACAACACCTTGCAGATCAGCGTGAAAGACGACGGTGAAGGCATCCCCGCCGAGAACATGACGCGGATCTTCACCCACGGTTTTACCACCCGCAAGGAAGGCCACGGCTTCGGCCTGCACAGCTGCGCGCTGGCCGCCGTCGAAATGAGTGGCCAGCTCAGCGCCCACAGCGACGGGCCTGGCCTGGGCGCGATCTTTACCCTGACGATTCCCATGACCCCAGCCGGAAGTCCTGCATGAACCAGCCTCCCAATCGACGCATCCTGTTGATCGACGACACGCCGTCGATTCACGACGATTTCCGCAAGATCCTGATGCCGACCGTTGAGACCAACCAGGCTCTCGACGATCTGGAATCGGCGCTGTTCGGCGACACTGATAAAGCCGAGGTCCAGGCGTTCGAATTGCACTCGGCCTATGGCGGCGAAGAAGGCCTGCAATTGCTCAGCGCGGCCATGGCGGACAAGCGTCCCTACGCCCTGGCGTTCGTCGATATGCGCATGCCTCAGGGCTGGGACGGCGCCAAGACCATCGAAGAGTTATGGAAAGTCGACCCCGGCCTGCAAGTGGTGGTGTGCACGGCTTATACGGATTACTCCTGGGATGACCTGCTGTACCGCCTCAAAGGCCATGATCGCCTGCTGATCCTGAAAAAGCCCTTCGACAACATCGAAGTGCAACAGATGGCCAACACGCTCTCCAACAAGTGGGACATGGCCCGCCGCGCCTCCTTGCAAACCAGCCACCTGGAGCAACTGGTGGCGCAACGCACCCTGGCGCTGACCCAGACCAGCGAAGCGTTGCAACTGGAAATCGACGAGCGCAAGCAGTTGGAGAGCCAACTGGTGCAGTCGGAAAAACTCGCGTCCCTGGGGCAACTGGCGGCCGGCGTGGCCCATGAGATCAACAACCCGGTGGGGTTTATCTCCTCCAACCTCAGCACCCTCGACAGCTACTTCAATCAGTTGCAGCAGATGCTCGATGCCTACCGGCAGGTCGAGGACAGCCTCGCCTCGGCCGAACAGCGCGATGCACTCAAAACCCTGCGCAATGAACTGGAGCTGGACTTTCTCAAGGAAGACATACCCATCCTGATCAAGGAGTCCAAGGAGGGCATCGGGCGGGTGGTGCAGATCGTCAAGGACCTGAAAAACTTCTCGCGGGTCGACAATGACCAGACCTGGCAGTGGGCCAATCTGCAACAGGGCATCGACTCCACCCTCAACATCGTCGCCAGCGAACTCAAGTACAAGGCCGACGTGATCAAGCACTACAGCGCGCTGCCGGAAATCGAATGCCTGGCCTCGCAACTCAACCAAGTGGTAATGAACCTGGTAATCAACGCCGCCCAGGCCATGGGCCCCGAGCGAGGCACGATCACCATCAGCAACGGGGTGGAGGGCGATAACGTGTGGCTGGAAGTCGCCGATAACGGCTGCGGCATTGCGCCCGAAACCGTGCAGAAAATCTTCGATCCGTTCTTCACCACCAAACCAGTGGGGGAAGGCACGGGGCTGGGACTGTCACTGTCCTACGGCATTATCAAAAAGCACCACGGCGATATTTCCGTGCGCAGCGAGCCGGGCAAGGGCACGACGTTTCGCGTGGTGCTGCCGATTCGGCAGACGGCGGCCTGAGGAGCCGCCGTCCAGTCACGGCACAGCGCGCTCAGACCAGGTTCGCGAGCACCGACTTGACGGACTCGGGCGTCGACGCGTTGTGCTTCACGGCTTGCCCGTAGCCTTTGAAAATCGACACCACATCCTTGTTCGCCGCGCCTTCAATGGCGGTCCCCAGACCGTCCACCAAAGTCTTGTCCAAACCACTGACCAGCCCCTTTACCACACCGTCCAGGCCTTTATCCGCACCGGCCACGCCGCTGAGCATGTTGCTCAAGCCTGGGATAAACCACGTGTGATGGGCAATGTCGCCAGCCAACTTCTGTAAGCCGCTCTTGTCCGTTGAGGCCTGTACCGTGGGCTGACCCAAGGCGGGCTGGTCCTGCGTACTGCTTTTGCGCTCCAGCATAGCTTTCATGAGAGGGTTATCGCGGATTTGCCGATCGTGAGGTGGCGAGGCTTCAGAAACCGTCGAAGATGTCGGCTGGGTAATGGCGGGCGTTGGGATAGCCGCCTTCATGGCTGGGACGAGAGCCGATTGCACAAGCGGATGGGTAAGGGCAGAACTTATATTCATGAGCGACTCACGGACAGAGGAGCGAATGGGATGCAGCGCTGGCGCACCCTGCGTTCCCCTAGTTGGTCGACGAGCACCGGGAAGTTCCATGCTCCAGGTGCCAACTGACCTTGAAACCATCTCAGAAAAGCGCGCACCCACCGCTCGTCTGAAACACCTGCAAAGCTGTTATTTCTGACAGTAGATACTCTGCCCTTCCCGCTCAAAACTTCAGGCAAGCAGCACGGTTGCTTGCCTGCGTCGTACCGATCGTGGTGCCTGGATTTCTACCAACATGGCATCATCGCTGTGCCGGCCGATGCGGCACGGCTGGCGTTCACCGCCGGGGTGGATATTGAAATGGCCAGCCAGACCTACCGACAGTACTTGCCCTCACTGGTGCGCGCGGGTCAGGTGTCTTTGGCCACCGTGGACGAGGCGGTGCGCCGCGTGCTCAAGGCCAAGCAACGCCTGGGGCTGTTTGCCGACCCCTACCGCTACAGCGATCAAGCCCGGCAACGGGCCAATCTGCTCACACCGCAGCACCGTGCCTTGGCACGGGAGGCCGCGCAGAAATCCATCGTACTGCTGAAAAACACCGACGCGCTGCTGCCGTTGCCCAAGAGCCTGCGCAAGGTGCTGGTGGTCGGCAGCCTGGCCACGGGCGCCGAAAGCACACTCGGGCCATGGCCAGGGGTGGGACTGGCCGCGGACTCCATCACGGTGCTGCAAGGCATTCGCAGCGCCGTCGACCCAGACACCGAGGTGACTTACCTGCCCGGCACTGCGCCCAACAGCGAACAAATCGAGGATTTGCGCTCGATCCGCCAGGCTGCCCGCTCTGCCCAGGTGGTGGTTGCCGTGCTTGGCGAAAGCGCCAACCAGAGTGGTGAAGCGCGCAGTCGCACGCATCTGGGCTTGCCGGGCGCCCAGGACGCGCTGTTGCGCGAGCTGCTGGCTACGGGCAAACCCGTGGTCATCGTGCTGATGAACGGCAGCCCGCTGGTGTTATCCGACACCGTTGCCCAGGCTCCGGCGCTGCTGGAGACTTGGTTTCTGGGCAGCGAAACGGGGCACGCGGTGGCCGATATTCTGTTCGGTGACGTTAACCCAAGCGGCAAACTGCCCATCACCTTTGCCCGTAACGTCGGGCAAATCCCCCTCTACTACGCCTATAAAAACACCGGTCGCCCGCCCAGTGGCGAGGGCCTGTACACCTCCACTTATATTGATTCACCGTGGACTGCGCTGTACCCGTTCGGCTTCGGCCTGAGCTACACCACGTTCAGCCACGCCACACCTCAGCGCCGACCGGATTGCCTCCACCGACACGCTGACGGTGCAAGTGAACGTCACCAATACCGGCCAGCGCGCAGGCGACGAAATTGTGCAGTTGTACTTGCGCGATGACGTCGCCAGTGTGACCCGCCCGGTCCGCCAGTTACGCGGCTTTCGCAAGGTCCACCTGGCCCCCGGTGAAACACGCACCGTGAGTTTTACCCTGGACGCGCAGGATTTTGCCTTGCTCGACGAGCACTGGAGACCGATGGTCGAGGCCGGCCGCTTCAGCGTATTCGTCGGGGCCGACTCGACCACCGACAACCAGGCGCGGTTCGAGGTCACGGACAGCCGCGTGCTGTCTGGCGCGGGGCCGTCCGGGCGGCCTTGAGTGCAAGCGGCGGTTGTCTGGGCCTTCGTTAGCGGCGCAGAATGCCGCACCGACCTGTAAGAGTCCGACCTCAAGGACCCCGTATGAGCCTGTCCTTGCTAAGCCGTTACGCCTTCTTTGCCGTGTGCGTCCTGTTCACCCTTGCCAGCCTGCCGTTCCTTCACTACGAGTGGGTGTGGCCGATCACGTTGGTCACCGGCGTGCTGAGCCTGATCGGCATTTTCGACCTGTTGCAAAGCCCTCACGCGGTACGCCGCAACTACCCGATCCTGGGCAATATCCGTTACCTGGTGGAGGCCATCCGCCCGGAAATCCGCCAGTACCTGCTGGAGTCCGACAGCGACGCCCTGCCCTTCTCCCGCGCCCAGCGTTCGCTGGTGTACTCGCGGGCCAAGAACGAGACCGCCGACAAACCCTTCGGCACCTTGATCGACGTGTACCAGTCCGGCTTCGAATTTATCGGCCACTCCATGCGCCCCGCTCCCTTGAGCGACCCCAGCGCGTTCCGTGTGATGGTCGGCGGCCCGCAATGCACACAGCCGTATTCGGCGTCGGTATTCAATATCTCGGCGATGAGCTTTGGCTCGTTGAGCGCCAACGCAATCCGCGCTCTGAACCAGGGCGCCAAGCTCGGTAACTTCGCCCATGACACCGGCGAAGGCAGTATCAGCCCTTACCACCGCGAACACGGCGGCGACCTGACCTGGGAACTGGGCAGCGGCTACTTCGGTTGCCGCACCAGCGACGGCCGTTTCGACCCGGAGCGCTTCGCCGTGCAGGCGCAGAACCCCCAGGTGCGCATGATCGAAATCAAGATGAGCCAGGGCGCCAAACCCGGCCATGGCGGCATCCTGCCTAAACACAAAGTCACCCAGGAAATTGCCGACACCCGCGGTATCCAGATGGGCGAGGACTGCATCTCGCCGTCACGCCACAGTGCGTTTTCCACGCCGATCGAGCTGATGCAGTTCATCGCCCAATTGCGTGAACTGTCCGGCGGCAAACCGGTGGGCTTCAAGTTCTGCCTGGGCCATCCATGGGAGTTCATGGGCATCGCCAAGGCCATGCTGGAAACCGGCATCCTTCCGGACTTTATCGTGGTCGACGGCAAGGAAGGCGGCACCGGCGCGGCACCTGTGGAGTTCACCGACCATATCGGCGTGCCGCTGCGCGAAGGTTTGCTGTTCGTGCACAACACGCTGGTGGGCCTGAACCTGCGCGACAAGATCAAGCTCGGCGCCAGCGGCAAGATCGTCAGCGCGTTCGATATCGCCAGCGTGCTGGCCATCGGCGCCGACTGGGCCAACTCGGCGCGCGGCTTTATGTTCGCCATCGGTTGCATCCAGTCCCAAAGCTGCCACACCAACAAGTGCCCCACCGGCGTCGCCACCCAGGACCCGTTGCGCCAACGTGCTCTGGTAGTACCGGACAAGGCCCAGCGCGTGTTCAACTTCCACCGCAACACCCTCAAGGCCCTGGCCGAAATGCTCGCGGCGGCGGGGCTGGATCACCCCTCGCAGCTGTCGGCCAAGCACCTGGTGCGGCGCATGTCGGCGACGGAGATCAAGTTGTTCTCGCAGTTGCATGTGTTCCTCAAGCCTGGCGAGTTGCTCACAGGCGAAGTGAATGGCGAGTTCTATTCGCGCATGTGGCAGATGGCGCGGGCGGATAGTTTTGAGCCGCTAGAAGCTGAGGCTGCCTGAGCCCTCCACTGTAAGCCGCTAAGGGCTGCCTACCGTTTTTTGCACGGGTGCATCCTGTCGACGGATGACAAAGAGTTCGGCCTTGGCTGCACCCACCGTAAGCGTCTGCAACAATTGCCAGTGATCGGGGAGCTTGTGGGTTGAGCTCCCGCCCCACACCCCATCCATCAACCAGACTCTGCCTGAGCCCGTGGTGAGCGACTCCAACCGTTCCACAAATACTCGATCCGCGTGTTCGTTGAAGAGTGTCCACACCTGGTAGCCATCGGGGCAGCTAGACGTTCCATCACTGTTCAACGGCGTGTAATACATCGGGAGCGTGTCACCTTTAAAGTAATAAACCATCGGTAGCTGCAAGAAAAAATTCAGTACCAGCAGGCCATCTTGCGAAACAGAGTGCAACTTCACCTCGCTCGCCAGGCGATTGAACTGGTTGAACTCCTGCAGGTTTTGCGGATTTTTTGCGTATACGACAGACAGCCCATCAATCTGTATATAGGCCACCAACGCCAGTACTGTTAAAAAAACAACATATGAGCGTTCTAACAACCGGTCCAGCACCGCAGCCGCAATCATCGAGTAGGCAAAGGCGCACATTTGGAAGTAACGGTAGACAAAGAGCGGCTTGAAGATTGAAACGACGATAATCAGCCCTATCGGTCCCCACGCCATCGTTACCAACAACGCGTACTTTTTCCCCAGCCTGTTGCCTTCAATAACAATGAAAACAGACATGAGCATTAACAGCACTGCCAAGGCATAGAAGGTGACGGGCGCATACCCTGTGCCTTCATTAGCATTTAGAAACTGCCAAAATACGCCGAAAATTGTTTTGACTTCCGACGCGGGTATCCAATCAAAGCCTGAATACTTCATTTGTTGTATAAGGCTAGGCACCCAAGGGATAAACATCAGCGCAATGGCAGCATTGGCGACCCACCACGAAGGCCTCATAAGACAACGCTCCCCTTTAGGTTGCGTACTCGTCAAAAACGCCAGGTACAACCAATGCGCGAAAGCACATGTCACGGTGAAATAGTGCGTATAAAGCCCAGCCACCATCAGCAGGCAATAAGCGATCAGCCACCGTCGCCGGTGCGGTTGTTCAAGCCACATTACTAAAGCGATCATTGCCCCAAGCATAAATGTGGCATATAGCACATACATGCGTACTTCCTGGCTGTAGCGCACGGCCATCGGCAACAGGGCAACCAGCAGGCCGCCCAGCATCATCGCACGCCAGCCGGCCAGTAAACGCATCAACCACATGGCCAGTACCACATTGACAATGCCGAATATCACACTCAGCAGACGCGCAGTATGAACACCGTCGCCAAAGAGAAGCATCCACCCGTGCAATATCAAATAAAACAGTGGCGGATGAACATCACGCGCCGTGTGATACAGGATATCGGGGAGTGATTTGGCACTGAGGATCAGACTAAATGCTTCATCGGTCCAGATACCTGACTTATCAATATCGTGCAGCCTCACCCAGGCGCCGACTAACAAGATACAGCCACTGAGCACGATCGTTTTATGCTTGTTTTTTAAATAATCGCTAAACATGCTTGCCTCCTTGCACGGTATTTTCCGGCTGTTCTCTCACGCCGAATTGACTGGCAATCACGTACTTCGGCCGATGCTTGGCCTCCATATATATCCGCCCCACATACTCGCCCAGAATCCCAATCCCAATCAGTTGCACCCCGCCCAAAAACAAAATCGCCGTCATCAACGACGGATACCCTGGCACCGGGTTGCCAAACAGCCATTTATCCAGCACCAACCAGCCGGCATACACCAGCGCCAGCAGCGAAATACACCCGCCGATATAACTCCACAGCCGCAACGGCAAGGTGCTGAACGACGTGATGCCATCCATTGCCAGGTTCCACAGTTTCCAGGCGTTGAACTTGCTTTGGCCGACAGCGCGCGGCGCACGGTCGTACTCGACGATGGCCACGGTGAAACCGGCCCAGGACAGCACGCCTTTCATGAACAGCTGTTGCTCGGGCAAGGCCTTGATCACGTCCACCACCTTGCGGTCCATCAGGCGGAAGTCGCCGACGTTTTCTTCGATGTGGGTGTAGGCGATGCGGTTGAGCAGGTGATAGAACATCGACGCACTGTGGCGTTTGAGGTAGCCATCGCTGGAGCGATTGCGACGTTTAGCCAGCACCACATCGGCGCCTTTTTGCCATTCGGCGAGCAGTTGCGGCACCACCTCAATAGGGTCTTGCAGGTCGACATCCATGGGGATCACGGCGTCACCCGACGCGTATTCCAACCCCGCGAACAGGGCGGCTTCCTTGCCGAAGTTGCGGGAAAAGTTGATCAGCACCACATCACGATCACTCAAGGCCAGCGCCTTGGCGTACTCGGCGGTGCGGTCGGTGCTGCCGTCGTTGATTAGTAGGATCTCGACCGTGTAGGCAGCCAGGGCTGGCTGTTGTCGCACCGTACGATAGAACAGCTGCACGGCTTGCTCTTCATTGAACAGCGGCACCACCAGCGAAAGCCTCATCGATCACGCTCGCGAAACACGACCCAGCGTGACAGCAAGAAACCGCACACCAGGCTTACCAGAGAAAACACCATCACGGTCACGATCCCCGGTGCGTTCCAGCGGTCCGCCAAGGCGCCCACGCCCAGGCTCAAGGCGCCCATGCACAGCATGAACAGCGCGTAACGCGGCAACGACGCCGGCATAGCAAAAGTGAAGACGGCATTCACGTAGAAGGAAAGGCTTGCCGCGAGGCAAAAGGCCAGGAAATTGCTCAGCGCCTGGTTCAGGCCAAACGCCGTCCTGAAGATGAAGAACAGCTGCCAATGGATCACCGTATTGGCGGCGCCAATCACTGAATAGCTCAAGAAGCCTTTCCATAGCCTGGCCATGTCGTTGCTCGTTTGCGACTCGGTCCAGCAAGCCACGAAGGCCGTGGCCCGTCTACTGTCAGAATTAACAGGTGGCGCACGCAAACAATTGAGACATTCAGTAATACCCAGGCTTTGCAATTGCTTACAAATACCGCCAACCTGCGCGCGCCCGACAGGCGGCGTACGACATCAGCCTCGTCGACCTGTCCTTATTCCATCCTTTTTGTTCAAGAGCCCGCTGCCATGCTGAACGGACGCGACCCACGCATCGATTTTTTTCGGGGCCTGGCGTTGATCTTCATTTTCTGGGATCACGTCCCCCACAATCCCCTCGGCCAGATCACCCTGCGCAACATCGGTTTCAGCGACGCGGCCGAGGTCTTTGTGTTCCTCGCCGGTTATGCCTCGGTGCTGGCCTACAGCAAGGTGATGGAGCGCGAGGGCTATGGCATGGCCTGCCTGAAAATCCTGCGCCGGGCCTGGGTGCTGTATGTGGTGCATATCTTCCTGCTGGCGATGCTGATGGGCATCGTGTTCTTCGCCAACAGCCATGTGGAAACCCGCGACCTGGTACAGGAAATGGGCCTGACGCACTTCATCACCAACCCGCAGCAGGCGCTGACCGACGAGTTATTGCTGCGCTTCAAACCCAATCTGATGGACCCACTGCCGCTGTATATCGTGCTGTTGCTTGGGCTGCCGCTGGTGCTGCCGGCGTTGGTGCGTGTGCCGCTGGCGGTGGTGGCCGTGTCGCTGACGGTGTACCTGCTGGCGCCGAAACTGGGTTGGAACCTGGCGGCGATTGCCGACGGTGTGTGGTACTTCAACCCGGTGACCTGGCAACTGCTGTTCGTGCTCGGCGGTGCCGCGTCGATCCATGCTCGCCGGCCCCGCACGCCCGATCCGCGACCATTGTCGCGCCAG
The DNA here is from genome assembly GCF_013285305.1 of Pseudomonas rhodesiae. Taxonomy (NCBI): domain Bacteria; kingdom Pseudomonadati; phylum Pseudomonadota; class Gammaproteobacteria; order Pseudomonadales; family Pseudomonadaceae; genus Pseudomonas; species Pseudomonas rhodesiae. The sequence goes on along the minus strand of NZ_CP054205.1, from coordinate 1,442,396 downwards.
CCCGTGTTTATGGTCGCGGCGGCGTACAGCTTGCTGGCGGCAGTGATTACCTTGTCGTGGCGCTGGCCGCAGATTCACGATGCGCTGATGCCGACGCTGCTCAACGAGTGGTTGTACCCGATCAGCAAAACCGACTTGTCGCCGGTGCGCCTGCTGCATTTTCTGGCGTTGGCCTATGTCACCGCCAAACTGTTGCCCACCCACGGCTGGACACAGAACTGGCCGGCCCAGCAGTGCTGCCGCATGGGGCGTCATTCGCTGGAAGTGTTTTGCCTGGGGGTATTGCTGGCGCCATTGGCGGACATGCTCAACGCCCAAGTCAACGATGCCTGGCCGATGCAGATCTTCAGTGCGTTGCTGGGGTTGCTGTTGATGGCGGCGCTGGCGGCCTGGCTGGAATTCAATCAGCGTTTGAGCGCGCCACGGCCGGCGCCCTTGGGCGCCAGCCGCTGACGCAAACCGGCGACCGCTTTGCGCGGTCGCCGGTTCAGGCGGTCAAGCCGACCGCGCCGCCGCTTGGGTCGGCTGCAGCTTGAACACATAAAACAGTACCGTCAGCAGCACCAGGAACGCCGGGCCGATATACAGCGCCACGCGGGTGTCCGGGAAGTACGCCATCAGGCCCACCACCAGCACCAGGAACGCCAGGGCCAGGTAGGAACTGACCGGGTACAGCCACATGCGGTATTTCAGGTTTTTGCGTTCGGCAGGGCTCAGGCTCTTACGGAATTTGAGCTGCGCCAGCAGGATCATCACCCAGGTCCAGATCGCGCCGAAGGTGGCGATGGATGTCACCCACACAAAGACTTTTTCCGGTACCAGGTAGTTGAGCAGTACGCCCAACAGCAACGCGGCGATCGACAGCAGCAGTGCCTTGCGCGGCACGCCGTTGCTTGACGTGGTGGCGAAGGTCGCCGGTGCCTGGCCGTTCTGCGCCAGGCTGTAGAGCATGCGCCCGGTGCTGAAGATGCCGCCGTTGCAGGAAGACAGGGCGGCCGTGATCACCACGAAGTTGATAATGCCCGCCGCCGTCTTGATGCCAAGACGCTCGAAGGTCATCACGAACGGGCTGCCCTGGGTGCCGATTTCATTCCACGGGTAGATCGACAGAATCACGAACAACGCCCCGACGTAGAACAGCAGGATGCGCCAGAACACCGAGCCGATGGCGTTGGGGATGGTCTTTTGCGGGTTGCGTGCTTCACCGGCGGTGAGGCCGATCATTTCCACGCCCAGGTAGGCGAACATCACCATTTGCAGGGACATCAGCACGCCGGTCATGCCGTTGGGCATAAACCCGCCGTGGGCCCAGAGGTTGGAAATCCCCAGCGCCACACCGTCATTGCCGAAGCCGAAGGCAATGATGCCGACGCCACCGATGACCATGGCGATGATGGTGACGATCTTGATCAGGGCGAACCAGAACTCGAACTCACCGAACGCCTTGACCGCGATCAGGTTGATGGTGCCCATGCTCACCAGGGCCGCCAGGGCCCAGATCCAGCGCGGCACATCGGGGAACCAGACGCCCATGTACACCGCCACGGCGGTGATCTCGGCGACGCAGGTCACCAGCCACAAAAACCAGTAGTTCCAGCCGGTCAGAAAGCCCGCTAACGGCCCGAGGTAATCCTGGGCATAGCGGCTGAACGAGCCGGCTACCGGGTTGTGCACGGCCATCTCGCCGAGGGCGCGCATGATCACCAGGATCGCCAGACCGCCGATGATGTAGGAGAGCATGATGGCCGGGCCGGCCATTTCGATGGCCTTGGCCGAACCGAGGAACAGGCCGACGCCGATACAGGCGCCCAGGGCCATCAGGCGAATATGCCGTTCACCCAGTTCGCGTTTGAGCGGGCCGCCTTGAGCGGTCTCGCCATGGGGCAGGTGGTTGCCAGAGGGCATAGGGATACAACCTCATTTTGTTATTGGATTGATCCACCGAGTCATGGGCGTTAGCGCGGATAAGCGCGGGCGCCTGAATAACCGGCCTGCCTCGTGGGCAGAACCGTCTGACAGAACAACCGTCAGATCAGCGGGCGTGCAGTATAAAAAGCTCCCAACAGGGCTTTTCACTCAATAAACGACAAAATTTGGCGAGAACTCGCGGCAAAAGCCGCTTATGCGGAGGGGCATTAACTGCCTGACGTGGCGTTCTGCCGTGGAAACGGCGGCGAGTATTGCACAGCCAAGGTGCAGCGTCATGCCCCTACTCTGGTCGTAGGCGCGGGCGGCGAGCGCTCTAGATCGAGGGTTTGCCCTCAGGCCAGGCGGGCGCATCGAAGAACAGCTTGCGGGCCATGCGCAGGTTGATTTCGCCGCGATGGATCTCCAGGGTCTGGCTGACGCGTCCGCTCTGCCCGGCCTTCATCCTGGCAAATGCCTGGGCCTGGGCCTCGATCTGCGCCTGTTTGCCCAACCGGTGCTGTTCCGGAGTCTTGAGGTGCGCGGCGCTGAAATGATCGTCCGGCCCCGTCTGGCGGCCGTAGTGAAAATGCCCGTAGCACCAGGGCTGTCGGCTCTGTTCGTCGATCACCACATAGCTTTGCAGCCAGTCGTCCGAGCGCCCGGCCAGCGCCACGCGCTCGCCCTGGCGATACACCTTGGCTTCGCGATGCCCCACCAACACGTCCAACCCGGCCTGGGTCGGCGGGCGCGCCTTGATGGCGGTCAAGCGCGCCTGCAAGCCTTGCTCGGACAAACGACTGGCAGCGGCCCGCAGCTCGTCGGTTTCGGTACGTGCACGGGCTCTTTGCGTGGCCGCCAAACGATCCGGCTCGCTGAGCAACAGGCGCTGCTGAATGGCATCGGCGCAGCGGCGTAACTTGTCGGCGCGTTGCTCCAGGATGTCTTGCAGGGACTGCGGCTCGTTGGCGTTGCGCGCCATTTTCAACACTTCGGCGATGGCCTTTTCCACCGGCGCGCGCAGGGCCTGGCCTTGTTCGATCAAGCGCGCCAGATTGGGCAACGACGTCGTGCGCTGCACCGGCGTTTTGTTGAGCGGCTCCCAGATGCCGTCGGTGGCCTGGGTAAACGAAGCAATCACTTCGTTCTGAGCGTCGGTGACCTCGGCGATTTCAATCGGCTGCTCATCGCTGGTGACTTTCACACGCGCCACGTACAGGTCCTGGTTGCGCGTGCGGATGATTTTCTTCTGCCGCACACGGGACGCGGGCCGGGTGACAGGCGCCGGCTCCAAAGTCGCGGCCAACTCGCGTTGTACCTGAAGGTGCAATTGGGCGAACAGTTGTTGCAGTTTGTCCAGGTAGCCCAGGTGGAACTTGTCCGGCTCCATGGCCCGCCAGAACTCGATGCGGTCGTCGGTCTGGGCATACACGCGATCGAAGCTCTCCAGCAATTCGACGCGCAACTCCGGGTTGTGCGACGCCAGCTCATCGAGCTGCGCCTGGGAGCCGCTGGCCCAACGGGCACGTTGTACGGTGTCGTCCAGGCTTTGGAAAAAATCATCGTCCAGCCTCGGCCCCTCGCTGTTGAGCGCGACCGCCCACAACGCGGACACTTGCAACGACTGCAACTCCAGCACCGTCGGCGTAGCCGCCTCACTCTGTTTGAACGCCTGGGCTTTGTCTCGCCCGTATTTGGGCACTCGCTCCAGAGCGTCCAGGGTGTCGATTTCCAGGCTGCGCCAGACAATCGCGTTCTGGTTTTGGTCGGCCAACAGGCGCATGCCTTCGACGATGTTGCGATGCGCCTCTAGGTTGATATCCGACAATGCCTCCGCTTCACTCTCGGCTTGCACCAGTTCCAGCGCCGGCACCAGCCTGGCATGCAGCGCGGCGGTCGCTTCCCGAGCGTATTGCAGCAACTGGCGCAGGTTGAGGATCTGGCCTTCGAGCAGCGTGCTCAACTCGCGCTCGTAACCGGGGCGCGGGCGCAGGGCTTGCAGGTCTTTAAGGCATTGGAGTTCAAGGCGAGAAGCCTCCAGTTTGTTCTGTAACTCGTGCAGGTAGCGGGCATCGGCGGCGATTCGCTGTTGTTCGGTGATGTGCCCGGCGTGGCTGGTTTTCAGGCTGCGCGCCACGCCGATAGCACGCTCCGCGGTTTCGCGGCGTTGGGCGTATTGACGAAAATCCTGCTCCAGTTGTTGGCGACGCGCTTCGGTGCTGGCGGGCGCCGCCGGGGTGTCGGCCTGGCCACCGCGCAGGCGCAGGCGCAGGTCCACATCCCAGCCGCCGCCCTCCAGCGGTTTGAGCCAGGGGCCGCTGGCCGTGCCGGCGGCGTCGGTGACTTGCACACTGTCACCGACCAGCCGCACTCGATAGACATGGCCGCGTACCACCGCCTGCCATTGCGGCGGAGCCGAACCGGTGTCCTGCAACAAGCCCTTGAGTCGACCCGTGGTTTCGGCGCCCGGCAACGCGAGCGGCCAGGGCTGTTGCACGGCGCGCAGGCTCAGCCCCTCCAGACGTTCGCGCATAAACGGCGTCAACGTATCGCGGGCGCTGCTCCAGCGGTACGGCCCATGGGTGGGCAGCGTGGCGGCACTGCGCGTCACCGTAGGCGAAGGCGATGCCAGCGTAGCTCGGGTGCGCGCAAACACCGGATGGCGCAGATCGAGCGTCGCCGGCCGCTCGTGGGGCGAGGCGCGATAGGCCAGGACCATCACCAGATTGCTCAGCAGGTCCATCGCGCCCTCGACTTGGGCGACGGGGTCGGCGGGGGTCGAGGCGGCCACATCGCGCTGCACGCTGTCCAGCACCTGCACCATCCAGCCCGCCAGCAACGCCGGGCCACGCAGAAACGGCAACGCACTGCTGAACAGTAACCAGCCACCGGCCTTGATCGTCGCCCAGCGCTGCTCGGCGTTCGACACCGACTCGGCGTCGGCCAGGCTCACCAACGCTTCGGCGGTGGCAGCAAACAGCCGGGGCAGTGGGTCGCTGCTTTGCACCTGTTTGCTCAGTTGAGCGGGCGCGGGCCGGGCGGGCACGCTGAATTCATCGCCCTGATGAAAGTGGCGGATATGCGGTTCCAGAAACCCACCGTTGGCATACACCGCCTGACGGCTCGGGGCGATCCAGGCCAGCACGTTGTCCTGCAACTCGCCCGGCGCCTGGATCGCCTGCAACAGCGCCCGAGGGGATTCGAACTCGCGCAGACTCGGCGTGAACAACGGGCGATAGAGCAGATGCGGCCCCTGCTCGCTATTGCGCGCGCCGATCACAAAGTGGCTGAGCACAGGATCCTCGGCGGCCGTGGGCGATGCTTTGAACGCCAACGGCCAGATCGCCGCTTGCTCACCCGCAGCCGACGCTACTGCCGTGGCTACCAAGCGCGCACCTGCCTGGGTCAACCCGCCCTCCCCCTTGAGTTTCATCTGCAAGGCCAGCAATGGCAGCTGCGCGCGCAATTGCCCAGTAAACAGGGTTTCGCGCCGTGCGCGTTCGGGGGGATCGCTGATGAGCTTTTGCTTGAGCAGGTCCGGGTAGGACTGGCCGATGTCCACCTCGGTGACGCAGGCCAGCAACAGCGACGCGCTCAACCAAGTCGGCGCGGCGCGGCCCTTGAGGGTGATCTGGGACGGTGCATGGGGAAAGCCCCTGAGGTTCTCCAGGGCCAGTTCCGTCAGGCTCAGGCTGACCCGCTGCACATCGCCACTGGGGTAACCGCCCGGCAACATGGCCGCTGTGACCAGGTTGAAGGTCAACTCGATGTCGTCCGGGTTCAGGTCTTTAGCCAAGGGTTGCTTGGCCAGGCACCGCTTCAGGGCCTCGGCGGCAAAGGCGCGGATCGGCGGGATACCGTCGAGAAATCCTTGCCCGGCGGCACGCGCCTGTTGCTCGGCGAGGGCCTGCAACCCACGGGCGTAGGCCAGGCTGTCGTCCGCCGAGGCGTGCACCAGCCACAGCGGCAGCGCATCCTGCAAGCGTTGCTGGACCGGCGTCAGCACCGTCTCAAACCAGCGGCGCGGATCGGTCACGTAGTCCAGCATCTGCTGGTACTGGCGCGGCGTGCGCGGCACCGTGAGGTCGATGGCCAACACGTCGAGCCGTTGGCGCTCGGCATAACACGCGGCCAGCAGATCGAAGGGGTCCGCCGGCGGTTGTTCGATAAACCACTCCACCGCCGTCCCTGCCAGGTCCTGGCTGAGGTAATCGGGGATCAGGGCTTCGATAGCGTCCAGGCTGTCCAGAGGATGAATACCAGTGGCTGGGCCGAACAACAGCAACGTACGCGCTTGCGCGCCGCTCGGGGCATGGTCGAGCACCAGCACCGGCAGCATGCGCGGCGCTTGCGTACTGCCCTGGCGCCGCACCTGCACCGTGCACACGCTCAGTGCTTCTTGCTGCACGCTCCATTGCGCATCGGGTCGGATCGGGCGCAGCCGCTCGCGCGGGAATATCCGTTCGAACGCCTGCTCATCCATGCCGGCCGGCGGGTCACAGTCGTACAACAAGGCCAGCAGGCTGGCGGACAAGTAGGCCCAGCGCGTGGTTTGCACCGGTACCGTGTCGCGCCACCAATCGCCCAGACGCGCCAGCCAGGCCTCCAGCAGACGTGGGCCCAACTGATTGACCCATCGCTCCATGTCGGCCAGCGACGGCCCGCCCGGCACATAGTTCTCGCGCTGGTGCAACGCCACCTGATGATGACCTTCTACGTAGCGCACCGGCGCGGCACTGGCCAGGCGCAACAGCACTTCATCGGGCAAGGGGCTGTAGTGATGCTGGTCGGCGCGCAACGGCGTGCCGATGGCCACCCGCCGGGCCAGGTAATTAAGCGCGGGGTAATGCGTATCCAGCAGGGCCTGCACCTGGGTCACCGCCACCTCGTGCAGGGTTGGAACATCGGAAAAAACGGTGACGATCTGTTCAATATGGTCGTGACGCGCGGAGGTTGAACCTGTCGACTGAGGCATGCTGACTTCCTTGTGCCGGACGCGGGGATCGGTCCGATCAAACCCGCACGCTAGCGCGGCCGCCTGGGCTGCCAGCGGTAACCGGTTATGGCGGCGACAAATTCCTTGCCAACGCCAATCAGCGACTAAGCTTGAGTCAAGTCCGATCAATCTGCGTGAATGGATCAATCGACTATGGGCGCGTTATGGCACACCGATTCACCTCCCGCTGCGGTTGCCACCGACAGTGCGGTTGAACCGCCATTGCCCGAAAAGCCGCGCAAACCCCGCTACGCCTGGAGGATGTTCTGGCTGTTGCTGTTGATCGGCAGCGTCATTGCCGGCGTGGCGGCGCGCCGCGAGATGCTCACCTCCCATTGGCAGGCCCGCACTTTCAGTCGCCTGGCGCAGACCTTGACCTACGACGTGCAACCCGGCCCCAGCGACGCCATCGTCTATCCCGGCGACGGCCCGTTCGATAAACGCCTGGGTTACAGCGCGTTGGATGAGTTTCTGCCGCGCCTGCTCAAACGCGACTACCTGATCCAGCGCCAGGCCCGGTTCTCTGCGGCGCTGATGGCCTACACCGAGCACGACCTGTTCGTGCCCTACGCGGAAAAAATCCAAGCCGGGCTGACCATCAGCGATTGCCGCGCCACGCCGCTGTACACCTTCATGTACCCACAGCAGGCCTATCAGGATTTCGGCGCGATTCCACCGGTGGTGGTCAACAGCCTGCTGTTTATCGAGAACCGCGATCTACTCGCCGCCGACCAGCCGCTGGCCAACCCGGCGGTGGATTGGCCACGCTTCGCCAAGGCCGCCTGGTCGCAAGTGGCGAAGGTATTGCACCTGCCCGGCCAGACCGCCGGCGGCAGTACCCTGGCCACGCAGTTGGAAAAATACCGCCACTCGCCGGATGGCCTGACGTTGTCGGGCAGCGAGAAGATCCGCCAGATGATTTCCGCCAGCGTGCGCGCCTATCAGGACGGCCCGCAGACCTTGCAGGCGCGCCAGCGCATCGTGCGTGACTACCTCAACAGCGTGCCGCTGTCCGCCGTGCCCGGTCACGGCGAAGTGCATGGGTTGGCCGAAGGGCTGCGGGTCTGGTTCGGCGCCGATTTCAACCGCACCAATGCCCTGCTCGCCGGCCACGAGCCGGACCTGCTCGGCCAACGTGGCCTGGCGCTGCGCGAGGTGCTGTCGCTGATGATCGCCCAGCGGCGCCCGTCGTTTTACCTGACCCGAGGCCACGACGAACTGGCCAGCCTGACCGACAGCCATATCCGCCTGCTCGCACAAAACCAGGTGATCGACGCGGCGCTGGCCGACGCGGCCCTGGCCAGCAAGGTGCATTATCGCGATTGGCTGCAACAACCGACGATCCAACCGATCGACACCAACAAAGGCATCAGTGTCGCCCGCAGCCGCCTCGCGGCATTGCTCAATCGCCCGCTCTACGACCTTGACCGCCTGGACCTGGCCGCCACCAGTACCTTGCAAAGCGACCTGCAAACCCAGGCCACCGACTACCTCAAGCGCCTGGCGGACCCGGCCTTCGCCGCGCAATTGGGCCTGCTGGGGCCGCGCCTGCTGACCCCCGCCAGCACCGCCCAAGTGCGCTACAGCTTCAACCTCTATGAGATGACCGCCGACGGTGCCCGGGTGCGGGTGCAAACCGACAGCACCGACCAACCCTTCGACATCAACGAAGGCAGCAAACTGGAACTGGGCTCCACCGCCAAGCTGCGAGTGCTCACCACCTACCTGCAAATCATCAGCGAGCTGCATGACCGCTATGCCGGCCAGACGCCCGCCGCCTTGAAGAAAGTCTCGGTGGACGAGCAGGATCGCCTATCGCGCTGGGCCCTGGATTACCTGGCACAAAACACCGATCCAAGCCTGCCGAAAATGCTCAGTGCGGCCCTCGACCGGCAGTACTCGGCCAGCCCCGGCGAACGTTTTTTCACCGGTGGCGGCCTGCATCGTTTTCATAACTTTCGCGCTGAGGACAACGGGCGCAACCCGACCTTGCGCGAGTCCCTGCGCGAGTCGATCAACCTGCCCTTCATCCGTTTGATGCGCGACCTGGTGCGCTACAGCACCTACCAGGCCCCCGGCAACAGCGCCGCGTTGCTCAAAGACGACAGCGACCCGCGTCGCCAGGAATACCTGGCCCAGTTCGCTGACCGCGAGGGCACCACCTACCTGTTGCGTTTCTGGAAGAAGTACCGCAACAAAGACACCCAAGCGCGCCTCGATACGTTTCTGGACAGCCTCCACCCCACCGCGATCCGCCTGGCCGCCGTACACCGCTACCTGTTGCCCCAGGCCAGCCAGGCGAGTTTCAACCGGTTTGTACGGGCGCACCTGACCCCGTCCGGCACCGCCACAACACTCAGCGACGAACGCCTGGCCAAGCTCTACACCGACTACGGCCCCGGTGCCTACGACTTGCCGGACCAAGGCTATATCGCCAAAGTCCACCCGTTGGACCTGTGGCTGCTCGGCTACCTGCTCAACCACCCTGACGCGACCTTTGCCCAGGCCGTGGCCGCCAGCGAGCACGAACGCCAGGAAGTCTACGGCTGGCTGTTCAAGAGCCGGCACAAGAGCGCGCGCGACAGCCGCATTCGCACCATGCTGGAGGTCGAGGCCTTCCTGGATATTCATGAGCGCTGGAAAAAAGTCGGCTACCCCTTCGATCACTTGGTGCCGTCGCTGGCCACGGCCATCGGCAGTTCCGGTGATCGCCCGGCGGCGCTGGCCGAACTGGTGGGGATCATCCTCAACGACGGCGTGCGCGAGCCGACCCTGCGCATCGACAGCCTGCACTTTGCCGCCGGCACCCCCTATGAAACGCACCTGATCAATAACCCCGACAAAGCCAAGCGCGTGATGCCCAGCGAAGTGGCCACAGCATTGCGCGAAGCCCTGTCGCAGGTGGTGGATGCCGGCACCGCCAAACGCGTGTCCGGCAGTTTCAAACTCAGCGACGGCACGCCGTTGATCATGGGCGGCAAGACTGGCACCGGCGACAACCGCATTGAGGCCATCGGTGCCGGCGGGCGGGTGCTCAGTTCCAAGTCGATCAACCGCACGGCCACCTTCGTGTTCTATATCGGTGAGCATCATTTCGGCACTCTCACCGCGTTCGTACCCGGCAGTTCGGCGCAGAATTTCACCTTCACCTCGGCATTGCCGGTGCAGGTGCTCAAAGGCATGGCGCCGCTGTTGACGCCCTATTTGCAACCAGGCGAACAGACCCTGTGCCAAGCCCCCGACAACGGGCGTTAGTTATCTATAACTTGCATTCAAATAACCCATTAACTTCACACTCAATGGATTAATAAGCTTCAGCATTTTGAACTTTTACGGCAATTCTTAAAGCATGAAACTAGCGACTCGACCCCATTAAAGAGTTTCTGTTCATGCCCGAACTTCCTCCGTCTGAAACTACGCGCAGCACCTATAAAGGCCCGCACTACGGGTTGATCAAACAAACGATTCCAGACTGGATCACCTCCAGCACACCGACAAGGCTCGGCCAACTGAACACCGCCACTCTGACGCGTCCGGCCGGGCTCGCCGGCCTGACCTCGGCGCAGCATCAAGCCCTGCAGGAGGCCAATGCCGACGGCTGGCGCACGCAGAACCAAGTGGACCGGCTGTTAAGCGATATCCAGGATGTCTATGCCTTCGCCGAACCGCGCTTGAAAAAAGCCATCCAGGATAAATACGGCCTCGACCTGAATGTGCAGACCACGTTTCTTTATTTATATATTCCGGTTGCAACGCCGTGGTACGTCATTGATTTTTCCAACGGCGTGACCACCCGCAAAGTGTCATTACTGGATGCCGCCCTGCATAACTTCGCCAAACGCGAAACATTTGATATCAACTCTTGCTATATCACTCAACCCGACTATCGCGGCCACTTCGCCGTGCTGCCGTTGGACACTACGATGTCGATCCAACAGTTCAAGACCCTGTGCCGTGAGCTGGACCTCGGCGCCCACTACCAACGCTACTTGAACGAGCGTCTGCTGCCTGAAGCCACGGCGGCGCGCACCGAATTGCAGCACCAGGTGATCGCCAGCCAAAAAGCAGCCCTCAAAGTCGCCGCTCACTTGGCCAGCATCCCCACTGTCGCGCAACAGCCCGCCGACTTGAGCATGGCCGGCTTCCACCTGCTGATGCGCACGCTGCGCGGTGATCGTGGCGTGATGCAGTTCTATCAATTGAGCATTCTGGACGTGTCCTTGAGCGGCATTCTGCTGATCGCCGCGGACCTGGAGCGGGTAACCAGCACCTCGAAGTTGATCGCCTATATCCCCCATGACCCCGAAAGCCCGGTCAAAGAATACGACTCAAGCCTCGCCTTCATGCAGGACCTGACGCGCAAACTGCAAACCAACGCGCCGATCCCGTCGCGCCAGCAACAGACCTACCAGCAGTTCTTCAGCCAGTTTGTCGATCACACTCAACGCGGGCATTTTTTTGCCAACCTGAGCCAGCGGCTGTGCCGCGTCCAATGGCATCAGTACAGCCCCTTGGACCCTCGCCCCAGCTGGCGCGAAACGCCACTGACCGCCCCCCGCCTGCAGTTTTCCGCGACCCCGATCAGGGGCGACCTGTGGCAATTTCTCTACCAGCAGTCGCTCAACAAGATCCTCAACGACGGGCACGCCATAGCGGTCTCCACCGCCGACGCCGACACCCACGCGCGCTGGGCCTGGTGGGATAACTTCACCCGCCTGTTATCGGATATTTTCAATGTCGCTCTGATGGTGGTCACGCCGTTCGTGCCTTACTTGGGCGAACTGATGCTGGCCTACACCGTGTTCCAACTCACCTATGATGCGGTCGAAGGCGCAGTGGATTTGAGCGAAGGCCAATTCAGAGAGGCCGGCGAACACCTGCTCACCGTCACCAACGACCTGGTACAAGTGGCCGCCTTCGCCATCGGCGGCAAAGTGGTGGGTGCGTTCAAGCGCTCGACGTTTATCGACGGCTTGCAACCCGTGCAGGTGGGCGACCGAACGCGCTTGTGGAACCCGGATCTGGCGCCCTACGCCCGCCCTGAATTGCAGTTGCCGGCCGACGCACAGCCCGATGCCCTCGGCCTGCATGGGCACCGCGCGCAGAAAGTCCTGCGCCTGGAGGGTCAGCATTATGTCGTCGAGCAGGATGAAACCAGCGGCACCTATCGCATCAAGCACCCCACCCGCGCCGAGGCCTACGCCCCCAGGCTCGTTCATAACGAGCACGGTGCGTGGTATCACGAAGGCGAGGACCCGCTGACCTGGGGCAGCCACAGGCTGCGCAGCCGCCTTGGCCCGGTGGTGCAAGGGTTCGACGCAACCCAACTGGAACAGGCCTGTGAGACCAGCGCCACCCGCGATGCAGACTTACGCATGATGTACGCCGACCGCGACAGCCCGCCGCCGCTGTTGGTCGACAGCCTCAAGCGGATACGGCTGCGGGCGCAGGTCGACCGCGCACCGGCCCAGGTGCGCGCCGGTACCGCCGCCAAGCTACCGGACAACTGGGCCGCGCAAACCACCAGCGAGCTACCCGGTTGGCCGCCGAACAAGGCCATCGCCGTGTTCATCAACGATGATTTGAGCGGGCACGCCCTCACCTACGGCGCAGCCACAGCCAGCGATGCCGACACCTTGAACATCAGCCATCGCGAGGTAAGCGCCGGCCAATTGCCCGAACGCCTCTCTACGTTCTTGAGCGACAGCGAATTCGCCGGCCTGTTGCCCGCGCCGGTCGGGCCTACGTCTGCCGCGCGCATCCAGGCCCTGCGCGGGTTACTGGCGGATAAAGTGGCGCGGGAAAAAACCGCCGTTTTCAACCATCTCTACAGCACCACGGAAGTGGCCGAAACCGCCCCTGGCGAGCTGATTCAACAACAGTTCCCGCAGTTGCCGAAAAACCTGGTGGCCAACCTGTTGCTGCGCACCTCGCCCGATGAGTTGGAAACGCTGAACACACAACGGCAGATCCCTCTGCGCCTGAAAAACCTGGCACGGGCACTGGCCAACGAAGTGCGCGCCAGCCACGCAAGCGAGGGGCTCTACGATGACGCGTTGCTGACCCCGGACACCGAACGAATGGTGCTCAATATCCTGCGCCAGCACACCGACGCACTGAGCGACATAAGCATCGCCATTCACGAACAGACCGCCCAGGGCCAGGTGCGCTGCCAGGTTGGCGCCGCCGAGGCCGCCACGAGGAAAATCCTGCTGCACACAGGCCCTGGGCAGTACCAGATCCATGATATGAGCAGCGCTGCGCCGCAACCGCAGTTCAGCTTGTACGAAGCCCTGATCTGGCTGCTGCCGCCGGGCAAGATTGATTATGTGGCCGGCCAGGGCGCGATTTTCAAAGCCTGGCTCAAAGAAAAACTGGAACCCTTGAGCAACCGTCGCACGCTGCTGCAAGCCCCCACACGGCGTCAGGTGGATGAACGCGCCGCCCAATCGCTGTTGCAAAAGCCCATGTTCGACGCCTTTCGCCGCCTGTTTCGGCGCGAACCGCCACAACCGCCGACGCTCAAGGAAACCCTGGTCAGGTTATGCCCAAGTTTGAGCACCGAGCAGATCGAAGAGGTGACACCGCACCTGAAAACCCCGGAAGCGGAGCAACTGCTCAACACCCTGGAAATCGACCGCGCGGTGCTGGACACAGAGCTGGAGAACTTCCGCAAGCAGAAGCCCAGCCTGACCAAGGCCAGCGCCACGCTGGTGGCCAACGAAATGCTGATGCGCGGCCACATCATCAAGGAGTTGAAAAACTGCTGGGAACAAGGCGCCTATCAACGCCTGCTGCCTGCGCAGGCACGCTCCGGCGGAACGCGGCTGGACCTGAGCGAACTGACCCTGGGGCGCTATATCGCCAGCCTGGAGCCTCTGCGGGCGGACTTCAGCCATGTCACGCGCTTGAATGTCAGCGGCACACGCCTGGGGGATCGGGACACCGACTTCCTCGACAATTTCCCCAATCTGCGCAGCCTTGATCTGTCCGACAACAACCTCGCCGGCCTGCCGTCACAGCTGCCCAATATCAAGTTCCTGGCCAAACTGAATCTGAGCAATAACCCCATCGCCTGGCGCCCCAGCGACTACGCGATCCTTGAACGCTGCCAGCTTCTGCGCTCGTTGAACCTGGAAGGCAATACGCAGATGCGCGTCGCTCCGGACCTCAGCCACTTGCCTGAGCTGCGCCGCATGGTGTTGCGGCGAACCAGTATCAGCGCCTGGCCGGCGGGGCTGGACAGCCCGAAACGGGTCACGCCGGAACTGGACTTGAGCAACACCAACGTGCGCACCGTGCCTGAGTTCGCCTCGGATTCGTCAGCGGCGCGCATCGTGGCCAACAGTTGGCTGGACCGTACCAAGCTCGAACGCCTCGACGAAGACCGTTTTGTCAGCTATCGCCGCGCCCAAGGCATCGACCCCTATCGCACCCGCCCGGTCGGCGATAAAGCCAACCGGGACTACTGGACAAGCGGCCTGGAAGGCGAGGATCTGGAAACGGCCAAGGAGGTCTGGGACGAGGTCGAAAAAGAGCACGGTTCCCAGGGCTTGTTCGACGTGCTCCATCTGCTGCAACCGCCGGAGCGCTTTCAAACCCAGGAGGATGCGCGGTTGTTCCGCCAGGGCCGGGAAGACCTGTCCATACGCGTATGGCAGGTGCTGTTTGCCGTGGACGAGAACCCCCAGTTCCGCGAGCGCATATTCAGCCTGGCCGGCGCGCCCGCCAATTGCGCCGATGCCGGTGCGCAGATCTTCAACCGCATCGGTGTCGAGACGCTGTTGGAAAACATCCTCAAGGACCAGAGCCCCGCAGGCCTGGCCACCCGCGAGAGCCGCCTGGCGACGCTGGCCAAACAATCCTGGCGCCTGGATCAGGTCAACGAGCGCGCGCGTGCCGAAATCAAATATCGCACCGACCCGATCAGCCAAGGGGGGCTGGGACAAGCCTTCGGCAGTGGAGATAACCAGGTGGACGACGTGCAGGTGTACCTGGCCTACCAGACCGGGCTCAAGGCGCGACTCGACCTGCCGTGGCTGTCCGAACATATGGTCTACCGCAACACCGCCAGGGTCACGGAAACCCACCTCAGCCGCGCCGCTCGCTACATTGCCCATCAGGAGCGCGGCAACGGTCTGGTCGACGGCATGCTTGAGCAACCGTTCTGGAACGAGTACCTGCAAGAAAAATACGTTGAGTCGTTCAACCAAGCCTTGGAACAACGTGCCGAGGCCGGCAGCCAACTGGAGGACTTGCTGGAAGCGCACCGCGAGTGGGTGAGCCCGTCCGTGAGCGTCGAGCGCAAGGCCACGCTGCGCACACAGCTGGTCAGCCTGGCCGACACGTTGAACCTTGCGCAAGCCGAGGTGCTTGAGGAGCAGCCGCTGTCCGACGCGACGGTGAATACCTTCTACGAGCATATCCAGCGCGACTACCGAGATCTGGCACGGCGCCTGACCCGCCAGGCCTTAGAAATCGCAGCGCAAACATCCTGAAGCGTCCCCGCCCCTCGACAGTTGGCGAGGGGCGGTAGCCGGCTATTTTCGAGATGGATAATTTCGAAATCAAACGCCATCCCGTCGGGTATCCAACCCGGTATTCGCGCTTATTCTCGCCCCCTGCCCTCATTAGACTCGAATGCCTCATGAGCTGATTTCCAGGATTCATTGCATGGCTGACATCCCCTTTGCCCAAGCCTTTAAAGGGCTGCATTACGACTTCATCAACACTGCGCTTCCGCCCTGGCTGACCGCTACCCACCCACAACGCTTCAAAGCTTTACACCACGCTGCACGCCGCCACCCGATCCCTCCCACATCGCTACCGCGCCCCCTCAAGCAGGCAGTGGACGCGCACTGGCAAAACCTCAATGCGTTGGATGGGCAGTTTCAAGACTTGAACGATGTCTACGCCTACGCCGAGGTCAAACTGCACACGGCGTTGGCCCAGGATTACGGCGACATCGATGTGAAAAATACCTTTCTGCGCACCTATGTCAGCGCCACCCAGGCCTGG
Organism: Pseudomonas rhodesiae; assembly: GCF_013285305.1. Classification (NCBI taxonomy): domain Bacteria; kingdom Pseudomonadati; phylum Pseudomonadota; class Gammaproteobacteria; order Pseudomonadales; family Pseudomonadaceae; genus Pseudomonas; species Pseudomonas rhodesiae. The sequence goes on along the minus strand of NZ_CP054205.1, from coordinate 1,426,477 downwards.
TGGGTGATTGACGTGACCCAGGGTGTCACCAGTCGCACCGTGTCGTTGCTGGAGGCGGCGCTGCACAACTTTGCCGACAACGAGCAGTTTGTCGATTACGCGTTTCTCTCGCGCCCCGACGCACGGGGGCAACAACGCAGCCTGAGCTTCACCCACAAGGTCAGCGGCGCGGCGCTGACTGTCGAGGGGTTCAAACAACTGTGTCGCCGGCTGGATATCGGCGCGCAGTATCAGGCCCAGCTCAAGAGAGCCCTGGGCTTCGAGCAGCGCAGCGTCGCCTATCGCGTGCGCCAGCACGTGCTTGCCCAGCAGAAAAGCGGCTTGAGCGCGGCCGCGCAACTGGCCGCGCACAAGGGCGATATTCCGCGCAACGCCCTGGCACCGTTGCTGGCCCTGGCCGCCGGCCAACCCGCCGTCGAGTGGGAGGGCCAGCCGCTGCATTGCCACACCCTGGACATGATGAACACGCGGCTCACCGGCATTATCCTGCTGCATAGCCCGCCATCGCCGCCCACGCCGCTGACCCAGGTGCTCGCCTATGTGCCGGACGACCCCGAACACCCGCTCAAGCACTACCCTTCACCGCAGGCCTTCATGGCTGAACTGACCCGCCAACTGCGCGACGTCGAGCACTATCAGGTCTTTTTCAGTCGCTTCGTCGCCCACGACCAACGCGGGTATTTCTTCGCCAACCTCAATGCGCGCCTAAGCCGCGTGCAGTGGCACCACAAAGCGCCCACCGACAGCCAGCCCAGCTGGAAAGACACGCCGATCGAGCACCCGCATCTGCAATTCAACGTGCAACGCTTCGAGCACGACTACCAGAACCGCTCGACCGTCTCCACGGAAAACGACCTGTGGAACTACTTGTATCGGGTGCGCTTGAACAAGATCGTCAACGATGCCCAAAGCCTCGCCGTCTCGACCCATCGCGTCGATCGCATGGCGCGTTGGGCATGGTGGGACAACTTGGAAAAAATCTTTTCCGACCTCCTTAATGTCGCGGTGCAAGTCCTCACGCCTTTCATACCCGGGCTGGGTGAACTGATGCTCGCGTACACCGCTTATCAACTGACCGACGAGGTCTTCGAAGGCATCGTGGACTGGGCCGAGGGCCAGGCGCGGGAGGCCGTGGAGCATATGTTTGGGGTGGCGCAGAACCTGTTGCAGCTCGGCACGTTCGCCGCCGGTGCGCAGGTCGCGCAACCGTTGCACCTGAAGCTGTCGGCCTTTGTAGAGGGCCTCAAAGCCGTGCAACTGCCCGACGGTCGCACGCGCTTGTGGAACCCGCAGATCAGCCCTTACGCCGATCCCTCACTGCAACTGCCGGCGCAAGCCCGTGCCGAGCCGTCAGGGCTGCACCGGCACCAGGGGCAAGCACTGCTCAGACGCGATGGCGAGCACTTTCGGGTGCGCTATGACGCCGAGCGCGACGAACATCGCATCGTGCATCCGCGCCGACCCGACGCCTATCAACCCAGGGTGCAGCTCAAGCGCGACGGCATCGTGCTGCACGAGGCGGAACACCCCCAGACCTGGGACCGTCCGACCTTGCTGCGTCGCCTCGGGCGACCGGTAGAGGGCTTGAGCGATACACAACTGGAGCGTATCCGCCGCATCAGCGGTTGCGACGACGACCTGCTGCGCGGCATCTACCACCACGACCAGCCGCTGCCGCCCCTGCTGGAAGACACCCTCAACCGCTTCGACGCCTATGCCAGTGCCAGCCGCTCCAGCGACAGTATTCGCGTCGGGCAGCCATTGGACCCGGCCTCGGCGTGGTTCGAGCAGACGGTTACCGAACTGCCCGGCTGGCCGGCGGATAAAGCCTTGCAGGTGTATCTACGCGCCGACCTCACCGGCGCCTCTCACCACTACGGCAATCCCGACGCAGCGCCCGCCGACACTCTGCAGATGAGCCTGGCGCAAGTGATGTCCGGCACACTGCCGGAGCGGGTTCTGGCATTTCTCGATGAACCCCAGACCGAGGCGCTGCTGGGCCAACATCTGCCGAAACCCCAACGGCTCCAACACCTGCGTAACCTGCTGGCCGATTACGTCAGCCAGCAGGCGCCCGACATTGGCCCTTACATGCACCGTTTGCGCGAGCTGTCCGACGAGCCGCGCACGCGCCTGTTGCGTGAGCACTTCCCGCGTTTGGAGAGCCACGCCATCGACGCGCTGCTCAGCAGCGCCGACAGCGACGAACTGCGGGTGATGGATGAGCACCAGCGCGTGCCGCTGCGCCTGAAGAACCTCGCCGGCGAACTGGATTTCGTCGCCCGCACCACCCATGCCTACGAGGGTTTCTATTTTCCCTGGCAGCAAACCCCGGACAGCGAACGCATGGTGCTCAACACCCTCAAGCATCACAGCGATGCCTTCGCCGACCTGCACCTGCAAATTCGCGAACGCACGGCCGATGGGCCGTTGCGCTGCGAGGCGGGGCCCATGGACGCCCAGGTGCGTCGCACGCTGATCCGCAAGGGCAACCATGGCTATGAAGTGCTCGACGATCAGTTAAAGCATCTGCACGGCCCGGACACGCTGTACGAGTCGATCCTCCGGGCCCTGCCCGATCCCACCCGGGAAGCACTGGGCTACAGCACCGGCCAGGGCACCGCGCTGCGCGGCTGGCTGATGCAAACCCTGGAACCCCTGGCCGAACGCCGTATCGCCTTGGCCGAGCCGCCGACACGCGCTCGCGCGAATCGGGAGACCCTGGCCCTGCTGGGCACACCGATGCCGAAAAGAACCGCTCGCGGGCCAACGCAGCCGAGCGCGGACCTGCATCGGGAGGCTCTGAAAACCCTGTTCCCCTACCAAAGTGAAGAACGTATCCAGACCTACATGGACACCGTCGGGCCGCAGGCCCTTGGCGAAACGATCAACACCCTGGTCGTCGAACGCATTCGCCTGAACGGCGAGCTGTCGCGTTGGGCACTGCAACCAGGCGCCCATAGCCTGAGCGTGGAGCGCGAGTTGCGCGCATTTATCAGCGCCAGAATCCTTGAATGCTGGGACGACCAGGTACGCGTCCGGGTCGAACATCGCGGTTCAGTGCTGGACCTCAGCGGCCTGGTGTTACCGGACGTGTTGCCGACGCTGCAAGCCGATTTCGGCCATGTGGTCGGGCTCAACCTGGCCAGAACCCGCTTCAAGGCAGCGCATGCCGATTTTCTCGCGCGCTTCCCCTCGTTGCGCACCCTCGATCTGACCCACAACCCCCTGACCCACCTGCCGGATACCCTGGTGGACCTGCGCCATCTGGAAAACCTCGACCTGTCGCACACCCTGCTGCAATTACGCGCGCGGGATGTCACCCGCCTGAAAAACCTGCGTTACCTGCGCCGCCTGAAACTCAACCACACCCCGACCCGCCAAGTGCCGGATATCGGGCGCATGCGCGACCTGCACGAACTGGACCTGAGCCGCACACCCATCGAACGCTGGCCGGACGGGGTGTTCGATGTGCCCCGGCCGCCGCACTGGCTGCTCAACCTGCAAGACACAGCCATTACCGAGGTGCCCGAGGTCGAATTGGGCAGCCCTGCCGCCCTGGTGGTTGCCCGCACGCGCCTGGATCGCTCACGTCTGGGGGCGGTGAGTCGCGAGCGCTTCAGGGCCTACCGCGAATCCGTGGGGCTGGACGCAGACCGCAGCTACGAGCCGCGCGGCGAGAGTGAACCCTGGCTGGCCTACCTGGACCCCACCGCTCAGGACGCCGCGCGCGCGCTGTGGGGTCGGCTGGAACACGAGCATGGCTCCCAAGGCTTCTTTGAAGTGATCAAGGCACTTGAAGCACCCGACGAATTCCAGAGCGCCGAAGACGAACAGCGTTACACCGCCAACCACCGCACCTTGACGCAACAGGTCTGGGAGCTGCTGGAAGCGGCGGACGCCGACACCGCCCTGCGCCTGAAACTGTTCGAGATGGCCAGTTACCCGGCCAACTGCGCCGATGCCGGCACGCAAATATTCAACGAGCTGGGCGTGGAGGTGTTGGTCCATCAGATCGAACGCTATGCCCCCTCGCCCGAGGTTCACGAGCAGCGTCTGGCCGTGCTGTGCCGGGGCATTGCGCGGTTGCGGCAGCTCAACGACGTGGCGCGGGCCGACATCCGCCAGCGCCTGGCGCCGCTCTCCCAGGGCGGCCAGGGCCTGCGGCTGCGCAGCGAAATCGTCGACAACCTGCCTGGCGAGGTGGATGAAGTAGAGGTGTACCTGGCCTACCAGACTGCGTTGGCGCAGCGCCTGGACTTGCCGTGGATCGCGGACCATATGATCTACCGCCTGACGGCCAACGTGAGCGAGGCGCAGATCGACAGCGCCTACCGCCAGGTGCTGGAACTGGGCGAAGGCGACGGCCTGGTCAACCGCATGCTGCTGGACCCACACTGGCGCGGCTGGCTGGAGCAGCGCTATCCCGAACGCCACGCGCAGCATCAGCAAAGGCTCAAGACACGTCACGGGCAGTTGTATGAGTTGCAAGATCTGCATGAACAATGGCGCAGGGCACCGACGCCCGAGGCCCTACAGCAGATGCAAGATTTGGCGACCCTATTGGGTATTACCGATGGGCAGTTACTAGGCGATGACGCTGCGTTTCAGGCCGCCTGCGAGCGCCTGGAAGAGACCCAGGGCTATGACGCCCTGGCGTGGATGCGCGAACAGACGCGCAACGCTTTGCGCGACGCCGGCGACTGGCGCAATCGAGCGCCGAAGCGTTGAGCCGCAAGCCCCGGCAGGCGTGCACGGGCGCGCGCCTGCCGGGGTCCGTCAGCGCACTTCGATCCGGCGTTGCGCATCGCCTTCCCACAGATAGAAGCGGTAGACGCGCCCTGCCTTCTTGTCGAAGCTGAAGGTGCGGCCGGGGAAGATATGGTTCTTGGTGGTTGGCGCGCAGTCGGTACTGTCATGGCCCGCACAGTCCTTGAACTCATCGACCAGTACCACGGTGTTGCCGGCATTGCGCATGACGTAGCGCTGCCCACCGTTCTCGATCTTCGTGTCGAAGCGGCTGTCCTTGGGACGAACGAAAAATACCGTGCCATAGCCAGCCATCACCTGCACGCCACCGGCCAGGGTGTTTTTATAGGCTTCGCGTTCTTCATCGCTGACCTGGAACTCATCGTCTTTCTCCGGCGCCACCGGCAAGTAACGCACGCGGAAGTAGCGCTCCTTGTCACGCTCGCCCATAAACAACAAGCGCGTGCTCTGCACACCGCCGGCCGGCACGATCAAGCGCGCCGGGCTGGCGATCAGGCCGTTGCGCACACTGCCGTCGGCCTCGGTCTTGAGCGGGACTTCGTCGTAAGTGCCGTCGGGCTTGTAGAGCATTTCGGTGATGTTGACCTTGACGAAAGCGGTCTTGGTGCCGCCGTTGAAGACCCGCTTGAGGTAGGTGCTTTTATCGCCGCGCAGATAATCGTAGAAATCCCCGACATTGATACTCGGCCCCGCCTGGGCACTCAGGGCACACAGCAACAGGCCCAGCCCCGCACATACACGCTTCATAACCGCTCCTTTGCACACCATCATGGCCTCACCGCATCAAACAGCAGCTCGACGCTGCCGTAGTAGTCACCTGGGGTAAACCCATCCGGCGGCTCGACGGCCGAGATATCCAGTAGCACGCGCTTGCCCTGGCGCGCTTCGTCCTGGGGCACCACCAGGGTGTCCTCCAGGCTCAGCACTTGGCCGTTGAACGTGACGCTCAGGTCGATGTAGGTACGCCCGCCGTTGAACAGGGTGGGCAACGCACCCAGGCGCGCATTGATGCCGCCGGCGGAACTCTTGACGTCGAAGTGTTCCCGCAAGGGCCGCAGGCGCCCCGGCACCAGGTCCCAGATCATCTGTTGTTCGCGCTCCAGAAAACCGGGCGTGATCGGCAACACGTAAAAATCCTGGGTGGGGATGGTCACCGACACATCGAACACTTGCACTTCACGAACCGCCTGTGCCGCAGGGCTGAACACCGCGCCACCGGTGAGCAGCACCAGGCCCAGCAGGGCCGGACCGCCTCGTTTCCACCCACGATGGGTGCGTTTACTGACTCTCATCCTTTGACCTCATAAGGTTTCTTGTCGCTGCCTTCGATCAGGGTGAAGCGGTAGGTCCGCCCCTTTTGCTTGTCAAAACCAAACGTGCGACCGGGCAGAATGTGGTTCTTGGTGGTTGGCTGGCAGTCCTTGGGATCGGCCGCGGAGCAGTCCTTGAATTCGTCGACCACCACCACACTGTTGCCCGCGTTGCTCAGGCGGTAATGGCCGGCGCTGTCGTCGACGCCGGTCTGGAAACGCGCGTCCTTAGGCCGCACGAAAAACACCGTGCCATAGCCCGCCAATACCGTTACCCCGGCAGACAAAGCGCCTTTATAGGCTTCGCGTTCTTCTTCCGAGAGAGCGAACTCGTCGTCCTTTTCCGGCATCACCGGCACGAAGCGCACGCGGAAATAACGCTCTTTTTCCCGCTCGCCCAGGTACAGCAGACGCGTGCCCTGCATGCCATTGGCCGGCACGATCAAGCGCGTGGGGCTGGCCATCAGGCCATCGCGCAAACTTGCGTCGGTGGCGGGTTTGACTTCCACCTCTTCGGAGGTGCCGTCGGCGTTGTAAAGGATCTCCAGCACCTGGACCCTGACGAACGCCGTGCTGTCGCCGCTGTTGAACACGCGCTTGAGGTAGGTGCTCTTGTCACCGTCCAGGTAGTCGTAAAACACCCCGACATTCAGGCTGGGCCCGGCCTGCGCCCCCAGCGGCAGGCCGCACAGCAACCACAAGGCCCACACATATTTGCTCCACATAACGCTCTCCAATAACACGTGTGACGTCGTTTACAGGTCCGAATCCCAGATCACCGTGGCCATCCCCGAATAGGTGCTGCCGCCCTGGCTCAGCATGTTGTCGGTGTGCTCTCGGCCAACCTCGAAATGCAGGGTGCCGGGCCGGCGATTCACGTAGTGCCCAGGCTGGAACAGTTGGGTACCCGCGCCGCTGAGCAACAGGGGCTGGCGGTTCACCGCCGAACCATCGGGGCGGTTCAGGCCATAGGGCAGGCTGACGCTGATATCCAGCGGCACTTGATGGCCGTCGGCGTTACGCAAGGCGCAGGTGTCGCCCATCACGCGCTCGCATTCCAACTGCATCTTGAAACGCGAAGACGCGGAGATATTGAAGGTCTGGTCACGGAACAGCCGCGCAGGTTTACGCCCCTGATTCAGCCAGGCTTGCCAGCCGCCCTGGGGCACCAGTTCGATGCGGTTGCCGCCGGGGGGCACTTCGACCTGCAAGGTGTGCAGCACATCCAGACTGAAATTGAGGGTCAACTGGTTGTCGCTGGGGATCACCACGTCGCCGAAATCGAAGTCCTGATGCGGCCCCATGGTGTAGGTGATGTTGCCAACGTATTGCCCTGACGACATACCCAACGGGTTCGGGGTTCGCAGCGCATAGGCGAACTCGAAGGTGCTGTACCAGAACCGCGTAATCGTGGTGCCGGGGAATCGGCTGCACACCCCCGCTCCCTCCGGCACCAGCCAGAAGAACAGAGCCAGGGTGTTGTTGCCGGTGAGAAACCCGGTGCTCTGGCAAGGGCTCGGCGCAGTTGACCACTGCCCTTGCCAGGAATACCCAGGCCGCGCCCAGGCACTGGTGTTGGGGCGCACATCCCAACGGTGCCCGATCCCGGCAATGCGCACCTGCACGGTTTCGGTTTCGCCGGTACGGGCATGGGTCACCTGTACATCCCGCCACTCGGACGGCACTTTCCACATTGCGCCTTGGCGCGGATCCTCGTGAAGGGCCTCGATAGGCGCGTTGGCGTTGGCGGCAAAATTATTGGTGCGAATGGTAAAAATCCCCATCTGCTGGCAGCGGTTAGGCATATGCCAGGCGCACACGCCAGTGACCGGCGTGGTGTTGCGAAACTCGTTCTTGGTCGGGTTCGCCGGGTCGGGGACAAATTCGGCGGTGATGTCCTGGGACAGCGCCTGTGCCGTGCCGGTAGCGCCAACGCCCAACAGGCCGGCCAGCGCGACACGCGCCAATCGTGATGTTCTGCTCATAAATCCGAATCCCAAATAACAGTGGCTTGTCCCGAATAAGTGCTGCCGCCCTGAGCCAGCATGCTGTCGGCATGCTCTTTGGCGACCTCGAAATGCAGGGTGCCGGGGCGGCGATTGACGTAGTAGCCAGGCTGGAACAGCTCGGTACCCGCGCCGCTGAGCAGCAAGGGCTGACGGTTCACGGCCGAACCATCGGGGCGGTTCAGGCCATAGGGCAGACTGACGCTGATATCCAATGGCACTTGATGGCCGTCGGCGTTGCGCAAGGCGCAGGTGTTGCCCATCACGCGCTCGCATTCCAACTGCATCTTGAAACGCGAAGACGCGGAGATATTGAAGGTCTGGTCGCGGAACAACCGCGCCGGTTTGCGCCCCTGATTCAGCCAGGTTTGCCAGCCGCCTTGGGGCACCAGTTCGATGCGGTTGCCGCCGGGTGGGACCTCGACCTTGAGGTCGTGCTGGACCTCCAGGAAAATACTGAAGGTCAGTTGGTTATCCGTGGGAATCAGCACATCGCCGAAATCGTAATCACCACCAGGCCCCATTGTGTAGGTCAGGCTGCCCGTGTATTCGCCACTGGACATCCCCAAGGGGTTGGGGGTCCGTAGCTCATAGGCGTACTCCATCTGGTAGATACGCATATAGGCCAATTCTTGGGAGGGCTTACGACTGCAGACCCCAGCGCCTTCCGGCACCATCCAAAAATAGGTAGCGGTTTGCAAACCAGCCTTCAAATGACCGGTTGAAATACATGGGCTCGGCGCCCTTGCCCATTGTTGTGTCCAACCAACCCCAGGTTGCGCCCAAGCAGAAACCCCAGGCGGACGCGGCACCTGCCAAAGACCACCAAAACCGGCAATGCGCATTTGCACTGTTTCGGTTTCTCCGGTCTTGGTATGCGTCACCAACACGTTCCGCCAATGCGACGGCACCTGCACCATGAACCCCTGTCGCTCATCGGCGTGATTGGCCAGGATCGGGCCGTTGGACAACGCGTCAAAACCGGGGATGCGAAGGCTGAACAGATTCAGGGCCTGACACTGCGTCGGGATATGCGACTGACAGATAGAACTGATCGGCGTGGTGTTCTGGAACTTGTTGACCATGGGGTTGGTAGGGTCCGGTTTGAACAGCGCGGTGATGTTCTCGGATATGGCCTGGGCTGTCCCCGTCCCTCCTAGGCTCAACAGTCCGACCAAGACGGCAAGGTTCAACGGTGATGCGCGATTCATAGATCCGAATCCCAAATAACGGTGGCTTGCCCCGAGTAAGTGCTACCGCCCTGAGCCAGCATGCTGTCGGCATGCTCTTTGGCGACCTCGAAATGCAGGGTGCCGGGGCGGCGATTGACGTAGTAGCCAGGCTGGAACAGCTCGGTGCCCGCGCCGCTGAGCAGCAAGGGCTGACGGTTCACCGCCGAACCATCGGGGCGGTTCAGGCCATAGGGCAGGCTGACGCTGATATCCAATGGCACTTGATGGCCGTCGGCGTTGCGCAAGGCGCAGGTATTGCCCATCACGCGCTCGCACTCCAACTGCATCTTGAAACGCGAAGACGCGGAGATATTGAAGGTCTGGTCACGGAACAGCCGCGCCGGTTTGCGCCCCTGATTCAGCCAGGCTTGCCAGCCGCCTTGGGGCACCAGTTCGATGCGGTTGCCGCCGGGTGGGACTTCGACCTTGAGGTCGTGCTCCACACTCAGCGTAAAGTTGAAGGTAAGGACGTTATCGTTGGGCATCATGACGTCGCCCATATCGAAATCCATCCCCGGCCCCACGGTATAGGTCAGGCTGCCCACGTAATCGCCCGAGGACATGCTCAGCGGATTCGGCGTGCGCAGCTCATAACCCAGGTACAGCGACGTGTAGCGCAAGTTCGGCACCCGGAACAACGCCTGTTTGACACAGGTTCCATCTCCTTCCGGGATTCGCCAAAAATACGATGAGCCCGTCGAAGTGACTGTTTGAGTTCCGCTGGTTTGCCTGCACGGCAGAGCATCCCTGGCCCACCAGCCGCCGCGCCACATCAAGTTATGCCCAGCAGCGCCCCCAGTCCCGGTCATTTGCGAGACATTGCCGCCCAGCTCATGCCATCCACCCAAGCCACCAATACGCATGTCCAGCGTTTGCTGCTCGCCGGTCCTGACATGCGTGACCTGCACAGAGCGAAACTGCGAGGGCACTCTGAACATGGCGCCTTGGCGCATTTCATTGTCGGCGGCGATGGGCCCATTGGCACTGAAGCTCAAGGGCGATAGCAAACTGGCCAAGCCCCATGTTTCACAAAACGCCGGTTGCCACAGACAATGCCCCAAGTTCGGTGAGGTGTTGACGAACTTGTTCACCATAGGGTTCGCCGGGTCGGGTTTGAACACTGCCGTCACATCCAGTACGCCCGCGAAAGACAAGGGCGTTGGAACCCCCAGCACCAATGCGATCGCCACACGCTGGATGCGTTTGAGCCCTGCTCTGCACAAAATCACACCGTTAACCCGCTTTGCCACTGCCATTGAAGGCCTCCGCTAACGTATCCGCGGTGCAGCGCAAGTCGCCGATCATCAGCACGTTGCTTTCCTCACGGGCCTTGGAAGGATCGAGTCGGAACTGGCAGAGCAACTGGTTGTTGCGCCGCACTTCGAGGGTGGGCGAGCTGGCGTTCATCTCAAGCGAGAAGAAGCCGTCGACTTCGCTGACGCCACGGGTGGCGTGGTTGATCACATGCAGGCCCTTGAGCGGCTTGCCCTGAGGGTCGACCAGGCGCCCGAGCACGGTGACGGTCTGCATCACGCTGATCTTGCGGTAATCCACCCCGCCCTTGTTCAGGTGGTAGCGCGTCCGTTGCGGCTGGATCGAGGCCGACGGCCCATGGTTGCCTTCGAAGTCGAAGCTGACCGAGCTGCCTTTGTAGGCCGCCACCGGAATGAAGTTACGCCCCGGCCGCAACGCCGTGCTGCCGCCGCTCATGTCATCGGCGCGCAGGGCGATGTCATCCACGTCGGTTTCCACGTCCACGATCAAGCCGGAACCGGACCCGTGGTACTGGCTGGTGAGCACCATTTCCCGCTGCCCCATGGCGAAGGTGCTGTCCAGGTTCAGGCCGCCGGACAGTTCGTTGTTGAACGAAGAACGCTGGACGAAGCCGTCACCGGTAACCACATCGTTCTGGAAACTGGCCATGCCGGACAGACCGACGCCGTAAGTGTCGGTGATCGCGGTCGCCGACACGCTTTGCAGGACGTGATCCTTGAGGTCTTTGCGGTAGGTCAGCGAGGCGTTGTTGTCGCGAGTGCCGTCACGGGCGGTACGGGTGCCGATGCTGGCGGACCATTGCTCGCCCGGCGCACCGAGGGCCAGGCTGACACTCAGGTCGACACCGCGGTTGCGCCGGTCACCGGTGCTGGCGGTCGCCGGCCGGTCGAACACCGACAACCGCCAGTTGGCGTCGTTGCCGAACAGGTGGGTGCGTTCGGTCCAGCCCAGGTCCAAGCCCAAACCATCGGTATTGCCTTGGCTCTAAGACACGCGGCCATTGATCGAACGCAGGTTGCTGAGCCGGTGGTTGAGGGACAGCGATGCGTTGCTGGTCTGGCCGACGAACACATCGCGCTGGCGGATGCGCGTGCCGTCGGGCAGGGTTTCGTAGGTGTTGCGGGTGTCGAGCCAGCTACGGGTGTAGTTGAACACCACCGTGCCGGCACCGTAGTTGTAGAGGGCGTTGAAGTCGGCGCCGGTGCCGTATTTTTCGGTCTGGTACAGGTTGGCATACAGGCTGGCGTAGTTGGCCAGGGTCCAATCGATGGAGGTGCCGTACTGCATGTTGTCCTTGACCTGGCGCCCGGACACGCCCAGCACCACGCGCGGGTGTGCCAGGTAATTCAGCGAGACCCCGGCGGTTGGATCGCCGCTGGTCTGCTCTTCGTAGTTGCTCAGCAGTTTGCTTTCCCGGCCCGCAAACAGGTTGTAGCGCCAGCGCTCGTCGAGGTTGCGCCAGTTGTTGGGTTTGTAGACCAACTCTTGTGTGGTGCTGGTGATCTGGCCGTCTTCGATCAGGCGCACTTCCACTTCATAAATGCCGCCCGGCAAGGCACGGGTGTCCAGACTCTGCAAACCGCTGCCGACGGCCTGGGTGTTGATCAGCAGGCCATTGCGGTAAATCTCCACCGATGCCTGGCGGCTGGCGGTGACGTAAATCGGATACACGGCAGGCTTGGGGTTGTTGATCATCAGGCTGTCGGAGCTGCCGTACATCACCCCGATGGCGGTGTCCGGGCTCGCGCCGAAGGAGCGCAGTTGGCGGGTCAAACCTTCGGAGTTGGGGGTGAAATAGCCCAAACGCAGGAAATTGCCTTGCAGCTCGCGCTGGGTGTAGAGCGAATAAACGGCGTGGTTGAGGTCCTGGTCATCCGGCCCGCCCAGCCGCGACAACTGCATGTTCAGGGTCTGGCTCCACAGGCCCAGGCTGCTGCTGGCATCCAGGCCGAAGCGCCCGCCCAGGTCCTGGCCTTCGCCGCCACTGAGGTTCAATTGGTTACGTACGATCAGGCCGGTGCTGCCGCCGGTGGGCAGGAAGTAGTAGCGCTCTTCGTCGGCGTCACGTTCGGCGTCCTCGGTCAGCAGGGAAACCTTGGAACCTTCCAGGTTGTAGTGCACCGCCAGGAGTTTCTCCGGGCAGTTACTTTCGCAGCTTCCCAGTTTCACGCCTTGTTTCAGATAGTCGGCCCAGCGATCGCGCTCGTCGTCCTTGATCACGCTGCCGTCGTGGTCGGTGAATTCGAGCAAGGTCAGGCGGTCATCCCGCGATAGCACCACCATCGCTTCAGAAACAAACTCCTGATCGAGTTCAACCCTGACCGCCAGAGGCACATCAAAAAAATGCTCTTCAAAGTCTGCCGGCAAACCCTTGGCCTGGGAGAGCAAACTACGGGGTGTGGTGCCGTTGGCGGGATCTGCCGCCAACGCGCCCGCACAAAACAACAGGGCGAGCGCTGCCGCGATGGGAGTCATCGGGAACATGAACGGAATACTCTGATTTTCGAACTGCAATAAGGGAACCGATCAACCGACATGACTGCCTGCCGATCGGTATCACTACCCAATAAGCCGACGCTTATTGATCAGCGGGCCTGCCTCACTGAGTGACGCGAGGCTCGTGATCGAACACGATGGTGTAGTTGGTGGTGAAGAGCCCGGAAACACCGTCAGCCGGCTTGGCCGCGGCAATCACCAGATCAGCCTGAGTACCCGGCGTGGAGCTGGCGTCATCGACCACTTCCAGCGGCGAGCCGGTCAGCACCACACCGTTGAAGGTGTTGGTCAGAGCGATGGCGTCGGTGCCGTTGCTCAACGAAGCAGGACCACCTTCGATGTAGGCTTTGATGGAGCCTTCGGTGTTTTTCACGTCGTAAGTGGCGCGCAAGGAACTCAGCTCACCGGACACGGTGTTGTAGTTCATGACTTCGTCACGACCAAAGTTCGGGTCACGCGGCTGAACGTGGAACTGTTTAGTCGGGATCGAGGCTTTGATGTTGATGACGCTGGACGCTTCACCGACAGCGAACACACTGGACGAACCGAAAGCCAGGGCAATCAGTGGCAGTACGAAAGCGGTTTTTTTAAGCATTTTGAGTACCTGTTATCGCATTAAGAGCGTTAGTTGAAAAACTCAGTTTCGTGCGTGGCACAACTCGAAAAAACCGAGTCCTGCGACGCACGTAAATAGTCCCTCGAAACGCCTTTTCGCGAAGCCAGTACTTTCGTTTAAAGCAGTAGTTAATCACGACACGACAAGACAGAAGAAAACCTTGATATTCAATATCATGGATATTAACTGTAAGCCGCTTATTACATCACTTAATGCAGCGTACTACTTACATTAACAACTCGACTGTAAGACGAATACTACATGCCGTACAGGGCCTGATTATTATCTGATTTAGAGTAATAACTCCAACTAACAAGTTAGTATCAGACACTTGAAAACGCTACTTATTTGCTGAGTAAAACAGCCGATCAGCCGCCGTTGCAGACCCAGTGCAGCCCAGCTCGCAAGGGCTTGCGCGCGCCGATACCGTTCGTCAGAGGTTTTTGCATGACTCATAAGATATATCTTACGTTGTATCTAAATGAGACAGGAGAGCATGACCATGAGAGACCCTCATCACCACCGAGACCACGGTGACAGCCGCGACGGCTTCGACAAACGCCCCGGCCGCGAACGCGGCGGGCGCGGCCCACGGGTGTTTGCGCCGGGGGATTTGAAATTGCTGCTGCCGGCGCTGATCGCCGAACAGCCGTGCCACGGCTACGATTTGATCCGCCGCATCGAAACCTTGTTCGACGGCGCCTACACCCCCAGCCCTGGGGTGATCTACCCCACGCTGACGTTCCTGGAAGAAAGCGAGTTGATCGCCGGCGACAGCGAAGGGGGGAAAAAACGCTACACCATCACCGACGCCGGTCGTCTCTTCTTGAGCGAACAGGCGGTTGCCCTCGATGGCATTCGTTTGCGCATGGACGTCAGCAAACGCTCGTTGCGCGGCCACGACCGCCCGCCGGAAATCCACGAGGCGGTGCATAACCTGCGCCATGCCTTGCATTCGCACCACGGGCGCTGGAGCCCGGAAGAAATCGTGCGGGTCGCCGCGCTGCTCAACGGCACCGCCCAAGCCATCGCTGACGGGAAAGCTCAATGAATAAGCCAGGTATCCACCGCGTCACCCACGAGATCAAACGCCGCCGCCTCGACGTGCTGCGCGTGGTCGACATCACTCCACGCATGCGCCGCATCACCTTGGGCGGGCCGGAACTGGCGGGCTTTATCAGCCTGGGCAGCGACGACCACATCAAACTGCTGTTCCCACGCAACGCGGCCGAACAGGCCGCGCTGGACAGCCCGACGTTCAACATCAAGGGCGACGGCCCGCAACCGGCCATGCGCGACTACACCCCGCGCCGTTATGACGCGCAACGCGGCGAACTGGACATCGACTTCGTGCTGCACGGCGATGGCCCCGCCTCCACTTGGGCCGCACAGGCTACGCCCGGCCAGCACCTGCACATCGGCGGGCCACGGGGTTCGATGGTCGTGCCGGACATGTTCGACAGCTACCTGTTGATCGGCGACGAAACCGCGCTGCCGGCCATCGGCCGACGTCTGGAAGAACTGCCCGCCGGGCGCAAGGTATTGGCCGTGATCGAAATCGCCGATGCGGCGGAACGCCAGACGCTGCACAGCGACGCCGATGTCGAGGTGATCTGGGTGCTGCGCGGTCAGGATGACCTGCTGGAAGCCGTGCAAAACCTGACATTGCCCCAGGGCTCGCTGTACTGTTTTGTGGCGACCGAGACCCAATTGGCGCGGCGGGTGCGCCGGGTGTTGCTCGATACGCATCGGGTAAACGAGGAGTACCTCAAGGCCGTTGGCTACTGGCGCGCTGACGGCAGCGAAGAGGCATAACTCATCGCTCCAGCAGGATGAAGACCCACTCCTGATAGCAGCATGTCAGCCGACGATGAGCCGACTGACATGCCCGCATCAGCGCGATGGCGCTCGCAAAGACTTGTCCATCCCCACCACCAACAACGCAATCAGCACAAAACCCGCCAGAATGCCGCCGGCATTCACGAACACCTGTGGATAACCCAGCGTGCTCACATCGATGAACGGGTACTGATACTGCCCGAGCAAATCCCCCCGCAATAGCGCGTAGCCGAAGTACACCAGCGGGTAAATCACCCACAGGCCGATATGGGTTAAACGCAACTGCCCCTTGGGCACGCAACGCCACCAGTACAGCGCAAACAGCACGGGCATGACGTCGTGCAGCAATTCGTCGGCAATGAATTGAAAACCTTCGGGCTGCCACAAATGTCGCAGCAACAGGTTGTAAGCCACGCCCACCACCACAATGCTCACCGCGATGCCGCTGCTCACCGCCGGCGCGAGAAAAAACCGCTGCGCCGCCGACGGGCGTCTGACCAGGGCATAACTGAGCACCACCGCCGCCAGGGTGTTGGTCAACACGGTGAAGAAACTGAAAAAGTTGATCAGCCCGCCCATCAGGCTGGCGCCGGACTCCCAGCGCGAATAGAAAATCAGGTACTGCTGAATCGCCAGGCCCACCCAACCGGCCAGTGCCGCTGCTGCCACATACCGCTTCATGGGATCAATCCAACGGTCGTTTGGTGCGCATCAGCTTCACGTACAACCCTTCGACTTTTTCCCGCGCCCACGGGGTTTTGCGCAGGAAGGTCAGGCTCGACTTGATACTCGGGTCGCTCTTGAAGCAGCGGATATCAATGCGCTCGGCCAGGCCTTGCCATTCGTAATGTTCCACCAGCGTAGTGAGGATGTGTTGCAGGGTGACGCCGTGGAGCGGGTCGTTGCTTGTCGCGGTCATGCCAGGCCTATGAAAAAAGGGGGTCAGAAAGGTGCACACCTTATCACCCCGTCAGACCAGGTAAAAAAGTTCCCGTTCCCAGCGGAAAAGAGATGTTATATTGTAACTATAACTTTCAAATCTTTTCGCCGTTTTTCCAAGGAATGTCCGATGTCCCTCCCCTCCCTCTGGCGCTTGACTCCACTGGCCGCCGCTCTGTTGATCTGCACCGAAACCCACGCTCTGGAACTGCCGACCCAAGTCGTTACCGGCAATCCGCTGGGCAGTGAACAACTGGCCTCGCCCACCGCCGTGCTGGAGGGCGATGAACTGACCTTGCAGCAAAAAGGCAGCCTCGGTGAAACCCTGAACAAACAGCCGGGGGTGTCCTCGTCCTACTTCGGCCCGGGCGCCAGCCGACCGATTATTCGCGGCCAGGACGGCGACCGCATTCGCCTGCTGCGCAATGGCGTGGGCGCGCTGGATGCGTCGTCGCTGTCTTACGACCATGCAGTGCCGCTGGACCCGGTCAATGTGGAGCGCATCGAGATCGTGCGGGGCCCCGCCGCGCTGTTGTACGGCGGCAGCGCCATCGGCGGCGTGGTCAATACCTTCGATAACCGCATCCCCACCGAGGCCATCGAAGGCATCCACGGTGCCGGCGAGCTGCGCTACGGCGGCGCGGACACCACCCGCAGCAGCGCCGGCAAACTGGAGGCCGGCAACGGCACGTTCGCCCTGCATCTGGACGCCAGCGCGCGGTCGTTCAATGACCTGAAAATCCCCGGTAGCGCACGCAGCCGCCACGCTCCGGACAGCGACGACGGCCCCGGCAAAAACGGGCGCCTGGGTAACAGCGACGGGCGTCAGGACGGCGGCGCAGTGGGCGGCTCCTACACCTGGGACGACGGTTACGCCGGGCTGTCCTACAGCAACTACGACAGCAACTACGGCTCGCCCGCTGAACAGGACGTGCGAATTCGCATGCAGCAGGATCACTACGCGTTCGCGTCGCAGATCCGCAACCTGCAGGGGCCATTTACCTCGATAAAACTCGACGCGGGCTACACCGATTACGAACACCGCGAAATCGAAGGCGGCGAAACCGGCACGGTGTTCAAGAACAAAGGCTACGAAGCACGGGTGGAGGCGCGGCATCAGCCGATCGGCCCCCTGGATGGCGTGGTCGGTGCCCAGGTGACGCGCAACGAGTTCTCGGCCCTGGGTGAAGAAGCCTTCGTGCCGCAGACCGACACCACCGCCGGCGCACTGTTTATCCTCGAAGAACTGCAAGCCACCGAACGCCTCAAGCTCAGCCTTGGCGGGCGCCTGGAGTACACCCAAGTCGACCCGGACGCCAAGGGCAACGCGCGTTTCGCCGGGGCTGACCAAAGCAATAACTTCACCGCCGGCAGCCTGTCGTCGGGTGCGGTGTATACGCTGACGCCGATCTGGTCCCTGGCCGCAACCCTGGGCTACACCGAGCGGGCACCGACCTTTTATGAGCTGTACGCCAACGGCGCCCACGTCGCTACCGGCACATTCGAGTTGGGCGACGCCAATCTGAACAAAGAAAAAGCCGTATCCAGCGACCTGGCGCTGCGTTTCGACAATGGCACCCACAAGGGCAGCTTCGGTGTGTTCTACAGCCACTTCTCCAATTACATCGGTTTGTTGGGCACCGGTCGTACGCTCAACGACGAAGGTGAAGAAGACCCGGCCGGCATCCCTGAGTACGAATATTCCGGTGTGCGTGCGCGATTCGCCGGTTTCGAAGCCCAGGACCACTGGAAACTTGGAGAAGGTGCCTACGGGAAATTTGCGCTGGAACTGTCAGGCGATTACACCCGCGCCACCAACCTGGATACCGGCGAAGCCTTGCCGCGCATTGCGCCATTGCGCTTGAACAGCGGCCTGCTGTGGGAACTGGACCGCTGGCAGGCGCGCATCGACGTGGAGCATGCCGCCGGCCAGGGCCGCGTACCGGATAACGAAAGCGGCACCAATGGCTACACCACCCTGGGCGCCAGTGCCGGCTACCGCTTCAACGTCGGCGGTAGCCAATGGCTGGCCTTTGTGAACGGTGAAAACCTCACCAACCAGACCGTGCGCTACGCCAGCTCGATCCTGCGCGACATCGCCCCGGCGCCGGGACGCAGCGTGCAGGTGGGCATTCGTACGACCTTTTAAAAAGCCGAGGTTCTTGTGGTGAAGGCGCCGGCCCCGCGCGGGGCAAGCCCGCTCACCACAAAAGAGCCGCTTCTTTTCAGCAAAGAAATATAGATACCCGCGTTGCACGCTGTGGGAGTGGGCTTGCCCCCAATGGCCATCGGCATCTACATAGATCTCAGGCTGACCCACAACGGTGTGGTGAGCGGGCTTGCCCCGCGCGAGGCAAGCTCTCTCACCACAAAAGAGCCGCTTCTTTTCAGCAAAGAAATATAGATACCCGCGTTGCACGCTGTGGGAGGGGGCTTGCCCCCGATGGCCATCGGCATCTACATAGATCTCAGGCTGACCCACAACGGTGTGGTGAGCGGGCTTGCCCCGCGCGGGGCAGTTCGCTCGCCACTCAATTCAAGGCTGAAACCACCGTGCATGCAGCGACGTTCTGTCACTGTTACCAAATCGGAAATGATGCATCTTGCGATTTGCGCTTTCTCTCGGCGCGTCATCTCTTTATCCTTGCCGCAACAAACTGAAACGTTTCACGCCTGCGGTCGATCCCATCTTGCCGAATATCTCCCATACCCAAGACAGCGCTGTCTTATCTCGACCTGCGCCTGGGGTTCAATCGCCCGCCGGTGGATAACCCCCACTATCCCCCACAAAAACCGAAATAACGCTGAACCAAGCCCGCGCCGAATCGTCATCTACAGTGAGTGAAGCACGGGGTTACACAATTATTCCAACGTCACGGAGAAACACACTATGAGCACTGATGGTGCTTCGAGCCCAAGCCGCCTGCTGCCCAGGCTGCTCGGCGTCTTGCTGCTGATCATGGGCCTGGCCCTGCTGGCCGGCGGTATCAAGCTGACCACGCTCGGCGGGTCGCTGTACTACCTGCTGGCCGGTATCGGTATCACCCTCACCGGCATTCTGCTGCTGGCTACCCGCCGCGCGGCACTGGGCCTGTACGCACTGGTGCTGTTCGCCAGCACCGTGTGGGCACTGTGGGAAGTCGGCCTGGATTGGTGGCAACTGGTGCCGCGTCTGGCGCTGCTGTTCGCCCTGGGCATCGTCATGTTGCTGCCGTGGGTTCGTCGCCCGTTGCTGCGTGGTCAACCTGCGCCACTGGGCACCGGCGCGCTGAGCGTGGCCGTGGTGCTGGCCGGTGCGACCGCCCTGGCCAGCCAATTCACCAACCCCGGTGAAATGGTCAAGACCGGCGAACTGGACCGTGACGCTGTACCGGGCATGGCCAGCGTTGCGCCGGCCCAGGCCGATGGCGACTGGAATTCCTACGGCCGTTCGGCCTTTGGTGATCGCTATTCGCCGCTGGCGCAGATCACCCCGGAGAACGCGCACAAACTGGTGCCGGCGTGGACCTATCGCACCGGCGACATCCCTGGCCCTAACGATCCGGGCGAGACCACCGCGGAAAACACCCCGCTGAAAGTCAACGGCATGCTCTACGTGTGCACGCCGCACAGCCAGGTCATCGCTCTGGACCCGGACACTGGTAAGGAAATCTGGCGCTTCGATCCGAAGATCAGCAGCCAGGGCGCCGAGAACTTCAAGGGCTGGGCGCACATGACATGCCGTGGCGTGTCGTATCACGACGACGCCGTCTACGCCTCCGAGCAGAGCCCAACCGGCAGCGCCAGCCCGGCCGCCGCGCCGAATGCCTGCCCGAAACGCATCTTCGTGCCGACCGCCGACACCCGCCTGATCGCCCTGAACGCCGACACCGGCAAGATGTGCGAAGACTTCGGCGACAAAGGCCAAGTCGACCTGCGCGCCAATATCGGTAGCTTCGCCCCAGGCGGTTACTACTCCACCTCGCCACCGGCCGTGACCAAAAACCTGGTGGTGATCGGTGGTCATGTGACCGACAACGTTTCCGTCGACGAGCCAAGCGGTGTAATCCGTGCGTTCGACGTGCACACCGGCAAGCTGGTGTGGAACTGGGACAGCGGCAACCCGGACGACACCACCCCGTTGGCCGAGGGCAAGACCTACACCCGTAACTCGCCGAACATGTGGTCCATGTTCGCCGTGGATGAAAAACTCGGCATGCTCTACCTGCCGATGGGCAACCAGATGCCCGACCAGTACGGCGGCGACCGTACCGATGAATCCGAGAAGTACGCCGCGGGCCTGACCGCCCTGGACATCGACACCGGCCATGTGAAGTGGACCTTCCAGTTCACCCACCATGACCTGTGGGACATGGACGTTGGCGGCCAGCCTTCGCTGATCGACATCAAGACCGAAGCCGGCGTGAAGCAGGCGGTGATGGCGTCGACCAAACAGGGCAGCATCTACGTGCTGGACCGTACAACCGGCCAGCCGGTGGTGCCGATCCACGAAGTGGCCGTGCCTCAGGGCGCAGTCGCGGGCGACCGTACCTCCCCTACTCAGCCGAAGTCCGAACTGAACTTCATGCCACCACCGCTCAAAGAGCGTGACATGTGGGGTGTGACGCCGTTCGACCAGATGCTGTGCCGTATCGATTTCAAATCCATGCGCTATGACGGTCCGTTCACCCCGCCGTCGTTGCAGGGTTCGATCGTGTACCCAGGTAACTTCGGTGTGTTCGACTGGGGTGGCATTTCCGTCGACCCAGTACGTCAGATCGCCTTCGTGAACCCGAGCTACATGGCGTTCAAATCCAAACTGATCCCGGCCGCCGACATCGCCAAGCAAGGCCCGCGCGTCAGCGAAACCGAAGGCGTGCAGCCGAACAAAGGCGCACCGTACGGTGTGATCCTTGAAGCCTTGCTGTCGCCGATGGGCTTGCCCTGCCAGGCGCCGGCGTGGGGTTACGTGGCGGCGGTCGACCTGACCACCCACAAGACCATCTGGATGCACAAAAACGGCACCGTGCGTGACAGCTCGCCGGTTCCAGTGCCTCTGACCATGGGCGTACCGAGCCTGGGCGGCACCTTCACCACGGCCGGTGGTGTGGCGTTCCTCAGCGGCACCCTCGACCAATACCTGCGCGCCTATGACGTGAAAAACGGCAAGCAACTGTGGGAAGGCCGCCTGCCAGCTGGCGCCCAGACCACCCCGATGACCTACACCGGCAAGGACGGCAAGCAATACGTGCTGGTCATGGCCGGCGGTCACGGCTCCCTGGGCACCAAGCAGGGTGACTATGTGATGGCGTTCAAACTGCCGGAATAAGCGTTACCGGCGATAAGACAAAGGCGGCTTCCCTTACGGGTAGCCGCCTTTTTCATGGGTTCAATACGGCTGCTGGTCAGCCAATAAAAAGTTCTCACTGCCCCGCCGCCATAGGGGCACAGCTATCTACAAGCCTTCGAAAACATGCGGTTCTTGTGGTGAGCAAACCGGCTGTGGTGAGCGGGCTTGCTGTGGTGAGCGGGCTTGCCCCGCGCTGGGCTGCTTCGCAGCCCCTTTCCAGGCGATGTGGTCTTGTCTGGCGCACCGTGGTGTCTTGGTTTGGGGCTGCTTCGCAGCCCAGCGCAGGGCAAGCCCGCTCACCACAGCGTTATGAGCCAGTCTTTGAGATTTGCGTTGATACTGCCGTATTTCGCCGATATGAGAGCGGCTTCAGGCCTTCACGTTCTGCCGGATATTCCAGCCGAACTTCACCGGCCCACCCTCCTTGGCGCCATCGGCTTTCTGCGGTTGGTAGCTGACGTCGACGGTGGCGAAATTCAAGGCGATGCTGTCGAAGAGCACATCGTCCTGACTATTGGCACCGGTGCCGTAAGACACCACCATCACTTCCTTCAGGGTGATCACCAGATACTCCACAGGGCTGGAACCGCCCGCTTTGCGCACCACCAATCGTGCTTCGGGATAATGCTTGCCGCTGGCACAGGCCATCATCAGGTTGGGGCTGGATTTATCCAGCGGCTTTTTCAGGTTCAGGTTGGCAATATTGACCTTGCCCGCGCCCCTCCGGTGCCTGAGTGCATTGAGCCGGTCTGCGACAACCCCACGCCCATTCGGTGATATCAATCTCATCGCGATGGGCCTGGTCTCGTGATTCACCCTTGATATCGCCCAGTTTCAAAAACATATCGACTGCCATATTGGCTCCTTGTCGTGTTGTGCGTCGCAAGTAACGTGGGGCGCACTGTTCTCGAACCAGGGCGGCGCTCACAAGATGGCAATGCGGGATCGAGAAGCACCTGTCTTGAAAAGGCGAAACGTCCGACATTAATTTGCGCCGCTGCATCTTTACCCTCTCGACTCCCCAAAAACCCAGGAGTTAAGGAATGACGACCGCCTTGTTCAAGGATGGATTCCCCTCGGCCCACCGCACCACCCGCCAACGCATTGAAAGCAGCATCGACCTGCGTCGATTGTTCCACGCCATCGATGCCGACCCTGTGCTGATTGGCGCAGGGGTGGTGTACATCGATGCGGACTTCAACGTGGTGACGCTGCGCGAGTTCCAGGCGATTTGCACTGTGCAGCCGATCAAAGTGGTATTGCGGGAGGCGCCCCGGTATGTGGGGCCGGTGGAGTTCAAGCGAATGCTGGAGCATGAACCGCGGGAATCGCGCTTGATGATTGAGGCGCTGAATACCGCAGCGACGTGTGCAGGAGTACTGCTAAGTTGGGTGGTCGTTACAAGTGGAGTTGCGCTAATGCCTTTTACGGCGGGTGCCAGCTCAGTCATTTCGTTTGTAGGTAAAGCCGCAGCAGTTGCAAGTACAGCCCAATGTATCGCTGGCGTTATACGCACAGGATCAGAAGCAGCCTTTCCCGAATTTAATGATTATCTGGATAACGACGCCTGGTATCAGGCCGCGACAGCAGTGCTGGACGGCATTGCTTTGCTGGGAATGGCCACATCAGCATTGGTGACAGTGAACGTCGTCACCACAATCACGAAAGTGACCGGAAAGAGTACTCGTCAAGTAATCAAAGGCCTTACGCGGCAAGAGCGGAAAAAGCTGAACGATGAGTTGCTCAAAATCCGAGACCCGAGGCTGTCGCACAAACAGCTCAAGCTGGAAAAAGCTAACGGCAATGCGCCCAAACGCGTCAGTGCCCTACACATGAAACAAGCGACCGCCGTCCACATAATGGAGGCCACAGCCGCCTCGCTGAGCTTTACCAGTAGTGCTATGTCTGGAAACGTCAGGACATTGGCACTGGGCGTGTATGAGGAATTCAATCAATGAACGATCACAGGAGGGAAACGAGCGGCTCTTATCCAGCAGCCTTCATTGAAAATCCCTGGGGATTGCTCAAACGGTACATGCCGGTAATCGGAGTCGATGCGCTTGTCGGGTGTTTGTCGATTGGGTTGACCGCAATCCTGGCGATGCTGACCTATCTTTCTCAATCCTCTATAGAATTTTCCGTAAGAACATCTCTTCTAAGCGGTATGGGTTTAGGTGCGCTGTTTGCCCTCGCCAAATACGAAGTGCTATACGGTCGCATCCACTGGGTCTGGGTAAACGTCGCGATATACCTCGCCTGTCTGCTGGTAGCACTTCCCAGTATTGCCTACCGCCCCAACGCCTACCTTTACTCCCTCTGCCTGCTCAGCCCCCTGATCGGCCTTTTGATCCTCAACAGCAACCGCTGCCGCGAACTGCGCCACAAAATGGTCGAAATCCGCCACAAGCGCGAAGCCATCATCGCGACCCTGAAAAAACAGGGCCGTTGGAAATGGTGGTAAGCCTCCACCCCATCCCCTTGAATGGTCCAACCTCGATATCCACACATCCTCGGTGAAAACATAACCTGAGAAAATGCGATTTTTGTGGTGAGCGGGCTTGCCCCGCGCTGGGCTGCGAAGCGGCCCCCAAGCCCAGCGCCTCGGTGTGCCCGATAAAACCACAGTGTCTGAAGTGGGGCTGCTTCGCAGCCCAGCGCAGGGCAAGCCTGCTCACCACAACGTTATGTGTCAGCCTCTGCGCCTCTGATATGCCCTTATCCGAGCATCGGTATCCACACATCCTCGGTGAAACATAACCTGAGAAAATGCGATTTCTGTGGTGAGCGGGCTTGCCCCGCGCTGGGCTGCGAAGCGGCCCCAAAACCGGCAACGCGGTGTACCTGAATCAACGCGGCGTGTGTATGAGGGGCCGCTTCGCAGCCAAGCGCGGGGCAAGCCCGCTCACCACAGAAGCCCTGCTCATACATGGACGCCCCCAGTATGCCAAGCACTCAATTCGTGAAAACACAGACGGCCATCGGGGGCAAGCCCCCTCCCACATTGGAATGGGGTTGGCGCTGGGATCAGTGCTCGATCACTTCGCCGCGCATGGGTGCCAGGCGAGCGAGCAGGCGGTTTTGCGTGGGCACTGGGATCCCTTCGCTGTCCATCGCTTTGATCAGATCCTCCACCAATGCGTTGAAATCACTGCGGCTGACGTTCTGGCCTTTGTGGCTCTCGGCCATGCTGTCGCCGGTGTAGGTGCATGGCCCGCCGGCTTCGACGCAGAACTGTTCGATCAGCTTGTTGCGCAGGCGCTGGATGTCGATACGCCGGAAGCGCTCGACGATGCGTTCGTCGCGGGCGATGTTGAGCAGCATGCCTTCGACGATGCGGGTGATGCCGGGCATGGCGCCGAGGTCGCGGTAGAGGCTGTCGTCCTTGGGCGGTTGCTGGGCGCAGGCGCTCAGCAGCACCAGCAGTAGCACGGGCAATACGCGCATCAGAAACTCCCCTGGACGGACAGGTAAGTGCCGTTCTGGTTATCCAACGTGGCGATTTCCCCCAGCCGTGCATACGCCAACACAAACGACACATGCTTGCTGGGGAAGTAGGCGAGGAACACGTCCGCCCAGTCGCTTTCTCCGGCGAAGGACAGGTTGTCGGGTTTCTCGCGGTACTCCACGCCCAGCGCCCAGCGCGGGTTGAACAGCAGCGCCACCGAGCCTTCCTTGAGCAGGCTGCGGCGGTCGCGGCGGTCGCCGCCAAAACCGAGCAGGCCGGTTTCATTGGCGCGGCTGTAGCGCAGGCCGCCGTTGACCAGCACGTTGTAGCCAAAGGCCGCGCCCATGAACAGGCGGCTGGCGGCCAGGTAGCCTTCCACATCGCTGTCACGCTTGGCGCCGACCAGGCGCGGAATATCGAACGTGTTCTGATGCTTGTATTGCAGGCCCAACGAAACCTGGGGCAAGCGGTCGTAGATCACATCGCCGAACAGCCGCACTTTGACCCCCAGCACATCCTGGCCGAGGTGGTCGTCGGGCAGGTTCAGCTTGTGTACCAAGGTGCCCAGGTCAAAACGTTGCCGAGCGAAAGAGACTTCCACGCGGTTGTCGTAGGCCAGCGCCAACCCGGCGACATCGAGCCGGTAGTCCGGCAGGTCGACCGTGGTGGCAAACGCCGTGGCGCCCCATTCGTGTTGCTCGCCGTAACCGCTGAGCACCGCCCACGGGGTGATGCCGCCGCCCGCCGCGCCTTCCAGGCTGCTGGCGCCGCCGGTGGCGATCAGGCGACCGTTATCGGCCAGGGCGGCGGGCAGGCTCAGGCTGGCCATGCAACCGATCAGTAGAGAAAGACGCACGTCATAGCCCTCAATGCACCTGCGAAGTTTGCGCACTGAGAGGCAAGGCCACCCAGGCTTCGAAAGCGTCGGCGCTCAAGGGCCGACTGATCAGGTAACCCTGCGCCGTATCGCATTGCCAGCGCTCCAGCAGGCGCAGGCTGTGGGCGTACTCGACCCCCTCGGCGACCACCTTGAGCCCCAGGTTATGGCTCATCTCGATGGTGGAACGCACGATCACTGCGTCTTCGCTGGTTTCGTCCAGGTTGCGCACAAACGACTGGTCGATCTTCAACTCTTGCACCGGCAGGCGCTTGAGGTGGGCCAACGACGAGTACCCGGTGCCAAAGTCATCCACCGACAGGCTGATGCCGCACTCGCGCAGCAGGTGCAGCACTTTCAAGGCCTTTTCCGGTTCGCGCATCACCGCGCTTTCGGTGATCTCGAACACCAGCTGTTCGGCCGGCAGCCCGTAGCGCCGCAACAGCGCCGAAACGCGGTGGGCCAGCTCATCGCCAAGCAAATCGTCGGCCGAGATGTTCAGCGACAGTTGCAGGTACAGGCCTCGGCGGTTCCATTCGCACAACTGGCGGATGCCCTCTTCGATCACCCACTGGGTCAGCAACTGGATGCTGCCCGAACGCTCGGCCAGAGGGATGAATTCCGCCGGCGAAACCATGCCGAACTGCGGATGCTGCCAGCGCAACAGGGCTTCAGCCTGACGCACATGGCCCAGACGAATATCCAGTTTGGGCTGGTAGTGCAGCAGCAACTGGCCTTGGCCGGGGGCGTGGCGCAGGTCGCGGATCAGGGTGATCTGGCGACGATGAGCAAGGTCGCGGCCCGGCTCGTACACCTGCAAGCGACCGGGCATTTGCGCGGCGTCCTTCATGGCAATCGCTGCGCGTTCCAGCAGGCTTTGTGCAGAGTCGCCATCGTCCGGGTACACAGCGATGCCCAAGCGGCAGTCGAGCGCCAGGTCGTGGCCGGCAATACGCTGGGGGCGCAATAGCAATTGCTGCAGCTTGTCGGCCAGGCCCACCGCCTCGTCACGACCGGCGCCATCAAGCAGCAGCAGGAACTCGTCGGCGATCAGATGCGCCAGGGTGTCCCGTGGGCGCAGCACGGCTTGCAAGCGTCGGCTGACATTGAGCAACAACTCATCCACGGCGTCCGGCCCGGCGGTTTCGCTGGCGGCGCGCAGGTTGTCGATGCCCAGGTAAATCAGCGCCATCGGCCGCTGGGTGGCAATCGCGCTGCCCAGGCGCTCCATGGCCAGCGCGCGGTTGGGCAAACCGGTGAGGCGATCATGCAGCGCGTTGTGGGCCAGTTGCTGTTCACGCTCGGCGATGCCGCTTTGCATCGCGTTGAGCGCCACGGCCAGGCGGCCCAGTTCGTCGCTGCGGGTCAGGATGACCGGGGTCTGGTAGTCGCCATGGCCAATGCGTTCGGCGGCCTGGGCCAAGGCTTGCACCGGACGCGACACGCCCCGCGCCAGCAGCAATGCGCCGACCAGCGACGCCGCCAACGCAACCAGTGCGATGGCCAGAATCTTTTCATCCAATGGCACAAAGGCTTGCATTGCCGAATCCAGCGGGCTTTGCAGCAAGGCCAGCACCTGGCTGTCGGCGTTGCTGGCCAACACCAGCGATTGGCTGAGAAAACGGTGTGCCAGATGCTCGGTGGTGGACACGCCCTCATGGGTGGACGCCCCCAGCATCAGACTGACGATACTGTCGCGCAGCACCTGGGGTTGGGTGCTGACCAGCGTCCCGGGCTGCTGGCGGTCGATGGCCAGGAACGACACTTCCAGATTGCTCAACGAACGCAGTTCATCGGCGAACGCCGTGTCCATGCTGAAGCCCATCACCACCCGCGCAATCGGCAACGGTGCCAGCACCGGCGCTTCCACCAGCAGGTGCGGCGTGCCTTGCAGCGGCACGATCAACAATGCGGCCTGGCGCTGGCGGCGCATTTCGCGCAATGCCTGGTCGTAACGAAAGCTCGAACCCTCGGCGACTTCGTCGACGGTGCTGGCCAGGACTTTGCCGTCCATGCCCAGCAGGATCATGTCGCTGGCATTGATGCGTTTGCCATGGTTGAGCAGCACCGAGCGCATCGTCGCCGAATCGCCACTGGCCACGGCATCGCGAAAGCCAAAGTCGGCCGCCAGCAGTTGCACGCCATCGGCCAGGCGCCGGCCGCGCACATCCAGCAAACGCTCGAACACCCGCGTGCCCACCTGCAACTGGGCCAACGCCTGGCCATGGACAGCCTGGCGGGTGGCCATCTTGACGCTGAAATACAGCGCGCCGATCACCACCAGCGACAGCAGGATCAGGACCGTGGCGACCCGCGCCTGGTAACTACTGCGCAGTTTCACGGGCAGCTCGATTGAAGGCGTCACCGAAGGCGGTCGGCGCCGGTGGCAGGTCTGCCGAGGCGGGTTGCAGGGTGAGCTGCACGCGGTGGCTCAGGCCGGCGGCGGGAATATGCAAGGTGCCGCCGTCCAGCGGCTGCATATCCGCCAGTTGCGGGTGCCACAGGGTGGCGTGGTAATCCCCCGGCGCCAATGGTTCCAGGCGCACACGGCCTTGGGCATCGCTGACACCGAAGTGAGGATCGTCGGTGACATAGATATAGCCGAGCATCCAGTCATGGATATTGCAGCCCAGCACCACCACGCCCGGTTTGTCGAACAGCAGTGGCGCGGTCGGCGTGCCTTCGTACAGGCGCAGTTCGAAACGCTTGGCGGCCGAAAATGAATACACCTGATGGCGAATATTGTCGCTATTGGGGAAGCGCACCTGGGTGCCGGTATGCACCGCCAGCACATGGGGGGCGAAGCGCTGGCCACGTTGGTCCATCTCCGCCTTGGGCGCGACGGCCGCCACAGCGGCCGGGCCTTGCAAAGTCACAACCGCATCGCTGACCGGGCTGCCATCGGCCTGCTGCACCAACACCTCAAGGGTGGCCGCCGAGACGGGCGCTGCCGCCGCCAGCAACAGCATCATGCGAGATAAAAGGTTTACACATCGGGCCATGGGAGATCCGGTAGAAAGCGGCCAGCCTTGGCGGAAAAGAACGGTTACGGCCATGATGCCGCAATCAAGGCAAAATGCCACTATTGAACACAGGAGGACGCTAAACCGTTGGTCGGTAAAAAACTGTGCAAACGGTCAGGCTCCGTAGAAGTTATCGACCATACCTAAAAAAGCTGTAGTCACCTGCAAGGTGTCTAGACCGCCGCGCGTTCGCGCCGCATCCACATCTCAAAAGCCATGGCGTTGAGCGGCCGGCTGATCAGGTAGCCCTGGGCGGTGTCGCAGTTCCACTGCTTGAGCAGCTTCAAGCTGGGTTCGAACTCCACCCCTTCGGCCACCACTTTGAGCCCCAGGTTGTGGCTCATCTCGATAGTCGAACGCACGATCACGCCGTCGCCGCCCTCGTTGTCGAGGTTGCGCACGAAGGACTGGTCGATCTTCAGCTCCTGCACCGGCAGGCGTTGCAGTTGGGCGAGGGAGGAATAACCGGTGCCAAAGTCATCCACCGACAGGCTGATACCGCAGCCGCGCAGTTGCTCCAACACGCTAAGGGCCTGGCGAGGGTTGTGCATGATGGCGCTCTCGGTGATTTCGAACAGCAATTGCTCGGCGTGCACACCGTGCTGGGCAAGCAAAGTGGTCACGCGGATCGCCAGATCGTCGTCGGCCAGGTCGTCCACCGAGATATTCACCGACAACTGGATCAACAGGCCGCGCCGCGCCCATTCGGCGATCTGGCGGATGGCTTCTTCGATCACCCAGTGGGTCAGGCTGGCCATGCTGCCGGTGCGCTCGGCCAGGGGAATGAACTCGGCCGGCGACACCAACCCCAGACTGGGGTGCTGCCAGCGCAGCAGGGCTTCGGCCTGGCGTACCTGGCCGTGCTTGAGGTCGAGCTTGGGCTGGTAACACAGGTGCAACGCACCTTCGGCGGCGGCACGGCGCAAGTCGCGAATCAGGGTGATCTGGCGCTGGTGGGCGAGGTCGCGGTCCTGCTGGTAGATCTGCAGATAGCCCGGCAGCATCGCCGCATCGTGGCGGGCGATGGCGGCGCGGCTGATCAGTTCTTCGACGTGCTGGCCGTCATTGGGGTAGACCGCAATGCCGATGCTCACTTCGTGGCGCAGCTCGTCGTTGCCGATGCGTTGAGGCTCGGTGAGCAGCGCATAGAGGCGGTCGGCGCGGGCCACGGCGCGGTCGATGCCGATATTTTCCAGCAACAGCAGAAATTCGCTGCCGGACACCCGCGCCGCAGTGTCACTGGCCAACAGGCTCATGGACAGGCACCGGCTGGCCTCGCGCAACATATCTTCAACCCCCTCCGGGCCGAAGCCTTCGTTGATTGTGCGGTAGTTTTCGATGCCCAGGTACAGCAGCGCCACCGGCCGCCGCGCACTGATCGCACTGCCCAAGCGCTCCATGGCCAGGGCGCGATTGGGCAGCCCGGTAAGGGGGTCGTGCAAAGCGTTATGGGCCAGTTGCCGTTCACGCATGGCGATGCCGCTTTGCATGGCGTTGAAGGCGCGGGCCAGCAGGCCGAACTCATCGTGGCCACGCACCCGCACCGGGGTGCGGTAGTCACCGGCACCGATCCGCCCGGCGGCGTCCACCAAGGCATTGAGCGGCCGCGACACGCGTCGCGCCAGAAACAACGCGCCAGCCAACGACACCACCAACACCGCCAGGGCAATGCCGAGAAACTGCCGGTCCAGCGGCGCAAAGGATTCCAGGGCATGATCCAGCGGGCTTTGCAGCAACACCCGCACGTCATCGCCCTCACCGGTATTGGCCAGCGTCAGCACCTGGCTGAGCACACGCTCGCCGTAGAACCGATGGATATGCGCCTCGGGGTCCGGACGGGCCCCACGCAACAGGTTGATCACCGTGGCCTGATAAGCGTCGGGCTGGGTGCTGAATAATTGGCCGACATGCCCGTTGCGCATGCTGAGGAACGACACCTCCAGGTTGCTCATGGAGCGCAGTTCATTGGCGAACAACGTGTCCATGGGAAAGCCCATGACCACGCGGGCGATGGGCGTTGTGTCGACGACTTCGTCCTGCACCAGCAAGTAGGGGCGCTGGTCCATGGCCACGATCAACATCTGCAAGCCACTGCGCCGGGCCCGACGCAGTGCCTCGGCATAAGGGAAGACCTGGCCCCGCGTAACCCCCGGCAAGGTGCTGACCATCACCGTGCCGTCCAGCCCCAGCACCAGCACTTCGCTGGAACGGATGCCGCTGCCGTGACGCTCCAGCACATCCAGGATCGACGCCGAGTTGCCCTCGGCCACCGCGCTTACGAATGGGCCATCGGCGGTCAGCCAGTCGAGGCCGTATTGCAGGCGCCGGCCCCGCAGGTCCAAGAGGCGTTCGAACACCTGGCTGCCGGTTTTCAGTTGGGCGCGGGCCTGGTTCTCCACGGCGCGGCTGGTGGCGGCCTGCACCGCAAAGTAGGTCGCGGCGACCACCACCAACAGCAGCAGCGCCAATACGCCGGCAATGCGGGTCTGGAACGTATGGCGCCACGTCATCGGCGTGCCCTCTGGCAGCGTTCGTCTGTTTCTGCCACTACGTCCATTTGTCATGTGCATTCCCTGCGACAGCTGACCTGGCGTCAAAAAATACCCGTCCATTGCAGGTATTTGTGTTGAGCAGATTAGCTCGGCGCAGGCGCTTGTCCACCCAATAAAACCGGGGACTTCAGCGTCAGCTTATTGGCGACAGAGGCTTGGCTTTTCGGGTCAGGCCGGCCCTCGCGCGCGCATGAAATCGCCCCAGCGGCGCACCAGGTAGTTGTGCTCGTCCATCACCGCGTTCCACACCGCGATGTGGCCCATACGCTGTTCATAGGAGCCGCCGTCGCGCACCTCGCCCCGGTCGATCAGCGGCAGGCCATCGCTGCCCGGCAGTTCTTCACGGGCGGGCTTGCCGGCGTACCAGTAATCCCACTCGGCGGCGCTCAAATGGTCGCGCGTGCGGGCCGGGTTGCCGATGTAATACCCCTGACGCGCCATCACCGCACCGGGCCAGCCGGACAGCCACCAGTTGAGGTACGCGTAGGCGGCATCCAGCACCGGGCCCTGGGCATGGCGCGATAACGACAAACCGCCGAACCAGGCGCGATAGCCTTCGCGCGGCACCGCCAGGCGGTACTTCACACCGGCGCGATGCAGGCGCATCAAGGTTGGAGACCACAGGCTCTGGATATCGATACTGGGGCTGAGCATCAGTTGCGCGGCTTCTTCGTCGTCTGACCAGAACGCCGCGAAGTGCCCCTCCTTCTGCTTGCGCACCAGGATGTCGGCGAGCACGTCGATGTCCTCGATGCTCATATTGCCGATGTCGCGGAAACTGGCGAGCCCGGCGCCCTGCACCGCCAGCGCGGCATCCAGTGCGCCAATGGCGGCGTCGCTTTGCAGTGCGGTGCGCGCGCGCCACGCCGGGTCCAGCAGCCAGCCCCAACTTTCGTTGCCCCGGCAAAAGCCTGCGGGCAGACGCTCGGGGCGGTAGGCAAAACTGTCGGCGTTGTGGGTCAGGGGCAGCATGCTGATACGTTCGGTCACGGTGCTGCCGAGGCTGCCGTCGTGCTGCACGAACAGCCGCTCGCTGGGCACGCTGCCACTGCCCAGGCGGTCGTTGGGGCTCAGGCGCCCGCGCTTGGGCAAGTCGTTGATCTCGTGCCACAGCGCGATGCGGCGCGTGTCGATGGGCTGGATCGCCCGCGCCGGCCAGACGAAGTCGACGTTGTGAAACCATTGATCGTAAAGGTCGTAACTGTCGGGCTGCATCACCGCAATACGCTGGGCCTGCTCGACATCGTGCACCTGATAGACCAGGCGAATGCCAAGTTCCTGCTCGGCCCGCACGCGCAAACATTCGAGCAATGTCACCGAGGTGCCGAGGACGCGCAGTGTGATCATCGGGCCAACCGCCGGGAAAACACCTCGAAAGAACGACGCAACAGCGCAGGGTCGAGGCCGCGCAGGATAAATACCAAGCGCGATTGCCGGTCGCTGCCCGGCCACGCAGGCAGATGCACCGGCGCGTGCAGGCAATGCTGCACGCCATGAATGACGATGGGGGCGTTACTGGCGTTCACGTTGAGCAGTCCCTTGACCCTGAGGATTCGTTCGCCGTGGCATCTTAGCAGCATCGACAACCACACCCCGAACCCTACCCAGTCCAGCGGCTGCTCGAAGGTCAGGCAGCACACCTGCGCCGCGCCGTGGGAGGCGGTGGTGGATCGATGCAGTTGCCAGCGTTGCACTTCATCGGCGGGCGCGGCGCTGCGCAGGCCTTCGCCAAGCAGCAATTGGTCGCCGCTGTGAATGGCGTGGGAGTCGAGGATCGGCGTACCGGCGTTGAGCGCCTGCAAGTGCGCACGCAGCGGGGCGCAATCGCCGGCCAGGTCGGTCTTGCTCAGCAGCAGGCGGTCGGCGGCGGCCACTTGGGCCAGCCATTCCGGGTGCAGGCGTTCTTGCAGGGCGGCGTGGCTGGCGTCCACCAGGGTGATCACCAGGCCGATATGGAAACGCCCGCGCAGTTGCACGTCGTTGTTGAGTGTGGCGAGGATCGGCGCCGGGTCGGCCAGGCCGGTGGTTTCCAGGATCACGCGCTTGAACGCCGGGATTTCACCGCGTTCGCGGCGCTGCAACAGGGCCAGCAGCGCGTCTTTCAACTCGCCGCGAATCGAACAACACACACAGCCGCTGGGCAGCAGCACGGTGTCTGGGGCCACTTCTTCCACCAGCAAATGGTCGATGCCCACATCGCCGAATTCGTTAATCAGTAACGCGATGTCGCCCAGGCTTTCACCCTCCAACAGGCGCTTGAGCAAGGTGGTTTTGCCGCTGCCGAGGAAGCCGGTGATGACGTTCAGGGCCATGCTCATGGGGCGGACTCCAAGTGATCCAACAGCGTCGCATCGAGGGGGTCCAACGCACGGCCGAGCATGCTTTCGGCCGCTTGCCAGAGTTGATCCAGGCCGCTGGCCAGGGCTTGTTTGCCGGTGGCGCCGATCAGTAAATAAGAGGCGCCCTGGAAATCTTCGACCTTGAGCCGGAACACCGCCAGCACCTGATTGATCGCGGCGATGCGGCGCAGCCGTTCCCGGCGCCGGGGCAACTCATCGCCCAAGGGGTCGCTCCAATGCAGGTCTTCGCCCAGCAGTCCGCAGAGTCCACACATCGCTATACCCCGCTCATGGCATGACGTCGCCGGCGTTCGGGCCAAGCGTCTGGCCGACAAACAGATTGCCGCCGGGCTCGCTGGCGAGCAGCACGGCGGTGGGCGCCACTTCATCGGCCAGGCCGAAGCGGCCCAGGGGCAGCTCGGCGGCTTTGGCGCGTTTCCAAGCCTCGCTGATCCCGCCCACTAACGGCGTTTCGATCGGCCCCGGGGCGATGGCGTTGACCAGCACATTGTCCTTGGCCACTTCCAGGGCCAGGGACTTGGTGAAGCCGATCACCCCGGCCTTGGCGGCGGCGTAGTGAGTCAACTCGGCGCCGCCCTTGATGCCCAGTTGCGAGGCCACATTGATGATCCGCCCCCAGCGCTGCGCCAGCATGTGCGGCAGGGCGCGCTGACTGGCGACGAACACGCTGGTGAGGTCGACGCGCAGCATGTCGTTCCACATTTCGAGGGTCAGATCGACACAACGCGCCTGGGTCAGCATGCCGGCGTTGTTGACCAGAATATCGATACCGCCGAAGTGCTCGACACACCGGTCGACCCCGGCCTGAGCGCCTTCTAGCGTGCCGACATCGGCCACACACTCGACCACCTCGGCGCCCAGGTTGCGGCAGGTGATCGCGGTTTCGGCGAGGCTGGCGGCGTTGCGGTCGGCCAATAACAGACGCGCGCCTTCAACCGCATAAGCGCGGGCGATGGCGGCACCAATGCCGCTGCCGGCACCGGTGATCACAGCGCGACGATCAGTGAGTTGGGGCATATACATTCTCCAGAAACAAATACAATTTCAATGTGAGAGGGGGCTGCCCCCGATTGCAGGGGGTCAGCCAGGACAGCTGTGTCTGACCCACCACCATCGGGGGCAAGCCCCCTCCCACAGTTGAAGCGAGTACATCCGTCAGGCCAGTATCATTCCAATGTGGGAAGGGCTTGCCCCCTACCACCGTTGAAGCGAGTACATCCGTCAGGCCAGTGTCATTCCAATGTGGGAGGGGGCTTGCCCCCGATTGCAGGGGGTCAGCCAGGACAGCTGCGTCTGGCACACCCCCATCGGGGGCGAGCCCCCTCCCACAGTTGAAGCGAGTACATCCGTCGAACCAGTGGCATTCCATAGTGGGAGCGAGTACATCCGTCAGGCCAGTGGCATTCCAATGTGGGAGGGGGCTTGCCCCCGATTGCAGTGGTTCAGCCAGCACAGCTGTATCTGGCGCACCACCATCGGGGGCAAGCCCACTCCCCCCCATCAGTCAGGCCAGCGTACGGTCAGGCCGCCGTCGATGACGATGCTCTGGCCGGTGAGGTAGCTGGACGCATCACTGGTCAAGAACTGCACCAGCGACGCCACTTCATCGGCGCGCCCTACCCGGCCCAGCGGAATAGCGCGGGCGGCTTTGGCCAGTCCTTCGGGGCCGAGGGAGTTTTTGGCGTCCAGGGACTGCGGCGTCTCGATCAGGCCCGGGATCACCGCATTGCAGCGAATGCCCAGAGGCGCCAGTTCCACCGCCAGCGAACGGCACAACCCCGGCACCCCAGCCTTGGCGGCGGCGTAGTGGCTGTGGTCCTGCCAGCCGTACACGCCGCCGGCGATCGACGAAATCGCCACCAACGCACCGCCCTCGTTCATATGCCGACTGGCAGCGCGAAAGGTGCGCATGACGCCGGTCAGGTCTACGTTGAGCATCTCGTCCCACAGCGCATCGGTCATGTCCAGCAACGGTGCGCGACGCAGCAGGCCGGCGTTGGCCACCGCGTAGTCGAGCCGACCGAAATGCTGCACAGCCTGCGCGGCCAAGGCGTCCACCGAGGCGGTGTTGCCCACGTCCAGCGGCAACATCAGGCAGACGCCACCGGCTTCTTGCACCAGGCTCACAGTGATCTGCGGGTCATGGGGATCAGCCGGAAAGTACCCGCCCACCACTGTCACGCCATTGCGCGCATAGGCCACGGCCAGGGCTTGGCCGATGCCGCTGGCGGCACCGGTAATCAAGGCAACTTTACGATTCATCGAATACTCCTTACTGCACGGTTTCCGGGCGGACATGGCGGGCGGCAAACATCAGCGCACCGGACAGGAAGCACGGCACCGCACCGAACCACAGCGCCGCGGTCTGCCAGTCGCTGCCGGCGGACAGCACTTGAGTGGCACCAAAGCCTGCGACCACCGCACCGATGGGCCCCATGGCATGGATGATCGCGCCGCCAGTGGCGCGAATGCTGGTGGGGAAACTTTCACTGATAAAGAACAGCGCCGCCGAGTACGGCCCGATCAGGAAGAACAGGCCCAGGCTGTACAAGCCCACCACCATGGCCATATTGCTCGGGCCGAACAGCATGCCGGCGAACGACAGACCGCCGAGCATCCAGCCCAGGCCGATCACATTGCGGCGGCCGATCTTGTCGCCCATCCAGCCATGGCTGAGGTAGCCGCAGTAACCCACCAGGTTCGACAGCACCAGGATGATCAGCGAGTTCTCGAACGAGATGTGGTGCACGCTGACGATCACCGACGTGCCCAGCACACTGAACACCTGGATCGCCGCCCAGTTGAGCAACAGCGCGGCGCCGATCACCAGGGTGGCGCGGCGTGCCGGGCCACGGAACGCGGCTTTGAGCCCGGCCTTGCTGTGTTCGTCGTAGTCCACGCCATAGGTTGCGGCGACGTTCTGCGCTTCGATCACCGCGCCACTTTTACGCAGTTCGCTGATGCGCTGATGGATCTGGAACTGCGGGCTCTCCTTGAGCTTGCGCGCCATGATTGCAATCACAATGGCCGGGATCGCCGCGAAGATAAAACACCCCTGCCAACCGATGATCGGCAGCAACAAGGCGGTCAACCCCGCCGCAATCAGCGCCCCTACCGGCCAGCCGCCCTGCACCAGGCTGTAGATGAAACCGCGTCGTTTGGTCAGTCGCGGGTCTTCCGACGCGCCATACAGCTCGGTGAGGTAGGTGGCATTGACGGTTTCTTCGGCATAACCCAGACCGCCCAACGAACGGATCAGAATCAACGGCGACTTGCCCCACGCCCCGCCGATCGCGGTCAGCGCCGAACACAGCGCCGAACCGGCCACGGTAAAAATAATCCCTTTGCGCCGCCCCAGTTTGTCGACGATAGGGCCGATGGCCAGGGCGACCACGGCGGTGCCCACCGCTACCCAGGTCGCGATCTCGGCTTGCTCCACTTCACCCCAGCCGAAGTGGCGGCCGATCTCCGGCAGCAAGGTGCCGAACAGAATGAAGTCGTACACCGCAAACACCCAGGCGAAAAACGCGATCCAGGTGGCGAAGCGCACTTCCTGGGACGTCAATTGCCGGGGTTTCCAACCGGTCAGGTCAAGCTTGTTGTAGATGGACATGGGTGGCGCCTCAAGGGGTGGGGTCAGGAACGCGGTTGGCGACGGATAAAGTCGTCGGCGATTTCATCGAACGTGACAAAACGCACGCCGGCATGGCTCTGGATGTGTTCGATCAAGCGTTCGAGCATCAGCAGCACTTGCGGGCGGCCGGATACGTCGGGGTGGATGGTCATGGTGAACACCGCGTGTTCATGTTCGCGGTAGACCCAGTCGAACTGGTCGCGCCACATTTCTTCGAGGTGACGCGGGTTGACGAAGCCGTGGCTGTTGGGGGCTTTCTTGATGAACATCATCGGCGGCAGGTCATCCAGGTACCAGTTGGCCGGGATCTCTACCAAGTCGGTTTCTTCACCGCGTACCAGCGGTTTCATCCAGGTGTCGGGGTGCTGGCTGTAGTCGATCTTGGTCCAGCTGTCGCCCTTGCGTACGTAGTAGGGGTGGAAGTCGTTGTGCATCAGGCTGTGGTCGTACTTGATGCCTTTTTTCAGCAACAGCTCGTTGGTGACCTTGCTGAATTCCCACCACGGCGCAACGTAGCCGGTGGGGCGTTTGCCGGTGACTTGGGTGATCAGTTCGATGGACTTGTCGAGGACGATTTCTTCCTGCTCGGCGGTCATCGCAATCGGGTTTTCGTGGCTGTAGCCGTGCACGCCGATTTCGTGGCCGGCATCGGCGACGGCCTTCATCTGCTCGGGGAACGTCTCCATCGAGTGGCCGGGGATAAACCAGGTGGTGCGCAGGCCGTAGCGTTCGAACAATTTGAGCAGGCGCGGCGCGCCGACTTCCCCGGCGAACAGGCCGCGAGAGATGTCATCCGGCGAGTCCTCGCCGCCGTAGGAACCGAGCCAGCCGGCGACGGCATCAACGTCGACGCCAAATGCACAAAGGATGTCTTTAGCCATGGTGTATCTCCTTAAACGTTAAGTACGGATTCGACGGACAACGCGGCGCGCAGCAGGCGCGCGTCCTCCCCCATCGGGGCGCTGAGCAGCATCCCGGTGGGCAGGCCCAAGGCATCGCGGCCGCTGGGCAAGGTCACGCCGGGCATGTCCAGCAGGCTGCCGGGCATGGTCAGGCGCAGGGTGGCGAGGTTGGTGGTGGCGAACAGGTCGTCGTCGGCTTCCAGAGGCACCAGGGCCGGGGCGACGTGGGCGACGGTGGGCGTGATCAGGATCGCGCCGTCGAGGTCGTCGACCAGTTGGAGTTGCAGGCGTTGGCGTGCCTCGATCAGGCCGATCAACTGGCTGGCGGGCAGCCCGCGCGCGGTTTCGAGGCGGCGGCGCACCCGTGGATCGAGTTGTGCGGCGTCGGCGCTGTCGAGCAGGGCTTGGTGCAGGGCGAAGGCTTCGAAGGCGCCGAGCCAGCCATGTTGGTGGATCAGTTCCAGTGCGCCTTTGAAAGTCGGGCTTTCACGGTTTTCGATCAGCGCACCGGCGGCCTTGAGTTGCTCCACGGCGCGCAGCAGGTTATTGCCTACGGCCGGTTCAACGTGGCTCAGCACGCTGTGCTCCAGCACAAACCGCTGACCCTTTAGGCTGCGTGCGGTATGGGTGTGCGTGCGGCCGTGAAGGATATCGTCGAGGGTCAGGGCATCGCGCACGCTACGCGTCAGCGGGCCGAGACTGTCGAGGGTGCGAGCCAAAGGGAACACACCGTCGCGGTTATAGCGCCGAATGCTGCTGCGATACCCCACCAGGCCATTGAAGGCCGAGGGGATGCGGATCGAGCCGGCGGTGTCGGTGCCCATGGCGATCGGCACGATTCCAGCGGCGACGGCCACCGCCGAACCGGACGACGAACCACCGGGGATACGCGGCTGATCGCTGGCATGGGGATTGTGCGGCGTGCCGAAATGCGGGTTCAGGCCCAGGCCGGAATACGCCAGTTCACTGAGGTTGGTCTTGCCCACGCTGACCATGCCGGCGCGGCACAACAGGCCGACAACGGGCGCATCGAGCGCGGCGGCGGGGGCATTGCGACGGTAGGCGGCACCGGCGGTGGTGACGCTGCCGGCCATGTCAAACAGGTCTTTCCAGGCCAGCGGCACGCCGTCGAACGGGCTCAATGGCTGACCGGCACGCCAGCGAGCAGCGGCGGCTTCGGCTTCACGGCGTGCGCGGTCGGCGGTGAGGCTGATAAACACGCTGCTAGACCGCCGGGCCAGGTCAAGCGAGTGCTCCAGAGCTTGCACCGGGTCGCTGCGACCGTGGGCGAAATCCTCGGCCATTGATGTGGCATCTGACATCAGCGCAGTCCTTTTAAAACGTACATATTCATAAAATGTACATTTTACAAAGGCAGCTTTCGTGCCAGCCTTGGGTGATCTACTAGCGCTTTCCGGGTCGTTAACGCTAGAGATAGCGAACTAGAGCCCTTTCAGGGTTGCAGAATAATCCGACAAGCAGAGGAGAAGTGACTTAGGCTCAAATAATGTATCTTTTATTAATAAGTACATTTTGGTGCAGAAAAGTAACAACGATCCGCTTCAGGCCCCAAAAAAGTGCCCACAACGTGGCGCAGAGTGACACCCACATCTATGAGAGAATCCCCGGCCATCGTCCTACAGGCTCTTGAGAAATCGATGAAAGCAGCGTCTGCCTCGGCCTCCCGTTACGCGATGATTCACCAGGTGTTGCGTGATGCGATCGTCAACGGCACTGCCCGCCATGGGCTAGTGTTGCTGGAAGCGCCCCTGGCCGAATTGTTCGGCACCAGCCGCGTGCCGGTACGCCGGGCGTTGGACCTGCTGCATGAAGAAGGGCTGATTTGCCGTTTCAATGGCCGCGGTTACTTGATCAATCCCGAAGGCCTGGCCATGGAGCCGCTGCGCCTGCCCTTGAGCGCTGCGCACCTGGGCTTGAACGGCGAAGATGAGTTGGTGGACACGCGACCGTTGGGCGAACGGATCGTCGATGAAATCGGCGCGGCGCTGTCCACCTGCATCGCCTTCGGCCACTACCGCCTGGATGAACAGGCGGCCGCCGAACACTACGGCGTCAGCCGCGCGGTGGTGCGTGAAGCGCTGATGCGTCTGCGCGACCGTGGGCTGGTGGAAAAGGAGCCCTACTCCCAATGGCTGGCCGGCCCATTGACAGCCCGGGAAGTGACCGAGGACTACGAACTGCGCGCCTGCCTGGAGCCCGAAGCCTTGCGCCAGAGTGCGCCGAACCTCGACCGCGAGGTGCTGCAAGCCATGCTGCAACGGGTGCTGGAGGCCCAGAGCACTCCGCACTGCAGCCTGGAAGCCATCGAGCGCATCGAAGAGGACTTGCACCAGCACTGCCTGGCCGGTCTGCAAAACCGCAAGATCGCGGCGTTGATCCGCCAGGGCCAGAGCCCGATGATCATCAGTCGGATATTCCACGGTTTGCTGGGGATCGGCGCCGATCCGTCAATGCTTGCCGAACATCGCTTGATTCTCGAACTGCTGCTGCACGGTGCCTTCGATGCCGCCGCGCTGAACCTGCGCGAGCACTTGCAGCGGGCGCGACAGCGAATGTTGCAGCGCTTGAAAGTACTCTCGGTCCTGCCAGAACAGCCGCTGCCTGCCTACCTTCATAAAATCAGCTGACCCCATGGCCGGATCGCCGCCGTAATTTTATGCAATATGTTGCTATCTCAACCCCACCATTGAAACCACCGCTACCTCGCCCCATCTAAGCACCATACTTCCTGATGCAGGTGCCCCATGAGCGACCAGCAAGAATTTCCCGATTACGACCTCAACGATTACGCCGACCCCGAAAACGCTGAATCCCACTCGTCCAATACCGGCCTGGCCCTGCCTGGGCAGAACCTGCCGGACAAGGTCTATATCATCCCGATCCACAACCGGCCGTTTTTCCCCGCGCAAGTGTTGCCGGTGATCGTCAATGAAGAGCCCTGGGCCGAAACCCTGGAACTGGTGAGCAAGTCCGAGCACCACTCCCTGGCCCTGTTCTTTATGGACACGCCGCCGGAAGACCCGCGCCACTTCGACACCTCCAGCCTGCCGCTGTACGGCACCCTGGTGAAGGTGCATCACGCCAGCCGCGAAAACGGCAAGCTGCAATTCGTCGCCCAGGGCCTGACCCGCGTGAGGATTCGCACCTGGCTCAAGCACCATCGCCCGCCGTACCTGGTGGAAGTCGAATACCCACACCAGCCGTCCGAGCCGACCGACGAGGTCAAGGCTTACGGCATGGCGCTGATCAACGCGATCAAGGAGCTGCTGCCCCTCAACCCGTTGTACAGCGAAGAGTTGAAGAACTACCTCAACCGCTTCAGCCCCAACGACCCATCGCCGCTGACCGACTTCGCCGCCGCCCTCACCTCCGCCACCGGCAACGAACTGCAGGAAGTGCTGGACTGCGTGCCCATGCTCAAGCGCATGGAAAAAGTGCTGCCGATGCTGCGTAAGGAAGTCGAAGTCGCGCGCCTGCAAAAAGAGCTGTCCGCCGAAGTGAACCGCAAAATCGGCGAGCATCAGCGCGAGTTCTTCCTCAAAGAACAGCTCAAAGTCATCCAGCAGGAACTGGGCTTGACCAAGGACGACCGCAGCGCGGACGTCGAGCAATTCGAGCAGCGCCTGGAAGGCAAAGTACTGCCAGCCCAGGCGAAAAAACGCATCGATGAAGAACTCAACAAACTGTCGATCCTGGAGACCGGCTCGCCGGAATACGCGGTCACCCGCAACTACCTGGATTGGGCCACGTCGGTGCCGTGGGGCGTGTACGGCAAGGACAAACTCGACCTTAAGCACGCGCGCAAGGTGCTGGATAAACACCACGCGGGCCTTGATGACATCAAGAGCCGTATCCTCGAGTTCCTCGCGGTGGGCGCCTATAAAGGCGAAGTCGCCGGTTCCATTGTGCTGCTGGTGGGCCCGCCGGGCGTGGGCAAGACCAGTGTCGGCAAATCCATCGCCGAGTCCCTGGGCCGCCCGTTCTATCGGTTCAGCGTCGGCGGCATGCGTGACGAGGCCGAAATCAAGGGCCATCGCCGCACCTACATCGGCGCCCTGCCCGGCAAACTGGTGCAGGCGCTCAAGGACGTGGAGGTGATGAACCCGGTGATCATGCTGGACGAGATCGACAAGATGGGCCAGAGCTTCCAGGGCGACCCGGCGTCGGCGCTGCTGGAAACCCTGGACCCTGAGCAGAATGTCGAATTTCTCGACCACTACCTGGACCTGCGCCTGGACCTGTCCAAGGTGCTGTTCGTGTGCACCGCCAACACCCTGGATTCCATCCCCGGCCCATTGCTCGACCGTATGGAAGTGATTCGCCTGTCGGGCTATATCACCGAAGAGAAAGTCGCCATCGCCAAGCGCCATCTATGGCCCAAGCAGCTGGAAAAAGCCGGCGTGGCGAAAAACAGCCTGACCATCAGCGACGGCGCCCTGCGCGCGCTGATCGACGGTTACGCCCGTGAAGCTGGGGTGCGCCAGTTGGAGAAACAGCTGGGCAAACTGGTGCGCAAGGCGGTGGTCAAGTTGCTGGATGCGCCGGACAGCGTGATCAAGATCGGCAACAAAGACCTGGAAAGCTCCCTGGGCACGCCGGTGTTCCGTAATGAACAAGTGTTGTCCGGCACTGGGGTCATCACCGGCCTGGCGTGGACCAGCATGGGCGGTGCCACCTTGCCGATCGAGGCGACGCGCATTCACACCCTTAACCGTGGCTTCAAGCTGACCGGCCAGTTGGGTGAGGTGATGAAGGAGTCCGCCGAAATCGCCTACAGCTACATCAGTTCGAACCTGAAGTCTTTTGGCGGCGACCCGAAGTTCTTCGACGAAGCCTTTGTGCACCTGCATGTGCCGGAAGGCGCCACGCCGAAGGACGGCCCGAGTGCTGGTGTGACCATGGCCAGCGCCCTGCTGTCCCTGGCCCGTAACCAACCGCCGAAGAAAGGCGTGGCCATGACCGGCGAGCTGACACTGACCGGGCATGTGCTGCCAATTGGCGGAGTGCGCGAAAAAGTAATCGCCGCGCGGCGCCAGAAGATTCATGAACTGATCCTGCCGGAGCCCAATCGCGGCAGTTTCGAAGAATTGCCGGAGTACCTGAAGGAAGGCATGACGGTGCATTTCGCCAAGCGCTTTGCGGATGTGGCGAAGGTGCTGTTTTGATAGACCGTTAGCCCTTGCACTGGCCTCATCGGGGGCAAGCCCCCTCCCACAGGTTGATTTGTGAACATACTCAGTGTGGGAGGGGGCTTGCCCCCGATGCCGTAAGTGGCCGCAACCTGTATCCACCCTGTAACACCTTGTCTTATCTTCGGTTATGCTCGGTCTTCGTCGCCAAACAACGGAGCCCTCATGACCGCTGCCCGCCTGCTTCTCCCCTTGAGCCTTGCCCTGCTGGCCGCCTGTGCCAGCGCTCCCAAGCAAAACGTCACCGTGGAAAACCAGAGCGCCTGCCCGCTCCAACTGAAAACCGGGCAAAACCTGATCCTTACCCTGCCCAGCAACCCCACTACTGGTTACCGCTGGGCGATCCAGGATTCGGCCGGCGGCGTGCTGCGTGCGCTGAGCCCCGAGGTCTACAGCAGTAGCGAATCCGGGGTGATCGGCGGCGGCGGCCAGTCGACCT
Organism: Pseudomonas rhodesiae; assembly: GCF_013285305.1. Lineage (NCBI taxonomy): Bacteria > Pseudomonadati > Pseudomonadota > Gammaproteobacteria > Pseudomonadales > Pseudomonadaceae > Pseudomonas > Pseudomonas rhodesiae. Next base: position 1,382,223 of record NZ_CP054205.1, on the reverse strand, counting down.
GGCGGTTCCAGGCTTTCGCGCCGGGTCAGGGTCGCTTGCGCCTGACCTCCCAGCAGCCCTGGGAGCCGGAAGCCGAACCCGTTGAAGCCTTCGACTGCGCCATTACGGTGAACTGATATGCCGTGGCTGATTCTTGCGCTGATGGGCGCCGGCACTTTTATCTACGGCCTGACCACCCACGCCACGCTGCTGTGCCTGCTGGTCAAACCCTTGCCGGTGCTGGCACTGCTGGGCTGGCTGCACGATGCGCCGCCCACCGACTATCGCCGCTGGATCAGCCTGGGGCTGATTTTCTCGCTGGTGGGGGATGTTCTGCTGGCCTGGCCGGGGGACCTGTTTATCTTTGGCCTGGGCGCGTTTCTGTTGGCGCACTTGGCGTACCTCAAGGCTTATTTCAGCGATTGCCGCCGCTTGGCACCGCTGCCGTTGATCCTCGCGCTGGGCGTGGGAGCGGTGCTGTTGAGCCTCCTGATTTCCCATGGCCTGGGGGATTTGTTGATACCTGTGGTGGTTTATGCCCTGGTGATCAGCGCCATGCTCTGGCGCGCGCTGGCCCGCTTGGGCGGTGATGTGCCCAAGCGTTCGGCGCTGCTGGCCGCGGCGGGGGCCGCATCCTTTGTGTTTTCCGACACGCTGATCGGCATCAATCGGTTCGTGGTGACGTTCGAAGCCGCGCCGTATTTGCTGATTACTACCTATTGGCTTGGCCAGTGGGGAATTACAGCCGCGGCATTTTCAGTAAGCGCTTCTAAGCGCACTCTTTAAACTCAATCAATAAAACACTCATTAGACAATTCAGCGCGAAACCTTATATCAAATCCGTCTATCAAACTGTCATAGTTGACAGTATTCCAATTTTCAAACCAAGAATAGATTACTCATACGTCCAACATGTAATGTTTATTCAGAAAATTGGAGACTAAATCATGAGAAACCAAAAGAACGCAAATGGAGAATTTTCGGGCACTATTTCCAAGAACGATGCGCCCACAGACTTCGTCGGCGAGAGCTTTTACTTATATTATGACGACAGGGAACTTGAGATCTATGCAGGGGATAAGGTTTCCGAAAATCGTTGGTCGTCAATAACCTTGACACTGACCCCAAACATTGTTGCAGGCAAACATGTTTTAGATAACTTTTCCAGTTTCAGAAGCGCCATGGTAGTTCCAGCAGAACTTGATAGCCTTCAAAACTACGAAGGCACCCTTGATATCACACCTGATCATACTAATCGACATTACAAAGGCAAACTTTCCCTCACTGCCAAAAGCAATGGTTCAGACACTTACAAAATAGACGCAACGTTTGATCTCCAAGAATCAACTTAGCTACCGTCATTACCCACCGCTTACGAAGACTGCACCCGCTAACGAGCCCGTGCAGTCTTATCTGAATCGATAGTGGCTTTCAGACAAACCGCGCACTCCTCCTTCAACTTGGCTAAAATGCCGGCCTTTCCCCCAACGTCGCCGGAACAACCGTGAGCCAAGAACCCGATCGCCTGTTCGCCCAGCCCCTGCCCCAGGTGCCGGACTTCGCCTTTAACGAGGATGTAGTGCGGGTGTTTCCCGACATGATCAAACGCTCGGTGCCTGGGTATCCGACCATTGTCGAGAACCTCGGCGTGCTGGCCGCGCAGTTCGCCCAACCCCACAGCGTGCTCTACGACCTGGGCTCATCCCTCGGCGCGGTGACCCAGGCTCTGCGGCGCCATGTGCGCACCGAGGGCTGCTCGGTGATCGCGGTGGATAACTCGGCGGCGATGGTCGAACGCTGTCGCGAATACCTCAATGGCCAGGACTCGATGTTTCAGGAGTTGCTGCCGGTGCAGGTGGTCGAGGGCGATATCCTCGCGTTGCAGTTCCAGCCGGCGTCGGTGGTGGCGCTGAACTTCACCTTGCAGTTCATCGCCCCCGAGGAGCGCCTGGCATTGCTCGGCCGTATTCGTCAGGCGCTGTTGCCGGGCGGCGCGCTGATCCTCTCGGAAAAGCTGCGCTTCGATGATCTCGAAGAACACGCACTGCTCACCGACCTGCATGTGGCGTTCAAACGCGCCAACGGCTATAGCGAACTGGAAATCGCCCAGAAACGCAGCGCCATCGAAAACGTCATGAAGCCCGACAGCCTCGAAGAACACCGCGAACGCCTGCTGGCGGCCGGGTTCTCGAAAGTCGTGCCGTGGTTCCAGTGTCTTAACTTTGCCTCGTTGATTGCCTTGCCATGATTGATCTGTCCCCCCTCGCCCGCCATCTGGTCGGCACGCCCCTGGCCGTCTGGGCCCAGGGCCTGCAGGCGCAACTCGACAGCAAAATGGAGAAAGGCCACGGCGACCTCGCGCGCTGGCAGAGCGCGCTGGACGCACTGCCGACCCTAGCGCCCGACCACGTCGACCTGCTGAACGGCCTGACCCTGGACGCCGACTGCGACGACGCCACCCGCGCGCAGATGCACACCGCACTCATGGGCCTGAGCCCCTGGCGCAAAGGCCCGTTCCATTTGTTCGGCGTGCACGTGGACACCGAATGGCGCTCGGACTGGAAGTGGTCGCGGGTGGCGCCGCACCTGAACCTCAAGGGCAAGCGCATCCTCGACGTCGGCTGCGGCAATGGCTACTACATGTGGCGCATGCTCGGCGCCGGTGCCGACAGCGTGATCGGCGTGGACCCCAACTGGTTGTTCTTCTGCCAGTTCCAGGCGGTGCAACGCTACCTGTCCGAGCCCAAAGCCTGGCACCTACCGTTCCCGTTCGAAGACCTGCCGCCCAACCTGGAAGGCTTCGACACGGTGTTTTCCATGGGCGTTTTCTACCACCGTCGCTCGCCCATCGAGCACTTGCTGGCGCTCAAGGACACACTGGTCAAAGGCGGCGAGCTGGTGCTGGAAACCTTGGTGGTGGAAGGCGATCAGCAACAAGTGCTGGTGCCGGAAGATCGCTACGCGCAGATGCGCAACGTGTGGTTCCTGCCCTCGGTGCCGGCGTTGATGCTATGGCTGCGGCGTGCCGGGTTCAGTGATGTGCGGTGTGTGGATGTGAGTGTGACCACGGTGCAGGAACAACGTGGGACGGAATGGATGAAGTATCAATCCCTCAGCGATTTCCTCGATCCGGATGATCACAGCAAGACCATTGAAGGGCTGCCGGCGCCTATGCGTGCCGTCATCATCGCCAAAAAGTAAGCCCCGATCCCGCTGAAAAAATGAAGCTCAAAATGTGGAAGGGGGCTTGCCCCCGATCTCGGAGTGTCCGTCAGCATAGCCTTAGCTGACCCGCCGTCATCGGGGGCAAGCCCCCTCCCACATTTGATCTGCAGTGTTCTTTAGAGGGGGGACTTGGTCCGGCGGGCTTTGAAGAATTCGCTCAGCACCGTGCCGCACTCTTCAGCCAGTACACCGCCTTCAAACAACACCCGATGATTCAAAAAGCCCTGGGTAAAAAACTGGCCCTGGCTCTGCACGATCCCCGCCTTAGGCTCCAATGCGCCGTACACCACTCGTGCGATGCGTGAATGCACGATCAGCCCGGCGCACATGCTGCACGGCTCCAGGGTCACATACAGCGTGCTGCCTGGCAGGCGGTAGTTGCTGACGGCCTGGGCGGCGGCGCGGATGGCAACCATTTCGGCGTGGGCGCTAGGGTCGTTACCGCTGATGGGGCAATTAAAGCCTCGTCCGATGATTTCGCCGTCCTGCACCAGCACCGCGCCGACCGGCACCTCACCCAGCGCTGCGCCTTGGGCGGCGAGGGCCAGGGCTTCACGCATGAAGTCCTGGTCCCGGCTGCGGTCGATGATCGCGGTGGGGCGAAACTGACGCATCACGCCACCTCGATGGCGGCCATCAGGCCGGTTTCCATATGGTCGATCACATGGCAGTGGAACATCCACACCCCAGGGTTATCCGCCACCAACGCCACCCGGGCGCGCTCGTTCTTGCCCAGCAGGTAGGTGTCGGTGAAATACGGGATCACCTTTTGGCGGTTCGAGGCGATCACCTTGAAACTCATGCCGTGCAGGTGGATCGGGTGCTGGTACTGAGTCATGTTCTTCAATTCGAAAATGTAGCTCTTGCCCTTTTGCAGCGTGGCGATCGGCCGGTCGGCGCAGGTCTTGTCAGTGATGTCCCAGGCCTGGCCGTTGATCTGCCACAGGCTAGGCGGCTTGCCGTTGTCCACATTGACCGAGACCGAACCGACCCACTCGAAATTGAAGTTGAGTTTCTCGGCATTGGCCAGGTCCGGCTCGCTGATCGGGTTGGCCGGCAGCGCCGGTGGCCAGTCGGTGGGCGCGTCGGTATTGGCCACTGAGCGGAAGGTGCCCAGGCGCACCGGGCCGTTGCGGATCGACAGTTCTTCACCCGCCGCCGGCGCCTTGACCGCCAGGCAGATACGCATGCCCGGGCCCAGCCAGTACTCCTTGCCCAGCGGGCGCGGTTCGATAGGGTTGCCATCCAACGCGTAGATGCGCGCTTCGACGTCGGGAATATTGATGCGATAAGTCAGGGTGTTATCCAGGTTGAGCAGACGCACACGGGTGATCTGCCCGGCCGGCAAGTCGATCACCGCCTGGGACACACCGTTGATCGTCGACAAGCGCCCGGCCGTACCGCCACGCGCCGCTTCGCGGGGGATGCTGAAGGCGACAAACGCGCCCTCTTCGTCCACGTGCCAGCTCTTGAGGCTCAGGGTGCATTCGTGTTTGAAACCGGTAGGCTCGCGCTCTTCGATGATCAGCGGGCCCACCAGGCCACGGCCGAGTTCTTCGCTGCTGTTGACGTGAGGGTGGTACCAGTAGCTGCCGGCGTCGGGCACGCGGAACTTGTAGTCGAAGTATTCGCCAGGCAGCACCGGCAACTGCGAGACATAGGGCACGCCGTCCATTTCCAGCGGCAGGCGGATGCCATGCCAGTGGATGGTGGTGGCGACCGGCAAGTGGTTGATAAAGCGCACCCGCAGCCACTCACCCTGGCGCACGCGCAACTCGGTGCCCGGCGCCGACGGGCCGAACGCCCAGGCCTCGGTCTTATGTCCCGGCACCAGCTCAACATCCAGCGGCGCCGCGATCAGTTCGTAATCGTGCCCCGCCTCGGCCTCGGCGACTTTCCCCAGCCAGTAGCGGTAGCCGCCACCGGCACCGACACCTACTACAACCAGGCCTGCAAGACCACCCAGGATTTGTCGACGGGAAAAGGATCGGGACACAACAACCTCGCGTATCGGCCAGCAGGACCATAGCCTGCAAAGGGCGGATACGATACACCTACACGGGCTAAACAGTAAGGGTTCTCATGTGGGAGGTGACGCCCTCCCACATTGCAGCTTGGCTGTTTTTAGTGCTTGGCGGCGGCCAGGATCAGGGCCTTCATTTCGGCAACCGCGCCTTTGAAGCCGACGAACAGCGCGTGGGCCACCAGGGCATGGCCGATGTTCAGTTCGTTGATGCCCTTGATCGCGGCGACGGCCTCGACGTTGTGGTAGTGCAAACCGTGGCCGGCATTGACGATCAAGCCTTCATTGAGACCGCAGTTCACGCCTTCGATAATGCGTTGCAGCTCGTCTGCGACCTCCGTCGGCGTGGTGGCATCGGCGTAGCGGCCAGTATGCAGTTCGATGGCGGGCGCGCCGACGCGGCGCGAGGCCTCGATCTGGCGCGGGTCGGCGTCGATAAACAACGACACTTCGCTGCCGATCTTCGACAAACGCTGCACCGCGGCCTTGATCCGCGCTTCCTGGCCAGCCACATCCAGGCCGCCCTCGGTGGTGAGTTCCTGGCGGGTTTCCGGCACCAGGCAGATATGTGCCGGGCGGATGCGCTCGGCGAACGCCATCATTTCTTCGGTGACGCCCATTTCGAAATTCATGCGGGTTTGCAGCACGTCCTTGAGCAGCAGCACGTCGCGTTCCTGGATGTGCCGACGGTCTTCGCGCAAGTGCACGGTGATGCCGTCGGCGCCCGCTTCTTCGGCGTCCAGCGCGGCCTTGACCGGATCGGGGTAGCGAGTGCCCCGGGCCTGGCGCAGGGTAGCGACGTGGTCGATGTTGACGCCAAGAAGAATGCGATTGCTGGTGGTCACGGAAGCGCTCCTGAAAAGGGGAAAGAAACGCTGCACAGCATACACGGGGATGTCAGGGCTTTCGAAACAACTCGCGACTGACCAGCGGCCGCCCGCCCAGGTGCACGGCCAGGGCCTGGCGCATCAGGCGCTTGGCGGCGGACAAGGCGCCGGGCGCGGTCCAGTCGGCTTCGCTCATGGCCAGCAGCTCGGTGCCCTGAAATAGACCGGGTTGCAGCAAGTAGACGCGCTCCAGCCCCGCGTCTACTTGCAGGCGATACATGCCATCGGCGGCGATGGGGTCGCCGTGCAGGTCGTTGTTCAGTTCAAAGCCGTAACCCAGATCGTCCAGCAGACGCCATTCGAAGGCGCGCAGCAACGGCTCCAACGGACGACCTTCGGCCAGGGCCAGCAAGGTGGCGGCGTAGTGATCGAAAATCGCCGGGTGCGGATCTTCGGCTGGCAGCAGGCGAATCAGCAGTTCATTGAGGTATAGGCCGCTGAACAGCGCATCGCCATTGAGCCAGGCGCAGGTGCCGACGCCTTCCAGGCGGCCGACGTTCTTCAGCTCGCCCTTGCCGCGAAACTCCACATCCAGCGCCACAAAGGGCCGCGCCAATGTCCCGGCCTTGCCCCGCGCACTGCGCAACACCGCGCGCAGGCGACCTTGCGGGGTGAGGAAATCCACCAGGGCGCTGGTCTCGCGATAGGCACGGCTGTGCAGGACATAGGCGAGTTGGCTGGGAGGTGGGGACTGGGACATGGGTTCTCTATCGTGAAAACAACATAAACCTAATGTGGGAAGGGGCTTGGCCCCGATGGCGGTGGCTCAGTCACGTATTTATTAACTGGTCCACCGCTATCGGGGCCAAGCCCCCTCCCACATTTTTTGCCCTGCGGTGTACTTACAGGTCGCCGTAGCCGAGGGAGCGCAACGCACGCTCGTCATCGGACCAACCGCCTTTCACCTTCACCCACAGGTTTAGCATGATCTTGGAATCGAACAGCAATTCCATATCCTTGCGCGCCTCGGTGCCGATGCGCTTGATGCGCTCGCCCTTGTCGCCAATGATGATTTTCTTCTGGCCGTCGCGCTCTACCAGGATCAGCGCATGGATATGCAAGGTCTTGCCCTGCTGCTTGAACTCTTCGATTTCGACGGTGATCTGGTACGGCAGCTCGGCGCCCATCTGGCGCATGATTTTCTCACGCACCAGTTCGGCGGCGAGGAAACGGCTGCTGCGGTCGGTGATCTGGTCTTCCGGGAAGAAGTGTTCGTTCTCCGGCAGGTGCTCGGCGATCACGCGCTCCAGGGCATCGAGGTTGTGGCCGTGCTGGGCGGAAATCGGGATGATCTGGGCGTTCGGCAGTTGTTCCTGCAGCCAGCTCAGGTGCGGCATCAGCTCGGCTTTGTCTTCGATGCGGTCGGTCTTGTTCAGCGCGACGATCAACGGGCCGGTGACGTACTGCACGCGCTCCAGAACCATCTGGTCTTCATCGGTCCACTTGGTGCGGTCGACCACGAAGATCACCACGTCGACGTCTTTCAACGCGGCCGAAGCGGTCTTGTTCATATAGCGGTTAAGGGCTTTTTCGCCGCCTTTGTGCATGCCCGGGGTGTCGACGTAGACCGCTTGCACATTGCCTTCGGTCTTGATGCCCAGCATGTTGTGGCGGGTGGTCTGCGGCTTGCGCGAGGTAATCGCCAGCTTCTGCCCCAGGATGTGGTTGAGCAGCGTGGACTTGCCCACGTTGGGGCGGCCGACGATGGCAACATAGCCACAGCGTGTTGCGGTTGAATCAGTCATGGCCATTCTCCACGCCCAGGGCAATCAGTGCTGCAGCGGCCGCTACCTGTTCGGCAATACGACGGCTCACACCCTGACCTCGGCTTTTTTCGTTCAGTAAGGTGATTTCACATTCCACGAAGAACACGCGGCAATGGGGCTCACCCTGGATATCCACCACTTCGTAGCGGGGCAGTTCGCAGCCGCGCGATTGCAGGAATTCCTGCAGGCGGGTCTTGGGATCTTTGTTGGTATCGACCAGGGTCAGGCTTTCGATCTCGGAGGTCAGCCATGCGGTGACCCGCTCCTTGGCCGCTTCCATGCCCGCATCCAGGTAGATAGCGCCGATCAGCGCTTCGAGGGCATCGGCCAGGATCGATTCACGGCGAAACCCGCCGCTTTTCAATTCGCCGGAACCCAGGCGCAAGTACTCGCCCAGGCCGAAACCGCGAGCCAGTACGGCCAGGGTTTCGCCCTTGACCAGGCGTGCGCGCAGGCGCGAGAGCTGGCCTTCACGGGCTTGGGGGAAGCGCTCGAAAAGGGCTTCACCGGCAACGAAATTGAGGATGGCATCACCGAGAAATTCCAGGCGCTCGTTATTGCGCCCTGCGAAGCTGCGGTGTGTGAGGGCAAGGACCATCAATTCCTGGTCCTTGAAGGTGTAGCCGAGCTGGCGCTCGAGACGACTGAGAGAAACGGTCACGGTTTATCCATAGTGAGTTGGTGGCACCGGCGGCCATCGACGATTGACGCAGTGTTCAAATTCAAATCCTGATGGGTGTTGCATGGGGCGCGAATTGTCCACGCCCCAGAAAAGCATTCGGCGCTGTGTTCACAGCGCCGCTTGTATTACTTGATCAGCCCGACCCGCGAGAAGTTCGGCAGGTGGCTGAGCTTGGGTTCCGGCCAACTCATCCAGACCGCGAAGGCCTTGCCGACGATATTCTGGTCGGGAACCATGCCCAGCAGCTCTTTGGGAATACTGGGGTCATCCCAGTAGCGGCTGTCATTGGAGTTGTCACGGTTGTCGCCCATCATGAAATAGTGCCCGGCAGGCACTTTCCACTGGCCGTCAGGCTGGGCGCGATAGCGGCTCATCTCCTTACGGATCTCGTGCTCCACGGCACCGAGCTTCTCCTGATACAGCTCGGCGCTGCCCAGGCTGTTCGGTTCGGAACCGAGCAGTTTTTCGGCCACCGACTCACCGTTGATGAACAGGCGCTTGTCGCTGGTGTAACGGATCACATCGCCCGGCAGGCCAACCACACGCTTGATGTAGTTGACGTTCGGATCGCTTGGGTAGCGGAATACCATCACGTCGCCGCGCTGCGGGTCGCCGACTTCGATGACCTTCTTATCGATCACCGGCAAGCGGATCCCATAGGAAAACTTGTTCACCAGGATGAAGTCACCCACGTCCAAGGTAGGTTTCATCGACCCCGACGGGATCTGAAACGGCTCCACCAGGAACGAACGCAGCACCAGCACGATGAACAACACCGGGAAGAACGACTTGCCGTACTCAACCAGCAAAGGCTCTTTGTTCAGCTTCTCGATCACCACGCCATCGGGCTGGCTGACGCTGCCTTGATAGGACGCGATAGCCGCCCGCCGACGCGGGGCGAAGAACACCAGATCGAGCAACGCCAAGAGACCGCAGACGGCAACGGCGATGACCAGCAACAGCGGGAAATTTAGCGACATAGGACCTAACTATCCAACCTGAGCACCGCAAGGAAGGCTTCTTGTGGAACTTCCACGTTGCCCACTTGCTTCATGCGTTTTTTACCGGCCTTTTGCTTCTCAAGCAGCTTGCGCTTACGGCTTACGTCACCGCCGTAGCATTTGGCCAGCACGTTCTTTCTGAGTGCCTTGACGGAGGTTCGCGCAATGATCTGCCCGCCGATGGCGGCCTGGATCGCGACGTCGAACATCTGACGCGGAATCAGTTCTTTCATCTTCTCGGTCAACTGGCGACCTTTGTAATGCGCATTGTCCTTGTGCACGATCAGTGCCAAGGCATCGACCTTGTCGCCGTTGATCAGCACATCCAGTTTCACCAGATTAGCCGATTGGTAACGATCGAAATGGTAGTCCAGCGAAGCATAGCCGCGACTGGTGGACTTGAGACGGTCGAAGAAGTCCAAGACCACTTCGTTCATCGGCATGTCGTAAGTCACTTGAACCTGAGTGCCGAGGAACAGCATGTCGCGCTGAACGCCACGCTTTTCGATACACAGGGTAATAACGTTGCCCAAATGCTCCTGCGGAACCAGGATATTGGCCCGCACGATAGGCTCGCGCATGTCTTCGATCGACGACAGATCCGGAAGCTTGGAGGGGTTGTCGACGTAAATCGTTTCACCGGTTTTGAGCAGCAGCTCGAAAATAACGGTAGGCGCGGTGGTGATCAGGTCCAGGTCGTATTCGCGCTCCAGGCGCTCCTGGATGATTTCCATGTGCAGCATGCCCAGGAACCCGCAGCGGAAGCCGAAGCCCAGGGCGTCGGAGCTTTCCGGGGTGTACTGCAACGACGAGTCGTTGAGGGTCAGCTTTTGCAGGGCTTCGCGAAAATCTTCGAAATCGTCGGAGCTGACCGGGAACAGACCGGCGTAGACCTGCGGCTGGATACGCTTGAAGCCTGGCAGCACGTCCACATCCGGAGTGGAGCTGAGCGTCAGGGTGTCACCCACCGGCGCGCCGTGGATGTCCTTGATACCGGCGATGATGAAGCCTACTTCACCGGCTTTAAGATCAACGGTCGCGGTGTGCTTGGGGTTGAAGACACCGACGCTGTCCACCAAGTGGATCTTGCCGGTGGACTTGACCAGGATCTTGTCGCCCTTCTTCACGCGACCGTGGCGCACGCGGACCAGGGACACAACGCCCAGGTAGTTGTCGAACCAGGAGTCGATGATCAACGCTTGCAGCGGATCTTCGATGTTGCCGGTGGGGGCTGGAATGGTGTGGACCAGGCGCTCGAGCACTTCGTCGACACCCAGGCCGGTCTTGGCGCTGCAGGTGACCGCGTCGGTGGCGTCGATGCCGATGATCTTCTCGATCTCTTCCTTGACGCGCTCGGGCTCGGCCTGCGGCAGGTCGATCTTGTTCAGCACGGGCATAACTTCCAGGCCCTGTTCGATCGCGGTATAGCAGTTGGCGACCGATTGCGCTTCCACGCCCTGGCCGGCGTCGACCACCAGCAAGGCACCCTCACAGGCCGCCAGGGACCGGCTGACTTCGTAGGTGAAGTCAACGTGGCCGGGGGTGTCAATGAAGTTCAGTTGGTAAGTGATGCCGTCTTTGGCCTTGTAGTACAGCGTGACGCTGTGGGCCTTGATGGTGATCCCGCGTTCGCGCTCGAGGTCCATGGAGTCCAGGACCTGGGCTTCCATCTCACGCTCGGCGAGGCCGCCGCACATCTGGATGAATCGATCGGCCAGCGTCGACTTGCCATGGTCAATGTGGGCGATGATGGAGAAATTGCGGATATGACTCAAATCACTCACGGATCAACACTCAAAAAGGCTGCAGGCAGATTGCCCGCTGAAAAATAGCCGGGAATTGTACCTGATGCTCAGGCCAGGCGTCATCTTTGCTGACCAGAACAAAAATGCCCCGATCTCTCGACCGGGGCATTTTTTGTTCATAAGCGCGCGATCAACCGGCGCGGCGCAGCAGCCAGAACCCGGCCAAAGCGCAGATGGCGGTCGGCACCAGCACCGCAAATAGCGGCGAGAAGCCAAACACCAGGCTCGACGGGCCGAGCAGATCCTGGGCAATCCGGAAGGTGAACCCCACCAGTACGCCGGTGAACACCCGCTGGCCCAGGGTCACGGAGCGCAGCGGCCCGAAGATGAATGAGATCGCCATCAACACCAGCGCGGCAGTCACCACCGGCTGCAACACTTTGACCCAGAATGCCAGCCAATAACGGCCATTATTCAGGCCCTGGTCCTTGAGATAGTGGATATAGCTCCACAGACCGGAGATCGGCAGGCTTTCCGGGATCATCACCACGGTGTTGAGCAGTTCCGGCTTGAGGGCGATGTCCCACGCTTCGCTCGGTACGTTGATCACTTCGGTGCTGGCCTTGGTGCCCTGGCCGGGATTGCGGAAATAAGTGGTGGTGACATCGCTCAGTTGCCATTTTTCCGCGTCGTACTGCGCACGTTTGGCGAAACTGGACGACAATATATGACGTTCTTTATCGAAGGTGTAGCGCGTCACCCCGATCAACAAGCCGCCAGGCTGCACGGCGTTGATGTGGATGAACTCGTCACCCTGACGGTGCCACAGGCCATGCTTGGCGCTCTGCGCGTCACCCGAACCCTGGGCCAGGGCGCGATTGGCCTGGGCCGTGGACTCAGCCGGCGGCGCGATGTACTCGCCGATCAGCACGCTGCAGAGCATCAGCAGCAACATGGGTTTCATGACCGCCCATACGATCCGGCCGATGGAGACCCCGGCGGCACGCATGATGGTCAGCTCACTGTTGCTGGCCAGGCTGCCCAGGCCGATCAGGCAACCGATCAGCGCGGCCATCGGCATCATGTCGTACAGGCGGCGCGGAGCGGTCAGCGCCACGTAGCTCAGCACGTCGGTGACGGTGTAGGTGTCGCTGACGTTGCCCACTTCATCGATGAAGGCAAACAACGAGGCCAGGCCCAGAATGATGCCCAGTACCGCCAGGATGGCGATGAGTACGCTGCTACCAATGTAGCGATCGAGCTTAGCCACGAGCCAACTCCTTCTGGCCACGACGGCTCTTCATCTTCAAGCGTATAGGTTCCCAATAAAGCAGCCCCAGGCCGATCACCAGGAAAATCCCGTGTACCCACCACAGGCCCAGGACCGGCGACAGCTTGCCTTTTTCCAGGGAACCGCGGGCGGAAATCAGGATGGTGAGGTAAGCCATGTACAGCAGAATCGCCGGCAACAACTTGAGGAAACGGCCTTGGCGCGGGTTGACGCGCGACAGCGGCACCGCCATCAAGGTCACGATAAACACCAGCAGCGGCAAGGAAATACGCCATTGCAGCTCAGCGATGGAACGCAGTTCCTGGCTGCCGATCAATTGCGCGGTGGGGATGGCATCGCGGTCGGTGACTTCATCACTGACTTCCGGACGGGCCAGCATCACGCCGTACGTGTCGTACTTGATGGCCCGGTAATCGGCCTGGCCCGGGCTGCCGTCATAGCGGTAGCCGTTTTCCAGGATCAGGTAGCGGCTGCCATCGGGGCGTACTTCCTGACGGCCCGAATCGGCCACCAGCACCGAAATGCCACGGTCCTTCTTGTCCTGGCCCAGGCGCTTCTCGGAGATGAATACGCCGCCCAGGTTGGCGCGGTCTTCGGTCATGGTCTCGGTGTAGGTCACCCGAGTGCCGTCGCTGAGGGCCTGGAAGCGGCCGGGTTCGAGGGTATCGAACTCGGTCATCGCGTCCTGCTTGTTCAGCACCAACTGAAATTGCATGGCGCCCTGGGGAGCCAGGCTCAGGCTCAGCCAGGCGACGATCAGGGCGATGCCGGCGGCTGGGATCATGGTCATGCCCAGCAGGCGCTGCTGGCTCATGCCGGTAGCCGACAGCACGGTCATTTCGCTTTCAAGGTACAGACGACCGTAGGCCAGCAGAATGCCAAGGAACAGGCCCAACGGCAGGATCAGTTGCAGGAACCCTGGCAGACGAAAGCCCATGATCAGGAACAGCGAACCTGGGTCGAGCGCGCCGGAAGCGGCCTGAGCCAGGTATTTGACGAAACGACCACTCATGATGATGACCAGCAGCACCGCACTCACGGCACTCAGGGTCAACAGGACTTCGCGGGACAGATAACGGAAGACAATCAAACCAGACACTCCAGGGTTGTCAGGCTAAGGCGGCCAAACAAGCAAGCATACCGAGTCAGCCCCTTTTACACAGGGCCGGCTAAAAAGATGGCGCATTATCCTGTGATTGACCGCGCCTGTCACTGCGCAACCTCATGCACACGCACAAAGCGTGCGCCAAGGGTTGTCAGGCTCTGCCGGCGAGGTTCAAACTGCGGCCTTTGTCGCGGGTGGTTGACACGACTGCCACGCTTTAAAGCCTGGGTACAAACGCCAGGCTCATAGACCTTTATAAGGGACCCGAACATGGAATTGGTTGTAAAAAGCGTTAGCCCCGAAACGTTGAAGACCGCCACCCTCGTGGTCGCCATCGGCGAAGGCCGCAAGCTCGGCGTCGCCGCCAAGCAGCTCGATGAACTGAGCGGCGGCGCCATCAGCGCGGTGCTCAAGCGCGGCGACCTGGCCGGCAAAGTGGGTCAGAGCCTGCTGCTGCAAAGCCTGCCCAACCTCAAGGCCGACCGCGTATTGCTGGTGGGCGTGGGTAAGGACGACGAGTTGGGCGACCGCCCGTTCCGCAAGATCATCAGCGGCATCCTCAACACCCTCAAGGGCCTGGGCGGCAGCGATGCAACGCTGGCGCTGGATGAAGTCGTCGTCAAGGGCCGTGACAGCTACGGCAAGACCCGTCTGCTGGCAGAAACCCTGGTGGACGGCGGCTACGTGTTCGACCAGTTCAAGAGCCAGAAAGCCGAACCCCGCGCCCTGAAAAAAATCACCCTGCTGACCATCAAGGCCGCCCAGGCTGAAGTGACCCGCGCCGTGACCCACGCCCAAGCCATTGCCAACGGCATGTCGTTCACCCGCGACCTGGGCAACCTGCCGCCGAACATCTGCCACCCGACCTACCTGGGCGAGCAAGCCAAGGCATTGGGCAAGGAATTCAAAGGCCTGAAGGTTGAAGTACTGGACGAGAAGAAGATCAAGGACCTGGGCATGGGCTCGTTCTATGCCGTGGGCCAGGGCAGCGACCAGCCGCCTCGCCTGATCGTGATGCAATACAACGGCGGCAAGAAGTCCGAGAAGCCTTACGCCCTGGTGGGTAAAGGCATAACCTTCGACACCGGCGGCATCAGCCTCAAGCCTGGCGCCGGCATGGACGAGATGAAGTACGACATGGGCGGTGCCGCCAGCGTGTTCGGCACTCTGCGTGCCGTGCTGGAACTCAAGCTGCCGATCAACCTGGTGTGCATCCTGGCCTGTGCCGAGAACATGCCGAGCGGCGGTGCTTCGCGCCCAGGCGATATCGTGACGACCATGAGCGGCCAGACCGTGGAAATCCTCAACACCGACGCCGAAGGCCGTCTGGTGCTGTGCGACGCCCTGACCTACGCCGAGCGCTTCAAGCCACAGGCCGTGATCGACATCGCCACCCTGACCGGCGCCTGCATCGTTGCCCTGGGTTCCCACACTTCGGGCCTGCTGGGCAACAACGACGAGCTGATCGAGCAACTGCTCAGCGCCGGCAAGGCTGCCGACGACCGCGCCTGGCAACTGCCGCTGTTCGACGAGTACCAGGAACAGCTGGACAGCCCGTTCGCCGACATCGCCAACATCGGCGGGCCGAAGGCCGGCACCATCACTGCGGCGTGCTTCCTGTCGCGCTTCGCCAAGAACTTCAACTGGGCTCACTTGGACATCGCCGGCACCGCCTGGACCAGTGGCGGCAAAGACAAGGGCGCCACTGGCCGCCCGGTTCCGTTGCTGACGCAATACCTGCTGGATCGCGCCAAAGCCTAAACAGTGCCCGTCCCGCCCTTGCGTCTATAAAGGGTGGGACGGGACGTTGCAGGAACCCACATGCCCCAAGTCGACTTCTATATATTGCCTAGCGCCGATCCCCTCGCGCGGCTGGACTTCGCCTGCAAACTCACGGAAAAAGCCTGGCGCATGGGCCATCGCATTTACCTGCATTGCAGCGATGCCGCCCAACGCGAGGAGCTCGATGCCCGTCTGTGGCGTTTCAAGGGTGAAAGCTTTGTACCCCATGGCCCCGCAGAAACCGAACCCGAAGGGCTGGTGGTACTGGGGTTGGGCGACAGCTGCGGCGCGCATCACGACCTGCTGGTCAACCTGGACCTGAAAGTACCGCCCTTTGCCCAGGCATTCGCCCGCGTGGCGGAGGTGGTGGTGGAAGATCCGGCTATTCGTCAGGCTGCGCGGGAGAGTTTCCGTTTCTACCGCGAACAGGGCTATCCTTTGCAAGATCACCGGCTACAACGACTTTGAGCACACGATGGACACTTTCAACCCGTTAAAAAAAGATGACCACCTGCTGGACGACCTTGAGTCGATCCGTCAGTTGCTGGGTGATGAAGGTTTGCAACCGCCACTGCTGACCGAGGCGGTCACAGGCGAGGTACAGATTCCGCTGTTGTTCGACATGGTCGGCGGCAAACCTGCCGTGCCTGAACCCGTCGCGCCAGCCCCCGTTGCGCAACCCGCTACCGCCACTGAAAAAACCCCCGACGCCTTGCTGCTGCACCTGGACAACGAACTGCGTGCCGCCGCACAACTGATCATGCAAGACGTGATCGACGACTTTGCCCCGCATATCGAAACCGAGATCAAACGTCGGTTGGATGCGCGGATGGAGCGGCTGATCGCCGCTGCTACAAACAACTAACCACAAGCCGCAAGTTAAAGCACTGCACTCCACTTGCAGCTTGTGGCTTATAGCTTGCAACTGCTTCACACCGCTATACTTGCCGGCTTTCCTGAATTAATGCCAACTAGGGTCCCGCCGCGCATGGATAAGACCTACCAGCCCCACGCTATCGAAACTTCCTGGTACCAGACCTGGGAGTCCGAGAATTATTTCGCCCCACAAGGTGCGGGCGAGTCCTACACCATCATGATTCCGCCACCGAACGTCACTGGCAGCCTGCACATGGGCCATGGCTTCAACAATGCGATCATGGATGCGTTGATCCGTTTCCGCCGCATGCAGGGCCGCAACACCCTGTGGCAACCGGGTACCGACCACGCCGGTATCGCCACCCAGATGCTGGTGGAACGCCAACTCGAAGCCACCGGCCAGAGTCGCCATGACCTGGGCCGTGAGAAATTCCTGGAAAAAATCTGGGAATGGAAGGATCAGTCCGGCGGCAATATCAGCCGTCAGATCCGTCGCCTGGGCTCGTCCGTCGACTGGAGCCGCGAGCGCTTCACCATGGACGACGGCCTGTCCGAAGCGGTCAAAGAGGCTTTCGTGCGCCTGCACGAAGACGGCCTGATCTACCGCGGCAAACGCCTGGTCAACTGGGACACCAAGCTGCACACGGCGATTTCCGACCTCGAAGTGGAAAACCACGACGAGAAAGGCTTCCTGTGGAATCTCAAGTACCCACTGGCCGACGGCGCCAAGACCGCCGAAGGCAACGACTACCTGATCGTCGCCACCACCCGCCCGGAAACCATGCTCGGCGATGCCGCCGTCGCGGTTAACCCGAACGACGCGCGCTACCAGGCGCTGATCGGCAAGTTCGTCGAACTGCCATTGGTCGGCCGCCGCATCCCGATCATCGCGGACGATTACTGCGACCCTGAATTCGGCACCGGCTGCGTGAAAATCACCCCGGCCCACGACTTCAACGACTACGAAGTGGGCAAGCGCCACAACCTGCCGTTGCTCAACATCTTCGACAAGAACGCCACTGTCTTGCCGGCCTGCCAGGTGTTCAACCTGGACGGCACCCTCAATGACAGCGTCGACGGCAAGATCCCGGCTGAATTCGCTGGCCTCGACCGCTTCGAAGCACGCAAGCAGATCGTGGCCGCCTTCGACGCCGCCGGCCTGCTGGTCAGCGTCGACGATCACGCATTGAAAGTGCCGAAGGGCGACCGCTCCGGCACCGTGATCGAGCCTTGGCTGACCGATCAGTGGTACGTGTCCACCAAACCGCTGGCCGAGCCCGCTATCGCCGCCGTGGAAGACGGCCGTATCCAGTTCGTACCTAAGCAGTACGAAAACATGTACTTCTCGTGGATGCGTGACATCCAGGACTGGTGCATCAGCCGCCAACTGTGGTGGGGCCACCGCATTCCGGCCTGGTACGACGAGTCGGGCAAGGTCTACGTAGGCCGCGACGAAGCCGAAGTGCGCGCCAAGCACAACCTCGGTGCCGACGTTGCGCTGCAACAGGACAACGACGTACTGGACACCTGGTTCAGTTCGGGCCTGTGGACCTTCTCCACCCTGGGTTGGCCGCAGCAGACCGAGTTCCTGAAGAAATTCCACTCAACCGACGTGCTGGTCACCGGTTTTGACATCATTTTCTTCTGGGTCGCCCGGATGATCATGCTGACCATGCACTTGGTGAAGAACGAAGACGGCACGCCGCAAGTGCCGTTCAAGACCGTGTACGTACACGGCCTGGTGCGCGATGGCCAGGGCCAGAAGATGTCCAAGTCCAAAGGCAACGTCCTGGACCCGCTGGACATCATTGATGGCATCGACCTGGAAACCCTGGTGCAGAAACGCACCTCGGGCCTGATGCAGCCGAAACTGGCGAAGAAGATCGAGAAGCAGACCCGCGATGAATTCGCCGATGGCATTGCCAGCTACGGCACCGACGCCCTGCGCTTTACCTTCTGCTCGCTGGCGTCCACCGGTCGCGACATCAAGTTCGACATGGGCCGCGTCGAAGGCTATCGCAACTTCTGCAACAAGATCTGGAACGCCGCGCGCTACGTCCTGGACAAGGGCGAAGACTGCGGCCAGAACGGCGAAGCCTACGAGCTGAGCCTGGCGGACCGCTGGATCATCTCGCAGTTGCAGCGCACCGAAGCCGAGGTGACTCGCCAGCTCGATCAGTTCCGTTTCGACCTGGCGGCCCAGGCGTTGTACGAGTTCATCTGGAACCAGTATTGCGACTGGTACCTGGAGCTGTCCAAGCCGGTCCTGTGGGACGAAAACGCGCCGGTCGAACGTCAGCGCGGCACCCGCCGTACCCTGGTGCGCGTGCTGGAAGTGGCGCTGCGCCTGGCCCACCCGTTCATGCCGTTCATCACCGAAGAAATCTGGCAGCGCCTGGCGCCACTGGCAGGTATCGAAGGCAAGACCATCATGTTGCAACCTTGGCCGGTAGCCAATGAAGCCCGCATCGATGAAGCGGCCGAAAGCGATATCGAATGGCTCAAGACCCTGATGCTCGGCACGCGCAACATCCGCGCCGAGATGAACATCGGTCCGGGCAAACCACTGGCGGTGTTCGTTAAGAACGCCAGCGTTGAGGATCAGCGTCGCCTGAGCGAAAACGATGCACTGCTCAAGAAGCTGGCCAAGCTGGAGTCGATCACCGTATTGGCTGCCGATGCCGAAGCACCGCTGTCCGCCACCGCACTGGTCGGCGACATGGAAGTGCTGGTGCCAATGGCTGGGTTGATCGACAAGGGCGCGGAACTGGCCCGTCTCGACAAAGAAATCGCACGCCTGCAAGGCGAAGTGCAGCGAGTGGGCGGCAAGCTGTCCAACGCGGCATTCGTTGACAAGGCCCCGGCCGAAGTGATCGAGAAAGAACGCGCCAAGCTGGCCGAGGCTGAACAGGCCCTGGGCAAACTGGCGGAGCAGCATGCGCGGATTTCCAGCCTCTAAGGCTTGGTTCGCGTCGAGAAAGAGACCTTCGGGTCTCTTTTTTTGCCTGCATTTTCCCAATCCCTTGCTGGCAGCACTGCCACCGCCCCTCCCACATTTGACCAAGCTTTCCTCGGGAATGTGTGACAATGGCCGCCACTTTGAGCCAACACCAGAATCATCATGACCGCCCCCACTACGCCCAAACCTCCGCGCAAGAAGCCTAAATCCGCCGCCCCAGCCAAGCCCGTGGTGCCGCGCAAAGAGGCGACTCTGCACCCGCGCAACCGCCACACGGGCCGTTACGACTTCCCGGCGTTGATCAAGACCACGCCCGAACTGGCGCAATTCGTGATCACCAACCCCTATGGCAAAGAAAGCATCGACTTTGCCAGCCCGGATGCGGTGCGGGTGTTCAATCGCGCGTTGCTCAAGGCTTTCTACGGTATCCAGCATTGGGATATCCCAGCGGATTACCTCTGCCCGCCGGTACCGGGGCGTGCCGATTACGTGCATTTCCTCGCCGATCTGCTGGCCAGTGTCAACGACGGCAAGATCCCACGCGGCTCGATCGTCAAGGTGCTGGATATTGGCATGGGCGCCAACTGCGTCTACCCGCTGATTGGCTATATGGAGTACCGCTGGAACTTCCTCGGCTCGGAGGTCGACCCGATTGCCGTGGCCGCCGCCAAGGCCATCGTGCAGTCCAACGACCTGAGCAAGGTCATCCAGCTGCGCCAGCAGACCAACCCCAAGCAGATCCTGCTGGGCCTGCTGGAGCCGGGCGAGCGCTTTGACCTGACCATGTGCAATCCGCCGTTCCACGCGTCCATGGACGAAGCCACCAAGGGCAGCGAACGCAAGTGGCGCGCCCTGGGCAAGGCCGATCCCAAGCGTAAGTTGCCGGTACTGAACTTCGGCGGCCAGTCGGCCGAGCTGTGGTGTGAGGGCGGCGAGGCGCGGTTCGTGACGCAACTGATCGCCGAGAGCGCGCACTTTGCCCACAAGGTGTTGTGGTTCAGCACCCTGGTGTCGAAAGCGTCGAACCTGCCCGCCATCGAGACCGCGCTGAAAAAAGCCGGCGCGCTGGAGAGCCAGGTGGTGGAGATGTCCCAAGGCCAGAAACAAAGCCGCTTCGTCGCTTGGACCTTCCAGACCAAGAACGAACAGCAGATCTGGCGCCAGCGCTGGGTGCGGTAAAGCACAAATCGCAGGCAACAAAAAACCGTGCCCGGATCGCTCCGAAGCACGGTTTTTTTTGCTGCGTCTTACTTGTTAACAGCGTCGGTCAGGCCTTTGGCCACAACCAGCTTGATAACTTTCTTGGCAGCGATTTCGATGGCAGCGCCAGTCGAAGGGTTACGGCCAGTACGGGCAGGACGCTCGGTCACTTTCAGTTTGCCAACGCCTGGCAGAGTGATTTCGCCGCCGTTTTCCAGCTGATCGGCAACAACCTGGCTCAGTTGGTCCAGCAGAGCGCGCACGGTGGTTTTCGGTGCGTCTACTGCTTCAGCCAGGTCAGCGATCAGTTGGTCTTTAGTAATAGCCATTGTGGTGTTCCTTCCCTATCAAATTCATATGGATTGCAGAGTGCAGTGTCAGCCGTCGAGCCCGACCGTCTAGGTCTGGCACCCCAGGCTATAACCGCGGAGATCGGGGTTATAGATGCTTGAAACGGGGATTGGTTCGACCTGACAAATGCTGAATGCACGCTTATCGCCGAGACTTGGCGTAAGACCGGGCAAAACTAGCACAGAGACGGGGAAATATCCGCTTCTACCTACCCATTTGGTCAGCTTTATCGCTCTAAACCGTGAAAAAAAGGCATATGCCCCGTCGGACGGTGTGCAAAACCCCCTTCGAGGCGTGTCTTGGCCAATGGGTGCGGTACACTGGGCAACTTTTCGGGGAGGCCAACCGCTCCCCTTCAACCAGCCGAGAAGCCTATGCCGATCCGTCATTGCATCGTCCACCTGATCGACAAAAAACCCGACGGCACACCTGCGGTTCTCCATGCCCGCGACTCCGAGCTTGCCGAGTCCGCCGCCATCGAAAACATGCTCGCCGACCTCAACGAGAGCTATAACGCCAAACAAGGCAAGGCCTGGGGTTTCTTCCATGCCGAGTCCGGCGCGCACCCGTTCAGCGGCTGGTTGAAGGAGTATTTCGATGGTGGCCAGGACTTCACCACGTTCAGCCGCACGGCGGTCGAGCACCTGCAGAAGCTGATGGAAGAATCCAACCTCTCCACCGGCGGCCATGTGCTGTTTGCCCACTACCAGCAAGGTATGACCGACTACCTGGCCATCGCCCTGCTGCACCACAGCGAAGGCGTGGCGGTGACCGACGAGCTGGACGTGACGCCCTCGCGCCATCTGGACCTGGGCCAGTTGCATCTGGCGGCGCGCATCAACGTGTCCGAGTGGCAGAACAACAAGCAGTCCAAGCAGTACATCTCGTTTATCAAAGGCAAGAACGGCAAGAAGGTCTCGGAGTACTTCCGCGACTTTATCGGCTGCCAGGAGGGCGTCGACGGCCCCGGCGAGACACGTACCCTGCTCAAGGCCTTCAGCGACTTTGTCGAGAGCGAAGATCTGCCGGACGAATCCGCCCGCGAAAAAACCAAGACCCTGGTGGATTACGCCAGCAGCCAGGCCAAACTCGGCGAGCCCATGGGCCTGGAAGAACTGTCCGGCCTGATCGATGAAGATCGGCCCAAGGCGTTCTACGACCACATCCGTAACAAGGATTACGGCCTGTCGCCGGAGATCCCGGCCGATAAACGTACCCTCAACCAGTTCCGCCGCTTCACCGGGCGCGCCGAAGGCTTGTCCATCAGTTTTGAAGCGCACCTGCTGGGCGACAAGATCGAGTATGACGAAGCCGCCGGCACCTTGATCATCAAGGGCCTGCCCACCCAACTGACCGACCAGCTCAAGCGCCGCAACTGATGCTCGGCGGGGTGTTCAAGAAAGTCCTGCTGGTGTTGCTGGTGGTGGTGGTCTTTCAGAACTGGGGCAAGATCGAGCGAGTGTTCAACCCGTCCCAGGTGGTGTCCGAGCAGGTTCGCGCCAATGCGCGCGTGGTGCTCTACACCACCGAATGGTGCGGCTACTGCAAGCAGATTCGCCGCTTCCTGGACCAGAAAGGCATTCCCTATCAGCAATTCGATATCGAAAAAGACGCCCAGGCGCGTAAGGCGTACGAGGCGCTGGGCGGCGGCGGGATTCCGTTTGTGGACGTCAATGGCACGCTGATTCGCGACTACCGGCCCGAACAGATCATGGCGGCGTTGAAATAATCAGCGCACCACGATCAGCCGTCCCAACAGGTTGTGTTGCTCGAAGCCCAGCACCGCCTGCAACGCATTCAGCACTGCCTGTGGATCTTTGCTCGGGAAACTGCCGCTGACGCGCTTGGCGCCCATCGCTTCGTTTAGCAACAGGATGCGGCCAGGGTAGTAACGTCCAAGGTCCTCGACCACGTCGGCCAACGGCGCTTTGTAGTAATTGAGCCAACCGTCGCGCCAAGCCAGGCGCGATGCGCTGTCGACGGCATGCAGGGGCTGGGCGATGCCATCGGCATAAGCGATCTGCTGGCCGGCGGTCAGTACCTGTTGCCGGCCTTGTTTCGACGCTGTCACCCCAACACGCCCAGTCAACACCGTCACCTGCGCGCCCGCCGGTTGCAGGCGCACTTCAAATTGCGTGCCGAGCACCCGTGCTTCACCGCTGCCCGCCTCCACCACAAATGGCTCACCGGTGTGGGTCACGCTGAAAAAGCCGGCGCCACGCCGCAACTGGATATGCCGCTCGCCGTGGGTGAAATCCACCGCGATGGCGCTGTCGGCATCCAGGGTCACTTGAGTGTTATCCGCCAGGGTCACGGTCTTGACCTCCCCCGGCGCGCTCACATAGTCGGCCCCGAAGTCATCGACCCAGCGCGACGGCTGCCACCCGGCGCCCATCGAAATCATCAGCAGCAGGCACGCGGCCATGGCCAGTGCGCCCGACCAACGCACCGCCCGCGAACGCTTCGAGCGGTTCATCGCATCGAGGTAGCCCTGCAGCGCTTGAGCCTCTTCATTCGCAAGCTGGCGTGCGGGCACTTCGCTCAACTCCCACAGCACTTGGGCCTGGGCATAGGCTTCGACGTGGGCCGGGTCGGCGCGCAACCAGCGGCTGAACGTGGCCTGATCGCCGCTGCTGGGCTGGTCGTGCAGCAGGCTCAGCCAGGCCAGGGCGGCTTTTTCCTGGTCGGACGTGGGGGTGAGGTTCACGGTGCTTTCCCTGGCGTGCGTGGGGTCGATGGCTCGCGAAGGCTGGCCTTGCAGGCTTCGAGGGCACGCATCATATGTTTTTCCACGGCACTTTGGGACAACCCCATGGCCTTGGCGATATCAGCGTATTTGCGCCCATGGATACGGTTGAGCAGAAAGATGTGCCGGGTGCGCTCGGGCAGGCTGCGCAGGGCCGCTTCGACATGCCGCAGATCATTGCCCGCTTCCAGCGCCGCCTGGGGTTCGCAGCCCTGGTGGTCATGCTGTTCCGGCAGCCAGCCTTCATTGCTACGCACCCGCGCGCCTTCGCTGCGCAGGTGATCGATGGCGATATTGCCCGCGCAACGCAACAGGTAGGTGCTGAGTTCTTCGACCTGCACCAGGGGCCGACGCCAGAAGCGCAGGAACAGGTCCTGCACCAAGTCCGCCGCGGTGGCGCGACAGCCCACGCGGCGATTCACCAGGGCTTCCATCTGTGAACGCTGAGATAGGAACACCTGCAAAAAATGCGCGCGTCCACCCTGCGCATCGGCCTGGGGCGGGTCCTGGGAATCCGGTGGGGTGCCGATCATCATGCAAAGACGCTCAGAGGGTGGCGAAGGCCGCAACTGGACTGGCCAGCAGGCCGACGCCCGCCAGGATCAAGGCCAGCCTTGGCCGATACGGCAACAACAGCACCAGCAGCAAAGCGCTGAGCATCAACACCGCGCACCACTCCACCAAGCCTTGAGCCCAGCCGGCGACTGCGACCGCCGGCGCTATCGACAGCGTCAGCAACAACCAGCCCGCCACACGTAAGCCCAGGCGCCGAGCGGGCGACGGTTTACTGCGCAGCAGTTCGCCATGGTGACGGTCGGTGGCCAGGCACAACGCGGTAAACCCGGCGTAACACATCAACAACGCGATCAACATTCAGTGGGCCTCGCGCTTGAGAGTCAAGGTTCGTGGGCGCTCTGGCTTGGCCGCCGGCGCGCTGCGACGCTGCATCTTGCGGGCGGCCCAAGCGAGGAACAGGCCGCTGGCCAGACACGTCAGGTCGAACCCGGCCATGGCCCAATCGCCGCTGGCCAGTGACACCCCCAGGTGATGGGAAGTGGTCAGTGCATTGAGCACCGGGATTGCCATAAACAGCAGTGCGGCGACGCTCAGTTGCTCGACCCAGCCCTGGCGGCCTCGGCGCAGGATCGCGTGCAGCAGGCTCAAGCCCCAAGCGATGAAGAACGCCTGCACCTCCCAACTGGAACGCTCGGCGAAGCTCACCGGCAGCAGCCGGTTGGCCCAGAAAAACGCCGCAATGGCGATCAACAGCCCGGACATGCTGGCGATGTTCAGCACTTCCACCAGACGCAGTTCAAACGGCATCCCATCGGTTTTGGCATGTTTGAGTTGCCGCTTACCCAGCCAGATCACCAGCCCGGTGCCGATCATGGCCGTGCCCGCCAGGCCACAAATAAAGTACAACCAGCGCAACACCGGCCCGGCGAAATGGCCCATGTGCAGACCGTAGAAACTGCCGCCGACCACCGCCGGCAACGATGGCTCGCCGCTGACCCGCAGCAGCTCGCCGGTGGTGCCGTTGAACGACACGGTGCTGCCAAAGTCATGCACCACGCTGTCGGAACCGGCGCGGAACACATTCACTGACGCATTCACATCGCTGGGATTATTCACCGCCACACGTCCGACATGGCCGCCCGCCCACTGCGCTCGCGCCTGTTCGTACATCGACGCCAACGGCAGCAAGCGGCCAGGCTGGCCGAGGGCCGGGGCGTTATCGGTGGCCGGGAATACTTCGCTGAAGAATGCCCGTGTGTCGTTGCCGTAGGAGGCCAGGATCGGCGCCGGCATCACCATGCTCATGAAAATCACCAGGCTGCTGTAGGTGATCATCAAATGGAACGGCAATACCAGCACACCCACGGCGTTATGCCCGTCGAGCCAGGAACGTTGGCCTTTGCGCGGGCGGAAGGTGAAGAAGTCCTTGAAGATTTTTTTGTGGGTGATGATGCCGGTGATCAGCGCCACCAACATCACCATCGCGGCCAGGGTGGACAACCAGCGCCCCCACGGATGGGGCATTTGCAGTTGGAAGTGGAAACGATAGAAGAACTCGCCGCCCATGCTTTCCCGAGCCTGCACGGCGAGGCCGGTCAGCGGGTCGAGGGTTTTCTGTATGAAATTGCCGCGTTTGCCGGGGTCGACTTTGTCTTGCCACATCACCGAGAGGCCGGGGTCGCGGGCATCCGGCAGGTTGATAAACCAGCGCGCGGCGGTCGGGGCGTTTTCCTGCAAGTACTGTTGCGCCACGTTCAGGCTGCGCACGTCGTCCAGCGGATGCGCCTGTACTTCAGGCTGCATCCAGTGGCTGATCTCTTCCTTGAAATAGGCCAGGGTGCCCGTCAGAAAAATCGCGAACAGCAGCCAGCCGAAGATCAACCCGGCCCAGGTGTGCAACCAGGCCATGGCCTGACGGAAGCCTTCTTTCATGTACGCGCCATCCAAAACCCCAGACCCGCCAGGGTGGCAAACACCGCACTGGGCAGCATCACGCCGAGCCAGGCGCGCATGGCGCTACGGCAGGCAAAGCACCAGAGCACGGCCAGTAGATAGAACAAAAAGGAACTCATCATCCCGGTGATCACCGCGTCGGCACGAGAAGTCGGCAACCACAGCGCCAGGCAGATACTGGCCAGGGAGGCCATCAGGTAGCCGCCAATGACCGCCGCCAACACACGTGACGTGACGGCAAAGCGGTAAGCCAGAGGCAGTGAGGGTTTGCTTTTCATGGGAGGGCGCCAGGTTCGTCAGCGCGCAATATTAATGATAAATATTCTCATAAGCAAAACAGAACGGATGAATCACCTCCCCGTTCCGATTGCCGAACCTCGTTGCTGGCCCTACAATGCGAACAATTCTTGTTCTCTAACGCCTACCGATGCTTGCGGAGTGTTCGCGTTGTCGCCGTCCAACACCGTCGAAGTTTTGTACAACGACCATCACCACTGGCTCATCGGCTGGTTGCGACGCAAGCTCGGCTGCCCGGAAAGTGCCGCCGACCTGGCCCAGGACACCTTTATCCGCGTGCTCACCGCCCGCGAAACCCCGACGCTGATCGAACCGCGCGCCTTCCTCACCACCGTGGCCAAGCGCGTGCTGTACAACTTCTATCGCCGCCAGGACCTCGAACGCGCCTACCTCGAAACTCTCGCGCAGATGCCCGAGCAGGTAGCGCCCTCGGAAGAAGAACGCGCAGTCATCCTGCAAACCCTGATGGAGCTGGACCAATTGCTCGACGGCCTGCCCGTTCAGGTCAAACGCGCCTTTCTGCTGGCCCAGCTCGACGGCCTCACTTACGCGCAGATCGGCGCCGAGTTGGGCATCTCCATCGCCACCGTCAAACGCCACCTGCATAAAGCGGCGCTGCGCTGCTACTTCGCCCTATGAACGTTTCCCACCAGGTGGCTGAACAAGCTGTGCACTGGCTGCTGGAAATGCAGCAAGGCGCGCTCACCCCGCGTCAGCAGGCCGCCTGGCAGCAGTGGCTGAACGCCCACAGCGAACACCAGCGCGCCTGGGAGCATATCCAACGCGTCAATCAACGCCTGCGCGGCATGCCTTCGCCTTTGGCCCACGCAGCGCTGAATGCGCC
Organism: Pseudomonas rhodesiae; assembly: GCF_013285305.1. Classification (NCBI taxonomy): domain Bacteria; kingdom Pseudomonadati; phylum Pseudomonadota; class Gammaproteobacteria; order Pseudomonadales; family Pseudomonadaceae; genus Pseudomonas; species Pseudomonas rhodesiae. The sequence goes on along the minus strand of NZ_CP054205.1, from coordinate 1,354,995 downwards.
AACCTCCAACAGTCGGCGCCAGGCGTTGAAGTTGTTGTTGATCCTGGGTGCCGGCTCGGCCGCGGCCTGGAGCCTGCGCCAGCAGCACATCCTGCCGCCGCTGACCGCAGACTACCGCAGCCCCGTCGGCCAGCGACGCAAGGTACAGTTGGCGGACGGCAGCCAATTGCAGCTCAACACCGGCAGCGCGGTGGATGTGCATTTCGATGGCGAACAACGCCTGGTGCGCCTGCTCGAAGGCGAGATCCTGCTCAACGCCAACTCCGGCAGTAGCCCGCTGCAAGTGCTGACCAGCCAGGGCCTGCTCAGCAGCCAAGCCGCGCGCGTCAATGTGCGCCAGTTCAACGATCACACTCAAGTGGCGGTGCTCAATGGCCGCGTCGAGGTGATGCCCAACACCTACAGCGGCCTGCCGCTGATGGTGGAGGCGATGCGCCAGGTCAATTTCACCCGCAAGGGCTGGGACACGCCGCGCGCCACCGACGCCAACAGCGGCGCCTGGGCCGAAGGCATGCTGATGGCCGCCCATATGCGCCTGGAGGACTTCCTCGGCGAACTGGGACGCTATCGCCGCGGCCAGCTCAATTGCGATCCGCAGGTGGCCAATCTGCTGATTTCCGGCAGCTATCCATTGGATGACAGCGAACGCATCCTCGACCTGCTGGAAATAAGCCTGCCGGTGAAAGTCCGGCGTTTCACCCGCTACTGGGTCACGGTGCAGGCCCGCGCTTAAATTATTTCCAAACACCGTGAGCCGTTTTCCGTACCTCGCGTGACAGAGAAGGAAAGCCCCCTTGATCCTTCCTTCTCAGGACCGCCCTTCATGCCCCAGCAACCCACCCTTCTCGCCCGCACCCTGCGCCAACTGCTGCTCGGCGCCAGCCTCAGCCTGACGGTGCTGCCGTCGGTGATGGCGGCCGAGACCAAGCCTTATCACATCGCCCCCGCCTCCCTTGAGGCGGCGCTCAATCAATTTGGCCGCGAAGCTGGCGTGTTGATTTCGTTCAGCTCCGAGGTCACCGCCGGCCTGCAGAGTCGCGGCCTATCCGGCAACTACAGTGCGGCCGACGGCCTGCAAAAGCTGCTGGAAGGCACCGGCCTGCAAGCACGCGCCGAGGGCGACAACGCCTACAGCGTGCAACCGGCCAGCGCACCGGCCACTATTGAGTTGGGTACTTCCAGCGTGGTCGGCGACTGGCTCGGCGATGCGGCACAGACCAACGTATTCGAACACCCCGGCGCCCGCGACGTGATCCGCCGCGAAGAGTTCGAACGCCAAGGTGCCACCCAGGCCCGCGACGTGCTCAACCGCATCCCCGGCGTCAACGCCCCGGACAACAACGGCACCGGCAGCCACGACATGGCGCTCAACTTCGGCATCCGTGGCCTTAACCCGCGCTTGGCCTCGCGCTCTACTGTGCTGATGGACGGAATTCCGGTGCCGTTCGCGCCCTATGGCCAGCCGCAGTTGTCCTTCGCGCCGATCAGCATGGGCAATATGGACGCGGTGGACGTGGTACGCGGTGGCGGCGCCGTACGCTACGGCCCACAGAACGTCGGCGGCGTGGTCAACTTCGTGACCCGTGCGACCCCGGACGCCCCCACCGTCAAAGGCGGCCTGCAGACTGAAACCAGCCCATCCTCCAGCCACGATGGCTTCAAGACCACTGGCAACCTGCTGGCCGGCGGCACTGCCGAGAATGGCCTGGGCGGCGCGCTGCTGTACTCCGGCACCCGGGGCGGCGACTGGCGCGAACACAGCGACACACGCATCGACGACCTGATTCTCAAAGGCAAGTACCAACTCGACGACGCCAACAGCTTCAATGCCATGGCGCAGTACTACGAAGGCCAGGCCGATATGCCCGGCGGCTTGAACGTCGCGGACTACAAGGCCGACCCGTATCAGTCCACCCGCCCCTACGACAAATTCTGGGGTCGCCGCACGATGTTCAACGTTGGCTACCGCTACGAGCAGGACCGTCGCGAATTTACCGTCAACAGCTTCTTCACCAAGACCCTTCGCAGCGGTTACCTGGATCAGGGCACGTTCCTGTCGCTGTCGCCGCGTGAATACTGGGTACGCGGTCTGGAAACCCGCTTCGCCCAAGGCTTCGACCTCGGCCCGACCAGCCATGAAGTCGGCGTCGGCTACCGCTATATCAACGAAGCCGGCCACGAACTGCGCTACCGCACACCGATCAACGCCAATAACCAGCAGCTCCCCAACACCGATAGCCGCAACGACCGCGACACCCGGGGCGGCACCGAAGCCAATGCGTTTTTCATCGACGACCGGATCGATATCGGCAAATGGACCCTCACCCCGGGCATTCGCTACGAGATGATCGAATCCCAGCAGACCAACAACCTCAGCAACGTCAAGTACAAGGGCGACTACAACACCGCGTTGCCGGCGCTCAACGTGCTGTATCACGTCACCGACGATTGGAACCTCTACGCCAACACCGAGGGCTCGTTCGGCAGCGTGCAATACAGCCAGATGCCCAATCGCGTGACCAGCGGCGAAGTCAAACCGGAAAAAGCCCGCACCTGGGAACTGGGCACCCGCTATGACAACGGCACCCTGCGCGCGGAAATCGGCGCGTTCCTGATCAACTTCGACAATCAGTACGAAAGCAACCAGACCAACGATTCGGTGATCGCCCGTGGCGAAACCCGGCACCAGGGCATCGAGACCAGCGTGAACTACGCCCTCGACGGTTTGAGCCCGGCACTGGCCGGTTTCGACGTGTACGCGTCCTACGCCTATGTCGACGCCACCATCCGCGAAGACGGCCCAAACAAAGGCAACCGCGTGCCCTTCTCGTCCAAACACAAGGGCACGCTGGGCGTGGGTTACACCGAAGGCCCCTGGAAGCTCAACCTCGACAGCAGCTACCAGAGCAGCCAGTTTGCCGACAACGCCAACACCCGTGCCGAAACCGCCGACGGTGCCAATGGACGCATCCCCGGCTACATGCTGTTCAGCAGCCGCGCGGCATACGACTTCGGCCCGCAGCTGTCGGACCTGAACGTCGCGGTCGGGGTGAAAAACATCTTCAACAAGCAGTACTTCACCCGTTCGTTCGATGACAACAACAAGGGCAAATACGTCGGCGAACCGCGCACGGTGTATGTGCAGACCTCCATCGCGTTCTGATCAACTGCCCGCCAGGCACGAGGGCGTGCCGGCCACCAGCGCGTCGATGGCACAGCGCGTCTTGGCCGGCAGGTGAGTGGCCGTTGGCCAGATCACATGGATCGGTGCGGGCTGCTCACGGCAGTCCGGCAGCACCGCCACCAATTGCCCACGCAGCACGTAATGGGCAATCAACCAACTCGGCAACCACGCCAGGCCGACACCCGCCATCGCGGCATCGGCCACGGCCTGTAGGTCGTCCATGATCAACGGCGAGGCGATGCCGGCACGCTGCGTAGGTTGGCTGCGATAGGCGATGCTACGGCGACTGGCAAGGTCGTCGACATGATGGATCGGTCCCGTGCGCTGCAGGTACGCCGGTGACGCGGCCAAGCCCATCACTTGTTCGCCCAGGCGTCGTGCGCTGAGCCGGTCGGTATCGGGCAATGCGCCGATGCGTACGGCAATATCGAACCCTTCCTGCGCCAGGTCCGTCAGCCGATCGGCGAAGCAAATCTCCACCTCCAGCCCTGGATACCGGTCCATCAAGCCCCACAGCGCCGGCGCCGCGTAGTGATGACCGAACGCCAACGGTACGCTCGCCCGCAGGCGCCCGCGCGGTTGCTGCCGACCGCTTTGCAGCACCGATTCGGCAGCCTCCAGCTCCGCCTGGGCGCGCAAGCAATGTTCGTAGTACGCCTGGCCATCCTCGGTCAGACGTTGACGGCGAGTGGAGCGCTGTAGCAAACAGGTGCCCAGCCGCGCTTCCAGCCGCGCCAAGCCCTTGCCAACGGCGGACCGCGTGAGGTGCAAACGTTCGGCGGCCTCAGTCAGGCTGCCGCTTTCAACGATCTGCAAAAACAATTCAACGCCATCGAAACGGGGGGTGACCATGATGTGATTGTCGCCTTTAATTCCCTAACTGGCGGAAAACTTATCACGGATAAAGAATTCAATTCCCCTGAAAATAGCTAATCCATTTTTGTTTACAGGAGAATCCCATGCCCGCCGCCGATACCTTGACCGCCAGCCCCGCGCGCGCTCCCCGACAGGCCATCGCCCTCACCGCCGTGTGCCTGGTGGCGCTGATGTTCGGCCTGGAAATCTCCAGCGTGCCCGTGCTTCTGCCCACACTTGAACATGCACTCGGCACGGGTTTCCAAGACGCCCAATGGATCATGAATGCCTACACCCTGGCCTGCACCAGCGTGCTGATGGCGGCCGGCACCCTGGCTGATCGCTTTGGGCGGCGACGCGTGCTCGTGCTGTGCTTGTGGCTATTTGGGCTGGCGTCACTGGCCTGCGGGCTGGCCGACAGCGCCGCCACCCTGATCACGGCACGCTTTGTTCAGGGCATCGGCGCCGGGGCGATGATGATTTGCCAGTTCGCGATTCTCTCGCATCTGTTCCGTGAACCGGCGGCACGGGCGCGGGCATTCGCCATCTGGGGTGTGATCGCCGGTATCGGCCTGGGCTTCGGGCCGATGGTCGGCGCGTTGATCCTCGCGGTCGCGGATTGGCGCTGGGTGTTTCTGGTGCATGTGCCGCTGACACTGTTCACCCTGTTGCTGTTGCGCATCAGTGTGCAGGAATCCCGCGATCCGGCCGCCTACCGCCTGGATATCGGCGGCATGCTGACCCTGACATTGGCGGTGTTTGCCCTGGTGTATGTCATCACCCAGGGCAGCGAAAACGGCTTCGCCACGCCGGCGATGCTGGGCTGGGCCAGTCTGTCAGCGGCCGCCTTATTGTTGTTCGTGCAGATCGAACGGCACAGTGCGCACCCGATGTTCGATTTTTCGGTGTTCCGCATTCGCCGCTTCAATGGCGCGCTGATGGGGTCGATCGGCATGAACGTCAGTTTTTGGCCATTCATGATCTACCTGCCGCTGTATTTCCAGACCGGCCTGGGCTACGACACCCTCACTACCGGCGCTGCGCTGCTCGCCTACACACTGCCCACCTTGCTGGTGCCGCCTCTAGCCGAGCGCCTGGCATTGCGCCATGGTGCCGAGCGCATCATTCCGCTGGGCCTGGGTTTGATGGGGGCGGGTTTTCTGGCGATGGCCGCCGCTAACCAAGCCGAGCACGCCGCTGTCGGATGGATACTGGCCAGTTGTGTGATCGCCGGCGTGGGCCTGGCGCTGATCAATTCCCCAACCACCAACACCACTACCGGTTCGGTGTCGGCGGATCGGGCGGGAATGGCGTCGGGCATCGATCTGAGCGCGCGCCTGATTACGTTGGCGCTCGCTATTGCGCTGATGGGCCTGGTGGTATTGCTGGGCATCAGCCACTACCTGGGCAGTGTGCTGCCTGCCAGCTCGGCCCAGACATGGCCGGCCATCAGCCAGCAACTTGCAGCGGGCAAACTCAACGCGGCGGGGCTGACAACGGCGGATGCACAGGCGGCGCTGCGCCACGGGGCTGGCTGGGCGATGGTATTCGCGGGGTTGGGAGCGGCTGGGTTGGGGCTGTTGAGCGGGTACTTTTTCCGACGAGTCCAGTAACGAAAAACGGGCCTGCGTGTGCAGGCCCGTTTCCAGAGGGGATGACAGAACGGTCAGTGATCAGCCGTTGAAAACGGCGCGTTCTTTTTCCAGGAACTCCTGTTCAAGCTCATCTTCGTTGACTTTGGTGGTCGGCTGGCCTTTGCCGGCAGCGCGAGGCTTGCCTTGCAGTTTACCGAACAGGTGTTCCAGCGCGTGGTCCAGCTTGGTCGCTGCACCGTCGATCGCTTGTTCCAAGGTATCGGCCTTGTGCAATACCGACAGCGCTTGATGGCCTTTTGGCCGCGCTTCCAGGCGGCAACTCAGATCATGGGGGCCAGGCTTGTCGCCGTTCTCATCCCGCAGGTAGACCTCGACACGGGTCAGGTCTTCTTCATAACGTTCGAGCGTGCTCTCAATGGTAGTACGTACCCACTCCTCCAGTCGGATGCTGCTTTCAATATGGTTATCGCTATTGACTTGGATTTGCATAGTTCTTCCCTTATTTCAGCTAGCTCGCGAGAGATCACAAACTGCAACACCGTTGTGGTGAAACCATGACCTCTTGATTACACAATTGAGCACCTGCGGAAACAATTCAACCCCTTTGCAAAGATAAATCCTACATTACAAATTAACCCTGACGACAAGCAAAAACGCTGGTAGGGTGGGGAGTTAGTTACATCTTCTTACGTCCTATCGATCTTCATCATTGCGCCTCTCCCAACGGGTGCAAACTGCGAAAAACCCCCGCTTCCTCTACCAGCCAGTCATGTACCGCGCGCACGCCCGGGTGGCTCAACGCGCCTGGCGCGTACAGCAACACGTAACGTTTGTGGTTCGGCACGGCAAGGCCGAACGGCACGATCAAGGTGCCGCGCTCCAGCTCATCGTTGAGCAAGGTACGCCGCGCAATGGCCACCCCCATGCCGGCGATGGCCGCTTCGATGGTCAGGTGGTTGCGGTTGAAGGTATGGCCGCGGCGCACATCGGCGTCGTGACAGCCGATGGCATTCAAGTAGAACTCCCACTCGGCGTACTCATAACTCCCACGCCAGGCGGTGATGTCGTGCAACAGCGGGAAATGCGCCAGGTCGACGGGGCCATGCAACGGCGGGCGTCCGCGCAGCAGGCTCGGCGCGCACACCGGGAAGATCTGTTCGTCGAGCAAGGCTGTGGATAAAAGGCCAGGGTAGCTGCCGTCGTTGAGGTCGATGGCCAGGTCGAAGTCGCCTTCGTGCAGGGCGACGCTGCTGTCTTCGGCGACCAGGCGCAGTTGGATATCCGGAAAGCGTTGCTGCAGACGCGGCAAGCGCGGGGTCAACCACTTACCGAGGAACGACGGGATCGACCGCAGCCGCAAGGTGCCGCTGATCATGCCCGCGTCCAGCCGCCGCAACTCGGCGTCGATGCTGCCGTAGGCCTCCCCCACCGTCGCCGCTAATCGCTGCCCCTCGGCACTGAGTTCCACGCCCCGGGCGCGCCGATGGAACAGGCGAAAGCCTAGGCGCTCCTCCAATTGGCGAATCTGCTGACTCACCGCCCCCGGCGTGATGTGCAGTTCTTCGGCGCAGCGGGTGAAAGACAAATGCCGCGCCGCACAGGAGAAAACATGCAGCCAGACGTACGTCTGACCATGGAGTGGCCGAACCATAGGGTTTAGTCCTGCTAAAGGGTTTCTTAGGAGAATTCGTTGGTCAGTGGTGTTACAGGCGCTCAGTATCGCGCCAATTGCGCTCGTCCTACAAAAAATGGCAGCGATTCCCACTCCATTGCTTGTAAGGCTTTAGCATGGCTATCAGTGTTTTCGACCTATTCAAAATCGGCATCGGCCCGTCCAGCTCTCACACCGTCGGCCCCATGCGCGCAGCCGCGACCTTTGCCAAGGCGCTGACGGAGCAACAATTGCTCAGCCGCACCCGCCGCGTCGAAGTGCGCCTGTATGGCTCGCTGTCCGCCACCGGTGTCGGCCATGCCACGGATCGCGCCTGCTTAATGGGGTTGATGGGCGAGTGGCCGGATCAGGTCGACCCCTCCTCGATCAATCCGCGTATTCAGCAACTGCGCGACAGCGGCCGTTTACTGCTGGCAGGCACCGAGGATATCGCCTTCAACTGGCACGCCGACCTCCTGCTGCTCGAAGAGAGCTTGCCCTACCATCCCAACGCCATGTCCCTACATGCCTATGGCGACCATGGCCTGGTGAGTGAAGAAACGTACTACTCGGTGGGCGGCGGTTTCATCATCGAGGCGGCCGAGGCGGCGTCGGGCATCACGCCGGTCAGCGATGTGGCATTGCCTTATGACTTTTCCAGCGCCGCCGAACTGCTGGCGCTGTGCAAGCAGCACGGTTTAAGGGTGTCGGAGCTGATGATGGCCAACGAACGTGCGTGGCGCAGTGACGCAGACATTCGCAGCGGTCTGCTACATATCTGGTCGGTGATGCGCGAATGCGTCGAACAAGGCTTGCGCGATGAAGGCATCTTGCCTGGCGGCCTCGACGTTCCGCGCCGCGCGGCAAAATTGCACCGCAACTTGTTGGAAATCGGCAAACCGAATGTCATCACGTCCACCTTGTCGGCAATGGAGTGGGTCAACCTGTTCGCCCTGGCCGTCAACGAAGAAAACGCCGCGGGCGGGCGCATGGTCACGGCACCGACCAACGGCGCGGCCGGCATCATCCCGGCGGTGCTGCATTACTACATGAAGTTCAACGCCGACGCGTCTGACGACGACGTGGTCAATTTCTTTTTGGCCGCAGCCGCCGTCGGCATCCTGTGCAAGAAAAACGCCTCGATCTCCGGGGCCGAGGTCGGTTGCCAGGGCGAAGTCGGCTCGGCCTGCGCCATGGCCGCCGCCGGCTTGGCCGAGATCCTCGGCGCCACGCCCGGGCAATTGGAAAACGCCGCCGAAATCGGCCTGGAACATAACCTGGGCCTGACCTGCGACCCCGTCGGCGGCCTGGTGCAAGTACCGTGCATCGAGCGCAATGCCATCGCGGCGGTCAAGGCGATCAACGCAACCCAAATGGCCTTGCGCGGCGACGGCAAGCACTTCATTTCCCTCGACCGGGTGATACGCACCATGCGCGACACCGGCGCCGACATGCATGACAAGTACAAAGAAACCTCTCGGGGAGGCCTGGCGGTGAGCTGGGTGGAGTGCTGATTGCGCTGTGTGAGATCGTTTTGCCGGTAGTGCCCTGAAATAGATCACGGGCCTGAAACAATTGTGAGAGAGGGCTTGCCCCCGATGGCGGTGGGTCAGTGGTAGATGGGCTGACTGACCCAGCGCTATCGGGGGCAAGCCCCCTCCCACATTGGGATGGTCGGTATACGGCACGGCCCTTGCTGTAAGGCTCTTGAGGCAAACGGAATTTGTGCCCCTCAGCGACGAATTGGCCGGTGGTCAGGCAATGCGAACTAATCCAGACACCGGTCGTCAATGACTGCATGTTCTTATCAGGCGGTAACGCACCATGGACAATCCTTTTCAGATCATCACCGACACATTCAGCCCAAAATATCGCGTCAACCTGAGCATTCAACGGCTCGACGGCAGCATCATGCTCACCCTCTCGAATGAGACGGGCGTGGTAGCCAAGCGCATGATCAGTGCCGAGCAACGCAACGACCCCGAACGGCTCAAGCGCCTGGTGCAGAGCATCCAGTTCGGCATCGCCATCGAGCAGGGCCACAGCGCCATGGAAATCCTGGCGATCATGACCGACGGCGACAACCACAAACTTATGCAGCCACCGCCGGCCCGTGACCTGCCGTTCAGCGTCGGGCTTTAAAGCTCACCCTTCTCGGTCTCCAGGCTCGCCTCGCCTTTGCGCCGCGGGCTTTCGACCTTCACCGAAGGGAACGACGACGATGCGTAACGCACCACCAGGATCGCGAACGCTAACAGCAGAATCCCGCCGCACAGGTAGATGATGCCCAGGTCCGGCGGGTTGTGATGGGATACGTTGGAGATCAACAGACGTGTCAGCGCAGTGATCGCAACGTAGATCAGGAAGCGCACGGGCATGTGGTTGGTCTTGAAGTAAATCCCAACCATCGCGCCCAATTCCAAATAGATGAACAGCAGCAAGATGTCATCGATCTTGATGTGCCCGTTCTCCAGCATCCCCAGAAACTCCATCACCGCCGCCCAGGCCGTGACCGCGCCAATGGCGAACAGCGCCAGGTAGTGGAACGACTCCACAAACAGGTTCCCCAGCGACTCGGCCAGGCCATGGACCTGGTGGCGCAACTTTTCGGCCCAGTTGATTTTCACGATGATGCTTCCTTAGGTCGGTTCGACCGGATAATGCGGGTTGGACGTGACGGTTGTTCTGCATGCAGAAAAAAGGCCAGAGCGTAGAAAGTGAGATGATGTCAGCATGACATGAGGCACACCGGCAGCCTGATAGCCTTGATGCGTCGTCCCACACGTCCATTTCCCTACTACATTAAAAAACTGCTACCCAAACCCCACGGTTTGGCTTACCCTTTTCGCTGTATATAAATACAGTAGTCGCAAAAGACAACTATCGTGAAGGCATGTGAGGTGGTGAATGGCCGTCGAAGTGGTATACCGCAGCAGCCGAGATCTGGAGCGTTTGTTCATGGATAAAGCCGAAGCTGACCGTCATGACAAAATGCTTGAACTCGCTGAGTTGCTGGCAGAAGTGTTGCAGAAAGCCGTGCCGTCCTTGAGCGAGCAGCAGGTGGAGGAAGCCGGGATCTACATGGCGAAGAACCGCGATGTATTTGCCAAGGCATTCAAGAGTCAGCCGGACGCGTTGTCCGAGTTGCTCAACCCGCCGGCAGAGTAAAGCCCGAATTGAACAGGCCCTGAATCATTGATTCAGGGCCTTTTTAATCGCCGCTCATTGGTAGAGCAGGCGCTCGGCCAGTTCGTCCGCTACCCGTGCGGGCGAGCGTTTTTCGGCTTGGGCATGGGCATAGATTTCGGTCAGGCGTGAGCCAATGTTCGACAGGTGCGCGGTGATGGTGGGCAGTTCGGCGCCGCTGTGTTTGAGCGCGACGTAGATCAGGCCGCCGGAATTGATCACATAGTCGGGCGCATAAAGAATGCCGCGCCCCTCCAACTGATCGGCCACTTGCAGGTTGGTCAGTTGGGCGCTGGCGGAACCGGCCACGGCGGCGCAACGCAGTTGGCCCACGCTGGTACGGTTGAACACCGCACCCAGGCCGCAGGGCGCAAGAATGTCGCAGGGGGTGCTGAGCAAGGCGTCGTTGGCGATGGGGTGTGCGCCGAACTGTTCCATGGCCAGTTGCACCTTGCCATGGTCGATATCGCTCACCAGCAATTCGGCGCCGGCGGCGTGCAGCTGTTCGGCGAGGGCGTAGCCGACGTTGCCCAGGCCTTGTATGGCCACCCGCAGGCTTTCGAGGTTGTCGCTGCCCAAGCGCGCCATGGCCGTGGCGCGGATGCCGGTAAACACGCCCATGGCGGCGTGGGGCGCAGGGTCGCCGGCGGCGGTGGTGCTGGTGACGAAACGGGTTTGTTGAGCGATGCAATCCATGTCGGCCACCGAGGTGCCGCTGTCGATGGCCGTGATGTAGCGGCCATCCAGTTGTTCCACGCAGCGCCCAAAGGCTTCGAACAGCGCCGCGCGGCTTTCAACATGGGCGGGCCGCAGGATCACCGCGGTGCCACCACCAACCGGCAACCCGGCCAGGGCGGCTTTGTAGCTCATGCCTTGGGCCAGGCGCGCCGCATCGGCCACGGCCGTTTCGTCGTCGGGGTAGGCAAGGTAACGACAGCCGCCCAGGGCGGGCCCCAGGCGGCTGTTGTGAATAGCTATGACCGCCTTCAAGCCTGTCACCGGGTCGATGCTCAGGTGCAGCGATTCAAGGCGGGTGCGGTGCATGAGAGCAAACATCGTCGAGCTCCCGAATCACTTCTTGTGTCGCCAAGTATAGGCTTGCAGCAGAAAACTGCCGAAGTGCGCTGGAATAAGTCGTCCGATTTTGTAGGTTCTGCGACATAAGCGCGCAGGATCTTTCTTAAGTCACTGGACGAAAATTCCCAGCAAGGCTAAAACGGGGGCATCCGCCGGAGAATGCAATGAAGCCCCGCCAAGCCTTTTTCGCCTGCCTGGAACGCTCGCCCCCTGCACTGTTCGAGGCCGCGCTGTGGATTGCCGCCGAACATGACGCGACGGTGCAACCGTTGCAGATTCTGCAAGAACTGGGGTTGCTGCAACAACAGGTGAGCGCAGGCATGCCCGTGCTGCCGGCGGATGAATTGGGCCAACCGCTGCTGCGGCGCATGAACGATCTGGGGTTTGCCCAGGATGACTTCACGCCCCTGCGCCCCGCCGCCGCGCTGTTGGATAAAGTCCTGCTGCGCAAACGCGGGCAGCCCCTGGCCATGGGCTTGATTGCCATGGAACTGGCGCGGCGCCTGCATATTCCCATGGTCGGCGTGAACTTCCCAGGGCACTTCCTGCTACGCGTCCCCGGCGCTGATCACTTGTTGGACCCCTGCGGCGGTCGGCGCCTCTACACCAACGATTGCCGCGAACTGCTGCAACGCCAATATGGCCCCAACCTAAAGTTGCAGGCCGAACACCTGCATACCGCCGAACCGCGCTCAATGCTCCAACGCTTGTCGCGCAACCTGCGCCAATTGCACTTGGCCAATGACGATCCACTGGCGGCGCTGATCGACGCCGAGCGCGTGCTGGAACTGGGCAACGCCAGCGCCGCCGATTACCTGGCACGGGCCAGCCTGTATCAACGCCTGGACTGCCCCAACGCCGAACGCTTCGATCTGGAGCATGCGCTGCTGCTCAGCGAAGACCCGATCCAACGCCTGCGCCTGACCGAGCGGTTGGGGCATCTGCCGCCCAACACGGTGGTGCATTGACCAACACGTTGGCTTCTAGTTAAGGCGCGAGGTTTTTTGTGGCGAGCGCACCTGGATGATCAACAACGCAGCCATCACCGCCGGAACCGCGCAGAAGAAAAAAATCTGCTGCACCGGTACCTGCATTGCCAGCAGCAGACTGCCCAGCAACGGCCCGAGGATCGAGCCGAAGCGCCCCACTCCCAGTGCCCAGCCCGTGCCGGTGGCGCGCACGTGGGCCGGGTAGAAGTTGCTGGCGAAGGCATTCAACGTCAGTTGCCCACCGATGATGCAGAAGCCGGCGGCAAACACGCACGCTACCAAGTAGCGCGGATTATCGTGGTTCAAGCCCAACAGCACGGTGCACAGCCCGGCCGCGAACAACACCCCGCACAGCAGGCGGACTTTATTTTTCAGGCGGTCGGCAAACCAGGCCATGCCGATGGCACCCAAGGTGCCGGCAAACAGGAACATCGACGTCACCAGGTTGGCCTGCTTGAGTGCCAGGCCACTTTCCAACAGCAACGACGGCAGCCAGCTGATCATGAAATACAGCAGGATCAGGCTGACGAAAAAGGTTGCCCAGATCAGCAAGGTCGGGCGGGCGTAACCGTTGCGAAACAACTCAACCACCGTCAATTGGCTGCCCCGCGCCTGCTGGTCATCGGCGGTGCTTGCCAACGGCGGTTGCCAGTCGGGCAACAGGCGCGCCGTGACCCGCTGCAGACGCCAGTAAGGCGGCGCGTCCCGCAATAATCGCGGCAAGGATTCGGGCAGCAGCCACACCAGAAACGGAAACAGCAGCAGCGGCGTTACACCGCCTGCCAGGAACACCGCCTCCCACCCGTAATGCTCAATAAATCCTGCGGCCACGAACCCACCCGCCGCGCCACCAAACGAAAAGCCGCACGCGGCCAAGGTCACCATCAGGGTGCGCAGGCGCGGTGGCGAATAGTCCGACATCAAGGCCATGGCACTGGGCATCGCCCCACCCATGCCGATCCCGCAGATAAACCGTGCGGCCATCAGCGTGGTCAGCGAGTCGGCGAACACCATCAGCACCGTGAGGCTGGCGTAGATCAGCACGCAGGCCAACAGAATCCGGCGTACGCCAAAGCGGTCCGCCAGTGGCGTCACCAGCAGTGAGCCAAGGGTGAGCCCCAGCAAGTTGGCACTGAATACCGGGCCGAACGCGGCTTTTTCCAGCCCCCAGTCCGCGGCCAGCGCCGGCACTACGTAGCCCAGCACTTGGGCATCGTAGCCATCGGTCACCAGCAGCAACGCCAGCAACAAGAGGATCAACCACTGGAAGCGCGACACCGGACGGGCGTCGAGTGCCGCGCGAAAGCTGGCAATCTGAGTGTGCATCGCAAGGTACCTGTCTTATTTTTATGGGTGTCGCACAGCGGATTTACGGGGCCTCAGGGGTATCCGGTTGATTGGCGGGATGGGCTTGAATAAACGCCGGATGCTGCCTGGCCAAGGCCGCAACACGGCCGATACGCGGGTAATCGGCCAGCGACACTTTGAACCGCTCGGCTGCGTACAACTGTGGGATCAAAAACACATCGGCCATGCCTGGCTGGTCGCCAAAACAAAACCCTTGATCACCGATCAGTTGCTCCACCGCGCCGAGGCCCTGGCTGATCCAGTGCCCGACCCACGCCAGCACCTGCGTGTCGTCATGCCCCCATTGGCGCAACAGGTTCTGAGTGCTGGAGTTGTGCAACGGGTGGATGTCACAACCGATGATCGATGCCACCGCACGCTCGTGGGCGCGGGTCGCCAGGTCTTGGCTCAGCAGCGGCACCTGTGGATAACGTTCGTCGAGGTATTCGATGATCGCCGGCGATTGGATCAACAGGTCGCCGTCGTCAGTGCGCAGGGCCGGCACGCGCCCCTGCGGGTTGATGGCCAGGTACGCCGGCTGGCGGTTGGCGCCCCCTGCCGGCACCAGCAGGTTGACCGGCACCGCCGTGAACGCCAGCCCCTTGAGCGCCAAAGCGATGCGCACGCGATACGACGAAGTAGAGCGGTAATAGGTATAGAGTTCCATCCCCCGCCCTCCTCAGCGTGCTGCGACCACAGTGCCACGGCATTCGCCAAAACCGATGGAGGCATAGCCTTCACGGTTGCAGCGCGCACGCAGAATGATTTCGTCGCCGTCTTCGAGGAATTTACGCACTTCGCCGGACGGCAGCTCGATCACTTTTTTACCGCCTTCGGTGATCTCCAACAGGCTGCCGAGTTGGCTGGCTTGCGGCCCGGACAAGGTGCCCGAACCGAACAGATCGCCAGGCTGCAGTTGGCAACCGTTGACGCTGTGATGGGCCACCAACTGCGCGGCGGTCCAGTACATATGCAGGCTGTTGCTCAGGGCCAGGCGATGGGCCGGCAGGTTTTGTTCGCGCATGGCGGCCGTGGTCAGCAGCACTTCCAGTTCGATATCCAGAGCACCGCCGGCCTGATCGCGTTGATCCAGCAAGTACGGCAGCGGCTGCGGATCGCCTTCGGGGCGTGCCGGTTGAGCCTTGCGGAACGGCGCCAACGCTTCAGCCGTGACTACCCAGGGCGAGACGGTGGTAATAAAGCTCTTGGACAGGAACGGCCCCAGCGGCTGGTATTCCCACGCTTGGATATCCCGCGCCGACCAGTCGTTGAGCAGGCAGAAACCGGCGATATGTTCGGCCGCGTCACCGATGGCGATCGCTTCGCCCATGGCGTTGCCCTGGCCGATCCAGATGCCCAGTTCCAACTCGTAGTCCAACCGCGCACAGGGGCCGAAGGTGGGTTCGGATTGGCCGGCAGGCAGGGTCTGGCCTTTGGGGCGACGCACAGCCACGCCCGAGGGGCGCACGGTGGAGGCGCGGCCGTGATAGCCGATCGGCACATACTTGTAGTTGGGCAGCAACGGGTTGTCGGGGCGGAATAGCTTGCCGACGTTCTGCGCGTGTTCGATACCAACGTAGAAGTCGGTGTAGTCGCCGATTTTGGCTGGCAGGTGCAGTTGGCAATCAGCCGCGCGGTGCAGCACCTGCGCCTCGCGGGCTTGCAGCGGGCTGCCCTCGGCCAGCAGCTCCAGCAGGCGCTCGCGCAGGGCCACGCGTGGGCCGCGGCCCAGGGCGAACAACCCGTTCAGTTGACCGCCGGCAGTCGCTTCCACGGCACGACGGGCTTCGCCATCGAATGCGTCCAATGCCGCGTGAAGATCCAGGATGAAATCCCCAATCGCCACGCCGCTGCGCGGGGGCTCGTCATTGCGACTGAAGATGCCCAGCGGCAGGTTCTGCAGCGGGAAATCCGCGTGACCGTTGGCGGACGCTACCCAACTACGGGCAGGGGTAGGCTGAGTCATGGGTTATCTCCGATTCGGGTTGAAGGTGACGGGCAGTGAGGCCCAGCACGCGTCGTAAGCAGGTTGCAGGTGCGGACAGTCCAGGGCGAACTGGGTGGGACGCAGCACTTGGCTGGTCTCGAACATGAACGCCATGGTGTTATCGATCTTGTGCGGCGCCAGCTCCACATTGATGGCCTTGGTGCAGGTTTCGCCATCCGGGCCGTGGGCGCTCATGCAGCTGTGCAGCGACGCACCGCCGGGCAGGAAACCCTCGGCCTTGGCGTCGTAGGCGCCTTGGATCAAGCCCATGTATTCGTTCATCAGATTGCGGTGGAACCAAGGCGGACGGAAGGTGTTCTCGGCCACCATCCAGCGCGGCGGGAAAATCACGAAGTCGAGGTTGGCCAGGCCATGCACGCTGGTGGGCGAGGTCAACACGGTGAAAATCGACGGGTCCGGGTGATCGAAACTGACGGTGCCGATGGTGTTGAAGCGGCGCAGGTCGTATTTGTACGGCACGTTGTTGCCGTGCCAGGCCACCACGTTCAGCGGTGAATGGTCGAGCTCGCAGGCCCACAGTTCGCCGAGAAACTTCTGCACCAACGTCGTCGGTTGCCGCAAGTCTTCGTAATGGGCGACGGGGCTGAGGAAGTCCCGTGGATTAGCCAGACCGTTGCTGCCGATGGGCCCCAGGTCCGGCAGGCGCAGCGGCGCGCCGTGGTTCTCGGCGATGTAGCCGCGGGCCTGGGCGTCCAGCAGTTCGACGCGGAATTTAAGGCCACGGGGCAGCACCACGATTTCCAGCGGCTCCACTTCCAGCACGCCCAGTTCAGTGACGAGACGCAGGCGCCCCTGCTCGGGGACGATCAACCATTCGCCGTCGGCGTTGAAGAACACCCGCTCCATGGAGCGATTGGCGCGATAGTGGTGGATGCTGATACCCGAGGGTTTCTCCGACGCCGAATTGGCGACCATTGCGACCAGACCATCAATAAAATCGGTCGGTTTGCTAGGCATATCCAGTGGGTTCCAGCGCAGCCGGTTGGGCGTCACCGCACCCAACGGACCGCCGGCCAATTGCCGTTCCAATTTGGCGAACGCTGGGTGATTGGCCGACGGCTGGATGCGGTACAACCAGGTACGCCGGGCTTCGCTGCGGGTCATGGTGAACGCAGTGCCGGAGAACAGTTCGGTGTACAGGCCGTAGGGTGCTTTTTGCGGGGAGTTCTGGCCGACCGGCAAGGCGCCGGGCAGGGCTTCGCTGGCAAATTCATTGCCGAAGCCCGACAGGTATTCGAGGGTCATGGATCGTCCTCTGAGCGGAAGTTGTTTTTATCGTAATCCAGTTACGCATAACGTAATTTGATCACCGTCGAGCGTCAAGCTATAAAGACGCCCATTCATCTTTCGGAACCCCGCCCCTACATGGAAAAGCCCCGCGACACCGGTAAACAAAAAGTCCGTTCGGCCGAAGTGGGCACCGATATTCTCAAGGCCCTGGCCGAACTATCCCCGGCCACGTCGCTGTCGCGCCTGGCCGAGCATGTGCAGATGCCGGCGAGCAAAGTGCATCGCTACCTGCAAGCATTGATCGCCTCGGGGTTCGCCGAACAGAACACCGCCACCAACCATTACGGCCTGGGCCGCGAAGCGTTGCGCGTGGGCCTGGCTGCGCTGGGCAGCATGGACGTGCTGAAAGTCGGCGCGCTGCCCCTGGCGGAACTGCGCGACCAACTGAACGAGACCTGCTTTCTGGCGGTGTGGGGCAATCAGGGCGCGACCGTGGTGCAGATCGAGCCGGCGGTGCGCGCGGTGACGGTGGTGACACAACTGGGGTCGGTGTTGCCGCTGCTCAGTTCGTCCACCGGGCTGGTGTTCAGTGCGTACCTACCCTCGCGGGAAACCGTGGAGCTGCGCCAGCAGGAGATCGAGGCGGGCATCGCCCACGCCCTGGCGGACGATCAAACCTACGCCACGGCCTGCGAACAGATCCGCCAGCGTGGCCTGCACTTTGTGCACGGCTTGCTGATGCCGGGGGTGGACGCCTTGTCGGCACCGGTGTTCAACGCCATCGGCCAGGTGGCGGCGGTAATGACCGTGGTTGGCCCTACCTCGCTGTTCCACGCCGATGAAGACGGCCCGGCGGCCCAGCAATTACTGGCGGCGACCCGGGCCGTAAGCTGGCGCATGGGCTACCAGCCCTGAACTAGTCCCGCCACTGGGCCAGGGCCTGGGCCACGCGATTTTCCACGGCGCGCACCGGCGCGGCGTTGCCCAGGTAGTTGTTGCTGACCATCGAAAACACCAGACGCCGGCCGTCGGCGTCGGTGATATAGCCACTCAATGACGACACGCCGGCCATGGAGCCGGTCTTGGCATGCAGGTTGTTTTGCGCCGCCGTCCCGCGCAGGCGATAGCGCAGGCTGCCACCCACCATGCGGTCCGCATTGCCGGCAATCGGCAGTGCGTTATACCAAGCGTCGAACCAGGGTTGTCTGGCGCTGGCCAGCAGCAGCTCGGTGAAGGTCAGGGACGACACCAGATTGCGCCGCGACAAGCCCGAACCGTCCACCTGGCTCAGGCTGGCCGGGTCCAGCCCCTGGCGTGTCATAAAGCCCGCCACTGCCGCCACGCCCGCCGCCGCCGTGCCTGCATTCGCAGTTTTGCGTCCCATGGCCTTGAGCAGGGCCTCGGACATATTGTTGTTCGAGAGTTTGAGCAGCGGCGTGATCAACTCCTGCAACGGCGCCGACTGATGTTCGGCCAACAATGCGGCCGTCGCAGGCGTAGCGCCACCAATCACACGCCGGCCCTGCACCTTGATGCCCTGCTGAGCCAGCGCCTGTTCAAACAGGTTCGCCACCAGTTGGGTCGGCTCCCACACACTCACCCACTGCCGGCTCTGCTTGCCGGGGGCCAGCGCACCGCTCAATTGCAGCAAGTTGGTGCCGTGCTGGCGGGTAATGCCGTACGTGTTGCCGGGGCCGCTGATGGCGCGATTGCTCAGTTGCACGTAGTCGGTGGCCGGGCTCACGGTAACGCTCACCGGTTGGCCGACGGCCACGGGCGCTTTCGCGGTGACAATCAATGTACCCGCGTCGAAATCCGTGTTGGGCGACACCGTCAACGCGGAGATCTGCGCACCGTAGTAGGTGCTTTCGTCATCCTGGGCCCAATCGACGCCCAGGCGCTCGGCGTCGAACCAGGTGTCGTCGAACACCAGATCGCCCTGCACTTCTCGCACGCCATCGCTGGCCAACTGTGCCGCCAGCGCCTGGTAATCGGCGAACTGCACGGTGGGATCGCCCAAGCCGCGCACGTACAGATTGCCCGCCAGCCGCTCGCCCTGGCGGCTGCCGGTGCTCAGTACCTGAGTGGAAAACCGGTATTGCGGCCCCAGCACATCCATCGCCGCCGAAGTGGTCAACAACTTGAGGTTGGAGGCCGGCACCAGACGCGTGCGCGGGTTGTGCTGGTAGAGGGTGGTACCACTGCGGGCGTCGCGCACCATCAAGGAGACCGTGGCGCCATTGAAGGCCGGGTCGGCCATCAGATGGTCAAGGATGGCCGGGGTGGAGGTTGGCGAAACGCTCGCGCAACCGCCCATGAAAACGCTCAAGCACAGCAGGGGTAGCCATCGTCCAACATGCATCAGTGTCAAATTCCACAAAATCTTCAGTGGCGGCAACGCTAACAGCTCCACCTGCCCGTGGCGAGCGGGCCGGTGGAGCAAGCTGCTGGGGGGCATGGATTTGTCGTGGTGGTGAGCCGGGTTGTCGAATCGTCGCACCGCCCGCGCTGGGTGGCGAAGCCGCTCCATCGATGATGCTGCATAGCTCCAGTTGGCAGTGAGGCGTCTAGAGTTGGGGCCGCTTCGCAGCCCAGCGCGGGCGGTGCGACGATTCGACAAGCCCGCTCACCACAAAAGGCAGCTCACGCAGCGCTCACCACCAGCCTTAGAATTCCAGCGTGCTCGACACCGACACCTGCCGTGCGTCCCCCAGCGATACAAAGAAGCGGCTGGCCGCCGAGGTGTAGTAGGTGCGGTCGAACAGGTTTTTCACGTTGAGCTGGAACTTGACCTTCTGCCCGTCGAGTTTGGTGTCGTAGGTGGCGAAAGCATCGGCCACGGTGTAGCCCGGCAAGGTGAAGTCGTTGGCGGCGTCCCCTGCCCGCTCGCCCACGTAGCGCGCGCCCGCGCCCATGCGCAGTTGATCGCCACCGAACAGGCTGCCGAAGTCGTAAGCCAGCGCCAGCGAGCCGGTGTGTTTGGCGACGTTCTGCAAGCGGTTGCCTTCCAGGGTCGGGTCGTTGTCCTTAATGTCCTCGGCGTCGGTGTAGGCATAGCTGCCGATCACGCTCCATTGGTCGCTCAACTGGCCGGTGGCGTCCAGTTCCAGGCCACGGGAACGCACCTGGCCGGCGATGCTGTAGATCGTGTTCGCGCCGGAACCCACCGAGACCAGCACATTGCGCTTGTCGATGGTGAACAACGCCGCGCTGGCGGTGATGCGCCCGGGAATGTCGAGCTTGGCCCCCAGTTCCCAGGACTTGGCCTGCTCGGGCGTAAGATCGCCAGTGAGCGTGCTGCCATCGGCCAAGGCGGCGATGGTGGAGTTGGGTTTGAACGACTCGGTGTAACTGCCATAGAACGACAGTTGATCGGTGTAGCGATACACCAGCCCGGCACGCGGCACCCAGGCCTGGCCGTTGCCATCGGTGTTGGCTTTGAACGGCACGCCTTTGCCGGCGTATTGGTCATACATCTGGTAGCGCGCACCGGCTACGAAAATCCATTGGTCGGTCAGGTGAATCGAATCCTGGAAGAACAGCGAGTCGCTGCGCAGCAGGTCGGTCTGGGCGCTGTCGGCGGCGCTGACGGTGCTGCCCGCCACTTCGTTGCCGTATACCGGATTGTTGTAGTTGAACGTGCCCCGCGAGGCCTGGCGGATCAGGTCGGCGCGGTAGATTTTGCGGTACTCGTCATCCAGGCCGAACACCAGGTCATGTTGCATGCCCAGCACGCTGACCTTGCCTTCGAGGCTGGCGGTGGCGAACCGGTCGGTGGTAATTGCGCCCTGGGTGCCGTCCATTCGGCGGGTCAGGGTGCCATTGGCGTTCACCGCGCTGACGCGTACTTGGCTGGCGTCGTAGGTTTCACGGTTCCAGCTGTAGCCGAAGTGAGCTTTCCAATCGTCGTTCAGATCGTGATCGGCTTCGAAGCGGTACAGGTCGGAGCGGCCTTCCATATTGTTGAACGGCTCGTCCAGGCGGCGGGTCGCCGGGATATCCAACGGATGGTTGGTCTTGGGATCGATGGCCGTGCCGCGGTCGAACGGTGAGAGAAACTCACGATGCTCATAAGCGAACAGCAGTTGAGTGGAATCGCCGTACCAGGCCAGGGACGGCGCCACCAGCGATTCGCGGTGAGTGCCGAAGTTGCGCCAGTAATCTTCGTCTTCGTGATCAACGATCAACCGGTAGGCCAGCCCTGAATCGCCCAACGGCCCGGTGGTGTCGAGGTTGCCGCCGCTGCCGTTCTTGCCGTCGCCGAAGGTGGAACCGCGCACGGTCAGGGCGGTGGATGGGGTCAATTCAGGCTTTTTGCTGACGATGTTCACCACGCCGCCCGGGTCCTGGATGCCATACAGCAGCGACGACGGGCCCTTGAGCACTTCAACCCGCTCGGCCGTGGCGTTCAACGCGCGGCCCTGCACCACCGGCATGCCGTCGCGCATGATCGAGCCGTTACGGTTGTCGCCAAAGCCGCGCAACATCACCGCGTCCTGGGTGCTGGCCAGGGTGTTGGCCTGGGTGATACCGCTGATATTGGCCAGGGCGTCATCCAGGTTGCGCGGGGTCTGATCGCGCAGCGCCTGGGCCGGCACCACGTTGACGGTTTGCGGGGTTTCCAGCAATAGACCGCGCGAGCGCATCACCGAGCTGGTGGGCGGCGGCTGGTAGCTGGTGCTGTCGTCAAGTTGGCCTATGCCGCTGATGGTGGTGGCGCCCAAGTTGAGTGCGCCTTCGGTGGGCACGGGTTCCAGGGCCAGGGTGCGGGCGTCGATCTGGCGGAAGGTCATGCCGGTGTTGCCCAACAGGCGTTGCAGGGCCTGGGTCGCGCTCATCTGCCCGCGCACTGCCGGGGCGCTGAAGCCATAGGGCGCTTCATCGGTGTAGATCACACTGATTCCGGTGACCCGGCTGAAATCGCTGAGAGCCTGGGGCAACGGTTTGGCCGCCAAGGCAAAGTCGAACTGCGCGCTTTGCTGCTCCTGCGCCCGCGCCACGCTCAACGGCAGCAAAGCCACCGCTGACACCGCCAGTACCGAGGCTCCCAGCCACTGTTTTACCCAACCGCCCGCCATCGACTTCATGCTGTGAGAACCCGTGTAGAAAACGCTGTTAATGCGAATTGATCGCAGTTTCAAGCACTACACGGATGGGCGGATGGTTTACCTCACCTGTTGTGGATAAATAATTTCATTCACTGCGCCTGGATACGGAAACCGAAGCGCGGGAAGTGCACATGCACAGTGCCTGCGCGCTCGTCGCTACGGCGCAGGATCAGCTCCTCGCGCCCGGCAAACAGCAGCTCGCCGGCCACTGGGTCGACGCCGTAGTCGATCGCGCTGATGGTCACCGCCTGGCCGGGATGGAAGCCGTTCAAGTCTTCAAACGCTTCGTCCGGCAACGCCGCCGGGGTGGCGTTGCGCGCAATCTCCAGCGCTTGTTCGGCGGTCATTTGGCTGGGCGTGCCGTGGCCGAAACCAAGCACGCGCCCCAGCCACGCGCACACTGCCGGGTAGGCGTCCACCAGGGGTGCTGTGACTGGCGTGGCTTTGAGGAACCACAGCGAATGGGCCAGGGAGAAGTCGGCAATCGACGGCTCGCCAAACAGAAAATCCCCCGCCTCGCGCTGCAACTGTTGCTCCAGGCGCGTCATGATCGCTGGCCATTGATGCTTGGCCACGTCGGCGCTCAGCTTGCTCGCCGAACCGCCGCTGAACAACGCGGCGCGGTCGGCCATAAAAGCTTTGATCGCTTCCGGCGGCAATTTGCCGAAGCGCACCGCCACCGATTCCGGCTGGAACACCAGGCTCACCGCGTGAGCGAACACCACGCTGTCGGCCCAGGTGGCGAAGGTCTGGGTGATCATTTCCTGGCCGAGAGGGAACAGCGCCGGCGCGGCTTTTTCCTGCTCCAGGCGTCGTGCGATCAGCGCGGTGTCACAGTAGATATCGGCGCCGACCTGCAACACCGGAGTCTTGCGGTAGCCGCCGGTGAGCGCGGTCAGGTCCGGTTTGGGCATCACCGGCGAGATCAGCACGGACTGCCAGGACAGGCCTTTGAAGCCCAGCAGCAGCCGAGCTTTTTCTGCAAAGGGTGAGGTGGGGTAGTGGTGAAGAATGAGCTCAGACATGCCAGGGTCCAGTTGTCAGGTTGAGCTGCCAGCTTAGCGCGCAATGGGTGGCGATGCCGTGATGGGAACCCATCAGTCGAATCTATGCACCACTGGCGGCCAGGCACTCCTTGGCGCTCTTCTTGAGTTTTTTGATCAGCCGTTCCTGACGCAAGGCGTCGCCTTTGCTTGCACATTGCTCGGTGTACACCAGCGCCACCGCCGGGCTGGACTGGAAAAACCGCGCGCCCTTGCCGCTTTGATGCTGAGCGAAGCGGCGCATCGGGTCATTGCTGATGCCGCAATACAGCGCGCCGTTGGCGGCGCGCACCAGGTAAACGAACCAGGGTTTGGGGTCGGTGGGAGTCGTCACGGATCGAGTCGGTCAACCAGAAGAGCGCCCAGCTTATCAACGACTGGCCTGGAATGCCTTGAGACCTTTGCGTGCCTGGGCGCGTACGGCGTTTTTCACCAGCGGCGTCCAGCCCAGCAACAGACCTTTGGTGCCCAGGGCCTGACGCGACCAACGCCACAGATCGAAGTGGTCGTGGTGCTCGCAGATCTTGCCGTCACGGAACACAAAACGCGCCTGGATATCATTGACCACTGTGTTGCCGGTGGCGCTGAACAGGTAGGTCGCCACCCAATGGGCGCTGCCGCGGGTGTCGTCGCTGCGCACTTGGTCGAAGGTCAGCGAGAAGTCCTTGGCGCGGGTGGTGAGCATGCGCCACATATCGCCGACGTCCCGACCGCGCAGCTCACCGAACGCCGGGTCGCTGAAGATCACGTCGTCGCTGTAGCAGGCGCTCATGGCGTCGGCGTCCAGGCGTTGGAACGCGCGGTAGAACTCGGTGATCAGGGCGTTGTGGGCATCACTCATGGGCAGGCTCCGTCGACGGCGAAAAAGATAGGCGCACGATAAGCCGCCCGCGCCGCCAAGGCTACTGACATTCACCGCGCCAATAGCCCGCCTCAGGGCACCATGCCGCAACTGCGGGCATAGGCGAAGAGGTCTACGTCGGTGGAAATGCACAGCCGGTTCATGGCAGTGCTCTTCTGCTTGCTGATGGTGGACACACTGCGATTGACCCGCGCCGCGATCTGGCTGACGGTCATGCCGCTGGCCAGCATGCGTACCACCTCACGCTCTTTTTCGGACAATTGCGGCTGTCGCGATTGGTCACCCGGCCCGGCTTCCACCAGCTGGGCCCGCAGGCATTCACTGACAAAGGTCTGGCCCGCGCTTACGGTCTTGATCGCCAGCGGCAGCTCCTTGGCCGACGCACTTTTGGCCACGATAGCCCGCGCGCCGTGGGCAAAGGAGGCTCGCAACGTGGCGATATTGGCAAACATGGTCACCAGGATCACCGGCAACGTCGGGTACTGGCGGTGCAGCAGGCTCAACAAACCGTAGCCGTCCGCCTGCTGGCCACCAGGCATGGCGAAATCGGTCACCAGCACATCGCAGGGTGTGGTCGCCAGCACACGCAGCAGTTGATCGGGACCGTCGGCCTCGCCCACCACTTTGCACCGTCCATTCGCCTCGATCACCACTCTCTGCCCGATGCGTACGATGGGATGATCGTCAGCAATGATTACGCGAAGCATAAATACCCACAGATGATGGCCACTAGATTCCGCGCAAAATACCCCCGCCGCCATCCCTCAACAACCGCAGAAGTCTCGGCGTTTTTCCTCACGATCAATGTTTGATAGCCGCCGCTTTTGGACCTACAAAATAAAAAGAAAATACCTACAGCTATTACCCTCAACACAGCCTTCCCTTTCCCTACAAATGTCTGCGGGCATCACAATGAGCCCAAGTAAGTGAGGTAAGCACGTAGGTCGGCCTGGAAGGCGTCCAGGTGCGCCTCATTCAACACCACGCCCTCGGCATGCACCCGCTCGATCAGGCTCATGCCGCGTAGCTCCAGCTCGGCCATGCCCAGAAAAGCCAGGCTACCCACCAAGCGGTGCAGGCTTTCGGCGGTCAACGACGCGTCGCGGATTTTGCGTGCATGGTCGAGCATCAGGGTGTCTTCCCGCGCTTCGCGCAGCAGGCTGACGAGCATCTGGTCGACAACCCGCGCATCCCCGAAGGCTTCGATGAGACCCGCACGGGTCGGCCAGCCCGTGGTCTTGGGCAGCACCGGCACCACATCGGACGGCCCCGGTAACCAGCACGCCAACACCCCATGCAGTTGTTCAAGGGTCAACGGCTTGACCAGCCAGGCGTCCATGCCGGCGTCGCGACAACGCTGCGGGTCGTCATGCACCAGGTTGCCGGTCAGGGCAATGATCGGCACCCGCCGCTGTGCGTTGGCATGTTCGCGCAGGCGAATCGCGCGGCTCATGGTGTAGCCGTCCATCTGCGGCATCTGACAATCGCTGATCACCAGGTCGAACGGGGTCTCGGCCAGGGCAGCCAAACCGTGCTGCCCGTCATTTGCCAGTTGGTGACCCAAGCCGAGCTTTTTCAATAGCCACCCCATCAAGACGCGGTATGTCGCATGGTCTTCCACCACCAGGACCTTCAGGTGCCGCCAATGGCGGGGCGGCTCGGTCGAAGGTGTCAATTCACGGGAAAGCACTGCGTCCGAAGATACGTCAGTCTCCATGGTCACCTCATGGTTGCGGTCGTTTTTGCAGCGCGCGGCATTCGCAACAAACCGACAGCGCTGACGTAGCAGCCAGGCAAACAGAGTCGAAACACTCACATGACTACTTATCGCGACGTCACGCTATCTCCATGGGTGGCGTCATGACGATGCAAAAACTACGAAAAAACCAACTTTCCTACATATTCGGCAAACCTATTCCGACAAGCATCCGACACACGTCTGCCGCTCGATCATTCTCGTAATAGTTGTATTCCCCCTCCTGTGCCCCGTCGCTAGATTGCACCCCACCCCGATCACTGGGAACGGACGACCGCACCGCGGCGCCTCGAAACCGACATGCTTGCCAACCACCGACTTTGTATTGGAACAACCTGAAATGAACACGTCGTTAAACCTGGTGGGTGCCGCCCTCTTGCTCGCCAGTGCCTCATCCGCGTTTGCGGCCAGCTCCGTGGAGCTGACCGTCAAGGGCACCATCACCCCCAGCGCCTGCACACCCAGCCTGCCTGGGGCCGTGGACTTTGGAAAAATCTCGGCCAAGGACCTGACCCCCGACAACCACACCGTGCTGGAAGTCAAAACCCTGCAACTGACGGTGAGTTGCGAAGCGCCGACGCTCTTTGCCATCCACCCCGTCGACAACCGGGTAGGCACCTCGACCCGCTC
Organism: Pseudomonas rhodesiae; assembly: GCF_013285305.1. Taxonomy (NCBI): domain Bacteria; kingdom Pseudomonadati; phylum Pseudomonadota; class Gammaproteobacteria; order Pseudomonadales; family Pseudomonadaceae; genus Pseudomonas; species Pseudomonas rhodesiae. Next base: position 1,328,474 of record NZ_CP054205.1, on the reverse strand, counting down.
CGGGGCTTATGGCTTGGGGCTGGTGGACGGCACCACGGAGAAACTGGGCCGGTATTTCCTGTCGCTGCGCAACCCCGTGGCGGATATTCCGTCGACGTTGTTGGGGCAGTACACGACGGATCGATGGTCGCCCGTGGATGAGGACGAGGCGATCATCCCCGGCATGCTGGTGGCTTTCGGCAGCCTCGACGCCCAAATCGGCTGGCTCCCCCATCCCCTGCAAAATGCCGCCGCAGAGTTCGTCTTCAACACCGCGATTGCCCCGGCAAACGACCTGACTCTGACCAACGACGTGGCATTGGACGGCTCCGCCACGCTGGAGCTGAAGTACCTGTAACCCACTCAACACTGCGTTGACCTCTCCCGAAAGGACTCTGTGCCCATGAAAGCCTTTGCTTACCGGCTCCTGCTGACACTGCTGTGTGTACCGCCGGCGTTCGCCGCCAGCTCCACCGACCTCGCCGTCAAGGGCAGCATCACCCCCAGCGCGTGTGCGCCATTGATGTCCGGCGGCAGCGAAATCGACTTCGGAAAAATGACCGCCAAGGACCTTAACTCGGATCACTACACCTCTTTGCCGGGCCAGTCCCTGCACCTGAGCGTGGTGTGTGAGGGGCCGACGTTTTTTACCTTAAATACCATCGACAACCGCGCCGGCACTTCCGCCAGCCCCAGACATTGGCATGGCCTGGGCATGACGCCCCATGACGAAAAACTCGGCGGCGTGGCCTTCCGCGTGCGCAACCCCGTGGCCGATGGCGCCGTGGTGAGGATGGTGATATCCAGCGACGGTGTGACCTGGAACCCCAGCGACATCCTGAGCTACGCATTCAAAAGTGCGGTCGCCAGCGATTCCGGCCAACTGGCGCCCATTGCGGTGAAGGACTTTAACGCCGATCTCAGATTATTCACGCGGGTTGCCCCCGCAGACGAGTTGACGCTGATCGATGAGGTGCCCATCGACGGTCACGTCACCGTACAACTCAACTACCTCTAACTGCCCATTGACTCGAAAGGAACTCGCTCCCGATGAAAAGCCTGCTCACTCCCCTCGCCACCGGCCTGTTGTTGCTCGGCTCTGCCGCCACTTATGCGGCGTCCACGGTCGACTTGACCGTCAAGGGCCTGATCGTACCCAGCGCCTGCACGCCGAGCCTGACCCGGGGCGGCGTCATCGATCACGGCAAGATTTCCGCCAAGGACCTGCGCCCGGACAACCCAACGCTGATCGGCACCCACACCATGACCATGGCGGTCATCTGCGATGCACCGATTCAATTTGCCCTGCATTCCGTCGACAACCGTGCCGGCTCATCGGCCTCTCCCGCCAATTACGGCCTGGGCCTGATAAACGGCACCCAGAAACTGGGTTGGTTTCTGCTGACCGTGCGCAACCCGGTCGCCGATGGCGCGCAGATGCAGTCGATTGTCTCCGGCGATGGCGGCAATACCTGGTACGGCGATAACGCCTGGGACGCCGGCCTGTACGTGTCGATCGCCACCATGGCCGACCCTAGCCAGCCGGCCTCGGTCAAGGAAATGGTCACAGATCTGGAAGTGCAAACCGTGATCGCCCGTACCGATGGCCTGGACCTGAGCAACGAGGTCACCATCGACGGCTCCGCCACGCTTGAAGTGAAGTACCTGTAACCCTGGGTGCCCATGCCTGGCTGACGCGTGCAGCATGGGCTTTTTTTCGGATCTGCCGAGCTTGCCTCGGCCAATGGCGCAATCGATGAACACCTACCCCTGCACTGCGGTGATCGTGTTTTGGCTGACCAGCGCCGCTGCGGGCCACGCCGCATCGAAGGTGGACGTCACCGTGACCGGTCGGCTGACCCCGGACGCCTGCCTGGTGACGCTGTCCGACGAAGGCGTGATCGACCACGGCAAAATTCTTTCCCATACCCTCAGCGACGACGTGGTCACCGAGCTGCCCAGTCGCGTACTGCAACTGCATGTGCAGTGCGGCCGGCCGATGCTGTTCGCCCTGGTGGGGCTCGACAACCGAGCGCAATCCTCCCTGGACCCTGATGTGCTCTATGGCCTGGGCCGAAATATCCATGCCCCGGCCGAGCGCCTGGGCTCGGTGGCCCTGTCATATCGCAACCCGGTGGGGGACGCCCAAGCCTCGCAAGTGCTGGCCTCCGATGACAGCGGCGAAACCTGGCGCCCGGCGTCCGAAGCCTGGCCCAAAACCTATATCGGCTTTGCCCCGGTCGGGGATCGCCAGCCCGATTTCATCGGCCAGTTAAGCGCCCAACTCCAGATCGACACGTCCATCAACGCGACCCAGTACCTGACCCTGGATCAGGCGGTGCCGCTCGATGGCTCCGTGGTGCTGGACCTACGCTACCTCTGACCTCTATGGAACCCCTCTCATGACCACAGTGCTCAACCCCGCAACCTGCCTTATGGCCCTGGCGCTGCTGCTCGGCGGCACGGGCGCACGGGCTGACGGCATGGTCCCGGACACCTCCGTGGTGATCGTTCACGAAGCCGAGGGCGAAGCCGCCGTGTCGGTCACCAACACCGACAGCCAACTGGCGCTGCTGCATGTCACGTTGCAAGACATCCCCGAAGACACCGAACCCTTGCTGGTGGTCACGCCGCCGCTGTCGCGGGTGGAGCCGTCCAAATCGCAACTGGTGCGCTTCATCCTGCAAAGCCAGCAACCGCTGCTCACCCAGCGCCTCAAACGCGCGATTTTCGAAGGCATGCCCCAGGGCCGCCCCGCCACGCAAGCCGGGCATGCCCGGGTGGGTGTGACGGTGCGCCAGAACCTGCCGGTGATCATTCATCCCAAGGGCTTGGCGCCCAATCGCACACCTTGGACTGAGCTGACGTGGTCACAGCACGGCAATACGTTGCAGGTGCGCAATACCAGCCCTTATGTGGTGCGCCTGGCCCAGGAGCTGCGGCTGCTGCCCGGCGACGGCAAGGCGATGTTGCCGCGCACCTATGTGTTGCCGGGGGAAACCCTGAGTGTGCCGGCCAGCGGTGGTCCGGCCACCAAGGTCCGGCTGCAACCGGCCACGGTGTACGGCTTTGCCGTGGCGGCCTACGAAGCACCGATTACCTGACGAACAACCCCAGGCGGTTACCGCCTGCATCGAAGTGACGGCTCGATGACCGTCACCAGGACGCTCCAGCGTCCATCATTCGAGTGCCCTTTGTGAAAACAGTATTGAGTTACCGTGACGGCGCCACTGTGCCCGTCACTATCACGCTGCTGCTGGCCTGTACGCTGGCACCCTTGGCCGCCAGCGCCGATGCACGCCAAGGCTTCGATGCCACCACCCTGCGGCAACGCGGGATTGACCCGCACCTGGCCAGCCTGCTGCTGGAAGCTCCGCGCTTTGCCGCAGGGCGGCATGCCGTCAGCCTGCGGGTCAACGGCCAGCACCGCGGTCGGCTTGACGTCAACTTCGATCAACAAGGTGCCGTGTGCTTCGACCGTGCCCTGTTGGACGCCGCCAACCTGCGTGTACCTGACGACAACGGTCCCTGCCACGACTTTCTCGCACAGTATCCCCAAAGCCTGGTGGAACCGGACCCAGCCACGCTCACGGTAGCGTTGGTGGTGCCGACCGAGGCGCTGCGCCCGCTACAACAGGATGTCTCGGGCTATGAAACCGGTGGCGTGGCCGGCCTGCTCAACTACGACCTGACCGGGTTCTATAACCGCTTCGGCGACAGCGACAGCCGCTTCGGCTCGGCCAACACCGAGGTCGGCTTCAATGCCGGCGATTGGATCGTACGCAGCCGTCAGGTGCAGACCTGGCAGGACGGCCTCTCGCGCAGTACGCACCTGGAGGCCTATGCCCAGCGCACCTTTGCCAGCCACCAGGCGGTGCTGCAGGCGGGGCAGGTCAATCTGTACAACCCGGTATTGCCCGGCGCGCAGATCACCGGCGTGCAGGTCCTGACCGAGCAGGCGCTGCAAGAGCAGAGTCAGGGCGCGACCATCGACGGTATCGCCAACAGCCCGGCCCAAGTCGAAGTGCGCCAGAACGGCACGTTGATTCACTCCACGGTAGTTCCCGCCGGGCCGTTTTCCTTGACGGGCGTGCGGCGCCTGAACTCGCGCTCCGACGTCGAGGTGACGGTCAAGGAAAGCAACGGTGGCGAACGGCGCTTTACCGTTCCGGCCGCCATGCTTGGCCTGGGGTTGCCGGCGCCGGGTTACTCGGTGTCGGCGGGGCGCGTGCGCAACATCGGCGATGCCCAGGGAGACGATCCCTGGGTGGTCAGCGCCGGTTGGACCGGTGCCGTACACCCGCAACTGTCGCTGGGCAGCGGCGTGCTGGCCGCCAGCGAATACCGAGCCGCCGGTGTGAGCCTGGGCTGGTTGCCGGGGTTGGACAGCCAGGTACAACTGGCCAGCCAAGTGGCCGACACGCATGCACGGGACCAGGTGCGCGGGGTGCAGACCGACCTGTCGTGGTCCCAGCGCCTGAACGATCAATGGTCGTTCAGCGTGGCCAACGCCTGGCGCACGCCGGGTTATCGCGAACTGGAGGAAGCCACCTACGAGGCCGAAACCACCCAGCAGCGCCGCTCGCGCTATCGCGACCAACAAAGCGCCAGCCTGGGCTGGGCGCATCCGTGGCTGGGTGCAGTCAGTGCCGGGGTGTCGCGCTCCAGCAACTTCGACGGCGACAGCAGCAGCCGGGGCTTAGTGTCCTGGGGCACCAGCGTCAGCGGCGTATCGTTATCGGCCAGTGCCGAGTGGCAGATGGGCGGGCGCCAACAGCAGGACAACGCGTTCTACTTCAACGTCAGCCTGCCCTTGGGGGATAACCGGCGCGTGCGGGCCTGGGTGCGCAATTCAGGCGGCGAGCACCGTACCGGCGTGGGGGTGAACGAGCAGATCGACGACCAACTGAGCTACCGCGTCAGCGCCGAACACGACACCCGCGACCAACAAGTGGAAACCACCCTCGGCCTTTCGGCCCTGCCCCGCTACAGCCAGCTGGATGTCAGTTACAGCCGCTCCGACGCCGAGCGTTCGAGCTATCAGGGCAGCGCTCGCGGTGGCGTGGTGGTGCATGGCGGCGGGGTCACGTTGTCACCCTATCCGGTGCGTGACACCTTTGCCTTGGTCTCGGTGGGCGACATCAGCGGCATCAAGCTCAGCACCCCCAGCGGCCCGGTCTGGACCGACTGGCAAGGCCAGGCCGTGGTCCCTCAGATCAGCCCCTATGGCCGCAGCCCGGTGGAAGTGCAAACCCGTTCGCTGCCGCGCAATGCCGATATCAATAACGGCCTGGCGATGCTCGCGGCCGGACGCGGCGCCGTGGACCGCGTGGAGTTCGGCGTGAGCCTGACCCGTCGCGTGCTGCTCACCGCCCGCACCGAACAGGGCGTGTTGCTGCCTCGCGGCGCCAGTGTCAGCACCGCCAACGGCGAGTTCGTGACCTTGGTTCAGGACGGCGGCCAGGTGTTTCTGCCCAATGTGCTGGCCTCGTCCGGCCTGTGGGTCAGTGCCCCCGGTTTGCCCCGTTGTCGCTTGCAGTTCGAGCTGCCGGATGAGGGCGATCCCGAGGTGTATTTCGAAATCGCACTCGCGCGCTGTACCCCATCATGAGGACCGTAACCATGCCCCCTATTCGCCTGCTGCGGCAGTTGACGGCCGCATCGCTGCTCATCGTCGGCGCCACAGCCAACGCGTTGGCCAACGACGAGTGCCAGTTGACCCTCAGCGAATCGCTGCTGGACCTGGGCCTGATGAACCGCCTGGCGCAAACCGACAGCGCACCCCAGCGCCTGCTCGGCGAGCGCCGCTTGCGCCTGACCCTTGCGTGCCCGCAAGCGCAGGACCTGAGTGTGTTCTATCGCGCCCTCGCCGCCAGTGCCGAACGTCTGCAATTCACCGAACACGGCAGCTACGCGCTCGAACTCAGTGACGGCGTAGTGGATGGTCGGTCGGTGGAGTTGGGCTTGATGCCCGTGGCCGGGCAACCGCCAGCCGTGGTTGGCTCCCGCTTGACGTGGCGCACTGGCCACCTGGTGGCCCCCGTGCAAGGCGGCGCGGTGGTACAGGGCAAAAACTTTTCCCTGCAACTGAGCCTCAGCGCCTGGGCGGACAGGGCCGCAACCTACGTGCGGGACGCCACCACCTGGGAGGTCAACGGGACGTTCGAGGCCCAGCGCAGCGGTCGTTACCGTGAACTGACCCTGCGCGCGCACTTCGCGCCGGTGGCGTGCACGCCGCAGTTGTCCAACGGCGGACTGGTGGATTACGGCACCTTGCTGGCCAAGGACCTGAGCGTCACAAACGAAACCCCATTGCCCACCCGCACCCTGCAAATGACCGTCAGTTGCGACGCGCCCGTGCCCTTCGCCTTGCGCATGCACGACAACCGCGAAGGCTCGGCCACCGGCGGCACCGACGAGACCGCCTACGGCCTGGACCGCGACGGCAGCCAGAACAAGATCGGCCGCTTCTACGTAAACATCGACCCGGAAGACTTTTCCGCCGATGCCTACGGCGCGCTGTATCGCACCGACTCCACCAGCAACGGCGCCGCCTGGAGCAGCGCCAGTGCGCGGCAGATCCCTATCGCCGCCAACAGCTATATGGGCTTCACCCACCTGGCGGGCAGCACCCAAGGCCCGGTGGCGATCCAGCACCTGAGCGGCACGTTACGCATCAAGGCTTACCTGGCGCCGACCCAATCCCTGGATCTGCGTCAGGTGGTGCAGATCAACGGCTCCGGCACCCTCGAAATCATCTACCTCTAACTTCTCGAATTGACGCCATGAACGCTTATCCCATCGTTTTTTACAGCCTGCTGTTATTGACCGCCACGGCCCACACCCAGGCCGCCTCCAGCGTCGATCTGACGGTCAAAGGCGTGGTCACGCCCACCGCCTGCGACCCTCAGTTGTCCGGCGGCGGGCTGATCGACTACGGCAAGATGTCCCAGCAGGATCTGAACCTGGAGACCAGTACGCGGCTGCCGATCAAACACCTGCAAGTGAGCATCGCCTGCACGGCGCCAAGTCGTTTTGCGCTGCGCATGCGCGACAATCGCGAGGGCACCGCAACGGTCAACAGCGAGATTTACTACGGGCTCGGGCTGGACAACAGCGGCAACCGGCTTGGGCTTTACTCGATGACCTTCGACCCCCGCAACACGCTGGTGGACAGCACCGTGACGGTGTACGGCACCGAGTCCACCACCGGCGGGCTGGCCTGGCGCACCGCCAACCTCAACCCCATCGATATTGGCGCCAATAGCTACCTGGGCTTTACCGCCAGGCAGGGCAGCACCGCCGGGCCTTCGGCGATCCAGGAGCTGATCAGCACGGTCAAGGTCCAAGCGGTGATCGACGCACGGCAGAACCTGGACCTGAGCACCGACACCCTGCTCGACGGCTCGGCGACCCTGGAAGTGATCTATCTCTAGCGTTTCTCGCTGGTGACCTGCACATAACGCGCACGCCCTGCGCCCAGGCCGGCAATGATCGCGCCCAGGCCGATCACCGCGAAAATCCAGCCGATGGCGCTCCAGCCGCCGGTCCAGTCGTGCACCAGGCCGACCGCAAACGGGCCAAGGGACGCCAGGGTATAGCCGAAACCCTGAGCCATGCTCGACAGGTTCGCGGCGACGTGGGCATCCCGCGAGCGCAGCACAATCAAGGTCAACGCCAGGCTGAAGGTGCCGCCCTGGCCCAGGCCGAGCAGGATCGCCCAGCCCCACAGACCGTCCAGCGGCGCATAGAGGCAACCGAACAACCCGCCGAGGGTCAGCAGCATCACCACCACGATCGCCAGGCGCTGGTCGCGGCCACGAGTGGCCAACCAGGGCGCGGCCAGCGAACTGATCAATTGCAGGATGATCGAGCCGGACAGCGCCAGCCCGGCCTCGGTGGCGCTGAGGCCGCGGCTGATCAGAATCGACGGCAGCCAGCCAAACACGATGTACGCCAGGGACGATTGCAGGCCCATGTACAAGGTCACCTGCCAGGCCAACGGATCGCGTAACAAGCCTTTGACCTTATACGCGACGCGATGGGCGCCGTGTCGTTGCCCGACCTGGGGCCACCACACCAACGCCGCCACCACCGCCGGCACCATCCAGAAGCCCAGGCCCATGCTCCAGCGGTCGCCGAACACATGGCTCAGCGGCACTGTCGCCCCCGCCGCCAGCGCGGCGCCCAGGCACAACGCCATGGTGTACACGCCGGTCATGGCCCCGGCCTGGCGAGCGAAATCACGCTTGACGATGCCCGGCAGCAACACGCCGATAATGCCGATGCTCGCCCCGGCAATCAGGCTGCCGGCAAACAGCCCGACCTCACCGAATGCACTGCGCAGAATGATGCCACCGGCCAGTGTCAGCACGATCCCCAGCACCACACGCTCGGCGCCGAATCGCCGCGCCAGAATCGGCGCCAATGGCGCAAACAGCCCCAGGCACAGCACGGGCAAAGTGGTCAGCAAACCGGCCTTGGCCGCCGACAAGCCCAGGCTGGCCGACACATCGCTGAGCAACGGCGCCATGCTCGACAACGCGGGGCGCAGGTTCAACGCCACCAGCACCAGGCCCAGCAGCAACAGCCACGGGCGGCTGACCTGCGGCGGGGTGTGCTGGACCTCGTCGTCATCGGCCTCGGCATCGATCAGCAGTTCTTCGAGTTCGGGTGTGCGTTGGGCTTCAGGGTTCATGGATCAACTGTCGGCAGAGGGATTTGGCGCGTTCCGGGTCTTGCTGCTCCACCGCTTCAAGCAAGGCGCTGTGCAGGTCGAACACCGCCTGGCGGCGTGGTGAAACACTGAGGGTCTGGCGCAACTGGGCGCCGACGATGGCGGAAAAATACTGGTACAACTCGCTCAACGCCGGGTTGTGGGCGGCATCCACCAGACGGGTGTGGAACACCAGGTCGGCGTGGATATAGGCCTCCAGGTCACCGTGATACAGCGCGGCGCTGGTGCGCAGGGCTTGATGCAACCCCTGAAGGTCTTGCTCGGTACGGCGTTGCGCCGCAAGACCAATGGCCTCCACTTCGAGGATCTGCCGGGTCTCCTGCGCCTGCACCAAGGTGCAGTGGGACAACGCACGCATCGCCCCCAAGGGATCAGTCATCGAGCGCAGATAACTGCCGTCTCCCTGGCGGATCTCAATCAACCCGGAAAACGCCAACACCCGCATGGCTTCACGCACGGTATTGCGGCTGATCCCCAGCTCGGCGGACAACTCCGGCTCGGTGGGCAAGCGCTCGCCGACAGCCCATACGCCCTGGGCTATGCGCAGGCGCAACTGTTCAAGGGCCTGGTCGACCAGGGAGCGTTTGATCAGTGGGGCGATGTCTGTCATGGATTTTGCGCTTTCGTCCAATCATAGGATGAATTTTCCTACAGCCTATTAGGACTCACCTACAAAGGCAACGCACTAGGGTGAATGGGCGGAAAACGAAGCAAAATTTTCGATTGGTAAAATTACCCTTAAAGGGTAATTATCAACTTAGGTGTCTTATGGAAAAGCACACACCTCATTACGATTTGGCTCAAGTCAAGGAAGAGGTCATCCGGCTAGGTGCGCGCGCTTTCACCGCCAGCGCCCGAGAGGGAGGGCGGCAGCTGGAGTTGAGCCTCGGTCAGATGCGACTTGCCGTTTGCGCTCTGGAAGCTCGAATGTTGTACAAGTCAATGACGACATACGCAGACCATCGGATATGGCAGGACGTCTATCTGATCAAGATTTACGGCACGGAGATTTACATCAAAGTGACCTACCGTCCAAGCGGTGGGCCGCCGGTAATCTCCTTCAAGGAGAAAGCTTTATGAAAACCCGACAATGCGTGAACTGCGGCGCTGCTGAAGGCATGCAGCATTTCGAAGGTCGCACCTTCACGATCAATACCCGCGGCATGCTGCGCAAGATTCCTGATATCGCCGGCTGGGAATGCCAGGTCTGCCATGAAAGGGAGTTCGATATGGACACCGACAGTGCAGAGCGTTATTCCACTGCCAGTGATCAACTGTTGGTCGATGCGCGAAAAGTCATTGCCGCCGAAATAAAGCGAATTCGGCGCAAATTACATCTGACCCAAAAGGAGGCTGTGAGGCTGTTGATTGGCCGCGGCCACAACGCATTTTCCCGGTACGAAAGGGCCGAGGTGTTTCCACCTGAGCCATTACTCATCCTGATGCGCTTGTTGGATAAACATCCCCACCTGTTGGCGGAGATAGAGACGCTCAACGTTGGCGAAGATCTTAACCGGCTGCTCATCGCCAAAGACGCGCAACAGCTTTCAGCTCAGGCGTCCTGACACGGTAGACAGGCAAAAATAAACCCGGCGCCAAGGCCGGGTTTATCTTCAAGCATTACCGCAGGATCAATGCAGAATCTGGCTCAAGAACAACTTGGTCCGATCATTCTGCGGGTTGTCGAAGAAGTCATTCGGTGCCGCTTGTTCCACGATTTCGCCTTTGTCCATGAAGATCACACGGTTGGCCACGGTACGGGCAAAGCCCATTTCGTGGGTTACGCAGAGCATGGTCATGCCGTCTTCGGCCAGGCCGATCATGGTGTCGAGTACTTCTTTCACCATCTCTGGGTCCAGTGCCGAAGTCGGCTCATCGAACAGCATGATTTTCGGTTTCATGCACAGGGCACGGGCAATTGCCACACGCTGTTGCTGGCCGCCGGACAGTTGCCCCGGAAACTTGTGGGCCTGCTCCGGGATGCGCACGCGCTCCAGGTAGTGCATGGCGATTTCTTCGGCCTTGCGCTTGGGCATCTTGCGCACCCACATCGGCGCCAGCGTGCAGTTCTGCAGGATGGTCAGGTGCGGGAACAGGTTGAAGTGCTGGAACACCATGCCGACTTCGCGGCGGATCGCCTCGATCTGCTTGAGGTCGTTGGTCAGCTCCACGCCATCGACCACGATGCGGCCCTGCTGGTGTTCTTCCAGGCGGTTGAGGCAGCGGATGGTGGTGGACTTGCCGGAACCCGACGGCCCGCACAGCACGATACGCTCGCCCTGCTTGACGTTGAGGTTGATGTCTTTCAACACATGGAACTGGCCGTACCACTTGTTGACGCCCTGCATCTGGATAATGCCTTCAGGGCCCACAGGCTGTTTGATTGCTTCGCTCATCAAAAGAACTCCTAACGCTTGTGGCCTGTGTCGAGCTTGCGTTCCAGGTGCATGGAATAGCGCGACATACCAAAACAGAAAATCCAGAACACCAGGGCGGCGAACACGTAGCCTTCAGTGGCCATGCCCAGCCATTTAGGGTCGGCGGCGGCTTGCTTGACGCTGTTGAGCAGGTCGAACAGGCCGATGATGATCACCAGGCTGGTGTCCTTGAACAGCGCGATGAAGGTGTTGACGATCCCCGGAATCACCATCTTCAGGGCTTGCGGCAGAATCACCAGGCCCATGCTGCGCCAGTAGCCCAGGCCCATCGCCGCGGCCGCTTCGTACTGGCCTTTAGGGATGGCCTGCAAACCGCCACGCACCACTTCGGCCACATAGGCCGACTGGAACAGGATCACGCCGATCAGCGCCCGCAGCAACTTGTCGAAGTTCATGCCTTCGGGCAGGAACAACGGCAGCATTACCGAGGACATGAACAGCACGGTAATCAGCGGCACGCCGCGCCAGAATTCGATGAAGGTCACGCAGACCACACGAATCGCCGGCATGTTCGAACGCCGTCCCAACGCCAGCACAATACCCAAGGGCAAGGCGCCGGCGATGCCGACGGTGGCGATCACCAGGGTCAGCATCAGGCCGCCCCATTGGCTGGTGGCCACGGTGGCCAGGCCAAATACACCGCCATGCAGCAGGAAGAAGGCGATGATCGGGTACAGCACCAGGAAGCTCAGCCCGTAGATTGCCTTGCGCGGGAAGCGCGAGATGAACAACGGTGCCACGCCGACGATGGCCAGCCACACGGTCAGGTCCACGCGCCAGCGCAGGTCACCGGGGTAGTAGCCGTACATGAACTGCCCGAAACGCTGTTGGATGAACACCCAGCAGGCGCCCTCCTTCGTACAGTCGGCGCGGGTGGTGCCAACCCAGTTAGCGTCCAGGATGGCCCAATGCAGGATCGGCGGCACCACCAGGTACACCAGGTAGATCGACAGCAGGGTCAGCAGTGTATTGAGCCAACTGGAAAACAGGTTGGCGCGCATCCATGCCATTGGCCCGAAGACTTTGCTCGGCGGCGGCATATCAGGTTTGAAAGTATGCGAACTCATGTGCGTTTCCTCACCGCTCGATCAGCGCAATGCGCTTGTTGTACCAGTTCATCAGCAGGGAAATGCTGATGCTGATCGCCAGGTACACGCTCATGGTGATGGCAATGACTTCGATCGCCTGGCCGGTCTGGTTGAGCACCGTGCCGGCAAACAGCGAAACCATTTCCGGGTAACCGATACCGGCGGCCAACGACGAGTTCTTCGCCAGGTTCAGGTATTGGCTGGTCAGCGGCGGAATGATCACCCGCAGGGCCTGCGGGATGATGACCTTGCGCAGCGTCGGACCGTTGCGCAGGCCCAGGGAGCGAGCGGCTTCGGTCTGGCCATGGCTGACGGACTTGATGCCCGAGCGCACGATCTCGGCGATAAACGCTGCCGTGTACACCGTCAGTGCCAGGGTCAGCGCCAGCAGTTCGGGGATCAATACCCAGCCGCCGACGAAGTTGAAGCCTTGCAGCTTGGGCATTTCCCAGTGCAGCGGCACGCCGAAGATCAACGCGCACAGTGCCGGGATCACGATGAACAGCGCCAGGCCCGCCCAGAACTTATGGAACGGCACGCCCGTGGCTTCAAAGCGTTTATTGGCCCAACGCGCCATCATCACGATTGCCACGATGGCCAGCACAATGCTCGCCACGAACGGCCAGAAACCGTCAGCGGCCAGCGCCGCCGGCATGTTCAGGCCACGACTACTGACAAAGAAGGTATCGCCGAAATTATGGCTGTTGCGCGGCCCTGGCATGGTCAGGAACACCGCGAAGTACCAGAACAGGATCTGCAACAACGGCGGGATGTTGCGGAAAACTTCCACATATACCGTCGCCAGTTTGTTGATCATCCAGTTCGACGACAGGCGCGCCACGCCGATGATAAAGCCCAGCAAGGTGGCCAGAATCACGCCGATGAACGTCACCAGCAAGGTGTTGAGCAGGCCGATCACGAAGACCCGGGCATAGCTGTCCGATTCGGTGTAATCGATCAAATGCTGCGCGATGCCGAAGCCGGCACTGCGTTCAAGAAAGTCGAAACCCGAGGTGATGCCCCGGTGCTGAAGGTTGGTCTGGGTATTGTTGAAGAGGTACCAGCCCAGCGAGACCACCGCCACAATCGTGATGATCTGGAAGAGCCACGCACGCACTTTGGGGTCGCTGAAGCTGAGCTTCTGCTTGGGTGCGCCGATTTGATTTTGCATGAAGTGCCCCGGAAAGAATGGAACAGAACATCACCCGGCGGTTGGCCCACCGGGTGACAGAACCATCAGCGATCAGCGCACAGGCGGTGCGTATTGAATGCCGCCGTTGTTCCACAGTGCGTTCAGGCCACGGTCGATTTCCAGCGGGGTGCTCTTGCCCAGGTTGCGCTCGAACACTTCACCGTAGTTACCGACTTGCTTGACGATCTGTACGACCCAGTCCTTCTTCACTTTCAGGTCTTTGCCGTATTCACCGTCGGCACCCAGCAGACGAGCTACGTCCGGGTTTTTGGTGGACTTGGCTTCAGCCTCGACGTTCTTGGAAGTGATACCGGCCTCTTCCGCGTTGAGCATGGCATAGCCTACCCAGCGCACGATGGCCAGCCACTCGTCGTCGCCGTTACGCACGACCGGGCCCAGTGGTTCCTTGGAAATGGTTTCCGGCAGTACCACGTAATCCTTCGGCGAGGCCAACTTGCTGCGCTGGGCGAACAGTTGGGACTTGTCGGAGGTCAGCACGTCGCAACGCCCGGATTCGAGCGACTTGGCGCTTTCGTCGGAGGTGTCGAAGGTGATCGGGGTGTATTTCAGACCGTTGCCACGGAAGTAGTCGGAAACGTTCAGCTCGGTGGTGGTACCGGCCTGGATGCAGATGGTTGCACCGTCCAGTTCCTTGGCGCTTTTGACGCCCAGCTTGTTGTTAACCAGGAAGCCGATGCCATCGTAATAGGTAATGAAACCCGGGAATTTCAGGCCCATGCCCGCATCGCGGGAGCTGGTCATGGTGGTGTTACGGGACAGAATGTCGACTTCGCCCGATTGCAGCGCGGTGAAACGCTCTTTGGCATTCAACTGGCTGAATTTGACCTTGGTGGCGTCACCGAAGACGGCAGCCGCCACAGCGCGGCATACGTCAGCGTCGATCCCCAGGATCTTGCCGCTGGCATCCGGTACCGAGAAACCCGGCAAGCCGTCACTCACGCCACACTGTACAAAGCCTTTCTTCTGCACAGCGTCCAGGGTTGCGCCGGCTTGGGCGAAACCGCTGACACCCAGTACAGCGGCCGCGCATACGATGGCCAGGGTGGATTTCAATACCTTCATTCAAACCTCCAGTTTTGCTCTTGTTGTGTCGGAGCTCGAATCCCAGCGCACCCTTATGAGGCGATATTGACCCGTGTTGGCTTTTTTTAGGGTCAAGCGGCATGGGACTGTCGCATTAATTCCAGCGGCTATCTCCCAAGCGGCACTCACTGATAGTGTTACCGACCGAGGATAGTTCTGACATCGACCTACACATAGCAAGCGCCGTACCAGAGTGACGGCTGAGTCGTTTCAGCCCAGGTTCAAGTGCAAAAGATTCAACGTTGCGACATCTTGTTAACAAATCAACCCGCTGCGCACCGTTCCGACGCACCCAATCGGAGCGAGCGCACGTTTATGGAGCGAACATGACCGACCCCCTTATTCTTCAGCCCGCCAAGCCTGCCGATGCCTGTGTTATCTGGCTGCATGGCCTGGGTGCCGATCGCTATGACTTCATGCCCGTAGCCGAAGCCCTACAGGAAGATCTGCTGTCCACCCGATTCGTCTTGCCCCAGGCACCGATCCGTCCGGTAACGATCAACGGCGGTTACGAGATGCCCAGCTGGTACGACATAACGGCCATGAGCCCCGCCCGCTCCATCAGCCTGGAAGAGCTGGAAATCTCGGCGCAAACCGTAATGGATTTGATCGAAGCGCAAAAAAGAACCGGGATAGACGCGTCGCGAATTTTCCTCGCGGGGTTCTCCCAAGGCGGCGCCGTGGTTTACCACACCGCTTTTCTGAAGTGGCAGGGACCGCTGGGTGGCGTGATCGCCCTCTCCACCTATGCCCCCACGTTCAGCGATGAGCTGGACTTATCCGCCAGTCAACAGCGCATCCCGACCCTTTGCCTGCACGGCCAGTACGACGACGTGGTGCAGAACGCCATGGGTCGTACAGCAATGGAGTACTTGAAGCACCATGGTGTCACCGTGACATGGCAGGAATACCCAATGGGACACGAAGTGTTACCTCAAGAGATAGAGCGCATCGGCCAGTGGCTGAGCGAACGTCTGCGCTGAAACCCTGGCTTTATGTAGCCGTATGACAGACGCACTACGCCGCGCCCGAATCTTGCATTACACTGGCCGGCGTATATTCCTTAACCAATTAATGAGATCACCGTGCTCAAAGCACTCAAGAAGATGTTCGGCAAAAGCGAGGCTGAGCCGCTCGCGCCTGTTCCCAGCGCCCCTGTCCCGACGCCCGGCAGCCGCAATGACGGTCAACAGCCCGGCCGGACCGCACCTGTGGCCCCGCCCAGGAAGCCATCGGTGACCGCGCCCGAACAGACTGCACCGGCTGAGGCCACGCCAGCCCCGCAAGCCAAAGCACCGCGCCGTCAACGCGCGCCCAAACCGCCGGTCACCCCATGGAAACTCGAAGACTTCGTCGTCGAGCCCCAGGAAGGCAAGACCCGCTTCCATGACTTCAAGCTGGCTCCGGAACTGATGCACGCCATCCAGGACCTGGGCTTCCCGTACTGCACGCCGATCCAGGCGCAGGTGCTGGGCTTTACCCTGGCCGGCAAAGACGCCATCGGCCGCGCGCAGACCGGCACCGGCAAGACCGCCGCATTCCTGATCTCGATCATTACCCAACTGCTGCAAACACCACCGCCCAAAGAACGTTACATGGGTGAACCGCGCGCGCTGATCATCGCGCCAACCCGCGAGTTGGTGGTACAGATCGCCAAGGACGCCGCCGACCTGACCAAGTACACCGGCCTCAACGTCATGACATTCGTAGGCGGCATGGACTTCGACAAGCAGCTCAAGCACCTCGAAGCCCGCCACTGCGACATCCTGGTTGCCACTCCGGGTCGCCTGCTGGACTTCAACCAGCGCGGCGACGTGCATTTGGACATGGTCGAAGTGATGGTGCTGGACGAGGCCGACCGAATGCTCGACATGGGCTTTATCCCACAGGTACGCCAGATCATTCGCCAGACCCCGCCGAAAAGCGAGCGTCAGACCCTGCTGTTCTCCGCGACCTTCACCGAAGACGTGATGAACCTTGCCAAGCAATGGACCACCGACCCATCGATCGTGGAGATCGAAGCGGAAAACGTCGCCAGCGAAAACGTCGAGCAGCACATCTATGCCGTGGCCGGTGCCGACAAATACAAACTGCTCTACAACCTGGTCAACGACAACGGTTGGGAGCGGGTGATGGTGTTCGCCAACCGCAAGGACGAAGTGCGCCGCATCGAAGAACGCCTGGTGCGTGACGGCGTGAACGCCGCGCAACTGTCCGGCGACGTGCCTCAGCACAAGCGCATCAAGACCCTGGAAGGTTTCCGCGAAGGCAAGATTCGCGTGCTGGTGGCCACCGACGTGGCAGGCCGCGGGATTCACATCGACGGCATCAGCCATGTGATCAACTTCACTCTGCCGGAAGTGCCGGACGACTATGTACACCGCATCGGCCGTACTGGCCGCGCCGGAGCGGCGGGTGTGTCGATCAGCTTTGCCGGGGAAGATGACTCGTATCAGTTGCCGTCGATCGAAGCGCTGCTGGGGCGCAAGATCAGCTGCGAGACACCGCCGACGCATCTATTGCGGGCCGTAGAGCGCAAACGCCCGTAAGCTGAAATGCGATAAAAAGTGGGAGGGGGCTTGCCCCCGATAGCTATGGCACATTCAACACCTCTGTTGACTGACACACTGCTATCGGGGGCGAGCCCCCTCCCACATTTAATTTCAGCTGATTTTTGACCGTACTACTTCCAGCGATCCGCCGCAGTGTGGTCGCTGTCTCGCCCTTCCACCCAGCGCGCACCTTCCGGTGTGTTTTCCTTCTTCCAGAACGGCGCACGGGTCTTCAGATAATCCATCACAAACGCACAGGCGTCGAACGCCGCCTGGCGATGGGCACTGGCAGCCGCGACGAACACAATCGGCTCGCCCGGCTCCAGGGCGCCGACGCGGTGCAGCACTTCCAGTTTGAGCAATGGCCAGCGCTGCTCGGCTTCGGTGGTGATCTTGGCCAGGGCCTTTTCGGTCATGCCGGGATAGTGTTCGAGGAACATGCCAGACACATCGCGCCCATCGTTGAAGTCGCGCACGTAGCCAACAAAGCTCACCACCGCGCCCACGCCTACATTTGCGGCGTGCATAGCGTTGACTTCCGCCCCCGGATCAAAGGCCTCCACCTGCACACGAATGGCCACGTTCAGCCTCCGGTCACGGGCGGAAAAAACGCCACGTCATCACCGGCCAAGACCGGTTCGTCCAGATCACACAACTCCTCGTTGCGCGCGCACATCAGGCTCGCCTCGTTAAGTACGGCGAACTCGGGGTCGCTGGCCAAGGCCAGGCGCACGGCATCCACGGTGGCAAACTCGCCTTCCATCTCCAGTGAATCGAAGCCCACCGCCTCGGCGTAACGCGCAAAAAACAATACGTTGATGCTCATGCCTGGTCTGCCTTGAAATGCCCGCTCTTGCCGCCGAGTTTTTCCAGCAGGCGAATGTTTTCGATGGTCATGCCGCGATCCACCGCCTTGCACATATCGTAAATGGTCAGCGCGGCGACGCTGGCGGCGGTCAACGCTTCCATCTCCACGCCGGTCTGCCCCGAGAGTTTGCAGCGCGCGACGATATGTACGGTATTTTCCCCTTCAGCGGCCAGCTCGACCTTGACGCCCGTCAGCATCAGCGGATGGCACAGGGGAATCAGATCACTGGTCTTCTTGGCCGCCTGGATCCCGGCGATGCGGGCCACGGCGAACACGTCGCCCTTGGGGTGGGCACCGTCGACAATCATTTTGAGGGTCTCGGGCAGCATGCGCACCCGCGCTTCGGCCACCGCCTCACGGAACGTCACGGACTTGGCGGTGACGTCGACCATATGGGCGCGACCTTGGGAATCGAGATGAGTCAGCACGAGGCCTCCTTGAGGCAGCAAAAAAGCTAAAAGCTGCAAGCGGCAGGTCAAAAGCTCACCGGACCCACTTGCAGCTTGTAGCTTAAAGCTTGCGACTCAGAGATGCGACTCTGCGTATTCCGCCAGAATCGAGCGAGGCACCCCTTGCAGCGCGATATGCACGCCGTTCGGGAAATCCTTGAAGCGTTCGGTCAGGTAGGTCAGCCCGGAACTGGTCGCGGACAGGTAAGGAGTGTCGATCTGTGCCAGGTTGCCCAGGCACACCACTTTGGAACCGGCGCCGGCACGGGTGATGATGGTTTTCATCTGGTGCGGCGTGAGGTTCTGGCATTCGTCGATCAGGATCAGGCTCTGCTGGAAGCTGCGACCTCGGATGTAGTTGAGGGATTTGAACTGCAACGGCACTTTGCTGAGGATGTAGTCGACGCTGCCATGGGTGTTTTCGTCATCCATGTGCAAGGCTTCGAGGTTGTCGGTGATCGCCCCCAGCCACGGTTCCATTTTTTCCGCCTCGGTGCCTGGCAGGAAGCCGATTTCCTGGTCCAGGCCCTGCACGCTGCGGGTGGCGATGATGCGGCGATAGCGCTTGGTGACCATGGTCTGTTCGATGGCGGCCGCCAGGGCCAGGATGGTTTTACCGGAACCGGCGGCACCGGTCAGGTTCACCAGATGGATATCCGGATCCAGCAGCGCATACAGCGCCAGGCTTTGGTAGATATCACGCGGTTTCAGGCCCCAGGCTTCCTGGTGCAACAGGGGTTCCTGATGCAGGTCGAGGATCAGCAGCTTGTCGACTTGGATTTCTTTGATCCAGCCCACGAAGCCCTGTTCGTCGATAATGAATTCATTGATATGCACCGCCGGCAGGTTGTCGATCAGTTGTACCTGATGCCAGGTGCGGCCATGGTCCTGACGGGTTTCCACCTTGCTGACGCGGTCCCAGAACGAACCGGTCATGGTGTGATACCCACGGGATAGCATCGAAACGTCATCGACCAGTTGGTCGGTGCTGTAGTCCTCGGCCGCGATCCCACATGCGCGAGCCTTGAGGCGCATATTGATGTCTTTGGTCACCAGCACCAGACGCAGGTCCTTGTCACGCGCGTGCAGGTCGATCAATTGGTTGATGATTTTGTTGTCGTTCAGGTTTTCCGGCAGCAGGCTGTTGGGCTCGCTGCGCTTGCTCATCAGAATCGACAGCAAGCCCTTGGGCCCGCTCTTGCCGCGCTGGATCGGCACACCGACCTCAACATCTTCAGGCGAGGCCTCGCCCAGGGTCTTGTCGATCAGGCGGATGGCCTGGCGACATTCGGCGGCAACGCTGTGGTGGCCGCTTTTGAGTTTGTCGAGCTCCTCAAGCACGATCATCGGGATGGCGACGTGGTGTTCTTCGAAATTGAGCAGTGCGTTTGGATCGTGGATCAATACATTCGTATCAAGCACATAAAGGATTGGCTGGTCGGAAGAAGGGTTACGTCCATGATCATCCATACTCGGTCACCTTTTGTGGGAGCCAGTCGACGCAATACCTGGGCGGTGCTGCGCCTCGATTCGACCACCGAATGCACCTGAGTGACGTCAAGTGCATGCCCACATGAGGAGTCTTGGAAGACGCCACCTGTGCTGCAGGTTTCGGCGATCTGACTTCGTAATACCGCAAAACGTGTGACAGGAAAAAGCACTTTGACGCTTTTTTGAAGTTTATTTTTCAGGATGACGAATAGCACTAGCCGAGTGCCAGCTGCGCCGTTAAAGTCGGAAGTCCGCCTGCATCGAAATGTCGCACAAAATCACCCCGAAACCTGCGCAAACCCAATAGGGCCGGGCACTTCATCGAAACGCTTCGCGACAGTCCTGCCAACCCAGGCCGCTCTGCGCGGTCGCCTGCAGCAACCACGGCAATGCCACCCGCGCCTTGTCCTGAGTGTCGTGAAACACAATCACGCCTTTGCGCCATAACAGCATCAGCGTGAGCACGCGCTGCGCCGATTCTTCAGCCTTGAGCTTGCCCGGCTCGTCCTGGGAATCGATGTCCCACAACGCCACCTGCAAGCCCTGTGATTGGAAAAACCCCTGGCTGTCCGCGCGGCGCTGGCCATAGGGTGGGCGAAACAGCGGCAGGTAGTTTTCCGGCATCAGGTTCTGCACCAACTGGGCGCTGCGGGTGATCGAGCTTTGCCAGTCCACCCAATGGCTATGG
This sequence comes from Pseudomonas rhodesiae, assembly GCF_013285305.1. Classification (NCBI taxonomy): domain Bacteria; kingdom Pseudomonadati; phylum Pseudomonadota; class Gammaproteobacteria; order Pseudomonadales; family Pseudomonadaceae; genus Pseudomonas; species Pseudomonas rhodesiae. Next base: position 1,307,888 of record NZ_CP054205.1, on the reverse strand, counting down.
GAACGGTACTGCCAGCCTTGGATGCCCACACACTGGCCTTGGTACAGCGTCTGCACGTCGGCGGCGGAGCTGCGCTCCACGCGGGTTTGCAGGCTGCTACCGAGCACAAAGAACACCCCGTTCATCTTCTGTTTGCGCAGATAGTCGGCCAGCCAATCAGTGTTGCCGCTGACGGGCGCGGGGCCGCCGTCGAAGGTCAGCAGGAACAGGCGGTCATTGAATTCATCGCCATTGCGTTCATGGTCGCCGAACCGCGCAACTTCACTGCTGATCTGCGGAAACAGCGCGGCCTTGCGCAGCAGTTCATCCAGGTAGCGCTCATGGAAGGCATGGCTGGGGGCGGCCCAATCTATATAGAAGGAGCTTTCGCTGATCTGGAACTTGCCGGCCTCCTCGCGAAGGTCGTCCATGTTTTCCACCAGGTAGCAGAACGACGCATCCACCTCGCAACTCTGCTGGGCGACGCTGTAGTTCTCCAGCAAGCGTTGCCACAGCTCACGGCGCAGGTCGTTGATGGCCGCCAGGTTGATGATCTTCAATCCCAGGCGTTGTTTAAGGGCCGCTTCATCCTGGGACTCGCTGGCCAGCAGGCTGTGGGCGAACATCAGGATCTCGGCGCGCGAGCCCACATCGAACAGCGCCGGCGTGCTGAGCTTTTCGGGCCAGGCGCCACGGTTCAGGCTGGCCACGTCCACCGGCGCGGCCTGGGCGCTTAGGCACAACAGACAAGCGGACAATAAAAGCGCTATTCGCACACAGGGTCTCCCTTTCCAGAACTACCGGCCATCATAGCGGATCGCGCCTATCGCCATCATAGGTGGAGTCAAATCGCCCAAGCCCCTAGAATCGCGCCCACGATTACAGGAGCCAACTTCATGCTGATGGTGATTTCCCCCGCCAAAACCCTCGATTTCGAGTCAAAGCCGGTCACTGCGCGCTTCACCCAGCCGCAGTACCTGGATCACTCACAGGAACTGATCGAGCAACTGCGCGAATTCAGCCCGGCGCAGATCAGCGAATTGATGCACGTGTCCGACAAGATCGGCGGCCTGAATGCCGCGCGCTTTGGCAGTTGGACGCCCGCCTTCACCCCCGAAAACGCCAAGCAGGCCCTGCTGGCCTTTAAGGGCGACGTGTATACCGGCTTGAACGCGGAAACGTTTAGCGACGCCGATTTCAGCTACGCCCAGGACCACCTGCGCATGCTCTCGGGCCTGTATGGCTTGCTGCGCCCGCTGGACCTGATGATGCCGTATCGTCTGGAAATGGGCACCAAACTGGCCAACGCCCGTGGCAAGGACCTGTACGCCTTCTGGGGCACACGCATCAGCGAATGGCTCAACGAAGCCCTGGCCGCCCAAGGTGACGATTTGCTGCTCAACCTGGCGTCCAATGAGTACTTTTCGGCGGTCAAACGCACGGCCCTGAACGCGCGGATCATCAACACCGAGTTCAAGGACCTGAAAAACGGCCAGTACAAAATCATCAGTTTCTACGCAAAAAAGGCGCGCGGCATGATGAGCCGTTTTGTGATCGAAGAACGCATCAATGACCCCGAAAATCTCAAGGGGTTTGATGTACAGGGCTACCGCTTCAATGCGGAGCAGTCCAAGCCGGACAACCTGGTGTTTCTGCGCGACCACGCACCGGAATAAGGCCGTACCCGCCTCTCTCAGACAAAAAAATGCAAATGTGGGAGGGGGCTTGCCCCCGATGGCAGCGCATCAGTCGATATATAAATTGACTGACACAAAGCAATAGGGAGCAAACCCCTTCCACATTTCTGTTCGCCCTTCACATCGAAAATCGTCATTTATTTGACGTCAAAAAATATCACGACACAAACCTATCAATAGTTTCACTCGACATTCATCAATTTTTTTCGTAGTGGCACCCGTTTTTTTTAACACTAGTGGCACAAAACTATCCCCGCGTGCCAACTCCCCACAACTACTGGCCCAAATAGCAAGTGCTATCAATATAGTACTAGTGCCATCTCCCCTCATATTTCAAGAAATTTCAGGAAACAGGATGAGTGGCTAGGAACTTCATCCTAAAGCGCCGCTCATACCACCGGTAACGAAATTCTCTGTTTCTGTAGGAGATGACTTACATGGCGACCAACGGAAGTAGCGAAGTTGTCATATTCAACTTCGACTCATGGGTCATATTACCAACTGACTAGTTAAAGGCGGCGATAAGGAATTATTGCCACGAACTATAAGGCCAAGGTCGTGCTTACCCCAATGGGTCAGTGATACATCCCAAAGCTTTGATATCTATAGGATTATTGCCCGTATCAAAGCTCTGCGGCACTGGCGCCAGGCCCTTCTCCCAGGAAGGCCGGCTGCATTTGAGGGCAAGCCCCAATAACAAGGCCACGTTGCGCACAACTTGAGTGCAATAGTTAGTCACTCACTATTTAACATGCCTGTACACGGTAAGTCGGCGTCTATTCGCCTAACTTCCGTGGAAACAGTGACGCTTGCAAACATGAACTCCGGCCATCTATTGGCATGATTAACACCGTCTTCAATGACAATGAGGTAAATGCGATGCGCATCAGCATATTTGGTTTGGGTTACGTTGGCGCAGTCTGTGCCGGTTGCCTGTCTGCCCGTGGCCACGAAGTGGTCGGCGTGGACATCTCCAAGGAAAAGATCGACCTGATCAACGCTGGCAAATCGCCAATTGTTGAACCGGGTCTGGGCGAACTGTTGAGCCAGGGTATCCAAACGGGTCGACTGCGCGGCACCACCAACTTCGCCGAAGCCATCCGCGATACCGACCTGTCGATGATTTGCGTCGGCACGCCGAGCAAGAAAAACGGCGATCTGGAACTCAACTACATCGAATCGGTATGCCGCGAGATCGGTTTTGTCCTGCGTGACAAGACCACCCGCCACACCATCGTGGTGCGCAGCACCGTGTTGCCGGGCACCGTCGCCAACGTGGTGATCCCAATCCTCGAAGACTGCTCCGGCAAGAAAGCCGGCGTCGACTTCGGTGTTGCGGTCAACCCGGAATTCCTGCGTGAATCCACCGCCATCGCCGACTACGACCTGCCACCGATGACCGTTATCGGCGAGTTCGACAAAGCCTCCGGCGATGTCCTGCAGTCGCTGTACGAAGAACTCGACGCACCGATCATCCGCAAGGACATCGCCGTGGCCGAGATGATCAAGTACACCTGCAACGTGTGGCACGCCACCAAAGTTACCTTCGCCAACGAAATCGGCAACATCGCCAAGGCGGTCGGCGTCGACGGTCGCGAAGTGATGGAAGTGGTCTGCCAGGACAAGACCCTCAACCTGTCCCAGTACTACATGCGCCCAGGTTTCGCCTTCGGCGGCTCGTGCCTGCCAAAAGATGTTCGCGCCCTGACCTACCGCGCCGGCTCCCTGGACGTGGAAGCACCGCTGCTCAACTCCCTGATGCGCAGCAACGAGTCCCAGGTGCAGAACGCCTTCGACATCGTCTCCAGCCACGACAAACGCAAAGTCGCCCTGCTGGGCCTGAGCTTCAAGGCCGGTACCGATGACCTGCGTGAAAGCCCGCTGGTCGAGCTGGCCGAGATGCTGATCGGCAAGGGCTACGACCTGAGCATCTACGACAGCAACGTCGAATACGCGCGTGTTCACGGCGCCAACAAGGATTACATCGAAGGCAAGATCCCTCACGTGTCGTCCCTGCTCAACTCGGACTTCGACGATGTGATCAACAACTCCGACGTGATCATCCTGGGCAACCGCGACGAGAAGTTCCGCTCCCTGGCCCATAACGCGCCGGAAGGTAAGCAAGTGGTCGATCTGGTGGGCTTCATGTCCAAGGCAACCAGCGCGAGCGGCCGTACTGAAGGCATCTGTTGGTAAGGGGCAGCGGCTAGTTTCAAGCGGCAAGCGGCAAGTTAGAAGCGATCGTTTTTCAGCTTATAGCTTGCCGCTTGTGGCCCTACTCCCCCGTGACGGACACAAATATGCAACGGTTAAACCAAGCTACTGGCTGGCTAGTATTTCTGGCGCTTTTAGCGCTTCTAGCTCTGGCTTTGCCAGCCAGCACATTCGACTCCGAGTCGAAGAATTTTATTTTCCTGATTGGCGCCGTCGGTATCTGGCGCTACTCGATGGGTGCTACGCATTTCTTTCGCGGCATGCTGTTCCTGTATGTGGTCTACCCGCACCTGCGCCGCAAAGTCCGCAAGCTGGGCAAGGCCGCCGACCCGTCCCATGTGTTTTTGATGGTCACCAGTTTTCGCATCGATGCCCTGACCACCGCCCAGGTGTACAGCTCGGTGATCCGTGAAGCGATCGACTGTGGTTTCCCGACCACGGTGGTTTGCTCGCTGGTGGAAATGTCCGATGAGCTGCTGGTCAAGAGCTTGTGGGAAAAGATGAACCCACCAGAACACGTCAAGCTCGACTTCGTGCGTATCGCTGGCACCGGCAAGCGCGACGGCCTGGCCTTCGGTTTCCGTGCTATTTCGCGTCACTTGCCGGATGACCGCGCGGTCGTGGCGGTGATCGACGGCGACACCGTGCTCGCCGAAGGCGTTGTGCGCAAGACCGTGCCGTGGTTCCAGCTGTTCGGCAACGTCGGCGGCCTGACCACCAACGAGTTCTGCGAAGTGCGCGGCGGTTACATCATGAGCGAGTGGCACAAGCTGCGCTTCGCCCAACGCCACATCAATATGTGTTCCATGGCCCTGTCCAAGCGCGTACTGACCATGACCGGTCGTATGTCGGTATTCCGCGCCAGCGTGGTCACCGACCCGGGCTTTATTGCCGACGTGGAAAGCGACTCGCTGCAACACTGGCGCCTGGGCCGCTTCAAGTTCCTCACCGGTGATGACAAGTCCAGCTGGTTCAGCCTGATGCGCCTGGGCTACGACACCTTCTACGTGCCGGATGCCGCGATCAACACCGTGGAACACCCGCCGGAAAAGAGCTTTATCAAGGCCAGCCGCAAGCTGATGTTCCGCTGGTACGGCAACAACCTGCGTCAGAACTCCCGTGCCCTGGGCCTGGGTGTGCGTCGCCTGGGTCTGTTCACCAGCATCGTGTTGTTCGATCAGCGCGTGTCCATGTGGACTTCGCTGCTCGGCCTGACCGTAGCAATCATCGCCACCTTCAAGTACGGCGGCGCATTCATCCTCGCGTACCTGCTGTGGATCGGCATCACCCGCCTGATCCTGACCCTGCTGCTTTCGTGCTCCGGCCACAAGATCGGCCCGGCCTACCCACTGATTCTCTATTACAACCAGATCATGGGCGCGTTGGTGAAGATCTACGTGTTCTTCCGCCTTGATCAACAGTCCTGGACCCGCCAGGACACCAAACTGACCCGCGATTTGGCCAGCTTTCAACGTTGGTTCAACACCTGGTCGTCTCGGACCATGACCTTCTCCGCCGGCAGCATTTTCGTCGCCGTGTTGCTGATGATGGTCTGACCCAGCCAAGCCTGAATTAACCTAGGAATTACACCGTCATGAACAGCCAAGTAAACGCCAACGTTGTCCACGAATCCGAAGCCCAGCGTCAGCACGCCCGGGTCAAAATCCCGGCCAAGCTGCGCTTCTTCAACACCGACCGTAGCCAGACCGAAGCACGGGTGATCGACCTGTCCGCCGGCGGCCTGGCGTTCACCGCCACCCAGCCGCTGAACGTGGGTGAAGTGCACAAGGGTCGTCTGCAATTCGTCATCGATAACCTTGGCTTGGCCATGGACGTCGAGCTGCAGATTCGCTCCTACGACCGCCAGACCGGCCGCACCGGTTGCCAGTTCCAGAACCTCGACGCCCAGGATATTTCCACCCTGCGCCACCTGATCACCTCGCACCTATCCGGTGACATCGTGACCATGGGCGACGTGCTGGCGACTCTGCAGCGCGACAACTTCACCAAGGCGCGCAAGGTCAAGGACGGCGGCAGCAACATGAGCGCCTTCGGTCGCTTGCGCGCCGTGACCTTCAGCCTGGCGATCTTCCTGGTGGGCCTGGCAGCATTCGGGTTCGTCTTCAAGTCGATCTACAGCATGTACTTTGTCAGCCACGCCCAGGCCGGCCTGGTCAGCGTACCAGGCATGAACGTGACCATGCCGCGCGACGGCACCGTGCAGAGCCTGCTCAAAGGTGATGCGGTCGCCGCCAAGGGCGCACCACTGGCCACCTTCAGCACCAGCATGCTCGATGTGCTCAAAGGCCACCTCGACGAAGACCAACTGCAACCGGCCAAAGTCGAAGAGCTGTTCGGCAAGCAAATGACCGGCACCCTGACTTCGCCCTGCGATTGCGTGGTGGCGCAGCAACTGGTCGCCGACGGCCAATACGCCAGCAAGGGCGATGTGATCTTCCAACTGGTTCCACGCGGCAGCGAAGCCAACGTCGAAGCGCGCTTCACTTATCGCCAGTTCGCCGACGTGCGCCCAGGTACACCGGTGAGCTTCCAGGTCGCCGACGAAGAACAGACCCGCACCGGCACCATCGTCAGCAGCACCAGCCTGAACAGCGCCGACCTGTCCTCCGACATCCGCGTGCAGATCAAGCCTGATGCCCCGCTGGACAGCACCTACGCCGGCCGCCCGGTGGAAGTGATCAGCGACCGCGGCCCATCGCTGAACTGGCTGATCGACAAAGCCATGGCTCACGGTCTGTAAGCGAGGACATGCCTGTGAACCTTATCTCGACAACAACACTGGCCCCTGTGGGAGCCGGGCTTGCCCGCGATGCTGGCGACTCGGTTTACCAGGCTGACCGCGCCGATACGCTCGCAGGCAAGCCATCTCCCGCACAGCGCAAATCCCACTTCGCCTCGGCCTACTGTGCGCTGGCCCTGGCCATCTCGCTGGCCGGTTGCGTCGGCCTGCCCGACCAACGCCTGGCCAATGAAGCGCTCAAGCGCGGCGACACCGTCACCGCGCAGCAGAACTACCAGCAGCTGGCCGACCTGGGTTACAGCGAGGCCCAAGTGGGCTTGGCCGATATCCAGGTTGGCACTCGTGACCCGGCGCAGATCAAACAGGCCGAGGCCACGTACCGCGCCGCAGCGGATACTTCGCCCCGCGCCCAGGCGCGCCTGGGTCGCCTGCTGGTGGCCAAGCCCGGCGCCACCGAGGCCGAGCACCACGAAGCCGAAACCCTGCTGAAAAAAGCCTTTGCCAATGGCGAAGGCAACACCCTGATTCCACTGGCGATGCTGTACCTGCAATACCCTCACAGCTTTCCCAATGTGAATGCCCAGCAGCAGATCAGTCAGTGGCAGGCGGCGGGTTATCCGGAAGCGGGCCTGGCCCAGGTGCTGCTGTATCGCACCCAGAACACCTACGATCAGCATCTGGATGATGTGGAGCGCATCTGCAAAGCCGCGCTGAACACCACCGATATTTGCTACGTCGAATTGGCTACGGTCTACCAGAAGAAAGCCGAGCCAGAAAAACAAGCCGAACTGCTCAAGCAGATGGAAGCCGGCTACAGCCGTGGCACCGTCACCGCTCAACGGGTCGACAGCGTTGCCCGCGTATTGGGTGATGCCTCCCTGGGCAAGACCGACGAAAAGACGGCCCAGGCGCTGCTGGAAAAAATCGCCCCCGGCTACCCGGCGTCCTGGGTCAGCCTGGCGCAACTGCTCTACGACTTCCCCGAACTGGGCGACGTCGACCAAATGATGAAGTACCTGGACAACGGCCGCGCCGCCGACCAGCCGCGCGCTGAACTGTTGCTCGGCAAACTCTACTACGAAGGCAAGTGGGTGCCGGCCGATGCCAAGGCCGCCGAAGCGCATTTCGAAAAAGCCGTTGGCAAAGAAGTGGCCGCCGATTACTACCTCGGCCAGATCTATCGCCGTGGCTACCTGGGCAAGGTCTACCCGCAAAAGGCCCTGGACCACTTGCTGACCGCTGCGCGCAATGGCCAGAACAGCGCCGATTTCGCCATCGCCCAATTGTTTTCCCAAGGCAAGGGCACCAAGCCCGACCCCGTCAATGCCTATGTCTTCAGCCAGTTGGCCAAGGCCCAGGACACGCCGGAGGCCAATGACCTGGCCGCCCAGCTCGAAGCCCCGCTGACTCCGGAACAACGCGCCCAAGGCCAACGCTTGGTGCAACAGGAGCTGGCAGCGCGCGGCACCCTGGCCCAAAGCACGCTGCAACTGCACGCCCTGCAAGAAGAAGACGGCGAGGAATCCCTATGAAGCTCAACCCATTCGTCAAGGCCGGTATTGGCCTGACCTTCGCCCTGCTGTGGTCGTGCCCGACCCTGGCCGCGCTGACCGAAGCCAAAAATTTCGGCCTGGAAGTCAAAGCCACCGCGCAATCCGAAGACGACCGCGACCTGGGCACCCAGAAAGGCGGCGACGTCAACGGCGTCGGCCTGGACCTGCGCCCGTGGATCTACGGCGAAAGCGGCAACTGGAGCGCCTACGCCATGGGCCAGGCGGTGGTGTCCAGCGACATTATCGAGACCGACACCCTGCAACAGTCGGCCGATGACGCAGACCAGCCCACCACCAATGACGACCGCAAAGCCAAGAAAAACTACTTGGCGATGCGTGAGTTCTGGGTTGGCTACAGCGGCTTCACGCCCTACCCCGGCGAGATCCTCAAGTTCGGCCGCCAGCGCCTGCGCAACGACGACGGCCAATGGCGCGACACCAACATCGAAGCGCTGAACTGGACCTTCGACACCACTTTGCTCAAAGCCAATGTGGGCGCCGCCGAACGCTTCAGCGAATACCGCACCGACCTCAAGGAACTGTCGCCCAAGGACAAGGACCGCCAGCACTTCTACGCCGACGCCTCCTACCAGTGGATGCCGGGCCAGTGGATCGGCCTGCGCGGCCATCACACCCATGACGACGGCAAGCTGGATTACCCGGAACCGGGCGTGCCCACCGACTCGTTGGATAAGCGCGAGAACGGCGACCTGACCTGGCTCGGCATCGAAGCCAACAGCGACGCCTACAACTGGCGCAACACCAACACCGTCAACTACTGGGCCAGCGTCACCGGTATGCAGGGCGACCGCGACACGGTCAACGCCCTCAAAGCAGACGGCAGCCGCCCGGACCAGGCCAAGCGCAGCGATAACGTGAACGGCTGGGCCACCGACCTGGGTATCCGCCTGCGTCTCGACCCGCAGTGGCAAGTGGGTGCGGCCTATGCCCGCGCCAGCGCCGAATACGAACAGAACGGCCTGCAGAGCAACCGTTCGAACTGGACCGGCACCCAATCCCGTGTGCATCGCTTCGGCGAAGCGTTTCGCGGCGAGATGAACAACATGCAGTCCATGAGCCTGTTCGGTTCGTGGCAACTGCGTGAGGACTACGACGCCAGCCTGGTGTACCACAAGTTCTGGCGCGTGGACGGCAACAAGCCGGTGGGCAGCAACGGTATCGACGCGGTGCAAAACAACACCGACGACGTGACCGGCGCGATCCTCTCCAGCACGTCCCTGCCGCTGGAAGACGGAAAGAAAGACCTGGGTCAGGAGATGGACCTGGTGGTCACCAAGTACTTCAAGACCGGCTTGCTGCCGGCCGCGCTCAGCCAGTCGATCGACGAGCCGTCGGCGTTGGTGCGTTTGCGTGCGGGTGTGTTCAAACCGGGTGACGCCTACGGCAGCCAGGTCGACTCGTACATGCATCGCGCGTTTGTCGACGTGATCTGGAAATTCTGATGGGAGCCTGCGCAATGAATGCTCAAAGCCTACTCGTCGCGGCAATGCTGGTGGCCAGTACCACCGCGTTTGCCGATACGACGGCCAAGGCGCCGACCATCGCCAAGGAACTGCAACAGGCCAAGACCTACACCATTTCCAGCCCGCCGACCGCGCCGCTGGAAATGGCCAAGCCGGCCCTGCCCGACCTGTCGGGCTACACCGCCGCGGCCATGGAAAAAAAGATCGTACGCACCAAGCCGGGCAAAATCAGCATCCGTCGCATGATGCAGGAAGACGCGCTCAAGGACTTTATCGGCGGCGATAACAAGATGGCCGAATGGGTGGTGCGCCAGCATGGCATTCCCCAGGCGATCTTTATCGACGACGGCTACATGAACCTCAAGGACCTGCTGGGCAAAGTGCCCAAGCAGTACCTGAGCGAAACCTCGCCGGGCGTGTTCCTGGCCAAGTTGCCGATCGTGGTCGGGCGCAAGGGCATCCTCGAAATCGACAAGCGCACCCAAGAGCTGCGCCTGTCCCAGGAAGGCGGTTCGTTCCTGATCAACGACGGCCAGCTGTTTGTGCGCGACACCAAAATCACCGGTTGGAGCGAAAAGGCCAATGGCCCGGCGCTGTTCAAGTCGCCCAAGGAATTCCGCCCGTTCCTGCTGGCCTGGGGCGGCACCGAGACCTACGTCGCCAACAGCAAAATGGCCAGTTTCGGCTACGCCAACAGTAAGTCGTACGGGGTGAGTATTTCCCAGTACACGCCGAACATGGCCAAGGTGCTCAAGCGTCCTGAGCCGACCGGCTGGATCATTGATTCAGAGTTCTCGGACATGTGGTACGGCTTCTACTGCTACGAGACCACCGGCTTTGTGATCAAGGGCAATACCTACAAAGACAACATCGTCTACGGCATTGACCCCCACGACCGTTCCCACGGCCTGATCATTGCGGACAACACCGTCTACGGCACCAAGAAGAAGCACGGCATCATCATTTCCCGGGAAGTGAACGACAGCTTCATCTTCAACAACCGCAGCTACGACAACAAACTCTCGGGCCTGGTGATCGACCGTAACAGCGTCAACAACCTGATCGCCGACAACGAGATCTACCGCAACCACACCGACGGCATCACCCTCTATGAGAGCGGCGACAACCTGCTGTGGGGCAACAAGGTGATCAGTAACCGCCGCCACGGCATCCGCGTGCGTAACAGCGTAAACATCAAGCTGTACGAAAACGTCGCGATGGCCAACGGTTTGACCGGCGTCTACGGCCACATCAAGGACTTGACCGACACCGACCGCGACATCGCCCTCGACCCGTTCGACGCCAAGGTTTCCCTGATCGTGGTCGGCGGGGAACTGGCGGGGAACGGCAGCGGGCCGCTGTCCATCGACTCGCCGTTGAGTATCGAGCTGTATCGCGTGTCGATGCTGGCGCCGACCAAATCCAGCGGTATCAGCTTCTCCGGCGTCCTCGGCGATCGCCAGGAAGAAATTCTCGACCTGCTGGTGCGCCAGCAGAAAGCCGTGCTGATCGACCCTGTCGAACGCCAGACCGAAATGCAGGACTGAGGATGACCCTTATGCACCCACACATGATCAAACTGCTGAGCCTCTCGGGTCTGACCCTCGGCCTGCTCGCGGCCAGCCAGGGCGTGCGCGCCGACGAAGTCAAGGCACCGACCTTTACCGCCGAACCGTGCTGCAGCCTGTGCCCGGCCGCCCACGACGCGAAGAACTACACCACGCGCTACCAGCAGAACTTCACCACCCTGGTGCAAGCCCAGGGCGACTGGCTGTTCCGTACCCAGGAGGACCTGCGCACCGAGTTCGACACCACCCCGGCCGGCTACAAGCGCATGCAGCAGTTGCATGACGCGTTCAAAAGCAAAGGCGTGGAACTGGTGGTGGTCTACCAGCCGACCCGTGGCTTGGTGAACCGCAACAAGCTCAATCCCGCAGAGAAAGCCTCGTACGACTTCGACAAGGCCCTGACCAACTACAAGACCATGCTCGGCCGTTTCGCCAAGATGGGTTACGTGGTGCCGGACCTGTCGCCGCTGACCAACGAGCAGTTGCCCGACGAACTACCGGCCCACGATTTCTACTTCCGTGGCGACCAACACTGGACCCCATACGGCGCCCAGCGCACCGCGAAAATCGTCGCGGCCAAGGTCAAGCAAATGCCGGAATTCGCCGATATTCCCAAGCGTGAATTCGAAACCAAGCGCTCCGGGCGCATGGGCAAGACCGGCACCCTGCACAACATGGCCGGGCAACTGTGCGGCACCAGTTACGCGATCCAGTACATGGACCAGTTCACCACCGAGCCTAAGGGCGAAGCGGGCGACGGCGACCTGTTCGGCGATTCCGGCAACCCGCAGATCACCCTGGTGGGTACCAGCCATAGCGGCAAGAACTACAACTTCGCCGGGTTCCTGGAAGAAGAAATCGGCGCCGACATCCTCAACGTCGCCTTCCCCGGCGGCGGCCTGGAAGGCTCGATGCTGCAGTACCTGGGCAGCGACGAGTTCCAGAAAAGCCCCCCGAAAATCCTGATCTGGGAATTCTCACCGCTGTATCGCCTCGACCAGGAGACCATCTACCGCCAGATGATGTCGCTGCTGGACAACGGCTGCGAAGGCAAGCCCGCGCAGATGAGCGCCAGCGCCACCTTGAAACCGGGCAAGAACGAATTGCTGGTCAACAGTTCGAACAAAGACCTGCGCAACGCCAACCATCAGGTCGACATCCGCTTCGCCGACACCTCGGTGAAAACCCTGCAAGCCACCCTCTGGTACATGAACGGGCGCCACGAGGACATCAAGATCGAGAAACCCGAAACATCCGATACAGACGGGCGTTTCGCCTTTGAACTGCGCACCGACGAAGACTGGGCCTCGCAGAACTTGCTGGCCGTGGAAGTGCAGGGCCCGGAAAAGGGCACTGCTGCGCAGAAGGTCGAAGCGAAAATTTGCACACGCAACGTATTCCCAAGCGGTGGTCAACAGACCGCCCAACTCGGGAAGTGAGGTTACTTATGCAAAAGCTGATGCTCCCTACCCTGCTGGGCCTGGCGATGTTCGCCGGCTCCGTCAACGCCGCCGCGCCGCTGCGTCCGCCCCAGGGCTATTTCGCACCGATCGAAGCGTTCAAGACCGGCGACTTCAAGGAAAACTGCGACACCATGCCCACGCCCTACACCGGGCCGCTGCAATTTCGCAGCAAGTACGAAGGTTCGGACAAGGCACGCGCCACGCTGAATGTGCAGTCCGAGCAGGCGTTCCGCGACAGCACCGCTGACATTACCAAGCTGGAAAAAGACACCAGCAAGCGCGTGATGCAGTTCATGCGCGACGGTCGTCCGGAGCAGCTCGAATGCACGTTGAACTGGCTGGTGTCCTGGGCCAAGGCCGATGCGCTGATGTCCAAGGACTTCAACCACACCGGCAAGTCCATGCGCAAATGGGCGCTGGGCAGCATGGCCTCGGCCTATGTGCGCCTGAAGTTCTCCGACTCGCACCCGCTGGCCAACCACCAGCAGGAGTCGCAGCTGATCGAAGCCTGGTTCAACAAACTGGCCGATCAGGTAGTGAGCGACTGGGACAACCTGCCGCTGGAGAAGACCAACAACCACTCCTACTGGGCCGCCTGGTCGGTGATGGCAACCTCCATCGCCACCAACCGCCGCGACCTGTTCGATTGGGCGGTGAAGGAATACAAGGTCGGTGTGAACCAGGTCGACGACCAAGGTTTCCTGCCTAACGAATTAAAGCGCCAGCAACGCGCGCTGTCGTACCACAACTACGCCTTGCCGCCGCTGTCGATGATCGCCAGTTTCGCCCTGGTCAACGGCGTGGACCTGCGCCAGGAAAACAACAGCGCGCTCAAGCGCCTGGGCGACAAGGTGCTGGCCGGGGTGAAAGACCCGGAAATCTTCGAGCAGAAGAACGGCAAGGAACAGGACATGAAGGACCTGAAGCAGGCCATGAAATTCGCCTGGCTCGAACCGTTCTGCAACCTCTACACCTGTGCACCGGATGTGATCGAACGCAAGCATGGCATGCAGCCGTTCAAGACATTCCGCCTGGGCGGCGACCTGACCAAGGTCTACGACCCGGCGCATGAGAAAGGCAATAAAGGCTCCTGACGCAACGCGGTTAGACCTGTGGGAGGGGCTTGCCCCCGATAGCGGTGTATCAGTTGATACATCCGGTGACTGACTCACCACCATAGGGGGCAAGCCCCCTCCCACATTTTTGAGCCGGTTTCGTCAGTAGGAATGTAGTACCGCCTCCCGTTTTTTCGTGGGGGGTTTGGGGGGGCTCTGGCCCTTGACTGTTGGTTAAACATGGAGAGATCGGGATGGTTTTCTCGTCCAATGTGTTCCTGTTTCTGTTCTTGCCGATCTTTCTCGGCTTGTATTACTTGAGCGGGCAACGCTATCGCAATCTGCTGCTGCTGATTGCCAGCTACGTGTTCTACGCCTGGTGGCGAGTGGACTTCCTGGCGCTGTTCGCCGCCGTGACGCTGTGGAATTACTGGATCGGCCTCAAGGTCGGTGCCGCCGGTGTGCGCACCAAACCGGCCCAACGCTGGCTGCTGCTCGGCGTGGCCGTCGACCTGTGCATCCTCGGCTACTTCAAGTACGCCAACTTCGGTGTCGACAGCATCAACGTGATGATGAAGTCGATGGGCCTGGAGCCGTTCATCCTGACCCACGTGCTGTTGCCGATCGGTATCTCGTTCTACATTTTCGAGTCCATCAGCTACATCATCGACGTGTACCGTGGCGACACCCCGGCCACGCGCAACCTCATCGACTTTGCGGCGTTCGTGGCGATTTTCCCGCACCTGATCGCCGGCCCGGTGTTGCGTTTCCGCGACCTGGCCGACCAGTTCAACAACCGCACCCACACCCTGGATAAGTTCTCCGAGGGCTGCACGCGGTTCATGCAGGGTTTTATCAAGAAAGTCTTTATCGCCGACACCCTGGCGGTGGTGGCCGACCATTGCTTCGCCCTGCAAAACCCCACCACCGGGGATGCCTGGCTCGGCGCGCTGGCGTATACCGCGCAGCTGTACTTCGATTTCTCCGGCTACAGCGACATGGCCATCGGCCTGGGCTTGATGATGGGCTTCCGCTTTATGGAAAACTTCAAACAGCCGTATATCAGCCAGTCGATCACCGAGTTCTGGCGCCGCTGGCACATCAGCCTGTCGACCTGGCTGCGTGACTACCTCTACATCACCCTGGGCGGCAACCGTAAAGGCACGCTGATCACTTATCGCAACCTGTTCCTGACCATGCTGCTCGGTGGCCTGTGGCACGGCGCGAACATCACCTACATCGTGTGGGGCGCCTGGCACGGCATGTGGCTGGCGATCGAAAAAGCCATCGGCCTGAACACCGCGCCGCGCAGTTTCAATGTGCTGCGCTGGGCCTTCACCTTCCTGCTGGTGGTGATGGGCTGGGTGATCTTCCGCGCCGAAAACCTGCACGTCGCCGGCCGTATGTACGGTGCGATGTTCAGCTTTGGCGAGTGGTCGCTGTCGGAACTCAACCGCGCCAGCCTCACTGGCCTGCAAGTGGCAACCCTGGTGGTGGCGTATGCGACGTTGGCGTTCTTCGGCCTGCGCGACTTCTACACCAACCGCCCCGCCGACAAAACCAAGCCGGCCGACCCGAGCCTGATCAAGGCCGTACCGGGCGACAACCCCGGCAGCATCCACCAGCCCGGTTTCACCGTGGGCCAGGACGCTGCCGTGCAACCGGCCTACTGGACCGCTGACTGGCCACGCTACGCCATGCGCGCTGCGGTGCTGCTGCTGTTCGTGGCGTCGATTCTCAAACTGTCGGCGCAGAGTTTCTCGCCGTTCCTTTACTTCCAATTCTGAGGGAGCCGACCATGACCCGTTCATTACGCGTCCTCTATATCGGCCTGTTCCTGGTGCTGCTGTTGGCACTGGGCGCCTGGTCGCTGCGCAGCTTCTTCGGCTTTAGCACCAACGCCGACGCCACTGTGCTCAACGGTCGCTGGACCAAAGCCGTCGAAACCCACTACGACGACGAGTTCCCGATCAAACGCCTGGGCACCAACCTGTGGGCCGCGCTGGACTACAAGCTGTTCAACGAAGGCCGTCCTGGCGTGGTGCTGGGCCGCGATCACTGGCTGTACAGCGACGAGGAGTTCAACCCCGCCGTCAACGAAGACCAGAACCTGGAAGGCAACTACGCACTGGTCGAAGGCGTGCGCCAGAAGCTCAAGGCCCAGGGCATTCAACTGGTGATGGCGATCGTGCCGGCCAAGGTACGCCTGTACCCAGAACACTTGGGTGAAGTGAAGCCGGCCAGCATCCACGCCAACCTGTATCAGGACTTCCACGCCCGTGTCGCCGCCGACAAGATCCCGGCCCCCGACCTGCTTGGCCCGCTGCAACAGGCCAAGCTGGGCGGCAAGCAAGTGTTCCTGCGCACCGACACCCACTGGACGCCGGACGGCGCGGAAGTCGCCGCCAAGCAACTGGCCAAGGCGATTGCCGAGCAGACCCCGCTCAGTGGCGAGCCACAGCGCTTTGTCACCGAGGCCGAAAAAACCGAGCCGCATAAAGGCGACCTGCGTCTGTTCCTGCCTTTGGACCCGCTGTTCGAAAACCTGATGCCACCTAAAGAGCCCCTGCAAAAACGCGTCACGCACCTGGCCGAAACCAAAGGCGACGACGCGCTGTTCAGCGACAGCGAAACCCCAGTGGCGCTGGTGGGCACCAGCTACAGCGCCAACCCCAACTGGAACTTCGTCGGCGCCCTCAAGCAAGCCTTGGGCAGCGATGTAATCAGCTATGCCGAAGACGGCCACGGCCCGATCCTGCCGATGCTCAGCTACCTCAAAAGCGACGACTTCAAGAACAGCCCGCCCCAGGTGCTGATCTGGGAGTTCCCTGAACGTTATCTGCCGGTCAACAACGAAATCGGTGATGCCGACCCATCGTGGGTTGCGCAACTTAAACAAGCCGGTTCGCGCCAACAAAACATGGCACTCAACACCCTTGAAAAATCCGAGACGCCCGAACGGGCGCAAAACTGAAAGAGAGGTAACTCACATGACTTTCACTACAACTCCTCGTCGTCTCGCCAAGACTCTGGCCATCGCTGCCGGCCTGAGCGTCGTATCGATGTCCGCCTTCGCCGGTGGTGACGCCGCCCTGTACGGCCCGACCGCGCCAAAAGGTTCGAGCTTCGTGCGTGTCTACAACGCCAGCAACCAGGAAGTCAGCGCCACCGTTGGCAACACCAACCTGAGCGAAGTGGCCCCACTGGCCAGCAGCGACTTCAGCTTTATGCCTGGCGGTGACTACAGCGCCAAAGTCGGCAGCCAGACCGTGCCGGTCAAACTCGCCGCCGATCACTACTACACCCTGGTCAACAGCGGTAGCGGTCAGCCACAGCTGATCGAAGAACCGCCGTTCAAGAACAAGCAGAAATCCCTGGTGCGCGTGCAGAACCTCAGCGACAAGGCCCTGAGCCTGAAAACCGCCGATGGCAAGACCGATGTGGTCAAGTCGGTGGCCGCCAAAGGCCGCGGCGAGCGCGAGATCAACCCGGTGAAGGTGAGCCTGGCGTTGTATGACGGTGACAAGAAAGTCGGCGATGTGAAGCCGGTTGCGTTGGAACGTGGTGAAGCGGCGGTGCTGTATGTCACGGGCTCGGGTTCGAGTCTGTCGCCAGTGTGGGTGAAACGCCCTGTGTCGACCCGCTGATTAGCTTTTGAAATTGACGCTCCCCCTGTGGGCGCGGGCTTGCTCGCGAAGACGGTGGTTCAGTAACAGATGTACCGACTGAAGCACCGCCTCGGGGGCAAGTCCCCTCCCACAGGCTCTGACCCAAATCAATTCAAGGAGAAACACCCATGATCCCAGTAATCCTTTCCGGTGGTAGCGGCTCACGTCTTTGGCCGCTTTCCCGTAAACAGTTCCCCAAGCAATTCCTGGCCCTGACCGGCGAGCACACGCTGTTCCAGCAAACCCTGGAACGCCTGGTGTTCGAAGGCATGGACTCCCCGATCGTGGTCTGCAACAAGGACCACCGCTTTATCGTCAACGAGCAACTGGCCGCGCGTAAGCTCGAATGCCAGCGCATCCTGATGGAACCGTTTGGCCGCAACACCGCACCGGCCGTGGCCCTGACCGCGATGATGCTGGTCAACGAAGGCCGCGACGAGCTGATGCTGGTGCTGCCGGCCGACCATGTGATTGACGATCAGAAAGCCCTGCAGCGTGCCCTGGCCCTGGCCACCGTAGCCGCCGAGCGTGGCGAGATGGTGCTGTTCGGCGTGCCGGCCACCCGTCCGGAAACCGGCTATGGCTACATCAAGTCCACCAACGATTCGCTGCTGCCCGAAGGCGTGAGCCGCGTGCAACAGTTCGTGGAAAAACCCGATGAAAAACGCGCCGTCGAGTTCGTCAAAAGCGGCGGTTACTTCTGGAACAGCGGCATGTTCCTGTTCCGTGCCAGCCGGTTCCTGGAAGAGCTGAAAAAACACGATCCGGACATCTACGACACCTGCGTACTGACCCTGGAACGCAGCGAGCAGACCGCCGACACCGTGTCCTTCGACGACGCGACATTCGCCTGCTGCCCGGACAACTCCATCGACTACGCCGTGATGGAAAAAACCCAACGCGCCTGCGTAGTGCCGCTGAGCGCCGGTTGGAGCGACGTGGGTTGCTGGGCGTCGTTGTGGGCGGTCAACGACAAAGACGCCAACGGCAACGTGAGCAAGGGCGACGTGGTGATCCAGGACAGTCGCAACTGCATGGTGCATGGCAACGGCAAACTGGTGTCGGTGATCGGCCTGGACAACATCGTGGTGGTGGAAACCAAGGACGCGATGATGATTGCCCACAAGGACAAGGTCCAGGGCGTCAAGCAGATGGTCAACACCCTCAACGAACAGGGCCGCAGCGAAACCCAGAACCACTGCGAAGTGTATCGTCCGTGGGGCTCCTACGATTCGGTGGACATGGGCGGCCGCTTCCAGGTCAAGCACATCTCGGTCAAGCCGGGCGCGTGCCTGTCGCTGCAAATGCACCACCACCGCGCCGAACATTGGATCGTGGTCAGCGGCACCGCCGAAGTGACCTGTGACGAGAACGTGTTCCTGCTCACCGAAAACCAGTCCACCTACATCCCGATTGCTTCGGTGCATCGCCTGCGCAACCCAGGCAAGATCCCGTTGGAGATCATCGAAGTGCAATCGGGCAGCTACCTGGGCGAAGACGACATCGAACGCTTCGAAGACATCTACGGCCGCTCGACGCCGATCGAACGTGGCGTGTCGGTGAAAACTATCGCGCAGTAAAACAGTCGTACAAGAAGCCCTCGCCCAACCCATTGCGTCCCCTATCCGCAGTGGGTTGGGTGGGGGCTTTTTTGTTCAATGACCGTCAAAACAGCCAGACACTCCCTTGCGGGGTATCGGGCCTGTGGTTAACGAGCCCAGTTACGCGGGGCAAACGCGTTGTAATTGCCATGATCCTTGGGCTCAGCATTTTTATACGTGTCCTTGCCGATTTTCTCCGCCGCCTTGCCGCCCCACATCAGCGCCGAACCCGCCACTTTAGAGGAAAGGCCACCCGAGCCTGCCATCTTCTTGCCAGCCACCTTCGCCATACCACCAGCGAACGTCAAGGCTGCTCCAAAGGCTTTGTCTCTAGAACTGTCGTTGCTGTGAAGCACCAAAGATGGCAATACGTGCGAACGGATCGTATCGCCGAGGCCTTGAAGAACGGTTTGTCGCAAACTTGTAAGCCCCAAGTTCTGCATACGAGGTCCGGAGCGCGACTCAAGGGCGCTGGCATCCGGTTGAGCAACGTCCCGTGACTGGCTGGAAGCCGCTGCGGGTGTGGATACGCTGAGAGGGGTGGAAAGGCTCGCAACAGCGTCTGAAATCTTCATAAGTACTTCACCTTTTAGAAGGGTAACGTTGGGTTCCGTTTTTGACCGCCAGGCGTCCTTGCACAAACTGTGTGGAAGTTTATTCAAACCGGTTCCCACACCGTCGCGTGAAGTGATCTGCGTTGATCGTCACCGCTCTGTAGCCGTATGAAGGTCTCCTGAGATACGCCTTCTTGTGTCTGGAGCTGCCCCATCCCTCCTACGCTTAAGTTAGGATGCTGGTTCCAAACTCGAGGTGGTCTCCATGTTCTTCGGCGTTCTTCTGATCATCACCTGGCTGATCCTGCTGCTGCGCTACCCGGCCAAAGCACTGCCGGTGTCCCTCGCGGCCTTGGCGGGCCTGGGTTGCGTGGCCGTTTGGGTGGTTTGGCTGGACAACCGCGAAGCCTCACAATTGGCGCGCCTGGAACTGCGCATCACCTACGCGCCGCAGGACTGCCCAGCCGATCGGCCACTGAAGCTGACCCTGAACAACGGCAACGACGTGCCCCTCACCGAACTGCGCTGGCGCGTCGCGGCCTACGCACCGGGCGACACCGTGAACCTGGCCGACAACGTCTACGCCGCCCCGCGCTATCGCGGCCCCGGCGAGTTGCAGGCCGGCGCCACTTGGGACGATTGCCTGCCCACCCCACCGCTACGCCCCGGTTACCGCGCGCAAACCCTGGAATTTCGTGCCGAGCATCTGCAAGGCAGCTTCGCGGACTGATAAAGGACTCTCCATGCCCAACGTATTGATCACCGGTTGCTCCAGCGGTATCGGCCGCGCCCTGGCCGAGGCGTTCAAAGCCGCCGGCTATGACGTGCTGGCCAGCGCCCGCCGCAAGGATGACGTGATTGCCCTCAACCAAGCCGGCTTTCACGCCGTGCAGTTGGACGTCAACGATGCCACCGCGCTGAAAGCCCTGGCCGCACACTTGGGCGAGCTGGACGTGCTAATCAATAATGCCGGCTACGGCGCCATGGGCCCGCTGCTCGACGGCGGCACCGAGGCCATGCAGCGCCAGTTCGAAACCAACGTATTTTCCCTCGTCGGCGTAACCCAGGCGCTGTTCCCGGCCTTGCGCAAACGCAAGGGTTTGGTGGTGAATATCGGCAGCGTCTCCGGCGTGCTGGTCACGCCGTTCGCCGGTGCTTACTGCGCATCCAAGGCCGCCGTACATGCGTTGAGCGATGCCCTGCGCATGGAACTGGCGCCCTTTGACGTGCGCGTCATGGAGGTCCAACCCGGGGCTATCGACACCCACTTCGCCAAAAACGCCGGCGCCCAAGCCGAACTGCTGATCAACGAACAATCGCCCTGGTGGCCTTTGCGCGACGGCATTCGCGCGCGCAGCCAGGCGTCCCAGGACAAACCGACACCCGCAACCGTGTTCGCGGCCGATGTGCTCAAGGCGGTGCAACAATCGCAACCGCCGCGCCTGTTGCGCTCGGGCAATGGCAGCCGGGCGTTGCCGCTGCTGGCGGCGTGGTTGCCCAAAGGATTATTGGAAACCGTGTTGAAAAAACGCTTTGGTTTGAATGGGAGTATGTAAATGATCGACTACAGCGACTTTTTCGAAGAAGTAATCCAGACCCACGTCGAGATCGAACAATGGTTTGCCGGCGTTGCGCCCGACGCAACCTTGGAAAACCTGCTTGCGCGCTTCTCTGCGGATTTCAGCATGATCGCCCCCGCCACCGGCGCACGGGTGAATGCGGCCGGCGTCAAGGCGCTGTTCACCCGCCTGGGCGGCATGCGCCCTGGCTTGAAAATCACCTTGAGCGAAATGACCGGGATTGACCGCCACGCGCGCGGCGCCACGGTGACCTATCGCGAACATCAAGTGGACGACAGCGGCACCCAGACCGACCGCCGCGCCACCGTGGTGTTCGAGAAACAGGCCAGTGGTGCGCTGTTGTGGCGGCATTTGCATGAGACGTATGTCGCGCAGTGAAATAACTACCCGGCCAGTTCCTACATAAAACAGCGAACTGCCTGACATCATTACCAGGAAACTATCCACAGGCTCTTTCACCTCTGTCTCCTTACAGTTGAAAGGATGCCTAGCAACTTCATACGAAGCGGTGTGCCGGATGCACACACCACGACTCGCCAGCGATTGACCAGCCTGCTGGACCTGCCTGAGCTTTATCGAACCATCGACGCCATCCCAGCCATCGTCGGGGCTGGGGTGGTGCATATTGGCAGCGACTATCAGGTGACGGTGCTGCGCGAATTTGTGCCGTTGTGCAGTATCAGGCCCAAGCGAGTGATCGTGCGGGAAGTGGCAGGGCCGGCGATGTCTGCCGATGAGTATGCGCAACTCGCGGCAAGCTCGTCGCGTGAGTCGCAGCTGTGGAAAGAAGCATCGGGAATGGCTCTATCATGCGGCGGTGCTGTACTTGGAATCTACTTCGCCAAGGCAGGCGTCGCGGCGGCTCCCCTTAGCGCGGGTTCAAGTCTTGCAGTCACTTACATTGCTTACACGGCTGCTGCTGCTAGTGGCGTGCAATGTATCAACGGTCTTTGGCGAACCTACAAAGAACTCACCAACCCGGCAGAAAACGACTATTACGACAGCTTGAATTGGTATCAGACAATGAGTTTGGCCTTAGACGGCATTTCATTGGTTGGCGCAGGAAGCACTAGCTTTGTCACAGTTAGAACTGTCATGACTATCAAACATGCGACGGGTCGCAACCTGACTGATATTTTGAGACACATGAGCCGCCAGGATCGCGCAAAACTGACCAACGAAATACTACGCCTGCAAAACCCCCGTCATCCCCGCGAAATAATCCGACTAAAACAGCTGGCCGGAAAACTTCCCAAACGCTTTAGCAATCCCCAACTACGCCAGGACATTCTCCTTCAACTTGGCGATCAGCTGGGCGCCATTCTTGCCGTGACTGGCAGCAGCCTATCTGGAAATACCAACCACATCATCATCGCAATTTATGAGGAGTTCGAGAGCTATGATCACTAAAGTCGAGCCCTCGCAGCGCCCCGGTACAGTTCGCATCTACACCAAGCGCTTTGCTTTCACTGTAGGGACCGCGGTTTCGATGAACTTGGTCAGTAGCGCGGGCAATCTGTCACATAGTCTGTCTTACTACACCCGAATCCACTATCTCCCCAGCGCATACGCGGTAGCGGCAAGCGTCATACTCGTGATGAGTATGTGCATTGGTTTAGCCTTGGTAATGAGGGGGTTTCGCTCAGGCCCCCCCGCACTTGTGAGTGTTGCAATTTTGAACGCTTTGCTTGCAGCGGAATACTTAGGTAACCACCCCGTTACCTTGTTTGCGCTATTTCCATTGTTTCAATCGCTGTTCTGCCTGCTGATCCTTAACACAAGAAACCATCGCCGCTACGTCAGCATGCTGCGGGTCAAACGTCGACGAAAAATAAGAGCCCACGCAAAAACCTGAAGCAGTGCCTGATCTGCCCCCACATCTCAATTCTGCGTTTGGTCGACGATCACGGTGCAGGTGATCCCCGCCGCCAACAGCACGCCTTGCGGCACTTCATCGATATGAATCCGCACTGGCACCCGCTGGGCCAATCGCACCCAGTTGAAGGTCGGGTTTACATCAGCGATCAGTTCACGGCTTTCGGGGTTGTCGCGGTCGTAGATGCCGCGGGAGATGCTTTCCACATGGCCCTTTAGCGTCTCGCCGCTCATCAGTTGCATATCGGCTTTGTCGCCGACTTTCACATGGGGCAACTTGGTTTCTTCGAAGAAGCCGTAGACCCAGAACGAGTGCATATCCACCACGGCCATCTTGGGCTCGCCGATGCGGGCGTAGTCGCCGCGATGGACGTTGAGGTTAGTGACGTAGCCGTCCACGGCCGCCACGACCTGAGTGCGTTTCAGGTTGAGTTCGGCTGCTTCCAGCTGGGCCTGCGCATGTTGGTAATCGGCCAGGGCCGAGTCGGCGATGTTGCTGGCGTCGTCGCGGTTTTCCTTGGAGATGACCAGGGCGTCCAGATCGGCGCGGCGGTGGGCGTTGACCTTGCGCATTTCCCAGGTAGCTTTGCGCGAGGCGACCAGCGCCTGGGCCTGTTTGACCGCGATGCGGTAGTGCTCCGGGTCGATCTGCATCAGCAGGTCGCCCTTTTTTACCAACTGGTTGTCGCGCACCGGCACGTCGACCACTTCACCGGTAACGTCGGCGGCGACATTGATGATGTCGGCGCGCACGCGACCATCGCGGGTCCACGGGGTTTGCATGTAGTGCACCCACAATGTGTGGCCAATCCAGATCGCCAGGGCCAGTACCAGCAAGGTGGCAAGCAGGCTGAAAAACTTTTTCATCAGTGCATTCTCAACGGTAGACGCTCAGCGCCAGGGCGCCGAACAGGCAAACGAACAGGCTCAGGCGCAGCAACGCCGGATGCCAGAAAAACCGGTACAGGTCGAAGCCGGCCAGGAAGCGATCCAGGCCCCAGGCCAGCACTGCGGCAATCAGGAACATCAGGGTCATGGTCGGCATATAAATGCCGTGGAACGCGATTTCACGGGGCATGCGGGGCTCCTTTGAGGGCCGCCAGGGGTGATTGCGGGTCCAGCAACGAGGTACGGATAAAGTGCAGGTAGCTTTTCACCCGGCGCAGGGCCGAGGTATCGAAGTGCGGGGCGAAGGGTTCGTCGGTGGCCTGCACGCGGCTGATCGCATGGTCGACCGCGACCAGCCCGCGCTCCAGGTTGCTCGCGCTGGGTTGCAGAAACAGCCGCACCAGCGAGCGCCCCATCACGCGGATCGCCTGGCGCCACGGCTGGGATTCGGCGTACGCCGGGTGCACCGGCAGGATTGCCTGTTCCTTGCGCAACTCGATGATCGCGTGGCCGACCTCCAGCACCACAAACATCCAGCGCAGCAAGTTGCGCTGCACTTGCGGCTGGCCGACGGCGAGGCCATAAGCCTGGTGCAACAGGTCGCGGGTACGGCTCTCGAAACTGGAGGCCAGGCCCTTGAGCTTGCCGCTGATGGCATACACCACCTGTTCGCGCAGGTCCTGTTCCAGGCGGCGCCACAACCAGCGGCTGTTGGGCGGCAGGATGATCGCCCCTGCCGCCGCACACACCAGCATGCCGATGATCATGGCGATGTAGTCGTTGATAAAGGTGTAAGGGTTGTAGACCGTGAGGTTGTCCGGCACCGAGCCGGTGCTGAAAAAGATCAGCAGGCCCACGCCGACACCGGCGTATTGCGGGCGTGAGGCAAGGAATGCGCCCAGGATGATCACCGGTGCGAGCATCACGCACAGCAACGGGAAGCCATCGATCCAGGGGAACACGAAGAACATTTCGACAAAGCCCACCAGGGCACCGATCAAGGTACCGCAGGCCATCTGGAACGCCATGCGCTTGGGATTGGGCGTGGCGGCGGACAGGCCGACGGTGGCCGCTGCGATCATCGTCATCGTTGCGCCGCTGGGCCAGGCGGTGGCCACCCAGTAGCTGCCCAGCACGATCAGGATGAACGACGCACGAATCCCCGAAGCGGCGCAGGCCAGCCAGTTGGTTTTCGGTGTGTAGGGTTCGTCCCAGTCTTCCCGCGCATGGCTGTGCTCGGCCAGGGAGGCGTGGGTTTGCGCGTAGTTATGCAGGTCGTCGACAAAGCGGTACAGCAACTCGTAGGCGGTGTGAAAATCCAGCTGTTCGGCGTCGCTGGGGTTGCCCTCCTGAAAGCGCGCCCGCAGGCTGCGCACCGTGGCCGGCAAGCTGTCCTTGTAGGCGCTGAGTTGGTTGACCAGCCGCGCAGCATCGGGGCTGGTGAGGGCGCGGCCGGAGAAACCGTCGAGCACTTCGGCGAGGTCTTGCAGGCCCGGTTTGATCGCGGCCACCACATGGTCGGCGGCATCGGTGCGCAGGCGTTCAAGCAACTGGTGCAAAGCGTTGAAGCGGGTGGTGATACTCATGAATTCGCTGTTGAGGCGACTGAGGCGACCGTTGCGCCGACGCATGTGCGGGTCTTCGAACACCGTGATACTGCGCAGCCCCTCCAGGCCCACGGCTTCGGCGATGAAGCGCACGTTGCTGGCCTCGAAGCCGTCGCGCTGGCTGCGCCCGCGCAGGCCATCGGTGACGAACAGCGCGAACACGCCAAAGCGTTGGTAGAGCGCGTTGCGCATGGCGGCGCTGGAGGTCTGCGGCAGGATCGCGGCACTGACCAGGGTCGAGCAGATGATCCCCAAAGAGATCTCCAGCACACGCCAGACTGCCGCCATAAAGGCGCCGTCCGGATGCGCCAGGGCCGGCAGGCCGACCATTGCGGCGGTATACCCGGCCAACACAAACCCATAGGCGCGAAAGTTGCGGTTGCGCGTGGCGCCAGCGGTGCAAATGCCAACCCAGATCGCCAGCGCACCGAGAAACAACTCGGTGTTCTGCGCAAACAGGGCGATCAACAAGACCATCACCGCCGACCCCGCCAGGGTGCCGAGGAAGCGGTAAAAACTCTTGGCGAACACTTGGCCGCTCTGCGGCTGCATCACGATAAATACCGTGATCATCGCGGTGCGCGGTTGCGGCAACTCCAGCCGCATGGCCAGCCATAGCGTAAGGAATGCCGCGATCAGTACTTTGAAGATGTATACCCAGGTCACGCCGTCGCTGCGTGCCCAATCGAAGAAACCACGGCGCCACTCAAGGGAACGCAGCCAGCGCAGCGGTGCAGGCAAGGGAGTCATCGCAACCTTCTCAGTGATCGAACGCGGCCAGCGCCGCCGGGGTCTTGCTCGGAACGGTCTTGGCGGGTGCCGGCACGTCGTCGCCGGCACCGAGGCCGCCGCCCAGGGCGGTCACCAGTTCGGCATGGGCGCTCAGGCGTGCGGCCTGCACTTGCTGCTCGATCTGTTGCTGGCGAAACAGCAGGGTCTGGGCGTTGAGCACGTTGAGGTAGTCAGTGAGGCCGCGCTGATAGGCGATCATTGCGATGTCGTAGGTTTTCTGCGCCGAGGCCACCGATTGCGCGGCGAAGGTCTGCTGCTTGTCCATGGACTCGCGACGGATCAACTGGTCGCTGATGCCCTTAAGCGCATTGACCAGGGTCTGGTTGTAGCGTGCCACCGCGATGTCATAGCCGGCGCTGGCTTCGCCCAGTTGCGCGCGCAGGCGGCCGCCGTCGAAGATCGGCAGCGTGATGGCCGGGCCGACGCTGTAGTTGAATTTTTTGCCAGCCAAAAATTCCAGCATGCCGCCGCCGGTGGCCATATAACCGAGGCTGCCGACCAGATCGACGTTGGGGTAGAAACCGGCATGGGCCACATCGATGCCCCGCGCCTGCGCTGCCACTTGCCAGCGACTGGCAACCACATCCGGGCGTTGGCCAAGCAGTTGCGCGGGGACACTCGACGGCAACTTGAGCGGCGCGGCCAGGGACAGGCTCGGCCGCCGCAACTGCGCGCCCTGCCCCGGCCCCATGCCCGCCAGCGCCGCCAATTGGTTACGGCTCAGGGCGATGGCTTCGTCCAGCGCATCCAGTTGCCGATGGGTTTCCGGCAACGGCGATTCGGCCTGGCTCACGTCCAAATGCGTGCCAATCCCGGCGTCGAGGCGTTTGTTGGCCAGGTCGAGGATCTGCTGTTGCTGGGCCAATGTGGCGGCGACGATATCGCGATTGGCGTA
Organism: Pseudomonas rhodesiae; assembly: GCF_013285305.1. Taxonomy (NCBI): domain Bacteria; kingdom Pseudomonadati; phylum Pseudomonadota; class Gammaproteobacteria; order Pseudomonadales; family Pseudomonadaceae; genus Pseudomonas; species Pseudomonas rhodesiae. The sequence continues at coordinate 1,280,654 of NZ_CP054205.1, read as the reverse complement.
GTGCAACGACAGTTGGATATAGGCGCGCACCACGTTGTTTTGCAGTTCGAGCTGGGCCTGACGCGCTTCGGCGGCGCTCATATGCGCCAGGTCCACCGCGCGCTCGGAGGCGTTGCTTTCGCGACCCCACAGGTCCAGGGCGTAGCTCAAGCTCAGGGACGTATTGTTGTCCCAGGTGTTGGCACCGCTCAGCTCGCCAGGGCCGTAGAACTGATCCTTGGGCCAGTTGTGACGTTTGAGGGTGGTATCGCTGTTGACCTGCAGCGCTTCGGCCGACTCGGCCAACCCGGCCATGGCCCGCGCCTCACGCACTCGCGCCGCCGCCATGGCCAGGCTTGGGCTGTGCTGGGTAGCGAGGTCGACCCAGTGATCCAGTTGCGGGTCGCCGTAGGCTTGCCACCACTGCACGGTGGGCCAATGGGCGTCTTGCGCGGCGTGCTGGATCGCCTCGTCGGTGGCCAGTTGATTGGCGTCGAGGGCCTGGCCTTGTGGGGCGATTCCTCCGGTTCCGATGCAGCCGCTGATTGCTAACGATAAAGCCCAAACACTGAGAGTCTTCAGCTCTCTGCTGATGCGACGCGGCACGGCAAGCGAATTCCTGAGATGGGTGAAGCGGGAGAGGTGACGCAATTCTAGGGCGCGCGGGGGATGTCGATAAGCAGGCATTCCTGTGAATCTTTGTTACCGTTCAGGCGATAATCCTGGCGCTTGCCCTACATAGTTCGGTGCGCAGAACCTTACAGAATGGGCGATAGTCAACCTTGCGGAGCCGCCCATGCTTCCTCCCTTGAGCGTCATTGCCCCCACTGCCGCCCATCTGACACCCGCCGACGCCTGCGCCAGAGGCTTGCGCAGGCAACTGCATATCCATCCCGAACCGCTGACCCCAGGCATGTTGCCTTTGCAACGCGATGTGCGCTGGATCCTCGACACGGTGCTGGAAAAAGTGGTGAACCTGGCCGGCGACCCGCGTGATAACCAGGCGATCGAAGCGCTTCACCGCACACTGTCCAACAGTCCGGCCAGGCTGGAGCTGACAGCTGAAGAACTACCCGATTGCTATGTTTTTTTCAAAAAGGCCGAGCACCTGCTCAAGCGCCACCGCAGCGCCGATGCTCCGGACATCGAAGCCGACTATCGTTTGTGCCGCGCGCTCAAGTGGCAGTTCCGCGCCGCTGCCAGCGATGCCAGGCACGCGCATCTGACCCAAGGCGTGTTGTCGGCGCTGGGTTATATCGATGCCGGTGGCAAACGCATCAACCATCGCCACCTTGGCTACGAATTCGCGCTGGAATCCACGCGGCAGTTAAGTGCAGGACCTTACCTGTCAGCCGACTCCCTGGTGGAAACTACCGACGACCAGCGCATCAGGAGCACCCGCGTGGTTGCCCTACTGGGCAAGCTGAACTCGACACTGGCGAACGTGACGGCGGCCACGTCAGGTCATCAACTGGGAATTGGCTATTTATCTTCACGGGAATACCCAAGCCTTGGGCACTATGCCGACGCCCGCAGCCACTCCGTGCGTACATCCCTAAGTGAAAATATCGCCCGGACGGTACGGAATCTTCCGGCCATTTTGAGTGACCGTTTTCATTTGCAAAGGCATCGGGACTACAGCGCACAGAGCCGGCCTTACACCCGGGAGGCACTGGCCGGCAATGGCCTGGGGGACGTTGAATTGCCCTGCCTGCAACACACCGACCAGCCGCTCATGACCGAACGCGGTTTTAAAATGACTGCAGACAGCAAACTGGCGCTGGATGTCTTCAGCTTCCTGAAGGTCAACACTTCGATGGCGCTCACATTGCAACGCACTGTCCAATCCAAGACGCTCGATATCCTAGGCCTGTACGACACCGCGCCGGGGCTAGCCCGGCAGCAACTGGCCGCCCGGCAATCATCGTCGGACACGCTGTTCAAGCTGCTGGAGGATCTGAATGCGCATGTGGCATCCAGCAGCCGACACTTTGTTCAACAGCTCAACTCATCGCGCGCAAACGCCGTGGTTGACCTGCGTACTCAACAGGCCCACTCGCTGCTGGAGCGCTACGTACTGCTTCAGAGCCTGGGACCTGTCGATCCAGTGGTAAACGCCGACATACGCGACCTGATCCAGCAGCACCGCGCCCTTCTGCGTCCGCAGGCGTTGTGCGTCTATCAAATAAAGGCCTCGAGCCAAATACTGAGCGGGTCGGTAAGCGCCTCGGTCTCATCCCAAGCCGAGGGTGGTAAAGGCGTGACCCTTGAGGTCAGCCACCGAACATCCGACGATCCACATCTGAGTGGCGACTACCTGTCCATTGATATCGCCCCGCTCAAGTGCAAAAAAGGGGTGGCCGCGGCACTGCGCGAAGTACTCGCAGCCCTGGGTAAGCAGACCTTTGACTGGGATGAACTGATCCGCTCCATCAGCGCTTCGCTGCTCGACCCCGCCCGACAACCGTCCATCCATGTATTGGTCAAGATCAAGCATGGGCAACCGGTGGTGCTTCTGACCCGTCATACCCGCGACAAGCATCGCGACCTGGCCTTGCCGGAACCGCTCAGCCACTACACCGGTGTCCAGTTGCAGTCCTTGCGCACCCGGCAATCGCTGCACAAGGAGCAATGGGGCACCGATTCGCTGGACCACCTGCTACCGATCGCCCGCCGCTACCTGGCCAACCCCGAGGACAGGCCCGGCTGGGACCTTTATATACAGGCACACAGCGAAGACCTGTCGAAGTTGCTCGACGCCATGGGCCGACAATCGCCCGGCAGCGTCCTGAACGCTGAGCTGGACGCGCTCAGGCGCATCGGCCCGGCACTCGATCAGGCGGTTGAAACGCTGACACAGCAGGCCGCCGACGCGCTTGCGGCGCCGACACCGCAAAGCCGTGCTCGGACGCGACAGGCACTGGACCAGATGCTGCTGGCCTACATGCCGCATTATGTGGCGAAAGTCAGCGAGGCCTGGACATTGCAATGAGCGCTGGCAGGCGTTTTCCTCGACTTAGGTCGTGCCCAGTGGATACACACCTGCTGGCAACTTCATGTCACAATTTGCCATCGCCCTTGAGAACCCCCCATGGACACTTTGCAAAACATGCGCGCCTTCAGTTGCGTGGCCGAAGCGGGCAGCTTCACCGCCGCCGCCGCCCAACTGGACACCACCACGGCCAACGTCTCGCGCGCGGTCTCCAACCTTGAGGCCCATCTGCAAACCCGCTTGCTCAACCGCACCACCCGTCGCATTGCCCTCACCGAGGCGGGTAAACGCTACCTGCTGCGCTGTGAACAGATCCTGGCCTATGTCGAGGAAGCCGAAGCCGAGGCCAGCGACGCCCACGCCCGTCCCGCCGGGCAACTCAAAGTGCACACCATGACCGGCATCGGCCAGCATTTCGTGATCGATGCCATTGCCCGCTACCGCCGCACGCACCCGGACGTTACCTTCGACCTGACCCTGGCCAACCGCGTGCCGGACCTGCTCGACGAGGGCTACGACGTGTCCATCGTGCTGGCCAGCGAATTGCCGGATTCGGGTTTCGTATCCCAGCGCCTGGGCATTACCTACAGCATCGCCTGCGCTTCGCCGGACTACGTCAAGACCAAAGGTTGCGCACAGCGCCCCCAGGACTTGCTCAACCACGCGTGCCTGCGCCTGGTCAGCCCGGTGATCCAGCTGGACAAATGGACGTTCAATGGCCCCGAAGGCCAGGAAAGCGTGGCGATCAACACCTCGCCGTTCCTGGTGAACTCGGCCGACGCGATGAAAACCGCCATCACCAGCGGCATGGGCGTCGGCCTGCTGCCGGTGTATGCCGCCATCGAAGGCCTGCGTAACGGCACCCTGGTGCGGGTCATGCCCAACTACCGCTCCCAAGAGCTGAACCTGTACGCCATCTACCCATCACGCCAATACCTGGATGCGAAGATCAAGACCTGGGTGGAATACCTGCGCGGCTCGCTGCCGGAGATTCTGGCGGCTCATCAGGCCGAATTGGTGGCGTATGAATTAAGCGGCAGCTTGGGTGGGGTGCGGTTGGCTAATTGATAGCCAACAAACAACCCATTGGGGCCTGTGCTCAGATTGGCTCGGCGGTGTCCTGACAACCGCCGACAGGAATGTTAGCGTGCTTGGCATTCTTTCGTAGTCGATGAGCCCCGCCTGCCATGAAAAAGACTGTCCTCGCCTTCAGCCGCATCACCGCGCCGATGATCGAACGCCTGCAACAGGATTTCGAAGTCATCGCGCCCAACCCCAAGCTGGGGGATATCAATGCGCAATTCGCTGAAGCCCTGCCCCACGCCCACGGCCTGATCGGCGTGGGCCGCAAGCTGGGCCGCGCGCAGCTCGAAGGCGCGGCCAAGCTGGAGGTGGTATCGAGCGTGTCGGTGGGCTACGACAATTACGATGTGCCGTACCTCACCGAGCGTGGAATCATGCTCACCAACACCCCCGACGTACTGACCGAAAGCACCGCCGACCTGGCCTTCGCCCTGCTGATGAGCAGTGCGCGACGCGTGGCCGAGCTGGACGCCTGGACCAAGGCCGGGCAATGGAAGGCCAGCGTCGGCGCACCGTTGTTCGGCTGCGATGTGCATGGCAAGACCCTGGGCATCGTCGGCATGGGCAATATCGGCGCGGCAGTCGCGCGGCGCGGGCGTCTGGGTTTCAACATGCCGATCCTGTATAGCGGCAACAGCCGCAAACCGGCGCTGGAACAAGAACTGGGCGCGCAGTTTCGCAGTCTCGACCAGTTGCTGGCCGAAGCGGATTTCGTCTGCCTGGTGGTGCCGTTGAGCGACAAGACCCGTCACCTGATCAGCACCCGCGAGCTGGGGCTGATGAAGCCCAGCGCCATCCTCGTGAATATTTCCCGCGGCCCGGTGGTGGACGAGCCGGCGCTGATCCATGCCTTGCAGAACCACATCATTCGCGGCGCGGGGCTGGACGTCTACGAACAGGAACCTTTGGCCGAGTCGCCGCTGTTCCAACTGAGCAATGCCGTGACCCTGCCGCACATCGGCTCGGCCACCACCGAAACCCGCGAAGCCATGGCCAACCGCGCCCTGGACAACCTGCGTAGCGCCCTGCTCGGGCACAGGCCCCAGGACCTGGTGAACCCGCAAGTGTGGAAGGGCTAAAGCCTGGGCCGCGGAGGTCGATAACCTTCCATAGATCGTCCTCCCTGATTCACAGAAGGTTTTTATGCCTACCTCCAAAGCCCGCGCAGACTCACTCTCGCTTCTGCTCTTTACCTTGCGCAGCGGCAAGCTGATGGCCATCAACCTGCTGAAAGTCAGCGAAATCATCCCTTGCCCGCCGCTGACCAAACTGCCGGAGTCCCACCCGCACGTCAAAGGCATCGCCACCCTGCGCGGCTCCTCACTGTCGGTGATCGACCTGAGCCGCGCCCTCGGCGAGATGCCGCTGGAAGATCCGAACGGTGGCTGCCTGATCGTCACCGATGTGAGCCGTTCCAAGCAGGGCCTGCATGTGCAGGCGGTGAGCAAGATCGTGCACTGCCTGACCACCGATATCCGCCCGCCGCCCTACGGCTCCGGCGGCAACCGCGCGTTTATCACCGGGGTGACCCAGGTGGAAGGCGGCCTGGTGCAGGTGCTCGACATCGAAAAAGTGATCCACGGCATAGCCCCCGCACCGATTGAAACCGCACCCACCGACCTGACCATGGAAGAAGCCGAAGTGCTCGGCCATGCGCGGATTCTGGTGGTGGATGACAGCCAAGTGGCGTTGCAGCAGTCGGTGCACACCCTGCGCAACCTCGGCCTGACCTGCCACACCGCGCGCAGTGCCAAGGAAGCCATCGACGTACTGCTTGAACTGCAAGGCACCGGCGAAGAGATCAACGTGGTGGTATCGGACATCGAGATGTCCGAAATGGACGGTTACGCCCTGACCCGCACTCTGCGCGAAACCCCGGATTTCCAGCACCTCTATGTGCTGCTGCACACCTCCCTGGACAGCGCCATGAACAGCGAAAAAGCACGCCTGGCCGGGGCCAACGCGGTGCTGACCAAGTTTTCCTCCCCAGAACTGACCAAGTGCCTGGTGGTGGCCGCCCAGACCGTGGCGCAACAAGGCCGTTGATCGATGGTTGAGTATTTCCAACTGCTACGCCGCCCGCTCGGCGGCAGCCTGCCCGCCCCGCAGTGGCCGGCCGGTACGCAGCTGGATCATTACCGAGAAGAACTGGCGCCGGCGATTCATGCGGTCCTGCGCATGACCCAGGACCAAGGCGGCGGGCGCGTGCCCGACCTACCCACCTGGCAGGCTCAGTTCACCACCGATGCGGAGTTCGACCCCACCCTGTGTCTGGTGGCCAGCAATCCGTCGGGCATTCTCGGCGTGGCGCAATGCTGGACCAGCGCGTTTATCAAGAACCTCTGCGTGCATCCCTGCGCTCAGGGCCAGGGGCTGGGGCGGGCGTTGTTGCTGCACGCGTTCCAGGTGTTCAAGCAGCGCGGCGAACCCTACGTGGACCTCAAAGTACTGGAAAGCAACCTGCGCGCCCGGCGGCTGTATGAAAGCGCGGGCATGGGCTTTGTGCTGCGCGGCGTGGTTGACCGCGAGTGACTGGCGCATAACTTGCTTCCAGAGACGCACAACGGCGAACAGAGGTAAAAACCCGTCACCGTTGCCGCGTGCCCTCTGACCTAGCCTGGTAGCAGATCCGCCATGAATACCCATTTTTCCTGCGTCGGTTGCGGCAAGTGCTGCTCTGACCACCATGTCCCGCTGACCCTTGACGAAGCCCGTATGTGGGCGGCCGACGGCGGTAACGTCATCGTTCTGGTGGAAGGTTTTCTCGGCAACGGCCTGGGCCTGCCCGCCCATCAACGCGAGCATGCCGAACGGCGGTCGGTGGTGGTTCCCAGCGGCACTGCCGAAGCATTTGTGGCCATCACGTTTGCCGCCTACAACGCCGGCCCCTGTCGGAATCTTGACGAAGATAACCTGTGCCGCATCTATGAACGGCGCCCACTGGTGTGTCGCATCTACCCGATGGAGATCAACCCGCATATCCCGTTGAACCCTGCCGCCAAGGACTGCCCGCCAGAATCCTGGGAACAGGGCCCAGCACTGATCGTCGGGGGTCAATTGGTGGACCGGGAATTGGCGCAGTTGATTGAGCGCTCCCGTCAGGCCGACCGCGACGACGTGCAGACCAAGGAAGCGGTGTGTGCACTGCTGGGCATTCGCACCACCGCGCTCAAGGGCGATGGGTTTACGGCTTACTTGCCGGACATGGGCGCGTTTGCCCAGGCGATTGAGCACGCGGCGCAGCAACCAAAAGTGGCCAGTGAGTGGGTGTTTCATGTGTCCGGGCTGGACATCGCCGAGCAGGTGCTGGATGCCGGGGCGCAGATTGCGACCGAGGTGCCGGCCAACTACGCATTTATCCCGTTGCGGGCGGCGTAAGTCGCTGCGCCCCTCGGCTGCTCACATACTAGCCGTCATGCCCGATGGGCGGGGCATCGAGGCGGTAGGGTTGAACGATGCGCTGATACTCGCCGTTGTGCATAAGCTGCTCAAGGGCGCGGTTGAGTGCTTGGCGCAACGCGGTATCCGGCTTGCGCACCGCAATCGCCACGCCATCGCCCAGCAACTCGGCGGAAACGGGAGGGCCCAGAAAGTCAAAAGCCTGGCCCTCGGGGGTATCGAGTAAAGCCTCGCGAATTTCCACGGTGCCTTGCAAGGTGGCATCGATATCCCCCGCCACCAGGCTGCGGACCAGTTCGTCATTGAGCCAGAAGCTTTTGACGATCACACCTTTGGGCGCCCATTTCGAGCGGGCGAAGGCTTCACGGTTACTGCCCAGCAGCACGCCGACACGCTTGCCCTTGAGCGAGCGGGCAGAGGGCTGCAAGCCGGAGGCTTTGCGCGCCACCAGGCGGGTGGTAAAGGGATAGAGAAGATCGGTGAAGTTCGCCCAACGTCGCCGTTTGGAAGTGGGGGCAATGCCCATGATTGCGTCAAAGTGGCGGGCATCCAACGCACGGAAGTCTTCGACCTGCACTTGGTCGACCCAGGTGCAGCGCACATTCAATTGCACGCACAAGGCATTGCCCAACTCGATGTTCAAGCCGACCAGTTGCCCTTGCGGGTTGCGACTCTGGAACGGAGGGAATTGTGCGGCAACGGCGAAACGGATTTCGTCACGCGGTTGCTCAGCGGCCGCCACGGCATCCACCGACAGCAACAGGGCAAGCGCTACACACAGGTGTATCAAAGCCACGGGAAACATCCTTTTCCGGAAAGACCAACTTCACCATCCCTGCGCGGTAACCCTGGGGGCATGGAAGAAGCTGGCAAGCTTTCTGGAAACGGATGTCATCCTACAAGCAGAAATATCAGCAGTATTTGTAGGCAAACGCCATTACTAACCGACCGACTTTATTCTCAGCGTTTACCCATGGAGCGCCGAGTGCCCGGCGGGGCCATGCCCGGGGTTTTGGTGTGGCCGTTCTTGGCGCCGTTCTTGTACCAAGGCTGTGCGGCGTTCTTGGCTCCGGCGAGCTCACCCGGCTTGAAGGGAAACTTGAACGCCGGGATCTCGGCCTTTTCAACGCCTTCGGCGCTGGCCGGATCGGCGAGGTCGGCCGCTTCAACAGGGGATTGTGTCGGGGAATTCATGGAAGCTCCGGAGCATGCAAAAAATGAAGCGAAGCCGGCTTGCGGGCTTCGCTGGCGCGCAGTATACCTGCCCGCCTCGGATCTTTAACCACCGCCTGTACGAATGGTCGGCGTTTGCTGACAGCGCTGTCAGTTAGCAGTCACCTTGCTGACCGGGTTGGCGGGCTATAAAGACGGCCAACCCTTTCACTCCTCTGTCCCGGCGCCTCAGCCCATGCACATTCAGCGAAAAACCGCCCTGATCGCGGTTGTCCTCGTGGTATCCGCGATTGCCCTCTGGGCCGTGACCCGCCCGGCCAAGCCCCGGCTGGCGGCGCCCAGCGCGATCCCGGTTCGGGTTGTGAACGTGACGCAGCAGGATGTGCCTCGGTTTGTCAGCGGCATCGGCACGGTGTTGTCGCTGCACAGTGTGGTAGTGCGCCCGCAGGTGGACGGTATTCTCACCCGATTGCTGGTCAAGGAAGGCCAGTGGGTCAAGGCCGGTGACCTGTTGGCTACCCTGGATGACCGCTCGATTCGCGCCAGCCTCGATCAGGCCAGGGCGCAGTTGGGCGAGAGCCAGGCGCAGTTGCAGGTGGCGCTGGTCAACCTCAAGCGCTACAAGGCGTTGAGTGTCGATGACGGCGTGTCCAAGCAGACCTATGACCAGCAGCAAGCCCTGGTCAACCAGCTCAAGGCCACCGCCCAGGGCAACCACGCGGCGATTGATTCGGCTCAAGTGCAGCTTTCCTACACGCAGATTCGTTCGCCGGTCAGTGGCCGAGTCGGTATTCGCACGGTGGATGAAGGCAACTTCTTGCGCAGCAGCGATGCCCAGGGGCTGTTTTCCGTGACGCAGATCGACCCGATCGCCGTGGAATTTTCCCTGCCGCAGCAGATGCTGCCGACCCTGCAAGGCCTGATCGCCGCGCCGGAAAAAGCCAGTGTCGACGCCTATCTGGGCGCCGACACCGACGGCCAGACTGGCGATTTACTGGGCCGGGGCCATCTGAGCCTGATCGACAACCAGATCAACTCCACCACCGGCACCCTGCGCGCCAAGGCCGAGTTCAGTAACCCCGCCCAGCGCCTGTGGCCCGGCCAACTGGTGACCCTCAAGATCCAGACCGCCCTCGATAGAGACGCCCTGGTGGTGCCGCCGACCGTGGTGCAGCGCGGTCTGGATTCGCACTTTGTGTACCGGGTCAACGGTGACAAGGTCGAGGTGGTGCCGGTGCAGGTCACCTATCAGAACAGCGACCTCAGCCTGATCCGGGGTGTGCAGGTCGGGGATGTGCTGGTCAGCGATGGTCAGTCGCGGCTCAAGGCCGGCGCCCGGGTCGAGGTGCTCAAAGAGCCGCCCCAGGTGATCCAGACCGTCGACGCCACGGTGCAGCCATGAACGGCAGCCGCTCTCCGTCGGCCTGGTGTGTCGACCATCCGGTCGCCACCTTGCTGCTGACCTTCGCTCTGGTACTGCTCGGGCTGATTGCCTTCCCGCGCCTGGCTATCGCGCCACTGCCGGAGGCGGAATTTCCGACAATTCAGGTCAGCGCCCAGTTGCCCGGCGCCAGCCCCGACACCATGGCCTCGTCCGTGGCCACACCGTTGGAAGTGCAATTCAGCGCGATCCCCGGCGTGACCCAGATGACCTCCAGCAGCGCCTTAGGCTCCACCCTGCTGACTCTGCAATTCACCCTCGACAAAAGCATCGACACTGCCGCCCAGGAAGTGCAGGCCGCGATCAACACCGCGTCCGGCAAGCTGCCCAGCGATATGCCGAGTTTGCCGACCTGGAAGAAGGTCAACCCGGCGGACAGCCCGGTGCTGATCCTCAGCGTCAGCTCCGACAGCATGCCCAGCACCGAACTGAGCGACTACGTGGAAACCCTGCTGGCCCGACAGATCAGCCAGATCGACGGCGTCGGCCAAATCAACATCACCGGTCAGCAACGTCCTGCGATCCGCGTGCAAGCCTCCCCCGACAAACTCGCGGCCATCGGCCTGACCCTCGCCGATATCCGCCTGGCCATCCAGCAGTCGAGCCTGAACCTGGCCAAGGGCGCGATCTACGGCGATAACAGCGTATCGACCCTGTCGACCAACGATCAGTTGTTTCATCCCGAGGACTACGCACGGTTGATCGTGTCCTACAAGGACGGCGCGCCGGTGCAATTGCGCGATATCGCCAAGGTCATCAATGGTTCGGAAAACGCCTACGTGCAGGCCTGGTCCGGGGACACACCCGGGGTAAACCTGGTGATCTCACGCCAGCCCGGCGCGAATATCGTCGAGACCGTGGACCGCATCCAGGCGCAGTTGCCGCGCCTGCAAGCCATGCTGCCAGCCTCGGTGCAGGTCAGTGTGCTGAGCGACCGCACCAAGACCATCCGCGCCTCGCTGCATGAGGTGGAAGTGACCTTGCTGATCGCGGTCCTGCTGGTGGTGGCGGTGATGGCGTTGTTCCTGCGCCAACTGTCGGCCACGCTGATTGTGTCCAGCGTGCTCGGCGTGTCGTTGATCGCCAGTTTTGCCCTGATGTACCTGATGGGCTTCAGCCTGAACAACCTGACCCTGGTGGCCATCGTGATCGCCGTGGGCTTTGTGGTGGACGATGCCATCGTGGTGGTGGAGAACATCCACCGCCACCTGGAGGCCGGCCTCGATCAACGCGCGGCGGCGATCAAGGGTGCCGGCGAGATCGGCTTTACAGTGGTGTCCATCAGCTTTTCGCTGGTGGCGGCGTTTATCCCGCTGCTGTTCATGGGCGGCGTGGTCGGACGCCTGTTCAAGGAGTTCGCGCTGACCGCCACCTCGACCATCCTGATTTCGGTGGTGGTGTCCCTGACCCTGGCACCGACCCTGGCCGCGTTATTCATGCGCGCGCCCAGCCATCACGCCCATGCCAAACCCGGTTTCAGCGAGCGCCTGCTGGCCGGCTATGCGCGTAACTTGCGGCGTGCACTGGCCCATCAGCGCAGCATGCTGGCGATCTTCGGGGTGACTCTCGCGTTGGCCGTGGTCGGTTACGTGTTTATTCCCAAAGGGTTCTTTCCGGTGCAGGACACCGGTTTCGTGCTCGGCACCAGCGAGGCGGCGGCCGATGTGTCGTTCCCGGACATGGTCGCCAAGCACAAAGCGCTGGCCGAGATCATCAAGGACGACCCGGCGGTGCAGGCGTTCTCCCATGCGGTTGGGGTGACCGGCAGCAACCAGACCATCGCCAACGGCCGCTTCTGGATCGCCTTGAAAGATCGCGGGTCGCGCGATGTATCGGCCAGCCAGTTTATCGACCGCGTCCGCGCGAAACTGGTCAAGGTTCCGGGCATCGTGCTGTACCTGCGCGCCGGCCAGGACATCAACCTTAGCTCCGGCCCCAGCCGCGCCCAATATCAATATGTGCTCAAGAGCAACGACGGCCCGACGCTCAACACCTGGACCCAGCGCCTCACCGAAAAACTGCGCGCCAACCCGGCCTTTCGCGATCTGTCCAATGACCTGCAACTGGGCGGCAGCATCACTCACATCAGCATCGATCGGCAGGCCGCCGCGCGGTTCGGTCTGACCGCCACCGATGTGGATCAAGCGCTGTATGACGCCTTCGGCCAGCGCCAGATCAACGAATTCCAGACGGAGATCAACCAATACCAAGTGGTGCTGGAGCTGGACCGCCAACAACGCGGCAAGGCCGAGAGCCTGAACTACTTTTATCTGCGCTCGCCGCTGACCAACGAGATGGTGCCGCTATCGGCCTTGGCCAAGGTCGACCCACCGACCGTGGGGCCGTTGTCCATCAGCCATGACGGTATGTTCCCGGCCGTCAACCTGTCCTTCAACCTGGCACCCGGTGTGGCGCTGGGGGATGCGGTGATCATGCTCGACCAGGCCAAGGCCGAGATCGGCATGCCCAGCACCCTCATCGGCACCTTCCAGGGCGCGGCCCAGGCGTTCCAAAGTTCATTGGCCAGCCAGCCATGGCTGATCCTCGCGGCGCTGGTGGCGGTGTACATCATCCTGGGGGTGCTGTACGAAAGCTTCGTGCATCCGCTGACGATCATCTCGACCCTGCCTTCGGCGGGCCTTGGCGCGCTGATCATGCTGACCTTGATGGGCCAGGACTTTTCGATCATGGCGCTGATCGGCCTGGTGCTGCTGATCGGCATTGTGAAAAAGAACGGCATCCTGATGATCGACTTCGCCCTGGAGGCTCAGCGCGTGCGCGGGCTGGCGCCCCAGGAAGCGATTTATGAAGCCTGCTTCACGCGGTTCCGGCCGATCATCATGACCACCCTCGCCGCCCTGCTTGGCGCGGTGCCGCTGATGCTCGGCGCCGGGCCAGGTGCGGAGCTGCGCCAGCCGCTGGGCATCGCCGTGGTCGGCGGGCTGCTGGTGAGCCAGGCGCTGACGCTGTTCACCACGCCGGTCATATACTTGTACCTCGAAAAAATTTTCCATCGGCCCACACCAGCGCCCGCGCTGGCGACCACAGAATGAGGCGGGGTCATGCGCGTCCTGATTATCGAAGATGAAGAGAAAACCGCGGACTACCTGCATCGCGGTCTGACGGAGCAAGGCTACACCGTGGATGTCGCGCGCGACGGCGTCGAGGGCTTGCACCTGGCCCTGGAGAATGACTACGCAGTGATCGTGCTCGACGTGATGCTGCCCGGCCTCGATGGCTTTGGTGTGTTGCGCGCCTTGCGTGCTCGCAAGCAGACGCCAGTGATCATGCTCACCGCCCGCGAGCGCGTGGAAGACCGCATCCGTGGCCTGCGCGAAGGCGCCGACGATTACTTGGGCAAACCGTTTTCGTTTCTCGAACTGGTGGCGCGCCTGCAAGCCTTGACGCGCCGCAGCGGCGGGCATGAGCCGGTGCAGGTGACGGTCGCCGACCTGTGGATCGACCTGATCAGCCGCAAGGCCAGTCGCAACGGCGTGCGCCTGGACCTCACCGCCAAAGAGTTCTCGCTGCTCAGTGTATTGGCGCGCCGCCAGGGCGAGATCCTGTCCAAGACCGCCATCGCGGAGATGGTCTGGGACATCAATTTCGACAGCGATGCCAACGTGGTCGAAGTGGCGATCAAGCGCCTGCGCGCCAAGCTCGACGGCCCGTTCGAACACAAACTGCTGCACACCATCCGTGGCATGGGCTATGTGCTGGAGAACCGCAGTGCCGGCTAATTCCATTGCGCTGCGCCTGAGCGGCATGTTCACCCTGGTGGCGGCGCTGATCTTCCTGTTGATCGGCGGTGCGCTGTACCAACAAGTGGATCGCGGCCTGGGCCTGTTGCCGGGGGCCGAATTGGACGCGCGCTACAGCGTGCTCGAATCTTCGGTGAACCGCTTCGGCACGCCGGACCACTGGGCCAAGATCACCAACAAACTCAAGCTGCTGAGCGAAGAAGACAAGCGCATTCACTTCTGGGTAGTCAGCAACGACCCGGCCTACGAATACGGCAATCCCGACGCGCAGATCCGCGCCTTCGCCGCCGGCCCCACCGGTAAGCGCGACCTGCATCTGCCCGGCCACCGCTACCCGCTTAAAGTGCTGGTCAGCCAGTTCCCGGCCAAGGACCAGCGCCCGCCGCTGCGCTTTATGATCGCCGTCGACACCGAAAACTTCCGCGCCACCCAGCATCAGTTGCTGGTGGCGTTGGTCAGCCTGGCGCTGGTGGGCGTGTTGCTGGCGGCGTTGCTGGGGTTCTGGGTCTCGCGCATTGGCCTCAAGCCGTTGGGCAAACTCTCGGAAGAAGCGCAGAAACTGGCACCGCCCAAACTCTCCGGCCGCCTGCAGTTATCGCCGTTGCCGCCGGAACTCAATCAGTTCGTCAACTCGTTCAATGCCACCCTCGACCGCGTGGAGCAGGCGTATTCGCGCCTGGAATCGTTCAATGCCGACGTGGCCCACGAACTGCGCTCGCCGCTGACCAACCTGATCGGCCAGACCCAGGTGGCCCTCACACGCGGGCGCTCGGCCGAGCATTATCTGGAGGTGTTGCAATCGAACCTGGAAGAGCTGGAACGCCTGCGCTCGATCGTCAATGACATGTTGTTCCTGGCCAGCGCCGATCAGGGCACCAAGGCCACCAAACTGATTGAACGCTCACTGGCCGACGAGGTGGCAACCACCCTCGATTACTTGGACTTCATCCTCGAAGACGCCCAGGTGCAAGTGCGGGTCCACGGCGACGCCCAGGTACAGATCGAAAAAGCCCACCTGCGCCGTGCGCTGATCAACTTGTTGAGTAACGCCGTGCAACACACCGCGCCAGGTCAGGTGATCGACGTAGCTATCGAGGTGCAGGCGCAGCAGGTGGCAATCGCCGTGACCAACCCGGGCGAAACAATCGCCAGTGAACACCTGCCACGGCTGTTCGAGCGCTTCTATCGGGTCGACGCCTCGCGGCGTAACAGCGGGGCGAATCATGGGTTGGGGCTGGCCATCGTCAAAGCGATTGCGCTGATGCACGGCGGGGATGTGTTTGTGCGCAGCGACACCCGTGGCAATACTTTCGGTATCACCCTACCGCTCTAAGTGCGTGACTGTTGCGGTTTGGGCAACAGTTATTATCTTGTTACACTCTGTTTCGCAGTGCTCGCCTGCGTTAATTTGACGCATCGATGAGCGCGACGGCAAAGACAGCTGACCCGCTTACCCGAATTTCCCTCGACTTATTTCCAGGGCTCTACGCTGGGAATCTGTCTTAAAGCCGCTGACCTTCAGCGGCTTTTTTTTGCCGTCAAAAAGGCCGGGCATCCCCCACGACACCGGCCGTTTACGAGTGACCCAAAGGAGCTTTACCGGTGAAGAACTCACTGACGTTCACCCCGTTATTCCTCGCGATTGCAGCAACGATTATCCCCCTCGCCCACGCAGCAGACAGCCTCCCCACCGACGGTTTCGTCGAAGGTTCACACCTTAGAATCGACACCCGTAATTACTATATGAACCGCGACCGTCGCGACATCCACACCGACGACAGCAAGGAATGGGGCCAGGGTTTTATCGGCACCTTCGAATCGGGCTACACCCAGGGCACCGTCGGTTTCGGCATGGACGCTCACGCCATGCTGGGCCTCAAGCTCGACGGTGGTGGCGGCACCGATGGTTCCAGCATCCTTCCCTATGGCAGCGACAGCGGCAAGGCCCCCGGTTCGTTTTCCACGGCCGGCGGCACCCTGAAAATGCGTGCCTTCGACACCGAACTCAAAGCCGGTGACCTGTTCCTCAACAACCCGGTGATTGCCGGTGGCATGACCCGCATGCTGCCGCAGACTTTTCGTGGCGTCAGCCTGAGCAACCATAGCCTGGACGGCTGGCTGTTCGAGGGCGGCCAAGCCAGCTTCACCAAGCTCTACAACCAGAGCGGCCATCGGCGCATCGGCGCCAGCTACGGCGCCTTGCCCGATAACCGCAGCAGTCAACACCTGGATTGGGCCGGTGTGTCATTCAGCGGTGTGCCGGGGGTGACCAGCAATCTCTATGCGTCCGAGCTCAAGGACGTCTGGCACCAGTACTACTACGATCTGGACTACACCTACGCCCTCAACGACCTGGTCAGCCTCAACCCGGGCCTGCACTACTACCACACCCAGGACACCGGCCAATCCCTGTTGGGGGATATCGACAACAACACCTGGAGCCTGCATTTGACCGTGGGCGTGGGCAACCATAGCGTGACCGCCGCCTACCAGCGGGTTAACGGCAATACGCCGTTTGACTACATCACCCAGGGCGACAGCGTGTACCTGGACAACTCCCAGCAATACTCGGACTTCAACGGTCCGAATGAGCGCTCGTGGAAGCTCAAGTACGCCTATGATTTTGTCGGCCTCGGTATGCCCGGCCTGACCACGGCGGTGTCCTACATCAGCGGCAAGACCGACTTGACCCAGGTCGACCCGCAAAGCCGTGGCTACAGCGCCTGGTACAGCGCCGACGGTAAGGACGCCAAGCACTGGGAGCGGGATATCGATTTGAAATATGTGGTGCAAGGCGGCCAGGCCAAGGATCTGGCCATGCGCCTGCAATGGGCGACCCACCGTGGCAGCAACGGCTACTCGGCAGTAGACCGCGATGTGGATGAATACCGGGTGATCGTCGACTATCCGATTGATGTGTTCTGAGGCACCGTTCTTTCTTTGGTAACCGAGTATCCAATCTTCATCGGGTAGAACTAAACTGCCAGCATCCATACCGCTGAAGTTCTGCCCGATGAGTCCACGCCGTGCTCGCCACCCTTCCGCACACCCGCAATTGTTGCTCCTTCTGGGCAGCGGCCTCACCGTCGTCCTGATCGTCATTATCGTCGCGGCGTTATTGATCCGCGAACACACCAGCACGCTACAGGCTGCCAAGCGCTCGTCCACCAATATCGCCCAACTGATCAACGCCGATGTACTGCGCAACGTCGAGCTGTACGACCTGGCCCTCAAGGGGCTGATAGCCGCCAGGCAGCGCGAGGACCTGGCCAAGGTCGACGCCAGTATCCAACACCTGGTGCAATTCGATTTATCCACCGCCGCGCCCTTTAAAGGCGAGGTGCTGATGCTGGATGCCAATGGCGCGGTGATCGCGGATTCCTCGACCCTGCGGCCCACCCCGCGCAATTTCGCTGATCGCGATTATTTCCAGGTGCATCTGAAGGACCCGCAGGCCGGTTTGTATATCAGCCGGGCCTTCCAGATCCGTTGCGACTGCGACCAAGTGTGGCGCATAGCATTCAGTCGGCGCGTATCGGGGCCCAATGGCGAGTTCGCCGGCGTTGCAGTGGCGACCATGCGCCTGGCGTATTTCGATCAATTGTTCAGCACCCTGGCCATCGGCAACGGTAGCAGCGTCAACCTGCTCAATACCCACGGCATCCTGCTGGCCCAACAGCCGCTGCTCGAAAGCGACATGATTAACAAGGATTTGAGCGAGCGACCGAACTTCAAGCGCATGTTGCGCGAAGGCAATGGCAGCTTCCAGGCGACCTCGACCATCACCGGCAAGGACCGGCTGTACACCTTCACTACCGTGGGCACACTGCCACTGATCGTAGTGGTGGCGCTGTCTCGCGAGGATGTGTTCGCCCCCTGGAAACGCGCCGCACTGCTGACCAGCGGCGCGACCGGCATTCTGTGCGTCGGGTTGTTGTGGCTGGCCTGGATGCTGCGTCGCGAGCTGAGACGTCGCTATCGCGCCGAACGGGTGCTGTCAGAACTGGCAGCCACGGATGCCCTGACCGGCCTGGCCAACCGTCGCATCCTCGACGAGCGCCTGCGCCAGGAATGGGATCGTGCCCAACGCTCGACCGAGCCACTGACCCTGCTGATGATCGACGTGGATCACTTCAAGGCATTCAACGACCGCCACGGCCATAGCGGCGGCGACGAGGCTCTGCGCACCGTGGCCCAAGTGATCGCCGGCAACATACGCCGCCCCGCCGACCTCGCGGCGCGCTATGGCGGCGAGGAATTCGCGGTGGTGCTGCCCCATACCGATGCCGCAGGCGCCATGGTCATCGCCGAGCATATCCGCAGCAGCGTCGAACACTTACCACGGGTGGCGGGTAGCGAGCGGCCGATCACCGTGAGCATCGGCATGAGCACCTGGGACAAACGCAACCGCCAATCCCTGGAAGCACTGCTGCTTAGTGCAGACCAGGCGTTGTATGAGGCCAAGCATGGCGGACGTAATCGTATAGTCGATGCAACCCGCCATTGAGACGATCGCGCGCAGTGAGCGCAGGAAGCTTTATCGACGTCTGTAGAGTATTGGCTGACTCACTTACAATTTACCTGTCTTATCATCTTTTTTGACGGCCGCCTCCATGTAGCTATCCGAGAAAAAGTGCCTCGCAACTTTTATCTCAGGACGATACAAGCCGTTAATCAACTTATTCATATGTTCTTCCCCTGTGCCCGCCAGCAGACGTTTACTTGATTCCGGCGGTAACTTGCGCAGATCCTTGATAATCGACAGTCCGATTCCCGCTTTCATGTCGTCCCCGGAAAATACGGTCTGGAAAGGTTCCAGCTTTCGCCTGGAAATATCCTTAAATTCGCCTTGCGTCAGCGGTTCGATATGCCGTTCAAGATACGGTGTTTGCGCAAACCTCATTTCTACCAAACTCACCCACGCAGCATCCTTGAACGCCGGGCTTTCAAAGTCAAAACGAAAGGTAGTTCCGCCAAAACGACTGCTTGGTTTTTTTGGCTCGCCACCCGCTTCCAAGGCAAAAAATACAAAGTCGTCATTGCCGAGAATCTTAATATCTTCTTGGGGAGAGTTCTCCGTATTAAAAATGATATTACGATCAATCAATTTTTGACGTGAAAACAAGCCGACGCTGCCATCGTCGCGTTTTACCGGAGCTCCAGTACTATGCGTCGCATATAACGAACTTTCGAAATAGTTATTCAAAAATTGCTTCTCATCCGGAGTTAGTGCACCCAACTCATTTCGAAGATTGCGCAGGTTAGCCTTAGAAAGACCATCGACATAAGTTTTTTCCGAAGAGACAGGAGCGGTGTTCCATAGCGTTCCATTTTTTATCATCCGCTCGTGGGACTTCCCGCTGATAAATTGGCGTATTCCTTTGGTTATCTGGCGAGCGGCTACATCTTCATTCATGGTAGGCCGGCCGCTTGATGAATAAGGTTTAGCGATACCGTTACCGATTCCCACGTCTGCTTTCGCAAACACACGTTCTATATGATTACCCTGCAAAACGCCTTCATTTCCGGCGTGTTTAGCATAATCAATCAAACCAGGGGTCTGGATCTGGCTGATACTAGGCATAGTGAGCACCACCGAGACGAAGGAATTGATGATGGGCCGGGGCAGGTATAACCCGAGCTGAATTCAGAGTGCGTGTGTCAAACATATATGAACTTTCCAAAACCCAATCGATAAGGGCATTCAACTTCTCGCTAAGTCGTTTGGGCGACACATCACCATCGACAATATGGCTCATTGCCAACAGCGCTGTGGAAGCACTATTGAATCCGACCACAGGGATATGTTCGTGCAAGAAGCCCATCTGACGTTCAAATAGCAAGCGGTACCAGCTGTCCATTTCCAAGCCATCTATCGCAACATGGGGAAATTCGCAAACCAGGCTGATACAGCCTTGAGCCCGATTATCATAAATCGCCAACTTCATGCCTTCTATCTTCAGTTGGCACATCTGGCACTCATCAAACTTAAGATCAGGCAGACCAATCTGATCACCGAACAGCTTTAACACAGCGTCATTTTTTTTCATACTCTGCAAATTCCAACCAAAGCACGAAATTCATAGCGTACAACCCACTGCGCCAATAAAGCCGAGTAACTACCGACAACAATATCGATACCAACAGCCTTGAAAATAGAAAACATAGTCATAACTCCGAAACTGGCCAACATCATTATCAGAGCATCCATGCCAAGCTTCGGAGGAAACACTACACTAGGAACTCTCAAATTCCGACTCAGGAAAAATGTAAAATCTTTGCCAGAAAATTCTATAACGCTGAATGGAACGTATCCTTTCTGAATAACCACCCAGGTTTTTACAAGACGAAAAAAAGGCCACCCGAAGGCAGCCTTTAAAAACTAAAGAAAGAGAGTTGTTACTTACACCGCCGCAACGGGACGCATGTAAGAGATCGGTGCGGTGCTGGCATCTTCGAAGGTCACGACTTCCCAAGCGTCTGTCTGCTCAATCAACTTGCGCAGCAGCTGGTTGTTAAGGGCGTGGCCCGACTTGAAGCCTTTGAACTCGCCTATCAGGCTATTGCCCAGCAGGTAGAGGTCACCGATTGCATCGAGGATCTTGTGCTTCACGAATTCGTCTTCATAGCGAAGGCCGTCTTCGTTCAGTACACCATCCGCGTCGACCACAATGGCGTTTTCAACGCTGCCGCCGAGTGCGAGGTTGTGCTTGCGCAGGTACTCGATGTCACTCATGAAACCAAAGGTACGGGCGCGGCTGACTTCTTTTACAAACGAAGTGCTGGAAAAATCCACGCTTGCACTTTGGGTGCGGTCACGGAATACCGGGTGATCGAAATCGATCTCAAAGCTCACTTTAAAGCCTTCGAACGGAACGAAGGTGGCGCGCTTGTCGCCGTCTTCTACTGTCACTTCCCGCAGAATGCGAATGAACTTCTTAGCTGCGTCCTGTTCTTCCAGGCCGGCAGATTGAATCAAGAATACGAAGGGTCCAGCGCTGCCATCCATGATCGGGACTTCGGACGCGGAGAGCTCGACGTAGGCGTTATCGATGCCCAAACCGGCCATGGCCGAGAGCAAGTGCTCCACCGTGTCCACTTTGACGTCACCGTTGACCAATGTGGTCGACATAGTGGTTTCGCCAACGTTTTCCGCGCGAGCAGGAATCTGCACCACAGGGTCCAGGTCGGCACGCACAAACACGATGCCGGTGTCGACAGGTGCAGGCTTGAGGGTCAGGTAGACCTTTTCCCCGGAGTGCAGACCTACACCTGTGGCACGAATAATATTCTTCAGGGTGCGTTGTTTAATCATGGCTTGGACCGCTTCAGCGCAAATTGCGAACTGGTATCAACAAAGGCTGGCGATAATAGCAGACCAGACCTTTGCTGAACACCAATCACCTTCATAGCCCTGATACATTCCATTAATCGGCCTGACGACGCAGGAATGCCGGGATGTCCAGGTAGTCCAGGTCATCTTGCGGATTCGGGCTACGGGACGCCGCAGCACCGGCCTGAGCCTGGTTGCGCATCACGGTCGGACGATCCAGATCGCGGTAGTTCACCGACGGCAGCTCCTGACGCGCAGGGGCTGGAGCGGCAGCCGCCTGGCTGGCCTGGCTGCTGTGCAGGGTGTTGTCGATGACCTTCACAGGCTTCTCGATCTTGGCACCCAGACCGGTGGCAACCACGGTGACGTGCAGCTCGTCGCGCATGTCCGGATCGATCACGGTACCGACCTTGACCATCGCGTGCTCGGAAGCAAAGGCTTCAATGATGCTACCCACGTCGGAGTACTCACCCAGGGACAGGTCAGGACCGGCAGTGATATTCACCAGGATGCCGCGTGCGCCTTGCAGGTTCACGTCTTCCAGCAGCGGGTTGCGGATGGCCGCTTCGGTAGCTTCGCGTGCACGGTTCGGACCGCTGGCGCAGCCAGTGCCCATCATCGCCATGCCCATTTCGCTCATCACGGTACGCACGTCGGCAAAGTCGACGTTGATCATGCCTGGGCGCTTGATGATGTCGGAGATACCGCGAACGGCACCGGCCAGTACATCGTCAGCCTTGGCGAAAGCGGACAGCAGGCTCGCGTCCTTGCCCAGGATGGTCAGCAGCTTCTCGTTGGGAATGGTGATCAACGAGTCGACGCTTTCAGACAGCAGACGGATGCCTTCGTCGGCGATCTGCATACGCTTGCGACCTTCGAAAGGGAACGGACGGGTCACAACTGCAACCGTCAGAATCCCCATTTCCTTGGCCACTTCGGCAATGATCGGCGCAGCACCGGTACCGGTACCGCCGCCCATACCGGTGGTGATGAACACCATGTTGGTGCCTTGCAGCACTTCGGCAATACGCTCGCGGTCTTCCAGGGCGGCTTGACGGCCGACTTCCGGGTTGGCGCCAGCGCCGAGGCCTTTGGTCACCGCGGTGCCCAATTGCAGGATGGTGCGCGCGCCGATGCTTTTCAGCGCCTGGGCATCAGTGTTGGCGCAGATGAATTCAACGCCTTCAATGTTGCTCTTGACCATATGGTTGACAGCGTTGCCGCCGCCACCGCCGACACCGATCACTTTGATGACCGGGCTGGCGGGGATGTTGTCTACGAGTTCGAACATTTTCCCTCTCCTTTCGTTTTCTCTAGTTTTTTCGCCTACTGCTTTACAGCAGCTCCAAGTTGCAAGCCATGAGCTGCAAGCTTGAAGCTTGTAACTTGTCGCTTGAAGCCAACTTCGTTAGAAGTTCCCTTTTACCCAAGCCTGTAACCGCTCGAACAACGGTGCCTTGGTTTCGTCGTCGCCACGGTAGCTGTCACGGTTGCTCGGGCCCGACAGGGAAATGCCGTCGGTCTGCTTTTGCAGTCCGTACAACAGCAAGCCCACACCGGTGGAATAAATCGGGTTGCGCACCACGTCGCCCAGGCCCTTGACGCCATGGGGCACGCCCAGGCGCACCGGCATATGGAAGATTTCCTCGGCCAGTTCGACCGCGCCTTCCATCTTCGAGGTGCCGCCGGTCAGCACGATGCCGGCCGGAATCAAATCTTCGTAGCCGCTGCGGCGCAGTTCAGCCTGGATCAGGGTGAACAGTTCGTCGTAGCGCGGCTCGACCACTTCAGCCAAGGCCTGACGCGACAGTTCGCGCGGTGGACGATCGCCCACGCTCGGCACTTTGATGGTTTCGCCGGCGCCGGCCAGTTTGGCCAGGGCGCAGGCGTAACGGATCTTGATTTCTTCGGCGTACTGGGTCGGTGTGCGCAGCGCCATGGCGATGTCGTTGGTCACCTGGTCGCCGGCAATCGGGATCACGGCGGTGTGACGGATCGCACCTTCGGTGAAGATCGCGATATCGGTGGTACCGCCGCCGATGTCCACCAGGCACACGCCCAGTTCTTTTTCGTCGTCGGTCAGCACCGAGTAGGCCGAGGCCAGTTGCTCAAGGATGATGTCGTCGATTTCCAGGCCGCAACGGCGCACGCACTTCTCGATGTTCTGCGCGGCATTGACCGCACAAGTGACCACATGGACCTTGGCTTCCAGACGTACGCCCGACATGCCCAAAGGCTCGCGAACGCCTTCCTGGTTATCGATCACGTAGTCCTGCGGCAGGGTGTGCAGCACGCGCTGGTCAGCCGGGATTGCCACGGCCTGGGCGGCGTCGAGCACGCGCTCCAGGTCGGCCGAGCTGACCTCGCGGTCGCGGATCGCCACGATGCCGTGGGAGTTCAGGCTGCGGATATGGTTGCCCGCCACGCCAACGAACGCCGAGTGAATCCGGCAACCGGCCATCAACTGCGCCTCTTCGATGGCGCGCTGGATCGATTGCACGGTGGACTCGATGTTCACCACCACGCCCTTCTTCAGGCCCCGGGACGGATGCGTGCCAATACCGACGATTTCGATCGTGCCGTCTTCCCCGACCTCGCCCACCAGCGCCACCACCTTGGAGGTGCCGATATCGAGACCGACGATCATTTTGCCGCTTTGCACGTTTGCCATGGGTCCTGCCTCTTCTTAATTCTTCGCGACAGCGGGTTGCGCTGCCGTGGGCGCAGCCGGTTCACGCCAGCCGACGGCAAGGCCGTTGGCGTAACGCAGGTCGACGCTCGCAATGTTCGTAATCTGTTCTTTCAAGGTTTTGTCGTAGATGGCAATAAAGCGGCGCATCTTCTCCACCAAGCGGTCGCGTCCCAGCAACAACTCGATGCCCGGGCCGGAACTGCCTGCCCCGGTTGTTAAAAACCAGCTGCCCCGTTCACGCAATTCCAGGCGTGCAATGGAGAAGCCCAGTGGCCGCAGCATCTGGCTCAACGCCTGGTACTGCTGCATCACTTGCTGCTGCGCCCGCTGCGGCCCGAACAACTGCGGCAGGTGCTCGTAGTTGGCCAGCTCACGCGGGGTGAACGCCTGGCCCTGGTTGTTCAACAGCGCCTCGTCGCCCCAACGGGCCACCGGCAATTGTTCTTCCAGGCGGATCGTCACCTGATCCGGCCACACGCGACGCACCTCGGCGTGGGCGATCCACGGCATCTGCTCCAGCTCCCGGCGCATGCCGGCCAGGTCGATGGTGAAGAAACTCGCCGCCAGGAACGGGCCGATGCGCTGCTGTACCGCCTGCTGGCTGATGTAGCTCAGATCGCCCTGCACACTGATCTTGGTGATCGGGCGGTCGGCGTACGGCAGTAGACGCTGCGCGCCTTCATAAGTGCCGAAGCCCAATACCACCAGCAACACCGGCCAGAACAGCGCCTTGAGGAAAGCAAAATTGGCTTTCGGCAGGCGCGCCGACATCGGCTCTTTAGCCACCATGCGACTGGCACCCCGGGGCACCGGCTTGCGGCTCGGTGCACGTGGGGGCTGATGACGAAGCGATGCGCCTTTCATGTCGTTAGCCTCTTGCCTCGATGCTGGCGGCCAGGATCGCCAGCACCAACTGCTGGAAGTCCAGACCAGCGGCACGGGCAGCCATCGGTACCAGGCTGTGATCGGTCATGCCTGGTGCGGTGTTGACCTCAAGGAACCAGAAGTTGCCTTGGTCGTCCTGCATCACGTCTGCCCGTGCCCAACCGGCGATACCCAACGCCTCACAGGCTTTCGCCGTAAGGTCCATCAATTCCTGTTCTTTGTTTGCATCGAGGCCGCATGGGATCCGGTACTGGGTATCGGAAGCCAGGTACTTAGCGTCGTAATCGTAAAAGGTGTGGGGCGTGCCCAATGCGATGGGCGGCAATACCTGGCCACGCAGGGTGGCGATGGTGTACTCGGGACCGGAAATCCACTGTTCCACCAACACTTGCGAATCGTAGGTACTTGCCGCTTTCCATGCGTCGATCAATTCGGCGGCCGAGTTCACTTTGGCCATGCCGATACTGGAGCCTTCATGGGCAGGTTTGACGATCAAAGGAGTGCCCAGTTCCTCGACTGCAGAAATACAATCGGCTTCGCTGCACAGAACACTGTGACGCGGGGTTGGAATACCCAGGCTGTGCCACACCTGCTTGGTGCGCAGCTTGTCCATGGCCAATGCCGAAGCCAGGATACCACTGCCGGTGTAGGGGATGCCGGCGCACTCCAACAGACCCTGCATGCTGCCGTCTTCACCGCCGCGACCATGCAGGATGATAAAGGCGCGGTCGATTTTTTCGGCCAGCAGGCGCGCGAGGAAATCATCGCCCACATCGATCCCGAAC
Organism: Pseudomonas rhodesiae; assembly: GCF_013285305.1. Lineage (NCBI taxonomy): Bacteria > Pseudomonadati > Pseudomonadota > Gammaproteobacteria > Pseudomonadales > Pseudomonadaceae > Pseudomonas > Pseudomonas rhodesiae. The sequence continues at coordinate 1,255,131 of NZ_CP054205.1, read as the reverse complement.
GCATTCACGCCGGCGCTTTGCAGGGCTTCGAGCACGGCGTTGCCGGACTTGAGTGACACTTCACGCTCGGCGCTCTTACCGCCGAACAACACCGCCACGCGGCCGAAGTCGGCAGGCGTGATAGTGGAAAACAGGGCTTCGTAGTTCGTGATCATTTCGACTTCCCCTGGGCGGCGGCGAAGAGCGGGCTCGCCAGCAATTTAGGGGCAAGGCCACCGATGTCACCGGCGCCCTGGCACAGCAGAATGTCACCGGCACGCAGCAGCGGTTTAACGATTGGCGCCAGGTCCACACCGCGCTCGATGTAGATCGGGTCCAACTGGCCACGCTGGCGGATGCTGTTGCACAGCTTGCGGCTGTCGGCGCCCGGGATCGGTTCTTCACCGGCCGGGTAGACTTCCATCAGCAGCAGCACGTTGGCATCGGCCAATACATTGACGAAGTCATCGTATAGATCGCGGGTACGGCTGTAGCGGTGCGGCTGGTACACCATCACCAGGCGACGCTCCGGCCAGCCACCGCGCACGGCCTTGATCACGGCGGCGACTTCGGTCGGGTGGTGACCATAGTCATCCACCAGCATCACGTCGCCGCCCTCTACCGGCAATTGGCCGTAGACCTGGAAGCGTCGGCCCACACCGGCAAAGCGCGACAGACCTTCGACGATCGCTTCATCGCTGACGCCTTCATCGGAAGCGATGCAGATGGTCGCCAGGGAGTTCAATACGTTGTGGTTACCCGGCATGTTCACCGACACATCCAACGGCTCACGGTCCGGACGCAGCACGGTGAAGAAGGTTTGCATGCCTTCCTGACGCACATTGATCGCACGCACGTCGGCATCTTCGCTGAAGCCGTAAGTGACGGTCGGGCGTTTGACCAGCGGCAGGATCTCGCGCACTACAGGGTCGTCCAGGCACACCACCGCCAAGCCGTAGAACGGCAGGTTGTGGAGGAACTCGACGAAGGTTTTCTTCAGCTTGTTGAAGTCACCGTCGTAGGTCGCCATGTGGTCGGCGTCGATGTTGGTGACCACAGCCACCAGCGGTTGCAGATGCAGGAAGCTGGCGTCGCTTTCGTCGGCTTCGGCGATCAGGTAGCGGCTGGTGCCAAGCTGGGCGTTGGTGCCGGCTGCATTCAGACGGCCGCCGATCACAAACGTCGGGTCCAGGCCACCGGCGGCGAACACCGAGGCGATCAGGCTGGTGGTGGTGGTTTTGCCATGGGTACCGGCGACCGCGATGCCGTGGCGATAGCGCATCAGCTCGGCGAGCATCTCGGCGCGCGGCACCACGGGAATACGACGCTCGAGGGCGGTGGCCACTTCCGGGTTAGCTGTGTTCACCGCGCTGGACACCACCAGCACATCGGCCTCGGCGGCGTTCTCGGCACGGTGGCCGATAAAGATCTGCGCGCCGAAGGATTTGAGGCGGTCGGTGACCTGGGATTCTTTCAAATCCGAACCGGACACCTGATAGCCCAGGTTGAGCAGCACTTCGGCAATGCCGCACATACCCACGCCGCCGATTCCGACGAAGTGAATGCGACGGATACGGCGCATTTCCGGCTGCGGCATGGCTTTCTGATTCTCAACCATGGGCCACCTCCAGGCAGATATCGACCACGGTGCGGGTTGCTTCAGGTTTGGCCAGGCGGCTTGCGGTGCTCGCCATGCTGTTAAGTCGTTCCGGTTGCATCAAAACCTCGGTCAGGCGTGCGGCCAAATCGGCGGCGCCAGTCGTTCTTTGCGGCAGCAGGAAGGCAGCGCCCTCCCCGGCCAAATATTCGGCGTTGCGGGTCTGGTGATCGTCAATCGCATGGGGCAGAGGCACCAGCAAGGACGGCAGACCGGCGGCGGCCAGTTCACTGACGGTCAGCGCACCAGCGCGACAAACCACCAGGTCGGCCCAGCCATAGGCATGGGCCATGTCTTTGATGAAAGGCTGTACGTTGGCCTCCACACCGGCTTCGCGATAACGCGCGGCGGTGACTTCATCGTGGTTTTTGCCGGCCTGGTGAAAGATCTCCGGGCGTAGCTCCAACGGCAGTTGTGCCACGGCTTCGGGCAGCAATTTGTTCAGTGGTTCAGCGCCCAGGCTTCCGCCCAGAATCAACAGGTGCGCCTTGCGCCCGGCCAAGGCATCGCGAGCGATGCCCATGAACAGCTCGGTACGCACCGGGTTGCCGGTGGTGCGGCGTTTGCTCGACAAGCCAAAGGTGTTCGGGAACGCCTCACACACCCGCGCCGCCAGCGGCACCAGCAGGCGGTTGGCGGTGCCGGCCACGGCATTCTGTTCGTGGACGATCACCGGTACACCGGCCAGCCGGGCCGCAACGCCGCCGGGGCCGGTCACGTAACCGCCAAAGCCAAGCACGCAGACAGGCTTCAACTCACGGATAACCTTGCGCGCTTGCCACACCGCCTTGAGCAACACAAACGGCGCTTTGAGCAAGGACAACTTGCTCTTGCCACGTAGGCCGCTGACGTTGATCAGGTGCAGCGGCAACCCAGCGTTAGGCACCAATTCGTTCTCGATACCGCGCGGTGTCCCCAGCCAGTGCACCGTGTAGCCACGGCTCTGGAATTCCCGCGCACACGCCAGGGCCGGGAACACATGGCCCCCGGTGCCGCCCGCCATGATCAGCACATTAGCGCCCATGGGTCGGCTCCTCGGCGAAGTCGCTTTCGCTGAATTCCATCTCTTCGCTGCCCAGGTGGGTGCGACTCTCCCACTCGATACGCAGCAACAAACCCAGGCACGCGCAGCAAATCACCAAGGAACTGCCGCCGTAGCTGAGGAACGGCAAGGTCAGCCCTTTGGTCGGCAGCAGGCCGACGTTCACACCGATATTGATCAGGAACTGGCCGATCCATAGGAACGACAAGCCGTACGCCACATACGCGGCGAAATATTGTTTGGCCTTCTCGGCCCACAAGCCGATATACATGCCGCGTACACACACGAACACGAACAGCGCAACAGTGCACAGCGAGCCCACTACGCCGAGCTCTTCGGCGAGTACGGAGAACACGAAGTCCGTGTGGGCTTCGGGCAGGTAGAACTGCTTCTGTACGCTGTTGCCCAGGCCAACGCCCAGCCACTCGCCCCGACCGAAAGCGATCAACGCCTGGGTCAGTTGGTAGCCGGAACCGAACTGGTCGGACCATGGGTCGGTAAAGGTGATCAGACGCGCCATCCGGTAGGGTTGCGCCTGCACCAGAATCGTCACGGCCGCCACCGCCAGCACCACCATCAAGGTGAACCGGAACAGACCCACACCGCCAAGGAACAGCATCGCCGCCGCGGCACCCATCATCACCACGGTGGCGCCGAAGTCGGGTTCCATCAGCAACAGGCCGGCCATGGGCAGCAGCACGATGAATGGCTTGAAGAACCCCATCCAACTCTCGCGCACTTCCTTCTGACGTCGCACCAGATAGCCAGCCAGGTAGATCACCACGAACACCTTGGCGATTTCCGAGGGTTGCACGTTGAACGCGCCGAAACCGATCCAGCGCATCGAGCCGTTTACCTCGCGACCGATGCCCGGCAGGATCACCATCACCAGCAAGCCGAACGCGCCGATCAGCATCAACCAGCCCAGGCGCTGCCAAGTGGCGATGGGGATCATCATGGTCACGATGCAGGCACCGATACCGATCACCAGGTACACCAGATGGCGGATCATCATGTAGAGGGTGTTGCCGGACTGCACGGCGGCGACTTCGGAAGACGCCGAAGTGATCATCACCAAGCCCAGGCCCAGCAGCGCCAGGCAACCGGCGAGCATTGGGAAATCCAGGTCGATACCGCGCCCGGTAATGATCGGCGACGGGTACGGCTTGATGATGTTTCTCAGGTTCAGGTTCATGCCAAGGCCTCCACGGCGCGAGCGAACAGCTGGCCGCGCTCTTCGTAGTTCTTGAACATGTCCAGGCTGGCACAGGCCGGCGACAACAGAACGGCGTCACCGGGTTGGGCCAGGGCTTTGCCTTGCAGGACGGCTTCGTCCAGGGAGGCCACGCGAATCTGCGGCACCGCGTCACCGAGGGCGGCGGCGATCAGCTCGGCATCACGGCCCAGCAACACCACGGCGCGGCAGTGGGCGCCCACCGGCGCCTTGAGATCCTTGAAGTCGGCGCCTTTGCCGTCGCCACCGGCGATCAGCACCAGCTTGCCGTCGATATCGGCACCCAGGCCCTCAATGGCGGCCAGCGCGGCACCGACATTGGTGGCCTTGGAGTCGTTGTAATAGCTCACACCGTCCAAGTCACGCACCCACTGGCAGCGGTGCTCAAGCCCGGCGAAAGTGCGCAGGGTCGAGAGCATGGCGTCGAACGGCAACCCCACGGCATGCCCGAGCGCCAGTGCCGCCAGGGCGTTCGATTGGTTGTGGGCACCACGGATTTTCAACTCGCGCACCGGCATCAGGTTCTGGAATTCGAAGGCCAGGTATTTCTCGCCGTTCTCTTCACGAATGCCGAAGGCCTTGAAGTCGGGTTTGCCCAGGCCGAAGGTCCAGCACGGCAGGCCCTCGCCCATCAGCGGACGGCTCAAGGCATCCTGACGGTTGACCACCACTTGCCTGGCGCCGCGGAAAATCCGGTGCTTGGCCAAGTGATACGCCGGTAGGCCGCTATAGCGGTCCATATGGTCTTCACTCACGTTCAACACGGTGGCCACTTCGGCGCCGAGGTCGTGGGTGGTCTCCAGTTGGAAGCTCGACAGCTCCATCACGTACAGCTCGATGTCATCGCTGAGCAGGTCCAGCGCGGGTGTGCCGAGGTTGCCGCCCACGGCCACGCGTTTGCCGGCCGCTGCCGCCATGTCGCCAACCAGGGTGGTGACGGTACTTTTCGCGTTGGAACCGCTGATGGCTACAATCGGCGCCTTGGCATTGCGCGCAAACAGGTCGATATCGCCGGACAGCTTCACGCCGCGAGCCGCAGCCGCTTGCAGGGCCGGAGTCGCCAGGGCCAGGCCGGGGCTCACGTAGAGTTCGTCGGCGCGGCACAGAAATTCGACATCCAGTTCGCCACAACGCACTTCCACGTGCGGGTAGTCACGGCGCAGCGTGACCAGCTCCGGTGGATTTTCCCGCGTATCGGCCACGGCGAACGACGTGCCCCGGTTCGCCAGGAAGCGAACCAGGGACATGCCGCTCTTGCCGAGGCCGACAACGATGCGGAAGTGGTCTGAAGCGATCAGGGACACTCGTTTCTACCTCAGTTTCAGGGTGGCAAGGCCGATCAGCACCAGAATCACGGTGATGATCCAGAAGCGGACAATCACGCGCGGCTCGGGCCAGCCCTTGAGTTCAAAGTGGTGGTGAATCGGCGCCATGCGGAACACGCGGCGCCCGGTCAATTTGAAAGACGCCACCTGGATGACCACCGACAGGGTTTCCATCACGAACACACCGCCCATGATGAACAGCACGATTTCCTGGCGAACGATCACCGCGATGGTGCCCAGGGCCGCGCCCAGCGCCAATGCGCCGACGTCGCCCATGAAGACTTGGGCCGGGTAGGTGTTGAACCACAGGAACCCAAGCCCCGCGCCGATCAGCGCGCCACAGAACACGATCAGCTCGCCCGCCCCCGGTACATAAGGGATCAGCAGGTATTCAGCGAATTTCACGTTACCCGACAGGTAGCAGAAGATGCCGAGCGCACCGCCCACCATCACCGTCGGCATGATCGCCAGGCCGTCGAGGCCATCGGTGAGGTTGACGGCGTTGCTGGAGCCGACGATCACGAAGTAGGTCAGCACCACGAAACCGATGCCCAGGGGAATGCTGGCGTCTTTGAGCATGGGCAGAATCAGCGTGGTTTCCACCGCGCTTGGGGCCGTCATGTACAGGAAGATCGCCGCGCCCAGGCCGAATACCGATTGCCAGAAATACTTCCAGCGGCTTGGCAGCCCCTTGGAGTTCTTCTCGATCACCTTGCGATAGTCGTCCACCCAGCCGATGGCACCGAACAGCAGGGTCACCAGCAACACCACCCATACGTAACGGTTATTCAGATCAGCCCACAGCAAAGTGCTGACACCGATGGACGACAGGATCAGCGCGCCGCCCATGGTCGGCGTGCCGGATTTGGACAGGTGCGACTGCGGGCCGTCATTGCGAACCGATTGACCAATTTGCAGGTTCTGCAGGGTGCGGATCATCCACGGCCCGAGGAACAGCGACAAACACAACGCGGTCAGCACACCTAGAATCCCGCGCAGGGTCAGGTACTGGAAGACCGCGAAGCCTTTGTGGAACTGTTGCAGATACTCAGCCAGCAGCAGCAGCATTAATGTTTCTCCGTACTTGAGCCACACAAGGCCACGACGACGTTTTCCATCACCGCGCTGCGCGATCCCTTGATCAAAATGGTTGTGTTTTTATCGTGTTCGGCCGCGCCGATGGCCTGGATCAACTCGGCTTGACTGGCGAAATGCCTGGCACCGGGGCCGAAGGCGACGACGGCGTGGGCCATGTTCGGACCGACGGCGTACAACGCATCGACTTTGCCCGCCGCGTAGGCACCGACTTCGCGATGCCCCTGCTCGGCCCAGTCGCCCAGTTCGCCGATATCGCCCAGCACCAGCACCTTGCGCCCGGCGAACCCTTTGAGCAGGTCGACCGCAGCGTTGATGGAAGAGGGGTTGGCGTTATAGGTGTCGTCGATCACGCGCATACCGTTGATGGCCAACTGCGCCACGGTGCGGCCCTTGACGGGTTGCACAGCGCCCAGCCCCGTGGCGATACCGAACAGCGATATGCCCAGGGCATGGGCGGCGGCGGCGGCGGCCAGGGCATTGGCAACGTTGTGATTGCCCAACAGATTCAGCTGTACGTGCTCGCTGCCTGTGGGCGTGTGCAAGGTGAACGACGGACAACCCCGTGCATCCACCGAGATGTCGGATGCGTGGAAATCCGCCGCTGCATTCAGCACAGCAAAGGTCAGGACCTTGCGGCCGGCGGCGCGGACACGCCAGGTCTCGAAGGCTTTGTCGTCCAGGTTCAGCACCGCCGTGCCCGAAGCGTCCAGGCCCTCAAGAATTTCGCCTTTGGCTTCGACGATCTTTTCCGGACCGCCGAATTCACCGACGTGAGCGGTACCGGCGTTGTTGATGATCGCGACATGAGGCTTGGTCAATGCGACGGTGTAGGCGATTTCGCCGATGCGCGAGGCACCCAGTTCGATCACCGCCGCCGTGTGTTCCGGGGCCAGTTCGAGCAGGGTCAGCGGCGCGCCGAAATCATTGTTCAAGTTGCCACGGGTAGCGAGTACCGGGCCACGGGTGCGCAAGACACCGGCGAGCAGTTCCTTGACCGTGGTCTTGCCGCTGGAACCGGTGATGGCAGCCACGGGCTTATCGAACGCGGCACGGTTGAGTGCGCCCAGTTGGCCCAGGGCCAAGCGGGTATCGGCAACCAGCAACTGCGGCAGGCTCGACTCCGGCACTTCGCGCTGCACCAAGGCCCCCACGGCGCCTTTGGCGGCGACGTCATTCAGGTAGTCGTGGCCATCAAAGCGCGGGCCGGCCAGCGCAACAAACAGTTGTCCTGGCTGGATGGCACGGCTGTCGATGCTGACACCGTCGAAGCGGCAGTCGCTCGACAACATGCGGCCCGACAGGGCTTGGGTCAGCTCACTGAAGCGCATCGGCTTAAGCATGGGCAACCTCCCAGGCGCTCAAGGCATGATCAGCCTCGACCAGATCGGAAAAGGCATGCCGCTCGCCGTTGATTTCCTGATAGTCCTCGTGGCCTTTACCGGCCAGTACCACCACATCGTCGGCGCTGGCGCCGGCGATCAGTTGGGCGATGGCGGCACCGCGGCCGGCAACGAAGGTGGCCTTGGATACGTCTTTGAAGCCTGCACGGATATCGTCGAAGATCTGGCTCGGGTTCTCGCTGCGCGGGTTGTCATCGGTGACCAACACACCGTCAGCCAGACGTTCAACAATCTCGGCCATCAGCGGGCGCTTGCCGCGATCACGATCACCGCCGCAGCCGAACAGGCACAGTAATTTGCCCTTGGCGTGGGGGCGCAGCGCTTCGAGGACTTTTTCCAGGGCGTCCGGCGTGTGGGCGTAATCGACCACCACCAACGGCTGTTTGCCGCCACCCAGACGCTGCATACGGCCGGCCGGGCCTTCCAGCTTCGGCAGTACTTTTAAAATTTCGTCCAGGGCGTAGTCCAGGCCCAGCAATGCGCCGATGGCAGCCAGTACGTTGCTCAGGTTGAACCGGCCGAGCAATGTACTGCGCAGGTGATGTTCGCCCTGAGGCGTCACCAGGGTGGCACGCACGCCTTCGTCGTTGAACTGGGCTTCGCGGCAATACAGGTAGGCACTTGAATCGTGCAGGCTGTAGCTGATCAGGCGCGCTTCGCTGTCTTCGGCGGCCAATTGGCGACCGAAGTCATCGTCCAGGTTCACCACCCGGCACTTGAGATCATTCCAGGCGAACAGCTTGGCCTTAGCGGCGGCGTAAGCCTCCATGGTGCCGTGGTAATCCAAATGGTCGCGGGACAGGTTGGTCATCACCGCCACATCGAACGCCAGGGCGCTGACGCGGCCTTGATCCAGCCCGTGGGACGAGACTTCCATGGCCACGGCCTTGGCACCGGCCTTTTTCAGGTCGGCCAGGGTCGCTTGCACGGCAATCGGGTTCGGGGTGGTGTGCAGGCCGCTTTGCAGCGCGCCATAGAAACCGGTCCCCAGGGTGCCGACAATCCCGCAATGCTGGCCCAGCAGGTCAAGGGCCTGGGCAACCAATTGGGTCACGCTGGTCTTGCCATTGGTACCGGTAACGCCCACTAGGTTGAGGTGGCGGCTAGGTTCGCCATAAAAACGCCCGGCGATATCCGACAGTTGCTTGGCCAGCCCCTTGACCGGAATCAGCGGCACGTCGGTGATCGGCAGCACGGTGGCGCCTTCGGCTTCATAAGCCACGGCGGCGGCACCACGTTGCAACGCATCGGCAATGTGTGCACGGCCGTCAAGCTTGCCACCCGGCACGGCCAGGAACAGGTCACCGGCACGTACATTGCGGCTGTCCAGAGTCAGCTCACGAATCAATAGGTCGCGACCGGCGTGGGCGAAGATCTTGTTCAAACTCAGAGACATCAGCCGCGCCCTCCATTGGCTTTTGCGGCAGCGGCCGGTGGCCCGGCGTTCGCTTGTTGGGTGGGCGGCAGGTTGTCCGGGGTGATGTTCATCAAGCGCAGGGTGCCGGACATCACTTTGCTGAACACCGGCGCGGAGACCAGGCCACCGAAATATCCAGCCTTACTCGGTTCATCGATCACCACGACGATGGCGTAGCGCGGATCGCTCATTGGGCCGAAGCCAGCGAACAGCGAACGGTACGAGTTCTCGGCGTACCCCTTGGTACCCACCGACGTCTTACGCGCGGTACCAGATTTGCCGGCTACGTGATACGCCGGCACCTGAGCACGGAATACACCGCGCGGCGCCTCGATCACTTGCTGCAGCATGCCCTGCATGGTTTTGGCGACATTCTCCGGGATCACCTGGGTCGCTTTCGGCGCTTCATCGACGTGGATCAGGCTCAACGGCACCATGCGGCCATTGTTGGCCAGCACAGAGAAGGCGTGAGCCAGTTGGATTGCAGTCACCGACAGGCCATAGCCGTAGGACAAGGTGGCGGTCTCGGCTTTTTTCCAGTCGCGGTAGTTCGGCAGGTTACCGACACGCTCGCCCGGGAAGTCCAGGCCGGTGGGTTGGCCCAGGCCAATCTTCTGCGCCAGGTGGTAGATGGTTTCGCCGCCGATATCGAAGGCAACTTTACTCATGCCCACGTTACTGGAGTTGATCAGGATGCCGGTCAGATCCAGCACCGGACCTTCGGTACGGGAAACGTCACGAATGGTGTACTTGCCCAACTGCAGCGTGCCCGGGTAGACCTCGACCTTGTCGCTGGGCTTCCAGCGCCCGGTTTCGAGGGCGGCACTCATGGAGATGGCTTTCATGGTCGAACCCGGCTCGAACACGTCGATCATGGCGCGGTTGCGCATCATCGCCGGTTGCAGGTTGCGACGGTTGTTGGGGTTGTAGGTGGGCTGGTTGACCATGGCAAGGATTTCGCCGGTCTTCACGTCCATGATCACCAGGCTGCCGGCCTTGGCGCCGTTTTCGATGATCGCGTTACGCAACTCACGGTTGGCCAGGTATTGCAAACGCAGGTCAATCGACAACGCCAAGGGCTTACCGGCCTTGGCGTTTTTGGTGACCTGGACATCCTTGATCAGCCTGCCGCGCCGATCCTTGATGACTTGTCGCTTGCCGGGAACCCCAGCAAGCCATTCATCGTAGGCCAGTTCCACACCTTCGCGGCCGTGGTCATCGATGTCGGTGAAACCCACCATGTGGGCGGTGGTTTCACCGGCCGGGTAGAAACGACGGAATTCCTCGATACCGTAGACACCGGGGATCTTAAGGTCGAGCACCTGCTGGCCCTGCTCAGGGGTCAGACCGCGCACCAGATAGATGAACTCTTTATTGGCCTGGGCTTCCAGACGCTCAGTCAGGGCCTTGGGGTCTTGGCCAAGGGCGGTGGCTAGGGCCGGCCAGCGGTCCTTGGCGACTTGCAGTTCCTTGGCATTAGCCCAGAGGGTGGTCACTGGCGTGCTGACAGCCAAGGGTTCGCCGTTGCGGTCGGTGATCAGGCCACGGTGCGCAGGAATAGGAATATGACGCAGACTGCGGGCATCGCCCTGACCGATCAGGAAGTCGCGATCGACCACTTGCAGATCAACGATGCGCCAGGCGATCGCCCCCACCATCAGCGCCAGCAAACCGAGCACCAGGCGGAAGCGCCATGGGTACAGTGCGCCTTCGAGCTTCATCATGGCGCCACCATCCGCACGTCAGCCGCGCTCGGGATGTGCATTTTCAGTTGCTCGGTGGCCAGCACTTCGATACGACTGTGGGCCGTCCAGGTACTTTGCTCCAGGATCAACCGGCCCCACTCGGCTTGGGCTTTGTCACGCACACTCAACTCCCCATATAGAGTGTTGAGCAGTTGGCGGTTCCAGTGGGCGCTGTAGGACACCGCAATCGCGGACACCAGTACGCCGATGAACAGCAGCAACATAAAGAAGCTGCCGCCCGGGAGGGGCTTGGCGAAAAGCTTGCTCACCGCAGCTTCTCCGCAACACGCATCACAGCACTGCGGGCACGCGGGTTGGCCTTGAGTTCAGCTTCGGAAGCGAACTGCGCTTTGCCATGGATTTTGATTTTCGGCACAAAAGCTTCGAACCGTACCGGCAGGTTGCGCGGCAGGTTGTCGGACTCGCCCTTGACCAGGCGGCGCATAAACAGTTTAACGATACGATCTTCCAGAGAGTGGAAGCTGATCACCACCAGGCGACCGCCCACTTCCAGCGCATCGAGGGCAGCCTCCAGGCCGGCCTCAAGATCGCCCAGTTCGTTATTGACGTGGATACGCAGGCCCTGGAATGCACGGGTTGCCGGGTTCTTGCCCTTTTCCCAGGCGGGGTTGGCGACTTTCAGCACTTCGGCCAGGTCGGCGGTGCGCTCGAACGGCTGGATTTCGCGGCGCTCAACCACGGCACGAGCCATGCGACCGGCGAAGCGCTCTTCACCATACTCCTTGAATACACGGGCGATTTCTTCCACCGGTGCGGTGGCGATGAACTGTGCGGCACTGACGCCCCGGGTGGGGTCCATGCGCATATCGAGCGGGCCGTCGTTCATGAAGCTGAAGCCGCGCTCCGGGTCATCGAGCTGTGGAGAAGAAACGCCCAAGTCGAGTAGCACCCCGGCCACCTTGCCTGCCATGCCGCGCTCCGCCACTTCGGCACCCAGCTCGGCAAAGCTGCGCTGCACAACGACAAAGCGGCCGTCTTCGGCCGCTAGCGCTTGCCCGGTGGCAATCGCTTGAGGGTCTTTGTCGAACCCGAGGAGTTTCCCATCCGGCCCGAGCTGACTGAGAATCAGCCGGCTGTGCCCGCCCCTGCCGAACGTGCCATCCAAATAGCAGCCATCCGCGCGTACGGCGAGAGCCTCAACGGCTTCGTCAAGCAGTACGGTGATGTGGTTAAAGCCGCTATCAATAGTCACAGGATCAAATCACGCAGTTCGTCAGGCATGGCGCCCGGTTGTTGAATAGCAGCCAGGTCAGCTGCAGAAACAGCATCCCAGGCATCTTCGTCCCACAATTGGAACTTGTTCAGTTGGCCGACCAACATGGCCCGCTTATCGAGCTTGGCGTACTCGCGCAGACGCGGTGGCACCAGGAAACGACCGCTGCCATCGAGCTCGAGGTCGACGGCATTGCCGATCAGCAAACGCTGCAGGCGGCGGTTCTCTTCGCGTAATGAAGGCAAGGCGCGCAACTTGGTTTCAATCAGCTCCCACTCGTCGAGGGGGTAAACACATAAACAAGGGTCAACGGCATCAATAGTGATGATCAACTGGCCGGAACTTCTCGAAATCAGCTCGTCGCGATACCGGCTCGGCATAGCGAGACGGCCCTTTGCGTCGAGACTGATAGCGTTAGCTCCGCGAAACACAGATGCGTTTCTCCAAATTTTAGCGTTTTACGTTCAAAAAACCCACTTTGTGCCACTTTCCGCCACTTGCGCACACTATAGGAATGCGCCCACCACACCGTCAAGGCACGGATTCAAGGAAAAGCCTTACAGAACGGAGATTTAGGAGCGTAAAAGGAGGAGAAACCAGAGTTCGGCGATAATTTTGACCCAACAAGCACAGCAAGCTCATAGAGCTATTGCTTGAAGTTAAAGTAATTTATTAAGAGTAAGATTTTTTTGGTATTACGAAGATGCATCTGCCAATGATTTGGCAGGGAGGGATTCTTGCGTTACTACCGGTTTTCTGCCCGAGATTCGGATAGAGGGAAATAAGGTGGAGAGTCGATCTATAAGCCGGGTTCTGTCTTGAACAGTCATTCGTCTACGATGGCCATCACTGGACATCTTTAGCAACCTACCCGGTCCCAGCGCGGGCCACGCCTTGGGACCCTATTTGGTCTTGCTCCAAGTGGGGTTTACCTAGCCACGAACTGTTGCCAGTCGTGCGGTGCGCTCTTACCGCACCTTTTCACCCTTACCGGCACCGAAGTGCTTAGGCGGTTATTTTCTGTGGCACTTTCCGTAGGCTCACGCCTCCCAGGCATTACCTGGCACTTCGCCCTATGGAGCCCGGACTTTCCTCCCCCCCCTAATTTTCATAGAGGGCAGCGACTGTCCAATCGACTCTCCGCCGCGCAGGTTAACGGCACGACGGCCTCAGGACAAGTATTAAAAGTACCCGACTGCCATCACCATCGGACGAAATGCTGCATTCAACCCGGAACTATTCGGCTTTCTGTTTATCCAGCGCCACTTGATACAGGACGTTCTTACGCACGCCGGTAATTTCCGCCGCCAGAGCCGCAGCCCGCTTGAGAGGCATCTCCTTGAGCAGCAAGTCCAGCACGCGCATGGCCTCGCTGCCGACGGCATCCTCGCTTTCCGGTGCCGTCCAGCCCGCCACCAGCACCACACACTCACCACGCTGTTGATTGCTGTCGCCTTCGACAAAGGCACGCAGCGCTTCCAGGGGCAGGCCTTTGAGGGTTTCGAAGGTTTTGGTCAGCTCACGCGCCAGCAACGCAAGACGCTCCCCGCCGAACACCAGCTCCATATCCTGCAGACATTCCAAGATGCGGTGCGGGGCTTCGTAAAAAATCAGCGTGCGCGGTTCTTCTTTCAACGCTTCAAGGCGCGCACGACGCCCAACGGCCTTGGCGGGCAGGAAACCCTCGAAGATAAAACGATCGGATGGCAGGCCAGCCGCTGACAGAGCCGCGATCAGCGCGCACGCCCCCGGAACAGGCACTATATTGATGCCTGCAGCGCGCGCTTGGCGGACGAGATGATATCCAGGGTCGGAGATCAGCGGCGTGCCGGCATCGGAGATCAACGCCACGTCATCGCCGGCCAGCAGACGCACGATAAAACGGCTGCCCTCTTCGCGCTCGTTGTGTTCGTGACAGGCGGCCAGAGGAGTACTGATGCCAAAATGCTGCATCAACCGCTGGGAGTGGCGAGTATCTTCCGCCGCGATCAATTTAACGTCGCGCAACACTTTCAATGCGCGGGCACTGATGTCGTCCAGGTTGCCAATGGGCGTCGCCACGACAAAAAGCGAGCCTGCAGTGGAATTCAGGGAACCTGGAGCAGTCAAAACGCACACCTCGATGAATGGCAAAAAAATCCATTGTAGCGCGTAGATGCCTCGAAAATATGCCATCGAAACCGATGATGTTTCAGCCATCAATGGTCAGCAGCGCACAATCAGCAACATTTGCACGACCTAAATCGACGGTTTCACGCCAGTAACATCGCGCCTGGGCCAGTGCTTGGGTACAATTCCACGCTAATTTGATCGGTATCAGGAACACTTACATGATCGCTTGTCTGCGGCTGCTCTCCGCCCTCTGCCTCGCTGCCTTACTGGCCGCCTGTGCCAGCTCGCCCTCGTCCAGCCTTGGCGACCTCCCCCGGACCCCGGACGCCAGTATCGAGCAACTGCTCGAACAGGCCACGACCGCCAAGACGCCAGAAAAGGCGGCATTATTGCGCTTGAGCGCGGCGGACATGGCCTATCACCAGAACAACCCTGGCCGCTCGTCGCAGATTCTTGCCCAAGTGCCCCTGGACGCTCTCAAACCGGCCGCACAAGTATTCGCCAGCACCCTGGCCGCCGAACTGGCCATGACCCGCAACCAGCCGAAGGCCGCGTTGACCGCCCTGAGCCACCCGAGCCTGCAGAGCCTCAATGACTTGCCGGCCGAACAGCAGATTCGCACCGGCACCGTGCATGCCCGTGCTTACGAGGCCGACGGCCAGACCCTGGCCGCCGCCCGCGAGCGTGTCGCCATGGCGCCATTGCTGACCGGCGACGCCGCCCATAGCAACCATGAAGCCATCTGGGTCCTGATTGCCGCCGTGCCGGCCGACCAACTGCAAGCCAGCGGCAACCCGGTGCTCGACGGCTGGATCACCCTGGCGCAGTCGGTCAAGGCCGCCGGCACCCTGGAGCAACAGCAGGCCGCTATCGATACCTGGCGCGCGCAGAACCCGAACCATCCGGCAGCGTTGCAATTGCCGACCCCACTGATCAAGCTCAAGGAGCTGGCCAGCCAACCCCTGAACAAGATCGCCGTGCTGTTGCCACAGGACGGCCCGCTGGCTTCTGTCGGCAAGGCGTTGCGCGAAGGCTTCATGGCGGCTCACTACCAGGCCGAACAGGCCGGGCAAAAGCCGCCGGTCATCGAGTTCTATGACAGTTCCCGCCTGACCTCCATCGACGATTTCTATGCCAAGGCCCAGGCCGCCGGCGTGCAACTGGTGGTCGGTCCGTTGGAGAAGCCACTGGTCAAACAGCTCAGCGCGCGCCCTCAATTGCCGATCACCACCTTGGCGCTGAACTACAGCGAAACCGATCAAGCACCACCGCAGTTGTTCCAGTTCGGCCTGGCCGCCGAAGACGAAGCCCGCGAAGTATCGCGTCGTGCCCGTGCCGATGGCCTGCACCGCGCTGCCGCCATGGTGCCGCGTGGCGAATGGGGTGAGCGGGTCTACAAAGCCTTCCGTCAGGATTGGGAAGCTCATGGCGGTACGGTGATGGGTGTGGAATACGTGGACCAGCCGGTCGCCCTGGCCCAGCAAATTGCCGACCTGTTCCAACTGCGTAAAAGCGAAGGCCGCGCCAAGAGCCTGCAAAACACGGTGGGGACCGATGTGGCGGCACAACCTTCGCGTCGCCAGGACATCGAGTTCATCTTCCTGGCCGTGACCCCGCAACTGGCCCAGCAGATCAAACCGACCCTGAACTTCCAGTACGCCGGCGACGTGCCCGTGTATGCGACGTCCCACGTATTCAGCGCCAGCGGCGACAAGAACCAGTACCTGGACATGACCAACGTGATGTTCTGTGAAACCCCTTGGCTGCTCAACACCACCGACCCGCTGCGCAACCAGGTCGCCGCGCAATGGCCACAAGCCAATGGCAGCCTCGGGCGTCTCTACGCGATGGGCGTGGATGCCTATAGTCTGGCGCCACGCCTGGGCCAGCTCAAGGCGCTGCCGGACACTCGGATTGACGGTCTCTCGGGCAACCTGGGAATCAGCGGCAACCAACGCGTAGATCGCCAGATGCCGTGGGCGAAGTTCGTCGGTGGTCAGATCCAGCGCCTGCCGGACACCCCGCGCTGATGCCCGAGCGGTCCCGTGCGCAAAGCGGCAAGGATGCCGAACTTCAAGCTCTGAACTACCTGCAACAACAGGGTCTGCGCCTTTTGGCGCAGAACTGGTTATGTAAACGCGGCGAGCTTGATCTGGTCATGCTTGACGGCGATACAGTAGTATTCGTCGAAGTCCGCTACAGAAAACACGCACAATGGGGTGGCGCGCTCGCCAGTATCGACGGGCGCAAGCGTCAGAAGCTAATACTCGCCGCGCAGTTTTTCCTGCAAGAAGAGCATCGCTGGGCCGACGCCCCCTGCCGTTTCGATGTGGTTGCCATAGAAAGCACACCGTCGGGTACCGCTGATCTGAACTGGCTCCCGAACGCCTTCGACAGCTGATTCGCCGGACATCTTCACCACACACTTTTGCTCTTTGCTTTGCGGGCTGCACATTCCTGTGCCAAACAGCCGCGCTACTTAAGGTCACACAGATGGACATGCAATCCCGAATTCGCCAGCTTTTCCAGGCCAGCATCGACACCAAGCAACAGGCGATGGACGTACTTGCACCGCACATCGAGCAAGCCAGTCAGGTCATGGTCAATGCCTTGCTCAACGAAGGCAAAATGCTTTCGTGCGGCAATGGCGGTTCGGCCGGCGACGCCCAGCACTTTTCCTCCGAGCTGCTCAACCGCTTCGAGCGCGAGCGGCCGAGCCTGCCGGCCATCGCCCTGACCACCGACTCGTCGACGATTACCTCGATCGCCAACGATTACAGCTACAACGAAATCTTCTCCAAGCAGATCCGCGCCCTGGGCCAACCGGGCGATGTGCTGCTGGCGATTTCCACTAGTGGCAACTCGGCGAATATTATTCAAGCGATCCAGGCCGCACATGATCGCGAAATGATTGTCGTAGCATTGACCGGACGCGATGGCGGCGGCATGGCCTCGTTGCTGCTGCCTGAAGATGTGGAGATCCGCGTTCCGGCCAATGTCACCGCACGTATCCAGGAAGTCCACCTGCTGGCGATCCACTGCCTGTGCGATCTGATCGACAGCCAACTGTTCGGGAGTGAAGAATGACCGTTAACCGCCTCAGCCTTTTGGCCATCACGCTGTGCCTCGCCATCAGCGGCTGCAGCACGGCAATCACCGCGACACGTGACACCCCCATCCAGGACGACAAGGGCACGCGCACCTTCGGCAGCAAGATCGACGACTCACTGATCGAAACCAAGGTCGAGGTCAACGTCGCCAAGGCCGCGCCGGACCTCGGCAATGGCGCCTCGCGCATCGTCGTCACCAGCTTTAATGGCGTGGTGCTGCTGGCTGGCCAGACACCTCGCGCCGACCTCAAGGCTCAGGCCGAACAAGCCGCCGCGGCCGTGCAGCGCGTGAAGAAGGTTCACAACGAATTGCAGGTGATGGACCCGATCACCCTGCTGGCGATCAGTAACGACGCGCTGCTGACGACCAAAATCAAGGCCCAGATGCTGACAGACAACGCCATCCCAGGCTCGCGCATCAAGGTCGTCACCGATAACGGCATCGTCTACCTGATGGGCTTGCTGACCCAGGCGGAAGCCACTCGCGCGGCCAACCTGGTGCAAGGCGTATCCGGCGTACAGAAGATTGTGAAAGTGTTCGAGTACATCGACTGAAGTAAATGCCGCCCACTAAAAAGGGCGCCGTGCATGGATTGCACGGCGCCCTTTTTAATGCCTGCTGTTTATTGGTACTGCTGGTATGGATTGCCCTGGAACTGATTATTTTGCTGAGGAGCCTGCTGGCCCGGCTGACCGTATTGCTGGCCAGGGATCGGACCGAGGTTGACCTCCACGCGACGGTTCTGGGCGCGGCCATTGACGTCGGCGTTACTGGCAATCGGGTTATCCGGGCCGGCACCGCGAGCGCTCAGGTTGGCCGGGCTCACGCCTTGGGAGGTCAGATAATTAGCCACGCTCTGAGCACGGCGTTGGGACAGGTCCATGTTCAGTTGGCGGCTACCGGTGCTGTCGGTATAGCCCACAATCTGGATGGTGTTTTGATTGAACTGCTTGAGCGAGTTGGCCAGGTTGTTCAGCGGCTGGTAAAAGCTGCTGGAGATCGCGTCTGAGTTAGTCGCGAAGGTGATGTTACCCGGCATGATCAATTTGATCTGATCCCCCTGGCGCTGCACCTCAACCCCGGTATTGGCCATGCTTTCGCGCAGTTTCTTTTCCTGCTGGTCGGCGTAGTAGCCATACCCGGCGGCACCTGCACCTGCCACTACCGCGCCGATCAGCGCGCCCTTACCACGGTTGTTGTGGTCAATGGCAGCGCCCGCCAATGCCCCGGCCAGGGCACCCAGACCGCCGTATTTGGCGGTTTTGCTCATACCGCCGGATTCATTATTCGCCTGTCCCTGGCTGCTGCCGTCATAAGGATTAGGGGAAGCGCAGCCGGACAACAAGGCTACGGCGGTAGCGACAACAAGCAGACGACGCGGAGTGAACATGAAAGAAGCTCCTACTTTTGCATTCTGTGGTGCAAAGGGCATTGGTAATGGACCTGTGCCGAGTTTGGAACGCGACAAACGGCAAAAATTCCATGACCGTTGCCGCGGCTGTAACAAAACATTGGTCACATTTGCCGCTATCAAAACCCTAGCAGACGCCTCCTGAATAGAACCTGCGTTTTCGCTTTAACGATGCACTCACTTACATCAGGCCCGAACAAACGGATTTTCACGCATCTCATCCCCCAGCCGCGTGTCCGGCCCATGGCCGGTCACCACGGTGGCGCCTTCATCCAGGGTGTACAGGCGCTGCTTGATCGAACGCACGATGGTCGCCTGGTCGCCGCCCCAGAGGTCCGTGCGCCCCACGCCACGTCGGAACAAGGTGTCCCCGGCAATCAGCAATTTGGCCTCAGCGAACCAGAAACTCATCGAGCCCGGCGTATGCCCAGGGGTGTGCAAGGCCACGCCGCAACCGCAGGCCAGTTCTTCGTCATCGGCCAGCCAGCGGTCGGGCGACGGCACCGGGGTGTAGGGCACACCAAACATCTGACATTGCATCTCCAGGTTATCCCACAAGAATTGGTCATCCTTGTGCAGATGCAGGGTGGCGCCGGTTTTCTCTTTCAATTGACCCGAAGCGAGGAAGTGATCGAGATGGGCGTGGGTATGAATGATGCTCACCACTTTCAGCCCCAGCGCATCGAGCCGCGCCAGGATCAGCTCATGATTGCCGCCTGGGTCGACCACGATGGCTTTTTTAGTGACGGGGTCGCCGATGATTGTGCAGTTGCACTGCAACGGGCCGACGGGGAAGGTTTCGCGGATGAGCGTGGGCGATGTGGTGTCCATGGGCAGTCTTCCAGTGCAAATCAATCAGGTGTCTCAGGCAGGTAGCGCCGCAACAATCGCCCTATTAAACCAGACTGGAACGCTGCGCAGACCACTCCAAGCAGGCTCGCTTAATGCTTAACCAATCAAACGCAATTCCTGCGCCCGCGCCACCGCCTGAGTGCGCCGCTCCACGCCCAACTTGCTATTGATATGGCTCGCATGGGTTTTGACCGTGTGCAGTGAAATAAACAGCCGATTGCTGATTTCCTGGTTGGAACAACCTTCGGCGATCAGTTGCAGGACCGCCAGCTCACGCGCACTGAGAGCTTCATGGGTGGGCGTGGGCGACATCGCTACTGCCTTGGGCAGCAAGGCTAGCAAGCTTTGACTCAACAAGCCGTGAGGGTCTTGGCCCAGTTGCTCGCGCATCCAATCCGGGTGGGTGTCCAACAGACGCTGAAAAGGTTGCAGCGCACCGCCTGCTCCCGCCTCCAGTGCCCGCGCCAGAATCGGGCGCGCCTTGGTTTCCTGGCCTCCCTCGAGCAGTAACTGTGCCTGCTGAGTCAAGGCCATCAGGGCGATCATCTGGCGACCGCTGTCGTGGGCTTCCTGCGCCAGTTCTTCCAGGCGCTGCAACGCGACGTCGTGCTGATGGCGCGTGGCGTCGAGAGCCGCTTGTTGCAGGCCGATATGCTGCGGCAGGTGCGGGTGAAATTCCGGCGCGGCGGCGGCGTGCTCGCCGTTGTAGGTTTGCTCCAGCCGTGCCAGCCAGGCTTCGGCCAGATCGGTGCGGCCCTGGGCCAGCCACAACTCGCACTTGATCAGAGTGATCATGGCCAGGTAGTAGATCGGCGGCACGTCCCAGATATGCATCAAGCGTTCGGCCTCGGCGAGTTCGGCGAACGCCAAAGGGAAATCACCGCGCCGCCCTTCGAAACTGGCGATCACGCAATGCCCGATTAACACACTGATATCGCGACAGGCCCGGGCTTCAGCCAATCCAGCGCGCAGGCGGACCATGCCGGCTTCGGGCTGAAACCGCACCAGCAGCAAGTAACCTTCATACAGCGAGAGGCGAGCCCGTACCGCATACAGCCGTTGAGGCGCCAGACCGTGCAGGCGCTGCAGGCCCTGGCGCACTTCGTCGAGGGAACGCAGAATTTCGCCCCGCGCTTGCAGGACCCGCGCGCGATCATAGTGGGCCAAGGCCTCGAACAGCGGGTTGCCGACGCGCTGCGCCAACTCCAACGATTCGCGATTCAAGCCGCGGGCACGCCATAAATCCCCATCGGCAATCGCCAGATTGGACAGAGTCGATAGGCACATCAGTCGCTGGCCGTAACGGCGCTGCGGCAGGCTGTCCAAGGCCTCGCTGCAATAGCGCTGGGTCAGCTCGCGATCGCCGCGACCACGGGCGATGATGCCGCTGAGCGCCAGCCACTGCGCCAGCATGGATTTTTGCGCGGTGGCCGAGGGCGCCGGCAGAAACCGACTGAGGTAGCTGGACAACTCTTGCGCCGCATCCAACTGACAGGCCAACCCCAATGCCCAGCTGTAGAGCACGATCAAGCGCGGTGTGCTGATCAGCAGGCTGTCGGGCAAGTCCATTTTCCAGCGCAGCAGCATGCCGACATTCTGCTCGGCCAGCAGTTGTTCTTCGGACAGGTTTTGCACCAGGTTCGCCGCCACATCCAGATGGCCGGCGCGCAACGCTTGTTCCACCGCCTCGTCGATCAAACCCTGGGCGTTGAACCAACGACAGGCGCGCAGGTGCAGGCTGGCGGCCGGCAGCACAGGGCTGCTTTCGCGTCGGCTGCGCAGCAGGTCGGAGAACAAATGGTGATAACGGAACCAAACGCCCTGCTCGTCCAAAGGCACTAGAAACACTTGGTGAGATTGCAGGTAACGCAGGATCTCCGCGCTGTCATGGGCTTCGCGCACGGCGTCGCACAGGTCACTGCAAAAGCGCTCCTGGGGCGCGGTGTCGAACAGAAACGCCTGCACCTCGGCCGGTAGGCAATCGATCACCTCTTCCAGCAGGTAATCGCGGATCAACCCTTCGCCGCCGTGCAGGCTCTGGGGCAAGGCACTCTCGTTGCCGGCTTCGGAGGCCGCCAGCAACCAGAAACGCAAACCGGCCACCCAGCCTTCGCTACGACGGATCAAGTTATCGAGGGCTTCGCCGCGCAAGGAGTTGCTATGGCGATCCAGCACCGCCAGGGATTCGGCATGGGTCAGGCGCAGGTCGTGTTCGTTCAGTTCCAGCAAATGCCGCGACAGCCGCAGGCGCGCCAGATGCCAGTCCGGGCGCTGGCGGCTGGTCACCAGCACTACCAGGCCATCGGGCAAATGGTTGAGGAAAAACTGCAGGCAACGGTCCAGCACCGGCCCCTGGGCCAAGTGATAGTCGTCCAGCACCAATAATAGCGGCGCGCGGGTGGACAGATGGTGGGCCAACTCATCGAGCAGGCCATCGAGCCATTCTTCAAACGCAAAGGGTTGGTGACGCTGACGCATTTTCAGCAGGCCCAGGGACTGGGCACCGAGCGGCGAGAAGTACTGTTGCAGACCTTCGAGCAGGCGCTCGAGGAAACGACCGGGGTCGCTGTCCCGTGGGCCCAAGCCCAGCCACAGGCTTTGCCAATGGGCCGGCAGGCTTTGGCAGAACTCGACCGCCAGGGAACTCTTACCGAACCCGGCCGGCGCGCTGACCAGCAACAAACGACCCTGCAATCCGGCACTCAGCCGTTCGCACAGACGGGGTCGCAGCACGTAGCCGTCAGGCAGCGGAGGCCTGTAAAAGCGAGCTTCCAGAGACGGGATCACCGCACTGGCAGGCCCTTGGATTCGGGACAGATCAGTCATCGCCGGGCTCTTATTGAAGGCTATTGTCGGCATTGCAGATGTCCGCAGACTAGCGGTAAAAGCCGCCACTTTGTAGATCTTTGCAACAATTGCCTGAAAAAGAACTGCGACAAAAAATATCGCGATAGGCAAAAAGCGGGAGGGAGCTTGCTCCCGATAACGAGGTAACAGTCAACGTAAATGCCGACTGTTATCCCGCTATCGGGGGCAAGCCCCCTCCCACCCTTTGATCGAGCTTTGCCAAATTATCATTCAATCTGGAACCCATCCCATGTGTGAGGGGGCCTGCCCCTCACACATTGGGTCGTGCAACCTAGCGCACACCATCCTGACGCAGGGCCGCCGGGGTGAATTCGCTAGTGGAGGCGGTGAAGCCGAAATCGTAGGCCTGTTTCTCTTCGTTCTTCATGCCCAGCGCCAGGTAGCGGCCGGACTGCAGGTCGTAGAGGGTTTCCAGGGCGTACCACGGCACTTGCTTGTCGTAGTAGTTCTCGGCATGGGCTTCGGCGACGCGCCACAGTTGGCCACGGCCGTCGTAGTGGTCGATCACCGCCGCTTGCCAGGTGTCTTCGTCGATGTAGAAGTCACGCTTGGCGTAGATGTGGCGCTGGCCTTCCTTCAAGGTGGCGACCACATGCCAGACGCGGCGCAGCTCGTAACGCGCCAGGTCCTGGTTGATGTGACCGGCCTTGATGATGTCGGCGTACTTGAGCTTCGGATCGTCGATCTTGTAGCTGTTGGAGGCGATGTAGATTTCTTTCTTGCCCTCCAGCTTCCAGTCATAGCGATCCGGCGCGCCGTTGTACATGTCGAGGTTGTCGGAGGTACGCAGACCGTCGGCAGCGGTGCCCGGGCCGTCATAGGACACTTGCGGCGCCCGGCGCACACGGCGCTGGCCGGCGTTGTAGACCCATGCCGAACGCGGCTCCTTCACCTGGTCCAGGGTTTCGTGCACCAGCAGCACACCACCGGCCAGGCGTGCCGGCGCGGTCACTTGCTGCTTGAAGTAGAACAGCACGTTGCCCGGGTTCTTCGGATCGAAGTCCTTCATTTTGTCGCGAAACACGAACTGGTCGCGGAAGTACACCAGGCTGTAGGAACCATTGGTTTGCGGGGTAGCCTGGGTAACCAGACGCGTCACGCTGCCGCCGCGATAGCGGGTGATGTGGTTCCAGATCACCTCGACGCCGCTTTTCGGAATCGGGAATGGCACCGCGGTTTCGAAGTTCTCCAGGCCGTTGCCACCGGACACCAGGTTGGTGGTGGTGGCGTTCTTCTTGATCGAGGCAAACACCTCGGCCGGCACGGTAGCGCCACGATGGGTCGGGTAGACCGGCATCTTGAAGGTTTCCGGGTAGCGCTTGAACATCGCGTACTGCCCCGGCGCCAGTTTGTCTTTGTACTGCTCGACATTAGCCGCGGTGATGGTGAACTGCGGCTGCTCATTGGCGTAGGGGTTGGCCAAGAAGCCACGGGCATCCACAGCGCCGGCGTTGGTCGGCATCGGCGACCATTTCGGGATAGTGCCGGCAGCGTTACCGGCCATCTCTGCGCCCATCGGCGTCAGGGTGGTACCCAGCTTGGCAGCTTCATCGGCCGAGACCGCCGCCATGACGTTGCTCGCCAGGATCGACAGCCCCAGCACACCTACGTGCAACAGACTTTTAGTTATTTTCATATTCCGGTCTTCCTGAAATTCAGTGTGCTTAGAAGTTCGCGCCGACGCTCAGGGCGACAAAATCACGGTCATCCACGGTGCTGAACTTGCCGCCGAAGAAGTTGGTGTAGGCCAGGCTTGCGGTGTAGGTGTTCTGGTATTCGGCATCCAGCCCCAGGCTGACCGCTTTGCGACCTTCTTCGAAGTTACCGCCAGGGCCTGGCGAGTAGCCCTTCACGTCGTGGGACCACGCCACGTTAGGCTTGAGGTTCACACCGGCGAACACATCCGGGTATTCCCAGATGGCGCGAGCGCGATAGCCCCAGGAGGTGGCGGTGGTGAAGCCATCGTTGTTGCAGTTGGTGTTCAAGCCTGAGGCGTTGGGCAAGCCAGCGCCATTGGCGGTGGACAGGTTAAGCCTGTCGCAGAAGCCACCTGGCAAGGTGCCAGGGCCGAATACCGGGTCACGGCCATAACGGGCTTGGGACTTGCTTTCCAGGCCGCCCACGTGGGTCACACCGATTTCACCGACGGTGGTCAAGCGACTCGCGCCCATCACTTGGTCGAAGAAGTGCGTGAACGTGGTCTGGAACTGGGTCACTTCCTTGCGGTTGTAACCGTGCAGGTCCTGACCTGGGGTGCCTTTGAGTACGGACGCGTTGCCAAAGCCTGGGATCGGCGTCACGCCGGCGAAGAGGATATCGGTGGTGCTCAACTGCACCGGTGCGTTGGGACGGTAGCTCAGTTCACCACTCCATGCGGTGCCTGTCGGCAACGTGGTGGAGAAGCTCAAACCGTAGAGGCGGATATCTTCCGGGTACTCGACAAAGTAATTGGAGTTACCGGCCACGACCAGTGGGCGCAAGGCGCCAAGCGGTCCCAGAGGACGGGTGTAGGCCGACGACGGCGCACCCTGCGCACTGAAAATCGGCGCACGGCTGTGGTAGTTCATGAAGTACGCGCCGAACTCGGTATCCAGCGGTTCGAAGTTGTAATGCATCGCCACGCCGAACTGTCCGCTGTCGCGAGCATCACGGTCGGGGCCACGACGGACCAGTACGCCTTCGTTGTTTACGTCCACACCCAAGGCAGTCAAGGTCGGCAAGGCTGCGCCCGGGATGGTCGAACGCTTATTCAGCACCCGCAGGTTATTGCTGCAACCATCGGAAATCACATCCGGCTGCGAGAAGAACGTACCGCAGTTATCAGTAACGGTCTGGTCCCATTCCAGCTGGTAAAACGCTTCGGCCGAGAGGTTATCGGTCAGGGTTTGCGACACGTAGAACATGTTGACCGGAATCAGGCCTTCCTTGATCTCGGCACCCGGACGACGGAACGCAGACACATCGATCGGGTTGATAGAGTTGATGCCGCCGCCGATAAAGGTGCTTTCGCCCCAGCTCACTACCTGCTTACCGAAGCGCACGCTGCCCGGCTGATCGGCAATCGCATAGTTGTGATAAACGAAGGCGTCGAGAATCTGCCCGCCGGAAGACTTGGCGCCTTCCTTGCGATTGTTGTCGCTGATGTCCTTGAACTCACGGCTTTCATCCTTGAGTTCGAAGTCGTACCAGTATTTGCCCCGCACGAATACGCCGGTGTCGCCGTACTTCAGCTCCAGGTCGTGGATACCCTTGAAGATCTTGGAGAAGGTCTCGCCGCGCTTGAAGTTCAGGTGGCCGTCATCGGACGTCTGGGACAAGCCCCGACCGCCGTTGTTGGCGCCGATCAAGTCCTTGTTGGGCTTGGCTGTCGACCAGCTCGCCCCCACGGAAAGCGACGAGTCAAAATTCCCTTCGATTTCACCGATATTGAAGCTGACGCCGAATGCGGGCCCGGCGAGCGTAGAGGCGAGGCTGACGGCCAGAGGCAATTTTGCCCGGCGCCAGAACTGGTTTACTGAGGTCATCGACGCTACTCCATGTGCATTATTGTTATGGCAGTGAGTTCTAGATGATGCGTGTAACAGCCGGAATACAACGATTCCAATGCTGCCTGGCAACTGAACCTCCGTGGCCCGAAGCGGTGCATCCTTGAAAAACTCTGAGTGGGACTATAGCCAGCAGGGGGTACGGCTTGATCCCTCTAAAGTGTGATTTGCATCACCGAGCCGTCTGCCACAGTCCTTTCGCCATGTCGGCGGGGGCCGACGCGGGAAGGATGGCTGAAAATCGGCAAATCACAAGTGAAGGCGCGAGATAGAGCATCGCCGTGCCACAGGGGCACGGCAAATCAGCTCAGAGGGTGGACAGGAACGTGCTGTTGTTGGCCTGCCATTCGATGATGTCAATGCGGATACGCTTCTTGTCGAGCTTACCGACACTGGTCTTGGGAATTTCCGTAACAACGGCGATCTGACTCGGAATCGCCCACTTGCTCAAATGGCCCAGTTCCACGAACGGTTTGAGGTGTTCCTTCAGCTCGCGGGCGCCAATTGCATGGCCTTCGCGCACCACCACCAAGGCAAACGGGCGCTCGCCCCACTGCGGGTCGGCGATGCCCACCACCGCTACTTCGCGTACCGCCGGGTGACGGCTGACCAGGTCTTCGAGGGCCAGGGACGAGACCCACTCACCGCCGGTCTTGATCACATCCTTGATGCGGTCGCGGATATCGATCACACCAAAGGCGTCCAGCGTGGCCACATCCCCGGTGTGCATCCAGCCGCCCGCCCACAACTCGGCGCCCTTTTGCGGCTCCTTGAAATACCCCTCGGTCAGCCACGGCGCGCGCAGCACAAGCTCGCCCTGGGATTCGCCATCGGCCGGCAGGAAACGACCCTCGGCGTCAATGATCGCCGCCTCCACCAACGGCCCCGGCACGCCAGCCTTGATGCGGTAGGTAATGCGCTCGTCTTCGCTGCCGGCCAGCAGTTCTTCGTTGAGGTGCGCACAGGACACCAGCGGTCCGGTCTCGGACATGCCGTACGCAGCGGTGAGTTGAATCCCACGAGCCTTGGAAGCTTCATACAGCGAACGATTCAGCGCACTGCCACCGATGACGATTTTCCAACCGGCAAAATCCACCCCCTGAGCGGCCTTGGCGTTGAGTACCATCTGCAGGATGGTCGGCACGCAATGGGAGAACGTGACCTTTTCCTTGCGCCACAGCTCCACCAGCAATTCCGGGTCGTAGCGGCCAGGGTAGACCTGCTTGAGACCGAGCATGGTAGCCACATACGGCAAACCCCAGGCATGCACGTGAAACATCGGCGTGATCGGCATGTACACGTCGTTGGTGCCCAGCAATCGCACGCTATCGACGCTGCCCATGATGGTCGCCACGCCAATGGTATGCAGCACCAGCTGGCGATGGGTGAAGTACACGCCCTTAGGGTTACCGGTGGTGCCGGTGGTATAGAACGTGGTGGCGACCGAGTGTTCGTCGAAATCCTGGAAGTCGTACTGGGGGCTGGCGGCGGCCAGCAGGGTTTCATACTCGCCCACCAGGTCAGGCAGATCGGCGGTTTTGGCTTCTCCGTCGGTGAGCAGCAGGGTCTTGTCCACGGTGGTGAGCTGCCCGGCGATGGCTTGATAGAGCCCGACAAACTCACTGTTGACCAGCACGAAGCGGTCTTCGGCGTGGTTCATGGTGTACAGGATCTGTTCCGGCGACAGGCGCACGTTGATGGTGTGGATCACCGCGCCGATCATCGGGATGGCGAACATGCATTCCAGATAGCGATGGCTGTCCCAATCCATCACCGCCACCGTGTCACCGGCCTTCACACCGGCCTCGGTCAACACATTGGCCAGGCGCGCGACGCGTTCGATCAAGGTGGGGTAGGTGTAACGCAATTTGTCACGGTAGACGATTTCCCGGGTCTTCTCGTAACGGGTGCCGGACATCAGCAGGCGCTTGATCAACAGTGGGTATTGGTACGCACCTTCGGCGGGCGGGATAACACGGGTCTGCAACATACGAATCCCTTTTATGACTGCACGGTCTTGGCTTGAAGACCTGCACTGTAGAGACGTTATGTGTGCGCTAAATCAGCCAAAGGAATGATTTGCAGACCTCAGCAAATGCTAGCTTTGCGCCAGCATTTGCACCGATTACTGGCCATGCGCACCGGGTGGGCCAATGTTATTTCATGCTGGTAAACGCCAGCTTCACACCTATGGCAATCAATACCGCGCCCATGGTCCGGTCGAACCAATGCCCCATCCGCGCAAACCCGGCGCGCACGCGTTGCTGGCTGAACAGCATCGCCACCAGGCAGAACCACAGCGCCGTCGCCACCGCCAGGTAGACGCCGTAGCCGGCCTGCACCGCCAACGGCGTGTGTGGATTGATCACCACGGTGAACAACGAGAGGAAGAACAACGTGGCCTTAGGGTTCAAGCCATTGGTCACGAAACCGGCGGTGAAAGCGCCGCGCGGGGTGCGTTCACCGGCTTCGCGGTGCAGCTCGCCCTCGGCGGCGGGTTTGGCCGGCTGGGCGCGCAGGGCTTTGAAGCCGATGTACAACAGGTAAGCAGCCGCGGCCCACTTGAGGGCGTTGAACAGCACGATGGACTGGGACACGATCAGCCCAATACCCAGCAACGAATAGCCCACATGCAGGAAAATCGCCGAACCCACGCCCAGCGCGGTCCAGGTGCCGGCGCGGCGGCCGTGGGTCACGCTCTCGCGCACGACCACGGCGAAGTCCGGTCCGGGACTGGCCACCGCCAACAAGTGAATCAAGGCTACGGTCAAAAACTCGGCGAGGTACATGCTCACTCCATTAAGTAACTGATTATTTCATCTGATAGGCTCGGCAGATTACGCCTTCGAACTCTGTCGCAAAAGGTACAGTTGATGACTGACAATCGCCACGCCGTCTTCCTTGATCACCCTTCCCTGGACTTGGGGGACCTCGACCTCAGCCAATTGCGAGACAGCTTCACAGAGTTGCAGCTGTTTTCGGACACGACGCCGCAAAATGTGTTGGAACGCCTGCTAGGTGCCCAAGTGGCCATCAGCAACAAGATCGTGCTCAACGCGCAAACCCTGGCGGCTTGCCCCGATCTCAGACTGATCCTGGTGTCGGCCACCGGTACCAACAACATTGATCTGGCCGCCGCCCGCGCCCAGGGCATCACGGTGAGCAACTGCCAGGGCTACGGCACGCCATCGGTGGCGCAGCATACGATGATGCTGCTGCTCAACCTGGCGACGCGGCTGAAGGACTATCAGCAGGATGTAGCCGCCGGCAAATGGCAAAAGGCCAAGCAATTCTGCCTGCTGGATCATCCGATCATCGAATTGGAGGGCAAAACCCTCGGCCTGCTGGGCCACGGTGAATTGGGCAGCGCCGTGGCGCGTCTGGCCGAAGCCTTTGGCATGCGCGTGGTGCTGGGCGCGATTCCGGGGCGCCCTGCCCGGGCCGACCGCGTGCCGTTGGATGAACTGCTGCCCCAGGTCGACGCGCTGACCTTGCACTGCCCGCTCAACGAGCACACCCGCCATTTGATCGGCGCCCGCGAACTGGCGCTGCTCAAGCCCGGCGCGCTGGTGGTCAATACCGCGCGCGGCGGTTTGATCGACGAGCAAGCCCTGGCCCACGCGTTGCGCAGCGGCCATCTGGGCGGCGCGGCTACCGATGTATTGAGCGTGGAGCCGCCGGTCGACGGTAATCCGCTGCTGGCCGATGATATTCCGCGCTTGATCGTCACCCCACACAATGCCTGGGGCAGCCGCGAGGCGCGCCAGCGTATCGTCGGTCAACTGGTGGAAAACGCCCGTGGCTTTTTCAGCGGTGCCCCGCTGCGGGTTGTGAGTTGATAAACTGCGCCCCTTTTCAAGGAGCAGACCATGGATCCGCGCAGTGAAGTACTGCTTCGCCAGGCCGAACTTTTTCAAGGCAACCTGCTATTGGTGGGGTTGCCCGCCGACGACTTGCTGGGGCGCCTGCCCAATGCCCATGGCTGGAGCTGGCATGCCGGCGACCAGGCGGCGCTGGACGCCCGTTTCCCCGAGCGCAGCCAGTTCGGCGTCAGCGTGCCGGAGCGTGCGTTCGACGCGGCGGTAATCTTCCTGCCCAAGTCCAAGGACCTGACCGACTACCTGCTCAAGGCCGTGGCCGCGCGCCTGCCCGGCGCCGAGCTGTTCCTGGTGGGCGAGAAAAAAGCCGGTATCGAAAGCGCCGCCAAGCAAATGATCCCCTTTGGCAAACCACGCAAGCTCGACAACGCGAGGCATTGCCAGCTGTGGCAAGTCACCGTGGCCAATGCCCCGCAGGCGGTGGCGTTGGAGAGCCTGGCACAGACCTTCGACGTACCGCTGGCCGAGGGGCCGTTGAAGGTGGTGAGCCTGCCGGGCGTGTTCAGCCACGGTCGCCTGGATCGCGGCACCGAGTTATTGCTGGCGCATCTGGATAAATTGCCGAGCGGTCACCTGCTGGACTTTGGCTGTGGGGCTGGCGTATTGGGAGCCGCAATCAAACGTCGCTACCCGCACAACACCGTCACTTTGCTCGACGTGGACGCCTTCGCCGCCGCCAGCAGCCGCCTGACCCTGGCCGCCAACGGCCTGGAAGCCGAGGTGTTGACCGGTGATGGCATCGACGCCGCGCCGATGGGATTGAATGCGATTCTGAGCAATCCACCGTTCCATGTTGGCGTGCACACTGACTATTTCGCCACCGAGAAATTGCTGCGAAAAGCGGCCAAACATCTGGCAAAAGGCGGCGAACTGCGCTTGGTGGCCAATAGCTTCCTGAAGTACCAGCCGCTGATCGAAGAGCATCTGGGCGTGTGTGCGATCAAGGCTGAAGGCAACGGTTTTCGTATCTACCGCGCCAAGCGCGGCTGATCGAGGTTTAGAAAAGAACGCTTGCCGAATGGAATTTGCCTAGGCAGAATCCGCTCCGTCCTAGGGGAGTAGTCTCCCACGAGCACCATGTTCGTCCGGCATACGTCAACATACTTGGTCAGCAGACCATGGCGTATGCGACCCAGGAGTCCGCACAGACGGACCGGGGTTTGACAAGACCTATGACACGCACACCTTACCCGGGGCGGGAAGGCTGTACGTGTCATAGCCGTGTCGACCCGCCCCTGGAAACCTACCTGATGCTGGATTCATTGCTCGTTCCCACCGCAATCGTTGCCTTGGCCGAAATCGGCGACAAGACGCAACTGCTCGCCCTCATCCTGGCCGCCCGCTTTCGCAAACCCTGGCCAATCATCGCCGGTATCGTCGCCGCCACCCTGGCCAACCACGCCGCCGCCGGTGCCGTGGGCGCCTGGTTCGGCAGTTTCTTCTCGGATGCGGTGCTGCACTGGATCCTCGCGGCCAGCTTCTGCGCCACCGCACTGTGGACCTTGGTGCCGGACAAACTCGACGATGACGAAGCCAGCACCACGCGCAAGTTCGGGCCTTTCCTGACCACGCTGATTGCGTTTTTCCTCGCGGAAATCGGTGACAAGACGCAGATCGCCACGGTGATGCTCGCCGCGCAATATCCGGAACTGTGGCTGGTGATTATCGGTACCACTCTGGGCATGCTGATTGCCAACGTGCCGGTGGTACTGGCGGGGAATTTCGCCGCAGAGAAACTGCCGCTGACGTTGATTCGCCGACTGGCCGCCTCAGCGTTTTTCATCCTGGCGATCGTGGCGGTGTACAAAGCCATGCAGAGCAGTGGCTGGATCTAAGAGTCTCAGCCTGCAAACCCAATTCAACGTGGGAGGGGGGCAAACCCTCTCCCACCGTTGGATCGTCACAGGGTCAAGATTTTTTGGCCTGCTGATAGAGCGGCATGACCTTTGGAATGGCCGCCTGCAGCGAGGCGATGCGGCTGTCGGACGCCGGGTGCGTGCTCATGAACTCCGGCGGCGCGCCCTCGGACGCCTTGGCCATCTTGTTCCACAGCGTGATCGCGGCGTTCGGGTTGTAGCCGGCCCGGGCAGACAGTTCCAGGCCGATCAGGTCCGCTTCGTTTTCATTGCTGCGGCTGTTGGGCAAGGTCATGCCGTAGTTGGCTACAGTGTCGGCCAGCGCCAGGCTGTCCTGACCCAGGCCAAACAGCGCACCGGCGCCCTGCTTGGCCATTTCGATGCCGTAAGCCTTGGACATGGCTTCGCGGCCATGCTCACGCAGGGCATGGGCGATTTCATGGCCCATTACCGCAGCCAATTCGTCATCGGTGAGCTTGAGGTTGTCGATCAGCGCGCTGTACACGAAGATCTTGCCGCCAGGCCCGCAGTTGGCGTTCATCTCATCGCTTTTGATCAGGTTTACTTCCCAGTTCCACTGCGCCGCATCCGCGCGGAAGGTCGGTGCCTGGGCGATCAGACGCTTGGCAATGGCCTGCACGCGCTTGGCGTTGGCACTGGTTTTATCCACCAAGCCTTTGCCGCTGGCCTCACCCAGGGTCTGCTGGTAGGACTGGGCATACATTTG
This sequence comes from Pseudomonas rhodesiae, assembly GCF_013285305.1. Lineage (NCBI taxonomy): Bacteria > Pseudomonadati > Pseudomonadota > Gammaproteobacteria > Pseudomonadales > Pseudomonadaceae > Pseudomonas > Pseudomonas rhodesiae. Next base: position 1,222,640 of record NZ_CP054205.1, on the reverse strand, counting down.
GTCGACTTCCTGGCTCGACAGCATGCTGAACATGTACTGCTTGCGCTCTACCCCAACGGCGCCGCCGCTGGTGGTGTTGACCGATTGACACCCGGCCAGCAGGACCGCTGCCGCCAATACACTTACCGCCAGTGATTTCTTCATCAATACACTCTCCCTGAAAAGACGCCCTGAAAACATGGCGCGTATCGTAGGCGTTCAACTGTATCGACGCCAGATACACCAGACGTGTAACCGCTGAATTTCGGATACATCTCACACCTCCCGCTGCGGCGGCGGCTGTCCCGTTTGCGACAAACGGCCGGCTTTTGCCCGCCCACCGCTCATGACCTGCACGCCCCCGGCCGATAGAACGGGCAGCCCATCTCTTCTGCGCGTGGAGTGCTCATGAAATTCAAGTCGATTCAGTTTTCGGTCGCCGCATTGGCCGGGGCCATTGTGCTGACCGTGGTCGCGGTGCTGGTGCTCTACGCGTTGTTCGCCGGCGCGCGCACCCAAGAGATGGTCCAGCAACGCACTCAGGCGCAGTTCGAGCAGATCATCGAGCAGCGCCTGACGTCCCTGGCGCAAACCCAGGCCACCCAGATCCAGCGTGAGCTGGAGGCGCCACTGGTGACCGCCAAAGGTTTGGCCACCGCCAACGCCCTGATTGCGATGAAAGACGCCAAGGGCGAGCCCGCGCTGCAGATCGGCCGTGAGCAATTGATCAATCTGCTGCGTGAAAGTGTGGTGCGCAACCCAAAAATCCTCGGCGCCTACATCGGCTGGGAACCTAACGCAATCGATCATAACGACGCCGCCTACGTGAACAGCCCCATCGTCGGCATGGGCGCCGACGGCCGCTTTATCCCGTGGTGGTATCGCAACGCGGACGGCAGCCTGGGCCTGGATAAGCTCGCCGACGTGGCCGACCAGAAAATGCTCTCCACCGGCGTGCGCGCCAGCGAGTACTACCTGTGCTCCAAGGAAAACCAGAAGCCCTGCGCCATCGACCCCGCCCCGTATAAAGTCGGCGACGTCATGGTGATGCTGGCCTCGTTCATCGAGCCGATCATGGTCGATGGCAAGTTCCAGGGCATTGTGGGGGCCGATCTGTCGGTGAACTTCATTCAGGACATGCTCACCAGTGCCGACCAGAAGCTCTATAACGGCGCCGGCGAACTGGCGCTGATCTCCAGCAACGGCCGCCTGGTGGCCTACACCAAAGACGCCAGCAAACTCGGCGAAAAGGCCAGCGACCTGCTCGACGCCAGCGAACTGGCCAACCTCAAGCAGCTCAAACCCGGCGAAGTGCGCTACAACATCGACCGCGAGCACGGCCATATCGAGTTGTTCCTGCCCTTCGGCATCGGCCAGACCGACGCACGCTGGACCTTGATGATGCAATTGCCATTGGCGGCGGTGATGGCCGACTCGCAGAAACTGCAAAGCGACCTGCAAGCCCAGCGCAAAACCGATACCGTCGGCATGGCGATCGCCGGCCTGGTGGTGGCCGGGCTCGGCCTGCTGGTGATCTGGCTGGTTGGCCATGGGATCGCCCGCCCGCTCAAACAGATGGTGGCCATGCTCAATGACATCGCCCAAGGCGAAGGAGACCTGACACGCCGCCTGACCAGCGACCGAGCCGACGAGTTGGGCGCAATCGCCAGCGGGTTCAACACCTTCCTGATCAAATTGCAGGGCATGATTACCCAGGTGGTGAGCTCGGTGCAGAAGGTCAGCGATTCGTCGGAGCACACCGCCGATATTGCGATCCGCACCAACCAGGGCGTGCATAAGCAGATGGTGGAAATCGACCAGGTCGCCACTGCCGTGCATGAGATGACCGCCACTGCCCAGGACGTGGCGCGCAATGCCACCCAGGCCGCGCAAGCCGCCAGCCACGCCGATCAGGCCGCGAGTCAGGGCATGCGCATTGTGCGCGACACCTCGGCCTCCATCGGTGTGCTGGCCGAGGAAATCGGCAAAGCGGTGGCGGTGGTGCAAACGCTGGCCAAGGACAGTGAAAACATCAACGCGATCCTGACTGCCATTCGCGGGATTGCCGAACAGACCAACCTGCTGGCGCTGAACGCTGCCATCGAAGCCGCGCGCGCCGGCGAACAAGGTCGCGGGTTTGCCGTGGTCGCCGACGAAGTGCGCAACCTGGCGCAAAAAACCCAGCAGGCCACCGAAGAAATCCAGGCCATGATCCAGCAGTTGCAACAAGGCACACGGGACGTGGTACGGGTGATGGAAGAAAGTCAGAACCGCACCGACGAAAGCGTACAACACGCGGCCAAGGCGGCTGAAGCGCTGGAGACTATTACTCAGGCAGTGTCGGTGATCAACGACATGAACACTCAGATTGCCAGTGCGGCCGAGGAGCAGAGCGCAGTGGCCGAGGACATCAATCGCAACGTGATTAATATCGGCCAGGTGGCCAATGAAGTGGCGGGCGGCGCGGACGAATCCAGCGCGGCCAGTGCGGACTTGACCAAGCTGGCGGAGCAGCAGCGGCGGCTGATCAATCAGTTCAAGGTGTAGGGCGCGCCGACAGGCTCACGCCGGGGTCAGGCACTCCGGCCCATTGAGCTTGGGATCGTTGACCAGGTTGGCCAGGACCCGCTCGCGCAACGCGCTCGGTTCACTGGCCAGCAATGCCTGCAACGCCGGCAGCGGTGTGTCGGGGTTGAGCCAGGCCGCTTGCCCTGCCGCATCCAGGATCAACGGCCGACGCTGACTTTGCGCGGCCTGCGTCACCACCGCCGTGCTCAGCCACACCTGTTCCTGCACGGGGTAGGCTTCCCAGATTGCGGCAAAAAACAACGAGGAGCCCTCCCCCGGCGTCAGCCAGTACGGGCGTTTGCGCTGGGTTCCGCGCCATTCGTAGAAACCGTTGGCTGGCAAAAGGCAGCGGCGCTGGCGAAACGCTTCGCGAAACATCGGTTGCTCGGCCAGGGTTTCGGCGCGGGCATGGGCCGGGGTGCGGGACAGGTCGGTGAGCCAGGGCGGCGTCAGCCCCCAGCGAGCGCGGGCCAGGGTGAGCTGCTCGCCTTCCAGGCGCTGGATCAGCACCGAATCGTTCGGCGAAATGTTCCACTGCGCCTGCTGATCGGCCGGAAAGCCCGGCAAGGCCGCGAAGGTGGGGTTCCAGCGAAACAGGGCATAACGTCCACACATGGGGCAACACGACTCTTGGATAAACCGGCCGACAGCCTAACAGACCAGCACGTCGGGGAAGCTGTCGGGTTCATCGCCGGGCAGCGGTTGCGCGCCGACATAGGCAGTGATCAGCTCGCGGGCGTCGAGTGCGCGGTCGTTGTCCACTTCCAGGCCAAGCAGGCCGAAGATCGGCAATTCGCCGGTGCCGCCGAGCAAATGGCGGCCCATCAGGTGCGCCTCGATACCCTCGCTGGCGAGCATCTGCTGCAGCAGCTCGCCTTCCATCAGGTTTTCCGGTTCGTAGACTCGCTGCATAGGCGTACCTGTTATTCGTTCTCGCTGCGGGTGTCGAGCATCCACTCGTCGCCATGCACCTGCAGATTGAAAATGATCGGTCTGCAACACACCTGGCAGTCTTCAATGTAAATCTGGTCACCGCCAGACAAATCCACCGATGTTTCAACCGACTCGCCACAATAAGGACAATCGTACAGCGCAGTTTCCAGCATCGCAGTCTCCCAGGTGACTTGTGCGTATAATCGCCGGTCTATTTACAGGGTTATACCCCGGCTGAGCCAATGACTCGGGCCGTACCCTGGTATTTCTTCTACTTACCCTAGCCGTTTCTAACAAGAGAGCATGATGGGCGAATTCGATACCATCCGACCTTACAACGACAGCGAAGTCCCGGCGGTGCTGGCGCGGCTGTTCAGTGACAAGGCCTTTCTGGACATCCTGACCCACTTCCGCTTCCCCCGCTTCGCCGGCACCCTTGGCTGGCTGCTCAAGCCCATGATCGCCCGCAAATTGCGCCGCGAATTCGCCGGCGTCACCACCGTGGCGACGCTGCAGGACAAAGTCGAGTATTACGTCGACCACACCATCGACCGGGCGACCGACGGCGTCACCTACACCGGGGTCGAGCAGCTCAAATCGGGCACCGCCTACCTGTTTCTGGCCAACCATCGCGATATTGTGATGGACCCGGCCTTCGTCAACTACGCCGTGTACCACGCCGGCCTGCCGACGCCGCGCATCGCCATCGGCGACAACCTGCTGCAAAAGCCGTTCGTCAGCGACCTGATGCGCCTGAACAAGAGCTTCATCGTGCACCGCTCGATCACCGGGCGGAAGGAAAAGATGGCGGCGTTCAACCTGCTGTCGGCCTACATCAACCATTCGATCCTCAATGACGGCCAATCGATCTGGATCGCCCAGGCCGAAGGCCGCGCCAAGGACGGCGACGATCGCACCGAATCGGCGATCCTCAAGATGTTCCACGTCAGCCGCAAGGACGAACCGTTCGCCGAAGTGATCCAGTCGCTAAACCTGACGCCGGTGTCCATCAGCTACGAATACGACCCCTGCGATGCGGCCAAAGCGCGCGAACTGTATATCCGCGCCACCACCGGCACCTACACCAAGGCACCGGGCGAGGACGACGTGAGCATTGCCCTGGGCATCACCGGCTACAAGGGCCGGGTGCATATCAACTTCGCCCCGCCGATTACCGAGCGCTTCGAAGACACCAAGGTGCTGGCGGTGGAAATGGACCGGCAGATTCTCGGCGGCTACCGTTTGTTTCCGGTGCACTACCTGGCTTATGCCCAATGGAGTGACGCCGACCCGCAATTGCAGGTGCCCAAGGCCGAGGAGCTGTTCCCCGCCGATGAGTTGGCCAAGGCGAAGGCCGAGTGGGAGCGGCGCTTAAGCGAATGCCCGGCGGAACACCGGCCATTCCTGGTGGTGCAATATGCAACGCCGGTGCGCAATCAGTATCGGGTCAAGGCTGGAATCCCGCTGTAAACATCGGGCAAAAAATGGGCGGCCTGCACCTCCCACGGTTGTTTTGCGGTGTTTTAAAGGTGAGTGCTGACCCACGAGGTCAGCAGTGCCAGCCCCAGACAGGCGAACCCGATGCGATAAGCCACACGATGCGCCCGTACAAGGCGTACATCCAGAAACAGCATCGGCTGATCGATTGCGCGTTCTTCGCTTTGGGCGGCGAGCTTGGTCAAGGCGCGCTGCTCGCGCAGGCGGGTGACATACAGCAGCGCGGCGCCTGGGCAGGCAATTGCCAGCGCGACAGTGTTAATCAATAGTGCGGGCAGTGCCATCGCAAACCTCGGTAAAACGGTGCCTGGGTAACAGTTTGGATACAACCGCACGCGCACCTCCCCTGCCGCGCGTGAACGGTCCCACCCCATGGACGGCTAATCTATCCAGTAATTTACGGCGTCACCTGAACGTCACCTTAACAGTCCACTCTGTGGCCCTTCAGACGTTCGGGAGCTTGTTATGCTGCATGCACAAAACCAGGATCGGCTGTATCTGATCGCTCAAAGCGATGAACAGGAGGCGCTGATCGACGGCTTGGCGTTCAACGTTCAAGACCGCCATTGGCTGGTGTACTGCGCCCTGGGCGGGCATCCCCATGCGGACTTGCCGGAAACCGATCTGCTGACCGGGATCAGCCTGCTGGACTTCTATATCGATACGGCGGCATGAAACCGGAGACGTAAAAAAACCGGGCCCTTGCGAGCCCGGTTTTTTGTGGTGCGCTTATTGCGAGCTGAGCAACTGGCCGATGCTCGGGTCCTTGAACAGACGGGTCAAGGCATCGCTCAGGACGTCGCTGACCAGCTTGGTGTTGGTCTCCTGGTTTGGCGACATGCCAAAGCGCTGGTTCAGGGATGCGGCGTAGCGGCCGCTGTAGCGGCGGGTGCCGGCGTTGACGTCGGACTTGAAGGTCGCGCCGATTGACGCCTCGGTCACATACAGACCTTCCTTGGGCGACTGGTATTTCAGCTCAGCCAGGGTGACCGTCAACTGCGGCACGCCCGGCGAGTTGGAGGGAGTAAAGCCCAGCAGACGCACGGCCGCCTCGGCTTGGGCCTGCAGCTTGGGCAGCACATCCTGGGCGTTGACCGAAATCAGCGCGGTCTCCGGATACAGGCCCCCACGGGAACCCAACGTCGGCGAAGGACGGCCATCCACAACCCGCACCGACACCGGCTGACCATGACCCACCGGGGCCAACTGCGTGGTGAGTTTCGGTTGCGGGCTGAGTTGTTGCGGGCTGTTGGCGCAGCCAACCAGGGACAACGTGGTCACAGTGATCAAACCGAACAACAGGCGTTGCAACATGCGCTTCTCTCCAGAAATCAGGTACCGACAGGCCGGCAGTATAACGGGGCGTCATCCCAGGGAACCAGCATCAGTTACAACCTATGACTCACGGCACTGTGCGCGGTTCGCTGTCACCGATGTGTCACAGCCGATACATCGCCGCGTCATCCCGCATCGGCATGCTTGGCCTCATTCACAGGAGGTTGATCGCCATGCAATATCTCTGGTCGTTGTTTACTCGCAAGCCCGCGCTTCGTCAGTTTGCCTTGCTCGATTCCCAGGGCCGCTGCCAAGCCTTCAAAGAATGCAGCCAGCCGCCGGTGGGCCAAGGCTGGGTGGAAATCGAAGAAATCCGCCTGAGCTGGATGCATCGCCCGCTGCCGGCCCGGGCCCGTGTCAGCCCACGCGCGACACGGTCATCGCGCCACCCAGTGTTGGCCGCCTGACCAAACGCCTAATAAAAGTCATAAAACACGCCCATTTCCCTGACGTTCTTCGCTACAATCTCCCCCCGATTATAAGGACGTCTCCTGATCGGGCCTCGCAGCATCGTTAATGCCTCGGTATTAACCCCCAAGAATCGCCCACAGAGAGCCGCCCACACAGATCGAGTGAAGCCGGCGCGCTTGCTGTTCCTTTGCAAACCACCCGCCTTTACCGAATCTGCCAGAGCTGCCATTGCGCTCGGCCACTTGAGTTGTTTGCCCGTTTTGCTGCCTATCGGCAGAGGTTTACGGGCCAGGTGCCAGGCTGGGGCAGCCCTTTTTTGAGGTTCACGTCTTCAAAAGAGCGTGAAAAAACGGGTTTTCACAACTTCACAAGAGTGTGGCGAGCAAATGAATAGTTTGGCGTTTGTACAAGCACCATCAGCGTCTGGAACAGCCCAACCGCACAGGACCGAGCACCCATCAACCACTGGAGCTTGAGCCTGTCCGCTACGGATTGATTGCACGCATCGCACGCTTTGACCATAAGTCGAATTGCCACAGCCGCCCATGAATGCGTTCATAGGCAGATCAGGCCAGGCAGCAAGCGTGTGCTGAGTTGCAAAGAATTGCGAAACGGACATGGCGATCCTGGCCATGGGTAACCTGGGGCAATATGTGAACCGCCCCGTCACTCCTGGCAGCCATGCCGTCAATTTGGTGCTGCAGATTTTGGAGACGCGTTAAATGGCGCATAACGAAGCAGTCGATGTAGTACTGGTTGGGGCCGGCATCATGAGTGCCACCCTGGCCGTACTACTCAAAGAGCTCGACCCCGGCCTCAAGCTGGAAGTCGTTGAGCTGATGGACTCGGGTGCCGCGGAAAGTTCCAACCCATGGAACAACGCCGGTACCGGTCACGCCGGCCTGTGTGAGCTGAATTACACACCTCAGGCCGCCGATGGCTCCATCGACATCAAAAAAGCCGTGCACATCAACACCCAGTTTGAGGTGTCGAAGCAGTTCTGGGCGTACTTGACCAAAAAGGGCACCTTTGGCTCGTCCAGATCCTTCATCAGCCCTGTACCGCACCTGAGCTTCGTGCAAGGCGACAAAGGCGTGGAGTTCCTCAAGAAGCGCTTTGAGACCCTGAGCCAGCACCACGCGTTTTCGGACATGCACTACACCGAAGACCGCAGCGAAATGGCCGAATGGATGCCGCTGATGATGCCGGGCCGCCCGCTCGACGAAAAAATCGCCGCCACACGCGTCATGAACGGCACCGACGTCAACTTTGGCGCCCTGACCAATCAACTGCTCAACCACCTGACCAGCTCGGCCGACGCCCAGGTCAAGTATTGCAAGCGCGTCACCGGCCTCAAGCGCAACGGCGCCGGCTGGACCGTGAGCATCAAGGACGTCAACAGCGGCAACAGCCGTGAAGTGGATGCCAAGTTCGTGTTCCTTGGTGCCGGCGGCGCGGCCCTGCCGCTGTTGCAAGCCTCGGGCATCGAAGAAAGCAAAGGTTTCGGCGGTTTCCCGGTCAGTGGCCAGTGGCTGCGCTGCGATAACCCTGAAGTGGTCAAGCATCACCAGGCCAAGGTCTACAGCCAGGCCGCCGTGGGTTCGCCGCCAATGTCGGTGCCGCACCTGGATACCCGCGTGGTGGATGGCAAGAAATCTCTGCTGTTCGGGCCTTATGCCGGTTTCACCACCAAGTTCCTCAAGCACGGTTCGTTCCTCGACCTGCCGCTGTCGGTTCGCGCCGGCAACATCGGCCCGATGCTTGCCGTGGCTCGCGACAACATGGACCTGACCAAGTATCTGGTCAGCGAAGTGATGCAGTCCATGGAACAGCGCCTGGAATCCCTGCGCCGCTTCTACCCGGAAGCGAAAGCCGAGGACTGGCGCCTGGAAGTGGCCGGTCAGCGGGTGCAGATCATCAAGAAAGACCCGAAGAAAGGCGGCGTGCTGCAATTCGGTACCGAGCTGGTCGCAGCCAAGGACGGGTCGCTGGCGGCCCTGCTGGGCGCCTCGCCAGGCGCTTCGGTGACCGTCTCGATCATGCTGGAACTGATCGAGCGCTGCTTCCCGGACAAGGCCAGTGGGGAGTGGGCGGCTAAGCTGCATGAAATCTTCCCGGCGCGGGAAAAAGTGCTGGAGACCGATGCCGAGCTGTATCGCAAGATCAACGCCCAGAACAACATCAGCCTGCAATTGGTTGAGCAGAACAACGAGGCCGAGAGCTTCGCCTAAGGCCTTGCTGCAATAAAAAACGCCCCGCTCTCACGAGGAGAACGGGGCGTTTTTTTGCCTGGAATAATCAGCCGCGGGCGTTGTCGATCAGCTCGATGTATTCGGCGGCGTTACGCTGGTCTTTGATCAGGTCGACGAAGGTCTGGCCGTGCTCATCCTTGCCATCCAGGTCCAAGCCGGCGGCCTTGAAAAAGCCCAGGAAGCGCTCGAAGTCGTCGATGCGCAGGCCACGGTAAGCCTTGATCAGTTTGTGCAGGGACGGTGAAGTCGCGTCGACTGGCTCGAAGTCCAGGAACAACTTGATCTGATCGTCGCCGATCTCGTCGCCAATCACCTGTTTCTTATCTTTACGCATTACCGACTCCAGCCTGCAGACATTTACACGGGGCTTGAAGTCTACCTGCGGGGCACGGGCTTGTGTAGGCGCCGGCCTATCTGGACTTGAGCGTGCCGGTATGCAAATCCGCCCAGATATGACCGTTGGCATAACTGAGGAACTGCACATACAAAGTGTCATTGCGCAGCAGATCGACGATTACACGGTATTGAGCCACCGGGTACGACAAGGTCAGCGTGCGGGTTTTCTCGTCGAATACCGGCTTTTTCAGGCTTTTGCTTTCGGCATCGAAGTTGAGCATCACTTGGGCGATGGTCGCGCCTTTGTTCAGGGGCTTGCCCTTGAGGCGGATCATCAGCGGTGACGTAACCGGGATCGGCTGTTGATTGGACTGACGCTGATTGCCCACCACCACCGCGTACTCGGTGACCTGCAGCAATTGCTGCTGATCAGGAGCTTCGGCACGCAGGGCAAGGTCATCCGGCGGCAGGAATTGGCCGTGCATCGGCGCGGGCGCTGCGGCCAAGGGCAAACTGAAGGACAACGCCAGCATGGCGCAACTGCGTATCAACCGGCTCATGAGCCACTCCACGGCAAGGGGCCCAGCACTGTAGCTCAATCGAACTGCGCTAGCATCCAGCGTTGATACGCCGCCACGCCGGCGTCGCCTTCGCGCGGTGCCCACTCGGCCAGTTCGCCCTCGCCAACCGGCCGATAAGGCCCTGCCTTGCATTCGAACATCACCGTATCGGGCTGCAGCACCACCAGGCCATGGAACACGCCCGGCGGCAGATCGACGCCGGCGCACTCGCCGCCAGCCTGCATCACGCGCTTGGCGATTACCTCGCCGCGGTCATTGAACACCAGCAGGCCCAGACGGCCCTTGAGCACGAGCAAGGTTTCGGCCTTGTCCGCACTGAGGTGGCGATGAGGGGGCACGTAGGTGCTCGGTTGCAGGCCCACTGCCATGCGATGACACGGCTCGTCCATCGCATGGAAATTGTGATGATGCCGCCCACGGGTGCTGGCGTTCGCTTTCTCGGCCAGCTCGGTAAACAGTGTCTGATCCAGAAAGCGCGCCACGTATCACATCCCTTTGACGGCGTAGATGCCATTGGCGTTGCGCCAGTAACCCTTGTAATCCATGCCGTAACCGAAGATGTAACGGTCGATGCACGGCAGACCGACGAAATCGGCTTTCAGCTCAGGGCGAGCCTTGCGGTCGTGGTCTTTGTCGATCAGCACGGCAGTGTGCACTTTGCGTGCGCCGGCGTGTTTGCAGAAGTCGATGATTGCGCCCAGGGTGTGACCTTCATCGAGGATGTCGTCGATGATCAGCACGTCACGGTCAATAAACGAGACTTCCGGCTTGGCCTTCCAGAACAGGTCGCCGCCGCTGGTTTCATTGCGATAGCGGGTGGCGTGCAGGTAAGACGCTTCCAGCGGGAATTGCAGGTGAGTCAATAATTTGCCGGCGAAGATCAGACCACCGTTCATCACACAGAACACCACCGGGTTGGTATCGGCCATTTCGCGAGTGATGTGGGCGCCGACCTTGGCGATCGCTTCTTCGACTTGCGCTTCGGTGTACAGGCAGTCAGCCTCGCGCATGATTTGACGGATATGCTCGAGATCAGCGGACATGGCGCTCTCCAAGGGGTGCTGTGGCAAGAAAAGCGGGCGAAGGTACGCTTCTCATGCGCTCCGGGCAAGCCTTTATGGACTAACGTGCTACATGTCTATAGGACAACACCCTCGGATAGATTAATCTAGGCCGGTTTTTTTGCCCGCCGCCGGAGCCTTTCCCATGCCCACTCGCGAGATCCGCCACCCGCTGATCCGACACAAACTCGGCCTTATGCGCCGCGCCGACATCAGCACGAAGAACTTCCGTGAGCTTGCTCAGGAAGTCGGAGCGCTGCTCACATACGAAGCCACCAAGGATTTACCCCTGGAGAATTATGAGATTCCCGGTTGGGCCGGTCCTGTCCAGGTCGAGAAAATCGCCGGTAAGAAAATCACCGTGGTGCCGATCCTGCGCGCCGGCATTGGCATGCTCGAAGGCGTACTCAGCCTGATCCCGGGCGCCAAGGTCAGCGCCGTGGGCGTGGCCCGTAATGAAGAGACACTGCAAGCCCACACTTACCTGGAAAAACTCGTTCCGGAAATCGACGAGCGCCTGGCAATGATCATCGACCCGATGCTCGCCACCGGCAGCTCCATGGTCGCCACCATCGACCTGCTGAAGAAGGCCGGGTGCAAGGACATCCGCGCCATGGTGCTGGTAGCCGCGCCGGAGGGCATCGCCGCCGTCGAGAGCGCCCACCCGGACGTGCAGATCTACACCGCCTCCATCGATGAACGCTTGAACGAACACGGCTACATCATCCCAGGCCTGGGCGATGCCGGTGACAAGATCTTCGGCACCAAGCAGAAGGACGCGTGAGCATGCAGGATGAATTCAACGACCCGCTTTGGCGCCAGATCCTGTCTGGCGCACAAATGCTCTTCGTGGCATTTGGCGCGCTGGTGTTGATGCCGCTGATCACAGGTCTTGATCCAAACGTTGCGCTGTTCACCGCAGGTCTAGGCACCTTGCTGTTCCAAGTGGTGACCGGGCGTCAGGTGCCGGTATTCCTGGCTTCGAGCTTCGCCTTCATCACCCCGATCATCCTCGCCAAGGGCCAGTTCGGCCTCGCGGCGACCATGGGCGGCGTGATGGCGGCCGGTTTCGTTTATACGTTCCTGGGCCTGGCGGTGAAGATCAAGGGCACCGGCTTTATCGACCGCTTGCTGCCGCCGGTGGTGATAGGCCCGGTGATCATTTCCATCGGCCTGGCCATGGCGCCAATTGCCGCCAACATGGCCATGGGCAAGTCCGGCGACGGTGCCGAGCTGATTCATTACCAGACGGCGATGATGATCTCGATGCCGGCGCTGCTGACCACGCTGATCGTGGCGGTATTCGGCAAAGGCATTTTCCGCCTGGTGCCGATTATCTCCGGCGTGCTGGTGGGCTTTGCCATGTCGTTCTACTTTGGAGTGGTCGACACGGCCAAGATCGCGGCCGCTCCGTGGTTCGCCCTGCCCCACTTCACCGCGCCGGAATTCAACTGGCAGGCGATCCTGTTTATCGTCCCGGTGGCCCTGGCCCCGGCGATCGAACACATCGGTGGTGTGATTGCGGTGGGCAGCGTGACCGGGCGCGACTACCTGAAAAAACCTGGCCTGCATCGCACCTTGCTGGGTGACGGCATCGCTACCACGGCCGCCGGCCTGTTTGGCGGCCCGCCGAACACCACTTACGCCGAAGTGACTGGCGCGGTGATGCTGACCAAGAACTACAACCCGAAAATCATGACCTGGGCGGCTATCTTTGCCATCAGCCTGGCGTTTATCGGCAAATTCGGCGCGCTGCTGCAAAGCATTCCAGTGCCGGTGATGGGCGGAATTCTATGCCTGTTGTTCGGTTCGATTGCTGCTGTGGGGATGAACACGTTGATTCGCCATAAGATCGACCTGGGCGAAGCGCGCAATCTGGTGATTGTGTCGGTGACCTTGGTGTTCGGCATTGGCGGCGTGCTGGTGGGAACCGGCACCGGCCCGGATGATTTCGGTCTCAAGGGCATCGCCCTGTGCGCCGTGGTAGCGATCGGGTTGAACCTGCTGCTGCCGGGCAATGATAGCTGGAAGAACAAGAAGCCAGATGAGCCATTGATCTGACTGCCAAAGCACCAGCTAATGTGGGAGGGGGTTGCCCCCTCCCACATTTGATTTCACTGAGTGTTAGAGGTCGCCCAAGCCATCGATCAACGCCTGATTCTGCTCCGGCGTACCAATGCTGATCCGCAGGAACTGGGCAATCCGCTCCTGCTTGAAGTGCCGCACGATCACGCCTTGCTCGCGCAACTTCGCCGCCAGACCAGCCGCGTCGTGCCGTGGGTGGCGGGCAAAGATAAAGTTGGCCGCCGACGGCAACACCTCAAAACCCTTATCTTCCAACTGCGCGACCAACTGGTTGCGGCTGTCGATCACCTGTCGGCAGGTCTTCTCGAAGTATTCACGGTCCTCGAATGCGGCCGCCGCGCCGACAATCGCCAGGCGATCCAGGGGGTAGGAGTTGAAGCTGTTCTTGACCCGCTCCAGCGCCTCGATCAAGTCCGGGTGGCCCACCGCCAGGCCCACGCGCAAACCGGCCAGTGAGCGCGATTTGGACAGGGTCTGGGTCACCAGCAGGTTCGGGTAGCGGTCCACCAGGCTGATGGCGGTTTCGCCGCCGAAGTCGATATAGGCTTCATCGACCACCACCACCGAATCCGGGCTGGCCTTGAGGATCTGTTCCACGGCGTCCAGCGCCAGGACGCAGCCGGTTGGCGCGTTAGGGTTGGGAAAAATGATCCCGCCGTTAGGCTTGGCGTAGTCTTCCACGCGGATCTGGAACTGCTCGTCCAATGGCACCGGCGCAGACTGGATGCCGTAGAGGCCGCAGTAGACCGGGTAGAAGCTGTAGCTGATATCCGGAAACAGCAGCGGCAGCTCGTGCTGGAACAGGCCGTGGAAAATGTGCGCCAGCACCTCGTCGGAACCGTTGCCGAGGAATACTTTGCTGGCGTCGATCCCGTAATACGTGGCCACCGCCTGCTTGAGCAGGTCGCTGTTGGGGTCCGGATACAGGCGCAAGTTGTCGTTCAACTCGGCTTGCATCGCAGCCAATGCCTTGGGCGATGGACCGTAGGGATTCTCGTTGGTGTTGAGTTTGACCAGTTTGGTCATTTTCGGCTGCTCGCCGGGCACGTAAGGCACGAGGTTCTTGACGAAAGGGCTCCAGAATTTGCTCATGTCTTACTCTCCCTTGGCGATGCGATATTCGGCGCTGCGCGCGTGGGCGCTCAGCGATTCACCACGGGCCAGCACCGAAGCGGTCTTGCCCAGTTCGGACGCGCCCTGTGGCGAGCAGAAGATGATCGAAGATCGCTTCTGGAAGTCATACACCCCCAGCGGCGACGAGAAGCGCGCGGTGCCGGAGGTGGGCAGTACGTGGTTGGGGCCGGCGCAGTAGTCGCCCAGGGCTTCGCTGGTGTGGCGCCCCATGAAGATCGCACCGGCGTGGCGAATCGACGGCAGCCAGGCCTGTGGGTCAGCCACGGACAGCTCCAAGTGCTCGGGCGCGATGCGGTTGGCCACTTCGATGGCTTGCTCCATATCACGCACCAGGATCAACGCACCGCGGCCATTGATCGACTTCTCGATGATCTCGGCGCGCTCCATGGTCGGCAGCAGCTTATCGATGCTGGCCGCGACCTTATCGAGGAACTCGGCATCCGGGCTGACCAGGATCGCCTGAGCGTCTTCGTCATGCTCGGCTTGGGAGAACAAATCCATGGCGATCCAGTCCGGATCGGTCTGGCCGTCGCACACCACCAGGATCTCCGACGGGCCGGCGATCATGTCGATACCGACCTGGCCAAAGACGTGGCGCTTGGCGGTAGCCACGTAGATATTGCCGGGGCCGACCACCTTGTCGACCTTTGGCACGCTCTCGGTGCCATAGGCCAGGGCCGCCACGGCCTGGGCGCCACCGATGGTGAAGACGCGGTCGACACCGGCGATGCACGCGGCGGCCAGCACCAATTCGTTGATTTCACCGCGCGGGGTCGGCACCACCATGACCACTTCAGCCACGCCGGCAACTTTGGCCGGGATCGCATTCATCAGGACCGACGACGGGTACGACGCTTTGCCGCCCGGCACGTACAGGCCTGCACGGTCCAGCGGCGTGACCTTCTGGCCCAGCACCGTGCCATCGGCTTCGGTGTAGCTCCAGGAATCCTGCTTCTGTTTTTCGTGGTAACTGCGCACCCTTGCCGCCGCCACTTCCAAGGCTTCGCGCTGGGGGGCGGTGATGCGGGTCAGGGCCAGCTCCAGGCGTTCGCGAGGCAGGATCAGATCGGACATGGACTGGACGTCCAGACCGTCGAACTGTCGGGTGAAGTCCACCAGTGCCGCGTCGCCACGCTCGCGCACCGCCTTGATGATGTGGAGCACCCGCTGGTTGACCGAATCGTCGGACACGCTTTCCCAGCTCAGCAGATGATCCAGATGATGGGCGAAATCCGGATCGGCAGCGTTGAGTCGGGCAATTGCAGTGGACGTGGTCATAGCGAGGGCCTCATAGGATTGGCAAAAAACTCAGGCGCCCTAAACTACCGTTCGCTCCGCTTGGGCACCTGAGAATTCTGGCTATGAGGCGGATAGACGGGCGCAGCCTAAGGCCGCGCGGGTGGGTCAACCGCGGTGTCGAGACTCCACTGCCTTGCGCAGGGTATCGATCAACGCCTGGATACGGGCGTGCTGCATCTTCATCGATGCCTTGTTGACGATCAGGCGGGAGCTGATGTCAGCGATAAATTCCTGTGGTTCGAGACCGTTGGCACGCAGGGTATTGCCGGTATCGACTACGTCGATGATCTTGTCGGCCAGGCCGATCAGCGGCGCCAGCTCCATCGAGCCGTAGAGCTTGATGATATCGACCTGACGGCCTTGTTCGGCGTAGTAGCGCTTGGCGACGTTGACGAACTTGGTGGCCACGCGCAGCCGGCCCTTGGGTTCAACGTCACCGACGCGACCGGCGGTCATCAGCTTGCACAAGGCAATGCGCAGGTCCAGCGGCTCATACAGGCCCTGACCACCATATTCCATCAGCACGTCCTTGCCGGCGACGCCGAGGTCGGCCGCGCCATGCTCAACGTAGGTCGGCACGTCAGTAGCCCGCACGATCAACAGACGAACGTCGTCCTGGGTCGTGGGGATGATCAGCTTGCGGCTCTTGTCCGGATTCTCGGTCGGCACGATGCCCGCTTCAGCCAGAAGCGGCAAAGTGTCGTCAAGGATACGGCCCTTGGACAGTGCGATGGTCAACATGGGAAACGTCAATCCTTCATCAGGCTATTGCTGTCCGGTCGCAAACGGCGCCAGACACAGATCGAGGCCATGACAGCCTCGATTTGAAACAAACTCAGCATATCGCAAGCTAACACCGTCTGTAGCGAGCGGGTATGCCCGGCGCTGGGTTGCGTAGCGACCCCAAAGCGGGGACTGCTGCGCAGTCCAGCGCGGGGCAAGCCCGCTCACCACAGCAAGCCCACTCACCACAGCAAGCCCGCTCACTACAGTGGCGGTGTTTTCAGTTCCAGGACTAGCCCGGTACGCGGCGAATTTTTGCGCCGAGCATCTGCAGTTTTTCTTCGATGCACTCGTAACCGCGGTCTATGTGGTAGATGCGGTCGATCAAGGTGTCACCGTCCGCACACAACGCGGAGATCACCAGGCTGGCCGAGGCACGCAGGTCGGTGGCCATCACTGGCGCGCCCTTGAGCTTGTCGATCCCGGTCACGATGGCAGTGTTGCCTTCAACCTGGATCTTCGCGCCCATGCGGTGCAGCTCGTATACGTGCATGAAGCGGTTTTCGAAGATGGTCTCGATCACGGCACCGGTGCCTTCGGCAATCGCGTTCAAGGAAATGAACTGCGCCTGCATGTCGGTCGGGAACGCCGGGTACGGAGCGGTACGCACGTTGACGGCTTTTGGCCGCTTGCCGTGCATGTCCAGTTCGATCCAGTCTTCGCCGCAGGTGATTTCGGCACCGGCTTCACGGAGTTTTTCCAGGACCGCTTCCAAGATGGTCGGATCGGTATCCTTGACTTTGACGCGACCACCGGTGACGGCGGCGGCGACCAAGTAGGTGCCGGTCTCGATGCGGTCAGGCATAACCTTGTAGGTTGCGGTGTGCAGACGCTCCACGCCATCAATGGTGATGGTGTCGGTGCCAGCGCCGGAAACCTTCGCCCCCATGGCGTTCAGGAAGTTAGCCAGGTCGACTACTTCCGGCTCGCGGGCGGCGTTTTGCAGCACGCTGCGGCCGTTGGCCAGGGCAGCGGCCATCATGATGTTCTCAGTACCGGTCACGCTGACGGTATCGAAGAAGAAGTTCGCGCCACGCAGGCCGCCTTCAGGTGCCTTGGCCTTGATGTAGCCGCCTTCGACGTCGATGATCGCGCCCATCGCTTCCAGACCACGGATGTGCAGGTCCACCGGACGCGAGCCAATGGCGCAACCGCCAGGCAGTGCCACTTCGGCTTCGCCGAAACGGGCAACCATCGGGCCCAGCACCAGGATCGATGCACGCATGGTTTTCACCAATTCGTACGGAGCGATCAGGGTTTTGATGGTACGCGGGTCGATTTCGACAGCCAGTTTCTCGTCAATCACCGGCTCGATGCCCATGCGACCGAACAGCTCGATCATGGTGGTGATGTCGTGCAGATGCGGCAGGTTGGCCACGGTCACCGGGCCATCGCACAACAGGGTCGCAGCCAGAATCGGCAAGGCGGAGTTTTTCGCACCGGAGATGCGGATCTCGCCATCAAGGCGGGCACCGCCGGTAATAATCAATTTATCCATAAGAATCTCGACGCCTTGGGGGCTCAGGTGCGCTCGGCCCAGGCCGCGCGGCTGAAAAATTTCATAGTGACCGCATGGATGCTGCCATCGGTGATCCACGGGTTCAAATGGGCATAGATCTGCTGCTGACGCTTGACCGGGCTCAATGCCGCCAGTTCATCGCTAATCACGTTCAGCTGGAAATTGCAGCCTTCGCCTTCAACTACAACCTCAGTATTCGGCAGCTTTCCTTCAAGGAAGCTCTTAACTTCTAGGGCCTGCATGCTCAACCTCTATCGGCGCCCAGTGCGCGCGGGTCGCACATCATACAAAAAAGCCCCGCGCCTGCGAACCCCGCATAGCAGGACTCTGACGGGGGGCTTGCTTGAAAATGTGTATTAAGGATGCGCCAACAGCTCGGTCAGACCAGAAACTTCGGCAATTTCGCGCATGTCGTCGGGTAACGCCCGAATGCTGACCGACTTCTTGGCCGCCTCGGCATCGCGCATGAAGCACAGCAACAACGATAAGCCGACGCTGCTGGACTTGGTCACTGCCGAGCAATCCAGCACCAGCGTGGGCGCGGTACTGGTCTTGATCAGTGCCTGGCCCTGCTTGCGCAGGTCAGGCCCGGTGCGGTAATCCAGCACGCCGCTGAGAAACAGCTCGCCAGCATCGCCAAGACGAACAGCCGACTCGATCATTGCACAGTCTTCCCGGCTTCTTTGTCGGATGTTTCCTTGGCCTTGGCGACTTCCCCGGCCCAGCCATTGATGGTCTTGTCCAGGTCATTGCCATTGCGCTGCATCGCATCGGCGAACTGATCACGGAACAGCTTGCCGATATTGATGCCGTTGATGATCACGTTACGCAGCTTCCACTCGCCTTGGATCTTCTCCAGGGTGTATTGCACCGGGTAGATCGCGCCGTTGTTGCCTTTGACGCTCATATTGACGCTGGTGCGATTACCCGATTCGTCGCCGGCTGGCGCAACGGTAATGCCCTGGTTGTTGTACTCAAGCAATGCGTTGCCATAGAACTGAAACAGGCCGCGCTTGAAGTTTTCCTGGAAGCGCTGCATCTGCTCAGGCGTCGCCTTACGCGAATACTTGACCGTCATGATGCTGCGGGAGATGCCTTCAGCATCCACCACCGGACCAACAATAGAATTGAGTGCGTCGTAAAACTTACTCGGGTCTTGCTTGTACTGTTCTTTGTTAGCCGTCAGGTCAGCCAACATTTTGTTGGTCGTGTCCTGCACCAGATCGTGCGCAGAACCCGCCGCGTTAGCCATCAAAGGCAACGCTGCAAGCAGCACCAGAAGGCCACGTCGCAAGGTAGAGATCATGTACAGATTCCTCATTTGGCGTCTTTATTGACCGTATTGAGCAGGAATTTACCGATCAGGTCTTCGAGTACCAGCGACGACTGCGTGTCGTGGATGGTCGAACCATCCTTGAGCAGCTCTGTGTCACCGCCCACGCTGATACCGATGTATTTCTCGCCCAGCAGACCCGCGGTGAGGATGGACGCAGTGGAGTCGGTCGGCAGATTATCGACCTTCTTATCCAACTGCATCGTCACTCGCCCCGTGAAACTGTCACGATCCAGATCGATTGCCGTGACCTTGCCGATCGTCACGCCGGCCATGGTCACCTTGGCTCTGACAGTCAAACCGGCGATATTGTCGAAATATGCGTAAAGTTTATATGTGTCGGCGGTAGGGCTGGCCGACAGGCCGCTGACCCGCAGGGCCAGCAACAGTAAAGCCAGGATGCCAGCCAGTAAGAAAAGGCCGACACCGATTTCCACAGTGCGGTTTTGCATCAGAAATCTCCAAACATCAAGGCGGTCAAAATGAAGTCAAGGCCCAGTACCGCCAGCGAGGCGTACACAACGGTCTTGGTGGTGGCGCGACTGATCCCTTCTGAGGTGGGTTCACAGTCATAGCCTTGGAATACGGCGATCCAGGTCACTACAAAGGCAAATACGATGCTCTTAATGATGCCGTTGAGCACGTCACCGTTGAAGGTCACGCTGTTCTGCATGTTGGCCCAGTAGGAGCCGTCATAGACGCCCAGCCAGTCCACTGCGACCCATGAACCGCCCCAGATGCCTACCACGCTGAAGATCATCGCCAGCAATGGAAGAGAAATGAAGCCAGCCCACAGGCGCGGGGCAACAATGTATTTGAGCGGGTCCACGCCGATCATTTCCAGGCTGGACAACTGCTCGGTGGACTTCATATTGCCGATTTCGGCAGTCAGCGCGGAACCCGCGCGCCCGGCGAACAGCAATGCCGTAACCACCGGCCCCAGCTCGCGCAACAGTGTCAGGGCCACCATCTGCCCCACCGCCTGCTCCGAGCCGTAACTGGACAGGATATTGAAGCCTTGCAACGCCAATACCATGCCGATGAACACCCCGGAGACCACGATGATCACCAGGGACATCACACCCACTGCGTGCAACTGCTTGATCAACAGACCAAAACCGCCACCAATGCCGCCGCGGCCCAGTAACGCGTGAAATAGAAAAATCGTCGAGCGACCCAGCACTTCGACGATGTCGATGCCCGAGCGACCGAAAAGGCGAACCTTTTCGATAAGAGATGTCTTGCGCATCAGCGCTTCCCCAGAAGATCTGCGCGGTAGTCCGCCGCCGGAAAGTGAAAAGGCACGGGGCCGTCGGGATCGCCGGTCATGAATTGGCGAATGCGCGGGTTGTCGGCATTCATCAATTCCTCAGGCGTGCCCTGCCCCAACACCTGACCATCGCCGACGACGTACAGGTAGTCGGCGATGCTCGCGGTTTCCGCCAGGTCGTGGGAGACCACGATACTGGTGATCCCCAATGCATCGTTGAGCAGACGGATCAGGCGCACCAGCACCCCCATGGCGATCGGGTCCTGACCAACAAAGGGCTCGTCGTACATAAGGATCTGGGGATCAAGGGCAATGGCGCGCGCCAGTGCGACGCGACGCTTCATGCCCCCGGACAGCTCGTCAGGCATCAGGTCGATGGCGCCGCGCAGGCCCACGGCCTGGAGCTTCAACAAAACAATGTCACGGATCATTTCATCGGACAGTTGCGTATGCACCCGCAGCGGAAACGCCACGTTCTCGAAAACATCGAGGTCGGTGAACAGTGCCCCACTCTGGAACAACACGCCCATGTGCTTGCGCGCATCGAACAGATCGCTGCGCGACAGCGTCGGCAGGTTCTGGCCGTTGACCCACACCTCACCGGCGTTCGGGCGCAATTGCATGCCCATCAAACGCAACAGGGTGGTCTTGCCGCAACCGGAAGGCCCCATGATGCCGGTGACCTTGCCGCGGGGAATGCGAATATCGACGTTATTGAAGATGCTGCGCGTCCCGCGCTTGAAGGTCAGTCCCTTCAGCTCGACCGCGTAGGCGTTATCGGCACTCATCTAAACTCCTTGGGATGCAGCTTCTCACTCAGACACCATCTATGCGACAAACGTTTGCAACGGCTGCGCAATATAGATAGCCACAGGGACTGAGCGGACCGAACTGGCCGCGAACTATATCACTGCTGGTACAACGCCCCCAAGGCCGGAACAGCGCCAGTTCAGTTTCGGGGCCAGGAAAAAACGTTGCTGAGCATGAATCTCAGGCGACTACCGAACAAACCCTGACGAACTTGCGTGAGGGAATTGAACATTACCGCTATAATCGCCGACTTTTCGTCAGGCTATACGATTTCAGACATGAGCCAATCCAGCGACCTTATTCAATCCGCACAACGCACTATCCGCCTCGAGCTTGAAGCCGTAGAAGGTTTGCTGGCCCATATCGACGCGGATTTCGTACGCGCCTGCGAGATGATTCTGGCCAGCAAGGGTCGCGTTGTCGTGGTGGGCATGGGCAAATCCGGCCATGTCGGCAACAAGATCGCCGCCACCCTGGCCAGCACCGGCACCACGGCGTTTTTCGTGCATCCGGCCGAAGCCAGCCACGGTGACATGGGCATGATCACCAAGGATGACATCATCCTGGCCCTATCTAATTCAGGCACCACCAACGAAATCGTGACGCTGTTGCCGTTGATCAAACGCCTGGGCATCCAGATGATCAGCATCACCGGCAACCCCGAATCGACCCTGGCGAGGGCTGCCGAAGTCAATCTGAACGTGCATGTAGCCCACGAAGCCTGCCCACTGAACCTGGCCCCGACCTCCTCCACCACTGCCGCGCTGGTCATGGGTGATGCCCTGGCTGTGGCGCTGCTGGAAGCCCGCGGGTTTACCGCCGAGGACTTCGCGTTTTCCCACCCGGGTGGTGCGCTGGGCCGTCGCCTGCTGTTGAAGGTCGAGAACGTCATGCATTCGGGCGATGAACTGCCCCACGTCCAACGCGGCACTCTGCTCAAGGACGCATTGATGGAAATGACCCGCAAGGGCCTGGGCATGACGGTGATCCTCGAAGCCGATGGCCGCCTGGCCGGCGTATTCACCGACGGTGATTTGCGTCGGACCCTGGACCGCACCATCGATATCCATACCGCCACCATCGATGCGGTGATGACGCCCCATGGCAAGACCGCGCGCCCTGACATGCTGGCAGCCGAAGCGCTGAAGATCATGGAAGACCACAAAATAGGCGCGCTGGTGGTGGTCAATAGTGACGACCGCCCGATCGGCGCCTTGAACATGCACGACTTGTTGCGTGCGGGAGTGATGTAAATGAGCAACGACCTGTTGCAGCGCGGCAAGCACATCAAGTTGGCCGTCTTCGACGTTGACGGCGTGCTGACCGACGGCCGCTTGTATTTCCTGGAAGATGGCAGCGAATTTAAAACATTCAACACGCTGGACGGCCAAGGCATCAAGATGCTGATGGCGGCCGGGGTACAGACCGCCATTATCAGCGGTCGCAAGACTCCAGTGGTGGAACGTCGCGCGCAAAACCTGGGGATTGCTCACCTGTATCAGGGCCGCGAGGATAAACTGGTGGTTCTGGACGAACTGTTGGGCCAACTCAACCTAAGCTATGAACAGGTCGCCTACCTCGGTGACGACCTGCCCGACTTGCCGGTGATCCGCCGGGTCGGGCTGGGCATGGCGGTGGCCAACGCGGCGGCGTTCGTTCGCGAGCACGCTCATGGCATCACCACTGCCCGTGGCGGCGAAGGTGCCGCCCGCGAATTCTGCGAGCTGATACTGCGCGCCCAAGACCGTCTTGAAGCGGCCCACGCCGCCTACCTATAGAGCGTTTTATGCTGAGCAAAAAGATTCGCAACTTCCTGTTATTCGGAGTCATCGCCGCGCTGTTCCTGGCGGTGGGCTACTGGAATATCAGCCCGGAGCGGTTTCTCGACCGACCTGTGGCGCAGGTCGACGATGGGGCTATCGACTATTACGCCACCAACGCCTACAGCGTGCAGTTCCTGCCCGATGGCAAGGTGCAATACGAAATGACCTCGGACAAAGTCGAACATTTGAAGGCCAGCGAGGTGACCCTACTGACCAATCCGGACTTGAACCTGTATCGCGGCACGGAGTTTCCGTGGCACGTCACTAGCAAGCGTGGCGAGGTGAACCCCGACGGCACCGAAGTCGAACTGATCGACTCGGTGCGCGTCGCGCGTACCGATGCGCAGAACCGCGACACCATTATTACCAGCAGTCGCATGACCGTATTCCCACAGAAGCAATATGCGCAGACCGAGCAAGACGTTAGAATCGACGGCGCTGGCGGTGTATCGACTGGCAAGGGAATGAAAGCGTATTTGAAAGAAAGCAGGATACACCTGCTATCGAACGTAAGAGGACAGTATGAGGCTCGTTAAAACTCTCCCGATTTTGCTCGGTCTTGGCGCAGCACTGGGAAGCGTGAGCGCCTGGGCTCTGCCGAACGATAGCGAGCAGCCTATCCGCATCCAGGCTGACGATGCTCAGCTGGATGACAAGCAAGGCGTTGCCACTTACAAGGGCGACGTGATCATTATCCAGGGCTCGATGAAGATCACCGGCAACACGGTAACTCTGACGCGCACCCCGGCAGGCGACATCGACGTGGTGACGTCGGTGGGCAACCTTGCCTACTTCGAACAGAAGCAAAAGGCAGAAGATCCAGGCCCGATGAAGGGCTATGGCAAGACCATCCAGTATCATGCGCAGCAGAACCGCATTGTGCTGATCGATCAGGCCAAGGTGCTGAGCGCCGACGGTAACTCCACCGAAGGCGAGAAGATCGTGTACAACACCAAGACTCAGGTCGCCCAGGCGGGCCGCGCCAACGGCACCAAGGTCAGCGCACCGCGCCCACGCATCGACATGGTTATCCAGCCGAAGAAGAAGGCCGAGTAATGGCAACCCTGAAAGCCCAGCATCTGGCCAAGGCCTATAAAAGCCGTCAGGTTGTGCGCGATGTCAGCCTGTCGATCGACAGCGGCCAGATCGTCGGCTTGCTCGGCCCCAACGGTGCCGGCAAGACCACCTGTTTCTACATGATCGTCGGCCTGGTTCAAGCGGACCAAGGCCGCGTGCTGATTGACGATCTGGACGTCAGCCACCAACCGATGCACGGTCGCGCCCGCGCCGGTATCGGCTATCTTCCGCAAGAAGCGTCGATCTTCCGCAAACTCTCGGTCGCCGACAACATCATGGCGATCCTGGAGACTCGCAAGGAGCTTGACCGCGATGGCCGTCGCGCGGAGCTGGAAAGCCTGCTGCAGGAATTCCACATCAACCACATTCGCGACAACCTTGGCATGAGCCTGTCCGGTGGTGAGCGTCGTCGCGTGGAAATTGCTCGCGCACTGGCCACCGCGCCCAAGTTCATCTTGCTGGACGAACCGTTTGCCGGCGTCGACCCTATTTCGGTTGGCGATATCAAACAGATCATCCATCACCTCAAGGCCAAGGGCATCGGGGTATTGATTACCGACCATAACGTACGTGAGACCCTCGATATCTGCGAAACCGCCTATATCGTCAACGATGGTCAACTGATCGCCGAAGGCGATGCCGCCACCATCCTGGCCAACGAACTGGTCAAGGAAGTGTACCTGGGCCACGAGTTCCGCCTGTAAACAGCCTTTAACAAGGCGTTGGCAGGACGTTAGCCTGGTGCGCGGATGCAATGAAAGCCTCTGGATTTTTATTGTTACCGCGCTCTAGGCAAAGCCCCCGATATCAGGCATATAATTTGCTTATGTTTGGCGCTCACGCGCCCTGTCGTGGATGGCGCATTGCGCCGGCGAATAAGGTGTTAAGCCCCTGCCATGAAACCATCGCTAGTCCTGAGAATGGGCCAGCAGCTGACGATGACACCGCAGCTGCAACAGGCCATCCGCCTGCTCCAATTGTCGACCTTGGACCTGCAACAGGAGATCCAGGAAGCTCTGGAGTCCAATCCGATGCTCGAACGCCAGGAAGAAGGCGACGACTTCGATAATGCAGATCCGTTGGCTGACAACATCGAGCAAAAACCCAACTCCGATGTGCAGGAACCCTCCTATCAGGAAACCGCCCCGACGGTGGATAACCTGGAGGAAGGTGAATGGAACGAGCGTATTCCCAACGAGCTTCCCGTGGACACTGCCTGGGAAGACGTCTACCAGACCAGCGCCAGCAGCCTGCCCAGCAGCGACGATGACGAGTGGGATTTCACCACCCGGACGTCCGCCGGCGAAAGCCTGCAAAGCCACCTGTTGTGGCAGTTGAACCTGGCGCCGATGTCGGACACCGATCGGCTGATCGCCGTGACCCTGATCGACTGCATCAACAACCAGGGCTATCTGGACGAAACCCTTGAGGAGATCCTTGAGGCCTTCGACCCGGAACTGGATATCGAGCTGGACGAAATCGAAGCCGTCCTGCACCGCATCCAGCAGTTCGAGCCTGCCGGCATTGGCGCCCGCAGCCTCAGCGAGTGCCTGCTGCTGCAATTGCGTCAGTTGCCCGCCAAGACCCCTTGGCTCAGCGAAGCCCAGCGTTTGGTCACCGATTACATCGATCTGCTGGGCAGCCGCGACTACAGCCAACTGATGCGACGCATGAAGCTCAAGGAAGACGAGCTGCGCCAGGTCATCGAGCTGGTGCAAAGCCTCAACCCTCGCCCAGGCTCGCAGATCGAGTCCAGCGAAGCCGAATACGTTGTCCCGGACGTTATCGTACGCAAGGACAACGAGCGCTGGCTGGTGGAGCTGAATCAGGAATCGGTGCCGCGCCTGCGCGTCAATCCGCAATATGCCGGGTTCGTGCGCCGCGCCGATACCAGCGCCGATAACACCTTCATGCGCAATCAGCTGCAAGAAGCGCGCTGGTTCATCAAGAGCCTGCAAAGCCGCAATGAAACCCTAATGAAAGTCGCCACCCAGATCGTCGAGCATCAGCGCGGCTTCCTGGAATACGGCGACGAAGCGATGAAACCGCTGGTGCTGCATGACATCGCCGAGGCGGTCGGCATGCACGAGTCGACAATTTCACGGGTGACCACGCAGAAATTCATGCATACCCCACGGGGTATTTATGAGCTGAAATACTTTTTCTCCAGCCATGTCAGCACTTCCGAAGGCGGCGAATGCTCGTCCACGGCGATCCGCGCGATCATCAAAAAACTGGTTGCCGCGGAAAATCAGAAAAAGCCGTTGAGTGACAGCAAGATCGCTGGTTTACTGGAGGCACAAGGCATTCAGGTCGCCCGTCGAACCGTCGCCAAATATCGCGAATCCCTTGGGATCGCGCCTTCCAGCGAGCGTAAGCGTTTGATGTGACGGGCGGGCCATAGCGTTCCAGTGGCAGGCATCCCGGCCTGCCGCTTTATGCACTGGCAACGAAGGAGAAGCTGTATGCAAGTCAACATCAGTGGACACCAGCTGGAAGTCACCAAGCCCCTGCGTGAGTACACCGAGAGCAAGCTGAACAAGCTTGCGGGGCATTTCGACAAAATTACCAATGTGCAGGTCATCATGGAGGTCGATAAGCTCAAGCAGAAAATCGAGGCCACCCTGCACATACCGAATGCCAAAGTCGTCGCCAATGCCGAACATGACGACATGTATGCCGCGATTGACTCGCTGTACGAAAAGCTCGACCGCCAACTCATAAAGCATAAGGAAAAGAATCTGCACCTGATGCAAGGTACAGGTCGTTAACTCTCCCCCCCATGATCCGACTTGAAACTATCCTGACCCCCGGCCGTTCCCTCGTGAACGTGCCGGGCGGCAGCAAGAAAAAAGCCCTCGAACAAATTGCCAACCTGATCGCCCGCGAAGTGCCGGATCTGGAGATGCAAGATGTCTTCGAGGCGCTCGTCGCCCGTGAAAAACTGGGCTCCACCGGTTTTGGTAACGGCATCGCGATTCCACACTGCCGCCTCAAAGGCTGCGCAGATCCGATAAGCGCTCTGATACATCTGGAAGCCCCCATCGATTTCGACGCCATCGACGGCGCACCGGTCGACCTGCTGTTTGTCCTGCTGGTCCCGGAAGCTGCCACCGATGCGCATCTGGAGCTGCTTCGGCAGATCGCCAGCATGCTTGATCGCAAGGAAGTACGTAACAGACTACGCAGCGCCAGCAGCAATGAAGCGCTCTATCAGGTTGTTCTGGATGAACAAAACGAGAAGTAATCATGCGTTTGATCATCGTCAGTGGCCGCTCCGGCTCTGGTAAAAGTACTGCCCTGAATGTTCTGGAGGACAGTGGCTTTTATTGCATCGACAACCTGCCCGCCGGGTTGCTGCCGGAATTGGCCGAACGCGCATTGATCCATACTGAGCTAGCGCAGCCGCTGGTTGCCGTGTCGATCGATGCCCGCAACTTGCCCAGCCACCTTTCCCGGTTCCCTGAGCTGTTGGAGGAAGTGCGCGCCAAGCATATTCACTGCGATGTGCTGTACCTGGATGCCGACGAGGAGACCCTGCTTAAGCGCTTCTCCGAAACCCGGCGGCGCCACCCGCTCAGCAGCCCCCACCGCTCCCTTGCCGAAGCGATTGAGGACGAGACCAAGCTGCTGGGGCCGATCATCGATCTGGCCGACCTGAAGATCAACACCACCAGCCTCAACCTGTATCAACTGCGCGATGCCATCAAGCTGCGGCTGCTGAACCAGCCGGAGCCTGGTACGGCCTTTCTGGTGGAGTCCTTCGGGTTCAAGCGCGGCATGCCGGTAGACGCCGATCTGGTGTTCGATGTGCGTTGCCTGCCGAACCCTTACTGGAAGCCGGAATTGCGTGATCAGTCCGGGCTGGATCAGCCGGTCGCTGATTACCTGGCGGCGCAACCGGATGTGGAGGAGATGTTCCAGGACATCTCCACTTACCTGCTCAAGTGGCTGCCACGTTTTGCCGCAAGCAACCGAGCCTATGTGACCATCGCCATCGGCTGCACCGGCGGCCATCACCGCTCGGTTTACCTGACGGAGCGCCTGGGTCAGGTGCTGCAACAAACCCTCAAGAACGTCCAGGTTCGCCACCGCGACCTCAGCTGAAAGGAACACTCACGCGATGCCCGCTCGTGAAATTGAAATCATCAACAAGCTGGGCCTCCACGCCCGGGCCTCGGCAAAATTTGTCGGCGTTGCTGGAAAATACCCCTGCAAAATCCGCGCAGGACGCACGCCGGAGTCGATGGTTGATGGCAAAAGCATCATGGCGATGATGATGCTGGCGGCCGGCAAGGGCACTACGATTCACCTGGAGACCGAAGGCGATCAAGAAAAAGAGGCAATGGACGCCTTGGTGGAGTTGATCAACAACTTCTTCGACGAAGGGGAATAACCTCCCGGCGCTTTATCCCAACGCGGTATCCATCGCCATCATCACGCAAAACCCGATACATAGCCCCAGGCTGGCTAGCTTTTCGTGGCCATTGCGCCGCGACTCCGGGATCACTTCGTGAGTGACCACCAGCAGCATCGCCCCAGCGGCCAGCGCCAGCCCAAGGGGCAGCAGCATTTCCGCCAGGCTTACCAGCCAGGCGCAGAGCACGGCAAACACGGGTTCGACCAGCCCCGACGCGGCGCCGATCATGAAGGCCTTGACCCGCGACATGCCCGCACCCGCCAGCACCAACGCAATCACCAAGCCTTCGGGTACGTCCTGCAAAGCAATGCCCATGGCCAGGCTATCGGCATCCGGCATACCGCCCCCCGCCGATACGCCCACCGCCATGCCTTCCGGAATGTTGTGGGCAATGATCGCAAACACAAACAGCCAGATGCGTGGCGCAATCACCGGGTGCTCCGGCGTACCCACCAGCATTTCCGGGCTGGCGCCTGAGACCTTGCGGTCAACCAAATAAAGCCCGAACGCCCCCAGCATGATCCCGAAGCTGACTAGGCCACTGGCCCCCCAGGGCGAAAGCCCAAGACTTTCAGCTGCCGCGATGCCCGGCACCACCAGCGAAAACGCGGTGGCAGCCAGCATCACACCCGCCCCGAAGCCTAGCAACGTATCGTTCAAGGCAGCCGGCATGCGCTTTATCACCAATACCGGCACCGCGCCCAGTGCAGTGCCCAGGGCGCAAATCGAACCACCCTGCAGCGCCCGCAGGATGCGCGGTTCCAAGTCGAGCCAGGCCAGACCATGGGCCACCAGCAATGCAGTACCTGCCAACAGCAGCAGCGAGCCAAATGCATAACGAAACAATCGCACGCTGCCGATCGCCAGAGTGTCAGTGCCCATAGTCGGCCTTAGTGCTTGTCATGGAGAGACGCATCAAGCCATGGCAGCCTGATAGCGGGCGGCGACTTCTGGCCAGTTGATAACACTGTAGAAGGCATTGATGTATTCCGGGCGGCGGTTCTGATAGCGCAGGTAATACGCGTGCTCCCAGACGTCCAGGCCAAGGATCGGCGTGTTGCCATTCATCAGCGGGCTGTCCTGATTGCCGCTGCTTTCCACCACCAGTGTCTTCTGCGGGGTGACGCTCAACCAGGCCCAGCCACTGCCGAAGCGGGTCAGCGCCGCTTTGGTAAACGCCTCTTTGAAACGCTCGAAACCGCCCAACTGCTGGTCAATTGCCTGACCCAGCACGCCCTCCGGTTTGCCGCCGCCCTGGGGCGACATCACTTCCCAGAACAAAGAATGGTTGGCGTGCCCGCCCCCTTGGTTGATCACAGCCCCGCGCAGTCTTTCCGGCAGTTGTTGTACGCTGGCGACCAGTTTTTCGACCGGCCATTCCGCGAACTCAGTGCTTTGCACCGCTGCATTGAGGTTATTGATGTAAGTCTGATGGTGCTTGGTGTAGTGAATTTCCATGGTTTGCGCATCAATGTGCGGCTCCAGGGCATCATAGGCATAAGGCAAGGCAGGCAAGGTGTAAGCCATATCAGTGTGCTCCGTAGTGAGGCGTGGTCGGTTGGGCTGCGGCACCTCCGAGCAAGCGATGGGTACGCGGGTACTCGCCGTGCTCGCTGATGAAATTCAACAGTTCAACGTAGGTTTTGCTGCTCTGGCGCGCTGCGGCCTCACGCAGTTGCGGGGTGAGGCGTGGGTCCTGCATGGTCTGCAGCAAGCGTTGGTGAATGGCGCACAAGTACTCCGCGCTTTCTTCCGGCTGGTTGAGGCGCAGGTGCAGGTCCGCGAGGTTGTGATGGGAAATCACGCAGGCTGCCACGGCCTCGTCGGCATCCGCCCAGCGTTCGAACAGCACCTGGGCCAGGGCAAGGGCCTGCAGATACGCCTCGCGCGCGTCCACCCATTCGCCCTGCATGAAGCATCGATTAGCCCGTTCGATCGTGCGTTTCCAGTGCTCCATGGTGAGCCTCCAAAGCAGGGCGGGTGATTACACGCCGCCGGCGGTGAGTTTTTCCGGGTCCAACAGCGTTTCCAATTGGCTGCGCGGCAAATCGGTGTGTTCAAGCGCCACATCGAGCACCGGACGCCCCTGCTGATAGGCCTTCTTGGCGATTTCAGCGGCTTTCTGGTAACCGATGATCGGGTTGAGCGCCGTCACCAGAATGGGATTGCGCGATAACGCCTCGTTGAGCTTGGCTTCGTTGACCTTGAAGCTGGCGATGGCTTTATCGGCCAGCAGGCGGCTGGAGTTGGCCAGCAGTTGCAGGCTGTTGAGCAGGTTCTGGGCAATGACCGGCAGCATCACGTTCAACTCGAAATTGCCGGACTGACCGGCGACGGTGATCACGGCGTCATTGCCGATCACCTGCGCTGCGACCATGGCGGTCGCTTCCGGAATCACCGGATTGACCTTGCCCGGCATGATCGACGAGCCCGGTTGCAGCCCCTCCAACTCGATCTCACCCAGACCTGCCAGCGGACCGGAGTTCATCCAGCGCAGGTCATTGGCGATTTTCATCAGCGACACCGCAGTGGCTTTCAACTGACCGGAAACGGCGACGGCGGTGTCCTGGGAGCCAATCAATGCAAACAGGTCCTTGCCCGGCGTGAACTTAACGCCGGTCAGGCTGCTGAGTTGCTGGCTGAAGCGCGCCGCGAATTGCGGATGCGCGTTGATGCCAGTGCCCACCGCAGTCCCGCCTTGGGCCAAGGCTTGCAGGCTGGGCAGCAAATCCTGCAAGTGGCCGATATTGGCCTTGAGTTGCTGCGCCCAACCGTTGAGTACCTGGCTCATGCGCACGGGCATAGCGTCCATCAGGTGCGTACGGCCGGTCTTGATAAAGGGGTGAACCTCTTCAGCCTTGTGTTCGATCACCTGCACCAGATGCAGCAGGGCCGGCAGTGTTTGCTCATGCAGGACCAGTGCGGCACTCACATGGATAGTGGTGGGAATGATGTCGTTGCTGCTCTGGCCACAATTCACATGGTCATTGGGGTTGACCGCCTCACCCAGCAAACGGCTGGCCAAGGTTGCAATCACTTCATTGGCATTCATATTGGAGCTGGTGCCGGAGCCGGTCTGGAAGATATCCACCGGAAAATGGCGCATGTAATCGCCTTCCAGCAAGCCCTGGGCGGCATCGACGATGGCCTTGCCCTGCCCTTCGCTGATTTGCTTGAGCTCCACGTTCACCTTGGCAGCCGCCGCTTTGGCCAGGATCAGCGCGCGAATGAACTGCGCGGGCATTGGCTGATGGCTGATCGGGAAATTGTTCACCGCGCGTTGGGTCTGGGCGCCATACAGGGCGTCGGCGGGGACATGCAGTTCGCCCATGCTGTCGCGTTCGATACGGGTGTTACTCATCGGAAGATCCTTGCACCAGGTCAGAAACAGAAAGGGACGGCAGCAACTGGCACGTTGCCAACTGCCAGGCAAAGGCCTGCCAGCGCTTGAGGCGACAGGCGCAATGAGAGAGTTTTTCCAGGTCGCGCAACGGGCGCCAGGCTTGATCCAGACACAGTGATCGCCAGTGCCAGGGCAAGGCGATATCACTGGCGGTGTCGATCAACAGGCGAAACGAGGTTTCAGCGATGGTCCACGGGTGCGTTGCCGTGCAGCACGCCAGGTATCGACCCTCGCTGAGGTAATGTTCGATCAGCCGCGGCTCGTTGGGGTCCAGACCGCAGCGGATCTGACGGCTCATCCAGCGCCAACTTTCCAGGTAAGGATCCTCGTGCAGGACAGAATTCATGATCCACGCTCGCTCGATAATGATATTTATTATTAAATGATATTGAGAATCAAAACAAGCTTGAGCGTTAAGTCGACTTTTCAGCCGCCCACAAAAAAGGCGCGCCATCTGTGAGATGGCGCGCCTTTTTTGTGGGCGGTCAGTCGGAAGGATCAGCTGCCGGCGACAGTCATCCGCTCAATCAATACCGAACCGGTGTGGATGTTGCTGCGCCGCTCTACGTCATTTCCCACCGCAATGATTTGCTTGAACATGTCACGCATATTGCCAGCAATGGTGACTTCCTGGACGGCAAACTGAATCTCGCCGTTCTCCACCCAGAACCCCGCCGCGCCGCGCGAATAGTCACCGGTGACCATGTTCAGGCCATGGCCCATCAACTCGGTGACCAGCAGGCCGCGGCCCATACGCCGCAACAGCGCCGCCTGATCTTCATCGCCGTGGGTCACGAACAGGTTATGCACGCCCCCCGCATTCGCGGTGCTGGGCAAACCGAGCTTGCGACCGGAATAAGTACCCAGCACATAGGACACCAACTCGCCTTTCTCGACGAACGGCTTGGCATAGGTCGCCAGGCCATCACCGTCGAACGAGGTGCTGCCCATGGCACGCATCAAGTGCGGGCGCTCATCGATGGTCAGCCATTCTGGAAACAGCGTTTGGCCGATTGCCCCTTCCAGGAACGAGGATTTGCGATACAGATTGCCGCCGGAAATCGCCCCGAGGAAACTGCCGAACAAACCGCCGGCCAGTTCCGCAGAAAACAGGACCGGCACTTCGCAGGTCGGCACCGGACGCGCGCCCAGGCGGCTCGCGGCACGCTGCGCGGCCTTCTGGCCGATGCTGACAGGGTCAGCCAGGAGTTCGCCCTGACGGTTCACGTCATACCAGTAATCCCGCTGCATCTGGCCATTGGCCTCGGCGATCATCACGCAGCTCAAACTATGGCGAGTGGACGCGTAACCGCCGATAAAACCGTGGCTGTTGCCGTATACACGGCAGCCTTGGTGGGTATTGAGCGTGGTGCCATCGGCGTTCTTGATCCGAGAATCGGCGTCAAACGCTGCGGCCTCACAGACCAGCGCCTGCTCGATGGCCTGTTCCGGGGTGATGTCCCAGGCATGAAACAGATCAAAGTCCTTCACATCCTTGGCCATCAGGGCTTTATCGGCCAGACCCGAACTTTCATCCTCGGAAGTGTGCTTGGCGATCGCCAATGCAGCGGCGACCGTCTCGCGGATAGCCTCCGCGCCACTGGCCGAGGTACTCGCCGAACCTTTGCGCTGCCCCACATACAAGGTGATGCCAAACCCTTGGTCGCGATTGAACTCAACGGTTTCCACTTCCCGCTGACGCACCGACGTCGACAGCCCCTGCTCCAGCGACACCGCGACTTCACAGGCACTGGCCCCCTGGCGCTTGGCCTCGGCAAGAATCTGCTCGACTTGTTCCTGCAGTGCCGGTAACGCTTGCGGACCGACGCTCTGGGCTGCACTCATGGTTTTCTCCACTCAAATTCTGCTTTCGGTTAAGGCCATCGAGCGACCGGGCCGGACAAGCGGCCCCCGACTGGTTATCATGGCGGCGTTTCTTTGCGGACTGCCACCATGGTTGATTCTTACGACGACTCCCTCGATGGGGAGAAAAGCAAATCCCAGGTCAAACGTGAGCTGCATGCTCTGGTTGACCTCGGCGAGCGCCTTACAACGCTCAAAAAAGACTTGATTGCCAAATTGCCACTGACCGACGAAATGCGCCGGGCGCTTGCGGATGCGCCCAAGCACACCTCGAATATCGCGCGCAAACGGCATATCTCGTTTATCGGCAAGCTGATGCGCGATCAGGACATTGACGCCATTCTCACCTTGCTCGATCAAACCGATGCCTCCACTCGCCAGTACAACGAACGCTTCCATAACCTGGAGCGTTGGCGTGACCGCCTGATCACGGGCGATGACGCGGTGCTGGAGAAGTTCGTGCTGGACTACCCGGACGCGGACCGCCAACAACTGCGCTCCCTGATCCGTCAGGCCCAGCACGAGCTGGCGCATAACAAGGCGCCGGCCACCAGCCGTAAAATCTTCAAGTACATCCGTGAGCTGGACGAGACTCAACGCGGCCTGCGCTGATCCTCTTCCCCGGGTGGCGGCCTTCGCCACCCGAAGCTCCCGTGCTTACGAGCCCGTGCCCCCCACGGTGATCGCATCAATCTTCAGCGTTGGCTGGCCGACACCCACCGGCACCGACTGCCCATCTTTACCGCACGTACCCACGCCGCTGTCCAGGGACAGATCGTTACCCACCATGGACACCTTGCTCATGGCTTCCGGCCCGTTGCCGATCAACGTGGCGCCTTTGACCGGCGCGGTGATTTTGCCGTCCTCGATCAAATACGCCTCGCTGGTGGAAAACACGAACTTACCGCTGGTGATATCCACCTGGCCGCCGCCAAGGTTGGCGCAGTAGATGCCGCGTTTGACCGAGGCGATGATCTCCGCCGGGTCGCTTTCGCCTGCGAGCATGTAGGTGTTGGTCATGCGCGGCATCGGCAGGTGCGCATAGGATTCGCGCCGACCGTTACCGGTGCGCGCCACACCCATCAGACGCGCGTTGAGCTTGTCCTGCATATAGCCCTTGAGCACGCCGTTTTCGATCAGGGTGGTGCACTCCGTGGGGGTGCCTTCGTCGTCCACGCTCAGCGAACCACGGCGACCGGCGAGGGTACCGTCGTCGACGATGGTGCACAGTGTGGACGCCACGCGCTCGCCCATGCGCCCGCTGTAGGCCGAGCTGCCCTTGCGGTTGAAGTCGCCTTCCAGGCCGTGGCCCACCGCTTCGTGAAGCAACACCCCGGACCAACCCGACCCCAGCACCACTGGCAACGTGCCCGCTGGCGCCGGAATGGCTTCCAGATTCACCAATGCCTGACGCAGTGCTTCACGGGCATAGCCCATGGCACGATCTTCATTGAGGAAATAACGGTAATCGGTTCGCCCGCCACCACCATGGCCGCCGCGCTCGCGACGGCCGTTCTGCTCGACGATCACGCTGACGTTGAAGCGCACCAGCGGCCGCACATCCGCCGCCAGGCTGCCATCGGTAGACGCCACCAATATGCGCTCCCACACACCGGCCATGCTGACGCTGACCTGCTGGATACGCGGGTCGAGGGCGCGAGTGGCGGCGTCGACACGCTTGAGCAGCTCGACCTTCTCGGCACGGCTGATCACTTCCAAAGGGTTATCCGGTGCGTATAGCTGGGCTACGTCCTGAGTGCTGAACGCCTGCACCGTGCCATGCTGGCCGGCGCGGGAAATCGAGCGCGCCGCGCGAGCCGCCAGACCCAGGGCTTCCAGAGTAATGGCGTTGCTGTAGGCAAAGCCGGTTTTTTCACCGGACTGCGCACGCACGCCCACGCCTTGGTCAAGGTTGAAACTGCCTTCCTTGACGATGCCGTCTTCCAGGGACCAGGACTCGGAAATCTGCCCCTGGAAATACAGGTCGGCCGCGTCGATGCCCGGCCCGGCCAGATCACCCAGCACCGTTTGCAAGTTTTCGATGGTCACGCCACCGGGTGCCAGGAGGTGTTCACTGACTGAGGACAACAACTCGCTCATAGATTTGGCCTTAAATTCATCGTTCCGAAGCAGGCCGCTGTGCGCCCTGCGAGAAAAAGCGCCGGTGGTTGACCACCGGCATGCGCGCCCGAATCGACGCTTGTTCACTGCTGTCGCGAGCGGCTAACAGCACCGCTTCGCCTTGATCCTGTTGTGCCAGCATCCGTCCCCACGGGTCGACAATCGCCGCGTGGCCGTAGGTTTCCCGTGGCCCCGGATGCACACCGCCCTGCGCCGCCGCGAGCAGGTAGCATTGGGTCTCGATGGCCCGTGCCCTAATCAGCACATCCCAATGCGCAGCGCCGGTCACTGCGGTAAACGCCGACGGCGCGGTAATCAGTTCGGCCCCCGCTGCACGCAATTCGCTGTACAGCTCCGGGAAGCGCAGGTCATAACACACCGACAAGCCCAAGCGCCCCACCGGCGTGTCCGCCACCACCACGTTGCTCCCAAAAGCATAGTCGTCGGACTCGCGATAGCGACCTCGCGCATCGGCAACGTCCACATCGAACAGATGCAGCTTGTCGTAACGGGCAACGATTTCGCCATGGTCATCGATCAACAGCGAGCAGGCGTTGGACTTGGCCTGCGGTTGGCCCTCCGGCGGCAACGGCAACGTACCGGCCACTATCCATAAGGTGAGGTCGCGGGCGGCTTGTTTCAACCATGGCAGGATCGGGCCTTCGCCCAGTGCCTCGGCGCGACCGATGTCCGCCACATCGCGACGGCCCATGGCAGCGAAGTTTTCCGGCAAAACCGCCAGTTTCGCCCCGCCCGCCGCCGCTTGCTCAAGCAGGCGCCGAGCCTGCGCCAGGTTGGCCAGCACGTCGCTCTGGCTGACCATTTGAATTACCGCAAAGGACATGGGGACTACTCCGCAATGGACATGCACCAGGAAAAAAGAGCCCCCATGCTACTGCGCAGGGACTCAGTTTGGTTTTTCGAATGGCTTGTCAAAGGTGATTTTGGGGTCCTTCCAGGGTCCTTCCACCTTGTATTGCACACTGGCGAAACGTGACACGCGGTCGCCGATCAGCTTGTCGATCAGGAACAGGGCTCCGCCCACCGCTGGCGCACCGACGATCAATGCGGCAATCGGAAGGTTGTTGGTGACCGGTAACGTCACCAGCAGCTTCGCGTCGACGCGATCGGCCACCAGGTCCAGCGTGCCATTGAGTTCCAGGTTGCTCGACGGCCCAGTCAGGGTGATCGGCTCACGGGTGACGAATACCCCATTGCTGGCCGCCAGCAGGCCTTTGACGCGGTCATAGCTCAACCCCTTGCCGAGCAGGTCGGAGAAGTCCAGACGCAGTCGACGGCCGATGGAGTTGAAGTTGAGCAAGCCAAACACTCGCAGGGCTTGGGCTCCGCCCTCCACTTCGACAAACTGGCCTTTGCGGAAGGTCGCGTCCAGACTGCCGGAGAAGCGCTTCGGCCCCACCCAGGCCGGCGACCCCGGCCAGCGACCGTCCACATCCAGATGGAAGTCCTCGCTGGTCACGGTTGGTGCAAAGCCCCAGCCCTTGAGCACGTCGGCAATGTTTTTGCCGTCCAGGCGACCTTTGTACCAACTGCTGCTATCGCCCGGCGCACCTTCCCAACCACCTGCCCCTTTGAGCTGCATGCCCTTGAGGCCCAGATCCAGATTGTTGAAGGCCAAGCCTTTGGCGGTAGGCCGGATCTTCAGCGACCAGGCCCCTATCAGGTCAGGCCCCTGGAACAACTGATCGATGCTGATATCCAGCGCCGGAATATCCTTGGGATCGATGCTCGCCAACGGGTCCGGCGCATTTTCATCCGCCTGGACGGTCGGATCCACGGCCGGCAGTTTTACGTACTGCAGGTCGACCACAATCGGCGCGCCCTTGGCGTCCGGCAGGCTCACGCGGCCCTTGGCCTGCTGGCTGTCGAGCTGCATGGCCCAGGCTGCGGGTTTGCGGTCCAATTGCAAACTGACCTGATCGAACTGGGTGCCCAGGCCGGTGAGCTTGCCGATTTTGAAATCGGCACTGCTCAGTAGTTGCTTGGCGCTGCCGCCTGGATCGTTGCCGGCGTACTGATTGACCAGTTTTTTCCAAGGGTCGATATCCAGCCCCGAGAGCACGCCACGAATTCGTAAACCCTTGCCACCCGGCAGCACCGCGTCACCATCACCAAGGAACAGCTCACCGCGGCCCTCATTGAATTTGTCCGGCGGCGCGGCGAAGGTGAAGTTCGCCAGCTCGCCGTAGTCGAACCAGTAACGCCGCTCGGCGCCCTGCAAGGTCATGCGGAATGTGCTGTCACGCCCCTGACTGGCCGGCATGCCGAACGGTGCCGGCAAGTCCACCGCCACACCTTTGAGGTTGGAGCTGACCATCAGTTGGCTGTCGGCTCCGTCCAGATTGAGTTGCAACTGGTAGGGGATATCGCCGGACACGGGCAACGGCTGAGTGATTTTCAACCAATCGGTCAGCCGCTTGACCGCGACCTGGCCCTTGGCAACCACGCGGGTGCTGATATTGCCCGGTTTGCCATCAGCGAAGATCTGCGCGGTGACCGGCCGCTCAAACGCCTGGGCGGAGATGTTCTGACCACTGAGCCCCTTGGCGCTGTCGAAACGGAAATCGCCCTTGAGCTGCGTCAGGTCCAGGGTTGGCTCGGCCAACTGCAGGCGTGCCTTGTCGGTCTGGAAATCCACCACGATCTTGGGCTCGGTGCCTTTGGCCAGGGGGATGTCCAGGTCGAGCTTACCTTGCAGATCGCCCTCGCCCTTCCAGCCGGCGAATGTCGACGCCGTGCCGATCGGGGCCTCTTGCAGTATTTTCAAACCGTCGCCCAGGCCGCCGGCGAAATTGCCGGTGAGCAGCAGGTGGCTGTCTTTGCCCGCCGGAGCGTGAGGAATGCTGACGTAGATGTCCTTGACTTGAGTGTCGAGCAACTGGCCCTTGCTGGCCAGAATGCGCACGCCACTCTCCTCGACGAACACCTCGCCATCGACCTTGCTGACATGGGGCCAGCCCGGCTGGAAGGCCAACTCCGCATCATGCACTTTGAAAAACAGGCTGATATTGCGCGCCGCCCGCACCGCATCGTGGTTCAGCGAGCCCTGGTACTGGAAGAAACCTTCGTACACCGCCCCCTTGAGAATCGCCGTGCGCAGCCATTCATCCAGGGCCGGGCTCAATACCGCCGGGAGGTATTTGGGAGTAAAGCGTCCATCACCGTCCACCAGGCCGACGCGCAGGTCCATGTAGTCTTCCTGGCTGTGGTCGAAATGCAGGCGGATCAGGAAGTCGGCGGCAATCTTGCCTTCCTCCCCAAGCACCTTGATGTAAGGCGCAATCAGGGTGAAACCTTGCTTGTCCAGGGTCCACGTGAGGCGCGCATTGGCCTGAATGTACTGCCAGGGCTTGGCGAAGATCGGGTCCAGGTGCAGGGAAAAATCCTTGCTGTCCATGCGTAGCTCGCCATGGCCCAGGTTCCCGCTGATGCTGCCGGATACATTGCGCGCGGCCGGCGCGCCGAAATAGGCATCGAAACCCACGCGTTCGAGGTTGGCGGCGAAACTGACTTTTTCATCGGTGCTGTCCTGGGGGCGGAAGTCCACCAGCACATTACGCAGCAAGCCAGTCGCCTTGAGATGCTCGACGGTTTTGGCGAAACCCTCCGGCAGCGGCGCCAGCGCGTTGAGCAACGGGGTAATGGGAGTCAGGTCCAGCCGATCGGCCTGTAGTTTCCAGACTTCCTGGTCCTTATCGGCGGCCAAGGTCTGCTGCAATTGCAGGCGCGATTCCCAGCGGGTTTCCCCCAGGCTCATCGCCAGCGAATCGAACAGTACTTTGAGGCCTGTCTCGCTGCGTTGCAGATACGCGGTAAGGGCAAGGTTTTCGATATGTACCGGCTTGCGCTCGGCGTAGCTGCCTTTGACCTGAGGCGAATTGAGGCGCGCGACGGCGCTTTGCACGGTGCCGTTGCCCCAGTTCAGCCAGAACTCGCCACCGGCCTTCAATTGCGTGAGTTTCCACTGCTGCGTCAGTCGAGCCGGAATCCACTTGGCCCAGTCGCTCTGAGGCAGGCTCAGGTACGCCTGGATCTCGGCATCCCTCCATTGGCTGGCGCGGATGCGGCTGCGCAGGCTCATGGCCAGCGGCTGGCCGTCGGGCAGGGTCAGGCGCGCGTCGAGGCGCTGGCGGGTCATGCCGGTGTGCAGGCTCAAACCGACGTAAGTCAGGGTCATCGGCGCCTGATCGAAGGGCTGCAAGGTTACCTGGCTGTCGAGCAGCGACACACGCTTGACCATCTGCATGCGGGTCAACAGTTGCTGCGGGTCGAGGGGCTGATCGTCTTGTAGCGGCAAGCCCTGCAAGGCCCAATGGCCGTCCTTGTCTTCCTTGGCACTCAGTTGCAGCCCGCTGAGCTGCAGGTGGGCGATTCGCACTTCACGGGCGGTCAGGCTGGCCCAGATATCCGGCACCACTTCAACCTGATCCAGGCGCAAGGCACTGCTGCCCTCGCCCACCATCACGTCATGGGCGAGCAGCACGGGCGCGAAGCCGCTCCAGCGGCCTTCAAGGCTGCCGATGTGCATGGGCATGCCCAGCGCGGCCTCGGCCTTGGCCTGGACCTCGGCGCGATATTCGGCCACCAGCGGGGTCAATTCACGTCCAAGGCTTACGTACACTGCCGCCAACACCAGCAGCAAGGCGCACAGGCCCAGGCCCCAACGGGTCAAGGCGGCAAAAAAGCGTGTCAGACGCTCCATGTCAGGCGACCCTCAAGGCAGTAGTCGGGCGGCAGGTCAGTGCCGCCGGTCTCATTAAAAAGAAGCGATTGCGGGATCAGAGCAGCACCACGTCGTATTGTTCCTGGGAATACATGGTTTCGACCTGAAAGCGAATCGTGCGACCGATAAACCCCTCAAGTTCGGCGACGTTACCGGACTCTTCATCCAGCAAACGGTCGACCACTTTTTGATTGGCAAGCACTCTATAACCTTCGGCCTGGTAAGCCCGCGCCTCTCGTAAGATTTCCCGGAAAATCTCATAGCAAACCGTTTCAGGGGTTTTCAGCTTTCCACGTCCCTGGCAACTGCTGCACGGTTCGCACAGCACTTGTTCCAGGCTCTCACGGGTGCGCTTGCGGGTCATCTGCACCAAGCCCAACTCGGTGATGCCGATGATATTGGTCTTGGCGTGATCGCGTTCCAGCTGTTTTTCGAGGGTGCGCAACACCTGGCGCTGATGCTCTTCATCTTCCATGTCGATGAAGTCGATGATGATGATGCCGCCCAGGTTGCGCAGGCGCAGTTGGCGGGCGATAGCCGTGGCCGCTTCGAGGTTGGTCTTGAAAATGGTTTCTTCAAGGTTGCGATGGCCGACGAACGCACCGGTGTTGACGTCGATGGTAGTCATGGCCTCTGCCGGGTCCACCACCAGATAGCCACCGGACTTGAGCGGCACCTTGCGCTCCAAGGCTTTCTGGATTTCGTCCTCGACGCCATACAGGTCGAAAATCGGCCGTTCACCGGGGTAGTGCTCCAGGCGGTCAGCGATTTCCGGCATCAGCTCTGCAACGAATTGCGTGGTGCGCTGGAAGGTTTCCCGCGAGTCGATGCGAATTTTCTCAATTTTTGGGCTGACCAAATCGCGCAGGGTACGCAGGGCCAGGCCCAAGTCTTCATAGATCACGCTGGGCGCACCGATAGTCTTGATCTGTGCGCCGATCTGGTCCCACAACCGCCGCAGATAACGGATGTCCATAAGGATCTCGTCAGCGCCGGCCCCTTCGGCGGCAGTGCGCAGGATAAAACCACCTGCTTCCTTGATGCCCTCGGCGGCTACGCAGTCGCTGACCACTTTTTTCAGGCGCTCGCGCTCGGCTTCGTCTTCGATCTTCAGGGATATGCCGACATGCGCGGTACGCGGCATATACACCAGGTAGCGCGACGGAATCGACAGTTGTGTGGTCAGGCGTGCGCCTTTGGAGCCGATGGGGTCCTTGGTGACTTGCACCACCA
Source organism: Pseudomonas rhodesiae (assembly GCF_013285305.1). NCBI lineage: Bacteria > Pseudomonadati > Pseudomonadota > Gammaproteobacteria > Pseudomonadales > Pseudomonadaceae > Pseudomonas > Pseudomonas rhodesiae. The sequence continues at coordinate 1,180,770 of NZ_CP054205.1, read as the reverse complement.
GGCTCTGCCCTTCGTGCACCAGGGCACTGATGCTTTCGACCGCCGGGCCTTCGCGCAGCGAGATCTCCGAAGCGTGGATGAACGCGGCACGGTCCAGGCCGATGTCGACGAATGCCGCCTGCATCCCCGGCAATACCCGCACGACTTTGCCTTTATAGATATTGCCTACGATCCCGCGTTTCTGAGTACGCTCGACGTGCACTTCTTGCAGAACACCGTTCTCTACCACCGCCACGCGCGATTCCATCGGCGTGATATTGATCAGAATCTCTTCACTCATGGCTGGGTCTCGTTCAGGCGTTTTCACAATAGTGACCGATCGCTTAAGGCTGGGCGCTGGAGTCAGGCGTTCAGCGCACAGTAAGGTTTTGCCAACAGGGTATGCCGAATTGGGCGAGCAGTTGTGCGGTTTCGCACACCGGCAGGCCAACCACAGCGGAATAGCTGCCGTTGAGCCCGGTGACGAAAATCGATCCAAGCCCTTGAATAGCATAGCCGCCCGCCTTGTCCTGGGGCTCGCCACTGCGCCAATAGGCGGTCGCCTCCTCCACGCTAATTGCGCGAAAACGTACCAGGCTGCTGACACATAGCGTTTCACAACGCTGGCCGTCAGTCAGGGCAATCGCGGTCAGAACCTCATGCTCACGCCCTGCCAAGGCCATCAACATGGCCAAAGCGTCGGCCTGATCCACCGGCTTGCCGAGGATCAGGCCGTCCACGATCACAGCGGTATCGGCGCCCAATACACAAACCGCCGAGGCTTGCCCAAGCGCGGCGAAACCTGCCATGGCCTTGCCGCACGCGAGACGCTCGACGTAGGCAACAGCGGATTCATTGGCAAAGGGAGTTTCATCGATAGCGGCACTGACAACGGTGAAAGGCACACCGATCTGAGTCAGCAGTTCACGCCGCCGGGGAGAGCCGGAGGCCAGATAAAGGGTATTCATTGCAGACTCTCCCTGTAGGGTTCGATAACCAGGCAGAGCCTCGCAATCCGTTCAATTGATCTTGTAGCGACGACGTAACCCGCGCAGACCGAAACTGATCCACGGCCACAGCAAGGCACTGACCAGCGCGGGCAACACCAGCGCCAGGGTTGGTTGACGGTTGCCGGTCAGGGCACTGAGCCACAGCTGCACCAACTGCGCCAGGCCAAAAATCACCAGAATCACCAAGCATTGCTGCCACATCGGAAACATGCGCAGACGCTGCTGCAACGACAACACCAGGAACGTAATCAGGGTCAGGATCAACGCGTTCTGGCCCAGCAAGGTGCCATAGAGCACGTCTTCCGCCAAGCCCAGAAACATGGCGGTGACCATGCCCACTTTATGCGGCAGGTTCAGGGACCAGAACGCCAGCAACAGCGCCAGCCAGAGCGGGCGCAGGATCTCCATGAACTGAGGCAGCGGCGACACGCTGAGCAGCAAACCAATGGCAAAGGTCAACCACACTATCCACACATTTCGCGAATGATGACTGGCCATTATTCCTCCCTCTGCCGCGTGGTAGCTGGAGCCGCAGGGGGCTTGGCGGCCGGCGCGCTGGTTGCGGGCGGCTTAGTGGATGCGGGCTTGACCGAATGCGTGCCATGGGCCGCAGGCTTGGCCGGCGTGGCCACGGGGGCAGTCGCTGCCGGGGCTGCTGCTGGAGCCGCGGGGGTTGCCGAAGCGGGCTTGGGCACCGTTGCGGGGACAATCGGCGTGGTGCCGTTCTTTTGGTCTTCCGCCTCCTGGGCCTGCGCGGCATCATTGGCGCGCTCTTCAGGGGTGCGGTTATCGCTGAATACCAGCAACAGGTAGCGGCTGCGGTTCAAGGCAGCGGTAGGCACGGCGCGCACAATGGCGAAGGGCTGGCCGGAATCGTGGATCACTTCCTTGACCGTCGCCACCGGGTAACCCGCCGGAAAGCGCTGACCCAGGCCGGAACTGACCAACAGGTCGCCTTCCTTGATGTCGGCGGTATCGGCCACATGACGCAGCTCCAGGCGCTCGGGGTTGCCGGTGCCGCTGGCAATGGCGCGCAGCCCGTTGCGGTTGACCTGCACAGGAATGCTGTGGGTGGTGTCCGTCAGCAACAGTACCCGCGAGGTGTAGGGCATCAGCTCCACCACCTGGCCCATCAGGCCACGCGCATCCAGCACCGGCTGACCCAGGACCACGCCGTCGCGCTCACCCTTGTTGATGATGATGCGATGGGTAAAGGGGTTGGGGTCCATGCCGATCAACTCGGCCACTTCGACCTTTTCGTTGACCAGCGCAGAAGAATTGAGCAACTCGCGCAGCCGAACGTTCTGCTCGGTCAGGGCCGCGAGCTTTTGCATGCGCCCCTGCAGCAGCAGGTTTTCAGTCTTGAGTTTTTCGTTCTCGGCGACCAGCTCGGTGCGGCTGCCGAATTGGCTGGCCACGCCTTGGTAGAGACGTTGCGGCAGGTCGGTGATCCAGTAAGTCTGCATCAACACCAGCGACATCTGACTGCGCACCGGCTTAAGCAGTGCGAAGCGCGCATCCACCACCATCAGCGCGACCGAAAGCACGACCAGCACCAATAAGCGCACGCCCAATGAGGGGCCTTTGGCGAAAAGCGGTTTAATAGGCCGCTCCTCCCAGGCAAATATTCTCTTTATTCATACGGCATCAAACCGGCCTGGATGCAGATTGAAGAAGATAAACGCCAACAGGCAGCACTGCAAAGTGCTGCCTGCGGGCGACGCATGGGCAAACCAGCAATGTCTTATTCGCTGGAGAGCAGGTCCATGGTGTGTTTATCCATCATTTCCAGTGCACGACCACCGCCCCGGGCAACGCAGGTCAGCGGGTCTTCGGCAACGATCACCGGCAGGCCGGTTTCCTGGGCCAGCAACTTGTCGAGGTCGCGCAGCAAGGCGCCACCACCCGTCAGGACCAGGCCGCGCTCGGCGATATCGGACGCCAATTCCGGCGGCGATTGCTCTAGGGCGCTTTTCACCGCCTGAACGATGGTAGCCAGGGACTCTTGCAGAGCTTCCAGCACTTCATTGGAGTTCAGGGTGAAGGCGCGAGGAACACCTTCGGCCAGGTTGCGACCGCGAACGTCGACTTCACGCACTTCGCCGCCCGGGTAGGCCGTACCGATTTCCTGCTTGATGCGCTCGGCGGTGGATTCGCCGATCAGGCTGCCGTAGTTACGACGCACATAGGTGATGATCGCTTCGTCGAAACGGTCGCCGCCCACGCGGACGGATTCGGCGTACACCACTCCGTTCAGGGAAATCAGGGCGATTTCGGTAGTACCACCACCGATATCCACCACCATCGAACCGCGCGCTTCCTCAACCGGCAGGCCGGCACCGATGGCGGCAGCCATAGGCTCTTCGATCAGGAACACTTCGCGGGCACCGGCGCCGAGGGCCGATTCACGGATGGCACGACGCTCCACCTGGGTGGACTTGCAAGGCACACAGATCAGCACACGAGGGCTGGGCTGCAAAAAACTGTTTTCGTGAACTTTGTTGATGAAGTACTGCAGCATCTTTTCGCAGACGCTGAAGTCGGCGATCACGCCGTCCTTCATCGGACGAATGGCGGCAATATTGCCGGGTGTCCGGCCGAGCATGCGCTTGGCCTCGGTGCCGACGGCAACGACACTTTTCTGATTACCATGGGTCCGAATGGCCACAACCGATGGCTCATTCAGAACGATACCGCGCTCGCGCACGTAAATAAGGGTGTTGGCAGTGCCCAGGTCAATGGAAAGATCGCTGGAAAACATGCCACGCAGTTTCTTGAACATGGGAAAGGGACCCTAGGCAACGCGTGGGTAAAAAAGTGCGGCAAACTCTAACAACGACAGGGATTTTGGGCAAGGCGCCAATGTGCTAAATTGGCCGACTTTCTGTGCACCAACCCCCACAATCGCGGCCGTAAGACCGTAGAAATGCGGTAGTGTTCCGACAATCTAACACACGGACAGCCTCCGTTCTGTTTTCCACAGGAGATTCCCATGGCGCTTGAACGCTCCGACGTGGAAAAAATCGCTCATCTGGCCTCGCTTGGCCTGAATGAAGCCGATCTTCCACAGACCACCGCAGCCCTGAACAGCATTCTCGGGCTGGTTGACCAAATGCAGGCCGTCGACACCGACGGCATCGAGCCCCTGGCTCACCCGCTGGAAGCCAGCCAGCGCCTGCGCGCAGACGTGGTGACCGAGCGCAATAATCGCGAGGCCTACCAGTCCATCGCGCCAGCGGTCGAAAACGGCCTGTACCTGGTTCCGAAAGTCATCGACTAAAGGGAAAGAGCCTTTCATGCATCACATGACTCTGGCCGAGATCGCCCGCGGTCTCGCCGATAAAAAGTTTTCCTCCGAAGAGCTGACCAAGACCCTGCTGGCGCGTATCGCCGAGCTGGACCCCAAGGTCAACAGCTTCATCAGCCTCACCGAAGAACTGGCCCTGAGCCAGGCCAAGGCCGCCGACGCCCGTCGCGCCAGCGGTGAGACCGGCGTACTGCTGGGCGCCCCGATCGCCCACAAAGACCTGTTCTGCACCCAGGGCATTCGCACCAGCTGCGGCTCGAAGATGCTCGACAACTTCAAGGCGCCTTATGACGCCACCGTGGTGTCCAAGCTGGCGACAGCCGGGGCCGTGACCCTGGGCAAGACCAACATGGACGAATTCGCCATGGGGTCGGCCAACGAGTCCAGCTACTTCGGCGCGGTAAAAAACCCGTGGAACCTGGAACATGTGCCGGGCGGCTCCTCCGGCGGTTCGGCAGCCGCCGTTGCCGCACGTTTCCTGCCGGCCGCCACCGCCACCGACACCGGTGGCTCGATTCGCCAGCCGGCGGCGTTCACCAACCTCACCGGTTTGAAGCCCACCTACGGTCGCGTTTCCCGCTGGGGCATGATCGCCTACGCCTCCAGCCTCGATCAGGGCGGCCCGCTGGCACGCACCGCCGAAGACTGTGCACTGTTGCTGCAAGGCATGGCCGGCTTCGACCCGCAGGATTCCACCAGCATCAATGAACCGGTGCCGGACTACAGCGCCAGCCTCAACACTTCGATCAAGGGCTTGCGCATCGGCGTGCCGAAGGAATACTTCAGCGCCGGCCTCGACCCGCGCATCGCCGAGCTGGTGAACAACAGCATCAAGGAGCTGGAAAAACTCGGCGCCGTGATCAAGGAAATCAGCCTGCCGAACAACCAGCACGCGATTCCTGCCTATTATGTGATCGCGCCGGCGGAAGCCTCCTCCAACCTGTCGCGCTTCGACGGCGTGCGCTTCGGCTATCGCTGCGAGAATCCAAAGGATCTGACCGACCTGTACAAACGCTCCCGTGGCGAAGGCTTCGGTGCCGAAGTGCAGCGCCGCATCATGGTCGGCGCCTATGCCCTGTCGGCCGGCTACTACGACGCGTACTACCTCAAGGCGCAGAAAATCCGTCGTTTGATCAAGAACGACTTCATGGCCGCCTTCGAAGAAGTCGACGTGATCCTCGGCCCGACCACGCCGAACCCGGCCTGGAAGATCGGCGCCAAGACCGGCGACCCGATCGCCGAGTACCTGGAAGACCTCTACACCATCACCGCCAACCTCGCGGGCTTGCCAGGCTTGTCTATGCCGGCCGGTTTCGTCGACGGTCTGCCGGTAGGCGTGCAATTGCTCGCCCCGTATTTCCAGGAGGGCCGCCTGCTCAATGTGGCGCACCAGTACCAGTTGCAGACTGACTGGCACACTCGCACCCCTACCGGCTTCTGAGGAGAACACTATGCAATGGGAAGTCGTGATCGGGCTGGAGATTCATACCCAGCTCGCCACCCAATCGAAGATTTTCTCCGGTAGCGCCACCACTTTCGGTGCCGAGCCCAACACCCAGGCCAGCCTGGTGGACCTGGGCATGCCCGGCGTGTTGCCGGTGCTGAACGAAGAAGCGGTGCGCATGGCGGTGATGTTCGGCCTGGCGATTGACGCCGAAATCGGCCAACACAACGTATTTGCACGCAAGAACTACTTTTACCCGGACCTGCCCAAGGGCTACCAGATCAGCCAGATGGAGTTGCCGATCGTCGGCAAGGGCCACCTGGATATCCCGCTGGAAGACGGCACCATCAAACGTGTCGGCGTGACCCGCGCGCACCTTGAGGAAGACGCCGGCAAAAGCCTGCACGAGGAATTCCCTGGCGCCACCGGCATCGACCTGAACCGCGCCGGTACTCCGCTGCTGGAAATCGTCTCCGAGCCGGACATGCGCAGCGCCAAGGAAGCCGTGGCCTACGTCAAGACCATCCACGCCCTGGTGCGCTACCTGGGCATCTGCGACGGCAACATGGCAGAAGGCTCGCTGCGTTGCGACTGCAACGTCTCGATTCGGCCAAAGGGCCAGGTCGAGTTCGGCACCCGCTGCGAGATCAAGAACGTCAACTCGTTCCGCTTCATCGAGAAAGCGATCAACAGCGAAGTGCGTCGTCAGATCGAACTGATCGAAGACGGCGGCAAGGTCATCCAGCAGACGCGCCTGTACGACCCGAACAAAGACGAAACCCGCGCCATGCGCAGCAAAGAGGAAGCCAACGACTACCGCTACTTCCCCGACCCGGACCTGTTGCCGGTGGTGCTGGAGGACTCGTTCCTCAATGACATCCGCGCCACCCTGCCGGAATTACCACAGCAGAAACGCGAGCGCTTCCAGGCGCAGTTCGGCCTGTCGGTCTATGACGCCAGCGTGCTGGCCTCCAGCCGCGAGCAAGCGAACTACTTCGAAAAAGTCGTGAGCATTGCCGGCGACGCCAAACTGGCGGCCAACTGGGTGATGGTCGAGCTGGGCAGCCTGCTGAACAAGCAGGGCCTGGAAATCGACGAAGCACCGGTCACCGCCGAGCAACTGGGCGGCATGCTGCTGCGCATCAAGGACAACACCATCTCCGGCAAAATCGCCAAGACCGTGTTCGAAGCCATGGCCAGCGGCGAAGGCAGTGCCGATGAGATCATCGAAAAGCGCGGCCTCAAGCAAGTCACCGACAGCGGCGCCATCTCGGCCGTTCTCGATGAAATGCTGGCGGCCAATGCCGAGCAGGTCGAGCAGTACCGTGCGGCGGACGAAGCCAAGCGCGGCAAGATGTTCGGCTTCTTTGTCGGCCAGGCCATGAAAGCGTCCAAGGGCAAGGCCAACCCGCAACAGGTAAACGAACTGCTCAAAAGCAAGCTCGAAGGCTGACAACGATGAATGGTCCGAGTGAGACTTCACGCTTAACTCGGACTCCCTATGGGAGGGGGCTTGCCCCCGATAGCGGTGATTCAGTCAACCCAGTGGTGGCTGACATTCAGCTATCGGGGGCAAGCCCCCTCCCACATTTGTAACGGGGTAACCTTAGAATGAAGCGTCTACTCGGCCTCCTGGCCCTGTTCTCTCTTTTAGGCGGTTGCGCCAGCGGCATCATCGACCCCAACGGCTACGACGAAACCGGCACCGCTTCCTATTACGGCGCCAGACACCACGGCAAGAAGACTGCCAGCGGTGAACCCTTCAACCAGAACGCCCTGACCGCCGCCCATCGGCAACTGCCTTTCGGCACCCAGGTCAAGGTGACCAACCTGAACAACGACCGCTCCGTGGTGGTGCGCATCAATGATCGCGGCCCGCATACCCGTGGGCGACTGATCGACCTCTCACGCAAGGCAGCCGAGCAACTGGGCATGCTGAGCAGCGGCACCGCACGGGTTCGCGTGCAGGCCCTGAGCAACTGAACCACAACGCAAAGGAGCCCTGGCCATTTTCGGATTAACCGCCCTCTCCCCCTGGAGCCTGCTGGAACTGATCAGCGGCCTGTTGCTGCTGATCATCGGCGCCGAAATTCTGGTACGCGCCGCGGTGCGCCTGGCCGCCAGCCTCAAGGTGCGGCCATTGATCATCGGTCTGACGATCGTCGCCTTCGGCAGCAGCGCACCGCAGATGACGGTCAGCCTGCAAGCCACCTTGGCCGGCAATACCGACATTGCCGTGGGCAGTGTGATTGGCAGCAGCATCTTCAACATCCTGGTGACCCTGGGCCTTTCTGCGCTGATCATCCCGCTGCGGGTTTCGCGACAACTGGTACGCCTGGATATTCCGGTGATGATCCTCGCCGGGCTGCTGGTATTTACCCTGGCCGCCAACGAGGAACTTACGCCGGTCGATGGCGCGCTGCTGCTGGTGGCGCTGATCGCCTACCTCGGTGTGCTGCACTACCAGACCCGCCACTCACGGCGGCCGCGTACCCTCGACACCGTGGCCCAGGCACCATGGCTGAGCAGCGCGCTGCTGATGTTGGGCGGTTTGCTGGTGCTGGTGCTGGCCGGGCACTTGTTGCTCGGTGCGGCGGTGGATGTGGCGAGCGACCTGGGCCTGTCGGAACGCATCATCGGCCTGACGCTGATCGGCGTAGGCACTTCGCTGCCGTGCATGGCCACCTCCCTGATCGCCGCCCTGCGTGGGCAGCGGGAAATCGCCGTGGGCAACGTGATCGGCAGCAATCTGTTCAATCTGCTGGGTGTGCTGGGCCTGACAGCGGTGCTGGCGCCGTCGCCGCTGTCGGTCTCGCCCAACGCACTGGTTTTCGATTTGCCGGTGATGCTCGGCGTAGTGGTGCTGTGCCTGCCGGTGTTCTATACCGGCTACCGCGTGACCCGTGCCGAAGGTTTGGTGCTGCTGGGCTTGTACCTGGCGTATGGGCTGCATGTGATGTCGTTCACCACCGGCATGCCCCTGGCCAACAAACTTGAACACTTGATGGTGTATTACATCCTGCCAGTGCTGGTGGCGTTTCTGTTGTTCAGCACGCTGCGAGCCTGGCGCCGCCAACACAAGAGGGAATCGTCATGACCGAGCAGAAAACACCTGGAGTTGAGATGCGGCGCCAGGTGATGGGCGACGCGTTTGTCGACCGCGCACTGGGCAACGCCACGGACTTCACCCAGCCGCTGCAAGACTTCGTTAACGAGCACGCCTGGGGCGCCGTGTGGAACCGCGACGGTTTGCCCCTCAAGACCCGCAGCCTGATCACCCTCGCCGCCCTGACCGCGCTCAAGTGCCCGCAAGAACTCAAAGGCCACGTACGTGGCGCGTTGAACAATGGCTGTAGCGTAGAAGAGATCCGCGAGGCCCTGCTGCACTGCGCGGTGTACGCCGGGGTGCCGGCCGCCATCGATGCGTTTCGAGCGGCGCAGGAAGTGATCGACAGCTACCAGAAAGACGCCTAGATCCAGCCCCCGGCCTGCAACACGAAAATACCGATATTCGTGGTCACCGCCGCCATCAGCGTGGTGATCACGATAATCGCCGCCGCCAGTTCATGATTGCCCTCGGCCGCCCGGGCCATCACAAAGCTGGCAGCTGCGGTCGGCGCTCCGAAGTACAAGAACAGAATCCCCAGTTCCGCCCCACGAAAGCCCAGCAGCCACGCGCCGAGCGTGGCGAGCAGCGGCAGCCAGATCATTTTCATCAGGCTCGCGCTTAACGCCATGCTGCCACTCTTGCGCAGCGCCGCCAGGGACAAGGTGCCGCCGATGCAGATCAAGGCCAGTGGCAAGGTGGTGTCTGCCAGGTACTGTGCGGACTTTTCCAACCAGCCCGGTAAACCGATCTTGAAGTAAGCGAACGGCGCGGCTGTGATCACGCTGATGATCAGCGGGTTGGCGACCACGCTTTTGAAGATGCTCCACGGGTCGGACTTGATCACCGGGCTATACACCGCCAGCACGATGGTCGACAGCGTGTTGTAGAACAGGATCACCAACGCCGCGAGGATCGCGCCGAGGGAGATGCCGTAGTCGCCATACATGCTCGCCGCCAGTGCCAGGCCGATCACGCCGTTATTACCGCGAAACGCGCCTTGGGCGTAGATGCCGCGATCTTCCTTGGGGCAACGAAAGATCGCCCACCCCCAAGCCAGGGCAAAGCTCACCAGCGTGGCGACGCAAAAGTAGATCAGCAGGCCCGGCTTGAGCGCCGAGTGCAGGTCGGCATGCAGGATGCCCAGGAACAACAGCGCCGGCATGGTGACGTTGAACACCAGGGACGATGCAGTGTGGATAAAGTTGTCGTTGATCCAGTTGATGCGCTTGAGCAGCACTCCCAGAAACAGCATGGCAAACACCGGCGCGGTGATCGTAAGGGTGGTGAGGAAGATAGCCAGCATGCCGGAGAGAACCTTGGTGAGCGTCGTTAGGTGGCTAATGATAAGCCATACAGCTCAGGGGTGCCTGTTAGACCGCTATCGGGGGCAAGCCCCCTCCCACAGTTTGAATTGTGAATACCTTCAAGTGTGGGAGGGGGCTTGCCCCCGATGCAGACGCCTCGGTCTCAGGTAATCGGCGCCGGGTTGAACAACGTGATGTCGTTGTGCAGCTTGTGATGCTCGGCCCACGTTTTCTTCTTGCCGCTGGCCACGTCCAGGTAAAAGTGAAACAACTCCCAGCCCAGCTCCTCAATGCTTGCGCGCCCGGTGGCGATACGGCCGGCGTCAATGTCGATGAGGTCCGGCCAGCGTTGCGCCAGCTCCGTACGCGTCGAGACCTTAACCACCGGCGCCATCGCCAGCCCATAGGGCGTACCACGACCGGTGGTGAACACATGCAGGTTCATCCCCGCCGCCAGTTGCAACGTGCCGCACACGAAGTCGCTGGCTGGAGTGGCGCAGAAGATCAGGCCCTTGCCCTTGAAGCGCTCGCCAGGGCCGAGCACGCCGTTGATTGCGCTGCTGCCGGACTTGACGATGGAACCCAACGACTTCTCGACAATGTTCGACAACCCGCCTTTCTTGTTGCCCGGCGTGGTGTTGGCACTGCGATCTGCCTCGCCTTTGGCCAGGTAACGGTCGTACCAATCCATTTCTCTGACCAACTCTTCGGCCACTTCTTTCGTCTGTGCGCGAGAGGTCAACAGGTAGATGGCATCACGCACTTCGGTGACTTCGGAAAACATCACCGTCGCGCCGGCCCGCAGCAACAAGTCCGAGGCGTAGCCCAGGGCCGGGTTGGCGGTGATACCGGAAAACGCATCACTGCCGCCGCACTGCATGCCCAGGATCAGCTCGGACGCCGGCACGGTTTCCCGGCGGCGCTGGTCGAGCTTCTTCAAGCGCACTTCGGCCAGTTCCATGATCTGCTCGATCATCTCGGTGAAACCGTGGCTGGAGTCCTGCAGCCGATACAGCCACGGCTCGCTCAAGTCGACGGAACTGTCGTTGTCGTGCATCACCTGGCCGGCCTGCAATTTCTCACAGCCCAGGCTGATCACCAGGGCTTCGCCCCCCAGGTTCGGGTTGCGCGCCAGGTTGCGCACGGTACGGATCGGGATGTAGGCATCCGTCGCGGTGATCGCCACCCCACAGCCGTAGCTGTGAGTCAGCGCCACCACGTCATCGACATTGGGGTACTTGGGCAGCAACTCATCCTTGATGCGCTTGACCGCGTGGTCCAGCACGCCGGTCACGCACTGCACCGTGGTGGTGATGCCCAGGATATTGCGCGTGCCGACGGTGCCGTCGGCATTGCGGTAGCCCTCGAACGTATAGCCCTCCAGCGGCGCCTGGCCCTCGGGCACTTCGGTAGACAGCGGCAGGCTATCCAGCGGTGGCGCGGTGGGCATGCGCAGTTGATCTTCCTGGACCCAACTGCCACGCGGAATCGGCGCCAAGGCATACCCGATGGTCTGGCCGTAGCGAATAATCTGACCGCCCTCGGGAATATCTTCCAGGGTCACTTTGTGGCTCTGGGGGATGAAGTCCACGGTCACCAGGCCGTCCGGGAACTCGGTCCCGGCCGGCACGCCCTGGTCGTTGACCACGATCACTACGTTGTCGCGCTCGTGCAAACGAATCGAGCGCGGCGAGTCGGCATGTTCAATCAACTGCATTACACGAACCTCAGGAATGCGCTTGGGTAAGGTGGGTTACTTCAGGCCCCTGGGCGGGCGGCTCTTTGAGCACCACGCGCTTGATCGGACCGACGATCACCAGGTAGCTGAACACCGCCACCAGCGCGTTGGCGCCGACAAACACCAGGGCCCATTTGAAAGAACCGGTGGTGCTGATGATGTAGCCGATGACAATCGGTGTGGTGATCGACGCCAGGTTACCGAAAGTGTTGAACAAGCCACCACTGAGGCCGGCGATTTGTTTCGGCGAAGTGTCGGACACCACCGCCCAGCCCAGTGCGCCAACGCCCTTGCCGAAGAAGGCCAAGGCCATGAAGCCCACCACCATCCACTCCACATCCACGTAGTTGCACGCAATGATGCTGCTGGACACCAGCAGGCCGGCGATGATCGGCGCCTTACGGGCGAAGGTCAGCGAGTGGCCTTTGCGCAGCAGGTAATCGGAAATCACCCCGCCGAGCACGCCGCCGATAAAGCCGCAGATCGCCGGCAACGAGGCGATGAAACCGGCCTTGAGGATGGTCATGCCACGGTCCTGCACCAGATATACCGGGAACCAGGTCAGGAAGAAGTAGGTGATGCCGTTGATGCAGTACTGGCCCAGATACACCCCGAGCATCATGCGGTTGGTGAGCAACTGGCGGATGTAATCCCACTTCGGCCCGTCGGTTTTCTTACCCTTGGCCTTGTCCTGATCCATATCGACCATCGCGCCATTGGCGGCGATGTGATTGAGCTCGGCCTCGTTGATCATCGGGTGCTGGCGGGGGCTGTGGATCACTTTCAGCCAGATCAGCGAGAACACGATGCCGATCACGCCCATCACGATAAACACGTGCTGCCAGCCGAAGCGGTAGACGATCCAACCCATCAGGGGCGCGAACAGCACCGTGGCGAAGTACTGCGCCGAGTTAAATATCGCCGAGGCGGTGCCCCGTTCAGCGGTCGGGAACCAGGCCGCGACTATGCGTGCGTTACCCGGGAAGGAAGGCGCCTCGGCCAGGCCCACCAGGAAGCGCAGCATAAACAGCGCGACCACGGCGGTGGAAACACCGAACTCACCCACATAGCCTTGCAGCACGGTGAACAGGGACCAGGTGAAGATGCTCAGGGCATAGACTTTTTTCGAGCCGAACCGGTCCAGCAGCCAGCCACCGGGAATTTGCCCGGCCACATAGGCCCAACCGAATGCGGAGAAGATGTAACCGAGAGTGACCGCGTCGATGCCGAGGTCTTTTTGCAGGCTGGAGCCCGCGATGGCGATGGTGGCCCGGTCGGCGTAGTTGATCGTGGTCACCACAAAGAGCATGAGCAGGATCAAATAGCGGACGTGGGTCGGCTTGGTCGCTTGCATGTAGAAGTACTCCCACTAATTATTTTTTTTGCGGGTAATGGTTTTCTGTTTTGGTCGTGGGGCCGGCAGGCGTCCGGCCCCACGGGGTATTGCGTCTTACGAACCGATGTAGCTGGTTTTCACCACGGTGTAGAACTCTTGCGCATAGCGACCCTGCTCACGCGAACCATAGGATGAGCCCTTACGCCCACCGAACGGAACGTGATAATCCACGCCGGCGGTCGGCAGGTTGACCATCACCATTCCGGCCTGGGAGTGGCGCTTGAAGTGATTGGCGTACTTCAGCGACGTGGTGGCGATACCGGCCGACAAGCCGAACTCGGTGTCGTTGGCCATGGCCAGGGCTGCCTCGTAGTCCGCCACGCGCACCACGTTGGCCACCGGCCCGAAGATTTCTTCACGGCTGATGCGCATGGCCGCTTCGCTGTCGGCGAACAAAGTAGGCGCGAGGAAGTAACCCTCGGTGTCGCACGTCACTAGGCTGCCACCGCTGACCAACCGCGCGCCTTCGCTTTGGCCGATGTCGATGTATTTCATGTCCTGATCCAGTTGGGCCTGGGACACGACGGGGCCGATATCGGTGCCGCTCTTGAGGGCATGGCCAACCTTGATCGACTTCATGCGCTCGGCCATGGCCGCGACAAACTGGTCGTGGATACCGGCGGTCACGATCAAACGGCTGGACGCTGTGCAACGTTGCCCGGTGGAGTAGAACGCGCTCTGTACCGCCAGCTCGACCGCTTGTTTGAGGTCGGCGTCGTCGAGAATGATCTGCGGGTTCTTGCCGCCCATTTCCAATTGCACTTTGGCCTGGCGCGACACACAACTGACGGCGATCTGACGGCCGACACCGACGGAACCAGTGAAGCTGATGCCGTCGACTTTCGGGCTGTTGACCAGCACATCACCGACCACACGGCCGCTGCCCATTACCAGGTTGAACACACCGTCCGGGAAACCGGCGCGGGAGATGATTTCCGCGAGGGCCCAGGCGCAACCCGGCACCAGCTCGGCGGGTTTGATTACCACGCAGTTGCCGTACGCCAGGGCCGGGGCGATTTTCCATGCGGGGATGGCAATCGGGAAGTTCCACGGGGTGATCAAGCCAACCACACCAAGGGCTTCGCGGGTAACTTCGACGTTGACGCCAGGACGCACCGACGGCACGTAGTCGCCGGACAAGCGCAGGCATTCGCCAGCAAAGAATTTGAAGATATTGCCGGCGCGGGTCACTTCACCGATGGCTTCGGGCAGGGTCTTGCCCTCTTCACGGGCCAGCAGGGTGCCGAGTTCTTCGCGGCGGGCGAGGATTTCGCTGCCGACTTTATCCAGCGCATCGTGACGGGCCTGAATGCCCGAGGTGGACCAGGCCGGGAACGCGGCGCGTGCGGCGTCGATGGCGGCGTTGACTTGAGCAACATCAGCCTTGGCGTATTCGCCGATGACATCGGACAACTCCGACGGGTTGATATTGGTGCAATAGTCCGCACCGGCCACCCACTGGCCATTGATGTAGTTTTCAAAACGTTTGGCTTGGGACACAAATCTTCTCCTGACGCAAAAGGCCGCTGATTGCTCAGCGGCCTTGTAAATGTCTTATTGCGGGCCTTGCTTATCGATCAGCGCGGCGAGGGCTTCGTACTCTTCCGGCAGCAGGTCGGTCAGCGGTGTGCGCACTGGGCCGGCGTCATAACCGGCGATTTTTGCGCCGGCCTTGACGATGCTCACGGCATAACCGGCCTTGCGGTTGCGGATGTCCAGGTAAGGCAGGAAGAAGTTGTCGATGATCTTGCTGACGGTGGCGTGATCATCCTTGGCAATCGCGTGGTAGAAGTCCATCGCGGTTTTCGGGATGAAGTTGAACACCGCCGAGGAGTACACCGGTACGCCCAAAGCCTTGTAGGCAGCGGCATAAACTTCCGCGGTGGGCAGGCCGCCCAGGTAGCTGAAACGATCACCGAGGCGACGGCGGATCGACACCATCAGTTCGATGTCACCCAGGCCGTCCTTGTAGCCGATCAGGTTCGGGCAGCGCTCAGCCAGACGCTCCAGCAGCGGCGCAGTCAGACGGCAGACGTTGCGGTTGTAGACCACCACGCCAATCTTGACCGATTTGCACACAGCCTCAACGTGGGCCGCAACCCCATCCTGGCTGGCTTCGGTGAGGTAGTGCGGCAGCAGCAACAGGCCCTTGGCCCCCAGACGCTCGGCTTCCTGAGCATATTCGATAGCCTGACGCGTCGAACCGCCGACACCGGCGAGGATCGGCACGCTGGTGGCGCAGGTATCAACAGCAGTCTTTACCACTTGAGAATATTCGCTGGCGGCCAGGGAGAAAAACTCACCGGTGCCGCCGGCGGCGAACAAGGCGGTGGCGCCGTACGGGGCCAGCCACTCCAGGCGCTTGATGTAACCCGCCTGGTGGAAATCACCCTGCGCGTTGAAATCGGTCACGGGGAAAGACAGCAGACCGTGGGAAAGGATGGACTTCAGTTCTTGTGGATTCATTATTCGAACACCCTGGGTAAAGACTTTCTGTCGAAAGGTTTGTTGTTGGTTTTGATAATGTCGTACGTCATCGTACAACTATAAAAGTATTCGTCAACTGCAATTCATCAACCTCCCAGCAAAGAGTGTTGAAACACGCATTCTTGACGTAAGAAATTTATGCTCTATGCTCGCCGTAGCTGTATATACATACAGCAATCAAGGAAGATTCCTACGACTTAGCAAGGAGCTAACATGTCAGGTCTTGAACTCGTATTACCCGAAAAAAACCCACCGACCCTACGCTTCGAAGGCGGCGAACATACGGCGATTGGCGACGATACGCTGCTGCGCTTCGCCAAAGACGCCGCGCCGATACCTGCGCGAGAAGTTGAGCTGCATCTGCCCAACGGGCTGGCACTGACTTACGGCCAAGTGATCGCCCTGGGCGGCGACTTCTATGGCATCCCTGGCCAACCGATCAGCGATGGCGCCTCCCCCGCCGAGCGTGTGCAACGCTTCACGGCCGCGTTCAATTCCCTGGCCGTGTTGCCGGCGTCACGGGAAGAAGCACGCAACATCCTTGCGGTGATGCAAAAGGAGATCAACGCGGTCAACCAGGCAATCAAGGCAGGCAAACAGCCTCATGAGGCGTACGACGCCTTGGGCGATAGCTTGTCCGAGGAGTGGAACCGCATCACCGGTGGCGGCAGCGCGGTGTCGGCGCTGATTCCGCTGGGACGTTACTTGAAACTGGCGGCGGACAACGCCGACCACTTCGGCGAGTGGGCGCTATCGGCCTACCTCGCCGGGCATACCGCAGCCCTGCAACAGGCAGTGGTAGCTCATCAGACTGGCACCGACCAGGCGCTGGAACTGGCCTATGCCATGAACAGTTTTGCCGATCATTTTTTGACCGATCTGTTTTCCGCCGGCCACCTGCGCGTGCCACGCAAGCAATTGGCCGCCGTGGTTACCCCCGGAGAACTCGGCTCGCTGATCAGCCGTTTCATGCACGACGAAGACAGTAAATTCGGGCTCAAGGTGCGCAATGCCATGGGTGACGAATGGCATGCCTACGGGGATAAACGCTACTTCGACAGCACCGATGCGGCCAATCGGGCCCAAGTCAAACGCGCGGTGCAAGCCTCGGCGAACGAAATCTTCGACACTTTCCTCAGCGGCACCGCGCCCTCCCCGGCCACCTTCAAGGCGCCGCTGTACGTGCCGGACCTGAATGCCGCTCAAAACCCGGCAAACAACTTTTCGCCGTTGTTCAAGAGGGAGGGCGACAAGGTGCTGCGGCGCGAGGACGTAAATGACTTGAACGACAAGCAGTGGACGAATGATTGGTGGGGATGGAGTACGTACTTGTTGCTCAAGGACTACAAACCCAATACACCGGTCTGATCACAACCGTTGCCCCGTCGATGATCAAACCCTGAGACTCACCCGCGCTGCGCCTGCGCCTCTTCATGGGCATGGCGCAGCCGCTCGCGACTGTTGGTCAGGTGCAAACGCATGGCCGCTCGTGCCGCGTCCGAATCCTGGCGGGCAATCGCTTCGTAGATTTCTTCGTGCTCGCGGCTCAGGCGGTCCATGTAATGCTGTTGGTCATCATGGGCCAAGCGTGCGGAGTTCAGGCGGGTCCGAGGAATGATGCTGGTACCCAGGTGGGTCATGATGTCAGTGAAGTAACGGTTGCCGGTGGACAATGCGATTTCCAGATGGAACGCGAAGTCTGACGCAACCGCATCCCCCGCGTGCGCGGCGCTTTCGTTCAGCGCGTCGAGTGCCGCGCGCATGGCCGCCAATTGCTCATCGCTGCGACGCAACGCGGCGAGGCCGGCCGACTCCACTTCCAGGCTGATCCGCAGCTCCAGAATCGCCAACACATCGCGCAAGGTCACCACGGTGGCGGGGTCGATACGAAAGCCGCTGGGGCTTGGTGTATCCAGCACGAAAGTGCCGATGCCGTGCCGGGTCTCTACCTGGCCTGCGGCCTGCAAACGTGAGATAGCTTCACGCACCACCGTGCGACTGACCCCATGAGCTTCCATGATCGCCGACTCGGTGGGCAGCTTATCGCCACGTTTGAGCTGACCATCGCGGATTTGCTCAGATAACACCGTGACCAATTCCTGAGCAAGGCTGCGGCGCTTGCGGGGAAGACGAGGGGCGGTGTTGGCGTTTTCCATGTGGGGTCATCTTTGTCGGTGAACTGAAGGGGCATCATAGCCCATGACGGTTGTATGATCACCGCTCGCGCTGCACTTTCATCGGCTTTCGCGCGCGTAGTACATATCGCCGCCGTACCTACCCGTGTTCGGATAGACCCACCGGTTACTTCAGCCGCGGCAGTGAGTGCGAAACGTTCTTCTGCCCCTGTCAGATATGACAGCAGACAACCTCACCAGACCGTCGCAGAGTCAAGCCTGTTCCGACACCCAGGTGAGCGCTCATGAAACGCCTTACTTTGTTATGCGCAGCCATAAGCTGGCTGCTGACCTGCGTCGTTCTGGCTTCCCCGGGCGTACGCAACGGCGGGGGCGAGGACGTCATATTGCAGGGGTTCCACTGGAACTCCAGTCGCACGACCCCGCAAACGTGGTACGAAATACTGAAACAAATGGCCCCCACCATCGGGCGCGATGGCTTCACCAAAATCTGGTTGCCTCCCGCCTGGGTCGATAAATCCAGCTGGGTCGACGCGAACTCAGGGACTTCCGGCGGCGGGGAGGGTTACTTCTGGCACGACTTTGACAAAAACAGCAATTACGGCAGCGAACCCCAGCTCAAACAAGCGGTTGACGCCTTATCGAGCGCTGGCGTGCAAGCGGTGTACGACGTAGTGCCTAACCATATGAACGACAACCTCCCCGGCACCCAGGTGCGCTTTCTTCGGCGCCTCAAGCTGTGGCGCACTGACTGCATCTCCCCCACCCCTGCGTCAAGCTGCGACGAAGGCGACCCGTTTTATAGCGGCAAGGCCGACCTCAACACCAGCAGTCCGGAGGTTTCGTCACGCATGATGCAGGAGTTCAGGAACCTGCGGGATAACTACGGCGCCAAGGGCTTGCGCTTCGATTTTGTGCGCGGCTATGCGCCGGAGCGGGTCAACCTGTGGATGAAAGATTTTGGCGACCAAGCGTTCTGCGTTGGCGAACTGTGGAAAAGCCCTGGCGAGTTTCCCGCCAGCGACTGGCGCAATAAAGCCAGTTGGCAGGACATTCTCAAGGACTGGTCGGACAGATCGCGTTGCGCAGTCTTCGATTTCGCGCTCAAGGAGCGCCTGCAAAATGGCAGCCTCGCCGAATGGCGGCACGGCCTCAGTGGCAACCCGGACCCAGCCTGGCGGCAGATTGCGGTGACGTTCGTCGACAACCACGACACCGGCTATTCCCCGGGGCAATACGGCGGGCAGCACCACTGGCCTGTGCCCGAAGAGAAGCGCAACATCGCCTACGCTTACATTCTGCTGAGCCCCGGCATACCCACGGTGTATTGGCCCGACATGTACGACTGGGGCCGTGGCGATCTGATTCGCATGCTGATCAAACTGCGCAAGGACGCCGGCATTCGAGCCGACTCGCCCATCCGCTTTCAGAGCCACTATTCAGGATTGGTGGCTACGATCAATGGCAGTCGCCGGCGCTTATTGATCGCCCTGGACGCGGACCTCAGCATGATCCCGGAGGGTTTTACCCAGGCACTGTTCGCGGACGCAGAGCGTATTCGAGCCTGGCAAACTCGCTCGGCACCGGAAGACACCACGACGACACTACACTGCGACAATGCAAACCCTGGCAATGGGCAGGCAGTGTACGCCGTGGGTTCGCCGGTTGAACTGG
This sequence comes from Pseudomonas rhodesiae, assembly GCF_013285305.1. Lineage (NCBI taxonomy): Bacteria > Pseudomonadati > Pseudomonadota > Gammaproteobacteria > Pseudomonadales > Pseudomonadaceae > Pseudomonas > Pseudomonas rhodesiae. The sequence goes on along the minus strand of NZ_CP054205.1, from coordinate 1,161,187 downwards.
GCGCCTGGGATCCGGCCCACGCCATCGCACTGAAGCCCACGGCGCCGCAGCGGTGGAGCGGCGCCGTGGTATGGCCGACCCAGCAAGCCATCAAATGGAAATGTGTGATCCGCAGCCTCAGCAACGCCAACCAAGCCTATTGGCAAAAGGACCCCGACAACTCGTTGACCACCGGTGCCGGCACCGAGGCCGTAGGCAGTTTTTGACAAAAAAATGCCCCGGCAAGACCGAGGCATTTTTCAACCGACGTGCGAACGACGCCGTTTTGTCACTTCACCACTTTCAGACTAGGACGACCGCTGGGACGCGGAGGCTCAGTGTCCGGTGGCGGCATATCGTCGCCCTCTTCGCTGTCGATCGTTTCGTCATCCTCGAAGGGCGACTCCAGATCAAACACCATGCCTTGCCCATTCTCACGGGCATAAATCCCGAGAATGGCGCCAATCGGCACATACAGCGTATGGGGCACACCGCCAAAACGCCCTTCGAAGCTCACCGCTTCGTTGTCCATGTGCAGATGACGCACGGCACTGGGCGAGATGTTCAGCACGATCTGTCCATCACTGGCAAACCCCTGCGGTACCTGAACCGCAGGAAATTCGGAATTGACCAGCATGTGCGGGGTGCAATCGTTGTCCACAATCCACTCATAGAGCGCGCGGACCAGGTAGGGTCGACTGGAGTTCATCAACGGCTCCTTAAGCCTTAGCGCATATCGCGTTCGACACCAGACAGACTCGCCTGGAAAGCCTCACGCGCAAACTGGCGCTCCATGTAATCAAGCAACGGCTTGGCAGGCCGAGGCAGTTCAATGCCCAGAATCGGCAAGCGCCAGAGTATGGGTAATAGGCAGCAATCCACCAAGCTTTGTTCCTCGCTGAGGAAAAAAGGTTTATCGGCGAACAACGGCGAAACGCCGGTCAGGCTTTCGCGCAATTCCTTACGCGCCTGCACCCGAGCGGGCTCTTTTGTACGCGAATCCAGAATCACATCCACCAACCCGCACCAGTCACGCTGGATCCGATGGATCAGCAGCCGGCTGTTGGCACGCGCCACCGGGTACACCGGCAGCAGAGGCGGATGAGGATAACGCTCATCCAAGTATTCCATCACCACGGTCGACTCCCACAACGCCAGGTCACGATCGACCAGGGTGGGCAAGCTGCCGTAAGGGTTCACTTCGATCAGCTTCGGCGGCTGACGGCCCGCCTCCACACTGATGATCTCGGCGCTGACACCCTTCTCTGCGAGCACAATACGTACTCGGTGGGAATAGTGGTCGGCGGGGTCGGAGTAACAGGCCAACCGATTGGTCACGCCCATGGCGGTCCTCCTCGCTTGTTGAAATTATCGAAAGCTCAAAAACGAGCGCGCCCAGAGAGCATCTCTGTAGTACCTGATGACCAGGTCGCTACGGTTCAGAGATGCCGCTGGGCGCGCAAGATTAACAGCAATTGCTTACGGTTGGATCAATGCACATCCTTCCAGTATTCGCGTTTGAGCAGATAGGCGAATACGAAGAAGAAGGCCAGGTACAGCAATACATAGGTACCGATACGCTGGTGTTGCAGTTTGACCGGGTTAGCCGAGTAGGCCAGGAAGGTCACCAGGTTCTTGACCTTCTCGTCGAACTGCTCTTCATTCAGTGCACCGGTCTTAGGCACGATGGTCAATTGATCGCAGGCCTCATGGGTCAGAGGCGTGCCGGTCAACGGATCATATTGCTTCTTACCGTTCTCAACGACCTGAACCTGCTTGCATCCTACCACTTGGCGCCCCTGCAGGCCGACCAGCACGTTAGGCATGCCGACGTTCGGGAACACTTTGTTGTTCACACCCCAGGGGCGTGTCGGATCTTCGTAGAACGACTTCAGATAGCTGTACAGCCAATCGGTGCCACGCACACGAGCGACCAGGGTCAGATCAGGCGGTGCAGCACCGAACCAGGCCTTGGCGTCCGCCGGCTGCATGCCGATGTTCATGTGGTCGCCGATCTTGGCGCCAGTGAACACCAACTTTTCCAGCATCATTTCATGAGGGATGCCCAGGTCATCGGCAACGCGCTCATAGCGTTGGAATTTGGCGCTGTGGCAACCCATGCAGTAGTTGGCGAACGTACGCGCACCGTCCTGCATGGCGGCTTTGTCGGATACGTCAATATCGACTTTTTCCAGTTCCGGCCCGCCATGTTCGGCAGCGAAGGACAGCAGCGGCAGTGCCGCAAGCATCAATGCAACGAATAATTTTTTCATCAGCCAGTCACCCTTTCCGGAACCGGTTTGGTCTTCTCTAGCCGGGTATAGAACGGCATCAGAATGAAGTAGGCGAAGTACAGGAAGGTGCAGACCTGCGACAGCAACGTCCGCCCCGGGGTTGGCGCCAGTACGCCCAATACGCCCAGGATCACGAAAGCAATGCAGAACACCCACAACCAGATCTTGCTCAGCCAGCCCTTGTAACGCATGGACTTGACCGGGCTTCGGTCGAGCCAGGGCAGTACGAACAACACCGCGATGGCCGCGCCCATGGCGATCACGCCCATAAGCTTGTCTGGGATGGCCCGCAAGATCGCGTAGAACGGCGTGAAGTACCAGACGGGAGCGATGTGCTCAGGTGTCTTGAAGGCATTGGCCTGTTCGAAGTTAGGCTTCTCCAGGAAATAGCCGCCCATCTCCGGGAAAAAGAACACGATCGAGCAGAACACGAACAAGAACACCACTACGCCGACAATGTCTTTGACGGTGTAGTACGGATGGAAGGGAATGCCATCCAGCGGGATACCGTTCTCGTCCTTGTGCTTCTTGATGTCCACGCCATCCGGGTTGTTCGAACCCACTTCGTGCAGAGCCAGGATGTGCAGCACCACCAGTCCCAGGATCACGATGGGCAACGCCACCACATGCAGGGCGAAGAAGCGGTTCAGAGTGATGCCGGAGATCAGGTAGTCACCCCGAATCCACTGGGTCAGGTCATTGCCGATCACGGGGATCGCGCCGAACAGCGAGATGATCACCTGGGCCCCCCAGTACGACATCTGGCCCCACGGCAGCAGGTAACCCATAAAGGCTTCGGCCATCAGCGCCAGGTAGATCAGCATGCCGAAGACCCACACCAGTTCACGCGGCTTCTGATAGGAACCGTAGAGCAGACCACGGAACATATGCAGATAGACCACGATAAAGAACGCCGAAGCGCCAGTGGAGTGCAACAACCGCAGGATCGAGCCGTACTCGACGTCACGCATGATGTATTCGACGGAGGCGAATGCCTCTTCCGCCGAAGGGTTGTAGCTCATGGTCAGCCACACGCCGGTGACAATCTGGTTGACCAGCACCAGCAGCGCCAGGGAGCCGAAGAAATAGAAGAAGTTGAAGTTTTTTGGAGCGTAGTACTTGCTGAGATGGTCTTCCCACATTTTGGTGGCGGGGAAGCGCGCATCCACCCAATCCATGAACTTGCTCATCACGCGTTCTCCTTATCGAGGCCAATGACAATAAGGTCGTCAGTTTCGTAGGTATGCGGTGGCACGGGCAGGTTCAGCGGAGCAGGTTGGGACTTGTAGACGCGGCCAGCGAGATCGTAGTGAGAACCGTGGCATGGGCAGAAATAACCGCCGACCCAATCCTGGCCCAGATCGGCAGGGGCCACTTCCGGGCGGAAGGTTGGCGAGCAACCCAAATGGGTACAGAGTCCGACCAGCAACAGAATCTCTGGTTTGATCGAACGCACTTCGTTCTTGGCGTAGGCGGGTTGGTCGGATTTCTCGGACTTCGGGTCAGACAACTGCCCCTCGATCTTTTTAAGATTTCCCAGGATTTCCTCGGTACGACGAACGATGAACACTGGCTGACCGCGCCATTCAGCAATCATCTGCTGGCCTGGCTCGATTTTGCTGACATTCACCTTCACCGGTGCACCTGCGGCTTTCGCCTTGGCACTGGGAAACCATGACCCCACGAACGGGACCGCAGCCCCCACCGCTCCTGCAGCACCCACCACGGATGTGGCTGCTACCAAGAAGCGACGCCGGCCTGCATTCACGCCGTCATTGCTCATTCAGTCCTCTCCCATCAGCTTTTTGGCCTGTTAAATCAGGCGTCTACTAAGTATTAAATCTGAACTTATAAAAATTTTGCCGAATGGTAATGAAAAGCCCCACCTCTGACAAGGGAATTACCCGGAGCTCCGGCTCCAGGCCTTGTAGTATAGGGGGTCTACGGATGTGGCAAGTTGTCACGCCAATTTTTATGCATAAATTGCAGGCAATAAAAAACGCCCAGCTCCGTGAGGAGGCTGGGCGTTCTTCTGGAACGTAAAGCGAATTAACGCTTCGAGTACTGCGGACGCTTACGCGCTTTACGCAGACCGACTTTCTTACGTTCAACTTCACGAGCATCGCGAGTCACGAAGCCAGCTTTGCGCAGAGCGCTACGCAGGGTTTCGTCGTAGCTCATCAGTGCGCGAGTGATACCGTGGCGGATTGCGCCAGCTTGACCACTTACACCGCCACCGATAACGGTGACGTAGATGTCGAACTTTTCAACGGTCTCGGTCAGTTCCAGCGGCTGACGAACTACCATGCGGGCAGTTTCGCGGCCGAAGAAGTTGTCCAGGGAGCGGTTGTTGATCGAGATGTTACCAGTGCCCGGACGCAGGAAAACGCGTGCGGTTGCGGTTTTGCGACGGCCAGTGCCGTAATTTTGAGTCGCCGACATAATGAACTATTCCGTTAAAACTTCAGTTCTTGGGGCTGCTGAGCAGCATGAGGGTGGACAGCGCCCGCATAGACTTTCAGCTTGCGAAACATATCGCGACCCAGTGGGCCCTTCGGCAGCATGCCTTTGACCGCGATTTCGATCGGGGCTTCAGGCTTCTTGGCAATCAGGCCTTCGAAGTTGGAAGACTTGATACCGCCTGGGAAACCGGAGTGACGGTAGTACATTTTGTCGCTTGCTTTGTTGCCGGTTACACGAACCTGCTCAGCGTTGATGATCACGATGTAGTCACCGGTATCGACGTGAGGGGTGTACTCAGGCTTGTGCTTGCCACGCAGACGGCTGGCGACTTCAGTGGCCAGACGACCCAGGGTCTGACCAGCGGCGTCGACGACAAACCAGTCGCGCTGAACTGTTTCCGGTTTTGCAGTAAAAGTTGTCATTCTTTAATAGCCTCAGGGGCCGCCCTGTAAATTAGACGGCGGATCTTACTGAATAGTGCGTACTTTGACAAGTCAAAGGCAGCCGGATACAGACGCTATCGGGGGCTCGGGTCGGCGCGTCCGTTCAACGGCAAGATTCTTCGGCAGGCGGCGCATCACTTCCACTGCAGAAAGAGGTGGGCAATTATGCAGATTGCGAAAAAAAATTCAACCTGCTTTTATGATTGTTTTCCCGAAGGAGTACCCGATGGATTATCGACAGCTGGGCCGTACGGATCTGAACGTGAGCGCGATAGCCTTGGGCACCATGACCTGGGGCGAGCAGAACAGCGAGGCAGAGGCCTTCGCGCAGATCGAACGAGCCAAGGCCGCGGGGATCAACTTTCTCGACACCGCTGAAATGTACCCGGTGCCGCCCAAGGCCGATACCTACGCCACCACCGAACGCTACATCGGCAATTACTTCAAAAGCCGCGGCGACCGTGCCGATTGGATTCTGGCCAGCAAGATCGCCGGCCCCGGCAACACCATCGACTACATTCGCGACGGCCATCTGCGCCACAACCGCAAGCACATCGTCCAAGCGCTGGATGCCAGCCTCAAGCGCCTGCAGACCGACTGGATCGACCTGTATCAATTGCACTGGCCGGAGCGCAGTACCAACTTCTTCGGCCAACTGAGTTACAAACACAAGGACGAAGACGACCTCACGCCGCTGGAGGAAACCCTCGAAGCGCTGGACGAACAGGTCAAGGCCGGCAAGATCCGCCACATCGGTCTGTCCAACGAAACCCCGTGGGGCACCATGAAATTCCTGGCCTTGGCCGGGGCCCGCGGCTGGACGCGCGCGGTATCGATCCAGAACCCGTACAACCTGCTCAACCGCAGCTTTGAAGTGGGCCTGGCGGAAGTCGCGATTCGCGAACAGTGCGGGCTACTGGCCTACTCGCCCCTGGCGTTCGGCATGCTCAGCGGCAAATACGAAAACGGTGCGCGTCCAGCCAAGGCGCGCCTGACCGAATACAGCCGCTTCAGCCGCTACTTCAACCCGCAGTCGGAGGCGGCGTGCAGCCGCTATGTGGCACTGGCGCGCGAACACGGCCTGGACCCGGCGCAGATGGCCTTGGCCTTCGTGACGCAACAGCCGTTCGTGACCAGCAACATTATTGGCGCAACGTCGCTGGCGCAACTGGACAGCAACATTGCCAGTGCTGATCTGAAGCTATCGAAGGAAGTACTGGAAGGGATTGAGGCGATTCAGAAGGATCATCCGAACCCGGCGCCCTGATTGGTCTGTAGACCGTTATCGGGGGCAAGCCCCCTCCCACATTCAAATGCATTCCAATGTGGGAGGGGGCTTGCCCCCGATGACGCATTCATGACCAGCAAAAATCAAAGCGACCGCGCAATGATCTCCTTCATGATCTCATTGGTCCCCGCATAGATCCGCTGCACCCGCGCATCCGCCCAGGCGCGGGCAATCGGGTATTCCCACATAAAGCCGTAGCCACCGTGCAGTTGCACGCACTCGTCGAGCACTTTGCATTGCAGGTCGGTGGCCCAGTACTTGGCCATTGCGGCGGTGGGCACGTCGAGTTTCCCTTCAAGGTGCAGCGCCATGCACTGATCGACAAACACCCGACCGACCTGAATTTCAGTGGCCATCTCCGCCAGCTTGAAACGGGTGTTCTGGAAATCGGCGATCGCCTTGCCGAACGCCTTACGCTCGCGGGTGTATTCCAGGGTCCACGCCAACGCCGCCTCGGCGGACGACAGCGCGCCGATCGCCACCGTCAAACGCTCCTGCGGTAACTCCTGCATCAGATAGGCAAAGCCCATCCCCGCCTGGCCCAAGATGTTCTCCTTGGGCACTCGCACATCCTGGAAGAACAGCTCGGAGGTGTCCTGCGCCTTCATGCCAACCTTCTCCAGACGCTTGCCCTTGGCAAAGCCCGGCGTATCGGCCTCCACCAGAAACAGGCTGGTACCCTTGGCGCCAGCCTTGGGATCGGTCTTGGCCACCACGATCACCAGGTCGGCGAGATAGCCGTTGGTGATAAAGGTCTTGGAGCCGTTGATCACATACTCATCGCCATCCAGCACGGCGGTAGTCTTGACCCCTTGCAGGTCGGAGCCTGCGCCGGGCTCGGTCATCGCGATGGCGGTGACCATCTCCCCAGAGATCAATTTCGGCAGGTATTTATGCTTCAGCGCCTCACTGCCGTAGTGCAGGATGTAAGGCGCAACAATGTCCGAATGCAGGGAGAAACCAATGCCGGTCAGCCCCAGCCGGCCGATCTCCTCGATCACCACGGCGCTGTAGAGAAAGTCAGCGTCCAAGCCGCCATAAGTGTCCGGCAAGTGGGAGCACAACATGCCGGCCTCCCCCGCCTTACGCCACAGGTCGCGATCGATATAGCCCTGCTTTTCCCACTGCGCATGGAACGGCACGGCTTCTTTTTCCAGAAAAGTGCGCACGCTCTCACGAAAGAGTTCGTGGTCGGGGCTGAACAAGGTTCTCGGGATCATGGCGCACCTGTTTGGATTGTCGGACAAGGACGAGCTCACAGAGCCTATGCCGCCAAAGCGTCACGGGACACTGGACACATGCGACAAAAAATAAGACGATCCAGCCGTCTGGTGACCACTTTCCCCTATAAGAATAATTGAAATTATGTCTAACCAAATCTCCACGCCATTACGGCGCGTCAGCATTTTGGCCATTGATCGGGTATTCGCTTCAACCCTCATGCAAGCCAAGGATTTCTTCCACCTCGCCAGCCTGCGCTATGGCAAGCAACAAGGCCTGGGCCTGACACCCGCGTTCGAAACGCGCCTGGTCAGCCCCGACGGGCAGTCGGTGCGCAGCTTCAGCGATGTGATCATGCCGGTGGACGGCGGGCTGGAAGACGCCGACATCATCGTGTTGCCGGCCTTCTGGGATGATTTCGACGCCCTGTGCGGCCGCTACCCCCAAGTGCTGCCCTGGCTGCGCGCGCAACACGCACGCGGCGCCGTGTTGTGCGGCGAAGCCACCGGGGTGTTCTGGCTGGCTGAAGCCGGCCTGCTCGATGGCAAGGAAGCCACTACGTACTGGCGTTTCTTCAACGCCTTCAGCGAACGCTTCCCCAAGGTGCAACTCAATCAGGACAAGCACCTCACCGACGCCGACAACCTGTACTGCGCCGGCGGCACCACCTCAGCGTGCGACCTCTATATCTATCTGATCGAACGCTTCTGCGGCGCCAACATCGCCCAGGCTGTGGCCCGGGACATTCTCTATGAAGTGCAGCGCAGCTATTCGCCTGGACGTATTGGCTTTGGCGGGCAGAAGTTGCACCAGGACGTGATCATCCTGCAGATCCAGCACTGGCTCGAAGAACACTTCGCCGACAAATTCCGCTTCGAAGACGTGGCCCGGGAACACGGCATGAGCATCCGCAACTTCATGCGGCGCTTCCAGACCGCCACCGGTGACAAGCCGCTGCATTACCTGCAACGGTTGCGCATCGAGACGGCAAAGGGCCTGCTCTCAGGCAGCCGCAAGAGCATCAAGACCATCAGTTATGAGGTGGGTTATGACGATGCGAGCTTCTTCGCGCGGCTGTTCAGGCAGCACACCGAGTTGTCGCCGAACCAGTATCGCCAGCAGTTCCAGCAGGCTGCTTAAACCAATGTGAGAGGGGGCAAGCCCCCTCCCACACTTAGGGTTTGTGGCCGCGCGAGAGGAACTCGTGGGACTGCATTTCCAGCAAGCGGCTCAAGGTTCGCTGGAATTCGAAGTTCAAACGACCGCCGGTGTAGAGGTCTTTGAGTTCGACTTCCGCCGAGATGATCAGCTTGACGTTGCGGTCATAGAACTCGTCGACCATGTTGATAAAGCGCCGCGCGATATCGTCGGTGGTGACGCTCATCTGTTCCACGCCGCTGAGGATCACCGCGTGGAAGATCTTGCCCAATTCGATGTAGTCGTTCTGGCTGCGTGGGCCGTCGCATAGCTGGCGGAACTCGAACCAGGCCACGTCGTCGCAGGTGCGTAGGGCGATGATTTCGCGGTTCTCGATCACCAGCTTGTCGTTTTCCACCGCCTGGGTGCATTCCGGCGTGAGCGCACGGAAGCTCTTACGCAAGCTTTCGTGGGCGGCTTCGTTCAACGGGAAGTGATACAGCTCCGCTTGTTCGAGATGACGCAGGCGGTAGTCGACGCCGCTGTCGACGTTGACGATTTCAGTGTGTTGCTTGATCAGCGCAATCGCCGGCAGGAAGCGCGCACGTTGAAGGCCGTCTTTGTACAGGCCGTCGGGCACGATGTTCGAGGTGGCGACCAGGGTCACGCCGTTCTTGAACAGCTCTTCCATCAACGTGCCGAGGATCATGGCGTCGGTGATGTCGGAAACGAAGAATTCATCGAAGCAGATCACCCGGGCTTCCTGGGCAAAACGTTTGGCGATGATGGTCAGCGGGTTTTTCTCGCCCGGCAGGGTCTTCATTTCTTCGTGCACACGCTTCATGAAGCGGTGGAAGTGGGTGCGGACTTTTTCCTTGAACGGCAGCGCTTCAAAGAAGGTGTCGACCAGGTAAGTCTTGCCACGGCCCACGCCGCCCCAGAAGTACAGGCCTTTGACCGGCGTGTGGTCTTTCTTGCCAAACAGCTTGCTGAGCATCCCCGGCTTGCTTTGCGAGGCCGCGAGCAGGTCGTCGTACAGACGCTGCAAATGACGCACCGCCGTTTCCTGGGCCGCATCATGGAAGAATTCAGGGCGTTTCAGATCAGCTTGATATCGTTCTAGGGGCGTCATAATTTCGTTAGCAAGGCAACAAAAACGGGCCGTCACTGTAACGACGGCCCTGGATAATGGCAATCAACCCTTGGTCGGGTTAATCCTCGAGGGGGGTCAATGCGACGCGCAGGGCTTCGATGGCCGCGTCAAGCGACGCAGGGTCGGCAAACTCGGCGCTGTCGGCCACCGCGGCGCCGTCCAGCCATACGCTGAAACGCAGACCTTCGGTGCGTACGTCCAACGCTTGACCGCTTTGCAGTTGTTTAGTCACCGCGCCCGCCGCCTTGCCATCGGCAAAGTTGCGTGACAGCAGCAATTGCTCGCCATCGGCGGCCAGCAGGCGGAAACGGAAACTTCCGTCGTCTTCGCGAAAGCTAACGAAGCGCGCCGTCTTGGCGGCTTTCTTCTTGGCACTGACCGGCGCGGCCGCCTGATTGACGAACGAACGCAAGCCTACCGCTTCACGCAACTCGGCGAGGAACGGTGCGGCCACGGCGCGAGCCTTTTTGGCGCCGACCAGCAGCAGGTCTTCCATGTCCGAAGGGCGTGACATCAATTGGTGATAACGCTCGCGGGCCTCACCCAACTGGCTGTCGAGCAGTTGGAACAGACGATTCTTCGCCTCGCCCCAGCCCAGGCCTTGCAGCAGTTCGCCACGGAACTCTTCTTCTTGCGCTTTAGTCGCAAACGCCTGGTACAGCGTGAACAGGTGCGAGTTGTCCGGATCCTTGGCTTCGCCCGGCGCACGCGAGTCGGTCACGATGCGCGAGATCGCGTCTTTCATGTCCTTGGCGCTGGTGAACAACGGGATGGTGTTGTCGTAGCTCTTGGACATCTTGCGGCCGTCCAGGCCCGGCAAGGTGGCGACGCTTTCTTCGATCAACGCCTCGGGCATGGTGAAGAATTCTTTACCGTTGCCGAATAGGTGGTTGAAACGCTGGCCGATGTCGCGGGCCATTTCCACGTGTTGGATCTGGTCGCGGCCCACCGGCACCTTGTGCGCGTTGAACATCAGAATGTCCGCCGCCATCAGCACCGGGTAGCTATACAGCCCCATGCTGATGCCCGCATCCGGGTCTTCACCGGCTTCCACGTTCTTATCCACCGACGCTTTGTAAGCGTGAGCGCGGTTGAGCAGGCCCTTGGCGGCGACGCAGGTCAGCAGCCAGGTCAGCTCGGGAATTTCCGGGATGTCGGACTGGCGATAGAACGTCACCCGGTTCACATCCAGGCCACCGGCCAGCCAAGTCGCGGCGATTTCCATGCGCGAGCGCTGGATGCGCTGCGGGTCATCGCATTTGATCAGGGCGTGGTAGTCGGCCAGAAAGTAGAAGGAATCGGCATTGGCATCCTGGCTGGCGAGGATGGCCGGGCGAATCGCACCGGCGTAGTTGCCCAGGTGCGGCGTGCCGGTGGTGGTGATGCCGGTGAGGATACGGGTACGAGTCGTCATGGGTAATCGCTTATCAGACTGCTATCAATTCGAGAGACGCGGCAGCACCAGATCCTTGAGGTCGGTGAGCTTGCCGTGAAAAAAGTGCCCGCATTCTGCCACTTTCAGCAGCTCATGGGGGCGTTTCAACGCGGCGGACCAGTCGTAAACCAACTGCGGCTCGACTACTTCGTCGGTTTCCGGCTGGATCAGGGTCAATGGGCAGTTCTGGGGCAGCACATCGCTATCGCTCAAACGCATCACGGCAGCGGCGACCATGAACAGGTGCGCGAGTTTTTCGCCTTTGGCCTCCAGGCGCCCGCCGAGGCTCGCCGCCACATAACCACCGAAGGAAAACCCGAGCAAGGTGATCGGCAGGTCCGGGTGTTTTTCCCGCAGCCAGGTGACGGCCGCTTCGGCGTCGTCCACTTCGCCGCTGCTCATGTCGTGAGTGCCGGCACTGGCACCGACGCCACGGTAATTGAAGCGCAGCGTGATCAAACCGGCATCGCGGGCGGTGCGTTGCAGGGTCGACACGACTTTATTGAGCATGGTCCCGCCCTGCACCGGGTTAGGGTGGCAGATCAGCGCCAGGCCACGTGGTTCGGGCTGATCCAGGTACAAGGCTTCCAACTGGCCTACCGGGCCATCGATCAAAACGGGGGTTTCACGCATGAGCAAGGAATGAACTCCGTGACCTCTCAATGGGTCGACTCGTCTAGCTAAAAATCTGTGCATGACATCATTGCGAGCTTAATCGCGGTATACAGCGCAGGTCCGAGCCGTTAACGTAAAGCAAAGCCGTTTATAGAGGAAGGACTCGTGGAACACTCGCTCTTAGTTTGGTTGTTGCCGACTCTTGCCCTGGTTGCCGGTGTCGCCATTGGATTCCTGGTTGCTCGCCTGCTGCCGAATGCCGCGCCTAACCGCACGCAGCGTCAGCTCGATGACATCCAGGAACGTTTTGACAGTTATCAGAACGAGGTTGTTACCCACTTCAATAGCACTGCGACCCTGGTCAAGAAGCTCACTCAGAGCTACCAGGAAGTACAGGATCATCTCGCCGATGGCGCTAACCGCCTGGCTCTCGACGACATTACCCGCCAGCGCCTGCTGGCCGCGCTGCACTCCGATGCACCGCAAACACCACGGGAACGCCTGACCCCGCCCCGGGAAAATCAGGAACCGCCACGGGACTACGCGCCAAAAACGGCGGATGCCCCCGGCATGCTCGATGAGCATTACGGCTTGAAGAAGTAAGTCTTTTCAAGCCGCAAAAAAGCCCGGTTGATCGATGATCAACCGGGCTTTTTGTTGGGCCTCGTTCTTTAGATATTGGACTTCAGGCCACGGGTTGCTCTTGAAGCCAGCCGCCTTCGATCCGCACATGCCGGCCATGGAAGCGCTTGAGGCTGCTGCGGTGACCGACGCTGACGATGCTCAACCCCGGCAGTTCATCGATCAATGCTTGATACAGCGTGGCCTCATCCTCTTCGTCCATCGCCGATGTGGCTTCGTCCATGTATAGCCATTGCGGGGCATACAGCAACGCGCGGGCGAAGGCCAAGCGCTGATGCTCGCCCGGTGAAAGCATGCGCTGCCAGTGGTTGGGCTCATCCAGACGGTCCACCAGATGCGGCAAGCGGCAGGTTTGCAAGACCTGTGCATAACGTTGCGCCGAATAGACGCCGTCGTCCTGTGGGTAACTCAACGCAGCCTTCAACGTGCCGATGGGCAGGTAAGGCTTTTGCGGCAGGAACAAGTAACGCTTGGCCGGCAGGCGAATGCTGCCGTGGCCGGCCGGCCACAAATGCCCCATCGCGCGCAGCAAGGTACTTTTACCGCTGCCAGAGCGGCCACTGAGCATCACACGCTGGCCCGGTTCGACCACCATGTTCGCATCGGTCAGCAGATGGCGGCCGTCCGCCAGGTTCATGCCCAACCCTTGCACCACAAGGCGCTCCCCCTCCGAGCTGACGTCGATGGCTGCCGGGCGCTGCTCGTTTTCACTCATGGCCTGCTGGAAGCTCAACAGACGATCGCTGGTGGCGCGCCAGCTGGCCAGCTCGGTGTACGCGCTGATAAACCAGCTGAAGTTATCCTGCACGTTGCCGAACGCCGAATTGATTTGCATCAGCTCGCCCAGCTCGATCTTGCCGGTGAAGTAACGCGGCGCGGCAACGATGAATGGAAAGATGATTGCGATCTGGCTGTAGCCGGCGGTGAAAAACGTCAAGCGCTTGGACACCTTCATAATGTCCCAGAAGTTATGCCAAACCTTGCTGAAGCGTTCGCTCAAACGCTGGTTTTCGTTCGGTTCGCCGTTGTACAGGGCGATGCTCTCGGCATTCTCGCGCACACGCACCATGGAAAAACGCAGGTCCGCCTCGAAGCGCTGTTGCTGATTGCTCAAGCCGATCAAGCGTCGTCCGATCAGGTGGGTGAGCCAACTGCCGACGGCGGCATACAACAATGCGCACCAGAACATATAACCTGGGATGGTGATGCCGAACACTTCGATACTGCCCGAAACACCCCACAGGATGATCGAGAATGACACCAGGCTGACGACGTTGCGCAACAGCCCGAGCCCCAGGCTCAAGGTGCCGGTGGTGAAACTGTTGAGGTCTTCGGAAATCCGCTGGTCTGGGTTATCGGTGTAACCGCCCTGCTCCAGCTGGTAGTAGTTTTTGTGGGCGAGCCAGCGCGCAAAGTGCTTTTCGGTGAGCCAGGCGCGCCAGCGGATGGTCAGCATCTGGGTCAGGTACAAGCGATACACCGCGCCCAGGATCGCCACGGCGGCAATTGCACCGAAATAACCGATCAATTGCCAAAAAGCGGCCGTATCCTTCTTTTCGAGGGCGTTGTAGAAGTCCTTGTACCAATGGTTGATCCACACCGAGATCGCGACGCTGAACAGCGAAAGGCCGATCACCGCCACCAACAACAACCAAGCCTTGCCCTTCTCTTCACTGCGCCAATAGGGCGTGATCATCGCCCAGGTTCGTCGAAAGAATTGCCCCCGCACCGCGTCATTGACTGCGGAGTACTCAGCGTTCTGATTCATCGTTCAGGCTCGGTAGGAAAAACATCACAGGCGTTTGAGCCGATCATAGGCGATCGGTTCAGGACGTCCTACAAGCTGAAGCGATTCGTTCAGTCGGGGTTCAGCGCCGTACCGGGCGCTTCTGCAGCTTGCGCTGCAACGTCCGGCGATGCATGCCCAGAGCACGGGCGGTGGCGGAGATATTGCCTTCGTGCTCGGTGAGTACGCGCTGGATATGCTCCCACTGCAAGCGGTCCACCGACATCGGGTTTTCCGGCACCAGGGTGTCGAGGTCGGCATGTTCGGACAGTAGCGCGGCGAGCACGTCGTCGGCGTCCGCCGGCTTGCACAGATAATTGCAGGCACCGCGCTTGATAGCCTCGACCGCCGTGGCGATGCTGGAGTAACCGGTGAGAATGACCACGCGCATTTCCGGGTCCAATTCCAGCAATTTGGGCAGCAGCACCAGGCCGGAGTCGCCGTCCATTTTCAGGTCGAGCGCGGCGTAGTCCGGCAGGTCGGCCTGGGCGATGGTCAGGCCCTCTTCGGCGGAACCGGCGGTGCTTACCCGAAAACCGCGACGGCTCATGGCGCGCGCCATCACGCGGGTAAACGTGGCGTCGTCATCTACCAGCAACAGGTGCGGCAGTTCTTCGCCTTCGACTTGGATCTCATCACTCATCGATATCTCCTCGTGCGACACGGGGCAGGCGCAGCTCGGTGAGCGTGCCGCCGTCCTCATGACTATAGAGCTTCACTGAGCCGCCGGCGCGGGTCACGCTGGCCTTGCTCAAAAACAGACCGAGGCCGAAGCCCTTGCCCTTGGTGGTAAAAAACGGTTTGCCGATCTGCTCGGCAATGGCCAACGGCACGCCCGCACCGTGGTCGCGAATGCTGATGGTGAGGTTTTCCGTGTCCCAGTCCAACTGCACTTCGAGGCCTTCTGGGCAGGCATCAGCAGCATTGTTCAACAGGTTGAGCAGCGCCTGGGTCAAGTCCGGCGGCGGCGCCATGCGCGGCACCGGGCCCTGCCCCAGTAGATGGAATCGGTAACTGGCCTCGGGGCGCATCAGGTGCCAGCGGTTCAGGGCTTCGTCGAGCCACTGGGTCACGTCCTGCATCTCCACCGCCAGGCGGCGGTTGGCTTCGGCGGCGCGTACCAGTTGCTGCAAGGTTTGCTTGCACTGCTTGACCTGTTCGCGCAGCACGCCGAGATCCTCTTGCAGCGCCGGGTCGTGATGGTCCTGGGTCATCTCGTTGAGCAGCACGCTCATGGTCGCCAGCGGCGTACCCAATTCGTGAGCCGCGCCGGCCGCTTGAGTGGCCACGGCCAGCAATTGCTGGTCGCGCAAGCCTTCTTCACGGCGAATGGCCCGCAGTTCTTCCTGCCGGCGCAGTTCTTCGGCCATGCGCGCGGCAAAGAAAGTGATCACGGCGGCCGACAGGGCAAAGCTCAACCACATCCCGTAGATCTGCAGGTTTTCCCGAGCGATAGGGAACGTCTGCAACGGATAGAACTGAGCCAGCAACAGGGTATAGAGGGTCAGCGCGATCCCGGACAGCACCACCGAGTAGCGCCACGGCAAGGTCACGGCGGCGATGGTCAGAGGCACCAGGTAATACGAAACGAAGGGGTTGGTGGAACCGCCGGAGAAGTAAAGCAACACACTGTGGATAAACAGATCACAGGCCAGTTGCAGGGCGTACTCCAGCTCGGTCACCGGCCAGGTGGTGCGCAGCCGGATGGCGGTAAACACACATAGCACGGTGGAAAAACCCAGGGTCACGCCCAGTTGCAGCCACGGCAGCGGCAGCAGATCGAACCAATAGGCAAGCCCAACCGAGCCGGCCTGCGCGGCCAGTACCAGGATGCGAATGAACGTCAGGCGCCAGAGGTTCTGGCGAGTGGCGGAAGTCAGTTTTACGGCGGCGAGCATGAGCTCTCCCGATGAGTGCTGCAGGCGGATCGGCAGGAGTATAAACGAAGCAGACCGGCTGGCACGGCGTGTGTGGCTCTTTGACGCAGGCACGCTGCATGACCGTTCGTCGCCCACACGACAACCTGTAGTGAATGTGTAAACCCGAAGAACCCGACATCAACGTCTACAGTCATATCCACAGGATCAACCCAAGGAGCTTTTATGTCTCGTTTCATTCGCAGCGCAGCCGTTCTAACCCTTAGCGCCAGCACCCTGGCCAGCCTTTCGGCGATGGCGGCCGATGAACTGCACTACAACCAGATCTCCCTGCGTGCGGAGGTCAGCCAGGAAGTAGCCCGCGACAAGATGATCGTGACCCTTTACACCGAAGCTCAAAACGCCGACCCCGCCAAACTCGCAGCCGACATCACCACTACCTTGAACACAGCGTTGGGCCAGGCCCGCGAAGTCAAGGCCGTCACCTTGCGTCAAGGCAGCCGTAACAGCTACCCGATCTACGACAACAAGAACCAGAAAATCACCGGCTGGCGCGAACGTGCCGAGCTGCGCCTGGAAAGTGCGGATTTCCCGGCGCTGTCCAAGCTCACGGGCGAACTGCTCAACACCCTGAAAATGGCAAACATGGACTTCACCATCGCCGATAGCACCCGCAAGGCCAGTGAAGACGCCTTGCTCAAAGACGCCGTAGCAGCCTTCAAGGCCCGTGCCCAATTGGCCACCGATGCGTTGGGCGGCAAGGGTTACAAAATCGTCAACTTAAACTTCAACACCAATGGCTACCCGCAACCTTACGAGCGCGGCGCAATGATGATGAAGGCCGCCATGATGGATGCGGCACCGGCCCCCGAAGTGGAACCCGGCACCAGTAAGGTCACTATGTCGGCGGATGGGGTGATTGAAGTTCAGATCCCCTGATTACCCGAGCCCGACCTCTAATAACAACGCTGCCTCCGGGCAGCGTTTCTTGCTTTACCAAAAGCTGCCCGCATGACCACGCCATAAAGACTCCGCAGCCGTTTTTTCGCGCCCTGCTGGTGTCGCTAAATAGTCGTTGAAACGCCCCTTCCAATGTCGGCACGCCGATCAGGCTCAATCAGAGCTCGCGTTGTCACTACCTCACACCCCCAGAACGACGGTAACCTCGCAGACAGCCGTTTTCGTATGGCCAGCTTTTGTATGCCAGCCACTTCAGGGGTCTCCATGGAAAGAATTGCCTTCAAACCGCTGCTCCTCGCCGCCAGTCTCCTGGCCTGTATGCCCGCAGCGCACGCAGCCAGCACTCTGGTCTATTGCTCCGAAGCCAGCCCTGCCGGGTTCGACCCTAGCCAATACACCAGTGGCACCGACTTTGATGCGTCCGCCGAAACCGTGTTCAATCGCCTGACCCAGTTCAAGCGCGGCGGCACTGAGGTCGAGCCTGGGTTGGCGACCCGCTGGGAGGTATCCAACGACGGCCTGACCTACACCTTCCACCTGCGAGAAGGCGTCAAGTTCCACACCACTGACTTCTTCAAACCCACTCGTGATTTCAACGCGGATGACGTGCTATTCACCTTCAATCGCCTGTTGGACGCCGAAACCCCGTTCCGCAAGGCTTATCCTTCCGAGTCGCCGTACTTCACCGACATGGGCCTGAACACCACGATCAAGAGCGTCGACAAACTCGACGAGCACACCGTACGTTTCAGCCTGAACAACGTCGATGCCGCGTTCGTGCAGAACCTGGCCATGAGCTTTGCCTCCGTGCAATCGGCCGAGTACGCGGACCAGTTGTTGAAAGACGGCAAGGCCGAAGATATCAACCAGAAGCCGGTGGGCACCGGGCCGTTCGTATTCAAGCGTTATCAGAAGGACTCGCAGATTCGCTACGTGGCCAATAAACAGTATTGGAAACCCGAGGATGTGAAGCTCGACAACCTGGTCTTCGCGATTACCCCCGACGCCGCTTCGCGCCTGCAAAAACTCAAGGCCGGCGAATGCCAGGTCAGCGGCTATCCGCGCCCTGCCGACATTGAGGTGATGAAACAGGACCCGAATCTGCGCGTGCTGCAACAAGCCGGTTTCAACCTGGGCTTCTTGGCCTACAACGTGACGCATCCGCCGTTGGATCAGTTGAAAGTGCGCCAGGCTCTGGACATGGCCATCGACAAGCAGGCGATTATCAAAGCGGTGTATCAAGGTGCCGGACAATTGGCGCAGAACGCGCTGCCACCGGCCCAGTGGTCTTATGATCCATCGGTGAAGGACGCGCCCTACGACCCGGTCAAAGCCAAGGCGCTACTAAAAGAAGCAGGGGTTGCACCCGGCACCACCCTCAACCTGTGGGCGATGACCGTACAACGCGCATCCAACCCGAATGCGCGCATGTCGGCCCAGATGATTCAACAGGATTGGGCCAAGGTGGGCATCAACGCCAATATCGTCAGCTACGAATGGGGCGAGTACATCAAACGGGCCAAAAATGGCGAGCACGACGCCATGATTTACGGCTGGACCGGCGATAACGGCGACCCGGACAACTGGCTCGGCGTGCTCTACAGTTGTGCCGCGGTCAAGGGCAGCAACTACGCCAAATGGTGTAACCCGGCGTACGACAAACTGGTGCAGCAGGCCAAAGTGAGCAACGACCGCGAGCAGCGCATCAAGTGGTATCAACAGGCACAAAAAATTCTTAAGGAACAAGTACCTATAACGCCTATTGCGAACTCGACGGTTTTCCAACCTCTGCGCAAGGAAGTCAAAGACTTCAAAATCAGCCCCTTTGGGCTCACGCCCTTTTATGGCGTGAGTCTGGAGAAGTAACAGTGACGCCCCAACCGAGTGCGCTAGACGCCTCGGTTGGCCCTTCTTGGTGCAGCCTGCGCACCGAAAAAACCCTCAAAACAGGCGCAAATATGTCAAAACTTTCATAATTGCGACATTCCTGTACGCTCGTACCACTCTTTGCGCCTTGCAACAGTTCAACGTCTTGCATTGGGTATGGCGCCTGCATAAGTATCCGCAGGCCGACTCACGAGGTCGCCCTCACCACCAAAAATGACAACAAATCATGAGGCCAACATGCTTAAACACGCAGTCCTTCCGTTATTAGTGAGCGCGGGCCTTATGGCCGCGGCCCCATTCGCCCATGCGGCGACTAACCTGGTGTTCTGCTCCGAAGGGAGCCCGGCCGGTTTCGATCCAGGCCAGTACACCACCGGAACAGACTTCGATGCTTCGGCCGAAACCATGTTCAACCGTCTGAGCCAGTTCGAACGCGGCGGCACCGCCGTGGTACCTGGCCTGGCCACCAGCTGGGACGTATCCCCGGATGGCCTGACCTACACTTTCCATCTGCGCGAAGGCGTCAAGTTCCACACCACCCCGTACTTCAAGCCCACTCGTGAATTCTCGGCTGACGACGTACTGTTCACCTTCAATCGGATGATCAACAAAGACGATCCATTCCGTAAGGCCTACCCCACCGAGTTCCCGTATTTCACGGACATGGGGATGGACACCAACATCAAGAACATCGAAAAAATCGATGACCACACCGTCAAGTTCACCCTTGGCACCGTGGACGCGGCATTTATCCAGAACCTGGCCATGAGCTTCGCGTCGATCCAGTCGGCGGAATACGCGGCGCAGCTGCTGAAAGAAGGCAAGCCTGCGGACATCAACCAGAAGCCGATCGGCACTGGCCCGTTCGTGTTCAAGAGCTACCAGAAAGACTCCAACATCCGTTACACCGGCAACAAGGATTACTGGAAGCCTGAAGACGTGAAGATCGACAACCTGATCTTCGCCATCACCACTGACCCGTCGGTGCGTATCCAGAAGCTCAAGAAAAACGAATGCCAGATCACCTTGTTCCCACGTCCGGCCGACCTCAAGGCGCTGGGCGAAGACAAAGACCTGAAACTGCCGCACCAGGCCGGTTTCAACCTGGGCTACGTGGCCTACAACGTCATGGACAAAATCAAAGGCAGCGACCAGCCCAACCCGCTGGCTGACCTGCGCGTACGCCAGGCGCTGGACATGTCGGTGAACAAGCAGCAGATCATCGACTCCGTCTACCAGGGCGCAGGCCAACTGGCCGTCAACGCCATGCCGCCGACCCAATGGTCCTATGACACCACCATCAAGGACGCCAAGTACGACCCTGAGAAAGCCAAGGCGCTGCTCAAGGAAGCCGGCGTCAAGGAAGGGACCGAGATCGTGCTGTGGGCCATGCCGGTTCAGCGTCCGTACAACCCGAACGCTAAGCTGATGGCAGAAATGCTGCAGAACGATTGGTCGAAGATCGGCCTCAAGGTCAAGATCACCAGCTACGAGTGGGGCGAGTACATCAAGCGCTCCAAAGGCGGCGAGAACCAGGCCATGATCATTGGCTGGAGCGGCGACAATGGTGACCCGGACAACTGGCTGAACGTGCTGTTCGGCTGCGATTCGCTGGCCGGTAACAACTTCTCCAAGTGGTGTGACAAGAAATTCGACGGCATCGTGAAAGAGGCCAAGGCCACTTCCGACGTCGCTAAACGCACCGAGCTGTACAAGCAGGCGCAACATATCCTCAAAGATGCAGTCCCGATGACACCTATCGCGCACTCGACGGTGTATCAACCCATGCGTAACACCGTACAGGACTTCAAGATCAGCCCGTTTGGCTTGAACTCCTTCTATGGCGTGAGCGTAAGCGGCAAGTAAGGACCAGTGACGGCGACGTTTCATAACGTCGCCGTTATTGCATCCGCCAGACCAGTAGGAAACAGACCACGCCCGCATCCGTTGCGTCCTACAGCAACGAACTGCGGTCCGCGACTCCGTTGCCTACAAGGTCAATCCGATTTGGCGCATTTACTGCGAACTCCGCGACCCATAACGTCGTAGGACAGCAGCGGTAGCCATATGGGAAAGGCACTTGCTGTGCGTGGGATCAGTGATGTCTCCCAGTCCGAAAGGCTGGGCGGTTGCTCGCTGATGACAACTACAAACAAGGATCGGGATCGTCATGCGCCATACCACCGTTCTATCCGCAATTTTTGGCACCAGCCTGCTGGCTGTGGCCACGATGGGCCAAGCCGCCGACAAGAAGAGCCTGGTGTTCTGCTCCGAAGGCAGCCCCGCAGGGTTCGATACAGCGCAGTACACCACCGCCACCGACAACGACGTGGCCGAGCCGCTGTACAACCGCTTGGTCGAGTTCGAGAAAGGCGCGACCAACGTAATACCTGGGTTGGCGACCAAGTGGGATATTTCAGAAGATGGCCTGACCTACACCTTCCATCTGCGTGAAGGGGTGAAATTCCACAGCAACAAGGAATTCAAGCCGACGCGGGACTTCAATGCCGACGACGTGCTGTTCACCTTCAACCGCATGCTTGACCCGGATCATCCGTTCCGCAAGGCCTACCCCACCGAGTTTCCGTACTTCAACGGGATGAGCCTGAACAAGAACATCGCCAAGGTCGAGAAAACCGACCCGTATACCGTGGTGATGACCCTGAACACGGTGGACGCCGCGTTCGTGCAAAACATCGCCATGAGCTTCGCCGCGATTCTGTCAGCCGAATACGCCGAGCAATTGCTCAAGGAAGGCAAGCCCAGCGACATCAACCAGAAGCCGATCGGCACCGGGCCGTTCGTATTCCAGCGTTACCAGAAAGACTCGCAGATCCGTTACGTGGCCAACAAACAATACTGGGACCCGAGCCGCGTGAAGCTCGACCAGTTGATTTTCGCCATCAACACCGATGCCTCGGTGCGCGTGCAAAAACTCAAGGCAGGCGAATGCCAGGTGACCCTGCACCCGCGTCCGGCGGACGTCGATGCGCTCAAGGCCGACCCGAACCTGCAACTGCTGACCAAACCGGGTTTCAACCTCGGTTACATCGCCTACAACGTGCGTCACAAGCCCTTCGACCAGCTTGAAGTGCGCCAGGCGCTGGACATGGCGGTGAACAAGCAAAGCATCCTCAATGCCGTGTACCAGGGCGCCGGGCAGCTGGCGGTCAACGCCATGCCGCCGACACAATGGTCCTACGACGAAACCATCAAAGATGCCGCCTACAACCCGGAAAAAGCCAAGGAACTGCTCAAGGCCGCCGGCGTGAAGGAAGGCACCGAGATCACCCTGTGGGCGATGCCGGTGCAACGGCCGTACAACCCCAACGCCAAGCTGATGGCCGAGATGCTGCAAAGCGACTGGGCCAAGATCGGCCTCAAGGTCAAGATCGTCAGCTACGAGTGGGGCGAATACATCAAGCGCACCAAGAACGGTGAGCACGATGTCAGCCTGATCGGCTGGACCGGCGACAACGGTGACCCGGACAACTGGCTGGGCACCCTCTACAGCTGCGACGCCATCGGTGGGAACAACTACTCGATGTGGTGTGACCCGGCGTACGACAAGCTGATCAAGCAAGCCAAGGTCGTAACCGACCGTGAACAAAGGACTGTTCTATACAAACAGGCGCAGCAACTGCTCAAGCAGCAGGTGCCGATCACGCCCGTCGCCCACTCGACGGTCAACCAGCCGTTAAGCGTCAAAGTCGAAGGGTTCAAAGTCAGCCCCTTCGGCCGCAACGTGTTCTCGGGCGTCAGTATTACCCCATAAGAAAATAACCGGATTGCGCAGGGCGAAGGCTGCCCTGCTGCAAACGTGCAGCCTTTTATTGGGATTTTTCCTACGGCAAACGTTTGCAACAGCTTGAACGAGTTACACACCAATAGCCGGTTCACCTAAAAAGACCGGCATAAAAAAAGAGAACCAAAGGAGCTCCACCCATGAAACTGAGCAGCAAAGTGCTTCTGGCTATGGCCATCAGCAGCATCACGGCCACCGCCTACGCAGAACCGGCCAGCCAGGAATTCGTTCCGACGACATTGGCCGGCACCAGCGCGCAAAGCGAAGCCAAAGGCTTTATCGAAGATTTCAGCCTGGGCGGCACCACGCGTAACTGGTACTCCCATGAAAGCAAATACCGTGGCGGCACCTTCTCATACGAGAAACACGGCGAAACTCTCACCGACCGCAACCGTACCAACTGGGTGCAGGGCACTATCCTTAACGCAAGCTCGGGGTTCACCCAGGGCACTGTAGGTGTCAAGACAGAAGTAGCGGTTTACAACGCGCTGGTCTTGGACCGCAGCAAGCGTGACATCAAAGGCGGCTCCAACCGCACCCTGGCCGACTCCGACGGCAACGCCGTAGATCAGTGGAGCAAACTGGGCCTGGCCAACGTGCAATTCCGCGTGTCCAACACCACTCTGACCGCAGGTCGCCAGAACTTCAGCAGCGGCATCGTCGACACCATCGGCAACCGTGCACTGCCTTCAAGCTTCGAAGGTGTGAGCTTCAATAGCGAAGAGTTCAGCAACCTGTCGTTCCAGGGCGGTATCTTCGATCGCGTTTCGCCACGTACCGAACAAAGCCTGTCGAAATTCCGTAGCGAATACGGCAACGGCACCCAGGAAACCGACAAGGTATCGACCCTGGGCGTGAACTACCAGCCGCTGAAAAGCCTGAAAACCAGCTTCTTCGCCGCCAACGTGAAGGACTTCTGGAACCAGTACTACTTCGGTGCAACCCACGAATTGGGCGACACTTCGCAACTGGGGCTGACTACCGGCTTCAACTACTACAAGACTGTCGACGAAGGCAAAAAAGAGATGGGGGAAATCGACAACGATACCTTCTCCCTGTCCCTGGGCCTGACTCACCAGGCACACAGCCTGACCTTCGCTTACCAGCAAGTGAACGGTAACGAGTACTTCGACTACCTGCACGAAACCAACGGCATCTACCTGGCCAACTCCCTGACCTCGGACTTCAACGGCCCGAACGAGAAGTCTTTCCAGGTCGCCTACGCCATCAACATGGCGGAGTACGGTGTACCAGGCTTGAAATTCAACGCCTACTCGGCTCGCGGCTGGGGTATCGACGGTACTCACTACACCGGCAACAACGGCCGGGCCAAGTTCGCCTACGACGGCATCCAGTCCCAAGACGGCGAGAAGCATCAGGAATACGGTGTAGGCGCCTCTTACGCCCTGCAAAGCGGCCCCCTCAAAGCCACTACCGTACGCGCGACTTATGTAGAGCACCGTGGCAGCGAGTTCCAGGCGGACGGCAGCATCAAAGAGTTCCGTCTGGTCACCACCATCCCATTCAACATTCTTTAATTAGCACCAGGCAGACGGCAGGCTCAGGAAGAGCCTGCCGTCTACGCTTGTCTGGTCCCATCGATTGCAGAGGGCTCTGAATGAAAATGCTCCCGCTACAAGCTGCCGTTGCCGCCGCGCTATTGAGCGCAGCTATCGGCGTATCGGCCAAACCCCTGGTGGTCTGCACCGAAGCCAGCCCGGAGGGTTTTGACCCGGTCCTGTACACCACCGCCGTCACCGCGGACGCCGCGGCCGAAACCGTGTTCAACCGTCTGGTGGATTTCAAGCCCGGTACTACCGAAGTGGTTCCCGCGCTGGCCAAGGACCTGCCGGAAATCAGCGCCGATGGCCTGACCTACACCTTTCACCTGCGTGAAGACATCAAGTTCCACACCACCGATTACTTCAAACCCACGCGCAACCTGAATGCCGACGACGTGCTCTGGAGCTTCAAACGCCAGCTGGACCCGAATCACCCGTGGCATAACAAGTCCACCGTGGGCTACCCGTACTTCGAGAGCATGGGCTTCAAAGAACTGCTCAAGAGCGTAGAGAAAACCGACGATCACACCGTCGTCTTTACCCTGACCCGTCCTGAAGCACCATTCCTGGCCGACCTGGCCATGGCGTTCTCCTCGATTCACTCCGCCGAATACGCCGACCAGTTGCTCAAGTCCGGCAAGACCGATGAGCTGAACAGCAAGCCGATCGGCACCGGCCCGTTCATCTTCACCCGCTACGCCAAGGACGCCCAAGTGCGCTTCAAGGCCAACCCGGAGTACTTCCGTGGCAAGCCGCCGGCCGATCCGCTGATCCTGGCGATCACCACCGACAACAACGTGCGCCTGCAAAAGCTCAAGGCCAACGAATGTCAGATCGCGCTGTATCCCAAGCCCGACGACGTGCCGAGCGTGAAGGCCGACCCAAACCTGAAAGTGGCGGAATTGGCGGCGATGACCACCGCGTACACCGCCCTGAACACCACCCACAAGTACATGAGCGACGCGCGGGTGCGCCACGCGATCAATATCGCGTTCGACAAGAAAGGCTACAACGAATCCCTCTATGGCAAAGGCAACGCCATCGACGCCACCGGCCCGTATCCACCAACCCTGCTGGGCTTCAACAATAAGTTGAAGAACCCTGAGCGCGACCTGGACAAGGCCCGCGCCCTGCTCAAGGAAGCTGGCGTACCGGAAGGCACCGAGTTCACCCTGTTCACCCGTAACGGCGGCGGCCCGACCAACCCCAACCCGATGCTCGGCGCCCAGCGCATGCAGGCGGACCTGGCGCAGATCGGCCTGAAAGTGAACATCAAAGTCATGGAATGGGGCGAGATGCTCAAGCGCGCCAAGGCCGGCGAGCATGACATGGTGTCCGCGGGCTGGGCCGGCGATAACGGCGACCCGGATAACTTCCTCACGCCGAACCTGAGTTGCGATGCTGCGAAAAACGGCGAAAACTACGCCCGCTGGTGTAACAAAGAGTTTCAGGCTTTGATCGACAAGGCCCGCGCTGACGCTGAACCCGCTGAGCGCGCCGCACTCTATGAACAAGCCCTGGATGTTTTCGAGAAAGACCAACCATGGATTCCCATGGCCTACCCGAAAATGTTTACCGCCATGCGCAAGAACGTCGAAGGCTTTACCCAAAGCCCTCTGACGACTAATAACTTCGCCACCACCCAGGTGAAGTAAATAAGAAAAACGCTCGGCACCGTCGACATGGGCGGTGCCGAACCTGCCTAACCGGCTGATTGAGGTACACCACAAGATGTTTAGTTTTATTGCCCGCCGACTGGGGTTATTGATCCCCACGTTCTTCGGCATCACGTTGCTGACGTTTGCGTTGATACGCATGATTCCCGGCGACCCCGTAGAAGTCATGATGGGCGAACGCCGCGTCGACCCCGAGATGCACGCACAGGCAATGGAACGCCTTGGCCTTAACAAGCCGCTGTATGCGCAATACCTGGACTATGTCGGCAAGCTCGCCCAGGGCGATCTTGGTGAGTCCCTGCGCACCCGTACCAGCGTGTGGACCGAGTTCACCGCACTCTTCCCCGCGACCCTGGAACTGTCCATGGCCGCCCTGTTGTTCGCCGGTATCCTGGGCCTGTTGGCCGGGGTGATCGCGGCACTCAAGCGAGGATCCCTGTTCGACCACGGGGTGATGGGCATCTCCCTGGCGGGCTATTCGATGCCGATCTTCTGGTGGGGCCTGATCCTGATCATGTTCTTCTCGGTGAGCCTGGGCTGGACCCCGGTTTCCGGGCGCATCGACCTGCTCTACGACATCGAGCCGCGCACCGGCTTCATGCTGATCGACACGCTGCTGGCTGACGAGCCGGACGCGTTCTTCGACGCCCTGCACCACCTGATCCTGCCGGCCATCGTGCTCGGCACCATTCCGCTGGCGGTGATCGCGCGGATGACCCGTTCTTCGATGCTCGAAGTGCTGCGCGAAGACTACATCCGCACCGCCAAGGCCAAGGGCCTGTCGCCGACACGCGTGGTGTTCGTGCACGGCCTGCGCAACGCGCTGATCCCGGTCTTGACCGTAGTGGGCCTGCAAGTCGGCACCCTGCTGGCCGGCGCTGTGCTGACCGAAACCATCTTCTCCTGGCCCGGCATCGGCAAATGGCTGATCGAAGCCATTGGCGCGCGGGACTACCCAGTGGTGCAGAACGGCATTCTGCTGATCGCCTGCCTGGTGATCCTGGTGAACTTCGTGGTGGATATCCTCTACGGCTTCGCCAACCCACGCATCCGTCACCAGCGCTGAGATCATGACCATGACCACACCTACTCAAGTGTCAGCAGTCGATCAAAGCCTGCTGTACCCGTCCCCGTACAAAGAATTCTGGCAAGCCTTTTCCAAGAACAAAGGCGCGGTTGCCGGCCTGCTGTTTATGTTGCTGATCGTGTTCTGCGCGATATTCGCCCCGTGGGTCGCGCCGCATAACCCCAGCGAGCAATACCGCGACTTCCTGCTCACCCCGCCGGCGTGGCTGGAAGGCGGGCAGATGCAGTTTCTGTTGGGCACCGACGAACTGGGCCGTGACCTGCTCTCGCGCCTGATCCAGGGTTCGCGCCTGTCGCTGCTGATCGGTTTGTCGTCGGTGGTGATGTCGCTGATCCCGGGCATCCTGCTGGGTCTGTTCGCCGGGTTCTTCCCGCGTCTGCTGGGCCCGACCATCATGCGCCTGATGGACATCATGCTTGCCCTGCCGTCGCTGCTGCTGGCCGTGGCCATCGTCGCCATCCTCGGCCCTGGCCTGATCAACACCGTGATCGCTATCGCCATCGTGTCGCTGCCGTCCTACGTGCGTCTGACCCGCGCCGCGGTGATGGGCGAGTTGAACCGTGACTACGTGACCGCCGCGCGCCTGGCCGGTGCCGGCCTGCCGCGCCTGATGTTCATCACCGTGCTGCCCAACTGCATGGCGCCGCTGATCGTGCAGGCCACCTTGAGTTTCTCCTCGGCGATCCTCGATGCCGCGGCCCTGGGCTTCCTCGGCCTTGGCGTACAACCGCCGACCCCGGAGTGGGGCACCATGCTGGCTTCGGCCCGTGACTACATCGAACGCGCCTGGTGGGTGGTGAGCCTGCCTGGTTTGACCATTTTGCTCAGCGTGCTGGCAATCAACTTGATGGGCGACGGCCTGCGCGATGCGCTGGACCCGAAACTCAAGAACGCCGCCTGAGGAGATTCCCATGTCACTGTTAGAAATCAAGAATCTCAACGTACGCTTCGGCGACGCAACCGCCGTGCCGGTGGTCGACGGCCTCGACCTGTCCGTGGACAAGGGCGAAGTACTGGCCATCGTGGGCGAGTCGGGTTCGGGGAAATCCGTGACCATGATGGCGCTGATGGGCCTGATCGAGCACCCCGGTATCGTCACCGCCGATGCGCTGACCTTCGACGGCAAGGACATGCTCAAGCTGAGCAACCGTCAACGTCGCCAGATCGTCGGCAAAGACCTGGCCATGGTGTTCCAGGACCCGATGACCGCGCTGAACCCCAGCTACACCGTGGGTTTCCAGATTGAAGAAGTGCTGCGCCTGCACCTGAAAATGTCCGGCAAACAGGCACGCAAACGCGCGATCGAATTGTTGGAAAAAGTTGAGATCCCAGGCGCCGCCAGCCGAATGGACGCCTATCCGCACCAACTGTCCGGCGGTATGAGCCAGCGCGTAGCCATCGCCATGGCAATTGCCGGCGAGCCGAAACTGCTGATCGCCGACGAACCGACCACCGCGTTGGACGTGACCATCCAGGCGCAGATCATGGACCTGCTGCTGGCCCTGCAAAAAGAGCAGAACATGGGCCTGGTGCTGATCACCCACGACCTCGCCGTGGTGGCCGAAACCGCCCAGCGCGTGTGCGTGATGTACGCCGGCCAGGCCGTGGAAGTCGGCCAGGTGCCGCAACTGTTTGATATTCCCGCGCACCCTTATAGCGAAGCGCTGCTCAAGGCGATCCCCGAGCACAGCCTGGGCGCCACCCGCCTGGCCACGTTGCCTGGCATCGTGCCCGGCCGCTACGATCGCCCGCAGGGTTGCCTGCTGTCGCCGCGATGCCCGTATGTGCAGGAATCCTGCCGTGCCCAGCGCCCGGGCCTCGATCCCAAAACCAACAGCCTCGCGCGCTGCTTCTACCCCTTGAACCAGGAGGTGGCGTAATGGCCGTCGTTCTTACCGCCCGCGACCTGACCCGTCACTACGAAGTGTCCCGTGGCCTGTTCAAGGGCCACGCCACCGTGCGGGCCCTCAATGGTGTGTCCTTCGAGCTGGAAGCCGGCAAGACCCTCGCCGTGGTCGGCGAGTCGGGTTGCGGCAAGTCCACCCTCGCCCGCGCACTCACGCTGATTGAAGAGCCGTCTTCGGGCTCGCTGAAAATCGCCGGCCAGGAAGTCGCCGGTGCCGACAAGGCCCAGCGCAAGCAATTGCGCAAAGACGTGCAGATGGTGTTCCAAAGCCCTTACGCCTCGTTGAACCCACGGCAGAAAGTCGGCGATCAACTGGGCGAACCGCTGCTGATCAACACCAACCTGTCCGCCGCCGAACGCCGCGAGAAAGTGCAGGCGATGATGAAGCAAGTGGGCCTGCGCCCCGAGCATTATCAGCGCTACCCGCACATGTTCTCCGGCGGCCAGCGCCAGCGGATTGCACTGGCTCGGGCGATGATGCTGCAACCCAAAGTGCTGGTGGCGGATGAGCCGACCTCGGCGCTCGACGTGTCGATCCAGGCTCAGGTGCTCAACCTGTTCATGGATCTGCAGCAGGAATTCAATACGGCCTACGTGTTCATTTCCCACAACCTGGCGGTGGTGCAACACGTTGCCGACGATGTGATGGTGATGTACCTCGGTCGCCCGGTGGAAGTCGGTCCGAAGGAAGACATCTACGCGCGCCCGCTGCATCCCTACACCCAGGCGCTGCTGTCGGCCACGCCGACCATTCATCCGGATCCGAACAAACCGAAGATCAAAATCGTCGGCGAGTTGCCCAACCCCTTGAACCCGCCACCGGGTTGCGCGTTCCACAAGCGCTGCCCGTACGCCACCGAGCGTTGCAGCACCGAGGAGCCGCAATTGCGAGCGTTGGATAACCGTCAGGTGGCTTGCCACTACGCGGAACAATTCGTCGCCTGAGCGCGCCGGACCGATCAGTAGCAGAGTTTCACAGCCCTTCCCATCAGGTTGCGCATCAGCCTGGCGGGAGGGGCTTTCTTTTTGCGGCGGCTATTTGTTGCCATCGTCATAGGTTTCGCTGTCTTCCCCTTCGTTGTAGGGGTTTTCTGCGTCCTCTTTCGGAGCCGGTTGGGCCTGGGGTTGCCAGCTGCCGGAATTGACCTCTTTCTGCTTTTTCTTGGTGACCGGGCCGGTGTCTTTCCACTGAGGCGTGCCTGCGTCAGCCAGTGCCGGGAGGGTCGTCAGCCACAGGCAGGCCAGCAACAGCAGGGATATGGCGCATTGAGCCTTTCGCACGGTGGTCTCCTTGGCAGTCGGTGGTTAAACGCTAGACCGGATGCCGGATTCTCGCCAATCTAACGCCTGGTGGAGAAAAATGTGGGAGAGGGCTTGCCCCCGATGACTGTGTGTCAGCCAGTACATTCAGGGCTGACACACTGCTATCGGGGGCAAGCCCCCTCCCACATCTGGGCCAAGATGTGCTGGCAAATTCGCTACAATTTGGCCCGCTAGCTAATAGCCAATTTCCGCCTAACCAAGTTCCGGTTAGACACAACGCGGTAAAAAAAGTGGGAGGGGGCTTGCCCCCGATGGCTGTGTGTCAGCTAGCACATTCAGGGCTGACACACTGCTATCGGGGGCAAGCCCCCTCCCACATCTGGGCCAAGATGTGCTGGCAAATTCGCTACAATTTGGCCCGCTAGCTAATAGCCAATTTCCGCCTAACCAAGTTCCGGTTAGACACAACGCGGTAAAAAAAGTGGGAGGGGCTTGCCCCCGATGGCTGTGTGTCAGCCAGTACATTCAGGGCTGACACACTGCCATCGGGAGCAAGCCCCCTCCCACATCTGGGCCAAGATGTGCTGGCAAATTCGCTACAATTTGGCCCGCTAGCTAATAGCCAATTTCCGCCTAACCAAAGTTCCGGTTAGACACAACGCGGTAAAAAAAGTGGGAGGGGGCTTGCCCCCGATGGCTGTGTGTCAGCCAGTACATTCAGGGCTGACACACTGCTATCGGGGGGTAAGCCCCCTCCCAGATGTTGTTTAGTGGTGCTCGCGGGTCGCGCGGAATTTCACGTCCGGCCAGCGCTCTTCCATCAGCGCCAGGTTGACGCGGGTCGGGGCCAGGTAGGTCAGGTGCCCGCCGCCGTCGAGCGCGAGGTTTTCCACGGCTTTGTTGGAGAACTCTTCCAGCTTTTTCTTATCGGCGCATTCGATCCAGCGCGCGGAGTACACGGTGATCGGCTCGTAGGAGCATTCGACCTTGTATTCCTCTTTCAAGCGGCTGGCGACCACATCGAACTGCAGCACACCCACGGCGCCCAGGATGATGTCGTTGCTGCGCTCGGGGAAGAACACCTGGGTGGCGCCCTCTTCCGCCAGTTGCTGCAAG
The DNA here is from genome assembly GCF_013285305.1 of Pseudomonas rhodesiae. Lineage (NCBI taxonomy): Bacteria > Pseudomonadati > Pseudomonadota > Gammaproteobacteria > Pseudomonadales > Pseudomonadaceae > Pseudomonas > Pseudomonas rhodesiae. The sequence continues at coordinate 1,129,592 of NZ_CP054205.1, read as the reverse complement.
CCTTGGCGCAATTGCTTGGATTTGAGCGGATCGCGCAGGCGCACGCGGCGGAACAGTTCCGGGGCGAAGTGCGGGATACCGGTAAAGCCCAGCGCTTCGCCTTCGGTGAAGGTGTCGCCGATCTGGATGGTGCCGTGGTTGTGCAGGCCGATGATGTCGCCGGCGTAGGCTTCTTCGAGCTGTTCACGCTCGGAGGAGAAGAACGTCAGGGCGTCGCCGATGCGCACGTCCTTGCCGGTGCGCACGTGGCGCATCTTCATGCCTTTTTCGTATTTGCCGGAGCAGATGCGCATGAACGCGATACGGTCGCGGTGCTTGGGGTCCATGTTCGCCTGGATCTTGAACACGAAGCCGGTGAACTTCTCTTCCACCGGTTCCACGGTACGTTCGTTGGCCACCCGTGGCAGCGGGCGCGGGGCCCAGTCCACCACGGCGTCGAGCACATGGTCGACGCCGAAGTTGCCCAGGGCGGTCCCGAAGAACACTGGGGTCAGCTGGCCGTCGAGGAATTCCTGTTGGTTGAATTCATGGCAGGCGCCCTGCACCAGCTCCAACTGATCGACGAAGCGGTCGTACTCGTCACCCAGGTGGGCGCGGGCTTCGTCGGAGTCGAGTTTTTCGATGATCTTGGTTTCGGTGCGTTCATGCCCGTGGCCGGCGGTGTAGACGATGATGTAATCATCGGCCAGGTGGTACACGCCTTTGAAGTCGCGGTAGCAACCAATCGGCCAGGTGATCGGCGCGGCCTTGATCTTCAATACGGCTTCGATTTCGTCGAGCAGCTCGATCGGGTCGCGGATATCGCGGTCGAGTTTGTTGATAAAGCTGACGATGGGCGTATCGCGCAGACGGCACACGTCCATCAGCGCGATGGTGCGCGGCTCGACGCCCTTACCGCCGTCCAACACCATCAACGCCGAGTCCACCGCGGTCAGGGTGCGGTAAGTGTCTTCGGAGAAGTCTTCGTGCCCCGGGGTGTCGAGCAGGTTGACCATGTGATCGCGATACGGGAACTGCATGACCGACGTGGTAATGGAGATACCCCGTTGTTTTTCCATTTCCATCCAGTCGGAGGTGGCATGGCGGTCGGATTTGCGGGATTTCACCGTGCCGGCCACTGCGATTGCCTTGCCCATCAGCAAGAGCTTCTCGGTGATGGTGGTTTTACCGGCATCGGGGTGGGAAATAATGGCGAAAGTGCGGCGTTTCGCGACTTCGGCGGCCTGGTGGGTCATGGGAGATCGCCTGGCAGGTGAGTCAAAAAAGGGCGGCGAGTATAGCGCAAACCCAAGGTGACGGACCACCGTTCACCCGATCAGGGGTGGCTAAATGGTGCCAAGTGTGGAACCTTTTAAAAGGTAGAGACGTCCACTCCCCTGCTATCGCACTCGTAACAGGGGCTGAAAAATCAGCAAGTTAGCCTGACGAGGCTGCGCTTATGGTTCGAACTCATGCCGCTTTTGACGGCATTGGCGAGCTGCATTTCGCGTTCACTTTTCGCTGACAGCCAGCCATGGCATGCCACGCAGGAATGTGTTCGTCGACAGAAGAAAAAAGGAGTCCGCCTGTGGCTATTCGCTATGGCAAAGGGCTGATAGGAGGCGCGGTTGTCGTCGCGCTCCTGGCCCTGCTGATCCACTGGATCGGCATCAACACGATCGAGTTGTACCGCGACGATTTGTTGTTTTACCTGCAAGCTCACTTAGTTCTCGTTCTAGTCTCCATGCTGGCGGCCCTCGTTGTGGGCATCCCCGCCGGTATCCTGCTCAGTCGACCGCACATGGTCGGGCGCGCAGAACGCTTCATGCAAATCTTCAACATCGGTAATACCGTCCCTCCCCTGGCCGTACTGGCCATCGCCCTCGGCGTCCTCGGCATCGGCAGCGGCCCGGCCATCTTCGCGCTGTTCCTCGCCTCCCTCCTGCCTATCGTGCGCAACACCTACGAAGGCCTGAAAAACGTTCAAGGCTCGCTCAAAGAAGCCGCCACCGGCATCGGCATGACCCCGCGCCAGGTGCTGTTTCGCGTGGAGTTGCCCAATGCCGTGCCGATCATCATCGGCGGCGTGCGCGTGGCGCTGGCGATCAATGTGGGCACCGCGCCCCTGGCGTTTCTGATCGGCGCCAACAGCCTGGGCAGTCTGATCTTCCCCGGCATCGCCCTGAACAATCAGCCGCAACTGTTGCTCGGCGCCGCATGCACGGCACTGCTGGCCTTGTTGCTGGACGGCCTGGTGACCATGGCCAGCCGCCTCTGGCTGGAACGCGGGTTGCGTCCGTCTTAAGGCTTGGCAAAGGAATTCACATGAAAAAGCTGACACTGATATTGAGCTGCGTCCTGCTGTGCGCAGGGTTTGCACAAGCCGCGGAAAAACCGGTAATCCGCATCGGCGCCAGGGTGTTCACCGAACAGACCCTGCTCGCCGAGATCACCTCCCAATACTTGCGCACCAAGGGCTATGCCCCTCAAGTGACCGGCGGCCTTGGCAGCAACCTGGCGCGTAGTGCCCAGGAAAGCGGGCAACTGGACCTGTTATGGGAATACACCGGTGTGTCGCTGGTGGCCTACAACCACATCGACGAGAAACTCGACAGCGAACAGTCCTACGCTCGGGTCAAAGAACTCGACGCGAAAAAGGGCCTGGTCTGGCTGGCACCGTCGCGCTTCAGCAACACCTATGCCCTGGCGTTGCCGCAGAAGGTCGCGCAGGAACATCCCGAGATCAACAGCATCAGCGACCTCACCCAGGCGATGGCGGAAAACACCCGGGAACATCGCCTGGTCGCGCTGGACACCGAGTTCGCCAATCGCTCCGACGGTCTGGCCGGCATGGTCAAGTTGTATGAGATGAACCTGACCCGCGCAAACACCCGGCAAATGGACGCTGGCCTGGTCTACACCGCGCTGCGCAATAGCCAAGTGTTCGCCGGCCTGGTCTACACCACCGACGGTCGCTTGAACGCCTTCAAATTAAAACTGCTGGCGGACGACGAGCATTACTTCCCGGACTACACCGCCGCGCCGGTAGTGCGCCAGGCCTACCTGGACGCGCACCCGCAACTGGCCGCCGACCTCAAGCCGCTGGCCGCGCTGTTCGACGACGAAACCATGCGCCAACTCAACGCGCGGGTCGATGTCGATCACGAAAGCCCGTCCGCCGTGGCCGCTGACTTTCTGCGCCAGCATCCGATCAACTAACGAGGAGAAGACATGGAATTCCTGAACGCCTTTTCCCATCTTGATTGGGCCCAAGTCCTGCACCTGACCTGGCAGCACATCACCCTGGTCGGTATCGCGGTGATCCTGGCGATCTTTATCGGTGTGCCCCTGGGCATCCTGATGACGCGCTTCCCGACGCTGGCCGGCCCGCTGCAAGCCAGCGCCACCGTGTTGCTAACGGTGCCTTCCATCGCCCTGTTCGGCCTGCTGTTGCCGTTCTACTCCAAATTCGGTCAGGGCCTGGGGCCGATGCCGGCCATTACCGCCGTGTTCCTCTACTCCCTGCTGCCGATCATGCGTAACACCTACCTGGCCCTCACCGGCGTGGAGCCGGGCATTCGCGAAGCCGCCAAAGGCATCGGCATGACCTTCGGCCAGCGCCTGCGCATGGTCGAGTTGCCCATCGCGGTGCCAGTGATCCTCGCTGGCGTGCGCACTGCCGTGGTGATGAACATCGGTGTGATGACCATCGCCGCCACCATCGGCGCCGGTGGCTTGGGTGTACTGATTCTGGCCTCCATCAGCCGCAGCGATATGTCGATGCTGATCGTCGGTGCCGTACTGGTCAGCCTGCTGGCCATCTTCGCCGACCTGCTTCTGCAATGGCTGCAACGCTCGCTGACTCCAAAAGGATTGCTCAAATGATCGAACTTCAAAACCTGTCCAAGACGTTCCAAAGCAACGGCAAAACCGTCACCGCCGTCAACGATGTCAGCCTGACCGTCAATGAAGGCGAGATCTGTGTATTCCTCGGGCCATCGGGCTGCGGCAAAAGCACCACGCTGAAGATGATCAACCGCCTGATCAAACCCACCTCGGGCAAGATCCTGATCAACGGCGAAGACACCACCGACCTCGACGAAGTGACCCTGCGCCGTAATATCGGCTACGTGATCCAGCAGATCGGCCTGTTCCCTAATATGACCATCGAAGAGAACATCGTGGTCGTGCCGAAACTGCTCGGCTGGGACAAACAGAAATGCCACGACCGCGCCCGCGAGTTGATGAGCATGATCAAGCTGGAGCCCAAGCAGTATCTGCATCGCTATCCGCGTGAATTGTCCGGTGGCCAACAACAGCGGATTGGCGTGATCCGCGCCTTGGCGGCGGATGCGCCGTTGCTGCTGATGGACGAGCCGTTCGGCGCGGTCGACCCGATCAACCGGGAGATGATCCAGAACGAGTTTTTTGAGATGCAGCGGGCGCTGAACAAGACGGTGATCATGGTCAGCCACGACATCGACGAAGCCATCAAGCTGGGCGACAAAATCGCGATTTTCCGCGCCGGCAAGCTGTTGCAGATCGACCACCCGGATACGTTGCTGGCACACCCGGCCGACGAATTCGTCAGCAACTTTGTGGGCCAGGACAGCACCCTCAAGCGCCTGCTGCTGGTCAAGGCCGAAGACGCGGCGGACAACGCCCCGTCGGTGAGCCCGGAAACCCCGGTGGCCGATGCACTGGAACTGATGGACGAGCACGACCGTCGCTACGTGGTGGTGACCTGCGCCGAGAACAAGGCACTGGGCTATGTGCGCCGTCGCGACCTGCACCGTCAGACCGGCACTTGCGGCCAGTACCTGCGTGAGTTCAATGCCACGGCGGCGTATGACGAGCACTTGCGCATCCTGTTGTCGCGCATGTACGAGTTCAATCGCTCGTGGTTGCCAGTGATGGATGCCGAGCGGGTGTTCCTGGGGGAAGTAACGCAAGAGTCGATTGCCGAGTACCTGAGCTCCGGTAAGTCCCGTGGGGGCAAGACCAGCATCGTCTCCCCTGCCGAGACCGCCCTGGCCTGATCTTGTGCGGGAGGGGGCTTGCTCCCTCCCACATTGGGTCCGTGATCTATCGGGGAAATACCTTCAATTACCCCCATCCGGGGAACATCATTCCGTCACACCGGTCGGTTACATAAGTAGCTGCACAACGCAGCGCGACGAACGCGTGCAAAAACGCGACATTTTTAGTTGATCTATGGCCCCTCACGCCCTAAAGTTCGCGCCGAACGTCCATGCTGGAAACGATCCATCCGGCTCAAGTACTGACGACGAGACAGCAAGGCCAAGGGCAGCTTATCCCATGGCCTTTTTGCTTTCGGCGACATGCCTTGGGAAGTAGGCGAACCAAAGTGGGGATACGGAGGACGTTCAGTTGTACCCATTGATCAATACAGTTTGCCCTTAGGAGTTCCCAGCATGTCGATCAACGTCGAAGATTATTTCGCGCGCGCCACTTTTGACAAAATGAAGGCGTTCGCCGACAAGCAAGAAACCCCGTTCGTGGTGATCGACACCGCGATGATCAGCCAGGCCTACGATGACCTGCGCGCCGGTTTCGAATTCGCCAAGGTTTATTACGCGGTCAAGGCCAACCCGGCCGTCGAGATCATCGACCTGTTGAAAGACAAAGGTTCGAGCTTCGACATCGCCTCGATCTACGAGCTGGACAAGGTCATGGACCGTGGCGTCAGCGCCGACCGCATCAGCTACGGCAACACCATCAAGAAATCCAAGGACATCCGCTACTTCTACGAGAAGGGCGTGCGTCTGTTCTCCACCGACTCCGAAGCGGACCTGCGCAATATCGCCAAGGCCGCGCCGGGCTCGAAAGTGTATGTGCGCATTCTCACCGAAGGTTCCACCACCGCTGACTGGCCGCTGTCGCGCAAATTCGGCTGCCAGACCGACATGGCCATGGACCTGCTGATCCTGGCCCGTGACCTGGGCCTGGTGCCGTACGGCATCTCGTTCCACGTCGGCTCGCAACAGCGCGATATCAGCGTGTGGGACGCGGCTATCGCCAAGGTCAAAGTGATCTTCGAGCGCCTGAAAGAAGAAGACGGCATCCACCTCAAGCTGATCAACATGGGCGGCGGTTTCCCGGCCAACTACATCACCCGCACCAACAGCCTGGAAACCTATGCCGAGGAAATCATCCGCTTCCTCAAGGAAGACTTCGGCGACGATCTGCCGGAAATTATCCTGGAGCCCGGCCGTTCGTTGATCGCCAACGCTGGCATTCTGGTCAGCGAAGTGGTGTTGGTGGCGCGTAAATCCCGCACCGCCGTCGAGCGTTGGGTGTACACGGATGTGGGCAAGTTCTCCGGCCTGATCGAAACCATGGACGAGTCCATCAAGTTTCCGATCTGGACCGAGAAGAAAGGCGAGATGGAAGAAGTGGTCATCGCTGGACCGACCTGCGACAGCGCCGACATCATGTACGAAAACTACAAGTACGGCCTGCCGCTGAACCTGGCGATCGGTGATCGTTTGTACTGGTTGTCCACCGGTGCGTACACCACCAGCTACAGCGCCGTTGAGTTCAATGGGTTTCCGCCATTGAAGTCCTACTACGTCTAAGCCGTGCTTCCTATAGGAGCGAGCGGTTCGCTCCTATAGGGTTTCCAACTGTTGGGCTCGTTGTTGATAAGCCTGCGCCATCGCCCGAATCCTCGGTTCATCCGCCGCCGCCAGCGCGGTGTGGGCCACCCGCAGAAACTTCAGGTTCCCGCCCGCCAGCGCTTTGCGCAGCCATGCCAACGCCGCTTCGATCTGGCCATTACCCGCCAGCACCGCCGCATAACTGAATTGCCCGCGAAAATCCCCGCCCTCGGCTGAACGGCGATACCACTGCTGCGCGGCTTCCAGATCCCGTGGGCAGCACTGTCCTTCCTCCAGATACCGCCCGAGCAAGTTCATCGACTTGGCATGGCCCATTTGGGCGGCCTGGCGATAGCACGCCAATGCCTGGGCTTGATCCTGTGCAACACCACGCCCGGTGGCCAGCAGGTTGGCGTAGTTGTACAACCCCCAGTCCAACCCCGCCTCGGCCGCCAGGCAATATTCCCGCGCGGCCGCCGCTTCGTCGACGGCGCAGCCCCAACCGTGTTCCAAGCAACGTCCGAGCATATTGCGCGCCATCAACTGCCCGCCTTGTGCCGCAATGCGAAACCACCGCAGCGCCAGCGTTTGATCGCGTTCGATACCGCGCCCGTCCAGCAGAATCTGCCCCAGCAACGCCTGGGCATCCACCAGCCCTTCCTTCGCCGCGACCAGGATCGCCTGGGCGGCGCGCACCGGGGAGTCATCAAGCATGCTCTGCAATTGCTCGACCGTGAGCACCTCTTGGCGACGCAACAAAAAGCTCATGTCAAACCTCAACCCAGCGACGCAGCAGGTTGTGATAAGTGCCGGTGAGCTGGATCAGCGCCGGGTGATCGGGCACATCCCGGGTCAACTGCTGGATCGCGCCGTCCATCTCGAACAGCAATGTGCGCTGGCTGTCTTCGCGCACCAGGCTCTGGGTCCAGAAGAATGAGGCGTAACGCGCGCCCCGGGTCACCGGGTTGACTTTGTGCAGGCTGGACCCGGGGTACAGCACCATATCGCCGGCCGGCAACTTGACCCGCTGCAGGCCGAAAGTGTCCTGGATCTCCAGTTCGCCGCCGTCGTAGTCATCCGGGTCGCTGAAAAACAATGTGGACGACAAATCGGTGCGCACCCGCTCAGGGCTGCCCTTGGGTTGGCGCACGGCGTTATCGATATGAAAGTCGAAACTGCCACCGGCGGTGTAGCAGTTAAGCAGCGGCGGGAACACTTTGTGCGGTAACGCCGCCGACATGAACAGCGGGTTTTGCCACAGGCGTTCGAGCATCGCCGTGCCGATTTCCTTGGCCAAGGGGTGGCCTTCGGGCAATTGCAGGTTGTGTTTGGCTTTGGCCGATTGGTGCCCGGCGGTGATTTTACCGTCGGCCCAATCGGCGTTTTCCAAGGCCTGGCGGATGCGCTGCACCTCCTCGCGGGAGAACAGGCCGGGAATGTGCAGCAGCATGGGGCAGTACCTGGGTGCGGAGGGACGCCAATGGTATTGATTCTTATCCACGCTGTAAAACCTAAGGACGGATGAGATCGTAAAAACCGTAAGCAAAAAGTGTAAAGAATGTAAATTCAGTGCAATTAGCAATGTATCGCAATTGATAGAAAGTCGTGTTCACCCTATATTCCGCCGCCTCACATCCTTGGGGAAAGGACACGTCATGTCGCGCACTTCAACAAAAACATCTGCCGGTTCACCACGCATGTTGGCCTCGGCCATCGGCGTCGCTCTGAGCGCCAGCTCTGCCGCCCACTTGGCGCAAGCGGCTGAAGACACCGAACAAAAAGGCGAGCGCAATAGCATCTCTCTGGGCGCCACCAGCATTACCGGCCAGGAACAGGACGACACCTCTTACCAAGTGGAAAAAGCTGCCTCGCAGAAATACACCGCACCGCTGGTGGACACACCGCGCTCGGTCACTGTGGTGCCGCAACAAGTACTCAAGGACACCGCCGCTACCTCGTTGCAGGATGCGCTGCGCACCGTACCGGGTATCACCTTCGGTGCCGGTGAAGGCGGTAACCCTCAGGGTGACCGTCCGTTTATCCGCGGTTTCGATGCCCAAGGCGACACCTATCTGGACGGCGTGCGCGACACCGGCGGCCAGAGCCGTGAGATTTTCGACATCGAATCCATCGAAGTCAGCAAAGGCCCGAACTCGTCCTTCGGCGGACGCGGCTCGGCCGGTGGCAGCCTCAACCTGGTGAGCAAGACCCCACAGGCACGGGACTTCACCAACGGCGGCTTCACTTACGGTTCCGACCAGACCCGCCGCTACGTGCTCGACGTGAACCGCCAGTTCCTCGACGACAGCGCCGCATTCCGCCTGAACTTGATGAGCCACGAGCAAAACGTGGCCGGGCGCGATGCCGTGAACTACGACCGCTGGGGCGTTGCGCCTTCGCTGACCTTCGGCCTGGGCACCCCCACCCGCGTCAACCTCAGCTACTACCATCTGGAAAGCGACGACCTGCCAGACTCGGGGATTCCCTACGGCTACGGTTCGGCCACCGCCACCGCCCACGTCCACGACAAACCCAACGACGGCGGCGACAGCGATAACTTCTACGGCCTCAAAGGCCGCGATTTCCGCAAGACCCGCGCCGACATCAGTACGTTCTCCATCGAGCACGATCTGAACGACAACATGACCCTGAAAAACACCCTGCGCCACGGCAGCACTGGCCAGGACTACGTACTGACCCAGCCGGACGACAGCAAACTCAACGTGAACAAATTCGGAACCGTGTGGCGCCGGGCCAACTCGCGGGTGTCCACCACCACCACGACCACCAACCAGACCGACCTGTTCGGCAGTTTCCAGGCCCTGGGCTTCAAGAACACCTACTCCACCGGCCTGGAATTCACCGGCGAAGAAACCCGCGTCAGCAGCTACACCGTGAGCCCGAACGCCAACCCGATCTGCACCGTGGCCAAAGGCGGCCTGGGCGGCCAATGCACGTCGCTGAGCAACCCGAACCCGGACGACGCCTGGACCGGCTCCGTCGCCCGCAACTACAACGGCACCAACACCAAAGCCACCAGCCGCGCCGCCTACGTGTTCGACACCATCGAACTGGACCCGAAATGGCTGCTTAACGTCGGCCTGCGCTACGACACCTTCGACACCGAAGCCAATACCAACGCAGTGCCTACAGCGACGGTCAAGGCACGCAGCAAAATCAAGGACGACAGCCAGTTCTTCAACTGGCAGGCCGGCCTGGTCTGGAAGCCTCTGGAAAACGGCAGTATCTATGCCTCCTACGCCACCTCGGCCACCCCGCCAGGCGGCCTGATCGGCGAAGGTTCGGACGGCAACCCGCTGTCCGCCGGCGCCGCCACCAGCGATCTGCAACCGGAAGAAACCGTCAACTATGAGCTGGGCACCAAGTGGGACCTGTTCCACGACCGCCTCTCGCTGACCGCCGCCGTGTTCCGCACCGAGAAGAAAAACACGCGCATTCTGGTGGATGCCCTCACCTACCAGAACGCCGGCGAGTCTCGGGTCGATGGTCTGGAACTGTCCGCCAGCGGCAAAATCACAGAGCAATGGCAAGTGTTCGCCGGCTACAGCTACCTGGACAGCGAACTGGTCAAGGCTGGCCGTAACGGTCGCAACGGGGTGATCAGCGCCGGTTCCAACGAAGGCAACCAGATGCCCAACACGCCGAAGAACACCTTCAGTCTGTGGACCACCTATGCCCTTACACCCAAGTTCACCGTTGGCGGCGGCGCGTTCTATGTCGACCAGGTTTACGGCGACGTGGGCAACACCGTGTATGTGCCCTCCTACACCCGCTACGACGCCATGGCCAGCTACAAGCTGACCAAGAACGTCGACCTGCAACTGAACGTGCAGAACCTGACCGATAAGGTCTACTACGACAAAGCCTTCTCGACCCACTTCGCCAACCAGGCGGCCGGTCGCACGGCGCTGCTGACCACCAGCTTCCACTTCTAAACGCTGGCCCATAAGCCCCACGCATTCGATGCGTGGGGCTTTTGCGTGTTAAACAACAAAGTTTCTCGACAACCCACGGCATAATGCGCGCCGTGGCATTTATATCCCGATGAGCGAGGCGGTCCGACGTGTTGAAGAAAACCCTGTTTCAGTTGCACTGGTTCTTCGGCATCACCGCCGGGCTGGTGCTGGCCTTGATGGGGATCACCGGTGCGGCGGTGTCGTTCCAGGATGAAATACTGCGGGCTCTCAATCCCAGCGTCCTGCACGTGCAAAAACGCGAAGCCGGGGTGCTGCCACCGGCCGAACTGGTGCGCAAGCTCGAAGCCGCCGAAGGCAAGACCGTGGCGATGCTGTGGGTGGAACGCGACAGCGGCAACGCCGCGCGCGTGGCCTTTACCCCGCCGCCGGGTGAACGGCGTGGCCCGATGCGCTACTTCGACCCATACACCGGCGAGTACCTGGGCGACGCCGTGGGCCAGGACGTGTTCGGTTTTGTCCTGCAACTGCACCGCTTCCTCGCCATCGGCGAAACCGGCCGGCAGATCACCGGCGCCTGCACCCTGATCCTGGTGTTTTTCTGCCTCTCCGGCCTGTACCTGCGCTGGCCGCGCCAAGCGGCGAGTTGGCGCGCCTGGCTGACCCTGGACCGGCGCAAAAAGGGCCGCAGCTTCAACTGGGACCTGCACTCGGTGTTCGGCACCTGGTGCCTGCTGCTGTACCTGCTGGCGGCACTCACCGGGTTGTCCTGGTCCTACGACTGGTACAGCCGAGGGCTGACCCAACTGCTGTCCGACGCCCCGCAGAACGAACGGGTACGCACGCGCGGCCCAGCGCCGGCAGGCCCTGCACCGGTGGCCAACTACGACGCGATCTGGAGCAGCCTCTACAGCAACGCCGGCCCGGACCTGAGCGCCTACAACATCCGCATGCCAGGCGCTGCCGGGCAACCGGCCACCGTGTATTACCTGCTGAGCGACTCGCCCCATGACCGTGCGCTCAACCAGATCAACCTGGACCCGGCCACCGGCGAGGTCAAATCCCACGATCGCTACGCCGACAAGAGCCTCAAGGCTCAGTTACTGACCAGCATTTATGCCCTGCACACCGGCAGCTACTTCGGCTTGATCGGGCGGATCGTGTTGACCGTCAGTTCGCTGTTGATGCCGTTGTTCTTTATCACCGGCTGGTTGCTGTACCTGGATCGCCGTCGCAAAAAACGCCAAGTGCGCGACGCCCGCCAGCGCCTCGGCGCCAACCTCAGCGACGCACCGGCCTGGCTGATCGGCTTTGCCAGCCAGAGCGGTTTCGCCGAGCAACTGGCCTGGCAGACCGCCGGGCAATTGCAGGCCGCCGGCCTGCCGGTGAAGGTGCAGGCGCTGGGCAGCGTCAATGCCGATGACCTGCGCCAAGCGCACAACGCGCTGTTCGTGGTCAGCACCTTCGGCGACGGCGAAGCCCCCGACAGCGCCCGTGGTTTCGAGCGCGGCGTGCTCGGCCAGGCTCTGTCGCTCAACGGTTTGAACTACTCGGTGCTGGCCCTCGGGGATCGTCAGTACCCGCACTTTTGCGGCTTCGCCCGGCGCCTGCATTTCTGGCTGACCAACCAGGGCGGCACGGCGCTGTTCGCCCCGGTGGAAGTGGACAGCGGCGATACCCAAGCCCTACTGCACTGGCAGCAACAATTGGGCGAACTGACCGGCCACGCCCCCGCCACCGCCTGGCCCAGCGCCCAGTACGAACACTGGACACTGAGCCAGCGCACCCTGCTCAACCCCGGCAGCGCAGGCGAAGGCGTGTACCTGCTGGGCCTCACGTCGACGTCGCCGCAGCATTGGGATGCTGGCGACCTGGTGGAAATCCTGCCGCGTAATCCCGCGTCGGCAGTCGAGCACTTTCTGGCGGGCCTGGGCCTGCAAGGCAGCGATGGCGTAATCATCGAAGGGCTGGCACAGACGCTCGATCAGGCCCTGACCACTCGCCAATTGCCGGACAACCGCGCGCATCTGGTCGGCCTGCACGCCCAAGCGCTGGTGGATGCTCTGGTGCCGCTGAGCATGCGCGAATACTCCATCGCCTCGATTGCCAGCGACGGCGTGCTGCAACTGATCGTGCGCCAGGAACGCCACGCCGACGGCCGCCTGGGCCTGGGCTCGGGTTGGCTCACCGAACACGCGGCTCTCGGCGGCGCGATCAGCCTGCGTCTGCGGCGCAACAGCGGCTTCCACCTGCCGGACGCGCCGGTGCCGCTGATCCTGATGGGCAACGGCACCGGCCTGGCCGGCCTGCGCAGCTTGCTGAAAGCGCGCATTGCCGAAGGCCAGCAACGTAACTGGTTGCTGTTCGGCGAACGCAATATCGCCCACGACTACCTGTGCCAAGACGAGCTGCAAGGCTGGCTCGCCAGCGGCGACCTAGCACTGTTGGACCTGGCGTTCTCCCGCGATCAGGCGGAGAAGATCTACGTGCAGGATCGCCTGCGCGAATCGGCCGACGTGCTACGTAGATGGCTGGCCGACGGCGCGGCGATCTATGTGTGCGGAAGCTTGCAGGGCATGGCTGCCGGGGTGGACCAGGCGCTACTGGATATCCTCGGCCGCGAGGCGGTGGAGCGCTTGATCGAACAAGGCCGCTATCGCCGCGACGTGTACTGAGGTCACTCACTGTGGCAGGGGGCTTGCCCCCCGATAGCGGTGGATCAGTCGCCTGATAAATGACTGTCACACCGTCATCGGGGGCAAGCCCCCTCCCACATTGGGATTGCATTTCAAGTCAGTGTTCTGTGCGGTGGCGCTTTTTCGAACACCACTTCAGGCCCAAAGGTTTATCCCGCGGATTAGGCCCGAAACTGCCAGCTTTCAACGGCCCGGCGACAAACGCCCAGAACGCCGCGCGATCCACTGTGGGAGGGGGCTTGCCCCCGATAGCGGTGGGTCAGTCGTCTGATAAATGACTGTCACACCGTCATCGGGGGCAAGCCCCCTCCCACATTGGGATTGCATTTCAAGTCAGTGTTCTGTGCGGTGGCGCTTTTTCGAACACCACTTCAGGCCCAAAGGTTTTAACCAGCGAATTAGGCCGAAACTGCCGGCGTTCAACGGCCCGGCGACAAACGCCCAGAACGCCGCGCGGTCCACTGTGGGAGGGGGCTTGCCCCCGATAGCGGTGGATCAGTCGCCTGATAAATAACTGTCACACCGTCATCGGGGGCAAGCCTCCTCCCACATTGGGATTGCATTTCAAGTCAGTGTTCTGTGCGGTGGCGCTTTTTCGAACACCACTTCAGGCCCAAAGGTTTTAACCAGCGAATTAGGCCGAAACTGCCGGCGTTCAACGGCCCGGCGACAAACGTCCAGAACGCCGCGCGGTCCACTGTGGGAGGGGGCTTGCCCCCGATAGCGGTGGGTCAGTCGCCTGATAAATAACTGTCACACCGTCATCGGGGGCAAGCCCCCTCCCACATTGGGATTGCATTTCAAGTCAGTGTTCTGTGCGGTGGCGCTTTTTCGAACACCACTTCAGTCCCAAAGGTTTTATCCAGCGGATTAGGCCCGAAACTGCCGGCGTTCAACGGCCCGACAACAAACTCCCAGAACGCCGCGCGGTCCACTGTGGGGGCTTGCCCCCGATAGCGGTGGGTCAGTCGTCTGATAAATGACTGTCACACCGTCATCGGGGGCAAGCCCCCTCCCACATTGGGATTGCATTTCAAGTCAGTGTTCTGTGCGGTGGCGCTTTTTCGAACACCGCTTCAGGCCCAAAGGTTTTAACCAGCGAATTAGGCCGAAACTGCCAGCGTTCAACGGCCCGGCAACAAACTCCCAGAACGCCGCGCGATCCACTGTGGGAGGGGGCTTGCCCCCGATGGCGGTGGGTCAGTCGTCTGATAAATGACTGTCACACCGTCATCGGGGGCAAGCCCCCTCCCACATTGGGATTGCATTTCAAGTCAGTGTTCTGTGCGGTGGCGCTTTTTCGAACACCGCTTCAGGCCCAAAGGTTTTAACCAGCGGATTAGGCCGAAACTGCCAGCGTTCAACGGCCCGACAACAAACTCCCAGAACGCCGCGCGGTCCACTGTGGGAGGGGGCTTGCCCCCGATGGCGGTGGGTCAGTCGTCTGATAAATGACTGTCACACCGTCATCGGGGGCAAGCCTCCTCCCACATTGGGATAGCATTTCAAGTCAGGTAGGTTGCAACTTCTGTTCGAATACTGAGACTCCATCCAAGTCGCGCAGGATCACCGTCAACTCCCCGGTCTGGCCATCAATATTCACCTCGCCAAAAAACTGAAACCCGGCAAACGGCGAAGTGTTCTGTGCCGGTGGCGCTTTTTCGAACACCACTTCAGGCCCAAAGGTTTTATCCAGCGGATTGGGCCCGAAGCTGCCGGCGTTCAACGGCCCGGCGACAAACTCCCAAAACGGTTCGAAATCCTGGAACGCCGCGCGATCCGGATGGTAGTGATGCGCCGCGCAGTAGTGCACGTCTGCCGTCAGCCACACATGGTTGCGTACCTGCTGCGCACGCAGGAACGTCAGCAGTTCGGCGATTTCCAGCTCGCGGCCTTGGGCCGGGCCCGGCTCGCCGTTGGCGATGGCCTCCCAACGCGGCACGCCGGGGCTGACTTCACCGTCGGGCACGCCCAGGCCGATGGGCATGTCGGCGGCGATGACTTTCCATTGCGCCTTGGAGCCCTTGAGTTCGCTCTTGAGCCAGTCCAATTGTTCACGCCCCAGAAACGGCTTGGCCGCCCCCAGGTTGTCGTCGTTGGGGCCACGGTAGCTGCGCATATCGAGCACGAATACATCCAGCAGCGGGCCATAACTGAGCTTGCGATAGATGCGCCCGCCGCCGTCGGCGCCTTGGCGGCGCATCGGCGAATATTCCAGCCAGGCCTGGCGCGCGCGTCCCACCAGCGTGTTGATGTCGCGGGTTTGGTAGCGCTCGTCCAATTGCTTGCTCGGCGACCAGTTGTTGATCACTTCGTGGTCGTCCCACTGCCAGATCTGCGGTACTTCGGCGTTGAAGCGGCGCACGTTTTCATCCATGAGGTTGTAGCGGTAGTTGCCACGGTATTCGTCCAGGGTCTCGGCGACTTTGCTCTTGGCCTCGGTGGTGATATTGCGCCAGATACGCCCGCCTTCAGTGGCCAGTTGCGCCGGCACCGGGCCGTCGGCGTAGATGGTGTCGCCGCTGTGGATAAAGAAGTCCGGCAGACGCAAGCGCATGGCTTCGTAGATGCGCATGCCGCCGATGTCCGGGTTGATGCCGAAGCCTTGGCCGACGGTGTCGCCGCTCCATACAAAGCGAATGTCGCGGCGCTGTTGCGGCACGCTGCGCAGGTGGCCGAACCAGGGTTCGCTGGCCACGCCGCTCTGGGCGTCTTCGAAATGCACGCGATAGAAAACCGCCTGGTCGGCAGGCAACCCGGTCAGTTCAACGCGGGCGGTGAAGTCGGTGCGGTTGTCGGCCAGCGGCGAAACAAAACGGCGCGGGTTGCTGAACACGCTGCGGGTGTCCCATTCCACCACCATCCGCGCGGGCCGGTCGCTGCGGCTCCAGATCATCGCGCGGTCGCCCAGCAGATCGCCGGACTGCACGCCATCGGTGAGTTGCGGCCGGTCCTTGACCGACGCAATCACCGCCGGCGCCAGGCCCGGTAATAACAGACCGGCGCCGACGGCTTGCATCACGCGGCGACGGCCCAGATCGAAGTGGCTCATGCAGGTGCCCTCTTGAGTCTCAAAAGAGGCACTTAACCACGCGGGGATGAAGCGGGTGTGACACTCACCCTGCGGTGAGCCGAGATCCAAATGTGGAGGGGCGGTAGTCATTGCCAGGGCTGGATCATCTGAGTCCTTGGCTAACGGGCATTGGGGCGTGCCCCTTCCACATTGTCGGGCCCTGCCAGACCGTGTCAGGCGTTGGCCGGCGCGACGCTCAGCTCCACCACTTCCGCTCGTTTGATCAGCGCATACACCACCCCGGTCAGCAGGCTGCCCGCAACGATCGCCAGCAGATACAGCAACGCATGGTTGATCGCGTTCGGAATCACCAGCACAAACAAACCACCGTGGGGCGCGGCCAGTACGCAGCCGAAATACATCGACAGCGCGCCGGTCAACGCACCGCCGGCGATGCTTGCCGGGATCACGCGCAGCGGGTCTTTGGCGGCGAAGGGGATCGCGCCTTCAGAGATAAAACACATCCCGAGGATCATCGCGGCTTTGCCGGCTTCGCGTTCGGTCTGGGCGAATTTGCGCCGCGCCAGGAACGTGGCGATGCCCATGCCGATGGGCGGCACCATGCCGGCGGCCATGGTCGCGGCCATCGGCGCGCCGCTGTGGGCAGCCAGCAAGCCGACGGAAAACGCATACGCCGCTTTGTTGATCGGCCCGCCCAGGTCCACGCACATCATGCCGCCCAGCAGAATGCCCAGCAGCACCGCGTTGGTGGTGCCCATGGTGCTGAGGAATTCAGTCAAGCCGCTGAGCATGCGCGCCACCGGCGGGCCCACCAGGTAGATCATCGCCAGGCCGGTGAACAGGCTCGCCAGCAACGGGATGATCAGGATCGGTTTGAGAGCTTCCATGCTTTGCGGCAGACGCACCACGCGGGTGACGCCTTTGACGCAGTAGCCGGCCAGAAAACCGGCAAAAATGCCGCCGATAAAACCCGCGCCCAAGGTGCCGGCCAGCAGGCCGCCAATCATGCCCGGCGCGATCCCCGGACGGTCGGCGATCGAATAGGCGATATAACCGGCCAGCAGCGGCACCATCAAGGTAAACGCGCTGTTGCCGACGGTTTTCAACGCCGCCGCCAAGGTGCCTTCCTGTTCGAACGCATGAATACCGAACGCAAACGACAGTGCGATCAGCAAGCCGCCCGCCACCACCATGGGCAACATGAACGACACACCGGTGAGCAAGTGCTTGTAGACGCCGGTCTTTTCCGACTTGGCCACCGGCGCACCGGCGGCGCTTTCCACCGCGCCTTCGGCCAGGGCCTTGTTCAGGGTCGCTTCCGATTGCTTGAGGGCAATGCCGGTGCCGCAACGGTAAATCTTCTTGCCGGCGAAGCGTTCGGTAGCCACTTCGATATCAGCCGCCAACAGCACCACATCGGCATTAGCGATAGCTTCGGCGCTCAGCGGCGTACGTGCGCCCACCGAACCTTGGGTCTCGACCTGCAAGTCGTAACCCAGGCGCTTGGCCGTCTGCTGCAAGGCTTCGGCAGCCATAAAGGTGTGGGCCACGCCGGTCGGGCATGCGGTGACGGCGACGATGCGCGGGGCATTTTTTGCCGCGACGGGCGCCTGGCTGGCGACATACACCTGAGCCTCTTCAGCACCGCGACGCAACACCGCTTCCACATCCGCCAACGCCTGGGCCGGCGTACTTTGGAACACGCGCTTGCCGATGAAGCGCTGCATATCCACCGGCGTGCTGCTGACCAGCAACACCCACTCGGCGGCGGCCAGAGTCGCGTCGGATAGCGCGCGCTCGGGGTGCTGCACATCCACCACTTCGACACTGGTGCTCCAGCCTTGGCGCTGCGCGGCGGCGTCCAGCAAGCGGGCGCACAGCACACTGGTGACCATGCCGTTAGGGCAGGCAG
Organism: Pseudomonas rhodesiae; assembly: GCF_013285305.1. Classification (NCBI taxonomy): domain Bacteria; kingdom Pseudomonadati; phylum Pseudomonadota; class Gammaproteobacteria; order Pseudomonadales; family Pseudomonadaceae; genus Pseudomonas; species Pseudomonas rhodesiae. Next base: position 1,111,416 of record NZ_CP054205.1, on the reverse strand, counting down.
TAACAATGGCTAACTTCATGACTAACCCTCTTATTGTTCTGTGAGCGGGCGTACATCGACGCCGCTTTGCAGATGCGCCAACTGCGCGTCATCGCTGATGCCGAAACCGATCTGCGTCACCGCCATCGCGGCAATCGCCGTGGCACGGCGCAGGGTCTGTTCGGGGGCCTCGCCACTGAGCAGACCGTGCAACATGCCGGCCAGCAACGAATCCCCGGCACCCACGGTGCTGGCCACGCTGACCTTGGGCGGCGTGGCATGCAGCGCCAGCGTCGGGCTGAACCAGTTCACACCGTCGGCGCCATGGGATACCACCACATGTTCCACCCCCTGGGCGTGCAGGCGCTGCGCGGCCTGGCGCTGCTGTTCGAGGGAGTCGGTGGGGCAATCGAGGGCATCGGCCAGTTCTTCGGTATTCGGCTTGACCAACCACGGGCCGGCTCGCAGACCGGCACGCAGCGCCTCGCCACTGGTGTCCAGAGCAACCTTCAAACCGAGGCCTTTCAACTGCACCAACACATGGTGCAACAACTGCGCACTGACGCCGCGCGGCAAGCTGCCGGCGACCACCACCGCATCATGACCGGGAGCGATCAGAGTGAGCTGGTTGAGCAAGGCCTGTTGCGCCTGCTCGCTCACCTGCGGGCCCGGCGCGTTGATATCGGTGACACGACCGTCCTGCTCGGCGATTTTGATATTGCTGCGGGTTTCCCCCGGCACGCGGATAAACGCGTCGGCAAAACCGCGACGAGCGATCAGCGCGTCAAAGGCTTGCGGGTTGTCCGCACCGAGAAAACCGCCCACGGTCAATTGATGCCCCAGATCGGCCAGCACCTGCGCCACATTCACGCCCTTGCCGGCGGCATGGGTCAGCAGGGTTTCGCTGCGGTTGACTTCACCCGGTTCCAGGCGGGCCAAGCGCACCGTGAGATCCAACGCCGGGTTCAGCGTCAGGGTCAGAATCCTTGCCATTTACACCGCCTCCACGAGGGCTCGCACATCGGCGGGGGAACCCACCGCCAGTGCTTGTTGTGCCAGGCTCTGGGCCTGGCTCAGACTGAATTCGCGCACACGCGCCTTCACTTCGGGAATGCTGCGCGCCGACACGCTCAGTTCGTCCACTCCCAAGCCCACCAGCACCGGCACTGCCAGCGGGTCCGCCGCCAGTTCGCCGCACACGCCGACCCATTTGCCGTGGGCATGGGCGGCGCGCACGGTGATATCGATCAACTGCAGCACCGCCGGGTGCAAGCCGTCGGCCTGGGCAGATAAGGTCGGGTGGCCACGGTCGATGGCCAGGGTGTATTGGGTCAGGTCGTTGGTGCCGACACTGAAGAAGTCCACTTCCTTGGCCAGCACCGGCGCCAGCAAGGCGGCCGACGGTACTTCGATCATGATCCCCAGTTGCAGGTCGGCCACCGGGATTTCCAGGCGCAGGCGCTCGGTCATGTCACGGGCAGCGCGCCACTCATCGACGCTGCCGACCATGGGAAACATGATGCGCAGGGGGCGGTTATCCGCCGAACGCAACAGCGCGCGCAGCTGCGCTTCCATGATCTGCGGGCGTTGCAAGGTCAGGCGAATGCCACGCACGCCCAGGAAAGGGTTTTCTTCCTCGGCAATCGGCCAGTAAGGCAACGGCTTGTCGCCGCCCACGTCGAGGGTGCGCACCACCAACGGGCGCCCACCGAGGCCGTCGAGAACGCGGCGGTACTCGGCTTCTTGGGTGGCTTCATCCGGCGCTTGTGGGTGAGCCATAAAAATCAGTTCGGTGCGCAACAAACCGATGCCTTCGGCGCCCTGCTCCACCGCTGCGGCGACACCGGCGCTTTCGCCGATATTGGCGAACACTTCCACGGCATGCCCGTCGCGTGTCAGAGCTGTTTCATGGCGCTGGGCGGAGGCCGCTTGCAGGCGTTGTTCACGGGTGTCGCGCTCGACGGTAGCCCGTTGCAGGGTGGCGGCATCGGGGTCCACATGCAGGCGGCCGCGCTGGCCATCGAGCAACAGCGGCGTGCCGGCGGCGACCAGCAAGACGGCGGCGCCAGCGCCGACCAACGCAGGTATACCGAGGGCACGCGCGACGATGGCGCTGTGGGCCGTGGCGCCACCGCGAGCGGTGAGGATACCGGCGACGCGCGCCGGGTCCAGGCGCGCCACGTCGGACGGGCCGACCTCGTCCATCACCAGGATGTACGGCTCATTCGGCTCTTGGGCGGTTTCGACGCCGCACAGTTGCGCCAGCACGCGACGGCCGATATCTCGCAGGTCGGCGGCACGCTCGGCGAGCAAGGCGTCCTGCAACGACTCCTGCTGTTTGGCGGCGGCTTCGATCACGCTCATCCATGCGGCTTCGGCGCTTTCGCCTTGCTTGAGGCGGGTGTCGACGTCGTCGGTCAGTTCCGGGTCGTCGAGCATTTCCTGGTGGGTGATGAAAATCTCGCGGATCGCTTTGGATGGGCTGCGCTCGATCAGCCCCTGAATATCGCGGCGCACGTCGGTCAGGGCGGCATGCAGACGCTGACGCTCGATCACCGGTGACTCGCCGCGCAGTGGGTAGTCGAACATCTGCTGGGTCTGGACATGAGCGGGGCCAATGGCAATCCCCGGCGCCGCAGCGATAGCCTGGATCTGGCTACCGGAGGCCGGTGCGCTGAGCAGCGGTTCGAGGTCTAGGGTTTCGGGGGGCGCGCTGACGGTCGGCAGCGGCTCGACCTCTTCACCAAGCCCCTCCTCCACCGCGGCCAGCAGTGCCGGCAGCGCATCACCGGCAACGCCGGGTTCGGCGACGAACTCCAGCACCTGGCCACGGCGGGCGCCGAGGCTGAGCAGCTTGCTCAAGCTTTTGACCGATACCGCGGTGGCCGGACCATCGATGATGCGCACACGGATATCGCCGTCAAAACTCTTGGCTAACTGCGCCAGGATCTTCGCCGGCCGCGCATGCAGGCCGTGGGCGTTGGCCAGGGTAATGCGCGCGCTCGGCCAGTCCGGCGGCAGTTCGCCGCCCAATACTTCAAGCACCGCGCGGCTGCTGGTGGCGCGGCCCAGTTCCTGGCCACGGCCTTCGATCAGCAACGCACACAAACGCTCAAGCAAGGCCTGGTGCGCTTCGCCCAGGCTGGCCAGGCAAAACAGGCCCGTGAGCGGTTGGCCCAGGTAACGCATGGGTTTGTCCGGGGTGACGAACGCCAGGCCCGGGCGCTTGACGGTCTGCTCGCTGTGCAGCCACCACAGGCCGTCGCCCAGGGGCAGCGCATCGACCTGTTGCAACACGGCGGCGAAGCCGTTGCTGACGCAATCGGCCTGGCGCAGCAGGCGTGCCCCTCTCCAGACCAGCTCTTCAAAATCGTCGGCGGACACCCCCAGGCTGATCATCTGTGCATCCAGCGCCAATTCCTGCGGTGCGCCTTGCAACAACTTCAACAAGGCGTCGGCAGAGCCGGCACGACGCAGCGCCTCACCCAGGTCGGTCTCACCGAGGGCTCGGGTCAGCAATTGCAGCAGGCGAAGGTGTTCGTCGGATTGGGCGGCAATGCCAATGGCCAAATACACGATCTGGCCGTCGCCCCAGTCCACCCCTTCGGGGAACTGCAGCAGACGCACGCCGGTGGCAAACACCTGGTCGCGGGTTTCAGGCGTGCCGTGGGGGATCGCAATACCTTGGCCGAGAAATGTCGAGCCTTGGGCTTCACGGGCTTGCAAGCCACTCAGATAGCCCTCGGCGACCAGACCGTCGGCCACCAGTGTGTCAGCGAGCAGGTGCAAGGCAGCAGATTTATCCACAGCCACCTGGCCCATGGATATCTGCTCTACAGTGAGCTCAAGCATGCCGTTCTCCTAGTTAGTGCGCTGGGCGCACTAGGTATTGTTTTGAATAAAACAGTGTAGGGGTGTTTGAAAATTACTGACTGAGCGGTCAGTTGGCAGGAGCCGCTCGGTCGCGAACGTCGTAAAAATACGCTGGCTGAAACGTTTAATCTAGAATTTAAGGCAGATTACGCGTTAATTGTGCATCCTTGAAGGACCACTCGGCGATTGAGCTGGGACATTGGTCGTGTGCGTAATCGGTTACGATTGGACAAAATGTCGGGGCAAGCTCCAAAAAACAAGGAAATCCCGGTTTGAAACTCAGTGATATCGCACGTCTGGCCGGTGTGTCCGTTACCACCGCCAGTTATGTCATCAACGGCAAAGCCGCCCAGCAACGCATCAGCCACGCCACCGTCGAACGGGTGCGTGCGGTGGTGGAGGCCCACGGCTTTACCCCTAATCCCCAGGCCGCCGGGCTGCGCAGCCGGCACACGCGCACGTTGGGCTTTATTCTGCCCGACCTGGAAAACCCCAGTTACGCGCGTATCGCCAAATTGCTGGAGCAAGGCGCGCGCGCGCGTGGCTATCAATTGTTGATCGCCAGCTCCGACGACGATGCCGACAGCGAACGCCAATTGCTGCAACTGTTCCGCGCCCGGCGGTGCGATGCGCTGTTCGTGGCCAGTTGCCTGCCCACCAGCGACGACAGCTACCGCGAGCTGCAAGCCAAAGGCCTTCCGGTAATCGCCATCGACCGAGTGATGGAGCCGGCGCAGTTCTGTTCGGTGGTCAGCGACGACCGCCAGGCCTGCCAGCAACTGACCAGCAGCCTGCTGCAACCGTTGCCTAAACAGATTGTGCTGATCGGCGCGCGGCCCGAGCTGAGTATCAGCCAGGAACGCGCCGCCGGTTTTCAGCAAGCGTTGAAAGGCTTTACCGGCGAGATGCTCATCGAACACGGCGAAGCCTTCAGCCGCGATTGTGGCCGACAGCTGATGGAGCAATTGCTGCAGCGGCTGGGCCATTTGCCTGACGCGCTGGTGACGACGTCCTACGTGCTGCTCCAAGGGGTGTTCGACGCACTGCACGACTACCCGCTCAAATCACGGCCCCTGCGCCTGGGCACGTTTGGCGACACCCAACTGCTGGACTTCCTGCCGCTGCCGGTCAACGCCATGGCCCAGCAGCATCAGTTGATCGCCGACACCGCGCTGCGCCTGGCCCTGGCCGCCATCGAAGAAGAGCAGTACCAACCGGGCGTACACGCCATCGGCCGCACCTTCAAGCAGCGTATTCACGAGGCGTAAACGTGAAGCTGATCGACACCCACACGCACCTTGATTTCCCGGAATTCGACAGCGACCGCCGGGAAGTCCTCGCCCACAGCCGCGAGCTGGGCGTGCAGCGCATGGTGGTGCTGGGGGTGTATCAGCAGAATTGGCAGCGGTTGTGGGATTTGGTGCAGACGGATGAAAGCCTGTTCGCTGCGTTCGGCCTGCATCCGGTATATCTGGACGATCACCGCCCCGCCGATCTGAGGGCATTAGGCGACTGGCTGAGCCGCCTGCAAGGCCATCGGCAACTCTGCGCGGTGGGCGAGATCGGTCTGGATTACTTCCTCGAACACCTGGACCGCGAACGTCAGCAACAGCTGTTTGAAGCGCAACTGCAACTGGCGGCGGATTTTCAGTTGCCTGCCCTGCTGCACGTACGTCGCAGCCATGCGGCGGTGATTGCCACGCTCAAGCGCATCCGCGTGCCACGCGGCGGCATCATTCACGCGTTTGCCGGCAGCCGCGAAGAAGCCCGCGAATACATCAAGCTGGGTTTCAAGCTCGGCCTGGGCGGCGCCGCCACCTGGCCCCAGGCGTTGCGCATGCACAAGGTGCTGGCACAGCTGCCGCTGGACGCGGTGGTGCTGGAAACCGATTCGCCCGACATGCCGCCCGCCATGTACCCCGGCCAGCGCAACAGCCCCGAGCACTTGCCGGACATTTGCCAGGCCCTGGCCGAGCATATGGGTATCGACCCGCTATCGTTGGCCGAGGCGAGCACACGCAATGCGCGTGAGTTGTTCAATTGGTAGCGTCGGCTCGACGGCGTGCAGGTTGAGGGTGATGCGCTGGCGATGACGGGCATAGCGCAACACCATGAAATGCACCAGCAACACCACCAGCGAAATATTGAACTGCCCGATCACACTGATCAGCCCCACCCACTCTGCCACCAGCGCCACGATCAGCACCACGCAAGTGAACGTCACCATGCTTGGTCGCACCAACGCCCAATATTCCAGGGACTTGAAATGGCGCAGTTGGCGAGGGCATTTGAGTTCAAGCTCCCGGTGGCAATACGGGCAGTCGAAGGGCTCTTCGATGGCGATGGCATTCAATTGCCAAGGCTTGAGTTCAAAGGTGATATCGCAATGGGCGCATTGCCCTTTGATGCCGAGTGCAGCGGTCATCGTGGTGCCTCCCCGGCTCCCGGTTTGAATGAAATAAATTCTCACTCATTTACGCGGCCAGAAAAGACACCCCGGAAAATTCAGACGCACACCACACCCGTTAACGCTTTAGTCCTACGCCTGTGCCTTACACGCGGAAGGCGCCGATCAGCTGTTTCAACTCCACCACCTGCAATGACAACCGTTGACTGGCCGCAGCGGTCTGCTGCGCACCGTCGGCGGCATGCTCGCCGGCGCGATTGATTTCGACGATGTTCTGGTCGATATCGTGGGCCACGGCGGTCTGCTGTTCCACGGCTGCCGCAATCTGTTGGTTCTGATCCACGATCATGCCGACGGCACCGAGGATATTTTCCAAGGCCTGCTGGACCTGTTCCGACTGCCCGACCGTGCCATTGGCCATTTCATGGCTGCTGCCCATGGCCTTGACCGCCGCATCCACACCGCTGTGCAAGCGACTGATCATCTGCTCGATCTCTTCGGTGGACTGCTGCGTGCGCCGCGCGAGGGTACGCACCTCATCCGCTACTACCGCAAAACCGCGGCCCTGCTCACCGGCCCGCGCCGCCTCGATCGCGGCATTGAGCGCCAACAGGTTGGTTTGCTCAGCGATGCTTTTGATCACTTCTAACACCGTGCTGATGGCCTGGCTGTCGGTGGCCAATTGGTTGATCACCCGCACCGACTGGTCGATTTCCGACGCCAACCGCGCGATGCTGCCCTGTTGGGATTGCACCAGGCCGCGACCGCTGACGGTCTCCTGGTTAACGCTGTGGGCGCTGCTGACGGCTGCAGCGGCGTTGCGGGCCACCTCCTGGGCGGTGGACGACATCTGGTTCATGGCCGTTGCCACCTGTTCGATCTGTGTGCGTTGGCCGCAGACGGCCTGGTTACTCTGCGCCGAGACCGTCTCCACCTGACCGGCCTGCTGCTCGACCTGGTTGACGGTGTGCCCGACGCGCTCGATCAGATCGTGGATTTTCGCCACGGTGCCGTTGAACACCTGACCCAGGTCACCCAGTTCATCGCGGCTGCGCGCCACGAAGGAGACGGTCATATCACCGGCCGCCACCTTGTCCATCATCGCGCCCAGATGTCGCAATGTGGTGCGCGTGGAGGCATAGAAACCGGCGTAGAGGTAGAAGATCAGCAAAAACACGGCGGTCAGCGCCGACACCAGCACCACCATGTGCAGGCGGTTCTGCGTCAGGCGATGCTGCAACTGTTGCTCAAGAAACCCCAGGGTGGCCTCATCGAGTTGATAGGTCTGGGCCATCAACTGGCTGACCGCATCGTAGAACGTCTGCCAGGGCGCATCGAGGGTCTCCGCCATGACCACCTGCTCTTCGAACAGCTCACTGCCTTGCTTGAGGCTGGCGTTACTGGCCTTGGCCAGCCCGTCGAGCGCCGTGTGCGCGGCACTGCTGGAGCCCAGCGCATCCTGCAGTTTCAAGCCATATTCGCCGTGGAGTTTTTCCAGTTGCTGCAGCAGTTCGTCAAAGCGCGTGCTGGAAGATGAATTGAGAAACCCCTGCCCCAGCGAATAGGCGCCCATGGCCCGCCCTTCTCCCAGTGTTTGGGTCACCTGCGGCGTGACGCTGGTGATCAACTCAGTCAGCTGGCGCAGATCGCTTTGGGGGTCGCGGCTCAAGCCCGATTGACTGGCGACGATCTGGCCGAGCATCTGCGCCTTGTTCAGCAGCTTGCCGATCAATGCGCTTTTACTCAGCAGCGAAGTTTCCTGTTGTTGGGCCTTGAACGCGCCGATCAATTCGTCGCGCTTGGCCTCGAACACCGCGATTTGCTCGGGGTCAGTGGCCATCGCGGTAAAGCCCTGCAAGCGGCTCAGTACGCTCTGTTCCAAGGCGCTGATCTTGCCTTCCAGGTCGCCCGCCTTACCCGACTGGCCCAGAGTGGCGTTGATTTGTACCTGATTATTCAGGGTTTCCAGGTCACGGCGCAGGGCCAGGCTGCTGCCGAGCACGTCGAGGCTTTGCAGTTCGACGCGAGTACCCTGGAATTCGCGCCACGAATCGCGCACCAGGAAATAGTTGGTGACCAGCATCGGCAATAGGAACAACACACTGATCAGGCTGAACTTCAGGCCGAAGCTCAGGCGGTTCATCAGCGCGACGGCGGGATAGAGCAAGCTCTTCACAGGTGAACTCCCTTTTTGTTTTATTTTTATTGAGGGCGCAGGGCGGCGGCAGAAAGCCACTATTTGGCGCTCTGTCTGTATAGCTCAATTTGAAAGGGAGTTTTGTAACTTAAGGTTAACAGCCAGTGGGAGCCGAAGAGGCTCCCACGTAACGCGGTCTGCGCTTTACGGCAACACCGTCCAGATGGCGAACCCGGCATACCACAGCACAGCCGCGCGCAGCAGCAGTTCCCATAGGCGGTCAAGGCTGTTGATACCGTCGGCCCCCACTGCCGGCGCCGGTATCTCGGCGGCGGCCAGACCGACTTTATCCACCAGTTGGGCCGCGCTGATGTCCCAGCTCAGTAGCTCGTGCAGCATGACCCGACTGACCGCGACAAAGTTGCCCACCAAGGCAAAACTGGCGGCCAGCAGGCGCACCGGCAACCAGTCGAAGGCGTGGCGCATTTGCCCGGCGCGCTCGGCGACCAGTGGGTTCTGGCTGTGTTCGCTGGCCAACGCCAGCAGGCGATAAGCCAGGGCAGCGACCGGGCCCAGCAGGAAATACCAGAAAATCACCGCAAAAAAGCTCTGGTAGGCCTGCCATAACAGGTGGCCCTGGACCCGATCGAGCAGTTGCTCGCCGCTGTCGGCGCCCAGCTTGAGGTCGCGCTCGGCGACGTGCTCGGCGGCCTGCAAGTCGCCGCGTCGCCAGGCATCGCGGAATGGGCCCAGATCAGCCAGCAGATCGCCACGGCCCAGGCTGTAGATCACCACCAGCAAGTGCACCGGCAGCGCCAGTAAGCCATAGGCCACCGGTTCCAGTACCAGCAGCAACAGCGCAAGCAATGCCACCGGCAGCAACACCAACAAGGTCAGAATCAACCAAGGCCGCTGCGCCATGCGTGGGCTCGATTCCAGTTTGGCCAGCTCGCGCAGCCAGCCGCCATCGCGCTGCAACCGATGACGCAGGGCCGAGAACTTCTCGATCCAGACCGCCAACACCAGTACCAGGAAACTCATCAGGTGTGTCCTCCATCCTGCAGGGCGCTGCGAAAGCGCTTCCAATCAAAAGCGGGGCCGGGGTCGGTCTTGCGTCCCGGCGCGATATCGCTGTGGCCACAAATGCGTTGCGGGGTGATATCAGGGTAAGCCGCCTGCAATTGGCGGGTCAGGTCGATCAGTGCACGGTACTGGGCGTCGGTGAACGGCAGCTCATCCGTGCCTTCCAGTTCAATGCCCAGGGAAAAATCGTTGCAGGTTTCCCGCCCCTCGAACTGCGAAACGCCAGCATGCCAGGCCCGGTCAAGGCAGGACACAAACTGCGTCACCGTCCCGTCGCGCTCAATCAGAAAATGCGCAGATACCCGTAGGTCGGCAATCCCTTCAAAGTAAGGATGTTCCGTGACATCCAGGCGATTCTGGAAAAACGCCTGCACTTTGCCAGTGGCGAACTGCGCCGGTGGCAAGCTGATGTTGTGCACCACCAGCAGTGAGATTTCGCCTGCGGGGCGCTGATTGAAGTTGGGCGAAGGGCAATGACGAATGCCCTGGCACCAACCGCTGGCGGGGTCCAACTGCATACAGGTTCCTTGAACGAGGCAACAGGTGACCAGTATGCCGCGTTCGACCCCGAGGTTGCGATCACTTGCCGTGATTGAGTTGCCGCAGCTTACTGACTACGGCAGCCAACGCACGCTCGAACAGCGGGCTGTCGTCCAGAAGCTGCAAGGCGCCCTGCTTAAACGCCAGCGCCAGCTGGCCGACGCTTTTTTCCAGCACCTTGAGCCCCGTGCGGCTGACGAACACATACGTGTTGGCCGGGGCCATGATCGCTGCGAGCTTGCAGCGCTGGGTAACGACGCCATCCTGCTGGAACATGACCCAAGCGCCGACCCGCAGTTGATGAACCTTGAGCAGGTCGGGATCGTTGGGCGCCAGATCGAGCGCTGGGTCCGGCGGCCGCTCGCTGAATACCAAAGGCTCGCGTACTTCGATCAGCTCGTCGACACCGTCCGCCGGCTGCACATGTATAGCCTGGAGGCGGACGAAAAATTCTCGGGTGCTGAAGGGGTCGAACGCCGCGCTGGTCAAACCGTCGCGCAGCGCCTTGAGCAAGCCGGGCAAATGCTCCAGCAAGCGCCGCCCGGCCTCGGTGTCTTCCTGCAGGCCGACGCTCCAGATCAGTTCGTCCATGGTGCGCAGCGCCGATTGCCATTGCACCGACTCCTCCCCGTGCTTGAGGCTGGCCAACAACAGCACCTGGCTCCAGGCCTGTTGCAGAAACTGCACCACGGCGAGGGGCAACACTTTGCCCAGCAACCGCCTATTGAGCACCTCGGCCACCCGCTGACGGGCCGCCTCGGTGCGCACCCGGCCTTCTTCGGCATCGCGGGTGTGCTGTTCGAGCAACTCGCTGCGGCGACACTCATCGGCGGCGAACGCGCTGAACTCAGCGAGCAATTGGGCAAAAATCGCCGGATCTTCGACAAACTCATTGAGCAAACGCTGCACCACCTGCTCGATGCGCAGGTACAAAGGGTCACGCGGGTAGTCATCGCACAGGTTGCAGCCCATGGCCATCGCAGCGATTTCGTTCAGCAGGCGCCGCGCCGGGTGGCCGGCATGGCTGAAAAGACTCTTGTCCAGCACCGCCACTTTGAGCATTGGGATCTGCAGGCGCGCGATCAGCGCCTTGAAAGCATCCGGGACGGTAGGATCGTTGAGGATAAACTCGAACAGCAGGGCGATCAGATTGATGACATCTTCATCGGCCTCCTCCACCACCCGTGACTTGCCGCTCTTGACGCTGACACGGGTGAGCAATTGCTCCAGTTGGTTGCACAGGTCGAAATCGTCCTCGGCGTCCGGCGTCGGCACGTACTGCTGCAGATGGGACAACAGGCGCAGCAGGTCCCGCGTAGCGATAGGCTGGGGTTCGGCGCTGGCTTCGAGGGTCGGCGCCACGCTGCCGCGCACGGGTTTGAGCAAGGCTTGAAGCGCCGCAAAAGCTTGCTGGCCGTTTTCGTCGAGGGGTTGATCGGTGCTCGGCAATGCGTCTTCGCGCGAGCGTTCACGGGCGGCCCGCCCACCGGCACGGCGCGAAGGCACGGTCTTGAGCTCCGGCAACACCCCCGTGGCGACCAGCAATTGATTGGCTTCGGCGTAGAGTTGATCGGCATCGCTGAGGACATACTTCTCGAACAGCTTGAGCATGATCAGTTTGACGCGAATCTCCACGCCCAGGCTGCGCCCCGCCTGCAAGAAAAATTCGCACAGCAGCGCCGGGCCCAGGGGGTTCTCACGCTCGTCCAGGGCATTGCCGAGTACCGCGCTCAGCCGCGCAGTGAGCTGCGACAGTGCCAGTCCATCGCGATGCCGGACGCGGCCCAGCATGGCTTCGAGCGCCACGGCTTTTTCCAGTGCGTCATGGGACGAACCGGGTGCCGCATCGTAGGAAACCACCGGCACCAACTGCAGCTCACCGCGCCCGGTGTCGCCCAGGCCGGCAAACGCGGCAAACAGGCGCTCCATGAACACACGCTCGAAGTTTTTGCGCTTGAGGCGCAGGTCGCGCATGGCTTCAAAGAAAATATGGTGATCGACGGTGCTGCGGGCCTTGTCGGCCATTTCAAATAGCGTGTCGTCGGCGTTATCGAAGAGTTCCTGCAGGCCTTGCTGCAGCTGCTGCGCCGCCTTGTCGCGGACTTGCAGCAACACGACCGGCAGGCGGGCCAGCGGCGATGGCGTGGCACGCGCCTTATTGATCGGCACCACCTTTCCGTCATTGTGCATCCTGGCCTCCTGAAACGGCGGTATTGAGTTGGACGACAATCATCGACAGGCCGCATCGAACCCTGTGGATAACTGCACGCCAGCGGACGTCAAAGCTATGACGCCAATTGCAAGGCGCGAGATTATCTTGCAAACCGGGGGGCAAGCGCCAGCGCCCTCTGTGATTTGCGCGCAAATGAGCGGGTGGCTGGGTTCGCAGGCACACAACCCCTATAATCCACGCACTTTGTTTGTGGAGCCTGTTATGCCGAATCTCCGTCTTGCCGACCTCACCGCCGAAATCGAAGCCAATGTGCGCCGCGCACTGCTGGAGGACATCGGCAGCGGCGACATTACCGCGCAATTGATCCCGGCCGAACGACTGGCCAAGGCCACCATCATTACCCGCGATGACGCCGTCATCGCCGGCACGGCGTGGGTGGACGCGGTGTTCCGGCAGTTGGACCCTCGGGTCGCCGTGCACTGGCAGGTGGCCGATGGCGAACGCGTCAGCCCTAATCAAGCGCTGTTTCACCTCGAAGGCCCGGCGCGCTCGCTGCTCAGCGGCGAGCGCAGTGCGCTGAATTTTTTGCAGATGCTGTCCGGCGTCGCCACACGCGCGAAGTACCTGGCGGACTTCGTTGCCGGCACTCATGTCAAATTGCTGGATACCCGCAAAACCCTGCCGGGCCTGCGCCTGGCACAGAAGTACGCGGTGACGTGCGGCGGCTGCCACAACCATCGCATCGGTCTGTACGATGCGTTCCTGATCAAGGAAAACCACATCGCTGCCTGCGGCGGCATTGCACAGGCCATCACGGCGGCGCACAAGATCGCGCCCGGCAAGCCCGTGGAAATCGAAGTGGAGAGTCTGGAGGAACTGCGCGAAGCATTAGCGGCGGGCGCCGACATCATCATGCTCGATGAGTTGAGCCTCGACGACATGCGCGAAGCCGTGCGCCTGAACGGCGGCAAGGCGAAGCTGGAAGCCAGCGGCGGCATCAATGAAACCACCCTGCTGCCCATTGCCGAGACCGGGGTGGACTATATCTCCATCGGTGCGATGACCAAGGACGTGAAGGCGGTGGACCTGTCGATGAGGCTGAGCCTCTGAAAAGCGGCAAGCGGTCAGCGTGACGCTGCAAGGAAGCCGAGTGCCGCCCTTGCAGCTTGCCGCTCTGTTCTAAACCACCAGGTTATTCATCTCGCAATACTCGTCCCAATCCACACCCAGCACCTCGGCCGCTTCCTTGTGCAGGACCAACCGTTGCGCTTCGAACTCTTCCGGTGTCGAGGTGTACTTGAGGGTCAGTTCCCAAGGTTGGAGGCCCTGGCTTTCGGCCTCATCCTCGAATGCCCACTGAATCTGGTCGCGCTGATCATCGGCGCTCAGGTCCTTGATCTCTTCTTTAAGCTGCGGCGATTCCTTGAGGTAGTGCTCAAGAGCTGCTTCGTGCCGGGCTTCCTGGGTCATTTCAGTCGTGGTCATGGTGTTCTCTTAGATCGAGGAATGGGGATGCATCTGGGACATCAGGTTGCGCAGATACAAAAGAACAGGCACGAATGCCGGCTCGTCTGGCCTTCAGAACCATTCTGGGATCAGCTGAAAACATTGCCTTTGAAACAGTGTTGCCTTTGTGCCCGAGACAGGAATCGAACCTGCGACCTTCGCGTTACGAGTGCGCTGCTCTACCGGCTGAGCTACACGGGCGGTGGACTAAAGCTAGCACCGCATCCGGCGTCCGGCAACTCGCGGCCTTCAGCGGGCGATAACACCCTGCGCCCAGAAACGCGGTTGCAGGTAGCTACCCAGGGTGTCGAGGTACTGTCGCTGGGCCTGCTTGATATGGGGCACATCGCGCAGTGCGACAAATACCAGCCATGCAATGGCCAACGCGCTCAACAGCTTCCATGCGCGCCAGGCCAACGGCCATGACGCCGTTACAGGTGTGCGCCAAGGGTGCAGCGCCATCAGCCAGCCCACTACCAGCGCGAGCCAAACCTGGGACGTGGGCATCACCAGCACACCGTCGACCATGGACTGCGTCAGCGCACCGACCAACGCCGCGAACAGACATAAGCGCAGTAGATCCGCACGCTCGCTGAACTGCGCGCGCTCACGCAGCACGACAATCGTGGCCCAGCCACTGCGCGCCGCCAAAAACGCCACGCACAATGTCGACGGCACGCCCCATTCGCTGGCCCACTGCAAAACAGCCTGATGCGGATGGGCGGCAACTTTGTTGGCAATATCGGCAAAGTGCATCGGCCCGAAGCCTAACCACGGCCGCTCAGTCAGCATGTGCCAACCCTGCCACCAGATCGGGCCGCGCCCCGACAGCGAAGTGGTGAGGCGGTCGCTGGCGTCATTGGAGGTGTCGATTCCCAGGTAGGTCGCCAGCACCGTAAACAGCAGCCAGTAGATCCACAAGCCGCTCAGCATCCCCGCCAATTGCCAACCCAACCAACGCCGCCCCCATGGCCCGATCAGTGCCACGACCATGCCCGCCACCGCCATGCCGAGCCAGGTGCCGCGTGTACCGCCGCTGATCGCGATCAACCACCAGGTGCATAGCAACGCAAATGCCATCCCCCGCAATGAGCGAGAGACTGTGGGTAATAGCAAAGGCAGGGCCAACAGCGGCAGCGTGAATGTCTGGAACTGGCCATAAAAGCGCTTGTTGGAAAAGCTGGATAACAGCAGATCAGGATTCATCGTGTGCCCGCCGCTGGCGAACGCAAGCACGCCGGCGTACAGGTACTGGAGGGTTTTGATCAGGCACAGCAACACCACGATCAGCAGCAGCACACGATCCAAAGGCTCGCCGCCGTAACGGCGCAGCGATGCAAAAGCTAACGCGATTGCCGCGCTGCTGACGAACAGCGCCATCTCGGTCAGCGCCCAAAGCGGCTGATGGGCCAGCAGCGAAGACGCCAGGCCCAATCCCACGATGAGCGCCAGCCCCCATGCCGTCTGGCGATCCACCCAGGGCTCGGTCGGGGTAATCGAGCTTCCGTACAGCACCGCACAAAACCCGATGGCAATCTGCATGACCCGCTGTAGATCGTGCCCACTGAACGGTGCACAAATCCCCACCACCAACAGGCACACCGTCACCACCAGGAAAATACTGCCGCGCAGCTGTACGGATAACACCATCGGTTACCTCAACGTCCTTGTGGGTCTAGGCACCGCTAAGCGCCGCCGGCTCCGCAGCCCTTGCCGGCGTATTTGGCCTCGGCCGTGGTGGTGCAGCTCCAGCCGCTGGTGGCGTTGCGTGTCAGCACAATGCTCTTGCCCAGTACGGGCGCCGGTGCATCGAGGATCTCGCAACGGATATCGCCCGCGCCCGTTGCAACGTCCCCTGTCACCTCGATTTTGCAATTGGCGGTAGGGCTGGTGCCGCCGATCAATGCCAGGGTAGGTACGGTGCCCTGATTGAGGGTGTCTTCGTACCCGGCCTTCAATGCGCTGATTTCAGCCAGGCCGGCGGTGAACTTGGCCTTGGCTTGATGGGTGGTGTACATGGGCAGGCCAATGGTGGCCAAAATGCCGATGATTGCCACGACGATCAACAACTCGATCAAGGTAAAACCTTTCTGACGCATCACTCTCACTCTCCAGAATAGAACTCATGACAAGGCGCTTCCTGCGCCCCGCGTTGTGCAGCGGCGCCAGTGTACTCATCCGCCGGTGGTCAATCGCCTGCATGACGCACATTCTGACATTTTATCCACCACCACAGCCTGCCCGCCTTCAGCCCGTGACTAAGCTTTGAAAAACTTCAACGACCTGCGCGCGGAACCGTGACATGAACAACGCTGTAACGCTTTACACCTGGGAAGGCATCAACCGCAAAGGCCGCAAGGTGTCCGGCCAAAGCACCGGACGCAGCCCTGCCGTGGTCAAGGCGCAACTGCGCCAACAAGGCATCCGCCCCGGCCGTGTGCGCAAGTCAATCCCACGGCTGCCAGGCCTGGCCGCGCCGATCAAAGCCGCCGACATAACCTTGCTCACCCGCCAGTTGGCCACGTTGCTGAAGGCCGGTATTCCCCTGCTGCAAGCCTTCGATCTGATCAGCGAAGGTGTCGAGAAGCCGCCTGTGGGTGAACTGCTGCAAAGCCTGAGACAACAGGTCGCCGCCGGCACAAATCTGACTGAAGCGTTACGCAATCACCCGCGTTATTTCGATGAGCTGTACTGCCATTTGGTAGCGGCCGGCGAACAGGCCGGCGCGCTTGAGACGCTGCTGGAGCGCCTGGCGGTTCATCGCGAAAAGAGCGAGCAGCTCAAAGCCAGGATCAAAAAAGCCATGACCTACCCCATCGCGGTCGTAGTCGTGGCCGGGCTGGTCACTGGCGTGCTGCTGGTGCATGTGGTGCCGCAGTTCCAGAGCCTGTTCGCAGGAGTGGACGGTAAGCTGCCGGGCTTCACCCTCGCCGTTATCGCCCTGTCGGAGTTCATGCAACATGCCTGGTGGATCGTCGCGCTGGGGCTTGGTGTGGGGGTTATTGGCCTGCGTCAGGCCTGTCGAAAATCGCCAATCTTTCGCCATTGGCTGGACGCCGGTTTGTTGAAAGCACCGCTGGCAGGCAAACTGCTGCAAAAATCGGCCGTGGCTCGCTACGCCCGTACGCTTTCAACCACCTTCGCGGCGGGGGTTCCGCTGGTGCAGGCCCTGGATTCAGTGGCGGGTGCCGCGGGCTCCGCCCCCTACAAACAGGCAATCGAGCATATGCGTCGCGATGTATCCACAGGTATGCCGTTGAATCACGCCATGGCCACCAGTGGTCTGTTTCCAGGGATGGCGATTCAGATGACGGCAATCGGCGAAGAATCCGGCACGCTGGACTTCATGCTGGAAAAAGTCGCCAGCCACTACGAAACCGAAGTGGATAACCAGGTCGATCACCTCACCAGCCTGATGGAGCCGCTGATCATGGTCGTACTGGGAGGCATCGTCGGGGCGTTGGTCATTGCCATGTACTTACCGATCTTCCAACTGGGGAGCGCATTTTGATCCTGCTGCTGAATGAATCCCCATGGGCCTTTGTCGCCCTGGCTTCGGTGCTGGGGCTGATCGTGGGCAGTTTCCTCAATGTGCTGGTGTGGCGCCTGCCGAAGATGCTTGCACGGGAGTGGCGTGCCCAGGCCCATGAAGTACTTGGCTTACCGGCCGAACCCGTCGGGCCGACCTACAACCTGATGCGCCCAAATTCCTGCTGCCCTCAGTGCGATCATGGGATCAGCCCCTGGGAAAATATTCCGCTGCTCAGCTATTTGATCCTCAAGGGCCGCTGCGCTCACTGCAAGGCAAGGATCAGCCTGCGCTACCCATTCACCGAACTTGCCTGCGGATTGTTGTCGGCGATCGTGGCCTGGCACTTCGGCGTTGGTTGGCAAGCCGGGACAGTATTGCTGCTGACTTGGGGCTTGCTGGCGATGAGCCTGATCGACGCCGACCACCAATTACTGCCGGATGTGCTGGTGCTGCCGCTTATGTGGCTGGGTCTGATCGTCAACAGCTTTGCACTGCTGGTGCCGTTGCCCGACGCCGTATGGGGAGCGGTGGCCGGATACATGAGCCTATGGTCGGTGTTCTGGCTGTTCAAGTTGATCACTGGCAAGGACGGCATGGGCTACGGCGACTTCAAACTCCTGGCCCTGCTCGGGGCCTGGGGCGGTTGGCAGATCGTGCCGATGACCCTCTTGATGGCGTCACTGGTTGGGGTATTTGCCGGGTTGATACTGATGCGCGTGCGCAAGGCCCAGGTGTCCACGCCAATGCCATTTGGGCCCTATCTGGCGATTGCCGGCTGGATTGCATTGCTCTGGGGTGGTCAAATAACCGACTTCTATTTGCAGTCTGTCGGTTTCCAATGAGCACTTCTTCTGTTCCAACCCCGTGGATACTCGGCCTGACCGGCGGCATCGGCAGTGGCAAAAGCGCGGCAGCCCAACACTTTATCGATCTCGGAATCGATGCGGTGGACGCCGACCACGCCGCACGCTGGGTGGTCGAGCCAGGCCGTCCCGCGCTGGCGCGCATCGCCGAGCACTTTGGCGATCGCGTGCTGTTGCCCGACGGCCAATTGGACCGTAGCGCACTGCGCAAACTGATCTTTGAAGTGCCGGAGGAACGCCGCTGGCTTGAAGCGCTGTTGCATCCTTTGATTGCCGAAGAAATTCGCAGCCACCTGGCACGGGCGCGCTCGCCTTACGCGATTCTGGTGTCACCGCTGCTGATCGAGTCCGGTCAGTACAGCATGACCCAACGCATTCTGGTGATCGACGTGCCGCAATCGCTGCAGATTGAGCGTACCCTGCAGCGCGACGGCATCAGCGAGCAGCAGGTGCAGGCCATTCTTAAGGCCCAATCCAGCCGCGAAGACCGCCTGAACCATGCCGACGACGTACTGGTCAATGACAGAGACCTCGCCTGGCTGCACAGCGAAGTCGAGCGACTGCACCACTTTTACCTTACTTTGCGTGGAGGCCGATCATGAGCCAACCCTTGACCGTCGACTGCCCAACCTGCGGCGCACCCGTGGAATGGAAAGCGACCAACCCCAACCGGCCATTCTGCTCGGACCGTTGCAAATTGATCGACCTGGGGGCCTGGGCCGCCGAAGAACACAAGATCCCCGTGGCCCCGGATGCCGAAGACGAACTGTTCTCCGAAGACCTCCCACCCCGCCACTAAGGGCGCATAAAGGCGTATTCCTGCTGGTCGTCGAGGTTTTCTGCCAGGTATTGCAGCTCGTCGGCCAGGTCTTCGAAACTGCGCACGCCCTTGCTTTGCTGCACGACGGCGCTCAGCATGGCGCGCAGGGTCAGGCCCGGATCGAAACCGATCTCCTGTGCCGCGTCCTGGCTTCTGCGAAGTTCCTGCCGTGCCCACTCATACACACTCATGATCCGCACTCCTGGAAAATTTCCCAGAGCATGGGCCTGCCGTGACACAGGGTGTTTGATTTGGATCAACGCAGCGAATCGTCGTCCTTCCAGGGCGCCGAGAGGTAGCGTGTGCGATTGAAGGTTTCCAGCCATTCCGGACAAAACACCACCAGAGCGCTGATCACCGTGCCATTGATAAAGGCTTCGGGGAAGATGATCAGCCACAGATAACCGATGAAGTCTTCCAACCATTCCGGCATGGCGAAAAGACCGTCGAACCACAACAGCCCCAGCCCCAGTAGAAGGCACGCCAATGCCGCCAGCGCTGCTGCCAAAAACCCTGAACAGAAGATATACACAAACGGATTGCGCGGCTGCGCGCGCTCTACCCGCAGTGCGACGCCTTCCGTGATCAGTACCGGCAGCACAATCAACAAAAGACCATTGATGCCGATGGCGGCCAGGTCTTGACGGCCCAGCATCATCAGACCCAGTTGTGCGACAAAACCACCGACAATCGCCAGCGGCCAGTCCAGCAGCAGGGTTACGGCTGTCATGCCAATGAAGTGATAGGAAACGCCGGTATCGAAATCGCGCCGGACCAACCACAGCATAAACAGCGCAAACACGGTGCCGAACAGCAAATGCTGGCGCCGTCGGTCGGCAAACAACTCGACCCACGGCGAACGCAGCACCGCCCACGCCAGCACCGGCGCATACAGCAGCCAGCCGATGCCAAGGGTGGGCGCTGTCAGCACGCCGGCGCTGATCACGGTTTCACCTGCTCCAGGGCCTGGCGCAGTTCAGCCGCGGAGCCGTATTCATGCTGCGCAATCAACTTGCCGCTCTCCAATTGCAGCCACAGCACTTTGTCCACAGCTCCCGGGTAGCGCGGCGCGATGCGCGCATCCCGGTCCAGCATGACCCGGTAGCTGTACGACTGCATGGCAGGTATCGCGAACAGTCTGGCGACCAATCGCGGCATGCGCTGAATGTCGGCGACAAATATCCCGTGACGGGCCTCCAGATAGCCCTTGGGCTGACCTTGCAGCGCGCCGTCGACGATTTTGGCGGCGTCCATGCTGCGGGCCACCAACAAGATTTGCGCCTGGTCATCCAGGGTATAGGCCTGATCGAACTGATCCAACAGTGTCCAAGGCGCGAGGCGCTCGCCGACTTCGACGGCCTGGGCCCATAACGGCAAAAGACTCAGGAACAGCACTACGAATAACTTCACTGCGCACTCCTCATGCTCGCTTGATCGATAGAGCCGCCAGTCTACACCGACCTTTTGCAGCGGGACTTCCTGTGGTCATCATTTGAACGCTAAGCTGCAAGCATGGATGACTCAGATTACTTGCGCCTGCTCACCGTGGCGGCCGAACAAGCCAATGCTTTCCTGTCCAATGCCCGCAAATGGGAGCGTGAGCGTTGGGTGTGCCAGCGCCTGTTGCAAGGCCTGAATGTGCCCTATCGCGCCGAAGAGTTCCACGCCGCCGGGCAAGAGCCGCCGGACGTGCTGTTTCGCGATGCGAGCTTCGAAGTGTTCTTCGTACTGGACGAGGGGCGGCGCCTGAACGACGAATGGCGCGATGAGTTACTGCGTCGACGCAGCGCGTTTTCCCTGAGCCAACTGGTGCGCCGCGAAGCCAAGCCACGGCGCATTCCCGCCCATGAGTTCCTGTTGCGCCTGGCGCCGACGCTGCGCAAAAAGGCGCATAACTACAAAGAGCGCGGGATGGATTTGGGCGAATTGGATATCGTCGCCTTCGCCAGCCTCAAGCGCGAAGTGCTCGACCTTAATAGTCACTTCCCACCGCCGACCGAATACCTGCGCCAAGGCTGGCGCTCGCTGTCGCTGGTGGGGCCGACCTTTGCCCGAGTGCTGTTCGCGCACCCCGATGCGCCGGATTTCTTGCGCAACAATCTGGGCCGCAGCATAGTGTTCGACGTGGGCATCAGCCTCTGATCCCCGCCCTGTAACGTGGCGCCCCTTTGCAACGTCTACCTGACGAGGCCTTTATGACCAGCCGCCTGAAACCCGAAGACCAACAACGTGTCGAAGAATATCTGCAACTCTCCCAGCACAGAGTCGAGCGCAAGCCTTTCAGGCCCTGGCTGCTCCTCTGTGTGGTGCTGGTCGCAGTGATCGGGCTCGGGCTGCTGAGCCGTCTTTTGAGTTACCTGACGCTATGAGCTGCCTGGCGCTCGCGGGGGTAACCGCACCGATTTCTTTTAGCCTTGCGAGATATCCCCATGACCCATCGTATTATTATCGTCGGCGGCGGCGCCGGCGGCCTGGAGTTGGCTACCCGCCTGGGTAAGACTCTGGGCAAGCGCGGTACCGCCAACATCACGTTGGTCGATACCAACCTGACCCATATCTGGAAACCCCTGCTGCATGAAGTGGCTGCCGGTTCTCTGAACTCTTCGGAAGATGAACTCAATTATGTCGCCCAGGCGAAATGGAACCACTTCGAGTTCCAGCTGGGGCGCATGAGCGGGCTCGACCGTGAGCAGCAGAAAATCCAACTGGCCGCCACCCTCGACGAAGAAGGCCGCGAATTGGTCCCTGCGCGCGTATTGGGCTATGACAGCCTGGTGATCGCCGTCGGCAGCACCACCAATGATTTCGGCACCGAAGGCGCGGCGCAACACTGTCTGTTCCTCGATACCCGCAAACAGGCCGAGCGCTTTCACCAACAATTGCTCAACCACTACCTGCGCGCCCATGCCGGGCAGACCGATGTGGTGGAAAAAATCAGCGTCGCCATCGTCGGCGCCGGTGCGACCGGTGTTGAGCTGGCCGCAGAACTGCATAACGCCGCCCATGAACTGGCGGCCTATGGCCTGGACCGGATCAAGCCAGAGAACATGCACATCACGTTGATCGAAGCCGGTCCACGAGTACTGCCCGCCCTGCCGGAGCGCATTGGCGGCCCGGTCCATAAAACCCTGGAAAAACTGGGAGTGACGGTGCTCACGAATTCGGCGGTCAGCGAAGTAACGGCTGATGCGCTGATCACCAGCAGCGGCCATGTGATTCCAGCCAGCCTGAAGGTGTGGGCTGCCGGGATTCGCGCGCCGGGTTTCCTCAAGGACATCGACGGCCTGGAAACCAATCGCATCAATCAACTCCAAGTGCTGCCGACGCTGCAAACCACCCGCGACGAAAACATTTTCGCTTTCGGCGATTGCGCCGCCTGCCCGCAGCCGGGCACTGACCGTAACGTCCCGCCACGGGCCCAGGCCGCGCATCAGCAAGCGTCGCTGTTGGCCAAATCCCTCAAGCTTCGGATCGAAGGCAAACAATTGCCGACGTACAAGTACACCGACTACGGCTCGCTGATCTCGCTGTCGCGATTCTCGGCGGTGGGTAACCTGATGGGTAATCTGACCGGCAGTGTGATGCTGGAGGGCTGGCTGGCGCGGATGTTCTATGTATCGCTCTACCGTATGCACCAGATGGCGCTGTATGGCGTGTTTCGTACGGCAATGCTGATGTTGGGCAGCAGGATTGGACGTGGGACGGAGCCGAGGCTCAAGTTGCACTGACAGTAAGGCCAGAGGGGGCTTGCTCGATATGAGAGCAAGCCCCCTCTTCACATGCGATCAGCCAAACTTTTGAGTTTTTGCGCGCACAAAAAAAATCCCCGTATCTTTCGATACGAGGATTTTTAATATGGTCGGGGTAGGGGGATTCGAACTCCCGACATCCTGCTCCCAAAGCAGGCGCGCTACCGGACTGCGCTATACCCCGGTAATAAAAAGGCGACCTTTCAGTCGCCTTCTTCGATCAGCGCTTTTGGCCTCTGATCTTAAGATCTGATCCCAGCGTTAACTGGTTTCAAAAATGGTGGGTCGTGTGGGATTCGAACCTACGACCAATTGGTTAAAAGCCAACTGCTCTACCAACTGAGCTAACGACCCAAATATGGTCGGGGTAGGGGGATTCGAACTCCCGACATCCTGCTCCCAAAGCAGGCGCGCTACCGGACTGCGCTATACCCCGATTTGAAATTGGCTCCGTGACCAGGACTCGAACCTGGGACCCAATGATTAACAGTCATTTGCTCTACCGACTGAGCTATCACGGAACTTAGCATTTCAAACGTACAACTTACTGCTTTTTACTTCTTCTTCGACGCTTGCGTATCGCTACGTTCGTGTCTCTGAGGCGCGCTATTCTACAATCTTAAAAACCCCTGTCAACCCTTTAAATTGCTTTTAAGACAATGATTTGCGCTTGTTTCTGATTTCTTCTTGGGGAGAAGAAACCCGTGGGTTGACGTTGCTGCGGGGCGCACTTTACAAGCCTTTGCCTTACAGTTCAACGCCCTAGCGAAAAAAAAGGCCCCGCAATGCGGGGCCTTCTCTTATCAACCGGCAGTCAGGCCTCAGTGGAAGACGATTTCGTCGTTTTCCACGCTGGCTGTGACGCTGGTTCCCGGCATAAAACTGCCCGAGAGGATCAACTGCGCCAGCGGGTTTTCGATCCAGCGCTGGATCGCACGTTTCAGAGGGCGTGCGCCATACACCGGGTCGTAACCTACCGCGATCAGTTTGTCCAACGCTTCGCTGCTCAGTTCCAGCGACAGCTCGCGTTCGGCCAGACGACCACGCAGGCGGCCCAACTGGATCTCGGTGATGCCGGCGATCTGATCCCGCGCCAATGGCTCGAAGATCACCACTTCATCGACCCGGTTGATAAATTCCGGGCGGAAGTGCGAGGTCAACGCGTCCATCACCGCTGCACGCTGAGCCTCACGATCTCCTACCAATTCCTGGATCTGTGTAGAGCCCAGATTGGAGGTCATTACGATCACCGTGTTGCGGAAATCCACCGTACGCCCGTGACTGTCGGTCAGACGGCCATCCTCCAGCACTTGCAGCAGGATGTTGAACACATCCGGGTGAGCCTTCTCGACTTCATCCAGCAGGATGACCGAGTAAGGTTTGCGCCGCACAGCTTCGGTCAGGTAGCCGCCCTCCTCGTAGCCCACATAGCCTGGTGGCGCACCGATCAAGCGAGCGACCGAGTGTTTCTCCATGAATTCGGACATATCGATCCGCACCATGGCCTCTTCAGTATCGAAGAGGAACTCGGCCAGGGCCTTGCACAACTCGGTCTTACCCACACCGGTCGGGCCGAGGAACATGAACGATCCACTTGGACGGTTCGGGTCGGACAACCCTGCGCGGGAACGCCGCACCGCGTTGGATACCGCCACGACGGCCTCTTCCTGACCGATAACGCGCTGATGCAACAGGCTTTCCATTTTCATCAGCTTATCGCGCTCGCCTTCCAGCATCTTCGACACAGGAATGCCGGTCCACTTGGAGACAACCTCGGCAATTTCTTCCTCGGTCACCTTGCTGCGCAGCAACTGGTTCTCGCTATGGCCATGCTGGTCGACCATCTGCAGGCTGCGCTCCAGATCGGGAATCACCCCGTACTGCAACTCGGCCATACGGTTCAGGTCACCTTTACGGCGTGCGGCCTCCAGCTCCTGACGAGACTGCTCGATTTTTTGCTGAATCTGAGCAGAACCCTGTACTTCGGCTTTCTCCGAGGTCCAGATTTCTTCGAGGTCCGAATACTCCCGCTCCAGACGCTGAATTTCCTCCTGGAGTTTTTCCAGGCGTTTCTTCGCCGCGTCGTCCTCTTCCTTCTTGAGGGCCTGGGATTCCACCTTCAGCTGGATCAAGCGCCGATCCAAACGATCGAGTACTTCCGGCTTGGAGTCGATTTCCATACGGATACGGCTCGCCGCTTCGTCGATCAGGTCAATCGCCTTGTCGGGCAACTGGCGGTCGGTGATATAGCGATGGCTCAATTTGGCCGCCGCAATGATCGCCCCGTCAGTGATCGCCACCTTGTGGTGAACCTCATAACGCTCTTTGAGGCCACGCAGGATTGCGATGGTGTCCTCTTCGCTCGGTTCCTCCACCAGCACTTTTTGGAAGCGCCGCTCAAGCGCCGCGTCCTTTTCGATGTACTGACGGTATTCGTTAAGCGTCGTGGCGCCCACGCAATGCAGCTCACCGCGAGCCAGCGCCGGCTTGAGCATGTTGCCCGCATCCATGGAGCCCTCGCCTTTACCGGCGCCGACCATGGTGTGCAGTTCGTCGATAAACAGAATGATCTGCCCTTCCTGCTTGGACAGCTCGTTCAGCAGGGCTTTGAGGCGTTCTTCGAACTCACCACGGAACTTGGCACCGGCGATCAGCGCCCCCATGTCCAGAGACAACAGACGCTTACCTTTGAGGCCATCCGGCACTTCACCATTAATGATGCGCTGGGCTAGACCCTCGGCGATCGCGGTTTTACCTACGCCAGGCTCACCGATCAGCACCGGGTTGTTTTTGGTGCGACGCTGCAGTACCTGGATGGTGCGACGAATTTCATCGTCACGACCGATCACTGGGTCGAGCTTGCCGTCTTCGGCGCGCTTGGTCAGGTCGACGGTGTATTTGTCCAGAGCTTGGCGCGACTCCTCATGATTAGGGTCGTTCACCGCGTCGCCACCGCGCAGGTTGTTGATGGCGTTTTCCAGGGCTTTCTTACTGACGCCCTGACCCAGCAACAACTTGCCCAGTTTGCTGTTCTCGTCCATGGCGGCGAGCAGCACCAGTTCACTGGAGATGAACTGGTCACCTTTTTGCTGAGCCAGACGATCGGCCTGGTTCAACAGGCGCGCCAGATCCTGGGACATATTTACGTCGCCAGTGGGGTTTTGGATTTTCGGCAGTTGGTCGAGCTCTTTGCTCAACTCCTTGCGCAGGCTGTTGACGTCAAAGCCCACCTGCATCAGCAAGGGCTTGATGGAACCACCTTGCTGCTCCAGGAGCGCCTGCATCAAGTGCGCAGGCTCAATGGCCGGGTGGTCGAGGCCCACCGCCAAGGATTGAGAGTCCGATAAGGCCAACTGCAATTTGCTGGTTAAACGATCAATACGCATTAGTCACCTTCCTTTTGAGCAGGCCGGATCTATAAACACATCCTGAATGAAGAAACCTGCCAGATACCCTTATAGATGTGGTCGATTCTGGGAGATTCAAGCAACAAACAGTTGACGCAGATCAGAAGAGTCTAGCGCTCAAGCCAGATAAGGGAGGCAAATCGTCCGGTGCGAGGACTGCGACGATAAGAAAAGAAACGCGGATCGGTCACGGTGCACAAACCACCACCATAGACCGCCGTGATACCGCGCGCAGCGAGCCGCAGGCGCGCGAGTTGATAGATGTCGGCCATGAACTTGCCAGGATTACGGCTCGGCACGAATGCTTGGGCAGTCGCCGGCAGTTGCTGCATGAACACTTCACGCACTTCCGGACCGACCTCAAAGGCTTGGGGGCCAATCGCCGGGCCCAGCCAGACCAATACGTCGTCAGGCTCGGCGGCCAGGCTATCGACCGTCGCCTCCAGTACGCCGGCCGCCAACCCCCGCCAACCGGCGTGGGCGGCTGCCACGCGGGTGCCGGCGCGGTTGCAGAACAGCGCCGGCAGACAATCGGCAGTCATGGCTGTGCAGGCGATACCCGGCGTGTCGGTCCAGCAGCCATCGGCTTCCAGGGTGCTACCGGGGTCGGCCTTGACGACGTTCACGCCATGGACCTGCCGTAGCCAGGCTGGCTGGATATCGAAGGCTTGGGAAAGTCGACGGCGATTTTCCAGGACGGCCTCAAGGCGGTCCTCGACATGATCGCCCAGGTTGAGGCTGTCGAACGGCGCCAGACTGACGCCGCCCGCACGGGTGGTGACGCAGGCCTTGACCTGAGCCGGCGCGGGCCAGTCAGGAATCAGCCAGTCATTCATCCGATAAACGCCTCGCGGTCCTGTTTGAGCAGCGACAGCAACCACACCAGGTCGTCCGGCAGCGGCGATTCCCAGCTCATGCGCTTACCGCTCGTCGGATGATCCAACTCAAGGAAGCGCGCGTGCAGGGCCTGACGCGGAAAGGATTTCAGCGATTCAACCATGGTCGCGCTGGCGGCCGGCGGAATGCGGAAGCGACCGCCGTAGGCCGGATCGCCGACCAACGGGAAGTTGATATGGGCCATGTGCACGCGAATCTGGTGGGTACGACCGGTTTCCAGCTTGACCCGCACATGGGTGTGGGACCGGAAACGCTCCAAGACTCGATAGTGGCTCACGGCCTGCTTGCCACCTTCCATCACCGCCATACGCTGGCGCTGCTGGCCGTGGCGACCGATAGGGGCGTTGATCTTGCCACCGGCCACCACCACGCCGATCACGATGCACTCGTAGATCCGGCTGACGCTGCGGCTTTGCAACTGGGTGACCAGTTGGGTCTGGGCCTGAATGGTCTTGGCGACCACCATCAGACCGGTGGTGTCCTTGTCCAGTCGGTGCACGATGCCACAACGCGGCACATTGATGATGTCCGGTACGTGGTGCAAAAGGGCGTTGAGCAAAGTGCCATCAGCGTGCCCGGCAGCCGGGTGCACCACCAGACCTGCGGGTTTGTTGATGACCAGAATGTCGTCGTCTTCATAGACGATATCCAGCTCGATGTCCTGGGCGACCCACTCTCCCTGGGCTTCCTGCTCGGCAGTCAGCTCAAGAATTGCACCGCCATGGACTATGTCTCGCGGGCGGATAACCGCTCCATCCACAGTCAGGCGGCCGTCTTTGATCCAGGCGGAAAGGCGCGAGCGCGAGTGCTCAGCGAATAATTGTGCGGCGACTTGATCGAGGCGTTGGCCGCCCAATTCGGACGGCACCTCTGCGCGAAGTTCAATTTTATCGGACATGCTCAGACTAGGCGTGGCACAGCCTTTGGTTTCGGCTGCGCGCTTGTGGTTAAATACGGCGTCTTTTGCCCCGAGGCTTTCAACGGGGCGCTCATCATAACAGGACGGCCCCGCCCAAGACAGCGGCCGTCATAGGGACGCAAGCCGCCATGCAAGTGAAACACCTGCTGCTGATCGCCATCCTCGCCATGACTGCTGCTTGCTCGTCAACAAAGGAAGTCGTCGACGAAAACCTGAGCGAAGTCGAGCTGTACCAACAGGCTCAGAAAGACTTGGACAATAATAGCTACACCAGCGCCACAGCCAAGCTGAAGGCACTGGAGTCACGCTATCCGTTCGGTCGCTACGCTGACCAGGCCCAACTCGAGCTGATCTACGCCAACTACAAGAACGCCGAGCCGGAAGCTGCCAAGTCCGCCGCCGAGCGCTTCATCCGCCTGCACCCGCAGCACCCGAACGTGGACTACGCCTACTATATGAAGGGCCTGACCTCGTTCGACCAGGACGTTGGCCTGCTGGCGCGCTTCCTGCCGCTGGACATGACCAAGCGCGACCCGGGTGCGGCCCGCGACTCCTATAACGAGTTCGCCCAGCTCACCAGCCGCTATCCCAACAGCCGCTACGCGCCGGACGCCAAGCAGCGCATGATCTACCTGCGCAACCTGCTGGCTTCCTACGAGATCCACGTCGCGCACTACTACCTGACCCGTCAGGCCTACGTCGCCGCCGCCAACCGTGGTCGCTATGTGGTGGAGAACTTCCAGGAAACCCCATCCGTGGGTGATGGCCTGGCCGTAATGACCGAGGCTTACCAGCGTCTGCACCTGGACGAACTGGCCGCTACCAGCCTGGAAACCCTCAAACTCAACTATCCCGATCACCCAAGCCTGAAAGACGGCCAGTTCGTGCCTCAGGTTGCCGAAGCTGACAACCGCTCGTGGCTGAGCAAGTACACCCTGGGTCTGATCGAATCCCGCCCACCGCTGCCGCCGGGCGAAACCCGCGCCAACCAGGACGTGATCAAGCAATTCCAGGACGCCAAGGACGCTATTCCTTCCGACCTCAAGCCGCACGACGAAAACGGCGACGTGATCGAAGAGGAAGAACCGCAAGCCCTGGGCAACAATCAGGACCGCTCGTGGTTCAGCTACATGACTTTTGGCCTATTCGACTGATCAGTCCAAGTCACACCTAAAAGGGAGCCTCCAGAGGCTCCCTTTTTCATGGGCAGCATTATTGCTCTGTGCGCCTGCCACGTCCTTGGCTAAACTGGCGCATTCCTTGTCGAGAAACTGCCCATCATGCTACGTCTTTTGTTCTGGATTGCCGTCATTGCCGCCGCGGTATGGTTCTGGCGCAAGTTCAAAAGCCCAGCCACCAAGCAGCAGCGCGCCAACGAGCCGGATGCCGCGCTGATGGTGCGCTGCGCTCACTGCGGCGTGCACCTGCCGCAGGATCGCGCCTTGCGGCTGCGCCAGGAGTGGTACTGCACCCAGGCGCATCTGGAGCAGGGGCCAAAGTCTATCCAGCGTTGATTCGACCTTCTAGCGCATAAGGCGCCGGGTCGATAATCGGCTTATTGCCTAGCAGCAGGTCGGCGAACAGCTGACAGGACGCAGGCGCCAGAACCAGACCGTTGCGGTAATGCCCGCAGTTGAGCCATAAACCTTTGAACCCCGGCACCGGGCCTATATAGGGAATACCTTCCGGCGACCCCGGTCGCAAACCGGCCCAGTGCCCCACCACTTCAGCATGGGCCAGGGCAGGAATCAGCTCGACAGCAGAAGCCTTCAGGCTTTCCAATGCGGTCTCGGTTGGCGTCTTATCGAAGCCTTCGTGTTCCAGTGTGCTGCCGATAAGAATATGCCCGTCCCTTCGCGGAATCGCATAACGGCCCTTGGCGAGGACCATGCTCGACAGAAAGTTCGAATCACACTTGTAGAGAATCATCTGACCTTTGACCGGTTCCACCGGCAGCGATAAGCCGAGCGTGCCGAGCAGGTCACCGCTCCACGCCCCTGCCGCCAGCACCACCTGATCGCCCAGGATCGGCCCCTGCGCCGTATCCACCCCCGCCACACGGCCGTTATCTACCGCAAACCCCGTCACCACACACTGCTCGCGAATCGTCACACCAGGCAATGCCAACAGCGCAGCCTTGAGGGATTTGACCAGGCGCGGGTTACGCACATTGGCAACGTTGGCCATAAAAATTGCTTGCGAGTACCCACCCCCCAACACCGGAACAGCATTATGGGCGACTGATATATCCACTTTGCTCAAGGGGCGTCCCTCGCGGACAGCCCAGGCCAGCGCTTCGGGCTCATCGTCCAGATCCAGCCAGTACAAACCGGTGGTATGCACCTGCGGGTCGACACCGGTGGTGGCAAACAGGCGCTCGGCCAATTGCGGGTAAAAATCCTGGGACCAATGGGCCAACGCGGTGACCGCTGGGCTATAGCGCCACGGATACAGCGGCGAAACGATACCCCCGCCAGCCCAGGACGACTCCTGCCCTACCCCGGCGCGCTCCAGTAGCACTACCGCCTGCCCCTGGGTCGCCAGGTTGAACGCTGTCAACAAGCCGATGACTCCGCCACCGACAATCACCACTTGCTGTTGCTTAGCCATCATTCGATCCAATCGATAAAAAGGAACAAGCGCCACCGGCGCCCAGTCATCCAGCATTCGCATCATTGCCCCCAGCACGCCTGGCGCGACATCTCCGGCGCCGCGCCTGGATTGCTGCGTGCGCCGGTACTGGTCAGGCTGAACTCGCCACAGGCGTCGCCGTCCATGATCGAGCCAGCCACAGGCGTAGCCAGCAAACGGAAATCCTGAGGGTTCAATGCGACGGAGATTCTATAGCGATCATCGCCAGCACTGACGCCGCTTGCGTCAATAAAAGTGCCGTTCTTCGCATAGAACCGCTCCAGGTGCTGCGCCTGCTCAGTCAATAGGCCGACGATTTGTACACGGTAGGCCTTTTTCACCTGCGCCGTGTAACCGGGGTAAACGATCCCAGCCAGAATCGCGATGATCACCACACCGATCAGTAATTCCAACAGGGTAAAACCTCGGGTGTCCATGCCCATCCCATTGCTCCTATAGAAGTTGTCGCCATAACACTCGCCGAAATCGCGAGCCTGCCTCCCCGTCTACTCGGGCATATACGCTCTCCAGCACCGTGCGGGCTTGACCGCTCCAGCCGACTGCCGTCACTCGATACAGTGCGGCCTTTGTATTCGGCGGCAAGTGCGCGATCCCGCGCCCCATGCCTAGAAACTGAACGCCGTACAGCCCCCCTTTGAGGGCAACCCAAGACACCGCTGAAACCGGATGGGTGCCTGCGGCAATCACCGAAAACGCTTCATCCGGTGGCGCACAGGTGGTGATTGACTGGCACTGCGGCAACGTCCCACCACTACGCCGCGCGCTCCACTCTCCGAGTCTCAAACCGCTCTCGGCACTTTGCAGCGACTGATTGCGATGCCAAAAACTGGCGGCCATCTTTTGCTGAGCCACCACCCCTTGCATCGAGGACAGGCCAATCAGCGATAACAGCAGCAAAAACACCAGACTCAATAGCAGCGCCATGCCTGACTGCCGCCGATAAGTTATCCAAACGCCCTGCATAACAGCCCTACCCCAGACGGTTTCGTAGCGCCGCCACGACGCTGTAGGTTTGCGCCTTGACCCGACCGGAGGGGTCTTGCAGCGTCATGAGGACGCGCACGCTGCGAATCAACGCCACGTCAGCAGGGCTTGCGTCGTAGCGCACCACCTGTGCCGATACGGCATTAGCCGCAATGCCGAAACTGATGTCGAACGCCTGAACGTTATCCACCAGTACTGCTTTGGCCGGTGCGGCCGGCGTGCTGACCTTTAACTGGCCCGCCTCAAAGGTGTAGGTGATCTGGCGTATCGCGAATCGAATCTGCCCAGGCCCAGGCCCAGGCGCAGGAGAGAAGCCGGTGTAAGCCTGGGCGGTACCTGTGCAATCTGACAGTACCGTCCAATCGGGCCTGCCACTGCCTTCGCCGGTGCTGGTCGTAACTAATGTCAGCGACTTCGAATCAGTGCCGGCGCTCCAACTGATCGGCAGCTCAAATGCCGGCGGTGCCTGTTCGATATGAGCGCTAGCCAGGCAACCGAACATGCCGGCTTGACGAATATCCTGGATCATCTTGCCAAGCGCGAACCGCGCGTCGTCCTGCAACAACATGGCGGCCTGCTGGCTGGCGTGGGTCGCTCGGGAACTGATCGCCACCTGACTGACCCCGAGCACCAGTATCAACCCCAAGGTCAGGGCCAACAGCAACTCCACCAGGGTAAAACCTCGCGACCTTCGGTTCATTGTGCACCCTCCGGATCGCTGTCGAT
Organism: Pseudomonas rhodesiae; assembly: GCF_013285305.1. Classification (NCBI taxonomy): domain Bacteria; kingdom Pseudomonadati; phylum Pseudomonadota; class Gammaproteobacteria; order Pseudomonadales; family Pseudomonadaceae; genus Pseudomonas; species Pseudomonas rhodesiae. The sequence goes on along the minus strand of NZ_CP054205.1, from coordinate 1,079,169 downwards.
GCGAGTGGTCAGGGTGACCGTTTCGCGCGCACCAACCGCGCCGGCACCGCGGCTGTCATCCCAACTGATACTCACGGTGACCTCATTGGCACTAATCGCCACCGAGCCTTTGGCGCTCTGCCCAGCGAAGCTCAGAATATTGGCCTCGAAATCATGCAGGTCCAGGTCGCGCACGCTGGCACCTGCGGTGCTGGCCGGAGCGCGCTCGGAGCGGCTCCATGCGTAATCGGCGCCGGCATTGGCGCGGATTCGGTCAAGCATGTCGTAAGCAATAAAGCTGGCCTGACTGCTCATCCTCGAACTGTCCGTGGACTTTAGCGCGTTGAGTTGGATCACCGCCGCGCCCAGCAAGCCCACGGCGAGAATCAGTACCGCCACCAGCACCTCGATAAGGGTCGTGCCGGTTTGTCGTCGAGATAAAGCAGATGCAAAAAAAATGTTCGGGCGAGCAAGCATCACCGTCGTCATCCGTGTCGAGGGCCGAAAAGAGCAGACAAACGCTGCCGTGCGACCCAAGACTAGCGTCGGTTTTTTACCCGCGCTGTCCCCGGAACAAAGGGAAATACTTTGGACATAAAGGCCATCATCCGAGGCCAAGATCCAGCCGCTATACCTTTGGCTGCACCTGAAATATCTACCGCGTCCACGGAGGGACAACCTATGCAACAACGAGGTTTCACCCTGATCGAACTGCTGCTGGGGCTGATCGTCAGCAGCATCCTGGCCCATCTCACAGTGCCCGGACTCAAGACGTTGCTGGAGTCACAACAGCAACGAAGCGCCGCGCAATCCCTGGCGAGCGGGCTGCGTTTCGCACGCACCGAGGCCATCGCGCGAAACCGGGCGGTGGTCATTCACGCGTTGAACAATGATTGGAGTCACGGCTGGCGCGTGATTGTGGATGTCAGCGGGCGTGGCCCTCTGGATGAAGACAATCCGGTGCTGCTGGAGCGACAGGACTCCGGACGGGTAGCCATCGTCGGTAACGGGCCGGTGAAGAGCCAGGTACGGTTCAGCGGGATGGGCGAGCCGGTATTTTCCGGCGGAGGGTTCCGCGCAGGGACGTTACATGTGTGTGGCACGGACCGGGCACAGAGCCTACACCAAGTGGTGCTGGCCCCCAGCGGCCGCATCAGCCTGCGCAGAGACAGCGTCGAGCAGGCGTTGTGCCGGAGTTATTCCGGCACCCTGGCACTCAGAGCAGCGAACGTACCCGCAGCTCCTTGGGCATGGAGAAAGTGATGTTCTCCTCGCGCCCAGCCAACTCATCGGCGCCGGTCGCGCCCCATTCGTGCAACTGCTGGATGACGCCGCGCACCAGCACTTCCGGCGCCGAAGCGCCTGCGGTGATACCGATACGCTCGACGCCATCGAACCAACTGCGCTGCATGTCTTCGGCACCATCGATCAGGTACGCGGGCGTCGCCATGCGCTCGGCCAACTCGCGCAGACGATTGGAGTTGGAGCTGTTCGGGCTGCCGACCACCAGGACCACGTCGCATTCATCGGCCAGTTGCTTGACCGCATCCTGGCGATTTTGCGTGGCGTAGCAGATGTCATCCTTACGCGGCCCGCCGATCGCCGGAAAGCGCGTGCGCAAGGCATCGATGACGCGACTGGTGTCGTCCATGGACAAAGTGGTCTGGGTCACGAATGCCAAGCGTTCCGGGTTGCGCACTTGCAGATTGGCGACGTCTTTTTCGTCCTCAACCAGGTAGATGGCGCCGCCGTTGCTGGCGTCGTACTGGCCCATGGTGCCTTCGACTTCCGGGTGGCCGGCATGACCGATCAGAATGCACTCGCGGCCGTCGCGGCTATAGCGCGCAACCTCAATATGGACTTTGGTGACCAATGGGCACGTTGCATCGAAGACTTTCAGGCCACGACCTGCCGCTTCGCTGCGCACGGCCTGGGAAACCCCGTGAGCACTGAAAATAACGATAACGTCGTCCGGCACTTGGTCGAGTTCCTCGACAAAGATGGCACCGCGCGCGCGCAGGTCTTCGACTACGAACTTGTTATGCACCACTTCATGGCGCACGTAGATCGGTGGCCCGAAGACTTCGAGAGCGCGGTTGACGATTTCGATCGCCCGATCCACACCGGCACAGAAGCCACGGGGGTTGGCGAGTTTGATTTGCATGCTGTGCCTCGTGCCTGGCGCTTGGGTCAGAGTTGATGCTGCTGAACTGACAATTGAGGTCAGAGGTGTGAGGGAGATGGCTCCCTCACACATTCTAGATCGGGGCGTTGATCAAAGTGCCTTAACGTCGATGATTTCCACATCAAACGTCAAGGTTTTACCGGCCAACGGGTGGTTGAAGTCGATGGTCACTTGCGCGTCATCGAACGCCTTGACCACCCCTGGCAGTTCGGTATTCGCCGCATCGTTGAAAATCACCAGCAGGCCTTCAGAAAGCTCCATGTCCTGGAACTGCGAACGCGGGATGATCTGCACATTCTGCGGATTGGGCTGGCCAAACGCATTTTCCGGCTGGATCTGCAGGGTACGCTTGTCGCCGGCCTTGAAACCGAACAAGGCCGCTTCGAAACCCGGCAGCAGGTTGCCGTCGCCGACTTTGAAGGTGGCCGGAGCTTTATCGAACGTGCTGTCGACCGTGTCGCCGTTTTCCAGGCGCAGTGCGAAATGCAAAGTGACTTCCGTGTTCTGGCCGATACGTTGCTCAGCCAATACCTGATCAGTCATTGACGGTCTCTCCGGTTTTCTTACTTTTGAACATATCCAGCGCCAACATGATTGCACCGACGGTGATCGCGCTGTCGGCAAAGTTGAATGCTGGGAAGTAATGACGGTTCTGCCAGTGCACCAGGATGAAGTCGATCACATGGCCCAGGGCAATGCGGTCGTACAGGTTACCCAACGCGCCGCCCAACACTAGGGCCAAGGCCACAGCCAGCCAAGTGTCATCGCGGCCCAGGCGCTTGAGCCAGACCACCAGCACCGCACTGACCACTACCGCGATCAGAGCAAACAGCCAACGCTGCCAACCGCCACCGTCGGCAAGGAAGCTGAACGCCGCACCGGTGTTGTAAGCCAGTGTCCAGCTGAAGTAGTCCGGGATCACCACGATTTGCTGGAACATTTCCAGGGAGCTTTCGAAGTGAGCCTTGCTGACCTGGTCGATGACCAGGACCAGCAAACTCAATACAAGCCAGCCCAGACGTCTGAAACGGCCGGCGTTAGGCATAGTGGCGAACCTCACCGGCACCGCTGATGTTGTCGACGCAGCGACCGCAGATTTCAGGATGCTCAGGGTTCACACCGACATCTTCACGGCAGTGCCAGCAACGGGCGCACTTGGCGAACGCCGACTTGACCACTTTGAGCTTCAGGCCCGGCACTTCGGTAGCGACGGCATCCGCCGGGGCTTGGGCGAAAGGCGCCAGGGTCGCGGTGGAGGTGATCAACACGAAGCGCAGCTCGTTGCTCAGTTTGGCCAGGTCGGCGGTCAGACCTTCCTCGGCAAACAGGGTAACTTCGGCTTGCAGGTTGCCACCAACCGCCTTGGCCGCGCGCTGAACCTCCAACTCCTTGTTCACCGCAGCCTTGACGGCCATCACACCTTCCCAATACTCGCGGCCCAGCTCGAAGTCGGCCGGCAATTCGGTCAGGCCTTCGTACCAGGTGTTGAGCATTACGGACTCATTACGCTCGCCCGGCAGGTACTCCCACAGTTCGTCGGCGGTGAAGGCCAGGATCGGTGCGATCCAGCGCACCAGCGCCTCGGAGATGTGGTACAGCGCGGTCTGCGCCGAACGGCGCGCCTTGCTGTTGGCGCCGGTGGTGTACTGGCGGTCCTTGATGATGTCGAGATAGAAACCGCCCAACTCCTGCACACAGAAGTTGTGGATCTTCGAGTAGACGTTCCAGAAACGGTATTCGCCGTAGTGTTCCTGCAACTCGCGTTGCAGCAACAGGGTACGGTCCACGGCCCAACGATCCAGGGCGAGCATGTCCTCGGCCGGCAGGATGTCGGTGGCCGGATTGAAACCGCTCAGGTTCGACAGCAGGAAGCGTGCGGTATTACGGATACGGCGGTAGGCATCGGCGCTGCGCTGCAGGATCTGCTCCGACACGGCCATTTCGCCGGAATAGTCGGTAGAAGCCACCCACAGACGCATGATGTCGGCACCCAGGGTGTCGTTGACTTTCTGCGGCGCGATCACGTTGCCCAGGGACTTGGACATCTTGCGGCCGTTTTCGTCGACGGTGAAACCATGGGTCAGCAGTTCGCGGTACGGCGCGTGGTCGTCGATGGCGCAACCGGTGAGCAGCGACGAGTGGAACCAGCCACGGTGTTGGTCCGAGCCTTCCAGGTACAGGTCGGCGCGCGGGCCGCTCTGGTGGCCCATCGGATGCGAGCCGCGCAGTACGTGCCAGTGCGTGGTGCCCGAGTCGAACCAGACATCGAGGGTGTCGCTGATCTTGTCATACAGCGGCGCTTCGTCGCCCAGCAGCTCGGCGGCGTCCAGTTTGAACCAGGCTTCGATGCCTTCCTGTTCAACGCGCTGGGCCACTTCTTCCATCAGTTCGACGGTACGCGGGTGCAGCTCGCCGCTTTCCTTGTTGAGGAAGAACGGGATCGGCACGCCCCAGTTGCGCTGACGGGAGATGCACCAGTCCGGACGGTTGGCGATCATCGAGTGCAGGCGCGCCTGGCCCCAGGCCGGGATAAAACCGGTGTCTTCGATGGCCTTGAGCGCGCGATTGCGCAGGGTGTCACCGGCAACCGGTTGTTTGTCCATGCCGATAAACCACTGTGCGGTGGCGCGGTAGATCAGCGGGGTCTTGTGGCGCCAGCAATGCATGTAGCTGTGCTGGATAGTCGCGGTCTGCATAAGCGCGCCAACTTCGCGCAGCTTGTCGATGATGGCCTTGTCAGCTTTGAAGATGAATTGGCCACCGAAGAACTCCAGCGACGGTACATAGACGCCGTTGCTTTGCACTGGATTGATGATGTCATCGTTGACCAGGCCGTACTTCTTGCAGATCACAAAGTCGTCGACGCCGTAGGCGGGCGAGCAGTGAACCACGCCCGTACCCGAGCCCAGCTCGACGTAATCGGCCAGGTACACCGGCGACAGGCGGTCATAGAACGGATGACGGAAGTTGATCAATTCCAGCGCCGAACCTGTGGTGGTGGCGATCACCGAACCTTGCAACTCGTAGCGCGCCAGGCAGGCCTCTACCATTTCCTCGGCCAGCACCAGCAGGCGATCACCGACGTCCACCAGGGCGTAGGTGAATTCCGGGTGCACGTTCAACGCCTGGTTGGCGGGAATCGTCCACGGGGTGGTGGTCCAGATCACAATGGCCGCCGGCTTGGCCAGGCTGGCCAGGCCGAACGCATCGGCCAGCTTGGCCTCGTCGGCGATCGGGAAGGCTACGTCGATGGTCGAGGACTTCTTGTCCTCGTACTCGACTTCCGCTTCCGCCAGGGCCGAGCCGCAGTCGAAGCACCAGTTCACGGGCTTGAGGCCCTTGAACACGAAACCGCCCTTGACGATTTCGGCCAAGGCGCGGATTTCACCGGCCTCGTTCTTGAAGTTCATGGTTTTGTACGGGTTGGCCCAGTCGCCCAACACGCCCAGGCGGATAAACTCGGACTTCTGCCCTTCGATCTGCTCGGTCGCGTACGCACGGCACAGCTCGCGCGTCTTGTCGGCGCCCAGGTTCTTGCCGTGGGTCACTTCGACTTTGTGTTCGATCGGCAGGCCGTGGCAGTCCCACCCTGGAACATAAGGTGCGTCGAAACCCGAAAGGGTTTTCGAACGGATGATCATGTCCTTGAGGATCTTGTTCAGCGCATGACCGATATGAATCGTGCCATTGGCATAAGGAGGGCCGTCGTGCAGGACGAATTTCGGACGATCCTTGCCAATTTCGCGCAACTTTCCGTACAGGCCAATACTGTCCCAGCGCTGCAGGATCTGCGGTTCGCGCTGTGGCAGGCCGGCCTTCATTGGGAAGGCGGTGTCCGGAAGGTTTAGCGTGGCTTTATAGTCGGTCATTTAAGGCTCTTCGGTTAGCGATGGGCGCTAGGTGCGGCTAGTGCACGGGCGGCGGCGACATCCGCATTGATCGCCGTTTTCAACGCCTCAAGGGAGGCGAAACGCTGCTCTTCACGCAGCTTCTGGTGGAAAACCACCGTCAAACGCCGGTCATACAGATCACCGGCAAAATCCAAAAGATGAACTTCCAGGTGGGCCTTGCCATCACCTGCAACCGTGGGCCTGACGCCTATGTTGGCGACTCCGGACCACGATTGACCGTCGATGTCGACGCTGACCAGATAAACCCCGGTCAGCGGCACACGGCGGCGCTTAAGTTGCACGTTGGCGGTTGGCGTGCCCAATTGGCGCGCCAGCTTCTGGCCGTGCAGTACCCGCCCGGCGATGCGGAACGGGCGACCGAGCAAACGCTCGGCCAACGCGAAGTCGGCAGCGGCCAAGGCATTACGCACCTGGGTACTGCTCACGCGCAGGCCATCCAGTTCGACGGTTTGCGCAGCTTCGACGGTAAACCCCTGGCTGACGCCGGCCTGTTGCAGAAACTCGAAATCGCCGACGCGATCGCAGCCGAAACGGAAGTCGTCACCGACCTCCAGGTGCTGTACACCCAGGCCATCGACCAGGATGCGGTCGACGAACTCGGCGGCACTGAGGCTTTGCAAACGCTGGTTGAAGGCCAGGCAGAGGACGCGGTCCACACCTTCTTCGGCCAGCAATTGCAGTTTATCGCGCAGGCGTGCCAGGCGAGCTGGCGCGGTCTCAGGGGAGAAAAACTCCCGCGGCTGGGGCTCAAAAATCACCACGCAGCTGGGCACGCCCAACTCGACCGCACGCTCGCGCAGCCTGGCCAGGATAGCCTGGTGGCCACGGTGAACACCGTCAAAGTTGCCAATAGTGGCGACGCAGCCCCGATGCTGGGGGCGCAGGTTGTGGAGACCTCGAACCAGCTGCATAACGCGCTTCTTGCTCATAAAGTGGTCGATTATAACCACACACTGCCCCGGACGACAGGCAACAGCGCAGGCCAAATGGGTCGAATCGATAAAACACCGGTTTTATCGCGGCAAACTCTCTAATTCAGTGACTTGCGATTGAAATCCCGCAGCCGGAAACCTTGCAGCAGCAACATTCCGAAGTACACCACCACACCAGCGATCACCAGCACACCCAGTCGCATAAAGCGCTCCAGCATGTGGCCCTGATCCCAGGCGGGCATTATGTGCATCAAGCCAAGCAGTACGGCGGACATCGCCCCTACCGCCACCAGCAATTTGATCGCGAATATCCCCCAGCCCGGCTGCGGCTGAAACATCTGCTGCTTGCGCAGTTGATAGAACAGCAGGCCAGCATTGATGCAGGCGCCAGCACTGATTGCCAAGGCCAAGCCGGCATGGGCCAGCGGGCCGATAAACAGCAAATTGAGCAGTTGCGTGACGATCAGGGTGAAGATTGCGATTTTCACCGGCGTGCGGATGTTCTGCTGAGCATAGAAGCCCGGCGCCAGCACTTTGATCACGATGATGCCGAGCAGGCCGACGGAGTAGGCGATCAGCGCGTGCTGGGTCATCTGGGCGTCATGGGCGTCGAACTGACCATATTGGAATAACGAGACCGTCAACGGCTCGGCCAGAATCCCCAGCGCCAGGGAACAGGGCAGCACCAGCACAAAGCACAGGCGCAAGCCCCAATCGAGAATGCGCGAATACTCCTGGCGATCCTTACTGGCGTAGGTGCGCGCCAGGGTCGGCAGCAAGATCGTGCCGAGCGCCACCCCCAGCACCCCGGAAGGCAATTCCATCAGGCGGTCGGCGTAGTACATCCACGACACCGAGCCGGACACCAGCAGGGAGGCGAATGCAGTATTGATGATCAGCGAGATCTGACTGACCGATACACCAAGGATCGCCGGCAACATATTGCGCATGACACGCCAAACACCGGTGTCCTTGAGGTTCAGGCGCGGCAGTACCAGCATGCCGATCTTCTTCAAATGGGGCAGTTGGTAAAGCAATTGCGCCAGGCCGCCGGCCAGCACCGCCCAGCCCAGCGCCATCACCGGCGGATCGAAGTACGGCGTGAGGAACAGCGCAAAGATGATCATGCTCACGTTCAGCAGGGTCGGCACGAAGGCCGGCACCGAGAAACGGTTCCAGGTATTGAGGATCGCCCCGGCCAGGGACGACAGGGAGATCAGCAATATATAAGGAAAGGTCACGCGCAACAGGTCGGTGGTCAGCGCAAATTTTTCCGGGGTATTGGCAAAGCCGGGCGCCGTGGCCCAGATCACCCAGGGAGCGGCCAGCATGCCCAGGGCAGTCACCAGCATCAGTACCAGGGTGAGCAGCCCGCAAACATAGGCGATAAAGGTACGCGTCGCTTCTTCGCCCTGCTGGGTCTTGTACTCCGCCAGAATCGGCACGAACGCCTGTGAAAAGGCGCCCTCGGCAAAGATACGCCGCAGCAGGTTGGGCAATTTGAAGGCGATAAAGAAGGCATCCGTGGCCATACTGGCGCCAAAGATGCGCGCTAGCAGGGTGTCACGCACAAACCCCAGAACCCGGGAAATCATCGTGATAGAGCTGACGGCGGCCAGCGATTTGAGCAGATTCATCGAAAGAGTTTGCGCCTATAGATAAAGAGCAGGCGAACTGTGCGCCTACTTATGCGATACTGCGCGCCTGCAACAGCACAGAGCCAAAGCTCGCGAGTTTACAGGTCAAGCGCCGGAAATAAATCACCCGCCTCTTCAGATCGACCGCTCAGCAGTTCGCATCAGCCGCCCTTGACAACCCATCAAGTCATCGGCATGATTCGCGGCCTATTTTGTTTGCTATTTCCTAAAAAGTCTTTCGAGGAGCTCGACGGTGGCCAACACACCTTCCGCCAAAAAACGTGCAAAACAGGCTGAGAAGCGTCGCAGCCACAACGCCAGCCTGCGTTCCATGGTTCGTACCTACATCAAGAATGTAGTTAAAGCCATCGACACCAAAGACGCTGAAAAAGCTCAAGCTGCTTACGTTCTGGCTGTGCCAGTTATCGACCGTATGGCCGATAAAGGCATCATCCACAAGAACAAGGCCGCTCGTCATAAGAGCCGCCTGAATGGCCACATCAAGGCTCTGAGCGTTGCTGCAGCAGCCTAAGTGGTAACAACTGCAACGCAACCCAGGTTGCGTAACAGTTAAGAAATGCCCCGTACCGAAAGGTCCGGGGCATTTTTGTTGGGGCCTGAAAATCCCCCCTGCGGGATGTGCGGCTTTTTTGTGGTGAGCGGGCTTGCCCCGCGCTGGGCTGCGCAGCAGCCCCAATACATTCAACGCGCTCCTCCAGACAGAACCCAATCTCAGGTTTTAGGGCCGCTTCGCGCCCCGGCGCGGGGCAAGCCCGCTCACCACAAAAAGCCCGCTAACCACTGGAAACCGGTCAACCAAAAAATGCAGGCAAAAAAACGCCCCGAACCAGTCGGGGCGTTTTGCTACCTATTGATCAAACCACGATCAATGGTGATGACCGCCTTCACCGTGGACGTGGCCGTGGGCCACTTCTTCCTGGGAAGCGTCGCGGATGTCAACGATCTTCACTTGGAAGTTCAGGCGCTGGCCAGCCAGGGGATGGTTGCCGTCGACGGTAACGTCGTCGCCGTCCAGATCACGGATAGTGACGATCTGCATTTGGCCGTCCGGCGCCGAAGCGTGGAACTGCATGCCCACTTCCAACTCATCAACACCTTCGAACATGCTGCGGTTCAGGGTGCTGACCAGTTCGGCGGAATATTCGCCGTAGGCATCTTCAGGTTCCACGGCAACGGTCAGCTCATCACCAACTACTTTGCCTTCCAGGGCCTTTTCCAGGCCAGGAATGATGTTGCCTGCGCCATGCAGGTAGACCAGCGGCGCGCCGCCGGCTGAGCTGTCGATGACCTCACCAGCGTCGTTGGTGAGGGTATAGTCGATGGAGACAGCCTTGTTAGCGGCGATCGTCATGGGGCGAGACCTTTTGCATAAGAATGAAGAACGGACAAGTCTAAACAAGGATTTGCCCGAAAGCGAACAGAACCCGGACGGACGGGGCCGATCAACGGCATCCTACATCGTCGCGTTCCATCAGGACGACAGCGCGCACTGGGTGGCCGAGCTGTCCTGCGGCCACACCCAGCACCTGCGCCACCAGCCGCCTTGGCAATCCCGCGCCTGGGTGCTGGACCCGCGGCAACGCAGTGAAAAAATAGGCCAACGCTTTGCCTGCGGCTGGTGTGCGCAAGCCCGCGAATAGCGATAACCTTGGCACCTGATTCCCGGCAGGCCCTCAGTCATAGAGCGCCACCGAAGCCATGCACCTCCAGAGAATTCGCATGCAGACTTTTTTTATCGCGCCCACCGATTTTGGTGTGGGTCTGACCTCCATCAGCCTCGGGCTGGTGCGCACCCTCGAACGAGCCGGACTGAAAGTCGGCTTCTTCAAGCCAATTGCCCAGCCCCACCCCGGCGACACCGGCCCCGAACGCTCCACCGAACTGGTGGCGCGCACCCACGGCCTCAAGCCGCCACAGCCGTTGGGCCTGGCCCACGTAGAGCGGATGCTCGGCGACGGCCAGCTCGATGAGCTGCTGGAAGAAATCATCACGCTGTATCAGCAGGCCGCCGTGGGCAAGGATGTGCTCATCGTCGAGGGCATGGTGCCGACCCGTAGCGCCAGCTATGCCGCACGGGTCAACCTGCACCTGGCCAAGAGCCTCGACGCGGAAGTGATCCTGGTGTCCGCCCCGGAAAACGAAGTGCTCACCGAGCTGTCCGGCCGCGTGGAGTTGCAGGCGCAACTGTTCGGCGGGCCGAAAGACCCGAAAGTGCTGGGGGTGATCCTCAACAAAGTACGCACCGATGAAAGCATGGAGGCCTTCTCGGCACGCCTGAAGGAGCATTCGCCGTTGTTGCGCAGCGGTGATTTCCGTCTGCTGGGCTGCATTCCCTATCAGCCAGAACTTAACGCGCCACGCACCCGCGACGTCGCCGACCTGATGGGTGCGCAGATCCTCAACGCCGGCGATTACGAAACCCGGCGCATGACTCGCATCATCATCTGCGCCCGCACCATGCGTAACACCGTGGAACTGCTCAAGCCCGGCGTGTTGGTGGTGACCCCCGGCGACCGCGACGACATTATCCTGGCCGTCAGCCTGGCCGCCATCAATGGCGTACCCCTGGCCGGGTTGCTGCTGACCAGCGACACCCTGCCCGACCCGCGCATCATGGACCTGTGCCGCGGCGCCTTCCAGGCCGGGCTGCCGGTGCTGTCGGTGAGTACCGGCTCATACGAAACCGCCAACCTGCTCAACAACCTGAACAAGGAAATCCCCATCGATGACCGCGAGCGCGCCGAGATCATTACCGATTTCGTCGCCAGCCATCTCGATGCGCGTTGGCTGCACCAACGCTGCGGCACGCCGCGGGAGATGCGCCTGTCGCCGGCGGTGTTCCGCTACCAATTGATCCAGCGTGCCCAGGCCGCCAACAAGCGCATCGTTTTGCCCGAAGGCAGCGAACCGCTGACCGTACAGGCCGCCGCTATCTGCCAGGCCCGAGGCATTGCGCGCTGCGTGCTGTTGGCCAAACCGGCGGATGTGGAAGCCGTGGCCCGCGCCCAAGGCATCGAGCTGCCCGAAGGGCTGGAGATTCTCGACCCGGACCTGATCCGCGAGCGTTACGTCGAACCCATGGTGGCGCTGCGCAAGAGCAAGAGTCTCAATGCGCCGATGGCCGAGCAGCAATTGGAAGACACCGTGGTGATCGCCACCATGATGCTGGCCCTGGATGAAGTCGACGGGCTGGTGTCCGGCGTCATCCACTCCACCGCCAATACCATCCGCCCGGCCTTGCAACTGATTAAAACCGCACCAGGTTGCACGCTGGTGTCGTCGGTGTTCTTCATGCTGTTTCCCGAGCAGGTGTTGGTGTACGGCGACTGTGTGATGAACCCGCACCCGAGCGCCGCCGAACTGGCGGAAATCGCCCTGCAGAGCGCCGACTCGGCGCAGGCGTTCGGCATCACGCCACGGGTGGCGATGATCAGTTACTCCAGCGGCGATTCGGCCAGCGGCGAAGAAGTCGAGAAAGTCCGCGAAGCCACGCTGCTCGCCCACGAGCAACAGAGTTCACTGCTGATCGACGGCCCGCTGCAATACGACGCCGCCGCCAATGAAACCGTGGCCCGCCAACTGGCACCTAACAGCCCGGTCGCTGGCAAGGCTACGGTGTTTGTATTCCCGGACCTGAACACCGGCAACACCACCCACAAAGCGGTGCAGCGCAGCGCCGACTGCGTAAGCCTGGGGCCGATGCTTCAGGGCCTGCGCAAACCGGTCAACGACCTGCCGCGCGGCGCCCAGGTCGACGACATCGTGTACACCATCGCGCTGACCGCGATCCAAGCCGCCAATCGACCTATGGATATCTAAATGCTGGATTTTCTACCTGCCGCCGTACGCGGGGTGATCGCCTCGCTGTTGCTGGCGCTGAACACCATCCTGTTGTGTTCGTTCCTGTTTGTCGTGGCGCTGTTCAAGGCCCTGCCCTTCGCCAAGGGGTTCAGCGAATGGCTGATGAACCACACCCATGAGGCCTGGGTGACCAACAACAAGGGTTGGATGAACCTGGTTCAGCGCACGCGCTGGCATGTGAAGGGCCTTGAAGGCCTGGATTATCAGCATTCCTATCTGGTGACCAGCAACCACCAGAGCTGGGTCGACATCATGGTGCTGCAATACGTGCTCAATCGTCGGATTCGCCCACTGAAGTTCTTCCTCAAACAGGAACTGATTTGGGTGCCGGTGATTGGACTGGCGTGGTGGGCCCTGGGCTTTCCATTCATGAAGCGTTACACCAAGGCCTACCTGGAAAAACACCCGGAGAAGAAAGGCAAGGATCTGGAAACCACTCGCAAGACCTGTGCGAAATTTCGCGACAACCCGGTGGGCATCTTCAACTTCGCCGAAGGCACGCGGTTTACGCCGGCCAAACACGCACAGCAGAACTCGCCGTTTCGCTACCTGCTCAAACCCAAGGCCGGCGGTATCGCGTTTGTACTGGATGCCATGGGCGAGCAATTGAAGTCACTGGTGAACGTGACCATTCACTACCCCGCAGGGCGCCCTGGGTACTGGGATTTGCTATGCGGGAAGGTGAAGGACGTGGTGGTGCAGTTTGACGAGGTGCAGATCCCGGTCGAGTTTATCGGCAGGAATTATGAGCAGGATGGGGAGTATCGGCTGGCGTTCCAGGGGTGGATCAATCAGCTGTGGGAAGAGAAGGATGGGTTACTGGACAAGCTACATAAAGACTTCCCAGACAAACGATAATCAAAAGGTGGGAGAGGGCTTGCCCTCGATAGCAGTGTGTCAGTCAGTACATCTGTCACTGGTACATCGCTATCGGGGGCAAGCCCCCTCCCACATTTGATTGCGCGAAGCTTAGATCGCGCCGCGCTGGCGCAACAGCTCCAGCACTTGCTTGACGCTCTCTTCCAGCGATAGGGCCTGGGTGTCGATTACCAGATCGGCGTTCAACGGCACGTCGTATGGGAAGGATTCGCCCGGGATGTTATCCCCACCGGCGGCGTACAGACCTTGCGGGTCACGCTCGGCGCACACCAGCGGCGATGCTTGCACGTAGACCGTCAACAGGCGATCGCTGCCAATCAGCGCCTTGGCCTGCTCGCGACCTTCGGCATCCGGTGCGACGAACGCGGCCAGGGTCAACAGCCCGGCTTCGTTGAACTGACGCGCAACGTGAGCCGCGCGCCGCCAGTTTTCAGTACGCCCGGCGCGATCCTGCGGCAGCCCTTTGTTGAGGTCGTGACGCAGGTTTTGGCCATCCAGCACGAATACCGCGCGGCCCATATCGAACAGCTTGCGCTCGACCGCATAGGCCAGCGTGCTCTTACCGGCGCCCGACAAACCGCTGAACAACACGGTAGCCGGTTGCTGGCCGAAGCGTATGGCGCGCTCTTCGGTTGCCACATGGGCCAACTTGCCGTGGTGCGATGCACTGCCATGGCTGACCGGCGGCGCGATGATCATGCCGGCCGCCACGGTGCCATTGGTCAGGCGATCGATGACGATAAAGGCGCCAGTGGTGCGGTTGCTGTCGTAACCGTCCAGCGCGATGGCGGCGTCGAGGCTCACCTTGACCCGGCCGATCTCATTCAACTGCAACGAACTCGCCGGGCCTTCGGCCAGGGTGTTCACGTCCACGCGGTGCACGATGCTGGTAATGGAACCGGGCACATAGCTGGTGGCGCGCTTGATGTCGTATTTCTTACCCGGCAGCATCGGCTCTTCGGCCATCCACACCAGCATGGCGTCGAACGCGTCGGCCACTTGCGGCACGTTATCGGCATGCACCAGCAGGTCGCCACGGGAGATATCGATTTCGTCTTCCATGGTCAGGGTTACAGCCTGGCCTGGGCCGGCGTGCTCCAGCTCACCCTCGAAGGTGACGATGGATTTGACGCGGCTGCTCTTGCCCGACGGCAGCACCACGACTTCGTCGCCCTTGTGCACGATGCCGCTGGCCAGGGTGCCGGCAAACCCACGGAAGTTCAGGTTCGGACGGTTGACGTACTGCACCGGGAAACGCAGGTCGGTGTAGTTGCGGTCGTTGGCGATCTCGACGGTTTCGAGGATCTCCATCAACGACTGGCCGGTGTACCAAGGCGAACGCTCGCTCTTGTTGACCACGTTGTCGCCCTTGAGCGCCGACATCGGCACGAACGCCATGGTGCTCGGCTTGAACGCGATGCCTTCGGCGAACTTCAGGTAATCGGCCTTGATCGCCTCGAACACGCTTTGGTCGAAGCCGTTGATGTCCATCTTGTTGACGGCAATCACGATGTGCTTGATGCCCAGCAACGAGGCGATATAGCTGTGGCGACGGGTCTGGGTCTGCACACCGTAGCGTGCGTCGATCAGGATGATCGCCAGGTCACAGGTGGACGCACCCGTGGCCATGTTGCGGGTGTACTGCTCATGGCCGGGTGTGTCGGCGATGATGAATTTGCGCTTGGCGGTGGAGAAGTAGCGGTAGGCCACATCAATGGTGATGCCCTGCTCGCGCTCGGCCTGCAAGCCGTCGACCAGCAAGGCCAGGTCGATGTCGTCACCGGTGGTGCCGGACTTCTTCGAATCGCGGGTAATAGCTTCCAGGTGATCTTCGTAGATCATCTTGGAGTCGTGCAGCAGGCGCCCGATCAGGGTGCTCTTGCCGTCGTCGACGTTGCCACAGGTCAGGAAGCGCAACATTTCCTTGCGCTCGTGCTGGCCCAGGTAGGCGAGGATGTCCTCGCTGATCAAATCAGATTGATGGCTCATTGGGTTCAAGCTCCGAGCTGTAAGCTTCAAGCGGCAAGCTTGTCGGCGTACAGCTAGTCAGAAATTTTGTTGATCAGGCCGCAGAGCATTTTTGAGAGCTCGCGAGTTTCTGTAATCCAGTTTTCAGCCAGCGGGCGGGCGATGTAAGCAATGTCGCGACCGATGAGAATCTGTGTCCGTAACTCACCACAAGAAGCCTTCGCTATCCAAAGAAAACGCGCCTTTTCTTTAGCACTACGACGCTCCATACCCTCAGCAATATTAGAGGGCACCGAAAGTGCAGAGCGAGTGATCTGGTCCTTAAAACCAAGATCCCTGCATTGCGCCAACTCCCGGTAGACTCCCACCGCTAAACATTTGCTTCTCTGCCAAACGACCAACTTCTCGAAGTCCATTACGAGTCACTCGATAGCGGCTCGCAACAACCGGCTGCAAGCACCAAACCGCCAAATTACGCATACCGCCTTTAACTTGCAGCTTGCCGCTTGTAACTCGAAACTTAAAAGTACCCCTGACGTTTTTTATCTTCCATAGAGCCGGCGCCATCATGGTCGATGACCCGGCCCTGGCGCTCGGAAGTTCGCGTCAGGAGCATTTCCTGAATGATGTCCGTCAGCGTCTCGGCTTCGGACTCCACCGCGCCCGTCAACGGGTAGCAGCCAAGGGTACGGAAACGTACTTTCTTTTTGACGATGCGGGCTTTGTCTTCGTCGGACAAATGTTCGAGGATGCGGTCGTCGTCGATCATGATCAACGTGCCGTTCTTCTCGATCACTTCACGTTCAGCAGCGAAGTACAGCGGCACGATCGGGATACCTTCGAGGTAGATGTACTGCCAGATGTCCAGCTCGGTCCAGTTGGACAGCGGGAACACGCGGATCGACTCGCCCTTGTTGACGTTGCCGTTGTAGACGTTCCACAGCTCCGGACGCTGGTTCTTCGGGTCCCAGCGGTGTTTGCTGTCGCGGAACGAGTACACACGCTCTTTGGCGCGGGATTTCTCTTCATCGCGACGGGCGCCGCCGAATGCTGCGTCGAAACCATGCTTGTCCAGAGCCTGTTTGAGGCCCTCGGTCTTCATGATGTCGGTGTGCTTGGCGCTGCCGTGGGTGAATGGGTTGATGCCCTGCGCCACACCGTCCGGGTTGACGTGGGTGATCAGGTCCAGGCCCAGTTCTTCGACCATCTTGTCGCGGAACTTGTACATCTCCTGGAATTTCCAGCGGGTGTCGACGTGCATCACCGGGAAGGGCAGCTTGCCCGGAAAAAACGCCTTGCGTGCCAGGTGCAGCATCACGGCAGAGTCTTTACCGATCGAGTAGAGCATCACCGGGTTGTCGAACTCGGCGGCGACCTCGCGGATGATGTGGATGCTTTCCGCCTCCAGCTGTTTCAGATGCGTCAGTTTGTCGACCATGGTTACTCACGGAAAAACGATCTTATGGACGGCCAGCGGGCCGTGTTCGAGCGAGGCATGCTAGCACAGCAACTTCTTCTATTTAGGGCGCCAGCTAGACCGAAACGATATATGAATATGCCGTCAGGTTTGTGTGAAAGCAGGCATCCCCTCCCCATCCGGGTCAGCGTTGTGGTTCAGATCGGGTTGGGGCAATCAATGAATAGATGTTCCAGGGCAAAGCGCCGCGCCAGGTAATCGCCCAGCGCCTGCACACCGTAGCGCTCGGTGGCGTGATGGCCGGCGGCGATGAAACTGATGTCGTTTTCGCGGGCGCTGTGGAAGGTCTGCTCGGAGGCTTCGCCACTGAGAAACAGGTCGACACCGGCGGCAATCGCCTGGTCGATATAGCCCTGGCCGCCACCAGTGCACCAGCCGACGCGCCGGATCATCTCGCTGCCTTCGATCAGCAAAGGCTCGCGGCCCATGACGTCCTGCACGCGGCGAGCGAAATCGCGGGGGGATAGCGGCTCGGCGAGGGAGCCCACCAGGCCGACGACCTTGAGGTTGTCCGGGTCCAGCGGGCCTTCGACGGTGATATCCAACTGGCGCGCCAACTGCACGTTATTGCCGACGTCGGGGTGCAGGTCCAGCGGCAGGTGGTAGGCCAGCAGGCTGATGTCGTGCTTGAGCAGGGTTTTCAGGCGACGCTGCTTCATGCCGGTGATGCACGGGTTTTCGCCTTTCCAGAAATAACCGTGGTGCACCAGTACCAGGTCGGCCTGGGCTTCGACGGCGGCGTCCAGCAGCGCCTGGCTGGCAGTCACGCCGCTGACGATGCGCATCACCTGCGGACGACCCTCGACCTGCAGGCCGTTGGGGCAGTAATCGGCAATTTTTGCACTGCCGAGGTAGCGGTCCGCTTCCTCGACGAGGGTGGTAAGGGGGACGGCCATGAAAGTCTCCTAAATATCCCGTTCAGAGGCGCGCTCAGCCTCGTATAATGCGCGACATTATGGGCGCTCCCCCGCCCCCTGCAACCTGTCAGGACTTACTTGATGCTCAAGGCGCTGCGTTTTTTTGGATGGCCATTGCTGGCCGGCGTGCTGATCGCGATGCTGATCATTCAGCGTTTCCCCCAGTGGGTGGGCTTACCCAGCCTTGATGTGAACCTGCAACAGGCCCCCCAGACCACCACGGTGGTGCAAGGCCCGGTAACCTACGCCGACGCAGTGGTGATCGCCGCCCCGGCGGTGGTCAACCTGTACACCACCAAAGTCATCAACAAACCGGCGCATCCGCTGTTTGAAGACCCGCAATTCCGCCGCTATTTCGGTGACAACGGGCCCAAGCAGCGGCGCATGGAGTCCAGCCTGGGTTCCGGGGTGATCATGAGCCCTGAGGGCTACATCCTCACCAACAACCATGTGACCAGTGGCGCCGATCAGATTGTGGTGGCCCTGCGTGACGGCCGCGAAACCCTGGCCCGTGTGGTGGGCAGTGATCCGGAAACGGACCTGGCGGTGCTGAAGATCGACTTGAAGAACCTGCCGTCGATCACCCTCGGGCGTTCCGATGGCTTGCGCGTGGGTGATGTCGCACTGGCCATCGGCAACCCGTTCGGGGTTGGCCAGACGGTGACCATGGGCATCATCAGTGCCACCGGGCGTAACCAGTTAGGTCTTAACAGCTACGAAGACTTTATCCAGACCGATGCCGCGATCAACCCGGGCAACTCAGGCGGCGCCCTGGTGGATGCCAATGGCAACCTGACCGGCATCAACACGGCGATTTTCTCCAAGTCCGGCGGCTCGCAAGGCATCGGATTTGCGATCCCGGTGAAGCTGGCGATGGAAGTGATGAAGTCGATCATCGAGCACGGCCAAGTAATTCGCGGCTGGCTGGGCATCGAAGTGCAGCCGTTGACCAAAGAGTTGGCCGAGTCGTTCGGCCTGACTGGGCGCCCAGGCATCGTGGTGGCGGGGATCTTCCGCGATGGCCCGGCGCAGAAGGCCGGCCTGCAATTGGGTGACGTGATTCTGAGCATCAACGGAGAACCGGCCGGCGATGGACGCAAGTCGATGAACCAAGTGGCGCGAATCAAACCGACGGATAAAGTCGCAATTCAGGTCATGCGCAATGGCAAAGAGATCAAGTTGTCAGCCGAGATCGGCCTGCGCCCACCGCCAGCCCCGGTAAAAGAAGAGGAATAACCGGCCGCCCCCAGGTGCCCGTTCGCGGGCACTTGCCAGCTGACAGCTCATAGCGATTCATTCTCATTGGGCATGTTATATTGTTTCAATTAAATCATTGGAACGCTCTCTCATGCCGTCTCGAAAAATCGCTCCCATGGCCGGTCTGGCCCTAGGATTGCTGCTGGACCCTGCCTTCGCCGAAGACAACCGCCTGGAACTGGAAGCTATCAGCGTCACGACCGACGCTTATGAATCCGCCACCGGCCCGGTCACGGGCTACCGCGCCACCCGATCCGCCAGCGCGACCAAAACCGACACGGCTCTGCGTGACATCCCACAGTCCATCAGCGTGATTCCCGCCACGGTGCTCAAAGACCTGGGCAGTACCAACGTGGAACGCGCGCTGGAATTCGCCGGCGGGGTGTCCAAGCAAAACAACTTCGGCGGCCTGACCCTGTACGAATACAGCGTGCGCGGTTTCACCACTTCGGAGTTCTACCAGGATGGCTTCAGCGCCAACCGTGGCTACCCGAGCACGCCGGACACCGCCAATATCGAACGCATCGAGGTGCTCAAGGGCCCTGCCGCCAGCCTCTACGGACGCGGCGATCCCGGCGGCACGGTGAATATCGTCACCAAAAAACCTCAACCCGAGGCCTTCACCACCTTGCAAGCCAGCTCAGGCAGTTGGGATCGTTATCGCACCGCACTGGACGTCAACACCCCACTGGACAACGAAGGCAGCGTGCTGTCGAGGGTCAACCTGGCGGTGGAAGACAACCACAGTTTCCGCGATCACGTCGGCAGCAAGCGGGTGTTTGTCGCGCCGTCGTTCAGCTGGCAATTGGACCCGGACACAACCCTGCTGGTGGAAAGTGAATTCGTGCGCCACAGCTCTACCTTCGACCGCGGCATCGTCGACGCTCCCGGCGTATCGCGCCGCACGTTCCTCGGCGAACCCAACGACGGCGATATCGACAACCACAACAACCGCCTGCAAGCGACCCTCGAACATCACCTCAACGACGCCTGGAAACTGCGCCTGGCCAGCCACTACAAACAAGGCAGCCTATGGGGCGATGCTTCGGAAAACCGGGCGCTGAATGCCGACGGTCATACCCTCAATCGCCGTTACCGCGAGCGCTCCATGGGCTGGCATGACAGCATCACCCAGCTGGAACTGCGTGGCCTGTTCGACATCGGCAGTTGGCAGCACGAATTGCTGGTGGGCACTGAATACGAGGACTACCGCAAGAGCGAACGCGTGACTGCGATCGCGGGCAGCTACCCCATCGACCTCTACAACCCGGTCTACGGCCAACCCAAACCCAATGGCGCTCGCTCCGGCACTGACTTCTTCGAGCAGACTAAAAGCCACGCGTTGAACCTGCAGGACCAGATCATTTTCACCGACCGCCTGCGCGGCATGATTGGCGCGCGCTTCGAGCACTTCGAACAAACCCTCGACGACTTCACTCGTAACGCCCCAACCAGTCGACAAACCCACGACGCCCTCACCCAGCGCGCCGGGCTGCTTTACCAGCTCACGCCCGAACTCGGCGTGTTCGCCAACGCTTCAACCTCGTTCAAGCCCAATAGCGGCCTGGACGCCACGGGCAAAACCTTCAAGCCTGAAGAAGGCGTGGGTTATGAAGTGGGGATCAAGAGCGAACTGTTCGACGACCGCCTCAGCGCCACCCTGGCCGCGTTCCATATCGAAAAGGAAAACGTGCTGGCCCTGGACCCGGCCACCAACACCAATCGCGCCATGGGCAAGGCTCGCAGCCAGGGTTTCGACCTGCAACTGAGCGGGCAAGTGACCGACGCGGTGCGCGTGATCGGCGCCTTGGCCTATATCGACGCCGAAGTGACCAAGGGTGACAAAACCATTCCCACGGGCAGCCGCATTCTCGGCGTGGCCAAGCGCAGCGGCAGTCTATTGGGGGTGTATGAATTCCAGGATGGCGCCTTGCGCGGCTCGGATGTGGGCGCAGCGTTCACCTATGTGGGGGATCGCTCGGGTGAGGCCGGCGGTAGCTTTGAACTGCCCGCCTACCACACCGTCGATTTGCTGGCCCATTACAAGGCCACGCAAAACGTGACGGTGGGCCTGAACCTCAACAACCTGTTCGATGAAAAGTACTACGAGCGCTCCTACAGCAATTACTGGGTCAACCCCGGCGAACCGCGCAACCTCACGGTCAGCCTGACCCTCAATCTGTAACGCGCCTACAGTTGCTGCGGCGCGCGCTCGCACAGGGTATTGAGCGCCGCCGCCCACTGGGGGTCATCGTTCAGGCACGGCACCAATATCAGGTCCTCGCCCCCGGCCTCGCGGAATTGCTCGCGGCCGCGGTCGCCGATCTCCTCCAGGGTCTCGATGCAATCGGCGACGAACGCCGGGCACATCACCAGCAGTTTTTTCACACCTTGCTGGGCCAGCGCCTCCAGGCGGGCCTCGGTGTAGGGTTCGATCCATTTCGCGCGCCCCAGCCGCGACTGGAACGCCACCGACCACTTGCCCTCGGGCAAGCCCAGCCGCGCAGCGAAATCACGGGCGACACTGAAGCACTGTGCGCGATAGCAGGTGGCGAGCACCTCAGGCGAGGCATTCTTGCAGCAGTCGGCATCCTTGAAGCAATGCTGGCCGGTGGGGTCGAGCTTGGTCAGGTGCCGCTCGGGCAAGCCGTGGAAACTCAGCAGCAGGTGATCGTAATCCTGTTCCACATAGCGGCGCGCGCTCGCCGCCAATGCGTCGATGTACTCCGGCTGATCGTAGAACGGCTGCAGGATCGAAAACTGCACATCCAGTTTCTTATCACGCACCACGCGCTGGGCCTCTTCGATCACCGTGGTCACGGTGCTGTCGGCAAACTGCGGGTACAACGGCGCCAGCGTGACTTTGCGGATGCCCTGGGCGGCCAGGCGCGTCAGGGTGGTTTCCAGGGAGGGCTCGCCGTAACGCATCGCCAACTCCACCGGGCCTTGGGTCCACTGCGCGGTCATTTGCGCTTGCAGGCGACGGCTGAGCACCACCAACGGCGAGCCCTCGTCCCACCAGATCGATGCATAGGCATGGGCCGACTGCTCTGGGCGCTTGATCAGGATCAGCGACACCAGCAGGCGTCGCACCGGCCATGGCAAGTCGATCACATAAGGGTCCATCAAAAACTGATTGAGGTAGCTGCGCACATCGGCCACCGAAGTGGACGCCGGTGAACCCAGGTTGACCAGTAACAACGCGTGATCCGTCATGCAACATCCTATCTCTAGAGGCGGGTGGACAAGTCGTCCAGAGCCGCACGCAACTCAGTGAACTGGAAAGTGAAACCGGCCGCCAGCAAACGTTCCGGTACGGCCTTTTGGCCGCCCAATAACAACCCCGACAACTCGCCCAGCCCCACCTTCAACGCGAAGGCCGGCATGGGCATAAATGCCGGGCGATGCAACACTTGGCCCAGGGTCTTGGCGAACTCGCGGTTACGCACCGGGTGCGGCGCGCACGCATTATAAGGACCGTTGGTGTCTTGCTTGTGCAGAAGAAAATCAATCAGGGCAATTTGATCCTGGATATGCACCCACGGCATCCACTGGCGGCCATTGCCGATAGGCCCGCCCAGCCCCAGTTTGAACGGCAGCAGCAACCGCGACAAAAAGCCGCCCTCGGCAGCCAGTACCAGACCAGTGCGCACCAGTACCACGCGGATACCCAGGGCTTCGGCGCGTTGGGCGGTTTCTTCCCAGGCGATGCACAGCTGGCTGGGGAAGTCGTCCTGCACCGGGCCACTGGCTTCGGTCAATTCGCGCTCGCCGCCGTCGCCGTACCAACCCACCGCCGAACCGGACACCAGCACTGCCGGTTTCTGCTCAAGGCCTTCGAGCCAGGCCAGCAAGGTTTCGGTAAGACTGATGCGGCTGCTCCACAACAGCGCCTTGCGCTTGTGAGTCCAGGGGCGGTCGGCGATGGGCGCGCCGGCCAGGTTGACCACCGCATCCACTGCGCCGATCACCTCTTCCAGGCGCGCAACGCCCAGTACTTGCGCGCCGCACAGCGACGCCACTTCCTCAGGATGACGGCTCCACACGGTCAGACGATGACCTTGGGCCAGCCAGTGTTGGCAGAGTTGGCGACCGATCAAGCCGGTACCGCCGGTCAGCAAAATATGCATGGGACGCTCCTCATGTAACGTTCGCCGCCGATCACTGGTCTATTTTATAAGCAGGGATCAATTCGAAGTCGGGCGTGGCGTAGGGTTAACCATAGGCCACGCCAACGGTTCAGGTACGCCAAAACTTATACCAAAAAACAATATTGTACAGCTATTGGTCTCGGCGTAGCCTGTACCCAACGGTAAATGAGGCCCACCATGACTCTACCCATCGCGATTATCGGTACCGGCATCGCCGGACTTTCCGCCGCCCGAGCGTTAAAAGAGGCCGGGCACCTTGTGCAACTCTTCGATAAAAGCCGCGGCAGCGGCGGACGCATGTCCAGCAAACGCAGCGATGCCGGTGCGCTCGACATGGGCGCCCAGTACTTCACCGCCCGCGACCGGCGCTTCGCCACCGAGGTGCAACGCTGGCAGACGCAGGGCGTGGTCGATCAGTGGCAACCACAGCTTTATCAATTCAAGTCCGGCCAGCTCACGCCCTCACCCGATGAGCAGGTGCGCTGGGTCGGTACACCGCGTATGAGTGCGATCACCCGCGCATTACTGGATGATTTGCCGGTGCAATTCGGCTGCCGCATCACCGAGGTGTTCCAAGGCAAACATCATTGGAACCTGCAGGACGCCGACGGCGGCAATCACGGGCCGTTCAGCCATGTCATCATCGCCACGCCCGCGCCCCAGGCCACTGCCCTGCTGGCAGCCGCGCCCAAACTGGCGGGCGTCGCCGCCGGTGTCAAAATGGACCCTACCTGGGCCGTGGCCCTGGCCTTCGACACCCCGCTGGACACCCCAATGGAGGGCTGCTTCGTACAGGACAGCCCCCTCGATTGGCTGGCGCGTAACCGCAGCAAGCCCGGGCGCGACACCACCCTCGACACCTGGGTGCTGCACGCCACCAGCGCGTGGAGCAAGGCTCATCTGGACCTGTCCAAAGAAGCGGTCACCGAATACCTGCACGGCGCGTTCGCCGAACTGCTGCACAGCGCCATGCCCGCACCGTCGTTCAGCGTGGCGCATCGCTGGCTGTACGCGCGACCGTCCAGCGCCCATGAATTCGGCGTGCTCGCCGATGCCGACCTAGGCTTGTACGTATGCGGTGACTGGTGCTTGTCCGGCCGTGTGGAAGGCGCCTGGCTCAGCGGGCAAGAAGCAGCGCGACGGCTGATCGAGCATCTGCAATGAACCGCATCAACCCGGCCAAATTGCTGCTGTCGAAGTGGACAGCAGCACACCCCCAAAACAAGGAAAAGCATTTTCTGGTCACCGAACTGTTTCGTGACGAAGAAGGCACCGTGTTGGAAATCGAGCTGCAAGCGGTCATGACGCGCCGGGGTGAACGCCTGCCGTGGCAAACCCTGCAAGACGCCGGGGCGTGGAAAATCGGCTGGCAATAATCTCAGCGCAAAAACTTATACAAATTATTTGACTTGTACAGCATCAAACCTATGATGAGATTTAGTTGTACAGGCACTTTTGTTTGTACAGGAATTTTGCAGAGGTTTGCTCATGTCCAGCATTACCAAACCGAAGATCGCCATCAGCGCCTGCCTGCTGGGCGAGAACGTGCGCTTCAATGGCGGACATAAACAATCCCTGCTCTGCTGCCAGACCCTGGCCGATTATTTCGACTTTGTGCCGCTGTGCCCGGAAGTCGCCATCGGCCTGGGCATCCCCCGTGAACCGATCCGTCTGGTGGGCGACCCTGCCCAGCCGCAAGCCGTCGGCACGGTGAACCGTGCCCTCAACGTGACCCAGCCGCTGGACGATTACGGCCGGCAGATGGCGCGCGAGCATACCGACCTGTGCGGTTACATCTTTATGCAGAAGTCCCCGTCCTGTGGCCTGGAGCGGGTCAAGGTGTATCGCGAGAACGGCACACCGGTGGACGGCGGCGGTCGCGGCATCTATGCCCAGGCGTTTTGCGCGCGCCACCCCAACTTGCCGGTGGAAGAAGACGGTCGCTTGAATGACCCGGTCCTGCGGGAAAACTTCCTCACCCGCGTATTCGTCTATGCCAGCTGGCAAGCACTGCTGGCCGAAGGTTTGAGCCGTCATCGCTTGCTGGCCTTTCATTCTCGGTACAAGTACTTGCTGATGGCTCACAGCCCGCAGCACTACAAAAGCCTCGGTCACCTGTTGGGCACGATGGATAAAAGTACCGAGCTGGATGAGCTGGCCAGCGTTTACTTCACTGAGCTGATGACCGGCCTGAAAAAATGCGCCACCCGCGGCACCCACAGCAATGTGCTGCAGCACATCAGCGGCTACCTGAAACAGGTGATCAGCGCCGACGACAAACAGGAAATGCAGACCGTCATCGGCCAATACCGCCACGGCATCGTGCCGCTGGTGGTGCCGCTGACGTTGCTCAAGCACCACTTTCGTCAACACCCGGACCGCTACATTGCGCAGCAGGCGTACTTGCAGCCGCACCCGGAAAATCTCAGCCTGCGAAATGCGATCTAACCCATGAAAAGCGTCATGAACGCCGTCCTCCAAGACGAACCCGGCGAAGACATCGCCCAAGCCCTTGAAGACGGCTGGCTGCCGATCCGTGAAGTGGCGCGCCAGACCGGCGTCAACGCCGTGACCCTGCGCGCCTGGGAACGCCGTTACGGTTTGATCGTGCCGCAGCGCACGCCCAAGGGGCATCGGCTCTTCAGTGCCGAGCATGTGCAACGTATCCACACCATCCTGACCTGGCTTAACCGCGGCGTGCCCGTCAGCCAGGTGAAAAACCTGATCGACTCCGCCCAGATCACCCCCGACAGCGTTGCCAACGAATGGCAGAGTCTGCGCCAGACATTGGTGCAGGCCATCAGCGACTTGGCCGAGCGCCGGGTCGACGATGCCTTTAACCAGGCCATGGCGCTGTACCCGCCGCGCACCTTGTGCGAGCAACTGCTGCTACCGCTGATCCAGGAACTGGAGCAACGCTGGCAGGGCCAGTTCGGCGCGCAGATGGAGCGGGTGTTTTTCCTGTCGTGGCTGCGTAGCAAGTTTGGCGCGCGCATTTACCACAACAATCGTCAATTGCACGGTGCGCCGCTGCTGCTGATCAACCAGTCCGACTTGCCGCTGGAGCCGCATCTGTGGCTCAGCGCCTGGCTGGCCAGCAGCGCCGATTGCCCGGTGGAAGTGTTCGACTGGCCGCTGCCGGCCGGCGAATTGGCCCTGGCGGTGGAGCACCTCAAACCGCGCGCCGTGCTGCTGTATTCGAGCAAAGCCTTGCAACTGCCGGCCTTCGCCAAACTATTGGGCGGTGTTGATTGCCCGACACTGCTGGTCGGCCCCACGGTGAGCATTCATCAGGCCGAGCTGGCGTTATTGAGCCATGACCTTGCGGATCTGTCCCTCGCCGAAGACCCGTTGTCGGCCCACCAGCTTATGCTCCAGCGTGGACTCGTCTAAATGCACCTGATCTGGCTGCGCACCGACTTGCGCCTTCACGACAATACCGCCCTGGCCGCTGCGAGCCAGCGCGGCCCGCTGGCAGCGGTGTACCTGATCACGCCCGAACAATGGCTGGCCCACGATGACGCGCCGTGCAAAGTGGATTTCTGGCTGCGTAACCTGCGGCACTTGAGCCGGTCCCTGGGCGAACTCAACATCCCGTTGCTGATCCGCACCGCCGCCACCTGGGACCAGGCACCCGCCGTGCTCCGCCAATTGTGCGGCGAGTTGGGCGTGGCGTCGGTGCACGTCAACGAGGAATACGGCATTCATGAAAGCCGCCGAGATGCGGCGGTGGCCACGGCGCTGGAAGCCGATGGGGTGACCTTCCACAGCTACCTGGATCAATTGTTTTTCCAACCCGGCAGTGTGCTGACCAAAAGTGGCACGTATTTCCAGGTGTTCAGTCAGTTCCGCAAAGTCTGCTACACCCGTCTGCACAGCGCCCTACCGCGCCTGGTGAGCACGCCCAAGGCACAGGCAAAACTGGCGATCAAAAGCGACACCGTGCCAGCCACCGTCGATGGCTTCGAACCGCCGAGCGAACGCCTACGCGCCCTCTGGCCTGCCGGTGAAGACGAAGCCCGACGCCGCCTGGAAACCTTCGCCGATGCGCAGATCAGCTACTACAAGGACGAGCGCGACTTCCCGGCCAAGCCCGGCACCAGCCAGTTGTCCGCCTACCTGGCCGCCGGCGTGGTCTCGCCGCGCCAATGCTTGCACGCGGCGCTGCAAACCAATCAGGGCGAGTTCGAAAGCGGCGATATCGGGGCGATCACCTGGATCAACGAACTGCTGTGGCGTGAGTTCTACAAACACATTCTGGTGGGCTACCCCCGGGTGTCCCGTCACCGCGCCTTCCGCCCCGAAACCGAAGCCGTGGCCTGGCGCGATGCGCCCAAGGACCTGGCGGCCTGGCAAGAGGCGCGCACCGGTCTGCCGATCATCGACGCGGCGATGCGCCAGTTGCTTGAAACTGGCTGGATGCACAACCGCCTGCGCATGGTGGTGGCGATGTTCCTGACCAAGAATCTGTTGATCGATTGGCGCGAAGGCGAACGGTTCTTCATGCGCCATCTGATCGACGGCGACCTGGCCGCCAATAATGGCGGCTGGCAGTGGAGCTCTTCCACCGGCACCGACTCGGCGCCGTACTTCCGGATTTTCAGCCCGCTGAGCCAATCGGAAAAATTCGACAGCGAAGGCGTGTTCATCAAGCACTGGCTGCCGGAACTGGCCGGGCTGAATAAAAAGGAAGTCCACAACCCCGACGCGGTTGGCGGATTGTTTGGCGTGGCGGATTACCCGCGCGCCATTGTCGATTTGAAAAAATCCCGCGAGCGCGCCCTGGCGGCGTTTCGCAGTCTGCCGTCGCGCGAAGCGGTAGGAGGTGCCCATGAGTGATTTCCTGCGCCGTTTCGCCCAGACCTTCGCCACCCTGGACAAGCACAACCTGCACTTGCTCGACAGTCTGTACAGCAAGGACATCGCCTTCACCGATCCGCTGCACGAAGTGCACGGCTTGACCGCGCTGCACCGCTATTTCGAGTCGCTGTACGGCAACGTCAGCCAGTTACGCTTCGATTTCCACGGTTTCGATCAGGTCGCCGAGGGCGAAGGCTACCTGCGCTGGAAAATGAGCTTCTGCCACCCGCGCCTGGCCAGTGGCAAGGTCATCCGCGTGGAAGGCTGCTCACACCTGATGTGGCGTGAAACGGTGTACCGCCATCGGGATTATTTCGATGCCGGCGCGCTGCTGTACGAACACCTGCCCGTGTTGGGCAAGGTGATCAGTTGGCTGAAAAGGAGAGTGGGATGAACGCAGTGACGCCCCGTCGTTATTGGCTGACTGGCGCCAGCAGTGGTATCGGCGCCGCGCTGGCCGTGGAGCTGCTCAACAGCGGCGCCCAGGTGGCCTTGAGCTCGCGCACCAAAGAGCCGCTGGAGGCGTTGGCGCAGCGTTATCCTGGCCAAGTGCTGGTGGTGGCCGGCGACCTGACCAACAGTCAGACCGTGCGCGAAATCGGCGAGCACATCGCTCAGGTGTGGGGTGCGCTGGACACGGTGATCCTCAACGCCGGCACGTGCGAATACGTGGACGCCCGCCAGTTCGACTCATCGATCATCGAGCACGTCGTGCGCACCAACCTGCTGGCCAGCAGTTACTGCATCGAAGCCGCCCTGCCGTTGCTGCGCGCCGGGCTCACGCCGCACCTGGTGGGCGTCGCCAGCGCCGTGACTTACCTGCCAATGCCGCGTGCCGAGGCGTACGGTGCATCCAAGGCCGGCCTGCGCTACTTGTTCGAATCGCTGCGCATCAGCCTGTCGCCGGAAAACATCGACGTTACCGTGATCAGCCCAGGCTTTGTCGACACGCCCCTGACCGAACGCAACGACTTCCCGATGCCCCTGAGCTGGCCCGCCGACAAAGCCGCCCGGCATATCTTCGCCAAGCTGAGCAAGCGTCCGTTGGAGATCGCCTTCCCCGCGCTGTTTATCGCCACCTTGTGGCCGTTGTCGAAACTGCCCAACCGCGCGCAATTGATCATCGGCAAACGTATGTTGCGCAGCCCACCGCCGAAAAAGGACGACCTGTGAAGATCGCCATTATCGGTAGCGGTATCGCCGGGCTGACCAGCGCCTATCTGCTCAGCCGCCGCCACGACATCACCCTGTTCGAAGCGGGCGACCGCATCGGCGGGCATACCCATACGGTCAACGTGACGGTGGAGGGCCAGCCCTACGCGGTGGACACCGGTTTTATCGTGTTCAACGACTGGACCTACCCCAACTTCATTCGGTTACTGGGGCAGATCGGCGTGGCGTTCAAACCCACCGAGATGAGTTTTTCGGTGTGCGACGAGCGCACCCGGTTCGAGTACAACGGCAACAACCTCAACAGCCTGTTCGCCCAGCGCCGCAATATCCTCTCGCCAGGCTTCTGGGGCATGTTGCGCGACATCCTGCGCTTCAACCGCCAGGCTCCGCTGGATCTGCAGGAACAACGGATCAGCGCCGATATGACCCTGGGCGACTACCTCACTGCCGGCGGTTACGGTGAGCGCTTCGTGCGTCATTACATCGTGCCGATGGGGGCAGCGATCTGGTCGATGTCACTGGCGGACATGTTGGGGTTTCCGTTGCAGTTCTTTGTACGGTTCTTCAAGAACCACGGCTTGTTGTCGGTGAACAATCGCCCGCAATGGTGCGTGATCGAAGGCGGCTCCAGCGCTTATATCGAACCGCTGACGCGCGGTTTTCGTGAGCGGATCCGCCTGAACTGCCCTGTGCATAAAGTCGAACGCAACCAGGACGGTGTGGTTATCCACAGCGCGGCCGGTAGCGAGACGTTCGATCGGGTGGTGTTCGCCTGCCATAGCGATCAGGCCCTGGCGTTGCTCGGCGACCCGAGCCAGGCCGAGCAGGAAATCCTCGGCGCCCTGCCCTACGCCGACAACGACGTAGTGCTGCACACCGACACGCGCCTGCTGCCCGACCGCAGGCTGGCCTGGGCCAGTTGGAACTACCGGCTGACCGGCGACAGTCAGGCCCAGGCCGCCGTAACCTACGACATGAACATCCTGCAAGGCATCGACAGCACCACGACCTTTTGCGTGAGCCTCAACCAGACGGCGGTGATCAACCCGCTGAAGATCCTCGCGCGCTTTACCTACGCCCACCCGCAATACAGCCTGGCCGCCGTCGCCGCCCAGCAGCGCTGGGAAGAACTGAACGGCGCCCGACATACCCATTATTGCGGTGCCTATTGGGCCAACGGGTTCCACGAGGACGGCGTGGTCAGCGCCCTGCGCGTGGCGCAAACCTTCGGAGAGACCCTGTGAACAGCGCCCTGTACAGCGGCTGGATTGCCCACCGCCGGTTTGCGCCCAAGGCTCATGCCTTTCGCTACCGCATCGGCCTGCTGTACCTGGATTTGAGCGAAGAAGACCAAGTGCTCGGGCTCTCGCCCCTGGCCGGACGTAGCCGCCTGGCGCCCTTCGGTTTTCGCCAGCAGGACTACCTGCGTGAGTTGACCGGCCACGGCATGAGCCTGAGCGATGCCGTGCGCCAGGAAGTCGGCAAGGCGCTGGGGCGCACACCCCAGGGCGTTATCTGCCTACTGACCCAGGCTCGCAGTTGGGGCCTGGCTTTTAATCCGGTGAGTTTCTTCTACTGTTTCGAGGCCGATGGGCAATTGGCCGCGATCCTGTGTGAAGTAACCAACACCCCTTGGCGCGAACGCTACCACTACGTGCTGCCGGCCCAGGCCCTGGGCGCGGACGAGCACCAGCATTTCGCCGTGGCCAAGGCGTTCCATGTGTCGCCGTTCCTGCCGCGGGACCTGGAATACCGCATGAGCTTCAGCCCGCCCGCCGAGCGGCTTGGCGTGCATATGGCCGACTGGCAGGGCGAGCTGAAAGTCTTCGACGCCACCCTGAGCCTGCACAAAGAGGCGCTGACCCGCGCCAGTCTGCACCGCTACCTGGGACGTTTTCCGTGGATGACCGCCAAGACCTGCCTGGCCATTTACTGGCAGGCCCTGCGCCTGTTGCTCAAACGCACACCGATTTTCTCCCACCGGGCCGCCGATGGCGCCTCTCGCACCGCCGTCGGGTATACCAAGGAACATCGCCATGAAATCCCCTAGCTTATCGGTCAAGGCCAGTCGCCTGAACGTCAACGGCATGACCACCGCGCTGCTGCGCAAGGGTGTGCTGCGTCAACTCAGCCAATTGCGCCATGGCCAGTTGGTGGTGATCGAGGACGGTGAACGCCAAGTGTTCGGCGCACGGGAAGCGCACCTGTTGGGGGAAATCCAGATCGTCGATCCGGCCGTTTGGGGCCTGGTGGCGGCCAACGGTTCGATCGGCGCCGGCGAAGCGTTTATCCATGGCTACTGGACCAGCCCGGACCTGACCGCCGTGGTGCGGGTGATGGTCAGCAACCTGGACGTACTCGACGCGCTGGAAGGTGGCCTGGCCCGCCTCGCCCGCCCGCTGACTCAGAGCCTGCACTGGCTCAACCGCAATACGCGCGAGGGCTCGCAAAAAAACATCGCCGCCCACTACGACCTGGGCAATGAGCTGTTCGAACAATTCCTCGACCCAACCATGATGTACTCGGCGGCGCAATTTCTGACGGCCGACGACACCCTGGAACAGGCGCAACTGAACAAACTGGAGCGTATCTGCCAGAAGCTTGCCCTCAAACCCAGCGACCATTTGCTGGAGATCGGCACCGGCTGGGGCAGCATGGCGCTGTATGCCGCGCAGCACTATGGCTGCAAGGTCACCACCACGACCCTGTCCAAAGAACAATTTGCGTACACCGAACAACGCATACAGGCGTTGGGCCTGCAAGATCAGGTCACCCTGCTGCTAAGGGATTATCGCGATCTCACGGGCGAGTACGACAAACTGGTGTCCATCGAGATGATCGAGGCTGTGGGTCATCGCTTTCTGCCCACCTACTTCAAGCAATGTGCACAGTTGCTCAAGCGCGACGGTCTGATGTTGCTGCAAGCCATCACCATCCGCGAACAGCGTTTCGAGCAAGCCAAACGCAGCGTGGATTTTATCCAGCGCTACATCTTCCCCGGCGGCGCCCTGCCCTCGGTGCAGAACATGCTGCAGATCGTCAGCCGCGACACCGATATGAACCTGCTGCACATGGAAGACTTCGGTCTGCACTACGCAAAAACCCTGCGCCTGTGGCATGAGAATTTTCGCCGCGCCCATGGCCGCCTGACGGAACTGGGCTACGACGAGTACTTCCTGCGGCTGTGGGAGTTCTACCTGTGCTACTGCGAAGGTGGCTTTATGGAGCGCACCATCGGCACCGCTCAGTTGCTGCTGGCCAAACCGGCGGCGATCAACCCTCCGCTGCTCGGGCGTTTCAATGCTTAAAAACCTGGCCAACGCCGCGCTGTTCCAGTGCGGCTGGTTTGCCTGCGTGCTGGGCGGCGACGGCCCCTGGTTGCTGATTGGCGTGGCGGTGCTGGCCGTTCATCTGCTGTGGATAAGTTCTTGGGCCAAGGATGGCGCGCTGATCATTGGCGTGACTGTGGCGGGCACGCTGCTGGACACGTTACTGCGAGCGCTGGGTGTGTTTCAGTTCAGCGAACCGGGGCCGTTGATCCCGTTTTGGCTGATGCTGCTGTGGGCGCTGCTGGCCACCACGTTGCGTCATTGCCTGGCATGGAGCGCACGCCCCTGGTGGCGAGCCGCCGTATTAGGCGCAGTGGGCGGGCCGCTGTCGTATTACGCCGGCAGCCAGTTGGCAGGCGTTGAATTCGGCTTTGACGTGGCGCCCACGCTGATCGGGCTGGCGCTGCTGTGGGCAGTGGTTTTTGTCGGGCTGCATCGATTGGCGCGCTGACGTCTGTCAGACCTTTCACACCCGAGACTCGCCCATGCCTTACACTGCGCGCCTATGACCAACATCCCCCACATCCAAATCGCTGAACCCGCCGTCACCTGCTCTACGTGTGCGGCGTGCTGCTGCCAGCTGGAAGTCATGCTGATTACCGATACGGGCGTGCCTGAGCGCTATATCGACACAGACGATTGGGGCGGTGAAGTGATGCTGCGCCTGGACGACGGCTGGTGTGCGGCGCTGGATCGGGACACGATGATGTGTACGATTTACGAGCGGCGTCCGCTGATTTGTCGGGAATTCGAGATGGGCGCACCGGAGTGCCTGGAAGAACGCCAGGGAATTGCGACGGCGTATATCTGATCGCAATGCGGGAGGGCACAAGCCGCCCCCGCAGCGTTTTGCAATGCGGGTGATTACAACGGCATGGTGTAGTGCAGCGCGTAGCTCTCTACCCCATCGTTGTTGCTGCTGATACCGGCGTTGGAATAATGGGTGGCGCGAATGCCCACTTCATGCCCACCGGTAAAGCGCAGCCCGAAACCCAAACGGTCTTCAAACTGAAAAGCCTGGCCGATGTTGTTGTCTTCCAGCTTGGTACGGGAGAAAACAGCAACGCCGATGCCGGCCTCGATGTACGGTTTAACCGATTGCCCGGCAAATTCGTACACAAACACCGGTGAGAACGACAGACTGCTGGCGCCTGCGCGGTCATCACCTTCCCAGTACGTGTAAGCACCGCTCCAGTAACCAGTCAGGCGACCTACATCGCTTTGCATCCAACTCTTATCCCAATCCGAAGTCAGCCCCAGGCGGTAAGTCAACGTCGAATCGCTGGTGGACCCCAGACCGAATTCGAGGCCGGCGGCCTGCGCCGAAAACGAGTGTCCTACAACGGCGGCCGCAATCGCAGCCAAACAGAACAAGCGCTTCATTAAACGTTCCTTCCGAACAAGTTTGTATGGTGTTTTGTACAAGCAATCTCGCTATAGAAGCCTGCGCAGAGCCAGAAGTTCAGCTTCTAATCACGAAATTTCACGAAATTTTCACGAGCCGAAGCTTCGCACGATTCCGGGATGTTTCCATAGTGTCGGTAGGATATTTCTTAGGTGAGACAGATCGCCGCTGGTCCAGAACTGCGCGGGAGCAGGTTTGCCGTCGGCCAACAGGTCGCGCTCGCCCAATAAGCGCTTGAGCTGCCGTGCCACTGCGGCGCCAGTATCGATGAGGATGACGCTCGGCGGCAGCATTTGCGCCAGCATCGGTTTAAGGAAGGGGTAGTGGGTACAACCGAGGATGATGGTGTCGCAACCGGCACTGAGCAGGGGCTCGACATAACCCTGTAACAACTGGCGCAGGGCCGGGCTGCTCAGGTCGCCGGTTTCAATCAGTTCCACCAAGCCCGGGCATGGCTGGGTAATCACGCGCACGTCGGTGGCAAAACGGTCGAGCAGCGCCGCGAACTTGGCGCTTTGCAGGGTGCCGGTGGTGGCGAGCACGCCGACCACACCACTGCGGGTCGCGGCGGCAGCGGGTTTGACGGCGGGCTCCATGCCCACCAGCGGCCAATCGGGGTAGTCCAGACGCAGGTCGGCGACGGCGGCCACCGTCGCCGTGTTGCAGGCAATTACGAATGCCTTGGCGCCCTGCTCGCGGAAAAACGCCGCCACCCGCCGCGAACGCTCGCGAATAAAGGCCGGAGTTTTCTCGCCATAGGGGATATGCCCGCAATCGGCAACGTAGAGTAGCGACTCGTGGGGCAGCAGTTGCTGGATTTCCTCCAGCACCGACAGGCCACCGACACCGGAATCGAACACACCGATCGGCGCATCCTTACCCATGGCGAGTCCCGCAGACACTGCAGCCAGGGTCGCGCTTGACCCGCAGCTCGCGGAAACGCGTGGTCAAGGCATCGATCAGCAATAAACGCCCGACCAACGGCTCGCCAAAACCGGCCAACAGCTTCAGGGCCTCCAGGGCTTGCAGGCTGCCGACCAAGCCCACCAGCGGCCCGACGACACCGGCTTCGCTGCAGGTCAATTCGGTGTCGCTGCCGTGCCCATATAAACAGTGGTAGCACGGGCTGTCGGCGCGACGGGGGTCAAACACCGACAGTTGCCCTTCCAGGCGAATCGCCGCGCCGCTGATCAACGGCTTCGCGGCGGCGACACAGGCGGCATTGACCGCCTCGCGGGTAGAGAAGTTGTCACTGCAATCGAGCACCACATCCACTTGAGCCACGGCAGCGGCCAGCGAATCGGCATCCAGCGCGGTGCGATGCGGCACCAGTTGGATGTCGGGGTTGATCGCGCGCAAGCGACGCATGGCCGAGTCGACTTTGGTCTGCCCGACACTGTCAGTGTCATGAATGATCTGGCGTTGCAGGTTGGTCAGGTCGACCGTGTCGAAATCCGCCAAATGCAACTGGCCAACGCCCGCAGCGGCCAGGTACAGCGCTACCGGCGCGCCCAGACCGCCAAGGCCGACAATCAGGGCACGGCCGTTTTTGAGGCGCAATTGCCCGTCAATGTCGACATGCTGCAACAGAATCTGTCGGCTATAGCGCAACAGCTCCTGATCGGTCAGCACGGCCGGCGCCCTAAGGTGATACGTTCGTGCCCGCCAAGGTCGACGCGGCTGTGCACTAGCTCAAAACCTTGGCTCTGCAAAAGGTCGCGTACCGCAGGGGCTTGATCGTAACCGTGCTCCAACAGCAACCAGCCACCCGCATTCAGGTGGGCGGGCGCGTCCTGGATGATCAGCCGCAGGTCATCCAAACCATCATGGCCCGCCACCAGGGCGCTGGCGGGCTCGAAACGCACGTCGCCGGCCACCAGATGCGGATCGTTGTCGGCGATATACGGCGGGTTGCTGATGATCAGATCGTAGGAGTGCCCGTGCAGGGCGCTGAACCAATGGCTGTTGAGTACCGTGGCGTTATTCAAGTGCAGACGCTGGCGATTGCGTTCGGCCAGGGCCACCGCTTCCAGCACGCGGTCGACCGCAGTCACTTGCCAGGCCGGGCGCTCGCTGGCCAGGGCCAGGGCAATCGCGCCGCTGCCAGTGCCCAGGTCAAGCACGCGGGCAGGCGTGGCCGGCAATAATTCCAGCGCCGCTTCCACCAGCATTTCGGTCTCGGGACGCGGGATCAGCGTGTGCGGCGCCACTTCAAGGTCGAGTTTCCAGAAACCCTGCTGGCCGAGAATATAGGCCACCGGCTCGCCCGCGCGGCGGCGTTGCAGGTAGCCGGCAAACGTCAGCGCGTCTTCGCTGCTGACGATTTTTTCCGGCCAGGTGTGCAGATAGCTGCGCGATTTGCCCAGGGCCGCAGCCAGTAACAATTCGGCGTCCAGGCGCGCGGTGGGCGAATCCGGCAGGTCGGCGGCGCGCAACAGGCTGGCGATGATGGTCATTTATTCACCTATGGCCGCCAATTGATCGGCCTGGTATTCGGCGAGCAACGGCTCGATCACCGCTTCAACGCCGCCGGCGAGGATTTCGTCCAGGGAATACAGGGTGAGGTTGATCCGGTGATCGGTCACTCGGCCCTGGGCGAAGTTGTACGTGCGAATGCGCTCGGAGCGGTCGCCCGAGCCCACCAGCAGCTTGCGCTCAGTGGCGATCGCATTGGCGGCGGCGCTGGTCTGCTGGTCGTTGAGCTTGGCCGACAGCCAGGACATGGCACGCGCCCGGTTCTTGTGCTGGGAGCGCTCTTCCTGGCACTCCACCACGATGCCCGACGGCAAGTGGGTGATACGGATCGCCGAGTCGGTCTTGTTGACGTGCTGGCCGCCGGCACCGGACGAACGATAGGTATCGATGCGCAAGTCGGCCGGGTTGATCTCGATGGCTTCCTGTTCATCCGGCTCGGGCAGCACCGCGACGGTGCAGGCCGAGGTGTGGATGCGGCCCTGGGACTCGGTGGCCGGCACCCGTTGCACACGGTGCGCGCCAGACTCGAACTTCAGCTTGCCGTAGACATTGTCGCCTTCGACGCGAGCGATGACTTCTTTATAGCCACCGTGTTCGCCTTCGTTCTCGGACAGAATCTCCACACGCCAGCCGCGACGCTCAGCGTAGCGCGAGTACATACGGAACAGGTCGCCGGAGAAGATCGCCGCCTCGTCGCCACCGGTGCCGGCGCGGATTTCGAGGAACACGTTGCGTCCGTCGTTGGGGTCTTTGGGCAGCAGCATGCGTTGCAGGTCGCCTTCCAGCTCGGCGAGTTTTTCCTTGGCCTCGCGGACTTCTTCCACGGCCATTTCACGCATGTCCGGGTCGCTGTCCTTGAGCAGTGCCTGGGCGCCTTCAAGGTCGGCCTGTACTTTCAGCAGGTTCTTATAGGTGGCGACCACGGGCTCAACTTCGGCGTATTCCTTGGAATAGGCACGGAATTTGGCCTGATCGGCGATGACCTCGCCATCGCCGAGCAAGGCGGTCAATTCTTCGAAACGGTCCTGGAGCACGTCCAGTTTATTGAGCAGTGACGCTTTCATTGCAGTTTTTTATCCGAAGAGCTGTCTGACGCGCCCTCTCCGAGGGCAAAAAGTTCCTGGGCCATGGCCAGCGCATCGAGGCGGCCTTCGGCGGTCAATTTCTTAAGTTGCACACTGGGTGCATGGAGCAATTTGTTGGTCAGGCCACGCGCCAACTGCATCAACACCTCTTCGGCACTGCCGCCGTTGGCCAGCGAGCGCTGAGCCTTGAGCAGTTCTTCGTCGCGCAGGCGTTCACCTTGCTGACGATACGCCTTGAGCACGTCCACCGCCGCCAGTTCACGCAGGCGCACCATGAAATCTTCGGCGCCGGTGCTGACCATTTCCTCGGCGGCCTGGGCTGCGCCCTGACGAGTCTTGAGGTTCTCGGCGACCACTTCGTGCAGATCGTCGACGCTGTACAGATAAACATCGTCCAACTCGCCGACTTCGGGCTCGATATCCCGAGGAACGGCGATATCTACCATGAAAATCGGCTTGTGCTTGCGCAGCTTCAGCGCGCTCTCAACCGCGCCTTTGCCCAGGATCGGCAACTGACTGGCGGTGGAGCTGATAACGATATCGCTGCGCACCAGTTCGGCCGGAATATCCGCCAGCAGCACCGCATGGGCGCCGAACTGTTCGGCCAGGATACTGGCGCGCTCCAAGGTACGGTTGGCCACCACGATACGCTTGACCCCCAGGTCGTGCAGGTGACGAGCGACCAGGGTGATGGTTTCTCCGGCGCCGATCAGCAGCGCCTGGCTGCGTTGCAGGTCACTGAAAATCTGCTTGGCCAGGCTGACGGCCGCGAACGCCACGGACACCGGGTTTTCGCCGATCGCCGTGTCGGTGCGCACCTGCTTGGCGGAGTTGAACGTGGCCTGAAACAGCCGACCCAGCAACGGACCGACGGTGCCGGCTTCGCGCGCCACGGCGTAGGCGGATTTCATCTGGCCCAGGATCTGCGGCTCGCCCAACACCAGCGAATCGAGACCGGCCGCCACACGCATCATGTGACGAACTGCCGCATCCTCTTCATGCACATAAGCACTGGCGCGCAGCTCGTCGAGGCTCAAATGGTGATAATCGGCCAGCCAGCGCAGGACGACATCCGCAGAGAGATGTTCCTGTTCTATATAAAGCTCACTGCGATTGCAGGTCGAAAGGATCGCAGCTTCGCGACTGTCGGTGAGCCGGCAGAGCTGCTGCAAGGCTTCAACCAACTGCTCAGGCGTAAACGCCACGCGCTCGCGCACGTCTACAGAGGCAGTCTTGTGGTTAATACCGAGTGCGAGGAAGGCCATTCAATATCGCTGATGATGTCGGGAAGCCGGCGATTGTCCTACTTCGAAAGATTCAGAACAACCACCGTCGTCTATTGTCCCTATACCTTGTGCCTATAAAAGACACGCACTGAGACTCGGTTATGTTTGGCCGAAGGCTTGTGTCATGATGATCCGACCGCAGGTTAGTCGTCCTCTTCCTATATGAATAGATCTTCCGCGTTGCTCCTTGCTTTTGTCTTCCTTAGCGGCTGCCAGGCCATGGCCCCCGTGCAGCCGGACGGTACGCCGCCGACAGAAGACAGCACCCCCGCCCCTGAAAAGCCCAAGGTTTACTCATCGTTCAGCGAAGAAACGGTGTACAGCCTGCTGACCGCGGAGCTGGCCGGCCAGCGCAATCGCTTCGATATTGCGCTGGATAACTACGTGACCCAGGCCATCAATACGCAGGACCCGGGGATCTCCGAGCGCGCGTTTCGCATCGCCGAGTACTTGGGGGCCGATCAGGCGGCGCTGGACACGTCGCTGATCTGGGCGAAAAACGCCCCTGACGACTTGGAAGCACAACGGGCGGCAGCCATTCAGTTGGCGCGGGCCGGGCGCTATGACGACTCCATGGTGTATATGGAGAAAGTCCTGCAGGGCAAGGGCGACACCCATTTCGACTTCCTGGCGCTGTCGGCCGCCGACACCGACCAGGACACCCGCAATGGCCTGATGAACAGTTTCGACCGACTGCTACAGAAGCACCCGAAAAACAGCCAGTTGATTTTCGGCAAGGCCTTGCTGCTGCAACAGGATGACGAAGCCGAAGCAGCGCTGAAGCTGCTGGAACAAAACCCGCCGGATGAGGGGGAAATCGCCCCCATTCTGCTGCGCGCACGCTTGCTGCAGAATCTCAATCGCGGCAAGGAAGCGATTCCGTTGCTGGAAAAAAGCATCAAGAAGTACCCGGAAGACAAGCGCCTGCGCCTGACTTACGCACGTATGCTGGTGGAGCAGGACCGCATGGAGGACGCCAAAGTGCAGTTCGCCAATCTGGTCCAGCAATATCCGGACGACGATGAACTGCGCTATTCCCTGGCCCTGGTATGCCTTGAAGCCAAAGCCTGGGACGAGGCCAAAGGGTACCTGGAAGAGCTGATCGCCCGGGAAAGCCATGTGGATTCCGCGCACCTGAACCTGGGCCGCATTGCCGAAGAGCGCAACGACCCGCAGGCAGCCCTGCTCGAATACGCTCAGGTCGGCTCCGGTAACGATTACCTGCCGGCCCAACTGCGCCAGGCCGATATCCTGATGAGCAACGGCCGCACCGATGAGGCGGAAAAACGCCTGGCCGCCGCGCGGGATGCCGAGCCGGACTATGCCATCCAGTTATACCTGATTCAGGCTGAGACCTTATCGGCCAATAGTCAGGGTGATCGCGCCTGGAAAGTGCTGCAACAAGCCCTGTTGCAATTCCCCGACGATTTGAACCTGCTGTACACCCGCGCCATGCAGGCGGAAAAACGCAATGACTTGGCGCAGATGGAAAAAGACCTTCGCCTGATCATCAAGCGCGACCCGGACAATGCCATGGCCCTCAACGCCCTGGGTTACACCTTATCCGATCGCACCACGCGCTACGACGAGGCCAAGGCGCTGATCGAACAAGCGCACAAACTCAATCCGGAAGACCCGGCCGTCCTCGACAGCCTCGGTTGGGTGAATTACCGCCTGGGTAATCTGGATGAAGCCGAACGCCTGCTGCGCCAGGCGTTGGAGCGCTTTCCCGATCAGGAAGTCGCGGCCCACTTGGGCGAAGTGTTGTGGGCCAATGGCAAGCAGCGCGAAGCCCGTCAAATCTGGGAAAAGTTCCTCAAGGAACAACCCGAAAGCCCCATCCTGCGCAGCACCATCAAGCGCCTGACCGGATCCGAGACCCTTTAAACTTATGTTTTTGCGCCACTTTGTAGTGTTCAGTCTTATCGCCTTGCTCGCCGGTTGCGCTGGCTTTGGCGCCCGTGAATCCGTTGAAGGCCAGGGCAACCCGGCGCAATGGAAGCAGCACAAGAGCCAACTGGCCAGCATCGATGGCTGGCAGATCGAAGGCAAGGTTGGCGTACGCGCGCCGAAAGATTCCGGCAGCGGTACGCTGTTCTGGCTGCAACGCCAGGACTACTACGATATTCGCCTCTCGGGCCCATTGGGCCGAGGTGCGGCGCGGCTGACCGGGCGTCCGGGCCAGGTCAGCCTCGAAGTGGCCAATCAGGGGCGCTACGAAGCGACCTCCCCGGAAGCTCTGCTGGAAGAACAGATTGGCTGGAAACTGCCGGTGTCTCATCTGGTCTGGTGGGTGCGCGGTTTGCCCGCACCGGACAGCAAGAGCCGCCTGAGCCTTAACGGCGACAGTCGTCTGGCCACCCTTGAACAGGATGGCTGGCAAGTTGAGTACCTCAGTTACGTACAACAGAACGGCTATTGGCTGCCCGAACGCATCAAATTGCACGGCACGGACCTGGACGTCACGCTGGTGATCAAGGACTGGCAACCGCGCAAATTGGGGCAATAACGTGACCGCAGAAAAACTGACCCTGCCCTCTCCGGCCAAACTCAATTTGATGCTGCATATTCTTGGACGCCGTGAAGACGGCTACCACGAGCTGCAGACGCTGTTTCAATTTCTCGATTACGGCGACGAACTGACCTTCGCCGTACGCGACGACGGCGTGATCCAGTTGCATACCGAATT
Organism: Pseudomonas rhodesiae; assembly: GCF_013285305.1. NCBI lineage: Bacteria > Pseudomonadati > Pseudomonadota > Gammaproteobacteria > Pseudomonadales > Pseudomonadaceae > Pseudomonas > Pseudomonas rhodesiae. The sequence goes on along the minus strand of NZ_CP054205.1, from coordinate 1,037,692 downwards.
CGAAGGCGTGCCCCACGACAACAATCTGATCGTGCGGGCCGCGAAAAAACTCCAAGAGCAATCCGGCAGCTCACTGGGCATCGACATCTGGATCGATAAAATTTTGCCCATGGGCGGTGGGATCGGCGGTGGCAGCTCGAATGCCGCGACTACGCTGCTGGGCCTGAACCACTTGTGGCAGCTCGGCTGGGACCCTGATCGCCTGGCTGCGCTGGGCCTGACGCTGGGGGCCGACGTCCCGGTTTTCGTTCGCGGGCACGCGGCTTTTGCCGAAGGCGTAGGGGAAAAACTGACCCCTGTAGAGCCCGAAGAGCCTTGGTATGTGGTCCTTGTCCCGCAAGTCTCTGTAAGTACAGCAGAAATTTTTTCAGATCCGCTGTTGACACGTAACTCTCCTCCCATTAAAGTGCGCCCCGTTCCCAAGGGAAACAGTCGAAATGACTGCTTACCGGTTGTAGCAAGGCGTTATCCAGAGGTACGTAACGCTTTGAATTTGCTAGGTAAATTTACCGAAGCAAAATTAACCGGAACTGGAAGTTGTGTGTTTGGGGGCTTCCCAAGCAAAGCTGAAGCTGATAAAGTCTCGGCCCTTCTTACAGAGACCCTTACAGGGTTTGTAGCAAAGGGAAGCAACGTTTCGATGTTGCATCGCAAGCTGCAAAGTCTGCTCTAAAAGGAATCGAGTACTGGGTACTCGTTGCAACAGATACAGGGGCGTCGCCAAGCGGTAAGGCAGCAGGTTTTGATCCTGCCATGCGTTGGTTCGAATCCAGCCGCCCCTGCCATTTTCCTATACTCATCCAGGTTACCCTCAGCCTCTAGGTACTGCGCGTGTCCAAGATGATGGTCTTTACGGGGAACGCTAACCCCGATCTGGCTCGACGTGTCGTACGTCAGCTGCATATCCCTCTCGGTGACATCTCTGTCGGTAAATTCTCCGACGGCGAAATTACAGCCGAGATCAATGAAAACGTCCGCGGTAAAGATGTCTTCATTATTCAGCCGACCTGCGCTCCGACCAACGATAACCTGATGGAACTCGTCGTGATGGCTGATGCCTTCCGCCGCTCCTCAGCGACTCGAATCACAGCTGTAATCCCTTACTTTGGTTATGCCCGTCAGGATCGCCGTCCGCGTTCCGCGCGTGTGGCTATCAGCGCGAAAGTCGTGGCTGACATGCTGACCGTGGTAGGCATCGACCGTGTTCTCACGGTTGACCTGCACGCTGACCAAATCCAGGGGTTCTTCGATATTCCGGTAGATAACATCTACGGCTCCCCCGTTCTGGTGGATGACATCGAAGACCAGCGCTTTGAAAACCTGATGATTGTGTCCCCGGACATTGGTGGCGTCGTGCGTGCACGGGCTGTTGCCAAATCCCTGGGCGTGGACCTCGGGATCATCGACAAACGCCGTGAAAAAGCCAATCACTCTGAAGTGATGCATATCATCGGTGATGTCGAAGGGCGTACCTGTATTCTGGTTGATGACATGGTCGACACCGCCGGCACCCTGTGCCACGCGGCGAAAGCCTTGAAAGAGCACGGTGCGGCTAAAGTCTTCGCCTACTGCACACACCCTGTGCTGTCGGGCCGAGCGATCGAGAACATCGAGAATTCCGTGCTGGACGAACTGGTGGTGACCAACACCATCCCGTTGTCCGCCGCCGCTCAAGCCTGTGCGCGTATCCGTCAATTGGATATCGCACCGGTCGTTGCTGAGGCGGTTCGCCGCATCAGCAACGAAGAATCGATCAGCGCGATGTTCCGTTAAGGGTTACCCCTTCGTAATAAAGCACTGACGAAAAGCGCCCCGCCCCAGCATTGTGTTGGGGCGGGGCTTTTTTGCCCATATCGAGTTTGGCGCTGGTCGCAAACGCCACTCGATGATGGCTATTTTGGAGATACAAAATGACTGAATTTACTCTGAACGCCCAAGCGCGTACTGACCTGGGGAAAGGTGCGAGCCGCCGCCTGCGTCACGCCGCTAACATTCCTGCTGTTGTATACGGCGGTAGCAAGCCTGCTGAATCCGTGACCATTCTGGCCAAAGAAATCGCCAAGCTGTTCGAAAACGAAGCTGCCTACAGCCACGTTATCGAGCTGAACGTCGACGGCACCAAGCAGAACGTCATCGTTAAAGCAATGCAGCGTCACCCTTCCAAGCAGTTCATCATGCACGCCGACTTCGTTCGCGTTGTAGCTGGCCAGAAACTGACCGCTATCGTGCCTGTGCACTTTGTTGGTGAAGAAGCTCCGGTCAAGAAAGGCGGCGAGATCTCTCACGTCCTGAACGAAATCGAAGTGACCTGCCTGCCGAAAGACCTGCCTGAGTTCATCGAAGTCGACCTGTCGGCTCTGGAAGTCGGCGCCATCGTTCACCTGTCCGACATCAAGGCGCCAAAAGGCGTTGAGTTCGTTGCGCTGGCTCACGGTGATGACAAAGCAGTTGCCAACGTACACGCTCCACGCGTTGCTCCAGAAGCTGAAGAAGGCGCTGCAGAGTAATTCACTCTGTCTTGCCGGAGCTTGAGGAAACATCGCGGACCGAAACGTAGCGAGAAAGCGGGCGATAACGCGGCGTTTACTCTTGAGTAAATGATCTTTGTCGTCCACTTTCGCCGCATGCAGGTCGCGGCGATGTTATCCACAACTCCAAAGGAAGGGCCCCTGTCGTGACTGCCATTAAACTGATCGTTGGCCTGGGAAATCCAGGCGCCGAATACGAACAGACCCGGCATAACGCGGGGGCCCTTTTTGTTGAGCGCATCGCCCACGCCCAAGGTGTCAACCTGGTGGCCGATCGCAAGTATTTTGGCCTGACCGGACGCTTTTCGCATCAAGGTCAGGATGTTCGTCTGCTGATTCCCACCACCTACATGAACCGCAGCGGCCAGGCTGTCGCGGCGCTTGCGGGTTTCTTCCGGATCAAACCCGATGAAATCCTGGTGGCCCATGACGAACTGGACCTGCCACCCGGCGTCGCCAAGCTCAAACAGGGCGGCGGGCATGGTGGTCACAATGGCCTGCGCGACATCATCGCGCAGTTGGGCAATCAGAATACCTTTTACCGCCTGCGGCTCGGCATCGGCCATCCGGGCGTTGCCAGTATGGTTTCAAATTTCGTCCTGGGTCGTGCGCCACGCGCCGAACAGGAAAAACTCGATGCCAGCATCGATTTTGCCCTCGGCGTGCTGCCGGATATCCTCGCCGGTGAATGGAACCGTGCGATGAAAAACCTGCACAGCCAGAAGGCCTGACTCTTACCGAGGGGAAACACCATGGGATTCAATTGCGGCATCGTCGGCCTGCCCAACGTCGGCAAATCCACCCTGTTCAACGCCCTGACCAAGTCCGGTATTGCGGCGGAGAACTTCCCCTTCTGCACCATCGAACCCAACAGTGGCATCGTGCCTATGCCCGATCCGCGCCTGGACGCATTGGCGGCCATCGTCAATCCCAAGCGCATCCTGCCGACCACCATGGAATTCGTCGATATCGCGGGCCTGGTGGCCGGCGCGTCGAAAGGCGAAGGCCTGGGTAACAAGTTCCTGGCCAACATCCGTGAGACCGACGCCATCGCCCACGTGGTCCGCTGCTTTGAAGACGAGAATGTGATTCACGTATCCAACAGCGTCGACCCGAAACGCGACATCGAGATCATCGACCTGGAACTGATCTTCGCCGACCTCGACAGCTGCGAAAAACAACTGCAGAAAGTTGCGCGTAACGCCAAGGGCGGCGACAAGGATGCCGTGGTCCAAAAAGGGCTGCTTGAGCAGTTGATCGCCCACTTCACCGAAGGCAAACCTGCGCGCAGCCTGATGAAGAACATGGGTGCCGACGAGAAAGCTGTGATCAAAGGCTTCCACCTGCTGACCACCAAGCCTGTGATGTACATCGCCAACGTGGCTGAAGACGGCTTCGAGAACAACCCGCTGCTCGACGTGGTCAAGGCCATTGCCGACGAAGAAGGCGCCATGGTTGTTCCGGTGTGCAACAAGATCGAAGCGGAAATCGCCGAACTTGAAGACGGCGAAGAAAAAGACATGTTCCTCGAGGCCCTGGGCCTGGAAGAGCCTGGCCTGAACCGCGTGATCCGAGCCGGCTATGAAATGCTCAACCTGCAAACCTACTTCACCGCCGGTGTCGAAGAAGTCCGCGCCTGGACCGTCAAGGTCGGTGCCACCGCGCCACAGGCCGCCGGCGTGATTCACACCGACTTCGAAAAAGGCTTTATCCGTGCTGAGGTGATCGCTTACAACGACTTCATCCAGTACAAGGGTGAGGCCGGTGCCAAGGAAGCAGGTAAGTGGCGTTTGGAAGGTAAGGAATACATCGTTAAAGATGGCGATGTGATGCACTTCCGTTTCAACGTGTAATCGCTACTCGCGGTTTACGCCGAATATAAAAAGCCGATGCACTGCATCGGCTTTTTTGTGGGCGACGACTTTACGAATACTCTGACACAACAGATCAGTCTAAATACCAACAGTTTTCAGACTCTGCCTACTCTCCCCTGCACCGCTCTACTTAATACGTTCAGCGCCCGAAAACTATCAAACTTATCCCACATGACTTCGGCAACTAATCACCCTAAGGACCGGTGATAACTGTTATAAAATTCGCTCTATTGTGCAGAGCCTGCACGTTGTCTTTTTCGACAGTGAAGCAAGAGCGAGTATGGAGTAATCATCCGATGTCGGCGCTTGACCACATGGAAAACGAAACAAGCACTTCACTCATTGAAGACGCTGACATTGAACATGTCTTGAGCAGCACTGCCCCCCTCAACGTTGACATCCTGTTGCTGGGAGAAACCGGCACCGGCAAAGATACCTTGGCACAACGCATTCATCGGCTATCAGGGCGACGGGGCAACCTGGTCGCAGTCAATTGCGCAGCCATTCCGGAGACCCTGGCGGAGAGTCAACTGTTTGGAGTCAACAGCGGCGCGTACACCGGCGCCGTGCAATCACGGGCAGGCTTCATCGAAGCCGCGCACCTGGGCACCTTGTACCTGGATGAAATCGACAGCTTGCCGCTCTCGCTCCAGGCCAAGCTGCTGCGAGTACTGGAGGCTCGTGGCGTTGAGCGCTTGGGTTCAACCCGCTTCATTCCGGTGGATATGCGCGTTATAGCGTCTGCCCAGCAGCTGCTGCATAAAATGGTCGAGCGAGGAGCGTTCAGGCGCGATCTTTATTTCCGCCTGAATGTGGTCACCATCCAGCTCGCGCCACTGCGTGAGCGCCGTGAACGCATTATCCCTTTATTCTTGAGCATGCTCAGGCAGGAGGCCGAGCGATTCAAACGCCCACCACCTTCACCACCCTGCACGCTGCTGCTGCAACTGCTTGGCTATTCCTGGCTGGGTAACGTGCGTGAATTGCGCTCGGCCGCCAAGCGCTGCGTACTGGGACTGCCACCGCTGTGTGGGCCGGCCATGCCGGATGAAGGGGTCGAGATAGGCCTCAAGGGCCGCCTTCAACAGATTGAAAAGACGCTGATTGAAGAGTCTCTGCAGCGGAACGAACACAATGTGGACCGTGTGGCAATCGAGTTAGGCGTGGCCAAACGCACGCTTTACTACCGAATGAAACAACTCCATATTTTGTTGGATTAACCCCTAGGCAATCAACTAATAATTCGAAACATTTGCACGAAAAACTTCAGGAACGCCATCCACATCAACGGCCACATAGTTAGTGCCAGCAGCGATTCAAATATTATGAATCAAACTGGTAAACCCACTATCTTTATTGCAGGCATCTCTGGAGAACACCCAATGACGATACCCTCCAACACTGGCTATAACCCTTATCCGGTTGGCAATGGTTATGGCTCAGGCGCACCGAGTTTGGAACAAACCACCGAAGGGTCTAAAGAAGACAACAAAAAGATCGCAGAGTTGGCTCGAGAAGCTAGGTGGCAAACCGGCTTGAAGAGTGTTGCTGATACCTACCGTTAAGAATGGCCAGCTTCCCCGAGGCAATCAGTCGGGGAAGTTTTCTACACCGGCGACGCTGACCCAGCGTCGCCCTCCTGAGCCCTTGATGCAAAAGGTCTGGCATGCAAATCAAAACCGTTTTTTCCGCAGAGCATGACGACACTGGCAGCGCACACAGATCAGTTGAATATTCACCCGCACCGCCTGCCGATATCCATCTCTTCACCTCAGCCCTGGCACAGCCAACCCCCCTGGCTGCCACCACGCATCGGGCTGAACGGAGCAGCCTGCTGGCAGACGCGTCAGACGCGCTCGCCCACTCAACAGAACGCATGGGCAAAAGTTTGCGCGCCCTCAGTAAAAAAAATAACGAGCGTGCAATGCGGGACTACCCTAGCCACCTTTCCAACACCTTGCTGCTGACTCACATCCTGGTCAAGAGTGTCGGGAAAACCGCCCAAGGCCTCGATAAAATCAGCAATTTGCAGTAGATGGGCATGAAGTCCCTCCTCCCCGCTCTGCTGCTTTTATGGCTCGCCTTCATGCTGAACGGTTGCAGTGAGCGCGTCGAACTCCACCGCCAATTATCCGAACAGGAAGCCAACGAGGTCATTGCTGAATTGGCTGACAAACATATCCGCGCACAAAAAGTGCCTGCTAAAGACGGTGTTGTCGTGGTCGTCAATGCCATCGACATCGGTCGTGCCGTGCGTACGTTGGAGGCGGTCGGATTGCCCAAGGTCGCACGTACCACATTGGGCGATACGTTTCGCAAGGACGGCGTCATTTCAACACCACTGGAGGAGCGGGCTCGGTACATCTATGCCCTGTCCCAGGAACTTGAGGCGACCTTGTCGAACATTGACGGTGTCATCATCGCCCGGGTGCATGTGGTGCTTCCAGAGCGCATCGCGCCGGGAGAACCGGTGCAACCGGCCTCTGCTTCGGTTTTCATCAAGCATGATCCGCGGCTAGACCCCGATAATATCCGTTCTCGGGTTCGCCGAATGGTTGCCAGCAGCATCCCGGGAATGTCCACGGCGGTGGATAACCCGCAAAAGCTCACGGTGGTCTTCGTGCCTTCAATCGTCTATCAAGAGCAACGGCAGCTGACGTATTTCGGACCGTTCTTGATACCCGCAGATGACCTCGGTTTTTGGCGCGCCAGCATGACCCTTACGTTGGTTGCCATCGTGATGACGACGGCCGCGTTACTCTTCCTGCGCAACCGGCGACAGCGGGCAATCCAAGCTGCGGCCGGCTACTCCGATAATTCGCAAGCGACCCACCCGTGAGTGAACACCTGAGCTGGGCGCAATGGTGGGCGCGTCCTTGGAGGTCGGCGCACGATGACTGGCATACCCTCGGCGACCCAGTAATCAACGCGCTGCGCCTTATCGACGCCCCAGTGAACTGTACCGTCGAAGGGATTACCCCAGGCCTGCCCCCTGCTCCTCACCCCACGCTGCTCAAGCTGGCCTTGGCGTCGGTCTCGGAACTCGATTTCGTGCTCGACTTGATTGACAGCATTTGTAGGCCGCAAACCACCACCGCCTTGCAGGAGGATCATCACCTATGGTGCAAGCGAATTGCCAAGGCCTTGCCCCCGCAAACACTGTTACCTGCAGACGATCCTTTGCAACTGCTGCGTGCATGGGTTGAGCCTCCCGTCTGGCAACGCCTCCGATTGCGCTTTTGCTTTGCGCGTGTGCTCGAACTGGAAAGAAGCCACCGCCCATACGTCGGCGATGCGAGTCGCCTGGATACCCTGTGGCAAGCCGTGGTGTGGCGCATGACAACACCCACCAGCACTCGCGTGGTGCCTGCGCCCCACGCAATGGACGACTGACGATGCTCTGCCGACGCAAAATCACGCTGCCGCCCGACGCCCATAGCCTGTCGCACGGGCTGATTCCCAGAGAGGTGCTCGCTGACTGCACCCAAGCCGAACACCTGTTAACCCGCGCCAAGGCTCAGGCTGACGCGTTGCTCAACCGCGCACAACTCAGCCGCGAGGCGCTTTTGGAGCAGGCGGGCCAGGCGTTCTGGCAACGCGCCAACGCACAGCTGCATCGATGGGAAAACGAGCAAAAAGCATTGTGCGACAACCTGGAGCGGTACATCACAGGGGTCGTCAACCAGGCGATCAGGCACCTGCTTGACGAGACGCCGCAGCCACAACGCCTGGCAGCGCTGCTCAAGCAATTGCTGGCAAGCCAGGTACCGGAGGTGAATGCGCTCCTGTTGTGTCATCCACGGGAAATCGAGGCACTCAAACATTGCCTCAGCCGCCATGACGCCGCGCGTTGGAGAGTTCAGCCAGACGACACCATCAGCACTCAAACCCTCGTTCTGAAAACCGACGAAGGCGACTTTCACATCAATTGGGCCTCCATGCTTGCCCCGTTTTCCAAAGAAGGTGATCGGGCTCCACTGGCTGGCCTGGCGCAATCAACTTGGAACTGAATAGCCAGCACTGACCACAGAGGTGAGGTCTATCAGGAGAGAATTATGGACTTCTATAACGGCTTCAAACGTGAGCTTCTGGGCCAAGTTAAGGCTGACACCCTGCGTTATAAAACCATCGAGCAGTCCCCTGCGGAGACCTCAGAGGACATGCTGATGTTTTACGAGAGCATGTTTAAAAGGCATCACTCCGATTGGGCGTTCAACGAGCACAGCCGGGTCAACTACATGCTGTTCAAAACCGCACTGGACGGTGTGCCATAAGTTGGAAGATCAACTTATTGACTGGTTGGGCGGCGACTCAGAACAGATGCTCGTCCTCGAGAACAACGATGAAATCATCCTGAAACGTCACGGCGACGCCGTGTTGATCTGCGTTCAACTGACGTCCCGTCGGCCGGATCACGCACCGTTGCACTGTTGGCTGCGACTGGGTGCGGTCAGCCTGAATCACTTTCAAGGCTCGCTTGCCCAAGCGCCTGACAGTGGCGCGCTCTGGTTGGTCCAATGCCTGCGCACCGACCCGCACGAGACATCGTTGCTCAACAGCCTCGAAGCCCTGCTCAACCAACGCGACACGTGGCGCTCGACGGTCGCGCGCCTTGCCCTGCCGGCTCATCAATCCAAACCTACTTCGTTACGTTCGCTGTCGTATTAACCAGAGAACTCTATGTACAACAAGACCCAGAGCTATAACCGCATGCCTATTGCCTTGCCCGGAACATCGTCAAGGCTTGCCACCTGGCGTTGCCTACTCACACTCCCCTGGTTGCTGATACCTGCGCAAAGCGCCCTGGCCGCCATTCCCCCGGAATGGAAAAACACCGCCTACGCCTATGAGGCCGAACACAAACCACTACGGGAAGTCCTCGAAGACTTCGCCCAGACCTTTGGCACGCAATTGCACATCGAGGGCCTGCTGGAGGGGGACGTCAACGGCAAGATCCGCGCGAACACCCCACAGTCACTACTGGACAGACTAGGTGTCGAACACCGTTTCCAGTGGTACCTCTACAACAACACGCTTTACATCAGCACGCTGGATCAGCAGGAGTCAGCACGCCTGGAGGTCTCATCAGAGACGATTTCCGACCTCAAGCAGGCGTTGACCGATATCGGACTGCTCGATAGCCGTTTCGGTTGGGGAGAGTTGCCCGAAGACGGGGTCGTACTCGTCTCCGGCCCCAAGCGCTATATCGAACAGATCAAGCAGTTCAGCAGCCAGCGCCGCTCACCGGATGAAAAACAGAGCGTGTTGAGTTACCCGTTGAAGTTTGCCAATGCAACGGACCGCCAGGTGGATTACCGCGGAGAAAAACTCAACATTCCCGGTGTCGCCAGCATTTTACGCGGGCTGCTGGAACCACGCTCCACTTCGAAGCTTTCGGGGCTCTCGAGTCTGAGCCAGCGTCCAGCCTCACCCCCCGCGCCGCTCACACCCAACATTCCCCGGTTAGGCAACCCGTTGCTGGGCCAGATGCTCGGTGCTAACGCCAACCCGACATCACTGGACACCGGCCCCGCGCTCACCCCGCGCGCCCCGGTTTCCAACAGTCGGATCAGGGTTGAAGCCGATTTGCGCAATAACGCGGTGCTGATTTACGACTTGCCGGAACGCCAGGCCATGTACCGCGAGCTGATCACCCAACTCGATGTGGCGCGCAAGCTGGTGGAAATCGACGCGATCATCCTCGATATCGAGCGCACGCAATTGCGGGAGTTCGGGGTCAACTGGGGGTTCCAGAACAGCCGGTTCCGCGGCGGGGCCAATCTGGCCCCGGGCACGTCGTCACAGTTGTCGATCGAACACCGCGATCGCTTCTATGCGGACATTCGTGCCCTGGAGGCCAAGGGCCTGGCGACCATGGTCTCCAATCCCTCGGTGCTCACGCTGGAAAACCAACCTGCGGTGATCGACTTCAACCGCACGCAGTACCTGACGCCCGGTAGAGAGAATGCAACCATCTTGCCCGTCACTGTGGGAACCAGTTTCCAGGTGGTGCCCCGTGTGATCACCAGCCGTGGCGGCCATCAGATCCATCTGGCGGTGGATATCGAAGACGGCAACTTCGACGAGTCCAACCCCATCCCAGGCAACCTTGATGTGCGCCGCGGCAAGGTTAGTACCCAGGCGGTGATGGCGGAGAAACGTTCGCTGGTGGTCGGTGGCTTCCATGTCACTGAAAACACCGACAAACACAACAAGGTGCCGCTGCTGGGTGATATTCCGCTGTTGGGCAAGGCGCTGTTCTCCTCGACCGAACGGCAGAACAACCGGCGAGAGCGCTTGTTCATCCTGACCCCAAGGGTCATCGGCGATCAGTCCGACCCGTCACGCTACTTGCCCCAGGCCGACCAGGTTGAATTGCAGAAGGCCCTTGCGCCATTGGCCCGTCGCAATGCCCCTCACCCGCCGGTGATCAAGCGCAGCGATATCATCAGTACCCTGGCGCATTTGGTCAGCGGTGAAGTGCCTAAGCCCTTCAAGGCCGCACCGATGCCGCTGGGCTTGAATACGCTGTGCAGCACCCGCGACTTGCTGGCTCTGAACACCGAGCGTAGCCAATGGTATGCCGGCCCCGAGTACAACGTGGCAGTCGTAGTGCTGCGCAACCAGTTCAATCGCAATGTGCGTATCGACGAAAAGGAATGCAGCAACGCCCAGACCTTGGCCGTCAGCGTGTGGCCGCGTGCCTGGCTCAAGCCGGGTGAAGAAGCCGAGGTTTTTATCGCCATGCGCCCTGTGGTGAAGGATGAACACCGTAGCGTGCCGCGCCCTTCTTTGATCACTCCAGCTCAAAAGGCTATGCCATGAAACACCGCCTACTCTGCGTCACCCTGATCGCCACCGCGTTGCTCGTCGCCGGCTGCACCCCCACCTGCAAGGGCGACTCGTGCTCTCGCCCGCAATCGACCAAGGACAAAATGGTGATCTGGTGGCCACCGCAGATGCGTGTCGAGCCTGGCCCCGCCGGGGAGCGAAAAGACTATCAAACGGTCTCCCTGGAACGATGAGCGCAAAAGAAATGCCCGACGCACAACGCCAGGTGTTTCTGGACAATCTGGTGAGCGGCGCTGCTGCTCACCTGCAACTCGCTCCCGGAATCAAAGTATGCGCACTGCAAGCCGGCAAGCAGCCAGGGATGGCTTTGCTCATCGCGCGTGAAGCGCTGCAATCCGGGCAACTGCAACAGGTCCTGGAGCGACGCTTTGAGCATGCATCTCTGTACGATGGCTGCTTTGCCTACCTCGACGCCCAAAACGCTTTGGTGATTTGGCACGCGCTGCCTACGGCGCGTAACGCGCTGGACAAGATCCTCAGCCGGATGTTATCGCTGACTAACCTCAGCGCCCTGGACACGACCTCCAGCCGCTGATCAGCGCCGCTCAAGCTCCGGCAACTCCAGGGTTTCGCGTTTGGCTCCGTCATCCAGCTCACGCAAGGTCCGGTAGATCAACGCCACGGCCTGCAAGGTTTCGCGGGGAATGCTGGCACCCAGTTTTTTCTCGTAGAGCGTACGGGCCAACCAAACGCACTGGATCACCGGCACCTCGGCAGCCTTCGCCCGTACGATCAGTCGACGGGCGTCGGCGTCCGTACCTTTGCTGATCAGCAGCGGCAGCGGCGTCTTACCTGGGCGGTAATACAGGGCCACCGCAAAGTGCGTCGGGTTGACCACCAGCATATCGGCCTCCTCCAGCTTGGGCAGCTTGACCTTGGGTTCCTCCTGGGCCAGTTGCTGCGCCAACGCACGACGCTGGCCCTTCACATGAGGGTCGCCCTCCATGTCCTTGTACTCTTTGACGACCTCGACCTGGGTCATGCGCATACGCTTGGCGAAGAAATGCTTCTGTAAAGCCAGGTCGATCAGGGCCAGCACCAATAACAACCCGAGACAGGCATGCAGCAAGTGACGAAACAGGGCGATCAGCCCCAACACGTAACTGGGCAAATCGCTGGTTGCCAGGTTGATCAGAGCACCCAGCGAAGGCCAGACCACCACGTACACCACCAGGCCAATCAGGAATGCCTTGGCGATGCTCATCAACAGATTCATCACCGACTGGGCAGAGAACATTTGTTTGAGCTGGCTGACCGGATTGACGCGATTGAAATCGAGCTTCAGGGCCTCCGGGGCGAACAACAACCCGAATTGCATCCAACTGCTGATCAGCTTCGTCGTGATCGCTACCCCGACCATCAACAGGGCAAACGACGCGAACATCACCAGCCCTTCAACCATCACTTCTTCCAACGCCCGTACAAACGGCTCGTTGAAGCGCGACATCGGCAACGCCATCAATTGCTGGAAGCGCTGAAGGCTGGTTTCGGCGGTCAACAAGGCGATCTCACTGATGGCCGTGAGTACCAGTAACTTAGGGACGTCCTGACTCTGGGCGACCTGGCCCTTCTTACGTTGGTCGCGCAGTTTCTTGGCGGACGCCGGGTGCTTTTTTTCCCCCGAGTCACTCATGAGCCCGTAGCCTTGAACATCAGCCCCAGCGAGTGTTTAAGCTCGCCGAGCTGGAGCATGCGCCCCACGATCAGGTCCTGCAGCAATGCAAAGTACAACAGCACAATACCAATACCTGCCAGACACTTGACCGGCGGCGCCAGCGTACTCACCTGCAGCTGCTGGCTGTAAACCCCCAATAATGCGATGCCGAACTCCAGCAACAACAGCACCGCTATGAAGGGCGCGGCGTACAACATCATGTGCGTGAAGGTATCGCCCAGCAGGCCGACGAATACACTCATGCCATTCGGTGCGGGCAGCGGAAACCAAACGGTCGGTGGCCAGATCAAGTAGCTGTCCCAGATCACCTGGGTCAACGCGCCCAAGCCCAGGCTGACCATCAGCAGAAAAATCGCCAGCTGCTTGAATAGATGCCCGATCGGCGTGGCATCCGGCCCCAATGAAGGGTTGAGCTGGCCACCGGCCAACGCACCGCGCTGGTTGTCAAGCAACGCCCCCACGGCTTCGAACATCCAGAACGGCATCGCCAGCAACACGCCCAGCAACAGCCCGAGCGCCACCTCCTTGAGCACCAGCCCGCCGAGCATAAGCGCCGAGTAATCCTGCCCCTGCAGCGCCGCGTGAATACCCGGCGCAGGCATCAATGCCATGACCATCACAATGGTGTGCCGAGGCATCCCGCGTATGTGCTGGAAACAAAACGCCGCCACCAGGATGGCACAGGGGTAAATACGCGCCATGCCGATCAGCAGGCTGGGCAGGAATTCAAGGTAGAGCAGCACAGGCGGGGCCTCAGTTCAGGGCCGAGCGGCCGATCATGTCGAAGGTCAGGTTGATCAGTTGGATCAACTCCACACCAATCCAGCGTCCGGTCATGATCAGTGTGATACCCACCGCCACCAGCTTGATGCCAAAGGGCAACGTCTGGTCCTGGACCTGCATCAATGCTTGCACCAGAGACGTCAGCACACCGACCACCACCGCCACGATCAACGGCGGCGCCGACAACACCACCACCAGCAACATGCCTTGCTTGAACAGCACGATCGGGTCCATAAGCCACTCAGAGGTAGGAAAGGAACAGGCTGTCGAGCAGCCGCGACCAGCCGGACACCAGCACGAACAACAGCAGTTTGAGCGGCAGGGAAATGGTCATGGGTGAGACCATCTGCATACCCAGCGCCAGCAGCAGGTTGGAGACAATCAGGTCGATCACGATAAAGGGAATGTAGATCAGGAAGCCGATCTCGAAGCCGGCCTGCAACTGCGACAGCACAAAGGCTGGGATCAACAGGATCAGGTCCTCGCGCTGCACCTCTTGCGCCATCTGCGCAGGCCATAGCCGCGCCGTATTTTCCAGCAGATGGGTCAGCACATCCGGGTCCACGTTACGCAGCATGAAGGCACGCAACGGCTTGATGGCTTCTCCACCCGTCTGCAGTACCGTTTGCACGTTGCTCATGTCCAAAGGCGAGGCCTTGACGCTCTCAGCGATCTCGTACCCCACCGGCGCCATGATAAATAACGTCGCGGCCAACGCGATGCCATTGATTGCCATGCTGGGCGGCACCTGCTGCACGCCGATGGCATTTCGGGTAATCATCAGCACAATCACGATTTTCAAAAACGATGTGCAGATGACCAACAATAGGGGCATCAGCGACAGCGCCCCAAGAAAAAGCGCGAGAACGAGGGGGTCTAGCCCCTGAAGTATCATCGGCCGAACATCACGCGGGACAACTGCAACCCCAGGCGTCCGTCAACCTCCACCAACTGCCCCTGACCGATGGGGCGGTCGCCGTAATAGAGGCCCGCCATTCCCGGCGCGTAACCGGCAATACCCAGCACCGAGCCGGGCGCAAGATTACGCAGCTCACCCAACGTAAGGTTCAACGTGCCGCAGCGCACGTTCAACGCCATGCTCAATTCATCGAACGGTTCGTGGCCAAACACATCCACCACGGGCTCATCTTCCTCATATCCCGAGTAATGAGGGGCTGAAAATTCTTCGTCCACAGACGTGTCCTCGATAGAAGTAAGGGTCAGGCACAAAGCCCCGCTGGCATCGTCAATACAGCCATGCAGTCGCTGTTTGCCGACCTGTAGATACCCGTTGCCCTGGGCTTGAAAAAACGGCTGTTCAAGCATCAGCACATCGCCTGTGCGCAGACCGCGCACCTGTGCAATCGGTAACTGCAAGCGCCCAAGGGTCACGGCAATTGCCAGCTGGAATCGCGCCGGCATCGGCTCGGCGGTGTCGCGCCAGGGCCCGGCCTCGCACAACGCCAGGAAGCTGTCAGGCGTCAGCCACACAAAGCTGTCCACCCGAGAGGCCCCCAGGGTGATGCAGAGTCGGCAACCAAACCCCTTGGGACGGTCGGTTTCCAGCAAGCGCACATGCCCCAACAGCGCACTCACCTGCGGGCTAAGGTGGTGTTGGAACACAGCCCAAAACCAAGAATCCGGATCGTTGCCGGAAGGGGCCAGTGTCACCGGGCACTCGCCCAGCAGGCTGAGCACCGGCCCTGCTTGCGCGAACGCCAGCACGCCACACGCGGTCTCGAAGCAAAAGACCTCGGGCCGTGTGGGCGCTCGCCCAGGCTCCAGTCGCAATTCACCGTTCTGGCCGGCAACCTGAAACGCCAGACGCAGGCCGCGCCCCAGGCGACGGCGCGCGGCAACCGTGGTGGCCCTGATCGAAGGTAAAGTTAAGGTCGGCACTATCATGCGCACCCGACAGCCGGCAGAAGCAGATTGACCGGCAGCCCCAGCTCTCCCGAAAACCGCTCTTCACACTGTTGTCGCACGCCGCTGAGCCAGCGCGCCGTGGCGTCATGTTCCGCTTCCAGTTCGATGGTCCAGGCGTTCTGCTCACGGCGCACGCTGGCGTTGATCCGCCCCAGCCGGGGTAAATACAACACCGCCTGCAGCGGCCAGTGGGAGCCGGCCTGTATACGAGGGGCCAACTGTTCGGCGAGGGCCTGCATCATGACGGCATCGGTGGATGTCTTGACGCCTGATAAGGACGCTCCTGACCCAAAGCCTTCATCGTTATCGGCAAACAGCTGAGCGAACAATCGCCCCGGCTCCCAGACCACTTCGCCGGTAGATCCGTGCTCGCGCTCCTCACGCGCCTCACTTGGACGCGGCCGCTCGGTGGGTTTATTTGAAACCTGGGTCATGTCGGCTCCTGAGCCAGAAGGAGCGATAACTCCTGAAGTTTTTCCACTTGCCGCAGACACTCGGTGACGTGCTTCTGAGCGCTTCCAACGCGGCGTTCCTTTTCGCCTTGCTGATCTTGTAGTTGCACCAACTGGCCTTGTTCGCGCCGGGTACTGGCAGATAACGAGCGTTCCCGCGCGCCCCAGGCTTTCAACTCCTTCAGGCTCAGCACCTGCCCCTGATGCTGACTGAGCAATTCAGCACTTTTGCGCGCCTCTTCCTGTCGAGTCTGTTCAAGGGCGTCCTTGGCCCGTTGGATATGGGCGAGCAGCGCCTGCTGGGCGCGCTTGGCCTCGCGTAGCGCGCGCTCGGCACGGTCGGCTCGATGCCGGCGCAGACGTCGCAGCGTCTCCACCTCACCCTGCAATACATCAGAATGGGACATGGGCGGTGAGCTCCTTGAGTCGCTCCAGCGTGTGCGCCATCGGCGTAGGCTCGCGCAGATCCTGGCGCAGGAAACCATCGACCGCCTGACGGCTGTCCACCGCGAGGTCAGTGAGCGGGTCGCTGCCGGGTTGGTACTCCCCCAACTTGAGCATCAGCTCGATCTGTTGGTAGGCCGAGAGCAATCGTCTCAACCCGGTGCCGGCCTGGATATCTTCAGGGGCCGCGACGTTGCTCAAAATCCGTGAAAGGCTCGCCAGCACATCCACCGCCGGGTAGTGCCCGCGCTCGGCCAATTTGCGTGACAGCACGATGTGGCCGTCGAGCAGCGAGCGAACTTCATCGGCCACCGGATCGTTCATGGAATCCTGCTCGATCAGTACCGTATAGATCGCCGTGATCACGCCGTCGCGGGTCAACCCGGCACGTTCCACCAGGCGAGGCAGCAGGCTATAAACCGACGGTGGCAAGCCTCCGCGTCCCAAGGGTTCGCCGGCAGCCAGGCCGATTTCGCGCTGGGCCCTGGCGAATCGAGTCAAGGAGTCAATCAGCAGCAATACCCGCTGCCCCTTGCGACGAAAACTTTCCGCCAATGCCGTGGCGGTAAACGCGGCGCGGGCGCGCTCCATGCTGGAGCGGTCGGAGGTGGCGCACACCAGTACCGCTTTGGCGCGCAGTTGTTCGTCCAGTTCATGATCGAGAAACTCACGCAATTCACGACCCCGTTCGCCGATCAGGCCGAACACGATGACATCGCATTCGACGTTGCGCGCGATCTCGGCCAGCAAGGTGGTCTTGCCGCAACCGGCCCCGGCGAACAGGCCTACGCGCTGCCCCTCGCCCAACGTCATCAGGCCATCGATCGAACGCACGCCGGTGGCCAGCGCCCGGTTGATCCTGGGTCGCTCGGTGGGCAACGGCGCCTCACATAACACGGCTCTGGTGTCTGGCAAGTCAGCCTCGACAAAGGCGCTGGGCCCCTCCCCCGTGATCGGCCGCCCAAAGCCATCCAGCACCTGGCCCAGTAGCGCATCGCTGACCTGCACCCGATGGGAGACACCCAGGCGCTCCACGCCGGCCCCCACCCGCACGCCTTCGAGATTACCCAGGGCACTGAGTACCGCGTCCTGCTGATCGAAACCGATGATCTCGGCGAGCATGTAGTCGCCGGGGCTTTTTTCCACCTGGCACAAATCGCCGATACGCGCCTGCGGCAAGCGGCACTGCAGCAGCATGCCGTTAACGCGCTGGATGCGACCGCGCATTGTCACCGGCGCAAAACTGGCCAGTGACTGGGCCTGACGCTGTCGCCAAACCTCAAGCCGCGCTTGCACATCCAAACTCACCAACGCACCTCATAACGCTGGGCGCCATCGAAGACCACCTTGCTGTTGTCGATCAGCACCAGCCGCAGCCCTTCCACTTCGTCTCCGACAAACAGTCGGCCGCCCTCTTCCAGGACCACATGGCCATTGGGCCCGCCGACGATTTGCACAATCTTGAAAGGCAGTGCCCCATCGCGCGCGCGCACACGGCTGATCACCGGCACGGCACTGTCGAACTGCTCGCCAAAACGGGCAAGCATGCGCGCCACCAGTTCCACCTCTTCTTGGGAAACATCACCGCTGAGGGCAACCTGACCATTGATCACTTGCAGACTGACGCGCTGGTTCAACTCACGCTCGCCGAGCATCTTCAACAGTTGCTGGCGCACTTCAAACGGCGTGGCCAATTCGTGCTTTTGGACTACCGGCGGCATCAAGGAAGCCTGGGCCTCGGGCTCCCCGGTTGAAATCATGCCCATCACTACAATGATGGCCGTGATCACCAACACCACGCTGATCAGGCGCTTTTGCTGTGCTTGCGGGATGGACGACAGCGTGAACCCCCGTGCCGGTTCAGGGGCCGGGGGCGGTGACACCGATGCCGGCGCGCTAGGTTGGCGCCAGGGCTGATCGGCCAAGGTGACACACAGCTGCACCTCGCCCACCCAAAACGGTACGTTCAGCTCCAGGTTCGCGATCTGCGCCAGCATGCGCCCTTCGGCGTCTCGCAGCAGCCCCGCCTCTGCCTGCACCAACCAATTAGCGTCAGTAAAACGAAGACGCGCATGCTGCTCTTCGATCCCCGGACCGTTAAGCACCAGGTCAGCATCCGCATGAGCGCCGATGCTCCACTGCTCACCAAACAATGGCAACGCAGCGCCCTGACTCAGGCCATCAAGTACCCGCAGCTCAAACATCATAGAGCCCTCCACACAGGCCATGGCGAGATCCTCATGCCACCGCACCACGCATCAGCTCGTCCTGGCCCAGATCGATGCGCCCCATTACCTTGACCTTGGAGGTACTCGCCAACTCGGCAAACGACAACACGGCAACGTGGTTGAACTCCTCCACCAGCAGGGTACGCAGCGGGCTGCGCAGGTCTTGCGCTACCAGCAGCACGCTTTTGCTTTTGGGTCTCACGGTAAAGGCCTGATTGAGCAGGTTGATCAATGCCGCGCTGTGTTCGTCGTCCAGCGCGAAGAACACACCGGTCTGGGTCTGGCGCAGGGCTTCACGCAAAATGTTTTCACTCTGGGGCGAGAGCAGCCAGGCATGCAGCCCATCGGCTTCGCTGTACTGGTGGAAGATCTGCGCCTTGAGGGCAATACGCGCGTAGTCGGCCAGGGCTTCCGGCTCCCGCTCATGCTGACCGTACTCGATCAGCGACTCGACGATCAGCCGCACCGCCCGCAACGGCACTCCCTCACTGGCCAGGCGCTGCAGCACCGCCGAAAAGCGCGACAGCGGCATGATGCGTTGCAGTTCCTGCACCAATTCCGGCTGGTTGTGCTCCAGCCAACTGAGGATTGATTTGCTCTCCTGGATCCCAAGGAACTGCGGCCCACTGAGCATCATGGCTTGCTTCATGCGCTCGATGATCAAGGCCGTCGCGGTGAAACGCTCCAATTGCGGGTCGTCGAGCAGCGGGTCATTCGGCGGCAGCCAGATCCAGTTCTGCTCGTCACGCTCAACCGACCCGGGTATGCCATGCTCAGGCTCCACCGTCAGCGCTTTGCGATCGACCGCCAGAAGGCTGACGAGCGACGCTTTGACCATCGGCACTTCATGCACACAGAAACGCATTTCATCGTCGGGCAATGAATCATCCAGCTCGACTTCGAAGGGCGGCAGCGTCAGGCCGATATTGGCCACCAGTGCATTTCGCGACTGTCGGATCCCGTGAATAAGATCGGTCACTTCCGGCGTTCCGCGCAGGGACGGGGGGAACTGCAACAGGTACGGTCGCGATGGATCGAAGCCGCGCAAGTCCTCTCGGCCGTTCTCTTCAGGACGCACGACTTCGGTGGTTTCAGCGGCAGGTTCTGCCTGTTTCTGACGCTGGCGCATCAGGTAATAGCCCAAGGTTCCCGTGATCAGCGAGATCAGGATAAACACCCCTGTCGGCATCCCAGGCACCACGGCGAAGGCCAGCATCCCCACCGATGCAATCACCCAGCTCTTGGGCTCGCTGGTCATTTGGCGGGCGATTTCGGCCCCCATATTACTGATGCCTCTGCGCCCCTCCGGCGCCACGCGGGTGATGATCATGCCGGCCGTCAGGGAGATCAATAGCGCAGGAATCTGCGCGATCAACCCGTCGCCGATGGTCAGCACCGAGTACAACGCCATCGAGTCCGATGCACTCAACCCATGCTGGAACATGCCCGTGGAGAAACCGCCCAACAGGTTGACCACCACAATGATCAAGCCTGCGATAGCGTCGCCCTTGACGAACTTCATTGCCCCGTCCATGGCGCCGAACAACTGGCTCTCACGGGACAACTGCTCACGCTTGTCGCGTGCCTGCGCACCGTCGATCAGGCCGGCACGCAAGTCACTATCGATGGACATCTGTTTGCCTGGCATCGCATCCAGACTAAAGCGCGCCGCAACCTCGGCCACCCGCTCCGAGCCCTTGGTAATCACCAGGAAGTTGACCAGCGTAAGGATCAGGAAGATCACCATGCCCACCGCCAGGTTGCCTCCCACCACGAAGTTGCCGAAGGCCTCGACAATGTCGCCCGCATCCTGCTCCAGCAGGATCAGGCGCGTGGTCGCGATCGACAGCGCGAGTCGGAACATGGTGGTCAGCAACAGAATTGACGGGAACGAGGAAAACGCCAGCGGCCCCGGCAAGTACAACGCAAGAACAATCAACAGGCACGAGATACAGATGTTCAGCGCAATCAGGATATCCACCAGCCAGGTGGGCAACGGCACGATAAAAATGAATACGATGGCCATGACCACCACCGCGCCGAGAACTTCGGCGCGTTGGGCCACTTTAAGCAAAACACGGTTGATGGCCGACAATGCGGTCACGTCGCGGCCCTCGGCTCGCCAGCGAAGCGTGTGGGCCCACGTACACCGCGGTCCAACTCATCGATCACTAACATGAGGGCATGCAGGGTCTCATGGCGGGTCTGATTGTCCGGCCACAATGCCAGGGGCATCTGCTGCAATAGTGGATAAAGCGCGTTGAGGGCGACCAGTTGCTCAAGGGTCGGCCCACCGCCCAGATCATTGCCCAAGCGCAAGAACTCACTGGTCCCGATGCCGCTGCCGGCGTAACCCAATAGGCGCTGCAGTAATTCCACGGCGTCATGCGCGATACCCAGGCGCTCAATCAATGCACGGCAGCCAGCCAATACACCGCTCAACTGTCCGCAGCTTTGCAGGCCCAACAGTAAGGTGCGCAATACGGTCGTGGGGCTTGACGACACCAGCGCGGCAATATCGTCCGCCAAGGCTTTACGCATGATCTTGAGCCCGTCGTGAAACCGCTCGCCACCATAAACGCCCAGCAAGGCCTGCATCATTGTCGCCAGCGATTGCCGCGCTACTACGCTGGCGTAGTAGAGCGTACGCAGGGCCTGGCGCTCCTGTGGATCGATACCCGCCTCCTGCAGCGCCGAGGCGATGTTCAGCCCGGCCTGGATCTCCCCCTTGAAACGGATTTCCAGCCTGGCAATCGCATCGCGCGCCAAGTCAGCCTCGACCGGACGCGCCTCGCTGTCCGCATGGGCCGCCACATACTTGAGCACCACAAAAGCCCGGGCCGGGTCTCGCCCCGTCAGCTCCAGCAACTGTGCAACAGTGGCCTTCTTCAGCAATTGCATCCTGATTCGGCGCGCGATCGATGCCATGGTCGCCTGGGCCGGATGACCCAACTGATCGTACAGTTGCACCATATGTTCGAGGGGAGGGATGCGAAGCCCCAACTTGCGCTCGGCCAACGGTCGGAAATTGGCGTCCACTTCCTGACTGAACAAGAACGAAAGATCGTCGGCCGCCTTCTCGGGCGTCGCCACAGTAGCGGGACTTAGAACCGGTTGATCCAAGCGTTGGGGCGCTTGCACATCATTTTTGGATTCGACTTTCATGGACTGACCAGCACAGGAAGAGTGTTTCCCTGTGTGGCAAGACCTGCCTGAACGGTTCCATCAAAAACGAGCTCAGGACAAATTTGAAAGGACTTGCACAAGCCTGTAGACCGCCGTGCGGCAGGTTGCACAAATCTCAAACCTTTCAAGATATTTAATTATATAAATCATGGTTTTACGCGTTTTTTCCGTTTGGCACAGGCAGTGCTAAAGGGGTCCTGTCGACATGTTTCGACTGCGTCTACCCAAAGGAAAAAAACATGAATATCCCTATTGAAGCTTTAGCTCACCTCGTTGGCAGCTCGCCTCAATTCATGCATCACCTGACAGACGACGAGCAAAAAAAACTCCGACGCTTTATCCACAAGCGGGTGCTCAACCCGGAGGATGCGGACGATCTTCTGCAATTGACCTACTTGGAAGCCTGGCGTAACCGTGAACGCTACAGCGGCATCGCAACACTCAGCACCTGGATGTGCGGCATCGCCCAGAACCTGATTCGCAATCACTTCAGGCGCATGTATGCCAAGCCGGTCCACTGTGAATTCGACGAATCGCTGTGGCACGGCCAGGATGAAAACAATAATCTGGACTGGGAATTCGAGGTCAACCGCCGGTTGGAAAAAACCTTGAATGCCATCGACCATCTGCCGACGGAAATGCGTAAAACGCTCTACGCCTCGCTGGAAACCGACGGTAGCTACCAAGACACCGCCGATGTATTGGACATACCTATCGGCACCGTCCGCTCCCGCCTGTCTCGGGCTCGCGAACAACTCAAGCGCGTCACCCACAGCCCGCGTCAGCCGTAACCGGAGCCATAGTTGGGCGGCAGGGATATCGCCCAACCGAATATCCGCTTCAGAAACCTACCTCACAGTGCCCGGTGGAAACGCTTGCCGGGCAACCGATGCCGTTTTCCACCTCACCGCTCGTCGCCGTTTAGCCCTGTTTCGGTTAAACAGTTGAAAGCGTAGATAAAAATTCAAAATAAACGCTTGACGCATTGTCGTTCTGCGCGAATAATGCGCGCCACTTGGCTACATAGCTCAGTTGGTTAGAGCATAGCATTCATAATGCTGGGGTCCGGGGTTCAAGTCCCTGTGTAGCCACCAAGTACTAAAAACGGCTTACCGAAAGGTAGGCCGTTTTTTCGTGCGCACGAAAAAGTATCGCTCGGTTAATATCCTCCCCCCTATACAACAGGAGTTCATTGTTCGATGCCTTCTCATCCCCTGCTTTTGGCATTCGCGCTATCCGCCCTGCCACTGCTCACCCATGCCCTTGAAGAAAAAAGCCCTAGCGAGCGAGCCACCATCATGACGATCGGCATACCCCTCCTTTTCAGTATCGGCACCACCGATTTGACGATGTTGCCTTTCGAAAAATTCATCAACGCCAAAAACGACGCCCTGGCCTTCATCGGCTCGGACGGCGAGATTCGCGGCGCGAAATTTGAGTCTGCGGTACGCGCCTATCAAGCGTCCCACCCAGCGCCACATATGAGTGACTTCCAATTGGCCCAGGCCATCGCTGTCTTGAACTGATACCGGTTGAGGATGCGCACAAAAAAACTCCCCAACTGTATTTTGACGCTCCCTTGACCCACTGTTAGTGTCCAGCCTCCCCCCACACGGAGTGCCCTGCGGTGAAACTGGACATCTATCAAGTCGACGCCTTCAGCGAACAGCCTTTCGGCGGCAACCCGGCCGCAGTCTGCCCGCTCACTGAGTGGTTGCCTGATGAGCAGCTGCAAGCGATCGCCGCCGAGAACAATCTCTCGGAAACTGCCTACTTCGTGCGCCGTGGCGATGGCTATGAGTTGCGCTGGTTTACCCCCGAAGTCGAAGTGGACCTGTGTGGTCACGCCACGCTCGCGGCGGCTTGGGTGTTGATTCATCGACTGGCGGACACCTCTGACGTGCTGCGTTTTGCCACCCGCAGCGGCGAGCTTCGGGTGACACGCAACGGTGACGAACTGGCGATGGATTTCCCGGCCAAAGTGCCCCACCCGTGCGAGCCACCCGCCGGTATGCTGGCCGCGCTGGGCATTGAGCATGCCGACGTATTCAACACCGATGACTTCATTGTGCTGGTGCAGGATGAGGCTAAAGTGGCCGCGCTGACTCCGGACTTTGCACGCCTCAAGGGCCTACCCAAACGCGGGATCGCCGTGACCGCGCGCAGCACGCGGTTTGACTTCATCTCCCGCTGGTTCGGGCCGAATGTGGGGGTCAACGAAGATCCGGTCACCGGTTCGGCACACACTTCGCTGGCCCCGTTCTGGGCCGAGCGCCTGGGCAAATCCCACCTGACGGCCGAGCAAGGCGGCCTGCGCAAAGGCCAGTTGCACTGCCAGTGCAAAGGCGACCGCGTGATTATCTCCGGCAACGCCGCGCTGTACATGCAAGGCACGATTTACCTGTAAAAAAGCCGTACCTAAAGGACAACGGATCTTGCTCACCATGAACGGAGTTCAGCGCGTGTTTTCGATTTCTCGCCGTCAACTGACGGTCATCGCCGCAACCCTGGCCCTGACGGCCTGCCATACCTCGGTCAACGAACAACCACCGGCGCCGGAGCTGGGCTCGGGTTATCGCACCGACCTCACCACCCGTCACGCCGAACGCCATATGGCTGCCGCCGCCAACCCGCTGGCTGCGCAAGCCGGACGCGAGATGTTGCGCCAGGGCGGCTCGGCGATTGACGCCGCGATTGCGATGCAGGCGGTGTTGACCTTGGTGGAGCCGCAGTCCTCGGGCATCGGTGGCGGCGCATTCATCATGCTGTGGGATGGCGAAACGGTGCACGCGTACGACGGCCGCGAAACCGCACCGGCCGGCGCGACGGGTCAGCTGTTTCTCAACGCCGACGGCAAACCGATGGCGTTTCCCGAAGCGCAGATCGGCGGACGCTCGGTCGGTACACCGGGGGTTTTACGCGCACTGGAAATGGCGCACAAAAAGACCGGCCACTTGCAGTGGGCCAAACTGTTCGAGCCGGCGATCCGTCTGGCGGAACAAGGCTTCGCGATCTCACCCCGCTTGCACAGCCTGATTGCCGCCGACCCGTATATCGCCCAATCGCCGGACATGGCGGCGTACTTTCTGAACGCCGACGGCAGCCCCAAAGCCACCGGTACCCTGCTGCAAAACCCGGCACTGGCCCAGGTGTTCAAGCGCATCGCCAAGGAAGGGCCGGACGCGCTCTACACTGGCCCGATCGCCGATGAAATCGTGCGCAAGGTCCAGGGCCATCGCAACGCAGGCAGCCTGTCTCAGGCCGACCTGCAACGCTACGTCGCCAAAGAACGCGCACCGCTGTGCAGCGATTACAAACAATGGCGGGTGTGCGGCATGCCGCCGCCGTCCTCCGGCGGGATTGCCGTGGCGCAGATCCTGGGTACCTTGCAGGCATTGGAAGCCCGTGACCCACGCTGGGCCATCGCATCGATGACGCCGCTCAAGAGCCCGTCGCCCGCCGGGCTGGAACCGACGCCCGAGGCCGTGCATCTGCTCGCCGAAGCCGGGCGCCTGGCGTTTGCCGATCGCGCCCTGTATGTGGCCGATACCGACTTCACACCGGTTCCGGTCGCCGGCCTGATCGCCCCGGACTACCTGGCCCAGCGCGCCACGTTGATCGGCGAGCGCAGCATGGGTGTAGCCAAGCCCGGTCAACCGGCCGGCCTGAAGGTGGCGTATGCGCCGGATCGTTCGCCCCTGCGCATCTCCACCTCGCAAGTGGTGGCCGTGGATGACCTGGGTGGTGCGGTGTCGATGACCACCACCGTGGAAGCCGCGTTCGGCTCCCACCTGATGGTCCAGGGCTTTTTGCTCAACAATCAGATGACTGACTTCTCATTTATCCCCGAAGAGAATGGCCAGCCTGTGGCCAACCGCGTGCAACCCGGCAAACGGCCGCGCTCGTCCATGGCGCCGACCTTGGTGTTCGACCGCCAGAGCGGGGAGCTGCTGGCCACCGTGGGCTCTCCCGGCGGCTCGCAAATCATCGAATACGTGAGCAAGTCGCTGGTGGCCATGCTCGACTGGAAACTCGATCCGCAGGCCGCCATCAACCTGCCCAATTTCGGCAGTCGCAATAGCGCGACCGAACTGGAGGCCGGCCTGTTCAGCCCGACGCTCAAGCAAGCGCTGAAAGACAAGGGCCACACGCTGAGCGAGATCGAGATGACCAGCGGCGTACAGGCCATCGTTCGCACGCGAGGCGCGCAAGGCAAGGTCTCGCTGAACGGCGGCGCCGATCCTCGGCGCGAAGGCCAAGCGCTGGGCGACTGACTGGAAGGGCCAAGTCCACTCACTGCAACAGGCTTACTCAGCGGCTGATCTTTAGCCCCTTGCGCGCCGCATGCCGCTCCATCGCCAGTTCGATCAGGCGGGTGATCAGCTCGCTGTAGCTCATCCCCGCGGCCTGCCATAACTTGGGGTACATGCTGATGCGGGTGAAGCCGGGCAGTGAGTTGATTTCGTTGATCACCACATCGCCCTTGTCGGTGAGAAACACATCGACCCGCGCCAGCCCCGAGCAGCCCAGCACTTCAAACGCCTGCACTGCCAACTGGCGAATGCGTTCGCTGGCGTCATGGCTGATCGCGGCCGGCACCACCACCTGAGCGGCCTGGTCGTCGATGTATTTGCTGTCGTAGGAATAGAACCCATTGCTCACCACGATCTCGCCGCAACCGCTGGCGATAGGGTTGTCGTTGCCCAATACCGCGCATTCGATTTCACGGCCTTGAACGGCGGACTCCACCAACACCTTCTCATCGAAACCCAGCGCCAGTTCGACGGCGGCACGGTACTCGGCTTCGCTGCTGACTTTGCTTACGCCCACCGAGGAGCCCTGATTGGCCGGTTTGACGAATAGCGGCAAGCCCAGCGTCTTCACTACCGTTTCATACGAGGTGCGCGCCGCATTGCCACGGGTGAGCGTTATAAACGGTGTGACGGCAATACCGGCGTCACGCAGCAGGCGCTTGCTGATGTCCTTGTCCATGCAGATCGCCGAACCCAGCACATCCGAGCCGACAAACGGCAGATCGGCCATGCGCAGCAAACCTTGCAGGCAACCATCCTCACCCAGGGTGCCGTGGACGATGGGGAAGATCACGTCAATATGTTCCAGCACGCCCTGGCCGGAGGTTTCCACCACTTGGCGATTGGCTTTACCGGGCACCACTGCCAGTTCGCGATTGGATTGGTTGAGGGCGATCAAGGCCGGGTTTTCCTGATTGAGCAGGAAGTTCGAGGTGTCGTTGAGGTGCCAGTGACCGGCCTTGTCGATGCCGATCAGGATCGGTTCGAAGCGCGTACGGTCGAGGGCATCGACGATGTTGCGGGCCGATTGCAACGACACTTCATGCTCAGCCGAACGGCCGCCGAAAATAATACCTACCCGCACCTTACCCATGACCCGACCTCAGTGTTAAACGTAAGGCTTCTTACCATGGGCGCTCAGCGATTGCCAAACGCGCGGTAGGCGCTCTCTGCACAATCGTACAAGACCCCGGCAGACAGCTCGCCCACACTGGGTTAACGTGTTTCCACCTCTTTTTTGTGACAAGTCACCATGGGTAACCCGACCTCCACGCTCGACTGGCTCCACCGTGCGCCGCACGCCAGCGGCCTGGACCGTATCGAGGCGTACTTCGCCGGCTTCGCCTTCGACCCGCATCGCCATGACACCTACGCCATCGGGCGTACGTTGCTGGGGGTGCAGAGTTTTCATTACCGCGGCGGCATGACCCATGGCCTTCCGGGTACGACCATGGTGATTCATCCCGATGAGGTCCACGACGGCCGCGCCGGCAGCGAGGAAGGCTTCAAGTACCGCATGATTTATGTCGAGCCGGCGCTGATCCAGCAGATTCTCGGCGGCAAGCCATTGCCGTTTGTGCCTGGTGGTGTGTCCACCGACCCGCGGCTGTTCCGCGCCAGCGACGTGCTGCTGCAAAACCTGGAATGCCCGGTCGACCCGTTGCAGGAACAGGATGCACTGTTCGACCTGGCCCAGGCCCTGAGCGCTGCGGCGGGGGCAATCGTCAGCCGCAAAACCTTCGACTACGTGGCTGCCGAACGGGCGCGGGAATTTATCCACAGCGCCCTGGGACGCAGCATCACATTGGATGAAATGGCCGAACACGCCGGACGCGACCGCTGGGCGTTGTCGCGGGATTTTCGCTTGCTGTTCGGCACCAGTCCCTACCGTTACCTGACCATGCGCCGGTTGGACTTGGTGCGCAGCTTGCTGGCCCAAGGCCAACCCCTGGTGGACGCTGCGCTGACCGCCGGCTTCACCGACCAGAGCCATATGACCCGGCAATTTCGCAGCACCTACGGCATGCCGCCGTCGCGCTGGGTAAAGATGCTGGGACGTTGAACGCGCTGGTCAGGTTTACAACAGGCGCCCATCGATCGGCTGGCCGATGGTCAGGAAATGCCCGCCCGCCACATGGTGCAGGGTGCGCAGCTCGTCATGCCCATCGAAGTGCCAGTGGCCGTCACTGAACACGCGCTCATCGGCATACGCGGCCACCACTTCACCGAGGAACAGGTCATAGGTCTGCTGGTTGTGCGGCTCGGGGAGCAGGCGGCACTCCAGCCATGCCACGCAACCTTCCAGCAACGGAGCGTCGGTGTGCTCACCTGTGAAGGTGCGCAGGTCATAGGCGGCGAACTTGTCGAGGTCACGGCCGCTGGTCGTGCCGACGGTTTGCACCAGGTCGGCCTGGGCCGCACACGGCACCTGCACTGCGAAGGTGCCGGCGCCTTCCAGCAGTTGGCGGGTCCAGGTGGCTTTGTCCAACACCACCGCGACTTTCGGCGGTTCGAAATCCACCGGCATGGCCCAGGCGGCCGCCATGATGGTGCGCTGGCCATCATGGGCGGCGCTCACCAGCACGGTTGGGCCGTGATTGAGCAAGCGGTAGGCCTTGGGCAGCGGGACAGGACGGCAGTGTGCAGGGCTCATGCAGATCGGCTCTTTAAGCGAAAAAACCTACGATACCTCAAGCACAAGCCCCAAGGGTCAGCTCGACAGTTGATTGGCGAATTGTCCTACCGCGCTGACCACTTTCTGCGCGCCGTCCTGGATTTCCACAATCACTGTGCCCGCCTCCGCCGCCAGGGCCAGGCCTTGCTCGGCTTGCAGTCGACCATCGGTCATCAAGCTGACCGCATCGCGCGCCATGTCTTGGTTCTGGCGCACCACGCCGACGATTTCCTCGGTGGCTTTACTGGTGCGTGAAGCTAACTGGCGCACCTCATCGGCCACCACCGCGAAGCCCCGGCCCTGCTCTCCGGCGCGCGCCGCTTCAATCGCCGCGTTGAGTGCCAACAAGTTGGTCTGCTCGGCGATACCGCTGATGGTCTTGACGATACTGCCGATCACTTGGGACTGGGCGTTCAGCGCCTCGATGCCCTCTCCGGCCTGTTGCATATGCTGAGCCAGGTCGCGCATCACGCCCACCGCCTGAGTCACCACTGCGGTGCCGCGCTGTGCGCTGTTGTCGGTTTGCACGGAGGTGCTGTAGGCAATATTGGCGGCGTCGGATACCGCCTGTTCGCGGGTGACCTGATCGGTGATCACCGTGGCGAACTTGACCACTTTGTACAGCCGATCGTTAGCGTCGAGCACCGGGTTGTAGGTGGCTTCCAGCCACACCGCGCGGCCATGGCTGTCGACTCGCTTGAAGCGCGCCGCGACGAACTCACCGGCGTTCAGACGCTGCCAGAACTGCGCGTACGCCTCGCTGTTGTATTCCTGTGGTTCACAAAACATCCGGTGATGCTTGCCCTGGATCTGCGCCAGGGTGTAACCCATGCCATTGAGGAAGCGGTCATTGGCCGTGAGCACATGCCCGCCCAAATCGAATTCGATCACGGCCGTGGAACGCACCAGCGCGCTGATCAGGTTTTCATGCTCGCGCGAGGCTTCGATGGTGCGGGTAAGGTCGCTGGAGAAGATCGAAAAGCGCTTGATCCGCCCGCTTGCGTCGCGTACAGGCTGCACAATCGAGCGCAGCCACGCTTCCTTGCCATTGCCGCGCATCAGGCGCACGGTGCCGGCGAAATGCTCACCGCGTGTCAGCGCATTCTTGAAGCGCAGTTGGAACGAGTCCTGACGTACGTGAGCCGGTACCAACTCTTCAATCGGGCGTCCGAGAATCGCGCTCGCCTGGTAAACCAGCTCCTGCAGGAAATTGCTATTGGCCCATTCCACCCGGCCATCGGCATCCAGCGTCAAACACAGCATTTCGCTTTCCAGGCTCTCCTTGACCTGATTCAAGCTGGACAACTCTTCGCGAAGAGCTGCCAGCTCTTGCTTCAAACGGGTGTTGAACATGGTTCACCGATGGCGATTAGGGAAATAGATCTGAGCTGCATCGGCGCTGCCGGGGTTTTCTGAAGCCCGAACGAAGCACGTAGAACCCTAAATATTGGAAAGATGAAACATCGTTGATCCAGCGCAGCTTCCTGTGGCGCCACCGGTCGATCAGGTATGCTTTTGCACGCAGGAAACAAAAAGAAACAATTCCCCAAACCTGTTCGATAAGGAGTTCCGTTTTGGAGTTATCGACTGCTGCGTGGATGGTTCACGACACTCGCCTTATGTTTTGCGTCTTACTGGCTATCGCCAGCATCATCGTGCTGATCAGCGCGACCAAGTTACCGCCGTTCCTATCGATTTTGATCGGCACCTTTATCGCTGGGGTCGGCGCCGGCCTGCCGCCGGAAGAGGTGGCTAAGGCCTTCAGTAAAGGCGCCGGGGCGATCCTTGGGGAGGCTGGAATTATCATCGCCCTGGGCTCGATGCTCGGTGCACTGATGGCCGAGTCCGGCGCGGCCGACCGTATCGCCACCACGCTGTTGGGGCTGGGTAAGGGCAAGTCATTACCGTGGGTCATGGCCTTGGTAGCGATGGTGATCGGCTTGCCACTGTTCTTCGAAGTGGGCTTGGTGATGATGGTGCCGATCATCTTTGTCATGGCTAAGCGCTCAAACCAGCCTTTGCTGAAAATCGCCATCCCGGCGCTGGCGGGTATGACCACGTTGCACGCCCTGATGCCGCCCCATCCGGGGCCGTTGATAGCGGTGGGCGCGTTGCACGCCGACCTGGGCCTAACCATGTTGCTGGGCTTTTGCCTGGCGGTGCCGGCGGTGATGCTGGCCGGGCCGATCTATGGCAACTGGTTGTCCAAGCGCCTGCATGTGGATGAACCTGCCGACATCGGCGCGCTGTTCAGCGCACCGCCCAAGGCCCCGCGCCAACCGGGCTTTGGCGTGTCGTTGCTGATCATCCTGTTGCCGGTGATTCTGATGCTCGGCAGCACCTTGGCCAAGGTTGCGTTGCCCGCCGACAGCAGCGCCGGCCTGACGCTCAAATTTCTCGGCGAACCGCTGATCGCCCTCGGCCTGGCGGTGATTGGCGCGGTGATCTGCCTGGGCTGGGCCGCCGGCATGCCGCGGGCTGAGGTCGGCAATACCTTGCGCAAGGCCCTCGCGCCGATTGCGGTGTTGCTGTTGACCATCGGTGCCGGTGGCGGCCTCAAGCAAACCCTGCTCGACGCAGGCGTTAGCCAGACCATCAGCAAAGTTGCCGAAGGCGCACACATGCCCTATCTGCTGCTGGCCTGGCTGATCGCCGTGGCGTTGCGCCAAGCCACGGGTTCGGCCACCGTCGCCACCACCACAACCGCGGGCATCCTGGCACCGATGATGGCGGGCCTGGCGGCGACGCAAAGCTCACTGGTGGCCCTGGCGATCGGTGCCGGCTCGGTGTTCTTCTGCCACGTCAACGATGCCGGGTTCTGGATGGTACGCGAATACTTCGGGCTGCAGCTCAAGCAGACTATCTGGGTCTGGTCAGTGCTGCAGACCATCGTGTCCGTGGTCGGCCTGGTCGGTACGTTGCTGCTCTGGCACTTCTTGACCTGACCCTCAGGCCATCAAGGTGTGGCGCTTGCCAAACAGCGCCACACTGCCCACTCCCACCGCCCCCATCACCACGCAGTAGCCCACGCAAATCCACGGGCTGGTGGGCATCAATGCGATCAGCATCAGCGGGGTGGTGCTGGCCCACAGCGCGTAGGCGATGTTGTAGGTAAAGGAAATACCCGATACCCGCACCGGCGCCGGAAACAGACCAACCATCACCGACGGCACAGCGCCCACCACGCCACAGCTCAAGCCCGCCACGGCATACGCCGCACCCAGCCACACACCGCCGGCGATGAGGCTGGCGTACAACAACGCAATTCCCACCGGCAGCAAAAGGCTGTAGACCAGCACCGCGCGCCAGGCCCCAATGCGGTCCACCAGCAGGCCGGCGAGCACGCAACCGATATTGAGGAACACGATGCCCAGCGCGCTTAACGCAAAGGTGTGACTGGGGCTCATGCCGAAGGTTTTTTGCATCATGGTCGGGGTGATAACCACCAGCACCACCACTGCCGAAGTGAGGACGCAGGTGAGGATCATCGCTGGCAGCAGCACCGCGCGGTGGTCACGCAATACGGTGCGCAGCGGCAGTTCGGCGGCGGCCTGGCGACGCGCCTGCATCTCCAGGAAGACTGGCGTTTCACTGAGCCAACGGCGCAGCCAAACGCCGATTACTCCGAATACGCCGCCGAGCAGGAAGGGGAAACGCCAGGCGTAGTCGAGGATCTCAGCAGCTGTAAAAACTTGCGCCAGCAGCGTTGCGGTCAGGGCGCCGAGCAGGTAGCCGAAGGTCAGCCCCGCCTGTAGGAAACCGAGGGCATACCCGCGATGGTTGCGCGGCGCGTGCTCGGCGACGAAGGTCCAGGCACTGGGCACTTCACCGCCCACCGCCGCACCTTGCAGCACTCGCAGCGCCAGCAGGATCAGCGGTGCGAAATAGCCGATCTGGGCATAGGTGGGCATGATCCCGATGAGCAGGCAAGGCAAGGCCATCATCAAGATGCTCAGGCTGAATACCCGTTTGCGCCCCAGGTGATCAGCAAAATGCGCCATCAGGATGCCGCCCAGCGGGCGCGCGAGGTAGCCGGTGACAAAGATGCCGAAGCTTTGCAGCAGGCGCAGCCATTCGGGCATTTCCGGCGGGAAGAACAGTTGGCTCAGGGTGAGCGCGAAAAACACAAAGATGATGAAGTCATAGATTTCCAAGGCACCGCCTAAGGCGGCCAGGCCCAGGGTTTTGTAGTCGGAGCGGGAAAAGCGCTGCGCCTGTGCGACAGAGGTGGCAGTCATGGAATGGCTCGGCAGACAAACAAAATGGCGTGCAGGTTATGAGTTGAACCGGATCATGGCAATCGCGGCAGATATATTTGTTTTCCTCATGGATCGATGAAGATAACTGCATTCCCATATCAATGGCCGTAGCGGAACATGCCGGTAAACTGCCAAACCCATAATAACGACAAGAGGAATGACTCGTGGCCAACGCTATCGAAGAAAGCCGCTATGCCCGATTTGCCCTGCGCTGCTCCAACTTTGCCGAACGCTGGTTCCCGGACTCCTGGGTGTTCGCCGCACTGGCGGTGATCATTGTGGCCGTGGCGACCCTGGGCATGGGCGCCGCCCCGACCGACGCCGCCAAAGCCTTTGGCGATGGTTTCTGGAGCCTGATCCCGTTCACCATGCAAATGGCCTTTGTGGTAATCGGCGGTTATGTGGTCGCCAGCTCACCGCCAGCGGTGCGCCTGATTGACCGGCTGGCGCGCATCCCCAAGAACGGCCGCTCGGCCGTGGCGTGGGTGGCGCTGATTTCCATGGTCGCGTCGCTGCTAAACTGGGGCTTG
Source organism: Pseudomonas rhodesiae (assembly GCF_013285305.1). Taxonomy (NCBI): domain Bacteria; kingdom Pseudomonadati; phylum Pseudomonadota; class Gammaproteobacteria; order Pseudomonadales; family Pseudomonadaceae; genus Pseudomonas; species Pseudomonas rhodesiae. Next base: position 1,003,968 of record NZ_CP054205.1, on the reverse strand, counting down.
TCCCTGGTGTTCGGCGGGTTGCTGGTACGCGCCCTGGCCCGGCGCACTGATCTGCGCATGGATTACCGCGCGGCGGGTGCGGCCGCCTACCTGGGCCTGGGCGCCGTGTGGGCCCTGGGGTTGTCGTCGTCGGCCGCGCAGTTGCAGGCCAACCCAGGCAGTTTGCCGCCATCGATCCTGGCGATCACCGGGATGATCCCCTTCACCGAGACGATCTTCCTGTGGCAGTCCGGTGTGCTGTTGCTGGCGCTGATCGTGGTGTCGCTGATCATCGCCTACGCCACCGCCCCCGGCCCGAACAGCGCCCGCGACGCCCAGGCCTGCGGCGTCGACCCGGCCTTCAACCTGCCCAAGCCACAGGCGCCGACGCGCCCCGGCGAATGGCTGGAACACAGCCCGCTGCTGACCATTCTGCTGGCGCTGCTGGCCGCCGGTTGGCTGTTCCATGAGTTCTCGACCAAGCCGGCGATCAGTGCCATCTCGGGGCTCAATACCTATAACTTCCTGTTCATCATGGTCGGTGCGCTGTTGCACTGGCGCCCGCGCAGCTTCCTGGATGCCGTGGCCCGCGCGGTGCCAACCACTACCGGGGTGTTGATCCAATTCCCGTTGTACGGTTCGATCGCCGCGCTGATGACGGTGGTCAAGGGCGGCGACGGCCAGACCCTGGCGCACCATATCTCAACGTTCTTCACCTCCATTGCCTCCCACGACACCTACGCGCTGCTGATGGGTGTGTACTCGGCGGTGCTGGGCTTCTTTATTCCGTCGGGCGGCGGCAAGTGGATCATCGAGGCACCGTATGTGATGCAAGTGGCCAACGATCTGCAGTACCACCTGGGCTGGTCGGTACAGATCTACAACGCCGCCGAAGCGCTGCCGAACCTGATCAACCCGTTCTATATGCTGCCGCTATTGGGCGTGCTGGGGCTTAAAGCGAGGGATTTGATCGGTTTCTCGTTCGTGCAATTGCTGGTGCACACGCCGCTGGTGTTGTTTTTGTTGTGGGCACTGGGGACCACGCTGGCGTATTTGCCACCGGTGATGCCGTAGGCGAATGGGGACTGCGCCAGTTATTGCAACGGGCGCAGTCGGTCAGGCGCGCCAGCCGGTATATGTACTCGGTCTGATGCGAAACTTTAGTCGACTGTCAGGCCGTCATCGGGGGCAAGCCCCCTCCCACAGGGCCTCGCAGCTCCGGCAGGTCGCGCTGTTGTCTTGGTTCCGTCATCTCCCCCTGCTACCGTCCTGCGAAACATCTTGCAATATCTCGCCAGGACTCCCCCGCAATGAGCGACGAGCACGAAGACCGCCCCTCCAACGATTCCGTAACTCAACCGCCCGTGGACACCAGCCGTCGGCGCTTCCTGGGAGGCGCGGCGGTACTGGGGGTGGGCGCTACCTTGAGCGGCTGCGGCCACACCGGCGAAGAGCCAAACCCACCCCAGACACGGCCACTGACCCCGCAGGAGCTAGACAAAGCCCTGCGCGATCAGGTTAAAACCGTGGTGGTGATCTACGCCGAAAACCGCAGCTTCAATAATTTGTTTGCGGATTTCCCCGGCGTGGAGAAACCGCTGTCGGCGCTGTCTGCCGCTCAATACCAGCAACGCGACCGCGACGGCAGCCTGTTGGCCACCCTGCCTCCAGCCTGGGGCGGTGTGCTGCAGGTCGGGCCGCAAAGCGTGGACGGGGTGACCTACCCCAACGCAGTGCAATTCCAGGAAAACCTGCCCAACGCACCGTTCGCCCTCAAGGGCCCGAATGCCGAAGACTTGCCGTTGAGCCTTGTAACCCGCGATCTATGGCATGTGTTTTACCAGAACCAGATGCAGATCAACGGTGGCAAGAACGACGGTTTTGTCGCCTGGGCCGACGCCGGCGGGCTGGTGATGGGCCATTACGCCCAGAGCCGTTATTCCCTGCGCCTGTGGGATGTAGCCAAAGAGTTCGTGCTCTGCGACAACTTCTTCCAGGGTGCGTTTGGCGGTTCGTTTCTCAACCACCAATACCTGATCAGCGCCACCGCGCCGGTGTACCCGAACGCCGCACAATCGGTGGCTAAATCGCAGATCGCCACGTTGCAAAGCGATGACCCCACCGACACGCGCCTCAAGCCGCTGGACAATTCCCCGGCCAGCGCGATGAGCGGCCCGCCGCAGTTCGGTCCCAGCGCACTGACCCCGGACGGTTACGCGGTCAATACCCTGGCCCCGCCCTATTGGCCGACCTGGATACGCGACCCGCAAAACCCGGACTACTCCAAGCCCGACCTGCCCAACGTGCTGGTGCCGCAGACCCACGAACACATCGGCGACAAGCTGTCGCAGAAGAATATCGACTGGGCCTGGTACGCCGGGGCGTGGCAGGCGACGCTGGATCAGTTCAAGGACTCGGGCGGTATCCCGAAGATCCCTAATTTCCAGTACCACCATCAGCCGTTCAATTACTTCAAGCAACAGGGGCCGCAGAACCCGGCGGAACGCAGCAAACGTCTACGTGATGGTGGGTTGGGCGATGAGTCCAGTACCAACAAGTTCCTGGCCGATGCACAAGCCGGAAAGCTGCCGGCGGTGACGTTCTACAAGCCCCAGGGCAACCTGAACATGCACGCCGGTTATGCCGATGTGGCTTCGGGCGATCGCCATATCGCGCGTGTCTTGAAGGTGCTGCAGGAAAGCCCCCAATGGAAAAACATGGTGGTGGTGGTGACCGTCGATGAAAACGGCGGCTGGTGGGACCACGTCGCGCCGCCTAAGGGCGACCGCTGGGGGCCGGGCAGTCGGGTGCCGGCGCTGGTGGTGTCGCCGTTTGCGCGCAAGGGCACCGTGGACCATACGGTATACGACACCGCATCGATCCTGCGCCTGATCACCCGGGTATTCCAGTTGGAGACCCTGCCCGGCCTCAAGCAGCGCGATGACGCTATGGTTGCGCGCGGTCAGGCACCGATGGGCGATCTAAGCAACGCCCTACAGTTTCTTATCCAATAGCGACACCCTTGGCGATTTAGCACGCGGTTTTCCTGGTCAGCCGCTACTGTGTGCAAGTGGGCCTTCATCCCGCGCAGACGGGCTTTCGCTGACAAGGAATCAATTATGTTCAAATCGACCAGGCTGTCCCTGACCCTGGCCGCACTGATGGCCAGTGCGGTCGTGCAGGCCGATATCGAAGTATCTTTGGGCAGCACGCAACGCGTCACCCAATTATTCGCGTTTCCCAATAACTGCAATGTGATCTGTTTTCGGCCATGGACACTGGAGCAGACCGCCGAGCATTACCTGAACCAGAGCTTGCAACGCGACGGTTACAGCCGCGCCAAAGTCAGCGTGAAAAGCCATGACGGCCAGCTCACGGCGACGTTCAGCGGTGTGCCGGACACCTATGGTCAACCGTTGACCACCCTGCTCGACACCGCCGACCTGGCGTATCAGGGCGCCAGCAAACTCAACAGCGACGGAAAGTGGGCCTATAACTGGTACCTGTTCCTGCCGCTGGGCATGGCCTTGGAGAACCGTAAGAGCATCGAGTTGTTGCACTTCCCGCCGGACTACTCGTTGACTCAGGCCCAGGACTACCTGGAATCGGCCACTACCGACCGCTGGGCGACGCTGCTCACTGATAACGGCGTCCCCGCCACCGAGACTCCGGCCTATCAGACCATTATCGATATCGCCCCCATCGCCGCACCGTCCAACGCCGGTAAAGACCTGGAGGCGGTCTACAGCTACTTCACCGACTACCAGACGCGTATGGTCAAGGAGCTGAGCCTGTTGCCCAACGGAGCGCTGCCGATGGTGGCGTTCGGCGCACCGGTGCGTAACTGGATCAAGCAGCAATATGGGCAAACCGTGGGCGTGCTGGGCCTGGCGCAGATCAGCCCGGCCGCCGGCCAGAACGTATCGGTGCTGGGCTCCAACCACCCCAGTTACATTTGGTATGCCGCCGACCCGGCGACCTATGACGGCAACGAGCAGAAGGCCGATGAGGCAGGTTTGAAAGTCATGGGCCAGGATTTGAGTGCCGCCTGCTGGCAGGCCGGTATGGGGCAGAAACCGGCCAGCGACCCGAATGTGTTGCTCAAAGCCTGCATGAATACCTGGCAAGTCACGCGCAAGGAGCAGACCTGTGAGCTGTTCTACACCTCGGTACGCAAGCTGACGCCGGAACAAGCCAATGCCAAATGCGCCACGCCGCCGATCAAAACTCATCTAAAACAGCTGAAGGAACCGGCGCCAACCCCCACGATCACGGCCCCAGCGCTGTAAAAGGCACAAAAAACAGCCGATTTCTACTGTCAGATTTGACAGTAGAAATCGGATCCAACATCAGCGAGTCTTGCCCGGAGCCCATCTGCTGCAAGACTGGTCGTCAGCCACCAACGGAGTCGATGCAGCCTGACCAAGGAGAGTTATGAAGACTCAGGCCATGGCTAAGGCTAAAAACGCCAGAAGTGACTGTCTTTACCCGTTCAAGCCCGCGCTTGGAAACGACTACCCCTCCACACGCGACTTCGACGTCGTGCCATCGGCCGATGGGCTGACCATGCGGATCACTGCGCGCGTACCGTTCGAAAGCCGCGTTTGCATCGCCAAGATATCGGGCTATGCCTTGAGTGAGCGGCGCTTGCATACCCTGCAACTGTCGTCGCGCATTCATCTTTACGATGGCTGGTTCAGCGGCCTGTTCCCGCACTCCTGCACGCCGAATGTGTTTCTCGACCTGTATTACCTGGAAGTCTGGACCTTGTGCGACATCCCTGCCGGCGCCCCACTGACCCGCGATTACGCCAACACCGAAGACGTGCTGTTCCGGCAATTCGCCTGCCAGTGCGGCGAGTTGAACTGCCGGGGTTGGATCACCGGTCGCGATGAGCCACTGAACGCCGAAGGGCAGGCGTTCATGGCTCGATGGCGCGAACGCAAGCGGCCTTAGGCTTCGCCCAACGGACGCAGGCGGTATTGCGGCGGCAGTTGCTCGAAGCCACTGATGGTGGTGTTCAAACTCTTCCAGCGGCCATCCTTGATGCCGTAAATGCAACCGTGGATCGACAGGCTCTGCCCGCGATGCCAGGCGTTCTGCACGATGCTGGTGTGACCGACGTTGGCCACCTGCTGAATCACGTTCAACTCGCACAAGCGGTCGACGCGCTCCTCTTCGGTCGGCAACTGGGCCAGCAGGTCACGGTTTTCGTAGTAAAGGTCACGAATGGTGCGCAGCCAGCCATCGATCAGGCCGAACTGGCGGTCCTGCATCGAAGCCCGCACGCCACCGCAGCCATAGTGGCCGGTGACGAGGATATGCTTAACCTTGAGCACATCGACCGCGTACTGGATCACCGACAGGCAATTGAGGTCGGTGTGCAGTACCACGTTGGCCACGTTGCGGTGCACAAACAGATCGCCCGGCAACATGCCGACGATCTCGTTGGCCGGCACCCGTGCATCGGAACAGCCGATCCATAGGTATTCCGGGGTTTGCTGGCGGGCGAGCTTGGCGAAGAATTCGGGATCTTCCTGTTTGATCGCATCCGCCCAGCGTTCGTTGTTATCAAGCAGGTCTTGTAGTTCGTTCATCAGGAAAGCCTCAGGAATGATGCGCAGCTGTGTGACACACGACCACTCGTCCAGGTCACGCCGCGCGGCAATTAGCTTGAATCTTTCGGGCGCGGTGCCTGTCCACACACTATATGCCCCACAGTATGAGGATTGGCCATGACTGAATCACGACGTCCCTACGGCGCTACCCAGCCCGAACCGATTGATGACAACGAAGACCGCATGGGCTCGATGCGCGAGCTGGATTTCGACGACGAGGCTCCTAGCGCAGAAATCGGCGACGAAATCCCCCGTGGCGAGCGCGAACACCTGATGCCTGATGAACGCGTGCGTGAAGCCGGGATGACCGGGGCCTCCACCGACGATCATGAAGCCACCGACGACGACATGAGCCCCGAAACCCTGATCCACGAAGACGGCGCGCGGGATGCGCGAGAGGCCGGGGAAGACCGACCTGCCGATTTCGATCTAAGTGTTGTAGACGAGGACGATATCGGCGGTGGGAATGGACTGGATGAGGCAGAACTGGCGGATATCGACCCTATAGGTGGCAAACGCTGACTGGCGCGGTTCACCTGTGGGAGTCGGCTTAACCCCTCCCACATTGGCTCGGGTGGTCAGTCGACCAGAGTACAGGCCATGACCACCGCATCTTCCCGGCCACCCACGGCCGGGTAGTAATCCCGGCGACGGCCGATTTCGTTGAAACCATAGCGTTCGTACAACCGGAACGCTGCGGTGTTGCTGTCCCGCACCTCCAAAAAGCACTCCCGCGCGTTCGCGGCATGTGCGCGGGACATCAGGTGTTCGAGCAATGCCAGGCCCAGACCGCGGCCCTGGTTTTCCGGCTTGACCGTGATATTGAGCAGATGCGCCTCGTCGAGGATGATCTGCACCACACCGTGCCCCACTTGCTGCTCGCCTTCGAACATCAACCAGATCTGGTACTTGCCCAGCCCATCGAGAAAAATCCCACGGGTCCAGGGGTGACTGAACGCCGCATATTCGATTTTCAGCACGGCGTCGAGGTCGGCCTCGGTCATCGGGCGGAAGGATAAAGCCTCACTCATCGGTTGTTTTCCAGCGCGCCATCAGCCGGCGCATGGCTTGCCAGACATCAGCCTTACGCTGTGGCTCTTCCATTAATAGTTCCAGGCCCGGCAGGGCCCATACCGAGCCCAGGCTGTCGACCTGCAGCTCGCGATACCACGCCTCGGCGTTGGCTTCACCGGCAAAACGCACAGCAGGCAGGCCGATCAACCACACACACACGCTGGGCTCGTCTTCCAGGCGCGCCGCCACAAAGCCTTGCACGAAGTCGCGCGCAGCCTCGGGGCCTTGATCCATGGTGCCGCGCGTCAGCAGCGGCCAGCGCACCGGGTCGCCGACGATCTGCGGGCTATCGGGCAGGCCGGCGGCGCGCAGCATGTCCTTGAGCAATAGGTAGGCCGGGTCGCGGGTCTGGAAGCGCTCGCCGGTGGGCAGCTCCACCAGCAGCAGGCAACGCCCGGCGCGCAGCAATTGCAGGGCAAAACGCGGCGGCGGCACCACCGGTGCCTTGACCACCGGCGCAGCCTCTTCGACCACAGCCGGCTTGGCCGCTGGCGAGGGCCGCGGGACTTCGATCTTGGCCCGCTCCAACGTTGGGCGCGTCTCGGGCACAGACTTGATCACCGCGACCGGCGGGGCCGCTTCCTCCCCCGAAGACTCGAACACCGCGTCGGGCTCAAGCGCTTGCAGCAGCTCGGGCCGCGACGGTGCGGCAAACGGCAGTTCGGTACGGGGCAGCCAATTGACCACCTGCATGGCGGTCAAGTAAGCGCGACGTCGGGACTCGATAAGCACAGCTCGGCCACTTGTGGATAAGTAAAGAGCGGGGATTCTACCGCTGTTCGCTCACAATCGCCCACTGCACACTGACCGGCTGTGGATAAATCCCCCGTGCGATGCAGTACAATCGCGACTTTTAATCGCCAACCAGCGGCCATTCCCATGATCGAACCCAAGCGCGTCCTGCGCGCCCTCGCCGAACACTGGGCCTTACTTGAGCCACTGTGCGAACACTTCGACCAAGGCACCCTGAGCCTCGGCGAGCTGCGCGCGCAACTGGCCGCCCAACAACTGGACAGCACGCCCCAGGACATCACCAGCCTGTTGGACGTGTGGATTCGCCTCGACATCCTCGTGCCTGTGGCCAAGAGCCCGAATCGCTTCGAGCTTAACGCGCAGATCCACGATTTCCTGGCCTATCTTCGCAAGGAGCACCGGCTGGGCCTGTGCCTGGAGATCGAAGCCTACCTGCGCCACCTTGAGCGCCTGGCCGGTTATATCCAGGACGCCTTCGACATCCGCGACGGCCACGACCTGGCCCGCCAACTGCGCTTGCTCGACATGCGCGTGCGCGACGTGCTGAAAAAACTCGCCAACGACGAACAGGCCCTGGCCGCCGTGGCCGACCGCGCCAAGACCAGCGACCGGCAGATCCCGTTGCGCCAGCGTTACGCCGAGGTCTTGGCGACCTGGGACGAATACGTCGAACCGATGATCCAACTGGTGAACGCCGACGGCGCCTTCGAACAAGGCGTGCGCAAAGTGGAAAACGTGCTGTTGCGCCTGCTCACCGAACAGCAGCGCCTCGGCCATCTGGTGGACGATGACATGCTGCTGCGTACCCACGCGCGCATCCTCGAAATGCAGACCAGCGCCCAACTGACCTTGCGCCATGCGCGGGAACTGCTGCTGCCGCTGCGTGAAGAAGCGCGCCGGCACAACGCCGTGACCCGTGGCGCGGCGCTGGCCTTGTCGGCGATTCGACGTAAGGGCCTGGACGCGCTGCCGCAAGCGGCAATGCCGATGTTTACCCGACCGCAAAGCACATTCCTGGGCAGTGCGAGCCAGGTCGAAGCCTATGTGTATGCCCTGGCGAATTTCGAGCCCAAGCCTGCGCGGTTCCCCAAGGCTCACAAGTCCCACAAGGGCGAAGCCCAACGCGCGCCGCGCACGGTCAAAGAGATGCTCGAACGCTGCGAAGACGCGTTGCCGATGCCGGACTTGATGTCCTGGCTGCTGGAGCAGGAACCGGACGGCGCCACCGACGAATTGCTGTACTGGTTCTCGCGCCTGTCCCGTGAAAAACGCTTCAAGCGCGAACGCCTGGAACGTCGCGACTATCACACCCACGAGCACCAGGTCAGCCTGCGCTCCTTCGCCCTGCTCCCGGCCACGCCTGACGCGGCCGAGCATTCTGCGAGCACTCCTCATGCATCTTGATCTATCCGAACTGTCCCAGCTGGCGCCGATCTTCCGCGAGCTGTTCAAGGGTTACCATGTCAGCCGCCGCGACCCGGAGCTGTACGCCCAACTGTCGAACTTCCAGGACCAGTACCGCACGTTGTTCAAGGCCCTGGGCTTTGAGCTGGTTTGCGACACTCGGGGCTTCTACTACTTCGTGCCCGACACCGCCGTGGCTGCCGCGCAAGTCAACAAGACCGCGCAGCGCCTGGCGCTGTTCACCTTCATCATCGTCGAGCACCTGGCCGACCAGGGCCGCGACCCAATCGCCGTGCTGGACGGTGGCAGCCTGGGCCGCGACGAACTGCCGTCGCTGCTGGAAAAGTACCGCGACCTGTTTATCCAGGCCGAAGTGCAGACCCAGGAAGAACTCGAAGAAAAAATCATGCGTCGCATGACCCAGCTCGGATTCGCCAGCGAAGACAACGGCGTGTACCGCTTCCTGCCGCCAATGCACCGGTTCCTCGACGTGTGCCTGTCGGTGCAGCAGGACCGCGACCTGGCAGCCAGTGTGCACAGCGTCTTGCCACTGCCGGCGCCGGTGATCATCGACGAAGACAGCGATGAGAAACTGCTGCAGACCGATGACCCGCTGGACCTCAGCGAGTTTGACAACGAGAGCGAAGAAGACGCCCTGGCCCGCGCCATTGCCGAAGAACAGGAGACCGACGCATGAGTAAGGAACGCTACGGCATCCGCCGCTTCGCCCTATTGAACACCGCCGGTTACAGCCTGGGCTTGTTTCCGCTGGAAGAGCCGCTGTCGGTGTACGGCGCGAACAACCTGGGTAAGTCCGCCTCGATCAACGCCCTGCAGTTCCCGATCCTGGCACGCATGTCGGACATGAGTTTCGGCAAGTACACCCTGGAACAATCGCGACGTTTCTACTTTGCCAGCGACACCAGCTACATCCTCGTGGAAGTCTCCCTGCCCCACGGCCCGCATGTGATCGGTGTGGTCGGTCGCGGGCCGGGCGGTGGTTTCGGCCACCAATTCTTTGCCTATGCCGGCAAGCTCGACCTGGCCCACTACCAGAAAAACGACACCTGCCTGCGTCAGAAAGAACTGTTCACCAACCTTGAGCGCGAGGGCCTCAAGGCTTACGAACTCAAGCCGGATGAACTGCGGCGTTTGCTGGTCGGCGGTCACACATCGATCCCGCTGGACCTGACATTGATCCCGCTGCGCTCCACCAGCGAGCAGAGCCTGAAAACCTTCCGCGCGCTGTTTATCAACCTGCTGCACATGCGCGAAATCACCGCGGCCAAGCTCAAGCAGCTGTTCCTCGATGCGTTTGAACACAGCCTGCGTTCCGGCAGTGTGGATTACATCGCCGCGTGCGAAGAAGCCTTCCGCGATGTGCGACGCATGGAACAGGACTACAACTCCCTGGTGGCCGCCGGGCCGCTGGTCGAAGCCCTGGCCAATGGCGTGAAGCACCGCGACATCCTGCGCGGCAAACTGCATCGCCTGTCGCCACTGTTGGATTCGTTGCTGGGCACCTGGTCGGACTACGCCAGTGCACGCAAGGAAGAGCTGACCATCCAGGCCGAGCATTACCGCAACGAACAGGACGCGCTGCAGAACGACCAGCGCGGCGGCACTCAAGAGCTGATGCGCCTGGAGCGGGAAATCAGCGGCATCCAGCGTTGGCTGGGTGAATTGTCGGTGCTCAAACATCGCTTCGCGTTGGTGGACGATGTGAAAGTGCTGGAGCAGCAATTGCTCGCGGCCAAGGATGCTCACGACGAACTCGCGGGCGCGCTGGCGCAGTCGCGACAGTTCAGCGCCGAAGACTTGGACGAGCGCTTGCGTGACCTGGAAAAGCGCTTGAAGTCGGTCAAGCAGCAGCTAGACCATGCGGACAACAACAGCTACGCCAAGCTGCGGGAAGAATTCTCACAGCAGGATGTCGAGCGTCTGATGCGACTGTTCAACAGTGCGCTGTTCAGCCTGCCGTTGGGCGAGCATGGCATCACGCTGGATGAGGATGGCCTGTGGGTTAAATCCCTGGAGCAGATCCTTGATGGCTTCAAGGGCGAGCGCTTTGAAGTGCCGGGGTTGTCTATCGACATTTCCCACATCGAACCGCCGGCATTGCAGGCTTTGGCAGACCGTGCGGCGTTGCGCGACCAGAAAGAGCGCCTGGAAAAAGAACTCAAGCAGCTCAAAACCCAGCAAGCCGTGGCGGCTGACCGCGCCGCGAGCAAAACCCAGACCGAAGCGCTGTACCAGCAGGTGCTGGACGCACAGAAAGCCTTGGAAGATTTCCGCCGCGCGCAGACCTTGAGCGCTGAAGAAGGTGAGAAGCTGGAAAGCCTGGCGCAGATGGAAGCGGCTCAGGACGAGTTGAAGCGCTCCAGCGACGCGTTTACCGAACGGGTCCAGCAACTGTCGGCCAAGCTGCAACTGGTCGGGCGTCAAATCGGCGACATGGAAGCCAAGCAACGCACATTGGATGACGCGTTGCGTCGTCGTCAGTTACTGCCTGCGGACTTGCCGTTCGGCACGCCGTTCATGGACCCTATCGACGATTCCATGGACAACCTGCTGCCGCTGCTCAATGACTATCAGGACAGTTGGCAGGGCCTGCTGCGCGCCGATGGTCAGATCGAAGCGCTGTACGCTCAGGTGCGCCTCAAGGGTGTGGCCAAATTCGACAGCGAGGATGATGTGGAACGTCGCCTGCAACTGCTGATCAACGCCTATGCCCACCGCACCGATGAAGCCCTGACCCTGGGCAAGGCACGCCGTGCGGCGGTCACCGATATCGCGCGCACCTTGCGCAATATCCGCAGCGACTACGACAGCCTGGAACACCAACTGGCGCTGTTCAACCGCGAGATCAACAAGCGTCAGGTGTCCAACCTGCAGAGCTTCCGCATCGTACTGGCACCGAACAAGGAAGCGCTCAAGCATATCGACCAGATAATCCACAGCGCCGGTCAATACGAAGAAGGCGAAACCCTGTCGGTGTTCGATCTCAGCCAGAGCGCCGAGCAGGACAACAAGAACGAAGAAGCCAAGGAATACCTGGCTCGCCTGGTGGCCGCCAACCATAACCAGTTGGGCCTCAAGGATCTGTTCGAGCTGGCCTTCGAAATCACTAAGGTCAACGGCCAGCCGGTGATTCACACCGATATCGATGGCGCGGCGTCCAACGGCACCACCATGACGATCAAGGCTCTGACCAACATGTATCTGTTGCTGCACTTGATGGACCGCGACCAGGCCGGTCGCGTGCGTTTGCCGTACTACCTGGATGAAGCGGCGGATATTGATGAGAAGAACCAGGCCGCGCTGCTGGAAACCAGTTTGCAGCTGGGCTTCGTGCCGATCCTGGCGAGTGTGAAACCCCAGGTTTCCGCCCAGGTGGCTATCGACTTGGAAGGCGGTAGCGGACCGAATGGTATCTACATCGACGAGGCGGACTGGAAGTACATCCGTCGTCGTGATGTGGTGAAGGCCACGGTAAACGTGCAGGCGGATGAACCGGAGCTGGATGAAGTCTGACCGGTTGCACTGAAATGCAAAAAGGCCGCGATCTTATGGATCGCGGCCTTTTTTGTGGTGATGTTGAGGCTCTTGTCGGGAGCAAGCCCTCCCACATCCTGATTTATGTGGGAGGGGGCTTGCCCCCGATTGCCGCGCCTCGGTTTATTTGCCCAGTGGAATTTTGGGCGCCCAGGTCAGCCATTCATCTTCGAACTTGTCGAACAGCGGAAAGGTTTGTTGGGCACGCGCGGCGTTACCCATGCGCTCACCCTCCGGCGTGGCGAATGCAATACCACCCGCCACTAGAGTCTCCAGGGACTCGGTGCGTACCGTTGCGCCTTTGAACAGGCCGAAGTCGAGCCCGAACCCACTGGTGTTCCAGAAACGGCTGCCACTGCGCACCAACGGCGCGTACTTGGGTTCAATCAGGATATGGATCAACACACGGTCGGCGGTCTGGCCCAGCTCGTAACCGGTGACTTTACCCACGGTGACTTCACGGTAGGTAACCGGCACGCCTTCCTTAAGCGAACCGCGACGCGCTGCGCTCAGGACCAGTCTCAAACCAGCTTCTTGGTTCACGACTTCCGGCGGTTGATTCAGCGCGACGAAATTTTTCTGCGGGCCGGCATTTTTCGCCGCCGGTTGCACCTCGATGTACTGACCGGTGACCAGGGTGTCGAGGTTGGACGTTTTCATCAGGCCCAACTCAGGCTTGACCACCCAGAACTGACTGCCGACGCGCGCGACGCGATCGGCCACTTGGGTGATACGCGCACTGAGCATGACCGACTGCATATCGGCACTCAGTTCGACACTCTCGATCTTGCCCACATCCAAGCCCTTGAAACGCACCGGGGTTCCTGGGCGCAGGCCATCGGCGCGGTCGACCTTGATGGTGACGAGGGTCCCATGTTGATTGGCGGCCTCACGGTCAGCAAACAGACGGAAGCGAGGGATACGTTTTTTCAGCGGAACGTTTGCTTGCGGGGTTTCGAAAGCGATACCGCCGGCCATCAGGCTCGCCAGGGACTCACTTTTTACTTGGATACCGCCGGTCAGGCCGCCGGTCAGGGTCACGCCGCTGGCATTCCAGAACCGCGTCGAACCGTTGACGAGGTTCTCGTATTCCTTCTCGATGTGAACGCCAATCACCAGTTGCTTGCTCTTGCGCGAGAATTGATAGCTCTGCACCGAACCGACTTTGACCTGCTTGTAGAGTATCGGGCTGCCGACATCCAGGGAGCCCAGGTTGTCGGTGAACAACACCATATGCAGGCCCGGAGAACGCAGGTCCAACGGCGGCGCTTTGGCCCGCGCGACAAACTCACGTTGCGGGGCACTGCCTTTGTCACCAGGGCGGATGGCAATGTAGTTACCTTTGACCAAGGCTTCCAGACCAGTGATGCCGGCAAGGGAGATGGAAGGTTTCACGACCCAGAACTGCGTGTCCTGCACCAGGTAATCTTCAGCCAAGGGGTCGAGGGTCAATTCCGCATTGGCGCTGGACAGATCCGGATCGATCTTCAGAGTTTTCAGGCTACCGACCTGGATGCCCTTGTACATGACCGGCGTGCGCCCCGCTTGCAGGCCTTCGAAGTCAGCCAGCTTGACCTTCACACGAATACCGGCGGCGGCCGCGTCGAAATCTTCGTACAAGCGGAACGGCAGGCTTGGATCGGTGGGTGGACTGTCTTTGCGATTTTCTGGCGTGGCGAAGGCGATACCACCGGCCACGATGCTGGAAAGCGACTCGCTGCGCACTTTGACGCCGGAGAGGTTAGCGTCGATGCTGATACCGCTGGCATTCCAAAAACGCGTGTGTTTGCGCACCAGGTGCGCGTAAGTCGGCTCGATGTAGAGTTTGATCTCAACGGTGCTTTGGTCTTCGGACAGCAGATAGCTTTTGACCTGACCCACCTGGATCTGCTTGTAGAACACCGGGCTGCCCCGGTTGAGTGAGCCGAGGCGGTCGGCTTTGACGGTCAGGTGCAGGCCGGGCTTGGCGTCGGACAGAGGCGGTTCTTCGGAGAGCGCCTTGAATTTGCGAGTGGGTTCGCCATCACCAGGGCTGGCAGCGATGTAGTTGCCTGATACCAGGGTTTCCAGACCGGTGATGCCCGCGAGGCTGACGCTGGGCTTGACCAGCCAGAAGCGCGTGTTGGTTTTGAGGTATTGCTCGACGTCCTTACCCATCTCGATGGTGGCGATCACACCGCGATTGTTGCCTTCGTCATCAAGTGCCAAGGCTTTGACCTTGCCCACGGGCATGCCTTTATAAACCACTTCGGTTTTGTTGACCTGGATGCCCTCGCCGCTTTCAAAGCGCACCTGGATTTCGATGCCCTGCTGGGAGTAAGCACGCCACCCCAGCCATCCGCCGATAATCAGGGCAATCAGAGGCAACACCCATATGGCTGACCAGTTGGAAGCAGGGCGGGTTTTAGCTTTAGGCAAGTCACTCATGGTCGTCGTCCGACTCCGTGTTATCCCAAATCAGTCGGGGATCGAAAGTTACAGCGGCAAGCATCGTCAAGATCACCACACTGGCGAACGCCGCAGCGCCGAGGTTGGCCTCGACGCTGGCAAGTCGTCCAAAGTTTACGACCGCCACGAGGATGGCGATCACGAAGATATCCAACATGGACCAGCGGCCAATGAATTCAATAAAACGGTACATCACGATACGTTGTTGCGCCGAGAGTGGTTGATGGCGCTGCACCGAGAACAGTAGCAGACCGATACCCACCAGCTTGAATGTCGGCACAAGAATACTGGCAATGAATACCACTGCCGCAATCGGGTACATACCGTGCTGCACCAGCTGGATAACACCGGCCATGATGGTACTGGGATCGCCTTGCCCCAAGGAGTTGACCGTCATGATGGGCAGCATATTGGCAGGGATGTAGAGCAAAGCGGCGGTGATCAACAACGCCCAAGTACGAGTAAGGCTATCAGGGCGGCGAGCATGAACCAGCGCGCCACAGCGGCTGCACACTTGCTCATCGACATCTGGCTCTTGCTTATTCAACTCATGGCATTCGGTGCAAATCAGAATGCCCGCATCAATCGCCCGCATGATCATCCTCCCCTGACAGCGCTTGCCAGATCTGGTGGGGCGACATCACCACCTCAAGAAGGACCTGAACCATCAACAAACTGACAAAACAGCCAAGGCCCAGGCCAATCGTGATGGACGCCATGTCAGCGAGCTTGACGATCGCCACCAGTACGCCCATCAAGTAGACCTCCAGCATCCCCCAATCTCTCAAGTGGTGGTAAATACGATAGAGCAGCAGGCCATAGCTGCGGCCGATGTTCCACCGTATGCTCAGCAGCACGGCTAACTGACACAGCAACTTGAGCAAGGGAATGCCCATGCTGCACAGGAACACCACGATGGCTACACCCTGCATGCCCGTGTCGAAGAGACCGACAACGCCGCTCCACACGGTGTCCTCTGAAGACTGACCCAGTAGATTGAGCTGCATGATCGGCAGAAAGTTCGCGGGGATGTACAACAACAGTGCAGCAAGTACCAAGGCAAGGCTTCGCTCAACCACGTTATGTCGGTGAGCGTACAGCTCGTAACCGCAACGTGGGCACTGGGCTTTTTCGCCAAGAGCGAGCACGGGTTTGCGCATCAGCAGGTCGCACTCATGGCAGGCCACCAGGTCGTCCAGCGGTAAATCCGACACCTCTGTGGCATCAACCGGATCAGGCATAGTAGGGCTCTGACTCTAAAAATGGTTAGGTGCCTATTCTAGTGGTCTGGTTCAGAAATAACTGTGCAAATTTGTCGGGCGATTTGGCGGTGCTCTTGGGCTGATTAAAAGATATGTCTAATAGAGCTTCCTAGCACCGAAGTCGGCGCTGATGATGCCCACGGCTTTTCGAGCGCGCAAAACAAAACCCCAACTGCTTTCGCAATTGGGGTTTCGGAATTTAATCTTGACGATGACCTACTCTCACATGGGGAAACCCCACACTACCATCGGCGATGCATCGTTTCACTTCTGAGTTCGGGATGGGATCAGGTGGTTCCAATGCTCTATGGTCGTCAAGAAATTCGGGTACTGACTCGTGACCTTTTGGCCTCGCTTCAGCAAATTGGGTATGTGACAGCTGTCGGTGTTTTGTGAGCATCGAACTTTCGGTTCATTGCGTCTTCACACACCGCAATCTGGCCTTTCGACTCAAATTGCTTGGGTGTTATATGGTCAAGCCTCACGGGCAATTAGTATTGGTTAGCTCAACGCCTCACAGCGCTTACACACCCAACCTATCAACGTCGTAGTCTTCGACGGCCCTTCAGGGAACTCAAGGTTCCAGTGAGATCTCATCTTGAGGCTAGTTTCCCGCTTAGATGCTTTCAGCGGTTATCTATTCCGAACATAGCTACCCGGCAATGCCACTGGCGTGACAACCGGAACACCAGAGGTTCGTCCACTCCGGTCCTCTCGTACTAGGAGCAGCCCCTCTCAAATCTCAAACGTCCACGGCAGATAGGGACCGAACTGTCTCACGACGTTCTAAACCCAGCTCGCGTACCACTTTAAATGGCGAACAGCCATACCCTTGGGACCGGCTTCAGCCCCAGGATGTGATGAGCCGACATCGAGGTGCCAAACACCGCCGTCGATATGAACTCTTGGGCGGTATCAGCCTGTTATCCCCGGAGTACCTTTTATCCGTTGAGCGATGGCCCTTCCATACAGAACCACCGGATCACTAAGACCTACTTTCGTACCTGCTCGACGTGTCTGTCTCGCAGTCAAGCGCGCTTTTGCCTTTATACTCTACGACCGATTTCCGACCGGTCTGAGCGCACCTTCGTACTCCTCCGTTACTCTTTAGGAGGAGACCGCCCCAGTCAAACTACCCACCATACACTGTCCTCGATCCGGATAACGGACCTGAGTTAGAACCTCAAAGTTGCCAGGGTGGTATTTCAAGGATGGCTCCACGCAGACTGGCGTCCACGCTTCAAAGCCTCCCACCTATCCTACACAAGCAAATTCAAAGTCCAGTGCAAAGCTATAGTAAAGGTTCACGGGGTCTTTCCGTCTAGCCGCGGATACACTGCATCTTCACAGCGATTTCAATTTCACTGAGTCTCGGGTGGAGACAGCGCCGCCATCGTTACGCCATTCGTGCAGGTCGGAACTTACCCGACAAGGAATTTCGCTACCTTAGGACCGTTATAGTTACGGCCGCCGTTTACCGGGGCTTCGATCAAGAGCTTCGCGTTAGCTAACCCCATCAATTAACCTTCCGGCACCGGGCAGGCGTCACACCCTATACGTCCACTTTCGTGTTTGCAGAGTGCTGTGTTTTTAATAAACAGTCGCAGCGGCCTGGTATCTTCGACCGGCATGGGCTTACGGAGCAAGTCCTTCACCCTCACCGGCGCACCTTCTCCCGAAGTTACGGTGCCATTTTGCCTAGTTCCTTCACCCGAGTTCTCTCAAGCGCCTTGGTATTCTCTACCCAACCACCTGTGTCGGTTTGGGGTACGGTTCCTGGTTACCTGAAGCTTAGAAGCTTTTCTTGGAAGCATGGCATCAACCACTTCGTGTTCTAAAAGAACACTCGTCATCAGCTCTCGGCCTTAAGATCCCGGATTTACCTAAGATCTCAGCCTACCACCTTAAACTTGGACAACCAACGCCAAGCTGGCCTAGCCTTCTCCGTCCCTCCATCGCAATAACCAGAAGTACAGGAATATTAACCTGTTTTCCATCGACTACGCTTTTCAGCCTCGCCTTAGGGACCGACTAACCCTGCGTCGATTAACGTTGCGCAGGAAACCTTGGTCTTTCGGCGTGGGTGTTTTTCACACCCATTGTCGTTACTCATGTCAGCATTCGCACTTCTGATACCTCCAGCAAGCTTCTCAACTCACCTTCACAGGCTTACAGAACGCTCCTCTACCGCATCACTTACGTGATACCCGTAGCTTCGGTGTATGGTTTGAGCCCCGTTACATCTTCCGCGCAGGCCGACTCGACTAGTGAGCTATTACGCTTTCTTTAAAGGGTGGCTGCTTCTAAGCCAACCTCCTAGCTGTCTAAGCCTTCCCACATCGTTTCCCACTTAACCATAACTTTGGGACCTTAGCTGACGGTCTGGGTTGTTTCCCTTTTCACGACGGACGTTAGCACCCGCCGTGTGTCTCCCATGCTCGGCACTTGTAGGTATTCGGAGTTTGCATCGGTTTGGTAAGTCGGGATGACCCCCTAGCCGAAACAGTGCTCTACCCCCTACAGTGATACATGAGGCGCTACCTAAATAGCTTTCGAGGAGAACCAGCTATCTCCGAGCTTGATTAGCCTTTCACTCCGATCCACAGGTCATCCGCTAACTTTTCAACGGTAGTCGGTTCGGTCCTCCAGTTAGTGTTACCCAACCTTCAACCTGCCCATGGATAGATCGCCCGGTTTCGGGTCTATTCCCAGCGACTAGACGCCCTATTAAGACTCGCTTTCGCTACGCCTCCCCTATTCGGTTAAGCTCGCCACTGAAAATAAGTCGCTGACCCATTATACAAAAGGTACGCAGTCACAGAACAAAGTCTGCTCCCACTGCTTGTACGCATACGGTTTCAGGATCTATTTCACTCCCCTCTCCGGGGTTCTTTTCGCCTTTCCCTCACGGTACTAGTTCACTATCGGTCAGTCAGTAGTATTTAGCCTTGGAGGATGGTCCCCCCATATTCAGACAAAGTTTCTCGTGCTCCGTCCTACTCGATTTCATGACTAAGAGATTTTCGCGTACAGGGCTATCACCCACTATGGCCGCACTTTCCAGAGCGTTCCGCTAATCTCAAAGCCACTTAAGGGCTAGTCCCCGTTCGCTCGCCACTACTAAGGGAATCTCGGTTGATTTCTTTTCCTCAGGGTACTTAGATGTTTCAGTTCCCCTGGTTCGCTTCTTGCACCTATGTATTCAGTACAAGATAACCATCTTATGATGGCTGGGTTCCCCCATTCAGACATCTCCGGATCAAAGTCTGTTTGCCGACTCCCCGAAGCTTTTCGCAGGCTACCACGTCTTTCATCGCCTCTGACTGCCAAGGCATCCACCGTATGCGCTTCTTCACTTGACCATATAACCCCAAGCAATCTGGTTATACTGTGAAGACGACATTCGCCGAAAATTCGAATTTCTCAACTAAGAGAACTCACAAATTTTACCTTAGCCTGATCCGTTACCAGTGAAAGTAACGTTCAGTCTATCTTTCTATCACATACCCAAATTTTTAAAGAACGAACTAGTCAAAGACTAGAAATCAACATTCACCATCCACACGATGGAATGCTCATTTCTAAGCTTTATACAAACAGAAGCAGTAGTGGTGGAGCCAAGCGGGATCGAACCGCTGACCTCCTGCGTGCAAGGCAGGCGCTCTCCCAGCTGAGCTATGGCCCCGTATTTCTACAGGCGTTTCCCACACAAAATTGGTGGGTCTGGGCAGATTCGAACTGCCGACCTCACCCTTATCAGGGGTGCGCTCTAACCAACTGAGCTACAGACCCAATTTCGGGCTGCTTCTTTCGTCTTCTTCAATGAATCAAGCAATTCGTGTGGGAACTTATGGAGCAGCTGATGTCGTCGATTAAGGAGGTGATCCAGCCGCAGGTTCCCCTACGGCTACCTTGTTACGACTTCACCCCAGTCATGAATCACACCGTGGTAACCGTCCCCCCGAAGGTTAGACTAGCTACTTCTGGTGCAACCCACTCCCATGGTGTGACGGGCGGTGTGTACAAGGCCCGGGAACGTATTCACCGCGACATTCTGATTCGCGATTACTAGCGATTCCGACTTCACGCAGTCGAGTTGCAGACTGCGATCCGGACTACGATCGGTTTTATGGGATTAGCTCCACCTCGCGGCTTGGCAACCCTCTGTACCGACCATTGTAGCACGTGTGTAGCCCAGGCCGTAAGGGCCATGATGACTTGACGTCATCCCCACCTTCCTCCGGTTTGTCACCGGCAGTCTCCTTAGAGTGCCCACCATTACGTGCTGGTAACTAAGGACAAGGGTTGCGCTCGTTACGGGACTTAACCCAACATCTCACGACACGAGCTGACGACAGCCATGCAGCACCTGTCTCAATGTTCCCGAAGGCACCAATCTATCTCTAGAAAGTTCATTGGATGTCAAGGCCTGGTAAGGTTCTTCGCGTTGCTTCGAATTAAACCACATGCTCCACCGCTTGTGCGGGCCCCCGTCAATTCATTTGAGTTTTAACCTTGCGGCCGTACTCCCCAGGCGGTCAACTTAATGCGTTAGCTGCGCCACTAAGAGCTCAAGGCTCCCAACGGCTAGTTGACATCGTTTACGGCGTGGACTACCAGGGTATCTAATCCTGTTTGCTCCCCACGCTTTCGCACCTCAGTGTCAGTATCAGTCCAGGTGGTCGCCTTCGCCACTGGTGTTCCTTCCTATATCTACGCATTTCACCGCTACACAGGAAATTCCACCACCCTCTACCATACTCTAGTCAGTCAGTTTTGAATGCAGTTCCCAGGTTGAGCCCGGGGATTTCACATCCAACTTAACAAACCACCTACGCGCGCTTTACGCCCAGTAATTCCGATTAACGCTTGCACCCTCTGTATTACCGCGGCTGCTGGCACAGAGTTAGCCGGTGCTTATTCTGTCGGTAACGTCAAAACCATCACGTATTAGGTAATGGCCCTTCCTCCCAACTTAAAGTGCTTTACAATCCGAAGACCTTCTTCACACACGCGGCATGGCTGGATCAGGCTTTCGCCCATTGTCCAATATTCCCCACTGCTGCCTCCCGTAGGAGTCTGGACCGTGTCTCAGTTCCAGTGTGACTGATCATCCTCTCAGACCAGTTACGGATCGTCGCCTTGGTGAGCCATTACCCCACCAACTAGCTAATCCGACCTAGGCTCATCTGATAGCGCAAGGCCCGAAGGTCCCCTGCTTTCTCCCGTAGGACGTATGCGGTATTAGCGTTCGTTTCCGAACGTTATCCCCCACTACCAGGCAGATTCCTAGGCATTACTCACCCGTCCGCCGCTCTCAAGAGAAGCAAGCTTCTCTCTACCGCTCGACTTGCATGTGTTAGGCCTGCCGCCAGCGTTCAATCTGAGCCATGATCAAACTCTTCAGTTCAAACATCTTTGGGTTTTTAAGAAACCCTAAACTTGGCTCAGCAATCGTTGGTTACATCTTTGATTTCTCGCGGAGTAACTTGTGATGCTGATAATCTTGTTGACTATCAGTCTGACTCCACAAGCACCCACACGAATTGCTTGATTCAGTTGTTAAAGAGCGGTTGGTTAAGATCTTTCGTCTCAACCGAGGCGCGCATTCTACAGCAGCCTCATTTGCTGTCAAGTGATTATTTTCAGAAGTTTTCGAAGATTTCTTCAACAACTTCAACCACTTGCGCTTCCGATCTCTCGTTAGCGGGAGGCGAATTCTACAGCGTTACACGCTGCTGTCAACACCTCTTTTTCTCCGCTTTCGACCGAGAAGATCGAAACGTTAATAGAGCCAAACAACACTGCTCTACCAACTCCTTCTGGGCTTCGATGAACTGAAGCGATCCGCTGTCGAATCTTGCGTAACCCTTTGTTTACCAAGGAGTTTTCCGTTTCGACTGCGCCGGAAGTGGGGCGAATTATAGACTTCTGGAATCTGCCGTCAACCACTATTTTCATATTTCTGTCGCACTGGTCAAAAAACGCCCAAAAACACGAAAGCCGGCCCTAAAGGGCCGGCTTTCCGCCTAGCTAACGAGGGCTAAAGGCTGGGAAAAGCAAACTGTGACGCTTCATGACTGGCCCGCTGCGGCCAACGCTGGGTAATCGCCTTGCGCCGAGTGTAAAAGCGCACACCATCCGGCCCATACGCATGCAAATCGCCAAACAGCGAACGCTTCCAACCACCGAAGCTGTGATAGGCCACCGGCACCGGCAATGGAACGTTCACACCCACCATGCCCACTTCGATTTCGTCACAGAACAGACGTGCCGCCTCACCATCGCGGGTGAAGATACAAGTGCCGTTGCCATACTCGTGATCATTGATCAATTGCATCGCAGCTTCCAGGCTGTCCACTCGGACCACGCACAACACCGGCCCAAAGATCTCTTCTTTATAGATACGCATCTCAGGGGTTACGCGATCAAACAGGCTACCGCCCAGGAAGAAGCCCTGCTCATGACCGGCAACACTCAACCCGCGACCATCGACCACCAGCTCAGCGCCGGCAGCCACGCCGTCTTCTATATAGCCGCTGACCTTGTCCCGGGCCTGCCCAGTGACCAACGGCCCCATATCCAGGCCGCAAGACGTGCCTGCGCCAATCTTCAATGCCTTGACCTGCGGCACCAACTTGGCAATCAAAGCATCGGCGACCTGGCCGCCCACGCACACAGCCACCGAGATCGCCATGCAACGCTCGCCGCATGATCCGTAGGCAGCCCCCATCAAGGCACTGACCGCGTTATCCAGATCGGCGTCCGGCATCAATACCGCGTGGTTCTTCGCTCCACCCAGCGCCTGTACGCGCTTGCCGCGTTTGGTCGCTTCGGAATAGATGTACTCAGCAATCGGCGTCGATCCTACAAAGCTCAATGCTTTTACTTCAGGCGCTTCGATCAACGCATCCACCGCCCCTTTGTCTCCGTGCACCACATTGAGGACGCCTTTGGGCAGACCGGCTTCTTGCAACAGTTGTGCGATCAGCAGCGTCGAACTTGGATCGCGCTCCGAAGGTTTGAGAATGAAGCAATTGCCGCAGACGATCGCCAACGGGTACATCCACAAAGGCACCATCGCCGGGAAATTGAACGGCGTAATACCGGCCACTACACCCAGGGGCTGGAAGTCCGACCACGCATCGATGTTCGGCCCAACGTTACGGCTGTATTCGCCCTTGAGAATCTCCGGCGCCGAGCACGCATACTCGACGTTTTCGATCCCGCGCTTGAGCTCGCCGGCGGCGTCTTCCAACGTTTTGCCATGCTCCTCGCTGATCAACTGCGAGATGCGGGCTTCGTTCTGCTCCAGCAATTGCTTGAAACGAAACATCACCTGAGCGCGCTTAGCCGCCGGCGTATTGCGCCAGGCCGGAAAGGCCGCCTTCGCTGAGTCGATTGCACGCTGGATAGTTTCACGGCTGGCCAACGGCACTTGGTGAATCACCTGGCCGGTGGACGGGTTATACACATCAGCGCTGCGACCGCTGTCGTTGACCAACTCGCCATTGATCAAATGCTGGATAAGGCTCATGCAGGGCTCCTGAAAAGTTGTTCTATATAGAAGGAGAAATCAGTCGATCTTGTTCAGCACGTCGCCGACCGCGTCGAACAAGCGATCCAGGTCCTGCGGCTTGCTGTTGAAGGTTGGCCCGAACTGCAGCGTGTCGCCACCAAAGCGCACGTAGAACCCCGCCTTCCACAAAGCCATGCCGGCCTCGAATGGACGCACAATGGCGTCTCCGTCACGCGGGGCGATCTGGATCGCGCCGGCCAGGCCATAGTTGCGAATGTCGATTACGTTCTTGCTGCCCTTCAAACCGTGCAGCGCATTCTCAAAGTGCGGAGCGACTTCAGCTACGCTCTGCACCAGGTTTTCCTTCTGCAACAGGTCCAACGCCGCCAGGCCGGCCGCGCAAGCGACCGGGTGCGCCGAGTAGGTGTAGCCGTGGGGGAATTCCACTGCGTACTCCGGCGTCGCCTGGTTCATGAAGGTTTGATAGATCTCGCTGCTGGCAATCACTGCGCCCATGGGGATCGCGCCGTTGGTGACTTGTTTGGCGATGCACATCAAGTCCGGGGTCACACCAAAGCTGTCCGCACCGAACATCGAGCCGGTGCGGCCGAAACCGGTGATCACTTCATCGAATACCAGCAGGATATTGTGCTGATCGCAGATCTCCCGCAGACGCTTGAGGTAACCCTGTGGCGGCACCAGCACGCCCGCCGAACCGGCCATCGGCTCGACGAACACCGCGGCGATATTCGACGCGTCATGCAGCTCGATCAACTTGAGCAACTCATCCGCCAAGGCGATGCCGCCCTGTTCAGGCATGCCGCGGGAAAACGCATTGCTTGCCAGCAAGGTGTGCGGGAGATGGTCAACATCCATCAGCGCCTGGCCAAACATCTTACGGTTACCGTTCACACCGCCAAGGCTGGTGCCGGCGATGTTCACCCCGTGATAACCCCGTGCCCGGCCTATCATCTTGGTCTTGGTGGCCTGGCCTTTTAAGCGCCAGTAAGCCCGCACCATCTTCACCGCGGTGTCAGCGCACTCGGAGCCAGAATCGGTGAAAAACACATGATTGAGGTTTCCGGGGGTCAGATCGGTAATCTTTTCCGCTAGTTGAAAGGACAGCGGATGACCGTATTGGAAACCCGGCGAGTAGTCCAAAGTGCCCAATTGCTTGGCCACCGCGTCCTGAATTTCTTTGCGGGTGTGCCCGGCGCCGCAGGTCCACAGACCTGATAACGAATCGTAGACCTTGCGCCCCTTGTCATCCGTCAGCCAGCTACCCTCTGCGGCCACGATCAGGCGTGGATCGCGCTGGAAATTACGGTTAGCGGTATACGGCATCCAATGCGCATCCAACTTGAGTTGGCTGGCCAGGGACGAAGGGGCGTTTTCGGGCATGTTCATCAGCAAAACCTCGCAGGGCAAAAGGCAGCGTCGGGATTGAAAGCGTTCTTGCAGCTAAATTGCCATGGCGATAAAGTCGGTGAAATCCAACTTTTCTAACCTTCAGTCAGGGCTTCACTAAACTATGAGCATCCGTCGTCCCGATCCTCTGGCTCAAGTCAGCGACTTCGATATCCGCTTATTGCGCATCTTTCGCAGCGTGGTGGAATGCGGCGGGTTCTCGGCGGCAGAAACCGTGCTCGGCATCGGGCGCTCGGCCATCAGCCAGCAAATGAGCGACCTTGAACAGCGGCTGGGATTGAGGCTCTGCCAGCGTGGCCGCGCGGGGTTTTCGCTCACGGAGGAGGGGCGCGAGGTGTACCAGTCGGCCCTGCAGTTGTTGAGCGCGCTGGAAAGTTTTCGCACAGAGGTCAACGGCCTGCACCAGCACTTACGCGGCGAATTAATCATCGGTCTCACCGACAACCTTGTCACCCTGCCTCACATGCGCATCACACACGCCTTGGCACAATTGAAGGAACGGGGCCCGGACGTGCAGATTCAGATCCGCATGATCGCGCCCAATGAAGTGGAGCAAGGCGTACTCGACGGCCGCCTGCACGTGGGGGTTGTGCCCCAGGCCAGCGCGCTGTCCGGCCTGGAATACCAGCCGCTCTACAGCGAACGTTCGCTGCTTTACTGCGCAGTCGGTCATCCGCTGTTCTATGCCGACGACAAAGCGCTGGACGACGCCCGCATCGATAGCCAGGACGCAATCGCCCCGACCTTCCGCCTGCCCGCAGACATCCAGGCTCACTACCAGGCGCTCAACTGCACCGCCAGCGCGTCGGACCGCGAAGGCATGGCGTTTCTGATCCTCACTGGTCGCTATATCGGCTATTTACCTGATCACTACGCCAACCTATGGGTACAACAAGGCCGACTGCGTGCGCTGAAACCGGCTACACGTTTTTACGATTTGAGCCTGGCATCGGTCACGCGCAAGGGCCGTCGCCCTCATTTGGTGCTGGAAAGCTTTCTCGACAGCTTGGCTGCAACACGCTAAATCGGGCCTCGGCGCAAAAGCTGAGCAACTGGACAGCTTTTTGCAAGGGCATCAGGACCTAGAACCGTCCGCCTTGAGTTTGCCCGCCATGCCACCAGAATCCTCCAGCCCCAGCGACCTGATCTACGGCCTCAACGACCGCCCAAAACCCGCCCCCGCCCTATTGGCCGCCTTGCAGCATGTGCTGGCCGCCTTCGTCGGTATCATCACTCCGCCGCTGATCATCGGCTCCACCCTCGGCCTTACCGCGCATTTGCCCTACCTGATCAGCATGGCGTTGATGGTTTCCGGTGTGGGCACCTTCATCCAAGCGCGTAGGCCGTTTGGTATCGGCGCCGGAATGATCTGCCTGCAAGGCACCAGCTTTGCGTTTCTCGGCGCGGTGCTGTCAGCCGGTTTTCTGGTCAAGCAACGCGGCGGCAGCCCGGAAGACATCATGGCGATGATCTTCGGCGTGTGCTTTTTCGGCGCGGCCGTGCAGATAGTCCTCAGCCGCTTCATCGGGCAGTTGCGCCGGGTAATTACGCCGCTGGTCACCGGCATCGTGATAACGCTGATCGGCATCAGCCTGATCAAGGTCGGCATTACTGACGTGGGCGGCGGTTTCAACGCCGCCGATTTCGGCGCTCCTACCAACCTGGCATTGGGGCTGTTCGTGGTGCTAACGATCATTCTGCTCAATCGCTCGAACACACCGTGGGTGCGGCTTTCGGCGATTATCATCGGCCTGGCCCTGGGCAGTCTGGCGGCCTGGTTCAGCGGCAAACTGGTGCCTCAGGCCTTGCCGGACTTGCCTCTGGTTAGCTTGCCGATACCGTTTCGGTTTGGTTTCAACTTCGACTGGAGCGCTTTCCTGCCGATTGCGCTGATCTATCTGATCAGCAGCATCGAAACTGTCGGCGACCTGACCGCCAATTGCATGATCGCCCGCCAACCCATCAGTGGCCCTTCCTATATAAGCCGGCTCAAAGGCGGCGTGCTGGGTGACGGGGTGAGCTGCATGATCGCCGCCACCTTCAGTGCGTTCCCCAACACTACCTTCGCGCAGAACAACGGGGTGATCCAACTCACCGGCGTCGCCAGCCGTTACGTCGGCTTATATATCGGCGTGGTGCTGTTCTGCCTCGGTTTGTTTCCGCTGATTGGGGCCGTGCTGCAGCAAATCCCCAAGCCGGTATTGGGCGGCGCGACCCTGGTGATGTTCGGCAGTGTCGCCGCCGCCGGGGTGCGCATCCTCGCGCAGGCGCCACTGGACCGGCGCAGCATGCTGATCATCGCAACTTCGTTCGGCGTCGGCCTGGGGATCGCTGCCCAGCCAAACCTGCTACACCTGATGCCCGCGCTGATACAGAATCTGTTCGATTCCGCCATCACCAGCGGCGGCCTGACCGCGATTGTGTTGTGCGTGCTATTGCCGGAGGCCAAAACCCCCGGCACCGCCGTAAACCACGCAACCGAAAGCGACACGCTGGAGCCGCTTTGACGGTTTTATTGCATCGGGACTTGTCTGGGGCTTGAGGGTGGGTTATCTGTGCACACGTCGTCTCTATCGATCAGCACGGTAATCTCCATGAGCCTCGAAGTTCCTGCCCACAGCCACCACGCCGGTAAGCCCGCCAGCCGCATCCGGCAAAAGAACGAACAAGCGATTCTCCAGGCTGCTGAGGATGAGTTCGCGCGCCATGGCTACAAGGGCACCAGCATGAACACCATTGCTGCCAGCGCCGGCCTGCCCAAGGCCAACTTGCACTACTACTTCACCAATAAGCTGGGCCTCTATATCGCAGTGCTCAGCAATATCCTCGAGCTATGGGACAGCACCTTCAACACGCTGACCGCCGAGGACGATCCCGCCGAGGCCCTGACCCGCTACATCCGCACCAAGATGGAGTTCTCACGGCGCCAGCCCCAGGCCTCGCGGATCTTCGCCATGGAAATCATCAGCGGCGGCGAATGCCTCACCGAATATTTCAGCCAGGACTACCGCGCCTGGTTCAGCGGGCGTGCGGCGGTGTTCCAGGCCTGGATCGACGCCGGCAAAATGGACCCCGTGGACCCCGTACACCTGATCTTCCTGCTGTGGGGCAGCACCCAGCACTACGCCGATTTCGCTACCCAGATCTGCCGCGTCACCGGGCGTACGCGCCTGACCAAACAAGACATGGAAGACGCCGGCACCAACCTGATCCATATCATTCTCAAAGGCTGCGGCATCAAGCCGGCCCTCTAGACGAAGCAACCTATGCCTTTCACGCTCACCGGCCTTTGCGAATTTCGTGAAGAGATACGCAAAAGCCGCTTTATCACCCTCGCTGTGCCGATCACCAGCCCACAGGACGCCCAGGCGTTTTTTCAGGAGCACAGCGTTCTCGATGCCACGCACAACTGCTGGGCCTGGAAATTGGGCGATCAATACCGCAGCAACGACGACGGCGAACCCGGCGGCACGGCCGGGCGGCCGATCCTGGCCGCCATCGAGGCCCAAGGTTTTGACCAGGTCGCCGTGCTGGTCATCCGCTGGTACGGCGGTATCCAACTGGGCACCGGTGGGCTTGCCCGTGCCTATGGTGGTGGCGCGAATAAATGCTTACAAAACGCCGAGCGCATCGAGCTGATCAGCCGCGTGCCGTTGCGCTGTGCGTGCGGCTTCTCCGAATTGAACCTGGTCAAACTGCGCGTGGCCGAATTGGGTGGGCTGGTGGTGGAAGAAACCTTCACCGCCAATGGTGTCGAACTGCAACTGGCCCTGGGGGAAGCGCAGATCGAAACCCTGCAAACCCAGCTCGCCGACTTGAGCCGTGGCCGCATCCTCCTGCAACGCTGAAACTGCTACTGTTGTGCGCTGAATCTCCCTGAACCGCGATTTCAAAGGAAGCCTTTCATGTCTACGCCAAAAACCGCACTGATCATCGGCGCCTCCCGTGGGCTGGGTCTTGGCCTGGTCAAGCAACTGCTCCAGGACGGCTGGGACGTGACCGCCACCGTGCGCGATCCGAGCAAAGCCGATGCGCTGAAAGCCGCTGGCCCGGTACAGATCGAGAAACTCGACATGGACGATCAACAAGCCGTGATCGCCCTGAACCAGCGCCTCAAAGAGCGCACCTTCGATCTGCTGTTCATCAATGCCGGCGTCAAAGGCCCGGACAATCAGGAACCCGGCCACGCCACCCTGGCCGAAGTCGGCCAGCTGTTCTTCACCAACGCCGTAGCGCCGATCAACCTGGCCCAGCGTTTTGTCGGGCAGATCCGCAAAGACAGCGGTGTGTTGGCGTTCATGAGCTCGGTACTGGGCAGCGTCACCATTCCCGACGGTTCGGAGATGGCGCTGTACAAAGCCAGTAAGGCTGCGCTCAATTCCATGACCAACAGCTTTATCACCCAATTGGGCGACCATCGGCTAACGGTGCTGTCGATGCACCCGGGCTGGGTCAAAACCGATATGGGCGGCGAAAACGCCCATATCGATGTCGATACCAGCGTGCGTGGCCTGGTGGATCAAGTGAATGCCTTCGCCGGCAAAGGTGGCCATCATTTCGTGGACTACAAAGGCGACACAATCGCCTGGTAAGTACACACGAAGAAAATGTGGGAGGGACTTATCCTTCCCACACAAATCAATCCGCTTTCCTACAAACCGAACTCCACGTAATCTAGCCCCTCGCCCCCACCGGCGACCCTGGATCAGCAGACAGGGCAACACTGAGCTGGCAAACCTGAACCCATCATTCAGAGGAGCCGGCCAA
Source organism: Pseudomonas rhodesiae (assembly GCF_013285305.1). Lineage (NCBI taxonomy): Bacteria > Pseudomonadati > Pseudomonadota > Gammaproteobacteria > Pseudomonadales > Pseudomonadaceae > Pseudomonas > Pseudomonas rhodesiae. The sequence goes on along the minus strand of NZ_CP054205.1, from coordinate 974,161 downwards.
TGCCTGCGACCCGTATCTGGTTAAAAACTCCCCTCGCGATTTTTACTGCCAATGGCCTTGATGCCCGTGGCGGCCTGGTGCTGCAAGACGGTGTGATCGCCGAAGTACTGGCGGCTGGCCAAGTCCCTGCGCAACCTTGCGAACAGGTCTTCGATGCCCGTGAACATGTGGTCCTGCCGGGCCTGATCAACACACACCATCACTTCTATCAGACCCTCACCCGTGCCTGGGCGCCGGTAGTCAATCAGCCGTTGTTTCCGTGGCTGAAAACCCTTTACCCGGTATGGGCGCGGCTGACCCCGGAAAAACTCGCCCTGGCCAGTAAAGTGGCATTGGCCGAGCTGTTGCTGTCCGGCTGCACCACTGCGGCCGACCATCACTATTTGTTCCCCGACGGCCTGGAACACGCCATCGATGTGCAAGTGGACAGCGTGCGCGAACTGGGCATGCGCGCCATGCTCACCCGCGGCTCCATGAGCTTGGGCGAAGCCGATGGCGGCCTGCCACCGCAGCAAACCGTGCAGCAAGGCCAGGTGATCCTGGACGACAGCCAGCGCCTGATCCGCGCCTACCACCAGCGCGGCGACGGCGCACAGATCCAGATCGCCCTGGCACCCTGCTCGCCGTTTTCAGTCACGCCGGAAATCATGCGCGCCAGTGCCGAATTGGCCACTCAACTCGATGTGCGCCTGCACACCCATCTGGCCGAAACCCTCGACGAAGAAGACTTCTGCCTGCAGCGCTTCGGCCTGCGCACGGTGGACTACCTCGACAGCGTCGGCTGGCTCGGCCCGCGCACCTGGCTGGCCCACGGCATTCACTTCAACCCGAATGAAATCGCGCGCCTGGGCGAGGCCGGTACCGGTATCTGTCACTGCCCAAGCTCCAATATGCGCTTGGCCTCGGGCATTTGTCCGACCCTGGACCTGATCGCCGCCGGCGCGCCAATCGGCCTGGGCGTGGACGGCTCGGCCTCCAACGACGCGTCGAACATGATCCTCGAAGCGCGCCAGGCCCTGTATATCCAGCGCTTGCGTTATGGCGCGCAGCACATCACCCCCGAAGGCGTGCTCGGCTGGGCCACTAAAGGCTCGGCGCAGTTATTGGGGCGTACGGATATCGGCGAGTTGGCCGCTGGCAAACAAGCCGACCTGGCGCTGTTCAAGCTGGATGAGCTGCGCTTTTCCGGCAGCCATGACCCGATATCGGCGCTGCTGCTGTGCGGCGCGGACCGAGCGGATCGGGTGATGGTCGGCGGGCAGTGGCGAGTCATCGACGGGCAGGTAGAAGGCCTGGATCTGAAAGGCCTGATTGCCGATCACAGCCAGGCGGCGCGGGCGTTGATCGCCGGGAGCTGATCCCGGCGTCCTCACCCACCTTACGCTGCTGCGCTTACAGGCCCAGCAGCGACAACATGATAAACGTCGCAAACAGCACAAAGTGGGTCATCCCTTCGATGGCGTTTGTTTCGCCATCGTTGAGGTTGATCGCGCTGACGATCAGCGTGATAAACACCATCACGGTTTGCACGGGGGTCATTGCCATCTGGAACGGCTGGCCGGTGTAGAGCGCCATGGCCTCCATCACCGGCACGGTCAGGATCACTGTTGACAACGAAGCACCCAACGCGATGTTGACCACCGACTGCATACGGTTGGCCAACGCGGCGCGCAATGCCGTCAGTATTTCCGGCGCCGCCGAAATCGCCGCCACCACAATCGCCGTCACTACCGGCGGCGCGCCCGTGCCTTCCAGGCCAAGGTCGAGAGTCTTGGACATGACCTCTGCCAACGCACCAATCACCACCACACCGAACACCAAAGTGCCAATGGAAAACGCCAGGCTGACCGGCGGCGCTTCCGCGTCTGCCGGCAACTGCTTACGGCGTTTTTCCGGGTAGCTGTAACTGAAGAAGTAACTGTGCGGCCCCACCTGCATCCTCAGGAACAAGGTGTACAGCACCACCATCGCGCCGATGGTGAAGGCCGAGTAAATTTTCCAATCGCCCTTGGGGATAAATTCCGGCACCACCATCGACACGCCCATGGCGGTGAGGATCATCACGCTGTAGGTCCGCGCCGAATCGTCGTTGTAGGACTGTTCGCCATGCTTGATCCCGCCCATCAGCGCGGCAAGGCCAAGGATGCCGTTGATGTCGAGCATCACCGCCGAGTAAATGGTGTCGCGCACCAGGGTCGGTGAAGGTTCGTTACTCATCATGATCGCCAGGATCACCACCTCCACCAGCACGGCCGCGAGGGTCAGGATCATGGTGCCGTAGGGGTCGCCGACTTTTTCCGCCAGTTGCTCGGCGTGGTGAGCTACACGCATCGACGCCATCACGATAAACGCGATCAGCGCCAACCCCGCGAGCAACGCCACCATTTGCCCGCTGTGCAGCATCCAATGCTCCAACGGGTAGGCGGCGATGGCGGCAATCAGCGCCAGCAGCATAAATTTTTCTTGCTTGAGGGATGTGAGCATTCCGGGCCTTTTAATGCGGCAAATCAGTCATTGATGGGGTACAGACTGCGCCACGCCGCTAACGTTTCGTTACACCTTAGTTCACGTCGCCCTTGCGCGAATAAAACGAATACTCTCCTGCTGGTCAGGTTTTGCCGATTATTTCAGCCATGGCCTGTAGAATGCGGCGATTGCACCTGATGAGAATTTAGACATGTACGATTGGCTCAACGCCCTGCCCAAGGCCGAACTGCACCTGCACCTGGAGGGTTCGCTGGAGCCTGAGCTGCTGTTTGCCCTGGCCGAGCGCAATAAAATCGCGCTGCCGTGGAACGACGTCGACACCCTGCGCAAGGCCTACGCCTTCAATAACCTGCAAGAATTTCTCGACCTGTACTACCAGGGCGCCGATGTGCTGCGCACCTCCCAGGATTTTTACGACCTTACCTGGGCCTACCTGCTGCGCTGTAAAGCCCAGAACGTGATCCACACCGAGCCGTTCTTCGACCCGCAAACCCATACCGACCGCGGCATCCCGTTCGAAGTGGTGCTGAACGGCATCGCCGCCGCGCTCAAAGATGGCGAGCAGCAATTGGGTATCACCAGCGGTTTGATCCTCAGCTTCCTGCGCCACCTGAGTGAAGCAGAAGCCGAGAAAACCCTGGACCAGGCCCTGCCGTTCCGCGATGCGTTCGTCGCCGTTGGCCTGGACAGCTCGGAAATGGGCCACCCGCCGAGCAAGTTCCAACGCGTGTTCGATCGCGCACGGCATGAAGGCTTCCTCACCGTGGCCCACGCCGGCGAAGAAGGCCCACCGGAATACATCTGGGAAGCACTCGACCTGCTGAAAATCCAGCGTATCGACCACGGCGTGCGCGCCATCGAAGACGAGCGCCTGATGCAGCGCATCATCGACGAGCAAATTCCGCTCACCGTGTGCCCGTTGTCCAACACCAAGCTCTGCGTGTTCGATGACATGGCCCAGCACAACATCCTCGACATGCTTGAGCGGGGCGTGAAGGTGACGGTGAATTCGGATGATCCGGCGTACTTCGGCGGTTATGTCACCGAAAATTTCTATGCGCTGTATGAATCACTGGGCATGACCCAGGACCAGGCCAAACGCCTGGCCCAGAACAGCCTGGATGCGCGCTTGATCAAGCCGTAACGAAAAAAGGGAGGGTGCTTGCACCCTCCCTTCTTTTGCGCAGCGGTTTTCAGGCTTCGGCCAACTCTTCCAACGTTTTGCCCTTGGTTTCCATCCCAAATACCCACACCACCAGCGCCGCCACCGCAAAACACAGCGCGCCCAAGGCAAATACTCCGCCCTGCCCGGTCACCGGAAACACCAGCCCGGTCACCAACGGCCCCAGCAACGAACCGACCCGGCCAATCGCCGAGGCAAACCCGGACCCGGTCGCCCGCGCCGACGTGGGGTACAACTCCGGCGTGTAGGTGTAGAGCACCGCCCACATGCCAAACAAAAAGAACTGCATCAACAGCCCCGTGGTGATCAGCAAGCCGACATTGCCGCCAAACACCGCACTCTGCCCATACAGAAACGCCATCAAGCCGCCACCGAGCAATGTCACCACACACACCGGTTTACGCCCCCAGCGCTCGACCAACCAGGCCGCCATCAAAAAGCCGGGGATCCCGCCCAGGGAAATGATCACCGTGTAGTACACCGATTGGGTCACCGCGAAACCGGACTGCTGCAACAGCGCGCTCAGCCACGAAGTCAGCCCGTAGAAACCGAGCAGGGCAAAGAACCAGACGCTCCAGATCATCAGCGTGCGCTGGCGATACTGCGCGGACCACAATTGCTGGAATGCCGAAAAGAAATTCCCCGGTACGCTCTGCACCCGTGGCAGGCGAATCGGTTCCGGCAAGTCGGTGCGGCCCAGGGAGGTACGCACTTTGTTCTCGATCCCAATCAGCACGTTGTCCGCTGCGTCATGGCGGCCGGCCTGTTCCAGCCAGCGCGGCGATTCGGGGATGAAAAAACGGATCGCCAACACAAACACCGCAGGCACCGCCAACACCAGGAAGATGTCACGCCAGCCGATCACCGGCAGCAGGAAATACGACAGCACCCCCGCCGCCACAAAGCCCAGCGGCCAGAAACCATCCATCAACGCGATATAGCGCCCGCGCGCCTTGGCCGGGATCAGCTCAGACAGCATCGATTGCGCAATCGGAAACTCCATGCCCATGCCGATCCCCAGCAGGATACGAAACAGCGTCAATGTCTCCACGGTCTGCGCCGTGGAACACAGATAGCTGGCCAAGCCCCACAGCACGATGCTCCACTGAAACACCGGCTTACGCCCGAAGCGATCGGCGAGCATCCCGGACAACGACGCCCCCACCACCATGCCGAAAAAACTCGAACTGGCGAGCAAACCCGCCTGGGCGGTGCTCAGCCCGAACTCGGTTTTGATCGAGCCCAACAGAAACGTCATCATCGCCAGATCCATGGAGTCGAAAAAAAACGCCAAGGCAATGATGATAAAAATCACTCGGTGGTAACCGCTGATGGGTAACCGTTCGAGGCGTTCCGCTGCACTAAAACCTTGCATACCCATGCCACACCCCCAGTAAGAAAAGCCCGAAGACGAGTGTGCGGCATGCTTTTTCCAGATTTTTGCTGGATGCGACCTGATTAAAACTCTCAACGACGCCACGACTATTCAGAAGCGGCCAGGCGGGCGATTTCCTGCTGCCCGATGTCACTGACCTGTAGCGCTTGGGAATCATTGATCAGGCTGACCCAGTTCGATTGCAGAAACAATTGCAGCAACCCCGCCCCCAGCGCGCCGCCCAAGTGCGGATGCTGCTGGCTCCAGTCGAAACAATCGCAGGTCAGCGGCGAGCTCAGTGCCTGGGTGAAAATGCCCAAGTTCGCCAGTTGCTGGGCCCCCTTGACGGTGACATCGGTGCGTTGTTCATAACGCTCGATCCACCTCGCCGCCATCATGCGCTCGTACAGCCCCGCCGCCAGCTCGCCGCCGAGATGGCCGTGACACAGTCGCGCCCGACGCAGTGACGGCGGCGCCAACAGCGTCGGTTCCGGCGAACAGGGCGCAGCACGAGCGGCACTGGCCAGGGTGGTACTGGCCAACGCATCGATGGCGAGGCTGACATCGGCGGCGGCCACCCGAAACAGACGCTTGCCGCGCCGCGCCTCGGCCCGTAGCAAGCCACTGCCGGTGAGCCGCGCCAAATGCGCATTGGCCGACGCTGGCGAGAGCCCGGTCAGGCTGGCGAGTTCTTCTGAAGTCTTAGCGGAGCCGTCCATCAAAACCCAGAGCATGGCGGCGCGTTTCGGCTCGGCGAGCAAGCCGGCGATCTGACTGATACAAGGTGCTGCTTCCATCGGTTCACTCCCTGTTAAATCACTTTTCTGCTGCGGTTGGCGCCAAAGTATAGGTGCGCCATGGGCCGGTTCCGCGGCGTCTGACAGCGCGAATAGGGACAGAACATGAGTGAAATTTCTGGCTGTGGTGGAGGCTATTGCCCAGCCCCTGCTGGCTCCGGCATTTGCGCGGTCAAGTTCGCACAACGGGTGACCAGCATGTCCCGCAGCAAGTTGACGGGTTTGCTCAATTGCGCCCGATGGGCACACAGCAGATTAAGCGGTGTGGGCTCGCCGCGCAGCTCTGGGAGGATCAAGCGCAGGCGCCCGGCGAGCACGTCGGTGCTCACATCCAGCCAGGATTTGTAGGCAATGCCCACGCCGGCCACCGCCCAGCGCCGCACCACATCGGCGTCGTCGCTGAAACGGTCGCCGCTGACCGTCAGACTGATGTCGCGCTTACCGTCGCGAAACGCCCAATGGTCATGCACGCGGCTACCGAGCATGTACAACAGGCAATTGTGCTGAGCCAGTTGTTCCAGGTGACGGGGTTCGCCGTGACGCGCCAAATAACTGGGGGCGGCGCATAGCACACGCACGTTGCTCGGCGCCACGGGCAGCGCCACAAGGCTGGAGTCCTCGGGTTCGCCGTAGCGCAGGGCGATATCCACCGGTTGGCGAAACAGGTCGGCGATTCGATCGCCCAACAACAGGCGCACGTTGAGCTGTGGATGTTCACGCTGGAACTCATCCAGCCAGGGCAGTAATTGGTTACGGCCAAAGTCCGACGGTGCCGAGAGTTGCAGCACGCCGCTGACATGGTCCTGACCGCTGGCCAGCAAGCGCCGGCCCTCATCCAAGGAACCCAACGCAGCTCGGGCATACTCCAGGAACCCCTCACCCTCGGCGGTCAAGCGCAGGCTGCGAGTGGAGCGCGCCAGCAAACGCGCGCCCAACTGCTGCTCAATGCGCTTGAGCGCCGCACTGGCCACCGCCGGCGACAGGTCCATCACCCGCGCCGCTGCCGACAGGCTGCCCAAGTCCGCCGCACGTACAAACAATTGCAAATCATCGAAGCGCAGCATTATCAAAATTCCGTTGAAACAGCCCTCTGTTTTAGCCGCTTTTATGATGGCGGGAAATAGCCAATCATCTGCCCACCCCGTGTTTAACGTGCCAGGAGTCGCTTATGTCCGCTGCCTTTAACGTGATCGCCACGCTGATCGCCAAACCTGGCCAACAGGCCGCCCTGGAAACCCTGCTGCGCGGTCTGCTTGAACCCACACGCCGTGAAGACGGCTGCGAGCAGTACGACCTGCACCAGGACCAGCAACACCCCGAGACCTTCTACATGCTCGAACGCTGGCGCGACGACGCAGCGCTGGCGGCCCACGACCAGAGTGCGCATATCCAGCACTTCCGCGCCGAGGCGGCGCAGGTACTCGAACATTTCGAACTCAAACGCCTGAATTTTCTCGCCTGATCACCGCTATTTTCCGGAGCCTCCATGAAAGCCATTGCCTACTACGCATCACTGCCCATCAACGACCCTCTGTCCCTGCAAGACATCGAACTACCGGCCCCCGTCGCCGGCCCGCGCGACCTGCTGGTGGAAGTCAAAGCCATCTCGGTCAACCCGGTGGACACCAAAGTGCGCCAGAACGTCGCCCCCGAACACGGCGCTGCCAAGGTGCTGGGCTGGGACGTCGCCGGGGTGGTCAAGGCGGTCGGCAGCGACGTGACCCTGTTCAAGGCTGGCGACAAGGTGTTCTACGCCGGCTCCCTGACCCGCCCGGGCGGCAACAGCGAACTGCACACGGTGGACGAACGCATCGTCGGGCATATGCCCAAGAGCCTGAACTTTGCCGAAGCCGCCGCGCTGCCGCTGACCGCTATCACGGCCTGGGAACTGCTGTTCGAGCGCCTGCAGATACGCGAGGGCAAGGAAGATGAAGGCCAGAGCCTGCTGATCGTCGGCGCCGCCGGCGGTGTGGGTTCGATCCTCACCCAACTGGCCCGGCAACTGACGGCATTGAAGGTGATCGGCACCGCGTCGCGCCCGGAAACCCAAGCATGGGCCAAGGCACTGGGCGCCCATCGGGTGATCGACCACAGCCAGCCGCTGAGCCAAGCCTTGCAACAGGCAGGCGAAGCGCAGGTGACCCATGTCGCCAGCCTGACCCAGACCGAGCACCACCTGGATCAGTTGGTCGAAGCGCTGCAACCTCAGGGCAAGCTCGCGCTGATCGACGACCCCAAGGCACTGGACGTCAGCAAGCTCAAGCGCAAGAGCCTGTCGCTGCATTGGGAGTTTATGTACACCCGCTCGATGTTCGAGACGCCGGACATGATCGAACAACACCACCTGCTCAATCGCGTGGCTGAACTGATCGACGCCGGCACCCTGGAAACCACCGTGGGCGAGCACTTCGGTGCGATCAACGCGGCCAATCTGCGTCGGGCTCACGCGCTGCTGGAGAGCGGCAAGGCCAAAGGCAAGATCGTGCTGGAAGGTTTCTGAAACAGGCCTGTAGGCGTCGTCTGTTACTCGTGTGAGTGAAGGACGACGCCGCTAGTCAGACAGTTGACCTTTGTCATATTTGCGAGCGCATTCGGGTTTATATTGGCCGCCTTTGCCACGATTCTTTTACGTGAGGAAGTCAGCAATGAAGATCCTGATAAAAGCGTTAGCAAAATCTCAATGGGAGGTCCGTCTGGACCAGAGAACCATTACCTTCCGCAGTGAAGCCGAGGCCCGCGCCTTTGCCGAGACCCTGCAAGCGCGCATTCAGGCGCCGCACAATTTCCAGGTCAACCAGCAGCGCGCCGCCGCTGGCTGACCCCCTCGGTCAGCCCTGCGCCTGCACGGCCCTGGCCCGTTGCAGGCGCAAGGTCGACATGGCCACTGTCACCGCCAATAGCCCGCACAAGCTGATGACCATCGCCATCGGCATCGCTGTGCCATCGTGCAACGCCCCCACCAACGACGCCGCCCCCGCCGCCACGCCGAACTGAATACAACCGAGCAATGCCGAAGCACTACCGGCCCGCGCACCCTGGCCTGCCATAGCACAGGCCGAGGTGTTAGGCAGGATGCAACCCAGGCTGGCGATACAGATAAAGAGCGGTATCAGCAGAGGCCACAACGCTTGGGTGCGCAGCGCGGCCACTCCCAGCAGCGTCAGCGCCGCCGCCACGTACACCCACACTGTGCGCGACAGCAAAAATGCCGGGCCACGTTTGGCTAACAGTCGGGCATTGAGCTGAGCCACCAGGATAAAACCGGCGGCGTTGGAGCCGAACACCCAGCCGTAATGCTCGGCTGGCACGCCGTAGAGTTTGATAAATACGAAAGGTGAACCGGCGATGTAGGCAAACATTCCGGCAATCGACAGCGCACCGGTGAGGGCATAGCCGAGGTAGACCCGGTCCGACAGCAACCCCAGATAACGACGCAGCGAGCCGGACAACGGTTGGCGCGGTTGATGGGCCGGGAAAGTTTCCGGCAACCCCACTGCCACGGCGACCGCTGCCATCACGCTGAAGATCGACAACGCCAGGAAGATCGACTGCCAGCCCCACAACCCCACCATCAAGCCACCGGCCAGCGGCGCGAGGATCGGCGCCAGGCCGGTCACCAGCATCAGTTGGGAGAACACTTTGGCCGAGCCCACGGCATCGCATTTGTCGCTGACCACCGCGCGGGAAATCACCATGCCCGCGCAGCCACCCAGGGCTTGCACAAAGCGCGCGCCGATCAGCCATTCCAGGGACGGCGCAAAGGCACAGGCGAAGGAGGCCAAGGTAAACAGGGTCACGCCGCTGAGCAGCGGCCCGCGCCGACCGAAACGGTCTGCCAGGGGGCCGTAGATCAATTGGCCGATAGCCAGGCCGGCGAAATACACCGCCAAGGTCAGCTGGATATGTTTTTCATCGGTGGCAAACGCGGTGGCCATCGCCGGAAAACCCGGCAAGTAAAAATCGATCGCCAGTGGAGCGAAGGCGCTCAGGGCACCCAGGATCAGAATTATGCGAAGGTTCATCAGGCACCCAAGTGAGTCGGCAGCCCGACAGTCTAGCCGTGCTTGGGTGCCTTGAACATTACGATAGCTCGCTAACTATTAAATTTCAGACGACGCTGTAGCCTTCCTCCTTGATCAGCCCGGCAATCGCTTCACGGCTCAGTTGGCTCTGCACGCTGACCTGCTTCGCCGCCAGGTCCACCTTCACTTCGGCTGTCGGGTCCTGGCTCTGTACCGCTTGGGTCACCGCTTTGACGCAATGGCCGCAGGTCATTCCTTCCACAGTGAATACTTGCATGACATGACTCCTTTGATGAGGTTGGACCCAGTCTCGACCTTGCCACGATGGCAAGGTCAAGTTCCTGAGAAATCGGCCGGGCTGGTATTCGGCGGCCACGTCGGCCAAGCTTCAACTTTCTCAAGCTGTGAACCACGGAGTACTCGCCATGCGCTGGTCGTTTTTTGGCCTTGTGGGCCTGATGAGCTTGTCTGCCGCCGCGCCCCAGGCCCTGGCCGCAGAAGACTATGCGGTGCTGATCATTTCCCGGGAACGCCTGGAAGTGCCGACCAATTGCGAGATTGGCCTGTACCTCAACGACCAGTTGGCCGGCCGGCTGTTCCAAGAGCAGTCCACCTCGTTCAACTTGCCGGCGGGTAACCTGTCGTTGCGCCTCAAGTTGCTGCCGGGCCAGGCGCCGGGCTGCTTGCCGGGTCTGCTGGCACCGCCGGCGCAGAACATCACATTGAAGGCCGGTGACGTACGCAAACTGCGGATCGCCCAAGGCCCGGACGGCATGTACCTCAAGCCTGCCGCATTGGAATACTGAAGGCACTTGACCTTACCCACAGGACAAGGTTGATCCTAGGGGCCACTTCTCTTGGAGGATTGCCCCATGAATGGAACCACCACCTTTGACCTGCCCATCGGCGGTATGACCTGCGCCAGTTGCGCCGGGCGTGTCGAGCGCGCGCTGGGCAAGGTGCCGGGGGTGCAGAGGGTCAGCGTCAACCTGGCCAATGAACGTGCCCACGTCGAAGTCCTCGGCCAGATGGACCCCAGCGTGCTGATCGCCGCCGTCGACAAGGCCGGTTACAGCGCCAGCCTGCCGCAGACCGAAACCCGCACCGCCGCCGATCAAGCCCAGCGCCTGCACCGCGAGCGCTGGGCCTTGCTGTTGGCCATCGTGCTGGCGCTGCCCCTGGTGCTGCCGATGCTGGTGCAGCCGTTCGGCCTGCATTGGATGCTACCGGCCTGGGTGCAATTCGCCCTGGCCACCCCGGTGCAATTTATCCTCGGCGCGCGCTTTTACGTGGCCGCCTGGAAAGCCGTGCGCGCCGGGGCGGGCAACATGGATTTGCTGGTGGCCATCGGCACCAGCGCCGGTTACGGCCTGAGCCTGTACGAATGGCTCAACGCCCCCGCCGGCAGCATGCCCCACCTGTATTTCGAAGCCTCCGCAGTGGTGATCGCCCTGATCCTGCTGGGCAAATACCTGGAAAGCCGCGCCAAGCGCCAGACCGCCAGCGCCATCCGCGCCCTGGAAGCCTTGCGCCCCGAGCGTGCCACCCGCGTGCGCGATGGCCATGAACAAGAGGTGGCGATCAACGCCCTGTCCCTCGACGATGTGGTCAGCGTCAAACCCGGCGAACGCTTCCCGGTGGACGGTGAAGTGATCGAAGGCCAGAGCCATGCCGACGAAGCCCTGATCAGCGGCGAGAGCTTGCCCGTGCCGAAACAACCGGGCGATAAGGTCACCGGCGGCGCCATCAACGGTGAAGGCCGCCTGTTGGTGCGCACCACCGCGCTGGGCGCCGAGAGCGTCCTGGCGCGGATCATCCGTTTGGTAGAAGACGCCCAGGCCGCCAAGGCGCCGATCCAGAAACTGGTGGACAAAGTCAGCCAGGTGTTTGTGCCGACCGTGCTGGTGTTGGCGCTGATCACGCTGGTGGGCTGGTGGCTGTACGGCGCGCCGTTGGAAACCGCCATCATCAATGCGGTCGCGGTGCTGGTGATCGCCTGCCCGTGCGCCCTGGGCCTGGCCACGCCGACCGCGATCATGGCCGGCACCGGCGTCGCCGCGCGACACGGCATTCTGATCAAGGACGCCGAAGCCTTGGAACGTGCCCATGAAGTCAGCGCCGTAGTGTTCGACAAGACCGGCACCCTCACCTCCGGCACGCCCAAAATCGCGCATATGATCGCGGTGGATGGCAATCAAGCCCAACTGTTGCAACAAGCCGGCGCGCTGCAACGCGGCAGCGAGCACCCATTGGCCAACGCAGTGCTGGAAGCCTGCGCCGAACAAGGGCTGAACATTGCCGATGTCAGCGCCAGCCAATCCCTGACCGGGCGCGGTATCGCCGGCACCCTCGATGGCCGGCCACTGGCCTTGGGCAATCGCCGCCTGCTGGAAGACAGCGGCCTGAACCCTGGCGATCTGACGCAAACCGCTCAGACCTGGGAGGCCGAAGGTCGCACGTTGTCCTGGTTGATCGAGCAAGGCGCACAACAGCGGGTGTTGGGGCTGTTCGCATTTGGCGACACCCTCAAGCCCGGTGCGTTGCAGGCCGTGGGGCAGCTCACGGCTCAAGGCATCAGCAGCCATCTGCTCACCGGCGACAATCGCGGCAGTGCACAGGTGGTGGCGCAGGCGCTGGGCATCGACGATGTGCATGCCGAAGTGCTGCCCGCCGACAAAGCCGCCACCGTCGCCGCGCTGAAAAAAACCGGCGTGGTGGCGATGGTCGGCGACGGCATCAATGATGCCCCGGCCCTGGCGGCCGCCGATATCGGCATCGCCATGGGCGGCGGCACCGATGTGGCCATGCATGCCGCCGGCATTACCCTGATGCGCGGCGATCCGCGCCTGGTGCCGGCCGCGCTGGAGATCAGCCGCAAGACCTACGCCAAGATCCGCCAGAACCTGTTCTGGGCCTTTGTGTATAACTTGATTGGCATTCCCCTGGCGGCCTTCGGCCTGCTCAACCCAGTGTTGGCGGGTGCGGCGATGGCGTTGTCCAGCGTCAGCGTAGTGAGCAATGCCTTGCTGTTGAAAACCTGGAAACCCAAGGATTTGGAGGATCGACACCCATGAACATCGGCCAAGCCGCCCGTCAGAGCGGCCTCAGCGCCAAGATGATTCGCTATTACGAATCCATCGGTCTGCTGAAAGCGGCTCACCGCACCGACAGCGGCTACCGCGTGTACGGCGCGGAGGACCTGCATACGTTGGCGTTTATCAAACGCTCGCGGGATCTGGGGTTTTCACTGGAAGAGGTCGGCAAACTGCTGGCCCTGTGGCAAGACCGCCACCGCGCCAGCGCCGACGTAAAAGCCTTGGCGCGCCAGCATATCGACGAGTTGAATCAGAAGATCCTGGAACTGGGCCAACTGCGCGACACCTTGCAGGACCTGGTGGAACACTGCCAAGGCGATGACCGGCCCGATTGCCCGATCCTCAAGGAGCTGGCGTCCGGCTCTTGCTGCTCCTAAGGCCACACGCAAAACCAATGTGGGAGAGAGCTTGCCCGACAGCGGCGGATCAGCCAGCCGTTGCGGTGAAACGCTGCCATCGGGGCATAGATATCTTCTAGTTTTAAAGGCGGACAAATAACGCTGTGGCGAGCAGGCTTGCCCTGCGCTGGGGCGCGAAGCGGCCCCCTCTCCGCACACTGCGGCGTATCAGGCCAAACCGGTTGTCAGGTTTCAGGGCCGCTTCGCAGCCCAGCGCAGGGCAAGCCTGCTCACCACAAAAAATCTCACTTTCTCAGGTTATGTTTTCGACCGAAGCTGTGTGCCACCGGGGGCAAGTCGAATCGTCGCACCGCCCCTCCCACCTGTTGATCTGCATGCAGCCGAAGACTATTGCATCCAAGGCGGCGGTGGCGGTTCGTCGGGGACTTTGCTCGACGGCGCATCATCCGCCGCCCGAATCGCCTGGCGACGCTCTTCATCGAGCCGCGCCGCTTCGATCTCGCGGATCACACCACCCACGTCCGCCAGTTCTTCCGGCTCGTCGAATTCACCGGTCAAGACGCTGCCAGGGTGCAAGGTGCCGGCCTCATACAACGCCCACATTTCCTTGGCGTACTTGGTCTTTTTCAACTCCGGGGCGAAGCGCCCGAAGTAGGAAGCCATGTTGCCCACATCCCGCTCCAGCATGCTGAATGCGTGGTTGTTGCCCGCCGCATCCACCGCCTGGGGCAAGTCGATGATTACCGGGCCGGTCGGCGTGAGCAGCACGTTGAACTCGGACAGGTCACCGTGCACCAGGCCGGTACACAGCATCAGCACGATCTGGGAAATCAGGAAAGCGTGGTACTCGCGGGCCTGATCCGGCTCCAGCACTACGTCGTTCAGACGCGGGGCGGCATCGCCATACTCATCGGCCACCAGCTCCATCAGCAGCACGCCTTCGAGGAAGTCATACGGCTGCGGCACGCGCACACCGGCACCGGCCAAGCGGAACAACGCCGCGACTTCGGCGTTCTGCCAGGCGTCTTCGGTTTCCTTCTTGCCGAACTTTGAGCCCTTGGCCATGGCGCGGGCCTGGCGGCTGTTACGGACTTTACGGCCTTCCTGGTATTCGGATGCCTGACGAAAACTTCGTTTGTTCGCCTCCTTGTAAACCTTGGCGCAACGCAATTCGTTGCCGCAGCGCACCACATAAACAGCTGCTTCTTTCCCACTCATGAGTGGGCGCAGCACTTCGTCGACCAGACCGTCTTCGATCAGGGGTTCAATGCGTTTAGGAGTCTTCATCAGCTTTTATTGTGGGTCCTTTGTTACCAAATACGCGTATGGCACTCGTTATACGGCAATCGGCTCGCGGGTGGGAGAGGCGACTGATCTTTGCCCGTTTAAGAATGCAACCAATAGGCCAATTCCGGGGCGCCGTTAACGCTCAATGATCGCGGTCACCCCTTGCCCGCCGGCGGCGCAGATCGAGATCAGCCCACGGCCCTTGCCCGCCGTCTCCAACAATTTCGCCAGGTTGGCAACAATGCGCCCGCCGGTGGCGGCAAACGGATGCCCCGCCGCCAGGGAGCTGCCTTTGACATTGAGCCGGCTGCGGTCGATGGCGCCCAACGGCGCGTCGAGGCCCAGGCGGGTCTTGCAGTAATCGGCATCTTCCCAGGCCCTGAGTGTGCACAACACTTGGGCGGCGAAGGCTTCGTGGATCTCGTAATAATCGAAGTCCTGCAGCGTCAGACCGTTCCTGGCCAGCAGGCGCGGAACCGCATACACCGGCGCCATCAGCAAGCCTTCGGCGCCGTTGACGAAATCCACCGCGGCCGCTTCGCCATCGCGCAGGTAAGCCAGGATCGGCAGGCCACGCTCCTGAGCCCATGCCTCACTGCCCAGCAGCACCAGGGAGGCGCCGTCGGTCAGCGGCGTGGAATTGCCTGCGGTGAGGGTGCCCCTCTCGCTGCGTTCAAAGGCCGGTTTGAGGGCGGCGAGTTTCTCCAGCGTCAGATCGGAGCGCAGGTTGTTGTCGCGGGTCAGGCCCAAAAACGGCGTGATCAGATCGTCGTGCCAGCCTTCGGCGTAGGCGGCGGACATTTTCTGATGGCTCTCAAGAGCAAGTTGGTCCTGTTCTGCCCGGGGGATCTGCCAGGTCTGAGCCATCAACTCGCAGTGCTGGCCCATGGATAGGCCAGTACGCGGTTCGCCATTGCGCGGCAGTTCAGGTTTGAGGTGATGGGGACGAAGTTGTAACAGGACTTTTAATTTATCCGCCATCGACTTACTGCGATTGGCCTGCAGCAGGATCTTGCGCAACCCCTCATTCACACCGATCGGCGCGTCGGAAGTGGTGTCCACGCCGCCGGCAATGCCGCATTCGATCTGGCCCAGAGCGATTTTGTTGGCCACCAGCAGCGCCGCCTCCAGCCCGGTGCCGCAGGCTTGTTGGATGTCGTAGGCCGGGGTTTGCGGCGACAGGCGCGAGCCCAGCACGCATTCGCGGGTCAGGTTGAAATCCCGCGAATGCTTGAGTACCGCACCGGCGGCCACTTCGCCCAGGCGCAAGCCGTGCAGGTTGTAGCGTTCGATCAAACCTTCCAGGGCAGCCGTCAGCATCGCCTGGTTGCTCGCAGTAGCGTAGGGGCCATTGGAGCGGGCGAAAGGAATGCGATTTGCGCCAATGATCGCTACACGCCGCAATTGAGTCATGGAAAGCTCCCTGTGTGTGGTGGGCCGGCCGCCGTGGCCTGGAAGGATAAGCCTAGTCGAACGACTGCTACCCTGGGATGGTCAACCCTTTGAACCCCAGCCTTCGGAGAGCGTTCCATGTCTGACCGTTATATCGACTTCGCCAACTCCAGCCTCGGCCAGCGCCTGGTCGCCGCCATTGGCCTGCCGTCGCCGGGACGCCTGGAACGCTGGCAGGCCGGGCGCCTGCGGCCGGTCGAGGGCGCCTTGCTGCTCGGCGGCGGCGCACTGGCGGCCCAAGTGCTGCCGTTCGCCAACAGACTCACCGATGCCATTTACAGCTATGGCGCCGAACCGCTGGAAGCCCCCGCATGGATCCCCGGCCATGGCCCCAAGCTCAAAGCGGTGGTGTTCGACGCCAGCGGCCTGCAGCACACCGATTCGCTCAAGCAACTGCGCGAATTCTTTCAGCCGCTGCTGAAAAATCTCGACCATAGCGCCCACTTGGTGATTCTCGGCCGCGCCCCGGAAAGCCTCAGCGATCCGTTTGCCGCCAGTGCCCAGCGCGCCCTGGAAGGCTTCAGCCGCTCCTTGGCCAAAGAACTGCGCAATGGCGGCGTGTTGCAGTTGCTGTATGTCGGCGACGGCGCCGAGGCGCAACTGGAAGGCGCGCTGCGCTTCTTCCTATCGCCGAAGAGCGCCTACATTTCAGGCCAGGTGATTCGCCTGCAAGCCTGCGCCACCCCGGTAGAGGACTGGACCCGCCCCCTGGCGCGGCGCAAGGCCCTGGTCACCGGCGCCGCCCGTGGCATCGGTGCGGCCATCGCCGAAACCCTGGCCCGCGACGGCGCCGAGGTGATCCTGCTCGATGTGCCCCAGGCCAAGACCGATCTGGAAGCCCTGGCCGCACGCCTGGGGGCGCGCACCGTCATCCTGGATATCTGCGCCGAAGACGCCGCCACGCAGTTGATCGAACATCTGCCCGAGGGTCTCGACATTCTGGTGCATAACGCCGGCATCACCCGCGACAAGACCCTGGCCAATATGACCCCGGAATATTGGGATGCCGTACTGGCGGTCAATCTGAATGCGCCGCAAGTACTGACCAAAGCCCTGCTCGACAGCGGCACCCTGCGCGACAACGCCCGCGTGGTGCTGCTGGCCTCCATCAGCGGCATCGCTGGCAACCGCGGGCAAACCAATTACGCGGCGAGCAAGGCCGGTTTGATCGGCCTGGCCGAAGCCTGGGCGCCGCTGCTCAAGCAGCGGGGCATCAGCATCAATGCCGTCGCGCCCGGGTTTATCGAAACCCAGATGACCGCGCATATTCCCTTCGCCCTGCGCGAAGCCGGGCGGCGCATGAGTTCGTTGGGCCAGGGCGGCTTGCCTCAGGACGTCGCCGAGGCCGTGGCGTGGCTGGGCCAGCCGGGTTCCGGCGCGGTCAGCGGGCAAGCCCTACGGGTGTGTGGGCAAAGTCTATTGGGAGCGTGAGCATGCAGTGGCAGACCTTAAGCAACCGACCGTTCCTGCCGCCGCTGTATTGGCGTGCAGCGCTCAAGCGCAAGATCAGCGGCACCAGCCTGCCCGACCTGGGGTTGCGCTGCCGGGTCAGCGTCGATCCCAAGGCGGTGGCGGCCTATCGCAAGGTGTGCGGCTTTGCCGACAGCCCGATGCTGCCGGCCACCTACCCGCATATCCTCACCTTCGGCGTGCAGATGCAATTGCTCACCGACAAAGCGTTCCCGTTTCCCCTGCTCGGGCTGATCCACTTGAGTAACCGCATCCGCGTGCACCGCCCCTTGGGCGGCGTGGGCGAACTGTGGATTGGCGTGCACGCACAGAACCTCAAGCCACACGCCAAAGGCGCGACTTTCGACCTGATCACCACCGTCGAGGACGCCCTCGGCCTGCTGTGGGAAGGCGAGAGCCGCATGCTGTGCCGAGGCGTGAAGCTGTCAGGCCCGGCAGAGGATGAGCCTCTGCCCACGCCCGCCCAGGTCAGCGAACTGACGCGCTGGAACGCCCCCAGCGACATCGGCCGCCGCTACGCACGGGTGTCCGGCGACTACAACCCGATCCACCTCAGCGCCCTCACCGCCAGACTGTTCGGGTTTCCCCAGGCCATCGCCCATGGTTTATGGAACAAGGCGCGCAGCCTGGCGGCTCTGGGTGAGCATCTGCCCGCGGCCAATATCGAACTGTTTGTGGAGTTCAGAAAACCGGTGCGGCTGCCCAGCGAAGTGCACCTATCGGCCAGCGCCGCCGGTTCGAGTGGCGAGTGGGTGTTGAACGGTGCGGGCGGGATTGAGCATATGGTCGGCAGGTGGCAGCCCATCGGCTGAGCACCGTTGGCCGCTCAAGGCTTGAACCGTGTGACGTGTTTGGGAAACAGGCTGTTCAACGTATCGACCAGCCGCGCCAGATAGATCGGTTTGCGAAACAGGTCCAGCACTTGCAAGCGCAGCAAGTCGCTGACGTCATCCATCTCGGCGTGACCGGACATAACGATTACCGGCAAGTGCGAGCGGTCCGTGTGTTCGCGCAGGCGCTTGATCAAGGAGATACCGCTTTCCTCGGGCATACGCAGGTCAGTGATCACCAGGGCGATGTCCGGGTGCAGGGTCAGTTCCTGCAAGGCGAAGGTGACGGAGGTGGCGGTGTAGCATTCGAATCCTTCGTTTTCGAGGGACTCGGCAAGCTCGACCAGGGCGTCCTCTTCGTCGTCCACCAAAAGAATTTGCTGGCGGGTTGGCGAAGAGGCGCTCATAGACATTCCTGAAATCAAAAAGCCTAAAGGATGATGGCCACGAATAGTTCGTGAAGTTATTTAAGTGGTCATCTTGGTGGCAATACTGTCGAAGATCGATTTGATCTTATCGCCAAGCCCCGCGCCGGCACCAACAATTACCAGTGCAACTAACGCCACGATAATGGCGTATTCAATACCTGACGCCCCCTCTTCGCGCTTGAAGAAAAGTTGCGCCTGCACATAAAGCTTCAACATCTGGTCAAGGAACATAAGGCTTCTCCCTAATACGACACAGCAAGCCGGTACGGCTCTAGCGCGGTTGATCGCGGCATGCCTTTAGAGCATTGACAACAAACCTACCCCTCACAACTGTAAGAACTAATTAATCACAAAGTATTAGTCGTAAGGTTATCGCCGCTGTGTTGCCGTTATTAAAAGGCGATAAGGAAAGTACGGATTAATTTTCCAGACGGTAATGGCGTTTCGTCCTAGCTGAGCTACCGTCAAATAGCCAAATCGTTAGATGTTCATCACAGCCAGGTTGCGATTTCACCCGTTTGGATACACGGGCAGGCAGTGCAACGGGAAAGGGAGAGCCGTCATGAACAGTCGTATCAGCATGGCGCTGGCTGGCTTGCTGCTCGTCGGTGCATTGATCGCCGGGTATTGGGGCTTGGTGTTGAGCCGCACGCCGGAGCCTGTTGCCGCCCCGGTGGTTTCCGTGGAAAGCACCGCTGCCGCCGTCGAAGACCAGACCCGTCGCCCCGTGGTGGTGCTGGTGCATGATGTGCCAGCATTCGCGCCTCTTACCGCTGCCGACCTGGCGCTGGAAAAACTGCGCACGGTGCCCGCCGGTAGCCTCACGGAAGTCGATCAGGCCATCGGCCGCATACCGTTGCGTGCCCTGGGCGCTGGCACCTGGCTCAACGACCAAAGCTTCAGCGAAGGCGGCCCGCTGGCGCGCATGATTCGCCCGGATGAACGCGCGCTGGCCGTCGCGGTGGACGAAATTATCGGTGCGGGCGGGCAACTGAGCCCCGGTGATTACGTGGATGTGTTGCTGTTTCTGGGGCGCGACACCGGGAACGCAGAGCAGTCGGCCCAGATCATCATTCCCGCGCTGCGCCTGCTCAGCGTCGGCGATCAATTGGGCCTGGGCAACGACGGCCAGCCCGCCGTGCCGGCGCCGGCAACCGTGGAGGAACGTGTGCAGGCCGCCCAACGCCGCGCCGCCGCGCGCACCGTGGTGCTGGCGGTGCCCGAGCCGCTATTGAGCCGCCTGATGCTTGCGGCACAAGCCGGCACTTTGCGCCTGGCCGTACGCAGCGCCGATGAACAACTGCTCGGCCGCTATTGGGCCGGCGAAAGCGACGCGGCGAGCAAACTCGCCGAAGCCAATCGCGACCTTTACCAATTCACCCAACTGGCGCTGATCGGCCCGCCTAAAAGTCTCGCGCAGACCGACACCGCCCCTGCCGTTCGCCGAGGTATCGAAGTGATACGTGGCGCCCAAGCCACTCAACAAACCCCGTGACCATGCAAGGATGCAGTGAATGAGCCATCGCTACGCCCCCTCGCTCGCGCAAATGGCCTGGGCCGTGCTGCTGACGTGCTTGCCGGCGGGCATTGTCCTGGCGGCGCAAGGCAATTGCAGCGCATTGGGCCAACTGCCCGCCGTGCTGGAGGTGGGCGAAGGGTTGCAACAGGAACTGCAATCGCCGGTCGCCATCACCCGCCTGGCGATTGGCGATCCCAAGATTGCCGATGTGCGGGTCAACGGCGACCGCCACTTTCTGCTCACCGGCGTCGCCAGTGGCGCCACCAGCCTGATGGTCTGGACCGCCTGCGCCAGCGCGCCGCGCCAGAGCATGGTGTTCGTCAAAGGCAAGGCCACCTCGGCGCTCACCAGCCTGTCGCTGTCGCCGTCCCAGGACCCGCTGCTGCCCAGCCAAGTGCAAACCGACATCCGCTTTGTCGAAGTCAGCCGCAGCAAGCTCAAGGAAGCCAGTACCCGCCTGCTTGGCAACGGCAGCAATTTTTTCTTCGGCAGTCCCAACCTGCTGTCACCCTCGGAGGGTGTGTTCAAACTTCCGGTGAGCGCCGACAGCTTTAACATTGGTTTCGGCGGCGGGCGGGTCAAGGCCATGATCAACGCCTTGGAGCGCAGCGGTTTTGCCTACACCCTGGCGCGCCCTAGCCTGGTGGCGATGAGCGGCCAGAGCGCCAGTTTTCTCGCGGGCGGCGAAGTGCCGGTGCCGGTGCCAAGCGCTGGCAGCGACAGCATCTCCATCGAATACAAGGAGTTCGGCATTCGCCTGACGCTCACGCCCACGGTGATCGACCGCAACCGCATCAGCCTCAAGGTCGCGCCGGAAGTCAGCGAGCTGGACTACAGCAACGCTGTACAGATCCAGGGCATCCAAGTGCCGGCGCTGACCGTGCGCCGCACCGACACCAGCGTGTCCCTGGCCGATGGCGAAAGTTTTGTGATCAGCGGCCTGATCAGCACCAATAGCCGTTCCACTATCAACAAGTTTCCGGGGTTGGGTGATATCCCGATCCTCGGCGCGTTTTTTCGCGACGCCACCACCAGTCGCGAAGAAAAGGAGTTGTTGATGATTGTCACCCCGCATCTGGTGCAACCGCTGGCCGCCAATGCGCAACTGCCGTCTCTGCCCGGTGAAAAACTGCGCAACTACGACCCGAACTGGTACCGCCTGTTTTTTCTGGAAAACGGTCACTTCGACCGCAGCAGTGGACTGTCCCAATGAGCGATAGCCTGAGCCAGACCTTCCTGGCGATCACCCGCAACAACATCGACCTGGAATGGCTGCAAGGAGCCCTTGCGCCCCTCGGCCAAGTGGTGGGCGCCGGTGGGGGCAGCCTGGATGAGTTGCTCGCGCTGGTGGATGTGACCTTCGCCAACCTGGTGTTCATCGGCCTGGACCGCGAGCATGTAGTGGCCCAGACCACGCTGATCGAGGGCGCTTTGGAAGCCAAGCCGATGCTGGCAATCGTCGCCCTGGGCGACGGCATGGACAACCAGTTGGTGCTCAACGCGATGCGCGCCGGCGCACGGGATTTTGTCGCCTATGGCTCGCGCTCCAGCGAAGTGGCGGGGCTGGTGCGCCGCCTGAGCAAACGCCTGCCGCCCAGCGCGCCGAGCGCTCACCTGGGAGGCCTTACGGTGCTTTACGGCACCCAGGGCAACGCCGATGGCGCCCTGCTGGCCAGCCACCTGGCCATGGTGGTGCAAAAGAGTGGGCAGCAAACCTTGTTGCTCGACCTGGGCCTGCCGCGCGGCGACAGCCTTGCGCTGCTGGGCCTGGACAGCACCTTCAACTTCGGCGACGCCCTGCGCCATCTGCGGCGCCTGGACCCCACCTTGATCGACAGTGCCTTCGCCCGCGCCGACGACAACCTGCGCATCCTCGCCTACGCCGGCAATGACGAGCCGCTGGAACTGACCAGCGCCGCCGAGGTGTACATGCTGCTCAGTGCCCTACGTCAGCACTTCCAGCACATCGTCGTAAACCTCACCGGGCAAGCCGACAGCGAAGCCCTGCGTACCTTTGTCAGCCACTGCGACAAGCTGCTGTGGTGCACCGACCAGAGCGTGCTCGACTGTCGGCGCAACCTGGCGGTGCTGAACCTGTGGCGGGAAAAAGGCATGAAACTCGAACACGCCAAGCTGCTGGTGGACCGCTACCTCAAAGCCTGTCCCCCCGACACCGACACCCTGGAAAAAAGCTTCGGGCTGGAGTGCATCGCGGTGCTGCCCCTGAGCGCGGAACTGCGCATGAACGCCAAAAATCAGGGCCAGAGCCTGTTCAGCCTCGCCCCCCGCGAACCCCTGACCCTGGCGTTGCGCACCCTTGGCGAGCGCCTGGCCAGACGCTCAGAAGGTCTGCAAAAACCGTCAACACGCTGGTTTGAACGCCTGCGCAGGACTGCCCGGTGAACGGCGAAAAACTCTTCGGCGGCCCCGCTGCCGGCACCCCAGGCCATCACGATCACGATGGCCTGAAACTGGTGCTGCACCGCTACATCATCGACGCCATCGAAGAGTCGGGCAAAAACCTGCTGGAAGGCACGCGCCAAACCCTGGCACAACTGGTGATCGACAAGGTTTCGGAATACATCACGCGCATGCACCTGGCGATTTCCCGTTATGAAATGGAGCGCCTGGCCGAGGAAATCGTTGACGAACTGACCGGCTTCGGGCCGCTGGAAGTGCTGTTGCGCGACGCGTCGGTGACCGAAATCCTGGTCAACGGGCCGCACCGGGTCTTTATCGAACGCGACGGCCTGCTGCATCAGAGCGACCTGCGCTTTATCGATGCGCACCATGTGGAGCGGGTGATGCAGCGTATCCTCGCGCCGCTGGGCCGGCGCCTGGACGAATCGTCGCCGATGGTCGATGCGCGCTTGCCCGACGGCAGCCGGGTCAACGCGATCATTCCGCCGATTGCGCTGGACGGCCCATGCCTGTCGATCCGTAAATTCCGCAAGGACATGCTCAAGAGCAGCGACTTGGTGGCGATGCAGACCATCGACCAGAATATCTTCGAGTTTTTCCAGGAAGCGGTGGGCAAGCGGTGCAACATCTTGATCAGCGGCGGCACCGGCACCGGCAAGACCACGTTGCTGAATATCCTCAGCCAATTGATCAACCCTCATCAACGCCTGGTGACCATCGAAGATGTCGCCGAACTGCAACTGGGCCATCCCCATGTGGTGCGCCTGGAAACCCGGCCGCCGAATGCCGAGGGGCATGGCGAAGTCAAGGCCAGCGATTTGATCCGCAACGCCCTGCGCATGCGCCCGGACCGCATCATCCTCGGTGAAATCCGCGGCGTGGAAGTGCTCGATGTGCTGACCGCGATGAACACCGGTCACGACGGGTCCATGAGCACCGTGCACGCCAACAACGCCCAGGATGCACTGCTGCGCCTGGAAACCCTGGTGGGCCTCACCGGCCGCGCGGTGGCGGAAAAAACCCTGCGACAGATGATCTGCGCGGCGCTGGATGTGGTGATCCAGCTCACCCGCCTGCCCGATGGTCGACGCTGCGTGAGCGAAGTCGTGGAAGTGGTGGGTGTGCGCGATGACATCTACGTGACCAATACGCTGTTTCGCCTCGACCGCCGCACCGGCTTCGGCTTCGCCCGTGAAGCACTCAACCCGGCGGGCGACAAACTGCGCCGCGAAATCACGCTGTAAGGAGACGCACCATGACCGGCCCGATCCTGCTGCTGATCTGCATCGTTCTGGTGGGCCTGTCCTACAGCCTTTTCCAAAATGGCGTGCGCCGCGCCAGCACCGACCGTGTGCTGGAACGGCTTGCCAAAGGCCAGCCCACGACGGTGCCTACCCGCGCCGCCTGGGTCGGCCTGGAGCGCATGTTTCAACGCGCCGGCCTGGGTAAACCTAGCGAGCGCCTGGGGCTGTGGCTGGTCGGTTGGGCACTCGGCGCGTTGTTGGGGCTGCTGGCGGCCGAGTGGCCTGGGCTGCTGTTGATGATCGTGCTGCCGCCACTGGCCGCGCGCGGCTATATCGCCTGGCGCTATCAGCACCGTGTGGCGCGAATGATCGAACAACTGCCGTCCTTGCTCGATTACACCGTGCGCAGCCTCAAGTCGGGACGCACCCTGGCCGATGCGGTGCTCGGCGGTATCGAGGCGTCCGACGAACCGCTCAAGCAAGCCATGGGCCGTATCCAGCGCAACGTACAACTGGGGGTGAGCTTGCCGGAGTCCGTGCATGATTTCGCGCAATTCTACGAACGCGACGAATTTCGCCTGTTCGCCCTGGGCCTGAAGGTCAACCATCGCTACGGCGGCAATGCCAGCGAGCTGCTGGAAAACCTGATCAAGATGATCCGCGAAAAGGAACAAGGCGCGCGCCAGCTCAAGGCCATGACCGGCGAGACGCGCATGACCGCGTATGTGCTGGCCGGGCTGCCGGTGTGCATGGTGGGGTATTTCATGGTGGCCAACCCGAACTACCTGATGACCCTGTGGAACGACGAAACCGGGCGCTACATGCTGTTCGGCGCCCTGGCCATGGAGCTGACGGGCAGCTTCGTGATGTGGCGCATGTTGCGGAGTATCTGAAATGGCCCTGCTGGCGAGCGTGCTGATGTTTCTTGCGGCGTTGGTGCTGGTGGCCGGCCACTGGCTGGAACAGCGCCGCCGCCAGCGCCTGGTGAATCAGCGTCTGCTCGGCCAAATGACCCGCGAAGCGCGGTTCGGCAACCTGATGCGCCATCTCGGCACCAGCCCCCTGGCGCAACGCTCAGTGACCCTGGACACCGAGACCCAGACCCTGCTCAACCGTGTCGGCTGGCGCAAGGCCAGCCAGCGCTCGATGTTCGCCGCCTGCCAGGTCGGCACGCCGCTGGTGCTGCTGGGGGTGACGCTGGTGGGCCAGCAATTGCTGTACCCACATACGTCCTCGCCGTGGATTGCTCCGCTGGTGGCACTCGGCCTGGGCTACCTGTTGCCCAAGCGCATTCTGGCGTCCATCGCCAAGCATCGGCAGCAGCGCATCGCCGTGGAGGTCTCGACCTTCATTCCGCTGCTGCGCATTTTGTTCGAGTCCGGCATGGCGGTTGAACAGGCCCTGCGCGTGCTCAGCACCGAAGGGCAGCGCCTGCTGCCGGAACTGACCCAGGAACTGCGCCTGATTCTGGCCCGTGTCGACTCGGGCCTGGAGCTGGGCGAGGAATTGGGCAAGACCGCACGGCTGCTGGCGGTGGATGAGTTCAACGAAACCTGCACCATCCTTCAGCAACTGATCCTGCAAGGCGGCGGTGCAATGAAATCACTGCTGGCCCTCAAGCAATTACTCGACGACCGACGCCTGACCCGTTTGCAGGAATACATTTCGAAGATGTCGGCAAAAATGTCGGTGGTGATGATGGTGTTTCTGTTTCCGGCCTTGCTGATCGTGCTCGGCGGCCCGGCCTTTATCGGCATCGCCCGCGCCTTGAGCCACTTTTGAGGAAAGCCCTGATGAAAGCTCTGATTGCCACATTGGTCGTGATGATGCTCGGCGGTTGCGCCAGCAACGGTCAATCGCCGTGGGCCGCGCTAACCACGCCCGGCCAATGCGCCAAGCCCGGTTCGGAACAGGAACTGGCGCTGAACCTGGCCGATGACTTGGCCAACGAAGGCAAGCTGCACGCCAGCCTGGCCAACCTGCAAAACCTGCCAGATGCCTTGCCCCAGGTGCGCCAGCGCAAGGCCCGAGCTTACCGCTTGCTCGGACGCAGCGAGGCCGAGCCGTTGTATCGCAGCCTGCTCGGCACCTGCATGACTGCCGAAGGCGAACACGGCCTGGGGCAACTGGCCGCGACACACGGCGATGCAGCCCAGGCCCTGGCCCACCTGCAACGGGCTGCGCGGCTGGCGCCCACCGACGAAAAAATCCGCAATGACCTGGGCGTGGTTTACCTCAAACAACAGCGGCTGGAAGACGCGCGCTTTGAGTTTATGACCGCCATCGAACTCAAGCAGGAAGACCTGCTCGCAGCCGTCAATCTGGTGACTCTGCTGATCTACCAAGACGATTGGGGCCAAGCGGCGAAGGTGGTCAGCCAATTGGGGCTGAGCCCGGAGCAGGTCACCGAGGCCCAGGCCCGTGCGCAAAAGCTCAAGGGTTCCAGCACGGCCGCACATAACGTAGCGGCCGCCAGCGACGCACCGCCGATGAACCTGCGCTAGGAGTCGACACCATGAAATCCCAGCATCTGCTATGCCTGGCCTTGCTGCCCCTGGCGGCGTCAGCTATCGAACCGGGGCCGTCCTCGCCGCAGCAAGCCGAGACTGAACAGTGGCTGACGTTGCAGGTCAACGGCCACGCCGCCTCGCCCACGCCGCAAAGCAGCAGCCCCGCCGAGCGGGAGCAGGCATTGCAGCGCTGGCTGGACAGCAACAAGCATCCGATCCCGGAGTTCTTCGAACAGGGCAGTGGCGCCGCCGCGTCCGGCGGCACGGGCCGATAAAGCGCCGTCAGTGCGCCGTAACGCGCTGGCGCAGAGCCGTCCCGTTCGGCGACAGGGCCAACGCCAACTGAGTGCGATTGTGCATATGGGTCAGGCGCAGCACCTGGGACACGTACAGCTTGACCGTGTTTTCGGTGATGCCCAGCTCACAGGCGATCTGGTAGTTGGTTTGGCCCTTGCCCACCAACCGCGCCACATCGGCCTGGCGCGGGGACAACTGCGCGAGGATCGGCGATAGCGCCAACGGCGCGGCACCCTCCACCGGCAGATCGCCGTGTTCGGTGCTTCCAGGGCCGCGTCGCACCTTGTCGAGGTCGTGGTACAGGTCATTGATCGAGGCCGAGAGATACTGCAACTTCTGGTTCAGGTGCCCCAGTTGCAGCTCTTTCTGTCGCTCGTCCAAAACGGCTTCCTGGCGCTGTATGCCTTCGAGCAATTCGTGGAGGTCGATGGGTTTCTGGTAGTAATCCGCGATCCCCGCGCGCAGCGCTTTGATCACGTCCTGTTTGTCGGCGCGACCGGTGAGCATGATCGCTTCGAACGCGCGCTGCTTGCCGGCGATTTTCTGCATGGCCTGCACCAGTTCGATGCCGTTCATGTCCGGCATATGCAGGTCGCACAGCACCAGGCCGATCTCGATGTCGTCGCTAAAACACTGCAACGCATGATGACTGGATTCACAGGGGACGCAGCCATAACCGCTGCTTTCAAGAAACTCACACAGCTCTTCCACGATCAGGGGTTGATCGTCGACCACGAGCACTTTCACTGCCGATGTCAGCCTGTTCACGCGCTACTCCATGCCTGGCAAGCCTAAGGGCGACCTATCCATTTGACGACTACGGCGATTGCCTGTCCCTCCTAAACCTAGACGCAGTTTGTCACTCTGTACACCGCACCGGGCCGTTCCTGCGACTAATGGGCCCACAGCCAATAGAGTGCGAACCCCACCAGTACACAGGGTGCGAACGGCTGCTTTGTTGACAGGCTTGCGGCCGTTCCCGGTGGGCGCACCGCAAGCCGTTGATGAACCAGCACCCAGCCACCTTGCACAAAGGCCGCGCCGATCAACGACCACAGCAGGCAGTCCACCTCGCTGGCCAAGCCCAGCGCTGCGAGCAACTTCACATCCCCCGCGCCGAACCGTCCCAGGGCGTAGCCTGGCAGGGTCAACAGCAGCGCCAGGGCCAATGCCCAACCGCCGTCAGCGGCGGGCGCGCCGAGCCAAGTGGTGCCGCTGGCGTTCAGGTAGATCAGCGCCACTAAGGCCACGCCCAAGGTCAGCGGGTTGGCGATCTGCCGCTGGCGCACGTCCTGCACGGCACAAACGCCCAGCCACACCAGTATCACCACGCCGTGAATCACGTAAAAAAAGTCCCTTTTCGCTGATTGATTCTATGCTGATATCAAGTAGTAGCCGTCAGGATAGACGCAGTCATGAAAACCGGCCTCCCTCGCCTGCAAAAAGGCGCAGCCGCCATCGAATTTGCCTTGGTCTTCGGAATTTTCTTTGCGGTGTTCTACGGGTTGATCAGCTTCAGCCTGCCGCTGCTGTTGATGCAGTCGTTCAACCAGGCCGCCGCCGAGGCCGTGCGCCAGGCCATGGCGGTGGACCCGACGAGCGCCGGCAACGCCTACGGGACGCAGCTGACCCAACGCGCCAAAGACACCGTGGTGAGCCAGTTGAGCTGGATCCCCTCCAGCTTCCAATTCAAGCGTGAGTACGTAAACGCGACCTACAGCGCCAACACATTGACCGTCGAGATCGCCTACCCCACCAGCCAACTCTATGCGGTGTTCCCTGCGTTGGTGCTGCCGGGCGTGGGTACCGTCCCCAGGCTGCCAACCAACCTGTCCGCCCGTTCGAGCCTGCAATTTTGACCCCGGGCGAAAACCTCTTCGACAGGCTGCTCGGCCGTACTGGCGCGGTAAGCGTTGAGCCGCATACCAGCACAGGCAAAGGCCTGTCGGTGCAGTTGGATCATCTAGGGCATGTCCTGACACTCAGCGTCGCGTTAAGGGCGCAACTGGCACCGGGAGCTTTAAGCGAGCCTCGGCCCCACCTGAGCGCCTTGTTATGTGCCAGCAGTGCCCTGAGCATCGAAGGCAACCCGGCCGAGTGGCAGCATCAGAACCTGGACCTGGATTTCCAAGGCACCGCCGGCCAGGTTTTGCACACCCGTGGCTGGGTTGAACCGAACAGCGACGGCTGGGTGTTGCGTGTGCTGGACGTCGGCGATTTGCTCGCCGGCCAGCAACTGGCCCAGGACCGCGAACAGAACCATCTGCTGGCCTGCCAGATAAGCCAGCAACTGCGGGTGTGCAGCCTCAACCGCTTGCCCGAAGTGTTCCATGAGCACCTGCGCAGCCTGGCGCAGCGCTGGCGAATTCCTTGCGTGGGCCTGGCGCTGCTGGATGAAGAAGATCAGGGTTGGCGGATCTACAGCCAGTACGCCGCCCACGACGCACCCGCGCTGTGGCAAACCGGCCAGCGTTTGGGCACGCGCCTGGACAGCATCCACGGCAACGCACCGCTGCGCCTGGACGAAACACTAGGCCGCAGCGACAACCCGCGTCTGCACAGCGTATTCGGGCAAGCCGACGGTTTTCTGGTGCCATATCGGGACGGCCAGGGGGTCGCCGCCTGGTTGCTGTGCGGTTTCTACCGAGGCCAGGCGCCTATGCGCGACCAGGACTGGCTGGACCTGGCCGCCGCCCTCGCCGGCCCGCTGCTCAGCCGCCTGCGCGAACAGCACCATCACCAGCAATTGGAACGGGTCGAAGCCCTGCAAGGCCTGCTCGGCACCGGCTGGTGGGAACTGCTGCCCGGCACCGATGAAATCCAACTGGCTCCGCAGTTGCTGCACAGCCTCAGCCTGGAACACGGCCCCACCCGGCAACCGTTGGCGCGGTGGCTGGAACTGATCCATCCCGCCGACCGCCAGGAGCTGCACAGCCGCCTGCACGACTTGCAAACCCTAGGCACACCGCTGCTGGCAGGGGTGCGCCTGCAACGCAGCGACGCCACGCAAAACCCGCTGTGGTATCGCGTGCAAGGCCAGGTGCTGGGCGAAGGCGAACACCGGCGCTGGGTCGGTTTTATGCTGGACATCAGCGACATCAAGAACCAGCAACTGCACGCCGCCGCCGCCCATGCGCGCCTGGACAACCTGATCGCCAGCGCCCCGGCGGTGATCTATGTGCAGCGTTATGTCAGCGGCGCGCTGCACTCGGCATTCTTCAGCGACAGCCTATTGCCGCTGCTCGGCTGGACCCTGGCCGACTGCGACCACGAACACCTGCCGGCCCTGATCCACGCCGACGACCGCGACCTCTACTTCGAGCGCACGCGCCAACTGCTGCGCGAAGGCAGTGTGCGCAGCCGCTATCGCGTGCGCGACAAACAGGGGCATTACCACTGGCTGCTCGACGAGGCCAAGTTGCTGCGCGACGACCTTGGCATACCGGTGGAAGCCGTGGGCTTGTGGCTGGATGTCACCGAAGCGACCCTGGCCGCCGACCGCATCCAGCAAAGCGAAGAGCGTTACCGCATCCTGGTGGAAGACTCGCCGGCGATGATCTGCCGCTACCGCCCAGACCTGACCCTCACCTTCGGCAACACGCCGCTGGCCAACTACCTCGAATGCCCACCCGCCCAGTTGCCGGGCATGAACCTGGGCCATTGGTTGTCGGACGAACAGCGCCAGGCCTTTGTGCAGCGCATCCATCAGCTGACCCCGGAGTTTCCGGTGAGTACGGCGGAAATCAGCCTGGAATTACCGGGGCGCGAACATGCCTGGTGGGTGTGGTCGGACCGTGGCGTGTTCGATGCCCAGGGGGTGCTGGTCGAAGTGCAGGCCGTGGGCCGCGACAACACCGAGGTGCGGCGCTCCCAGCAGCAACTGACCCAAAGCGCCAAAATGGCCACCCTCGGTGAAATGGCCACCGGCCTGGCCCACGAAATCAACCAGCCGCTGAATGTGATGCGCATGGCCATCGTTAACGTGCTCAAGCGTTTGGGCGACGGCAAGGTCGAAGTGGCGTACCTCACCGAAAAACTCCAGCGCATCGACGCCCAGGTGCAACGCGCAACCCGGGTGGTCGACCATATGCGCGTGTTCGGCCGCCGCTCGGAAATCGAACAACAGCCCTTCGACCCCGCCCAGGCGGTGGACGGCACCCTGGCGTTGCTCGGCGAGGGGTTGCGCGGCAAGGGCGTGGAACTGCGCATCACCCCGCCGGCCGTGGCGGTGCAGGTCACCGGTTATGTGGATCAACTGGAACAGGTGCTGATCAACCTGATGGTCAACGCCCGCGATGCGCTGTCGAGCCGGCGCGAAAAGAACCCGCAACTGCGCCCGTGGATCGCACTGCACTGTGAGCACGACTGCCGACATGTGCGGATCTGGGTGGAAGACAACGCCGGCGGCATCGACCCGCGGTTACTGGAGCGGATTTTCGAGCCGTTTTTCACCACAAAACCCATCGGTGTGGGCACCGGCCTGGGCTTGTCGGTGAGCTACGGCATTGTGGAAAACATGGGCGGGCGCTTGAGCGTGGTCAACGGCGAGCATGGCGCGCGATTCTGCGTGGAACTGCCGGTGGCTCAGATCACCAAGTAAGCGCGGCCCATATGGCAACTGAGGTTGGCACCGACTTCGGCATTGCCCAGGCTGATGCCCAGGGACTTGAGCAGGCTGTTGACGACCGGGTCGAGGATCGGTGAAAGCACACCTTGAACCAGGCCGATCACCGCGTTGGTAATGGTGTTCAACGTGCTGGCCATCCCGGCCAGCGCGCCACTGGATACACTGCCGCTGGGGGGCACGTACGTGACCTGCAAACCACTCAATGTGGCGCTCAGGCTGCCGACGATATTGGTCGAGCCCGACGCCGGCAGATACGTCGGCGTGGTGTTCATTTCAGCCACGGGGGCAAACACCAGCGTCCCGGTCTGGGCGCCCACGGTGGACAGCGCCCTGACCGTCAAACCACCGCCCACCGTGGGGGTACGGTTGGGACTGCAGAGCAGGTTCAAGACCGCACACGAGCGCTTGCCGAAATCCACCAGCCTCAGCGGCTGAACCACCACAGGCGAGGCGGAAGACAAGGCCGTCGGGCTGACAGTACCGACCCCCAAGGTGGCCGCCGACGTTGTCGCCTGAACAGTCAGCGATTTGCTGGTCGGCGTTGCGCAGGAATAATCGGTGACATGACTTTCGGCGCTGCCGGCTTCGAGATAAATCGACAACGTATCAGCGATCGCCACGTCGGTGATTTCACACGAAACCAGACACAACAGCCCCCCCACCGCCGCCGGAATATTCAGGTTCAGCAGGCCTGCCACCAGGTTCGAAACCGGTGTACGCAGCCCATTCAATACCGTCGCCACCGAAGCCACCCCGTTCAAAACTGGCGCCTGAACCGTAATGAGCGTGCGCACCTGCGCCGTGCGCACGGCTATCTGATCCGTCGGCGGCACGTTGTTGAGCCCCGCCTTGGCCTTCGCCGGG
Organism: Pseudomonas rhodesiae; assembly: GCF_013285305.1. Classification (NCBI taxonomy): domain Bacteria; kingdom Pseudomonadati; phylum Pseudomonadota; class Gammaproteobacteria; order Pseudomonadales; family Pseudomonadaceae; genus Pseudomonas; species Pseudomonas rhodesiae. Next base: position 941,894 of record NZ_CP054205.1, on the reverse strand, counting down.
TTGCCGACCGCCGACAGTTGCGGCGGGTCGATGACTTTGGTCTGCACCGATACATTGCCCACCAGCGGAATATTCAACTGCACCGCTGCGCTCACGGGGTTCTTGCTGCTGGACAACTGCGCGGTGGTTTGCAGCAGTTGGAACAGTTGAAGGTTGGTGTTCAAGGCGGCAGCCGGTGTACCGGTGGCGATCTTGAGCAACTGCCCGACCGTCAACTGCCGGGTGCTGGGGGCAATCGCCTGAACCTTGATTACATCGTTGATAACGGCGGTGGCCACGGCGCCGTTTGTTTGCAGAACTTTCACTGCCGCATCAATCAGCTCATTGGCGGACACCGCCGTGGTGAGCAACGCCTCATAGTCACCCGCCTTGACGTTCAAGCTGATCGCCAACTGGTCCAGGTAGCCGAGCAGATTGACGTTGGTGCCCAGCAGTCCATTCCAGCCAGCGGCTGTCAGCGACAGGCTTCCGCCCAGCAGGCGGCCCATCAGCAGATTCAAAACGTCGGACTTTGCCGAATCGACGGTGCCCAGGTTGCTGCGGATGCTCAGTTGCGCAACGGGCGGTGCATAGGCGGCCACGGCGGTGGCACTGAGCTGGGTTTGAGTGGACGTCGAGCCGCCGCTGAACAGACTCCATAGGCCGCTGGCGATGCTGGTCGTCACGCTGCGGGTGGCCACCACGCGCACGGCCTCGCTCTGGGTGACATCGGGGCTGAAGACGCGAATATTGGCGGCATTGGTGATCAGCGTGCCGCAAGTTACCGCCAGGCCACGGCTACTGTCGCCGGCGACCACGGTGAAGCCATTGCGCGCGGCGTTTTGCTTGGCATAGTCGTTGGCCGTGGTGGTTGGGCTACACTGGCCGCCACGCCCGGCGGCCTCCAGGGCCGAAGTGTCGGCGATGGATTGTAATTTGCGCTTGTCCAGATACAGGCGGCCGCTGTCCACCGCCAGCAAAAGAAAGACCAGGGCCACCGCGAGGGTGCCCGCCGCCATCAAGCTAATGGCGCCACGCTGCCTGCAACCGATTCGGGGAGACATCAGGCACTCCTTCGCGCTTACTCTCCGTAGGTTCGATGGAGTGTAGACAAGGTTAGCGGGGGCTGCCGCGCAGCCCACGGCGATCGATCAGTGGGGTGGATAGCTGGAGAGGATGCGCGTGACCGTGGTGCGGATCGCGTTATTGCGGTCCTGCGGGTTCGGGGTGCTGCTCATCAGTTGTTCATCGCTACCGCGCCACACCAGTTTGCCGTCCTTGCCGTCCAGCAGGTCGATCTGGATGGTCGCCACTTTGTAGGTGACGTTGCGGGTTTCGTTGTACATCGGCGCGCCCCAATAGCCGTTCCATGGACCGCCCCAGGCGCCGCCGTAGTTGGTGGTGACTTGCTGCTGGCGGTCTTCGACGATCAGGTAAGCCTGTACGTTCACGTCTGCCGTGGCGCCGGCAGCCGCCGGGCGCAAACCGCGCTGGTCAAGTTGCTCGCCGACGGCTTGGCGGATGCGCTGCTCGGTGAGGTCGCTTTTGATGCGCGGATCATCGGGGCGGTATTGCAGGGCGGGGTCTTTCCAAGCCCAACTGCGGTAGGCACCGAAGTCCCGGCTGGCATCGAAGTCGTGGTTGACTTGACTGGTCTGGCAACCGCTCAGCAGCACAGCAAACGCAAGCGTAGCGATACGACGAAACATGGTGGTTCTCCAAAAAGCGGCAGACACGTTAAATGAGAATAGCGGTTAATGCGGCGGATACGCGGCCATGGCCTTTTGTACCGCCTGGCGCAGCGCATCGGCCCGCTCGCTGAGGCTGCCCTGGCTGCTGGTTTCCGCGCTGGCGCTCCACACCGGCTGGCCGCTGCGGGCATCGAACAGGTTGATGCGAACCACCACCACTTGCACTTCATAGGTGCGCACCACCGGCACGCTGTTGTACATGCCGTAGCCTGGGCCATAGCGGTTATAGCCGCCGTAACCATAGCCGTAATCATCCTGGACTTGGCGCAGGCGCTTCTCCTGGCGAACATCGGCGCTCACCAGCAGGTCCGCCGGGCGGTTGTCATGCAGCGGGCGCAGGCCGCGCTGGTCGAGGGCCCCGCTGACCGCTTCGGCGATCTGCGCCGAATCGGCCCACGCGGTGCCCGCCGGTAATTGGCCATTGCGCCAAGCCCAATTGCGGTAAGCACCGTAGTCACGCACCGGCGCCGGGTAGGCACTGGCATCGAACGTGGTGGCGGCCTGGGGCGGCGCCGGCGGGATCGGGGCCGAAGCGGCCACGTAAGGGTTGGGGCTGGAGCATGCTCCGAGCCCGAGGGACAGCAGGATCAAACACAGACGACGCATTTCGACCTCCGCAGACTGAACCGCTTAAACCGGACGGCAGATCCAGTGCAAATAACGCCCAAGTCCGGCAAAGCTTGGGTGACGACGATGAGCGAGCTCCATCTCGACAAGATCCTGCAAGGCGGCGCGGGCCTGGAACTCCACCGGCATATAGTCGTGGAACACCCGCACGCCACTTTGGCTTTCGACCTGCCACAACCCTTCGAGTTGCGCCGCCAGCTCTCGCGGGTCGAGGGGCTGTTGCGGAGTAAGGCTTTGCTTTTCGCCGGCCATGTCGTTCTTGCGCATTTTGCGGAAATGGCCTTTGAGCAGGTTGCGGTAGATCAGCGCATCGCGGTTGTAGAACGCCAGGGACAACCAGCCCCCCGGCGCGGTCAGCTGATGCAACACCGGCAGGATGGCGTGGGGTTCGGCCAGCCACTCCAGCACGGCGTGGCACAGCACCAGGTCATAGGGTTCGGTGAGCTGGCCGAGCAGTTCCTGCCACGGCGCGTGGATGAAGGTAGCGTGCTGCCCGGCTTCGGCGAAGCGTTGGCGAGCACCTTCGAGCATCGGCGCGGCGGGTTCGGCCAGCGTCACCTGATGCCCACGCTCGGCCAGCCACAGGGACATATGCCCGAGCCCGGCACCGATATCCAGCACGCGCAAAGGGCGCTGCGGCAAGGCTTCGGTTAGGTCGGCCTGCAACACCGCCAGGCGGATCGCGCCTTTGGCGCCGCCATAGATTTTTTCGGCGAAGCGCGTGGCCAGTTGGTCGAAGTGACGGTCACTCATGGATAAACCGCCGTTCGCTATCGGCCAGTTTGGCGCGCACCACCTCGTTCATGTCCAGGCCCAGCTCACTGCACAGCAACAACAGATACAACACGATATCGCCGACTTCCTGGCCGGCGTGGGCGAGTTTGTCGGCGGGCAATTGGCGGGATTGGTCTTCGGTGAGCCATTGGAAGATTTCCACCAACTCGGCCATTTCCACACTGGCGGCCATGGCCAGGTTTTTCGGGCTGTGAAACGGTTTCCAGTCGTTGGTATCGCGGATGCGATGCAGGCGTTCGGTGAGGTGTTCGAGGTTCATGGGGCGGGCTCCTGAAGGTGTATAGCTTCGGGGGGATGAGCGTTGAAGGCAAGTGAATCACCTGGGATGGCCTTCAGGCCGCCATCGGGGGCAAGCCCCCTCCCACATTTGAATGCATTTACATATCAAAAAGTGGGAGGGGGCTTGCCCCCGATGAGGCCCTAATCCACCACGCTGAATACAAGCCTGGCGGTTTGACCGGCCTCATCCAGCACACTGAGCTGATAGCGGCCCAAGCGCTCGAAGCTGGCATTGATGCTGCCCTGGTTGGCACTGTCGCCCAGTGGCGCGCCGTTGAGCCGGCCGCTGCCGCCCAGGGCCGATAGCTTCAACTGCAAAGCCTGCTGGCTGCCGGCCGCGCAGTGAGTCGCCTTCAGGCCGCCATCGGGGGCAAGCCCCCTCCCACATTTGAATGCATTTACATACCAAAAAGTGGGAGGGGGCTTGCCCCCGATGAGGCCCTAATCCACCACGCTGAATTCAAGCCTGGCGGTTTGACCGGCCTCATCCAACACACTGAGCTGATAGCGGCCCAAGCGCTCGAAGCTGGCATTGATGCTGTCCTGGTTGGCACTGTCGCCCAGTGGCGCGCCGTTGAGGAACCACCAGCGCCGGCCGCTGCCGCCCAGGGCGGATAGCTTCAACTGCAAAGCCTGCTGGCTGCCGGCCGCGCAGTGAGTCGCCTTCAGGCCGCCATCGGGGGCAAGCCCCCTCCCACATTTGAATGCATTTACATAACAAAAAGTGGGAGGGGCTTGCCCCCGATGAGGCCCTAATCCACCACGCTGAATTCAAGCCGGGCGGTTTGACCGGCCTCATCCAGCACACTGAGCTGATAGCGGCCCAAGCGCTCGAAGCTGGCATTGATGCTGCCCTGGTTGGCACTGTCGCCCAGTGGCGCGCCGTTGAGGAACCACCAGCGCCGGCCACTGCCGCCCAGGGCCGATAGCTTCAACTGCAAAGCCTGCTGGCTGCCGGCCGCGCAGTGAGTCGCCTTCAGGCCGCCATCGGGGGCAAGCCCCCTCCCACATTTGAATGCATTTACATAACAAAAAGTGGGAGGGGGCTTGCCCCCGATGAGGCCCTAATCCACCACGCTGAATTCAAGCCTGGCGGTTTGACCGGCCTCATCCAACACACTGAGCTGATAGCGGCCCAAGCGCTCGAAACTGGCATTGATGCTGCCCTGGTTGGCACTGTCGCCCAGTGGCGCGCCGTTGAGGAACCACCAGCGCCGGCCGCTGCCGCCCAGGGCCGATAGCTTCAGCTGCAAAGCCTGCTGGCTGCCGGCCGGCAGGCGCAGTTGGTCGCCTTCGCGCACGCCGACAATCGACAGCGGTGAAGAGGCCGCCAAGGCCGGTGGCGGGCAGTCCGGGTCGGCCGCCGGAATGCGTGCTTCACGGCGTTCGGCCCTGGGCAACCAGGGCTCCAGCGGCGCAGGCCATAGGGCGATATTCCTGGCCTGCGCGCCGGGGCAGTGGGCATCCACTCGCAAGCCTTTGGCGTTGACCCACACGTTTTCCATCAGCCCTACGCTGAGCGGTTGATCCAATGCCTGCAAGGTCGGCGGCGTGGTGTTGTCCAGGGTCCAGGCAAAGCGCTGGCGTCGGCAATTGGGGTCGGTGCGGCTCATAGGCTGGCCCAGCGGCCAACAGATCGCCGCCACGCCGACATTGGCCGGCACCGCTTTGACCGGCGCGCTGATACCGCGCTGGCTGTCGCGGTTGGTCAGCACATCGTGCACTTGCAGCATCAGTGGCGCCGCCGACGCCAGACCGAACTGACCGGGCACGGGCGTGCCGTCCGGGCGGCCGATCCAGATGCCGATCAAGTAGCGCGGCCCCACACCAATCGCCCAGGCATCGCGAAAGCCGTAGCTGGTGCCGGTTTTCCAGGCCAGCACCGGGCGCTGGACCAACTCGGCGCGCGGGTCGCGGTCCGGCCGGGCCTGGCCGCTGAGGATGCGCCGCACAATCCAGGCGGCACCTGGCGACAGTAACGGCCGCTCTCTGAGCGTATCGTCCGGTTGAAAGCGCAGAGTGGCGCTCTTGCCGTCGCGGGCGAAAGCGCTGTAGCCGCTCACCAGATCCTCAAGGCGGCTGCCGGCGCCGCCCAGAATCAGCGCCAAATTCGGCTCGGCCAGCGCCGGCAGCGCCAGGGGCACGCCGCCGATGCGCATCTGCGCGGCAAAACGCTTGGGCCCGTAGGCTTCAAGCAACTGCACCGCCGGCAGGTTGAGGGAACTGGACAGCGCCGTACTCGCCGGCACCGCACCGGTAAAGCCCATGGAAAAGTTGCCCGGGCGGTAATCGCCGTAGCGCCGAGGCACGTCCTGCAGCAGCGACTCGGAATGAATCAAGCCGTCGTCCAGCGCCATGCCGTACAGGAAGGGTTTCAAGGTGGAGCCCGGCGAGCGCAAGGCGCTGACCATGTCCACATGCCCGAAGCGCCTGGCATCGTTGATGTCCACCGAACCCAAGTAGGCGCGCACCGCCATGGTTTCTTCTTCTACCACCAGGATCGCGGCCGAGGTGTGCTCCGGCAGACGCGCACGCCAGCCCAGCAGCAGGTCTTCCAGACGGCGCTGCAAGGAGGCGTCCAGGGTGGTGCGGATCAACGGCGGGCTGTCGGGACGGTTCAGGCGTCGCGCAAGCAACGGCGCGAGGCTGGGCTCCTGGCGCGGAGCGAGCAGCAGCGGTTCTTCCAGGGCTTCATCGACCGCCGTTTGCGGCCATACCTGGAATTCGGCGAGGCGCCGCAGCACCTTATCGCGGGCCTGCTGCGCACGTTGCGGATGGCGATCCGGGCGCAGGCGGCTGGGCGCCTGTGGTAATACCGCCAGCAACGCGGCCTCGGCGTGGGTCAACTGCGCCGGGGATTTGCCCAGGTACGCCCAACTGGCCGCCGCCACGCCCTGCAAGGTGCCACCGAAGGGCGCGCGGTTGAGGTACAGGTTGAGGATCTCGGCCTTGGACAGGTGCCACTCCAACTGGGCTGTGCGCCACAACTGACGCAACTTGCCGTGCAAGGTGCGCGAGTGCGGGTCCAGCAGGCGCGCCACCTGCATCGACAGGGTACTGCCACCCGACACCACCCGTTCCCCGGCCAGGTTCTGCCAGGTCGCCCGCACCAACGCCAGCGGGTTCACCCCCGGATGCTGATAAAACCAGCGGTCTTCATAGGTGAGCAGCGCATCGAGGTAATACGGCGACACCTCACTGGTCTGCACCGGATAGCGCCACACGCCGTCGGCATCGGCAAATCGCCACAACGGCGTGCCATCCTCGGCCAGCACCACCCGCGCCAAATCATCCTGAGGCAGCGGCAAGGGCCAGATGCGGTCAGCCAGCCACAGCAGCGCAATCACTGACAGCACAGCACCCATAAACCAGCGCAGCAACCGTGGGAGCCGAGTGAATCCAGCCATGAATAAACGAAACCTCAAACCGGCAAACCTCTATGCTTGTGGGGAACTAGCCCGCTGCAATAACAACCAAAGGCACACACCCGCCCACCTTTTGATCAGGACACATATATGCAGGTAGAAAGCTTCTTCGAATGGCTGGGCCAGGCGCTCGGTTCCGTCATCCGCTTTATCGTCGACGGCCTCAGCGGACTGTTCGGCGCCCTGACCCACGCCGGCAGCAACTTCGTCGAAGGCCTGTCCCGCACCTTGGGCATGGACACTTCGATCATCAGCATCATCACCCTGATCATCGGCCTGATGCTGCTCTACTCGGCCGTACGCGCCTTTATGCGGGCGTCGATCATCATGGGCATCATCTGGCTGATGCTCGGCCTGTGGCTGCTCAGTTGGGTCGTGCATTAACGTTAAGCACGCCACAGCCCCCTGTGGGAGGGGGCTTGCCCCCGATAGCAGCGCTCCAGTCAACGCACCTGGCAACTGACCCACCGCCATCGGGAGCAAGCTCCCTCTCACATTAGCGCCGATTCCGAGTTGAGAAATCAGCGCCCCTTGATCACCAGATCCGCCGGGGTCTCACCCACCGCCTGCCAGTTCGGCCGATACATCGACTCCACCTGCGGCGGCGGCACGCGATAGGTGCCCGGCGTTACGGCACGCGCCAGGTACAGCAGGTGCGTGGTGACATCGCTGTCCAGATTCAAGGCCGCCACGTAGCGGTCATCGCGGAACTCCTGGTGCTTGAGCGATGCGTTCTGCATCGACTCACGCCACTCCTTCACTTGGCTGCTGGCGTTATCCAGGCTGGCGGCGCTTTGTGCCAGGTTCTGGTTTTCCAGCTCCAGGCCTGCGGGGAGCAAATCCACCACCAGAGCGTCCGGCACCCGTTGCTTGGCTTTGACTGCCACATGCACCAGCACCAGATCGCCGCTGTTGAGGTTGCGCAGGTTCAACGGCTGACCGTTCATGCCCAGGTACTCGCGGCGGATGCTCAGGTTGTCGCCCCCCGGTGCCGGCGGGACTTGTGGGTAACCGGAGATCGTCAGTTGCTGGTACACCGGCGTCTCCCCCTGATTGCTCAGGGCCAGGTCGGCGGACAGCAGCTTGCCGTCCAATGCCAGTGTCGACTGCTGATTATTCAACTCATGCACCCCGCCGCTGCCGGTAAGCGACACTTGCCAGTTGGCCTCCGGTTGCGCGAACCCCAGACGCCCGGCGAGGAACAGCGAATTGCGCTCCTGGGTCGACAGATACGGGCTGGCCGCCAATTGATCCGACAAGGTAAACAGCCGCTCCTCGCGCTTGCCCTTGGCTAGGTCGTTTTCTTCAAGCAGCGCCAGGATCATCGCCTGATCGCGCAATGGGCTGCCGTAATCGGCCAGCCAATCCTTGTTACTGCGCTGTGCGGCAAGGCCGGCGAGCAAGGCTTGATCGGCACGCGGTTGGTCGCCCATTTTCTGCAGGGCAATCGCCAACTGCACCAACGGCAACCCCGAGCGCGCATCGCTGCGCCGCTCGAACAGACTGCGCAACGCCCCTAACGGCGCCTGCTGGCTGCGCGCCAGGACCATGCCGGCATAAGCCTGCACGGCGAAGCGGGTGTGGTCGGCGTTGTCGCTGTAGTCGACGTCGATCAGGTTGCGCTCCTGCACATAACGCAGCAGGCGCTCGCTGGCTTTTTTCAGGGCCTCGGCCGGTACGGCAAAACCCTGGTCACGGGCGCGCAGCAGGAAGTCGGTGACGTACGCGGTCAGCCAATATTCCTCTTCGCCATCGGCACCCCACAAGCCAAAGCTGCCGTTATAGCGCTGCATGCCCAGCAGGCGTTCGATGCCCAGTTCGATTTTGCGCTTGCGCTCGGCGTCCGACTCACCCTTGATACCCAGGCGCTTGAGCAACGCGTCATCGGCATACAGCGAGGGATACAGGCCGCTGGCGGTCTGCTCCAGGCAACCGTAGGGATAGGCCTTGAGCGCACTGATCTGCGCGCCCAGGTTCAACGGCGGCCGGCTCGACAGGCTCAGCAAGGCTTCACGCCCCGAGGCATCGAATTGATCCAGCGTGCCAACGGGCAAGCTCCACGGTTCGCTTTTGAGCACCGCGCGGTAATGCTTGAGCAGCGCCGGGTAGGCTGGGCGCACGCCCAACGTCCATTCGCGGCTGAACGGCGGCAGCTGTTCGCCCGGCAGGTCCAGGCCATTGACGGTGACCTTGAGCTTGCCCTGCCCCAGCCCGCCCCAGGCTTTCACCGGGATGCGCAGCGTGGTGCGCTGGCCTTGCTTGAGTTCGACCGATTGCGCGCCGGCATCGACCAGTTCCAACTGGCCTTCGGCACTCAGTTGCACATCGAGCTTCTGCGCCTTGCCCGACAGGTTGGACAGGTCCAACGCCAGGCTCGTCTGGTCGCCGCCGGCCAGGAAGCGCGGCGCCGACAGTTCGGCCACCAGGGGTGCGGCGACTACGGTCTTGGCTTCGGCCATGCCGTAGCGGTCATCGCTCCAAGCCTGGGCCATCAGGCGCAACTCGCCGTTGAAGTCAGGAATATTGACGCTGACTTCACCCTCGCCCTTGTCATTCAACGTCACCGGCGCGCTTTGCAGCGCCACGATGGTCAGGCTGGTGTCAGGGCGTTTGCCACCTTTGGCCAACGCCGCGTCACCGCCGAACGCCAGGCTGGCCAGACGGCCCTGGCCGGCTTCGATCAACTGGCCGTAGATGTCGAACTGATCCACGCCATAAGCCTTACGGCCGAACAGGCTGGCGTACGGGTCGGGCGTCGGATATTCGGTGATATTGAGGATGCCCACGTCCACCGCTGCCACCAGCACATGCACTTGTTTAGGCACGCTGCCGTCGGCATTCCTGGCTGCGACCTTCACCGTGAGCGGCTGCTTGGGACGCATTTTTTCCGGAGCGCTGAGGGTCACGCCGAGCTTGCGCTGGGTGCGATCCAGGGGCAAGTGCAGCAGGCCCACCGCGCGTTTCGGGGTGATATTGGCTTTGCGCTCGCCGGGACGAATCACCAGGGCGCTGACATACAGGTCATGGCGCGACCATTTCGGGTCAAGCTTCACGGCAAAACTCTTGCCTTCGGCCGGCACGTCGATTTCCTGCCACCACAGCGGCCCTTCGGCGGATTCCACCAGCAAGTAACCCTTACCGGCGGCCGGCGGCGTGACCGTGATGTTAGCGGTATCGCCATCGCCATAGGCTGGCTTATCCAGCGCCAGCTTGACCTGATCGGGGCGCACGGCGCCGCCTTCGGTGTTGTCCTGGGCCTGATAACCGGCCCAGAAACGCAGGCTGCTGACTAGGCCGGTCTGCGGGTCTTCGACCTCGACGCGATACGGCCCCCACTCCACCTGGAAGCTGACCTTGGCGGTATCACCGGCCTTGATGTTGAGGGTCTGCTCGTCGAGGTTGAGGAATTTTTCGTTGTAGTGGTAGCTCCAGCCGTCGTTGTCGGAGTAGTTCCAGTAGTAGTCACGGCGCTCGCGCACCAGGCGCACCTTGAGGTTGGGCGCGGCAAGCTTCTGGCCGTCCTGGTTGGCCAGCAGCACTTCGAATTCCGCCGGGCCGTCGCCATTGGTTTCCTTGCCGTCAAACAGCCCGCGCAGGCCCGGCAGTTGCTTGGCCGGCCAGATCGGCTGCACCAGGCGCCGAGTGATCGGCCGCCCGCCCGACTCATGCAGGCTGGCCTGCACGATCAGTTGCAGCGGCGACTTGGCCTCGGCCCACTTGCTCTCCAGGCTCAGAACCTCCTGGCCCTTGGCGTCGAGCACGTTTTCGTCGATCTCGAAATCCTGGCTCAGGTCCTCCTCGGTGACGGAACCGAACTCGTAGCCCGGCAGCGACTTGACCGCCTCGCGCAACGGCCGCACATAAACCTGGCCGCTCACCCGGTTACCCGAAGCCGGCGCGCCGTAGAGGTAGCGCCCCGTGAGCTGGATTTGCGGGCTGTCCGCCGGGCTCAACGGCGTGTCGCTGCCCTTGAGTTCCAGGGCCAAGCGTTCGGGCAGGAAGTCTTCAACGAGGAATTCGTACAACTGCGGCTTGCCGTCGCCCAGGTCGAACACCAGTTGCCAGCGCCCGGTCGGCGCTTCGCCGGCCAATTGCAGGGCGTATTGATAGAGGCCGGACGCGTCGGCATCCCACACGAATTTGCGGCTGACCTGTTCATCCGGACGACGCACTTCGACGCTCACCGGCTGCGGCTTGACCGTGTTGCCGTCCTTGTCCCGCAGCAAGGCGTTGAGCAGCACGGTTTCGCCTGGGCGATACAGGTCGCGCGGGCCGAATACAAAGAACTGCAAGGGGTGGGACGGCTGGCCGCCGATGTCGAATTCGGCCAGGTCCAGCGCGGCGCTATCCAGGCGCAACAGGCTGGTCTGCTCACCCTGTTTGGCCAACAACACCTGGGCTTTTTTCGGCAGCGGCAACTGCGCGTGGCCGCCCTTTTCGGTCTTGCCCTCGGCCAGCACGCGGCCATCGCCATCCAGCACTTCCAGGTCCACGTCATTCAGGGCTTTGCCGCCTTCCAGGGCCTGGGTAAAAACGTCGAGGCGATTGCTGTAGCGGTGCACCGACAGGCCAATGTCGCTCAGGGTGAACAGCGTGGCCGGTTGGGAATAGTTATACGTGCCCGACGCACGCATCACCGCCAGGTATACGCCTGGCTGCTGTAATTGCTTGAGGCCAGCGATCGGCAGCAGCAGGGTTTCGCGGGTATTGCGCGCAGGGTTCAAATCGAAACGCCCGCCGTAGACCAGATCGGCCATGGGCAGCAACTCGCGGGACTCGTAACTTTGCAGGCTGGTATTGCGCCCCCACTGCGCCAGGAACGACGGCAGGGACTCGGGCTTGATGCGGAAGAATTCGACGTCGATTTTGTCGACGTTCAGCGCGATCACCGGCAGGCCCTCGGCCAGGCGCGTCGGCAGCAGGGTGCCGCGACTGGCGAAGCCGACGGTGGCTTGCAGGTCTCGGGTTTCCAGGCGGGCGATGTGCTCGGCGGCGAGTTTACTATCGTTGACGGCCTTGAGCCCGGCGTCGACGGTGAGCACCAGTTTGCGCTGCGGTTCGAGGTGACGCAGGCGCAATTCCATCAGGTTATCGGAGAGTTCCCAGGCGCCGTCGACCTTGCCGGACTTACTGTCGACCAGGTGCAGCTTGTCGGCAAACTTCTGCTCCGGGTCCAGGGGAATGGAGAAGCTCACCGATAGCGTGCTGGCACCGTCCAACTGCACCTCGGACACGTCTACCACGCTTAATTCACGCCCGGCGTAGCGCTGCTTCAGCGCCGCCACATCCACCGCCGCTTTGATCGGCTTGGGGGCGGTGCTGGTGATCGCCACGGGTGCGGTGGGCGCAGTGGGTTTATCGGAAGAATCGCAGGCGCTCAGCAGGGCCAGGGCGCAGGCCAGGAACAATCCTTTGTTAAGCATGGGGCACTCGTTGTCAGAGGGAACCGGGGGTGTGAACTATATATCAGCCCGAGCGGGGCCGATGTGGTGCTGGTCACATTGACCGACGGAGGGTGGGTTGGTTCGCAGCCGTTTGAAACCCCCAGCCAAATCCCACAGCCGCCTCCCACATTGGCTCTGCTGCATGGCTAATGGATGGTTACAATGTCGTTCCCCCAAGGAGCCTGCATGTCCACCTTACTGACCGACTGGCGCGACCGCCCCACCCACCGCCGCGTATGGGCCCTGGCTGCGCCGATGATTCTGTCGAACATCTCGGTGCCGTTGGTTGCCCTGGTCGACAGCATGGTGATCGGCCATTTGCCGCATGCCCACCAATTGGGCGCGGTGGCCGTGGGTGCCAGCCTGTACACCTTTTTGGCCTGGGCCATGGGTTTTCTGCGCATGGGCTCCACTGGTTTCGCCGCTCAGGCCGCCGGGCGCAAGGATGGCGCAGCGCTGCGACAGATCCTGCTGCAAGGCTTGCTGCTGGCGCTTGGGCTGGCCATATTGCTGGGCACGGTGGGCATCCCCCTGAGCCATATGGCACTGGAATGGATGCAGCCGTCCGCGCAACTGAATCAACTGACCCGGGATTTTTTCCACACCCGCCTGTTCGGCCTGCCCGCTGCACTGGCCAGCTATGCGCTGGTTGGCTGGTTCCTCGGCACGCAGAACGCCCGCGCGCCGCTGGCGATTCTGCTGACCACCAACTTGGTCAATATCGCCCTGAACCTTTGGTTCGTGCTTGGCCTGGAGTGGGGCGTCGCGGGGTCGGCACGCGCCTCGGTCATCGCCGAGTGGACCGGTGCCTTGCTTGGCCTGGCCCTCACGCAAAAAGCCCTACGCGCCTACCCCGGGCATATCGCCTGGGCGGCCCTCAAGCGCTGGCAGAGCTGGCGCCCGTTGCTGGCGGTCAACCGCGACATTTTTATCCGCAGCCTGGCGTTGCAGTCAGTGTTTTTCATGATCACGGTGCAAGGCGCGCGCCTGGGCGACGCCACCGTGGCGGCCAATGCGCTGCTGCTCAACGGCCTACTGCTGACCGCCCACGCCCTGGACGGCCTGGCCCACGCGGTGGAGGCACTGTGCGGTCACGCCATCGGCGCACGGGACCGGCAAACCTTGCGCCGCTCGCTGGTAGTGGCCGGTGGCTGGTCACTGATCGCCAGCCTTGGATTTGCATTGTTGTTCAGCGTCGCCGGCCATCTGTTTATCGCCATGCAGACCGATATCCCCAGCGTGCGCGAAACCGCCGACACCTACCTGCCTTACCTGGCGGTACTGCCCTTGATTGCGGTGTGGAGTTATCTGCTGGATGGGCTGTTTATCGGTGCCACGCGGGCGCGGGAAATGCGCGATGGGATGTTGTTGACGGTATTGATCGTGCTGCCGTTCGCGTGGGTCTTGCAGGGGCTGGGCAATCACGGGTTGTGGATCAGCTTCCTGCTGTTTATGGCGCTGCGCAGTTTAACCTTGTGGGTTATCGCGTGGCGCTTGAGCAAAAAGAACCAATGGTTTGGCGATCCGACCTGTTAGTTTTCACAGGTTACAAACCGACCCGCCGGGCGTTGAATGGTCATGGGTAATCCCCATCCCATACATTCAAGGAGAGTCGGATATGAACATCACGAAAGCACTGTGGATGGCCGCCGCTTGCACACTCGCAACCACTGCTGGCTGCACTAATGGGCAAGGGCCGGCCAATGTTCAGGGCATGCTGGAGGTGGAAAACAGCACCCAGTTCAATCTGATAGTCACCCAAGAAGCCGATGTTCACCAACTTGGGCCAAAAGGTCGAGTTGAGCTGCCCATTGATGACCGAGTTGTCATGGTGCACCGTAGAAACGGTAACGTTGACAGAATTGACCGACTTAGCCTTGAGTTCAATACCGCTCAATGCGGGCACAGTGTGTGCCTGAAAGTGCACTGAAGCGCCCGCCGATACGACGCACGGAAAACACCGTGCGTCGCTCAAGACGGTATCAGGAAGACAAGTAGGACGAACGCGTCAGCCCCAGACGCAACGCATCCAGGAACTGGGTACGCTCCGACGCGCTGATCTTCGCGCTGGCGCACTTGTCACGGTAGTGCGTCATCAACTCTTCCGGCGACAAGTGCACGTAGCGCAGCATGTCTTCGATGGTGTCGTGGGTTTCGATCCCGGCGCTGTACACCGAGCCGTCTTCACGCTGGTAGATGTTCACCGAGTCGGTGTCGCCAAACAGGTTGTGCATGTCGCCGAGAATTTCCTGGTAGGCGCCGACCAGGAAGATACCCAGCAGGTAGTCCTCGCCTTCCTTCAGGGCGTGTACCGGCAGGCTGGTTTCGATGCTCTGCTCGTCGACGTATTGCTTGATCTTGCCGTCGGAGTCGCAGGTCAGGTCCTGCAGTACCGCACGGCGCAGCGGCTCTTCGTCGAGACGGTGCAGCGGCAGGATCGGCAGCACTTGGCCGATGGCCCAGGTGTCGGGCAGGCTCTGGAAGACCGAGAAGTTGCAGATGTACTTATCGGCCAGTTTGTCGTTGAGTTCGTCCAGTACTTGGCGGTGCGAGCGCTGGCGGGCTTTCAGCGAGTTATGCAGGCGACGGCACACGGCGAAGTAGCACTGTTCGGCCAGGGCTTTTTCCGAAAGGGTCAGTTTGCCGTCGGCGTACTGGGCAGCCACGTCGCTCATGTAGTGGGTAGCGCGCCAGTAGGTTTCGGTGACCATTTCGATGTCGGTCGGGCCGAGCAGGTCCACCAGCCATTGCACGGTTTCCGGCAGGCTTTCCTTGTTCTCGATCAGCGGGATTTCGTCGTTGTGTTTCTCGACGTCGGTCACCTGCACCACCAGCATGGCGTGGTGGGCGGTCAGCGAACGGCCGCTTTCGGAGAAAATGTTCGGATGCGGCAGGCTCTGCGCGTCGCAGAACTCCTTGAGCATGCCAACCACCACGCCGGCGTAGTCGTCCATGTCGTAGTTGATGGAGCTGGCGTTACGCGAGTGAGTACCGTCGTAGTCCACGCCCAGGCCACCGCCGACGTCGATGTGATCCACCGGCAGGCCGAGGTTACGCAGTTCGCCGTAATAACGAATGGCCTCTTTGAAGCCGTGCTGGTAGTCCGCCAGGTTGGCGATCTGCGAGCCCATGTGGAAGTGCAGCAGACGAATGCCCTGATCCAGGCCTGCGGCGCGGAAGCGCTCGACCACCGACAGCAACTGCGCGGCCGACAAACCGAACTTGGATTTCTCGCCACCGGTGTCCGCCCACTTGCTCGACGCCAAGGACGACAAGCGCACGCGCAAGCCCACCTGAGGCTTGACCTTGAGGCTCGCGGCCTCTTCGATCACCAGGCCGACTTCGGATTCTTTTTCGATCACGATAAACACGTTGTGGCCCAGCTTCTGGCCCATCAGCGCCAGACGGATGAACTCACGGTCCTTGTAACCGTTGCAAACGATGGTGCCGCCCTTTGGTGCCAACGCCAGCACGGCCAGCAGCTCGGGCTTGGAGCCGGCTTCGAGGCCAATGGAAACGTTCTGGGTGGCGATGATGTTCTCGATCACCGCTTCCTGCTGGTTCACCTTGATCGGGTACAGCGCGGTGTACTTGCTCTGGTACTCCAGGCGTTCGATGTTGGAATCGAAAGCACCGGTCAGTTGGCGCACGCGGTCTTGCAAGATGTCGGGGAAGCGCACCAGCAGCGGCAGCGAAAGACCGCTTTTGCGCAGTTCGTCGACTTGCTCGTAAAGGTCGACGGGCGTGCTGTTCGGGCCGTTTGGACGAACTTCAACGCGACCGGCGTCATTGATCGCGAAATACCCGGCCCCCCAATGGCGGATCCCATAAACACTGCGGCTGTCCGCAACGGTCCATTGGCTGCCATCGTCTTTGCGTGTGCGTCGTACGGACATCGAAGTCCCCTATAAATGAAGTCGAAGGCACCGCCTCGGGTTCGAGGCCGGCGCAGTCTAAAGAATGAAAATGACGATTTGCCTGTAAGAGAGGTAGACCCCACTCGCAGGACAGAGTTTAGACACTGGCCGGTAAGAGGCTCAGCCGCCGGACTTCTTGGCCTTGTATCCCAGCTTGATCAGCTCGGCCAATAACAGCTCGACGTGGTCGCCCTGGATCTCGATGACGCCGTCTTTCAACGCGCCACCGGTGCCACAGCGCTTTTTCAGCGTGGTGGCCAGTTCCTTGAGGGGCTCCGCGGCCAGGGGCACGCCGGTGATGGTGGTCACCGTCTTGCCGCCACGGCCCTTGCTCTCGCGTCGCACGCGGGCAATACCGTCGCCTTCGGGAATCAGGGTCTGTTTGCAGATGCAGGCATCCACGGGCTGACGACAGTCCGGGCAGTGTCGACCTGCGTCGGTGGAAAATACCAGGCCACCAAGGGCGGCGAAGGATGCGGCTTTTTTGGCCACCGGCAATCCTCTTGGGAGGATGAAGACTGATCGGCCCCCAAAAGGGTCAGCCGACCGCGAAGCCCCACTCAGGCAGGGGCAGCGCTACCGAATCGCCAAAGCGACGCGGGTGAAAAGTCGCGCAGTGTAACGGCAAAAAGCACGCTTGCTAAGAGCCAAATGGCGCCATTTCATGCAACTTTAGCGACGCAAGGCCAGATAGCGGCGCAAGCCCTCTTGAGCGTCAGGGCAGTAAGGTTTTTTCTTGGCGTCCCGCAAGACTTTGCTGATGGGTAAAAAGCGCGCCTCCATCACCTCTTCTGGCTGTAACCGCAGAGGGCCATCCCACACGGCTGAATAGGATTTACACCAGAGCCGACTGTCACCATCCTCGAAATAGAAATGGTCATGTTCGACCAGATCCACCCCGCCCACGCCCAACTCTTCTTCCAATTCACGGGCCGCCGACACCGCGTAAGACTCACCCGCCGCGACCATTCCACCCGCCGCCGTGTCCCAAAACCCTGGGTACAGGGCTTTGCTCAGGGTGCGCCGATGCACGCACAGCTGACCCTTGGAGTTGAAGAGGAAGATAAACGTGCAGCGGCCGATCAAGCCACGCGCACGCAGATCGGACCTGACGAGGTGGCCGAGCAGGTTGTCCTGCTCGTCGACCCAACAGATCAGCTCGGCATCGGAGGCCGCGCGATGGGCCTCCTCCCGTTGACTGGCATCCATCATCAACCCTGGTTGAGCAGTTGACGCAGGTCGATCACCGCAGCGTTGGCCCGGGAAATGTAATTGGCCATGACCAGCGAATGGTTGGCCAGCACGCCAAAACCGCTGCCATTGAGGATCATTGGGCTCCACACCGGCTCTTGCGAGGCTTCCAGCTCACGAATGATCTGGCGCACGCTGACGGTGGCGTTCTTCTTGGCCAGCACATCGGCAAAGTCGACTTCGATCGCACGCAGCAGGTGAGACAAGGCCCAGGCCTGACCACGGGCTTCGTAGAACACGTTGTCGATCTGCATCCACGGTGTTTCCACCACTTCTTCGTCAACCTGCGGCACTTCACCCGGCGCGAGCGCCTCGGTTTTCAACGCAGTGTTGAGTTTGACCCGACCGACGCTGGCCGACAGGCGCTGGGACAACGAACCCAGGCGCGTGGCGACATCGCCCAGCCAATTGTTCAGGTTGTCGGCGCGGGCGTAGAACAGCGCGCCTTTCTGGTTGGGATCGGAGAGGCGCGCTTCGTAGCGGCTCAGGGAATTGATGCCTTCCTGGTACTCGGACTCACTGGACGGCAGCACCCAGCTCTTGTTGTCGAAGTTGAAGCGTGGCTCGGCCTTGGCCAAGTCAGCGTCTTCAGCCGATTGGGACTGGGAGCGGGCGAAGTCCTTACGCAGAGCGCGGGTCAGATCGCGCACCTGTACCAGCACGCCGTATTCCCAGCTGGGCATGTTGTCCATCCACAGGCCCGGCGGGAAGCGGTCGTTAGAAATGTAGCCACCGGGTTTGTTCAACAGCGTGCCGACCACAGTCTTGAGGGTTTCAACGGTGGTGAAGCCCACGACCATCTGCTTGCCGTCTTTGTCGGCAGCGATCTGCGCATTTTGCTGGACCGGAAACAACGCCGGCTCTTCGCTCCAATACCAGCCCAGAGCGCCGGTGACCAACAGGTACAGGCCGAGTACGCTGAGTACGGCCCGACTCATCAGCAGCGTACGAAAATAGCCGCGGTTGGTCGATTTGGGTTCAGGCGCGGGGCCGGTGGCACTGCCTGCACGGTTTTTCCAGTCCAGCATGGCGATATCCTTTCAATCACTTGAGTTCATGCACTTGAATTGAGGGCGTGCGTTCAAAACACTCCGACCACAACCCTACCCCATCGTGCCGGTCGGTGTGGGGGTTTTATCCAAACTGGCGTATCGGGCGTGTTCGTCTATATAAGGATGCACGTTTTTTTTCGCAGCGCGACCACCGAGTCAGTAACTGAATAGCGAAGACGCACAGTTAATTGACGTATGACACTCATTCCCATGAAAAGAGGTGCTAGCATAGAGCCATCAGTCAACCTCAGCATGCACCCTCACCTAGTAGTCAGGATATGACCGAGCCAGAAGACCCCAGCCGTGAGCGCCTCAAGCAGCACTTTGCCCAGCGGGTAATTCATCAGGCACGTCAAATTCTTGAGATCTGGCAGCGCCTGCAACGCAGCGAATGGTCGAGCGCCGACCTCTCCGAACTCAGCGAAGCCAATTTACGCCTGCTGCGCTTTGCCGAGCGCTTCGAACAGCCCGAGCACGGTCAACTGGCTCACCATATCGGCGAATCCCTTAAAGCGGTGGACGAAAACCGCGGCCGCCTGAGCAGCCAGTTGATCACTGAACTCAACCGTTTGATGCAGCGTTTGTCCCGCACCGGCCTGCGCCAGGGCGACCAGCTGGAACAAACCTTTCTGCCGCCGATGCGCAAGCCGATCTACGTGATGCTGGCCGATCACGACCGTGCCGAGCGCCTGGCCAAGCAATTGGAATTCTTTGGTATGAGCGCACAGTCCCTGGACAGCGTAGCGGCATTTCGCTCGTCCATGGCCGAGCGCCTGCCATCTGCCATCGTGATGGACGTGGATTTCTGCGGCACCGGGCTGGGCCTCAAGCTCGCTGCCGAAGCCCAAGAAGGCCTGGAGCAAAAACTGCCGCTGCTGTTTTTCAGCCTGCACGAAACCGACACCCCCACGCGCCTGGCCGCCGTTCGCGCCGGGGGCCAGGAATTCCTCACCGGCACGCTGGAAGCCTCCAGCCTGCTGGAAAAGATCGAAGTGCTGACCTGCGTCGCCCAGTACGAACCTTATAAAGTGCTGATCATCGATGACTCGCGGGCCCAGGCCCTGCATACCGAGCGCCTGCTCAACAGCGCCGGCATCGTCACCCGCACCTTGATCGAGCCGATCCAGGCCATGGCCGAACTGGCGGACTTCCAGCCCGACCTGATCATCCTCGACATGTACATGCCCGCCTGCACCGGCACCGAGCTGGCCAAGGTGATCCGCCACAATGACCGTTATGTGAGCGTGCCGATCATCTACCTGTCGGCCGAGGACGATCTGGACAAGCAACTGGATGCCATGAGCGAGGGCGGCGACGACTTCCTCACCAAGCCGATCAAGCCGCGCCACCTGATCACCACCGTGCGCAACCGCGCGGCCCGCGCCCGTAACCTCAAGGCGCGGATGGTGCGCGACAGCCTGACCGGTCTGTACAACCACACCCATATCCTGCAACTGCTCGAAGACTGCAGCTTCCGCGCGCGCCGCGAAAACAAGCCGCTGAGCTTTGCCATGCTCGATATCGACCACTTCAAGCGCGTCAATGACAGCCACGGCCACCCGATGGGCGACCGCGTGATCAAGAGCCTGGCGCTGTTTCTTAAGCAGCGGTTGCGCAAGACCGACTTTATCGGGCGCTACGGCGGTGAGGAGTTCGCCATCGTCATGCCCGACACCGACCTGGAATCGGCCTGCAAGGTGCTGGATGAAATTCGCGAACGCTTTGCCGAAATCCACTACCCCGCCCAGCCCCATGATCTGTGGTGCACCTTCAGCGCCGGCCTGGTGGAGTTGTGCGACGGTTCCGACAGCCTGATGATGGCGGCCCAGGCCGACGAGGCGCTGTACCGCGCCAAAGGTGGAGGACGCAACCGCGTACAGGCGGCGCGCACATCAAAGCAAAGTGCCATCTTTTCATCGGAATCCACTGACTCCGTCATAACGCTGTAATAGAAACGCAATAACTTCAGGCACTTATCTTTTGCTGCCGGCTGAAACCACGCATGCGCCTGAAGCTGCTGACCAATCTCAACACCCTCCTGTTAGTGGCCGTGTGCCTGGCGCTGGGGGCGACCTTATGGTGGTCGCAACGCGCCTTGGAGCGCCCTTATCTGCTGATGGAACGCTACCTGAGCCTGTCGCAGACCTTTCAGAACCAGGCGGCACGCAATATCGAGGACTATCTGGCCAGTGGCGATGCGCTGCGTTTGAGCGGTGCCAGCCAAAGCCTGGAAAGCCTGCAGCAACATCTGGATGAACTGCCCGCCGAGCTGACGCAGAGCCTACGCCCCAGCCTGGTGGAGCTGGACGCCTTCAGCAAGACCGACCTGCTCGCCGCCGGCAAGTTGGCCGGCGACCCGCAAGCCTTGTTGGTGCAGGCCGAGCGTGAGCTGAGTGCGAACCTGGAACAGCTGAGCCAGTACGCCACCGGCGTGAACTCCCCGGAAGCTGCACGCTACCTGCCAGCGCTGCTGGCCGCGTCCCAGCACTTGGGCAAACTCTCACTGGCCCGCGACAAACTGGTCAGCAGCGGGCGCGCCGAGCTGGCCGATGACGTGGAGCGCGAACTCGGCCAGATCCGTGGCCAGGCCGACCTGCTGGAACAGTTGCCATTACTGGGTGTGAAAGCCAGCGCCGAATCCAATACCGATGACTTCTCCGCGTTGATGGGCCTGGAAAACACTGAAAAAGCCGAAGCCCAGGACAGCGGCGTCGACCTCAAGCGCGAACTCAACAGCCTGCTGACCCGTTACCCCGCCGAACTCAAACGCACCCGCGCGCAGATCCAGCAGCGCGCCGACCTGGCCGCCGCCACGCATCTGAAGATCAATGCGGTGCAACAGGCCATCGCCGGGCTGGAACCGGTAGTGCGCGCGCAGCATGGCAAAATCCAGGGCGAAGTGCGCCTGATGCAAGGCGTGATGATTGGCCTGATCCTGCTGATCGCGCTGCTGATCGACACCCTCCAACGCCGCCTGGCCCGAGTGCTGACCAGCCTGGCGCCGGCCTTATCGACCTGGGCAGAGGGCGACTTCAGCCAACCGATTGCCCTGGGCAAGACCAACCGCGAACTGCACGATATCGAAGCCTCCCTGAACCGCTTGCGTGCCTACCTGGTGGACTTGGTAGACACCATTCGTGGCAATGCCGAAGAAGTCGCCGGCAGCAGCCGTGCGCTGGCCAAATTGAGCAGCGGCCTGCACGACGGCGCCGAGCGCCAGGCCGGCGATACCGCGCAGATCCGCGACTCCCTGGGTGAACTGGAAGCGACCATTCAGCAAGTGGCCGGCGACGCCAGCCAGGCCGCCGGC
Organism: Pseudomonas rhodesiae; assembly: GCF_013285305.1. Classification (NCBI taxonomy): domain Bacteria; kingdom Pseudomonadati; phylum Pseudomonadota; class Gammaproteobacteria; order Pseudomonadales; family Pseudomonadaceae; genus Pseudomonas; species Pseudomonas rhodesiae. The sequence continues at coordinate 920,064 of NZ_CP054205.1, read as the reverse complement.
GCCAGCCGCAGCGCAGGCCAGGCGGTGGAACAGGGCCAGCGGGTGATCGGCCTGAGCCTGACCGGCCTGCATGTCCTGGTGGGCGAAGTACAGCAAAACGCGCAGATGATCGAAAAACTCGCCGAAGAATCCGCCACCATCGGCGGTGTGCTGACGGTAATCCGCTCCATCGCCGACCAGACCAACCTGCTCGCACTCAACGCAGCCATCGAAGCCGCCCGCGCCGGGGAGGCCGGCCGCGGTTTTGCGGTGGTCGCCGACGAAGTCCGCTCCCTGGCCCAGCGCACCGCCGGCGCCACCGCCGAAATCCAAGGCTTGATCGCCGGCCTGCAAAGCGCCGCCCGCCAATCGGTGGAAGGCATGCGCGCCCAGGTGGAACACGCCGAAGCCACCGCCCAGCAGGCCCAGGCCGCCGACGGCGCATTGGACGAAATCGTCGGCGCGATCCAGACCATTTCCGACACCGCCGTGCGCATCGCCGATGTCACCGCGCAGCAGAGTGGCGCGGTAAGTGAGATTCGCGATAACAGCGAGCGTATTCATCAACTGGGCGAAGACAATTTGCTGCGTATCGGCCAAGGTCGCAGCCAGGGTGAGCATTTGCTGGTGCTGGGTGGGCAGCTCAATACCGCCGTACAGGCATTCCGCGTCTAACCGGTCCCAGCGTCATATCAAGAACTAATGTGGGAGGGGGCTTGCCCCCGATAGCGGTGGATCAGTTAGAGATACTGAGACTGTCACACTGCAATCGGGGGGCAAGCCCCCTTCCACACTTGATCTCCATAGGGTTCATGACGTGTCGCCTATGACCGGATACTGACCCACAGTCATAAATTTTGCGCAATCCTCGCTAATCGTGCCGCCTACTGCATAGAACTGGACAGTCACAAAGGCTTTGCGGCATAGTCGCCGGGTTCTGACGTACCCACCTCTATAACAAGGAACAGCCGATGGCGACCTTACTGGTTCTTCACGGACCCAACCTGAACCTGCTTGGCACCCGTGAACCGGGCGTCTACGGGGCAGTGACCCTCGATCAGATCAACCTCAATCTGGAACAGAGGGCCCGTGATGCCGGCCACCATCTGCAATACCTGCAAAGCAATGCCGAGTACGAGTTGATTGATCGCATCCATGCCGCGCGCGGCGAAGGTGTGGACTTTATCCTGATCAATCCAGCCGCTTTTACGCATACAAGTGTTGCATTACGTGACGCGCTGCTGGCGGTGAGCATCCCATTCATCGAAGTGCATTTGTCGAACGTGCACAAACGCGAACCTTTCCGCCATCACTCCTACTTCTCCGACGTAGCGGTGGGAGTGATCTGCGGCCTTGGCGCCAGCGGTTACCGACTGGCCCTGGAGGCCGCCCTGGAACAGCTTGAACAACCGGCCAAGCGCCCCTGACCGACCCTTGGGAGTTGATGATTCATGGATATCCGTAAAGTTAAGAAGTTGATCGAACTGCTGGAAGAATCCGGTATCGACGAGCTGGAAATCAAGGAAGGCGAAGAGTCCGTACGGATCAGCCGCCACAGCAAGACCCCAGCTCAACAATTCTATGCCCCGCAGATGCAAGCGCCGGCTCCGGCTGCTGCTGCACCAGCCGCTGCACCGGCTGCCCCGGCTGCTCCTGCCTCACCGGCAGCTCCTGCGCTGAACGGTTTCGTGGTCAAGTCGCCAATGGTCGGTACTTTCTACCGCACCCCGGCACCGACCTCGCCAGCCTTCGTTGAAGTGGGCAAGACCGTGAAAGTGGGCGACACCATTTGCATCGTCGAAGCGATGAAAATGATGAACCACATCACCGCTGAAAAAGCCGGCGTGATCGAGTCCATCCTGGTAGAAAACGGTCAGCCGGTTGAGTACGACCAGCCGCTGTTCACCATCGTTTGAACCGCGGAGCACCTTCGATGTTGAAACCTGCGAAGAAACTGCAAAAAGTCCTGATCGCCAACCGCGGCGAGATCGCGCTGCGTATCCTGCGCGCCTGTAAGGAAGAGGGCATCAAGACCGTCGCTGTTTACTCGACGGCCGACACCGAATTGATGCACGTTAAGCTGGCGGACGAGAGCATCTGCATCGGCCCGCCACTGGCCTCGAACTCCTACCTGAACATCCCGAACATCATCGCCGCGGCAGAAGTGACCGGCGCTGATGGCATCCACCCAGGCTATGGCTTCCTCGCGGAAAACGCCGATTTCGCCGAACAGGTGGAAAAATCCGGGTTCGCCTTCATCGGCCCGAAAGCCGAAACCATTCGCCTGATGGGCGACAAGGTGTCGGCCAAGGACGCCATGATTGCGGCCGGCGTGCCAACCGTTCCGGGTTCCGATGGCCCATTGCCTGAAGACGAGGAAACCGCCCTGCGCATTGGTCGCGAAGTCGGTTACCCGGTGATCATCAAGGCCGCCGGTGGTGGTGGTGGTCGCGGCATGCGCGTGGTGCACAAAGAAGAAGACCTGATCGAAGCGGCCAAGCAGACCCGTGCGGAAGCCGGCGCCTGGTTCGGCAACCCGATGGTCTATCTGGAGAAATACCTGACCAATCCACGTCACGTGGAAGTGCAGGTACTGTCCGACGGCCAGGGCCACGCCATCCACCTGGGCGACCGTGACTGCTCGCTGCAACGCCGTCACCAGAAGGTGTTGGAAGAAGCGCCGGCTCCGGGCCTGGACGAAACCGCTCGCCAGGAAGTTCTGGCGCGCTGCGTCAAGGCGTGCATCGACATCAACTACCGTGGCGCCGGTACCTTCGAGTTCCTCTACGAGAACGGTCGTTTCTACTTCATCGAGATGAACACTCGCGTGCAGGTGGAGCATCCGGTTTCGGAGATGGTCACCGGTATCGACATCGTCAAGGAGATGCTAAGCATCGCCGCCGGCAACGTGCTGTCGTTCACCCAGGCTGACGTGAAGATTCATGGCCACTCCCTGGAGTGCCGGATCAATGCCGAAGACCCGAAAACCTTTATGCCGAGCCCAGGCCTGGTCAAGCACTTCCATGCTCCGGGCGGCAACGGCGTTCGCGTCGATTCGCACCTGTACAGCGGCTACAAGGTTCCGTCCAACTACGACTCGCTGATCGGCAAGCTGATCACCTGGGGCGCCACGCGCGACGAGGCCATGGCCCGTATGCGCAACGCCCTGGACGAAATCGTGGTCGACGGCATCAAGACCAACGTTCCGCTGCACCGGGAATTGGTCCGCGATGAAGGCTTCTGCGAAGGTGGTGTGAACATTCACTACCTGGAACACAAACTGGCCGACCAGTAAGTGCTCCACCCAACAAAACCGCCTTCGGGCGGTTTTGTTGTTTGTGAGCCCTCTATTGTGAAAATGTACACAAGCCAAATGTGGTAGGGGGCTTGCCCCGATTGCAGTGTGTCAGTCTGAGTATCTCTAACTGGTCCAACGCTATCGGGGGCAAGCCCCCTCCCCACATTTGACCGGCGTGCAGTCAGTAGTGTCGTCTTCTGCCCGCCGCTCGCGTAAACTTGCGCGCTTTCGCGACCCCGTCGTCGCACACTCATTATTTTCAAAGGTGCCCGCCATGCCTTGGCTGCAAGTCCGTCTCGCCATCAGCCCAGAACAAGCCGAAACCTACGAAGACGCGTTCCTCGAAGTGGGCGCCGTGTCGGTGACCTTTATGGATGCCGAAGACCAGCCGATCTTCGAACCCGAACTGAACACCACCCCACTGTGGTCCCACACCCACTTGCTGGCCCTGTTCGAGGGCGGCACCGAAGCCGCCAGCGTACTGGCCCATCTGGAACTGCTCACCGGCAGCCCGCTGCCGGAACATCACAGCGAAGTGATCGAAGACCAGGACTGGGAGCGCAGTTGGATGGACAACTTCCAGCCCATGCGTTTTGGCCAGCGCCTGTGGATCGTGCCGAGCTGGCACGCGGCCCCGGAGCCGGACGCGGTGAACCTGCTGCTCGACCCGGGCCTGGCGTTCGGCACCGGCACCCACCCCACCACCGCCCTCTGCCTGGAATGGCTCGACGGTCAGGACCTGCGCGACAGCCACGTACTGGACTTTGGCTGCGGCTCGGGGATTCTGGCAATCGCCGCTCTGCTGCTGGGTGCCAAGGAAGCCGTCGGCACCGATATCGATGTACAGGCCTTGGAAGCGTCGCGCGACAACGCCGGGCGCAACAACATTCCTGAAGGCAAATTCCCGCTTTACCTACCGCAGGATTTGCCCCAGGTGCAGGCCGATGTGCTGGTGGCCAATATCCTCGCCGGGCCGCTGGTGTCCCTGGCGCCGCAGCTATCGAGCCTGGTCAAGCCCGGCGGGCGCCTGGCGCTGTCGGGGATCCTCGCCGAACAGGGCGATGAAGTCGCCGCCGCTTATGCCCAGGACTTCGACCTGGACCCGATCGCTAACCGCGATGGCTGGGTACGCATCAGCGGTCGTCGGCGCTAGAATGAGCGCTTGCCTGAATCGGATGGCCGCATGACCGACAGTTTCGTCACCCAGTGCCCACATTGCCAGACTCGCTTTCGCGTCAACCATGCTCAATTGAGCGTGGCCCGCGGCGTAGTTCGTTGTGGCTCGTGCCTGCAAGTGTTCAACGCGGCTCGTCAGTTACTGGAGCAACGCGCGGCCCATGCGCCTGCGCCTGCGCCTGCGCCGACGACCGAGCCGCCGACAGCCGCCGAGGCCTTGCCCGAGGCGCCGCGCGCGATCAGCCAGAAGCAATGGAGCGCCGAAGAGCTGGATCTGGATCACCTGGACCTGGACGAAGAACTGGCCAAGCTGGAACGCCGCCCCACTCAGCCCGCCGCATCGGTGAGCGCCGACCGTCGCCAACCCGGCGATCGTCGGCAGAAGGAAGAACCCCTCAGCGCCAGCCGCGACACGCTCAAGGCCGAAGAGGAAAAGTGGGCCGCCAGCCTGTTCAGCGAACCCGCTGAAGAACGTGTCCAAGCCGACGAAGACGAACCCGAAGCGACCCCAGGCGCTGCGACACGTCAGCGCACCGAACCGTCGATGTCGTTCCACACCGACGAGATCGAGGATGAGCCGCCGTTGCGGTCGATACGCGACACCGACGCATTCGATCCCCCCGTCACTCCAGTACACGATGAGACCCCCACCCCGGAGCCGGAAGAACACCCTCAGCCGCGCCGCAAGCGTGCGCGCCCTGCGGCCAGCGTCCACGACGACGTGCTTCAGGACCTGGAAGACGACCCGCTGCACCTCTACGCGCAAAAACGCCCTTCAGGGCTGGGCCGCCGCCTGATCTGGCTATTGCTGGTGCTTCTCGCCGCAGCCGGCCTGGCGGGCCAGTACATCGCCTATCAATTCGACGACCTGGCCCGCCAGGACGCCTACCGTCCGTGGTTCCAGCAGTTGTGCCCCACACTGGGCTGCACGGTACCGTCACGGGTCGATATCGCCCATATCAAGAGCAGCAACCTGGTGGTGCGCAGCCACCCTGAGTTCGCCGGGGCGCTGGTGGTGGACGCAATCATCTACAACCGTGCAACTTTCTCCCAGCCCTTCCCACTGCTAGAGCTGCGTTTCGCCGACCTCAACGGCGGCTTGATTGCCAGTCGTCGGTTCAAACCGAGCGAATACCTCAGCGGCGAGCTGGCCGGCGTTAGCGAAATGCCATCGCAGACCCCGATCCATATCTCCCTGGATATCCTCGATCCGGGCAACAAAGCCGTGAATTACAGCCTGAGCTTCCACTCCCCCGAGTGAAACGACTCAACCAGCGAAACCTGACGGTGGAAGATTGACTGCGCGCCGGTCAACCAAACCGACGGCGATAAAGAAATAACTGTTCAGATTTTATCCAATTCAGCCTTTATCCAGTCATCGAGAGCGGGTATCATGCCAACCCTTTTTCGAACTCTAATGATCCGGCCCCACAACAGGGAAGTCCTATGTCGGCGGTACGCATCGGCCCATACACATTGCAGAACGGCTTGATTCTCGCCCCTATGGCGGGCGTCACCGACCAGCCCTTTCGTCAGCTGTGCAAACGATTGGGCGCCGGCCTAGTAGTCTCGGAAATGGTCACCAGCGACATGAGTCTGTGGAACACCCGCAAGTCGCGGATGCGCATGATCCACGAAGGTGATCCCGAGCCCCGCTCGGTGCAGATCGCCGGTGGAGATGCGCAGATGCTGGCGGATGCGGCCCGGGCCAACGTGGAGCTGGGTGCGCAGATTATCGATATCAACATGGGCTGCCCGGCCAAGAAGGTCTGCAACAAGGCCGCCGGTTCAGCGCTGTTGAAAGATGAGCAGTTGGTTGCCGAGATCCTGCAGGCCGTTGTCGCCGCAGTCGATGTGCCGGTAACCCTGAAGATTCGCACCGGCTGGGACCGGGACAACAAGAATGGTCTTACGGTGGCGAAGATCGCCGAACAGGCAGGTATTACAGCGCTGGCGGTGCATGGCCGCACCCGCGCCGACCTTTACACCGGTGAAGCCGAGTACGACACCATCGCCGCGATCAAGCAGGCGGTGTCGATGCCGGTCTTTGCCAATGGCGATATCGACTCCGCCGAGAAAGCCCGGCGCGTACTCCACGCGACCGGTGCCGATGGCCTGTTGATTGGCCGTGCTGCCCAGGGGCGGCCGTGGATTTTTCGTGAGATCGAGCACTTCCTGCGCACCGGCGAAACCTTGCCGGCGCCGGCGCTGATCGAGGTGGAACGTATTCTGCTAGAGCATCTGGCCGCCCTGCACGCCTTCTATGGAGACGTCATGGGAGTACGCATTGCTCGTAAGCATGTGGGCTGGTATCTCGCAACCTTGCCGGGCGCCAAGGAGTTTCGCGCCCACTTCAATCGTTTGGATGATACGGAAGCACAGTGCGCCAACGTTCGTGAGTTCTTCGCCGGACGTTACAAGAGCCTGGTGACAGGGGACGGAGAGGGGGTGGCCGCATGACGATGATGACCGAGACTTTAGTGAGTGGAACAGCACCCGTGAGCGACAACGTCAATTTGAAACAGCACCTCAACACGCCGAGCGAAGAAGGTCAGACCCTTCGCGGGAGTGTCGAGAAGGCGCTGCACAATTATTTCGCCCACCTTGAGGGCGCTTCCGTCACGGACGTGTACAACCTGGTGCTCTCCGAAGTCGAGGCGCCCTTGCTCGAAAGCGTGATGAACTACGTCAAGGGCAACCAGACCAAAGCCAGTGAGCTGCTGGGCCTCAACCGTGGGACCCTGCGCAAGAAGCTCAAGCAGTACGATTTGCTGTAAGCATTCAATCCAACCAGAAAGGCGCCCGCGTAAAACCGGTCGCCTTTTTTGCTGACTCCTTTGCTTTTGATGGAAATTGAAATGACCGACCAGACCACCCGCCTGCCGATCCGCCGCGCCTTGATCAGTGTCTCCGACAAGACCGGGATCCTCGAATTTGCCCGTGAGCTGGAAGCTCTGGGCGTGGAAATCCTCTCCACGGGCGGGACCTTCAAACTGCTGCAGGACAACGGCGTGGCCGCAGTAGAAGTCGCGGACTACACCGGTTTCGCAGAAATGATGGACGGTCGGGTCAAGACCCTGCACCCGAAAATCCACGGCGGCATCCTCGGCCGTCGCGGCACCGACGACGCGATCATGAACGAGCACGGCATCAAGCCGATCGACCTGGTGGCCGTCAACCTCTACCCATTCGAAGCCACCATCAACAAACCCGGCTGTGACCTGCCGACCGCCATCGAAAACATCGACATCGGCGGCCCTACCATGGTCCGCTCGGCGGCCAAGAACCACAAAGACGTGGCCATTGTGGTCAATGCCAGCGACTACGCCAGCGTGCTGGAAAACCTCAAGGCCGGTGGCCTGACCTACGCTCAGCGTTTCGACCTGATGCTCAAGGCGTTCGAACACACCGCCGCCTACGACGGCATGATCGCCAACTACATGGGCACCGTTAATCAAGCCGCCGAAACCCTCAGCACCGAAGGCCGCAGCCAGTTCCCGCGCACCTTCAACAGCCAGTTCATCAAGGCCCAGGAAATGCGCTACGGCGAGAACCCGCACCAGAGCGCGGCGTTCTACGTGGAAGCCAAGCCTGCCGAAGTGGGCATCGCCACCGCGACCCAGTTGCAAGGCAAAGAGCTGTCCTACAACAACGTGGCCGACACCGACGCTGCGCTGGAGTGCGTCAAGAGCTTCGTCAAGCCGGCCTGCGTGATCGTCAAGCACGCCAACCCGTGCGGCGTGGCCGTCAGCCCGGACGCCGAAGGCGGCATTCGCCAGGCCTACGAACTGGCCTACGCCACCGACACCGAGTCGGCGTTCGGCGGCATCATCGCCTTCAACCGCGAACTGGACGCCGAGACCGCCAAAGCCATCGTCGATCGTCAATTCGTTGAAGTGATCATCGCCCCATCCGTGAGCGAAGAAGCCCGCGCCATCGTCGCAGCCAAGGCCAATGTGCGCCTGCTGGCCTGCGGCGAGTGGTCGGCCGACCGCGCCGCGGCATGGGACTACAAGCGCGTCAACGGCGGCCTGCTGGTGCAGAGCCGCGATATCGGCATGATCAGCGCCGACGACCTGAAAGTGGTGACCCAGCGGGCGCCGACCGAGCAGGAAATCCACGACCTGATCTTCGCCTGGAAAGTGGCCAAGTACGTTAAATCCAACGCCATCGTCTACGCCAAGAACCGCCAGACCATCGGGGTCGGCGCCGGCCAGATGAGCCGCGTGAACTCGGCGCGTATCGCCGCGATCAAGGCCGAGCACGCCGGGTTGCAGGTGGCCGGTTCGGTGATGGCGTCCGACGCGTTCTTCCCGTTCCGTGACGGCCTGGACAACGCCGCCAAGGCCGGTGTGACTGCCGTGATCCAGCCAGGCGGCTCGATGCGCGACGCCGAAGTGATTGCCGCGGCCGACGAAGCTGGCATTGCCATGGTCTTCACTGGCATGCGCCACTTCCGCCACTGATCCACTGCGTGAAGTAGCGAGCTTATAGCTGCAAGCGGCAAGTAAGAGTAGACCGGGATCGCTTTTACTTTCGCTTGCAGCCTTATTCATTAGAGGCTGCGCAACGTAGGGAGAGGCAATGCAGATTGCTTTTAACTTGCCGCTTGCAGCTTTTAACTTCCCTCGAAGGAGTCTGACTTGAATGTTTTGATCATCGGCAGCGGCGGCCGTGAACACGCCTTGGCCTGGAAAGTTGCCCAGGACCCTCGCGTCCAGACAGTTTTCGTAGCCCCCGGCAATGCCGGCACCGCCATTGAAGCCAAATGCCAGAACGTTGCCATCGACGTGCTGGCCCTTGAGCAACTGGCCGATTTCGCCGAGAAAAACGTTTCCCTGACCATCGTCGGCCCGGAAGTACCGCTGGTGGCCGGTGTGGTGGACCTGTTCCGCAGCCGTGGCCTGGATTGCTTCGGCCCCACCGCCGGTGCTGCGCAATTGGAAGGCTCGAAAGCCTTTACCAAGGATTTCCTCGCCCGCCACAAGATCCCGACCGCCGATTACCAGAACTTCACCGAGATCGAGCCGGCCCTGGCTTACCTGCGTGAAAAAGGCGCGCCAATCGTGATCAAGGCCGACGGCCTGGCCGCCGGTAAAGGCGTGATCGTAGCGATGACCCTGCAGGAAGCCGAAGACGCCGTACGCGACATGCTCGCCGGCAATGCCTTCGGCGATGCGGGCTCGCGTGTCGTCATCGAAGAATTCCTCGACGGTGAAGAAGCCAGCTTCATCGTGATGGTCGACGGCAAGAACGTGCTGCCAATGGCCACCAGCCAGGACCACAAGCGCGTCGGCGACGGCGACACTGGCCCGAACACCGGTGGCATGGGCGCTTACTCGCCGGCGCCGGTGGTGACCAGTGATGTGCACCAGCGTGTGATGGATCAGGTGATCTGGCCGACCGTGCGCGGCATGGCCGACGAAGGCAACGTGTACACCGGTTTCCTCTACGCCGGTCTGATGATCGACAAAGCCGGCAATCCGAAAGTCATCGAGTTCAACTGCCGCTTCGGCGATCCGGAAACCCAACCGGTGATGCTGCGCCTGCAATCGAGCCTGGTGCTGCTGGTGGAAGCCGCCCTGGCCCAGGCCTTGGACAAGGTTGAAGCACAGTGGGACCCACGTCCGAGCGTCGGCATTGTGCTGGCAGCCGGCGGCTACCCTGCCGACTACGCCAAGGGCGACGTGATTGAAGGCCTGGAAGCGGCGGCTAAGCTGGAAGGCAAGGTGTTCCATGCGGGCACTGCGCTCAAGGACGGCCAGGTCGTCACCGCCGGCGGCCGCGTGCTGTGCGCCACCGCCATGGGCGCCAGTGTCGACGCCGCGCAGCAGCAAGCGTACAAACTGGCCGCGGCAATCGACTGGAAGGGCTGCTTCTACCGCAAGGACATCGGCTATCGCGCCATTGCCCGCGAGCGTGGTGAGAGCCAGTAAATCTCGAACATCGCTAGCATTGTCAGTAGCTATCCGTTCGGTTAGGCAAGGGCTCAAGGCCCTTGCCGTATACCCGCCACCCCGCGCATAGTTAACCCGTGCATCAACCTACGAAGGGATTTCGCCGTGCGCTGGCTCAGGATCGCCATAGGTTTCACTGTCAGTCTGCTGACGCTGCTCTGCTTGCTCCCGGCCCAGGCCGCCGCGCAAGGCAGTGGCTGGGCAGTATTGCTTGATGAACAGGCTGACCTGCAACTGAGCGACATCCGCTCCTCGCGTTACACCAATCAATTCAGCCCCATCGAACTGGACCGTATTACCGCCGCGGAGCCGGACGGTGCGTTGTGGGTACGTTTCAAGTTGCAACCCGGCAAGCACGAGCAAGTGCTGCGCATCTTCGCCCCGGACCTGTCCCACCTGAACCTATACGTGCTCGATGGTGACACCCTGGTAGAGCAACAAAGCACCGGCACCCGCCAGGCCCAGACGGAACGCCCGCTGCCCAGCAGCGACTTCATGCTACCGCTGCCGCAAAGTCAGAACGTCCTTGAGGTCTACGTGCGGCTGGTCTCGGAACACGAGCTGCGCCCCTATATCACTCTGGAACCGGCCGTACTTGCCGCCGCCAACCAGACGCAGACGCTGATCTACGGCCTGCTGTTCGGCTGCCTGCTGATGCTGATCCTGCATAACCTCACACGGTTCGCCTACCACCGCTCGCGCAGCAGCCTATGGCTGGCCGCCTGCGAGGCCCTGTTGATGCTCAGCCTGGCGCTGCTGCTTAACCTGGTCGGCCCGTGGCTGCCCAACTGGCACGCAGTGCAGACCCCCGGCGCGTACCTGGCCCTGCTGCTGACCGCACCGTGCGGGCTGATGTTTGCCTATCGCTTCTTTATGCCGCTCGGCCCCCATGTACTGAACAAGCTGCTGATGGCCGACATCCTGCTCATCGTGCTGTGCGGTCTGCTGCTGTTGTTCGTCAACACCCTGCCCCTGAATATCATCACCTACGCGCTGGTGGCGTTGGCGGGGCTGAGCATGTTGTTCGTTTCAGCGTATCACTGGCAGAAAGGCTACCGTCCAGCGCGACTGTTCGTGGCGGGGATGGTGGTCTTCAATATCGGCACTCTGATTATCCTGCCGGCGCTGCTGGGCCTGACGATGGTCTCGCCACAGGGCCTGATCGTGACGCTGCTGGCATTCATTTGCCTGAGTGGCCTGTTGATGAGCCTGGCTCTGGGCGAGCGCCAGCGCGCGATTGTCGAGGCACGCTTCAGCCTCAGCCGCGACCTGGCCGCCAGCAATGCCGAGATCGCCGCCAAGGCCGAGTTCCTGGCAAAAATCAGTCACGAAATCCGCACCCCCATGAACGGCGTGCTGGGCATGACCGAACTGCTGCTGGGCACTCCGCTGTCGGTGAAGCAACGGGACTATGTGCAGACCATCCACAGCGCCGGTAACGAACTGCTCACGCTGATCAACGAGATTCTCGACATCTCCAAACTCGAATCCGGGCAGATCGAATTGGACGATGTGCAGTTCGACCTCAATGCGCTGATCGAGGACTGCCTGAGTATCTTCCGCGCCAAGGCCGAGCAGCAGAATGTCGAACTGATCAGCTTTATCCAGCCCCAAGTGCCGCGCGTTATCAGCGGCGACCCGACACGCCTGCGCCAGGCGCTGTTGAGCCTATTGGAAAACGCCCTGCAGAAAACCGACGAAGGCGAAGTGCTGATCGTGGTGGCCTTGGACGATCGCAGCACCAAACCGCGCCTGCGCATCGCCGTGCAAGACAGCGGCATTCCAATGGAAGCCGCCGAGCGCGATGCCCTGCTGCATAGCGAACTGCACAGTAAGAATTTCCTGTCGGCCACCCGTTTGAGCGGCCACCTGGGGTTGGTGATCGCGCGCCAGCTGATCCTGTTGATGAACGGCGAATTCGGCATCAAGAGCGGCAGCCATCAGGGCAGCACCTTATGGCTGACCCTGCCGCTGGACCCGGAGCGCCTGGAACACCCGACGTCCGACCTCGACGGCCCGCTCAAAGGCGCCCGCGTGCTGGTGGTGGACGACAACGACACCTGCCGCAAAGTGCTGGTGCAGCAATGCTCGGCCTGGGGCCTGAACGTCAGTGCCGCGCCCTCGGGCAAAGAAGCCCTGGCCCTGCTGCGCACCAAAGCGCACCTGCGCGACTACTTCGACGTGGTGCTGCTGGACCAGAACATGCCAGGCATGACCGGCATGCAACTGGCGGCGAAGATCAAGGAAGACCCTAGCCTGAACCACGACATTCTGTTGATCATGCTCACCGGCATCAGCAACGCGCCGAGCAAGATCATCGCGCGTAACTGCGGGATCAAGCGCATCCTGGCCAAGCCGGTGGCCGGCTATACCCTCAAGACCACCCTGGCCGACGAACTGACCCAGCGCAGCAAAGGCAGCGCCACGCCGCGCCCGGTCCTGACGACGCCGGAAGCTGTCACCGTGCCCAGCGATTTCCGCATCCTGGTGGCCGAAGACAACAGCATTTCCACCAAAGTTATCCGCGGCATGCTCGGCAAGCTCAACCTCAACCCGGACACCGCCAGCAACGGCGAAGAAGCGCTGGAGGCCATGAAAGCCCAGCGTTATGACCTGGTGTTGATGGACTGCGAGATGCCAATCCTCGACGGTTTTTCGGCCACCCAACAACTGCGCGCCTGGGAAGTCAGCCACCAACGCATCCGCACGCCGGTGGTCGCGCTCACCGCGCACATCCTCTCGGAACATAAAGAGCGCGCACGCCAAGCCGGTATGGACGGGCATATGGCCAAGCCAGTGGAATTGTCGCAACTGCGTGAACTGGTGGAGTTCTGGGTGGCACAGCGTCAACAGCGCCCCGAACACGCCCCCTCGTGACCTGAAATCCCATGTGGGATAGGGCTTGCCCTCCCACATTTGCCCCCTGGCGCCTGTTAGACTCTCCCCACTTCTCCTGCCGCGAGCCTCCTCCATGCTCCACGTGTTATTCAGCGTTTACCTGAAGATGCTGGTGCTCTACAGCCCGTTCTTCGTGCTGTCCTGCTTTATCAGCCTGACTCGCGGCTATTCCAGCAAAGAACGACGCCGCCTGGCCTGGAAAGTGGCCTTGGCAACACTGGTGTCCAGTGTGTTGCTCTACCTGTTCGGCCGGTTGATTTTCAGTGTGTTCGGCATCACCGTGGACGCATTCCGCATCGGCGCCGGCAGTGTGCTGTTCATTTCTGCCCTGGGCATGGCTCAGGGTAAGTCGGCCGTGCAGACCGATAACGTGCAGCAGGACGTAACCATCGTGCCGCTGACCATCCCCCTCACCGTCGGCCCCGGCACCATCGGTGCGTTGCTGGTAATGGGGGTCAGCCAGCCGCACTGGGATGACAAAATCATGGCCATCCTCAGCATCGCCCTGGCCAGCTTCACGGTGGGTGTGGTGCTGTACTTGTCCAACCGCATCGAACGCATTTTGGGTGACCAGGGCTTGCAGATTGTCAGTCGATTGATGGGCTTGTTTGTTTGCGCCCTTGCCGCGCAGATTATTTTTACGGGCGTGCGCGGCTATCTGGTGCCCTAAATCCGGTATTTCGCGATTGCCAGCTGTACTTTGTCTCCGGCGCTCTCGCGCATCAGCTGGATGGTTTTTTCGTTGACCACCGAGGTATTGAGCACCAGGCAGGTTTGCCCGCTGAAGGCCTCGAACGAGGAGCTATCCCACTCCAGGAATGGCAACCCCACCTGTTTACTCACGCCCTGGGTGCTGTAGGTCACCAGCACCATCGTCAATTCACCGTCGGATTCGGCGCAGGACGCCAGGCCGAAATCACCGCCCTGGTGCACGGCGCTGTTGCGTTTGAACAGTTCGAAAGACGTCGGCTGCTGCTTCAGCGCCTCCAGCGCATCCGCCGCGAGCTTGGGCAGCGTAGCCAGCAACGGCCCGCTCAATGACGTCGAAGCCAGCAACGTCGCAATCATATTCAACGCCGCCAGTTGCACCGTCAGGCCCTTGCCGACGCTGGAGACGCGCTCGAACCGACTGCGCACCGGTAGCCAGCCCAGACTGATCATCACCTTGATAAATTCGTCGTACCACGCCTCGCTGCCGCGTTGGACTTTCAACACATCGCTCACGTAACTGCTGGCCAGCAGATAGCTTTTACGGATGTATTCGCGGTTCAGCCCGGACAGGCCCTCGGCAAACGACATGACACTGTTGTTAACCACCGCGGCGTTGCTGTCTTCATCGGTGTCCAGCGGTAACGTGGCGTGCGCCCCGGGCGCTCCCGGCAGTTTGTAGGCGGCGATCAATTTGCGCCGTTTTACGTTGTTGATCCGTTTGTGATGTCGCTCCATTTTCCAGTTCTCCACAAGCACCCCAACATGGGGCTTGCCTTCACCCTAGTCCAGCGCCCGGCGGGGTTTCCACACGACAAACAACGCTCGCCGCCACGCCGCGCGAAACGCTGCCCAGCAATTGCGAGGCACATCGCCGGACCTTCCGGTTTTCCTTGTGCAAAAAAGAAAAAAGCTCCGAAAACACCCGGTGAGCGCCCAGGGTTTATCGGAGCTTTCGTGCAGCCTCAGGCGCCGGGTTTTTCGCCGTACCAACGCGGTGTATAGACCCATGTACCGCCATCGGCCCGCGGGAATGTGCAGGTGGTAGACGAGCCGATCAGCACCATGGTGCGCATGTCCACCTGGTCCGGGGTGAGTTGACCCAGGGTGGTTACGCGCAGCGTCTGGCCGGGGCGGCCAATGTCGCGGCCCAGCACCACCGGCGTTTGCGGCGAGCGATGCAGCGCGACGATTTCCAGGGCACGGCCCAGTTGCCACGGGCGCGAACGCGAAATCGGGTTGTAGAACGCCAGGGCCAGGTCGGCCTGGGACGCGAGGTCCAGGCGTTTTTCGATGATCGACCAGGGCTTGAGGTTGTCCGACAGCGACATCACGCAGAAGTCATGCCCCAACGGCGCGCCGGCCTGAGCGGCGGTGGCCAGGGACGCCGAGACACCTGGCAGGATTTCCAGGTCGACCTGATGCCAGGCCGGGTCGTCGGACTCGTGCAACGCCTCGATTACCGCCGCAGCCATGGCGAACACACCCGGGTCGCCGGACGACACCACCACCACCGAACGGCCCTGGGCGGCCAGTTCGAAAGCATGGCGCGCACGCTGCATTTCTTCGCGGTTGTCGGTGCAATGCTGTACCTGATCGTCACGGAATGGGCCGGCCATGCGCACATAGGTTTCATAACCCAGTACATCGGTGCAGCGCGCCAGTTCGGCTTTCACCGCCGGCACCATCAACTCGGCGGCGCCGGGGCCCAGGCCAATCACAGCGAGGCGACCACGGGCGCGGCCCAGCTTGGACACATCCAATGGTTGCTCGGCAACATCGATCAGCAACTGCGCGCCGGGCTGCACATCGGCAAACCGCAGCGGCACGCCCAGCGCCAGCGCGGCTTCGTGCAGCGTCGAGTCGGCCATCTGCGTGTGGCTGGCCAGAAGGCAGGCCAGGGATTGCACGGCAATACCGGCTTCTCCCAAAGCGCTGCGCACGCGTTCGGCCAAGTACGGGCCCGGAGCACAGGTCACACACACGGTTTTCGGATAGATCAGCAATTCATTGGCCGCAGGTTTGCGCTCGGCACTGCCCACATGAATCGCCAGGCGCGCCTGTTGATCCTGGGGCAGATTGGCCTGTTCCAGCCACGGCGCCGCGCCTTCGATGCGCACGCTTTCACCGGCCAGCAGGTCGGAGACGAAACGCTTGCCCAACTCCAGATCGGCCAACTCATAACCACTCGGAGGGTTGAGCAGGCAAGTGCCGAAACGCAGTTCACCACTGGTGGTGATTGCCGCCGCCACGTTCAACGCAGCCGCGATCTCGCGGGCCATGACGTTGACCCCACCCAGCCCACCCAGCAACGGCACCACAGCGCTGCCGTCTTCGGCCACCGCGAGGACCGCAGGCTCTTCGCCTTTTTCCAGCAGCAACGGCGCCAGGGTGCGAATCACGATGCCGGCCGCGCACAACGCAATCAACGGCGTGCCCTGTTGATAGAGCTGGCGCAGGGTGGTGCCGAACTCGTTGTAGAGGGTGTCCGCACCCTCAATACGCCCCGCCAGGCCGTGGATCAGCGCGCCAGGGTAAACCTGCTGGATCTTGCGCGCCGTGGCCAAGCTGCCTTGGCCCAGGATGACAATCGCCGGGCGCATCATCCTTGCCACCGTTCACCGGGCACGATGATCAGCGAAAAATATGGCGACGACATCGGTTCCACTTGATCCAGCGGCACGATCTTCTGGTTGGCCATGGTCGCGCGTTCCACATACAGCGCGCGTTCGGCCAGGCCGAGTTCTTCGAGCACCTGGCGCACCTTGGGAAAATTGCGCCCCAGCTTCATGATCACCGCCGCGTCAGCGTCCGCCAGGCGGCGCTTGAGGTCGTCATGGGGCAACACGCCCGAAAGCACCGACAAGCTCTGGTTGCGATACACCAGTGGCGCGCCGAGCACCGAGGCGCCGCCGAGCATTGAGCACACGCCAGGGATGACCTGCGCTTCGTAGCGCTCGGCCAGACGGTCGTGAAGGTACATGTAGGAGCCGTAGAAGAACGGGTCGCCTTCGCAGATCACCGCCACGTCGCGGCCGGCATCCAGGTGCGCGGCCACATCGACGCTGGCGGTATCGTAGAAATCGCTGATCACCTGCTCGTAGGACAGCGGTGCCGGCAGCGCTTCGGTGGTCACCGGGTACACCAGCGGCATCAGGGTCTGCTGTGGCACCAGATGGTCTTCGATGATGCCGAAGGCGTTACCCTTCTTGCCCTTGGCCACGAAGTACGCCACCACCGGCGACTCACGCAGCAGGCGCAGCGCCTTGACGGTGATCAGTTCAGGATCGCCGGGGCCCACGCCCAGGCCGATCAAGCGTCCGCGCGCCGACATTATTCAACCTCCGTGGCGAGCGCATTCACCGCTGCGGCGGCCATGGCGCTGCCGCCCAGGCGACCTTGCATGATCACGAACGGCACGCCACGGCTGTCGGCGGCCAGCATCGCCTTGGATTCGGCGGCACCGACAAACCCCACCGGAAAGCCCAGGATCAACGCCGGTTTCGGTGCACCGGCATCGAGCATCTCCAGCAGATAGAACAGCGCCGTCGGCGCGTTGCCGATCACCACCACGCTGCCCTCCAAGTGTGGGCGCCACAGTTCCAGGGCGGCGGCGGAACGGGTGTTGCCCAACTCCCGCGCCAGTTCCGGCACGCTGTCGTCGCGCAGGGTGCAGATCACGGGGTTGTTGGCCGGCAGGCGCGCACGGGTCACACCCTCGGAGACCATGCGCGCGTCGCACAGGATCGGCGCGCCGGCGGCCAGTGCATCGCGCCCGGCCTTGCCTGCGCCGTCGGAAAACTGCAAGCCGTCGATGGCCTCGACCATGCCGCAGGCATGAATCACGCGCACCGCGAGTTTTTCCAAATCAGCCGGGATACGGGCCAAGTTGGCTTCCGCGCGAATAATGGCGAAGGAGTTGCGATAGATCTCCTGACCGTCGCGGATGTAATCAATCATCGGTGTTGCTCCGTGGGCGGGCACGCAGCAAGGTGCCCGTCGCTTCAATAGAAAGGGTGCGCGCCTGCAGCCGGCCAAAACCGGGCTGGGCTGCATCGCGAAAATAGACGTCGTAGTGACCGGGGCTTACCGCCAGCAAGGTAACCGGCGCGGTATGCGCCGCAGCGCAGGAGCGCGGGCAGCCGGACAGGTGCACCTCCACGCCGGGTTGCAGCGCGGCCAGTTGCACAGCGTCAGCTTTGGTATCGGCCAGGGCTTTGCCGCAGCCGCTGGAACCGGTGCAGGCGATCAGGCGCGCGAGGGGATCGTCGATTGCACACAGGAAGCCCAACTGCGCCAAGCGCTGGGTCACCGCGACCGGACGCTCGATATTGGGCAGCAACACGCCCTGCCAAGGGGTCAGGCGCAACGTCCCATCGCCGTACTCGCAGGCCAGTTGCGCGGCGCCCTTGAGCATCATCGAGTCCAGGCGGCCCAGCGGCGCACCTGCCGTGACATAGAACTGATTCTTTTGCTCTTGTGGATAACTTCCGATGTGCAGCAACGCGCCAGTGGCCGGGCGTTTAAAGCCCTCCACCGACAGCAGCGGCAGACGCAGGCGGCGCATGAGGTTATCCACATCCAGATGGCGCATGCGGGTTTGCTCGGGGGTCGCCAGGTCGAGAAAAGCTTCCAGCACTGCCACCACCAGCGTATGGCCCTGCTCCAACGGCACCGCCGCCACGGGGGCATCCTGGCCTGGGCAGCCGGCCAGGCCGAACGCCAGCAATGTCTTGCCATCGCGCACAAACGCCGATAGCCACAGGTCATGGTGATGGTCGAGCATCGCCAGGGCCTCGCCGCCATCCAACTGGATCGCGAACTTGGCCGACAGTTGGTGAAACCGCGAATGGTTTTGCAAGGTGGCGAGGATCTGCTCGGCCAGCGGGCGGGTATCGAACAGCATCTGTGGGTCAATGCCGGCGCTGGGGCTGAGCATCAGGTTGCGCACGTCATCGCCGGCGGGGTTATTCGGCCCAAGATCGGCGGCGAGCAGCATGGCAATCAACGCGTCCTGCTCGGCGCCGATGCCGCGAATCTGCAGATTGGCGCGATTGGTCGCCTCGATCACCCCACCGGCATAGGCTTGGGCGGCGTCCGCCACCGCGTGGGCCTGGGCGGCGGTGATGGAACCGCCGGCCAGTTTGATCCGGCAGATGCCGCCATCCAGCGCCTGGACAATACGCAGCAACCCCGGACAAGCCGAGGGGCGCAAGGTATTCACAGCGGGCGTTGGCTTCACGGGGCTACCGGTTCATGGGCAAAGGCGCGGTATTATGCCTGCTTTGTCCGGCGGCATGAAAAGCCTGCCCGTCGGATGTCGTTCAAGGAATCCCTATGTCGCCCTGGCTGACGGTAGTAGGCATCGGTGAAGACGGCTTCAAGGGGCTGGGCAGGAACGCCCGGCACGCCCTGTTGCGCGCCTCACGGATTATCGGCGGGCAACGCCAGTTGGATCTGTTGCCGATGTGTATTCGGGGCGAGCGGCAATTATGGCCGAGCCCGTTTTCCCTGGAGCCGGTGTTGGCGCGGCGCGGTGAGCCTGTGTGCGTGCTGGCCAGCGGCGACCCGATGTTCTACGGCGTAGGGGCCAGCCTGGCGCGGCAAGTGGCCGCACAGGAGTTGCTGATCTTGCCGGCGCCGTCGTCGGTGTCGTTGGCGGCGGCGCGGTTGGGCTGGCCGTTGCAGGACGTAGTGACGCTCTCCGTGGTGGCGCGCCCGTTGGCGGCGCTTAACGCGCATCTGGCCAGCGGCGTGCGGTTGTTGGTGTTGAGCAATGACGGTCGCAGCCCTGCCTTGATCGCCTCGCTATTGGCTGAGTCAGGCTTTGGACCTAGCCGGTTGAGCGTGTTCGAACACCTGGGCGGGGCGCAGGAACAGCGCATCGATGGGTTGGCGCAGGCGTGGCAACACACATGCGTGGCCGATTTGAACCTGGTTGCCATCGACTGTGTGGCGGATGCCACGGCGCCGCGCCTGTCGCGCCTGGCGGGGTTGCCCGATTCGGCGTTCCAGCACGACGGCCAACTGACCAAGCGCGACGTGCGCGCGATGACCCTCGCCCGCCTCGCCCCCATGCCCGGCGAACTGCTGTGGGATGTGGGCGCGGGCAGCGGCTCCATCGGCATCGAATGGATGCGCGCCCACCCCAGCTGCCGCGCGCTGGCGATCGAGGCCGATGAAGGCCGCCAAACCCTGATCGAACACAACCGCGACGCCCTTGGTGTACCTGGCCTGCAGCTGATACGCGGCAAAGCGCCGGATGCGTTGCAAGGCCTTGAAGCCCCGGACGCGATCTTCATCGGCGGCGGCGTCACCCGCGACGGCGTACTCGATACCTGCTGGCAACACCTACGCCCCGGCGGCCGACTGGTCGCCAACGCGGTCACCCTGCAAAGCGAAATAACCCTGATGAACTGGCGCGCCCGGCACGGCGGCGAACTGACGCGCATCCATGTAGCCCAGGCCCAGCCGTTGGGCGACTTCGATACCTGGCGCCAGGCGCTGCCGATCACTTTGCTCGAAGTGATCAAGCCACTATGAACAGGATTCTGCTGCTGGGGGGTGTGACCGAGGCCCTCGCCATTGCCCACACATTGGGCCCGCAGCACATCTACAGTTTGGCGGGAGTGGGGCGTGTGCCGACCGATCTCAGTTGCCAAGTGCGTGTCGGAGGTTATGGCGGCGCTGAGGGCCTGGCGCAGTTTGTCCGGGATGAAGGGATCAGCCTGATCCTCGACGCGACCCATCCCTATGCGGCGCAGATAAGCCGTAACGCCGCCGAGGCTGCGCGGTTGAGTGGCATCCCTTGCTGGGCCCTGCGCCGTCCGGCGTGGCAGCCGCAGGCCGATGATGACTGGCGCGAAGTGAGTGACTGGGCCGAGCTGATCGAAGCCCTGAAACCCTTCAAGCGCCCGCTCTTCACCTTGGGCCGCGAACCGTTGCAGCACCTCGACGAAATCCCCGCCGAGCAATTCTGGACACTGCGCGCATTGGATGTGTACCCCGGCAATGATCGCTGTGAAGTGATTGGCGCACGCGGGCCGTTTCTGCTCGAAGACGAACGCGCGCTGTTTGAACGGCGTGGGATCGATGTACTGATCAGCAAGAACAGCGGCAGTGCCGCCACCGAGCCGAAGCTGGAAGTGGCGCGGGAACGCGGGGTGCCAGTGCTGGTGTTGAAGCGGCCAGTGTTGGCGGCGGTGGACCGAGAATTCACAGCCGTGTCAGCGCTGCTACAGGCAATACACACTCGTGGAGCACCACAAACCTAATGTGGGAGGGGGCTTGCCCCCGATGGCGATAGTTCAGCCAGCAAATCAGCGACTGACACAACGCTATCGGGGGCAAGCCCCCTCCCACCTTGTTTGTTGTGGCGTTAGTGGCTTGTGGCTATCGCCTGTCCGACACCACTGTGCACAGGATCCGCCAGTCACTGCGCCAGTTTGATCAACTGCGCAACGCCGAGCAATCGCTACTCAGCGCATTGGCCGAGGCGAGTGCTTCGCTGAGGTTGACCAACAGGTCTCCGGTGCTGATGCCAGCGGCTACGGTAAACAGACGCCGATACCACCCTTACCCCGCCTTAAACGCAGAATCCACCTACAGACACTTCCGAGCCAGCTGGCTGGCTCAGCCAAAAGCCCCCGCCCTAACCTCCCGTTTCGCGGTTTTGCGTCAGCGCCCGCGGAGGGGGATGCACTGCTTTTGCAGCGCGTCGCATCTTGCCACTTTGTATCCCAAGGAATACGATCCAAGATGATTCAATTTAAGAAGTCAAAACACTTTCAAGAATGGCTTGATTCGTTACGCAGTAAACCCGCGCGAGCACGCGTACTGGCGAGGTTGGATAACGCGCAATGGGGCAACTTTGGAGATTGCGAAGCGCTCGGAAATGGCGTTTTTGAAATGCGCATCCACTATGGCCCTGGCTACAGGGTTTATTTCACTCGCAGAGGCGAGGTGGTTTATCTGCTGTTGATCGGAGGCGACAAATCAACGCAGAAACGTGACATTCAGCGTGCTAAACAAATTGCAGAAGACTTTGAGAAAAAGGAGTAATTCATGAATGAATTCACTGACTTCGATGTGGCAGAGCACCTAAGAACGCCCGAAGATATGGCCGAATATCTTGAAGCATGCTTCGAAGAAGATGCGGGCGACGGCGTGCTGATTCGTTCGGCGCTCAATAACATCGCCCGCGCCCAAGGCATGACCCAAGTAGCCCGCGACGCGGGCCTCGGCAGAGAAAGTCTGTATAAAGCCCTCTCCAGCGGTGGCAATCCCGAGTTCGCGACTATCATGAAAGTCATGAAAGCGTTGGGCCTCAAGCTGCACGCCACGGTGATCTGATAGCACTGCGACACCAAACCACACCGCCGCTTTTTACTTATCCCCGCCGATCAGGCTAAATACCGGCCTGATCGTTTAACCCTACGGATTGTCCGCCATGGCCCGTCAACGCTTTGCAATCGTCTGGATCGCCTGCTTTGCAGTGCTGTTCAACGCGTTTGCCATGCCGCTGGCCGGGGCGATGCAGCAATCCAAGGACCCTGTGCAGCAACTGCTGTGGGGTAGTTTCTGTTCATCCAATGGCGCCAGCCTCAAGACTATCGAACTGGGCAAACTGGAGATTCCGGCACCGCAGCCGGACGATCATTCCACCATGCAGCATTGCTGGTGTTGCTCGGGCTCACCGTCGTTGGTGGCATTGCCGGGGCATGTGCCGCAGTTGTATGTGACGCGCTTCGAGCCGCTACAAAGCCTGTCGCCGCCGTTATTGCAGACCCCCACCCCGCGCCAGCAATGGCCGAGCCTCAACCCCCGCGCCTCTCCACCGGTCTAGTCTTTTTCGCAAGTGAACTGCGTTTAGAACCGTTCTGGAGAACTGCCATGCTCAAATCTTCCATGCTTCTGGCTGCGTTGCTGCTGCCGGTGTTCAGTGCTGCCAATGCTCAAGACTACAAGGCCGGCGACCTGCTGGTCAGCGATCCCTGGTCCCAGGAGTTGCCACCCAATGCGCCCACCGTCGCGGCGTATTTCGTGGTGCATAACACCGCAGAAACACCGGACCGCCTGCTCAGCGCCGAGACGCCAGTGGCAGAAAAGGCGCAGTTGCACGAGCACGTCATGCAAGGCGCCCTGATGAAAATGCAAGAGGTGCCCAACGTGGCCGTGCCGGCCAAAGGCGATCTGACGTTCGCGCCCATGGCCTACCATGTGATGTTGCTGGGCCTCAAAGACCGCAGCCTGCTGGCCGATGGCAAACAGTTCCCGCTGACCCTGACCTTCGAAAAGGCCGGCAAGGTCGAGGTGCAAGTGTCAGTGCAGAAAATGCCGCCCATGGCCGGTCACGAGCACCAGCACCAGCACCAGCACCCGCAATAGGCTGAAGCTCGATGGGCGCCCCTCGCGCCAGGTTGTCTCCCCGCCCCCGTGTAACGCGCGGCAGTTGGATCAGCCTGTTCGCCATGCTGATGATCTTTATCGGTCCGCTGATTTCCCAAGCGATGCCGATGGATCATCACGCCGGTATGTCCATGGCAATGCCCATGGAGATGCCCGCTGACCACGGCGACTCCCATCATCCCAAAGCCCCTAGCGAGCACCACGCGCTGTGGGCCAAATGCGGCTACTGCGAGCTGCTGTTCAGTTGCCCGGCCCTGCCCGGCAACGCGTCCTTCGTGGCCGTCGGCGCCCCACCGCCGGCCAACGCCCTCACCCCCGCCACGCGCCTGGGCCATGCCCGGCAGAGCATCTTCCCCGGCGCCCGCAGCCGTGCGCCGCCCATCGCAACGTAAGCACTAAACCCCGTTACTTCACCCCCGGCCGACTTTAGACAGACAGCCGCAGGCTGCTGGCCGTGTTGTTTACGATTGATTGATGGAATTTGTCATGTCCAGGTTTTCTGCTGACTCCCGTTTGGGAAGCACCCCCGTGTTCGCCGTTCTGTGCGGCGCACTGTTGGTTCCGATGGCCCACGCCGACGAACATGAATTGAGCCCCACGGTGATCACCGCAATCGCCCCCAGCTCGCCGCTGACCGTGGTCACCAACCCCAAGGATCCCCGTCAACCGGTGCCCGCCAGCGATGGCGGCGACTACCTCAAGACCATCCCCGGCTTCGCCCTGGTACGCAACGGCGGCACCAATGGCGACCCGGTGCTGCGCGGCATGTTCGGTTCGCGCCTGAATATCCTCACCAACGGCAGCATGATGCTCGGGGCCTGTCCCGGTCGTATGGATGCGCCCACCTCCTACATCTCGCCGGAAACCTACGACACTCTCACCGTGATCAAAGGCCCGCAAACCGTACTCTGGGGCCCGGGCGCCTCGGCCGGCACGATCCTGTTCGACCGTGAGCCGGAGCATTTCGGGGAACTGGGCACGCGGCTCAACGCCAGTGTGCTGGCCGGTTCCAACGGGCGCTTCGACAAGGTCATCGATGCCGCCGCCGGCGGACCGCTGGGCTATGTGCGGGTGATCGGCAATCAGGCCCACGCCGATGACTACAAGGACGGCCATAACGACACGGTCGCCTCGCGCTATGACAAGTGGAACGGTGACGTTGCGGTGGGTTTCACCCCCGACGCCGACACCTTGCTGGAACTTACCGCTGGCCGTGGCGACGGCGAAGCGCGCTACGCCGGGCGCGGCATGGACGGCTCGCAGTTCCTGCGCGAGAGCCTGGGGCTGCGCTTCGAAAAATCGAATATCGGCGAGGTGCTGGATAAGGTCGAAGCCCAGGTTTACTACAACTACGCCGACCATGTGATGGACAACTACAGCCTGCGCACGCCGTCGGGCACCGGGATGATGGCCGGCCCCATGGCCTCCAACGTCGACCGACGCACCCTCGGCGCCCGCATCAAGGCCACTTGGCGCTGGGCCGACGTGCAGTTGATCGGCGGCCTGGACGCCCAGACCAACGAACACCGCCAACGCAGCAGTATGGGCATCGACACTTACAAAAACCTGCCGCGCGACAAGGACGCCGACTTCCACAACTACGGCGTGTTTGGCGAACTCACCTGGTATGCCGCCGACCGTGATCGCCTGGTCAGCGGCGCGCGCCTGGACCGCGCCTCGGCCAAGGACTTTCGCCAGACCACCGGCTCGGGCATGAGCAAACGCGCCAACCCCACCGCCGATGAGACCCGCGCCGACACTTTGCCGTCGGGCTTT
Source organism: Pseudomonas rhodesiae (assembly GCF_013285305.1). Classification (NCBI taxonomy): domain Bacteria; kingdom Pseudomonadati; phylum Pseudomonadota; class Gammaproteobacteria; order Pseudomonadales; family Pseudomonadaceae; genus Pseudomonas; species Pseudomonas rhodesiae. The sequence goes on along the minus strand of NZ_CP054205.1, from coordinate 894,864 downwards.
ATGCGCTATGAGCACGACCTGGCGGACAGCCCCACGACTGTCTACGCCGGGCTCGGCCATTCGCAGCGTTTCCCGGACTACTGGGAGCTGTTTTCGCCCAACACCGGCGCGGTCGGTTCGGTGAATGCATTCGAGGGTGTGAAGCCGGAAAAAACCACCCAGCTCGACGTCGGCGCGCAGTACAAAACCGACACGCTGGAAGCCTGGGCATCGGGCTACGTCGGCCAGGTGCGTGACTTTATCCTGTTCGATTACAAGCCCGGCATGATGGGCACCACCTCCCAGGCACGCAATGTGGACGCACGCATCATGGGCGGCGAACTGGGCGCGGCTTACAAATTGACCCCGCACTGGAAAGCCGATGCGACCCTGGCCTACGCCTGGGGCAAGAACAGCAGCGACGGCAAGGCCCTGCCGCAAATGCCGCCGCTGGATACCCGCCTGGGCCTGACGTACAGCGAGGACAACTGGAGCGCCGGAGCCCTGTGGCGGGTAGTCGCGGCGCAAAACCGCATCGACCAGAACAAAGGCAATGTGGTCGGCAAGGACTATGACAAGAGCGGCGGGTTTGGCGTGTTCTCGCTGAACGGGGCTTATCGCATCAATAAAAACTTCAAAGTCAGCACCGGCGTCGACAACCTGTTCGGCAAGGCCTACGCCGAGCATCTGAACCTGGCCGGCAACGCCGGGTTCGGCTACCCGGCGAGCGATCCGCAAGCCATCAAGGAGCCGGGGCGCACGCTCTGGACCAAGGTGGACATGAGCTTCTAAAAGCATCGAGGGCAAGCCCCCTCCCACATTTTGAAATGCGCACCCAATGTGGGAGAGGGCTTGCCCCCGATGGCGGTACATCTGAAACAAAAAAACCAAAGCCTTGCGGAGCCCCTGATGAGCACTCAAAAAGTTTCCTTCTACAACCTGGCCTGGCGCTGGCATTTTTACGCCGGCCTGTTTGTCGCCCCCTTTATGGTGCTGCTGGCCCTGACCGGCATCATCTACCTGTTCAAACCCCAGCTCGATCCGCTGATGTACGGCGACCTGCTCACGGTGCAAAGCGCCGAACACGCGCTGAGCGCCGACGAGCAACTGCAACGGGCCCAGGCGGCCTTTCCCCAGGGCAAGATCAGCAAATACCTACCGCCGGCCACCGCCACCAGCAGCGCACAGTTTGTGATGCACAACGATGGCCGCGAAGTGACGGTGTTTGTCGACCCCTATCGCGGCACCGTGCTCGGCGAGCAGGACGCCCAATACAATCTGCAAGCCATCGCCCGCGCGCTGCATGGTGAATTGATGATCGGCACCACCGGCGATCGCTGGGTAGAACTCGCCGCCGGTTGGGGCGTGATGCTGGTGGTGTCCGGCCTGTACCTGTGGTGGCCGCGCGGCAAGTCTTCAGCCGGCGTGCTGTGGCCACGTCTCGGCAGTCGCGGGCGGCTGTTCTGGCGCGATCTGCACGCGGTGGTGGGCTTCTGGGGCGCGGCGTTTCTGCTGGTGATGCTGCTCAGCGGCATGACCTGGACCGGCTTCTGGGGCAAGCAATACGCCGAGCTCTGGAACCGCTTCCCCGCAGCGATGTGGAACGACGTGCCGCAGTCCGATCAGCAAGCGCGGGCACTCAACACCGCGACGCAACAGACCGTGCCCTGGGCCATGGAAAACACGCCGATGCCGATGTCCGGCGACCATGCCGAACACATGAATCACGGCGCCATGCATTCGGGCCCGGCTGCGCCGACCGTGCGCCTGCAACAGGTGGTCGACCTGGCCACCGCGCGCCAAGTCGAGCCCGGCTACAGCATCACCTTCCCCACCACGGCCAACGGCGTTTTCACCATCGCCGTGTTCGCCGACGACCCGCGCAACGACGCGACCCTGCATGTGGATCAATACACCGGCAAGGTCCTGGCCGACGTGCGCTGGGCGCACTACAACCTGGTCGCGCGGGCCACCGAGACCGGCGTGATGCTGCACGAAGGCAAGATGTTCGGCTGGGTCAACCAACTGCTCGTGTTGTTGATCTGCCTGATGATCCTGCTCAGCGCGGTCAGCGGCGTGGTGATCTGGTGGAAGCGCCGGCCCCAGGGCGGGCTCGGGGTGCCGCCATTGCGCCATGACCTGCCGAAGTGGAAAACCGCGATGGCCATCATGCTGGCGCTGGCGATCATCTTCCCCTTGGTGGGCGCCTCGTTGATTGCGGTGTGGGTGCTGGATCGCCTGGTGCTGTCGCGGTGGTTCGGGCAAGGCCAATCGGCGCGCCCATGACACAAGCCGGGGCCAACGCACCAGTGCAGTGCCGGCCCCGCACCACGGCCAGGTTCAGGCGCCGATTCGGTGCAGAGCCTGGCCGCCAGCGCGGTGTGAGCGCCGTATTCACTCGTTAGGGCAAGCAGGCACAGCCCTTGCAATCACCGGAGTATCTGTCCAACAACAACACTTGGGTACTCGGAGATCGCACCATGAAGCGTCGCAGCTTGATCAAGGCTTTCACTCTTTCGGCATCCATTGCCGCCATGGGCATGACTTGGACCGTCCAGGCCGCCGAGACCATCAAGGTCGGCATCCTGCACTCGCTGTCCGGGACCATGGCTATCTCCGAAACGTCGCTTAAGGACATGGCGTTGATGACCATCGACGAGATCAACGCCAAGGGTGGTGTGAACGGAAAAATGTTGGAGCCTGTGGTGGTTGACCCGGCGTCGAACTGGCCGCTGTTCGCTGAAAAAGGTCGGCAGTTGCTGACCCAGGACAAAGTCGCCGTGGTGTTCGGCTGCTGGACCTCGGTGTCGCGCAAATCCGTATTGCCGGTGTTCGAAGAACTCAACGGCCTGCTGTTCTACCCGGTGCAGTACGAAGGCGAAGAGATGTCGCCGAACGTGTTCTACACCGGCGCGGCGCCGAACCAGCAGGCGATCCCGGCCGTTGAATACCTGATGAGCGAGGAAGGCGGCGGCGCCAAGCGTTTCTTCCTGCTCGGCACCGACTACGTGTACCCGCGCACCACCAACAAAATCCTGCGCTCGTTCCTGCATTCCAAAGGCGTAGCGGATAAAGACATCGAAGAGGTCTACACCCCGTTCGGCCATGCCGATTACCAGACCATTGTCGCCAACATCAAGAAGTTCTCGGCCGGCGGCAAGACTGCCGTGATCTCCACCGTCAACGGCGACTCCAACGTGCCGTTCTACAAAGAGCTGGCCAACCAGGGCCTCAAAGCGACCGAAGTGCCGGTAGTGGCGTTCTCTGTTGGCGAAGAGGAACTGCGCGGCATCGACACCAAGCCGCTGGTGGGCAACCTCGCCGCCTGGAACTACTTCCAGTCGGTGGAGAACCCGGTGAACCAGAAATTCGTCGCCGACTGGAAAGCCTATGCGAAGAAACACAACCTGCCGGGCGCCGACAAAGCCGTGACCAACGACCCGATGGAAGCCACCTACGTGGGTATCCATATGTGGGCGCAGGCGGCGGAGAAAGCCAAGTCCACCGACGTCGACAAAGTGCGTGAAGCGCTGGGCGGCCAGACCTTCGCCGCGCCGTCGGGCTTTACCCTGACCATGGACAAGACCAATCACCACCTGCACAAGCCGGTGATGATCGGCGAGATCCAGGCCGACGGGCAGTTCTCGGTGGTGTGGCAGACCCAGGAGCCGATTCGAGCACAGCCGTGGAGCCCATACATCCCAGGCAATGACAAAAAGCCGGACTATGCGGTGAAGAGCAACTAAGCCCCACCACAGGCCAACTGTGGGAGGGGGGCCCCGATAGCTGAGTGTCAGGCACTGCATGTGCTGACTGATACGCCGCCATCGGGGCAAGCCCCCTCCCACACGATCAGGACATTTTGTATGCCCACTGCCCTGCACCGTTTCATCGTCACAGCCTTGCTGTTGCTGCCTTTGGTGGTACACGCCGGCGATGCCGAAGACTTCCTGGCCGCCAACCCGACGCAACAGGCCAAGCTGTTGCAGGACTGGGCCGCCAACCCCGACCCTGCGCGCATCGAGCTGGTGGACGCCCTGCAACAGGGCCAACTCACCGTCAATGGCGAAACCAAGACCGTGCGTTTGAACAATCGTCTACGCGGCTTGATCGATAACGTACAGGCCAGCCAACAACTGCTGGCCGCCGACCCCAAAGTGCGTCTAGCGGCTGCGCAAACCCTGCAAAAAAGCGCCCAACCGGCGCAATTGAAATTCCTCGACCAGCAGGTCGCCGCCGAAACCAATGAGGACGTACACACCGCCCTCAGCCTGGCCCTGGCCAACCTGCAACTGGTCGACGCCGACCCGGCGATACGCCTGGCCGCCGTGCGCCTGCTAGGCAGCACCGGCGACCCGCTGGCGCGCACGCGCCTGGAAGCGCTGCTGGCGCCGGGCGTGGAAACCGACGCCGCCGTGCATACCGCCGCCGAAACCAGCTTGGCCCAAGTCAAACGCAAACTGATGCTGGGTGAAATCCTCGGCCAGGCGTTCAGCGGTATGTCCCTGGGCTCGATCCTGCTGCTGGCCGCCCTCGGCCTGGCGATCACCTTCGGCCTGCTCGGCGTGATCAATATGGCCCACGGCGAGATGCTGATGCTCGGCGCCTATTCCACCTATGTGGTGCAGTTGCTGATGCAGCGCTACGTGCCCGCGGCCATCGAGTTCTACCCCTTGATCGCGTTGCCGGTGGCCTTCTTTGTCACCGCCGCCATCGGCATGGCCCTGGAACGCACGGTGATTCGTCACCTGTACGGTCGACCGCTGGAAACCCTGCTGGCCACCTGGGGCATCAGCCTGATGCTGATCCAACTGGTGCGTCTGGTGTTCGGTGCGCAGAACGTCGAAGTGTCCAACCCGGCATGGCTGTCCGGCGGTATTCAAGTACTGCCCAACCTGGTGTTGCCGTACAACCGCATCGTGATCATCGCCTTTGCGCTGTGCGTGGTGGTGCTGACCTGGCTGCTGTTGAACAAGACGCGCCTGGGGCTCAACGTGCGTGCCGTGACCCAGAACCGCAACATGGCCGCCTGCTGCGGTGTACCCACCGGGCGTGTGGATATGCTCGCGTTCGGCCTGGGTTCCGGCATCGCCGGCTTGGGCGGTGTCGCACTCAGCCAGATCGGCAACGTCGGCCCGGACCTGGGCCAGAGCTACATCATCGACTCGTTCCTGGTGGTTGTACTCGGCGGCGTCGGCCAACTGGCCGGTAGCGTCATGGCCGCCTTCGGCCTGGGCATCGCCAACAAGATTCTGGAGCCGCAGATCGGCGCGGTGCTGGGCAAGATCCTGATCCTCGCGCTGATCATTCTGTTTATCCAGAAACGCCCGCAAGGACTCTTCGCACTGAAAGGACGGGTGATCGACTGATGAACCAGCCATTGATGCTCACGGCCACGCAAAAGGCCGGCCCCAAGGTGACCATCGCCGTGGGCGCGGTGATCCTGGCGCTGCTGCTGGCGTTGCCATTGCTGTCGCTGTTGCCGGTGGACAACGCCTTGCACGTATCGGCCTACACCCTGACCCTGGTGGGCAAAATCCTGTGCTATGCCATCGTCGCCCTGGCCTTGGACTTGGTGTGGGGTTACGCCGGGATGCTGTCCCTCGGCCACGGTTTGTTCTTTGCCCTGGGCGGTTACGCGATGGGCATGTACCTGATGCGCCAGGCCGCCGGTAGTGAGCTGCCGGCGTTTATGACCTTTTTATCGTGGACCGAATTACCCTGGTATTGGGCCGGCACCGATCACTTTCTCTGGGCCTTGTGCCTGGTAGTGCTGGCGCCGGGGTTGCTGGCCCTGGTGTTCGGGTTCTTCGCCTTTCGCTCGCGAATCAAGGGCGTGTATTTCTCGATCATGACCCAGGCCCTGACCTTTGCCGGCATGCTGCTGTTCTTTCGCAACGAGACCGGCTTTGGCGGCAACAACGGCTTCACCAACTTTCGCAGCATCCTCGGCTTCGGCATCACCGAGCCGGGCACGCGGGCGGTGTTGTTCCTGGCCACGGTGCTGTTGCTGGTGGCGAGTCTGTTCATCGGCTGGCGCCTGGCGCGCAGCAAGTTCGGCCGGGTGCTGACCGCCCTGCGCGACGCCGAGAACCGCCTGATGTTCTGCGGCTACGACCCACGCGGCTTCAAGCTGTTCGTGTGGGTGTTGAGCGCGGTGCTGTGCGGCCTGGCCGGGGCGCTGTATGTGCCGCAGGTGGGCATCATCAACCCCAGCGAAATGTCGCCGACCAACTCTATCGAAGCCGCCGTGTGGGTGGCCCTGGGCGGGCGCGGCACGCTGATCGGTCCGCTGCTGGGTGCCGGGGTGGTCAACGGCATGAAGAGCTGGTTCACCGTGGCCTTCCCGGAATACTGGCTGTTCTTCCTCGGGGCGCTGTTCATCATCGTCACCCTGTACCTGCCCAAGGGCGTGATCGGGCTGCTGAAGAAATGAGGAATGTGATGCTTGAACCTATTCTCGATGCGGGCAGCGGCCGCGACGCCATCGGCTTGGGCCAGGTGGCCGGCAAGGGCCTGAACACCCGCCATGGCACCATCCTGACCCTGGAAGATATCAGCGTGAGCTTCGATGGTTTCAAGGCGCTCAACGACTTGAACCTGTACATCGGCGTCGGCGAACTGCGCTGCATCATCGGCCCCAACGGCGCGGGCAAAACCACGCTGATGGACGTGATTACCGGCAAGACCCGCCCCAGCCACGGCAATGCCTGGTTCGGCGAAACCCTGGACCTGACCAGCCTGAGCGAAGTGCAGATCGCCCAGGCCGGCATCGGTCGCAAGTTCCAGAAACCCACGGTGTTCGAAGCTCTCAGCGTGTTCGAAAACCTGGAGCTGGCGCAAAAGACCGACAAGTCGGTATGGGCCAGCCTGCGTGCGCGCCTGAGCGGCGCACAAAAGGATCGTATCGATGAAGTGCTCGACACCATCCGCCTCAGCGCTTCGGTGCATCGCCCGGCCGGGCTGCTGTCCCACGGCCAAAAGCAATTCCTGGAAATCGGCATGCTGTTGATGCAAGACCCGCAGTTGCTGTTGCTGGACGAACCGGTGGCCGGCATGACCGACGCCGAAACCGAATTCACCGCCGAATTGTTCAAGGGCCTGGCGGGCAAGCATTCGCTGATGGTGGTGGAACACGACATGGGCTTTGTCGGCGCGATTGCCGACCATGTGACGGTGTTGCACCAGGGCAGCGTGCTGGCCGAAGGATCGCTGGAGCAGGTGCAGGAAAATGAGCGGGTGATTGAGGTGTATTTGGGACGGTGATACATCGGCCAGCTTCGAGCCTAAAGCTTCAAGCGGCAAGTTAAAGCAAAGCAGGCATCCGTCCGCTCTAACTTGCAGCTTGAAGCTTGAAGCTTGCCGCTTAACGCCAACTAACGGAGTTCGTTGATCATTCCCACGCGGAGCATGGGAACGATCATTGGGGAGAATTGAACATGCTGCAAGTCGACAAGCTGCATCAGTACTACGGCGGTAGCCACATCCTGCGCGGGCTCTCATTCGACGTAAAAATCGGCGAAGTGACCTGCCTGCTCGGCCGTAACGGCGTGGGCAAGACCACCCTGCTCAAATGCCTGATGGGTTTGCTGCCGGCCAAAGAAGGCGCAGTGAATTGGGAGGGCAAGCCGATCACCGGGTTCAAGCCCCATCAGCGCGTACACGCCGGGATCGCCTACGTGCCTCAGGGCCGGGAGATTTTCGGGCGGCTGACGGTGGAAGAAAACCTGCTGATGGGCCTGTCGCGATTCCCCGGCGCCGAGGCCAAGGAAGTGCCGGCGTTTATCTATGAACTGTTCCCGGTGTTGCTGCAAATGAAGCATCGTCGTGGCGGTGACTTGTCCGGCGGTCAGCAGCAGCAATTGGCAATCGGCCGCGCCCTGGCCAGTCGCCCACGCCTGTTGATCCTCGATGAACCCACCGAGGGCATCCAGCCGTCGGTGATCAAGGAGATCGGCGCGGTGATCAAAAAACTCGCGGCCCGGGGCGATATGGCGATCCTGCTGGTGGAGCAGTTCTACGACTTTGCCGCCGAACTGGCCGACCAGTACCTGGTGATGTCACGTGGGGAAATCGTCCAGCAAGGCCGTGGCGAAAATATGGAAAGCGAAGGTGTGCGCGGCCTGGTAACCATCTAATCTGTTGCGACCTCATGAAAAGCACGCCGTTATGAACCTGCCCGTTTCCCCTGCCCTGTTCACCCCCAGCTGGCACGCCGCGCTGGAGCTAGGCTACGCGCGCTTCGGCGACACCACGCGCCCGGTGATGCGCCGCCACGTCGGCCCGCTGCGCGTGCAAAAGCATCTGTATGCCGAAGGCCCCGAGGTGTGCCAGCACATCATAGTGCACCCACCGGGCGGCATTGCCGGCGGCGACCGCCTGGACATCAGCGCCCACGTCGCCGAGGGCGCCTGGGCACAACTGACCAGCCCTGGCGCGGCCAAGTGGTACCGCGCCAGCAGCCCGGCTTTTCAACAACTGGCGCTGACGGTAGAGGCCGGCGCCACGCTGGAGTGGCTGCCCCAGGAAACCATCGTGTTCAGTGCGGCCCAAGCCGAACTCACCACGCGCATCGACCTGCACGGCGATGCCCGGCTGTTCTATTGGGACGTGGTTGCGCTGGGCCGACCGGCCAGTGACGAACGCTTCGACCTTGGGCACTTTCAATCGCACCTGGATATCCGCCGCGACGGGCAGTCGCTCTGGCATGAACGCCAACGCATCGTCGGCGGCGACGGGCTGCTGGATTCGCCCATCGGCCTGGACGGGCAACCGGTGTTCGCCACGTTGCTGGTGACGGGCGATATCGACCCTGAGTTATTGGAACGTTGCCGCGCGCTGCCCCACGCCGTGCGCGGCGACCTGACCCAATTGCCCGGCTTGCTGGTGGCCCGCTGCCTGGCCAGCGAGGCGTTGCTGGCGCGGGGATGGTTGATTGATGTGTGGCGGCTGTTGCGCCCGGCCATATTGGGCCGAGAAGCGGTATCACCGAGAATCTGGAGCACATGAAGATCAAAAATGTGGGAGGGGGCTTGCTCCCGATAGTGGCGTGTCAAGCAGAGCATTTTTCACTGACCCACTGCTATCGGGGGCAAGCCCCCTCCCACACTTAATCTTCACTGTATTTACGAATGTATTTCACGACGGACTGAACCATGGACCTGACCCCACGGGAAAAAGACAAACTGCTGATCTTCACTGCCGGCTTAGTTGCCGAGCGCCGCCTGGCGCGTGGGGTGAAGCTCAATTACCCGGAAACCATCGCCTACATCTCCGCCGCCTTGATGGAAGGCGCCCGCGATGGCCGCACGGTGGCCGACCTGATGCACTACGGCACCACCCTGCTGAGCCGTGAACAAGTGATGGAAGGCATCCCGGAGATGATCCCGGATATCCAGGTGGAAGCCACTTTTCCGGACGGCACCAAGCTAGTCACCGTTCATCAACCGATTGCCTGAGGCACGCTCATGATTCGTGATGCAACCGAAAAGGACCTTCCCGCCATTCGCGATATCTACAACGACGCGGTGCGCAACACTACGGCGATCTGGAACGAACAACCGGTGGACCTGGCCAACCGCCTGGCGTGGTTCAACGCGCGCCAGGCCCAGGGTTACCCGATCCTGGTGGCGGTGGAAAACGACGAGGTGACGGGCTATTCCTCGTTCGGCGACTGGCGACCATTCGAAGGTTTTCGCTACAGCGTCGAGCACTCGGTGTACGTGCGCAACGACCAACGCGGCAAGGGCCTTGGCCCACGCTTGATGCAAGTGCTGATCGAACGAGCGCGCAGCGCCGGCAAATACGTGATGGTCGCCGCCATCGAAAGTGGCAATCAGGCCTCGATCCGCCTGCACGAGCGCCTGGGCTTCGTCACCACCGGGCAAATGCCGCAAGTGGGCATCAAGTTCGGCCGCTGGCTGGACCTGACCTTTATGCAACTGGCCCTGAACCCCGGCGCCGAACCGCCCAAGGAGTGAGATCGATGAGTGCTGCGCAAATGCGTCGCGTCAATGCGGAAAGTTTCGCCCATTACCGCCAGGGCTTGAGTGAACTGCTGTTGGACGCGGTCAGTCACGGTGCGTCGGTGGGTTTCATGGCCGACTTCGATGACGCCCAGGCGCGCAGTTACCTCAACGGCGTGCAGGCGAGCCTGCAAGACGCCAGCCTGTTGCTGTGGGTGGTGGTGCGCGACGAGCAGGTGATCGCCAGCGTGCAGTTGGCGTTGTGCCAGAAAGCCAACGGCCTCAATCGCGCCGAAGTCCAGAAGCTACTGGTGCACAGCAGCGCCCGCCGCCACGGCCTCGGCCAGCAATTGATGAACGCCCTGGAACTCGCCGCCCGCCAGCACCGGCGTGGCCTGCTGTACCTGGACACCGAAGCCGGCTCGCCGGCCGAAGCCTTCTACCAGTCGCTGCGCTACACCAAGATCGGTGAGCTGCCCGACTACTGCCAAAGCCCGGACGGGCGCTACAGCCCGACCGCCATCTACTACAAGACCCTGGGGCAACCTGCATGATTCCTGGTGAATTTCAGATCCAGCCCGGCGAGATCGAACTCAACGTCGGCCGCCGTACCGTCACCCTGAGCGTGGCCAACAGCGGCGACCGGCCGATCCAGGTGGGTTCGCATTACCACTTTTTCGAAACCAACGACGCGCTGACCTTTGACCGCGCCGCCAGCCGTGGCATGCGTTTGAATATTCCGGCGGGTACGGCGGTGCGGTTCGAGCCGGGGCAGAGCCGTGAGGTCGAGCTGGTGGATTTGAGCGGCGGTCGGCGGGTGTTCGGGTTTGCCGGGCGGATCATGGGCGACCTTTAGGGCCTCATCGGGGGCAAGCCCCCTCCCACAGGGGAACGCATTCCAAAGGTGGGAGGGGGCTTGCCCCCGATAGCGATTTCACATTCAACACAAATATTTCAGGGCACACACATGAAAATCAGCCGCCAAGCCTACGCCGATATGTACGGCCCCACCGTCGGCGACAAGGTCCGCCTGGCCGACACCGAGCTGTTCGTCGAAGTGGAACAGGACTTCACCGTGTACGGCGAAGAGGTCAAATTCGGTGGCGGCAAGGTGATTCGCGATGGCCAGGGCCAGAGCCAGTTGCTCGCCGCCGAGGTGGTCGACACCTTGATCACCAATGCGTTGATCATCGACCACTGGGGCATCGTCAAGGCCGACGTGGGCCTCAAGAACGGGCGCATCCACGCCATCGGCAAAGCCGGTAACCCGGATATCCAGCCCGGCGTGACCATGGCCATCGGCGCCAGCACTGAAGTGATCGCCGGCGAAGGCATGATCCTCACCGCCGGCGGCATCGACTCCCATGTGCATTTCATTTGCCCGCAGCAGATCGAAGAAGCGCTGACCAGCGGCGTCACCACTATGATCGGCGGCGGTACCGGCCCGGCCACCGGCACCAACGCCACCACCTGCACCTCGGGGCCGTGGCACCTGGCGCGCATGCTGCAGGCCAGCGATTCGTTCCCGATGAACATCGGTTTTACCGGCAAGGGCAACGCCAGCCTGCCGGGCCCATTGATCGAACAGGTCAAGGCTGGCGCCATCGGTTTGAAGCTGCATGAAGACTGGGGCACCACCCCGGCGAGCATCGACAACTGCCTAACGGTGGCGGACGACTACGACGTGCAAGTGGCGATCCACAGCGACACCCTCAACGAGTCCGGTTTTGTCGAAACCACCCTCGCCGCGCTCAAGGGTCGCACCATCCATACCTACCACACCGAGGGCGCCGGCGGCGGCCATGCGCCGGACATCATCAAGGCGTGCGGCTTCCCCAATGTACTGCCCAGTTCCACCAATCCGACGCGGCCGTTCACCCGCAACACCATCGACGAGCACCTGGACATGTTGATGGTCTGCCATCACCTGGACCCCAGCATTGCCGAAGACGTGGCCTTCGCCGAAAGCCGCATCCGCCGCGAAACCATCGCCGCCGAAGACATCCTGCACGACCTCGGCGCGTTCTCGATGATCAGCTCCGACAGCCAGGCTATGGGCCGCGTCGGCGAAGTGATCACGCGCACCTGGCAAACCGCCGACAAAATGAAAAAGCAACGCGGCGCCCTGCCCGGCGACGGCCCGGGCAACGACAATTTCCGCGCCAAACGCTACATCGCCAAGTACACCATCAACCCGGCGATCACCCATGGCATCAGCCATGAGGTGGGCTCCATCGAAGTGGGCAAATGGGCCGACCTGGTGCTGTGGCGTCCAGCGTTCTTCGGGATCAAGCCAACGCTGATCCTCAAGGGCGGCGCGATTGCCTCCAGCCTGATGGGCGATGCCAACGCTTCGATCCCGACCCCGCAACCGGTGCACTACCGCCCGATGTTCGCCAGCTTTGGCAGCTCATTGCACGCCACCAGCCTGACGTTTATCAGCCAGGCGGCGCTGGACGAGGGTCTGCCCGAAGCGCTGGGTTTGAAGAAACGCATCGGCGTGGTCAAGGGCTGCCGTGATGTGCAGAAAACCGACCTGATCCACAACGATTACCTGCCGGAGATCGAGGTGGACCCGCAGACCTATCAGGTCAAGGCAGACGGGCAATTGCTCTGGTGCGAACCGGCGGATGTGCTGCCGATGGCGCAGCGTTATTTCCTGTTCTGACCGTTCATCGGCACAGGCCTGCGGGGCCAGTGAATGAAGCACGCGTATGGCGCTACGATGCGCCACGCGCTTTCATCGTTCTGGAAACCTGGCCATGCGTTTATCCGAATTCATCGTGTTACACGCCGAGCAGATCGTTGATGAATGGGAGCTGTTCGCCCAGACCCTGACACCCGCCGCCGACACCCTCAACCGCACACAATTGCGCGACCACGCCCATTCGATCCTGCTGGCCGCCGCCCGTGACATGAACACCCGCCAAAGCGCCAGCGAACAAGCCGCCAAGGCCAAGGGCGAAGGCCCGGAGAAAACCCCCAGCCTGGATCAAGCCGCAGCCAGCCATGGCGAGCTGCGCCATACCGTGGGCTTTGACCTGGTGCAGATGACCTCCGAGTTCCGCCATTTGCGCGCCTGCGTGATCCGGCTGTGGGTCGACAGCGTGCAAACCCCGCAACGGGCAGACCTGCAAGACATGATCCGCTTCAATGAAGCCATCGACGAAGCCCTGGCCGAGTCCACCGCAGCCTACGCCGAACAAGTGGCGCGCTCGCGGGACATCTTCCTGGCGATCCTCGGCCACGACCTGCGCGCGCCGTTGCAGGCAGTGAACATGTCGAGCGAGATGCTGTTGCGCAAGGCCCAGTTGGATAACCAGGGGTTGAGCCTGCTGGGCAATATCCGCAACGGCGCGCGCCACATGGGGGCGATGGTCAGCGACCTGCTGGAGTTCGTACGCAGCCGTTTGGGCAGCAGCCTGCCCATCGACCCCAAACCCATGAGCCTGGCGGACGCCGCGCGCGAGGCCATCGACGAGGCGTGCGCAGGTCGCCCGGAATGCAACCCGGCGCTGATCATCCACGGCGACACCCACGGTCAGTGGGACCGTGGCCGCGTCGACCAACTGCTGCAGAATCTGATCGGCAACGCCTTGCAGCACGGCACCCACAGCCAGGCGGTGACCTTGACGCTCAAAGGCACGGCGGACAGCGTGGAATTGCGCATGCACAACTACGGCCCGCCGATCCCCGAAGCCGCCCTGGGCACGGTGTTCGACCCACTGGTGCGCAGCGCCAATGAGGAACCGGGCAGCACGTCGTCCAGCCTGGGGTTGGGTTTGTTTATCGTCAAGGAAGTGGTGCTGGCCCATCGGGGCAGCATTGAAGTGACGTCCAGCGAGGCGGACGGCACCACCTTTACCGTGGTGCTGCCGCGCTCGCTGTGACGGTCCCGCGCCGGGGCGGGTTTAGACGTTTTCGCGCGGGTTGAAGTTGGCTTTCTTGGCCAGCGCCTGCCACAGCGCGATGGTTTCGTCGTCGGCCTGCTTAGGCATCACTGCCTTGAGCTGCACGTAGAGGAACCCGCGCTGCCCGGCCTTGTTCATCAAGCCGTGCCTCTTGACGCGCATGCGCTGGCCGTTCTGGCTGCCGGCCGGCACCTTGAGGTTGATCCTGCCGGTCAAGGTCGGCACCGCGACTTCCGCGCCCAACGCCAATTCCCACGGTGCCAGCGGCAAGTGGGTGATCAGGTTTTCGCCGTCCACTTCGAACTTGGGGTGCGGCGCGAACTTGATGATCAGGTACAGATCGCCATTGGGCCCTCCGGCCACGCCGGGCGCACCCTGCCCCTTGAGGCGGATACGCTCGCCGTCGGTGACGCCGGCGGGGATCTTCACGTTCAGGCTCTTGGTGGTGTTGCTGACATGCCGGCCCGAGGCGTCGTATTGCGGCACCTGGAAGCTGATCTGCTTGGACTCGGTGGACAGCGTCTCCTCAAGGAATACCGAGAGTTGCATCTCCACGTCCTGGCCCTTGCGCGCTGCGGAGCGGCGCTGGCCGCCGCCAAAGGCGTCGCCACGGGAGCCGAAGATCGAACTGAAGAAGTCCGAAAAGTCGCCCGCGTCCTGGCCGCCACCAAAGCCGCCACGGCTCTGCCAGCCCGGTGGCCCCTGGAACGGCTGACCATGCTGGCCATACTTGCGCAGCTCGTCGTATTCGGCGCGCTTATCCGCGCTTTTGAGCGCTTCATAGGCTTCGGACGCGTCCTTGAACTTGGCTTCGGCGTCTTTTTCCTTGCTCACATCGGGGTGATATTTGCGAGCCAGCTTGCGATAGGCGGTCTTGATTTCCTTGTCATCGGCCGTCGGCTCGACACCCAGAATCTTGTAGTAGTCTTTGAAATCCATCGGCGGTTCACCATCCTCTCATCGGGATCGCACAGCCCAGGGCACAAGGTGCGATGCTTTGCACTTGTTGAGTCTTATGGCCTGGGGGTGCGTCAAAGTGTTATCGGCGCTAGCCGTATGCAACAGATGTGGGGGCAAATCGGCGACTTTCAAGCGTGATTTAACAGATAGTCGGCCTACGCATCGGCTCTGGACTGGCATACACTGCGCGGCCGTTTTTCGACCGGAACCCGATAGACATGAAAAACCCATCCCCAGCCCGTGCCTGCGGCATCGACTTCGGCACGTCCAACTCCACCGTCGGCTGGATCCGCCCCGGCGAGGAGACGCTTATTGCGCTGGAGGACGACAAAATCACCCTGCCGTCGGTGGTGTTCTTCAACTTCGAGGAGCGTTGCCCGGTCTACGGTCGCCTGGCCCTGCACGAATACCTGGAAAACTACGAAGGCCGGCTGATGCGCTCGCTCAAGAGCCTGCTGGGTTCCAAGCTGATCAAGCACGACACCAGCGTATTGGGCACGGCGATGCCGTTCACCGACCTGCTGGCGCTGTTTATCGGCCAGCTCAAGAGCCGCGCCGAAGCCAACGCCGGCCGCGAGTTCGAAGAAGTGGTGCTGGGGCGCCCGGTGTTCTTTGTCGATGACGACCCGCTGGCCGACCAGGAAGCGGAAAACACACTGGTAGATGTGGCCCGCAAGATCGGTTTCAAGGACATCTCGTTCCAGTACGAACCGATTGCCGCAGCGTTCGACTACGAATCCACCATCGAAAAGGAAGAGCTGGTGCTGATCGTCGACATCGGCGGCGGTACGTCCGACTTCTCGCTGGTGCGCCTGTCACCGGAGCGTCGCCACAACGACAACCGCCACGATGACATCCTCGCCACCGGCGGCGTACACATCGGCGGTACCGACTTCGACAAGCAACTGTCGCTGGCCGGCATGATGCCGCTGTTCGGCTACGGCAGCCGCATGAAAAGCGGCGCCTACATGCCCACCAGCCACCACATGAACCTGGCGACCTGGCACACCATCAACTCGGTGTACTCGCAAAAATCCCAGTTGGCCCTGGGCAGCATGCGCTACGACATCGAAGACACCGGCGGCATCGACCGCCTGTTCAAGCTGATCGAACAGCGCGCCGGGCACTGGCTGGCGATGGAAGTGGAAGAAACCAAGATCCAGCTGACCCACGACGACAATCGCCATGTGCCGCTCGACCGCATCGAGCGCGGCTTGAGCGTGGACCTGAGCCGCAGCTTGTTCGAGTCAGCCATCGACGGGCTGCTCGAACGTGTACGTGGCAGCGTGACTCAACTGCTCAACGATGCCTCGGTCAGCGTGGCGCAGGTAGACACCGTGTTCTTCACCGGCGGCTCCAGCGGCATCCCGGCACTGCGCCACAGCATCGCGGCGATGTTGCCGAATGCGCGGCATGTGGAAGGGAATATTTTCGGCAGTATCGGCAGCGGGTTGGCGATTGAGGCGAGTAAGCGCTACGGCTGCTGAATTTCACCTGGGATACCGAGGTGAGTTTATCGGGGGCAAGCCCCCTCCCACATTTTGCTTTGTGAACGCATTCAAAGGTAGGAGGGGGCTTGCCCCCGATGGCGTCAGCCCAGGCACCACAAAGCCTAAACCATCCCCCCCAGCTTCAACTCACTCTTGAGGTACGCATAGTAAATCGGCCCCGCCACCACCCCCGGCAAACCGAATGCCGCTTCGAACACCAGCATCGCCAACAACAATTCCCACGACTTGGCACTGATCTGCCCGCCCACGATGCGGGCGTTGAGGAAGTACTCGACCTTGTGGATCACGATCAGATAGCCCAACGCAGCCACGGCGACCCAGATCGACAACGACAGCGCGACGATGGTGATCAGGGTGTTGGACATCAGGTTGCCAATCACCGGCAACAGGCCGAGCAGGAAGGTCAGCACAATCAGGGTCTTGGTCAGCGGCAAGTGGATGCCGCACAGCGGCAGCACCACGGCCAGGAACACGGCGGTGAAGGCGGTGTTGAGGGCGGCGATTTTGATTTGCGCGAAGACGATATTGCGAAACGCCTGGACCAGCAGGTGCAGGCGGTCGAACAACGCCGCGGCCAGGGGCTTGCGCTTGGTCAGGTCAGGGATGCGCTGCAGGGCGATGATCGCGCCGAGCACCATGCCGATCAGCAGCGTCACGAACATGTGCGCCGCGTCTTTGCCCACCAGTTGCAGTTCGCTCAGGTGCTTGCTCAGCCAGTCGCCGATGGCCACGCGGAACTCGGCGGCGCTGGCAGGCAGGTAGGCGTCGAGGAACGGCGGCAGTTGGCCGCGCGCACGGTCGACCACGCCCATGAACTTGTCGAGGGAAGCGCCAGGGTTTTCCGCTTCGTGGAGCAGGAAGCTGATAGCGCCGGCAAAGATCAGCGTCAGCACGCTGACGATCACGGTGCCCAGCAAGGCCACCGCCAGCCAGCGCGCGCGCCGGCCTTCGATCAGCCGTTGCAGTTGAGGGGTGAGCATGTTGACCAGTTCGTAGACCAACAGACCGGCCAGCAGGCTGGGTAGCAACTTGAGCGGCAATACCAGCAGCAATCCGCCAAAAATAATGATGTAGCTGGCCAGCAACAACATATGACGCTGAGAAAACGTTGGCATACAGCCTCAAAACGAACGGCGTTAAAGGATGGGCAGTCTGCCAGCCTTAAGGGAATCAAGCGAGTGCGATCAAGCGTGGGAAGGGGCTTGCCCCCGATTGCGGTGCATCAGTGGACGCAAGAGCTGACTGATACACCGTTATCGGGGCAAGTCGATGAGTCGCCCTCACCCAAGAGGAGTCGCCTACTCAACTGCCCTTGAGGCAGCTACTCATAAAGGTCTTGCGCGCATCACCGGTCAGCGCCTTGGTTTTCGCCGACGCGTTGCAATCCTTCATTTTCTGCTGCTGCGGCGTCAGCGTCTTGGCATCGTTGGCGGCCGGGGCCGACAGGCAGGTTTTCATAAACGCCTTGCGCTCATCGCCCTTGAGCGTCTTGGTGGTGGCTTCGGCGTTGCAGGTGGTCATCTTGGTCTGCTGGGCAGTGGCGGCAAAGCCCTGGGCACACAGCAGCAGGCCCATCATCAACAACGGAATACGCAGCATCTTCATGGAGTTTTCTCCCGGTTACCATGCGGAGGGCACGGCCTGTGGAGAGTGTAGTCAAACCTTGTTACACCTTCCGGCGCTGAGAGAGGATAATCCCCGCTCATTCATCCATGCGGCGCTGTCATGCAATACGCTTATCCCTTGCTGGCCATCTTTATCTGGGCCGGCAACACCGTGGTCAACAAATTGGCCGTGGGTTCGATCTTCCCTGCCGAAATCGGTTTCTACCGCTGGCTGCTGGCGGCCCTGCTGTTTACCCCGTTCATGCTCAAACCGGTGATCGCTCATTGGCCGACCATCCGCCCCAATCTGGGCAAGGTCTGCATCCTCGGCGTACTAGGCATGGCGGTGTACCAGAGCCTGGCGTATTACGCCGCGTCGCTGACCAGCGCCACCAATATGGGCATCATTCTGTCGCTGATGCCGTTGATGGCGTTGACCGCCGCCATTATCAGCCTCGGCCAGCGCCTGACCTTCGGCGCGCTCACGGGTGCGGTGCTGTCGTTTGCCGGGGTGGCAGTGGTGGTGTCGGCCGGCAGCCTCGGCGCCCTGCTGCAACATGGGGTCAACCTGGGCGACGCGATGATGCTGGTGGCCACCCTGGCCTACGCGGTCTACAGCACGCTGCTGAAAAAATGGCAGCTGCGCCTGCCGCCGTTGGTGTTGTTGTATTTGCAGATACTGGTGGCAGTGGTGGTGCTGTTGCCGCTGTACCTGTTCTCCGCAAAGGCCGGCCTGGGCTGGGCGAATATTCCGTTGGTGCTGTACGCCTGCGTGCTGGCGTCGATGCTCGCACCGCTGGCGTGGATGCATTCGGTCAAAACCCTCGGGCCGAGCCGCACCACGCTGTTTTTCAACCTGCTGCCGTTGATCACCGCACTCATTGCGGCGGCGGTGCTCAAGGAAGAACTGGCGTTGTATCACTTGGTGGGTGGGTTGCTGACCCTGGGCGGCGTGGTTCTGTCGGAACGCTGGACCACACCGGTGCGTCGATCCGCTTAAACCCCCGCCGCCTTCAAGCGTCGTGCGTGCTCGACAAACAGGCGGATCGGCTCGGCGCCCTTGCCCACCAGGCCCAGGGACTGATTGACGATGTCGAAGTGGTCCAGCGCATAGTCGTCGCCAATCACCACGCCCAGGTGCGAACTGTATCGCCCAACCATGCCATCGCACTGGCCTTTCTCCCGTACGAAACTGCGGGCGAACAGGCGGCAACTGCGGTGGGTGCCATCGAACAGGTTGCGCCCGCGGTCGGTCTTGCCTGGCTGCAAGGTGCCGGACCATGAGTAATAACGCACGCCGTTGACCTGCGCCGCGCCCTGGCCGCCCCAGGTGTCGGGCAGCCCCTGGGGGTATTGGCGATTGAACAGCGCCACGCCGGTACTGGTCAGGGACTGGTGCGACGCCTGCAAGTCCGCCTTGAAGCGCGGGCCGCGATAGCCGGTTTCCAGCAGGCCCATTAGCCAGGCCACCAAGTGCAACAACGCGCTCACCAGCCGCCCCTTGACGCTGTCGATGGGGTAATGGGTGTGGAAGTAGTCGGCCAGTTCCGAGCCGTGATTGGGCCCAGCCACCGACGTCACCGACGCCACCCACTCCGGCCGTTTGGCCGCCGCATAGCGTGCGGTGAGCGAGCCCTGGCTATGGCCAATCAGGTTGACCTTCTCTGCGCCGGTCTCGCGGCGGATGCGCTCGATCTGCACCAGCAATTGCTCGCCGCGCACCTCGTTGGAATCCAACGGCGCCACCTGCACCGCGAAGACTTGCGCCCCACCCGCGCGCAGGGCCGGGACGATGCCGTACCAATAGGGGAACAGCCCAATACGCACGAACCCCAGCATGCCGGGCACCAGTACCAACGGATAACGTGTGGCTAACGACTGCGGCATGAAGCGAACGTCCTCGAAAATACTTGGATACCGTGCAGCCTAGCCCAACTGCAAGTCCGGCTGATGACGCCGGCGGCAAATCCGATAAAACTTTTTGCCTCGCCCAGCACTCACAACTTGGAGCGATCACGCCGACAGAGCGTGGCGTAACCCGGATTAGCCCCAGGAGATTGAGATGACTGAAGCAAACTTGACCGACGTTGCCACCCTGCGCAGCCGCGCCCGCCAGAACGTCGAAAACGGTGCCGTGACCGAGGGCTATGACGCTGACCGCGAAGAAATCATTCGCCTGCTCAACGCCTCCCTCGCCACTGAACTGGTGTGCGTGCTGCGCTACAAGCGCCACTACTTCATGGCCAGCGGCATCAAAGCCGCCGTCGCCGCGCAGGAATTCCTCGAACACGCCACCCAGGAAGCCGAACACGCCGACAAACTCGCCGAGCGCATCGTGCAATTGGGCGGTGAACCTGAGTTCAACCCCGACCTGCTGTCGAAGAACTCCCACGCGCAATACGTGGCGGGCAACACCCTGAAAGAAATGGTCTACGAAGACCTGGTCGCCGAGCGCATCGCCGTAGACAGCTACCGCGAGATCATCCAATACATCGGCGACAAAGACCCGACCACCCGCCGCATCTTCGAAGACATCCTGGCCCAGGAAGAAGAGCACGCGGACGATATGGCGGATATTCTCGAAAGCCTGTAAAACGCCACACAAACAAAAGGGGAGCTGATCAGTCAGCTCCCCTTTTGTTTGTGTGGCAGAGGGCCTGCCTGCTCCCACTTATTCAACGTGCGTCACGTCAACCCTTCACCGTCTTCGGCGCCTTGCCTTCCTTCATCTGCTGCAACAACGGCGCACACTGGTTCGGCGCGTCACCGCTCGGGGCCACTAGGGCGAGCAGGCCGGCGGCCGGGCCGGCGATCACACCGAGTGCCACCATGCCTGCACCGCGCAGGGCCAGGGGAATGGCTTTGACGCCCGCGTTGGGCTTGATAAATGGGCCGTTGACGTACAGCGGCGAGCGCAGGGAGAACAGGCGAAAGCCTTTGGACTCAGGGGTGATGGTCAGGTCCAACTGCTCCGTGGCCATGTTGGCCGTGCCGTCGACATAGATGATCGCGTTCTCGGTGTCGAACACGAACAGCCGCGTGGTGGCCAAGCCGCTCTTGACGCCGAAGTCCGCCGCCGCGCAGTTGATCTTTACTTCCTTGTCGCCGAACAGGCGCCCCACTACGTAATTGCCCACGTTGAGGCCGGCGATTTCCATCAGGCCACGGCTGATGGCGCCGTCGTTGATCAGCATCTTCAGATCACCGTTAGAGGTGCCCAGCAGCGCCGCGACGGAGTTGCCGCGCCCGGAAATATCCGCATCGCCGTTGAGTTCGCCGAAACTGGTTTTCATCGGTTCGAAGCTGGGGAACAGTTGCTTGAGCTTGAAGTTGCGCGCGGTGAGCCGGGCGCGACCTTCCATGGGCGTGGTGCGGCCATTCAGGCGAATCTGCGCATCGAGCTTGCCGCCGGCCACGCCGAAACGCAGGGGTTCCAGGCTCAGTTCGCCATCGTTGAGCACCAGGTGCGTGTAGAGGTCGGTGAAAGGCAAGTCGGCGCTGTGCACGATGCGCTTACCGGTGAATTCCACATCGGCGTCCATGTCGCGCCAGCGCTCGGTGCGGAACTCTTCCACCGGCAGCACCTTAGTCGCCGGCTGCTTGCTGTCGCCGCCACGGGCCTTTTGCTTGGCATTGGAATCGGCGCCGATCAGGGGCGCGAGGTCGGTCATCAGCAACTGGTTGGACACCAGCGTACCGCTGAGTTTGGGCCTTGGCTGGCTGGCGACATAGGCCAGGTCGCCGTGGATATCACTGTTGCCGATCTTGCCGTTGAAGTTCTCGTAGCGAAACGACGCACCACTGGCGTCGTGCAGCTTGGCGATCAGGTGACCGTCGGTGGCGTACGCCGGTGAATCGGGCAAGGTCACGCCGGTCAGCGGGTACAGGTTGCTCAAGCTGGTGCCGGCGAGCTTGAGGCGCAGGTCGAGGGCGCCAAGGTTAAGAGGGTCGGTCAGCATGCCGGCCAGAGCGATGCTGGTGTCGGCGATCTTGACCTGAGCTTGCAGCGGAAACGGTTTGTTTGCGTCCTGCAGAGCCAACAGCCCGCCGATTTTGCCGGCACCGTCGAGCTTCTGGCCGTGGTACTGGCCTTTGACCTTGAGGGCGAACACGTAGTCCTGAGGAGCCGAGCCTTTTTCCAAGGCTTTTTTGGCATCGGCATCGCCGACGATTTCGCCGAAGGGAATGGGTTTGCCCAACAGGTCGATGATCACGTCGAGCTGGGTTTTGAGGGTTTGATCGTCGAGCGTCACATGGCCTTTGTCGAACCCGATGGTGCCAATGTCCACCACCCAATTGGAGGGCTCGGCGTCGGGGTCTTTAGGGTCGAACGTGAAGGTCCAGTTGGCGCGGCCATCGGCCAGGCGCTGCAATTCGGCGCTCGGCTCAGTGAGGTCGATACGTGGGATAACCACCCGTTGCGCCAACAATGCCAGGGGCGAAATGCGCAGCTCCACTTTTTTGAGGGTGACCATCTGCGGCTTTTTCGACCAGTCGGGGTTGCCCAGGGTCAGGTCTTCGGCAATCACATGGGGCCACGGCACCCAGGCGCGCCAGCCGCCTTCGTCGGGCTCGCGCTGCCACTTCACGGCAAGGTTGCCATTGATGGCAAACGGGCGATGCAGCTCTTCGGACACTTTGGCATTGAGGGGCGGTTTGATGCGGTTCCAATCAAAAAACACTAGAAACAGCACTACCGCAGCGATTAACACGACGAAGCTGGCGCAGCTCCAAACCACGACTTTACGAGTGCGCGTCATTGCACAGAACTCCTGAATACGACCGGCTGGGTCACAGCCTTTAGAACAGCTTACAAGACTACGACTGGCAAACCGCCCACGGGTTTAACCCGATCGCGTTTTAAGGGCGAGAAGTCGCGCAAAAAATTGGTTTTCCTGACCGGACCGACAGTTTCTACCATCGATGGCGCACCAATGTTACCCGCCAACGTGTCGAAAATACCCACCACGGTGCAAAACCGCGTGCTTGAGAGGCGCGATCTAGAGCCTTCGGCGGGAACAATCAATTCTGTTGATTATTACCATTGTGTTTATGAACTTTTATATCGACTTATCGAGAGTAGCATTAGCCACGTACCCACTTTATCGCCCTCCCAAGGAGCAACTGATCATGAAACGCCAAATACTCGCTACCGCCCTGTTATCTGTCCTGGCTTCGAGCGCTTTCGCCCTGCCAGCTGCCGAACAAGCGATCCCACAAAATAAAGCCCAAGCCGTGCAGACCAGCCAAACCCTGGCACGCAGCGGTTCGCAAGAAGAAGAGAACCGCGACTACGCCAAAGGCGCTGTTGCTGAAAACGGCTTTAATCGCCTGCAAGAAAAAGGTTTGGTCGAAGGCGGCGCGGATCGTTTGATGGAGCGCAACGCAGTGGCCGAAGGTGGTTCCGACCGTGCCAACAAACGCACCTACACTGACGGTGTTGCCGAAGGTGGTGCTGATCGTCTGCTGGAACGCAATGCCGTTGCCGAAGGTGGTGCCGACCGCCTGGAAGAAATGCATCAAGCACAGAGCTGAGCCTGTGGTGGCCCAGAAAAAAGCCCGATCCGCCGATCGGGCTTTTGACTTTCTGCAGAACCTGTCTCGCCACTGACCCCGCCAAGTTCGACGCCGATCAAGCGGTTTTGCTAGAGTGCGTCGCTGTACTTGTCCACAAAGCCCGCCCGCCCATGCTGCCCCGTGCCGAACAAAAGCAACAGACCCGCCTTGCCCTGATGGACGCTGCTCGTCATCTGATGGAGTGCGGCCGTGGGTTTGGCAGCTTGAGCCTGCGCGAAGTGGCCAAAACGGCCGGCATTGTCCCCACCGGCTTCTATCGACACTTTGCCGATATGGATCAACTGGGCCTGGTGCTGGTCAGCGAAGTCGGCCAGACCTTCCGCGCCACCATTCGCCTGGTGCGCCATAACGAATTCGTCATGGGCGGCATCATTGATGCCTCCGTACGCATCTTTCTCGATGTGGTGTCGGCCAATCGCTCGCAATTCCTGTTTCTGGCCCGCGAGCAATATGGCGGCTGCCTCGCCGTGCGTCAGGCCATCGCCGCACTGCGCGAAGACATTACCCGCGACCTGGCGGCCGACCTGACGCTGATGCCAAAGCTGCAACACCTGAATGCCGAAGGCTTGCATGTGATGGCCGACCTGATCGTCAAGAGCGTGTTCGCCACCCTGCCCGATATCATCGACCCTCCGGCCCAGGCTCTGCCGGCCCACCTCACGCCCCAGGCGAAGATCACTCAACAGCTGCGCTTTATCTTTATCGGCCTCAAGCACTGGCAAGGGCTGGGCAGCACCGAGTAGACCAATCAACCCGCCGCGTGGAAACGCTTGGCGGTGGTGTAGTGCTTGTTCCAATAACTGTTGCTCAACGAGTCGATGCGTACGTTCTTGCCGGTACGGGGCGAGTGAATGAATTTGCCCTCGCCAATGTAAAGCCCTACGTGACTGACTTGCCCGCGACCATTGCCCTTGAAAAACACCGCATCGCCGGGTTTGAGGGCGTTGCGCTGGATGGTGGCGGCCGTTGAACGGTGCATCGCCGCCGTGGTGCGTGGGATCTGGATATTGGCTTGGGTCTTGAACAGGTAGACCAGCAAGCTGCTGCAATCGAAGCCTTGCTCTACCGACATGCCGCCCCACTTATAAGGTGTGCCCAACAATTCATGGGCCCGGTCGATCACATTGGTAATCGAGGCAGACGGCAGGCTTTGCAGTGACGCGCCGAGGGTCGAACGCGGTTGATAGTTGGCTGAAGCCGACGACACAACAAACGACAAGCCGATAAAAAACGAACATAAAAATGACTTAAACATGATGAACATCGCAGCGGATTAAACACGGCGCAAAGCCTAATCACCGGCCGTGTAGCGCGCTGAGCGCCGAATCCCGAGATGTCGTAGGAAAAATCCCAAAGCGCCCATGTCCGGGGCAAGCCACCGGCAGACGCACCATATTGAGGCGCTCCCTGCGCACAGCACTGCCCCATTCGGTGGCAGCCGCCTCCCCACCTACAGGTAATTCCTACGCTTTTGCGGGGTTGGCAAGGCCCTTGCTCTAGCTGGTTCATTGCCCCTAGCTGGAAGCTTTCTGATGCTGGTGATCCATCGCCGAATTGCCCCCCAAGCCCTCTGGGCCGCTGAGTTGCAGCTGAATTTCGAAGCGCGCAGCAAAAGCCGCCTGCGCTGTTTCAGTGCCGATGGTGAAGACGTCGGCCTGTTTCTGGAGCGTGGCCAGCCGCCGCTGCACGATGGCGAATGCCTACAGGCGGAAGACGGACGTGTCGTACGCGTCACTGCACGCCCTGAACAGCTGCTGCACGTCACCTGCAGCAGCGCTTATGAGCTGACCCGCGCCGCCTATCACCTGGGCAACCGCCATGTGGCGCTGCAGGTCGGGGATGGTTGGTTGCGCCTGCTCGATGACTACGTGCTCAAGGCCATGCTCGAACAACTGGGCGCCCACGCCGAAACCATCGAGGCGCCCTTTCAACCGGAGCACGGTGCCTACGGCGGCGGCCATCACCACTCGCGCCATGGCGATGAAGATTTCAACTACCCGCCCAAGCTGCATCAGTTCGGCGTGCGTCTATGAACCCAGCTTGGGCGTTGCTGCGTCTGGCCAGTCCGCAATTGCCGATTGGCGGCTACAGCTATTCCCAGGGCCTGGAGATGGCCGTGGAGAACGGCCGCGTCTGCGATGCGGCCAGCGCCAGGCGTTGGATCGGCGACCAGTTGCTGCTCAACCTGGCGCGCTTCGAAGCGCCTTTGCTGCTCGCCCACTGCCGGGCGGCCGCCGCTCAGGATTGGCCGCGGCTGACGCAATTGTGCGAAGAACACCGCGCCAGCCGTGAGACTCGCGAGCTGTATCAAGAAAGTCGGCAGATGGGCTATTCCCTGCAACAACTGCTCAACGGATTGCCCGAACTGGACGCCGCCGCACGTCACTTTCTCGACCACCTCAGCGAACCACACCTGGCCCTTGGCTGGGCGTTGGCCGCGCGCGCCTGGAGCATCAGCGCCGAAGACGCCCTCGCCGCGTGGCTGTGGAGCTGGCTGGAAAACCAATTGGCCGTGCTGATGAAAACCCTGCCCCTGGGCCAGCAAGCTGCCCAGCGCCTGACCAGCGAACTGCTGCCGCTGTTGCAACAAGCCCAGCAGGACGCCAGTCGCATCGACCCCGACCACTGCGGCAGCGCCGCGTTTGGCCTGTCCCTGGCGTGCATGGCCCACGAGCGCCAGTACAGCCGCCTGTTTCGTTCATAGGTTCTTTTAATTTTGGCGCCCTTTACTTCGGAGAAGCACATGCACACACAACCCTTGCGCGTCGGCATTGGCGGCCCGGTAGGCTCCGGCAAGACCGCCCTGACCCTGGCCCTATGCCTCGCCCTGCGCGATCGCTACAACCTGGCGGTGGTCACCAACGACATCTACACCCGCGAAGACGCCGATTTTCTGGTGCGCAACCAGGCTTTGGCGCCCGAGCGCATCATCGGCGTGGAAACCGGCGGCTGCCCGCACACGGCGATTCGTGAAGACGCCTCCATCAACCTCGAAGCGGTGGATCAACTCAACCGCCGCTTCCCCGGCCTGGACCTGATCCTGGTGGAATCCGGTGGGGATAACTTGTCGGCGACCTTCAGCCCGGAACTGTCGGACCTGACCATCTACGTGATCGATGTGTCCGCCGGCGACAAGCTGCCGCGCAAAGGCGGCCCGGGCATCTGCAAATCCGACCTATTGGTGATCAACAAGATCGACCTCGCCCCCTTGGTCGGCGCCTCGCTGGAACTGATGAACAGCGACACCCAGCGCATGCGCAACGGTAAACCCTTTGTGTTCAGCAACCAAAAAACCGGGGTCGGCCTGGACGATATCGTGGCCTTTATCGAACGCCAGGGTCTGCTGACCGCCGCCTGATCTCTCTTCAAGGAAGCTAGTTATGAGCCTCAACAAACTCTTTGCCACCGCTGCCCTGCTTCTCGCTCCGGCGCTGGCCTTCGCCCACCCCGGCCACGGCGATAACGGCCTGGTGGCCGGTATCAGCCACCCCTTGGGCGGCCTCGATCATTTGCTGGCCATGCTGGCGGTGGGCTTGTGGGCCGCCCAGCAAAAAGGCGCCGCGCGCTGGGCGCTGCCGTGCACGTTTGTGGGCACGATGCTGATCGGCGGCTTGCTGGGTTTCGAAGGCCTGGCGCTGCCGGCGCTGGAAAACGGGATTGCTGCCTCGGTGCTGGCCCTGGGCCTGGCCGTGGCGCTGGCGGTGCGGCCGCCGCTGTTGATGGCGATGGGCGCCACGGCGTTGTTTGCGCTGTTTCACGGTGTGGCCCATGGCCTGGAACTGCCGGAGATGTCCAGCCCTTGGGCATACGCCGCCGGTTTTATCGGCGCGACGGCAGCACTGCACGCAGCCGGTTATGCACTCGTGCGCTTCCTGCCGGCGGCAGCGGCGCCATTGGTGCGAGTGGCCGGTGCGGCTTCGGCGGCGACTGGGGTCTGGTTGCTGGCGGGCTGATTTACAGCGCGGCTGAAGGCCTCATCGGGGGCAAGCCCCCTCCCACATTTGGCTGCATTGCTATCAAAAGGTATGAGAGGCCTGGTTGCTGGCGGGCTGATTGGCAGTGCGGCTGAAGGCCTCATCGGGGGCAAGCCCCCTCCCACATTTGGCTGCAGCGCTATCAAACGGTGGGGGGGGGTCTGGTGGCTGGCGGGCTGATTGGCAGTGCGGCTAAAGGCCTCATCGGGGGCATGCCCCTTCCCACATTTGGCTGCATTGCTATCAAAAGGTGGGAGGGGGCTTGCCCCCGATAGCTGTGCCACAGACACCACAGAACCCAAGCCTGCTACCATGCGCGCCTACACCTCTGCCGTGACGACGCCAGCCAATGCCCAGCGCTTCCCAACCCTCTTTGAACACCGTGCTCACCCACTTCCATGACCTGATCGTGCCGCTGTGGCAGGGCCCAGGCTGGAATGCCGAGCTGGCGTTGCCTTACGAGGCGCTGGACGCCGATCACCATCCTTTGCCGCCGCAACGCTACCGCGCCATGGCCTGCGCCCGGCAGTTGTATCTGTTCGCCAGCCTGATCGGCCAACCCGATGCCGAGTTTGCCCAAGGGCGGGCAGCCGCATTGTTTCGCTCCTTGCAGCGACATTTCCACGACGCCGAACACGGCGGCTGGTTTTACAGCATCGACCCCGCCGGCCAGCCGCTGGACATGCGCAAAGACCTCTACACCCACGCGTTCATCATCTTCGCCTGTGCCCATTACTGGGCCAAGGTGCGCGAACCGTTGGTGGAATCGGTACTCAACGCGGCCCTGGAAGTCGTCGCGCAACGCTTCGCCACAGATGACGGCCTGTACGAAGCCGTATTGGAGCGCAACTGGTCGTCGCTCGATTCCGGCCCGCTGCAGAACCCGTTGATGCATCTGGCCGAAGGCTTTCTGGCCACCCTCGCTGTGCGTGAGGACGCCGCCGTGCAAGCCGCTCTGCTCAGCCTGGCAACCGCTATGCAACAGCACTTCATCGACCGCCAGCACGGCGTGATGATGGAGAAACCGCTGGGTGCTGTGGATAACTGGTTTGAGCCGGGGCACCAGTTCGAATGGTTCTTTTTGCTGGAATCGTCGGATGTGCTGCGCGGTACGCCGTTGCACGCCTCACTGACGCGGGCGTTTGCCTATGCCGAACTCAAGGGTGTGGATAACGTGACCGGCGCGGTCAGCGGCATGCTTGCCCCCGATGGCAGCGTGCGCGACGGCACCCAACGCATTTGGGCCCAGGCCGAATACCTGCGCGCGCTGACCCTGCGCCCCAACAGCCAAGCGGTGTTGCAACGCCAATTGCTGGCGCTGCAGCAGCACTTCCTGCACGACAAAGGCTGGCACGAATGCCTGGATGCCAATGGCGCCGTGAGCCGACGGGACATGCCGTCGACCACGCCGTATCACTTGGCCACCTGCTACCAGGGCCTTACGCAATCCACTTACGATCTGCGGTAAAGCTGATCGTCAACCAGCGCGCCGCATCCGGCGTGCCGAGCCCTGTGGATATCTCCTCACGCAATGCATCGAGAGTCGCAACGTTGTTCACCGGGTAATCCACCGGCAATACCACATGGATTTCGATAAACCGAGCGCGTCCATGCTTCTGCACGTACGACACGTACTCTTCGAAACCATGTCTCGCCGTCGCGGCGTCCATGACCTCGCGCACCTTGTCGTCCAGATGATCCGGGGCAATCCCCAGCACGTCGCGCAACGCCGGGCGCAGGATCTTGAACGCTGGCGCCAGCATGCTCAGGGCCAGCAGGATCAGGATCATGGGGTCGACATACACCGCCCATTCGCCATAGCCATGGGACTTGAGCAACAGCGCGGCCAGAAAGCTGATCAGCAGCCCCACCGACAGCATCGCGTCCACCAGCCAACTGATGTTGTCGAACTGGATCAGCGATGATTTGAGCTTGCGATTGCGGTAGCGCACATAGAAGAAGTAAGCGAATTCGACGACGGTAAACACCGCCGCATAGATGATCACCAGCCCCAACTCGATCTCACGCCCGCCATTGATAATGCCGAACACACCGTTGAGAAACGCATAGATAGCGATCAGCAGCAGGAAACTGCCTTCGATCAACAGCACCATGGGTTCCAGGTGCCAGTAGCCAAATTGGAAACGCTCGTTGCTTTTCTTGGCGATCAGCTTGGCCGTGATCAGCATCAGCACCTTGATGGCGGTGGCGATCAGCGAGAAAAAGCCGTCGAACAGAATGGATTGGGCGCCGGATATCACGCCCGTGACAATCCCGGCGATCGCGACTGCGAACATCAGAATCGTCGATTGTTTGAGCAGTGCCTGCTCACCTCGGTTACTCACATAGCCTCCCGTCAAAACCCTGAATCCGCACGATGCGGAGGGGCTTTCAGACAGGGAGTGTACCTTATGTCGTGTTTTGGCCGATTTGACGCCATCGGGGGCAAGCCCCCTCCCACAGTTGACCAGTGCACATCTTAGGTTTGTGAACACGGTCGAGTGTGGGAGGGGGCTTGCCCCCGATAGCAGCGACTCGGTCTAACGCTTTACTTGGCCCCCCGCTCAATCGCAAACCCCGCCCAGCTCTGGCTCACCGGCATCAACTCCAGGCGGTTGATATTGACGTGGGCCGGGGTATTGAGCACCCAGAAAATGGTGTCGGCGATGTCCTGGGGCTGGATCGGCTCGGCGCCGGCGTAGGTGGCGTCGTATCGCGCCTGGTCACCGCCGAAACGTACCAGGGAGAACTCGCTTTCGCACAGGCCCGGCTCGATGTTAGTCACGCGCACGCCAGTGCCTTGCAGGTCGCAGCGCAGGTTCAGGGAGAACTGTTTGACGAACGCCTTGGAGCCGCCGTACACATGGCTGCCGGGGTACGGGTAGCTGCCGGCGATGGAGCCCAGGTTGATGATGCCCGCGCCACGACCATGGGCGATCAAACGTGGCAGCAGCAGATGGGTGGTGGTCAGCAGGCCTTTGATATTGGTGTCGACCATGGTTTCCCAGTCGTCCAGGTTGCACTTGGGCGCCGGGTCGGTGCCCACCGCCAGGCCGGCGTTGTTGATCAAGCCGCGCAGGGTGGCGAACGACGGTGGCAGGTTAGCGATCGCGTCTTCCATGCCCTTGCGATCACGTACGTCCACCACCAGGCCATGCACTTCGGTCTGCTTGGAAAGTTCTTCCACCAGCGCATTCAAACGCTCGGCACGCCGGCCAGTGAGCACCAGTTTCCAGCCAGCCTGGGCGAAGCGACGAGCACAGGCTTCGCCGAAACCTGAAGTGGCGCCAGTAATAAACAGCGTGTCGGACATGGTGTTCTCCTTGCGAGCGACGGGAAAAAATCAGCCAGCAGAATGCCCGTCCACCGCCGTTGCGGCAACCGCTACGCACACGCACTGCGGCATGACTGGTTATTTTATGATCACTTGGCGCAAACCCTTGTACTGCGCAGCCTGTAGCCTTATGCACGCAGGTTATCCACAGCTGCGCCCACAGTCTTTGGGGGCAAGTTCAAACCGACCAAACCCGCTGTATACAAGGGCTGCGGGCTGTTTCGGAAAGTATTTTGCTTGACCTTCAGCGAGGCCTATGTAGCCCCGACACACGCTGAAAAATCCGCGCGATGGCTCCAGGCCAGTTATTTCGGCCTCTGCGGAGGTCTTTCCAGAGTTTAATCACAGACTTATCCACAGGCTTAACGGACATAATTCGGTCATATACCTGTGTCTTTAAACAGGTTGACAAACCCCTCGAACGCTCCCGAAAAAACCACTGCTCAAAAAACAACCGCAAGGCTACAAGCCGCGAAAACAGAGGCTTTCAGCCAGCTACTCCCACGTTACCCACAGCCGGTTCCACAGTGGATGGGGACAAGTCAAAACTGTGACAAA
Source organism: Pseudomonas rhodesiae (assembly GCF_013285305.1). Classification (NCBI taxonomy): domain Bacteria; kingdom Pseudomonadati; phylum Pseudomonadota; class Gammaproteobacteria; order Pseudomonadales; family Pseudomonadaceae; genus Pseudomonas; species Pseudomonas rhodesiae. The sequence continues at coordinate 863,491 of NZ_CP054205.1, read as the reverse complement.
ACAGCGATTTGCGGCGGCTATATGTCGCGCTTTGGAGGGAGGCTGGATTTGTTTTCCACAATTTGGATCAGCCTTGTGGATCACTCAAAAGAAATGCGGGGAGGGGCTTGCCCCCTCCCCCACGTACTCAGTGGCCGCCGAGATAGGCGTTGCGCACTTCCTCGTTCACTAACAGCTCCTTGCCGGTGCCGGTCAGGCGAATCTCACCGTTGACCATCACATAGGCGCGGTCCGACAGACGCAACGCGTGGTTGGCGTTCTGTTCCACCAGGAAGATCGTCATCCCGGTAGCCGCCAATTCGCGCAGGGTGGAAAAGATCTGCTTCACCACAATCGGCGCCAGCCCCAGGCTCGGCTCATCCAGCAGCAACAACTTGGGCCGGCTCATCAACGCACGGGCAATGGCGAGCATTTGCTGCTCGCCGCCGGACATGGTCATGGCGCGCTGGTTACGCCGCTCCTTGAGGCGCGGGAACAGCTCGAACATGCGCTGCATGTCTTCGCTGGCGAACTTGTCGCCGATCGGGATGGTGCCCATCAGCAGGTTTTCCTCGACGGTCATGTCGGGGAACACCCGCCGCCCTTCCGGCGACTGCGCGATGCCGTTGGAGGCGATGTAGTGGGACGACTTGTGGGTAATGTCGACGCCGTTGTAGAGGATCTGCCCGGACTCGGCCCGAGGCTGGCCGAAGATCGACATCAACAGTGTGGACTTACCCGCACCGTTGGAGCCGATCAGGCTGACGGTTTCGCCTTCATTGATGTGCAGCGAGACTTTTTTCAGGGCCTGGATCGGGCCGTAGAACACGTCCAGCTCCTTCATTTCGAGGATAGGTGCACTCATACCAGCTCCTCTTCGTCAGCGCCCAGGTAAGCAGCGATCACTTTCGGGTCGTTGCGGATCGCATCCGGCCCGCCCTCGGCGATCACGTTGCCGTGGTCCAGCACCACGATGTGGTCGGAAATATTCATCACCATGCCCATGTCGTGTTCGATCAGCACCACCGTCAGGTCGTGTTCGTCGCGCAACAGGCGAATCATCGCGCTCAGAGCTTCGGTTTCCTGGGGGTTGAGGCCCGCCGCCGGCTCGTCCAGGCAGATGATCTGCGGCCGGGTGCACATGGCCCGAGCGATTTCCAGGCGCCGCTGCTGGCCGTAGGAAAGCTCGCCGGCCAGACGGTTGGCGCAGTCCACCAGGTCCACCACTTCCAGCCAGTAAAACGCGTGATCGAGGGCATCACTCTCGGCCTTACGGTAGCCCTTGGTGTTGAGGATGCCCGCCAACATATTGCGGTTGACCCACATGTGCTGGGCCACCAGCAGGTTTTCCACCACGGACATTTCTTTGAACAGGCGAATGTTCTGGAACGTACGCGCCAGCCCCGCCCGGTTCACCAGGTGGGTGCCGCCGAACATCTTGTAGTAGACGCGGCTGAGGAAGCTTTTCGGCGATACAAAATCGGTGGCCTGGAAGCGCTCGCCCAGCAGTTGGATCACATTGGTCTGCTTGCCCCGCACGTTGAGCTCGATCTTGCCGCCACTGGCTTTGTAGAAACCGGTGAGGCAGTTGAACACCGTGGTCTTGCCGGCGCCGTTGGGGCCGATCAGGGCGAAGATCGAGTTGCGTTCGACCTTGAGGCTCACATCGCTCAAGGCCTTGATGCCACCGAAGTGCATCATCAGGTGTTCCACGCAAAGCACAACTTCCTTGCTCATGGCGCCACTCCTTTACGTGGTGTCACGCCGGTACGGCTGATGCGGATCAAACCGCGCGGTCGCCAGATCATCATCACCACCATCAACACCCCGAACAGCAATACACGGTACTCGGAGAAACTGCGCAGCAGTTCCGGCGCCACGGTCAACACGAACGCCGCGATCACTACGCCCACCGTCGAGCCCATACCGCCCAACACCACAATGGCCAGGATCAGCGCCGACTCGAAGAAGGTGAACGACGACGGGTTGACGAACCCCTGATAACTGGCAAAGAACACCCCGGCCAAACCGGCCGTCGAGGCGCCTATGGTGAACGCCGAGAGCTTGACCAGCACGTGGTTCAGGCCCATGGAGCGGCAAGCAATCTCATCTTCGCGCAGGGCCTCCCAGGCGCGGCCCACCGGCATGCGCGTGAGGCGGTGCTTGATGTACAGCACAGCCAGCACCACCAGGAACAGCACGATGTAGATGAACATGAACTTGATATTGGGGTTGTAATCGATGCCGAAGAACTCGTGGAACGGTACCCCGCCCTCCTTCGCTCTGCGCCCGAACTCCAGACCCAGAAAGGTCGGCGAAGGCACGGGCATGCCGTTCGGGCCGCCGGTGAACGACAGCCAGTTATTGAGCACCAGCCGGATGATTTCACCGAAGCCCAGGGTCACGATGGCCAGGTAGTCGCCGTGCATGCGCAACACCGGGAAGCCGAGGATACACCCCGCCAGCGCCGCCGCGACGGCCGCCAATGGCAGCACCGACCAGAAGCCCAGGCCCAGGTATTGGTAACCCAGCGCCAGACCGTAGGCCCCGATGGCGTAGAACGCCACATAACCCAGGTCGAGCAGTCCGGCCAGGCCAACCACGATGTTCAGGCCCAAGCCCAGTAACACGTAGATCAGCCCGAGGATCACCACGGTCAGCAGGTACTTGTTGGCAAAGATCGGGAACACGATGGCGATCACGATCAATGCTGGAATGATCCAGCGCAGCCGCGATTTGTAGTCCGGTGCCAGCACATGCACGCCGGAGCCACTGCTTTCGAAGCCCTGCAGGATCTTCACGCCCTTGGGGGTTTGCAGGAACAGGCTCATGGCAAAGCGGCCGACCATCACAATGGCGACCAGCAAGCCCACACGGGCCGGTTCCAGGTTGAAGCTGTAGCCGTCGAGGACCACGCCGACGATCGGACCGAACACGATCAGCGAAATCAGCCCGGCAAGGACCGTATCGACGACACTTTTCTTGATATCGATGGGTTTGGCAGCAGACATGTTTTACACCTTAGCCACGAGCGGACGACCCAGCAGGCCCTGAGGACGGAAAATCAGAATCACCACCAGCAGGGAGAAACTGAACACGTCTTTGTAGTCAGAGTTGATCAACCCCGAGAACAGCGATTCGGAGATCCCGAGGATGATCCCGCCGAGCATCGCCCCAGGTAGGGAGCCGATGCCGCCGAGTACCGCTGCGGTAAACGCCTTGATGCCGATGATGAAGCCGGCATAGAAGTCGAACGTGCCGTAGTTGAGGGTGATCAATACGCCGGCCAGGGCCGCCATGGCGGCACCGATCACAAACACGTAGGAGATCACGCGGTCGGTGTTGATCCCCAGGATCGAGGCCATTTTGCGGTCTTGCTGAGTGGCGCGGCACATGCGGCCGAGCTTGGTGTACTTGATGACGTAGGTGAGCAATGCCATGCCGGCGAAGGCCGCCAGCAGGATGAACACCTTGGTGTAGGTGAGCTGCACGAAGCCGGTGCCGATATCGACACGCCATGCGCCGGCGAGCAGCGTCGGCACGCCTTGCTGCTTGGCGCCCTGGGCGATCTGTGCGTAGTTCTGCAGGATCAATGAGATGCCGATGGCACTGATCAGCGGCGCCAGTCGGGTGGAGTTGCGCAGCGGTTTATAGGCGACACGTTCGATGACCCACCCGTAAACGCCGGTGACGACCACGGTAAAGATCAAGGTGCCGAGAATGAGCAGCGGGAAGGATTCGATGCCGAAGTAAGCCAGCAGTGCCAGACTGATCGCCGCGAGGTAAGCGGAAATCATATAAACCTCGCCGTGGGCGAAGTTGATCATGCCAATGATGCCATAGACCATTGTGTAGCCGATGGCGATCAGGCCATAGACCGACCCGAGGGTCAGGCCGTTGACCAGTTGCTGCAGGAAAATACCATCCATAACGCAATCTCACGCGGTGAGCACCTGCACACCCGGAGGTGCGCGGCGCTTCTGGAGGAAAAGTCAGATCTCAATACAACGCAGTCCCAATGTGGGAGGGGGCTTGCCCCCGACGTGGTGGGTCAGCTAGACAACTGTTGACTGACACACTGCTATCGGGGGCAAGCCCCCTCTCGCATGGATTACTTCTGCTTTTCCAACTGATGGTATTTGCCGTCTTTATCCCACTGGTAAACCACGTAGTCGGAGACTTTCAGGTCGCCTTTGGCATCCCAGTTCTTCTCGCCCATCACGGTTTTGACCGGGTGGGCCTTGAGCCACTTGGCCGCGTCTTCGCCTTTGTTGGATTTGGCGCCATTGAAGCCGGCGGCCAGGGCCTGGAGCGAGGCATAGGCATACAGGGTGTAGCCTTCCGGCTCGTAGCCCGCTTTGCGGAACTCTTCCACCACGGCCTTGCTGTCCGGCAGCAGACGCGGGTCGGCACCGAAAGTCATGTACACGCCGTCGACGTATTGCGCGCCACCGGCAGTGGCCACCAGCTCGTCGGTGACGATACCGTCATCGGACATGAACTTGACGTCCTTGAGACCCTGCTCGCGCAACTGACGCACCAGCGGGCCGGCTTCCGGGTGCAGGCCGCCGAAGTACACGACGTCGGCACCGGTGGAACGGATCTTGGTGACCAGGGCGCTGAAGTCTTTCTCGCCGCGGGTCAGGCCTTCTTCCAGCACTGGCTTGACGCCACGCTTGGTCAACTGCGCCGAGGTGGCGTCGGCCAGACCTTTACCGTAGGTGTCCTTGTCGTTGATCACCGCGACTTTCTTGCCCTTGAGCACATCGACGATGTAGTCGCCGGCCACGATGCCTTGCTGGTCGTCACGCCCGCACATACGGAACATGGCGCCCAGGCCGCGCTCGGTCACTTGGGGGTTGGTGGAGCCTGGGGTGATTGCGATCACGCCGGCCTCGTCGTACACCTCGGACGCGGGGATGGTGTTCGACGAGCAGAAGTGCCCGACCACGCCAATCACTTTATCCTGGTCCACCAGGCGGTTGGCCACGGCCACGGCTTGCTTGGGTTCGCATGCGTCGTCACCGGCTACCAGCACGATTTTCTCGCCGTTGATACCGCCAGTCTTGTTCAGGGCGTCGGCCGCCGCCTGGGCACCCTTCATATACTGCTCACCGAACGACGCGTTGGCGCCGGTCATCGGCCCCGCTACGCCGATCTTCACATCAGCTTGAACAAACGTAGAAACACCCAGCGCCGCTGCAACGGCGAGAGCAAGAAAGCCTTTCTTGTAAAACGTCTGGGACATGAGTGGTGCTCCGATATTTTTGATTATTGGCACGACAACTTGCATTCAAACCTTTCACCGAAAGCTCAGAGCAAGCCTCGTGCCATTACGTTTTTATTCTTCAAAAAGACACGGTGTCATTGTTATTACAGGTGTTTCGGCTCCGCTCGCCAGGACGTGCAACCCCCTGGCGCGCACAGGCGCAACCGCAAGCCCCAAAAGGTACAACCTCTACCGGTGCCACCTGCAACCAGAACCACAAACGACAGTTCCTACAGCGGTAACCCAAGGCGTAACGGAACTGCACATTTACAGTGCGTGATTGCTACGACTTGCACCAATACAGATTAGTAGCTTGCTAAGAAAACCCAGGAATTTGAAGGGTATTTCGCTGATCAGATGACAATCCTCAAGCATTGCCCCGCGTGATACAGCGAGAATCCTGCCTCATACAGGCAGCTGCGCAGGCCCACCGCCGCCAACGGCTGCATCGGCGCAAACGGAATCGGCAATGCCTGGGGATTCTGGTGACAGAGGTAGTCGGCAAACGCCTTGCCCACCACACTGCCGGTGGTCACGCCGCGCCCGTTGTAGCCAGTGACCGCCACCAGCCCCGGGGCTGGTTCGAACAGGCGCATCAAATGGTCGGGGGTGAAGGCAATGCAGCCGGTCCAGGTGTACTCCCACTGCACCGATTTGAGGTAAGGAAAATAGTGCTGCTGCACCCGATCGGCCCACGCCTTGAGAAACCATGCCGGTTTCTGGTTGCCGTTGCCCAGGCTGCCCAGCAACAGTCGGCCATCGGCATCGCGGCGGATACTGCTCAAGACCTGGCGAGTGTCCCAGGAGCCCTGACCGCCAGGCAGGATTTGCCGCGCAGCGTCGTCACTCAAAGGCGCCGAGGCGACCTGGTAGTAGTAACCGGGGAAAAAGTTGCGGCGCAGCTCGGTCCATTCGCCTTCGGTGTAGGCGTTGGAAGCGATCACCACCTGTGCCGCCCGCACCGCACCGTGCTCGGTTTGCACCGACCAGTTCGAGCCCTGGCGTTCCAGTTGAGTCACCGGAGAATGGTCAAACAACTGACCGCCGAGCCCCATGGCGGCGTTGGCCAAACCACTGGTGTAGGCCATCGGGTTCAAGGTCCCCGCGCGCCGATCCAGCAACGCAGCAGCGATCTTTTTGGTGCCCGTGGCTTGCTCGCACGCCTGGCCGGTGAGCAATTCCACCGGGGCGCCACGGCGCTTCCATTGTTCTTCACGACTGCGCAGATCCGCCTCGCCACGGGCGTTATGCGCCATGTGCAACGTGCCCTCGCGACGCAGCTGGCAATCGATGTTGTACTTGTCGATCAGGCTGAACACCAGCGCCGGCGCCGCACCCAACATGCGGTTGAGCTGGCTGCCCACCGCTTCGCCGAAGCCGGCTTCGATATCGTCCGGGGGAATCCACAAGCCGGCGTTGACCAGCCCGACGTTGCGCCCCGAACCACCGTGCCCGGTGCGATGAGCCTCCAGCACGGCGACGCTCTTTCCCTGCTCCAGCAAATGAATGGCCGCCGACAGGCCGGTGATCCCGGCGCCGATTACGCACACATCCACGTTGACCTCGCCCTTGAGCGCGGCGCGATCCGGCCGGCTGGGGGTGAGGTGTTCCCACAAACATGTTTCGCGTAATGCCATTGCCAGACTCCGATGAGACCCAACAAACAACTATCTTGATGTGCTAGTGCGATTAAATGTGGGAGGGGGCAAGCCCTCTCCCAAGATTCAGTCCAACGTGCAGTAATCAGTCGAAAGTAATGCCCTGCGCCAACGGCAACTCCAGCGAATAGTTCACGGTGTTGGTCTGGCGCCGCATATAGCCGCGCCAGGCATCCGAACCCGATTCACGCCCGCCGCCGGTCTCTTTCTCACCGCCAAACGCGCCGCCAATCTCCGCGCCGCTGGGGCCGATGTTGACGTTGGCGATGCCGCAGTCACTGCCCACCGCCGACATGAACTGCTCGGCTTCACGCACGTCGGTGGTGAAAATGCACGAGGACAGGCCCTGCGGCACGGCGTTGTTCAAGCGCAGGGCTTCGGCGAAATCGGTATAGCCGACCACGTAGAGGATCGGCGCAAAGGTCTCAGTGCACACCACATCGCTTTGCTCGGGCATTTCCACAATGGCCGGCGACACGTAGTAAGCGTTGGGGTACTTGTCTTCCAGCTGGCGCTTGCCGCCGAATACCTTGCCGCCTTCGCTCAAGGCTTGCTCCAGGGCATCCTGCATAGCGTCGAAGCCGTGTTTGTCGATCAGCGGGCCGATCAGGTTGCCTTCCAGCGGATGGCCGATGCGCACCTTGGCATACGCGGCCTTGAGGCGGGTGACGATTTCTTCTTTGACCGACTCATGGGCGATCAAGCGACGCAGGGTGGTGCAACGCTGGCCGGCGGTGCCGACGGCGCTGAACAAAATAGCGCGCACCGCCATGTCCAGGTCGGCGCTCGGGCCAAGGATCATGGCATTGTTGCCGCCCAGCTCGAGAATGCTGCGGGCAAAGCGCGCGGCGACCTTAGGCGCCACTTCGCGGCCCATGCGGGTGCTGCCGGTGGCGCTGATCAGGGCCACGCGGGGGTCATCCACCAGCGCGGCGCCGGCGACGCGGCCGCCGATGATCACCTGGCTCAGGTACTCAGGGGCATCGCTGAAGTTTTTCACCACGCGCTCGAATAGCGCCTGGCAGGCCAGGGCGGTGAGCGGGGTCTTTTCCGACGGTTTCCAAATCACCGCGTTGCCGCACACCAGTGCCAGCGCGGTGTTCCACGCCCACACCGCGACCGGAAAGTTGAACGCGCTGATCACGCCGACCACCCCCAGTGGGTGCCAGGTTTCACGCATATGGTGGCCAGGGCGCTCAGAGGCGATGGTCAAACCGTACAACTGACGCGACAGGCCGACGGCAAAGTCGCAGATGTCGATCATTTCCTGCACTTCACCCAACCCTTCCTGAGTGATCTTGCCAGCTTCCCAGGACACCAGCTCACCCAGGTCGGCCTTGTATTGGCGCAGTGCGTCACCGAACTGGCGCACCAGCTCACCGCGACGCGGTGCGGGCACCTTGCGCCAGGCTTCGAATGCATGCTCGGCGCGACTGACCTGCTGCTCCACCTCGGCGGCGCCCTCCCAGTGCACGCTGCCGATACGGCTGCCATCGATCGGCGAATGCACGGGCTGTTTCCCCGACTGGTACAACGCCGGGTTCACCCCGAGACGATCAAGCAATGCGGCAACCATGGGTCACTCCTTCAATCTGCGTACAAAAAAGCGCCGCGACCGGCGCGGCGATCCAAAGCTTATTTGTAGCTGGCCCAAGACTTGCCAACAAACGACGATTAGGCGAGATATCATTCCGTTTATTCATGCCAAGAATTAAAAGAGGCACCCCGTGCTGAACAAACGACATTTGCCTTCGATCACCGCCTTGCAGTGCTTCGAAGCCGCCACGCGCCACCTGAGCTTCACCCGCGCCGCCGAGGAGCTGAACCTCACCCAGAGCGCGGTGAGCAAACAGGTGGCGCAATTGGAAGAGTTGCTGCAACACCTGCTGTTCCGCCGCGTGCGCCGGCGCTTGCAGATGACCCCGGCGGGCGATCTGTATTTGGTGGAAGTGCGCAAGATCCTCACGCAGGTGGAGATGTCCACCCATTACCTGCGCTCCTACGGCGGCGAGACCGAAGTGCTGCGGGTGTCCACGCCCTACACCTTCGGCGCGCGCTGGCTGGTGCCACGCCTCAAGGGCTGGCGCTTGCGGCACCCACAGATCCATTTGGACCTGTGCAACGAGCAGGAGCCGGACGAACTGCTGCAAGGCAAGGCCGACATGGCCTTCTACTTCGGCCCAGGCTCACGCCCCGGCACCGAGAGCCTGAAGCTGTTCAGCGAAGAGCTGGTACCGGTGTGCGCCCCGGAAAGCCTGCCCCCGCAGCCCTTTACCGACCCGACCCAATTGAGCGAACTGGTACTGCTGCAAAACGCTTCGCGGCCTCAAGGCTGGCACGACTGGTTCGCCAGCCAGGGCTACCACACCGAACACAGCTACCACGGCCCGCGTTTCGACACTTTCTATATGTGCATCCGAGCGGCGCAGGTGGGGTGCGGCGTGGCGTTGTTACCGCGTTTTCTGGTGGAAGAAGAACTGGCCGACGGCAAGCTCGTGATCCCCTGGCAGCATGCGATGCCTAGCCAGGATGCGTATTACCTGGCTTACCCGGAGCACGCGGCCGAAGTGCCCAAGGTGCGCGAATTTGTGAAGTGGATGATGGAGCAGGTGATTTAGTGCCTGGAGTGGAATGCATTTCAAATGTGGGAGGGGGCTTGCCGCGATTAGGCCAGTGGCCTCACCGAAAAAATGTCTGGCAAAACCCCTCAGGTCTATGCGCCACTAGCCCCCTTCCTTAATTGTGCGTAAAGGTCGGCCCCCTCGCCGACCCATCTGGAGATTCCCGTTATGAGCGAGAGTGTGTTTGCCGATCGCATCGTGCAGAACCTGCTCGACACCGACTTCTACAAACTGACCATGATGCAGGCGGTGCTGCACAACTACCCCAACGTGGAAGTTGAATGGGAATTCCGTTGCCGTAACAGCGAAGACTTGCGCCCCTACCTGGCGGAGATCCGCTACCAGATCGAGCGCCTCGCCGAGCTGAGCCTGAGCCCGGATCAGCTGGGTTTTCTGGAGCGCATCAGCTTTATGAAGCCGGACTTTTTGCGCTTCCTCGGGCTGTTCCGCTTCAACCTGCGCTACGTGCAGACCGGCATCGAGAACGGCGAGCTGTTTATCCGCCTGCGCGGGCCATGGCTGCATGTGATCCTGTTCGAAGTGCCGTTGCTTGCCATTGTCAGCGAAGTGCGCAACCGCTACCGCTACCAGACGGTGATCCTCGAACAAGCGCGCGAGCAGTTGTACCGCAAGTTCGACTGGCTGACGGCCAACGCCAGCAGCGACGAGCTGTCGGAGCTGCAAGTGGCCGACTTCGGTACCCGTCGGCGCTTCTCGTACCGAGTGCAGGAAGAAGTGGTCAGTGTGCTCAAACATGACTTCCCCGGCCGATTCGTCGGCACCAGCAACGTGCACCTGGCCCGCGAGTTCGACATGAAACCCCTGGGCACCATGGCCCATGAATGGATCATGGCCCATCAGCAGCTCGGCCCGCGCCTGATCGACAGCCAGATCGCCGCGCTCGATTGCTGGGTTCGCGAATACCGTGGCCTGTTGGGTATCGCCCTGACCGACTGCATCACCACCGACGCGTTCCTCGGCGACTTCGATCTGTACTTCGCCAAACTCTTCGACGGCCTGCGCCACGACTCCGGCGACCCGGTGCAGTGGGCGGAAAAAGCCATCGCTCACTATCACAAGCTGGGCATCGAGCCGATGAGCAAGACCCTGGTGTTTTCCGACAGCCTATCGCTGCCCAAGGCCCTGGAGATTTTCCGCGCATTGCGGGGTCGCATTAATGTGAGCTTCGGTATCGGCACCAACCTGACCTGTGACATTCCGGGGGTGGAGCCCATGAGCATTGTGCTTAAAATGACCGCCTGCAATGGCCAACCGGTGGCGAAGATTTCCGATGAACCGGGCAAGACCCAATGCACCGACCCGAATTTCGTCGCCTATTTGCGTCACGTTTTCAAAGTACCTGCCCTATCCAGCAAGGAGTGAACCATGCAAGCCGTACAGCGTGAGATTGCGCAGCAGCTCAAGGTCCAAGCGCCATTCAATGACCAGGCCGCGCTTGAAGCCGAAGTGGCGCGGCGCGTGAAGTTTATTCAGGACTGCCTGCGCAACTCCGGGCTCAAGGCCCTGGTGCTGGGCATCAGTGGCGGCGTCGATTCCCTGACCGCCGGCCTGCTGGCTCAAGGGGCGATGCAGGAATTGCGCGCCAGCACCGGCGACGAGGCCTACCGCTTCATCGCCGTGCGCCTGCCCTATGAAACCCAGTTCGATGAAATCGACGCCCAGGCGTCAGTGGATTTTATCGACCCGGACGAGCGCCACACCGTCAATATCGGCCCGGCGGTCAAAGCCCTGGCCAATGAAGTGGCGGCGTTTGAAGGTCAAGCAGCGGTGTCCCGCGATTTTGTGTTGGGCAACACCAAAGCGCGGATGCGCATGGTGGCGCAGTACACCATCGCCGGTGCGGCGGGCGGCTTGGTAATCGGTACCGACCATGCGGCGGAAGCGGTGATGGGCTTTTTCACCAAGTTCGGCGACGGGGCCTGCGACTTGGCGCCGTTGAGCGGGCTGGTAAAAAACCAGGTACGTGCGATTGCACGGCACTTTGGGGCGCCGGAATCCCTGGTGGAGAAGGTGCCGACCGCCGACCTGGAAGACTTGTCGCCGGGTAAGCCGGATGAGGCGTCACATGGGGTGACTTACGCTGAGATCGATGCGTTCCTGCATGGCGAGCCGGTGCGGGAAGAGGCGTTCAGGATCATCTGCGAGACGTATCGCAAGACCGAACACAAGCGGGTCATGCCGTTTGCGCCGTGAGTTGAACCAGGCAGAACGTCATCGGGGGCAAGCCCCCTCCCACAGTTGACTGTATTCACAATCCAAGGTGGTAGGGGGCTTGCCCCCGATGAACGATTACGCGCGCTTACTTGACGACCACAGTGCCTTTCATCATCGAGATGTGGCCTGGGAACGAGCAGAAGAATGCGTAATCAGTACCCGCGGCCAGCTTCGACACGTCGAAGGTCACGGAATCTTTCTCGCCGGCACCGATGATCTTGGTGTGGGCGATGATGCGGGCGTCGTCTTCTTTCAGGTAGTTCTTTTCGATACCGGCGGCCATGCCATCGGTCGCGACCGGCTGCATGTCAGCGGCGCTGGTCAGCACCCAGTTATGGCCCATGACGTTTTTTGGCAGGCTGCCGGAGTGAGTCAATTCGACGGTGAATTTTTTGCAGCTCTTGTCGATCGTGATTTCCTTGGTGTTGAAGGACATCTGGTCAGTGGAGTCGACGGTAATCTTGCACTCTGCAGCCAGCAACTGGCCGCTGGCCAATGTCAGCAGGGAAACAGCAACGATTTTGGCAAACATGTGAATCTCCAAGGCAGGGTTAAAAACGCATGATGCGGCAAGGGTGCCTGAGACAGGCACGATTTCCTATGATCTGAATCAACAAATTGTATACAACTTTAGGCTATCAGACCTATCGACATAATCAACCGGCCAAAGTGCCGCAGCCTGCTTATGATCGGCTCCATCATCCACTGGAGTCCGAGCCATGCGCCTCAACCAACTGTTCAACGGCCTGCTGGCCGCCTACGCCTGCGGTAAGTGAAGGCCAAGCGCGCTGCTAAGCTGCTACCATGGCGACCCGAGGCAGCCGCGTGCCGCCCACCCTCACCTTCGACCCTAGAGGATTGCCCATGGCCAAACCTAATTACTCCTTCGCCAAACGTCAGAGAGACTTGGCCAAGGAACAGAAGAAAGAGGAAAAGCTGCAACGCAAGAAAGCCGCCGCCGATGAAGAAGCCGGCGCGCTGAACCCGGATGCCGATGGTGAAGAAACGAGCGACGAGACCGAAACACCAAAAGATCCGGCTGAATAATTTTCTTTGTGGTGAATAGGCCCGCCCTGTTCACCACAATCCACCGTTACTCCAGCGGCATCACCGTCACCCGCACTTCCGGGTCATGGCTCCCTCCCCCCAGAATCACCCCACGCAACGGCGACACATCGGAAAAATCCCGGCCCCAGGCCAGGGTGATGTGCTCCAGTGCCGGCTGTACGTTATTTGTCGGATCGAAATCCACCCAGCCCGACACCGGGCAATACACAGAAACCCACGCATGGGACGCATCGGCGCCGATCAGCCGTGGCTGGCCGGGTGGCGGCTGGGTGAGCAGGTAACCGCTGATATAACGCGCCGCCAGGCCACGGGAGCGCAGGCACGCAAGCATCAGGTGGGCGAAGTCCTGGCACACGCCGCGACGGCGTTCCAGCACCTCCACCAGCGGTGTAGCGACCTGGGTGGCTTCGGCATCGAAGGTGAATTCACTGAAGATCTTCTGCATCAACGCCTGCACGCCCAGCAGCAATGGCCGCCCCGGCGCAAAACAGCTTTCCGAAAAATCGACGAAGGTGTGTTTCAGATGCACATAGGGCGACTCGAAGCGATAACGGCACGCTTCGATCACCTCGGGCGACATCGGGCGACTGCTGTAGGTCAGGCTGTCGCGGGTTTGATCCCAGGCGGGTGACCGGGCGAAATCCGGCGCCGGGCGCGCCAGTACTTCCACGGTCAATCCGGCGTTGACCAGCAGTTCGTCATGGGGCCGCTCGAACGCCAGGCGCGTGATGGGGTTGCCGAACACATCCAACTCATCGCGGCGTGAAGACGGCGACGGGCTGATATCCAACTGTTGCGCGCTGCAGCGCTGCCACTCACACGCACGCGGCCACAGATGCGCCAACTGCTGGGCCAGGGACACCGGGCTGTCGTAGTGGTAATGGGTATCGTGGAAAATCTGATAGCGCGCACTCATCACAGCGACACCGTTTGCTGGCTCACATCATCCACATGGGCAAAGTGGCGTAGCGCCAGGCGATCCGACACTTGACCACTCTCATCGGCCACCGCTTGCAGCAGGTCGGCCAGGCCATCCAGCGCGGCGCGTACGCCGGACTCGCCGAACAGCGGGTTCTCCAGGCAACTCAGGTCGAAGCGCGTAAGGCGCTCCACCAACGGCCCCAGGCCGGTTTCCCGCGGCACGCCAAAGTCGTCATTGAGCCGCCGCAAGGTGCGGCTCACCAGTTTGAGCTGGAACAACACCGCATGGGGGTTCTGCTCGTCCAGCAGCAACAGGTCGAGCACCGGGATGAGTTGCGGCACCGCCAGGTAGCGCGAGCGGTAGGTGATGCTGCTGTTGCCCAATTCCAGCAACCATTCCAGCCCCGCTTGATCGAACACCGCCACGCCGCGCAGGAACGCCGCAAGGCTGCTGCTGAGAAACTGCAGACGCTCGATGCGCCGCCCCATCATCAAGAAGCGCCAGCCTTCATCGCGAGTCATGTCGTCCAGGGCGAACCCGGACAGCGCCGCGAGGGACATCACCAGGCGGTTGAGAAAGTCCAGCAACTCGCCGAAGTCCGCCGTTTCGCGCTCCAACTCCAAGGCTTCGCGCTGCAGCTCCACCAGGGCCTGCCAGTTTTCCCGGGACAACTTGCCGCGCACCTGGGACGCCGCCCATTGCAAGCGTTGCAGGTTGGCGCGCAGGCTCGACGGCCAGTCGTCACCCAGCAACGCGGCCAGCAGACGCTCGGGCAGGTCGCCCTCCTCCGGCAACAAGCGCAAGTTCTCGCCCAGTTCCACCGCCGCCTGCAACGCCAGCGGGTCGTCGCCGTCGACATAGCGCGCCAGCACGATCCGCAGCCAGCGCGCGCTGTCATCGCAGCGCTCGCAATACCGGCCGAACCAGAACAGGTTTTCCACCACCCGCGAGGGCAGATACGGGTCGCGGCGCACCAGGTCATGGGCGCCGATGGAACGCTGTGCGCGCCACTGTTCGCCGCCGGGCGCCCGCTCGCCGAGCACCCAGGTGTCTTTGCTCGCGCCACCGCGCTGCATCGACACCACCTCGGCATCGGCCTCGGCGGCGACGCGCGTCAGGCCGCCAGGCAGCACGCGATAGCCGTCGTCGCTGGCCACGGCGTAAACGCGCATGCCGATGGCACGGTGTTGCAGGTGATCCTCTTCGGTGTGCCACACCGGCGCCTGGGACAGTTGCGCCAGCTCCTGGGCCACGTACGCGTAAGGGCGCGCGCGCATGCGTTCGGTCAGGGCCTGGCGCTGCGCATCATCCAGATCGCGGCCAAACACGGGGGTAAAACTCTGCGAGGCAAATGCCGGTTTGATCAGCAACTCCGGCAGTTTTTCCAAGGCTTCGGCAAGCACTGGCGCCTCGCCGCACCACCAAGTGGCGATGGACGGCAGGATCAGTTCTTCGCCAAACAAAAACTGGTTGATTTTCGGCAGAAAGCCCAGCAAACCCGGAGACTCCAGCACGCCGCTGCCCAGGGCATTGGCCACCAGCACATTGCCCTGGCGCACCGCATCGAGCAGGCCGGGCACGCCGAGGGCTGAGTCGGTGCGCAGCTCCAGCGGGTCGCAAAAGTCGTCGTCCAGGCGGCGCATGATCGCGTTCACGCGGCGCAGGCCACTGAGGGTTTTGAGGAACACGCGGCTGTCGCGCACGGTGAGATCGCCCCCCTCCACCAGCGGGTAACCAAGCTGACGGGCGAGGTAGAGGTGTTCGAAGTAGCTTTCGTTGAAACGCCCTGGGGTAAGCAGCACGATCAGCGGCGTCTGATCATCGCCGGGGGCCTGGCGCGCCAAAGTTTCCAGCAGTGTGCGGAAAAAACCGGTGAGGTGCTGCACCTGCAAGTCGCGGTACAGGTCCGGGAAGGCGCGGGACACGATGGTGCGGTTTTCCAAGGCGTAGCCGGCACCCGACGGCGCCTGGGTGCGGTCAGCGGTGACCCACCAGCGGCCATCCGGGGTGCGCGCCAGGTCAACCGCATACAGGTGCAAAAACGTGCCATCGGGCGGCTGGATGCCCTGGCACGGCCATAGGAAGTTGTTATGCCCGAACACCAGTTCCGCCGGCAGCAGACCTTCCTTGATCAAGCGCTGCGGGCCATACAGATCGGCCAGCACCGCATTGAGCAAGCGCGCACGCTGGGCGATACCGGCCGCCAGGTGCTGCCACTCGTCAAAGGCCAGCACATGGGGCAGCAGGTCCAATTCCCATGGGCGGTCGGCGCCTTTAGGGTCGGCGTAGACGTTGTAGGTCACGCCGTTTTCCTGGATCTGCCGGGTCAACAGCGCCTGGCGCTGGGCCAGCTGCGCCGGGGTGCTGCGCTGCAGGTGATCGAGCAGGCGTCGCCAATGGGCACGCACTACACCGCTGTCGTCCAGCAATTCATGATAAGTGCCCGCGGTCAGCGGGTAACGGTCGAGCAAGTCGGACATGGAACGCTCGGCAGAGGCAAAGGGGCTCAGGTTAACTCAGATTCATTGCAATCAACGGTGGGCAGGAGCTGGGCCCTCCCACCTTTCAATCGCAGTCAGTCATTCTTATTGGCAAAGCGTCGTAGATCCAGGGTCATCGGTAATTCATCGTTGATCACGATGGTCGGTACGGGGAGCTTTCCGGGTGTATGGCCGAGCCGGAAAAACCGCGCCATGCGCCGGCTCTCCGCCTCGTTGGCATTCACCGGCAAGCTGTCGTAATTGCGCCCGCCCGGATGCGCAACATGGTACTGGCAGCCGCCCAGCGAGCGCTGCATCCAGGTGTCGAGCAGGTCGAACACCAGCGGCGCATGCACCGGGATGGTCGGTTGCAGGCAGTTGGCCGGTTGCCAGGCGCGGTAGCGCACACCCGCGACGAACTCACCGACACGACCAGTGGGTTGCAGCGGCACCGGGATGCCGTTGCAGGTCAGCAGATAACGTTGTGGCGGCAGGCCGGTGAGCTTCACTTGCAGGCGCTCCAGGGACGAATCCACATAACGCACCGTGCCGCCCGCCGCGCCCTCTTCGCCCAGCACATGCCAGGGTTCCAGGGCCTGACGCAATTCCAGCTCGATACCGCTGACGGCATAGTCGCCGACCTTGGGAAAACGAAACTCCAAGTGCGCGGCAAACCATTCGGCCCGCAGCGGATACCCTGCGGCATTGAGTTCGACGATAACGTCGGCAAAGTCCTGCTCGATAAAGTGCGGCAGCAGGAAACGGTCATGCAGCTCGGTGCCCCAGCGCGCCAGCTTGGCCGGGGCATAGGGTTCACGCCAGAACCGCGCGACCAAGGCGCGCAGCAGCAACTGCTGGGTCAGGCTCATGCGCGCATGGGGCGGCATTTCAAAGGCACGCAGTTCCAACAGGCCCAGACGACCGGTGGCGCCGTCGGGGGAGTAGAGTTTGTCGATACAGAACTCGGCGCGGTGGGTATTGCCCGTGACATCGATCAGCAGGTTGCGCAGCAGGCGGTCGACCTGCCACGGCGGGCATTCCTCACCGGGTTCGGGCATTTGCGCGAAGGCGATCTCCAGCTCGTACAGCGCATCGTTGCGCGCTTCGTCCACCCGCGGCGCCTGGGACGTGGGGCCGATAAACAGCCCGGAAAACAGGTAGGACAACGACGGGTGGTTATGCCAGTAACTGATCAGGCTGCGCAGCAGATCCGGGCGGCGCAAGAACGGCGAATCCTTGGGCGTGGCGCCGCCGAGTACGAAGTGGTTGCCGCCGCCGGTGCCGGTGTGGCGCCCGTCGATCATGAATTTTTCCGTGGTCAGTCGGGTTTGTCGCGCCTCTTCGTAGAGAAACTCGGTGCGCTCTACCAACTCATCCCAAGTGGCGGACGGTTGCACGTTGACCTCGATCACGCCCGGGTCCGGCGTGACCCGGAAGTTGCTCAGCCGCGTATCGGCCGGTGGCTCGTAGCCTTCCAGCAGCAGCGGGCAATGCAGTTCTTCTGCGCTGGCTTCGATGGCGGCGACCAGTTCCAGATAATCTTCCACGCGCTCCAGCGGCGGCATAAACAGGTACAGCCGCCCTTCGCGAGCCTCGGCGCACAGCGCGGTGCGGGTCAGCCAATCGGCGGACTCGTCCACCTGCGGCATGCGTTCGTCGCTGGGGGCCGGCTCGGCGTGATGGTGCAGTTGCGCGTTATCCGGCAGCTCCGGCAGATCCTGGTTAGGGTCTGTGGGGTGCACGAACGGATACTCCGCCGCCGTTACCCAGGGCTGCGACGCCAATGGCAGGCGGTAGCCCAGGGGCGAGTCCCCCGGCACCAACCGGCAATGGGTATCGCGCAGGTACCAGCGCCCGCTCTGCCAGCGGTCATTGGCCGCCGTGCGCGCCAGCGGCAGCACATGGCCGATGACTTTATCCAAACCCTGGCTGAACACTTTGCGCAGGCGCTCGCGTTCAAGTTCGTCGCTGAGTCGCGGGTCTTGGGCCGTGACGTTCTGCGGCAGTGCACCTTCGCGCCACAGGTAATAAAACTGATCTTCGAAGGCCGGGAACACGAAACGCGCCGGCAATTTGAGGCGCTCGGCGACGCTGGCCAGGAAGCGCCCAGCCAACTCGTCGTTGGCGCCGTAGTCCTGCTGCTCGTCGGCGACCAGTGCGCTGTTGTGCCAGATCGGCACGCCGTCGCGACGCCAATAGCAATTGAGCGACCAGCGCGGCAGTTGTTCGCCCGGGTACCACTTGCCTTGGCCGAAGTGCACCAGGCCCTGGGGCGCGTAGTGCTGGCGCATGCGCTGGAACAATTGGGCGGACAGGCGCCGCTTGTCCGGCCCCAGCGCGGCGGTGTTCCACTCGGCGCCGTCGGGGTCGTCGATGGACACGAAGGTCGGTTCGCCGCCCATGGTCAGGCGCACGTCGTGCTTGAGCAGGTCGCCGTCGATCTGCCGGCCCAGGGCCTGGATCGCGTGCCACTGCTCTTCGGTGTAAGGCTTGGTGACGCGTGGCGCCTCCCAGATCCGCTCCACCGACATTTCATGGGCAAACTCGCACTCGCAAGGCTCCACCAGCCCACTGATAGGTGCGGCAGAGGAAGGATCGGGGCTACAAGCCAACGGAATATGCCCTTCCCCCGCGAACAGGCCGGAGGTGGCATCCAGGCCGATCCAGCCGGCACCAGGCAAGTACACCTCACACCAGGCGTGCAGGTCAGTGAAATCCACATCGGTGCCGGACGGCCCGTCCAGGGCTTTGACGTCGGCGGTGAGCTGGATCAGATAACCCGACACAAACCGCGCCGCCAGCCCCAGGTTGCGCAACAGTTGCACCAGCAGCCAGGCCGAGTCGCGGCACGAACCCGAGGCGTTTTCCAAAGTGAATTCCGGGGTCTGCACACCGGGTTCCATGCGGATCAGATAGCCGATGTCCGCCGCCAGGCGTTGATTGAGGCCCACCAGAAAGTCCACCGCCGGCAGCGGCGTGCGGTCGATACCGGCCAGGTAAGCAGCGAACTTCGGCGTCAGTGGCAGGGTTTCCAAGTACGGCGCCAGCTCGCGCTGCTCGTCGACGGCGTAGTTGAAGGGAATGTTTTCGGCGTAGGGCTCAAGAAAAAAGTCGAACGGATTGAACACCGCCATCTCGGCGACCAGATCGACTTCAATACGCAGTTCGGCGGTCTTTTCCGGAAACACCAGGCGCGCCAGGTAATTGCCCTGGGGATCCTGCTGCCAATTGATGAAGTGCTGCTCGGGCAGCACTTTCAGCGCATAGGACAAAATCCGCGTACGGCTGTGGGCCGCCGGGCGCAAGCGCACAATTTGCGGGCCGAGTTCGACAGCACGGTCGTAGCGGTAATGCGTAACGTGGTGCAACGCGACATGAATCGACACGGCGGCCTCCTGCGAGCCAGGGCATGGGCACATAGCGCGCAAGACTTATGCCAGAGCAGCGGTCATTGCGCGTTATCGTAAGACCCGGTGCAGTACAGCACCAAAACGGCGCCATCGTAGAGGGCAATAGTGCAAGCGTTGCACCTATTTGTGACGCGAGTACGCGAATAAAGGGCAAATCCAGCCAATCAACGGGCTTTTCGCTGCGCAACGACGGCTTGGCGCAGACGACGTATTTCGAGGAGTCTGTGGCGCATTTCGCGGTGGCGCTTGCTGTTGAGCAATAGCAACCCCAGCAAAGGAAACAACAACGCCGAGCCGTATACCAGCAAGTGAAGGTCGTATTGAATCATCGGCACGACGAACAACAGGCAGCACACCAGGTAGCCTGCCACCAGCCTGGTCGCCCAGGGATAGCCTCGAGCGATCATCACGTTGCCAAACACTAGCACCGCCACCAATACCAGGATCGCAGCCCCTGAATAGCTGGACTTGAGCGCGGGATCAACTCCGCGCAGGTACGTCACGCCCGCCATCGACACTGCGGCCGAGCCAGAAAAGATCGCCATGAACACGGTACCCATGAATACGGGAAAATAACGCGCCAGGAAGCTGCCCATGTCGGGAAAGCCCTTCATTCCGTCAAATCCTCGAACAGACCGATCGCAATGGTTTCAGCCGTGCCCACATGGCCGGTTCGATAGCTGCCCCAGATCCCCAGCAGGCCCCCCAATGCATCCTTGATTTGCGTCAGCGTGGCATGACGGATTTGCGTCGAGCTGTAGCTTTTGGTCAGTTTGCCGGCACGCTGCTGCAATTTGATCAATTTGGGGGTCAGGCTCGGGTCTCTCAGGCTGAGCAACTCCTTGGTCAACTTCTTACGCTCCTGGCGCGTCAGACCTTTGAGCAACTCGTACCAACTCTTGCCTAATGCGGCAGCTTTTTTGGCCTTGAGCAGCCGGAACGTGGTCAAGGCGCCCGTGCCGATGCCCACCAGCGAGGCGGCATCGAGAACTGGGGAAACGGCGCCATACCATTCCGCGTCGTCCATGCGATCGTTGGCTTCAGGGTCAAGCACTTCGTTGTAAGTACGCGCCACGCCAAAACCGCATTGCGCGCTGCTGGCCAATGCCGCCGTGACGCCAATGCCCACCACAAAAGCACTGGCGCCGGCGGTGAACGGTACAGCGACACTGCCGCTGAACACCACAATCCAGCCAATCACCGCCGCGCCGCAGGAAAGCCCCATATCAAACGCCTCCTTCTGCAGGCGACCTTCACGGGGGTCGGTCTTCACCTGCTCCACAAACTGGGCAGGCGAAATGTACTTCTGCGCTTCACGCAAAATGATGCGCTTGGGCTTGATACTGCAAATGGGCTTGAATTCGCGCAGGGTGACGACGTTGAAGTCGGCGTCGATATACACCACGCCTGCGCCGACGATGCCGGGGTCGGCGTCAATGGCGGCGAATAAGCGTGGCAAGTTGATCTGACTTTCGATGCGCTGGCGCGCCATGAACTGGGAGCGGTTGGAGTCCATACCGATGCCGGCCAGAGGGTTGCCCATGAGGAGTTCTTCCTTGAAGGGTGGAGACTGGACTGACGCTATCGGGGGCAAGCCCCCTCCCACAATTGGAGCGTGAATGCGGTCAAGTGTGGGAGGGGGCTTGCCCCCGATAGCGATTTAATGAGCGCCACCTTACCAAACAGCCTCACCCCCGACCAGAAAGCAAAACGCCAGCACAAGGCTGGCGTTTTGCATTTTCAAGCGATGATCAACGCGGCACCACAGGCTTACGGGCTGGCTTGCCGCCCTTGCCCTTGGCCGCATCGCTACGTTCCTTAGCCGCCTGCTTGTTACGCGCCTGGGCCGCGGCCTTGGCTTGTTCACGCTTGTCCCACGGGTTGCTGCCGTCGCTGCCACGAGGTGGCAGGCCGGTGTGCTGGGTGAGGATCTTGGTGGTGGTCTGCTTGGCGACCTTGTGGCTACCGGCCGGCGTCGAGTTCTTGCGACGGGCGCTCTGGTAGCTGTCGGTGCTCGGCTGATGCAGCGGGATCAGTTGGTCCTTGCCCGGCCCGATCAGGTCGGCGCGGCCCATGCGGGTCAGCGCTTCGCGCAGCATCGGCCAGCCTTTCGGGTCGTGGTAGCGCAGGAAAGCCTTGTGCAGACGGCGCTGCTCCTCGCTCTTGACGATGGTTACTGCGTCACTCTTGTAAGTGACCTTGCGCAGCGGGTTCTTGCCCGAGTGATACATCGCGGTGGCGGTGGCCATCGGCGACGGGTAGAACGCCTGCACCTGGTCGGCGCGGAAACCGTTGCCCTTGAGCCACAGCGCCAGGTTCATCATGTCTTCATCGGTGGTACCGGGGTGAGCGGCGATGAAGTACGGGATCAGGTACTGTTCCTTGCCCGCTTCCTTGGTGTACTTCTCGAACATGCGCTTGAACTTGTCATAGCTGCCGATGCCCGGTTTCATCATCTGGTTAAGCGGACCTTCCTCGGTATGTTCCGGGGCGATCTTCAGGTAACCACCGACGTGGTGAGTCACCAACTCTTTCACGTATTCCGGCGATTCCACGGCGAGGTCGTAGCGCAGACCGGAGGCGATCAGGATCTTCTTCACTCCCGGCAATGCACGGGCGCTGCGGTACAGCTGAATCAACGACGAATGGTCGGTGTTCAGGTTCGGGCAGATGCCAGGGAACACGCACGATGGCTTGCGGCACGCGGATTCGATTTCCGGGCTCTTGCAGGCGATACGGTACATGTTCGCGGTCGGGCCGCCGAGGTCGGAGATCACCCCGGTGAAGCCTGGGACTTTGTCACGGATCTCTTCGATCTCGCGAATGATCGACTCTTCGGAACGGTTCTGGATGATGCGGCCTTCGTGCTCGGTGATCGAGCAGAAGGTGCAGCCACCGAAACAGCCACGCATGATGTTCACCGAGAAGCGAATCATGTCGTAGGCCGGGATCTTCTCCTTGCCGTACGCCGGGTGCGGGACGCGTGCGTAAGGCATGCCGAACACGTAGTCCATTTCCTCGGTGGTCATCGGAATGGGCGGCGGGTTGAACCACACGTCCACTTCACCGTGCTTTTGCACCAGGGCGCGGGCGTTGCCTGGGTTGGTTTCCAGGTGCAGCACGCGGTTGGCGTGGGCATAGAGCACCGCGTCATTGCGCACTTTTTCCACCGACGGCAGGCGGATCACGGTTTTGTCGCGGGTCATCTTGGGGCTGGCCAGGATCTGCACGACCTTGGCTTCTTCCGGGTCGTCGACCGGGCCTTTCTCCTGCTCGATGGCGCAGGCCTGGGTGTCCTGGGTGTTCACGTACGGGTTGATGATCTTGTCGATCTTGCCCGGACGGTCGATGCGGGTGGAGTCCACTTCGTACCAGCCCGCCGGCGTGTCACGGCGGATAAACGCGGTGCCGCGCACATCGGTGATGTCTTCGATCTTGTGGCCCCAGGACAGGCGCTGGGCCACCTCGACGATGGCCCGCTCGGCGTTACCGTACAGCAGGATATCGGCGGTGGCGTCGATCAGGATCGAGTTGCGCACGCGATCCTGCCAGTAGTCGTAGTGGGCGATGCGGCGCAGGGAAGCTTCGATGCCGCCGAGCACGATCGGCACATTCTTGTAGGCTTCCTTGCAACGCTGGCTGTACACCAGGCTGGCGCGGTCCGGGCGCTTGCCGGCCATGCCGCCAGGGGTGTAGGCGTCGTCGGAGCGGATTTTCTTGTCGGCGGTGTAACGGTTGATCATGGAGTCCATGTTGCCGGCCGCGACACCGAAGAACAGGTTCGGCTCGCCGAGCTTCATGAAGTCGTCTTTGGACTGCCAGTTCGGTTGCGCAATGATCCCGACGCGGAAGCCCTGGGACTCCAGCAGCCGGCCGATGATCGCCATGCCGAACGACGGATGGTCAACGTACGCATCACCGGTGACGATGATGATGTCGCAGGAATCCCAGCCAAGCTGATCCATCTCCTCCCTGCTCATCGGCAGGAATGGCGCAGGGCCGAAACATTCGGCCCAGTACTTGGGATAGTCAAATAACGGCTTGGCTGTTTGCATGACGGTGACCGGTGTTGAGATGAAAAATCGCGGGCGCGGAATATAGCACAAAATATGACCAATTCCGACGGTAATGGTCGGAATTGAGCAGAAGGCTTTATTCGTCGTCGTCGAAGTTGTAGCTGCCCGGCGCCAGGTTTTCGAAGCGCGTGTACTTGCCGATAAACGCCAGGCGGATAAAGCCGATCGGCCCGTTCCGCTGCTTGCCGATGATGATCTCGGCGATGCCTTTATGCTCGGTCTCCGGGTGATACACCTCGTCGCGGTATACGAACATGATCACGTCGGCGTCCTGCTCGATCGCACCCGATTCCCGCAAGTCGGAGTTCACCGGGCGTTTATTGGGGCGCTGTTCCAAGGAACGGTTGAGCTGGGACAGTGCCACCACCGGGCAGTTGAATTCCTTGGCCAAGGCTTTCAAGGAACGGGAGATCTCGGAAATTTCGTTGGTGCGGTTATCGCCGCTGGAGCCCGGGATCTGCATCAGCTGCAGGTAGTCGATCATGATCAAGGCGATGTCGCCGTGCTCACGCACCAAACGACGGGTACGCGCACGCATCTCCGAAGGGCTGATGCCCGCCGTGTCATCGATAAACAATTTGCGGTCGTTGAGCAGGTTGACCGCCGAGGTCAGGCGCGGCCAGTCGTCGTCTTCCAACTGACCGGAACGCACTTTGGTCTGGTCGATGCGGCCCAGGGACGACAGCATACGCATGATCAGCGATTCGCCTGGCATCTCGAGGGAGTACACCAGCACGGTCTTGTCGCTGCGCAACACGGCGTTTTCCACCAGGTTCATCGCGAAGGTGGTTTTACCCATCGACGGACGGCCGGCCACGATGATCAAGTCGGCCGGCTGCAGGCCGCTGGTCTTCTCGTCGAGGTCGGTGTAGCCGGTGGAAATACCGGTAATGGCCGCATCGGTGTTGAACAAGGTGTCGATCCGATCAATGGCTTTGGTTAACAGCTCGTTGACGCCTACCGGGCCGCCTGTTTTCGGCCGGGCTTCGGCGATCTGGAAGATCTGGCGCTCGGCTTCATCGAGGATTTCTTCTGCGGTGCGGCCTTCGGGGTTGAAGGCGCTGTCGGCGATTTCAGTGCTGATGCCGATCAACTGACGCAGCGTGGCGCGCTGACGCACGATCTGGGCATAGGCCTTGATGTTGGCGACGGACGGCGTGTTTTTCGCCAACTCGCCCAGGTAACCGAGGCCGCCGACCTGGGAGGTCTGGCCCTCTTTATCGAGTTGCTCGGCCAGGGTCACCACGTCGATCGGGGAGTTCTGGTCGGCCAGCTTGGCGATGGCGCGGAAAATCAGGCGATGGTCATGACGATAGAAGTCCCCGTCCGAGACTTGATCCAGCACGCGTTCCCAGGCGTTGTTGTCCAGCATCAAGCCACCGAGCACGGCCTGTTCGGCCTCGATGGAATGCGGCGGCACCTTCAGGGCAGCGGTTTGCAGATCGTATTGCTCAGGAGCGGAAATATCGTTCATGGCCACTTGGAATTTGGGGTGTGTAGAAAAACAAAAGGCACGACCTGTAAACAGGATCGTGCCCGATGTTAACTGGCTGACACGCGAGGTGCCAGTCAGTTAGGTACAGCCTTAAGCAGCTACCACAACAACGCGTACGGTGGCTTCAACTTCGGCGTGCAGGTGCACGGCTACGTCGAATTCACCTACGTTGCGGATGGTGCCGTTCGGCAGACGAACTTCGCTCTTCTGCACTTCAACGCCGGAGGCGGTCAGTGCATCAGCGATGTCGTGGGTGCCGATCGAACCGAACAGCTTGCCTTCGTCACCGGCGGTGGCAGTGATAGTCACTTCCAGCTCAGCCAGTTGGGCAGCGCGAGTTTCGGCCGATGCTTTTTTGTCTGCTGCGGCTTTTTCCAGCTCAGCGCGACGCTCTTCAAACGCAGCCAGGTTGGCAGCGGTTGCAGCGGTGGCTTTGCCGTATGGCAGCAGGTAGTTACGACCGTAGCCGGCCTTAACGTTCACTTTGTCGCCCAGGTTGCCCAGGTTGGCGACTTTTTCCAGAAGGATCAGTTGCATGTGAAAATCCTCTAACTTTTAACCTTCACCGTTCGCGTTATCGGCGTCTTTCGGCGCCAGACGACCGCGAAAATCAATCAGGCCGTCGACAATGGCCAGAACCACGAGTAACGGATAGATCAGCTGCATGAACAGCAACAGCGTCACGTACAACCCCACCAGCCAAAACTTGGCCAGGCGCTTCTGCGCGGCGAGCCCATGGATCAGGGCCAGCCCGGCAAACACCAGCGGTACACTGCAAATCGGCGCCAACAAGGCCATCTGTGGACCGAAGTTCGGTCCGACAACCATGCACGCCAGCAGCAACATCGCCGGTCCCGCGGGGATTCTGATACTGCGAAACTCGCGACCAAAACCACCCGGGTTGTACAACAACGCCTGCCAATAACGCCCAAGAATCAGGCTCAGCACGCTGACGACCTGCAACAATGCCGCAATCAGGCCGGTCAGGACCGGCGCAATCAGTGACGCAAACCGCGCTCGCTCATCTACCGACAATTGCTGGTAGAGATCCCCGAGGGCCAGCGGCAGGATCTTGACGATCTCCTGCGCCAGCGCCTCGATTTGCGGGCGGAAAGCCGCGCCAAGCATCACTGAGTACACCAACCCCAATGCCACGCTGACCAGCAGCGTGCGGACCCAGGACTCGCTTGCGCGCAAAACCAACGCAAGGCTCGATGACCCCAGCAGTACCAGAAGCACTCGTGGATCACCCATTTGCAGCCACCAGATCAAGGCCGGCAACAAACCCAGGGCAAGAACGCCAACGGCGTCCTTCAAACCGCGCCGCAGCAGCACAAGGCAACCCGCGGCAGCACCCAACCAATAAAGCAACGGCAACGCCGCACAGCCAGCCACTACCAGAGTGGCCTGCATACGACCGCGCATGATGAACTCAGCTAAGGCGCGCATGCATTCAATCCCTTACTACTTGTCGACTGCCCGGTCTCAGCGGCCGTGGCTGTCGGTGTAGGCCAGCAGGGCCAGGAAGCGGGCGCGCTTGATAGCGGTGGCCAGCTGACGCTGATAACGTGCTTTGGTACCGGTGATACGGCTTGGAACGATTTTGCCGGTCTCGGATACGTAGGCTTTCAGAGTGTTGAGATCTTTGTAATCGATCTCTTTCACGTCTTCAGCGGTGAAGCGGCAGAATTTACGACGACGGAAGAAACGTGCCATTTGATAGGCTCCTTAAAAGGTCCGTGGATTACTCGTCAGCGTTATCGCTGTTGTCGCTGTCATCACTATCAGCGCTATCAGCGCCTTCGTGCTCAGGACGGTCGCGACGCTCACGGCGCTCACTGCGGTTTTCTTCAGCCTTGAGCATCTCGGATTGGCCGGTAACGGCTTCTTCGCGACGGATGACCAGGTTACGGATCACTGCATCGTTGTAGCGGAAGTTGTCTTCCAGCTCGGCCAGGGCCTTGCCAGTGCACTCAACGTTCAGCATCACGTAGTGAGCCTTGTGAACATTGTTGATTGCGTAGGCCAGTTGACGACGGCCCCAATCTTCCAGACGGTGGATTTTGCCGCCGTCTTCTTCGATCAGCTTGGTGTAACGCTCAACCATGCCGCCGACTTGCTCGCTTTGATCCGGGTGGACCAAAAAGATGATTTCGTAATGACGCATGAATGCTCCTTACGGGTTGTAGCCTGCCGCTCAAAAACGGTCAGACAAGGAGTGAATGACACTTATGGATCTTGCCGCAGGGAGGCACATCGATGCCTGCCAGGAAGGCAAGGGGCGCAATAGTAGAGGAGCAGGGGGGAAGCTGCAAGCTACAAGCTACAAGCGGTCAACCACCGTGCTGTTAACTTGCAGCTTGAAGCTTAGGACTTACGCGAAGCGACCGCCTTTTTGGCCCCACGCTGACGCTGGGCTTCAAACAAGCACACGCCGGTCGCGACCGAAACGTTGAGACTGCTGACGCTACCGGCCATCGGCAAATGCACCAGGTAATCGCAGTGCTCGCGGGTCAGGCGGCGCATACCTTTGCCTTCGGCACCCATGATCAGAATGGTCGGGCCGGTGAGGTCTTGGTCATAAATGCTGACCTCGGCCTCGCCCGCCGTGCCCACAACCCACAAACCGCGTTGCTGGAGTTTCTCCAGGGTGCGCGCCAGGTTGGTCACGGCCACCAGCGGAATCACTTCCGCCGCGCCGCAGGCGACTTTACGCACTACCGGCGTCAGGGTGGCGGACTTGTCTTTAGGCACAATCACCGCCAGCGCGCCGGCAGCATCCGCCGAACGCAGACAGGCGCCGAGGTTGTGCGGATCGGTCACGCCGTCCAGCACCAGCAACAGCGGCGAGCCCTCGGTACGGTCGAGCAGCTCATCGAGCATGGCCTCGCCCCACACCTGGCTTGGGCTGACATCAGCCACGACACCCTGATGAACACCCTCGACCCAGGCATCCATCTCACGGCGTTCGGCCTGGCCGATGGCAACACGGTTTTCATTGGCCAACTCGACCAGCGCCTGCACGCGCGGCTCGCTGCGACCTTCCGCCAGCCATACCTGCTTGACGCGCTTGGGATGGTGACGCAGCAGGGCTTCTACGGCGTGTACGCCGTAGATTTTTTCCAGACTCATGACTTGGCCTTAGGTTTGCGCGACCCGCCGCTTTTCGCGGGAGCCGAACCCGCTTTCGGCGGGCCTTTACGATGTTTACTCGGTTTGCTCGACGGTTTTTCCGCTCCGTGGGACTTTCCCCCAGACGCCGCTTTACCACCACTTTTGGCTTCGTTGAGCAACTGCTGCTTCAACTCGCGACTCTTGCGCAGCTCGGCGTTTTTCGCCGCCGCGTCGCTTGGGCGATAGGCATCGGGAGCTTTGTCTTTGGCGGACGAACGGCGAGCGGCTTTAGCCGGCTCAGGTTCAGCCGTCTTGGCAGCCGTACCTTTGCCCTTGCTAACTGGCGCAGCGGTATCGCCGCCACGTTTTTTACGGCCAGTCGGCTCGACCGGTTTATCAGGCATACCGAAGTCGATCTTGCGCTCGTCGAGATCGACGCGCATGACCTGCACTTCCACCGTGTCGCCCAAACGGAAGCTGCGACCGGTGCGCTCGCCCGCCAGACGGTGATGCACAGGGTCGAAGTGGTAGTAGTCGCCTGGCAAGGCGGTGACGTGCACCAGGCCCTCGACGTAGATATCGGTCAGCTCGACGAACAGACCAAAACCGGTTACGGCAGTGATCACGCCCGGGAAGGACTCGCCCACGCGGTCTTTCATGAACTCACACTTGAGCCAGTTCACCACATCGCGCGTGGCTTCGTCGGCGCGGCGCTCGCTCATGGAGCACTGCTCGCCCAACTGCTCCAGAGCCGCTTCGTCGTACGGATAGATCCGCGCCTTCGGAATGGTCATGGCACCGGCGCGCTTGACGTGCGGGGTGTTCATCTTGGAATGGATCACACTGCGGATCGCGCGGTGCGTGAGCAGGTCCGGGTAACGACGGATCGGCGAAGTGAAGTGCGTGTACGCCTCGTAATTCAGGCCGAAGTGGCCTTGGTTGTCGGCGCTGTACACCGCCTGGCTCAGGGAGCGCAGCATCACGGTCTGGATCACATGGTAATCCGGACGGTCCTTGATGCTCGCCAGCAGTGCCTGATAATCCTTCGGCGTCGGGCCTTCCTTGCCTTTGTGCAGGGACAGCCCAAGCTCGCCGAGGAAAGCGCGTAGTTTCTCCAGACGCTCCGGCGGTGGGCCGTCATGCACACGGTACAGCGCAGGGATCTCATGCTTCTTGAGGAACTCAGCCGTGGCCACGTTGGCCGCCAGCATGCACTCTTCGATCAGCTTATGTGCATCATTGCGGGTCGTGGGTGTGATCGCCGCAATCTTGCGCTCGGAACCGAAAATAATCCGGGTTTCCTGGGTTTCAAAGTCGATGGCGCCACGCACATGACGCGCGCCCAGCAGCACCTTGTACAGCGCATACAGCTGCTTGAGGTGCGGCACTACACCCGCATACTCGGTACGCAGTGCCTTGGCTTCGCTGGATTTCGGCGTTTCCAGGATAGTGCTGACCTTGTTGTAGGTCAGGCGGGCCTGGGAATGGATCACGGCTTCGTAGAACTGATAGTCGGTCATTTCGCCGGTTTTCGAGATGGTCATCTCGCACACCATGGCCAAACGGTCGACTTTCGGATTCAGCGAGCACAGGCCGTTGGACAATTCCTCCGGCAGCATCGGAATCACGCGCTCAGGGAAGTACACGGAGTTACCGCGCACCTGGGCCTCGTTATCCAGGGCCGAGCCGATCTTCACGTAGCTGGAAACGTCGGCGATCGCCACGTACAACTTCCAGCCGCCGGAGAACAGGCGCAGCTTGCCCGGCTTGGCTTCGCAGTAGACCGCGTCGTCGAAGTCGCGGGCATCTTCGCCGTCGATGGTCACGAACGGCAGATGGCGCAGGTCGATGCGCTTCTCTTTGTCCTTCTCTTCAACTTCCGGCTTGAGCTTGCGCGCTTCCTTCACCACGGCTTCGGGCCAGACGTGAGGAATATCGTAGGTACGCAGCGCGACATCGATTTCCATGCCCGGCGCCATGTAGTTGCCGACCACTTCGATCACATCGCCCTGAGGCTGGAAGCGCGGGGTTGGCCAGTGGGTGATTTTCACCTCGACGAACTGACCGACCTTGGCGTTGGCGTTGCGGCCTGGAGTGATCAGCACTTCCTGCTGCACCTTGGGGTTGTCCGGAACGACAAAACCAATACCGCCCTCTTCGAAGTACCGGCCGACGATGGTCTCGTGACCACGGGATACCACTTCGACAATCACGCCTTCGCGACGACCGCGACGGTCGAGGCCGGAAACGCGTGCCAAGGCACGATCGCCGTCGAACACCAGACGCATCTGCGCAGGGCTCATGAACAGGTCATCGCTGCCGTCGTCCGGGATCAGGAAGCCGAAGCCGTCACGGTGGCCGGCGATGCGACCGAGGATCAGGTCGAGCTTGTCCACAGGCGCGTAGGTGCCACGGCGGGTGTAGATCAGTTGAGCGTCGCGCTCCATGGCGCGCAGGCGGCGGCGCAGGGCTTCGAGCTGGTCTTCGGTGGTCAGACCGAATTCTTCAACCAATTGCTCGCGGCTAGCAGGCGAACCCCGATCGGCGAGATGCGCCAGGATCAGTTCGCGGCTAGGAATAGGGTTTTCATATTTTTCCGCTTCACGAGCGGCCTCGGGATCGAGGGACTGCCAATCGGCCATTAGAGAGTTTTCACCTTGTCTATATGCGGGTTAGTTTGGCATACGCGTATTGAAACGGGAAATTTCAGGCATCAACAAGCGTTTAAACGCCCTTTAAAGCCCTCGCCGGGCACCTTGCACGACCACTGGCGAAATTTTCCAGGGTTTTTTCATGGCGGGGGTTTACAGGTCAAAAATCGCTCCGTATAGTGCGCGCCATCGACGCCGGCAACGTCGCAGATACTGCCCAGATGGTGAAATTGGTAGACACGCCAGCTTCAGGTGCTGGTGGCCGCAAGGCCGTGGAAGTTCGAGTCTTCTTCTGGGCACCAATTCAAAACTTGAGGTTCGCCTTGAGTCTCACAAAAACCCGCGAAAGCGGGTTTTTGCGTTACAGGCCTTTGATTTCTAACGAAAAACTTGATTTATATTTTTGAATCAGGGGTTTACAGATCAAAAAGCCCACCGTATAGTTCGCCCCATCAACGGCGGTAACGCTGCTGAGAATGCCCAGGTGGTGAAATTGGTAGACACGCCAGCTTCAGGTGCTGGTGACCTTACGGTCGTGGAAGTTCGAGTCTTCTCCTGGGCACCATATTCAGATCAAACCCGCGAAAGCGGGTTTTTTCGTTTCCGGGGCTTGAAAACTTTTCCCGCAATTGTCCCCTCACCCGCACTTGAGAAGTTTTATCGTTTATCCTTGCAATGATTTGTTGCACTCAAGTGAGGAAAACCCCGGATGATGATCCGCGATACCCGTCCCAAGACATCCCTTCTGCGTGGCCTGACCATCACTCTACTCGGCCTGACTCTGCTCTCCCCCACTGCCTATTCCGCCGACAAGGTCTCCCTGACCTTGTACAACGGCCAACACAAAGAAGTCGGCGACGAACTCGCCAAAGCCTTCGAAGCCAAGACAGGCATCCACGTCAATGTGCGCAAAGGCAGCAGCAACCAGCTGGCCAGCCAGGTCGTGGAAGAGGGCGAGCGCTCTCCCGCCGACGTGATCTACACCGAAGAATCCCCACCGCTGAACAAGCTCGGCGAGCAAGGCCTGCTGGCCAAGATCGACGCCAGCACCCTGGACGTGTTGCCCAAGGACTACGTGGGCAGCAATGGCGACTGGATGGGCGTAACCGCACGCACCCGCGTCGTGGCGTTCAACCCCAAGTTGATCGCCGAGAAAGACCTGCCCAAGTCGGTGCTGGATTTCGCCGGCCCCGAGTGGCAAGGCAAAGTCGGCTTTGTCCCCACCAGCGGCGCGTTCCAGGAACAAGCCGTGGCAATCATCAAGCTGCACGGCCGCGAAGCCGCCGAAGAATGGCTCACCGGCCTGCGCGCGTTCGGCAAGGTGTACAGCAACAACATGGTGGCACTGAAGGCGGTGGAAAACGGCGAAGTGGCCACGGTTCTGGTGAACAACTACTACTGGTTTGCCTTGAAGAAAGAAAAAACCAACCTCGACTCCCAACTGCATTACTTCACCGATGGCGACGCCGGCGGCCTGATCACCGTGTCCTCCGCTGCGGCGCTGAAGTCGAGCAAGCATCCCAAGGAAGCGCAGCAGCTGCTGGCGTTCATGGCCAGCGAAGAAGGCCAGCGCGTAATCACCAACACCTCGGCGGAATACCCACTACGCAAAGGTATGCAGTCCAATCGCGGGCTCAAGCCGTTCAACGAACTGCAACCGCCAAAAGTCACCCCCGCCGACCTGGGCAACGCCGAAGAAGCCCTGGAGCTGGAACGTGAAGTTGGCCTGAACTGATGAACCCATCGCTCCGCGCCATGGGCGGGGGATTCAGCCCTCGACGCAAGCGCCCTTCGATCTGGCTGCTGATTCCCGTGCTATTGCTGGTTGGCTTGAGCCTGTTGCCGCTGGCCTATGTGGGGCTGAAGGCCTGGGAGGCGGGCTGGGCGCAAGCGGTGCACCTGCTGTGGCGGCCTTACGTGTTCGGATTGCTGCGCAACACCTTGGCGCTGATGGTCGGTGTGACGCTGACCTGCGGTGTGATCGGCCTGTCCCTGGCGTGGCTGCTGGAACGCAGCAACCTGCGCGGGCGGCGTATCTGGGGCGTGATCCTGTGCCTGCCATTTGCCGTGCCGGCGTTTGTCAGCAGTTTCACCTGGGTGTCGCTGAGCGCCGACTTCGAGGGGCTGGGCGGGGCGATTCTGGTGATGAGCCTGTCCAAATACCCATTGGTGTTTCTGCCGGTGGCGGCAACGTTGCGTAACCTCGACCCGTCACTGGAAGAATCGGCGCGCACCCTGGGGCTGAATCGCTGGGGCATATTCCTGCGCGTCACGCTGCCGTTGTTATGGCCGTCCTTGCTGGCCGGGGCGCTGCTGATCGCATTGCATATGCTGGTGGAGTTCGGTGCGCTGTCGATCATCGGCCTACAGACGTTTACCACCGCGATCTATCAGCAATTCGAACTGGAATTCAGCAACGCCAATGCCGCGATGCTCTCGGCGGTGCTGCTGGTGATGTGCCTGACCCTGCTGTGGCTGGAGCTGCGCGTGCGTGGCAAAGGTCGACATGTGCGTATCGGCCAAGGCGCCGCGCGCCATGCCGAGCCGGTCAAACTTGGCAAGTGGGCGCCGCTGGGCCAGGTGTATTGCCTGGCGCTGGCGATCATTGGCAGCGGCATTCCCCTGGGGATGCTCGGCTATTGGTTGGCGGTAGGTTCGTCGGCGGCGTTTCCGCTGGCTGAAATCAGCGAGGCGCTGCTCTCCTCCTTGGCCCTGTCGCTGGGCGGCGCGGCGCTGTGCCTGGTGCTCGCGGTGCCGGTCGGGCTGCTGGTGGTGCGCTACAAGGGCCAATTGGCGATCTGGGCGGAACGCTTGCCCTAC
Source organism: Pseudomonas rhodesiae (assembly GCF_013285305.1). Classification (NCBI taxonomy): domain Bacteria; kingdom Pseudomonadati; phylum Pseudomonadota; class Gammaproteobacteria; order Pseudomonadales; family Pseudomonadaceae; genus Pseudomonas; species Pseudomonas rhodesiae. The sequence goes on along the minus strand of NZ_CP054205.1, from coordinate 829,693 downwards.
TTGCTGCACGCCCTGCCTGGGCTGGTGATTGCGCTGACGCTGGTGTACTTCGCCCTGCACTATGTGCCGGTGCTGTACCAGACTTCAGCGTTGCTGCTGATCGCGTATGCGCTGCTGTTCCTGCCACTGGCCCAGGCGCCGATCCGCACCGCGCTGAACAAGGCGGCACCGCAACTGGAAGAGGCCGCGCGCACGCTGGGGGCATCGTCATTCAGCGCGTTTTGCCGGGTAACCCTGCCGATCATCTTTCCGGCATTGGGCGCAGCGTTCGCACTGGTATTTCTCGATGCCATGAAAGAGCTGACCGCGACGCTGCTGCTCAGCCCGACCGGGCTGAATACGTTAGCGACAGCCGTGTGGGCGCACACCTCAAATGTGGAATTCGCGGCGGCGGCGCCTTATGCGGCGCTGTTGATCGTGGTGTCGGGGCTGCCGGTCTATTTGCTCACGACGCGGATGTATTTGAGTCGCTGAAAGCGTTATCGGGGGCAAGCCCCCTCCCACAGGTTGTACGGCAGGCAACGCTAAGCCCGAAACTGACCCAGACTCGCCTTCAACTGCGCAGCCAACCCATCCAACACCTTGCCGCTGGCGGTGGTTTCCACCACTGCCTGAGCGGCACGCTCGGCCTGGGCATGGATCACCTCGACCCGTCCACGCACGGCTTGGGCGCCTTTAGCCTGATGTTCAGCGGCACGAGTGGCCAGGCCAATCGCGGCGTGCACCTGCTCCACCGACGCCTGCACCGTCTGCTGCAAGCGCACGCTATCGCGCAGCACCAACAAACCCTCATTGGCTTGGCGACCGGCCTTGCCAATGGTTTCCACTGCCTCGCGAGCGCCCTGCTGCAACGCCACGATATGCGCCTGGATATCCCCAGTGGAGCTTTGAGTCTTGCTCGCCAAGGCGCGCACCTCATCCGCCACCACCGCAAAGCCGCGCCCGGTCTCGCCGGCCCGCGCAGCCTCGATGGCCGCGTTAAGCGCAAGCAGGTTGGTCTGCTCGGCAATGCCATGAATCACCGTCAACACCACCTCGATCTGCTCGCTCTGTTGCGCCAGACGCTCGATAACCTGCGCGCCCGCCTCGACCTGCCCAGCCAATGCCTCAATCAAGCTACCTACTTCGGCCGAAGTGCGTGAGTTCTGGTCCGTAGCCTGGCGGATATCCACCACCTGCTGCAAAGCAGCCTGCATAGCCTGGCTTTCGGCCTGAGCCTCGTCGGCCATTTCCGAGAGGGCACGCAGGCTTTCGGCCACTTCATCACGCTGCAAACCGGCTGCCGCATCGGCACCGGCATTACGCAAGGTCATCGCACCGATCTCAACCCCGGTACGCTGGGCCACATCGCCCGCCTCACGCACGATCGGTTGCAACTTATCCACAAAGCGATTAACCGCCGAGGCCATGTCGCCGATCTCGTCTTTGCTGCTGATTTGCACGCGCTTGGTGAGGTCACCTTCGCCCGCCGCCAGATCATCCATGGCCGCGATCAGCAACTTCAGACGATTGACCACGCGGCGCCCGAGCACCACCGCAATCAGCACCAGAACCCCCAGCCCCACCAACGCCAGGCCCATGCCGATGCGCCAGCGCAGCGTACCGGCCGCTTCCTGCACGGCATTGGTGGTATTGGCCGTCATCTGGGTGGCAGTGGCCTGCGCCGACTGCAACTTGGCGCCCATGGCGGCCGCGCTGTCAGCCGCCGCGCCCTTGAGGCTGTCGCCCACCAGTTGGTCGCCGCTGGCGATCAGGGCGGCAAAACGCTTATCCAACGCCTGCAGGTCGGCTTCCACCGAAGCGGTGGACACCCCCATCAGCACCTTGCCGATCTCCACGCCATTCGGACTGATGGACGCCTCAACGTAGTAAACCGACGGGTCGGTCTTGGCCGCATTGAGCACTTTGTCCAAGGCACGATCACCCTGGCCTTTTTCCAACAGCGCTTTGTTGATTGGGTTTTCGCGGTTCAGGTAACGCGTCAAATGCTCACCGGTCGCGTCGTCGTAGACCACGAACAACACGTTGGGATTGCGCTGAGCACGCCGGGCAAACTCGGACAAAGTCGGCACATCGCTGTCCCACATGGCCCGCGGCGCCACCGAAGCCAGCAGCTGCGCCATATCATTGGCGGAGTCTTGCAGGTCTTTTTCCAGGGTTGCGCGCAGTTGCTTCTGCTCTGCCTGCAAACGCGAAGACAAACCGCTGGTCAAGCGCTGACGCGTACTGGAGGACAGGCTGTCGAGACTGGAAGTGACTTCCTTCCCGGCTTGCGCCAGCTCGTTCGACAGTTTTTGACTGTCGATGCCTAGGCGGCTGCCCAGATCGGCTTCCAACGCCGTGACGGTGCTCCGCGTCAGCGCGACGGCCACCAGCACTTGCACCAAAAGGGCGATACCCAGGGTAACGAACACCGGGCGCAGCAATCGGCTTTGTAACAATGAAAGAACGGCAGACATCGGAAATTCCCTCCACCACGGGTGCCATTAATTTGATAGCACCGCGAAAGAAGGAAATACAGCAAGGGTCGTGCCGTTTGTTCGTTAGAAACGACAAAGGGCTCCCGAAGGAGCCCTTTGCGTTTTAGATCAACAGCTTATTAAGCGAACGGGTGACGCAGAACGATGGTTTCGTTGCGGTCAGGGCCCGTCGAAATAATGTCAATCGGTGCGCCGATCAGTTCTTCAACGCGTTTGATGTAGGCACGAGCATTGGCCGGCAGCTCTTCCAGGGACTTGGCGCCCACGGTCGACTCGGTCCAACCCGGCACTTCTTCGTACACAGGCTGCAGGCCTACGTAGCTGTCGGCATCAGTCGGCGCAACGTCGTTACCGTTTGCATCTTTGTAGCCGGTGCAGATGTTGATGGTTTCCAGACCATCGAGTACGTCCAGCTTGGTCAGGCAGATGCCCGAGATGCTGTTCACATCGATAGCGCGACGCAGGATAACGGCATCGAACCAGCCACAACGGCGAGCACGGCCGGTGGTTGCACCGAACTCATGGCCTTGTTTGGCCAGGTGCGCGCCTACTTCGTCGAACAGCTCAGTCGGGAATGGACCCGAACCGACGCGCGTGGTGTACGCCTTGGTGATGCCCAGGATGTAATCCAGGAACATTGGGCCCACGCCCGAACCGGTGGCAACGCCGCCAGCCGTGGTGTTGGAGCTGGTCACGTACGGGTAGGTGCCGTGGTCGATGTCCAGCAACGAACCTTGGGCACCTTCGAACATGATGTCCTTGCCGGCGCGACGCAGGTCGTGCAGCTCAGCCGTCACGTCCAGCATCAACGGCTTGAGCAGCTCAGCGTATTCTTTGCACTCGGCCAGGGTCTTGTCGAACTCGATGGCCGGCTCTTTGTAGTAACCGACCAGCATGAAGTTGTGGTAATCCACCAGTTCACGCAGCTTGTCTTCAAAGCGCGGCATGTTGAGCAGGTCGCCCACACGCAAGCCACGACGTGCAACCTTGTCTTCGTAGGCCGGGCCGATGCCACGACCGGTGGTGCCGATCTTCAGCTCGCCGCGGGCCTTTTCACGGGCCTGGTCCAGCGCGACGTGGAACGACAGGATCAGCGGGCAGGACGGGCTGATACGCAGGCGCTCGCGCACCGGTACGCCTTTCTCTTCCAGCTTGGTGATTTCCCGCAGCAGGGCGTCCGGTGCAACCACCACGCCGTTACCGATCAGGCACTGCACACCTTCGCGCAGCACGCCCGACGGGATCAGGTGCAAAACGGTTTTTTCGCCATCGATGACCAGGGTGTGGCCAGCGTTGTGACCACCTTGGTAGCGCACTACGGCGGCAGCATGTTCGGTCAGCAGATCAACGATCTTGCCTTTGCCCTCATCACCCCATTGGGTGCCCAGGACTACGACATTCTTACCCATAACACTTGTCCTCATTCGCGCAAACTTGGTGCCGGCGATGGCCGGCAGGAAAACTCAAGAAGCCAGTGGCGATACTTGCCAAAGCCCGTTCTGCAGAATCAATTGCCGGTCGCAGTCCGCTTCACGGGCGGCGGCCAATGGCTGCCCAGGCAATGCCTGGACGACACGCTGACCCTCACTGCGCAACTGGCAGACCTGCTGCCAGAGTGCTGCGTCCGTACTGTCGGGCATCCAGATGCCACCAGACGGCAGCTCGACCTCAGCACGCCCCAGGGTCACCAGGGTTTTTAAATCGGTGGAGAAGCCGGTGGCCGGACGCGCGCGACCGAAGTCGGCACCGATATCGTCATAACGACCGCCTTGGGCGATGGCCTGGCCAACGCCCGGAACAAACACCGCGAACACCACACCCGTGTGGTAGTGATAACCGCGCAGCTCGCCCAAATCGAAATACAGCGGCAACTGCGGGAAACGTGCCGACAACTGCTCGGCAATGGCCACCACATCATCCAATGCCGCCAAAACCGCCGCCGGCGCGCTCGCCAGTTGTTCACGGGCAGCCGAAAGCACTTCGCGGCCGCCACACAAGTTCACCAGCGCGCGTAGCATGCGGGCCAGATCGGCGGGCACACCTTCAGTCAGCGCGATGACTTCATCGATGGCCTTGCGCTGCAAGGCATCGAACAACTGTTGCTCCACTTCACCAGACAAACCGGCCGCACGGGCCAAGCCGCGGTAGATACCGACGTGGCCCAGGTCCATGTGCACATCCGGGACGTCAGCCAGTTGCAGCATGGCCAGCATCAAACTGATGACTTCCACGTCGCTGCTCGGGCTGGCGTCGCCGTACAGCTCGGCGCCCAGTTGGATCGGGCTACGGGAAGACGACAAGGCGCGGGGCTTCGCATGCAGTACGCTGCCGGCGTAGCACAGGCGGTTCGGGCCTTCGCGACGCAGGGTGTGTGCGTCGATGCGCGCCACCTGCGGCGTGATGTCGGCACGGAATCCCATCTGCCGACCCGACTGCGGATCGATAACCTTGAAGGTGCGCAGATCCAGGTCCTGGCCCGCGCCGGTCAGCAGGGATTCGAGGTACTCGATATGAGGGGTTACGACAAAGTCATAACCCCAGCTCTGGAACAGATCCAACACCTGGCGGCGCGCTACTTCGATGCGCGCAGCTTCCGGTGGCAGTACTTCTTCGATGCCATCTGGCAGCAGCCAGCGGTCTACCGTTGCCATTACGCCATTCCCCTTTGATCCGGGCGGCCAGCCCTCGGCCGAGCCTTGAGTGAAGCAGAAAATGCCCGCCGCCTGCATAAACCACGCGCAAGAGCGACGTGACGAACGGCCTGCCAGCGGCCTCGTCGGGCACTTTCCTCGAAAAACCTGTCACGCCTGCCGAATCAAACATGCAGACGCAAAAAAGCCGGGAATTTCCCGGCTGCCGCATCATACACCCGTTTTCTGAAAGGATCACCCCGCCAGGCGTTTTACCCGCCCGACGGAGTGTGCCCTACGCAGTCACAGGCGCTTACTTGGCTTTTTCCAGGTAGCGAAAGAAATCGCTGCTTGGGTCCAGCACCATGACGTCGGTTTTGTTGGCGAAGCTTTCACGGTAGGCACGCAGGCTGCGATAGAACGCGTAGAACTCCTGATCCTGACCGTAGGCCTTGGCGTAGATCGCCGCAGCTTGAGCGTCGCCATCACCACGGGCCTCTTCAGACTCGCGATAGGCTTCGGCCAGCAGTACACGACGCTGACGATCGGCATCCGCGCGGATACCTTCGGCCAACTCGTTACCCTTGGCGCGATGCTCACGCGCTTCACGCTCACGCTCGGTGCTCATACGCTCGAACACGCTGCGGTTTACTTCCTTCGGCAGGTCGATGGCCTTGACCCGAACATCGATCACTTCGATGCCCAGCTCTTTTTCCGCCATCTTGTTCAGCGAAGCCGTGATATCCGCCATCAGCGCATCACGCTCACCGGACACCACCTCGTGCAGGGTGCGCTTACCAAACTGGTCACGCAGGCCCGATTCCAGACGACGCGACAAACGTTCGTCGGCAATCTGCTTGAGACCGGAAGTTGCGGTGTAGAAGCGCTCGGCGTCCTTGACGCGCCACTTGGCGTAGGCGTCAACCATCACGGCTTTCTTTTCCAGGGTCAGGAAGCGCTGTGTCGGTGCATCCAGAGTCATCAGGCGTGCATCGAACTTGCGCACCTGGTTGACGTAGGGGACTTTCACATGCAGACCCGGCTGGACATCCGCCTGGACCACGCGACCGAATTGCAGCAGCACCGCACGCTCGGTCTGAGCCACGATGTAGAAGCAGTTCCAGGCAGCGATGACCACGACGACACCCACAATCAGGGCGGTCAGCGATTTATTGCTCATCAACGACTCTCCCTGGTACGTGTTTGCTGTTGCAGCAAGTCAGCAGCCGCACGGGCGCTCGCTTCATTGGCAGCGGCATTGGAACCGGTAGACGGCGCGCTGGTGCTGCTACGACCACCTTCGATCATCTTGTCCAGCGGCAGGTAAAGCAGATTGTTCTGCCCGCCCTTGCTGCCGGTCACGAGAACCTTGCTGGTATTGCTGAAAACTTCCTGCATGGTGTCCAGGTACAGACGCTCGCGGGTAACCTCCGGCGCCTTACGGTACTCGGCCACCAGCTTGGTGAAGCGATCGGCCTCACCCTTGGCGCGAGACACTACTTCGTCGCGATAACCGTTGGCATCTTCGATGATGCGCTGAGCTTGACCGCGGGCTTCCGGCACGACGCCGTTGGCGTAGGTTTCAGCCTGGTTGCGCGAACGCTGTTCGTCCTCACGGGCACGGATCACGTCGTCGAAGGCTTCTTGCACCTCACGCGGTGCCGCTGCGCTCTGTACGTTCACCTGGGTGACGGTGATACCGGTGCGGTAGGTATCGAGGAACCGTTGCAGGCGCTCCTTGATCTCGCTGGCCATCAGCTCACGACCTTCGGTGAGCACCTGATCCATGGCGGTGGAGCCCACCACATGGCGCAGTGCACTTTCGGTTGCGTGTTGCAGGCTGATTTCCGGCTGATCAACGTTCAGCACGAAGTCCTGCAGGTTGCTGATCTTGTACTGCACGGTCAGCGGCACTTCGACGATATTCTCGTCTTCGGTCAGCATCTGGCCCTGCTTGGTGTAGGCACGCTCACGCGTGACGTTCTCCATGTACTTCTTGTCGATCGGCGGGAAATAGATATTCAGGCCCGGACCAACAGTCTCGTAGTACTTGCCGAAGCGCAGCACCACGGCCTGCTCCTGCTCGTCCACCACGTAGACCGCGCTGTACAGCCAGACAGCCGCCAGCACCACAAGGCCCAAGCCGAGCAGGCCGTAACCACCGCCCTTGCCCGTGCGACCGCCGTCGTCACCACCACGTTTTTTTCCACCACCGAACAACCCATTCAGGCTTTCCTGCAGCTTTCGGAAGGCCTCGTCGAGATCTGGTGGCCCCTTGCGGTCGCCATTATTGCGGCGCTTACCACCCCAAGGATCCTGATTATTCGAGTTGCCACCCGGCTCATTCCAAGCCATAGCGCTCTCCATCTGATAAAGCAAAGACGCACCCACGGCGCGCCGACCAATGCTACAGAATGCCTGCTACTGCGGCACAACCGCTTTCGGAGGCTTTTATTGCAAAGTGTGTTGTTCGATGAACTCTGTCGGCACCACACCTTCACGACTGACCAGCCGATTCAGCTCCGAGCGCGGCAATCGAACGGCCAGCAAGCTCACACCTTCTTCATCGTGTTCTTCTTTCTGTACCGCGCCCAGCTCGAAAAACTGTGCACGCAGTCGAGCAAAACGCTGGGGCAAGCGCAAGGTGCCGACGAACAAATCACTGCCGAGCAACTCGGCAATCGCTTGTTCAAGCAGCTCCAGGCCACTGCCATCGCGCGCCGACAGCCAGACCCGCTGGGGCTTGCCGTTCTCATCGCGCTGGATTTGCGGCTCCACGCCTTCAAGCAAATCGAGTTTGTTATAGACCTCGAGGATCGGCAAGTCCTGGGCACCAATCTCGCCCAGCACCAGCATCACCTGCTCGATCTGCAACATGCGGTCCGGCTCGGCCGCATCGATTACATGCAGCAGCAAGTCGGAATTGCTCGACTCTTCGAGCGTAGACCTAAATGCCTCGACCAGCTTGTGCGGCAAGTGACGAATAAAACCCACGGTATCGGCCAACACGATCGGCCCCAGGTCGGCCAGATCCAGACGACGCAAAGTAGGGTCGAGGGTGGCGAACAGTTGGTCCGCCGCGTACACGTCGGACTTGGTCACGTTGTTGAATAGCGTGGACTTGCCGGCGTTGGTGTAGCCCACCAGAGACACGGTAGGAATATCCGCACGCGAACGCCCACGGCGCGACTGCTCGCGCTGGCTGCGGACTTTCTCCAGCCGCCCCTTGATCTGACGCAGGCGAACCCGCAGCAGACGGCGGTCGGTTTCGAGTTGGGTTTCACCCGGCCCACGCATGCCGATACCGCCACCCTGACGCTCAAGGTGAGTCCAGCCGCGCACCAGACGCGTACTCATATGGTCAAGCTGGGCCAATTCGACCTGAAGCTTACCTTCATGGGTGCGGGCGCGCTGGGCGAAGATATCGAGAATCAGACCGGTGCGGTCAATCACGCGACACTCGAAAACACGTTCGAGGTTACGTTCCTGACTGGGCGTGAGGGTGTGATTGAAGATCACCAGATCGGCTTCTTCGGCGTGAACCAGGTCGCGCAATTCCTCGACCTTGCCGCTGCCGATCAGGTATTTGGCGGTTGGCCGATGACGCGGCACGTTAAAAAACGCAACGGTCTCGGCGCCGGCCGAATTTGCCAGTTCCTGAAACTCCTGCGGATCTTCGCGCGCCTCAGGGTCCTGTCCATCCAAGTGAACGAGGATTACTCGCTCACCACCACCGTGGCGCTCAAAGAACAAAGGAGACTCCTATCAGGCGTTACCTGGCTCAGCGTCAGCTTGCTCGTCACCCGCTGCGCTAGGCAGGCGGATTGGGCGAACAGGGACGACTGTTGAGATAGCGTGTTTGTAAACCATCTGGCTGACGGTGTTTTTCAACAGGATCACGAACTGGTCGAACGACTCAATCGTACCTTGCAACTTGATACCGTTGACCAGATAAATGGAAACCCCCACTTTCTCTTTACGTAAGGTATTCAAGTAAGGGTCTTGTAGCGAATGCCCTTTTGACATGTGCCGCACTCCTTTAAGGATCAATAATAAAAATCGGAAAATAGAAAGCTTTAACCGTCACACCCCCAAGGATAGACGGCAATTGCAAGGACTCAGCTCAATATGGAGACCGTTCCCAAGTATTTCAAGGCGCGTGACAGATTGTCGCTGTCCAGGCTGTCCAGCCAGTGCAAATCGCTCCAACTGCGCAACCAGGTGAACTGGCGTTTCGCCAATTGGCGCGTGGCGATGATGCCGCGCACCTGCATTTCGGCTGACGTCAGCTTGCCATCCAGATGATCCCAGACTTGGCGATAGCCTACAGCACGTATCGAAGGCAACCCTGGATGCAGGTCACCTCTGGAACGCAGTGCTACGACCTCTTCCACAAACCCCTGTTCCAACATAATTGTGAATCTTTGTGCAATTCGTTCATGCAGCACCTGGCGATTTGCCGGAGCGATGGCCAGATTGGCCACAGTATAGGGCAATTGTGACTGCCCAGATGCGCCTGCATCAGCACTTTGCGCAGATTGTCGCTGCCGATGCTCGGTCATGGTCAGCCCGCTGACACGCCAGACTTCCAGGGCGCGCGTCAGGCGCTGAGGGTCATTAGGATGAATGCGCGCCGCCGACACCGGATCTACCGCTGCCAACTGATCATGCAGGGCTTGCCAGCCAAGGCGTGCAGCCTCGTCTTCAAGCCCGGCACGCACCTGAGGGTCCGCTGGCGGCATATCCGCCAGACCTTCCTGCAAAGCCTTGTAATAGAGCATCGTGCCGCCCACCAGCAGGGGAATATTGCCCCGTGCGGTGATCTCAGCCATGGCGGCCAGGGCATCGGTGCGAAAATCCGCCGCCGAATAACTCTCGGCGGGGTCAATGATGTCGATCAGCCGGTGCGGATGCTGCGCGAGCAACGCCTTGGAGGGCTTGGCCGTGCCGATGTCCATGTCCCGGTAAACCAGGGCAGAGTCGACGCTGATCAACTCGCATGGCAGCACCTTGGTCAGCTCGATAGCGAGATCGGTCTTACCGGCGGCCGTGGGGCCCATCAGGAAGATTGCGGGGGGCAAGGCACTCATCAACGACCGCGCAGGAACAGTTTGTCCAGATCGTCCAGGCCCATCTGGGTCCAGGTCGGTCGGCCATGGTTGCACTGCCCGCTGCGCTCGGTGTTTTCCATGTCGCGCAGTAGCCCGTTCATTTCCGGCAACGCCAGGCGGCGGTTGGCGCGGATGGCACCATGGCAGGCCATGGTGCCCAGCAATTCGTTGATGTGGGCCTGAATACGGTCGCTGGTGCCGTACTCCATCAGGTCCGCCAACACATCGGCGACCAGCCGGTTGGCCTCGGCCTGCTTGAGCAGCGCAGGGATCTGCCGGATCGCAAGGGTTTCCGGCCCCAGACGCTGCAGCTCAAAGCCCAGCTTCTGGAAAACCTCGTGATGCTCTTCGGCGCAATCGGCCTCACGCTGGCTGACCGCCAGGGATTCGGGCACTAGCAACGGCTGGCCGCTGAGACCTTCGCTGGCCATGGCGACCTTTAGCCGCTCATACATGATCCGCTCATGGGCGGCGTGCATATCGACCAGCACCAGGCCATGGGCGTTTTCCGCCAGGATGTAGATACCTTTGAGCTGCGCCAACGCATAACCCAGCGGCGGAATATCACCGCCGCCTTCGGGCAAGGCCGCCGCACTCGGCTGTGCGCCCGGCAGCGGCGCGAAGAATTCGCGATAAGCGGCCTGAGCTTCGGCCACCGGCACCGCTGACTGCGGACGCGGTGTGTATTGATATTGATAACCCGCACCCGAGCCAGCGTTCGGTGCTGTGTAAGCCGGCTGCGGTTGCGGCGATTGCAGCAGGTTGCCTGCCAGGCTCATTTCGCCCTGGGGGCCGAATTCACCGGCCTCGGGCCCACTTGGCCGCACCACCGCGGTTACGATTGGCGCCGCCAGTTGGTCATCCGGGCGCACATCGCCCAGCGCGCGGTGCAACGTGCCATAAAGGAAGTCGTGCACCATGCGCCCATCACGGAAACGCACTTCGTGTTTGGTCGGGTGCACGTTGACGTCCACCACCGACGGGTCGACCTCGAAAAACAGCACAAACGTCGGATGCCGCCCATTGAACAGCACGTCGCGATAAGCCTGGCGCACCGCGTGGGCCACCAATTTGTCGCGCACCGCGCGGCCATTCACAAAGAAATACTGCAAATCCGCCTGGCTGCGGGAGAAAGTCGGCAAGCCCACCCAGCCCCACAGACGCAAGCCGTTGCGCTCGATTTCGATCGGCAGCGCCTGCTCCAGGAAGCCCGCGCCGCACACCGCCGCGACTCGACGCGCACGGGCGGCGTCATCACTGGCTTCGTGCAGGCTGAGAATGGTCTTGCCGTTGTGGCGCAGGTGAAACGCCACATCGAAACGCGCCAGGGCCAGGCGTTTGATGACTTCCTGCAGGTGATCGAATTCGGTTTTTTCGGCTTTGAGGAATTTGCGCCGCGCCGGGGTGTTGAAGAACAAATCGCGCACTTCCACCGAGGTGCCCACCGGATGCGCCGCCGGCTGGACTCGGGGCGCCATGTCGCGCCCTTCGGTTTCCACTTGCCAGGCCTGATCGGCGCTGCGGGTGCGCGAGGTCAACGTCAGGCGCGCTACGGAGCTGATGGACGCCAGGGCCTCACCGCGAAAGCCCAGGCTCATCACCCGTTCAAGGTCTTCCAGATCGCGAATTTTGCTGGTGGCGTGACGGGCCAGGGCCAGCGGCAGGTCGTCGGAGGAAATACCGCTGCCGTCGTCACGTACGCGCAGGAGTTTTACACCGCCCTGCTCCACATCCACATCGATGCGCTTGGCACCGGAGTCGATGCTGTTTTCCAGCAACTCCTTGATCACCGATGCCGGTCGTTCCACCACTTCGCCCGCAGCGATCTGGTTGGCCAGGCGCGGGCTGAGCAATTCAATGCGCGACCCGCTGGTGAGGTTTGATTCGCTCATTACTGTGCCGCCAATTCTGTGCCTGGGATGGTCAACACCTGGCCGACTTTCAACTCATCGGTTTTCAGGTTGTTCGCATTGCGCAAGGTCGCGGGCGATACCTGGAAACGCACCGCCAGCATGGCCAGGGTATCGCCGGGCTGTACGCGATGATCACGCGGGCCTTGGGCGATCTTGCCGGAGTCACGCAGCCAGGCGATATAAGTGCCAGGAGGCGGGTTCTGCTGGAAGAACTGGCGCACGCCAGCGCTGATGGAACGTGCCAGTGCCTGCTGGTGGCTGGCGCTGGCCAGTTTGGACGCTTCGTTGGCGTTGGAGATAAAGCCAGTCTCCACCAGGATCGACGGAATATCCGGCGACTTCAACACCATGAACCCCGCCTGTTCTACACGCTGTTTGTGCAACGACGTGACGCGCCCAATGTTGCTCAATACTTTCTGGCCGACGTTCAGGCTGGACGTCAGGGAGGCCGTCATCGACAGGTCCAATAGTACGCCAGCGAGCATTTTGTCCTTGTCGTCCAGGGACACATTGCCAGCTCCGCCGATCAGGTCGGACCGGTTTTCACTGTCGGCCAGCCAGCGCGCGGTCTCGGACGTGGCACCACGGTCCGACAGCGCGAACACCGAAGCACCGAAGGCGGCCGTCGACGGCGCGGCGTCGGCGTGGATCGACACGAACAGGTCGGCGCCCTTCTTACGCGCAATTTCGGTACGGCCGCGCAACGGGATGAAATAGTCGCCGGTGCGGGTCAGTTCCGCACGGTAGCCTTTCATGCCATTGACCTGGCGCTGCAACTCGCGGGCGATGGCCAGTACCACGTCTTTTTCATGCTGACCACGCGAGCCGGATGCGCCCGGGTCTTCACCACCGTGGCCAGCGTCGATGACCACGATGATGTCGCGCTTGCCGGCCGGGGCTGGCGGCGGCGGTGGCAGCTTGACCTGAGGCTGCGAAGGGTTGACCGGCACCGCCGGTACAGTTGCCACGCTCGGGGTCGGCGCGGGCGGCGGCGCGGCGTCGGCGGCGTTGTCAAACAGGTCGACCACCAGTCGGTTGCCGTACTGAGCATTCGGCGCCAGGGAGAAACTCTTGGGCGTCACGACTTTTTTCAGGTCGATAACCACGCGCAGATCGGTCGGCGTACGCTGTGCCGAGCGCATGGCGGTAATCGGGGTATTGGCGGTGGAGACTTTCAGCGGCGCGGCCAGGGTCGCACCATTGATGTCGATCACCAGGCGATCAGGCGCCGTCAGGGTAAAGACGCTGTGCTGGACCGGCCCAGACAGGTCGAACACCAGTCGCGTGTTATCCGGCGCTCGCCACAGGCGCACACTCTTTACCTGTGAAGCAGCCAGAGCATTGACAGTCATTGCCGCAAGCAACACCCCTACGACAGCAACCAACGCGCGAAAGCGCATACCTAACCCCACCAATTATTTGAATTCCAAAGCCAAAGCGGCACACCACGACTCGGCGCGCGCGCTCTGGGGCAACAACTTCAGCTGACGTCCATGCTCATGCGGCGTAATGGTAATGGTCAGGTCCGGCTTTGGCAAAAAGCCTGCACCTTTATCTGGCCATTCGATCAGGCATAAAGCATCTTCATCGAAGTAATCACGGATACCCATGAACTCCAATTCTTCAGGGTCCACCAGGCGATAAAGATCGAAGTGAAAGGCACGCACCGCGCCAATCTCGTAGGGCTCCACCAGTGTGAACGTCGGGCTTTTTACCGCCCCCTGATGGCCCAATCCCCGAATAATCCCACGGGACAGCGTGGTCTTGCCGGCCCCCAGGTCACCCTCCAGGAAAACCAGACCGTTGCCGGCCGTCAGTTGCGCAAGGCGATGGCCCAACGCAACCATGGCGTCTTCATCGGCCAGAAAAAGAATTACTTCAGGCACGGTGACTGCTCCTCCAGCAATTGACGAATGGCGGGGATCAGGTCACTGGCGGCGAGCCCGCGACCCAAGGTGCCCTGTCGTTCCCCAGCCGTTGCGTGCAGCCAAACGGCCAGGCAACTGGCCTCGTACGCGGGTATGCCCTGAGCCAGCAAGGCCCCGACCAGGCCTGCCAATACATCGCCCAGCCCTGCGGTGGCCATGGCCGGATGGCCTTGATCGCAGCGGGAAACGCGCCCATCCGGGCAGGCAATCAAACTGCCTGCACCCTTAAGAATGGCGACGGCATTGAATTTCAGACTCAACGCGCGCGCTACCTTAAGACGGTCGGCCTGAACGTCGGCTGTCGAGATCCCCAACAGTCGCGCCGCTTCGCCCGGGTGCGGGGTGATAACGCAGTTGGCCGGCAGGCTTACACCGCCGTCGGCCAGTTGATTCAACGCGTCGGCGTCCCACACCTGCGGCTGGCGGGCATTGGCCGCGACAGACAACAGACTTTTGCCCCAACTGGCAGCACCCAGGCCAGGCCCAATGACGATCACCGAGATCTTTTCCAGCAAGCCCATCAGTTGGTTGGCAGAACTGACGCCAAGGGTCATGACTTCCGGCAAACGGGCCAGCGCCGCGGGCACGTGCTCAAGGCGCGTGGCCAGAGACACCATGCCCGCACCACTGCGCAAGGCACTTTCAGCGCTCAGTAGCGCGGCGCCGCCAAAACCAAGGTCGCCGCCGATCACCAGCAGGTGGCCGAACTGGCCTTTATGGGCGTCAGCGGAACGCGCAGCCAGTGTCGGCAAATGGCCGGGCAACAGTGGCTGAACGTCGGTTATTTCGTGTTTTGTCTGCGGCATGCGTCTTCAAGCTCCGATGTCTGGCAGAATTATACGCATCTAACCTGTGGTTTCCCGTGTCTCATGCCCGCTATTACCTCCGATCTGCCCGCCCTCGCCCAATCGATCAAAGACTGGGGCCGCGAGCTGGGCTTTCAGCAAGTCGGCATCAGCGGCCTGGACTTGGCCGAGCATGAGCAGCACCTGCAACGCTGGCTCGACGCGGGCTACCACGGCGAGATGGAGTACATGGGCGCCCACGGCAGCAAACGCTCCCACCCCGAACAACTGGTACCCGGCACCCTGCGCGTGGTGTCGCTGCGCATGGACTACCTGCCGGGCGATACCCAGATGGCGCATCTACTGGCCCAGCCGGAAAAAGCCTACATCTCGCGCTATGCCCTGGGTCGCGATTACCACAAGCTGATCCGCAAACGCGTGCAGCAACTGGCCGATCGCATCCAATCCCAGATCGGCCCCTTTGGCTTTCGCGCATTCGTCGACAGCGCGCCAGTGCTCGAAAAAGCCATCGCCGAGCAAGCCGGCCTGGGCTGGATCGGCAAGAACACCCTGGTACTCAACCGCAAGGCCGGCAGTTATTTCTTCCTCAGCGAACTGTTCGTCGACCTGCCCTTGCCGGTCGATCCACCCCACAGCACCGAGCACTGCGGACGCTGCACCGCCTGCCTGGATATCTGCCCCACCAATGCCTTCGTCGGCCCGTATGTACTGGACGCCCGGCGCTGTATCTCGTACCTCACTATCGAGCTGAAAACGGCGATACCGGAAGACTTGCGCCCGCTGATCGGTAATCGCGTCTTCGGCTGCGATGACTGTCAGATCGTTTGTCCGTGGAATCGTTTCGCTCGCCCCACTGGCGAAGGCGATTTCCAGCCACGGCATAACCTGGATAACGCAGAGCTGGCCGAACTGTTTATGTGGGACGAGGATAAATTCCTCAGCAGCACCGAAGGCTCACCCCTGCGCCGCGCCGGTTATGAGCGCTGGCTGCGCAACCTGGCGGTAGGACTGGGCAATGCGCCATCAAGCATTCCGGTACTGGAGGCCCTGAAAGCGCGGCGCGAGTACCCGTCGGAGCTGGTGCGCGAGCATGTGGAATGGGCGCTCAAGCAGCATGCCGAGCGTCAGTGCACATCATCGTTGTAGACGAACTTGGGCATTTCCCAGTGAAAGCGGATCGCCAGCAGACGCAATAGAAAGCCACTGAACAACGTCAGCAGGATGGCTTGCTCACCGGGCAGCTCCAGATGCAGGCACAACAGATAGAACCAAGCGGCGAGGAACGACACGCTGGCGTACAACTCGCGGCGGAAGACCAGCGGGATGTCGTTGCAGAAGATATCCCGCAGAATGCCACCGAACACCCCGGTGATCACGCCGCTGACCGACGCCACCAGCATGCCGTGCCCCATTTCCAGGGCGGTCATGCAGCCAATCAAGGTGAACGCCACCAGGCCCACGGCGTCCAGGGCCAGGAATACCGAGCGCAGGCGTCGCATCAGCGGCGCGATAAAGATCGTCACCAGCGCGGCCACCGAGGTCAGCACCAGGTATTCAGGGTGCTTGACCCACGTCAGCGGGTAGTGCCCCAGCAACACATCCCGCACCGAACCGCCCCCCAGCGCCGTCACGCAGGCAATCAACACCACCCCAAACCAGTCCATGCCGCGCCGACCGGCGGACAAGGCGCCGGTCATGGCTTCGGCGGTGATGGCGATGAGGTAAAGCATCAGCAGCATGATGGCGATCCTTGTAGTGAGCGGGCTTGCCCCGCGCCGGGCTGCGCAGCAGCCCCAAATACTTGGCGATGATATCTATAGGGAAAAATGCGGCAACAGCAGTGGGGCCGCTACGCAGCCCAGCGCGGGGCAAGCCCGCTCACAACAGGAAGCCCGGACACGGTAAGAAACCGTTTCAAGCCTTGATGAAGTGCTTGCGGTAATGCTTCAGCTCGGCAATCGATTCGCGAATATCGTCCAGCGCCAGGTGAGTGCTGCCCTTGTGGAAGCTGTCTTTGACTTCCGGCGCCCAGCGCGCAGCCAGTTCCTTGAGTGTGGACACGTCCAGGTTGCGGTAATGGAAGTAGCTTTCCAGCGCTTTCATATGGGTATAAAGGAAGCGACGATCCTGGCAGATGCTGTTGCCGCAGATCGGCGACTTGCCCTTGGGGACCCACTGCTCCAGGAAGGCGATGGTCTGGGCTTCAGCCTCGGCCATGCTGATGCGACTGTCGCGCACGCGCTGGGTCAGGCCGGAATTGCCATGGGTGCGGGTATTCCACTCATCCATGGTGGCTAGCACTGCGTCGCTGTGGTGGATGGCGATCACCGGACCTTCGGCCAAGGTATTGAGGTTGCTGTCGGTAACAATCGTCGCCATCTCGATGATGACGTCGGTGTCGGGGTTCAGACCGGTCATTTCCAGATCGATCCAAATCAGGTTCTGTGGGTTTTGCATGGCTCGTTTCTCTTGGCACCTTGGCGTAGCTGCGCAGTTTAGCAGGCGGGGGCGTGCTAGACTCGCGACCGTTTCACCCAAACCTTTGCATTATCGATACGGAACACCAATGGCCAAACGCCAGCTCAACCGTCGCCAAAACTGGCGCATCGAAAAGATTCAAGGCGAACGCGCTGCCCGCGCCGCCAAACGTGAATCCTCCGCCGTGGAAGCGCTCGAGGGCGGCGACCTGGGCCCCGAACAAACGGGTCTGGTGATCGCGCACTTTGGCGTGCAGGTCGAAGTCGAGGCGCTGGAAGGCGAACTCGCTGGCCAGGTGTTCCGTTGTCACTTGCGCGCCAACCTGCCGGCGCTGGTCACCGGCGACCGCGTGGTCTGGCGTGCTGGCAACCAAGGGATCGGCGTGATCGTCGCCCAGTTGCCCCGCAGCACCGAACTGCGCCGCCCCGACAGTCGCGGCCAGCTCAAGCCGGTGGCGGCCAACGTCGACATGATCGTGATTGTTTTCGCGCCGCTGCCCGAGCCCCATGCCAACCTGATCGACCGCTACCTGGTGGCCGCCGAGCACGCCGGCATTCGCCCACTGCTGCTGTTGAACAAATTCGACCTGATCGACGAACAGAATGCTCCGGCGCTCAATGCGTTGCTGGCGGTCTACCGCACCCTGGGCTACCCGGTGCTGGAAGTCTCGGCCCATCACGGCAATGGCATGGAACAACTGCAACAACAGTTGGACGGGCGCATCAGCGTGTTCGTAGGCCAGTCCGGCGTCGGCAAGTCGTCGCTGGTCAATAGCCTGCTGCCGGAAGTCGACACCCGAGTGGGGCCGCTGTCGGAGCTGTCCGGCCAGGGCACCCACACCACCACCACCGCGCGACTGTTTCACTTCCCCGGCGGCGGCGAGCTGATCGACTCCCCGGGTATCCGCGAATTCGGCCTCGGCCACGTCAGCCGCAGCGATGTGGAAGCCGGCTTTATCGAGTTCAACGACCTGATCGGCACCTGCCGCTTCCGTGACTGCAAGCACGACCGCGAACCGGGCTGCGCCCTGCTCAAGGCCCTGGAAGATGGCCGCGTGCAACAGCAGCGGATGAATAGCTATCGGTCGATCATTGCGAGCTTGCCTGAGAGCAGCTACTGACCGGTTTCTTGCCCTGCGAAGCAGACGTGAAAAGGCCGCGATGATCGCGGCCTTTTATATACAGCTTATGAGCCCGCTTTGGGCACCGTCGGGTCTTTCACCCCACCGTCATCGAACAAATTCAACTTCTGCCGCAGTTCATGGGCCGGCAACGGCTCCTGCCCTGACGGGATAGCGTTCGGGTCAGTGGGCACTTCACCTGGCGCGCCGGCGCCTGGAGCCGGCGTCGCAGGCGGTTGATCGCCTTCGATCGCACGCTGAGCTTTTTTGGTCAGCACGACAATGTCGATACGCCGGTTGACCGGGTTGTACGGATCCTTCGCATCAAACAGTTGCGAAGAGGCAAAACCCACCACTCGCGCCACTTGCGCATCCGGGTAGCTGCCGGCCACCAGGGCACGACGGGCCGCGTTGGCGCGGTTGGCCGAAAGCTCCCAGTTGCCAAAGTCGCCCTGGCCCGCGTAAGGCTTGGCATCGGTATGGCCGCTGATGCTGATCTTGTTCGGCACCGCTTTGATGGTGTCGGCCATGGCCAGCAGGATGTCCTCGAAGTACGGCTTCAAACGCGCACTGCCGGAATCGAACATCGGCCGGTTGGCGGCGTCGGTGATCTGGATGCGCAAACCCTCGGGGGTGATCTCGAAAGAAATCTGGTCCTTGAACTTCAGCAGTTGTGGGTTTTCCTCAACCTTGTTCTGCAACTCCTGCAGCAGTAGCTCAAGACGCTCCTGCTCGACCTGTTCGGCCATGGACTCGACCGTATCGCGCTCAATCGGGATTTTCTCCTGAGGCGCCTCGGTCTTCACTTCCGGGTTGATGGTGCGTTCAGGCGCCAGTTGAGGCGAGCCGCCCAGGTCGATCACAAAGGGCGTGCCGCTTTCCGAGAAACCGATGGGGTCTTTGAAGTAGCCGGCGATGGCGATCTTCTGCTCAGGCGTGGCGGTAGACATCAGCCACAGCACCAGAAAGAACGCCATCATCGCCGTCGCAAAGTCGGCGAAGGCGATTTTCCAGGCACCACCATGGTGCCCCGCAGCGAAGCGCTTGACGCGCTTGATGATTATCGGCTGGTTGTTTTCCATGGCTTAGCGACCGCGAACCGCTTGTTCCAGCTCGGCGAAGCTTGGGCGATGCTTGGGGTACAGCACCTTGCGACCGAACTCCACCGCCAGCGAAGGCGGCATGCCGGAAGCGGACGCCACCAGGCTGGCCTTGATCGATTCGTACAGGTTGATCTCTTCCTTGGCGTCGTGGGCCAGGGAGGTCGCCAGCGGACCGAAGAACCCGTAAGCCGCGAGAATACCGAAGAAGGTACCCACCAGGGCCGCACCTACGTGCATACCGATGGCCGCCTGATCACCCTCGCCCAGCGAGGCCATGGTCACCACGATACCGAGTACCGCCGCCACGATACCGAAGCCGGGCATGCCGTCGGCGATGCCGGTCACCGCGTGAGACGGGTGCTCCAGTTCTTCTTTGAGGCTGAACAGTTCCATGTCGAACAACCCTTCCAGCTCATGGGGGGCCATGTTGCCGGAGGACATGATGCGCAGGTAATCACAGATATAGGCGGTCATGCGCTCGTCTTTGAGCACGGCCGGGTACTTGGCGAAAATCGGGCTGGCGGCGGCGTCTTCGATGTCGGCCTCGATGGCCATCATGCCTTCGCGGCGGCTCTTGTTGAGGATCTCGTAGACCAGGCCCAGCACTTCCAGATAGAACGTGTGGGAGAAGCGCGAGCCGAACATGCTCAGGGACTTCTTGACCACGTGCATGGTCATGTACCCAGGGTTGGCTTGCAGGAATGCACCAAATGCCGCCCCGCCGATGATCATCACTTCGAAAGGTTGGATCAGCGCGGCGATCTTACCGTGGGAAAGGACGTAACCGCCGAGCACGCTCGCGAGGACGACGATGATGCCGATAATTTTAGCCATAGGAGATGAGTACTTGCGCCGTCAGGTTCATGGACATATTTGGGGGAACTGAAAAACTCTTGTTCTACTTATCGGCAAAACTGCGCCAGACTATAGCCCGTTAAGGCGAAAAGCCAGTTCGGCCCGCTCTGGGCGTGTTGACCGCAAGTGATGATCGCGCCCCTACCATGGCCAAACAAAAAATCGACCCAACTGCAAAACCTGCTTCCCTCCCCGACTGGATCAAGCGTCTGGACGAGGTGCGCCTGCCCGTTCCACAGACCAGCCACGACCGTGTGTGCAAAGCCATCCGCGACAACCGCAGTTCGTTGCGAGATATTGCCGAGCTGATGCAAAACAGCCCGGCGCTGGTGCTCAGCGTGATGCGCGAGGCCAACAGCCATACCCATGGCAGCCTAGCCGAACCGGCGGAAAACCTCGAAGTGGCACTCAACCGCCTGGGCCTCAAGCGCGCCGAGGAACTGCTGGCACGCTTGCCGTCGGTGCCCGACCAAGACATTCCCGTGGCGTTGCGCCAGCTATTGTTGGTCAGTCAGCACGCCTCGCAGCAAGCCAACGGTCTGTTTGGCAGCCGATTGGCGCGACTGTGGCAAGACATTCATTGGGGCAGCCTGCTGTTTTTGTCGCCGCTGTGGCCGATGGCGGTGGCTTATCCCAAGCTGCTGGAAGAATGGGAGCTGCGGGTTATCCACAAGGGTGAGTCGGCGCGCGTGGTTGAACAGCAGTTATTCGGCGTACGCCTGCTGGACTTGTGCATCGGCCTGACCGAAGCCTGGCACCTGCCGATGTGGGTATCCCAGGGTTATACCCTGCTGCTGAATGAGCAACGCATGTTGGTCAAAGCGCTGCGTATCGCCCGCGACGAAGACCCACTGCACCAGCAGCAATTGCTGGACGCCGCCCCCCATCTGCGCCGCTGGCTGAACCAGCCGGCCAACACCGTACTGCTGGCCAATGGCCTAGCGATGTCCGCCCAAGAATCCTGGACCTGCCCGCACACGCAGCGCTGGCAATTCCTCACCGCTCTGTACCTGCAACAACCCTTGGCCGAAGTGCAGCAGCAAGTCCATCAACAGGCAGTGACCAGCGCCCGCACCACGCTGATGCCCGACCTTTGGCACCCGGCGCTGTCGTTGATCTGGCCGTGGCATGTGCAGAAGATCCACCGTGGTTTGCTGCCCGCCCCGCCGCCCACCGCCGAGGCGCTGGCCGTGTGGCGCAGCCGCTGCACCGAACTGCTGATGGAACCGAGCCGCTTTGCCAACGCCATGCACCTGACTACCTGCGCCAAAGAGGCGCTGGTTGCCAGCGGCATGCAACGGGTGATGCTGTTGATGACCGACCGCGCCCAAAGCACCCTGCGCGTGCATCAGGTCGACGGCCTACCCAAGGATGCCGCCAACCTGAGCCTGGATGTGGTCCACAGCACAATGCTCCAGCGTCTGCTGGAAAAATCCGCCCAGGTGCGCTTCACACCGGACAACCACGCGCAGTTCTCCGCGCTGCTGCCGCCGATCCTGCGCCGCCTGTTCAATGGCGAACACTTGCTGCTGCGCTCCCTGAGCTGCAACGGCAAAGTCGTGATGCTGATGGTGGCCGACCAGGGCGGCGGTCCGTTCTCGGAAACCACCGTGCAGGCGTTCGGCAAAACCGCTCAATGCATCGAAAAGGCCCTGCACTGCTTTACCAACCGCGGCGCCTGATGCTTGCGCTACAATCGCCATCCTTTATCGCCAACTTTTATGCCCAGGAGACCTCACATGCCTGACTTCTCTGGCTTGCCGCTGGTGATCGAATCCGCCGACCTGCAAAGTCGCCTGGGTGCCGAACACCTGATTGTGGTGGACCTCACCAGCGCCGCCCGCTACGCCGAAGGGCATATCCCCGGCGCGCACTTCGTTGACCCCAAACGCACCCAACTGGGCCAACCGCCGGCTCCGGGCCTGCTGCCGAACAAGGCCGACCTGGAAAAGCTGTTTGGCGAACTCGGCCACACGCCGGATGCGACCTACGTGGTCTACGACGACGAAGGCGGCGGCTGGGCCGGGCGTTTTATCTGGTTGCTCGACGTGATCGGCCATCAGAAATACCACTATCTCGACGGCGGCCTGCTGGCATGGTTGGCAGACGGCCTGCCCGTCTCCACCGACGTCCCCCCGTCGGCCGGCGGCCCGGTCAGCGTCACGTTGCACGATGGCCCCACCGCCACCCGCGAATACCTGCAAAGCCGTCTTGGCGCTGCCGACCTGGGCATCTGGGACGCGCGCGGCCCGCTGGAGTATTCCGGCGAGAAGGTGCTCGCGGCCAAGGGCGGGCATATCCCCGGTGCGGTCAACTTCGAATGGACTGAAGGCATGGATAAGGCGCGCAATCTGCGCATCCGCCGCGACATGCCACAGATTCTTGAAAACCTGGGCCTGACGCCCGACAAAGAAATCATCACCCATTGCCAGACTCACCATCGCTCTGGCTTCACCTACCTGGTGGCCAAGGCGCTCGGTTATCCGCGAGTCAAAGGTTATGCCGGTTCCTGGGGCGAATGGGGTAATCACCCCGACACGCCCGTTGAAAAGACTTAAGGTTTAAGGACAGTTATGAAAAAGCAGTTGTTTATCCTCAGCCAGTACTTGCTGCCGCACCACTTACTGTCGCGTCTGGCCGGTTGCGTGGCCGAGTGCCGCGTGCGCTGGTTCAAAAATGCCTTCACCACATGGTTCGCCAAGCGCTATCAAGTGGATATGTCCCAGGCACTGGTGGAGGACGTGACCGCTTATGAGCACTTCAACGCGTTCTTCACCCGTGCCTTGAAAGACGGCGCGCGCCCACTCGACCCCACCCCCGGCGTCGTGCTGAGCCCCGCCGACGGCGCAGTCAGCCAACTGGGCCCGATCGAGCATGGCCGTGTGTTCCAGGCCAAAGGCCATAGCTTCAGCGTATTGGAATTACTGGGCGGCGATGCAGCCATGGCGGCGCCTTTCATGGGCGGCGATTTCGCCACTATTTACCTGTCGCCGAAGGACTATCACCGCGTGCACATGCCGCTGGCCGGCACGCTGCGCGAGATGGTCTATGTGCCTGGGCGGATTTTCTCGGTCAACCAGACCACCGCCGAAAACGTGCCGGAGCTGTTTGCGCGCAACGAGCGGGTGGTCTGCCTGTTCGACACCGAACGCGGCCCGATGGCTGTGGTGCTGGTGGGCGCAATGATCGTGGCGTCGATTGAAACCGTGTGGGCCGGCCTGGTTACGCCACCCAAGCGCGAGCTGAAAACCTTCCGCTATGACGAAGCCGCCCGCGCGCCGATCCACCTGGAAAAAGGTGCGGAGCTGGGACGTTTCAAGTTGGGTTCCACCGCGATCGTGCTGTTCGGGCCGGATCAAGTGCAGTGGTCAGAAGCGCTGCTGGCCGGTTCGCCGGTGCAGATGGGTCAAGGGATCGGCCTGCCGAAAGCCTGATCCAATATTTGCAGAGATCTAATGTGAGAGGGGGCTCGCCCCCGATAGCTGAGTATCAGTCAACATCAAAGTGACTGATCTACCGCTATCGGGGGCAAGCCCCCTCCCACATTTTCTGACCGGATTGAGTCAGTCAGAGCTGGCCATCGCGGTCGCGAAAGCCCAGCAGATACAGCACACCGTCCAACCCCAGGGTCGAAATGGCCTGCTTGGCCGACTGTTTGACCAGCGGCTTGGCCCGGAACGCCACGCCCAACCCGGCAATCGCCAGCATCGGCAAATCGTTGGCACCGTCGCCTACCGCGATGGTCTGCTCCAGACGCAACCCTTCCTTGTGCGCCAGCTCCTTGAGCAGGTCGGCCTTGCGTTGCGCGTCGACAATCGGCTCGACCGCCACGCCGGTCACTTTGCCGTCGACCACTTCCAACTCGTTGGCGAATACGTAATCGATGCCCAGTTTGGCCTGTAATTGCTTGGCGAAGTAGGTAAAGCCGCCGGACAAGATCGCGGTTTTGTAACCCAGGCGCTTGAGTTCGGCGAACAGGGTTTCGGCGCCTTCGGTCAGGCGCAGGGAAGCGCCAATGGAATCCAGCACGCTCACATCCAGGCCTTTGAGCAGTGCCAAGCGCTCCTTGAAGCTGGCGCGGAAGTCCAGCTCGCCGGCCATGGCACGCTCAGTGATGGCGCTGACTTGATCGCCCACACCGGCAGCCTTGGCCAGTTCGTCGATGACTTCGGCTTCGATCAAGGTGGAGTCCATATCGAACACCGCCAGGCGGCGGTTGCGGCGGAACAGCGAATCTTCCTGGAAGGCGATATCGACATTCAACTCCTGGGCGACGCTGAGGAATTCCGCGCGCAGGGCCTGCGGGTCAGCCGGCTCGCCACGCACGGAAAACTCGATGCAGCCTTTGCCCTGGTCGGCCGGCGTGTCCAATGGCATGCGCCCCGACAGACGGTCGATGTGGTCGATATTCAAGCCGTATTGCGCGGTGATGGAGCTGACGCGCTGCAGTTGTTCAGCGGTGACCTTGCGGGTCAACAACGTGACGATATGGCGTTTCTTGCCCTGGCCGGCCACCCAATGCTGGTAGTCCGCTTCGGATACCGGAGTGAAACGTACCTGTTGATCCAGCTTGTACGCGGTAAACAGGATGTCCTTGAGCACGGACGATGACTGCTCGTTGCTGGGAATTTCCACCAGGATGCCGAACGACAGGGTGTCGTGGATCACGGCCTGGCCGATGTCGAGAATGTTCACACCACCCTGGGCCAGCACACCGGTAATGGCAGCGGTAAGACCCGGGCGGTCTTCCCCAGTGATGTTAATCAGGACAATTTCGCGCAAGGCGCACCCCCAGGCTGGAAAAAAACCGCATTCTACCCACTTTCAGTGACCATCGGGCACAGCCAGCGCTTTGCCGGTCATGGGCCTATCGCTATACTGCGCGTCAACTTCACGGACCAAGAGCCGAGCTCAAGTGAACCGGCCCACGCCAGTAAAAACCGACAACTTCTTCCTGCTGATCTTCCGGGCACTGCGCCACCGCCGTGTACCGATCGCATTACGCATCGCCAGCCATAACGTGATCCTGGTCGCCCTGGCCCTGGTGATCTACGCCTGCGTAATGGGTTTGCAGTTCAAACAGGCCATGCACGAGCAAGCCGACGCCCTGGGCGAAAGCTTGACCACCCAGACCGCTACCTCGGCGACCGAGCTGCTGGTGTCCAACGACATCCTCAGTCTCAACGTGCTGCTCAATAACCTCACCAAGAATCCGCTGGTGGCCCACGCCGCCATCTACAGCGTCGACAACCGGATCATGGCCGAAGCCGGCCAGCGCCCGAAGAACGGCTTGCTGGGTGAGGCCGAAGGCTTGTACCAGAGCAATATCACCTTTCAGGACGTGAAGGCCGGCCAGTTGCGCATCAGCCTGGATATGCAGCAATTCCAGCAGCCGATGACCATCAGCCTGCAAAGCATGGGCATCCTGAGCGCGATTCTGCTGGCCCTGGCCCTGGCCTTGAGCCTGCGCCTGGGTCGGCATATCTCGACACCGCTGATGCAACTGCGCATCTGGCTGCGGGATATCGACGAACACACCCCGGCCACCGACCGCCAGGATGAAATCGGCGACCTTGCCCGCCAACTCCACGCCAGCTTCGCCCCGGAGCCGGTGGTTCGCGAAGTTGAACCGGAACCCGAATTCGACGACACCGATTACGACGACGAACCCGAGTTCGAGGTGCGCGACCTGCGCGATCCGGGCTTCGACGAAAAGCCGCCGGTGGCGGGCCTCAAGCCGGCGACACGCAGGGCACTTATCGCCGAAGAGGATGAGTTGGACGACGAAGACCCGTTCGCTGATCTGCGCGATACCGCGGCCAGCAGCCCGGCCGTCGCGCCCAAAGCGGTGCCGGCGAAAAACGCCGAGCCTCAGCACAGCGCGGTACTGGCCGTACAACTCGGCGCCCAGGACCAACTGCGTCGCTTGCCCCGCGCACGCCTGACGGAATTGCTGGAGCGCTACCGCGACTGCCTCGACCAGGCCGCTTCGCTGTACCAGAGCGAACTGCACACCCTCAACGATGGCAGCACCTTGATGCTGTTCCACAGCGAAGACAGCGGTGAAGACTACCTGACCAACGCCATCTGCTGCGGCGAGCTGCTGCGCGCCTTGGGCCATGCCCTGCAGATCGAAGTGGCGGACAGTGGCATCACCCTGCAACTGCAACTGGGCCTGACAGTGGGCGACGATCTGTTCGGCATGAGCCAGATCGACCTGCTGCTCACCGAAATCGCCCAGGACGCGCTGGCCTTGTCCCAACACAGCCGCAACCTGCTGCTGGTGGAGCGCAAGATCAGCGAAGACCCGCTGATTCGCCAGCGCGCCCGTATCCGCCCGATTGCCAGCCCCGAAGGCGCAAGCTGTGTGGAACGATTGATGGAACCGTATCCGTCGATGCTGGAGCGTCAGTTAGCGCGGATGCATGAGACCCGTACAAAGCCTTGAAGCAAACCGCAAAATCAGTGTGGGAGGGGGCTTGCCCCCGATGGCGATGTGTCAGTGACAGCTGGGCTGACTGACCCACTGCTATCGGGGGCAAGCCCTCTCCCACATTTGGATCCCTATAAACTTCAAGTAAATCGCACGCAAACAAAAGGCCCGCTGAATCAGCGGGCCTTTTGTTTGCGTGGCATTCAGATCAAAACCGGAACACTTCCATATCGGTACGAATCGGCGTGGCCATCGGCATCTTGGGCTTTTCCGGAGCAACCGGCTTGGCCTGGGCCGGCGCTTGTTTGCGCGGGGCCTCGGCGGCAATCGGTGGCTGGTTGGCCAATGGCTTGAGCGCCACCGACAGTTGCTGCGCCAAATGCTGCAACAGCACGCCCTGGGCCTGGACCTGGGACGCGGTGGTGCCGGTGTGCTGTTCCTGCAAGTGCACGATACGGTTGTCACGCACCTGGCCACGGCGATCGATCAAGCGCCACTGCGCATCGAGAATTGCCGGTTGCGAAGCACCCGAGTCCAATCGGGTGATGGTCAACAGCACCTGCACGTCCGGCGTAAAGCCGGCAGGCGCGGGGGCGAGGACCACACGCTGGCTGTCCAACTGACCGGCCACCTGGCGCAGCATCAGCTGGTTGATGTCGGACGATAAACTGCCCGCCCAACGACCATCGGTGGAACCTTGCAGGCTGCCGTCGTTCTGACGTTGCAGCAGGGTCTCGCGTTGCAGGTAGTCGGCGACGATTACCGGCCCCAGCAACACCGCCATGCCGGCGGTTTGAGCTGGCTGAGCCGGACTTCCGCTGTCCAGCTGGTACAGCGACACCGGTTGATGTGTGCTGCAACCCGCCAGCCCCAAAAGGCCAGCGAGCATAAAAATAAAAGGAAGGCGTGGAGCAGTCATCATCCCATCCAGGTGGCTGCCACAAGGCGAACCACAATGTAATACTAAAAAATAACCTGTACACGCTCGGCCACGCCGGCGCTGAAGAGGCCATATCATCCGTGAATATGCGCCATGACTCCAGCGCCAAAGCGTCGATCTACGGGTTAAATCGTAGATCGAGGGCTCTAAAACGCCTTAAACGGGCGTTTCAACCAACAAAGCATCCACCCGCTGGAAGCCACGAGGCAATTTATTACCCCGGCGGCCACGCTCGCCCTTGTAGTGCTCAAGGTCGTCAGGGCGCAGCGACAAGGTGCGCTTACCTGCCTGGAGCACCAGGGTTGCACCTTCCGGAATCACGGCGATGTCGGTCACGTACTCTTCGCGACTGGCCACCCGCTCCCCGGGGATTCCAATAATCTTGTTGCCTTTACCTTTGCCCAATTGCGGCAGGTCGCTGATCTTGAACACCAGCAGACGCCCTTCGGTAGTGACCGACGCCAGCCAGTTGTTCTCACGGTCGTGCACCGGCCGCGGCAGGATCACTTTGGCGTTGTTGGGCAGACTCAACAGCGCCTTGCCCGCCTTGTTCTTGGCTTGCAGGTCTTCCCCCTTGACCACGAAGCCATATCCCGCATCGGACGCAATCACGTACAGCGCGTCATCGTCCGGTAGCAGCACACACTCGAAATTTGCCCCCGGTGGCGGTGTCAGACGCCCGGTCAGCGGCTCGCCCTGCCCCCGCGCCGACGGCAAGGTATGGGCCGGCACCGAGTAACTGCGCCCGGTGGAGTCGATAAACACCGCAAACTGGTTGGAACGCCCAGCGGCTGCGGTCTTGAACCCGTCACCGGCCTTGTACGACAGGCCAGTGGCGTCAATATCATGCCCTTTGGCGGAGCGAACCCAACCCTTTTCCGACAGAACGACGGTAATTTTCTCGTTGGGCAGTAGCTCGGTTTCTGTCAGAGCTTTCGCTTCGGCGCGCTCGACGATGGGCGAGCGGCGGTCATCGCCGTAAGTTTCGGCGTCTTTGATCAGTTCGCTACGCACCAGCTTTTTCAGCTTGGCTTCGCTACCCAGCAGGGCTTGCAGTTTGGCTTGTTCCTTGAGCAAGGCATCCTGCTCATCACGCAACTTCATCTCTTCCAGACGCGCCAGCTGCCGCAGGCGGGTGTCGAGGATGTAGTCCGCCTGAATCTCGCTCAGCTCGAAACGGGCGATCAGTTCGGCCTTCGGATGCTCGGCGGTGCGGATGATATGAATCACTTCATCCAGGTTGAGGTAAGCGATCAACAAACCGTCCAACAGATGCAGACGGCGCTCGACCTTGTCCAGACGGAACTGCAGGCGGCGCCGAACGGTTTGTATCCGGAACTCCAGCCACTCCACCAGCAGGTTGCGCAGGTTCTTCAACTGCGGCTTGCCGTCCAGACCAATGATGTTGACGTTGACCCGGTAGCTGGACTCCAGATCGGTGCTGGCAAACAAGTGTTGCATCAGCACTTCATGATCGACCCGGCTATTGGTCGGGATAATCACGATGCGGCACGGGTTTTCATGGTCGGACTCGTCACGCAAGTCGGCGACCTGCGGCAGTTTCGACGGTTTGGCCTGCATCAGCGCGGCGATCTGCTCCAGCACCTTGGCGCCGGACACCTGGTGCGGCAGCGCGGTGACGATAATGTCGCCATCCTCGACGTGGTACACGGCGCGCATACGCACCGAGCCCTTGCCGGTTTCGTACATTTTCAGCAGATCGGCGCGCGGCGTGATGATTTCCGCTTCGGTCGGGTAGTCCGGCCCCTGGATATGCTCGCAGAGCTGCTCCACGGTGGCCTTCGGCTCATCCAGCAGGCGCACGCAGGCGGTGGCCACTTCGCGCAGGTTGTGCGGAGGCACGTCAGTGGCCATGCCCACCGCAATACCGGTGGTGCCATTGAGCAGGATATTCGGCAAACGTGCCGGTAATACCAAGGGTTCGTCGAGGGTGCCGTCGAAGTTCGGCCCCCAATCCGCCGTGCCCTGGCCCAGCTCGCTGAGCAGCACTTCGGAGTAACGCGACAGGCGGGCTTCGGTGTAACGCATGGCGGCAAAGGACTTGGGATCGTCCGGCGCACCCCAGTTACCCTGGCCGTCTACCAGTGTGTAGCGATAGCTGAACGGCTGCGCCATCAGCACCATGGCTTCGTAGCAAGCCGAGTCGCCGTGGGGGTGGAATTTACCGAGCACGTCACCGACGGTACGCGCCGACTTCTTGTGCTTGGAGTCGGCATCCAGGCCCAACTCACTCATCGCGTAGATGATGCGCCGTTGCACAGGCTTCAGGCCGTCGCCGATATGCGGCAAGGCACGGTCCATGATCACGTACATGGAGTAGTTGAGGTAGGCATTTTCGGTGAAGTCAGCCAGCGACCGGCGTTCTACGCCATCTAAGCTGTCTGCGAGGATGTCACTCATGCGGGCCTCATCAATAGTGGGTAAGGCGCAGCGGAACGGCCGCTGCGCTGATTCGATTCAAAAAGGGGCCGATTCATGGCTGGGCGCTCCAGCCGCCGGCCGGGGCGGCGAAACGATAGACCATGGGGCGTTTTTCACCATCGGCCCGGGGGCCGAAATTGTTGTCGATGCCCAGCCAGGCCCCGCTTTCGTCAATGACCAGCGCCTCGGCCAAGCCATAGGGCTGGGCGTAGCGGCGTTCGGAGGTCAGGGTTTCGTCGGCGAACGACCAGCACAGCTCGACCTTGGCCGTGACCGCATCGCGCCGGCAAATCTGGAACGCATTACGCTCCAGGGTAAACAATTTGCCGTTGTACAGCGCCAGGTCGGCAAAATCCTTGGACACCGCCTTGGCATCGGTGAACTTGGCCGGCTGCACTTCCTGGCCGGCCTCGCTCAGCAGTACGCACGGGCCATCGCAATCCCAGAGGCTTTGCGCACGCTTGATGGAGATCAGCCCGCGCCGCTCGCGCTCGGCCGCCAGCCAGAGCTGGTTGCCTTCCGGGTTGATCGCCAATCCTTCAAATAACGCATTGAAGTGCAGCAACATGCCGCTGGCGCGGGCCTCTCGCACCATGCTCGGGGCGATTTTCAGCCATTGCGGCGCGCCGCTCACCGGCACCTTCAGCACCGCGGCATGGGCTTCGCTGACAATGTACTGATTACCCATGCCATCACAGCTGATGCCTTCAAAGTCCAAGTCACCGCCGCGAATGAACGAAGCGGCCTTGGTACGCGAGCGCAGCCCCCAGGGCAAGCCGGAGTCCGGCACCGGCGGCACCTCGATCTTTACCGCTTCGGCCCGCCAGGTGGGCGCACTGGTATCCAGGCGATAGATCTGATCGTCATCACGATCGGACACCGTCCACAGTTCGTTACCGCACTGCGCCAGCCCCGACAGGTTGCCGCCGCGCATGCCGTCCACCGGGTGTTCGGACACGAGTTTGAGTTCCACCACGGGCGCGGCGGCGACGGTGGTCGCTGCCAGCCCGCTCAACATCAGGATCGCCAGGGCGAAGCCTGTGCGCATCAGCCCAGAACCTCGGCCAGGTTGCCCTTGGATTCCAGCCAGGATTTGCGGTCCCCGGCGCGCTTCTTCGCCAGTAGCATGTCCATCATTTCACTGGTGGCGGCAAAATCGTCCAGGGTCAACTGCACCAGGCGCCGGGTGTTCGGGTCCATGGTGGTTTCACGCAGTTGCGGCGGGTTCATCTCGCCCAGGCCCTTGAATCGGGTGACCTGGGGCTTGCCGCGTTTCTTTTCGGCTACCAGACGGTCGAGGATGCCATCGCGCTCGGCTTCGTCCAGGGCGTAGAAGATCTCCTTGCCCAAGTCGATCCGGTACAACGGCGGCATGGCGACGTAGACGTGGCCGGCATCCACCAGCGGGCGGAAGTGCTGCACGAACAGCGCGCAGAGCAAGGTGGCGATGTGCAGGCCGTCGGAGTCGGCGTCGGCGAGAATGCAGATCTTGCCGTAGCGCAACTGGCTCATGTCCGCCGCGCCGGGGTCGACACCGATCGCCACGGCGATGTTGTGCACTTCCTGGCTGGCCAGGACTTCGCTGCCATCGACTTCCCAGGTATTAAGGATCTTGCCACGCAACGGCAGGATCGCCTGGTATTCCTTGTCCCGCGCTTGTTTGGCGGAGCCGCCGGCGGAATCACCTTCGACCAGGAACAGTTCCGAGCGCATCGGATCCTGCCCGGCGCAATCGGCCAGTTTGCCCGGAAGCGCTGGGCCCTGGGTGATGCGCTTGCGCTCGACTTTCTTGCTGGCCTTGAGGCGACGCCCGGCGTTGTTGATCGCCAGCTCGGCCAGGGCCAGGCCCAGTTCCGGATGCTCGTTGAGCCAAAGGCTGAAGGCATCCTTGACCACCCCGGAGACAAACGCCGCCGCTTCACGGGACGACAGGCGTTCCTTGGTCTGCCCGGAGAACTGCGGCTCCTGCATCTTCATCGAGAGCACGAACGCGATGCGCTCCCACACGTCTTCCGGCGCCAGCTTCACGCCGCGCGGCAGCAGGCTGCGGTATTCGCAGAATTCGCGCATAGCATCCAGCAAGCCCTGACGCAGACCGTTGACGTGAGTACCGCCCTGGGCGGTCGGGATCAGGTTGACGTAGCTTTCCTGCACGCTGTCGCCGCCTTCGGGCAACCACAGCAGAGCCCAGTCGACGGCTTCCTTGTTACCCGCCAGGCTGCCGCAGAACGGCTCGTTGGGCAGGCGTTCGAAGTCGCTGACCGAGTCTTCCAAATAGGAACGCAGGCCGTCTTCGTAATGCCACTCGACCTTCTCGCCGGTGCCCTTGTCTTCAAAGGTGACCAGCAGTCCCGGGCACAACACGGCCTTGGCCTTGAGCACGTGCTTGAGGCGGCTGATGGAGAATTTCGGCGAATCGAAGTATTTCGGGTCCGGCGCGAAGTACACGCTGGTGCCGGTGTTGCGCTTGCCGACGGTGCCGATCACTTCCAGGTCGGTGGCTTTGTAGCCATCGGCGAAGGTCATCTGGTACTCGTTGCCATCGCGCTTGACCTTGACCCGCACCAGGGTGGACAAGGCGTTGACCACGGAAATACCCACACCGTGCAAACCGCCGGAAAACTGGTAGTTCTTGTTGGAGAACTTGCCGCCGGCGTGCAGCTTGGTAAGGATCAGCTCGACGCCCGGCACGCCTTCTTCTGGGTGGATGTCCACGGGCATGCCGCGACCATCGTCGGACACTTCCAGGGAATGGTCTGCATGAAGAATGACGTGCACCGACTTGGCGTGCCCGGCCAAGGCTTCGTCGACGCTGTTGTCGATGACTTCCTGGGCAAGGTGGTTCGGCCGACTGGTGTCGGTGTACATGCCGGGGCGTTTGCGCACCGGGTCGAGGCCCGAGAGGACTTCGATGGCGTCGGCGTTATAAGAGCTAGCGCTGGGAGTGGCCATGGGGTCTCATCGTGAGTCGTTCGATTAAAAAGTAACCTGCGGTTTGCAAGGCAATTACAGTGCCGAGAAATCGAAGGATTGATACTGATCTGCGCCAATGCCGGCAAAACTGAGCAGCGCCGGCAGTTGCCGGGCAAACCCCTGGTAACCATGATCGCCACCGGCCTGGATGCGTAAGGCACAGGCCCGGTAATACTGCTGGGCGAGGCGATAATCCAGTGTTTCATCGCCGGTCTGCAACCACACTTGATAACGCGCGGCATCCTGGGGAGCCGGCACTTCCAGCTCGGCCAGCGCCGTCACATGGTCCTGGGTCAGTTCCCAGGTTTCATCGGTGTAGAGGTTCTTCTGGGTGCCCAGGTAACCGTCGAACATCCGATGGGGGCTGACCGCCGGGTTGACCAGCAGCGCCTTTAGGCCATGGCGCTCGGCAAGATGGGTTGCATAGTAGCCGCCGAGGGAGCTGCCGACCAGCAGCGGCCGCCCCAACTGGGCAATGGCTTGTTCCAATTGAGGAATTGCCTGACGTGGATGGTGATGCAGGGCCGGCACGCGCAACTGATCGGCCAGGCCCAGAGCGTCCATGACACCCATCAACTGGCTGGCCTTGTTGGACGCCGGCGCGCTGTTGAAACCGTGGATATACAGGATCGAAGCCGACATGCCGGGCTCTCCATGCTTACGCGAAAAAGGCGCAGTTTACAGGGATCGAGGTGGCGTGAGCAGCCGATGATCCAACTGGGCGCAAGCTATCTCCCACCGTTATGAGGAGTGCTTGCGGTCTTTAATAGCCGTTGCTGCCGTAATCGACGGTAAAGGCGAAATCTTTGAGCCGCTCCACCCCGGTCTCCAAACTCCCATCGGCATGCAAACGCAACCAGCGATAGCCCGGTGCCTGCTCGCTGACCTTGAAATCCTCGCTGCCCGGCGCGAACTGGATGCAGGTGGACGGCGACGCCAGCAGGCGCACGCCATTGCGCTCGCGGTCGATCTCCTGGTGCACGTGGCCCCAGAGCACGGCCTTTACCTGGGGAAAGCGGTCCAGCACGGCAAACAGGGCCTCGGGGTTGCGCAAGCCGATGGGCTCCATCCATGCGCAGCCGAACGACACCGGATGGTGGTGGAAGCACACCAGGTGATGACGATCCGGCGCCTCGCTCAAGGATTGAGCGAGCAATTGCAGCTGCTGGTCCTCCAGATAACCCGGCACGGAGCCAGGTACGGCGGAGTCCAGCAGGGTAATGCGCCAGTGGCCGATATCGACCACCGGTTCCAGCAAATCACTGTGCTCGGCGGCTTGGGCCATGAGGAGCGGTTCGTCGTGATTACCGGGGATCCAGCGCGCGGGAGCGTCGATGGCCGCGGTCATAGCGCGAAACTGCTGATACGACTCAAGCGTACCGTCCTGGGACAGATCCCCCGTGGCCAACATCAGGTCGATAGACGGCTGTTGCTCGCACACTAATTCGACCACCCGTTGCAGGCTCTCGCGGGTATTCATGCCCAGCAACGTGGCGTCGCCCTCGGCAAACAGGTGGCTGTCGGACAGTTGCACCAGCAACGCCGAAGCGTCGGGGCTCACGGTGGATACGCTCGGCAAGGCGCTCTCCCAAGGCAATCACAGAAATGGACGGTTGGCGCGATTATGCTGGGCAGGACACAAAGAGGAAACCTAAGGAAGCAGACGCAGTTCACATCTACCGCACGACTTCGAACTCGTGCCCCAGTGCCAGGCAATGGCTCAGCCATTCACCGAGGAACACATTGAGCTGGGCTTTTTCATCGGGCTGATGCATGAACACATTCGGGTAAGGATAGATGCTGCGAAAGCGGCGCGCATGTTCGGCGCTGATCACTTCGGCCATGCGTGCATCGTGGTACACCTGCACTTCCAGTTGCGGTACCGGCAACCATGGCAGGCTGTGTTCCTGGCGCACGCGCAGGGTGGTGGTGTACGGGCAATTGACGATGACTTCCAGGGCCAGTACGCCGAGCATCTGGTCGCCATGGGTCACGCCGATGCGCCGCGCCTCGGGGGCGTGGCGCATGTCGGGGAGCAAGCGCATCAGCCGCGCATAGTTGGCCTCGCAGGCCGCTTGCAGCCCGATCAGGTCGACCCGATAACGTTCCCGTGCCTTTACTGCCATAACCCCCTCACTTCCGCGCGGTTAAGCGCTAGCCATTGCAGGGCGATAATGCTGGCTGCGTTGGAAATTCTGCCGTCGCGCACCGCTTGCAGGGCGTCTTCGAAGGCCCAGGTGGTGACGCGGATGTCTTCTGCTTCTTCTTCCAGGCCGTGAACGCCGCCTGCGCCCGTGCTGTCGCAACGGCCCAGGTACAAGTGGACGAATTCGGTGCTGCCGCCGGGCGACGGGAAATACTTGGTGATCGGCCACAACGCGGAGAAGGTCAGCCCAGCTTCCTCCTCGGCTTCACGGTGGGCAACCTCCTCCGGTTGCTCATCCTTATCGATCAAGCCGGCGACCATCTCCACCAGCCACGGGTTGCTCGCGCGGCCCATGGCGCCTACGCGAAACTGCTCGATCAAGACCACCTCGTCGCGCTGCGGATCGTAGGGCAATACACACACGGCGTCGTGACGGACGAAGACTTCGCGGTTGATCACCCGACTCATGCCGCCATCGAATTTCTCGTGGCGCAGTTGCACGCGATCGAGTTGGTAGAAGCCCTTGTAGGCATTGTCGCGCTTAACGATTTCAATCGTACTCGGCGTCGATTTTGCAGTGTCCGTCATATCCCTTCCTCGTTATGCCTGGGCGATTCGCGCCATCCTAACGCGCTCGCGCCCCTTGGTGCAGCCCCTTTCCGGTTGCCGGGATAGACGGCGGACGTCAAACTCACTCTAAATAGCTTAGTGGCGAACTGACTGCCTCGCTGGCAGTCGAAGCACCACAAATTTCGCTCTTATCGTTAGACGAAGGACATCCATGTCGCTCTTAAAGATTGCCTCCGTGGCCTGCATCGCATTGACCCTCGGTGCCTGCCAAAGCCTGTTCCAACCGAGCTATCGCACCCCGCTGGAAGCCACTCGCGACGCCACCGAGCAGAGCAAGCCGGGCTGCGCCAGCGCCGACTGCCCACTGGTGAACATCGACACCGTGCACTTTGCCAAAGAGCCCAAGCTCGACGCCTTGATCGAGCAGCGCCTGCTGGACATGACCCGCACCACCCCGAACGAGCCCTTGCCCACAAGCCTGGAAACGTACCGCGAGCAGTTCCTGAAAACCGCCGCGCCGCGCAACAGCATGTATTTGCAAGCCAAGGTACGCGAGCAGCATGACGGCTTGGTGATCATCGAACTGTCCAGCTATCTGGACCAAGGCGCCACCCATGGCGAGCCGGGCCGCGCGTTCATCAACTATTCGCGCCAGCAGCAAAAAGCCCTGTCCCTGACCGACATGCTGCTGCCGGGCAAGGAAGACGCATTCTGGAAAGCCGCCCAGGTCGCCCACAATAGCTGGTTGATCAGCACCCGTCTGAGCCTGGAGCAGGAGTTCGTGAAGACCTACCCCTTCCAGAAAACCCCGAACGTGGCGCTGACCTACGGCGGCGTGATCCTCAAATACCCGACCTCGACCATCGCGCCGTACGCCCTGGGCCACGTCGAGTTGCAGATCCCCTACTCACGCCTGGAAGGCATCCTTAAGCCCGAACTGGTGCCCGCGCGCCGCTGAAGGCCCGCCCGAGCATGAACTGCAGCAACCCTGCCAGCACCAGCGCCGGCAGGGTCGCGCCGATATCCGGGTAGAGATTGGCCAGCAGGTGATAGGTGCCAACCCCACCCAACCAGGCCAACAGCGCCGGCCAGCGCAGAGCAGTCGGTACGCCCTGGCCACGACGGCGCAGGGCAAAATGAGCCACCAGCACCACGCCGAACAGCGGCGCGAACACCGAACCGATCAACAGCAGGAAATTCTGGTACTGCGCCAGCGGCGCCAGGCAGGCGATCAGAGTACAGATCACGCCGATAGCCAATGCCAGGTGCTCGACTTTCAAACGCAGCAACATCCCGCTGGACACCGCCGCCGAGTGGATATCGGCAAAGGCGTTTTCCGATTCATCCAACAGGATCAATAGCAGCGGAACCCCCAGTCCAGCCCCAGCCAATGCCAGCAGCAGCGCATTTACTTCACCGCTCGGCGCGAACGCCAGGGTGTAGGCCACGCCCAGGCTCATCAGCCAGAAATTACCGGTAAAAAAGCCCAGCGCGGTACCGCCGAATACGCTTTTGGCGCGTTTGCCGAAGCGCGAGTAATCGGCGATCAGCGGCAGCCAGGACAGCGGCATGGCGATGGCGATATCAAACCCCACCGCAAAGGGCATCGAACCGTCACCGGCCTGGGCCCAGAGTGCGCCTAGGTCGGCCTTGGCGAACAGGTTCCAGGTCAGCCACAGGCAGGCCGCCAACAGCAGCCAGATGCCCCATTTACGCAGGATCTGGCGCACGAACGTCAGCGGCCCGCTGACTGCCAGCAAGGTTGCCAGACCACCGAAAAACAGCGTCCACAATAGCGGGCTGACCAACAGGCTGCCCTCGCCGAACGCCCGCGTGCCCAATAGACTGGCGGCATCACGCATCACGATGATTTCGAACGAGCCCCAGCCGATCAACTGCAACAAGTTGAGCAGCGCGGGCAGGCTGGCGCCCTTGGCCCCAAGGCTGAGCTTGAGCGCAGCCATGGCGGACAAGCCGGTGTCGCTACCGATCACACCGGCAGCGGCCAGCAACAGCACGCCGACCAGAGTGCCGAGGAAAATCGCCAGCAAGGCACCCGACAAGCCCAGGCCCGGCGCGAGTAATGCGCCGGTCTGCAGGACCATCAGGCCGATGCCGAGGGAGAACCACAGGGAAAACAGGTCGCGGGCGCCGAAGACTCTTTTGTCAGCAGGCACCGCGATGTCAGGAGAATAGGTACTCGGTTGAATGCTCAAGGTGGGTATCTCTTGGGGACTTTTTTGTTGGGGAGATTGCAATCGGGGGCAAGCCCCCTCCCACATTCAGGTGTGGGAGGGGGCTTGCCCCCGATAACGGCGGTACAGGCACCGCCGTCTCTGGATCAGACCTTCTTGTACAACTGGCTGCCTTCCTGTCTGAACCGCTCTGCCTGCTCCGCCAGGCCCTTGGCCACGTCCACATCCACCGCGTCAATGCGCTGGTTGGCCGCGTACTCACGCACTTCCTGGGTGATTTTCATCGAGCAAAACTTCGGCCCGCACATCGAGCAGAAATGCGCGACTTTGGCCGAGTCCTTAGGCAGGGTTTCGTCGTGATAGGAGCGCGCGGTGTCCGGGTCCAGGCCGAGGTTGAACTGGTCTTCCCAGCGGAACTCGAATCGCGCCTTGCTCAAGGCGTTATCGCGGATCTGCGCGCCCGGATGCCCCTTGGCCAGATCGGCCGCGTGGGCGGCGATCTTGTAGGTGATAATGCCGGTCTTTACGTCATCCTTGTTCGGCAGGCCCAGGTGCTCCTTGGGCGTGACGTAGCAGAGCATGGCGCAACCGAACCAGCCGATCATCGCCGCACCGATGCCGGAGGTGATGTGGTCGTAGCCAGGCGCAATGTCGGTGGTCAGCGGGCCGAGGGTGTAGAACGGCGCTTCGTCGCAGCATTCGAGCTGCTTGTCCATGTTCTCCTTGATCAACTGCATCGGCACATGGCCGGGACCTTCGATCATGGTTTGCACGTCGTGCTTCCAGGCGGTCTTGGTCAGTTCGCCGAGGGTTTCCAACTCGCCGAACTGCGCGGCGTCGTTGGCGTCGGCAATCGAACCGGGGCGCAGGCCGTCGCCCAGGGAGAAGCTGACGTCATAGGCCTTCATGATTTCGCAGATTTCGTCGAAATGCGTGTAGGTGAAATTCTCTTTATGGTGCGCCAGGCACCACTTGGCCATGATCGAACCGCCACGGGACACAATGCCAGTGACGCGCTTGGCGGTCAGCGGCACGTAGCGCAGCAGCACGCCGGCGTGGATGGTGAAGTAATCGACGCCCTGCTCGGCCTGTTCGATCAGGGTGTCGCGGAACAGCTCCCAGGTCAGGTCTTCGGCGGCGCCGCCGACTTTTTCCAGGGCCTGGTAGATCGGCACGGTACCGATCGGCACCGGCGAGTTGCGGATGATCCACTCGCGGGTTTCATGGATGTGTTTGCCGGTGGACAAGTCCATCACCGTGTCCGAGCCCCAGCGGATGCCCCAGGTGAGTTTTGCCACTTCTTCTTCGATGGACGACCCCAGGGCGCTGTTGCCGATATTGCCGTTGATCTTCACTAGGAAGTTACGGCCGATGATCATCGGTTCCAGTTCGGTGTGGTTGATGTTGGCCGGGATGATTGCGCGGCCACGGGCAATTTCTTCGCGCACGAATTCCGGGGTGATGATCTTCGGCACGCTGGCGCCGAAGCTGTGGCCGGCGTGCTGCTGGTCGAGCAAGCCACTGGCCCGGGCTTCTTCGAGCTTCATGTTCTCGCGGATGGCGACGTATTCCATCTCGGCGGTGATGATGCCTTTGCGCGCGTAGTGCATCTGGGTGACGTTGGCACCGGCCTTGGCGCGGCGCGGGTTCTTCACATGGGCAAAACGCAGGGCGGTCAGCTCGGCATCGCTCAGGCGCTGCTGGCCGAAATGCGAGGTCAGGCCGGCCAGCCGTTCGGTGTCGCCACGGGATTCGATCCACGGCGAACGCACATCGGCCAAGCCTTTGCGCACATCGATGATCACATTAGGGTCGGTGTAGGGGCCCGAGGTGTCGTACACGGTGACAGGGGCGTTCATTTCACCGCCGAAATCGGTGGGGGTCACGTCCAGGCTGATTTCGCGCATGGGGACGCGGATATCCGGGCGAGTGCCCTGCACGTAGATTTTTTGCGAGCGGGTAAACGGCTGCACGGAGCCAGAGTCGACCTTGGCCGATTCACTCAAATGCACGGTATTTTTTAGTTTTGTAGTCATCACGGGCTCTCCAACTTATCCAGGCGGTGGATGTTTGTCGGAGCGAACCTGTGACGGATGGACGCACTGGAACCAGTGCTGTGCTTGGCGCACGAGGGCTGCTCGGTAAACGAACAACATCCCGGACGAAGCACAAGAGGACTCGCCGGGTGACGAGAAATCTTGTTCCCTACGCAGGCGCTAACCTGATCAGGTTCAACGGGATCCGGTATTTACCGATCTCAGCCTTCCAACAAGGCACCCCGACAAGAACGCGGCCAGTCTAGACCATGGAATGGGCAAATTGCCAATGGTGCTGCTTTCAGCGTGATGAATGGCATGATTGCAGGATTGTTGCGTCGGGTCGGCGCCACTACACTCGGCTACTGCCCAAGGCTTGACGCTCTGAAACAGCCGCCGTAGCCTTGGCCGTCGAATTATCACCGTAATATTTATTCAGGGATCGCCTCATGCTGCGCAAACTCTCACTGGCTATTGCCGTGTCTTGTGCGACCAACGGAATGGTCTGGGCAGCTGAAGCGCCCTTGTCCGCCAGAACCGACCTGGTCAGCGTCTATCAGGAAGCGGTGGATAACAACGCCGACCTGGCCGCCGCCCGCGCCCAATACGGCGCGCAAAAAGAAGTGGTGCCTCAGGCCCGCGCCGGCTTGCTGCCGAACCTCTCCGGCGGCGCCGACATCAACAATGTACGCACCCAGATCGACACACCGGCCGCCACCGCCAACCGCGATGCCCACTCCTGGCGCGCGACCCTCAGCCAGCCGCTGTTCCGCGCCGACCGTTGGTTCCAGTTGCAGGCGGCTGAAGCCACCAATGAACAGGCAGCGCTGCAACTGTCGGCCACCGAACAGAACCTGATTCTGCAGAGCGCAGAGAACTACTTCGCCGTGCTGCGCGCCCAGGACAACCTGGCCTCGACCAAGGCCGAAGAGAACGCCTTCAAACGCCAACTTGATCAGTCAAACGAGCGCTTCGACGTGGGCCTGTCGGACAAGACCGACGTGCTGCAATCCCAAGCCAGCTACGACACCGCGCGGGCCAACCGGATTCTGGCGCAGCGTCAGGTAGAAGATGCGTTTGAAGCATTGATCACCCTGACCAACCGTCAGTACAACTCGATCCAGGGCATTGTCCACACGCTGCCGGTGTTGCCGCCGCTGCCGAACGACGCCAAGGCCTGGGTCGAGACCGCTGGGCGCCAGAACCTCAACCTGCTGGCCAGCAACTATGCTGTCACCGCCGCCGAGGAAGTCCTCAAGCAGCGCAAGGCCGGTCACGCGCCAACCTTGGACGCGGTGGCGCAATACGAAAAAGGCGATAACGATGCGCTGGGGTTCAGCAACCCGAATGCCTTCGGCACGCCCTATCGCGGCGATGTGGAACAACGCACCATCGGCCTGCGCCTGAATATCCCGATCTACAGCGGCGGCCTGACCAGCTCGCAGGTCCGCGAGTCGTACTCGCGCCTGGGCCAGACCGAGCAGCAACGCGAAGGCTTGCGCCGCCAGGTGGTGGAAAACACACGCAACCTGCACCGCGCGGTTAACACTGATGTGGAACAGGTACAGGCGCGCCGCCAGTCGATCATCTCCAACCAGAGCGCGGTGGAAGCCACGGAAATCGGCTATCAGGTGGGTACGCGCAATATCGTCGACGTGCTCGACGCCCAGCGCCAGCTCTATGCCTCCGTACGCAACTACAACAACAGCCGCTACGACTACATCCTCGACAACCTGCGTTTGAAGCAGGCCGCGGGCACGTTGAACCCTGGGGATCTGCAGGACCTGGCGCGCTACCTCAAGGCTGACTACAACCCGGACCGCGACTTCCTGCCGCCGGACCTGGCCAAGGCCGCCGCCGAACAGCTCAAGGCCCGCCCGAATAATTAATCACGCTGCTAAATCATGTGTGAGGGGCTTGATCATGCGGGAGGGGCGGTGCAACGATTCGACTTGCCCCCGATAGCGCAAGACAGCCAACACTATTTGGCCTGACAGATCGTCATCAAGGGCAATCCCCTTTCGCCCTTTAAATCGCGATCAATCGGCCCAGACCATTGAGCAAGCGCTCAAGCGCGCCCTGGTTGGCCTGCATCACCTTGAGCCCCGCCTGCGCCATCTTGCGGGCATCCTGGGGTAGCTCGAACAACTGCCGCACGGCTTCGGCCAACCCTTCGGCGTCATCCACTTCGCGCAACGCACCGGCTTCGCGCATCATCGCGGTGATTTCCAGGAAGTTGAACACATGCGGCCCCATGATCACCGGCAGCGCCAACGCTGCCGGCTCCAATGGGTTGTGCCCTCCGGTCGCCACCAGGCTACCGCCGACGAAAGCACTGTCGGCCAGGGCGTACAGAAACAGCAACTCCCCCATGGTGTCGCCCAGCAGCACCGACGTCTGCGCCGTGACGGGCTCGCCGCTGGAGCGCCGAACCGTGGCGAAGCCTTGCTGCTGGCATAGATCGAACATCGGCCCGAAGCGTTCCTGATGGCGCGGCACCAGGATCAACAGCGCATTGGGGTAGCTGTCGAGCAGTTGACGATGGGCGGCAAGTACCACTTCATCTTCGCCGGCGTGGGTGCTGGCGGCGATCCACACCGGCCGCTCAGTGGCACCCCATTGCGCACGCAGCGCGGCGGCGCGGGCCGGCAACTGCGGGTCGATGGTCAGGTCGAACTTGATCGAACCGGTCACTTCCACGGTCTCGGGGCGTGCGCCCAGGCTCAGGAAACGCTGGGCCTCGGCCTGCGTCTGCACCGCAAGCAGGCTCATCTCGGACAACATCGGTGCGGTCAACTTGGCGAAGCGCCCATAGCCCTTGGCCGAACGCGCCGACAGCCGCGCATTGGCCAGCGCCACCGGAATGCCGCGCTGGGCGCAGGCGTGAATATGGTTGGGCCACAGCTCGGTTTCCATGATCACCGCCAGTTTCGGCTGCACGCGATTCAGAAAACGCTTGGCCGCGCACGGCACGTCATAGGGCAAATAGCAGTGCTGGATGCGCGGCTCGTTGGCGAACAGGGCCTGGATACGCTCGGAGCCGGTGGGCGTCATGCAGGTGAGCGTGATCGGCAAGTCCGGATAACGCGCCAGCAACCCGCGCACCATGGGCGCAGCCGCGATGCTTTCGCCCACCGAGACGGCGTGCACCCAGATCCCGTCCGGCTGCATCGCCGGCAAACCGTAGGAAAACCGCTCGCCCACGCGCTGGGCATAGGCCGGCGCCTTGCGTGCGCGCAGCCACAGACGTAAAGCCACCAATGGCAGCGCCAGGTAAAACAGGCAGGTGTAGAGAGTTCTATTCATGGCGGCGGAGTTTATCGGCTTTTTCAGTCAATCGCCCGCAGGCACTCGGCAAAACGTTCAGCGAGAAATCTCGCGGCGGGCCCCAGGGGTTCATCGCGCCGCCAGACCAGCTCCACCACCAGCGCCGGCGGAGTCCATTCACTGTCGAGTTCGACCATCAGGTTCTGATACGCGGGGTATTGCACCACGTGCCGGGGCAGCCAGGCCCAACCCAGGCCACGGATCAGCCATTCGGCCAGCACGTAGAAGCTGTCGGCCCGCCAGACCTGCGGGCTGGCGGCTTCACTGCCGGGG
The DNA here is from genome assembly GCF_013285305.1 of Pseudomonas rhodesiae. Lineage (NCBI taxonomy): Bacteria > Pseudomonadati > Pseudomonadota > Gammaproteobacteria > Pseudomonadales > Pseudomonadaceae > Pseudomonas > Pseudomonas rhodesiae. Next base: position 785,934 of record NZ_CP054205.1, on the reverse strand, counting down.
TAGACACTGGTCTGGGTCGACATCAGCAACTGACGGTATTGCGCCAGGCCCTGACAATCCACACGATTCTGCGCCGCCAGCGGGTGGTGGCGCCCGCAGACCGTGACCATCTCCACACTGCCCACCACGCGGCGCTCCAGCGCTTCGGGGATTTGATCGTGATAGAACAGCATGCCCAGGTCAGCCTTGCGCTCCACCAATTTGCGTGCGACATCGCCCTGGGCTGCACTGGAAAGCTGCACTTCCAGATTGGGAAATTGCCCGGCCAAGGCGTCCAGGCTGTCGAGCACTGGCTGGTACAGCATGGCCTCGTCCTGAGCCAGGCGCAGGCAGGCTTCTTCGCCGCGCATCAATGACAAGGCACGACCGTTAAGGCGTTCGCACTGGCGCAACACTTCCCGGGCCTCTTCGAGCAACACAGCGCCGGCTTCGGTCAGCCGCGGCTGGCGGCCGCTGCTGCGCTCGAACAAGCTCACGCCCAGGTCAGCCTCCAGCATTGCAATCCCACTGCTGACCGCCGACTGCGCCTTGCGCTGCCCCCGCGCCACCGCCGAAAAAGAACGCTGCTCGGCAACGTTCACAAATAGGCGCATTTGTTCCAGATTCCATTGAACGCTCATGGAGCAACCTATCTCTCATACTGATAGGTAATGACTTTACCCCATCTAAGCAGCCGCTAAAATGCCGGCCTATTGACCCGCCCTACGCCGAGGATTGACCTATGAATGCCGCCTACTGCTACCTGGCCATCGCCATCTGCTCGGAAGTGATCGCTACGGTATCCATGAAAGCCATTAAGGGCTGGAGCACGCCGATCCCACTGCTGTTGGTGATTGTCGGCTACGGCGTGGCGTTCTGGATGCTGACCCTGGTGGTGCGCACGGTGCCGGTGGGCGTGGCCTATGCCGTGTGGGCCGGGATGGGGATCGTGATGGTCAGCGTTGCGGCGCTGTTTATCTACGGGCAGAAGCTCGACCTGCCTGCGATGCTGGGCATGGGCCTGATTGTGCTGGGGGTGGTGGTGATTCAGCTGTTCTCGAAAACGGCTGGGCATTGAGTCGCGGCCAACGTGTCGCACTGATGAGGCAGCGCAGCGCGCTATACTAGGCGCCCATTTCCAACGCAGAGGTCCCGCGCGCATGCCTATTTCCACCGACGTTCTGATTGTCGGCGCCGGGGTTGCCGGCCTCTGGCTCAACGCGCGCCTGCGCCGCCAGGGGTTTTCCACGGTGCTGGTGGAAAGCGCCACCCTCGGCGGCGGACAAAGTGTGAAGTCCCAGGGGATCATTCACGGCGGCGCTAAATACGCCCTGCACGGCGCCCTCACCGGCGCCTCCGAAGCCATCGCCGACATGCCGCGCCGCTGGCGCGAGGCCCTGGCCGGCAGCGGCGAGCTGGACCTGTCCGGGGTGCGCGTACTGTCCCAGGCGCACTACCTGTGGTCCCCCGGCACCCTCGCCGGCAATCTCACCAGCTTCTTCGCCAGCAAGGCTGTGCGTGGCCGTGTGGATCAGGTCAAAGGCGACGATTTGCCGCCGGCTCTGCAAGACAAGCGCTTCAAAGGCAAGGTCTATCGCCTGGCCGAACTGGTGGTGGACGTGCCCAGTGTGATCGAGCGCCTGGCACAACTGGGCGGTGACAGCCTGCTCGCCGGGCAGCACATCGAACCGCTGCAGGACGGTGGCACCTTGGTGGGCCTGAAGGTGGACGGCCGCGAGATTCGCGCCCAACGCATCGTATTGAGCGCGGGCGCCGGCACTGCCGACTTGCTCAGTGCCCTGGGCTTGAGCCAGCCGGCCATGCAGACGCGGCCACTGCATATGATCCTCGCCAAGGGCCCCGGCCTGAAGCCGCTGTATGCCCATTGCCTGGGCGGCGGCACCAAGCCGCGCCTGACCATCACCACGCACCCGGCCGCCAATGGCGAATGGGTGTGGTACATGGGCGGCGACATCGCCGAGGCCGATGGCGTGGCGCGCACACCGGAAGCACAAATCGCCACAGCACAGAAAGAGCTGGCGCATTTGCTGCCGTGGATCGACATGCACCAGACCCGCTGGGCCACCCTGCGAGTCGACCGTGCGGAGCCGCTGCAGTCGGGCCTGAGCCGTCCCGATAACGCTTTCCTCGCCGAACAGGGCCGCCTGCTGGTGGGCTGGCCGACCAAATTGGCCCTGGCGCCAGATTTCGCCGACCGCGTGCTGCACAGCCTGGAACGCGATGGCATCCAGCCAGGCCCCACGCAACCGCTGCCGGAGTTGCCCAAACCCGCCCTCGGCGTACCCGTCTGGGAGACCCTGTTGCCATGAGCCTGCCGACCCTGCACGACCTGCATCGCCCGCTGGGCAACACCGGCCTGCTTGTTTCGCCGCTGGGCCTGGGCACCGTCAAACTGGGGCGCGATCAAGGGGTGAAATACCCCAACGGCTTTCAGATTCCAGGGGATGACGAGGCGCGCATGCTGTTGCGCCAGGCTCGCGAGCTGGGGATCAACCTGATCGACACCGCGCCGGCCTATGGCATGAGTGAAGAACGCCTGGGGCCGATGTTGCGTGGTCAGCGCCAGGACTGGGTGATCGTCAGCAAGGTGGGTGAAGAGTTCGAAGCGGGTGTCTCCCGTCACGATTTCAGTGCAGCGCATACGCGCATGTCGATAGAACGCAGCTTGAAACGACTTGAAACGGATTTTATCGACCTGGTACTGGTGCATTCCGACGGCAACGACTTGCAGATCCTCAACGACTGCGAGGTGTACCAGACCCTGGCGCAGCTCAAGCAAGAGGGCAAGATTCGCGGTTTCGGTTTCTCCGGCAAAACCGTCGAAGGCGGCTTGAAGGCCCTGGAGCAAGGCGACTGCGCGATGGTCACCTACAATCTGAACGAACAGGCAGAGAAAGCCGTCATTGATTATGCAGCGACCCACGGCAAGGGCATCCTGGTCAAAAAAGCCTTGGCCAGCGGCCATGTCTGCCTGGAACCCGGAATGGATCCAATACGCGCCAGTTTCACGTTGTTGTTTGCGCAAACGGGCGTCGCCAGTGCTATTGTCGGGACCATTAACCCGCTGCACCTGGCCCATAACGTGGCGACCGCTGCCCAGGTCATTCGTCAACGCTGATGCCGCCCACGCGGCCGACCCCGTCGCAAGAAGGAGCCGACATGCCGCGCACGCTCATAAGAAAAAACCCCAGCAACTTCAAGACACTGCCGCTGCACGTTGAAGCCACCCCCGAAGGCCTGAGTTACCAGAGCGTCGGCATGCCGCTCAATTTCGCCCAGACCCTGCAACGGCGCAAACCGGTGGATGTGCCGGACGCCGAGCGCTTCGCGGTGGAGCTGGCCAACCTTGGGGTCTCGGTGCGTCTGACCTTGCACTGGCAGAACCGCGATTATTGGGTGCTGGTGCGCCAGCGCCGCCAGGACCGGGGCGACGTGGTGCTCAAGCTGATTTCCGGCTACGTCCCGGCTCACGAATTGAACCTGCCGCTGCACACCGCCATCCAGGAAATCGCCGAAGAGTGCCTACTGGAAACCCCCGAAGGCTGGCTCGGCGGGCGCTTCAACGATACCTGGCTGCCGGCGCCCTACTCCGCCGCCCTGCATTACCGCGAGGCGCTGCCGTTTCGCCTCAGCCCATTGTCCGGCGCCGCGCGCCCGGTCCGCTGCGCCACCACCCAGTTGATCGAACGCCCACGGGCCTATGTGCACCTGCCCACCGCCTCGCTGCAATTGATTTACGACCTGCGCCTGGAAGTGCCCAAGGAAGCCAAGTCCCTGAGCCTGTTCCATGTGGATGAGCGCCTGGAAGGCGACCAGCTGGTGGCGCGCCTTAACCGACAACGCCCTGACCTGTACCTGATGCCGCTCAAGGACGGCCAGCCCTTGGCCGAGCTGTACACAGTCAAGAAAGACCAACTGCACCCGGCCAGCACACGGGGCCTGTTCCTGGCGGAGAGCTTCGCCCAGCAGGACGGCTGGGTGGTGCGAGAAGAGCGGATTCGCTGGAAGGATTGGCTGCGCCAGCAGGGGCTGGCGCAGCCGGAGAAAGAATCGAAACTCAAACGCCTGACCGGCAAAGCGCGGCGGATGCTGGGCAAGATTGTGCCGAGGAAAAAGGCCAGCCGCTAATCAAGCAATTAGCGTACTGGCCACAGGATTCAGCCGTTAAGCAGGCGCTGCAAACCGACCTTCAACGGCGTGGGTTCAGGCAGGGTGAAGCTGGCCAGCAACCGCTGGTTGTTCGCCCGCGAATGTCGGATATCTCCCGAACGCGCCGGCCCGTAAGTCACGGCGGGCAACGAGCCCACCGCTTCTTCCAATGCCTGCAAGACCTGCTTGAGGGTGGTGGTGCGGTTCCAGCCCACGTTGATCGCACCCAGCGGCGCATCCGGCGCTTCGATGGCCTGCACCAATACGTCCACCAGGTCTTCCACGTACATGAAATCGCGAGTCTGCTCGCCATCACCGAACACGCTGATGGGCAGGCCCTGCTGGGCACGTTCGCAGAAGATGCTGATTACACCGGAGTACGGCGAGGACGGGTCCTGACGCGGCCCGAAGATATTGAAGAAACGGAACATCACCGGCTCCAGACCATGCTGGCGACGGTAGAAATCAAAGTAGTATTCGCCGGCCAACTTGTCGGACGCGTAGGGCGTCAGCGGCGCCTTGGTGGTCTCTTCGTCGATCGAGGCCCCTTCGCCATTGTTGCCATACACCGCCGCGCTGGACGCAAACACCACGCGTTTGACCCCGGCCTTGCGCATGGCTTCGCACACATTCAAGGTGCCGACGAAATTGCTCTGGTGCGTGCTGACCGGGTCGTCCACCGAGGCCTGCACCGAGGCCACGGCGGCCAGGTGTACGACCGCCGTCGCGCCGAGGGCAGCCTGACCCACCAGTTCGGCGTCGGCCACATCGCCTTCGAGCAGCTCCACGCGCGGATTGTGCAGGGGCAGGTTGCTGCGTTTGCCGGTGGACAGATTATCCAGCACCCGCACGGCATAGCCTTTGGCAAGCAGTGCATCGACCAGGTGCGAGCCGATAAAGCCCGCGCCCCCGGTGATCAAAACCAACGGTTCAGCCTTATTCATTGTTGCGGATCTTCTCGACGATTGCCGTGGTCGAGCTGTTCTCCACCAGGCCCAGCACTTTGACCGTACCGCCGTAGGCGCTGACGATATCGGCGCCGACCACCTGGTCGACGGAGTAGTCGCCGCCCTTGACCAGCACATCGGGTTTGACCTGGGCCAACAGATTTTCAGGGGTCGCTTCAGGGAAGCTGATCACCCAGTCCACCGCGCCCAAACCGGCCAGGACCGCCATGCGCCGGTCGACGCTATTGATCGGACGGCCGGGGCCCTTCAGACGGCTGACCGACGCATCGTCATTGACCGCGACGATCAGACGATCGCCTTGGGCGCGGGCTTGCTCCAGGTACGTCACATGACCAGCGTGGAGGATGTCGAAGCAGCCGTTGGTGAACACAATGCTTTCGTTGTGGGCACGGGCGTCATCAATCGCCAGCAACAATTGCTCGATGCTCAGCACACCTCGCTCCGAGCCTTCGGAACGCTGGATCGCGCGACGCAATTCCGGAGCACTGATGGCCGCGGTGCCCAACTTGCCGACCACGATGCCCGCCGCCAGATTGGCCAGGGCCACCGCGTGGGGCAGTTCTTCGCCAGCGGCGATGGACGCGGCCAGGGTGGAAATCACTGTGTCGCCGGCGCCGGTGACATCGAACACTTCACGGGCCCGCGCCGGCAGGTGCATCGCCGGGTGGCCGGGGCGCAGCAGGGTCATGCCGTGCTCGCCACGGGTGACCAGCAAGGCGCCCAGATCAAGGTCGGCCATCAGCGTGGCGCCCTTGCTCACCAAGTCGTGCTCATCGGCACAACCGCCGACGATAGCTTCGAACTCGCTGAGATTCGGCGTGATCAGGCTGGCACCTCGATAAATCGAGAAGTCCTTGCCCTTGGGATCGGCCAATACGGGGATGCCCTTGGCTTTGGCGGCCTGGATCAGCATTTGGTGGTTCTTCAACGCGCCTTTGCCGTAGTCGGACAGCACCAGCACCTTGATGCCTTCGAGCAGTTCGTCGACCTGACCGCTGAGGGCCAGGGCGTCGGTGGCGAAGGGCTCTTCGAAATCGATTCGCAGCAACTGCTGGTGACGGCTCATGACCCGCAGCTTGACGATGGTCGGCTGATGGGCGATGCGCTGGAACAGCGCACGCACGCCGGCACCGCGCAGGCTGTTGGCCAGGCTGTCGGCGGCTTCATCGTCGCCGGTCACACCGACCAGCGAGGCCGGAGCGCCGAGGGCGGCAATATTGAGGGCAACGTTGGCAGCGCCACCTGGACGGTCTTCGATTTGCTCGACCTTGACTACCGGTACCGGTGCCTCAGGGGAAATCCGTGAGGTACCACCATGCCAGTAACGGTCGAGCATGACATCGCCGACCACCAAGACAGGGGCTTGATCGAATCGCGGCATGGACAACTTCATGGAGCAACCCACATACAAAATGAACAGGGGCGCGATATTAGCACAGGGTTACAGCAGGCTTGTGGGGGGTGTGACAGAAGATGGTATGGCGAGGGAGCGCACTCCCCCGCCATCGTCAGCCGTAGCGCAGGCGGGCTTAAGTGATATCCGCCGAGACCGGGGCATCCAGGCCCATGGCATGCAGACGGGCGTAATAGCCGTTCTGGGCCAGCAACTCGGCATGGGTGCCACGCTCGACGATCCGACCGTCGTCCATCACCAGAATCAAGTCGGCCTTCTCGATGGTGGACAGACGATGGGCGATCACCAGGGTGGTGCGGCCCTGCATGACTTTATCCAGCGCGCCCTGGATATGCCGTTCCGATTCGGTGTCGAGGGCCGATGTGGCCTCGTCCAGAATCAGCAGCGGCGCGTTCTTCAACAAGGCACGGGCAATTGCCAGACGCTGGCGCTGGCCGCCTGACAGCAGCACACCGTTTTCACCCACCTGGGTATCAAAGCCTTTGGGCAACTGATCGATGAAGTCCTTGGCATAGGCGTCCGCCGCCGCCGCTTCAACATCGGCCCGGGGCGCGCCGGCCAGATCGCCGTAGGCGATGTTGTTGGTGACGGTGTCGCTGAACAGGGTTACGTGCTGGGTCACCTGGGCGATGTGCTTGCGCAGGTTGAGCAGTTTGTAATCTTCGATCTCTACGCCGTCGAGCAGGATTTCACCGCTTTCATGGTGATAGAAACGCGGGATCAGGCTGGCCAGCGTCGATTTGCCGCTGCCGGAACGCCCCACCAGGGCGATCATCTGCCCAGGCTCGGCGGTAAAGCTGATGTCCTTGAGCACATGGCGATCGGTGCCTGGGTAAGTGAAGTTCAGCTGACGCACTTCCAGGCGGCCGCTGACCTTGTCACGCTCGACAGTACCGCGGTCGACTTCCGGTGTTTCGTCGAGCTGTTCGAAAATACTTTCGGCACCGGCCACGCCTTTCTGGATGGTCGAGCTGACTTCCGACAGCTGGCGGATCGGCTTGGGCAACAGACCGGCCAAGGTGATGTAAGCCACCATATCGCCCGCCGACGCATCGCCACGCAGGTACAGCACCAGGAACATCAACACGGCCATGGCGGTGTAGATCACCAGTTGCAGCGCCGGTGTATAGATGGCTCCGGTGCGGGTCATGCGCAGTTGCTTGTCGGTATTGCTCTGGCTGGCCTTGAGGAAACGCTTCTCCTCGTAGACTTCGCCGCCGAAGCTGCGCACGACGCGATAGCCCTGGATGGTCTCCGAAGCCACATGGGTCACATCGCCCATGGCGACTTGGATCTTCTTGCTCTGCTTGCGGAATTTCTTGCTGGCCGTGCTGACCATCACCGCGATCAACGGCAGGATGGCGATCATCACCAATGTCAGGCGCCAGTTCATGAACAGCAGGGAGGCGAACAGGAAGATCACTGTCATGCCTTCGCGGATTACCACCTTGATCGCGTCTGTCGCCGCACCGGTGACCATGGTCACGTTAAAGGTGATGCGAGAGATCAGGTGCCCGGAGTTGTGGTTGTCGAAGTAGCGGTTGGGCAGCGTCAACAGGTTGTTGAACAACTGCACCCGCAGGTCGTGAACCAGCCCCAGAGAGACCTTGGCCAACAGGTAGTTACCCAGGAAAGACCCCAGGCCCTGCCAGGCCGCGATCAAAATGATCAACAGCGGCACAGCCTGCAGCAATTGCAGGTCACGCAGGTATGGCACTGTTGGGAACAGCACCGCTTCTGGGTTGGAGAGGCCGTCGACAAAATATTTAAGGATGTAACCCAGCATCGGCTGGGTCGACGCGAAAATCAGAAATCCGACGATACTCAACGCGAACAAGCCCGCGTAGGGCCTCACGTAACTGAGCAGGCGGAAATATATTTTCAAGCTCGAAGGGCTTGCGCTCGGACTGGAGTCGGTCATATCACGCGGCGTTTTAAAAAAGGAGGCTGACTTTAGCACAGCTTCTCTGTTGTACTTGCACCCGGCATGACCCAACACCCGGCCGGCCTCAATCGGCGACATTATATAGCCACTACTTTAAGATGGTCGGCTTTCTCTTTCTGGAATGGCTTTCTGTATGCACTCCAACCGCCTCAGCTATGGCGCAAATCGCGTTTTCGACTTCCTGGTTCTATGGATTCTACCCATAGGTTTATTACTGCTTTTAAGTTCGCTGTTCTTCGTGACCAACCGCAATGTGCTGCACAAGTTCTACTACGGACTTTTCAGCGCGCCGACCTTGCTGTTGCTGTGCCTGCGCCCCAGGGAAATCAAGGAGCTGTTGCGCGAGCCGCTGGTGATCGCGTTTCTGGTGTTTTGTGCGTGGGCGTTGACCACGCTGCTCTGGAGCCCGCAACCCACGGTGGATTCCGACCTGTTCAAGCGACCGCTGCACACATTCATGCTGTTTGCCGGCTGTGGGCTGCTGCTGCATTACCGCAACGACATGTTCAAACCGATCTTCTTCAGTGCGGCGGTAATTGCGCTGATCGTCTGCCTGGCCAACCTGATTGCGTTCGCCAAAGGCTTCGAGCCGAGCATGCGCATGATCGGCGGTCGCGGCGCCCTCGATAACCCGCTGCTCAGCTCCCACGTATTCGGCTTCTTCTGCATCTACTGGCTGTACATCTGCATAACCGCCCAGCGGTTGCGAGTACTGTGGTTCAGCGCTCCCGCGCTGGCGGTGATGACGCTCGCGGTATTGGCGACCGGCTCACGCACCCCGCTGGTTGCCCTGACATTGGCAGCCTTCTGGATCGCCTTCGTGCGACGTAATCGCCGTTCGGCAATGATGATCGCCACGCTGGTACTGGGCGCTGCGGCGCTTTTGCTGTTTTATCCCGAGGCGATTACCGAACGAGGCAGTTCGTACCGTCTTGAATTGTGGAGCATGACGCTACACCGCATCGCGGAACACCCGTGGATCGGCCACAGTTTCAACTCGGATCTGTCGCTGGTCGTGGACGCTTACGAGCTGTACGAACCTCACAGTTTTGCCCTCGGCGTGCTCTATTACGTCGGCATCATCGGGTTCATCCCATGGATCTTCATGCTGGGCTGGGGGCTGTACATAGGCTTCAAGGAACGCGCACAACCGCTGTTCCTGCTGACATCGGCCCTATTGGCGTACGGCATCGGCGCCGGCTTGACCGAAGGTGGCGGCATCCTGTCGCGCCCTAAGGAACACTGGTTCCTGCTGTGGATCCCCCTGGCGCTGATCGCCGGCCTGAGCATTGCACAGCGCCGTCGCAGTCTGCTGGGTATGGCGGTGCAGACACCTGCCCCACAGGCGTTCGAAGCGCTATCCAAAGGCGCGCAGGTGATAGAAGAGGACGGTCTCGGCCCCAAAGTATTGCGCCTGGAGGACGGCAGTTTCCTCAAACTGTTCAGGGCTCGGCGCTGGTATACCTCCGGCGGGTTCAACCCCTACTCCCAGCGCTTCGCCACCAACAGCCAACATCTGCAGCAACTGGGCATTGCTGCGCCACGCATTCTCGATGTGTATAGCTTGCGCGATGGCAGCAGTGCTGTGCGCTATCAGCCCCTGACCGGCTTGACGGTACGCCAGGCCCTGCAAAGCCTCGACAGCGGCGTTCGAGAAGCGCTGGTGGAGCGACTAGGCCGATTCATGGCCGTGTTGCATGAGCGCGGCGTTTATTTCCGCTCCCTGCATTTGGGCAATGTATTGCTCTTGGAGGACGGTGAGTTCGGGCTTATAGACCTGGCCGACATGCGCATCTACCCGTCAGCGCTTCGCAGCGCCCTGCGACAGCGTAACTTGAAGCACATGCAACGCTATCCGCAGGACCGTAACTGGCTATTCGACACGCACTTCGAACCATTGGTCAGCGGCTACGCATCGGTTGCATCGGCACACGCCACTGGCAAAATCCGCGAACAGGTGCTGACGCTCACTCGCCCCGCGACTTGAGGCCCTAGCAAGAGGCGCCTCGAAGCTGGGGCGCCGGGCAGCGATGTCAGTCTTTTTCCAATGGAGAAAGATACAGCCGGCTCAAACCACGCCAGGTTTTCTTGTTCCACGCGCGGAACGGAATCTGCGCGAGCAGCTCACGCGCCAATGTGCGATCGCGGTTGGCGGTTTTGAGGAACATCGAGCTGAGAAACTTGTAACGCACCTCGTCATAGCGAGGATGATCGCTGAACAGCGCGTATGAGCGCAGGATGTTGTCGATCATGAATCGATGATTCTTGTATGAGTTAGTGGCGTGTTTGCGGTAGCGAGCCATCAGCACATTCAGGCCATCGATGAAGTACCCGGCGCGGGTGATCTTCAGCTCGATCAACAAATCTTCCAGACGGATCTCGGGGTCGAACCCGCCGACCTTTTCCAGCGCCTCGCGCCGAATCATCAGCGTGGGCGCTGGCGGATAAGGTTTGCGCTCCAGAAACATGTCATCGAAATCAAGCCGCCGGAAGGGTACATCCCGGCGCTGGCGTTTCTCTGGGAACAGTTCGCCGTTCGAATCGATCAGCTCTATATTGCCGGCACAGATACCGACTTCGGGCTTACCGTCCATATAGGCGACTTGGGTGGCTATGCGCTCCGGCAACATGATGTCATCAGAACCGAACGGCACAACCAACGGCCCCTGGGACCGTGCCACAGCGCCATTGAGCGTGTTGGTAAGACCTTGATTCTGTTGGACACGAAAGTCGAACGAGTAACGCTCCTGCAAGCGACGAATACGCTCTACGCTGTCGTCGGTCGAACCGTCATCAATCACCAGCAACTCGATATTGGAGTAGGTCTGATTCAGGACGCTGAGAATGCTCTGCTCGATATAGGGAGCGTGGTTGTAAGACGCAATGATCACAGTGACCAAGGGCTGACTCTGGTTCATACGTTGTTCCTGTCTACTTGAGCCAAGCCTGAATCAATCAACTTCAGGTATTGCTGGCGAAACACTTCAATATCGTGTTGCGCTTGGAGGTACTGGTAAGCCTGCTCGCCTTTTTGAGCGAGGGCTTCATCGGGCAACGCCAAGTAGGTATCCAGCGCCTGTGTCAGGTCGGGCACATTGGCCGGTTCCACCGCCAGGCCACCCGCGCCTTCGATCAGCGGAAGCATGGCCGGCACGCTGGAGGCGATCACCGGCAAGCGGCCGCTCATGCCTTCCAGCAAGGCCAGTCCGAGACCTTCTGCCAGCGAGGGCATTGCCCAGATATCGAAGGCCCGCACATATTGCAGTGCGTTCTCCTTGAATCCCAGCAAATGGACTCGGCCTGCCAGGCCAAGGCTCTGGATTTGGGCCGCGAGGTTGGACTGCTCACGTCCCGCACCAATAATGGCGAGCTGCGCATTAGGGTATTTATCTTTAAGCGCCGCGAATGCCTGCAACAAATAGGTATGGCCCTTCACGGGGACCAGACGCCCCAAGGCACCGATCAAGCGCACCGAAGGGTCGATGCCCAACAACTGACGCGCGCGCTCCCGCGGATGCTGCAAGGCTTCGGCCTGTTCGATATCGATAGCATTGGTAATGGCGTAGGTGTTCTGGTCGGTAAATCCGCACTGGCAATCCAGCAGGTACTGTTTGACCGCAGGCGAAACTCCGACAAACCGCCAGTGTTCGTCGATCCAGCGCGAGGCCTGCTTGCGCCGGTACAGACGATCATATTCACCAAAGCCGTGGGAAATGCCGATACACAGAGGAATTTTCAACCAGCGGTTCAACTGCAACATCATGTTGACCGGCTTGAAGCGGTTGCACACGACGGCATCAAACTTTTCCTTGCGGCAGAATTGATAGAGCCGCCACATCGCGCGCAGCCTCATCCCTTTAAGGGACTTGTCGGAAAACTCGAAATAAACGGACGTTTCGGCGCGACTGACCGGGTCCGTCGGCCCAGGACGGCCGCGCAGGAATGCCGCCGTGACTGTATAGCGCTCTGCGGGCAATGCCTTGACGATCTGCTCAGCCAGGTCGGCAAAATCATGGGATTTGACATTGTAGTCAGGCTGTAATTGCAGGACCTTGAAACGCCGACTCATAACTCTCCTCGATGGAAACCGGTGGCATCAACGACCCAGGATGGCTCAGCAGCCAGCGCCTGGATGTACTCCGCGCTCGACTCTGGCAACAACGGCCACTGATTTCGTTTCCAACACACGAAATGGAAATAGGGAAATTCCTGCTCGCCGTCCCTGTCGTTGGTCAAGCGACCGTCCTTCCAGAACCACTGATGGGGAAAGCGATCACTGCCGTCGTGCCACTTGATCACGCCACCCGGTGTGCTGAACGCTTCAGTGAAATCGCTACGTCGACGCCAGGGGTTGAACTTTCCCACCAACTCAAACAGCGGCTTCGGGAAATTCTTACGCCACAGAAAAATTCGGCTGAAGGCACCTTCATCCAGCGCATGATGCGCTTCATCAGCAAAGCGCGCCTCCCAATCCTTGATCCGCATAAAAACACGCTGCATCTCAGCGGTGTTGCGAATCAGGCACAAATGGCCAGCGACCCGCCGTTCATGGGTAGAGAACAGGTCATAGCCGGCCAACCGCTCGGCAGTGAAATAGCGACGCAGGTTGCCGTAGATAAGGTCCAGGTCACCAAATGCCCAAAAATCATAACCCGTGAGGCGATCCGCATGGATGTACCCCAGCGCGGGTTTGATGTCGCACAGTTTGTAAGGCGCCTGAGGCCCGAAGCGGATGCTCAAGCGTTGGGATACCAACGCGCAGTATTCGTCAAATGTCGTGCTTTCGATCCTGACATTCTCCGGGACGTTTTCCGGAATAGGGCAGTCGCTGAATAATAGCCAGTCAATATCCGGGTTGCGCCGACAGCTTTCCAGAAAGAAAGGCATCCAGAATGGCCAGCGGCCAAAATACGGAATAAGAAAGAGAATGCTGGGGCACGGATTATTCAAAACGGACTCACTGTCATATTAACGGGGGCACTCTGCGCCCCTCACGTTGCGTAACGTTACTTGGGTTTTATGACCCAGAAGAGTTCATGGCGCCGAACGGCTTTGCGGAAAAACTCGTTTTCCCCCCAGGGAGACACCTTCCTACCGGCCAACAAACACTGTATGACGCGTCGCACGCGCCGTTTCAACGGCATCTTCGGCTGCAGGTCATGCATCATCCCCAGCGACATAGCCTTGTCACGTTGAATCTCTGCGGGTAGCGACAAGCAGTAGGGCCGCAGAGTGTAAGCCGGATCAAAGGATGGTGGCAAAGCGACACCATTTCCAGAGTCCCCCATCGGCCAGCGATCGTTGTCGTGCAGGTGATTGGCATAGCCCAGCAATGTGGTGGGTTGCCACTCCAGTCCCTGCAAAGCTTGCAAAACCGCCTCCTGCGCGCAGACGTGGTCAGGATGGGGATCGAGCACCGGATGGGGCAGCACGATGACCTCAGGACGCGCCTTCAACAACACCGCGCGTAAGTCGGCCAACAGATTGTTCCAGGTTGGCCGCCCATCCCCATCAGCCGGTAGCGGGAAGGGGTTGAACTGGCGAAACGGGCGGATATCACTCAATTCTGCCTCCCGGGAGCCCACTGCCAGATCAGGCTCGGCCTGCATTGCCGCCAATTGCAGGCAGAAATACCCAAGCTGCACGCAGTTTTCCTGGGGCACACCTGCCCAACGAGGTACGGCAACGCTGTCCCAGGCACGCAAGCGGCCCTTGAGCCGTGCTGCATCCCGTGTGGTCAGGCCCATTCGCTGATAATGCTCGGCTTCGATCTCGCCAGCGGTCAATGTGACGATCCACGGCTGGGTCGCCTGGCTGTACAAACCAAACGCGGCAAGTTCGGCATCGTCGGCATGGGGCGCAATGACCATTACTCGCTGCTGTCGCACATCAGGCTGGCGCCATACCGAAAGCACAGGCTCACCCAGTACCCGGCACCATCGCCCTTTTAGCGCCAGACCGCCCTCAAGCAACGCGTGCGCCTGACCCGTGAGGTTCAGATAACGCAGGCCGTCCACGCCCCGCTCGAACGTTTGGCGATCATCCGTCGACAGAGCAATGAAGGGGTCGATAAAACGCCCTGCCAGGCTGCTTTTGATGCGCAGCGCCAGGATCAGGGTCTCATCCCCCGACAACGCCAGCGGCTCGCAGAGCATCAGCCGCCCCTTGTCCAGAATGACGGAGGGCTGCTCGGCATCGGCTGCGAACTGATACCGATAGTCGTCCTTGGGCGAGTAGAAGAGATGGTCGGCAAACCAGGCCTCATGGGCAACCCACGCCAAGACCGCTAATAAAAGCGGCAGCCACCACGCCACCGTTACTCCCACCACGACCAACAGCAACAACGCAACCACCAGCCCCAGCCGCTTATTACGGCGATGACGCTTGAGCAGTGCCTGCTTACGGTTCTGGGATTGGCTCATACGGTGTACACCGGCACGGGATTGCACCAGCGATCCTTGTACTCCCGATCCGCACGCCCAAAGGAAAAACGCAAGGGTTTGCCGACCTCACGAGCCTGCTCCCAAGCACTTTGAGTGTTGAGGAAACTGAGCACGCTGCCTGGGCTGAATGCCCGGGTTTCGGGATCGACGCCACCGTTGACGTATTCCACACTGATCCACTCGGGTGACTCGACCCGGTATACCAACTGGATGGCAACAGGAGCATCGTTGAGAAAAATCACCGAGCCGATCAACCACTCGCGCAGTAACTCGATCACCTCGGCCATGCGCTCGGCGCCCGTAGCGACAAAGCCCCAGCGGCGTAAAAATAAATCGCAGTACATCGCGCCAAGTTCGGTGCTGGAAAACTCACTCACCGGCCGTACCGAGCCACCAGCTTCCTCCAGCAGACGCAGTTCGCGGCGCTGGTTGTAGCGGAATTTTTTCGATAGCTCTTCCGGGGGCCGTGCCATGGCCAGTTGTTCGGCCTGTAGCTTGAGACCGCTGAAACGACCTTCATTGAGGGCTGAAAGGTAGCGCGCCCGGTGCCTTAACGGTGCCTGTGCCTGGGCGCAGGCCGGTAGGATCAATTCAGCGTTGCCCAGGTCGAACAGCCCCTTTTTACCCCGCTGCTTGAGGACGTCTTTGGACAGTGCCAAATCCCGCCCCCAGGTCGCGATGCAAGCTTGCAGCTCACCGCCTTGCTCCCATGCCAGATAACGCACCGGGATATCCGCCAGCCCCGCCAGGCGCTCAACGATTTGCGGATGAGTGGCGACACTGCCACCAAAACGCCCCCAGGCCTCGCTGTAGACAGGGGCGTCGACGACGGACCAGCCGCGCTCGCGCCAGCCTTGGAATCGATTGAGCATCAAGCCCCCGCGGTCAGTTCAATAACGTGCGGCAATTGCCAGAAAGTATCGCGTACCGCCCGATCCGAGAAACGCGTGCGCAGGCGCTCCAGCATCATTTGGGCACACTGCCGCTGCTGTTGCTGATCCATCGCAGCCAAGTGCCGCAGCCCCTGAGCGAGATGTTCGGCATCGCCGAAGGGAAACAGGACGCCCACGCCTTCGACCACTTCCCGCGCCCCGCCGCACGCCGTAGCCAGCAGCGGCACGCCCGCCGCCATCGCTTCGAGCAGCACCATGCCGAAGGGTTCGTGATCGGAACTCAGGGCAAAGGCATCGAACGCACGGAAATATCGACGCGCATCCGGCACCTGACCGAGGAACAACACTTGGTCGGCAATACCCAACTCCTGTGCCAGGTGCTTGAGGCTTTGCTCCAGGCGCCCTTTGCCAAGAATCGCCAGACGGCTTGCGGCCGGCAGGTGCGGCAACGCGAGGGCGAAGCCCTTGAGGAGCGTGGCCTGGTCCTTGTCCGGGTGCAGGCGGCCGACATTGCCGACCACCCACGCATCCGGCGACAGCCCCAAGGCATCGCGCGCCTCGCCTACCGAGACCTGGCTGGCCTGCAACGCGTCGACATCAACGCGGTTGTACAAGGTCTGGATACGCTCGCTGGGCCAGTCGGGCAGGCAACGCCGCATATCGTCGCGCACCGCATCGGACACACCCAGCAAACTCAGGCGTTTACGGAAAATCCCGGCGAACAGCTTGCGGCTGCGGCGCTGGTAGTCGCCGAAGGCGTGATGCACACCGATCACGGGCAAACGGCTGCCCAGCAAGGCGATATAGATCGGCTTGAATCGGTGGGCGATACAAAAACTGAAATGGCGCGACGCGGCAATTTTGCGCAACTGCGCGATGGCCGACAGCTTCAGGCCACGGATAGCCTTGGAACTGAACGCCATGAACAGCACTTCATCGCTGGCACACGCCGCGGCCACGGCAGGGTCGGGGACCCCGGTGAGAAACACCGTGGTCACCTTATAGCCGGAGCCTGCAAACAAACTGGCGTACTGTCGCGCACAATCGAGGAAAGGCCCGTCATAGCCATGGCAGAACTGTAGGACGTGGCGATCAGCCGAGCGCGTCATAAGGGTCCACACCGTCCTTGACCACGAGGATGTCTTCCATGATCAGGTATTGCAGGTCGGAGCCGAAGAACATGTTCAGCGCGTCGGTCGGCGAGCAGATCATCGCTTCGCCACGGCGGTTGAGCGAGGTGTTCAGGGACACGCCGTTGCCGGTCAGTACTTCCAGCTCTTTCATCATGTCGTAGTAGCGCGGGTTGTATTCGCGCTTGAGCACCTGGGCGCGGGAGGTGCCATCTTCATGGACTACTTCCGGCACGCGGGTCTTCCACTCTTCAGCCACTTCGAAGGTGAAGGTCATGAACGGCGCCGGGTGATCGACCTTGATCATTTGCGGGGCCACGGTGTCGAGCATCGACGGGCAGAAAGGCCTCCAACGCTCGCGGAATTTGATCTGGTGGTTGATGCGGTCGGCCACGCCGGTGGCGCTCGGGCAACCGATGATCGAACGACCGCCCAGCGCACGCGGGCCAAACTCCATGCGGCCCTGGAACCAGGCCACCGGGTTGCCGTCGACCATGATCTTGGCGATGCGCTGCGGCATGTTTTCGATCTTGCGCCAGTTCGGCTTGCTCTCGTGCTTGGCGCACGCGGCAATCACATCTTCGTTGCTGTAGGACGGGCCGAGGTAGACGTGTTCCATCTTCTCCACCGGCACACCACGAGCGTGGGATACATAGGCGGCCGCACCGACGGCGGTACCGGCATCGCCGGACGCAGGCTGCACGAACAGCTCTTTCACGTCGTCACGGGCGATGATTTTCTGGTTCAGTTTGACGTTCAGCGCGCAACCGCCGGCGAAGGCCAGCTTGCCGGTGTCCTTGAGGATGTCGCCCAGGTAATGGTCGATCATCTGCAGGGCCAGCTTCTCGAACAGCGCCTGCATGCTGGCGGCGTAGTGGATGTACGGCTCGTCGGCGATGTCGCCTTCGCGCTTGGGGCCCAGCCACTCGATCAGTTTCGGCGAGAAGTAGAAGCCCTTGCCCTTCTCTTTGTAGCGACGCAGGCCGATGACGTTGGCGTAATCGGTGTTGATCACCAGCTCGCCGTTTTCAAAGGAAGCCAAACGCGAGAAATCGTATTTGCTGGCATCGCCATAGGGCGCCATGCCCATGACCTTGAACTCGCCGTCGAGCATCTCGAAACCGAGAAACTCGGTGATCGCGCCGTACAGGCCGCCGAGGGAATCCGGGTCGTAGAATTCTTTGATTTTGTGGATCTTGCCGTTCTCGCCGTAGCCGAAGAACGTGGTGGCGTACTCACCCTTGCCGTCGATGCCAAGGATCGCGGTTTTTTCCTGGAAGCCCGAGCAGTGGTAGGCACTGGAGGCGTGGGCCAGGTGGTGCTCAACCGGCTCGATCTTGATCTTCTTCGGATCGAAGCCCAGTTGCTCCAGGCACCACACGATCTTGTTGCGGTAGCGCTTGTAGCGGCGGTTGCCCATCAGGATCGCGTCGAGGGCGCGGTCCGGGGCGTACCAGTAACGCTTGGCGTAGTGCCAGCGCGCCTCGCCGAACAGGCTGATCGGGGCGAATGGGATCGCCACCACGTCAACGTCGGAAGGCTTGATGCCGGCCTGTTCCAGGCAGAACTTCGCCGATTCGTAGGGCATGCGGTTCTTTGCATGTTTGTCGCGTACGAAGCGCTCTTCTTCGGCGGCCGCAATCAGCTTGCCGTCGATATACAGGGCTGCGGAAGGATCATGGCTAAGGGCGCCGGACAGGCCAAGAATCGTCAATGCCACAGGGGTCTAGCCTCTTTTAGTCTGCATGCAGGCGGGTCGCGCCTGAAAAAAGTGTGCCTCCCGCGCGGGCGGGAAACAGCTAAAGGGCGGGATTATAGCTTAAAAGCAGTGGGAAGCTGTTAGCGGCAAGCGGCAAGTGGGCCTAGCGGTAGATCTCGATGCTGCCGTCTTTGTTCTGGCGGTAGATCGTATAAGGCAGGACCAGGGTATCCAGCACGCCGGACCCCAGGAATTCGATGGCGATGATCGGTAGAGCGTTGCCGGTACTGTTCGACAGGCTTGGATCGTTCAGGCTTCTTTCAGGCTTGGGTTCACCGTTGAGCGTACAAAACCCGTACAGCACGCCGCTGTAGATGCGCGGCACGTTTTCGCAATGGCTGCGCGAGTCCTTGAGATTCTGGCTGGTCACGGCGTCCGGGCGAAACACGGTGTTGATCGTGCCGCAACCGACCAATGCCAGTATCCCAACCAGCCAGATGACCCTCGATAAATGCCGCATGTCCGCTCCTTTGGTCCATTTACTCAGGAACGGCCACGCTAGCACCGCCCGCCATGAAGTCCCAGTACGGACGCGTCGATTAGCCGCGTAGGAAGATTCCCGAATGAAAGAAATCGCCCGGTTCACTAAAGTCGCGCCCCTTTGTGCGCTCACTTCCAAAACGCCACTGATTTACGACTGTTCGATGAGCGGCCTCACCCGCTTAACCCTGGCGCTGCCACCCTGGCGGGCAGCGACGGGTTGAGCAAAAACCGGCGCGACTGCCGACGCCGAGCCTCCATTCTGATGGTCAGAGCGATCAGGTGGGTTGCTTGGGCAACCGCTGGTCGATCAGTTGATATAACGCACTGTCCTGCGGCCAGTTGCGCATAAACCGCGCGCGGTCCTTGGCGTAGGCCGGGGCGAAGCTGGCGAGACTGCGGTGCTGGCACATCGCATCGAGATCGATCAGGGCCCAACGGTCTTCGTGCCAAAACAGGTTATGGCCCTTGAAATCCCCGTGGCTGATGCGCTCGCGGATCAGCTCGGCGAATAAATGATCCAGCGCCTGCAGCTCGTTTTCCGGCGCGTCGCCGTGTTCAACGTAGGGCGCGAAACGCTCGATGATGTCTGGGCCCGGCAGGTATTCGGTGATCAGGTACGCACGGCTGCGCAGCCAGAGAAAACGCTTCTCCAATACCGCCAACGGCTTGGGCGTGGCGATGCCGAGGAAGGCCAAGCGATTGCCTTCGCGCCAGGAATGCCAGGCGCGGCTCGGGCGCCAAAAACGCTTGAGCCAATGGGCGAAGCCCTTGATGTTGTAACGCTTGATCACCAGCGGCCGACCGGCCACCTCGACTTTGGCCACACTGGCCGCACCGCCGGTCTTGTACAAATGGCCCTGGTCCAGCAACACATCGGCCTGCTCCAGCACCGGCAGCATTGCGGGCACTTCCTCGCGCCTGATCGCGCGCAAGGCAAAAGCACCGCGCACGACACTGAACAGCGTGCATTCGCGGCCGACCTTTTCCAGAAAGTCCTTCAAACGCCAGGCACTGACCTTGCGTACTTGTTTTTCCAGGGCTTCCAGGGGCAAGGCATGTTCGCTGTTGCTCAGCAGGTAATACACCAGCAACTCTTCGGTAAACGGCTCAAGATTCTTCGGCAATTGCGCAAAAAACACCCCGAGGTTTTCCAGCACCCGGTTGCGCGACAGCGGCTTGCCGGCTTCTTCGACGCGAATTCCGGCGCCATCGATCAGGTACAGCTTGCCGTCCTTGCGCAGCAGGTTGTCCAGGTGCAGGTCTTCCTGCCACAAGCCTTTGGCGTGCATTTGCGCAATCGCGCCCAGTGCTTCGGCGAGCACCGCCGTTTGCTCATCAGCCAAGGGCGGCAAACCTTGGACCGCCTGCCAGGCATCGGCCAGGCTTTCGGCACCCTCGATAAATTCGAACAGCAACCAGCCACCCTCGCCTTGCTGCAAACCGTCGGCCAGCAGCAAAGGCGTGATCAGGCCCTGTTCGGCCAACAGGCGAACACCGCTGAGCTCACGCTGAAAATGCCGCGCCGCCTTACTGCCTACCAGCAACTTGGCCAGCACTACGCGCCCGCGCCAGACGGCCGCGCCGACATAGCGCTCGCCCGGCAACACGCGCAACAGGCTCAACAGCTGCAGTTGACCGGGGCCGGCGGCGTCCGCCAGGTCCAAGGTCAGGGGCAGGCTTGGGGTGCGGCCGGCGTTTTTCAGCTCCGACAGGCGCATCAGCGCTTCTCCTTGTGGCCGCGCCGGGTCGTCAGGCGTTGCAGCCAAGTGGCGACCTCTGCGCTGTCTTCAGGTTGGTCCAGGTAGGCCGCCAGCAACTGGCGCACCTGTGCGTCGGACCATTGCGGGGAACGGCGCAGCAACGGCTCCAGGTCCTTGACCCGATCCCGCCAGCCAAACAACAACGGGCGGGTTTTCTCCAGGTCGATCAACTGCGCGGCATAACCTTCGCCGGTGGCCTGCAGGAAAATATGCTTGGGGTAGAAACAGCCATGCACCTGGCCGACGCCATGCAGCCGGCGCGCCAGTTCGCCGCATGCCCGCAGGATGGCGCGGTGCTGGGCATCGCTGAGCGAAGGCCACTCCTCCAGCAGCGAATCCAAGTCGTTCCAGCCGTCGAGGGCACGGGTCAGCAGCATCGCGCGGTACTCGCCGGCCACCTTGCGTTCACCGTAGAACGCCGCCTGCAAGGCCGGGATACCCAGCGTGCGATAACGGCTGATATTACGAAACTCGCGGGAGAAGCTCGGCTCGCCCCATGGGCGATGAAGGCTGCGGGTCAGGTAGTTGCTCTGACGCTTGAGGTAATACCCCTGCCCCTCCAGCTCCAGGCGAAACACGCTACTCCAGCCACCGCGACTGGTATTCGGTTCGTCCACTGCGTCGAGCTGTTTGGCCCACAAGGCGTCGAACGTAGCCAGACCGTTGCGCTCCAACAAAGCCCGGTCTTCAGCCGCCACAAAATCACTCATTCGCGCCCCTCAAAAAACTTCACCACATGGCGAATACGCTGTTTGTCCGATGCACTCAGGTGCTGGCGCTGACGGTATTGCAGATAGAAGCGCAGGCGCTGGGTGGCCGACAGGTGATACTTGGCCACCTTGTCCAGGCAGGCCAGGTCTTTGGTAATGCGGTACTTGAGCCAGAACCCGCGCCAGAAATCGCCGTTGGGGCAATCGATCAGATACAGGGTCTGCTGGTCGTCGATCAGCAGGTTGCGCCACTTCAAATCGTTATGAGTAAAGCGGTGATCGTGCATGGTGCGGGTGTATTCGGCGAGCTGGCGGCTGACCCCATCGACCCAGCGCGGATCGCGCAGACGGGGGTCGTTGCGATCGGCCAGCGCCGACAGGTCTTCGGTCTTGGGCAATTCACGGGTGATCATCGCGCCGCGATCATAGGCCAGGCCTTTACGCTCCAAGCCCCAGGCCACCACATCGGCGGTGGGAATGCCCCATTTGGCAAAGCGCTTGAGGTTCTGCCATTCGGACTTGACCCGCGGCTTGCCCAGGTAGCGACGCAAGCCCTTGCCGGCGCCAACGTAGCGCTTGACGTAATAATTGACCCCCGCGCGCTCCACTCGGATCACTTCGGACAACGGATCGCGGGTCAGCCGCTCTCCTTGCAGGGCGAACACCGCGTCGAGGCTGCCAAAGTCTTCCGCCAGGCCGGCGTAGGCCGGTTCCAGGTTCCAGCCCGCCATCAGAGCGCATCCCCGTATCGCTGTTTACGCGCGTAGAGCTTGTCGGCCTTGCCTTGCAGCCACTGCAACAAAGCGCTTTCTTCGGCCAGGATCTGGCGCAGTGGCTGCTGGAAGTAACCCTTGAGGAACCGCAGCTTGTCGCGACGGGTCAGGCCGATGTCCAGCGCCGAGAAGTACAGCGCGGCCAGGTCTTTGTTGCGCCAGCGCAGGCTGATTTTCGGCCGGGTCTGGGCACGGTGCAGGTCGATTACCGACAACTTGAAGCGATCAGGCGTGACCGGCGTGTCGGTGTGCAGCAGGAAGTGGCAGATGTAGCAGTCACGATGGTTGACCCCGCCGCGATGCATCATGCCGGTCATGCGCGCCACTTCGGCGATCAGCGCGCGCTTGAGGCGCGGCTGCGGTGGCTGCTTGACCCAATCAATGCTGAAGTCTTCCAGGCTGACCGTGGGCGCCAGCTCTTCGGTGATGATGAACGAATGCTGGTCCGCCGGGTTGCTGCCGCGCTCGCCGTAGGCCACGGCAGTCATGGTCGGCACACCGATTTCCTGCAGGCGCTGGATCGCCAGCCATTCCTGCCCGGCGCCGAGTACCGGCAGCTTGGCGGTGACCAGGTTCTTGACGATCTCACCCCAGCCGATGCCCCGGTGGATCTTCACAAAGTAGCCACGGCCGTCCACCTCGGTGCGCAAGGTGCGTCGGGCTTCCAGTTCGCGGTACACCTCGCCTTCCAGCCGCTCTACTTCGGCGAACGCATCGCGTCCGGCCCAGAGGCTCTTGAAGGGTTCGGCAAGCATCAACTTCATGGCTTTGGCTCCGCCAGAATCACATCCGCAGCGCGCTGCGGCATGCTGTAGAGGTCGGCCGTCTCAGCGAAAGCCAACCCGTTGCGGCTCCAGGCCGCGCGCTGTGCAGAATCGGTCAACATGCGCGCCAGGTACTCGTTCAACTGAGCCTGTTCGAACGGCTCATTCAGCACCAGACCGCTGTCGGCCTCGGCGATGTAATGGGCATAACCACACACCGCCGAGACCAGTACCGGCAACCCGGCCACCAGCGCCTCAAGCAGCACGGTGCCGGTGTTTTCGTTATACGCCGGGTGGATCAACAGGTCGGCGCCCAGCAGGAAACGCGGGATATCGCTGCGCCCTTTAAGAAACTGCACGTTATCGCCCAGCCCCAATGTGGCGCTTTGCAATTGGAATACTTTGGGGTCGTCCTGGCCGATTACAAACAGACGCGTGCGTTTTTTCAGCTCCGAGGGCAACGCGGCCAGCGCCTTGAGGCTGCGGTCGACGCCCTTGGTTTTGAAGCCGGAGCCGATCTGCACCAACAGCAGGTCATCCTCGCCCAGGTTGAATTCCTTGCGGAACCCTGCGCGGATTGCGGCGGCGTCCGGCGGTGCGCGACGGTCCTGGGCGATGCCCGGCGGCAGCAGGTGAAAGCGCTCCACCGGGGTGTCGTAGTGCTTGATGAACAGCGGCTGCTGCACTTCGGAAATCATCAGGATTTCGGTCTTGGCGTCCTTGGCGAACACTGCACGTTCGTATTCGGCGAAGTGGCGGTAACGACCAAAACTGCGGTACAGCGAATGGCGCAGGTTCTGTGCTTTGTCTTCAAAACAACCGTCGGCAGCGTAGTACACGTCCAGGCCTGGCATCTTGTTGAACCCGATCAAACGGTCCACCGGGCGCTTGGCCAGGTCGGCCTCCATCCAGGCACTGAGTTTTTCGTTGCGCCGATGGTTGAAGAACGCTTTGACCGGCGCCACCAGCACTTCAAAGCCGGGCGGAATATCGCCCTCCCAGATCAGCGTGTAGACGCGAATCTGATGGCCGCGCCGCTGGCACTCCAGGGCGATGCGCATGAAGTCACGCTGCAGGCCGCCGAAGGGGAAGTATTTGTACAGAACAAAAGCCAGTTGCATCAGTGCAGTTCCTCAGCCAGTAACAACGTGCTCAGTCGGCTTGCCACACGCTCAGGGTTCAGGCGCGTGAAGCACAGGGGCGATTCGCGCGCGATGTCGAACCGACGCAGGTCGTCGGCCGTCGGTTGATAGGTACAGTGTTTTTGCAGGCACGGCGCGCAGGACCAATCGCTGGCCAGGTGAATCTGCGCCTTGCCGTAGGCGCCGGTCAGGCCCGGATTGGTGGGGCCGAACAGGGAGATGGTCGGCACATCCAGCGCCGCCGCCAAGTGCCCCAGGCCGGTATCCACCGCCACGCAAGCGCGGGCGCCGGCCAATACCCGAGCCACGCCGGCCAGGTTCAACTTGGGCAATACTTCGGCGTTCGCCAGCCCTTGAGCCAGGCGTTCGGCGCGGGCTTTTTCCGTGGCGTTGCCCCAGGGCAGCTTCACGTCCACGCCCAGGCGCCCCATGCGTTCGGCCAGCTCGCGCCAGTAGGCTTCCGGCCAGTGCTTGGTGTCCCAAGTGGTGCCATGCAGCAGTAGCACGAAGGGCTTTTTCGGTGGCAGGCCGAGCAACTTGTCGACGCTCAGGCCGTAGTCGCCCAAGCCTTTGGGCAAGTCATAACCCAGGGCTACGGCGAACAACTGACGCAAGCGTTCCACCGCGTGCTGCCCACGAGCCACGGCCAGACGTCGGGAGTAAAAACGCGCCGCGATGGGCTCACGGGCGGAGTTTTTATCAAAGCCGGCCACCGGCGCCCGTACGTAACGGGTCAGCCAGGCGCTTTTGAACAGGCCCTGAGCGTCAATCACCAAGTCATACTTGGTCGCCTGGATGCGCTGCTTGAAGCGCCGCCATTCACCGCTCTTGAAGGTTTGCCAGAGGTTCTTGCGCCAGCGGCGGATCGCCACCGGGATCACCTTGTCTACCGCTGGGTGCCAGGTGGGGATTTCGGCAAAGCCCTCTTCCACGACCCAGTCGAATTGAATGCCGGGGATCGCCCGCGCCGCGTCGGTCAGTGCCGGCAAGGCGTGGATCACGTCGCCCAGGGATGAGGTCTTGACTACCAGTACCCGCAACTCAGTGAACCTCAACCACGTCGCCCTGCAACCGCTGCAAGGCTTCGCTGACCGACTGCGGCAGCAACTGGCGCAGGCAATTGTAGTGGCCGAAACGGCAGGTGCGTTCGAAACACGGGCTGCAATCAAGCCCCAGGCGCACCACTTCCACTTTGTCGGCCAACGGCGGGGTGAAGCCCGGCGAGGTGGACCCATACACCGCCACCAACGGGCGGTTCAGCGCCGCGGCCACGTGCATCAGGCCGGAATCGTTGGACACCACCGCATCGGCGCAGGACAGCAGGTCGATCGCTTCGGCCAGCGAGGTGTCGCCGCTCAGATTTACCGCTTCTTCGCGCAGGCCCGGGATCAGACGCTGGCGGATGTCTTCGCCCACCGAGTGGTCGTTCTTCGAGCCGAACAACCATACTTGCCAGCCTTCGCGGATCTTCATCTCAGCGACCTTGGCGTAATGCTCCGAAGGCCAGCGCTTGGACTCGCCGAACTCGGCGCCGGGGCACAGCGCCAGCACCGGGCGATCCAGGCTGAGGCCGAACTTGGCCAGCGCCGCGTCGCGGGTGACCGGGTCGATCCGCAGGCTCGGGCGCGGATAGGGTTTGGGCAACTCGGCACCCGGCGCGTAGGCCAGGGCCATAAAGCGTTCGATCATCAGCGGATAGCGGGTTTTGTCCAACGTGCGCACGTCGTTGAGCAGCACATAGCGAAATTCGCCGCGCCAGCCGGTGCGCTTGGGGATGCCGGCAAAGTACGGCACCAGCGCCGACTTGAGCGAATTGGGCAGCAGGATCGCCTGGTCGTACTCGCCGGCCATGGATTTGCCGATGCGACGACGGGTCGCCAGTTCCAGGGCGCCGTGGCCGAGCGGAAAGCTCAAAGCCTTGCGCACTTCGGGCATGCGCTCAAGGATCGGCCGGCTCCACTCAGGGGCGAGCACGTCGATCTGGCAATCTGGATGGCGAGCGCGCAGGCACTGGAACAGTGTCTGTGCCATCACCATGTCACCGACCCAACTGGGCCCAACGATCAGAATATTCATGTAGTTTCCACAAACGATGCGGGGAGGCTTATGCCTCCCCGCCCTAATAGTGTCTTCAGCTCAATCCCAGTTCCTGCCAGATTCGCATCACCTGGCGCCGCTCCTCGACGAACTGATCCCCGGCCACCGTACCGGCCTCGTTCTGCAAGGCCTGACGATGCGCGGCGGAACGGTAGGCTTTATACACCTCACGCAGCAGATGGGCATCGGCGGCGGGCATCAACCCCACCTGCTCCAGGCCTTCCAGAATGCGGATATTGTCGGTGTAGCGCAGCAACGATGGATGTTGCGCAGACCACGCCAAAGCCGCGTATTGCACCATAAATTCAATATCGACGATACCTCCGGCGTCCTGCTTGAGGTCGAACAACGCCGAGGCTTCGAAGGCATTGGCGCCCTTGCCGGCCGCAGTGCTCTTGGTGCCCAGGTTGTCGCGCATCTTGGCGCGCATCTCGCTGACCTCCTGGCGCAGCGTCGCCAGGTCACGCTCGCGCCCCAGCACCCTGGCACGCACTTGCTCGAACGCCTGGCCAACGTCCTGGCTACCGACCAGCACGCGGGCGCGGACCAACGCCTGATGTTCCCAGGTCCAGGCTTCATTTTGTTGATAGCGGTCGAACGCCCCCAACGAACTCACCAACAGCCCGGATGCGCCAGACGGGCGCAGGCGCATGTCCACTTCATATAATTGGCCGGAGTTGGTCTGGGTCGTCAGCAAATGAATGATGCGCTGACCCAGGCGCGTAAAGAACTGCGCACCGTCGATCGGCTTGGCGCCATCGGTTTCGGCATGCGGGTCGCCGTCGTGGATAAACACCAGGTCCAAGTCGGAACCATGCCCCAGCTCGATGCCGCCGACTTTCCCGTAGCCGACAATGATGAATCCAGGATCGCACAAGGTGCCGTCCAGCCGTTGCGGCGAGCCGTGGCGCGCCACGGTCTGGCGCCAAGCCAGGGCGAGGACCTGTTCGAGGATCGCCTCGGCGAGCCAGGTCAGGTAATCGCTGACTTTCATCAACGGCAGGCTGCCGGCGATTTCCGAGGCGGCCACACGCAGGCGATGCGCCAACTTGAAATGGCGCAGGGCTTCCATCTGCTGTTCAAGGTCATCTTCGGGAATGCGTGTAAGGCGTTCGCGCAGTTCGGCGGCCAGTTCCGGCGCCAACGGCGGCTTGAACAGGCGCCCTTCATTGAGCAATTCATCCAGCAACAGCGGGAAACGCGTGATCTGCTCGGCGATCCAGGGGCTGGCGGCGCACAGGGTCAACAGGCGACGCAGGGCGTCAGGGTTTTCGGTGAGCAGCACCAGATATGCCGAACGCCGCGCGACGGCTTCGACCAGCGGCAACACGCGTTCCAGCACCAGGTCCGGGTTGGCATGCTCGACGGCCTGGGCCAGCAGGCGCGGAATAAACGCATCCAACCGTTCACGGCCCAGGCGCTGCATGGCGCGCAGTTGCGGGCTGCCGCGCAGGCTGGCCAGGGCTTTGAGTGCCTTGGGTGCATCGGTGAAACCGCCTTCGGCCAACTGCCGGCAGGCGGCGTCTTCGTCCTGGGACTCTTCCCACAGCGGCAACCACTCACCGCCTACCACCAGCTCGCTTTCTTCGCCTTCATCCTCATCCGGATCGGCGATGACTTGGCGGAAGTGCCAGTCAATCCGGCCACGCCAGTACATCAGGCGTTCATGGAACGCGGCCCAGTCGGCAAAACCCAACATAAAGGCAATGCGCGCCTGATCCTGCGGACTGTCGGGGAGCATCTGGGTCTGGCGATCGGCAATCGCTTGGATCGCATGCTCGGTGTAACGCAGGAACTCATAACCGTTGCGCAACTCGGCGATCACCGCCGGCGGCAGGTAGCCCTGGCCCTCCAGAGTGCCGAGCACTTTAAGCAATGGGCGCTGCTGCAAGCTCAAGTCGCGGCCGCCGTGGATCAGCTGGAACGCCTGGGCGATAAACTCCACTTCGCGAATGCCGCCCGAGCCCAGCTTGATGTTGTCGGCCATGCCTTTGCGCCGCACTTCCTGCTGGATCAGTTGCTTCATCGTGCGCAGTGCTTCGATGGCGGAAAAATCCAGGTAACGCCGGTAGACGAACGGCCGCAGCATGTCGAGCAATTGCGCGCCCGCCACCTGATCGCCAGCCACCACCCGCGCCTTGATCATGGCGTAGCGCTCCCAGTCGCGGCCCTGGTCCTGGTAATACTGTTCCAGCGCATTGAAGCTCAGCACCAGCGCACCGGCCGAACCGTATGGGCGCAAGCGCATATCCACGCGGAAGACAAAGCCGTCGACCGTCATCGGGTCGAGCGCCTTGATCAATTTTTGACCAAGACGGATGAAAAATTCCTGATTATCCAGCGCACGCTTCACCCCCACGGTTTCGCCGCCTTCGGGGTAGGCGAAGATCAGGTCGATGTCCGACGAGAGGTTCAGCTCAACCGCACCGAGCTTGCCCATGCCGAGGATCACCATGTGCTGGGCCTCGCCGCTGCGGCGCCCGGTGGGCGTGCCGAATTGCACACAGTGGCGCTGGTACAGCCACTGGTAGGCCTGGTCGATGCTGGCGTCGGCCATATCGGACAGGTCGCGGCAGGTTTGCACCAGATCGGCCTGGCGCGTCAGGTCACGCCAGATAATGCGCACTTGCTGGCGGGTACGCTGGCGACGCAGCACACGGCCCAGCTCATCTTCTGTTTCGGCTTGTTGCACCGCGCCAGCAATTTGCCCGCATAGCTCGCCAGGTGCGAAACCACGGTCCAGCTCGCCCCAGGCGGCCAGTTCGAGCAACATCAAAGGGTCACGAAGGCTCTGTTCAATAACGAAATCACTGGCGGCGCACACCCGGGCGAAGTCGGCCCAGCGTTGCGGCGTCCATTCAGAAAGGCCATGATCGTCATCCAGCGCGGCCACTGCGTCACGAAATGACTGCTCGGCCCGCTGGGCAGCTGGGAGCAGAATGGCCGGCAATTCGGCCAGCGTTGGAAGGCTCATGGTCTATCCTTGGTCGGCGCGTAAAAGGCTTGTAGCGAGACGTGCAGGCACCACGCTGAATGAAGGACTGTCGAACAAAAGTTAGAAATAGCTGAAAACACTTTAATTTTGGCAGGCAACATTAAACTTCTACCTTTTCTTGTTCGCAAAAGATCAACAATAACGATTATGCTCACCAGCCAGACCGAGCCATACGCTCAGTCTTGTGTAGTTTTACTACTCGTATATACATTCGAAAGGCTGAAATGGCCGACGATTTGTAGTAAAACTACAGGACGCCGAAGCAACCTTCGGCCATCCAAGAATTTATGTCGTCTGCCCACAAGGCCAGTCGCAAACTTCAGGCAACCGATTCTGGTAGCCTTTCCGCCCTGGAGCAAGCCATGCAAGACCTCGATCCCGTCGAAACCCAGGAATGGCTGGACGCCCTGGAATCGGTTCTCGACAAAGAAGGCGAAGACCGTGCTCACTACCTGATGACCCGTATGGGCGAACTCGCGACCCGCAGCGGCTCGCAACTGCCTTACGCCATCACCACGCCATACCGCAACACCATCCCCGTTACCCACGAAGCACGCATGCCTGGCGACCTGTTCATGGAACGCCGCATTCGCTCGCTGGTACGTTGGAACGCCATGGCGATGGTAATGCGCACGAACTTGAAAGATTCGGACCTGGGCGGTCACATCTCCAGCTTCGCTTCCAGCGCAACCCTGTATGACATCGGCTTCAACTACTTCTTCCAGGCCCCGACCGACGAACATGGCGGCGACCTGATCTACTTCCAGGGCCACACCTCCCCAGGCGTTTACGCCCGTGCGTTCATGGAAGGCCGCATCAGCGAAGAACAAATGAACAACTTCCGCCAGGAAGTCGACGGTCAGGGCCTGTCGTCCTACCCGCACCCTTGGCTGATGCCGGACTTCTGGCAGTTCCCGACCGTATCCATGGGTCTGGGCCCGATCCAGGCGATCTACCAGGCGCGCTTCATGAAGTATCTGGAAGCCCGCGGTTTCATCCCTGAAGGCAAGCAGAAGGTCTGGTGTTTCCTGGGCGACGGCGAGTGTGACGAGCCGGAATCCCTGGGCGCCATCTCCCTGGCCGGCCGCGAAAAACTGGACAACCTGATCTTCGTCATCAACTGCAACTTGCAGCGCCTCGACGGCCCGGTTCGCGGCAACGGCAAGATCATCCAGGAACTCGAAGGCGTGTTCCGCGGTGCGCAGTGGAACGTGACCAAAGTCATCTGGGGCCGTTTCTGGGACCCACTGCTGGCCAAGGACGTCGACGGCATCCTGCAACGTCGCATGGACGAAGTCATCGACGGCGAGTACCAGAACTACAAAGCCAAAGACGGCGCGTTCGTGCGTGAACACTTCTTCAACACGCCTGAACTCAAGGCGATGGTTGCCGACCTGTCCGACGACGAGATCTGGAAGCTCAACCGTGGCGGCCACGACCCGTACAAGGTCTATGCGGCATACCACGAAGCGGTCAACCACAAAGAACAACCGACCGTCATCCTGGCCAAGACCATCAAGGGTTATGGCACCGGTGCCGGCGAAGCGAAAAACACCGCGCACAACACCAAGAAAGTCGATGTCGACAGCCTGAAGTTGTTCCGCGACCGTTTCGACATCCCGGTCAAGGATGAAGAACTGGAGAACCTGCCGTTCTTCAAGCCGGAGCCGAACAGCGCCGAAGCCCGCTACCTGAGCGAGCGCCGCTCCGCACTGGGCGGTTTCGTGCCACAGCGCCGCGCCAACAGCTTCAGCGTGCCAACGCCGGACCTCAGCACCCTCAAGGCCATCCTTGACGGTTCGGGCGACCGTGAAATCTCCACTACCATGGCCTTCGTGCGGATTCTTGCGCAGCTGGTCAAGGACAAGGACATCGGCCCGCGCATCGTCCCGATCATCCCGGACGAAGCCCGTACCTTCGGTATGGAAGGCATGTTCCGTCAACTGGGCATCTACTCCTCCGTCGGCCAGCTCTACGAGCCAGTCGATAAAGACCAGGTGATGTTCTACAAGGAAGACAAGAAGGGCCAGATCCTCGAAGAAGGCATCAACGAAGCGGGCGCCATGAGCTCCTTCATTGCGGCCGGTACTTCGTACTCCAGCCATAACCAACCGATGCTGCCGTTCTACATCTTCTACTCGATGTTCGGCTTCCAGCGCATTGGCGACCTGGCCTGGGCAGCGGGCGACAGCCGTACCCGTGGTTTCCTGATCGGCGGCACCGCCGGCCGTACCACGCTCAACGGCGAAGGCCTGCAACACGAAGACGGTCACAGCCACATCCTGGCTGCCACCATCCCGAACTGCCGCACCTTTGATCCAACCTACGGCTACGAGCTGGCGGTGATCATCCAGGACGGCATGAAGAAGATGACCGAAGAGCAGCAGGACGTTTTCTACTACATCACCGTGATGAACGAGTCCTACCAGCAGCCAGCCATGCCGGCCGGTGTCGAGGACGGCATCATCAAGGGCATGTACCTGCTCGAAGAAGACACCAAGGAAGCGGCGCACCACGTGCAACTGATGGGCTCCGGCACCATCCTGCGCGAAGTGCGTGAAGCGGCGAAGATCCTGCGTGACGAATTCAACGTCGGCGCCGACGTGTGGAGCGTTACCAGCTTCAACGAACTGCGCCGCGACGGCCTGGCCGTAGAGCGCAGCAACCGCCTGCATCCGGGTCAGAAACCAGCGAAGAGCTACGTCGAAGAATGCCTGGCCGGCCGCAAGGGCCCGGTCATCGCCTCTACCGACTACATGAAGCTGTTTGCCGAACAAATTCGCCAGTGGGTCCCTTCCAAGGAATTCAAAGTCCTGGGCACCGACGGTTTCGGCCGCAGTGACAGCCGTAAGAAGCTGCGTCACTTCTTCGAAGTCGACCGTCACTTCGTGGTGTTGGCAGCCCTGGAAGCCTTGGCTGACCGCGGTGAGATCGAACCCAAGGTGGTGGCTGACGCCATCGTCAAGTTCGGGATCAACCCGGAAAAACGCAACCCACTGGACTGCTGAGGAGACTTTTTGTGAGCGAACTCATTCGCGTACCTGACATCGGCAGCGGTGAAGGTGAAGTAATCGAGCTGTTTGTGAAGGTCGGCGACACCGTCGAAGCCGACCAGAGCATCCTGACCCTGGAATCGGACAAGGCGAGCATGGAAATTCCTGCTCCCAAGGCCGGTGTGGTCAAGAGCCTGAAGGTCAAGCTGGGCGACCGCCTGAAAGAAGGCGACGAATTGCTGGAGCTGGAAATCGAAGGTGCCGCCGATGCGGCGCCTGCGGCGGCCCCTGCCGCTGCCGCACCCGCGCCGGCCGAAAAGCCTGCCGCTGCCGCCGAGGCCCCAGCAGCACCGGCCCCGGCCGCTGCACCGGCTGCCGCCAGCGTTCAGGACATTCACGTTCCGGACATCGGCTCGTCGGGCAAAGCCAAGATCATCGAGCTGCTGGTCAAGGTCGGCGACACCGTCGAAGCCGATCAGTCGCTGATCACCCTGGAGTCCGACAAGGCCTCCATGGAGATCCCATCGCCGGCTGCCGGCGTGGTGGAAAGCATCGCGGTCAAGTTGGAAGACGAAGTCGGCACCGGTGACTTCATCCTCAAGCTCAAGGTACAAGGCGCCGCGCCTGCCGCTGCTGCTGCACCGGCCGCCGCTCCGGCCGCCAAAGCTGAAGCCGCGCCGGCTCCGGCTGCTGCACCCGCACCGGCTGCCAAAGCCGAGGCCGCCCCAGCCCCAGCCGCCGCGCCTGCGCCAAGTGGTGCCAAGGTTCACGCCGGCCCAGCCGTGCGTCAGCTGGCCCGTGAATTCGGCGTTGAGCTGAGTGCCGTCGCGGCCACCGGCCCTCACGGTCGCGTGCTGAAGGAAGACGTGCAGGCTTACGTCAAAGCCATGATGCAAAAGGCCAAGGAAGCGCCAGCTGCCGGCGGCGCGACCGGTGGTTCGGGCATCCCGCCGATCCGTACCGTGGACTTCAGCCGCTTCGGCGAAACCGAAGAAGTGCCGATGACCCGCCTGATGCAAATCGGTGCGGCAGGTCTGCACGCCAGCTGGCTGAACATCCCTCACGTCACTCAGTTCGACCAGGCCGACATCACCGACCTGGAAGCATTCCGCGTTGCGCAGAAAGCCGTGGCCGAAAAGGCTGGCGTCAAGCTGACCGTACTGCCGCTGCTGCTCAAAGCCTGTGCACACTTGCTCAAGGAGCTGCCGGACTTCAACAGTTCGTTGGCACCAAGCGGCAAGGCGATCATTCGCAAGAAGTACGTGCACATCGGCTTTGCCGTCGACACGCCTGATGGCCTGCTGGTGCCGGTCATCAAGAACGTCGACCAAAAGAGCCTGCTGCAACTGGCTGCCGAAGCGGCTGCCCTGGCCGCCAAGGCCCGCGACAAGAAGCTCACCCCGGACGATATGCAGGGCGCCTGCTTCACCATCTCCAGCCTCGGGCACATTGGCGGTACTGGCTTCACGCCAATCGTCAACGCGCCGGAAGTGGCGATCCTGGGTGTATCCAAGGCCACTATCCAGCCGGTCTGGGACGGTAAAGCGTTCCAGCCGAAGCTGATGCTGCCATTGTCGCTGTCCTACGATCACCGTGTGATCAACGGCGCCGCCGCTGCACGTTTCACGCAGCGTCTGAGCCAATTGCTGAACGACATCCGCACCATTCTGCTGTAAGCCGCAACGGGCCTTCTTTTACTCGGAAGGCCCGTTTGCATCGATTTCCGAGCGCCACGCTCGTACCTCAACCCCGCCACTTGGCGGGGCTTTTTTTGCGCGGCCAACGGCAAAAATTGGACAGAGAGAACAGGTTTGTACACCTTCTGTCAGCGCGACTGTAGAAATCGCCCACGCGGCCGATAACACCCATATAGCACTTAGCCTTCATCCTCTCTTGTCAGCCCGCGCCGCATGATGCAACCTTGCCGCAGGCAACAGAAAAGAGGGCGTGAGCCCGGCGCCGTGCGCGTTATTTCAAGTGAGTTTCCCCCATGAAAAGCCAACCCGATGTCGCCCGTACGGCGGCCGAGGTAGTCACGCAATTACCGGTGCCTTCGCGCCTCGGTATGCTGCGTTTCGAGCGGCTTAATGAGGCAAGCTGGGCCCTGCTCTACCTCGACCCCAACTGCGAGCGCCAATTCGGTCTGCCGGCGGTCGAATTGTGTGCCCTGATCGGCACCCCCTACGCCAGCCTGATGGAGCCCCAGGCCCGCTATCAATTGCACGACAACATCCAGCAGCAGTTGACCCTGAGCCCTCACTATCTGGTGCGCTACACCCTGCACACCAACGACGGCCCTCTAAGCCTGCTGGAAATGGGCGAAGCCTACAAACAACACAATCGTCACTTGTTGCGCGGCTACCTGATGGTGGTCGACGGTCTGTTCAGTGAAGTGCCTTCGCCGCTGCCCTCCTCGGATGACCTGGAGAGCCAGAACAGCCGCCTGCAGATCGCCCTGGAACTCAACCAGCGGGCCCAGCAGGAACAATTGCAGCACCTGGAACGGGTGCGCGCCCAGCAGGAGCTGATCCTGCTGCTGGCCCGCCAACGCTACACCGCTAACAATTCGCTGCAGGAAGCCGCCGAGCTGATCACCCGCAGCGCCTGCGAAATCTATCAGCTCGACTGCGCCAGTATCTGGAACCTTGAAGGCCAGCGCCTGGTGCCGATTTCGGCCTATCACCGCGCCGACCAGCAGCACCATTTGCCCGACCCTATCGACGCCAGTTGCTTCCCGGATTATCTGGAAGCCTTGCACACCAGCCGCGCCATCGATGCCACCAACGCCATGCGCGACCCGCGCACCCGTGAAATGGCCGAAAACCTGCGCGCCAAAGATATACACGCCATGCTCGACGCCAGTATCCGCGTCGATGGCCAGGTGGTCGGCGTACTGTGCCTCGAACAGGGCGGCAGTTCCCGCGCCTGGCAGGCCGACGAAATCGCGTTTGCCGGCGAGCTGGCAGACCAGTTTGCACAAGTGATCAACAACCATAACCGCCGTACCGCCACCAGCGCCCTGCACCTGTTCCAGCGCGCAGTGGAGCAAAGCGCCAACGCCTTCCTGCTGGTCAATTGCGACGGCGTAGTGGAGTACGTCAACCCCAGCTTCACCGCGATCACCCAATACAGCGCCGAAGAAGTCCACGGCCACCGCCTGGCGCAGTTACCCGCACTGGAGAACCTCAGCGAATTGCTGTTCGATGCACCATCGAGTCTGGCCAAGAGCAACAGTTGGCAGGGCGAGTTCAAGAGCCGTCGCAAGAACCTGGAGCCCTACTGGGGGCAGTTGTCGATCTCCAAGGTGTATGGCGACAACCGTGAGCTGACGCACTACATCGGTATCTACGAAGACATCACCCAGACCAAGTTGGCCCAGCAGCGCATTGAGCGTCTGGCGTACACCGATAACCTGACCAACCTGGGCAACCGTCCGGCGTTCATCCGCAACCTCGATGAACGTTTCGCCCGCGACAGCGACAGCCCGATCTGCCTGCTGCTGGTGGACATCGACAACTTCAAGCGCATCAATGACAGCCTCGGCCACCAGACCGGCGACAAGTTGCTGATCAGCCTGGCCCGGCGCCTGCGCAACAGTCTGAGCAGCAGTGGCAGCCTGGCACGCTTTGCCAGTAACGAGTTCGCGGTGCTGCTGGATGAAACCGACCTGGAAACCGGACAACAAGTGGCCAGCCAGTTACTGGCGACCCTCGACAAACCGATGTTCGTCGACAACCAGTTGATCAGTGTCACCGGCTCCGTGGGCCTGGCTTGCGCGCCGCTGCATGGCCGCGACCCGCAGACCCTTATGCGTAACGCCGGCTTGGCTTTGCACAAGGCCAAAGCCAACGGCAAGCATCAGGTGCAGGTGTTCACCGAGGCCCTCAATGCCGAAGCCAGTTACAAACTGTTCGTCGAAAACAACCTGCGCCGCGCCCTGACGCAGAACGAGCTGGACGTGTTCTATCAGCCCAAGCTGTGCCTGCGCAGCGGTCGCTTGCTGGGCATGGAGGCGTTGCTGCGCTGGAACCATCCGGAAAAGGGCATGATCCGTCCGGACCAGTTCATCAGCGTGGCCGAAGAGACCGGCCTGATCATCCCCATCGGCAAATGGATCGCCCGTCAGGCCTGCCGCATGAGCAAGCAGTTGAGCGCTGCCGGCCTGGGCAATTTGCAGGTGGCGATCAACTTGTCGCCCAAGCAGTTCTCCGACCCGGACCTGGTGGCCTCGATCGCCACGATCCTCAAGGAAGAAGCGTTGCCGGCCAACCTGTTGGAGCTGGAACTGACCGAAGGCCTGCTGCTGGAAGCCACCGAAGACACGCGCCTGCAACTGGACCAGTTGAAGAGTCTTGGCCTGACCCTGGCCATGGACGACTTCGGCACTGGTTACTCGTCCCTCAGTTACCTGAAAAAATTCCCCATCGACATCATCAAGATCGATCGCAGCTTTATCCATGAGATCCCGGACAACCAGGACGACATGGAAATCACCTCCGCCGTGATCGCCATGGCGCACAACCTCAAGCTCAAGGTGGTCGCCGAAGGCATCGAGACCGCCGAGCAACTGGCCTTTCTGCGGCGGCACCGCTGCGATGTGGGCCAGGGGTACCTGTTCGATCGGCCGATCCCCGGGGCAGAGCTGCCGGCGATGCTTAAACGCTACCCGCGCGGCCCAATCGCCTGACATCGCTGTAACACTCGGGCACACTGACTGTCTGAATTTTTACCATCACTCAACCTGACGAGAGGACTGATCATGGTCTTGCGCTCGGAAATTCTGGTGAACAAAAACGTGCTGCCTACTCAAGAACAAGCATTGCCTGGTCGTGACACCCCGATGAGCCTGCCAGAGACGCACTTCGTCAATGGCAACCCGCTGCTGGGCCCATTCCTCGATGACGTAGGCTTTGCGATCTTCGGCCTGGGTTGCTTCTGGGGCGCGGAACGCAAATTCTGGCAGCGCGACGGCGTGGTCAGCACCGTGGTGGGTTATGCCGGCGGCTTCACGCCCAACCCGACCTACGAAGAAGTGTGCTCCGGCCTGACCGGCCACAGCGAAGTGGTGCTGGTGGTCTATGACCAAGCCAAGGTCAAGTACGAAGACCTGCTGAAGATGTTCTGGGAATTGCACAACCCCACCCAGGGCATGCGCCAGGGCAACGACATCGGCAGCCAATACCGTTCGGTGATCTACGCGACCACACCGGAACAGCTGGAGGCTGCAAAGGCCAGTGCCGAGGCGTATCAGGCCGAACTGAACAAGGCCGGCCTGGGCCAGATCACCACCGAAATCGACCAGGCGCCGACGGTGTATTTCGCCGAGGCGTATCACCAGCAGTACCTGGCGAAAAACCCCCAGGGCTATTGCGGCATTGGCGGAACAGGCGTGGTTTGCCCGATCTGACGTTCGGAGCTGCAAGCTAGAAGCGGCAAGCTGCAAGTGGTGTTTTCTGCTCTCACTTGCAGCTTGCAGCTTCAAGCTTGCAACTCACAGCTACTCAGCTATAAGCCAATCCATCTGCCACCCGCCCTGGGTCTGGCCCAGCTGCTTGGACAGCCACGGCAACAGCTCACGCAGTTCTTCCTCCAAGCCCCATGGCGGGTTGGCAATCGCCAGGCCCGAGCCGGTCAGGGTGTTGGGCGTGTCCAAGGGATGCACCAGCAGTTCCACGCGCAGCAGTTTCGGCGCCCCCGTGCCGGCCAGGTCCTGATAGAAGCGACGCAACATGCGCTGGTCCTTGACCGGGTACCAGATCGCCGCCACGGTCTGGCGCATGCGGCCGACCGCCTCCTTGAGGGATGCCGCGCAGCGTTGCATCTCGTCGAGCTTTTCGAACGGCGGGTCGATCAGCATCAACGCGCGTTTTTCCGGCACTGGCAGCAACGCTCGCGGCACATGCCAGCCTTCGCCCAAATGCACTTTGACCCGACGGTCGCCCTTCATGTTGTCCTTGAGCAACACACCGTCTTCGGGGTGTTTTTCATTGAGCAGCACACGGTCCTGCGCGCGCGTGAGGCGTCGGGCCAGCTCCGGCGAACCGGGGTAGTAGCGCAACTGGCCGTCCGGGTTCATCTCGTGCAGCACGCGCATGTAGTCGGCGGTCAGCGGCGGCAGATCGTTCCGGCCCCATAGGCGCGCGATGCCTTCGAGGTATTCGCCGGTGCGGTTGGCCTGATCGCCCTGCAGGTCGTACAGGCCGATGCCCGCGTGGGTATCGAGGTAGGCAAACGGCTGCTCCTTGCGCGACATCAGGGCGATGAGGCGGGTCAAGGTCAGGTGTTTGAAGACATCGGCGTGGTTGCCGGCGTGAAAGGCGTGACGATAATTCATGGTTGCTCCTGCGCAGGGGGCGAAGTTTACCTTCTACACGGGCAAAGGTGCAGGGCGG
This sequence comes from Pseudomonas rhodesiae, assembly GCF_013285305.1. Taxonomy (NCBI): domain Bacteria; kingdom Pseudomonadati; phylum Pseudomonadota; class Gammaproteobacteria; order Pseudomonadales; family Pseudomonadaceae; genus Pseudomonas; species Pseudomonas rhodesiae. The sequence goes on along the minus strand of NZ_CP054205.1, from coordinate 747,124 downwards.
CATGCCGGGCGGTGCTTATGCCCTAAAAGCAGGGAGCGAACTGAAAAAAATCTAAATGCCTCCATGAGCGCGGATTTATTGTGGCGAGCACCCAATCCAAGGAGGTCAATTGCCATCATGAAAGACGCCACCCTCGCCCTGCATCACGGCTTCAAGTCGGACCCGACCACCAAGGCCGTGGCCGTGCCGATCTACCAAAACGTTGCTTTCGAATTCGATAACGCCCAGCACGGGGCCGACCTGTTCAACCTGGATGTGCCCGGCAACATTTACACGCGCATCATGAACCCTACCAATGACGTACTGGAGCAACGTATCGCCGCCCTCGAAGGTGGCATCGCGGGCCTGGCGGTGTCGGCGGGCAGCGCGGCGATTCACTACGCAATCCAGACCCTGACCCGCGCCGGCGACAACATCGTCACCACGCCGCAGCTCTACGGCGGCACCTACACCTTGTTCGCCCACCTATTGCCCAGCTTCGGTGTCGACGTGCGGTTCGCCCGGGACGACTCCGCCGAGGCCATTGCCGAGCTGATCGACGACCAGACCAAAGTGGTGTACTGCGAAAGCATCGGCAATCCGGCGGGCAATATTATCGATCTGGAAGCCCTGGCCAAGGTGGCCCACGCCCGAGGCGTGCCGCTGATGGTCGACAATACCGTTGCCACCCCGATCCTGTGCAAACCCATCCAGTTCGGCGCCGATATCGTGGTGCACTCGGTGACCAAGTACATCGGCGGACATGGCAACTCCCTCGGCGGTGTGATCGTCGACAGTGGCACCTTCCCCTGGACCCAATACCCGGAAAAATTCCCCGGTCTCAACCAGCCCGAGCCGGCTTATCACGGCGTGGTCTACACCGAAAAATTCGGCCCCGCCGCGTTCATCGCCCGCGCGCGTACCGTGCCATTACGCAATACCGGTGCGGCCCTGGCGCCGATGAATGCCTTCCTGTTGCTGCAAGGTTTGGAAACCCTGGCCCTGCGCATGGAACGCCATACCGAAAACGCGCTCAAGGTTGCGCAGTTTCTACAGGAGCATGCCGAGGTGGAATGGGTCAGCTACGCGGGCCTGCCAGAACATCCGCACCATGGGCTGGCGCAAAAATACATGCAGGGCAAACCCTCGGCGATCCTGTCTTTCGGCCTGAAGGGTGGCTATGACGCGGGTGTGCGCTTCTACGACGCGCTGCAGATTTTCAAACGTTTGGTGAATATCGGCGACGCCAAATCCCTGGCCTGCCACCCTGCCTCCACCACCCATCGGCAGATGAATGAGCAGGAGCAAGCCAAGGCTGGCGTGAAACCGGAGATGATTCGCCTGTCGGTCGGTATCGAAGCCATTGAAGACCTGATCGACGACTTGCAGCAGGCACTGGCTTCAACTCGCCTCTGAGGCGAGGTAGTCCGTCAGCGCTGCATAAGTCACCGTCGAACCACGAGCGAAGTAAGCGACCTTGTGCTGCAAGGTCGCAGGCGTGAAGGCGGTGTAAAGGTCCGGGCGCTGCTCCTCAAGCCATTGCAGCAGGTTGTCGATCAGGGTTTGCGGCGATTGTTCGGCCAGATGCTCCAGTAACGATGCTGGCACCTGCCACCAGGGGCTGGCCTTGGCGGTAGTAACCGGCCCAGTCGCAACGGCGTGGGGCTGCCCATTGATCAGATAGCGCTGAAACACCGGCAGCACCTGCTCCGCCTCACCGCCCAATTGCCGCAACAGCGGCAGGAACTGCGTGCCGTCCCAAAAGCGCAGGAACACCGGCGGCCCCTCGGGCAGTTTCACTTGGGTCAAGCCTTGCAGATGGGCGAGCACCACGTCCGCCGGGCTGGACGACACCGCCAGCCAACCCCAATCCTCGACCTGGGTGTTCGCTACCCAATCGAGAAAGGCGCTGCCGGGCTCGACCTGTGCGAGATAAGGCATAACCTGCGTCCAATCCGCATAGGCCGTGCCCGCCCAGACCGAGCGCGGTGGCGCACCCGCCGCCACACCTTGCCAAGCCTCGAACGGCTGGGCATCGCTGGCATTGCCCAGCACCGCGAACAGTTGCTCATGGGGTTGCAGAGGCCACTGTGCAAGCCAAGCACTGGGCGATAGAGGTTGATCCATTGGGGCGAAACTCCTTGGGTTGAAAAACACTGATCAATGGGGTCGGTGAGCGACATCACACTGGCCGCTCTTGCAGCGTTCACACTCTTCGCAGAACGGCGCGCTACGCTTCAAACTGGCGATCTGCACGCGGCTCAGAGGCGCCGGGATTACCGCCAGCACCTTGTCCTGCAGCCCGGGCAACAACGGTGCCGCAGCGGGGGCCGGAGCACCGCCGAGCTGGATCGCCACACTGCTGAAGATGCCAGCGGCTGACAGGGTGATCGACTGCCCACCGGCCTGGATCGTGACGCTGGCCCCCGCATCGATAACGACGCTTTGGCCGGCGCCGATCTGAATCACCCGCCCCGCGCGGACCTGCTGCGAACCGCCGACCACCAAGTGGTCGTCCTGCTTGAGTTCGGTCAGGCGATTGCCGTGGGTGATGCGCTGCTCTTCGCCCTGCAGCTCATGGTGCGACTCGCCACCCACGGTAATCCGACGCCGGTTATCCACCTGCACCTGCTGGTCATGCAGCACATGCTGGGTCCAATCGCGCTGGGCGCGCAGGTAGATCTCTTCGGCGCCCTTGCGATCCTCAATGCGCAGTTCGTTGTAACCGCCACCACCGGGGCTGCTTTGGCTGCGCAGGATGCTGCGGGTCTTGTCCGCCGGCAGGTCCAGGGGCACCGGCGTCGCGGCATTGGCCAGGCAACCGACCACCACGGGCATGTCCATGTCGCCATTCACAAAACCGACCAACACTTCCATGCCCACCCGGGGGATCAGCACCGCGCCGTAGCGATCATGGGCCCAGCCGCTGGCGACCCGCAGCCAGCAACTGGAATGCTCGTTATGTTCGCCGTGGCGATCCCAGGCCAATTGCACTTTGACACGGCCGTATTCGTCGCAATGGATGTCACTGTCGGCGGGCCCGGTCACCACCGCGTTCTGGTAACCCGTCATCGGCCTGCGGGGCGCCAAGGGCGGGCGGAAAACTACATCCCAGGGCGTCGCAACGAAGTGGTTGGAGTAACCCTGGCGCATGTCCCCGCCCGCCACCTCGGTCACCGCCTCTTCGAGTACCTGGGGTTGGCTGCCCTCGTGAGTGACTTGGGTCACGAGCCACAAGTCGTTCCATTCCTGGCGAGGATGCCCGGCCAGCTTCAGGAAGCGTCCACAGGCCAACGCAGGCTCATCCCCGCTGCCCACGGCGAGGCGATGCTCGCTGCGGTGACGCTCCAGACCGCGCCGTGCCAGGTGCTTACCCTCCACGCGGTCAGTGAAATGGCCGGGGTAACCCTGCTCTTCAAGGCACAGGGTCTGCTGGTCGGACACTGCGCTTTCCAGCGTCAGGCGCGGCTTGCGCCAATCGTAATCGCGCAGGCTCAGCGCCGTGGTGCGGGTTTGCAGTTGTACGGTGAAGCGCTTGATGGCCGGAGTGTCCGCTACCATCCCGGAGCCTGCAGCGTAAGGCGTTGCGTGCTCGGCCTGGGCAAACACGCTCTGGTCGTCGCCAAATACCAGTAAATGGCCGTCGGGCGAATGCCGAAAATGATAATGAATGCCCTGCTCGGCACACAGGCGCTGGATAAATGCCAGATCGGTCTCGCCGAACTGCACGCAATACTCACGCTCCGGGTACGTGCCGCTTAGATGAAATTCGAATCGGTCCGCCTGGATGCCTTGCTCTTTGAGCACCTGCGCAACGATCTGCGGCACGCTTTTGTGCTGGAAAATACGCGGATGGCTGCTGTGGGCCAGATAAGCCAACTGAGGGACGAGACGAACGCTATAGCGCGTCAGCCGCCGCCCGGAATCGCCCTGCGCCACATGGTCGACCAGGCCATGCACACCGTGGCCCTGATCATCGAAACCCAGAAAAGCCTGGCGATGCAGCAAGTTGCCCAGATCCAGGTCCGGCTGTTCGCCGACCAGTTCCAGGTCAAAACGATAGGGTTGGCTGAGTGTTTCCTGACCGTTGAAGCGGTAGACCTTGAGATCGCTGGGCACCCCGTCCAGGGTCAGGGTGAAAGCACTTTGGTTGGCAGGCGCGAACATCCGATGTTTCTCTGCGAAGGCTGGGGGGCCGATTCTGCACCAGTGCCCAGGCTTGCCGAGCAGCGCGCGCATAAATCAGTAAAACCCTACGAACGAGCGTGCGAGTCTTCAGTTTGTCCGACCCAATTCACACATAAAAAAAGGCCCGCTATCCGTAGGATGCGGGCCTTTCGTTTAACTCATCAGGCGCAGCGCGCCCAGCGAATTACTTGTTGAGGTTGTAGTCTTTTTCCGCCGCATCAAAACGCTCGACCATACCCGCAGTCGGCGCGCCCAGCTTGCTGACGATGTAGATCGCCAGGCTGGCAAAGATGAAGCCAGGGATGATTTCGTACAGCCCCAGCAGCGCGAAGTGTTTCCACACAATCACGGTGATCGCACCGACCAGGATGCCGGCCAGAGCGCCATTGCGGGTCATGTGTTTCCACACCACCGAGATCAGCACCACAGGGCCGAAGGCGGCGCCGAAACCGGCCCAGGCGTAACTCACCAGGCCTAGTACGCGGTTTTCCGGGTTGGCGGCCATGGCGATGGCGATCAAGGCCACCAGCAGCACCATCAAGCGACCGACCCAGACCAGCTCAACCTGGGAGGCGTTTTTACGCAGGAAGGTTTTGTAGAAGTCTTCGGTCAATGCACTGGAGCACACCAGCAGTTGGCAGCTCAAAGTACTCATGACCGCCGCCAGGATGGCCGACAACAGCACGCCCGCAATCCATGGGTTGAACAGCAGCTTGGCCAGCTCGATAAACACACGCTCGTGGTTTTCGGTGACCGGGCCGGCCACTTCCGGGTGCGCCGAGAAGTAAGCAATACCGAAGAAACCCACGGCCACGGTGCCGCCCAGGCACAGGATCATCCAGGTCATGGAGATGCGACGCGCTTTGGCGATCGACTTCACCGAATCCGCCGCCATGAAGCGCGCAAGGATGTGCGGCTGGCCGAAGTAGCCCAGGCCCCAGCCCATCAGCGAGATGATGCCGATGAAGGTGGTGTTCTTGAGCATGTTGAAGTTGTCGGGGTTCTTGGCTTCGATGGCCAGGAACGTGGTGTCGACGCCGCCGGTGGCCAGCAGCACGATGATCGGCGTGAGGATCAGCGCGAAGATCATCAGCGTGGCTTGTACGGTGTCCGTCCAGCTCACGGCCAGGAAACCGCCAACGAAGGTGTAGGCAATGGTCGCTGCGGCACCGGCCCACAGCGCGGTCTCGTAGGACATGCCAAAGGTGCTTTCGAACAGACGGGCACCGGCCACGATGCCGGAGGCGCAATAGATGGTGAAGAACACCAGGATCACCACTGCGGAGATGATCCGCAGCAGGCCGCTTTTATCTTCGAAACGGCTGGAGAAGTAGTCGGGCAGTGTCAGGGCGTCGCCGTTGTGTTCGGTCTGTACCCGCAGGCGACCGGCCACGAACAGCCAGTTGAGGTAGGCACCGACGATCAGGCCGATGGCGATCCAGCTTTCCGACAGACCGGACATGTAGATAGCGCCCGGCAGGCCCATCAACAACCAGCCGCTCATATCGGACGCGCCGGCCGACAAGGCAGTGACCACGCTACCGAGGCTGCGACCGCCGAGGATGTAATCGGAAAGGTTATTGGTGGAGCGATAGGCCATGAAGCCGATCAGCACCATTGCTGCGATATAGATCACGAACGTGATCAGGGTTGGATTGCTAACGCTCATAAGAAGTGACGCCCTGGCTTTGTTTTTATGTAGCGGCGGTCTGTCAGGCGCCGACCCTTTTGCAAGGGTAAACGAACCCGCGTGCCGCGCATTTATGACTGGCGTTTCCCCAGGAAAGCCGCCAGCCGATGCCCCAAACCCGAAAGCTGGTTGCACCTTGGCCGCGAATGCTATTCAACAAAGCAAATCAGGTGCAACCAGTTTCTCGCGAATAAGTTGCACCTTGAGTGATTTTGCGGAAAACACCCTGTTTTTGCTCCTTTTCGGAGCAAAAACAGCCGATCTCAGAAGCAAATGCACCAACACGCAGCGCATCACGCTGAGAGCTAAATTATTTCCGACGAACCATAGAAAATTTCATTAACAAAATAGGTTGCACCCGGTTGCACCTACGCATGTGCACAGCTAATCTTGCCGCCAGCTAATGCCACTCGGTAGTGGCACCCATGAGGATAAGAAAATGGCGACGACCACCCTTGGGGTCAAACTCGACGACCCGACCCGCGAACGCCTGAAGGCTGCCGCGACCTCCATTGATCGCACGCCGCACTGGCTGATCAAGCAGGCGATTTTCAATTACCTGGAGAAACTGGAGGGTGGTGCAACCCTGACCGAACTCAATGGTTTGAGCAGCAAAGACGCAGACGACGTAGGCGAGGTCCAGACCGACCACGCTCACCAGTGCTTCCTTGAGTTCGCCGAAAGCATCCTGCCGCAGTCCGTACTGCGCGCGTCGATCACCGCCGCTTACCGTCGCCCCGAGCCGGAAGTGGTGCCGATGCTGATCGAACAGGCCCGCCTCCCAGCGCCAATGGCCGAAGCCACCAACAAACTGGCCGCTACCATTGCCGAGAAATTGCGCAATCAGAAAAGTGTCGGCGGCCGTGCCGGGATTGTTCAGGGCCTGCTGCAAGAATTTTCCCTGTCCTCCCAGGAAGGCGTGGCGCTGATGTGCCTGGCCGAAGCGCTGCTGCGCATCCCGGACAAGGGCACCCGCGACGCGCTGATCCGCGACAAGATCAGCACCGGCAACTGGCAGCCGCACCTGGGCAACAGCCCGTCGCTGTTCGTCAACGCCGCGACCTGGGGCCTGCTGCTGACCGGCAAACTGGTCTCCACCCATAACGAAGCCGGCCTGACCTCTTCCCTGAGCCGCATCATCGGCAAGAGCGGCGAACCGATGATCCGCAAGGGCGTCGACATGGCCATGCGCTTGATGGGCGAACAGTTCGTCACCGGCGAGACCATCGCCGAAGCGTTAGCCAACGCCAGCAAGTTCGAAGCCAAGGGCTTCCGTTACTCCTACGACATGCTCGGTGAAGCCGCACTCACCGAACACGACGCCCAGAAATACCTGGCCTCGTACGAACAAGCTATTCACTCCATCGGCAAAGCCTCCCACGGCCGTGGGATTTATGAAGGCCCGGGCATCTCCATCAAGCTGTCGGCGCTGCACCCGCGTTACAGCCGTGCGCAGTACGAGCGCGTGATGGACGAGCTGTACCCGCGCCTACTGTCCCTGACCCTGCTGGCCAAGCAATACGACATCGGCCTGAACATCGATGCCGAAGAAGCCGACCGTCTGGAGCTGTCCCTGGATCTGCTGGAACGCCTGTGCTTCGAGCCGCAACTGACCGGCTGGAATGGCATCGGCTTCGTGATCCAGGCTTACCAGAAGCGTTGCCCGTACGTGATCGATTACGTGATCGACCTGGCCCGCCGCAGCCGCCACCGCCTGATGATCCGCCTGGTAAAAGGCGCGTACTGGGACAGCGAAATCAAGCGCGCCCAGGTCGAAGGCCTGGAAGGCTACCCGGTGTACACCCGCAAGGTGTACACCGACGTTTCCTACATCGCTTGCGCGCGCAAACTGCTGTCGGTGCCGGAAGTCATCTACCCGCAGTTCGCCACGCATAACGCCCACACCTTGTCGGCCATTTACCATATCGCCGGTCAGAACTATTACCCCGGCCAGTACGAGTTCCAGTGCCTGCACGGCATGGGCGAACCGCTGTACGAGCAGGTAGTCGGCAAGGTTGCCGACGGCAAGCTGAACCGTCCGTGCCGCGTGTACGCCCCGGTCGGCACCCATGAAACACTCTTGGCCTACCTGGTACGTCGCCTGTTGGAAAACGGCGCGAACACCTCTTTCGTCAACCGCATCGCCGACCAGTCGATTTCGATCCAGGAACTGGTGGCCGACCCAGTGGCCAGCATCGAGCAAATGGCGACGGTGGAAGGCGGCTTCGGCTTGCCGCACCCACGCATTCCGCTGCCGCGCGACCTGTATGGCAGCGACCGCGCCAACTCGGCCGGTATCGACCTGGCCAACGAACACCGCCTGGCATCGTTGTCCTGCGCCCTGCTGGCCACGGCCCACAACAACTGGAAAGCCGCGCCGATGCTTGGTTGCGCGTCCAGCGAGCAAACGTCGACCGCGGTATTGAACCCATCCGACCTGCGCGATGTGGTTGGTCAGGTTCAGGAAGCCACCGTCGAAGACGTCGACAGCGCCATCCAGTGCGCAATCAACGCCGGCCCGATCTGGCAGGCCACCCCGCCGGCCGAGCGCGCCGCGATTCTGGAGCGCGCCGCCGACCTGATGGAAGGCGAGATCCAGCCATTGATGGGGCTGCTGGCCCGCGAAGCCGGCAAGACCTTTGCCAACGCCATCGCCGAAGTGCGTGAAGCCGTGGACTTCCTGCGCTACTACGCGGTGCAGGCGCGCAACGATTTCACCAACGACGCCCACCGCCCACTGGGCCCGGTGGTGTGCATCAGCCCGTGGAACTTCCCACTGGCGATCTTCAGCGGTCAAGTCGCCGCGGCACTGGCCGCCGGCAACCCGGTACTGGCCAAACCTGCCGAGCAAACCCCGCTGGTGGCAGCCCAGGCCGTGCGCATCCTGCTGGAAGCCGGTATTCCGGAAGGCGTGCTGCAACTGCTGCCGGGCCAGGGCGAAACCGTCGGTGCCCGCCTGGTGGGTGATGATCGCGTCAAAGGCGTGATGTTCACCGGCTCCACCGAAGTGGCGCGCCTGCTGCAGCGTAATGTGGCCGGGCGCCTGGATGCCCAGGGTCGTCCGATCCCGCTGATCGCCGAAACCGGTGGCCAGAACGCGATGATCGTCGACTCCTCCGCACTCACTGAACAAGTAGTGATCGACGTGGTGTCGTCGGCCTTCGACAGCGCCGGCCAGCGTTGCTCGGCCCTGCGCGTGCTGTGCCTGCAGGAAGATTCGGCAGACCGCGTCATCGAAATGCTCAAGGGCGCCATGGCTGAATGCCGCCTGGGCAACCCGGAGCGCCTGTCCGTGGACATCGGCCCGGTGATCGACGCCGAAGCCAAGGCCGGCATCGAGAAGCACATCCAGGCCATGCGCGACAAAGGCCGCAACGTGTATCAGGTGGCGATCGCCGACGCCGAAGAAATCAAGCGCGGCACCTTTGTGATGCCCACCCTGATCGAACTGGAAAGCTTCGACGAGCTGCAACGCGAGATCTTCGGCCCGGTACTGCACGTAGTCCGCTACAAGCGTAAAGAGATCGACCAGTTGATCGGCCAGATCAATGCGTCCGGCTACGGCCTGACCCTTGGCGTGCACACGCGCATCGACGAGACCATCGCCAAAGTGATCGACAACGTTCACGCCGGTAACGTCTACGTCAACCGCAACATCGTGGGTGCCGTGGTCGGCGTGCAGCCGTTCGGCGGCGAAGGCCTGTCGGGGACTGGCCCGAAAGCCGGTGGCCCACTGTACCTGTACCGTTTGCTGTCGACTCGTCCTACCGATGCAATCGAACAATCCTTCGTGCGCGCCGACAAGTTGGCGGCGCCGGACGTACGTCTGCGCGATGCCATGAGCCAACCGCTGACAGCCCTTAAAGCCTGGGCCGACAGCCAAAAGTTCAGCGAGCTGAGCGTGCTGTGCAGCCAGTTCGCCGCGCAATCGCAAAGCGGCATCACCCGCCAACTGACAGGCCCCACCGGCGAGCGCAACAGCTACGCCATCCTGCCCCGCGAGCATGTGCTGTGCCTGGCGGACGTGGAAGGTGACCTGCTGACTCAGTTGGCTGCGGTACTGGCGGTGGGTGGCTCGGCAGTATGGCCGGAAACCGACCTGACCAAGGCCTTGTTCCCACGCCTGCCGAAGGACATTCAGGCGAAGATCAAGCGCGTGGCCGATTGGACCAAGGACGACGTGGTGTTCGATGCCGTTCTGCACCACGGCGACTCCGACCAATTGCGCGCGGTGTGCCAGCAAGTGGCGCAGCGTGGTGGGGCGATTGTCGGCGTGCATGGTTTGTCCCAGGGCGAAACTTCCATTGCGTTGGAGCGCCTGGTGATTGAGCGAGCGTTGAGCGTCAACACCGCTGCGGCGGGTGGTAACGCCAGCCTGATGACCATCGGCTAACCCTGAAAGAAATACCGCTAGACAATCTGGGAGGGGGCTTGCCCCCGATAGTGGAGTATCAGTCAGTACCTCGGGCACTGACACACTGCTATCGGGGGCAAGCCCCCTCCCACATTCTGCCGCTCCATCACTTAGATCAATCTTGCTGTTCACCTTTTATTCGCGCACTTAGACTCGGGCCAATTCCTCTAAAGGTAATCCGCCATGTCCGAGACGCTGCTCAGTTCCCGCAATCTGGCTTTCGAGCTGTACGAAGTCCTCGATGCCGAGGGCCTGACCCAGCGCGAGCGGTTTGCCGAGCACAATCGCGAAACCTTCGATGCAGCCATCAGCACCGCGCGCAGCATCGCCGAAAAGTACTTCGCGCCCCATAACCGTAAAAACGACGAAAACGAACCGCGCTACGAGGACGGCAAAGCCATCCTGATCCCGGAGGTCAAACCGGCCGTGGATGCGTTTCTGGAGGCCGGTTTTCTCAACGCGGCGCGTAGCTTCGAGGCCGGCGGCATGCAATTGCCGACCCTGCTGTCCCAAGCCTGTTTTGCGCACTTTCAGTCGGCCAACGCGGCGTCCACGTCGTATCCGTTCCTGACCATGGGCGCGGCCAACCTGATCGAAAGCTTCGGTACTGAAGAGCAGAAACAGCGCTTCTTGCAGCCCATGATCGAGGGGCGCTTCTTCGGCACCATGGCGTTGACCGAGCCCCATGCAGGCTCGTCGCTGTCGGATATTCGTACACGCGCCGAACCTGCGGCCGACGGCACCTATCGCCTCAAAGGCAACAAGATCTTTATTTCCGGCGGCGATCATCCGTTGTCGGAAAACATCGTGCACATGGTGCTGGCCAAGTTGCCGGATGCGCCGCCGGGGGTGAAGGGCATTTCGCTGTTTATCGTGCCTAAATTCCTGGTCAACGACGACGGTAGCCTGGGCGCGCGTAACGATGTGTTGCTGGCGGGGCTGTTTCACAAGATGGGCTGGCGCGGCACCACGTCCACGGCGCTGAATTTCGGCGACAACGGCAACTGCGTGGGCTATCTGGTGGGCAAGCCACACCAGGGCCTGAGCTGCATGTTCCAGATGATGAACGAGGCGCGCATCGGCGTGGGCATGGGCGCGGTGATGCTCGGCTACGCCGGCTACCTGTACTCGCTGGAATACGCCCGCGAACGCCCGCAAGGTCGTCTGCCCGACAGTAAAGATCCTACGACTGCGCCGGTCTCGATCATTCAGCACGCGGACATCAAGCGCATGCTGCTGACGCAAAAGTCCTACGTGGAAGGTGCCTTCGATCTGGGCCTGTACGCGGCGCGCTTGTTCGATGACACCACCACCCTGGCCGATGAAGCGGAACGCAAACAGGCCCACGAATTGCTGGACCTGCTCACCCCTATCGTCAAATCCTGGCCATCGGAGTTCTGCCTCAAGGCCAACGAGCTGGCGATCCAGATTCTCGGCGGCCACGGCTACACCCGTGAATACCCGGTGGAGCAGTACTACCGTGACAACCGTTTGAACCCGATCCACGAGGGCACCCATGGCATCCAATCCCTGGACTTGCTGGGGCGCAAGCTGGCGCAGAACGGCGGCGCGGGGCTCAAGCAACTGATCCGCCTGATCGCCGACACCGGCGCGCGGGCCCAGCAGTACCCGTCACTCACCGCGTTGCGTGAACCGCTGGAACACCTGCTTAACAGACTGCAAAGCGTCACCCTCGGCCTGTTGACGGACCTCGCCCAAGGCAAGGTCAACAGCAGCCTGGCGAACTCGGCGCTGTACCTGAAGGTGTTCGGGCATACGGTAATTGGCTGGCGCTGGCTGGAACAAGCGATTCGCGCCGAAGAAGGACTGGCCAAGGGCAATGCGGCGGATGCAGGGTTCTATAAAGGCAAGCTCCAGGCCGCCCGGTACTTCCTGACCTGGGAAGTACCGAGCTGCCATCATGAACTGGCGATTCTGGAAGCACGGGACGATACGTGCCTGGGGATGCAGGATGAATGGTTCTAAGGCTGGATCGCCTTGGAAATCACCTCGACCGTGGCGCTGACTTGCTCTTGGTAACGGTCGAGTTCCTGCTGATGAGCCTGCTGCATTTCGATCTGCTCGGCGCACAGGTTCAGCGCCGCCAGCACCAGTAATTTGTCACCGATCAGGGTCGGGTACTTTTTCTTGGTAGTGGCCAGGGACGCCTTGAGCATGGTCACGGCGTGCATCAGGGTTTTGTCCTCCCCGGGCGGCGCCTTGATCGAGTAATCCTCTCCGAGAATCGAAACGACCTTTATCCCTTCGTTCATGCGCCCACGGGACCTGCGCTCACGCGCTCAACCAATGCCTGGATACGCGCGGCAGTGGCGCCGTGTTTTTCTTCCTGCTCCATCAGGTTCAGTTGCAGGCTGTCGTTTTCATCCTTGGCGCGGGCAAGTTCTGCCTTGAGGGATTCATTGCTGCCCAGCAGGTCTTGGTTTTGCTGTACCAGGTCATTGACCAGTTGTTCCAATTGGCTGAGGGATGCTTCTAACATTTTGATTTCTCGAGCGTTTTAAAAGGGCGGTGACGATAAAGAAAATTCACCTCGGATGCCAGGCTTATCCCCGGCGCGCAGCCCGGTTCTTCAGGGTGGGGCCACGCTTTCGAGCCTTAGTGACTGCATTTCCCCCATCTGGTTCCTGAATCCGTCCAACCCCTCGTCAGGTGCGACAAAAACGCACAGCACCCTTTAGACTTTAGTCGTACGACCGATAGCGATGCACACCCCGTCTCAAGGCCGCACGGATCGCGCTCCTTCCAGGATTCCAGCATGTCGCTTCGTAATATGAATATCGCTCCGAGGGCTTTCCTTGGGTTTGCGTTGATTGGTGCCCTCATGTTGTTTCTCGGTGTTTTCGCCTTGAACCAGATGAGTAAGATCCGGGCCGCCACCGAAGACATCACCCTCTCCAGCGTGCCAAGCATTCGCGCACTGGATGACTTCACCCAACTGACCCTGCGCCTGCGGGTACTGTCATACCGCCTGTTGACCAATCGTGAACCGGACGTGCAGCAAAAAACCCTGGAAGCGTTCGAACTGCGCAACCAGCAGATCCGCACCGCACAGGCTACCTACGAAAAGCTGATTGAAAGCCGCGAAGAGCGCGCTGCGTACGATGAATATGTGCGACTGCTTGGCCAGTACCACCAGATCGAAGCCCGCATGAAGAGCCTGTCCCAGGCCAATCAGATAGATGAGCTGCGCAACCTGCTTAACACTGAGTTGCTGAGCAACTCGGAGCAAGTCAACGCGGTGCTGACGCGTCTGTTGGATATCAACAACACCATGGCGTTGGCAACCAACCAGGAAGCTAAAGACCAATACGACCTGGCCGTTGACCTGGTGGTGGGTTTGCTGGTGATCGCCACAGCGCTGACAATGCTGTTCGCTTGGCTACTGACCCGCAGCATCACCGTGCCGATTTCCCAGGCATTGAATGCCGCCGAGACCATCGCCGAGGGTAACCTGACGCAGCCGGTCCAGGTCGACGGCAGCGACGAAGCCGGCCGCCTGCTCGCCGCCATGGCCAAGATGCAGACCAAACTGCGCGACGCCCTGCAACGCATCGCCGGCTCGGCCAGTCAGTTGGCGTCGGCGGCAGAAGAGCTGAACGCGGTCACCGACGAAAGCGCGCGCGGCCTGACCCGACAGAACAACGAAATTGAACAGGCCGCCACCGCGGTCAACGAAATGACCAGCGCCGTCGAGGAAGTCGCGCGCAATGCCGTGAGCACCTCCGAAGCCTCACGCAACGCCACCGCCTCCGCCGGCGACGGCCGCGATCTGGTGCAGGAAACCGTCAGCGCCATCGAGCGTATGAGCGGCGACGTGCAGGCCACCGCCACCTTGATCGGTGACCTGGCCACTGAGTCGCGGGACATCGGCAAAGTGCTGGACGTGATTCGCGGCCTGGCCGACCAAACCAACCTGCTGGCTCTGAACGCCGCCATTGAGGCCGCCCGTGCCGGTGAAGCCGGGCGTGGATTTGCGGTGGTCGCCGATGAGGTCCGTGCCCTGGCCCATCGCACCCAACAGTCCACCAGCGAGATCGAGCGGATGATCGGCAGCATCCAAGCCGGCACCGAGCACGCGGTGGATTCGATGCGCAACAGCACCGAGCGCGCGGAATCGACGCTGAACATCGCCAAAGGTGCAGGGCTGTCCCTGGAAACCATCAACAGCGCGGTCGTCGAGATCAACGAACGCAACCTCGTGATCGCCAGCGCAGCGGAAGAGCAGGCGCAGGTGGCGCGGGAAGTGGACCGCAACCTGGTGAACATTCGTGATTTGTCGGTGCAATCGGCCACCGGGGCCAGCCAGACCAGCGCGGCCAGCGGTGAGCTGTCGCGCCTGGCGGTGGATCTCAACGGCATGGTAGGCCGCTTCCGCCTCTAACTGCCTGCACTGGCTTGAAATGTGGGAGGGGCTTGCCCCCGATAGTGGCGGGCCAGTTACAGATAAGCGGACTGACATACCCCCATCGGGGGCTTGCCCCCTGCCACATTTGGATCCATGGAATTAGGAAAAGCTTTTTGACAGGGCAGCAATTCAACAGGTTAGAATCCCTGGCACGCAGACTGCATGGTCAGTTTGCGCCCCGTCTTTTGTATCAGCTCATGGAGTACTGCCTTTGAATGCGACGACCATCAACAGCCTGTTCTTGATCGGCGCGTTGCTGGTGAGTGCGAGCATTCTGGTGAGTTCTCTTTCATCACGCCTGGGCATCCCGATTCTGGTGATTATCCTGGCCGTGGGCATGGTCGCCGGCGTCGACGGCGGCGGCATCATCTTCGACAACTATCCGACCGCCTACCTGGTGGGCAACCTCGCATTGGCCGTGATCCTGCTCGACGGCGGCTTGCGAACCCGAGTAGCGAGTTTCCGTGTGGCGCTTTGGCCGGCCTTGTCGCTGGCCACGGTGGGGGTGTTGATTACCACCGGCCTCACCGGCATGGCAGCGGCCTGGCTGTTCAACCTCAACATTATCCAAGGCTTACTGATCGGCGCGATTGTCGGCTCCACGGACGCCGCGGCGGTGTTCTCGCTGCTGGGCGGCAAGGGCTTGAACGAGCGGGTCAGCGCCAGCCTGGAAATCGAATCCGGCAGCAACGACCCGATGGCGGTGTTTCTCACTGTCACCCTGATCGACATGCTCGCCAGCGGCCAGACTGGCCTGCACTGGAGCCTACTGACCCATCTGGTGCGCGAATTCGGCATCGGCGGCCTGGTCGGATTGGGCGGCGGCTGGCTGATGTTGCAGATGGTCAATCGCATCAACCTGGCCACCGGCCTCTATCCGATTCTGGTGATCGCTGGCGGCCTGTTCGTCTTTGCCCTGACCAACGCCTTCCACGGCAGCGGCTTCCTCGCGGTGTACCTGTGCGGCCTGGTGATCGGCAACCGCCCGGTGCGCAGCCGTCACGGCATCTTGCATATGCTCGATGGCATGGCCTGGCTGGCGCAGATCGGCATGTTCCTGGTGCTGGGCCTGCTGGTCACGCCCCACGATCTGCTGCCCATCGCCCTGCCGGCCCTGGGCCTGGCGCTGTGGATGATCCTCTTCGCGCGGCCGTTGTCGGTGATGGTCGGCCTGCTGCCCTTCAAGGCCTTCCACGGCCGCGAAAAAGCCTTTATCGCCTGGGTCGGCCTGCGCGGCGCGGTGCCGATCATTCTGGCGGTGTTCCCGCTGATGGCTGGCCTGCCCCATGCCCAGCTGTATTTCAACCTGGCGTTCTTTATCGTGCTGGTGTCGCTGCTGGTACAGGGCACGAGCCTGCCGTGGGTGGCCAAGCTGCTTAAAGTCACGGTGCCACCGGACCCGGCGCCGATCTCACGGGCGGCACTGGAAGTCCACGTCACCAGCGAGTGGGAACTGTTCGTCTACCGCCTGGGCGCGGAGAAATGGTGCATCGGCGCGGCCCTGCGCGAGTTGAAAATGCCCGAAGGCACGCGCATCGCCGCCCTCTTTCGTGGCCAGCAACTGCTCCATCCGTCGGGTAGTACGGTGCTGGAAGTCGATGATCTGCTCTGCGTAATCGGCCACGAACACAACCTGCCGGCCCTGGGCAAGCTGTTCAGCCAGGCGCCGCAGCGTGGTCTGGACCTGCGCTTCTTCGGCGATTTCGTGCTGGAAGGCGACGCCCAGCTGGGCGCGGTGTCGGCGCTGTATGGCCTCAAGCTCGAAGGTATCGACCCGGATACGCCGCTAAGCCAGTTCATCACCCAAAAAGTCGGCGGCGCCCCGGTGGTGGGCGACCAGGTGGAGTGGAACAACACCATCTGGACCGTCGCGGTCATGGACGGGAACAAGATCGGCAAAGTGGGCGTCAGATTCCCCGAAGGAAGTCGCCCGGGGCCCGGACTCTTCCTCTAAACTGCGGGGCGACAACGCCCCCGATTCTTCACTAGCTCGACCGGTCTCTATGCCAATCCTGCGCTCTTTTCTCGCCACTGCCCTGCTGGGTCTGACCCTTTGCGTCGGCAACGTCTACGCTGCCGACCCGCCCAGCGCCGACGCCATCCAGCAATCCCTGGACAAGCTGCCCGACCGCAAACTGCCCGATGCCGATATGAAGGCGCTGCAGACCATCCTGCAGCAAACTCTCACGTATCTGAGCAACAAGCAGGATTACGAGCAGCGCCTGGTCGATCTCAAGCGACAGCTGGACGACGCCCCGCGCCAGACCAGCGAAAACCAGCGCGAGCTGACACGGCTCAAGGCCACCAAAATCATTCCAGTGGCCCAGCGGTATGCCAGCCTGCCGATCCCGCAGTTGGAACAGCTGCTGGTGCAGCGCAGCACCCAGCAAGGCGACCTGCAAAAAGAACTGGCCGACGCCAACAGCCTGACCATCGCCGCCCAAACCCGCCCAGAGCGCGCCCAGACCGAAATCAGCAGCAGCCAGACGCGCATCCAGCAGATCAACGCTACTCTCAAGTCCGGCAAGGACAACGGCAAAGCCCTGAGCAGCGACCAACGCAATCAGTTGAACGCCGAATTGGCGGCCCTGAATGCGCTGATCCCGCTGCGGCGTCAGGAACTGGCGGGCAACAGTCAGTTGCAAGACCTGGGCAACAGCCAGCACGACCTGATCCAGGAAAAGACCGCGCGCCTGGAACAGGAAATCCAGGATCTGCAAACCCTGATCAATCAGAAGCGTCTGGCCCAGAGCCAGCAGACGGTGACCCAACAGTCCATCGAGGCGCAGAAAGCCGGCGGCAGCAGCCTGCTGGCCTCGGAAAGCGCAGCCAACCTGAAGCTGTCCGACTACCTGCTCAAAAGCACCGACCGCCTCAACGACCTGACGCAGAAAAACCTGCAAACCAAACAACAGCTGGACGCCGTCACTCAGAGCGATTCGGCGCTGGACGAGCAGATCAACGTGCTCAAGGGCAGCCTGCTGCTGTCCAAAATTCTCTACAAACAGAAACAAGCCCTGCCGCGTCTCACGGTGGACCGTGACCTGGCGGACGATATCGCCAACATTCGGCTGTATCAGTTTGAGGTCAACCAGCAGCGCGAGCTGATCAGCTCCCCCAGCGCTTATGTGGATAACCTGCTGGCCAACCAGCCCCCGGACGACGTGACCCCGCAACTGCGGCGCACCCTGCTGGAACTGGCGATCACCCGCAGCGACTTGCTCGAACGCCTGAGCCGCGAGTTGAGCGCGTTGCTGAACGAATCCATCACCCTGCAACTGAACCAGAAACAACTGCTCAGCACCGCCACCACCCTGCGCGCGACGCTGGACGAGCAGATGTTCTGGATTCCCAGCAATAAGCCGCTGGACACCGAGTGGCTGGAAACCGTACCGGCGCACCTGAGCAAGCAAATCACCACCCTGCCGTGGGCCTCCAGCCTCAGCGAGTTGTATGACGGCCTGATCCAGCGCCCGCTGCTGTTCCTGCCGCTGCTGCTGTTGATCGGCGCGCTGCTGTGGCGCCGCAAGGCCCTGTATCAGCGCCTGAATAAGGTCCATCTGGACATCGGCCACTTCAAGCGCGACAGCCAGTGGCATACGCCGCAGGCCATTTTGATCAATATTTTGCTGGCAATGCCGGTGTCCCTGGGCCTGGCCCTATGCGGCTACGCGCTGCAGATCGACGCACGCGGGCAGAACGCCAACCTGGGCTCGGCCCTGTTGCAATTGGCCCAGGCGTGGCTAGTGTTCTACACCGCTTACCGGATTCTCGCGCCTGGTGGCGTGGCGGAACTGCACTTCCGCTGGGAAAAACCCCAGGTCGAATTCCTCCAGGGCTGGGTGCGCAAGCTCGGCCTGGTGGTATTGGCCCTGGTGGCCGTGGTCGCTATCGCCGAGCACCAACCGGCGGCGCTGGCCGACGACGTGCTGGGCATCGGCGTGGTGCTGACCTGCTACGCGCTGATGGCCTGGCTGCTGGGTCGCCTGCTGCTCCACAGCCCCACCCACGAAAAAGCATCGTTGTTTCGCAAAGCCGTGGGCCTGTTGTTTACCGCACTGCCTATCGCACTGTTTATCGCGGTGTGCTTCGGCTACTACTACACCGCCCTCAAACTCAGCGACCGCTTGATCAATACCCTGTACCTGCTGATGTTCTGGCTGGTGATCGAAGCCACCTTCGTCCGTGGCCTGGGCGTGGCGGCCCGTCGCCTGGCCTACTCCCGCGCCCTGGCCAAACGTCAGGCGGCCAAGGAGGCCGGCGATGGCGAAGCGGTGATCGAAGAGCCGACACTGGATATCGAACAGGTCAACGAACAGTCCATGCGCCTGATCCGCCTGGCCCTGCTCGGCGGCTTTATTGCGGCGTTGTACTGGGTGTGGTCGGATCTGATCTCGGTATTTTCCTACCTGGACAACGTCACCCTGTACGAATACACCAGCGGCACTGGCGCGAATATCAGCATGGTGCCTATCAGCATCGGCGATTTGCTCGGCGCGCTGATCATCATCGGCATCACCTTCGCCCTGGCGCGCAACCTGCCCGGCCTGCTGGAAGTGTTGGTGCTGTCCAAACTGGATCTGGCCCAGGGCAGCGCCTACGCCACCACTACCTTGCTGTCCTACATCATTGCCGGCGTGGGCTTTGTCTCAACCCTCTCTACCCTCGGCGTGAGCTGGGACAAGTTGCAATGGCTGGTGGCGGCGCTGTCGGTGGGGTTGGGCTTCGGTATGCAGGAGATCTTCGCCAACTTTATCTCCGGCATCATGATTCTGTTCGAACGCCCGGTGCGTATCGGCGACACCATCACCATCGGCAACCTGTCGGGCACGGTGAGCAAGATCCGCATCCGCGCCACTACGATTACCGACTTCGACCGCAAGGACATCATTGTCCCGAACAAAACTTTCATCACTGGGCAACTGATCAACTGGTCGCTGACCGACACCATCACCCGCGTGACCTTGAAACTGGGGGTGGACTACGGCTCCGACCTGGACCTGGTGAAGGAATTGTTACTCAAGGCCGCCAGGGAAAACCCACGGGTTCTGAAAGATCCGGAACCCCACGTGTACTTCCTCAACTTCGGCGAAAGCACCCTGGACCACGAACTGCGCATGCATGTGCGTGACCTGGGCGACCGCAACCCGGTGCTGGACGAGGTCAACCGCTACATCAACCGCGAATTCAAGAAACAGCACATCAACATCTCGTTCCGGCAGATGGAGGTGTACCTCAAGAATATGCACGGGCAGGAGTACAAACTAGTGCCGGTGGAGGACGAGCGTAAGACCATCGTCGGCGCGCAACCGAGCACGGATGCCCCCGAGCCGCCCGCCGGCAAAGTCGTCGATGCACCGGAACCGCCGCCGAGCAAACTCGACTAAACCCTCTATCCCCAGCAGAATGCTCGGACATTCTGCTGGAGATGGCCGGTGAAAGCCCTCGACGACCTGACCTTCGACAACCGCTTCGCACGCCTGGGCGACGCGTTTTCAACCCACGTTCTGCCCGAACCTCTCGACAAGCCGCGCCTGGTAGTGGCCAGTCCTGCGGCCATGGCCTTGCTCGACCTCGACCCATCGGTGGCCGACACGCCGCTGTTCGCCGAGCTGTTTGGCGGCCACAAACTGTGGGCCGAAGCAGAGCCCCGGGCGATGGTGTATTCCGGCCATCAGTTCGGCGGCTACAGCCCACAACTGGGCGATGGCCGCGGCTTGCTGCTGGGCGAGGCATACAACGCCGCCGGCGAGCACTGGGACCTGCACCTCAAAGGTGCGGGAATGACGCCTTACTCGCGCATGGGCGATGGCCGCGCGGTTTTGCGCTCGTCGATCCGTGAGTTTCTCGCATCCGAGGCGCTGCACGCGCTGGGCATCCCCAGCAGCCGCGCGCTGTGCGTGATCGGCTCCGACACACCCGTATGGCGCGAGAAACAGGAGCGCGGCGCCATGCTGCTGCGCTTGGCGCCGAGCCATATCCGCTTCGGGCATTTCGAATATTTCTATTACACCCAAAAGTCCGAGCAGTTGGCGCAACTGGCCGAGCACGTACTCAACCTGCACTACCCCGAATGCCGCGAACAGCCGGAGCCGTACCTGGCGATGTTCCGCGAAATCGTCGAGCGCAACGCCGAACTGATCGCTAAATGGCAGGCCTATGGTTTCTGCCACGGGGTGATGAACACTGACAATATGTCGATCCTGGGCATTACCTTCGACTTCGGGCCGTTTGCGTTTCTGGATGATTTCGACGCGCACTTCATCTGCAACCACTCCGACCATGAAGGGCGCTATTCCTTCAGCAACCAGGTGCCGATTGGCCAATGGAACCTCAGCGCGCTGGCCCAGGCGCTCACGCCGTTTATCAGCGTCGATGCCTTGAAGGAAACGCTGGGTTTATTCCTGCCGCTGTACCAAGCCCATTACCTGGACTTGATGCGCCGCCGCCTGGGCCTTACCACGGCCGAAGAGGCTGACCAGAAATTGGTGGAACGCCTGCTGCAACTGATGCAGAACAGTGGCGTGGACTACACCTTGTTCTTCCGCCGCCTGGGGGATGAACCGGCCGCGCTGGCCGTGAGCCGCTTGCGTGATGACTTTGTCGACCTGGCCGGGTTCGATGCCTGGGCCAAGCTGTACACAGCGCGGATCACACGGAACGGCGACTACACCGAAGAACAACGCCGCGAACGCATGCACGCGGTCAACCCGCTGTACATCCTGCGTAACTACCTCGCACAAAACGCCATTACCGCCGCCGAGTCAGGCGATTACAGCGAAGTGCGGCGGCTACATGAGGTGCTGAGCAAGCCGTTCGAGGAACAGCCCGGCATGGAACAGTACGCGCAGCGGCCTCCGGATTGGGGCAAACACCTGGAAATCAGTTGCTCGTCGTGAAATCGAGAGGTCGACCCCAGCTGGCTACCTTGATAAACACCGGCGGCGGCGCCAAATAGAATCCATTGGCCATCCCCAGGAGCCCATCATGTCCGAACCTCTTGTCATCCCTTGCCCCCATTGCAACGGCCTCAACCGCATCCCCGGCGAACGCCTGGGTGATGCGCCCAAATGCGGGCGTTGCAAGCAACCCGTATTGCTGAACAAGCCGTTTGAGTTGAAACAAGGCGACTACGCCAGCCAGATCAAGGGCGATCTGCCGCTGTTGGTGGACGTGTGGGCCGACTGGTGCGGGCCGTGCAAGTCGTTTGCGCCGGTGTTTGAACAAGCAGCCGGTCAGCTGGAAGGCAAGTGCCGCCTGGCCAAGCTCGACAGCGAGGCCAACCAGCAGTTGTCGGCGCAATTGGGGATTCGCTCGATCCCCAGCTTGATCCTGTTCAAGAACGGCCGCGAAGTGGCGCGCCAGAGCGGCGCGTTTCCGCTGCCGCAATTGATGAGCTGGTTGCGTAGCCAGGGGATATAACCGCACCGAGACAATGCTGGACGCCGTGGGTGGGGGGCAACCCCCTCCCACCTTGGATCTGTGTGGTGCTTGAAGGTCAGGCGTTTTCCAGCAGGTTATGCAGTTCCACAAATTGCTGAGTCAGCTTATGCCGTGGGTCCAGGTGGATCAGCGGGCGGCTTTCCTGGTG
The DNA here is from genome assembly GCF_013285305.1 of Pseudomonas rhodesiae. Taxonomy (NCBI): domain Bacteria; kingdom Pseudomonadati; phylum Pseudomonadota; class Gammaproteobacteria; order Pseudomonadales; family Pseudomonadaceae; genus Pseudomonas; species Pseudomonas rhodesiae. The sequence continues at coordinate 724,836 of NZ_CP054205.1, read as the reverse complement.
CGACTCGCGCATGCGCACCGAACTGGCCAGGTACACCGGCAGCACCGGCAGGCCTTCGGCGATCAACTCGTCGAGCATCTGTTGCGGCAAGCTGGCGCGGGCCTGGAATTGGTTGACCACAATGCCTTCTACTTCCAGCCCTTCGTTATGGTCTTCTTTCAACTCTTCGATTTCCGCCAACAGACCGTACAGCGCCTGGCGCGAGAAACTGTCGCAATCGAAGGGGATCAATACGCGATCAGCGGCAATCAGCGCCGAAACCGCATAGAAATTCAAGGCTGGCGGGGTATCGAGGTAAATGCGGTCGTAATCGTCGTCCAGCTCGTCCAGCAGTTTTCGCAACTTGTTGATCTTGTGCTTGGCTTCGAGCTTGGGCTGCAGGTCCGCCAACTCGGCGGTAGCGGTGATCACATGCAGGTTATCGAAGGGCGTTTCGTAGATATCCACCTTGTTCTTCTTGGAAAACGGTCCGGAAGACAGGGTTTGCTTGAAAAAATCGGCGATCCCCATGGGGATATCGTCCCCAGTCAGGCCGGTCAGGTACTGGGTAGAGTTGGCTTGTGCATCCAGGTCAACCAACAGGGTTCGATAGCCTTCGCTGGCGCTGACCGCCGCCAGGTTGCAGGCGATGCTGGATTTGCCCACGCCGCCTTTCTGATTGAACACCACACGCCGCATGGAAAAACCTCCGTGTATCAATGAATGTCCGAGTGTAGAGGGCAAAAGCGCCTGTTAGCTACCTCGTTCATCCATGCACTGCTGCATCGACCGAAAGCCGTAGTACGTCACACACGAAGGTTTAGGAAGGGTCCGACAGCCCAACTAGCGCCTGGGTAACGGACAATCTGCAAATCTTTCCCACGATTTTGTAATCGGCCTTGAACATTTTTTTACCAATGTTTGCTAGAACCCCACGGCACCCGGATAATGCGCGCCATTCGGCGCTTGCTGCCTGTCCCGGTATTCGGGGCCAAATGCCGCACATGGAAGCCCGCAGGGGCGGGATAACTTCTCAGTGATCAATTTCAACATCGCCCAATGGCGCGCCTGGGCCCCTGGCCTGGAGAGTGCGGACGACTGGCACGCGTGGTGCCAGGCCCCGGTGTTGCTGCCTGAAAGCGAAGCTTCTCCCGATGTGTCATTTCTGCCGGCAATACAACGTCGGCGCTTGAGCCGTCTGGCGCGCATGGCGTTCAGTGTGGGCTGGCCGCTGGCCGAGGGCCTTCAAGACCTGCCGCTGGTGTTCATTTCGCGCCACGGCGAAACCCCGCGCACCCTCGATATCCTCAGCGACCTGGCCCACGAACAACCGCTGTCGCCGACCCAGTTCAGCCTATCGGTGCACAACGCCGTGATCGGCCTGTGGTCGATCCTGCGTAATGAAACCAGCGAGATGACCGCCCTCGCTGCCGCCGGCGACGGCCTGGAACACGGTCTGCTCGAAGCCGCCGCGCTGCTCCAGGAAGGCGCGCCGGCGGTGCTGCTGGTGATCACCGAAGAACAGCCGCCCGCCGCCTATACCAGTTGGATCCATGACGTGCCGTTTCCGTATGCACTCGGCCTGTTGCTCACCCCAGGCGACGAGTGGCAACTGGAACTCACCACCGGCAGTGTCCAAGCCACTCAAACCCAGTGGCCCCACGCCCTGAACCTGCTGCGCGCCCTGCTCACCGACCAGGGTGCCTGCCAACATGCCTGGAAGAACCGCGTATGGAATTGGCAACGCAAGCCATGACCAACAAGCCCCGGGACGCCTACTACTGGCGCCTGTTCGCCACCGCTGCCAGCTTCGTGCTGTTCGGTTTCGGTGGGCTGTGCTTGCGCCTGCTGGTGTTCCCCCTGCTCAGTTGCCTGCCAGGCAGTGCGGCCCGGCATCGAGGGCGCGCGCGGCACACCATCAGTTGGCTGTTCTGGTTCTTTATCCGCCTGATGCAACGCGCGGGCGTGCTGACTTATAGCGTCGAAGGCGCGGAAAAACTCGGACGCCCCGGCCAGATGATCATTGCCAACCACCCGTCGCTGATCGATGTGGTGTTTCTGATCGGCCTGGTGCGCCAGGCCAATTGCGTGGTCAAGCAGAGCCTGTGGCAGGACCCCTTCACCCGCGGGCCGGTGCGCGACGCTGGCTATATCAGCAACGACGGCAGCGCCGAGATGCTCGATGCCGCCGCCGCTGCACTGCAAAGCGGGCAAACCCTGATCATCTTTCCCGAAGGCACCCGCACCACTCCCGGTGCCGCGCCGGCCTTTCATCGCGGGGGCGCCGCCATTGCATTGCGAGGTGCGACAATCATCACCCCCGTCGTGATCAAGGTCAGCCCCACCACCCTGACCAAGGCCGAACCCTGGTATCGCATTCCTAAACGCCGCGTGCACTTCAGTTTGCGGGTTGGCGCCGATATAGAACCACAGGCGTTCGCTGCACTGGGCCCCGCGCCCCAGGCTTCACGCAAGCTCAACGATTACCTGCACCACTATTTCATTAAGGAGCTCGCCGAAGATGAGCGACAAACAACGCCTTGAGCACGACATAAAGACGCTGATCATCGAGGCCCTGGGCCTGGAAGACATCGGCGCGGAAGATATCCCCAGCGACCAGATCCTGTTCGGCGAAGGCTTGGGCCTGGATTCGGTGGACGCCCTGGAACTGGGCCTGGCCATCCAGAAAAAGTACGGCATCAAGATCGATGCCGACGCCAAGGACACTCGCAACCACTTCACCAACGTGGCCAGCCTTGCGGCGTTCGTCACGGCCCGCCAGGCAGCTTGAGACCGGACCATGCAAACTCGTGACGATATTTTCAACACCCTGCGCGATGCCTTGGTGGAACTGTTCGAACTGGAACCTGAACGCGTGACCCTCGACGCCAACCTGTACCAGGACCTGGAAATCGACAGCATCGATGCGGTGGACCTGATCGACCATATCAAGCGCCAGACCGGCAAGAAGATTGCTGCCGAGGAGTTCAAGGCCGTGCGCACCGTGAACGATGTGGTTGAGGCGGTGTACCGTCTGGTCCAACCAGCCGCATGAGCCGGCTGATCGGCCTTGGCCTGTTGCTGGCGGGGCTGCTGTACCCCTTCGCGGTGTATTACGGCACCGAGCATTTTGCGCCGTGGCAATTCGGCCTGCTGCTGGGCAGCCTATGGCTGTTGCGGGCGCTCACCGCTACGCGGCGCCCTGGCAGCCGTTGGATGGCGGTGGCGGTGATCGTGTTCTGCCTGTTGCTGGCCTGGTTCGACAACCCGCTGCTGTTGCGCTGGTACCCGAGCCTGGTCAGTGCGTTCATGCTCACGCTGTTCGGCTTGAGCCTGAAATACGGCCCACCGATTGTTGAGCGCCTGGCGCGGATGACGGAACCGCAGCTGCCGCCCGAGGCAATTGTGTACACGCGCCAGGTCACGGTGGTCTGGAGTGTTTTCTTCTTAGCTAACGGCCTGCTCGCGGCCGCCCTCACCTTGTGGGCACCGCTGAGCTGGTGGACGTTGTACAACGGCCTGATCGCCTACGGGCTGATGGGGCTGCTGTTTGCCGTGGAATGGCTGGTACGACAAAGGGTGCGGGGCCGCGTATGAATTGGTTGAACCTTGAGCATCTGTTGCTTGAGCCGGTGGCGCAGCGTTCGGTGTGCGCAGACCTGAATCACGCCCAACTGTGGGACCAGGCCTTGCGCCTGGGCGCCGGGCTGCAACGCCGTGGCATCCAACGCGTGGCCGTGCATCTGGAAGATGCCGGCCTGCTGGCAATCGCCCTACTGGGAGCCTGGCGTGCCGGGGTCAGCGTGTTGCTGCCCGCCGACCTGCAGCCCCAAACCCGTCAACGCTGGGCCGACGCCGTCGACGCCTGGCTGACCGAGGCCGCGGACCTCGACGCCTTGTATCAGACTGCCCTGAGCCCGTCCGCGCTGGACCTGGACACCTGCCAATTGAGCCTGTGCACCTCCGGCTCCAGCGGCGAACCCAAGCGCATCGACAAGACCCTGCGCCAGTTGGCCAACGAAGTGCAGGCCCTGGAAACCTTGTGGGGCGCCGACCTCGACGGTGCCTGCATCATCGGCAGCGTCGCCACGCAGCATATCTACGGCTTGCTGTTCCGCGTGTTGTGGCCGCTGTGCGCCGGTCGCACATTTGTACGTCAACAACTGGCCTTCCCCGAAGATTTGCAGCGCGCCAGCCGCGAACACGCCCGGTTCGCCTGGGTGGCCAGCCCGGCGCTGCTCAAGCGCATGGGCGACAACCTCGATTGGCCGGCATTGAGCCAAGTGGCGCGGGTGTTCTCATCCGGCGGTGCGCTGCCGATGGAAGCCGCCAGCAGTCTGTATGAGCGCTTGCGGCAATGGCCCACGGAAATCCTCGGCAGTTCGGAAACCGGCGGCATCGCCTGGCGCCAGGCTAACCGACCTTGGCAGCCGTTTGCCGATGTGCACCTGAGCCAGGATGCCGACGGCGCCCTGCGCATCGCGTCGCCGTACCTGCCCCCTGGGCATATCGAGCAGACCGCCGACGCCGCGCGCCTGCATGCCGATGGCCGCTTCGAGCTGCTGGGACGTCTGGACCGCATCGTCAAGCTGGAAGAAAAACGTATCTCCCTGCCCATGCTCGAACAGGCCTTGATGACCCATCCATGGGTCGCCGAAACGCGATTGGGCGTGGTTCAGGAAAGCCGCGCGTCCCTCGGCGCGCTGGTGGTGCTGAGCGCCGCCGGCCTGCATGCACTGCGCAATCAGGGCCGGCGCAGCGTTACCCAGACCCTGCGCCGGCACTTGAGCCAACATTGCGAAGCCCTGGCCCTGCCACGCCGCTGGCGCCTGCTGAGCCAACTGCCACTCAACGCCCAAGGCAAACTGCCCCAGGCCGACGTGGCGGCGCTGCTCATGGCGCCACGGCCCAAGGCGCCGCAGGTGTTGGAACAGGTTGAAGCTAACGGCGAGTGGACACTGCAACTGAGCGTGCCGCCGGACCTGGCCTATTTCAGCGGGCATTTCCCGGTCACTCCGGTATTGCCGGGAGTGGTGCAGGTGGAGTGGGCATTCAACCTCGGCCAACAACTGCTGGATTTGCCGTCGACCTTTGCCGGTATGGAAGTGCTCAAGTTCCAGCAACTGATACGCCCGGGCGACCGGATCGAACTGCACCTGCGCTTCGACGCAGAGCGCGGCAAGCTGTATTTCGCCTACCGCAACGGCATCGCGGCCTGTTCCAGCGGCCGCATCCAATTGGAAGCCGCCCATGCATAAGCCCTGCGCCCTGATCCCGGTCTATAACCACGAAGCCGCCGTGCCCGCCGTGGTCCATAGCCTATTGAAAAGCGGCCTGCCGTGCCTGTTGGTGGACGATGGCAGCAGCCCGGCCTGCGCAGCGGTGCTGGCGCAATTGGCGCGGCTGGAGAATGTCACCCTGCTGACCCTGCCGACCAACCAGGGCAAGGGCGGCGCGGTGATGGCCGGTTTTCGTGAGGCCGCACGCCAGGGCTTTACCCATGCCTTGCAGGTCGATGCCGACGGCCAACACGACCTGCGCGAAGTCGAGACTTTTATCGACGCCTCCCGCCGCCAGCCCGACGCGCTGATCTGCGGCTACCCCGAATACGACGACAGCGTGCCCAAAGGCCGCCTGTACGCTCGCTACCTGACCCATGTGTGGGTGTGGATCAACACCCTGTCGCTGCAAATCCGCGACTCTATGTGCGGCTTTCGCGTGTACCCGCTGGCCCCGGTGTTGGCACTGATGAACTCGGCCTACATCGGCACGCGCATGGACTTCGACTCGGACATCCTGGTGCGCCTGGCCTGGCGCAACCAACCAATGCGCTGGCTGCCCACCCAAGTCCACTACCCGGCCGATGGCCTGTCGCACTTCCGGCTGTTCCACGACAACGTGCGCATCAGCGCCATGCACACGCGTTTGTTCTTCGGCATGCTGGTGCGCGCGCCGATGATCCTGTGGCGGCGGTGGCAGGCATGAGCGACAGCACCAAGCACTGGGCCGACCGCGAAGAACGCGGCAGCTACTGGCTGATGAAACTCACCGCGTTCGCCGCCAAAGTGCTGGGCCGGCGCCTGCTGAGCCCGGTGCTGTACGGCATCGTTTTGTACTTCTTCGTGTTCGGCCGCACCGCGCGCCAGAGCGCCTGGCAGTACCAGCAACGCCTGGCCGAGTGGAGCGGGCGCGATGAACTGCGCCCCTCCCATAGAAAAGTCTTCGGCCAGTTCATGGCCTTCGCCGACGCCCTGCTCGACAAGCTCGATGTGTGGAACGGCAAGCTGCGCATCGAACAAATCGATATCAACGACCCGGCCAAACTACGCGCGCAATTGCGCGGCGAGCGCGGGCAGATGCTGGTGGGGGCGCACCTGGGCAATCTGGAAGTGTGCCGCGCCCTGGCGGAAATCGGCGAACAAGTGACCATGAACGTGCTGGTACACACCAAGCACGCCGAACGTTTCAACCGTTTGCTGGGCGAAGCCGGCGCGACCCATTTGCGCCTGATCCAGGTCAGCGAGCTGGACCCGGCCACCATGCTGTTGCTCAGCCAGCGCCTGGACGAAGGCGAATGGCTGGCGATTGCCGGCGACCGCGTGCCGCTGCACGGCGGGCGCACGGTGCGCGTGGATTTCCTCGGGCATGCCGCCGCATTTCCCCAGGGCCCTTGGCTCTTGGCCGGCCTGCTCAACTGCCCGGTGAACCTGCTGATGTGCCTCAAGCACAATGGCCGTTATCGCCTGACCATCGAGCCGTTCGCGCCATCGATCGAATGGAAACGCAGCACCCGCGAGCAGGTCATCGCCCAGTGGACCTCACGCTACGCCGCGCGCCTGGCTGATTTCTGCCTGGAAGCGCCCCAACAATGGTTCAACTTTTACCCTTTCTGGAAGACCGATGACGACGCATCTTGAGCCGGTAACCTTTGGCGAACGCCCCCTGCGCATCGAAGACGTGCTGGCCCTGGCCAACCGTCAGGTGCCTACCCAGTTGCAAGGCGACGCGGCCTATCGCCAGCGCATCGCCAAGGGCGCGCAGTTCCTCGACTCGCTGCTGGACAAGGAAGGCGTGATCTACGGCGTGACCACCGGCTACGGCGACTCTTGCGTGGTGGCGGTACCGTTGCAGCATGTCGAAGCCCTGCCCCGTCACCTGTACACCTTCCACGGCTGCGGCTTGGGCAAATTGCTCGACGCCCAGGCCACCCGTGCGGTGCTGGCCGCGCGCTTGCAGTCGCTGTGCCACGGCGTGTCCGGGGTGCGCGTTGAACTGCTGGAGCGCCTGCAAGCGTTTGTTGAACACGACGTACTGCCGCTGATCCCGGAAGAAGGCTCGGTGGGCGCCAGCGGCGACCTGACGCCGCTGTCCTACGTGGCCGCGACCCTGTCCGGCGAACGTGAAGTGCTGTTCCGTGGCGAGCGCCGCGCGGCCGCCGATGTGCATCGCGAACTGGGTTGGCAGCCGCTGGTGCTGCGCCCCAAGGAAGCCCTGGCCTTGATGAACGGCACCGCCGTGATGACCGGCCTGGCGTGCCTGGCGTTTGCCCGCGCCGACTATCTGCTGCAACTGGCCACGCGCATTACCGCGCTGAACGTGGTGGCGCTGCAAGGTAACCCCGAGCACTTTGACGAACGACTGTTCGCCGCCAAGCCGCACCCGGGTCAGATGCAAGTCGCCGCGTGGTTGCGCCAGGACTTGGCCATCGACGCACCGACCGCGCCGCTGCATCGCCTGCAGGACCGCTACTCGCTGCGCTGCGCGCCCCACGTGCTCGGGGTGCTGGCCGACAGCCTGGGCTGGTTGCGCGGGTTTATCGAGACCGAGCTCAATAGCGCCAACGACAACCCGATCATCGACGCCGAAGAAGAACGCGTGCTGCACGGCGGGCATTTCTACGGCGGGCATATCGCTTTTGCCATGGACAGCCTCAAGACCCTGGTGGCCAACGTCGCCGACCTGCTCGACCGACAACTGGCCCTGCTGGTGGACGTGCGCTACAACCACGGCCTACCGAGCAACCTGTCCGGCGCGCCGGCGGATCGCGCCATGATCAACCACGGCTTCAAGGCGGTGCAGATCGGCACCAGCGCCTGGACCGCCGAAGCGCTGAAAAACACCATGCCGGCCAGCGTGTTTTCACGTTCCACCGAATGCCACAACCAAGACAAAGTCAGCATGGGCACCATCGCCGCTCGCGATGCGATCCGCGTGCTGGAGCTGACCGAGCAGGTTGCCGCCGCCACCCTGCTGGCCGCCAATCAAGGCGTGTGGCTGCGTGCCCAGGCTGACGATGCCCGCCCGCTGCCACCGGCCCTGGCGGCCATGCACGCGGAACTGGCCAAGGACTTCCCGCCGGTGATCGAAGACCGCGCCCTGGAAGGCGAGCTGCGCCTGTGTCTGCAACGCATCGCCGAACAACACTGGAGGCTGCATGCGTAGTCAGGGCGTGTTGCACTGCGACACCGAGATCCTCGTGCCGTTTTTCGATGTCGACACCATGCACGTGGTGTGGCACGGGCACTACGTGAAATACCTGGAAGTGGCACGCTGCGCGTTGCTGGACAAGATCGGCCACAACTACACGCACATGCTCGACTCGGGCTATGCCTGGCCGGTCATCGACATGCAGCTGCGCTATGTGCGCGGGGCGGTGTTCGGCCAGACCCTCAACGTGCGCGCCAGCCTGGTGGAGTGGGAGAACCGCTTGAAGGTCAATTACCTGATTACCGACCGGGCCAGCGGCGAGCGCCTGACCCGCGCCAGCACCGTGCAGGTGGCGGTAGACATCGCCACTCGCGAGATGCAGCTGGCGTCCCCCAAAGTCTTCATCGACGCCGTCGACAGGGCCTTGTCATGAAACTGATCACCTTCCTCGGTGCGTTGCTGCTGTCGCTTCAAGCCCACGCCTTCGACCTGCAACAACTCAGCGATCAGTTGGCCAAACCCTCGGTGATCCACGGCAGCTTTATCCAGGAAAAACACCTGCGCGCCCTGCCGCAGCCATTGGTCAGCAAAGGCACCTTCGTCCTGGCCAAGGACCACGGCCTGCTGTGGCTGCTCAAGACGCCGCTGCAACAGGATTACCGCATCAGCGCCCAAGGCATCGCCCGCCGTGATGCCAATGGCTGGCAGCTGCTGCCGAACAAGAGCGCCGGCGCCGAGCAGAATCGCTTGTTCCTCGCCGTGCTGCAAGGCGACAGCAGTGGCCTGCAACGGGACTTCGAGCTGCACCTTCAAGGCGAGGCCACGCAATGGACGCTGACCTTGATCCCACGCTCGCTGCTGCTCAAGCAGGTGTTCAACCAGATCAACATCAATGGCGGCGCGCTGGTGCAGACCATCGAATTGCTGGAAACCCAGGGCGACAGCACCGTACTGCGCATGCAGGACTGCCGCGCCGACCTTCCCCTCAGCGATGCGCAGCAGCATGACTTTGCTCAGTGAGCGCCAGTTGCCGCGCCTGTTCCTGATCCTGCTGGTGGCCGTACTGGCCCTGGCCGGCTGGCAGTGGCGTCATGGCGCGCCGCTGTCGGCCAACCTGATGGAGCTGGTGCCCGGCAGCACGCCGGATGCCCTGGAACTGCAAGCCGAGCAGCGCATGCAGGAGCCGCTGAACCGCGAGATGCTGGTGCTGGTGGGCCACACCGATCGCCAGCAGGCAGTGGCCGTTGCCCAACAGTTGGGTGAGCGTTGGCAGGCCAGCGGCCTGTTTGAAACAGTGCAGTGGAACCTGCAAGCCGACCTGCCGGCGCTGCGCGAGCAACTGCTGCGCGGGCGCCTGGCGATACTGTCGGGCAAAGACCGCGAACAGTTGATCGAACACCCCGACGCCTTCATTCAGCAGCGGGTGCAGGCGCTGTTCGACCCCTTCACCGGGTTCAGCCTGGTGCCCAGCCAGGAGGATTGGCTGGGCCTGACCGGGCGCATCCAGAACAGCCAGCCGCAACGTGGCTCGGTGCAACTGGACATCGGCAGCGGCGCGCTGATTGCCGATGCCGACGGCAAGAGCTGGGTGCTGCTGCGCGCGCGCACCACCGGCAACGCCTTCGACATGCACCTGCCACTGCGCGTGGCGGACCTGCTCCAAGCCAGCCGCGCCGAGGCCGGCGAGCATGGCGCGCAATTGCTGGCCGCCAGCGGCCTGTTGTACGCCGCCAACGGTCAGCAACAGGCCACTCGCGAAATCACCTGGGTCGGCGGCGGTGCGACCGTGGGCATCCTGTTGCTGCTGTTGCTGGCGTTCCGGCGCTGGCGCGTGCTGCTGGCGTTCGTGCCGGTACTGGTGGGGATGTTGTTCGGCGCGGTGGCGTGTGTGGCGCTGTTCGACCATATGCATGTGATGACGTTGGTGCTGGGTTCCAGCCTGATCGGCGTGGCCGTGGATTACCCGCTGCACTACCTGTCCAAAAGCTGGAGCCTGCAACCGTGGCGCAGTTGGCCGGCGCTGCGCCTGACGCTGCCGGGGCTGAGCCTGAGCCTGGCGACCAGTTGCATCGGCTACCTGGCGCTGGCCTGGACACCGTTCCCGGCACTGACCCAGATCGCCGTGTTCTCCGCCGCCGGGCTGGTGGGTGCCTACCTGTCGGCGGTGTGCCTGTTGCCGGCGCTGCTCAACGGCGTCGAACTGCGCCCAGCGCAATGGCCGCTGCGCATCGCCGAACGCCTGTGGCAACTGCGCGTTGCCTTGCTCAAGCGCGTCCCGAGTGCCGTATTGCTGGCACTGGTGCTGCTGTTTTGCGCAGGCGGCCTGTGGCAGCTGAACACCAAGAACGACATTCGCCAATGGATCGGCGCGCCGCCGCAGTTGCTCCAGGAGGCCCAGGCCGTGGCGCGCATCACCGGGTTCCAGCCCACCAGCCAGTTCTTTCTGGTGCGCGCGCCGGATCAACCCCAGTTGCTGGAGCGCCTGGACACGCTGGGCCAGCGCCTGGATCAACTGGTGAACATGAACAAACTGCAAGGCTACCTGGCCCTCAACCAATTGGTCAGTCGCCCCGCCGAGCAACAGCAAGTGCGTGACGCGTTGAACCGCCTGCCGCAGCATTGGCAGCCGCTGCTGGACCTCGGCGTTCCCGCCAGTGCCCTGCACGCCGAAATCGCGCAATTGCAGGCCCTGCCCACCGAAGATATCGATGCCGCCTTAGCGGGCCCGCTGGCCGAACCCTGGCGCACCCTGTGGCTGGGCCCGGTGGACGGCGGTGTGGCGACGATGGTCAGCCTGCAAGGCTTGAACAACCCAGCGTTGCTGCACGCGCAGGCGGCGGACCTGCCAGGCGTGCAACTGGTGGATCGCCTGGGCGACTTGAATCGGGTGTTCGCCGCCACGCAGATCAGCGCCGCTGAATTGAAACTGCTGTCGTGCGGGTTGATCGTCATCCTGCTGATCGTGCCGTTTGGCCTCGGCGGTGCGTTGCGTATCGTCGCGCTGCCATTGCTCGCCGCGCTGTGCAGCCTGGCCAGCCTCGGTTGGCTGGGCCAGCCGTTGACGCTGTTCAGCCTGTTCGGCCTGCTGCTGGTGACGGCGATCAGTGTCGACTACGCGATCCTGATGCGCGAACAGATCGGCGGCGCTGCGGTCAGCCTGCTAGGAACACTGCTGGCGGCGCTGACGACATGGTTGTCGTTCGGCCTGCTGGCGGTGTCGAGTACGCCCGCAGTCAGTAATTTCGGTCTATCGGTCAGCCTGGGCCTGGCGTTCAGCTTTATGCTGGCGCCCTGGGCCGGCCAACAGAAACATGCCTTATGAATGTGATTATCGCCAATGCGGCAAGGAGCCCTCGTGCCCACAGTTGAAATGGAACGCCGCCAGGTCGTGGTGATCGGTGCCGGCCCATCAGGTGCCATCGCCGCCGCGCTGCTCAAGCGCAAAGGGCATGATGTATTGATCATCGAGCGCCAGCATTTTCCACGGTTCTCGATCGGCGAAAGCCTGCTGTCCCACTGCATCGATTTCATCGAAGAAGCCGGCATGCTGGACGCCGTGCAGGCCGCCGGTTTCCAACTGAAAACCGGCGCCGCCTTTGCCTGGGGCGAGCGCTACAGCGCGTTCGATTTCAGTGACACCTTCAGCGACGGCAAGCCCACCACCTTCCAGGTGCAACGCGGCGAGTTCGACAAATTGCTGGCCGACCAGGCCGCGCTGCAAGGCGTGGACATCCGCTACGGCGAAACCATCGTCGGCGTGGATTTCAAAGGCGAATGCCGCTACCTGCATGTGCGCCGCGAGAACGGCAGCGAGTATCACCTCAAGGCCAAGTTCGTGCTCGATGCCAGCGGCTACGGCCGCGTGCTGCCACGCCTGCTGGACCTGGAAGCGCCGTCGAATTTCCCGGTGCGCCAAGCGGTGTTTACCCACATCGAGGATCGCATCGAACACCCAGGCTTCGACCGCACCAAAATCCTCGTCACCACCCATCCCACCCAGCGCGATATCTGGTTCTGGACCATTCCCTTCAGCAACGGCCGTTGCTCGGTGGGCGTGGTCGCGGCCAAGGAACACTTCGACGGCCGTGGTAATGACCTCGACGCCTGCCTGCGCGGTTTTATCGCCGAAACCCCAAGCCTGGCCGGCGTGCTGCAAAACGCCGTGTGGGACACGCCGGCGCGCACCATCGGCGGCTATTCGGCGAACGTCACGACCTTGCACGGCCCAGGCTTCGCGCTCTTGGGCAATGCGGCGGAATTCCTCGACCCGGTGTTCTCCTCCGGCGTGACCATCGCCATGCGCTCGGCCAGCATGGCCGCAGGCGTGCTGCACCGCCAGTTGAGCGGCGAGGCGGTGGATTGGCAGACCGAATTCGCCGCGCCCCTCAAACGCGGTGTCGACACCTTCCGCTGCTACGTCGAAGGCTGGTACGCCGGGACGTTCCAGGACGTTATTTTCCATCCGGGCAGTGCCCCGGAGATTCGCCGTATGATCAGCTCGATCCTCGCCGGCTATGCGTGGGACGAGCGCAACCCGTTCGTCAGCGAGCCCAAGCGACGTTTGCGGATGTTGTCGGAAATCTGTGCGAGTGAGCCGGTATGAGCACGCAATACCTGAGCAAAAACTACGTCGAGGAAACCCGCTTCGGCCTGTGGTTCCTGCGCAGCCACACCTGGCAGCACCACGTGCTGCGCGTGGCGATTAACGACCTGCGCGGCCTGTTCAGCGAGCCGCTGCCCCAGGCGCCGGTACTGCTGGACGCCGGTTGCGGCCAGGGCAAGTCGTTCACCCTGCTACAACAAGCATTCGCGCCGGCACGCCTGATCGGCCTGGATGCCGACCCTCACAGTTTGCAGATGAGCCAGGCCGAGGCCGAGCGCCAGGGTTTGAGCGTCGAGCTGATCGGCAGCGATTGCGCCACCCTCGATGTGGCGGACAACAGCGTCGACCTACTGTTCTGCCACCAGACCTTCCACCATCTGGTGGAACAACACCGTGCGCTGCAAGAGTTCTATCGCGTGCTCAAACCCGGCGGCTACCTGCTGTTTGCCGAATCCACCGAAGCCTATATCGACACCTGGGTGATCCGCTGGCTGTTCCGCCACCCCATGCACGTGCAGAAAAGCGCCGAAGGGTATCTGGCGATGCTGCGCGAGCAAGGCTTTGAGTTCGGCCCGCAGAATGTCTCGTACCCGTACCTGTGGTGGAGCCGTTCGAAGGATTTCGGCCTGCTCGAACGCCTGCGCCTGCGCCGACCGAAACCGGTGGGGCAGCGCGAAGAAACCCTGGTCAACTGCGTGGCACGCAAACCCTTGGCGAGCGTCGTACCATGATCCGCGCACTGTTGATCGGCTGCCTGTTGCTGCTCAGCGCCTGCGCCAGCCAGCCACCGCTGCCCGCCACCACCCCGAGCTTGCCGCTGCCGCTGCAACTGCATGTGCAGCGCTTGGCGGATGGCCAGAGCCAGGATTGGCTACTGGTGGTGCAACGCGAAGGCGGCGCGATTCGCTGGTCGATGATGGATCCGCTGGGCATCCCCCAAGCCCGGCAGAAACTGGTCGATGGCCAGTGGCAGGCCGATGGCTTGCTGCCGCCCAACCCCCAGGCCCGCGAGTTGTTCGCCGCGCTGTTGTTTGCCCTGACGTCGGCCGATGAAGTGCGCGCGCTGTACCCCAGCGCCCAGGCACGCGACCTGACCCGCACCCTGCCGGGTCATTGGCAAATCATCTACCAGTCTTCAGAGGTGTTCAGCGTGAACATCGCCGGACAGCCCTTGAGCTACCGCATTACGCCGCTGGGTGCCGCACGATGAGCGCCTACTTGAACGCCCTCGGCGTGATCTGCGCCCTTGGCCGTGGCCAGGCTGAGGTCAGCCGCCGTCTGTTCGCCGGTGACTGCTCGGGCATGCGCGCCGAAAGCGGCTGGGTGCCCGAACGCGTGTTGCCAGTGGGCGGCGTGCAGGGCGAGCTGGCGAGTATCCCGCCTGAGCTGGGCCAGCAAAGCAGTCGCAACAATCAACTGTTGCTGGAAGCGGCGCTGCAAATCGAAGAAGAGATTCGCCAGGCGATCCACACCTACGGCGCATCGCGGGTGGGCGTGGTGCTCGGCACCAGCACTTCGGGCATCGACGAAGCCAGTCGCGGCATTGCCGAGTACCTGCGCGACAATCGCTTCCCCGGCACCTATGACTATCAGCAACAGGAACTCAGCGCCCCGGCCAATTTCCTTGCCGACTGGTTGCAACTGAGCGGCCCGGCCTATGTGATTTCCACCGCTTGTACGTCCAGCGCCCGTGCGCTGATGAGTGCCCGGCGCCTGTTGGACCTGGGCCTGTGCGATGCGGTGATCTGCGGCGGCGTGGACAGCCTGTGCAAGCTGACCCTCAACGGTTTCAGCGCGCTGGAGGCGGTATCCGACACGCGCTGCAACCCGTTTTCGCGCAACCGCGACGGCATCAATATCGGCGAAGCCGCCGTGTTGTTTCTGATGAGCAGGCAACCGGCGCCCATCGCCCTGTTGGGCAGCGGCGCCAGTTGCGATGCGCACCATATCTCCGCGCCGGAGCCGAGCGGCAAAGGCGCGCTCCAGGCGATGCGCAAGGCACTGGCCTGCGCGAAACTGGCGCCGGAGCAGATCGGCTATCTGAACCTGCACGGCACGGCTACCCAACATAACGACGCCATGGAAAGCCTGGCGGTCGCCAGCCTGTTCCCCGGCGGCGTGAGCTGCTCATCGACCAAACCCATGAGCGGCCATACCCTGGGCGCCGCTGGCGCGCTGGAAGCGGCGTTCTGCTGGCTGAGCCTGCGCCACGGCCAGGTGCCGCCCCATGTGTGGGACGGCGAGGCCGACCCTGCGCTCCCCGCCTTGCAGTGGGCACACGCCGGCGAACCCTTGAAAAACACGCGCCTGATGAGCAACTCGTTTGCCTTCGGCGGTAACAACGTCAGCCTGATTATCGGAGAGGCCCCATGATCGATTGGCCACTCGCCGAACTGATCCCCCACGCGGGCGACATGATCCTGATCGACCAGGTGCTGTCGTTCGACGAAGAACAGATTCACACCCGCGCCACCGTCAAGCCCGGCGGCCTGTTCAACCGCCCTGACGGCAGCCTGCCGGCCTGGGTCGGTATCGAGCTGATGGCGCAGAGCGTGGCCGCCTATGCCGGCTGCCATGCCCGCCGCAAAGGCGAGCCAGTGGCGTTGGGCTTCCTGCTGGGCACGCGTAAGTTCGAGTGCAACGTCGAACACTTTCCGGCCGGTGCCGAGCTGAGCATCCACGGCCTGCGTTCCCTGGAAGACGACAATGGCATGGGTGTGTTCGAATGCCACCTGCGCGGCGAAGGGTTCCACGCCAGCGCGCGCTTGAACGTATTTCGACCGCCCCAGGCGGCCGCCTATTTAGATGAATCGAAGGACGAAACGCCATGACTGAATCCGTACTGGTCACCGGCTCCAGCCGTGGCATCGGCCGCGCCATTGCCCTGCGCCTGGCCCAGGCGGGCCACGACATTGTGCTGCACTGCCGCAGCGGCCGCGCCGAGGCGGATGCGGTGCAGGTGGAAATCCAGGCCTTGGGCCGGCAGGCGCGGGTGCTGCAATTCGACGTGGCGGATCGCGCCAGCTGCAAGCACATCCTTGAAGCCGATGTGGAGCAACACGGCGCCTATTACGGCGTGGTGCTCAACGCCGGCCTGACCCGCGACGGCGCGTTCCCGGCCTTGTCGGAGGACGATTGGGATGTGGTGATGCGCACCAATCTGGACGGTTTCTACAACGTGCTGCACCCGGTGATGATGCCGATGATCCGTCGTCGCGCGGCCGGGCGCATCGTGTGCATTACCTCGGTATCGGGGCTGATCGGCAACCGCGGGCAGGTCAACTACAGCGCTTCGAAAGCCGGCCTGATCGGCGCGGCCAAGGCCCTGGCCATCGAGCTGGGCAAGCGCAAGATCACGGTCAACTGCGTCGCGCCGGGGTTGATCGACACGGCCATGCTGGACGAAAACGTACCCGTCGAGGAACTGATGAAGATGATCCCGGCACAGCGCATGGGCACCCCGGAAGAAGTCGCCGGGGCGGTGAACTTCCTCATGTCCGCCGAGGCCGGTTACATCACCCGCCAGGTGCTGGCGGTGAATGGGGGCCTGTGCTAATGAAGCGCGTCGTCGTCACCGGCATGGCCGGCGTGACCTCCCTGGGCAGCGACTGGCCGACCATCTCGGCCAACTTCCGCGCCAACCGTAGCGGTATCCGGCGCATGGACGAATGGGACCGTTTCACCGAACTGAACACGCGTCTGGCCGGGCCCATCGACGATTTCGTGGTGCCCTCCCACTGGACGCGCAAGCAACTGCGCAGCATGGGCCGCGTCTCGCGCCTGGCGGTGTGGGCGGCGGAGCAGGCGTTGCAAGACGCCGGTTTACTGGGGGATGAGTCGATCAAGGACGGGCGCATGGGCGTGGCCTGTGGTTCGTCCACCGGCAGCACCGATGAGATCAAAGCCTTTGGCAATATGCTGCTCAACTCGGTGGCCGAGGGGCTGAACGCCAACTCCTACGTGCGCATGATGCCGCACACCACCGCGGCCAATATCAGCATCTTTTTTGGCCTGACCGGGCGCTTGATTCCCACTTCGAGCGCCTGCACCAGCGGCAGCCAGGGCATCGGCTACGCGTACGAGGCCATCAAGTTC
This sequence comes from Pseudomonas rhodesiae, assembly GCF_013285305.1. Taxonomy (NCBI): domain Bacteria; kingdom Pseudomonadati; phylum Pseudomonadota; class Gammaproteobacteria; order Pseudomonadales; family Pseudomonadaceae; genus Pseudomonas; species Pseudomonas rhodesiae. The sequence continues at coordinate 707,732 of NZ_CP054205.1, read as the reverse complement.
GGGCGCCTGCCGTTGATGCTCGCCGGCGGCGCCGAAGAACTGTGCCCCACCGAAGCCATGGTGTTTGACGCGCTCTACGCCACCAGCCTGAAAAACGACGCACCGCAAACCAGCCCACGCCCCTATGACAGCGGCCGCGACGGCCTGGTGATCGGTGAAGGCGGCGGCATGCTGGTGCTGGAAGAACTGGAACATGCGCTGGCGCGCGGTGCGCATATCCATGCGGAAATCGTCGGTTTCGGCAGCAACGCCGACGGCCAGCACACCACCCGCCCGGAACAGAAAACCATGCGCCGCGCCATGGAACTGGCCCTGGAAGACGCCGGCCTGGCACCGGCCGCCATCGGCTACGTGAACGGCCATGGCACCGCCACCGATCAAGGCGACATCGCCGAGACCCTGGCCACCAGCAGCCTGTTCGGCAGCCGCATGCCTATCAGTTCGCAAAAGAGCTTCCTGGGCCACACCCTCGGCGCGTGCGGCGCGTTGGAGTCGTGGTTCAGCATCGAAATGATGAACCGCGACCAGTACGTGCACACCTTCAACCTCGACACCGTCGACCCGCAGTGCGGCGAGCTGGACTACCTGCAAGGTGGGTTTCGCCAGATGCACCACGACTACGTGATGAATAACAATTTCGCCTTTGGCGGCGTCAATACGTCGCTGATCTTTCGCCGCTGGTCCTGATTTTTAATCGATTGGAGAAAACGGAATGTCTTCCTTGCTACGCGCCACCTTCATCACGTTGGCCCTGCTGACCGCCGCCGGTTGCACCAGCAAACCGGTGCTCAACCCTCACAGCGAGCTACCGGCAGGTACTCAGGTCAGCGAAGAGAAAATGAAGCAGGTGATCGTCAACGCCTTGCAGAAACGTGAATGGACCGTGCAACGCCTGAGCCCGCAACTGGTGCAGGCCGAAATCACCGTGCGCGGCCAGTACCACGCTGAAATCGATATCCGCTACACCCGCAGCAGCTACGCCATCACCTACCGGGACAGCCGCGACCTGGGCTACAAGGACGGCAAGATCCATCGCAACTACAACCGTTGGGTGAACAACCTGGATAACGACATCAAGGCAGGCTTGCGCAGCAATGGTGTGAGTGGCGAGGCAGGGTCGGCGGCGCAGTTGTTTGAGCAGACCGGCACCTCAAAGCAGAACTGAGGCCAAGCACTACCCCTTCGATGGCCGGCCCATCTTATGTGGTGATAAGCCGAGCATTTTTGCAGCGGCCCCTTTTTCAAACGATGCCGTTCAACCGGCACATGGGATCGGGGCGGCTGCCCAGCCCAGCCCGGCGCTGGGCAAGCCCGCTCACCACAACAACCGGACTCACCGTAGGAAGCGTCACCTATGTAGTGAGACAACCTCTGTGGTGAGCGAGCTTGCCTCGCGCTGGGGCGCGAAGCGGCCCCTTTTCGGGCGGCGCGACGATTACTGTGTGGCCTTGCGCGTGAGCAATTCCACGAATGCCTTGCCCATTGGCGTTTGTGCGCTCTTGCGTTGCACCAGCCACACTGACGTCACCGCCTCCGGGTCCAGCAAGGTGCGATACACCACGCCATCGATGCGGATGCGCTGATACGACGCCGGCAGTACCGACACGCCTAACCCCGCCGCCACCAACCCGATAATCGTCATGGCCTCACCCGCTTCCTGAGCGAAGCGCGGGCTGAAGCCGGCGTCGCGGGCCAGGTTGAGCAGTTGGGCGTATAGGCCACTGCCGTAACTGCGTGGGAAAAACACAAACGGCTCTTCTGCCAATTGTGCCAGGTGCAAACCACGCTCGGAGCCTTGCGCCAGGGGGTGGCCGGCGCTTAGCACGGCCACCAGCGGTTCTCGCATCAGCTCGATCACAACCAACGAATCCGGCAAAGGCAACGGTCGCATCAGCCCGACCTGAATCGACTCATCCACCAGCGACTCGGCCACCTCGGTGCTGCTCATTTCCTGCAGGTTGAGGTGAACCGCCGGGAACGCCTGGCGGAACGCAAATATGGCTTGGGGAATGCTGGCATTGAACGGCGCCGATGACGTGAAGCCAATCTTCAATTCCCCCAGTTCGCCCAGCTGCGCACGCCGCGCCACGTCCGCGGCTTTGTCGACTTGGGCCAACACAAGGCGTGCCTCTTGCAGAAACAGGCGCCCGGCCTCGCTCAGTTCGACCCGACGATTGGTACGCTCGAACAACCGCGCCCCCACCTCATGCTCCAATGCCTGGATCTGCTGGCTCAGGGGCGGTTGCGAGATGCCCAGCACCTGCGCGGCGCGACCGAAGTGCAATTCTTCGGCGACCGCGATGAAGTACCGCAGATGTCGCAATTCCATGCCCACCTCATTAGGTCGTTTAAGCTATCAAACAGGTCGAACAATATATTGGAAAGAATCATTAGCCAGCTATATTCTTTTTTCCATTGCCCGCCCTGGCAGGCTTTTGCTCCCCCGAGGTTCCTGTGAAATCTGCTGTTGCGCCACTGGCTCATGATCTTCCACCCACCGCCCTGGATGAGGTGGTGGCTCAATTCAACGACGAGTACATCGAAAAAGGCACACCGCTGTTCATGCGCACGGTACTCGCGCTGTTCTCCGGCGGCTTCGCCACGTTTGCCCTGCTGTATTGCGTACAACCGATGATGCCGGCGCTGTCCCATGAGTTCTCCATCAACGCGGCGCAGAGCAGCCTGGTGCTCTCGGTTTCCACGGCAATGCTGGCGCTGGGGCTGCTGATCACCGGGCCGATTTCCGACACCCTGGGGCGTAAACCGGTGATGGTGGCCGCGTTGTTCTGTGCCGCGTTTGCCACCATCGCCAGCGGCCTGATGCCGTCCTGGGAAGGCATCCTATTGATGCGCGCGCTGGTGGGGCTGTCGCTCAGTGGCTTGGCGGCCGTGGCCATGACGTATTTGAGCGAAGAGATCCACCCTCAACACATCGGCCTGGCCATGGGCTTGTATATCGGCGGCAACGCGATCGGGGGCATGAGCGGACGGTTGATCATCGGCGTGTTAATCGATTTCGTCAGTTGGCACACCGCGATGCTGATCATCGGCGCCCTGGCACTGATCGCCGCGACGGTGTTCTGGAAAATCCTGCCCGAATCGCGCAATTTCCGCCCCCGTAGTTTGCGGCCGCGCAGCCTGTTGGAAGGCTTCGTCATGCACTTCAAGGATGCCGGCCTGCCATGGCTGTTCCTTGAAGCCTTTCTGCTGATGGGCGCGTTCGTGACGCTGTTCAACTACATCGGCTATCGCTTGCTGGCCGATCCGTACGACCTGAGCCAGGCCGTGGTGGGTCTGCTGTCGCTGGTGTACCTTTCGGGCATCTACAGTTCAGCGAAGATCGGCTCGCTGGCCGACCGCCTCGGACGCCGGCGCGTGCTGTGGGCCACCATCCTGGTGATGCTCGGCGGCATGGCCATGACTCTGCTATCGCCGTTATGGCTGGTGGTGCCGGGCATGCTGGTGTTCACCTTTGGCTTCTTCGGTGCCCACTCGGTGGCCAGCAGTTGGATCGGCCGCCGGGCCACCAAGGCTAAGGGCCAGGCTTCCTCGCTGTACCTGTTCTGCTACTACGCCGGCTCGAGCATCGCCGGCACGGCAGGCGGGTTCTTCTGGCACTTTGCCGGTTGGAATGGCATCGGCGCGTTTATCCTGACCTTGCTGACAGGCGCGTTGCTGGTGGCGTTGAGGCTGGCCAAGTTACCGCCGCTGGCCTCGGCCTGAGGCCCCGGCGGCTGCGTAAACGACATCCGCGCCATCACCCGTTTACCGCGACGCTCATGCATCTCCACCGCGCCGATATGCAGCACCAGCATCAGCAACAACGCCACGCACGACAGCACATGCACGCGGGTGTAGAGGGCGATGCGCGCCGCGTCGCTCTCAAAAGGCGCAATGGACACCAGGTTAAAGATATTGATCGGGCGGTCCATCATCAGCACACCCGTCGCCAGCACCACGGCCAGCACCAGGTACATCGCCTTGTGCACCAGCAACGCCAGGTACTCCTGCACCGTGCGTTTGCTTGAAAAATCCAGGCCGTGGCTGAAAGAGCAGAACACCCGCAACACGAAGATCGGGATATAGGCGGTGGTCAACGACACATTGAAGAACGCGACCCACGCCTTGACCGACGCCGGCACACTGAACACGGCGACGAAAAAACCGGATAACAATGCCCACAGAATGATGACGGCCGAAATCCAATGCAGGAGTTTCTGGCCGGTTGAATACGCTGAAGTGTTCATCCTGATATCACCTGACAATAAACGCCAATCACTGGCGAGTGGAAGAGTCGGGTAGGATTTTTACCGAGGCAGTTACCGAAGGCTGTAGGAGAAATCCCAACATCGGCAGCGTACCAAGGTCGGACTTAACAAACGCTGAAGCGCAACGAGCCGCCCACTGCCAGACAGAGGGCGGCTCGCTTGAGGCGGGATGTTACTGGTGGTATTGCGCGGACAGCTCGTGCACAGCTTGCAGGAAAGCGCCGGCGTGGTCCGGGTTTACCTCCGGGGTGATGCCGTGGCCCAGGTTGAACACATGCCCGGTGCCTTTGCCGTAGCTGGCCAGGATACGGCCGACTTCGGCGCGGATCGCTTCCGGCTTGGCGTACAGCACGGTCGGGTCCATGTTGCCTTGCAGCGCGACCTTATCGCCGACCCGGCGGCGGGCGTCGCCGATATCACAGGTCCAATCCAGGCCCAGGGCGTCCGCGCCAGCATCGGCGATGCTTTCCAGCCACAGGCCGCCGTTCTTGGTGAACAGAATCACCGGCACCTTGCGGCCTTCGTGTTCACGGATCAGGCCGCTGACGATTTTGCGCATGTAGGCCAGGGAAAACTCCTGGTAAGCCGCAGCGGACAGGTTGCCGCCCCAGGTATCGAAAATCTGCACCGCTTGCGCACCGGCCATGATCTGGCCGTTGAGGTAGCTGGTGACCGACTGGGCCAGCTTGTCCAGCAGCAGGTGCATGGCTTGTGGGTTGTCGTAGAGCATGGCCTTGGTCTTGCGGAAGTCTTTCGACGAGCCACCTTCGACCATGTAGGTAGCCAGGGTCCACGGGCTGCCGGAGAAGCCGATCAGCGGCACGCGGCCGTTAAGCTCGCGGCGGATGGTGCTGACCGCGTCCATCACATAGCCCAGGTCTTTGTGCGGATCGGGAATCGGCAGGGCTTCGATATCGGCCAGGGTGCTGACGACTTTCTTGAAACGCGGGCCTTCGCCGGTTTCGAAGTATAGGCCTTGGCCCATGGCGTCGGGGATGGTGAGGATATCGGAGAACAGGATCGCCGCGTCCAGTTGTGGATAGCGGTCCAGCGGCTGCATCGTGACTTCGCAGGCGAACGCCGGGTTCATGCACAGGCTCATGAAGTCGCCGGCGTGGGCGCGGCTGGCGCGGTATTCCGGCAGATAGCGCCCGGCTTGACGCATCATCCATACCGGGGTGACGTCTACGGGCTGCTTAAGCAGGGCACGAAGGAAACGGTCGTTCTTGAGGGCAGTCATGTCGGCATCCGCAAAAAAAGTGCGGGTATGGTCTCAAAAGACAGCGGCAAGCGGCAAGCTACAAGCGGCAAGTTGAAGCCATTGTGCTTTTAACTTGCCACTTGCCGCTTGAAACTCGCCGCTACGTCATCAGACGCCCAGGTAATCCAGGATGCCTTCGGCGGCGTTGCGGCCTTCGAAGATCGCCGTCACCACCAGGTCGGACCCGCGCACCATGTCGCCACCGGCGAAGATTTTCGGGTTGCTGGTCTGGTGCTTGTACTGGCCTTGTTCCGGGGCGACGACGCGGCCCTGGCTGTCGGTCTGGATCTGGAACTGCTCGAACCACGGCGCCGGGCTTGGACGGAAACCGAAGGCGATGACCACAGCGTCAGCCGGGATGATCTCTTCGGAACCCGGAATCGGCTCGGGGCTGCGACGGCCACGGGCATCCGGTTCGCCGAGACGGGTCTCGACCACCTTGACGCCCTCGACGCGGTCTTCACCGACGATGGCGATCGGCTGGCGGTTGTAGAGGAATTTCACGCCTTCTTCCTTGGCGTTCTTCACCTCTTTGCGCGAGCCCGGCATGTTGGCTTCGTCACGGCGATACGCACAGGTCACCGACTTGGCGCCCTGGCGGATCGAGGTGCGATTGCAGTCCATCGCCGTGTCGCCACCGCCGAGTACCACGACTTTCTTGCCTTTCATGTCGACGAAGTCTTCCGGCGACTTTTCAAAGCCCAGGTTGCGGTTGACGTTGGCAATCAAGAAGTCGAGCGCGTCGTACACACCCGGCAGGTCTTCACCGGCAAAACCGCCCTTCATGTAGGTGTAGGTGCCCATGCCCATGAACACCGCATCGTATTCGGCGAGCAGTTGCTCCATGGTCACGTCTTTGCCGACTTCGGTGTTCAGGCGGAACTCAATGCCCATGCCGGTGAACACTTCGCGCCGGTTGCTCAGTACGGTTTTTTCCAGCTTGAACTCGGGGATGCCGAAGGTCAGCAGGCCGCCGATTTCCGGGTTCTTGTCGAACACCACCGGGGTCACGCCGCCACGCACCAGCACGTCGGCACAACCCAAGCCCGCCGGGCCCGCGCCGATGATCGCCACGCGCTTTCCGGTCGGCTTGACCTTGGACATGTCCGGGCGCCAGCCCATGGCAAAGGCGGTGTCGGTGATGTACTTCTCCACCGAGCCGATGGTCACCGCGCCGAAACCGTCGTTAAGGGTGCAGGCACCCTCGCACAGACGATCCTGTGGGCACACCCGGCCGCACACTTCCGGCAAGGTGTTGGTCTGGTGCGACAGTTCGGCGGCAGCGAGGATGTTGCCCTCGGCCACCAACTTCAGCCAGTTGGGAATGAAGTTGTGCACCGGGCACTTCCATTCGCAATACGGGTTACCGCAGCCCAGGCAACGGTGGGCCTGTTCGGCCGAGTGCTGGGGTTTGAACGGTTCGTAGATTTCCACGAACTCTTTCTTGCGTTGACGCAACAGTTTCTTCTTCGGATCTTTGCGCCCGACATCGAGGAATTGGAAGTCGTTGCTGAGACGTTCGGCCATCGTTAAAACCTCGTACACGACAGCTTTAAGCTACAAGCTTCAAGCTGCAAGAAATCAAATAAACCGGCACAACGCGCGCTGCTGTTAGCGTGCGGCTTGAAGCTCAATACTTGCCGCTGCGTCATCATTGCGGACTCGCAAGTGTGCTGGAGAGCAGAGATTTCAAACTCGCTGCCTTCGGTTTGACCAGCCAGAAACGACGCAGGTAATCATCGAGATTCTCGGCGAGGTTGCGACCCCATTCGCTGCCGGTTTCCTCGACGTACTCGTCCAGCACGTGCTGCAAGTGGTTCCGGTAGGATTCCATGGCTTCGCCGCTGATCCGCTGGATCTCGACCAACTCGTGGTTGACCTTGTCGACGAAGGTGTTGTCCTGATCCAGCACGTAGGCGAAACCGCCGGTCATGCCCGAACCGAAGTTGTAACCGGTCTTGCCCAGTACCGCGACAAAGCCCCCGGTCATGTACTCGCAGCAGTGATCGCCAGTACCTTCCACCACCGTGTGGGCACCGGAGTTACGCACGGCAAAACGCTCACCGGCCGTACCGGCGGCGAACAGCTTGCCGCCCGTGGCGCCGTACAAGCAGGTGTTGCCGATGATGGCACTGTCCTGGGTCTTGTAGATGCTGCCCTTAGGCGGAACGATGACCAGCTTGCCGCCGGTCATGCCCTTACCCACGTAGTCGTTGGCATCGCCTTCCAGGTACATATGCAGGCCGCCGGCGTTCCACACGCCGAAGCTTTGGCCCGCCGTACCCTTGAAACGGAAGGTGATCGGCGCTTTCGCCATACCCTGGTTGCCGTGCTTGCGCGCGATTTCGCCGGAGATGCGCGCGCCGATAGAGCGGTCGCAGTTGCAGATATCCAAGGCGAATTCGCCACCGCTGGCGTCGTTGATCGACGATGCGGCCATCTCCACCATTTTCTCGGCCAGCAGGCCCTTGTCGAACGGCGGGTTGCGGTCGACGCCGCAGAACTGCGGTTTGTCGGCCGGGATGTGATCGCTGCCCAACAGCGGCGTGAGGTCCAGGTGCTGTTGCTTGGCGGTCTGGCCTTCAAGCACGTCCAGCAGATCGGTACGGCCAATCAGTTCTTCCAGCGAGCGCACGCCCAGCTTGGCCAGCCACTCACGGGTCTCTTCGGCAACGTAGGTGAAGAAGTTCACCACCATGTCGACGGTGCCGATGTAGTGATCCTTGCGCAGCTTCTCGTTCTGAGTGGCGACGCCGGTGGCGCAGTTGTTCAGGTGGCAGATACGCAGGTATTTGCAGCCTAGGGCGATCATCGGCGCGGTGCCGAAGCCGAAGCTCTCGGCGCCGAGGATTGCCGCCTTGATCACGTCCAGGCCGGTTTTCAGGCCGCCGTCGGTTTGCACACGGACCTTGCCGCGCAGGTCGTTGCCGCGCAGGGTCTGGTGGGTTTCGGCCAGGCCTAGTTCCCACGGCGCGCCGGCGTACTTGATGGAGGTCAGCGGCGATGCGCCGGTGCCGCCGTCGTAGCCGGAGATGGTGATCAGGTCGGCATAGGCTTTGGCCACACCGGCGGCGATGGTGCCCACGCCGGCTTCCGCCACCAGTTTCACCGAAACCAGCGCCTGCGGATTGACTTGTTTGAGGTCGAAAATCAGCTGCGACAAATCCTCGATCGAGTAGATGTCGTGGTGCGGCGGCGGCGAAATCAGGGTCACGCCAGGCACCGCATAACGCAGCTTAGCGATCAGACCGTTGACCTTACCGCCCGGCAACTGGCCGCCCTCACCGGGCTTGGCGCCCTGGGCGACTTTGATCTGCAGCACTTCGGCGTTGACCAGGTATTCCGGGGTCACACCGAAACGGCCAGTGGCGACCTGCTTGATTTTCGAGCTCTTGATGGTGCCGTAGCGTGCCGGGTCTTCGCCGCCTTCGCCGGAGTTGGAACGCGCACCCAGGCGGTTCATGGCTTCGGCCAGGGCTTCGTGGGCTTCGGGCGACAAGGCGCCGAGGGAAATACCCGCAGAGTCGAAGCGCTTGAGGATCGACTCCAGCGGTTCGACCTCGCTGATGTCCATCGGCGTGTCCAGGGTCTTGACCTTGAGCAAGTCGCGGATCATCGACACCGGGCGGTTATCCACCAGGCTCGTGTATTCCTTGAATTTTGCGTAGTCGCCCTGTTGCACAGCGGCTTGCAGGGTGCTGACCACATCCGGGTTGTAGGCGTGGTATTCGCCACCGTGTACGAACTTGAGCAGGCCGCCTTGCTGGATCGGCTTGCGCGCGCTCCAGGCTTCGGCCGCCAGGGCTTTCTGCTCGGCTTCGATGTCAACGAAACGCGCACCCTTGATGCGGCTCGGCACGCCACGGAAGCTCAGTTCGCAGACTTCTTCGGACAGGCCGATGGCCTCGAACAGTTGCGCACCGCGATAAGAGGTCACGGTGGAGATGCCCATCTTCGACAGGATCTTCAGCAAGCCCTTGGTGATGCCCTTGCGGTAGTTCTTGAACACCTCATAGAGGTCGCCCAGTACTTCACCGGTACGGATCAGGTCACCTAGCACTTCGTAGGCCAGGAACGGGTACACCGCCGAGGCGCCGAAGCCGATCAACACCGCAAAATGATGCGGATCGCGAGCGGTGGCGGTTTCCACAAGAATGTTGGAGTCGCAACGCAGGCCTTTTTCGGTCAGACGGTGATGCACCGCACCGGTGGCCAGCGAAGCATGGATCGGCAACTTGCCCGGGGCGATATGGCGGTCGGTCAGCACGATCTGGGTACGACCGGCGCGCACGGCTTCTTCAGCCTGGTCGGCAACATTGCGCACGGCGGCTTCGAGGCCGAGGCTCTCTTCGTAGTTCAGGTCGATGATCTGGCGGTCGAAGCCTGGGCGATCCAGGGTCATCAGCGAGCGCCACTTGGCCGGGGAAATGACCGGCGAGCTGAGGATCACCCGAGAGGCGTGCTCAGGCGACTCCTGGAAGATGTTGCGCTCGGCACCGAGGCACACTTCCAGGGACATCACGATGGCTTCGCGCAGCGGGTCGATCGGTGGGTTGGTCACCTGGGCGAACTGCTGGCGGAAATAGTCGTATGGCGTGCGCACGCGCTGGGACAGCACGGCCATCGGCGTATCGTCGCCCATGGAGCCGACCGCCTCGTAGCCTTGCTCGCCGAGCGGACGCAGCACCTGGTCGCGCTCTTCGAACGTGACCTGGTACATCTTCATGTACTGCTTGAGCTGGTCGATGTCGTAGAAAGCCGAACCATGGTCGTTGTCTTCCATGGTCGCCTGGATGCGCAGGGCGTTCTTGCGCAGCCATTGCTTGTACGGATGCCGCGACTTCAAGCGGTTGTCGATAGCGTCGGTGTCGAGGATCTGCCCGGTTTCGGTGTCCACGGCCAGGATCTGGCCAGGGCCTACGCGGCCTTTGGCGATCACGTCTTCAGGCTTGTAGTCCCATACGCCGATTTCCGAGGCCAGGGTAATGAAACCGTTGGTGGTGGTGACCCAACGCGCCGGGCGCAGACCGTTACGGTCGAGCAGGCACACCGCATAGCGACCGTCGGTCATCACCACGCCGGCCGGACCGTCCCACGGTTCCATGTGCATCGAGTTGTACTCGTAGAATGCACGCAGATCCGGGTCCATGGTCTCGACGTTCTGCCACGCAGGCGGAATGATCATGCGTACGCCACGGAACAGGTCGATGCCACCGGTGACCATCAGTTCGAGCATGTTGTCCATGCTGGAGGAGTCGGAACCCACGCGGTTGACCAGCGGGCCGAGTTCTTCCAGGTCCATCAGGTCGTTGGCGAACTTGGTGCGACGGGCCACGGCCCAGTTGCGGTTGCCGGTGATGGTGTTGATCTCGCCGTTGTGGGCGAGAAAGCGGAATGGCTGGGCCAGCGGCCATTTCGGCAGGGTGTTGGTGGAGAAGCGCTGGTGGAACACGCAGATCGCGGTTTGCAGGCGCTCATCGCTCAGGTCCGGATAGAAGGCGGTGAGATCCGCCGGCATCATCAGGCCTTTATAAATGATGGTCTTGTGGGAAAAGCTGCAGATGTAGTGGTCAGTGTCGGCAGCATTGGCCACGGACGAGCGACGACGGGAAGTAAACAGCTTGATCGCCATGTCCTGGTCGCTCAGGCCATCGCCGGCGATGAACACCTGTTCGATCTGTGGCAGACGCTCCAGGGCCAGACGGCCGAGTACGCTGGTATCGATCGGCACTTTGCGCCAGCCGACCAGTTGCAGACCGGCGGCGACGATTTCGCGGTTCATGTTTTCGCGAGCGGCTTCGGCTTTGACCGGGTCCTGGTTGAAGAACACCATGCCCACCGCGTATTGCTTGGGCAGATCGACTGCGAAATGCTCTTTGGCGACAGCGCGCAGGAACTGGTCGGGCTTTTGAATCAGCAAGCCACAACCGTCACCGGTCTTGCCGTCGGCGTTGATCCCACCACGGTGGGTCATGCAGGTCAGGGCCTCGATGGCCGTTTGCAGAAGGGTATGACTGGGCTCGCCCTGCATATGGGCTATCAGGCCGAATCCGCAGTTATCCTTGAATTCATCGGGTTGGTACAGACCTGCTTTCATAGACACTTTCTCACCAGGCTGCCTCTTATACCGAGGCAAATTTCTTTTCAATTCAACCGGTTACCTTCCACGCCGAACGTACGCCGGCTTAGCGGGGGCAAAAGGGAGGTCATTGTACACACCGACACAGACGCTCACAAATTTAGCGACGAAATGTCGCAAATCTATGTCGCATTTATGAAAGGTTTAAAGCGATATGCTGTGCTAGTCAAAACTTTTTTAATTCTGACCGCTACGACTCAAAAGCTACTGTGACGCAGACACCACAAAGCGCGCGGTCCCAAGAGACTGCACGCCATGCGATTTTTTTTGAGGTGCCGGGAGGGCGGCCTGGGTAAGGCCGCCGGATCTTCAGCGAGTTGCTGCCAGTTCTTGTTGAACGCTGGCAACAGTGCGAGGCCAAGGTTTACCAGCCTGAACCTTCGCTGGCAAGGCTTTGATGGCAGAATCAGCTGCCGCACGGCTGGAGAAGTTGCCGTAGGTGATCACGTAGAGAGGCTTGCCGTTGAGCACTTTCTTGAAATAACGGTACTCGCCGCCCTGCTCTTTGACGAACGCCTGGGCATTGGCTTCGGAGCTGGTGCCGAGGATCTGTACCACGAAATTGCCGCTCGGCTGGCTGGCGTACCAGCTGCTGCCGGCGGTGCCGGCCTTGGCCACGGTAGCGGCCGGCTTTTCAGCAGGCTTGGTCACTGGCGCCGGTTTGGCAACTGGGGCTGGAGTGGGCGCTGCGACCACAGGCTTGGTGACCGGTGCAGGTTTGGCGGTAGCGACAGTCGGCGCTGGGTTGGCCGCAGGCTGACCCGCTGGCACACCTGCAGGCGGTGCGGTGGTGGTCACGGTCGGCGGCGTGGCGCTGGAGCCTTCCACCGGCACGCCGTCGTCGCCTTCGGAAATGCCGCCAGCCTCTTCGGCGAGCGGACCACGCATCACCGGCTGGCCCACCATCGGCAGATTGGTCGGCTGGCCGGAATTGGCGAACTCTACATTCGGCGTAGGCTTGCCCAGCGGCAATTGCGCCTGCTCGGCAGGCGTGCCGGCAGTAGTAGGTGCCTTGCTGCGACCCGGGATCAACCAGGCGGCGGCAACGGCGACCACGACCACTGCGGAAATGGCCAGTACGTGCTTCTTCGGCATAGTGAACCCCATCTTTGGACGCTTGACCGCAGAGCGGCTGGCAATCATGGCTTCGATCATGGCATCGCGGGCTACCTGGTTGATGTTGCCAGGCCAGCCGCCTGCGCTTTCGTGAATATCAGAGATCTGCGCAGCGGAGAAAAGTTCGATGCCGGCCCCCGCGCCTTCGAGGCGCTGAGCCAGGTATTCGCGGGTCTCTTCTTCTTCGTAGGGCTGCAATTCGATAACGTGGAACAGCTCCTGATCGCCACTGATCTGCTCAAGATCGGCGATCAACGAAGACTCACCAAACAGGAACACATGAGGGCGACCCTCCGGCGTCCCCGCGGCCAGCGCCAGCAGGGCTTCCAGTGCCGACTCGTCGAGCTGCTCGGCATCGTCCACCAGCAGATAGACTTCCTGCCCGGTCAGACCCAGTTGCACCACCTGCTTGAGGATTGCGTTCGGCTCGGCAGTGGACACGTCCAGCGCCTGGGCTACCTGGCTCAGAACACCGGCCGCATCGGTGGCACCACGGGCCGACACCACCACGCTCTGCACCGATTGCTTATTGGTGCTGGCTACCAGGGCCTGGCGCAGCAAGGTCTTGCCGCTGCCCAAGGGACCGGTCACTACCAGCAGCAGTTGGCTATAGCGCGCAAGATGATGAAGCTGTCCCAGCACCGGCTTGCGCTGGGCCGGGAAAAATTTGAAGCCAGGCACCCGTGGAGCGAAAGGGTCGTGGCTTAACTGGTAATGGCCGAGGAACGCCTCGTCGGCATGCAAACTAGTCATGAGAATCTTATTAACCTTTAAGCTGGGCCAGGGCGCGGTAATCCGCTCCCAGCGTGGCCTGTAAAATCTCTTTCGGATAATCGTCGGTCACTACGGCTTCGCCCATGCGGCGCAGCAGCACCAGTCGCAGTCGACCGTCGATCACTTTCTTGTCTATCGCCATATGTTCGAGGAAGTCCGCCTCGGTCATCTCCTGCGGCGGAATGACCGGCAAACCGGCACGCTGGAACAGGCGGATACCGCGATCGCGCTCGTCGGCGCTGATCCAGCCCAGGCGGTGTGACATTTCCATGGCCATCACCGTGCCAGCCGCCACCGCCTCGCCATGCAACCACACACCATAGCCCATGTGGGTTTCGATCGCATGCCCAAAGGTGTGGCCCAGGTTCAGGGTGGCCCGTACGCCGGATTCGCGTTCGTCGGCGTTCACCACCAGCGCCTTGGCCGCGCAGGAGCGGGAAATCGCTTCGGTGAGCACCACCTGATCGAGACCGCGCAAGGCGTCCATGTGCTCTTCCAGCCAAGTCAGGAAGGGCTCATCGCAGATCAGCCCGTACTTGATGACTTCCGCCAGACCCGCCGACAACTCACGCGGTGGCAGGGTGTTGAGGGTGGCGGTGTCGATCAGCACAGCATTGGGCTGATAGAACGCGCCGACCATGTTCTTGCCCAGCGGATGGTTGATGCCGGTCTTGCCGCCCACCGACGAATCGACCTGGGACAACAGGGTGGTTGGCACCTGGATAAAGTCCACGCCGCGCTGGTAGCAGGCGGCGGCAAAACCGGCCATATCGCCGATCACGCCGCCGCCAAGGGCGACCACCGTGGTACGCCGGTCATGGCGCGCCGTCAGCAGGCCATCGAAGATCAGCTGCAGGGTTTGCCAGTTCTTGTGGGCTTCGCCGTCGGGCAGCACCACGGAAATCACTGAGTAGGCCGCCAGACTGCGGCTCAGACGCTCAAGATACAGCGGCGCGACTGTTTCGTTGGAGATGATCGCCACTTGCCGCCCGGCAATATGCGGCGCGAGCAACTCGGGCTGGTCCAACAGACCCTCGCCAATGTGGATCGGGTAGCTGCGCTCGCCTAGATCGACCTTAAGTGTCTGCATGTGTCCCCGCGTGAGAGATGAATTGACGACCGGTAACGTCGAGGTCCGACGCTGCCTGATGGCTCTACGCCACACCGCTCAGGGTGATGGCGCGACGCCGAGAATAGCGCATTTCGCCCCTGGCTTTAACGGGGAGGCAGCCGTTGCAGGCGTTCGAGAATGTCCAGCACCACCATGCGTGGCGGCCGCTCATCGGTTTCCACCACCAGATCGGCGATTTCCCGATACAGCGGATCGCGCAGCGCCAGCAGATCGCGCAATGTTTTCGCCGGGTCGGCGGTGCGCAGCAAAGGGCGATTGCGATCACGAGCGGTACGGCCCACCTGCTGCTCGACCGACGCATGCAGATAGACCACCCGACCACCGGCATGCAGCGCTCGGCGATTTTCATCGCGCATCACCGCACCACCGCCGGTAGCCAGTACCACGCCATCGCAGCCGCACAGTTCGGCAATCATCGCCTGCTCACGGTCGCGAAAGCCTAGTTCGCCTTCTTTATCGAAGATCCACGGGATATTGGCACCCGTGCGCAATTCAATTTCCTTATCGGAGTCTTTGAATGGCAGGCGCAGCTCTTTGGCCAGCAAACGGCCGATGGTGCTTTTTCCAGCCCCCATCGGTCCTACAAGAATCAAATTTCGCACAGAATCAACGACTCACAGCAATCGCCTGGTTATTCATAATACGCGGAGTCAGGAATACCAGCAGCTCGGATTTTTTCTCCGCCAGCATATCGCGCCGGAAAAGGCGGCCAAGATACGGCACATCGCCCAAAAATGGCACTTTATCTACCACTTTGCTTTGGGTATTGGAGAAAACTCCACCGATCACGATGGTCTCGCCATCCCTGACGAGGACCTTGGCATTGACCTCGTTTTTCTTGATCGGCGGTACGTCATTGAGCCGGTTGAGATAGTCGGGCTCATCCTTGGTGACTTTCACCTCCATGATCACCCGGTCGTCGGGGGTGATCTGCGGGGTGACTTCCAGCGACAACGAGGCCTCCTTGAACGACACCGATGTCGCGCCGCTGGAGCTGGACTCCTGATACGGAATCTCGGTGCCCTTGAGGATGCGCGCGGTCTCCTTGTCGGAGGTCACCACTTTGGGCTGCGAGACGATTTCACCATTGCCGGTCTTCTCCATCGCCGTCAGTTCCAGGTCCAGCAGCAGATTGTCGGTGATATAGGCCACACCCAGACCGGACGACGCCGTCACCGCGCCCAGATCGACAAACGGCGAGCTGGGTGGGTTCTCCGGGGGTTGCGCGCCCTCCGGCAGCGGCTTAGGCATACCGCCGGCCTGCCAGTTGCCGCTCGTGAGTCGCCCACCCCAGCGCGCGCCCAGGCTTTTGTCGTAATCGACGTTGGCCTCCACGATTCGCGCTTCGATCATGACCTGGCGCACCGGAATATCCAGCTGCGCCACGATCCTTCGCAGCTCGTCGAGGCGTTCGCCGGTCTGGTAAGCGATGATGTTATTGGTGCGATCGTCCACCGCCACCGAGCCGCGCTCGTCGGTAGCACCTTCCAGGCCGGTCACTGATTGGAACAGCTTGGCCAGGTCCGCAGCCTTGGCGTAGTTGACCTGCAACAGCTCGCGACGCAACGGCGCCAAGTCGGCCATTTGTTTGCGTGATTCCAGCGTCAGCAGTTCGCGGGCCGCCAACTCCTCAGCGGGCGCCACCAGCAATACCCCGGCCTTGATCCGCTTGTCCAACCCCTTGGCTTGCATCACCAGGTCGAGGGCCTGATCCCACGGCACGCCTTTGAGGCGCAGTGTGATCGTGCCCTGCACGTCGTCGCCGGCGACCAGGTTCAGGCCTGCAACATCGGCGATCTGCTGAAGCACGGCACGTACTTCGATGTTCTGGAAATTGAGGTTGAGCGGTTCGCCGCTAAAGGCACTCACCACCGCCCTGCCAGGGGGCGGCAATTGGATGAGGTCCACACGATTGGGCACAGCGGCAGCCATCGGTGCCGTAAGCGCTATCCATAGCGCTACACCGAAGGACAGGAAAGTCCTTTTCATTTGCTTGATTCCGTTATGAGTTGACGTTCAGCACGAGGGTTCGCGGGCGCTCCAGCCAGGCACCCTGTTTATCGGGAAACAGCTCGACCAATTCGATATGGTTGTCATGAATGGCCGTGACTCGACCGTAATCGGGCCCCAGGTAATCGCCGACCGCCAGGCGATGCACCGTGGACGCCACCCGCAGCAGGGCGAAGGTCTGCGCCCCACGAGAGAGCGTGCCGACCATTTCGAATTGGTCCAGGGCAAGCCCCTCCAGCAGCCCCCTTGGCCGCATCGGGTCCGGCCCAGGCGCGCGCCGCCCTGCCACATGCTCGACCTGCAAGCTCAACGGCTGGAACGGGTCGCGCAGACCGGCAGCACGGTAGATAAAGCGCGGGTTGCGCAACGGCGACGGCTCAGCCTCATCCCTCACCGACGATGGCAGCACACGCCGGTAGATCCTGGCCTGCAGGTCAAGCCGCAACAAGCGGCCATCCGCTTGCAGGCGCATCTCATGCACCGTGGTAAATCGTGACATATCAGCCAAGGCACTGACGAACGAGGCGAGGTCGTGATAGGCGCCAGTGAGGCCGATCTGCACGGGCTGCTCGGCATACAGAGGCCGCAGTTGTTCATCCTGGGGGAGCACGGACTCGATCACCAAGCCATTGGCCAAGGCCAATCGGGCGATGTCTTCCAGCATGCCTGGCATCTGGGGCCCACCCGGCAACTGTCGCAACAGCCCCTCGACCTGGGCCTGCTTGAGTTGGAGCTGACGAGCGCGCTCTTCGAGCTCGGACGCTAAAACAGCTGATTCCGCGAGCTGCCGTTGCAGGGCCATCTCTTGCGCTTGTGCCTGCTGCAATCGGGCGCGGGCGGGGCCAAGCTGCATCAGCTCACCCATTGCCAGCACCAGGCCGCCCACGGCACAGCCCAGCAAGACCTTGCCAGGTAAGGGCCATTTTGCAGCGCGGTGAGAGAACGCGGAAAATTCGAGCCTGGGCCGGCTCATGGCTGGGCCTCGAAGGACGCTCCCTGGCGCACCATCAGCTGGAATCCATTGCTGCCTTGCGCGCCTTCGGTGCGCACATGCTGCAAACGAGCCCCATGGGCGCCCTCCGATGCTTCCAGACGGCGCATCAATTGGGCGATATCCTGGCTGGATTCGGCGGTGCCGCTGATACTCAGCGTATCGCCTTTGGCCACGACCTCATGCAGATGCACGCCATCGGGCACCGCACGGGCCAACTGATCCAACAATCGGGCACCGGATGAGTGGCCGCTGTGCAGGTCCTGCACGACTTTCATCCGCTCAGCCAGTTGCTGGCTTTGCACCTCTAGGTCGCCAAGGGTCTTGATACTGGAATCCTGAGTGGCGACGTCCTTGCTAAGGTGGCTATTACGCGTCACCTGCCGATCGATCGCTTGGTCAATCACCTGATCCGCCAGCCAAACGACGACCAACGCCGTGCACACGAACGCCAGAAGCAACGCCACAAAATAGTGACGGCGCCGTTCAGCCTGGGCTTGGCGCCAGGGCAAAAGATTGATTCGTGTCTTCAAGCGAAACTCCTCAGGGCCAGCCCGCAAGCAACCCCCATCCCTTGGGCATCCACGGCCCATTGTGCGCCGTCGACGCGATTGCACGGCGTGAAGCTGGCGAAATCCTGACTGCTCGCGCGCGCCAATGCAAACGCTTCAACATCGACCACCGCCGGTATGAGCCCGGCCATGGCCAAAACCGCCTCGCGGGCTTCGACATGTTCTTTCAGGCATGCCACCAGCAACACCTCGACCCGCGCCGCCTCGTGAACCGAGCGCCCCTGGACTTGAAAGTCGATGGCCATGTCATCCAATGGATAAGGAATGTACTGCTCGGCCTCCCGCTCGACCATAGCCAGCATCGCTTCGTCAGTAAGCCCCGCCTCCAGCTCGATGAGTCGCGTAATGACCGATGGCCCGGTCACTGCGACCGCTGCGCGCCGAACCCTCGTCTGCAACTTGAGCAAAGCGGTGTGCAACGCCTGGCCGATGCCGTCCAGGTCCAGGAACGCACCGTCGACCACCGCCCCGGCGGGCAGCCCCTGCGTGACATAACCTTGAACGCTGTAACCTGCGGGCGAGCGCCCCAGTTCGACCAGCCTGATGGCCGTGTCATTGATATCGATGCCCAGCAAGGTATCGACTTTTCGCCTGAATAATCCCTTTCCCATAAAACTCCCTAGAACATTGCCTGTCATACCGCCTGGTTGCCGCGGGACGCCGTGCATTCGGTCGACTTGTTGCAGAGGCGCGAATGACGCCCCAGGCCGAAAATGCTTTAATGCCCAGCGTTTTTTCCCGCTTTTTATCTGCAGCTCGGGTTGATCCATCGTTTGCCATGCATGCCCCGACGCCTAACCCATTCTTTTCTCTGGAAATCCAAAAGCCTTGATTCGTCTGCTGAAGTTTTTCGGGTACTCCATTGTCGCCATCGTCTGCGGGCTGTTGCTCGTACTCAGCGGGGCGTACCTCTACCTTAGTCCGGGTTTGCCGTCGGTAGAGGCCCTTAGAAGTATCCAGTTGCAGATTCCTTTGCGGGTCTACAGCAGCGATGAAAAACTCATCGCGGAGTTCGGCGAAATGCGCCGCACACCGATCCGTTTTGCCGACATTCCGCCTAATTTCATCAGCGCCCTGCTGTCGGCCGAGGACGATAATTTTGCCAACCACTATGGCGTCGACCCCAGCAGCCTGGTGCGCGCCGCCACCCAGTTGGTAAAAAGCGGACACATTCAATCCGGTGGCAGCACCATCACCATGCAGGTGGCGAAGAACTTCTTCCTCACCAGCGAGCGCAGCTTTTCGCGCAAAGCCACTGAAATCCTGTTGGCACTGCAGATCGAGCGACAGCTGACCAAGGACGAGATCCTTGAGCTGTACGTCAACAAGATCTACCTGGGCAACCGCGCCTACGGCATTGAAGCCGCCTCCCAGGTGTACTACGGCAAGTCCATCCGCGACGCCAGCCTGGCGCAGATGGCCATGATCGCCGGTCTGCCCAAGGCGCCTTCACGCTTCAACCCCCTGGCCAACCCGGCGCGTAGCAAAGAGCGACGCGACTGGATCCTGGGGCGCATGTACAAGCTGGGCAAGATCGACCAAGCCGCTTACGAAAGCGCCGTGGCCGAACCGCTGAACGCCAGCTATCACGTACCGACGCCGGAAGTGAACGCACCGTATATCGCCGAAATGGCCCGCGCCGAGATGGTCGGCCGCTACGGCAGCGATGCCTACACCGAAGGCTTCCGCGTGACCACCACGGTTCCGAGCGACCTGCAGGAAATCGCCAACGATGCGGTGCATTCCGGTCTGATTTCCTACGACCAGCGCCACGGCTATCGCGGCCCTGAATCGCGCCTGCCGGGCAAGACACTCAGCGCCTGGACCGCAGAATTGAGCAAACAGCGCCCCATCAGCGGCCTGGAACCCGCCATCGTCACCCAGGTGAAAAAAGACGGCCTGCAAGTACTGACCCGTACCGGCGAGGCCCATGTGGCCTGGGACAGCATGAAATGGGCGCGCCCTTTCCTGAACACCAACAGCATGGGCGCCATGCCCAAGCAGCCGTCGGACGTCGCGCAAGTGGGCGACCTGATCCGCGTGCAACGCCAGAAGGACGACAGCTTGAAGTTCAGCCAGGTGCCGCTGGCCCAGGGCGCACTGGTGTCGCTGGATCCGCAGAACGGTGCGATTCGCGCCCTGGTCGGCGGTTTCGCGTTCGAGCAGAGCAACTACAACCGCGCCACCCAGGCCAAGCGCCAGCCCGGTTCGAGCTTCAAACCGTTCATCTACAGCGCCGCACTGGACAACGGCTACACCGCCGCCAGCCTGGTCAACGATGCGCCTATCGTGTTCGTCGACGAGTACCTGGACAAGGTCTGGCGCCCGAAGAACGACACCAACACCTTCCTTGGCCCGATCCGTATCCGCGAGGCGTTGTACAAGTCACGTAACCTGGTATCGATCCGTCTGCTGCAAGCCATGGGCGTCGGCAAGACCATCGACTACATCACGCGCTTTGGCTTCAACAAGTCGGACCTGCCGCCGAACCTGTCGTTGGCCCTGGGCACCGCCACCCTCACACCGATGGAAATCGCCACCGGCTGGAGCACCTTTGCCAACGGCGGCTACAAGATCACGCCGTACCTGATCGACAAGATCGAAAGCCGCAATGGCGACACCCTGTTCACTGCCAACCCGCCACGGGTGCCGGGCGATGTGGTCAACGGCGTAGTTGCCACCGATGGCCTGGCTGCGCCGAGCCACGGCGGGATCACCATCGAGCCAACGCCCGGCACGACTCCGGCAGCCGCCAACCCTAGCGCCCCTAGCGAACCGCAGGCACCGGCTGTGGCCGAACGTGTCGTGGATGGCCGTACCACCTACATCCTCAACAGCATCCTGGAAGATGTGATCAAGAAGGGCACCGGCCGCCGCGCCCTGGCCCTGGGCCGCGCAGATATCGCAGGCAAGACCGGCACCACCAACGAATCCAAGGACGCCTGGTTCTCCGGCTACAACGGCGACTACGTCACCACGGTATGGACCGGCTATGACCAGCCGGAAAGCCTCGGTCGCCGCGAGTTCGGTGGCACCGTCGCGCTGCCGATCTGGATGAGCTACATGGGCGCAGCCTTGAAGGACAAGCCGCTGCACACCCAGCCGGAACCAGAAGGCATCCTCAGCCTGAGGATCGACCCGATCAGCGGCCGCGCTGCCTCGCCAAGCACGCCGAATGCGTATTTCGAACTGTTCAAGAGCGAAGATACGCCGCCGTCGGTCAACGAACTGGGCAATGGCGTCGTGCCGGGCAGCCCGCTGCCGGCGGATGAAGGCGCGCCGATCGATCTCTTTTAGAGAGCGGCAAGCTGTCAGCTACAAGCGGCAAGTTAAGAGCTGCTATGTGCCGTTCTTGAACTTGCCGCTTGCAGCTTGAAACTTCCCCATGAAAGCGTCGTGCCGAGCAGCCCGCTGCCGGCGGATGAAGGCGCGCCGATCAATCTCTTTTAAGAGCGGCAAGCTGTCAGCTACAAGCGGCAAGTTAAGAGCTGCTGTGGGCCGGTCTTGAACTTGCCGCTTGCAGCTTGAAACTTCCCCATAAAAGCGTCGTGCCGGGCAGCCCGCTGACGGCGGATGAAGGCGCGCCGATCGATCTCTTTTAGAGAGCGGCAAGCTGTCAGCTACAAGCGGCAAGTTAAGAGCTGCTGTGGGCCAGTCTTGAACTTGCCGCTTGCAGCTTGAAACTTCCCCATAAAAGCGTCGTGCCGGGCAGCCCGCTGCCGGCGGATGAAGGCGCGCCGACCAATCTCTTTTAAGAGCGGCAAGCTGTCAGCTACAAGCGGCAAGTTAAGAGCTGCTATGTGCTGCTCTTGAACTTGCCGCTTGCAGCTTGAAACTTCCCCATAAAAAAACCCGGCGTTCTGAGCCGGGTTTTTTTATGGGTCTACGGCTTAGCCGTTGAACACATCATCCACGCTTTGCAGCGGGTAGTGCTTCGGATACGGCAGGGTAGCCACACCGGTCTCGATCGCAGCCTTGGCTACGGCGTCGGAGATCACGGTGATCAGGCGTTTGTCCATTGGCTTCGGAATGATGTACTCACGACCGAATTCCAGCTTGGCGCCACCGTAGGCGTCGCAAACGTCCTGAGGGACTGGCAGTTTGGCCAGTTCACGCAGGGCGTTGGCGGCCGCTACTTTCATTTCTTCGTTGATGCGCTTGGCGCGAACGTCCAGGGCGCCACGGAAGATGAACGGGAAGCCCAACACGTTGTTGACCTGGTTCGGGTAGTCCGAACGGCCAGTGGCCATGATCACGTCGTTACGGGTGGCGTGAGCCAGTTCAGGCGCGATTTCAGGGTCCGGGTTGGAGCAGGCGAACACGATCGGGTTGGCCGCCATGGACTTGAGGCCTTCGGCGCTCAGCAGGTTCGGGCCGGACAGGCCGACGAACACGTCGGCACCGTTCAGGGCGTCAGCCAGGGTGCGCTTGGAGGACGGGTGGGCAAACATCGCCTTGTACTGGTTCAGATCGGTACGCTCGGACTGGATCACGCCCTTGCTGTCGACCATGTAGATGTTCTCCAGCTTGGCGCCCATGCTGACGATCAGCTTCATGCAAGAGATAGCCGCCGCGCCGGCGCCCAGGCAAACAATCTTGGCGTCAGCCAGGGTTTTGCCAGCGATTTCCAGGGCGTTGATCATGCCGGCCGCGGTTACGATCGCGGTGCCGTGCTGGTCATCGTGGAATACCGGAATGTCGCACTGCTCGATCAAGGCCTTTTCGATCTCGAAGCACTCAGGTGCCTTGATGTCTTCCAGGTTGATGCCACCGAAGGTGATGGAGATGCGTTTGACGGTGTCGATGAAAGCCTGCGGGCTCTCGGAATCGACTTCGATGTCGAACACGTCGATGCCGGCAAAGCGCTTGAACAGCACGCCTTTACCTTCCATGACTGGTTTGGACGCCAATGGGCCGAGGTTGCCCAGGCCGAGAATCGCGGTGCCATCGGAAATCACTGCAACCAGGTTGCCTTTGCCGGTGTACTTGTACGCCAGCTCGGGGTCGCGAGCGATTTCACGTACGGGCTCGGCCACGCCAGGGCTGTAGGCCAGCGACAGGTCGCGGGCGGTGGCGGTGGCTTTGGTGAGCTCTACACTCAGCTTTCCTGGACGAGGATGGGCATGATATTCGAGAGCGGCAGTTTTCAAATCAGACATATCGGCATTCCGCTTTTACTGTTGGTCGACGGACCGCCGAGGATACGCGTGTCGTAAAGCCCCTACAAGACTGGGCAGTCACCGGTGTCAAGGCCCCAAAGCGCCGTACTTTGGTCTAAGGCCACGGGATATAAGGGCTGGACTGTTCACAATCCTATAAAAAAATGTCTACAATTTTTTATTCGCGCTGCACTTTCAGCATGCTGGAATCGGTCAGCGGCATTAACCAGCGCGCTTGATGGTTTTTAAAGCCACCCCGCCGGGAGCGATCCTGTACCCAGCCACGGGCCTCGACGGTCTTGCCTTGCAGACCAGTGAGCAGGCGCGAGTCGAATTGTCGGGCCTGATCGGGTGCAATGCGTAATACCAATGAGCCCTGTAACTCGATCCAGATTCCGCCACGATTGCGTTCGATACTCCGGACTTGCCCGTTGATGACTGCGAACCCAGAACGTTTGATTTGCGCCACCGAGCGCACCGGCGATTGCCGCCACAGCCCCACTCGCGCTTTGCGCGCGCTGTTTTCGGCCGCCTGCTGACAGTCCACCAGATCAATATTCGGCGCGACGCCCACCTGAAACCCCAGCCCATCGGCGAGCAATTGCGCTTCCAGATTGCGACCATTGGCGCCGTAGAGATGGGCCAGGGTTCGCCCATAGTGATCCTTGGCTTCGCGCCCCGGCACCAGGCCGACCCGCCCGTCACTGGCCTGGACCAAGGCTTGCAGGCGCTCGCGGGCGGCGACGGCGAACGGCTCGTCCGGCCGCCCCTTTTTACCGGTTTCCGGCGCATTGAGGCCGATCATGCGCACACTGCGGCCATCCTTGAGGCGCACGGTGTCGCCGTCCACCACGCGCTGCACTTCCACCTGGACCAAGGATGCCGGCGCCGGGCAAAACACCTCGGCCTGAACCGCCGACAGCCAAATCCCAGGCACAAAAAAGGCGCCCACAAGGGACGCCTTTTTCATCAGCATGGAAAAACCGCAGCGGCTTCCCAAGTTGATCGGCCTTAGGCCTTTTTGGCACCGAAAGCACCGAAACGGTCAGCAAAGCGCTGTACACGGCCGCCGGTGTCCAGAGTTTTCTGCTTACCGGTGTAGAACGGGTGGCACTCGTTGCATACGTCAGTACCCAGTGGCTTGCACAGGTTCGAACGGGTTTCGAACTTGTTGCCGCAGCTGCAGGTTACTTCGATGGTTTCGTACGCTGGATGGATATCGGCTTTCATGGTGACTTCCTCGGGCTAGCGTGCCGCCACTCGACACTATTGTCGAATACCGCACGTAATTAGGCCGCGGATTCTACCAGACCTTTGCAATCGCGCAAGCGGACCTTACCGTCAGCAAGCCCCTTTCATCAGAAAACCACGGCATACCCATTAACGCCCTCCTCTGCTAGGCTCGCGCCCCTGCGCCACCGCCTGCCTTTATATGAGACTCCCCGCGTGCCCGACGCCATTTTGCGCCTCGCCCTGCCTTCGCCCCTGCGCCGCCTGTTCGATTACCGGGCGCCGGCCGGCGTGTTGCGTGGGCAGTTGGAGCCGGGCATGCGGGTACGCGTGCCGTTCGGCCGGCGGGAAATGATCGGCATCTTGGTGGAAGTTGCCGACCACAGCGAAGTGCCCGCCGAGAAACTCAAGCCGGCCGTGGCAATCCTAGACGCCACGCCGCCGCTGCCACCGGCGCTGTTCAAGCTGTGCTTGTGGACCGCCCAGTATTACCAGCACAGCCTGGGCGACACCCTGAGTTGGGCGCTGCCGGTGTTGCTGCGTCAGGGCGAACTGGCCGAGGCGCGCCAGGAGCGTTTCTGGTCGACGGTGCCTGGCGCGCGTCTGGACGACCCACGCATCGCCCGCGCGCCGCGTCAGCGCGAAGCCTTGGCGACGCTGGCCCAACACCCCCATGGCGTAGCCCATCAGTTGTTGAGCAAGCTGATGCTGAGCAAGGACAGCCTCGATCTGTTGCTCGCCAAAGGCCTGGTGCAGGTGGAAATCCGCAAGCATGCCCCAGACCCTCGCCACGAACATTGGCTGGCCCAACCGGAACTGCCGCTGAACGCCGAGCAACGCGCCGCCTATGAAGCCATTCGCGCCGGCTTCGACAGTTTCCACGCATTCCTGCTGGCCGGGGTCACCGGCAGCGGCAAGACCGAAGTCTATTTGCAACTGATCCGCGAAACGCTGCAGGCCGGTAAACAAGCCTTGGTGTTGATTCCGGAGATCAACCTCGGCCCGCAAACCCTGGCGCGCTTCGAACAGCGCTTCAACGCGCGTATCGCCCTGGTGCATTCGGCGGTCAACGACCGCGAGCGCTTGGAGTCCTGGCTGGCGGCGCGGGACGGCGAGGCCGACATCATCATCGGCACCCGTTCGGCGCTGTTCACGCCGATGAAAAACCCCGGGCTGATCATCATCGACGAGGAGCACGACGGCTCCTATAAGCAGCAGGAAGGCTTGCGCTACCACGCCCGCGACCTGGCACTGGTGCGCGCGCGCCAGGAAGACATTCCGATTGTGTTGGGCTCAGCCACACCATCCTTGGAGAGCTTGCACAACGCCTACACCGGCCGGTACGGGCTCCTACGCTTGAATGAGCGGGCCGGTGGCGCCAAGCAGCCACGCTTCCTGCGTCTGGACGTGAAAAGCCGTCCACTGGACAGTGGTATTTCCGGGCCGATGCAACAAGCCATCGGCCAGACCCTTGCCGCCGGCCAGCAAGTGCTGGTGTTCCTCAACCGTCGTGGATTTGCCCCCACCCTGCTGTGCCATGACTGCGGCTGGATGTCCGAGTGCGAACGCTGCGACGCGCGTATGACCGTGCACCAGCGCTACGGCGAGTTGCGCTGCCATCACTGCGGCCATGTGGAGCGGGTGCCGCGCCACTGCCCGCAGTGCGGCAAGGTGGACCTGCGGCCGGTCGGCGCGGGCACCGAACGCGCCGAAGAGCGCCTGGGCATTCTGTTCCCGGATTACCCGGTGCTGCGGGTCGACCGCGATAGCACGTCGCGCAAGGACGCGATGAACCAACTGTTTGCCACCATCCAGAAGGGCCACCCGTGCATTCTGGTGGGCACCCAGATGCTTGCCAAAGGCCATCACTTCCCTCGGGTGACCCTGGTGTCGATCCTGGACGCCGACGGCGGCCTGTTCTCCGGTGATTTCCGCGCCAGCGAGCGCATGGCGCAGTTGATCGTGCAGGTCGCCGGCCGCGCGGGACGGGCCGAGGAGCCCGGGCGAGTGATTATCCAGACACACCTGGCCGACCATCCGTTGCTGATCCAACTGACCGAGCAAGGCTATTTCGCCTTTGCCGAACAGGCCCTGAGCGAACGCCGTTCCGCCGGCCTGCCGCCGTTCGCACACTTGGCGCTGCTGCGCGCCGAGGCGCATAAACCGGGGCAGGCCGAAGGTTTTCTGGATGAAGCGTGCAGCGCCGCCGAACGTTTGCTTGGTGAGTTGGGTCTGACCGGCATCGAACTGCTTGGCCCGGTGCCCGCGCCCATGGAGCGCCGCGCTGGACGTTATCGGGCACAGCTGCTGCTGCAAGCCAGCGCGCGAGCCCCCTTGCATCGCCTGTTAAGTAGCTGGTTACTTGCGCTGGAGCAAATGCCGAGCGGTCGCCAAGTGAGATGGTCGCTGGACGTAGACCCGGTAGATTTGTATTAAGCCTGGCCACAGGTCCCGCGAAGGTTGGCAAGCCCGCCCCCGCCACGGATAATGCCCAGTTTTTCCACCTGCGCATCGCGCGCCGCCGCTTGCGGTCGAAAGAGAACACCATGAAAGACACCATTCGCCAGCTGATCCAACAAGCCCTCACCCAACTCGTCAACGAAGGTGTGTTGCCTGAAGGCCTGACGCCGGCGATTCAGGTGGAGAACACCCGTGACAAGACCCACGGCGACTTCGCCAGCAATATCGCGATGATGCTGGCCAAGCCGGCCGGCATGAAGCCGCGCGACCTGGCGGAAAAAATCATCGCCGCCCTGCCGGCCGACCCGCAGGTGAGCAAGGCCGAAATCGCCGGCCCGGGCTTTATCAATATTTTCCAGAACACCCAGGCCCTGGCCTCGCGCCTGGACGCCGCGCTGGCCGATGCCCGCATCGGCGTGCGCAAGGCCGGCGACAACCAGCGCGTGGTCATCGACCTGTCGGCGCCCAACCTGGCCAAAGAGATGCACGTCGGCCACTTGCGCTCGACCATCATTGGCGACGGCGTGGCACGGGTGCTGGAATTCCTCGGCGACACCGTGATCCGCCAGAACCACGTGGGCGACTGGGGCACCCAGTTCGGCATGCTGATGGCATACCTGCAGGAAAACCCGATCACCAGCAATGAGCTGTCGGACCTGGAGAACTTCTACCGCGCCGCCAAGAAGCGCTTCGACGAATCCGAAGAGTTTGCCGACCGCGCCCGTGGCCTGGTGGTCAAGCTGCAGGCCGGCGACGAAGAATGCCTGGCGCTGTGGAACCGCTTCCGCGATATCTCCCTGGCCCACTGCCAGCAGATCTACACCCTGCTCAACGTCAAACTGACCATGGCCGACGTGATGGGCGAAAGCGCCTACAACGACGACCTGATCAATGTGGTCAACGACCTTAAGGCCAAGGGCCTGCTGGTGGAAAGCAACGGCGCGCAGTGCGTGTTCCTCGAAGAATTCAAGACCGCCGACGGCGAGCCGCTGCCGGTGATCATCGTCAAGGCCGATGGCGGCTATCTGTACGCCACCACCGACCTCGCGGCGGTACGCTACCGCAGTGGCGTGCTCAAGGCGGACCGTGCACTGTACTTCGTCGACCAGCGCCAGGCCCTGCACTTCCAGCAGGTGTTCGAAGTGGCGCGTCGCGCCGGTTTCGTCACCCACCCGATGCATATGGAACACATGGGCTTCGGCACCATGAACGGCGCCGACGGCCGCCCGTTCAAAACCCGCGACGGCGGCACCGTCAAGCTGATCGACCTGCTCAACGAAGCCCAGGACCGTGCCTATAACCTGGTGAAGGAAAAGAACCCGGAGCTGGCCGAAGCCGACTTGCGCAACATCGCCCGCGTGGTGGGGATCGGCGCGGTGAAATACGCCGACCTGTCCAAGCACCGCACCAGCGACTACAGCTTCAACTTCGAGCTGATGCTCAACTTCGAAGGCAATACGGCGCCGTACCTGCTGTACGCCTACACCCGCGTGGCCGGCGTGTTCCGCAAACTGGGCAAGGACTTCAGCCAAGTCGAAGGCCAGATCGTGCTGGACGCCCCCCATGAACAGGACCTGGCCGCCAAGCTGGCGCAATTCGGCGAAGTGCTGAACAGTGTCGGCGAAAAAGGCACGCCGCATATCCTGTGCACCTATTTGTACGAAGTGGCCGGGTTGTTCTCCAGTTTCTACGAGAACTGCCCGATCCTCACCGCCGACGACGAAGCCCACAAGCAGAGTCGCCTGCGCCTCGCCGCACTGGCTGGACGGACCCTCAAGCAAGGCCTGGAACTGTTGGGCCTGGAAACTCTGGAGCGTATGTAAGTTGGCTGCCAAGAAAAAACCTGCACCCAAGCGCGGCGCCAGCCGCTACCAGGCCCCGGCGAAGAAGCCGATCCCGGGCTGGTTGTGGATGGCCATCGGCCTTACGGTCGGTGCGTTTATCGTGTTTCTGATGAAGCTGGACCCAGGCCAGGGCGACGACGTCAAACGGGTCAAACAAGAGCAGCAGAAAGCCTCGAAGATCGCTGAAGCCAACAAGACCACACCAAGCCCTACGGCGCCGGTGAAGCCGAAATACGACTTCTACACGCTGTTGCCGGAATCGGAAGTGATCGTGCCGCCTGACGCTGTGCCGGAGAAAACCCTGCCGACGCCGCAAGTGCCGACCACGCCGGTCACCCCGGCCGAAGCCGCCAAGATCGATACCGCACGAGCCCAGGCGGCACTGGCCGGCATCACCCCGCCGCCGGCACCGCCAGTGGCGGAAACCAAGGCCGCACCGGTGACCAAGTTCTTCCTGCAGGCAGGCTCGTTTCCCAAACAAGCGGACGCCGACCGCGTGCGTGCGCAGATTATCCTGCTGGGCCAGACGGTGACAGTCGAGTCCGGCACGGTGAAGGATGCCACCTGGTATCGCGTGTTGGTGGGGCCATTCAGCAACCGCGAACAGCTGACCGTGGCGCAGAAGCAATTGGCCGGGGCCGGGTTTAGCAACCTGTTGTTACAACAGCGCCAGAGCCGCTGACCCAGAATCAGCACCAAACAGTGTGGGTGGGGGCTTGCCCCCGATGCAGTGTGTCAGCCAGTACATCTGTTACTGATGCACCGTCATCGGGGGCAAGCCCCCTCCCACACTTGGTATTGCCGGGCTCTGGAATGTGTGTCGGACCCTTGAGCACCACTCGTCCGCCATCACCCCCCATGGTTGAAATCCCCCCCGCCACCCCCATATGAGTTTCCATCAGGGCATTTTCGCCCCGCTGCGTGGAGACTCTCCCCTTGACCACCATCGTTTCAGTACGTCGCCACGGCAAAGTCGTCATGGGCGGCGACGGCCAGGTTTCCCTGGGTAATACCGTGATGAAAGGCAACGCGAAAAAAGTGCGTCGCCTGTACCACGGCCAGGTACTCGCCGGTTTCGCCGGTGCCACTGCCGATGCATTCACCCTCTTTGAACGTTTCGAAGGCCAACTGGAAAAACACCAGGGCCACCTCGTGCGTGCCGCCGTCGAGCTGGCCAAAGAATGGCGCACCGACCGCTCCCTCAGCCGCCTGGAAGCCATGCTGGCCGTCGCCAACAAAGACGCCTCCTTGATCATCACCGGTAATGGCGATGTGGTTGAGCCCGAACATGGCCTGATTGCCATGGGCTCCGGCGGCGGCTACGCCCAGGCCGCAGCCAGTGCGCTGCTGAAGAAAACCGACCTGTCGGCGCGGGAAATCGTCGAGACCGCCCTGGGTATCGCCGGCGATATCTGCGTGTTCACCAACCACAACCAGACCATTGAGGAGCAGGACCTCGCCGAGTAAGCCGCAGGCTTATTCGCGCTTGAGGGCCGCCACACATTATGTCCATGACTCCCCGTGAAATCGTCCATGAACTCAACCGCCATATCATCGGCCAGGACGATGCCAAACGCGCCGTTGCCATCGCGCTGCGTAACCGCTGGCGCCGCATGCAACTGCCAGAAGAACTGCGCGTTGAAGTAACGCCCAAGAACATCCTGATGATCGGCCCGACCGGCGTGGGTAAAACCGAAATCGCCCGGCGCCTGGCCAAACTGGCCAATGCCCCGTTCATTAAGGTCGAAGCCACCAAGTTCACCGAAGTGGGTTATGTAGGCCGTGACGTCGAGTCGATCATTCGCGATCTGGCCGACGCTGCGCTGAAGATGCTGCGCGAACAGGAAATGACCAAGGTCAGCCACCGCGCCGAAGACGCCGCCGAGGAACGTATCCTCGACGCCCTGCTGCCACCGGCGCGCATGGGCTTCAACGAAGACGCCGCACCGGCTTCGGATTCCAACACGCGCCAACTGTTCCGCAAGCGCCTGCGCGAAGGCCAGTTGGACGACAAGGAAATCGAAATCGAAGTGGCCGAAGTGTCCGGCGTCGACATCTCCGCGCCGCCTGGCATGGAAGAAATGACCAGCCAGTTGCAGAACCTGTTCGCCAACATGGGCAAGGGCAAGAAGAAAAGCCGCAAGCTCAAGGTCAAGGAAGCGCTCAAGCTGGTGCGCGACGAAGAAGCCGGGCGCCTGGTGAATGAGGAAGAACTCAAGGCCAAGGCCCTCGAAGCGGTCGAGCAGCACGGCATTGTGTTTATCGACGAGATCGACAAGGTGGCCAAGCGCGGTAACTCCGGCGGCGTCGATGTCTCCCGTGAAGGCGTGCAGCGCGACCTGCTGCCGCTGATCGAAGGCTGCACCGTCAACACCAAGCTGGGCATGGTCAAGACCGACCATATCCTGTTCATTGCTTCCGGTGCATTCCACCTGAGCAAGCCAAGCGATCTGGTGCCGGAGCTGCAGGGCCGTTTGCCGATTCGCGTGGAACTCAAGGCGCTGACACCGGGCGACTTCGAACGCATCCTCAGCGAGCCGCATGCCTCGCTCACCGAGCAATACCGTGAGCTGCTGAAAACCGAAGGGCTGGGCATCGAGTTCCAGGCGGACGGCATCAAGCGCCTGGCGGAAATCGCCTGGCAGGTCAACGAGAAGACCGAGAACATCGGTGCTCGTCGCCTGCATACACTGCTTGAACGCCTGCTTGAGGAAGTGTCCTTCAGCGCCGGCGACATGGCCGGTGCGCAGAATGGCGAAGCAATCAAGATCGATGCCGACTACGTCAACAGCCACTTGGGCGAATTGGCGCAGAACGAAGACTTGTCGCGGTACATTCTGTAAGCCGCAAGCTGTAAGCTACAAGCCGCACGTTGAGCACATTCAACTCGCGGCTTGTAGCTCGCAGCCCAAGGGGTCCCCAATGCCGAAATTCCCCACCGCTGTTAATTTGCACAAAACCTCCAACACCCTCGGCCTCACTTACGGGCCCGATGAGGTCTACCAGCTGCCCGCCGAGTTCCTGCGGGTGCACTCGCCTTCCGCCGAGGTCCAGGGCCACGGCAAACCCATCCTGCAATTCGGCAAGCTGAATGTTCGGCTGACCAAGATCGAGCCGGCCGGCCAGTACGCACTGAAATTGACCTTCGACGACGGTCATGACAGCGGGCTGTTCACCTGGGACTACCTCTACCAATTGGCCGTGCGTCAGGAAACGTTGTGGGCCGACTACCTCGCCGAACTCAAGGCCGCCGGTAAAACCCGCGACCCGAGTGAGTCGGTCGTACGCCTGATGCTCTAAGTCAGGCGTCTTGCTCTTTAGAGAGCATTTTCTAATTTCATCTGCTTGAATGCCCTGTCGCGTGGCCAATGATTGGCCTGCTTGCGAAAAAAATTAAACTCGGGTAACCAATGGAACTGGCAAGTTCCCTGCATTTGACGATGCGGTATCAACGGTCACCCGAGTCGCAGTACCTGGCTTGTGTTGTGTATCGAAACTTGGTGCGCAGCGGTAGCCGGTACTCGTCTTTCGGACAATGGAGCGTCGTAGATGAGTAACAAGAACAACGATGACTTGAAACGCCAGGCCTCGGAGAACACCCTGGGGTTGAACCCGATCATCGCGTTACGCAAAAAGGATTTATTGGCCTCGGCGAAGATGGTGCTGACCCAAGCCATCAAGCAACCGTTGCACAGCGTCAAGCATGTCGCCCATTTCGGGGTGGAACTGAAAAACGTCATGTTCGGCAAATCGGCGCTGGCGCCGGAAAGCGATGACCGTCGCTTCCACGACCCGGCCTGGAGCCAGAACCCGCTCTACAAACGTTACCTGCAAACCTACCTGGCGTGGCGCAAGGAACTGCACGACTGGATCGGCGACAGTAACCTGTCGGACCAGGACATCAGCCGCGGCCACTTCGTGATCAATCTGATGACCGAAGCCATGGCCCCCACCAACAGCGCGGCCAACCCGGCGGCGGTCAAACGCTTCTTCGAAACCGGCGGCAAAAGCCTGCTCGATGGCCTGTCCCACCTGGCCAAGGATATGGTGCACAACGGCGGCATGCCGAGCCAGGTCAACATGGGCGCCTTTGAAGTGGGCAAGAGCCTGGGCACCTCCGAAGGCGCGGTGGTGTTTCGCAACGATGTGCTGGAGTTGATCCAGTACAAACCGATCACCGAACAAGTGCATGAACGCCCTCTTTTGGTGGTGCCGCCGCAGATCAACAAATTCTATGTATTCGACTTGAGCCCGGATAAAAGCCTGGCGCGTTTCTGCCTGCGCAACGGCCAGCAAACGTTCATCATCAGTTGGCGCAACCCGACCAAGGCCCAGCGCGAGTGGGGCCTGTCGACCTATATCGAGGCGCTCAAGGAAGCGGTCGATGTGGTCACCGCGATCACCGGCAGCAAAGACATCAATATGCTCGGCGCCTGCTCCGGTGGTATCACCTGCACGGCGCTGCTGGGCCATTACGCGGCGCTGGGCGAGAAAAAGGTCAACGCCCTGACCCTGATGGTGAGCGTGCTCGACACCACCCTCGACACCCAGGTGGCGCTGTTCGTCGACGAGCAGACGCTGGAAGCGGCCAAGCGCCACTCCTACCAGGCCGGTGTGTTGGAAGGTCGCGACATGGCCAAGGTGTTCGCCTGGATGCGTCCCAATGACCTGATCTGGAACTACTGGGTCAACAACTACCTGCTGGGCAACGAACCGCCGGTGTTCGACATCCTGTTCTGGAACAACGACACCACGCGTTTACCCGCGGCATTCCACGGCGACCTGATCGAACTGTTCAAGAACAACCCGCTGGTTCGCCCCAACGCTCTGGAAGTGTGCGGCACGCCGATCGACCTCAAGCAAGTGACCGCCGATATCTATGCCCTGGCCGGCACCAACGACCACATCACCCCCTGGCAGTCCTGCTACAAGTCGGCGCAGTTGTTTGGCGGCAACGTGGAATTCGTGTTGTCCAGCAGCGGGCATATCCAGAGCATCCTCAACCCGCCGGGCAACCCCAAGGCGCGCTACCAGACCAGCGACGGCCTGGCGAGCACCGCCCTGCAATGGCAGGAAAACGCCACCAAGCACACCGATTCCTGGTGGCTGCACTGGCAAGCGTGGCAGGCCGAGCGGGCGGGCAAGCTGAAGAAGGCGCCGACGCTATTAGGCAACAAGACGTACGCCGCAGCCGAAGCGGCGCCAGGTACCTATGTGCATGAACGCTAGCGGCAAGCTACAAGCCTCAAGCCGATTGAGTTCAGCTTAAGGCTTGTAGCTTGAAGCTGCCCCTCTAACCCTAAGGGTTCCCCAATGCCGCAACCGTTCATCTTCCGTACCATCGACCTGGATGGCCAGACCATCCGCACGGCGGTACGTCCGGGCAAGCCTCACTTGACGCCGTTGCTGATCTTCAACGGCATCGGCGCCAACCTGGAGCTGGTGTTTCCGTTCGTGCAGGCTCTGGACCCGGACCTTGAGGTGATTGCTTTCGACGTACCGGGAGTGGGCGGTTCCTCGACGCCCAGCCGGCCGTACCGCTTCCCTGGTCTGGCCAAGCTCACCGCGCGCATGCTCGATTACCTGGACTACGGCCAGGTGAATGCCGTCGGCGTGTCCTGGGGCGGCGCGCTGGCGCAGCAGTTCGCCTATGACTACCCGGAGCGCTGCAAGAAGCTGATCCTGGCGGCGACGGCGGCGGGCGCGGTGATGGTGCCGGGCAAGCCGAAAGTGCTGTGGCTGATGGCGAGCCCGCGCCGCTACATCCAACCGTCCCATGTGGTACGCATTGCACCGATGATCTACGGCGGCTCGTTCCGTCGCGATTCGAAGCTGGCCGCCGAACATGCCAGCAAAGTGCGTTCGGCCGGCAAGCTCGGCTACTACTGGCAGTTGTTCGCGGGGCTTGGCTGGACCAGCATCCATTGGCTGCACAAGATCCGCCAACCCACCCTGGTATTGGCCGGCGACGATGACCCACTGATCCCGCTGGTCAATATGCGCATGCTCGCCTGGCGCATCCCCAACGCGCAGTTGCACATCATCGATGATGGCCACTTGTTTTTGATCACCCGGGCCGAAGCCGTGGCGCCGATCATCATGAAATTCCTGGAGGAGGAACGCCTGCGCGCAGTGATTCACCCACGCCCCGCGGTGTAAGGACCACACCGCCGCGCAACTTGCCAGGAACCGACTATGGTTCTGAATTGGCGTGCCTGTTGATGGCTAGACGAAGGAGTGTTGGCTCATGCGAGAAAGACCCGTGACGAACCCGGCGCCCACCCCCGCCGCGTTCATCAATGCGCAAAATGCGATCACCGGCCTGAGGGGCCGCGACCTGCTGTCGACCCTGCGCAGCGTGGCCGCCCACGGTTTGCGTAACCCGGTGCATACCGCCCGTCACGCCCTGGCCCTGGGTGGGCAACTGGGTCGCGTTCTGCTGGGCGAGACCGTGCATGAGCCCAACCCCCGCGACAGCCGTTTCGTCGACCCCACCTGGCAGCTCAACCCACTTTATCGGCGCAGTCTTCAGGCGTATCTGAGCTGGCAGAAACAGACCCGCCACTGGATCGACGACAGCACCCTGAGCGACGACGACCGGGCCCGGGCGCACTTTGCCTTGTCGCTGTTCAACGATGCGGTGTCGCCCTCCAACACCTTGCTCAACCCCTTGGCCGTCAAGGAGCTGCTCAACTCCGGGGGTAATAGCGTGGTGCGCGGGGTGAGCAACCTGTTCGACGATTTGCTGCACAACAATGGCCTGCCGCGCCAAGTGAGCAAACAGGCATTTGAAGTGGGTAAAACCTTGGCCACCACGCCCGGCTCGGTGGTGTTTCGCAACGAGCTGCTGGAGTTGATCCAGTACAAACCCATGAGCGAGAAACAGTACGCCAGGCCGCTGCTCGTGGTGCCGCCGCAAATCAACAAGTACTACATCTTCGACCTGAGCCCGGCCAACAGCTTCGTGCAATACGCGCTCAAAAACGGCCTGCAGACCTTTATGGTCAGTTGGCGCAACCCGGATGTGCGGCATCGCGAGTGGGGCCTGTCCACCTACGTGGCGGCGTTGGAAGAAGCGCTCAACGTGTGCCGGGCCATTACCGGCGCGCGGGAGGTCAACCTGATGGGCGCCTGCGCCGGCGGCCTGACCATCGCCGCGCTGCAAGGCCATCTGCAAGCCAAGCGCCAGCTGCGCCGCATCTCCAGCGCCAGCTACCTGGTGAGCCTGCTGGACAGCCAGATCGACAGCCCCGCCACCCTGTTCGCCGATGAGCAAACGTTGGAAGCGGCCAAACGTCGGTCCTACCAACAAGGTGTGCTGGACGGCCGCGACATGGCCAAGGTGTTTGCCTGGATGCGCCCCAACGACCTGATCTGGAACTACTGGATCAACAATTACCTGCTGGGCAAGGAACCGCCGGCGTTCGACATTCTGTATTGGAACAACGACAACACGCGCCTGCCCGCCGCCTTGCACGGCGACCTGCTGGATTTTTTCAAGCACAACCCACTGAGCCATCCCGGCGGCCTGGAGGTGTGCGGCACGCCGATCGACTTGCAAAAGGTCACGGTGGACAGCTTCAGCGTGGCCGGCATCAACGACCACATCACGCCGTGGGATGCGGTGTATCGCTCCACTCAACTGCTGGGTGGCGAGCGGCGCTTCGTACTGTCCAACAGTGGGCATATCCAGAGCATCCTCAACCCGCCTGGCAACCCCAAGGCCAATTACGTCGAGAATCCCAAGCTAAGCAGCGACCCTCGCGCCTGGTACTACGACGCCAACCATGTCGAAGGCAGTTGGTGGCCGCAATGGCTGGCATGGATCCAGCAACGCTCGGGCGTGCAGCGCGACACCTTGACCGCCCTGGGCAACCAGAATTACCCACCGATGGAAGCGGCGCCGGGCACCTATGTGCGGGTGCGCTGAGCTCAACGATCAGATTAAGAAGACTGGATGAAGACCCGCGACCGTATCCTTGAATGCGCCCTGCAGTTGTTCAACCACAAGGGCGAACCGAACGTGTCGACCATGGAGGTGGCCAATGAAATGGGGATCAGCCCCGGCAACCTCTACTACCACTTCCATGGCAAGGAACCCTTGGTGCTGGGGTTGTTCGAGCGCTTTCAGAATGAACTGGCGCCATTGCTCGACCCACCGGCGGACGCGCAACTGGAACCCCAGGACTACTGGCTGTTCCTGCACCTGATCATTGAGCGCATGGCCCACTACCGCTTCCTATTCCAGGACCTGTCAAACCTGGCCGGGCGCCTGCCCAAGCTGGCCAAGGGCATTCGCAACCTGCTTACGGCGCTCAAGCGCACCCTGGCGTCACTGCTGGCACGCTTGAAGGCGGCCGGGCAGTTGGTCAGCGATACCCAGGCGCTGGGGCAGTTGGTGGAGCAGATCACCCTCACCCTGCTGTTTTCCCTGGATTACCAGCGCATTCTCGATCGCGAGGGCGAGGTGCGGGTGGTCGTTTACCAGATCATGATGCTGGTGGCGCCGCATTTGTTAGCGCCAGCGCGCCAGGCTACAGAGCGTCTGGCGTTGCGTTATCTGGACGATCCTATTTAACGCCGATCTGTGGAAGGTCAGCCCAGCGCGCCGAATTGCTGAGTGAACTTGAACAACTCACTGTCGTTCCTGATTCCCAACTTGCGATAAGCCGATTGTTTTTGCGTGCTGATGGTACTGGCGCTGCGCGAGAACTTGGCGGCAATCGAATTCACCGACATGCCATCCAGAAAACAGCGCAGTACTTCCTGTTCTTTAGGGCTAAGACAGGCATTCAAGCGTAATGGCGATGCAAAATCCGTGGTGTTTTTTTGGCTGATGGTCTCCCACACCGATTGCGTGCCCTGCAATGCCGGCACCATGCAGGGCTGCAAATAAATCCTTCCTTGGGCGACGGTTCGAATGGCGCTGATCAACTCGGTCAAGTTCTGGGTTTTACCGAGGATGCCCCAGCATCCGGCTTTCAACGACAGCGATACCGTCGCAGGCGTGTAGTGGGAACACACAATTAATGGTCGACACTGGCTGAAACGACGGTTCAGCGCCTGCAGCAGGCTGAGACCATCGATTTCCGCCGGTGCCAGAATGAAGTCCATCACCACGACATCCGCCGATTGCCGGGCAAGTGCGTCTAGCAATTGCCGACCGGTGGCAAAAGAACCGATCACCTTGATATCGGACGCTCCACTCAGGCCCAGCTCAATACCTTGCCGAACCATTTCGTGGTCATCCAACAACATGACGGTATACGCATGACTAGTTGAAGTAGGCATACAGACACCCGCATAAGTAACGCAACGGTCTACACAATCCACCCTTATTACCAGCCCGGTATAGCCCAGGCCTACACAGGGTTCAATATCGCCGCACAACGCATATCGATACGCCCTACAGAAGCCGCTGACGGACAGCGCTTACAGCAACTTTCACAGTTCGAACAAGACTTGCAAAAAACCATAATTAAAACAGCACCGTTTCGAACTATCTCGAACTAAAAGTCGTGGCTTCGCTATAGAGCGCATTAACTTTTAGATACAAATTATCCACATCCACTGAGGCCCCTTATCGATCAATCACCCCTGGAAATACCATGAACGTCAATATTCTCTCCCCCGTCGCAGCCCTAATGGCCTTGGCCGCCGCACTCCCCCACGCTGCGTTCGCCGTCGACGGTGTGATCAATTTCAGCGGGCTGGTCACCGATGTGACCTGCACGGTTGAAGGTGCGGCGCCGGGCAGTGGCGCGGTGGTCAAAGACGTCAACCTGGGTGGCGTCTCGGCAGCGCGCCTGGCCACCGCTGGCAGCCGCGCAAACCTGACCGGTTTTACCATTCGCATTGGCGCGCCCGGAGAAGGCAGTTGCACCAACGGGCGCATCGCCATGGTCGCGTTCGACCCGACCAGCCCCGCCATCGAC
The DNA here is from genome assembly GCF_013285305.1 of Pseudomonas rhodesiae. Taxonomy (NCBI): domain Bacteria; kingdom Pseudomonadati; phylum Pseudomonadota; class Gammaproteobacteria; order Pseudomonadales; family Pseudomonadaceae; genus Pseudomonas; species Pseudomonas rhodesiae. The sequence continues at coordinate 668,841 of NZ_CP054205.1, read as the reverse complement.
GTGGCCACCGGACGCCTGAACATCGATGGTCATGACGACCCGGCCGACACCACCAACGCCAAGAATGTGCAGGTCGAAGTCACCAGCCGTAGCGGCTCGCCGATCAATGTCTACAGCGAAAAATCCGAGAGCGTGGTGATCGCCGATAACCAGGCAATCATCCCCCTGGCGGCACAACTGTATGCGAGCGGACCGGCCACCGAGGGCAAGGTCAACACGCGGGTCGGTTTTATGATCGAGTACGCCGAGTAACGCCATGAGCAGCCAAACCCAACGGGTGCTGGTCACCTGGGCCTTCAGCCTGTTGTCGTGGTGGACGTCAGCCAGCGAGGCCGGCGTGATCATCCACGGCACGCGAGTGGTCTACCCGGCCGAACAGCAGGAAGTAGTCGTGCGTCTGGAGAACCGTGGCAACCGCCCGGCGCTGGTGCAAACCTGGCTGGACAGCGGTGATCGACACTCGACGCCGGCCACCGTACACACGCCGATCAGCGTGTCGCCGCCTATCTTCCGCATCGAGCCGGGCCAGCAACAGGCCCTGCGCCTGCGCTATACCGGTGAGCCGCTGACCGAGGCGCGTGAACGGTTGTTCTGGCTGAATGTGCTTGAAGTGCCGCCGCGTGCCGTGGATGCCGCGCAGAACAATCAGATCCAACTGTCGTTCCGTACCCGCCTGCGGGTATTCCTGCGCCCATCGGCTCTGCCCTATCCGGTGGAGCGCGCGGCCTCGAAACTGCAATGGACGCTGGTCCCCCATGAACTTGGGTTTGCCCTGCAAGTCACCAACCCGACGCCGTATCACGTATCGCTCGGCCCGGTGATGTTGCTCAGCGCCGGCAAGCGCTTCAGCAAGGCACCGAGCCAAGCGGCCGACGACAGCCTGCTGCTGCCCGCCGGCGACGTAAAACGCTTTGTGCTGCCGACCCTGCAGCAGCGTCCGCACGGCGCCGCTCAGGTCGAGTTCACCAGCATCAGCGACTTCGGCGCCCGCGTGCGCCATGTGGCGGGCCTCAGCCACACGTCTGGTGGATGACCGCCCATGTCCACTCTTTCGATTCGACACACCCTGGCAGCCCTATGCGCCATGGTCGTCGCGCTATCGGCGCAGGCGAGCGTGGTGATCAGCAGCACACGGATCATCTATCCGCAGCCCCACAAGGAAGTCACCGTCAGGCTTGAAAGCAGGAACCAAGTACCGGTGCTGATCCAGACCTGGCTCGACAACGGCGACGAACATTCGACGCCGGAACTGGCCGACATCCCGTTCGTGGTCACGCCGCCGATCTTTCGCATGGAGCCGGGTAAACAGCAGGTCGTACGCGTGGCTTACACCGGCGAAGGGTTGCCGCCAGCGCAGGAGAGCCTGTTTTGGTTCAACGTGCTGGAGGTGTCGGCGCAGGCGCGAGGCGTCCAGCCCAGTAACCAGCTGCAACTGGCGTTTCGCACACGGATCAAGCTGATCCTGCGTCCCCCGGGCCTGCCCCACGGCGCCGAGGCCGCGCCCGCCAAGTTGCAGTGGCGCCGCGTGTCGAGCGCCTACGGCGAGGCGGTGGAAGTGTTCAACCCGACCCCTTACCTGGTGACCTTCGAGCGCGTCGAGGTGCAAGTCGCCGGACAACGCCATGGGCGCCAAGCCGCTGCCTCCGGGGCCGGCAATATGGTGATGCCCGGCGCTCGCACCCGCTTCGATCTGCCCGACCTCAAAGCGCCGCCTGGAGCTACGGCCAGCGTGGAATTCCAGACGCTGGACGATTTCGGGGTGAAGGTCCTCCACAACGCCAAGGTCGCCCCATGACCCTCCCTATGCCGGGAGCCGAGCAACACCTGTTTTTGGAAACGCTTAACAATGAGTGCGATCACGCCCACCGGCGTCCGCAGCGCGCCCCTGGCACGCCGTGGTTTGAGTCTGACAATGCGTAGCCTGCTGCTGGTGAGCAGCGCCGAGGCGATGGACGCCCACGGCGCCGAGTATGTGGAGTTCAACCCGGCTTTCTTTGCCGATGGCGCGGCAGGCTTGCAGGTCGATATCGCGAAGTTCAGCCAGGGTAACGTCGTGTTGCCAGGCACCTACCGTTCAGAGGTGTACCTCAACGGTCAGTGGCTCGGTCGCGAGAGCGTCACGTTTATCGCCGTCCAGGGTCAGCCGTCGGCACAGCTGTGTCTGGAACGTGAGGCGTTGCAACGCTTCGGTATCGAGGTCGACAGCGCCGACCAACAAACACCCGGCCCGCGCAAACCGTTTGACCGTTGCGCCGATATCGCCAGCTATCTACCCGGCGCCAGCAGCCAGTTCGATATCGGCGAAACGCGCCTGGACCTGCAGATCCCCCAGGTTTACCTGACGCGCCAGGCGCGTGGCTATGTCGACCCCAGGCACTGGGAAAGTGGCGTGGACGCAGCGTTCGTGCGCTACAACGCCAACACCTTTACCACCCGTACCAACGGCCGCTCGCTGGACTCCCACTACGTGGGCCTGAACACCGGGCTCAACCTGGGCGATTGGCATTGGCGACATAACGGCAGCTACAGCCACAGCCTCGGCGCCGCTGGCTATCAGAGCAACGCCACCTATGTGCAGCGCGAACTGAGTCGGTGGCGATCACAATTGATGGCCGGCGAAATCCATACCCCCGGCGAACTTTTCGACAGCATTCGCCTGCGCGGCATCAGCCTGTTCAGCGATGACCGGATGCTGCCGGACTCCATGACCGGCTTCGCGCCGGTGGTGCGCGGTGTCGCCGAAACCAATGCCCGTGTCAGCGTGCGTCAACGTGGTGTGTTGCTCAGCGAAGTGTCGGTAGCGCCCGGCCCCTTTGTGCTCGACGATTTTTTCCCGACCGGTTACGGCGGCGACCTGAGTGTGACGATCACCGAGGCTGACGGTCGCCAGCGCGCGTTTATCGTGCCGTTCGCCGCCAATGCTCACTTGCTGCGACCGGGCTACCGGCGCTACACGCTAAGTATCGGCCAGTTGGATGAGCTGGGGCTGCGCCATCCGCCCAAGTTGATGCAGGCCACTTACCAACAGGGTCTGAGCAATCTGCTGACCGGCTACACCGGGGCGATGCTGGGCGAGGACTACCGCGCCCAATTGGCAGGCGCGGCATTCAACACGCCATTGGGCGCATTGTCCGTGGACCTGACACACTCAAGCGCCGACATCCCCAGGCACGGCTCGCGCAGCGGGCACAGCGTGCAACTGCGCTACAGCAAGAATTTCGCCGACAGCGGCACCCACTTCACCCTCGGCGCTTACCGTTACTCCACCTCCGGTTTTCTGACGGCGGGCGATGCCGCGCAACTGCGTGACCATGCCCTGGACGGACGCGACCTGGACAACGTGTCACGCCTGCGCGACAGGATGGATATCAGCCTTAATCAAAGCCTGAGCCACGGCTCGGTGTATGTGACCGGTTCTTCGCAACACTACTGGAACCGTTCAGGGGGCAACCTGACCTTCAGTGCCGGCTACAGCGGCCACTGGAAAAACCTCCACTACACCCTCAGCGTTCAGCGCGGCCGTGATGTGCTGAGTGGTGAGGTCGATCAACAACTGGATTTGACCCTGAGCCTGCCGCTGGGCAGCGGCACGCATACGCCTACTCTGACCAGTACGGCCTACCGTGGAGACCACAACAGCGGCGAGCGGATCAGCCTGGGCGGTAGTTGGGGCGAGCACAATCAACTGAGCTACGGCCTGAGCACCAGCCGCACCCAGGGCAGCGGCAACACCCAGAGTGCCGATATGAAATACCAGGCCGATTATGGCTTGTTGTCCGCCAGCTATGGCCACAGCGAGGCGTACCGCTCGACGTCGCTGGGCATGACCGGCGGCCTGGTTGCGCACGCCGACGGCCTGATCTTCGCCCCGGAGCTGGGCGACACCCTGGGGATCGTCCAGGCACCCGACGCCCAGGGCGCGAGGATCAATGGCAACCACGCCGCCCACGTCGGCAAGGACGGCCAGGCCGTGGTGAGCCACCTCACGCCCTATCGACAGAACGTGGTCGAGCTGGACCCCAAGGACTTGTCCGTGGATGTCGAACTCAAGACCGCAGCGCGCAACGTCGCGCCCCGCGCCGGCTCGGTGGTGAAGCTGCAATTCGAGACGGTCAGCGGCCAAGCCTTGTTGATCACCACACAGCGCGAGGACGGCAGCCCATTGCCGTTTGGTTCGGATGTATTCGATGAAGACGGCGCCAGTGTCGGGATCGTCGGCCAAGGTGGAAAGGCGTTTGTTCGGGTCTCACGGGCGCGGGGCAAATTGACCGTCAAGTGGGGTTCAACCGCCACTGCCACTTGCTGGTTTACCTACAACGCCGCCATCGCGGCCACGGCGCAGAACAAGCAGCGCTTGCGGCATCTGAACGCTGACCTGTGCCAACTCGGTGCCGACCTCGCCGCGCAGCCACCGCCAGCGGCCGAGCGCGATGCAAGCGGCTGAACGGCACGTTCACGCGCCCCTTGATACCCGGCTTCTGATGATGAGGTTGCCCATGACGCACACTGCTAGATATTTTTTGCTCCTGCTGATAGTCGGGGCGCCGGTCACGGTGCTTGCTGAGTGTCGGCTATATCCCAACTCCGAGCACGGCCTGTCCCTGCCGGATACCATCACCGTTCCCACCAGCCTTCCCGTGGGCAGCCTGATTATCCGGCAGGCTTTCAACGGCATCGCGCCCAGCTTTGAACTCAACTGCCGCACTTCGACCCCCAGGCAGATTATCGGGCGCTTCACCGACTCGGCGATGGTGCCGGGCGCAGGCGTCACGGCGTATCACACCGGTGTGCCAGGGGTTGGCATACGCGTGCTGGTGCGTAATCACAGGGGACTGGTTTACCCCCATCAACTGCACACCTCGCCCCCGTTCAGTCAGAGCAATGCGTTGCCGCTGTACAGCAATGTCAGCGCGGAGGCGTTGTTCTTCAAAACCGGCCCCGTCACCAGCGGCACGCTGACCAGTGGAAGCCTGGTTGAAGATCGTTGGGACGGCGGCAAAGGCCGCTTTCACTTGCTGCTCAATACATCGGTGCGTTTTGTCGCCCCTACGCCCACCTGCAACCTGGACGCCGGTGACGTCAACCGCACGATCCTGTTCGAGCCGGTGCAAGTCCGTGCATTCGACACCCAGACTGTCGTTGGCGGACGGGACTTCGAGCTGACCGCGCAATGCAGCGATGCCATGAACGTCACGTTCCGATTTTCCGGGGCACCGGCACCGGGCAATGATCGGATCTTCGCCAACACGGGCAGCGCCGCAGGCGTTGCGCTCTGGCTGTACTCACGCCTCGGCGGCGGCGTGCAGAACATACTCGCCAACGGCACCGAAGACACACGCACGCTGGCGGTCTCGGGCAACCGCGCCGTCCTGCCGCTCGGTAGCGCTTATCACAAGAACGGCACGGTCACTCAAGGCACCTTCATCAGCACCGTGACCGTCCACATCACCTATGACTGACCGATTGAGGATCACGCGATGAACACCCGCGCGCCGGCAGTTTGGCTGGCAATCACTGTGGGCGTGGCCAGCCATGGGGTTCAGGCCGCCACCACGGGGACTTTGACTTTTGTCGGCCAGATCAACGCCGGCACCTGCAACCTGGCGGCCGGCGATGAGAACCGCACCATTACCTTGCCTACCATCAAGGTCTCGGACTTCGATACGGCAGCCAGTACGGGCGCGTTTGATTTCGAGATTTCCGCCGACTGCGAGTCGGATATCAACACTGTGGTTTTTCTGTTCTCCGGCACCCCTTCAACGGGTAACGCCCAACTGTTTTCCAATACCGGGACCTCGGGGGGAACAGCCCTGCAGCTCATACATCGCGGCTCCCCCGCGTATACCATCCCCGCCAACGGCACCGTGGACCAGCGCAGCCGTAGCATCGCAACTGCCGGCAATAAAGCAGTGATGCCGCTGACGGCGGCGTACCACAAAACCGGGGAACCCCTCACCCACGGCAGTCTGGCCAGCGCCGTTACCGTTTCGATCACTTACAACTGATGGCGCTGGCGTTGTTGCCGGTAAAAATCAGCGGGTACAAAAAAACCCGACCTTCGCAGGCCGGGTATTTTTGGATGTCCCGGAAAAATCAGGACTGACTGGAAGACGTCGGGGTAGCCGGCGTTGCAGTCGGGGTAGCGGCAGCCGGCGTCGGCGCGGAGACCGAGTTGGCTGTAGAGGGGGTTGATGCGGGAGCTGCCGGTTTGGTTGCCGCTGCCGGTTTGGCGGCCGTAGGTTTTTTGGCGGCGGCGGGCTTCTTCGCTGCGGCGGGCTTGGCAGCAGGTTTGGCGGCGGGCTTGGCCGCTGCGGTTTTCGCCGCAGGCTTGGCGGCCGGTTTCGCCGCAGCCTTAGCTGCTGGTTTGGCTGCAGGCTTGGCGGCGGCTTTGGTCGCAGGCTTGGCAGCCGCTTTGGCAGCGACCGGTTTAGCGGCGGCTTTTGCAGCCGGCTTGGCTGCTGCGGTTTTGGCCGCAGGCTTGGCCGCCGCTTTCGCCGCCGCCTTGGCCGCGGTTTTCGCTGCAGGTTTGGCGGCGGCTTTCACCAATGGCTTGGCGGCAGTTTTTGCGGCCGGTTTAGCCGCTGCGGTTTTGGCCGCAGGTTTGGCGGCGGCGGTTTTCACGGGTGCCACTTTAGCGCCGGTGAGTTTTTCGATTTGCTTGGTCAGCGTGTCGACCTTGCTGTGCAACGTCTTCAGCTCCGCTTTGCTGGGTACGCCCAAGCGCGAAATGGCACTGTTGAGGCGCTTGTCGAAGGTCTCTTCCAACTTGCCCCAGGTGTCGGAAATGCTTGCCTTGGCCGAACCTGCACTGGCCTTGGCCGCATCGACTTTCTTGCCAACGGTGGTCTTGGTCAACTTCTCGGCTTTTTCGCCGTCTTTAACCAAGGTCTCGAAGTACTTGCCGCCATCACTGCTGACCTTCGAGTACACGCCTAAACCAGCAAGCCAGATCTTACGGGAGTATTTTTCAACTTCCCCGATCCACGAGCTGCCTTCTTTCTGAGTATTCTTTTTAACAGCCATCCCGTTGTCTCCTTAATGTTTACGCGCGACACGTTCGAGCAATGCCGTCAGCTCTTCGAGCTTAGCAGAGAGTGTCTCCACGTCATGTTTAGACGCAATGCCGATTCGATTCAAGGCACTTGCAACGCGAGTATCAAAAGCTTTTTCAACTTTATCCAGCTGAACTTCTACCCGACCTTTGACCGCAGTGACATTACTCTTTACTTGGTCAATCTGACTGTTGGCGGCATCAAGTTGTTCAACGGCAACTTTTTTGCCTTTACTTTCAATATGTTGACCGCTCTTAACCAGCTCTTTGAAATACTCGCTGCCCTCACTGCCGACCTTCGCATAGGCCCCCAGGCCCGCCAGCCAGATCTTGCGCGCGTAGGATTTAACATCGCTCAGGGCGCGGGTTTGAGTGTCGATTTTTTTCTTCAGGATAACGTTGGCCATGGTGCACCTCACACAAAATAGGGGGGAGGAACGGCCCGCAGGAGTTGTGGGCTTGGGCACAAAGTAGGAGGAAAAATTAGAATCGGCACCCTAACCCTAAGTAGTCAGGCCAAGGCTTTGTCCAAGGCTTTTTCGATTTCGGACTTGAGGGTGCCGCTCATGGCCGACATCAGCAGGCCCAGTTCCACATCGATACGCAGCGAATCGTCAGCCACAAGTACGGTGCCTTTAACCCCGGAACGCTTGAGGTTCAAGGTATCGCCAGACCACGACGATTCCAGGCCATATTGTTCCTTGAGTTTGTTCGCCAACTTGTCGGCCTTTGCCCGTGCGCCTTCTTTACCCAGGGAATGTGCACGCTCAACGGTGATACGGGCCATTGCGATGATTCCTCTTGCAGAGACTTGAAAAATAGAGACTTGCACATCGTGAATGCGGCAAAACGTCTCGGCGCCCCTCTATCTTACCTGCAGCCTTGCCAAGACAAAGCAAGCCTTGGGGATTATCATGTGCCGCATTCTCTTTTGGTGACAGCGATATGACTGATCAGCGCAAAGGCAGCGATGCCGAACCCACCACTCACTTCGGCTTCAAGAACGTCCCGGAAAGCCAGAAAGCGGAAAAAGTCGCTGAGGTGTTCCACTCCGTAGCCGCCAAGTACGACCTGATGAACGATGTGCTTTCCGGCGGCATGCACCGCTTGTGGAAGCGCTTCACCATCGAATTGTCGGGCGTACGCCCCGGCAATCGCGTGCTGGACATCGCCGGCGGCACGGGCGACCTGGCCGCCAAGTTCTCCAAGCTCGTCGGCCCGACTGGCCAGGTGGTGCTGGCGGACATCAACGGTTCGATGCTCAAGGTCGGCCGTGACCGTCTGCTCGACAAAGGCGTGGCCGGCAATATCGAGTTCGTCCAGGCCGACGCTGAAAAGCTGCCGTTCCCCGACAACCATTTCGACTGCGTGACCATCGCCTTCGGCCTGCGCAACGTGACCCATAAAGAAGACGCGATCCGCTCGATGCTGCGCGTACTCAAACCGGGTGGCCGCCTGTTGGTGCTGGAGTTCTCCAAGCCGACCAACGCGCTGATGTCCAAGGTCTACGACACCTACTCCTTTGCCTTCATGCCGCTGATGGGCAAGCTGATCACCAATGACGCCGAGAGCTACCGCTACCTGGCCGAATCGATCCGCATGCACCCCGACCAGGAAACCCTGAAGTCGATGATGGTGGAAGCCGGTTTTGACCGTGTGACCTACCACAACATGACCTCGGGCATCGTCGCCCTGCACCGTGGCATCAAGCCCTGATGCTGCTGCAAGGTCTTCTCGCCAGCGTCGAGCACGGTCTCAACCGTGTGCTGCGCCTGGACAGCACTGCCCTGGCGCGGCTCGCACACCTGAACGGCAACGTCATCGCCGTCGACTGCCGCAGCCCCGCCTTGCAGCTGTTTATCCTGCCCAGCGATGAAGGCCTGATGCTGGCGACCCAGTGGGCCGCCGACGCCGACTGCACCCTGCGTGCGCCAGCATCGAGCCTGCTGCACCTGGCGCTGAGCCGCAACAAGACCGCCATCCTGCACAGCACCGAAGTTGAGCTGGAAGGCGACAGCGCGGTGCTGATGGACCTGGCCGCCGTGCTGCAGGATCTGGAACTGGACTGGGAATACGAACTCTCGCGCTGGATCGGCCCCGTCGCCACCCAGTTGATCAGCGGTCACGTGCGCAGCCGCACGCGCTGGTACCAGCAGGGATTCGCCAGCCTTAACCAGAACCTCGCCGAATACCTGAGCGAAGAATCGCGCACTCTGGTCGGGCAACGGGAAGCGCAAGCGCGCTTTCGCGAACTCGACAAGGCCAAACTCGACCTGGAACGTCTTGAGGCGCGCTTCGAGCGCCTGAGCCGTTCCCTTGATCCAAGCGATAACGCATGAAGCTGCTCGCCGTCCGCCGTTTGTTCCGTATCCAGCGCGTCGTAATCCGCTACCGTCTCGATGACCTGCTGTTCGCCCTGCCCTTGCCATGGTTCCTGCTGGCGGTGCGCTATGTACTGCCGTGGCGCTGGCTGCCCCGCAAACGGCTGGAGCTCAGCCGTGGTGCGCGCCTGCGCCTGGCATTGCAGGACCTGGGGCCGATCTTCATCAAGTTCGGGCAGATCCTCTCCACCCGCCGCGACCTGCTGCCCGAAGACATCGCCGACGAACTGATGCTGTTGCAGGACCGCGTGCCGCCCTTCGATTCGCAACAGTCGATGGCGCTGATCGAAGAGCAACTGGGCAAAAAGATCAGCGAGGTGTTCAGGCGCTTTGACGTCGAGCCCCTGGCCTCGGCCTCCGTGGCGCAAGTGCACGCCGCGCAACTCAAGACCGGCGAAGAAGTGGTGGTGAAGGTGATTCGCCCGGGCCTCAAGCCGATCATCGGCCAGGACCTGGCATGGCTGTTTATCCTCGCCCGCGCCGCCGAGCGTTTCAGCGCCGATGCACGCTTGCTGCACCCGGTGGACGTGGTCGCCGATTACGAAAAAACTATCTACGACGAACTCGATCTGCTGCGTGAAGCGGCCAATGCCAGCCAATTGCGGCGCAACTTTGAAGGCTCGCAACTGCTGTATGTGCCGCAAGTGTATTGGGACTGGTGCCGCCCTAAAGTGCTGGTGATGGAGCGCATCTATGGCGTGCAGGTCACCGACCTGGCCACCCTGGCCGACCAGCGCACCGACATGAAGATGCTCGCCGAACGCGGCGTGGAGATTTTCTTCACCCAGGTGTTCCGCGACAGTTTCTTCCACGCCGACATGCACCCGGGCAATATCTTCGTCAGCACCGTCAACCCGTGGAGCCCGCAGTACATCGCAATCGACTGCGGCATCGTCGGCAGCCTCACTCCGGAAGACCAGGATTACCTGGCGCGCAACCTGTTCGCCTTCTTCAAGCGCGACTACCGCCGCGTGGCGCAATTGCACATCGATTCGGGCTGGGTGCCGGCGGAGACCAAGCTCAATGAGTTCGAAGCGGCAATCCGTACCGTGTGCGAGCCGATCTTTGAAAAACCCTTAAAAGATATTTCATTTGGCCAGGTACTGATGCGCCTGTTCCAGACCGCGCGGCGCTTCAATATGGAAGTGCAGCCGCAGTTGGTCCTGCTGCAAAAAACCCTGCTCAACATCGAAGGCCTGGGCCGCCAGCTGTACCCGGACCTCGACTTGTGGAACACCGCGCAGCCGTTCCTGGAACGTTGGATGCGCGAGCGCATGAGTCCAAAGACCATGCTGGGCAACCTGCACAGCCAGTTCGAACAGCTGCCGCACCTGGCCAACATGACCCGTGACCTGCTTGAGCGCATGTCCCAACCCCACGCCAAAGACCCCGCGCCACCGTGGCAAAAACGCAAGGACGACTGGTTTCTGCGCCTATTGGGCGCGGCGCATCTGGTGGGTGGCGTGATGCTGGCGATCGGCGGGCCGCTGAACCAATTGGGCCATTGGCCGGCCGGGATCATGGTCGCCGTGGGTGTTTATCTGATTGTGCGGCGATAGCCGATCCAGTTATACACTGTTGCAAATTGCCGGAGCCGAACATGAAAGACTGGCTGGACGAAATCAAATGGGACAGTGACGGCCTTGTGCCAGCCATTGCTCAGGACTACAAGACCGGGCGCGTGCTGATGATGGCCTGGATGAACCGCGAGGCCCTGAGCCTCACCGCCGCTGAGCAGCGCGCCATCTACTGGTCACGTTCGCGTGGCAAACTGTGGCGCAAGGGCGAAGAGTCCGGGCATGTGCAGACCCTGCACGAGCTGCGTCTGGATTGCGATGGGGATGTGATCATCCTGAAAGTCGAGCAGATCGGCGGCATTGCCTGCCACACCGGCCGTCACAGCTGCTTCTATCGCGTGTTCGAGGACGGCGAATGGAAAGTGGTCGAACCGGTGCTCAAAGACCCGCACGCCATTTACTCCGCAGGACACTGAACATGAGCGATACCCTGAACCGTGTGGCCCAGGTGCTGGAGGACCGCAAAGGTGCGGACGCCGACAGCTCCTACGTCGCCAGCCTGTACCACAAGGGCTTGAACAAGATCCTGGAGAAGCTCGGCGAAGAATCGGTCGAGACTATCATTGCCGCCAAGGACGCCCAGATCAGTGGCGACTGCAGCGATGTGATCTACGAGACCGCCGACCTGTGGTTCCACAGCCTGGTCATGCTCGCCCAACTGGGGCAGCATCCGCAGGCCGTGCTGGATGAACTGGACCGTCGCTTCGGCCTGTCCGGGCACGCCGAAAAGGCCTCGCGCCCGTCCGCTTGAATAACGTTGATTAGAGGATTTGCAGCATGGGCATTTTTGACTGGAAACACTGGATCGTCATTCTGGTGGTGGTAGTGCTGGTGTTCGGCACCAAGAAACTGAAAAACCTCGGCACCGACGTGGGCGAGTCGATCAAGGGCTTTCGCAAAGCCATGAACGACGACGAAAAGCCCGCCGATCCTGCGGCCAATCCGGTGCCACCAGCCCAGCCTGTGCACCCCCAGGCCGCCCAGCCGATCACCGAGCGTCGCACCTTCGACGTGCAGGCTGAAAAAGTCGAAGAGCCGACCCGCAAAGACTCGTGAGCACTGACTAATGTTTGGTATCAGCTTCTCTGAACTGCTGCTCGTCGGCCTCGTGGCCCTGTTGGTGCTGGGGCCGGAACGCCTGCCCGGTGCCGCACGCACGGCCGGGCTGTGGATCGGGCGCCTGAAACGCAGTTTCAACGCCATCAAACAGGAAGTTGAACGGGAAATCGGCGCGGACGAGATCCGCCGGCAACTGCACAACGAACACATCCTGTCGTTGGAGCAAGAGGCGCGCAAGATCCTGTCGCCCGTGCAAGAGCCGGCCAAACCGGTGGAGCCGGTGGCTGAACACAGCATTGCACCAGCCCCAGCCGCCGACACCGCTCCAACCCCGCCAGAGCCAGTACCGGCGCCCACCGCGTCGCCCGCTCCCCATGACCCTACATTGCCGCCGCGAGCCCCATGAGCGCTGATAAACCGGAAAACGACCAGCACATGCCGCTGGTCTCGCACCTCACCGAGCTGCGTACCCGCCTGCTGCGTTGCGTAGCGGCGATCTTCATCATCTTTGCCGGGCTGTTCGCCTTTACCCAGCAGATCTACACGTTCGTCTCCACGCCGTTGCGCCAGTACCTGCCGGCCGGCGCGACGATGATCGCCACCGATGTGTCCTCGCCGTTCCTGACGCCGTTGAAGTTGACGATGATGGTCTCGCTGTTCCTGGCGATCCCGGTGATCCTGCATCAGATCTGGGGCTTTATCGCTCCGGGCCTGTACAAGCATGAGAAACGCATCGCGGTGCCGTTGCTGGTGTCGAGCATCCTGCTGTTCTACACAGGCATGGCCTTCGCCTATTTCCTGGTGTTCCCGCTGATCTTCAAATTCTTCGCCGCCGCCACACCTGCCGGCGTGGAGATGATGACCGACATCACCAGCTACCTCGACTTCGTGATGACGCTGTTCTTTGCCTTTGGCGTGGCCTTTGAGATCCCGGTGGCGGTGGTGCTGCTGGTATGGATCGGCGTGGTCAATGTGCAGTACCTGAAGAAGATCCGCCCGTACGTGATCATCGGCTGCTTCGTGGTCGGCATGATCCTGACCCCGCCGGACATCTTCTCCCAGACCCTGCTGGCCGTGCCGATGTGGATGCTGTTCGAGATTGGCATCCTGTTCAGCAGCCTGATCAGCAAGCGCAGCGACCACCCGGATGACCAACCCGCCGACGACGACCAGCCGCCAGCGACCCAACCGTGAACCTGCTGCTGCTGGAAGACGCCGACTTTATCGCGGCCGACCGAGTGATCCTGCGGGATCGACGCCTGGTGCATATGCAGGACGTCCACCGCGCAGCGGTGGGCGACAACCTGCGCGTCGGCCGCATCGGTGGGCTGATGGGCAACGCGCACCTGCTGCGCCTTGAAGCCGCCGAGGCCGAGTTACAGGTCAGCTTCGACCTGCCGCCGCCGGCCAAACTGCCCCTGACCCTGTTGCTGGCCCTGCCACGCCCGAAGATGCTGCGTCGAGTGCTGCAAACCGTGGCGGCCATGGGTGTGCCCAAGGTGGTCTTGGTCAATAGCTACCGCGTAGAGAAAAGTTTCTGGCAGACCCCGTTCCTAGAGCCCGAGGCGATCCGTGAGCAACTGATCCTGGGCCTGGAGCAAGCCCGCGACACGGTGCTGCCCGAGATCATCATCGAAAAGCGCTTCAAGCCGTTCGTCGAGGACCGTCTACCGGCCATGACCGAGGGCACGTTAGGCCTGATCGGCCATCCGGGAAATTACCCAGCCTGCCCGCGCGGCTTGGATGAACCAGTCACCCTGGCGATTGGACCGGAAGGCGGCTGGATCCCCTACGAGGTGGAATTGCTGACCAAGGTCGGCTTGCAACCGGTGCAACTCGGTGCACGTATCCTGCGCGTTGAAACGGCCGTGACGGCTCTACTTGCCCGTCTATTCTGACGCCCACCTGCTCCGTCCTACAGAATCTTCCCAGGCAGCCGATAAGGTGTGGATAAGTCCAAGCCTTGTTCCAGGGGAGTTTGCAGCATGTATCGTTGGTTAGCCGAAAAGCTGGGAAATGTCAGCGTCAAAACCAAACTCGCCGTCGGCTTTGGCCTGGTATTACTGCTGACGCTGATGATTACCTTCACCGGCTGGACTGGCTTGGGTGATGTGATCAGCCGAGGTGACAAGCTGGGTTACATCTCCAGTCTGAACAGCCTGACCAAAGACTTGCGCCTGGCACGCCTGGACTATGAAATGCGCCGCGGCGAACAAGGCACCACCGCTGTCAGCGAACTGCTGAACAAGCTCGACAGTGGTCTCAAGAACGCCCGCACAATGATCGAGCAACCTGCCGACGCAGCACTGATCGACGAGCAATTGGCCGCGGTGGATCAATACAAACGCGCCTTCAGCGATATGGCGCAAGCCGGTGCCAGCCGCGAAAACGCTCGCAGCAAGCTTGGCGATACCGCCGACAATGCCGTGCTCAAGGTGGGCGATATTGAAAAAAGCCTGCTGCAAGGCGACAGCGTTACTCAGTTCAACAGCGTAGTCAGCTTGAGCAAACTGATCCAACAAGCACGCTTCCAAGTGCGCGGTTACACCTACAGTGGCAAGGTCGAAGCCGAACAGCCGGCCCTCGATGCCATCGACAATGCCCTCAAGAAAATCACTGAACTTGAAGGCCAATTGCCGGCCGAGTTCCAGGCCAATCTGCAGCAGGCTGGCGTTTCGTTGCAAGCGTACCGCGCGGCCGTCAGCCAGTATCGCGACTCCCAGGTCGCTAGCGCAGCGGCGCTCAAAACCATGAGCGCACAAGGCGACATCCTGCTCAGCCACAGTGACAAACTAACCCTGTCCCAAACTGTCGTGCGCGACACCGACGCCGCCCACGCAAAAAACCTGTTGCTGCTCGCGACCATCCTGGCACTGATCTTCGGCCTCGTGGCCGCATGGGCCATCACCCGCCAGATCATCCTCCCGCTGGAGCAGACCCTCAAAGTCGCGGAGCGCGTCGCCTCGGGCGACTTGAGCCACAACCTGACCTCGCTGCGCCAGGACGAACTGGGTCAACTGCAACGGGCCATGCAAAGCATGACCGTGGGCCTGCGTGAGTTGATCGGCGGTATCAGCGATGGCGTGACCCAGATCGCCAGCGCCGCCGAACAGCTGTCCGCCGTGACCGAACAGACCAGTGCCGGGGTCAACAGCCAGAAGGTCGAAACCGATCAGGTGGCCACCGCCATGAACGAAATGGCCGCCACCGTGCAGGAAGTGGCGCGCAATGCCGAAGAAGCCTCCGAAGCCGCCGTGGCCGCCGACCAGCAGGCCCGTGAGGGCGACAAGGTGGTGGGCGAGGCGATTGCCCAGATCGAGCGCTTGGCCACCGAGGTCGGCAACTCCACCGAGGCCATGGGCGACCTCAAGCGCGAAAGCGACAAGATCGGCAGCGTGCTCGATGTGATCAAGTCCGTGGCCCAGCAAACCAACCTGTTGGCACTCAACGCCGCGATTGAAGCGGCACGGGCCGGTGAAGCCGGGCGCGGGTTCGCCGTGGTGGCCGATGAAGTGCGCAGCCTGGCGCAGCGCACCCAGAAGTCCACCGAAGAGATCGAAGAGCTGATTGCCGGCCTGCAAACCGGCACTCAGCAGGTGGCGGCCATCATGGACAACAGCCGCGGCCTCACCGACAGCAGTGTCGAACTGACCCGCCGCGCCGGCAGTGCCCTGGCCAGCATCACCCGTACCGTATCGACGATCCAGGCGATGAACTCCCAGATCGCCACCGCCGCCGAGCAACAGAGCGCCGTGGCCGAAGAGATCAACCGCAGCGTGCTGAACGTGCGCGACATCTCGGAACAGACCGCCGCCGCCAGCGAAGAGACCGCCACGTCGAGCACCGAACTCGCGCGCCTGGGCACCCACCTGCAAGCCCTGGTCGGCCGCTTCCGCGTCTGACCCCCTGTGTCACGGCGACCTGCCTCGGGTCGCCGTTGTCAGCCTGTGAAATTTCCTACGAGTTTTTCAGGCTCTCCCCACCGACAACAGAACTAGCGTTGAACTCAGTTCACCGCGTTAGCGCGCCCGTGGTGCGCCGATACGTTGACGAACGTCCCTCGTTCACTTGTCGGAGGTTAACCATGCTTCGTCGAATGACTCACCTATTGGGCGACGCCAGCGTCACCCTCAAACTGGCCCTGGGCTTCGCCCTGGTACTGGCCCTGAGCCTGGTCATCGCCGTGACCGGCTGGCAGGCCCTGGCCGCATCCCTTTACCGCTCGCAAACCCTCACCGTGCTCGCGCAATTGGCCGTGGCCGGCGAAGAACTGCGCTCCGATCGCATCGTTTACCGCACGCTGGACGATGCCAAAAGCCTCGATCGATTAAGCCACGGCATGGAAAAAGTCGAGGCCGCGCTGGCAGAACTCTCCAACCGCCTCAAAGTCGCCCAGTCCATTCAGTATTTACAGGAGATGACGCGTCTGTCCGATGCGTTCAAAACGACCCTCAAGGACATACCCACCCGCGTGGAGAAACGGGAAAACGCCCGCGAGCAATTGAAACAAAGCACCGTGCGCATCGGCGATGTACTGGCGCAACTGGCCAGCGACCTGCCGGATCAGGAGGATGAAAAGGCCCTGGATGCTATCGAGAATCTTCGCCAGGCCATTGGGCACGCCGAAGACAGCGCCCAGAGCGCGGCCTGGGCCGCCGATTCGCTGGAGGCCTACGCCCAGGCCGTCAGCGACGCGGAGCGCAGCCTGGAACTGACCCTCGCCGCCGTGGCGAAGCTGCCGGTGGATAACAGCGCGCTGACCAACGCCGTGCAAAGCATCCGCACCCATCTCACCCGCCTCAAGGAGGCGCAACTGAGCACCGAGACCGCGCAAGCCCAGTTAGAGCAACAGCTGGATCAACTGCTCGCGCAGAGCGACCTGTTGAGCCAGGACCAGACCCAACGACGCGACCTCGCCGCCGATCACGCACGCACCCAGACGTTGGCGACCACGGCCGCCGCGCTGATCTTCGGCGCCTTGGCCGCGTGGGTTATCGCCGGGCAGATCGTCAAGCCATTGCGCAAAGCCCTGGCGGTGGCCAATCGCATTGCCGACGGCGACCTGAGCCATGATGTCCAGACCCGACGCCGGGACGAATTGGGCCAATTGCAGTGCAGCATGACGCAAATGACGCTCAACCTGCGCGCCCTGATCGGCAACATCAGCGACAACGCCAGGCAGATCGCCAGCGCCGCCGAGGAGCTGTCCACGGTCACCGAACAGACTCGCTCGGGGGTCAACAATCAACGCGACGAAACCGAACAGGTCGCCACCGCCATGAACGAAATGCTGGCCACCGCCCAGGAAGTGGCGAGGCATGCCGAACAGGCGTCGATCGCCGCCAAGCAGGCCAACCAGCAAACCGAGCTGGGCGACCGAGTGGTGACGGATGCCGTGGCGCAGATCGAGCATCTGGCCCATGAAATGGCGCGCTCCAGCCAGGCCATGTTGGGGCTGCAACGGGAGAGCCAGAAGATCGGCAGCGTACTGGAAGTGATCAAGTCGGTGTCGCAGCAGACCAACCTGTTGGCCCTCAACGCCGCCATCGAAGCGGCCCGTGCTGGGGAGGCCGGCCAAGGCTTTGCGGTGGTCGCCGATGAAGTGCGCAGCCTCGCCCAACGCACCCAGCAGTCCGCCGAGGAAATCGAGGAACTGATCGGCGGTCTGCACAGCGGCACGCAACAGGTGGCCGACATTATGGACAACAGCCGCGCGCTGACCGATCAAAGCGTCGGCCTGACCCGCAACGCCGGCGAGGCCTTGATGGAGATCGCACGCACGGTGGGGGTGATTCAGGAAATGAACCCACAGATCGCCGCGGCGGCCGAGGAGCAGAGCGCGGTGGCCGAAGAGATCAATCGCAGCGTATTGAAGGTGCGGGACGTGTCGGAACAGACCGCCACTGCCAGTGAGCAAACGGCCGCGGCGAGCACTGAGCTGGCCCGCTTGGGCACGGATCTGCAGGCATGTGTGGGGCGGTTCAAGGTCTGAACGCGCCCCGGCCGATTACAGCACCTGGCGCAGGAAGGCTTGGGCGCGCGGGTCCTTGGGGGCCTCGAAGAACGCGGCGGGGGCCGCGTCTTCCAGCAACTTGCCGTGATCGAAGAACAGCACACGATCGGCCACTTCGCGGGCAAAGCCCATTTCGTGGGTGACGCAGACCATGGTCATGCCTTCCAGGGCCAGGGTCTTCATCACATCGAGCACCTCACCGACCATTTCCGGGTCGAGGGCCGAGGTGGGCTCGTCGAACAGCATCACTTTGGGGTCCATCGCCAAGGCCCGGGCGATGGCTACCCGCTGTTGCTGACCGCCGGACAAGCGGGATGGAAACTCGTTGGCCTTTTGCGCGATACCGACCTTTTCCAGCAGCGCCAAAGCCTTGGCCTCACGCTCCTGCTTACCGCGCTTGCGCACGACTTTCTGCGCCAGGCACAGGTTTTCCAGCACGGTCATATGGGGGAACAGGTTGAAGTGCTGGAACACCATGCCGACTTCGCGGCGATAGGCGTTCACGTCGGTTTTCGGATCAGCCAGTTGCAGGCCGTCGATGCTCACCGAGCCTGAGTCGAATTCTTCCAGGCCATTGAGGCAGCGCAGGAAGGTGGACTTGCCGGAACCGGACGGGCCGATCACCACCAGCACTTCGCCCTTGGCCACCTGGGTGGTGACGTTATCCACCGCGCGGACGACCTGCCCACGGGTATCGAAGACTTTTACCAGATCGCGGACTTCAATCACTTTGCGCGAGCCTCCGCTCAAGCCGGCTGGCCATTTTCGACAGCGGCAGGTTGATCAGCAGGTACAGGCCTGCGACGCAGAACAGGATTTCGAACGGTGAGAACGAGGTGGTGATCACTTCGCGGCCGCTCTTGAGCAGTTCGGTGATGGCGATCACCGAAACCAGCGAGGTGTCCTTGACCAGGCTGATAAATTGCCCGGCCAGCGGCGGCAACACGCGCTTGAACGCCTGGGGCAACACGACGTGACGCATCGACTGGCTGGCACTCAGGCCCAGGGATCGCGCGGCCTCGTTCTGACCACGGGTGATCGACTGCACACCGGCGCGCACGATTTCCGCCACATAGGCGCCGGTAAACAGCGACAGCGCGGCGATCCCGGCAAATTCGCGGGAAAGGTTGAGCACCGTGCCGATAAAGAAATAGAAAATGAAGATCTGCACCAGCAGCGGCGTGCCGCGCACCAATTCGACATAGATCGTCGACAGGTCGCGCAGGGTCGGGTTGCTGGACAAGCGACACAGGCCGGTCGCCAGACCGATCACCAGGCCCAGGATGCCGGACACCACCGACAGCCACAACGTGGTCCACAGCCCCCACATCAACGGGCCCAACGCCCAGTGCCGGGTCACACCGACCACATCGCCCTCGGCCACATCATCGCCGCGGGCCACTTGCAAGCTGTTGTCGGCGACGGTGAGCTTTTGCTCGACGCCCGCGTCATTGCGCAAGGTGACTTCGGCTGTGTCGCCATTGCGTACCAGCTCAACGACGGTGGAGATATCCGCCGCGCGCTGGGCAGTTTCCGCCTGATAGGCGAAGTACTGCGGTACGCGGTTCCAACGCCATTCGTAGGACATCAGCGAGGTGGCGTAATACAAGGCGCCGGCCAAGCCAACCAGCACGACCACCGTCAGCAGATGCCAGGGCCATTGGGCTTTTTTCTGTTTCATTGATCTTTCCGGATGTGTGTTGCCTGGTAGGCCGCCATTGTGGGCAAGGCCACTCCCACACTTGACCGAGTTCCAACAGTCAAACGTGGCAGTCTTGCCTGCGATGGGCGCTACGCGGTGTTCAGTCGGACCTTATTCCATGTCCTTGAGCCACTCGGAGCTCTTGAACCACTTGTCATGGATGCGATCGTAGGTGCCGTCGTTCTTGATCTGGTGCAGGAAGTTGTTGATGAAGTTGATGCTGTCGTAGTCGCCTTTCTTCAAACCGAACGCCAGGGGCTCGAAGGTGAACGGTTCGTCCAGGAACACCAGTTTGCCGTTGCCGACTTTCTTCTCGGCCACCACGTTGTACGGCGCGTCATACACAAAGGCATCGGCCTTGCCGTTGACCACGTCCAGTACACCTTCCTGCTCGTTGTCGTAGCCGTGGTACTTGGCCTTGGAGATCAGCTTCTTCGCGACCATTTCACCGGTGGTGCCGAGCTTGGAAGTCAGGCGGTATTTCTCGTCGTTCAGGTCTTTGTAGGACTTGATGGTGCCTTCCAGGTCCTTGCGGATCAGCAGGGTCTGGCCGACCACGATGAACGGTTCGCTGAAGTTCAGGCGCAGGTTGCGTTCCTGGGTCAGGGTCATGCCGCTGCCGATCATGTCGAACTTGCCGGTCAAGAAGGCCGGGATGATGCCGTCATAGCCGGTGGAGACCAGCTCCAGCTTGACGCCCATGGACTTGGCCATGGCCTTGAGGATGTCGACTTCGAAACCGATGATTTCGCCGCGCTTGTCCGTCATTTCGAACGGCATGTAAGTCGGGTCCATCCCGACTTTCAGCGTGCCGCGCTTGACCGCATCGTCGATGGCGCCGGCCTGGGCCGCAGTGGCCGCGACCAGTGCGGTGACGCCTAGCAGCAGCATCGAAAGATACTTTTTCATCATCAAGTCCCCTGAACGATTCTTATAAGGTCGGCGCACAAAAGGGCTGCGCCATTTCGGGGTGCGATCCTAACCCACTCACTGCCGGTCACAAAGGTTTCACGGGTAATTGTTATTGCGTATGTCGGAAAAGGCCCACAACGGGATGTTCGAGCACAGAGGGTAGACACGCGCGCAGGGGGCAACGGCAAATAATTGTTATGTAAGCAGTTATGACTTTCAGTCGATTTCCGTAAGCCAGTCGGTGTCCTTGAACCACTTGTCATGCAGGCGATCGTAGGTGCCGTCCTGGGCGACCTGATTCAAGAAATGATTGATCCAGTTGAGGCTGTCGAAGTCGCCTTTCTTCAACCCAAAGGCCAGCGGTTCGAAGGTGAACGGCTGCTCCAGCAAGAACAAAGCACTATTTTCCGCACGGCTCAGGGCGATCAGGTTATAGGGCGCATCGTGGATAAACGCATCGGCCTTGCCATCCACCACGTGGCGCACACCCTCCTCCGGGGTGGCGAAACGGCTCAATCGCGCCGCCCCCAGAAAGCGCCGCGCCGCGGCTTCGCCGGTGGTGCCTTCGGTGGTGGCGATGCGGTAATGGGGATCATCCAGGTCTTCAACACTGGTGACCTTGCCGACCAGGCTGGGATGCAGCAACACGGTTTGGCCTACCACAATGAAGGAGTCGCTGAAGTTGAGTTTCAGGTTGCGCTCCTGGGTCACGGTCATGCCACTGCCGATCATGTCGAACTTTCTGGCCAGCAACCCCGGTACCAACTCGGTGTAAGGCACCGAGACCAGTTCAAGCTCCACGCCCATGGCTTGGCTCATGACCGTGAGCAGGTCGATTTCAAAGCCGACGATACGCCCCTGCTTATCGGTCATTTCGAAGGGCACATAGGTGGGAGTGGTGCCCACTTTCAGCACACCACGCCGTACAGCATCGTCAATGGCGCCTGCCTGCACGTCCTGTTGAAGCCAGGCGACGGCGCTCAGCAGCAACGCCGCACAATACCTTTTGATCATGAATCCCCCTGTGGCCGAAACGAATTGGGGGGCGATCCTACCCCAGCCACGGGCACGCCAATACGCCCTTGGCAGGGGTATTTTGTTTCGAAATAACAAGGGGTTAGATCGTTTTTAGCGGGAAAGAAAACGTTGTAGGAAAAGCGCTTGAAACACCCCCGAGGTAAGCCCTCGGGGGTGTTTGAATCAGGCCGGTTGGGCCTGGGACGACAGCGGTTGCAGAGGCAGCAACGGCGCGTGCGGGTCAGCCTTGATCGAGCCACGCCAGGCGGCGAGCCACTCGGCGTGCCCTTCGCTCCAGACCAGCTCGTGCAGGCGGGCCAGGGCTACCGGATCACTGAGCAAGGCCACACGTTCGGCATTGTTGAGGCCGGCGGGGCCGACTTTCAGCGCATGGCGCACGCGTTCGGCACGCAGGTACTCGATCGGCTCGGCCTGACCGTGACGCGACGTCGCCAAGGCACAGGCCAGGGCGTTCTGCTGCGGGTCGACCACCGAGCGCACGAAGCCGTCGTGCAGGGCGTGCCAGCGATTTTCGTGGGTGTACTTGTCGGTCGACACCAGCGCCTGGGGCGGATTGTATTCCTCGGGGATCAGGAACAGGCTCTCGTCACGGGACTTGAGGCCCAGGTTCACCCGACTGGAGATCACTGACACCGGGATCGACAACATCAGCGACCCGACAATCGGCACCAGCCACCACAGGAAGCTTGGGTTCAACCACACCACCAGCAAGGCCCACAAGAAGCCCAGCAAGGTTTGCGTGCCGTGGCGCTTGAACGCTTCGCCCCAGGTGGTGGAGTCGTCATCACGCTTTGGCGAATTCCAGGTCGCGGCCCAGCCGAGGAACGCGGCGAGCACGAAACGGGTGTGGAAAATCATCCGCACCGGCGCCAGCAGCATGGAAAACAGCATTTCCAGCAGCATGGACATCGTGACCTTGAACTTGCCGCCGAACTCTTTTGCGCCCTTGGCCCAGATCAGGATGATGCTCAGCAATTTAGGCAGGAACAGCAGCACGATAGTGGTGGAGAACAACGCCACCGCCTTGTCCGGATGCCACTGCGGCCACAGCGGGTACAACTGGCGCGGCGCCATGAAGTACTGCGGCTCCATCAGGGTGTTCACCGCCAGCAACGCGGTGGACAGCACTAGGAACAGGAACCACAACGGCGCCGACAGGTAGGACATCACGCCGGTCAGGAACACCGCACGGTGCACCGGGTGCATGCCTTTAACCAGGAACAGACGGAAGTTCATCAGGTTACCGTGGCACCAGCGACGGTCACGCTTGAGTTCGTCCAACAGGTTCGGCGGCAGTTCTTCATAGCTACCCGGCAGGTCGTAGGCAATCCACACACCCCAGCCGGCCCGACGCATCAGCGCCGCTTCTACGAAGTCGTGGGACAGGATGGACCCGGCGAACGCGCCTTTACCCGGCAACGGTGCCAGGGCGCAGTGCTCGATAAACGGCTTCATGCGGATGATTGCGTTGTGACCCCAGTAGTGGGATTCACCCAGCTGCCAGAAGTGCAGGCCGGCGGTGAACAGCGGGCCATATACACGAGTGGCGAACTGCTGCATGCGCGCATACAGGGTGTCCATGCCCGACGCACGCGGCGCGGTCTGGATAATCCCGGCATCCGGCGTGGCTTCCATCAGGCGCACCAGGCTGGTCAGGCATTCGCCGCTCATCACGCTGTCGGCGTCGAGGACCACCATGTACTTGTAGTCACCGCCCCAACGACGGCAGAAGTCGTCGAGGTTGCCGCTCTTACGTTTTACACGACGACGGCGACGGCGATAGAAGATCTTGCCGAAACCACCGGCTTCGCGACACACGTCGAGCCAGGCCTGCTGCTCGGCGATGCAGATGTCGGCGTCGTTACTGTCGCTGAGCACGAAAAAGTCGAAGCGGTCCAGGTCACCGGTCGCGGCCACCGATTCGAACGTGGCGCGCAGGCCGGCGAATACCCGGGGCACGTCTTCGTTACAGATCGGCATCACCAGCGCGGTGCGGGCGTCTTTCGGGATCGGCTCGTTGCCGGCACTTTTACCGGAGATCCGGTATTTATCGTGGCCAGTGAGCAACTCTAGGAAGCCCATCAGCGCTGTCCAGAAACCGGCCGACACCCAGCAGAACAAAATCCCGAACATGATCAGGATGCTGGTTTGCAGGGCGTAAGGCAGCACCTGGGTGGCGGTCTGCAGCAGGGTCTGATTGCGGATTTCGTCGAAGTCCACCAGCGACCAGCCCTGGTACGGCATGATGCCTTTCATGTACCAGCCGGCCACGATGGTCTGGCCGAGCATCAGCACCAACAGGATATAGCGACGGATCGAACCGACGGTGCGCCAGCGCGCGGCCGGCAATACCCGTTCATCCTTCGGCGGTTTGGGCGGGTTGCTGCGCCCGGTGAGGCGACGCCAGCCGCGCACCAGGATATTGGTGCGCCACGGCTCCGGCACCACGCGGGTGCGATGGATCGGCGGCGTGGCTTTGAGGCAGACGCGACCGGCAGCATCGACCGCAAGCATTTCGGCGTCTTGCAGCTCTTCGGCCGTGCTGAGGGTCAACCGGCGACCCACCGACGCTTGAGCGGCGTCGACCGGTTCGTCGAAGGTCGCGGACGACAGGCGTTGATGCAATTCGGCGAAGGAGGAGCAGCCCGCCAGTTCGGCGCGCTGCTCTGCAGTCATCGGAAGATGCGCCAAATACTCGGACAGAGTCTCTGGCTGGACTTGAGAATTACTCATCGGCAGGCAACTGATAGCTCCAGGTTTCGGTCAGGACCTGTTCGGTCTTGATCGGCTCCGGTGTGGCTGGGGCAGCTTCTGGCTGCTTGGCTTCCTTGTCTTTGGCGTCTTTCTTGGCCTGTTTCTCGTGTTGCTTGGCCAATACCTTGTCGGCCTTGAGGACCTGGGTCGACACATGCTCAGGCTCTGGCTGAGCAACGTCCTGCACCAGGGCGGCACGCATTTCGGTCGGCTTGCTCGGGTCCTTGATCTTCATGCGCAGGGTCAGGCGCCAGCCTTTGGTGTGCTCGTTGTAACGCACGCTGTTTTCAACCAGTTCAGCGTTGTCACCCACGCTCACCTGGCTGCGCACAGGCGCGTCCGGCAGCAGTTTCTTCAGGGACGGGCCTTCGAAGTCCACCAGGTAAGCGACGCTGCCATCCGGCTGACGGATCAGGTTGGATTGCTTCACGTCACCGGTGGAACGCAGGGTCTGCTTGACCCAGGCACTGTCCGGCGAATGGAGCGCGGCGTCGTCCAGAGTCCAGTGCAGGCGGTAGGCTACGTCCAGCGGCTGACCGACTTCCGGCAGTTTTTCCGGGCTCCAGAACGCAACGATGTTGTCATTGGTCTCGTCGGCGGTCGGGATCTCAACCAGGTCCACGGAGCCCTTGCCCCAGTCGCCTTCAGGTTCGATCCAGGCGCTTGGGCGCTTGTCGTAGTTGTCGTCCAGGTCTTCGTAGTGGCTGAAGTTGCGACCACGTTGCAGCAGGCCGAAACCGCGCGGGTTCTCTACGCTGAAATTGCTGACCGACAGGTGTTTAGGGTTGTTCAGTGGACGCCAGATCCACTCGCCGTTGCCGGCATGGATCGACAGACCGCTGGAGTCGTGCAGTTCGCGACGGTAGTTGAGTACTTTGGACGGCTGGTTCGCGCCGAACAGGAACATGCTGGTCAGCGGGGCCACCCCGAGTTTGCTGACCTTGTCGCGCAGGAACATCTGGGATTTGACGTCGACCACAGTGTCGGTGCCCGGACGCAGGATCAGGCGATAGGCGCCGGTCGCGCGCGGCGAATCCAGCAGGGCAAAGATCACCAGGTGCTTGTCACCCGGCTTCGGACGCTCGATCCAGAACTCGGTGAACCGCGGGAATTCTTCGCCGGACGGCAGCGCAGTGTCGATCGCCATGCCACGGGCGGACAGGCCATAGACCTGGTCCTTGCCCACGACGCGGAAGTAACTGGCGCCGAGCATGGTCATGATTTCGTCTTGCTTGTCGCTCTTATTGATAGGGAACAGAACACGGAAACCGGCATAACCCAGTTGTTCGGTGGCCTTAGGATCGAATTTCACATCACCGAAATCGAAACGCGACGGGTCGTATTTGATTTCCTGAACGCTGTCAGCGGTGACTTCGTTGATTTTCACCGGCGTATCGAAGTGCATACCCTGGTGATAGAAGGACAGCTTGAACGGGGTGTTCTGATCGGCCCACTCGGCTTTTTCATTGCGGAAACGAATTTTCTGATAGTCCGCAAACTTCATTTCGCGGAATTCGTTTGGCAGATTGCTGCGCGGAGCTTCGTACTTCTGCCCGGCCAGCTCTTTTGCCTTGGCCGACACATCATCCAGACTGAATGCCCACAGTTGACCCGCGCCGAACAGGCAAAACAGGGCAGAGCCCGTCACCAGTGCGTTTCGTAACCGTTTGGCAGACAATTTTGGTGCATTACAGGGACTAACAATCACGAGCAACCCTCGCCGAAAACAGATCAAAAAACCAACGGCCAGCTATCTATATGCCAGGTTGGCGAGCATTGTTCCGACTACCCTGGGTCAAAATGATTCCCCAATGGTTGTCGGACAAGTCTCTACCTAAGTCAAAAATGGACCAAACAACGCTGATCCCCGTAGCGCGCGATTATCTAGTAGCCCGCGAGACAACGCATCAGGGGCAACGAAGTATTTGTAGCGAAATCCTGCGTTTTTAAGCATTAAAAGTCGTTTTCAATACATTCACGTCTGCAAGAGGAACGTCACAGGGCCATCATTGACCAAATGCACCTGCATATCCGCGCCAAAACGCCCCGACGCCACCCTGCCATGCAATTGTTGCGCTTGTAACAGCAAGTGCTCAAAAAGCGCCGCTCCCAGGGCCGGAGGGGCCGCCGTGGAGAAGCTGGGCCGCAAGCCGCTCTTGGTATCCGCCGCCAGGGTGAATTGCGAGACCAGCAGCAAACCGCCGTCAATGTCCTTGAGCGACAGGTTCATCTTGCCTTCGTCATCGCTGAACACCCGATAGTTCAGCAACTTGTGCAGCAATTTGTCGGCACTCTCAGGGGTATCTGAAGGCTCGACAGCCACCAGCACCAGCAACCCCTGATCGATGGCCCCCACGATTTCACCTGCTACCTCGACCCGGGCACCACGCACCCGTTGCAGCAGCCCCTTCATGCTTCTTCAGGCGGCAGGTCGAGCAAACGCCGGGCCATTTCGCCGGTCGCGCGCACCAGCGCGTCGGTGATGCCAGGCTCGGACGCCGCATGGCCCGCCTCGCGGATCACCTGTAGCTCGCTGTTGGGCCACGCCTGGTGCAACTCCCAAGCGTTATCCAACGGGCAGATCATATCGTAGCGCCCATGGATGATTACGCCAGGCAGGTGCGCAATCTTATGCATATCGCGGATCAGTTGGTTGGGTTCCAGGAACGAGTGGTTAGTGAAGTAATGGCACTCGATGCGCGCAATCGACAACGCCCGCTGCGGCTCGGAAAACCGCTCCACATGCTGCGGGCTCGGGCACAAGCCGAGCATGCGCCCTTCCCAGCCGGACCACGCCTTGGCCGCGTGCATCTGGGCGATCTGGTCGTTACCGGTGAGGCGCTTGTGATAGGCCGCGATCATGTCGTGACGCTCATCGGCCGGGATCGGCGCGATGTAGTCCTGCCAGTAATCCGGGAACAAGCGGCTCGCGCCTTCCTGGTAGAACCAGTGGATGTCCTGCGGACGGGCCAGGAAGATGCCGCGCACGATCAGGCCATGCACGCGCTCGGGATGGGTTTGCGCATAGGCCAGGGCCAGGGTCGACCCCCAGGAGCCACCGAACAGCACCCATTTATCGATGCCCAGGTGCTCGCGGATGCGCTCCATGTCGGCGACCAGGTCCCAGGTGGTGTTGTTTTCCAGGCTGGCGCGTGGCGTGGAGCGACCGCAACCCCGTTGGTCGAAGGTCACGATGCGGTACAGGTTGGGGTCGAAATAGCAGCGGCTCTGGGCGTCGCAACCGGCGCCAGGGCCACCATGGATGAATACAACGGGCAAGCCTTCGGGAGAGCCACTTTCATCGACATACAGGGTATGGGTGTCATCGACGGCCAGATCGTGCCGGGCGTAGGGTTTGATCTGCGGGTACCAAGTCTGCATTGCGCGCTCCGTAGGGGGTCGGGTTCATCCCTGGGGGGACGTCTATTATTCTGCCGTCTGGCACTATAAACCCGAATTGTGCAATGAGCATGTCCTTGAGCGCTTAGACCTGTGTCAGCCCTTCGCTCCCCAGGTAGGCAAGGCTTGGGATGAGGGCTTGGCAGTGGTGAGCGGGCTCGCTCACCACAGAGTTATTTCAACCTTTGAGACTTATGTAGATACCTATGGCTATCGGGGGCAAGCCCCTCCCACAGTTGGAACTGTATTTGGCTTAGGGTAAGGCCAACGCTGTAGATCCTCCCTAGCCGTAGCGCTTGCGTCCCCAGTCCAACAAACCTTCGAGCAACTGCTTCAATACCACTCGCGTCGGCTCAGCCAGGTCCGCGCGGTACTTGAACGGTTCGAACTCCTCCATATAGGTGCTCTGGCACAACTCCAACTGCACGGCGTGGATATTCTCGGCCGGGTTGCCGTAATGCCGGGTGATATGCCCGCCCTTGAAGCGCCCGTTAAGCACATGGGTGTACTGCGTGTGCCTGGCGCAGATGGCTTCGAGCTGGCCGGC
The DNA here is from genome assembly GCF_013285305.1 of Pseudomonas rhodesiae. Lineage (NCBI taxonomy): Bacteria > Pseudomonadati > Pseudomonadota > Gammaproteobacteria > Pseudomonadales > Pseudomonadaceae > Pseudomonas > Pseudomonas rhodesiae. The sequence continues at coordinate 640,408 of NZ_CP054205.1, read as the reverse complement.
CAGTTCCGGGTCGCATGCCGCGCCGTTGAAGGTGCCGAGGTTGAAGTCCGGCAGTTTGCCGTCGAACAGGTGCGGGATCACCGAGCGAATCGAGTGCGCATCGAACAGCAACGCATAGCCGAACTCAGCCTTGAGCCGCGCCAACTCTTCTTGCAGCGCGCGGTGGTAGGGGCCCCAGATTTTCTGCAGGTAGGTCGCCCGTTCCTCCTCGGACGGCTCCTGGCCTTCGACAAACAACGGCACGCCATCGAACAGGGTTTTGGGGTACAGGCCGGTGGTGGCGCCGGCGTACAGCGGCGTGTCGTCGGACGGTCGGTTCAGATCGATGACAAACCGCGAATACTCCGCCGACAAGGTGCTGGCCCCCAGTTCCTCGGCAAAGTCATACAGCAAAGGGATATGCCAATCGGTGTCCGGCAGGCTCTGCGCCTCGGGGATCAGCCCGGCCTTTACCGCAGGTGTGAGGCGCAGGCCGGCGTGGGGCATGCTGATCAGCAGCGGTGTGCGGCCTTGCTTGAAGTTCAGAACGTTATCCACAACGGTACTCCTTAAACGATGGCATCGACGCCATGGCGCACGACGCGTTTATCCAGTTCGCCGCCCAACCAGTAAGCCAGGTCGGCCGGACGATCGATCTGCCAGGCGACAAAATCCGCGACCTTGCCCACTTCCAGCGAACCATGTGTGTCGCCCATGCCCAGCGCGCTGGCCGCGTGTTGGGTAGCGCCGGCCAGGGCTTCTTCCGGGGTCATGCGGAACAAGGTGCAGGCCATGTTCAGCATCAGGCGCACAGACAGCGCCGGCGAGGTGCCGGGGTTGAGGTCGCTGGCGATGGCGATTTTCACACCGTGCTTGCGCAGGGCCTCCATAGGCGGCAACTGGGTTTCGCGTAGAAAGTAGAACGCCCCCGGCAGCAGTACCGCGACGGTGCCGGCGGCGGCCATGGCGATGGCGTCTTCTTCGGTCATAAACTCCAGGTGATCGGCGGACAACGCTTGGTAACGCGCCGCCAGGCTGGAGCCGTGCAACGAGGACAACTGTTCGGCGTGCAGCTTCAAAGGCAGGCCGAGTTGCTGCGCGACGTCAAACACTCGCGCCACTTGTGCAGGGGAAAACGCCAGGTATTCGCAAAACGCATCCACCGCATCCACCAGGCCTTCGGCCGCCAGGGCCGGCAGCATCTCCTGGCAGATATGCTCAATGTAGTCGTCGGCGCGATCCTTGTACTCCGGCGGCAAGGCATGGGCGGCCAGGCAAGTGGCGCGCACGCTGACCGGCAGCGCCTCACCGAGACGGCGAATCACCCGCAGCAATTTGCGCTCGCTGGCCAAATCGAGGCCGTAGCCGGATTTGATTTCCACCGTGGTCACGCCGTCACGCAACAAACTGCGCAGGCGCTTATGGGCGCTGGCGAACAGTTCATCTTCACTGGCGGCGCGGGTGGCGCGTACGGTGCTGGCAATCCCACCGCCCTGCGCCGCGATCTCGGCATAGCTCACGCCTTCAAGGCGTTGCTCGAACTCACCGCTGCGATTGCCACCGAACACCGTGTGGGTATGGCAATCGATCAGCCCAGGGGTCACCCACGCGCCTTGCAGGTCGTGGACCTGGGCGTAATCCGCGCTGGGCGCCTGGCTGCGCGGGCCGATCCACTCGATCAGCGAACCGGCGGTGACCATGGCCGCATCCTCGATGATCGAGTACTTGCCCTGGGCCATGGTTGCGACGTGGCAGTGTTGCCAAAGGGTTTTCATCCGACACTCCTTGGGTTACAGGCTCGGCAGCAACTGGCCCGGGACCAGCTCATTCAGGCAGCGGCTGGCGAGCAGTTCGCTGGCGGCGAGGATGTCCGGGGCGAAGAAGCGGTCCTTGTCGTAAAACGCCACTTGGCTGCGGAGGATGCCCCGGGCCTTTTCCAGCTTGGGGGAGGTTTTCAAGCCTTCGCGCAGGTCCAGGCCCTGGCACGCCGCCAGCCATTCCACGGCAAGGATGCCACGGGTGTTTTCGGCCATTTCCCACAGACGCTTGCCGGCCGCCGGAGCCATCGACACGTGGTCTTCCTGGTTGGCCGAGGTCGGTAGGCTGTCGACGCTATGGGGATGGGCCAGCGCTTTGTTCTCGCTGGCCAATGCGGCGGCGGTGACCTGGGCGATCATGAAACCGGAGTTGACCCCGCCATTGCCCACCAGGAACGGCGGCAACTGGGACATGTGCTTGTCCATCATCAGCGAGATGCGTCGCTCACTGAGCGAACCGATTTCGGCGATGGCCAGCGCCATGTTGTCGGCGGCCATGGCCACCGGTTCGGCATGGAAGTTACCGCCGGAGATCACATCACCCTCGGCGGCAAAGACCAGTGGGTTATCCGATACGGCGTTGGCTTCCACCACCAGCACCTCGGCAGCCTGGCGCAACTGGGTCAAGCAAGCGCCCATGACTTGTGGCTGGCAACGCAGGGAATACGGATCCTGCACCTTGTCGCAGTTCTGGTGCGACTGCGACACCTGGCTGCTTTCGCCCAGCAGATCACGGTAAGCCGCCGCCGCATCGATCTGCCCACGCTGACCGCGAGCCGCATGGATGCGCGCATCGAACGGCGAGCGCGAGCCCAGCACCGCTTCCACGGTCAGACCGCCGCACGCCAAGGCACCGGCGAACAGGTCTTCACCTTCGAACAGGCCGCGCAAAGCATAGGCGGTAGACACCTGGGTGCCGTTAAGCAGCGCCAGGCCTTCCTTCGCCGCCAGGGTCAGCGGCGCAAGGCCAGCGACCTTGAGCGCGTCTTTTGCTTCAAGCCATTCGCCTTTGTAGCGCGCCTTGCCTTCGCCGAGCAGCACCAGGGACATGTGGGCCAGGGGCGCCAAGTCACCGGAGGCGCCGACGGAACCTTTCAACGGAATATGCGGGTAGACCTCGGCGTTGATCAGCGCGATCAGTGCATCGATCACCACGCGACGGATGCCGGAGAAACCACGGCTGAGGCTGTTGACCTTGAGCACCATCACCAATCGCACCAGTGCGTCGCTGATCGGCTCGCCGACACCGGCGGCGTGGGACAACACCAGGGAGCGTTGAAGGTTTTCCAGGTCTTCGCTGGCGATGCGCGTGGAGGCCAGCAGGCCGAAGCCGGTGTTGATGCCGTAGGCGGTGCGGTTTTCGGCGAGGATCTGCTCGACACAGGCCACGCTGGCGTCGATCTGCGCCGATGCGCTGGCATCCAGGCTGAGGGTTACCGGCTGCTGATAGATGGCCCGCAGTTGGGCAAGGCTAAGTTGGCCTGGAATCAGATTTAGCGCAGTCACAGTGATGCTCCTTTGGAATTATTGTTCAGTGCAAATGGGGAAATGCTTGATGCAGCAAAGCGCTGTCCTTGAGCAGTGCGGCGGCGGTCGCGATGTCCGGCGCCAGCCAGCGGTCCTGCTCGTAGGGCGGGATCTGTTCGCGCAGTAAACGCCAGGCACGCTCGGTGCCGGCGCCGAAGCGTTGCGTTTTTAGAAATTCAAAAGCCTGGGCCGCCAGTAAGTACTCGATGGCGAGGATCTGAGTCACGTTGGCCAACACCTGGTGCAGCTTGAGCGCGGCATTGGTGCCCATGCTGAGGTGGTCTTCCTGCAGGCCCGAGGTGACGAAATTGTCGAGCGCCGCCGGCTGCGCCAGTTGGCGATTCTGCCCACACAACGACGCGGCGACGTACTGCACGATCATCATGCCGGAGTTGACCCCGGGGTTGCTTACCAGAAACGCCGGCAGGCCACTGACATGGGGGTTGATCAAGCGATCCAGGCGGCGCTCGGCCACCGAGCCTATTTCGGCCATGGCGATGGCGAGCATATCCGCCGCCAGCGCGACCGACTGCCCGTGAGGGTTGGCCTGGGACACCACGCGGTAGTTGTCCGGCGTGCCGAGCACCAGTGGGTTATCGGTGACGCTGTTGAGTTCAGTCTCGATCTGCTGGGTGGCGTGCGCCACCTGGTCACGCGTCGCGCCATGGATTTGCGGGATCGAGCGCAAGCTCAGGGCATCTTGGGTGCGTATGCCCTGGCTGGCGGCGATCACCTCGCTGCCGTCGAGCAACGCGCGCAGGTTGGCGCCCACCAACTGCATGCCGGGGTGGGGCTTGAGGGCGATAATGTTTGCGTCGAACGCGTCGAGCTGACCGCGCTGGGCCTCGAAGCTCATGGCGCCGATCACGTCGGCCCACTGCAGCAGATGATCGGCATCGGCCAGGGCCAGGCAGCTCAGGCCGGTCATGCATGGCGTGCCGTTGACCAGGCACAGACCGTCCTTGGCGCCAAGCTCAACGGGCTGCAAGCCTTCGGCCTGCAAGGCTTGCTGCGCCGAGACAATGCCGCCGCGATAGCTCACATTGCCGACACCCAGCAACGCCACGCCGACGTGGGCCATGTGGGTCAGGTAACCCACCGAACCCTGGGACGGCACTTGCGGGGTGATGCCATGGTTGAGTAGCGCCAGCAGTGCCCGCACCACTTGAGGGTGCAGGCCGGAATGGCCGTGGCTGTAGTTGACGAGGGCCGCGCAGATGATCGCGCGGGTCTGTTCGTCGCTCAGCACCGGGCCGACGCCGCAGGCATGGCTAAGCAAGGTATTGCGCGACAATTGGCTGAGTTGCTCGCCTTGCAGCGATACATTGCACAGCGCCCCCAGCCCGGTGTTCACGCCGTAGGCGCGCTCACCGCTGCTGACGATGCGCTGCACGATGGCCTGGGCGTTATCGATCCGCGCCCAGGCCTGGGTCGACAGTTCGAGGACCGCGCCATGGCGGGCCACGGCGACCACGTCCTGCCAGCGCAATGGCGTGTCGCCGATGGTGATTTTTGGTGCCTGGGACATTGTTGACCTCTTCATATTCTCTACAGCTTTGCCGGCCTCATCGGGGGCAAGCCCCCTCCCACATTGGGGCAGTGTGAACCCGATCAAATGTGGGAGGGAGCTTGCTCCGGCCTCATCGGGGCAAGCCCCCTCCCAAGTTGGGACAGTGTGAACCCGATCAAATGTGGGAGGGAGCTTGCTCCGGCCTCATCGGGGCAAGCCCCCTCCCAAGTTGGGGCAGTGTGAACCCGATCAAATGTGGGAGGGGGCTTGCCCCCGATAAGGCCAGCAGCCTCACCACAGGATCTGGGTCAGACCACCGCCGCCCGCCGCTGAACGAACCTATCTACATACTCATCCGCCGGCGAATGCAGGATCTCGCGCGGGGTGCCGACCTGGATCAGCTTGCCGTCCTTGAGAATCGCGATGCGGTTGCCGATGCGCACGGCTTCGTCGAGGTCGTGGGTGATAAACACGATGGTCTTGTGCAGGGTCTTCTGCAGCTCCAGCAACTGGTCCTGCATCTCGGCGCGGATCAGCGGGTCGAGGGCGCTGAAGGCTTCGTCCATCAGGATTATGTCAGTGTCGGCCGCTAGGGCACGGGCCAGGCCCACCCGTTGGCGCATGCCGCCGGAGAGCTGGTGCGGGTATTTGTTTTCGTAGCCCTTCAGGCCCACGGTGTCGATCCAGTGCAGCGCGCGATCGGCGCACACCTGCTTGCTTTCACCGCGCACCTTGAGGCCGTAGGCGACGTTGTCGAGCACGTTTTTGTGAGGCAGCAGGCCGAAGCTCTGGAACACCATGCTGATCTTGTGGCGACGGAATTGGCGCAGGGCTTCCATGTCCAGTTGCAGGATGTCTTCGCCGTCCACCAGGATCGCGCCGCTGGTGGGGTCGATCAGGCGGTTGAAGTGGCGCACCAGGGTCGACTTGCCCGAACCGGACAGGCCCATGATCACAAAAATTTCGCCGGTGCCGATGCTCAGGGACAGGTCGTTGACGCCGACCACGCAGCCGGTCTCGGCCAGCACCTGGTCCTTGGTCTTGCCCTGGCCGATCAGCGAGAGCGCGTCCTTGGCGCGATTGCCGAAAATCTTGAAGACGTTTTTTACTTCGATTTTGCTGACAGTAGTCATTTGCTCGCCTCATGCCGTGGACGACCGTAGGCCTGGGTGATGCGGTCGATGACCACTGCGAGAATCACGATTGCCAACCCGGCTTCGAGGCCACGGCCGACGTTGAGGGTCTGGATGCCGACCAATACATCTTCACCCAGGCCACGGGCGCCGATCATCGAGGCGATCACCACCATCGACAACGCCATCATGGTGGTCTGGTTGATACCGGCCATGATGCTCGGCAGCGCCAGCGGCAGTTGCACACCGAACAGTTGCTGCCAGCGGTTGGCGCCGAAGGCGTTGATGGCTTCCATGACTTCGCCGTCGACCTGGCGAATGCCCAGGTCCGTCAGGCGAATCAGCGGCGGCGCGGCGTAGATCACCGTGGCGAAAATCGCCGGTACTTTGCCCAGGCCGAACAGCATCAGCACCGGGATCAGGTACACGAAGCTGGGCATGGTTTGCATGATGTCCAGCAACGGCATCAGCACCGAACGCAGGCGATTGCTGCGTGCCGACAAGATGCCCAGCGGGATGCCGATCAACACCGAGATCACCGTAGCGACCAGCATCAGCGCCAGGGTCTGCATCAGTTTGTCCCATAGGCCGACGGCGCCTACCAGGAACAACAACCCAACGATCACCGCCGTGGTCAGCACTTTACGGGTGGCGTGCCAGGCAACGGCGCCGACAATGGCCAGCATCAACCACCAGGGCGCGGCGCGTAGCAGGCCCTCCAGGTTGACGATGGCCCATAGCAGGGTGTCGGAGATGTGCCGGAACACATCGCCGTAGTTGGTGACCAGTGAATCCACCCAACCGTTGACCCAGTCGGCGATGGAAAAGGTAAAACTCTCAGGAAACATAGCGTGCTCTCGATCCAGTGGGGTGTGGCCAGGCGCCCGGCTGCCTCTCAGGGTAGCCGGGCACGCTCGACCTACAAGGCCGCGTCGATTTTCTTGGCAGCCTCGTCGCTCACCCAGGCGTGCCAGACTTCAGGGTGTTCCTTGAGGAAGATTTTCGCCAGTTTCGGCGACTCGATGCGCTCCTTGGCCATGCGGCCCAGGTTCTGGTTCAGCAGGTCGATCGGCAGGTTGACCTTTTCCAGCACGGCCACCAGTTCCGGCGCTTGCTCGTGGAAGGTCTTGGACAGGCCCACCTTGATACTCACGCTCTTATCCACACCGGGTTTTTCTTCCAGTTTCACCACGTCGACCTGGCCCATCAGCGGCGTCGGCGACCAGTAGTAGAACAGGATCGGCTCGCCGCGCTTGTAGCTCGACAGCACTGCCGCGTCCAACGCCGGGCCGGTGCCTGGGCGGAAGTTGGTGTAGGAACTTTCCAGGCCGTAGCTCTTGAGCATTTCGCTGTTGTCCAGCTCGCAGGTCCAACCGGCCGGGCAGTTGTAGAAACGGCCTTTGGACGGTTCTTCCGGGTCCTTGAACACGGCGGCGTACTGGCCCAGGTCAGCGATGTTTTTCAGGCCCGGCGCCTTGGCTTCCAGCTTGCGCTTGGCGTCGCCGTCGACCACATAGCGCGGCACGTACCAGCCTTCGACAGCCCCCACCACCGGAGCACCGACGCCAACCACTTTGCCGGCCTTCTCGGCCTTGTTCCACACTTCGCTGCGGCCGACCCACTCTTCGGCGAACACCTGGATATCGTTGCTGCTCAGGGCATTTTCCATGGTGATGGAGTTACCCGGCAGGCTATCGGTTTTGCAGTCGTAGCCTTTTTCCAGCACGGTTTGCAGGATATCGGTTAGCAGCATGCCGCTTTCCCAGTTCAGGCCGGCGAATTTCACCGGTTTGCCGGACTCGCACCAACCGGCCGCCTGGGTGGCGCCGGCGCTGGCCAGCAGGCCCAGGGAAATCACGGTGGTCAGCAGGGTCTTGTTCGATTTCATTGTGTGACGCTCCTAATCATGAATGGGCTTACGGCAGTCAAGAGGCATCCAGCCCTGTCCACGTCCAGTCAGGCCTGCGCCGCAGCGCGACCGGTCCCGCTTGTTTTAGGTTGTACAACGCTGCTCTGCTCAGGCGGCAGAATCAGGTGATCGGGCACGGCGGCGTGCCATTTTTTCGCGCACAGGTAGTACAGCGCGCCCGGCACGACCAGGCCGATGATCCAAGAAATATCCACGCCACCGAGCACATCCACCAGCGGGCCGGTGTAGAACTTGGTGGAGATAAACGGCAGTTGCACCAACACACCGAACACATAGACGCTGATCCCCAACAGGTTCCAGCGACCGTAACGGCCATTCGGGTCCGCCAAGGCTGGCACGTCATAGCGCTCACGGGTGATGCAGTAGTAGTCCACCAGATTCACCGCGCTCCAGGGCGTGAAGAACGCCAGCAGGAACAGGATGAATGACTTGAACGCCCCCAGGAACGAGTGCTGGCCGAGCAAGGCGATCAAGGTCGCCGCGCCGACAATCGCCAGCACAAAGGCCAGGCGCTGCCAGTGCGTAACCCGCAGGTGGCCGCGAAAGCCGCTGATGATGGTGGCGATGCACATAAAGCTGCCGTAGGAGTTCAAGGTGGAGATGGTCACCTTGCCGAACGCGATGCTGAAGTACAGCAGCGCCGCCGTGGCGCCGGTGCCGCTCAGGCCGACGATATAGGCCACTTCATGGCCGGCGAACTGACCGTTGGCCGACGCAGCAGCGAACACGCCCAGAACCATTGCCACCTGGGCGCCGATCACCGAACCGGCACCGGCGGCAAAGAAGGTCTTCACCGACGACGTTCGACTTGGCAAGTAGCGCGAATAGTCCGCCACGTACGGGCCGAACGCGATCTGCCAGGACGCGGCCAGGGACACCGCGAGCAAGAAGCTGCTCCAACTGAAGTGGCGAATCTGCAGAAGCGCGCCCACGTCGGTCTGGCTCATCAAACGGCTGAACAGGTACACGAAGGCGATCACCCCCATGACACTGGCCACGCGCCCGATAAAGTGGATCACGCGGTAGCCGAGCACAGTGACCAGCACAATGACGCTGGCGAAGATCAGAATGCCGACGCTGTCGCTGACCCCGAACAGCTGGCCTAGCGCCTGCCCGGACAGCACCGTGCCGGTGGCGGTGAAGCCCAGGTACATCAGGCACACCAGCACGATCGGAATGGCCGCACCGTAGACACCGAACTGCACCCGGCTGGAGATCATCTGCGGCAGCCCCAGCTTGGGGCCTTGCGCCGCGTGCAACGCCATCACGCCACCGCCCAGCAGTTGGCCGACCAGCAGACCGATCAACGACCAGAACACATCGCCGCCCAACACCACGGCCAGGGCCCCGGTGACGATGGCGGTGATCTGCAGGTTGGCGCCCATCCACAAGGTGAACTGGCTCAAGAGACGACCGTGTCTTTCCGCTTCCGGGATGTAATCGATCGAACGCTTTTCGATCAACGGGGTGGTTGCACGCGTGTCAGCCATTTACTTTCAACCTCTGATGGATTGTCTTGGGTTCGCTGCCGATCAACGGTGGGAGAGGACTTGGCCCCTCCCACATTGGGTTACTTGATCATCGGAAGATTGAGGCCCTGCTCTTTGGCGCAATCGATAGCAATCTGGTAACCGGCGTCCGCGTGGCGCATCACCCCGGTGGCCGGGTCGTTATGCAGCACGCGGGCGATGCGCTCGGCCGCTTCATCGGTGCCGTCGCAGACGATCACCATGCCCGAATGCTGGGAGAAGCCCATGCCGACGCCGCCGCCGTGGTGCAGCGAAACCCAGGTGGCGCCGCTGGCGGTGTTGAGCAAGGCGTTGAGCAGCGGCCAGTCAGACACGGCGTCGGAGCCGTCCTGCATGGATTCGGTTTCACGGTTCGGGCTGGCCACCGAGCCGGAGTCCAGGTGGTCGCGACCGATCACCACCGGTGCCGACAACTCACCGCTGCGCACCATTTCGTTGAATGCCAGGCCGAGCTTGGCACGCTGGCCCAGGCCAACCCAGCAGATACGCGCCGGCAGGCCCTGGAAACTGATGCGCTCGCGGGCCATGTCCAGCCAGTTGTGCAGGTGCGCGTCGTCGGGGATCAGCTCTTTGACTTTGGCGTCGGTTTTGTAGATGTCCTGCGGGTCGCCCGACAGCGCCGCCCAGCGGAATGGGCCAATGCCACGGCAGAACAGCGGGCGGATGTAGGCCGGTACGAAACCTGGGAAGTCGAACGCGTTTTCGACGCCCTCTTCCTGGGCCATCTGACGGATGTTGTTGCCGTAGTCGAAGGTTGGGATGCCTTGCTTCTGGAATTCCAGCATGGCTTTGACGTGCACGGCCATCGACTGCTTGGCGGCTTTGATCACGGCGGCGGGTTCGGTCTTGGCGCGGGCGCGGTATTCGTCCCAGGTCCAGCCGGCAGGCAAGTAGCCATTGAGCGGGTCGTGGGCGCTGGTCTGGTCGGTGACCATGTCCGGGCGCACGCCGCGCTTGACCAGTTCCGGCAGGATTTCCGCTGCGTTACCCAGCAGCGCGATGGAGATGGCCTTGCCTTCCTGGGTGTACTTGGCGATGCGGGCCAGCGCGTCGTCGAGGTCGGTGGCTTGCTCGTCGACGTAACGGCTGTTCAGGCGGAAATCGATGCTGACCTGCTGGCACTCGATGTTCAGCGAGCAAGCACCGGCCAGGGTCGCGGCCAGCGGCTGCGCGCCGCCCATGCCGCCGAGACCGGCGGTGAGCACCCAACGGCCTTTGAGATTGCTGTCGTAATGCTGGCGACCGGCCTCGACGAAGGTTTCGTACGTGCCCTGGACGATGCCCTGGCTGCCGATATAGATCCAGCTGCCGGCGGTCATCTGGCCGTACATGGCCAGGCCCTTGGCATCCAGCTCATTGAAGTGTTCCCAACTGGCCCAGTGCGGTACCAGGTTGGAGTTGGCGATCAGCACGCGCGGGGCGTTGCTGTGGGTCTTGAACACGCCGACCGGCTTGCCGGATTGCACCAGCAGGGTCTCGTCGTCGTTCAGGTGGGTAAGGCTCTCGACGATCTGGTCGTAGCACTCCCAGTTGCGCGCGGCACGGCCGATACCGCCGTACACCACCAGCTCTTTCGGGTTCTCGGCCACTTGCGGGTCGAGGTTGTTCATCAGCATGCGCAGCGGCGCTTCGGTCAGCCAGCTTTTGGCGGTGAGCTTGTTACCGCGGGCGGCGCGGATTTCAACGTCACGGTATTTTGTAGGCTTGGTCACAACTCAAACTCCTCGGCGATCGATGCGCGAACAGGGATGGTGCAAGGCAGGGTCTTACGCACACATCTTTACTTGTACATACAAGCATATGCAATCAAGCGGCCAACTTTCCGAGCGAGGTGTTTGGTTATTTTTTGAAAGCGCGTGAGAGCCTTGGAAATTAAGGCTTCAAGGCATGATGAAATTTCTTACGACGACGTTTTATTGCGAGGGAGGTGAGGCAAGACAGCGGGGTTTTGCGCCACGCTGGGGCGTTCGGTAACAAATTGGTGCGAGGCCTGGAAACAGATCGCAAGAACATTGAGAAACAAATATGGGAGGGGCTTGCCCCCTCCCACATGTTTAACCGCGCGGGGTCAGTTCGATGATGCAACAGCGACCCGTGACGGAAATATCCAGCAGGCCGCTGTTACCGTCCACTTGCAGGCAGTCGTGATGGCCCAACACCTGGTCCAGCACCTTCACTTCATCCGCAACACTGAACACCAGCACGGTTTGCGCAGTACTGAAGAAGTGCTGCACACCATCCACCCACTGCAACCGTGCATGGTAACGCTGGGGCGAGTAGATCAGGTTGAAGTCGCGGATCGGCCCGGTAATCAAGCGGCATGAAACCTGGCTGTCGCCCTTGAAGGCGAACGGTTGCAACGGTAACAACCCGCGCTGCTCCTCACCATCCACTGTCAGCACCATGCCTGCGCCTTTGATCACGGTGATCACACGCTGGTAACCGGCAAAGGTGGAAAACCCGCCCGACTCGCCGATATCGGCAATCGACAGGCGCCAGCCGAAGCCTTCCAGGCCCTCGCCAGCATCGCGGGCGATTTCTTCGGTGCTGCCGCCGCCGTTCTTCCACGGCATGCGCACGTATTCGGTGGCGCGCCAGACTTTTACTGCACTCATTTGCTGAAACGTCCTTCCAGGCTGTGACGGGAACCGGGGTGGATCAAGCGTGCGGCGGTCACCGGTTGGCGGCCTGACCAAGTGCGACGACGAATCAACAGGCACGGTTCGCTGGGTTCAATCTGCAGCAGCTGGCATTCAGAAGCGTCGGCAAGAATGGCTTCCACCACATGCTCGCCTTCGGTCAGCGGCGCTACCTGGTTGAGGTACGCGTAGGGGGTTTGCAGGGTGAAATCCTGTTGCAGGTATTGCGGTGCGACCAGGGCGTTGACGAAACGGTCTTCGATTTGCACGGGTATGTCGTTTTCGTAATGCACGATCAACGAATGAAAGACCCGCCCGCCTTCGCGCATTTCCAGGGCGACGGCGCGCTCGGAACCGGCGGCCTCCTCGCCCAGGGTAATGACTTGGCAGGTATGCCGGTGGCCACGGGAGGCGATTTCATCGGCGATGTTGTGCACTTCGAACAGCGCCGACTGGCTTTTCGGCTCGGCGACGAAGGTGCCGACGCCCTGCATGCGCACCAGCAGACCTTCGGCGGTCAGCTCGCGCAGCGCGCGGTTGATGGTCATGCGGCTGAAGCCCAATTGGCTGACCAGCTCGCTTTCCGATGGCACGCGATAGTGAGGCGGCCAGTTACCGTTGAGGATTTGCTGGCTGATCATGTGTTTGACGCGGGCATACAAGGGCGCCGGACTTTCGTCCATGTGGGCAGCCAGCGAAGAGTTGGCGGGCGGAGTCGGCACGGGGGATCCTTGCAGTAGGAAAAGATGCATAGATTGCCGGAGTTTACCGAGCAGGCAAACGTCTGTATATGTATATACAAATAAACACACGACCGGGGTGCTCTAATCATGTCCGCTTTCTTCGCCGAACGCGCGCTGCTGCCTAGTGGATGGGCCAACAATGTACGTCTTGAGGTCAGCGCCGACGGCCTGTTGACCCATGTTGAGTCCAATGCCAGTGCAGACCATGCCGAACGGCTAAGAGGCCCGGTGTTGGCGGGTATGCCCAACCTGCATTCCCACGCGTTCCAACGCGCCATGGCGGGCCTGGCGGAAGTGGCCGGCAACCCGAACGACAGTTTCTGGACCTGGCGCGACCTGATGTACCGCATGGTCGGCAGGATCAACCCGGAGCAACTCCAGGTGATCGCACTTCAGCTGTATATCGAAATGCTCAAAGCGGGTTACACCTCAGTCGCCGAATTTCACTACGTGCATCACGACACCCAGGGCCAGCCCTATGCCGACCCCACGGAACTGTCGCGACAAATCAGCCAGGCGGCCGCCGCCAGCGGCATCGGCTTGACCTTGCTACCGGTGCTCTACAGCCATTCCGGATTTGGCGGGCAGGCGCCGAATGACGGGCAGCGGCGCTTTATCAACAGCACGGAAAACTACCTGGATCTGCAAGCGCGACTGCAACCGATCCTGACGGCACAACCGGCGCAGCATTTGGGCTTGTGCTTTCACTCCTTGCGCGCCGTCACGCCACAACAGATCAATGAAGTTCTGGCCGCCAGCGACAAGGCATGCCCGGTGCATATCCACATCGCCGAGCAACAAAAGGAAGTCGACGACTGCCTGGCCTGGAGCGGCAAGCGCCCGCTGCAATGGCTGTATGACCATGTTGAAGTTGATGAGCGCTGGTGCCTGGTGCACGCCACTCACGCCGACGCGGATGAAGTTACACGCATGGCCAAGAGCCGCGCGATTGCCGGCCTGTGCCTGACCACCGAAGCGAACCTGGGCGATGGGATTTTCCCGGCGGTGGATTTTCTTGCACAGGGCGGGCGCCTGGGGATTGGCTCCGACAGCCATGTGTCGTTGAGTGTGGTCGAAGAGCTGCGTTGGCTGGAATACGGCCAGCGTCTACGCGATCAGCGACGCAACCGCTTGTATCGCAGCGATCAGCCGATGGTTGGACGCACTTTATTCGATGCGGCACTGGACGGTGGCGCCCAGGCGCTGGGACAGCCGATAGGCCGGTTGGAAGTGGGTAAACGCGCGGACTGGATCGTGCTGGACGGCAATGATCCGTACCTGGCAACCGCCACAGAGGATGGCATTCTCAATCGCTGGTTATTTGCCGGTGGTGATCGCCAGGTGCGCGATGTGCTGGTCAACGGCCAGTGGGTGGTGCGCGATGGGCGGCATGCCGGGGAGGAAGATAGCCGCCGTGCATTCACGCAAGTCCTGAAGGATTTGTTGGGCTAACAGTTAGCCCATAACCAATGTGGGAGAGGGCTTGACCCCTCCCACATTCTGTAGCGATCCAGGGTTACTGCGAACTCTTGGCCATCTGCTTGTCCGGCGTACGCCAGATCAATCGGGTGGTGTCATACCCTTGCTGACGCGCCCTGCTCAGCAGGTCTTCGCGGGTGTCGGCATTCACCGTCGGCGTGCGCGAGAGAATCCACATATAGCGACGGCTTGGGCTGCCGACGATGGCGGTCTTGTAGTCATCGCTGACGTACAACACCCAGTAATCGCCCTTGGCGACGCCCGGTAACAGCGCGGTGAACCAGTTATTGAATTCGACCCAAAGCTTGTCGGTCTTGCCCGGCACTTGCGGCGTGGCCGTGCCTCGGGCTTCTTCCCACTTCCACTCGTTGGTCAGGCAACGGTTGAACACCGACATGTCACCATCAGGCAGCAAGGTGTAGCGGGCTTCAGATTGTGCGCAGTTGCGCTGGAAGTACATCGGCAAGCGAGCCAGCTCATACCAGGTGCCCTGGTAGCGATGCAGGTTGACGTTGCTCGCGGTCTTGGGTTGCAGATCATCGCCAGAATGACTGGCGCAGCCCGCCAAAAACAGGCTGGCACAAAGAAACAAAACAAAACGCATCATTCTTCTTCTCCCGTAGGCTCTCGCCCCGGTTTACTTCAGGCCTTGCCCGGAAAACATCAGAACCTTGTCACCGGCATATTGAACGCTGATAAAGCTGTTTTTATCGCCCCAGGTGCAGCTGGACATGCCCAGTGCGCCGGAACAATCCGTTGGCTTACCCAATAGCGACTCCACCTCGGCCTTTGGCATCCCGGCCGACAGCTTTGCGTAGTTCTCTTGGTTGACCTTGCTGCAAGCGGCCAACACAACACAAAAAGTCAGCAGGGCGAGACGGCGTAACGACATGGGGAAACTCCTGGAGGGGCGAAGCGGCTTGGGTATCTGCCAGAAGCTTAGAAGGGAAAAGAGGTGTCTGGTTCCCGACGGACGAAAACAAAAAAAGCCCCGAAAACGCTGAAACGTTTCGGGGCTTCTTTAAGGGTGAACCGGCTCACAACCACACCGGTTACCGGTCGCAGCAGGTTACTGCTTGTGGTAGGCCGTTACGCGCTCAACCTCTTCCTTCGAACCCAGGAACACCGCCACACGCTGGTGCAGGCCCTCGGGTTGGATGTCGAGAATGCGCTGGTGGCCGTCGGTAGACGCACCGCCCGCCTGCTCGACCAGGAACGACATCGGGTTGGCTTCGTACATCAGGCGCAGTTTGCCCGGCTTGGACGGCTCGCGGCTGTCGCGTGGGTACATGAACAGACCGCCACGGGTGAGGATACGGTGCACGTCGGCCACCATCGCCGCGACCCAGCGCATGTTGAAGTTCTTTTTCAACGGGCCTTCTTCGCCTTCCATCAACTCGCTGACATAGCGCTGTACCGGGGCTTCCCAGTGGCGCTGGTTGGACATGTTGATCGCAAATTCCTGGGTGGACGCAGGGATCGAGATGTCCTCGTGGGTCAACACGAAGCTGCCCATTTCACGGTCCAGGGTGAAGCCTTTGACGCCATCGCCCAGGGTCAGTACCAGCATGGTCTGGGGGCCGTAGATCGCGTAACCGGCGGCAACCTGCTCGGTGCCTGGCTGCAGGAAGGCTTTTTCGTTCAGCGCTTCGTTCTGGCTCAGGTATTCGTTCGGGCAACGCAGCACCGAGAAGATGGTGCCAACCGGCGCGTTGATGTCGATGTTGGAGGAGCCATCCAGTGGGTCGAACACCAGCAGGTAGGCGCCTTTCGGGTATTTGCCGGGAATCTGGTAGGCATTGTCCATTTCTTCGGACGCCATGCCGGCCAGGTGACCGCCCCATTCGTTGGCTTCAAGCAGAATCTCGTTGGACAGCACGTCGAGTTTCTTCTGCACCTCGCCCTGCACGTTTTCAGTGCCCATGCTGCCCAGGACACCGCCCAGTGCGCCTTTGGACACGGCGTGGCTGATTTCCTTGCAAGCACGCGCCACCACTTCGATAAGGAAGCGCAGATCGGCAGGCGTGTTGTTGCTGCGGGTCTGCTCGATCAAATAGCGACTCAAGGTAACGCGGGACATGGAAGGCTCCGATGAATGGGGGGGCTTAAAAACCCGCGCAGTTTAGCGCGAGTCGGGGCTAATTTCCTCTCATCAGAGGATTTAACCCCAATAGAGTTCACGGCTGGCCCTGCGGTTTGCGCAACAAACTGTAGGCCATGGCCCCCAGCGCCGCCACGCCCAGCAGCAGCACGGCCCACAAACCGAGTTTCTTCCAGTCGCGCCCCTCCTTTGGCGCCACGGTGATGGCAGGCGCCTTGACCACTGCCGCCCCCACCACCTTGGCTTGCCCCAGGGACTTGAGACGCTCGGCGCTGTAGTCAGGAATCAGCGTGGACAACGGCAAGTTCGCCGCCTTCACCGTGGCATTGCCCAACGCCAGGGTGAACGGCGGTTCGCCCCGCGCCAGGAACACCACTTGCGTGGCACGCACCGCAAAGCGCAAGGCCGGCGCTTCGGCGCCCAGGCCGCCGCCGCGTTCGTCGACCTGCAAGCGGATCTGGTTCAGCACCTGGCCCGGCAATGCCAACTCATCCTGCACCACGTCCTGGCCATTCTGGGTCAGGCGGTACAGCAGGCCCGAACTCAGTGGTTGCCAGGTCTGCTTGTTGTCACGGCGCCCCGACACACTCACCGGCGCAAGGGTGTTGGGCTGCGACAATTCGATGCGCACACGCTCGGCACTCAGGCCCGTGGGCAGTTGCCAACTGTATTCACCGGCCCCCAGCCGCGTGCCCGCCAGCGGCGGCGACCACACCAACGGCTGCGGCAGGCTGCTGCGGGTGGCGCTCACCAGCTTGGCCGAAGTCAGCAGTGGCGCGGCCTGGCCCTGCCACAGCAGGCGCAGGTAACGCGCCGATTGCCCGGGCAGGCTGACATCATGCTGCTCGACCCGCTCGTCGGCGAACGACAATCGCGCCACTTGCCCATCGCCCCAGGATTCCCAGTGCTGCAAATCATCGCTGGCTTCGATAGTGAAGCGCTGGAAGCCTTCCTGCTCACGGCTCCAGTCGAGGTTCAACTGCTGCAACGGCGCCTTGATCGCACTGGCATCCAGCACCCAGCCACGCAACACCTGCGTACCGGGCTTGGCGACCGAGGACGGTTTGATTTCCACCAGGGTGCCTTCGGTGGTGGTTTTCATCACCACGCCGGGCAAGGTTTCGCGGGTATCGGCCGCGTACAGCGGGAACCACTTCACGTCGGTGACCGAGCGGTTTTCCGTGCTTGAGGCGGTCTGGCGCGACAACGCATACGCCTGGGGCTCACCAGCGGCGTTGAACACGCGCACGTCGCTAAGATCGGCCTGGCGCGCGTTCAGTTGCACGGCCAAGGGCAATTCCAGGCGATACCAGGGGCCGTTGCCGCTGACTGCCAGTGGCACCTGCGTAGTGAAATCAGCCGGGCCCTCCTGGGCCCCCACACACAGCGCCACACACACGCCGGCCAAGGCCACACTCAACTTACCGATCAAGAGCTTGCTCCTTCCGTTTCCAACACAGGTTCGGCACGCTTGGGCGGCAGCGGCGCGAAATAACCCACCACCAGCAACAACCCGCCCACACCGATAAACGACACGATCCGCGCCAGGCCGCCACGGTTGCTCAATTCGACAAAGAACAGCTTGGCGACCACCACTGCAATCAGCGCCGCACCGATCAGCCACACGTCGCGACGGTGACGCAGATGGCCGCCGATCATCAGGCCGAGGGCGATCAGCGTCCACACGATCGACAGGCTAGCCTGCACCAGCATCGACGCCAGCAGCGCATCCAGATGAAACGGCACGCCGCCCCAATGGTGTGCAGTGCGCATCACCAGCGCGGTGAAGAACGCAAACAGCGACAGCCCCGCCACACCCTGTGCGATCAACTGCGCCCGCGGCCCACGCTGGGGCGCCACACTACGCGACAACAGGTACACACCCAACAAGGCGAACAGCAGGCCCAAGTCCAACGGGTTGAGCAACGGTATATAGGGCAGCGGCTCGGCCGTGCCGTCGCTGAACGTGTTGGCCAGCCAGAACCAACCGAGCATCAGCACCGCCAACGGCAGCGCGGCCAGCACACGATATTCCCGTGGATACGCCGCCACCGGCCAGGGCCATTGGCGCGGCGTGGCGGCCAGCACCAGGTACAGGCTCGGCAGAATCGCCCAACCCAGCCAACGCCAGGCGTTGTATTCGCTGGATAGACTCAACAGGCCGTAACGCAGCTCCAAGGCCAGCACGCCGATCAGCATCCAGCAGCCCAGCACATGGGCGACGCTCAGCACCTTGCCCGGCACCACTGGCGCCAACCGCCGCAGCGAGAGGAAATGCACGGTAAACACCGCCAGCCAAGCCAGCCAGCCGTAATGCGCCGCTGGGTGGTAATAGGTATGGGCGGACACCAGCAGCACCATGCCCGCCGCCGGCATCAGCAGGGTGCATAGCATACCCAGGGAAGCCCAGCGCAGGCGCGTTGCACAGACACTCCAGATCGCCACGCTGAGCGCCGCGATTCCCAGCCAGAATGCGCCCTGCAGTTCGTCGGGAATAAACCGCAGCACCTCGCCGCTCACCGCCAGGGTCCACCAGGCCGCGCCCCACACCAGCAACAGGTCGGACAGACGTTGCAGCTTCAGGGCGGCAAACAAGGGCGCTTGGGGTTGACGTTGCAGGCGCCAAGCGCCGACCAGCGCGGCCAGGCCCAGCACCATCGGGGTCCAGAAGCCGCTGTGGCCCAATGGCCGCAGATCTTCACCGGACAACGGCCCGAGCAGCGCCGGCACCGACAGCAGGAACGAACCGCCACCGATCAGTTGCAGCAACAACCCAAACACAAAACTCACGCGTTGTTGCAGGTACAGGCTCAGCCAGATGATCAACAGACCACTGACCGCCCACACGCCGCTGGCGCTGGCCCAAGGCAGCACAAACAGCACCGCGAGGTTGATCAATACCAGGCCGGCGAGCAGCACCACCGACAACCCACGCAACAACCGCACATCGCCGCGCACCGTATCGTCACGTACTGCCAGCAACATGCCGCCGATCAAGGCCAGGCCGATCAATGATGCGGTCAGCAAACCGCTCCAACCGGCGTCGAACACCGCAGCGCCTTCACCGCTTCGCAGGCGCAGCAGGAACAGTGCGCCGCCCAACAATTGCACGGCGAACGCAGTAAACAGGAAAGTCCGCGAGCCGATGCGCAGGCCGACAAATAGGGTCGCCAGGCCGGCGATGGCCCAACTGATCGCGGTGCCTTGGGTCAGCAACAACAACGGTGCCAGCAGGTACAGACAGCTCAAACCGAGGCTCGCCAGTAGCGGCAGGCCCTTGCGCTCCCATTCTGCGGCCTGCTCGGCCGAGGCTTTGCGCAATTGGTCGAAGCTGAACAGCAACGCCACGCCCAGCAGCAGTGCGCCCAGTGGCGCGCCTTGCAGCAAGGTACGCTCGCCCAGCTGCAATTCGCTGAGGAACGCCAGCGCCGAACCCAATTGCAGCAGTAGGCCAAATGCTCGCGCCAATGGCCGCTGCTGGCGCAAGCCCAGCCAGAAGATCCCGGCGCCTTCCACGGCCCAGGCGGCAGCGGTCCAGCGTGCGTCCAGCCCCAGTGGAATAGCCAGGCTGGCGAAGATCACACCGAGGGCCAGACAGGTTTCCGCCAGCAGCAAGGCGCGCCCGCTGCTGAGCACTCGGGCCAAGCCCATATAGATGATGCCCAGGCCCAACGCGCTGAACGCCGCCGCGAATTCCAAGTGCTGCACCAACGCGAATTGCAAGCCAAAGCCCACCAGCGGCGGGCCGAACAGCATACTGCCATCGACGTAATCACCTTTGGCCGCCGACCAGCGCAACAGTGCGCCACGGCTATCGTCTTGCGGCGCGTCGCGCATCTGCAGCAATTTGCGGCGCGCAAACAACAGGCCGATGGCCAGGTACATCAGGAAGAACAACACCAGAAACGGTTCGGTGCTCCACAGCAATTCCGGGGTGTAGGAACGCAAGCCCCAGGCAAAGCCAATGCCGAAGGTGCCGACAAAACCGATCAGGTTGAGCAAGCGCCAGGCCTTGAACCAGGCGATGGCGAGGATGCCAGTGTTGAGCAAGGCAAAGTAACTGAACAACGCCACATGGTTGCCTGAACCGGTAGAGGTCAGAATCGGCGCGGCGAACCCGCCAAGCGCCGCTGCGCAGGCCAACCCCAGCGCGTCCTGGGTAATCGCCAGGATCGCCGAGAACACCGTCACCGCCACCAACAGACCCAGCGCCGCACTCGGATCGATCAGCGGATGCAGGCGCATCGCGGCGAACACCGTGAGGTACAGCACCGCAATCCCGGTGCCTTGCAGCATCAACCCATAGTTGCTGTTGCGCAGTCGCAACCACCAGCCCAAACCCAGCAGGCCGATGGCCGCCGCCGCCACACCGGCGTAACGCACTTCGATCGGCACCACCATGCCTTCGGTGGCATAGCGCAGCAGGAACGCCAGGCCGAGAAACAACAGCACCACCCCGACGCGCAGCACGGTATTGCCGCCAAACAGCCAATCCCGCGCGCCGCCGAGAGCGCGCTCGATCAGGGTGGGGCCACGGGGTACGACCGGTTCTTTGGGGAGCGGTGCAGGCGCAGGTGTAGGGGCCGGTGCCCACACGTCGGCGGGCAACGGCTGGCTGGCTTGCTTGGTGACGGCCACCGGGGCCAGTTCAGGCGGTAATTCCCAAACCAGTTCGACTGCCTTGGGTGGCGGTACGGCTTGGGGAGCTTCGGCCACAGGCGTTTCGACAAATACCGGCGGCGCAGGTGTGGGATCAGGTTGTCGCGCGGGTCTTTCCAACTGCGCCAGACGCTGCTCGACGGCGCTCAGAGCTTTTTGCGCGGCCTCCAGCTGACGAGCCTGTTGGTCCGCCTGGGACGACAGCATCGACAGGCGGATCGCCTGGCCAATGCCCAACCCCAACAGCGCACCGATGCCCGCATCATAGAACGACTCATCGAGCGTCCAGCCGAGCACCAGCCCTATCAGCATGAAAATCCATTGCATGAACGATATTCCCTAAGCAAACCGGCGCTCAGTATATCGACGCGCAACCAATGTGGCAGGGGGCTTACCCCCAATAGCGGTGTACCAGTCCACAGATCTGCAAACTGACACACTGCCATCGGGGGTAAGCCCCCTCCCACACTTTCAAATTGCGCTGTTTAGTCGAGCGCTTTCCAGATCTCGGTGGCGTATTCGCGGATGGTCCGGTCCGACGAGAACCACCCCATTCGTGCGGTATTGAGCACCGCCGAACGCCACCATGCCTTGGAATCGTGCCAATGCGCTTCGACCCGGGCCTGGGCCTCCCAATAAGAATCGAAGTCGGCGCACACCAGGAAGCGGTCGTAATCGATCAGTCCGTCGATCAAGCCCACATAGCGGCCCGGATCGTCAGGCGAGAACACCCCGCCCCGGATCGCTTGCAGCACATCGTTAAGGCGATGGGACGCGGCGATGTCCGGCCCGGCGTGGAATTCACCGGCGTGTTTGCGTGCTTCCACCTGCTGGGCGCTGAGGCCGAAGATAAACATGTGGTCGGCGCCCACGCGCTCGTGCATTTCCACGTTGGCGCCGTCCATGGTGCCGATGGTCAACGCGCCGTTGAGACCGAACTTCATGTTGCTGGTGCCCGAGGCTTCGAAGCCTGCCGTGGAGATCTGCTCCGACAAATCCGCCGCCGGGATGATGCTCTCGGCCAGGCTGACGTTGTAGTTAGGCAAAAACACCACTTTGAGCAGGCCGCGCACGGTCGGGTCGTTGTTGACGGTGCGGGCGATGTCGTTGGTCAACTTGATGATCAACTTGGCCTGGTGATAACTCGCCGCAGCCTTGCCGGCGAAGATCTTCACACGCGGCACCCAGTCGGTTTCCGGCTCGGCACGGATCGCCTGGTACAGCGCCACGGTGTGCAGCAGGTTAAGCAACTGGCGTTTGTATTCGTGGATGCGCTTGACCTGCACGTCGAACATAGCCGCCGGGTTTACCGAAATGCCCAGGCGCTCGTGGATGATCTCGGCCAGGGCACGCTTGCTGTGCAGACGCTGCTCGGCGAAGGATTTGCGGAACGCCTGTTTCTCGGCGAAGGTTTCCAGCTCGCCCAGGCGCGTCTCCATGTTGTCGAGGATGTCAGGACCCAGCGCGTCCACCAGCATCTGGGTGAGCTGGGGGTTGGCCTGATATAGCCAGCGGCGGAAGGTAATGCCGTTGGTTTTATTGTTGATACGTTCCGGGTACAGCTTGTGCAGTTCGGAGAACACCGTGCTGCGCATCAGTTGGGTGTGCAGGCCGGACACGCCGTTGACGCTATGGGACCCGAGGAACGCCAGGTTGCCCATGCGCACGCGGCGGCCGTTGTCTTCTTCGATCAGCGACACGGCGCGCAACACGTCGAAATCGTGGATGCCCTTGGCGCGCAGCGAGTCGATATGCTGGGCGTTGATCAGGTAGATGATCTGCATATGCCGGGGCAGCATGCGTTCCATCAAGCCTACAGGCCAGGTTTCCAGGGCCTCGGGCAGCAACGTGTGGTTGGTGTAGGACAGGGTTTCGACGGTCACGTCCCACGCGGCTTCCCACGGAATATCGTGCAAGTCGACCAATTGACGCATCAACTCCGCCACGGCGATGGACGGGTGGGTGTCGTTGAGCTGGATGGCGGCGTGTTCGCCCAGGCTCAAGACCGAACCGTGCATGTTCTTGTGGCGACGCAGCAGGTCTTGCAGCGAGGCCGAAACAAAGAAGTACTCCTGACGCAGGCGCAGTTCCTGCCCCGCTTCGGTGCTGTCGGCCGGGTACAGCACGCGGGAGATGCTCTCGGCACGGGCCACTTCAGCCACCGCACCCAAGTGGTCACCGGCGTTGAAGCGCTCCAAGTGCAAGTCTTCCACCGCGCGGGCACGCCACAGGCGCAGGGTGTTGACGCTGGCGCCGCGCCAGCCGACCACCGGCGTGTCATAGGCCACGGCGCGTACGGTTTCGTTGGGCGACCAGACCTGGATCATCTTGCCGGAGGCATCCGCCAATGTTTCGACGCTGCCGCCAAAACCGATCGGGTAAATCACTTCTGCCCGTTCGAATTCCCAAGGGTTGCCGAAATCCAGCCAGCGTTCGGTCTGCTCTTGCTGCCAGCCGTCGACAACGGCCTGGCGGAACAGGCCGTGTTCATAGCGGATGCCATAACCGTGGCCGGCAATGCCCAAGGTCGACATGCTTTCCATAAAACACGCCGCCAGACGGCCGAGGCCCCCGTTGCCGAGGGCCGCGTCGGGCTCCAGCAGACGAATGCGCTCCAGGTCGACGCCCAGCTCGGCCAGCGCATCGCGGGCGATTTCCAGCACGCCCAGGTTGCTCAGGCTGTCGTAGAGCAGGCGGCCAATAAGGAATTCAAGGGAAAGGTAGTACACCCGCTTCTGGCCTTTACGGTAGATGCGTCGGGTGTGATCCATCCAGTGGTCGACCATTTGGTCGCGGGCGGCCAGAGCAATGGCTTCGAACCAGTCGTGGTCGAAGGCATGATCGGGGTCCTTGCCCACCGCATAGGTGAGTTTGGTCAAGACAGCATCGCGAAACGCGGCTACCTCTGCTTCTCGTGCAAGCGGTTCCTGAGACATCGGTGTGACCTCGGGCGAGATTGAAGGAGTTGCTAGAGCCTAGTCGGTCTGACAGACGGCAGAGGCTCTGGTTCGGCAGTTTTTTAACTCATTCACCGTTGCCGGAATTAGATGCAGGGGCCGTGCCCGATCCTGCGCCGCGCCGCCTTTTAGCCGAAAACCGCAAAATATTGTTCAAAAAAGCACCAATCCCGGTATGATCGCGCGCCCTGATACCGCCCCACCCTGGAACCCTGATGAAGCCTCAACTGATCGCCGCCGCGGAACTCGACCGTCTCGAAACCTGGCAGAAATACTCCAGCCATATGTGCGGCGGCTGCGTGTCCAGCTGCTGCACGCTGCCGGTTGAGGTGAAGATCAAGGACCTGATCCGCATTGGTATCGTCGATGAGTTCGAACGCGGCGACCCGCCGAAGAACATCGCCAAGCGGTTGCAGAAGGAAGGCATCGTCGAGCGCTACAACAACAAATCCGAGATTTTTACCCTGCAGCGCATGAGCAACAACGACTGCCTGTACCTGGATCGTAAAACCCGCTTCTGCACTATTTATGACAAACGCCCGGACACTTGCCGCAACCACCCGAAGATCGGGCCGCGGCCGGGGTATTGCGCGTATAAGCCCAAGGAAGTGGTGCGCGAGACTAACTTCAAGACCCTCGATAAGTTCTGATCCGGGTTTTGTGGGGGGCTTGAGGGCCCTATCGGGGGCAAGCCCCCTCCCACATTTTGATCTGTGAACACATTCAAAGGTGGGAGGGGGCTTGCCCCCGATGAGGCTAGAACAGCCACCCCAAAATCTGCAGGCATAAAAAAACGCCCCCGGCTTTTCGACCGGGGGCGTTTTTCATTCAGCCTGAGTTAACTCAGTTCTTGGCTTTCTTGGCAGCGCGGGTACGCTCGCCTTCGTCCAGGATCTTCTTACGCAGGCGGATCGACTTCGGCGTGACTTCGCACAGCTCGTCGTCCTGGATGAATTCCAGGGCCTGTTCCAGGGTGAAGCGAACAGGTGGAACCAGGGCGATGGTTTCGTCTTTACCCGAAGCACGCATGTTGTCGAGCTTCTTACCTTTGGTTGGGTTGACGCCCATGTCGTTGTCACGGCTGTTCAGACCAACGATCTGACCGTTGTAGATCTCTTGACCGTGTTCAACGAACAGCTTGCCGCGTGCCTGGAGGGTTTCCAGGGAGTAGGTCAGCGCCTTGCCGGTTTCAACCGAAACCAGAACACCGTTCTGACGGCCGGACATGTCGCCGGACTTCATGGTGTCGTAGCGATCGAAGATCGAGGTCAGGATGCCAGCACCGTTGGTCAGGGTCAGGAACTGGTTACGGAAACCGATCAGACCGCGAGCAGGGATGTTGTACTCCAGACGAACACGGCCTTTGCCATCCGGCACCATGTTTGTCAGGTCGCCCTTACGCAGGCCCATCTCTTCCATGACCTTGCCCTGGGATTCTTCAGGGGTGTCGATGGTGACGTTTTCGAACGGTTCCTGCTTCACGCCGTCAACCTGACGGATGATCACTTCCGGACGACCAACACCCATTTCGAAGCCTTCGCGACGCATGGTTTCGATCAGTACCGAGAGGTGCAGCTCACCACGGCCGGAGACCTTGAACTTGTCGGCCGAGTCGCCTTCTTCAACGCGCAGTGCAACGTTGTACAGCAGCTCTTTGTCCAGACGCTCCTTGATGTTACGGGAGGTCACGAACTTGCCTTCTTTACCGCAGAACGGCGAGTCGTTTACCTGGAAGGTCATGGAAACGGTTGGCTCGTCGACGGTCAACGGCTTCATCGCTTCTACGGTGTCCGGGTGGCACAGGGTGTCGGAGATGAACAGCGAGTCCATACCGCTGATGCACACGATGTCGCCGGCTGCAGCTTCTTCGACGTCGATGCGGTGCAGGCCGTGGTGACCCATCAGCTTCAGGATACGACCGTTGCGCTTCTTGCCGTCGGCGCCGATAGCCACAACCGGGGTGTTCGGCTTGACGCGACCACGAGCGATACGGCCAACGCCGATAACACCCAGGAAGCTGTTGTAGTCCAGTGCGGAGATCTGCATCTGGAACGCGCCGTCACGGTCAACAGCCGGTGCTGGTACGTTGTCGACGATCGACTGGTACAGCGGGGTCATGTCTTCGGCCATGTCGTTGTGGTCCAGACCGGCAATGCCGTTCAGGGCCGAGGCGTAGACGACTTTGAAGTCCAGCTGTTCTTCGGTGGCACCCAGGTTGTCGAACAGGTCGAAGATCTGGTCCAGAACCCAGTCCGGACGCGCGCCTGGACGGTCAACCTTGTTGATGCACACGATCGGACGCAGGCCGGCTTCGAACGCCTTCTTGGTCACGAAACGGGTTTGCGGCATAGGGCCGTCTTGAGCGTCAACCAGCAGCAGCACGGAGTCGACCATCGACATCACGCGTTCTACTTCGCCGCCGAAGTCGGCGTGGCCCGGGGTGTCCACGATGTTGATGTGGTAGCCGTTCCAGTTGATGGCGGTGTTTTTCGCCAGGATGGTAATACCGCGCTCTTTTTCCTGGTCGTTGGAGTCCATCACGCGCTCGTCGTTGAGCTCGTTGCGCTCCAGGGTGCCGGATTGACGCAGGAGTTTGTCTACCAGGGTGGTCTTACCATGGTCAACGTGAGCAATGATGGCGATGTTACGTAGATTTTCGATCACTTGTGTATCTCGATCAGAGGATTCGGTGTGCTGTCAGGTCGTGGCAGCGATTAACAGTAGAGTCAGGCCTTGCCGTTACAGCTTGACGGCAGAGTCGGGGGGCCGGTGACGCAGGCCACAGGCAAACAGCCCCGGGCTCTTAGCTCGGTCGATAAACGCGCACATTGGCATGCCCCTCACTGAGCAAATGGTGAGCATGCAGGCGACTCATGACGCCTTTGTCGCAATACAACAGGTACTGACGGCTGTTATCCAGTTCCTTGAAACGCGCGTTCAATGCATAGAACGGCAGCGTTTGTACGTCGATGCCAGGAATCTCCAGCGGCTCGTCCTCGGCGGCATCCGGGTGACGGATGTCGATGACGATCTGGCCGGCCAGGGCTTCGCTGACTTCTTCGATCTGCACATCCTGGCCCAACTCGTCGATCACGCGATCGATCGGGACCAGTTTGGCGTTCTCGAGCGCACGCTCCAGAATCGCCATGTCGAATTCTTTCTCTTCATGCTCCACGCGGTGACGCTTGGCGTGGGTCTTGGGGTTCACCGAAATGACCCCGCAGTACTCCGGCATATGTTTGGCAAAGTCGGCGGTGCCGATTTGCTCTGCCAGGTCGATGATGTCCTGCTTGTGACTGGCGATCAGCGGACGCAACACCAGTTTCTCGGTGACGCAGTCGATGATCGACAGGTTGGGCAGCGTCTGGCTGGACACCTGGGAAATCGCTTCACCGGTCACCAGCGCGTCGATCTGCAATTGATCGGCAATTCGGGACGCAGCGCGCAACATCATACGCTTCAATACTACGCCCATATGACTGTTATCGACTTTGCCGAGAATTTCTCCCAGCACTTCCTCGAACGGCACGCTCACAAATAGCACACGCTGGGAGCTGCCGTATTTCTTCCAGATATAGTGCGCGACTTCCATCACGCCCAATTCATGTGCACGCCCGCCCAGGTTAAAGAAGCAGAAGTGGCTCATCAGGCCGCGGCGCATGATCTGGTAGGCCGCCACCGTGGAATCGAAACCGCCGGACATCAATACCAGGGTCTGTTCCAGGGCGCCCAGCGGGTAGCCGCCGATGCTGTTGTGCTGGCTGTGGATCACAAACAACCGTTGGTCGCGAATTTCCATGCGCACTTCAATTTGCGGCGCTTTCAGGGAGATTCCGGCGGCGCCGCACTCGCGACGCAGCTTGCTGCCGACGTATTTTTCGACGTCCATCGAGCTGAAGGGATGCTTGCCGGCACGCTTGCAGCGCACGGAAAAAATCTTGCCTTCCAGCGAGCTGCCGTAGTGCCGTTTGCACTTCTCGGTGATGTCGTCGAAGTCGCCGAGCGGGTATTCGTCCACCTGCAGAAAATGCGCGATGCCCGGCATGCAGCTCAGGCGCTCGGTCATATCCTTCAAGGCTTTGGGGTCGGTAACACGGGTTTCCAGTTCGAGGTTGTCCCACACGCCGTTCACCACCACAGCCGGGTCCAGATCGCGGAGCACGGCACGGATGTTCTTGGCCAACTGACGGATGAAACGCGTCCGTACCGGTCGGCTTTTGATGGTGATCTCGGGGAAGACTTTAACGATTAATTTCATGGAAACAGCGCGCGCAGGGCCTGCCGAAAAAGGGGGGCGCGGATTATAGCGGAAATCGCTCAAGGTTTAACCAGTTAATATGCACCTCAAACGCCACGCACTAAAGCAGTGCGTTTAACACGAGCTGCGCCACATTGCGGTGCGCTGTTTTTGCGGTTTTGTCGCAATGCACCTTTATAGGGGCGTTTTTGGAACAGAAAACCCATGTTGGCGCACTGGCATGCAATTTGCTCTCTTGTGAGGCAGGTTGCCATGGCGGAGTATCCGCGCCGGCATCACCCACATTCTAAGGGCTAACTCCACTACCCCAGCCCGAAGCCACCCGGAGGACACTATGTCGAAGTCGGTTCAACTCATCAAAGATCATGACGTTAAATGGATTGATCTGCGCTTCACGGACACCAAAGGCACTCAGCACCACGTGACCATGCCGGCTCGCGACGCGCTGGATGAAGCTTTCTTCGAAGAAGGCAAAATGTTCGACGGTTCCTCCATTGCTGGCTGGAAAGGCATCGAAGCCTCCGACATGATCCTGATGCCGGACGACAGCACTGCCGTGCTGGACCCATTCACCGAAGAGCCGACCCTGATCCTGGTGTGCGACGTAATCGAGCCTTCGACCATGCAAGGCTACGACCGCGACCCACGTGCGATCGCCAAGCGTGCCGAGGAATACCTCAAGTCCACCGGTATCGGTGACACCGTATTCGTAGGCCCGGAGCCAGAGTTCTTCATCTTCGACGAAGTGAAGTTCAAATCCGACATCTCCGGCTCCATGTTCAAAATCTACTCCGAACAAGGTTCGTGGATGTCCGACCAGGACGTGGAAGGCGGCAACCATGGCCACCGTCCAGGTATCAAAGGTGGCTACTTCCCAGTTCCGCCATTCGACCACGACCACGAAATCCGTACCTCCATGTGCAACGCCATGGAAGACATGGGCCTGGTCATCGAAGTGCACCACCACGAAGTGGCCACTGCCGGCCAGAACGAAATCGGTGTGAAGTTCAACACCCTGGTAGCCAAGGCTGACGAAGTTCAGACCCTGAAATACTGCGTACACAACACTGCCGTAGCTTACGGCCGTACCGCTACCTTCATGCCTAAGCCTCTGTACGGCGATAACGGTTCGGGTATGCACGTTCACCTGTCCATCGCCAAAGACGGCAAGAACACCTTCGCTGGCGAAGGTTATGCCGGCCTGTCCGACACCGCCCTGTACTTCATCGGCGGCATCATCAAGCACGGTAAGGCCCTGAACGGCTTCACCAACCCTTCGACCAACTCCTACAAGCGTCTGGTCCCAGGTTTCGAAGCACCGGTAATGCTGGCCTACTCGGCTCGCAACCGTTCGGCTTCGATCCGTATTCCTTACGTGTCCAGCCCTCGCGCTCGCCGTATCGAAGCTCGCTTCCCGGATCCGGCAGCCAACCCATACCTGGGCTTTGCCGCCCTGCTGATGGCTGGCCTGGACGGCATCCAGAACAAGATCCACCCTGGCGACGCCGCCGACAAAAACTTGTATGACCTGCCGCCTGAAGAGGCCAAAGAGATCCCACAAGTGTGCGGCAGCCTGAAAGAAGCCCTGGAAGAGCTGGACAAGGGCCGTGCGTTCCTGACCAAAGGCGGCGTGTTCAGCGACGACTTTATCGATGCCTACATCGCCCTGAAAAGCGAAGAAGAAATCAAAGTACGCACCTTCGTACACCCACTGGAATACGAGCTGTACTACAGCTGCTGATCCGGTTGCGCTGCTTGACGTAGCGCGATGAAAAAGGCCTCCTTCGGGAGGTCTTTTTTTTGCCCGGAAATTACATAGCTCCGTATCTGCAAACCCAATCAAAAAGGTGGGAGGGAGCTTGCTCCCGATAGCGGTGGATCAGCTGATACAGGTGCTGGCTGACACTCTGCCATCGGGTGTAGCCCCTCCCACAAGGAGAACAGCCTTGAAACGTCGACTTGTGTTCGCTTTGTTATTGGTCAGCGCCAGCGCCAGCGCTGCGCCGCCCAGCCTGGAACCTTTACTCAACAGCATCACCGAACGCCTGGCCATCGCCGACCAGGTCGCGCTGAGCAAATGGGACAGCAAAAAGCCGGTAGAAGATAAACAGCGCGAACAGGAAGTGCTCGCCAACGTCGCCGCCCAGGCGCCCAACTACAAACTCGACCCCGCCGTTGCCGAGCAGTTTTTCGCCGCGCAGATCGAGGCCAACAAACTCGTGCAATACACGCGCTTGTCCGACTGGCAGTTCATGGGCAAGGCCCCGGATCTGCCACGCCCGGACTTGGTGGGTAAAATCCGCCCGCAGTTGGATCAGTTGCAAAAACGCCTCTTGCAGCAATTAGCCGACTTCGCCCCACAGCGCAACAACCCGCAATGCCCTCAATGGGTGGCCAGGGCGATTCACGAGCCGCTGCACGAGCCCTTGATGCAGATAGCAAGAGCCCGCGCCACTGGCGAGCTATGCCTCCAGGCACCCGCCAGCAAATAAATACGTGGACTACCTCATCCTAGGCACTTTCCGGCATCTTCCGATTGGGGGCTCACCCTAGCCTGACGGGTCATTGACCACACAGGATGGCCCCATGAACTCCCTCCACGGCTTGATCGCTGCAGCCGCGTGCTTGTCCGCGCTCGGCTGCACCACCCCACAACCGAATACGGCCCCCATCAAAACCGAGTTACTGCTGCAAAGCAGCGAGTCATGGGACGGCACGCCTTACACGGCTTACCCTTCGGGCGCTCCACAGTTGACCCTGATACGTCTCAACATCCCTGCCAATACCCAATTGCCGTGGCACTCCCATCCCATTCCCAATGCGGCGTATATCCTTTCCGGCGAACTGCTGGTCGAAGCCCGTGAGAGCGGTGCCACCCGCACATTGCGCCAAGGCGATACGCTGGCCGAAATGGTGGGCATCGAGCATCGCGGCAGTACGGGCGACACGCCGGTCGAACTGCTGGTGTTCTATGCCGGTAGCCCCGGTATACCGCTTTCGCAAACCCACTGACCGCCTTACGCAACGCAGGATCGTTTGCCACAAACGATCCTGCCTTCGCACTTGCTGAACAAACACAACCATTTCGCACTATATTGGTGCGACAAGTTGCACCCTACCCAACCCGCCAACCCATTTTGGTTCGAAACTTCACGATAAAGCTGGCAGAACGCCACAGTTTCGCGCCAAAACCCCTTATTTCAGGGCCTGCGCGCTTCTTTTCGGAGCCTTGGTTTGGTTTTTGCATTTTCTTGGTATCAGCGTGTGCCTCAAGCCCGCGCCTTGCTCCAAAAGAGGTCCTGATGACCATCAGCGATGCACTGCACCGTTTGCTACTCGACAACCTGACCACCGCGACCATCCTGCTCAATGACGATCTACGTCTTGAGTACATGAACCCGGCGGCGGAAATGCTCCTGGCCATCAGCGGCCAGCGCAGCCATGGGCAGTTCATCAGCGAATTGTTCACCGAGTCGGCCGAGGCCTTGAGTTCGTTGCGCCAGGCAGTTGAACAGGCGCATCCCTTCACCAAGCGCGAAGCGATGCTCACCGCCCTTACCGGCCAGACCCTCACCGTCGACTACGCCGTAACCCCGATCTTGAGCAACGGCGCCACCCTGCTACTGCTTGAAGTACACCCCCGCGATCGCCTGCTGCGCATTACCAAAGAGGAAGCGCAGCTGTCCAAGCAGGAAACCAGCAAGATGCTGGTGCGCGGCCTGGCCCATGAGATCAAGAACCCACTCGGCGGAATCCGTGGCGCGGCGCAGTTACTGGCCCGCGAGCTGCCGGACGAGAACCTCAAGGACTACACCAACGTCATCATCGAAGAAGCCGACCGCCTGCGTAATCTGGTGGATCGCATGCTCGGCTCCAACAAGTTGCCGTCGCTGGCGCTGACCAACGTGCACGAAGTGCTGGAGCGCGTCTGCCAACTGGTCGAAGCCGAAAGCCAGGGCTGCATCACCTTGGTGCGCGACTACGACCCAAGCATCCCCGACGTGTTGATCGACCGCGAGCAGATGATCCAGGCAGTGCTCAATATTGTGCGCAACGCCATGCAGGCCATCAGCAGTCAGAACGAACTGCGCCTGGGCCGCATCTGCCTGCGTACCCGCGCCCTGCGTCAGTTCACTATTGGTCACGTGCGCCATCGCCTGGTGACTAAAGTCGAAATCATCGACAACGGCCCGGGCATTCCTGCGGAACTGCAGGAAACCATTTTCTTTCCCATGGTCAGCGGCCGCCCGGACGGTACCGGGCTGGGCCTGTCCATCACCCAGAACATCATCAGCCAGCACCAGGGCCTGATCGAATGTGAGAGCCATCCCGGCCACACCACGTTCTCGATCTTTCTGCCACTGGAACAAGGAGCCCCATCGACATGAGCCGTAGTGAAACTGTGTGGATCGTCGATGACGACCGTTCTATCCGCTGGGTCCTGGAGAAAGCCTTGCAACAGGAAGGCATGACCACCCAGAGCTTTGACAGCGCCGACGGCGTGATGAGCCGCCTGGCGCGCCAGCAACCCGATGTGATCATCTCCGACATCCGCATGCCCGGCGCCAGCGGCCTCGACCTGTTGGCGCGGATTCGCGAGCAGCACCCGCGCCTGCCGGTGATCATCATGACCGCCCACTCCGACCTGGACAGCGCCGTGGCGTCTTATCAGGGCGGCGCGTTTGAATACCTGCCCAAGCCTTTCGATGTGGACGAGGCCGTGGCGCTGGTCAAGCGCGCCAACCAGCACGCCCAGGAACAGCAGAACCAGGAAGCGCCGCCGACACTGACGCGCACCCCGGAAATCATCGGCGAAGCGCCGGCGATGCAAGAAGTGTTTCGCGCTATCGGGCGCTTGAGTCACTCAAACATCACCGTGTTGATCAACGGCGAATCGGGTACCGGTAAAGAGCTGGTGGCTCACGCCCTGCATCGTCACAGCCCACGGGCGGCCTCGCCGTTTATCGCCTTGAACATGGCGGCAATCCCCAAGGATTTGATGGAGTCGGAACTGTTCGGCCACGAAAAAGGCGCCTTCACCGGCGCGGCCAACCTGCGTCGCGGTCGCTTCGAACAGGCCGACGGCGGCACCCTGTTCCTCGACGAGATCGGCGACATGCCGGCCGACACCCAGACCCGCTTACTGCGCGTGCTGGCCGATGGCGAGTTTTACCGCGTCGGCGGGCATACCCCGGTGAAGGTCGATGTGCGAATCATCGCCGCCACCCACCAGAACCTGGAAACCCTTGTGCACGCGGGCAAATTCCGTGAGGACTTGTTCCACCGCCTCAATGTGATCCGCATCCATATCCCACGCATGTCGGATCGTCGCGAAGACATCCCGACCCTCGCCCGCCACTTCCTCAGCCGTGCCGCCCAGGAGCTGGCCGTCGAGCCGAAGCTGCTCAAGAGCGAAACCGAGGAATACCTGAAGAACCTGCCGTGGCCCGGCAACGTGCGCCAATTGGAGAACACCTGCCGTTGGATCACGGTGATGGCGTCCGGGCGCGAAGTGCACATCAGCGACTTGCCCCCGGAGCTGCTGAGCCTGCCGCAGGACTCCGCGCCGGTGACCAACTGGGAACAGGCCTTGCGCCAGTGGGCCGACCAGGCCCTGGCACGCGGCCAGTCGAACCTGCTGGACAGCGCCGTACCGGCCTTCGAGCGGATCATGATCGAAACCGCCCTCAAGCACACCGCCGGTCGCCGCCGCGATGCCGCTGTATTGCTGGGTTGGGGGCGCAATACCTTGACGCGCAAGATCAAGGAACTGGGCATGAAGGTGGATGGCGGTGACGATGACGAGGGCGACGACGCCTGATCTCCAATCTACCGAGGTCTAATGTGCAGGGGGCTTGCCCCCGATAGCAGTAGATCAGTCACAACCTCTGTGCCTGATACACCGCCATCGGGGGCAAGCCCCCTCTCACATTTTGACCGTCACAGAGCTTCACGGTCGTGCACCGATTCAATGCACCATGAACCGGCATCGGGCACCGATACGAGCGCCTGAACACCACCACCGCTAAGCAACGCTGCTGAGTTTAAACCGCCAAAGCCCCGAATTCCGGGGCTTTGCGCTTTTCGGCATGATTTTTTGGCGAAACTTGCAAACTCTGGCACGCGCCCTGCAATAACCCTGGTACTACCCAGTTTCGGGGACCTTGGTACAGGCAGGCCGAGAATCCCCTCTTTAACACCGAAGCCTTCACGGCTTCACCCCGTTTTGGGAGCCCTGGTACAGGCAGGCCGGGAACTCCCTCTTTTATTGCCCTTGGAGATGGATCTCCAGCCGCCAGCGGCCGTCGACCTCAGCGCCTTTCCACTCTCCGCGCAACGGCCGCGCCGCCACCAGGTTCAGCAGCAAGCCACCATCGGTCTTGCGAATGCGCCAATTCACGTCCTTATCGTTGACCTTGAGCTGCCCACTGGCAGCCTTGCCCTGGGCGTCGAATAACAGCGCCACGGTGCCGTCGATATGTTCGCCGTGCAGTTGGGGCTCACTGTTGAACCACACCACCACGCCGTCCGGCGCCGTTTCGACCTGCTGCAACTCAACCGGGTCGGGAATGGTCAGGCGGCCGATCATCAGGCCCACCATCAAGCCGACAATCGCCAATGACCCCATAACCCTCGGCAATAGCTTCGGCCTTGGATCCTCTTCGGGGGTAGAATGCAGCGCATCTTTGCCTTCGGAGCCGTGCATGTTTCACGTCATCCTTTTTCAACCAGAAATTCCGCCGAATACCGGCAACGTTATCAGGCTGTGCGCCAACAGTGGCTGCCACCTGCATTTGATCGAGCCCCTGGGCTTTGACATGGACGACAAGCGTCTGCGTCGCGCGGGACTGGACTACCACGAGTACGCCACCCTCAAGCGCCATGCCGATTTGGCCAGTTGCCTGGAAAGCCTCGGCCATCCACGGCTGTTCGCGTTTACCACCAAAGGCTCGCGCCCATTTCATGATGCCCGTTTTGCCGAAGGCGACGCGTTTCTGTTCGGTCCGGAAAGCCGTGGCTTGCCCGCCGACGTGCTCGACGCCCTGCCCGACGGCCATCGCCTGCGCCTGCCGATGCGCGAGGGCTGCCGCAGCCTGAACCTGTCCAATACCGTCGCCGTGGCGGTCTATGAAGGCTGGCGCCAACTCGGTTTCAAGTAATACACAAAACAAATGTGAGAGGGGGCTTGCCCCCCGATGGCGAAGTGTCAGTCAACTTATGTGTGACTGATCCACCGCAATCGGGGGCAAGCCCCCTCCCACATTGGGTGCTGCGTCGGTTGCAGATTACTGAACCGTCGGCGCGCCTTCCTGCTGCATACGCTGCAGCTCTTGCGCGTACAGGGCATCGAAGTTCACCGGCGCCAGCATCAATGCGGGGAACGAACCACGGGTCACCAGGCTGTCCAGGGTCTCGCGAGCGTACGGGAACAGGATGTTCGGGCAGAACGCACCCAACGTGTGGCTCATGGAAGCTTCGTCCAGGCCCTGTATCAGGAAGATACCGGCCTGTTGCACTTCAGCGATAAAGGCCACTTCTTCGCCGTTCTTGACGGTAACCGACAGGGTCAGCACCACTTCGTGGAAGTCGCCTTCCAGGGCTTTCTGACGGGTGTTCAGGTCCAGGGCAACGCTTGGGGTCCACTCCTGACGGAAGATGGCCGGGCTTTTCGGCGCTTCGAAGGACAGGTCACGCACATAGATCCGTTGCAGCGAGAATTGCGGGCCTTGGGCTTCTGCTGCTTCAGTGTTCTGTTGATCAGTCATCGCAGATCCTTCTCTATCTTGGGGTCTTTAAGGGTTTGGGAGTCAGGCGGACAGCAGCGCATCGAGTTTACCGGCGCGCTCCAAAGCAAACAGGTCATCGCAACCACCGACGTGCCGGGTGCCGATCCAGATCTGCGGCACGGACGTACGCCCCGCTTTCTGGGCCATTTCGGCACGCACCTGGGGCTTGCCGTCGACCTTGATCTCTTCGAACGCAACGCCCTTCTTCTCAAGCAGGGCCTTGGCCCGCATGCAGTACGGGCACCAATCGCTGGAATATACGACGACCTGGCTCATATCACTTCACCAGCGGCAGGTTATCGGCGCGCCAGCTGCTGATGCCACCGGAGAGCTTGGCGGCGGTGAAGCCGCTCTTGAGCATCTCGCGGGCATGGGTACCGGCGTGCTGGCCCTGGGCGTCGACCAGGATGATGGTCTTGGCCTTGTGCTTTTCCAGCTCGGCCAGGCGGGCGATCAGCTTGTCCTGGGGGATGTTCAATGCGCCGACGATATGGCCGGTGGCGAAATCCTTGGCCGGGCGGATATCCACCACAACGGCCTCATCCTTGTTAACCAGTGCGGTCAGTTCCGACGTGCTCAGGCTGCGGCCACCACGGCTCATTTCATGAGCGATCAGCAGCGCCAGCAGAATGACAAAGGCACCCACGAGCAGATAATGGGCAGTGGCAAATGCAATCAGGTGATCAACCATCAAGGAGGTTCCAGGGCGTTAAAATGGCGGTAAGTATACACAGCCGCCAGGGGGGGCCAACCCCCGTAAAGCGGTGACGTGCTCGGAACTTCGCTTTAAACTGCCACTCCCTTTTCAATTGCCTTCCTTTATTAACGCCGCGAGAGGATCTATGACTACCACGCCTAAACCTTTGGTCCTGATAATTCTCGATGGCTTCGGACACAGTGAAAGCCACCACGACAACGCCGTATACGCGGCTAACAAGCCCGTCCTCGACCGCCTCACGGCCAGCGTACCCAACGGCCTGATCTCCGGTTCGGGCATGGACGTGGGCCTGCCGGACGGCCAGATGGGCAACTCGGAAGTCGGCCACATGAATCTCGGCGCCGGACGAGTGGTCTATCAGGACTTCACTCGCGTGACCAAAGCGATCCGCGATGGCGAGTTCTTCGAGAACCCGACCATCTGCGCGGCGGTGGATAAAGCAGTCGCGGCCGGCAAGGCCGTGCACTTCATGGGCCTGCTGTCCGACGGCGGCGTGCACAGCCATCAGGACCATTTGGTGGCCATGGCCGAACTGGCCTTCAAGCGCGGCGCCGAAAAGATTTACCTGCACGCCTTCCTCGACGGTCGCGACACACCGCCTAAAAGCGCGCAATCGTCCATCGAACTGCTGGATGCCACCTTCACCGCTCTGGGCAAGGGCCGCATCGCCAGTCTGATCGGCCGTTACTTCGCCATGGACCGCGACAATCGCTGGGACCGCGTCTCCCAAGCCTACAACCTGATCGTCGACGGCCAGGCCGAGTTCAACGCCGCCACCGCCCAGGAAGGTCTCGAAGCCGCCTACGCCCGCGGCGAGAGCGATGAGTTCGTCAAGGCCACCACCATCGGCGAGCCGGTCAAAGTCGAAGACGGCGATGCCGTGGTGTTCATGAACTTCCGTGCCGACCGTGCCCGCGAGCTGAGCCGCGTATTCGTTGAAGACGACTTCAAGGAATTCGAACGGGCCCGCCAGCCGAAAGTGCAATACGTCGGCCTGACCCAATACGCCGCCAGCATTCCCGCCCCCGCAGCTTTCGCGCCGGGCAGCCTGGACAACGTGCTGGGCGACTACCTGGCGAAAAACGGCAAGACCCAACTGCGTATCGCTGAAACCGAGAAATACGCTCACGTGACCTTCTTCTTCTCCGGCGGTCGTGAAGAACCGTTCCCAGGCGAAGAGCGCATCCTGATTCCATCGCCGAAAGTCGCCACCTACGACCTGCAGCCGGAAATGAGCGCACCGGAAGTCACCGACAAAATCGTCGACGCCATCGACCACCAGCGTTACGACGTGATCGTGGTCAACTACGCCAACGGGGACATGGTCGGCCATAGCGGCAACCTGGAAGCCGCAACCAAGGCGGTGGAATGCCTGGATACCTGCGTCGGCCGCATCGTCGACGCCCTGGAAAAAGTCGGCGGCGAAGCGCTGATCACGGCGGACCACGGCAACTGCGAGCAGATGTCCGACGAATCCACCGGCCAGGCTCACACCGCCCACACCACCGAGCCCGTGCCGTTCATCTACGTCGGCAAGCGCGATTTCAAAGTGCGTAAAGGC
This sequence comes from Pseudomonas rhodesiae, assembly GCF_013285305.1. Classification (NCBI taxonomy): domain Bacteria; kingdom Pseudomonadati; phylum Pseudomonadota; class Gammaproteobacteria; order Pseudomonadales; family Pseudomonadaceae; genus Pseudomonas; species Pseudomonas rhodesiae. The sequence goes on along the minus strand of NZ_CP054205.1, from coordinate 602,081 downwards.
GGCGTGCTGGCGGATGTGGCACCGACCATGCTGATGCTGATGGGGCTGGAGAAGCCCAAAGAGATGACTGGCACCTCAATCCTGGTCTGATCCAAACAACAGTGTGAGAGGGCTTGCCCCTCCCACACTGGCTTATAAGTGTTTGGCAGATATCTTTTTGCCATACCACCGCCACTCGGCGCCTATCTTGTCCGCTTGCCCGAATTGGGCGTTTTTTTTGCAGCGCTTGGCGGGCATACTAGGCCGTCCCTTTCCCCTGGTGTCGCCCGCCTCTATGCTTCGCGCCTTGATTACCCTTGTTCTTGTCTGCCTGCTCCAACCGGCGTTTGCCGACGAGCGCGCACAAACCCAACAACAGTTGGACGCTACGCGTCAGGACATTGCCGAGCTGAAGAAGCTGCTTGGCAAACTCCAGGAAGAAAAATCCGGAGTGCAAAAGGACCTGCGCGGTACAGAAACCGAAATGGGCAAGCTGGAGAAGCAAGTCCAGGAGTTGCAAAAAGAACTAAAGAAGAGCGAGTCGGAACTGGAGCGACTCGACGCTGAGAAAAAAAAACTCCAGAGCGCACGCGTTGAACAGCAACGCCTGATCGCGATCCAGGCCCGCGCCGCTTACCAGAGCGGCCGCCAGGAGTACCTCAAGCTGCTGCTCAACCAGCAAAACCCGGAAAAATTCGCGCGCACCCTTACCTATTACGATTACCTGAGCAAGGCCCGTCTGGAGCAATTGAAGAGCTTCAACGAGACCCTGCGCCAGTTGGTGAACGTGGAGCAGGAAATCGCCAACCAGCAGTCTCAGCTGGAGGACCAGAAAAGCAGCCTCAATGCCCAGCGCGACGAACTGGACAAGGTTCGCAAGGAACGCCAACTGGCGCTGGCCAAGCTCAACGACGACGTAAAAGCCCGCGATGCCAAGTTGCAGGCCCGCGAGCAGGACCAGGCCGACCTGGCCAAAGTACTAAAGACCATCGAAGAGACCCTGGCCCGCCAGGCGCGCGAGGCCGAAGAAGCGCGGCAAAAAGCGCTGATCGCCCAGCAGGAAGCGGAAAAAAAGCGTCAGCGCGAAGCTGAACTGGCGGCCACCACCGACGCTCCGGCACCGCGCAAACCGGCACATACAGCGCCGGGGCCACTGGTTTCCAGCGCCGGCGAGTCCTTCGGCGGCCCCTTTGCTTCGGCGCGAGGCAAACTTCCATGGCCAGTTGATGGTCGACTATTGGCACGCTTTGGGGAAACCCGTGGCGATGACACCCGCGCCAAATGGGACGGGGTGATGATCAGCGCCGCCGCCGGCAGCCCGGTCCACGCCGTACACGGCGGGCGCGTGGTGTTTGCCGATTGGTTGCGCGGCGCCGGTTTGTTGGTGATTCTCGACCATGGCAATGGCTATTTGAGCCTTTACGGCCACAATCAGACATTACTCAAGTCGGCAGGTGATGTTGTAAAAGCCGGTGAGTCCATCTCCACTGTCGGTAACAGTGGCGGCCAGGACACCCCGGCGCTGTACTTCGCTATTCGTCAGCAGGGTCGCCCGAGCGATCCCGCACAATGGTGCAGAACCCAAGGATAAGGGTCGCATCTACATTAGGAGTTCGTTCGACATGCTGCATTTGTCCCGCCTCACTTCGCTGGCCCTGACGATCGCTCTGGTGATCGGCGCGCCTCTGGCTTTGGCCGACCAGGCCGCTCCGGCTGCACCCGCCGCCACCGCCGCGACCACCAAGGCGCCGTTGCCGCTGGATGAGCTGCGCACGTTCGCCGAGGTCATGGACCGGATCAAGGCAGCCTATGTCGAACCCGTGGACGACAAGACCCTGCTGGAAAATGCCATCAAGGGCATGCTCAGCAACCTCGACCCACATTCCGCCTACCTGGGCCCGGAAGATTTCGCCGAGCTGCAGGAGAGCACCAGCGGTGAATTCGGTGGCCTGGGCATCGAGGTCGGCTCCGAAGACGGCAATATCAAAGTGGTCTCGCCGATCGACGACACCCCTGCTTCCAAGGCCGGCATCCAGGCTGGCGACTTTATCGTCAAGATCAACGGTCAGCCGACCCGCGGCCAGAGCATGACCGAAGCCGTCGACAAGATGCGCGGCAAGATCGGCCAGAAAATCACCCTGACCCTGGTGCGCGACGGCGGTAACCCGTTCGACGTGACGCTGACCCGCGCGACCATCACGGTCAAGAGCGTGAAGAGCCAGTTGCTGGAGTCGGGCTACGGCTACATCCGCATCACCCAGTTCCAAGTCAAGACCGGCGACGAAGTAGCCAAGGCCCTGGCCAAGCTGCGCAAGGACAACGGCAAGAAACTCAACGGCATTGTGCTCGACCTGCGCAACAACCCAGGCGGCGTCTTGCAGTCGGCGGTGGAAGTGGTGGACCACTTCATCACCAAAGGGTTGATCGTGTACACCAAGGGCCGTATCGCCAACTCCGAGCTGCGCTTCTCGGCCACCGGTAACGACCTCAGCGAGAACGTGCCATTGGCCGTACTGATCAACGGCGGCAGTGCCTCGGCCTCGGAGATCGTCGCCGGCGCTCTGCAAGACCAGAAACGCGGCGTACTGATGGGCACCACCAGCTTCGGCAAAGGCTCGGTACAGACCGTGCTGCCGCTGAACAATGAGCGCGCCCTGAAGATCACCACCGCGCTGTACTACACGCCGAACGGCCGTTCGATCCAGGCCCAGGGCATCGTGCCGGACATCGAAGTGCGCAAAGCCAAGATCACCAACGAGATCGACAGCGAGTATTACAAAGAGGCCGACCTGCAAGGTCACCTGGGCAATGGCAACGGCGGCGCCGATCAGCCGACCGGCAGCGGCGCCAAAGCCAAGCCGATGCCCCAGGACGATGATTACCAACTGGCCCAGGCGCTGAGCCTGCTCAAGGGCTTGAGCATCACGCGCAGCCGTTGATATGCGTTTTGCCCTGATCATCGCCGTGCTGTGCAGCCTGGCAGGCGTCGCCCATGCGACGCCTGCCAGCGAGACACACAAAGCCTACCTGACCCTCATCATCGACGACCTCGGGCAAAACCTGCCCAGGGATCGTCGCGTGCTGGCCCTACCCGGCCCGGTAACCACCGCGATCATGCCCGACACGCCCCACGCCGCCGAATTTGCCCGCGAAGCGCACAAGGCCGGCAAGATCGTGATCCTGCACATGCCCATGGACCCGGCCACGGGCCCGTTCGCCTGGCACCCGGAGCTACCGATCGAAGAACTCGGCAAACGCTTGGAGGCTGCGTTCGACGCTGTGCCGTTTACCGCTGGCATCAATAACCACATGGGCAGCCGCATGACCGCCCAACCGCAGGCCATGGCCTGGTTGATGGGTGAATTGCAACGGCGCCACAAGTTCTTCGTCGACAGTCGCACCAGCGCACAAACCGTGGCCGCCGCCGAAGCACAGAAAATCGGCCTGGCCAGTGTCTCGCGGGATGTGTTTCTCGACGACGAACGCACCGAAGCGGCCATCACCACGCAGTTGCAAACCGCGATCAAGCTCGCTCACAAACAGGGCTCAGCGGTGATGATCGGCCACCCTTATCCACAGACACTGGCGGTGCTGGAACGTGAGCTGCCCAAGCTCAAGGCTCAGGGCGTCGAGTGGATCGATATCAAGTCGATGATCAGCGTGCGTAGCAACCGTGCGATGGCAGGCCACGGTCGAGACGGCACTTACCGGCCGGCCCCTAGATAACTACAGCTCGTCGCGCTTCCCGGTCCTGAATAGTGAACCCTCCGTTCACTCTTCAAGGGCATTTCATGAACACCATCAGCGTGGTTATTTCGGGGCTGCTGCTCGGTAGCCTCAGCGGCTTGCTGTATGCCGCACCCAAGGATTTCGGCGAAGGCTTGGTCAACCACCACTCAGCCCGCTTGCTGAGCAATGCACAGCATCAGCACGATCATTGGAGCGGCGTGGGTCGCATCAGAAACGAAAACCAAACCCTCTGCACCGCCAGCCTACTGGACACTCGCAGCGCCGAAGGCATATCCGGGCCGGCCTATGTGCTGACCAGCAGCCACTGCCTGCATCGCCTCAACGGCGCCGTGCAGCGGGATCTGCCGATCAAGGGCAGTATCAGCTTCAATTACTTTGACGACACCCTCGAAACCATCAAGACCTTCCCCCTCAAAACCTTGAAATGGGGCAGCAGCCAAGGTGTGGACTTGGCGATCATTGAGTTGCAGGCGTCACTGGCCGATTTAATTAAAGCCGGCATCACCCCGCTGAAGCTGGCCAGCCAAGTCCCGGCTACGGGGGATGACATTCTCGCCTTGGCTGCGCCGGAATGGGACACCTTGCATCTATCCGCTTGCAGTCAACAGGTCTCACAGGAATTGGTGGAGCAACCGTTCGTATGGCGCGTCACCATGAAGAACCAATGCAAGAACATCGGCCTCGGCGGTTTCGGCGGGCCCTTGCTCGACCGCGCCACCAATACCCTGTTCGGCGTCCTCAGCACCAGCACCGCCGGCCAGCCCGAGGAGCGCAAATGCCAACGCGACGCCCCCTGTGAAATCCAGAATGGCATGCCCCTCTGGCACCCGGATACCAACTACGGCAGCCCGGTGACCTTTCTGAGTGCGTGTTTCGTCGATGGCATGCTCAAGGCCGACGACGAACACTGCGAGCTATACCCGACCACGTCCATTACGTTCAGGAACCCTGAGCCTATCCAGCAATACTTCCTGAAAAGAACCGGCAGCCGACAGCAGAACATCGTGCCGCGGTGGAACCTGGCGTTCACCGTCAACACACCGTTCTATCGATACAAAACCACTCGCCGCGCGATTGATTGCGAAAATCCGGTGTCCTACAGCGCGCCCATCAGCGCGGCAGACGCCTTTGTGAAGGATCCCATCGGACCGCAAACCGGCATGCACATGTTGTGTATCGTCGGTGTGAGTTCCGCCGATCAGCGGACCACCCATGGCATGATGAGAAACGCCCTGACCCTGGCGGTAGAACTAGCCGAACCTGGACCGGCACGCACACCCAACCTGACAATTAGCTTGGATAAACAAGGTTCGGCGGCCTACACGGTTATCTGGAACCTGGCCCCTCCCTTTATGAGTCGCTACACCTACAAATATGGTCCGGCCGCCACCACCGATTGTCTGCGGCCTGTTGATTACCACAACATCCCTGAACCCGTTCCGGCTGAAGACGATGACATCATCGATCTGTTCTACGCCCCCAATGACGCTTCCGATGGTTCTCAGGAAAAGTACGCTCAGCTCATCAATGCCTGGAGCACGCCGTACAAGATCTGCACCTATGCGTTTGACCAGGCGGATCAGCCGTCGACCCTGCGCGTGGACCTGCTCAAGCCACGCTAATCACCCAACCACAAAACGGGTAAGGCAATCTCCAAGTGGAACAACAAAGGCCAACACCGCAGGCAGGTGTAGCTAGAGGTAACGCCCCATGATCTCGCTGACCACGCCGTCTTTGCGCAACTGATCCAGTGCAGCTTGCAGCTTGGCGACGACGTCATCGGGCACGTTTTTATTCAAGGCCAGGTACAGCTGGGCACTGTTAAAACGCAGCACTGTCTTGAGCCCTGTCACCCCCACCTGACGCGCCAGGTAGCGCCCGGCCGGATCACCGGTGGCCCACAGGTCGATCTGGCCCTCCAGCAGTTTTTGCGCATTGTCTTGATCCCGTAGCACCACTACGGGGTTGAGACCTTGCTTCTCCAGGGTCTCGGCAATGGCATCGCCTTTGTAGGCACCGATCTTGTAGCGCCGAGCCTGCCCCAGTTCGTCCAGCTGAATCTTGCTGTCTGCCTTTGCCAGCAGCACCCAGTCATCCGGGCCGATGGGGCCGACCCATTTGAACAGCGCTTCGCGGTCCGGCAGACGCGCCATCACGAACACACCGTAACCAGGATTTTCCAGGGCGAGTTTATAGATCCGCTCCCAAGGAAAACGCAGGGTGAGGTTGTAGGAAATGCCCGCGCGTTTGAAGGTCTCGCGCACGATGTCCACGGCGATACCTTCGATGTTCTCGTCCTTGGCGAAGTTCTTGCCGTTTTTCGCCATGTTGTAAGGCGGGAAATTCTCCGTGAGCAGCACCAGGGAGGTGCCAGGCGCCTCTTCGGCGTAGGCCGGACCGACCAACAGGGCGCAAGTACTGGCGAGGGTGAGCAGCAGGTGTTTGAACATGAAGGTTACCGAAATCCATGGCAAGCGCAGAGAGTGCCGCGCGCCTGCCATGGTGTCCAGCAACGTTTAGCGAACGACGATACCGCGTGCCGCCATGTAGGCCTTGGCCTCAGGGACGGTGTATTCGCCGAAGTGGAAAATACTCGCCGCCAGCACCGCGCTGGCGTGGCCTTCGATGACGCCATCGGCCAGGTGCTGCAGGTTGCCAACGCCGCCGGAGGCGATCACCGGAATACCCAGCGCATCGCTGATGGCACGGGTCACGCCCAGGTCGAAGCCGTTTTTCATGCCGTCCTGATCCATGCTGGTCAACAGGATTTCACCGGCGCCCAGGCCTTCCATTTTCATCGCCCACTCCACCGCGTCCAGCCCGGTGGGCTTGCGGCCGCCGTGGGTGAAGATCTCCCAGCGCGGGGTTTCGCCCGGGCCGGAAACTTTCTTGGCGTCGATGGCCACCACGATGCATTGCGAGCCGAAGTGCTGCGCGGCTTCGCCGACGAATTCCGGGTTGAACACCGCCGCGGTATTGATCGACACCTTGTCCGCGCCGGCATTGAGCAGGTTGCGGATGTCTTGCACGGTGCGCACGCCGCCGCCCACGGTCAGCGGGATAAACACCTGGCTGGCCATGCGTTCGACGGTGTGCAGGGTGGTGTCGCGGCCGTCGACGCTGGCGGTGATATCGAGAAAAGTAATCTCGTCGGCACCTTGCTCATCGTAGCGACGGGCGATTTCCACCGGGTCGCCGGCGTCACGGATGTTCTCGAACTTGACGCCCTTGACCACGCGACCGTTGTCGACGTCCAGGCAAGGGATGATGCGCTTGGCTAAAGCCATGGGCTTATCTCCGATAAGAGTTGCAAGCTTTGAGCTATAAGCTGCAAGTAGAAGCAGATCTGCTTTTACTTGCAGCTTGCAGCTTACGACTTGGAGCTGGCCGCGTAGCCATCACAAAAAGCTTGAGCTTCAGCCACGTCCAGCGTGCCCTCATAGATCGCACGGCCGGTAATCGCGCCGATGATGCCGGGGGCCTTGGCGTCCAGCAGCGACTTGATATCGCCCAGGTTGTGAATGCCGCCCGAAGCGATCACCGGGATGCGCGTGGCCGCAGCCAATGCGGCGGTGAACGGCACGTTGCAGCCCTGCATCATGCCGTCTTTGGCGATGTCGGTGTAGACGATGGCGGATACGCCGTCGGCTTCAAACTGCTTGGCCAGGTCGATCACCTGCACGGTGCTGATTTCCGCCCAGCCGTCGGTGGCGACGAAACCGTCCTTGGCATCCAGGCCCACGATCACTTTGCCGGGAAACGCGCGGCAGGCTTCGGCAACGAAGGCCGGGTCTTTCACGGCCTTGGTGCCGATGATCACGTAGCTCACGCCGGCTTTGACGTAATGCTCGATGGTTTCCAGGGAGCGGATGCCGCCGCCAATCTGGATCGGCAGGTTCGGGTAGCGCTTGGCGATCGCGGTAACCACTTCACCATTGACCGGCTGGCCCTCGAAGGCGCCATTCAGGTCCACCAGATGCAGACGACGGCAGCCCCCTTCCACCCATTTGGCAGCCATGCTGACCGGGTCATCGGAGAACACGGTGGAGTCTTCCATACGGCCTTGACGCAGACGTACGCAGGCGCCGTCCTTGAGATCGATAGCGGGGATAATTAGCATGCTTTTCCTTCGTCAAAGAGCTGCAAGCTGCAAGCTATAAGCTGCAAGCAAGCACGCGTATCAATTCTTGCAGCCTGGGCTTGAAGCTTTCAGCTGCTCTTTTCAAGCGACCACAGGTCGCTTTCGATGCTTTCGAACCTTTCTTTAAGGAGCGTCTGCGTATCGAAAATCGCCCTGTTGTAATAGTGCGGTGCCACTTCGTTAGTGAACAACTCAAGGATCTCGGCGACCTCGAACGAGCCCAACTTGAGCTCGAAGCGATCCTCCATGAAGCGCTTGATCTTGACGGTAGCCTCACTCTCCTGCTCGGGAGTGAGGGTCAAGATCGGCGGCTTCGGCTTCCTGGCCATTTACCAGCGTCCATCCCAGGCGGCGAAGTTCTGCAGCAATTGCAGGCCATGGGTATGGCTTTTCTCCGGGTGGAACTGCACGGCAAAACGCGAGCCTTCGGCCAGCGCCGCGGCGAAGTCGACGCCGTAGTGCCCGCCACCCACTACCTGACGCGGGTTACCGGCGGCAATGTAGTAGCTATGCACGAAGTAAAAGCGCGCCATGTCGGGGATGTCGTGCCACAGCGGATGGTCCACGGTCTGGCTGACTTGGTTCCAGCCCATGTGCGGGACCTTGAGATGGGCACCGTCTTCATGCAGGTCTTTGCCGAAGAACTTCACCTGGCCAGGAAACAGACCGATGCAGTCGACGCCGTCGTTCTCTTCGCTGCGTTCGAGCAAGGCTTGCATGCCCACACAGATGCCGAGGAACGGCCGGTCCTGGCTGACTTCGCGCACCAGGCTGTCAAAGCCCAGGCGACGGATCTCGGCCATGCAATCGCGAATCGCACCGACGCCGGGGAACACCACCCGGTCGGCCTCGCGAATAACTTTGGCATCGCTGGTGATCAGCACCTTGCCGGCCCCTACATGTTCGAGGGCCTTGGCCACCGAGTGCAGGTTACCCATGCCGTAATCGATAACCGCGACCGTCTGCATTACAGAACGCCCTTGGTCGATGGCATTTGCCCAGCCATGCGCTCGTCCAGCTCCACGGCCATGCGCAGCGCGCGGCCGAAGGCCTTGAACACGGTTTCGATCTGGTGGTGGGTGTTGGTGCCGCGCAGGTTGTCGATGTGCAGGCTGACCAGGGCGTGGTTGACGAAACCCTGGAAGAATTCCTGGAACAGGTCGACGTCGAAGCCACCTACGGTGGCGCGGGTGTAGGGCACGTGCATCTGCAGGCCCGGGCGGCCGGAGAAGTCGATGACCACGCGCGACAGCGCTTCGTCCAGCGGCACATAGGCATGGCCGTAGCGACGGATACCTTTCTTATCGCCGATGGCCTTGGCAAACGCCTGGCCGAGGGTGATGCCGACGTCTTCCACGGTGTGGTGGTCGTCGATGTGCAGGTCGCCCTTGCAGACGATATCCAGGTCGATCAGCCCGTGACGGGCGATCTGGTCCAGCATGTGCTCAAGAAAAGGTACACCGATATCAAATCGGGCCTTTCCGGTGCCATCCAGGTTGATCGAGGCTTTGATCTGGGTTTCCAGAGTGTCGCGCTCGACGGACGCCATACGTTCGGCCATCACCAGCTCCGCAAAATCATTGGGCGAAAAAGGCAGCCATTATAGGGGCGCGGGCGCTAAACAGAAACATCGAAGGGGATAAGACTGATGGAGTGTCTGTGTTAGACATGTGCAGACAAGCGGGCGCCCCAGAATGGGGCGCTGAAGGAATATCTTCTGATGGGAATGTGGGAGCTGGCTGCCTGCGATGCAACTACCTGGGGTCATTCAACTGACCGCAGTGATGCCATCGCGGGCGAGCCCGGCTCCCACAGGAACCGAGCCCCCTCATAAAGGTGTCAGTGGAACAGTACTGCGGTCTTCTGCAGGGTCACCCACACACCCCACGCCAGCGGAATACCTACCACCAGCCACGCAGCGATAGCCAATGGCTTGCTACCGGCAGACGCCTTCCACTCCAGGGAAGTGCTGGCATCAGCACCTTTGTCATGGCCCAGCGCCTGTTCGGCGGCCAGTTCGGCGTCGGTCATGAAGTACTTGTCGGCCACCGGACGCACCAGCAGGTTGCAGATAAAGCCCAGAACCAGCAGGCCGGCGAGAATGTACAAGGTGATGTCATAGGCCGCGGCGCGCTCGACGCCGATGCTCAGTTGATATTCACGCAGGTAGTTCACCAGCACCGGGCCGAGCACACCGGCCGCCGCCCAGGCGGTCAGCAGACGACCGTGGATCGCGCCGACCATTTGGGTGCCGAACAAGTCGGCCAGATATGCCGGCACGGTGGCAAAACCACCGCCGTACATCGATAGGATGATGCAGAACGCCGCCACGAACAGCGATACGTTGCCCAGATGCCCCAGGTTCGGGATCAGCGCGTACAGGGCGAAACCCAGAGCGAAGAACACGAAGTAGGTGTTTTTACGGCCCAGGTAGTCGGAAAACGACGCCCAGAAGAACCGGCCACCAATGTTGAACAGGCTCAACAGACCGGTGAAGCCCGCAGCGATGGCCGCGATGGACGCCAGTTGCCCGGCATCCAGCTGACCGAAGGGCACATCCACGCCCAGCAGCTTGCCGCCGAACACTTCCTGCAGCAGCGGCGATGCCATGCCGAGGATGCCGATACCTGCCGAAACGTTCAGGCACAGCACCAGCCACACCAGACGAAATTGCGGGGTCTTCCACGCCACGTTCACGTGTACGTGACGGTGGGTGATCATCGCGTTGCTGGCTTTTTTCGCCGGCGCGGTCCAGCCCTCAGGCTTCCAACCGGTCGGCGGAACGCGGTAGGACAGCGCGCCACCGATCATGAACACGAAATAGATCGCAGCCATCACCAGGAAGCTTTGCCAAACGCCCACGCTGGTGGGCGAAGCGAAATGGCCCATCAGTGCCGCAGCCAGCGGCGCACCGACCATCGCGCCGCCGCCGAAGCCCATGATCGCCATGCCGGTGGCCATGCCGCGCTTGTCCGGGAACCACTTAATCAAGGTCGAGACGGGCGAAATATACCCCAGGCCCAGGCCGATACCGCCGATGACGCCGGAACCGATCCACATCAACCAGATCTGGTGGGTATAAATCCCCAACGCCGAGATCAGCAGGCCGCCGCACCAGCACAGCGCCGATACCACACCAGCCTTGCGCGGTCCGGCGTGCTCAAGCCAGCCGCCCCAGATCGCTGCCGAGCAGCCCAGGAAGATAAAGAACAGGGTGTAGATCCAGCCCAGCATCGAGATAGGCCAGTCGCATTGGGACGAGAAGACTTGGGCGATGAAGCTCATGTCCGGCGCGCAGGCAACCGGTGCGGTGATACCCAGCGCCTTGGACAGCGGCAACCAGAACACCGAGAAACCGTAGGCCATGCCGATGCACAGGTGAATGGCCAGGGCGGCCGGCGGAACCAGCCAGCGGTTGAACCCGGGCTTGGCGATAATGCGCTCCTTGGACAGGAACGCGGGCTGTGCGGCTGTAGAAGCGGCCGCAGTGCGAGTGCTCATTAGTGTTTCCCCCAGTTATTGGTATGCGTCCGTCAGGCGCGCTTCCCCCATCGGCCTTGCACGCAAAGCGTGGCCGTTTTATTGAGTGAAACTCCATTTTGGCGCGACGATACGTCGCAGAAGGCAGACGAACGCGCAGAGATTAGCATCTAAAAGCGCGAGAAAAACCAAAATGCCATCACCTTTTTAAGGAATTTCGGTTTGTTTGACGTCAAAAACCTGTTCTTGCAGCCATGGATACAATGTAACGATCGATGAACTGACGCAGGCCGTCGGGCGTTATACTCTTCGGCTAATTTTTGAAATCGACATACAAGGACTCGCCCATGAAAGCGTTCGGCAAAATCCTGGGTCTGGTACTTCTCGGGCTGTTGCTGATCATTGTGGCTCTCGGCTTTGCCCTGACCCACCTCTTCGATCCCAACGACTACAAAGAAGAGATTCGCCAGATTGCCCGCGACAAGGCCCACATCGAGCTGACGCTCAATGGCGACATCGGCTGGAGCCTGTTCCCCTGGCTTGGCCTGGAACTGCACGAAGCCAGCGTGGCGACCCTGACCAACCCGACCCAACCGTTCGCCGACCTGCAGATGCTTGGCCTGTCGGTGCGCGTGCTGCCGCTGCTGCGCCGCGAAGTACAGATGAGCGATGTACGCGTCGAAGGCTTAAACCTGCGCCTGAACCGCAACAAGCAAGGCCACGGCAACTGGGAAGACATCGGCAAGAACGTCCCCGACCCCGCCGAGGCTACCGCCAGTGCGCCCACGCCAGCGCAGCCAACTGCTGAGGTCAAACCGGAAAAACCGGCCCAACCCATCCGCCTGGACATCGACAGCCTGACCATCAACAACGCCCGGGTCGAATACAACGACGAGCAGACCGGCAAGCAGTTCAGCGCCGAAAGCATCCAGTTGAGCGCCGGTGCCATTCATGAAGGCGCCAGCATCCCGGTCAAGCTCACCGCATTCTTCGGCAGCAACCAGCCAGTGATGCGCCTCAAGACCGAACTGACGGGCAACCTGCGCATCCAGCGCGCCCTCAAGCGCTACCAGTTCGAAGACATGCGTATCAGCGGCGAAGCCACCGGCGAACCGCTGCAAGGCAAGACCGTGACCTTCTCCACCCAAGGCCAACTGCTGGTGGATCAAGCAGCCAACATCGCCGAATGGACCAATTTGAAACTGTCGGCCAACCAGCTGCGCGCGCTGGGTGAATTGAAAGTCAACGACCTGGATAAGACTCCACAGCTCAGCGGCGCGTTGTCGATCGCTCAGTTTGACCTGGCCAAGTTCCTCGACAGCGTGGGCAACCCGCTGCCGCCGATGGCCGAAGGCAGCCTGAGCAAAGTCGAACTGGTCAGCCGCCTCAAGGGCACGCCCACCAGCCTGGCCTTGGAAGACCTGAACCTGAAACTCGACGGCAGCACCTTCACCGGTCGCGTCGCCGTGGACGACTTCGCCAAGCAGTCGCTGCGTGTCCAACTCAAAGGCGACACCTTCAACGCCGACAATTACCTGCCGGCCAAATCCGAATCCGCCAAAGGCGCCAGCGCCGCACGCCAGGCCGAAGTCCAGAACAGCGAAGCCGGCGCGATGGCCGCCGGCGGCACCACACCACTGCCGGAGGCTCCGACCAAAGGCGCCTGGAGCACCGACAAACTGCTGCCGCTGACGCGCCTGCGCACCCTCGACGTCAATGCCGACCTCGCCTTCGGCCAACTGACCCTGAGCAAGCTGCCGATCCAGAATGCAGTGCTCAAAGCATCCGGCATCGATGGCCAGCTCAAGCTCGAAACCTTGAGTGGCGGGCTCTATAACGGCTCCTTCCAGGCCAACGGCAATCTGGATGTACGCCAGGACATTCCGGTACTGGCGCTGCAAAGCCGCATCAAGCAAGTGCCTGTCGAACGCATCCTGCAAGCCCAGGGGCAAACGCCGCCGGTCAAAGGCCAGGTGACGCTCGACAGCAACCTCACCGGTCGCGGCAACAGCCAGAAAGCCCTGATCGACAGCCTCAACGGTACCGCCAGCTTTGTGATCAACAACGGTGTGCTGCTCAACGCCAACCTTGAACAGCAACTGTGCACCGGCATCGCCTTGCTCAATCGCAAGACCTTGAGCGGCGAACAACGCGGCAAGGACACGCCTTTCCAGGAACTCAAAGGCAACCTGACCTTCCGTAATGGCGTGGCCAACAATCCGGACCTGAAAGTGCGCATCCCGGGCCTGACGGTCAATGGCAACGGCGATGTTGACCTGCGGGTGCTGGGTATGGATTACCGCGTGGGCATCATTGTCGAAGGCGACCAGCGCGAAGTGCCGGACCCGGCCTGCGAAGTGGGTGCCAACTTCCAGGGCATCGAAGTACCGCTGCGCTGCCGTGGCCCGCTGGAGTTGGGCGCCAAGGCGTGTCGCCTGGACAAGGACGGCCTCGGTCAGGTCGCTATCAAGGCCGCCGGCAACCGTCTCAACGAGAAGCTCGAAGAGAAACTCGATAAGGTCAACCCGCAACTCAAAGACGCGCTCAAAGGCCTGTTCAAACGATGAGAGACGAGCAGTTTTCAACGGCGGTGCTGGATTGGTACGACCGCCACGGTCGCCATGACCTGCCCTGGCAACAGGGCATCACGCCCTACCGGGTGTGGGTCTCGGAGATCATGTTGCAGCAGACCCAGGTGAGCACCGTGCTCAATTACTTCGACCGGTTCATGGCGTCCCTGCCGACGGTCGAAGCCCTGGCCGCCGCGCCGGAAGACGAGGTGCTGCACCTGTGGACCGGCCTGGGTTACTACACCCGCGCACGCAACCTGCAAAAAACCGCGAAAATCGTGGTCGCCGAGTACGGCGGCGAGTTTCCGCGGAACGTGGAAAAACTCACCGAGCTACCCGGCATCGGCCTGTCCACCGCCGGCGCGATCGCCAGCCTGAGCATGGGCCTGCGTGCACCGATCCTCGACGGCAACGTCAAGCGCGTGCTGGCAAGGTTTACCGCGCAAGAGGGCTACCCAGGCGAACCCAAGGTGGCCAAGCAGCTGTGGGCCACCGCCGAACGCTTCACGCCCCATGACCGGGTCAACGCCTACACCCAGGCCATGATGGACATGGGCGCCACCCTCTGCACCCGCAGCAAACCCAGCTGCCTGTTGTGCCCGCTGGAAAAAAGCTGCGAGGCGCACATGCTTGGCCTGGAGACGCGCTACCCGATTCCGAAGCCACGCAAGAGCATTCCGCAAAAGCGTACGTTGATGCCGATGCTGGCCAATGCCGAGGGCGCGATTCTGCTTTACCGCCGCCCGTCCACCGGTCTGTGGGGCGGCCTGTGGAGCCTGCCGGAACTGGACGAGTTGCAAGACCTGGAACACCTCGCCCACCAGCATGCCCTTGAGCTGGGCACGCAACAGGAACTGCCGGGGCTGATCCACACCTTCAGCCACTTCCAACTGGCCATCGAACCCTGGCTGGTCCAAGTGCAGGAATCCGCCCATCACGTGGCCGAGGCCGACTGGCTCTGGTATAACCTCGCCACCCCGCCGCGCCTGGGCCTCGCCGCCCCGGTGAAAAAACTGCTCAAACGCGCGGCCGATGTATTGAACGCAGGAGAGTCGTCATGACCCGCACCGTAATGTGCCGCAAGTACAAAGAACAATTGCCCGCCCTGGAACGCCCTCCGTATCCGGGCGCCAAGGGCCAGGACATCTACGAAAACGTCTCCGCCAAGGCCTGGGCCGATTGGCAGAAGCACCAGACCCTGCTGATCAACGAAAAACGCCTGAACATGATGAACGCCGAAGACCGCAAATACCTGCAAGGCGAAATGGATAAGTTCTTTTCCGGCGAGGATTACGCCAAGGCCGAAGGCTACGTACCACCTGCTCAATAACTGATCAAAAACCGGGGTCGGAACGTAAGCGACGGTAATAATTAAATATTTTTTGAAAACTTGCTTGACGACCCCCTGAAAAACCCGTTTAATGCGCCCCGTTGCCCAGATAGCTCAGTCGGTAGAGCAGGGGATTGAAAATCCCCGTGTCGGCGGTTCGATTCCGTCTCTGGGCACCACTCATTAGTTTCAGGTGGTGCAAATATCATCTGAAACACATAAGAAACCCGCCTAGTGCGGGTTTTTTATTGCCTGGGATTTGACGCCCCCAGGCCTGTTCGAAGCAACGAACCGTTCCATTAGCCCCACTCCTTCGAGGCTTTCCCGCGAGACAAAAAACTCACCTCACTCCAGCAAAAACACCATCAGCGGATTGTCATTCAACCGCCCATTGAACGCCGGAGCCAGATGCTCCAACGGTGTTTGCTTCAACAGCGCGGTTTCCTTGCGCGCGACGATCACCCAGGCTGGACGCGGTAACGTGGCCAGGCGCTGTACTTGATCACGACCGACGAACAGCGGCTGTTCATCGTGATCCAGGTTCATCATGTAGCGCACCGCCCAGGTGTCCCGCCCTAGATTGACGAACACCAACGGCCCCGGACGCGCGGCACGCAACGCCTCGACCTGGCCGACAAAATGGCGTGTATCGAATTGCAGATCTTTAGCCGGCTCCACCACGCTCACCAGCAGTAACCATTGCCCCAGCAACGCAATCAGACTGAGCCACACCAGGCGCAGCGGCCGACGCCAACTGATCAGCGCGGCCACTTGCAGCACCAGCAGCGCGCCGATCAGCAACGGCAATGAGACGTCTGGCCAGTAGCCGTGCTTCTTCCATGCGTGTCGACACACAAACACCACAACCACACACAAGGTCGGCAGCGCCGCGACAAGCACCTCATAGCAGCGGCGCACGCCGATCAGCCAGCCTTGCGCCTGGAGTAGCCCGTAGGCGGCGACAGCGGCGAACATCGGTACCATCGGCAGGATGTAATACGCCCGCTTGAAGTGCGGCACCGACAACCCGAGCAGGATCATCAAACCGCAGGCGCCTAATCGCACCACGAGCTGCATATCATCATTCGCCCAGCGCGCAGACCAGCGATGACGCAACGCAAACAACGTTGCCAGCGCCAGGGGCACCACGGGGAAGTAGCGGTACAAACTCAACTGGAAGTAGAAATAGAACGGCTCGCCGCTTTCATCCAGGCGCCCGCCCACCTGCATTCTGAATACCTCGGCGGCAAACCCATCGCCCCCACTCAAACGTGCGAGCTCCATCAGCAGCCACCAGCACGCCGCCAGCAGTATCAACCCGATGACCCCATGGACGAGCACCTGCCTGACCCGCTCGCCCGGCTTGCCCAACGCCCAATACACGCACACCACACCGCAGACCTCGATCAACCCCAGCGGCCCGCGTATCGCAAAGCCCAGCACGAATAGCGGGAAGACCGCCAGTTGCCTGAATCGTGAACCCAAGCGCTCTCCCGTGTGCAGCAGATAGAAACTACCTACACACAGCAACGCCACCATCTGATCCAGACATACCGAACGGGACTTTTCGAGCAATTGAGTGGTAAGCAATGTCAGCAGCACACTGAGCAGCCCCCACTGACGACTCGTAGGGGCCAGCAAGCGATACATCAGCGCTACGATACCGGCGGAAGCCAGCGCAGTGGGCAGCACGTTGGCCAGATGATTGGGCGCGCCGAACAGACGGGCAAACAGGTAACTGAAGAAGGTCGCGGTGCCAGGATAGTCCGCGTAAGGCTGGCCGTACGTCGTAGGAAAAAGACTGGCGCCGTGGCGATACATTTCTTGCAGGAACAGCGCCCAGCGCCCGTCAAATCCCTGCGGCTGCTGGTCCCAGATGCCCAGCGTAAACAGCATCAGGGCGAACAGAAAAATGCCCAGGGACTCCAGGCGAAAGCGGTTGCGGTGGTCCATCGTTTGACCTGTCAGGTAGAAAGCGCCGACCTATGGTGCCGGTCGCCCTGCTGAATAGCGCCTGAACAACCCTCAATATTTCACCCTTCAGCGCCCACCACGCCATACCAGTGCGGGCACCAGGCGCACGTAGATCAACTCGCCGACCAGCTCCACCAGGGTTTGCAGGATGACCGCCGTCGCGGCCAGCCCACGTACCTCCTCGGGCAATGCCAACGCCAGCGGCAGCACCACCAGCGAATTGCGCGTCGACGCGCTGAACGTCACCGCCCGCGCGGGCGCACTCGGCAACGCGAACAGCCGCGCGGCCAAGGCGCCCGTCAGCGGCGCCAGCAACAGGAAACCTACATAGGCCGGAATGACCGGCAGCAACAGGCTGAAATCGCGCACCACCGACGTGATCTGCGAACCGATCACCACAAACAGTACCAGCGCCATCGCCGGCACCGGCAGCCAGGCCCAAGCCGCGTTCCAAGCGCCGACGACTGCCGACCTGCGCGCCACAAACGTGGTCGCCACCGCCGCCACCATCGGCACCACAATCAGCAGCACAAATGCCTGCACAAACGGCTGCGCATCAATAACTACGCCGGATTGCGCCCCTAGCATCAGCCCCAAGTACAGCGGCAACAACAGCAACTGCAGCAAAAGCAGCACCGGCGTCGCCGCGAGCATCAAGCGTGAATCGCCCTTACCGATATGGGTAAACACCACCACGTAATCGATGCACGGCGTCAGCAACACCAGCAAAGCCCCCACCAGCAGCGCCGGACGCTCCGCCAAGCCAAGGGTCAGCCCCCACACCAGCAAGGGCACCAGGATGAAATTAGCCAGCAGTAAGGCCGCCATAAAGCGCTTGTGGCTCAAACCTTCGCGCAGGTCCAGAAACGGAATTTGCAGGAACATCGCGTACATCAGCACCGCGATGGCCGGTGTGATCCACACAGCCAGGCCGTGCCCCCACGAAGGCGCAAGCAGGCCGAAGCCGATAGCCAGGAGGACGGTGACGAAGTAGATAGGGATCTGGTGATGTTCGAGGGTGTCGTGGGTCATGGAAACGCCCTGGTGGAACGCAAAAGCGCAAGCCTAAGCATCTACTGGCGTGATTACCAGGCGAGCGGCTGGAACGGCGAGAACATGTCAGCCAATTAATGGCGGATACCCTTGGGATTTGCGCCAACCTGCGCTTCAATACCCAACCCAGATCCTGACCCCAAGGACGTGAGCCCATGGCCTCGCCGAACAAGCAGCAAAAACGTGCCCATCGGGCCAAGGCCAAGGCCAAGCAGAACCGCACCCAGCGCGCGGTCGCGACTAAGCCGGATGCGTTCGCCGGCGATGACAGCCGTATCGATTTGGAGTCGGTGGATTTAACAGAGCTGTTCGTGGAGATGCGCGTTGCCGGCGAGATCAGTCAGCAAGCGCTGTGCGCCGCATTCCTGGCCCACCCGCTGCTCGCGCTGGTACTTGAGCAGGAAGGCGAAGAAGAGGCTACCGACTTTATCCTGGCGGCACTGATCGAATATCGGCAGTGGGCCACGGACAGCGACGATGAAGCCGCCGCATTGGCGTGGATCGAATCGCCGCAGTTTCAAGCGGACTACGTTGCCGCCTCCCAAGCCCTTACCAACTCGCAAGACTGACAAAAAATGGGAGGGGCCTGTCCCCTCCCAACATTGGAATGGCGGTCAGTTAAGCACCGCCGCCCCTACTCTCTGAGCCTTGCGCCGGCTCGACACCATCAACCCCGCCGCCACTACCAGCAGGCTCAGGATGCCCGTCGCGATGATCTCCACGCGATGCGCTTCCTGGAACAGCATGATGGTCAACGTACCCACGATGAACACCATCACCGCGTAGGTCAGGCCGGGGAACAGCCACATCTTGAAGACAATCTTCTCGCCCGCCGCTGTGCGTTTCTGACGCATGCGCAGTTGCGACACCGCGATCACCAGATACACCAGCAGTGCGATTGCACCGGAGCTGGCCAGCAGGAATTCGAACACTGCCGCCGGGGCCACGTAGTTGGCGAACACCGCCAGGAACGCTGCGCCAGTGGACAGCATCACCGCCCAGTAAGGCGTGCCGCTTTTGTTGGTGCGCTTGGACACAGCCGGGGCATCGCCGCGACGCCCGAGGGAAAACAGCATGCGCGACGCGGTGTACAGCGCCGAGTTCAAGCAGCTGGTCACGGCCACCAGGACCACCAGGTCGACGATCAGCTTGGCATTCGGAATGCCCATGCGTTCCAGCACGGTCTGGTAGGAACCTACCGCCGCCAGGGTCGGATCATTCCATGGCACCAGGGAGACGACGATGAAAATCGACAACAGGTAGAACAAGCCGATACGCCAGATCACCGAATTGGTGGCCTTGGTGATCTGCTGGCCTGGGTTCTTCGACTCGGCCGCGGCGATGGTGACGATTTCGGTGCCCATAAACGAGAACATGGTGGTCAGGATCGCAGCCAACACTGCGCCCATGCCGTTCGGCATAAAGCCTTGGGTGTCGAACAGGTGCGAAACGCCGCTGACCTGACTGGTCGGCAGGAAACCGAAAATCGCCGCCAGGCCGAGGATCACAAACCCAACGATGGCCACAACTTTGATCAGCGCGAACCAGAACTCGAACTCGCCGTAGTTCTTCACACTGAACAGGTTGGTGGCGGTCAGCAGCAGTGTGATCACCAGCGTGAACACCCAGATCGCCACATCGGGGAACCAGGCATGCAGGATAGTGGCGGCAGCGTTGGCTTCCAATGGAATCACCAGCACCCAGAACCACCAGTACAGCCAGCCGATGGTAAAGCCGGCCCAGTGGCCAATCGCACGGTCGGCGTAAGTGGAGAACGAACCGGTATCCGGTGAAGCCACCGCCATTTCGGCCAGCATGCGCATCACCAGCACCACCAACGTACCCGCAGCGGCATAAGCCAGCAGCACCGCAGGGCCGGCAGCAGCGATCGCGTGGCCGGAGCCGACAAACAGACCGGCGCCGATAACACCGGCAATCGACAGCATGGTGACGTGACGCGGTTTGAGCCCCTGTTCGAGGTCATTGGAGCTTTGCGTACTACTCATTGACACACCTTTGCGAGGAATTGCGAAAACGGTCCGCCCGACCTGGGATCCTCCTCGTGAAAAGAAACCAACAGGGCGTTCTTTATTTTTTACGCAAGATTTGCGCCAAAATGTTACAGAGCCGCGATTGACGCGGGCTGTAGGACTTTTCCACAGCGCACGCAAGTCATTGAGAACAATGGCATTCCGCTATAGCGTTACCGTGCGACTCACTATTCAGGCCAATACGCGCACCAAAAACACACACACAAAATAAGTAACGCCCCATAAAAGCGCCGATAGCGACCGTTTGCCCGTTTAACCCTTCCAACACCTGGCCAAAGCTGGCACCATCGCGCCCTTTTTGACGCGAAGCCTGCGGCTTTCCGGGTTCAAACGCTTGTTCGGTTGTTGACGGCGCGACACGTCGCTGTGCCGATGCGACACCCTGCCGCATGCCGCCCGCTTACCGCCCGCCGCGCTGTTGGCTGCCATCCGGACGCTATGCTAGCTTGGCGCCTCGCCAGGAAGGCGGCCCAACAGCAGGCACGCAGAACACAATGAGGACCCCCCATGGCCGAGGCCACGCCCGCGCTTGAAATCCGCAACTTGCATAAACGTTATGGTGAGCTGGAGGTACTCAAAGGTATCTCGCTGACCGCTCGCGACGGCGATGTGATCTCGATCCTGGGTTCCTCCGGTTCCGGCAAGTCGACTTTCCTGCGCTGCATCAACCTGCTGGAGAACCCTCATCAGGGCCAGATCCTGGTGGCGGGTGAAGAACTCAAACTCAAAGCCGCGAAGAACGGCGAGCTGATGGCCGCCGACGGCAAGCAGATCAACCGCCTGCGCAGCGAAATCGGTTTTGTGTTTCAAAACTTTAATCTGTGGCCGCACATGAGCATCCTCGACAACATCATCGAGGCGCCCCGCCGTGTGCTCGGCCAGAGCAAGGCCGAAGCCATCGAAGTGGCCGAAGCGCTGCTGGCCAAGGTCGGCATCGCCGATAAGCGCCACGCCTACCCGGCACAATTGTCCGGCGGCCAGCAACAACGCGCCGCCATCGCCCGCACCCTGGCGATGCAGCCCAAAGTCATCCTGTTCGACGAGCCCACTTCCGCCCTTGACCCGGAAATGGTTCAGGAAGTACTTAGTGTGATCCGCGCGCTGGCCGAAGAAGGTCGCACCATGCTGCTGGTCACCCACGAAATGGGCTTTGCCCGTCAGGTGTCCAGTGAGGTGGTGTTCCTTCACCAAGGCCTGATCGAGGAGCAAGGATCGCCACAGCAGGTATTTGAAAACCCGCTTTCGGCGCGCTGCAAACAATTCATGTCCAGCAACCGCTAACGGAGCAACATGCATGCAGAACTATAAAAAGTTCCTTTTGGCCGCCGCCGTCACGATGGCGTTCAGCGCCTCGGCCGTTGCCGCCGAAAAATTGAAAATGGGGATCGAAGCGGCCTACCCGCCGTTCAACAATAAAGACGCCAGTGGCCAAGTGGTCGGCTTCGACAAAGACATCGGCGACGCGCTGTGCGCCAAGATGAAAGTCGAGTGCGAAGTGGTGACGTCCGACTGGGACGGCATCATCCCGGCCCTGAACGCCAAGAAATTCGACTTCCTGGTGTCCTCGCTGTCGATCACCGACGAACGCAAGCAGGCCGTCGACTTCACCGATCCGTACTACTCCAACAAGCTGCAGTTCATCGCGCCCAAGACCACCACAGACTTCAAGACCGACGCCGGCTACCTGAAGGGTAAGGTCATCGGCGCACAACGCGCGACGTTGGCCGGTACCTACCTGGAAGACAAGCTGCCAGATACCGAAGCCAAGCTCTACGACACCCAGGAAAACGCCTACCTTGACCTGACGTCCAACCGCCTCGACGGGATCCTCGCCGACAAGTACGTGCAGTACGAATGGCTCAAGAGCAAAGACGGTTCGGCCTTCGAGTTCAAGGGTGACCCGGTTGTCGAGAGCGACAAGATCGGTATCGCCGTACGCAAAGGCGACCCACTGCGCGAGCGCCTGAACAAAGCCCTGGCAGAGATCAAGGCTGACGGCACCTACAAGAAAATCAACGACAAGTACTTCCCGTTCAGCATCGAATGACCTGAACGCCTGCCCGGCGCGCTCCCCCGAGCGCGTCGGTCCTGAGCTTTACCTTGCGAAACGACTAAACCATGAATTTCGACCTTTACGGATTCGGCCCCGCGCTCGCCGCCGGCGCGCTGATGACCGTCAAACTGGCCCTCACGGCCCTGTGCCTGGGGCTGCTGCTCGGCCTGGCCGGCGCCCTGGCCAAAACATCCCCGTACAAGCCGCTGCAATGGCTTGGCGGTGCTTACTCCACCGTGGTCCGTGGTATCCCGGAACTGCTGTGGGTACTGCTGATTTACTTCGGCACGGTCAACATGATGCGTGCCCTGGGTGAGTTTTTCGGTAACCCCGACCTGTCTCTCAGCGCCTTTGCCGCCGGGGTCATTGCCCTGGGCCTGTGCTTCGGCGCCTACGCCACGGAAGTATTCCGCGGCGCGATCCTCGCCATTCCCAAAGGCCACCGCGAAGCGGGCGTGGCACTGGGGCTTTCGAAGTTTCGGATCTTCACCCGCCTGATCATGCCGCAGATGTGGCGCATCGCCCTGCCGGGTCTGGGCAACCTGTTTATGATCCTGATGAAAGACACCGCGCTGGTGTCGGTGATCGGCCTGGAAGAAATCATGCGCCACGCGCAGATCGGCGTCACGGTGACCAAACAACCGTTCACCTTCTTTATGGTTGCGGCGTTCATGTACCTGGGGCTCACCGTCCTGGCGATGACCACCCTGCACTTCCTGGAAAAACGCGCCGCCCGCGGCTTTGCGAGGAGCACCCAATGAGCGGCGACTACAGCTGGCTGGCGCATTTCGACCTGGGCCTGAACTGGGCCGTGATCATCAAGTGGCTGCCCAAATTGGCCCAGGGCGCCATCCTCACCCTGGAACTGGTGGCCATTGCGGTCATTGCCGGGCTGCTGCTGGCAATCCCGCTGGGCATCGCCCGCTCGTCGCGCCGCTGGTACGTAAGCGCCCTGCCCTATGCCTATATTTTCTTCTTCCGCGGTACGCCGCTGCTGGTGCAGCTGTTCCTGGTCTACTACGGCCTGGCGCAATTCGACGCGGTGCGCAGCAGCTTTATGTGGCCATACCTGCGCGATCCGTTCTGGTGCGCCACCGCCACCATGACCCTGCACACCGCCGCCTATATCGCGGAGATCCTGCGCGGGGCGATCCAGGCCATCCCACCGGGCGAAATCGAAGCCGCCCGCGCCCTGGGCATGTCCAAGCCCAAGACGCTGTTCTATATCGTCCTGCCCCGCGCCTCGCGCATCGGCTTGCCGGCGTACAGCAACGAAGTGATCCTGATGCTCAAGGCCAGCGCCCTGGCCAGTACGGTGACCCTGCTGGAACTGACCGGCATGGCGCGAACCATCATTGCCCGAACCTACCTGCCGGTGGAGATCTTCTTCGCCGCCGGCCTGTTCTACCTGTTGATGGCCTACATCCTGGTGCGCGGCTTCAAACTGCTGGAACGCTGGCTGCGCGTCGATGCCTGCCAGGGACGTTAAGGCGCACTTCCAGGCACTGGATGCCTTTCTGATCGAGCACCAAGGGCTGTGGAAACCACGGCCCTTCACTCATCGCCAATTGGCCTGGGAATCACGACATCCAGAGCTGGCACACTGGTTGCGCCAGCGCTCGCTGGATGACGCCGAAGCCAGCCACAACGCCCCCTATGATCTCCCGGCACCCGCGCCTTTTGCACAACTTGCCGCACAGGCGCGCCAGCTCAGTGCTGTGGATAAGTTGCCGACGCAGCCCCTGCCGCCCGCGCGCCATCGCTTGAATGTCGATGTACCGGGCCGCAAGTGGCAGCAAATCGAAGCCTTCGGTGCCGCCCTGTCGTTTGCGCAAGCCCCTACACACTGGCTGGATTGGTGTGCCGGTAAGGGCCACCTGGGCCGCCGGCTGCTGCAAACCGGGCAACAGCTGACCTGCCTCGAATACGACCCGGCACTGATCGCCGCAGGCCAGGCCCTGAGCGACCACCATGGCTTGGCCGCGGCCCATCGCCTGCAAGACGTCACGGCGGACCTCACCCTCAGCGCCGAACACACCCCCGTCGCCCTGCACGCCTGTGGTGACCTGCATGTGCGCCTGCTGCAACTGGCCAGTGCACAAGGCTGCAAACAGCTGGCCCTGGCGCCCTGCTGTTACAACCGCATCAGCGCACCGGCGTACCAACCATTGTCCGAGGTGGGCCGCGCTTCAACGCTACAGTTATCGATCGAAGACCTCGGCCTGCCGCTCAGCGAAACCGTCACTGCCGGCAGACGCGTACGCCAGCAGCGGGACACATCCATGGCCCGCCGTCTGGGCTTCGATCAACTGCAACGGCAGCTACGGGGTTGCGACGAGTACCTGCCCACCCCTTCACTGCCCACTGCGTGGTTGAGCGTACCGTTCGCCGACTACTGCCGAGCATTGGCAAACCTGAAAGGTTTATCCACAGGCGAGCAGGATTGGGCCGCGCTGGAGGCCTATGGCTGGGCTCGCTTGGCCGAGGTGAGAAACCTGGAACTGGTGCGTGGTCTGTTTCGGCGACCGCTGGAGATATGGCTGGTGCTGGATCGTGCGCTGTTTCTGACCGAACAAGGCTACCGCGTTGAACTGGGCAGCTTCTGCGACGCCGCACTGACGCCGCGCAACTTGATGGTGCTTGCCGAGCGCGATTAAGAGGCAAATTGACGCAGCGCAGCCTGTGGATAACTCTGTTGATGGTTTCTTTACAAAGCCTTTAATCATCTAGCTCGCAGGCCAAAACCCGAGCTGTTCATTTTTTGTTCACAAAATAAAATGCACGTAAAACAGGCAGTTAAGCCCAGATGAGAACCGCTCCACAAAAAGAGTGTTTCTTAATGGCGCATCCATCCGATTGTGCATAAGCCTATGACGATTAGCCTCTAAACCGCGCTTTACGCGGTTCGCTTACGCGCAATCAATAGCCGGCAAAGCTCATTGATATCCGCACCTGCCTGGCTGGACGCCACGTTATCCAGCGGGTCGGTGGCAAACGCCAGGGCTTGGCTGATCAGCGCGTCGTCATGTACGACCGCCAACGCGTCAGCCTGGCGACGCAGCGTAAAGGCTTCCAGCATTTCCCGGTTAAACGCCGATTGGTCATCTACTTGATTGATCACGAAGTGGCAACGGGGCGGGCGCGCACGCTCAAGGTAGGGCGCCAGCAGTGCGTCCAACTGGTCCTGGGTGCCGAGGCAGGCGGCGTTAGGTTGAGCAATGACCAACACAATATGGGCCACGTTCAGGGCTTGATGCAGATAAACGTTGTTACCCGCGGGGGTATCGATGATCACCGTGTGAGCTTCGCTCAGCCCCATGACCGACAGGTGCTCGGCCAACCAAGTGGGCTCGCGCGTAAGCCAGCGTTGCAGGCCCTCCTTCTGGCGGCTGTCGGTGTCGCCGAATGGGATCACCTGGGAACCGGCGAACCCCGTTTGCAAGGCGCCGGCCCACGGCGCGTTGAGCAAACTGCTGCGCCCCACGCCGGGCCGCTGATGATCGACGCCGAAGTGCTGGCGCAGCGCATTCTGCGGGTCCAGATCCACGGCCACCACCGACTCGCCCAAGCGTTGCAACCC
This sequence comes from Pseudomonas rhodesiae, assembly GCF_013285305.1. Taxonomy (NCBI): domain Bacteria; kingdom Pseudomonadati; phylum Pseudomonadota; class Gammaproteobacteria; order Pseudomonadales; family Pseudomonadaceae; genus Pseudomonas; species Pseudomonas rhodesiae. The sequence continues at coordinate 576,120 of NZ_CP054205.1, read as the reverse complement.
GCTGCTCAATGCCGTGACCAGCGTGCTACGGCCCACGCCGCCGTTGATCGAAACCACAGCCACCACGGTGGCGCGCAGCGAGGCGGGAGCGGCACGCGCGGATGCTTGATTGCCCTGAGCCCCATGAGGATGAACGAGCGAACCATCCTCACGGTTTACCCGGGTGCCATCATCAAATGGAATGCTGCCGAAAAAGTGTAAACGGGCGTTTTTGCCCTTCGGGTCACGAGAAACGCTGTTGCCGAACAGGGCAAATAGATCATCGGTGCGGCTCATGGCCGGGCTCCTTCGCAACGCCATCGGAAGACGTGGAAGGTCGGCCCATCAAGGCTTCCCGTACGTGTTCTTATTGGCGTGTTTATTGGCTGCATTCTGTGTCAGCCCCGATGGAGTGTCATTATTTTGATCAAAAATTCACCACCCTTTCAGACGAGCGGAAAACTGCCAATTTACTGACGAAAAATACCGTCATTTGATAGGCGGTGATTTCATCGTGCCATTGTTTTTTACCCGCCATCCCCGCACCATTGCGGCAACTTCCAGGCTGTACGTTTTGGATAAGCGCAGTGGCGATACGCTTTAAATTCCCTCGGTTCCTCTACGGCCTCGCCATCGCGGTGGTGCTGGGCGGTGGACTGCTGGGCGATTTACTTGCAGATTGGGATTTCAGCCAGATCAGCCGTAAAGCCGAAGCACTCTACGGCCCCCTCGGCCCCGGTCGACAGCGCATTGATGCCTGGCAACAGCTACTGGCCACACAAAAGCAGGTCAGCGAGAGCGAACAACTCAAAGTGGTTAACTTGTTCTTCAATCGTCAGCTGCATTACGAAGAAGATATCGACCTGTGGCACGAGGTGGATTATTGGGCGACGCCCATTCAGTCCTTGTGGAAAGGCGCCGGCGACTGCGAAGACTACGCCATCGCCAAATACTTCAGCCTGCGTCATTTGGGCGTACCGGCCGAGAAGCTGCGCATAACCTACGTCAAGGCTCTGCGCCAGAATCGTGCACATATGGTGCTGACCTACTATTCAAGCCCCGAGGCCATGCCCTTGGTACTGGACAGCCTGATGGACCCGATTCTGCCGGCCAGCCAACGGCCGGACCTGCTGCCGGTTTACGCCTTCAACGGTGAAGGGCTGTGGCTGACCGGCGCGACGGGCAACAAAAAAGTCGGCGATACCAAGCGTCTGTCGCGTTGGCAGGATGTGTTGAAGAAAATGACCGCTGAAGGGTTTCCGACCGGTTCGGATAATTAACAGGAGCTACGATGTCACTGTTCAAACAATTGCTGATCGCTATCTGCGTGTTCCTGGTGGTCGCGTTCAGCGGTAGCTTCTTCGTCAGCCTGGAAAGCTCGCGTACCCAGTACGTCAACCAACTGCGCTCCCACGCTCAGGACGCGGCCACCGCGCTGGCGCTGTCGCTGACGCCGAACATCGATGACCCGGCGATGACCGAGCTGATGGTCAGTTCGATCTTCGACAGCGGCTACTACGCCAGCATCCGCGTGGTGGACCTGAGCACCAACCAAGTGCTGGTAGAGCGCGCCGCCGAGCCGGACGCCAGCAGCGTCCCGGCGTGGTTCGTGAAGATGATCGGCCTGGCGCCGGCCGGCGGCGATGCGATCGTCAGCCGTGGCTGGCAGCAGGCGGCGCGGGTCGAGGTGGTCAGCCATCCAATGTTTGCCCTGGCCAAGCTGTGGCAGAGCGCATTGGGCAGCCTGGGCTGGCTGCTGCTCTGCGGCGCCGTGAGCGCGGTACTGGGCGCGCTGTTGCTGCGGCGTCAATTGAAGCCGCTGGATTATATGGTCGAGCAGTCCCATGCCATCGCCCGCCGTGAATTCCTGAGCCTACCCGATCTGCCCCGTACCCCTGAGCTGCGCCGGGTGGTGCAGGCGATGAATCAGATGGTGGAGAAGCTCAAGGCGCTGTTCCATGAACAGACCGAGCGCAGCGAGAAGCTGCGGGTGGAGTCCTACCAGGACAGCCTCACGGGCCTGGCCAACCGTCGTTATTTTGAGATGCAGCTGCAATCGCGCGTCAGCAACCTTGAGGAAGCCAGTTCGGGTTACCTGCTGATGTTGCGGGTCAACGACCTGAGCGGCCTCAACCAACGCCTGGGCGGGCAACGCACTGACCAACTGCTGCAGGCCGTCAGCCAGCAACTGGTGCGCACCTGCGCCAAGTACCCGGAAACCCAGAACCTGATCACCCGCAGCCGCGGCGGCGAGTTCGCGGTGCTCGCCCCGGGGCTGGTGCGCGATGAAGCGCTGCAGCTGGCCCAGGCCCTGGAAAGCACCCTGCAAAGCCTCTACGAAACGGGAGCCACCGATATGCCGATCGTGGCTTACATCGGGCTGGCACCTTACAAACCGGGCGATGCCTCGGCAGACCTGCTAATGCTGGCCGACCAGGCACTGGCCCAGGCCGAAGCCGGTACAGGCCAGACTTGGGTGTGCCTGGAACACCAGACCCAAGGCACCGTCAGCGACGATCACCACAGCTGGCACACCTTGCTCGACGAGGCCCTGACCCAAGGGCGCTTCCGGTTGTTTTTCCAGCCGGTGGTGAGCAGCAGCGACACCCAACAGGTCCTGCATTACAAAGTGCTGTCACGCTTGCTCGACCCGCAGGGCCAGACCATCGCGGCGGGCCACTTCCTACCGTGGCTGGAGCGCTTCGGCTGGACCGCACGCCTCGACCAATTGATGGTTGATCTGGTGATCAAGCACTTGACCCAGCACAGCCCATCGGTGGCGTTGAACCTGTCGGCCGCTACCCTGAACGACCCACAGGCACTGGAGCGCGTCTTCGAGCGCCTGGCTCAAAACCCCGCCCTGGGGCCGCGCCTGACCCTGGAAATCGGTGAAGAACAAGTGCCAGAGCAGTCGCAGCTGGAGCGCCTGACCCGACGCTTGCGCAGCCTGGGCTTCAGCCTTGGCCTGCAGCGTTTCGGCGGGCGTTTCAGCATGATCGGCAACCTGGCGAACCTGGGCCTGGCGTACCTGAAAATCGACGGCAGCTACATCCGTGCCATCGACCAGGAAAGCCACAAGCGCTTTTTTATCGAAGCCATCCAGCGCGCCGCCCACAGCATCGATTTGCCGTTGATTGCCGAACGTGTGGAAACCGAGGGTGAGCTACAGGTAATTCGCGAGATGGGAATTGAAGGGGTGCAAGGCCAACTGGTCGGTGAACCGGCGCCCTGGAAGTAGAACGTCCTCGCCTCCTTGACGGTCATGCCGTGAAGGAGGTGCAGGCGGCTCAGATCAAGCCGGTTTCATCGTCATTGATCAGCTCGCTCAACCCGCCCAATGCTGCCCGGGCATGGGTACGTTCGAGGAACTTGGCCTGCGCGGCGGGCGGCAAGTCCGTGATGCTCATGACGTTCTTGGTGATCAGAACCTGGATCAAGTCGTCCAGCACCCGAATCATCTCAAAGTCACTTTGCTTGAGCTGCTTGAGGCTGTTGTCGACCACATCGTCGGCAAACCACGCCTGTATCTCATGATGGTCGGCCGGTAGCGTCTCGGTCGCTTCGGCATAGGCCTGCGCCTCGACACGGATCAAAGCGTTGTTTTGATCGCGTTGCACGTAGAACATCAACGTTCTCCCAATAAAAAATCCCTGCAGGTGCCGCGCACGGCCTCTGCAGAGATTACACACATTTGCTCGACGCTGATGCCCACGCAGCGCCAATCCCGAAAGATTGGCGCTGCTGGGTAATCAGTCGTGGTGCTTGACGGTCAGGTCGCCACCGGCGATCAGGTTGTTGATCGCGGAGCTGCCAGCACCCCAGTTGGCGCCATCGACCTTGATGGTGACATCTGCCGTGCCGCCACCCGACGCGGTGAACGCCCCGGTGCTGCTGACGCTCAGCGTCGAGTTGCCCGACGCGTCGGTGGTCAGCTGCAGGTACTTGGACAAGTTGTTGTCGTTATTGCCTTGCAGCAAATCGGACAGGTCCAGCTTGTCGCCTTCGCTGTGCTTGAAGTCAGTGATGCGATCAAAGCCGCCATTGGTGTTGGTGTCGCCTTTGAGCCAGACGAAGGTATCGGCACCCGCGCCGCCGGTGAGGATGTCGTTACCCTTGCCGCCCACCAGGATGTCATTACCGGCACCGCCGGAGAGGGTGTCGTTGCCGCCCTGGCCGAACAGGATGTCATTGCCGGCATTGCCGATCAGGGTGTCGCCGCCGTCCTTGGTACCGTAGATGTTCGACGCGCTGGCCAAGGCACCGATGTCTTGCACATGCTCAGTGATGTACTGATGCAAGGTGCGGTCATCGATGTGGTCGACGGTAGTGGACAGCTTCTCGGCGGCGAAGGCCTTGAGTGCGGCACTGCCTTCCTGACCGTTGTAGCTGATCAGGTCACCGAAGATGATGTCGTTGCCCGAACCGCCGGAAACGCTGTCGGCACCGGTATCGGCCGTGTGGCCGGTAATGGTATCCGCCAGTTTCGCGGTGTCGATGGTGCTGACCGTCTTGTCGGTATCGAAGTACTTCTGGAGCATGTCTTTATCGACGTTATTGCCCAGACCAATGGCTTGTACCTCGACCCCGCCCGCGACGGAAGTCGTCAGCGCCGTGTAAGCGTCTTTGGCGTATTCCAACGCATAATCGGTCCAGCCCGAACTGCTGGCAGCCCCCGCCACGTTGAAACCACCGTGGCCATCGGACACGACATAGCCTTCAAAGGTCTTGGTGCCGGACGAGTTGTACGAGTACACCTTGCCGTCCTTGTCGACGATGACCTGTGTCTGACCGTAGATCGTAGCGGTGACCGGAGTGCTTTGACCCAGGGTGTAGGTGGAGCCGTTGACCTTGCTATCGAAGGTCACGTTGGAGCCCCACCAGGAGCTGGTATACCCCAGGCTAATGTTGTCGTACGTCGCGTTGTAGACGTTCGGCTCACCGTCGGTAATGAAATACGTCAGGTTTTTTGCACCAGCGTTGCTGGTGGCGTCGCTGCTCTTGAACCAGTTGGTAGCCGCGTTAAAGGCATCCTGATAGTTGGTTACATCGCTTGGGTTGGACGCCATGTTGTTCAACACCGCCTGCAGGGCAGCCTTGGCGGCAGCCTGGTCGGCCAGGTTGACCGATACCTGCGATTCAACCTTGGTATCGAAGTCGACCAACAATACTTTCACCACGCCCGACCCTGTCATCTTCGCGTTCGCGATCAAGGTATCGAAAATGCCGGAAAGCTGGGTTTTGATCGACGTCATCGCACTCGACCCGATACTGCCCGAGGTGTCGACGATAAACGCGATGTTGTAGTTGCTGCCCGGCGTGGTGATGCCGCCCTTGTCGCCGACCACGATGTTGTTGGCCGAGCTGGAGCCCAGGTCGATGGTATCCGCCGCCGCACCGCCTTCAGTGACCGGGGTGTAGACCTGAGGCTTGACTGTGATGGTGGTCGTTGCCACCGACGAACTCAGGCTGTTGCTGCCTTCGTTGTCCATCACCGAAATGTCGATGGTGCGATCACCAAGGGACGGGTATTTGCCGGTGTTGGAGTACTGGAACGACTCAAGCAGCGCCTTGTAGGTCGCGACATCAGCCACGCCCGACAGGGTCAGTACGATCTTACCGCTGACGTCCGTGCCGACGCTGGTCACGGTGACACCTTTGTAGGTACCGCCCACCGCCACCAGGTTGGAGCTGAGCACATCACCCGAACTGGCGTTTTTCAGGGTGATGGTCGCGCTTTGCATCTGGCTGCTGTCGACGTCACTGATGGCCACATTGCCGGTAATCGCAACACCATTGGTGCCCCGCTCGGTGTACGAGGCGCTGAAGCCCGTGGCGACAGAACCGTCGGCGATGCTGAGGTCCAGGGTCGGCGCGTCGTTGACCGCAGTGACCACGATGCTCACTTTGCCGGTGGTCACCGCTTCCACACCGGTGCTCGACTCTTTGGCCGTCGCTTTTACGGTGATATCGAAGCTGGCGGTCGAATCCTTGAACGGCGTAACCGTCAGGGTCTTCAGGTTCCAGGTGCTGACATCATAGAGCGCGCTGGCACCGGTCGAGGTATAGCTGGCGCCAGTGCTAGTGTCGGTAATCACGGTGCCTTTGGGCAGGCCGCTGATTTCCACCTTGTGGGTTTCCGAGCCATCGTTGTCGACAAACGTGGTAGTGATCGGTGCCACCTTGATGGCGGTGTCTTCCAACCCATGGTTGTAGACATAGCCGGTGTAATAGCCTTCGCCATTGACCACATGGCTGTCGCCCAGCACCGCGCCGGCCGCTTTCAAGGCGTCCACGCTGGTGTAGGTCTGCACGCCGCTGTTGCCCAGCGACATCGACGGGCCATTGTTGATCGACACATTGACGTCGTAGTTGCCCGCGCCGGCCTGGTTGTAGTGGTAGATATCGAGGGTGTAATAGCCCGACTCGCTCGGCGTGTAGGCCGTTCCGGTGATCGCGCTGCCCTTGCTCCAGGTTTCGGTCGCGACCAGCTTGCCGCCCACGGTGATTGCCAGGCTGTCGTCGGCCGTACCGGTGAAGGTGTAGCTCTTACCCGCTTCCAGATAGATCAGGCCGGAGACCTTAGTCGCGGTGCCGTCCGCCACATTGGTGTTGCTGACGTCGCTGGTCACACCCGTGGAGACGGCGCTGGCAGCGGTCTTGGCGTCGATCACTTTGATCAGATCGCTGGAGTTGACCACACCGTTACCGTTGGTCCCCAAGTCAGTGCGCAGGTTACCGCCGCTCCAGGTCTGAATGGTCAGGCCGGTCGGCACAGCGCTGAATGCGCCGACCGTCACGACAGGAACGTCCGTCACCGGGTGGATATCCACCGTGATGGTTTTGGTGTCGCTGTAGGAGTTGCCGTCGGTTGCCTGGAACTTCAGTTGGGTGTAATCGCCTTGCATGTTACCCACACCGGTGCCGCCGAAGCTGTTGTCGCCTGATTCGTTGGCTGCCGGGGTGTAACGTACGTTGTGACTATCGAAGTCAGCCTGGCTGAACGCCTTGCCCGCCGAGGTATCGGTCTTCAGATCGGCCACGGTCAGTTTGACCCACGTACCGTTGACGTTGTACTCGATGGAACCGGCAGGGAGGCTGGTGAACACCACTTTCGGGTTCGTGGAGTCCTCATCCTTGACGCCGAAGGTCGCCCAGGTCAGTTCGACCGAGGTGTCTTCGTTGCTCTGGATGAAACCGTCGGTGGCGGTCGGGGCGTCATCGACCAGAGTCACGCTCGGCTGGCCATTAGCGGTCGAGCTGGCGTTATCAGCGTCGGTAACGGTCAGGTCGATCTTCGGCAGTTGGTGGCCGGAGTTGACCCAATCGGCGCCCTTCTGCGTCAGCACTACGTTAGTGCCGGACAGGGTGTAGTAACCATCGTTGTTGGTCCCGGCAGTGAAGGCGACCTTCAGGTTGGCGACCGGCGTTTCTTCGTCGGAGGCCGTGAAGGTACCGGCGACGGTGCCGACTTTCGCGGTGTTCTCAACGATAGTGGTGCCGGTCACGGTGATGACCGGAGCATCGTTCACCAGGGTGACGCTCGGCTGACCATTGGCGGTCGAACTGGCGTTATCAGCATCGGTAACGGTCAGATCGATCTTCGGCAGTTGGTGGCCGGAGTTGACCCAATCGGCGCCCTTCTGCGTCAGCACTACGTCGGTACCCGACAGGGTGTAGTAACCGTCGTTGTTGGTGCCGGCAGTGAAGGCGACCTTCAGGTTGGCGACCGGCGTTTCTTCGTCGGAGGCCGTGAAGGTACCAGCGACGGTGCCGACCTTCGCGGTGTTCTCAACGATAGTGGTGCCGGTCACGGTGATGACCGGAGCGTCGTTGACCAGGGTGACGCTCGGTTGCGCGTTGGCGGTCGAGCTGGCGTTGTCAGCGTCGGTCACGGTCAGGTCGATCTTCGGCAGTTGGTGGCCGGAGTTGACCCAATCGGCGCCTTTCTGCGTCAGCACTACGTCGGTACCCGACAGGGTGTAGTAGCCGTCGTTGTTGGTCCCGGCAGTGAAGGCGACCTTCAGGTTGGCGACCGGCGTTTCTTCGTCGGAGGCCGTGAAAGTACCGGCGACGGTGCCGACCTTCGCGGTGTTCTCAACGATAGTGGTGCCGGTCACGGTGATGACCGGAGCGTCGTTGACCAGGGTGACGCTCGGTTGCGCGTTGGCGGTCGAGCTGGCGTTGTCAGCGTCGGTCACGGTCAGGTCGATCTTCGGCAGTTGGTGGCCGGAGTTGACCCAATCGGCACCTTTCTGAGTCAGTACAACGTCGGTGCCCGACAGAGTGTAGTAGCCGTCGTTGTTGGTGCCGGCAGTGAAGGCGACCTTCAGGTTGGCGACCGGCGTTTCTTCGTCGGAGGCCGTGAAGGTACCGGCAACGGTGCCGACTTTAGCGGTGTTCTCAACGATAGTGGTGCCGGTCACGGTGATGACCGGAGCATCGTTCACCAGGGTGACGCTCGGCTGCGCGTCATTGTGCGACGTGGCGTTGTCGGCGTCGGTGACGGTCAGGTCGATTTTCGGCAACTGGTGGCCGGAGTTGACCCAATCGGCGCCTTTCTGCGTCAGGACCACGTCGGTACCCGACAGGGTGTAGTAACCGTCGTTGTTGGTGCCGGCAGTGAAGGCGACCTTCAGGTTGGCGACCGGCGTTTCTTCGTCGGAGGCCGTGAAGGTAGCAGCGACGGTGCCGACCTTCGCGGTGTTCTCAACGATAGTGGTGCCGGTCACGGTGATGACCGGAGCGTCGTTGACCAGGGTGACGCTCGGTTGCGCGTTGGCGGTCGAGCTGGCGTTATCAGCATCGGTAACGGTCAGATCGATCTTCGGCAGTTGGTGGCCGGAGTTGACCCAATCGGCGCCTTTCTGAGTCAGAACCACGTCGGTGCCAGACAGGGCATAGTAGCCGTCGTTGTTGGTACCGGCAGTGAAGGTGACTTTCAGATCGGCAACTGCGGTTTCTTCGTCGGTCGCGGTGAAGCGGCCGGCGACGGTGCCTTCTTTGGCGTCGTTTTCCGTCAGGGTGTTGGCTTCGACGGCGATAACCGGGATGTCGTTGACCAGAGTCACGGTCGGCTGGCCATTCGCGGTCGAGCTGGCGTTGTCAGCGTCGGTCACGGTCAGGTCGATCTTCGGCAACTGGTTGCCGGCGTTGACCCAATCGGCGCCTTTCTGAGTCAGAACCACGTCTGTGCCAGACAGGGCGTAGTAGCCGTCGTTGTTGGTACCGGCGGTGAATGTGACCTTCAGATCAGCAACCGAAGTCTCTTCGTCAGTCGCAGTGAAGCGGCCCGCCACGGTGCCTTCTTTGGCGTCGTTTTCCGTCAGGGTGTTGACTTCGACGGCGATAACCGGGATGTCGTTGACCAGAGTCACGGTCGGCTGGCCATTCGCGGTCGAGCTGGCGTTGTCAGCGTCGGTCACGGTCAGGTCGATTTTAGGCAACTGGTTGCCAGCGTTGACCCAATCGGCGCCTTTCTGCGTCAGCACCACGTCGGTGCCGGAAATCGCGTAGTAACCATCGGCGTTAGTACCGGCGGTGAAGGTGACCTTCAGATCAGCAACCGGCGTTTCTTCGTCAGTCGCAGTAAAGCGGCCGGCCACGGTGCCTTCTTTGGCGTCGTTTTCGGTCAGGGTGTTGGCTTCCACGGCGATAACCGGGATGTCGTTGACCAAGGTGACGGTCGGCTGGCCATTCGCGGTCGAGCTGGCGTTGTCAGCGTCGGTCACGGTCAGGTCGATTTTAGGCAACTGGTTGCCAGCGTTGACCCAATCGGCGCCTTTCTGCGTCAGCACCACGTCGGTGCCGGAAATCGCGTAGTAACCATCGGCGTTAGTACCGGCGGTGAAGGTGACCTTCAGATCGGCAACCGGCGTTTCTTCGTCAGTCGCAGTGAAGCGACCGGCCACGGTGCCTTCTTTGGCGTCGTTTTCAGTCAGGGTGTTGGCTTCGACGGCGATAACTGGGATGTCGTTAACCAAGGTGACGGTCGGCTGACCATTGGCGGTCGAGCTGGCGTTGTCAGCGTCGGTCACGGTCAGGTCGATCTTCGGCAACTGGTTGCCGGCGTTAACCCAATCGGCGCCTTTCTGAGTCAGAACCACGTCTGTGCCAGACAGGGCGTAGTAGCCGTCGTTGTTGGTACCGGCGGTGAAGGTGACCTTCAAATCAGCAACCGAAGTCTCTTCGTCAGTCGCAGTGAAGCGGCCCGCTACGGTGCCTTCTTTGGCATCGTTTTCCGTCAGGGTGTTGGCTTCGACGGCGATAACTGGGATGTCGTTGACCAGAGTGACGCTCGGCTGGCCGTTGGCGCTGGAGCTGGCGTTGTCAGCATCAGTGACGGTCAGGTCGATCTTCGGCAACTGGTTGCCGGCGTTAACCCAATCGGCGCCTTTCTGAGTCAGAACCACGTCTGTGCCAGACAGGGCGTAGTAGCCGTCGTTGTTGGTGCCGGCGGTGAAGGTGACCTTCAGATCGGCAACCGGCGTTTCTTCGTCAGTCGCAGTAAAGCGGCCGGCCACGGTGCCTTCTTTGGCGTCGTTTTCGGTCAGGGTGTTGGCTTCGACGGCGATAACTGGGATGTCGTTGACCAGAGTGACGCTCGGCTGGCCGTTGGCGCTGGAGCTGGCGTTGTCAGCATCAGTCACGGTCAGGTCAATTTTCGGCAGTTGATTACCGGCATTAACCCAATCAGCACCTTTCTGCGTCAGTACAACGTCGGTGCCAGAAATCGCGTAGTAACCGTCGGTGTTCGTGCCGGCAGTGAAAGTGACCTTCAGATCGGCAACCGGGGTTTCTTCGTCAGTCGCAGTAAAGCGGCCGGCCACGGTGCCTTCTTTGGCGTCGTTTTCGGTCAGGGTGTTCGCTTCGACGCTAATAACCGGGATGTCGTTAACCAAGGTGACGCTCGGCTGGCCGTTGGCGCTGGAGCTGGCGTTGTCAGCATCAGTCACGGTCAGGTCAATTTTCGGCAGTTGATTACCGGCATTAACCCAATCAGCACCTTTCTGCGTCAGTACAACGTCGGTGCCAGAAATCGCGTAGTAACCGTCGGTGTTCGTGCCGGCAGTGAAAGTGACTTTCAGATCGGCAACCGGCGTTTCTTCGTCGGTTGCAGTGAAGCGGCCGGCGACGGTGCCTTCTTTGGCATCGTTTTCCGTCAGGGTGTTCGCTTCGACGCTAATAACCGGGATGTCGTTAACCAAGGTGACGCTCGGCTGGCCGTTGGCGCTGGAGCTGGCGTTGTCAGCATCAGTCACGGTCAGGTCAATTTTCGGCAGTTGATTACCGGCATTAACCCAATCAGCACCTTTCTGCGTCAGTACAACGTCGGTGCCAGAAATCGCGTAGTAACCGTCGGTGTTCGTGCCGGCAGTGAAAGTGACTTTCAGATCGGCAACCGGCGTTTCTTCGTCGGTTGCAGTGAAGCGGCCGGCGACGGTGCCTTCTTTGGCATCGTTTTCGGTCAGGGTGTTGGCTTCAACGGCGATAACCGGGATGTCGTTAACCAACGTCACGGTCGGCTGGCCGTTGGCGCTGGAGCTGGCGTTATCGGCGTCAGTGACGGTCAGGTCAATTTTCGGCAGTTGATTACCGGCGTTGACCCAATCGGCGCCTTTCTGCGTCAGCACTACGTCGGTACCCGACAGGGTGTAGTAACCGTCGTTGTTGGTACCGGCGGTGAAGGTGACTTTCAGATCAGCAACCGGCGTTTCTTCGTCAGTCGCAGTGAAGCGGCCCGCTACGGTGCCTTCTTTGGCATCGTTTTCCGTCAGGGTGTTGGCTTCGACGGCGATAACCGGGATGTCGTTGACCAGAGTCACGGTCGGCTGGCCATTCGCGGTCGAGCTGGCGTTGTCAGCGTCGGTGACGGTCAGGTCGATCTTCGGCAGTTGATTGCCGGCGTTGACCCAATCGGCACCTTTTTGAGTCAGCACCACATCGGTACCCGACAGGGCGTAGTAACCGTCGGTGTTAGTACCGGAAGTGAACGCAACCTTCAGATCAGCAACCGGCGTTTCTTCGTCAGTCGCGGTGAAGCGACCCGCCACGGTGCCTTCTTTGGCATCGTTCTCTGTCAGGGTGTTGGCTTCAACGCTGATGAGCGGAGCATCATTGACCAAAGTGACAGCTGGCGTCGCCGCATCGTGCGCGCTGCCTTTGTCGGTGTCTGTGACGGTCAGATCGATCGGCGGCAGTTTATTGCCCGCGTTAACGAAGTTCGCGCCCGCCAAGGTCAGTACCACGGCGTTGGCAACGATGGCGTAGTAGCCATCCTTGTTGCTGTCGCCAGTGAAAGTGACTTTCAGGTCGGCAACCGGGGTTTCAATATCGCTGACGGTAAAGGTGCCCGCCACGGTGCCTTCACTGACGTTGCCTTCCACCAGCGGATTGGCCACCACATCAATCACGGGCAGGTCGTTGACCGCAATCACGTTAATCGGCAGCGTAATCGACTCGGACTTCGGCGCCGCATCGCCGTCTTGCGCGGTGGCGGTCACGGTGAGGTTCACCAGGCCGTTGGCATTCGGCGCCGGATTGAAGACCAGCGTGGCCTTGTTCCAATCGCTGATGTCGATGCTTTGATTGCCGGCCGACGCGGTAAAGGTGTGGCCCGCGCCATCAGAAATCGTCGCGCCTTCCGGAACGCCACTGATCTCCAGCTTGAGCGTCTCCGAGCCATCCTTGTCGGTGGCGTAAGCGTCAATCGCGGACAACTTGATCGCGTGGTCTTCAAGACCGGTGTTCAGTACCTGGGTGACGCTGATGTTGTCCATCACGCCGCCCAGCGAATTGCTGTCTGGCGCCTTGAATTCGAGCTTGGCATCACCGTCAGCGGTGACAGGCACCACGAAGGTGTAGGTCTTCATGCCAACGGTGGTTGCATCCAGGGTGCCGACTTTGACGCCGCCCCAGAAAACGTCGATCACCGAGTTATTTTCGGCGCCCGCACGCGGCGAGTAGTCGACACTGATGCTGTACGCCGTGCCGCTTTCAGCCTTGATGATGGTGTACAAGCTGGCGTCGTCGCCGGGATTTTTCTCAAGTTCGATGACTTGGCTATTGTCCGGCGTGTTGACACCGTAGACGCCGCTCTGGCCGATCTCGACCTTGCCGTCGCTGTTACCGGTCAACCACTGGGTCGTCGGAGCAGTGCCGGCTGCGTTATTGGCATCACCGACCGCGACCGTGCCCCACCCACCGTTGATCGGGGCGCTGTCGAAGTTGATCGAGCTCACAACGCCGCCGCCCAACAGGCCCAGGTGCGGGGTGTCGGTGACTGGCGCGATGGTAACTGCAGCGGTCGTCTCGCCGCTGGCTTTGCCGCCATCGTCGACGGCGTTAAAGGTGAGCGAAGTACTGCCGCTCCAGTCAGCGGTTGGGGAGAAGTACACCGAAGCCTTGCCATCAGCGCCTGCCGGTACCGAATCGCCGACTTTAAGTTCGGTGGTCAGGCTGGCATCGCTGTACAGCTTGCCGTTTTCCGGCAAGGTGGTGATGACGAACTTGGCGACGGAGCCATCCACATCGACGCCGCTCAGCACGATTGTGGCGGCGTGGTCTTCGTCGGCGCTAGATGGGGTAGCCGATGCAGTCGGTGCATCGTTGAATAGTTCGATTGCGACCTTGCCGGTGGCACTGCCGGTTTCCGGCGGCTCGCGGTCAAGGTTACCGCCACCGATATCGGTCACGTCGATGGTGACGTTGCGATCCGTGCCGACCGGGTTATCGCCGGGGCTCTTGAAGGTGATCGCTTCAACCACTTTGATGAAATCGGCGGCACTGCTACCGGCTGGCGAGTTGCTGGTGAGGGTGTAGACGATTTTGCCATCGGCGGCACTGCCGCTTTGGGTGATGGTAATACCGGCAACGGCCAGGGCCTTGAGCACATCGGCGCTGCTGAGCACATCACCGGACGCCAGATGGTCAACCGTGACCACCACTTTGCTGAAGGTGGAGTTGTCGACGTCGCTGATGCTCAGGTTTTTGACCAGTGCACCGCCTTCGGTTTGTTCGGTAAAGGTGGTGCTGTCGAATGAGACCTGCGGTGGATCGTTGACCGGAACCACGTAGACCACAGAGGTCACAGGGGCCGAGTCCAATTCGCCGTCATTTACAGTGATGGTCAGGGTGCGGTCGGTGGCAACCGGGTTCTGGCTTTCACTGGCGAAATGCACCGAACGCAGGACTTCCTGGTATTCGGCCTTGGTGGCGTCACCAGACAGGCTGAGTACGCCGGTTGCCTTGTCATAGGTAACGGCGATTTTCGGGTTGCTGACATCCGCGATCAGCACGTCACCGGCCAGAGGGTTGACCAATGTGACTTTGGCACTTTGCAGGTTGCTGTTGTCGACGTCACTGACGGTCAGATTCGCCGCTACGTAGCCGCCTGGCTTGCCTTCGATGTAGGTGTCGCCAAAGTTGTTGGTCGAGGCATTGCCAAGCACAGGGGCATCGTTGACCGGCGTGATGGTCAGGTCGAGAGTGCTGCTGGAGCCGGTATTGGTGGTGTAGCCGATCTGTGGCACCGCGCCGTTGTAATCCTTAACCGGCGTGAAGGTGTAATCACCATTGCTGGCGATGGTGATGGTACCAACGCCCGCAATAGTTGCCGGCTTGCCTGCTTCGTAGGAAGCGCCATCCACGGTGAACGACTTGACCGTCAGGTCACTGTCTTCATCGGTGTCGTTGCTCAACACATTGCCGATGACATCGTGGTCTTCCAGGGCGGTACCGGTGTCCGGGAGCAATACGCTGGCGTCGTCGACCAAAGTGACGGTGGGTTGGCCGGTCGCGCTGGAGCTGGCGTTATCGGCGTCAGTGACGGTCAGGTCAATTTTCGGCAGTTGATTACCGGCGTTGACCCAATCGGCACCTTTCTGCGTCAGGACAACGTCGGTGCCCGACAGGGCGTAGTAGCCGTCGTTGTTGGTGCCGGCGGTGAAGGTGACCTTCAGATCGGCAACCGGGGTTTCTTCGTCGGTCGCGGTGAAGCGGCCAGCGACGGTGCCTTCTTTGGCGTCGTTTTCAGTCAGGGTGTTGGCTTCGACGGCGATAACCGGGATGTCGTTGACCAAGGTGACGGTCGGCTGACCATTGGCGGTCGAGCTGGCGTTGTCAGCGTCGGTCACGGTCAGGTCGATCTTCGGCAGTTGATTGCCGGCGTTGACCCAATCGGCGCCTTTCTGAGTCAGAACCACGTCTGTGCCAGACAGGGCGTAGTAGCCGTCGGTGTTGGTACCCGCAGTGAAGGTGACCTTCAGATCAGCAACCGGCGTTTCTTCGTCAGTCGCGGTGAAGCGGCCAGCGACGGTGCCTTCTTTGGCATCGTTTTCCGTCAGGGTGTTCGCTTCGACGCTGATAACCGGGATGTCGTTGACCAAGGTGACGGTCGGCTGGCCGTTGGCGTTGGAGCTAGCGTTATCGGCATCAGTGACGGTCAGGTCGATCTTCGGCAGTTGATTGCCGGCGTTGACCCAATCGGCGCCTTTCTGGGTCAGCACTACGTCGGTGCCGGAAATCGCGTAGTAACCGTCGGCGTTAGTACCGGCGGTGAAGGTGACCTTCAGATCAGCAACCGGCGTTTCTTCGTCGGTCGCGGTGAAGCGGCCGGCGACGGTGCCTTCTTTGGCGTCGTTTTCCGTCAGGGTGTTGGCTTCGACGCTGATAACCGGGATGTCGTTGACCAAAGTGACGGTGGGTTGGCCGGTCGCGCTGGAGCTGGCGTTATCGGCGTCCGTGACGGTCAGGTCGATCTTCGGCAGTTGATTGCCGGCGTTGACCCAATCGGCGCCTTTCTGCGTCAGGACCACGTCGGTGCCGGAAATCGCATAGTAACCGTCGTTGTTGGTACCGGCGGTGAAGGTGACTTTCAGATCAGCAACTGGGGTTTCTTCGTCAGTCGCGGTGAAGCGGCCAGCGACGGTGCCTTCTTTGGCGTCGTTTTCCGTCAGGGTGTTGGCTTCGACGGCGATAACCGGGATGTCGTTGACCAAGGTCACGGTCGGCTGGCCATTCGCGGTCGAGCTGGCGTTGTCGGCGTCAGTGACGGTCAAGTCGATCTTCGGCAGTTGATTACCGGCGTTAACCCAATCAGCACCTTTCTGCGTCAGCACCACATCGGTGCCGGAAATCGCGTAGTAACCGTCGGCGTTAGTACCGGCGGTGAAGGTGACTTTCAGATCAGCAACCGGAGTTTCTTCATCGGTCGCGGTGAAGCGGCCAGCGACGGTGCCTTCTTTGGCGTCGTTTTCCGTCAGGGTGTTGGCTTCGACGGCGATAACCGGGATGTCGTTGACCAAGGTCACGGTCGGCTGGCCATTGGCGGTCGAGCTGGCGTTATCGGCGTCAGTGACGGTCAGGTCGATCTTAGGCAACTGGTTGCCGGCGTTGACCCAGTCGGCGCCTTTCTGCGTCAGGACCACATCGGTGCCCGACAGCGCGTAGTAGCCGTCGTTGTTGGTACCGGCTGTGAAGGTGACCTTCAGATCAGCAACCGGCGTTTCTTCGTCAGTCGCGGTGAAGCGGCCGGCGACGGTGCCTTCTTTGGCATCGTTTTCCGTCAGGGTGTTGGCTTCGACGGCGATAACTGGGATGTCGTTAACCAGAGTGACGCTCGGTTGGCCGGTCGCGCTGGAGCTGGCGTTATCGGCGTCAGTGACGGTCAGGTCGATCTTCGGCAGTTGATTGCCGGCGTTGACCCAATCGGCACCTTTTTGAGTCAGCACCACATCGGTACCCGACAGGGCGTAGTAGCCGTCGGTGTTGGTACCGGCGGTGAAGGTGACTTTCAGATCAGCAACCGGGGTTTCTTCGTCAGTCGCAGTAAAGCGGCCGGCCACGGTGCCTTCTTTGGCGTCGTTTTCGGTCAGGGTGTTCGCTTCGACGCTGATAACCGGGATGTCGTTAACCAGAGTGACGCTCGGTTGGCCGGTCGCGCTGGAGCTGGCGTTATCGGCGTCAGTGACGGTCAGGTCGATCTTCGGCAACTGGTTGCCGGCGTTGACCCAATCGGCACCTTTTTGAGTCAGCACCACATCGGTGCCCGACAGGGCGTAGTAGCCGTCGGTGTTGGTACCCGCAGTGAAGGTGACCTTCAGATCAGCAACAGGGGTTTCTTCGTCAGTCGCAGTGAAGCGGCCCGCTACGGTGCCTTCTTTGGCATCGTTTTCCGTCAGGGTGTTGGCTTCGACGGCGATAACCGGAATGTCGTTGACCAGAGTGACGGTAGGTTGGCCGTTAGCGCTGGAACTGGCGTTATCGGCATCAGTGACGGTCAGGTCGATCTTCGGCAGTTGATTGCCGGCGTTGACCCAATCGGCACCTTTTTGAGTCAGCACCACATCGGTACCCGACAGGGCGTAGTAGCCGTCGGTGTTGGTACCCGCAGTGAAAGTGACCTTCAGATCAGCAACCGGGGTTTCTTCGTCAGTCGCGGTGAAGCGGCCAGCGACGGTGCCTTCTTTGGCGTCGTTTTCGGTCAGGGTGTTCGCTTCGACGCTGATAACCGGGATGTCGTTAACCAGAGTGACGCTCGGTTGGCCGGTCGCGCTGGAGCTGGCGTTATCGGCGTCAGTGACGGTCAGGTCAATTTTCGGCAGTTGATTACCGGCGTTGACCCAATCGGCACCTTTCTGCGTCAGGACAACGTCGGTGCCCGACAGGGCGTAGTAGCCGTCGTTGTTGGTGCCGGCGGTGAAGGTGACCTTCAGGTTGGCGACCGGCGTTTCTTCGTCAGTCGCAGTAAAGCGGCCGGCCACGGTGCCTTCTTTGGCGTCGTTTTCGGTCAGGGTGTTCGCTTCGACACTAATAACCGGGATGTCGTTAACCAAGGTGACGCTCGGCTGGCCGTTGGCGCTGGAGCTGGCGTTGTCAGCATCAGTCACGGTCAGGTCAATTTTCGGCAGTTGATTACCGGCATTAACCCAATCAGCGCCTTTCTGGGTCAGCACTACGTCGGTGCCCGACAGGGCGTAGTAACCGTCGTTGTTGGTGCCGGCGGTGAAGGTGACCTTCAGATCAGCAACCGGCGTTTCTTCGTCAGTCGCGGTGAAGCGGCCCGCTACGGTGCCTTCTTTGGCGTCGTTTTCCGTCAGGGTGTTGGCTTCGACGGCGATAACCGGGATGTCGTTGACCAAGGTCACGGTCGGCTGGCCATTGGCGGTCGAGCTGGCGTTATCGGCGTCAGTGACGGTCAGGTCGATCTTAGGCAACTGGTTGCCGGCGTTGACCCAGTCGGCGCCTTTCTGCGTCAGGACCACATCGGTGCCCGACAGCGCGTAGTAGCCGTCGTTGTTGGTACCGGCTGTGAAGGTGACCTTCAGATCAGCAACCGGCGTTTCTTCGTCAGTCGCGGTGAAGCGGCCGGCGACGGTGCCTTCTTTGGCATCGTTTTCCGTCAGGGTGTTGGCTTCGACGGCGATAACTGGGATGTCGTTGACCAGAGTGACGCTCGGTTGGCCGGTCGCGCTGGAGCTGGCGTTATCGGCGTCAGTGACGGTCAGGTCGATCTTAGGCAACTGGTTGCCGGCGTTGACCCAGTCGGCGCCTTTCTGCGTCAGGACCACATCGGTGCCCGACAGCGCGTAGTAGCCGTCGTTGTTGGTACCGGCTGTGAAGGTGACCTTCAGATCAGCAACCGGCGTTTCTTCGTCAGTCGCGGTGAAGCGGCCGGCGACGGTGCCTTCTTTGGCATCGTTTTCCGTCAGGGTGTTGGCTTCGACGGCGATAACTGGGATGTCGTTGACCAGAGTGACGCTCGGTTGGCCGGTCGCGCTGGAGCTGGCGTTATCGGCGTCAGTGACGGTCAGGTCGATCTTAGGCAACTGGTTGCCGGCGTTGACCCAGTCGGCGCCTTTCTGCGTCAGGACCACATCGGTGCCCGACAGCGCGTAGTAGCCGTCGTTGTTGGTACCGGCTGTGAAGGTGACCTTCAGATCAGCAACCGGCGTTTCTTCGTCAGTCGCGGTGAAGCGGCCGGCGACGGTGCCTTCTTTGGCATCGTTTTCCGTCAGGGTGTTGGCTTCGACGGCGATAACTGGGATGTCGTTGACCAGAGTGACGCTCGGTTGGCCGGTCGCGCTGGAGCTGGCGTTATCGGCGTCAGTGACGGTCAGGTCGATCTTCGGCAGTTGATTGCCGGCGTTGACCCAATCGGCGCCTTTCTGGGTCAGCACTACGTCGGTGCCCGACAGGGCGTAGTAGCCGTCGGTGTTAGTACCGGCGGTGAAGGTGACTTTCAGATCAGCAACCGGCGTTTCTTCATCAGTCGCGGTGAAGCGCCCGGCCACGGTGCCTTCTTTGGCGTCGTTTTCAGTCAGGGCGTTGGCTTCGACGCTGATAACCGGGATGTCGTTGACCAGAGTCACGGTCGGCTGGCCATTGGCGGTCGAGCTGACATTGTCAGCGTCGGTCACAGTCAAATCGATCTTCGGCAGTTGATTGCCGGCGTTGACCCAATCGGCGCCTTTCTGAGTCAGGACCACATCGGTGCCCGACAGGGCGTAGTAGCCGTCGGTGTTAGTACCGGCGGTGAAGGTGACTTTCAGATCAGCAACCGGCGTTTCTTCATCAGTCGCGGTGAAGCGCCCGGCCACGGTGCCTTCTTTGGCGTCGTTTTCAGTCAGGGCGTTGGCTTCGACGCTGATAACCGGGATGTCGTTGACCAGAGTCACGGTCGGCTGGCCATTGGCGGTCGAGCTGACATTGTCAGCGTCGGTCACAGTCAAATCGATCTTCGGCAGTTGATTGCCGGCGTTGACCCAGTCAGCACCTTTCTGCGTCAGTACAACGTCGGTGCCGGAAATCGCGTAGTAACCGTCCGCATTAGTACCTGCGGTGAACTTCACATCCAGCGCCTGGGTCGGCGTCTCTGCGTCACTGGCGGCAAATGTGCCTGCCACAGTGCCGGCTACCGCGGTGTTTTCAACCAGGGTGTTGGCCGACACTTCGATCACCGGCGCGTCGTTGACCGGCGTAATCGTCACGGTCAGCGTGCTGCTCGAACCGGTATTAGTGGTGTAGCCGATCTGCGGCACTTCGCCGCTGTAATCCTTGACCGGGGTGAACGTATACGCGCCATCGGTTCCAATCGTGATACTGCCCACGCCTGCGATAACAGCCGTCTGGCCCGCCGCGAAGGTGGTGCCGCCCACATTGAAGGTGGCGACGCTCAGCACATTGTCGATGTCGCTGTCGTTGCTCAGCACATTGCCGGTGGCGACGTTATCTTCGACGATCGTGTTGGTATCGGCGACCAGGACGCTGGGATCATCCACAGCAACAACGGTGGAAGTGGCCGGTGCGGGATTGATCGCCAGGTTTTCGTAGTTGCCGCCGGTGGCGCTGGTAATGGTGGCGCTGACCGTCAGGTCTTTGCCATCCGCCAGGTTGGCCGGGGTGTCGACACTGACCGTACCGGTGGTTTTACCGGCTTCGATGGTGATGGTCTGGTCGTTGGACAGTTTGATCACAACGTCGGTCTGCGCCGCGTTGGTGACGGTGGCGGTGTAGACGATCTTGCCACCCTCATCCACCGATGCCGTCGCGGTGAGCGTAACGGTGGTGGTGTCGATGGTGTCGTTGATCTGAGTGACCGCCGGCGTCGGGTCGGTGGTGATGATCAGGTTGCCGCCGCCGGACGTGCCGGCAATGGTGGCGGAGATCGACGAGGCGTCCAGGTAAGGGGTGTCATTACCGGCGAACGTAACGTTCAGCGCGCCGGAGGTCTGGCCGGCTGGGACCACAACAGAGAGGCCGTTGGACAAGGTGACGGTCAGGTCGCTGGTCGGGGCTTGCGTGATGAATACGGTGTAAACCACAACACCACCGGCTTCGGTGATGGTAGGCGTAGCGGTCAGGGTGATGGTGACGTTGCGCGGGTCGACGCCGTTGTTGTCAGCGCCGGTCAGGGCGTTAGCCACCGCATCCGCAGCGTTAAGACCGTTGGTCGGATAACCGATGGTAGGGTCGACCACGCCGGCCGTTGCTTCAAGCACGACAAAGCTATGGCCGCCGCCGACAGCGCCGTCAGCACCGGCTGCGGTCGGGCCCGCGGCGGTGGCTTCGAGGTCTTGGGTCGGGTCGGCGCCGGCAGCGATGGCCTGCTGCAATTCGGCGACGGACGGTGCTGCTTGAGCAGTGGCGGCGCTGAGGTCGGTGGTCGAGTCAGGTGCGTTGGCGCTCCACTGAGTGTCGCGGCCCAGATCAATCACGCGGCCGTCGGCCAGTTCCAGCGAAACGGCACCGGCCGGGCCTGTATCAATCTGCTCCCCTGCGAACAGGCGATCGCCTTCTACCAGCAGACGACGAATCCCTTCTGGGGATACCGCGAACACTTGACCGACAATGCTTTTGACGACCGCAACGCTGCTCATAAAAGACTCTCCGTGTATTGCCGTTCAGGGGTATCCACCCAGGAGACCGGCCCTGTCAGTGGTGCCGATTCAATAAGCTGGAGTACTCAATTGCTTCAAAAAAAACAATGGCGTCAATATTTTGTTGCTGCGCCAGAAAAATTACTTTTCCGTCAAGGTATTGACCTATTGGGCGTCATCCTAAACAATCCGCCCAGTAATGTCACATTGATATTTAAGCGGCTTCGCGACTTTCTGTTTGCGCCCTGCGGCGCCCAATAAAAACGGGCATTTCGAGTTGCCACTCCAGTGCAATATTTCAAGTTTGTTGCGGCTTTCAGGCAACCAATCCCCGGGGAAAAATCAGAATGCGTTTGCACTTATTCACCGCTGTGCCATTTGTTCTTGCGACTAGTTTCGTACAGGCTCAAACCCTTCAAGAAGCCATGCAAAAGGCTGTCGACGTTCACCCGGAAATCCAGGCTGCCGTCAACGCACGTATCGCTGCCGACTATCAGGTCAGAGCGGCCCAGGGCGGCTACCTGCCTAAAATCGACTTGCTGGGCGGTTATGGTCGCGAAAGCTCCGACAACACCTCGACCCGCGCCGCCAGCAACAGCCATGACTGGAAAACCCTGAATCGCGGCGAATCGAGCATTCGTCTTCAGCAAAACCTGTTCCAGGGTTTCGGCACCGAGAATGAAGTCGGCCGCCAGCAGGCCACCGCCAACTCCCGCGGTTATGCCCTGCTCAATACCACCGAGCGCACCGCACTGACGGTGGCCCAGGTTTATCTGGATGTCCTGACCCGTCGCGAGATGGTGCAGCTGGCAGAAGACAACCTGAAAAGCCACGAACGCATTTTTGACCAGATCAAATTGCGCACCAGCCGTGGCGTCGGAAGAATGGCGGACATGGATCAAGCCGAAGCCCGTCTGGCCCAGGCCCGCAACAACTTGCTGACCGAACAGACCAACCTCGATGACGCCAAAGCCAACTACATGAGCGCCGTCGGCCAAGAACCCGACGAGCTGGAGAAGCCCCAGGGCTTTGTCGCCTTGATGCCTGCCAGCCTCGAAGAAGCACGTCGGCAGATGGTGGAGAGCAGCCCGGTACTGCGTTCGGCCGAAGCGGACATCGCAGCGGCTGAAAAGCAATACGAATCCGCCAAATCGACGTTCTATCCGCGCTTCGATGCTGAGTTGCAACGCTCGGCCAACAGCAATATCGGCGGCGAAGAAGGCCACGACAATGGCTACTCCGCCATGCTGCGCATGCAGTTCAACCTGTACTCCGGCGGCAGCAACAAGGCAGACCTGCAGTCCAAGGCGTCCCAGGCATCCCAAGCGCTGGATATCCGCAACAACGCCCTGCGTGAGCTGAACCAGGAATTGAGCCTGGCGTGGAACGCCTACAACAACGCCACGGCGCAATTGCCGATCGCTCAGGAATACGTAGACCGCAGCACCCGCGTGCGCACGTCTTACCAGCAGCAGTTCAGCCTGGGTGAGCGTACACTGCTCGACCTGCTCGACAGCGAGAACGAACTGTTCACGGCATCGCAACGCCTGGCACAGATCAAAAACCTGCAGCTGTATACGCAATACCGTATCAAGGCCGATATGGGCCAACTGCTCAAAAGCCAAGGCGTGGTTGCGCCGCTGGCATCAGTTGTGCAGAACGAAGTCAAAACGAAGGTGAACCTGCCAGGGATGAACTGATTCTTGACGGAGTTGGACCGCTCAACTGCATTAAGAGAGAGTCAGCTTGGATTCTGAAATAAGTGTGGCGCCGCTCAACCATGACCCGCGCAGTCAGCATGATGACCCCTTGCTGGACGGGTTGCTGACCCTCTGCTCCCTGCATTACAAGCCCGCCAGCCGGGCAATGCTGACCACTGGCCTGCCCTTGGCGGGCCAGCGCCTGAGCCCAGACCTGCTCGCCCGCGCAGCCGCGCGGGCGGGTTTGCAGGGTCGCGTGCTGCAGCGCAAGTTGGAGCAGATTCCATCCATCGCATTGCCGGCCTTATTGCTGTTGAAGGAAGGACGCAGTGCGGTGCTGGTGGGGTGGGACGGTGATACCGCCCGCTTGCTGCTCAGCGAAAGCGAAGGCGGCGAAGTTCACGTCACCCGGGAAGTGCTGAGTCAGGATTACAGCGGCCGGGTGTTCTTCGCCCAACCGCAGCATAAATTTGACGTCACCACTGGCACGCTTATCCCGCGCGCTCGCTCCTGGTTCAGAGACACCCTCAAACGCTCACGTTGGCTCTACGCCGATGCTATCGCCGCCAGCCTGGTGATCAACCTGATCGCCCTGGCCGCGCCGCTGTTTGTGATGAACGTGTACGACCGCGTGGTCCCCAACCAGGCCACCGCCACCCTGTGGGTGCTGGCGGTCGGTATTTGCGGTGCTTACCTGTTCGACCTGTTGCTCAAGAGCATGCGCAGCCTGTGCCTGGACCTTGCGGGCAAGAAAACCGACCTGATCATCTCCGCGACGCTGTTCGAGCGCATCGTGGGCATGTCGATGAAAATGCGCCCTGCACGCGTCGGCAGCTATGCGCAAAACATCCACGAATTTCAGGGGATGCGCGACTTTTTAACCTCGCTGACCCTGGCAAGCCTGATCGATCTGCCTTTTACATTGATCATCCTCGGCGTGATCGCGCTGCTGGGCGGCCACTTGGTGTGGATTCCAATCGTCGCGTTCCCACTGGCCCTGGGGATCGGCCACTTTCTGCAAAAGCCGCTGACCGCGACACTTGAGCGCACCATGGCGCTGGGCGCCGAGCGCCAGTCCAGCCTGATCGAAACCCTCGCCGGGCTGGATGCGGTGAAGGTCAATAACGCCGAGAGCGAGCGCCAATACCAGTGGGAACAAACCATCGGCACCCTCAGCCGCCTGGAACTGCGGGTGAAAGTTCTGTCCGGCCTGGCGATGAACATCACGCTGCTGATCCAGCAAGTGGCAGGCGTGGCGATGATCATCTTCGGCGTGTATCAGATCATTGATGGCACCCTGAGCATGGGCGGCCTGGTGGCGTGCTACATGCTCAGCGGCCGCGCACTGGGCCCGCTGGCGCAACTGTCGGGCCTGCTGACGCGTTACCAGCAAGCCAAGGTGACGATGGTCTCCGTCGACCAAATGATGGAGTTGCCGCAAGAACGCAACTTCGAAGAGCGCCCCCTCAGCCGCAAATCGCTGCAAGGTGCGATGACCTTCCGCGAGGTCGACTTCACCTACCCGAACCAACAGAATCTGGCGCTACGCGGCATCAACCTGAACGTTCGCCCCGGCGAAAAAATCGGCATTATCGGCCGTAGCGGCTCGGGCAAAAGCTCGCTGGCCAAACTGCTGGTGGGCCTCTATCAGCCAGACTCGGGTTCGCTGCTGGTGGATGGCGTGGACATTCGCCAGATCGACGTCAGCGAGCTGCGCCACAACATCGGTTATGTGGCCCAAGACATCCAGTTGCTGGCTGGCACGTTGCGCGACAACTTGGTGTCCGGTGCGCGCTACGTGGACGACGAGATGGTGCTGCAAGCGGCAGAGCTGGCCGGCGTGCATGAATTCGCCAGGCTCCACCCGCAGGGGTACGAACTGCAAGTGGGCGAGCGCGGGCAAAACCTCTCTGGCGGTCAGCGCCAGAACGTGGCCCTGGCCCGCGCCCTGCTGCTGAACCCGCCTATTCTGCTGCTGGACGAACCCACCAGCGCCATGGACAACACCGGCGAAGAGCGCCTAAAGCAGCGCTTGCAGTCGGTGATCGAAAACAAGACGGTGATTCTCGTCACCCACCGTGCTTCGCTGCTGAGCCTGGTCGACCGCCTGCTGGTGATCGACCGTGGCCAGATACTCGCAGACGGCCCCAAAGCGGCCGTGATGGAAGCGCTGAAAAAGGGGCAGATCAGTGTCGCTTAACTCCGGTCTACGCCGCTTAAAGAAGATGGTCTTCGGTTATTTCAAAGGCACCGACTCACTCGACAACCAGCCACTGCCCGAAGTGGAAAAAGCCCTGGTCGACGACGCGCCACGCATCGTACGCCTGACCATCTGGGGCGTGATCGGCTTCTTCGTGTTCCTGCTGCTGTGGGCGCACTTCGCGATCATCGACGAAGTGACCAAGGGCGAAGGCAAGGCGATCCCCTCCTCGCGCATCCAGAAGATCCAGAACCTGGAAGGCGGCATCGTGGCGCAGATTTATGCGCATGAAGGCCAGATCGTCGACGCCGGGGCGCCGCTGGTGCGCCTGGACGATACGCGATTTGCCTCCAACGTCGGCGAAACCGAAGCCGACCGCGTGGCCATGGAACTGCGCGTGGAGCGTCTGAGTGCGGAAGTCGACAACCGCCCATTGAATATCTCCGACAGCGCACGCAAAGCCGCGCCGAACCAGGCTTCTAACGAAGAGTCGCTGTACCTGAGCCGCCGTCAGCAACTGGCGGATGAAATTGGCGGGCTGCAACAACAGCTGCTGCAACGCCAGCAGGAACTGCGTGAATTCAGCTCCAAGCAGGATCAATACCGTAACAGCCTGGGCCTGCTGCGCCAGGAGATCGGCATGTCCGAACCGCTGGTGCAGCAAGGCGCGATATCGCCGGTAGAAGTGCTGCGCCTCAAGCGTTCCGAAGTCGAAACCCGAGGCATGCTCGACGGCACCACACTGGCCATCCCGCGCGCCCAAGCCGCGATCAACGAAGTGCAGCGCAAAATCGACGAAACCCGGGGTAAATTCCGCAGCGAAGCCCTGGCCCAGTTGAACGAAGCCCGCACCAACCTGAGCAAGGCCCAAGCCACCTCCAAAGGCCTGGAAGACCGCGTCAGCCGCACCATGGTCACCTCCCCGGTGCGCGGCATCGTCAAGCAGATGCTGGTCAACACCGTCGGCGGCGTGATCCAACCCGGCAGCGACATCGCCGAAGTGGTACCGCTGGACGACACCCTGCTGGTGGAAGCCAAGATCCGCCCGCAAGACATCGCCTTCCTGCACCCCGGCCAGGAAGCCATGATCAAATTCACCGCCTACGACTACACCATCTACGGCGGCCTCAAAGGCAAGCTCGAACAAATCGGCGCCGACACCGTGATGGACGAAGAAAAGAAGAACACCTTCTACGTCATCAAACTGCGCACCGAACGCAGCCACCTGGGCACCGACGAAAAACCCCTGCTGATCATCCCCGGCATGGTGGCGTCGGTAGACATCATCACCGGCAAGAAAAGCATCTTGAGCTACCTGCTCAAACCCATCATCAAATCCCGGGCAGAGGCACTGCACGAGCGTTGATTTTTTGCTGAAGGGACAGAGAAAAGCAGGGCAATGTGAGAAAACTTGAGTTTTCGCAAAAATAGTCAGATTTCAGGGGTTTACAGAACCTTGCCAATCGCTATAATCGTCGCCCTAACACGCCGGTATAGCTCAGTTGGTAGAGCAACTGACTTGTAATCAGTAGGTCCCGGGTTCGACTCCTGGTGCCGGCACCATCCAAGGTTCCAGAGAAGGCTTTCAAAATCTCTGGAACCCCCGAAAAACCCGCCTTCTGGCGGGTTTTTTCGTTTTGGCGTTCCGTCGGATTCCGCCAAAATCTTATGGATACCAGCCGTTTTAAGGATAAAGATAGGGGTAAGGTCATTCGATAAAGGGAGGAGTACCCTTATGTCGCGCACCACTGCCCCGCTCTCTGATTCGGCTTGCCGTTCAGCCAAGCCCACCGACCGCGCCTACAAGCTTTTCGACGGCGACGGCCTCTACCTTTTAGTCCAACCCAATGGCCGCAAAGGCTGGCGTTTCAGGTATGTAAAACCTGATGGTCGTGAAGGGCTGACCTCGTTTGGCAACTACCCCGTGGTCGGCCTCGCCGATGCGCGCAAGAAGCGCCTGGAGGTCAAGCGGATGCTGGCGGAAGGCATCGACCCCATTGAGTCCAAACACCAAGCCAAGACGCAAGCCACAATCCGAGGCCGAACCTTTGAGAGCGCAGCCTTGGACTGGCACAAAGCGATGTCTGCCAAATGGGCTCCGGGTCATGCCAAGACGGTCCTGAGCCGTCTCAAAACCCATGTTTTTCCACTAATCGGCGATCGCGCTATTGTCGACCTAGACACTCACGACTTGATGCAACCTCTGGAAGCAATCCAGAAGCGTGGCACGATTGACGTCGCTTTAAGGGTACAAAACTACCTGCAAAGCATCATGCGCGAGGCGAAACGTGCTCGACAGATCGCGGCAAATCCTGCCTCCGACCTTGAAGGTTTGATCAAAGCCCCGAGGGTGATTCACCGCCCTGCTTTACCCTTATCGCGTCTGCCTGAATTGCAGGAGCGCATCGACACCTACAGAGGCCGCGCACTTACCCGGCTGACGGTCATGCTCTCGCTGCATGTGTTCGTCCGCTCCAGCGAACTGCGCTTCGCCCGCTGGAGCGAGTTCGACCTCAAGCGCGGCACCTGGGAGATACCGGACACTCGACCCGCATTGGACGGAGTACCCTTTTCAACAAGGGGAACGAAGATGGCCGGGGACATCCACCTTGTACCCTTATCGCCGCAAGCCGTGACCCTGCTTGAACAGATCCGCACCCTCACCGGTGAATTCGACCTGGTATTTGCAGGTGACGCCAACCCGTCGAAACCGATGTCTGAAAACACGGTGAACAGCGCGCTTCGAAATATGGGTTACGACACCAAAACCGAAATCTGTGGCCATGGCTTCCGCTCGATGGCCTGTAGCACACTGATTGAGTCAGGACTGTGGTCCGAGACCGCCATTGAAAGGCAGATGAGCCACAAAGAACGCAACAACGTCCGCGCCGCTTACATCCACAAGGCCGAATTCATTGAAGAGCGCAGATTGATCATGCACTGGTGGAGCCGGTACCTTGAGGCCAACCGGCAGGAGCATGTCACCCCCCACGAATTCGCGAACCAGACCGGACCGAACGTCACTCGCTTAAAAGCAAAACGTG
Organism: Pseudomonas rhodesiae; assembly: GCF_013285305.1. Classification (NCBI taxonomy): domain Bacteria; kingdom Pseudomonadati; phylum Pseudomonadota; class Gammaproteobacteria; order Pseudomonadales; family Pseudomonadaceae; genus Pseudomonas; species Pseudomonas rhodesiae. The sequence continues at coordinate 547,823 of NZ_CP054205.1, read as the reverse complement.
GCGCAACTGAGTAAGCGCTCGGTCTTTATATCTCAGTGATCCGCTTGTCCACGCGGGTCCATCCAAACAGGGCTGCAAAGCCGCCCTGTTTGGATGGACCTCACTTAAAAAATCTAAAGCCCACGCAACTGTCTGTGGAAAACCATAGATTTCCACCGGTGGATAATTTCATCCACAGCCGCAGAACTCCCAAAAATTCGAGCCTTGACCCGAATTATCCACAGGCGTAGAAAAGATCGGGCAAAGCGCTGTCGTTGACAGCAACCCCAGGTAGCCAGAACCTTTAAGGCTACGCCACACCGTGGTGGTTCTCCCAAAGTGCGATTAGCGTCCGGCGGCTCGCACGGTCACAGCGATGTGATGGATGCCTACTTTTATCAGTGTGCCCACTGCGGCAACCCATACTCTTTCATAGCTGCCCTGCAGCAACCTATCCGCTTGGCCATTTCATTGCGCCAACCTGCGCCCGTCTCTTTCTCCCGGAAAGAGACGGGCGCTCCTACCACTGCTGCAGCCCAACTTGTACAAGGCTTTGCGGCATTACCCCTCGTGACAATCGACGTGACAAACACCGAAGTCACCAGCAACAGCGATGCAGATGATGGTGCCGCAGCCTACGGAATGGACTGCACCTGACTGACAGTCAGGCATGCCCCGGTCATCGCTTCACTGCCTTCACCCGACTCAGGATCTCGCGGCACTGGTCTCGTCAGCCAGCGCAGCCTCCACCCGCCCACTTCCTCGGAAGTGCTCAGGAGGCCAGATCATGAGATGCCCAAGCTCCCGGTCGTAAAGAGCCGCCAGTCCCGCGTTAGTGGACAACCCTCACAGGTCGCAGGGGCCTTAATCCCTGATAACACTCAACATTCTTGGCGGGATGACGTGGGGGAAGGTTTTAAGAGTTAGCTTCGAGAGGAGTTTGATCATGGCATTGGTGGGCAGGCGAGATGGACGTAATTTTGGGTATGGTCGGCAATTGAGTTATGCCGGGCCGCAGGCGTTAAAAGACATGTTCAGCGGAGGGCATTACGGGACCGTCAAAGCGCACAGCGATCGTTGGCAAGCATTCGTGCGCTGGTGCCGCTCAGACGATGGACCAGGACTCAAAGATGCACGACAGATAGATCGCCAGATCTTGTCGGATTACGCGGCGCATCTACGTCACTTGGTCGAGCGCGGCGACCTCTCCATCGCCACCGCACAAAATCGATTGTCCAGCGTCAATCGAACCATGGCAGCGCTTCGCGGTGATCAGTACGTGAAAGTGCCGAGGCCGAGCAAGACGTTGGAAATGCAGCGCACCACCATCCGCATGACAGTTCCACAAGGCCAGGATCGCGAACACGTGATGCGCATCGTCGATGCACTCCGCGAACAGTATCCCCGTGCGGCGGCCATTCTGCAGTTGGCACGCGCCACTGGTATGCGATTGCGTGAGGCCATTTTGGCCGATTTTTCACGCCTGAAACGCGAGGCCGAACAGCTCGGCAAGATCAACATCCAGGACGGCACCAAAGGCGGGCGCTCGGGTGCATCGGCACCTCGCTGGATCTGTATGAATAACGATATTCACGAAGCTCTTAGGTATGCCGGGCAGGTCTCCCCAACCGATAGCCGCAACCTGCTTGCACCAAATGAAAGCTATCTCGATTTCGAACAGCGTGTCGTCCGCCCCGCACGAGAGACCCTTCACGCACACAGTCTCAAAGGTTTCCATGAATTGCGTGCAGCTTTTGCATGCGAGCGCTACGAGCAGATTACCCAACACCTCGCACCTATCAACGGCGGCAAGTGCAGCCTGCTAGACCCATATCTTGATCGAGAGGCACGTGCACAAATCAGCTACGAGTTGGGACATGGTCGAATAGACGTCGTATCGGCCTACATCGGAGGTCGATCATGAGCAAGCCTTATGATATGGAGCTGTTCTTAGCAGGGGTACTGACCGGGGCGCATGCCACACGTAAACGTCACATTCGCCAAGCCAAAGCCATTCAAGCAGCGATATCGAGTCGCTGGCATCTAAATAACCCGTGGACCTGGCAAAGAAAACACCTAGCCTGGTTTGTAAATCACCACATGCGTCTGCACTCAAAAGCGACGCGCTATTATTACTGCCTAACCTTAAATCTCATAACTCTGCGCGTAGGAAAGTCTTGGAACGTCTTGGGCTGGCCGTCGGCGAATCTACAGCCTGCAGCTGCTGCCAAAGAGATGAAGATGATAGTGCCTGAACCACAATCGCGAGCCACCTCATCTCAGATACATGCAGTAACCAGCCCGAAGCGAGCGATCTCCGAGCCTGCAAAGTCAGGCTGCCATTCAATCTAAATTTTACGGCTAGGAGTTTTTTGTCTGGCTGTGCTCCTAGAGGGATGCAATCAGTGCATTCATGTGCTTTTGGTCAGTCTGCGTGATGGCTTCGATGAGATCCTTTACTGCATGCTCTACATCGAATATTAGTTCATTATTCCCAACCAATCTATCAATGGTATTAGCATGGCTAAAGTAGTGGAACACTTTTAGGATACGCTTGGACTTCTCAATACCAAATAATGCCTCAGCTCGTTGATCTACCGTCTCCTTCATGACTCCAGGCAGCCTTGAATAGGTATAAAGCTCAATAAATCTCCGCATCGCATTTGGCAGGAGCATTAAAATGTTGTGATCTGTCTTGTTCGGAGCCTGATGAAATCGATAAATTACTTCAAATAGGAAATGATACTCCGACTGATAACGGGCCAGTGACGTAGGCATGTCGTTGAATGTCGATTGTTTATCGCTTATTCGCTTAATGAGGAACAGTCTAGCCCCTTGCTTGGAAGCTTCAGGCTTTATTTCTCGCAGGAGATTAAAGAATTCGAAATTATGAGTTGAAATGAATATCTGCTTACAGGTGGTCAACCATGGAGAATTTTCGTTTTCTTGCTTGAAAAAAAATGCACGGATCGCAGCTGTTATTTGAAAGATGTGATTAGCATCAAGGCTAGATATTGGATCATCAATATATACGACTGTCTGTTTGAAATCCTCGGGCTTCAACTCTTGAAGTTTGGTAAGGAAGTAGGAGAAGGCAATAGCGGTGCGTTCGCCATCGCTCAGGTTTTTGGCGATTTTGCCATTCGTACGAATGAGCCTAAACTGCTCTTGGTTTGTCGCCGGGTCTTTGGTAACAACTATCTGGACGGCTTCACTGCCCAGCATGGATCCTAGTCGTTCATTGACCTTCTCTCTGCCTAACTGGGCTTGACTAATAAGGGCCTGAAGCCTTTCGACCTCACTTTGACGATCAGTGGCGTAAGCGAGCAGCCTATCGCGACGTTGGACGAGACGTGCCTTGATGCGTTCGTATCCGGCTTTCTCTTGAGAGTCGATAAACTGCTGAACGTAATGATACCTCACTCGCTTAGTGGCCTCCGCCTTTGCAGTGGAGAAGTTGTCAGCTAGCTTATTGTTTTCCTCGATTAGGGTATTGATAGCATCAACCGCGTCGGTAATGGTGCTGGCTAGCCCTTCGGCCAATGGAGCTGGCTCCATCAGTTTGCGAGGGGCATCAACCTTGCGTTGAACATCTTCTGCCAGGGTTTTTACCGCCAGATTGAACGCCTCAATGGCCTTGGGTAAAGACTCGACAAAAACCTTATAGCTGTCTCGGAACTGTGGATTGAACTCAGCTTCTTTAGGCGGTGCGAGCCTGATTTCGGCGGACTTGACACGGTGCAAGAGATTTTCGACTTTCCGCTTATGCTCCGCGAGATCTTTGGAAAAGTGGGCCTGAAATACTGAAAGTCTATCTTCAGTGACGGTGTTTCCACAGAACTCGCAAGCACCTTCATGAGGGTGTATTTGTAGGCCTGACTCTACCCAGCGCTCGATCTCGGGATGGTCTTCGAGATGCTTGAGCGTATTGGTGAAAGTCGGGACAGCAGCAAGAATCGTTACTGCTTCTTGGTGAATATTTTCAATAGACGGAAAGGCCTCGATCCTATCAACGGTACTTGGTTTTTTGTTGTCAGGAGTTAGGGAAAGCTCAATATTTTCAGAGAGTTCCTTCTCGCCAAGAAGTTGGGAGTCTAGGACTCCCACTATCGGAATGTCATTTCCTAGTTGGGTTGCAGTATACGGATCGATTTTAAGAAGCTGGCGAAGATTTTTGGCCGCATCGGTTTTTGAAGTGGAGGCTGCTTGGGTGATACTGTTGAGTTGCGCGTCAAGCCGCCTCTTAACCCCCTCAGATTTTTTTATTCGATATGCAATGTAATTAATCTGGCCTTGGGCTTCTTCGGATTCCTTACCGAGAAGAAGTATCGGTTTAAAGCTACTGCCTTCAAAGTGTAGATTTTCTCGAATGAAGTCAGAATTGAAAACGCGAACTATTAGGCCAGATTGCTGAAAATTCTTTTCGGTAATCGGCTGATCATCGGTCTCGAAACTGAACTCACACCCGACTAGATCATGATTGAATTTCTTTGTTTCGAGTAGTGCAAACAACCTCGAAAGCGTAGTTTTTCCCGAATAGTTCCACCCATAAATCAAATTCTTGATCCCGAACTCCTGGGTACCCAATGGCTTTGTATAGTTGTCGTAAACGCCCAAACCCTTTATCTTTGAAATCCCCGTAATCATTGTTAGCTCCATAGTATTTTTATTGTTGGTTCTTTAAGAGCCGACGTTTTTTATCAAGACAACTTGCCGCACATGGCAGGAGTACCTCATTCCAACATTAGCCTAGCATCGAATCCAAATGAGCGAGAAAAACGTGTGTTTGCTTGACCGATTGCTACCTGTCGCCAACGTCCCCTTTGGCCGATTGCTGCCCTTCAAAACTGCAGCAATCGACCCAGAAAACGTAAGTAGTCCTACTAATAAACCTAAGAAAATCAAAGAAATAAAATCTACAACCCTTGGCGCATCAGAGATCCTTTGCGGAGAGCTACAGCACACGTTAAAGTGAGTAATGGCTTTTTGCTACGAACGGAAATCACCTCTGGAGCATGGAATGGCCCGCCGCTATAGCTTACTGTCCTCCATAAAGAGGATATTTTCACCTCTACTGCAATTTTCTAGCTTCGTAAAAACTAACAGCTTCTATTCCTATCTTTATGAAGATAACCCCGGAGGCTGTCGACATGAGACGAAGCAGCTTAATCATAGATACTTACATAAACTTGTAACGTTCAAATGATTTATATTCCAATTTAAACAACCCTAGCTGTTTCCGCGGAATTCAGCACCGTATCTATTTGAGCAATTTTATCCAAGGTTAGTGCTTATGATCATCGCCGAATACATAGAGTCAATAAGAGAAAAACTCAGGGACTGTCAAATCGCTGCAACTCTACAATTTGTTAAATTTTGCAAATTAAAGGAGAAGGAGGGGAAGGCTTTTCTAATAAACTTACCCACTGGAGCAGGAAAAACTGGCGTAATATCACTTATTGCCCACTTATCCAAAGAAGCAAAAGTTTTAGTAATATGCCACCGAAGGGCCGTCAAAGATCAACTATACCGTGAAGTATCTAAAAAGTTTTTCAGATCCACAATTGGTGATGACGAAATCATACTAAAGAAAACTTATAGGGACGCAGATTTCAACAAGGGTGACGGTATTTATATCTCGAGTTTCCAAAAGCTCTCTAGGCTTAACGAGGAAAATCTGGCCCGAATCCAACAAGAGTTCGATCTGATAATTGTCGACGAGGGACACTCCGAGCCATCTCCCATATGGAGAGAAATAATCAGGCAATCCAAAGCTCTTAAAGTTGTGGTGACGGCCACGCCATACCGAAATGACCTGTTCGAACTAAACGTAAGCACAAAACACGCATATGTATTCACGTTCAAAAATGCGGTCTCCGACGGCATTATATACGCACCCACCTATGAGCAGGTTCGCGAAGTAGAAGCCACCTTACAAAAAGTGGCAAACTTCCTAAACTCAAATGCAGACTTGAAGTGCATAGTTAAATGCAAAAACCTAGAGGAAATAGAAAAATATCATAATATTTTTTCTCCTCATTTTAGTACCGCTAGTGTGCATGAAAAATTCGACAACCTAGAGGCTGATAGGAAACTCAAAAGGGTTAGCGCAGCACTTAAAATTGAAGGACTCAGAATAATTATCCATCAGCACAAGCTTGACGAAGGTGTAGATATACCCGAAGCCAAGCTTTTGGTGCTGACCTACGAACTTGGTAGTGGTCGTGAACTTGTTCAAGCAGTAGGTCGAGTCGTACGTAAGTACGGCGACGTTCACCCTATCGTCTTAGATCTAACTGGCGGAGTAAATGAGGGCATGTGGGAAGGTTACGAGCGCTTCGATAACTACATTTCCACTGAGACTGGCGCCAAGGATTTTGTAAAATCGCTAAGCACTAGCTACCTAATCGAAAACTTTCTTGGATCTTTCCCTCAACACAGCTATTTCAGTGGACGTTTTAGGGAACGCGTCAACCTTAATGAAATCGAGCCCGAGAGAGATATATCAATCCCGCTAGCGTCGGTATGTTTTGTACAAAAAAACGAAGACTTCTCCACCTCACTTTTAATGGATCGTTTGTATTGGGAATTGCACGGCAGTGGCGCCCTAGTAAAGAAATATGACGAAGTACTAGATATGAGTGTATTAATATACGTCTCATTCAATAGTTCAAAATTCTTCTCAGAAAAACTTTTTTTTGAGCCAAAACTTGACTTGATAATCGTAAAAGAAATTGCGACCGGCGTTGCAATTTTCGATAGCGGTGGCGGGCGTTATTACAATCAGGAAAAATATAGGCTTAAGAATGCGATTCACATCGATAAGCTCACTGCTCTGACCGCGACAACTCAACATCGCAGAGTTAAAGAAACCCATGCCAAAGCCCTCGGCCGTCCTATTCACAGGCCCGAATCCGTAGCTTTGAAAGGACAAAATTTAGATAGCGCGAGAAGCAGTCAAAGCAATTCGAGATATGCTTTGACCATGGTGAAGGTTGATAATATCGGTAACGACGGAAAGCGAGCAAGCAGTTACTATATAGGGGCAAGATCCGGGAGGGTCTCGGACCAAAAGGAAAGTAATTTCACCATTCAGGATCTATCCGAATGGATTGACACCGTCGACAATCATATCAATTCCGGAGAACATGCTGGCCGCCTAATCAAATCTTATGCACAACCACTAGAGGAAAGACCACAATCACTCATCCTTTCCGTGCTATTGGACTTTACCGATCTCGAAAGTTCGCGCCCCGTTCGAGCAGGCATTATTTATCCTGACTTTTATTACATCGAAGTGGTAAACAACGAATTCCGCTTGATGGCAGAACATGAAACTATAACTTTAACACTAGTTTATCACGCTGAAGATGTTCGATTCGAAATTGCACTCTCTGGTCCGTCGGTCGGCGTTATGGATTACGACTGGATTGTCGATCACTTGAATTTTTCTTCTCGGCTAAAAGTTCTCTTTGAGAATGGCGTAACCTATTTAGACGGACACTTCTATAAACTCTCACTTCCTTACGAACAGGGAGTAGATCCAAAAGATAGCTGGGCTGGGAACGCACTATATGAATTAAGTGACTTATTAAACCCTATCCTTAAAGAAAAAGGGCTTATGGAGGAACGGAAATATGTAGGGACAACCAATCACGGCTTCGATCCGACCTCGGTTTTTTTCTTACTCGACAAGTTGAAAGAATATGGTAATCCCAACACTGCATTAAGCGCTCTTGGCCCTTTCGCAAACTACATCCCTGGATGCGATTTTGTTTTTTGTTGTGATATGGGAACAGAACCTGCTGACTTTATTATATCGTCACCAGAAAAATTATGTTTCGTCCATGTTAAGTGCGGCACGGCAGACAACCCTCAATCGTCCGCCGGAGCCTTGGCGGAAGTCGGAAGCCAAGCTATAAAGAACATTCATATGCTAGTTTCAACTAACGACGAAATTAAACCTGGGAACTTTAATATTTGGGATAATCGCTGGCCCAGCGCTGGGGCCGAACACTCCATTGAGACACGTTACAGGCTTTTTGATGGCCAGATCAATAAACCGGTTCCTGTCGGTGGCTCGCTCTCTCAAAACGCATGGGAATTGATATGCGAGCGTAGACGATCGCTTAGGTGTAAAAAAGAAATATGGGTAGTAAGTGCTAATGCGTTTTCAAAAAATCACTTTGTAACGAATCTCAGCGATCCGTTAACATCCCTTCCGGAAACCATTCAAGCCTATCAACTAATTGAGGATTGGCTGAGCACTGCGGAAGAGCTAGATGTGGATCTTAAATTTTTTGTCTCTGAGTAGAATATATACGGAACGAGGGCGAAGGGATCGCCGGTCGTGGGATGCCAGAAACGATCACGCGATCATCTAGTGGGTTCATGCATGTTGATTCTCAGCACGCCAACTCTTGAGGTAGTTTTAGAGATAGAAAAAGCCTAGAACGGATATTTTTACCTTAAAAATTAGTCGTTTATAATAAAGTTCGACTCCTGGTGCCGCACCATATCTCAAAGCCCCGCAATGCGGGGCTTTGTGGTTTCTGGGGTTTAGAAATTCACCACCCTCAAAACTATCAAAAACGGGCTTCCGTCCAAAATTCGTCCAATTTCATTTTCGGACGGCTGTTTCTCACCTTCTTCTTTTCACATATCCGAGCCAACGGGTTCAACAAAACGACCTCCGCCATGTGCCCAGGACTGAAATGTGCGTACTTCTGCCCAAGCACACGTTGCAGCGTCAGGATGTCGCCCCCATTCATCATGTAATGCGTGTATGCCGCAGCACATGGGTCATTTGCCCTTCCGGCAGCTCCAAACCGAACGTCACGCGGCTCAAAGCGAAAAGCCGCTTGGAGGAGTAGCGCGTTAGGCCACTCCTCGTCCTGTCCACTAAGAAAAGTGATACGTGCGGGGACTGTATCCAGTCTTCCACAGTCGCACTCAACTCGACGAGCGGAGACTGATCATCAACTGGTGGAGCCAATTCCTGCCCCCCATCAGCAAGAGGATGCCACTCCTCACGACTCTGCACGAATGTCACACGATAAAAAGCCAATCGCCGCTCAACAAAGTAAGCGTACGCTGTCGAAATCTCGATGATCCGCTTGTCCACGCGGTCCATCCAAACAGTGCTGCAAAGACGCCCTGCTTGGATGGACCTCACTTAAAAAATCTAAAGCCTATATAACTGTCTGTGGAAAACCACTGATTTCCATCGGTGGATAATTTCATCCACAGGCGTAGAAAAGATCGGGCAAAGCGCTGTCGTTGACAGCAACCCAAGTAGCCAGAACCTTTAAGGCTACGCCACACCGTGGTGGTTCTCCCAAAGTGCGATCAGCGCCCCAGCGGCTCGCACGGTAAAAGCGATGTGACGGCTGCCTACTTTTACCGGTATGCCCACTGCGGCAACTCATCCCCTTTCAAAGCTGCCCTGCAGCAACCTATCCACTTGACCCTTCCCCTGCGCCAACCTGCGCCCGTCTCTTTCTCCCGGAAAGAGATGGGCGCTCCTACCGCTGCTGCAACCAACTCGTACAAGGCTTTGCGGCATTCCCCCTCGTGACAATCGGCGTGACAAACCCCGAAGTCACCAGCAGCAGCGATGCAGATGATGGTGCCGCAGCCCACGAAATGGACTGCACTTGACTGACAGTCAGGCATGCCCCAGTCATCGCATCACTGCCTTCACCTGACTCAGGATCTCGCGGCGTTGGATTCGTCAGCCGATGCAGCAACCCCCACCCGCCCACTTCCTCGGAAGTGTTCAGGAGGCCAGATCATGAAATGCCCAAGCTCCCGGTCGTAAAGAGCCGCCAGTCCCGCAATAGTGGACAACCCTCACAGGTCGCAGGGGCCTTGATCCCTGATAAAACTCAACATCCTTGGCGGGATGACGTGGGGAAAGTCTCAAAGGTTTGGCTTCGAGAAGAGTTTGATCATGGCACTGGTAGGTAGACGGGACGGGCGCAATTTTGGCTATGGCCGGCAATTGAGCTATGCCGGGCCGCAGGCGTTAAAAGACATGTTCGGCGGAGGGCATTACGGCACGGTCAAAGCGCACAGTGATCGATGGCAGGCATTTGTACGTTGGTGCCGCTCGGAGGATGGGCCAGATTTCAACGATGCGCGGCAGATTGATCTGCAGACCTTGTTGGACTACGCCGGACATCTACGTCAACGAGTTGAACAAGGTGAACTCGCCATCGCCACCGCGCAAAACCGGTTGTCCAGCGTGAACCGGACCATGGCTGCGCTTCGCGGTGATCAACATGTGAAGGTCGTGAGTCCGAGCAAGGCGTTGGGAATGCGGCGCACCAATGTTCGTCACTCGGTGCCGCAAGGCCAAGACCGTGAACACGTTAAGCGGATCGTCGATGTGCTCTGCGAACACCAAATGCCGCGCGCGGCGGCCACCGCTCAGTTAGCGCGGGCCACCGGCATGCGCTTGCGCGAGGCCATTTTGGCCGACCTACCGCGCTTGCAACGTGAGGCCGAAAAACTCGGCAAGATCAACATCCAGGAGGGCACTAAAGGTGGCCGATCCGGTGCGACGGCACCTCGCTGGATCAAGGTAGATGAACACATTCGCGACGCACTGAGGTATGCCAAGCAGGTCTCGCCTGACGGCAGCCGCAACCTGCTTTCTCCGCACGAAAGCTACTTTGATTTCCAACGGGGAATCGTCCGCCCTGCACGAGTCATTCTCCATGAGCGCGACCTCAAAGGCTTCCATATGTTGCGGGCGGCCTATGCGTGCGGACGCTACGAGCAAATCACCCATCATCTCGCTCCCATCAACGGTGGCCGCTGCTATCAGCTCGACCGACGGCTAGATCAGGAGGCCCGAGTACAAATCAGTTATGAACTCGGGCACGGCCGTATCGATGTGGTGTCGGCTTACATTGGCGGTCGAATATGAGCAAGGCATTCGATATGGAGCTGTTCTTGGCTGGCGCCCTGACAGGATCGCATTCCACACGCCAACGCCACCTTCGTCAGGCGAAGAATATCCAAACAGCTATCGCTGAGCGATGGCAGCGCGACAACCCTTGGACTTGGCAAGAAAAACATCTGAGGTGGTTTTTCGAACAGGAAACCGAAAAAAAAGAAGCAACGCGCAACTACTATCTTTTGACAGCTGCGCTAATCGCAAAGCGGATGAAGAAAAAATGGCGATTTGCACTGACGTCGAAATCTATCAGCAAACCTAGCGTGATGGCCGATTGACATAAGATCGGTTGCTCTACAAACTGACACAGCAGTTGGATAAGGAGCGCCTAATGCGATACCCATTCTCGGGAATAATTGTACGTTACCGCAAGCCACAACAAGGAGTCTGTCAGTTTCCCGACGGAGAGATTCCTCGCGCTCAGCAGTCCAGCGCCAACAGCTTAAGCAACGACGCTTCTAGTAATACTGACTCAGGAACAACTGATCAGGCAGATAAAACACTCTGTGCCGTGTGTTCTGAAGAACTGGTAGAAAAAATCAACTCCGAGGAGAAACCGCCTCACGAAACGCGACTAAGGGATGAACTTCATATCAACATTTGGGAAGTTGGAAAAAAACCAGCTGGCCCATTTATGGATATTGGGGTAATGATTTCCGATCGTCAGAACACCGGCTTCATCCAAGTAGACTTACCGTGGGAAGTTAGCAAAAAAGATATCAGCGATCTTGGCGCCAAACTAAACGGGGAGAAAAGCGTAGCCGCCATCTTCAATGAAGTTGTGCACTATGATGGATTCGCCGAAGGAAATTTTGCAAACATTAGCTTTAGAAAAGATGGCAAAGACCAGAAGCCATTTTCACTGCTTAGGCTCAACTCCGAGCTTTTTAAAATTGAATACGTGAACCTAAGTAATGGAACTACCTCATCTCGGCTTTTAGTCGAGATTCCCCGCACTCATCCGAGCACACTAAGCCCAGACAGAAGAATATCGGCATATGTTAGATTCAGAATAAGGAATGTACCTAAAGAAATATACACAAGTACTTTTTCTCAAAAGGATCGTACCCTTATAAGCTCAAGAACTGAAATGCGAATAGTCGATTTTAGGATCAACGTTCGACGGGGCGTACCGGAGGAACTCTTAAGCGGTAGCGAAACTGTCGACTTCCCCCAGTTTGAAAGAATACATTGTTTTTTAACAACAGACCGTAGTGAAGACTGTTCATCCCAAGGAAAAACATATAACGGCTACCGCTCGCTAATGGACGAGGATGTTTGGAATGAATACATCAGATTAGACCATAGAGAACGGATATCAGAGGAAAATAGCGTAAGTAACTATTTAGGCCACCAATGGACAGCTAGTGATGATCGCGGCGTTAAAGACCTAATTGTATTAGGCCGCTTCTCAAAGAACAAATCCGGCCTACTTTTGATGACCCGATTTGTATTACTTGGCATACTATTTGGTGCAACAGGTAACGGATTATGGGAATATTTCCCAAAATGCATGAGCAATTATTCGTGCGACGATTGCGTAACATCCGCATCTAAAATGGCAGCATTTATTATAATAGGTGTATTTTTAATGCTCATAGAACCAGCCATAGACATGACTAAGAAGTTTGCATCCCGTCTGCACCGAAAGATTAAATCGCTGCTCCCATACAGAAGCTAGCCGTGAATTAACTTCTGATATTTAGAAAGTTTAAATCCGGCGGATGGCTTAAGAAGAGAGAAACTTGATTCACTCTCTATTAGACCATTAAAGCTTAGTTCAGCTTTGAAAGGCCGATAGTAATCTGGATAAAGTTTAGCAAACTCAAAACCGTAGTATTGAAAAATTTTACGGAACACCACCAACTGCTCTTCAGCAATAGATAATAGCGGGGAGTCATTGTTGAGCACTTCAAATGAGCGCTCAAAAAGCTTTAACCCAACCCCTGTACCTTGATAGGGAGGCAAAACTCTCAAACAACACAATTTCTGTTCAGACTCATCATCTTTCACTATCGCCAAACCCGATAGATCACCGCGACGATATTCTAAAAGAATGCTTCGCTCACCGGATATCAACCCCGGGAAAACTTTTTTACTAAGCCAATCATCAAAACCTGGATAATAGCCAGACAACTCAGAAAGATGATCAAATATTTTCGGCAATAAGACCTGAAATGCATCAGGATTTGAACCAAGATATTTTCTATCAATTAACCGTGGAAGCTCGGGATATTCGATCACTCCACTACCCTCCGAAAAAGGCCTATCTCTGAGCATTTCGATATTCATGACAATTCTAAAGCCACTTGACGTTCAGGTGAATCGATGTAGCAAAACGACTGGGGAGGCGTCTTAGGCCCACCTAACTCTTTCAAATCAAACGGCCTTTCATACGTTATAACTCGACCCACTGCGATCGCTATGGCACTATCTCTTCCTTCGTAATAGGCGTCAAAAAATTTCTTATTCACCCCGGCGTGTGCTTTTGTCTTTTCCCAAATTCTGCTCGGAGAGTCTTGATAAATTCGAGTCACCTCAAACTCACCCACTACCTTCCCTACCGGCCTGGTGGCATAAATTACTACTGTATGAACGGCCGGATTTGAAAACCCAACCTTCCTAAATTCGAAGCGTTTCTCACCGCTAAGAATTTTAGTAACATACTCGGGCTTAATTGACAATAAGACCTTCATTAACGCCCCCAAAATCCGCTATCCACCGCACATGATCTTCTGACAGACCAATTAAATCCCACCGAGTCCGCGTACTAATCCCGCATTCATCAATGAGCCGCCCTCTAATTATGCGCCTCATCAGCGCTGCATTATAGGTAAACTTTATTATATAATATTTTCCCTTATTAGTAAAATAGTCTTTTAGTTGATCCTTGGTAAATACGCTATACGGCTTGGTATATTTTACGAATTCCGATTCAGTGGCGAAACTCTTTATTTGCCTCACCTCTTCGACGACCACTATCGAAGAAGCAACTGAACGAAACCTAGCGTGTCCCGGGCGATCGGTTGTTCGATAAATAACAATAATATCTCCGGCACGCATTTGTTTCGCACGTGCAATTCCGGATATGTATATCTTGTGTATGCTGTTAGTGTGAGAAACATCTTCCAGGATATCGTAGTTTTCATTTTTAAGTATCGACTCAGGCAAAAATGACGAGTGATACTCAGGATAAATCGCTAATAGAAAATGCTTTCGCCCACGTAGATCGAACCTGGGAAAATCCTTCACGGGATCGCCTACTAATAAGGTGAGATCTTTGACAAATACATCCTCTATACCATCAACCGTCTCTTTCGTGCCATATCGTATGAACCCATAACGTAGAAAAAGCTCAACTAATGACTCATGCTTCGCAAAAACCGTTACATATATATAAGAAACCTTTTGATCAATGGCATTATCAAAAACTTTCTTTATAAATCTCTCTCCCAGTCTCGTTCCATGTGCGTTAATTTTTAGAGTCCCAACTTTCAACCGTCTACCCATAGGTAAAGGTGGAACAATACCTTCAGATTCCTCCTCTATCTTTAAGTACAAAAACCCATCAAGCCTTTTTTTAGGCCCCCTAAAGGTATATGCACTGTCACCCGCAGCGACCTTTTTTTTATACCAGTCAGTAAATCCTGAATAGTCCTGTTTAAGAGAGTCGAAAAACTCCTCTGCCAACTCATCGCTGGAAAACGCACCATAACTTAGGCTTTTAATAAAACTGCTGGCCATCTACGCTATTCCATAAGTCCATGTACAAAACGCTCAACCAGTACAATATCGTCATTCATGGCAGAGCAAATAGGTATATTTAGTTTTTTGGCTACATTATTAGCCCAGTGCGCTTCGGCATCAGCCAACTGTTCCAAAACCGCTGTCGACCAGATTTTCCCATCTCTAGCTCCAAGCCTTTGGAGGGCTACCTCAATTGACGTATTTAAACAAACTATCCCTACAGGCGCTATTGCCCTGAAAACATCCAAGTCAATACAGCATATATTCTGAAAATCATCTAATAGCGCAAAATGACCATCTAGAATCCAGTCATTAGAGGTCCGATTTCTATCGAGCCAGGCAATTAGAGCTCTTTGATTTCGCGCTAAGTTAGAAGTACGCTTGGTTGCATCAAATTGAAGATCAGTGATTTCTTCTTTTATTATTTCACTAATGGTTCGATGACTCAGCCCCGTGCGGTTTGCTAGCTCGTGACAGAACGTCGTTTTACCCGATCCGTGAATACCGCCAACAAAAATAACCAATTAGGTCACTCCCTTAGAGCCCGCTTTCCTAGCTATGTCCACAGTACTAATTCGCCATCACTATGTCTAGAGCACCAAACCCAGATACAACCATTGCCGCCACAATCTACATCTGAGATGTCAACATCGCGACGATACTAGATCAGATCCCACCAGTTTCTGAACGATCTGTTGAGCACCACTGCAGCCTAAGCTCTCTCTGGGCCTGTTTTCTTAAGCTAAGAGGTAGAGCCTCATTTTTCTACGTTAAACCTTATCAATATCAGGTAATTACGTTTCCGTTCGACTCCTGGTGCCGCACCATATCTCAAAGCCCCGCAATGCGGGGCTTTGTGGTTTCTGGGGTTTGGGAAACGGCGAAAATCCTATGTCTCGTTTTCGTCAAAACGTCCACACTCATTTTTGAATCGGTTTTTTATATGCTGCCACCGGGACAATGGCGGAAAGCGCACCTAGCCGCGGAGAAGAAAGGGGGCTGACCTCGCTTTTACTGGCGTACTAAGCGTCTGGCGGACACCCCCTATGAATGTATTGAGCCGAAGATAAGGGGCATCAGCGTTTCAATTGTTCATAGGCTCGGCCCATGACTTCCCAGGTTCTCGCATCAGCAGGAATCAGATGCTCAATACGCAGCGACTCCATAGTAATGTCGAGAGGCATGCCAAATGTTGTGAAAGTTGACATGAATTTCAGTTCCCCGTGCCTTGAGTCGATCCGTGTCAGCACTAACGGAGGCGGTTCGTTTGCCAACGTGGAAGCCTCTTGAGGCGCGGGGAGGCTTTTCAGAAGCGTCGCGAGCCCTGGGTTGCTCAGGGCCTCTCTAGCGGCCCTTTGCCAGGCAATCAATCTGATTTCCTCGGCATTGCTCAGATGATCGCCCAACCCTCCAGGCTCCAGCAGCGTTACCAAAAGATTTAGGCCAATCGCTGCATCGGTACTCAGACCGACCAGTTCGAACAACACTCCAGCGCTGGCGTTGGCGGCCAATATCTCCCACTGACTCCCCAAGACAATCGCTGGTGCGGGGTTGTTGGCATGAAGGAGATGAGTAATAGCGTCACGAACAGCCTCCATGCTTGGCGAGGAAAGAGGTGTCGCTTCGTAGCGCGGTGCGTAACCACTGGCGAGAAAGACACTGTTGCAGAGCTCTAGAGGCGCATCGAGCGCCATAAGTAGGTTATGCAGGGTGCCCGGGCTTGGCTTGGCGCGCCCTGTCTCAATGCAACTGAGGTGGCGCTGAGAAATACTCGACATCAAGGCGAGGTCGAGTTGGCTCAATTTTGCCTGACGTCGCAGTTGCCGCAACTGCTCACTTGCGGTGATGGAGGGTGTCGTTCGAGAAAAAGATCGGGGGCTCATTGTTCGACTCTGACGGCGCGAATTGGCTGAGTCCATGACCTGTGAGGTCATTGATCTCGTCGTGACAATATCACTACCTTGTCAGCGTTGATCATCGCTTATTGCTCAAGGAGGACAAATGAACAGACCCTACCTCTCGCTTTCCACGTTGGTGATTTTTTCAATGTATACAGCGGGTACTATGTTCGTTGCCGATCAATCGCTGATCGACTTCGGCCGGGAGTTAATATCGAGCCCGGACACTGCCCAAGTAGTTATTGACCTTTACCTGCTCGGCGTCCTCGCCTGCATCTGGATGTATCGAGACGCTCGGTCCAAAGGCCGATCTGCGGTCTCTCTTGTGCCTTACTTTCTAATAACGGCAGTCTTCGTATCGATTGGTCCATTGCTTTACATCGTTATCAACGGATTCGCCAGGAAGAAGCTGCCTACGGATAGCACCGGTTACAGCATCAATAGCTCGCGCAATGTCGACTAAAAGAAATGAAGAGGAAGCCCGTTGGCGTTTGGCAATTCCTGCTTTTTCAGATATCCGGCCGTGAGGACTGCTGATCGATATGCATAAGGGCCTCGGTCAGCGAGGTGACCGCCAAAAGCACTTTGCCCACCCCCAACCCTTTTCGGTATAACCAACATCCCCCAGCGTCACGAACGGATTCCCATGAACGCTCTAAAACTCGTCGCCCTTTTGGTGATTTTCCCGCTGCTGTTGGCTGCCCTGGGTAACTGGGAGCGGCAGCGTGCGGAGGAGATGAGCAATGCGATGATCGATTACCACAGCAATGTGAGCATCGCGAAACAGCAACTGCGGGCGCTGGCAGCGAGGAACCCTACGGCCAGTGTCGATCTGCCGAATGAGAAGATCAGCGTGCAGTTGGCGCTCTCACGTCTGGAAAAGATCGAGGCGGAGTTACCCACGGCTCATCAGGTGAATCGGGCGATGCGCGGGTTGGCGCCGTGGGTGGTGGGGTTCGGTTTGCTGGCGGCGGTGATCGGCCTGGCGGCGTTGGCCGGGACGCACTGGGCGGGGCGACAGGCGTTGCAATCGCGAGAAACATTACTACGTGTGTTCACCCAAGGTAGTCGGTTGTTGCCTTATGGGCTGGTGAGCCATGTGGTGGCGATGGCGGCGGCGGTGGCGCTGGCCTTGTGTTTCGAAGGCTTGGGGATGTGGCATGTAGGCCGGTTGGGCAGTGGCGAAGTCAAGTTGATGGCGGTGCTGGGGGTGGTTGCGGCGTTCTGCCTGTATTCCATCTGGCTGCTGCTGCGGCAATTGCGCCACATGCTGGTGATGTTCACGCCGGCGCCCATGGAGATTTTCGCGCGGGAAGTTACGCCCGTACAGGCTCCAGGTTTATGGCGCCAGGTGAGTGAATTGGCGGGGCGGCTCGGTGCTTTGCCGCCCGACCATATCGTGGTGAGCTTGGCCCAAGGCTTTTACGTCACTTCCAGCGACGCCACGTTGCTGCCGGCGCACTCCTCGCTGCATGGGCGGACGTTGCATGTGCCGTTGCCGTACCTGGGGCTGCTGGATCCGGCGGAAATCAATGCCGTGATTGGTCATGAGCTGGCGCACTTTGTGGGGCAGGACACGGAGTACAGCCTGCGTTTTCTGCCGATCTACGATGGGGTCAATCGCAGCCTGGAGGCGCTGCAAGAGACATTGCTGGCCAGTGACTTGATCCAAGGGTGGCTGATGCGTCCGTCGTTTCTGTTCGGGGTGTTTTTCATACAGCGCTTCGACCACGCGGTGAACCATTGGAGTCGCGAGCGCGAACTGCTGGCCGATGCCGCCGGCGCGCGGTTGGCCGGTAATGGGGCGGCAGCCTCGGCCTTGCTGCGCGTTTCGGTGTTGCAACCGCACCTAGAGGACGCGTTGATCACGTTGTGCGAGACGGCGTCGACAGCAGACCTGACCCAGGGCCTGCTGATTGCATTACGCGAACAAGCCTTGCAACTACCGCCTGACGCACTGGACATTCACCAACCACACCCAACCGACTCCCACCCTTCCAACGGCGAACGCCTGCAAGCCCTGAACGTGTCGCTGGATGAGACCACGCGCAACGCTACCCGCGCGGTGGATGTCGAGGCGGCGCAGGCGCAGTTGGCGGTTTTTTTCAGTTCGGTGTCAGCGCTTAGCGAACAGCTGTCCGACGACTTGATCCAGGCCGTGGTCGCCGAAGACGAGGCACAAACCGAACTGCTGGAAACGCTGGCCGCTTCCGCTCAGGGCGAACACGCCTTACACGAGGGTGGCCGGCGGCGCGCCCTGATCACGACGGTACTGGCGGCGCCGTTTGTGGTGCTCGGGCTGCTGATCATGAGTCTGCCTTGGCTCGATCCATCGCGCGTGAAAGGCACGCCGCTGTCGACCTTCGGTGCCGGCGGGGCCATCGCCAGCATCGCGCTGATCTTTGTGTGGCTGGGCGTGCGCCGTTACAAACGCGCGCCGCAGATCGCGCTGCGGCTCACGCCGGAGCATTTTGTGTTTGCCAACCTGGCGCAACCGCTGCCGATCGAGCATATCGCCAATGTGTCGCTGCAACCGATTCAAGGCATCTGGCTCACGCTTGAACTGACGGACGAAGCACCGCTGCCCGAACTGCGCAAAGCGGCGTTCGGCGTGCCGGGGGTGCGACTCAATAAGAAGAAGCGCCTGGTGGTGTTGCAGATGGCGCAGTTGTGCATCGATAACCGAAAGATCGCGCCTTACGAAGGGCTGTCGCTGATAACCGATTACGTGAATGCGTCGCTGGCGCGCAGCATCTTGCAAAGCCGTCAGGACTGATCGGCGCCTATAAAAAAACCCCGAACCAGTCGGGGTTTTTATCGCCTGACATCAGGCGCAACGTGCGGTCAATCAGAACACGTTGATTGGGTAGTCAGCGAACAGACGCAGTTCGTTACCGCCCACGTTGTAGTTGCTGGCGTTGTTGGAGACGCGCAACCAGGACGCACGAGCGCGCAGGCTCAGGTCTTTGGCCGGGCCGCTCTGAACGACGTACTTGAACTGGTTGAAGATTTCCCGCTCGGTGCCATCGCCACGGTTGGAGCCGTCATCGATGTTGGTGCCGCGTACGTAGGCCACGTTGTAGGTCAGGCCAGGCACGCCGAAGGTGCTGAAGTCCAGGCCGTAACCGACCTGCCAGGAGCGCTCGTCCTTGCCGTTGAAGTCGGACCAGTAGGAGTTGGCCAGCAGGATGGTGTTGCCGCCGTCACCGATGCCGGTGTCCGGAGTGTTATCGCGGTAGCCGCCATACAGGTAGCCGGTATCGCCAGTGCTGCGCTGATGGGCCACGGTGAAACTGTGCGGGCCGACAGCCCAGGTAGCGCCCAGGCTCCAGATTTTGTTATCACGGGCATCGGCATCGCCGCGCTGTTCGGCGAAGCTCCTGTCCAGCTTGGTTTTGTAGCCGTTGAAGTCAAAGGTCAGCGACTGTTTCTCTGGCAGGGCCAGCACGTAGTTGACGTTGACGTATTGCTTCTTCAGCACGTCTTCCATATCGGACGCGTACAGAGCGGCGGACAGGCTTTCGGTGAATTTATAGCTACCACCGAGGTAGTTGATGCTCTTGAGGTTACCGCTGTCGGTACCTTCAGCACTCTTGCGTGCTTCCTTGGTGAAATGACCGGCGTCCAGTTGCAGGCCTTCGATCTCTTTGGAAACGATCGAGGTGCCGGTATAGGTTTCGGACAACAGGCGGGAGTTGTCGTAGGCCAGAACCGGGACGTTAGGGAACTGATCACCGTACTTGAGCACGGTGTTGGACACCCGGAACTTCACGGCAGCGCCGCCTTTGGCCAGGTCGTCTGCGGCCGAGCCGCTATCGCCCTGCTTAAAGAAGTCGATGCCGCCAGCGCCGCTGCGGCCTTTACCGCCGTCCAAGCGAATAGCGTACTGACCGATCACGTCCACACCCACGCCGACGGTGCCCTGGGTGAAGCCGGACTCGAATTTACCGATGAAACCCTGGCCCCACTCGGCTTTGTCTTGCTTGCCGTTTTTGTAGTCACGGCTGATGTAGGCGTTACGTGCGGCGATATTCAGGTGGCTGTCTTCGACAAAACCCTTGGATTGGTCCTGGTCGTTGGCCATTGCTGTCGATGCGCTCAAAATCCCCAGAGCGATCAGACTCATCCGTTGCTTCAACATGTTCTTGTATTCCTTATTACGGGTTGAGTACGCGCTGTGATACCAGGCTCCATGTCGCTTTCTGATATCGACTTTTTCCAGAAAAAAGAAAGCCCGCGGACGACTGAACATGCCGCGGGCCTTTTTTTATTGGAAGAGTCATGGCGGTTAGCCACAGGCGTTGGCGCAATCCTAGTCGCGCGTTGAACTATGTGTCAATTTCGCGAATCGTCTGTATTTAGGCGAAATAATTCTAAGGAGATGTTGATGACATGTCTAAAAACGACAACTAATTGCGCATCACCTCGCACAGCGCGTGCACTTCATCCTCACTGAACAACCCCTGCGGGTAGCGTTCACTCAATACACTGCGCAGGTCAGGTTGCCTGACCTGCCGCGCGCTGTTTTCCTTCAACCAGAGCGCCAGGGCATGGATGGCGTCACTGTCGACCCGTGAAGGATGAAGCAGGCGCGCGCGCATGGGGTTGATTTCGACGTTCATTTCAGCGCTCTCTCCGACTGCGTGAGCGGCTAACTTACTCAAGGTTTATGACAGAACTGCGCAGTCATCACCTTGGGCCACTGCTATGGCAAAACCGATACAAGAGCTATGCCAATGCGCCAGATTCAGGGGCCTGCGCGCACAAAAAAGCCCGCGGGCTAGTAAGGCCGCGGGCTTGCCTTGGACGCTGGAGGCGCGTAGCGCCAGGTCGTCGTTAAAGCGCTGTTACAACCGCACTCAGTTTTTATGCGGCGCAGGCTGCTGTTGAGTCAGGCAGTGAATATTGCCGCCACCCAGTAACAATTCACGACCCGGCACCATCACCACTTCATGTTGCGGGAAGAGGTCCTGCAGGATGCGCTTGGCTTCATGGTCGAGCGGATCGTCGAAGCTCGGCGCGATGATGCCGCCGTTGACGATCAGGAAGTTGACGTAGGAACCAGCCAGCCGCACGGTCGGATTACGCTCCTGGGAACCGTCCACCGGGTCGACCCCGGCGCACTCTTCTTCGGTGGCATACAAGGGCCCCGGAATCGGCATTTTGTGCACTGTAAACGAGCGGCCCTGGGCATCGGTGCTGCGTTGCAGGACGTCCATGGCGGCATGGCAGCGCGCGTAGTTCGGGTCTTGTGGGTCATCGGTCCAGGCCAGCAATACTTCGCCCGGGCGCACGTAGCAGCAGAAGTTATCCACATGGCCATCGGTTTCGTCGTTGAACAGGCCGTCCGGCAACCAGATGATTTTATCCACCGCCAGATTGGCGCTCAGCACCGCTTCGATCTCGGCGCGGTCGAGGTGCGGGTTACGATTGCGGTTGAGCAGGCATTCTTCGGTGGTGATCAGGGTGCCTTCGCCATCAACGTGGATCGAACCACCCTCCAGCACAAAACCTTCGGTGCGGTAACGGGGGGCGCGCTCGATCTCAAGGATTTTGCCGCCTACTTGTGTGTCACGGTTCCACGGCGCGTAGAGGCCGCCGTCGAAACCGCCCCAAGCGTTGAAATCCCAATTGACGCCGCGCACTTCGCCGCTGTTGTTGATCACGAATGTCGGGCCGGTGTCCCGCACCCAAGCGTCATCGCTGGACATTTCCACCACGCGAATATTCGGCACATCCAAACGCGCCCGCGCGTTTTCATATTGGCCGGCGGACACGCACACCGTCACCGGCTCGAACCGCGCAATGGCCTTGGCCACGGCCACATGGGCCGCCTGCGCCGGCTTGCCACCCAGGCGCCAGTTGTCCGGGCGCTCAGGCCAGATCATCCAGGTCTGGGTCTGTGGCGCCCATTCGGCGGGCATATGGAAGCCATCGGCGCGGGGAGTGCTGTGCAAAGTGGTCATGGCGTTCGGTGCTCCGAAGGGGTGATGGCCGACTTTATAACGGATAAAAATCGGCTTTAAAAGCAGTTAAGAGGCTTTAGCTTGAAGCATCCGGCCTCATTATCGATAAGAATCGACTATTTATAACTGTTCATCGAGCACCTTCGACAGCATGTCGACGAAGAAATCCACGCTGCTGCGGGAAGTGACCATCGGTGGTTTGATCTTGAGGATGTTCAGATAATCACCGGTAGGCTGCATGAAAATGCCCAACTCCCGTAAGCGGTCGCACAGTATTTTGGTTTCCTCGGTGGCAGGCTCCAGGGTATGCCGGTCGCGAACCAGTTCCAGGCCAAGGTAGAAACCGGACCCATGCACCGCGCCGACCAACGGGTGACGCTCGATCAGGGCTTCCAGGCGAGCTTTGAAATGCCCACCGACCACTTGGGCGTTTTCCCACAGCTTTTCTTCTTCCATCACATCCAGCACTGCCATGCCGATCCGGCAACTGACCGGGCTGCCGCCAGAAGACGAGAAGAAGTAGCCTTCAGCCTCCAACGCTTCGGCGATTTCGCGGCGAGTGATCACGGCCCCCAGTGGCTGGCCGTTGCCCATGCCTTTGGCCATGGTGATGATGTCGGGCACCACGCCCTGCTCCTCGAAGCCCCAGAAGAACCGCCCCATGCGCCCATAACCGACTTGCACTTCATCGGCGATGCACACGCCGCCCTGAGCGCGCACCAGGCCATACACCTGTTGCAGATAGCCCGGCGGCAGCGAGATGCCACCGGCGTTGCCATACACCGGTTCGCAGATAAAGCCTGCCAGTTGGCGTTTGCTGGCGGCGATTTTCGCCAGGTTGTGCTCCACGCTGCGTACGTAGTCCGGGGCACTGTCCTGCCCACGGAACTCACCGCGATAGGTGTTGGGCGCCGTCACTGGGTGCACCCAGTCCGGACGACTGCTCAAGGCCTGGGGGTTATCGGCAATCGAGGTGGACACCGCGTCCGCCGCCACCGACCAGCCGTGGTACGCCTCCAGTACGCTGAGCATGTCGCGCCCGCCGCTGTAGGCCCAGGCCAGGCGAATGGCCAGGTCGTTGGCTTCGGTGCCGCTGTTGACCAGAAAAACACGGTCCATGCCCGCCGGCGCCAAGGCCATTAGGCGTTCGGAAAACTCCGTGACGGCGGCATAGTGAAAGCGTGAGTTGGTGTTGAGCAGCGACCATTGCCGCGCCGCCACCGCAGCCATGCGCGGATGCCCATGGCCGAGCACCGCCACGTTGTTGAGCATGTCCAGGTAGGAACGCCCCTGCATGTCGATCAGGTGGTTGCGCCAGCCCCGCTCGATACGCGGCGGATCGGTGTAATAGTGCTTTTGCGAGCGCGCAAAACTGGCGTCGCGGCGAGCCAGCAGAGCGTGAGCGTCCAGTTCAGGCTCGGCGTCGCAAGCCAGCCCCAGCACAGCAGCAGGCGACGGGCAGAGGATTTGCCAGGCCGATGCGCGCGAAGGCGTGCAAAACAGCGGCGGTTCGAGATCGGCGCGGCACAGTTGTACGGTCAGCGGCGCTTGAACCTCGCCAAACACTTGCCCTTTGACCAGCAGCGCACCCGGTTTGAGGGAGGGTTTGACCCCCATCAAGCGAACGCTCGACTCGACGCCCTGCAGGCTCACGACCCCATCAGCGTCCTGGTGCAATGTACCGGCGAAAGGCGCTTCCAGCACCGTGCCGTGGGGCACATGCAGCTCGACGTGCAGGGGAAAGGTCTCCGGCTCGGCGGCGCTGTCAGGGACGGTGCGCGACAGCCGATATTGCCCGTAGCGGCTGGCCGCCAACCCATGAACTGCTGCTGCTTCGTCCAGCAGCCTGCGATCGACACCGGGTGTCTCCCAATTGCCAGCCTCGAAATGCGGGCTGAGCACCCCGAGGTCGATCAACGCAAATTCGCGACCGACCAGCTCCGGTAACAGTGGGGCAAAATCCTGGCTGGCGATGGGCGTCGGCGTTTCGCCAACGCTGCTCAAAATCGCCGCTTCCATCAGTTCGAACGGCACCGAGGTCGCCACATGGAAGATTTCCCACTCATGCTCGGCATTTTTCAGCAGGTAGCTGTTATCCGGGTCCAAGCGTTGCTGCTGCTCACTGCTCAGCACCAGCACCGCCGCCCGCGCAACGATCAGCGGCCACAGCACCTGTAACTCTTCGCGTTGCAAAGGGGTCACGGCATGGCAGGCCTGGATCGCCGGCAAAATCGCAAAGGGGTCGCCTTCGGCATGGTGCAGCAGGGCCGCGCAAGTCACCGACAGATCAGCGATGCGCCAGGTGTGAACCAGATCGCCGAAGTCGATCACCCCTTGGATGTGCCAATGACGCTGGGCATCGCGCTGCCACAGCACGTTGTCATCGGTGATATCCATGTGAACGGCTTGCCACGGCAGGCGCTCGGCCAAAGGGCGAATTCGGGCTTGAACCTGCGCGGCCACGCGCTCCAACGCGTCACGGTGCGGGAGGCGTTCCAGGCTGGTCAGCAGGTGGGTGATCAGTTCCGGAGCATGGCGCGGGTCCCACTGCAGCGTGCGCTCAAGGCCCCCATGCTCGAACGGCGCGAGCGCAAGGCTCATGCGGCCGCACAGGTCACCGAACCCGGCTATCACCTCGCGACCCAAGTGCGGCATGTGGGTCAACGGCTGGCCGTCGAGATAGTCCAGCAGCCGCAAATGCAGGGTTTGCCCGCCGATGGTCAAGGTGAGCAACTCATCGCCAGCCAGGGTCTTGATGACCTTAGGCACACGCACCTCGGCGTGCGTCTGCAGGTGACCCAGCGCCGCGTGCTGAGCCTGCAGCTCCAACGCCGCGTAGTCACCCCGGCAGATTTTCAGAACAAACCGCCCATGGGGGGTGTCGACTCTGTAATTGAGGTCTTGCTGGCTGCCCAGCGACTGCAAAGTGCCAGCAAGGCCATAGTGCTGCGCCAAGAGTTGAGTGGCCTGATCGAGGCCTACTTGCGGGCAAGGTAGACTGGCGCGATGGATCAACGTGGCGAGCAGCATGGTCAGAGCCTCTGATTTTTAGGCGTGTATATCGCCATTGTTTTGGGGGGTTAAGCAACCCCCTGCTTATAACCGTGCTTGCGCCGCCCCGCTGCGCAACTCAAGCTATGCTTCATCCGCTTAATGTCCGTCTAAGGAAAAGGCCCTCCGACATGCGCATTTTCATCACCGGTGGCGCCGGATTTATCGGCTCAGCCCTGATCCGCCATCTGATTCAACACACCGAGCACGAAGTGCTCAACCTCGACAAACTCACCTACGCTGGCAACCTGGAGTCGCTGACCAGCATCGCCTCCAACAGCCGCTATGAGTTTGTCCAGGCCGATATCATCGACCAGGCCACCGTCAGCGCCGTGCTGGCACGCTTCGAGCCCCATGCGATCATGCACCTGGCCGCCGAGTCCCATGTCGACCGTTCGATTGACGGTCCGTCGGATTTTATCCAGACCAATATCGTCGGCACCTACAGCCTGCTCGAAGCCGCCCGTGCCTACTGGCATACGCTGACCGAGCCGGCCAAAAGCGCCTTTCGCTTTCATCACATTTCTACCGATGAAGTGTATGGCGACCTGCACGGCGTGGATGACCTGTTCACCGAAACCACGCCCTACGCTCCCAGCTCGCCCTACTCAGCCAGCAAGGCCGCATCCGACCACTTGGTGCGCGCCTGGCACCGTACCTACGGCCTGCCTGTGCTGCTGACCAACTGTTCGAACAACTACGGCCCGTTCCATTTCCCCGAAAAGCTGATTCCGCTGGTGATCCTCAATGCCCTCGCGGGCAAGCCATTGCCGGTCTACGGTGATGGTTTGCAGGTGCGGGACTGGCTGTTCGTCGAAGACCACGCCCGCGCTCTATTGAAAGTGGTCACCGAAGGTGTGGTCGGCGAGACCTACAACATCGGCGGCCATAACGAACAAAAGAACATCGACGTGGTGCGCGGTATCTGCTCCCTGCTGGAAGAACTGGCGCCGCAACGGCCCGCAGGCGTCGCGCAATTCACCGACCTGATCACTTTCGTCAAGGATCGGCCAGGTCACGACCAACGCTACGCGATCGACGCCAGCAAGATCGAACGCGAACTGGGCTGGGTTCCGGAAGAAACCTTCGAAACCGGTCTGCGCAAAACCGTGCAGTGGTACCTCGATAACCTGGAATGGTGCCGCAGGGTCCAGGACGGCAGTTATCAGGGCGAACGATTGGGCAACACCGACACGAAGGATCTGATTGCATGATGAAGGGAATCGTATTGGCCGGTGGCTCCGGCACGCGCTTGCACCCCATTACCCTGGGTGTGTCCAAACAGCTGTTACCGGTGTACGACAAGCCGATGATCTACTATCCCATCTCAGTGCTGATGCTGGCGGGGATCAAGGACATCTTGGTGATTTCCACCCCGGTGGACTTGCCGCAATACCGCAACCTGCTTGGCGACGGCAGCCAGTTCGGCGTGCGGTTCAGTTACGCCGAACAGCCTTCTCCGGATGGCCTGGCGCAGGCGTTTATCATCGGCGAAGAGTTTATCGGTGACGACCCGGTCTGCTTGATCCTGGGCGACAACATTTTCCATGGCCAGCACTTCGGCGATCAATTGCGCACAGCCGCCAATCGCCCGTCCGGCGCGACTGTATTCGGCTATTGGGTCAAAGACCCGGAGCGCTTCGGCGTGATCGACTTCGACAACGAAGGCCGCGCCCTTTCAATCGAAGAAAAACCCGCCAAGCCGAAGTCCAGTTACGCCGTGACCGGCCTGTATTTCTACGACAACGATGTGATCAAGATCGCCAAGGCGGTCAAGCCTTCGCCTCGCGGTGAACTGGAGATCACTGACGTCAACAACGCGTACCTGCAGCGTGGAGATCTGCATGTGGAACGCTTTGGGCGTGGCTTTGCCTGGCTCGACACGGGCACCCATGACAGCTTGCTCGAAGCCTCGACGTACGTGCAGACCATCGAACATCGCCAAGGTCTGAAAGTCGCTTGTCTTGAAGAAATCGCCTACGAGAATGAGTGGATCGACCGCAACCACCTGCTGCAGCGCGCCCAATATTTTGGCAAGACCGGCTATGGTCAATACCTGTACTCGCTGGCGGGAGATAGCCAGTGAACGTGGTTGAAACCTCACTTCCCGGTGTTGTAATCCTCGAACCCAAAGTCTATGGCGACGACCGAGGTTTTTTCTACGAAAGTTTCAACGCCAGGACGTTCAAGCAGGCCACGGGCCTCGAACGCAACTTCGTACAAGACAACCATTCGCGCTCGCAAAAGGGTGTGCTGCGGGGCTTGCACTATCAGTTGGTAGACACACAGGGAAAACTCGTGCGTGTCACCGCAGGTGAGGTGCTCGACGTGGCGGTGGATATTCGCCGCAGTTCTCCGAACTTCGGTCAATGGGTGGGGGTCCGTCTGTCGGCTCAGAACCACCGCCAACTGTGGGTACCCGAAGGTTTTGCTCATGGGTTCGTGGTGTTGAGTGAATACGCAGAGTTTCTCTACAAGACCACTGATTACTATCAGCCCAGTGCTGAGCGCTGCATCGCATGGAACGACCCAACGCTGGCAATTGATTGGCAACTGACCGAGACGCCGCAACTGTCCGTCAAGGACCAGGCCGGCAAACGCTTGGTGGAAGCGGACCTGTTCCCATGAAAATCCTCATCACCGGCCAACACGGCCAAGTCTCCCAGGCTCTTCAACAGCGTCTGCCCCCGCTTGGCGAACTGATCGTGCTGGGTCGCGAGCAACTGGACCTGACCAACGTCGACCAAATCCGCCAGCAGGTCCGTGCCCACCGCCCCGGCCTGATCATCAACGCGGCCGCCCACACGGCGGTCGACCAGGCCGAAAGCGAGCCGGAGGTGGCCTTCGCCATCAATGCCATCGCCCCCGGCATTCTGGCTGAGGAGGCCAAGGCCCTGGGCGCGCCGCTGATCCACTACTCCACCGACTACGTGTTCGACGGCAGCAAACCGGCGCCGTACACCGAGGCCGATACGCCGAACCCGTTGGGGGTGTATGGCCAAAGCAAGCTCGCCGGCGAGCAGGCGATTGCGGCAGTGGGAGGCGAGCATCTGATTCTGCGCACCAGTTGGGTGTATTCCAACCACGGCAAGAACTTCCTGCTGACCATGCAACGCCTGCTGCAGGAAAAGCCGCAGATGCGCATCGTCGCCGACCAGATCGGTGCGCCGACCTGGGCCGGCACCATCGCCGACAGCACTCGCGCCCTGATCGAACATTGGCAGGCTGGGGCCGCCGGCGCGTGGGGGGTGTATCACCTGACGGCCCAAGGCGAAACGTCGTGGTTCGGCTTTGCCCAAGCCATCGGCGAGCATCTGCGGGCCACCGGCAAAGCCTGCGCCGAGCTGGAGGCCATCCCTTCCAGCGCTTACCCGACACCCGCCAAACGCCCGCTGAACTCGCGTCTGGACTGCAGCCGCTTGCAGCAACAGTGGCATGTCGCCCAACCGCATTGGCTGGACGCACTGCGCGAGTGTCTTGCACAGCCGCACTAGGCATAATGCGCCTGTACCCCCAGGCGCACGACTCCCATGACTCCACCCCTTCCGCGACGACCCCGCTGGCGCAGCCTCGCATTGCTGGCGTTGTGCCTGGCCCCGCTGCTGTGGCCGCTGGAACACCTGGCCGAGCGCTACTATCGCAGTGAGCTGGCCGGACAAAACCGCCAGACCCTCGACCTGTACGTCGCCAACCTGTTGGGTACCCTGCACCGCTACGAAGTACTGCCGCAGATCCTCGGCGATCTGCCCGCCCTGCGCACCGCGCTGGCGGCGCCCGAGGTCAGTACCCACCTGGCCAACGCTAACCTGCTGCTCAAAGACGTGGCGGCCCAGGCCGGCGTGGAAGTGATGTATCTGATGGACACCACCGGTAAGACCCTCGCCGCGTCGAACTGGGATAAACAGGACAGCTTCGTCGGACGTAACTTTTCATTCCGCCCCTACTTCAGTGAAGCCATGGCCGGGCGCTTGGGTCGATTCTTCGGCCTGGGCACCACCTCCGCCAAGCGCGGGTACTTCTTCGCCGCGGCGGTGCGCGACGGTGAAAAAGTCATCGGCGTGCTTGTGGTCAAGGTGGACCTGGATCACACCGAAAGCCTGTGGGGTAACACCCCGGAACAACTGCTGGTCACCGACCACAACGGCGTGGTGATCCTGACGTCACGCCCGCAATGGCGATTCCGCGCCACGCGCCCGCTCACCCCCGAAGAGCGGCAGGCCATCATCGCAATCCAGCCCTACCCGACCCGCGATCCACAGCCGCTGAACCTGAGCAGCACCGCCTGGTTGCGCCAGTCCACGGCCATCGCCGAAACCGGCTGGAACGTGGAAATCCTCGCGCCGAAATCCTTGATCAGCCGCCCGGTGCGCACCGTGGTGGCCGTGGGCGGCGCGGCACTGCTGGTGCTGATGCTGTTGCTCGGTCTGTTGATGCAGCGCCGTCGCCACTATCTGGAGCGTATTGCCTTTGAGGCCAAAGCCCGCCGCGAACTGGAAATGCGTGTGGCCGAACGGACCAGCGACCTGGAAGGCCTTAACCGACGCCTGAAACAAGAAGTGCTGGAGCGCGAACACGCCCAGCAGGAACTGGTGCGCGCCCAGGATGATCTGGTACAGGCCGGCAAGCTGTCGGCGCTGGGGACCATGTCGGCGAGCATCAGCCACGAACTCAATCAGCCCTTGGCTGCGATCCGCAGCTACGCCGAAAACGCCGAGATCCTGCTCGATCACCAACGCACCGACGACGCGCGCGGCAACCTCAAACTGATCAGCGAACTGACCGGGCGCATGGCCTCGATCATCGCCCACCTGCGCGCCTTTGCCCGCCGCGACCGCCATGCCCCCGAGAGCGTGGCGCTGCAACCGGCGCTCGATGACGCCCTGGCGCTGCTGGCCAAGCGCCGCCGCTCGATGGAAGTGGAATTGATCCGCGATCTGCCGGAAGCCACGCTGTGGGTGCAGGCCGGCGAAACCCGCCTGCGCCAGGTACTGGGCAACCTGCTGGCCAACGCCCTGGACGCGCTGACCGAAAAAGGCCAGCCGCGCAAACTCTGGCTGAGTGCCGAAACCACCGAGCAAGGCGTCAACCTGTACATTCGCGACAACGGCCCAGGCTTTTGCATGGAAGCCCTGGGCCGCGCCAGCGAGCCGTTCTATACCACCAAGACGCGCACACAAGGCCTTGGGCTGGGCCTGGCCATCTGTGAAACCCTGATGCGCGCCTTTGGCGGCGAACTGCTGTTTGCCAACCACAAGGAAGGCGGCGCGCTGTTAACTTTGAAATTGCGTGCCGGTTCGCCGGGCGTCAGTCTGCAACCCTCCGAGGACCGCAGTGTATGAGTATAGATAACCAGATTCAGGTGGTGCTGATCGACGACGACCCGCACTTGCGTCAGGCCCTGTGCCAGACCCTGGACCTGGCCGGGTTGAAGGTCCTGCCTTTGGCCGAAGCCACCGGCCTCACCGCGCAGCTGTCGCGGGACTGGCCGGGGGTGGTGGTCAGCGATATCCGCATGCCCGGCATGGACGGCCTGGAACTGTTGGCCGAGCTGCACGGCCAGGACCCGGATCTACCGGTGTTGCTGATCACCGGCCACGGTGATGTACCGCTGGCTGTGCAAGCCATGCGCGCCGGGGCCTATGACTTTCTCGAAAAGCCTTTCGCCAGCGACGCTTTGCTCGATAGCGTGCGCCGCGCCCTGGCGTTGCGTCGATTGGTGCTGGACAACCGCAGCCTGCGCCTGGCCCTTAGCGACCGCCAGCAACTGAGCACGCGCCTGGTGGGGCATTCGCCGCAGATGCTGCGCCTGCGCGAGCAGATCGGCGCCCTGGCCGCAACCAAGGCCGACGTGCTGATCCTCGGCGAAACCGGCGCCGGTAAAGAAGTGGTGGCGCGCGCGTTGCACGATCTATCGAGCCGACGCAGCGGGCCGTTCGTGGCGATCAACGCCGGGGCCCTGGCCGAGTCGGTGGTCGAAAGCGAACTGTTCGGCCATGAACCCGGCGCATTTACCGGTGCGCAGAAGCGCCGCATCGGTAAGTTCGAGTTTGCCAATGGCGGTACGTTGTTTCTGGATGAAATCGAAAGCATGAGCCTGGACGTGCAGGTCAAGCTCCTGCGTCTGTTGCAGGAGCGCGTGGTCGAGCGCCTGGGCGGCAACCAGTTGATCCCCCTGGACATCCGCATCATCGCCGCGACCAAGGAAGACCTGCGCCAGGCCGCCGACCAGGGCCGCTTCCGCGCCGACCTGTATTACCGTCTCAACGTGGCGCCGCTGCGCATCCCGCCGCTGCGCGAACGGGGCGAGGATGCGCTGATGTTGTTCCAACACTTTGCCGACGAAGCCAGCAGTCGCCATGGCCTGCCGCTACACGAACTGCAACCGGGCCAGCGCGCATTGCTGTTGCGCCACAGCTGGCCGGGTAATGTGCGGGAACTGCAGAATGCCGCCGAGCGCTTTGCACTGGGCCTGGAGCTGGCCCTGGACAGCTCGGCGGACAACCCCACCGGCAGCGTGCTGACATCCACGCCGGGCGGCTTGAGCGAACAGGTCGAACAGTTCGAAAAAAGCCTGATCGCCGCCGAACTCGCCCGCCCCCACAGTTCTCTGCGCAGCCTCGCCGAAGCCCTCGGCGTACCGCGCAAGACCTTGCACGACAAACTACGCAAGCACGGGCTGAACTTCGCCGACAGCGCCCAGCACAGTGCCGACGACGAATGACCCTTCCTACCCGCCAAGAGGCCACCATGAGCCGCGACAGCCGTTACCTGGAATCCATCCTTCACCATGACATTCCCCTGACCCGGGAAATGGGGCTCAAGGTGCTCGACTGGCAAGATCGCCAGTTGCAGCTGCACCTGCCCTTGCAAGCCAATATCAACCACAAGAGCACCATGTTCGGCGGCAGCCTCTACTGCGGCGCGGTGCTGGCGGGCTGGGGTTGGTTGCACCTGCAGTTGCGCGAGGAAGGTATCGAGGACGGGCATATCGTGATTCAGGAGGGGCAGATCAGTTATCCGTTGCCGGTGACACAGGACGCCACGGTGATTTGCCAGGCGCCGGAGGAAAAGGTGTGGAAGCGTTTTTTAGCCACCTACAAGCGCTATGGGCGGGCGCGGTTGACGTTGGACACCTGGATCGTGAATGAGGGTAGTGACGAAAGGGCGGTCGCCTTCACTGGCCAATACGTCCTGCACCGCTAGACCCCCCTACACAAAACAACTGTGGGAAGGGGCTAGCTCCCACAGTCAGCTTGCTTGAGGTCTTAAGCACGCGCCAAGCTCAACAAACGTTCACGCCAGGCCGCCTTGGCCGGCAGCGCCAAAAAGAACGGATTGAGCAGCGATTCCCGCGCCGGATAACTGAACGGTGCACCGCTCAACTCCAGCACTTCACCACCGGCACCTTCCAGCACGCCTTGGGCGGCAGCGGTGTCCCACTGTGAGGTCGGAGCCAGGCGCGGGTAGCAATCGGCGCTGCCTTCGGCCAGCAGGCAAAACTTCAACGAACTGCCGATATTCGCCAGCTCCAGTTTGCCCAGCCCTTCGCTCAGCCCCTCCAGCAATCGCTCCTGCTCAGGGCTGCTGTGTCGACGACTGGCCACCACCGTAAAGCACTCGCCCTCCGCCGGCGCTTGGCGCACTTGAATCTGCCTTGGGGCTTCATTGACATCCGAACGCCACGCCCCCAGGCCCGCGCCACCGAAGTAGCAACGGCCACTGGTGGGCATCGAGACCACGCCAAACACCACGCGGCCCTGTTCGATCAGCGCGATATTGACGGTGAACTCTTCGCTGCCGGCGATGAATTCCTTGGTGCCGTCCAGCGGGTCCACCAGCCACCAGCGCTGCCAGCTGGCACGCACGCTCTGGTCGATATCGGCATCTTCCTCGGAGAGCACCGGGATGCTGGGGTCCAGGGCCGTCAGGCCGGCGAGGATCAGGTGGTGCGCCGCCAGGTCCGCCGCCGTCACCGGCGAGTCATCGGCCTTGGAGGTCACGGCCACATCCGCGCGCCAGTACGGCAGGATCGCTTCACCCGCCTGGCGGGCCAGTTCAATGACAGGGGCGATAAACGGGTGGCCCAGGAACAGTTCGCTCATGCGTTGAAGGCTCCACGCTGGGTCAACAGATCGCGCACCAGGTACAACGCGGCAAGGGCGCGACCTTCACTGAATTGCTCGTTCTGCGCCAGGCTCGACAGCTCGCGCAGATTGACCTTGTCCACCCGCATCGGCTCGGGCTCATCGCCTTCCAGACGTTCTTCGTACAGATCGGTAGCCAGCACCACTTGGATTTTCTGACTCATATAGCCAGGCGACAGCGACAACTCGGTAATGTGCTCCAACTGCCGGGCACCGTAGCCTGCCTCTTCCTTGAGTTCCCGATCCGCGGCCGCCAGCACATCTTCACCGGGCTCGATCAAGCCTTTGGGCAGCGACACTTCATATTCATCCGTGCCGCCGCAGTACTCTTCCACCAGCAACGCATGGTCCTCATCGATCATCGCCACGATCATCACCGCGCCGTAACCGTTCCCCCGGCCCACCAGGCGCTCGTAGGTCCGTTCAACGCCATTGGCAAAGCGCAACTGCACTTCCTCCACGCGGAACAAACGGCTACTGGCGACTATTTCGCGGGCGAGGACGGTGGGTTTCTGGCGCATAAGCGGCTCCTTGGCGTGATCGGGTTACTATACCGTGGCTTTTCCGATTGTCTGTGTCGGATATCTTTACTTACATGAGAACGCCCCATGCCATCTTTGCCCTGGCACGCCATCGACACCGTCCTGCTGGACATGGACGGCACCCTGCTGGACCTGCATTACGACAACCATTTCTGGATGGAACACCTGCCTCAGCGTTACGCCGAGCTGCATGGCGTCAGCCGCGCCATGGCCGAGATGGAATTGCAGCCCCTGTTCGAGCGTAACGCTGGACAGTTGCAATGGTATTGCCTGGACTTCTGGAGCGCAGAACTCAACCTCCCGGTGCGCGAACTCAAGCTGGAGACCGCGCACCTGATCGCCCTGCGCCCGGATGCCGACACGTTTTTGCAGGCCATCAAACAGGCCGGCAAGCGGGTGATCCTGATCACCAACGCTCACCGCGACTCGCTGTCGTTGAAGTTGGAACGCATCGAGCTGGCGCCCTATTTCGAACGGTTGATCAGTTCCCACGACTACGGTTTCGCGAAGGAAAACCCGCAATTCTGGGACGCTTTGCAAGCTGATATAGAGTTCGACCCGGCCCGCAGTCTGTTTATCGACGACACCCTGCCGATCCTGCGCAGCGCCGGGGCGTTTGGCGTAAGGCATTTGCTGGCGGTAAAAGAACCGGATAGCAAGAAGGGGCCGAAAGACACTGGCGAGTTTGCAGCGGTCGGTGACTACCGCGATCTTATTGTCGGTCTCTGAGGTGAGAGGGGCGATGAGCCCCCACCCACCTTTCTTCCGTGTATTACTCAGGAATACGCAGCGTCTGCCCTGGGTAGATTTTGTCCGGGTGCGACAACAGCGGCTTGTTGGCTTCGAAGATCTTGTTGTACTGGTTGGCGTTGCCATACACCGCCAGAGAAATCGCACTTAGAGTGTCGCCCTCTTTCACAACGACGAAACGTGCGGCAGCCACCACCGGGCCGGATACGGTGATCTGGTCGTCCACACTCGCAACACCTTTAATGTTGCCCAGCGCCAGCAGAATTTTCTCTTTCTCTTCCTGGCTGGCGACTTCACCGGTGACGATCACCTTGTCACCCTCCACCTTGGTCTGCACATTCGGATTCCCCAGACCCACTTTGGCCACGTGTTCCTTCAACTGCTCACTGGCATTGGCATTACCCGGCGTCAACAGGTCGATCAACTTCTCGCCGGCTTCCTTAACAAAGCTTAAAAGACTCATGGTGCGCTCTCCTTGGGATATGAATTCCAGATGCCCAAGACTAGACCAGTCCTGCACACTTGGGTTCCAGACCGACCAAAGACCCAAACGCGCTAGAATCCCCCCGCCATTGGAATAAGCCCTGGAGCGAAGATGGACATCAAACAGCTGAAATTCCTCATCGCCCTCGACGAGACCCGTCACTTCGGCCAGGCCGCAGCCCGTTGCCATATCACCCAACCCACGTTATCGATGCGCCTGCGCAGCCTAGAAGAAGAGCTGGATTTGCCGCTGGTCAACCGTGGCCAGCGCTTCGAAGGCTTTACCGCGCCAGGCGAACGGGTACTGGCGTGGGCGCGGACGGTGCTGGCGGCCTACGACGGTTTGCAGGCTGAAGCGGCAGCGTGTCGCGGCAACCTGGTGGGCACGTTGCGCCTGGGGGTGGTGCCGTTGTCGAGCTTCGATCCCTTGGCACTGATGCAGCAGTTGCATAAAGAGCATCCGAACCTGCGCTTCGAGCTGTCGGCGCTCAGTTCCGAGCAGATCCTCGAACAACTGGCCAGCAATCGCCTGGACCTGGGCGTGTCGTACCTGGAGCGTCTCGACACGGAACGCTTCGACTCCCTGGCCCTGGGCGAAACCCGCATGGGGCTGCTATATGACCAGCGTTTCTTCAGCTTCGGCGACACACCGTTGAGCTGGGAAGCGCTGATCGAACTGCCGCTGGGCATGCTCACCAGCGGCATGCACTTTCGCCAATCCATCGACCACAACTTCCACAGTCGCGGCCTGCACCCACAACCGCTGCTGCAGACCGATGCCGTCCATCAGTTATTGCAGGCGGTGCATGGCGGTTTGTGTTGCGCGGTCATGCCCCTGGAGGGCGGGCTGGATGCCCTCACCGAACACCTGCGCCTGCAACCGATCGAAAACGCCCACACCCTCGCGCGGCTGGGGCTGATCATGCGTCGCAGTGCACCGCGTTCGGCATTGGCCGAGGCGTGCTTTGCGCTGTATCAGAAATCGCAAATAGAGCCTTGATCGACGTCATCTATCGGTGCATCAGTACTGGCAATTAGACGCGACGCTTTGTCGCGCCTAGTCTAAACACTGATCAATCCGCCGGTGATACGCCAAATGAACGCCCAGCGCCCAGCCTGCGCGGCGCCTGCTGCACAAACGCCCGCGTCGGCCGCCAGCCAGAGCTACCAGTATTGCACCCTCGAACACTCAGACGTCGCCAGCACCGCGCTGGCCGAAGAAGTGGCGTTGGCGATCGCCTATAATGACATCAGCCAAGCGGTGATGCTGGTGACGCCTACGGATCTGGAAGACTTTATCGTGGGCTTCAGCCTGGGCAGCGGCATCATCGCCGACATCAGCGATATCTACGACCTGAAGCTTAGCGGCTCGGGCTCTGCGCAATACGCCCAGGTACAGATTTCCAGCCGCGCGTTCTGGAACCTCAAGCAGCAGCGTCGTCAGTTAGCGGGCACCAGCGGCTGTGGCTTATGCGGCGTAGAAGCCGTGGAACAGGCCCTGCCGGATCTGCAAGTGCTGGCCGGCGCGCCCCTGCCGCCTGCTGAGTGGCTCGACGGCCTGCGCCAGCGCATCAGCGCGTTCCAGCCCCTCGGCCAGCACAGCGGTGCGGTGCACGCGGCGGTGTTTATGAATAATCAGGGCGAATTGTTGCTGGGCCGCGAAGACATTGGCCGGCACAACGCTCTGGATAAGTTGATCGGTGCATTGGTCCGTCAACAAATTCCAACCGACGGCGGCGTGGCGATTGTCACCAGCCGTTGCAGCCTCGAATTGATCCAGAAAGTCCTGCGCGCGGGCATCCAGACCCTGGTCAGCCTGTCGTCGCCCACCGGCCTGGCCTTGCAATGGGCCCGTCGGCACAACCTCAATCTCATCCACCTGCCGCAGAAAAGTGCGCCGCGGGTCTACAGCCCTGCGATGGAGAACCAGCCGTGAGCAATCATCATCAAGCCGACCAAACCCCCACACCGCGCTATAAGCCATACAAAGGCCCGGCAGGCGGCTGGGGCGCGCTGATCAGTGTGGCGCAGGCGTGGTTGACCAGCGATAACGCGCTGAAAAACCTGCGCATGATGCTCAAGACCAACCAGAACGGCGGCTTCGACTGCCCAGGCTGTGCTTGGGGCGACTCGCCGGAAAGCGGCATGGTCAAGTTCTGCGAAAACGGCGCCAAGGCCGTCAACTGGGAAGCCACCAAGCGCCGGGTGGATGCGGCGTTTTTCGCCAAGCACAGCGTGACGTCGCTGCTGGAGCAAAGTGACTATTGGCTGGAATACCAAGGCCGCCTGACCGAGCCTATGCGCTACGACGCCGCAACCGACCGTTACAAATCCATCAGTTGGGAAGCGGCCTTCGACCTGATCGGCCAGCACCTCAATGCCCTGCCCAGCCCGGACATGGCCGAGTTCTATACCTCCGGCCGCGCCAGCAATGAAGCCGCGTACCTATACCAATTGTTTGTACGCGCCTATGGCACCAACAACTTCCCGGACTGTTCGAACATGTGCCACGAAGCCAGCGGCGTGGCCCTGGCGCAAAGCGTGGGGGTCGGCAAAGGCACCGTGACCTTTGATGACTTCGAACACGCCGACGCGATTTTCGTGTGGGGCCAGAACCCCGGCACCAACCATCCGCGCATGCTCGAACCCCTGCGCGAAGCGGTCAAACGTGGCGCCCAGGTGGTGTGCATCAACCCGCTCAAGGAGCGCGGCCTGGAACGCTTCCAGCACCCGCAGCACCCGCTGGAGATGCTCACCAACGGCGACAAACCGACCAACACCGCGTACTTCCGCCCGGCGCTGGGCGGCGATATGGCGATCCTGCGCGGCATGGCCAAATTCCTGTTGCTGTGGGAACGCCAGGCGCAGGCCGAAGGCACCGAAACGGTGTTCGACCATGACTTCCTCAACGAACACACCGCCAATGTGCTGGAGTACCTGGGGCAGATCGACGATACCTCTTGGGAGGAGATCGTCGAGCAGTCAGGCCTGAGCCTGGTTGAAATCGAGCAAGCGGCGCGTATGTACGCCAAAGGCAAGAACGTGATCATGTGCTGGGCGATGGGTATCACCCAGCACCGCCACTCGGTGCCGACCATCCAGGAAATCGCCAACCTGATGCTGCTGCGCGGCAATATCGGCCGTCCGGGCTCCGGCCTGTGCCCGGTACGTGGTCACAGCAACGTGCAGGGCGACCGCACCATGGGCATCAACGAGCGCCCGCCGGTCGCGTTCCTTGATTCGTTGGAGCGCCGCTTCCAGTTTCAGGTGCCGCGCACCAATGGCCACAACGTAGTCGAAGCGATCCACGCCATGCTCGAAGGACGCTCCAAAGTATTTATCGGCCTGGGTGGCAACTTCGCACAAGCCACACCGGACAGCACGCGCACCTTCCAAGCGCTGCGCAACTGCGACCTGACCGTGCAGATCAGCACCAAGCTCAACCGCAGCCATCTGATGCACGGCAAAGACGCCCTGATCCTGCCGTGCCTGGGCCGTACCGACATCGATATCCAGGCCGAAGGCCCGCAGGCGGTGACGGTGGAGGACTCGTTCAGCATGGTCCACGGCTCCAATGGTCAATTGCAGCCGCTGTCGAGCCTGATGAAATCCGAGCCGGCGATTCTGGCCGGCATTGCCGCCGCGACCCTGGGCAGCCAGCCGGTGGACTGGAACTGGCTGGTGGCCGACTACGGGCGCATCCGCGATCTAATTGCCGACACCATTCCAGGCTTTAAGGATTTCAACGAAAAAATCAAAAACCCGGGCGGCTTCTACCTGGGCAATGCGGCTGGTGCGCGCAAATGGAACACGCCGTCGACACGCGCCAACTTCCGCCCGAACGTGCTGCCCAAGGACTTGATCCACGAGCGCACCCACGCCACTGGCCGGGTGCCGGACCTGATCATGCAGTCGATGCGCTCCCACGATCAGTACAACACCACGATCTACGGCCTGGACGACCGCTACCGTGGGGTCAAAGGTCAGCGTGACGTGCTGTTCGTCAATGAAGCCGACATCATCCGTCTGGGCTTCAAGCCGGGGCAGAAGGCTGACATCGTGTCGCTGTGGGAAGACGGCCGTGAGCGCCGTGTGAAGGGCTTCACCTTGCTGGCATTTGATATTCCAGCCGGGCAAGCAGCCGCTTATTACCCGGAAGTGAACCCACTGGTGCCGCTCGAAAGCACAGGCGATGGCAGCCATACGCCAACGTCGAAATTTGTAGCGATTCGTCTGGAAGCGGCGAGCGACAGCGGTTTGATCATGTCGCGCTCGGCCTGATCGATCATTTCGGACACAAAAAAGGCCGCTTTTGCATAAAAGCGGCCGTTCCGAAGTAGCTAATGACTCGTAAAAAACACTTAAGTTCCCTATTCAAAACAGTAACTTATAGAATTGTGTACAACTCGTGTTACTGGTCGGATTTCTATTGTCACAATGTCAATACAGCCTCAGGATCGCGCCGTCATCCCCTTGAGGTTTCCCGAATGAAGTTCTCCTCGATTCTCTTGTTGTCCCTTGGCCTGGTCAGTGGCGCAGCCATGGCCGGTGGCACCACCGAAGCCGGTGTGGGCGGCGCATTGGGCGGGGTTCTAGGTTCTGTGGTCGGCCAGCAGTTGGGCGGCAACACCGGTTCGACGATCGGCGCAGCCCTGGGCGGCGCGGGCGGTAGCGCGGTCGGCGCCGACAAGCGTAGCCGTGGCGAAGCAGCCATCGGCGGCGCATTGGGCGCCGCGGGCGGCAACGTGGTAGGCCGCAGTGTCGGCGGCAGCACCGGCGCGCTGATCGGCTCAGCAGCAGGCGGTGGCGCCGGCGGTGCCTTGGGCAATTACATGGGCAATAAGAGCGATGACGATGACCGTCATTATCGTGGCCGCGACGACCGTCGCTACTACCGTGACGATCACCCAGGCCGTGGCCATGCTTACGGGCATCGCAAGAACAAGCACCACTACCGCCACCGTTGATTCCTTAAAAACACAGCAAAACCCCATGTGGCAGGAGGCTTGCCCTCCTCCCAGATGGGTTGCTGCGGTCACACCACCAATCTCTGCAATGCCTCGCGCAACATTCCCGGAATCGTCACCGGCTGGTTCGTCCCCCGATCCACAAACACATGCACAAAACGCCCCGCCGCACAGGCATCCTCCTCGTCTGCTTTAAACACCGCCAACTCGTACTGCACTGAGCTATTGCCCAGCTTGCCTACGCGCAGGCCGATCTCAACGCGCTCAGGGTAAGCGATCGACGCAAAGTAATCGCACGACGAACTGACCACAAACCCAACCACTTCGCCGTCATGAATATCCAGCCCGCCCTGGTCGATCAGGTAGGTATTCACCGCCGTGTCGAAGAAGCTGTAATAGGTGACGTTGTTAACATGGCCATACACATCGTTGTCGTGCCAGCGCGTAATGATCGGCTGGAAGTGACGGTAATCAGCACGTTGCGGCATTGAGTCAGGCATCGGCACCTCTCTTCGAATGGGCGTTACAGTTCGTTCAAATGGGCCTGGGCCCAGGCGCGAACCTCGGCATAGGGATAGTCTTCCAACGCGGCAAAACCGGGAATAGTTCGTGCCTTCAACTTGGTGAACAACGGCACGCTGATACCGCCCAGGAAGCGCGTCAGGCGCTCGGCGCCGGGTAGGTGACCGGTGTGCTCATGATGCCTGTGGATAAAATCACCGCACAGCCCCATAAAGTTTTTATCCACAAGCGCCGGCAAGCTCGGCGGCGGCGGCAGGTGCGCCACCTGGCCATGGCAGACCGAACAATGCCCGCAACGTTGAGGCGCGTTTTCATCGCCGAAATAGCGTGCCAGTCGCTGCCCCAAGCAGTGCTCGGTGGCGAACAGCTCCAGCATGGCGTGAATCCGCGCCACCTGCGCAAGCTCGTGCTGCTTGAAGCCTGTGTATAACTCCTGGCTCAGCGCCTGTGGATCAAATTCGGTATTCAGCAGGCTGTAGACTTCGGTCATCTGCTTGCTTTCCAGCTCGATCAGACCCTGCTCCTGAAAATAATCCAGGGCCTTCACCACACGGCTGCGCACGGCATTGTGCTGCTGGTGGAGCGCGTCGAAATCTACCGTCGCCCAGGTTTTTGCCCGCTTGCACACCTGGATGATCGCCGCTACAAACTGCTGCCGTTCACCGGAAAACCGCGCCAACAATGCCTCGGGCTCGACCAGGTACTTAAAGCGGTATTCGGCGTAGAACGCATAGCGCGGCGCGATTACGCCCCTGAGTTCCAGTTGCACCAGCAGCGTCTTGAGTGGCAGTTCGCGGATATTGCTGTGATCCGCCAATGACCTGAGTAGGAACTCCCACTGCCCTTCGCCGCGCGCTGCCTGCAACTGCTCCAGCACCCGCAGGATGCCTTCCTGTTCGGGCGTATCGCCGTATACAAAGTTTTCCAGCACATTGAGGCTGTCGCGGTTGGCCAGCACCAAACAGTCGGACGGCCGGCCATCGCGACCGGCGCGGCCGATTTCCTGGCTGTAGTTTTCAATGGATTTGGGCAGGTCGAAGTGCACCACATTGCGGATGTCACTTTTGTCGATCCCCATACCAAACGCGATGGTGGCCACGATGCAATTGGAGCGCCCGTCCATGAAGCGCTGCTGAATGCCCTCGCGCTTATCGTGGGGCAGACCGGCGTGATAAGCCTCGGCCTGGATGCCATGACGGTTCAGGTGTTCGGCAATCTGCTCGGCGGTTTTCTGCAGGGTGACGTAGACGATACTTGGCTGGCCGGCCCGCTCGTTCATCCACTGGATCAACCTGCGACGCTTGTCTGCACCGCTCACCGGCTCCACTAACAGGTTAAGGTTGGGCCGGTAGAAGCCGGTGGTGACCACATCGTTAGCAGCGATGGCGAACTTCGTCTGCATATCGGCAATCACCTCGGGCGTCGCCGTAGCCGTCAGCAAAAGCGCCTGTGGGATATTGAACTGACGCTGGTAGTCCGGCAGCTTCAGATAGTCCGGACGAAAGTTGTGGCCCCATTCGGAAATACAGTGGGCTTCATCCACCACTAGCAGCGATATCCGCACGCTCTGCAGAAAGTTGCGAAAACGCTCGTTCTTCAAGCGCTCCACGGAAATCATCAGGATTTTCAACTCGCCGGAACGCGCCCGGGCCATCACGTCATTGGCGTCCTCGCGGCTTTGCGCCGAATCGATACTGCCCGCCGAAATACCGTGACGCTGCAGGAAGCCCAATTGATCCTGCATCAGCGCCAGCAGCGGCGATACCACCAACGTCAAATGTGGCAGCAACACCGCCGACAGCTGGTAACACAGAGACTTACCCGATCCGGTCGGGAAAATGGCGGCGGCCGAACGCCCGGCCAGCACAGCGCTGACGGTGTCTTCCTGGCCCGTACGAAACTGTGGATAACCAAAAACCTGCTGGAGGGTGTCGTGCATAGGCTGTCACTCCATTGACCGCTGAAGGTGGCTTTAAAACGTAGTTCAGCCGGTTCAGCGAATCGAGAAAGGTCGCATGGAAAAACGAGACAGGATGATACACAGGGTGCAGCCATGGCCTTGGGCCAAATTCGACAAGGGAGACTGTGGTTGTAGGAAAACCACAAAAAACTGTGGGAGGGGTCACCCCTCCCACAGTAGTTCAGAACAGCGCTAAATGCTGAATCAGCGGTTCTGCACGCGCTCAATCGCCGTGTCATACACCGGGTTAGCCTTCTGTTCCTTGGCCAACTGGTAGTGACGCAACGCGTCAGAGAATTGCCCGGCCGCTTCGTAGATCCGGGCGATGTTGTAGTAAGCACCGGCACGTACAGTCGCGGCGTTCGCACCAGTGGCCAGGGCGATGGCCTTGCGGTTGGCCCAGATCGACTCGGCGGTGTTACCGGCCTTCTGATAGGCCAAGCCCAGGTTGCCGTAGGCTTTACCGAAGCTGTTATCCAGGTCGATGGCCTGACGGAACAACTCGATGGCCTGATCCAGGTTGCCGGCCTGGTAGGCCGCTTCACCTTGCACGTTCAGACGTTTCGCATCCGCTTGTGCGGAGGAGCTAACGGCTACTGCCGTTACCGCGACGCTGTCATCCAGCAGCGGTTTGACTGCGTCGAGCACGTCCTTGGCGTCCACCTTTACACCGCTGAAGGTGTTGATGTCCTGGAAGTCACCGCTGCCGGTCATGCGGAACACGGTCCACAGGTTGCCGCTGCGGTTCTTCGGCACATAGTAAGTGCGCACCAGGGACTGGCCCATGTACACAAACACCTTGGCTTCGCTGTTGGACAGCTGGCGCGAGCTCGGATTGGCAATGTTGGTGAAGTCATGCACGGCATATACATAACTTTCGCCGTAGTGTTTTTTCTGCAGGGTGATGGTTTCCGGGCCATAACTGTCGACGTCGTCCACGTCCAACTCGGCGTCGGTACCCTGCTTGTTTTCGAAGTAGATATTGTTGCCCGGGAAGATCATGTGGGAATCGAGATCTTCCGGCGTCTTGCCCCAGGTCAGCACGACACGCAGGCCGTCGAGATTCTCCATAACCGGGCTGATCGCATAGGTCATGCCCGCACAGGGACACTTGACCACCAGGTTGGAATAGCCAGGCTTTTTGATGATCAGCAGATTGCTCGCATCATCGGCGGCTTCGCTGGTCAGCGTCACTTGGCCTTGGGCGTTGGTGCGGCCCACCACGTTTTGTGCGCCATTGCGCTGCAGCAATACTTCGGCATCAGCGATTTTCTGGTCCTTGACCACCGCACTCAGCACTTCGATCGGCAATTGCTCAGCCTGGATCGAAAAAGCTACCGCACACAATGACATCGCCGAAGCAACACGAAGCAAACCCATGCTTAACTCCCTTTAATTAGAGGGC
This sequence comes from Pseudomonas rhodesiae, assembly GCF_013285305.1. Classification (NCBI taxonomy): domain Bacteria; kingdom Pseudomonadati; phylum Pseudomonadota; class Gammaproteobacteria; order Pseudomonadales; family Pseudomonadaceae; genus Pseudomonas; species Pseudomonas rhodesiae. Next base: position 503,446 of record NZ_CP054205.1, on the reverse strand, counting down.
GGAATCGCCCTACAAGATTTTGCGGTGAAACATACGCTGAATTCAGCCCGATGGCGGAGTATTTATACAAAATGTGACGTGGTTTTTATCCCGCCTTCCCGCTGACGCATTGCGCTACAATCAAGCCTTGCCACCCAGGAGGACGCTGCGATGAGCGAACTGACCTTTGAGCAGAAACAGGATCACTACCACAAGATCCGCCGTTCCAATTACCTGGCCAGCCTGCGCCTGGAAGGGTTCGAGACCCAACCAGCCGACGTCGACAAACCCCTGCCGACCCGCGAAGCCGTGCTTGCCAAGTACCGCAACACTCCACGCTGATGCTCGACAAATACGGGGTAGGCCAGGACCCGTACTGCTACCCCGGTAGCAGCGTCCTGCGCAATCGCCTCGATTTGCACGATGAACACAAACTGCACCAAGCCGAGCGGGAATTATCCGAAATTGCCGTGAGCAACCTTCCGCTCTTCCCTCCTCCCTACGACCTAGAACGCCTGCAATACCTCCACCGCACGCTGTTCAGCGACATTTACGACTGGGCCGGCGAACTGCGCAGCGTCAACATCCAGAAAGGCGACACCCTGTTCTGCACCCCGGAACGCATCCAGCCGGAAGCGGCAAAGATCATTCGGCATATGGAAGAGGCAAACTGGTTCGTCGGCACAAGCCAAGCCGAACTGGTGACACAAATCGCCGAAGCTTACGGCGACCTCAACGTCATCCATCCTTTCCGCGAAGGCAACGGCCGGGCGCAGCGAATTTTGTTCGAACAGATCATCGTAAATGCGGGGTTTTCGGTGAATTGGTGGCTGGTGAAACAGGCAGCATGGATACCGGCGAATATTGATGCCGTGGCGTGTGACTATCGGGGCTTGGAGGCGATCTTTGAGCGGTGTATCAGTAGACCTGTAGATCAGTGATTGTGGGCAATCCCGGCGCCCACATTTGACCAGTTCTATCCGGTGCGTCGCTGCCTAGCCACGAATGCCGGAAACAGTTGTAGGAAATCACCAAACGCCACGACATCCCCTTCCCAAACTGCTCCAAACGCCCGCTTACCCCTCTATAGAAGCTAGCCGTAACTGCATGAAAATAACGCGGTCTCTACTTTCTCGGCAGAACCCCGTGAACATCGAAAGGACTCAACACATCGGCCACTATGGCATCACGTTCACAGTGATGCGCTTCACTGTTGTGCCTGAAAATCGGAATGCTTTAGCCAATCTATGTGTGCGCGAAGCAAAAACGCGAGCACGGCAAGTGCGTGATCAGATAGGCAGGTTGTACGAAAAAATGCTGGCCAGAGACTTGCCGTGCGATATGGCGGTGGCGGTTTCCTTTCCGTTAAGTCGGAGTCAGGCCGATCGGCTAAACGACCAAAACGTGCTCATCAAACAAATATTCTCCGGTGCGGTGAAAGCGCCGGGGGTTGCGGTTTCAACAGTCGCCGCGGGCTTCGTTGGCGATTCGATTTCCGGCAAGCTTCGCAGATATCACGCAGGAGACATCATCATCGGTCTGGATGCCAGTGTGAAAGGAGGCATAGGGCCTCAGCGGTCAATACTTTCAATGCATGTCTACTCGGACGAGTCTTAGTAACATGGCCCTTTATCTTCAATTCGCTTCTTTTCTCATTATCTATTGGGTGCTGCACTATCACATAACAGACCCTCTGCTCAGAAAGCGCTTCGCTGTCACTTGCCTCATAACAGGCCTTATTTTGACGTTCCTCCTACCCTACGTAGCAGTGATCCTCAGAATGCCGTTCCTGCCTGTCTTTGTGTTCTTGGTGGGCTTAGCGCTCTTCATCACTCGAAACAAATACCGCCTACAACGCAACCATCCTCCTCACCCACTCTTGAGTGCGCCCATCATGAACCTCGCCCCCAACTTCCCCGAAGACCCCGTTATGCAGCAACTCTTGCAATTGCTGCACGAAGAAATCGGTCTGCCGAAACACAAGACCATCCGCCTGCAAACCTCACTTAATTTCGACTTGGGCTGTGACGGCAGTGAAGCCAAACAGCTTATGGAAGCACTGGAGCAGGAGTTTGCCCTCGACCTGGGCGACTACGACACTTATCGCTACTTCAACCCGCCGGTCTTTGACGTGTTCCTCAAACGTCGCAGCAAAGGGCATGGCGACAAGGTCCCGCTAACTATCGGTATGCTCTACCTGGCCATCAAAACCCACAGTTGGGACACGCAAACACTGGAAAATCTGAGCTGAGCGCAAAAACACTGAGCCTTTTCACAGGGGTATCTGCTTCAGCCTGACGCTACCCATTGCTGAGCGATGTATCAGCGCTACGTGGGAACGCTTTGAAATCCCAACGCTACACGCCACGCACAGCCACCCCTGCGATAGCGGAGCCTCGGCCAAGCCCGGTTTCCACATTTGGCCAGTCCTATCCGGTGCGTCGCTGCCTAGCCACGAATGCCGGAAACAGTTGTAGGAAATCACCAAACGCCACGACATCCCCTTCCCAAACTGCTCCAAACGCCCGCTTACCCCTCTATAGAAGCTAGCCGTAACTGCATGAAAATAACGCGGTCTCTACTTTCTCGGCAGAACCCCGTGAACATCGAAAGGACTCAACACATCGGCCACTATGGCATCACGTTCACAGTGATGCGCTTCACTGTTGTGCCTGAAAATCGGAATGCTTTAGCCAATCTATGTGTGCGCGAAGCAAAAACGCGAGCACGGCAAGTGCGTGATCAGATAGGCAGGTTGTACGAAAAAATGCTGGCCAGAGACTTGCCGTGCGATATGGCGGTGGCGGTTTCCTTTCCGTTAAGTCGGAGTCAGGCCGATCGGCTAAACGACCAAAACGTGCTCATCAAACAAATATTCTCCGGTGCGGTGAAAGCGCCGGGGGTTGCGGTTTCAACAGTCGCCGCGGGCTTCGTTGGCGATTCGATTTCCGGCAAGCTTCGCAGATATCACGCAGGAGACATCATCATCGGTCTGGATGCCAGTGTGAAAGGAGGCATAGGGCCTCAGCGGTCAATACTTTCAATGCATGTCTACTCGGACGAGTCTTAGTAACATGGCCCTTTATCTTCAATTCGCTTCTTTTCTCATTATCTATTGGGTGCTGCACTATCACATAACAGACCCTCTGCTCAGAAAGCGCTTCGCTGTCACTTGCCTCATAACAGGCCTTATTTTGACGTTCCTCCTACCCTACGTAGCAGTGATCCTCAGAATGCCGTTCCTGCCTGTCTTTGTGTTCTTGGTGGGCTTAGCGCTCTTCATCACTCGAAACAAATACCGCCTACAACGCAACCATCCTCCTCACCCACTCTTGAGTGCGCCCATCATGAACCTCGCCCCCAACTTCCCCGAAGACCCCGTTATGCAGCAACTCTTGCAATTGCTGCACGAAGAAATCGGTCTGCCGAAACACAAGACCATCCGCCTGCAAACCTCACTTAATTTCGACTTGGGCTGTGACGGCAGTGAAGCCAAACAGCTTATGGAAGCACTGGAGCAGGAGTTTGCCCTCGACCTGGGCGACTACGACACTTATCGCTACTTCAACCCGCCGGTCTTTGACGTGTTCCTCAAACGTCGCAGCAAAGGGCATGGCGACAAGGTCCCGCTAACTATCGGTATGCTCTACCTGGCCATCAAAACCCACAGTTGGGACACGCAAACACTGGAAAATCTGAGCTGAGCGCAAAAACACTGAGCCTTTTCACAGGGGTATCTGCTTCAGCCTGACGCTACCCATTGCTGAGCGATGTATCAGCGCTACGTGGGAACGCTTTGAAATCCCAACGCTACACGCCACGCACAGCCACCCCTGCGATAGCGGAGCCTCGGCCAAGCCCGGTTTCCACATTTGGCCAGTCCTATCCGGTGCGTCGCTGCCTAGCCACGAATGCCGGAAACAGTTGTAGGAAATCACCAAACGCCACGACATCCCCTTCCCAAACTGCTCCAAACGCCCGCTTACCCCTCTATAGAAGCTAGCCGTAACTGCATGAAAATAACGCGGTCTCTACTTTCTCGGCAGAACCCCGTGAACATCGAAAGGACTCAACACATCGGCCACTATGGCATCACGTTCACAGTGATGCGCTTCACTGTTGTGCCTGAAAATCGGAATGCTTTGGGCAACCTATGCCTACTGGGAGCAGGAAACACCGCAAACGAGCTGAGGAGCCACATCAGGGATCTTTACGAAAAAATGCTTGCCCGCGACTTACCTTGCAAAATGAAGCTCGCGATTTCAAAGCCTCTGAATCGGCAACAGGCAGACGTGCTCAACACTCGAGCAGACATCATCTCAGGATTGATTGGAGGCGCTCTGGCTGCACCTATCAGCCTGGTATCTCGACCTATCGGAGGCATTGTTGGCGCGACCGCCACCCTGACAGTGAAAGGCATCATTCGCAGCTATCACGCCGGCGACGTAGTTATAGGCCTGGACGCGCAGGTCAGCGGCGGAATCGGCCCTCAGCGTTCACTGTCGGCTATGGTCCGACAGTTCCAGGGGGGCTGATACGATGAGCGATTACACCCAGTGGACCAATCTGCTGCTCCTGCTCATACTGGCCGCACTCGTCGACAGAACAATAAAGCTACCAGCACTCAGAAAGTGGCTTGGACTCTGCCTTTTGGTAACTGGGCCAGCACTTCTTTTCTATGCCACCTCTTGGATCAGAGAGGCCCACTTAGAAAGCTTGCCAGTCGTGGCCTTTGTGATCGGTATCGGGTTATTGAGCACCCAAAATCTATATTGCAAGGCAAAAACCAGCCATCACTTAACCACAGCCCCCACCATGAACCTCGCCCCCAACTTCCCCGAAGACCCCGTTATGCAGCAACTCTTGCAATTGCTGCACGAAGAAATCGGTCTGCCGAAACACAAGACCATCCGCCTGCAAACCTCACTTAATTTCGACTTGGGCTGTGACGGCAGTGAAGCCAAACAGCTTATGGAAGCACTGGAGCAGGAGTTTGCCCTCGACCTGGGCGACTACGACACTTATCGCTACTTCAACCCGCCGGTCTTTGACGTGTTCCTCAAACGTCGCAGCAAAGGGCATGGCGACAAGGTCCCGCTGACTATCGGTATGCTCTACCTGGCCATCAAAACCCACAGTTGGGACACGCAAACACTGGAAAATCTGAGCTGAGCGCAAAAATACTGAGCCTTCCCACATGGGTATCTTCGCCAGCCTGACGCCCATAAAAAAGCCGCCCACAAGGGGCGGCTTTTTCACAGTTTCCGAATTTTACAACTTCGGACCCGCAGCCTTGATCGCGTCGCTCACTTCAAACTTCTTGAAGTTCTCGATGAACAGACCAGCCAGCGCCTTCGCTGCTTCATCGTAAGCGGCTTTGTCAGCCCAGGTGTTACGTGGGTTCAACAGGCCGGTTTCAACGCCCGGTACGGCCAATGGCACGTCGAGGTTGATGGTGTCGAGATGTTCGGTTTCAGCACCGACCAACGCGCCGCTCTGGATCGCTGCGATCACGCCGCGAGTGGTCGGGATGTTGAAGCGCTTGCCGACGCCGTAGCCGCCGCCGGTCCAGCCGGTGTTGACCAGGTAGACCTTGGAGCCGAAACCGCGGATACGCTTGATCAACAGCTCTGCGTATTCGCCGGCCGGACGTGGGAAGAACGGCGCACCGAAGCAGGTGGAAAAGGTGGACTTGATGCCGCTGCCCGAACCCATTTCGGTGGAGCCCACCAGCGCGGTGTAGCCGGACAAGAAGTGATAGGCCGCTTGTTCTTCGCTGAGGATCGACACGGGCGGCAGTACGCCAGTCAGGTCGCAGGTCAGGAAGATCACCGCGTTAGGCTCGCCGCCCAGGTTCTTCTCGGAACGCTTGGCAACGTGCTCCAACGGGTAAGCAGCGCGGCTGTTCTGGGTCAGGCTCACGTTGGTGTAGTCGGCGTGCTTGGCATCGTCGATCACCACGTTTTCCAACACAGCACCGTGCTTGATAGCTTTCCAGATGACAGGCTCGTTCTTCTCGGACAGGTCGATGCACTTGGCATAGCAACCGCCTTCGATGTTGAACACTACACCCTCGCCCCAGCCGTGTTCGTCGTCACCGATCAAGTAACGGCTTTCGTCGGCCGACAGGGTGGTTTTACCAGTGCCCGACAGGCCGAAGAACAGGGTCACGTCGCCTGCTTCGCCGATGTTGGCGGCGCAGTGCATCGGTAGTACATCGGCGGCCGGCAGCAGGAAGTTCTGCACCGAGAACATGGCTTTCTTCATTTCGCCGGCGTAACGCATGCCCGCGATCAGCACTTTTTTCTGGGCGAAGTTGAGGATCACGCAACCGTCGGAGTTAGTGCCGTCGCGCTCCGGCACGCACTCGAAGTTGGCCACGTTGAGCACTTGCCATTCGTCGCGACCCGCCGGGTTGTATTTCGCCGGGTTAATGAACAGGCAACGACCGAACAGGTTCTGCCAAGCAGTCTGGGTGGTCATCTTCACCGGCAGGTAGTGAGCTTCGGAAGCACCTACATGAACGTGGGAAACGAAATGCTCTTGCGCGTTGTTGAACGCCTCGACGCGAGCCCACAGAGCGTCGAATTTGTCGGCTGGGAACTTGCGGTTGATCGGGCCCCAGGCGATGGCGTCCTGAGTGGAAGGCTCTTCAACGATGAAACGATCGACTGGCGAACGGCCGGTGCGGTGCCCGGTTTCTACGACCAGCGCACCAGTATCGGCAAGCACGCCTTCACCGCGCTTCAGGGCTTCTTTAACCAGATCGTCAACACTCAGATCGGTGTATACGGCGTTGTTGGCTTGCGTCATGAGGTTCCCCGTCGGCCTATGGCCGAGTGCTCCAAACGTTTTGTAGTAGAAAGTCGCGCACTACTACCGCGAAAAAAGTGGGCCGGATTATGCCAGAAAAGCCCAAAAAGAGTAGGGCCCTCCCGTCAGAACAGCGCTAATCCGGCGATTCACAGGTGATTTACCTGTACTTAAACGTTTTAGTGGCGGGTACCGGAAGGGGTGTCGACGCCTGCACCAGCAAACAATTGGGCGATATCGGCAGCATCGAACAGGTAGCGCTGGTTACAGAACTGGCAATCGATCTCGACCTTGCCGCCATGCTCCGCCGCAAGATTTTGCGCGTCGTGCAGGCCAAGGCTGACCAGCGCATTGCCCGAACGCTCGCGGGAGCAACTGCAATGGAAGCGCAGGCTTTGTGCATCGAACAACCGCACCTCTTCCTCATGGTAGAGACGATGCAGGATGGTTTCGTTGTCAAGGCCAAGCAACTCTTCGGCTTTCAACGTGTCGGCCAGGGCGATGGTGTGGCGCCAGCTTTCCGCGCGATCGTCTTCGTCCTTGATGCGATCTGCCGGCAGTTGCTGCAACAGCATGCCGCGGGCGCGCTTGCCGTCGGCGTTGAGCCAGAACTTGGTGCCCACTTGCTGGGACATCACGAAATAGTTAGTGAAGCATTCCGACAGGGTTTTACCGTGAAGGTCGACAATCCCTTGGTAACGCTGGCCTTCGGTCGGGTCGACGGTGAGCGCCAATACGCCGTTGGGCATCAGGTCGGACAAGCTCGCGTCCGGGGCGATCAGCTCGGCCTCGTAGCGGGCCAGACCACGAATATCGCGCTCGCTGGAACACTCGATCATCAGCAGCGGAATCGGGCCCTCGGAGCGGGCCTGCAGGATCAGCAAACCGTCGAATTTCATGGTACCCACCAGCAGCGCCGCCGCGGCCATCAGCTCGCCGAGCAATTGCGCGACCGGCTCTGGATAGGCGTGTTTGGCAAGGACTTCGGCATAGCTGAGTTCCAGCGACACCAGTTCGCCGCGAGCGTCGCTGTCGTCGAAGATGAAGCGTTGGGTGAAGTCGGTATGCGGCAAATCAGTCATAGGTCGGATATCTGAAGTGATGACAAAATGGTTACAAAGTTTATAAAATTAAACGCTTTGGCACCAAACTGGTGCGATTTTACAGAGCGAAGAGGGACAGTTTATGAACAATCCGGGTTTGTTCCAAGCCAGGTGGAACCTCGGGGGGTGGGCGCTCTGCAATCTACTCGCTATCGGGCTGCTGTGCTTTTGGCTATGGCCCACGGGGCAGATGCTGTGCGTAGTTTTCGACGAATGGCTATTTCATCTGCTCAATGACCCGCTGGCCACAAGTTCAGCCTGGCTGCATGTGTGGGCCGTGGCGAGTTTGCGACCGTTCGATGCGGTAGTCGGGGTGATTCTGCTGGCGCTGTTGATTCGCGGCGATTGGGTGTTCAAAGCCATGCAGGTTCGCCAGGCGTTTTTCGGGTTCTTCAGCATCCTGCTATTGCTGCTGTTTATTCGCATGCTGTTTTCCAAACTTGCAGCGCAGATGGGCTGGCAACACAGCAGCCCGTCGATGATGATCAGCGGCGCTATCCAGATGAGCGACTATTTCCCAGGGCTGGAAAAAACCTGGGAGTTGAAGGATCGCTCCAGCCAGAGCTTTCCCGGCGATCATGCGTCGGTGCTCTTGATCTGGGGGATGTTCATGAGCGTGTTTGCCAAGCGAATCGGCCAAGTATTGGTGATCTGGGGCCTGGCGCTGCTGTTCATGATGCCGCGCCTGGTCGCCGGTGCGCATTGGGGTCAGGACGATTACATCGGTGGAGTGTTACTGGCGCTGCTGGCCTTGGGTTGGGGTTATTACACGCCTTTTGCCGCGAAGGTTTCCGGTGTACTGCTGCGGTTAACGGCACCGATTTTCGGAGTATTTGGCAAACTGCCAGTGCTCGGTCGACTGAGCGTCATGCGCACCTTCTCTTAACACCGCGACGCGGCACACAGCGATGACAGCGTGATTGGCGCAATCAATCGTCATTGCCACTGCCGCGAAACTTGAACAAGTCGCGGCGTTGCTTCTTGCTCGGTTTACCGTCAGTGGTCAGGCCTGACGCCCCAGCCTTGCGCATCGCCGCCGCTTGTTCGCGCTTGGCGATGCTGGCTTGGGTTTCGACGTACAGCGTCTGGGCTTCAGGTGCCCCGCGCCGCACGATCGACAATGCCTGGACCACGATGGTCTTTTCATCAAACCCCGTACGAATCTCAAATTCATCGCCAACACGCGGCTCTTTACCCGGCTTGCAGCGTTCCCCTCGGTGATGCACTTTGCCGCTTTCAATCGCGGCCTTGGCCAAGGCGCGGGTTTTATAGAAGCGCGCAGCCCACAGCCACTTGTCCAAGCGGACCTTGTCTTCCTCTTCCTGCTTTTGAGCCACTTGAATTCCTCTCTCTGAAAAATGTCGCAACTTTACCGTTGAAACCCTTCGACGCATAAATCCCAAGGCTCACCTAAGATACGCCAGGTAGCACCCCGTTTTCGCGAGGATACGCCGTGACCGACTTTCCCCTTTCACTCACCTCGCCGGGTCAACGGTGCGTGGGCTGCCAGCAGAGCGAACCCTTAGGGTTCGATTTTGCGTTCGCCTACCAGCCAATCGTAGACCTTCGGGACCATTCGATTTTTGCCAATGAGGCGCTGGTGCGTGGCGTCAACGGAGAAGGAGCGCTCTCGGTGCTGCAACAGGTTAACGAAAGCAATCGTTACCGCTTCGACCAACGCTGCCGTACCCAGGCGATTGCCGGGGCCGCTGCGCTGGGGATGCAAACGCACCTGTCGATCAACTTCATGCCTAACGCCGTGTACCGTCCGGAGTTGTGTATCCGCAGCACACTCGAAGCGGCTCGCGCGCACAATTTCCCGCTGAACCAGCTGATTTTCGAGACGCTGGAAAGCGAGCATGTAGATAACTATCGCCATTTGACGAATATTCTGCGTGAATATCGGGAATTCGGCTTCAAGACCGCCATCGATGATTTCGGCGCGGGCTATTCGGGGCTGAACCTGCTGGCCGATTTCCAACCTGACTTGATCAAACTCGATATGGCGCTGATTCGCGATGTCGACAAGGATCGTGTTCGCCAGGTAATCGTCCGGGGGATTGTCACAATCTGTGAGCAGTTGGGGGTTACTGTCATCGCCGAAGGCATCGAAAGTGCTGGTGAGCGAGACTTCCTGTCCGACTGTGGAATATTTCTGATGCAGGGCTATTGGTTCGCCAGGCCCGCATTCAATGCTTTGGCCGAGATCCCCTCCCAGGCCTGGGCGAATTGACCGGTTAGCCATATTGAAGACATTTGATCATTTGACCGTTGTGGGTCTGCGTGAGTGGGTGGCCCTTCCCGACCTGGGAGTGGCAGGTCTGCGTGCGAAGATCGACACGGGGGCCAGCACCTCCAGCTTGCACGCCACTGACATCGAGCCGTTCGAACGCGACGGCGAAAAGTGGGTGCGCTTTACCGCGCACCTGGGCAGCGTGGTGCAACTGCGGCATCGTCGCTGCGAAGCGCCCCTGGTGACGATGAAAACCATCAAAAGCTCCAACGGCCATGCGCAGGTGCGCTATGTGATCAGCACCACGCTGGCATTGGGCGACCGAGTATGGCGGGTGGAATTCACCCTGGCCTGCCGCAAAGCCATGCGTTACCGCCTGTTGCTGGGTTCCAAGGCGCTGATTGACGGCCAATTGGTGGTCAATCCCGGCGTCAAGTACGTTCAAGACAAGCCGGTGTTCCCGGTCTCTACTATTTCTGCCCCAGGTGCTGCATGAAGATTGCTGTGCTGTCGCGAAACCCGCGTCTGTATTCCACCCGCCGCATGGTCGAAGCCGGCACCGAACGTGGCCATGAAATGGTGGTGATAGACACGTTGCGTGCCTATATGAACATTGCCAGCCACAAGCCGCAGATTCACTACCGTGGCAAGCCTCTGGAGGGTTTCGATGCGGTCATCCCACGCATCGGCGCGTCGGTGACCTTCTATGGCTGCGCGGTCTTGCGCCAGTTTGAAATGATGGGCGTATTTCCCCTGAATGAGTCGGTCGCCATTGCTCGATCACGGGACAAACTGCGTTCCCTACAGCTGTTGTCGCGCCGAGGCATCGGCTTGCCGGTCACCGGCTTTGCCCACTCCCCCGACGACATCCCGGACCTGATCGAAATGGTCAACGGCGCACCGCTGGTGATCAAGGTATTGGAAGGCACCCAAGGCATCGGCGTGGTGCTGTGTGAAACCGCCACCGCAGCCGAGTCGGTGATCGAAGCCTTCATGGGCCTCAAGCAGAACATCATGGTGCAGGAGTACATCAAGGAAGCCGGCGGTGCGGATATTCGCTGCTTCGTGGTGGGTGACAAAGTCATCGCGGCGATGAAACGCCAGGCCAAGCCGGGGGAATTCCGCTCCAACCTGCACCGTGGCGGCAGCGCCAGCTTGATCAAAATCACTCCGGAAGAACGCATGACCGCGCTACGAGCAGCCAAGGTGATGGGCCTGGCGGTGGCAGGCGTGGATATTTTGCGTTCCAACCATGGCCCGCTGGTGATGGAAGTGAACTCCTCACCCGGCCTGGAAGGGATCGAGACCACCACGGGCAAGGATGTGGCGGGGATCATCATTCAGCATCTGGAAAAGAATGGCGGGCCGAACATGACCAGGACCAAGGGCAAGGGTTAGGGACGCAGCTGTTTGCTTCAAGCTATAAGCTGCAAGAAAGGGCAAAAGCTGTCTGCCTTTTGCTTGCGGCTTTAAGCTTCGAAACTTGCCGCTGTTTTTTTATACCGCGTCTCTAGGCAACATCAGCCCAAGCGGCAACCGCACCCGCGCCTCCAGCCCGCCTCCCTCGCGATTGCGCAGCTCGACATTGCCGCCATGCATCGACGCAATCCGCCGCACAATCGCCAAGCCCAAGCCTGTCCCTTTGCCTCCGCGCGCACGATCACCTCGGGTAAAGGGGTTGAAGATGCCTTCCAGCTCCGCAGGATCAATGCCGGTGCCGCGGTCCATCACACTCAGCACCACATAAGGCGCAGCGCTATCGCCGGACACGTACGCCGCCACTTCCACATCCGTACCGGCGTGATGAAGGGCGTTGCCAATCAGGTTGTTCAACAGGCGCTTCATCGACACCCGCCGCAGCGCGAACGGCTGGATCGGTTCCAGGCGCATGCGTACCTGTTCGCCATTTTGGTTATAGGGGGCCACGACTTCACGCACCAGATCGGTGAGATCGACTTGCTCGACTACCTCATCGCGGCCGTCACGGATAAATGCCAGGAACTGATCGAGGATGGCGTCCATGTCCTCAATGTCCCGAATCATGTCATCCGTCAGGTCCGTATGGTTGCCCATCAACTCCAGGGAGAGGCGCAGGCGTGTCAAAGGTGTGCGCAGATCGTGGGACACCCCCGCCAACATCAACTCGCGTTCGCGACCGGCCTGTTCGACGTCTTCCGCCATCTGGTTGAAGGCGCCGTATACCTCCGTCATTTCGCTGGGTGTGTCACTCACCGGCAGTCGCACACTACGGCCCTGGCCCAACTGGCGGGCGGCGAACACCAGGCGCTTCAGCGGTTGGTTGAGCTGGCGCACGAAGATCCACGCGGACGCCGTCGAAAGCAAGCCGATGGCCAGGAACCAGCCCAATACGTTCCAGATTTTCTGCCCGCGCAATGGATGCGGATACAGCGGCACTTTCAGCCAATCCTCACCCAGGCTTGGCGCACGCACCCACAACGCCGGTGACACATGCATGCGCAGCCGCACTTCGGTGTCTTTGCCCAATTCGGCCTGCATCTGACGCTGGTAAATCTCGCTGTAGGGCCAATGCTGCTCGCCTTCCGGCACACCGGCGCCCGCCACGCGCACCAGGGTGGCAGCCTTGGCGATTTTCTCGCGATTCTCGGGGTCAGCGGCCCAATAGGCACGCAGTGTAAGAGCAACGCCGTGGCTGTATTGCCGGTCCACCAGCACATCCTCGTTCATCAGCAGATAAACCAGCGTGAGTGCCTTGGAAAACAGAACGACGATCAGCACCAGCCAGAGGGTGCGGGAGAAGAAACTTTGCGGGAACCACAACGGGGTTTTCATAGAGGACAGCTGGACACCTTGCAAGAATGAGCGGCGCTCGCAGAATTGCAGACGCCGAGCATCCCGTCGACCTTTACGGGGTCAAATGCCGGGATGCCCACCTCTGCAAATCATCGGTCACTTGGTAGCGGTGCCATCCGGCACGAACACGTAACCCACGCCCCACACTGTCTGGATATAGCGCGGCTTGGACGGGTCCGGTTCGATCATCCGGCGCAAACGGGAGATCTGCACATCGATGGAACGCTCCAAGGCATCCCACTCGCGACCACGGGCCAGGTTCATCAACTTGTCACGGGTAAGCGGCTGGCGGGCGTTCATCACCAGCGCCTTGAGCACGGCAAATTCGCCGGTGGTCAGCATGTGCACTTCTTCACCGCGCTTGAGTTCGCGGGTCGCCAGCGACAGTTCGTAATCGCCAAAGGTCACGCTTTCATCTTCGCTGCCCGGAGCACCCGGCACCGCTGGCGCCTGGCGACGCAGTACAGCTTTGACACGCGCCATCAACTCGTCAGGGTTGAAAGGCTTGGCCAGGTAGTCATCGGCGCCCAGTTCGAGGCCCTTGATGCGGCTCAGCTCATCGCCCTTGGCGGTGAGCATGATGATTGGAATCTGGTTATTGGCGCCGCGCAGACGCTTGCACGCAGTCAAGCCATCTTCGCCGGGAAGCATCAGATCGAGCACGACAAGGTTGAAGACTTCGCGCCCCAGAAGGCGGTCCATTTGCTCGGTGTTCGGTACCGCGCGGGCACGATAGCCCTTGGAGTTGAAGAAACGCTCCAGCAGGCTGCTCAGCCCTGGATCGTCATCAACGATGAGAATTTTTTCGCCTTCAGCAGTTTGTGCAGTGCTGCTCATTGGATGCTCCTCTTATCTCGGCGCGCATTATGGCGTAGCTGCCGTTATACGCACCGTGTGCATTGTTAGCAGATTTTTCCTCTACTGCCAGCGAACCCGCGCCCTACACCCCTCCGGCACAGTACCCCCCAAGAGCAGAACGCTGGTTATAATGCCGCGCCGTCGTGCAGGGCAACGTCAGATCGTTACCGTTTACTGCCGGGCTTTTTTCACCCGCTTGTCGCGATTTTTTCGATTTCGAGGGTCAATAGGCTGCCTCTTGACCCAGGCAGCGGCGCCGGTCGGGCCGCTCAACCAGCCTCGCAACGCCTTGTTTACCGGGCTCCCGAGCTGCTTTTCAGAATTTCAGGTGGTTTTATGGACAGCATCAACAGCCGCATTGCCGAGGAACTCGGTGTACGCCCACAACAGGTCGAAGCGGCCGTCGCTCTACTGGATGAAGGCTCCACGGTGCCCTTCATCGCCCGTTACCGTAAAGAAGTGACCGGCAGCCTCGACGATACCCAGTTGCGGCATCTGGAAGAGCGCCTGCGCTACCTGCGAGAACTCGACGAACGGCGCATCAGCATCCTCGCCAGCATCGAGGAACAAGGCAAGCTGACCCCGCAACTGGAGCGCGACATCAAGCTCGCGGACACCAAGACCCGCCTCGAAGACCTTTACCTGCCCTACAAGCAAAAGCGCCGCACCAAGGGCCAGATCGCCCTGGAAGCCGGCCTCGGCGAATTGGCCGATGGGTTGTTCAACGACCCGTCTCTGACTCCAGAAACCGAAGCCGCGCGCTTTGTCGATGCCGCAAAAGGCGTCGCCGACACCAAGGCGGCGCTGGAAGGCGCCAAGTATATCTTGATGGAGCGCTTCGCCGAAGACGCCAGCCTGCTGGAAAAACTGCGTAACTACTTGAAGCAAGAAGCCATCCTCAGCGCCCGCGTAATCGCCGGCAAGGAGGAAGAAGGCGCCAAGTTCCGTGACTATTTCGAACACGACGAACCGCTCAAGAGCATGCCTTCCCACCGTGCCCTCGCCATTTTCCGTGGCCGCAACGAAGGTATTCTCAGCTCCGCGCTGAAAGTCGGCGACGAACTGCCGGGCACCATGCACCCGTGCGAAGGGATGATCGGTCAACAATTCGGCATCCAGAATCAGAACCGTCCTGCGGACAAGTGGCTCAGTGAAGTCGTGCGCTGGACCTGGAAGGTCAAGCTCTACACCCACCTGGAAACCGACCTGCTCGGCGAACTGCGCGACGGCGCCGAGACCGAAGCGATCAACGTGTTCGCCCACAACCTGCACGACCTGCTGCTGGCCGCCCCGGCCGGCCCGCGCGCTACCCTGGGGCTCGATCCGGGCCTGCGCACCGGTTGCAAGGTCGCGGTGGTGGACGCCACCGGCAAGCTGCTGGACCACGCGACCGTGTATCCGCATGTGCCGCATAACAAGTGGGACCAGACGCTCGCGATCCTCGCCGCCCTGTGCGCCAAGCACTCGGTAGACCTGATTGCCATCGGCAACGGCACCGCGAGCCGTGAAACCGACAAACTGGCCGCCGAACTGATCAAAAAATACCCAGCCATGAAGATGACCAAGGTCATGGTGTCCGAAGCGGGTGCGTCGGTGTACTCGGCGTCGGAGCTGGCCTCCAAGGAATTCCCGGACCTGGACGTGTCGATCCGTGGCGCGGTGTCCATTGCCCGTCGCCTGCAGGACCCGCTGGCCGAACTGGTGAAGATCGACCCTAAATCCATCGGCGTCGGCCAGTACCAGCACGATGTGTCGCAGTTGAAGCTGGCACGCGGCCTGGACGCGGTCGTCGAAGACTGCGTGAACGCCGTGGGCGTGGACGTCAACACCGCCTCGGTGGCGCTGCTGGCGCGGATTTCCGGCCTCAATGCCACCCTGGCACAGAACATCGTCAACCACCGCGATGAAAATGGCGCCTTTAAAACCCGCGCCGCGCTGAAAAAAGTCGCGCGCCTGGGCGAAAAAACCTTCGAGCAGGCTGCCGGCTTCCTGCGCGTCATGAACGGTGACAACCCACTGGACGCCTCGGCGGTCCACCCGGAAGCCTACCCGCTGGTGCAACGCATTGCCGCCGAGACCGACCGCGACATCCGCTCGCTGATTGGCGACGCCGCGTTCCTCAAGCGCCTGGACCCGAAGAAGTACACCGACGAAACCTTCGGCGTGCCGACTATCACCGACATCCTGCAAGAACTGGAAAAACCGGGCCGCGACCCACGCCCCGAGTTCAAGACCGCCGAGTTCCAGGACGGTGTCGAAGACCTCAAGGACCTGCAACTGGGCATGATCCTCGAAGGTGTGGTGACCAACGTGACCAACTTCGGCGCCTTTGTGGATATCGGCGTGCATCAGGACGGTTTGGTGCATATCTCCGCGCTTTCGGAGAAATTCATCAAGGACCCACGCGAAGCGGTCAAGGCCGGTGACGTGGTCAAGGTCAAGGTCATGGAAGTGGATATCCCGCGCAAACGCGTTGGCCTGTCGATGCGTATGAGCGACACCCCCGGAGAAAAAATCGATGGCGCGCGGGGGGCGCGTCCTGGCTCGGCGCCGCGTCAGTCGCAGAACAGCGCACCGCGCAAGGAAACCGCCACCGCGGCGCCTAGCAACAACGCCATGGCCTCGCTGTTCGCCAATGCCAAACAGTTGAAGAAGCGTTGATGGAGATCCCGGCCGGCTTGACCCAGAGCGCGTTCAGCGAACTGATCGGCTGTCGCCTGCAACGCCTGGAGCAGGGCGTTGCCGAGGTGGCCCTGAGCCTGGAGCCGCATCTGCGCAACCGCGCGGGCAAGCTGCATGGCGGGGCGATTTTCAGTCTGGTGGACATCACCATGGGACTGGCTTGCTCCAGTTCCCATGGTTTCGACCAGCAGAGCGCGACCATCGAATGCAAGATCAATTACATCCGCGCCGTGGAAGACGGTGAGGTGATGTGCACCAGCCGCATCGTTCACGCCGGCCGGCGCACGTTGGTGGTCGAGGCGGATGTGTACCAAGGCGAAAGACTTGTCGCAAAAGCACAGGGCACGTTCGCTGTCCTATAGCTCCCCACCCTCGATTTGAGTTAATTTCGGCGCTGCTGAAACAGCGTCGGAATTTTCTCGCTGTGCTATAGCCCAATTCATGGAATGAAGTAGGCTTTTTCAAAGCGGGTCAACTTGACTCAAAACCAGGCGATCACGCCAGTTTTAACTTCACCCTTGTAGACCGTCCTGCCCACCCCCATATTGGGGCGACTGACGCGTGAAGGAATCCAACTTGAGCGAACTTCTCAACCGCCGCCTGGCCCTGCTCGGCAAGCGCGAACACCTCTCCCTGCTAGAGCAGTGCCTGCACGGCATCGAGCGCGAATGCCTACGTGTCACGGGTGAAGGTCGCCTGGCGCAGACGCCGCACCCCGAAGCCCTGGGCGCTGCGTTGACCCACGAACAGATCACCACTGACTACTCGGAATCGCTGCTGGAGTTCATCACCCCAGCCCTGCCCAACCCGGCCGATACCCTGAGCAGCCTGGAAAAAATCCATCGGTTCGCCTACACCAAGCTGGGCAGCGAATACCTGTGGAGTCCTTCGATGCCGTGCCCATTGCCGGCCGAAGAAGATATTCCGATTGCCTACTACGGCACCTCCAATATCGGACAACTCAAGTATGTGTATCGCAAGGGTCTGGCCCTGCGTTACGGCAAGACCATGCAGTGCATCGCCGGCATCCACTACAACTTCTCGCTGCCGGAAAAATTGTGGCCGCTGCTCAAGCAAGACGAGGGCTATGTCGGCACTGATCGCGACTTCCAGTCCGACGCGTATATCGCGCTGATCCGCAATTTCCGCCGCTACAGCTGGCTGCTGATGTACCTGTTCGGTGCTTCGCCGGCCCTGGATGCCGGGTTCCTGCGCGGACGTTCGCACCAGTTGGAAGTACTCGACGCCGACACCCTGTATCTGCCTTACGCCACCAGCCTGCGCATGAGTGACCTGGGTTACCAGAGTAACGCCCAGGCCGGCCTGACGCCCTGCTACAACGACCTGGCAAGCTACACCGACAGCCTGCGCAAAGCGGTGGCAACGCCCTACGCGCCGTACGTCGAAATCGGCACGCACAAGGACGGTGAGTGGGTGCAACTCAACACCAACATCCTGCAGATCGAAAACGAGTACTACTCCAACATCCGCCCCAAGCGCGTGACTTACACCGGCGAACGGCCGATCCAGGCGCTGATGGCGCGGGGTATCCAGTACATTGAAGTGCGTTGCCTGGATATAAACCCGTTCCTGCCGATGGGCATCGACCTGCCGGAGTCGCGCTTCCTTGACGCGTTCCTGCTGTACTGCGCCCTCAACGAGAGCCCGCTGTTCGCCAACAACGAGTGCAGCAACGCCACCTCCAACTTCCTCAGCGTGGTCAAAGAAGGCCGCCGTCCGGGCCTGCAATTGCAGCGTCAGGGCCAGGCCGTGGACATGAAGGAATGGGCTACCGAATTGTTAGAACAAATCGCGCCGCTGGCCGCCCTGCTCGATGAAAGCCACGGCATCAC
Source organism: Pseudomonas rhodesiae (assembly GCF_013285305.1). Classification (NCBI taxonomy): domain Bacteria; kingdom Pseudomonadati; phylum Pseudomonadota; class Gammaproteobacteria; order Pseudomonadales; family Pseudomonadaceae; genus Pseudomonas; species Pseudomonas rhodesiae. The sequence goes on along the minus strand of NZ_CP054205.1, from coordinate 485,093 downwards.
CGAACACAGTCACGCGTTGGACGCCCAACTGGCCAAGGTCAATGACCCGTCCCTGACACCGTCGGCCCAGGTGCTGGCGGCGATGGCCGAGCGCAAAGAGAGTTTCGCGCAGTTCTCGCTGCATCAGAGCGAAGTGCACGCCGAGTACTTCCGCCGCGAGCCGTTGCCGGCTGAAGAGCAGGCACGCTTTGAGGAGCTGGCGCGCACCTCGCTGGCGCAGCAGGCGGAATTGGAGCAGAACGAAGTGGGCGATTTCGATGTGTTTGTCGGCTCGTACCAGGCGAGTATTCTGGCTATCAGTAACTAAGACCGAACTCGGTCAATTGGGAGGGGGCTTGCCCCCGATTGTACTGGGCCAGTCAACCCACCAGTGGCTTCACTACCGCCATCGGGGGCAAGCCTCCTCCCACATTTGCCCCCAATCAAGCTCAAGGCTCGCTTCACCCTTACCCACATAAGCTAATTCGAAAAAGTTATTTATTTTTCGATTCTTAGATCATTTAGTCTCCTCTCACGCCGAGCCTCGGCCGCCTGATTGAGGAGATTCCCCTTGAAACTGCTTACCCCTCTGCGCCTGTTGGCCGCATTGTCCCTGGCCGGTGCCAGCCTGTTTGCCCAGGCGGCGGATGTAACCATTGCCTACCAGACCACCGTCGACCCGGCCAAAGTCGCGCAGGCCGACGGCGCTTACGAAAAAGCCACCAACGCCAAGATCGACTGGCGCAAATTCGATAACGGTGCGGACATCATCGCCGCCATTGCCTCCGGCGACGTGCAGATCGGTTACCTCGGTTCCAGCCCACTGACCGCCGCGATTACGCGCAAAGTGCCGGTGCAAACCTTTCTGGTCGCGACGCAGATCGGCGGCGCCGAGGCGCTGGTGGCGCGTGACGGTTCGGGGATCACCAGCCCGCAAGACCTGATCGGCAAGAAAGTCGCCGTACCGTTCGTGTCCACCGGCCACTACAGTCTCTTGGCCGCGCTGAAGCACTGGAATATTGACCCTTCCAAGGTGACCATCCTCAATCTCGCACCGCCGGCGATCATTGCTGCCTGGAAGCGCGGCGATATCGACGCCACCTACGTGTGGGACCCGGCACTGGGCGTAGCCAAGGAAAACGGCAAGGTGCTGATCACTTCCGGCGAACTGGCCAAATTCGGCGCACCGACTTTCGATGCCTGGATCGTGCGTAAGGATTTTGCCGAGAAGCATCCGGAAATCGTCAAGGCTTTCGCCAAGGTTACGCTGGATGCCTACGCGGACTATCGAAAAGACCCGCAAGCCTGGCTGGCCAACACAGGCAACGTCGACAAACTGGTCAAGCTCTCCGGCGCCAAGGCCAGTGATATCCCACAACTGCTGCAAGGCAACGTCTACCCGCTGGCCGCAGACCAAATCACCCTGCTCGGCGCGCCGACCACCCAGGCCGTAACCGACACCGCTGCATTCCTCAAGGAACAGGGCAAAGTCGACGCGGTACTGCCGGATTACGCCCCATACGTCAGCGCTCAGTTCATTACCCACTGATTCGGGAGTTTATCGCGATGGCCTTGCTACAACTGGAGCGCATCAGCGCACAGTACCCAGGCGCCCCGGCACCGGTGCTGGCGGATATCTCACTGGACCTGGGGCCCCAGCAATTGCTGGTAGCTCTCGGCCCGTCCGGCAGTGGCAAGACTTCACTGTTGAACCTGATCGCCGGCTTCGTCGAACCCAGCGCAGGACGTATCAGCCTCGACGGCGTGCCGGTCAAAGGCCCGAGCGCCGAGCGTGGCGTGGTGTTTCAAGACGATGCGCTGCTGCCCTGGCAGGACGTGCTGGCCAATGTTGGCTTCGGCTTGGAATTGGCCGGCGTGCCTAAAACACAGCGTGAAGCCCGCGCGCGGGAAATGCTGGCACTGGTGGACCTGGCCGGTTTCGACCACCGCCGCATCTGGCAACTGTCCGGTGGCCAGAAGCAACGTGTCGGCCTGGCCCGCGCATTGGCCGCCGACCCGCGCGTGTTGTTGATGGACGAGCCGTTCGGCGCCCTGGATGCCTTCACCCGCGAACAGATGCAGGAGCTGCTGCTGCAAGTCTGGCGGCGCACGGCCAAGCCGGTGTTTCTGATCACCCACGATATTGAAGAAGCGGTATTTCTCGCCACCGATCTGATTCTGCTGGCGCCCAATCCAGGCCAGATCGTCGAACGCCTGCGCCTGGATTTCGGCCAACGCTATGCCGCCGGCGAGTCGGCGCGAGCGATCAAGTCCGATCCGCGCTTTATCGAAACCCGCGAACATGTCTTGGGCAAGGTGTTCTCGCAACGGCAGGTGTCCCCATGAGCAGCTACGAACTTCCTGTCACCACCACCGAGCCGGCGGCACAAACGCCCGTTCCGGTCCGCCGCAGCCTGAGCACGCGCTGGATCAGCCTGTTGACCCTCACTACCTTGCTGATCGCTTGGTGGGCCGTGACTGCCACCGGTGTGATCGAGCCGCTGTTTCTGCCGCCGCCGGCCGCCGTGCTGCAAAAAGGCTGGTTGCTGGCGACCAGCGGTTATATGGATTCCACCTTATGGCAGCACCTGGCCGCCAGCCTCAGCCGCATCGGCCTGGGCCTGGGTTTTGCGGTGTTGACCGCCGTGCCGGTGGGGATCGCCATCGGAGCCAACCGCATCGCCCGTGGCATCTTCGACCCGTTGATCGAGTTTTATCGGCCTATTCCACCGCTGGCCTATCTGCCGTTGATCGTGATCTGGTGCGGCATCGGCGAGCTGTCCAAGGTGCTGCTGATCTACCTGGCGATCTTTGCACCCATCGCGATCGCCACCGCCACCGGTGTACGCACCGTCGACCCGGCCAAGCTGCGTGCGGCGCAGTCCCTGGGGGCAACGCGCGCGCAATTGATTCGTCATGTAGTTCTGCCAAGCGCCCTGCCCGACATTCTCACCGGTGTGCGCATCGGCCTGGGGGTGGGCTGGTCGACGCTGGTGGCCGCTGAACTGATCGCGGCCACCAGTGGGCTGGGGTTTATGGTGCAGTCGGCGGCGCAGTTTCTGGTGACCGATGTGGTGGTGCTGGGGATTTTGGTCATCGCCCTGATCGCCTTCGCCCTGGAAATGGGCCTGCGTGCCCTGCAGCGTAAATTAGTGCCCTGGCATGGCCAGGCACACTGACTGTGAGAATCCCATGAGCAACGTTACCGTGAGCCCCTTGAGCACCGCCCTGGGCGCCCAGATCAGTGGCGTCGATATCACCCGGCCGCTGTCCCCCGATCAGCGCGACGCCATTGAACAGGCGTTGCTTACCCACTCGGTGCTGTTCTTTCGCGACCAGCCGATCACCCCGCAACAGCAGGCACGATTCGCGGCGAATTTCGGTGACTTGCACATCCATCCGATCTACCCCAACGTGCCGGAACAACCCGAAGTATTGGTGCTCGACACCGCCGTCACCGACGTGCGCGACAATGCGGTGTGGCACACCGACGTGACGTTCCTGCCCACCCCGGCCCTCGGCGCGGTGCTCAGCGCCAAGCTGCTGCCGGCGTACGGTGGCGACACGCTGTGGGCCAGCGGGATCGCGGCGTATGAGGCGCTATCCGCGCCGATGAAACGGCTGCTGGACGGCTTGACCGCCACCCACGACTTCATCAAGTCCTTCCCTCTGGAGCGCTTCGGCAACAGCGCCGAAGCCCTGCAACGCTGGGAAGCTGCACGTCAAAAGAACCCGCCATTGTCCCATCCGGTGGTACGCACGCATCCGGTGAGTGGGCGCAAATCGCTGTTTGTCAGCGAAGGTTTCACCACCCGGATCAACGAGTTGGAAGCCGCCGAAAGCGAGGTGATTCTGAAGCTGTTGTTTGCCCACGCCACTCGGCCGGAATTTACCCTGCGCTGGCGCTGGCAAGCCCATGACGTGGCGTTCTGGGATAACCGTGTGACCCAGCACTACGCAGTGGATGACTACCGACCGCAACGGCGGGTGATGCACCGCGCGACGATTCTGGGAGATGTACCGTTCTGATTTCCGGCGCCCCCATGCAGTCCAGCTCATTACGCGCCGCCTCGCGTCGGCGCGTTTTATGCTCATAGCAAACTTTAAACAGCCAATATCGACCGCTTCCGATTTATTAAAATAAAACTCGCCATATTGCCTACTCTCGGCAACCTCGCTACACAATTAATTAACATCCCCGCCTTGCTATTACTTCAGAAAAATCCTCTATAGCTATCGTTATCTCACGTTACCAATTCCGCACTGGCACTCGGAACCCCAGACAGTTACCAACCACAGATCTCACGACACTGTCGCGACGTGAAAACGCTAACGCCTCACTCATCAATACCGCAAAAGCGATATAAAACTGAATCTTATATCGACGAAAAACTTATTTAATTGAGAAACAAATAGATGAACACATCACTAACATCTACTTACCCGTCAATCGCCGCCAATAGACAAAGCGAGAATTATAACAACACGTTACCCACGGCAACTGCGCCTCACAGGCACTCTAATTCAACATCAATGGAACATACACTTGCTCAGACTACCTCAGCATCCGCACCCTCTCATATAAGTGTCGAAAAAACACTTGCACTGCTTGGCAATGCACTCAATGAAATCATGACATCACTGAATAACCTGCTAAACATACAACCATCGGTAAAAACGTTGGTTGATCACAAGCCTCTCCGGCCAGCCACCGAACTACCCCATACAACATTGGAAACCACACAGGTAGTTGACAAGGCGACCGTCCCCCAATCGCACGAGTTTCTTTCAGCCAAAAAAAGTGGCGAAAAACCGGATGACATCTGGGGCGGGCTGTTTTCTTCACCGGTGCTCACGCTGTATTCGAGCGGCGCCCCGCTCAGTTCCCATGTCGCGGGTATAAAACTGGCCATGCAACGGTTTGGGCAAAGTCCGCGGGATATTTTCAGTGAAGTCACCAGACTTGACACGGGCTTCAACATAACGATGCGCGACGGCTTCAAACTTCATATTACGTTTGAAGAACTAAAACTGGCTCAAGAAGGCTGCCAGATGCTCGGTGACGAAAGCATGCTCAAAGATGCAGCCTTTCTTTTCGGCGCCTTGGTAAAACGAAAGCAGATCGAATCATTTAATGCTTCGGCGCCCTCCGACTATGCCATTGCCATGTGGGAAACCAACAAGGGGGAGTCGGCCAAAAACGTGTTGGAGTTATTGGGCCTGAAAAACCATATCCAGTCGGCCAAGTCCCATGACATCGCCGCGAATAAAGGTTTAGGCATTATTGTGAAAAGCCCTGTGGAGTCCCTCGCCATTGTCGATGGGTTGGCAGACTTCAACTGCACACCTTCTGGTGTCAGAAAACATCAACATGCCTATCTACTTACTTGAATACTCCCGTAAACGTCCGGGACAACATCACATTCTTAGGAATTGAGCCGATGAACACGTTCTCCAACTACCGCTCCAACGCCCTGTCCGCCAATGTTTCTCCCTCGCTGGACAACCGCAATGCGCTGCTAAAAAACCACGATTACGAGGCTCCCCAGCAACCCAATGCACACACCCAGCACAGCATCGAGTTGGTCTTAAGTTCGATGTTCACGTTATTGCAAAGCCTTGAAACTGCTCTAAAGAACTTGACCCACCCGCAACAGGCAGGGGTCATCCATCAAGACACGCCACTTTCCACGCCTGTCCGTCCCGGCGTTGATACAACACGGCAACTCCCGACCCGTCTTAATAGCCTGCTGCAAAAAGAGGTCACGCCAACGAACGACACTGAAAACCCGCAATTCCCGGACCTTTCGTCAAAAACCAACGGCGCAGCGCCCAGCGATATCGAAAAGGGGTTTTATTCCGTGCCCCGCGAGTTTGGTGAAAACCGCTATACGGATCGCTACGCGGCAATGATCAAACTGATGATGATGAGGTTCGGACAGAGCCCCACGGATTGTTTCGAAAAAGTCACCCGAACGGGAGACACCTATGCCGTCGACATGAAAGACGGAGAAAGCGTGAACATCACCCGCGCGGAAATACAACTTACGGCAGATGCCGCCAAATTCGCCGGCCATGACAACGGAATGATCAAGGACGCCAACTTCATGCTGACCGCTTACGTAAAGCGCGTTCAGAACACCCATGAAGATCCGGTCATTCGCTCCAACTTCGAAGCCGCTTTGCGCAGCGTCATCACTACGCAAGGGTTTGAGAAAAGGATCCTGGAAGACCTTGGCATGGTGTCTTTCATGACCCACGCCAACGCACATGAAATGTCGGAAACCAAGGCACCGTCCTATCTATATAACCACGGCTTGGTGCTGGATAAGGAGGCGCTGCCGTATGACGGGCACGGCTACATCCTGGTCTGAGCATCCTTGCTCGTTGGTTGTAACACAGGCGGATTTCCAAGCATCAAGGCGCATTGCATGAACTTATCAGCACTCGTGGGCAGCTATGCCCAACCTTATTCGAACCTCGTCCCCCCTGCGATTGAGCACACCCGCACCGCGCGTCCTGGCGCGTATGACAATACGGCGGCACAGGTTAACCGGTTCGACACGGGCTACATGCCCATGTCCAAAACCGCCGCTGGCATCAAGCCCAAGAATATCTGGACTGCTTTCACGCAAGGCAGGCAGGGGAATTGCGTCACTGTTTCGGCTATAAAAGCGGCGATGATGAAATACGGTCACAACCCCCGTGGCATCTACAAGTCGGTGACAGAAACCCCCACGGGCTTCGATATCGTCATGCGTGACACGTTCAAGCTAAGCCTGACCCATGACGAAATAAAACAGGCGAAGACCGGTTCGGCTTTTTATGGCGACGACCCCGACGTATTGGCGGATGCGGTGTTTTTATATGCCGCCAGTGCCAAGCGCGCGCAGATGAAAAACCACGAGGGCCGGGCTAAGCGAAGCTTCGAAGCCGCCATGGGCACGCTCAACGACGGTGAAGGAGACCGGGATGGGTTTAAGCGCCTGGGCCTGTTAGGCAAAACCCGCTGGACTCATTTTCGCGAACTGGACAAAGGCAACACCGGCACCGCCTCCCTCAACAACCATTCGGTGGCCGTGGTCGATGGGCACGTGGACCTCTACGGTGAAAAAAGACCGTTTTCGACGTCCCCATTCCGGAATTGGCGCGGGATGTACCTCAAGCTGGTATAGCGCCCGCGCCTGACCGGATGATCAAACGCCCTCTCGCCGTCCAGGCGAGAGGGCGTCGTGCATTACTGCGCCAGTGACGGCTTTTCCCACAAGTTAATCCCACCTTCCTGGGCAAACCGATCGATTTCCGCCAGTTCTTCAGCGCTGAACGACAAGTTGTTCAGCGCGCCGACGTTCTCAACAATCTGCTCTGGCCGGCTCGCACCGATCAGCGCGCTGGTCACCCGAGGGTCGCGCAGGGTCCAGGCCAGGGCCAGTTGCGCCAGGCTCTGGCCGCGACGCTGGGCGATCTCGTTCAGCGCCCGGACGTGGGCGAGGTTGGCTTCAGACAAGTGCCCGGCCTGCAACGAACCACCGCCGGGACGATTGACCCGCGCATCGGCCGGCACGCCGTTGAGGTACTTGTCGGTGAGCAAACCCTGGGCCAGCGGCGTGAAGGCGATCACGCCGGTGCCAAGCGCTTCGGTGGTGTCCAGCAGGTCTTTTTCCACCCAGCGGTTGAGCAGGTTGTAGGCCGGCTGGTGGATCAGCAACGGTACTTTCCATTCCTTGAGCAGCGCGGCCATCTCGCGGGTTTTGGCGCCGGAGTAGGACGAAATGCCGATGTACAACGCCTTGCCCTGTTGCACGGCAGTGGCCAGGGCGCTGGCGGTTTCTTCCAAGGGCGTGTCGGGGTCGAAGCGGTGGGAGTAGAAGATGTCCACGTAATCCACGCCCAGGCGTTGCAGGCTCTGGTCCAGGCTGGCCAGCACGTATTTGCGCGAGCCGCCGCCCTGGCCATACGGGCCGGGCCACATGTCCCAGCCAGCCTTGCTGGAGATGATCAATTCGTCGCGATAGTGCTTGAAGTCTTCGCGCAGCAAACGGCCGAAGTTGATCTCGGCGCTGCCGTAGGGTGGGCCGTAGTTATTGGCCAGGTCGAAGTGGTTGATCCCCAGGTCGAACGCGGTGCGTAACAGCGCGCGCTGGGTGGCGATCGGCGTGCTGTCGCCAAAGTTGTGCCACAGCCCCAGGGACAGTGCCGGCAGCACCAGGCCACTGTGGCCTACGCGACGGTACGGGATAGATTCATAGCGGTTTTCGGCAGCAATATAAGTCATCGAATCCTCTCTTGGACGTCGGCAAATAAGGCCCGGGAACAAGACTATTCCCAGGCCCTTTAACCAGCTGAATCGCTTAACTTCGCCATTGCTGTTTTACAGCAAAGTCCTACCCGAGAGGAACACGCACGCCTCTTCTCTAGCGCACCAGATGCAGGAACTGCAGGTGACGCTCGTACTGGTCGAGGATGTCGTTGATGATCTGCTCCTTGGTGTAGCCCACCAAGTCGTAATCCTGGCTGCCCTCGCTCAGATGCACTTCCGCTCGGTAATAGCGGCGGTTATTGATAGCTTTCTTGCCCATGCCGCCCAGGGCAAACGACGGCGTGAAGTAGCCGCGCATCTGCACTTGATAGACAAACGGGCGCTCCTCGCCGTGGCCGATTTCCAGGCTGACGCTGTCGTTGGCCGGGTCCGGCTGGGTGACGACGTTCAGGCCCTTCTCGACAAACACCGCGGTCACTTCTTCGATGGCTGGGCGCACGGTCGATTCGAGGAAACGGTACACCTCGTCACGCGATGGAAAGTGCACCGCCTGGCTCAAGCGTTGACGCCAGCCGCCACGGCCCTTGCGTGACGCAGAGATCGGCGCCAGCGAATGCAACTGGGCGATCTGCTTTTGCGACTCCATGTAGAACGCCTTGTGCAGCCCCCACATCATCAGCAGCAGAATCAGCGAGAACGGCAACGAGGTCAGCACCACCGCCGACTTGAGCGAATCGATACTGCCGGCGAACAGCAACGCGCTGGTCACCAGCGCCGTCATCGCGCCCCAGAACACCCGCAGCCATTTCGGCCCGTCTTCGTCGGCGTTGCCACCCTTGGACGACAGCGTCGACAGCACCACAGTGCCGGAGTCGGCCGACGTCACGAAGAACACAAAGCTGATAAACACCGTGACGGCGATGACGGCCTTGCTCCACGGGTAGGTTTCCAGCAACAAGTAAAGGCTCATCGATGGATTATCGATGGCCGATTGGCCGAGCGCCGCCATGCCGTGGTTGAGCACTTGATCGATGGCGCTGTTGCCGAAGATCGACATCCACGCCAGGGTGAAGCCGAGCGGGATCAGCAGCACGCCGAATACGAATTCACGGATGGTGCGGCCACGGGAAATCCGCGCGATAAACAGACCCACGAACGGCGACCATGCGATCCACCAAGCCCAGTAGAACACCGTCCAGCCGCCCAGCCAGTCGCTGGGTTTGTTGTAGGCGTAGACGTCGAAACTCTTGGTCGGCAAGGCGCCGAGGTAGTCGCCGATGTTCTGGATCAGAGTGTTGAGCAAGTGCTGGGTAGGCCCGGCGAACAACACGAACAGCAGCAGCGCGCAGGCCAGCAGCATGTTGATGTCGGACATCACCCGCACGCCCTTGTCCACGCCGGCCACGGCCACCAAGATCGCAGCGCCCATCATCAGGGTGATCAACCCGACCTGGATCCACTGGGTGTGGGCGATGCCGAACAGGTAGTCCAGACCGGAGTTGAGGTGCAGCACGCCGAAGCCCATGTCGGCCCCCAGGCCGAACACCGTGGCGATGATGCCAAAGCCATCCACCGCATAACCGATGGGGCCGTTGATGCGTTTGCCGATCAGCGGGTACAGCGCCGAGCGCAACGCCAGCGGCAGGTTATGCCGGTAGGCGAAATAGGCCAGGGCCATGCCGACAAAGGCGAACACACCCCAGCCATGCAGGCCCCAGTGCAGAAACAGCACCTGCATGGCCTGGCGCGCGGCGTCGGCGTTCATCGGCGCGCCTTGGGGCGGTTGCACCAGGTGCGTCAGCGGCTCCGAGACGCAGAAGAAAAACAGCGTGATGCTGATGCCGGCGGCGAACAGCATGCCGGCCCAGGACAAGTAACTGAATTCGGGCTCGTCGTGGTCGGCACCGAGTTTTATCTTGCCGTAGCCCGATAACGCGGTGACCACCACGAAGACCAGATACAGGGTCATCGCCAGCATGTAGTACCAGCCGACCGTATTGGCCGCCCAGTTTTGCGCCGCCAGCAGCCAGGCACCGGCCTGTTGTGGGATGGCGATAACGGTCAAGCCGAACAGCAGAATAACCGTGGCGGCAAAGTAGAAAACGGGCGCATTCATGCGCACCAGGCCGCTGGAAGGGGTGGACGATGCACTCATGAGCGATGCACCCCTGGGACGTGAAATGTGGCTGGGAAAAACAGACTCAGCAAAGGTAAGCCTCCTGTTGTGAGCGGGCAGCGAACCACCGGTTTAACTTGAACGAACGTTCAAGTTAAACATGAATAGGTGGTTTTGGACTAATCGCAGGGCTGAGCGGTATGACGGGTGAGCAAAGGAAATCGTTCAGCGACTGCTCACGGAAATACCGCCCCGGTGTGGAATACAGTCAGTGTATCGGTGGCTGACAGGTCACTTGTGGTGAGCCTCCTCCCACAGGTGACCCGTGCAGGTTCTCTACTTCTGCGCCCCATCATCATGTTGCAGATTCGCTTGAGTGATATTCGCCCCCGCTGGCACATTGCGGGTCAGCCACACATTGCCGCCGATGGTCGAGCCCTTGCCGATGGTGATGCGCCCCAGGATGGTCGCCCCGGCGTAGATCACCACGTCATCCTCGACTATCGGATGGCGCGGGTGGCCTTTCTGCAGCTGCCCATCTTCATCGGCCGGGAAGCGCTTGGCGCCCAGGGTCACTGCCTGGTAGATGCGCACGCGCTCGCCGATGATCGCGGTCTCGCCGATCACCACGCCCGTACCGTGGTCGATAAAGAAACTCGGGCCGATCTGCGCGCCGGGGTGGATATCGATGCCGGTGGCCGAATGGGCGATTTCCGCGCTGATGCGTGCCAGCAACGGCAAACCGGCGCGGTACAAATGGTGCGCCAGGCGATGGTGAATCACCGCCAGGATCCCCGGGTAGCACAGCAGCACTTCATCCACACTGCGCGCGGCCGGGTCGCCGTGATAGGCAGCCAGCACGTCGGTGTCCAGCAGGCTGCGCAGGGCTGGGAGCGCCAGAGCGAAATCCTGGATCAGGCGGATGGCGTGGGCGTCGATGTCACTGTCATCCTCACCGCCCTGGCGCGCGGCGTAGCGCAGTTCCAGGCGTGCCTGGGCGAGCAGGGCATTGAGGGCCACATCGAGGGTGTGGCCGACGTAAAAATCCTCGCTTTCTTCACGCAGGTCCGCCGGGCCCAGGCGCATGGGGAACAGCGCCCCGCACAGCGACTCAAGAATCTGCGCCACGGCCTGGCGCGAGGGCAACTCGCGCCCACCATGCTCGCCGCTCAGGCGGCCATTGCGGGAGCGCCACTGATCGCGGGCGCCGCGCAGTTGGCTGACGATGGTCTGCAATTGCCAATGACTGGAACGCTCACTCACGGTTTTCACTCCTGACAAAATGGCCATCACTTTACGGCAAGCGCACCGACCGACATTAAGAACCAATGGTGCGATGCTCATAACCATCGGACATAAGCGATTGACGGTTGCCCGATGAAAAGTGCCTGCCTATAGTCGGCCCATTACTTCGCCACTGTGTTTAACCATGATCAAACAACAGCTCGACCGTTTTGACCGCCTGGAACTGCTGGGCGGTGCCACCGCGCTGGAAAAACTCGAACGGCTATCGGCGTGGCTGGGCCGGGATATCTACGTCAAACGCGACGACACCACCCCGCTGGCCATGGGCGGCAATAAGCTGCGCAAGCTCGAATACCTGGCCGCCGATGCCATCGCCCAAGGCGCCGACACCCTGGTGACCGCCGGCGCGATCCAGTCCAACCATGTGCGCCAGACCGCCGCCCTCGCCGCCAAACTCGGCCTGGGTTGCGTCGCCCTGTTGGAAAATCCTACCGGCACCGACGACCCGAACTACCTGGGCAACGGCAATCGCCTGCTGCTGGAGTTGTTCGACGCCAAGGTGGAATTGGTGGAAAACCTCGATCACGTCGACGAGCAGCTCAACGCCCTCGCCGACCGGCTGCGCAGCAACGGCAAGACGCCATACCTGGTGCCCATCGGTGGCTCCAATGCGTTGGGCGCCCTGGGCTACGTGCGCGCCGGGCTGGAGCTGGCCGCGCAGATCGAGGACAGCGGCATCGACTTCGCCGCCGTGGTGCTCGCCTCCGGCAGTGCCGGTACGCACAGCGGTCTGGCGCTGGCCTTGAGTGAGGTACTGCCGCAATTGCCCGTCATCGGCGTCACCGTATCGCGTACCGAAGAGGCACAGTTCCCGAAAGTCCAGGGCCTGGCCGAGCGCACCGCCGAGCTGCTGGGCGTGGGCTTGCCCGAGGCGTTCAAGGTGATCCTGTGGGATGAGTACTTTGCCCCGCGCTACGGCGAGCCGAATGCCGGCACATTGGCCGCGATCAAACTATTGGCCAGCCAGGAAGGTCTGTTGCTCGACCCGGTCTACACCGGCAAAGCCATGGCGGGTTTGCTCGACGGTATCGGGCGTCAGCGCTTTGAGGACGGGCCGATTATCTTCCTGCACACCGGCGGCGCGCCGGCGCTGTTTGCCTATGACGCGGTGTTCAACTGAGTAAACCAGTTAAAAGTGGGAGGGGGCTTGCCCCCGATGGCGGCCTATCAGTCAGAGATGCGCTGGCTGGACTATAGCTATCGGGGGCAAGCCCCCTCCCACATTAGAAACAGTTTATATTCTAAAAAAGAATATGATTTTGAATTTATATTATTTTCAAGTCTTAAAAACCGGCTTTATAGTCGCGCCGCAGGCGAAGACGCGCTTCGCGCTTTAAGGCAGGATACGCCTACTGCGTCACCTGCTTCGCTCACCATAAAAAACACAGGGGCTCTTCATGTCTATTTCTGCATTCCGTCGCACGTTACTGGTTGGCACGCTGGGTCTGGCACTCGGTGCCGGTTGGTTGGGTCAGGCTGTGGCCGGCGAACAATTGGCCAATATCAAGAAGGCCGGCGAGATCAAAATCGGCCTGGAAGGTACCTATCCACCCTTCAGCTTCCAAGATGAAAGCGGCAAGCTCAGTGGCTTCGAGGTGGAGCTGTCCGAAGCCCTGGCCAAAGAGCTGGGCGTGAAGGTCAAGCTGCAAGCCACACCATGGGACGGCATCCTCGCCGCGCTGGAATCCAAACGCCTGGACGCGGTGGTCAACCAGGTCACCATCTCTGAAGAGCGCAAGAAAAAGTACGATTTTTCCAAGCCCTACACCGTTTCCGGGATTCAGGCGCTGGTTCTGAAAAAGAATGTGGACAGCATCAAGACCGCCGATGACCTGGCCGGCAAGAAAGTCGGCGTGGGCCTGGGCACCAACTACGAACAATGGCTCAAGGACAACCAGCCCAAAGCCATCATCAAGACTTATAACGACGACCCGACCAAGTTCCAGGACCTGCGTATCGGCCGCATCGACGCGATCCTGATCGACCGCCTGGCCGCGCTGGAATATGCCAAGAAGGCTAAGGACACCGCCGCTGCCGGCGAAGCATTCTCGCGCCAGGAATCGGGTATTGCCTTGCGCAAGGGCGAGCCTGAACTGCTGGACGCCGTGAACAAGGCCCTCGACAAACTGCGCGCCGACGGCACCTTGAAGAAGCTGTCCGAGAAGTACTTCAACGCTGACGTCACTCAATAATGGAAGCAAGTTTCCAACTCGCACTGGATTCCGCGCCCTTTCTGCTCAAGGGCGCGTACTACACGGTGATCCTCAGCCTGGGCGGCATGTTCTTCGGTTTGCTGCTGGGCTTTGGCCTAGCCTTGATGCGCTTGTCGCGCTTCTTGCCGGTGCGTGGGATTGCTCGGATCTATGTGTCGTTCTTTCGCGGCACGCCGTTGCTGGTGCAGCTGTTTTTGATCTACTACGGCTTGCCACAAGTAGGCATCGAGCTGGACCCGATTCCGGCGGCATTGATCGGCTTCTCGCTGAACATGGCCGCTTACGCCTGTGAAATCCTGCGTGCCGCCATCGGCTCAATCGAGCGCGGCCAGTGGGAAGCAGCGGCCAGTATCGGCATGACCCGCGCGCAAACCCTGCGCCGGGCCATCCTGCCGCAGGCCATGCGCACAGCGCTGCCACCGTTGGGCAACAGTTTTATTTCGCTGGTCAAGGACACGGCGCTGGCCGCCACCATTCAGGTCCCCGAGCTGTTTCGCCAGGCGCAATTGGTGTCGGCGCGCACCTTCGAAATTTTCACCATGTACCTCAGCGCTGCGCTGATCTATTGGATCCTGGCCAGCATCCTGGCGCATTTTCAGAATCGCCTGGAAGACCGGGTCAACCGGCATGACCTGGAGTCTTGAAGCATGATCGTGGTTGAAAAACTGACCAAACAATTCAACGGTCAGGTGGTGCTCGCCGGCATCGACCTGGAGGTCAAGGAAGGCGAAGTCATCGCCATCATCGGCCCCAGCGGTTCCGGCAAAACCACCTTCCTGCGCTGCCTCAACTTTCTCGAAACGCCCACCAGCGGACGCATCAAGGTGGGCGATATCGAGATCGACGGCAGCCGCCCAATCAACCAACAGCAAGGCCTGATACGTCGTCTGCGCCAACATGTGGGTTTTGTGTTCCAGAGCTTCAACCTGTTCCCGCACCGCACCGCGCTGGAAAACGTCATCGAAGGCCCGACCGTGGTCAAAAAGATGCCCCATGAGGCTGCGGTGGCTCTGGGCCGCAAGCTGCTGGCTCGGGTCGGGTTGGCGGGCAAAGAAGACGCCTACCCACGGCGCCTGTCCGGCGGCCAGCAACAGCGCGTGGCGATTGCCCGTGCGCTGGCCATGGAGCCGGAGGTGATTCTGTTCGACGAACCCACCTCGGCGCTGGACCCGGAGCTGGTCGGCGAAGTACTGGCGACCATCCGTAGCCTGGCCGAAGAGAAGCGCACCATGGTCATCGTCACCCACGAAATGAGCTTTGCCCGGGATGTGGCCAACCGCGTGATCTTCTTCGACAAGGGCGTGATCGTGGAGCAAGGCGAAGCCAAGGCGTTGTTCGCCAACCCCAAGGAAGAACGCACACGGCAGTTCCTGAGCAAGTTTCTCGCTCACTGAGCCTGCCTGTTTGTGGCGAGGGTGCCTGCGCCCTCGCCATACCCCGCGTTCCTACAGCAACGCCCCATCGAACCGCATAAAACGCCCTGCCTCGCGCCGCCTGAAATCCCCCTCCCAGTCAGACCCTTCTGAATATCCGCAAACCCGCCGTTTAGCCTTTTGCCGCCATTGACGCTCCTTGGCCAACCCTCTTATCTAGGCCTCAGAGGATTGGATCCTATCCCGGCTATTCACTGAATCGTGCCTTTCAGCCCCCCTGCGCACCCGCGCCAAGGGGCCGGAACGATTGCTGCTGGCTGCATCAAGGAGATGACTTATGACGCCCACGCTCACCGCCCCAACGCTGCCCCAGGCCAACCGATATGGCATCAACGCTCGGGCGGCCACCCAGTTGCAGGTTGCCATTGCGCCGTACCTCGGCATGGACGAAGGCGACCTGATCGAATTGTTCTGGAACCGTTGCTTTGCCGCCTCGCGGCGGATCACGGCGTGCAAGGTCGGCACGCCCACGCACCTGCGGGTGCCGGAGAGCTTTGTGCAAGACGGCCTGGCGCAGGTGTATTACCAGGTTATGCAGGTGGGCCACGGCCCGGCGCGCTCGGCCGTGACCCAGGTGCGCGTCAAGACCAACGCCCCAGGCGGCCAGCCCCCGGCGCTGTACAGCGACGAAAACCAGAACCTGGCCCCCGTCGGCCTGCCCGAGACCATTCGCCGCTACGGCGTCAACAGTCGCCAGGTACGCCGTGGTGTGCCGCTGACCATTGAGCCCTACCTGAACATGACTACCGGCGACGCCATCACCCTGCGCTGGGGCGATGTGCGCATGGATCTGCCGAAGATCCAGGCCCGCGGCATCGGCCTGGCCGTGCAGGTTTGGGTGCCGGCGACGGTGATCGCGGAGGCGGGCGACGACTGCCGGCTGGAGGTGACGTACTGCATTCTGGATCGCGTTGGTAACACCTCGCACTGGGCGCCGTCACGCACGGTGCGCATCGCGGCGTCGACGTCGTCACGGCCGACCCGGGCCGTGACGCCCTAGCGCCCCAGACGCTCGGCTCCCCGTGCGAACCGGGCTGATCGCCTTCTATGCATATTCCTATAAGTTAGTTTATTTAAATATTTAACAAGCTTAGGGTATATGCACCGGACCACCGGACATCTCTGAATTTTTGTTTTTAATTTCATTGAATGCGAGGTCGGTATGGTCAGAATTACCCCGGTGCGCAACGCCAGGGCATTGCGTGCAGCCAAGGAGCGGCGCTGATGTCTAACTTGGCTCTTACACCCCCAGTCACTCAGCTGGACGTCGCGCCTTTGCTGTTGCCGGCCGTGGTGCTGCGCAACGACGCAGAGGCGCTCGACGCCGCCCATGAGCTGGCCCAGGCCGCGCGCCTGCAAGCCGCCACGCGCGACCAGCAACGCAAACTGCCTTGGGCGCAAATCGAACAGTTCACCCGCAGTGGGCTGGGCAGCATTTCTATTCCCCGCGAGTACGGCGGCCCGCAGGTGTCCTTCGCCACCCTGGCCGAGGTGTTCGCGATCATCAGCGCGGCCGACCCCGCGTTGGGGCAGATCCCGCAAAACCACTTCGGCATCCTGCATCTGTTGCAGGGCACTGCCACCGAGCGCCAGAAAAAGCAGCTGTTCCAGAGCGTGCTCGACGGTTGGCGCATCGGCAACGGCGGCCCTGAACGCGGGACTAAAAACACCCTGGAGCTCAAGGCGCGCCTCACCGCCCAAGGCGACGGTTATGTGGTCAGCGGCCAGAAGTTCTACTCCACCGGCGCACTGTTTGCCCATTGGGTTGCGATCAAGGCGCTCAACGACGACGGCAAACAAGTCATGGCCTTCGTGCGCCGTGGCACCCAAGGGCTGCGCATCGTGGATGACTGGTCCGGGTTCGGCCAACGCACCACCGCCAGCGGCACCGTGTTGCTCGATCGCGTCCCGGTGGACGCCGACCTGGTGGTGGACAACTGGCGCCTCGGCCAAAGCCCGAACATCCAGGGCGCGGTCTCGCAATTGATCCAGGCCGCCATTGACGCCGGCATTGCCCGCGGTGCGCTGCAAGACACCATCGCCTTCGTGCGTGAGCGCTCGCGCCCGTGGATCGACGCCAAGGTCGAACGCGCCAGTGATGACCCGTACGTGATCGCCGATATCGGCAAGCTGACCATCGAACTGCACGCTGCCGAAGCCCTGCTGCGCAAGGCCGGCCAGGTACTCGACCAGGTCAGCGCCGCGCCGATCACTGCGCAGTCGGCGGCGCGCGCGTCGATTGCCGTGGCCGAGGCCAAGGTGCTGACCACCGAAGTATCGCTGCTGGTCAGCGAAAAGCTCTTCGAACTGGCCGGCAGCCGCGCCACCCTCGCCGAATTCAACCTCGACCGCCACTGGCGCAACGCCCGCGTGCACACCCTGCACGATCCGGTGCGCTGGAAGTATCACGCGGTGGGCGCGTATCGCCTCAACGGCACCTTGCCCGCTCGACACTCCTGGATTTAACCGAGCGGACGTCTGGAGACCTCTATGCCTTTCTCGACCAACGTCGCGGTGATCACCAGCGACGAACATGCCCTTGTGGTGGCCAGCGACCTGGCCGAAGACTTTCGTCGCGACAGCGCCCAGCGCGACCGCGAGCGCCGCCTGCCGTGGCCTGAGCTGGATGCGTTCTCGCGCTCCGGGCTGTGGGGTATCAGCGTGCCCAAAGCCTTCGGCGGTGCCGGCGTGTCCAACGTGACCCTGGCCAAGGTCATCGCGCTGATCGCCCAGGCCGATGCCTCCCTGGGCCAAATCCCGCAGAACCATTTCTATGCCCTGGAGGTGCTGCGCGTAAATGGCAGCGCCGCCCAGCAGCAGCGCCTGTACGCCGAGGTACTCGCCGGCCAGCGTTTTGGCAATGCACTGGCGGAACTGGGCACTAAAACCGCCCACGACCGCGTGACGGCGCTGACCCGCGACGGCGATGGTTTTCGCATCAACGGGCGCAAGTTCTACGCCACCGGCGCGCTCTACGCCCAACGCATTCCCACCTCGGTGGTGGACGAACACGGCGTGCAGCAACTGGCCTTTGTGCCCCGCGACAGCCAGGGCCTGAACGTAATCGACGACTGGAGCGGCTTCGGCCAGCGCACCACCGGCAGTGGTTCGGTGGTGTTCGATAATGTGTGGGTCGCGGCGCAGGACGTGGTGCCGTTCCAGAGCGCCTTCGAGCGCCCGACCACCGTGGGCCCGCTGGCGCAGATCCTCCATGCCGCCATCGACACCGGCATCGCCCGCGCCGCCTTTGAAGATGCGCTGCACTTTGTGCGCACCAAAACCCGGCCGTGGATCGACGCCACCAGCGACAAAGCCAGCGAAGACCCGCTGACCCTGAAAAGCTTCGGCCACCTGAGCGTGCGTCTGCATGCCACCGAAGCCTTGTTGGAGCGCGCCGGCGAATACCTCGACCGCGCCCAGGCCGACAGCAGCGCCGAACACGTCGCGGCCGCCTCGATTGCGGTGGCCGAAGCGCGCGCCTTGAGCACCGAGATTTCCCTGGCCGCCGGCAGCACTTTGTTCGAGCTGGCCGGCAGCCAGGCGACCCTGGCTGAACACGGCCTGGATCGGCACTGGCGCAACGCACGCGTACACACCCTGCACGACCCGGTGCGCTGGAAGTATCACGCGGTGGGCAATTACTACCTCAACGACGCCAACCCGCCATTGCGGGGGACGATCTGATGAGCAAAAAGAAAATCCTGCTCAATGCCTTCAACATGAACTGCATCGGGCACATCAACCACGGCCTGTGGACCCATCCTCGGGACACCTCGACCCAGTACAAAACCCTGGCCTACTGGACCGATCTCGCGCAGACCCTGGAGCGCGGATTGTTCGATGGTTTGTTCATCGCCGATATCGTCGGCGTGTATGACGTTTACCAGCAATCGGTCGAGGTGCCGCTCAAGGAGTCGATTCAACTGCCGGTCAACGACCCGTTGCTGCTGGTCTCGGCCATGGCCGCGGTCACCCGCCATCTGGGGTTCGGCCTCACCGCTAACCTCACCTACGAGCCGCCGTATCTGTTCGCCCGGCGCATGTCCACCCTCGATCACCTGAGCGAAGGCCGAGTGGGCTGGAACATCGTCACCGGCTACCTGGACAGCGCCGCCAAGGCCATGGGCCTGACCGAACAAGTCGAGCATGACCGCCGCTACGACCAGGCCGATGAGTACCTGCAGGTGCTCTACAAACTGTGGGAGGGCAGTTGGGAAGACGACGCAGTGCTCAACGACCCGCAGCAACGGGTCTACGCGCAACCGGGCAAGGTGCATAAGGTCGAGCATCGCGGCGAGTTCTATCAGGTGGAGGGTTATCACCTGTGCGAGCCGTCACCGCAACGCACACCGGTGTTGTTTCAGGCCGGCAGTTCCGAGCGCGGCTTGGCCTTCGCCGGGCAACACGCCGAGTGCGTGTTTATCAGCGGGCAGAACAAAGCCGCGACCAAGGTGCAGGTGGACAAAGTGCGCGCCAGCGCGCTCAAAGCCGGGCGCAACCCCGAGGACATCAAGGTGTTCATGGGCATCAATGTGATCGTCGGCGCCACCGAAGCCCTGGCCTGGGAGAAACACGCCGAGTACCTGAGCTACGCCAGCGCGGAAGCGGGCGTGGCGCACTTTTCGGCCTCCACCGGCATCGACTTTTCCCAGTACGAACTCGACGAACCGATCCAGTACGTGAAGAGCAACGCCATTCAATCGGCCACCAAAACCCTGCAAAACAACGATTGGACCCGCCGCAAATTGCTGGACCAGCACGCCCTGGGCGGGCGCTACATCACCCTGGTGGGCTCGCCCCAACAGGTGGCCGATGAGCTGGAGTCGTGGATCAACGAAACCGGGCTGGATGGCTTCAACCTCACGCGCATCGTGACCCCGGAAAGCTACGTGGACTTCATCGACCTGGTGGTGCCGGAGTTGCAGCGGCGCGGGTCGTACAAGACTGAATATGAGCAAGGCACCCTGCGTGAAAAAGTCTTTCACGCCAGCGCCCGCCTACCCGACCAACACACCGGCTCTACGTACCGCCCCTGATCAAAAGATCTGGGAGGGCACCTCCCACCGTACAACTGCCTTGTTTGCCCTGATCCCTGATGACTGGAAACCACTATGAAAAAGACACTGATCAATAACCCAGTCAAAGCACTGGCCCTGGCCTTCGGGCTGTTCAGCTCGACGGTGTTCGCCGCCGACGCACCGCTGAAAGTCGGCACCACCGCAGCCTTTGCGATTCCGCTGGAGGCCGCCGTGGCCGAAGCCGGCAAGCAAGGCTTGAAGGTCGAGCTGGTGGAGTTCACCGACTGGATCGCACCGAATGTCAGCCTGGCGGCGGGCGACATCGATGTGAATTACTTCCAGCACATCCCGTTCCTGGAAAACGCCAAGGCCGCCGCCGGGTTTGACCTGGTGCCGTATGCGCCGGGCATCATCAACAACGTTGGGTTGTATTCGAAAAAATATAAAAGCTTCGCCGACCTGCCCCAAGGCGCCAGCGTGGCGATTGCCAACGACCCGATCAACAGCGGTCGCGGCCTGCAATTGCTGGCCAAGGCGGGCTTGATCACCCTCAAGCCGGGGGTGGGTTACAAGGCCACCGAAGAAGACATCGTCGCCAACCCGAAACACATCAAGATCCTGCAAGTGGAAGCCGTGCAACTGGTACGCGCCTATGACGATGCGGACCTGGTGCAGGGCTACCCGGCCTATATCCGCTTGTCCAAGACCTTCGATGCCGAGTCGGCGCTGCTGTTCGACGGCCTCGACCATCCCGAATACGTGATCCAGTTTGTGGTTCAGCCCAACAGCAAAACCGACCCACGGGTGATCAAGTTCGTCGACATCTACCAGCACTCGCCGGTGGTGCGCGCCGCGCTGGATAAATCCCTCGGCAAGCTCTACCAAGTCGGTTGGGAGGGCTGAACATGACCGTCGCCCACGCACATTTGCGCGACCTGGGTTTACCGCCCAGGGACGCCGAGCAGACCGAGCTGCATCCGCACCTGAACCGCGCCCATGTGCGCTTTATCAACCTGGGTAAGACCTACGACGGCAGCGTGCATGCGCTGCAAGGCATCGACCTGGCGATCCAGCGTGGTGAAGTGTTTGGCATTATCGGCCGCAGCGGCGCCGGTAAGTCATCACTGATCCGCACCATCAACCGGCTTGAACAACCCAGCAGCGGGCGCGTGCTGATCGATCAGGTGGACATCGGCGACTTCGACGAAGACCACCTGGTGGCGCTGCGGCGGCGCATCGGCATGATCTTCCAGCACTTCAACCTGATGTCGGCCAAGACCGTATGGCAGAACGTCGAGCTGCCGCTCAAGGTAGCCGGCGTGGCCAAGCTGCAGCGCGAGCAGAAGGTGCGCGAGCTGCTGGAATTGGTGGGGCTCAAGGACAAGCATCAGGCTTACCCGGCGCAGCTCTCCGGCGGGCAGAAACAACGGGTGGGCATCGCCCGCGCGCTGGTGCACGACCCGCAAATCCTGCTGTGCGACGAGGCCACCTCGGCCCTCGACCCGGAAACCACCCAGTCGATCCTTGGCCTGCTGCGCGAGATCAACCGGCGCCTGGGCCTGACTATCGTACTGATCACCCATGAGATGGCGGTGATCCGCGAAATCTGCGACCGCGTGGTAGTGCTGGAGCATGGACGCATCGTCGAGCAAGGCCCGGTGTGGCAGGTGTTCGGCGATCCGCAGCATGAGGTCAGCAAAACCCTGCTGGCACCGCTGCAACAAGGTTTGCCGCCGGAGCTGCAAGCGCGCTTGCAGGACCAGCCAGCCTCTGCCGAGGCGGCGGTGGTACTGCGCGTGCAGTTCACCGGCAGCGCCGCCGACGAGCCGGACCTGGCCGCGCTATTCAGCGCACTGGGCGGGCGCGTGCGTTTGCTGCATGGCGGAGTGGAGCGCATCCAAGGCCACGCCCTGGGGCAATTGCTGCTGGCGGTGAGTGGTTCGGCCCACGGCGCCGACGCCTTGCGCCAACGCGCCGGGCGCTTTGCACAACAGGTGGAGGTGCTGGGTTATGTGGTTTGATCGTTTAGTACAGGGCGCCCTCGACACCCTGCTGATGGTCGGCGTGTCATCGTTGATCGCGTTGCTGGTGGGCATCCCGCTGGCGGTGTTCCTGGTGACCAGCGACAAGGGCGGCATCTTCCAGGCGCCGGCGTTGAACCGGGCGCTGGGGGCGTTCGTCAATCTGTTCCGCTCGATTCCGTTTTTGATCCTGATGGTGGCGCTGATCCCGTTCACTCGGCTGATCGTCGGCACCACCTACGGCGTGTGGGCCGCAGTGGTGCCGTTGACCATCGCTGCCACGCCGTTCTTTGCCCGGATCGCCGAGGTGAGCCTGCGCGAAGTCGACCACGGCCTGATCGAAGCCGCCCAGGCCATGGGCTGCCGGCGCTGGCACATCATTTGGCATGTGCTGTTGCCCGAAGCGTTGCCGGGGATTGTCGGCGGTTTCACCATCACCCTGGTGACCATGATCAACTCCTCGGCCATGGCCGGCGCAATCGGTGCCGGTGGGTTGGGGGACATTGCCTACCGCTACGGTTACCAGCGTTTCGATACGCAGATCATGCTCACGGTGATCGTGCTGCTGGTGGCGTTGGTGGTGCTGATTCAGGTGAGCGGCGATCGCCTGGCGCGGGTGCTGAACAAACGGTGAGGTATAGTCGGGACCTTTCAGTGCCCGGTATCGCTCGCCATGACCCTCAAACCCGACGACCTCGACCAGATCACCTCCACCACCCTCGGCCACTACAACAAGGTGGCCGAGGACTTTCGCGAAGGCACCCGCGACCACGATGTGAGCCAGAACATCGACGCCTTGCTGCGGCATATCCAGGGTGCGCCGCCGTTTACCGTGTTGGATTTTGGCTGCGGGCCTGGCCGCGATCTACAGACTTTTACGCGCCTGGGCCACATCGCCGTAGGGCTCGACGGCTCCGAGCGTTTCGCGCAGATGGCGCGCGAGGACAGCGGCTGCGAAGTGCTGCAACAAGACTTCCTCAAGCTGCAACTACCCGCTGCGCGCTTCGACGGCATCTTCGCCAATGCGGTGCTGTTTCATATCCCCAAACAGGAATTGCCCCGGGTACTCAAGCAACTGCATGCCGCGCTGAAACCGGGGGGCGTGCTGTTCAGCTCCAACCCGCGCGGTGACAACCAGGAAGGCTGGAACGGGCCGCGCTACGGGTCGTATCACGACCTGGAGGCGTGGCAGACGTTGCTGACCAGCGCAGGGTTCGTGGAGCTGGAGCATTACTACCGCCCTGCCGGATTGCCTCGCGAACAACAGCCGTGGCTGGCCAGCGTCTGGCGCAAACCTCACCAATAGCTTGGCAATACATACCAATGTGGGAGGGGGCTTGCCCCCGATGACTGTGGGTCAGTCAGCACATCTGATACTGATACACCGATATCGGGGGCAAGCCCCCTCCCACATTTACTGCACCTGATACACCACCGGCGCCTCCCCCATCCGCAGTGACAACCAGGAAGGCTGGAACGGGCCGCGCTACGGGTCGTATCACGACCTGGAGGCGTGGCTGGCGAGCGTCTGGTGTAAACCTTATTAGCAACCTGAAAAAATGCGGTTTTTGTGGTGAGCGGGCTTGCCCCGCGCTGGGGCGCGGAGCGGCCCTCTCTACAGACACTGCGGTGTGCCAGGCCAGAGCTGTTGCCAGGTTTTAGGGCCGCTTCGCAGCCCAGCGCAGGGCAAGCTCACCACAACAAGCCCCCTCCCACATTTACTGCACCTGATACACCACCGGCGTTGCACCCACCCGCAGCGTGAAAAAATTTTTAAGGGAAAGTGTGATGTTGCTGAATCACATCAACGGGACGCCAACGGCTGCCATTCGTCGCCACTGTCAATTCTGACAGTTACCCACCCCACCCGGATGGGGGTTTGATTCTCCTTGCTCAACGCGCCAGTCCTGAGCGCGCTCCCAGCCAGGAGATTCATCATGTCCGACACCCCTCTTGACCCCGAGAACAATTCGATCTCGGGCGGTCTACCCGCCGCGTCGCTTCCAGTGCCCTATCAATCACCCAGCCTGGAACGCCCTGAACCGCGACGAATTGAAGACCTGGATCACCCATATTCGGCCTTCCCCTGGGTCGACCTCCAGCTCGCCGCCCACCCTGAGAATGCGGCCTACGGTCTGGGTATCCGCCATGTACGACCTTATGCGCTGTTCGTGTTTGAAACATGGCTGAATCCCAACTTTCTCGACTATTTTGCTTTTTATCTTGAAGACCTGACTTTTCCCGTTGCCGAAGATTACGTGTGGAATGTGGCAAATCCCCAACAGTACCTGGCCATCCCCTCCGAATTTATTCCTGAAGGTGAGGTGTCCAGTTATGGTCGAGTGATTCGCATAGGCAGTGGCAATGAAAGCACCTCTCCTGTGCGAACCCTTTTGATCAAGACCGACCGCCCCGGTGGTGTGGACAAAGACCCCGGCATTCCGTGGCATACCGGCCTGGTCATGCGCGTAGAAGGCTTCCCCGAAGGATCGAATATTGGCGCAGGCGATGTTGTGGGCGGCCTTTGGTGCCTGATTGATCTGTACGAACACATCCGCCAGAACGATGTCATCGAGCTGTCCTGGGATGGCGAGTTTGTGCAGCATACCGTGAGCCCGGCTGAGGCGGCCGGGTCAGGACCGATTCGGGTCTTTGTGCCCAAATCGATCATTGATAAGGGAGGGCAACTTGGGAAAGTGACCCTTCGGTTTCGTGTGCATGATGTGGTGGAAAATTTTTCCGGGGAAAAATATCAGTATTCCAAACCTTATTTCCTGGACGCCGAATTGGACCCTTCGCTGTTGGGGCCGCCGATTTTCCTGGTGGACGGCGAAGAGCTCGAATCCAGGCAGATCGACTTCGATACCCAGAGTGGCTCAACCTTCGAAGTGATCGCCCTTACAGACAAACAGTTTCCGTCCCCCCTCCCCAGGCATCAGATCATTGTGACGTTGCTCGGGATGCTCGAAGACGGCACCACCCAGACAATTGTGCTGCAGCCGGTTACCGACAAGAACCTCGGTTTCACCTTTATTCCGGTGGATGCCAGCATCATCGCTCAATGGGTTGGCGGCTCATTTCGGGTATCGTTCGAGTGGCAAACCGCCGCCGGCGTGTCGCTGGGGCAATCGGGCAGCACTACCATCACCGTGGTGGGCACCAAGGTCTTGATGCCGGCCCCCGATGTCAGCCCTATCGAGCTGGGGTTGATTCCGGCAGGTGAAGACATCACGGTCACCCTGCCGTTTTACGAACCCCATGACCCTGGCTGGCTGGAGACGCTGTTTATCACCCACGTACCGTCGGGGGGCGGCAATGCCATTGTCTACCGTCAAAATCAACTGGCAGGCGCTCAGGGGGGCACCTACACAGTGCGCGCCGCCGAGCTGGAACAGTTCAATGGGCTGGGTCACATTGATATCTATTACGAAACCAACGACGGTGTCGTTCATATCCTGGGCGGCAATGCCCTGGCGACTCGGCGCTCCCTGATGCTGGGCGCCCAAATCGGCGAGCGCGTGGCCGACATGCCCGCGCCCCGCCTGCAAGGTGCCGTGGGCAACAACGTCAACCCCGCTGACGTTACAGGCAGCGATGTACTGGTCACGTTCACTTACCTCGGTACCCAGCCCGGCGACAAGCTCCATTGGTCTTGCATCGGCTCGGGCCTGGGCGGCTCCGCCAACGGTACCCTGGACATCAATGGCGCCACCGCAGGCCGGGAACTGCCCTATCCGGTCACCCGCGACATTCTCGACAAAAACAACAACGGCAGTTTGCATATCACCTACAGCCTGGAACGCCAAGGCCCGCCCCGGGTGGTACTGCGTTCGGAAGCCCTGAACCTGACGGTTGGCGTCGGCGTTCAGTTGGAGCGGCCAGAAGTTGAAGAAGCACAGAAATTCCCCGATCGCCTCGACCCCCTGGCAGCCCTGTCAGGCGCCACGGTGCTGGTGAAGTTCCGGCCGATGCTGGCAACCGATCAGATTCGTGTGGACTGGATCAGCGCCGATGGCACTGGCAGCGTGGCCGTGAGTGCACAAGGCAACCCCAGCACCCACGAAGTAGAGGTGCCCATACCGTCCGAGATCATCGCCAAAGGCATCCGCGAGGGCGGCAATCGCATCAGCGTGCAATACCACTTCACGCGCGGCAGCTTCCCCTATGAGTCCGATGTGCTGGACCTGGAACTGCTGCCCCTGACCGGGCTGCCCACGCCGACCATCGACGGAGTGGGCGACAAGGTGCTGTTGGTGCTGGCAGAACTCAACGACACCGCCCGCACGCGTATTCCGGTGTGGAGTTTCATCGCCCCCAACCAACGGATGTGGATGATCTACACAGGTATTTTTGCCAACGGCAGCATTTATAAAGAGCACACCTACACCGCCAACCTGGTGACAGCGAACGGCGTCACCCACGGCATTTTCCCTCCGACCCCGGTGGGCAAACTGCGCCTGCTCAAGGATGGCTCACGGCTGACCATTGAGTTCTGGGTCACCTTGTCCGAAAGCGCTGACATAAACTCGGCCGTGCTGTTCGGGGTGCGCGAACACACGGTGCAGGCGCTGGCTTCCACCTTGCCCGCCCCGGCATTTGACAACCGGCCGGGCGCGACCCTGACCATCTACCCGCTGGACTATGAAAACACCGCGTCGGTCACGGTGAAATACGACGGCATGAACGGCGAACACGTAATCCAGTTGAAATGGTTGTTCCCCGATGGCTCCGAGGCCGATATCCCGGCTAAGAATGGTTTGGCCGGCGGTCGTGTGGACTTTGCCATCAGCCAGCAGATCCTTGCCGCCAGCGTGGGTAAAACCATCGAGTTGATGTATATCGCCATGATCAATGGCAGCCCGGTGGACTCCTTCGAACAACGGCTGACGGTGCAAACGATCCGCGAATCGGACCTGCCACGGGTATTGATCAACGCTAAGGCCAATGGCGACACGCTGGACCTCAACACCTTTACCGGCAACGCCACCGCGGCCCTGGCCAAGTGGCGGTTGAGTATCACGGGGCAACGGGTATGGATCACCTGCAGCGCTCCGGGCGTCACGCCTCTGGAAGTTTTAAGCGCGTATGACATTAACTCACTCGAAGCCAACAATGGCCTGGCGAATAAGACGGTGCTGCGCACCTGGTTGGCGGCGTTGCCGAATAATCAGGAGATTACGGTTAGTTGTGCGGTGACGTTTGATGGAAGTACAGATAGATCAAAAGCCGTGCCCTTCCGGCCAACCACCTACATAATCAGCACGCGCTCGGCGGGTGACTACACGGACTTTGAGAGCGGAATGAATGATTGGATAAGAGGTTCCGGACAATCTTCCGCGACTATCATTGGTAGTACTGGCAGTAAAGAACTGACCATTGCTACCACTGGCGGTATATATGGAGATGTTATATATAAGGACATCAATACCTCCCCAGAAAAGCGCTATAGAATCAGCGTCAATGCTTACAAAGGCGGTAACTACCGTCACCTCGCATTCCGAATTGGGTCGTACAGATCCGCGACCATGTCAGTAACATTTTCAACAGCAATAAGCGATACATACACATTTATAGCAAATGGATCAGCATCCTCAACAACAAGATTCGCGATAACCGACCCATCCTACTCCGTAAGTTATTACACCATTAAAGACATATTAATAGAGGAAGTATAAAAACTCCCGAACTGCGCACTCTTATGGCAGTAAGTGTGCTTTTCGGGAGAACCTTAAACACACTATTATAGAAATTCAGACCAGCAGATTAATCACGACGCTGGTTAATACCATCAGGACGGGGCGGGAGACAGAATTCCCCACCCCGTTTTTTTTAAACACAACCACAGACATCTGAAAACTATCAGACGCAGAACAAAGCTGACCTGTTTTTCCAATAAACCCGTAGCGACAGTTATAAGCCGACACACGACTTGACAATGCTATCGGGGGCAAGCCCCCTCCCACATTTACTGCACCTGATACACCACCGGCGCCTCCCCCATCCGCAGTGACAACCAGGAAGGCTGGAACGGGCCGCGCTACGGGTCGTATCACGACCTGGAGGCGTGGCTGGCCAGCGTCTGGTGTAAACCTTATTAGCAACCTGAAAAAATGCGGTTTTTGTGGTGAGCGGGCTTGCCCCGCGCTGGGGCGCGGAGCGGCCCTCTCTACAGACACTGCGGTGTGCCAGGCAAAAGCGGTTGCCAGGTTTTAGGGCCGCTTCGCAGCCCAGCGCAGGGCAAGCCTGCTCATACATGGACGCCCCCAGTATGCCAAGCACTCAATTCGTGAAAACACAGACGGGATAAGGTTGCAGCCATACATCCGGACTTTAAGTGAGGCGGTGCCTCTGTCCCTGATGGAATTCGCTGATCGGGCTCTTATCACCACAACGCGCTCGAAGCGCTGTGAGCAGGGCAGAGTTACCCGATCCCGGTCCTACCTGTCTTGCCATCACGTCATGATCGCCTGAGCAACCTTGGAAGTACTCCTTCTAACGCATCACTTTTTCATTTCAGCGGGCCGGCTACGCCACCGTTACGTCGGGGGTGTAGTCGGGTCGGAACTTGGTGCCATGGGCCAATAATGCCCAGGCTATCCGGGCCGTTTTATTAGCCTGTGCAACGACAGCAACGTTGGTGTGACGACGAGCCAATAACCCCTTCAGCCAATCCGCCGAAGGATCTGTCTTGCTCTCCACCACTCGAACCATCGAGCGTGCGCCATGAATCAGCAAGGTGCGTAAATAACCATCGCCCCGTTTACTGATCCCCAACAACGTGGGCTTGCCTCCGCTGGAGTGTTGTCGCGGCACTAACCCCAACCATGCCGCCATTTGCCGACCGTTACTGAAGTTTTTCGCGTCACCCACTGACGCCACTAGCGCGGTTGCAGTGAGCGGGCCAACGCCTGGGATTTCTGCCAGGCGGCAGCTGCCTTCATTGCTGCGATGCCATTGTTGAATCTCTCGTTCCAACTCGACGACCTGTCGATCCAGCTCTTTGAAATGCTCCATCAAGCGCTGCATCAGTTGGCGTAACGATCCAGGAAGAGCGTTTTCATGATCTTCCAAAATATTCGGCAAACGCTCGACGATATGTCGAATGCCCTGAGGCAAGACCACGCCAAATTCGCCAAGGAGCCCACGAATCGAATTAGCTTGTGCCGTTCTGGCCTTTACAAACCCTTGCCGTGCGCAATGCACCGCCAAAATAGCTTGCTGCTCTACCGTCTTGATCGGCACAAAGCGCATGTTGGGCCGAGTAACGGCTTCACAGATCGCTTCTGCGTCAGCTACATCGTTTTTGTTCGACTTCACGTAGGGCTTCACAAATTGCGGAGCCATTAACTTGACCGTATGACCAAGTGCCTGCAGTTTTCTTGCCCAATAGTGGGCTCCGCCACATGCCTCCATGCCCACTAGGCAGGGCTCCAGGTTGGCAAAAAAAGGGACAACCTGCTCACGTTTAAGCTGCTTCCTTAGCGCTGTTTTTCCTTGTTGATCGATCGCGTGAAGTTGAAACACGGTTTTTGCCAAGTCAACCGAAACAGTCGTAAGCTGCATGAGGACGCTCCCTTCCGCTAAGTGTGGGTAACACTTTAACTTTGGCACATAGATGCCGTTAGGAAGGGGGCGTCCATTCCATTACCACAACAAGCCCCCTCCCACATCTACTGCACCTGGTACACCACCGGCGCCTCCCCCACCCGCAGTGCGGTGACACTGCGCGGGGCATAGCCTTCTCTTCCGGTAGTGGAGAAATTCGCCACCAACCGCGTGCCATCGGCAAAGGTGGTCTGTTGCAGCTGCCGATCCGCCGTCAGCCAGCGAAAATCAGTCATGGCCTGGGTCGCCAGGCGCTGGTGCAACGGACGGAAAAATTCGTCCTGGCGCTGGATCGCCGGCAAGCGCTGCGCCAGGGTGGCGGCGCTCAGGTGATACAGCGGCGGCACGTTGTAGAGCAGTTGGGTCAGTTCGTTCTCGGCCCATACGTTGCTCAGTTTGAGGCTGTCGAACAACCAGTGATGGGTGGTGATCACCGAGCCATGGAACACCGCCTGATACAGCGGCAAACGCAGGGTCGGATCGAAATACACGCTGCGCAGCGACGCTTTCAATGGGACCGGCTTGAAAAACACCGTCGGTTGTTCTGGCGGGTACCAGTTGCCGACGTAGTACGGCGACTGCTTGTCCTGGGTCATCTCACGGTCGCCCCAACCAAGCACCGGCGTCTGCATGCCATGGGCGAACAGGATGCCCTGGGCGGTGACGGCGTTACCGTCTTCGGAGCCTGTGGGTAACTTCAGCACGGTATTGAGCCAGCGCACGGCATCGATCTTACCCGCGGCGTTTTGCGCCTGGGTCATCGGCGCGCCAGCGCGGTAGCTGTCGAACAGCATGCTGGTGGCGTAGGCATCCAGAAACCAGGCATTGAAACCGGCCTTAGCCTGCACTGCCTTCACTCGCGCCTCCAGCAGCGGCCGCATGCAGCGCGGGTCGGTGTAGTGGCCGGATTTCTGGAAACCGCTCTTGTATGTGCCGTCTTGCAACACGATGGCGCAGTCGCGATACGCCTTGCGGCCCAGGTGGGCGGTGGTCCAGTCCGGGTTTTCCGTGGCCGACAGTGCGGTTTCGTAAGAGTCGTAAGGGGCCATCAAGTAGCCGGCCTGCACTGCGGCGCGAATCGCTTCGGGGTGCCAGAGGCCGCCCTCCCAGCCTTCGCCCAGGGTCACCAGCAAACGCGGCAGGCCGCTGTTGCGCAGGGTTTGAAGGGCCTTGCCGCCCCAGGTGGCCGGGTCGGCTCTCAACGCCCCGGCGAACGCCACGGCCAGTTCTGCGCGCAGCTCGCCATAACGCGCGGCCAGCCGGGTCATGTCCGGCTCGTCGACTTGCCAGCTCTGCCGCGCCTTTTTATTGATCGCCGCGTTGAGGCTGCGCAGCACCACGCTCTGCTCGTAGGGATTCAACGGGCGGGATTGCGCCAGGATCTGCGTGGCGTCCTTGTCCAACAACGCCTTGAGTGCATGGGCGCGCAGCTGCTTGAGCAACAGCGGCCAGTCACGCACATCGTCCGGCGCCAACAGGTCGTTACCCCACAGGTAGACGTGGCTGGCGCCCAGCAGTTTCTGCGCTTCGGGGGTCTGTTGCAGCTTGTCGTCGAGCGTCTCATAACGGCCCTGCTCGACCAGCCATTGACGATAGCGTTTGGCGCCGGCGAGGGGGTCCGCATCGCCCAGGTACAGGCGCAGGGTCATTGGGGTATTGGGGGCCAGCGCGGTGAATTCATGGGCCAGCGCCAACCCCACACCGGCACCTTCAGCTTGCCAGTGCAGGCGGTTGTTGTAGGGGTTGGTGAGCAGCCAGTTCAGCGTGAAACCGCCGTGATCCATACCCCACAGCGGCAGGCTGAGGTCCTGGGTGGTGTTGAACGCGCCCTGCTCCAGCAGGAACGCTTGCCATACCGCATTGCCGGTGGGCACGTAATGCCCTTCGGCCAACGGCCAGATCAGCCCGTTACCCATTGCTTCTGCCGGTTGTTGCAGCAATGCCAAACGCCCTGCTTCGCGCGCGGTGATGCTCAGCAACAACTCGCGCTGCTCAAGACGTGCGCTGAGGCGATAGGCGCCGTTGTCCCACTGCCAGCTCGCTTGCTCGGCGCTGCTTTGCAGGTCGCTGACAGCATGCGCGGTGACGCCGCTGGAGGCTTGCACACTGACCTGACCCGACGGTGTCACCCGCAGCGCCAGGGTGGCGGGGTCCAGTTCGACGCGCCACAGCGTGTTTTCCAATAGGGCGCC
The DNA here is from genome assembly GCF_013285305.1 of Pseudomonas rhodesiae. NCBI lineage: Bacteria > Pseudomonadati > Pseudomonadota > Gammaproteobacteria > Pseudomonadales > Pseudomonadaceae > Pseudomonas > Pseudomonas rhodesiae. Next base: position 452,951 of record NZ_CP054205.1, on the reverse strand, counting down.
GGCAAACGCCATGGGCGACAGCAAGCAGAAGACCAGCAGGGTAAGACGCAGACGGTTCATGGTGGGCAACCGTTGAAGAGTGAAACCAAGAGGGTAAAACACTCAACGGTAGACGGGGTAACAAATGCCCTGATGACGATCAAACGTGGGGGGGGGCGGTGCGACGATTCAGCTCGCACTCGATAGCGATGCGTCAGTGATAGGTGGGATGACTGAACCACTGCTATCGGGGGCAAGCCCCCTCCCACATTTTGAGCCGGTTCTTTCAGTTAATACTGAGGAGGGGACTGACATTAGTGCAAGCCCCACACATTTTGAGCCGGTTCTTTCAGTTAATACTGAGGAGGGCGACTGGCATTAGTGCAAGCCCCCTCCCCCATTTCTAAACGGTTTTTTCTTCAGGCTTGGGCTCGCGAATCTTGTACCACGCCACATACAGCGCCGGCAGGAACAGCAGCGTCAGCAAGGTGGCGATGATGATGCCGCCGATCATCGCGTACGCCATCGGCCCCCAGAACACTTCGCGGGCAATCGGGATCATGCCCAGGCTCGCCGCAGCGGCCGTGAGCAGAATTGGCCGACGGCGGTGCTCGGTGGCTTCCACGACCGCGTCCCATGGCGTGTAGCCGTCGCGCTCATAGGCGTCGATCTGCGTCACCAGGATCACCGAGTTACGGATAATGATGCCGATCAACGCCAGGATGCCGAGGATCGCCACAAAACCCATGGGCGTGCCGGTGGGAATCAGGGCCAACACTACGCCGATCAGCCCCAGCGGCGCGACACTGGCCACCAGGAACATCTTCTGCACGCTGTGCAACTGGATCATCAGAAAGGTCGCCATCAAAAACAGCATCAGCGGCACCACGCTGGCGATCGGGCCCTGGGCCTTGCCGCTTTCTTCCACGGTACCGCCGGTGGCGACCTTGTAACCCACCGGCAGGCCGGCGCTGAATTTGTCGATCTCCGGCTTGAGCTGCTTGACCAGGTCGGTCGGCTGCATCTCATCGCGCACTGAGGCCTTGATGGTGATGGTCGGCAAGCGGTCGCGACGCCACACCAGCGGCTGCTCCAGCTCATAGCGCACGGTGGCAAACGCCAGCAGCGGGATCGACGTGCCGTTGGGCGTGACGATCTGCAAATTCTGCAGGGTTTCCGGCGTGCCGCGCTCGGCGTCTTCGGCGCGGCCGACCACGTTGATCAGGTAAATATCGTCGTGCACTTGGGTCACCGAGGCGCCGCTGACTACGCTGTTCATCAACTGCGCGACATCTTCGGAGGACAGCCCCAGTTGCCGCGCCTTGTCCTGGGCGATATCGATGCGCAGCACTTTGCCCGGCTCGTTCCAGTCGTAAATGATCTCGCCCAAGTGGGTGTTTTTATCCAGCAGGGTCGCCAGTTCGATGGCGTGTTTGCGTACCTGGTCGGTGTCTTTGCCGGACACCCGATATTGAATCGGACGCCCCACCGGCGGGCCCATTTCCAGCGGCTGCACATAACTGCCGATACCGACGAAGTCATCGCGCAGACGCTTCTGCAGGCGTGCGATCAACGCGCCGCGTTCTTCCAGGCCTTTGCTGACGATCACCAACTGTGCGTAGTAAGGGTTTTCCAGTTGCTGGTCGAGGGGCAGGTAGAAACGAATCGCGCCCTGGCCGATGTAAGTGCTCCAGCGGGCGATGTCCGGTTCGTCCTTGATGATCGCTTCCAGGCGGTCGACGGCCTTGCGCGTCTCGTTGATCGAGGCGTTCTGCGGCAGGTTGAGGTCCACCAGGATTTCCGGGCGATCCGACGACGGGAAGAACTGGTTCTGCACGAACTGCATGGAGAACACCGACGCCACGAACAGCCCCACGGTGATGCCGATGGCCCACCAGCGGTTGCGCATCGCCCACAGCATGCCGCGATTGAAACCCCGGCCAATGCGCCCAGGCTCGGCGTTGTGCGGCTTCACATTGGCGCTGAGGATATGCACGCCGATCACCGGCGCAAACAACACCGCCACCACCCACGACACCAGCATCGCCACGGCGATCACCGCGAACAGGGTGAAGGTGTATTCCCCCGCCGAGCTGGCATTGAGGCCGATGGGCACAAAGCCGGCCACGGTGACCAGCGTACCGGTGAGCATCGGGAACGCGGTCGAGGTGTAAGCGTACGTGGCCGCCTGGGCCTTGGTTTCGCCTTTTTCCAGGCGCGTGATCATCATCTCCACGGTGATCATCGCGTCATCCACCAACAGGCCGAGGGCGATGATCAACGCGCCCAGCGACACGCGCTGCATGGTGATGCCGCTGTATTCCATGAACACGAACACCAGCGCCAGCACCAGCGGAATCGAACACGCCACCACCAGCCCGGCACGCAGACCGAGGCTGATAAAGCTCACCACCAGCACGATGATCACCGCCTCGAACAACGCACTGGTAAAGCCGCCCACGGCTTCTTCCACCACTTCGGCCTGGTCGGAAACCTTATGCACGCCGACGCCCACCGGCAGGTCGGCGGTCAGCTCGTCCATGCGCTCATGCAAGGCTTTGCCGAACGACTGGATATTGCCGCCCTTCTGCATGGCGATGGCCAACCCGATGGCGGGCTTGCCGTTGAAACGGAACATCGGCCGCGCCGGGTCGACGTAGCCACGGCTGATCTCGGCGATATCCGCCAGGCGATAGAAACGGTCGTTGAGGCGCAGGTTGACGTCGGCCAGGTCCTTCTCCGAGGCGAACTGCCCCGAGGTGCGCACCGAGATACGCTCCGGTCCGGCTTCGATCACCCCGGCCGGGGTCACGGCGTTCTGGGATTGCAGGCTCTGCACCACTTGGCGCTGGTCGATACCCAGGGCCGCCAGTTTGCGCGTGGAGAAATTCAGGTAAATCACTTCGTCCTGCTGGCCGATCATCTCGACCTTGCCCAGCCCCGGCACTGCCCGGATTTCGGCACGCACCTGTTCCACGTAGTCGCGCAGTTGACGCATCGACAGGCCGTCGCCGGTAAAGGCGTACACCGACCCGAACACGTCACCGAACTCATCGTTGAACGATGGCCCCTGCAAGCCCTGGGGGAAGGTGCCGCGAATATCGTCGATCTTCTTGCGCACCTGGTACCAGATTTCGGGGATGGCCTTGGCGCTGGTGGTGTCCTTGAGGAACACGAACACCGTGGACTCGCCTGGCCGCGTGTAGCTTTTCACGTAATCCAGAGAGTCGAGTTCTTCGAGTTTTTTCTCGATGCGGTCGGTGACCTGCTTGAGGGTTTCTTCTTGGGTTGCGCCCGGCCAGCGGGTCTGTATCACCATGGTCTTGATGGTGAACGACGGGTCTTCTTCGCGCCCCAGGTTCATGTAGGAGAACACGCCCATCAGCAGCGCGACGAACATCAGGTACCAGACGAAGGACTGATGCTTGAGGGCCCAGTCGGATAAGTTGAAGCTGCCTTTCATCGCGGGCTGTCCTCGTCGATTTTGACTTTCTGCCCGGGCTTCAGGCTGTTCACGCCGGCTGTGACGATGCGCTCGCCGGGTTTGACGCCGCCGTTGATCAAGGCGCTGCCGGCCTCGCGGCTGATCACCGTGACGTCGCGCGGCTGCACGCTCTGGTTTTGCGTGTCGAGCAGCCAGATGCGAGTGGCGCCGTCCACCTCCTGCAAGGCGCTCACCGGCAGCTCGATGCGCGGCTCAATGGCGGTGCTCAGGGTGACGCTGATGGCGGTGCCGAGGCGGAACGCAGGTGGTGTTTCGGCCAGCGTCAGGCGCGCGCGACGGGTGCGCGTGGCGCTCTGGGCCTGGGGCTCGATTTCACGCACGGTGGCGGTGGTATTGACGCTCGGGTCCAGTTGCCCGGCAACCAGAAACACCCCATCCGGCGGCAGGCGCTCGGCCAGGCCGGCGGGCAGGTCGATCACCGCTTCCTTGATATCCGGGCGCGCCAGGGTCACCACTTGTTGGCCGGCGCTGACCACCTGGCCGGCCTCGGCATTCCAGGCGGTGACGATGCCGGCGTGGTCGGTGCGCAGTTCAGCGTAATTAAGCTGATCCTTGGCCTGGTTGACCGAGGCCTGAGCCTGGTCGAGGGAGGCCTGGGTGGTTTTCAGGTCGGTCAGGGCCACATCCAACTGGGCCTGGGCGCCGACGCCACGGTTGAACAGTTCCTGCTGGCGGCGGGCATTGGCCTGGGCATTGATAAATTGCGCCTGCACCCGCGCTAGGTCGCCCTGGGCGGCGCGCAACTGGTTCTGCTGGTCGGTGGGGTCAAGCACGGCCAGCAAGGCACCCTTCTCCACTTCGGCGCCCACATCCACCAGGCGGCGGGCGATGCGGCCGGGCACACGAAAGCCCAGGTTACTTTCGTAACGGGCCTGGATGGTGCCGGCGAAGCGGCCGAGGTTTTCTTGGTCTTCAGCCTTCACTTGCATCGACAGCACCGGGCGCACCGGCTCGGGCGCGGGCTCTTCTTTGGAGCAGGCCGCCAGCAACAGGCCGGCGGCGAGCATCAATACCAGACGCTTCATGGCTGGGCTCCTGGCTGGGCAATCTCGACCTGCATACCGGGGTGCAACAATTGCCCGCCGGCCACCACGACTTTATCGCCACCCTTGAGGCCCTCGCTGAGGATGACTTTGCCAGTGAGATAGCGGGCCACGGTGACTTTATGCAGCTGCACCTTGCCGTCGCCGTCCACCAGCCACACCGCCGGTTCGTTGAGGTCCTTGGTGAGGGCCGACCACGGCAGTTCCACACTGGCCTTGGCCGGGCCATTGGCGGTGGCGCTGACTACCGAGCCCAAGTGCATGCCCTCGGGCAGCGATTGCAGGGCGATTTTCACTTGCACGGTGCCGGTGTTGGCGGCCACGGCGGGGGTGACTTCGCGCACCTTGCCCTGCACCTGAATGCTTGGGTTGTCCAGCAGGCTGACGGTGATCGGCGTATCGGTCGATGGTTCGACCAGCAGCGATTCATATACGTTGAACACCGCATCGCGCTCGCCGTCGCGGGCCAGGCTGAAAATCGGCACGGTGGCCTGCACCACTTGGCCTACCTCGGCCTGGCGCGCGGTGATCACACCCGGCGCATCGGCTACCAGCGCGGTGTAGCCCAGTTGTTCACGGGCATTGGCCAGTTGCGCCTGGGCGGCGGCCAAAGCGCTTTGGCTGCTGCGCAAAGCCGCCTGGGCCGAGTCGTATTCGCTGCGGCTGGTGTAGCCCTTGGGCAGGAGTTTTTCCTGGCGCACAAAGGCCGCCGCTGTCTGCTTGACCCGCGCCTGTTCAGCCACGACCTGGGCCTGGGCCGAATCGACGTTGGTCTGCAAGTCTTTGGGATCAAGCCTGGCCAGCACTTGCTTGGCGCTGACGCGGTCACCCACATCCACCATGCGTTGGATGATCTTGCCGCCCACGCGAAAGGACAGATCGGTTTGCACCCGCGCCTGGATATCCCCGGTCAGCGTGACCGCCGCAGCAAAATCCGTTGGCTCCACGGTTTGCACAAATACCCGGGAATGCGCCTTGGGCTCGGTATTTTCCTGACCGCAACCGCTCAAGAGCGCGACTAAGCCAAGACCGAATATACAAGTGGAAATACGACCGCCCATGCAGTCTCCTTTTGCGTGATGCCGACGTGCCAGTGTGTATGCGACTGTCAGCTTAGATCAGGGTTCCTTATCTGCATGGGGAAGAGAGTATTGAGGTGATTTCACCGGCCTCATCGGGGCAAGCCCCCTCTCACACATTTGATGTGTGAATACATTCAAATGTGGGAGGGGGCTTGCCCCCGATAGCGATACAACAGTCAGCGCAGAACTAGCCCTGCCATTTGCCGCCTTCGACAATCACGCTCTCAGGCTGGGTGTCATCACTGAGTTCTTTACGCACGTATTGGTCGTACAGTTTGAGCAGAAATTTCTCCTCGCCCAACTTCGCCAGTTCGGTATTTACCCAATCGCGCAGTTCGGTGTTGCCCTTCTTGACCGCCGGGGCGATGGGGGCTTCGTCGCCGAGTTTCTGTTCCAGCACGCGGTAGCCGGGGTTTTGCTTGGCCCAGCTGAACAGCACCAGGTTGTCCTGGGCATAGGCATCGCCGCGACCGGCTGACAGCGCCTGCAGGGATTCGGAGTTTTTCTCGAACTTGAGCAGTTTCCAGTCCGGATGGTTTTTGGTCAGCCAGATATCGGCGGTGGTGCCGGTGGTGACGATGATGGTGCGGGTCGCCAGGTCATCCAGGCGCTTGACCGGGCTGTCGTTGGGCACCAGGGCCTGCACCGCGACTTTCAGGTTGGGATGGGTGAAGTCCACCGCTTCCTTGCGCTCCGGGGTCACGGTCATGTTGGCCAGGATCAGGTCGACCTTGTCGCTTTGCAGGAATGGAATGCGGCTGGCCGGCTCCACGGCGACGAATTCGACTTTGTTCTCGTCGCCCAGCAGATCCTTGGCGAATCGGCGGCCGATGTCTGTATCGAAGCCGACATAGCGCCCGGCCTCGTCCACAAAGCCGAACGGTGGTTTGTCGGTGAAGACGCCGACAATCAACTTGTCGCGCGCTTTGATCTTGTCGATGTAACTCACGGCAGCCGTGGGTTTGGCAGGCTCTTCGGCCTTTTTATCGCAACCGGCCAGCAGCGCGACGGCTAACAGGGGCAGTAGTAGTTTTTTCATAGCGGTTCCAGTTCCTTGATTTTCTTGGGCAGTGTTGAAACAAAGGAGAACTTCTCCAGGAACTGCTGCGCGCGTGCGGTTTGCGGGTTCGTAAAGAATGCCTCGGGGGTGTTGTGTTCGAGAATGCGGCCGGCCTCCATGAACACCACGCGGTCGGCGACGGCGCGAGCGAAGGCCATTTCATGGGTCACGATCAGTAATGTCATGCCATCGCGGGCCAGGCCCTGGATCACCTCCAGCACTTCCTTGACCATCTCCGGATCGAGGGCTGCAGTGACTTCGTCGAACAGCATGACTTGTGGGTTCATGCACAGCGAACGGACGATGGCGATGCGTTGCTGCTGGCCGCCGGAGAGCTGGCGCGGGAACGCGTCGCGCTTGTCCGCCAGGCCGACCCGCGCCAACAGCTGTTCAGCCTGCTCGCGGGCTTGGCGCGGCTCGCGCTTTTGCACTTTCAGCGGCCCGAGCAGGATGTTGTCGAGTACGCTCATATGTGGAAACAGATGGTAGCTCTGGAACACCATGCCTACGTCCTGGCGCACCTGGCGCCAGTCGGTGTGTTTATCCAGCAGCTCCTTGCCGGCAAATCGCAGGCTGCCACCATGGGCCACTTCCAGGCCGTTGAGGCAACGCAGCAAGGTGCTTTTGCCGCAGCCGCTGGGGCCGAGGATCACCACCACTTCGCCGCTGTGCACGCTCAGGTCGATGCCCTTGAGCACCTGCTGCTCGCCGAAGAATTTGTTAAAACCCTGGAACTCGATCAATGCGCTCATGCTTGGGCCCAGCGCCGTTCCAGCACCTTGGAGGCGGCCGACAACGGGTAGCAGATAAAGAAAAAGAACAGGAACAGCGCGCCGTAGATCAACACCGACTCATAGGTGCGCTCGATGATTTGCTGACCGACCTTGATCACGTCCACCACGCCGATCAGCACCGCCAGGGAACTGGTCTTGATGATGCGCGTGTAGACGTTGATCGTGGGTGGCGTCATGCGCTTGAGGGCCTGGGGCAGCAACACGTAGCCGTACAACTGCGGGTCGGACAAGCCAATCGACAGGCCGGCCTCGCGCTGGCCACGGGGCAGCGAATGCAACGCGCCACGTACCACTTCGCCGACCTCGCTGGCGCCCCACAACGACAACACCAGCACCGCGCACCAGAAACTGGGGAGGCTCAGGCCAAAAAAAATCGGTAGGCCAAAGAACAGCAGGTACAACCACACCAGCACCGGGATCGCCCGGAACAACTCCAGGTAAACCCGCAGCACGGCGTTGATCAGCCGGTTGTTCAAGGTGCGCAGCACGCCATACAGCACGCCGCCTACCGTACTGAAGGCGATGCTCATAAACGAAATCGACAAGGTCTGCGCGGCGCCCTTGCCCAGTTGCGGCAGCGACACCCACAACAACTCAAGACCCGAATTGGCCATGCTGGAGCCTCCTTTCCAAGCGGCTGAGCAGCAGCGACAGCGGCAAGAACAACAGCACGCAAATCAGCGTCAGCACGGCGAGCATTTCGTAGGTCTTGTAGTAGAGGGCGATGTAGCTCTTGGTGGTGTAGAGAATCTCCGGCACGGCCACGGCGGAGACCACGGTGGTCTCTTTGAGCAGGAAGATGAAATTAGCGAACAAGGCCGGCAGGCTGAGGATGCCGGCCTGGGGCAGGATCACGTGGCGCAGCAGTTGCCAGTCCGACAGGCCAATGGACTTGCCCGATTCGACCTGCGCCTGCGGCACCGCCTCCACACCGGCGCGCAGCACTTCGGTGAGGTAAGCACCGCCCAGAAAGGTCATGGTGATGATCGCCGCCCAGAACCCGGAGACATTCAAGCCCAGGGCGGGCAAGGCGAAGTACACGAAAAACAGCTGGATCAGCAGCGGTGTATTGCGCGCCAGCTCCACATACAACGCCACCAGGCGCGACAGGTACGGCGTGCGAAACACCAGCAGCGCCGCGTTGATCAGCGCTACAAGCAAGGAGGTGGCGATGGCGATCAGGCCGACTTGCAGCGTGACACCCACGGCCTTCAAAAACGCCGGCAGGGTGCTGAGGATAAAAGCGAAATCGAGGGTCATTTGCAGTCCATGACGCCGCAGGGTAGAGCGGCGCGTGCTATCCAAGCCGACGTGGGTAACGTCGGGTAGCGCGAACTTTAAAGGTATAAAAATTAAATTTTAAATACCAAAATAGCATATTGATATCACCCAAAAAGATAACCTCCGGATTCGCGGGGTTGGCGGGTGGCGGCTATGGTTGAGGGGTCTGTGTTTCGAGGGAATGAACAATGAACAAAGCGAAACCGATTGATCCGCAGGAGTTGGTGAAATGGTTGGTGGCGTTGCGCAGGGCGATCAATAGCCGCGCGCTCTGACACGCTGAAGGTCCACTGTGAGATGAAGATCAAATGTGTGAGGGAGCAAGCCCCCTCACACATTTTGCTTGCATTGCGAATTCCACACATAAAAAAACGCCGACGCTATGTAAGCCGTCGGCGTTGAAACCTTGAAGGGGGTTTTGGCTTACATCAGAACGCCGGTACGACCGCACCGTTGTACTTCTTCTCGATGAAGGCTTTGACTTCCGGGCTGGTCAGGGCCTTGGACAGTTTCTGGATTGCATCGCTGTCCTTGTTGTCCGGGCGGGCTACCAGGAAGTTCACGTAAGGCGACTTGGCGTCTTCGATGATCAGCGCGTCTTTGGCCGGGTTCAGGCCGGCTTCCAGGGCGTAGTTGGTGTTGATCAGGTCCAGGTCGACCTGGTCCAGCACGCGCGGCAGCAAGGCCGATTCAAGCTCTTTGAATTTGAGGTTTTTCGGGTTGCTGGCGATGTCTTTCGGTGTAGCCAGGGCGTTGGTCGGGTCTTTGAGGGTGATCACACCGGCTTTCTGCAGCAGCAACAGGGCACGGCCGCTGTTGGAGCCTTCGTTCGGGATGGCCACGGTGGCGCCGTCTTTCAGCTCTTCAATTTTCTTGATCTTTTTCGAGTAACCGCCGAACGGTTCAACGTGCACGCCCACCACGGTCACCAGGTTGGTGCCCTTGCCCTTGTTGAAGTTTTCCAGGTACGGCAGGGTCTGGAAGTAGTTGGCATCCAGGCGCTTTTCAGCGACTTGCACGTTGGGCTGCACGTAGTCAGTGAATACTTTGATTTCCAGGTCCACGCCTTCCTTGGCCAGGGTTGGCTTGACCAGCTCAAGGATCTCGGCATGCGGGATTGGGGTGGCGGCCACCACCAGTTTCTCGTTGGCCTGGGCGAAGCTGGCAGTCAGGGCAGCGGCGAGTGCGGTAAACAACAGAACCTTTTTCATGCAGTGTCCTTATCGACATTCGGGGGCGTCTCTGACGACCGTTTGTTAAGTGAGGTGCCAGCGAAGTGCTATCGCGGCATAGAACGGACAATACCTAGATTTTTTATTCCCGAACAATATCTTTTATTCACGTTGATATTCCATTTTGCTCATGTAGGAATTGGCGCAACGTTGCCTGCTCCTCTGGGCTGGCTTGGGCATAGATCCGCCGCACTTGCTCCAGAGGCGAATCCACCACCGGCAGGTTCAGGTGCTCGGGCAAAATTTCGTCGCCGCTACTGACCAGCAACGCGAAGTGAATAACGTTTTCCAGCTCACGGGTATTGCCTGGCCAACTGTGGTGTTCCAGTACGCGCTGCGCAGCCTCGCTGATCAGCGGCACCGGCAAGTCCAGGCGCTGACTGTAGATGCCCAGGAAGTATTCGGCCAGGGACAGAATGTCCCCCACCCGCTCGCGCAACGCCGGCAGGTCCAGCCGGCCTTCGCTCAAGTAGTGGAACAGGCGTTCATGGAACTTGCCGGCCGCCACGGCCTGGGCCAGGTCGATGCTGGTGGCGGCCACCAGGCGCACGTCCACCGGGCTCGGTTGATGAGCCCCGACGCGGGTGACTTCGTGGTTTTCCAGGGCGGCGAGCAATTTGACCTGGATCGGCAGCGGCAGGTCGCCGATCTCGTCCAGGTACAAGGTGCCGCCATTGGCCGAGCCGAACCAGCCGGCGCGGCTGCTGGCGGCGCCACTGTGACTGCCGGCGGCGTAGCCGAACAGCTCGGCATCGGCGTAGGTGGGGCTGATCGCGCCGCAATTGACCGAAACGAACAAGCCACTGCGGTCACTGCCACGGTGAATATGCCGCGCCAGGAGCTCTTTACCGCTGCCGGTTTCGCCGCGAATCAGCACGGGCAAGGCACGCGGCGCGAGCGCTTCCAGGTCTTCGCGCAGCTTGCGCGAGCGCGGGTCGACAAACACCAGGGCCTTGGCGCGGATGCTCAGGGGGCTTTTTTCCGCGTCGGGGAAGGTCAGCAGTGGCTGGCCGAAGGTTTCATGCAGACTCATGACAGGCTCCCGCCCCAATCCACTGCGGGACGGGGCGTTAAGAAAATGATCAGGCACTGCGCCGGGCGTGATGCTCAAGGCGACTTTGCAGGCGATAGAGGTAAGCGAAACCCTGCTCCCAGCGCTGGTGGCCGGACTTCACATTGATATGCCCGGCACCGGCCAGGATCCCGGCTTCAGCTCCCCAGTTGCGCGCCAACTCCAAGGCCCGAGGGGCACTGACGGCACTGTCGTTGTCGGAGCTGACCACCTGGCTGGGGAACGGCAACAGGTCGGTAGGGATCGGCGCAAAGTTGCGCAAGGCCGGCGAGCAGGCCGGGCGTTCCACATCCGCCGGCGCCACCAGCAAGGCACCGCGCACCTGCCGCAGAAAATGCAGCGGCGCGGTAGCGGCCCAATGGGCCACGGTGATGCAGCCCAGGCTATGGGCGATCAGAATCACTGGCGTGCTGTCGGCGGCGATCGCCTCGGCCAGCGCGGCTACCCAGTCTTCGCGGCGCGGTGTCAACCAATCGGCCTGCTCCACGCGGGTGCTGTTGGGCAGGCTGTTCTGCCAGTGACTCTGCCAATGATCTTCTGGCGATCCTTGCCAGCCCGGCACGATCAGGTAACGAACCAACTCGCTGTGCATGGGTGTGCCCTCCTGCAGCGTTTAACGTTGCTGAGCAGTATAGGGACGGGGGTTATATTCGTTAAGGAATAAGAAGCTATTTATTAATAACCAAAAATTCAAAATTCTACCCGATCTGCCTTCACGTCACTTCGCGCACAATTCGAACAACTGAGCCTGTAAGCATTGCCCCGCCGCACTCAGGCCATGGCGGGCATACAACGCCAGACGCACGCCTTGCACCTCGGGCAAACCGCTGTCAGGCCCCAGCTCCATATGCCCTGGCTGCACTACCCGGCGCGGCAACAGACTCACCCCCAACCCCGCCGCCACTGCCGAACATACGCTGGCCAAACTCGCGCTGGAGTAACCGATACGCCAGCGCCAACCGCCCACTTCCAGGTGCTGCAGCATTTCATTGCGGTACAGGCCGCCCACCGGAAAGGCCACCAACGGCAACGGGTCGCGCCCTACGGAGGGTGTGGTGCGACTGTCCACCCAGCACAGCGGCTCGGGCCACGAGGCCAGGCAGTCGGCGCTGTCGCCCATTTGTTTGACCAGCAACACATCGAACTCGCCGGCCCGGTATTGGCGTTGCAATTCGGGGCCCAAACCACTGGTGACCTCCAGACGCACCCGTGGATAAGCCTGCACAAATGATGACAACAGCGGCATCAGGCGCTCGGCGGCAAAATCTTCCGGCACCCCCAGGCGCAGCACGCCGTCGCTTTGTTGGCTGATCAGCACCTCAGCGGCCTCCTCATGCAGCGCGAGGATGCGCCGCGCGTACGCCAGCAAGCGCTCGCCCTCGGCAGTGGCGACCACGCGGCGCTGGTCGCGGTCGAGCAATTGGCACGCCGCCGCGTCCTCCAGGCGGCGAATCTGCTGGCTTACGGTGGATTGGGTCAGGTGCAGGCGCTCGGCGGCGCGAGTGAAGTTGCCGCAGTCCACCACGGCGACAAAGCTGCGCAATAACACGGGGTCGAACATCCACATCACCATTGTGTTTGCCACTGATTGGCATGGTTATATTTAATTTCAGAATACCCTTAGGGCTGCCCATACTTCACCTCCCATCGTGCCCGGAGCGGCCTGCATGACCCTGAACAAATCCCTCGCCGGCTGGGGACTATTGCTGGTGCTGGGCCTGAACCTGCGACCAATCCTCAGCTCCATCAGCCCGCTGCTGGGCGAAATCCGCCAGGCCACGGGCTTGAGCTTCCAGAGCAGCGCCCTGCTGACCAGCCTGCCGGTGGTGTGCATGGGCCTGGTGGCGCTGGTGGGTGTGCGGGTGGAAGCACGCTTGGGCGAGCGGCGTGGCATCGCCCTGGGGCTGATGATGATCCTGTTGGCCTGCCTGGCGCGCTGGCTGATGGGGCAGGCGTCGGCGTTGTTGGTCACGGCATTGCTCGGCGGCGCCGGTGTGGCGCTGATCCAGGCGTTGGTGCCGGCGATGGTCAAGCGCGAGTTTCGTCATCGCGTGCCGGTGGCGATGGGGGTGTACTCGGCGTCGCTGATGGCCGGCGGCGGGCTGGCGGCGTTGCTCAGCCCGGTGGTGGCGACGCACTTTGCGCAGTGGCAGGCCGGGCTCGGAGTCTGGCTGTTGCCGGCACTCGGCGCGTTGCTGTTGTGGGCCTGGCTGCCGCTGGGCGCGGCGCGTAACCCGCAAGTGCCGCCGGCGCTGGAAGGTCTGCGCAATCGGCGCGCGTGGTTGCTGGCGTTGTATTTCGGCCTGGTGAACTGCGGCTACATGAGCCTGGTGGCCTGGCTACCGGCTTATTACCAGCAACTGGGCTGGGGCGTGCTGCCCAGCGGCTCGCTGCTGGCGTACATGACCATTTTTCAAGTGATCGCCGCGCTGCTGATGCCGGTGCTGGCGCAACGCGGTGTCGATCGTCGTCCGTTGCTGGTCATTAGCCTGCTGGCGCAAACCGTGGGTTACCTCGGCCTGATCTTCGCGCCGCTGGACTATCCCCACCTGTGGGTGGCCCTGTGCGGCTTCGGCCTGGGCGCCTGCTTTGCCCTGAGCCTGCTGCTGACCCTCGACCACCACCGCGACCCACGCCATGCCGGGCAACTGGCGGCCTTCGTGCAAGGCGTGGGTTTTTTGATCAACGCCATTTCACCGTGGATGACCGGTTGGCTGCGCCAGCTTACTGGCGACTTCGTCAGTGCCTGGTGGGTGCTGACCGTGACAGTGCTGGCGATGCTGGTCGTGACGCGGGTGTTCAGCCCGGCGAGCTATCGCATCGAACTGGCCGTCGTGGCGCCCGGCCAGCGCTTTACACACTAGCGACACACACCCATGTCAGATTTGCACCACTGAATTCCACCCGCCCCTTTGACGAAAACGAGGACGTCGTCTGATGGACTGTATCTTCTGCAACATCGCCCGCGGCACCGCCCCTGCCCACCTGTTATGGGAAGACCAGAGCCACATGGCTTTCCTCTCTATCTTTCCCAACACCCCAGGGTTCAGTGTGGTGATTCCCAAAGCGCATTACGGCAGCTATGGGTTTGCCCAGTCGGACAAGGTGCTGTGCGAATTGGTGGTTGCGGCCAAGAAGACCGCACTGCTGATTGACCAGGCGCTTGCGGGTGTGGCGAGGACCGGCATGATTCTGGAGGGTTACGGCGTCGATCATTTGCACGCCAAACTGTTCCCGATGCACGGAACGGGCGAGGACAGCGCCTTCAAAAAAATCAGCTCTCGCATGGATAAGTTTTTTGATCGCTATGAGGGCTATCTCTCATCCCATGACTGCGCCAGGGCCGACGATTCGACGTTGGCCGAGCTGGCCGCCCACATCCGTGCCGTCAACGACTGAGCACGGGGCGGCCTGACGCGCAACCGCAATCGGCCGCCGCACCTCAGCGCAGCGCCGTTTCCGCCGGGTTGAGGCCTGCACTGGGCGCCGCCATGGGCTCCAGACGATTGGCCCGCGCAAATGTGCCGAAATCATTGAAGCGCACGCCCATCTCCGCCATGACCTTATGCGCCACCTTGGCCGTCATCTGGCGGATATAGAACGGTTCCTTCACCACAAAATGATGAATCCCGTGGGTGCTGCCAAAGTTGAAGCAGAACGCCTGCAACGGCCACATCCACCACGGGTTTAGCACTTGGGTTTGCTGGATCACATTGCCCGGTTCCACATCGCCGTAGTAGTGCATGTTGGAGCTGACAAAGTGCAGGCAGAACGTGCGCAGCACATTGGGCCCGATGATCACCACGGCGGCGATGTCGATCACGTGCATCATCTGCAAGGTGCCCGCCGACCATTCGATGGGCGCGCCGAGCAGGCTGGCGACACCGTTGGCGGCGTGGAACCAGAGAAACACGTACCACGCGCCCCAATGCAGCAGCGCCAGCGGCGCGTAGACCAGCATCGCGCGCTTGAGAATCTTGAATTTATGGCTCCAGGTCTTGGCCCGCAGCATGCGGATAAACGCCGACATCACGTTATCGCCCACCATCAACAGGCGCGCCAGGCCCCACGGTTCGCCGTTGGTGATTGCGCGCTCCTCCATGTCGGCCTCGGTGCCGGAGACCTTGTGATGATTGAGGTGCAAGTGGCGGCGAATCCATGGGTTGATGGTGCTCGGCCGCGCCAGCCACACCAAGGCCATCATCAGGTTATGCGGCACACGTTGCTTGCGAAAGTACATGCTGTGGATCAGGTCATGTTCCAGCTCATGGGTCAGTGACGCGAAAAATGCGTTAAGCAGCAGGCACACCCACCAGGCCATATGCCCGGTAATGTAGAGCGCCGCCGAGCCGAGCATGCCCAGCAACGCAAAGGCCAGGATGCCCGCGCCCAGCGCGTCCTGATGCAGCAGCCAGGGGTATTGCTGGCGCAAGCGCACGCCTTCGGCGAGTACGACTTCGCGAATGTGCGCCGAACGTTGTTGTGCATTCAGCGATTGGGGACTTGCAGAAGTACCGTCCATGCTCCCATCCTCTTGTTTATCGAGGTTTACATCCTGCACCAGGCGCTCGCGCAGGACGCTAGCCCCACACGCCAACCTGTTGACCGCACACGCCAATCGCCATGACCGAACCCACCTCCCTCGCCAGCTGGACCCGCGCCTTGCGCAAGCAGCTCGATGCCTTGGGCCTGGACAGCGCCGCGCTATGCCACGAGGCCGGGCTCGATCCGCAGCTGATGGAAGACCCAAACGCGCGCTACCCGCTGTCGGCCACCACGCGCCTGTGGGAATTGGCGGTGCAGGCCAGCGGCGATCCGGCGATCGGTCTGCGGGTGTCGCGGTTTGTCAGCCCCACCACGTTTCATGCGTTGGGCTATGCGCTGGTGGCCAGCGGCAGTTTGCGCGAGGTGTTCGAACGCATCGTGCGTTACCACCCGGTGGTCAGTGACGCCTTGACCCTGGAGTTGAGCGGCGATGGTGAGCGCTATCGGTTTCGCCTGCTACAACCGCCAGGCAGCCCGGCGCCAGCGTTGGAGGCCATTGATGCGTTCGCGGCGATTTACGTGCGCACCTGCCGCAATCGCCTGGGTCGGGATTACGCGCCGTTGGCCGTGTACCTGCGCCGCCCGCCGCCGGCCGATCCGACGCCGTGGCAAACGGTGTTCCGCGCGCCGGTATTTTTTGCCGCCGACGAAGACCGCCTGGAATTCGCCGCGCGCGACTTTGACAGCCACCTGGACGACGCCAACCCGGAGCTGGCCGAACACAACGAAACCGTGCTCAAACGCACCCTCGCCCAACTGCAACCGCTGACCTGGGAGCGCAAGGTGCGGGCGGTCATCGAAGCGCAATTACCGGACGGCGAGCCCAGCGCCGAACGCGTTGCCCAGGCCCTGCACCTGAGCCTGCGCAGCCTGCAACGGCACCTGGCGGATGAAGGTTGTCGGTTCGATGCGCTGCTCAACCAATGTCGGCAGAACCTGGCGTTGCAGCACCTGCGCGATCCGCAGTGTTCGTTGGCCGAGATCAGCCATTTATTAGGGTTTGCCGATACCAGCAGCTTCAACCGCGCGTTCAAGCGCTGGACGGGGATGACGCCGGGGCAGTTCAGAGAAGGCCTGGGTTAGCGCCCACGCTCGCGCCGCAACAGCTTCTTGACCCGCGCGACCAGAGCCTTGTCATCAAAGGGCTTGAGCAGGTAGTCATCCTCATGCAGTTCCAACCCGCGCAGGCGATCTTCGATCCCGCCCGGTGTGGTCAAGAACAACAGCGGCGTGTCGCCCTGCTGTCGGATCGCCTGCTGCAGCGTCCAGGCATTCAGGCCCGGCAACATCACGTCCAGGATCACCAGGTCGTACACGTTGCTTTCCACAAAGCGCTGCGCGGCCATGCCGTTGGCCGCGACTTCTACGGCGAAACCCGCCTCGCTCAAGCCTTGGGCCATGCGTTGCGCCAGCTGCGGCTGGTCTTCCACTAACAACACCTGCATGCCTTACCTCTGGGTTTAATGACAAACCTGTCATCCAATTGTGCGGCTTCTGACCCCGTTCACTGGCTACCGTGGCGGCCTGTTCAACGGAGCTTTCACCATGTATCGCACTGCTTTGTTTCTGAGCCTGGCCCTGAGCGGCGCCGCCCAAGCGGCGCCGCAATTGCCACGCCATGCCGATTTGGATCTGCGTACCGCCCGCCAATTGGCCGATGCCAGCCTGGCCCACTGCAACGCCGCGCTGACCGTGCTCGATCGCGGCGGCAATTTGCTGGTGGCCCTGCGCGCTGACGTTGTGGGGCCGCACAACAGCCTCGCCAGCCAACGCAAGGCCTACACCGCGCTGTCGAGCAAAACCGCCACCCGGCTATTTGCCGAGCGCGCCCGCAACAACCCGGAAGCGGCCAACCTTAACACCTTGCCCGAATTGCTGTTGCTCGGTGGCGGCGTGCCGTTGTTTGCCGACGCCGAACTGGTCGGCGCGCTGGGTATCGCCGGAGCCGGTGGCGCAGCGCAGGACGAAGCCTGTGCCGTCCAGGCCGCCGAGCAACTGGGCCTGAAAACTTCTCTGTGATTAACCCTCGAAAGGACCTCCCCATGAAAACCCTGAGCATGACCCTCGCCGCCCTCAGCCTGAGCGGCCTGTGCAACCTGGCCCTGGCCGCCGGCAACCCGCTGAGCGTGCACGTTCTCAACCTGGAAAACGGCCTGCCGTCGGCGGGCGTCAGCGTCACTCTGGAACAGCAGGTGGGCGATCACTGGCAAGCGCTGTCCGAGGGCGTGACCAACCAGCAAGGGCGCATTGCCGAACTGTTCCCCGCCGACCGCAGCCTGACGCCCGGCGAGTACCGTGTGGTGTTCAAGACCGGCGACTATTACAAAAAAGCCAACCGCGAGACGTTCTTCCCGCAAGTGCCGGTGATTTTCCAGGTCAAGCAGGCCGACCAGCACTACCACATTCCGCTGCTGCTCAGCCCGTACGGGTTCTCCACCTATCGCGGTTCCTAGTTCACGCGCCTGCGGCACGCCGCAGGCCAGGCAGGTCGAGCACTTCGATTGCGCCGTAACTCAAGCCGATAATGCCCTGCTGCTCCAGGCTCTTGAGCAAGCTGTTGATGGTCTGGCGCGACAGGCCCAACATCGCCGCCAGGTCTTCCTGGGGCAGTTGCAGCACGCGGCGTGCTTGTTCGATTTCGCCGTAGCCTTCGGCAATCATCAGCAACCGATGGGCCAGACGCGCCGACGCGGGCATCAGGCTCATCTGTTCGATATTGATCAACGACAACCGCAGTTTATGGCTCATCAACAGGGCCACTTCCCGCCAGTACGCCGGCTGGCGCTCAAGCAGCGCGAGCATCGCTGCCTGCGGCACCTGCAGTAACGTGCACGGCCCCATGGCCAGCGCATCATGGGTGCGCGGCAGGCCGTCGAACAGGCAGATTTCACCGAACCAGTAAGGGGTTTCCACCAGGCTCAAAACCGCTTCCTTGCCTTGGGCATTGACCGCGCTGATGCGCACCGCGCCGTCAAGCACGGCGTACAGGCCACAGGGCGGATCGCCGCGTTTGAACAGCAACTGCCCCGCCGCCAACGTGCGCAACCGAGCGGCCGCCAGCAGGCTACGCTGAAAGTCGTCCGGTAAATGGCTGAACCAGTGGCCGGTGACCAATTGGCGGTGCCAGTTCTCTGGGTTCATGAGCGCTCCGAAGATTGTCGCCCAGCTGACAGTCAGGCGTGGTCCGACAGGGCATGATCAAACATCCTACAGGAGGAACAACAATGAAAAGCCTCGTCGACCACCTCAGTCAATACGCCGCCTACCACCGCGACCCGCGCAATATCGCCAGCCATTTTGTCGGCATCCCGTTGATCGTCATCGCCGTCGCCGTGCTGCTGTCGCGCCCCACCTGGGCTATCGGCAGCCTGTGGATATCTCCGGCGCTTATCGTGGCGCTGCTGTCGGCGTGGTTTTACCTGCGCCTGGAACTGGCGCTCGGCGTGTTGATGAGCGCGCTGATGGGGTTATCGGTGTGGGCCGGGCACACACTCGCCGCGCACAGCACGCTGGTGTGGCTGAGCAGCGGCGTCGGGCTGTTTGTGGTGGGCTGGGTGATTCAGTTTGTCGGCCACTATTACGAAGGCAAGAAACCGGCGTTTGTGGATGACATTTCGGGGTTGATCGTGGGGCCGCTGTTTGTGGTGGCGGAGGTGGCGTTTTTGCTGGGGTTGCGGCAGGGGCTCAAGCGGCAGATCGAAGAACGCTCGGGCCCGGTGGCACGCCGCGATCTAAAGCCGAGACAGGTCTGAATATGGGGGAGGCTTGCCCCCGATGGCGGCGGGTCAGTGACATCTATATCAACTGACCCACTGCTATCGGGGGGGCAAGTCGAATCGTCGCACCGCCCGTCCCACATTGGCCCCATTTTTCACATTGGGTAGCGCAGGGTTCTCAGGTTTTTTGCCAGACCTTGGGCTTGAAGAACAGGGTTTCGCCACGGGCCAGGCCGATCAGGCTGTCGTGGTCTTTCACCACTTCGGCTTCGATCAGTTCAGGCTGGCCCTCCACCTTCAAGGTCACTCGCGTCGTCGCTCCCAGCGGGCGGATATCGCGGACTTCGGCGGCGTGGTGGTCTTCCAGTTCATGGCGCGACAGCGACACTTCGTGGGGGCGGAACAGCACGTGCTGGTCTTCGCCCAGGTGCAGGCGATTGGAGTCGCCGAGGAAGTGGTACACGAAGTCACTCGCCGGGTTTTCGTACACCTCGCCCGGTGAGCCGATTTGCTCGATCACGCCCTTGTTCATCACCACGATACGGTCGGCGACTTCCATGGCCTCTTCCTGGTCGTGGGTCACGAAAACCGACGTGAGGTTGATGTCTTCATGCAAGCGCGCCAGCCAGCGGCGCAGTTCTTTACGCACCTTGGCGTCGAGGGCGCCGAAGGGTTCGTCCAGCAGCAATACTTTGGGTTCCACCGCCAGGGCGCGGGCCAGGGCAATGCGCTGGCGTTGGCCGCCGGAGAGTTGTTCCGGGTAGCGGTCGGACAGCCAATCGAGCTGCACCATGTTCAGCAGCTCATGGACTTTCGCCGCGATCTGACTTTCGCTGGGCCGTTGGTTTTTCGGCTTCATACGCAGGCCGAAGGCGACGTTGTCGAACACGGTCATATGGCGGAACAGCGCGTAGTGCTGGAACACAAAACCGACGTTGCGATCACGCACGTCATGGCCGGACACGTCCTCGCCGTGGAACACGATGCTGCCGTCATCCGGAGTTTCCAGGCCGGCGATAATGCGCAGCAAGGTGGTCTTGCCGCAGCCGGAAGGGCCGAGCAACGCCACCAGCTCGCCGCTCTGGATATCCAGATTGATGCTGTCCAGAGCCTTGAAGGCGTTGAAGTTCTTGCTGACGTTACGGACTTCGATCGACATGACTTATTCCTCTGCCGCACTGGCGCGCAGGCGATTGATACGGTTCTCGCTCCACTGCTTGAGCAGCAGGATGAAGAGCGCCAGGACCAGCAACAGACTCGCCACCGCGAACGCGGCGACGTGGTTGTATTCGTTGTAGAGAATCTCGACATGCAGCGGCAAGGTGTTGGTCACGCCGCGAATGTGGCCGGACACCACCGACACCGCGCCGAACTCCCCCATCGCCCGCGCCGTGCAGAGCACCACGCCGTAGATCAGGCCCCATTTGATGTTCGGCACGGTGACATGCCAGAACATCTGCCAGCCGTTGGCACCGAGCAGGCGCGCGGCTTCTTCTTCCTGAGTGCCCTGCTCCTGCATCAGCGGGATCAGCTCACGGGCCACGAAGGGCACGGTGACGAAGATGGTCGCCAGCACGATGCCCGGCAGTGCGAACACGATCTGGATGTCGTGCTCTTGCAGCCACGGGCCAAAGAAGCCCTGGGCGCCGAACATCAGCACATACACCAGACCGGCAATCACCGGCGAGACCGAGAACGGTAGGTCGATCAGCGTCACCAGAATGCTTTTGCCACGGAACGAGTACTTGCTCACGCACCACGCCGCGCTGACGCCGAACACCACGTTGAGCGGCACCGAAATGGCCACGGCGATCACCGTGAGTTTCAACGCCGAGAGCGCATCGGGCTCCAGAATCGCGGTAAAGAACGCGCCGAGGCCGTTCTTCAGGCCCTGGGACACCACAATAAACAGCGGCAGCAGCAAAAACAGCACGAACACCAGCCAGCCGAAGCCGATCAGGATGCGCCGCGACGCCGCGCTGCCACGTCGGGCGGCGTTGGAGGACGCGGCGGAAATAGACGATTGGGACATGTTCCGCGCCTCCTTAAGGACGTTCGATACGCCGCTGCAGCAAGTTGATCAGCAGCAGCAGCACAAAGGAAACCACCAGCATCAACACCCCGATGGAGGTGGCGCCGCGGTAGTCGTATTGGTCGAGCTTGACCATGATCAGCAGCGGCAGGATCTCGGTTTTCATCGGCATATTGCCGGCGATAAAAATCACCGAGCCATACTCCCCCACGCCACGGGCGAACGCCAAAGCGAAACCGGTCAGCCAGGCCGGCAACAGCGCCGGCACGAGGATGTAGCGGAACACCTGCAACGGCTTGGCGCCCAGGCAGGCGGCGGCTTCTTCGACTTCGCGCGGGATATCGGCCAGTACCGGCTGCACCGTGCGCACCACGAACGGCAGAGTCACGAAGGTCAGCGCCAGGGTGATGCCCAACGGCGTGTAGGCGATCTTGAAGCCCAGGTCGGCGGCGAACTGGCCCACCAGGCCGGTCGGCGTATACAGCGCAGTTAGCGCAATACCGGCCACGGCGGTGGGCAAGGCGAATGGAAGGTCGATCATCGCGTCGATGATCTTGCGACCGGGGAAGGTGTAGCGCACCAGCACCCAGGCCAGCAGCGTGCCGATCACGCCGTTGATCAACGCGGCGTACAGCGCGGTGCTGAAGCTCAGCTTCAATGCCGCCAGCACGCGGGGTGCGGAAATAATGGCCCAGAACTGATCCCAGGTGAGTTGAGCGGCGTGAACGAACATCGCCGCAAGGGGGATGAGTACGATCAGGCTGAGGTACACCACGGTGTAACCCAGCGTCAGCCCGAAGCCGGGTATGACGGGGGAAATACGACGCGACATAAGAGTCCTTGGTTAGCGTAACGGACACACAAAACCCGCAGCTGAATGCGGGCTCTGTGGGCGGGTTGTTGCTGGCTTACTGCGCCGTGTAGATCTGGTCGAACACGCCACCGTCATTGAAGAATTTCGGTTGGGCAGTTTTCCAGCCGCCGAAGTCTTTGTCGATAGTCACCAAGTCCAGTTTCGGGAACTGCTGGGCGTATTTGGCGGCGACTTTCTCATCCCGTGGACGGTAGAAGTTTTTCGCCGCAATCTCCTGGCCAGCGGGGCTGTACAGGTGCTTGAGGTATTCGGTGGCGATTTCGGTGTTGCCCTTCTTCTCGGCGTTCTTATCCACCACCGCTACCGGCGGTTCGGCGAGGATCGACAGGGACGGTACGACGATATCGAATTTGTCTTTGCCGCCGTCTTCCTTGAGCGCCAGGAACGCTTCGTTTTCCCAGGCCAGCAACACGTCGCCCTGACCGTTGTTGACGAAGGTGATGGTCGAGCCGCGCGCGCCGGTGTCCAGCACCGGTACGTGCTTGAACAGTTCCTTCACGTATTCCTGGGCCTTGGCTTCGCTGCCGCCGGCCTTGAGGCCATAGGCCCAGGCGGCGAGGAAGTTCCAGCGGGCGCCGCCGGAAGTTTTCGGATTCGGCGTGATCACCGAGACGTCCTTCTTGATCAGATCGCCCCAGTCCTTGATGCCTTTGGGGTTGCCCTTGCGCACCAGGAACACGATGGTCGAGGTGTACGGAGTACTGGCGTCCGGCAGGCGGGTCTGCCAGTTTTCCGGCAGGGTTTTGCCCAGTTTGGCGATTTCGTCGATGTCACCGGCCAGGGCCAGGGTCACCACGTCGGCGCGCAGGCCGTCGATCACCGCACGGCCTTGCTTGCCAGAACCGCCGTGGGATTGCTGGATCTTGACGGTGTCGCCGGGATGGGACTGTTTCCAGAAGCTGGTGAATTCCGCGTTGTAGTCCTGGTACAGCTCGCGGGTCGGATCGTACGAGACATTGAGCAGCTCGTAATCCTTGGCAACCGCGGAACCGGCAAATACGGCGCTGGCCAGGGCGGCCAGGGCATAACGGCGAATCGACGACATAGAAGCTCCTGAAATTCTGGGTGTTGGCTTTTTCTTATAGTTGCGGGTCTATCGCCGTCAGCGCTTAGCTCGGTTTGTTACCGGGATTCTGCAAACGGAATTTTTCCTTGCGCTCGATCTGCACCACCTGGGCGTTGTGCACGGTAATTTCCACCGCGCCAAAACGCAGATCGCGCAGGGCGCTCTGGATCTCACGCAAAATGGTTGCTTCGTCCTGGCCGTCGACGCTACGTAGAGATGCGCTCATGGTCTCGCTCCTGAAATGAATAGTGCCTGGCAGTGGCGGCACTGCTTGCGGCGTGAGAGCGATAGTAGATAAGCGTGAATATTCTTAAAAATACTATTTAAGAATTTTTATATAACCAAAAAGAATTTTTGGTAGGCGTGAGGTTGTGGGAGGAAGCCGGCCCCCTCCCACACTTGACGGTGTTTCAAGCTTGGATGAGGGGTGCGCGATCCCAATCGAGTTCATGTGCGGGTATCGGCCGGCCAAACCAATACCCTTGGCCCAGATCACAGCCCTGCTCCAACAGGA
This sequence comes from Pseudomonas rhodesiae, assembly GCF_013285305.1. NCBI lineage: Bacteria > Pseudomonadati > Pseudomonadota > Gammaproteobacteria > Pseudomonadales > Pseudomonadaceae > Pseudomonas > Pseudomonas rhodesiae. Next base: position 429,156 of record NZ_CP054205.1, on the reverse strand, counting down.
ACCGCGCCTGCTCCACCTGTTCGATACCCTCGGCCTGCACCTGCATGCCCATGCTTTTGGCCAGGGCGATGACCACGCGCACGATCGCCATGTCATCTTCATCCCATGGCAACCCGGCGACAAACCCCTGATCGATCTTGAGCTTCTGCACGGGCAGGCGCTTGAGGCGCAGAAGGGAGGAATAGCCGGTGCCAAAGTCGTCGATCGCCAGGCGCAAACCCAATTCGCGCAGGCGATGCAGCTGTTCCAGGGCCGCCTCGGGGTCGTCCATCACCGCGCTTTCGGTGACTTCCAGTTCCAGGAATGCCGGGTCCAAACCCGTGTCATGCAGCACCTGGGCGACTTGCTCGTACAGCTCGCGCCGGGCGAACAGGCGGCTGGACACGTTGACGGCGACAAAGCTCAGCCTTACGCCGTCGGCCAGCCATTGGCACATCTGGCGGCAGGCTTGATCCATGACCCAGGCGTCGATCTCTGCGATCAGGCCAGTGCGTTCGGCAATCGGGATAAATTCGATGGGCGGCACCAGGCCGCGCTCCGGGTGCTGCCAACGTACCAACGCTTCCAAGCCCACCAGGCGGCTGCCCGTCAGGTCGTGTACTGGCTGGTAATACACGCGCAGTTCCTGCTGTTCGAGGGCGCGACGCAGCTCGCTGGCCACCTCCACGCGGTTCTGTGCATGGGCCGTGAGTTCCTCGGTGTACAGCGCGTAGCTTTCGCGACCGACGCCCTTGGCTTTGAACAGCGCGGAATCGGCGTTGCGCAACAATTGTTCGGCGCTGAGGGCGTCGTTGGGGAACAAACTGATACCGATGCTGGCACTGACAAACAACTGATGGCCGTCAAAGATGAACGGTTGCTTCATCACATCGAGCATGCGCTGAGCCAATGCCGCGGCCTGCACCACCTGTGGACAACTTTCCGCCAGCACCGCGAATTCATCCCCGCCCAGCCGCGCTAGGGTCACGCCGGGGCCGAACAGGCTCTGCAGCCGCTCGGCGACCAGTTTGAGCAATTGGTCGCCGACGTTGTGGCCGAGGCTGTCATTGATGATTTTGAAGTGATCCAGGTCGAGCAACAGCAGAGCGCAACCACGTTTGTGGATTTGCGCCGAGGCCAGCGCCTGTTCGGTGCGGTCGGTGAATAGCAGACGATTGGGCAGGTCGGTCAGGGGGTCGTGGTGCGCCAAGTGAGCCAGCTCGTGCTCGGAGTTCTTGATGGCGCTGATATCGGAAAACACCGCGACGTAATGGCTGATGTGGCCATGATCATCGTGAATCACCCGGATGGTTTGCCATTGCGGGTAGATTTCGCCGCTTTTGCGCCGATTCCAGATTTCACCGCTCCATTCGCCCGTGCGCTCCAAGGCCTGGAACATCTGTTGGTAAAAAAGCGACGAATGGCGCCCGGACTTGAACAAACTCGGCTGTTGCCCCATCACGTCGTCGCGCCGGTATCCGGTGATCTCCATAAACGCGCGGTTGACGTGCACGATCAGGCCCTGGGCATCCGTGACCAGTACCCCCTCGCGGGTGCAATCGAACACGGCGGCAGCCTGGCGCAGGCGCTCGCGGTGCTCCTTGGACGGCTGCAACAGCAGATTGGCCCGTACGAAGCGCGCGCACATCAGGTAAATCGCCAGCGCGGTGAGGGCTACCCAAATGTAGCCGCACGCCTGGATCCAGAGACTCATCTCATTGGGGTTATCGAGAAACTCGATCAATACACGCTGCGTGAGCCCGATCCATAAGACGGAAACCAGCAGATATACCAGCCCCGCGCGCAGGGCACCTCGGTATGAAAGCAGCATAGGTTCAGTAATCCTTACCCAAAAAACAGAATCGCCCCACGAAGGCTGCGGATTATAGAATAAGAAACATCCAGTAAGTCTTATCTGAAAGGGCGGCTGGTTTTCTCTGTAGGCTTAGTGATAATGCGTGAGCTGTTCTTTTCTTTATCTGAGGGCCATACAGCCTATGTGGTACAACGGTTTTCTTGACTTGTCGGCCTGGCAACTGGTGGCAGTCACTCTGTTGATGACCCACGTGACCATCATTGCGGTCACCGTCTATCTGCACCGCTATTCCGCCCATCGCTCCCTGGAGCTCAATGCCGGGCTTAAACACTTCTTCCGCTTCTGGCTGTGGCTGACCACGGCGCAGAACACCCGCGAGTGGACCGCCATCCACCGCAAACACCACGCCAAATGCGAAACCGTCGACGACCCCCACAGCCCCGTGATCAAGGGCCTGTCTACCGTCCTGCGCAAAGGTGCCGAACTCTACCGTGCCGAGGCGGAGAACCCCGAAACCCTGCGTATCTACGGCAAGAACTGCCCGGACGACTGGCTCGAACGCAACCTCTACACCCCCTACCCACTGCTGGGCGTGGCGATCCTGGGCGTGATCGATCTGCTGCTGTTCGGCACCATCGGCATCACCATCTGGGCAATCCAGATGATGTGGATCCCGTTCTGGGCCGCCGGCGTGATCAACGGCCTGGGCCATGCGGTGGGCTATCGCAACTTCGAATGCCGTGACGCGGCCACCAACCTGGTGCCGTGGGGCATCATCGTCGGCGGTGAAGAACTGCACAACAATCACCACACCTACCCGAACTCCGCCAAGTTGTCGGTGAAGAAATGGGAGTTCGACCTGGGTTGGGCGTGGATCAAGGTGTTCAGCTTCCTGCGCCTGGCCAAGGTGCAGCGCGTGGCGCCGATTGCCCATCGCGTGGAGGGCAAGGGCCATTTGGACATGGACACCGCCATGGCGATCCTCAACAACCGCTTCCAGATCATGGCCCAGTACCGCAAGTTGGTGATTGGCCCGCTGGTCAAACAGGAGCTGGAAAAAGTCGATCACTCGGTGCGGCACCAATTCCATCGGGCCAAGCGCCTGCTGTCGCGGGAAACCAGCCTGCTGGATGATCGCCATCACTTGCGCATCCAAAGCATGCTGGAACACAGCCAGGCGCTGAAGGTGATCTACGAGAAGCGTCTGGCGCTGCAACAGATCTGGGTCAAGACCAGCGCCAATGGTCACGACATGCTGGCAGCCATCAAGGAATGGGTACACGAAGCCGAAGCCAGTGGCATCCAATCCCTGCGGGATTTTGCCCACCAGTTGAAAACCTACTCGCTGCGCCCTGCCGCCGTGTGACCCTGCCGTGGGAGGGCTCGCCCTCCCACGCGACCTGTTTTTGGCGTCATTTACCGGGCGCCGCCAATCGACACCGTTGACGGAACTTCACCGCAATTCGCCTCTCTCAAAGAACACTTCGCCATCATGGTGGCCCCTTGTTGTGACCGCTGCTTCGCCTTGCGGCGCGCCCAGAGAGAGTTGTGCCGATGGTTCAAGAAAAGCCTCATTTACCTGACCCGCCCACTGCCGAACAACCGCTTCCGGCTGCGGCTTCGACCCTGCTGGCGCTGGTGCATGCTCAGGGTGAAGTCGAGCGGCTGAGCGAACGCGAACAACTGCTCAGCTCGCTGCTGGTGAGTGTGAATGCCGTGCTCTGGGCCATGGAGTGGGAGACGCGCCGCGTGTTGTACGTCAGCCCGGCCTACGAACGCGTCTTCGGCCGCCCTGCCAGCCTGCTGTTGGCCGATCATCGCGAATGGCGCAACAGCATTCACCCCGAAGACCTCGATTACGCCGAACAAAGCCTGGCCCGCGTGCTGGAACAGGGCGCGGTGGAAAACCGCGAATACCGCATCATCACCGCCGAGGGCAAGATTCGCTGGCTGAGCGACAAGTGCTACATCAACCAGCAGGTCGAGCCTGGCGAGCCGGTGATCGTGGTAGGCATAGCCGAGGACATCACCGAAAAGAAGCAACTGGAGCTGGAGTTGCACCGCCTGGCCACCACCGACGTGCTGACCCAGAGCAGCAATCGCCGGCACTTCTTCGAGTGCGCCAACCAAGCCTTCGACACCGCCAGCGTACAGGGTGCGCCGCTGGCCTTTCTGTTGCTGGACATCGACGACTTCAAGGACATCAACGACACCTATGGCCACCTGGAAGGTGACCAAGTACTGCGGCGTATCGCCGAAAGTGGCCGAGGGGTGCTGCGCCGTGGCGACCTGTTCGGGCGTATTGGCGGCGAGGAGTTTGCCGCCGTGCTACCTGGCTGCGCGCCGGAGATGGCGCTGCAGGTGGCCGAACGTCTGGGTAAAGAGATTCAAGCGCTGAACTTCAGCTACGAAGGCCAGGCATTTGGCGTGACCGTCAGCCAGGGCCTGGCCAACCTCAGCGAAGAAGACTCAACCCTGGACAACCTGTTCGCCCGTGCCGATGCCGCCATGTACGAAGCCAAACGCCAGGGCAAGAACCGCATCATCGTCGCCACCGTCGACTTTTAGCCCACCGGCCTTTTGCGAATCCGCGTCAACTCCGACAAGCCGATCTTGAGCAAACGTGCCGTCTTGCCGTCGGCCAACGCTTCCAAGCCTTCGTGCTCAGTCAACCGCGCCATTTGCGCGGCCAGGTTCACCGCCAGCGCATCACGGGCATACACCCCGCCCTCCAGTGAATAGCTCGCCGCAATCAGCTGACGCAGTTCCAGCGGCAAGCGCCAGCGCGCGCGCAGCGAGGAGCCGAAGGCGGCGCCAAAAGTGTCGAGGGACTCGCCAATCGCTTTGTCGTCCAGCTCCCCACCGCCCCGGCGCCAGTCTTCCAGGCTGCGCAACAGCGCCAGGTCCCCCAACTGATGCAGGATGCCGGCGCTGTAGCAGCGCTCGCGATCCAGCTCAAGCAAGTGCGCAAGCAGCAGCGCGTAATCCGCCGTGTCTTGGGACAACTGCCAATAGCGCTCGGCGTACGCCGCCAGCACCGGATCGCCGAGTACTACGTTGTGCTTGAGCGCCAGGCCCAGGATCAGGTTCATGCTTTGCCCCGGCGCCAGTGTGTGCAACGCCGCGTGGAGGGTCTGCACCGGTGCGCCGTGATGGCCGGCGCTGTTGGCGGCGGCGATAAGCACGGCGGTGATTTGCGGGTCTGTGCGCACCTGTTCTTCCAGGCGTTTGAGGTCCAGGCCGTCGGGGCCGAGGCTGTGCTGCACGGCCGCTTGCACATCGACCCGCAGCGGTGCGCCATCGGACGCTTCGCGACGCTGCTCCAGAAACCCCGGCAACGTCATGCCCGGCGTCAGCGCCGGTACTTCGCAATACACACTTTCGCCTTCGTTAAGCAGCAAGTCCTGCAGACGCTGGGTCAGCGCCTGCATGTTCAGCGGTTTGGTCAGGTATGCCGTGGGTGCCAGGGGCAAGGCTTCGCGCACGCTGGCACTGTCATTGCGACTGCTCAGCAAAATAAATGGCAGAGGCGGCGTACGGCGCTGCTGACGCACCGCGCGCAGCAGATTCAAGCCGTCGATGACCGGCAACTCCCAGTCGGCCAGGATCAGATCGTAGGGCTTGTCGCGCAGCAGGGTAGCCGCCTGCTGCCCGTCGGCGCACACATCAAGCCGGGCGTCACAACGCACCGCCAGCAGCACCTGCTTGAGCAGGTCTTGCGACCAAGGGTCCGCCTCGGCAATCAACACACGGGGTACAGCCGGTAAATCAACCGCAGTCATCCGTCACGCTCCATCGGCAATGCCTGAACCATAGTCAACGCGGCCTGCGCCGTACAATCTGCGGGCACAAAAAAACCGCCGAAGCGGTTTTTTGTCAACGGTCGTTATCAGAGTTCAGAGAAGCACTCTTCCATGATCGCCAATCCTTTGTCCAACTGCTCGTCCGGCGAGGTCAGCGGCACCAGTACGCGCAAGACGTTACCGTAAGTGCCGCAAGACAGCAGGATCAGACCCTTTTCACGGGCCTTGGCCACTACCGCTGCCACGGCGGCAGCGTTCGGCTTGTGGCTGTCGCCGTCTTCGAACAACTCCACCGCGATCATCGCGCCCAAGGCACGTACTTCGCCGATCACCGGGTACTTGGCCTGGATAGCTTTAAGGCCAGTCACCAGGCGCTCGCCGACGGCTTTGCAGCGGTCCAGCAGGTGCTCTTCTTCAAACACTTCCATTACCGCCAGTGCCGCGGCGCAGGCGATCGGGCTACCGGCGTAGGTGCCGCCCAGGCCGCCTGGGGCGATGGCGTCCATGTACTCGGCCTTGCCGCACACACCGGCCAGCGGGAAGCCGCCAGCGATGGACTTGGCGAAGGTGGTCAGGTCGGCGGCGACGCCCATCTGTTCCATGGCGAAGAAGGTACCGGTACGGCCAGCACCGGTTTGCACTTCGTCGGCGATCAACAAGATGCCGTGCTTGTCGCACAGTTCGCGCAGACGCTTCATAAAGGCTTTTGGCGCGACGTAGAAACCGCCCTCGCCCTGCACCGGCTCGATGATGATCGCGGCGATGTCGCGCGGTTCGGCATCGTTCTTGAAGATGCGTTCGATGCTGGCGATCGAATCGTCGATGCTCACGCCATGCAGTTCGTTCGGGTACAGCGCGCGGAAGATACCGCCGGGCATCAGGCCCATGCCGGCCGAGTAAGGCACGACTTTACCGGTCAGGCCCAGGGTCATCATGGTGCGGCCGTGGTAAGCGCCGGTGAAGGCGATCACACCGGCACGGCCAGTGGCGGCGCGGGCGATTTTCACGGCGTTTTCAACGGCTTCGGAACCGGTGGTGACCAGCAGGGTTTTCTTGGCGAAATCACCAGGGACCTTGGCGTTGATTTTTTCGCACAGCTCCACGTAAGGCTCGTAGGCCAGGACCTGGAAGCAGGTGTGGGTCAGCTTGTTGAGCTGTTCGGTCACGGCGGCGATGATTTTTGGGTGCACGTGGCCGGTGTTCAGCACGGCGATGCCGCCAGCGAAGTCGATGAACTCGCGACCTTCAACGTCGGTCACGGTGGCGTTCTTCGCCGATTCGGCGAAGATCGGGTGGATCTGGCCAACACCGCGCGGTACAGCGGCTTCGCGGCGTTTCATCAGGGATGCGTTGGTCTTGCTCATAAAGTCCTCATTCGCCACTCATCGGGTGGCGTGGTCCAAGGAATACGTGGCGGGGAGGCAACTACGGCAGCATGCGATGATCGACTGCCACAGCTTTCCCGGCCACTACGAATAACGATATGAAACACGCAAAGGGTCAGCGCTCTCGTGCCCTCTGCGTTTACTGCAATCTCTTACGGGGCTTAGATGCCCAGGCAGAGGTATTTGATTTCCAGGTAATCCTCGATCCCGTACTTGGACCCTTCACGGCCCAGGCCCGAGGCCTTGATGCCGCCGAACGGCGCCACTTCGTTGGAGATCAACCCGGTGTTGACGCCGACCATGCCGTATTCCAGGGCTTCGGCCACGCGGAACACACGGCCCAGGTCGCGAGCATAGAAGTAGGAAGCCAGGCCGAATTCGGTGTCGTTGGACATGGCGATCACTTCGGCTTCGTCTTTGAAGCGGAACAGCGGCGCCAGCGGGCCGAAGGTTTCTTCCTTGGCCACGGCAGCGTCTTTAGGCACATCGACCAGGATCGTCGGCTCGAAGAAGTTGCCTTCAATCACCTTACCGCCGCTGAGCAGCTTGGCGCCCTTCTTCACCGCATCGGCGATGTGCTCCTGCACCTTGGCCACGGCTTTTTCGTCGATCAGCGGGCCAGTGGTGGTGCCTTCTTCCAGACCGTTGCCGATCTTGAGCTTGGCCACCGCCACCTTGAGTTTTTCCGCGAACGCGTCGTATACCGAATCCTGGATGTAGAGGCGGTTGGCGCAGACGCAGGTCTGGCCGTTGTTGCGGTACTTGGAGATGATCGCGCCTTCGACGGCCTTATCCAGGTCGGCGTCGTCGAACACGATAAACGGCGCGTTGCCGCCCAGTTCCAGGGACACTTTCTTGATGTCCTTGGCGCATTCGGCCATCAACTGGCGACCGATTTCGGTCGAGCCGGTGAAGGACAATTTACGCACGATCGGGTTGCTGGTCAGTTCGCCGCCGATGTCGCCGGCGCTGCCGGTGACCACGCTCAACACGCCTTTCGGGATACCGGCACGGTGCGCCAGTTCCACCAGGGCCAGGGCCGAGAATGGGGTTTGCGAGGCCGGTTTGATGACCATGGTGCAACCGGCGGCCAGGGCCGGGCCGGCTTTGCGGGTGATCATCGCGGCCGGGAAGTTCCACGGGGTGATCGCAGCGGTCACGCCGATCGGCTGCTTGATCACGATCAGGCGCTTGTCGGGCTGGTGGCCGGGGATCACGTCACCGTAGATGCGTTTGGCTTCTTCGGCGAACCACTCGATAAAGGACGCGGCGTAGACGATTTCGCCCTTGGCTTCGGCCAGCGGCTTGCCTTGTTCGAGGGTCATCAGGCGACCGAGGTCTTCCTGGTTTTCGATCAGCAGTTCGAACCAACGACGCAGCTTGTTGGCGCGCTCCTTGGCGGTCAGTGCGCGCCAGGCTGGCAGCGCCTTGTCGGCGGCTTCGATGGCGCGGCGGGTTTCTGCGGCGCCCATCTTTGGCACGGTGCCGAGAATCTCACCGGTGGCCGGGTTGTTGACCTTGATGGTCTGGCCGTTGTCCGCATCGACCCAAGCGCCATCGATAAAGGCTTGCTGGCGGAACAACTGGGCATCTTTAAGCTGCATGTCGGGTTTCCTTAACAGCACCGCGCGCACGCGGAGCGAATTAGAGTTGTTGAAAGGCGCCTTGTGGGCTGCCGTCAGGGAAATCAGCCCCTGCGCGCGAGTGAAGCGAAAAAAGCGCACGGGAGACAGAGCGTTTGAAATCTCAAACGAATCCTAGGATCAATGGGGGTGCAGGGCAATAGGATGTTCGAAAAAAAGAACGAAAACGGCGAATTCGCTGACGTTATCTGACCAGCGTAGGCGCTGCCGAAGTCTTGGCCATGCCAGTACTGCGCACGTACCGCGCCGGCGACGCGCCCAGGGTCTTTCGGAACATGCTGATAAAAGAGCTCACCGACTCATAACCCAGCACTTCGGCAGTGCGTTGGACGGTCTCTCCTTCCGCCAGGCTCTGCAATGCCACGATCAACTGCCATTGCCGGCGCCACTGGCCAAAGGTCAGGCCGGTTTCGCTTTTGACCAGCCGAGCCAGGGAGCGCTCGCTCATGGCCACCTGCCTCGCCCAATCGGCAATGGTCGAGCGGTTGGAAGGGTCCTGCGCCAGGGCCTTGGCGATGGTGCGCAAGGGGGAAGCGGCAGGAAGGGGCAGGTACAACTGCTCGCAGCGTGCCATTTCCAGCTGTTCGAGCAATACGCTGGTCAACCGAGCCGTGGGAGAGTCCGCCGGGTACGCCTGGTCCTGCGCGCTGAGATGAAAGATCAGTTCGAGAATCACCGGTGACAACGCCAATGTGCAGCATTGATCGGGCAGCGCCGCCGCCTCAGGTTCAACCAGCAGAAAGCACACTTGCCCATTCGCCGTGACCCGGTTGCTGTGGGACACACCGGCCGGAATCCACACACCGAACCCCGGTGGCACCATCCACACCCCATTCTCCACCGTACAAACGATACCGCCGCGGCAGGCCACGACCAGTTGGCCTTTGCGGTGCTCATGCACCGGAAACTCCCTGACGTGCTGCTGCGTGGTCAGCATCAGCGCCACGGCGGGCTGACCAAGGTCGTCCAGGTCGAATTGCTCCAGTGGCGGGTGCTGAACGTCCTGCATTGGCATCTCTCACATTGACCGGATTTGATTATTAATTGGCAGTGTAGTCGATATCGGCACCTCCGGTTGTTGCGTAGCATTCTCATCTAGTAGCGCTCGCTCCCTGCGAGCCCATCGATTTACGGTGATGAAGATGCTGAGTGAACTGTCGATTGCGAACCTCTACATCCCTCCGTTGTTGGCCTATCTGATCGCCTCGGCCCTCGCTTACCAGGCGTTGAAACATTTAGTCGACGGCCCCTTGGAGTGGGCATGGCATCCCAGCCTGTCGCGCTTTTTTGTGCTGCTGATCATTTTGGCCACGCTGTTTCTGACGGTTTGAGTGAGGCCGCCTATGTCTGTCGTCAAATGCCTGAAAGCCTCCGCGACCCTGGCCTTGGGCCTTGTCGCCGTCGCCCTGTGCATGCAGCTGTGGCGTGCCTATGTGTTGGCGCCCTGGACCCGCGATGGGCGGGTCAGCGCTCAAGTTATTCGCATAGCCCCAGAGGTGTCCGGCCAGGTCGAACACCTGGCGGTGGCTGATAATCAATGGGTGTCCAAAGGCGATCTGCTCTACCGCATCGACCAGCGCGACTATTTGCTGGCCCAGCGCCAACGGGCGGCAGAGCTGGCCGAAGCGCAAAGTGTGTTTGAGCAACGCAACGAACAATTCAAACGTCGCACTCGCCTCGGGGACGCCATTGCCCGCGAGGAAATCGACAACGCCGCTCGCGCCCTGAACGTCGCCAAAGCTCGCCTCGATGCCGCGCAGGGCCAATTGGCCAGAGCGCGGCTGGACCTGGAGCGCACGACCCTGCGTTCCCCCGTAGACGGCTATGTCACTCAACTGCGCTTACAGCCAGGCGATTACGCCGCCCACGGCGATACCAATCTGTTCGTGGTCGATGGCCATAGCTTTTGGGTCACTGGCTATTTCGAAGAGACCAAGCTCTCCAACATCCGCGAAGGCGCGCCCGCAGCCATCAAATTGATGGGCTTCTCGCCACTGCTCAAGGGACACGTCGCCAGCATCGGACGCGGGATCGCCGATGGCAATGAACTGCGCAACGACAGCGGGTTACCTCAAGTCAGCCCGACGTTCAGCTGGATACGACTGGCCCAGCGCGTGCCTGTACGCATCGAACTGGATAAAGTTCCGGCCGGGGTCGAACTGGCGGCGGGGATGACGGCGAGCGTTGAGATCGTCGATGCGCAGTCGCCGTCGCACTGGAGGTTCACCCACTGGCTGCAGGGGTTTATGTGATGGCCGAGTATGTCCGCCGCGCGCTCGCCTCACTACCTCTACCGTGGACGGCCGATACCTTCGCGTATGTGTTGCGCAGCATCATCGCCGCGACCCTTGCGCTTTGGCTGGGTTTTGAGTTGCAACTGGACTCGCCTTTTTCTGCGGCCTCCACCGTGCTCCTGCTGGTGCATCCGGTGCAAGGGGCGGTGGTCGGCAAGGGCTTCAACCGTATGGTTGGAACGCTTATCGGGGTGACTGCGGCCTTTATTCTGCTGGGCATGTTTGCCCAGCAGATGTTGCTGTTCATCTTCGGCGTCGGCCTGTGGCTCGGCTTATGTGTGGCGGCAATGACGCTGCTGCGGCATTACCAGGCAACTGCGGCGGTAGTCGCCGGCTACACCGTGTGCCTGGCGTTGGGCCCCGCCATTGTCGCCCCCGAGCAAGGCTTCGATCACATCGTGACCCGAGGCACCGCCGTGGTGGTCGGCGTGTTCAGCCTCAGCCTTATTGCCACGCTGGGCAGTCGTAAAACCATTGATCGCAAGCTGCTGAACGCGCTGGTCGACGTGTCTGCCCGCGCTGCACACCAGTTGGCTGATCGGTTCACCAACGAAGAAACACCCGAGCTGGCCGCGCGGCGCGCGCAGCTGTCGATGGACATCGGCAAAGTGGATGAGCTTCTCGGCATCGGCTGGGGTGAGTCCGTGCTTATCCGGACGCGCCTGCCCGTGATTCAAACCGGTCTCGCTCAATTGCAGTCGGCCGTTATGGATATACGCCTGGACGATCACGATGCCCCGGGGTGTTTGTTTTTTAACCGGATCAGTAAAGCGCTTCGGCACCTGGGCGAGGCGTTGGACGATCGCACCCTCGACTTCACTACGGCGGCGGATCGGGTGAAACAAGCAATGAGCGCGCTTGAGAACGAGGAAACGGTTGGCGGCCTTCGCGCAGCCTCTGCCCTCACGGCGTTAGGGGTGGAGCGCTTGCGCGAGCAGCTTGCGGATCTGCATGCCGCCCTGCACAGCTTCTCCAGCCTTGAGCGCGACACTCAAGCGCGCCAAACGGTGAAGGGGTTTCATCGCAACTATCAGGACGCCGCTCGCAACGGTCTGCGTGCCTTGGGTGCCACCCTGGTCGCCGGTGCCGTGTGGTACCTGAGCGGCTGGAATCAAGGCCCCACCCTGCTGGCGGTGCTGGGGCCCTGCTGCACGCTATCGGCTGCGGCGCCCGACCCGGTTCAAGGCATCATCGGTTTTATCAAAGGGACCTTTTACGCCACGCTGGCCGCACTGGTGTGCAAATTTTTACTGATGCCGGCGATCAATGGCTTTCCACTGCTTGTAGTGATGCTGGCGGTGTTCTGGTCATTCGGCATTCACGCCACCACCCGACCTCGTCAAGCCCTCATCGGGATCGCCTACCTGATTGCGTTCAACACGCTGGTCAGCACCGGCGCGACCGCTCATTACGACTTCGCCGACTTCGTCAACCAAGCGCTCGCCTGGTTTGTCGCGATGGGCATCTGTCTTCTGGCGTTCAACATTGTTCCCAAAAAGCCCCAGCACACCGTGCAGGCACTCAAGCGCTCGCTGCTACACGCAACGCGCCGGCTTCTGCATCGAGCAGACACGCTCAATCATCGCCGGTGGCAAGCGCAACAGCAGCACCGCATCGTCGCCTTGAAAAGCCTGTTGGGCGCCCACCGTCAGGGGGATTACGAGGCTGGCTATCTATCGCTCCAACTCAGCCGCGAACTCGCACGACTCCAACGCCACACACGTCGCCTGCCCCCCGGCTCGCCGATTGCCCGCTGCGCAGCCACGGCCAATAGAAGGCTGACCCGGTCGACTCACCACACCGCCATAGGAGCCGCACAAGCACGCAGAGCAGCCAAGTCCATGCAGCGGCTGGGCGCCGAGCAGTGGGCGGCGCGTTACCGAAACCTGGCCTGGCTACTGGAGCGATACGAAAACGCAACGACGGCCATCACCTGAAGGTCGGCCGCTTTCGCGGTATTGCCGACTGCTTATCCCCACTCACGAAGGTACTTGCAGAATGAACACGTTAATCAAGTGGATCGCGCTCGCTTCAATCATCACCCTGCCAGTGTTTGCCCACGCCGAGGGCGGCGCTGACGCCTTGACGCGTTGGCATGAGCAGAACAGAACGACCCAGCAAAAAGCCCCCAAACAACCCCACGGCCACCCGCCGCATCAGTCCACGGCTGCGCCAGAGTCCTGAACCCAGCCCCCATGGACCGGGCGGCGACATCAAGCGGGCAAACCCTCAGCGACACCGCAGACGTAAGACCCTGCCCTGATTTGCCCCTTCACCGCCCTGCAACTGGACGCCCCCCGGCCAGATGAGTATCATGGCGCCCGCATTGCATCCGTAGCTCAGCTGGATAGAGTACTGCCCTCCGAAGGCAGGGGTCGTGGGTTCGAATCCCGCCGGGTGCACCATATAGCTGTTTAGACCTGTCTCAGACAGTCTACGGAACACCTCAAGAAGCCCGCCTAGTGCGGGCTTTCTTGTTCCTAACGGTTTACCACTGCCCTTCCCCCCGCAAGTCCCCCCGTCGCACCGTTGAATCACACGCCTTAACGTCCTCATAAACACAACCCCAAGCCCAGCAAAATCCCTCCCCCCACATACAGTCTGGCATCCAACCAGAGCACTGACATACGATACCCCCCTCACCCCCGGAGACTCACGGATGAGCACCACCACCCCCCAATCGCTCTCCCTCTCATTACGCTCCTACTCTGGTCAGGTCGAGCTTCACCAGCACGACTTCCATCAAATCGTGCTTCCTCAATCCGGGTCGATGGAGATTGAGGTCGACGGGCGAGGTGGCAAGGTCGATGCGAGTCAGGGGGTGGTGATTTCTGCTGGGGCTCGGCATACGTTCCTGGCCAATACCCATAACCGTTTCCTGGTGCTGGACGTCTCGACCGAGCGTGGCGAGGTGCAGAAGGGTACGGTTGCGTCATTTGACCCACTCAACGACAAGCGCTTTTTTGCGGTCAGGCCCGATATACGGCATTTGCTCGATTACGCCAGTTGCAACGGGCCACAGTTGGTCGGGTCGCTCGCGATGGCCGAGTCCTGGAGTCGGTTGTTGTTGTGTTCGTTATTGCAGCCCGAGGTTGCGCGGAGCGATCCCGGTCAGTTCATTCTCGCTCGTGCGTTGGCCTACATCGAGAAGCACTTGGGCAGCGCCCTGACGGTGCATGATATTGCGCGTTATGCGGGCACCAGTGAGCGGCGCTTGTATGTGCTATTCGCGCAGCACCTGAACACCACGCCGTTCTCGCATATCGCGAACTTGCGCCTGAATCTGGCCATTGATCTGCTGCGCCAAACGTCTTTGTCGATCATTGATATTGCGCATCGCGCCGGGTACGCCGACCAAAGTGCGTTAACCCATGCCCTGAAGAAAGCCCGCCATCTGACGCCGGCCGTGGTGCGTAAACAAGGGCGCGTTCCCTGAAAAAACAGCAGTCCCGAACAATTCTTTGGCGGGCCTGATCAATACTCCCTCTCTCGACCTTTCTATTGTTCCCGCTTGAGGATTATCCGCAGACGGGGCTTGCATGAGCACTTCCAACCCATCCATCACCCTTGCCAAGGGCGCAACCAGTGCGACGCTGATCGGGGTGATTGCCGTGTTTTTGTGGGCGTGCCTGGCGCTTTTGACCACCTTGACCGCCGGCATCCCGGCCTTTCAGTTACTGGCTTTGAGCTTCGCGGTCGCGTTTGTGGCCAGCCTATGCGTGCTGGGGATGCGTGGCGCAGCAGGGTTCAGCAGTTGGCGTCAGCCCTGGCCTGTGTGGGCCACGGGTTTTGCCGGGATCTTTGTCTATCACGCGTTGTATTTCTTTGCGTTGAAGGCCGCGCCTGCGGCTGAAGCCAGCCTGATTGCCTACCTGTGGCCACTGCTGATCGTGCTGCTGTCGAGCTTTGCCACCGGCGAGTCGCTGCGCAAGCGCCAGCTGCTGGGCGCCCTGCTCGGCCTGGCGGGGACGGCCTTCATCATGCAGCTGCGGGCCCGGAGTGACAGTGCGTCGATGCCGGTGGTCGGTTACGCCGCAGCCTTTGCGTGTGCCTGGGTCTGGGCGATGTATTCGGTGTTCAACCGGCGGTTCAGCCATGTTCCGAGCAGCATCATCGGGGGGATCTGCGGGCTGGTGGCAGTGGCCGGCGGGCTCTGCCACCTGGCTTTGGAAACCACGGTGCGGCCTGGGCCGGGCCAGTGGGCCGCAATCATTGCCCTGGGGCTGGGCCCAGTGGGCCTGGCTTTTTTTGCCTGGGACCACGCGACCAAGCACGGAAACCTATCGATGCTGGGCGCCCTGTCTTATCTCGCGCCGCTGTTCTCCACGCTCCTGCTGATTGCCGTGGGGCAAAGCGATGCCAAGCCGATCCTGATGATTCCCGCGGTGTTGATCATTACGGGGGCGGTCATCGCCACTTCACGCTCACGCACGACCTCAGGGTGATCTCGACGGGTAAGGAGACAGGGAAATGAACTTGATAGCTTCGCAGGGAACCATGAGGATCAAGAGCGACGGGCCGAGCTTTTCAGTCGCGCCCACGCGGCCCTTACTCAGTCATCTGGGAAAGCCATCGTTGCTGAACAGCCGAACCGGCATCCGCCGTCGCGCCCATGGCGAGGCACCAGCACGGCATTCAGGTTACCGGCGGGTTCATGCTGGGGTTCGTCAATCCCCCCGGCGGACCTGGGCAAAAGCCTTTTGTAGAGAGCCTGGAGCTGATCGACCGCACCATCGACTACGCGGTCAACCTCATGGGCGCCGGCATGGCTTACGCCAACCCGTTTATCGTCACGCCGATTCCCGGGACGTCGATGTGGGAATACCAGCAGCAGTATGTAGTGCGTCACTACGACAACGGTTGGTCCCATGAAAAAGCCACGATGGCGACCGATCAATGGAGCGCGGAGGACATCGAGAAAGCACGCATGGAGTTGCTGGTTCGGGCCAACGGCGCTGATCGTGTCCGGGAGATGGTGCGTCGCGGTACTTGGCCTGTGGATGCGTGATTGAAGGCCGCCGTCTGCGAAGACTTTTAGCGTCATACCGACAATCTTGCCCCCACTCCCCTCCTCAGTCTGGCTTGGGGAGTCAGGAGTGGGGGCACAGCCCACGCTTCAGACCCGAGCAGGCGACACAATGATCTTCACATTGTGTTCCTTGTTTTTAACCAGTTCCTCGAAACCCGCCCCCACGATCTGTTCCAGCTGAATGCGCCCCGTCACCAGCGGCGTGATGTCCAGCCGCCCATCGGCGATGAACGCGATCACGTCGGCGAATTCGCCGTTATAGGCCAGCGCGCCGAGTACCTGTTTCTCGGTGGCCACCAGTTCGAAGAAGTTGAATTCGCTGGGTTCTTCGAAGATGCCCACCAGCACGCATTTGCCGGCTTTGCGGATCAGGTCGATGGCGAGTTTGGCGGTGTGTTTGTTGCCGATGCATTCGAAGCTGACATCCGCGCCGAGCCCGCCGGTGAGGCGGCGTACTTCGGCCAGGGCGTCGCATTGGTTGGGATCGAGTACGTGGGTCGCGCCCACTTCCTTGGCTTTGGCCTTGCGGGCTCCGGACATTTCCAGGGCGATCACTTGGGCCGCGCCCGCCGCCTTGGCGCACATGATGGTGCACAGGCCGATGGTGCCGGCGCCGACCACCACGACGTTTTGCCCCAGCAGGCTACCGGCCTTTTTCACGGCGTGCATGCCCACCGCGAGGGGCTCGATCAGTGCACCGGCTTCGGCGGGAAAGTTGGCGGGCAGCTTGTACAGCAGGTTGGCGGGTACGTTGACGAGTTCGGCGAAGGCGCCGTTGTTCATCAGCCCAGTGAAAGCCAGGTTTTCACAGATGTTGTACAGGCCGTGGGTGCAGTAGTAGCAGGTGCCGCAATGTTGGCAGGCATCGGCCGCCACCGGTTCGCCGACGCTGAAGCCTTGCACGCCGGCGCCGAGTTCGACGATTTCGCCACAGAACTCGTGACCGAGGATGCACTGGCCCTTGATGCCGGTCAGTGGGTGCGGCGCATCGACCGGGATAAACACCGGCCCGGCCACGTACTCATGCAGATCGGAGCCGCAAATGCCGCACCATTGCACGCGGATCTGCACCCAGCCGGCGGGCGGCGCATCGGGCAGGGGAACGTCTTCGACGCGGATATCGTGACGGCCGTGCCAGACAGCGGCACGCATGCTGCGTTGCGGATTGATCGTTAGGGTCATGGCAAGGCTCCTTGAAACGGCAGTGAGTGACAAACCCCGCGGGGGGTTGCGAGGGCCAGAGCAAGGCCGGTGCCAGCTGCGCGAAAATCCTCGCACAGGCGTTTTTTAGAGCGATCCGTGGCACAACCCGCGCTGGCCGCAATCACCGTCGAATGAGACGCCCTGAATCAGACCTCTGAGAAAGCGCTGAGCGATTGAGACGCTCCGTCTCAGCGCTGCGTGCCTGTATGACGTTTTGTCGGGCCATCTGTATCTAACGCGCCGCCTTCGGCCGCCCTACCATCGTGCGCATCCCGCCACCCGCGACCACGCGCCCACGGCTGGCATTACCTACAGGAGTTACCCCATGCCCGAACTGTCGAGCCTGCTGGCGTTTGGTCTGATTTGCCTCGGGATGGTGCTGACGCCCGGCCCGAACATGATCTATCTGATCTCCCGCTCGATCTGCCAAGGGCGGGTCGCGGGCTTGATTTCCCTGGGCGGCGTGGCGTTGGGCTTTATGGTTTATATGCTCTGCGCGGCGCTGGGTATTACCGCTCTGCTGATGGCGGTGCCCTTTGCGTATGACGCGCTCAAGCTCGGCGGCGCGTTGTATTTGCTGTACCTGGCCTGGCAAGCGGTGAAGCCCGGTGGGCGTTCGGCGTTCCAGTTGCGCGATCTGCCTCAGGACGGACCGCGCAGGTTGTTTATGATGGGCTTTGTCACCAACCTGTTGAACCCGAAAGTCGCGGTGATATACCTGTCGTTGCTGCCCCAATTCATCGTGCCCGATGGCCACGGCAGTGTGCTGGCGCAGTCCCTCGTGCGGGGTTTTACCCAGATCATGATCAGTGTGAGCGTTAACGCGTTGATCGCCCTGTCGGCGGGCTCCATCGCCTCGTTTCTGGCGGCCAAACCACTATGGCAGTTGGTACAGCGCTGGTTGATGGGGACGGTGCTGGCAGGGCTGGCCGTGCGCATGGCGCTGGAAGGGCGGCGCTGAGGGCGCAGCGTAAAAAAGCCCCAGGTTGAGAGACCTGGGGCTTTTTTCGTGAGCCTGGTTTCAGCGCGGCTGCAGCGCCTCCAATCGCGCCGGCAGATCTTCCTGGGGAAAACGCTGGTGCAGCGCCAGCAGTTTTTCATCCGCCGCTCGGGTTTGGCCTGCTGCGCGCAGGTTCACAATTTCCTGCAACCCGTCCTCCAGGCTCGGCAACCCCGGCGGCGCGCGCTTGCTCAAGGGTTTTGCCGCTGGCGCCTGGGCCAGCGAGCCGGTGATTTCGGCCTGAGCACTCTCGGCCTTGGGTGCGACAGCCATACGCGCCATCGGCGCAGGGGCGGGTGCCGGGGGTGGGGCTTGGTCGTGGAGCGCGGAGAAGGTCGCGGTGGACACTTCGGGGTGCGGCACCGGCGAGCGCATGACCACGCCGACCATGAGCGCGACGCCGGCGACGGTGGCGAACGCCATTTGCCAGCGTGGGCGTTGGCAGGCGTGCAGCCAGCGTTGCCAAAGGCTCGGTTGCGGCGCCGGGGCTTCGCGGCGGGCGGCGTTGAGGATGAAGGCATCGAGAGACGCGGGCGGCTCGCCGGTGCTGTGTCGACGCAAATGCTGGAGCAGCTCGTCGTCAGGGGTGTGTCGGGAGTCAGTCATACAGGTACCTCCTCGGCCAGCAGACGACGCAATTTCTGCTGGGCGTAGCGCAAGCGGCTTTTTACGGTTTCCAGCGGGGTCTGGGTGAGCGCGGCGATTTGCGGTACCTCAAGGTCACCATGCAGACGCAGCAGGAACACTTCACGCTGGTCTTCGGGCAAGTCTTGCAGGGCCGCGTCGAGGCGCGCCTGGTCGCGGCTCAGGCTCAATTGCTGCTCAGGGCCGGCGCTGTGGTCGGGCTGGGCGTGCAGGTGCTCGTCGTAGCTGTCGTGCAATGGGTTGTGGATGCCGTGCTTGCGCCAGTGGTCGATCAAGCGATTGCGGGCAATCTGAAACAGCCATGTGCGAAAGCTCGCCCGGCCTTGTGGCTGACTGGCGCTGCGGATCAGGCTGAGCCAGGTCTCCTGATAAATTTCCTCAGCCAGTTCGGCCTTGTTGCTCAGGGACAGGAGGAAACGATACAGACCTTGGCGATGCCGCGCGTACAAGACTTCGAACGCAGCGGCATCACCGGTCCGGTAACGGGCCAGCAACGCTTCGTCGCTGGAGGGGTCATCTGGAACAGCCATGTAGGGGGCGAACTCCTTTTGTAAAGTTAACGCGGTTCAAATGTGGGAGGGCGCTTGCTCCCGATCGCGGTCTATCAGTAACAGCAATGTGGTGTTCGAGATCAGGGCTTGAGGCTTTGGGCCAACTCCACCAGTTGCACGAACTCGTTGCGCAGGCCGAACGGGTCGTCGCCCCGCGCCGAGCGGGCCAGTGCGGCGGTGTCTTTCAACGTCATGCTGCCAGTGTAGCGGCCATCGCCCTTGAGTTGCTGGGCGAACGCAACCACTGCCGCCGCAAAGCGCAAATCGTCGCTGGCCTGGGTGGTTTGGCCAGTGATTGGCCGTTCGATCAAGCGGCTATCGCCACCTGCGGCAGGCTTGTAGCGCACGCGCAGCATGGCCAGCTCCTCGGACTGCCCCTCGGCCACAGGCGCGCCGGCATAGCGCAGCGGCTCCAGCCAACCCTTCTGCCCCTTGGGCACAATTTCGTACAGCGCGGTAACGGTATGGCCGGCGCCGATCTCACCGGCATCCACCTTGTCGTTATTGAAATCCTCACGCTTGAGGGCGCGGTTTTCGTAGCCGAGCAGGCGATATTCGCTGACCCGCGCCGGGTTGAATTCCACCTGCAATTTCACATCCCGCGCCACCACGGCGAGGGTCGAGCTGAGCTGGTCCACCAGCACCTTGCGTGCTTCGCGCAAGGTGTCGATATAGGCGTAGTTACCGTCGCCGGCGTCGGCCAGTTGCTCCATCAGGTGCTCGTTGTAGTTGTCCACGCCAAAGCCCAGGGTGGTGAGGGACACGCCGCTCTTACGCTGCTGCGCCGCCATCTGCTTGAGGCTGTCGAAGTCACTGACGCCGACGTTGAAGTCACCGTCAGTGGCCAGCAGGATGCGGTTGATGCCGTTGTCGATAAAGCCTTCGCGGGCCATCTGGTAAGCCAGTTCGATACCCGACGCCCCCGCCGTGGCACCACCGGCGGTGAGCTGGTCGATGGCGTTGCGGATCGCGGCCTTGTCGCGCCCGGACGTGGGCTTGAGCACCACACGGGAGTCGCCGGCGTAGACCACCAGCGACACGCGGTCCTGCTCGCGCAATTGATCCACCAATAACTTCAGGGTGCTTTGCACCAGCGGCAAACCTTCGCGACGGTCCATGGAGCCGGACACATCCACCAGAAATACCAGGTTGGCCGGCGCCAGCTGCGCCACGGCGCGGTCGGATGCCTTGATGCCGATACGCAGTAATTGGGTGTGCGGGTTCCAGGGCGTAGGGGCGACTTCGGTGGTCACGCCGAAGGGTGAGCCATCGGTGGGCAGTGCGTAGTGGTAGGGGAAGTAATTGACCATTTCCTCCAGTCGTACGGCGCCTTCGGGCGGCAGGCTGCCTTGATTGAGGAAGCGTCGTACGTTGGCGTAGCTGCCGGTGTCGACATCGACACTGAAAGTGGACACCGGCGTTTCAGCCACGCGGTGCACCGGGTTATCCGGCAGATTGGCGTATTGCTCACGGGGCTCGCTGCGGTAGTCCATCGTCCTCGATTCCTGCATCGCCAGGCCTGTAGACATCGGCGCGGGGATCGGCATGGGTTTGCTCAGGGCACCTTGCACAGTGTCGGCCTCAAGCCGAGAGATCGGGCCCGTGTCGGCCGGTGGCGCCACATCGTGGGAGGACGACGCCCCACACCCGGCCAGCGCCAGCGTCAGGGTAACGGCGAAGCCTTGGGCAGCAGGACGTAGCCAGAGCAGAGAGTGAGACATGGGCTGAACCTCGTGAATGAATGATCCGTTCACAAGGTCAGACGCAAGGTGCGGGGGATTCGGGTTAATACCGATTTAGAAAACATCTCAATCGGTGTGGGAAGGAGCTTGCTCCCGATGGCAGAGTGTCAGCTATTGCCTCTAGTGAGTGACACATCGCCATCGGGGGCATGGGTGTCTCCTTAAGGCTTTGGTGAGCAGGCTTGTCGAATCGTCGCGCCGTCCGCGTTGGGGGGCGACGCGGTCCCACATAAGGCTATCGCGCTCAAGCAGACAAACCTCGTCGCCAGGTTTGGGGCCGCTTCGCGCCCCAGCGCGGGGCAAGCCCGCTCACCACAGCAAGCCCGCTTACCACAGCAAGCCCGCTCACTACAGCGGGCCCGGTTCTACAGTAGCGCGATGGTTTTTCAGAGCCGGATTGTCAGTCCGTGCCGTACTTGGGATTACGCGGGCCGTACAGAATCCCCGCCCGTTGCCCCGGCGACAGCAAGCGTGCGCTGGTGATGCCGGCAATCGGGTGCGCGGCGTCGGTGGAGCTGTTGATTACCTGCTTGACCGCCGCGGTGATCAGCATGCCGATCAGGCCACCGCTGTTGTTGTTGCCTTCCTCGCTGGAGGCGCGCGCGGTGCCGGTCCACAGGGTGGTGCCGGTGCGCAGGTCCACCAGTTTGGCCGAGGCGGTCACCGCTGTATCGCTGGAGATCAGCATGTACTTGGTGCCGTACTCGGTGACGGTGATGTACAACGCCGCGTCCGCGCCGAAGATGTCATGCAGCTTGGTCGGCGGCACGGCCTGGATATCGTTGGCAGTGGTCAGGCCGTTCTGGCGGAAGGTTTCGTCCACCAGGGCAATCGGCAGCACGTAGTAGCCGGCTTCGGCCAGCGGGTACGTCACCTGCGACACCAGGCTGTAGGACGCCTGTACTTCCGGCGACTCATTAAGCGGCGGCAACACCAGGATCGACTTGGGCCGCGCTTGTTTATACGCCGTGTAATCGATGGTCTTGGGTGCCGCGCAACCGCCGAGCAAGGCCAGGGCCAGCAGGGCGCCGGTGAGTTTTAACAGGCTCATTTAGTCGCGACTCCGGTCTTGGCGTTTTTCAGCAAAAAGTCCATGTAGGCGGCGGATTCGGGGAACAGCGCCTTCTCGGTGCGAAATTCCTGCACCATCTGGTCATCCTTGCCCATGCTCAGGTACAGCATACCCAGGTGGGCGTGGTAACCCGGCGGCGCCTTGCGACCACTGGCGTTGATCTTCTGCAGGTCGCGTTCCAGCGCTTCGACCTGCGCTTCCTTGGGCTCGCCCTTGAAGTATTCGTAGACCTGCGGCTGGTAGCTTTCCCATTGATACAGGGGCTGGGGCGCCGTCTGGCACCCGGCGACCGTTGCGATTGCTGTCAGCATCAGCGCTGACTTAACTGCCTTGCTCATCCGTGTACTGCTCCTTGAGGTGCTGCTGATCAGTTGCGCGGGTTCCAGGCACCGGCGTTGATACCGTCGACCAGGCGATTGATCGCTTCGCGCATGGCCAGGTCCAGGACCTTGCCATTGAGGGTGGAGTCGTAGCTGGCGGTGCCGCCGAAGCCGACCACTTCACGGTTGGACAGCGCGTACTCACCGGCGCCCTGGGTGGAATACACCACTTCGGAGGTGTTGATGTTGACGATATTCAACGCGACTTTGGCGTAGGCCACTTGGGTCTTGCCACGGCCGAGGATGCCGAACAGCTGGCGGTCGCCGGTTTCTTTGCGGCCGAACTCGGTCACATCGCCGGTCACCACATAGTCCGCGCCCTTGAGCTTCTGCACGGTGCCTTTGATTTTGGCTTCCTGGGAAATTTCGCCCATGTTGTCGCGGTCCAGCACGCTGAAGCGGTTGGTCTGCTGCAAGTGGGTGATCAGGATGGTCTTGGCCTGGCCGCCGAGGCGGTCGACGCCATCGGAGAAGATGCCGCGCATATAGCTGGAGCGGTTGTCGAATTTGCCCACGGCAATCGGCACGCGCACGCCGGAGTAGGCGACGTTGGCGCTGGCGACTTGTTCCACCGGCATCGCGCGGTTGCTTTCGGTGGCGCAACCGGCCACGGTCAGCAGCGCTGCGGCGGTGAGGCCGGACAGGAGGATTTTGGACAGTGTCTTCACAGGGTGCTCCTTGGGTGAGGAAAACAGCGTTGCCGGGTTTTCCAAGGAGTCAGGCAGCCTGAAAGCGCGCTGGCCTGAGTTCTTCCCTGAAAGACGGTGATGCAACGGCTGCGGCATTTTACGGGGTTGAGAGCGGTTCTCAAGTTGTTTCGGCCATATGACTGCCGACCGCAATACTCAAAGCAACAAAGCTCAAATGTGGGAACTGGCTTGCCTGCGAAAGCACCAGTACAGCAACAAATACATTGCCTTCACAAGCAAGCCCTAACGCCACGCCTACTGTAGGAGCGAGCTGGCTCGCGAAAAACGTCAACGATAACGCGTGCTTCCTGAATAAACGCAGCGCCTGTGAGTTTTTCGCGAGCAAGCTCGCTCCTACAAAAATCTTTAACTGACTGGCATTAGCCCACCAACAGCACCCAGCCTTCGCACAGCCCTACTTGAGCTCTTTCACCAGATACTGCGCAGAAATCTGCGTAATCCCCGTCAACGCCCGGCGTAAGGCTTCAGGGTCAGTGCGGTAGGTCAACGGTGTATAGCCATAGACATTCTGACCATTGAACGGCGTGACCGCTTCAAAGGTGCGCCAAATCATCTCATCGCCGCGATCCATCTGCGCTAACACGTTAAGGGTCGGATAAATCACACTGCTGAAACCCTGGGTCAAGCGAAAGCCCCACTCGGACACGGTCAGCTGAATCTGCGCATCGGCGGGCTCATCGTCGCCGACCACCTTGAGCGTCGAAGTCTTACCCAACTCATCGACAAAGCCCTGCTTGAGCAACACGCCTACATCGAGTTTTTCCGCCTCCATCACCGTCAGGATGGCCACCGGCGTCGGCATCTCGGCCAACTGCCCAAGCTTCATACCGCCGGCAAACCCGGCGCCACTCAACGCCGCAGTACCCACCTTGGACGCCCCGCTGGCCATGCCAACACCGGCACCAACCCCGGCCCCCAGGGCCGCGCCCCAGGCCTGTTCGCGGCCGAAGTACACCATGTTCTTTTCCCACTTCACGGGCAGGACTTTGACGGTCTTGATCTGAGCGCGGTTTTCGGGGGTGAGGGGGTGGCTGACGCAACCGCCGAGGATGAGGGTGGTGAAGAGAATGAGGAGGAGGTTTTTCACATTGGTCCTTTAATGTTTGGGGTGAAGCTTTCAGATTTGCATAGTCGTAGTGCGTTTGTTCGTGAGCAGTATGTCGGCAATGGCTGGCAAGACGTTAGTAGCTGCGTACACGCTCCGAAGCGGCGGCATTTTGATGCCTTGCGCGGGCTTGGTGGTGCGGCTTATAGTCCGGCCGTCACTCAGAAGGTGACCGGGTTTGGCGACCCGAAGAACGAGCCCTCAATAATCCAGAGAGCTTAATGAAATCGATACATTCCCCTAACCGGCCACGACTGCACCGTCCCAGCCCTGGTCATCGACACCCAGGCACCTCTCGACGTCCTTCACGATGCCGCCGCGCATCGCATTCGGGCCATCACCCAACTGCTGGAAAATCTGGCCTTCCGCGAACAACTCAGCAGCGATGCCGTAGTACTTTCAGACTTCGCCCACTTGCTGGCCATTCCGCTGCGCGATGGGTGCGATTTGCTGGATGTCATCAGTCGCAGGCTTAACGCCGATCTGTCCTGAGTGAAAATAGGGCGGCCGTAGTGTCGCCCGCTTTGTGCGTGAGTAGTACAACCAAATAAATCAACTAGATAAATCCGCCCCCCCTTTACTCACGCTTAAATAACAAGCATTTCAACTGAATAAATCCGCCTATTTTCTAGTTTGAACTACTGACCACATGGATTGACCAGCTGCAATATTTCCGGATGGCTCGTATATACGATGCCGGGATAGCGCGAGACATAAATTGCCTCGCTGGTCCGCCCGGTGGCTGTCACAAAATTACCCTCTGGCCCCACGTATGCTTTTTTCCCTTGCGGCACCATGACATCGAGCATGAGCTTTTTTTTCTTCATATCCGGTTTACTATGCGCATCCATTGGCCAAATCTGCAGCGCATAATCTTTGGTGAATAAATAGAAATTCGGTGACGTATCTCTGGACTCGTAGAGGTGAGCACACATGACGTCACTGACCAACACTTCTAAATCGGGCTTATAGTGCTGACTGCTATAACTGGCAAATATCAGCTTTGTTCGCGTCTGTACCGCAAGTGCATCCTGTGGACGACACGGCGCCATGTCACCATAAGGATAGGAGCACCAACTTACCTGACTCATTATGACAATATCCTCAGCCTTTATGGAAAGGTCCTTCTGGATAGCAATCTGGTCTTCGGGCTTTTCGTAGGGAATTCCTGCGCAGCCTGTTAATAGAGTGAGCTTGAACAGGATGACTAGGTAAAGACCTTTTCGGTATACGTTCCAATACTTCATTGTCGAATTTCCTTTTCTATTGTCATGACTTTCCTGCCGCTGCTAAATGGATAAACTTGAATCAGGAAAAATAGGGGTCAGACCACCAATATACATTGATGCATTAATCGCGGTCTGCCCCCTATTTTCATTCTTTTAAGATTCACACCCAATAGGTGCGAGGTCGTTCGAATAATACCCGAACAGCAGCCCGATGTGGCCCCACACAAAAAACCGCCCTCCAATCAGGGCATAAACCAGAAAGCAAAAAACACTTTCAGATGAGGGTACTTCCCAGTGTTCATAGGTTGATCACAGAACCAACTTCTGCAAGTGAACCACGAGTACCAGCGAACCCATTAACTTCAGTTTGCGAGAGGTGATGTAACTCGACTGATTTCCCATCATACCCAATTGGTGCTCGACCCGAGGCCATCCTCTCAAGGTTTGAGTCTTGAACAGTTTTACCTCGTACTCTCCAGGTCGATAGGGCCTCTGGATCAAAGAGGTCGTTACGTTGATAGACAGTCCTATCTAAAACTGTTGTTTTATTCCAAAAAGCACCAGCTTTAGGCATTGTACTTGCAACATCACTACCCGCCGTCGTGCCCGTACCAGCAGAACCCGTCCCTTTTGGACCATCAGCCTTTTAAGCGTTCTAAGAACTCGACCATCGCCTGTGGATCACGCTCCACAAGCTCTTCAATCAAATCTTCCGCTGCCCAATGCAGAATCATGTCCCCTCCCCCCCCATCCTTGCAGAGGATGAGATCAGCTGACAAAGAAGAGTCAACAACATTGACTTCTCTATCACTGAGTGCCCTCAAACCGCCATAACCATCATAAGGAATGACCCAGTAAAAGCGCTCGTTCTCTATCCAGTAAATCCCAAACACCTGCACGGGCTCTTCTCGCCCAATTTCTCGAATAATCATTCCACATCACTCAATAGTCCTACCGGGCTGCAGCACAGGGGGGCAGCTGCTGCGGCGTGGTAATTTTCATATCGTATGCTTTACCGGTTGCGGAGTTGTATTGATAGTGGAGGGTTATATTTTCTCCGCTAGGCAGACGGTGACTTACTTCCATTTTTTTCCGTCCCTTACTCCGCGGAAGGTCTTTATCACCAGCTAGTTTTGATCACGACCGGCTGAGGGATTTTCTATCACCCTGTTCCACAAAGTCTCTCGCTCAGATCTCTTGGCACCGTTGACTGATAGCTCTTTGCTGTTGAATGCGTTGCGTAGTCTGGAAGACCAGCAGAAAATTCATCGGCAGCATTTTCTCGACCATAATAATCTCTATTTACTCTAGACCTTTCAGTAATAGCATTCGGGCTATATGGATCATCCACAATAGTAGGTTTACCGCCACTGAAACCACCAGAACCGCCACCTTTTGCACCGTCAAGAAAGCTCTAAGAGTTCAACGGATCCCAAAGCACTCTCTTTACATACGCTATTGATTCCTCTTCAGTATCGAAGTCTTGGACTTCATAATCATCATTCAAAAGCATTTCTCTCCAACGCACACTCTTATCTTCGAACGCTGCAGCCAACTCAGCTTTCATCTCATCCAGCTTTCCACTTGATATCAAGCCTCTTAGGTATATATTTTTAGCAGCTTCCTCCTGAAAACCAAAGTCTGCAGAAAATATAGTCTTTAGCATATAGCGAATATTTTCATACATTATAAGATCCCCTCTATTTTGGCAACGGCGCTGGAAAAATAGTGATAGTCTCCCAAACATTTTTGCCAGGATTAAATTGATAAACACCTTCTACGCTGCGTAAGTTGCTTACTTTAGCAGGAGCGCCTAAAACTTCTAAATTTTTAGCTGTATTACCGCTTGACCAAATCCTCTTAAACCCTCTACCAAGGTCAGCCCCGACATCACCAACATCATCAGCCGTGACTCTAACTGTATCGCTGCCAGGATTACGAGCAATCGCTTTTTGCAAAGCGTTGTTTCGGACGAACTGATCAGCTTGAACCAACAAATCGTCAGAATGGAAGGCGGAGGACAATGGCGGAACCGATGGACCTATAGCGCCGTCCGGTTTTACACCAGTCTTTGCCCTGACCATCAGGTCTCCGTCAGTAACGTTACCACCGTGAACATCCAGTGAATGTGCGTTCGGATGACTTGTGAGCAACTCAAGTTTTTGTTGATCAATTTCACTTGAGGTATTTTTTGGGCCGTCGAAATTTGCATCCTTAGCTGCAATTTTACCTGTCCCCACAACTCCTGCGTCTCCAGGAACCAAACCCGACGTACTACCTTTTGCACCAAAATACCCCTCCGGCAACACACACGGCCCGGTATTGTGCACCCACGTCTTCAAATCCCCAACGTAGAACGTGTGCCCCACGTCCACCGTCAGGTTGAAGGTCTGGCCCACCGGCAAGTAAAGCTCCAGCGACTCCACTTCAGAGGACGTGTTGTCCGTATCGCCATCGGCCAGGGATTGAAGTTGATCTCCCGGTTTAAGATCGATAACCGGGATGAAGTCGCGCTTGGCCGGAACATAGAACGGGTGACCCGGCGTGACCAGCAGGGTTTCGCCTTCTGCTTTACCGTCTGCCCGAACACTTTTCAGCTTGAGGCGGTAAATCGGCTGGTCGGAGCGCTGATGAGTGGCGAGAATCGTAGCGGCGAAGGGTTTGCCGCCTTTTTCCGGTTTGCTCCAGACCACGTCGCCGACTTTGAGCGATTCGATGGCGCGGTCGCCGTTCGGGGTTGAGACTTTAGTGCCGGCAGCGAAGCAGCAGGGCTCTTTGTATTTTGTCAACACGACTTCATTGCTTCTGGCAGCAAGTAAGTCATCGGCTCTGACGTAGCTGCCTACATCACCAGTGAGGGCAGTCGGTTGATAGGCGCCGACGGATGTGGTCGGTGTACGAGTGCCCGTGCGCTCAAACTGTAACGTGGTGTCAAAGCTATTGGGGCTAAGGCCGTAGGTTGGGATGTCATCCGCCAATCGGGCCGTCATCCCCGCACCGGCTTCGCTTCTCGCCACCAGGGTGCTGTCAGCCCTGACAAGCGCTGAGGCTTCGCCGGCCTTGGAAATCTGCCCAAACCTGCCAGCAGTAGACCCTGGGGCGACCATGGTCGCAGCGTCAGTGACTAACTCTGAAACTTGCGCGGCTGACTCATAGCTGTTGCCTTGCAGGTCTGAAACGAATGCCCGCCCCGTTTGCCGGGTGGTCATTTGACCAACCGGGTTTAGAGACGGATCAGCAACCGGTCCTAGAAAGTCGTTGGCGACGCCCAGTGCGTTTCCGCCCAAAAGTTCACTACCGACTTTGGCTGTGGAAGTGACTAACCCCCACGCACTGCGCCCTACGCCTGCCACTCCGCCTTTGAAGCTTTCCAGGTAGTCCGTCGGCTTATCGCTGTAGTTCAAGTTGGATTTATAGAAATCCACTGTTCCTTGGCTGTTGTGGCCTTCAGGGTCGCCTAGGTAGTCGATATTTCTAGTGCCGTCTTTGTAGGCAGACGGGCGCGTGTCCTTGAAATCAAGAATCAAAGCCGCCGTCTCATTGCCACTGTATCCACGCTGGCTTCCGTCTGCGGACGCATCGGATCGAGCGTAGTTATCCGCAATTGGGGCCAGAGCCACACCTAAGTTCTGCAAGGTTGCTATATCGATCTTGCTTGCATCTTCAGGCGGGATTGACTTGCTCCAGTCTTCATCGGTGTAGTAAGTCAGCGCAACCGCCATGCGCCGCTCAGCCTCCTGCGGACTGATGTTTTGGTCCGCCGCCATTTTTGGCGCTTGCTCTTTGATCAGCTCAGCGGCTCGTGGGTGCAATTGCTCGTTGTAACGTTCAACGTTCCCCGCCACCCAGGCAGCGTCATTCGGGTTGCCGTTGACCAAGGACCCGGCCGCAATACCGATGATTTGAGCGGTTGCGACTTTGAATTGATCATCCTTTGCGAAACGTTCATCCAGATATTTACCCAAGTTCTCGGTCGCAATCGCTGTCAGCCCTTCAGCCGCGCCAGCGGCAATTGCGCCGGTCTTGAAGTCACCGCCTCGAGCCGCTGAAAGTGCGCCACCCAGGAGGGCGTGCATCAAGACCTTTTCCGCCGAGCCGGGGCTCAGGTCAAGATCATTCGCCAAGTTACCAAGACCTTTGTTGCCGGCTGCTGCGGCCAAGTCGAAGCCTTGCGATACCAAGGCCGAGCCCAGGTTGTCTTTCAAACTGCCACCGTTGATGGCGGTGGAAATACTGCTTTCGATGACCGCATGGGTACCGCCGCGCAGTACTGCATCCTGCGCTTTCTGCCAGCTCAACCATTCGCTGGAGTAGCCTGGGTTCTGCACCGGCCCCGCCGTAGTGACTTTCGCGCCCGCACCGTCAACCGGGCTTGCGCCCTTAAACCAATTACTGTCTGCGTAGTTCAACGCCCCGGTTGCCAGACCGGCAATGGCCGCGTTCTTCAGACTGCTGCTGCTGAAGGTGTCCTTGAGTGCAAGGCCGATGTTGCCTTTATTGTTGATCGTGCTCACAGCACCGGTACTGGCCAGCGAGGTCAACGCGGCGGTGGCCATCATGTTGCCCAGCCCCGCACTTGTGGCTGCAACCGCTGCCGACGTACTGGTCGCCGCAACCGCAGCAGTGCCGGCGGCCATGGTTGAACCGGCCGATGCACCTGCGCCCACCAATGCGCTAGCACCACCTGCCGTCACAATGGTGACGATAATGATGACCGCCAACATGGCGCCCTGGCCCATGCCCGAGTTGCTGTACTTGAAGGAGTCATGCAACTCTTTTACCTGGCGCCAATCCACGTCGCCGCGCTTCTCGGCATCTTTGAGCCAGGCCAATTGCGGGTCGGCCTTGACCATGGTGTCGATGGTCTGGCTGACGGTTTGCTGGTCGACTTGTTTGATGTCGATCTTTAGGCCGTTAACGGCTTCGATGACGGTCTGCCCCTTGGCAACCAGTTCACTCTGACGCAAGGTTTCATCGGTCTTGCCTTTGCCCTTCATCGAGAACCAAGCCATGTTGCTCTTGCTCTTGGTATGGCTCTCGTCGTGATAGTCCTTTACGCCTTCAAACGTCACGGCGCCGCCGCTTTTCAGGATAAGGTCGTTGCCGCTGTTGAGCTTGGCGACCTGGTACAGCTGGTCGCCATTGCTAACCAAAGTCAGGTTGCCTGCGGTTTTGATCTCAGTGCCGACGTTGGTGGTCTGGGTAACTTCATCACGCTTGGCTTTTTTGGCGCCCCAGCCGCCGTTCTCGTTCATGTCATACAGGGTATGCGTACTGTTCTGCGCCGCCAACAAACTCAACTTATCCCCGCTATACAGATAAGCCTCATTTCCCGCGCTGATCCTGCTCGCCACGATCGTGGTGTCACGCCCGGCCTGGCTGACAAAATCCCCACCCGCCGTCAGCACGCTCGCCACTTGGGTGGTCTGCTCGTCCGCGGTCTTGATGCGTTTCTTGCCGTGCTTTTCCTTGCCGTCGACGTTGTGCATGTCGCTGACGGAGGCGATGTTGAGGTCACGGCCGGCGGCGATGTTGAGGTCTTTGCCGGCGGTGGCGGTGCTGCCGATGATGTTGACGTCTTGCCCGGCTTGCATGTTGATGCTGCCGCCCGCCGTGACGCTGGCGGCGAGGTTTTTGACGTCGGTGGTGATGCTGGATTTCTCGCCGCCGTCGCGGATCTCGTGCTTGACGCTGGTGTCGCTGGCGGCGATGAGGTTGAGGTCGCGGCCGGCGGTGAGGTTGGCGTCGTTGCCCGCTACCAGCGCGCCTCGGTTGGTGAGGTCGCGGCCAGCGTCCATGGCCAGGTTTTCGCGGGCGACGATGGTGCCGCCGCTGCCGTCGGTGAGGGTGCGCATGCCGACGCCGTCACGCACTTGGATAGCAGTGGTGTCGTTGGTGATGTCGCCTCGGAGGGCGGTGAGGCTGACTTGCTTGCCGCGAATCTCACCGGCCATGGCGTTGCGGATGCTGTCTTGGGCCAGCAACGCCAGGTTGTTGCCGGCTTCGATCAGGCCGCCGTTGTAGAGGCTGCCACCAGCCGCAGCGGAGAGGTTGTTGCTGGCGCGCAGGGTGCCGACGTTGATCAGGTCACCGCCGGTGACCAGGTTGAGGTCGCGGCCCTGGATCAGGCTGTTGCCGCGTACGTTGCGCGACTCGGCCTGGGCCAGGTAGAGCACGGGCACCAGGACGGTCTGGCCGTCGACCACGCGGTTTTCCATCCACACGATGTCGTGGGTCAGGGCGCCGACTTGCTGGCTGGTGAGGGTGACACCCAGGCTCAGGCGCAGCGCATCTTTGCTGGCCAACGCGTTGTCCATCAGGTAGCGGAACTGGTCGGCGTCGCTGTACAGGCCGCCGGCGAGGAAGCGTTGGCCGGTTTGGGCGAGCACGGCGTCGCGGATCAGTCGGGTTTCGTATTGGCCATCGCCGAGGCGGCGCCAGGCGTTGTCTGAGCTGAAGCCGAGTTTGCCGAGCATGTAGTCGGAGCTGAAGAAGCCCGTGAGGGAGGCGAACTCGGGGTTGGTCTCGATCAGGTAATGGCTGGTCGGGTCAGGATTTTTAACGAACAGGCCGTACTCGCCCTTGGGCAGTTGGAAGTTGGGCGAGGTGGTCGGGTCGACCGGGGCGAAGGCGGTGCCGGTGTAGTCCACGGGCACGAAGCCGCCGCCGGGGGCCGCGCCTGCTACGGGCAGGATGCTGCCGGCGGCCTTGGCGCTCGGGTCGTTGGCGTGTTTGCTCAGGTTGATGTTGATGCCACCGACGGGGATGCCGGTCTGGTCGTCGCCGAGGGTGCCGGTCAACTGGGCCAGGGTGTTGTTGTGCAGCGTGCCGTTTTGCAGGGTGCGGGCGACGTTGAGGTTGACCGTGCCGCCGGCTTGCAGGGTGGCGTCGTAGCCGGGGCCACTGTTGTTGGTCCAGGTGGTGACGTCGCTTATGTGCTCGAAAGGATAGCTATTGGGTGAGCGGTTTTTCAGCTCTTCAAAGCGCGCCTTATCGAAATGCCCAGCCGCCGTGGCCGCATTGAAAGCGGGAACGTCGACCCATTGCATGCGTTCAAATAAATCGTCGGAGACACGTCCTGGCGTGGTGACGACAATCTTGCGCTGCCCTGTGCGCGTGGCGGCACCCTGGTTAAGCAGGTCACCGGCGGCAATACTCAGGTCGCCATTGGCAGCCATCAGGCTGTAGCGATTCTGCACATTGTCGCCTTGCAGCAGCATGTTTTTGCCAGCTACCAGGCGCGCCGCTGCCGAATCCTTGGTCGCCGCCTCAAGGTAGGTCTCGTAGATGGTGATGATGCCTTTTTCCCACCAATCTTTTTCGCCGCAGTGCTGGCCACAGATCCAACTCAAGCTGCCGGTGGTCAGCGTCTGCCCGAGTTCGAATTCATCTTTGGCGTTTTCGATAAAGCCCGCATTGATACCGATCGAGCCTTCGCTTTCCACGGTGCCGGAACGGTTACTGAACAGCGCGGCACGCCCGCCATCGCGCGCGGCGAAGCTCAAGTCGCCTTTGCTGTAGACGTCGCCATGAAGGTTGCTGAAACCATTGGCGCGCAGAGTCAGGTTGCCACCGCTGAACAGCAGCGAATCGGCCGCGTTGGTGATGCCATTGACCGCAGTGAGATTTACCGCACCCTGGGCGCCGAGGGTGCCGCGGTTATTGATCTGCGCCGCGGCGATATCCAGTTGCTGACGCGCAGTGAGGAAACCGAGGTTGTCCAGGGTGCCGCCCAGTGTCAGGCGGGTATTGTTGGCCGCCAGGCGGCCGCCGTTCTGGCTGAGGTTGTTCGCCGCCACGGTGAGTGTCTGCAGGGCCGACACGCGACCGCTGTTGCTCATGTCGCCAGTGGTGATGCTCAGGTCACCGTCGCTGAGCAGTTCGCCGCCGTTGTCCAGGCTTGCCACATTGAGGACCAGGCCCTTACCGCTGGCCATGCGGTCGCCGGCCTTGAGGGCCAGGCCTTGAGCACTTTTGTAGGTAAGCACTTCGTTGAGTTGCAGGCGACCGAGCCCGTCGACTTTGCCGAACGCCCAGTCGGCGGTACCCATGCCGTTGATAGTGCCCTGGCTGCCGTTGAGGCTGGCGGTGTTGATGCGAAACAGGCCGCTGCCGGCGTGCTGCAACAGGCCGGCCTGGTTATTCAGGCTGGTGGCGTCGAGGCTGAAGGCCGTGCTGCCGAATTCGAGGGTGCCGCCCTGGTTGTTCACCGCGCCGCTGAGGTTGAGGCTGCTGCTGGCACCGCCAAGCGCGCGCAGTTGACCGTTGGCGCTGTTGTCCAGGTTGCCACCGTTGAGGCTCAGCCCCTGGTTGGCTTCGATCAGGCCGCCCTGGTTGGTGAGGGTGTCGCGTGAGGTCAGGTTGAGTAGGTTGCCGCTGACCTGGCCGCCCTCGCTGTTGTCGAGGGTGGCGCCGCTGACGGTCAGCTGTTCTTTGCCGAACAGTTTGCCGCCACGGTTGGCCAGCGCTTCGACGGTCAGTTGCAGGTTGCCGACCAGGCTCGCCATCAGGCCACCGCTGCCGTTGTCGACCTTGTCGGCGGTGACGGTCAGGCTGTCACCTTGCACCGTGCCGCCCTGGTTATCCAGGCTGGTGGTGTGCAACTCGGTGAGGGCGCCGCCGCTGAGGATCAGGCCCTTGCGGTTGCTCACATCCTGGCCGCTGAAGCTCAAGCCCCCGGCGCCGGCCAGCAGTTGGCCGTCGTCGTTGTTATTCAGGTGCTGGGCGGTGATGTCCAGGCGCTTGCCACGCAGGGTGCCGCCGCTGTTGTCGAGGGTAGTGAGTTGCTTGACCAACACACTGCGCTCGCCCGCGTCGATCTGGCCGCCAACGTTGGTCAACAGGTCGCTGACGTTGAGCACCACGTCGCCGCCATCGCTGACCAACGCGCCTTTGTTGCTGTTGGTGAAGCGCTGCGCCGTCACATCGACAGTTTGGCCGAGCAGGATGCCGGCACTGTTGTCGAAACGCTCGCCGCGCAGTTGCAGCAGGCCTTCGCTCTGGATGCGGCCCTGGGCGTTGAGCAATTGGCCCGGGCCTTTGAGCAGCAGGCTTACGCCCTGGGCGCCACCGGCGAGCAAGCCGGCGCTGCGGTTGTCGAGGCCGGAGGCGCGTACGTCGAGTTGGTCACCCAATACGCGTCCGGCGCGGTTATCGATATCGCCACCGGCGACGTCGAGCAGCAATTGTTTGCCGACGATCACGCCGCTCTGGTTATCCAGGTTTGCGGTGTGCAGTTCGATATTGCCCTGCCCGGCCTGCACGCGGCCCTGGGCGTTATTGAGCTGTTGCGCGGCGGTGAGGGTCAGCTTGCCGGTGTCGGCGCTCAATACGCCGCCGGCATTGCTGCCGAGGGTGCCGGCGTTGACGGTCAGGTCGGTGCTGGCCTGGGCGAAACCCTGGGCGTTGTTGAAGCCGTTGCTGACGATGAGGTTGAGCGCGCCGCCGTCGGCCTGGATCAGGCCCTTGAGGCTGTTGTCGAGCTCGGTGGCATTGACGGTGGCGGTCTTGGCCACCAGCACGCCGTTCTGGTTATTGAGCTTGCCGGCGTTGAGCGTCAGCTCGTCGGCGATGATTTGCCCGCCGCTGTTGTTCAGGTCGGCACTGGTGAGTACCAGGCTGCCGCCGGCCATCTCGATACGGCCCTGGTTGTTCAGGGAAGCGCTGTTGAGCGTGGCGGCCTGGCCTTCACCGAAGCGAATCAGACCACCGAGGTTGACGATGGCCGGCGAGTTGATCACCAGGCTCTGTTCGCCGAACAGGCGCGCGGTGGCGCCCTGGTTGGTCAGTTTGGCGCTGCTGACGTCGACGGTCTTGGCCTGGATGATCGCGCCCTGGTTGGTCAGCGCTTGCGCGGCGGTGATCGCCAGGGCGCGGCTGGCCAGCAGGTTGCCGGAGGTGGTGACGGTTTGCGCGTTGACCACCAGATCGCCGGTGGTGTTGCGGCTGTTGTCGGAGGCGACGCCGGCTTCGACGATGCCGGGGTTGGTGACGGTCGCGGCGTTGAGTTCAATGCGCTGGCCGGCCGCCACGCTCTTCTGGTTGACCAGGGCCTGGGCGCTGGTGATCTGCACGTTGCCGGTGGCGTAGACCTTATCGGTAAGGTCGACGTTCTGCGCAGTGACCTTGATGTTGCCGGCGGTGGCCGCCTGGGCCATGCTCAGGCGCCCGTTGGCATCCAGCTGAATATCCCCACCACTGGCCGCCAGCGTGCCGTCGAGCTTTACGCCCACACCCGCCTCGGTGCCCACCAGCTTGATCGCGCCGGCGTACATGCCGCCCAACGCGCTGGAGTCGATCGCCAGTTCGGGCTTGGCGCTGCCGTCGTCGGCGCGCGGTGTGGTTTTCAGGCTTTGGGCGTCCACATCGTTGCGCCCGGCGATTACGTTCAGTTCGCGCGCGTTGATCTGCGCGTTGATCTTGGCCGAGCGGGTGATGATGTCGAAGCGGTCGACGTTGCTGGCATTCAAGCCTTCGCCGTCGATGGTCACGGCGCCGCCGTCGACCTGGTAGCGCTGCAGTTGGCCGTTCGCGTCAAGTACCGGTTTGCCGGTGGTGAGGGTGACGTTCGGCGTGTTGATAAAGCCGCAGCCGCTGCAGGTGACGCCGTACGGGTTGGCGACGATGACTTTGGCCGACTGCCCCGCCACTTCGGTGTAGCCGCGCAGTTGGCTGGGGTTGCTGCCGGTGACTTCGTTGAGGATGACGCTGGCCGCGCCGCCCTTGAGGTTGGGGTTGCCGACGATGTAGCCGCCCAACTGGGTGTTGGTCACCGCGCCGCTGGCATTGTTGAGGATCACGCCGTTGGGGCCGACGTTGTAATCCTTGAACTGGTTATGGGACAAGCCGGCGCCGTTGGGCGTGGCGATGTTCACCACGGGCACGCCATTGCCCGCCGCGCCAACAGTGGTGCCCGGCGCGCTGACCACAATGCCTTCGGCCTGGGCCAGTAGCGGCTGCCAGAACAGCGCGTTGGCCAGGATCAACGCCAGCCCGCGCTTGGGCAGGCCGAAGAACGCGTCACGCGGCTTCAAAGCGGCGGAAGGTTGGCGGGCCAGGAAGGCAAATTGGCGAACATCCATTGTCAGATTCTCATTGCGGCGGGGCGTTGAATTACAGGAAGAAGTCCATACGGAAGTAGATCGGCGCTTCGCGCTCGCTCACTACGGCCGGTCTTTCCAAAGAATGGGCAAAGGTCACGCTGGTGCTGACGTGCTTGCCCCGGGCGAACAGCTCCAGGGAGTTGCTGGACACGCGGCCATGCACATCGCCGTTGTAGCGGTCGTTGCTGATCACGCCCTGGTCGTAGCCGACGCTGGCGCCGTACTCGGCAAAGGCCGGGCGCATCCAATCCAGGGTCACCGGGCGCGCCCAACGCACCTCGTTGCGCCAGTAGCCGCCGCTGTCGCCGGTCAGTTGCTGGTCCTTGAAACCGCGTACCGAGGCCGAGCCGCCCAGGCTCACGCGTTGCGGGCTGAACAGAATGTCTTCGCTGCGCTGACCGGTGGCCAGGCTGGAAAAACTCAACGACTCGCCCCATAGCGTGAACGGCTGCAAATAGCTGACGGTGGCGGTGTATTTGCGGTAGCGCGAATTGGCCTGGCGGTTGCCGAACTGATCGCGTTCTTCTTCAGACTGGGCATCGAGCAGGCCGATGCCGTTCTGCATGCCCAGGTCGAGGTTGACGAACGCAGTGCCGATGCGCCGACCGTGGTTGATGCCGAACTGGAGTTCGCTGAGGCGGTTGCTGCTCGCCTCGGTGCGCGTATCGAGGATGTAGTTGTTGGTACGCAGATGGGCCAGGCCGACGTTCACCGAAGTCTTGCTCACGTCGTCGCGGTGGATCACCCGCTCGGCGCGCAGTTGATGGTTCTGGTTGTCGCCGTCCTGCTTGAATTTGAAGTCGTTGGTGTGGCCGTAGGTGCGGTAGTCGCTTTCGCTGTAGGTGTAGCTGAAGTTCCACCAGCCCCACGGCACGTTGTAATACAGCATGCTGTTTTTCGAGGTTTTCTGGTGGTCGCTGACCGCATCGTGGCCGCCGCGCAGCATCAGTTGGTCGCCCAGGCCCAGCGGGCTGTCCCATTCCAGGCCGGCGCCCCATTGCTGTTCGCCGGTGCTTTTCTGGCCGTCGTTGTTACGCGACAGGCTGGCGCGCCAGGGCTTTTGCGGGGTGTTCTTGACCACCACGTCACTGCCGCCAATCTGCTGGCCTGGGGTCAGTTCCATCTGCGCCTGCTTGGAGGGCAAGCGGTTAAGTTGGTCCACCAGTTGCTCGATTTCGCGCAGGTTCAGCGCCTCGCCGACCTTGCCGGGAAAGGCCATGGCCAGTTCGCGGTCGGTGACGCTGCTGCCTTCGGCGCTTTTCAGCGCTTCGAGTTTGCCTTCGACCACCAGCACCTGCAGGTGGCCGCTGGACAGGTCTTGCTGCGGCAAGTAGGCACGGCTGGTGACGCGGCCTTTGGCGATGTAATAGTCGGTGATGACCTTGAGCAGTTCGTTGAGCTGCGACACGCCCAGGCACTGGCCCAGATAAGGTTTGAGCAGGCGCGTGCGGTCGGCGGCGGACAGGCTG
The DNA here is from genome assembly GCF_013285305.1 of Pseudomonas rhodesiae. Classification (NCBI taxonomy): domain Bacteria; kingdom Pseudomonadati; phylum Pseudomonadota; class Gammaproteobacteria; order Pseudomonadales; family Pseudomonadaceae; genus Pseudomonas; species Pseudomonas rhodesiae. The sequence goes on along the minus strand of NZ_CP054205.1, from coordinate 390,999 downwards.
TCGGCGCCCTTGAGTTCGATGTCTTGGATCGGGAAGCAGCGAGTGTCTGCCGGCGTCGTCGGAGCGGCGGGCTTGGTCTGTTTGCCGGGCAGGTCCTGAAGCTCTTGCAGACGACGGCTCTGCTCTTCGAGCAGGCGATTCTGCCGGTCGCGGATCAGGTCCTGGTCCCCGGGGGTGGGGGCGGCGGTGGCGCTGTTCATGCTCAAGCAAACGAGCAGGAAAGTGCATAGAAAGTACCGAGTCCGTGGTAATAACAGAGACATGTTCGATCCGTCGAAAATCAAGGGGGCGCAAACTAACATCGAACTTGCGCTAGCCCAAGCTAATGAGCTAGTTGCACGATCGCACCTATTTAGTTTTCAAGCCCTTGATTAATAACAATAAAAACCAATCAAAAAGAGCATGCGCAGATTAACGGAACAATTATTCCGACCAGTGGCTGCACTTTTTGAATATGAGTCGGCCACAACTAATTAGATGCCATTATTTAGCCATCAAGTTATTGCCGAGATAGGTTAGTACCGAGAAAGACGGAAAAGTTCGCGGGCGTTTTGTGAATTGGATCCCATTTGTCGGTATTCCAATGCAACGCCGCTAGAGCAGGACCCGCCAGCGTTGGCGTGGTGAGCCTGCTCACTAGGGCAAGCCCACTCACCACACCGTCATGACTGCACGGTTTATCTAACGCTTTGATCTTTTTCCTGGCCGGGGACGAGGGTCAATGCCGGGCGTTCCACGTCGCGGGAGACATGGGACCTTACCTCTTCCACACCGCCCTCTTCGTCGTTGTGGATAACCAGTACGCCGGGGCGGCGCAGTTGTTCCAGATCGCCGGCACCCAGTTTGAAGCTCTCACTGAGGTGCTGGTCGCTCAAGGCGTTGGCTTGTGCGCGGCGTTGGGCGAACTTACGGCCCTTGCGTTGCTGATAGCGCGCCCAGGACACCAGGATTACCGCGTTGAACAACGCGATCCACAGGTAGATCTGCAAGGTGTTGAGCGCTGCGAAAATCGGCGCTTCGATACGCGGGCCACCGTGGGTGTCGAGCATCGAGGTGATACCGCGTGCCAGCAGCCAGATCAATCCGGCCCAAGCCATCAGCGTCAACAGCACATCGATAATCCACATCACCAGGCTTTGGCGAGTTCTGACCAGGTGCATGATCACGCCTCCTCACTGACAGGTTTGATGCCACGGTCCGGGCTGACCCAGCGCGCGCGTTTCTGATGCTGGTTGAACAACACCTTGGGGAAACTGACCAGCGTGGTAAACAGGCTGACCAACCAGAACACCATCGGGTACCACACGGTCCAGAACAGGGTTTTCCACAGGTCTTTCTCGTAACGGCGGTCGATGATGATGCTCACCGCGAACTGCAGCAGACAGACCATCGCCAGTACCAGCCCGGTAAAAGCCGGCGGCATCAGAGCGTCGACGGCGATTGCCTGTGGCAGCGCAATAAACTTGCCCACGCCCCAAAAGATCACCGACAGCAGGAAGGTGAACGCCCAGCCGGTGGACAGGCAGTACTCGAACAGCAGTGGCCACAGATAGCGGTGACGCCACTGCCAGATGCCGCGGATATTCTTGAACAGCACTTCGGCGCCGCCCTGGGCCCAGCGCAGGCGCTGCTTCCACAAGCCGCCGACGGTTTCGGGCATCAGGATCCAGCACAGCGCGCGCGGCTCGTAGAAGATGGCCCAGTGATCCAACTGCAGCTTCCAACTCACGTCGATGTCTTCGGTGATCATGTCGGTGCTCCAGTAGTCGATGCGGTCCAGCGCCTTCTTACGGAACGCTACCACCACCCCCGACACCGTGAAGATCCGGCCGAACACGCGCTGGGTGCGCTTGATCAAACCGATGATCGACGAGAACTCACCCACCTGGACGCGACCGATCAAGGTCGACCGCGTGCGAATACGTGGGTTGCCGGTGACGGCGCCCAGGCGTGGGTTATCCAGCATTGGCGCCACCAGATAAGCCGCCGCGTTTTTGTCGAGCAACGCGTCGCCGTCGATGCACACCAGGTATTCGCTGCGTGACGCCACGGCCCCCATGCGCAGGGCAACGGCCTTGCCCTGGTTCTGCGCCAGGTGCAACACGCGCAAGCGTGGGTGTTCCAGCGCCAGGGCATCGAGCACCGCCGCGGTGTTGTCTTTGGAGCCGTCGTTGACCGCGATCACTTCAATGTTCGGGTACAACTGGCCGAGCGCCGCATGGATGGTGTCGGCGGCGTTATCCCCTTCGTTGTAGCAAGGGATGATGATCGAGATCAGCGGGTTGCCGGCCAGGGTCGGCGCCGGGGTGTCTTCCTCCCAAGGCCAGTGGCGCTCCCAGTGCAGCCAGAAGTACAGGCCGCCGGCAATCCACAGCGCCGACATAAACAGCGGGTAGAAGAACACGAAGTCCATCAGGAACTGCCCGGTGACCAGAAAGATCAGGCCCAGGGGCACGCCCAACACCAGCGCCAGTACGAATAAAGCCAGGATTCTGTCGAACATGGTCAAGGGTTCCATTGGTTGGAAAGGGCCGGACGCACGGTGTTCAGGTCCGGGGAGTTTTCCAGGAAGTTGTCCGGGTAGTAACCAAAACTCGTGACCCCCTGGCGTTTAAGCACACCCATCCATTCAGCCATTTGCGCACCGTTGATATCGGTGGCCTCTTTGGTGCGCCAGTCCTTGGCTTGCAACTCGAACACCGTGCGCTCCAGGGCGCCGGGGCGCTTCTTGACGGTGGCGACCAGTTTCTCCAGCCAGGCGTTGGAAGTGCTCACCTGCTGACCCTCCATCAGGGGCATGGCCATCGGCGCCGTCCAGTCGTAAGCCTGGAGGAAATCATCCAGATTCTGCGCGAACCAGGCTTCGCTCGGCGGGTTGAGCATCGGCTCGGCGAAGATATTGCGCGCGGTCAGCACCTGTGGCCCGCGGATGGCGCGCACCTTGGCGGTCAGCTCATGGGTGAAGTCGATCAGGTAGCGGCTCTTGAAACGCGTCCAGCGTTGCATCACCGCCGGGTCGGCGCGCAGGGCCGCAATGCTGTCGGGCAAACCGTTGGCTGCGTAGGTTTTCAATGCGGCGGGGCTGGCGTCTTCGAAATCGTTGAACACCGCATCGTCGTGATAAAGGATGCCGTCGATCGGCCCTACCCGCGCCAAGTCTTCGTAGATTTCGCCGATAGCCTTGCGCACGGCGGGATCGAACGGTGACAGGCGTTGGTACTGGTCGGGATCGAGGCCGATCTTGCCGGTCTTGGGATCCCAACGGGTCACGCGCGGCAGCTTGGCGTCGAGGGCAAAACTGAGCACCGGCATCCAGGCATAGACGCTGGCATGGGCACGGGTATGCAACTGCCAGGCGACGCGGTTGAACAGGTCGGCACGCATCGGCAAGTGACGGTTAGGGAAGTACAGCGAGTGCACCAGGCCGTCACCCTTGGGGTCGGCAAAGGCTTGCAGGAACACCGTGCCGGCGCCCATGTCCACCACGCGCTGTACCAGTTGGTCGAGGTTGCGCGCCTGCTGGGCGGGGTCCGGGTCGTAGACGTTGTCCAGGTCCACATGCAGCACGCGCAGCGGCGCCTTGGCCTGCACGGCCACGATGCTGTTGGCGAAGTGCTCGCCGTCCGGATCGGAGGCCACCAGGAAGCGCGGGCTGTTCATCAGGTCGCCGAGGTTATCGAGGCCGTCTTCAAGGGTCAGGGCCATCTGGTAACCCTGCTCGCCCACCACCGCCAGCGACGTGCCGTCGGCCGCGCCATACGGCCAGACCCACACCCGTGGTGCCTTGCCGGTGACGCTGCGAATTTTGTTGGAGATCGCCGCCACGTCGGCACGCATGCGCGCCTGGAACTGCGCTTCGGTTTCGTAGCGATTGGTCGCCGGATCATAGCGGCGGGTGGTCGCGGCCGGCTCCAGGTTGCCCTGGGGGTTGGCCAGGATGCCTTTGTGGTTGGCATCGGTGTGGGCGGCGATTTCTACCAGGCCCGATTGCGACACCTCGCGAATCTGCTCCCAGGTGAGGAACTCACCCCGAGGGCGTGGCATGCCGGCGAAGTCCACCGGTTTGTTCAGCGGCGTATCGATCCAGTAGCCCACCGGTGCCAGCAACGCCGGCCAGCGGTAGGCGCGCAGAATCGGCATCACCCGGGTGTAGAAGCTCGAATAGCCGTCGTCGAAACTCAGCATGATCGCCTTGGGTGGCAACGCCGGGCCCCCACGGCGTGCGGCGAGAATCTGATCGACACTGACCGCCTGGTAACCGTTCTCGCGCAGCCAGGCCAATTGTTCGATCAACCGCTCGGTACGCACCGCCACCACGGCCTGATCGGGGTCGCGGTCAGACACGTCGTGGTAGGCGATCCCCAGGAAATGGTTCTTCGGCCACGCCGCTTCGTTGGCTGGGGTCGGCCGCTCGGCGGGTGGAGTGAAGGGCGCGGGTTGCTGGGCGCAGGCGCTGGCCAGCAATACACCCAGGAGCAACAAGCAACGGCTGAGAACAGTCATGGTCAGGCTCTTTTAGAAACGGTAAGTGAGGTCGACGAGCAGGCGCAGATCGCGTTCGCGATCACCGTCGTAAGGTCGGCTGATCAGGCTCAGGTTGGCGCCGACTTCCAGTACATCGTTCCAGCGAAAGCGTTGGCCATAGCCGATCAGGCCGACGCCGCCGGTGGAATAATCACGCTGGCTGTACGTACCCGCACCGACTTGGAACTGCTGACTCCACTGGGTCTCGTAGCGGTGGTAGAGCACATGGTTGACGTTGACGGTGGGCAACACGCTGAAGTCCGACTTCGGGTTGAAATACACCGTGTCTTCCTTGCTGTTGCGGCTGGTGGCGACTTCCAGGCCCAGGTCCACTTGCACCTTCGGCGAGCTGTAGAGGCCCTCGCGGCCGGCGAGCAGGGCTTCGACGCGGTCGTTGCCGTCACTGAAGTGGGAGGGGCTGACGGACAACTTCCACTCGCGGCTTTCGTTGGCGCGCCAGCGGATAAACCCGCTGCCGCCATTGGCGGTGATGTCGGCATTCAACGCGCGCAACGGCGTGGTGGCGGCGAGGTAGTCGAGGCTGCCGCCGTATTGCCAGTGATCGTTGAGGTCATAGGCAAACGCTACGCGGGCGCCCTGTTTGGAACCAAAGCCGTAGGAGTGGTTGGACACCTCGGCTTCCAGGGTCAGGTCACGGGTGCGCCGCTCCACGCCGACGCGCTGCCAACGGTGGTGGCCGGTGCCTTCTTCAAAGTCGGCGGTGGCGTAACCAGCACCGGCGAACAGGCGCCAGTCTTCGTCGATGGGCGGGGTGTAGATCACACTCTCGATGCCCCAGTCACGGCTGCCGGCCACTGCGCCGGCATCGCTGTTGTTGCCGCCGCCGTAGCTTTTGCCGGTGTAGGCTTCAACGCGCAATTCGGCCATGTCGTGCACATTGCGCAAGCGGTTGAGGCGCTGCACCTGGCGACTGTCGGGGTTGCGCGCGACCACGTCGTCGGTGAGCACGTCGAGCTGGCGCCACTCCTGCAGGTCCATGGCGGTGTAAGCCTGGGACACTTCCAGGCCGATGTCGCGCGGGGCCTGGGCTTCGGTTTCTTTCAGAATGCCTTCGGCGCGGCGCGGCAGGTCGCGGGCGCGGTACATGTCGGCCTGGGCCAGGCGCAAGCCGACGTTGCCTGGGGCCTTGGCCACCAACGCTTCCAGGCTGGCTTCGCTGCCCGGCAGGTCGCCGCCGTAGACGCCGGACTGAGCGGCCAGTTGCTGGGCGTCCATCCATGAATCGTTGGGGTTGCCAATCGGCAGGCCCTTGAGTTCGACCCGAGGTTTTTGGCTGTTGGCGAGGCTGCTAGCGACTTCGCGGGCTTGTTCGCCCTGATCGCTCTCTTGCAGGGCATAGAACAAGGCGGTGGTGTCTTCGACGCGATCATCGGGTTCGGCATCGGCGGCGCTCAGGGCCTGACGGTACAGCGGCTCGGCCTTTTCCGGCTGGCGTTGGTCCAGGTAGGACGCCGCCACCCAACGCACCGCGTAGGTGGGCAATTGCACGCCTTCGCGGGTCAAGGTTTCGTATTCGCGCACCACATCCGCCGTGCGCGCCCGAGCCTTGAGAGCGCCCAGGCGATCGATGCGCCAGCGCACCACGTCATCGTGGGCGCTGGCGTCGGGGGTCCAGCGTGCGAGCAGGTTGTCGTACGCCTGTAGCGCACGGTCGGCGATCACGTAGCGCTCTTGTTCACTGCGGGTGGCGAACTCGGCCATGCGCACACGCTCGGCGGCCAGATCGCCTTCCAGGCGGCGTTGGGTAACCGCATCCAGCAGGCCCGGACGCTGGGCCGACAGACGCAGCGCGGCTTCCGGCAAGCGGGCCTTTTGCAGAGCGATGATGTATTCGCGGGCAACTTCCGGCTTATCGCCGGCACGCATAAACGCCTGATCGAATTCGAACAGCGCGTCGTAATTCAAGCCGGCACGGGTCAGCGCATAACCCAGGGCCATGCGGCGGTTGGGGTCGTCAGGCTTGGCGGCCACCAATGCACGGGTACTCTGCACCGCTTCGTTAGCCTTGCCGCCATCGGCCTGGGTAAGGGCCAGGCCCAGTTGCAGGTCGATGTTGTTCGGTTCGCGCAGCAACGCCTGACGGTACACCGCCTCGGCCTGGGCCCACTGTTTCTGATTTCGATAGGTGCGCGCCACCGTGGCCAGCGCTTGGGTGCTGAGGTTGCGATGCTTGCCCTGGGCCTCGTAGACCTGCAGCACTTCGGCGTCCTGGCCGGCCCAACCGGCAATCACCAGGTGATCGCTGACCTGGCCAGGCGTCTGGCGCTCGGCGGACAACTGGCGCAATTGCGTAAGGGCGGGGGTGAAGTTGCCGTTGCGCGCCTGAATAATCAGCGCGTCATAGGCCGGATCGGCCAGGGCAAAAGCAGGCATCAGCAATTGGCTGCACAAGGCGACCCCGATAAGCAGTCGCAACCGGCCTGATGCACTGAGTGGTGGGTTTGGCAACATATCGTGAGCTTCCTTACAGGGAAAGCTGTAACGATAGGTGGTCCTGAGCAATTCGCTTCAGGGTGCCGACGTCTCATGACCCGGCCTAGCTTTCCTGTGGTCACTATCGCCGAGGGCGGTGGGTAAAAGCGCAAATCAGAACAATTGTTCAGAATTGGATGAAGAAGGGGGATTTACGCGCGGCCCACGAAGCAGCGCCGCTTGTGGCAAGGGAGCAAGCGCCCTTGCCACACGTGAGGCGATTATTGCGCGCCGCTGACCGCGCCGACTTTGGACATCACAAAGCCGATGAACTGCTCGACGGTCATCTTCTGGCCGTTGAAGGTCACTTCATTGTTGGCGTAGTGCAGTTTGGACACCACATCGCTGCCCACCAGGGTCGCCAGTTGTGTACCCACGGCCATACCGCTGACCATCTCGGCGGCCATCTGGGCTTGCTGCTCGATGGCTTTCGGGTCGGTCAGGCCGCCGGCTTGGGCTTGCAGGGCGGACACATCGGCGATCATTGGCTTGGACAGGGTCAGGTTGGCGTCCAGCAGCGACACCATCTGCTTGCCCAGTTCAACCGGCGGCAATTCCATCGACGCCGGCTTGGCCAGGTCCACCACCAGGCTGAACTTGCTTTCGCCATGGGTGGTTTTCAGCGACAGGTTTTCCAGCGCCAGTTGCGGCTTGGCGGCCAACAGTTGGTTGACGTTGGCTTCGGCCAGGGTCTGCTCGGCTTCGGTCAATTGCAGTTCAGGCACGGGCTCGCCAGCGGCGGCCGCGGCTTGCACCGGCTGCATCTTGTCTTGGTAGAGCTTGGTCAGCACCAGCATGGCCGGGACGTCGACGTTTTTCATACTCAGCGCCATGGCGGCCGAGCCGACAGGTTTGCCCTTGTAGCCGATCTCGTCGATTTTGTAGTCGACGCGGCCGGCCAGGTTATTGTCTGTGGTTTCGCTGGAGTCTTTCTGCTCAAAGCCTTTGAGCGAGATCACGTCTTTCTGCACGCCGACGGTGAACTTGGCGTCCGTCAGCTCCACGGTGTTCTGCCCGGTGTAGAAACCGAAGGTGGACTTGGCCAGGTTGCTGGCCACGGTCAGGCCGGCCAGTTCGGCTTCGAACGGCGCGCCCTGGGCGTCCACGGCGGCGACCTTGAGGCTGTTCATAAAACCGTCGGCTTTGACTTTCTGGCCTTCGGCGGTGCCATCGAAATTCAGGTTGGCGCCGGAGAAGCTCACCGAGGACTTATCGTCCTTGAACTCCAGGGGCAGCAGTTCGACATTGCCGTTGACCGCGCGGGTATAGCCGATATTGGCCACGCCCTTGAGCGGCGATGCGTCTTTGGCGGCAGCGAACCACTTCTCGGTGGTGGCGTTCTTTTCCAGCTCGTAGTGACTGGTGGCCATCACCGGCAGCCATTTAAGCGTGACCAGACGCGAGAACGGCAACGGGCCGTGTTCGATATGGTCGACGAACAGCAGCTCCGGGTTCGGGTTTTCTTCGCCGAACACCGGACCCTGCGCCTTCAGGCGGTAGTGCGCGGTGCTGCTGAACACGCCGCGCTCCAGGGACACCAGCTCCAGGGCGACGCTGCCGTCAACGCCGGCCATGGAGGTTTGCAGTTCCTTGTTGGCGTTTTGGATCGCGGTCTGCAACACCGGCTCCAACTGCTTACCGGTGTACCAGGCGCCGCCTGCACTGACGACGCCGACGGCGACAACAAAACCCAAAAGAACGACTGCTGGCTTATTCATGAAGTGACCTGATCAAATCCTGTGAGAAGTGGGCTGTCTTCCTTGAACCCTGCAAGGGTTGGCTCAAGCCCGCCGAAAACGGGGGGAAGATTAGCACTGGCGGCCTTAAACGGCGCAACCTTTCAGAGGCATCAGATCGCTACTGGTTCACGAATACTCCAATTCGATTTCATCGAGCTGGTGATCGAAGCTCTTCAAGCGAGCCGTCCAGGTGTACACCAGCACCTCGAATTCGCGGTGGATCACGGCGTTGCCGGGGGTGTCGGCCTTGGGGTCGCAGAAGTCCAGCTGGTAGCGCTCGCGGGCCATCTGCGTGGCGACGTCGGACAATTCCCGCGCGTTATTGAGCCAATGCCGACCTTCGGCGACCTGCTTGTCGAGCACCACGCACTGTTTTTTCAGGGTTTCGAGGCTTTTTTCCAACGGCGTGCCCGTCAGGTCGCCCATCACTTCCTGGAAGGTGCGCCCCGGCTGCCAGTAGCTGCCCCAGAAATAGCGGTCGAACACGGTTTCGACGCGGCGCAGTGCGACCTTGGTGTCCCAGATGGCCACGCGGGTCTTGCCTTGTTCGAGGAGTTTTTTCTTGATGCGTTGATTCTGGTAGGACGCCCAGGCCACCACGCCGATGGACAAAGTGCCGATCACCAGGCAGGCGCTGTCGAGAAACACCATGGCCTTGTCGAGTTGGTGGGAAAGCATGACGCCATAGAAATACGCGGCCGATAACAGCACCAGTGCGAAGAGCACGCACCAGAAAGCGGGAGCATAAGGGTTTTTCATTATTGGAATCCCCATGAGCAAACGCGAGCAGTGTCAGGCGTGCGCCTGGCTCGAAAGCCACGGCGCCCGCCTGTCAAAGCATAGCTATTCGCTCAGGGTTTGCTGGACGCCGACGCTTGCGTTCGTCCGCTTTCCCAGCCGCCGCCCAGGGCCAGGAACAGGTCGATCTGGCTCATGGCGACCTGAGTGTTGGCCGCCGCCAGTTGGGCACGCATCTCGGTGTAAGTGCGCGTGGCCTGCAGGTCGGCCAGGAACGAGGCGCGACCGGCCTGGAAGAAGCGGTGGGTCTGGTCCGCTGCCTGCTGCGCCGATTGCTCGGCCTCGGCCAATGCGTCGCGGCGCTGCAGCACGGCGGTGTACTGGGCCAGGCCGGTCTGGGTTTCGCGGATCGCGTTGAGCACCACCCCATCGAAATGCGCCAACGCCCCCTGGGTGGCGGCTTCGGCTTCATGGATACGCGCGCGGGCGCCGTTGGTCGGCACGGTCCAACTGATCATCGGGCCAAAGCCCCAGCGGTTGGTCGCCGGTTGGCCGAGGTTATCGAGCAGGCCCACGGTGCCGACGCTGGCGCCGATGGCGATGTCCGGGTACAGGGCGCCAGTGGCCACGCCGATGCGCGCGGTGGCGGCGGCCAGTTGGCGTTCGGCCTGGCGCACGTCGGGGCGGCGCTTGAGCAATGTGGCACCGTCGCCCACCGGCAGCAATTGGGCGATGTGCGGCAACTCGGCGCAATCACCGGTGCCCGCCGGCAGTTGCTCCAGGGGTTTGGCCAGCAGCATCGACAAGCGATAGAGCCCCGCCTGACGCGCCGCCTGGTAGCGCGGCATCTCGGCGCGCAGGGATTTGTATTGGGTTTGCGAGCGCGTCACCTGGGTTTCATCGCCCCGGCCGGCATCGCGTAGGCGCTGGGTCAGCGTGGTGCTTTGCGCTTGCAGTTCCAGGGAACGGTTGGCAATCGCCAGTTCTTCATTCGCCGCACAGATTTGCGTGTAGGAGCGCACCACATCGGCCACCAGGGTGATGCGCGCGATGTCGGCGGCGGCCTGGGTGGCGTCGGCGCTGGCCTGGGCGCTTTCGATGCCGCGTTGCAGGGTGCCGAACAGGTCGAATTGATACGACGTGGTGATGCCCACGCTGCCGATGTTACCCACCGGGACTTTTTCCGACAGCAGGAAGGCTTCGCCGGACTCCTGCAAGCGTTGGGCCTCGGCCTTGGCGCCGGCACTCCAACCGCCGGCGGATTCGGCCTGCTGCACTTGATAGCGCGCGCGTTGCAGGTTGGCCGCAGCCACCCGCAGGTCGGTGTTGGAGGCCATGGCCTGGCGCACCAGTTCATCCAGACGCGGGTCGTTGTAGAGCTTCCACCAATCCGTCGGCACCGGCGCCGACACCACGTTCTTGCCATCGGACGGCAGTTGCCCTTGCAGATCGCCGCGCTTGACCGCGGCGGTGTCCGGCACCTGGTAATCCGGGCCGACCATCTGACAGGCCGACAGCAAAGAACCCAGGGCAACGATGGCTAACAACTGTTTCATGGCCGGGCTCCGGCCTTGGTCGAGTCGTCAATGATCGACACCGTGGCGGTACGTCCGGCGATCATGCGAAAGTCCGCCGGCACCTCATCAAAGGCAATGCGCACCGGAATGCGCTGGGCCAGGCGCACCCAGCTAAACGCCGGGTTGACGTTGGGCAACAGGTTGGAGCCGCTGCTGCGGTCGCGGTCTTCGATGCCGGCGACGATGCTTTGCACGTGCCCATGCAAGCGGGCGTTGTCGCCGATCACGCGGATGTCCACCCCCATGCCGACGTGGATGCCGTCGAGCTTGGTCTCTTCGAAATAACCGTCGATATGGAACGAGTTGCTGTCCACCACCGACAGCACCGGGCGCCCAGCGGTGACGAACTCCTGAGTGCGCGGCGCGCGGTCGTTGACGTAGCCGTCCACGGGGCTGCGAATTACCGAGCGGTCGAGGTTGAGCTGCGCCGAGTCCACCGTTACCTGGGCTTCGGCCAGGGCCGATTGGGCGCGGGCCACGCGAGACTGGCTTTCTTCCAATTGCTCGCTGGGCACTAGGTTGCCCAGGCCACGGTTGCGCTTATATTCGCGCTGGGCCTGGGCCAGGGTTTCCTGGCGGTCGGCCACGGCGGCCTGGGCCTGACGCAGGGCCAGCTTGAAGCGGTCCTGGTCGACGGCAAACAGCACCTGGCCTTTGCTCACCAGTTGGTTGTCGTGCACGTCCACGCGCTGGATCAGCCCGGACACGTCCGGGGCGATCTGCACGATGTCGGCACGGATATGGCCGTCACGGGTCCACGGCGCAAACATGTAGTACATGACCATGCGCCACACCACCACGACCGCAAAACTCACGATCAGCAGCGTCAGGACCACACGGCCAATAGTCAAAAACGGTTTTTTCATGTCATCAGGTATCGACTGAGTGAGTCCACCGCGCCCAGCAACAGCGCGTAGAGCCCCACATTGAACAATGCCCGGTGCCAGACCAGGCGATAGAAGTGGAGACGGGTCAACAACCCATGCACCACCAGAAATAGCACGTACGTAATGCCCATCAGCACCAGCAGCGTGGGCAGGAACACCCCGCTGATATCCAGATCACCGATCATAAAGGCGCTCCATCGGGTAGCGGCGCTTGCATCTCCGTGCCGCCAATGAATTCCACGCCGGGCAACAACGCCAGGCGCAGGCCGGCCAGCGCATGCAGCAAATGCAGGCGGGTGTCGTCTTCGCCTTGCAGGCCCTGGCCGTTAAGGGCGCGGCGCGTGCGATCGAGGGTCATCAGCAGACCGCTTGGCGCGGGCAAGCGTTCACCCGCTTTCAGGCACGCCTTGAAGTAACCGCCCACGCCCTCCACCACTTGGTTGAGCAGCACACGCGGCACGCCGAGGATGCGCGGCGAGTAGGCCAGCAGGTCCAACAGGTTGAGCGCCACGCGCAAATCGCGCAGGGCAATGCCGGTGTCCTGATTGGTCAGGGCCAGGCGCGGCAGGTGCTGCATCAAACGGTCGAGCATCTGCACGGCCAGGTGCCGGTGCTCGGCCAGGGTCGCCGGCTCGGTCAGGCCGACGATGTCGTGCCAACTGAAGCGCGTCAGGCGCTTGGCCGCCAGTTCGGCGCCGAACGGGCGCGCGATTAGCGTCCACACAAATGCGAAAAGCAGGCCCACGGGCCCGGCCAGGTTGACGTTGGCGAAGTTGAGGAAGTCGGCGTCGTAGGCGCCCTGGATGCTGATGAACGACGAGGTGTTAACCAGCGTCAGCAGCATGCCCAGGTAGAAGCGCGGCTGCACGGTCAGCGTGCCGATGCAGATAAACGGCACCGCGAACGCCAGCACCAGCATCGGAAAGTCGTGCAGGTTGGGCAGCACCAAAAACAGATAGAGGCTGGCAAACAGCACCGACATCGCCGTCCAGAAAAAGAACCGGTAGATCTGCGGCGCGGGGTCGTCCATCGAGGCGAAGAAACTGCACGCGACGGCGGCCAGGATCACCGCGCTGCCGCCGTCGGTCCAGCCCAGCAGAATCCACAGCACCGAGGCGACGATAATCGCGGTGACGGTGGAAAACGCCGAGTAGAACATCAGGCCACGGTCGAGGAACGGCGTGAGCCGGCCCAAGCGCCAGTGGCGATAGACGGCGCGCCAGGTGTCCTGGCTCTCGCAGTGGATGGCGGCTTGCAGGCTGCGGCAGTCCTGCCACAGGTCGACCCATTCGCCGAGGCGGTACAGCGCGTTGGAAAACAGCAAGGTGTGGCGATCATCCAGCGCGTCGCCCCTGGGCTGTTGGGCTTCTATCTGGTCACGCAGGGCGCGCCAACTGTCCAGGGACGGATTGTCGGCACTGCTTTGCAGCCACTGGGCGGTGGCGTCCAGCAGCGGCTTGAGGCGTTCGAGAAACTGCGGCGCGCGCTGTTCGACGGCGTACAGCGCGTCATCCAGCTCCTCCACCACCGGCAGCAGGTGGATCATGCGCCCGCGCAGTTCTTTGGTATTGCGCACCGTCTGTGGACGCGCGCCTTCGTGGGGCAACTGGCCGATCATTAATTCCAAGGTGTTGAAGGTGGCGACCATGCCGCCGCGCAAGGTGCTGATTTCGTCAGGCTGCACCGTGCGCGTCAGGAACCGCTGGCTGTAGACCTGCGCATCGGCAAACCACTTGGCCACCGAACCGTCGAACACCGGCGCCAGGCGTCGTGGCCAGAACATCGCGCCGACCACGGCGGCCACCACAATGCCGAGGAAGATTTCTTCGGTACGCGCTTCGGCCACGTCCCACACGGCCAGTGGGTTATCCACTACCGGCAGGGCAATCAACGGCAAGGTGTAGCCGGCCAGCATCAGCGCGTAGTTGTTGGCCGTGCGCAGGTGCATGGACAGAAACAGCAAGGTGCCCGTCCACAGCGCGATCACCACCACCAGGATGTACGGCGATTGCACGAACATCGGCACAAAAAACACCGCCGCCGCCGCCCCCATCAAGGTGCCGATGGCGCGGTACAGCGCTTTGGAACTGGTGGGGCCGACAAACGGGCTGGAAACGATATACACCGTGGCCATTGCCCAATACGGACGGGGCATCTGCATCAGCATGGCGATATACAGGGCGATCATCGACGCCGCGAAGGTGCGTACGCCGTAGAACCAGTCGCGGGCGGGCGGGAAACCGGTGAAAAATCCGTTCAAAGCGTCGCCGCCTCAAAGGCGCGCAACACCCGCAGGGCCGCCTCCATATCGGCGGGCGCGATATCCGCCAGCACATCTTTGCGCAGGCGCACCAGTTGCGCCTCCACCGCCTGCACCAGTTCGCGACCACGTTCGGTGAGGCTCAACGCCTTGGCGCGGCGGTCGTGGGCGTCTTCGGTGCGGCACACATAGCCGCCGCTGCACAGCTGGTCGAGCAGGCGCACCAGGGACGGGCTTTCCATCCCCGACGCATGGGCGACCTTGACCTGATGCACACCGTCGCCCAAACGGCCGATCATCAACAACGGCACGGCGCAGGCTTCGGAAATACCGTAGCTCACCAGCGTGCTCTGGCAGATTTTGCGCCAATGACGGGCGCCCACCACCATGCTGCTGCTGAGGTTCATCTGGAGTTGTTCGAGGGATTGAGGCACTGGATAGTTCGCATACAGTTAGTTTGCTAACTATCAATATGGCGAAGGGATCGAATTGCGTCAAGTTTTGAAACAATTTAGCGATGGATGGAGGGGGCGCGAGCCCGATAGCAGTGGGTCAGGTAAACAAGCTGTCACTGGCGCACCGTAATCGGGGGCAAGCCCCCTCCCACATTTGGATCGGTGTCAGCTTCAGGATTGTTGTGCGGCCTCGCCATCCAGGTGGCGCTGCCGATTCGAGTGATGGGCATATCCGACTGTCGCCAAGGTGAATCCCCCAAGAAAAAATAACCCAGGCGATTAGCGCCCAGATTTTTCTACTGCTCACCTTTTTTTTACGAAAACACAATTTTCAAAAGATTTTTTTACACCCCTCGGCCATCCCGCAACATCAGATTCAACTCATCCACCACCTCCGCCCAATCCGCATCGTCCAAGATTTCCTCACGCAAAAATGCTTTCTGGCTGTCTGTCCAGAAAAACGCCTCTGCCAACTTCAAATCCGGCTTGAGTGGTGAGTGGGCGGTCACAAACTGATTAATACTGACCGGGTCATCCGGCAGTCCAAGCTGTTTGAACAGCGACGGCAAGCTGTGCACGGGCGATTCCATGGTGGGCTCCTGAGAAGATGAATACCCAGAGTCTAGTTCAGGCGCCAGCCAGGCCAGTAATCGCTCGACGCCCTGCTGCACCGACAGCACACCGGTGTCCAACACCAGCGATGCCAGGGGCGGCGGTTCATAGGGGGAGCCGATGCCGGTAAACCCCGGCAACTCGCCGTTACGCGCACGGGCGTAGTGCCCCTTGGGGTCGCGGCCTTCGCACACTGCCAGCGAAGCGCTGCACCACACTTCGCGATAATCGTCACCGAGGCGTTCGGCAAACACCGCGCGCAGGTCCGTCAGTGGCGCAATCATTGCCAGGATCACAATCTGCCCGTTGTCCACCAGCAGCGCCGCCAGTTCGCTGGCGCGGCGGATGTTTTCCAGGCGGTCCTTATCGGAAAAACCCAGGTCTCGATTGAGCCCGCCGCGCAGGGTATCGCCGTCGAGTACCAGGGTCTGTCGGCCCTGTTCGAACAAGGCGGCTTGCAGGCCCTGGGCCAAGGTGGACTTACCCGACGCCGGCAGGCCGGTGAGCAGGATCGCCACGCCGCGATGCCCATTGCGGGCTTCGCGGTGACGGCGCGTGATGCTCGCCGTCGGCGCTACCAGGTTATTGAGCGACGGCACGGGGCACTGGTGCAGCGATATTGCCCGCCGCCCAAGCCGATTCGCGGCTGGCTAGGGCGCTGGCGATGCTTTGCACGCGGTCGGAGTCCAGTTGCTCCGGCAGCGGGTCGAGACCGGCGCTGGCGAAGATCTGCCCGTAGGCGTTGCGCAGATCGGCGTAGGCCAGGTCGCGGCGCAGGTCGGCCTGCAAGGTGTTGAGTTCGCCCTGGATCAGGTCCAGCTCACCGATCCCGGCGGCCTCATGACGGTTGCGCAATTGACCGAGGATTTGCCCGTCGATATCGGCAAGTTGTTCGCTGGTTTTGAACTGGCGCACCGCGTCCTGATAGTTGGCGTTGGCCACATAGAGTTGCGCGAGCACGGCAATCGACATCGCCTGGCGCCGGGCGGTGGCGACTTCTTCACCGGCCTTGGCCACGTCGATGGCCGCCGGGGCGGAGATCACATTGAACAGGTTCCAGGTGACCTTGGCGCCGTAGTCGGCCCAGCGGTTGTCCACTAGAAACGAGTTGCTGTCGTAATGCCCACCGGCCGAAAACTCCAGCCCCGGCAGCAAGCGCAGCATGGCTTTACGGGTTTCGGCGGCGCTGATGCGGGTCTGGTAATCCTGCTCGCGCAGTTCCGGGCGGTTGGCCAGGGCTTCCTGCTCCAGGCTGGCCAGGTTCACCTTGAGCTGAGGAACGCTGTAGTCATCGGGCGTGGCCAGTTTCAACTCGGTGCCCATGGGCAGATTGATCAGGGTCGACAGCTCGGTCTTGGCCAACGACAGGGCCCGGCGTTGCTCTTGCAACTGGCGTGTGGCTTCGATCAACGCACGCTGATAGCCGAGCGCCTGGACCGGGTCGCCGATACGCTGTTCGCTCATGCTCTGGCTGTTGGCCTGGGCCTGGTCGACACGGGTCATGAGGCTGTCGATCTGGGTCAGCAGGCGTTCGGCGGCCACCGCGCGCCAGTAGGCGGAACGCACGTCCTGCACGATGGTGTTGATCACCTTGCGTCGACGTTCCTGGATGATCAGGCGCTGATCGCCCTGCTGCTTGGCGCTGATGTAACTCACGCCGAAGTCGAGCACGTTCCACACCATGGTCAGGTCGGCCACGCGACGGTCGCGGTCCTGGGAGGTCGAGGGTTCCAGGGACTGGGTGCCGGTGAGCACACTCTGGCTGCTGGAGGCGTTGGTGTTGTTACGCCCGGCATAGCCAGCGGACAGGGCCATGCGCGGCAGCATGTCGAAACTGGACAGGTCGGATTGACGCTTGGCCAGCGCCTCTTCCATCACCTTCAAACGGCCTTCGAGGTTGTACTTGACCGCGCGGGCCATGGCCTCGTGCAGGGTCAGCGGGCCGCTTAACGGCTCCTGATCCTTGTACATGCCATGTAGATCGCTGCGCGCGCGTTGCTCGCTGACACTGCGCTCGATGGGGTCACTGGTGACTGCGCACCCGCTGATTGCAAGAGCCAGCAAGCTGGCACCGAATAACTTTTGAGCTGTATTCATCCGTGGACTGCCCCTGTTCCTGCGTCTTTAATTGAGTGTGTTCAAGCCTGCATTTCGCTGATGCCGACCTGCTGCAGTGCCAGCGCCAAGTCCATGACCTGGCGCTGTTCTTTGTCGTTGATCTGGTGCAATTGCTGGCCGAAGGTCGGCGCACCCAGTGCACCGCCCGAGCTTTTGATCGACTTGCTGTCGAACGCTTTGGAGTCGCTCGCGTCACCGTGGTTTTCGCGGTTGAACAGGCCCGACAAGGTACTTGAACCAAACACCCCGCCATCGCCGCCGCCAAACCCAAGGAACCCAGAGGCACCCGCAGCATTGCCGCCATCGATGCCGAATACCTGGGCGATATAACTCGGCGCCAGGGCGTTGTTGCGGATAAAGATGTTGCCGATCGGTGGCAAGCCGCCACCCAATTCACGCTGCTCGAACAATGCCGGGAAGCCAATCGGCGAGCCCAAGTTGCCGCTGGGCGGGCCAAAGATGATCGGTTGCAGCGGCGCGTCCGGCGCACTCGGTGGCGCCATCGGGCCATCGACGCGGAACAGCGGGTCGCCGGTCAGCGCGACGGTGTTGATCGCGTAGTTGCCGGAGTTGCTGAAACCGCTTCCGGCATTGCCCGCCGCATCCGTCACCAGGCTGGTGTCGAGGGTGATGAAGTTGCTCGGGTCATTAAGGTTGGCCGTCGGCGTGAGGAGGGCCGTCCAGGTCTTGCCGCCATCGCTGGTGGACAGATTGGACAAGGTGCCGTTAGCCACGCTCAGGTCATCCAGGTCGAAGCCACTGACTTTCTCGCTGAAGGTGAACGTTACCGTGGTGGTCTGGCCGACAGTGAGGTTCGGGTTGGCGACGGAGATAGTCGCAGTTGGCCGGTCGGCGTCGAGCGCATAGTTGTTGGAAATCGCAATGCCTGCACCGGCATTGCCCGCAGCGTCGTTGACCAGGCCGTTGTCCAGCACCACCAGGTTGGTGGGGTCAGTAATTGCGCCGGTCGGCGTCAACGTGGCCGTCCAGGTCTTGCCGCCGTCGCTGGTGGCAAGGTTGGACAAGGTGCCGTTGGCCACGCTCAGGTCCGACAGGTCAAACCCGCTGACCGCTTCGCTGAAGGTCACAGTGACCGTGGTGGTTTGCCCGATGCCCAGGAGGGCGTCCGCCACGGTGATGGTCGCGGTCGGCCGCTGGGTATCGATGCTGTAGTTGTTGGAGTCCGTGGTGCCGACGCCACTGTTGCCCGAGGCATTTGTCACGCCGCTGTTGTCCAGCACGATAAGGTTGCTGGTGTCGGTGATATTGCTGGTCGGCGTGAGCGTCGCGGTCCAGGTAACGCCGCCATCGCTGCTGCTGACCGCACTCAGAGTCCCGTTGGCGAGGGTCAGGTCAGCGTTGGTAAAGCCGCTGACGGCCTGGCTGAAGGTGATGGTCACCTGGGTGGTTTCGCCCGCTTTCAGTTGCGTGTCGGCCACCACGACGGTTGCCGTCGGCACCTCGGTGTTCACGGCATAGTTGGCGGAGCTGGTGGTGCCGGTGCCGCTGTTGCCCGCCAGGTCGGAGATGCCGGTGTTGTTCAGCACGATCAGGTTGGTGGTGTCGGTCACACTCAACGTGGGCGTGAACGTTGCCGTCCAGGTGATGCCGCCGTCGCTGCTGCTGACGTTGCTCAGGCTGCCATTGGCCACGCTCAGGTCGCTGTTGTCGAAGCCGGTGACGGCCTCGCTGAAGGTGATGGTCGCCAATGAGGTTTCGCCCGGGCGCAGGTCGCTGTCGCTCATGACAATCGTGGCTGTCGGCCGCTGGCTGTCGACGCTGTAGTTGTTGGAATCGGTGGTGCCGGAGCCGGCGTTGCCCGCCAGGTCGGCGACGCCGGTGTTGTCCAGGGTGATCAGGTTGGTGGTGTCGGTGATGCCGGCCGCCGGGGTAAAGGTGGCTGTCCAGGTGATACCGCCGTCGCTGCTGCTCACCGCGCTCAAGGTGCCATTGGCGATGGTCAGGTCGGCATTGGTGAAACCGCTCACCGCCTCGCTGAAGGTGATGGTCACCTGCGAGGTCTGACCGACGCTGAGGGCCGTATCCGCCACCACGATGGTCGCGGTAGGACGCACGGTATCAATCGCGTAATTGTTCGAGTCGGTGCTGCCGCTGCCGGCGTTGCCGGAGGCGTTGGCCACGCCGCTGTTGTCCAGGGTGATCAGGTTGGTGGCGTCGGTGATGCTGCTGGTCGGGGTGAAGGTCGCAGTCCAGGTGATGCCGCCGTCACCGCTGGTCACGGCGCTCAGGGTGCCGTTGGCGATGGTCAGGTCGGCGTTGGTGAAACCGCTGACGGCTTCGCTGAACGTGATGGTCACCAGCGAGGTTTCACCGATGCTCAACGCAGGGTTCGCCACCACGATGGTAGCCGTCGGCAGCACGGTGTCGATGCTGAAGTTGGCCGAGTTGGTGGTGCCCGCGCCAGCGTTGCCGGCCAGGTCGCTCACCCCCGTATTGTTCAGGGTGATCAGGTTGGTGGTGTCGCGGATGCCCACGTCCGGCGTGAAGGTGGCCGTCCAGGTGATACCGCCGTCACTGCTGCTCACGGTGCTCAGGGTGCCATTGGGGATGCTCAGGTCGGCATTGGTGAAACCGCTGACCGCCTCGCTGAACGTAATGGTCACCGCCGAGGTTTCGCCGGCGCTCAAGCTCGCGTCGGAGACCACGATGGTTGCCGTCGGGCGCTGGGTGTCGATGGCGTAGTTGCTCGAATCCGTGGTGCCGCTGCCAGCGTTGCCCGCCAGGTCATTGACGCCGGTGTTGTCCAGGCTGATCACGTTGCTGGTGTCGGTGATGCTGGCGAGCGGGGTCAAGGTCGCGGTCCAGGTGATACCGCCGTCGCTGCTGCTCACCGAGCTCAAGGTGCCATTGGCAATGCTCAGGTCAGCGTTGGTAAACCCGGTGACCGCTTCGCTGAAGGTGATGGTCACCAGCGAAGTTTGACCGATGTTCAGCGTCGTTTCCGAGACCACGATGGTGGCCGTCGGACGCGCGGTATCCATCGCGTAATTATTCGAGTCGGTGGTGCCGCTGCCGGCGTTGCCGGAGGCGTTGGCGACACCGGTATTGTCCAGGGTGATCAGGTTGGTGGCGTCGGTGATGTTGGTGGTCGGCGTGAAGGTCGCGGTCCAGGTGATGCCGCCATCGAAGCTGGCCACGTTGCTCAAGGTGCCGTTGGCGATGGTCAGGTCGGCGTTGGTAAAGCCGGTGACCGCTTCGCTGAAGGTGATGGTGACCAGCGAGGTATCGCCGATTTTCAGGCTGCTGTCGGCCACGACGATCGTTGCGGTTGGGCGCACGGTGTCGATGGTGAAGTTACCCGAGTTGGTGGTGCCCGTGCCGGCGTTGCCGGCCAGGTCGCTCACGCCCGTATTGTTCAGGCTGATCAGGTTGGTGGTGTCGTGGACACCCGCGGTCGGTGTAAAGGTGGCGGTCCAGGTGATACCGCCGTCGCTGCTGCTCACGGCGCTCAGGGTGCCATTGGGCACGCTCAAGTCAGCGTTGGTGAAACCGGTAACCGCCTCGCTGAAGGTGATGGTCACCAGCGAGGTTTCACCCGCGCTCAGGGCCGAATCGGCGACCACGATGATCGCGGTCGGGCGCTGGCTGTCGACCGCATAGGCGTTCGAGGTGGTGGTGCCGGAACCGGCGTTGCCGGCGGTGTCGACCACGCCGGTGTTGTCGACGACCACATGGTTGTTGCCCTGGGTGATGCCTGCCACCGCCGTCAGCGTCGCGGTCCAGGTGATGTTGTCGCTGGTCGACAGATTCGACAGCGCGCCGTTGTCGACCGTCATGTCAGCCAAACTGAAGCCTGTGACGGCCTCGCTGAACGTGATCGTGACCAACGACGTGCCGCCAATCCCCAGCGCGTTGTCGTTGACCACCACCGTGGCGGTGGGCCGCTGGGTATCGACGGCGTAGTTGTTGGAATTCGAACTGCCGCTGCCGACGTTCCCCGAAGTCGCCGCCTGCACCCCCGTGTTGTCCAGGGTGATCAGGTTGGTGGCGTCCGTCACATTGCTCGAAGGGGTGAACGTCGCGGTCCAGGTGATGCCGCCGTCGACGCTGTTCACGGCGCTCAGGGTGCCGTTGGCGACGGTCAGGTCGGCGTTGGTAAACCCGGTGACCGCTTCACTGAAGGTGATGGTCACCAGTGAGCTGGCGCCAACGTTCAAGGCCGGATTCGCCACGACGATGGTCGCCGTAGGCGCCACGGTGTCGATGCTGTAGTTGGCCGAGTTGGTGACGCCCGAGCCCGAGTTACCGGCCAGATCGCTCACCCCCGTATTGTTCAGGCTGATCAGGTTGGTGGCGTCGTTGATACCCGCGGTCGGGGTGAAGGTGGCGGTCCAGGTGATACCGCCATCGCTGCTGCTCACCGCGCTCAAGGTGCCATTGGCAATGCTCAGGTCGGCGTTGGTAAACCCGGTGACCGCTTCGCTGAAGGTGATGGTCACCAGCGAAGTTTCACCGGCGTTCAGCACCGGGTCGGCCATGACGATGGTCGCGGTCGGGCGCTGGGTGTCGATGGCGTAATTGTTGGAGTCGGTGGTGCCGCTGCCAGCGTTGCCCGCCAGGTCGGCAATGCCGGTGTTATCCAGGGTGATCAGGTTGGTGGTGTCGGTGATGCTCGCGCTGGGTGTGAAGTTCGCGAACCAGGTGACACCGCCGTCGCTGCTGCTGACCGCGCTCAGGGTGCCGTTGGCGATGGTCAGGTCGGCGTTGGTGAAACCGGTGACGGCCTCGCTGAACGTGATGGTCACCTGCGAGGTTTCACCGATTTTCAACGCGCTGTCGGCCACCACCACCGTCGCCGTTGGCCGCACGGTATCAATGGCGTAGTTATTGGAATCAGTGGTGCCGCTGCCGGCGTTGCCGGCCTGGTCGGCAATGCCGGTGTTGTCCAGGGTGATCAGGTTGGTGGCGTCGGTGATGTTGGTGGTCGGCGTGAAGGTCGCGGTCCAGGTGATGCCGCCATCAAGGCTGTTCACAGCGGTCAGGGTGCCGTTGGCGATCGTCAGGTCGGCGTTGCTGAAGCCGGTCACCGCCTCGCTGAAGGTGATGGTCACCAGTGAGGATTCGCCGATTTTCAGGCTGCTGTCCGCCACGATGATCGTCGCGGTTGGGCGCTGGGTGTCAATGACGTAGTTATTGGAATCAGTGGTGCCGCTGCCCGCATTGCCTGCCAAGTCGCTGATGCCGGTGTTGTTCAAGGTGATCAGGTTGGTGGTGTCATTGACACCCGCGGTCGGCGTGAACGTCGCGGTCCAGGTGATGCCGCCATCGCTGCTGCTCACCGCGCTCAAGGTGCCATTGGCAATGCTCAGGTCGGCGTTGGTAAACCCGGTGACCGCTTCGCTGAAGGTGATGGTCACCGAGCTGGTTTGACCGATGCTCAGGGCAGTGTTCGCGACCACGATGGAAGCGGTCGGCCGCACCGTGTCGATGGCGTAGTTGTTGGAATCCGTGGTGCCACTGCCGGCGTTGCCCGCCAGGTCGGCGATGCCAGTGTTGTCCAGGGTGATCAGGTTGGTGGTGTCGGTGATGCTCGCGCTGGGTGTGAAGTTCGCGAACCAGGTGACACCGCCGTCGCTGCTGCTGACCGCGCTCAGGGTGCCGTTGGCGATGGTCAGGTCGGCGTTGGTGAAACCGGTGACGGCCTCGCTGAACGTGATGGTCACCTGCGAGGTTTCACCGATTTTCAACGCGGTGTCGGCGACCACAATGGTCGCGGTTGGCCGCACGGTGTCGATCGTGTAATTGGCCGAATTGGTGGTGCCCGCGCCAGCCAAGCCGTCGTTGATCGCGACCACCCCTGTGTTGTCGAGGGTGATCAGGTTGGTCGCATCGGTGATGTTGCTGGTCGGCGTGAACGTCGCGGTCCAGGTGATGCCGCCATCGAGGCTGTTCACAGCGGTCAAGGTGCCGTTGGCGATCGTCAGGTCGGCGTTGGTGAGACCGCTCACCGCACGGCTGAACGTGATGGTGACCAGCGAGGTATCGCCGATTTTCAACGCGGTATCCGCCATCACGATGGTCGCGGTTGGCCCCGGGGAATAAGCCGTGTTCACCGTGCCGCCGTCATTGAAGATGTTGTTCACGGCCGCTACGGAGGCGCCCGTGGAACCGCCGCCCGACGCAGGGCCACCGGAGCCGCTGCCACCGACGTTACCGCTCATGGCCGCAAAGTTGGCAGCCGTCATCAACAGCGTGCCTTTGTTCCAGATCGCGCCGACGCCTTTGCCGGCCGCGCCGCCCGAATCGGCGGAGCCACCCAGGCCCCCACCGCCACCACCGCCGCCACCGGCAGCGATGTTGTTGGTAATCACCGACGTGCCGACAACGGTCAGTGTGCCGGTGCTGCCGTTGTAGATACCGCCGCTGGCCGAGGCGCCCGCCCGGCCAGGTTTGTCCCAACCGGAGCCGCCGCCACCGCCGCCAATGGAAATCGTGCCATTGTTTGCCGTACCACCGGCGCCGCCATTGCTGTAGTTGGCCGCGCCCACGCCGCCCGCGCCGCCGGTGCTGCTGCCGCCCCTGCCGCCCATGTAGTTGGGGTTATAGCCGCCGCCGTTGCCGCCGGTGTTGGCACTGCCGGAAGTGCCGCCATACACGCCTGTACCAAAGCCGGAAGTACCACCGTGACCACCGGCTTGCCCGCCGAGCGCGCCGCCACCGCCACCGCCGCCACCGACCGCGCCACCGACATAAGGCGCAGTAACCCCGCCACCGCCACCGCCGCCCGAGGCTGCGTTGCTGGTCACCGTGACATTGGTCAAGGTCAGGTTACCGTAGTTGACAATGCCGCCGCCCATGGCCGCCGTTCCGTCGGTCCCCGCCGCAGCGCCGTTGCCGGCGGCCAGGCCCTTGGTGATGATCAGCCCATCCAGGGTCGCGGTGACGCCGGAGTTGACCCTCAACACCTGGGTTTTGTACTGCCCGCTGATGGTCACGTCTGCCACACCATCATTGTTGCGATCGCCGTCGATGGTGAGGTTCTTGCTGATGATCAGCTGGCTGTTGAGGTTGATCGTCATGTCAGCACCGAAGGCCACGGTATCCCCCGACACCGCGGAGCTCAGGGCCTGCCGCAAGCTGCCGACACCGCTGTCGCCATTATTGAGCACCGTGACCGTCGCCAGGCTGTACTGATACCCCGACATGCTCCCGTAGGCCAGCGCGGTGCGGCTCTCGATGGAGCCGGTGGCGATTTCCAGGGTCCAGTCGCTGCCCGCGCCGGTGCGGTTGCTGGACGCGGCAATATCGCGCCCGGTCAGCTGCGCCAGCGAGTCGACAAAGTTGACGCCCCTATCGCCCGCTGCCGTGTTGCAGGCGTAGATCAGGATGTCGCCGCCGACGTTCATGTCCTGCCCGATCTGCGCCAGCACCTCGCTACGAGCTGCGATGTTGTCTGCCGATAAATAGGTGTTGCCCAGCCACAGGTCACCCGAGTTGCCGTGGGCGATGATCTGCACCGAGCTGACGCCCTGGTGGCTGCCCAGGTAATCGGCGATCTGTTGCAGGCCGTCCTTGCTCGCATCCAACTGCACCACCTGGGTGCCGGGGGCGACGCCTTTGAGCAACTCGGCGGAGTCCTTGACCCGTGCATCGACGAATACGACTGACTCACCCGGCACAGTGACCGGGGCCGGAGTCACGGGTGCATCGGTTTGCCCGTGGGTTTCGCCGACGGCGCCGGCGTGCTCGGCGGTCGGCGCCTTGGCGGCCGCATCGGCAGCCGTGGCATGGCTGTCGGCCTGCGCCACATCAGCCACCGTGGCGGCGACCGCGCCGTCGAACAGCATGCGCGGTTCCAGGGACATGATCATCGGCGTCGCCTGCGTGCGCGCGCGCGTTGTCGTTTGCCGTGCCTTGCCTTTGCTCCACCACATGCTGCTCACCCGCTTGTCGAATGCTGATACCCACAAATAAAAAAACCGCGATCAACTGATCGCGGCGTCGGCTTTGGTGCGAATCACATTGGCAGCGCTCAAGCTGCCGTCACGCCAGAAATCCATATGGGCGAACTGCTCGAACAGATCCGGCGGCAGCAGGCTGCGCCGCGCTTGCAACGCCACCTGTGGTTTGACCCGATGCAGACCGGCTACGCCCAGGTCCTGGTCGAAATCCGGTGCGTCGTAGCTGAGGTTGTCGAAGTCATGCTCGAACCACGGCTCACCGATGAATTCGTAGACCAGTCGCATGACCCGCTCGGGGGCCTGGGCCAGCAGGTCGTAGTCGACGATCAGCATCGAGCCGGCGTGTTCACCGTAGTACGCCTCTTTGAGCGCCGACCATGCATACCCGACCATGCGGTTGCGCTGGGCCAGGGTCTCGACACGGCTGTACACCGTGTTGCGCTCGACATCGTCGTTGAACAGCTTGGTATTTTCGAAGGGATTGGCGCGGTACAGGCGCTCCAGGCTGTCCATGATCCATGCGACGTTGCGCACGCAGGCGATGACTTTGGCTTGGGGAAACAGGTCATGCAGCGCCGGCATGCGCGCGCACCACTGGCGATTGGTGTCGAACACCACGGGCGTGGCGGTTTTGTCGGCGTAGTAGGAATCGAACAGGCCGCGCAGCAGGCGGCGGCGGGTGTCGGCGTCAATCACCGAGCCAAATTCACTGCCGGCGCTGCACTGCGCCAGCACGCCATTGAATAGGAGGCCCACGGGGCTACTCATGCCCGCATGAAAGCGCGGGTTCTGCAGCAAGATGGCAGAAAGCAAGGTCGAGCCGGAGCGCGGCAAGCCGGAAATAAAGTGATACGGCAATCCATTCACCACTTTGTAGGACAATTCCTTTGTCACCAAGATTAGCTCAGGATTGCTACAGCCACTAGTATGAAATTGCCACTACTCGCATCCGATTTAATACTGTTTCGAAATTAACGGCACCCTTCAGGCTGCATAGAGTCGGCCCCACACACAGCAAAAACAGCCGCGCCCGCGCACCGCCGCCATCTTGCTGCAACACTTGGCGCCAACCGTCGGGAATCGGCGCGAAATCATCCGGCATTTCGTTGCTACTGATCAGCCAGACACGGCGGGTCTGGGCGGGTAAAGCCGACAGACGGTCGAGGTAAATGCGTCCACCGTCCTGATCCACCAGGGTGCCGAAACCATAGGCGTTTGGCCGGGTCGGTGTGCCGTCGGGCTTGGGCGGAGTGTAGAGCTGCAACTGGGCGTCGGTCTGGTCGTAATACACGTAGCTCAAGTACCACATCATGTCGCTGAGCACGATGCGATCGCCTTCCTGGTAATTGCGATTGACGAACTCCACCGGCACGTTGAATTGGTCATGCACATCCACCGTGGCGTTGTTCTTCAAACCCAGCAGCTCAACGCCGACAAATACCACGAGCAACGCCGCCCCGAGCCACGACAGGCGCGTCGGCAGACGCTCGATGGCCAGGGCAATGAGCATTGGCAAGCCGAGGGCATACACCGTCAGGTAACGTTCGATGAACACAGGCGATACAAACGACACGCCGTATACCACCAGCAGCGGCAGCATAAAAAACAGCGCCAGCAGACAGGCCGGAGAGTAACTATCCCGTTCCTTCCAGACGGTCACCGCGACCGCCGCCACCAGCGATAGCGGAAACAGCCAGAACAGCGGTGCCCAGAAGCCGACACCTTCATCCTGCAGCACGAACTGCCAGATCATCGAAGGCACAGAGGTCAGCGTGACCGGGTCTTCCCAGCCAATATCACCGCCGACCTTGAGCTGCTCGACATGCTGAACAAGATCCAGCAGGTTCGGCAGCCAAGGCAGGTACAACGCGACAATCGCGGCATTTGCGCACCACCACACCGGACGCGTGAGCAGGCGCTGGCCGGGCGCCTGGGAGCGGCACAACACGCCCAGCCAGGCCCAGTGCACCAGCACGCACAACGCTGTGAAGTAGTGGGTATAAAAACCGGCCGCCATCAACAACACATAAGCCACCAGGCACCGCGTGCGCTCGGGCTGGCGCACCCAGTACACCAGCGCCAGCGTGGCGCCCAGCAGCCACACGGCCAGCAGCGAATACATGCGCACTTCCTGGCTGTAGCGCACGGCGCTTGGGAACAACGCCAGCAGCACGCCCGCCAGCGCGGCAGCGCGGCGTGTGGACAGTTGCCGCATCAGCCACACGCCCAGGCCCACGGCGACCACGCCGGGGATCGCACTCATGGCACGAATCGACCAGATGCCGTCGCCAAACAGCTCGATCCAGCCACGTAACATGAAAAAGTACAGCGGCGGGTGCACGTCATGGGCCGCGTGAAACCACAGGTCGTCTACGGCATATTCGCTCAGCAGCAGGCTCGAACCTTCGTCGCCCCAGATCGCCGCGGCCGTCAAGCCATAGAACCGCGTGGCTATGGCCAGCGCGAGGATCGGCACCCACCATAACCGGCTCAGCCAACGGCTGCCTTCCCAGGCGCCCGCTACGGCAAATGGGCCCACTTTTTCGTCTTGCTCGACCACAGACCGTCGCACCTCAAATCCCCTGATACCGCCGGTTTCCCGGGTAAACGCCACACATGCGCAAACACGCGCAACTCTAGGGCAAAAGCCCAGGTTTCGCTCGCGGTTTCGCAACCGTTGGGCGTAGCGCAAATGTGCGTCTACGCTTTGCGATGGCGCCCGATCGATAGGCGTCGTCCAAGACCCTAGAGCTCACACAAGGATTCGCGACTCATGGAAGTATTTATCGGCACCATCCAGTCTTTTGCCTTTAACTACGCACCCAATGGCTGGGCGTTATGCAATGGCCAGATCGTGGCTGTGCAACAGAACGCCGTGCTGTTTTCGTTGATTGGCACCTTCTACGGCGGCAACGGTCAGTCCACCTTCCAACTGCCGAACCTGCAAAGCCGCGTGCCGGTGGGCATGGGCCAAGGCACGGGGCTGTCGCCCCATGCGATCGGTGCATTCTCGGGCAGCGAGTCGGTCACGCTGCTGGCCGGCAACCTCCCCGCCCACACCCATGGCGCAGGCACACTCGCAGGCAACACCACGGTGCAACTGACCAGCGTAGTCAGCAACCCAGTAACGGTGCCTACGCCTACCAATGCCTACATCGGCGCCTCTGGCCCAGGACCGGGCAGCGCTACGATCTATTCCGATCAACAAGGCGCCAACCCGGTACCACTCAAGGGCGTCACCAGCGCTTTGAGCGGCGAGACGGCCAGCGCCGGCCAGAGCCAGGCCGTTGGCATTATGAACCCCTATCTGGCGATCAACTTCAGCATTGCCTTGGAAGGACTTTATCCTTCACGCCCATGATGCCCCCCGGCCGAGGCCCATGGGCCTCGGCACTTCCGATGCGGAGCCGAACCATGTTGAATCAGGTCACCCTCGAACACTTTCGCCCCTTGCTGACCCAGCCTAGCGTGCTGTACCTGCCGGATGGCTCGGCACTTCAAATTCAGGTCCAGGGGCTGCGCCCGTCGCCACAGTCCGGTTTCCCGGGCAGCGTACGCGAGGGCTTCAGTGTGTCTCTCAACAGCCTCGGCCCGACGGAGTTCGTCGACGGTTTATGCCGCATGCCCTTGCCGGATGTGTGCCTGGAACACGTGTTCGTGTCCCGCGAGCCCGCCATGGGGCGTGACGGCGAGCGCGGTTACTTTTGCATCGTGTTCAACTGAGGCGGGTACCACACCAACCGCTGCGCCGCCGGTGTCTGTTCTTCCACACGAAACCCCAGCGCCAGGTAATGCTGGCGCGCATGGGGGTTGCTCGCCCACACCACCGTCGCCACCGGACAGCACACTTGGGTGGCGGCCTGCTGAACGCTATGCAGCATCGCCCGACCAAAGCCCTGGCCACGTGCGGCGGGGATAAGCGCCAGGTACAACACTCGAATTTCATTGGCGCCGAAGTCGGCACTCAAGGCACCGATGGGCGTGCCGAGCTTTTCCACCACGTAATGCAGGGCCCCTGGAAACTGTTGGTCCATGCCCCGCTCCTGCACCTGGAACTGCTGGGCGATGACCTCTTCTACCTTCTCTTGCTCGCCGTCGATCCACTGCAGATCCGCCCGCGCCGAATGGTAGAGCTTCTGCAAAAACGGCCCGTCGCTGGCCCGTGACGGGCGCATCGCTAAGCCCTGCGCCAACCCGCCCTGATTGTTCATCATCGTCTGCACTCCTTGTCAGAATCCGCTTTCCCTAACGCCCAACGCCACCGCTCGACGCCAGGCCGTGCCCAGCACCGACTCGCTGCGTCCTTGCAATAGCACCACGCCGCGCAACGGCTGCCGGGGGGTGTCGATCGTCTGCAGGCTTTTGAGACGCACGCCGTATTGCGCCTGTACCGGCGCAGGACGCTGGTTTTCGTCGCGGCGTACGGCTATTGGCCCGTGATGGTCGGAGGTCAGCGCCTCCTGATCCAGATAAGCCACGCCGTTTGCGTCAACGTCGGTCAATTCAACGGGGATCGCGGCGCGCATCGGGTCATCGGCGATAAACCGCCCGGTCGCCCCTGGTCCGACTCGCCACAACTCGGCCTCGGCCAGGTAGCCACGCAGGCGCGCGCCATCCTCCACCACCTGCACCAGCGCATCCTTGGGCGACAGCCAGCGACCCACGTCCAATTGCGGCAATACATCGCGCACGGTGCCCGCATGGGGGGCGCGCAACAGCAGGCGTTCGCGTTGGGCAGCGAGGCCGCGGTATTCGGCCAGGGCCTGGGACAGGCGCTGATCGATGATCCCGGCGTCGGCCGCCGTTTCACTGCGTCCAGCCTGGCGGCGCATCTGCAATTGCAGGATCTCGACTTCGCGCCGCACGATGCTTTGGCGCGCGTCGAGGTCCGGCGATTCCAGTTCGATCAGCACCTGGCCCTGGGTCACCGCCTGCCCGTCCACCACCCGCAATGCCTTGACCCGCGCCGCCACCGGCGCATGCAAGGCACTGACACGACCCGCTTCGAGCATGCTCGGCAGTTCCACCGCGCTGCGCCACGGCACCACCAGCGCCAGCACGATCAGCCCCAACCCGAGACTGCTAAGCAACACCCGGGGCGCATGGGCCTGGCTGCGACGGCTCCACCATTCGTGCCATTCCTTGTAGATCGGCAGGCAGATAAACCACACCAATTCCACCAGCATCAGGAAGATTCCGAGCAGCTTGAAGAACAGGTGATAGACCGCCAACGCGATCCCCAGAAACAGCGCCGCACGCCACAGCCACGCCAGGTAGCCCCACCACAACAGGCGTCGCTGCAAAGCCGGCGACCACGGCTCCGGGGCCGGTTCGCCATAGCCGAACAGCAGTTCGCGCAGACGCCAGCGGCACAGCGCGAAGGCACGGCCTTGCAGGTTGTCCACGCCCCATAAATCGCTGATCAAAAAGTAACCATCAAAGCGCATGAACGGGTTGAGGTTGATCGCCAGGGTGGTCAGCCAGGTGGCGCTGGCCAGCATGAACGCCGCCGTGCGCGCCGGTCCATCCGGCAACAGCGACCAGGCGAGCAAGGCGATACACGCCAGCAGCAGCTCGGCCATCACCCCGCCGGCCCCGATCATCAAGCGGGCGCGGCGATCATTGACGCGCCAGGCGTCGCTGACGTCGGTGTAGAACATCGGCAACAGCACCATGAAGGCCACGCCCATGCTTTGCACCCGACAACCGGCGCGCTTGGCCATGAAGGCATGGCCGAATTCATGGCACAACTTGGCGAAGAACAGTGCCACACCAAACGCCAGGGCGCCGCCGAGGCTGAACAGGTGCGGGAACGTCGCCAGGAAGCGCTGCCAATCGCGCGCCACCAAAAACACCCCAAGACCGAGGGTCATCGGCAAACCGTAGCGCAACAGGCCCGGACCAAACCGCGCCAACCACGGCCAGGCGCGATTGAGGAACGTGTCCGGGCGCCACAGTGGGATGCGGAAAAACAGGTATTGATGCAGCAGCACCTGCCACAGGCCCTGCTTCTGGGCGGCGGCTTTATACAGATAGCTGGCGCGTTGCTCGGGGTCGAGGGCAGCGATCAGGTCGTGGGCGCGTAGAAAACTCAGCAGCTCGGTGACTTCGCTGTTCCCCAGGGGCAAGCCCGGCTCGCGGTTGGCAGCTTGCAGGACTTTTTCCGGGTCGCCCAGGGACCAATGCCGCAACAGACGGATGGCCGTGGCGCCCAGCTTGAAATAGCGCCCACGCACTGGGTCGGCGAGGGTCCAGCGCGGCGAGCCATCCAATGCCGCGCCGGCGCTGGACAGTTGCAGGTCGTCACGCAGCTTGGGCAGGCTCATCAGAGGCCCACGCTTTGGCGCAGGCCCGCCAACGGTCGCCGCAGCAGGTACAGGGCCAGCGGCGCGCGGTCGCCATACAGCTTCGCAGTGCCACGCAGGCCGATCCGCGGCGGCGCGTCATCGAACTGCGCATCCAAGCGATAGGCCAACTGCCCGCCCGGCGTGGGCTGCGCTTCGTACGCGGCGCGTTGCAGGGTGGCGAGGTGACGTTGCAACGGGTCGCTGTCGAGGAATAGCGCGACCTGCGCGTCGGGCGCCAGGGCAATCGCATCGCCTACCGCCAGTTCGATGCGCAACTCGGCCTGGCCGGGGTCGGCGATCTGCAACAGGCGCTCGCCGGTTTGCACCGGTTTGCCGGTCCAACGCTCGGCGTCGGCAAACACCGCGATGCCGTCGCGCTCGGCGCGCACTTCGCTGCGCTTGAGCAGCTCGCGGGCGTAGTCGCGTTCGGCGCGTTTTTGCTCGACGCGCGCGGCCAGCAAGTCGATGCGCGAGCTGGATTCGGCATCGGCAAAGGCACGCTGGGAATTGGCCTTGAGCTCCGCCTCCGCCACACCTAGGGCCCGCGCCGCCACGTCCGCCTGGGCGGTCAGGGTAGTGCTTTCAAAACGCAGCAGCAGGTCGCCGGATTTCACGCTCTGGTTGGGTTTAACCAAGAACTCGGCAATCACCCCATCCAAGGGTGCCGCGACGACTTGTCCAGCCAGCGGCACCACTTCGGCGGGCGCCAGCACCGACTGGCGCACCGGGATAAGCAACATCAGCAGCAACCCGACCCCCACCGCCACCTGACGTTTGCGGGTCAGGCGCAGGCGCCACGGCTGGCGCGGTTGCAACGCGTGCCAGGCATGGCTGTAGGTGTCGCCCAATTGCGCCAGCAAGACTTGCTCTGCCGGGTTCCACGGCGTATCCCGCGCCAGCCACAGGCCACCAAACACCTGGCCCTGGGGGTTGATCAGCGGCAACCAGAACACGTGTTCGGCCGACAGGCTCTGCCAGTCGGCGCGCACGGCATCGCTCAATTGCTCGGCAGGCACCACGCGCGCGGTCTGGCCGAGGTCGAGCGAGTGCAACTGCCCCACCGCATGCTCGACAAACGCCACGAACGGCGCGTTCGGGTCGATGCTGCTCACTGCTGTGACCGCCTGCACCTTACCGGCAATCAACAATGCAGCGTGGCGATAGCCGAACAGCGCTTGCCCATCGTTGACCAAGCTGTAGGCCAATTGCTCAGTGGAGCGGGCGGCGCGGGTCTGGCGTTCGAGGTCCAGAAATTGCGCGAACACCCGCTCGGTGTTCCCCGCCATGGGTGCGTTCATTGCAGTTGCGCGAAGTGGGCGGTGCCGCTCATACCCGCCATCAAGCCGGTGGCATTGGGCAAGGTGGCGACCAGCAGCAGCGTCTGACTGCCCTCGTCGATGCGTGCGCCCTGGCGTTTGACGGTAGCGCTGAACGCCTGGCCAGTTTCATCCGGAGTAAAACTGAACGTCTGCCCCGGCTTGAGCTTGCCCATCCAGCGCGACGGCACCAATAGGTGAATTTCCAGGCTGCGGTTATCGACGATTTCCAGCAGCGGCGCGCCGGCCGAGACGCTTTCATAGCGTTGCACTTTGCGCTGCACCACTTGACCGTCATACGGCGCCAGCACATTGCAGCGTTTGACTTGTACCTGGTAGACCTGGGACTGGGCCTGGGTCTCGCTCAACCGCGCTTCGGCGCGGGCCACTTCAAAGCGTCCGACTGAATTGAGCGCCGCCAACTGTTTGTTGTGCGCCAGTTCTTCCCCGGCACCACGGCTGGCGGCTTGGGCGGCGTTCAATTGGGCCTGGTAGGCCGAACAATCGAAACGCGCCAGAGTGTCGCCTTTTTTGAACGTCTCGCCCTCGCTGAACGGCAACTCGACGATGCGCCCGGACAGCTCACTGGCCAGCATCGCCTGGTCGCGGGCACGCAACACGCCCCGCGCTTCGCTGTCGGCACTGGCGGTGGTCGCAGGCGAATGATCCAACAACGGGTCTTCGGCCATGGCCAGCTGAGCCACGCCCAATATGCCGATAAAACCCAACGCCCATCCATGCAATTGCTTCATATGGTCGACTCCCTGACGATGACCGCAGTCTAAGTCAGCGAAATTAAATTGCCACTACCCCCAATCGGACAAATCGGCAAATTGTGTAGGCAGTCACCAAAGCAATTGTCAGATCAAGCTATGATTGCGCCCCTCCAAGCACCAGGATCAAGGACACCTCATGCGCATCGGTTTTTTGTCACCTCTGGCACTGGCCCTGCTGGCCGGTCTCTCCGTGCAGGCCCAGGCCAGCTCCGACGATTCGTGCTACCCCGACTGGCGTGTTTCCCGCGACACCCTCGACCCGTGCAGCAACCAGCCTTTCCTCAGCCCTGGCAACGACAGCCGGGTCAACCTGCGCCTGCTGCTGGCCGACAAGAAAAATACGGGCCTGACGCCCAATGCCTTGAGCGAAGATGACCTGGCCGAGGGGTTCGGCCCTGTGCCGTTCCCGGTGTATCGCCTGACGCTGCTCGGCAGCTCGGACACTGAACCGGATGACGGCGCAGACACATCGTCCACTGCCGAACTGGACAACCTGCTGCAACCCCTGGGCATCAAGCGCGAGGACTACACCACCGCCGGCGAGGCGTTTGTCACGGGCGAGGGCAGCCGTTGCCGCAGCAACGACGACGACAGTGCCACCGCGTTTGTGCGCCAAGTGGTCAAGGCCGATATGCCGGCCGCCGAACGCGAGCTGCTGGTCAAAGCCCGCCTGCAACTGCTCACCACCTGCGAGTGGGACGGCCCGGTCGTGGCGAATGCGCAGCAACTGCAATCGACCGACGGCCAGCAGCTGTACACCTACCTGCAAGCCGCCGCCGATTTTTATAGCGGCCGTTTTGCCGAAGCCGAGCGCGGCTTCAGCGCCGCTCGCAGCAGTGCCCTGCCCTGGCTCAAGGAAGCCGCGCTGTACATGACCGCCCGCACTGCGCTGAACCAGGCCCAGGCAGACGCGTACGATGCCGACGGCGTGCCGACTCTGGCGCGTGTGGATAAGTCGGCGCTGGCCAATGCCGAGCAAGCCTTCGATAGCTACCTGAGTGCTTATCCACAAGGCGATTACAGCGCCTCCGCGCGCGGCCTGCTGCGGCGGGTCTACTGGTTGGCCGATGATGGCAGCAAACTGGCCGAGGCGTATGCCTGGAGCCTCACGCAAGCCAGCGACGCGCAGCGCAATGTGTCCGAGGATGAGCTGGTGGAAGAGGCTGACCTCAAGTTGTTGATGGTCAACAGCCAGCCAGTGAAGACGCCGATGATCCAACTGGTCAGTGACCTGATGGTGATGCGCGGCGGCAACCAGCCGACCTTGTCCCGCGCAGACCTGGAGAAGCAAAAGGCACTGTTTGCCAGCGAACCCGAACTCTACGATTACCTGCTGGCGGTGTGTGCGTTGTACATCGAGCACCAGCCGGATGCCGCTTTGAAGCAGCTGCCGCAAAGTGTGCCGTCGAGTCTGAATTACTTCGCCTTCAGCCAACAGACCCTGCGCGCCCTGGCGCTGGAAGCCAAGCAAGATTGGAAAGGCGCCCAAGCGCTGTGGCTGCAATTGCTGCCACTGGCCAAACTGCCGTTGATGCGCGATCAACTGGAATTGGCCCTGGCCATGAACTACGAGCGCAGCGGCCAGTTGGCCGAAGTGTTTGCCGCCAACTCGCCGATCAACGCCAAGCAAGTGCGCTACAGCCTGTTGCGCAACGTCGCCGGTCCGGAGCTGCTGCGCCAGCAGATTTCCCAGGCCAGCGATCCGGTGGAGCGCCAGACTGCGCAATTCGTGTTGCTCTACAAAGACCTGCTGCGCGGCCAGTTCGCCACCTTTGCCGAGGACTTCAAGCAACTGCCGACCCCAGCGCCCGAAGATAAGTTGAGCAGCAGCCTGGGCTATGTCTACAGCGAAGGGCAGACGTTGAAGCTGTTCCAGTGGAACGGCGAGAAAGCTGCCTCGGGCTACACCTGCCCGGCCATCGCGCAAACCGCCGCGACCCTACAAACCGAGGCCAAGAACCCCCAGGCCCTGAACTGCCTCGGCGAGTTCATCCTGCGCAACAACCTGGACAGCATGCCGCTGGAACAAGCGCGCGCCGCCGGCAGCCTGGGCAGCACCGCGTCGGACTTCAAAGGAACCACTTTCTCGCGGCTCGACGGATACAAGCAGGTGATCAATGACGCCAAGGCGCCGAAGACGGACAAAGCCTATGCGCTGTTCCGCGCCATCAACTGCTACGCGCCGGCCGGCTATAACAGCTGCGGTGGGCAGGACGTTGAACCGGCCGTGCGCAAAGCCTGGTTCCGCCAGCTCAAAAGCGGCTACGCCGACACCCAGTGGGGCAAATCGCTGCAGTACTACTGGTGAAACACTTGTGGCTAGGCTTGCTGCTACTGGCGAGCCCGGCCTTCGGTGCCGTTGACGCCCGCGACTATGACGCCTTCTGGCTGTGGAGCGGCGTCAAGTCCCAAGCGGTGCTCAAGCAGGCCAAGACCCTCTACATCCTGCAGGGCCAGATCAACTCTACCCGCCGCGCCCCCCAGCGCGGCGTGCAGCTGATCGCCCAGGGCATGAGCGTACCGCGCCTGACCCAGGGCGAGGTTTGGGTGGTATACCGCGCCCACACCCTGCGCTGGCCAGAACCGATCTACACCCAGCTGCTCGGCCAGGTGCAACGCTGGCGCGACGCGGGCAACCCGGTGATAGGTATCCAGATCGACTTCGACGCCCGTACCCAATACCTGCACGAATACGCCGACTTTCTGCGCGACCTGCGCCAACGCCTGCCCGCCGACCTGCGGCTGAGCATCACCGGCCTGATGGACTGGAGCAGCAACGCCGACCCAGCCGCCATCGCCCAGCTCAAAGGCGTGGTGGATGAAGTGGTGGTGCAGACCTATCAAGGCCGCCACAGCATCCCGGATTACGCCGCGTACTTGCCGCGGATGAATCGGCTGGGGTTGCCGTTCAAGATCGGCTTGATTCAGGGCGGTGAATGGCAGGCGCCGGGGTATTTGCAGAGCAATGAGTGGTTTCGGGGGTATGTGGTGTTTTTGCAGAATCCTTGATTCCTTTCTTGACAGGGCTCTCCCTCCATGCAAGAAATCGTCCACGGTCCATGGACAGTGGACAGCCGCTTCAGGGAGCCCTATGAAAAGTCAGGATATCGTTATCCTCTTCAAACTGATTAGCCTGGAACTACAGGCGGTGAAAGAGCGGGCCACCGGAAAAGAGGCCGAAACGCTTGTTTTCCTTGCAGGTAGTGAGTGGAAAGGTTGGGAGGATAGCGACGGTGACACGCTCCCGACTAACAGTGATAGCTACTCCGTTCGAGCACTGTCTGCGTCGTTGGCGTTGAGCAAAAGCGAGGTATCGAATTCTCTGAATCGCTGTCGAGAGATCGGCCTTATTCACACGAACCGCCTCAGCGGGCAGCCTCTGGTAAGAAGAGAAGCCCTTCTGGACTTCGTGAAATATGGCATTCGCTACGTATTTCCCGCAAAGCCTGGCGCCGTCGTTCGTGGAATTCCAACAGCATTCGGGGCCCCTATCCTGACGGGCAAAGTCATGAGCGGTGGCGATCTCATCCCCGTGTGGCCAGACGCGTATGGCAAAAGCAAAGGTCAGGAAATCGCGCCCTTGTACAAAACTGTTCCTGGGGCGGTAAAAAAAGACGAGCTTCTCTATCACTTCCTGGCTCTAGTCGATGCAATTCGCATCGGCGGACCGCGCGAGACCAAGGTAGCCGATGCACTGCTGAGGGAGTTGATCCTTTGAATTCAGTTCGGGAAATGATGTTGCAAATGCTTGAAGCGGTCGCCGACGCATTGGGGGCAGAGCTACCCCAGCAAGTGGCCTTTGTCGGTGGGTGTACAACCGTCCTGTTGATTACCGACGAATACACATAAGAATCCATTCGCGGTACCGATGACGTGGATCTGGTCATCCACCTGACCAGTACTGCCGCTTGGTATCGGCTTGAAGAAACCCTTAAAACCAAAGGGTTCAAAAATACAGGCCAGGACACGGTCACCTGTCGCTTGCGTCTAGGAGCGCTGAAAGTCGATTTCATGCCAACCGATGAAAAAATACTGGGGTTCTCCAATACTTGGTTTGTCGGAGGGCTGGAAAATGCGATTGATTACACATTGCCTAATGGAACGCCTATCAAGGTGTTCGCAGCCCCTTGGTTTCTTGCCGCAAAACTCCAGGCATATCTAGGCCGGGGCAAGGGCGACCTACTGATGTCCAACGATATTGAAGACATCATCGCTCTGCTGGATGGTCGGGAAGAGCTAATTGCAGAAACAAAACACGCACCTATCGAGCTACGACGCTTTGTGGGCGAGGAGCTCTCGTCTCTGCTCAGACTCACTGCGTTTCAGGATGTGATTCAAAGCACCGCTCAAGACCCCGATCGAGAAACGTTGATTTACGAGCGCCTCGATAGACTGATTGAGTTCGGGGTGCGCATTTGATCCTGCATTCCAGTGTCAGTCGGCAAGGTATCCACAGAGCAGAAAACCGTGACGCCTGCGGTTCGGCACGCAATGCAGATTCATATCTCTACGTGATTGCCGACGGTACGTCCAAACCAGGCAGTGGCGAGTTGGCGCGAGCCCTGAGCCACCATCTGCTGGACACCTTTTCTCACTCAGCGACTGCCGTCGCGGCCTGCACAGATAAGGCTTTGGCGCTGACACTCACATCACTCAATCGAGTGCATTCAAATCTATGCCCGGACTTCCCCTTTGCCGCCGCCAGCTATCTTGCGCTCCTGGTAGTCGGTCAAACCGCCATATCCATTCATGCAGGCGACTGTTGCCTTGGATATCTGGAAAAAGGTCAGCATCTGAATTGGATAAGCCCACCCCACTACGGCCCCAACTGGAAAGGTGATCTGAGCCATTCACTCATCGCCAACAGCCCTGCGCGGAAAACTCTGCTCAACTGCATGAGCTACCGCCGCCGCCATGAGCCTCACATTCAATCCTTGCAGATAATCAAAGACACAACATGGATCATGGCGACGGATGGGTTCTGGGCCGAACTGTCTGTCCAGAACCAACTCAGGGCCATTGCACAGCAAACCCTTGACGGCTGTTCAACTCACGACGACACCACCTTCATGCTGTTGCGATCTTAGGCACCTGGCTACCAGTCGTACGTCAGGCTCGACACCGCCGTCCGTCCTTGCCCGTAATAGCAATCCAGATCGCTGGTGCACTGCGAAACGTAGGTCTTGTCGGTGAGGTTCTGCACGTTCAGCGCCAGTTTCACGCCTTTGAGTTTCAGCGGCGAGCGGCTTAGGTCGTAGCTCAGGCTGGCGTCGTAGACGCTATACGAGGGCACGCTGAAGGCGCCTTCGTAGTAGTCGCCCAGGCTTTGGCGGGCGTAGCGCACACCCAGCCCCGCGCCGAGACCAGCCAGCGGGGTGTCGCCAAGCACGGTGTAATTGACCCACATCGACGCCGTGAGCGGCGAAATGCCTGCGGGGTGGCGGCCTTGGCGACCGTCGTTGTCCTTGGTGTATTTGATGTCGTTACGCGAGGCCGACGCGATGATCTCCCAAGCGTCGCTGAGGGCCGCCTTGGCTTCCAGCTCCACGCCGCGTGAGCGCATGGCGCCGCTTTGGGTGCTGTAGGTGGTGTCCACCGGGTTGGTGGTGAGCACATTTTCCTGGTCCAGCTGATAGACCGAGACCTGCACAAAACTCTTCTGCCCGGGCGGCTGGTACTTCACGCCGACTTCGTACTGGTTGCCGGTAGACGGCTCGAACGGCTTTTTATTTACGTCGGTGCCCGCCAGTGGCAGGAAGGATTCCGTGTAGCTGACGAAGGGCGCCAGGCCGTTATCGAACAGGTACACCAACCCCGCACGACCGGTGAACGCCTGGTCTTTGCTGGCAAAGCGCGTATCGGTCAAGGGCTCTTTGTTCACGACGTTGGCCCAGTCATAGCGCCCGCCCAGGACCAGCGCCCATTTATCCAACTTGATCTGGTCCTGAACGTACAGGCCGGTCTGGGTGATGGTGCGATCCCACCGATATGGCTGGCCAAAATTCAGGCGCTGCCCATAGACCGGCTTGAACAGGTCGATGATCGGCGGGTTGCGGTCATACAGGCCATGGAACAGCGAGCCGGAATGGTAGTAATCCAGGCCCAGGATCAGGGTGTGGGACAACGCGCCTGTGTCGAATTCGGCCTGAGCGATGCTGTCCACGCCAAACACTTTGTTGTTTTGCGCCCAGTCCACACCGAAGCGTTGCAGGTAGCGCTGGTCCTGCACACCGGTGGCCGGGTTGGCGACGAAACGGTAGCCGTGCAACGGCGCGGTGTAACGGTCGTCCACCTCGGCGTAGCGCGCATTTTGTTTGAGGGTCCAGGTGTCGTTCAGGCGATGGGAAATCTCGTAGCCCAGCACGTACTGCTCGCGGTTGTATTGGTTGACGCCGGGCTCGCCGATAAACACATCGCGCTTGATCTTACCGTTGGGGTTGGCCCACAAGGTGCCGGACGCCGGCAGGCCTTGGGCTTCGGGCACACCTTTGTCTTTCTGGTACTGGGCGAACAGCGTCACATGGGTGTCGTCGTTGGGGCGCCAGGTGAAGCTGGGGGCGATGAACTGGCGTTTGTTCTCGACGTAGTTGATCTCGTCCTGCCCATCGTTGGCCAGGCCGGTCAGGCGATACAGAAATTGCCCTTGCTCATCCAGCGGACCGCTGAGGTCGATGGCCGCGCTTTTATGCTCGTAGGTGCCGGCTTCCAGCACCACTTGGTGTACCGGGGTTTCGCTGGGGCGCTTGCTGACCATATTGACGATACCGCCCGGCTGGTTTTGCCCGTACAGCACCGAAGCCGGGCCTTTGAGGACTTCAATGCGCTCCAAGGAATAGGGCTCGATTTGCAGCGCGCCGCCAGTGCTTCCACCGCCATAGGGCAGGTGCAAACCGTCGAGGTACAGGGGTGTGGGCGAGAAGCCCCGCGAGGTGGGTTCATCGAACAACTTGACCCGGTCGGCGAAGCCGCCGGCGCTCATGCCCGGCGTGTACAGCAATGCCTGGGTGACGCTCTGGGCACCGCGCGCCTTGATCTCGGCGGCAGTGATCACGTTGATGGTCTGGGGGATTTCCACCAGCGCCGAATCGGTCTTGCTGCCGGAGGCGCTGCGGGTGGCAACGATGCCGTCCACCGGGCCCCAGGCGCTTTCCTCGGCTTGTTGGGCGCTGATCTGGGTAGCCCCAAGTTGCAACGTGCCGTCAGACGCGCTCGCCTGCAACGACCAACCGCCCTGGGATTGCATCGCCACCAAGCCGCTGCCCGCCAGCAACCGCTCCAGACCGGCCCCCACCGCATAACGCCCTTGCAGACCGGCGCTGCGCTTACCTTCCGTAAGCGTGGCATCAACCGACAACAAGATGCCCGAGGCACTGGCGAAACGGTTCAACGCCTGGTCGAGACTGCCCGCCGGGATGGCGTAGGTACGCACTTCTTCATTGGCTTCGGCGGCATAGGCCAAGGTCGGCAGCATCGGCGCGGTCGCCATCAGGCCGACAAACAGACCATGGCGCAGGGCGCGGGCCAAGGGTTGGATTGGGCGGTGCGGCATTGCAGGACTCCCCGTGAGAACGCTTCTTGATTGGCTTTCAAGAGGTATCCCGAACGGGATGGAGAAACCGACAAGCGCCAGAGAAAATATTTTCAGACACGAGCCTTGATCGTCACCCAGTAGCGGGTAACTGCCTGGACGTGCACCGGCAACGAGCGCTCCAGGGCGGCAAGGATCGCGTCGGTATCGTTCAACGGAAAAACACCGGTGAGTAACAGCCCGGACACGGCCGGATCGCATCGCAACAGGCCCGGACGATAGCGACTCAGTTGCGTGACAAATTCGCCCAGCGGCTGGCGTTCGGCGATCAGCCGATGCTCAGTCCAACTGCTGCCGTTGGCGCCCACCGCAGGTAACGCAAGGGTCTGGCGCTGATCGAACCACAGGCTGTCACCGGCGTTCATCTGCACCGCAGCGCCGTGCACCGGGGTTACGCGCACGCGGCCTTCGTACAGGTCGACACGGCTGCCCTCGCCCAGTTCGCGCACGGCAAAGCGAGTGCCCAGCGCCTGCACATCGCCGGCCGCCGTTTCCACGATCAGCGGGCGCAGTGCATCGTGGCCGCTGGTCAGCAGGATCTCGCCTCGGATCAGGCGAATACGTCGCTCAGTGGCGCTGAAACGCACATCCACTGCACTGTCGCTGTTGAGGTCCAGACGCGTACCGTCGCTGAGGGTGACGTAGCGGATCTCACCGGTCGCCGTGCGATGTTCGGCGAATGCCGCTTGCCAAGGTTCACTACGCCGCACCAGATAGCCGCTGCCGCCGACCATTAAGAGCGCGCCGAGCAGCTTGAGGGCGGCTCGGCGCTGGGTGTCCGGCGTATCGCTTAGCACCGCGCGGGCACTGTCGGCAGGAACGCCGCCGAGGGTGTGCTGCAAGTGCTGCAAACGCTGCCAGGCGCGACGGTGTTCCTCATCGGCGGCCTGCCACTGGGCAAAAGCGTGACGTTGCTCGCCGCGCAGTTCGCCGCCCCAGTGCAGCATCAACCACTCGCTGGCTTGCTCGACAATGGCCGGGGCGATGGGTGCGTCGTGTTTCATTCTTCGTAGACCACCTGGTAACAGGCGACGATGGCGCGGGTCATGTATTTCTGCACCGAGCTGATGGTGACACCCAGGCGCTCGGCGATCTGCGCGTAGCTTAACCCCTCGAATTGCGATAGCAGGAAGGCCCGGCGCACGTTGTCGGGCATGCGGTCGAGCATGGCGTCGATCTGCATCAGGGTTTCAAGGATCAGTGCGCGGGTTTCCAGCGACGGCGACTCCGGCTCCGGCAGATGGGCGATGCTCTCCAGATAGGCGCGTTCGATACGCAGGCGCCGCCACTGGTCAATCACCAGATTGCGCGCGATCTGCGCCAGATAGCTGCGGCTTTCCTTGTCACCTGGAAAACGTCCGGACACCAACAGCCGCAGGAACGTGTCCTGGGCTACATCGGCGGCGTGCTCTCGATCGCCCAGGCGCTTGCGCAGCCAGCCTTGCAGCCAGCCGTGATGGTCGCGGTACAGAAGATGAAGCTGTTGCTGGCCGTCAGTCGCGGTGTCCATGAAAAGCTCAGATACACTATTGAGAGCAATTATCATTACACCTTATTTCGTCACTGACAAAACTCTTTGTCGATCAGCCCCCTGCCGTTTGCAGCGGATATACCGATTCCCACCCGCCCCCCAAGGCTTTGTACAACCCGACCATGGCCAGGGACACGCCGGTAGAACTCTCCACCCATTGCTCCTGGGTCGCCAGCAGCGCGCTTTGCACCGTGAGCACGTTGACGAAGTCCACCACGCCTTCGACGTATTGATGTTGCGCGGTGGTGAGGGCGATCTGGTTCTGGCGCACGGCTTCGGCCAGGCTGTCGCGGCGCAGTTGGCTGGCGTTGTAGCGGGTCAGTTGATCGTCGATTTCATGCCAGGCGCGCAAAACCGTTTGCTGGTAGGCAATCGCCGCTTCCTGCTGTTGGGCTTCGCGCAGCTCAAGCATGCCTTGCAAGCGTCCGCCATTGAACAGCGGCAGGCTCAGCTGTGGGCCGAAGGCAAAGGCGCGTGAGCCCCATGCACCGAAATCCGACAGTTGCATGGCCTGGGAGCCGAGGCTGCCGGACAAGGTGATGCGCGGGTAGAAATCGCCCTTGGCCACGCCAATGCTGGCGGTGGCGGCGTGCAGTCGTGCCTCGGCCTGGCGGATATCGGGGCGACGCTCGGCCAATTCCGACGGCAGGCCAATGGCGACCTGGCGCTGGGTTTGCGGGACGGCAGCGGCCTTGGACAACTGTGCATGCAGGGCTTGCGGCGGTTCGCCCATCAGCAGGCTCAAAGCGTTGATCAACTGATCCTGACGCTGTTGCAAGTCGGGCAGGCGCGCTTCGATGGCGGCGACCTGGGCGGCGGCTTCGGCCACATCCAAGTCAGTCGCCACGCCGTCGGCCAGGCGCAGTTGCGAGAGCTTGAGACTGTGTCGCGCCACGTCGAGGTTTTGCTCGGTGACCGCACGGATGTTCTGCACCCCGCGCAGTTGGATGTAGTCCTGGGCGGTTTCAGCCAGCACTGACAGCAGCACGGCGCGACGGTCATTCTCCGCGACTTGCAGCGTGGCGTCGGCCGCCTCGGTTTCGCGTTTGACCCGGCCCCAGAAGTCCAACTCCCAGGCGGCGGAAAACCCGGCGTCCCACTGGTTGAACGCGGCGCGGCCATTCTCGCCGGACGGGTCGTTGAGGCCCTCACCACTGTTGCGTTTGCGCTGATAGGCGCCGGTAGCGTTGACGCTCGGGTAGCGCTCGGCAGTGGTTACCTGGCGCACCGCACGGCTTTGTTGCAGACGGCTGCTGGCCAGTTTCAAGTCGAGGTTATCGCTGAGGGCGCGCCGGGTCAGGGTCGACAATTGCGCGTCGTGGAACACGTCCCACCAGCGCTCCTGCAAGGGGTCGCTGACGGCATGGCTAGCAGCCTGACGGCCTTGGGGTTCGGTCCACTGCGAGGGCTGCGCGCTGTGGGGGCGCTGGAAGTCCGGGCCGACGGTGCAGGCGCTCAGGCTGATCAGGCCGAGGGTGAGCCAGGCGAGGTGTCTCATTGCTGGGCCACCTCGCGCTGTGGCGCTACGGCTTGAGTATCGACGCTGGCTTCCACCGACATACCGACCCGCAGACGCTCGGTCAGCGGCTGATTGGGCTCAAGCACGATCTTCACCGGAATACGCTGCACGACTTTGGTGAAATTGCCGGTGGCGTTGTCCGGTTTGATCGAGGCGAAGGTCACTCCGGTGGCGGGCGCCAGGCTTTCCAAGTGGCCGTCGAGCACTTCACCGTCGAGGCTGTCGACGCGCACCTGCACGGCCTGACCGGCATGCATGTGGGACAGCTGGGTTTCCTGGAAATTGGCCACCACATACGCCTCGGCCAACGGCACCACCGCCAGCAACTTGCTTCCCGGTGTTACGTAGGCACCGACCCGTACCGCGCGCTCACCGACCATGCCATCCACTGGCGCGACAATGCGTGTGTAAGACAGCTGATAACTGGCCATTTCCAGCGCCGCTTGGGCACGTTTAAGCCCACCCT
Source organism: Pseudomonas rhodesiae (assembly GCF_013285305.1). Lineage (NCBI taxonomy): Bacteria > Pseudomonadati > Pseudomonadota > Gammaproteobacteria > Pseudomonadales > Pseudomonadaceae > Pseudomonas > Pseudomonas rhodesiae. Next base: position 346,131 of record NZ_CP054205.1, on the reverse strand, counting down.
CGGCGGCATCACGCAGAGCCGTGAGGATTTCCACCTGCTTGCGCTCGGCCGCCAGCACGGCCGTGGCCTTGGCCAGGCGAGCGGTGGCCTGGTCGATGCGGGTCTTGGCTTGCTGGGCGTTCTGCACGGTGCCGGCGCCAACACCGGCCAGATGGTTGTAGCGGTTCAGTTCGTGTTCGGCGAAGGCCACTTCGGCGCGATCCGCCGCCACCGTGGCCTGAGCCTGGGCGATCACCGAGGTTTGCCGCTCCAGTGTCGCGGTGGCGTTTTTCAGTTGGGCTTGGGCCACCAGTGTGTCGGCATCGGCGGCCTGAGCGGCAGCGCGAAAATCGCGGTCGTCGATCAATGCCAGCAGTTGCCCGGCTTTGACGCGCTGGTTGTCTTCCACCAGCACCTCCTTGATAAAACCGGCCACGCGCGGCGCCACCTGGGTGAAGTCAGCGGCGACAAAGGCGTCGTTGGTGGTCTGTTGTCGGCTGCCCAACAGCCCAGGGGCAGCCAGGTACACCAGCACGCCGACGGCGAATACGGCGATGGCCGACACGGCAATTTTGTCTTTGCGTTTCATGGGAGTTCCTTTGTGCTAGGTCGGTGCGCGCGGCGGATAGATCCGCGTGGGCATCCAGAAAATCAGCAGGATCAACGCCGCCGCCACCGCGGCCATGACGTAGTACAGATCCGAAGAAGTGAGCACTACGGCCTGCTCATGCAGACGGTGCGCCAGGCCTGGGGCATCGGCGTCGGCCAGGGGCGAATTACCGAGGCCGTCCACCAGCCTGCTCGAATGAAAATGCACCCGACGGGTGGTCAGCACATCCAGCACACCCGTGGCGATCACCGCGGCGAGGCCTTTGACGGTGTTGAACCAGGCCGAGGCGAATGGGCCTTCCACCGGTTGGATACTGCCGGTGGAAAGCATCAACAACGGCAACACGGCCATGGGCTGTCCGAAGATTTGCAGCAGGTACAGCACATAGAAATCGTCGCGAATCCACGCTGAGGTCAGGTGCGCGCTGCCCACACAGGACAGCACCAGCATGCCCAGCCCCGCCCCCAGCACCCAGCGGCAATCGACCCAGCGCAGGTTGCACAGGGCAGCCACCAACGGCAGCGCGACCAGTTGCGGCAGCGCCATCAGCAGCATCAGCGGCGCGGTTTGCAGCGGCCGGTATCCCTGCACCTGGGCGAGAAAACTCGACGGGATGAGGATCACCGAAGTCAGCACCATCAGCACGCCCGCCAGCACGATCAAGGCAAACGCGAGGTTGCGCAGGCCCAGCATCTGCAGCTTGAAAAACGGCAGCGGCTGCGACCATTCGTTGAACAGGAACAGCACCAGCAACAGGCTGCCGCCACTGAGCAGGAAGGTGATCAGGCCGGACTCGAACCAGTCCAGACGATTGCCTTGCAGCACACCGATGACCAGCATGCAGATCGCCGGGAAGCCCAGCAGCAGGCCGCGCCAGTTGAATTGCTTGAAGCGCTCCAGGCGCAGCGGGTCCTGCGGTAACCCGTAGGCCACGGCGGCCATCGCCAATAGGCACGGCGCGACGATTTGCCAGAACGCCCATTGCCAGCCGACGTATTCGGTCCACAACGCCGCCAGCGGTGTGCCCAGGCTCGGGCCGAAAGTGGCGGTAAGTGCGTAACCGGCCAGGCCGTACAGCTTGACGTTGGCCGGCAGAAAACGCAGCGCCACGGTCATCAGCATCGGCGGCAGCGCGCCACCGGCCAGGCCTTGCAGGGTGCGCAGCGCCAGCAGGCTTTGGTAGTTCGGCGCGAACGGGCACAGCACCCCAAGCAAGGTGAACAACCCGATGGCCCACAAGGTGAAGCGCCGTAGGGAAAAGGTCACCGAGCACCAGGGCGCAAAGGCCATGGCCGACACGGAGGTGGCGGTATACGCGGCGACCAGCCAGGTGCCTTCATCAAACCCGATGGCGAGCGCGCCACGGATGTCGGCGAGGGCAATCTTGGTGACCATCTCGTTGAGACCGGACACCAGCACCGCCAGCAACACGCCGACCAGGCCGATGATGATGCGCGGGCCGAATACGGGCGGAGCGATGGCGGTGGGTTGGGCTGCGGCCGCAAAGGTGGGGGCAGCGAGGGACGTCATGAACAGGTAACTCGGCGTAGGGAATACCCGAGCAGTTTAATCAGGCTAACACATGACAAAAAGTTACTTATCGGCAGCTTATAAGTGCGCCAAACGCAATCCCGAACCCGGCCAAAATCTCCAGGTGGGAGGGGGCTTGCCCCCGATGCTTTGTGACAGCCACGGTTTTTTCCATCTTTACACCGCTATCGGGGGCAAGCCCCCTCCCACATTTTGACCCTGCATGATTTAGAGGTCAGGTGGGTTGAGCTTCCAGCCAGGTGGCATGGCAACTTTCACGCAGGGTCTCGCGCAGCCATTTGTGCGCCGGGTCGTTGTCGAAGCGCGGGTGCCAGGACTGGGCCAACACCAGTGTCGGCAAGGAGATGGGCAGCGGGAACGCGCGCAGGGGCAGCTTCAGTCGGTTGGCGCTGTAGAGCGCTTCCTTGGGCACCGGCAGAAGCAGGTCGGAGTCGGGCAGCATAAACATTGCGCCGTGAAACCCCGGTGCGATCATCGCCACGCGGCGCTCCAGGCCCTGGGCATTGAGGGCCGTATCGATCGGCCCACGGGCGATGCCGCGCCGCGAGATGCTGATGTGGGAATAGCTGGCGAAGCGGGCGGCGGTGATTTCTTCATCGAACAAGGGATGATCTTGCCGCGCCAGGCCGACAAAAGTAGTGGAGAACAGATTTTGTACTTTCACTTCAGGGCTGGCGGGCATGGTGTTGCTCACACGCAGGTCCAGTCGACCTTCGCGCAGCGCTTCGTCGTCGGTGTCGCCTTCGGGCACGAAACACAGCTCGCACAGCGGTGCGACGCGCTCCATGGTGTCGAACAGCCGCCCGCCGTACACACCGATAAAGAAGTCATTGGCTCGTACGCTGAAGCGCCGGCGCAAGGTACTCAGGTCCACTTGGTCGGCCGAGCGAAACAACAGCGCCGCCTGCTCGACCACGTTGCGCACCTGCTCTTGCAACTGCAGGGCCTTGGGCGTCGGCACCAGGCCACGCCCGGCGCGCACCAGGATCGGGTCGCCCACCGCTTCACGTATGCGCGTGAGAGTACGGCTCATGGCCGCCGGGCTGAGGTTCATGCGGCGCGCGGCGCCGACCACACTGCCCTCGTCGAGCAAAGCGTCGAGGGCGACCAGTAGGTTCATATCCGGTAGTTGCATGCCAAGCACTCGTAAGCGGTCAGGAGTGAACTGGGCGCAATCGTATCAGGGTGGATCTATCAGCGCTGCATGCCCCAGCGCTTGACCGTCAGCCGTTCGACGGTATCGAACACCAGGTTCTCCACCAGCAGGCCGATGAGGATCACCACCGCCAACCCGGCGAATACTTTGTCGGTGTACAGCTCGTTGCGATTCTGAAAGATGTACCAGCCTAGCCCGCCCTTGCCGCTGGTGGCGCCGAACACCAATTCGGCAGCGATCAGCGTGCGCCAGGCAAAAGCCCAGCCGATTTTCAGGCCCGCCAGAATCGATGGCAGCGCCGCCGGGATCAGAATAAACAGCACAAAGCGGATACCTTTGAGGCCATAGTTGCGTCCGGCCATGCGCAGGGTTTCGGACACGCCCAGGAACCCTGAATAGGTATTGAGCGCCAGCGCCCACAGCACCGAATGCACCAGCACAAAGATCAGGCTGTTCTGACCCAGGCCAAACCACAGCAGCGCCAACGGCAGCAGCGCAATGGCCGGCAACGGGTTGAACATGGAGGTCAGTGTGCTGAGCAGGTCGCGACCCACCTGCGTCGACACCGCCAGCGTGGTCAGGGCGAACGCCAGTACGATACCGATCAGGTAGCCCTTGATCAGCACCACCAGCGAGATGCTGACTTTGCCGAGCAGTTCGCCGCTGAGCAAACCGTCGTAGAACGCGTGAAAGGTCTGCAGAAAACTCGGCAGCAGCAGGTCGTTGTCTTGATAGCGCGCAACGGCTTCCCAGAGGACAGCGAGCACGATCAGGATCAGGCCCTTGCGCAACCAGCCCTGTTGCCATAGGCGCTGGCGCAGCGGCAGGTCGCGTTCCACCGGCACGCTGAGCAGCGGTTCGAGGGTGATTTCGTATTCCTGGCGCATAATCTCCCCTTAGTACGCGATGCGGATATCGGCAAAATCCAACTCGGGTTCGGCCTCAGTGGCTTCATCGAACAACAGCCGGTGGATCCGCCGCGCCGATGCCTGGAAGTCGACACCGCCAAGGCTATGCAGGTCGTATTGATGACTGTGGATTTCCGCACGCACGCGCCCTGGGTGTGGTGACAGCAACAGAATGCGATTGCCCACCACCAGCGCCTCCTCAATGGAGTGGGTGACGAACAACAAGGTGAAGCGCACTTCCTCCCAGAGCAGCAGCAGCTCTTCCTGCATCTTGCGCCGAGTCAGGGCATCGAGGGCGGCGAAGGGTTCGTCCATCAGCAGGATTTTCGGTTGCATCGCCAGCGCACGGGCAATCGCCACGCGCGCCTTCATGCCACCGGACAGTGTATGGGGGTAGGCATCGGCAAACGCACTAAGGCCGACCTTATCGAGGTAATGCAGTGCGCGGTCTTCGGCGTCGGCACGCTTCAAGGTTTTCGACGCCAGCAGCGGGAACATCACGTTTTGCTTGACGGTTTTCCAGGGCGGCAACTGATCGAATTCCTGAAACACCACGATACGGTCCGGGCCCGGCTGTTCGACCTTTTGCCCTAGCAGGCGAATCTCGCCTTCACTGGGTTTTATAAACCCGGCAACGGACTTGAGCAACGTGGATTTGCCGCAGCCCGAAGGGCCGAGCAGCACGTAGCGGTCGGCCGGGTCGATCTCGAAACTGACCTGATGCGTCGCGCGCACCACGCGCTCGGCCGTGCGATATTCCAGGCTGACGTTATCCACCGCCAGTAACGGCGCGGCAGGGTGCAGATTGCTGGTCGCGTGGGCTGATAACGGTGCGTTCATCTCAGCTTCCTTGCAGGGGTTTGGCGTCTTGGAAAAAGTAGTCCTGCCACGATTGCGGCTTGTGCTTAATGGCGCCGACGCGATAAAGGAATTCCGCCAGCGGGTAGGTGTTTTTCGGCGTGACGCTGAATTCGAATTGCGGGTTGTCGATGATTTTGAGCAGCTCGGCACGGTCGATCTTGGCCTTGGTCACGCGCAGGTACGTATCGGCCGCCGCGCCTTTGTCGTTCTGAGCGAACTGTGCGGCTTCGGTCAAAGCGTCGACAAATGCTTTGTAGGTCTTGGGGTTGTCGTTGCGGAATTTTTCGGTGGCGAACAGCACCGTCGGCGAGTTCGGGCCAAACAGGTCGTAGGTATTGAGCACCACATGGACATTGGGATTGGCCAGGGCCTGGTCCTGGAACGGCGGGTTGGAAAAATGCCCGGTCAACTCCGTGCCGCCGGCGATCAACGCCGCGGTGGCGTCGGGGTGCGGAACGGCGATGGTGTACTTGTCGAGGCGGTTGAAATCCTGGTCGCCCCATTGTTTGGCGGCGGCGTATTGCAGAAAGCGCGACTGCACTGACACCCCCACTGCCGGCACCGCGATACGGTCCTTGTCAGTGAAGTCGGCAATGGTCTTGACCTTGGGGTTATTGCTGACCAAGTAGTAGGGGAAGTTACCCAAGGACGCCACGGCCTTAACGTTCTGCTTGCCGTAGGTGCGATCCCAGATGGTCAACAACGGTCCGACGCCGGCTCCGGCAATGTCGATGGAGCCAGAGAGCAATGCGTCGTTGACCGCCGCGCCGCCGGACAGTTGAGTCCAGTCGACCTTGATGTCGATGCCTTCCTGCTTGCCGTATTTTTCAATCAGGTGCTGGTCGCGCACCACATTGAGCAGCAAGTAGACGATGCCGAACTGTTCGGCAATGCGAATCTCGCCCTCAGCGTGGGCCACCGCCGGCGCTGCCAGGCTGCCGGCCAGCAGGCTGATACCCAGGCCGACAGTGGCGGCCAGTCGTGCAAATGGAAGGTGTCTGGACATGGTCATGCTCCGAATCAGAAAGGCGCGTCGCCCTGGATGGTGGTGCGGAACAGCTTGCGGCGCAGATGGCTTGGGCAACCGGCGGCCAGATGGATCAGCGAACGGTTGTCCCAGAACACCAGGTCGTGAGGCTGCCATTGATGGCGGTAGAGGTTGTGCGGCAGCACGCTGTGGGCGTAGAGCTGAGCCAGCAGGTCGCGGCTTTCGTCTTCAGGCAAACCGATAATGCGAGTGGTGAAACCCTCACTGACGAACAGCGCTTTTCGGCCGTTTTCAGGGTGGGTACGCACGATGGGGTGCACCACTTCGGCGACTTGGGCCAATTGCTCGGGCGTGAGCGTAGGGCGCCAGTTGCCTTCGAATTTGGTCTCGCTGTAACGCGCGGTGTAGGAGTGCGCAGCGCTTCGGCCTTCAACAGCGTTGCGCAGATGCGCGGGCAACTGGTCCCAGGCTTTGTGCGTATCCGCAAACAACGTGTCGCCGCCCTCGCAGGGGAGTTCCTGTGCGTGCAACATCGACCCCAGGCTGGGCAGTGCTTTATAGGACAGGTCCGAATGCCAGAACTTGCCGGCGTCGCCCAAGCCAATAGCCTGGCCGTTTTCGATGATGTTGGAGACGATCAGGATTTCCGGATGATTGAGCAGCAGGAACTGCTTGAGCACATGGATCTGCAGCACGCCAAAGCGACGGCTGAACGCGATGTGCTGCTCGGGTGTGATGCGCTGGTCGCGAAAGACCAGCACATGGTGATCGAGGTGCGCGCGGTGAATTCGCGCGAAATCCGTGTCGTTGATCGGGCGGGACAAGTCCAGGCCAACCACCTCGGCACCCACGCTGCCGGGCAGTGGAAGAACCTCGAATACTTGTGCATCGAGCGACGCGGGTGAAGCGGTAGAGGCGGCAGACATGGGTTCACTCCTGGCAGTCAGGAGACAAACTTTATAGGTATAAGAAATTCAATTTAAATACCGTTTACGCATAACGATATGCGTGAACGGCGCGGCAAAACGATGTAGCGCTCGCAGCGAAGCTGCTTGGACTGAGGGCGCTTCCATCCCGTTTGTAAGACGCCATAAAGGCATGCTGTGAGTGCGCGGAGCGTGGTGTTGAACTACTTACAAGCCGAAACCGTGCGTGTTTGACAAGCTTATGGGCAGTCACTAGTGTGCTTTGGATCCAATTATCCATCAGCCATTCCAATAAGGAGGGCAGCGTAACCGTGACGCAGAAGCCTACACCTTTGAACAGCATCAAGATCAGCGGTCCGATTCCCGCTCACCTTGCTCGCTCCGTCATAGAAGAAACCTTGCGCAACGCCATCCTCGATGGGCGCCTGCCCTGCGGGACCGCCATGCGTCAGCAGGAGTTGGCCAGCCTGTTCGGGGTAAGCCGCATGCCGGTGCGCGAAGCCTTGCGCCAACTCGAAGCCCAGTCACTGCTGCATGTGGTGACTCACAAGGGCGCCGTGGTCGCTCCGTTGATCGAAGACAACTCGGCCGAAACCTATGAGCTGCGGATGTTGCTGGAATCCGAAGCGCTGCGCTTGTCGATTCCTTTGCTCACCGACACCGATATCGCCGAGGCTGACGCGTTGATTTGTGCGCTGGAGCAAGAAAAAGACTACACCGAGATAGGCCGCCTGAATCGCTTGTTCCATATGACCCTTTACAGCAAAGCCCCTAACCAGCGGCTGCTCAAACTGGTGGAGCACGGGTTGAACGAAGAGGAGCGTTTCCTGCGCTTCAATCTGGAAGCCATGGGGCTGGGCGAGACGTCCCAGGAAGACCACCGGGAATTGCTGAACCTGGTCGCACGCAAGAAAGTCCAGGAAAGCGTCCTGACCCTGCGCAATCACTTGATGCGTGGGATGGAAGTGATCAGGACTTACCTCAATGGCCCGGACGTCGCCAGTCAGAAAGGCCCGCAATAACCCATAACATTCGCCCTGCACCTTGAGCGCGGCAGGGTTGCTGCTATAGCGCGTGACGTGCGTTATTCAATAACGACTGCCCTCCCAAGAACGCCAACATCAGTACCGGGTTCAAGGCGAGGGCGCGCGGTAAAGAACTTTCCCACCTATATAAAGCGACTTACTGACAAAAGATATTATTTAGAAAAACATCTAACACATTTATATGCTCGCCAAATTAGTTAGCCTGACTATTATCTTCGGCATTAACCCGGCTCTTTATTCAGGGCGCGCAGCCCTTAGACAGAGGGATTGCGCCACGCCTGGCTTATATCCCCTTATCTACTTGCCGTTCAAAAAAGCCCATCGCTGTAGTCACAGTTGACGCAATAAATTATAGGCATCCAGCATGTATCAATCCTTACTTGCACAAAGAGCAGAGCGCCTTTGCGCCCACCCGTTATTCAAAGAAATAACTTCTATTCACACATTAAAAAAGTTCATGGAAAGTCATGTGTTCGCGGTTTGGGACTTCATGACCCTGCTCAAACGCCTCCAACAAGACCTGACCTGTACACGCTTGCCCTGGCTACCGCCTACCGACCCGGCGGCTGCTCGCCTGATCAACGAGATCGTGCTGGAGGAAGAATCCGACCAACACCCCCAAGAGGGCCAGTGCAGCCATTTCCAGCTGTATCTGGAATCCATGGATGAAGTCGGTGCCAGCACCGCTTCAATCGAACACTTCATTGCGCTGCAACGCCAAGGCCTGGCCGCCAATACGGCGTTGCTTAGGGCTCAAGTACCGCGCGGCGCGGCCCGCTTTGTCAGCGATACGTTGCAGATCGCATTGAACGCCCCCACCCACTGCGTAGCAGCGGTGTTTCTTCATAGTCGAGAACGCGTGATCCCAAGCATGTTCGAGCAGTTGCTGCACGCCGGCACGTTGATTCGAGAGCACGCGCCAACCTTATGTGCCTACCTCAACCGTCATATCGAGCTGGACGCTCAGGATCACGGGCCGGCAGCGCAGCGTTTACTTGAGCGTTTGACCGATGCCCATCCGACTTACCCGCAACAAGCCCACGACGCCGCTCTCGCAGCCATGCAAAGCCGGATCACGCTTTGGGATGAGGTTCGAGCCTCGCTGCTGGAGGTGCAGCCATGAATATGGCCGGTTACCCAGCCTTTGCCGACGATTGGGAGCGCCGCGCAACCATTCGCACACGTCCACGCCGCTTGCTGGAAGACGACGACAAATTGATATTCCCCCTGTGCCGCCAGCCTCTGGTACTCAGTGCCACCTTTACCGAGCACTGCCCGCAGTGGCGCGACTTTGTGCTGGTGCAAAGTTTTTATAAGTTCATCAATGACGTTGTGATTTTCGAAACGGAAATCGTCGACAAGACTGCGCGCGCCATCGCCAAGAATCGCTTCTCGCTGCCCTTTCCCCTCGCCTGTCGCGTCGACGCGATGACCGTCGTGGTGGACGAGGACTACCACGCGCTGGTTGCTCTGGATTTCCTGCAACAGACCGTAACCATGACAGGCATCGAGCCACTTGAGCTGCCGACACACATTGAACTGAGCCTGGCCCTGCCAGCGGCGCAAGCGCAGGTGCCGGCTCACTTGCGCGATGCCGTGGAGCTGATTGGCGTGGCGATTGCCGAAAACACCGTCACCCACGAAGTGGCCGCGTTCTCCAAAGACAGCAGCGTCAAAGGCTCGATCCGGGGCCTGATGGCCGACCACCTGTTCGATGAAGGGCGCCACGCGCAGTTCTGGACCTGCCTGGTGCGCAGCTACTGGCAAAGTGCAAGCCCGAACGACCGCGATGCCATCGCTCAGGCGCTGCCGACGTTCCTCTCGCGTTACCTGACCAACCAACTGCAAAAGCATTTCGACCTGCACCTGATCGAGCATCTAGACGTCAGCACGGACGTGCGCCGTGCATTGCGCGATGACATCAACGCACTGGCATTCCCCATCCATCGCCAGCACCCCTTGATGGGCAACATCCTGAGCTTTGTGCATAACAGCGGCCTGCTGCAAACGCCAAGCGTGGCGCGGGCACTGAACGACTACCTGCCGGTTACTAGGAGATTGGCATGAAGCGCCTGACCATCGGCTGGAACGGCACCAGTGCTGCCTTGCAGGCTATCAGGCAGATGCTGGAGCAATACGGCCACGCGACGGGGAACGAAGCCGTCGATCTGTGGATTGAAGACGGTAGCCTGCCGCTGCCAAGCGATATCGGCGAAGCGCCCTGTATCCGCCTGCGCCTGGGGGTAGGCGCCGCCACCGAGTACGGGCTGCCCGCATTGCAACTGCGCGCCTATGACCGCCAGAGACGTTTGCACGGGGTGCTGGAGATCGCCGACGAGCCTACGGGTAACGGCGAACGACAGCGTAAGCAGGTGATGAACGCCCTGGTGGACTGGGTCGCGCTGCAGGTCAGTGAATTCTCACGGGACCCTGCGTACGTGCCGACCAGCACCACGGCCAATGACTGGCCCGAACAGAGCCTGCTGGGGCTCGATGCGTTGGCGTTCATGCATCGATTCAATTGCACGACAAACCCCGCATTGATGCAGAAGGCGCAAGTGCCGGTGATGGAACGGGTGCAAGCCAGCCTGCACGCCTTCGCCGAGCGCCCAGCGCTGAACATCGATGGCTATGCCGTGAGCTACCGCGGCTTGCATCGTCGGGCCGCGGCGATTCAACAGCGCTTGCACCTTTTGCTGGAGGCGTTTGAAGCCCCCGCAGTGGTCGGTGTGTGTCTGGATAAATCCATTGAGCTGTATGCGAGCATGCTGGCTGTCCTGGGCAGCGGCGCGGTCTACCTGCCGTTGGGTCCGGACCAGCCTGCACAACGTCATCAGCTCATGCTGGAGACTGCCGGAGCCCGGCTCTTGCTGGATGCGGGCGAACACCCTTTGCGGGAGCGCTTTACCGCACTGGATGTCAGCAGTATCGAGCCCTGCACCGTCGGCAACCCGCCCTTGCCGATGCGACAGCGTCCGTACCTGGATGCACCGTGCATGGTGCTCTACACCTCGGGTACCACGGGTCAGCCCAAGGGGGTGTTGCTGAGCCAAGGCAACCTGGCACATTTCACCGCCTGGTGTGGGGCGTGCATGAAACTGAATGAACACGCCCGTGTCCTGCAATTTTCGCCACTGAGTTTCGACTCGTCGCTGATCGATATCGTCCCCGCCCTGACTGCCGGCGCCGAGCTGATCATCCCGAATGAAGCGCAACGGCGTGATCCGGAGCAACTGCTGGCGCTGCTGCGACGGCAATGCGTCACTCACGCGTTCCTGCCACCTGCGCTGCTCAGCATCTTGCCGCTGGATCAACCGCTGGGCCTAACGCAACTGCTCACCGGCGGCGATGTGTGCGAGCCCCATGTCATCGAACGCCTGGCTGGACAGTGTCAGTTCCACAACCTGTATGGTCCTACCGAAGCGACTGTGCTGGTAACCCACCGCACATTCACCCCGGATGACAGCAACCGCAATATCGGCCGCCCCATTGCTAACAGCCAGGTACTGATTCTCGACGAGCATCTGCAGCCCGTGGATGAACAGGTGATGGGCGAGTTGTACCTCGTCGGCCCTGGCGTCAGCCTGGGTTACCTGAATGCGCAGGTGCAAACGGCGAGCGCGTTTGTCGACTTACCGCTGCCGGGCGGCCAATCGTTGCGGGCCTACCGCAGCGGCGACCTAGCACAGTGGAGCGCCGATGGCATTCTGCTGGGCGGACGACAGGACGATCAGGTAAAAATCCGTGGTTTTCGGGTCGAGCCTCGGGAGATTGAGGAGTGTTTGCGCGACAGCCGGCTCTATCGTCAGGTGGCCGTGGCGATCGACCGCGATGACCGGATCTGCACCTTTGTTGCGCAGCCCGATCACGGCTCGACCCTCGAAGCGCTGAAACAGCACGCACGCCAGTGGCTTCCGGATTACATGCAACCGAATGCATGGGCCGAGCTGCCTGCCCTACCTTGTTCCGACAATGGCAAAGTCGATCGGCAAGCCCTGCTTGCACAGCCGTTGCGGCTCAATATTGCAGATCGACGCCGTGTGGCACACACACCGCTTCAAGCGCGCCTGGCCAGCCTGTGGGGAGTGCTTCTAGGGCTGGATGGCGCCGAGTTATCCGTCGATGACAGCTTCTTCGATCTGGGTGGTCACTCGATCTTGCTGTCGGCCCTGTTACTGCGTGTACGCGAACAATTTGGCCGCAGTTTCGCCTTGAGCCATTTCATCGAAGCACCCACCCTTCGTACCCTCGCCACGCTGATGGAGGACGGTGAGCTGCCCGACGCGTCCTCCAGCCAAGCCGTACGAGATGCGCAACGCGAATGGAGCATCAAGATGCTACCCGCCGCGTGCGCAGGCGATCCGCGCAAAGTGATTGTGACCGGGGCCAACAGTTTCGTCGGCGTCCATATTGTTCAGGCGCTGCTGGCCGGCGGTGCGACTCAAGTGGCGTGCCTGGTGCGCGAGCGGCCCGGGCAATGCGCGACGGCACGGTTTACCCAAGCGCTACGCGACTATCAGTTGGAGCATCTGGACCTGAGTCGTGTGCAGGTATTCGCTGCGGATATCAGCCAAGCACGCCTGGGATTGGACGAAAACGCATATGTCGCACTCGCCCATGGCTTCGGTGTGCTGGTGCACAACGCCGCACAGGTCAACCATGTGATGGACTATGCGTCACTGACCAGGGACAACGTCGACCCCGTCTTCGAATGCCTGCGCCTCTGTGAGACCCACAGTAAGAAAATCCTCAACTTTGTCTCGACGCTGTCGGCTTCCAGCAGGGTCGACACCCAAGGGCATGTGCTCGAGGCTCCGGCCTGCGCGTCGCTGCCGCTGTTCATCAAAAACGGCTACAACCTTTCCAAGTGGGTGGCTGAGCGAATGTTGGGACGAGCGGTGGAGCAAGGCGCCTGGGTGAATATCCATCGCCCCGGCAACATCAGTTTCAACAGCCGCAACGGTGTTTGCCAACCGCACAAGAATCGCCTGATGTTGATGCTCAAAGGGTCGCTGCAATTAGGCCTGCTACCGCAATTGCATTTGAATTTCGATCTGATGCCTGTGGACTTCCTGGCGCGATTTATCGCCTTTCACAGTGCCGGTTTTAATGCCGATAGTTGCGTGTTCAATATGCATAACCCACAGCCGTTGAGTTGGGAGCAGTATCTGGATGCGTTCAGTCGCGCGGGTTACCGCTTTGAGCGAGTCAGCGTGACGCAATGGCAGCAGGCGCTGCGGGCCGTGAGCCCGGACAACGCATTGTTTGGGGTACTGGGGTTCTATCTCGATCGTCTGGACAAAGACATCGGCGATACCACGAGGATCCTGCATGACAACGCACGCAGAGGTGTTCAAAACATGGGCGAGCAGTATCCCGAAAAAGACCAGGCACTCTTGGACAAGGGCTGTAACTACCTCAAAACCATAGGCTTCCTTTGAACCGTTTCAGGACAACTTCATGAAAGCGCTGCAACCCGATACGTTAATTCGCAACCCAAACGGCGTGCCAATCGTTGCCGGCGTCATAGTCAACTGCGAGGCCGCTCGTGTATGGGATCTGGTGGGGCGATTTTCCAACTTTGATGCCTTTATCCCTGCCCTGTCGCGCATTGAAATGATTGGCACGGGCGTGGGCGCTTTGCGTACAAAAATTTTCCATGACGGCAACTGTGCGGTCGAACAACTCAACAGTCGAGATGACGACGCCATGCACATGACATGGACCACGATCTACAACACCTTGGGCGTGGCCAGACTGTGGGCAGCGATTAATGTGCAGGCACTTGGCGCCCAGAGCGCCAAGGTCACCTGGACGATCATCGCGGAACCCGAAGACACAACGCGCAAGGGGTTCGAAGCGTTCGTGCAGGACTTTGCCGACAGCGCCCTGAACAACGTACGTAAATTACTCGACAAGCCGTAGGAGCGAGTTGGCGCGCTCCTACGGCGTGCCCCGGCGAGTCAGATCTTGAAGCTGTCGACCAATTGCTTCAAACGATTGGCCTGCTGTGACAGTGCATCGCAATCCCTCAGGGTTTCGTTGAGGTTTTCCACACCTTGCTGGTTCAGCAGATTGATCTGGTTGATGTCCACGTTGAGCGTCTCCACCACGGCGGTCTGCTCTTCGGTGGCCGCCGCGACGGACTGGTTCATGCCGTCGATCTCAACAATACGCTGCGTCACACTGACCAGGCGCTCGCCGGCCTGGTTGGCGACCTCAACACTTTCCTCGCTGGAAACCTGACTGGCATTCATCGTCGTCACCGCTTCACGCGAACCCACTTGAAGCGAAGTGATCATTTTATGGATCTCTTCGGCGGACTCCTGGGTTCGGTGAGCCAGGTTGCGAACCTCATCGGCCACCACTGCGAACCCACGGCCAGCCTCACCGGCACGCGCAGCTTCGATCGCAGCGTTAAGGGCAAGCAAGTTGGTTTGCTGGGAAATGCCTTTGATCACATCAAGTATGTGACCAATGTTGTCGGTGCTGGCATTCAGGGTTTCGATCTGCGTGCACGATAGGCTGATTTTCTGAGACAGCTCCGACATGGCCAAGATGGTCTGTTCGACCACTTTGCGCCCATCGTCGGCCTGCTCGCTGGCACCACTGGCATGCTGGGACGCATCAGCAGCGTTCCGTGCGATTTCCTGAGTCGCTGCCCCCAACTCATTGATCGCCGCGGCGACGCTGTTGGTGCGTGCGCTCTGCTCGTCGGAGCCGATGATCGAGGCATTGGACGACGCCATCACGCGCTGGGAAAGGTCATGCACCTGACGTGTGGCCGAAGACACTTCGGAAATCGACGCATGAATACGTTCCACGAACCGGTTGAACGCACTGCCAACTTCACCGAACTCATCCTTGCTGGTGACTGCCAGGCGACGCGTCAGATCGCCTTCGCCTTGAGCGATATCCTGCATGGCAACACCCATGGTGGTCAGGGGGCGCAGCAATACTTGAATCAACAGACTCAACAGCACGGCAATCGCAACTACCGCGATTAGCATGGCGATTAACGCAGATGTGCGGAATTTACCTAGCGGGGCGTAGGCCTTGTCTTTATCGATCGACAGACCAATGTACCAATCCGCGCCAGGCAACCCGGTGATGGGGGTGAATGAAAGAATGCGATCCTGGCCATTGAGTACAACGTCCTGATTAATCTTCTCGATACGGACGCTGGTGCCTGGGTAGATATCCTTGAGGTTCTTCATCACCTGGTTTTCGTCAGGGCTAACGATAACCTGGCCGTCACCGCTGACCAGGAACGCATGGCCAATACCGCCGAAGTCCACCGAGTTGATGATTTTTACCAAGGTTTGCAGGCTCAGGTCACCACCGACCACGCCGAGCAATTCACCGTTCTTTTTAACCGGCATGGCAATAGTGACAATCTGCCCGCCCACTGCGGCCATATAGGGCGGCGTAAGCATGGGTTTATCGGCGGCCACGGCTTGCTTGTACCAAGGGCGCTGACGCGGATCGTAGCCGTCAGGCATTTTGGCGTCAGGACGCTGGGTGAAAACGCCGTTGGTTTGACCGACATAGGTGAACTGGAAATTTGAGGTCAATGCGGGTTGATCCACCAAACCTGGCAGATCCGCGGCATCGCCTTGATGGGCAATGTTCTGCGTGAGACTTTCAAGCACCAGTATTCGGCCACTGAGCCAGTTCTGCACGCTGCTGGCGGTCAGCTCACCGGATTGCTGGATAGACGACTCCAGGTTCTGCTTGATCGTGCTCCGTTGCAGATAATCGTTGTAAAGCGTGAATAATGCGAAGGCTAGGACTACGACGCCTGACGCAGCTAGCAGAATTTTGTGGCTGAACTTGAGATTCATTTCGTCGACTTCTTTTGCCAAAGGGGGATGAGCGTGCCGAACGGAACATTCCATGTAACGGTATAGCCGGCTTCTCGGGCCGCTCTATTTCGGTGCACGCATGGCTCATCAGGCTTTCGGCCAAACGGAGTGAAATCTTAAGGTTTTGTGGGAAACATCCTCTTTTTGAGTGTTAAACCGACAGGCGGTAAATCCGAACTACCAAAAATCATTAAAGCAGCCTATGACACCCTTCAATGGCGAATCTTTGATTTGACGCCTATTAATTCCCTATAAACGACAAAACCCCTGCCTGCGTTAGCAGACAGGGGCTTTGGAATTTAATCTTGACGATGACCTACTCTCACATGGGGAAACCCCACACTACCATCGGCGATGCATCGTTTCACTGCTGAGTTCGGGATGGGATCAGGTGGTTCCAATGCTCTATGGTCGTCAAGAAATTCTGTGTACCAGATCGACCTTGAGCATCGTTCCGGTGAAAATTCGTGGACTTCTACATAAAACAAAACCCCAACTGCTTTCGCAATTGGGGTTTCGGAATTTAATCTTGACGATGACCTACTCTCACATGGGGAAACCCCACACTACCATCGGCGATGCATCGTTTCACTTCTGAGTTCGGGATGGGATCAGGTGGTTCCAATGCTCTATGGTCGTCAAGAAATTCGGGTACTGACTCGTGACCTTTTGGCCTCGCTTCAGCAAATTGGGTATGTGACAGCTGTCGGTGTTTTGTGAGCATCGAACTTTCGGTTCATTGCGTCTTCACACACCGCAATCTGGCCTTTCGACTCAAATTGCTTGGGTGTTATATGGTCAAGCCTCACGGGCAATTAGTATTGGTTAGCTCAACGCCTCACAGCGCTTACACACCCAACCTATCAACGTCGTAGTCTTCGACGGCCCTTCAGGGAACTCAAGGTTCCAGTGAGATCTCATCTTGAGGCTAGTTTCCCGCTTAGATGCTTTCAGCGGTTATCTATTCCGAACATAGCTACCCGGCAATGCCACTGGCGTGACAACCGGAACACCAGAGGTTCGTCCACTCCGGTCCTCTCGTACTAGGAGCAGCCCCTCTCAAATCTCAAACGTCCACGGCAGATAGGGACCGAACTGTCTCACGACGTTCTAAACCCAGCTCGCGTACCACTTTAAATGGCGAACAGCCATACCCTTGGGACCGGCTTCAGCCCCAGGATGTGATGAGCCGACATCGAGGTGCCAAACACCGCCGTCGATATGAACTCTTGGGCGGTATCAGCCTGTTATCCCCGGAGTACCTTTTATCCGTTGAGCGATGGCCCTTCCATACAGAACCACCGGATCACTAAGACCTACTTTCGTACCTGCTCGACGTGTCTGTCTCGCAGTCAAGCGCGCTTTTGCCTTTATACTCTACGACCGATTTCCGACCGGTCTGAGCGCACCTTCGTACTCCTCCGTTACTCTTTAGGAGGAGACCGCCCCAGTCAAACTACCCACCATACACTGTCCTCGATCCGGATAACGGACCTGAGTTAGAACCTCAAAGTTGCCAGGGTGGTATTTCAAGGATGGCTCCACGCAGACTGGCGTCCACGCTTCAAAGCCTCCCACCTATCCTACACAAGCAAATTCAAAGTCCAGTGCAAAGCTATAGTAAAGGTTCACGGGGTCTTTCCGTCTAGCCGCGGATACACTGCATCTTCACAGCGATTTCAATTTCACTGAGTCTCGGGTGGAGACAGCGCCGCCATCGTTACGCCATTCGTGCAGGTCGGAACTTACCCGACAAGGAATTTCGCTACCTTAGGACCGTTATAGTTACGGCCGCCGTTTACCGGGGCTTCGATCAAGAGCTTCGCGTTAGCTAACCCCATCAATTAACCTTCCGGCACCGGGCAGGCGTCACACCCTATACGTCCACTTTCGTGTTTGCAGAGTGCTGTGTTTTTAATAAACAGTCGCAGCGGCCTGGTATCTTCGACCGGCATGGGCTTACGGAGCAAGTCCTTCACCCTCACCGGCGCACCTTCTCCCGAAGTTACGGTGCCATTTTGCCTAGTTCCTTCACCCGAGTTCTCTCAAGCGCCTTGGTATTCTCTACCCAACCACCTGTGTCGGTTTGGGGTACGGTTCCTGGTTACCTGAAGCTTAGAAGCTTTTCTTGGAAGCATGGCATCAACCACTTCGTGTTCTAAAAGAACACTCGTCATCAGCTCTCGGCCTTAAGATCCCGGATTTACCTAAGATCTCAGCCTACCACCTTAAACTTGGACAACCAACGCCAAGCTGGCCTAGCCTTCTCCGTCCCTCCATCGCAATAACCAGAAGTACAGGAATATTAACCTGTTTTCCATCGACTACGCTTTTCAGCCTCGCCTTAGGGACCGACTAACCCTGCGTCGATTAACGTTGCGCAGGAAACCTTGGTCTTTCGGCGTGGGTGTTTTTCACACCCATTGTCGTTACTCATGTCAGCATTCGCACTTCTGATACCTCCAGCAAGCTTCTCAACTCACCTTCACAGGCTTACAGAACGCTCCTCTACCGCATCACTTACGTGATACCCGTAGCTTCGGTGTATGGTTTGAGCCCCGTTACATCTTCCGCGCAGGCCGACTCGACTAGTGAGCTATTACGCTTTCTTTAAAGGGTGGCTGCTTCTAAGCCAACCTCCTAGCTGTCTAAGCCTTCCCACATCGTTTCCCACTTAACCATAACTTTGGGACCTTAGCTGACGGTCTGGGTTGTTTCCCTTTTCACGACGGACGTTAGCACCCGCCGTGTGTCTCCCATGCTCGGCACTTGTAGGTATTCGGAGTTTGCATCGGTTTGGTAAGTCGGGATGACCCCCTAGCCGAAACAGTGCTCTACCCCCTACAGTGATACATGAGGCGCTACCTAAATAGCTTTCGAGGAGAACCAGCTATCTCCGAGCTTGATTAGCCTTTCACTCCGATCCACAGGTCATCCGCTAACTTTTCAACGGTAGTCGGTTCGGTCCTCCAGTTAGTGTTACCCAACCTTCAACCTGCCCATGGATAGATCGCCCGGTTTCGGGTCTATTCCCAGCGACTAGACGCCCTATTAAGACTCGCTTTCGCTACGCCTCCCCTATTCGGTTAAGCTCGCCACTGAAAATAAGTCGCTGACCCATTATACAAAAGGTACGCAGTCACAGAACAAAGTCTGCTCCCACTGCTTGTACGCATACGGTTTCAGGATCTATTTCACTCCCCTCTCCGGGGTTCTTTTCGCCTTTCCCTCACGGTACTAGTTCACTATCGGTCAGTCAGTAGTATTTAGCCTTGGAGGATGGTCCCCCCATATTCAGACAAAGTTTCTCGTGCTCCGTCCTACTCGATTTCATGACTAAGAGATTTTCGCGTACAGGGCTATCACCCACTATGGCCGCACTTTCCAGAGCGTTCCGCTAATCTCAAAGCCACTTAAGGGCTAGTCCCCGTTCGCTCGCCACTACTAAGGGAATCTCGGTTGATTTCTTTTCCTCAGGGTACTTAGATGTTTCAGTTCCCCTGGTTCGCTTCTTGCACCTATGTATTCAGTACAAGATAACCATCTTATGATGGCTGGGTTCCCCCATTCAGACATCTCCGGATCAAAGTCTGTTTGCCGACTCCCCGAAGCTTTTCGCAGGCTACCACGTCTTTCATCGCCTCTGACTGCCAAGGCATCCACCGTATGCGCTTCTTCACTTGACCATATAACCCCAAGCAATCTGGTTATACTGTGAAGACGACATTCGCCGAAAATTCGAATTTCTCAACTAAGAGAACTCACAAATTTTACCTTAGCCTGATCCGTTACCAGTGAAAGTAACGTTCAGTCTATCTTTCTATCACATACCCAAATTTTTAAAGAACGAACTAGTCAAAGACTAGAAATCAACATTCACCATCCACACGATGGAATGCTCATTTCTAAGCTTTATACAAACAGAAGCAGTAGTGGTGGAGCCAAGCGGGATCGAACCGCTGACCTCCTGCGTGCAAGGCAGGCGCTCTCCCAGCTGAGCTATGGCCCCGTATTTCTACAGGCGTTTCCCACACAAAATTGGTGGGTCTGGGCAGATTCGAACTGCCGACCTCACCCTTATCAGGGGTGCGCTCTAACCAACTGAGCTACAGACCCAATTTCGGGCTGCTTCTTTCGTCTTCTTCAATGAATCAAGCAATTCGTGTGGGAACTTATGGAGCAGCTGATGTCGTCGATTAAGGAGGTGATCCAGCCGCAGGTTCCCCTACGGCTACCTTGTTACGACTTCACCCCAGTCATGAATCACACCGTGGTAACCGTCCCCCCGAAGGTTAGACTAGCTACTTCTGGTGCAACCCACTCCCATGGTGTGACGGGCGGTGTGTACAAGGCCCGGGAACGTATTCACCGCGACATTCTGATTCGCGATTACTAGCGATTCCGACTTCACGCAGTCGAGTTGCAGACTGCGATCCGGACTACGATCGGTTTTATGGGATTAGCTCCACCTCGCGGCTTGGCAACCCTCTGTACCGACCATTGTAGCACGTGTGTAGCCCAGGCCGTAAGGGCCATGATGACTTGACGTCATCCCCACCTTCCTCCGGTTTGTCACCGGCAGTCTCCTTAGAGTGCCCACCATTACGTGCTGGTAACTAAGGACAAGGGTTGCGCTCGTTACGGGACTTAACCCAACATCTCACGACACGAGCTGACGACAGCCATGCAGCACCTGTCTCAATGTTCCCGAAGGCACCAATCTATCTCTAGAAAGTTCATTGGATGTCAAGGCCTGGTAAGGTTCTTCGCGTTGCTTCGAATTAAACCACATGCTCCACCGCTTGTGCGGGCCCCCGTCAATTCATTTGAGTTTTAACCTTGCGGCCGTACTCCCCAGGCGGTCAACTTAATGCGTTAGCTGCGCCACTAAGAGCTCAAGGCTCCCAACGGCTAGTTGACATCGTTTACGGCGTGGACTACCAGGGTATCTAATCCTGTTTGCTCCCCACGCTTTCGCACCTCAGTGTCAGTATCAGTCCAGGTGGTCGCCTTCGCCACTGGTGTTCCTTCCTATATCTACGCATTTCACCGCTACACAGGAAATTCCACCACCCTCTACCATACTCTAGTCAGTCAGTTTTGAATGCAGTTCCCAGGTTGAGCCCGGGGATTTCACATCCAACTTAACAAACCACCTACGCGCGCTTTACGCCCAGTAATTCCGATTAACGCTTGCACCCTCTGTATTACCGCGGCTGCTGGCACAGAGTTAGCCGGTGCTTATTCTGTCGGTAACGTCAAAACCATCACGTATTAGGTAATGGCCCTTCCTCCCAACTTAAAGTGCTTTACAATCCGAAGACCTTCTTCACACACGCGGCATGGCTGGATCAGGCTTTCGCCCATTGTCCAATATTCCCCACTGCTGCCTCCCGTAGGAGTCTGGACCGTGTCTCAGTTCCAGTGTGACTGATCATCCTCTCAGACCAGTTACGGATCGTCGCCTTGGTGAGCCATTACCCCACCAACTAGCTAATCCGACCTAGGCTCATCTGATAGCGCAAGGCCCGAAGGTCCCCTGCTTTCTCCCGTAGGACGTATGCGGTATTAGCGTTCGTTTCCGAACGTTATCCCCCACTACCAGGCAGATTCCTAGGCATTACTCACCCGTCCGCCGCTCTCAAGAGAAGCAAGCTTCTCTCTACCGCTCGACTTGCATGTGTTAGGCCTGCCGCCAGCGTTCAATCTGAGCCATGATCAAACTCTTCAGTTCAAACATCTTTGGGTTTTTAAGAAACCCTAAACTTGGCTCAGCAATCGTTGGTTACATCTTTGATTTCTCGCGGAGTAACTTGTGATGCTGATAATCTTGTTGACTATCAGTCTGACTCCACAAGCACCCACACGAATTGCTTGATTCAGTTGTTAAAGAGCGGTTGGTTAAGATCTTTCGTCTCAACCGAGGCGCGCATTCTACAGCAGCCTCATTTGCTGTCAAGTGATTATTTTCAGAAGTTTTCGAAGATTTCTTCAACAACTTCAACCACTTGCGCTTCCGATCTCTCGTTAGCGGGAGGCGAATTCTACAGCGTTACACGCTGCTGTCAACACCTCTTTTTCTCCGCTTTCGACCGAGAAGATCGAAACGTTAATAGAGCCAAACAACACTGCTCTACCAACTCCTTCTGGGCTTCGATGAACTGAAGCGATCCGCTGTCGAATCTTGCGTAACTCTTTGTTTACCAAGGAGTTTTCCGTTTCGACTGCGCCGGAAGTGGGGCGAATTATAGACTTCTGGAATCTGCCGTCAAGCGTTAATTTTCGTTTTCTATCAATTACTTAAATCTGGCTAAAAACCAACCAGCATTATTGCTACAGCTCTCTATATAGAAGGAAAGATTCAGATAACACCCGCCCCCTTTAAAGCAGCCACATGATCCGGCCCAAGACCTAATACGCTCTGCAGCACCTGAACGGTGTGCTCTCCTAATAAGGGAGGAGCACTACGGTACTCCACGGGCGTCTTGGATAAACGTATGGGACTGGCAACCTGAGGCACCTCCCCCGCCAGCGGATGGGGTAGTTGCATTGCCAATCCACGCGCCTTGACCTGCGGATCAGAAAACACCTGCGCCAAATCGTTGATCGGTCCACACGGAACTCCGGCACTCTCCAACTGCGCCACCCATTCCGCCGTCGTTTTAAAGACAGTGGCCTGGCGAATCAACGGAATCAACTCGGCGCGATTGGCCACCCGCATCCTATTGGTAGAAAACCGCGGGTCATCTGCCCATTGTGGCTGCCCGGCCACTTGCGCAAATTTCCGGAACTGCCCGTCATTACCGACCGTCAGTATGAAATCACCATCGGCAGTAGGAAAATCCTGGTAAGGAACAATATTCGGATGAGCATTACCCAGGCGCTTTGGCGCGACCCCAGTTGTCAGGTAATTCATCGCCTGGTTAGCCAGGCAGGCGACCTGCACATCGAGCAACGCCATATCAATATGCTGACCGCCACCATCATGATCACGATGGGCCAGGGCAGCCAGTATCGCGACAGTCGAGTAGAGCCCGGTGAGGATATCGGTTAACGCTACCCCCACCTTCACAGGCCCGGCTCCCTCGTCGCCTTCAGGCCGTCCGGTCAGACTCATGAGCCCACCCAGCCCCTGAATCATGAAATCGTAGCCCGCTCGCGCCGCATAGGGTCCTGTCTGGCCAAACCCTGTGATTGAGCAATAGATCAGTTCAGGATTGATCTCCTTGAGCGACTCATAATCCAGCCCATAAGCCGCCAGACCACCGACCTTGAAGTTCTCGATCAGGATGTCGGACTTGGCCGCTAGGTCCCGTATGAGCTTTTGCCCCTCCGGCCGAGTGAAATCGATCGTGACCGACTCTTTATTCCGATTGGCCGCCAGGTAGTACGCCGCCTCGCCGGTGCTCTTACCAAAAGCGTCCTTCAGAAAGGGGGGGCCCCAGGCCCGCGTATCGTCACCACTTACCGGTCGCTCGACCTTGATCACCTCAGCCCCCAGGTCTGCAAGGATCTGTCCCGACCAAGGGCCGGCCAATACCCGCGAAAGATCCAATACCCGCAAATGGGAAAGCGCGCCCATGCCCATACCCCTATTAGTAGAAGGCCTGAAGCCCGGTTTGCGCGCGCCCCAATATCAAGGCATGCACGTCGTGAGTCCCTTCGTAGGTGTTAACCACCTCAAGGTTCACCAAGTGACGCGCCACCCCGAATTCATCGGAAATGCCGTTGCCGCCCAACATGTCACGCGCCATCCGCGCAATATCCAGCGACTTTCCGCATGAGTTGCGCTTCATGATCGACGTGATCTCAACCGCAGCCGTACCTTCGTCTTTCATACGCCCCAGACGCAGGCACCCCTGCAGCGCCAAGGTGATCTCAGTCTGCATATCAGCCAGTTTCTTCTGAATCAGTTGGGTGGCCGCCAGCGGTCGTCCAAACTGCTGACGATCCAATGTGTACTGGCGAGCGGTGTGCCAGCAGAACTCGGCAGCACCCAAAGCCCCCCAGGAGATGCCATAGCGCGCAGAGTTCAGGCAGGTGAAGGGCCCTTTCAAGCCGCGCACATCCGGGAAGATGTTTTCTTCCGGCACAAATACGTTATCCATAACGATCTCGCCGGTGATTGAGGCCCGCAGGCCAACCTTTCCGTGAATCGCCGGAGCACTCAGCCCCTTCCAGCCTTTTTCCAACACGAAACCGCGGATATCACCGGCATCATCCTTGCCCCAGACGACAAACACATCCGCGATCGGGCTGTTGGTGATCCACATCTTGGCGCCCGTCAGGCTGTAGCCGCCTTCCACTTTGCGCGCACGTGTAATCATCGCGCCAGGGTCAGACCCGTGATTAGGTTCGGTCAGACCAAAGCAACCGATCCATTCGCCTGAGGCGAGTTTTGGTAGGTACTTCTGCTTCTGCGCCTCGGTACCGAACTCATTGATCGGTACCATCACCAGCGACGACTGCACACTCATCATCGAACGATAGCCGGAATCGACACGCTCTACTTCGCGCGCGATCAAGCCGTAACTCACGTAGTTCAACCCACTACCGCCGTACTGCTCGGGAATCATTGCGCCCAGCAGGCCGGTCTCACCCATCTCACGGAAAATTGCAGGATCAGTCTTCTCATGACGGAAGGCTTCAAGCACACGCGGCGCCAGTTTGTCCTGAGCGAACTGCTCAGCACTGTCGCGCACCATGCGCTCTTCTTCGGTGAGCTGTTGATCCAGAAGAAGCGGATCGATCCAGTTGAAGCTTGCCTTGCCAGCCATGAGTTAAGTCCTCGCAAAGAACATGGGAAGTCGTGGAGCAAGCCTAGGCTGGGTAATCGTTCTGGGCAAACGAGGTTTAAGCATAAGGTTGTGCTAATTTCTCACTTCGAAACAGTTTTATGCCGTGAAATTTCGCTTTATGAGTGAGGTCAAGGTACATGCGCAGAAAAATCCCCAGCACCACCGCCCTTGTCAGCTTCGAAGCGGCAGCCCGCCACGAGAGCTTCACCAAGGCCGCTCAGGAACTTTCCCTGACCCAAGGCGCCATCTGCCGACAGATCGCCAGCCTTGAGGAGTTCTTGAGTGTGGAACTGTTTCGGCGTTCGCGGCGCGGCGTGAAGCTAACAGAAGCGGGACTGTCCTATAGTCGTCGCGTCGCCACACAACTGGACGCGGTGGAACGCGACACCCTGTCCGTCATGGGCCAGCAGGGCGCCAATGTGATTGAGCTGGCGGTGGTCCCGACATTCGGCACACAGTGGCTGATTCCACGGCTCAAGGACTTCCAGCGCCAACACCCGGAAGTCACGGTGAACCTGACCAACCGTACGCGGCCGTTTCTATTTGCAGATACTGACTTTGACGCTGCGATCTATTTCGGAGATGCCGATTGGTCCGGCACCGAATCCCACCGCTTGATGGGAGAGAATCCGGTGCCAATCTGCAGCCCGCGCTTGCTGGGCAAGCGCACTCACTTCAGCGCCCAGGAAATCGCAGAACTACCGCTGCTGCAGCAAACCACTCGGCCCTATGCGTGGCGCCAGTGGTTCAACGCCAGGCAACTGAACGTTCCCCGCGACATGACAGGACCCCGTTACGAGCTATTCTCGATGCTGTCTCAGGCAGCCATGCACGATATGGGCATCGCGCTGATCCCACCGTTTTTGATCCAGCGAGAGTTGGATGAGCATCAATTGGTGATTGCGAGCCCAGAGGCGCTGACCAGCGCCAAGGCGTATTACCTGATGATTCCTGACAGAAAGGTCGAATCAGCGTCGCTGCACGCCTTCAGAGATTGGCTCATCGAGCAATCACAACGCTACAGCCCCAGTATTTAAAGGGGCCCTCAAATTACTGACTCTGTAGTCAGCTATTTTTAAATCCTACAGATATACGTATATGTCGCATTTCAGCAGACTGTATCTATCGACCGAGAATACGTGCCGAAGCCATGATTCTCATGGCTTACAGCGACCACGACGAGCCAATGCACGACTATTCACAACAACGATGACAAAAACCCCTAAAAACGCCTGAAACCCTTTAATCACTTGTATTTAAAGAGGTTATTTCAGCGAGTTGCGACAATCAGTCACAGGGTGACTTGTAGTTAATTTTTCGTCACCCGTCATAATCCCTTGAAGGCCGTAAAGTTCGCCTGCAAAATGCCGCGCCCCGCTGTCATTTCAGCGGGATCGTGCTGATCGGCCGCCCCAGTTGCGCCACTCGCGGTGCACTGGCCTTTTTACAAAAAGATCAAAAGCAAAAAGATCATGCAGGAGATTTGACGTGCACATTGGTGTTCCTCTCGAAACCCAGACCGGTGAAACGCGGGTGGCTGCCACCCCGGAAACCATCAAGAAGCTGATCGGCCAGGGCCATAAGGTCACTGTACAAAGTGGAGCGGGCCTCAAGGCCAGCGTTGTCGACAGTGCTTATGAAGCGGCAGGTGCCACCCTTGGCAGCGCCAACGACGCATTTGGCGCCGAGCTGATCCTGAAGGTGGTCGCTCCCAGCGATAACGAGATGGCGCTGATTAAAAGCGGCACCGTGTTGGTGGGCATGCTCAATCCGTTCAGCAATGAAACTATCGCCAAACTGGCCGAACGCGGCATCACCGCCTTCGCCCTGGAAGCCGCACCGCGCACCTCTCGGGCCCAAAGCCTCGACGTGCTGTCGTCCCAGGCCAACATTGCTGGCTATAAAGCCGTGCTGCTCGCCGCCCATCACTACCCACGCTTCATGCCCATGCTGATGACCGCCGCCGGCACCGTTAAAGCCGCGCGCGTATTGATCCTTGGCGCTGGCGTTGCAGGGCTGCAGGCGATCGCTACGGCGAAACGCCTGGGAGCTGTGATCGAAGCGTCTGACGTGCGCCCGGCCGTGAAGGAACAGATCGAGTCCCTCGGCGCCAAGTTTGTCGACGTACCCTACGAAACCGATGAAGAGCGCGAATGCGCCGTCGGGGTCGGCGGTTACGCCCGCCCGATGCCGACCAGCTGGATGCAACGTCAGGCGCAGGCCGTACACGAGCGCGCCAAACAAGCCGATATTGTTATCACCACTGCGTTGATACCCGGCCGCAAGGCACCGACGCTGCTAAGCGCCGACACTGTCGCGCAGATGAAGCCCGGCTCGGTGGTCATTGACCTCGCCGCCGCCCAAGGCGGTAACTGCCCGCTGACTGTGGCCGACCAAGTGGTGGTGGAAAACGGCGTGATCATCTGCGGCCCGACCAACCTCGCCGGTGCCGTCGCCGCCGACGCGTCGGCATTGTATGCGCGCAACCTGCTGGACTTCCTGAAGCTGGTCTTCACCAAGGAAGGCCAATTTGAAATCAACCTCGAAGACGACATCGTCGCCGCGTGCCTGATGTGCCGCGACGGCCAAGTCATCCGCAAAAACGCCTAAGCAGGGATTCAGACGATGGAAGAGCTTATCTCCCCCGGTATCTACAACCTGATCATCTTTGTGCTGGCGATTTATGTCGGTTACCACGTGGTCTGGAACGTCACGCCCGCACTGCACACGCCTTTGATGGCGGTGACCAACGCGATTTCCGCCATCGTGATCGTCGGCGCCATGCTCGCCGCCGCCCTTACCGTGACGCCGCTGGGCAAAACCATGGGCACCCTGGCCGTGGCCCTGGCTGCGGTCAACGTGTTCGGCGGCTTCCTGGTTACCCGCAGGATGCTGGAGATGTTCAAGAAGAAAGCCGCGAAAGTAAAAGAAGAGGCGCCGAAGTAATGAGCATGAATCTCGTCACGACGCTTTACCTGATCGCGTCGATCTGCTTCATCCAGGCACTCAAGGGCCTGTCGCACCCCACCACGTCGCGTCGCGGCAACCTGTTCGGCATGCTGGGCATGGCCCTGGCCGTGCTCACCACCGTGGGGCTCATCTATAAGCTCGGCGCTGAGCTGGCCACTGCCGGCATCGGCTATGTGATCGTCGGTCTGCTGATCGGCGGCACCGCCGGTTCGATCATGGCCAAGCGTGTAGAAATGACCAAGATGCCGGAGCTGGTGGCGTTCATGCACAGCATGATTGGCCTGGCCGCCGTGTTTATCGCCATCGCGGCGGTGGTCGAGCCGCAATCCCTGGGTATCGTCAAACACCTGGGCGATGCGATTCCTGCCGGTAACCGCCTGGAACTGTTCCTCGGCGCGGCCATCGGTGCCATCACGTTCTCAGGCTCGGTGATCGCGTTCGGCAAGCTGTCTGGCAAGTACAAGTTCCGCCTGTTTCAGGGCGCACCGGTACAGTTCGGCGGCCAGCACAAACTGAACCTGGTGCTGGGCCTCACAACCCTGGCCCTAGGGCTGGCATTCATGTTCACCGGCAACCTCACCGCTTTCGCGCTGATGCTGGCTCTAGCGTTCGTATTGGGCGTGCTGATCATTATCCCGATCGGCGGTGCTGACATGCCGGTGGTGGTCTCGATGCTCAACAGCTATTCAGGCTGGGCGGCGGCCGGTATCGGTTTCTCGCTGAACAACTCGATGCTGATTATTGCCGGTTCGCTGGTGGGCTCCAGCGGCGCGATCCTGTCGTACATCATGTGCAAGGCGATGAACCGCTCCTTCTTCAATGTACTGCTCGGCGGCTTCGGTAACGCACCGGACGCCGGGGCGGCCGCTGGCTCAAAAGAAGCGCGCCCGGTGAAATCCGGTTCGGCCGACGACGCGACCTTCCTGCTGACCAACGCCGACACCGTGATCATCGTCCCAGGCTACGGCCTGGCAGTGGCGCGGGCGCAGCATGCGCTCAAAGAGTTGACCGAGAAGCTCACTCACCACGGCGTCACAGTGAAATACGCGATCCACCCGGTGGCCGGCCGTATGCCTGGACACATGAACGTGTTGCTCGCCGAGGCGGAGGTGCCTTACGACCAGGTGTTCGAGATGGAGGACATCAACTCCGAGTTCGGCCAGGCCGACGTGGTGCTGGTATTGGGCGCCAACGACGTGGTCAACCCGGCCGCCAAGAACGACCCAAACTCGCCAATCGCCGGTATGCCGATCCTGGAAGCCTTCAAGGCCAAGACCATCATCGTCAACAAGCGCTCGATGGCCAGCGGTTATGCCGGGCTGGATAACGAGCTGTTCTACTTGGACAAAACCATGATGGTCTTCGGCGACGCCAAGAAGGTCATCGAGGACATGGTCAAGGCCGTCGAATAACACTGCGCCAGCGCAATACCCGAAACCCCGGCCTGCAGTAGGCTGGGGTTTTTTATTGCGGGATGAAACCCGACCAAAGGCTCTAAATCGCTGCCTCGCATTCGACCATGGTAGCGGGCCGAATTTTTTTGAAATCACTACACTGCCCACCTTGCTTCCGTAGCCTGAGATAACAATTCATGTACCGTGATCGTATCCGCTTGCCTTCGCTGTTGAACAAGGTCATGAGCGCGGCTGACGCCGCCGCACTGATCGAGGACGGCATGACCGTCGGCATGAGTGGCTTCACCCGTGCCGGTGAAGCCAAGGCCGTCCCCCACGCCCTGGCCGAGCGCGCCAAGACTTCCCCGCTGAAAATCACGTTGATGACCGGCGCCAGCCTGGGCAATGACTTGGACAAGCAGCTGACCGAGGCCGGCGTATTGTCCCGACGCATGCCGTTCCAGGTAGACAGCACCTTGCGCAAGGCCATCAACGCAGGCGAGGTGATGTTCATCGATCAACACCTGTCGGAAACCGTCGAGCAACTGCGCAATAACCAGCTCAAGCTCCCGGACATTGCAGTGATCGAAGCGGTTGCTATCACCGAGCAGGGTCACATAGTGCCCACCACCTCCGTGGGCAACTCGGCCAGTTTCGCGATTTTCGCCAAGCAGGTGATCGTCGAGATCAACCTGGCGCACAACCCGAACCTGGAAGGGCTGCACGACATCTATATACCTACCTACCGGCCGACCCGCACACCGATTCCACTGGTGAAGGTAGATGACCGCATCGGCAGCACCGCAATCCCGATTCCGCCGGAGAAGATCGTTGCGATCGTCATCACCAACCAGGCCGACTCTGCGTCTACCGTAACCCCGCCTGACAATGACACCCAGGGCATCGCCAATCACTTGATCAATTTCCTCAGGCAAGAAGTGGATGCCGGGCGCATGACCAACAAACTCGGCCCGCTGCAGGCCGGGATCGGCAACATTGCCAACGCGGTAATGTGCGGTTTGATCGACTCGCCATTCGAAGACCTGACCATGTACTCGGAAGTACTGCAGGACTCGACATTTGACCTGATCGACGCCGGCAAGCTGAGCTTTGCCTCGGGCAGTTCGATCACCTTGTCGGAACGGCGCAACGCCGACGTGTTCGGCAACCTGGAACGCTACAAAGAGAAATTGGTGCTGCGCCCTCAGGAAATCTCCAACCACCCTGAAGTGGTGCGGCGCCTGGGCATTATCGGTATCAATACCGCTCTGGAGTTCGACATATACGGCAACGTCAACTCCACCCATGTGTGCGGCACGCGGATGATGAACGGCATCGGCGGTTCAGGCGACTTCGCGCGCAACGCGCATCTGGCGATCTTCGTGACCAAGTCGATCGCCAAAGGTGGTGCGATTTCCAGCGTGGTGCCGATGGTGAGCCATGTGGATCACACCGAACATGACGTGGACATCCTAGTGACTGAAGTAGGCCTGGCCGACCTGCGTGGCCTGGCGCCACGGGAGCGGGCGCGGGTGATCATCGATAACTGTGTACACCCCGCTTACCGCGATGCATTGAACACCTACTTCGAGACCGCTTGCGCATTAGGCGGCCACACCCCGCACATCCTGCGCGAGGCACTGAGCTGGCACATCAACCTGGAAGAAACCGGGCATATGCTGAAGGCTTGATTCATACACCTCGGGGCTGAGGCAAGTACAGTTGCCTCAGCTCCTTAAGCAACCCGCCAAAATTTAAAAAACTGTACTGCTGTACCGGTCATTTCCTACGCCATTTACCTACTCAACCTTTAAAAAATGCCAATTTCGCACCATTTAGGTGCGGACAGGTACAGTTGCCCCATTTCCGTACCGTACAGCCTCATTAAACAGTTAACTGGCCCCTCACAATACAGGTGAACTGTATCTAGAGAGTGTTGCCCTGGAAGAGGATCATTGGCATCAGTTAAACCACTACCTAATCCCGCCACAAGCGGAAGGATGTCATCATGGAACGTACACTCAGTTCCGAACTGTTCTCCGAAAAAGCCGTAAACCACCAAGCCGCTCTGCCTCTGCGCGTTCTGGCCAACCTGATGCTGTGGCAGCGCCGCATCTCCAGCCGTCACCAACTGGCTCGTCTGGATTCGCGTCTGCTGGCTGATGCTGGTATCAGCGAAGCTCAACGCTACGAAGAGCTGAGCAAGCCGTTCTGGCGCTAATGAGCGCTCGCTGGCCCTGACCTGCTTAGGTCCACTGCCAGCAACCAGATTGAACAAAACAAAGCCCGCCCCGGGAAACCGGAGGCGGGCTTTGTCGTTTGGGGGATTCGATTTTTGGCGCCGAGCAGAAGCGCTATATTCAGACCAGTACAGTTCTAATAATAGAACATTTTAGCGGTACAATTTGCCCGCAGTGTATCTGTATCGCTCGATATACCTCTCTCACAATGGTGCTTCAGAACTAATCGAAGGCACCTTCCATGACTAATCGAGACGCTCTATATAAGCGGCTGACACGTCGTATAGTCGACGGCCTTGGCCGTTGGGCGCAGCGTGCTCACGGTAGGCGCCAGCTGGCTCAGCTTGATCCGCGAGACTTGGCCGATGCAGGCATCACGCAGGGAGATCGTATTGCCGAGCTGTCCAAACCATTCTGGCGTGACTAGACAGTCAAGAAGCTTTCCGAACGGATAAATGGCGGCTTAATATCCAGCTACCGAGTGGCGAAGCACGGGGAGCAGGCGTCTGATCCCCAACGACTGTTCTGCACCACTTATCGTTCATCTAAAGGAGTCACACCATGTCCCGTCTTCGCCTGCTGAGTGCCGCTGCTCTATTGACCCTGGCTACCACTGCCAACGCGAGCAGCTTTATCGTGACCACCGACTCCATCGTTGGCGCCCTGAAAGCCACGTCCGACGCGACCTCCGATGCCACTTCGTCCCTACGTGACAACAAAGTCGTACGCGCCGCCCGTGACGACGCCGCCAGCTTTGTCGCCAGCGAAGGTGCAATTCGTGGAGTGAAGCTGGAAAGCGCCCTGGCTCAAATCCGCCAACAAGCCCCGCAATTGAACACCGCGACGGACGCACAGTTGGCCCAAGCCATCCTGGCAATCTGAAACACCATGCAACGGGAGCCTCTGCCGCTCCCGGATGCCTTCGCACTGGCCCTTGCCGGGGCTTTGCGCTAGCCTTGCCGCTCGTTTTCAGTTGTCGAGTCCTATGGCTTTTTCATACCGTTTGCTCATCGTTCCTATGTTGTTTTCTGCCAGTTGGTCGCCCATTGCCTCTGCCTTTGACGTGACCATTCAGGGCACCGTCGCGAGCGCGTACGCCACCAGCAAAGTGACTTCCGCACCTTTCGACAGAAAAGTCGTCATGGCGGCCCAGGATGATGCCGCCGCTTTCATTGCCACTGACGGTCAGTGGCGGGGAGCACGGCTGGAGTCGGCATTGGATTACCTGCGCCGCAGCCAGCCAAAACTTAACGCCAGCGACCTTGAACTGGCGCAAGCAATTCTCGTCCAATAATCACCTTTGTATTTCGGAGTCATTCCATGCGTAGCCCGCTGATCGTCGCCACCCTTGGCCTGCTGTTGTTGGCCGACGTTGCCCAGGCGCATACCCTGGTGGCCACCAGTAACATCATTGTGCGCGCCTCCGGTCGCACCATTGATTTCACCTCAGACACCACCACCTCCATCCGCGATTCCAAGGTCGTACGCGAAGCCCACGACGACGCCGCCAGTTTTGTCGCCACCAACGGCGAAATCCGTGGCGCGCAACTGGAGGCCGCCTTCGATACCCTGCGAACCCGCCTGCCTGAAGCACGCGATGCCAGCGACCAGACTCTCGCCGAAGCCATCCTCGCACTGTGAGGCGCCTCGCGGCCTGGCTCCTGGCCGGGACTGTGCTGCTATGCGCCAGCGCTGCCCAGGCCAGCCTGCAACTGCGGCTCAAGACCGAGGGCTTGAGCCCGGCTGAACAGCAGGCCAGCCAGGCATTGCTCGATGATGCGATGCGCGCGTTGCCGCCGCGCTTTATCGAGCAACTGGACCGACGCATCGATGTCGGCTGGACCGACCAGATGCCTGCAAACGCTTACGGCCAAGCCTCCCTGGTGTCCGAGCTGGACCTCAACCGCAACCTGTTGGCCAGCCTGACCGACGGCAGCGCCGCCACGCGTAAAACCAATCGCCCCCACGGCACCGTGCGCCGGGAAATGCTGGCCACGGTCCTGCATGAACTGACTCACATCTATGATCGCGCGCGCCTGTGGTCCGAAGACGAACGCAGGCTGATCCAGCGCTGCAGTCGCCAGAACAGCATCACCGGCGTGATCGGCCTGCCGGATCAGTGCCGTGGCCAGAACGACCGGCGCTTCACCCTCAGCGATGACCCGCGATTGCTCGACCTCGCCGGTTGGCCGCAATACGTCGGCAGGCGCGGCGAACGCGAACAACACAACCGCCAGGTGGTGCGCAGCCCCGACCTGTACGAAACCACCAGCCCGCTGGAATTCGTCGCGGTCAATATGGAGTACTTCCTCCTCGACCCGAGCTACGCTTGCCGGCGCCCGGCACTGTTCCGTTACTACCGCGATCACTTCGGCTGGGCCCCGCCCGAACAGGATGCCTGCGCCAAGACTTACGCGTTTCTCAATGCCGGCAACGATTTCGCCAAAACGCCGCTGGGTCATATCGATCCCGAGCGGGTATACCAGATTGACTACTTGCTGGCCGAAGCCAACCAGAACCTAGTGAGCCGTTGGGGCCACAGCATGTTGCGTCTGGTGATCTGCGCCCCGGGCCGCCCGCGTGGGCCGGACTGTCGGCTGGATCTGGACCAGCACCTGGTGCTGTCCTACCGCGCTTTCGTCGGTGACGTGCAACTGTCGAGCTGGGACGGTCTGGTGGGCAAATACCCGTCACGGCTGTTCGTATTGCCGCTGGCGCAGGTGATCGATGAATACACCAAGACCGAACTGCGCGGCCTGGCCTCCGTCCCGCTGAAACTCACGCGCCGGGAGATCAACGAAACCGTCGAGCACGCCGCTGAAATGCACTGGAGCTACGACGGCAACTATTTCTTCCTGTCCAATAACTGTGCCGTGGAAAGCCTGAAACTGTTGCGCAGCGGCAGCGCCAACCCGCAGCTGACCGGCCTGGACAACATTACCCCCAATGGCTTGCTGGAAGTACTGCAGGCTCGCGGTCTGGCCGATACCAGCGTGCTGGACGACAAACGTGAAGCGCTGCGCCTGGGGTATCACTTCGACTCCTTCCGCGAACGCTACCAGGCCATGTTCGACGTGCTGCGCAAACATCTGCCGATCAAACAGACTCAGGTTGAAGACTGGCTCTCCCTCAGCGCCGAGCAACGTCGCGTGTGGTTCAACCAGGCCGATCTGCGCACCAGTGCGGCGTTGCTGCTGTTGGAACAGGCGAGCTTCCGTAAACAGCTGATGCTGGCCCAGGATGAGGTCAAGCAGCGTTACCTCGGCGCCCGCGAGTTGAAAAACGGCGGCATGGAGAAAGCCAACGCCACGTTGCAGCAGATCCTTGCCAACAGTGGCTTTCTCAGTCGCCCGGCTGAACTGCTGGGCAGTGGCGGCTACGGTCTGCCGCAACCGTCGGAAGCCACGCGCCTGGAGTCAGAAAGCGCCGAGCGCCAAAAGCAATTGCAATCGCTGACCGGCGAGCTGGACAAAGAGGTGAGGGCGCTGCTGGATCCGTCCCGTGCCGCCGAGATCGCCGCCTGTGAAGCCAACCTCAAGCAGGTCGGTGAACATCTGCGCAAACTGCACAAGGCGGCGGGCGGCCTCGAACTGCCCTGAGGCCCCCGCGATAGTTGACATGCGTTCCCCTGAAGACCGCGCATCTTCCCACCACCAACTGTTTTGCCAGCGAAAGCTGGCTGAAAGCTTACGCGTCTAGGATCGCCCCCAACTGCCGGCAACAGACCGGCTGTACACAACAACAATGGTGATCCCCGATGTCCGTCCGTACCCGCCTGTTCGCTCCAACTCCATCCGTAAGCCTCGTGACTGTCGTTCTGCGCTGAACCGTTCCGGTTCGCCATTCCCTAGCCGCGCTACGCCTGGAGTATTCCTATGCTGACTTTCCTTGGCTTTGCCATGGTCATCACGTTCATGTTCCTGATCATGACCAAGCGCTTGTCCGCGCTGATCGCCTTGATCATTGTGCCGATCCTGTTCGCGCTGTTCGGCGGCTTCGCGCCGAAGATCGGCCCGATGATGCTCGAAGGCATCACCAAGCTCGCGCCGACCGGCGTGATGCTGATGTTCGCCATCCTCTACTTTGCCTTGATGATCGACTCCGGCCTGTTCGACCCGGCCGTGCGCAAGATCCTCAAGATGGTCAAGGGCGACCCGCTGAAAATCTCGGTCGGCACCGCGGTGCTGGCCCTGGTGGTGTCCCTCGACGGTGACGGCGCCACCACGTACATGATCTGCGTAGCCGCCATGCTGCCGCTGTACCAGCGCATCGGCATGAGCCCGCGGATCATGGCCGGCCTGATCATCCTCGCCGGTGGCGTGATGAACATGACCCCCTGGGGCGGCCCCACCGCCCGCGCCGCCAGTGCGCTGCATGTGGACCCGTCGGATATTTTCGTACCCATGATCCCCGCCATGGCCGCCGGCGTGGTGGCGATCCTGGTGATCGCTTACATGTACGGCAAGCGCGAACGTGCGCGCTTGGGTGAACTGCACCTGCAAGTCGACGAAATCGACCACAGCGAGATCAGTGTGTCGCAGTACCCGGACGCTCGCCGTCCGAAGCTGATCTGGTTCAACGGCGCCCTGACCCTGGCGCTGATGTGCACTCTGATTGCAGGTCTGTTGCCGCTGCCGGTGCTGTTCATGGTGGCGTTCAGCATCGCGATGATCGTCAACTACCCGTGCCTGCAACAACAAAAAGACCGCGTAGCCGCTCACGCCGGCAGCGTGCTGGCGGTGGTGGGGCTGATCTTCGCGGCGGGCATTTTCACCGGCATTCTGTCGGGTACCGGCATGGTCGATGCTATGTCCAAGAGCCTGCTGGCGGTCATCCCTGAAGCGTTGGGCCCGTACCTGGCGGTGATCACCGCGCTGGTGAGCATGCCGTTCACGTTCTTCATGTCCAACGACGCGTTCTACTACGGCGTACTGCCAGTACTCGCCGAAGCCGCCAGCCACTATGGCATCACCGCCGTGGAAATGGCCCGCGCTTCCATCGTTGGTCAGCCCGTGCACTTGCTCAGCCCGTTGGTCCCCTCGACCTACCTGCTGGTGGCCCTGGCCGGTATCGAATTTGGCGATCACCAGCGCTTTACGTTGAAGTGGGCAGTGCTGGTGTGCCTGTGCATAATGTTCGCCGCCTTGCTGATGGGGATTTTTCCGCTGTTCAGCACTCTATAACCGTACAACCCACTGCGCCGGTTCCAGACCGGCGCGGTTCAACACTTGCGCAAAGGAATACACATGGAATGGCTGACCAATCCGGAGATCTGGATTGCCTTCTTCACCCTGACGGCCCTCGAGATCGTTCTGGGCATCGATAACATCATCATGATTTCGATCCTGGTCAGCCGCATGCCCAAGCACATGCAAGCGCGCACCCGGATTTTCGGCCTGGCGCTGGCAATGGTCACGCGCATCATGCTGCTGCTGTCGATCACTTGGGTGATGCAATTGACCGCCGACCTGTTCGTGGTCCTCGGCCAGGGCATTTCCGGTCGCGACCTGATTCTGTTCTTCGGTGGCCTGTTCCTGCTGTGGAAAAGCTCCCAGGAGATGTACCACGCGCTGGAAGGCGAAGACGAAACCCACGAGGAGCCCAAGGGCGCCGGTGGCAAGTTCATCTACACCATCATCCAGATCGCGATCATCGACATCGTGTTCTCCCTGGACTCGGTGATCACTGCGGTCGGCATGGTGTCCCATGTGCCGGTCATGGTCGCCGCGATCGTCGTCGCCGTACTGGTGATGATGCTGGCGGCCGGCAAGATCAGCGAGTTCATCGATAAGCACCCGTCATTGAAAATGCTCGCGCTGTCGTTCCTGCTGGTGGTGGGTACCGTGCTGATC
Organism: Pseudomonas rhodesiae; assembly: GCF_013285305.1. Classification (NCBI taxonomy): domain Bacteria; kingdom Pseudomonadati; phylum Pseudomonadota; class Gammaproteobacteria; order Pseudomonadales; family Pseudomonadaceae; genus Pseudomonas; species Pseudomonas rhodesiae. Next base: position 308,987 of record NZ_CP054205.1, on the reverse strand, counting down.
GCCGAATCCTTCGATGTGCATGTGCCGAAGGGTTACGTCTACTTCGCCATGGCGTTCTCGTTGGCGGTGGAAGCGGTAAACATCAAGATGCGCACCGCCATCGCGAAAAAGAAAAAGCAGCAGGATCCGGTGAAACTGCGCAAGGACATTCCGGGTCAGTAAACCCGAGCCTGAACAAAAACGGGGCCTTCGCGCCCCGTTTTTTTTACATAGCAAAAAGCTGATTTCATGACAGTTTTGTTTCAATCCCCACTTTAGCTATGCGATGCTGGCGCCGAGCCCATTCGCCAACTACAGCTTAAGTACAAGACGTAGAACGGCACGCGGCAATTCTCATTGGCTCCTTCTGGAGCCCACCCACACGGGGGGCCGAGCATGCTGACCTTGCTCAATCTGCTTTCCGCCGTGACCCTGCTGATCTGGGGCACGCACATCGTCCGAACCGGCATCCTGCGGGTCTACGGTTCCAACTTGCGCCACGTCATCGGTCAGAACATGGCCAAGCGCTGGCTGGCGTTTATCGCCGGCATTCTGGTGACCGCCATGGTGCAGAGCAGTAACGCCACGGCGATGCTGGTGACATCATTCGTCGGCCAGGGCCTGATGGGGCTGATGCCGGCCATGGCCACCATGCTCGGCGCCGACGTCGGCACGGCCTTGATGGCGCGGGTACTCACCTTTGATCTGTCCTGGCTGTCGCCGCTGTTGATTTTTCTGGGGGTGATTTTCTTCCTGTCGCGCAAACAGACGCGGGCAGGGCAGTTGGGCCGGGTGGGCATCGGCCTGGGGCTGATCATCCTGGCGCTGCAATTGATCGTCGAAGCGGCGGGACCAATTACCCATGCCCAGGGAGTCAAAGTCGTGTTTGCGTCGCTGACCGGCGACATCCTGCTCGACGCCTTGGTCGGCGCGTTGTTCGCCATGATCTCCTACTCCAGCCTGGCCGCGGTGCTGCTGACCGCAACCCTGGCCGGCGCCGGCGTGATCGGCCTGCATGTGGCAATCGGCCTGGTGATCGGCGCCAATATCGGCAGCGGCATACTGGCATTTCTCAGTACCAGCATGCAGAACGCGGCCGGTCGCCAGGTCGCCCTAGGGAGCCTGCTGTACAAACTGATCGGTCTGCTGCTGATCATCCCGGTGCTCGACCCGCTCGTACGCTGGATGGATAACCTGGACTACAGCGCCCAGGGCATGGTCATCACCTTTCATTTGCTCTACAACGTCAGCCGCTGCCTGATCCTGCTGCCCACCATCGGCCCGATGGCACGCTTGTGCACGTGGCTGCTGCCAGAGCGAGAAGAGGTCAATGGCAAAGCCAAACCACGGCATCTGGACCCTACCGCCCTCACCACTCCCAGCTTGGCGCTAGCCAACGCCGCGCGAGAGACCCTGCGCCTGGGTGACCTGATCGACAATATGCTCACCGCCATGCAGGAAGTACTGCGCGGCAAACAGACGGCCATCACCCAGGAAATGCGCAGCCTCAGCGATGACGTTGAAGCGCTCTACAGCGCCATTAAGCTCTACCTGGCGCAAATGCCCCGCGAAGACCTCAGCGAACAAGACAGCCGCCGGTGGGCCGAAATCATCGAGCTATCGATCAACCTCAAGCTGGCCGGCGACTTGATCGAACGCATGCTGCGCAAGGTCCAGCAGCAGAAGACCTCCCAGCGCCGGCAGTTCTCGGAGGTGGGCCTGGAAGAACTCACCGACCTGCACAGCCAGTTGATCGCCAACCTGCGCCTGGGGCTGTCGGTGTTTCTCAGCGCCGACCCCCACAGCGCGCGCCAACTGCTGCGCGAGAAGCGCCGCTTCCGCGCCCAGGAGCGGCGCCTGGCCCATGCCCATGTCAGCCGTCTGCAGCGCAAGATCGTACAAAGCCTGGAGACCAGTTCCCTGCATCTGGAGCTGATTGCCGACATGAAGCGCCTGAACTCGTTGTTTTGCAGCAGTGCGTATGTGGTGTTGGAAACGTCCGACACCGGCGCACTCTCGGCCGAAGATATTGCCGACATCACGCATTCACCCTGAACGTACGATGGCCCGTGAAGTCAGTTACAACTGACCTCACTCGCCAGGAAGCCAGTTATGCGTCGCCTGTTATTCGCCTGCCTGCTGATGGGCGCCGCTCACGCCTTTGCCTTTGACCGCCTGCAAGTCGAGGGCTACACCTTGCCCAACGGCCTGCAACTGCTGCTCAAACCGGGTACCGAGCGCGGGCATGTGGCGATTCGCTTGGTGGTGGGTGTGGGCCTGGATGACTTCCGGTGCGAGGACAAAGAGCTGCCTCACCTGTTTGAACACCTGCTGTTCAGCGGCATCGATGGCGGCGACGAAGGCGATCTGGAAGAACGCATGCAAGCCCTGGGCGGCGAATGGAATGCCTACACCAGCAACGCCGATACCACCTTCGTGATCGAAGCGCCCGCCTATAACCAGCGCAAAGTGCTGGACCTGCTGCTGGCGATCCTTACTCGCACCGAGTTGACCGACGCCCACATCAATGCAGCTAAACAGGTGGTGGAACGTGAGGACGGCGGCCACTACTCACGCCTGCAACGCCTGCTTGACCGCCAGGACCTGGGCCACACCGCCAGCAATCAACTGGCCGTCGAGCTGGGACTTAAATGTGCCGAACGCGCCGAGGTCAATCACCTGACCCGCGATCAATTGCAAAAACTGCGCAAGGACTGGTACGCCCCCAACAACATGACGCTGATCGTCGTCGGCGATCTCGACAAACTGCTGCCGGCCTATCTGGAACGCACCTACGGCCAATTGACGCCGGTCGAACCCAGCGACCATTTACCGCTGCCGCAGATCCAACAGGCCGCCGCCGCCCATCGCGAACTGATCCACGGATGGCTGGGCAACAGCGTCAAACTGCACTGGCTGCTGCCGGAACCGGTGCTGGACGACCAGCACGATGAAACCTACGACCTGCTCAAGGACTACTTGGACTGGGCGCTGTACCGCCAACTGCGCCTCAAACATGGTCTGTCCTACGGCCCCTGGGCCGAACGCGAAGTGCTCGGCGGCGTCGGTTTTCTGAGCCTGAACGCAGACCTGGAACGGGAAGACCTCAGCGAAGCCGAACAGGTACTGCAAGACCTCAAGACGCAATTGCTCAAAGACGGCCTGGACCCGGCCACCTTTGCGCGCCTGCAACAAGCGGCCATTGCCCGACAAGCCTGGGCTGTGCAGGGCAACAGCGCGCTGGCCGACTACTATTGGAGCGCTACCAGCGACTATGACAACGGCCATTTCAGCGACCCAGCCAAACGCATCAAGGCAGTCAAACTGGACGAGGCCAACCAGACACTGCGCGAGTTGCTCAAGCAACCCGGCTACTGGCGCATCGAAAAACCACTGTTGAGCTACGACAGCCTGAGTGGGCTCGGCGTCGGCCTACTGGGGGTGATCGCGATCCTGTGGGTAAGCGTGCGGCGTTATCGCAAACGGGTTGTGCAATGACACACCGAACACCCGGCTAAGACGTTATTCTGTCTGGGATTTTTCCTACACACACTGCGAATCGCCGAATGCCAAACCTGACTCACTATATCCAGCGCATCCTTGAACTGATGAAGCGCTACCCAGGGGTGATCGCACTCGGTGGTTTTATCTCGGGGGTGTGCAGCTTCATCCTGGTGGACCGTCAGCAGGGCATGGCCAGTTGGATCGCGGTGATCATGCTGGTGAGCTGGCTATGGCTGATGCTCGAAAACAGCTTCACGCAGCTGTTCACCAAACTCTTCAAGCGGGAAATTCCCGAACCTCTGCTGCGCTACGCGACCCAGATGATCCACCAGGAAAGTCTGTTCTTCGTGCTGCCGTTCTTTTTCGTCACCACGGCCTGGAACAGTGGCCAATCGATATTTACAGGGCTGCTCGGCGCCGCGGCGCTGGTGTCGATCATCGACCCGCTGTACTACAAGTGGCTGGCGCCCAAGCGTTCGCTGTTCCTGGCCTTGCACACCCTGACCCTGTTCGCCGCGCTGCTCACTGCACTGCCGATCATCCTGCACCTGACCACCGCCGAGAGTTACAAACTCGCCCTCGGCGTGGCCATGGCCTTGTCGATTCCGAGCCTGGCCGTGAGCCTGCCGCTGCGCAGCCTCAAGGGCTGGGCGATGCTGCTGGGGGTCACGGCCGCCATCGGCGCGGCGGGCTGGCTGCTGCGCAGTTGGGTGCCGCCGGCCACGCTGTGGATGACCGAAGTGGCCATCAGCACGCAGTTGCAGGACCGCACCCCAGGCGATGACCTCAAACAAGTGAGCGCCGCGCAACTGCGAAACGGCGGGCTGTATGCCTACACCGCTATCAACGCGCCGCGGGGGCTGGATGAGCGCATCTACCATGTGTGGAAACTCAACGGCAAAGAAGTGGACCGTATCGCCCTGGATATTCACGGCGGACGCAAAGAGGGCTACCGCGCCTGGACCCACAAGCAGAACTTCCCGGCCGACTCCGTAGGGCGCTGGCAGGTGAGGGTGCTCACCGAAGACGGACAAGTGATCGGCGTGCTGCGCTTTAAAGTCACCGACGCAGCACAAACGGACAACCCACAGTAGGCTGCTTCGTGCTATTACGTAGGACTTGTGGATAGCAAACAAGCTCGGAGCTTATGACCACCCACACCACGGCCGGCGCCGCCCATCTCGATACGTCCACCGCCCCTCCGTTACTCAGGATTACGGGGGACTGGACGCTTGCCCACTACGCCAGCCTGAAAAAGCTGTCGGACAAGCTCGACGGCCAATACGACGCCGGCGCGCGCATCGATCTCAATGGCCTCGGCGCCCTGGACACTGCTGGCGCGTCACTGCTGGTGGAACTGCTCGGGCCGACCCGCATCGAGCAATCCGCCGAGCAGACCGATTGCAGCCTGTCCACCGCCGACCGCGCACTGCTTAAAACCGTGTATCGCTCCCTCAACGACTTCTGCGTGCCGGACAAAGCCCCCGAAGAAGCTACCGGTATTCAGGTGCTGGCGCGTATCGGTGCAGCGGTGGACAAGGTGTGGCAGGACAGCAAGAAACTGCTGGGCTTTATCGGCCTGATCCTCGAAACCTTCGCCCGCAGCCTGTTCCGGCCCAAGCGCTGGCGCATTACGCCCATGGTTGCCCACCTCGAACAGGTCGGCCTGGATGCCGCACCCATCGTGGCCTTGTTGACCTTCCTGGTCGGCGCCGTAGTGGCCTTTCTCGGTGCCACCGTGCTCAAAAGCTTTGGCGCGACGATTTTTACCGTGGACCTGGTGGCGTTCTCTTTCCTACGAGAATTCGGCGTACTACTGACGGCGATCCTGATCGCTGGCCGCACGGCCAGTGCGTTTACCGCACAAATCGGCTCGATGAAGGCCAACGAAGAAATCGACGCTATCCGCACCCTGGGGCTGGACCCGATGGAGTTGCTGGTGCTGCCCCGCGTGCTGGCGCTGCTGGTGGCGCTGCCGATGCTGACGTTTCTGGCGATGCTCTCGGGGATTGTCGGCGGTGGCGTGGTATGCGCCGTGGCCTTGGATATTTCACCGGCGATGTTCCTCTCGCTGTTGCAATCGGACATTGGGGTTCAACATTTCCTGGTGGGCATGGTGAAAGCCCCGATATTCGCTTTCCTGATCGCGGCGATTGGCTGCCTGGAGGGCTTCAAGGTCAGCGGCAGTGCTGAGTCGGTCGGTGCCCACACCACCTCCAGCGTGGTGCAATCGATTTTCGTGGTGATCTTGCTGGATGCGGTCGCGGCTCTGTTCTTCATGGAGATGAGCTGGTGAGCCGTCTACACCGGGCACCCGCCGAGGCGGTGATTGAAGTGCGCGGCCTGTGCAATCGCTTTGGCAGCCAGCGCGTGCACGAGAACCTCGATCTGGACTTGTATAAAGGTGAAATCCTCGCGGTGGTGGGCGGTTCCGGCAGTGGTAAGTCGGTGCTGCTGCGCAGTATCGTCGGCCTGCGCCGGCCAAACGAGGGTGAAGTGCGGGTGTTCGGCAAGAACCTGCCGAGCCTGCCGGAACAGGAGCGTTCCCTGGTGGAACGGCGCTTCGGCGTGCTGTTCCAGAAGGGCGCGCTGTTTTCCTCGCTGACGGTGACCGAGAACGTCGCGCTGCCACTGATCGAACATGCGGGCCTGAGCCGCGCCGATGCCGAGCATTTGGCTGCGGTGAAACTGGCGCTGGCCGGGCTGCCGCTGTCGGCGGCCGACAAGTACCCGGCCTCGTTGTCCGGCGGCATGATCAAACGCGCCGCTCTGGCCCGAGCCTTGGCGCTGGATCCAGACATCCTGTTCCTTGATGAACCCACCGCGGGCCTCGACCCGATCGGCGCGGCGCAATTCGATCAACTGATCCTGACCCTGCGCGACGCGCTGGGCTTGAGCGTGTTCCTGGTAACCCACGACCTGGACACGCTGTACACCATCACCGACCGCGTGGCAGTACTGGCGCAGAAAAAAGTGCTGGTGGCCGATGCTATCGATGTCGTCTCGGAAACGGACGACCCGTGGATTCACGAATATTTCCACGGCCCCCGTGGCCGCGCGGCATTGGATGCCGCTCAATCGCTCAACGAGGTATGACATGGAAACCCGAGCCCATCATGTGATGATCGGACTGTTCAGCGTGATCGTGGTGGTCGGCGCCATGCTGTTTGGCTTGTGGCTGGCCAAGTCCAGCGTCGACAGCGCGTTCCAGGATTACGAAGTGGTCTTCAATGAAGCGGTCAGCGGTTTGTCCCAAGGCAGTGCGGTGCAATACAGCGGGATCAAGGTGGGCGATGTGATCAGCCTGCGCCTGGACCCAAAAGACCCGCGTCGCGTCCTCGCTCGTATTCGCCTGGCCGGGCAGACGCCGATCAAGGAAGACACCCAGGCCAAACTCGCGCTGACCGGCATCACCGGTACCTCGATCATCCAGCTCAGTGGCGGCACGCCGCAAAGCCCCGAACTCAAAGGCAAAAATGGCAACCTGCCGGAAATCATCGCCTCACCTTCGCCCATCGCGCGCTTGCTTAACAACAGCAATGATCTGATGACCAGCATCAATGTGCTGCTGCACAACGCCAACAGCATGTTCTCCGCGGAAAACGTCGAGCACTTGAGCAATACCCTTGCACATCTGGAACAAACGACCGGCGCCATCGCTGACCAGCGTGGCGATATCAAGGTTGTGATGCAGCAATTGATGCAAGTGAGCAAACAGGCAAGCGCCGCGCTGGAACAGACCACCGTGCTGATGCGCAATGCCAATGGCCTGCTGAACGAGCAGGGCAAGCAAGCCTTCGGCAGCGCCGAACAGGCCATGAAGTCCCTTGAGCAAAGCACCGCCACCATCAATACCTTGCTGACCAACAACAAGGATTCGGTCAACAGCGGCATGCAAGGGCTCAACGAACTGGCGCCGGCCGTGCGCGAACTGCGCGAAACCCTCGGCTCGCTGCGCGCCATCTCCCGCCGCCTGGAAGCCAACCCCAGCGGTTACTTGCTGGGCAGCGACAAGAACAAGGAGTTCACGCCATGAAGCGTGCTTATCAACTGATCGTCCCTGTGGCCTTGGCGCTGATCAGCGCGTGCTCGATCCTGCCCAAAGCCGACCCGTCCGACGTGTACCGCCTGGCTTCGGCCCAAGCCACCAGCCAAGGCACGCCGGTGAGTTGGTCGCTGCGCGTGACCAAGCCGCAAACCAGCGAATTTCTCGACAGCCCGCGCATTGCCGTGGTGCCCAATGGCGACTTGATCAGCAGCTATGCGAACTCGCGCTGGAGCGATCCGGCGCCGGTGCTGTTGCGTAATCGCCTGCTCGACGGCTTCCAGCGCGATGGCCGGGTCACGCTGCTCAGCACCGATGACACCAACCTGCAGGCCGACTATGAACTGGGCGGGCAGTTGCAGGCGTTTCAGAGCCAATACCGGGGCAATGCGGTGGAGGTGGTGATTCGCCTGGACGCACGCCTGGTACGTGGGAGCGATCAACGGATTCTGGCCAGTCGGCGCTTTGAAGTGCGCCAGCCGGTGAGCGATACCCAGGTGCCAGGGGTGGTGGCTGCGTTTGGCCAGGCAGGGGATCAGCTGAACAAGCAGGTGGTGGATTGGGTGGTGGCTCAGGGCAACCGGGGCGTGAAGCGCTAAGGGCCTCATCGGGGGCATGCCCCCTCCCACATTTGAATGTATTCACAGTCAATAGGTGGGAGGGGGCTTGCCCCCGATAGCTATCTAACTCTCAGCCAAAGAACCAGTAGCACACCGAGATAGCCGCCACGACACCGGCAAACTCCGCCAGCAACGCACAACCCACCGCATGCCGCGCGCGCTGGATACCGACCGAACCAAAGTACACCGCCAACACATAGAAGGTGGTTTCGGTACTGCCCTGAATCGTCGCGGCCACCAGCGCCGGGAAGCTGTCCACGCCTTGGGTCTGCATGGTCTCGATCAGCATTGCCCGCGCGGCACTGCCGGAGAACGGCTTGACCATCGCAGTCGGCAAGGCATCGACAAAGCGCGTGTCCATGCCCGTCCACGCCACCACATGGCGAATCCCTTCCAGGCCGAAATCCAGCGCGCCGGAGGCACGTAACACGCCCACCGCACACAGCATCGCCACCAGGTACGGCAGCAGGTTCTTGGCGACATCGAAGCCTTCTTTGGCGCCTTCGACAAATGCTTCGTACACCTTCACCTTGCGCAACGCGCCGATCAGCAGGAACAGCATGATCAGGCCGAACAGGGTCAGGTTGCCGAGAATCGACGACAACCCGGCCAGTGCCGTGGCGGACAGGGTCGCCAGCAACGCCATGAAGCCGCCCAGCATCAGCGCGCCTGGAATCAAATAAGCCAACACCACCGGGTCCCACAGCCGCAGGCGCTGCATGACGGCAACCGAGAGCAGGCCCACCAGGGTCGACGCACTGGTCGCCAGCAGAATCGGCAGGAACACCAGCGTCGGGTCGGCGGCGCCTTGTTGGGCGCGGTACATGAAGATGGTCACTGGCAACAGCGTCAGCGACGAGGCATTGAGCACCAGGAACAGGATCTGCGCATTGCTTGCGGTGGTCGGCAGCGGGTTGAGTTCTTGTAACGCCTTCATGGCTTTGAGGCCGATGGGGGTGGCGGCGTTGTCCAGTCCCAGGCCGTTGGCGGCGAAGTTGAGGGTGATCAGACCGATAGCGGGGTGACCCGCCGGCACTTCCGGCATCAGGCGACGAAACAGCGGGCCGAGGGCCTTGGCCAGCCAATCGACGATGCCGGCCTTTTCGGCGATGCGTAGAAAGCCCAGCCATAACGTCAGGGTGCCGAACAGCAACACCATCACTTCAACCGACAGTTTGGCCATGGCGAAAATGCTTTCCACCATCGCCGCGAAGATCCCAGCGTTACCGCCGACCAGCCATTGCGCCAGTGCTGACACCATTGCCACGACAAAGAAGCCAAGCCACAGGCCATTGAGCATCAGTTGAATCCCCTCGAATGATGGGGCGAATGATAGCGGGGCCGGCAGAAACGACAAACCCCGGATTTACCCGGGGTTTGCGTTGTTCAGCTCATGGGGTTCAACCGCGGCTGACCTCGCCGACCGGCAATGCTTCCTTGCTGCGCCAGTGCGGCAGGGAATTCCAGTAGCGCTCGCCCTTGGCGTCGTCGTACATGCCTTCCCAACGGGCGATAACCAGCACGGCCAACGCGTTACCAATCACGTTCAGAGCGGTACGCGCCATGTCCATCACACGATCGACACCGGCGATGAACGCCAGGCCCTCAAGCGGAATGCCCACGCTGCCCAGGGTCGCCAGCAGTACTACAAAGGACACGCCCGGTACACCGGCGATGCCTTTGGAGGTGACCATCAGGGTCAGTACCAGCATCAGTTGCTGACCGATCGACAGGTCAATGCCGTACAACTGGGCGATAAAGATCGCGGCGATGCTCTGGTACAGGGTCGAACCGTCGAGGTTGAACGAGTAGCCGGTCGGCACCACAAAGCTGCAGATCGCCTTCGGCGCGCCGTAGGCTTCCATCTTCTCGATCACGCGCGGCAGCACGGTTTCGGAACTGGCGGTGGAGTAGGCCAGCACCAGTTCATCCTTGAAGATGCGCATCAGCTTGATCACCGAGAAGCCGAACAGGCGCGCGATCAGGCCGAGAATCACAAAAGCGAAGAACAGGATGGCGACATAAACCAGGATCACCAACTTGGCCAGCGGCAGCAGGGAGGCGAAGCCGAAGTTGGCCACAGTCACCGCGATCAGCGCGAATACACCGATGGGGGCGTATTTCATGATCATGTGGGTCACTTTGAACATGCTCTCGGATACACCCTGGAACATGGTCACCAGCGGCTCGCGCAGCTCAGGCTTGAGGCTCGACAGGCCCAGACCGAACAGCACGGAGAAGAAGATGATCGGCAGCATTTCGCCACGGGCGACGGCGGCGAAGATGTTGGACGGGATCAGGTTGAGGATGGTCTGGATAAACGCATGCTCGTGCTGCACCTCGGCGGCGGTCGCCTGGTATTTGGAGATGTCCACGGTGCCCAGGGTACTCATGTCGATCCCGGCGCCGGGGTGGAACAGGTTGGCCAGCAACAGACCGACCACGATGGCAATGGTGGTGACCACTTCGAAGTAGAGGATGGTTTTGACGCCGATGCGACCGAGCTTTTTCGCGTCACCGACACCGGCAATACCGACGATCAGCGAGGAAATCACAATCGGGATCACGATCATCTTGATCAGGCGAATAAAGATATCGCCCGCCGGCTGCAGCACATTGCTGATCCACCAGGCCTTTTCAGCACTGAAATGGTTGAGCACTGCACCGATTGCGATCCCCAGTACCAAACCGATGAGGATCTGCCAGGCGAGGCTTAGCTTTGCCTTCTTCATGTCATTACCCTTACTTCAAGTGAACTTAAGGCAAATGCGCCAGCTGCAACGCTCGAAAGCGAAAAAGTGTGTGCATCCGCCTCCATGAAAGGTCGCCGCCGCATGGCCGAAATGACTTACTGGCAGGCGAAAAAAGGCGCAACTATTCCCATGCAAGGGGGCGACGTCTAATGCCGTAAACGCCTACCCCATGCCGAATCGGCATGGCTTTTTTAGATAATAACTGTCCGAACGGTCAGTTCAAATGCGACATTTTGCCCGGCGAATATGCCGTGAAACGGCCAATTCCGGCTCACGCAGGGTTTTCGGCGCTGGTCGAACGGTTGGCATAAATGCTTGAGGATTCAGCGCAGAGGTGTCTGAAATGTCCTATAGACCCCAGCAGACTTTCTCGATAGATGGTCGCAGCGACACACTCAGTAATGGTTGAGGGCAGGCGAAAATAAATTGGTGGGCTATGGGCGGCATAAGAGGCATAAGCCCGCCGCAAGTTCAACAAGTCGACGACTTGTGAACCTGCGTCGCAGCTTTTCGCCTGACCCGGCCCTTGCGCAGGTACTCCCTGTACCCGTAGGTCACGCCGATCCCAATCGATCAGAGCAACCCGGCCCCCTGGTCATGCATACCCCTTGGCGAGGCATGCATAAGAAAGAAGCGAAGGGCTTCTTTCTATGGACGCTGGTCCCGTTATCAGCAAGTGCTTTAAACGAAACCTAGTACCAATTCGGGTCTTTCTTGAGCTGTTCCATCAGCAGCTTTTGCATACCTTCATCCGGCTTACCGATAAAACGGTAATCGGCGTGCCGCGTAGGGGACTTGTCCGCCGGGAGGCCGGCTGGCACTTCCACCAACATGGCGTAGGCATCTTCCTTGTCAAAGCTGAAAGCGACGATCAGGCGCTTGTTCAGGCATGTGTCCGCGGTCTCGCAGAGCGGGCCCACCAAGTACTTGTCACCATCCTCTTCGACGGCATTCATTTGCTCGGCCGTACCGGTCAGGTTCATCACCCATTCCGGCAGGCGCTCTTCTTTCTTCACCACGCCTTGCCAAGTCTCACGGTATTGCGGGTCCGCGCTGAGCAATTCATTGGCCCGCGACTGGCCGTCATTGGCGGCCATCGCCAGACCGCTACCGCCCAGCAACAGGGCGGCAGCAATGGCTTTGAGAGACAAAGTGGTCATATTCAGCCTCGGCCGCGACGACCAAAGAAGAACGAAGCAATGAACATCACCAGGAAGACGACAAACAGGATCTTGGCGATACCGGTTGCGGTGCCTGCGATACCACCGAAGCCCAGTACTGCAGCAACAATGGCGATGATCAGAAATGTGATTGCCCAACTCAACATGGTGATTCTCCTTACGCTTCTATTAGAGGGTACAGCGGTCATGCCGTACGGACGCCCAGTGCGGACGACCGCTTTTCTTGCCTAGAACACCCAACGTTCCTGGGCTGGCAACTGATCAAGAGTTGAATCCTGGTCAGCCACTCGCAATTGCTTGACGCTCACCTCACCGACAGCGCTGGCGACGGGGCGGCTCTGCATCGAACTGAAATGGGTCTGGGTCATGGCCGGACGCTCAAACACTTGGGCTTGCTGCTGACTCTCCTGCCAATGCTGAATCTGCTGGCCTGCAATCAACGTGACCATCATGGCCAAGCTGGCAAACAAACCTTGCTGCACATACCGTGGCGATACACGCAATTGGCTGAGGGTTTGGCGAGTCATGCTGCTGTACTCCCGCATTCTGATTATTCGTTCATGACGCTCTTGGGAGAGGTATTGCAGAGCGCATGCCAGGTTTTTAACAAAATAAAACCCAATAAAATCAGCGTGTTATAGATACTCGCTCGCTGACAGGGCCAGCATCCTGCACGATGGGCCTCTATGGGCCGTGCGAAATGCACGATGGCCAGCGGTCGGATCAAGGGATACATCGCGACATGGGCGCTGCCCAACTGAGCGAATGACATGAAATGGCCACTCGCTGTGGCCTTTGTGAGAAGAAGCGCAGATACCTGCACGACGATTCGTTTTGTCGGTCAGAATAAACCATGCAACTTGCCCGATTATTCCGGGACTAAACACCATCACTTATCAGTTAGGGAGCGCGGGACAGATGGAATCAGCCAAGGAACTTCAAGGCCGCATTCTTTTAGTAGATGACGAGTCCGCGATCCTCCGCACCTTCCGTTATTGCCTGGAAGATGAAGGCTATACCGTCGCCACCGCCAACAGCGCCGCCCAAGCCGACGCGCTGATGCAACGCCAGGTGTTCGACCTGTGCTTCCTGGACCTGCGTCTAGGCGAAGACAATGGCCTGGACGTGCTGGCCCAGATGCGTATTCAGGCGCCGTGGATGCGTGTAGTGATCGTCACCGCGCATTCGGCCGTGGACACCGCCGTGGACGCGATCCAGGCCGGCGCCGCCGACTATCTGGTAAAACCGTGCAGCCCAGACCAACTGCGCCTGGCCACCGCCAAGCAGCTGGAAGTCCGCCAACTCTCGGCACGTCTGGAAGCCCTGGAAGGCGCGGTGCGCCAGCCCAAGGACGGCCTCGACTCCCACAGCCCGTCGATGATGGTGGTGCTGGAAACCGCGCGCCAAGTGGCCGGTACAGATGCCAACATCCTGATCCTGGGCGAGTCCGGCACCGGTAAAGGTGAACTGGCGCGGGCCATTCACGGCTGGAGCAAGCGGTCGAAAAAATCCTGCGTGACCATCAACTGCCCGTCGCTGACCGCCGAACTGATGGAAAGCGAGCTGTTCGGCCACAGCCGCGGCGCCTTTACCGGCGCCAGCGAAAGCACCTTGGGCCGGGTCAACCAGGCTGACGGCGGCACGCTGTTCCTCGACGAGATCGGCGACTTTCCCCTCACTTTGCAGCCCAAATTACTGCGCTTTATTCAGGACAAGGAATACGAACGCGTGGGCGACCCGGTTACCCGGCGTGCCGATGTACGTATCCTCGCCGCCACCAACCTGAACCTGGAAGACATGGTGCGCGACGGCCGCTTCCGGGAAGACTTGCTGTACCGCCTGAATGTCATCACCCTGCACCTGCCACCGCTGCGCGAGCGCAGCGAGGACATCCTGACCCTGGCCGACCGCTTCCTGGCACGCTTCGTCAAGGAGTACGCCCGCCCGGCGCGCGGGTTCAGCGACCAAGCGCGCGAAGCCCTACTCAACTATCGTTGGCCGGGTAATATCCGGGAACTGCGTAACGTGGTGGAGCGCGCGAGCATTATCTGCCCGCAGGAAAAGGTTGAAATCAGCCACCTGGGGATGGCCGAGCAACCGACCAACAACGCCCCGCGCATCGGTGCGGCGCTAAGCCTGGACGAACTGGAAAAAGCCCACATTGGTGCTGTACTGGCCACCAGCGACACGCTTGATCAGGCGGCGCGCACCCTCGGCATTGACGCGTCGACGCTGTACCGCAAACGAAAACAGTACAACCTGTGAGCTGTACCTTATGAAGTTAGCGATGAAGCTGCGGACTCGGCTGTTCTTGAGTATCTCAGCGCTGATCACGGTCGCCCTGCTTGGATTGATCCTGGGCCTGGTCAGCGTCATGCAGATGGCCAAGACCCAAGAGTCGCTGATCCGCAGCAATTTTGTCACCCTGGAGCTTGGCCTGAAATTGCGCCAAAGCCTGGGCGACCAGTTGATCCTGATGCTCGACGAGCGGCCCAATCCGAACGCCCTGGACGCGTCCAAACAACAGTATTTCGCACTGCTGGACGAGGGCATCGCCCACGAGCGGCAGGACGGCATAGGCAGTGGGTTCAGCCAGGCCCGCATCGACTACCTGAATTTCCTCAAGGCATTCGACGAGTCCCAACCTGCGTCGCTGGTAAGCGGCAATAACGACAAACTCACCCAGACATTCAATGTGCTGCGCAATGGCTTGATCGCCGAGCACAAACGCGCGTTGGAAGCCATCAACACCAGTGAACGCAAATCCCGCGACCGCGCGCTGTTGATCGCCGGTCTCATGGGTTTGGTGGGCCTGGCGGTGCTGATCATCGGCTTCGTGACCGCCCACGGTATCGCCAGGCGCTTTGGCGGGCCGATCGAAGCGCTGGCCAAGGCCGCGGACAAGATCGGCCAGGGGGATTTCGAGGTCACGCTGCCGATCTCGTCAGCCGCGGAAATGAACCTACTGACTCGGCGCTTCGGCATCATGGCCGAGGCGCTGCGTCAGCATCAGGCCACCAATGTGGACGAACTGCTGGCCGGCCAGCAGCGGCTACAGGCGGTGCTCGACAGCATCGACGACGGCTTGCTGATGATTGATCGCCAAGGGCGTCTGGAGCACCTGAACCCGGTTGCCCAACGCCAATTGGGCTGGGATGAAGAACGCCTCGGCCAGGGCCTGGGCGAAGCGCTGGGGCGCCCTGAGCTGGATGAACAACTGCACTTGGTGCTGCGTGGCGGCAATCTGGAGCGCGCGCCGGAAGACCTTGAGGTGGAAGTCGACGGCGAACTGCGCCTGCTGACCTACAGCCTGACCCCAGTCAGCCACACCCAAGGGCATATTCTCGGCGCGGTGATGGTGATGCACGACGTGACCGAGCAACGCGCCTTCGAACGCGTGCGCAGTGAATTCGTGCTGCGTGCCTCCCATGAGCTGCGCACGCCGGTAACCGGCATGCACATGGCGTTCGGGCTGTTCCGCGAACGCGCGAAATTCCCCACAGAGTCCCGGGAAGCGGATCTGCTGGACACCGTTAACGAAGAAATGCAGCGCCTGATGCAGCTGATCAATGACTTGCTCAACTTCTCGCGCTACCAGAATGGCCTGCAGAAACTGACCCTCGGCCCCTGTGAGATTCCCGACCTGCTGGAGCATGCCCGCGGGCGCTTTATAGAGCAGGCCAATGCGCAGCAAATCGAGCTGCTGATCGAAGCCCAGCCCGACCTGCCACGCTTATATGCCGACCAGGCGCAACTGGAACGGGTACTCGACAACCTGCTGGCCAACGCACTGCGCCATACCGCCGATGGCGGGCAAATTCGCCTGCAAGCGCGTCGCCATGGCGAGCGGGTGATTATCAGCGTCGAAGACAACGGCGAAGGGATTGCCTATGGGCAGCAAGGGCGCATCTTCGAACCCTTTGTGCAGGTGGGCCGCAAGAAAGGCGGCGCCGGTCTGGGGCTGGCGTTGTGCAAAGAGATCGTGCAGTTGCACGGCGGCCGCATGGGGGTGTATTCGCGGCCGGGGCAGGGCACCCAGTTTTACATGGCGCTGCCGCTCTGACGGTCAGCGCCGGTTGAGGGCGCGCAGAATGGCGGCACTTTCGGCATCCGGCGTGCCATCGAACCGCGACGGCCTGAAGTGCATCTGGAACGCTGCGAGCACATGACGCGTGGCGACATCCAGCTCACCGGTTTGAGGCGTCTGGTAGCCCAATCGGGCCAACTCCTCCTGAAACCAAGTGATGCTCGGTAGCTCTGCGGTGTATTGCACCTGAAAGCGCGCGACAGCCTGTGCATCCGGCCAAACCCCCAACCCTTCATCGGCCAAACGCTTCCAGGGTAACAAGGGCCCCGGGTCCAACTTGCGTAACGGCGCGATATCGCTGTGGCCGATGATGTTCTTCGGGTCGATGCCGTTGCGCTTGCTGATGTCTTTAAGCAACACGACCAACGACTTCACCTGCGCCTCGGAATACGGATACCACAGACGGCCTGTCGGGGTGTCCTTGAAACCCGGGTTCACAATCTCAATACCGATGGAGCTTGAATTGAGCCAAGTGCGGCCCATCCATTCACTCTCACCTGCGTGCCAGGCGCGCTGGCTTTCATCCACCAATTTGTAAATGGTGGCCGAGACGTCATCGCCAATCAGGTAATGGCTACTGACCTGGCCGTGGGTCAACAAGGCCAGGGAGCGTTCCAGGTTGGCCGAGGTGTAATGAACGATCACAAATTGCACGCGATTGTCGTAGTTGACCGAGGGATGACTGGTGTTGATGCGGGGGCCGCTGGCGCAGCCGGCAAGCAGGAGAAACGCAAGGGCGATACAAATGGATTTCATGGCGGATGACAGTACGCTGAAGACGATAATGCAACAGTGTAACGTACCGACTGAAACAGAGCGGCCTAATTACAAACAGGCAACATCTTTTACGCCGCCTGCACTTGATTACGCCCCGCCGCCTTGGCTCGATACAACGCTTCATCGGCGCGCTTGAGCGCCAGTTCGCTGCGCTCACCCGAGCGCAATTGCGCCACGCCCATCGACACCGTGATCGTCACCGGTTCGCCTTTGAAGTGGAACGGACACGCTTGAATCGCCTCGCGTAGCCCCTCACCCACCGCCAAGGCCTCGGCGAGGGTCGAATCGGGCATCAGCAAGACAAACTCTTCACCGCCAAAACGCGCGATGAAATCGGTGGGCCGCAGGCGCTTGCTAAGCACATTGGCGATGATCTTCAGCACCTTATCGCCGGCCAGGTGGCCGTAACCATCGTTGATGCGTTTGAAGTGGTCCAGGTCCAGCATGGCCAGCGACAGGCTGTTGCCGCGCTGGTGCCAGGCATTGATTTCGTGGTCCAGGCGTTCGCTCCAGGCCGCACGATTGGGCAGGCCGGTCAATGGATCGATCAGGGCCTTCTGGCGCTGCACTTCAAGGTGTTCACGATAGCCCTGGGCTTCCTGCTCCATGTTGGCGACGCGTTCGGCCAGGCCTTTGAGGCGCTCGGCAACCTCCTGCTCGCGCAGATCGCGTTGTTGCCGATGCTCGTCCATGGTGCCGAGCAAGCCCTCAAGATGGCTCTCCAGCACCTGTTTGAGGCTGTCCAGGTCGGCGGCGTCCTGTACGCTGGTTTGCAGCCCATCGACCTGCTCGCGGATCTGCGTATCCAGTTCACGCGCGGCAGAGCTACTGTCGGCATGCCCGTCACTGGCCACCTTCAAATGACCCTGGAAGGCTTCGAGGCGCTCATTGAGTTGCTTGAGGTATGCCTCGAATTCCAGATGGCCGCTGTCGGTGATCGCCAACATCAGTACCGCCAGATCATCCAGGATCGGTAGCAGTTCATACCAGTTCAAACCGTGGGCCAGACGCTCGCGCATCGCTTCAGCCTGAGGGCGATGACGCTCGGGCAGGTCCAGCTCTTCGAGCAAACCGATAAGCGTGTCTTCGATGTGCTTGGCCACGGAGCTGTAGGACGGCTCCGGCGAGTCCGGCAAAGCGTATTGGCCGTCCGATTGCATCTCGTCGGGGTCAAGCGCCTCCACGTCCAACACCGGCGGCAGCGACAGACTGCCGATTACCGTCTGCTCCGGTGCCTCTATGGCCTCGGGCTGCGGTGCGTCGATAAAGGCGGCGAGGGCACTTTCGTTGGCCGGCTCTTGCGCCTGCGGTTCGAGTTCAGGCGCCTTGGGTTCCGTGCGGGCCAGCTCAGCTTTGACCGGCACAGCCGCTGCGTCGGCTTGAGGCGGCGCTTCGTAGACGAAGGTCTCGACGGCGACCTGGGCTGGCTGGATCGGTGTGGCGGGTTGAGGCGCCGCGGCTTCGGGTTGTGGCGCGAAGGCGCGCAAAGCCTGGGTCAGCTCTTCGGATTGCTCGGGCTGCGGGGTTTCCGATACGGGTTTAGTTGCAACCGGTGCAACTGAGGGGGTGGGAACCGGCTCGCTGGCAGGTGCTTCAACGGTGGCGTCCTTGGTACCGAACAACCGCTGCAGGAGCCCCGGCCCAGGACGTGGAGTTTCGCCATCCGGGTCCAGGTTAGTCAGCGCCTGCCCTTGCAGGTCGCTCAGCTCGCTGAGCAATAGCGGAATTTCCCGGGCCTGGCCGACACGGCCATCCAACTGTTTAGCGAAGGTCTTCAATGGTCGCGCCACCTCGCGGGGCAGCGGCAGTTTCTGCAACTGCGTGACCAGGGAGGTCAGCGCGGTGCTCATCTGTTCAACCCGGGTTTCGCGGCGCTGCTCCGAATCCAACACGGCTTTTTCCAGACGCGGCAGCAGCGCGGCGAGGGCGGCGTCCATGTCGTCGGTGCGGACAACGTCGCGCATCTCCTTCATGCACTGGTCGACCGCGCGGTCGGTGCCTTCAGCCGCCAAGGTGCTGCGCACCAGGCCACGGCGCAGCAGGTCGAGGCGCGCAGCCCAGCGGCGTTCGAGTTTGTCTTGTTGCTCGATGCTTAACAGGTATTTTTCTTTCCAGCGCTGGGCGTCGTCGCTCATGCAAGGGGTCCGCGAGGGCCGGGGCTCAACGCGGGCAATGCATCAGCCGTGAGCGAACCCGGCAGACGAATCTCTACCGCGACCGGCAGGTGATCGGAAATGGGCTGCGCAAGCACCTGCACACTTTCCAGCGTGAGGGTGGGACTGAGCAGGATATGGTCGAGACAGCGCTGCGGACGCCAGCTGGGAAACGTCGCTTCGACTTGCGGCGCCAGCAACCCGAGGTCGCGCAACGGCGAGTTTTGCAGCAGGTCATTGGCATGAGTGTTCATATCACCCATCAGCACCTGATGCTTGTAGTTGCCGATCATTTCGCGCACGTAGGCCAACTGCAGGTTGCGCGTACGCCCCCCGAGCGCCAGGTGCATCATAACCACCACCAACGCTTCCGGCCCTTCGCCGAAACGCACGAGGATCGCGCCACGCCCCTTGGGGCCTGGCAGCGGGTGGTCTTCGATAGCAGTGGGTTTCAAGCGACTCAGCACGCCATTGCTGTGCTGAGCCAGGCGCCCGAGGTTGCGATTGAGCTGCTGGTACCAGTAGGGGAACGCTCCGAGCCTGGCCAGGTGTTCCACCTGATTGATGTAACCAGAGCGGATGCTACCCCCATCGGCCTCCTGCAGCGCGACCAGGTCGAAATCGCTCAACAGGTCGCCGATCTTCTGCAGATTCACGGCCCGCCCGTTGTGGGGCAGCAAATGCTGCCAGCCACGGGTGAGGTAATGCCGATACTTTTCGGTACTGATGCCAACCTGAATATTGAAACTGAGCAGGCGCAGACGGCTGTCCGCGAGCTGGCCAGTGGATTCCAGGTGATCTTCGTTGACACGCGGATCATGCAGGCCAACGACACGTTCGGTACCCCAGCGGCGCATGAAAGGCCCCTTACTTGGCTGCGCGCTCTTTGGCGATCAGTTGGTCAGCAACGTTGAGGGTCTGTTCAGGCCCACCAGTGGAACCCAGGTCGAAACGGTATTTGCCGTTGACGATCATGGTCGGAACGCCTTGCACGCCGTACTTCTGCGCCAGCTCCTTGGCCTGTTTGATCTGGCCCTGGATAGCGAAGGAGTTGAAGGTGGCCAAGAACTTATCCTTATCGACACCTTGGGTGGCAACAAAGTCAGCCATGTCTTCAGGCTTGGTCAGGCGCTTGCCTTCTTTCTGAATCGCGTTGAACACTGCGTTGTGGACCTTGTGCTCGACACCCATGGCTTCGAGGGTCAGGAACAGTTGGCCGTGGGCATCCCAAGGGCCGCCGAACATGGCCGGGATGCGTTTGAAATTCACGTCTTTAGGCAGTTTCTCAACCCACGGGTTGATGGTCGGTTCAAAAGCGTAGCAATGCGGGCAGCCGTACCAGAACAGCTCAACCACTTCGATCTTGCCCGGCACCGAGACGGGCACTGGGTTGGCCAATTCGACGTAGGTCTTACCGGCTTCAAGCGGCACATCGGCAGCTTGAGCGGTCATGCCGAAAAGGCTGGCAGTGACGAGAGCGGCGCTGAGGATCAGATTACGCATGCTTTACTCCTGGACAAATAAAGTCGCCTCACGCGACCTTAGTTGTGACCGGTCGACGCAGGCATGAGTTCGTTAGTGTAACGGCAGCGGCCACAAAAAAGGGCGGCCAGGGCCACCCTTTTTATGCTTGCATCGCGGGATTAATCGAGCGTTAACGTCGCCGCGCCGATCAGTGCAGGCCCTGGATATAGCTGGACACTGCCGCGATGTCTTCGTCGCTCAGCTTGCGGGCGATGGTGCGCATGGTCATCGCATCGCCATCGTTGGCACGACCGGCTTCTTCCTTGCGGAAATCGGTCAGTTGCTTAGCGATGTATTGAGCGTGCTGGCCGCCCAGATGTGGGAAACCGGCGGCGGCATTACCCGCGCCAGTGGGCGAGTGGCAACCGGTGCAAGCCGGCAGGCCTTTATTCAGGTCACCGCCACGGAACAGCTTCTGGCCACGCGCTACCAGTTTCGGATCGGCAGCTCCCACACTGCCTTTCTGGCTGGCGAAATACGCCGCGATGTCCGCCAGATCCTGATCGTTGAGGTTGGTCAGCAAGCCGGTCATTTCCAGCACCGTGCGCTTGCCTGACTTGATGTCCTGCATCTGCTTGGTCAGGTAACGCTCACCCTGGCCGGCCAGTTTGGGAAAATTCGGCGCCGGGCTGTTGCCATCCGGTCCGTGGCAAGCACCACACACGGCGGCTTTCGCCTGGCCCGCAGTAGCGTCGCCTGCAGCATGGGCAACACCGGTGATGCCCAGGGTCAACAGCAGACTCACGATCAGTTTGTTCATCAGCTAATCCAACTACGGCTAAGGGTTTAAGAGTTATCTACCGGGTTTACTCACCATCCATTCAATGACGGCCTGGTAATCCTCAGTACTGCAGTCCATGCACAAACCACGCGGCGGCATTGCCTTGAAACCCTGGGTCACGTGCTGTACCAGCGTATCCATACCTTGCGCCAATCTCGGCGCCCAGGCTGCCTGGTCACCCCGCTTCGGGGCGTTCGGCAACTGGCCAGCATGGCAAGCCACGCAAACTCGGTTGTACAGCGCTTCTGGTTCCTGTGTAGCCTGAGCACCGTAAAGCGGAATCAGGACACCGACAGCGAGCAACCATCTGGTCATACATCGACCTTTTCAGGGTTTGAGAGCGTTTTGCGTTCTAATGCGCAATGAAGGTCTATCGCTCCCGTGAACTTCATCCTTCGCTGGGACAAAGCACACACAAAATCTGCGGCATTATATACTGGCGCCACTGAAACGGAAACGACACCGCTTGCCGCACCCTTTTTCGGCACCGCCCACATCGGAAATCTCATGCAACTCAAGAATCCCATCCTCGGCCTGTGCCAACAGTCCACGTTTATGCTCAGCGCCGCCAAGGTTGACCAATGCCCCGATGACGAAGGCTTTGAAGTCGCCTTCGCCGGCCGCTCCAACGCCGGTAAATCCAGCGCCCTGAACACGCTCACCCACGCCAGCCTGGCGCGCACCTCGAAAACTCCGGGCCGCACGCAACTGCTCAATTTCTTCAAGCTAGACGATGATCGGCGTCTGGTCGACCTGCCAGGCTACGGTTATGCGAAAGTACCGATCCCGTTGAAGCTGCACTGGCAGCGTCACCTGGAGGCTTATCTGGGTGGCCGGGAGAGTTTGAAGGGTTTGATCCTGATGATGGATATCCGTCATCCAATGACCGACTTCGACCTGCTGATGCTCGATTGGGCAGTCGCCAGCGGCATGCCGATGCACATCCTGTTGACCAAAGCCGACAAGCTGACCTACGGCGCGGCCAAAAATACCTTGCTCAAAGTGCAGTCGGAAATCCGCAAGGGTTGGGGCGACACGATCACCATCCAATTGTTCTCCGCGCCTAAGCGCATGGGCTTGGAAGAGGCTTACACCGTTCTCGCGGGCTGGATGGAGTTGGCGGACAAAGGCGCGGAAATCGCCGGGTAACTTTTCTGCGGGCAAAAAAAACCCCGGACTTCTTATGGGGAGGGGAAGTTCGGGGTTCAAGTTCCGGACCGCTAGGGCGGGGTCCAGATATCTGCCAACACTTAACACAACATAGGAGCATTGAAGGGCTTCACCACCCATTCAGTAACTCTGAGTGGCAGTTCACAGGTTAAGTTCCAAGCTGTTCGAAAACTATTGGAAATAACTGTCAGGTCTTTCCGACATAAAGCGCAATGCCACCACCCTTAGCGATGGCAAAGCGCCCGTTATCAGTGTGCCTCGTCCCAGTTATCACCCACGCCCACTTCCACCAGCAACGGCACATCCAGCTGGGCTGCGGCGCTCATATGCTCGCGGATCTTCTCGCTGATTTGCGCAACCAGGTCTTCACGCACTTCCAGCACGAGTTCGTCGTGCACTTGCAGGATCACCTTGGCGTCCAGGCCCGAGTCGGTGAGCCAGTTATCTACCCGCACCATGGCTTTCTTGATGATGTCCGCCGCCGTGCCTTGCATCGGCGCGTTGATCGCGGTGCGTTCCGCCGCGGCGCGCTCTTGGGGTTTATTGGAGTTGATATCCGGCAGGTACAGCCGGCGCCCGAAGAAGGTTTCGACATAACCTTGATCGGCCGCTTGAGCCCGAGTGCGCTCCATATACTCGCGCACTCCCGGGTAGCGGGCGAAGTAGACGTCGATATAAGCCTTGGCCGTCTTGGTATCGACCCCAATGTCCTTACCCAACTTTTGCGCGCCCATGCCATAGATCAGACCAAAGTTGATCGCCTTGGCGCTGCGACGCTGGTCGGACGTGACCGCCCCCAGCTCGACCTTGAACACTTCGGCCGCCGTGGCCGTGTGCACATCCAGGTTATGACGGAAGGCATTCATCAGCCCTTCGTCTTTGGACAAGTGCGCCATGATGCGCAGCTCGATCTGCGAATAGTCCGCCGCCAGCAGCTTGTAGCCCTTGGGCGCAACAAACGCCTGGCGAATCCGCCGCCCCTCGGCGGTACGCACCGGAATGTTCTGCAGGTTCGGGTCACTGGACGACAGTCGACCGGTCGCCGCCACTGCCTGGTGATAAGACGTGTGGATACGCCCGGTGCGCGGGTTGATCTGCTCCGGCAGGCGGTCGGTGTATGTGCTTTTGAGCTTGCTCATGCTGCGGTACTGCATCAGCACTTTGGGCAACGGGTAGTCATCTTCCGCCAGCTTGGCCAGCACTTCTTCAGCGGTGGAGGCCTGGCCTTTGCCGGTTTTCTTCAGTACCGGAAGCCCGAGCTTTTCGTAAAGAATCGCCCCCAGTTGTTTGGGCGAGCCCAGGTTGAACGCCTCACCGGCGATCTCGAATGCTTGGCGCTCCAGCTCCACCATCTTGTTGCCCAGTTCGATGCTCTGGACGCCCAGCAGCTGCGCATCCACCAAGGCACCCTGACGCTCGATGCGTGCCAACACCGGCACCAACGGCATTTCAATGTCCGTCAGCACACTGGCCAAGCTCGGGATGGCGGCCAGTCGCGCATGCAACGCCTGATGCAGACGCAGCGTCACATCGGCATCTTCAGCCGCATAAGGCCCGGCCTGCTCCAGTGGAATCTGGTCGAAGGTGAGTTGCTTGGCGCCTTTGCCGGCGATGTCTTGGAAGCTGACTGTGTCGTAGTCCAGGTATTTCTTCGCCAGGCTGTCCATGTCATGCCGGGTCGCGGTGGAATTGAGCACGTAGGATTCGAGCATGGTGTCGAATGCAATGCCGCGCACCGTGATGCCGTGCGCGGGGTCGCCGCCGATGGCGCAGTTGGCCAGGATGTTCATGTCGAACTTGGCGTGCTGGCCGACTTTGAGCTTGTTCGGATCTTCCAGCAGCGGTTTCAGGGCGAGCAATACGCTGTCGCGATCCAGTTGCTGCGGTACGCCGATGTAGGAATGGGCTAAGGGGACGTAGGCCGCTTCGTGGGGCTGCACAGCAAAGGACACGCCGACCAATTGCGCCTGATGCGCGTCGATCCCGGTGGTTTCCGTGTCGAACGCGATCAACGTTGCAGCGTCGAGCTTCTTCAGCCAGACGTCGAACGTGGCCTGATCCAAGATGGTGGTGTAGACCGCTTCAACAGGGGCCACAACCACTGCCTCCGCTACCGCCGCGACGGGGGCCGCTTCGGTCGACGCCTTCAGTTCGACGCGTTTGGTATCACGCTGCACTTCGTCGTACCAGCTCTTGAACTCCAGCAGGGTGTACAGCTCCAGCAGTTTTTCACGGTCCGGTTCGATCAGATGCAGGTCATCCAGGCCCACGTCCAGTGGCACATCGATCTTGATCGTCGCCAATTGGTAGGAAAGAAACGCCATTTCCCTGTGTTCTTCCAACTTGGCCGGCAGGTTCTTGGCCCCACGGATCGGCAGCGTCGGCACGATATCCAACTGCTCATAAAGCTCTTTGAGGCCACCATTGACGCCCACCAGCAGGCCGGACGCAGTCTTGGGGCCGATGCCCGGTACGCCGGGGATGTTGTCGGACGAATCGCCCATCAACGCCAGATAGTCGATGATCTGCTCGGGAGCGACGCCAAATTTCTCCTTTACGCCCTCCACGTCCAAGGCGCTACCGGTCATGGTGTTGACCAAGGTAATGTGCCCGTCGACCAACTGCGCCATGTCTTTATCACCGGTGGAGATCACTACCGGACGGTCAGCGGCCGCACTGCTGCGCGCCAGGGTGCCGATCACGTCGTCGGCCTCGACGCCTTCGACGCACAGCAACGGGAAGCCCAGAGCGATCACGCTCTGGTGCAGCGGCTCGATCTGCAGGCGCATGTCATCAGGCATGCTGGGGCGGTTGGCCTTGTATTCGGCGTACATGTCATCGCGAAAAGTCCCACCCTTAGCGTCGAACACCACCGCGAACGGGCTGTCCGGGTACTGCTTGCGCAGGCTTTTGAGCATGTTCAAGACGCCTTTGACCGCACCGGTCGGCAGGCCTTTGGAGGTGGTCAGCGGTGGCAGCGCGTGGAAGGCGCGGTACAGGTAGGACGAACCGTCCACCAGGACGAGGGGGGCTTGGCTCATGAGCAGGATCAACCTTTTCGGCGGGTCAGGCGCTAGAATAGCCGGACCAATGAAAACAAAGGGACAAGGTTATCATGCGTACATTCAATCGCCTGCTGTTGACCGGCTTGATCGCACTCGCTCCGATGGCTGCCATGGCGGCAGACGATGCGCCTTCGGGCGACCCGCAAGTTACCATTCGCACCGAAGGCGACAAGACTATTCAGGAATATCGTCAGAATGGCTTCCTGTACGCAATCAAGGTGATCCCTAAGAAGGGCCCGCCGTATTTCCTGGTGCGCGCAGACGGAACCGATGCGAACTTCATCCGCTCCGACCAGCCGGATATGCTGATCCCGTCATGGAAGATCTTCGAATGGAAATGACTTCTTAACTTCAATCGGCGCCGCCCACCGCGGCGCCCGTACTGGCAGTTTTAACCATGTCTGTGTTTACCCCCCTGGCTCGGCCCGAGCTGGAAACCTTTCTTGCCCCTTATGGGCTCGGCCGCCTGCTTGACTTCCAGGGGATTGCCGCTGGTAGCGAAAACACCAACTTCTTTATCAGCCTGGAGCAGGGCGAGTTTGTCCTGACCCTGGTTGAGCGCGGCCCGGTGCAGGAAATGCCGTTCTTCATCGAGCTGCTGGACGTACTCCACGACGCCAACCTGCCCGTGCCATACGCCCTGCGTACAACCGATGGCGTGGCCCTGCGCGAACTGGCCGGCAAACCGGCGCTGTTGCAGCCGCGCCTGGCCGGCAAGCACATCAAAGATGCCAATGCCCAGCACTGCGCCCAGGTCGGCGAATTGCTCGGTCACCTGCATCTGGCAACTCAGGGCGACAAGGTGCTGGAACGTAAGACCGATCGCGGGTTGGACTGGATGCTCAGTGAGGGCAACCAACTGATTTCACATCTTAACGATGCCCAACAGCGCCTGTTGCAAGGCGCGCTGGATGAAATCGCCGCCCATAAGGCTCAGATCCTCGCCTTGCCTCGGGCCAACGTGCACGCGGACCTGTTCCGCGACAACGCGATGTTCGAAGGCACACATCTGACCGGCCTGATCGACTTCTACAACGCCTGCTCGGGCCCGATGCTGTACGACGTGGCGATTGCCCTGAACGACTGGTGTTCGGACGCCGACGGTGTGATCGACGCACCCCGCGCTCGCGCACTGTTGGGCGCCTATGCGAGCCTGCGGCCATTTACCGCCAAGGAAGCCGAACTGTGGCCGACCATGCTGCGGGTAGCGTGTGTACGCTTCTGGCTCTCGCGCTTGATCGCGGCCGAGTCGTTTGCCGGGCAGGATGTTCTCATTCACGATCCCGCCGAGTTCGAACATCGCCTAGCGCAGCGTCAGCAGGTCACGGTCAACCTGCCATTCGCGCTCTAAGCGCCGATCCGGTCAACAATGCGGGAAGGGGCAAACCCTTCCTGCATTTGATCTGCGCTAACACTTACAACGACTCCAGGCACCCAGCCAGGTCATTGCCTAACTTTTCCAGCACCTGCTCATAACCTTGCGCGGTTGCCGGGGTGTAACCGCCCAAAGCATCCAATTCCGCCAGTTTTACCGGCAACCCTGCCACCAGGGTTTCAGCTAAACGCGGACGCAGCGGCGGTTCGCTGAACACACAGGTTTTGCCCACTTCCTGCAACCGCGTACGCATTGCCGCGACGTGCTGAGCCCCCGGCTGTACCTCAGCGGCAACACTGAACACGCCGGCATGCTTGAGGCCGTAGGCAGCTTCGAAGTAATCGAAGGCTTCGTGAAAGACGAAGTAGGGCTTGTCGCCGATGCCGGCCAGACGTTTCTTCAATCGCGCGTCCAACGCATCCAGGCGTGCGGCGAAAGCCTTGGCGTTGCTCTGATAACGCGCGGCATTGACAGGGTCGGCGCTGGCGAGATCGGAGGCCATGCGCGCGGCAATCACGCGGGCGTTCACTGTCGATAGCCACAAGTGGGCGTCCACGCTGCCTGGACGGTGGTCGTGATCATGTTCGTCTTCATCGACGTGGGAATGGCTATCTTCGGCGAAACGGCGCAACTGCATGCCAGGCAGGTCCTGCACGGCCACGGTTGTGGCTGTACGATTTTTGAGCACGCGAGGCAGGAAAGTCTCCATGTCCGGCCCGATCCAATACAGCAGGTCGACCGACTGCACACGCCGTACGTCGGATGGGCGCAAGGCGAAGTTATGCGGCGACGCGCCCGGCGGCAACAGCACCTCCGGAACCGCCACGCCGTCCTGCACCGCCGCGGCGATCAGCTGCAACGGCTTGATGCTGGTGAGCACCTTGACGTCGGCCTGAGCGGTGCCGGCAATGAATAAACTGGTGACAAATACGACAAAAACGGGAAAAAGTCGGGACACGATGACCACTCAATGGCGTAGGAACGGGTAACATAATAACGTCTCTATCAAATATCTGTCGCCGCTCATGCCTATAACACCGCTTGCCAGCCGTCCCCACGACCACTCTCACTGCGTGCACAGCGCGCTGTCGGAGGCCGATGCGCTGTGCGCACGCCAAGGCCTGCGCCTGACCGCCCTGCGGCGGCGCGTGCTGGAATTGGTCTGGCAGAGCCACAAACCGCTGGGTGCCTACGACATTCTCGGCGTGCTCAGCGAGCAGGACGGCCGCCGCGCCGCGCCGCCTACGGTTTATCGCGCGCTGGATTTCCTGCTGGAAAACGGCCTGGTCCACCGTATCGCCTCCCTCAACGCGTTTGTCGGTTGCAACCACCCAGAGCATGCGCACCAGGGTCAGTTCCTGATCTGCCGGGTGTGCCATGCGGCCATCGAGCTTGAACAAAAAAGCATCAGCGATGCGATTATCCACAGCGCCGCCGACGTTGGCTTCCGAGTCGAAGGGCAAACGGTCGAAGTGGTCGGTTTGTGCTCGGGTTGCCAGGGGGCTTGATGAGCAACGCGTTAATCCGTCTGGAGCAGGTCGGCGTCAAGTTCGCCGGGCAAAACGTGCTGGACAACATCGCACTGAGCGTGGAGCCGGGGCAGATCGTCACACTGATCGGCCCTAACGGTGCCGGCAAGACCACGCTGGTGCGCGCCGTGCTCGGCCTGCTCAAGCCCGACAGTGGCAGTGTGTGGCGCAAGCCCAAGCTACGCGTGGGCTATATGCCGCAGAAACTGCATGTGGACCCAACTCTGCCGCTGTCCGTATTGCGCTTCCTGCGTCTGGTGCCCGGCGTAGACCGCGCCCGCGCCCAAGCCGCACTTAAGGAAGTCGGCGCCGAACAGGTGATCGACAGCCCGGTACAAAGTATTTCCGGCGGCGAAATGCAACGCGTGCTGCTGGCCCGCGCGCTGCTGCGCGAACCGGAACTGCTGGTGTTGGACGAGCCCGTGCAGGGCGTCGACGTCGCCGGCCAGGCCGAACTGTATAGCCTGATCACCCGCCTGCGCGACCGCCACGGCTGCGGCGTGCTGATGGTGTCCCACGATCTGCATCTGGTGATGAGCACCACCGACCAAGTGGTATGCCTCAACCGCCATGTGTGCTGCTCGGGCCACCCGGAACAAGTCAGCGGCGACCCGGCATTTGTCGAGTTGTTCGGCAAAAACGCGCAAAGCCTGGCGATTTACCATCACCATCATGACCACGCCCATGACCTGCATGGCGCGGTGGTCGACGACCCGAGCGCCCCCCATACCCACGTTCACGGAGATAGCTGCAAGCATGGCTGATTTTCTGCTCTACGCCCTGCTGGCAGGCTTGGCTCTGGCACTGGTCGCGGGCCCTCTGGGCTCGTTCGTGGTCTGGCGGCGCATGGCCTATTTCGGCGACACCTTGTCACACGCCGCGCTACTGGGCGTAGCCATGGGCTTCCTGTTGGATGTGAGCCCGACCATCGCCGTAACCGCCGGCTGCCTGCTGCTGGCCGTGCTATTGGTGACGCTGCAACAGCGCCAGCCGCTGGCTTCCGACACCTTGCTGGGGATCTTGGCACCGAGCACCTTATCCCTGGGCCTGGTGGTGCTGAGCTTTATGCATGAAGTGCGTATCGACCTGATGGCTTACCTGTTCGGCGATCTGCTGGCAATCAGCCCCACCGACCTGGCCTGGATCCTCGGCGGCAGCGCAATGGTACTGGTGTTGCTGGTGACGCTGTGGCGCCCGCTGCTGGCGATCACCGTGCATGAGGAACTGGCCAGGGTCGAAGGCTTGCCGGTGCCCGCCCTGCGCATGGCCTTGATGTTATTGATCGCGGTGGTGATTGCTGTCGCGATGAAGATTGTCGGCGTATTGTTGATCACATCGTTGCTGATCATCCCCGCCGCGGCCGCTCAGCGTCACGCCCGCTCGCCGGAGCAAATGGCGATTGGCGCCAGCCTGCTGGGGATGCTTGCAGTGTGTGGGGGCCTGGCGTTGTCGTGGTTCAAGGACACTCCGGCCGGACCGTCGATCGTGGTCACCGCCGCCGCCCTGTTTCTGCTGAGTTTTGTCCTGCCCCGTCGAGGGGTGTAGACTTGCTCGCTTTTTGCGCAAATAGAGAGTCGCAGGAATGAAGCCGTTCACCGCACGTTATCTGCTCCTTGCCGCATTTTCCCTGCTGCTGGGTGCCTGTCAAAGCACACCGCCCGCTGCCCCGGAGGCCACGGACCCGCGTGCTGCGGCCATCGCGCAGCTGGAGCAAAACCTGGCCAGCAGTGAGTTGGCCACCGCCGAAGACCAACTCGCCACCCTGCAGGCCCAGACGCCCAATGATCCGGCGCTGGAAACCTACCAGCGCCAACTGGCCGAAGCCTATCTACAACGCAGCCAGATCGTGCTGCAAAAAGGCGACGTCAACGCGGCCGCCACCGCCTTGAGCCGCGCCCGGGCATTGATGCCAAAAGCACCGGCGCTGACCGGCGGCGTCAACAGCGCTATCACCCACGCCCGTAAAGCCGAGCTGGATCAAGCCGAAGAGGCCCTTAAAGCCGCCGAAGCCAAGCCCGCCGCGAAGGTCATCGACCCGGCAGCACCGAGCACCACCGTGGCGCTGAACCTCACCAACATCGAAGACATGCGCCATCAGCTCGACGCCATCGCCACCGACGTGGTGAATTACCAGTGCGACGTGAGCATCCAGGTGCCGCGCACAGAAGATTACCCGTGGCTGGCCAGCCTGCTGACCAAACGGGTGAAGCGCATTGATTCGGGATATGACCTGAAGATTCACCGGCAGATTCTGAAGAAGATCCCGGCGCAGATCGTGCTGATTCCGCGCAAGGCGCAGTGAAGTAAAAGCATCGGGGGCAAGCCCCCTCCCACACATTGAACTGTGAATACATTCAAATGTGGGAGGGGGCTTGCCCCCGATAGCTATCTAACCAGCAACTCCTGCCTTAAGCCGGAATCGCCTTGGCCTTCGGCTCACGCTCCCAGACCCGGTGCTGTGCAATCGCGGCGAAGAACGCCTTGAACGCTTTGGCATCCGAGCCGACGATCAGCCCCGCATCCGCCTCTAGCTTCAGCTGATCCAGCAGCGGCTTCACATCCGCCCCTACGGCAATCGCCTTCAGGTGCTTGTAGGCTTCCAGTACGTAGTGCAATGCCACACCGTCGCCGCTCAGGGCTTTCACAGAGTCTTTGCCGCCAGGGATAAACACCGCGTCGAACGCAATGGACGGCATGCCTTCCATCGATGCATCCACCGCCAGGGTTTTGCCATCGGCCGTCTTCACCGGTGCCGAAGTCGGCCCCAGCAATTTGGCATGGGCCCCTTCGGCCTCCAAGGCCTTTTTCAACGCATCAATCGCGGCGCCATCCACGCCGTTGGCGGCCAGAATCGCCACTTTGCGCGTTTTGATATCCCCCGACAGCAAGTTCACCTGACTCAACGCCGGCGAAGTTTTCACCGAGGTTTCGCGTGGCGGCACGGTACCCTTGGTCGGTGCCGGCAGGCCCAGGTTCTGCGCCACACGCTTGGCCAGTTCCAAATCGATATTGGCGAGGATCTCGTTTACCTGGCGCGCACGAATATGCTCGCGCTCGACCTTGCCCAGCTCAAAGCTGTAAGCGGCAATAATGTGCTCTTTCTCGTGGTGGCTCATGCTGTTGAAAAACAGCGTGGCCTGGGAGAAGTGATCGCCAAACGATTCACTGCGCTCACGTACCTTGTTGGCGTCGACGCGCTCGTAATAGGTTTCGAAGCCACCGTCGGTCGGGCCCGGCGGGGTTTCTTTCGGCCAGCCGCCATCGATGGAGTTCGGCTCGTAAGAGGCACGTCCCTTATCAATCACGCTGCGGTGCTGCGCGTCGCGCTGGCCGTTATGGAACGGCGCGACTGGTCGATTGATCGGGATTTCATGGAAGTTCGGACCACCCAGGCGGCTGATCTGCGTGTCCGTGTAGGAAAACAGACGGCCTTGCAGCAGCGGGTCGTTAGTGAAATCGATACCCGGCACGATATGACCCGGGCAGAACGCCACCTGCTCGACTTCGGCAAAGAAGTTGTCTGGGTTGCGGTTAAGCACCATCTTGCCCAGCGGCGTGATGGGCACTAACTCTTCGGGGATGATCTTGGTCGGGTCGAGCAGGTCGAAGTCAAACTTATGCTCGTCCTCTTCGGCGACGATCTGTACGCCCAGCTCCCACTCGGGGTAGTCACCGCTCTCGATGGATTCCCACAGGTCGCGGCGGTGGTAGTCGGTGTCTTTACCGGCAAGCTTCTGCGCTTCGTCCCACACCAGGGAGCAGGTGCCGACCTTCGGACGCCAGTGGAATTTGACGAAGCTGGACTTGCCCTCAGTGTTGATCAGGCGAAAGGTATGCACGCCAAAACCCTGCATGGCGCGCAGGCTTTTCGGAATGGCGCGGTCGGACATTGCCCACACCACCATGTGGGCCGATTCCGGCACCAGGGAAACGAAATCCCAGAAAGTGTCGTGCGCCGAGCCGCCGGTAGGAATTTCGTTATGGGGCTCAGGTTTTACCGCATGCACGAAGTCAGGAAACTTGATCGCGTCCTGAATGAAAAACACTGGCATGTTGTTGCCCACCAAGTCGAAGTTGCCTTCCTCGGTGAAAAACTTCACGGCAAAGCCGCGCACATCGCGCACGGTGTCACCGGAACCACGCGGGCCCTGTACGGTGGAGAACCGCGCAAATACCGGTGTTTTATGCTCGGGGGTCCGTAGGAACCCGGCCTTGGTCAGTGCCGAATGGTCTTCGTAGGTCTGGAAATAGCCATGGGCGCCGGTACCGCGAGCATGCACGATGCGCTCCGGGATGCGCTCATGGTCAAAGTGGGTGATTTTTTCACGCATGATGAAGTCTTCCAGCAGCGACGGGCCGCGGGAGCCGACCTTCAAGCTGTTCTGGTTGTCAGAAATCTTCACGCCCTGGTTGGTACGCAAAGCCTGGCCGGTGGCATCGGAGCGAAAAGCTTCCAGGGCCTGCAGCTTGGCGTTGGTATTGCCGCGGTCCAGGGTATCGGTCCCCGCGAGTTCGCTCTTGGACGGGGTAGCTGGCTTCTTGGTGCTCATCAGTCAAAACTCCTTATTCAAAGTGGCCAGAGCGTTCCCCGGCTCGTTTGAGCAAAACCCCAGGCACGGCACCTGGGAAATTGAGTTGCTTAAGTAGGGACTGACAGGGTTTTGCGCCGTTCCTTTTTTATGACCTTTGATCGCGTTATTGCCAAATCGCTGGTTGGATACGAAATAAATGCTAAGAAACGCTATACGGACAGGCTAAAATGCGCGCCCGGCTAACCGCTGATCCCTTTTCATGCGCCCCACAAGGTTCGCTACGTGATCGAGTTTCAAAACGTCCATAAAACCTACCGTGTCGACGGTAGGGATATCCCCGCGCTGCATCCCACCAGCCTGCGAGTCGAGAACGGCCAGGTGTTCGGCCTGATCGGCCATTCGGGTGCAGGTAAAAGCACGCTGTTGCGCTTGATCAACCGCCTGGAAGAACCCAGCGGCGGTCAGATCACGGTCGATGGCGAAGAAGTCACCGCCCTGGACGCCAACGGCCTGCGGCGTTTCCGCCAGCAGGTCGGCATGATCTTCCAGCACTTCAACCTGCTGGCTTCCAAGACCGTCGCCGACAACGTGGCGCTGCCACTGACTCTGGCCGGCGAAATGTCGCGCAAGGCAATCGACCAACGGGTGGCAGAACTGCTCGCTCGCGTGGGCCTGTCCGACCACGCCAAGAAGTACCCCGCGCAACTCTCCGGCGGCCAAAAGCAACGCGTCGGCATCGCCCGCGCCCTGGCAACCAAGCCGAAGATCCTGCTGTGCGACGAAGCCACCAGCGCCCTCGACCCGCAGACCACCGCGTCGGTCCTGCAATTGCTGGCCGAAATCAATCGCGAGTTGAAACTGACCATCGTACTGATCACCCATGAAATGGATGTGATCCGTCGCGTATGCGACCAAGTCGCAGTCATGGACGCCGGTGTAATCGTCGAGCAGGGGTCGGTGGCGGATGTGTTCCTGCACCCTAAGCACCCGACCACCAAGCGTTTTGTGCAGGAAGCCGACCAAATCGACGAAAGCGAACAGCGCGATGACTTCGCTCACGTGCCTGGCCGTATCGTGCGCCTGACATTCCAGGGCGAAGCGACTTACGCGCCATTGTTGGGTACCGTCGCGCGCGAGACGGGAGTGGACTACAGCATCCTTGCCGGTCGTATCGATCGCATCAAAGACATTCCCTACGGGCAACTGACTCTGGCCATCACCGGCGGTGATATGGAAGCAGCTTTCGCCCGCTTCACCGCAGCCGACGTGCATATGGAGGTCCTGCGTTAATGGACGTGTTACTGCATTACTTCGATAAGGTGGATTGGGCCGACATTTGGGTCGCCACCGGTGACACCATGCTGATGCTCAGCACTTCACTGCTGTTCACCGTGCTGGTCGGCCTGCCGCTCGGCATCCTGCTCTTCTTGTTCAGCCCACGTCAGTTGCTGGAGCAGAAAGCCACCTACGGCGTTCTGGCGTTTATCGTCAACGCTATACGCTCACTGCCGTTTATCATTCTGCTGATTGTGATGATTCCTACAACGATCTTTATCACCGGCACATCCCTGGGAGTGGCCGGCGCTATTCCGCCGTTGGTGGTAGGCGCCTCGACGTTCTTCGCGCGGTTGGTGGAAACGGCTCTGCGCGAAGTGGATCGCGGCATCATCGAAGCTACGCAAGCCATGGGCGCCACCACTCGGCAGATCATCGTCAAGGCACTTTTGCCCGAGGCGAAGCCTGGCATCATTGCCGCAATCACCGTGACCGCCATTGCACTGGTGGGCTATACCGCCATGGCCGGCGTGGTCGGTGCCGGCGGGTTGGGTGACCTGGCGATCCGCTATGGATACCAGCGTTTCCAGGACGACGTCATGGTCGTCACCGTCATTATGTTGATTGTGCTGGTGCAGATTCTGCAAACCATCGGCGACAAGCTGGTGACACACTATTCTCGAAAATAACGGCCATTGCCGGCCAACTGCCGGCAGATGCCCGAACAAGGAGCTTGCTGGATGAAAAAACTACTGGTTGCTTTTGCCGCCGTTGCCGCGTTTTCCGCTCACGCGGCCGAGACCCTCACCGTCGCGGCCTCGCCGGTGCCCCACGCGGAAATCCTCGAATTCGTGAAGCCAGCCCTGGCTAAAGAAGGCGTGGACCTCGAGGTCAAGGTGTTCACCGATTACGTGCAGCCCAACGTACAAGTGGCCGAGAAGCGCCTGGACGCCAACTTCTTCCAGCACCAGCCGTACCTCGATGAATTCAACAAGACCAAGGGCACTCACTTGGTAAGCGTGGGCGGGGTACACCTGGAGCCCCTGGGTGCTTACTCCAGCAAGTACAAAAAAATCGACGAGCTGCCAAGCGGCGCCAACGTCGTGATCCCGAACGACGCCACCAACGGCGGCCGCGCCCTGCTGCTTCTGGCCAACAACGGCCTGATCACCCTGAAGGACCCAACCAACATCCTGTCGACCATCAAAGACATTACCGCCAACCCGAAAGACCTGAAGTTCCGCGAACTGGAAGCCGCCACCCTGCCACGCGTGCTGACCCAGGTCGACCTGGCGCTGATCAACACCAACTACGCCCTGGAAGCCAAGCTGGACCCTGCCAAGGACGCCCTGTTGATCGAAGGCAGCGACTCGCCGTATGTGAACATCTTGGTCACCCGCGAAGACAACAAGGACGCGGACGCCGTGAAGAAACTGATCGCCGCGCTGCACACCCCTGAGGTGAAGCAATTCATCGAAGAAAAATACAAAGGCGCGATCAAGCCGGCGTTCTGATCCTGAAGAAACAACCTGATCCCCAGTCCACTGGCGATCAACAATATGGGAGGGGGCTTGCTCCCGATAGCAGTGCTTCAGTCGGCATCTACATCGACTGGCACTCTGCTATCGGGGGCAAGCCCCCTCCCACATTAGGTTTGTGCAAGACTCGAATGTGCTAATCGACGACCAACCGTAGTGCCTCTGACATCGGCCACCTGATGGGCTTGCATCTCGATTCAGCATTACGGCGTGAACTCGATCCCAATCAACAGCAGACGCTGGCCCCGATCCCTCAGGCAACACAAAGCAAATGTGGGAGGGGGCTTGCCCCCGATGGCAGTGCTTCAGTCGGCATCTACATCGACTGGCACTCAGCTATCGGGGGCAAGCCCCCTCCCACGTTAGGTTTGTGCAAGATTCGAATGTGCCAATCGACGACCAACCGCAGTGCCTCTGACATCGGCCACCTGATGGGCTTGCATCTCGATTCAGCATTACGGCGTGAACTCGATCCCAATCAACAGCAGACGCTGGCCCCGATCCTCAGGCAACACAAAGCAAATGTGGGAGGGGGCTTGCCCCCGATGGCAGTGCTTCAGTCGGCATCTACATCGACTGACACTCTGCTATCAGGGGCAAGCAAGCCCCCCACATTTCTTGTGTCGACTACTACTGACGCTGTAACAACCCTGGCAATTGCGCCACCAGCTTCTGGTTGTTCAATGGCGCGCGGATAAAACCACGTTGAGTTCCGTCCGGGCCGATCAGCGCGAGGTTACCGCTGTGATCGACGGTGTAGTTCGGCTTGCTGGTATCGGCCGGGATGAACGGGATACTCACGGCGTTCGAGACCTTTTGCACCTCAGCCACATTTGCGCCGGTCAGACCCTGGAATTGCGGATCGAAATAGCCCAGGTACTGCTTGAGCTGGGTCGGAGTGTCGCGGTTGGGGTCGACACTCACCAGAATCACCTGAAGCTTATCCACAACGTCCTTGGGCAGTTCGCTCTTGATCTGGCGCAGTTGAGCAAGGGTGGTAGGGCAAATGTCCGGGCAGAAGGTGTAGCCGAAGAACAGCAGGCTCCACTTACCCTTCAATTCATTGATCACCACCGGCTGGCCGTCCTGATTGGTCATGGTCACCGGCGGCAGCGCGCGGCTTTGCGGCAGCAGGATGATGCCGGCGTCGATCAGCGCGGTGGGGTCGCCCTGGCCTTTGCCGTTGAGCACTTTGTTGACGGTCAGGCCCATGATCAACGCGACGATGGCCACCAGGATAAAGACGGTTTTTTGAGTTCGAGTCATAGGTTCAACAGTAAGTAGTGGTCTACGAGCAGCGCGATAAACAGTAGGAACAGGTACCAGATAGAGTACTTGAAGGTGTTGATCGCCGCGTGCGGCCGACCGCCACGGTACAACACCCAGGCCCATTGCAGAAAGCGCGCACCCAAGGCCAGCGCGCAACCCAGGTAGAGCGGGCCGCTCATGTGGATCACGTAGGGCATCAGGCTCACTGCCAGTAGGGCGAAGGTGTAGAGCAGGATATGCACCTTGGTGTAATGCTCGCCGTGGGTTACCGGCAGCATCGGAATATCGGCCTTGGCGTACTCCTCTTTGCGGTGAATGGCCAAAGCCCAGAAGTGTGGCGGGGTCCAGGCGAAGATAATCAGCACCAGCAGCAGCGGTTCGGCACTGACATGCCCGGTGACGGCAACCCAGCCCAGTAACGGTGGCGCCGCTCCGGCCAAACCGCCGATAACGATATTCTGCGGCGTAGCGCGCTTGAGAAACCCGGTATAGATCACCGCATACCCCAACAACGACGCCAAGGTCAGCCATGCCGCGAGCGGATTGGTGAACGCCAGCAGCAGCGTCAGCCCAGCCACTGACAACACCAACGCAAAGGCCAGCGCGCCCACAGGCTGCACGCGCCCCTGGGCCAACGGGCGCTTATGGGTGCGAGCCATCACGGCGTCGATCCGCCGGTCCACCACGTGGTTGATCGCCGCCGCGCCGCCTGCACACAGAGCGATCCCCAGATTGCCGAAAATCAGCACCGTCCACGGCACGCCAGCGCGGGTCGCGAGAAACATACCGACCAGGGAGGTGATCAACATCAGCACCACCACTTTCGGCTTGGTCAGCTCCAGATAGTCGCGCCAGAGCGCCTGGTCGTGCCGCGCGCCGGTCAAGGTCGCCATGGCATTTCTCCTTTAAGGGTGGTCAGGCCCGATATCTGTTTGCGCGGGATAAAGCGCCAGCCGAACGGCCGCTGACTGCGCACCCGTACCAGGCTGGTGCGCGCGTGGTAATTGACCAGCACCAGCGTCAGCAACAACCCGGCGCCACCGGCGTTATGGGCCACGGCCACCGGCAGCGGCAGATGGAAATACACATTGCTCAAGCCCAGGCCGATTTGCGCGGCCAAGGCAATCAGCAACAGGCCGGCCAGTCGCGTCATGCCCACCGCGCGCAGTTGCCAGGCCAAACCGAGCAGGGCCAAGGTGACGATGACCGCGCCCAAGCGGTGGGTCAGGTGAATCGCCGTACGCGCCTCGCTGTCGAGCTGCCCGCCCAGGTAGTTCGGGCCGATGTGTTGGGTCAGGTGAAAACCGTTGGCAAAGTCCGCCGCCGGCCACCATTGACCGTGGCAGGTGGGCAGGTCGATACAGGCCACGGCCGCATAGTTGGAACTCACCCAGCCGCCCAGCGCGATCTGGCCGATCACCAGCACCAGCCCGGCCGTGGCCCAATATTGCAGGCGCTTCGGCACGATCAACGCCGGTAACACTCCCGACAAACGCAGGGTCAGCAAAAACAGCAGGCTCAGGGTGGCAAAGCCTCCCAGCAAGTGCCCTGTGACCACTTGCGGCCACAGCTTCAATGTCACCGTCCACATACCAAACGCCGCCTGGGCGAATACCACGGCGAGCAGAAACAGCGGCAACTTCACCGGCTGACCGGGATCGCGCCGATGGCTCCAGCACCGCGCCGCCAACACGCCGATCAGCAGCCCCAAGGTGCCGGCGAAGTAGCGATGGATCATCTCGCTCCAACCTTTGTCGGCCTCCACCGGCGTGTCAGGAAAATGCAATTCAGCATGGGCCAGTTGGGCTTCACTGTTGGGCACCCCAATAAAACCGTAGCAACCGGGCCAATCCGGGCAGCCGAGACCGGCGTGGGTCAGGCGGGTATAGGCACCGAGCAGCACGACGATCAGCGCCAGCAGGGTGGCAAACAACGCGAGGCGAAATCCAGGTTTGGCCATGACGATGCCCTTATCCGATGTTGGACAGTTTCAACAGATGACGCAGATCGTTGAGCAGATCCTTGCCCTTGACCGTGGCGTCATAGCGCAGCACCAGGTTGCCGTGGGGATCGACGATCCAAAGCTGCGCGTCACCCGGCGCGGCGGCGTTTTTGCCGAAGGTCGACAGGTCCAGCGCGTAGCGTTGCAACTGGGGGTATTCGGCCTTGAGCTTGGCGTCATAGTCAGTGCTCAAAGGTTGCGCGCTGGCCAGGGCATGACTGGCGCGCGAAGCATCGCGGCCCAGGCCAATCTGCAGTTGCCGCGCCAGGTACACCAGTTGCTGACAGTCGGCGGCGCAGGCCGTGGGTGCCGTAACCAGCAGTTGCCAGCGCTGCTCGTCGGCCTGCACGCCGATGTCGGCGCGGGTCTGGCCATCGCCAATCAGCTCGCCGTGATAGCTGCGACTGTCGGGCACCCAGAACTGCAGCTTGTACATGAGTGTGGCCAACACCATCGGGCCGATGACCATCAGCAGAATCAGGATCAACTGCCAGCGGCCTTTGCGACGGTCGGGCAGCTCAGACATGTTGGGTGGATTCATGGCCGCTCTCATGGGGCTTCTCCTTTTTTGTATGGTGCCATCCGAGATAGAGATAAAGCGCCAGCAACGCCAAGACCATGGCGAACCACTGCACGGCATACGCCAGGTGTTTTTCCGGGCCCATGGCCACGACCGGCCAGCGGGTTTCGTAGGTGCCTGGGCCGGGTTCGGCGCGCAACTCGTAGGCATACCCGCTGCGACCCAGCTCGGCCCACAACGCGCAGGGGTGCAGCGCGGTGAGCAAGCGCGGCCAGTTGGACGCCACCGGGTCGGCCTGCAACTGGAAGGTTTCGCCCGGCGCCACGTACACCCAGGCGTCGAGATTCACCGGTTGTTCAGGGGTGGTGAAGGCCGGCGGCGTGCGCCGGTCCGGCCAGGGCAGCCAGCCGCGATTGAGCAACAGCCACAGACCGCTGGCCTGGTCATGGAAGGGTTGCAGCAGCTCGACACCGGCCTTGCCATCGCGCATGCGGTTGTCGAGCAGTACGCTGTGTTCGGCATCGAACTGCCCACTCAGGTGAACCCGACGAAACGCAGGGTCTGCGAGCGCCGCGAGCTGGTCACCATGGATCGGTTCGGCCGCACGGCGCTCGGCATAGCTGTCCACCAGCGCCTGCTTTTCCTGGCCGCGAGACAACTGCCAGCATCCCAGCCCCACCATCAGCGGCAGCAGCACAAGCACTACCACCGTCGGCGCAATACCGGGACGAAAGCGCTGCCAGGCACTGGCTATACTGGATTTCATCGCCCCTCCCCTCGAAAGCCCAGGAGCCGCACCATGCTCAAAGCAGCCATTGCCCTGATGCTGATCGCGACCGTCGTGAGCCTGTTCAGTGGCTTGTTCTTTCTGGTCAAGGACGAGGGCCACTCCAACCGCCTCGTCACTGCCCTGACCGTGCGCGTAGTGCTGGCCGTGATCACCCTCGGCTTGATTACCTGGGGCTTTTTCAGCGGCCAGTTGGTCTCGCACGCGCCGTGGTGAAACGCCTCACAGCACGTAAACGAAGAAAAACAGGCCTATCCACACCACATCCACAAAGTGCCAATACCAACTGGCCGCTTCGAAGCCGAACTGGTGCTCGGCATTGAAATGCCCGCGCAGGATGCGCATCAGCATCACAAACAGAATGATCGTGCCGATGGTCACGTGGGCGCCGTGAAAACCGGTGAGCATAAAGAAGGTCGCGCCGTACACGCCCGAGCCCAAGGTCAGACCCAGCTCTTTATAGGCGTGGATATATTCCTCGGCCTGGAACCCAAGGAACGCCAAGCCCAGCAGCACGGTGATCGCCAGCCAGAGTTTCAGAGCACCGCGATGGCCTTTACGCAGGGCATGGTGGGCAATGGTAATGGTCACGCTGGAACTGACCAGCAAAATCGTATTGACCAACGGTAAGCCCCACGGGCTGATGGTGCCCTCCGGCGCTGGATAGAGTTTCGGGTCCGGGTTGTTGAGCAACGGCCAGGCAAACTCGAAGTTCGGCCACAGCATATGCGCGATGCCCTTAGGACCTTCGCCCGCCAACGCCGGACCGGACACATGCCGCACATAGAACAGCGCACCGAAGAACGCGATAAAGAACATCACTTCGGAAAAGATGAACCAACTCATGCCCCAGCGGAACGAGCGGTCCATCTGCGAACTGTACAAACCGGCGCGACTTTCCTTGATCACCGCGCCGAACCAGCCGAACAGCATATAGGCCAACAGCAGGCCACCGACGAAAAAAATCCACGGCCCGTGGGATTCCGGGCGCGCGGCCTTGAGGTCGTTGAACCACAGGCCCAGGCCGTACACGGTGATCAACAGACCGAACGTGGCAATTATTGGCCATTTGCTTTGCGCTGGTACGTAGTACGTATCATGAGTCGACATGTATTCGCTCTCCTGATTGAGCGGGCAAACAGTAGCTAGCCGCCGCTATGGGCAGCCACGGGCGGTTGGCGCGCAGTGATATCGAACAGCGTGTACGCCAGGGTCAAATGCTTCACATCCTTGGGCATGTCGCGATCGACAATGAAACGCACGGGCATCTCGATGCGCTCGCCAGGCTGTAGCACTTGCTGGGTGAAGCAAAAACACTCGGTTTTGTGGAAATACACCGCCGCTTCGGCCGGGGAAATGCTCGGAATCGCCTGGGCGGTCATTGGCTTATTGCTGGGGTTGTAGGCCACGAACAGCATCTCGTTGACCGCCCCAGGGTTGACCACCAGTTCATCGGCCTTGGAGCGAAATTCCCAGACCATGTCGATGGCATTGGTGGCCAGAAACTGCACGCGCACCTGGCGCGACGGGTCAACTACCTGCGAGCCCTCGTACTGCCCAGCGGTCTTGCCGTTGATGCCAAATGCCTTGCACATCACGTCGTAGATGGGCACCAGGGCGAACCCGAAGGCGAACATCGCCACCACCAGGATCAACAGCCGCGTGACCAGGCGCCTGACGGGCACGGAGTCAGCCATGACGCCCACCTGCTGCGTCGCAAACCAGGGTGATGTCGGCTGACATACCGTCATCGGGAGCAAGCCCCCTCCCACAGGGGATCGGCGTATTCATTTGACCTCCGGCGGCGTGGTGAAGGTGTGGTACGGCGCCGGCGATGGAATGCTCCATTCCAGGCCTTCGGCGCCATCCCACGGCTTGGCCGGCGCGGGCGGGCCGCCACGGATGCACTTGATCACGATAAACAGGAAGAAGATCTGCGTAGCGCCGAACATAAAGGCGCCAATCGAAGACACCATGTTGAAGTCAGCGAACTGCAGGTTGTAGTCCGGCACCCGCCGCGGCATGCCCGCCAGGCCCACGAAGTGCATCGGGAAGAACGCCATGTTCATGCCCACGAAAGACAGCCAGAAGTGCAGCTTGCCCAGGGTTTCGTCGTACATATGGCCGGTCCATTTCGGCAGCCAGTAGTACGCCGAGGCGAAGATGCCGAAGATCGCGCCGGGCACCAGTACGTAATGGAAGTGGGCCACCACGAAGTAGGTGTCGTGATACTGGAAGTCCGCCGGCGCAATCGCCAGCATCAGGCCGGAGAAGCCGCCGATGGTGAACAGAATCACGAAGGCCACGGCAAACAGCATCGGCGTCTCGAAGGTCAGCGAGCCTTGCCACATGGTGCTGACCCAGTTGAACACCTTCACCCCCGTGGGCACGGCGATCAGCAACGTGGCGTACATAAAGAACAACTCGCCCACCAGCGGAATGCCCACCACGAACATGTGGTGCGCCCACACGATAAACGACAGAAAC
Organism: Pseudomonas rhodesiae; assembly: GCF_013285305.1. Lineage (NCBI taxonomy): Bacteria > Pseudomonadati > Pseudomonadota > Gammaproteobacteria > Pseudomonadales > Pseudomonadaceae > Pseudomonas > Pseudomonas rhodesiae. The sequence continues at coordinate 266,034 of NZ_CP054205.1, read as the reverse complement.
GCGATGCTCGCCGTGGCGTAGACCATCGAGGTGTAACCGAACAATGGCTTGCGCGAGAAGGTCGGGATGATCGAGCTGACGGCGCCGAAGGCCGGCAGGATCATGATGTACACCTCAGGGTGGCCGAAGAACCAGAACACATGCTGGAACAGCACCGGATCACCGCCACCGGCGGCACTGAAGAAGCTGGTACCGAAGTGGATATCCATCAGCATCATGGTCACGCAGCCGGCCAGCACCGGCATGACCGCGATCAGCAGGAACGCGGTGATCAACCAGGTCCACACGAACAGCGGCATCTTCATCAATGTCATGCCGGGCGCACGCAGGTTGAGGATGGTGGCGACCACGTTGATCGCACCCATGATCGAACTGATGCCCATCAGGTGAATGGCGAAGATGAAGAACGTCACGCTTTCCGGCGCATAGGTCGTGGAGAGCGGCGCGTAGAAGGTCCAGCCGAAATTCGGCCCACCGCCTGGCGTGAACAAGGTCGACACCAACAACAGGAACGCCGCCGGCAACAGCCAGAAACTGAAGTTATTCATGCGCGGCAGGGCCATGTCGGGGGCGCCGATCATTAGCGGGATCATCCAGTTGGCCAGGCCGACAAATGCCGGCATCACCGCGCCGAACACCATGATCAGGCCGTGCATGGTGGTCATCTGGTTGAAGAACGCGGGTTCCACAATTTGCAAACCCGGTTGGAACAACTCGGCGCGAATCACCATGGCGAAGGAGCCGCCCAACAAGAACATGGTGAAGGCAAACCACAGGTACATCGTGCCGATGTCTTTATGGTTGGTGGTCAGCAGCCAGCGCATCAAACCTTTGGCGGGGCCGTGGGCATGGTCACTGGCGTGGCCATGGTCATCGATCACAGCGCTCATGGCCGTTCTCCTGCAAACGAAGGGGCGGGGCGGTTTAGGGCATTTGCAATGAAAGGAGTCATTTGCTTTCCGCCTGCTTGATGGCCAACACATCTTTAGGCGTGACCATGTCGCCTTTGTTGTTGCCCCAGGCGTTGCGCTCGTAAGTCACTACGGCGGCGATATCCACTTCCGAGAGCTGCTTGCCAAACGCGGCCATCGCGGTTCCCGGCTTACCGTGATACACGATGCTCAGGTGATCGGCCGCGGGCCCCGTGGCGATCTTCGAGCCCTTGAGCGCCGGGAACATCGGCGGCAGGCCCTGGCCCTCGGCCTGGTGACAGGCCACACAGGTGGTGTGATAGACCTTGTCGCCACGGGCAACCAGCTCGTCGAGCGTCCACTCTTTGGATGTCAGCTCCTTAAGCTTGGCGGCTTCGGCCTTGCGCTCGCCCAGCCAGGTGTCGTAGTCGGCCTTGGACTTGACCTCCACCACGATGGGCATGAAGCCGTGGTCCTTGCCGCACAGCTCGGCGCATTGGCCACGGTAGAGGCCGGGTTTCTCGACGCGGGTCCAGGCTTCGTTGACGAACCCCGGAATGGCATCGCGCTTGACCGCGAAGGCCGGCACCCACCAGGAATGGATCACGTCGGCGGCCGTCACCAGAAAGCGCACCTTGGCGCCCACCGGCAGCACCAGCGGCTGGTCGACTTCCAGCAGATAATGCTCGCCCTTGGTCGCCTGGTTACGGATCTGTTCGGCGGGTGTGGCCAGGTTGCTGAAGAACTCCACATCCTGGCCCAGGTATTTGTAGTGCCATTTCCACTGGTAGCCGGTGACCTGGATATCGATATCCGATTCACTGCTGTCGTAGATATTGATCAGGGTCTTGGTGGCCGGAATGGCCATCGCGATCAGGATCAGCAGGGGCACGACAGTCCAGAGGATTTCCACGGTGGTGCTCTCGTGGAACTTGGCGGCGACCTGCCCGGTGGAGCGGCGGTGGACCATCATCGACCAGAACATGGCGCCGAACACGACGATGCCGATCACCACACAGATCCAGAAAATGGTCATATGCAGGTCGAACACAGCGTGACTGACTTCTGTCGCCCCTGGCGCCATATTCGTGGTCCAAGCGGCGTGCGCCTGGCCGAATACCGACCACAACAGGAGGCCCATCCAAACGTGTGGATGTCGCATCATTGCGGGTTCCCCTTATCGTTCTTGTTATCCCGCCGGTTTGCACCTGCGTCGAAGGGAGCGGCTTCCATACTGCTTACAACCGCTTAGCCTTGCCTGCTTATGCAGTCTGGCGTCATCAGCTAATCGCGTACAAATCCGAGTATAGACAGGGTCTGCAACCCCGCAATGTGTAGGGGCAAATGAGCCGCAAAGGCTGGGTGGAAACCCAATGGAAGCGGGGGGCGGAATCGATTTTCCGACGAACGATGGCTATCCGATATAACGCCTGCGTATAACCGTGAAATAATTATGACAAATGCATCTGAGGCTCTCGTCTAAACGAGCTACCTTATGCTCTTTCTTCTTATGCCTGCACTACTGGAGCGTTCATGAACACCGCCGCATTGCGCGAGCAGATTTCCCGTGCCCATCAACACGAGACCGAGACGGGCCAGCTGGGTTGCCAGTTGGAAAAACAATTGCCGCACCTGCATTCGGCCATTTCCCTGGCTGACGGTGATCACGTCGTCATCATGACCCGCTTTGTCACTGCCTACATCGACCTCGTGCCGGACCTGCTGGATGCGGCCAACGAAGTGGCCCGCGAGGCCGGTATCGAAAGTCAGATCAAACCCGTCTTGAAGATCGCCGAGCATTTTTTCCTGCAACCGCCCGCTTTGCTGCAAGGCCACGAAGGGCTCGACGGCCTGCTGGATGAAGCGTACCTGGCCCATCGTCTGGTGGAAGAGGTCAACGACTTGTATATCAAGCACTTTGGCCAGCCATTGATTCCGGTGGATATCACCGTCGCCAACGTGATTGCCCATCAGTTGATCGGCGAGGCATTCGCCAACCAGCTGGATGAGGCCGTACACCACGCCGTGGATGAAATGCTCAACGAAGACAGCTTTGCGCTGGAGTCTGTGGAGACCTATCGCGAGCAGCTCAAAAGCCCGGAAACGGAAGCAGCGTGGAAGCGCTGGCCGTGCCTGTCGCGTCAGTTGGGTGTTGAGCTGGAGCTGGATCAGCCGGCTTGAACTTTCAATCTAATGCGGGAGGGTGGTAGCCCTCTCCCGCATTTGATTCGGCTCCGTCAGCCGATAGAGGGTGCCGAGCCGATCCCCGTCGTCGTCCTGATTCGGCCTTCGAGCCTGCGCTTCAACCCCCGCGCCTCAATCACCAACTTCGACCCTTTGGCCGCATTTGCCCGGCCCCATTCTTCCAGCAACTCCAGGCAGGAATGGTCGATGTAGCTCAGGTTGTTAAGCGGCACATGCACCGTGGTGCCGGTAGGCACGGTCGAGAGCACCTGAGTCAGCGCCGGGACTTTGAGAAACGTCGCCGCGCCAATCAACCGCAGTTCCATCTCGCCGTCCTGAGGCAGATCGATCAGGCTGACTTTCAAGCGCGACGCCTTGAACGCCAGCTTGACCAGGGTCAGCCCGAAGCCCACCAGCACACCCGTCAGCAAGTCGGTGAAGATGATTGCCAGCGCTGTGGCGGCATAGGTGAACATCGGCATCCGTCCGTAGCGCCCCAGCGCCTTGAACGCCTTGACGTCCACCAGCTTGATCCCGGTGTACACCAGCACACCCGCCAGGCTTGCGACCGGAATGCTTTGAAGCACACTCGACAACAGCAGCACAAAACCCAGCAGCCACACGCCGTGGAACATCGCCGACAGCCGCGTGGTAGCGCCTGCTTGGACGTTGGCCGAACTGCGCACAATCACACCGGTCATCGGCAGCGCGCCCACCAGACCACACAGCATGTTGCCTACACCTTGGGCAGATAATTCCTTATCAAAATCGGAACGTTGACCACTGTGCATGCGATCCACAGCCGCCGCGGAGAGCAGGGTTTCGGCGCTGGCAATGAAAGCAACGGCGAACGCGGCGATCAGCAGCTGGGGGTCAGCCAGGTTGAGCAGGTCGCTGGGGCGCAGCCAGTCGATGGCATCGGCGAGGTTCTCCGGCACCTCCACCCGCTTGACCTGCAGCGCCAGCACCAGGCTGGTGACCGTCGCCAGGCCAACACCGAGCAAGGCTCCCGGCACGAATCGTAGTGACTGCGGGCGCAGTTTGTCCCACAGGTACATCACCAGCATGGTGGACAAACCAAGCAGTCCCGCTTGCCAGCCGAGGCCACCGCCAAGAGTGGGGATCGCCTCGGCCAGTGCAGCCGGGAAGCCCGCCAGGTTATCCAGCCCTGAAGGCTTGGGCGTGGCGTCGAGCATCACATGGACCTGCGACAGCACAATCAGCACGCCAATCCCCGCCAGCATGCCGTAGACCACAGCTGGTGCGGTCACACGAAACCAGCAGCCCAGGCGCAAACGCCCGGCCACCAGTTGCAGGAAACCCGCCAGCAGCAGGATAGGCCCGAGCATCAGCATGCCGTGCTGGCGCACCAGCTCGAACACCAGCACCGCCAAACCCGCCGCCGGACCGCTGACTTGCAACGGCGACCCCGCCAGCCAGCCCACCACTAGGCCACCGATGATGCCGGTGATCAGGCCCTTGGCCGGCGGCATGCCGGACGCAATGGCGATGCCCATGCACAGTGGCAGGGCGACCAGAAACACAACCACCGAAGCGAGCAGCTCCCGTGGCAATACAGCTTTCAATTGAGCAGCACGCATGATGGCTCTCCCGAGGCATTCGCCGGGCGCGGTAAAGCCTGGCTGCGTCCATGGCAGCCACCGCTTTACCCGGCAGGGAAGTGTTTTAGAAGCGCGCTTTAGGCGTCGCGCAAGGGATAGGTCCGGAACCGCTCAACGGTCGGAACGCTGATTGCTCCGCGTCGTATGCGCGAATTTCACTGGTCTCGATGTTGTAAATCCAGCCGTGGATAAACAATTGACCGTTGGCCATGCGCGAGGCCACTGAAGGGTGGGTGCGCAAATGCTGCAACTGGGCGATGACGTTTTCTTCGGTCAGCACCTTCATGCTCTCGCCTTCATTAGCGCAGTCGCAGTTGTCATGAACCATGGCCTTGGCGACCTCGGCGTGCCGCAGCCAAGCCCTGACCGTGGGCATTTTCTCCAAGCTGTCGGGGTTGAGTACCGCGCGCATGGCGCCGCAATCGGAATGCCCACAGACGATGATGTGCTGTACACCCAGGGCAAGCACCGCGTACTCGATCGCCGTGGAAACACCGCCGTTCATCTGCCCGTAAGGGGGCACCACATTACCGACGTTACGGGTAACGAACAGGTCGCCGGGCGAGCTTTGGGTGATCAATTCAGGGACGATGCGCGAGTCCGCGCAGGTGATGAACATCGCTCTTGGGCTCTGGGCCGTGGCGAGTTTCTTGAAGAGTTCTTCCTGCTGAGGGAAGACGTCGTGATGGAAATGCAAAAAACCGTCAACGATATGTTGCAACGCTGCATCGGCGGATTCTGCCACCTGAGGGGCTGATGCCGACGCAGCCAACGGCTGTTTATCCTTGTCACTCATGATTCATCCTCTTAATTAATGCAGGGGAGTTTTCAGGTCAGTTCGACGCCTGGCTAGTGGAATAGTTGTAAACCGCCACGGACTCCAGGGCCGACTCATCAGTCACTCGCTGAACAAGGTAACCATCGAAACTTAACTCAAACTGAATGAACCGCTCTAGATCGCGGGTTTCAGTGATGTCAAAACGCGACTATTCCTACAGGAATGGTGCATTCTTCCCAGTCAGTCTACAACAATGCCATCTGTCGGCCAGGTGGACAGAACGCCTCGCAATCCAGATTGAAGCCTTCCCGACGATCCAGCCCCAAACGCTTGATAGCTTTGCTGAAGCGCTGGGCCAGTAGATCGGCAAACGGCCCTTCACCGCGCATGCGCACGCCGAAACGGCTGTCATACACCTCTCCGCCGCGCACCTGGCGCACCAGGCTCATCACATGGGCCGCGCGCTGCGGATAATGCGCCGCCAGCCATTCTTCGAACAGCGGCGCCACCTCCAACGGCAAGCGCAGCATCATGTAGGCCGCGCTCTGGGCCCCGGCGGCATGGGCTTCGCTCAGCAGGCTTTCCAGCTCGCTGTCGTTGATCATCGGGATCATCGGCGAACACAGCACGCCCACCGGGATCCCCGCCTCACGCATCACCCGAATCCCTCGCAGACGCGCCTTGGGCGCCGCCGTGCGAGGCTCCAGGATGCGCTTGAGCTCGTCGTCCAGGCTGGTGAGGCTGATCATCACCGCCACCAGACGCTGGCGCGCCAACTCGGTGAGCAAGTCCAGATCGCGCAGGATCAGCGAGCCCTTGGTGATGATGGTCACCGGGTGCCGGTATCGCAGCAGCACTTCCAGGATCTGTCGGGTGATGCGGTGCTCGCGCTCGATGGGTTGGTAGGGATCGGTGTTGGACCCCAGGTTGATCGGCGCACACACATAGCCCGGTTTCGACAGCTGCTGCTCCAGCACCTGGGCGGCATTGTGCTTGGCGATCAGGCGGGTTTCGAAATCCAGCCCCGGGGACATGTCCCAATAGGCATGGCTGGGCCGCGCGTAGCAGTAAATACAGCCGTGCTCGCAGCCACGATAAGGGTTGATCGAGCGGTCGAACGGCAGGTCTGGTGAGTTGTTGCGGGTGATGATGGTCTTGGCCGTCTCGATACGCACTTCGGTGCCCTGGGTCGGCGGTACTTCCTGGTGCCACCCGTCGTCCTCGACCACGCTGACCGTGGGCGCAAAGCGGTTGTGCAGGTTGGTGGCCGTGCCCCGGCCCCGGGGTGGCAGCGCAGTCGACATAAGAACGCCTCAATACTGTTTTTATATACAGTATCGAGGCGCAGGGTGTCTGACCAGTGCCGTTTGGCGGTCAATGCAAGATCAGTGCTTTTTCGTCACCTGCCCCAGGTCATCGCCGGAGGTGGTGCGCATGTCGTCTTTGCGCAGGTCCGCTACGTCGCTGGCTTTGACTGGCCCCCCTTGGTTGCCCCAACTGCCGCGGATAAAGCTCACCACATCCGCCACTTCCTGGTCCGACAGACGCCAGGCGAACGCCGGCATGGTGAAGGTGGACGGTGCCGAGTGGGTGGCCGGTAATGTGCCGCCGTTCAACACGATGTTGATCAGCGACGTCGCATCCGCCGTCTGCAACACCGGGTTGCCCGCCAGCGCCGGGAACACCCGCGTATAACCATGCCCGTCGGTACGGTGGCAGGCCGCGCAGTTGTCGATATACACCGACGCACCCCGCTGGCTGTCGTCGCCTTTCCACAGGGCTTGCGCCACCTGCTTGTCGTACTGGTGCGGCTGATCCTTGGGATCCACCGCCGGTAGACTCTTGAGGTACCGGGCGATAGCGGTCAGGTCGTCTTGCGACAGGTATTGCATGCTATGCACGACCACATCGCTCATGCCGCCAAACACCGCGCTGCGGTCACTGCGACCGGTCTTGAGGAATTGCACCAGTTGCTCTTCGCTCCAGCTGCCGAGCCCGTCCTTGTGGTCGCCGCGCAGGCTTTTGGCGATCCAACCTTCCAACGGCGCACTGCCGGACAGAAACGCGCTGCCGTCCTGAGCACTCAGGGCTTTTTCCTGCATGGTCAGGGCGCGCGGCGTATGGCATGCGCCACAGTGGCCAAGGCCCTCCACCAGATAGGCGCCGCGACTGATCACCGGGTCGGCCCCCGCTGCAGCCTGATAATCCTCAACGGCCGGCGCAAACACCCAGCGCCACGCCGTCAACGGCCAGCGCATGCTCAAGGGCCAGGGAATATCGCTGTCCTTGTTCGCTTGGGCGACCGGTTCGACGCCTTTCATGAAATATGCGTACAACGCCTGCATATCGCTTTCGCTGACACGAGCGTAAGACGGGTAGGGCATGGCTGGGTAAAGCGTACTACCGCTTTTGGCGACGCCATGGCGTACGGCCTTGTCGAAGTCCTCAAAGCTGTAATCACCCAGGCCGGTCTTGTCCGGGGTGATGTTGGTGGAATAGATCACACCGATGGGGGTTTCCATCGGCAGGCCACCGGCAAAGGGTTTGCCGCCCTTGGCGGTGTGGCAGGCCACGCAGTCACCGGCGCGGGCCAGGTACTCGCCTTGCTTGATCAGGTCGGTTTCAGCGGCGCTGATCGAGCAACTGCTGAGCAGCGCCAAGGTCGCGATAACAAATACTTTCATGGTCATCGCTCCTTATGCCTGAACCAGGGGGCCGGGGTTTTTCAGGTACTGTTCGCGGATCGCTCGGGCCGACCAGTAGGTCAGCGCCGCCACCAGGCCGGTAGGGTTGTAACCCAAGCCTTGTGGGAAAGCGGATGCGCCCGGGACAAACACGTTGTGCACATCCCAGGACTGCAGGTAGCGGTTGACCGCGCTGGTTTTCGGGTCGGTGCCCATGATCGCGCCACCGTTGAGGTGGGTGGTCTGGTAGGACGCGGTATTGAAGTGCTCACCGACCTTCTTGCCCAGCAGAGCGATCGCCTTGGGGTTCATGGCCTGCGCCACCTTGCCCATTTTCTCGACCATGAAGCGGTTCATTTTGATGTCGTTTTCCTGCCAGTCGAATGTCATCCGCAGCAGTGGCAGGCCGTAGGCATCGCGGTATACCGGGTCCAGATCCAGGTAGTTGCCCCGGTAGGATTGATGAGCGCCGTGGGCATCCATTGACACCTGATGGGTGTAGTAATCGGCGGTGGCGCGCTTCCACGCACTGCCCCAGGCTGGGGTGCCCGGCGGGTTGGACGTACCTGCAATTGGTCGGCTGCCGGCCTGGTTGACCCACATTGGCGAACCGCCCACAAAGCCGTGGGGGCCGTGGTCGAAGTTGTCGGCGTTGAAGTCATCGATGGCCACGCCGTTGCCGCCGGCACCGATGAAATTGTTGGTGTGGGTGTCCTTGTCAAAGAACGCTTTGATGGTGGCCATGTTCTGGTAAGCGAAGTTCTTGCCCACCACGCCTTCGCCGCTGATCGGGTCGTAAGGCTTGCCGATACCCGACAACAGCATCAAACGCACGTTGTGGAACTGGAACGCACCGAGGATCACCAGGTCCGCCGGCTGCTCGCACTCGCGGCCCTGGCCGTCGATGTAGGTCACGCCGGTGGCCTTGCTCTTGGTACTGTCGAGATTGACCTTGAGTACGTGGGAATTGGGCCTCAGTTCGAAATTCGGCACCTGCCGCAGCGCCGGCAGGATGTTCACGTTCGGCGACGCCTTGGAGTACATGTAGCACACGTAGCCACTGCAGAAACCGCAGAAGTTGCACGGCCCCATTTGCGCACCGTAGGGGTTGGTATAAGGCCCCGAAGTGTTGGCCGACGGCAGGTTGTAGGGCTTGTAACCTACCTCTGTGGCGGCTTTCTGAAACAGCTGTGCAGAGACGGTATTTTTCTGCGCTTGCAGGGGGAACGGGTTTGAGCGGTCCGGCGCATAAGGGTTGCCGCCGCGCCCTTCGCCCACCAATTGACCTTTGACGGTCCAGGCCTGGCCGGAGGTGCCGAAGACTTTTTCCGCATAGTCGAAGAACGGCTCAAGCTCTTCATAGCTGACGCCGAAGTCCTGGATGGTCATGTCCTTGGGTATGAAGTGCTTGCCGTAGCGCTCTTCGTAGTGGCTGCGCATGCGCAGCTCAATAGGGTCGACGCGAAAATGCACGCCCGACCAGTGCAAGCCCGCACCGCCCACGCCATTACCGGGCAAGAATGCACCGAGCTGCCGATTGGGCAAGGCCACGTCATTCACACTATGGCGAATGGTTACGGTCTCTTTGGAAATGTCCTGGAAGAGTTTTTTACGCACGCTGTAGGTCAGTTCGTCAATGACCTGGGGATAGTTGCCGTCGGGGTATGTGTCCTGCATTGGGCCGCGCTCCAGCGCAACCACGTTCAGGCCCGCTTCCGTCAGCTCCTTGGCCATGATCGCACCGGTCCAGCCAAAACCTACGATCACTGCATCGACTTTCTTCATGATGGTCGCCACGCTTATGCCCTCTCGCCGCGGATGGAAACTGCCGGGAAGGGGTATTGCTCGTTGCGTTCCACCCAATCCATAAAGTCGGCGCGCGCGCCGGGGAAACCGATCAGGGTCCAGCCGACCATGCCTTTATTGCCCCCGTGAATCGGGTCGCAGAAAAACCCTTCTTTGGTGTTCTGCAGTAACAGGTTGAAGAACATCTTCGCCGGCACCGCCTCGAAATGGGCCGATACCTCGCCGCCGCCGGCTTCAAGGCGACGCAGCATATCGTCCTGGGTAGCGCTGTCTTGAGCGGCAAAGGCTTTGCCATTGAATGCCTTCGACCAGGCATCGGTCGCGGCAATGCCCAGGCGATAGATCTCTTTGGGCACCAACTTGCTCTGCCAGCCCATCTCTGGGGCGGCATCGGCGTTGAATGGCCCCTGCATGTACCACAACGCCCCACTGGCATAGGGCGTGTTCATCTGACGGTCGATGTACTCCGGCGCACCCGCTTCAAGGGCGCCGGGACCTTGGGCATCGGCAGGGATCAAGCGCGCGACGGCAGCCTGGATAAACGCCCATTCCTCAGCCGTGAAGTAGCTGGGTTCGTAGGCTTTTTCGCTAACCGCTGGCTTGGCCGCGCTGGCCTGTGCCGGCTCAGGCGTGGCCATCAGCATCGAACCACCCAGGCCGGTACTGGCAACCGTGACCACCGGGATCAAGGTCAAGGATTTGCGTAAAAAGTCACGCCGGGGGTTGTCTTGATCTTGATCAGACATGGAGCACCTCATCATGTGGTCACGGATTGAACAGCCGCTTCTGGCGAGCGGCTTGAGCGTCTACAGGGCAATTGGATCCAACTGTTTCAGAGAGATAGAACACAGCTGACATGAATAGTTACGAATGATAGCAGGCTAAGCATCGAGGAAAATCGATTCAGCTGAAAATCGCCGGCCACAAAGCCCGCCAAATCACGCTTCTTTGACGACCGACTCACACGGCATTGACCCGACGTCACCCAATCTGAGAGCCATTCGCCAGCTCCTTCCGGTTACGTCGACCATGTTGAAACACGCCTTATTTGCGGCTCTCTGCCTCACGCTCGTCAGCCTGTCAGCCCCTACCCCCGTGCAGGCCGATGAGATCATCACTTCCGTGCGCTCACCCGAATGGGCCCAACCGATTGATACCCACTATAACTTGCACCAGATGACCCCCACGTTGTACCGCAGTGGCTTACCGGATAGCGGCGCGCTGCCATTGTTGGAAAAGCTGAAGATCGGCACGGTGATCAATTTCCTACCGGAATCCGACGCCAGTTGGCTTAAAACAGTCGATATCAAACAAGTGCAACTGACTTATCGCACCAATCACGTTGATGATTCAGACGTACTGGCGGCGCTACGCGCCATTCAGCAAGCAGAGAACAGCGGCCCGGTGCTGATGCACTGCAAGCATGGTTCGGACCGTACGGGCTTGATGGCGGCGATGTACCGGGTGGTGATTCAAGGGTGGAGCAAAGAAGACGCGCTGAACGAAATGACCCTGGGTGGATTTGGCACCAGTAATGGGTTCAAAGATGGCGTTCGCTACATGATGCGGGCCGATGTCGACAAATTGCGCACAGCCTTGGCAAACGGAGATTGCAGCACCAGCGCGTTTGCACTGTGTTCGATGAAGGATTGGATCTCCACCTCAAACAAGGAGGGAGCAGATGCAGTAGGGGCGGACGTGATCAAGACAATGCAGCCACGTGAATGACCGCATTGTCTTGAGGCTCTTTGCGAGCCCCCCGCTCCTACAGGATTGAGGGAGGTTTCTTCAGTCTTTTTTCAGCTTTGGGTTCGGAAAGAACTGCACCGCCTGCACCTTCGGATCCGGCACTTTCAGCGCCGAGGTATTGACCCGCGTACCCAGTTCCTTGGGCACCGACAAGCCTTGATCATTGAGCGTGTCGGTATAGCCGCAGGCCACGCATTCGCGATGGGGCACGTTGTCCTCGGTCCACATTTTCAGCTTGTCCGGCTCGCTGCACGCCGGGCACACAGCCCCGGCGATAAATTGCTTTTTGGTGATTACAGGTCCTTGGCTCATGCTGCTGCGTCCTCGCTCAAGCCACTGTGACGCAAGAGAGCGTCAATGGAAGGCTCGCGGCCGCGGAAATCGACGAACAGCACCATCGGTGCCTGGGAACCGCCACGCGCCAGGATCGCATCACGGAACGCACGGCCGGTTTCAGCATTGAGCACGCCCTCTTCTTCGAACTTGGAGAAGGCATCCGCCGACAGCACTTCGGCCCATTTGTAGCTGTAGTACCCTGCCGCGTAACCACCGGCGAAGATGTGCGCAAAGCTGTTGGGGAACCGGTTGTAGGCCGGCGGACGCATGACCGAAACCTCGTCGCGTACGCCTTCAAGCACCTGCGCCACGCTGCGACCATCGCCATGAGTAGCATGCAGTTCGAAGTCGAACAGCGAGAACTCCAGCTGGCGCACCATCATCAGGCCGGATTGGAAGTTCTTCGCCGCGAGCATTTTTTCCAGCAGGTCCTGGGGCAGCGGCTCGCCGGTTTCATAGTGGCCGGAGATCAGCGCCAGACCTTCCGGCTCCCAGCACCAGTTCTCCATGAACTGGCTCGGCAACTCCACCGCATCCCATGCCACACCGTTGATCCCGGAGACACCAGCGTGGTCGACACGGGTCAGCAGGTGGTGCAGGCCGTGACCGAATTCGTGGAACAACGTGGTGACTTCATCGTGGGTCAGCAGAGCAGGCTTGCCGCTGTCGGCCGGGGTGAAGTTGCACACCAGGTTGGCCACCGGGCTTTGCAGCACGCCATTGATGGTGCGACGACGGTCGCGCGCGCCGTCCATCCAGGCACCGCCGCGCTTGTTGGCGCGGGCGTACAGGTCGAAAAAGAAGCGTCCGACGTGCTGGCCGTTTTCCTTGATTTCGAACAGGCGAACGTCCGGGTGCCAGGTGTCGAAACCCTTTTGCTCGGCGATCTCAATGCCATACAGGCGCTGCACGATGGCGAACAGGCCGCTCAGCACTTTGTCGATCGGGAAGTAGGCGCGCAGGGCTTCCTGGGACACGCTGTAGCGCTGCTCGCGCAGTTTTTCGCCGTAGTAACCGCTGTCCCAGCTTTGCAAATCGGCACAGCCCTGTTCGGCGGCGTAGGCCCTGAGCTGCTCCAGATCCTGAGCGGCAAACGGCTTACTGCGCTTGGCCAGGTCACGTAGGAAGCTCAGCACTTGGTCGCTGGACTCGGCCATTTTGGTGGCTAGGCTCAGTTCGGAGAACGAGGCGTAGCCCAGCAGGCTGGCCAGTTCCTGACGCAGGTCGAGAATCTGTTCCATCACCGGGCCGTTATCGTTCTGACCGGCATTCGGGCCTTGGTCCGACGCACGGGTGCAGTAGGCTGCGTAGATTTCCTCACGCAGGGCGCGGTCCTGGGCGTAGGTCATCACCGCGTAGTAGCTAGGGAACTCCAGGGTGATCAGCCAACCTTCGAGACCCTTGGCCTGGGCGGCGGCGGCCATCTGCGCCTTGGCCGAGTCAGTCAGGCCGGCGAGGGTGGCTTCATCGGTGACGTGCTTGGTCCAAGCCTGCGTGGCGTCGAGCAGTTGGTTGGAAAACTTGCTGCCCAGCTCGGAGAGTTTGCTTTGCACTTCGGCATAACGTTTTTGCTGCTCGGGCGGTAAATCGATACCCGACAGGCGGAAGTCGCGCAGGGAGTGTTCGAGGATGGTTTTTTGCGCCACATCGAAGCCAGCGGCTTCCGGGCTATTGGCCAAGGCTTCGAAGGCCTGGAACAACTCGCGGTTCTGGCCCATTTCGGTGGAATAAGCACTCAGTGCCGGCAGGCACGCCTCGTAGGCTTCACGCAATTCAGCGCTGTTACACACGGCGTTGAGGTGGCTCACCGGGCTCCAGGCCGCGCCCAGGCGATCATTGAGTTCATCCATGGCCAGGACCAAGCCGGCCCATGTCGGATTTTTCCCCTGGCTTTGCAGGATGCCTTCGATGGCAACGCGGCTGTCGGCGAGGATCTGTTCAATGGCCGGCTGAACGTGCTCGGCACGGATCGCCGAGAACGGCGGCAGGTCGTAGGGCTGCAGAAGAGGGTTGTTCGCGCTCACGGTGGGTACCTTGGCTGGAGAAACATGTAAGAACAAAGATGGGGCCATCTTAATTACAATCAATGCCCACCGCAGCTATCAGCAAAAGAGAGAGAAGCTATCGTGACCCTTCGCACCTATCAGAACCACACGCCAACCCTGGGCACCGGGGCGTTTGTCGATATTTCGGCGGTGGTGATCGGCGATGTCGAAATCGGCCCCGACAGCTCCGTATGGCCGCTGACCGTGATTCGCGGCGACATGCACCGCATCCGTATCGGCGCGCGCACCAGCATCCAAGATGGCTGCGTGCTGCACATCACCCACGCCGGGCCCTTCAACCCCGACGGTTTCCCGCTGCTGATCGGCGACGATGTGACCATCGCCCACAAGGTCATGCTGCATGGTTGCACGGTGGGCAGCCGTATTCTGATCGGCATGGGCAGCATCGTGATGGACGGCGCAGTGGTGGAAGATGAGGTGATCATTGGCGCCGGCAGCCTGGTGCCGCCGGGCAAGACACTGGAAAGCGGTTTTTTGTATGTGGGCAGCCCGGTGAAACAAATCCGTGCGCTGACTGACAAGGAACGCGCCTTTTTCACCTACAGCGCGGCGAACTACGTGAAGCTCAAAGACCTGCACCTGGCGGAAGGATTCGACCGATGACTCTGCATTACTCCACCGTGCTGTTCGACCTGGACGGCACCCTTACCGACCCGCGCGAAGGCATCACCCGCTCGATCCAGTACGCCCTCGCCAAGTTGGGCATTGATGAACCAGACCTGACCCGCCTGGAACACTTCATTGGCCCGCCGTTGCTGCAAGCCTTTATGCAGTTCTATGACTTCGATGAAGCCAAGGCCTGGGACGCGGTGAATTTCTATCGCGAGCGCTTCAAGGTCACCGGGCTGTACGAAAACCGCGTATTCGACGGGGTGATGCCGTTGCTGGAGGCACTCAACAACCAAGGCCGCCAGCTGTACATCGCCACCTCCAAGCCGTGGGAATTTGCCCGGGAAATTGCGCGGCATTTCGACTTTGCCAAGCACTTCAAGGTGATTTACGGCAGCGAGCTGGACGGTACCCGCACAAATAAGGTCGAGCTGATTGCCCACCTGATCAAAGAAGAGGGCCTGGACCCGGCCAACACCCTGATGATCGGCGATCGCAAGCACGACCTGATCGGCGCCCGTAGCAATGGGCTGGATTCGGCGGCGGTGGGGTATGGATTTGGCAGCTTTGAAGAATTGAATGCCGAAGCGCCGACCTGGCATTTCGAGACATTGGCCGCGATGCACGGGGCGTTTTTGCAGCGGCCTTAAAAATCGTCATCGGGGGCAAGCTGTGCAGCGTAAAAAGGTGGGAGGGGGCTTGCCCCCGATGAGGCCCAACAAGCCCACACCCTCCAACTGCCTTAACGCAGCCTTGCGCTGCATCGGCGGCATCTCGCCCATCTTTTCCACTGCGGCGTAGAATTTCAGCCAGTCCCCACCTTGCTGGGCAAACAACGCCGCAAACGCCGGCACCCATTGGTCATACAGCCCAAACGGCAGCAGCCGGGCGTTATTCATCGGCTGATTGATCCAGGCGTCATAGCGTTTGTCGCCCGCCCACTGGGTGTCGCGCAGTTGTCGATAGTCGTGGCGCAATTGCTCGAACTGCGCCGCCTTGGCCCGGCGCATCACCTCCGGAGCCAAGGGTTGTGCGTAAAGTTTTTCCAGGCGTTGGCGGGTGTCGAGGATCAAGCGGATAAATTGCTCGCGCTGCCGCGCCTGGGTATCGCTGATCGGCCCCAGCCCCCTCGCTGCACGCCATTGGCGCGTGCCTTCTTGCTCGACGAAACTGGCAAACGACTCGTTGAACTCCGTGTCGTCCTTTACATAGAAACGCTGGTGAGCCAATTCATGGAAGATCAACGTGGCCAGCCGCTCATCGCCCCAGTTCATCATCGAGTTCATGATCGGGTCGTCGAACCACCCCAGGGTGGAATAAGCCTCCACGCCGCCGATCGCCACATCCATGCCTTGCAGTTTCAACACTGCCGCCTCGCCGCGTGCGGCGCCCTGGTTGTAATAACCGCGATAGGCCACGCAGCCGGCAATGGGAAAGCAATGGGTCTGAGGCGTCAGAGAAAACTCCTGCGTGGCGAAGACATTCCAGACCACATAGGGACGACCGATGTCCGCGTACAGCCTGTAACTCAGGTTGTCGGGCAAGTGCAGATGGTCGCTGGCGAAGGTGCGTGCCTTCTGCGCTTGTGCCAGGTGTTCGCGCAGCACTTGGGGGCGCGTCGGGTCGGCAATGACTTGGGCCACGGGCTCGCGGGCTCGCAATAACTGCCATTGACCGCTCGCCAACTGGCTGTAGTAAGTGACACTGGAACAACCGCTCAGCAGCACAGTCAACGCCGCAACAACAAAACGCCTGACCATATTCCGACTGCTCCTGGGTAATGTGCGCGCCAGACTAGCGTGCCTGCCGGGAATTTTTCCACGGCCTGAGGTGTTTATACTCAAACCTCATCCTGCATAGAGACTGTGCCATGCGCCCATTGCTGTTTGCCGCCGCTGCCTTACTTCTGAGTGCCTGCACCACAACGCCGGTGCCGTCGGCCGATCCAAAACAGGCATGGGTCGATTTCATCACGCCCACTCCGGGAGCGAAGCTGGTGATGGCACAGCGTCTGGACGGCAAGAATCTCGACGACGGGCGCTACTTCCAAATGCCGCCCGGCGCCCATGAGCTGATGGTGCGTTTTGATTTTGAGGTGCCAGCGGGTGGCGGCCTGGGTGGACTCAGCCAGATGATGTACCGAACCTGCTTTATGACGTTGCAGTACGACCACTTCCAGGCCGGCCAGCGCTACCTGCTCGAAGGTCGCTCGCTGGCCTTCACGCCCAACATCCGGCTCTACGACTCGGCCCGTCAGTTGCTGGCAGAGGAGCGCAGTGTGAACTGCCTCTAATCAGTCGTTGTTTTTCTGGTAGATGATGCGTTTGGTGCCGTTTTCGCAGCTACCGACGATCATGGCGCTGTCGTGGTTCTTGGCTTCTTCGGCGGTGATGATCTCCAGGGTGTAGGACGGAATCGCCTTGGCCTGGATCTTCACTTCGATCTCTTTCCTGAGTTCTTCACAATCTTTTGGAGCGGCCACGGCCGATGTGGCCAACACACCGCAGATGATCGCCAAGGCAAAACGTTTCATGTTGAAGCTCCCTGAATGCATTGCGCACGAGTGTGCGACTAGGCTGCATAGGGTATAGGACCACAGGTGTGAAACGGGAGTTCTGATTTAACGCAGAACATCGTGGGAGGCAGCTTACGCCCTCCCACGATGGACCTTGTGTCAGTTTACGAGCGTGCCATCCAGGGTGATGGTTGCATTCAACACCTTGGATACCGGGCAACCTTCCTTGGCCTTTTTGCTCAGTTCATCGAACTGGGCCTGGCTGGCGCCTGGGATCTTGGCCTTGAGCGTCAGGTGCACGGCGGTGATCGCAAAGCCACCGTCGACTTGGTCCAAGGTCACGTCTGCCTGGGTGTCGATGCTGTCAGCCTTGAGGCCGGCATCGCCCAGAATCATGGAAAACGCCATGGAGAAACAGCCGGCGTGGGCCGCTCCGATCAACTCTTCGGGGTTGGTGCCCTTGCCGCCTTCAAAACGGGCCTTGAAGCCGTAAGGCGCGTCACGCAGTACGCCGGTTTCGGTGGAAATGGAGCCCACACCTGTCTTCAGATCACCTTCCCAATGCGCGGATGCCTTTTTAACGATACTCATAGCTTTCTCCTCGAACGGTGGTTTTGCTTCAGTAAGGTTCTGAGGATAGAAGCTCTGGCAAAGTTCAGTCATAGGAAAAACCCAGCAATTACGTAGGATTTTTTACGCGCGCTATTGAATCTCGGGTATATGCCCTCATTGCATAGAACATGCACATGAAGCGGCAGGTTTTGGTTCGTCTTAAGAAGCCTGCGCCCCTACTGGAGAAGCAGGCTTATGAAATCGCTGTCCGACATTAAGTTTTCCGCCCTCGACCTGGTGCCCGTGCGGGCCAATGGCAGCCCGGCGCAGTCCTTGCGCAATTCCCTGGACCTGGCTCAGCACCTGGAAAAATTCGGCTACAACCGCTTCTGGGTGGCTGAACACCACAACATGGATGGCATCGCCAGCTCGGCCACTTCAGTATTGCTCGGCTATCTGGCCGGCGGCACCTCGACGATTCGCGTCGGCTCCGGCGGCGTGATGCTGCCCAACCACGCGCCGCTGGTGATCGCCGAGCAGTTTGGCACCCTCGAAAGCCTGTATCCCGGGCGCATTGACCTGGGCCTGGGCCGCGCGCCTGGCTCCGACCAGATGACCGCCCGCGCCCTGCGCCGTGAGCGCTCGGGGAGCGCCGATGACTTCCCCGAAGACGTGGCCGAACTGATGGCTTACCTGGGCCCGCGCACGCCAGATCAAAGGGTCATCGCTGTTCCCGGCACCGGCACCAACGTACCGGTGTGGCTGCTGGGTTCGAGCCTGTTCAGTGCGCAACTGGCCGGCGAGCGCGGTTTGCCTTACGCCTTCGCCTCCCATTTCGCACCGCGCCTTATGCACGAAGCCATTCGCGTGTACCGCAACCACTTCAAGCCTTCAGCCGTGTTGGACAAACCCTACGTGATGTTGGGCA
Organism: Pseudomonas rhodesiae; assembly: GCF_013285305.1. Lineage (NCBI taxonomy): Bacteria > Pseudomonadati > Pseudomonadota > Gammaproteobacteria > Pseudomonadales > Pseudomonadaceae > Pseudomonas > Pseudomonas rhodesiae. The sequence goes on along the minus strand of NZ_CP054205.1, from coordinate 247,294 downwards.
TTCCGCTGGTGGCGGCCGATACCGACGAGCAGGCCGATTACCTGGCGACGTCTGTCTACCAGCGCATCCTCGCCTTGATGCGCGGCCAGAGCCTGGTGCAGCGCCCACCAGTGAAAACCATGGACGGCCTGTGGTTGCCCCATGAAAAGGACGCAGTCGGCAGTTTCCTCGGCCTGGCCATGGTGGGCAGCCCGGCGAAGATCCGCGCCAAACTTGAGGTGCTGATCGAACAGACCGGCGCGGACGAGTTGATCTTCACCTGCGACCTTTACGAACACGCCGACCGGATTCATTCCTACGAGTTGCTGGCGCAGCTGATGAAGGGCTGACCCAACCTCAGGCGAAAAAAAACCGACGCACCCGCGTCGGTTTTTTATGTCTGCAACACGGGGTTAGCCGCGTTTGTAGACGATTTCCTTGGTACCGCCTTCGCAACTACCGACCACTTGGGCGTCGGTCGAAGCGCCTTTGTCGACGATCTCCAGCGAATAGCCCGAAGCACCTTTGGCGTCGATTTTCGCGGCAATTTCGCTTTTGAGCTCTTCACACGGCTTACCCGCGGCCAGTGCGGAGCCTGCAATGCTCAACAAACCTACTGCTAACAGGAGCTTCTTCATCCGTTACTTCCTTGCGCTGATCGAAATGGACGTGCCGATGCAACGGCATCGGCACCCGAACGGTGTAGCGCAGGTTATGGCAATCGGCCAGTCAGCAAGTTCAACTCACGGGATCAACTGCTGGCAATTCGGAATCCCACTTTCAACGTCACCTGGTAATGCGCCACCTTGCCGTTTTCGATATGGCCACGGGTTTCGGTGACTTCGAACCACTCCAGATGCTTGAGGCTCTTGTTCGCTTCGGCGATGGCATTGTTGATTGCGTCTTCAATGCTGGTGGTGGACGAACCCACCAATTCGACTTTCTTGTACGTGTGATGATCGCTCATGGTGTTTCTCCTAAGGGTGGTTTATGCAGCCTAGCAGTCAATCTTCGTACTGCTTCTGGCGGCCGTTCCTACCCGAAAGTTCAGATTTACTGCACTTTCTGCAAACCCCGCAGTCGGTATCTACACACGCCACTCAATCACTTCAGGAGAGTCCACATGGCCAACACTTCTTTACGCAAAGCGTCGCTGGAAAGCATGGAAGCCGAGATTTCGAGCCTGCTCAAGTCCCTTGAAAGTCTCAAGGACGATGCGTCCGATGAGTCGCGCAAAACCTTGAAGGCCCTGAAAAGCAATGCCGAGAACGCACTCAAGCATTCCCGTCATCTGATCACCGACGCCTACGAAGAAAGCAAAGTCAAACTGCGCGAAACCGGCGTAGCGACTCGCGATTACGCACAAGAGCACCCATGGACCACCGCCGGCGTCGCCGTTGGCGCACTGGGCCTGCTGGCGGCTTACCTGCTGTGCAAGCGCGGTGACTAAACCGGTTGGCGCGACAGCTCAGCCTTGAGCCATTGCGCCAATTGCCGAGCGCGCCCATCCGCGGCGCGCTTGGGTAGCCACAACGCCAGGTGCGCCGGGGTTTCGCTAAAACCCCACGGCGCCACCAGGCGACCGGCCCGCAGATCCTCTGCCACTAACGGCTCCGGCGCGATCGCCACGCCCAAGCCGGCCACTGCCGCCTCCAGCAAATAATACAGGTGCTCAAAGCCTTGCCCGTGCTTTAACGCCGCCGATGCGATGCCGTATTGCTGCGCCCAGCTGGGCCAAGCCTGGGGTCGTGAAGTGGTGTGCAACAGCGCCTCGCCACACAACGCCGAGGCGGGCGCCTGGCGCAAACGCTCGTAGCCGCTGAAGCGCGGGCTCATTACCGGCCCGATACGTTCACTGGCCAACTCGTACACCTGCATATCCGCCGGCCATGGCGGTTCGGCGAACACCAGCAAGGCATCCAGCCCAGGCCGACGCGGGTCCAGATCGCCATCGCCCGCCGAAAGATGCAGACGCAGGTCCGGCAGATCGGCATTCAGCCGGCCCAGCCGCGGGATCAACCAGCGCGCGAGCAAGCTGCCTGAGCAACCGAGCACAAACGGGGCATCCACGCTGCTCTGAGTAAGTTCGGCACACACATCCCTCAAGCGCTCGAACGCCTCGCCGCTGGCGTCCCGCAGCCTTACCCCGGCATCTGTGAGTTTAAGGCCACGACCTTCTTTGACGAACAGGCTGACGCCCAGGTGTTCTTCGAGCACCTTCAACTGGCGACTCACTGCGCCGTGGGTCACATGCAGTTGCTCAGCGGCCTGGCTGACGCTGTTAAGGCGCGCGGTGGCTTCAAATGCGCGCAAGGCATTGAGGGGCGGGAGGTCTCGGCTCATCTGTGAGTTTTCCTGACAGGTTGCGGCGATCTTATCGGTTTTCAGCATCGAATGTGAGGGGTAGAGTGGCCCTCATTGCTTCCCACACGAATTCTTTCCTGGAGCGTCCCATGACTCAGTCCCAGACCGATCTACGCAACGGCCCAGACGCCAGCGGCCTGTTTGGCACCTTCGGCGGCCGCTACGTCGCTGAAACCCTGATGCCGTTGATCCTCGACCTGGCCCGCGAATACGAAGCGGCCAAGATCGATCCGGCATTCAACGAGGAATTGGCTTACTTCCAGCGCGACTACGTCGGTCGCCCAAGCCCGCTGTATTTCGCCGAACGCCTGACCGAATACTGCGGCGGCGCCAAGATCTACCTCAAGCGCGAAGAGCTGAACCACACCGGCGCGCATAAGATCAACAACTGCATCGGTCAGATCCTGCTGGCGCGACGCATGGGCAAAAAACGCATCATCGCCGAGACCGGCGCTGGCATGCACGGCGTGGCCACTGCCACCGTGGCTGCGCGTTTCGGCCTGCAATGCGTGATCTACATGGGCACCACCGACATCGAGCGCCAGCAGGCCAACGTGTTCCGCATGAAGCTACTGGGCGCTGAAGTGATCCCAGTGGTCGCCGGCACCGGCACCCTGAAAGATGCGATGAACGAAGCCCTGCGCGACTGGGTCACCAACGTCGACAGCACCTTCTACCTGATCGGCACCGTGGCCGGCCCGCATCCGTACCCGGCGATGGTGCGCGACTTCCAGGCCGTGATCGGCAAGGAAACCCGCACCCAGCTGCAAGCCCAGGAAGGCCGCCTGCCGGACAGCCTGGTGGCGTGCATCGGCGGTGGTTCCAATGCCATGGGCCTGTTCCACCCATTCCTGGACGACAAGAGCGTGGAAATCATCGGCGTCGAAGCGGCCGGCCACGGCATTGAGACCGGCAAGCACGCCGCCAGCCTCAACGGCGGCGTACCGGGCGTACTGCACGGCAACCGCACCTTCCTGTTGCAGGACGACGACGGCCAGATCATCGACGCCCACTCGATTTCCGCCGGCCTGGACTACCCAGGCATCGGCCCGGAACACGCGTGGTTGCATGATATCGGCCGCGTCCAGTACACCTCGGTGACCGACCACGAAGCCCTCGATGCTTTCCACAAATGCTGCCGTCTGGAAGGGATTATTCCTGCACTTGAGAGCGCCCATGCCCTGGCCGAGGTCTTCAAGCGCGCACCGACGCTGCCGAAGGATCACCTGATGGTGGTCAACCTGTCCGGCCGTGGCGACAAAGACATGCAGACCGTGATGCACCACATGGAACAGTCTCAGCAGGAGAAACACTAAATGAGCCGCCTGCAAACCCGCTTTGCGCAACTCAAGGAACAAAACCGTGCCGCCCTGGTGACCTTCGTCACCGCCGGCGACCCTGGCTATGATGCTTCCCTGGCGATCCTCAAAGGTCTGCCGGCTGCCGGTGCCGATGTGATCGAGCTGGGCATGCCCTTCACCGACCCAATGGCCGACGGCCCGGCCATTCAACTGGCCAACATCCGCGCGCTGGCCGCCAAGCAGAACCTGGCGAAAACCCTGCAGATGGTTCGCGAGTTCCGCAAGGACAACAACGAAACACCGCTGGTGTTGATGGGCTACTTCAACCCGATCCACAAATACGGCGTGCCCGCTTTTATCGACGATGCCAAAGCCGCCGGTGTGGACGGTTTGATCGTGGTCGACATGCCACCTGAGCATAACGGCGAGCTGTGCGACCCGGCCCAGGCCGCAGGCATGGATTTTATCCGCCTGACCACGCCGACCACTGATGACGCGCGCCTGCCGACCGTACTCAACGGCAGTTCCGGGTTTGTGTATTACGTGTCGGTGGCCGGTGTGACTGGCGCCGGCGCCGCCACCTTGGAACACGTCGAAGAAGCCGTCACGCGTCTGCGTCGGCACACCGATCTGCCGATCAGCATCGGTTTCGGTATTCGTACGCCGGAACAGGCCGCCGCAATTGCACGGCTGGCGGACGGTGTGGTGGTGGGCTCGGCGTTGATCGATCACATCGCCAATGCCAGCAGTGACCAGCAGGCTATCGACGGCGTGCTCAGCCACTGCGCAGCATTGTCGGAAGGTGTACGCAACGCTCGTAAGTAAAGGCCTCAGGCTCCCGACTGATCTAGGCTAGGCTGAAGGTGGGCATTGCGCCCCACCTTCAACGCACTTCTTGCCTATTGCTGTCTAACCACCTCTGCAAGCCCCACCGTTCTTGCTCCGTCGGTCGTTAAGTTAGTTGCATCAGAAGTCATCATTGTCTCCCTGGAGTACATCATGGCATTTGATCTCGTCCCACCTTCAGACTCGCGTCACTCCACCTTGCAAAAAGGCTTCAACCTGCGCTGGCCAAAAGGCAACGTTCAGGGCGAGTCGTCGCCCGACGGCGCCAACCTGATATACCTGTGTCACACCCCCCAGGACATCATCGACGCCGCCGCCCAGGCATTGGCGATGCCCATGGGCCGCATCACCGTGCGCAGCGGCGGCCACTGTTACGAGGGCTTCGTCTCCAACGTGATGCCCAATGCGCCTGGCGAGGCATTATCGATTTTGGATGTAGGCCAGATGAACCAAGTGGCCTACGACCCCAGCGGGCAGATTGGCTCAGTGCTGATGCCCGACTCGACCTACCGCTACAGCGTGCGCCTGGAACCCGGTTGCCAGAATTGGGACACCAGCGTCGCGCTGTACAAGCTGGCGGGCAAAGCCTTGCCGAGCGGTTCCTGTTATTCGGTGGGGCTCGGCGGGCATATCTGCGGCGGCGGTTACGGGTTGCTATCGCGCAAATACGGGCTGGTCTGCGACTGGCTGGACGGTGTGGATATCCTGGTGGCCGATGCCACCGGCACAGGCCTTGAACCGGTGCATGTGTCCCGCGACAGCACCGATAGCGACGAGCTGGATTTGTTCGCGGCCTGCTGCGGTGCCGGTGGCGGCCAGTTCGGCATCATCACCAGTTACTACTTCAAGGCGCTGCCGCCGGCACCGAAGGAAGTGCTTTGGCTGCCGTTGGAATGGGATTTGAACGAACTGGACCGCACCAAGCTCGGCGGGCTGCTGGACGCTTATCAGCTCTGGTTTGCAAGCCATCAGGCAGACCCAAGCACCTGGGGCCTGGCCACCAAGCTGGAGATGCGTCACGCCAATACCGGCAATGTCACTCTAGGCATTCATTACGTCGACAAGGATGGCCAACTTGATGACCTCGCGCCCTTCGACGACTTTGTCAGCAGCATGCTCGCTGCGGTCGGCGGGAGTGCACGGGAATCATTGTTGCCGTTTCATGTGGTGCACCAGCCCAGCGGCATGAATAAGGGCCGCCACATCACCTCCCTGCGCACCGCCCATGACGCCGCCAGGCGCCTGGACTGGCTGTACGCCACGCAATCGCTCAACGGGTCCGGCGACAATCAGCGCGGTCGCTATAAATCGGCGTATCAGAAAGGCGCGTTCACGCTACAGGTCAAGGACGCGATCTGGAACACTTTGAAATGGCCCGACCCAGCGCAATACCTGACCCAGAGCCTGATCCAGATCCAATCGTTTGGCGGGCGCATCAACGAAATGGAGGCTCCGATCCTGGCGCAGACCTCCGCCGCCCAGCGTTCCTCGTACCTCAAATGGCAACCGCAGTGCTATTGGCATTCGGCGGACGATGCAGTGGACCAGGCCCATGCCAACTGGATTCGCGGACTTTTTAAAGCGGCGTTCAGCACCGGCGTGCCGGACGATGCGCAATTCGAGGGCTGCTACATCAACTACCCGGACTTGGATATGACCTACATCGGCGGCGACCCGGCCAATGCCAAGAACCCGTCGTGGTATGGAATTTTCTTCCCCAACCCCCTCATCGAGAGCCGTCTGCGTAGAACCAAGCAACGCTGGGACCCATTGAATGTGTTCCGCAACGAAATGTCGGTGCCACTCCCGTAACGACCGGCGCCTCTGAGGCTACAACCCCGCTGGCGAGGGCATTGCGCCCTCGCCAGCGGGTGGCTGGTTTACAGCTCGATGCGCTCGACCTTGCCTACCAGCAGCACGTAGGACAACGCCCCCAGCAACGCCAGCAGCGCGATGTAGGTGATCGCCGGCGCAAACGAATCGCCGCTGGCCAGGAAACCGATGACGATTGGCGTGGTAATCGCCGCCAGGTTGCCGATGAAGTTGAACACCCCGCCGGTCAGGCCCAACAAGCGCGCCGGGGCGAGGGTCGAGACCAGCGACCAAGTGATCGAAGCCAGCCCGTTGCCGAAGAACGCCACGGCCAGGAAGGCGATGACCAACGGAGTCGATTCGACGAAGTTGGCGCCGATGATCGCCGTGGAGATCAGCAGGCCGCTGATGATCGGCAACTTGCGCGCAAACCCCACGCTCGCGCCGCGCCGGATCAGCCAGTCGGAAAACAGCCCGGAACACAGCACCCCAACGAATGCCGCAAGGAATGGCAGCGACGCGAGCATGCCGGACTTGATGAAGTCCATGCCGCGGTACTTCACCAGATACGTCGGGAACCACGTCAGGAAGAACCACAGCGTGGAGTTCAGGCAGAACTGCCCGAGGTAGATCCCCCACAGTTTGCGCTTGCTCAGGACAATACCCAGGTCGACCCAGCTGAACGGCGTCTTGGTCTTGGCCGCTTGGGTGCTGAGGTCCACCAGCCCACCACCGTCGCGGATCAGGTCGATTTCGGCCTGGTTGATACCTTTGAAGTCACGCGGCTCGCGGTACACCGCGTACCAGATCGCCGCCCACAGAATGCCGACGCCACCGGTCACCACAAACACCATGTGCCAGCCATAGTGATGCTGCAGCCAAGCCAAGACCGGTGTCAGGAACGCCAGCCCGACGAACTGCCCGGAGGTGTAAAAGCCAATCGCCGTGGCGCGTTCACGCTCGGGAAACCAACTGGTGACCACGCGGCTGTTGATCGGATAGGCCGGCGCTTCCAACGCACCGACCGCCATGCGCAGCACAAACAGCGCAATAAAGCTGGCGGCAAACCCGAGCATCACCGTGGCGATGGACCACAGCAGCAGGGCAGCGGTGTAGAGAATGCGCGGCGGCACCCGGTCCACCAGCCAGCCGCCGGGGATTTGCATGGCCGCGTAGGTCCAGCCGAAGGCCGAGAAAATCAGGCCGACGTGCACCGGGTCGATACCCAGGTCACTGGTCAGGGCCGGCGCTGCAATCGACAGATTGCTGCGGTCCAGGTAGTTGATCACCACGGTGATAAACAGCAGCACCATGATGAAGAAACGCTTTCGGCTAGGCGTGACTAAAGGAGCCTGCCCGGTCAAGGATTCAGGTTGCATGGGGGGAGTCTCTTCTTATGTTTATTGAGGACAAGTCTTACTGAAGAAACCGGATTGAATGTGGGAGGGGAGGTTGCCGCCGATAGCTGAGTGTCAGTCGACAGCGTCAGTGGCAGGGCCATCGCAATCGGGGGCAAGCCCCCTTCCACATTTTTTACCAGGTATCTTCAGGTGAGCATCACCACTCGGCGAAGCTGCCGTCGGCGTGGCGCCAGATCGGGTTGCGCCAGCGGTGGCCGATGGCAGCGCGCTCGATCACGTATTCCTCGTTGATCTCGATGCCCAGGCCCGGGCCGTTAGGGATCTTGACGAAGCCCTGCTCATAATCGAACACGCCGGGGTCACGCACGTAGTCGAGCAAGTCGTTGCTCTCGTTGTAGTGGATCCCCAGGCTTTGCTCCTGGATAAACGCGTTGTAGCAGGCCGCATCCAGTTGCAGGCACGCCGCCAGCGCAATCGGGCCCAGCGGGCAGTGCAGGGCCAGCGCTACGTCGTAGGCTTCGGCCATGTTAGCGATCTTGCGGGTTTCGGTGATGCCGCCGGCGTGGGAGGCGTCCGGCTGGATGATGTCGACATAACCTTCGCTGAGCACGCGCTTGAAATCCCAACGCGAGAACAGGCGCTCGCCCAGGGCGATCGGGGTGCTGGTCAACGGCGCCAGTTCCTTGAGCGCTTCGTAGTTTTCGCTGAGTACGGGCTCTTCGATAAACATCAGCTTGTACGGGTCCAGCTCTTTCATCAGCACTTTGGCCATCGGCTTGTGCACGCGGCCGTGGAAGTCGACGCCGATGCCGACGTTGGGGCCGACCGCATCACGCACGGCGGCGACGTTGGCCAGGGCCAGGTCGACTTTTTCGAAGCTGTCGAGGAATTGCAGCTCTTCGGTGCCGTTCATTTTCACCGCAGTGAAACCACGCGCCACGGCGTCTTTAGCCGCGCGGGCAGTATCAGCGGGGCGGTCGCCGCCGATCCATGAATACACGCGGATTTTGTCGCGCACCTGGCCGCCCAGCAGATCGCTGACGGAAACGCCGAGGGCCTTGCCCTTGATGTCCCATAGCGCCTGGTCGATACCGGCGAGGGCGCTCATGTGCACCGCGCCGCCACGGTAGAAACCGCCGCGGTAGAGCACGGTCCAGATGTCTTCGATGTTGCGTGGGTCTTTACCGATCAGGTAGTCGGACAGTTCTTCAACGGCAGCAGCCACGGTGTGGGCGCGGCCTTCGACCACAGGCTCACCCCAGCCGGTCACGCCCTGGTCGGTTTCGACCTTCAGGAAGCACCAGCGCGGCGGGACGATAAAGGTCGTCAGTTTGGTGATTTTCATCTGTTATCTCTCTTGTAGATGCAGCGCCAGGGGCGCAGAACTTGAATTCAGCTCAGGGCTTTCCAGGCGGCGACATAAGCCTGGGCGCGGCTCGCTACCTGATCCACTGTCATACCCGGTTTGAACAACCCGGAACCCAGCCCGAACCCCTTGGCGCCGGCGTCGGTAAACACCTGCATGTTGTCCGGGGTAATGCCGCCCACCGGCAGCAACAACGTGCCCGCCGGCAATACCGCCAACCACGCCTTGATCACCGCCGGGCCCATTTGCTCGGCCGGGAACAGCTTCAACACGTCGGCGCCTTCGGCCAGTGCGGCAAAGGCCTCGGTGGGCGTAGCCACACCCGGCGACAGGTACAGGCCCGCCGCTTTGGCAGCGTGCAATACCTTGGCGTCACTGTGGGGCATGACGATCACTTGGCCACCGGCGGCTTTCACCTGCTCGACCTGCTCGGGCGTCAACACCGTGCCGGCACCGATCAGGCAATCGGCTGGCAAGCTGTCACGCAGGATGCGGATGCTGGTGTAAGGGTCCGGTGAATTAAGGGGTACTTCGATCACGCGAAAGCCGGCCTGGTACAGCACCTGGCCGACCGCCTGGGCTTCCTCCGTGCGCAGGCCACGCAGGATGGCGATCAAACCGTTTTGAGCGAGTGCTTGCTTGAGCATGTCAGGCCTCCGTTGCAGGTTGAGTGAGCCCGGCCGCCAGCGCCAATTGCCACAGGCCGCGCTCGGTGGCTTCTTCGGCCAGGCTGACATGGGCAAAGCCGCAGAGGGCGAGGGCGCGTTGGTAGCGCGCGCATAAAGGGCCGGCGCCGACCAGGATGATCGGGGTGTGCCGAGCGCGCTCAGGCAGACCGGCCAGCTCATGACCGATCATCAGACCGGACAGGTAGTCCGCTTGCTGGTCGGGCGCGAGTTCGGCGGTCAGGCCCAGAGTGCGGGCGCTGAACAGCGTCGACAGCACGCCGCGCTGGCCATCCTGAGAGCGCGCCACTTGCACGCCGCGATCAAAGGCTTCGGCCTGGAAATGTTCGCAAGGCTGTTGCGTACGCCCCAGAATGCTGTGCTTGCTGAGGATCGCGAACACTTCACCGGTCATAAAGGTGTCGAAATGGGTGATGCAGCCACCGACCACCTCGACCCACTTGGAGTGGCTGCCCGGCAGGCCGATCAAGACTTCACCGCCGGCCGCCCGGTTGTGCAGCACGCCGAGCACCTGGGTTTCTTCGCCGCGCATTACGTTGGGCAAGCGGCCTTGCTCGATCACGCCGGGCACGATATGTACCGCCACGCCACGCAGGCTGCGTACGGTGTGCAAGGCTTTGCCGAGACTGGCGACGTCCACCGGCGTATTGCGGTATGCCGCTTCGCTCCAGCCCTGAGCGCTGCCCACCATGCCGCAGGCGATCACCGGCAGGTGTGGCTCGGCGTCGAGCCAATCTCCACACGCTGCGTCGAACGCCAACTCAAAACCATCGCTGCAGCGCACGCCGGCAATGTCGCGGGGTTCGCTGGGCAGATGCATGATGCCCGACGCCAGCGAGCGTTGTTCCAGCACCACGCCTGCGGGGCCGAGTTTGTAAGCACGAAGGGAGCTGGTCCCCCAGTCGAGCGCGATCAATTGCGCCTGCATCGCTTCACCTGAAATGTGTGGGTGCTGAAATAAGCAGATGGGCGACTATAAACCTATGCGGTGAAATATCTCAATATATAAATGGCTATCCCACATAGTGGGAGATAGGCAAGCAAAGTCCTACGTGTCATCGGGAATGTGCGGACTTGCGTCTTGCAAGAAGAGGTTAAAAAACCGACAGATCCAGCTCGCGCATTGCACCCATCCAGATCGCGTAGTCGGTGTGGTCCTTCAACTCATCGCCGGTATCGGGGTGCAGAAACACCACCAGTCCGTTTCGATGCAGCGCCAGCCACGGCAGCATTACGCCGATGTACTCAGCGTCGAAGGCCAGTTGGCAGCTCCAGTCCGGGTGCGGGCCTACGGGGCGCTCATGCACACGGCCCATGCGTATCGGGAACAGCTTGGCCGCGTCCTCGCACAAGGCGCGCGCTTGTTCGAGCGTGCTGGCATCAAAGTAGATATGAGCGTGATAACCCTTGATACGGTGCATGACCGGCTCCGATGGGGATGTGCGCCAGATGCTAGACCGCAATCGAGGGCAGGGCCAGTCCGGTCAGCGATTGCGCGCTGCTGGCTTGTTCGGCCACCAGCCAATCGACGAAGCGCTCCACCAGTTGCCCACGCCGTTTGCGCTGCGGTTGCACCACGTAATAGCCGAAACGGGAGATCACCGTGTCGCTGAACGGACGGCACAGCCAGTTCTGTTCCAGCAGGTTATCCACCAGATGACGCCAGCCAATGGCCACGCCTTGGCCGGCAATCGCCGCCTGGATCAGTAAGGTGTAATTGTCGAAGCGCAATTGGCCGGGGGTCGGTGCGGCGCTGAGGCCCAATTCGCGGAACACGCCGCTCCAATCGAACCACTGGCTGTTGTTTTCCTGGCGCAGGTGCAGCAGGGGGCAGTCGGGCAAGTCCTGCACGGCCAAGGGTTTGTCCTGGCCCTTGAGCCACTGCGGGCTGCACACCGGGAAAACCTCCTCGTTGAACAACCACAGACTGTCGCCCTGCTTGAACCGGCCATCGCCGAACAACACCGCCACGTCGATATCGCTGCGCAAGGTGGCGTGGTTGCGTTCGCTGGTCACCAGGCTTACATCCACCTGCGGGTTGGCCTGGTGGAATCGATGCAGGCGCGGCATCAGCCAGTAAGCGGCGAAAGCAAAGTCGGTGGCCACTTGCAGCACTTCGTGCTGGCTGTGCTGGGTGATCGTACTCAGGCCTTGGTTGATGGCCTGCAGGCCGCCTTGGACGTGTTCGAACAGCAGCGCGCCAGCGTCGGTCAGTTCAATGCCACGGTAGATGCGGTCGAACAGGCGAATCGCCAATTGTTCTTCCAGGCGCTTGATCTGCTGGCTGATGGCCGGCTGGGTGGTGCCCAGCTCCCTGGCGGCGGCGGTAAAACTACGGTGGCGCGCGGCGGCTTCAAATGCGCGCAGCAGGTCCAGTGACAGATCTCCCAGGGCTTCATACATAAGCTGTGCTTATCCTAGACATTGCTTTTCATGGGCTTTACCCCATTTTTCATGGGCTGCATGCTCACTGGCATAAACACCGCCTATGGAATGCCGATAACCCATGAAGCGCAAGAACATTCTTTTCATCATGGCCGATCAAATGGCCGCGCCGCTGCTGCCGTTCTACGGTGCCTCGCCAATCAAGTTGCCCAACCTCAGCCGTCTCGCCGCCCAGGGCGTGGTGTTCGACGCCGCTTATTGCAACAGCCCGCTGTGTGCGCCCTCGCGTTTCACCTTGGTCAGCGGCCAGTTGCCAAGCAAGATCGGCGCCTACGACAACGCGGCGGATTTCCCCGCCGATGTACCGACCTATGCCCACTACCTACGCCGCCTCGGCTACCGCACTGCGCTGTCGGGCAAGATGCACTTCTGCGGCCCCGACCAATTGCACGGCTACGAAGAACGCCTGACCAGCGACATCTACCCCGCCGACTATGGCTGGGCGGTGAACTGGGACGAGCCGGACGTGCGCCCCAGCTGGTATCACAACATGTCCTCGGTGCTGCAAGCCGGCCCGTGCGTGCGTACCAACCAGTTGGATTTTGACGAAGAAGTAGTGTTCAAAGCCCAGCAATACCTGTTCGACCATATCCGCGAAGACGGCGACCAACCGTTCTGCCTTACCGTGTCGATGACCCATCCCCACGACCCGTACACCATTCCCAAGGCGTTCTGGGATTTGTACGACGACAGCGATATCCCCTTGCCCGCCACACCGGCCCAAGGCGACCTCGATCCCCATTCCCAACGCTTGCTCAAGGTCTATGACCTGTGGGACAAGCCGCTGCCTGTGGATAAGATCCGCGACGCCCGCCGCGCCTACTTCGGTGCGTGCAGTTACATCGACAGCAATGTCGGCAAACTTCTGCAAACCCTGGAAGACACCGGCTTGGCCGACGACACCCTGATCGTGTTCTCCGGCGACCACGGCGACATGCTCGGGGAGCGCGGCCTCTGGTACAAAATGCACTGGTTCGAGATGGCCGCCCGCGTGCCGCTGCTGGTATACGCGCCGGGGCAATTCGCGGCGGGCCGGGTGAGCGCTGCGGTGTCCACCGCCGACCTGCTGCCGACCCTGGTGGAACTGGCCGGTGGCGAACTGGACCCACGCCTGCCGCTGGACGGCCGCTCGCTGGTTCCGCATCTGCAAGGGCAGGGCGGCCATGACGAGGTATTCGGCGAGTACATGGCCGAAGGCACCATCAGCCCGCTGATGATGATCCGCCGGGGCGCCTACAAATTCATCTACAGCGAGGACGACCCTTGCCTGCTGTTCGATGTACACAACGACCCGCACGAGCGGGAAGACCTCAGCCAGTCACCGGAACACCGGCCACTGTTCGAGGCGTTTTTGCAGGAAGCGCGGGCTAAATGGGACATCCCGGCGATCCACCAGCAGGTGCTCGCCAGCCAACGCCGTCGTCGCCTGGTGTTCGAGGCGCTGACCCACGGCAAGCTGAAGAGCTGGGATCACCAGCCACTGGTCGACGCCAGTCAGCAGTACATGCGCAACCATATCGACCTCGACGACCTGGAGCGCAAGGCACGTTATCCACAACCCTGCCAACACTAATAAAACTGAGGGAAGGCCATGCAAAAGTTAACGGTAGTACTGAGCATCCTGGCGCTGACCAGCGCCAACGTGTACGCAGACACCAGTTGCGAGACGGTGAAGATGGCCGACCCAGGCTGGAGCGACATCGCCGCGACCAATGCCATCACCGGTTTTCTGCTCACGGGCATGGGCTACAAACCCAAGGTCGATACCCTGGCCGTGCCGATCACATTCGGCGGGCTCAAGGACGGCCAAGTGGATGTGTTTATGGGCAACTGGATGCCGGCACAACAAGGCTTCTACGACAAATTCGTGGCCAATGGCGACGTGGTGCAACTGGCGAAAAATCTCGACGGCACCGAGTTCACCCTCGCCGTGCCGGACTACGTATGGGATGCCGGCGTGCATAGCTTTGCTGACCTGAACAAATTTGCCGACAAGTTCGACAAGAAGATCTACGGCATCGGCTCCGGCGCACCGGCCAATATCTCGCTGCAAGAGATCATCAAGAAGAATGACTTCGACCTGGGCCAGTGGAAGCTGATCGAATCCAGCGAACAGGCGATGTTGGCCGAAGTGTCGCGAGCGGTGAAAAAACAGCGTTTCGTCACCTTCCTGGGCTGGACCCCGCACCCGATGAACGTGCAACTGAAAATGCACTACCTCAAGGGCGGCGAGAAGTACTTCGGTGACACCGGCAGCGTCTACACCCTGACACGCAAAGGTTATGCACAGGCCTGCCCGAACGTAGGAAAACTGCTGACCAACTTGAGTTTTACCCAAGAGATGGAGAACAGCATTATGGCCGAGGTCGCCAACAACAAAGTCAGCAATGCCGACGCGGCGAAGGCGTGGATCAAGGCGAACCCAGCGGTACTGGACAAGTGGCTCGACGGCGTAAAAACCCTGGATGGTCAGGAGGCATTGCCGGCGGTAAAAGCCAAACTCTAAAGGCTGACATTGTGGGAGGGCCCCCTCCCACAAACTTCGGTGTGTACTGATACCCTGATTCAAACCTTTTCAACCGAGTTATAAATGCCCCGGCTCAACCGCCACACTCTCTTGCCTTTCCTCAGTTGGCTGCCGCGCCAGACCCGCGCCAGCGTGGGCCGCGATGCAATAGTCGGCCTCAGCGGCGCGGTGTTGGCGTTGCCGCAGTCGATTGCCTACGCGCTGATCGCCGGCCTCCCACCGGAATACGGGCTGTACGCCGCGATCATCCCGGTGCTGATCGCCTGCCTGTGGGGTTCGTCGTGGCACTTGATCTGCGGCCCGACCGCCGCGATTTCCATCGTGCTCTACGCCAGTGTCAGCCCTCTGGCCGTGCCCGGATCGCAGGACTACATCACCTTGATCCTGTTGCTCACCTTCATAGCCGGCGTTTTCCAGTGGTTGCTGGGCATGCTGCGCTTCGGCGCGCTGGTCAATTTCGTCTCCCATTCGGTGGTGCTGGGGTTCACCCTGGGCGCCGCGGTGGTGATCGCGCTGGGGCAACTGCCCAATCTGCTGGGGCTGGATTTGCCCAGCCAGGCCACGGCGATCAACAGCCTGCTGGCGCTGATTGAGCACCGCGGCGAATGGGACCACGCCTCGCTCGCTCTGGGCCTCGGCACATTGCTGGCAGGGGCGCTGCTCAAATACTGGAAACCGCGCTGGCCGACGCTGTTGATAGCCCTGGCCCTCAGTAGCCTGGTGGCCTGGCTGTGGCCGGCCATGTTCGGGCAGGTGGCGCGGGTCAGTTCATTCGTGGGCAAATTGCCGCCGTTCAGCCCGTTGCCGATGGACCTGGACACGATTCTGCGCCTGCTCCCCAGCGCCGTGGCCGTGGGCATGCTGGGGCTGGTGACCAGCCTGTCGATTGCGCGCTCGCTGTCGGCCCGCTCGCAACAGTTGCTCGATGCGAATCAGGAAATTCGCGCGCAGGGACTCTCCAACATCATCGGCGGATTTTTCTCCGGATACCTGTCAGCCGGGTCCTTTACCCGTTCCGGGCTCAGTTATGAAGCCGGCGCCTGCTCACCGCTGGCTGGGGTGTTTTCCGCATTGTGGGTGGCACTGTTCGCGCTGTTTGGCGCGGCATTGATCTCACAAATCCCGATCCCGAGCATGGCCGCCAGCATCCTCCTGATCAGTTGGGGCCTGGTGGATCATCGCGGTATTCGCGCATTGTTCCGAGTCAGCCGCGCCGAATTTGCGGTGATGGGCCTGACCTGCGTGGCCACCTTGCTGCTGGAGCTGCAAACGGCGATTTATGCCGGCGTGCTGGCCTCGCTGTTTTTCTACCTCAAGCGCACCTCGCAGCCGCGCGTCCACCATTGGCGCGACGGTGACGAGGATGTGCTGCGCGTCGGCGGCTCGATCTTTTTCGGCGCCAGCCACTACCTGCAAGCGCGCTTGCAACGCTTACAGGGCGAACGCGTGGTCATCGAGGCGCAGCAGATCAACTTTATCGACTATTCCGGGGTGGAGATGCTGCACCAGGAAGCGCGGCGTTTACGCAAGTTGGGGCGCAGCCTGACGTTGCGTCGGGCCAGGCCGCAGGTGGTCGAGGAACTGAAGAAGCTGGAAGGGGCCGACCACTGCCCCATCCATTTCGAAGACTGACCAGAGGGGCGTCAGGCCAACTGTCGACGCAACTCAGCCAGCACCGGGGCCGATGCCGGGCGCACGTCACGCCACAGGAAGAACGCTTCAGCCGCCTGTTCCACCAGCATGCCCAAGCCATCCATCGAGACGGCGGCGCCGTGCTGCGTGGCCCAGCGGCAGAAGGGGGTAGGGTCCTTGGCGTACATCATGTCGTAGCAAAAAGTCCTACCCGGTTCGATCAGGCTGCTGGCAATCGGCGGTACATCGCCTGACAAACTGGCGGAGGTGGCGTTGATAATGACGTCCACTGGCTCACGCAGCCAATCAAAACCACTGGCCGACACTGGGCCCAGGTCATCGAACAACTCGGCGAGCCGTTCGGCTTTTTCCACCGTGCGGTTGGCAATGATCAGCGAAGCCGGGTGTTCGGCCAGCAACGGTTCCAGCGCCCCACGCACCGCGCCGCCGGCGCCCAGGAGCAGGATGCGTTTACCGTTGAGGCTCAACCCGGCATTGACCGTCAGGTCACGCACCAGCCCGGCGCCGTCGGTGTTATCGCCCAGCAGGGTGCCATCGGCGAGTTTGCTCAAGGTGTTCACCGCACCGGCGCGCTTGGCGCGTTCGGTGAGGGTGTCGGCCAGGCGATAAGCGTCTTCCTTGAACGGCACGGTGACATTGGCGCCACGGCCCTGTTGAAAAAACTCACGGGCACAGCCGCTAAAGTCCTCCAGCGGTGCAAGCAACGTGCTGTAGTCCAACTGTTCGCCGGTCTGCTCGGCGAACATCCGGTGAATCAGCGGCGATTTGCTGTGGCCGATGGGGTTGCCGAAGACGACGTAGCGATCCATCAGTTCGCCGCCTTGGGGGCCGCGATGCCGAGCCAGTCGCGGTCCTGCAGGAAGTAATCGGTCAGACGCGCTTCTTCGCTGCCGGCCTCGGCTTTCCAGTCATAGCTCCAGCGCACTTGCGGCGGCAGCGACATCAGGATCGACTCAGTACGGCCACCCGATTGCAGGCCAAACAAGGTGCCACGGTCGTAGACCAGGTTGAACTCGACGTAGCGGCCACGACGGAACTCCTGGAACTCGCGTTGTTGCTCGGTATAAGCCATGGCCTTGCGGCGCTGCACGATCGGTAGGTAGGCGTCGATATAGGCGTCGCCGATGGCGCGAATAAAGGCGAAACAGGTGTCGAAGCCCCACTCGTTCAAGTCATCGAAGAACAGGCCGCCGATGCCACGCGGTTCGTTGCGGTGCTTGATGTGGAAGTAGGTGTCGCACCAGGCTTTGTAACGCGCGTAGACGTCGGGGCCGAACGGCGCACACGCCTGCTCGGCCACGCGGTGCCAGTGGATGCAGTCTTCTTCGTTGGCGTAATAAGGGGTGAGGTCGAAGCCACCGCCGAACCACCACACCGCTTCTTCGCCTTCTTTTTCAGCAATGAAAAAACGCACGTTGGCGTGGGACGTCGGCACATAGGGGTTGTGCGGGTGAATCACCAGTGACACGCCCAGCGCTTCAAACCCGCGACCGGCCAGCTCTGGGCGATGGGCGCTGGCGGACGGTGGGAGGCCGCTGCCGAACACGTGGGAAAAGTTAACGCCGCCTTTTTCGATCACCGTCCCGTTCGCGATCACACGGGTGCGACCGCCGCCGCCGGCAGGCCGGGTCCAGGCGTCTTCGATAAAGCGAGTGTCCGTCTCGAAGGTTTCCAGGGCGCTGCAAATGCGGTCTTGCAGGTCAAGCAGGTAGGCCTTTACAGCCTCGGTGCGGGTAGTCATGGCATCACCTTGAATCGGGCAAAGCTACGCGAGGCCATCAGGCGTCGGCGGCAAATGGGCGCACAGGATACCACCGCGCTTAATGAGCACTGCACTTAGGTGCGCCGCAGTTGACGAAGATCAAGCATAGGAGTCCGATAGGGGCCTTCGTGAAAACGACCCAAGGAGAAGTGCAGATGGCCAAGCGTATCCAGTTCAGTGCCCATGGCGGCCCCGAAGTACTTGAATATGTGGACTACACGCCGGCGGAACCGGGCCCACAGCAGGTTCGCGTACGTAATGAGGCGATAGGCCTGAACTTCATCGACACCTATTTCCGCAGCGGCCTCTACGCACCGCCATCCCTGCCATCGGGGCTGGGCGCAGAAGGGGCCGGCGTGGTGGATGCAGTGGGCAGCGAGGTCACGCAATTCAAGGTCGGCGATCGCGTCGCCTACGGCAGCGGCCCGTTGGGCGCTTATAGCCAGTTGCATGTGCTGCCTGCCGCCAACTTGGTGCACTTGCCCGACGACATCAGCTTCGAACAAGCTGCCGGGGCCATGCTCAAGGGTCTGACGGTGCAGTACCTGCTGCGCCAAACCTATGAATTGAAGGGTGGTGAAACCATCCTGTTCCATGCCGCCGCCGGTGGCGTGGGCTCGCTGGCCTGCCAATGGGCCAAGGCCCTGGGCGTTAAGTTGATCGGTACCGTAAGTTCGCCGGAGAAAGCCGCATTGGCCAAATCCCTCGGCGCGTGGGAAACCATCGACTACAGCAAGGAAGATGTCGCACAGCGCGTGCTGGAATTGACCGACGGCAAAAAAGTCCCGGTGGTGTATGACGGCGTCGGCAAGGACACCTGGCTGACCTCGCTGGACAGCGCCGCACCACGCGGGCTGGTGGTGAGCTTCGGCAACGCATCGGGCGCGGTGGATGGGGTAAACCTGGGGATTCTGGCGGCGAAAGGTTCGCTGTATGTCACCCGGCCAACCCTGGCGACCTACGCCAACAATCCACAAAACTTGCAGGCAATGGCTGACGATCTGTTCTCGATGATCCAAAGCGGCAAGGTACGCATCGATATCAACCAGCGGTATGCGCTGGCCGAGGCTGCCAAGGCGCAGACCGAGCTGTCGGGGCGGCGTACAACGGGGTCGACCATCCTGTTGCCTTGACGGGCTGAGGTGCCTGGGCTGGTTGGCCTGCTTAACAGGCCAACCGGAACCAGCGCCGTCGCCCCAGGGTAGGTGCGGGGATCAAGACGGGCGGACCACCTTGCCCGTCGCCAGGTCGCGAATCAGACTCGGGTTCTTGCGCCCGCCCAGGGCACCACCCAACACCAGGTCTAGCTGGCCACGGAAGTACTGCTCCACGCGAATCCGCGTGCGCGCGGCCGGGCGGCCCTGGGGGTTGGCGGAGGTGGAAATCAGCGGCCCCACCAGTGCGCACAAATCCCGTACCAGCGGATGATCGCTTACCCGCAACGCCACCGTGTCGTGCACGCCGGTGACCCATTCCGGCAACAGATCCTGATGCGGCACCAGCCAGGTATTGGGCCCGGGCCAGGTACTGGCCATGCGCTCGATCCAGGCCTGCGGGAAGTCTTCGAACAGAAAATCGAACTGGCGGATGTTGTCCGCCACCAGGATCAGGCCTTTGTCCACCGAGCGATTCTTGATCGCCAGCAGCCGATCCACCGCCTCTTCGTTCCAAGGGTCGCAGCCCAGGCCCCAGACCGCCTCGGTCGGATAGGCAATCACCGCGCCTGCGCGAACCTCTTGTGCGGCTTTCAGCACACGCCACCTGTTGACCATGGTTTAACTCTCCGGACTAAAGCTGTGCGCAGTTTACCCATCTTCTTTGCAAAACCTAGCAGCACAAAAACCTAGCCACGCGCCAGCCAGCGCCCGCCCTCGCAGATGACCTGGCCTTCCAGCTCCAGCTCGGTCAGCGTCGCCAGCACTTGGGATAATGTGCGCCCGCTGGCAATGGCCAACCCCTCGCTGGTCTGGGGCGCAGCGTGCAGCAGTGCGACCAGCGGATGAGTAACCGGGATCGGCGCCGGCTGTGATAACGCCTGCCAGCCACGCAAGCCTTCCAGAATATGCTCGATGGTTTCCACCAGCACCGCACCCTCGCGGATCAACTGATGGCAGCCCTTGGCGCCAGGGTGATGGATGGAGCCGGGGATTGCGTACACCTCACGGCCCTGTTCGGCCGCCAGTTTGGCCGTAATCAGCGAACCGCTGGCCATGCTGGCTTCCACCACCAGTACGCCCAAGGACAGGCCACTGATGATCCGGTTACGCCGTGGAAAGTTGGCAGCCTGGGGTGCGGCATCCAGCGGAAACTCAGAAACCACCGCGCTGCCTTGAGCAATCATCGCCACGGCAAGGCGCCGATGACGTTGTGGATAAAAATTTTCCAGTCCCGTGCCCAGCACGCCGATTGTCTGACCGCCCACCTCCAGCGCAGCCTGATGCGCCGCGCCGTCGATACCCAAGGCCAAGCCACTGGTGATGACAAACCCGGCGCCCGCCAGGCTGCGGGAAAACGCAGCGGCGGTATCCATGCCTGGGCGGGACGCGCGACGACTGCCGACCACCGCCAACTGCGGTTTTTCCAGAATGCCAGGGTTGCCGGCGATGAATAACAACGGCGGCGCATCATCGATCTGGGCCAGCAGTGCCGGGTATTCAGGCTGATCCCACATCAACAAATGCTGGGCCGGATGCTCAAGCCACGCCAATGCCGCGCTGGCACCGTCGCGGATGTCCTGGCTTCGCCGTGCCTCGGCGCTGATGGCCGGCAAGCCCAGAGATCGCCAGGCACTGGCAGGGGCGCTGATGGCTTTGGAGGCGCAACCGAACGCCTCAATCAACAAACGGAAACGCTTCGGACCCAGCTCCGGCAGCCTGTGCAGCCGTAGGCGAGCCTCCAGTTCTGACGGGGAAATTTCATGGCTATTAATCGGATTCATCTGATCATCCTTGACCGGAACAAGCTGTGGATAAGTCTGTTGGTAACTTATTTAGCAGGCTACTTATTGGCTTTGACGGGCAGTCTCGAAACGGTCCATCACCGCCAATGAGTGTGAAGCGCTGAGCACCAGGCCAAAGCTGAGCTTTTCATAGGTGCGAAACACCAGCAGGGTGCCGGCGGGTTCATCGGGAAGCGTTACCGGGGAGTCACTCAGGGGGTCCCTGACGGTGGCACCGGCTTTGATGACGGTCAGCAACTGGCCTTCGACCAAGCCATCGCGACGACCTTTGTCCAGAGTGACGGCGTCGAGCACCCCAATCTGGGTGACGCCTCGGGGGACATCGATGATGCGCCCTTCGATAAACGCCGCATTCAGCGGCACTTTGAGCCTTGCCAGGTCCACCGCAGGCTCGACACGCAGCAAGCGATCACCGGGGCGTACCTCCTGGGTCACCCGTTGCAGCGCCAGGGTGCTCAGATCACCAGCGTAGATAAATCGAGCAGTGCCGATATCGTCGGCATTGACGCCCAGCAATTCTTGGGTGGCAGGGTCAGTGTAAAGCTTGCCGCGCCGCACCACGGCGTAGGCGGGCTGGGCGGGATCCAAAACGCCACGGGCATGCACACGCTCACCGTTGGCGCCCATGACCCGACCGTTGTCGGCCGCGATAATGTAAGGCGCTGTGTCCAGATCCTCGGGTTTATCCAGAATGCGGTTATGCAGCAGGAAGCGTTGGATTGCCTGTTGCGTCGATGGATCGAGAGGCTGGTCTGGCCGCGGCAATAACGCCATGGCAAACGGCGCCCACAGCAGCAAGACGAGTAGCGATTTCCTCATGGGGTCAATCTCCTTTATTATGTGCGTTCGCGTGAAATGCCTTGGCCTTCGCGGCTTTCGAGCGTTTCACACCGGCCGTATGGGTCCATCCCACCGCCGATTTGCCTTTACCTCACATGTGCAGCAATTACGCTTATGGCTATTTTGAACATCCTCGAATTTCCCGACTCGCGCCTGCGCACGATCGCCAAACCGGTGGCCGTAGTGGACGACAAGGTTCGTCAGTTGGTCGATGACATGTTTGAAACAATGTATGAAGCCCCGGGCATCGGCCTCGCCGCGACCCAGGTCAACGTGCATCAGCGCGTCGTGGTCATGGACCTGTCGGAAGATCGCAGCGAACCACGGGTGTTCATCAACCCCGAATTCGAACCGCTGACCGACGAGATGGGCGAATACCAGGAAGGCTGCCTGTCGGTGCCGGAGTTCTACGAGAACGTCGAGCGCCCGTTGCGCGTGAAGATCAAGGCGCTGGACCGTGATGGCAAGCCCTATGAACTGATCGCCGACGGCCTGCTGGCGGTATGTATCCAGCACGAGTGCGACCACCTCAACGGCAAACTGTTTGTCGATTACCTGTCCACGCTTAAGCGTGACCGGATCAAGAAGAAGCTGGAAAAAAAGCATCGCCAGCAAGCTTGATGCCCCTCTTCCAAAGGCTTGCTGCGGCAAGCCTTTTTCTTTTGTGACTGTTTTTAACCGAGAACGCCCATGACCGAGCCACTGCGCATTGTTTTTGCCGGTACACCCGAATTTGCCGCCGAACACCTCAAGGCGCTGCTCGCCAGCCCCTATGAGGTGGTCGCGGTGTACACCCAGCCGGATCGCCCGGCCGGGCGTGGGCAAAAACTGATGCCGAGCCCGGTCAAGCAACTGGCGCTGGAACACAACATCCCCGTGCTGCAGCCGCCGACCCTGCGCAACGCCGAGGCTCAGGCCGAATTGGCCGCGTTACAACCGGACCTGCTGGTGGTGGTGGCCTATGGTCTGATCCTGCCTCAGGCCGTCCTGGATATCCCACGCCTTGGCTGCATCAACAGCCACGCCTCGCTATTGCCGCGCTGGCGCGGTGCGGCGCCGATCCAGCGTGCCGTCGAGGCCGGCGACAGCGAAAGCGGCGTGACCGTGATGCGCATGGAAGCAGGCCTGGACACCGGTCCGATGCTGTTGAAAGTCACCACCCCAATCACCGCCGAAGACACCGGCGGCAGCCTGCACGACCGCCTCGCCGAGCTGGGCCCACCGGCTGTGATCCAGGCCATCGCCGGCCTGGCCGCCGGAACCCTGCAAGGCGACGTGCAGGACGACAGCCTGGCCACTTACGCACACAAATTGAACAAAGACGAAGCACGCATCGACTGGCGCCGCCCGGCCGTGGAGCTAGAGCGCCTCGTGCGTGCCTTCAACCCGTGGCCGATCTGCCACAGCACCCTCAGTGGCGAAGCCCTGAAAGTGCTGGCCGCTACCTTGGCCGATGGCAACGGCGCGCCCGGTGAGATAATCGGCGCCAGCAAGGACGGCCTGCTGGTGGCCTGCGGCGAACAGGCGCTATGCCTGACTCGTCTGCAATTGCCCGGTGGCAAAGCGCTGAATTTCAGCGATTTGTTCAACAGCCGACGTGAGAAGTTTTCCCTGGGTACTGTCCTCGGGGCGGCCGTCCAATGAACCCGCGTCTGGCCGCCGCCAAGGCACTCGCCGCCGTTCTCAACGGCAAGGCATCGCTCAACAGTTCGCTGCCCACACAGTTGGATAAGGTTGAAGATCGCGATCGCGGTTTCACTCAGGACCTGGCCTTCGGCACAGCCCGCTGGCAACCACGTTTGTCGGCGTTGGCGGCCAAGCTGTTGCAAAAGCCGTTCAAGGCGGCGGATGCAGATGTCGAAGCGCTGCTGTTGGTGGGCCTCTATCAACTGCTCTACACCCGGGTGCCGGCCCACGCCGCCATCGGAGAAACCGTCGGCTGTGCCGACAAACTGAAAAAGCCCTGGGCCAAGGCCCTGCTCAACGCCGTGCTGCGCCGCGCCCAGCGTGAAAGCGAAGCGCTGCTGGCCGAGCTTGAACATGACCCGGTGGTGCGTACCGCGCACCCACGCTGGTTGCAGAAATCCCTGAAAGCTTTTTGGCCGCAGCAGTGGGAAGCCATCTGCGCAGCCAACAATGCGCACCCGCCGATGATCCTGCGAGTCAATCGCCGCCATCATCAGCGCGATGCCTACCTGAAACTGCTCAGCGATGCCGGCCTCAGCGCCACGCCATGCGCCTACAGCGTCGACGGCATCGTGCTCGAAACCGCCACCGATGTGCGCGGCCTGCCGGGGTTTGCCGAGGGTTGGATCAGCGTGCAGGACGAAGCCGCACAGCTGGCCGCCGACCTGCTCGATCTGGCGCCAGGCCAACGTGTGCTGGATGCCTGCTGCGCGCCGGGCGGTAAGACGTGTCACATTCTGGAAGTGGAAAAAGACCTGGCACAGGTAGTCGCCGTCGACTTGGAAGCCAAGCGCCTGGTGCGTGTACGGGAAAACCTCGCGCGCCTGGGCCTGAGCGCCGAACTGATTGCCGCCGACGGACGCGACACCGCCACTTGGTGGGACGGCAAACCTTTCCAGCGCATTCTGCTCGATGCGCCATGCTCCGCCACCGGCGTGATCCGCCGCCACCCGGACATCAAACTCACCCGCCAAGCCGATGACATCGCCGCCCTCGCCGCGCTGCAAGGCGAGTTGCTCGATGCCCTGTGGCCAACCCTGGAAGTCGGCGGCATTCTGCTCTACGCCACCTGCTCCACTTTACCCACCGAGAACACCGAGGTTATTGAAGCCTTTCTCGCGCGCACCAGCGGCGCGCGGGAGCTGGACCTCGCCACCGCGGCCGGTATCAAACAGCCCCATGGCCGCCAACTGCTTGCGCAGGAAGGCGGGCACGATGGCTTCTACTACGCCAAACTGATCAAGATCGCCGCCGCGCGCGGCTAAAGGCTTTGAGGGAGTGACCGGATGAAAATCATCATCCTAGGCGCAGGGCAGGTCGGTGGCACGTTGGCTGAACATTTGGCCAGCGAAGCCAATGACATCACCGTGGTCGACACCGACGCCGAGCGTCTGCGGGATTTGGGTGACCGCCTGGATATCCGAACCGTACAAGGCCGCGCCTCGTTTCCTACCGTACTGCGCCAGGCCGGTGCCGACGACGCCGACATGCTGGTCGCCGTGACCAATAGCGACGAAACCAACATGGTCGCCTGCCAGGTCGCTCACACACTGTTTCACACGCCGACCAAGATCGCCCGGGTGCGTGAGGCGGCCTACCTGACCCGCGCCGGGCTGTTTGATAACGATGCGATCCCGGTGGATGTCTTGATCAGCCCGGAGCAGGTGGTTACCCACTACATCAAGCGCCTGATCGAGATCCCCGGCGCCTTGCAGGTGATCGACTTCGCCGAAGGCAAAGCGCAGCTGGTAGCGGTGAAGGCCTATTACGGCGGGCCTTTGGTGGGCCAGCAGTTGCGCCAATTGCGCGAACATATGCCGAACGTCGAAACCCGCGTGGCGGCGATTTTCCGTCGTGATCGGCCGATCCTGCCCCAGGGCGACACGGTGATCGAAGCCGACGACGAAGTGTTTTTCATCGCCGCCAAAGCGAATATTCGCGCAGTCATGAGCGAAATGCGCCGACTGGACGAAACCTACAAGCGCATCGTCATCGCCGGCGGCGGGCAAATCGGTGAGCGTTTGGCAGAGGCCATCGAAAGCCGCTACCAGGTCAAGATCATCGAGATGAGCCCTGCACGCTGCCGGCATTTATCCGACACCTTGGACAGTACGGTCGTACTCCAAGGCAGCGCTTCAGACCGCGACCTGCTGGTGGAAGAGAACATCGCCGACGCCGATATTTTCCTGGCGCTGACCAACGATGACGAGGCCAACATCATGTCCTCCCTGCTGGCCAAGCGCCTGGGGGCAAAAAAGGTGATGACCATCATCAACAATCCGGCCTATGTGGACCTGATCCAGGGTGGCGATATCGACATCGCCATCAGCCCGCAACTGGCGACCATCGGCACTTTGCTCGCCCATGTGCGCCGTGGCGATATCGTCAGCGTGCACTCCCTGCGTCGGGGCGCGGCGGAAGCCATCGAGGCGATTGCCCACGGCGATTCGAAGTCGAGCAAGGTCATCGGCAAGGCCATTCGCGACATCGGCCTGCCGCCGGGCACCACCATTGGCGCGATCATTCGCGATGAAGAGGTGCTCATTGCCCACGACGACACGGTGATCGCCACTGGTGACCACGTCATCCTTTTCCTTGTGGATAAGAAACATATCCGTGACGTGGAGAAACTGTTCCACGTGGGGCTGAGCTTTTTCTGATTTAGGAGTACGCCGGCATGCTTGAATCCCTGGAGAAAATGCTCGCCAAGGGTGTGGATAACTCGCTATTGCGCTTTGGTCTGGGCAAGGGTTATTTGGATTTGAAGGACAACGCCAAGGCAGCCGAGCATTTGCAGCGGTGCGTCGGCTTTGATCCGAAATATTCGGCGGCGTGGAAGTTGTTAGGCAAGGCACAGTTGGGCCTGGGCGATAACGCCGCAGCGCGGCAGGCGTGGGAGAAGGGCATCGAAGCGGCCCAAGCCCACGGCGACAAGCAGGCCGAGAAAGAGATGATGGTGTTCCTGAAGAAACTCGACCGCTAAACCCGAGCAGATCGAAAATGTGGGAGGGGCGGTCCGACGATTCGACTTGCCCCCTCCCACATTTGGTTTGCCGTTGTTTTTCGGTCAGCAGTGGGTCAGTACCACCGTGCTTCACCCGGCGGACGTTTCTTGAAGCGCTTCATGCTCCACATGTACTGGCTCGGGTAGGCGCCGACATAACGTTCCACCACCTTGCTCATCGCCGCGCAGGACGTGGCGGTGTCGGTGCTGTACATGTCTTCCGGCGCCGCTTCCAGGATCACTTTGTAGCCCGAACCGTCCGGCAGGCGCAGGGCATGCAGGAACACGCCCACAGCCTTGTGGCCGGCGAGCATGTTGGGCACGAATTTGCTGGTGAGGGCTTGGGTGGCGAAGAACGGTACGAAGATTCCCGCGGACTCCGCCGGTTCCGGGTCGGCGGGAATACCCACCTGGCCACCTTTGCGCACTTCCTTGATCACACTCAGGATGCCTTCCTTGGTGGAGGCAGCTACGCGGTTGCCCAGTTGCACCCGCTGCTTGCGCAGCAATTCGTCCACCGCCTTGAGCTTGGGCGGGCGGTAGAAAATGATCGGTTTGCACTGGCTGCAATAGAAGTGGTTCAACACTTCCCAGTTGCCCAGATGACTGGTGATGCCCACCACGCCTTTACCCGACGCCAGAGCCTCGTGCAGGACTTCCAGTCCTTCGACTTCACGCACAAGGTCGATGGAGCGCTGGGCCGGCCAGATCCAGGCGCAGGCGCTTTCGGTCAGGGACTTGCCGATGTCCATCAGGCTGCGGCCGACCAGGCGCTCGCGCTCGGCGGGGTCCATGTCCGGAAAGCATTTGGAGAGGTTGATCCGCACCGTGTCGCGAGAGCGGTTGGGGGTTTTCCACATGACCCAGCCAATCGCGGTACCGACGGCCTGGACAGCGCGCCAGGGCAGTAGGGCGAACAACCGGAGAGCGCCTACCAGCAAGGCGCCTTTAAACTTTTCCACAGGTCACTCCTGATCGTGTGCGGTGCGCAAAGCGCGCATTCTAACCGGCGTTGACCAACTGCGCGTAACGGTCGCAATCCTGAGTGTGATCCATGACCATGCCCGAGGCCTGCATAAAGGCGTAGCAAATGGTCGGACCGACAAAGGTGAAACCGGCTTTTTTCAAGGCTTTGCTCATCGCCTCGGCCTCTGGCGTGATCGCCGGAACTTCACTGCGATCCTTGAAGTGATTGATCTTGGGCACGCCACCGACGAAAGACCATAGCAAGCCCACCGGGTCTTCCAGCGTCAGCCAGGCGGCCGCATTGCGGCGCGTGGCGTTGAGCTTCAAGCGATTGCGCACGATGCCTGGGTCCTGCATCAACGCTTCGATTTCATCATCGCTCAAGCGCGCCAGGCGCTGGGCGTCGAAGCCGAACAACACCTTTCGATAATGCTCGCGTTTGCGTAAAACGGTGATCCAGGACAGGCCCGCCTGGAACCCTTCGAGCAATAACAACTCGAACAAACCCTGCGCATCGCGCAGCGGCGTTCCCCACTCTTGATCGTGATAAGCCATGTACAGCGGATCTTCAGAACACCAAAAGCAGCGTGGCATAAGGCTCCAGGGGATGGTGGCGCGGCCGAATCGGGTATACTCCCGCTCTTTAAATCGCAGCCCAAGTAACAGGTGAATTTCGTGAGCCAGCCTACGCCAGCCGTGCGTACCTTCCAAGACTTGATCCTCGCCCTCCAGCAATACTGGGCCGAGCAAGGTTGTGTGGTACTTCAGCCCTACGATATGGAAGTAGGCGCCGGCACTTTCCACACCGCAACATTCCTGCGGGCCATCGGCCCGGAAACCTGGAACGCCGCTTATGTGCAGCCCAGTCGCCGCCCGACTGACGGCCGCTACGGCGAAAACCCGAACCGTCTGCAGCACTACTACCAGTTCCAGGTGGTATTGAAGCCCAACCCGGACAATTTCCAGGAACTGTACCTGGGCTCGCTCAAGCATGTGGGCCTGGACCCTCTGGTACACGACATCCGTTTCGTCGAAGACAACTGGGAATCGCCGACCCTGGGCGCCTGGGGTCTGGGCTGGGAAGTCTGGCTCAACGGTATGGAAGTGACGCAATTCACGTACTTCCAGCAGGCCGGCGGCATCGAGTGCTACCCGGTGACCGGCGAAATCACCTACGGCCTGGAACGCCTGGCGATGTACCTGCAAGGTGTGGACTCGGTCTACGACCTGGTATGGGCTGACGGCCCGTTCGGCAAAGTCACCTATGGCGACGTGTTCCACCAGAACGAAGTGGAGCAGTCGACCTATAACTTCGAACACGCCAATGTCGACAAGCTGTTCGAACTGTTCGATTTCTATGAAAGCGAAGCCAAGCGCCTGATCGAGTTGGATCAGCCGCTGCCGTTGCCGAGCTATGAAATGGTGTTGAAGGCTTCCCATACCTTCAACCTGCTGGACGCCCGCCGCGCCATCTCGGTGACCGCGCGTCAGCAATACATCCTGCGTGTACGCACCCTGGCGCGTTCCGTCGCCCAAGCCTACCTGCTGGCACGCGCCAAGCTGGGCTTCCCGATGGCAACCCCGGACCTGCGTGATGAAGTGTTGGCTAAGCTGGAGGCTGCACAATGAGTGCTCAAGATTTCCTGGTTGAACTGGGCACCGAAGAGCTGCCACCCAAGGCACTCAATACCCTGGCCGATGCGTTCCTGGCCGGGATCGAAAAAGGCCTGCAGACCGCAGGTTTGAAGTTTGAGGCGAAAAAAGTCTACGCCGCGCCGCGCCGCCTGGCCGTGTTGCTGACCGCGCTGGAAACCCAACAGCCGGACCGCAGCATCAACCTCGACGGCCCGCCGCGCCAGGCCGCGTTCGACGCCGAAGGTAACCCGACCCAAGCCGCCCTTGGCTTTGCCAAAAAATGTGGTGTCGAGCTGAGCGACATCGATCAAAGCGGTCCGAAACTGCGCTTTAGCCAGGTGATTACCGGCAAGCCGACCGCCAGCCTGTTGCCGACCATTGTCGAAGACTCTCTGAACGACCTGCCGATTCCCAAGCGCATGCGCTGGGGCGCGCGCAAGGAAGAGTTCGTGCGTCCGACCCAGTGGCTGGTGATGCTGCTCGGTGATCAGGTCATCGACTGCACCATCCTCGCCCAGAAGGCCGGCCGCGACTCCCGCGGTCACCGTTTCCATCATCCGCAAAGCGTGCGCATCACCTCGCCGGCCAATTACCTCAATGACCTGCGCGGCGCTTACGTATTGGCCGATGCCAATGAACGTCGTGAACTGATCAGCAAGCGCACCGAAGAGCTGGCCCGCCTGCAGGAAGGCACCGCCATCGTGCCGCCGAACCTGCTCGACGAAGTGACCGCGCTGGTTGAATGGCCGGTGCCGTTGGTGTGCTCGTTCGAAGAGCGCTTCCTCGACGTGCCGCAGGAAGCCCTGATCACCACCATGCAGGACAACCAGAAGTATTTCTGCCTGCTGGACATGGACGGCAAGTTGCTGCCGCGCTTTATCACCGTGGCCAACATCGAGAGCAAGGACCCGCAGCAGATCATCGCCGGTAACGAGAAAGTCGTTCGCCCGCGCCTGACCGACGCCGAGTTCTTCTTCAAGCAAGACAAGAAGCAGAAGCTGGAAGACTTCAACCTGCGCCTGCAGAACGTGGTGTTCCAGGAAAAACTCGGCAGTGTCTATGACAAGGCCGTACGGGTTTCGAAACTGGCCGCTTACATTGCACCGCGCATTGGCGGTGATGCCGCCTGGGCCGCGCGTGCGGGCTTGCTGTCCAAGTGCGACCTGGCCACCGAGATGGTCGGTGAGTTCCCCGAGATGCAAGGCGTCGCCGGTTACTACTACGCCCTCAACGACGGCGAGCCGAACGACGTGGCTCTGGCGCTGAACGAGCAGTACATGCCGCGCGGTGCCGGCGCCGAGTTGCCGTCCACCCTGACCGGCGCGGCCGTGGCCATCGCCGATAAGCTGGACACCCTGGTCGGCATCTTCGGTATCGGCATGCTGCCGACCGGTAGCAAAGACCCCTATGCCCTGCGCCGTGCGGCCTTGGGCGTGCTGCGCATTCTGATCGACAAAAAGCTCGACCTCGACCTGACCCAGGCCGTGGTGTTCGCAGTCGGCCAGTTCGGCGGCAAGGTCAAGCAGGCCGGCCTGGCTGAGCAAGTGCTGGAATTCGTGTTCGACCGTCTGCGTGCGCGTTATGAAGACGAGGGCGTGGACGTGTCGGTATACCTGTCGGTTCGCGCTCTGCAACCGGGTTCGGCACTGGACTTCGACCAGCGCGTACAAGCCGTGCAGGCGTTCCGTAAGTTGCCGGAAGCCGATGCGCTGGCGGCCGTGAACAAGCGTGTGTCGAACCTGCTGAGCAAGGCCGAAGGCCTGGGCAATGCCGACGTCGACCCTGGCCTGTTTGCCGATGCCAAGGAGTTCTCGCTGAACTCGGCCATCGCCAAGGCCGAGAATGCGGTGAAACCGCTGATTGCAGAACGCAATTACGCCGAAGCACTGGCGCGCCTGGCTACCTTGCGTGAGCCGGTGGATGCGTTCTTCGAAGCGGTGATGATCAATGCCGAAGATGCCGGTGTACGGAAAAACCGCTACGCCATGCTCGCGCGTCTGCGCGGCTTGTTCGTCAATATCGCCGATATTTCGACCCTGAGCTGACCATGCTGAAACTGCTGATTCTCGATCGGGACGGGGTGATCAATTACGACTCCGACGCTTACATCAAGTCGGTGGAGGAGTGGATTCCACTGCCCGGCTCGATCGAGGCCATTGCGCAGTTGAGCAAAGCCGGCTGGACGGTGGCCGTCGCCACCAACCAGTCCGGCATTGCCCGTGGCTACTATGACCTCGCCACCCTGGACGCCATGCACGCGCGCTTGCGCACGTTGGTGGCCGAGCAGGGCGGTGAGGTGGGGTTGGTGGTGTACTGCCCCCATGGACCGGACGAAGGCTGCGATTGCCGCAAACCCAAGCCGGGCATGTTGAAAACCATTGCAAAACATTACAACGTGCCATTGGCTGGGATATGGTTCGTCGGGGACAGCCTCGGTGACCTGGAGGCGGCCAAGGCCGTCGACTCTCAGCCAGTTTTGGTAAAGACCGGGAAAGGCGAAAAGACCCAGGCGAAAAACCTGCCGGTAGGCACTTTGATTTTTGACGATCTGGCGGCAGTTGCCGCAGAACTTATCAACAACTAGCCGCCCTCGACTTCCTGACCAAGGATTGTTCGGGAGTGCGCTGTTCAACAGGCGGGCCGTGTCCCGCAACGGTAAATGCCGCCATGTCGATCTTGCAGGCCATCAGAACCTTTTTCTTTTACCTGCTGCTGGGCACCAGTTCGTTTCTCTGGTGCACCCTGAGCTTTTTTATTGCGCCGTTCCTGCCGTTCAAGGCGCGCTATCGCTTTATCAACGTCTACTGGTGCCGCTGCGCTTTGTGGTTGGCCAAGGTATTCCTGAATATCCGTTTCGAGGTCAAGGGCGCGGAAAACGTCCCGCAGCAGCCTTGCGTGATTCTGTCGAACCATCAGAGCACCTGGGAAACGTTCTTTCTCTCGGCATACTTTTCGCCCTTGAGCCAGGTGCTCAAGCGCGAACTGCTGTATGTCCCGTTCTTCGGTTGGGCCATGGCCATGTTGCGGCCGATCGCTATTGACCGAGACAACCCCAAGGCCGCGCTCAAGCACGTTGCCAAGAAGGGCGATGAGCTACTCAAAGATGGTGTGTGGGTACTGATTTTCCCCGAAGGCACACGAGTACCCTACGGCACTGTGGGCAAGTTCTCCCGTGGCGGGACTGCTTTGGCGGTCAACGCTAATCTGCCGGTATTGCCGATTGCCCATAACGCCGGCAAATTCTGGCCAAAAACTGGCTGGGCCAAACGCGAAGGCACGATCACCGTGGTGATTGGCGAACCGATGTACGCCGAAGGAGAGGGCCCGAGGGCTATTGCAGCGCTGAACGACCGTGCTCAGGCGTGGAATGAAGCGCAGCAACGGGCCATGGGTTCGCTGCCTCCGGAGCCCGTGGTGGTGGACACGCCCGTCGTTTGAAGGTCTGTGGATAACCTGTGCACGGATTGTTGGCAAATGGCTCTTTTTTAAACATAACTAGCTGATTTTATTGAATATTCAAAAAAAGAATAAAATCACCAAAACCGTGCATAAGTTTTTCCAGCTATAAAAAAACCGGTCCTGATGACCGGTTTTTTTGTGTCTGTGAAAAAGCCGTTACTCATTCATCCAAAAGGGGCAAACGTAGGCTGAAGGCGGTGCCTTTACCCAGGGTACTTTCGCAGTCGATCCGGCCTCTATGGCGCTCAACCACCGCTTTAACCATCGTTAGCCCCAACCCAAGCCCTTCGCTGCCCTGTGCAGAATCAAAGCGTCGGTACTGGCTGAACAGCTCCGGCAAATCCTCTGGTGCTATACCTGGGCCCTGGTCGCTGATCCGGCATTCCAACCAGCCCTGCTCACTGGCGTGACTCAACCTGACGGTAGTCCCGGAAGGTGAGTATTTGACGGCATTCTCCAGCACGTTAAACAACGCACGCGTCAGCAGCGATTGGTCCGCTGACACCATGCCTTCGTCAGTTTCATCCAGGTCATGAACCAGATGTATGCCTTTGAGCTGGGCGATCACTGCCACTTGGTCGAAGGCATCCATCACCAACATGGCGAATAAGGTCGGCTGGAATTGGTAACCGTCAGCCTCGGCTTTCGCCAACTGCACAAATGACTCCGTAAGGCTCAGCGCACGTCGAACTTGTTGTTCGACCTGGGCAAACACCGGCGACTCACCGCTGTGCACATCCAGTAACGCGAGGATGGCCGAGTGGGGCGCGCGCAGGTCATGGGACAGGAAGCGCAGCATGGTTTCTCGATGCTGCTGGGCCTCGCGCTCTTTGCTCAGGTCGGTGAGGCTCAGCAGCCAGCCGAGGGCGATGTCCCCTTCAGCCGGGAGCAAAGGGGCAAGCTCCATGCGCAGACTGCGTTGATGGATATCGCGAAACTCCACCAATTCCAACGCCGACAGGGCGGGGCGCACGCCATTGTGCAGCGGTGGATAGCCCAGATCGGCAAGTTGCTCCAGCAGGTTTTCGGCGACCAGGTCATTACCGAACACCTCACGGGCAATGCGGTTAGCCAACAGAATATTGCCGCGGGGGTCGGTAATCAGCGTGGCCACCGGCAGGCATTCCAACCCATCAGCCATAAAACGGCGGGTATCCCGCGTGCGGCTGACGGCCTGTTCCAAGGCAAAAATACGCGCTTGCAACACATCACCGCGGCTCGCGGGTGCGCGGCGACGCTCGGGAAGCACCTTGGGCTCGTTATCCAGACGCGCCAGTTCCCAACCGAAATACGCCAGGATCACACTCAGGCGACGCCAATTCCAGATCAGGTAGCTGAGCAGCAAACCGATCAAACACGCGGCGGGTGACCACCAGTGGCCCAACCGCAGTAACCCCAAAGCGATAAGCAACGCCGCAAGCATGCAGCCCACGGTCATCCACAAGGCATAGCGGGGACGATGAAGCAGCAGGCCCAGCAGCACCGCCACAAGACTCGTCGCTATCAGTGCCGCCAGCCATCCAGGCAGATCCACGACGCTGCGTCCCTGGAGCAAGGCATTGAGAACGTTGGCCTGGATGTCCAACCCGGCCGTGGCGCCGACAGTGGAAGAGAGCGGGCTGAAAAAATAATCGCCCAAGCCTGAGTCCATCCCCCCCACTAGAATCAAGCGACCATGCAGCATTTCCGGCGGTACTTCGCCATGCAATACGCTGACATAGGACACACTGGGAAATCGGGCACCAGGCGCAATAACAGGGACGCGAACCCCATGTTCGCGCTGCCAATGTTGCAATATCGACGCCTGCGGGTTGCCTGGCATCGGCTTCGTTTCATCGCTCATTTCATAAGCCAACCAGGCCAACTGCGGGACCGTGGCACCGACAGGTCCCTCACGCAGGTACAGGCGTCGCACCACACCGTCGTTGTCGGCTTCTACGTTGATATGACCCAGCCCTCTGGCACATTTAAGCAGGGGCAACATTTGCGCGTCGGCCTGGCTATAGCGAGTAGAGCCTTCGCGAACCAACGGCAGCACTACATTGCCGGCGTTACATACGGCGTCAGACAGGCGCTTGTCGCTCGCAGGTTCCTCTGGTTCGCTGAAGATGACATCGAAAAGAATCCCTGCCGGTTGCGCGGCATTGAGGCGGTCAATCAAATCGGCGTGCAAGCTGCGTGGCCATGGCCACGGTCCTAGTTTCTTGAGGCTCGGTTCGTCGATGGTCACCAGCAACACGCGCGGGTCCACCGGTAGAGGAGTGAGGCGGCGAAAAGTGTCATAGAAGGAGTTGTTCAGCGCCAACCCCGAACTCACCGACAGGTAGGCCGTCATAGGCAGCAGCAGCAAGCCGATCCACACCCATTCGCGCACCAAGCCGTGAAACAAGCGCTGGGCGTGGGTGGGTTGGCGTTTTTCGGCCTTGCCCCAAAGCATCATAGGTCACCGTATCTAAGCAGTGGCTGGATAGGCACACACGCCTTGAACCCAGTGAAGCTCATTTTCGACCCGCGGGACGATGTTTGCTGCTTGATGTTCATGAAGGCATTGGCCGTGGCGAATTGAGCACGATGGGATTATGGGGCGGTAACTCGTTCCTGAGGACAGGAGTCTACGACAGCACATGCGTCGGCTGAGCCTTTTCCTTACTATCGGGAGTCGGTATCTTCCCTTCCTAGGTAGCGAGAATTTCCAATGGGTTAACCGCTCATGGACTTCAGCCTACCGAGAGATCCAGGGAGCGCCGTTTCTGAGCACAATTCTTCAGATTCAACGGCCGGCATCTGCGCAGTACGTGCCTTGAACAGGCTGACGGCTGCCGTACTCTTCAATGAAAGGACCCACCCATGCGTGTCGCAATACTGGATGACGAACCCGCGGAATTGCGCCGGGTGGAACAGACACTGCGACAAATTCCTGGTACCACTGAACAGCCTTGGACCCTGCATTGTTTCGAGCGGGGTGAAGACCTGCTACGCCAGTTACGTCGAGAAACCTTTGATCTGCTGATACTCGACTGGCAATTGCCAGACATCACGGGTATCGCACTGCTCCGCTGGACACGCGAACACATGGATGCGCCCCCTGCGGTCATCATGCTGACCAGCCGTGACGCTGAAAGCGATATTGTCACGGCGTTGAACAGCGGTGCCGATGACTATGTCAGCAAACCGTTTCGCCCGAATGAATTGAAGGCGCGTGTCAGCGCGGTTCTTCGCCGCCATGGCCTGCAAAAATCCACGACCCATGAAGTGCAAAGTTTCAACGACCTGACTTTTGACGATGCTGAACTGACAGTCACTCGCGCAGGAAAACCGATCAACCTCACCGAGCGCGAGTACCGATTGGCCAGCTGCCTGTTCGCCAATCTGGCGCGTCCGCTGTCTCGTGAATACCTCTATGAGCGATTCTGGACGCACGAAGAAATGGTCTCGTCTCGGCCGTTAGATACCCATATCTATCGACTGCGTAATAAGCTGGGACTGACTGCCGATAGGGGATGGCAGCTGTTAACCATTTATGGATATGGCTATCGCTTGGAAAGTGTTCCTACCAGCTCGGCGGGTTGAGTAGACCGATGTTCCACGTGGAGCATTTGCAAAAATGCGGTCATCCAAATAATAAAAAAGGCCAACGCAGAGCGTTGGCCTTTCTTGTTTATGGCGCGTTAATCGAACTTAGAAATCCAAGTTAGAAACTGCCAAGGCGTTGCTTTCGATGAAGTCACGACGAGGTTCGACCGCATCACCCATGAGGGTGTTGAAGATCTGGTCCGCGCCAATCGCATCTTCGATGGTCACGCGCAGCATACGACGCTGGCTTGGGTCCATGGTGGTTTCCCACAATTGATCGGGGTTCATTTCGCCCAGACCTTTGTACCGCTGGATGGTGTGACGCTTGGTGCTTTCTGCCATCAGCCAGTCAAGAGCTTCTTTGAATTCCTTAACCTGCTTCTTACGCTCGCCACGCTGGATGTAAGCACCGTCGTCGAGCAGGGTGCTTAGTTGTGCGCCCAGTGTCACCACGGTCTTGTAATCGTTGCTGCCGAAGAAGTCGCGGTTGAAGGTAATGTAGTTCGACAGGCCGTGGGAAATCAGCTCGACCTCAGGCAGCCAGACATTACGCTCACGGTCTTCACGCAGGCTGGCCTTGTAGACCAGACCGGATTTCTCAACGGTGCGCAGACGCACTTCATACTGAGCCAGCCAATCTTGCATTGCTGCGTGGTCGCTCAGCTGTTCCAGGCTAACGGCCGGCAGGTAGATGAAGTGCTCGGTCAACTCCTGCGGGTACAGGCGCGACAGGCGCTTGAGGGTCTTCATCACCATTCGGAAGTCGTTAACCAGGCGCTCCAACGCTTCACCGGAAATGCCTGGCGCTTCGTCATTCAAGTGCAGGCTGGCATCTTCCAGGGCCGACTGCGTCATGTACTCTTCCATGGCGTCGTCGTCTTTGATGTATTGCTCTTGCTTGCCTTTTTTCACTTTGTACAACGGTGGCTGAGCGATGTAGATGTAGCCGCGCTCGATCAGCTCTGGCAGTTGACGGAAGAAGAACGTCAGCAGCAGGGTACGAATGTGCGAACCGTCGACGTCAGCATCGGTCATGATGATGATGTTGTGATAACGCAATTTGTCGATGTTGTACTCTTCGCGGCCAATACCGCAGCCCAACGCCGTGATCAAGGTGCCGACTTCCTGAGAGGAAATCATTTTGTCGAAGCGCGCCTTCTCAACGTTGAGGATCTTACCTTTCAACGGCAGGATGGCTTGGGTACGGCGGTTACGACCCTGCTTGGCGGAACCGCCAGCAGAGTCACCTTCCACCAGGTACAGTTCGGAGAGGGCAGGGTCTTTCTCTTGGCAGTCCGCCAATTTGCCCGGCAGGCCAGCGATATCCAGCGCGCCTTTACGACGGGTCATCTCACGAGCCTTACGCGCAGCTTCACGCGCGCGAGCGGCATCGATCATCTTGCCGACAACCAGCTTGGCCTCGTTCGGGTTCTCCAGCAGGAAGTCGGAGAAGTATTTACCCATCTCCTGTTCCACAGCGGTCTTCACTTCGGAAGACACCAGCTTGTCTTTGGTCTGGGAGCTGAACTTAGGGTCCGGCACTTTCACCGAGATGATCGCCGTCAGGCCTTCGCGTGCATCGTCACCCGTAGTGGCGACTTTATGCTTCTTGGCCAGGCCTTCGGCTTCGATGTAGGTATTGAGATTACGCGTCAGCGCCGAACGGAAACCCACAAGGTGAGTCCCCCCGTCGCGCTGCGGAATATTGTTGGTGAAGCACAACAGGTTCTCGTTGAAGCTGTCGTTCCATTGCAGGGCGATTTCCACGCCGATGCCGTCTTCACGCTGGATGTTGAAGTGGAACACCTGGTTGACCGGAGTCTTGTTGGTGTTCAGGTACTCAACGAACGCACGCAAACCGCCTTCGTACTTGAACAGTTCTTCCTTACCGCTGCGCTCGTCTTTGAGGACGATACCTACACCGGAGTTAAGGAAAGACAGTTCACGGATGCGTTTGGCCAGAATGTCCCAGCTGAAATGAATATTCTTGAAGGTCTCGCTGGAAGCCTTGAAGTGAATCTGGGTGCCCGTGGTTTCGCTGTCTCCCACGATGGCCATAGGCGCTTGAGGCACACCGTGCACATAGGTCTGCTCCCAGATCTTGCCGCTACGACGTACGGTCAAGATCAGCTCTTCAGACAAAGCGTTCACCACCGAAACACCTACACCGTGCAATCCGCCGGAAACTTTATAGGAGTTGTCGTCGAATTTACCGCCAGCGTGGAGCACGGTCATGATGACCTCTGCTGCAGATACGCCTTCTTCTTTATGCACATCCACCGGGATACCACGACCGTTGTCGCGCACGGTGATGGACTCATCCGGATGGATGATGATGCTGATGTCGTCGCAGTGACCGGCCAGAGCTTCGTCGATGGAGTTGTCGACCACCTCGAACACCATGTGGTGCAGACCGCTACCGTCATCAGTGTCGCCAATGTACATACCGGGACGTTTGCGTACGGCATCCAAACCTTTCAGCACTTTAATGCTGGTCGAGTCGTACGTGTTTTCTTCGCTCATGCCTTCACTCCCGATGGTCGTGGGTCTGGGTGATACGGCCTTGTTCCACGTGGAACAAAGCGACTGGCGTTTCCGTCTGCCAGCCTTCCCTCAATAATTCGTGGTCTACACAAGTGATAAACACTTGGCAGCGTAAGTCTTCCAACAAGCGGCATAACGAACGGCGATGTTGCTCGTCGAGTTCGGACGGCAAGTCATCCACCAGATAAATACATTGACCGCGCCGGGCCTGGCTCACCAAGTGGCCCTGGGCGATACGCAGAGCGCACACCACCAACTTTTGCTGACCGCGGGACAAGATGTCCGCGGCATTATGAGCGCCTAACCTAAGACGCAAATCAGCCCGTTGAGGGCCGGCCTGGGTGTGGCCAATCTGCTGATCCCGCTGCAAGGAAGTGGCGAGAACTGCACTGAGTTCACGCTCTTTGTCCCAACCACGGTAGTAGCTCAACGTCAGCCCTTCGAGATCCAGTAACTCTTTCAAGGTCTGTTCAAAGACTGGTTTCAAGGCTTTGATGTAGGCACGGCGGTATTCATCTATTTCGTCGCTGGCCAGGCACAGTTCACGGTCCCAGGCCGCTTGCGAAGCGGCGTCAAGTGTACCATGCCGCAGCCACGAGTTCCGCTGCCGCAGGGCCTTCTGCAGGCGCTGCCATGTGGCCATAAATCGCGGTTCCACGTGGAACACTCCCCAATCGAGGAATTGCCTACGTATTTTTGGCGCACCTTCCAGTAGCCGGAAGCTATCCGGATTGATCAGCTGCAGCGGCAGAATTTCGGCCAACTGAGCCGCGCTGCGTGCATTTTGCCCATCTATGCGGATCTGAAACTCGCCCCCGCGATCACGGGATATTCCCAAACTGCTGTGCCC
This sequence comes from Pseudomonas rhodesiae, assembly GCF_013285305.1. Taxonomy (NCBI): domain Bacteria; kingdom Pseudomonadati; phylum Pseudomonadota; class Gammaproteobacteria; order Pseudomonadales; family Pseudomonadaceae; genus Pseudomonas; species Pseudomonas rhodesiae. Next base: position 207,676 of record NZ_CP054205.1, on the reverse strand, counting down.
ACCCTCAGCCAGTTCGACCTGGCCAAACACGGTGCAAGCCAACTGTTCGTATTGAATAACCGGTAAAAGACGAGCGCTACGAAAGGAACGCGCGAGCCCCAACAAATGAATGGCTTCCAGCACACTGGTTTTGCCACTGCCATTGGCGCCGTGGAGGATGTTAATGCGGGGGGAGGGGGAGAAGGTCACCGGGTGCAGATTGCGCACCGCGGTGACCGAGACGCGACTGAGGGACATCTAGCTTCTGCTGAGCATGGTTACAGGCGCATCGGCATGACAACGTAAGCCGAGTCGTCGTTATCGGATTCCTGCACCAGCGCGCTGCTGTTGGAGTCCGACAGAATCAGGCGAACCTGTTCGGTAGTCATAACACCCAGCACGTCCAAGAGGTAGCTCACGTTGAAGCCGATTTCCAGCGAGCCACCGTTGTAGTCGACGCCCACTTCTTCTTCCGCTTCTTCCTGTTCTGGGTTGTTAGCCTGGATCTTCAGCTGACCATTGGCCAATTGCAGACGGATACCACGGTACTTTTCGTTGGACAGAATGGCAGTACGACTGAACGCTTCGCGCAGCGCCTGGCGATCGCCGATCACCAGCTTGTCGCCACCTTTAGGCAATACACGCTCGTAATCCGGGAACTTGCCATCAACCAGCTTGGAGGTGAACGTGAATTCGCCCGTAGTGGCGCGGATGTGATGCTGCCCCAACACGATGCTCACATTGCCGTCCGGCTCAGTGAGCAGGCGTGCCAGTTCAAGAATACCTTTGCGTGGCACGATAACTTGATGACGGTCGGGCTGACCGATATCGGCGCGCATCGAGCACATCGCCAAGCGGTGACCGTCGGTAGCGACCGCGCGGATAACGCCTTCGGATACTTCAAGCAACATGCCGTTCAGGTAATACCGCACATCCTGCTGGGCCATGGCGAAGCTGGTGCGCTCAATCAAACGACGCAGTTTGCTCTGTTCCAGGCTGCACGTCAGCGAGCCAGGACCCTCTTCGACGGTCGGGAAATCATTGGCCGGCAGCGTGGACAGAGTGAAACGGCTACGGCCAGCTTTTACCACCAGCTTCTGTTCATCAACCTTGATGTCGATCAGCGCATCGTTCGGCAGGCTTTTGCAAATATCCATCAACTTGCGCGCCGGTACGGTGATCTCGCCCGGTTCAGCAGGCTCTTCCAACTGCACACGGCCCACCAACTCGACTTCCAGGTCGGTACCGGTCAAGGACAATTGCTGGCCTTCGACCACCAGCAATACGTTAGAGAGTACCGGCAAGGTCTGACGGCGCTCGACGACGCCTGCGACCAGTTGCAGGGGTTTCAACAGGGCTTCGCGTTGAATGGTGAAATGCATGGTCTAGTCCCTTGCCTTAATAAGCTGCGCTGGTGTCATCACGTAGTCAGTGTACGCAGCAGGTTCTTGTAGTCCTCGCGAATATCCGCGTCGGATTCCTTAAGTTCGTTGATCTTGCGGCACGCGTGCAAGACCGTGGTGTGGTCGCGACCACCAAATACATCACCGATTTCCGGCAGGCTATGGTTGGTCAACTCCTTGGAGAGGGCCATGGCCACCTGACGCGGACGTGCTACCGAGCGCGAACGACGCTTGGACAGCAGGTCGGAAATCTTGATCTTGTAGTACTCGGCCACAGTGCGCTGGATGTTATCCACACTCACCAGCTTGTCTTGCAGAGCCAGCAGGTCTTTCAGAGATTCGCGAATCAGCTCAATCGTGATATCGCGGCCCATAAAATGCGAGTGGGCAATTACCCGCTTCAGCGCACCTTCCAGCTCACGCACGTTGGAGCGAATGCGTTGGGCGATAAAGAACGCCGCATCGTGGGGAAGCTCGACCTTGGCCTGGTCGGCCTTTTTCATCAGGATCGCGACGCGGGTTTCAAGCTCCGGCGGCTCTACGGCAACCGTCAAGCCCCAGCCGAAGCGGGACTTCAAGCGTTCTTCCAGACCTTCGATTTCCTTCGGGTAACGGTCGCTGGTCAGAATAACCTGCTGACCGCCTTCGAGCAGAGCGTTGAACGTGTGGAAAAACTCTTCCTGGGAACGTTCCTTGCGGGCGAAGAATTGAATGTCATCGATCAGCAAGGCATCAACAGAGCGGTAAAAACGCTTGAATTCGTTGATAGCGTTGAGCTGCAAGGCCTTGACCATATCAGCCACGAAGCGCTCCGAGTGCAGGTATACGACCTTGGCATTCGGATTTTTCTTTAATAGATGGTTACCCACAGCGTGCATCAAGTGGGTCTTACCCAAGCCAACGCCACCATAAAGGAAGAGCGGGTTGTAACCATGCTTGGGGTTGTCGGCGACCTGCCAGGCAGCGGCGCGCGCCAGCTGGTTGGATTTACCCTCGACGAAGTTTTCAAAGGTGAATGTGCGGTTCAGGTAACTGGTGTGCTTGAGCGCACCTTCGACCTGCACAGTGCGCTGCTCGGCACGAACAGGGGCCTGTTGGGAACTGGCTCCTGCCATCGGGTCGAAGCTATCGCGGGACGGCTCTTCATGCTCCGGCGCATTTTTTTGCGTCGACGATTTGGAGGGCGTCGGCGCAACGGAAGGCGTCGGGGCAGCGGGTGCGGTCGCCGCCTGGGCTTGAGACGCCGCAGCCGCCAGCGGCGCATTAGGTGCAGCGCGAGGCGCGGAGCTGCGTTTGCTACCTATTAATAAGGAGAGCACTGGGGCGAGACCATTGCCATGTTCGTCGAGCAATTCGAGAACACGGCTCAGGTACTTCTCGTTGACCCAGTCGAGCACAAACCGATTGGGCGCGTAGACACGCAACTCGTCGCCTTCGGCTTCGACCTGTAGCGGACGGATCCAGGTGTTGAATTGCTGGGCAGGCAGCTCATCGCGCAAAAGCTCCACGCACTGCTGCCAAAGTTCCACTGACACGGATATCCCCTAAGTTGAAAGCCGGTGAGGCAAAAACAGCCGCCATTGTAGCGATCAGCTGTCCACTTATCCACATGTAGCTTGCTGACACCCCAGCCAAAATCAATGCCTTAACCTTGAAAAAGCCGACCGATGGTCTGTGCATAAGCTCTGTGGATAAGCGTACCTGAGCTCGTTGCACAAGTAGGTCCGAAAGTCTGTGGGTAACTGGACTGTGGATAACAGGCCATTCCACCCACAGCTTATCCGACAGCGCAGCACAGGCAGAACACCGTTTCTCCCCTGTGTTGTCATTCTCTGTACATCAAGTGGAATAAGGGCTTGAGGCAGTTATCCACAGATGGTGGACTGCATAGCTTTTATAAGCTTTACAGAAAAGCTTTAAATAACTTCCTTCTTTATTTCTATATCTAGATTCGTGTTGATGAGTGTCTGAACGGTGAAAACAGCGACGCTGCCGTATTCAGATCTAATTAAAGGAATAGCTGGTTGGAAATTGACCTAGAGGCTTGCTTTCTCTAGAATCGCCGGTCTCTTAAAACGGGGGCCATTCCGGCCCGTTGTGACGAACCAGGTAACAACGCCATGAAACGTACTTTCCAACCCAGCACCATCAAACGCGCCCGTACCCACGGCTTCCGTGCCCGCATGGCTACCAAGAACGGTCGTGCCGTCCTGTCGCGTCGCCGCGCCAAAGGTCGTGCGCGTCTGGCAGTTTGATAATCCGGCACTGGTGGTGAGTCAGGACTTCAGTCGGGAAAAGCGTCTGCTAACTCCCCGGCATTTCAAGGCAGTCTTTGACTCCCCCACCGGCAAGGTTCCGGGGAAAAATCTCCTGCTCCTTGCGCGTAACAACGATCTGGATCACCCCCGTCTCGGGTTGGTGATCGGCAAAAAGAGCGTAAAGCTCTCCGTTGAGCGCAATCGCCTCAAGCGTCTGATGCGCGAATCGTTTCGCCTCCACCAGGACACACTGGTTGGTTGGGATATTGTTATCGTCGCGCGTAAAGGCTTGGGGGATGTAGAAAACCCCGAATTGATTCAGCATTTCGGCAAGCTCTGGAAACGTTTGGCGCGTACCCACAAGCCAGCACCTCCAGCCAGCCCCGAAACTGTAGGGGTAGACAGCAACGATGCGTAAACTGGCCCTCGTTCCGATCCAGTTTTACCGCTACGCCATTAGTCCTCTGATGGCCAATCACTGTCGTTTCTACCCCAGTTGTTCCTGCTACGCGTTAGAGGCCATAGAAAATCATGGTCTTCTGCGCGGTGGCTGGCTGACCTTTCGTCGTTTAGGTCGCTGTCATCCGTGGAATCCCGGTGGTTATGACCCGGTTCCACCTGTCCCCACCTCCCGTTCTTCTTCGATGGCCGAGTAATCATGGATATTAAACGCACGATCCTGATCGTCGCCCTGGCAATCGTGTCCTACGTTATGGTTCTTAAGTGGAACCAAGACTATGGCCAAGCTGCCCTGCCGACTCAGAATGTTGCCGTCAACACTGCACCTGCGGGACTTCCCGACACGGCAAGTGGCACTAACGCTGCCGCCAGTGATGACATTCCACGCGCAGCAGGCGAAGCCAAGGCGCCCGCCGAAGTTCCAGTTGCAGCAAGCACCGACCTCATCCAGATCAAAACGGATGTGTTGGACCTGGCAGTCGACCCACAAGGTGGTGACGTTGCCAAGCTGACCCTGCCGCTGTATCCACGCCGCCAAGACCATCCGGAAATCCCTTTCCAGCTGTTCGATAACGGTGGCGAGCGTATTTACCAGGCTCAAAGCGGTCTGATCGGTACCAACGGTCCCGATGCAAGCCAAGCCGGTCGTCCGGTTTTCTCTTCGGAGAAGAAAAGTTATCAACTGGCTGACGGTCAGGACCAATTGGTCGTAGACCTGAAGTTCAGCAAGGATGGCGTCAACTACATCAAGCGGTTCACGCTCAAGCGTGGCCTGTATGACATTGTTGTCACCTACCTGATCGACAACCAAAGCGCTCAGCCTTGGAACGGCGCGATGTTCGCGCAACTCAAGCGCGACGCCAGCTCCGATCCTTCGTCCAGTACAGCTACGGGCACCGCGACTTACCTGGGCGCCGCCCTGTGGACAAGTTCGGAACCGTACAAAAAAGTGTCCATGAAAGACATGGACAAGGTGAGCGAAGACAAGACCAAGCCAGCCATCACCTACAACGTGAACGGCGGTTGGGTTGCCTGGTTGCAGCACTATTTCGTGACCGCCTGGATTCCACAGCCAGGCCAGAATAATGTGGTTCTGGCCCGCAAGGACTCCAAGGGTAACTACATCATTGGCTACACCGGCCCGTCGTTGACCGTCGCGCCAGGTGCCACCGGCGAAACCAGCGCGACTCTGTATGCCGGCCCGAAAAGCCAGGCTGTGCTCAAAGAGTTGTCCCCAGGTCTGGAACTGACGGTGGACTACGGCATTCTGTGGTTCATTGCACAACCGATTTTCTGGTTGTTGCAACATATCCACAGCATCGTCGGTAACTGGGGCTGGTCGATCATCTTCCTGACCATGCTGATCAAGGGCATCTTCTTCCCTCTGTCGGCCGCCAGCTACAAGTCGATGGCCCGCATGCGTGCCGTGGCGCCGAAACTGGCTGCATTGAAAGAGCAACATGGTGATGACCGGCAGAAAATGTCGCAGGCCATGATGGAGCTGTACAAGAAAGAGAAGATCAACCCGCTGGGTGGATGCTTGCCGATTCTCGTACAGATGCCGGTATTCCTGTCGCTGTACTGGGTACTCCTGGAAAGCGTGGAAATGCGTCAGGCACCGTTCATGCTGTGGATAACTGACCTGTCGATCAAAGACCCGTTCTTTATCCTGCCGATCATCATGGGCGCGACCATGTTTATCCAGCAGCGTCTGAACCCAACGCCTCCGGATCCGATGCAGGCCAAAGTGATGAAAATGATGCCGATCATCTTCACCTTCTTCTTCCTGTGGTTCCCGGCGGGTCTGGTGCTGTACTGGGTGGTCAACAACGTGTTGTCGATTACTCAACAGTGGTACATCACACGTAAAATCGAAGCGGCTACCCAAAAAGCTGCGGCGTAATTACTCTGTGGATAACCACTCAAGACGCCCCCTAGTGGGGCGTTTTGCTTTCCGTCACATTTGTTCTGGAACCTGTTGATGAGCGCTCCTCGTGAAACCATCGCTGCTGTCGCTACCGCTCAAGGTCGTGGCGGCGTCGGTATCGTTCGTATTTCCGGGCCGCTTGCTGGCGTAGCCGCCAAGGCCATCAGCGGGCGAGACCTGAAGCCCAGATACGCGCATTACGGCCCGTTTCTGGATGCCGAGAACGAGGTGTTGGACGAAGGACTGGCGCTGTATTTTCCTGGCCCGAATTCGTTCACCGGTGAAGACGTTCTGGAACTGCAGGGACACGGCGGCCCGGTTGTGTTGGATATGCTGCTGCAGCGCTGTCTGCAATTGGGTTGCCGTCTGGCTCGGCCAGGGGAATTCAGCGAGCGAGCGTTCTTGAATGACAAGCTGGACCTGGCCCAGGCCGAAGCTATCGCGGATTTGATTGAGGCCAGTTCCGCACAGGCGGCGCGCAATGCGCTGCGCTCGCTTCAAGGCGCATTTTCTTTGCGTGTGCATAACCTTACGGAACAGTTGATCGGTCTGCGTATCTACGTTGAGGCGGCGATAGATTTCCCAGAGGAAGAAATCGACTTTCTTGCCGATGGCCACGTGTTGGCGATGCTGGACAAAGTCCGCGACGAGTTATCCACAGTTCTGCGTGAGGCCGGTCAGGGGGCATTGCTGCGTGACGGCATGACGGTGGTGATCGCAGGTCGCCCCAACGCCGGTAAATCCAGCCTGCTCAACGCGTTGGCAGGTCGGGAAGCGGCCATCGTGACTGAGATCGCCGGCACGACCCGAGATATCCTGCGCGAACATATCCACATCGATGGCATGCCGTTGCACGTCGTCGATACGGCTGGTTTGCGTGATACCGATGACCAGGTGGAAAAAATTGGCGTTGAGCGAGCACTCAAGGCCATCGGTGAAGCTGATCGCGTGCTGTTGGTCGTGGACGCCACGGCACCGGAGGCTGTGGATCCTTTTGCCCTATGGCCGGAGTTTCTGGAGCAGCGGCCGGATCCGGCCAAGGTCACGTTGATCCGTAACAAAGCCGACTTGACGGGAGAAGCGATCGCTCTGCAAACCAGCGAAGATGGCCATGTCACCCTCAGTCTGAGCGCCAAATCGGCAGGGGAAGGCTTGGAGCTGCTGCGCGATCACCTCAAAGCCTGCATGGGCTACGAACAGACCTCGGAAAGCAGCTTCAGCGCTCGCCGTCGGCACCTTGAAGCGCTGCGTCAGGCCAGCGCGGCCTTGGAGCACGGACGCGCGCAGTTGACCTTGGCAGGAGCAGGGGAGCTGCTGGCCGAAGACTTGAGACAGGCTCAGCAGCTTTTGGGCGAAATCACCGGCGCCTTCAGCTCAGATGATTTACTTGGGCGGATCTTCTCCAGCTTCTGCATCGGCAAATAACCGGTTATCCACAACCTGGTCACCAGTTGTAAGACACCGTACCGAGCAAGGTACGGCTGTCACCCCAGTAGCAACGCCCCGCATCGTTGCAACCGGACACATATTCCTTGTCGAACAGGTTTTTCGCATTCAGATCCACAGACCAGTGTTTATCAATCTGGTAACCAACCGCGGCATCCACCAATGTGACGCTTCCTGCGTCCAATTTGCCGTACAACGTCGGCGCGGTGTAGGAAAAAGTACTGTCGAAATAGCGAACACCCCCAGCTAGGGAGAGCCCCTTAAGCTGACCGTCGAGGAAGCGATACTTGCTCCACACCGAAGCCTGGTTGCGCGGGACGCCCGTCATCTGATGCCCTTCGACCAAAGACGTGGCCGAATCCTTGGTAATACGCGCATCGGTGTAGGTATAAGCTGCTGTCACATTGAGATTCTGCGTGAGGTTACTGTTGACCTCCACTTCCACACCCTTGGCGCGACTTTCACCTACCTGCCGATAGCTGTTGGTGGTGGCGTCGAGGTAGGTGTCGTCCTGTTTACGTAGGTCATACACCGACAGCGTCATCGCCGTGTCCCAGCCGAGCGGTTCGTATTTAACGCCCACTTCGTATTGGCTGCTGGTGATCGGTTTTAACGGTGAGCCGGCGTTGGAGATCTGCTGTACAGGGACGAACGCGGTGGAATAGCTGACATACGGCGTCAGGCCGTTGTCGAACTGGTACATGACTCCGCCCTGATAGGTGAATTTGCGGTCTTCCGCCTGGGTGTTGCTGGCCTTGTTCACCTTGTCGCGGAATTCGCTGTCCACCCAGTCCTGACGACCGCCGAGTAAGAACAACCAGTGCTCGTATTTGCTCTGTACCTGTGCATAAACCCCTTTCATTTGTTGCTCAAGCAGGGTGTTTTGTACTGCGATGGGGGTCAGCGGATCGCGCAGGTACACGGGGTTATACACATTAATGGTCCCCGCAAACCCTGCGTCCCAATCTTGGTTGAACGAGGTACGGTCGTAGCTGGCGCCCAACAGCACGGTATTTTCCAAATCGCCGAGTCGGAATTTTCCCTCCAGTTGGTTATCCAGGGAGTAAACCATTGATTTGTTATAGCGATCGTAGGCGGTCATGTTCAGTTGCGTGCCAAAGCCGCGATTGTTCAGGGCGCTGGGCCAGGTTTCATGGCGGTTGATGCGCGACTGCATGTAACGGGAGTTCTGCCTGAACTGCCAGTCGTCGTTGAAGCTGTGACTGAATTCGTAACCCGTGCTCCAGGCTTCACGTTCGAAGGTGTTCCAGTCCGGATTACCCAGCATCGTGTGCTTGGATAACTTGCCGTTAGGGTTGGTAAGCAGAGTTCCCGCAGCCGGGAGGCCGAGTTCCAGGTTGGTGTGATCCTTCTGGTAATTGGCCAGCAGGGTCAAGGTGTTGTAATCGTCGAAGTTGAGCGTCAAGGACGGTGCTAGATAGAGCCGATCATCCGGTACATGGTCGGTTTGCGTATCGGATTTTCGCCCCAGCATCACCAGCCTGCCGAGGACGTTGTCATCACCATTGAGCGGACCCGAGATATCCACACCCAACTGGCGGCGATTATTGGAGCCATACCCGAGTTGCACCTCACCTTGGGGCGTGGCCGTCGGATGTTTGCTCACCAGATTAACCAGGCCGCCCGGCGCGTTTTCGCCATAGAGCAGGGAGGAGGGACCGCGGAAAACTTCAACGCGCTCTAGGCCGTAAGGCTCGCTGGTGGTGTCGTATCGATTGCCTTGCACGCGTAGGCCATCTCGCAGCAGGCCGTAGCCGTAGTCAGTGGCGTTGAAACCGCGGATGAAAAACAGGTCGCCTGCCAGACTGTCGCCGGCGGCAAAGGGTGGCGCGAAGATGCCAGGCACGTACCCCAACACTTCCGTCAGGCTTTGCGCCTTCTGATCCTTGATGCGCTGACCGGTGACAACCGAGACTGAACGCGGTGTTTCCGACAAGGGCGTACTGGTTTTGGTACCGATCCGACTGTTCTGCGCCTTGTAGCCCACATCCCCAGAGATATCCCGGTTGAAACCATCCTGTTGATAAGTACTCACCGTCGTTGGCGCAAGCGTGAGTTGGTCTGCGGGAGCGACCTGCAATACGTAGCTGCCAGGAGCTTGGGCGACCGCCGACAACCCAGTGTTTTGCAGCAGCAAAGCGAACCCCTGATCAATCGAGTAGTCGCCCTCGAGCCCAGGTGTCGTCAGCCGTGCGGCCTGCTCCGGCGAAAAAGACAAGATCACATTTGCGCTGGCCGCAAACTGGCTTAAAGCCCTGTCCAGCGAACCGGCCGCAACGGCGTAATGCTGCACCATGTTGGCGGCCAAGACGCCGGTGGCAGACAGGGTACTGGCTGCGGTGGCAGTGGCAATCAGCAGACCATAGGTCATGCCATGGCAGGAAAGTCGCTGGCGTAGCTGGATGGGGAGGCGCATTGGCGGATAAACCCTAAAGGTATTGTCGTAATTACCTGTAGGGCCGCGCCAGGTGAAAAAAAGGTAACCCTCCTGGTGAATTATTTTCGATCAACCGATTGGCGTTATCGAAACCCAATAGCGGGTGAAGTATTTCACTTGGATAGGCAAGGTGGCTTGCAGGTTGGTCAGTACTGCATCGGTGGCGTCCAGACGGAACGTACCGGATACGCGCAGACGGGCCGAGACGGCATCGCATTGCAGGACTCCGGGACGATAGCGTGACAACTCGTCGATTACATCGCCAAGCCGCGCATCCAGCACGATTAATTGACCGTCGATCCAGGCGGTCTGGGTTGCGGTGAAGGGAAGGATCGGGCCGACATTAAGCCGATCAAAGTCGGCGCTCTGCCCCGCCTTGAGGAGTTGGCCAGAGGAAGGATTGTCTACGGGTGACACCTGTACGCGATCCTCCAACACTCCAACGCGAGTGGAATCGGCCAGCTGACGTACGGTAAAGCGGGTGCCCAATGCCTGAACCCGACCTTGGCGGGTTTCAACATAGAAGGGTAGCTGCGCCGCCAACCTGCCGGTGTGGATAAGTACCTCACCCTCGCGCAGACGAATAAGCCGCTGCCGTTCGTCGAATATCACATCGATTGCTGAGCGAGTGTTGAGTTCGATTCGGGTGCCGTCGGCCAATTGGATACGTTGATGTTTGCCAATCGGCGTGCGGTAGTCAGCCAACAACGTTCCCACGCCACTGTGTTGCTGAAGATTCCAACCGAGATAGCCCCCACCGCCAAGCACCAGCATCCATTTAAGTACTTGCCGGCGTTGTTGAGTCGTCGACAGCGCACGCCGAGTAACGTCCTGTGGTGACCCGCCCAGACTGCGTTGCAGCTGTTCGAGCTGGTTCCAAGCGGCCAGATGGGAAGGGTCGCGCCTCAACCATTGCTGCCAGGCATGGTGTTCGGCGGGTGTGGGAGCTTGAGACTGAAATTGCACATACCAAGTGGCGGCGGCTTCAAAGGTGTCGCGGTCGGGGGCGGCCATCAGGAGTTGGCCATGATCAATGAACACTCGGTAAACGCTCGGATCATGTGTTTTTTCACCGTTGTGAGCGAAACCTGCAGTTGATCGGCGATCTGTTGATAAGTCAGCCCATCGATCTGGGACAGCATGAAGATTGTTCGTGCACGCCCGCCAAGCGCGTGCAGGGCTTTATCCACAGCGACTAATGTTTCGATGATGAGCGCTTTGTCCTCCTCACTAACGACGGTGATCTCAGGACGTTCAGCCAGGGCCTCCTTATAGGCCTGTTCAACGGCACTTCGTCGATAACGATCAATCACCAGGCCCCTGGCGATGGTTGCCAGATAATCACGCGGTTCCAGAATCTGGGAGGCGTGTCGTCCACCCAAGATGCGCACGAACGTATCGTGGGCCACATCGGCCGCATCACAGGCGTTATTTAATTTGCCTTTGAGCCATCCGCGCAGCCACGTGTGGTGTTGCTCGTAGATGTGCTGGACGGCTGCCGTGTGAGAAGGAAGAGGCATAGGGCGCGTTAGGTAGGTTAATGATAATCGCTATTATTAACTGCGCTGTGGTTTTCCCACAATAGGTCTCCCAATGAGGTCATCGGCTCCAATCGGAAGATAGGTGTGGCTTCGCCATGGGCGAATCTAGGGTGAATGGCGAAAATCTGTGGATTAAGCCCTGTGGGTAAGCGGCACTGTACCCAGTTGATAACAGGGCTTAAAAACCAAGGATAAACCCGTCTGTGGATAACCATCACTTTAATCCACAGGCTTAACGCAGTTATCCAACGGGCTTATCGGCACATGACCACAGACTTTTGAACCTCTGTACACATCGAATATAAAGGCTTACAGCAATCTATCCACAGAAAGCTTGCTCAGTAGAAATAAACATAAAAACAAAGATTTAATAAATTTCTCTCTTTTAATTTCTATTGTCTGTGATTCATCCACAGCTGGTTAAATTTTGTGCAAAGGGTTCTTTAGGAGGGGCTAAGTCCCTATACTTGCCGCCAAAGCTCCAAAACCCTTTCAACAGACAATTCCTGATTACCTACATAAGCAGGCACGAGGTGCGCGGTGGATTTCCCTTCCCGTTTTGAAGTGATCGTCATCGGCGGCGGTCATGCCGGTACCGAGGCAGCACTGGCGTCAGCGCGCATGGGCGTCAAAACCCTGCTGCTGACGCACAACGTGGAAACCCTCGGTGCGATGAGTTGCAACCCTGCCATCGGTGGCATTGGTAAAAGCCATCTGGTCAAAGAAATCGACGCCCTCGGCGGCGCGATGGCCATGGCCACCGACAAGGGCGGTATTCAATTTCGCGTACTCAATAGCCGCAAAGGCCCTGCCGTGCGAGCGACTCGGGCACAAGCCGACCGCATCCTGTACAAGGCGGCGGTGCGCGAAACCCTGGAAAACCAGCCGAACCTGTGGATATTTCAACAGGCAGCCGATGACCTGATCGTTGAGCAAGACCAGGTGCGCGGTGTCGTCACCCAAATGGGCCTGCGTTTCTTTGCAGAATCCGTGGTGTTGACCACAGGTACGTTCCTGGGCGGACTTATCCACATCGGTATGCAGAATTATTCCGGCGGTCGCGCCGGCGACCCGCCGTCGATTGCCCTGGCAAAACGCCTACGTGAATTGCCGCTACGTGTCGGTCGCTTGAAAACCGGGACGCCGCCGCGTATCGATGGACGTTCTGTGGACTTTTCGGTGATGACCGAACAAGCGGGCGATACGCCGATTCCAGTGATGTCGTTCATGGGCTCCAAAGAGCAACACCCTAAACAGGTCAGTTGCTGGATCACCCACACCAATGCCCGTACCCACGAAATCATCGCGGCGAACCTCGACCGCTCGCCGATGTATTCCGGGGTCATCGAAGGCGTCGGCCCGCGCTATTGCCCATCGATCGAAGACAAGATCCACCGCTTTGCCGACAAGGAAAGCCATCAGGTCTTTATCGAGCCCGAAGGCCTGACGACCCACGAGTTGTATCCGAACGGCATTTCCACTTCGCTGCCCTTCGATGTGCAAATCCAGATCGTGCAATCGATTCGCGGCATGGAAAACGCACACATCGTGCGCCCGGGTTACGCCATCGAATATGACTACTTCGACCCCCGCGATCTGAAATACAGCCTGGAAACCAAAGTGATCGGCGGTTTGTTCTTCGCCGGGCAAATCAACGGCACCACCGGTTACGAAGAAGCCGGGGCCCAGGGTTTACTGGCCGGGACAAACGCAGCATTGCGTGCCCAGGGCAAGGACAGCTGGTGCCCGCGTCGCGATGAGGCATACATCGGTGTATTGGTCGATGACCTGATTACCCTGGGCACCCAGGAACCGTACCGGATGTTTACCTCGCGGGCGGAATACCGTTTGATCCTGCGTGAAGACAATGCCGATCTGCGCCTGACCGAAAAAGGCCGCGAACTGGGCCTGGTTGACGATGTGCGTTGGGCTGCTTTCTGCAAAAAACGCGAGAGCATCGCGCTGGAAGAGCAACGCCTGAAAAGTACTTGGGTTCGCCCGGGCACCGAGCAGGGTGACGCGATTGCCGAAAAGTTCGGCACGCCACTGACCCACGAGTACAACCTTCTGAACCTGCTGTCCCGTCCGGAAATCGACTACGCTGGCTTGGTCGAAGTGACGGGGCAGGGCGCAGAAGATCCACAGGTCGCCGAACAGGTTGAAATCAAAACCAAGTACGCCGGTTACATTGACCGCCAGCAGGATGAAATTGCCCGCTTGCGCGCCAGTGAAGACACCAAGTTACCTGTGGATATCGACTACACCAGCATTTCCGGGCTGTCGAAGGAGATCCAAAGCAAGCTGGGGATAACTCGCCCTGAAACCCTGGGCCAGGCTTCGCGGATCCCCGGCGTTACCCCGGCAGCGATCTCGCTGTTGATGATTCATTTGAAAAAACGCGGCGCGGGCCGTCAGTTGGAGCAAAGCGCTTGAGTTCGTTGGTCACCTCGCAACACGCCGAAGAGTTATCCACAGGTGCGCGCCAGTTGGGCGTCGACCTTACCCCGGCCCAGCATGACTTGCTGCTGGGCTATCTGGCCCTGCTGATCAAGTGGAACAAGGCTTACAACCTGACGGCCGTGCGCGATCCCGACGAGATGGTGTCGCGTCATTTGCTCGACAGCTTGAGCGTGATGCCCTTTATCGAAAATGGTCGCTGGCTGGACGTGGGCAGTGGCGGAGGCATGCCGGGCATCCCTCTGGCCATCCTGTTTCCTGAGTCCCAAGTCACTTGCCTGGACAGTAACGGCAAGAAGACGCGCTTCCTGACTCAGGTCAAACTCGAACTCAAATTGGATAACCTGCAGGTTATCCACAGCCGCGTCGAAGCCTTTACGCCTGAACAGCCCTTCAACGGAATTGTTTCCCGGGCGTTCAGTAGCATGGAAAACTTCAGCAACTGGACCCGCCACCTGGGCGACCAAGACACCCGTTGGCTGGCAATGAAGGGCGTCCATCCAAGCGATGAGCTGTTAGCATTGCCGACGGACTTCCACCTTGATAGCGAACACGCCTTGGCCGTACCCGGTTGCCAAGGCCAACGCCATCTGCTGATACTGCGCCGCACGGCATGATTGGGAACACAAGCAAGAATGGCTAAGGTATTCGCGATAGCGAACCAAAAAGGTGGCGTGGGCAAAACCACCACCTGCATCAACCTCGCAGCATCCCTGGTGGCCACCAAGCGCCGGGTGCTGTTGATCGATCTTGATCCACAGGGCAACGCCACCATGGGTAGCGGTGTGGATAAACACGGCCTGGAAAACTCAGTCTATGACTTGCTGATCGGCGAGTGCGACCTGGCCCAGGCCATGCACTATTCCGAACACGGCGGTTATCAGCTACTGCCGGCCAACCGCGATCTGACTGCGGCCGAAGTGGTGCTGCTGGAAATGCAGATGAAAGAAAGCCGTCTGCGCAGCGCCTTGGCACCGATCCGCGAGAATTACGATTACATTTTGATCGACTGCCCACCCTCATTGTCGATGCTCACGCTCAACGCGCTGGTCGCTGCCGATGGGGTAATCATTCCCATGCAGTGCGAGTACTACGCGCTCGAAGGCTTGAGTGACCTTGTGGATAACATCAAGCGGATTGCCGAGTTGCTCAACCCGAACCTGCAGATCGAAGGTCTTTTGCGGACTATGTTCGATCCGCGCCTGAGCCTGATGAACGATGTGTCGGCGCAGCTCAAGGAACACTTCGGCGACCAGCTCTACGATACGGTGATCCCGCGCAACATCCGTTTGGCCGAAGCCCCGAGCTACGGCATGCCTGCCCTGGCTTACGACAAATCGTCCCGTGGCGCCATTGCCTACCTGGCACTGGCCGGCGAGATGGTCCGTCGCCAACGCCGCAACTCACGCACCGCTGCCGCCCAGCCAACTTAAGGAATCCCCATGGCCGTCAAGAAACGAGGTCTCGGACGTGGACTGGATGCACTGTTGAGTGGTCCGACCGTTACATCCCTTGAAGAACAAGCGGTGCAGGCTGACGAGCGCGAGTTGCAGCACTTGCCCCTGGACCTGATCCAGCGCGGCAAATACCAGCCGCGCCGGGACATGGATCCCCAGGCGCTGGAAGAGCTGGCCAATTCGATCAAGGCCCAGGGTGTGATGCAACCGATCGTGGTTCGCCCGATCGGTGGGGGCCGTTTTGAGATCATCGCCGGCGAGCGCCGCTGGCGTGCCAGCCAGCAGGCCGGCAAAGAGACGATCCCGGCGATGGTCCGCGATGTGCCGGACGAAACCGCGATTGCCATGGCCTTGATCGAGAACATCCAGCGTGAAGACCTCAACCCCATCGAAGAAGCGATTGCGTTGCAGCGTCTGCAGCAAGAATTCCAGCTGACCCAGCAACAGGTGGCCGAGGCGGTAGGTAAATCCCGCGTAACTGTGTCCAACCTGCTGCGTCTGATCGCGCTGCCGGAAGTCATCAAGACCATGTTGTCCCATGGTGACCTGGAAATGGGCCATGCCCGTGCGTTGCTCGGTTTGCCGGAAAATCAACAGGTTGAAGGGGCGCGACACGTTGTCGCACGAGGGCTCACTGTTCGTCAGACCGAGGCATTGGTTCGGCAGTGGCTCAGTGGTAAACCTGCACCGGTCGAAACGGCCAAACCTGATCCGGATATCGCACGCCTCGAGCAGCGCCTGGCCGAGCGCCTGGGCTCTGCGGTGCAAATTCGCCATGGCAAGAAAGGCAAAGGCCAATTGGTCATCGGATATAACTCCCTCGATGAGCTTCAGGGCGTCCTTGCCCACATCCGCTGAAACATTTGCTTATGTAGCGCGTGATCGGAAATCACTACCCGACAGTTGAATAGGGGCTGAACCGCCCCTATACTCTGCGCGCATTTTGTCGGCACAAATTATGCCAAGTTATTGATTTCCGGCAGCCGACCATTGAGGAGCAAGAGTGATGGAAACCCGCACGCCAAACACGTTGCCGTTCCATCGCTTGGCCGTTTTCCCGGTTTTATTGGCTCAATTTGTCATCCTGCTGATCGCCGCATTGGCGCTTTGGTATTGGCATGGAGTCGTAGCCGGATATTCAGGACTCTGCGGAGGCCTGATAGCCTTGCTGCCCAATATGTACTTTGCTCACAGGGCCTTTCGGTTTTCCGGCGCCCGAGCAGCCCAGGCCATCGTCCGGTCTTTTTATGCCGGCGAGGCGGGGAAACTGATTTTGACGGCAGTGCTGTTTGCACTGACCTTTGCAGGTGTGAAGCCATTGGCGCCGCTGGCTGTATTCGGTGTCTTCGTGTTGACCCAACTGGTCAGCTGGTTCGCTCCCCTGCTAATGAAAACAAGACTTTCGAAACCTTAGGGCGTTTGAGGCAACCATGGCAGAAACAACCGCTTCGGGCTATATCCAGCACCACTTGCAGAACCTGACCTTCGGTCAGCTTCCCAACGGCGGCTGGGGCTTCGCCCACACCGCAGCAGAAGCCAAAGAAATGGGCTTTTGGGCTTTCCACCTGGATACTCTGGGCTGGTCGGTCGCACTGGGTCTGATCTTCGTCCTGATTTTCCGCATGGCGGCGAAAAAGGCGACTTCCGGTCAGCCGGGTGCCCTGCAAAACTTCGTTGAGGTATTGGTCGAATTCGTCGATGGCAGCGTGAAAGACAGCTTCCATGGCCGTAGCCCGGTGATCGCACCGCTGGCACTGACCATCTTCGTCTGGGTGTTCCTGATGAACGCCGTCGACCTGATTCCGGTCGACTGGATTCCTCAATTGGCGATCCTGATCTCCGGCGATCACCACATTCCATTCCGTGCCGTTTCCACCACGGACCCTAACGCCACCCTGGGCATGGCCCTGTCGGTGTTCGCGTTGATCATTTTCTACAGCATCAAAGTCAAGGGCATCGGCGGCTTCATCGGCGAGCTGACCTTGCACCCGTTCGGCAGCAAGAACATTTTCGTTCAGGCCCTGCTGATTCCGGTGAACTTCCTGCTGGAGTTCGTCACCCTGGTCGCCAAGCCGATTTCCCTGGCGCTGCGACTGTTCGGCAACATGTATGCCGGCGAACTGGTGTTCATTCTGATCGCTGTGATGTTCGGCAGCGGTCTGCTCTGGCTTAGCGGCCTGGGCGTTGTTCTGCAGTGGGCGTGGGCTGTATTCCACATCCTGATCATTACCCTGCAGGCCTTCATCTTCATGATGCTGACCATCGTCTACCTGTCGATGGCGCACGAAGAGAACCATTAAGGCCGGTCTCGACCAGTCTGATGTCCTTCCCGGTGAAACGGGAAGGTGGCCCACCAGGGCTAATGAAACGATTTGTTTTACCGCTTTAAAATCTAAAAAACCTAAACCATACGACGTAAAAGTCGGGAGGAAAGATGGAAACTGTAGTTGGTCTAACCGCTATCGCTGTTGCACTGTTGATCGGCCTGGGCGCCCTGGGTACTGCCATTGGTTTCGGCCTGCTGGGCGGCAAGTTCCTGGAAGGCGCAGCGCGTCAGCCAGAAATGGTCCCAATGCTGCAAGTTAAAATGTTCATCGTCGCCGGCCTGCTCGACGCCGTGACCATGATCGGCGTTGGTATCGCACTGTTCTTCACCTTCGCGAACCCCTTCGTTGGTCAACTCGCTGGCTAATCACTCGATTTCGAGTGATTGGGGTGATGGACAACGAATGAGCGAGGTGTTGGCGTGAACATTAATGCAACCCTGATTGGCCAATCCGTTGCGTTCTTCATTTTTGTAGTGTTTTGCATGAAGTTCGTGTGGCCTCCGGTCATCGCGGCTTTGCACGAACGTCAGAAGAAGATCGCGGACGGCTTGGACGCTGCCAGCCGTGCAGCTCGCGACCTGGAGTTGGCCCAAGAGAAAGTGGGTCATCAACTGCGCGAAGCTAAAGCACAGGCAGCTGAGATCATTGAGCAAGCCAAGAAACGCGGTAACCAGATCGTCGAAGAGGCTGTTGAAAAAGCCCGCGTCGAAGCTGACCGTGTGAAGGCTTCGGCTCATGCCGAGATCGAACAGGAACTGAACGGCGTCAAAGACGCGCTGCGTGCCCAACTGGGTGCTCTGGCGGTCGGCGGTGCTGAGAAGATCCTCGGTGCCACAATCGATCAAAACGCGCACGCGGAGCTGGTTAACAAACTGGCTGCTGAAATTTAAGCGAGGGCGATCATGGCAGAACTGACCACGTTGGCCCGACCTTACGCTAAGGCAGCCTTCGAGCACGCCCAGGCCCACCAGCAGCTGGCCTCTTGGTCAGCCATGCTCGGCCTGGCTGCAGCAGTGTCGCAAGACGACACCATGCAGCGCGTGCTCAAGGCCCCGCGCCTGACGAGCGCAGACAAGGCCGCCACTTTTATTGAAGTGTGCGGCGACAAGTTTGATGTGAAGGTGCAGAACTTCATTCACGTCATTGCCGAAAACGACCGTCTCCCGCTGTTGCCGGAGATCGCCGCGCTGTTCGACCTGTACAAGGCTGAAGCAGAGAAATCGGTAGACGTTGAAGTGACCAGTGCTTTCGCATTGAACCAAGAACAGCAAGACAAACTCGCCAAGGTTCTCAGTGCACGACTCAATCGGGAAGTGCGCCTGCAAGCTTCGGAGGACGCATCCCTGATTGGTGGTGTTGTTATCCGTGCCGGCGACCTGGTTATCGATGGCTCGATTCGCGGCAAAATCGCGAAACTTGCCGAAGCATTGAAATCTTGAGTTTGAAGGGGCAGCAGAGCAATGCAGCAACTCAATCCTTCCGAAATAAGTGAAATTATCAAGGGCCGCATCGACAAGCTCGATGTGACCTCCCAAGCCCGTAACGAAGGCACTGTCGTCAGCGTATCTGACGGCATCGTGCGGATTCACGGTCTGGCCGACGTTATGTACGGCGAGATGATCGAGTTTCCGGGCGGCGTCTACGGTATGGCCCTCAACCTGGAGCAAGACTCCGTAGGTGCCGTTGTACTGGGCGCATACACCAGTCTGGCTGAAGGCATGAGCGCCAAGTGCACTGGCCGCATCCTGGAAGTTCCGGTTGGTAAGGAACTGCTGGGTCGCGTAGTCGACGCACTGGGTAACCCTGTTGACGGCAAAGGTCCACTGGGCAACACCGAGACTGACGCGGTCGAGAAAGTTGCTCCAGGCGTGATCTGGCGTAAGTCGGTAGACCAGCCTGTACAGACTGGCTACAAGGCTGTCGATGCCATGATCCCTGTCGGCCGTGGCCAGCGTGAGCTGATCATCGGTGACCGTCAGATCGGTAAAACCGCTCTGGCGATCGACGCGATCATCAACCAGAAGAACAGCGGCATTTTCTGCGTCTACGTAGCCATCGGTCAGAAGCAATCGACCATCGCCAACGTGGTTCGCAAGCTGGAAGAAAACGGCGCCCTGGCCAACACGATCATCGTGGCTGCCAGTGCTTCGGAATCTCCTGCGCTGCAATTCCTGGCACCGTACTCCGGTTGCACCATGGGTGAATTCTTCCGCGACCGCGGTGAAGACGCGCTGATCGTTTATGACGATCTGTCCAAGCAAGCAGTGGCTTACCGCCAGATTTCCCTGCTGCTGCGCCGTCCACCAGGCCGTGAAGCTTACCCAGGCGACGTGTTCTACCTCCACTCCCGTCTGCTGGAGCGCGCATCCCGCGTTTCGGAAGAGTACGTAGAGAAGTTCACCAACGGCGCAGTGACCGGCAAAACCGGTTCCCTGACCGCACTGCCGATCATCGAAACCCAGGCTGGCGACGTTTCCGCGTTCGTTCCGACCAACGTGATTTCCATCACCGACGGTCAGATCTTCCTGGAATCGGCCATGTTCAACTCGGGCATCCGCCCTGCAGTGAACGCCGGTGTTTCGGTATCCCGTGTGGGTGGTGCCGCTCAGACCAAGATCATCAAGAAGCTCTCCGGTGGTATCCGTACCGCTCTGGCTCAGTACCGTGAACTGGCGGCATTCGCCCAGTTCGCTTCTGACCTGGACGAAGCGACCCGTAAGCAACTTGAGCATGGTCAGCGCGTTACCGAGCTGATGAAGCAGAAGCAATACGCCCCAATGTCGATCGCTGACATGGCGTTGTCGCTGTATGCCGCTGAGCGTGGGTTCCTGACCGACGTTGAAATCGCCAAGGTCGGCAGCTTTGAACAAGCGCTGATTGCTTACTTCAACCGCGATCACGCCGATTTGATGGCGAAGATCAACGTGAAGGGTGACTTCAATGACGATATCGACGCTGGCATGAAAGCCGGTATCGAGAAGTTCAAGGCCACCCAAACCTGGTAAGCCGCAGCGGGAGCCGCAAGGCTCCCGCTTGCTAACCTGATAGGTGTTACATGGCAGGCGCAAAAGAGATTCGCAGTAAGATTGCGAGCATCAAAAGCACGCAAAAAATTACCAGCGCCATGGAAAAAGTGGCGGTCAGCAAAATGCGCAAGGCACAAATGCGCATGGCTGCTAGCCGTCCTTATGCGGAGCGTATCCGCCAGGTAATTGGGCATCTGGCCAACGCCAACCCGGAATACCGCCACCCGTTCATGATCGACCGCGAAGTTAAGCGTGTTGGTTATGTCGTAGTGAGCAGTGACCGTGGTTTGTGCGGTGGTTTGAATACCAACCTGTTCAAGGCCCTGGTCAAGGACATGGCGGTAAACCGCGAAAAAGGCGTCGAGATCGATCTGTGTGTTGTTGGTAGCAAGGGTGCGGCCTTTTTCCGTAACTTCGGCGGTAACGTCGTTGCAGCTATCAGCCACCTGGGTGAAGAGCCGTCGATCAATGATTTGATCGGCAGTGTGAAGGTGATGCTGGATGCGTATCTGGAAGGCCGGATTGACCGCCTGTCCGTGGTATCCAACAAATTCATCAACACCATGACCCAGCAGCCGACCGTGGAGCAATTGATTCCACTGGTGGCGACCCCGGATCAGGAACTCAAGCACCACTGGGACTACCTCTACGAACCAGACGCCAAAGAGCTGCTTGACGGCTTGATGGTGCGCTACGTGGAGTCGCAGGTGTACCAGGCGGTGGTCGAGAACAACGCAGCTGAACAAGCAGCGCGGATGATCGCGATGAAAAACGCTACCGATAACGCCGGTGATCTGATCAGCGATTTGCAGCTGATCTACAACAAGGCGCGTCAGGCTGCGATCACCCAAGAGATCTCGGAAATCGTCGGCGGCGCTGCCGCGGTTTAACGGTTCAAATATTCAGAGGATCCAGCTATGAGTAGCGGACGTATCGTTCAAATCATCGGCGCCGTTATCGACGTGGAATTTCCACGCGACAGCGTACCGAGCATCTACAACGCGCTGAAAGTACAAGGCGCGGACACTACCCTGGAAGTTCAGCAGCAGCTGGGCGACGGCGTAGTTCGTACCATTGCGATGGGTTCCACCGAAGGCTTGAAGCGCGGTCTGGACGTTATCGACTCTGGCGCAGCCATCTCCGTACCGGTCGGTAAAGCGACCCTGGGCCGGATCATGGACGTACTGGGCAACCCGATCGACGAAGCTGGCCCGATTGCCACCGACGAACGTTGGGGTATCCACCGCGCCGCGCCGTCGTTCGCAGAACAGGCGGGCGGCAACGACCTGCTGGAAACCGGCATCAAGGTTATCGACCTGGTTTGCCCGTTCGCCAAAGGCGGTAAAGTCGGTCTGTTCGGTGGTGCCGGTGTAGGCAAGACCGTAAACATGATGGAACTGATCCGTAACATCGCCATCGAGCACAGCGGTTATTCCGTGTTCGCCGGTGTGGGTGAGCGTACTCGTGAGGGTAACGACTTCTACCACGAGATGAAGGACTCCAACGTTCTGGACAAAGTGGCACTGGTTTACGGTCAGATGAACGAGCCGCCGGGAAACCGTCTGCGCGTAGCACTGACTGGCCTGACCATGGCCGAGAAGTTCCGTGACGAAGGTAACGACGTTCTGCTGTTCGTCGACAACATCTACCGTTACACCCTGGCCGGTACTGAAGTATCCGCACTGCTGGGCCGTATGCCTTCTGCAGTAGGTTACCAGCCGACCCTGGCTGAAGAGATGGGCGTTCTGCAAGAACGTATCACTTCGACCAAGGAAGGTTCGATCACCTCGATCCAAGCGGTATACGTACCTGCGGATGACTTGACCGACCCGTCCCCAGCGACCACCTTCGCCCACTTGGACGCCACCGTTGTACTGTCCCGTGACATCGCTTCCCTGGGTATCTACCCAGCGGTCGATCCACTGGACTCGACTTCGCGCCAGCTGGACCCGAACGTGATCGGCCAGGAGCACTACGACACCGCTCGCGGCGTTCAGTACGTGCTGCAGCGTTACAAAGAACTGAAGGACATCATTGCGATCCTGGGTATGGACGAGCTGTCGGAAGCCGACAAGCAGTTGGTAAACCGTGCTCGTAAGATCCAGCGCTTCTTGTCGCAGCCGTTCTTCGTGGCTGAAGTCTTCACCGGTGCTTCGGGTAAATACGTTTCCCTGAAAGACACCATTGCTGGCTTCAAAGGCATCCTCAACGGTGACTACGACCACCTGCCAGAACAAGCGTTCTACATGGTCGGCGGCATCGAAGAAGCGATCGAGAAAGCCAAGAAACTGTAATCCAGGCGCCCGGAAACGGGCGCTCATCAGGTTGAGGCAATCAGATGGCTATGACAGTCCATTGCGATATCGTCAGCGCGGAAGGGGAAATCTTCTCCGGTCTGGTAGAAATGGTGATTGCACACGGCGAACTCGGTGACCTGGGTATTGCCATGGGCCACGCGCCATTGATCACCAGCTTGAAGCCAGGTCCGATCACTCTGACCAAGCAAGGCGGGGAAAAGGAGGTGTTTTACATCTCCGGCGGTTTCCTCGAGGTTCAGCCGAACATGGTCAAGGTACTTGCCGACACCGTGCAACGTGCTAGTGACCTGGATGAAGCCTCCGCTCAGGAAGCCGTCAAGGCTGCCGAGAAGGCCCTGAACGAAAAGGGTGCGGACTTCGACTACAGCGCTGCAGCTGTACGTCTGGCCGAGGCTGCAGCTCAGCTGCGCACGCTCCAGCAGATCCGCAAGAAGTAAGCGGCCACGCCGTCATGCTTCATGCGCGATTGATTAAAAAGGGTAGCCTCGGCTACCCTTTTTCTTTTTTTGCAAAACACTTCTTTGGTCTGAAGTCGGACCGCCCAGGATTGGTAGCCATTCATGTCTCTTGAAATCGTCATTCTCGCCGCAGGCCAGGGCACCCGTATGCGTTCGGCCCTGCCTAAGGTGCTGCACCCGGTCGCCGGTCATTCAATGCTGGGTCACGTTATCCACAGCGCCCGGCAACTGCAGCCCCAGCGTATCCACGTGGTTATTGGCCACGGTGCCGATGTGGTGCGCGAACGCCTGGCGGCGGACGATCTCAACTTCGTCCTCCAAGACAAGCAATTGGGCACCGGGCACGCCACTGCGCAGGCGGTACCCTTTATCAGCGCAGATACTGTGTTGATCCTTTATGGCGACGTGCCGCTTATTGAAGTCGACACGTTGCAACGTCTGCTCCAGCACGTAGTTCCAGGCCAAATGGGCCTGCTCACCGTGGAACTGGATGACCCGACCGGTTACGGTCGCATCGTGCGCAACGCCGACGGCAAGGTCGCGGCTATTGTTGAGCACAAAGACGCCACCCAAGCCCAACGCGCCATTACCGAAGGCAACACCGGGATTCTGGCTGTGCCTGCCAAGAACCTCGCGGATTGGATGGGCCGCCTGTCCAACAACAATGCCCAGGGCGAGTACTACCTCACCGACGTCATCGAAATGGCGGTGAGCGATGGTTTGCTGGTGGCCACCGAGCAGCCCCACGACCCGATGGAAGTGCAGGGTGCTAACGACCGCAAGCAACTGGCCGAGCTTGAGCGTCACTACCAACTGCGCGAAGGTCGTCGCCTGATGGCCCAGGGCGTTACCCTGCGTGATCCGGCACGTTTCGACATCCGTGGTGAGGTGACCGTGGGCCGCGACGTGCTGATCGATATCAACGTGATCCTCGAAGGCCGCGTGATCATCGAAGACGACGTAGTGATTGGCCCGAACTGTGTGATCAAGGACAGCACCCTGCGCAAAGGCGTGGTGATCAAGGCCAACAGCCATATCGACGGTGCCGTAATGGGCGAGGGCAGCGATGCCGGCCCGTTTGCGCGGCTGCGCCCTGGCAGTGTGCTGGAAGCCAAGGCCCATGTGGGTAATTTCGTTGAACTGAAAAATGCCCATCTGGGGGAAGGCGCCAAGGCCGGTCACCTGACTTACCTTGGGGACGCGGTCATCGGTGCGCGCACCAATATCGGCGCTGGCACCATCACCTGCAATTACGATGGCGCCAATAAACACCAGACCGTATTGGGCGAAGACGTATTTATCGGCTCCAACAATTCGTTGGTCGCGCCGGTCAAAGTGGGCGATGGCGCGACTACTGCCGCCGGTTCCACCATCAACCAGGATGTGGATAACTTGCAGCTGGGCGTCGCACGCGCTCGCCAGCGCAACATCGACGGCTGGAAGCGCCCGGTCAAGATCAAGAAGACCTGAGTTATCCACAGTTACATAAGCAGCTAGCTTCAAAGGGGGAGGGGGCTTGCCCCCGATGGCGGTGCGTCAGTGGCAGATGAGCTGACTGACCCAGCGCTATCGGGGGCAAGCCCCCTCCCACATTTTCATATGTGTCGTTTAAAAAATCTCTTCTCGACGCTTGACGATACCATCCCAATAGGTTTTGATTGCCTTCGTTATCTTTCGAAACGAAACTTATCACTACCATGTCGAAACGTAATACCCCCCAACGGCGCCACAACATCCTCACCTTGCTCAACGAGCAAGGCGAAGTCAGTGTGGATGAATTGGCCAAGCGTTTCGAAACCTCGGAAGTCACCATTCGCAAGGATCTGGCCGCGCTGGAAAGCAATGGCCTGTTACTGCGGCGCTACGGTGGCGCAATCACCATGCCTCAGGAATTGGTCGGTGATCCTGCCCAACCCATTTCCGCGTACAAACGCGCCATCGCCCGTGCTGCGGTCAAGCGCTTGCGTGAGCATGCGCGAATCATCATCGACAGCGGCAGCACCACAGCGGCCATGATCCCCGAGCTGGGCCATCAGCCCGGCCTGGTGGTGATGACCAACTCCTTGCATGTGGCCAGCGCGTTGAGCGAACTGGAACACGAGCCAGTGCTGTTGATGACCGGCGGCACCTGGGACCCGCATTCGGACTCGTTCCAAGGCCAGGTCGCCGAGCAGGTGCTGCGTTCCTACGACTTTGATCAACTGTTCATCGGCGCCGACGGCATCGATTTACAGCGCGGTACCACCACCTTCAACGAATTGCTGGGCCTGAGCCGCGTAATGGCCGAGGTCGCCCGTGAAGTGGTGGTGATGGTCGAGTCCGACAAGATCGGCCGCAAAATTCCCAACCTGGAACTGCCCTGGAGCAGCGTCCATACCCTTATTACCGATGATCGCCTGCCGCTTGAGGCCCGCGACCAGATCCAAGCCCGCGGCATTACGCTGATATGCGCGGCAATCATCTAGGAGAAATACCATGTGTGGCATTGTTGGCGCAGTCGCTGAACGTAACGTAACGCCCATCCTGATCGAAGGCCTCAAGCGCCTGGAATACCGCGGCTATGACAGCGCCGGTGTGGCGGTTTTTACCAACGCCGGCAAGCTTGAGCGCACCCGTCGCCCGGGCAAGGTCAGCGAATTGGAGCAGGCCCTGGCCGGCGAGCCGCTGGTCGGCCGCCTGGGCATCGCCCATACCCGCTGGGCTACCCACGGTGCACCGTGCGAGCGCAATGCCCACCCGCATTTTTCCGGTGATTTGGCGGTGGTGCACAATGGCATCATCGAAAACCACGAAGTGTTGCGCGAGCAACTCAAGGGTCTGGGTTATGTGTTCACCTCGGACACCGACACCGAAGTGATCGCCCACCTGCTCAACCATAAGCTCAAAGACCTCGGCGACCTGACCACCGCCCTCAAGGCCACCGTCAAGGAACTGCACGGCGCTTACGGCCTGGCGGTGATCAGCGCCAGCCAGCCCGACCGCGTCGTGGCCGCCCGCAGTGGCAGCCCGTTGGTGATTGGCCTGGGCCTGGGTGAAAACTTTCTGGCTTCCGACCAACTGGCCCTGCGCCAGGTGACTGACCGCTTCATGTATCTGGAAGAAGGCGATATTGCCGACATCCGTCGCGAAAGCGTGGCGATCTGGGACGTCAACGGCAACTCTGTCGAGCGCGAGGCGGTGCAATACCGTGATGGCGCCGAAGCCGCCGACAAGGGCGAGTTTCGCCACTTCATGCTCAAGGAAATCCATGAGCAACCATCCGTGGTGCAACGCACCCTGGAAGGTCGCTTGAGCCAGAACCAGGTCTTGGTCAACGCCTTCGGTCCACAGGCCGCCGAGCTGTTCGCCAAGGTCCGCAACGTGCAGATCGTTGCCTGCGGCACCAGCTACCACGCTGGCATGGTCGCGCGTTACTGGTTGGAAGAACTGGCCGGCATCCCGTGCCAGGTCGAAGTGGCCAGCGAGTTCCGTTACCGCAAGGTGGTGGTACAGCCCGATACGTTGTTCGTGACCATCTCCCAGTCCGGCGAAACCGCCGACACCCTGGCCGCCCTGCGCAACGCCAAGGAGCTGGGCTTCCTGGCCAGCCTCGCGATCTGCAACGTCAGCATCAGTTCCCTGGTGCGTGAGTCGGACCTGACCCTACTCACCCAGGCCGGTCGCGAAATCGGCGTGGCCTCCACCAAGGCATTCACCACCCAGCTGGTCGGCCTGTTGCTGCTGACCCTGTCCCTGGGCCAAGTGCGTGGCACTCTCGCCGCTGGCGTGGAAGCCACCCTGGTCGAAGAACTGCGTCGCCTGCCGACCCGCCTGGGCGAAGCCCTGGCCATGGACAGCACCGTGGAGAAAGTCGCCGAACTGTTCGCCGACAAGAACCACACCCTGTTCCTCGGCCGTGGCGCGCAGTACCCGGTGGCGATGGAAGGCTCGCTCAAACTCAAGGAAATCTCGTACATCCACGCCGAAGCCTACCCAGCCGGCGAACTCAAACACGGCCCGCTGGCCCTGGTGGATGACGACATGCCAGTGGTCACCGTGGCGCCGAACAATGAACTGTTGGAAAAGCTCAAGTCCAACCTGCAGGAAGTGCGTGCCCGAGGCGGCCAACTGATTGTGTTCGCCGACGAAAAGGCCGGCATGACCAATGGCGAAGGCACCCACGTCATCAACATGCCGCACATCCACGACACCCTGTCGCCGATCCTTTACACCATCCCGCTGCAACTGCTGTCGTACTACGTGGCCGTGCTCAAGGGGACTGACGTCGACCAGCCGCGTAACTTGGCGAAGTCGGTGACGGTGGAGTAATACCGCACGCGCCTGGGGCCCATTCTGGGTCACCAGGCGCCTATGCAAGGACGCGACGCAGATGACACCAACCTTTTCCCAACTTGGCGAGCGTTTGCACAATCGTCGATTTGCGGTCACCAACAATACCCACGGGCTATCCGGTGCCGGCACGGTGTTTCACTACCTTGTTGAGGGTGACGCTATTTCCAGCACCTACAAGGGCGGTCGAATTCGCCTAGGCATGCAAGTCGGACGCGTAACCGGAGTCGATACCATCGAGCTGCTTTTTCATTGTCTGACACTGGACGGTGAACTGCTGTCCGGTTGGTCGCGGGGCACGGTGGGTGTGGATCAGACCGGGCGTACTATCCTGAGTTTTGTCTGGGGTTGGTTGTCGGGGGCTGTGGGAGGAGGGGAGTCAAGCTACGTAGAGGTTGTTGAGAACAAGCGGCATGCCTAAGGCACAAACTCCACCCGCAACCCCCGACTCGCACTGCGCCCCTGATCGTCGCTGACCCGCAACCGATACTCCCCCGACTTTCCCGGTCGCCAATTCAGCGTGGCCTGTGGTGGGCCCTGGCCGATCAACGTTTGGTCAGCAAACCAGTACAGGGTCACCGCGTCGCTGGCCGCGTTCGCGTTCAGCGGGATGCTTTCCTGGGGCTGGGACAGGCGCAGTTGGTAGCTCACTTGGGTCAACGGCGATCGAATCTGCGGCGCTTCGCTCTGGTCGCTGATGCGGTTGGGCTGGCAGTTCTTCATCACGTTGGGCGGTGTGCGGCGCGGCAGGCCGGCGGCGCGGTACAGGCGTTGTACGTCGCTGGGCCAGAATTCGAAGACTTCCTCGCGGGTGTACTGCGCCTCGAACGGTGGGCACGCCGCTTTGCCGGTGCGGGTGTCGATAAGTACCGGGCGGTGCAGGTTGGACACGCGAATCGGTGAGACGCCAGGGATGTACCAGGTCTTGCGGGTTTGCGGGCACCAGCGGTTGGGCAGTTCGCCGGAGGCGGCGCAGACGTCAATGCGCACCAGCCCGGTGGGCGGTTTGTCGGGTTTGATCACCACGTTGGGCAAGGCCAGGGGCAAGGCGTCGGCGATACGGAAGAACAGCGGCGCGGCGGTCTTGGCGCCGATAAACGCCGGGTTCGGGCGCCCGTCGAAGTTACCTACCCACACCACCAACACATACGGACCCACCAGGCCGGCGCTCCACGCATCATGAAAGCCCCAGGACGTGCCGGTTTTCCATGCGGTGCGCCAATGGCGCGCGGGCAGGCCATCCGGACGCGGGTTGCGGCGCAGCATATCGCGCACCATGAAGGCGGCCTGAGGGGTGAGCAATTGCGCCCCTGTGGATGGCGCTTGTTCCTGCACATAGCGCAACGCCCGCAGATGCCCGTCACCCGCCAGCATTACGTATAGCCGCGCCAACTCTTCCGGAGTCATTTCGCCGCCGCCAAGGGCGAGGGCCAGGCCGTAATGGCTCTCATCGCGCAGGCCTTTGATGCCGGCGCGTTGCAGCAAACCATACAACGACGGCGACTTGACCTGGCTGGCCAGCCACACCGCTGGGATATTGCGACTACGGATCAAAGCATCCCGCGCCGTCAGCGGGCCGACAAAGCTGCCGTCGAAATTTTCCGGCTGGAAGTAGCCGAAGTTACTGGGCAAATCCTTGAGGATACTCATGGGATGGATAATCCCTTGGTCCAGCGCTAGCCCGTACAGAAAGGGCTTGAGCGTCGACCCCGGCGAGCGTCGCGACAACACGCCATTGACCTGGCCATGGATGCCTGTGGATAAGTAATCCGCCGAGCCCACCAGCGCCTTGACGCTCTGGTCGCGGCTGTCGATCAGGATGGCCGTGGCGTTTTCCACGCCGGTGCTGCGGCGCTCGGCAATAAAACCGCTGATCAGACGTTCCAGCAATTGCTGGAGCGGCAGGTTGAGGGTGCTGTTGATTTGCGTGCCGGTCTCGGAGGCCAGCAGCTGTTCGCTCAGGTGCGGCGCCAGAAACGGGATCTGCTGGCGATTGCGCGCCTCCAGCGGCAGGTCGAGCAGACTGTCGTTGCGCGGGTCTTGTGGATAAGTCTCGCGCCAGT
This sequence comes from Pseudomonas rhodesiae, assembly GCF_013285305.1. Classification (NCBI taxonomy): domain Bacteria; kingdom Pseudomonadati; phylum Pseudomonadota; class Gammaproteobacteria; order Pseudomonadales; family Pseudomonadaceae; genus Pseudomonas; species Pseudomonas rhodesiae. Next base: position 177,770 of record NZ_CP054205.1, on the reverse strand, counting down.
CGGCCATCAAGCGCAGCCGTGCGTTTTGCAGCGACGGCCCGAAGCGCGCACGCCGCCCCGGTTGCTGCGGAATCACCGCCAGCGCCAGCGCTTCGGACAGCGATAACTGCGCTGCCGATTTACCGAAGTAGATACGACTGGCCGCCTCGGCCCCCTCGATATTGCCGCCCATGGGCGCCAGGTTGAGGTAGGCCTCAAGGATGTCGTGCTTGCTGTAGCGCGCCTCCAGCCACAGCGCCAAGGCCATCTGCTGCAACTTGCCCGGTACCTGGCGAGTGTTCAGGTCCCACAGGCGCCGCGCCAGTTGCATGCTCAGGGTCGACCCACCCTGGCGTTGGCCGCCGCTGTAGGTAGCAAGGGCCGCGCGCAGCAATGCCGGGGGATTGATCCCCGGGTGCCAGTAGAAGTTGCGATCCTCCTTGAGCAATAAGGCTTCGATCAATGAAGGCGATATCCGCTCCAGCGGTAGCCATAGACGGTATTGGCCGTCATCCGCCAAGGTCATGCGCAGTAACGCGCCGTCGTCGGCTAGCACCACCCGCGATGAGGTGACGGCCTGTTCCAGCGGGGCATGGGGCCACAGGCGCAGCCCCGCCACCACCACCGCCGCTGCGAGCAGCGGCGTCAGGCGCTTAAGGCTTGGTAATTTCAAGCTGGCCTACTTTGCCGCGCCCTTGCAGGGTGGTTTCGTACATGCCTTCGGCGTAGGCCGGTGGGGTATTGAAGGTCCCCGCGTTGGTGGCGCGCACGCGGTACACGAAGGTGCCTGCGTCACGCAGGGCAGTGCCGTACAGCACCACTCGATCATCGCGTACGTCCACATAGTCCGGCTGCCAATTACTTAGCTCGGTTTCGCCGATGGGGGCTTGCCACGTGTCCGCCTCTTGGCTGTCTTCACTGGTTTCCACGTACTCGGCGTCGTCACCTTCGCCTTCACTTTCCTCAGTGCTCGCCGCTTCCGGCTCCGGCGGCAAGTTATACACAGGCTCGACGCCGCCAGGCAGCAGATCGACCACCGCCACTTGCTGCACTTGATCGCGGTCAGTGGCACGCAGACGCAGGCGCACCAAGAATTCATCGCCCACGGCCACCTTGCTTACGGGCTCGCCCTTGAGATCGAGGTACTCGTGGATGATTTCCAGGCCATTGTTGATCGGCTTGAGCTTGGCACCCTTGTCGAAACCGGCTTCGCTGAGCATGTAAAACGCCGCCGGGCCGTCGGACTTCTCCATCACCAGCTTCTTCGTGGCCGCCGGCACGGCAGCCCGCGGCGGCTGGCCGGCCATCTCCAACAGTTGTTGCTGCTTGTCGCTCAACCAGGCGCTGGCCTTGAGGGTCATGTCGCTTTGCGCCCGCTGGCCGTAGTTGTCCAGGGCGCGCAGCAGCAGGGCGGCCGACAGCGAGTTGTAGCGCTGTTCGTTGAGGCGCTTGCCGAGTTTATCCAGCAACGCTGTCGGTACGTCGTCCAGCATTTGCGGGAAGTGCCGGGCCAGCAGGTGCAGGTGTTCAGCATCGTGTACCAGCGGGTCGTAATAAAGGCCGTCGCTGTTCCACTTATCCACAAGGGCGCGCCATGGGATTTTGCGGAACAAGGCATCGGCCTGACGATCCTGTTTGAGCAACTTGTAGCTGGCGGCCAAGTAAGCTGCGCCCAGGTCGTTCTGCCAGGTGTCCTTAAAGTAGCTTTCGTAACGTTCGCGGATATCGCTCAAGGCGCCGCTGACCAGAATCCCCTGACGGCTCAACAGGTAACTGGCGTAGGCGCGATTGCGCAATTCCGACAGGCCCTCGCTAGGACCATTGGCCAGGTCTGTCAGATAAGCATTCGAGCGTACCAACAGGTCTTCCGGTACCGGCAGCCCGCGCTCCTTGGCTTCGATCAGGAAGTCGGTGGCGTATAGGCTGGCGTACGGCGCCACGTCGGGGTTGGCAGCCCACAAACCGAAGCCACCGGCCTGGTTCTGGCGCTGGCGCAGCATGCGTACCGCACTGCCGAAGGCTTGCTCAGCCTCCGGTGCCGTGCCGCCCCAAATCAACGCCGGCATGGCCTTGGACACCAATTGCTCGGTGCACGCGTAGCCGTAGTCATCCAAGTAATGCTTGAGGCCGTTGGCCCATACCAGCGGCGAAGCAGCCACGCCCAGTTGCACGTCGCGCAGTTGGCCGAACAGTTCGCGGGTCGGTTTCAGTTCTTTGCTGGCGCTGTCGAAGCGACCCAGGCTCAGGGCCACGCGATGCTCGCTCAGAGGACGGATCGACGTGGTTTCGGCCACTTGAATACGTTTGCCGTCCGGCAGCACCGCGACAAAGCGCAGGTCTGCCGAACCCAGGGTTTCGCCGACCTTGATCTTGAATTCGGCGGTGCCTTCCTTGCGCGGTTGCAAGGACAACGTGCTGCCCTTGTCACCCTGTACCACCAGACCGGTGCTGGTTTGCAGTTCAAACTTCACGTCCGCCGCGGCGTCGAGGTTGCTGAACACCCCGGCGCTGACATTGAACACGTCACCCGGCGCCACGAAGGCGGGTACGTTTGGCGTGATCACGATGGGGCCGCGCACTTCGGTGTTGGCTTCGCTGACGCCAACGCTGTCGCTGTCTACCGCCACCGCAAACAGGTGCAACTTGCCGTTGAAGCTGTCCGGCACCTGGTAGTGCAGCACGGTTTCACCGGCCGGCAAATCCACCAGGCCGGACCACCAGGCCACTGGTGGCTGGTGTTTGCGCTTGAACGGGTTGAGATGATTGGCCAGGGCGCCTTCCGTATCGCCACCGGGCGCCGCCCCACTGAGCAGGCGGCTGAATTCCGGCAGGATCAGGTCAAGGATCTGACTGGTGCCGACCTCCAACGCGCGCTTCTGGAAGAAGAAGCCCAGCGGGTCCGGCGTCTGATAGCGCGCCACCTGCAAGATGCCTTCGTCCACCGCGTACACCAATGCACGGCCCGGCCGATCGGTGCTGACTTTGATGTCCAATGTCTGCCCCGGCTCGATCTTCGCCGGGCCTTCCACTTTCAACGCCATGCGCCGTGCATCCAGGTTGATGCTGAACGGCACCACCCCGTAGGACAACGGGCTCATGTACACCTCCGGCGAGCCCATATCGCGTACGAACTGCACGTTAACGTAGGCATTGCCCTCAAGGCCCGCAGGTACGCGGATATGTTGCACGCTGGTGGTGCTGTCGGCCTTGAACCACTGCTGGGTGTAGACCTTGTCGCGTTCGATGGTGATCAGGCCCGCCCCGGTGTACGGCGCCCGCAGGCTGATAGCGATCTCGTCACCGGTGGCATAGCTGCGTTTATCCAGGCGCAATTGCAGTTCGGCGTTGCGCTCCAGAGAGCGTGAGGTATTGCCATGGCCAGCGACGCTGTAGTCGATCTGGTTGAGCAGGTTCCCGTTGGCGTCCTTGACTTGCAGGGTGAAGTCGCCCGGTGTCGCGGTGTTCAACGTCTGTGTAGCGCCCTCCTTGGTCATCGCCAGCGGTGAGGCCGGCTGGCTGATGTTCTTGATACGCGACTCGTACTTGTAGGTACCGTTGGATTGTTTCACCAGCACCGAGACATAGCGGTGCTCGACCACTTCGCTGGTCAGGCCATCCACCGCCAGCGGCGTGAGGTCCGGCGCCACGGCCAGCCATTGCACCTGGCGCGGCGCATCCTTGGCGACGTACGACAGCGAATCCTGACTTTTCACACCCACCAGGTAGGGCGCGGACGACACCAGCAAGGCACTCTGCGCTGCCACATTGCGACCGCCCTCGGCTTCATACACCTGGGTCATCACTTGCAGGCGGTAAGTGCTGTTGGCGAAACGTTGCAGGTTGAGGTCGAGCACGGCTTGGCCTTTGTCGTCGAGTTTGCTTTCGGCGAGGTCTTCGGTGCTTGCGTCTTCCAGAGAGTCGTTAAGACGGAAGCGGTAATCGGGGTAGCGATCAAAGGCCGCGAGCGTCGGGCTCAGGGACATTTTGCCGGTGACGCGACGGTCCGCCGCCGGCGCGCCGAACAGGTGCATGGCAGTGACCTTGGCCACCACTTGGTCCGGCGCAATCCAACCCGCCACCGGGGTGTCGTGCAGGCTCAGGCTGACTTTCATGCGGTCCGGTTCGAAGTCACGCACCTTGAAGTTGACGCTGCCCAGGTCGGTGCGCGTCTGTTTCTGGCCGATCAGCTGCAGCGTTGCGGTGTAATCCCCGGCGGGGGCGACTTCGCTGCTGGGGAAATCAAAACTCTCAAAACCGCTGGCGGACAGCTTCAGCGGCTGGCGGATCACTTCCAGGCCGCGTGGATCGGTGATTTGCAGTTCCACCGGCAAGCCTTGCAGGGCGCCTTTCCAGTTACCACTGCGCACGATCATGCCCAGGTGCGCGGTTTCGCCGGGCCGGTACAGGCCGCGGTCGGTGAACAGGTAAGCGCTGAGGCGATCGATCGCACCGTCTTCTTCCAAACCGCCTACATCAAAACGCGATAAATCCAGTTGTTGGGACTGACGGGCAATGGGCAGGAAGGACTGGTCATTGCCGCGAGTGACCACATACATCAGCGGCGTTTTCTCACGGCGCAGTTCATCGAGCTTGGCGAAATGCGCATGGCCTTCGGCATCCGAATGGCCACTGGCGACCGGCAGGCCGTTGCGACCGATGATGTCGACCTGCGCATCGGCCACCGGAGAACCGCTGCCGATGGATTGTACATACACATCGTGGCTGCCATCGCTGGAACGTTTGGCGATGATGCCCAGGTCGGTCACCACGATAAACCGCAGGTCGCGGGTGCCGCTGCGGTCATAGTCGAAGGTGCGTTCGGCCTGTTCATCCTGGGGGCTGAGCTTAAGTACAAAAATACCGCGCCGGCCGCCATTGGCGGTGAGGTAGTGGCTCAGGTCCACATTGTCGTAGACGGTTTTGGCCGGGTCATTGGACGACAGGGGAATGTCCAGAGCCTGACGCTCGACCATGCGATCGAAGTACTCGTTACCAAAATTAGGGCGGGCGAAGCTGCCGCTGCTCTGGTCCACCAGGTGCTGCAGTTGATTAGGCAGCAGGCGCGCAATTTCCACATGGGCGCCGGGCACGCCACGGGCCATGAAGCCCAAGCGCTTTTCGCCGTTGAGGCTGAGCAACGCGCCGTCGGACAGAAACTGCAACGTGCGCGGATACGCCGGCATGCTTATCAGGGACGCCGTGGGATTTTTCGCCAAGTAGCCGCCGATAGCTTCCAAATTGGCGGGTACGCGCACATAAAGGGCCCGGCCGGCCGGGGCTTTGAACTTGAACGCGTGCAGGGTGTTCAGCGGTTCCACGCTGGGCACGTGGGTGAGGCTGACTTTGGTGCTGCGGGCGAGCAGGGCATCGTCAATGTCGACGGTGGTGTAGGGACGGGTGTCGTCCTCGGCTTTTTCTGGCAACAGCCAGGCCTGCACCTTACCGGCGATGGTGTCATCGGCTACGGCGCTGGAACTGCTGAACATCAGCACCGGCTCCGGCTCGCCGCGCGCATTGTCCACAAAGCTCACTTCGGCACCGGTAAACGTCAGGCGATAACGCCCGGGCACAGTCACTTCCGCTACCAGCGGTGCAGTGCTGGCGTTGCCACCGTCGCGGGCCTTGATGCCTTCATCCAACTTGGCACTGACGGGCGTGCTTTCCAGCGGTGTGGCCAGTGCGGCGGAGCGCACGTAGGCGTTGAGTTTGTGCTCGTCGAAGGTGATTTCCGGGCGATTGGGCAGCTGCGCATCACGGTACGCCAGGCCTTTGCCGAGGATGACCGACACGCGCTTACGTAGGCTGTCTTCATCTACCGGGTGGGAAAAATGGAAGGTCGCCACCAGCTGTTTTAGCGTCGGGTTGGACGGGTCTTGATACAACTCGTTTTGCGCCAGGGTGGCGCGGAAGGGCTGGGTGGAAAACTGGCTGCTGTATTGGCTGAGCAATACGCCATCGGCCAGCAGGTTTTTCTTAGCCAGGTCCAGGGTGTAACCCGCATCCACAGGCCAGTCTTTCTCTGGTACGAACAACAAGGTGCGGTCATCGGCCCAGCGCCAGGTGCCGTCCACGGTAGGCTTGAGGCTGATGCCTTCGCTCACCGGTTTGCCGATGGCCGCCAATGGGGCCACCGATTCGGCAAAACGCACCTGCAAGTTATCCACAACGGGGGATGGCTGTGTGTAGTCGGTCAGATTGGGTTTGTGCAGCGAATAGTCCACGGTGTGCGGCTGCGGCAGGTTGGAATACCACTGCCAACCATAAAAGCCCATGGCCGCCAGCAGCATCAGGCCCAAAATCCCGGCACCGGCTTGGCGTGGATAAGCACGCGCCTTGCGGCCCAGATTCGCCAGGCCATGGCCAATAGCACGCAGCCAGCGCGGCGGATGCCACTGGCCAAACACGGCCCCCACCAGAGTCAGAAACACACCCACAACACGGCGGCTGATGGCTTTAAGCGAATCGAACATGGTGAGCATCCCTGGCTGAGTGAGGCGTATCTTACACGGGTCTTTGTAACAAAAAGTGGGAGGGTTTTACCCCTCCCACCGTTTGATCATTAGTTGTTTGAGTGCGGTGATGTCAGGTCCACCAGTAGCGCACCAGATGAAAGAAAATCGGCGCAGCAAAACACACCGAATCCAGCCGATCCAACATGCCGCCATGACCTTCGATCATATGCCCCCAGTCCTTCACCCCCCGGTCGCGCTTGATCGCCGACATCACAATCCCGCCGGCGAAGCCGAGCAGATTGATCAGCAAGGCGATCAGGAATGACTGCCACGGGTTGAACGGCGTGGTCCACCACAACGCCGCGCCGATCAGGGAGGACAGCAGAATGCCGCCGACGAAGCCTTCCACGGTTTTGGACGGCGACAGGTTGGGCGCGATCTTACGTTTGCCGAATAACTTGCCGCACACGTACTGCAGCACGTCCGACAGTTGCACCACGATCACCAGGTAGGCGATCAGCAGCAGGTTGCGGCCTTCGTAGCCGGGAATGTCGAGGGTCAATAGCGCCGGCACGAACGACACGCAGAACACCGCAATCATCAGCCCCCACTGCACTTTCGACGCGCGCTCCAGAAAGTGCGTGCTGTCGCCGCCCAGGGACGCGAGGATCGGCAGCAGCAGGAACACGTACACCGGGATAAAGATCGAGAACAAGCCGTACCAGTCCGAGTAAATCAGCAGGTATTGCAGCGGCAGCGCCAGGTAGAACGCGGCCACCAGCGCGGGGTAGTCGCTGCGTCGGGTGGGCGTGAGGGTCAGGAATTCGCGCAGGGCATAGAACGACACGGCGTAGAACAACAGGATCACCGCGCCGGTGCCGAGCCAGAAGGCAATGCCGATCACCACCACCATCACCCACCAGGCATTGATGCGTGCGTTGAGGTTGTCGATCACCGCGTTTGGCGTGCCACGGGTGCGCAGTTTGAGGATCAGCCCGATCAACGACGCCAGCACCAGGATCGCGCCGATCCCGCCGAACAACATCAGGGTTTGGCTAGGCATATCAGAAATGCTCCGGGGCGAGGGCGAGCAGGGCATCGCGGGTACGGGCGAGGAACGTGGCTTTGTCTTCGCCGTCCTCCAGGTGCAGCGGTGCGCCGAAGCTGGTGGTACACAGCAGCGGCAGCGGCAGAACGCGGCCCTTGGGCATGACCCGGTTGAGGTTGGCTATCCACACCGGCACCAGTTCGGCCTGTGGGTAACTTTTTGCCAGGTGGTACAGGCCGCTTTTGAATGGCAGCAGTCCGTCTTCCAGATTGCGCGTGCCTTCGGGAAAAATGATCAGTGAATCGCCGCCCTCAAGGGCATCGAGCATCGGCTGCAAGGGGTTATCCACAGGCTCTTTGCGCTCCCGATCAATCAGCACGCCATTGAATACGCGGTTGATGATGTAGCGACGCAGGGCGCTCTTGTTCCAGTAGTCGCTACCGGCCACGGGGCGCGTGAATGCGCGCAGATTTTGCGGCAGCGAGGCCCACAGCAGCACAAAGTCGCCGTGGCTGCTGTGGTTGGCGAAGTAGATACGTTGCACCGGCACCGGCGCGCAACCCAGCCACAGGCTGCGGGCGCCGGTGACGGTGCGGGCCATGGAGGTAATCAGCGTGGCAACCACAGGTTCGAACATGGGAATTCCTTATCCGGCAAAAGGCAGCCAAGGGCTGGCGAGGATCACGGCCAGGGTCAGCAGGGCTTGCGCGCCTAGCAACCAGGCTTGTTTGCGCAGCAGTTTGAGGGCGCCGCGACGGCGCTCGGCCCAAGGCCGGCCGGCGCGCTTGGCCGATTGCAGGCCCAGGCTTTGCAGTGCTTGGTCGAGGTCGGCGGTGCGTTCGGTGTCGCGGGCCAGCAACGCAAACAGGTCTGCATCGAAGGCCACGCGCAGCGCCCAATACTTTTGCAGCAAGCCAAGAATAATCATCCACAGGCTGAGCAACAGGCAGATCGGCGACACGCTGGCCATCAGCAACTGAGCGAGGCCGAACAATACACCGACCAGCGTAAGGCCTGTGGATAACTGATCCAGCGAGCGGCCGCGGCGCAGCAGGCTGGCGACGACCTGGAGTTCCATATCAGCGGGCATGGGGCAAACCCTCCAGCGCTAAACGGTGAGCAGGATGCAGGACCACTTCGGCCCGCGCTGTACGAATCATAGCCAGCGCCTCATCCACCGTTGCGGCGCGCCCGCTGTTTAGCAACCAGGCGGCGACGGCGGTGGCGCTGCGCGAATAACCCAGGGCGCAGCACACCAGCAATGGGCCGTCGTCGTGCAAACGCTCGATGGCCTGGGCCGCTTGCAGGCATTCGGCGGGTGTGGGCGTGGTCAGGTCCAACACCGGAATGCACTGATAGGCACGACCCTGTGGATGAATCGGTAACTCTGCGCATAGATCGACGATGGCGTTGAAGGAGGTTTGCTCGCCAGTTGTGGGAATTCGCCCGAGCCAGACGTTATCCACAATCAGATCCGGCTGGGGATGTTTGCGTGTCCACAGCCGCGAATTTATCCACGCCCCGGCCAGGTAAGGTGCGTACAGCCAGCGAGCGGCTGGCGTCAGTCGACCATCGCTGCATTTTTGAAAACCGGCAGCGCCCAGCACGCAATAGTTCGTGCTGACCAACCCCAGCGACACCGCCGGCCACAGCAGCCATAACCAGCTGCCGCCAAACGCCAAGGCCAGTATTGCCAGGGCCATGGCCATCAGCCCGTAGCGCAACCCCAGTCGCCAGCGCTTATGGTCGCGGGCCAGGTGGGCATTTAACAGCGGGCTCGGGTGCTCCACCGGCCATAACCACACGCACAGCCAGCCGGCAAGGGCGCCTGTGGGTAAGTCGATAAAGTGGTGTTGATAAGTAGTCAGTACCGAAATACCGATCAAGGCGAACCAGCCATGCACCACCCAGCGCCACACGCCTTGAGCGTGACGCTGGTACATCACCCACAGAATCACCAGCAGCGCGATATGCAGTGAGGGCGCCTGGTTGAAGGGTTTGTCGAAGCCCGCCAGTACGGCAAACAACCAGCCGAATACGCCGTGCAGTTCGGGCCGCTCGAAGGTGAAGCGCAGCGGCCAGATCAAAAAGCAGCTGACAGCGATGACCTGGGCGGACAGCAAGCGCAGGGCGTGTTGTTTCAACTCATGGCGGCTGTTGGGCAGCAGCAGGGAGAAGCCATACAGCAGGTCAATGGACCAGTAGGGCACGATGGTCCAGGCCCAAAAGGGCATATGGCTTTCCCAATCGAACACCAGTGTGCCGACATCGCTGCGCTGGCTGGTGACCCAGGTGGCAAAGCCGTAGGTGCTGAAAAACAGCGGTGCCAACAGTAGCAGCCACAGAACGGCAGGCTTTAACAGGCCGGGTTCGCGCATGATCAGATCTTCTGGGCCAGGGACACTGTGAAAATGCCCCACTCATCCACGCGCTGGGTAATCTTGCGGAAACCGGCGGCCTCCACCAGTTGGTCCATTTCCGCCTGGCTGCGGCGACGCATGACCCAGGCTTGACCCTGGCGATGGCTGGTCAGCGCGCGGGCGATCAGCTCCAGCTGCGGGTGCCATGGCTGGCCGGTGTAGACCAGATAACCGCCAGGCTCCACCGCCTCGGCCAAGCCGGCCAGCGAGCCGCCGACCATGGCGTTATCGGCGAACAACTCGTACAGCCCGGACACCACGGCCAGGGTCGGCTTGGGGTCCAGCGCCGCCAGATCCTGGCGGTCAAACGCGTCGCCTTTGACGAACTGCGCGATATCCCCCAGGCCCTTTTCGCGGATCAGCGCGCCACCGTCGCGCACGTTGATGTCGCTGTAGTCGCGCAGCAGGATTGATTCCGGCAGCGGCGTCACCCCTTGCAACGCCTCTAGGATGTAACGGCCATGGCCGGCGGCGATGTCGACGATGCGCACCGCGCGCTGTTCATCGCGCAACCTGGCCATGGCCAGGCGCAGCAGTTCTTCGACGTTCAACTTGCGTTGGCGAATGCCGCGCCAGCCGATGGAGTTGAGGTAATTGGTGTCGATCATCCGCCCCAGGGCGCCTTTGCCGGTGGGGGTGTTGCGGTATACGTAATCCAGGGTGCTGCCCGAGTCGAAACCGGTGTCGAAGCCCAGCTTGACCCCTTCGGACAGGTTCTTGCCCAGGCCCATGCTGGCGCGGGTCATGCGCCAGTACAGGTCACGCAGGGAGTTGCGCGGCAGCGGTGCGGCGAGGGCTTCGGACTCGGCGCAGGTGGCGCCCAGTTTGTCGGCATCCAGCAGCGAAGCGCGGTCCAGCGGTTGGGTGAAGTTCTGCAGAATAAACCGCCGTGCGCTGCTCACCGCCACCGCGCGGTCGCGTTCGCCGAGGGTGTCGTGAAAGAAACCGGGGAGGATGTGCAGTTCTTTTTTCAGGCTGCCGAGGCGGTCGAAAAACTGCTGCTGGGGTTTGCGGTGCACAACGAAGTCGGCGCCGGACACCAGCAACTGAGTTGGCACCTGGATCGCCTGGGCGTCGGCTACTACCCGGTCGGCAGCTTCGTACAGGCCCAGCAGTACGTTGACCGAAATCGCCTTGGTGATCAGCGGGTCGCTGTCGTAGGACGCCACGCGCTCCGGGTCGTGGCTTAGGAACTTGGCCTTCACATAGCTGTTGACGAAAAAGTTGCCGCGAAACTTGCGCATCAAGGCCAGGCCCGGCCGCGCGAACGGCACATACAGCTTGACCTTGAACGCCGGGGAGGCGAGCACCAGTGCGCGGATTTTCGGCGCGTAATCATGTACCCAGGTGGCAGCGATCACCGCGCCGACACTTTGGGCGACCACGGCGAAGTTCTCTTGCTCGATGCCGTAGGTGACGCCGATATGGTCGCAAAAGGTCTGCACATCGCGAGCACTGGTAGCAAAACTGGGGCTGTCGCCGCGTTCGCCGGGTGACTGACCATGGCCACGGGCGTCCCAGGCGAAGAAGTCGAACTGAGGCAGGTCGAGTTCGTCGACCAAATGCGCGATACGCCCCGAATGCTCATGGCCGCGATGGAACAACACGATTGCCTTACGCGGCTCGCCGCCCGCTGGGGCGGTGGCCGGCCAGTGCCGATAGAAAAGCTCGACGCCATCATGGGTACTGAAGGTGTGCTCTTGCTGTTCGCGCATCGCAGAATCCTTTATGCAGAAGGGGAGGTGGTTTGAGCTTCTTTAATGCCTTGGCGTACCCGGTTGACCAGGGTGTAGGCCAGCAGCGCGGCGACCAGCCACATCACCGTGTCGACCCAAACGGCCCCCAACCAGCCGAGCGCCACACCGGTGGCCAACACGCCCAGCACAAAGGCCCGGTCGCTTTTGCCCATCGGCCCGTCGTAGCGGCGCGATGCACCGACCATCGGGCCCAGCACGCCGGCGTATTCGCTGAACACCGCCAGCAACGCCACCAGCAACACCGGCGCCAGGCTGACGCCGGGGATCAGCGCAAACGGCAGGATCAGCGCGCTGTCGGCGATCACGTCGCACAGTTCATTGAGGTACGCACCAAGGCGCGACTGCTGGCCGAATTCCCGCGCGAGCATGCCGTCGATGGCATTGAGCGCCATGCGCAGGATCATCCACAGCGGGATCAACGCAAACAGCCACAAGTGTTGGGCAAAGCCGGCGATCAACAGGCCGACCAGCAGTGAAATAACACCGGCCAGCACGGTGATCTGGTTGGCGGTGGTGCCGTTGTCGTAGAGGCGCTGCACGAGGGGACGCAGCAGGTTTTGAAACCGCGGTTTGAGCTGATAGATCGAAATCATGGGAGGTGACGCTTCCTTGTCCGTGAGCCCGCTGGAGTGTGCCGATTATTCCGGGCCTACACCAGTGATAGCGCGTGTTTATGGGGGTTTAATCACGCTCTTGACTGACACTCAACGGTGGGAGGGGGGCTTGCCCCCGATAGCTGCCTGGCAGTCGATGCGTGTGTAGGCTGACCCCACCTCATCGGGGGCAAGCCCCTCCCAAAGCGAACAAAAATTTCACGCTCTGTGTTATATCGTAACGAATTGTGTACGAGCAGGCGTGTTGGGATGCAAGTGGATCTAGAAGCTGACGGCGCCTCGGTGGAGGGCCTGCCGCGTTTTCAGCAGGGGCTGTTCCATGCCCGTCGATTGCGCCAGGCCGGTATCAGCCTGACGGTGCTGGCGGTGACCGGCTGGGTACTGGCGTTGTTTGTCGCGCTGTTTGCGCCGCTGTCGATCTGGCCGGTGGTGTTGATCAATTGCGCTTCGGCGTTGCTGGTGCTGGTGGCTGGGTTGCAATCGGCATGGTGGGTGGCGGATTGGCGCGCGCAGGCGCTGGAGCCGACGACGGCTGAGCCCATCGCCTCCTCCGAGGCGCCCAACGGCTGGTCGGCGCGGCTGTTCGAGCGCTTCGGTAGCGGGCTACTGGCGCAGGTCGGTACGCCGGTGTTGTGGCTGTGCGGTTGGTCGCTGCTGGCGCTGATCAGCGTGGTGGAGTTCTGGAACCTGACGTTGCCGGCCGCCCAGGTCGGCCAATCCGCCAGTATCGGCGCCGCGCTGGCCTTGGCCCTGGCGTTTGGCGTGCTGGTGTTCGAGCGTCGGTTGGCCCAGGAAACCTCCGCGCAATGGCCGGAAGCCGCGCAGCTGGCGCAGTTGTGCCGGGTGGCGATCGGTTGCCTGGTGATCAGTGCGGTTTGCCTGCTGTTTGCCAGTGAGGCATCGGTGTGGCCGCTGCGTCTGGCGACCCTGATTGGGTTATTGCCGGCGCTGGTGGCGCTGGAGTTTTTGCTCAGGGCCGTGCTGTCGCTGTTCAGCCCGCGCCAGCCACGACGCGAGCCGCGCCTGCTGGCGCAGAGCTTTATCGCCGATCTGCTGCGTTGGCCGCCGCGCCCGTTGCTGGCGCTGCAGCACGAATTGCACAACCGCTTCGGCATCGATCTGCGCCAGATCTGGGCATTTACCTACATGCGCCGAGCGTTTTTACCGGTGTTGCTGGTGGTGCTGGCGATTGGCTGGGCGTTGACCGGTGTGCATGAAGTCCCGCTGCAAGGCCGTGGGATTTATGAGCGCTTCGGTAAACCGGTCGAGGTGTTCGGCCCTGGGCTGCACGCCGGATTGCCCTGGCCATTAGGGCGTGTGTTGCCAGTGGAAAACGGCGTGGTGCATGAGCTGGCGACCAGCGCCAGCGACGCCGCCGCCCCGGCACTGGCGCCCGCCGAAGGGCCGCCGCCGCTGATTGCCAATCGTCTTTGGGACGCCAGCCATGTGAACGACAAATCCCAGGTCATCGCCAGCCGTCGGGGCGACACCCAGGGCTTTCAGATCGTCAATATGGACGTGCGTTTCGTCTACCGCATCGGCCTCAGCGACCAGGCCGCGCTCGCCGCTACCTATCACAGCGCGGATGTGCCGACGCTGATCCGCAGCACCGCCAGCCGCATCCTCGTGCATGAGTTTGCCTCGCGCACCCTTGATGAATTGCTCGGTGAGCAGCGCACCCGCCTGGCGGATGAAATCGGTTGCGCCGTGCAAGTAGATTTGCAGCGTCTGAACAGCGGGGTGGAAATCCTTGCCACGGTGGTGGAAGCCATCCACCCGCCGGCCGGCGCCGCCAACGCCTACCACGCCGTACAGGCCGCGCAGATCGGTGCCCAGGCCCTGATTGCCCGCGAACGCGGCGCCGCCAGCGAGCAGACCAACCAGGCCCAACTGCAAGCCAGCACCGCCCGTGACCAGGCCCAGGCCAGCGCTCGTGAAGTGAATGCCGCTGCACAGGCCGCGGACCTGCGATTCACGGCCGAACAAAAGGCCTATGCCACGGCGGGCCGGGCGTTTGTGCTGGAGCAGTATTTCAGCCAGCTCAGCCAGGGCCTGGCCCACGCCAAGTTGCTCATTCTGGATCACCGTCTGGGCGCCGATGGCGCGCCGACCATCGATCTGCGTTCTTTCACTTTGCCGGCCGACCCCATGGCGCCGCGTGAAGCCGTGCAATAAGGAGTCTGTCTGTTGAGCGCTCATTCCCACGATCACGGTCATCACCACGGCCATCATCACCACCATCACCATGGCGAGGAACACGCCGCCGGGCCGTTCCCTTGGCGGCGCATGGGCTGGGCCGCGTTGCTGGTGCTGTTTGCGCTGGCGGCGGCAAGCCTGGTGCAGGTGCGTTCCGGCGAGGCCACGGTGATCACCCGTTTCGGCAACCCGTCGCGGGTATTGCTGGAACCGGGCCTGGGCTGGCGCTGGCCGGCGCCGTTCGAAGCGGCGATCCCGGTGGACCTGCGCCTGCGCACCACTTCCAGCGGTTTGCAGGATGTGGGTACGCGCGATGGCCTGCGCATCATCGTGCAGGCCTACGTGGCCTGGCAGGTGCAGGGCGACGCCGAGCATGTGCAGCGCTTTATGCGCGCGGTGCAGAACCAACCGGATGAAGCCGCGCGGCAGATTCGTACGTTTGTCGGTTCGGCGCTGGAAACCACCGCCGCCAGCTTCGACCTGTCCAGCCTGGTCAACACCGACGCTGGCCAGGTGCGTATCGCCGATTTCGAGGCGCAGTTGCGCCAGCAGATCGATCAACAATTGCTCGCCACGTACGGCGTGCGCGTCGCGCAGGTGGGAATCGAACGGCTGACCTTGCCGTCGGTGACCCTCACCGCCACCGTCGACCGCATGCGCGCCGAGCGTGAAACCATTGCCACTGAACGTACCGCCGTGGGCAAGCGTGAAGCGGCGCAGATCCGTTCGGCCGCCGAGCGTGACGCACGGATCGTGCAAGCGGATGCCACGGTCAAGGCCGCCGATATCGAAGCCCAATCGCGGGTCGAAGCGGCGCAGATCTACGGGCGCGCCTACGCCAGCAATCCGCAGTTGTATAACCTGCTGCGCTCGCTCGACACCCTGGGCACGGTGGTCACGCCGGGCAGCAAAATCATCCTGCGCACCGATGCCGCGCCGTTTCGCGCGCTGGTGGACGGGCCCAAGGATGTTCAGCCATGACCGAGCGTGACAGCCCGGTCAGCCCCTGGATCCAGGCCGGGCGCTTGACCTTTATGGCGCTGTACGCGGTGACGGTGCTGGCGGCGTTGGCCTGGGCGTTTTCCAATGTGCGCCAGATCGACCCGCAGAATCGCGCGGTGGTGTTGCACTTCGGCGCGCTGGACCGCATCCAGAATGCCGGGTTGTTGCTGGCCTGGCCGCAGCCGTTCGAACAGGTGGTGTTGCTGCCGGCGGCGGATCGCGTGATCGAGCGTCGGGTGGAAGGGTTGTTGCGTTCGGACGCGGCACTCCAGGCCGACCGCGTGGCCAGTTTCGCCACGCCGCTCAGCGACGCTTTGGCCGGTTCCGGTTATCTGTTGACCGGCGATGCCGGCGTGGTGCAACTGGATGTGCGGGTGTTCTACAAGGTCACCGAACCCTATGCCTTTGTGTTGCAGGGCGAACATGTGCTGCCCGCGCTGGATCGCTTGGTGACCCGCAGCGCGGTGGCGCTGACGGCGGCGCGGGACCTGGACACGATCCTGGTGGCCCGCCCGGAATTGATCGGCAGTGACAACGGCGCCGCCGAACGCCGCGAGCGCTTGCGCGGCGATTTGGTGCAGGGCATTAACAAACGCCTGGCCGAGTTGACCGCCAGTGGGCTAGGCCTGGGTATCGAAGTCACCCGTGTGGATGTGCAATCGAGCCTGCCGGGCCCGGCGGTGAATGCGTTCAACGCGGTGCTCACCGCCAGCCAACAGGCCGATAAAGCCGTGGCGAATGCGCGCACCGAAGCCGAGAAACTCACCCAGGCCGCCACCCAGCAGGCCGACCGGCTGGTGCAAGTGGCCCATGCCCAGGCCAGCGAACGCTTGGCCAATGCCCAGGCGCAAACCGCTACGGTGGCCAGCCTGGCCCAGGTGAAAGATCCTGGCCTGCTGTTGCGCCTGTACCGCGAGCGCCTGCCGAAAATACTTGGCCAGGCCGGCTCCGTGACCACCGTCGATCCTAAAGACGATTCCCGCTTGATCATCCAGGGAGCCGAACAATGAGCGCAGCGATGCTGACGTCCGCCGAGCAGCGCAGTGCAGCGCGGCAATTGACCCTGGCGATGCTGGCGCTGGGCTTATTGATACTGGGCCTGGTGTGGCGCTGGCTGGCGCCGGACCAGAGCGGGGTGAGCCAGTTGCTGCTGGGCGTGGCCTCGCTGCTGGTGGCGGTGCCGGTGATGCGTTCGGCCTGGTACAGCCTGCGTTTTCCCAGCCTGCATGGCATCACCGACCAACTGATCGCCTTGGCCATGCTCGGCGCCTGGGCCACTGGCGATCTGCTGACCGCGGCGTTGCTGCCGATCATCATGATTTTCGGCCATGTGTTGGAAGAACGCAGTGTGATCGGCTCCCAAGAGGCGATCCACGCCCTGGGCAAGCTGACCCGCAGCCACGCGCGGCTTGTGCAGGCCGACGGCAGTATTCATGAAGTGGACAACGGCACGCTGAACACCGGTGATATCGTCGAAGTGCGCGCGGGCGACCGGGTGCCAGCCGATGGCGTGGTGCTGTCGGGCCAGGCCAGCCTGGACACGGCGCCCATCACCGGTGAATCGGTGCCACTGGAGGCCAGCGCCGGTGTGCAGGTGTTTGGCGGGGCGATCAATCTAGATGGCTTGTTGCGTCTTGAAGTGACGCGTACCGGTCATGAGTCGACCTTGGGCAAAGTCATTGCATTGATGCAGAACGCGGAACGCTCCAAGCCGCCGATCACGCGGCTGCTGGAGCGCTATGCGGGCAGTTACATGGTGCTGGTGTTGCTGTTGGCGGCGGTCACCTGGTTTGTGACCAACGACGCCCAGGCGATGCTCGCCGTGCTGGTGGCGGCGTGCCCGTGTGCGTTGGTGTTGTCGGCACCGGCCACGGCGATTGCCGGGATTGCCGTGGCGGCGCGCCATGGAATTTTGATTCGCAGCTCGGCATTTCTAGAGGAATTGGCGGACCTGACGTCCCTGGTGGTCGACAAGACCGGCACCCTGACCTTTGGCACCCTGCGCCTGCAATCCATCGAAACCACTGCGCCCGATCGGCAGGTGTTGCTGAACCTGGCAGCCAGCCTGGGCTCGGCCAGCAGCCATCCGGTCAGCCGGGCGTTGGCGGGGTTGGCGACGCAGGAACAGATGTGGGTGCTGACCGACATCCGCGAACGCCAGGGCCTGGGCGTGGTGGCACAGACCGAGGAGGGCGAAGCGGCCCTGGGACGCCCTGAGTTGTTCAAGCAATTGGGCATCGTGACCAGCGCAGTGCCGACCCATGACGGCCCGATTGCCGGGTTGGCGCTGAACGGGCAATTTTTGGCCTGGCTGCTGCTGGCCGACAGCGTCAAACCGGAGGCCCGCCAGGCTCTGCAAGAGCTGCGCGAGCTGGGCCTGGGGCGTCAGTTGCTGCTCACCGGCGACCGCCAAAGTGTCGCCGACAGCCTGGCGTTGGAGGTGGGCATCAGTGATGTCGCCGCCCAGGCGCTGCCGGAGGACAAGCTCAACCGCGTGCTGGCCGAGATCGATAGCGGCTTCCGGCCAATGGTGGTGGGTGACGGCATCAACGACAGCCTGGCGCTCAAGGCCGGCGTGGTCGGCGTGGCCATGGGCGCGGGCGGGGCGGATATCGCGCTGGCCTCGGCGGACGTGGTGCTGATCGGCAGCGATCTGCGGCGCTTGGGCACCTGTTTGCGCTTGAGTCGCCAGTGCCGGCAGACGTTGCAGGTCAATGTGATCATTGGCCTGGGCTGGACGCTGGCCATCGTCGTATTCGCGGCCTTCGGCTGGCTGGGCGCAGCGGGGGCGATGATTGCGGCGCTGTTGCATAACCTCAGCACGCTACTGGTACTGGGCAATGCCGGGCGTTTGCTGCGGTTTCAGGAGCCGCTGCTGAAACCGGAAGAATAAATTTTCAGAAATAATTGCGAACGGCTGTAACGCCGATGGGGGGCCTCACTCTAGTGGCATGTCAGGACCGAGCGCAGTGCTCGGCCGACTTCCCAACTGAACAATGAGGATGACCCCATGAATATCAAACAAGCCGTTTCCGGTGCTGCCCTGGCGATCGCCGCCGCTTCCATGTTTGCCGGTGTCGCCACCCAGGCACAAGCGGCTGATGCTCAGGTGCATTGCTACGGCGTCACGTCTTGCAAAGGCATGAACGACTGCAAGACCGCGGAAAACGCCTGCAAAGGCCAGGCGGTGTGCAAGGGCCACGGTTTCAAGGCCATGACCAAGGCGGAATGCGATAAGGCGGGCGGCAAAGTCGGCGAATAAACGCAAGCCAAGTGCTCCCGCAGCGTGTTTTGCGACCGCTGCGGACACTTTTTCCGGAGTCCATGATGGCCACCTCTCTTCCCTTCCTGGGTTACGGCCTGGGTCTACGCAACGAATATTACGAACAGATTCTTGAGCAATCCCCTGCGGTGGATTGGTTTGAAGTGATCTCCGAGAATTACCTGGTGCAGGGTGGCAAAGCCTTGTACTACCTGGACGCCATCGCTGAGCGCTACCCATTGGTGATGCACGGCGTGTCCCTGTCCATCGGTGGGCCCCATGCCCTCGATTTCGATTATCTGAAGCAGATCAAACAGCTCGCCGAGCGCATCCAGCCGGCGTGGGTGTCCGACCATTTGTGCTGGAGCCGCGGCAACGCGCACCAGTTGCATGACCTGCTGCCGTTGCCCTACACCGAGGAAAGCCTTTATTACGTGGCCGGCCGCGTTCGTCAGGTGCAGGACGTATTGCAGCGGCCTTTGGTGCTGGAAAACGTCTCCAGCTATGTGCGTGCCAAGGCCGATGAGTTCAGCGAGTGGGAATTCCTCAATGCCCTGGCCCATTTGTCGGGGTGCCAATTGCTGCTGGACGTGAACAACGTCTATGTCAGCGCGCGTAACCATGGGTTCGACCCGTGGACCTTTATCCGTAACCTGCCGCCGCAGAGCATCCGCCAATTGCACCTGGCCGGGCATCGCGATTATGGCGATTACGTGGTCGATACCCATGACCACCCGGTGTGTGATCCGGTGTGGGCGCTGTATCAACAAACCCTCGCGCACATCGGGCCGGTGTCGACCTTATTGGAGCGCGATGACCATTTCCCGCCGTTTCAGGAACTGCTCGACGAATTGGCTAAGGCTCGCCAATTAGGCGCATCCGCCTTGGCCGGGAGAGCCTTATGCGCCTGACCGACTGGCAGCTGGCGTTCGAGGCGCACCTGCTTAACGACGCGCCGGCGCAAGACCACGGGTTTGCCGCGACATTGCGCGGCGGGCCGAGCCTGGATGTGGACACGGGCTTGGCGATCTACCACAACGCTTATCGCGCGCGCCTGTTGGACGTGCTGCGGCATGATTTCAGCGCCGTGCGCTACTGGTTGGGGGATGATGAGTTTGCCGCGCTGGCCGGCGCTTATGTGCGGCGTTATCCGTCCGAGCATTACAGTTTGCGCTGGCTCGGTGAGCGGTTCGCGACGTTTATCCTTGAGCACCTGGCGCAAGAACACGGCGCGCCGCTGGCCGAACTGGCCCGTTTGGAATGGGCGTTTACTCTGGCCTTCGATGCGCCCCATGGCGAGCCGTTGACCCTGGCGGACATGGCCGAGCTACCGCCGCAGGCGTGGCCGGGGCTGCAAGTGGCGTGGGTTCCGTCGGTGCAGCAACTGGGTTGCCATTTCAACTCCCTGGCAATCTGGCGCGCGGCCAAAGATAACGGTGACTTTCCGGGCAGCCATGCGGTGGAACCTGCGCAGACCTGCCTGGTATGGCGCCATGAACAGGTGTGTCGCTACCGCACGCTGGAGCCGGCGGAAGCCAGCGCCCTGGCGGCCATGGTGACGACCGGTGGGTGTTTTGCAGAACTGTGTGCCCAACTGGCAGTCACTTATGCAGAGGGTGCCCCATTGCAGGCTGTTACGTGGCTGAAACAGTGGGTCCAGGACGGTTTGCTGCAGCATCGAGCGGCATAGTCAGGCGCTATTAAATCGATAGCCTCCTACGCGTCTTGAGATGGTCTACCCTCACAGCAGACGTCTGAAACAAGGGGGGACTACTCATGCTCGCGCAACTTCCACCGGCCTTACAGAATCTTCAGCTGCCGCTGCGTCTTCGACTCTGGGATGGCCATGAATTCAACTTGGGCCCAGAGCCCAGCGTCACCATCGTGGTCAAGGACCCCACGGTCGTGTCTCAGCTTTCCCATCCCACGCTCGATACCTTGGGCGAAGCCTTTGTGGTGGGCAAATTGGAGCTTGAAGGCTCCATCACCGAAGTGATCCGGGTGTGCGACGAGTTAAGTCACGCCTTGGTCGATGACGACGAAGGCAGTCGTCCGGTGCGCTCGATCCACGACAAGGCCACAGACGCAGCGGCCATTTCCTACCATTACGACCTGTCCAACGCCTTCTATCAGCTGTGGCTCGATCAGGACATGGCGTACTCCTGCGGCTATTTCGAAACCGGCAGCGAATCCATCGACCAGGCCCAGCAGGACAAATTCCGCCACCTATGCCGCAAGCTGCGGTTGCAGCCGGGCGAATACCTGCTGGATGTCGGTTGCGGCTGGGGTGGGCTGGCGCGGTTTGCGGCGCGGGAGTTTGGGGTCAAGGTGTTCGGCATCACCCTGAGCAAAGAGCAATTGCAACTGGCCAGGGAGCGGGTCAAGGCCGATGGCCTGCAGGATCAGATCGACCTGCAACTGCTCGACTACCGCGATCTGCCCCAGGATGGCCGCTTCGACAAAGTGGTCAGCGTGGGCATGTTCGAACACGTTGGCCACGCCAACCTGGCGCAATACTGCAAGACCTTGTTCGGCGCCGTGCGTGAAGGCGGCCTGGTGATGAACCACGGCATTACCGCCAAGCACACCGACGGCCGCCCGGTCGGGCGCGGCGCGGGTGATTTTATCGAGCGCTACGTGTTCCCCAACGGAGAGCTGCCGCATCTGGCGATGATGACCGCCGAGCTCAGCGAAGTGGGGCTGGAAGTGGTCGATGTCGAGAGCCTGCGCCTGCACTACGCGCGCACGCTGGACCACTGGAGCGAGCGCCTGGAAGACAACCTGGAAGCCGCAGCCAAAATGGTGCCGGAACAGGCACTGCGTATCTGGCGGCTGTACCTGGCAGGCTGTGCTTATGCGTTCGCCCGGGGCTGGATCAACCTGCACCAGATCCTGGCGGTCAAACCCCATGCCGATGGCAGTCATGAACTGCCGTGGACGCGGGAAGATATCTACCGCTGAACCGGTGATACAGAGGTGGGAGGGGGGCAAGCCCCTCCCACCATTTTTCTACCGTGTTGGCTGTTAGAGAATCGGTGAGATCAAGCGCGCGACGCGCATTCCCAAATGCTGCAACTGGCGGGTTTCGCGGCTCTCTTCCTGGCTGACTTCATGGGCTTGGGCGAAGTCGTCGAGCAACATCTGCTCCACCTGCTGGGCGAAGGCTTCGTCGACGGTCAGCAGCATCACTTCGAAATTCAGGCGGAACGAACGGTTGTCCATATTCGCACTGCCGATGGCGCTGATTTCGCCATCCACCAGTACCACTTTCTGATGCAGAAAACCGGGGGTATAGCGGAACACGCGCACCCCGGCGCGCACGGCTTCAATCGCGTACAGGCTAGAGGCGGCGTAGACGATGCGATGGTCGGGGCGCGATGGCAGCAGCAGGCGCACATCCACGCCGCGCAACACCGCCAGGCGCAGGGCGGCGAACACGGCTTCGTCGGGGATGAAATACGGACTGGTGATCCACACCCGTTCGGTAGCGGCGTGAATCGCCTCGACGAAAAACAGTGAGCAGGTTTCGTACGGGTCGGCCGGACCGCTGGACAGCAATTGGCAGAGCACGCCATCCTCGGGATAGGCATCCGGCAGGATCAGCGGCGGCAGTTCCCGCGCGGCCCAGAACCAGTCCTCGGCAAACGACTCCTGCAGGCACGCCACCACCGGGCCGATGACTTGCACATGGGTGTCACGCCACGGTGCCAGCGGCGGCTTTTTGCCCAAGTATTCGTCCCCCACGTTGTGCCCGCCGACAAACCCCGTGATGCCGTCCACTACCACGATCTTGCGATGGTTGCGGAAGTTGACCTGGAAGCGGTTGAGCCAGCCGCTGCGGGTGGCGAAGGCTTTGACCTGCACACCCGCGTCACGCAGTGATTGCACGTAGTGATGGGGCAGGGCGTGGCTGCCGATGCGGTCGTACAGCACATGAATGGCCACGCCTTGCGCGGACTTTTCCTTCAAAAGGGCGTGCAATTGCCGGCCAAGTTCGTCGTCATGAATGATGAAAAACTGGAACAGCACAGCGGACTTGGCGTTGCGGATGGCGTCGAAAATCGCGCTGAAAGTGGCATCCCCATTGACCAGCAGTTGCACTTGGTTATTGGCCAGGCACGGCATGCGGCCCAGTTTGGGCATGGCGCGCAATGAGCCGTAGGCGCTGGAGTGACGCGCGGCCAGTGCTTCCTCGACCCACGGGCGCCAGTTGAGCGCGGCGATGGCGCTGTGCATTTCCTGGTTGGCCTGGCGGCGCGCCTGGATATACGCATCGAAGGTGCTGCGGCCGAAAATCAGGTAAGGGATCAGGGTCAGGTACGGCATGAACATCAGCGACAAGGCCCAGGCGATGGAGCCTTGGGCGGTCCGGACGGTCAGCACCGCGTGGATCGCGGCGAGGGTGCCGAAGAAGTGCAGGGTGGCGATAAAGTACGCCAGCAGGTGCGGGCCAAAAAAATCCATGGACGACGTTACTCCAGGCAATCCAGTGCCTAACAGACCATGTTCGGCCACGAATGTCGCTATTTTATTTGCCGTGCAACACTGGCTGTTTTGCGGCGTCTAACGCTCCACCTTTACCCAGGAGTTACCCGATGAATGCTCGTCTGCTGTGTATGACCATGGTTGTTGGTTTGTCGTTGCCCGTGGCGGCGCAGGCCCAGATGTTGGCGCCGGGCTTGTGGGAAGTGACCACCAGCAATATGAAAGTCGATAACCAGGAGCTGCCGGATCTGTCGCTGATCCTCGGCCAGCTCAAGCAACAGATGACCCCCGAACAGCGCGCCATGCTGGAAAAACAGGGCATCACCATGGCCGGTAAAGGCGTGCAGGTGTGTCTGACGCCGGCGCAGGTAGCGTCCGATTCGATCCCCCTGACCGACCCACAATCGGGCTGCCGCCAGGAAGTGACCGACAAGACCGGCAACCAGTGGAAATTCCGCTTCAGTTGCCCCAAAGCCCAGGGTACGGGCGTGGCCACCTTCCAGAGCCAGAAAGAATTCACTACCACCGTCAATGGCACTTTCAATGCCACTGGCATGCAACAAAAGGGCAGCCTGGACAGCCATGCCCAATGGCTGGGCAACGATTGCGGCACCGTCAAGCCGCGCGCCTAACGCTGGAAGTACAGCGGCAAGCCTTGGCAACTGTCGACCACCTGGCCGTTGTGCCACGCCAGGTGACCGGAGACTAACGTGGTACTGACGCTGTGGCGAAAGCGGCGCTCGGCGAAGGGCGTCCAGCCGCAGCGGGCCAGGATCGGTTCCTCACTGACCGGCTTGCCTTGGGGCTCAGGTTTGATCAGCACCAAGTCGGCCCAATAGCCTTCGCGTACATAGCCTCGATCCGGGATGGCGAAAAGATCGGCCACTCGGTGGCTGGTTTTGGCCACCAGCGTGGTCAACGGCAATAGCCCATCGGCCACCAATTCCATCAAAGCCGGTAGCGCATGCTGCACCAGAGGCAAGCCCGCCGGTGCCTCGCGATAACCCAACTGCTTTTGTGCCCAGGTATGCGGCGCATGGTCACTGCCAATCACGTCCAGACGATCACTGAGTAAGGCCTGGCGCAGTGCGTCGCGGTCGGCGCGAGTCTTGATCGCTGGGTTGCATTTGATTTGATGGCCGAGGCGGTGATAGTCACGGTCATCGAATAGCAGATGGTGCAGGCACACCTCGGCGGTGATGCGTTTTTCCGTCAGGGGTTTGTCTTCGAACAACGCCAGCTCGCGGGCGCTGGTCAGGTGTAGCACATGTAGCCGCGTGCCGTACCGCCTGGCCAGCTCCACCGCATAAGACGACGAGCGATAGCACGCCTCGGCATCGCGGATCAGCGGGTGCGCCACCGCTGGGATTCCATCGCCGAAGCGTGCGCGCAGGCGCTGCTCATTGGCCTGGATGCTGGGGCTGTGTTCGCAATGGGCGAGCAGAAGGGTCGGCACTTCGGCGAACAGCCGCTCCAGAATCCGCGGGTGGTCCACCAGCATATTGCCCGTTGAGGCCCCCATAAACACTTTGACCCCGGCGACCTCGCGCGGGTCGAGGGCGGCAACCGTATCGAGGTTGTCGTGGCTGACGCCAAAGTGAAAGCCATAGTTGGCCACCGAATGCAGCCCCGCGCGGCGTTTTTTGTCGGCCAGGGCCGCCAGGTTCAAGGTGGCGGGGGAGGTGTTGGGCATGTCCATAAAGCTGGTGATACCCCCGGCCACCGCCGCCCGCGATTCACTGTAGAAACTACCTTTGTCCGGCGCACCGGGGTCACGGAAATGCACCTGGTCATCGATCATGCCGGGCAGCAGCCACTGGCCCTGGGCGTCGATCGCCACGGCGGCGTTACAGCCGGTGATGCTGTCGGCGATCTTTTCGATGCGGCCGTTGGCGACCAGCACATCGGCGTCTCGGATCTGGCCTTCGTTGACCAAGCGTGCGTTGCGAATCAGCAGCCGGCTCATGGTTCAGAACTCGTTTTGCAGGGCTTTGTAGCCGCGCACCAGATCGACATTGGTGCGCGCCACGTCTTCGGAAAATTCCGAGGCACTGACGCTGACCGGCGGGAACTGCGACAGGTCGGTGTGCGGGCCGATGCGGGTGGTGGAGGGTACGTAGAAGGCGTCCGGCAAATCGCGGCCGTCGACCACCGAGTTATGCCGCACCACGCAGCCGTCACCCACCGCGCAGTTGAACAACACGCTGTTGAACCCGATGAACACGCGGTCGCCCACGGTGCAAGGCCCGTGGACGATGGAGCGGTGGGCGATGGAGGTGAACTCGCCGATGGTCACCGCCGCGCCGGACTTGGAGTGGATCACCACCCCGTCCTGGATATTGGAGTTGGCGCCGATGGTGATCGGGTCCATGGCGCCGCTGGCGTCGACCTCATCGGCGCGGATCACGGCGTAAGGGCCGACGAATACGTTCTCGCCGATGATCACCTTGCCGCAGATGATCGCGGTTTTATCCACGTAGGCCGATTCGGCAATCACCGGCAGATCGCCTGAAGGGTTCTTACGGATCATGGCTTGCCCAATGTGTTGCACAGGGTGTTGAGGTTGTATTCGAACAGCCCGATAAAGGTGCTGGCCGGGCCTTCGGCGGCGAGGGCGTCGGAGTACAGCGTCCCGCCGATCTGCGCGCCACTTTCGTCAGCGATCTGCTTGAGCAGGCGCGCGTCCTTGATGTTCTCCATAAACACCGCTTTGACCTTGTCCTTGCGAATCTGCGTAATCAGCGCGGCGACCTCGGCTGCGGAAGGCTCCCGCTCGGTGGACAAACCTTGGGGGGCGAGGAACTGAATGCCATAGGCCTGGCCCAGGTAACCGAAGGCATCATGGGAGGTGACGATGCGGCGATTACCCGGCGGTAGCGCGCCGAACTTGGCTTTGGCTTCGGCCAGCAGGCGGTAGATTTGTTTCAGATAGGCTTGGCTGTTGCGCTGGTAATCGGCTTGGTTGGCCGGGTCGGCGGCTATCAGCGCCTTGGTGATGTTGTTCACGTAGATTTCGGCGTTGGCCAGGTTGTGCCAGGCGTGCGGGTCGGGGATGGTTTCGCCGTCTTCTTCCATGGTGCGAGAGATCACGCCTTTGCTGGCGGTGACCACGGTGGCCCGGGTTTCGGTACTCGCCACCAGGCGGTCCAGCCACGGCTCGAAGCCCAGGCCGTTCTTGATAATCAGCTTGGCTTTGAGCAGCGCCTTGGCATCGTCCGGGGTGGGTTCGTAAGTATGGGCGTCGGCGTCGGGGCCGACCATATTGCTGATCTGGATGTGATCGCCACCAATCTGGTGGGTGATGTCATCGAGAATACTGAAACTGGTGACCACTTGGAGTTTGTCGGCGGCCTGGGCCATCGACAGCGGTAGCAACAAACTGAACAGCACGAGTAGAGCGCGCATCGGCAAACACCTCATTGGGATGACAGTAGGGGCGGGCGGCGCAGCAAGCCGTGCACCGGACCGAAGACCACAGACAACAAGTACCCGGCGCCCGCCACCAGCACGATTGCTGGGCCGCTGGGCAACGAGTAGTAGAACGACAGCAACAAGCCAAGCCATACCGACAGGCATCCAAGCACCGCCGATACCGCGATCAACACCGGCAGGCGCCGGCTCCAGAACCGTGAAGCGATGGCCGGCAGCATCATCAACCCCACCACCATCAGCGCGCCGATGGCTTGGAAACCGATCACCAGGTTCAGCACCACCAGGGTCAAAAACAGCCCGTGAGCCAGAGGGCCGAGGCGGCTGACGGTTTGCAGGAACAGTGGGTCGAGTGTGTCCAGCAGCAGCGGTTTGTAGATCAGCGTCATGGCGATCAGGCTGAACCCTGACACCCACAGCATGCCGGTAAGGGTGGTTTCATCCACCGCCAGGGCAGAACCGAATAACAGGTGCAACAGGTCCAGGCGTTTGCCGGCGATGCCGAGGATCAACACGCCGGCGGCTAGGGAAATGGGGTAGATGGCGGCGAGGCTGGCGTCCTCGCGCAGGCCGGTGCGGCGGGTGATCCACGCCGACAATCCGGCCATGCCCAGGCCGGCACCGAGCCCGCCCAGGGTCAGCGCCGGCAGGCTCAAACCGGCGAACCAAAACCCCAGAGCGGCGCCGGGCAGGATGCCGTGGGCCACGGCGTCGCCGATCAGGCTCATGCGCCGCAGAATCAGGAACACGCCCAGCGGCGCGGTGCTGCACGCCAGCACCAGCCCGCCAATCAGTGCGCGGCGCATAAACACGAAGTCAAAGAATGGCATCCACAGGTGGGCGGCGAAGTGCATCAGGCCACCTGCATTTGGGGCTGGGGGCGGATCAGCTCTTTGCTCGGGCCCAACAAGCAGCCGGTGCTTTTGATCTGCAATACGTTCTGGGTGTGATGGCGCACGGATGCCAGGTCATGGCAGACCACCAACAAGGTGCGGCCCGACGCGTGCCAGGCATGGATGTGTTTCCAGCACAGCGCCTGACCCTCTTCATCAAGGGCAGCGTGGGGTTCGTCGAGCAGCAGCACCGACGACTCCGACAGGCTCATGCGTGCCAGCAGCGCACGCTGCAACTGGCCGCCAGACAAGGCCATTAACGGGCGCTGTTCCAGGCCGCTGAGGCACCAGTCTTCAAGTACGGCTTGCAGGCGCTGGCTGCGCTGTTGCGGGCTGAGCTGCAAACCCCAGAAACCGGCGGCGACCAGTTCTTGCAGGCTGATGGGGAACTGGCGATCCAAGTGCTGTTGCTGCGGCAGGAACGCCAGGCCGCCACGTCGCGGCACGTTCACGCTGACCTTACCGGTCAACGGCTTTTGCAGGCCCGCAATGACTTTGAGCAGGCTGCTCTTGCCGGTGCCATTGGCGCCGATCACGCCGGTGAGGCTGCCTTTTTCCAGGGTGAAATCCACAGGTGGCGTCAGCGGTTGGCCGGGGGCGCCCCAGCGCAAAGCGGTGCAGGTGATCATGCAGAGTGTCTCGTCCAGCGGCTTTCAGCCACGGCATCGTGCGCGTGCAGGCTTTCGGCGTGGATCACTTTGAGATGAAAGGCGTTGATCGCGTCCGAGCGTTTCAAGGCGAGGTTGACGCGGCGGGCGGCGTCTTCGCAGAACATCAGGTTCTGCCCGTTGGCCAGGGCGAAGGCTTGCTCGTCGGCGCGTTTCACCGCGGTTTGCACGGCGGTGCCGAGGGCGGCTTCGACGTCGTTGATCAGTTCCACCAAGGGCAGTTGCTCACCTTGTAGGTGCACATGTAGTTGCGCGCTGCTGCGCTGGCTGTGGGGTGTGGCGACAATCCCCTTGGCGCTGCCGAGCCAGGTCAGCACGTCTGCATGCTGCAAGGCTGTGTTGGCGAAATCATCGATAAATTGCTGCTGAATCAACTGCCTGGCGAGCGCAGCGGAGCATGGGCAGGTTGAGGAGTACGCGACGTCAATTTTTAGTTCCACG
Organism: Pseudomonas rhodesiae; assembly: GCF_013285305.1. Taxonomy (NCBI): domain Bacteria; kingdom Pseudomonadati; phylum Pseudomonadota; class Gammaproteobacteria; order Pseudomonadales; family Pseudomonadaceae; genus Pseudomonas; species Pseudomonas rhodesiae. The sequence goes on along the minus strand of NZ_CP054205.1, from coordinate 149,124 downwards.
TGGAACATCTGGTTTTTCAACTGCGCTTCGATGCTGACCGGATAGCTTTTCCAGCCGGCCAACGGGCTGACCAACGCTGGGCGCTTGAGCAGCAAATCAGTGTGGATGCGCAGGTAAGCGTTCTTAGATAAACCTTCATGACTGTCGAGAAAACGCTGCAGTACAGTGCGCAGAAGTGCAGGGGTGAGGGGCTGCTGGTCGAGCATCTCCAGTGCCAGGTACAGGCGTGACATGTGGATGCCGCGTGCGGTGCCGTCGTCGAGGCTGACACCCGCGTCGGCGGTGGCGGCCAGGCGCTGGCCGTCTATCAGAATTGGCAGGGCAATGCCGCACATGCCGACCCAGTCGAGTGGCAAGGCTTGGCGTGAAGCCTGCGCGGCAATGTCCGGCAAGGTCAGCGCGTTCATAAGCAGGTCCATCGTTGGAAATAATTCGACATGTTATAGTATAACAATCAAATCGACGATGAATTTTCTACGCCCGCCTTTGTTCAGCCATGTCGAGCAGGGACGCTCCTTTATTTGCGGTATTTGTCATGCACAGACGTCAGCTTCTTAACCTGCTCCTGGCCAGCCCACTCTTCGTCCTGCCGTTCACGGTTCACGCCACGCAAATCCGCAACGCGCGCTTATGGCGTTCGGACGACAAGCTACGGCTGGTGTTCGACCTTAGTGGACCGGTGCAGTACAAGACATTCTCGCTGACCGCGCCGGAGCGTTTGATCATCGACCTGAGCGGCGCCGGGCTCAGTGGGGATTTTTCGCAGTTGGTGCTGAAAAACAGCGGCATCACTTCGATTCGTTCGGGACATTTCGGCCAGAACGACACGCGCATCGTGCTGGACCTGGCGGCGCCGATGCAGCTCAACAGCTTTGTGCTGCCGCCCCAGGATGGCCAAGGGCACCGTCTGGTGCTGGACTTGACCCGCGCGACTCAGGCGCCCCGTCAAATCGCAGCTGAATCGGCGCCTTTAGTGGCTTCGGTGGACAAAGCCCATCCCAAGCGCGACATCATCGTAGTGGTCGACCCCGGTCACGGCGGCAAAGACCCCGGCGCCATTGGCTCCAAGGGCCAGCGCGAAAAAGATGTGGTGTTGTCCATCGCCCAACTGCTGGCCAAGCGCTTGAAGCGCGAAAAGGGCTTTGATGTGAAGCTGGTGCGCAACGACGACTTCTTCGTGCCGCTGCGCAAGCGCGTGGACATCGCCCGTCGACACAAAGCCGATATGTTCATCTCAGTACACGCCGACGCCGCGCCACGCCTGACCGCGTCGGGGGCTTCGGTGTATGCGTTGTCCGAAGGCGGCGCCACCTCCGCCACGGCGCGCTTTATGGCTCAGCGCGAAAACGGCGCGGACCTGCTGGGCGCCACCACGCTGCTCAATCTCAAGGACAAGGACCCGATGCTGGCCGGGGTGATTCTTGATATGTCGATGAACGCCACCATCGCTTCCAGCCTGCAATTGGGCAGTTCGGTGCTGGGCAGCTTGCAGAGCATCACGTCGTTGCATCAGAAGCGTGTGGAACAGGCCGGTTTTGCGGTGCTCAAGTCACCGGATGTGCCGTCGATTCTGGTGGAGACCGGGTTTATCTCCAATGCCCGGGACGCGCAGCGGCTTGTGACTGCACGTCACCAGCAGGCTGTGGCTGACGGATTATTCGAGGGCCTGAGAAATTACTTCCAGAAGAATCCGCCGATCAACAGCTATATGGCCTGGGTGCAAGACCAGAAAAACGCCCGTGCTTAGCAGCCGGTGAGACGGCTGCAGGTGAAGGTGGCGCCGGCGCCCCCGGAACTGGAGAAGCGGTTGATCGTGGTCCAACCGACTCTGCGTGTGTAACCGACCCACGCTTCGCCGTCCGACGCCAGGCCGGTAAAGAACGTCAATTGTCCGTAACGGCTGTTGGTCTGCGCCCAGTAGCGTTTACCTATCACCTCAAAGCCACGCAAATATGTGGTGCTGCCAACCGTCGCTACGCTGTAGGCGTTGCCCAGCGGGTCTACGCAGGCCAGCAGGTTGGCGCTGCGCGTGCAGTTGGCCAACAGGCTTGGTGTTTGGGCATTGGCCTGGGTCGCGAAAATCAGCAGCAGGCCATACAGCAGATAGTTCATGGGCGTTCTCGACATCAGCAGGCGCCAGCATTGCCGTCTTCATCACGTTGAGCAAGCGGGGGTTGGCTTATTTGTGTTGTTATACTATAACATTAATAACAGCCCGATTCGAACGGGCGGCCTGATGAGTATGACCTGATGCCCAATCGACTCCCCGTTACCGTGCTGTCCGGCTTCCTCGGCGCCGGTAAAAGTACGCTGCTTAACTACATCCTGCGCAACCGCGACAACCTGCGGGTGGCGGTGATCGTCAACGACATGAGTGAAATCAACATCGACGGCAGCCAAGTGCAGCGCGATGTCACCCTCAACCGCGCCGAAGAAAAACTGGTGGAGATGAGCAACGGCTGCATCTGCTGCACCTTGCGTGAAGACCTGCTGGAAGAAGTCGCCAAGCTCGCCAGGGACGGGCGCTTTGATTACCTGCTGATCGAATCCACGGGTATTTCCGAGCCTCTGCCGGTGGCCGAAACCTTCACCTTCCGCGATGAAAACCAGCAAAGCCTGGCGGATATCGCACGTTTGGACACCATGGTCACCGTGGTCGACGGCATCAACTTCCTGCTCGACTACCAGGCTGCCGAAAGCCTGGCCTCGCGCGGTGAGACGTTGGGTGAAGAGGACGAGCGCTCGATCACCGACCTGCTGATCGAGCAGATCGAGTTCGCCGACGTGATTCTGATCAGCAAGATCGACCTGATCAGCCAGCACGAGCGCGAGGAGTTGATGGCGATCCTTGAGCGCCTCAACGCTCACGCCAAGATCATCCCGATGGTGATGGGCGAGGTGCCTCTGGACCAGATCCTCAACACCGGCCGCTTCGACTTCGAGCGCGCCGCCCAGGCGCCCGGCTGGCTGCAGGAATTGCGCGGCGAGCATGTGCCGGAAACCGAAGAGTACGGTATCGCGTCCACCGCTTATCGTGCGCGGCGCCCGTTCCACCCGCAGCGTTTCTACGACTTTATTGACCGCCCCTGGGTCAACGGCAAATTGCTGCGTTCCAAAGGCTTTTTCTGGCTGGCCAGCAAGCATCAGGATGCGGGCAGTTGGTCCCAGGCCGGTGGCTTGATGCGCCATGGATTCGCCGGGCGCTGGTGGCGTTTCGTGCCGAAAAACCAGTGGCCGCAGGATGAAGAAAGCGTCGCGGCAATCATGGGCAATTGGCAACTGAGCAGCGGCGATTGCCGCCAGGAACTGGTGTTTATCGGGCAACACATCGACTTTGCCCAGCTACGCGCCGAGTTGGATGCGTGCTTGCTCACCGATGCAGAAATGGCTCTGGGTGTCGATGGATGGCGCTTGCTGGCCGATCCTTTTGGCCCTTGGTACGACGAGGTGGCCTGATGCTCGCTGCACTGACGCCCTTGCGCCCGCTGATTCGCCAAACCCGCGGCGAAACCCCGTTGGCGCTGTCTGAGATCCTCGAAGATGGCGTAAATCTGGCGCTGTGGCAGCGCCAATTACCCCTGCACATTGCCGAATTCGGCGCCTTGCTGGTTTCGCTCAACGAGCCCGTAGCCGATTCGTTGGTGGTGGAACTGGGCAGTGATGAGGCAGTGCCGAATTTGCAAGGATTGGCGGGCAATTGCCGCGATCTTGAAGGCTATGAGGGATTTATTGCCGATGTGTCCTGGTTGACCAGCGCCTTTGCCTGCCTGCTCGGCGCCCGACGCATAGGCGTGCGCCTGCGCTTGCTGGATAAAGCCATGTGCCCACGGTTTCACGTCGACCACGTACCGGTGCGGCTGATCACCACCTATGCCGGGGTCGGCAGCCAGTGGTTGCGGGAGGGGGTCATGGACCGGCGTCGCTTGGGACAACCCGAAGCCGAACCCACCTCGCGTGTTGAGCAGATCCATTGTGGCGAAGTGGCCTTGCTCAAAGGCAGCAAGTGGCACGGTAACGAAGGCCACGGTTTGATCCATCGTTCGCCGGCGCTCAAAGAAGGCGAGCGCCGATTGATCCTGACGCTGGATTGGCTGGCATAACCGCGTAGGATCAAGCGCTCTACACGGCCTGAATGATGCCCTCTATGCTGCAGAACATTCCCACTCATGTGATAGCCGGGCCATTAGGTGCCGGCAAGACCAGCCTGATCAAGCAACTGCTGGCCCAACGCCCGGAAGATGAGCGCTGGGCAGTATTGATCAATGAGTTCGGCCAGATCGGCTTGGACGCCGCGCTGCTGACCCAGGATGACGACGGTATTGCCTTGGGCGAGGTCGCCGGTGGCTGCCTGTGTTGTGTGAACGGTGCACCGTTCCAGGTAGGTCTTGGCCGTTTGTTGCGTAAGGCCAAGCCGCATCGTTTGTTTATCGAGCCATCGGGGTTGGGCCACCCGGCGCAGTTGCTCAAGCAGTTGCGCCAGGCGCCGTGGCAGGGCGTGTTGACGGTCCAGCCGTGTGTGCTGGTCCTGGATGCCCAGGCCCTGGCCAGAGGCAACCCCTTGCCGCCGGCACAACAGGAAACGCTGACCAATGCTGGGCTGCTGGTCTTGAACAAGGAGGAGGGGCTGGACGCGGTGCAGCGTCAGGCGATTGAGGCCCGGTTACCCGATTGCCCGCGTTACTGGACCCATCAGGCGCATCTGCCATTGGCCCTGCTGCCGGGGTTGGATCAGCACGCGGGCGAGGCTGTGGATAAAGGTCATGAGTCTCAAGGCTTGGCGCATATACCGGCGATCTGGAGCGATCCGACCGTGCCGATCTGCTTGAGCCATGCCCAGGACGGCGGCTGGAGTGTGGGTTGGCGTTGGCATCCTAGCCAGCAATTCGACACTCAACGCGTGGCGGCGTGGCTGGCAGACCTCGCGTGGCGGCGCGCCAAGCTGGTTATCCACAGCCGCGACGGTTGGGTCAGCGCCAATGCGGTGGATAACTGCTCGCTCGCGTGGCTGCCCAGCGAATGGCGCCGTGATTCTCGTGTTGAATTGATCTTCAGCACGCCACAGGACGTGGCGGCATTGCAGGCCGAGTTGGCGGCCTGCCGTTATTGACGGTGCTTGGTGCTGTGGTCCTGGCGCCATTGGCTCAGCTCGATAATCTCGGCGCTGGGCAAAGGTGTCTTGATCTCGAACGGGTAGGGCGCCAGTTCAATCTGCGCGCTATGGGCGCCGAACTGAGTGATGGTGCCGGGGTGGCGGGTTTCGCCGGTCACGGTGAACTCGAAATTGTAGACCCGCGCCAAACGCCGCCGCCCATTGGCATCTTTTACAAAGCCGATGCGCTTGAGCGCTACCGCGCCGTCCAGCAGCTCGATGTCGAGCTTGGCGCAATGCTGCTTGACCCGCTCCAACGCGCGCTCGCGCAAGCCGTGGTTGTGCCACACCCAGGCGGCACCGGTCGCCAGCAGCATCAACACAAACATGTTTCCCAGGGTCAGCATGCGATGAACTCCAACAAAGTGAGAGCAGCTTAACTGTGTCGCCGGTCTGTCGTACAGGCTGCGTTTAGTCGCATACTGCGCGGCCAGAATCCAAACGGCTTTACGGAAATCCCCTGCATGAAACGCACCCCTCATCTGCTTGCGATCCAGTCTCATGTGGTCTTTGGCCACGCCGGAAACAGCGCCGCCGTGTTCCCCATGCAGCGGGTCGGGGTAAACGTCTGGCCGCTCAACACGGTGCAGTTCTCCAACCACACCCAGTATGGACAGTGGGCGGGAGAAGTGTTGGCGCCGCAGCAAATTCCTGCGTTGGTGGAAGGCATTGCCGCCATCGGCGAGCTGGGTAACTGCGACGCCATCCTGTCCGGTTACCTGGGCAGTGCGGACCAGGGCCGGGCGATCCTCAATGGTGTGGCGCGCATCAAGGCGGTCAATCCCAAGGCGCTTTACTTATGCGACCCGGTAATGGGGCATCCGGAAAAAGGCTGCATCGTGCCCCAGGAAGTCAGCGATTTTCTGCTTGATGAAGCCGCGGCCATGGCCGACTTCCTGTGCCCCAACCAACTGGAACTGGATAGTTTTGCCGGGCGCAAACCGCGCTCGCTGTTCGATTGCCTGGCCATGGCCAAGGCGTTGCTAGCCCGTGGGCCCAAGGCGGTTCTGGTCAAGCATTTGGATTACCCGGGCAAGTTGCCGGACGGCTTCGAGATGCTGCTGGTAACCGCCGACGCCAGTTGGCACCTGCGCCGGCCGTTGCTGGCCTTCCCGCGCCAGCCGGTGGGGGTGGGAGACCTGACATCCGGGTTATTCCTGGCCCGTGTGTTGTTGGGCGACAGCTTACTGGCGGCCTTTGAGTTCACCGCTGCGGCCGTCCACGAAGTACTGCTGGAGACCCAGGCTTGCGCCAGTTATGAATTGGAACTGGTGCGCGCCCAGGACCGTATCGCCCATCCTCGCGTTCGCTTCGAAGCGACACCCATCACTTTGTAAGCACACCTGACCCAATGTGGGCGCAAGCCCGCTCCCACATTGTTGTTGGGTTTACGGCCTCGGACTTACGGTGCGTCGGCCTTGATTTCCTGATAGCGCTTTTCCAGCTCCTGGCGGATCTGCCGACGTTGCTGAGCCTGCACAAAGCGCCGCTTGCTTTCACTGTTATGCGGTTGCAATGGCGGTACGGCCGCCGGTTTGCGCTGGTCGTCCACCGCCACCATGGTAAAGAAGCAGCTGTTGGTATGCCGCACCGAGCGCTCGCGAATGTTCTCGGTGACCACCTTGATGCCCACTTCCATGGAGGTATTGCCGGTGTAGTTGACCGAAGCGAGAAAGGTCACCAGCTCGCCGACATGGATCGGCTCGCGGAAAATCACCTGATCCACCGATAACGTCACCACATAGCGCCCGGCGTAACGGCTGGCGCAGGCGTAGGCCACTTCGTCGAGGTACTTGAGCAACGTGCCGCCGTGGACATTGCCTGAGAAGTTGGCCATATCAGGGGTCATCAAGACCGTCATCGACAGCTGGGCGTTTCCGGGTTCCATAGCACACTCACGGGTTGTAGGCATTGGTGGGGGGAGCACCTCTGCGGGTGCTGGACTCTTTACTGCGCTAGCCCTAACGGGACGCCGGCGGGCGGCTTGCCGTCACGCGTAGGCCGATCTGTTTCCATATATTGCACCGGCTTTTCGCCGGAAGTCGCGGTGTTAACCTTCAAAAGCCCGTCTCAGGGCATTTCTTACGATTTAGGTAGACTTTTCCTTCAGCTTTTTAAGACCAGTTAACGCTGCGAGCTGAAGTGGGAAAAGCGCCGGTACCCTCAAGGAGCCCCCTCGCCATGCACGCCATCAGCTTTATCCAGGACTTGGCTGTGATCATGTTGGTGGCAGGGGTGGTTACCATCCTGTTTCATCGGCTTAAGCAGCCTGTGGTGCTGGGGTATATCGTCGCCGGCTTTATCATCGGCCCCCACACGCCACCCTTCGGGCTGATCCACGACGAAGACACCATCAAGACCCTGGCCGAGCTGGGGGTGATCTTCCTGATGTTCTGCCTGGGCCTGGAGTTCAGCCTACGCAAGTTGTTCAAGGTGGGGGCCACTGCGTTTATCGCGGCGTTCCTGGAAATCATCCTGATGATCTGGATCGGCTACGAAATTGGCCGCTGGTTCGACTGGAGCACCATGGACTCGCTGTTCCTCGGCGCGATCCTGGCCATCTCTTCCACCACCATCATCGTCAAAGCCCTCAATGACCTGAAGATGAAAGACCAGCGCTTCGCCCAACTGATTTTCGGCGTGCTGATCGTGGAAGACATCCTCGGGATCGGCATCATCGCGCTGTTGTCGAGCATCGCCGTCAGCGGCACGGTCAGCTCCGGCGAGGTGTTTTCCACGGTCGGCAAGCTCTCGCTGTTCATGGTCGTCGCGCTGGTGATCGGTATTTTGCTGGTGCCGCGCCTGCTGGCCTATGTGGCCAAGTTCGAAAGCAACGAGATGTTGCTGATTACCGTGTTGGGCCTGTGCTTCGGTTTCTGCCTGCTGGTGGTCAAGCTGGAATACAGCATGGTGCTGGGCGCGTTCCTGATTGGCGCGATCATGGCCGAGTCGCGGCAGTTGCTTAAGATTGAGCGCCTGATCGAGCCGGTTCGCGACATGTTCAGTGCGATTTTCTTTGTCGCCATCGGTCTGATGATCGACCCTCAAATCCTGCTTCAGTACGCCTGGCCTATCGCTGTGATCACCGTGGCGGTGGTGCTGGGCAAGATGCTCTCCTGTGGCCTGGGGGCGTTTATCGCGGGTAACGATGGGCGTACGTCATTGCGGGTTGGCATGGGCCTGTCACAGATAGGTGAGTTTTCCTTCATCATCGCGGCGCTGGGGATGACGTTGCAGGTGACCAGCGACTTTCTGTATCCGGTGGCGGTGGCGGTCTCGGCAATTACCACTTTGCTCACCCCCTATCTGATTCGTGGGGCCGACCCGTTGTCATTGAAGATGGCGGCAGTGATGCCTCGGCGCATGAGCCGGGTGTTCGGTATGTATGGCGAATGGCTGCGCAGCATTCAGCCTCAGGGAGAGGGCGCGATGCTGGCGGCGATGATCCGCAAAATCGTCCTGCAAGTGGGAGTGAATCTGGCGCTGGTGGTGGCGATCTTCTTTGCCGGCAGCTATTTCGCCGCACGTATCGGCGGGTATCTGGAAGGTTGGATCAGCGATCCCAGCTGGCAAAAGGCATTGATCTGGGGCGGGGCGCTGCTGTTGTCGCTGCCGTTTTTGATCGCGGCGTACCGCAAGCTCAAAGCCCTGTCGATGTTGCTAGCGGAGATGAGCGTCAAGCCGGAAATGGCCGGGCGGCATACCCAGCGTGTGCGGCGGGTGATTGCCGAGCTGATTCCGATTCTGTCGCTGTTGGTGATCTTTCTGCTTTTGGCCGCGTTGTCGGCCAGTATCCTGCCGACCAACAAGTTGCTGGTGCTGATCGCGGTGGTGGCGGCGGCGGTGGCGGCGGTGCTCTGGCGCTGGTTCATCCGCGTGCATACGCGGATGCAGGTCGCGTTGTTGGAAACGCTGGACAACCATAACGATACGCCGGAGCACTAAAGCGCCGAGTACGGGACTCAGCTTTCCAGCCAGACGTCCCGCGCCCAGTGCCAGACCGATTCCCAGGTTTCTTCCTGGACAAGTTCCTCTTCGGCGGACCACAGCACCACAGTGCCGTCTTCCTCAACGCAGTAGTAGTCGTCGCCGTCCTGGCAGATCGGGATCAGGCTACGCTCCACACCGGCATCCCAGGCATTGGCGGCCACGTCCGGCAGGTAGGTATGAGATTGAGGGTCGGTGACGGTCACCGGCTCCAGGCTGCCGTAGACCACGTCGCTGACGGTCAGCAGAAATTCGCGGAAGACAAAGGGGATATCGATGAACAGCTGTTCTTCGATTTCCACCAGCAGGTCTTCGTCAGGCAGTTCCAGCGGAACCGGAACCGGTTCGTTGGCTTCACGCAGTTGTTCGATGATTTCTTCCACGGCCGGGATCCTCTTGCTGATGGCGCGGGTTGATAGGGGCGTTTTATACAGTAGCTCGCTATAAGTGCAACCGTGAAATAGAAAACCCCGGACAGGTCCGGGGTTTCGTTGTTGCGGCCTCAAGCGAGCGGGGATCAGCCGTTCTGGCGGATACCGGCGACCAGCCAAGGCTGGTTATCGCCCTGGGCGCGTTCCATGTTCCAGCTTTCGCTGAACGCTTCGCCCTGGTCGAAACGCGAGGTTTTCGACACACCGCTGAAGGTCAGGGTGGCGATGGTCTTGTCGGCGCGGTCATCCACACCGTCAAGCTGGACGCGCAGGTCGTCAATATAGGTCGATTGGAAACCGTCGCCCAGATCGGCGCGTTCGCGCTTGAGGAACTCCAGCAGTTGTGGGGTCACGAACTCGGCGATCTTGTCCATTTCGTTGGCGTCCCAGTGCTGCTGCAGGGACTGGAAGTGGCTGCGGGCCGCTTCGATAAAACGCTCTTCGTTGAACCAGGCCGGTGCATTGATCACCGGACGGGCGGCAGGCGCTGCCGAACCACCGAAGATCGAGCCCATGGCCGGCTTCTGCTCGAACACTTCACGCTGCATCGGCGCGCCGGCCGGAGCCAGGTGCTCCTGCTGCTTGCGGCGACGGGCGGCGATAAAGCGGAAGATCACGAAGGCGATGACCGCCAGGATCAGGATGTCGAAGATCTGCATGCCCTGGAAGCCACCACCCATGAACATGGATGCCAGCAGGCCACCGGCTGCGATACCGGCCAGAGGGCCCAACCAGCGCGAAGCGCCGCCAGCTTTGGCCGCAGCGCCTGCTGCACCGGCCGCGCCTGCGGTGGCTGCTGCACCGCCCGCACCGGCGGATGGGGCCATTTGGCTGGTCTGGTGAGTGGGGGCTGCGCCCGAACTTTTGCCGCCACCGAAGCGTTTGGCGTTGGCGTCGAGGCTCATCGTCAGGCCGATGCACAACGCCATGGCGATGCTAAGAAAACGTTTCATAAAGGGAATTCCCATTTGTGGATTGCACGCGCGCCATGTTGCACAGGTGTAATGACAGTGGCTAGCGACATAATGTTTCGGGCTTTTGCGTAGGACTGAATCCGAAAGATCTGTAGGACTAATTACAGGTATGGGCTCGCGCTCGTTAAAAACAAGGATAACGAGCGGCTAGCCCGCGGTTCAGATCGCTTCGAGCTTGGCGTAACCCATCATCAGCCACTTGCTGCCTTCGGCGAAGTTCACCTGCACGCGGGCCTGGGCACCGGCGCCTTCGAAGTTGAGGATCACGCCTTCGCCGAAGATCGCATGCTTGACCTGCTGGCCAAGGCTGAACGTTGTTTCCGGAATCTCGGAACCGGCGAACATGTTGCTGGAGTTCTGCTGCTGGCCACCGCCGAACGGGCGACTGACGCTGTTGGACAAGCGCACTTCCTGGATCAGACCCTTGGGCACTTCGCGTACGAAGCGCGACACCTTGTTGTAGGTTTCGCTGCCGTACAGCCGTCGGGTCTCGGCGTAGGTCATCACCAGGTTCTGCATGGCCCGGGTAATGCCCACGTAGGCCAGCCGGCGTTCTTCCTCAAGGCGGCCGGGTTCTTCCAGGCTCATCTTGTGTGGGAACAGGCCCTCTTCCATGCCCACCAGAAACACGTACGGGAATTCCAGGCCCTTGGCGCTGTGCAGGGTCATCAGCTGAATGCTGTCTTCGTGCTCGTCGGCCTGGGTATCGCCGGCTTCCAGGGACGCATGGCCGAGGAATGCGGCGAGCGGGGTCAGTTCTTCGTCTTCCTCAGTGTTCTCGAATGCACGGGCCGCGCTGACCAGTTCCTCAAGGTTTTCCACCCGGGCCTGGCCTTTCTCGCCTTTTTCCGCTTCGTGATAGGCGATCAATCCGGACTGCTCGATCACGGTCTGTGTCATCAAGTGCAGGGGCATTTCCGCGCACTTGGCCGCGAGGTTCTCGATCAGTTCGACAAACACGCCCAGCGCCCCGGCTGCGCGACCGGTCAAACCCTTGTTGGCGATCAGCAGGCGCATGGCCTCCCACATCGACACACCGGCGTGGCGGGCATGCTCGCGGATCGCTTCAACAGTTTTTTCACCGATGCCACGGGCCGGGATATTGATCACCCGCTCCAACGCCGCGTCGTTACCACGGCCTTCCAGCAACCGTAGGTAGGCCATGGCGTTCTTGATTTCCGCGCGCTCGAAGAAGCGCTGGCCGCCATAAATGCGGTAGGGGATGCGCTCGCGCAACAAGGCTTCTTCCAGCACCCGCGATTGGGCGTTGGAGCGGTACAGAATGGCGATATCGCTGCGGGCGATGCCGGTTTTCAAGGCGCTTTCGATGGTTTCGACCACATAGCGCGCTTCATCGTGTTCGTTGAATGCGGCGTACAGGTTGATCGCTTCGCCTTCGCCGCCGTCGGTCCACAATTCCTTGCCCAGACGCCCGGTGTTGTTGGCGATCAAGGCGTTGGCGGCCTTGAGAATGCCGGCGGTGGAGCGGTAGTTCTGCTCCAGGCGGATAGTGACCGCGTCCGGGAAATCCTCGGAATACTGATAGATGTTCTCGATTTTCGCGCCGCGCCAGCCGTAGATCGACTGATCGTCGTCGCCCACCACCATCAGGCTGTCGCCGCCCTTGGCCAACAGGCGCAACCACGCGTACTGCACGGCGTTAGTGTCCTGGAACTCGTCCACCAGAATGTGCCGGAAGCGCTTCTGGTAATGGGCCAGCAAGCCCGGATTGTCGCGCCACAGGTCAAGGGCGCGCAGCAGCAATTCGGAGAAGTCGATCACGCCGGCGCGTACGCAAGCAGCCTCGTAGGCTTCATAAATGCTGCGCATGGTAGCCAGGAACAGGTCGCCACTGGCCTGAATATGTTGCGGGCGCAGGCCTTCGTCTTTCTGGCCGTTGATAAACCATTGGGCCTGACGCGCGGGCCAGCGTTGTTCATCGAGGCCCAACTCGCGAATCACGCGCTTGACCAGGCGTTGCTGGTCGTCGCTGTCCAGAATCTGGAAGGTCTGGCTCAGGCCCGCTTCCTGCCAGTGGGCACGCAACAGGCGATGCGCCAGGCCGTGGAAGGTGCCGACCCACATACCGGCCGGGCTGATGCCCATCAGCTGCTCGATGCGATGGCGCATCTCGGCGGCGGCCTTGTTGGTGAACGTCACCGACAGGATGGAGTGCGGCGATGCGTTCTCGACCTGGATCAACCAGGCGATACGGTGCACCAGCACTCGGGTTTTACCGGAGCCAGCACCGGCCAGGACCAACTGACGGCCAACGGGGGCTGCTACGGCCTGGCGTTGGGCATCGTTGAGGGAATTAAGCAAAAGAGAGAGATCATCGCGCATCGGCGCATTCTATGGCCCTCGGGGGAGTGGGGCAAATGCCAATGCCGGGCGGTCGAGACAAAACCTTCGGCATGCTCCATGCGCCGGCGCGGCGGATGACCGGTTGGTCAGGTGACGCAGCCCGCGCGGTGTCTCGCTCAAGCCGTCTGGCCCAAAGGTTTGCGCGGCGCAGCCGTGAGGTTTTTATGACGTGGAGCAGTTTGGCCGGAGCGCTTGCTTGTGTATGCTCCGTCGACGTTTCGGGCTCACCATTATAAGAACACTGCCTATGACCCTCAGCACTGACCTGCCCAGCTCCTCGGCCGCGCCCGCGCCCGCGCAGGTTATTCACAAACAGTACGCCACCGAAATGGCCGTCGAACGCACACGCCTGTTGTATCAGGGGTCGCTGCTGCCGACCTTGTTGATGCTGGTCAACGGGGTGGTGTGTGCCTGGTTGTTGTGGAACCCCGCCCAATACCTGCTCGACAGCATCTGGCTGGTGTGGCTGCTGGCATTGGTGGCGCTGCGCGTGATCCAGGTGGCGGCTTTCGATTCGGCCATGCCCAGCCGTCAGGCCAGGCCGATTTGGCGACGCATGTTCATGCTCGGCTCGGCAGTCAGCGGTCTGACCTTGGCCACCGCCGCCATCGCCCTGGCGCCGGTCAACAGCTTTATGCAGCAGGCCTGGGTGTTCGGCCTGATCGGTGCAGCCACGTTGTCGGCCAGCGTGGCGTATGCCGTAAGTTTTCCTGCGTTTCTGTCATTTGCTTTGCCCTGCCTGGTGCCTTCCATTGTCTATCTGTTCTGGAACGGCGAGCCGCAGCAACAAGGTTGGGGCGTACTCGGCCTGATTCTGCTGGCGTCCTTGAGCCTGGTGGCATGGCAGGTCAATCGCCTGATTCAGCGTGGCTTATTGCGTCGCTTTCAGAACCAGGCATTGATCGAGCATCTGCAGCAGGCGCAGCAGCGCAGTGAGCAGTTGAATCAGGACCTGGTGCGTGAAGTCGAGCAACGGCGCCAGGTCGAGCAGGAGTTGCGCGATGTGCAAGTCGGCTTGCAGGATCGCGTGGCCCAACGCAGCCAGGAGCTGGATCTCGCCAGTCAGGCCCTGAATAAAAGCGAAGCGCGCCTGGCCATGGCGTTGCAGGCCAGTGAGTTGGGGTTGTGGGACTGGAACCTGCAAACCGACGAAGTGCATCACACCCAGATCAAAGAGCTGTTCGGCCTGGAGTCTGAATGCATCACGGCCATGCTCAGTCACCTCAAGCCGCGCCTGCACCCCGATGACCTGCCATTGCTCAAGCGCGCACTGGTAGAGCACCTCAAAGGCCGTAGCGAGGACTACCAGGTGGAATACCGTGTGCGGCACGCCGACGGTCGCTGGGTCTGGATCGAAGACCGCGGCCGTGCGGTTGAACATAGCCCCAGCGGGCGCGTGATCCGTATGCTCGGCACCCGCCGGGATATCAGCGCCGGCAAAGCCCTGGAAGAGCAACAGCGCCTGGCATCGACGGTGTTCGAGGCGGCCAGCGAAGGCATTGTGATCCTCGACCCGAACTACGTGCTGATTGCCGTCAACCAGGCGTTCAGCCGTGTCACCGGCTTTGATCGCGATGACATGCTGGGCCGCAACGTGGTGGAGTTGCCCAGCAGCCGCGATGCGCGGCGTCACTTCCCGATGATCCGTCAGGCACTGCTCACGCACGGCACCTGGCAGGGCGAATTGGTGGAAACGCGCAAGAACGGCGAACTCTACCCGCAATGGCTGCAATTGAATGTAGTGCGCGATGTTCGGGGAAACGTCAGTCATATCGTGGGATTCTTCGCCGATTTGTCGGCGCGCCGCGAGTCCGAAGAACGCATGCGTCACCTTACTCACTACGACGAACTGACCGGCCTGGCTAACCGCTCGCTGTTCCGTGAACGGCTGCGTGAAGCCCATCAAAGAGTGCGTAAAGGAGGGCGCAGCCTGGCGCTGCTGCATATCAATCTGGACCGCTTCAAGCTGCTCAATGACAGCCTGGGGCACGAAGTGGCCGACCAGTTGCTGCAGAAAATGGCGCGCCGCCTGATCAACGCCTTGCCCGAGGCCGACACTATTGCGCGCTTGTCCGGCGATGAATTTGCCGTGTTGTTCGATGCCTACGGCAGCCTGTCGAGCCTGGCGCGGGTGGCCACGCGGCTGCTGGCCAAGCTGCGGGTGCCGGTCACGGTGGAGGGGCATGAATTGGTGGTCAGTGCGTCGATGGGTGTCAGCCTTTTGCCGGATAACGCACGGGAAATTTCCGCGCTGGTCAGCCAAGCCAACATGGCCATGCAACATGCCAAGCATCTGGGCGGCAACAACTTCCAGTTCTACACCGACAGCCTGCAAGCCAGCACCCTGGAGCGCTTGCAGCTGGAAAACCACCTGCGCAAAGCCATCGAAGAGCGCCAGCTCAGCGTGTTCTACCAGCCCAAGTTGTGCCTGGCCACCGGCAAGCTCAACGCCGCCGAGGCGCTGATCCGCTGGGAGCATCCGCAGTGGGGCATGGTGCCGCCGGCCGAGTTTATCGGCCTGGCCGAGGAGACCGGCCTGATCGTGCCGCTGGGGGAGTTCGTGTTGCGTGAAGCCTGCTGGCAGGCGTGCGAATGGCAGCGTCAGGGGTTGGCGCCGATTCGGGTGTCGGTGAATTTGTCGGTGCACCAACTGCGTCAGGGCAAACTGGTCAGCCTGGTGCGCCAGGTGTTGGAGGAAACCGGTCTGGACCCGCAGTACCTGGAGCTGGAACTGACCGAAAGTCAGTTGCTCGACAGCGTCGAACACATCATTGCGACCTTCCAGCAATTACGCGATCTAGGCGTGAAGCTGGCCATCGATGACTTTGGCACGGGGTATTCGTCCCTCAGTTACCTCAAGCGCATTCCGGTGGATTACGTAAAGATCGATCAAACGTTTATTCGCGGCCTGGGCCAAGGCCGCGAAGACGCGGCGATCACTCGCGCGATCATCGCCATGGCCCACGGCTTGGCGCTCAAGGTGGTGGCCGAAGGGGTGGAAGATCACCAGCAGTTGGATTTCCTGCGCGCAGAGCAGTGCGACGAGGTGCAGGGCTATCTGATCAGTCGGCCGATGCAGGCCGAGGGGGTGGCGGATTTGTTACGGAAAAATGCGGATTTTCCTTAGGGGCGCCGAGGGCGCCATTGTGGCTACAAAGCGTCTGCCCTTTGAATCAGAGGGCAGCAGGGCGATTTAGTGACGTGTTGGACGGGCAAAAGCGCAATTCTTGTAGTATAACTACAAGCTTGCTACATCCCCTGGCCCTGCCAATAACAAGAGTCCTGCCCTTTGAACCTGTTGCAACATATCGCCCAGTCGCGCCACCTGTTACGCAAATCGGAACTCAAGGTTGCCGATCATGTGCTGCTTGACCCTGCGGCTGTGATGCACAGTTCCATGGCCGACCTGGCCCACAGCGTGGGCATCAGCGAACCGACCATCGTGCGTTTTTGCCGCGCCATCGGTTGTTCCGGGTTCCAGGACTTAAAACTCAAACTGGCCCAAAGCCTGGCTGCTGGCGCCAGCTTTGGTCAGTTCGCGATTCACGAAGACGATTCCGTCGCCGACTACAGCCTGAAAATCTTCGACACCACCTTGCACACCCTGATGGAAGTGCGCGAAAAGCTCGACCCGGTGGCGCTGCAAAAAGCCGTGACGGCCATGTCTCAGGCCCAGCGTGTGGAGTTTTACGGTTTTGGCGCCTCCGGTGCGGTAGCGGCCGATGCCCAGCACAAATTCTTCCGTCTATTGCTCACGGCGGCGGCCTACAGCGACCCGCATATGCAGGCGATGTCGGCCGTGACCTTGAAGCCGACCGACGTGGCGATCTGCATTTCCCAGTCGGGCCGCTCCAAGGACCTGCTGATCACCGCCAACCTGGTGCGTGAAAGCGGTGCGTCGTTGATCACCCTGTGCCCGAGCCAGACACCGTTGGCGGAACTGTCCACGGTCAATCTGGCCATCGATGTGCACGAAGACACTGAAATCTACACCCCGCTGACCTCACGTATCGCCCATCTGGTGGTGATCGATGTGTTGGCCATGGGCGTGGCCATGGCGCGCGGGCCGAGCCTGGTCAATCACCTCAAGAGCGTGAAGCGCAGCTTGCGCAGCCTGCGTCTCTCGCCCAAATCCGTCAAAGCCCTCGACGACTGAACGCTGTAGATACAGGCAAATGTGGGAGGGCGCTTGCCCTCTCCGACATTGGATTGTCCTGTGTGTCCAGAATCTTCATCAGGCTGTCATCGCCCCGTCATCCCCCAAGGCCATCCTGAACTCCCGTACTCGCATTGGGAGATTCCAAATGGCACGTCCCTACGAAGACAGCAACAGCGCCGTCAAGACCCGTCGTCAGCAGGAAGACCAGCGCCGCATGGCGTTTCGTCGCGCAATCGAAGACCGTTGTGAGGAGCGCCAATTGCTCCAGAGCATCAGTGACTACCCGGAACTTCATTGGCAGGCACCCGCGGCCGCCCAGCGAAGCGCTCAGCCAGCGCGCTGATCTGCACCCGTTCGCTGCGGATAAAGCCCAGGAACGCATGGGCCACCGGTGACAGGCGCTTGGCCTTGGCCTGCACCAGGCACCAACTGCGGTAAAGCGGCAGCTCTTCCACCGGCAGCTCTTTGAGCCCGCCGGTGGCAAGTTCCAGGTTCAGGGCGTGGCGGGTCAGCAGGGCGATGCCCAGGCCGGCCACCACGCATTCGCGCTGCGCTTCGGCCGAGGCCACTTCTACCGTCTGGGTGAAGTGCACACGTTTTTCCTTGAAGTATTCTTCGCAGGCCAGCCGTGTACCGGAGCCGGGTTCGCGCAGCAGCAGGGTGTAGGGTTCCAGGTCTTGCAGGCGCAGTGGGCCTTGCAGGCTCAGCGGATGATCCGGCAACGCCACGGCGACGATGGGGTTATTCAGGAAGGGCAGGAATTCCAGGCCCATGTCCTGGGGCACCATGGACATGATCACCAGGTCGTCCCGGTTGTCCGAGAGGCGGCGGATCACCTGGGCGCGGTTGACCACGGTCAGTTGCAGTTGCACCTCCGGATGCTGGCGCTTGAAGGCGGCGAACAGGTGCGGCACGAAGTACTTGGCGCTGGACTCCACCGCCAGCTTCAACTGGCCTTGCAGCGAGCCCTGCATGTCCGACAACTGCATATCGAGGTTTTCCAGGCGCCCGAAGATATCGCGGCTGGCCCGTTGCAGAGCCTCGGCGGCCTCGGTCATATAGAGTTTCTTGCCGACATAGTCGAACAGCGGCTGGCCGATCAGCTCTTCGAGCTGGCGGATTTGCAGGCTGACCGCCGGTTGTGTCAGGGACATTTCCTCGGCGGCGCGGCTGTAAGAACGCAAATCGCACACTTCATTGAAGATTTGCAATTGACGCAACGTCATACGCATCAATGACTTACGCATTATTTCATTCCTTTCGCCCAAGGCCGTCCGGCCAACTATAAGTCTTTACTTATGCACGACCCAATAATTATTGATTTTTGTTAATCCCTTGCGCGGCTTAGTGTGTGTCTCGCGACTGACCTGAAACATTTGGTCACGCGTCGACCCGGCTCCAGCGGGTCGAAGAATGCAGCAATCGGCTCAAGGGAATTTCCAAGTGATAAAAAAGATCCTGATCGCCAACCGCGGTGAAATTGCCGTCCGCATCGTGCGGGCGTGCGCCGAGATGGGTATCCGTTCGGTCGCGGTCTATTCCGATGCCGACCGCCACGCGTTGCACGTCAAACGGGCCGACGAAGCCCACAGCATCGGCGCCGAGCCTCTGGCGGGCTACCTCAACCCGCGCAAGCTGGTGAACCTGGCGGTGGAAACCGGTTGCGATGCCCTGCACCCTGGCTATGGTTTCCTGTCGGAAAACGCTGAATTGGCGGATATCTGCGCCGAACGTGGGATCAAGTTCATCGGCCCCGCCGCTGAAGTGATCCGCCGCATGGGCGACAAGACCGAAGCGCGCCGCAGCATGATCAAGGCCGGCGTGCCGGTTACCCCCGGCACCGAAGGCAACGTGGCCGACATCCACGAAGCGCTCACCGAAGGCGACCGTATCGGTTACCCGGTGATGCTCAAGGCCACGTCCGGTGGTGGCGGTCGCGGCATCCGTCGCTGCAACAGCCGCGAAGAACTCGAACAAGCCTTCCCCCGCGTCATCTCCGAAGCCACCAAAGCTTTCGGTTCGGCGGAAGTGTTCCTGGAAAAATGCATCGTCAACCCTAAGCACATCGAAGCGCAGATCCTCGGTGACAGCTTTGGCAACGTGGTGCATTTGTTCGAGCGCGATTGCTCGATCCAGCGCCGTAACCAAAAGTTGATCGAGATTGCCCCCAGCCCGCAGCTGACCCCCGAACAGCGCGCCTACATCGGCGACCTGTCGGTGCGCGCGGCCAAAGCCGTGGGGTACGAGAACGCCGGCACCGTGGAGTTCCTGCTCGCCGAGGGCGAGGTGTACTTCATGGAGATGAACACCCGGGTGCAGGTGGAACACACCATCACCGAAGAAATCACCGGGATCGACATCGTTCGTGAGCAGATCCGCATCGCCTCGGGCCTGCCGTTGTCGGTGAAACAGGAAGACATCCAGCACCGTGGCTTTGCGTTGCAGTTTCGTATCAACGCCGAAGACCCGAAGAACAATTTCCTGCCCAGCTTCGGCAAGATCACCCGTTACTACGCCCCCGGCGGCCCCGGCGTGCGCACCGACACGGCGATCTACACCGGTTACACCATCCCGCCGTTCTACGACTCCATGTGCCTGAAACTGGTGGTCTGGGCGTTGACCTGGGAAGAAGCCATGGACCGCGGCCTGCGTGCCCTGGACGACATGCGCCTGCAAGGCGTGAAGACCACCGCCGCCTACTATCAGGAAATCCTACGCAACCCGGAATTCCGCAGCGGCCAGTTCAACACCAGTTTTGTGGAAAGCCACCCTGAGCTGACCAACTACTCGATCAAGCGCAAACCCGAAGAGCTGGCCCTGGCCATCGCCGCCGCCATTGCCGCGCATGCGGGTTTATGAATAAACAGCGGCAAGTTGTCAGCGGCAAGCTGCAAGTAAAGGCAGATTGGCTTTTTCTTGCGGCTTGTAGCTTGAAGCTTGCCGCTATGAGGAGATACCAATGACTAAAAAGATCTTCGTTACTGACACCATCCTGCGCGACGCCCACCAATCGTTGCTGGCCACCCGCATGCGCACCGACGACATGCTGCCGATCTGCGACAAGCTCGACAAAGTCGGCTACTGGTCCCTGGAAGTCTGGGGCGGCGCAACCTTCGACGCCTGCGTGCGCTTCCTAAAGGAAGACCCATGGGAGCGCCTGCGCAAACTGCGCGCCGCGTTGCCCAACACGCGCCTGCAAATGCTGCTGCGTGGGCAGAACCTGCTGGGCTACCGCCACTACAGCGATGACGTGGTCAAAGCCTTCGTAGCCAAGGCGGCTGTAAATGGCATCGACGTATTCCGCATTTTCGATGCGATGAACGACGTGCGTAACCTGCGCGTGGCCATCGAAGCGGTGAAAGCCGCGGGCAAACATGCCCAAGGCACCATCGCCTACACCACCAGCCCCGTGCACACCGTCGAGGCATTCGTCGCCCAGGCCAAGCAGTTGGAATCCATGGGCTGCGACTCCATCGCGATCAAGGACATGGCTGGCCTGCTGACGCCGTACGCTACTGGCGAACTGGTCAAGGCGTTGAAAGCCGAGCAAAGCCTGCCGGTGTTTATCCACTCCCACGACACCGCCGGCCTGGCTGCGATGTGCCAACTCAAGGCCATCGAAAACGGTGCCG
Organism: Pseudomonas rhodesiae; assembly: GCF_013285305.1. Lineage (NCBI taxonomy): Bacteria > Pseudomonadati > Pseudomonadota > Gammaproteobacteria > Pseudomonadales > Pseudomonadaceae > Pseudomonas > Pseudomonas rhodesiae. Next base: position 128,428 of record NZ_CP054205.1, on the reverse strand, counting down.
ACCATATCGACACCGCCATCTCCAGCTTCGCCTGGGGCACCAGCCACCCGGGCACTGAATCGATGGTCGCCGCCCTTAAGGGCAGCGAGTTCGACACCGGCCTCGATCTGGAGCTGCTGCAAGAGATCGGCCTGTACTTCTACGCGGTGCGTAAGAAGTACCACCAGTTCGAGAGCGAATTCACCGCAGTCGACACCCGGGTGCAAGTCAACCAGGTGCCTGGCGGCATGATTTCCAACCTGGCCAACCAGCTCAAAGAGCAGGGCGCCCTCAACCGCATGAGCGAAGTGCTGGCGGAAATCCCGCGGGTACGCGAAGACCTCGGTTTCCCACCGTTGGTGACCCCGACCTCGCAAATCGTCGGCACCCAGGCGTTCTTCAACGTGCTGGCCGGTGAGCGCTACAAGACCATTACCAACGAAGTGAAGTTGTACCTGCAAGGTGGCTACGGCAAAGCGCCGGGCGTGGTGAACGAAAAACTGCGCCGTCAGGCCATTGGCAGCGAAGACGTGATCGACGTGCGCCCGGCTGACCTGCTCAAGCCAGAAATGACCAAGCTGCGTGGGGAAATCGGTGGGCTGGCCAAGTCTGAAGAAGACGTGCTGACCTACGCCATGTTCCCGGACATCGGGCGCAAGTTCCTTGAAGAGCGCGAAGCCGGGACGCTGGCGCCGGAAGTGCTGTTGCCGATCCCAGAAGCCGGCGGCGTGGCCCGTGCCGGTGGCGAAGGGGTGCCGACCGAGTTCGTCATTGACGTGCACGGCGAAAGCTACCGCGTCGACATCACTGGTGTGGGCGTGAAGGCCGAAGGCAAGCGGCATTTCTACCTGTCCATCGACGGCATGCCGGAAGAAGTGGTGTTCGAACCGCTCAATGAATTCGTCAGCAGCGGCGGTAACCAGCGCAAGCACGCCACGGCGCCGGGCCATGTGAGCACCGCGATGCCGGGCAATATCGTCGATGTACTGGTCAAGGAAGGCGACATGGTCAAAGCCGGTCAGGCTGTGTTGATCACCGAAGCCATGAAGATGGAGACCGAAGTGCAGGCCGCCATTGCCGGTAAGGTGACGGCCGTGCATGTGGCCAAGGGCGATCGGGTCAACCCTGGCGAAATCCTGATTGAAATCGAAGGCTGATACAGCCTTCGATACAACCGCTTAATCCTCGGGGGAGCAGGTGCTCCCCTTTTTTTTGCGCCGGATTTGACGCCTTAGAACGCCATCGCCCACTGCCCCATCAAGCCTTGGTTGCGACTGTGGCTGCCGAAGGCGGCGGTGTAAGTCAGGCCCACGCTGTGTTCGGCCGACAGTGCCAGATCCAGGCCGGTGCGCAGGGTCAGGTTATCTCGGTCCAGGGACGTGCCGCCGATGGTGAACTCGCTGTTGAAGTCTTCGCGTTTCTCCTCAACAAACGACTGACGCACGCGACTGCTCACGTCGCCATACAGGTGTTTCCAACTGGCGCTCAGGTTCGGTTTGAGGGTCATCTGGTTATCCAGCGTGAAGTTCTTGGCCACCCGCAGACCCAAGGTGCTGCTGAGGTTTTGTTGAGTCTGAGACCCGACATTCAGCGCGCTGTAGCCGCCTTTTTCCTGAAAACCCTGACGGTGATAACGCGCGAAGCCGATACCGGCAAACGGTTCGGCGCGTAGGTCGCCGGTGTCCAATCGATAGCCCAATTCGGCGAATACATTCTGGCTGACGGCCTTGTATTGGCCGGTGAGATGTTCGCGGTAATCGATGAAATTGAAATCGACCTCGCGCTTGTTTTGCCCCGCGTGGCGGCTGTACAGCGCACCCAGGCGCAGTGCAATCGGCCCGTCCTGACGTGCCGCGTAAGCGCCCAGGTGCCAGCTGTCCACGTCGCCCTTGAAACGACCGGCGCTGAGGTCGCTAGCGGATTTGCCGCCCACCAGGCCGATCCGCCAAGCGTGATCAAGGGACCAATCGGCTCCCAGCAACACGCCTTGGCGACGCTGTTTCAAACCGGCGCTGCCGTGTTGTGCGTCGAGATTGCCGCTGCTTCCAAAGGCCTGCAGCCACACGCGGCCTGCCTCGTCGGTGTCGTTATCCAACTGGCGGATGGCCGAAAGCAGGCTGGCGTTCAAAGGCTCCAAGCTGGCTTGGGTGGCCGTGCCCAGGTTGGCGTTATGGCTGCCCGCCAGTTGCTCAAGCCAAACCCCCAGGCGACCGGGTTCGAGGCTGGCGAGATACTGCGCGTAATGTTCCAGATGGTATTTCTCCCGTGGGCCGAATTCATCCGATGCCAGCAGTTCGTCTACCGCCGCATCCAGCACACGGGCCACGCTCAGGCCGTTGCGGCTGATGGCACGGTCGGCGAAATAAAAGTCTTCCGGTGCGGGCTTCACCGGCTGATAAGGGTGTTTGGTGCTGCTCATTCTAAGTGGCTGCAGCACTTCATCCTCTGGCGCCATATCGCCGCGAGCCTGTGCATGTTGAGCCCCGATTGCACCCAATGCCAAGGTGATGGCGAGTGCGAATTGCTTGTGTATGAGCGGCATGTAAACCCACCTCGTGATGTATGAGGCGGGGAATTTAGCGAGGTGTCTGGGGGATAACTGTCAGGCCGGTTGCTGCGGGTTTGCGGGAGATGTCTCTAGTCCGTTGCGATAAAACAATTCGTTAAATCTGCACAGCATTGAGTGCACGGTGAATCAGTCGCGATCGACACCCCTTCACCCCCGCCCCGCATAGCCCTTGCCGTAGTACCGCTCCATGCGTGCCTGGATCAGTTCCAGGCCCAGGGACATCACCCAGTAGATGATCGCGGCGGTGGTGAGCATCTCGATGTAGCGGTAGCTCGAACGGCCGTAGGACTGCGCCAGGAACATCACTTCCCATACGCCCATCACCGAGATCAGTGACGAGTCCTTGAGCATCGAGATGAACTGGTTGGTGGCCGGCGGGATGATCGTGCGCATGGCCTGGGGCAGGGTGACGTGCCAGAAGATCTCGCGGTCGCGCATGCCCAGGGCCAGGGCGGCTTCCCGTTGGCCCTGGGGGACGCTAAGGATACCGGCGCGGAAAATCTCGCTCAGGTACGCGCCGTAGTTCAGCGACAGCGCGATGATCCCGGCGACGATTGCGCCCGGCACCAGCCCCAGCTGCGGCAGGCCCAGGTAGATCAGCAGGATCTGAATCAGCAGCGGCGTACCGCGGAAGAAAGACGCATAGAAACTGGCAATGCCAAAGGCCACGGCGCTTTTCGACAGGCGCCCCAGGGCGGTGATAAAGCCCAGCACCGACGACGCCAGCATCGAGCACAGACACAGGAACAGTGTCAGCGCCGCGCCCTGCAGGAAGCCATTGGGCGCCAGGTGCACGCCGAGCAGGTTGGGCAGCTTGTCGAGGATGATCGAGAACTTCAGGTCGAAGCTCAGGAAAAAGCTGGCGAACAGGGCGAACAATGCCGCCCAGGTCAGGTACAGGCGCGTGCGAAAACCGAACAGCCCGCGCGCAGGTTTGGGGAGATGACTCATTGGCTGATGTCGGCACCGATCCATTTTTGCGACAGCTTGCTCAAGGTGCCGTCCTGTTTCAACTGCGCGAAGACTTCACGCACTTTGCTGTCCCACTGCGGGTCGCCTTTTTCGATGGCTACCGAGTTGGGCTCGGCATACAGGGGCTCGCCAGCCAGCTTGAAGCGCTTGTCTTGATTCAGGCGCGGCTGGGCAGTGACCAGGTTGGTGAGGATCGCATCCAGGCGTACGCCCGCGCCCAGGCCGAGGTCCTGGAATGCCACGTTGTCGGTGTCATACGGTGCGATTTGCACGTCTTCGAACGGGTACTGCAACTGCGTGTCCTCAGCGCCTTCGATCACCAGGTTTTTATTCAGGTAGCTTTCATAGCTGGAGGCACTGGTCAGGCCGACCTTCTTGCCGCTCAGGTCCTTGGCGCCGTGGATGCGCTCATCCTTGGCGTTGACCACAATCACCGCAGGCGAGGCGTAGTACTCCACCGGGAAGTCGAACACCTCGGCGCGCGCCTTGCTCGGGGTCATGGAGCAGATGCAGATGTCATAGCGCCCGCTCCAGCGGCCGGCGGCGATCACGTCCCAGGACGGCGTTTCCAGGCGCAGCTTCACGCCCAGTTTCTGCGCCACGGCCTTGGCCACGTCGACATCGAAGCCGTCGAGCTGGTTCTGATCGTTGAGAAACGAAAACGGCGGGTAGCTTTCCATCAGCACGCCCACCAGTTCTTTTTTCTGTTCGATCCGATCCAGCGTGGCGCCGCCAAAGGCTTGGGTTGAAGCGGCCAGCATCGTCAGGCCCAGGGCCAATAGCGGTTTGAGTTTCAAAATGAACACCTGAATAAAAAAGAAGTTGTTATTAACCGATTGGTACGCATTAAATAGTTATAAGAACGACTCTCATAGTGAGTTATTTTCATAAGCATATGAGTAAAAGCTATATGGGCGCTAAAAGCACAGTAATTCTCGACGGCGGCATGGGCCGTGAACTGCAACGGCGCGGCGCGCCCTTCCGGCAGCCGGAGTGGTCGGCACTGGCCCTGAGCGAGGCCCCGCAAGCGGTAGAGGCGGTGCACGCGGCCTACATCGACAGCGGCGCCGATGTGATCACCAGCAACAGCTACGCCGTGGTGCCGTTCCATATCGGCGAAGCGCGCTTTGCCGCCGAAGGCCAGGCCCTGGCGGCGTTGGCGGGTGAATTGGCGCGCCGCGCAGCGGACGCCTCGGGCAAAGCCGTGCGCGTGGCGGGGTCGTTGCCGCCGTTATTCGGCTCGTACCGGCCGGATCTGTTCGAGCCGGCGCGAGTGTGCGAATTGCTCACGCCTTTGGTGCAGGGCCTGGCGCCCTATGTCGACCTGTGGCTGGCGGAAACCCAGAGTTCCATCGCCGAGGCGCGGGCGATCCACGCCGGTCTGCCAAAGGACGGCAAGCCATTCTGGCTGTCGTTTACCTTGAAAGACGAAGACACCGATGAAGTGCCGCGCCTACGTTCCGGCGAGCCGGTGGCGGACGCGGCCGAGGCGGCGGCGCAATTGGGTGTACAGGTGCTGCTGTTCAACTGCAGCCAGCCTGAAGTGATTGGCGCGGCGATCGATGCGGCGCGTCAGACCTTCGAACGCCTGGGCGTGCAGATCCAGATCGGCGCCTACGCCAATGCCTTCCCGCCGCAACCCAAGGAAGCCACGGCCAACGACGGCCTGGACCCGCTGCGCGAAGACCTCGACCCGCCGGGCTACCTGCAATGGGCTGCCGACTGGCAGGCCCGTGGCGCCAGTCACCTGGGCGGCTGCTGCGGGATCGGGCCGGAGCATATTGCGGTGCTGGCGCAGAAGCTGAACTGACGTTTAAAGCGCCTGGCGGCACTCCGCCAGGCTCTTAAGCTGCCCCGAAGCGGTCTGATTGGCCTCCGATAACCATTGCTCAAAAGCCGCGCCCACCACCGGCCATTCCCCGTCCAAAATCGAATACCACGCCGTGTCCCGGTTCTGCCCCTTGACCACCATGTGCTGGCGGAACACCCCTTCAAAACTGAACCCCAACCGTTCGGCCGCGTACTTGGAGCGGGCGTTGCCGTTGTTGCATTTCCACTCCAGGCGGCGATAACCCTGCTCGAAGGCGTACTTGGCCAGCAGGTACACCGCTTCGGTGCTTTTCGGCGAACGCTGCATCGGTGCGCCAAAGGTGACGTGGCCGATTTCGATGCGGCCCTGGGCCGGCACGATCGACATCAGGCTGAGGATGCCTTGCACCTCGCCGCTGGCGCGGTCGATCACGCTGAAGAAATACGGGTCGCTGTTGGCCGCGTGGTTGTTCAGCCAGGCATCGAAAGCGGTGCGCTCGGTAAACGGGCCATAGGGCAAGTAATCCCACAGTTTGGGGTCGGCGCCGGGGCCTTCGAGGGCTTGCCACAGTTGCTCGGCGTGGCGTGCGGGGTCGAGTTTTTCCAGGCGGATAAAGCGCCCTTCGAGCAGTTGAGCGGAGGGGGCCGGGGCACCTTTCCAGTCGGCGAGGGAAGTGGGCATGCTGCGCTCCTTAAAGACCTTGGCGAAATTGAATGAAACCCGGACGTTCGGCGATGCGTTCATACAGTTGGATCGCGGTGGCATTGGTTTCGTGGGTCAGCCAGTGCACCTTGCAGCAACCGTCGGCCTTGGCGGTGGCGTAGACGAATTCGATCAGTTTGCGACCCACGCCGGTGCCGCGTTGGGCGGGGTCCACCAACAGATCCTGCAGGTAGCAGGAATTCTCGATGCTCCAGTTGGAGCGATGGTAGATGAAGTTGACCATGCCCACCGCCTTGCCGTCCTGCCAGGCCAGCGCCGAATGGGTCGGTTCGCTGGGGTCGATCAGGCGCTGCCAGGTGTTTTGGGTGACGGCGTCCGGCAGTTCGGTGTTGTAGAACTTCAAGTACGCCTGCCACAGCGGCAGCCATGCGGCATGGTCGGCGGCGGTGACTGGGCGGATGTCGATCTGGCTCATTCAGCAACTCCTTGTGGAATAAAGCGGGCGAGGGTCTGGTCGCGTACGTCGTCGCTGGCCGCCAGGCCGTTACGCACGCCGTTGATGTCGGCCTGGCTGCGGTTCTGGCTGAGCTTGCGTTTGCCGATCACGCGCTCGATGGGCAGGGCGAAGCCAACGATGGCCTTGAGCATGCCGTCAATGTAATCGGCCGGCGCATCGCTGACGGCCCACGGCTGCGGGCGGCCGCCTTCGTGGCGATCGGTCAAAGCGCTGACCACGGCCAGCAAGCGCTCGGCATCGGTGAACACCTCGGCCTTGCCGTAGGCGTGCACCGCCAGGTAATTCCAAGTGGGCACGACTTTGCCGTGTTCGGCCTTGGCCGGGTAGAACGCGGGGCTGACGTAGGCGTCGGCGCCAGCAAAGATCACCAAGGCTTCAGCGCCGTTTTGCAAGTCGCGCCACTGTGGATTGGCCTTGGCCATATGCCCGTACAACGTGCCATTGGCGCCCTCATCGGGGTTGAGCAACAGCGGCAGGTGGCTGGCTTGCAAGCCGTGCTCGCCGACGCTGACCAGTTGCGCCAGACGGGTGTGCTGGATCAATTGCTGTATTTCTGGCAAGTCGTCGAGGGCAAAGGCGCGCGGTGTGTACATGATTATTTTCCTTGGCGAATGGCTGCATCCTAGGCAGGCTAATGGTCTGTTGTAAGAGCCATCTGTGGCCAATTTCATAGGTCCAATATGTCGCCCATTGCACCACCGTTGTCATTCAACCCCGCCGGTATCGAGCTGGACCGCCGCCAGGGCCTGACCCGCCAGCTCTACGACGCCCTGCGCCAGCGTGTATTGGATGGGCGCTTGGTTGGCGGCACGCGCTTGCCCGCCAGCCGTGATCTGGCGGCGGCCTTGGCGATTTCCCGTAACAGCGTGGTGCGCGCCTACGACCAGTTGTATGCCGAAGGCTTTATCGAAGGGCGGGTGGGAGACGGCACCTATGTTGCCCAATTGCCGACCGCTGAAAAACTATCCACAAAACTGTCCACAGGGTTATCACCAGGCTTATCCCCAGCCTTATCCACAAATTGGCTGGATTTACCGGTTAATTCGCTCCCCAAAGTTATCCACAAGGCGGGATTGGATCGTCTGGAAAACAACCATTTGCCGCCACCGCCGGCTGGCCCGCCTAAGGCTTTTCGTGTCGGCGTGCCGGCGTTCGATCTGTTCCCGTTTGAGGTATGGGCCAAGCTCAACGGGGCTTTCTGGCGCAAGCCGAACCTGGAGCAGTTGTGCTACGGCGATCCTGCCGGAGACGGTCGCCTGCGTGGCTTGATCGCGGCGTACCTGCGCAGTTCGCGGGGCTTGCAGTGCTCCGCTGAGCAAATAGTGATCACCAGTGGCGCGCAGCAGGCGATCAGCCTTTGTGCACAGCTGCTGGTGGAGCCCGGTGACGGCGTGGCGGTGGAAAATCCGGGCTATCGCGCCGCGGGCCATGCCTTCGCCCTGGCCGGTGCGCACCTGCATGGTGTGCCGGTGGATGCCGACGGCATCGAGTGTGAGGTGCTCGATACCTTGACTGACTGCCGCGCGGCCTATGTCACGCCGTCCCATCAGTACCCGCTCGGGGTGGTAATGAGCCTGGCGCGGCGCCTGGAACTGCTGGCCTGGGCCGAGCGCACGGGCGGCTGGATTATCGAGGACGACTACGATGGCGAGTACCGCTACAGCGGTGCACCGCTGTCGCCCCTGGCGGCGCTGGATCGTAGCGGCCGGGTGCTGTACGTCGGCACGTTCGGCAAAGTCGCATTTCCGGCTTTGCGCCTGGGCTACCTGGTGTTGCCGCCGGGGCTGGTGGATGCGTTCTCGCGGCGCCGCGCCGTGGATATGCGCCACTCGGAAGTCAGTACCCAGGCAGTCATGGCCGAATTCATGGCGGCGGGGCACTTTCAACGGCATATCCGCCGCATGCGCCGCGCCGCGCTGAGTCGGCGCAACACCTTGCTGGCAGGCTGGCCGGCGGCGCTGCCGGGGGTAGGCGAGTTGCCCACCGTGGCAGCGGGCCTGCACCTGACCGTGCGGGTGGACAGCCTCGCCCGGGAGCAACAATTGTTGGCACAGGCCCGCGCGGTGGATGTCGAGGTCAATGGCCTGAGCAGCTATTGGCTGCCGCACTCGGCCATTGCGCCGGATCAGCGCGCCGGCCTGGTGCTGGGGTTCGCCGCCGTGCCCGAGGCGGCCATCGCCCAGGCCTTGATGCGACTGCGTAAAGCCTGGTTCTGACTGTGGCGAACTTCAGTAAAGGACAGTTCGCACATTGCCCAGGTGGCGGCCGGCTCAGGTGCCGGACTTGATCTTGGTCCAGGCCCGCGTCCTGGCGCGCTCGGCCTTGTTGTCGAGGGGTTTTAAGGTGTACAGCGTGGCCATCGCTGCTTCGGTGGGGTAAAGGTTGGGGTTGTTGCGGATCGCTGGGTCGACCTGCGCGGTGGCGTCCTTGTTCGGGTTGGGGTAACCGACGAAATCGCTGATCGGCGCGATCACTTGGGGTTGCAGCAGGTAGTTGATAAAGGTGTAGGCGTCCTGCGGGTTTTTCGCGCCTTTGGGAATGGCCAGCATGTCGAACCAGATCGGTGCGCCTTCCTTGGGCAGGCGCATGTCCACGGTCACGCCGTTATTGGCTTCCTTGGCGCGGTTGGCGGCCTGGGAAAAGCTACCGGAGTAACCCACGGCCACGCAGATGTCGCCATTGGCGATGTCGGCCATGTATTTGGAGGAATGGAAGTAGGTGATGTAGGGGCGGATTTTCAGCAGCAGCGCTTCGGCTTTTTCATAGTCCTTGGGGTTCTGGCTGTTGGGGTCCAGGCCCAGGTGTTGCAGGGCCAGGGGCAGGATTTCCGAAGGCGAGTCGAGCAGGGCGACGCCGCACTGCTTGAGCTTGCTGATGTTTTCCGGCTTGAAGATCAAGTCCCAGCTGTCCACCGGCGCATCGTCGCCCAACGCCGCCTTGACCTTGGCCGGGTTGAAGCCGATCAGGATGGTGCCGTACATGTAGGGCACGGCGAATTTGTTGCCGGGGTCGTTGGCCTCGATCAGCTTCATCAGTTTGGGGTCCAGGTGGTTCCAGTTGGGTAACTGGCTGCGGTCCAGAGGCTGGAACACCCCGGCTTCGATCTGTTTGGCCAGGAATACGTTGGACGGTACCACCACGTCATAGCCGGAGTTGCCGGTCAGCAGCTTGGCTTCCAGGGCTTCGTTGGTATCGAAGATGTCGTAGATCAGCTTGATGGCCGGGTTGGCGGCCTTGAAATCATCCAGCGCCTTGGGCGTGATGTAGTCGAACCAGTTGTAGACCCGTAGGGTTTTTTCTTCGGCGTGCACGGCGCTGCTCGCCACGGCGGCGCAGAGCAACAGAGACCTGAATATGTTCATTCGGCTGACCCCTCAAAACCTTCGAGAACGTTGACGGCATTGATGCCGATTTCTTCCACCGCATAACCGCCTTCCATCACGAACAGCGTCGGCTTGCCGAGTTGGGCGATACGTTGCCCCATGGCCAGGTAGTCCGGGCTGTCGAGCTTGAACTGTGAGATCGGGTCGTCTTTGAACGTGTCGACCCCCAGCGACACCACCACAATATCGGCGCCATAGCCTTCGATCTCGGCGCAAGCGCTGTCCAGTGCAGCGCTCCAACGCGCCCAACCGGTGCCGGCCGGCAACGGGTAATTGAAGTTGAAGCCTTCGCCGGCGCCTTCGCCGCGCTCATCGGCATATCCGAGGAAAAACGGGAACTCGGCTTGCGGGTCGCCGTGGATGGAGGCGAAGAGCACGTCGTTGCGGGCGTAGAAAATCGATTGGGTGCCATTGCCGTGGTGGTAATCCACATCGAGGATCGCGACTTTGCGATGGCCCTGGTCGAGGAACGCCTGGGCGGCAATGGCTGCGTTATTGAGATAGCAATAACCGCCCATGAGGTCGGCGGCGGCGTGGTGACCGGGCGGGCGGCACAAGGCAAACGAACTGTGGGCACCGTTTTGGATCGCCTGCTGCGCGGTGAGCGCCACTTGCGCCGCGCTGTATGCCGCCTGCCAGGTGCCGGCGGTGATCGGCGCGCCGCCGTCGAAGCTGTAATAGCCCAATTGCCCGTGCAGGCTGGTGGGCATTACCTGGCGCAACGTGCGGGCGGGCCAGGTGTAGGGCAGCAAGTCGCCCTCCTGACCCGACAGGGCCCAGCGTGCCGACGCGCCTTTGAAGAATTCCAGGTAGGCCGGGTCATGAATGCGTGCCAGCGGCGCCAGGCCAAAGTCGTGGGGCGCCTGCACTGGGCCGAGTTCGCGTTGCTGGACTCGCTGCAATACATGGTCGGCGCGGGAGGGCATTTCGAAACAGGGCATCAGTTGCCCATCCATCAGTTCGCAGCGGCCGTGGTGCAGGTGATGATCGTCCGAGTAGATCGTCAGCATGTTGTTGTTCTCGCGGGCTGAGGGTGATGCCTTGCAGTGTTGCCGCGCCGGCGCGGCAAGAGAACGACAGGAGCGGCCAAAAGGGGATAAATATGGCCAGGCGCGCTGTCCAGTCTGGCCTCTTTTGCCCCCTTCATGGCCGGAACTGGCTCGGCGCGACCCCGCTCCAGCGCACGAAGGCATGCCGGAAACTCGCGGTTTCACTGAAACCCAACTGCTCGGCGATGCAGTGGATCGGCATCGCATCCTCTGCCAGCCATTGCTTGGCGCGCTCGAACCGCAATTCGTCGAGCAACTCCTGGTAGCTGCTGCCTAGATCGTGCAGGTGCCGCCGCAAGGTGCGTGACGAGCAGTTCAGCTGTTCGGCCAGCCGATCCAGCCCCGGCGCGGCGTGCAGTTGCGAGGCCAGTAACTGGCGCACGCGCCCCAGCCACGCCTGGCGCCCGGTGAATTCGGTGTTCTGTTTGCGGCAGCGTTCGGCCATGGCGCGATGGGTGATGGCATCGGCCAGCGGCAACGGTTGGTCGAGCCAGTGACGGTCGAAGGCAAACGCGTTGCCGGCGGCCTGGAACTGCAACGGGCAGGTGAAACGTTCGCGGTAGCGTGCCTGATAGGCCGGCGCCGGATAGTCGAAGCGCGCCCCCAACAGTGGCAGCGGCTGGCCGAGCAGGTCGTCGCAGATGACTTTGAGCGACACCAGGCACAGCTCGATATTGAACGCGGCCAGCGCCGGGTCTTCCCGATAATCACTGGCGGTGAACCAGATCCGTTGGCCGTCCTCTTCAAGGCTCAGCTCGAAAAGTGTTCCCAGCAATGCGGGGTAGCGCAGCGCCAGGCGCAAAGCGTCACCGAAGGTGGCACTGGTGAGCAGCGCATAGCCCAGTATGCCGTAGGACGACACGTGCATGCGCTGGCCCAGGTCCAGCCCCAGGTCGCGGCGCAGCGCTACGGCATTGGCGCAGACCCGCATCTCCTGACGCGTGGTGATTCGCGTGTCGGGCTGGTGCAGGTCCGCGCTCGCAATGCCGCTGCCGGCCAGCAGCACCTGCTGATGGATGCCGTCGGCGCTGAAGGCTTCGAGTACCAGCGAAACGGCGTTGAGAGTGGTCAGGTGCGAGTGCAGCATGGGGTAAGTCCCTGGGACGATTGCCAGAAGCGAGCAATTCCCATGCCGCGTGCAATGCCCGATCAGAGGTTGAAGAACAACCGACGGGCTTGCTCCAGATTGATTTCGCTGCGGTAGTAATCCAGCCGCTGCTGCGCGTTCAGCCCATTGACGGTGTCGGCGGCCAGCCCCAGACGGCGCTCGGCCGGGGTTTTCAACCGAGCGGAAATAAACGCCTTGGCCGGCGTCCATGACGTTGAGTAGTGGAAGTGGGCGTACCAGAGCACTTCATGGGTGGTGCGATCGGCGACGGTGTATTCATCCAGGTAATCGGGCTTGGCGCTCTTGAGTCGACGGCGGCTCATGGTTTTCTTCAAAGTGACTTTGTGGCGTTGCAGCAGCCAATCCACACCGGCGATGGTCGGCGGCTTTTCGCGGATCATGCGCAGCATATGTTGCGTGGCCTCTTGGTAGAGTTCGGCGGTGGCCTCTTTGAGTTTGCGGCTGAGAATCGCGGCGGCGCGGTGCTGGTCGGCGGTAAGGCTGGCCGACGCCAAGCCATGCTCGATGGCCTGGTCGGTCTCTTCCAGCCGCAGGGCGTGCTGGTGGTACAGGTACTCAATGCCCATTGCGGTGCGGGTGGGCTTGGCCGCCTGTTCGTCGGCGCGGGTCTTGAAGCTGTGCAAATTGTCGAGAAACCCCTTGGCTTTATCGAGGGCAACCTGGATATCCGGCACGGCGGGCGGCGTTGGCGTCGGTGTGCTGATGCGCTGCACGTACACATCCTGACCTTTCTGGTGATAGGTCGCGATCACCTGCTGTGTGATCGGCGACTTGATATCCACCAGGCCGGTTTCCAGTCCGACCGGCGTCAAGCGCGGTTCGCCGATCAATACGCCGTTGTAGCGGGTGTGGATGAATTTCATCTTGGGCTTGGGCGGCGTGGGCGGCGGCGTGGGGCGGCTCCTGAGGGCATCGCGGTCCAGGTGCAGGAGGGCCAGTTGCACCTGCGTGTCTTGTGAGTATTGGCGTATTTTGCTGCGCAAACTGGCCAGCTGCTCGGGAATGATGGCGTCGGCAAAATCTTGCGGCAGGTCTTCGAGGCGCTCATCGATCACGGCAAATTGTTCAATCAGACTCCCCAGCGCCTCGATGCGCTCATCCAGGCGTGTTTCGCTGCGTTCGTGCAAGGTGTCGCGCAGGGCCTGGATCGCGATATCGGCGGCATTGACGATCTGGTCCAAGGCCTCCCACGCATCGGGCGCGCTGCTCAGCGAGGCTTCACGCATGCACAGGTTGCGCGCCATGGTCACTTGCATGGCCCGTAGATCGCTGCTGTTGTAGGCGGGCAGGCGTTTTTTCCGTTCCTGGATCTGGCGCAGCCCTTCGGAGGGCAATTGGCGTAACTGTTCGAAGCGCGACTGCACGTAGTCCAGGCGTTCGATCATGTCTCGGTTCATTTCGGTGAGGGTTCGAGCGTCTTCGATATGCCGCTCTTGGGGTGCATGAGCCTGGCGTTCGATCTGGTCCAACACGCGGCGGAACACCGGGGTAAAGCTGCGCTGGGTCTCGCTGATGCTGGCTTCGGATAAATCCAGCTGTGCCTTGAGGTACGCCATGGCCCTGGGCTGGTAATCGGGCAAGGGGTCAAACACGTTCAGTTCTTTGAGCTGTTGCAGTGCGGTTTCATAGTCCGCGCGCTGGCTGGCGAGCTTTTGCAGGTAAAGCTGGCGCTTGGCCTCGGTCGAGGTGCCGGGGGCATCGGTTATGGCTGTGTGCGCTTGCTGCAATTCAACCTGTGCGGTTTTTTTGGCTTTCTCGAAGGCTTGCAGTTTGTCGCGCAGTTGCTTGGCTCTTTCCGCGGCTTCAAGGCTGGCTCGCTTGATCGCCCGTTTGGGGCCACCACCGCGCAAGCGCAAGCGGGTATCGATAAACCATTGGCCGGCGGCATTGTGCACCAGCATCGGCCCGCTACGTTCCGGTTGTTTCGGATCGATGATGTGCACCGGCTCGTCCGGTTGAGCCGAGACCTGAAACCAGCGTGCGCCCACGGGCACGTAATAGTGCTGCCCTGAACGGTAGAGGTGCTGATAAGTACCGGCTTCGGCGATGGGAGCACTCAGGTCTGAGGGCCTATCCACTTTGAAGCGGTCCAGGACGGTGCCGAGTTTTTCGGGCAGGCGATTGACGGCGCCGAGGATGTTCAGCGGGGATCCACGTTCGGTCAACGGGTCGCTCGCCGGGGTGGCAAGCACTTGTTGGATGACGAGTTTCTTGACTGGCGGTTCCGCCTCCGGCCCCCGGCGCGCTGCCAGTGTCGGGCCTGTACGCGAATGGCGTGTGGCGATGTGCAGGGTGATCGCCAGGCCGAGGTTGAGCAGCACATCGGTGAGGGTGGCTTGTTGCGTCGCGGTGTCGTGTTGCTGTTCGGCCTCGGCCAATTGCTTGAGTTGATCGAGGATCTGCCAAATCCACGCCGCGGTGCCAAGTGTCGGGCTGAGAAAGGGCAGCACGGCATTGAGCAGGGTCCAGCCGGCCTGCTTGAACGTTGCCCAGCGGCTTTCGGCGTTGGACACCGACGTGCGGTCCGCCAGGGCGATCAGTGCCTGCGCGTTGGCATTGAACAACGTCCCCAGCAGGTTGCCGTCCAACACGGTGTTGGCCAGGGTCATAGGACCGCTCAGGGTCCAGAGTTTATCGGGCTCGACCAGGTACTCGGCAACCGCCCACGGCGACGGCAGGTCCCCTGGGAACACGTAGTTGGCGTAGTCCTCGCGCACCGCGTCAGGCAGCCAGGCCAGGACCGAGCTGCGCAGCGATTCCGATTGCGCGATCGCATAGATCAGGTTGGCGGGCGAGGCGTATTGAACCAGCGGTGGGTCGAACAGTGGGCGATACAGCAGGCAGGGGCCGGCCGTGAGGCTTTGCGGGCCGATCACGTACATGTTTTCCACCGTGTCATACGTGCCATCCGTGCGGCGTTTGGGCGCGAACGCCAACGGGCGCATGACAATCGTCTGGTTATCGACTTTGCGCTCGTGGGCCTCGGCATTCATCAGCGCGGCGATGTAACGGTAGCCTTGCTCGTCGATTCCGTTCTGTTGGCGAAGTTTGCTTTGCAGCGCCATCAGCGGCAGTTGGATACGCACCTGTTCGGTGTACAGATTCCTGCGCCGCGTGGCTTCCTGGCGAATATCCACCAGTTGGGCTTTGATCAGCTCGGGGTAGTTCTTGCCGATATCCACCTCTTGGATCAGTTGCTCCACGTAATCGACGGTCAGCCAGGCGGGCAGCTGTGCGCCGTTGGGCAGTTGAACCGTCTTGGTGCCCAGGGGCAGTGCGATCAAGTTCTGCAGCGCCAGCTCCACCAGGGTAAAGGTGGTGGTCTCGGTGGCGCCGGGCACGATGAACGTGCCCCAGGTGACGACGCTTTGCACCCTCACCACGACTTTGTCCAAGGGCAGATGCTGGGCGTCCGGGTGGTCGATCAGCACCTGTTGCCTGAGCTGGGCCAGGGCGTACTCCTCGATGCCGGGGATGCCATCGAGGTAGGACTGGCCGGCATGCTGGCTATTAAGGGCCGCGAGGTCTTTGAGGTGCCGCGCGTAGTTGTTCAAGTCTGCGGTGGAGCCGGCGCTCAGCCAGTCGGGCAGGGCATCGCGATACCACTCCAAGCCTGGGCCTTTCTGCGCCGCCGCATCATCCGCGCCAGGGGTTGAGTTCAACGCGCTGTTGATCCGGCTGGGGCTGCCCTGGCGCAGATCGGAGAAATCCATCGCGCCAACGGCGTCCACCTGTTGAGCGATGAAGGTGCAGGCCAGGTAATCGAAAAAGTGACCGTCGGGCTCATACAGGCGCCATTGCAACCCTGACAGCTGTGCCTGTGGCCCAACGTGATCGGCCAATGACTGGCCTAACTGCTGCAAAGAATCGAACTTCTCATAGCCCTTGAGCAGGGAGTAACTGAGGATGACCGGGCGCCCTTGAACCTGCCCCGACAGCACCGCGAACATCAGCGCAGTGAACCCCTGGGCCGATTCGCCATGCAGCTGCTGGACCTCCACGATGCTGGCGGTGCTGGTGTACGGGTCGTCGACCTGCCGAGTGGCGCGCTCGGGCAAGCGGAACAGCCGACGTGCCATGGCGTGGTCGGTCTCGTCCCAGCCTTCGACGTTTTGCACGTTCCAGCCATTGCGCAGGGTGCTGGACAGTTCCTGCCAGCGCGGGCCCAGGGTATTGCTTTCGTTCCAGTAATCGACCAGGTATTCCTGAAACACACTGAGCATCACCGGGGCGCGGGTGTTGAGGATTTTTGCGATGTCGGTCATGCGCACGGGCAAATGCACCGGCGGGTCGGTCACCGGTTGGCGGGTGAGAAAATGTTCGCCCTCGATACACTGCGCCGGTACGGCAAGCACTGCCTGGCGCGCCAGCAGATCGCTCAGCGCGTGATAGTCGGGCGGCCCGGCCACAAGTTCATCGCCTACCAGGGTCCAGGTTGGCGACCCCATCAGGGTGCTGCCGGGGTCGATGTTCAGGTTCGGATAGTGTTCGTTCAGCGCCTGGCGCAACGTTGCGGTGGCGGCTTCGCGGAAGGAGGGGCCTGCATAGAACTGCGCGATCAGCTCCAGGCTGGGGTCATTGCCCGTGGGCTGTTGCGTGGCAGTGGAGGTTGAAGAGGTCATGGGGGCATTCCTGTGGTGCCGGCTGATGGAAAAAACCCGAGCGAGGGCTCGGGTTTTCCATGCTAGGCACCGCCAGGTCAGCGGCGGGAGTGACTATGTATCGGACGTCAGCTCAGTTCGCCGCACAGGTCCAGTTCGACCAGACGACGGACCTCGGCAGTTGGCAGCCCCGCCCCGAGCAGGGCGTTGAGCTTGCCGAACGCCGCCTCACGGGTCATGCCGCCACCGGACAGCACACCGACGCCGCGCAAGCGGCTGCCGGCTTCATACACGTCCAGTTCAACGCCGCCTTCATGGCATTGGGTGACGGCCACCACCACCACGCCCTGATTCTGTGCGCGCTGCAGGCTGGCGAGGAAGGCCGGATTGTCGCTGGGCCCGGTGCCGCTGCCGTAGCATTCCAAGACCAGCGCTTGGATGCCGCTGTCGATCAGGCTGTCGAGCAGCGCCGCCGAAAGACCGGGCACCAGAGGCAGCACGCCGACGTTCGCCAGCGCCTTGGGCTGGCGATAGCCCAAGGTATCGGCAATGGCATCGACCTTGGCTGCGCCGCCCTGACGCTGTAGCGCGGCGAAAGGGTGACGGCCGAAGCTGCGGATTTTCGCGCAGCGGGTCGGCGCCATCAGCGCGCCGTGGAAGTACAAATGCACGCCCGGTGCCAGGCCCGCGCCCAGCGCCAGCAGGGCGCCGTGGACGTTTTCCCAGGCATCGCTGTCGGGCACGCCCGCCGGCAGCATGGAACCGGTGAACACCACCGGCGCCGGCAGGCCCAGCAGTTGGAAGGCCATGGCCGCCGCGCTGTAGGCCAGGGTGTCGGTGCCGTGCAGGATCAGCACCGCGTCGCAGCCGTCGTCCACGGCCTCGACTACGGCGCAGCGCAGGTGCTGCCAGTAGGTCGGAGTCATGTTGGCGCTGTCGATCAGCGGGGACATTTCACGGAAGCGCCAGGTGGGCACGTTCACGTCGGCAAACTGTTCGCGCATGCGCGCTTCGAAACCCGACGCGGGCGCCAGGCCGTTGGCGCTGGCCTGCATGCCGATGGTGCCGCCGGTGTAGAGCACCATGATGTTGTTGGCTGGGGACATCGAGAATTCTCCTGAACGAAAAACGCCGCCGGGCCCCGAGCATGCCCAAGGCCGGGCGGCGTGTCATCTACCTACGCTCAACGTTGCGTTTGAGCGTTCAGTTCAGCGCTCGCTTGAGCGGCTGGCTCGGACTTGACCGGGTTGGCCGGCCAAGCCTTGCGGTCCAGGTCCAGGTCAGGGAACTGGCTGGAGTCGAACACCGGGGTCTTGATGCCCGCTGCGCGCTGGTCGTCGTAGTCCTTGAGGATGCGCATGGCGATCTTGAACAGGAACGCCAGGGCGAACAGGTTGACGAACGCCAGCATGGTCATGGTGATGTCAGCGAAGGCAAACACGGTGCTCAGGTTCTCGATCGAACCCCAGAAAATCAGCACCAGTACCAGGGTGCGGTAGCCCATCAGCACTTTGCGGTTGTTGCCCACCAGGAAGCGCAGGTTGCTCTCGCCGAGGTAGTAGTTGTACATGATCGAGGTGAACACGAACAACGCCAGGGCCACCGAAATGAACATGCGGCCCCAATCGCCGACCACTGCCGCCAGGGAGTTCTGGGTCAGGGCAATGCCATCGCCTTCAAAGCCTGGTGTGTAGAAACCGGAGAGCAGGATCAGCAGCGCGGTGCAGGTGCAGATCACGAAAGTGTCGAGGAACACGCTGAATGCCTGGACCACGCCCTGGGCGATCGGGTGGTCAACCGAGGCAACTGCCGCCACGTTAGGCGCACTGCCCAAACCGGCTTCGTTGGCGAACACGCCGCGCTTGACGCCCATGATGATCGCGCTGCCCACCAGGCCACCGAAGGCTTGGTCGAGGCCGAAGGCGCTCTTGACGATGGTCGCGAGCATGGCCGGTACGTGGTCGAATTGCAGCACGATCACGTACAGAGTCACGGCGATGTAGACCAGGGTCTTGACCGGCACCAGCAGGTCGGCGATCGACGCGATGCGCTTGATCCCGCCGATAAACACCAGGCCCAGCAATACCGCCAGCGCCAGGCCGGTGTAGGTGGTGTCCAGGCCGAAGGCGTTGTTCAGCGAGTGGGTCACGGCATGGGCTTGCAGGCCGTTGAAGGCAAAACCGAAGGTCACCAACAACAGGAACGCCATGACCATGCCCAGCCAGCGTTTGTGCAGACCGTGCTGGATGTAATAAGCCGGGCCGCCACGGAAGGTGCCTTCCGCGTCGGTACGCTTGTACAACTGGCCGAGGGAGCACTCGATAAAGCTCGAAGACATGCCTACCAATGCGGTGACCCACATCCAGAACACGGCACCCGGGCCGCCGAGGGTAACGGCAATGCCGACACCGGCGATGTTGCCGGCACCCACGCGCCCGGCGAGGCTGAGCATCAGCGCCTGGAACGAGCTGAGCTGGCCGGCGCTACTCTTGAGGCTGTCGCGAAACACCGAAAACATGTGGAAAAAGTGGCGCAGCTGTACGAAACGCGAGCGGATCGTGAAATAACCGCCGAGCCCGACAATGAGCACGATCAGTACTTTCCCTGAGAGGAAGTCGTTGATGACTTCGAGCATGGAGTGTTCCTCGCTGATTTTTCTAATGGCAAACGCAGGACGGCTCAAAGACGTCGCATCGCACCAGGCAGTGCGCGACGGTTCGACCCAATCCTTTTGCGGGTTGTTATTCATGCGGTTTCGCGGGTTTCCGGGCGTCGTTACCGACAGCCGCAGACGCGAAGAGGGGCGGCACTATACCTAGGCGAACGTGATCCGTCTGCTCGGCCTGATTAAAGGTTTCAGCCAAGCTGTTGCAGGCAAGGTGGGTTTGCAGGGCGATATTGGATTTTTTATGGGCTTCATTTCACAACCTTGAGGCAAAAAAAAGGGCCTGAAGAACGAGCCTTCAGGCCCTCAAAAGGTGAGAGGTGTCTAGTCCCTCAACCTGGTGAGCGGTGCATCTAACGCTTAGGCCTTCAGCGGGACCAAGCGTGGGGCAATCATGTTTTCGGGGCGCAGGATGTCGTCGAGCATGGCGTCGTCGAGCAAGCCTTCTTCGCGCACCAGTTCCAGCACACCGCGGCCGCTTTCCAGGGCGATACGCGCAATGCGGGTGGCGTTTTCATAGCCGATGTACGGGTTCAGCGCGGTGACCAGGCCGATGGAGTGCTCCACCAGTTCGCGGCAGCGGGCTTCGTTGGCGGTGATGCCGACGATGCAGTGCTCACGCAGCATGTCCATGGCGCGTTGCAGCAGGCGGATCGAGTCGAAGATCTTGAAAGCGATCAGCGGCTCCATCACGTTCAGTTGCAGCTGGCCGCCTTCGGCCGCCATGGTCAGGGCCAGGTCGTTGCCGATGACTTGGAACGCCACCTGGTTGACCGCTTCCGGAATCACCGGGTTGACCTTGCCAGGCATGATCGAGCTGCCTGGCTGGCGCGCCGGCAGGTTGATCTCGTTGATGCCGGTGCGTGGGCCGCTGGACAACAGACGCAGGTCGTTGCAGATCTTCGACAGCTTCACCGCGGTACGCTTGAGCATGCCGGAAAACAGCACGAAGGCGCCCATGTCGGAAGTGGCTTCGATCAGGTCGGCCGCCGCAACCACGGGCTGGCCGCTGATGACGGCCAGGCGCTGTACGGCCAGGGCCTGGTAGCGCGGGTCGGCGTTGATGCCGGTGCCGATGGCGGTGCCGCCCAGGTTCACTTCGGTCAGCAGCTCTGGCGCCAGGGTTTTCAGGCGGGCCAGGTCTTCACCGAGGGTGGTGGCGAAGGCGCGGAATTCCTGGCCGAGGGTCATCGGCACGGCGTCTTGCAGTTGGGTGCGGCCCATTTTCAGCACGTGGCTGAACTCTTCGCCCTTGGCGGCGAACGCCTGGATCAGGCTGTCGAGGCTGGCCAACAGCGCGTCATGGCCCAGCAGCAGACCCAGGCGGATCGCGGTCGGGTAGGCGTCGTTGGTCGACTGCGCCATGTTCACGTCGTTGTTGGGGTGCAGGTACTGGTATTCGCCCTTCTGATGGCCCATGGCCTCCAGCGCGATGTTGGCGATGACTTCGTTGGCATTCATGTTGGTTGAAGTGCCGGCGCCGCCTTGAATCATGTCCACCACGAATTCTTCGTGGAAATCGCCGCGGATCAGACGGGCACAGGCTTCGCTGATGGCAGCGTGCTTGGCTTCGCTGAGCTGGCCCAACTCGCGGTTGGCATCAGCGGCGGCTTGCTTGACCATTGCCAGGCCGACCACCAATTTCGGGTAATGCGAAATCGGAACGCCCGAGAGGCGGAAGTTGTTCACCGCTCGCAGGGTTTGGATGCCGTAATACGCTTGAGCGGGTACTTCGAGTACGCCAAGCAGGTCTTTTTCTGTGCGGAATGATGCAGCGGAGGACATGACGGAAATCATCTCGATATGGACCCGGGCTAAGCCGGAACGCTGTGAATCCTAGGCTTCTGGACGTTTCAGGGCCAATGCTGTTAAACACTATCCTATGCACAAACGGCATAATGAGCGTGTGACCCGGCTAACGTGGCGGGCGTGTGTGCCAAAATGGTGCATATCCGTGGGAGGAAGTGATGAACCTTGAGAGCAAATGGCTGGAAGACTTCAGTGCCCTGGCGGCGACCCGCAGCTTTTCCCAGGCGGCGGAGCGGCGCTTCGTCACCCAGCCGGCGTTCAGCCGACGCATCCGCAGCCTGGAAGCCGCGTTGGGCCTGACCCTGGTCAACCGCTCGCGCACCCCCGTGGAACTGACGGCGGCGGGGCAGTTGTTCCTGGTCACCGCGCGCACCGTGGTCGAGCAACTCGGCGAAGTGCTGCGCCATTTGCATCACTTGGAAGGCGGGCAGGGCGAAGTCATGCAAGTGGCGGCCGCCCACTCTCTGGCGCTGGGGTTCTTCCCACGCTGGATCGCGCAACTGCGCAACGAAGGCCTGAACATCGCCACGCGGCTGGTGGCCACCAACGTCGGCGATGCCGTGCATGCCCTGCGTGAAGGTGGCTGTGATTTGATGCTAGCGTTCTACGACCCGGACGCAGCAATGCAGATGGACGCCGAAATCTTCCCGTCCCTGCACCTGGGCAACACCGAAATGCTGCCGGTGTGCGCCGCCGATGCGGATGGCAAGCCGCTGTTCGATCTGGAAGGCGAGGGCAGCGTGCCGTTGCTGGCCTACAGCGCCGGTGCCTTCCTGGGCCGCTCGGTGCATTTGCTGCTGCGCCAGCGCGCCTTGCGCTTTACCACTGTGTACGAAACCGCCATGGCCGACAGCCTCAAAAGCATGGCGCTGGAAGGCTTGGGTATTGCGTGGGTGCCGCAACTGAGCGTGCGTGCCGAACTGGCCCGCGGCGAGTTGGTGGTCTGCGGCGGGCCGCAATGGCATGTGCCGCTGGAAATTCGTCTGTACCGCTGTGCGTTGGTGCGTAAGGCGAATGTGCGGTTGTTGTGGCGTAAGTTGGAAGGTGGGGCGGCGCAGAATACTTGAGCCAACACAGATCAAATGTGGGAGCTGGCTTGCCTGCGATAGTGGTGTATCAGCCGACATTTCAGGCACTGACCTTCCGCCATCGCAGGCAAGCCGGCTCCCACAGGGTTTGTAGTGTTTTCGCTGACCTGAAAGTCAATAAAATCGCCGGTTTGCGGCACTGGACAGATGGTCGTTCCAGGGGCTGTTTATCTGAATTATTACGGTATACTGCGCGGCCTTCGGCCGGTCCAACCGGCCACCATTCGTACAACAAGCCACGCCGGATTTCCCGCGTGGCTTGTTGTTTTTTGACGCGCCTGCGGGCGCCCAGAGAGAAGAGGCACGACGATGAGTGCATTGGTTGGCGTGATCATGGGCTCCAAGTCCGATTGGTCCACCCTTAGCCACACCGCCGATATGCTGGAAAAACTCGGCATTCCGTACGAAGTGAAGGTGGTCTCTGCCCACCGCACCCCGGACCTGCTGTTCCAGTATGCCGATGAAGCAGAATCCCGAGGCATCGAGGTGATCATCGCTGGCGCCGGCGGCGCAGCGCACCTTCCCGGCATGTGTGCGGCCAAGACCCACCTGCCGGTGCTCGGTGTGCCGGTGCAATCGTCGATGCTCTCGGGCGTGGATTCGCTGTTGTCCATCGTGCAGATGCCGGCCGGCATCCCGGTGGCGACCCTGGCGATCGGCAAGGCCGGCGCGATCAACGCCGCGTTGCTGTCTGCCAGCATCCTGGGCGCCAAGCACCCGCAGTTCCACGCGGTGCTGAAAAAATTCCGTGCTGAACAGACAGACAGCGTGCTGGACAATCCAGACCCACGCATCGCCTGAGGTTGTAGACCATGAAGATCGGTGTAATCGGTGGCGGCCAGCTGGGCCGCATGCTCGCCCTGGCGGGCACCCCGCTGGGGATGAACTTCGCTTTCCTGGACCCGGCGCCGGACGCCTGCGCCGCGGCCTTGGGTGAGCATCTGCGCGCTGACTACAGCGACCCGGATCACCTGCGCCAACTGGCCGACGAAGTGGACCTGGTGACCTTCGAGTTCGAAAGCGTCCCGGCTGAAACCGTGGCCTTCCTGTCGCAATTCGTGCCCGTGTACCCGAGCGCCGAAGCCTTGCGCATCGCCCGCGACCGTTGGTTCGAGAAAAGCATGTTTAAGGACCTGGGCATTCCGACCCCGGACTTCGCCGATATCCAGTCCCAAGCGGACCTGGAAGCCGCCGTCGCCCGCATCGGCCTGCCGGCCGTGCTGAAAACCCGCACCCTGGGTTACGACGGCAAGGGCCAGAAAGTGCTGCGCACCGAAGCGGATGTGATTGGCACCTTCGCTGAACTGGGCAGCGTTGCCTGCCTGCTGGAAGGCTTTGTGCCCTTCACCGGCGAGGTCTCACTGATCGCCGTGCGCGCCCGCGATGGCGAAACCCGTTTTTACCCGCTGGTGCACAACACCCACGACAGCGGCATCCTCAAGCTGTCGGTAGCCAGCACCGATCACCCATTGCAGGCCCTGGCCGAAGACTATTCCAGCCGTGTGCTCAAGCAACTGGATTACGTCGGCGTGATGGCGTTCGAGTTCTTTGAAGTCGACGGTGGCCTCAAGGCCAACGAGATCGCCCCACGCGTTCACAACTCCGGGCACTGGACCACCGAAGGCGCCGAGTGCAGCCAGTTCGAGAACCACCTGCGGGCGGTAGCGGGCTTGCCGCTGGGCTCCACGGCCAAGGTGGGCGAGAGCGCGATGCTCAATTTCATCGGCGTGGTCCCGCCGGTAGAGCGCGTGATTGCGATCGACGACTGCCACCTGCACCACTACGGCAAGGCCTTCAAGGCCGGGCGCAAGGTCGGCCACGCCAACCTGCGTTGCCAGGACCGCGCGACGCTGCAGGCGCAGATCCTCAAGGTCGAAGCGCTGATCGCCGAGCAATAAGCCTCGGCACGGCGGGAACCATTGGGGCCCGCCGTCTCTCTGAATGCAGGATGGTAAAGCCTGGCTAGGCTTTGCCATGACACACATTCATTCAGAGGGAAATGCCATGGGTATCATCGGAACCATTTTTATCGGCCTGATCGTCGGTCTGCTCGCGCGTTTCCTCAAGCCTGGCGACGACAGCATGGGCTGGATCATGACCATCCTGCTCGGTATCGCCGGCTCCCTGGCCGCGACTTACGGTGGCCAGGCGCTGGGTATCTATCAGGCAGGTCAAGGTGCTGGCTTCATCGGTGCGCTGGTCGGCGCAATCGTCTTGCTGGTGATCTACGGCCTGATCAAAAAGAAGTAATCAGCCGACAAAGTCCTCTGCGCTGCGCAGGCGCAGAGGGCTAGAATGCTCGGCACTTGTACTTGCCGAGCCTCTCCATGCGCCGTTTTCTATTGATTTTTCTCCTGCTGGGCACTGGCCTGGCACACGCCGGCGAACTGCCGGAAACCGACTGGCTCGACCTGATGCCGCTGTCGGACCAAAAGGCCCTTGAGGCCATGCCCGAGATCGATCACAACTCCCCCGAAGCCCAGGGCACCTTTACCGACAAAGGCGGCTTGAAGCAGAGCAAAGGCTTGCCGGCGGTGATGTATTCCACCAAGACCGTGGCCGCCATGAACGGCAAGAATATCCGCATCGGCGGTTACCCGGTTCCGCTGGAAACCGACGCCAAGGGCCGCAGCACGCTGTTCTTTCTGGTGCCGTACCCAGGGGCCTGCATTCACGTACCGCCACCGCCGCCCAACCAACTGGTGCTGGTGCGTTATCCCAAGGGGTTGAAGCTGGACGACATCTACACGCCGCTGTGGGTGACCGGCACGTTGAAGGTGGAGACGGTGAATAACGATTTGGCCGACGCGGCCTATGCGCTGGATGCGGGCAAGGTGCGAGTAGTCAAGGAATCCGATCTCTAAGCCGCAATACCATCAATGTGGGAGGGGGGTTGCCCCTTCCCACATTGGGTTCTTTATCTACAGCGCGATGCCGGTGATGCTTACGCCCAGGGTATGGCGTTCGTTCGGCGCCAGCGTTACCACATCGTCCAGCACGTTCGCCGTCTCGATGCACAGCATGTTTTGCCAGCCGTCATCGGCCATATCGTCGAAGGCTTTGGCCCGCTCGGTCCAGGGGTTCCAGATCACTGTCGATTTAGAGCCCTGGGCCGTGAGCTGGATGCGGCGCTGCCAGTCTTTGTCGACGATGCTCACCTGCGCGGGCGTGTCGAGGTAGATGCGGTCGGTCTCGGCATTGAAGCGCAGCGGGCCAGACTGGGTCTTACTGGTCCAGCCGTCGGCGGTGTCGATATATGTCGTGCCGTCCAGGCCTTCAACCTGAACCTGACGCACATCGCTGACGGCGAAGTAGGTATGCAGCGCCTGGCTCAGAGTCACGGTGTCGGTGCCACGGTTGTGGCTGGTCAGGCGGATGTGCAGTTGCTCGTCCAGCAGCAGGCTCAGGGTGAGATCGACCTGATGGGGCCAGCCGGGGAAGCCGCCCGCGGGTACCGGTAGCACCAGGTCGATGCGCAAGGCGTCACCTTCAAGCTCGGCTCCGGCCAACTCCCAGCGTGCGGTGCGCGCAAACCCGTGAGCGCCGGCCGGTTGGTCACTCTGGCGCATCGCTTTGACGCTATCGGGGTTGCGGTCGAAAACGCCAAACCATGGCCAACACACCGGCACGCCGGTACGAATGCCTTTGCCCTGCTTGAATACCGCTTCGGGGTTCGGCCAGATCAACGGCTGCTCACCATCGCGCTGGTAGCTGAAGATATGCGCACCCTGCCGGGCCACCTGCAGCTCAGCGCCGTTATGGCGGATGCGCCAGCAGTCCAGCTCGTCGATTGTCACGGTTTCAACGTGGGGCGTAGGCATACGAAGCACTCTCAATGGCAGGTAATGGGGCAATTGACCGTCAAAACCCGATGAGGTTTAACGCGCGCGTGACGGTACCGAACGCGTGCGGCCGCTGCCGTCGATGGCGACGAACACGAAGACCGCCTCGGTCACCTTGCGCCATTCGCTGGACAGGGGGTCGTCGCTCCACACTTCGACCATCATCTGTATCGAGCTGCGGCCGATTTCCAGGGCCTGGGTGTAAAAGGACAATTGCGCGCCCACCGCCACTGGCACCAGGAACGCCATACGATCGATGGCTACCGTGGCCACACGCCCGCCAGCGACCTTGCTGGCCATGGCGGTGCCGGCCAGGTCCATCTGCGCGACCAGCCAGCCGCCGAAGATGTCGCCAAAGCCGTTGGTTTCACGCGGAAGCGCAGTGATTTGCAGGGCGAGATCGCCTTGCGGGATAGGATCTTCTTGTTCGAGTTCGATCATGCCGAGGGTGCCTCTGACCCGTGACGCTTCATGGGTATTTCAAGTGGATAGCCGTCTTCTGGAAAAACGTTTCAGCACCATACCCCGCCTGATGCGTTTCTCGTAAGGCGTACTAAAGGGAAACTCTGCCAAAGCGGCTGGGTGGCGCCAACGTCGTTTTGGCACAGCAGCCCTCAAGACTGCGGGTCTGGCGCGTGCAAGGGCCGAGTATATCGACACCCATGCGCCACGACGACCTCCCGGCGCTCATTTGGTCGGCATTTAGCGGCTGTAATGCGGCTTTTTCCGTCAACTGTGCTTCTGGTGTGCTTTTCCAGGCGATTTGCTATCTTGCCGAACCCGTCCTGGCGCAGCCAGCACCTGGGATCTGCCGTTCTGACTAATAAGAGAAGCCTTGCCATGTCCTCCGTGCCCGCAAGCAGTGCGCAACCCTCGCGCCCGCTGACCCGCAACGACTACAAAACCCTGTCGCTGTCCGCCTTGGGCGGGGCGCTGGAGTTCTACGACTTCATCATTTTTGTGTTTTTCGCCACCGTGGTCGGAAAACTCTTCTTTCCGGTCGACATGCCCGAATGGCTGCGCATGATGCAGACCTTCGGCATCTTCGCCGCCGGCTACCTGGCGCGTCCGCTGGGGGGCATCATCATGGCGCACTTCGGCGACCTGCTGGGGCGCAAGAAGATGTTCACCTTGAGCATCTTCATGATGGCCGTGCCGACCTTGATCATGGGCTTGCTGCCGACCTACGCGCAGATCGGTTTGTGGGCGCCGCTGTTGTTGCTGCTGATGCGCATCATCCAAGGCGCGGCAATCGGCGGGGAGGTGCCGGGAGCATGGGTATTTGTGTCCGAGCACGTGCCGCCACGGCATATCGGCTATGCCTGCGGCACCCTGACCAGCGGCCTGACCGCCGGTATTCTGCTGGGGTCGCTGGTGGCCACTG
Organism: Pseudomonas rhodesiae; assembly: GCF_013285305.1. NCBI lineage: Bacteria > Pseudomonadati > Pseudomonadota > Gammaproteobacteria > Pseudomonadales > Pseudomonadaceae > Pseudomonas > Pseudomonas rhodesiae. Next base: position 100,968 of record NZ_CP054205.1, on the reverse strand, counting down.
CCATCAACACGCTGTATAGCCCGGAACAGGTGTCGGATTACGCCTGGCGTATCCCGTTCCTGCTCGGCGGTGTGTTCGGCCTGTTGTCGGTGTACCTGCGTCGCTGGTTGCATGAAACGCCGATTTTTGCCGAGATGCAGCAACGCAAGACCCTGGCCGCCGAGTTGCCGTTGCGCGCGGTGCTGCGCGATCACCGTGGCGCCGTCGTGCTGTCGATGCTGCTGACCTGGCTGCTATCGGCCGGCGTGGTGGTGGTCATCCTGATGACGCCGACCGTGCTGCAGACCATATATCACTTCAGCCCCACCGTGGCGCTGCAAGCCAACAGCCTGGCCATCGTGACCCTGAGCCTGGGCTGCATCGCCTCCGGCGCCCTGGCCGACCGCTTCGGCGCCGGGCGCGTGCTGACCGCCGGTTGCGCGTTGCTGCTGGCGACCTCCTGGACGCTCTACCACAGCCTTCTCGACCACCCCGACTGGCTGTTCCCGCTGTACGCCCTGACCGGCCTGTTCGTCGGCACCATCGGCGTGGTGCCTTACGTGATGGTCAAAGCTTTCCCACCGGTGGTGCGCTTCAGCGGCCTGTCGTTCTCCTACAACGTGGCCTACGCGGTGTTCGGCGGGCTGACGCCGTTGGTGGTGTCGCTGCTGATGAAGGAAAGCCCGATGGGCCCGGCGTACTACGTGGCCGTGCTGTGTGTGATGGGGATCTTGGTGGGTGGGTATCTGTGGAAGCGTGGGCGCTGAGTGATCAGAACGCCGACTGTGTACACGGATGTACCTGTTAGTCGGAGTTTAGAGGGGGCGCCATGTGGAGAGTCTCGCCAGGCACTCTGATGCTGGCAGACGGGCTCCCCCTGTGAGCATATTGTCCAGAGCCATTGCGGCTTCGCTCGTATTGACGACTTGATATTCGACCATCAGATCGAGCAGCCACAGTGCGCCATGCACGTGTAATCCGTCCCGAATGGCCTGGCGCCGTAGCTTCCCATCCCCTGTCAACAATGGTCTGCCGGTAACTTGTGCGAGCAGGTAGCAGGAAACGTCAGCCAGCGAGCTGTTGTTGTGTTCGGCTTTCAGGCCGACGAGCTTTTGTACGCCATCCCCATCGAATGTTTCTACAACCAGCCCTTTGGCAAGAAGTTCGTCATGAGGGAAATCCTCAAGTTCGTACATCACAAAGTCAGTACAACAGAACGTGAACGGCAGCCTGAACATGTGATCCAGCAATCCTGCATTTCTGAAGTCAATCCAGATGTTGGTATCGCTGATATAGATCAGGCTCATGCGCTCTCCAGTGAGCCCAGAAAATTGGGGTCCAGAGCCTTCACTGAACGGCGCAGTAACTCCGCCGCTCGTGACTTGGTAATAAGTCCCTCCGCCAACCCCCAGAACACAAGTGACTCGAAACGCTGAGGGGGTTTACAAGGCAGCGGTTCAGGTTCTGCCTTTCGCCAGCCGTTGCTGCTGAATTGAATAGTCAGAGACTTATAGCCGCCCTCACCCAGTAGGTTGAGGTCTTTCAGGCGACGGAGTACCGCCTGCATGGATAGTCCGTATTGGCGTTTGACGATCAAGAGTTCCCGGGGATGAACCCGAGACCGCTGATGGCCGCCAAAGTCTGCGGTGACACGCTTAGCTGGGTATAAAAAAGCGCCTGCAAAGCGGTGGCAGCAGTTTTCTTTATCGCGCTCGGGCATGTCGTCTGGCAATCGCATGACCCAATGGCCCAATTCATGTGCCGCGGTAAAGCGAATGCGTTCGCCTGGTCGTTGTGCATTCAGAGCAATCAGCACATGTTGGCCGTCATTGGTCGAGGCACAGGCGCCATCAAAATCCTCTAGGCCGCTGAGCATCACCACCTTGATGCCGTGTTCTTCCAATTGCTCGGTCAAATGAGCGATGGGGTCTTCACCAATGTCCCAATATCTGCGGAGCTCATCTGCCGCTCGTTCAGCCTCCTCAATGGATGATACCGACAGCATTTGAGCGGGGGTCTTGGCAGTTTGTATATCCTCCGGGTCGAAGCACGCTTCAAGGGCGATATAGCGCTCCAGATGTTCTCGGATCTGTTCTTCGACCTGAACCTGGCGGTATTGAGGCATTTTCGCCAGTTTTCGGAACTCCAGTGGCGCGAGGGGCAGAGCTGGGGGACGAAAGAAGTACTCAGGACTCACCTCCAGCGCTTTTGCCAATTGCAGAAGGCGCCGAGAGCTGGGTTGGCTCAATCCTTTCTCATATTTGCTCAAGCCTTGCTTGGTTATGTCGCCAAGGCTGAGCGCAAGCGCTTCCAGCGACATTCCACGCAACAACCTTGCGCGGCGGATTCGGTCGTTGATCATGTGAGGTCTCCTTCGGTTGACAAGGTTATGCTTTGCTTTTGTTTTGTCAACCTAAGGTCTAGGAAGCTTTTTCAGCCTGCAAAGGCTTGGAGTCTCTGATGGTTGAATATGCAATGACGCGAGGCAGGTTAGTCAGGTCGATTCCTAGCTACAACCCTAGAGAACTGTGGGAAGTTTTCCACTAACAATTACAGAGTGTTTCCAAGCCTGAGCCTCGAAACATCTATCTGCTCATGCAGCCCGTTCGGTGCGGGGGGTTGCCCTCCAATCGCCGCCCTCGTTCCATACTGGCCTTTCATCTAATTGTCACATTCCAGACATAGAGTGTTCACACGGCCTACCGATACTTGGCCCCGATCCAACTATCCCTATCTGCTAGGAGCAAGGCATGAAACTGAAACGTTTGATGGCGGCAATGACGTTTGTCGCTGCTGGCGTTGCGACCGCCAACGCGGTGGCCGCTGGTGTTGACCCGGCAATTCCGGCGTATGTGAAGACCACTGGTGTGTCGGGCAACTTGTCCAGCGTCGGGTCTGACACCCTGGCCAACCTGATGACCCTGTGGGCTGAGGGTTACAAAAAGGAATACCCGAACGTCAACATCCAGATTCAAGCTGCCGGTTCCGCCACTGCGCCACCTGCGCTGACTGAAGGCACCTCCAACCTGGGCCCGATGAGCCGCAAGATGAAGGACACCGAACTGGCGGCCTTCGAGCAGAAGTACGGCTACAAGCCAACCGCTATTCCGGTGGCCGTGGACGCCCTGGCCGTGTTCGTACACAAGGACAACCCGATCCAGCACCTGACCATGGAACAAGTCGACGCGATCTTCTCCTCGACTCGCCTGTGCGGTGCTAAAGCCGACGTGAAAACCTGGGGCGACCTGGGTGTGACCGGCGACCTGGCCAACAAGCCGGTGCAGCTGTTCGGTCGTAACTCGGTATCCGGTACCTACGGCTACTTCAAAGAAGAAGCCCTGTGCAAAGGCGACTACAAGCCTAACGTGAACGAGCAACCAGGCTCGGCGTCGGTTGTGCAGTCGATCAGTTCCTCGCTGAACGGCATCGGTTACTCGGGCATCGGCTACAAGACCGCCAGCGTGAAAACCGTACCGCTGGCCAAAAAAGGCAGCACTGAGTTCATCGAAGACAGCGAAGAAAACGCCCTGAATGGCAAATACCCGCTGTCGCGCTTCCTCTACGTGTACGTCAACAAGGCCCCGAACAAGCCTCTGGCTCCGCTGGAAGCTGAGTTCGTGAAGCTGGTGCTGTCCAAGCAGGGCCAGGAAGTGGTGGTCAAAGACGGTTACATCCCACTGCCAGCCAAAGTTGCCGCCAAGGCACTGGCTGATCTGGGTCTGAAAGAAGGCGGCAAGTAAGCCACCGGTCAAATCGCCTTGAACCCGCCGCTTGGCTGGGTTCAAGGCCCGGGCAGGTCCGAAGGAGCTGGACCTCGCCTCCTAATTTCTAGTCCGCTGCCAGCCCTGCTACGCGGCGGATTTCCTGCGTCACTGCATTGTCATCTTTCTGTCATACAGGATCGCTAGGGTGTGCGCATGAATGATCTGGCCAATTCCACCATGACGACGACTTCTCCTCCCAAGCGCATTGATTTCAATACGCCTGAGCTGCAACGCAAGCGCCGCATCCGCGCGCTCAAAGATCGCTTCACTCGCTGGTATGTGCTGGTCGGCGGCCTTGCCGTGCTGGCCGCCATTACCCTGATCTTCTTCTTCCTGGCCTACGTGGTAGCGCCGTTGTTCCAAGGTGCTTCGCTGACCAAGGAAGACGCGCTCACGCCCGCGTGGATGCAAGACGCTGGCAAGCCGTTGCTGATCTCTCTGGAAGAACAGAATCAAGTCGCCATGCGGGTTTCCGACAAAGGCCAGGCGTTGTTCTTTGAAGTGGACACCGGTGCCGAACTCAAGCGCATCGACCTGCCGCTGCCGGCCGGTGTGAGCGTGGCGTCCATCGGTAAGGACCAACCGGGCAGCCCGCTGGTGATCCTCGGTTTGTCCAATGGCCAAGCCATGGTGTTCCGCCACACCTACAAGGTGTCCTACCCGGACGGTAAGAAGACCATCACCCCCGCGATCGAATACCCCTACGGTGAAACTCCGATCGTGCTGGACGAGGCCGGTCGCCCACTGGAGCACGTCGCGCTCAACGCCACCGACTCCTCGCTGGTGGCCGCCGGTTCGTCCGGTTCGTACTTGAACGTGCTGACCCTGAGCCGCGAAGAAAACATGATGACCGGTGAAGTCACCAGCGAGCAGAAGCGTATCGAGCTGCCGCAAATGACCGAGCCGGTGAAGGCGATCTTTATCGACCCACGCCAGCAGTGGTTGTACGTGATCAACGGCCGCGCCCTGGCCGACGTGTTCAGCCTGCGCGACAAGAGCCTCAACGGTCGATACAAATTGTTGGAAGATGGCAACGCCGAAATCACCGCCAGCACGCAGTTGGTGGGCGGCATTTCGCTGATCTTCGGTAACTCCAAGGGCGGCCTGGCCCAGTGGTTCATGGCCCGCGACCCGGACGGCGAGCAGCGCTTCAAGCCGATCCGTACCTTCCAGATGGGCAGCGCGCCGATTGTGGAAATCACCGCCGAAGAACGTCGTAAGGGCTTCACCGCCCTGGATGCTTCCGGCAAGTTCGGCGTGTTCCACAGCACCGCGCACCGCACCCTGCTGGTGGACCCGGTAGTCGACGGCCAAGGCTTGTTCGGTATGTCGCCACGGGCCAACCGCGTGATCGTGGAAGCCGGCGGCAAGCTGCAACCGCTGCTGCTGGATAACCCGCACCCTGAAGTCTCTTGGAGCGCGTTGTGGAGCAAGGTCTGGTACGAGAACTACGACGAGCCTAAGTACGTCTGGCAATCGACCGCCGCCAACACCGATTTCGAACCCAAGATGAGCCTGGCGCCGCTGACTTTCGGCACGCTCAAGGCTGCGTTCTACGCCATGCTGCTGGCCGCGCCGCTGGCCGTTGCGGCGGCGATCTACACCGCCTACTTCATGGCGCCGAGCCTGCGTCGCAAGGTCAAGCCGGTGATCGAGCTGATGGAAGCGATGCCGACGGTGATCCTGGGCTTCTTCGCCGGTCTGTTCCTGGCGCCGTATGTCGAAGGGCATCTACCGGGGATTTTCAGCCTGCTGATGCTGTTGCCGATTGGCATCCTGGTGGCCGGTTTTATCTTCAGCCGCCTGCCTGAATCCCTGCGTCTGCGTGTACCCGACGGTTGGGAAAGCGCGATCCTGATCCCGGTGATCCTGTTCGTGGGCTGGCTGTCGCTGTACATGAGCCCGTACCTGGAAACCTGGTTCTTCGGCGGCGACATGCGTATGTGGATCTCCCACGACCTGGGCATCACCTACGACCAGCGCAACGCTCTGGTGGTGGGCTTGGCCATGGGTTTTGCGGTGATTCCGAACATCTACTCCATCGCCGAAGACGCCGTGTTCAGCGTGCCGCGCGGGCTGACCCTGGGCTCCCTGGCCCTGGGCGCCACGCCGTGGCAGACCATGACTCGCGTGGTGATCCTCACCGCCAGCCCGGGCATCTTCTCGGCGCTGATGATCGGCATGGGCCGCGCCGTCGGCGAGACCATGATCGTGCTGATGGCCACCGGCAACACCCCGGTGATGGAGATGAACCTGTTCGAAGGCCTGCGCACCCTGGCGGCCAACGTCGCGGTGGAAATGCCCGAGTCGGAAGTGGGCGGCAGTCACTACCGTGTGCTGTTCCTCTCGGCGCTGGTACTGCTGCTGTTCACCTTCATCATGAACACCCTCGCGGAGCTGATTCGTCAGCGTCTGCGCAAGAAATACTCGTCGCTTTAAGAAAGGTAGAAGTCTGTGAAACAGAACTCCCTGAATGGATGGTTCAAGAGCGGCGCCCCTGGCGTCTGGATCAGCGGTGGCGCGGTGTCCATCGCGGTCATCATGACCATTGGCCTATTGGCCGTGATCGCGGTGCGGGGCCTGGGCCACTTCTGGCCGGCCGACCTGATCCAGGCCAACTACAGCGTGCCTGGCCAGGCCAACCACATCGTCATAGGCGAAGTGGTGCAGAAAGAAGAAGTGCCGCGCGAGCGCCTTAAAAGCGCCGGTCTGCCGGTGCCCGACGAAGGCCCGGAGTTCATGACCCGCGAGCTGATCAAGGTCGGTAACCGCGACCTGAACGGCAACGACTTCACCTGGATCGTCGGCGAGTGGTTGAAGGACCAGACCAAGCCTAAAGAGCTGATGGCGATTGAGCGTCGTGAGTGGGGCAACTTCTACGGCACCCTGGTCAACGTCAAGCAGGACGGCAAGGTCATCGCAGAAGGCGAGGCCGCGTGGCCGGAGCTGCAGGCCCGGGTCGACCGCGTCAACAAGCTGGCCGCTCAGCTCAAGAGCCTGGAAAAAACCGACATCGGCGCAATCAACGCCGGCCTGGAACGTATCCGCCTGCACGGCCGTAAACTGGAACTGGAAGGCAAGCTCGACGCCGCCGCCCAGGCCGACATGGATGCCGACCGCGCCGAGCTGAATGCGCGCTACCAAGACATCGAAGCACGCCTGGCCGACCTGCACGCCCAGTTCAACCGCGATGCGCTGACGGCCCGTGACGCCAACGGCAAGGAAGTGGAAATCGGCATCGGCAAAGTGGTGCACGCTTACCAGCCGAACGCCATGGGCACCATGACCAAGATCGGCTTCTACTTCAGCAAGGTCTGGGAATTCCTCAGCGATGACCCACGGGAAGCCAACACCGAAGGCGGGATCTTCCCGGCTATCTTCGGCACCGTGATGATGACGCTGATCATGGCGATGATCGTGACCCCGTTCGGTGTGCTGGCGGCGGTGTACCTGCGCGAGTACGCCAAGCAGAACACCCTGACCCGCATTATCCGGATCGCCGTGAACAACCTGGCCGGTGTACCGGCCATCGTCTACGGCGTGTTCGGCCTGGGCTTCTTCGTGTATGTATTGGGGGGTTCGGTTGACCGGCTGTTCTTCGCCGAAGCCCTGCCGGCGCCGACCTTCGGCACCCCGGGCCTGTTGTGGGCCTCGCTGACCCTGGCGCTGCTGGCGGTGCCGGTGGTGATCGTAGCCACCGAGGAAGGCCTGGCGCGGATCCCGCGGACAGTGCGCGAAGGGTCCCTGGCCCTGGGCGCGACGAAGGCGGAAACGCTGTGGAAAATCGTACTGCCGATGGCCAGCCCGGCCATGATGACCGGCATGATCCTCGCCGTGGCCCGTGCCGCCGGTGAAGTGGCGCCGCTGATGCTGGTAGGTGTGGTGAAACTGGCGCCGTCGCTGCCGCTGGACGGCAACTACCCGTACTTGCACCTGGATCAAAAGATCATGCACCTGGGCTTCCATATTTATGACGTCGGCTTCCAGAGCCCCAACGTCGAAGCCGCGCGACCGCTGGTGTACGCCACCGCGCTGCTGCTGGTGCTGGTGATCGCCACGCTCAACCTGTCGGCGGTGTGGATTCGTAACCACCTGCGCGAGAAGTACAAGGCGTTGGACAGCTGAATCTATTAGCCACAAGCGGCAAGCTACAAGCCGCTTTTGCTCAAATCTTGCAGCTTGCAGCTAAAAGCTTGCAGCTTCGAACGGAGTGAGACCATGCAACATGAAACCCATTCCCACGGCATCAACATGTCTGCCTTGGGTCGCGACAAGCAGAGCCTGAGCCTGGCTCAAGAAACCGTGGCCATCGAAGTGCCGGGCCTGAGCCTGTACTACGGTGAAAAGCAGGCGCTGTTCGACGTCAGCATGAACATTCCCAAGCAGCGCGTGACCGCCTTCATCGGCCCGTCGGGCTGCGGCAAGTCCACGCTGCTGCGCACCTTCAACCGCATGAACGACCTGGTGGACGGCTGCCGCGTGGAAGGTGCCATTAACCTCTATGGCAGCAACATCTACCGCAAGGGCGAGGACGTGGCCGAGCTGCGTCGCCGGGTGGGCATGGTATTCCAGAAGCCCAACCCGTTCCCCAAGACCATCTACGAAAACGTGGTCTACGGCCTGCGCATCCAGGGCATCAACAAGAAGCGCATCCTCGACGAAGCGGTCGAGTGGGCACTCAAGGGCGCGGCGCTGTGGGATGAGGTCAAGGACCGCCTGCACGATTCGGCGCTCGGTTTGTCCGGCGGCCAGCAACAACGTCTGGTGATCGCGCGGACCATCGCCGTGGAGCCGGAAGTGTTGTTGCTCGACGAACCCTGCTCGGCGCTGGACCCGATCTCGACGCTGAAAGTGGAAGAACTGATCTACGAGCTTAAATCCAAGTTCACCATTGTCATCGTGACCCACAACATGCAGCAGGCGGCGCGGGTTTCCGACTACACCGCGTTCATGTACATGGGCAAGCTGGTGGAGTTCGGCGACACCGATACCCTGTTCACCAATCCGGCAAAGAAACAGACCGAAGACTACATCACCGGTCGCTATGGCTAGTTGGGGTAGCTGCAAGCCGCCAGTTTCAAGCGGCAAGTAAAAGCAGTTCAACGGAACGACACACATCAGCTTGCGGCTTGTAGCTTGCGGCTTACAGCTTTTGCGGAGCAAACGCATGATTAGCAAAGAAGGCCTTACCCATCACATCTCTGCGCAGTTCAACGCCGAGCTTGAGGAAGTGCGCAGCCACCTCCTGGCGATGGGCGGGCTGGTGGAGAAGCAAGTCAACGACGCCGTCACCGCCCTGATCGAGGCCGACTCGGGCCTGGCTCAGCAAGTGCGTGAAATCGACGACCAGATCAACCAGATGGAGCGCAACATCGACGAAGAATGCCTGCGCATTCTGGCCCGTCGTCAGCCGGCGGCATCCGACCTGCGATTGATCATCAGCATTTCCAAATCCGTGATCGATCTTGAGCGGATCGGCGACGAAGCCACCAAGATCGCGCGCCGTGCCATCCAACTCTGCGAAGAAGGCGAAGCGCCGCGCGGTTACGTGGAAGTTCGCCACATCGGCGACCAAGTGCGCAACATGGTGCGCGATGCCCTCGACGCCTTTGCCCGTTTCGACGCCGAGCTGGCGCTGTCCGTGGCCCAGTACGACAAAGTCATCGACCGCGAGTACAAGACTGCCCTGCGTGAGCTGGCCACCTACATGATGGAAGACCCGCGCTCTATCTCGCGGGTCTTGAGCATTATCTGGGTGCTGCGTTCGCTGGAGCGCATCGGCGACCACGCGCGCAACATCTCGGAGCTGGTGATTTACCTGGTGCGCGGTACCGACGTGCGGCACATGGGGCTCAAACGCATGAAAGCCGAAGTTGAAGGCTCAACCGATCAAATACCTAATGTTCCGGGCGAAACTGACGATAAGTAAGGTTGCCCGAGAAATTAACGCCCGGCCTTTGGTCGGGCGTTTTTGTTTGTGGCGACTGAATTATTTGCGCGGCGGGTGAAAGAAAGTCCCGACGTGACTACAGAGTTTTGGCAAAATGCCATCAGTTAGGCGTTCTGCGTGCCGCGGTTTTTATAGGATAAAGGGTCGATGAGTAAAGTCAGTGTATTGGTGGTGGATGACGCCTCGTTTATTCGCGACTTGGTGAAGAAGTGCCTGCGTAACTACTTCCCTGGGATCAAGATTGAAGATGCGGTGAACGGCAAAAAGGCCCAGGCCATTCTAATGCGCGAGACCTTCGACCTGGTGCTGTGCGACTGGGAAATGCCGGAAATGTCCGGCTTGGAGCTGCTGACCTGGTGCCGCGAACAGACCCATCTCAAAGCCATGCCGTTCGTGATGGTGACCAGCCGTGGCGATAAGGAAAACGTGGTCCAGGCGATCCAGGCCGGTGTGTCCGGGTACGTCAGCAAACCGTTCACCAACGAACAGTTGCTGAACAAGGTCAAGCAGGCCCTGCACAAAGTCGGTCGCCTCGATGCGTTGGTCGCCAGTGCGCCAACCAAGATGAATTCGGCTTTCGGCAACGACTCCCTCAGCGCCCTGACCGGCGGCAAGCCCGAAGCCATCAAGGCTGCCCCCGCGGCCGCTGCTGCGCCCAATCGCGGCCTGCTCAATACGCAGCCGGTAAAAGCCCCGGCTGCATCTGCATCTGCCCAAGCGGGCCGTGGCCAGGGCCAACTGCGGCTGTCCAGCGGCACCCAGCAATGCGTCATCAAGGCGCTGAGCATCAAGGAAGCGCTGTTGGTGGTGCGCCGTGGTGAAATCCTGCCTCAAGTACTGGAAAGCGCGGTGCTGGACCTGGAGCAAGGCGACAACGCCGAAGTGGCGCGCCTTAACGGCTACCTGCACGCCGTCGTCGCCTTTGAGCCGAGGCCGGACAGCGACTGGCTGCAACTGACTTTCCGCTTCATCGATCAGGACGCGCAGAAGATGGACTACATCTCGCGCCTGATCGCACGGGGCACGGCGCAGAAGCACTTTGTGCCGGGTGCGTAACCCCTAGGACCCAGCGCAATACCTGTCGTAAGCGGGCTACAAGATTGTCATGAACCCTTGTTAGCCTGCCGTTCAGTCATCCCGACAGGTGCACGCCATGTTCATTCGCCTGCTGTTGTGCGGCGCGCTGGTAACGGCCGCGCCGTCGACCCTGGCCATGACGCTGTATAAGTCCATCGATGCCAATGGCGTGGTGATTTACAGCGACTGGCATACCCCCGGCGCCCAGGCGTTCGTGATTCAGCAGCGCAGCGTTGAGCGCGTACACAGGCCGCTACCGCAGGCGCCCATACCTCGTGACACCCCGCATGCTTATCGCTACCCGTTGCCGTGGCGTGGCGGGCCGTTCCGTTTGACCCAGGGACCTAACGGCAGCTTCAGCCATACCGATCCCAAGAGCCGCTACGCCATGGACATCGCCATGCCCGAGGGCACGCCGATCATTGCCGCGCGGGGCGGTGTGGTGGTGAAGACCGAAAATCAGCAGGCGGGGCGGGGCGGCGATGCGTCGGGCAATTTCGTGCGCGTGCGGCACGACGACGGCACCCAGGGCGTCTATCTGCATCTGCGGCAGGGTTCGGTCAGTGTGAAGGTGGGTCAGCGTGTGGTGGTTGGCAGCCCGCTGGGGTTGTCCGGCAATACCGGCAACAGCAGCGGGCCTCATCTGCATTTTGTGGTTCAACGCGCCACCGAGGCGGGGTTGGTGTCGATCCCGTATGAGTTCAACCAGCCGGTGGGCGCGTTGCCCAACTTTGCGTTGGGCAACTGACGGTCAATCCAGCAGCAGCACCTTGGCCAGTACGATCTTCGGACCTTTCATCTTCTTGATGATGATCCGCAGCCCTTCGACCTCCAGCACTTCCTCTTCCTCCGGCACGCGCTTGAGCGTGTCGTAGATCAGCCCGGCCAGGGTCTCGGCTTCGATGTGGTCCAGGTCCACGCCCAGCAGGCGTTCCACCTTGAACAGCGGGGTATCGCCGCGTACCAGCAGCTTGCCCGGCTGATACGCGAGGATGCCGCGTTCGGCCTTGCGGTGTTCGTCTTGGATATCGCCGACCAGCACTTCCAGCACGTCTTCCATGGTCAGGTAGCCAATGACCTTGCCGTCGGCTTCTTCCACCAGCGCAAAGTGTGCGCCGCCTTTGCGGAACTGCTCCAGCAACTGCGACAGCGGCATGTGCCGCGATACGCGTTCCAGCGGGCGGGTCAGCTCGGCCAAGTTGAAGGATTCGGGGATATGGTCCAGCGCCGCCAGTTCCAGCAGCAGATCCTTGATATGCAGCAGGCCGACGAACTCATTGCGCTCGGCGTCATACACCGGGTAACGGCTGAATTTGTGGCGGCGGAACTGCGCGAGGATTTCCTTGAGCGGCGCGTTGAAGTCCAGAGTCACCAGGTCTTCGCGGGAGTTAGCCCAGTCCACCACTTCCAGCTCGCCCATTTCTACGGCCGAGGCCAGCACTCGCATGCCTTGGTCGCTCGGGTCCTGACCACGGCTGGAGTGCAGGATCAGCTTGAGTTCTTCGCGGCTGTAATGGTGTTCGTGATGCGGGCCAGGCTCGCCTTGGCCGGCGATACGCAGGATCGCGTTGGCGCTGGCGTTGAGTAGGTAGATGGCCGGGTACATGGCCCAGTAGAACAGGTACAGCGGCACGGCCGTCCACAGCGAGAGCAACTCGGGCTTGCGAATGGCCCAAGACTTGGGCGCCAGCTCGCCGACCACGATGTGCAGGTAGGAAATCACGAAAAATGCCGCAAAGAACGACACGCCCTTGATCACTTCCGGCGACTCAACGCCCACCGCGCCCAACAACGGCTCCAGGATGTGCGCAAACGCCGGCTCACCGACCCAGCCCAGGCCCAGGGAGGCGAGGGTGATACCCAACTGACAGGCCGACAGGTACGCGTCGAGCTGGCTGTGTACGGTGCGCAGAATCTGCCCGCGCCAGCCGTTGGTGTGGGCGATGGCCTCGACCCGGGTGGCCCGCAGTTTGACCATGGCGAACTCGGCCGCAACGAAGAAACCGTTGAGCAGTACCAGGATCAGTGCAAAGAGGATCATGCCGAAATCGGCGAAGAGTGTCGCGAGGGTGATACCAGGGGAAGGGTCCATGATGGAGTTGTGCAGGTTCCGTGTGTTCAGTAAGGGGTGTCAGGCGGGCCTGAAAGGCAGGCGCAAGTCGGCCAATGTAGCGGCTGACGGGGCGCTTGCCTAGTGCCCGGTGCCGGGCGGGGCGTGGAATCTACTTTCCAAGGCACTGAAGATCCATTGTGGGAGGGGGCTTGCCCCCGATGGCGGTGGATCAGTTATGGATAAGTTGACTGTCCTCCCGTCATCGGGGCATAGGTATCTACACAAAACTAAAAGGCTCACAGATAACTCTGTGGAGAGCGGGCTTGCCCCGCGCTGGGCTGCGAAGCGGCCCCAAACCCAGGCGCCTCGCTTTGCCAGATAAAACCACATCGCCTGGAATGGGGCTGCTTCGCAGCCCAGCGCAGGGCAAGCCTGCTCACCACAACAACCTTATTTTCTCGCGTTATGTTTACGCCGAAGATGTGTAGATACCTGTGGTCATCGGGGCAAGCCCCCTCCCACATTAGTCTTATGGCGTTTTTGGGTTATTCATCTAGGCCGATGGCCCGCGAACGGGTCATCTGAGAGGGGGGAAAGTGGCAGGTGAACGTACTGCCATGCCCCAGTACGCTGCTGATCTCCAGGCGCGCGCGGTGGCGCAGCAGAACGTGTTTGACGATCGCCAGGCCGAGCCCGGTGCCGCCGGTATTGGAGTTTCGGCTGGAGTCGACACGGTAGAAACGTTCGGTCAGGCGCGGCAGGTGCTTGGCGTCGATGCCGATGCCGGAGTCCTGCACGCTCAGGTGCGCGCCTTGCTCATCGGCCCACCAACGGATGCGAATGGTGCCCTGGTCCTGGGTGTATTTCACTGCGTTAAACACCAGGTTGGAAAACGCGCTGCGCAACTCGCCCTCGCTGCCCTTGAGCAGCACCGCCGGGTCGGCCTCCAGGCTGATCTGCTGCCCGCGCTCGCCCGACAGGGCCAGAGCGTCATTCTTGATGGTTTTCAACAGGCTCGGGACCGCCACGGGCTGGTTGTCCGAGGGGTAATCGGTGGCTTCCAACTTGGCCAGCAGCAGCAGGTCGTTGAGCAGGGTCTGCATGCGTGAGCCCTGTTGCTGCATCTGCTGCAGGGCGCGGCCCCAGCGCGGGTTGATCTCGTCGACGTTGTCCAACAGCGTCTCCAGGTATCCGCAGATCACCGTCAATGGTGTGCGCAACTCGTGGGAGACGTTGGCGACGAAGTCCTTGCGCATCTGTTCCAACTGATGGATGCGCGTGACATCGCGTACCAGCATCAGGTGCTCGTTGTTGCCATAGCGCGTCAGGTATAGCTGGATGCGCACCCGGTCGTTGGTGGGCGAAGGGATTTCCAGCGCTTCGTCGTAATTGTCCTGCTCGAAATATTCCTTGAAGCGCGGGTGGCGCACCAGGTTGGTCACCGGCTGGCCGCTGTCCTGGGGCGTCTTGAGGCCCAGCAGGGTTTCGGCGGCGCGGTTCCACCATTCCAGGTTGCCATCGCTGTCGAGCATGATTACCGCGTCTTTCAACGCGGCGGTGGACTCCTGCACGCGGTCGATCACCGCTTGCAGGCGCCCGCGCACCCGCTGGTCGCGGCGTTGCAGGTGGTAGATGCTGTCGAACACTTCGCCCCACAGGCCATAGCCGTCGGGTGGCGCTTCGTCGGGTTTGTGCTGGCGCAGCCATTCATGCAGGCGAAGGAGTTGTTTGAGGGTCCAGCCCAAGTACAAACCGATGCCGATGGCCAGGCTCCAGCCGTAATAGCCACTGATCAGGCCCACCAACAGGCAGCCGGTGACCAACAGGAGCATGTGGCGGATCAAGGTGCCATGCCAATTCGAATTCACTTGAAAATACGTCCTTGGGGGGCAGCTTCAAGTTTCAAGCTGCAAGCTTCAAGTTAGAGCGATGCGGCATCTCTTGCCGCTTGTAGCTGACCGCTTGCGGTTCAACCCTTGGTTGAAAACCGATAGCCTGTACCGCGCACGGTTTGTACCAGATTCTCGTAAGCATCGCCCAAGGCTTTGCGCAGGCGGCGGATATGCACGTCCACGGTGCGCTCCTCCACGTATACGTTGCCGCCCCACACTTGGTCCAACAGTTGGCCACGGGTGTAGGCGCGCTCTTGGTGAGTCATGAAAAATTGCAGCAGACGGTATTCGGTGGGGCCCATCTCGGCCGGTTTGCCATCGATGGTCACGCGGTGGCTGATCGGGTCCAGCAGCAGGCCACCGACTTCAATAGGCGCTTCGCCGTCGGTAGGGCCGGCACGGCGCAACACAGCCTTGAGCCGCGCGACCAGCTCCCGTGGGGAAAAGGGTTTAGTGATGTAGTCATCGGCACCGACTTCCAGGCCCTGGATCTTGTTGTCCTCTTCGCCCTTGGCGGTGAGCATGATGATCGGGATATCCCCGGTCAGCTCATCGCGCTTGAGGCGGCGGGCCAGCTCGATGCCGGAGGTGCCGGGTAGCATCCAGTCGAGCAGGATCAGGTCCGGCTTGCGGTCGACGATAATGGCATGGGCCTGCTGGGAGTTCTCGGCCTCCAGGCAGTCATAGCCGGCCATTTCCAACGCAACGGCGATCATTTCGCGAATGGGCGCTTCGTCGTCAACAATCAGAATGCTCCTGCCAACCATGCTCAAAAATCCTCTTGTCATTTAACTGTCTTGCGCCGCATTAGATAACGGAATTATTGCAGTCGTGTGACAGTAATTTAGTCGCTTGGGCAATTCACGGCACTCTGGACTACCCTTTGAGTCCGAATCCTGACAACCACAAAAGGAAGGTTCCGATGACTCACAGCACTGTTTCCTGGAAAGCCCTGTTGGTAGCGGCGGCGTTGACCCTGCCCGGCCTAGCATTCGCGGCGGAGCCGGCGATGACCCAAGGTGGGATGTTGGTGGATCACAAAGGCATGACTCTCTATACCTTCGACAAGGACGCCGACGGCAATTCAGTGTGCAATGACACGTGCGCGACCAATTGGCCACCGCTGAAGGCTGAGTCCACCGACACGGCGACGGGCGATTGGAAGGTCATCACCCGTGACGACCAGACCAGCCAGTGGGCCTACAAAGGCAAGCCGGTGTACACCTACAAGGATGACAAAAAGGCCGGTGACAAGACCGGCGATGGCAAGGGTGGCGCGTGGCATGTGATCAAGCCCTGATCGTTGGGCGCTGCTCAAGCCATCGGGGGCAAGCCCCCCTCCCACCTCTTGATATGTGAATACAGTCAAATGTGGGAGGGGGCTTGCCCCCGATGAGTCCCTGCCAAACACCGCAAAACTCAGCGAAACCCGTAATCCGCCACAATCCCGACAAAAATCGCCAACCCCGCCCAGTGGTTGTGCAAAAACGCCTTGAAGCATTTGAGGCGATCGCGATCGCGGGTGTACCAGAACTCCCAGGCAAAACACCCCGCAGCCGCCAGCAGCCCCAAGTGGAACCAGCCGCCCAATTCGAAGCGCGCGCCGGCCAGCAGCAGGCACGCCAGTGAAAGACCTTGCAAGGTCAGGATGATCACGCGGTCGGCATCGCCAAACAGAATCGCGGTGGATTTAACGCCGATTTTCAGATCGTCATCGCGGTCAGTCATGGCGTAATAAGTGTCATAGGCCACCGTCCACAGCAGGTTGGCGATATACAGCAGCCAAGCCGTGGCGGGCAGATGGCCGGTTTCGGCGGTGAATGCCATCGGCATGCCCCAGGAAAACGCGGCCCCCAGCACCACCTGCGGGTAATAGGTGTAACGCTTCATAAAGGGATAGCTGACCGCGAGCGCCAGGCCGCCCAGGGACAGCCAGATGGTCGTGGCATTGGTCAGCAATACCAGCAGGAAACTGATCAGCATCAGGACCGCAAAGAACACCAGCGCTTCTTTGGAATTGATTTTGCCGCTGGCCAACGGGCGTTGCGCGGTGCGTTTCACGTGCCCGTCAACCTTGCGGTCGGCCCAGTCATTGATCACGCAGCCGGCAGCGCGCGTCAGCGTCACGCCCAGCACGAAAATCACGATATTGGCCAAGGACGGCGAGCCCTCGCCGGCAATCCACAGCGCCCATAGCGTCGGCCACAGCAGCAGGTAAATGCCGATGGGCTTGTCCATGCGGGTTAATTGAATGAAGTCCCAAGCCCTGGGATTCAGGCGGTTGAAGGATTGGAGCAGGCGTTGATACATCAGCGGTTCTCCGAAGGATCATGCAGCGCATGCCAGAAGCTCGGCAGGAAGATTTCCGCCACCAGCACGCTCAATGCGCCGCGGTCGAAACGTGAGCGGCGGGCCCACAACCCATCGGCCTGATCCGTTGTGGGCAGCCAGTGCCGGGGGTAGCGGCACACTTCAATGGCCTGGCGGGTGAACGCGCGGTCGCAGAACAGCAACTCACCCAGCGAACGGCTGCCCAATTCGTCCATCTGCAGCCCATCGCCCTGCAAGGCGCTGCGCGCCGCCACGCTGCGGGCAAACACCCAGGGTTGGCCGTGCCCGCGCAAATACACCTCGCGTACCCAGCCGATACTGGCCGGCGCCAGCTGCAGCGCAACACACTCATCCTCGCGTAGCGGCTGCCAGCCTTCGAACAGCGGCGTGACGCTAAAGCCCTCGTTGGACAGCTCGGTCAGTCGCCGCGTCAGTGAGCCTTCGTCGAACAACCAGTCGAGGGTCAACGGCGCGGGCGCCGGGTTCAGAAGGCTCTGGGGCAGCCATTGGCAAGCAGCGGGGCGGGCGAGTGAGTGCGGCACGGCGAGTCGGTATGGGCAGTAAAAGAGGCGGCGAGCTTACCATGGCGTCCCGGTCTTTTGCCGGGCTCAACCGGCCCGTTGAGTCGATGACGCTTGCATCTGCACGCCCCGGTCAGTACAAAACGCCCTGAGCCGAGTGGCAAAGCTGGATCCATCGACCGCCGGCCAATTTGCCTGGACCCTGAGGAAGTAAGTAATGAAGAAGTGGCAATGTATCGTCTGCGGCCTTATCTACAACGAAGCAGACGGCTGGCCGGATGATGGCATCGCGCCGGGCACCGCTTGGCAAGACGTCCCAGAAGATTGGCTGTGCCCGGATTGCGGCGTGGGTAAATCGGATTTCGAAATGATCCAAATCGGCTGATCTGAAATTTAAGAAACGTACTACAAGGAGAAAGGAATGAACGCACCTGTCGTGATCATCGGCACAGGATTGGCCGGCTACAACGTGGCCCGGGAGTTTCGCAAGCTCGACAGCGAAACCCCATTGCTGCTGATCACCGCAGATGACGGGCGCTCCTACTCCAAGCCCATGCTCTCCACCGGCTTTGGCAAGAACAAGGAAGCCGATGGCCTGAGCATGGCTGAACCGGGCGCGATGGCCGAGCAACTCAAGGCCGAGGTGCGCACCCACACCCGCGTCAGCGGCATCGACCCTGGCCACAAGCGCCTGTGGATCGGCGAGGAAGCGGTGGCTTACCGTGACCTTATCCTGGCCTGGGGCGCCGAAACCGTGCGCGTACCGGTCGAGGGCGACGCTGCCGAGCTGATCTTCCCGATCAACGACCTGGAAGACTACGCACGTTTTCGCGCCGCCGCCGCCGGCAAGCGTCGCGTACTGCTGCTCGGCGCCGGCCTGATCGGCTGCGAGTTTGCCAATGACCTGATTCTGGGTGGTTATGAGATCGATCTGGTCGCGCCGTGCGAGCAAGTCATGCCCACCCTGCTGCACCCGGCTGCGGCTGCGGCGGTGCAAGCCGGCCTGGAAAGCCTTGGCGCACGCTTCCATCTGGGTCCGGTGCTCAACCGCCTGCAACGCACGGCCGATGGCCTGGAAGCGCATCTGTCGGACGGTGAAGTGATCCGTTGCGACCTGGTGGTCTCGGCCATCGGTCTGCGCCCGCGCATCGACCTGGCAGCCGCGGCGGGCCTGCAGGTCAACCGTGGAATCATGGTGGACCGCCACCTCAAGACCTCCCACGCCAACATCTACGCCCTGGGCGACTGCGCCGAGGTCGACGGCCTCAATCTGTTGTACGTCATGCCTCTGATGACCTGCGCGCGCGCCCTGGCCCAGACGCTGGCCGGCAACGCCACCGCCGTCAGCTATGGCCCGATGCCGGTCACCGTAAAAACACCGGTGTGCCCGTTGGTGGTCTCCCCACCGCCACGCGGCACCGAAGGGGTGTGGAATGTCGAGGGGCAGGGTGGCGATATCAAGGCGCTGTGCCGCGACGCCAGTGGCCGCCTGCTGGGCTATGCGCTGACGGGCACCGCCGTGATGGAAAAACTCGCGCTCAACAAAGAACTTCCGCCGTTGCTGGCGTAAATACCGGTCGTTCTGTCGGAATAAGCACATTTTTCCCTCTAGAAAGGTCGCCGCGAGACTGGCGGAGCGTGCGAGGGCATGCCATCCTCACTCCCGTCTGCCGCAGAGTAGAGCCTGCGGCGCTTTGGGCGCCGCTCCGTCAGAGAGCGGCACGGACATAACAACAAAAAACCGTCAAAGAGGCTTCACTTATGCGTAAACCCGAACTCGCAGCCGCCATCGCTGAAAAAGCGGATCTCACCAAAGAGCAGGCCAACCGCGTCCTCAACGCCATTCTCGAAGAAATCACCGGCGCCCTGCACCGCAAGGACAGCGTCACCCTGGTAGGCTTCGGCACCTTCCTGCAACGCCACCGCGGCGCCCGCACCGGCAAAAACCCGCAAACCGGCGAGCCTGTGAAGATCAAGGCCAGCAATACCGTTGCGTTTAAGCCGGGCAAGTCGCTTAAAGACAGCGTCAACCCGTAAGCGCAGTACCGTCCGAAGGGAGGCGGGGTGGTAGGAAAAGTGGGCACGCCGACGGGGTTGGGTGCCCATTTTTTGTGAAATTGCACAATCATTAGAGTTTAGGCTGTCCACCCGTTCTCGACACACCACTGCTGTACATCCGCGATCAGTTCTGCTGAAACTGGCTGAAGATTAGGCAGCTTTTTCTCGTACTTTTTAATGCTCTCGACAAAAAACTTAATAAATGCCGCACCGATTAATTTGCGCTGAGCGGATTTATCTTTTTTATGCGGGACAAAATCTTCCTCGTCCATGGAAATATCTAGACCGAACATTTTGTCTTTTGCGTAGTACCGGCAAAATGTTTTCCGGTCCAGCCCCTTCGGCAGGCACCGCATGCAGACTGCTAGCTCCCAGTCGAGGGCAGGATACTTTTTTTCGAAAATCTCACTCAAGCCATTTAGCTCGTCAGTGATTTCAAAGACCTTTGTCCAGCTGGGAGAGTCAGACGTTGTATCGACTCGCATAAAGTAATCCTCAGTCAGTGCCTGCATTTGTTACCTGGTGGCAGTTTTCCACGGCGTTTGAAATATTTTCCGATTTTTAATCTTTCCCATATCTGCATGTTGCCCTTCGTTGGGGCGGCCATAACACGTTTGTAAGCAAGATTATTAGCTTTCAGCCATTTCTGTGTGTATCGCCTATTAGGATTGACCGTTTCACCGACTTTCCAAATTTCACCCTTTTTCAAAAAAACTTTACCAACGGGCTTTTTATGCCCCCAGGCCATCTCGTCATAAAGGCCATCTTTCTTCGCTATCAGGTAGTAAAGTTCGGGGGTCAATCCCCATGGATCAATCCAGGATATTGGATTGGGGCTGTACTGATAAAAATTTACGCCCCCCAACAACCCAATCGGATCCGGCGTAGTAAACCGCCCCACATCCGGATCATAAAACCTGAACGTGTTGTAGTGCAGCCCCGTCTCCCGATCCAGATACTGCCCCTGAAACCTCAGGTTCTGCTCTTCAATGTAATAAGGCTCGCGCACCTCTTCCAGTGTGTTGCCCCACACCCGATACGTCGCCTGCCAAACTGTGTGCCCATCCGCTTCGGTGAGTTGTTCCGGCAAGCCGTTCAGGTCGTTGTGGTAGTAGCGGATTTTTTGCAGAGGCCCGCTGCCGTCAATGCGGGCAATAGGCTCGTAGCCTTCGTCTTGGTAGATGTAAAGACTGGTCTGACTGTGTCTATGCTCCTGCAACAACCGCAGGCCATCCCACATAAACCGGGTTTCCCCCAGCGGATACCCGTCACCGCCGTGCTCGGTTTTCGCGATGCGTCGGCCCAGCGGGTCGTAGGTCATCCGGACCACGCTGCCGTTTTCATTGCGTACTTCGATCAGACGGCTTTCGGCGTCGTAGGCAAAGCGTTGCAGGCCGCGCGCGGTGCTGCGTTTTTCGATTGTGCGGCCAAAGGCGTCATAGCGATAACGCTTGTCCTGATAAGTCAGCAGCTTGTTATGCACCACTAACCCGGCACCCGCCTGCGGGCCGTCGAGCAGGTTGGCGGCGGCGTCGTAGGCGAAGGTTTCGCGTTGGCCGTGCAGGTTGTCCTGGCTGGCGATGATGCGGCCGGTGGCGTCGTAGTGCAGCAGTTGGCGGTGTTGTGTGGCGGGCTGCTGGTCGAGTTTGCCGATCAGGTTGTCGGCGGGGTCGTATTCGAATTGTTTTTGTGCGGCTGCCGGTAACAGCGATGGTTGGCCCGCCAGGCGACGTTGACGTGCGCGCAGGCGGCCGCTGCGGTCGTATTCGCTGCGGGTGCTGAGCTGGCCTTGGGTGCGCAGCACTTCGCGGTGCAGGCGGTCGCGTTCGAAGTCGCTGATCACCTGGCCATCGAGGTTGATCTGATGCAGGTGACCGCTGCCGTAGTACAGGCGGTTGAGCCAGCGGCCGTCGGGCAGTTGGGGCTGGATCAGGCGGTCAACTGCGTCGCGTTTAGTCGATGAATGATTGTGAGAGTGGTGTCTAGGGGATCACCAACAGGGCGTTGTCGGAAATCTCTAAGACGCAGCTCCTTAGTTTCCAGAACTGCTGAATCTGACTCCACAAGGAGAAAAGATGCTTGAGAAAACCAGTTTTTTCTCTTATTCCTCGTCAACATCGGTCTCATCAACCAGCCCTTGAACGAACCTTAGAAAATTTGAGCACACAGGCTTTTCGGATTCAGCGTGATTCTCCTCAGGGCTCAATTCGCTATCGAAGGTATCCGTCGTGAAATAGCTGATGCCTCCCGAATCTAGGTTTAAGCAAAAAAAGTTGCCTCCTAGATCGTCTGCGAAGGGAAGAAGATGTGAGGGGATTACCTTTTTTTTCAGCATCAGTTGATAGGTAGACAGCAGCGTGGGTTCCCCGTATGCAATCGGCCTGAAAGATGCTACTTCGATAGGGTCGAAAAAGTCTTCGCTCTCCCAATAAGGTCGTTCAGGCATGCCTCCGTTGTACGTAAGATAATGATTTCTAAAGGCCGTGGGCAATTTTTTACCTATAACGGACTCCAGCTCATCCAAGTCAGCTGGAGTAATGGCCGTTTCGCAGTCCGAAAATTTATTTTCAAACATCGTGATCTCCAATCATGAGCAGCGTCCGGGTTTGACTTTACTGCTGGGGATTTTGTTGGCGAGCCAACCTTTTTTGGAGGCCGCAAGAACTGACTCGCTGCTGTCGTATTTAACTTTGAAATGTTTCTCGTATTGAGCAACTGAACCACTATGGGGGTAAGTCGCCTCATGTGCAGATTTTCTGACCAGTTGCATTGTTGTATTGCCAGTCTTCGGATCGAAGTCATCAACGTGGTGCCAGGTATAGAGGTTTTTGGCACTTCTAGGAATACCTGCTTCCTTGTACGCTTGAGTAAAGTCGCGTGATCTAGAGCCTTGCATCTTGATCGTCACAATATTTCTTTGTGAGCCTTTTATCGGATACAAATCACTGCTCCCAGTGAAATCAACCCCTGCATAAGCCCAGCCCCATGGATCTGCCCAACCTACAGGGTTCGGAGCGTATTGGTAAAGATTGAACCCCCCCTCCAACCCAATCGGATCCGGCGTAGTAAACCGCCCCACATCCGGATCATAAAACCGGAACGTGTTGTAGTGCAGCCCCGTCTCCCGATCCAGATACTGCCCCTGAAACCTCAGGTTCTGCTCTTCAATGTAATAAGGCTCGCGCACCTCTTCCAGTGTGTTGCCCCACACCCGATACGTCGCCTGCCAAACTGTGTGCCCATCCGCTTCGGTGAGTTGTTCCGGCAAGCCGTTCAGGTCGTTGTGGTAGTAGCGGATTTTTTGCAGAGGCCCGCTGCCGTCAATGCGGGCAATAGGCTCGTAGCCTTCGTCTTGGTAGATGTAAAGACTGGTCTGACTGTGTCTATGCTCCTGCAACAACCGCAGGCCATCCCACATAAACCGGGTTTCCCCCAGCGGATACCTGTCACCGCCGTGCTCGGTTTTCGCGATGCGTCGGCCCAGCGGGTCGTAGGTCATTCTGACCACGCTGCCGTTTTCATTGCGTACTTCGATCAGGCGGCTTTCGGCGTCGTAGGCGAAGCGTTGCAGGCCGCGCGCGGTGCTGCGTTTTTCGATTGTGCGGCCAAAGGCGTCACAGCGATAACGCTTGTCTTGATAAGTCAGCAGCTTGTTGTGCACCACCAGCCCGGCGCCGGGTTGCGGGCCGTCGAGCAGGTTGGCGGCGGCGTCGTATTCGCTGCAGGTGCCTGCGCATCATTTCGCGCAGCTGACGGTCGCGTTCGAAGTCGCTGATCACTCGGCAGTTGAGGCTGATCTGGTTCAGGTGGCCGCTGCCGTAGTGCAAACGGTTGAGCCAACAGCCGTCGTGCAGTTGTGTCTGAGTCAGGGTTATCGGCTTCGTCGTAGCTGTAAGCATAGCGCCCGCAAAACCGGTCGTTGGATAGAAAAGTCAGTTTTCTGGATATATTAATATTTTGCTGTTGTCGTGGAGTAATTCGTAGATGGTGGGGGCGCCATTAGCGTGTGTTATTTCATAAATTCTCGTTGTAAATGTGTCTCGCCAGATATTTTCAGTAACTGAAACTATTTTTCCCCCATTATATTTGTAAAAGGTTTCAAAGTATTCGCCAGTATTGAGCAAACTATAGTGCGCTATCGTGTGTCCGCCTTCGAGCTTGTTAACGGCAACTGAGTCGAGATTGGCATCCATGTTTTTTTCTAAAGTACTGCCGAAATTTAGTTCTATAATGGAAGCTGGAGTGTTTATGAAGAATCTTCTATAGATAATCCATTGCTCTTTGAGTTTTATATGCTTTGCGTATTGTATTTCGGCTATTATTTCTTGGTGATTGTCTAAAAAATAGCATTGCTTGTTATTGGCTGGTTTAGAGCTGTTTTTAAGTAAGCGGCCTGGGCTAGATCCTTGAAGTTCACAGATATAAGGTGCGGGGTTATATGAGGGCATGAGGCCCATGCCCCATTGTTTCGATACATGCGATTTTTCTACGTGAAATATAAGGTCGCTGTATTTTTCTTTGTATTCATTGATTAGCGAAAGCAAAAAATCCTTCATGATAAATATTCCTATTTTGCCAGTGGGAAAGTTTTGCCGCCAGCGAGCTCTAGGTTAAGTGTCTTGAGTCCTTGCTCGAAATCGGTCTTTGTTTTTGCGCCCTTTAGCGTATCCCACACATGTTGTTTATATGCATTTCCATGTACGCCTTCTCCCGCATGGGCAGTTGCTTTGGTGTTTGGTAGCCGAGATTTTGAATTGACTGGCAGCCATATGCCATTTTCTTTTTGGTTTATATCGATACCAAGTCTCTCCATGCGCCTTCTTAGGAAGCGCATCCGTATGTCTTTTGAGTTGGACATGACAATATGATGTGCCCGATAGTCCTTGCTTGGCGCCTTGCCCAGCCTGCCGCCGAGTTTTTTTGCATCACTTGAGCAACTTAACCCAAGCGGATCCAGCCACATAAATGGGTTAGGCGTGTACTGGTAGAGATGGAATCCGCCCAACAACCCAATCGGATCCGGCGTAGTAAACCGCCCCACATCCGGATCATAAAACCTGAACGTGTTGTAGTGCAGCCCCGTCTCCCGATCCAGATACTGCCCCTGAAACCGCAGGTTCTGCTCTTCAATGTAATAAGGCTCGCGCACCTCTTCCAGTGTGTTGCCCCACACCCGATACGTCGCCTGCCAAACCGTGTGCCCGTCCGCTTCGGTGAGTTGCTCCGGCAAGCCGTTCAGGTCGTTGTGGTAGTAGCGGATTTTTTGCAGAGGCCCGCTGCCGTCAATGCGGGCTAGGGGTTCGTAGCCTTCGTTTTCGTAGACGTACAGGCTGGTTTGGCTGTGGCGGTGTTCCTGCAACAACCGCAAGCCATCCCACACAAAACGCGTTTCCCCCAGCGGATACCCGTCACCGCCGTGCTCGGTTTTCGCGATGCGTCGGCCCAGCGGGTCGTAGGTCATTCTGACCACGCTGCCGTTTTCATTGCGTACTTCGATCAGGCGGCTTTCGGCGTCGTAGGCAAAGCGTTGCAGGCCGCGCGCGGTGCTGCGTTTTTCGATTGTGCGGCCAAAGGCGTCATAGCGATAACGCTTGTCCTGATAAGTCAGCAGCTTGTTATGCACCACTAACCCGGCACCCGCCTGCGGGCCGTCGAGCAGGTTGGCGGCGGCGTCGTAGGCGAAGGTTTCGCGTTGGCCGTGCAGGTTGTCCTGGCTGGCGATGATGCGGCCAGTGGCGTCGTAGTGCAGCAGTTGGCGGTGTTGTGTGGCGGGCTGCTGGTCGAGTTTGCCGATCAGGTTGTCAGCGGGGTCGTATTCGAATTGTTTCTGCGCGGATGCCGGTAACAGCGATGGTTGGCCTGTGAGACGACGTTGACGTGCGCGCAGACGGCCGCTGCGGTCGTATTCGCTGCGGGTGCTGAGCTGACCTTGGGTGCGCAGCACTTCGCGGTGCAGGCGGTCGCGTTCGAAGTCGCTGATCACCTGGCCATCGAGGTTGATCTGATGCAGGTGGCCGCTGCCGTAGTACAGGCGGTTGAGCCAGCGGCCGTCGGGCAGTTGGGTCTGGATCAGGTTGCCGAGTTCGTCGTAGTGGTGGTGCAGGCTGCCCGCCGAGCTCTGTTCGGTGAGCAACTGGCCAAGGGCGTCGTAGGCGAAGCTCAGGGCCTGGGTGTTGCCGTGCAAGTCGGTGAACGTCACCGCCGTAAGCTGATCCACGGCGTCATAGCTGTAGTCCGTGCGGCCATCGTCGGTGGTCTTGGCGATCAGGCGGCCAACAGCGTCGCGCTCCAATCGATGGACGATGGGCGCGGGCGCTGTCTCGGGGACGACCGCCAAACCACTGCCGTACGGGGCCGGTACAGCGGTCACCGCAATCACATTGTCCAGCGGATCGTAGCGGTAGCGCTTGGCGCTGCCATCCAGGTCCTGCTGCTCGGTCAACCGATCGCCGGCGTCCCAGGCAAACCGATAACGCTCGCCGTTTTCGTTGATCAGCGCCTGCAGGCGCCCATAGCTGTCATAGCCGAACTGCACCTGCCGACCATGGGCGTCGATGCGCTGGCGCACCTGGCCGCGACGGTTGTGCTGGTACAGGGTGGTATGCCCGGCCGGGTCGGTGTAACCCACCAGTTGGCCGCTGGTGTTGCGTTGATATTGCTCGGTGCGCCCGTCCGGCAATTGGCTGCTGAGCAGGCGCCCCTGGGCGTCATAGCTGAACAGGGTGCGCTCGCCAAGGGCGTCGGTGATGACCTGCAAATTGCCGCGTTCGTCGTAGCTGAAGCGGGTGGGGTAGCCGGAGCAATCCACGTGCTCGACCAACTGCCCGAACGTGTTCCAGCGCAGCTTCTTGCTTTTGCCAGTGGCGTCGATGATTTCTACGGGCTGGCCGTGATCGTCATAGCGATAGCGAGTGACATAGCCCAGCGGGTCGGTTTCGGCGATGCAGTTGCCGCGCTGATCGTAGCGATACGCCCAGCTATTGTCGGCGGCGTCGGTCTCCACCAGCGGCAGTGCCCAATGCTCAAGCCACAAGGTCGAGTCGCTGCGGCCCAGCGGGTCAGTCTCGCCGATCAGGTTGCCGGCATCGTCGTAGCTGTACGCATAGCGCCCGCCCAGCGGATCGGTGGCGCTGAGCAATTGGCGTTCGTCGTTCCACTCGAACAGCCAGGTTTGCCCGAGGTTGTCGCTGTACCGAACGATCTGGTGCTGGGTGTTCCAGTGGCGGGTACTGACGCGTTGCAAGCCGTCGGTAATCCGCGTGATACCGGCCTGCAAGTCATAGTCGAACTGGTAGGCGTCGCCTTCGTCGGTCCAGTGCCGGACCACGCGCCATTCCGCGTTTTCAACCAAGGCCCACTCATAGAAACAGCGCAACCCGGTCGGTAGCTGGTGCTCCACCATGCGCCGGCCAGCATCGTAGCTGAAGCGGCGCTGCACTTGGCCAGTGGCATCGCGGACCTCTGCCAGGTTGCCGATAGCGTCGTAGCCATAGCTGACCAGCACTTCGCGGCGCTGGTCCGGGTACAGCCGTTCGAGCCGCACCACGTGACCTTGATCACGGATCAACTCCACTTGCACCAGATCGAAGGTATCGCGCAGTCGGACCAGGCGCCCAGCGTCGTCATAATCGACATAGATGCGGTTTTCGTTACGGTCGCCGAGCTGGCTGAGACGCAGCAATGCCGGATTGGCGGAGGGTTCGAACAAACGATACAGGCCGTCATCGCTCTCGATCAGCAACTGCCCGTTAAGATGTCGGCGCACGGCCAGCCCTTCACCGGCGCTGAACACCGCGCCGCCCAGGGGGATGCTGCCCATGTCGATAGGCCGGCCCTGTTCATCGGTGTAGATCAGCGTTTCACCGCCGTCGGGGTGAGGCTGGATGGCGACGCAGACTTCATACGGCACGCTCCAGCCTGGGCCGAACAGGCTGCCCGTGCGTTCGTCACGGCTGTTGTAGAACCGCTGCCAATCAATCGGCAGGATGCCCGGCAGGACGAAATCCAGCTCTTCGTCACCGCCCAACACCTTGGCGCCGGTGGCCGCGTGCACCGGGTTCGACGAGCCCATCGCCGCGTTGGCCATCGCCCCCATCGCACTGCTGACGGCCATCGAGGCCGCGCCGCCGATCAACATGCAGGGCAACTTGCTGAAGAACTTGCCCTTGCCGCCCTTGAGCATCAGCAACGCCGTCACCGCCAGCCCGACGCCCGGTGTCTTGCCGCTGCGGATCTCACGCACCACCACCGAACCGCCGCCGATGGTCACGTTGGAGGAGATCAGCCCCGACGACACCACCGTTGCATCGCAGGTGCTGCGGTCACCGCTGCGCACCGCCGGTTGGCCATTGATGGTGACTTTTTCCGAACCCTCGGCCAGAAACTGCGGCGGCATCGGCGGATGTTTTGTGCACGTCACCTGATCCAGCGGCTTGGGTTCGGCACCGGGGGCGGGCGTGGCCACCGTGGGGCGCCACATCTGCGAGAAGAAGCTCTCGGCCATGTCCAGGAAGCTGGCTTCTGGCTCGGGCGCGGGCTCTTCCAGCTCAGTGCCGGCGGGTGCGACGTGAGAGGTGATCGCCCCGGCGGCGCGAGCGGCCGGAATGTTATTGGTCAGGGTGTTGGTGGAGCCGGTGAGGATGTTCGCCTGCACCGTGGGCGGAAACAGGGCGTTGCTGAAGCTCTCGCATAAATTCGATAAGCCTTTGTCCGCGCCGGTCTTGCTCATGGCCAGGCCGACAACCGTGCCCACCACGGCGCCCAACAGGAAGCAACCGAGCCCGCCAGTGGCCACGGTAATCCCGGTGGCGGCAACCACCGCCGCCGTCGCCACCGCCGTGATCGCGATGTTGGCCGCCACTTCCAGCACACCGCCGAGGATGTCGGCCATCATCGAAGTGTGGGAGAGCGCATCGCCCATGCGGGCCGCCCAAAGCGCGTCAGACATGCAGGCAGCTCATCAGGAAATGGCGTCGAACGACAGCGAGTTCTTGATCAGCGCCCAATGCGCCGCTTCGGCCTCCCCAAGCTTCTCGGCCTTCACATAACTCAAGGCGAGCATCTTGCGCGTGCCCGGTATCACCAGCGCCAGCTGGTATTGGAACACCTTGTCGTTGCCCTTGTTGAACTGGCTGCGCAGCTCGATGCCTTCCACTTCCTGCGCGGCGCCCAAGCGCACGTCCACGCCCGGTTGATAGCGCAGATCCTGCACCTGTTTTTCCAGGCGCTGGAGCTGGTCGTTGAAGTTGCTGTGCAGGGTTTCGCCGTCGGCCAGCTGGCTGCGGCTGACGATCAGGGATGTGCCCAGCTCAGGGAATTTGAGGATGTTGATCGTCGCATCCTGCAGCTCGCTCGCCGGCAGTTTGAACTGGAATTCGTTGATTCGGTACGTCATGGCAAACGGGTCTCGTCAGGAGCTTTTCGGCGCGGGGAACGCGGCTTTGATATTGGCGTCGATGCTGGTTTTCTGGCCCTGTCCATCGGGCGTGGCGCCAGGGCCGCCGCCGTTATTGAGGTGCAGCACGCCTTTGGTATTGATCTCGGCATCGCCGCTGGCATAGAAGCTGATGTTTACGCCGGTGAGGTTGATCTGCCCGCTGGCATTCAACTCCAGGATGCTTTCGCCGCAGACCAGGCGCAGGTTTTCGCCCACCTCGATCACATAGCTCTGGCTGATGCTGTCGGTCTTGCGCTGGCCCACCGAGAGGATGTCTTCCTGCTTGACGATGCGCAGGCGGTTGTTGCCGATGGTGACCGTCTCGTTGTGGCCAATGCTCTTGTTGCGGTCGTGCCCGACGGAGTGGCTCTCATCCACCTCCACCACGATGTCCTGATTGCGCTCGGCATGGATATACAACTGCTCCAGGCCCTTCTTGTCCTCCATGCGGATTTCATTGAAGTTGGCCGGCGTGCCGCCCTTGCTGGAGCGACTTTTCATGCCGCTCTGGGTTGCGTTCTCGGGCAGGTCGTAGGGCACGGTCTGCTCGGCGTTGTACACCCGCCCGGTGATGATCGGTCGGTCCGGGTCGCCTTCCAGAAAGCTCACAATCACTTCCTGGCCGATCCGCGGAATCTGCATCGAGCCCCAGTTCTTGCCGGCCCAGGACTGCGACACACGAATCCAGCACGAGCTGTTTTCGTTGGATTGGTCGTGACGGTCCCAATAGAAATGCACCTTTACGCGGCCGTACTGGTCGGTCCAGATTTCCTCGCCTTTGGGGCCGACCACCAGTGCGGTTTGCGGGCCTTTGACGATGGGCCGGTGAGTGGTGGCCAACGGGCGGAAGCTTTGCTGTGCGTCGATGCAGGTCAGGCTGCTTTCGAACTGCGCCGAGGCCGAACCGCCGCCGCTTTCGAGGTTTTCCTGGACGATGTAGTAGCGGATGCCAACGATCAGGTATTCGCGATTCTGGTCCTGGCGGCTGAAGCCGGTGAGGCTGAACAGATGGCCCGAACCCAGGCCGCGCGCATTGCCGGCGAACTCGATCTGTTCGTGCAGGGTCTGCAGGGCTTCGATGCGGGTACGCGCGTAGTGCTCGCCGTCTTCGCTTTGCACATAGGTGCCGGGGTAGTCGTAGAGCGGGTAGTCGCCGGCGGTATGTGGGCGCGGCATGGCCGAGCGCACGTCGATGCTGGCGCTGGGGCGCTGGAAGTCGTAGTCGTTGAGTTCCAGGGAGCCCGGCTGCACCTCCTGCGCCAAATGCCAGTTGTGCATATGGTCGCGTTCGCGCTGTTGCTCATCCTTGGGGTAGTACGGCACCGACGCGTAGCCCGGCACGGTGGTGTGGGCGCCATAGGCATCGGCCAGTACCAGCACATGGCGGTCCTGCTCATGGCGGAAAAAGTAGTAGATGCCTTCCTGTTCCATCAAACGGCTGACGAAATCGAAGCTGGTTTCGCGGTACTGCACGCAGTATTCCCACTCGCGATACGGCCGGCTCAGGGCGTCTTCGAAGTCGGAAAAGCCCAGGTCGCGGAACACCTGCTTGATGATCTGCGGGACGCTCAGGTTCTGGAAAATCCGGCAGTCCGAGGTGCGCGTGAGCAGCCAGAACCACGGGCGCAGCGTCACTTGGTAACTGGCGAACTGGCCTTGATCAATGTTCTGGCTGCACCGCGCGACGATGCCGTGGAAGTGCCGCTCGCCGCCGTCCGCCAATTGCAGGCCGACGCTCATGGGTTTGCCGAGCAACTGGTTGAGGTCGATGTTGGCGTCCAGGGACGTCAGTTGCAGCTCGTAATTGAACAGGCGCCCCAGCTCTTCACCACCGCCCATTTCATTGAGCAGCAGCACATCCGGCCCGAGGGGGCTGGTGATCTTGGCCAGGCGTGAGGCTTGGTTGAATAGCATCGGTTAACCCGTAAATGACTTAATAACTGACGAAACCGGTTTAAAAATGTGGGAGGGGGCTTGCCCCCGATAGTGGTGTATCAGGTTAGAAATTACTGGCTGACCCACCGCCATCGGGGGCAAGCCCCCTCCCACAGTTTTGATCGCGTTTCGTCAGGTCAATCGTTGAAGTCGTAGTGCAGCTCATTATCCCGACTGCTGATCCGCACACCCGCCAGCGCCTTGCCCTCAAGCATGCGCGTGAGGAA
The DNA here is from genome assembly GCF_013285305.1 of Pseudomonas rhodesiae. Classification (NCBI taxonomy): domain Bacteria; kingdom Pseudomonadati; phylum Pseudomonadota; class Gammaproteobacteria; order Pseudomonadales; family Pseudomonadaceae; genus Pseudomonas; species Pseudomonas rhodesiae. The sequence goes on along the minus strand of NZ_CP054205.1, from coordinate 69,745 downwards.
TTCACGGCTCATGTCCGGCAGCAGGCTGTTGGTAAGGATGGTGTCGATCATGCGTCCGCCGCTTTCGGTTTCGGTGCAACGCGAGACGATCAGGTCGACCACCGCGTCGTCGTAGTCGAAGGCGACCTTGTGGGTGTTCTCCACACGTTTTTTGATGCGGTTGAGCTGCAAGCGGGTGATCGCCTTGAGCATCTCGTCGCTCAGCGGGTAGTAAGGGATCGTCACCAGGCGGCCGAGCAGGGCCGGTGGGAAGATCTCCAGCAGCGGCTGGCGCAGGGCCTTGGCAATCTCCTCGGGCTCGGGGATGTTCGCCGGGTCTTTGCAGACCTGGGAAATCAGCTCGGTGCCGGCGTTGGTGGTCAGCAGGATCAAGGTGTTCTTGAAGTCGATCACCCGGCCTTCGCCGTCTTCCATTACGCCTTTGTCGAACACTTGGAAGAAAATCTCGTGCACGTCCGGGTGGGCTTTTTCTACCTCGTCCAGCAGCACCACGCTGTAGGGCTTGCGCCGTACCGCTTCGGTCAGCACACCGCCCTCGCCGTAGCCGATGTAGCCTGGTGGCGCGCCCTTGAGGGTCGACACGGTGTGGGCTTCCTGGAACTCGCTCATGTTGATGGTGATGACGTTCTGCTCACCGCCATACATGGCTTCGGCCAGGGCCAGGGCGGTTTCGGTCTTGCCCACGCCGGAGGTGCCGGCCAGCATGAATACACCGATCGGCTTGCTCGGGTTGTCGAGGCCGGCGCGAGAGGTCTGGATGCGCTTGGCGATCATCTGCAAGGCATGGTCCTGGCCGATGATGCGTTTTTTCAGGTGCTGATCCAGGTTCAGCACGGTTTCCAATTCGTTGCGGGCCATGCGGCCCACCGGGATGCCGGTCCAGTCGGCGACCACCGAGGCCACGGCCTGGTAATCCACGGTCGGCAGGATCAGCGGGGTTTCGCCTTGCAGAGCGGTGAGGCGTTGTTGCAGGTCGACCAATTGAGTGCGCAATTCGTCGTTGCCACTGTCCACCACCCCGGCCTTTTCGCGCAGGGTGGCACGGGTTGCGAGCAGCTCGTCCACCAGGGCTTTCTCTTCGGCCCAACGGCTTTCGAGGGTGGCCAGGCGCTCGCGTTCGGCGGCCAACAGGGCTTCGCTGTTGCTCTGGCGCGCTCCGGTGTCGATGCCAATGGCATGCTCGCGGGCAATGATCTGCAGCTCGGTTTCCAGGGCCTCGATGCGACGGCGGCTGTCGTCCACTTCGGCCGGCACCGCGTGCAGGCTGATGGCGACACGGGCGCAGGCAGTATCCAGCAAGCTCACGGATTTGTCCGGCAACTGGCGCGCCGGAATGTAGCGGTGCGACAGCTTCACTGAGGCTTCCAGGGCTTCGTCAAGGATCTGCACCTGGTGGTGCTGTTCCATGGTCGAGGCCACGCCGCGCATCATCAACAGGGCTTTATCTTCGGAGGGCTCGGCCACTTGCACCACTTGGAAGCGGCGGGTCAGGGCCGGGTCTTTCTCGATGTGCTTCTTGTACTCGGCCCAGGTGGTGGCGGCCACGGTGCGCAGGGTGCCGCGGGCCAGCGCAGGCTTGAGCAGGTTGGCCGCATCGCCGGTGCCGGCGGCGCCACCAGCGCCCACCAGCGTATGGGCTTCGTCGATAAACAGGATGATCGGCTTGGGCGAAGCCTGCACGTCTTCAATCACCTGGCGCAGGCGCTGTTCGAACTCGCCTTTCATGCTGGCGCCGGCTTGCAGCAAGCCCACGTCCAGGCTGCGCAGTTCCACATCCTTGAGCGACGGCGGCACATCGCCGGCGACGATGCGCAGGGCAAACCCCTCGACCACGGCGGTTTTACCCACCCCGGCTTCACCGGTGAGGATTGGGTTGTTCTGGCGCCGACGCATGAGGATATCGACCAACTGGCGGATCTCTTCGTCACGCCCCACGATCGGGTCGAGCTTGCCGCTGCGCGCCTGTTCGGTCAGGTCCACAGTGAAGCGCTTGAGGGCTTCCTGCTTGCCCATTGCGCTGGGCGCCATGGCGCCGCTGGCTTCGCCCGGAACGGCGCCGGCGTTGAAACCGTCGCTGGCGGTCAAGGCGTTTTCCGGCGAGTCGCCGACGTATTCGTCAAAACGCTCGCTCAGGGCCTCGGCCTTGATCTTGTCGAACTCGCCGGACAAGCCCAACAACGCATGGCGCAGGCTCGGGGTCTTGAGAATGCCCAGCACCAGATAACCGGTGCGCACCTGGCTTTCGCCGAACATCAGGCTGCCGTAGACCCAGCCACGTTCCACTGCTTCTTCTACGTGGGACGACAGGTCGGTGATGGAAGTCGAGCCGCGCGGCAGACGGTCCAAGGCTTCGGTCAGGTCGCGGGCCAGGCGCGCCGGCTCGACGTTGAACTGGCGGATGATGCGGTGCAGGTCCGAGTCCTGCAGTTGCAGCAACTGGTGGAACCAGTGGGCCAGTTCCACGTAAGGATTGCCCCGCAACTTGCAGAACACGGTGGCGGCTTCGATGGCTTTGTAGGCCACGCTGTTGAGTTTGCCGAACAGTGCGGCGCGACTGATTTCACCCATGCTCTGGATTCCTTGAGGTGGTGGCTTGATCGGCGTAATGCCGGGCCAGGATTAGGTCGTTGGCGTCGTGCGCAGGTTGGCCGAGCCACGTGTTGAAGCCCAGGCGAAACTGGCCGTTAAGCCGCAGCGCCGGTACTTCGGGTTGTTGCAGGACCAGGTTCAAGTCCCAGTCCAATTCGTGGCCCAGATACTCGGCTACCCACGCCACCAGTTCGTTGAACGGCTGGTGGCCGGGCAGCATGCCCATGTAGTCATCGAGCGTGAGCGGGCCCAGGCGGATACGGAATTTATGCTGGCGGTCCCACACATGGCTGCCCAGGCACAGGTCCACGCCCAGCCGGTTGGCGTTGACGCCCACGCGGCTGCGTTCGGGCAGTTCGAGCCATTGGCCGACGTATTCCTCGATCTCTACCGGCAGGCCGAAGTACTCGCTGAGGATGGCTTTGAGACCGTCCGGATAGCGGGTCTGTGCCGACAGGTGGCCGCTGTAATGCAGCTTGGCCGTGTCGGGAATCAGCCCCTGGTTGAGCAGGCTCGGCATGCCGCGACCGCTCAACGCGGCGAGGCGCGCGGACCAGTAGTCATCGTCGGGGCGGTCATGGCTGACCGTCGGCCGCGCCTCGGCCCAAGCTCGGTAGAACAGGCTGAGCAGACGATGGTGGAACACGTCCAGAAACTGTTTGCTGGTGCTGTCGGCGTTGTTGCGTTGACGCTCGCGCACGTATTCGGTGATGTGCAACGGCAGCGGGCCGTTGGGGCCGCCCAGGCCGAAGAAGAACTGCTCCAGCCGCGCCGGCCGGTCGTCACCGCCAGGCTCCAGCGACGCCAGGGTGGCCGGGGCGAACGTGCAGTCGGCCTGTTGCCCGAGGCGCAACGGGTCGTCCGCCAGGCGCAGGGAATGGCCCAGGCGCGGCAGCTGCGGCGACTCGCATTCGATGCGCCGCAGGGCCTGGAAGAAATCGTATTCCCAGGGCTCCTGGTGCATCGCTTCCAGGGTACTCACAGGGTCGGACGACGTCCGGGCTTGGCTTTCCATCGCATGATCTCGCCGCGTTCGGTGGTACGGATCACCGTCTCGGTAAAGCTGTTGATCGACACGTAACGTGCCAGGAAGCGTTCCAACACCGCACCGAGCAGGAACACGCCGGTGCCGCGAAACGCGTTTTCATCGAATTCCAAGGTGATTTCCAGGCCCCGGCCAAACACGATCGGGCCGGGCATCGGCAGGCGCCGGGTCACGGCTTTACTGCTGACTTCGCGCAAACCCTCGATCTGCAATTGCAGCGCGGCATCGTTGCTGTCGCCATACAGCCGCAGCAGCTCGCGCAAAGCGCCGGCGCCCTGGCCCTGTTCGCTCAGGGACAGGTAATTGAGCGACAGCTGGCTGATCAGGCGCCAAGCCTTGGCGTCATGGGCATGGCTGGCGCGCGGGCGGCTCGGGCCGGCTACGCAGCGCACGGCCAGCACCGGGGCGCTGTCGGCCAGGGTGAAGTCGGTCTTGCCATTGCCCACGCTCATGAACAGCGGCAGATCGCGGTTGGTGCACAGGGCGGTTACGCCGAGTTGGCGCAGGTCGTGACGGTACGGCGCTTGCTGGCTGTCCACCAGGCTCACAAAGGTTTCGCTGCCCACGTAGGTGGAACGCGGGCCGTTGCGGCGTTGGTCGCTGGACAGCACACGAGGCTCGCGGCGCACCGTGTAGTAGGCCTTGTCCCGCCCGTAGCGCGACGGGTCGCGCACCGCGTAGAACGGCAGAAACGGCTGCTCCGGTCCGGTGCCATGGCCGGTCAGGCCGGTGAGGGAATGCACCTCGAAATCCATCGGCCGGGTGCGGTCGGCGATCACATGGTGTTCATTGACACGGTCGGACAGGTGAATACGGTCCAGGCGTTTGGGGAACAGGTTGATCGCCGGGGTGCAGAACGGCAGGAACTGCGCCGCGCCGACACTGCCTTCCAGGCTCGGCTCGTGACGGTCGAACAGCACGATCAATTCCAGCTCCTGACCGTCGCAGCGCTTGACCGCCCGGCTCAGCTCGGCGAACTCCACGAACAGGAACCGCTGGGGCAGGGCGAAGTACTCCTGCAACAACCGATAACCCTGGAACGCCCGCGCCACTACCGGCATGGCCGCGTCCGCGTCGTCGAACCCGCGTGAACGCAGTGCGTCTTGCGGTAGGCGCTCGACCCAATCGCCACCGGGCTTGCGCGCGAACACCGCGCAGGCGTTGCCCAGCAGTTGCTCGTAAAGGCGGAACGGTTGCTCGTCGGCGCCGCTGAGGTACAGCGGCAGGCTGTCCAGATCGAGGCTGTTGAATGGCAGCTCGGCGCCGGTGCGCAGGGTCAGACGCAGGCCGGCCTTGGCCTTCGGCTCGCTGGCGGCCAGGCGCCCGAGTACGGTGGCCGGGTTGCCGAAGTACTCGGCATTGCTCACCTGCAGCGGCCACAGCGTCACCGGGTGCGCGGTGCGGTACTCGCAGCAGGTTTGGGTCTCGCGGCCGAGGGCGGCGCGCAGGACGGTGTCGCGCGGCAACGGGAAACCGCCGACCAGCGAACCTTCGTCGGGGTCGGTCTGCAATTGCACCACGGTCATCGACGGGGTCGGCGCCAGGTAATGCGGGTAGGCGATTTCCAGCAAATTGTGGGTGAAGGTCGGGTACTCGGCGTCGAGCTTGAGCTGCACGCGGGCGGTCAGGTAGGCAAAGCCTTCGAGCAGGCGTTCGACGTACGGGTCGGCGCAGTCCATACCGGACAGGGTCAGCCGACTGGCGATCTTCGGGTATTCCTTGGCGAACTCGGCGGCGCTTTCGCGCACGTGGTGCAGTTCCTGGTTGTACAGCTCCAGCAGGCGCGGGTTCATAAGCGCCTCCGTTGGTCAGCGTTGACCACGCGCACATGGCCGGATTCCAGGTCCAGGTCGGTTTGCAGCAGCAGGCGCAACGGCACCGGCTGTGCCCACAGGTCGCCTTCGATCTCGAAGCTCAAGGCGTTGTGGTTCATCTCGCCGTGGCCGACCCGGGCTTTGACGCGCAGGGTGTGGCGCAGGATGCGCGGCTCGAAGGTGGCGATGGCCTGATAGATCAGGGCCTCCAGCGCTTTGATGTCCACGCTGGACACGCTGTTGCCCGCCAGCGCCGGCAGGCCGTAATTGATCACCGACGTACCGGCCGGGGTGTGCAGCGTCGCATCGGCATCAAGCAACGACGTGGTATTGAGCAGCCACGCCAGGTCACGCAGCACCGAGGCTTTCAATTGGGTCAGGGACAGCACGCGTTTGTCGGCGCTTTCCTTGGGATTGGTTGGGTCTTCGTCGGTCAACCGGTCCAACAGGGACGGTTGCAGACGGTCGCGGGAAGCGATTTCAGTTACCACCAAAGCAGCTCCACGGACGGATTGCGAGAGGAACAAGAGGCTGCGCTTGAGACCGTAGTGCCGTGGCGCAGGGCCACGGCACCAGGGCTATCAGCGCTTGGTGTTGGAACGGATGTTCCAGCCAAACTTGACCGCGCCGCCGTCTTTGGTGCCGTCGGCTTTCTGCGGCTGGTAGTCCACCATCACTTGGGCGAAGTTCAGGGTGACGTTCTCGGTCAGACGGTCATCGGTGCCCGAACCGCCGGTGCTCAGCGACGTCACCAACACTTCTTCCAGGTTGATCACCATGTACTCGACCTGGCTTTCACCACCGGCTTTGCGCACAGTCAGCTTGACCTTGTCGATGTGCTTGCCGCTGGCGCACAGCATCATCAGGTTAGGCGACGCTTTGTCGACGTACTTGGTCAGCGACAGGTCCTGGATGTTCACCTTGCCCGCACCGCCGCCACCGCCAACGTGCATGTTGCCGGACTGGGACATGCCCCAGCTCCAGTTCAACACGTCGATTTCGTCTTTGTGGGCTTTGTCCATGGACTCGCCCTTGATGTCGCCGATCTTGATGAAAATATCAACAGCCATGTTTTCTCCCTGTGTGGCGCTTGCCACTGATATTTGAGTCACTCCAAATGGGCAGTGCTTTTGTGTGGGAGGGGGCACACCCCCTCCTACACAAGAGCCGGCTCATCTGTGGTTTAGGCGCTTTTCGCCGAAGGCAGCTTCGACACCAGACGCAACGACACGGTCAGCCCTTCGAGCTGGTAGTGCGGGCGCAGGTAGAACTTGGAGTTGTAGTAACCCGGGTTGCTTTCCACTTCTTCCACGATCACCTCGGCGGCCGCCAACGGGTGCTGGGCCTTGGTGGTTTCGGTGGAGTGCGCCGGATCGCCGTCCACGTAGTTGAGGATCCAGTCCTGCAACCAGCGCTGCATCTCGTCCTTCTCTTTGAAGGAACCGATCTTGTCGCGCACGATGCACTTCAAGTAGTGGGCGAAACGGCAGGTGGCGAACAGGTACGGCAGACGCGCGGCCAGGTTGGCGTTGGCGGTGGCGTCCGGATCGTCGTATTCGGCGGGTTTCTGCAACGATTGCGCGCCGATGAAGGCAGCGAAATCGGTGTTTTTCTTGTGCAGCAGCGGCATGAAACCGTTCTTCGCCAGCTCCGCTTCGCGACGGTCGCTGATAGCGATCTCGGTCGGGCACTTCATGTCCACGCCACCGTCGTCGGTAGGGAACGTGTGGGCCGGCAGGTTTTCCACTTCACCGCCGGACTCCACGCCACGGATGCGCGAGCACCAGCCGTAGTGTTTGAACGAACGGTTGATGTTCACCGCCATCGCGTAAGCGGCGTTGGCCCAGGTGTACTTGGAGCTGTCGGCACCGTCGGTGTTTTCTTCGAACGCGAAGGCTTCCACCGGATCGGTCTTGGCGCCATACGGCAGGCGCGCCAGGAAGCGCGGCATGGTCAGGCCGATGTAGCGCGAGTCTTCCGATTCACGCAACGAACGCCAGCCGGCGTATTCCGGGGTGGTGAAGATCTTGGTCAGGTCGCGCGGGTTCGACAGTTCCTGCCACGAGCCCATGCCCATCACGGTCGGCGATGCCGCAGCGATGAAGGGGGAGTGCATGGCGGCGCAGACTTTCGACAACTCGCCCAGCAGTTCGACGTCCGGTGGCGACTGGTCGAAGTAGTAGTCGCCCACCAGGCAGCCGTACGGCTCGCCGCCGAACTGGCCGTATTCTTCTTCGTACATCTTCTTGAAGATCGGGCTCTGGTCCCACGCGGTGCCCTTGAATTTCTTCAGGGTCTTGTGCAGGTCCGGCTTGGAGATATTGAGCACACGGATCTTGAGCTGCTCATCGGTCTCGGTGTTGTTGACCAAGTAGTGCAGGCCACGCCAGGCGCTTTCCAGCTGCTGGAAGTCCGGGTGGTGGATGATCTGGTTGACCTGGGCGGTCAACTTGGCGTCGATGGCAGCGATGATCGATTCGATCGACTTGATCGCGTCGTTGGACACCAGATCGGTCTGCGCCAGGGCTTGTTCGGCCAAGGTGCGCACGGCGGTTTCCACGGCTTCGCGGGCACGTTCGGTCTTGGGCTTGAATTCCTGCATCAGCAAGGATGCGAATTCGCTGGTTTCTTCAGTGGCGCCCAGGCTCTGGACGCCTTCGCGTGCGGTGTTGTCGGTCATGATTACTGATCCCCTGCAGGCTTCGGCGCGCTGGCAAGTGCCTGAAGCAGTGCCGGGTCCTTGATTGCCTTCATGATGATTTCTTCAGCGCCGGTCTTGCCGTCCATGTAGGTCAGCAGGTTGGCCAGCTGGGTGCGGGCTTCGAGCAACTGGTTCAGCGCATCGACCTTGCGGGCCACGGCGGCCGGGCTGAAGTCGTCCATGCTTTCGAAGGTCATGTCCAGGCTCAGGTTGCCTTCGCCGGTCAGTTCGTTCGGCACATGGAATGCCACGCGCGGCTGCATGGCCTTGAGGCGCGAGTCGAAGTTGTCGACATCCACTTCAAGGAACTTGCGGTCGGCCACGGGCGCCAGCGGCTCGGCAGGCTTGCCGGCGAGGTCGGCCATCACACCCATCACGAAGGGCAGCTGGACCTTTTTCTCGGCGCCGTAGAGCTCGACGTCGTACTCGATCTGCACTCGAGGCGCGCGGTTGCGCGCGATGAATTTCTGAGAACTTTGCTTCGCCACGTTGCTGCTCCTGGTCGCTTGAGCGACGGTGTTGTTACTGCACAGCCGGGCGGCTTACTCGCCGTCCGGGCCGCGCAGGTTTTCAAATTGGGACATGCCGTCGGGGATCAGGTTGCGCACGATCGCTTCGAAATCGGCATGGACCAGATTTTTGGCCCGGTTCAACAACACCGGCAGCGGGCTCGAAGGCTCGTGCCGGGTGTAATACGCAAGGATTTTGTCGAGGCTGCGCAGCACGTCGTCGCGGCTGGCGATATCGCCAACCGGGCGTGGCGCCGCTGGGGCAGGGGCGAAGTCGACCGAGGGGGCATTGTCTTCACTGACGGCCTCGGGTTCGCTGCTGCTGTCGGTACCGGGTACCGCCTGATTGAGGACTTGCAGCGCTTGCTTGAGTGGCTGCTTCAATGCGCTCAGGTCCACGCCCTGGGCGGAACCGACTTGTTCGTTGACCTGTTGCTCAATGGCTTCGCAGGCTGCCCGCGCGGTGCTCAAGGCGTCGCGGGTGGCTTGCAGGTGGTCGGGGTCGCTGTCGAGGAACGCCGCGTTGAGCTGCTGGGCGCCCAGTTGTTCATCTGGAAAGTGCATCAGCCCGCTGGCATTGAGCGCGGCGCGCAGGCTCACGGGGCCGAAGGTGCGCGAGCGCGTGAGGATGCTTTCGCGCAGCAGGCGAATGGTCGCGTCGCTGGTCAGGCCGGCCAGTGCATTGATGCGCACGGTGGGGTCGTTATCGTCGTCGGCGTCCAGGCGCGGGTGCAAGTCGGCCCAGTATTCGCGCAGCAGTGCGTCGATCAGCGTGAGGACTTCGGCCAGACCGGCCACGCCCTGCAGGGCCAGGGAACTTTGCAATAGAAAATGGGTGATGCGCAGGTCTTTGCTGCGCTGCAGCAAGTCGAGGCTCTGCTGCTGGATGCTGCGCCATTCAGGCGGTTCGGCGGGCAGAATAGCGTCGCCCATGCTGCGCTCGGGTTGGCCCTTGGCATCACGCTCTAGCTGGAGAAAATCCGCGTCATATTCCATGTCTTCGCCACATGGCGAGTTCGCGGAAACGGCGGCGAGCAGCAAAGGCACATCCACTGAAATCGATCTCCCTATCGGCCCGTTAAATGCCGGGCAATTCATGCATTAGTTGCGCGAGGAACTTTGCATGTTTTCTTGGTCATATAAGCACATTGCTATTAATGTGCCATCACTGGTGTTCAAGAAGTTGTGCATTTTTGGTGTAGTACTTATGCCTTGTCAAGGTAAGCTATTCGCCCTCTGTGACAGATGTGCGGTGCTTAACAACCTGTACGACTGATGGGTCGAAGCACGTACCGAGGCAGGATTTTTGTCATGCGGCCCAGTTAAGATCAGCGATCATGCTGGCAACTGCGGGTTGTGAAGGGTCGATTGCACGACCTGATGGGGATTTCCCGGCAATGTTCGGCCCGGGAATCGACCGCGCGCGAAGTATCAGCAAGGAGGCAAGATGTCGCTGTGTTTGACTATCACTAGTTATCACAAGATTACCCCCGGGCAATGTCCCGAAAAGTCCATGAATCAGGGCTCGATGGCGATCGGCCGCAGCTCGGATAATGACTGGGTATTGCCTGATCCCGAGCGCCTCGTGTCGTCCCAACATTGCGTTATTCAATACAAAGACGGCCGTTATTATTTAACCGATAACAGTACAAACGGTGTGGAGTTGGTTAACGCCGGTATTCGTATGCGCCGTGGCAATAGCGAACCTCTGCAGGACGGCGAGCTGATCCGCATCGGCGACTACGAAATCCAGGCACGCATTGATTTCAGCGTGCAAGCGGTTGAAAGCCAACCCTTTGCCGGTGAGTCGCCGAACAGCTTCGAAGCGCTGATGGGGGCCGTCGCCAGCCCCTCGGTGCCTGCGCCCATGCCGACCCCAGTGATCGCGCCGCAGTTCCAGGGCGCCTCGTCGATGGACACGCTGCCGGACCTGTTTGACTTCCTCAGCCCCACCGCCGTGCCGCCGCCCACCGTGGCCGACCACGTCCCCAGCGAACAACACGATTTCCGCCCGCCGACGCCGGTCAGTGTGCCGGTGGCAGAACCGCCGCTGGTGTCTGCTTCGGTGATCCCCGAAGACTGGGACCTGCTCAGCGACGCGCCGCCGCCGATTATCAGCGCGCCGGCACCGGCACCGATGCCATCACCGCCACCGCCGCCACCTTCGCTGACTCCGTCCGCCCCTGCGCCCGACGTAGCACCGCCGGTGGCCAGCGCCGGGCAGCCGGACTTGCTGCAAGCCTTCCTTCGTGGCGCTGGCCTGGACCAGCTGCGCCTGGACAAGGCCGACGCTTGCGCGCAGATGGAAAGCATCGGCCGCAGCTACCGGCTGATGGTCGAAGGTCTGATCGATGTCCTGCGCGCCCGGGCCAGCCTCAAGGGCGAGTTCCGCATGCAGCAGACCATGATCCAGCCGGCTGAAAACAATCCGTTGAAATTCGCACCGAATGCCGATGAAGCGTTACTGCTGTTGCTGCGTCACGGCAACCAAGCGTTTATGGCGCCGGATGTCGCCGTGCGGGAAAGTTTCGACGACCTGCGCGCCCACCAGTTGGCGGTGATGGCGGGTGTGGAAGCGGCGATCAAACACCTGCTCAAGCGCTTCGAACCGGCGCAACTCGAAGAGCGCATGGGCAAGCCCGGCGGGCTCTCGGGTATTTTCAGCGGTTCGCGCCAGGCCCAGTACTGGCAGCAGTTCACCGAGCTTTACAGCAATATTTCCCGTGAGGCCCAGGAGGATTTCCAGGACCTGTTCGGCCGCGAATTCAGCCGGGCCTACGAAGAACACAGCGCCCGACAGCGGCGCTGACCGCCACACACGGATTAACGGATAGCTAAGTACGTCATTGAGGACGCAGGATGATTCCCAGGTTTTTACTCGCAGTCGCCACCGCGCTGCTGCTGACGGCGTGTGCCAAAGATGCCGCCAAACCCGACACCGCCGCCGAGGCTGACGCCGATACCGCGGCGGTCGAGCTGCACTTCCATGCGATTGCCGGGCTCAACCCCAGCGCCAATGGCCAGGCCGCGCCGGTACGGGTGCGGATTTTCGAACTGAAGAACGCCGCCACCTTTGCCCGTTCCGACTATTTCTCCCTGGCCGACCGCGCGCAATCGACCCTGGGCCTGGACCTGCTGGACCAGGACGAAGTGACGGTCCAGCCCGGCCAGCAATTGAGCATTCAGCGCGATCTCGACCCGTCTACGCGCCAGATCGGTTTGCTGGTGGGCTACCGCGAACTCGACCGCGCGCAGTGGCGCACGGTGATCAACGTGCCGGCGCGTCAGTACACCGAATACCAGATCAGCCTCGATGTGCGTGCGGTGCGCGCCGACGTCGTGGTTACCCCATCCAGCCCTGCCCAATAAGCAATCGGAGCCCCCATGTCCTGGAACAATCGCGTGGTCTGGTCGGAAGGCATGTTCATCGGAACGCAGCACTTCCAGCAGCATGACCGTTACCTGGAAAACCTGATCGACGCCCGCAGCCGCCCGTTGTCCGCCGGTGCCTGGGGCTTTTCCGAGTTGCTGATCGACCAGGGCCTGTTGGCCCAGGGCAAGCTGGCCATCGTCACGGCGCGGGGCCTGTTGCCGGATGGCACGCCGTTCAATATCCCTCAGGACGACCTGGCGCCGAGCCCGCTGAACATCGATGACAGCCTGCGTGACGGCCTGGTGTACCTGGCCCTGCCGCTCAAGCGTGCCGGCGTGCGCGACACTGTCGACGAAGGCGAGGCCCTGGAAGCCGCGCGTTACGTGAGCCAAGTGCGTGAAGTGCGCGACGACAACGCGCCGTTCGAAAACCGCGCGCCGGTGGCCGTCGGCTCTCGCGCTTTGCGCCTGTTGACCGCCCAGGATGGCATCAGTGATTACGCGGCCATCGGTGTGGTACGCATCAAGGAAAAACGCGCCGACCGCGCGCTGGTGCTCGACGACAGCTACATCCCGCCCGTGCTGGACGTGGCCGCAAGCAAACCGCTGACCGCATTTCGCAGCGAACTACTGGGCCTGTTGCACCAGCGTGGCGAAGCTCTGGCCGGCCGCGTGGTGGCCTCGGGCGCTGGCGGCGCGTCGGAAATCGCCGACTTCATGCTGCTGCAACTGGTCAACCGCGCCCAGCCGCTGATCCAGCATTTCAGCCAGTTGAGCCCGCTGCACCCGGAGCGTTTCTTCAGTGAACTGGTAAGCCTGGCTGGGGAGTTTTCCACATTCTCCACCTCGGGCCGGCGTCCTCAGGAATACCCGCAGTACCAGCACGACGACCTGGCCGTGAGCTTCGCCCCGGTGATGGCGGCGTTGCGCGAGGCGCTGTCGATGCTGATCGACAGCAAAGCCACGCCGATCCCGATTGTGGAAAAAGCCTACGGCATTCACGTGGCGATGCTGGCCGACAAGACCCTGCTCGACAACGCCAGTTTCATCCTGGTGGTACGTGCCGATGTGCCTGGCGAAACCCTGCGCGCGCGCTTCGGCCAGCAGAGCAAAGTGGGTTCGGTGGAGCACATCCGCGACATGGTCAACCTGCAACTGCCGGGCATCGGCCTGGTGCCGTTGCCGGTGGCGCCGCGCCAACTGCCGTACCACGCGGGCTCGACCTATTACGAACTGGACCGGGGCAGCGAGCACTGGCAGCAACTGAGCAATTCCGGTGGTTTTGCTTTCCATATCGCCGGGCAGTTCCCGGGCTTGAACCTGGCCTTCTGGGCGATCCGAGGATAATCCGCGATGCATCCCAATGATGACGACCGCACCCAGTTCATGCCGCGCCCGGGTGGCCGTGCGCCGGAACCCGCGCGTGCAGAGCCCGCGCCTTTGTCAGTGCCCGCCGCGCCGATGCTCACCGGCAAGAGCCAGGGCCTCAACCCGCTGGAAAGCGCCGCCGGCCCGCTGCTGGCATTGCTGACGCGGCTGCGCAACACCATCGCCCACCCGGCGCCGGCCAGCCTGCGCGCGCAACTGTTGGCCTACCTGCGCCAGTTCGAAGAGCGTGCCGAGGCCGCCGGCGTGGCGCGCAACGAAGTGCTGCTGGCGCGCTATGCGTTGTGTACCGCCCTGGATGAGGCGGTGCTGAGCACGCCGTGGGGCAGCACCAGCGAGTGGGGCAAGCAGAGCCTATTGATCACCGTGCATAACGAAGCCTGGGGCGGCGAAAAAGTCTTCCAGTTGCTCGACCATTGCCTGCAAAGCCCTCGGGAACGCTTGTACCTGCTGGAGTTGCTGTACCTGTGCATGTGCCTGGGTTTCGAAGGTCGCTACCGCGTGATGAACGACGGCCGCAGCCAGTTGGAAGCCCTGCGCGAGCGCACCGCTGCGGCGATTCGCAGCGCCCGTGGCGAGCACGAGCGCGAGTTGTCGCCGCATTGGCGCGGCGTGACCGTGGCGCGAGATCGCCTGGCGCAATTTATGCCGCCGTGGATCGCCGTGGCCATCGGCCTGGCGCTGCTGCTGGCGCTGCTGTTCGTCTTACGCATGCTGCTGGCGGGCCAGGCCGAACCGGTGTTCAAGAATATCCATGCCCTGGGCGAGATCCCGGTGCAGAGCATCGACCGCCCTGTGGCGCAGCCGAAGGTCATCGAACGCCCACGCCTGGCCGGCTTCCTGGTGGACGACATCAAGGCTGGCCGGGTGGCGGTGGAAGATGCCGTCGACCGCTCGGTGGTGACAATCCGTGGCGACGAACTCTTTGCGTCCGCCAGCTCCAGCATTGTCGATGACTACCAGCCGTTGATGCTGCGCATCGCCGACGCCATCCGCAAGGTCAAGGGCCAGGTGCGCGTGACCGGGCACAGCGATAACCGCCCGATTGCCACGCTGCGCTTCCCATCCAACTGGGCGCTGTCTGAAGCGCGGGCCAAGTCGGTACTGGAGATCCTCGCCGCCAAGACCGGCCAGGGCGAGCGCTTCAGCGCCGAGGGCCGCAGCGACACTGAGCCGGTGGCCACCAACGCCACCGCCGAAGGCCGTGCCCGCAATCGTCGGGTTGAAATCACCGTATTGGCGGAGGGCGTCGAGTGAAGGCGTTTTTCAGTTTTATGATTCGCTGGGTGATCCCGGTACTGGGCCTGATCGCCCTGAGCCTGATCATCTGGTTTGTCGGGCCGTTGCTCGACGTGCTGGTGCCGCAAGGGCGCCGCTGGGCATTGATCGTCCTGATGTTCGCGGTGTGGATCGCCTATCGCGTGTTCCGCATTATCCAGGCGCGCCGCCAGGCCGCCGAAGTGATGCGCAGCCTGGCGGCGGACGCCCCGGTGGACCCCAACAGCGTGGCCACCGCCGAAGAACTCGCCACCCTGCGCCAGCGCATGGACGAGGCCCTGGCGCTGCTCAAGAAAGCCAAACTTGGCGGCGACGAGCGGCGCAACCTCTACGAACTGCCGTGGTACGTGATCATCGGCCCGCCGGGTTCGGGCAAGACCACCGCGCTGGTCAACTCCGGCCTGCACTTCCCGCTGGCCGCGCAGCTGGGCGCCGGGGCGGTGCGTGGCGTCGGCGGTACGCGTAACTGCGACTGGTGGTTCACCGACCAGGCCGTATTGCTCGACACCGCCGGCCGCTACACCACCCAGGACAGCAACTCGGCGGTGGATAAAGCCGCGTGGCTGGGCTTTCTCGACCTGCTGAAAAAACAACGCTCGCGCCGCCCCATCGACGGCGCATTCATTGCGATCAGCCTTTCGGATTTGCTGCTCGGCACCGACGCCGAGCGCGCCGCCCACGCGGCGGCGATTCGCCTGCGGATCCAGGAGCTGTACACGCAATTGGGCGTGCGGTTCCCGATCTACCTGATG
Source organism: Pseudomonas rhodesiae (assembly GCF_013285305.1). NCBI lineage: Bacteria > Pseudomonadati > Pseudomonadota > Gammaproteobacteria > Pseudomonadales > Pseudomonadaceae > Pseudomonas > Pseudomonas rhodesiae. Next base: position 54,299 of record NZ_CP054205.1, on the reverse strand, counting down.
TTGACCAAACTCGATTTGGTCCCCGGCTTCATGGAGTTTTTCGACAACCTGAGCAAGGAAGAGCGCGCCCAGGTGTGGGGCATGACCTTTGCCCTGGACGACGGCAAAAGCACCGACAGCCCGCTGGCGCATCTGCAAAGCGAGTTCGCCGGCCTGGAACAGCGCCTCAACGAACGCTTGGTGGAACGCCTGCAACAGGAGCGCGACCCGGCGCGGCGCGACCTGATCTACGGCTTCCCGCAGCAATTCGGGGCCTTGAAGGATTGCCTGCAGAGCTTCCTCGAAGGTGTGTTCAAACCCAACGCGTTTGAAGAGCGTGTGTTGCTGCGCGGCGTGTATTTCACCAGCGGCACCCAGGAAGGCAGCCCTATCGACCGCCTGATCGGCGCCATGGCCCAGAGCATGAACCTGGACCGCCAGCACCTGGCGCGCCAGAGTGGCACCGGGCGCAGCTACTTCATCGAAAAACTGTTCACCGCCGTCGCCTTTGCCGAACGTGGCCTGGTGGGCGTCAATCCCAAGGTCGAGCGGCGTCGCAAGTGGATCGCGCGCGGTGTCCTCGCGGCCACCGTAGCCCTGGTGGTGGTGGTCAGCGGCCTGTGGTGGGTCAGTTATCGCGCCAACCAGGCTTATATCGCTCAGGTCGACCAGAAGGTCGCGCCCCTGGGCCAGACCGTGCAAAACCTCAGCCCGGCACAGCGCGACGTACTCGCGGTGCTGCCGCTGCTCAATGCGGTGAAGAACCTGGCAGGGGATTCGCCGAGTTGGTCCGAGGGCCTGGGGCTGTATCAGGGCGACATGCTCGAAGCCGAGTCCGCCAGCGTCTACCGCAAATTGTTGATTGCCGTATTCGCCCCGCGACTGGTGACGCGCATCGAGGAACAACTGCACGGCGGCGGCAATTCCGACTTCCTCTACGAAGGCCTCAAGGCCTACCTGATGCTCGCCGACAGCGAGCACTACGACCCGGACTTCATCAAGGCGTGGATCGCCCTGGACTGGGACCGCAACCTGCCACGGGACCTGCCGGCCGATCAGCGCCAGGCGCTGACCGGGCACTTGCAGGCCCTGTTCGAACGCCATCCGCCGAACGCACGCCTGGACCCGCGGCTGATTGACGACCTGCGTCGTCAATTGCAACAACTGCCGGTGGCGCAGCGTGTGTATGACCGGGTCAAGCGCCAGAAACTGCCCGACGGTATCCCGGACTTTCGCATCAACGAAGCCGCCGGGCGTGATGCCGCGCTGGTGTTCAGCCGCAAGAGCGGCAAGCCTCTGGGCGAGCCGTTGAGTGGGTTCTTTACCGCCAAGGGTTATCGTCAGGCCTTCCTGCTGAGCAGCTTGAACCAGACCGGCACCCTCGCCGAAGAACAGTGGGTGCTGGGCCACGAACAGGCCGATCAACAGAACGTGGTGAGCCTGGCCGCCGATGTGCGGCGCCTGTATTTCCAGGACTACCAGCGCCAATGGGACGCCTTGCTGGCGGACATCGACTTTGTGCCGATCACCAGCGTGGCCCAGGCCGCCGACGTGCTGCGGGTGATCTCCGGCCCGACGTCGCCACTGAAAAAACTGCTGGTGGCGGTGGCCAAGGAAACCGATCTGCAAGCCGAAGAACGCCAACTGGCCGCCAAAGGGGTGCCGGTCGAAGGCGGCGTCGACAAGCTCAAGGAACGCCTCGGCAGCCTGTTGGGCCAGGAGCAAGCTACGGCCAACGCGCCGGCGGCGACGGACGATCCAGTCACTGCGCACTTTGCCGAACTCAACAGCATCGTCAGCAAGAATGAAGGCGAACCGGCGGCCATCGACGGCCTGCTGGCGGACATGAATGCGCTGTATGTGCAGGTCAGCGCCATGGTCGGCGCCAGCGGCGATGCGTTGCTCGGCGAGGCGAAGAACCAGGCGGCGGCTGCGGCCACACGGGTCAGCCTGAATGCCGAGCGCCAGCCGCCGCTGGTGCAGGGCATGGTCAAGTCGGTGGTCAATTCCACCACCAACAGCATGATGGGCGGGGTGCGTAACCAACTGAACGCGGCGTGGGTCAGCGAAGTGGTCAACGTGTACCGCCAGTCGCTGGCCGGGCGTTACCCGATGTCGCCGGGCAGCGCACGGGACGCCACCCTGGATGACTTCGGCCAGTTCTTCGGCGTGGGCGGGGTGATGGACAACTACTTCCGCAAATACCTGCAACCCTATGTGGACACCTCCGCGCAGACCTGGCGCTGGCAGCCGGGCGCGGCGCAGAAACTGGGGATCGCGCCGGGCGTGCTGCAAACCTTCCAGCGTGCCGCGACGATTCGCGATGCGTTCTTCCGCTCTGGCGGCACCCAACCGATTGTGCGGTTCGAGCTTAAACCGGTGTCGATGGACCCGAGCATCACCCAGTTCCTGCTCGACCTCGACGGCCAACAACTGAGCTACGACCATGGCCCGAGCCGCCCGGTGGCGATGCAATGGCCGAACCCGGGCAGCATTGGCGTGGTGCGTATTTCCATCATGCCGCCATCGGCCAGTGGCCGTTCGGGCGTGACCCTCGACGGCCCGTGGGCGTGGTTCCGCCTGCTGGAACAGTCGGACCTGACCCCCGGCAACTCGCCGGACCGTTTCAACCTGCGCCTGCGGGTCGACGGCGCGAGCATCGCGTACGAGCTGCGCGCCAACAGTGCTTTCAACCCGTTTAAGAGCCGGGTGCTCAGCGGTTTCAGCCTGCCGGAGCGGCTATGACGACGTTGGGTTTCTACGGCAAATTGGCCAGCCGTGGCGATTTCGTCAGCCGCGCTTTGCCGCAGAGTTTTATCGGCCCGTGGGACAGCTGGCTGGCGGCGGGGTTGCTCGCCAGCCAGAACAGCCTGGGCGGTGACTGGCTCAATGCGTACCTGGTCAGTCCACTGTGGCGCTTTGTGCTGGCGCCGGGTGTGTGCGGGCCGGACGCCGCCGCAGGTGTGGTGATGCCGAGCATTGACAGGGTCGGGCGGTATTTCCCGCTGGCAGTGGTGGCGCTGCTGGATCACGACACTAACCCCGCCTCGCTGGTGGGAGGGCCGGACGCCTGGTTCGAGCAGGCCGAGCAATTGCTGCTCGGCACTCTGGACAGCGGCGCAACCTTCGAAGGCTTCAACGAGGGCCTCGACCGCTTGGGCGTGCCAACCACTGAACCGCGTGCACTCGACAGCCGCTTTGCGGGCTTGCAACGCGTCGCCGCGACCGTGCCCCAAGGGCGACTGGCCGCGCTGGCCGAACAGGCCTGCGAAGGCGCCAGCCTGTGGTGGGGCCGAGGCTCGCAACAGATTTCTCCTGGTTTATTGCGGTGTCAGGGCCTGCCTGCCGCCAGCGATTTTGCGCAGTTTTTGCTCGGACAAGAAGGTGTGGTGTAGATGGGGTCGACGTACAAATCCGCGAGCAAAAGCCATGTGGGCATGGTGCGCCAGGTCAACGAAGACGCCTGCCTGGACCTGCCGGAGAACCGCCTGTGGGTGGTGGCCGACGGCATGGGCGGGCATGCGGCGGGGGATTATGTCAGCAGCTTGATCGTCGACAGCCTGCGCAATGTGCCGTTGGGGCGCTCGCTGGATGAATACACGGCGGCGCTGCGCAATGATTTGGTGCGCATCAACGCCGCCGTGCGCGAAGAGACCGCCCACCGTGGCGTGACCATGATGGGCAGCACCGTGGTGCTCCTCGCCGCTCGTGGCCTGCGTGGCGTATGCCTGTGGGCCGGCGACAGTCGCCTGTATCGCCTGCGCGATGGTGTGCTCGAAGGCATCTCCCGCGACCACAGCTACGTGCAAGACCTGCAAGACAGCGGCCTGCTCAGCGAAGCCGAAGCCCGTGTGCATCCGCGCGCCAACATCGTCACCCGCGCCATCGGCGTGGAAGCGCACCTGAACCTGGCGACAGTCGACCTGCTAATCGCCCCGGGGGACACCTACCTGCTGTGCAGCGATGGCCTGAACAAGACCGTCGAAGACCATGAGATCCGCGAAGTGCTCGGCCATGACACGCCGGATGAAATCGTGCGCAGCCTGGTGCACCTGGGCCTCAACCGCGGCGCGCCGGACAACATCACCGCCATCGTCGTGAAGGTATCGGCATGAACATCCTGATTCCGGGTTATGACATCGAAGGCGAGATCGGCGAAGGCGCCATGGCCAGCGTGTACCTGGCGACCCAGCGCTCGCTGGAGCGCAAGGTGGCCTTGAAGGTAATGGCAGCGGCCCTGGCGGCCGACCCGAGCTTCTGCGAGCGCTTCCTGCGCGAGGGCAAGACCCTGGCGCGCCTGTCCCACCCCCACACCGTGACCATCCATGACATCGGCAATGTCGGTGAGCTGTACTACATGGCCATGGAATACCTGCCCAACGGCACGCTCAAGGAGCGCATCGCCGCCGGCATGACGCCTGAGCAGGGCGTGACGTTGATTCGCCAGATTGCTTCGGCCTTGGGTTACGCCCATGCCCAGGGCCTGGTGCACCGCGACGTCAAACCGGCGAACATCCTGTTCCGCGCCGATGGTACGGCGGTGCTGTCGGACTTCGGCATCGCCAAGTCCCTGGACGACCGCACCCAATTCACCCAGGCCGGTTTCGCCGTGGGCACCCCGAGCTACATGAGCCCGGAGCAGGCGCGCGGCCAGGAGATCGACGGGCGTGCCGACCTCTACGCCCTCGGCGTGGTGCTGTATGAAATTCTGGTGGGTGAGCTGCCGTACAACGGCACCGATGCGCTTTCCACCGCCCTGGCCCACCTGACCGAACCGTTGCCGGAATTGCCGGTGCATCACGGCCGCTATCAAGGCGTGTTGCGCAAGTTGCTGGCCAAAGACCCCGCCGACCGTTTCCCGGATGCGGCGGCGTTGCTGCTGGCGCTGGACCAACTGCCGGCGGATTCGCCGGAAGCCACGCTGGTGCGGCCGGTGGCTCTGCCGCTCAGTTTCGACCTGGCGGGGATGACGCCGGAATCCATCGAGATTCCTACCGGCAAACCAGAGCCACAGCCCACGCCGCCGCCAGCGCGTCAGCCGGTGGTCACCCCGACCCAGCACGGCGAGCAACGGCGCGGACCGGTGTTAGCATTGGCGGCCGTGGCGGTCGCGGTGGCATTGGCCATTGGGGGAGCCAGTTATTGGTGGATGAGTCGCAGCGATACCCCAGTGCCGGCGCCTACCGCCAGCCAGCCGAAACCGCCACCGACGCCGACTGCGCCGCCAGAGGTCAAACCCGCAGTGGCCGAAGCGGACGGCGGCGGCCGCCCGTTGCTGATGGCGGGCAAGAAAACCTTGTTCCAGCGCGTGCTGAGCAAGCCCGGCGCGAAACTCTCCAGCGACGCCGGCAGTGCGCCGGGCAAGGCGCTGCCGGCGTTCTCCGTGCTGTACGTGTACCAGCGTAAAGACGTGGGTGGCCAACCGTGGGTGCGCGTCGGCGCCGCCACCGATGGTCGCAGCGACGGTTGGTTGCCGGCCACTCAGGTCAGCGACTGGAAGCAGAGCCTGGTGCTCAAGTTCACCGAACGCTCGGGCCGCGCACCGGTGATGTTCCTGCGTCAATCCGGCGAAGTGGAGAAATTGCTCGCCGACCCCGCCGCCGCCAAAAACGTGCTGGCCAAGGCGCAGAAAAATAGTGAAGACAACGGCCAGGTGCTGGCCTTGGAACCGGCCGCCAGCGCGGTGCCGCAGAACCAGTTTTATCTGCTGCCGATCTTCGATTCCAAAGAAAGCTTCGACGAAAACGGCCAGCCGGTGCAGTTGCTTAACGTGGCCTCCATCGACCCCGGCAGCAGCCCCGTGGCCAAGCCCGCAACGCCGGTACTCAACGCCAACGCCGATGCGTTTCGCACAGCCGTGGTGTTGGTGGTGGACACCACTGTGTCGATGCAGCCGTATATCGACCAGGTCCGCGACGTGGTACACGAACTGCAAACCCGCATCGCCGAACGTGGCGAGCTGGACAGCGTGAGCTTCGGGTTGGTGGGCTTCCGTAACAGCATCAAGAAAACTCCTGGCCTGGAATACGTGGCCAAAACCTTGATCACCCTCGATCAGGGCCGCGACCCGCAACGCTTTCTCGACATGGCGCGCCAGGTCAAAGCCTCGACGGTCTCCAGCCACTCGTTCAACGAAGATGCGTTTGCCGGGGTAATGCAGGCCGTCGAAGGCATGGACTGGTCCGGCTACGGCGGGCGCATCATCCTGTTGGTGACCGATGCCGGCGCGCTGCGCAAGAACGACCCGTTCGCCGCCACCCAGATGAACGAAGCCGAAGTGCGCCAGGCTGCGTTGGGCAAGCAGATCAAAATCTACGCCTTGCACCTGCGCACCGACGCCGGCAAGAAAACCCACGCTGGCGCCGAAAGCCAATACCGCATTCTTACCGCCGACGCCAACCCACAGATCGGCGACCTCTACACGCCGGTGCCGGGCGGCGACGTACGCAAACTGGGCGAACGAGTGGATGAGATCGGCACGGTGTTCGCCAACCTCGTTCACCAAGTGCGCAGCAACACACCGCAAGCGGTGCCGACGCTCAGCTCGGCACCAAGCCTGGCGGATAAATCCGCAGCGGTCGGTTATGCGATGCACATGGACTTCCTCGGTCGCAAAACTGCAAGCCAGGCGCCGCAACTGGTCAGCGCCTGGACCGCCGACCGCGACCTGACCAACCCGGCGCTGCCGGCGTTCCAAGTGTGCGTGATGCTGACCAAGCTGCAGCTCAACGATTTGCAGCAATCGCTCAAGCTGATCGTCGACGCCGCGCGCAAAACCCAGACCTCACCCAAGGACTTCTTCCAGGAAATCGCCAGCGCCTCGGCCTACATGAGCCGCGACCCGCAGGCCCTGCGCAAGGGCGGCAACCTGGCCGACGGTGGCATCCTCGGCGAATACCTGGAGGGCCTGCCGTACCGCAGCAAGTCGCTGAACATGACCCAGGATTTGTGGTTGTCGTTGAGCGTGGCCGAGCAGGAAGACTTTATCGACGAGTTGGATTCGAAAATCCGCCTCTACGAAACCTTCCACAACGACGTGGCCAACTGGGTCCGTTTCGGCGATGCCGAGCCGGGCGACGCGTTGTACCGCGTGCCCTTGTCGACGCTGCCGTGATGCTGAACCTGAGCGCCGTGCACAAGAGCCGGGGCGCCGGTAGCCAGCGCTACAGCCTGGTGATCCCGGCGCTGCACCTGCGTGCGGGCGAGCAAGTGGCGATAGTCGGGCCCAGCGGCTGTGGCAAAAGCACCTTGCTGGACCTGCTCGCACTGGTGCTGGCGCCGGATCAGGTAGGCCGCTTTGAATTCAATCAACAGGACATTGCCGGGCTGTGGCGCGCCGATCAGCAATCGACCTTGGCCCGGTTGCGCAGTCAGCACCTGGGTTACGTGTTGCAAACCGGCGGGCTACTGGGGTTTCTGGATGTGCGCGGCAATATCGCGTTGTCCCGCCAGCTACTTGGCCTGAAGGATGACGGCAGCGTGGCGCGCCTGGCCGACCAATTGGAAATCAGCGATCAGTTGGGCAAGAAGCCTTCGGCGTTGTCGGTGGGCCAGCGCCAGCGCGTCAGCTGTGCCCGTGCCTTGGCCCATGCGCCGCAACTGGTATTGGCGGACGAACCCACGGCGTCCCTCGATCCATTGAATGCCGAGCGGGTCATGCACGCCTTGCTGGCTCAGGCCCGTGAACATCGCGCCGCCTGTGTGATCGCCACCCACGATGAGCCGTTGGCTCGCGCCAGTGGCTTGCAGGTTCGACGCATCCATTGCCGACGCGATAGCGACGGTGGCGTCACGGCGACGCTGGGGGAGGCCGGTTGATGCGCATCCCTCTGGTGGCGTCGCTCGCCTGGCAGGACTACCGCAACGACGTGTGGCTGTCGGCCTGCTCGGTGCTGGCGTTGGTGGCGGTGATCGCACCGTTGCTGGTGTTATTCGGCCTGAAATTTGGACTGGTCAGCAGTTTGACCGAACGTTTGGAGACGGACCCCGCCACCCGTGAAATTATTCCGCTGGGCGGTGGTCGATTCAGCAGCGCGTTTATCGAGCAACTGGGTCAACGGCCGGACGTGGCGTTCGCCATCCCGCGCACGCGGCAGATTGCGGCCACGGCGCAGGTGGGCACGTTGGTGCTGGAGATGCTGCCGACCGCGCCGGGCGATCCGCTGCTCGGCGGCTTGCCGGTGCCTAAGGGGCTGGAGCAGATCGTCCTGAGCCACACCGCCGCCGAGAAACTCGCGGCACGGCCCGGTGACTGGCTGGAGACCCGTTTCGCGCGGCAAGTGGCCGGGCGTGTCGAGGCGCGTGATACACGGTTGCAGGTGCTGGCGGTGTTGCCCCTGGAAGCGTTCGCCCGGGACGGACTGTTCGCCGGGCTGGGCTTGCTCGAAGCGGCGGAAGACTATCGCGACGGCCGTGCGGTGCCGGCGCTGGGGTGGGACGGTGAGGCGGCAGGCGTGGGTGAGCAGCGCGTCTACCCGGCGTTTCGTTTGTATGCGCGCGGCCTCAACGATGTGGAGCCGTTACGAGTGTTTTTTGCGAGACAGAACATGCTGGTGTCGACCCAGGCGTTGAGCATTGCACAGGTGCAATCCTTGAGTCGCAACCTGTCGATTGTGTTCTGGATCATCGCCGGGTTGGCATTGGCCGGAGCGTTCGCGGCGATTTTCGCCGGTGCCCTGGCCGCGGTGGCGCGCAAGCGTCGAGAATTGTCGGTGCTGCGCCTGCTGGGGTTTTCCACCGGTGCGCTGTTGCTGTTTGTGGTGTTGCAGGCGCTGTACAGCGCGGGGTTTGCCGCCGTGTTCAGCGCCGGGTTATACGGCCTGGCCGAGGCAGGGTTGAATCAATTATTCGTGCAGGTGCCGGGCGAACACGCCAGTCATCTGTTGGCGCATCACTATGGCTTGGCCCTGGTGGCCGTGCTCGGCGTCAGCGCCGTGGCGGCGGCCTGTGGCGGTTGGCGGGTGGCGCGTATCCAGGCTTCTGAAGGGATCAGAGATGTATAAGTTATTGGGCGCCTGTGTGGCGCTGAGCCTGGCCTCCCTGGCCTGGGCCGATGAAGCCAGCGACAAGCTGGACAACCCCAAACCGTTGCCGGATGACGTGAGCCTGCCGCTGCCCTGCGAAGGCAACATGGTGTTCCGCTACGCCTACGTGCTGGCCCAGGGCACTCTCGATGACCGTGAGATCAGCCTCGGTTACCCCTTCAGCGAAGGCGAAGCCGGTTACCAGCAGTCGTTTATCTCCGGCTACCGTCGCGACTTCATCAACGGTCAGTTCACCCTCAAAGACCTGCCCAAGGACTGGAGCAAAGTCATCACGCCGTTGATGCCCAAGACCGACGCCAAAACGCCGCTCAAACCGATGCTGTATTTCATCGGTAAGTACGAAGTGACCGCGCGCCAATACGCTCAGGTGATGGCCCAGGCGCAATCCCTGGCCAGCGGTGAGCCGGCCCCGGCCTGTGACGCGCCGACCGGCATGGCCGCGCGTTTGCCCAAGGTGAAGTTGTCGCGGTTTGAGGCCGAGCGGTTCTCGGCGGTGTACAGCGCCTGGCTGCTCAAATATCACCGGGATGCGCTGCCGGTCAGTGGTCGCGGCTCGTCCGAGGACGATGGCGGTGTGGGCTTTGTACGCCTACCCACCGAAGTGGAGTGGGAATTCGCCGCCCGCGGCGCCCAGGCCGTGAGCCGTCAGGACCTGGAAGGGCGGCTGTTCCCGCGTCGCACCGAAGGCAGCGACAGTGACGGCCCGCTGGGCGACTACGCTGTCTTCAACCAAGTGGCCGGCGGTACTGGCCAGGCCGCGCGGTTGATGCCCATCGGCACCAAACTGCCCAACCCGATCGGCATGTTCGATGTGATTGGCAACGCTGCGGAAATGGTCCAGGAATCCTTCCAGCTGGTCCACGCCGGCCGCCGCCAGGGCACCTATGGCGGGTTTGTGGTCAAGGGCGGTAATTACCTGGAAGGCGAGGGCACGTTGTTCACCGGCATGCGCCGTGAGTACCCATTGTTCGCCGCCGACGGCACCGAGCAAAGCAACGAGACCACCGGTTTCCGCGTGGCGATTGGCGCACTGTCGGCGCCGCGCTCGCGCTACAAGGAGCTGTTTGCGCAGTGGCAGAAAGAAGGTCGCCTGGCCTCGCTGACCGATGCCATCGACGACGCTCAGGACCCGACCAAGCGCCTGGACAGCATTATCGCCGCCAGCGTCGACCCCAAGCTGCAAGCCGAATTGGGCCTGGTCAACGAGGAACTCAAACGCAACGTATCGCTGATCGCTCAACAGCGCGAAGAAGCGGCGGGTAACCTGATCCAGTCGGCGGCCCTGGTGGCCGAGACCATCAGCAACTACAACATTCGGCTGATCAACTTGCAGAAGAGTCGGCAGCAGGCCTTGGACAACAAAGACGAAGCCAGCGCGCAGTTGTTTGCCACGGCCATCCAGAACGGTCGCAGCGCGCTCGACGGCGCGGTAGCGATCTATATCGACAACCTGGCCACCGGCACCCGCTATACCGATGCGGTGATCCAGGCGCAGTTTCAACGGATCAAGGAAGAGTTGGATCGCAAACCGGTGCTCGGCAAGAGCCTGGTGACGCGCGCAACACTGTTCGTTCGCCATGTCGGCAACTACCGCAAGCAACAGCGGGCCGACCCGGCAACGATCTTGAAGGAATTGCTCGCAGCGAGCGGTCAGCGGTCTTGATCGTTGGCTGTATGGCGAGCTTGGAAGGGACTCAGGCGGCATCGGCCGTGCTGGGCAAGTCAAACTTAGAAGAGAACACAACTTATGCTTTTTTCCCGTAAGGCGGTTTCCAAGCGTCACTTGCTGCTGATCGCAGCCGGTTTCAGCACCGTACTGACCGGTTGCGCCACGTCGCCGGCCTCCAAGGTCGCGTCGAGCACCAAGGTCGAGTACTACCCAAGCTGCTACGAGCCGGTCCAGCACCTGCGTGCCACCGATTCGGACATGACCAAGTCGGTCGTTACCGGCGCGGCCATCGGCGCTGCCGGCGGTGCCCTGCTGGGCGTGTTGAGCGGCGACAAGGACAAGCGCGGCCGTAACGCCGCCATCGGCGCGGCGGGCGGTGCCCTGGCCGGCGGCGCGGCGGGTTACTACACCGAGCGTCAGAAGCAGATTGCCGACGACAACCAGCGCATTGCGTCCTACGCGGCCGACGTCAACAAGAGCGTGTCCGACATCGATCGCAGCACCGCCTACGCCAAAGCCTCGCAGCAGTGCTACCAGAGCGCGTTCACCAAGCTGGTGGCCGATCGCAAAGCCAAGACCGTCAACGACACCGAAGGCCGCAAGCGCCTGGCGGAAATCGTCGCCGGCCTGAAGGAATCCAACGACCTGATCGTAGCGGTCAATGGCAAAGCCGCCGAAGACCTGAACAACTACACCCAGGCTTATGAGAAAGACCTGCAACAGGTCGGTGTACAGCGTAACGACGTGGTGACCGTGGCCACCGCCGATACCACTCCGGTGGTTGCTCCGACCAAGGGCAAAAAGGCTGTGAAACCGGCCAAGAAGCCAGTGCTGCCGGTGGTGCCGAAAGAAGCTGTCGCTACCGAGAAAACCCTGCAGACCGCGCAGACCAAGCAAGCTGAAAGCAAGCAGGTCGCCAGCGCCGGTAAGGCACAGATCGAAGGCACCTGCCGCGATCCAAACCTGGCCGACTGGGCACCGGTCCCTTGCCCTAACGTTTAAGCAACATGTTGCTATAAGCGTTAAACGCCAGCCGATCTCCCGCTAAAGCGCGAGATCGGTGGCGTTCTTCCGGCAAATCGCTACACTGCTGCGGCCACTCAATAATTACACCGAGGCCGTGTGCATGAAATTTCGTCTTCTCCTGTGGGTGCTGGGCCTGATGATGGGCAAAGCCAGCCGCACCAACCCTGCCTTTCAGCAACAACTGGGTGATAAAGACCTGGCGTTCCAGTTGCAGACCCTCGACGGCAAGGTTGCCCGTCATTTCATCGTCAAAGATCAGCGCATCACCAGCCGCTCGGGTGTTCACCCCGCGCCGGCGTTTGCCATTGCCTTTAAAGATGCCGCCTACGGCTTCGCCACGATGCAGGCGAAAAACAAGCAACTGGCGTTTATGACGGGGATTCAGGACAAGTCGATCCAGATCAAGGGCAACCCGGCGCTGGTGATCTGGTTCCAGGGGCTGACGAAGTACTTGAAGCCGAAGAAAAAGAAGTAGGGCTTTTCAGCTAGACCGAGTTGGATTTATCGGGGGCAAGCCCCCTCCCACATTTGGAATGCATTCCCATGTGGGAGGGGGCTTGCCCCCGATTGCTATCTGACAGGCGCCACACTCAGCCCTGAGTGAATTGCGAGGCCAATTCGCGCAGCAAAACTTCGGCGTCCAGCACCTTACCCACCACTTCGTCAGCTTTGTCCCGGCTCAAGCCCAGACGCTCAAGCAGTGCATCCGGGATCGCTTCGTCCGGTCCGGAACCGATCCCACGGCTGCGCAGCAGGCGAACGGCCAGGCACACCAGGTTCGGGTACTCGGCGTAGTTACCGTCGTAGGTCGGGTCGTGCTGGAAGCGCAGGGCGGTGGACAATTCGTCCGGCATGTCCCAATAACGCATCAACCAGGCGCCGATCTGCTCGCGGCTGATGCCCAGCAAGTGCTGTTCCACATAGCTGTGGCACAGGTGTGGGTTGACCTCCAAGTGGCGGCAGATCAGCGAGAAGTGCGGCGGGAACACATGGGCCAGCAACAGGTAGCCAAAGTTGTGCAGCAGGCCGGCGAGGTACGTCAGGCCCGCTTCCGGGCGCTGGGCGCGGGGCATGGCGCGGGTCAGGCCCTCGATCACGGCCGCGGTGTAGATCGACTGGTGCCAGTACGGCGTGGCCTGTTGCGGATGGTCCTTGGGCAGGCTCAAGGTTTTGCCCAGGGCCAAGCCCAGCGCCAGGTTGATCACCAGGTCGAACCCCAGCACGCGCACGATGGCGTCTTCCACGGAGCGGATCTTGCCCGGCGACGCGTAGTACGGCGACGCCGCCCAGCTCACCACCTGCGCCGCCAGCGCCGGGTCGGTTTCCACCACGCCGGTGATGTCGTCGATGGTGGCGTTGGGGTCGACCCGCAGCTTGATGATCTTCTGCGCAGTGTCGGCCAGCGGCGGAATTTCGATGGTCGCTTCCAGGCGCTGCTGGATACGGCGAGCGGTGAACGCCTGCATCGCCTGGGTGATTTCCTCGCGGTCATCATTAGGGCGGTCGAGGTTCGGGCGGATATTGCTCAACGGCTCGCCGAATTGCGCGGCGCTGGCCTTGGTGAGCATCGTCTTGAAGGCATCAGTGGGGATTTCCAGCAGCAGCCCGGCTTCGCCCGAATGCACCAACAGGCTCGGCTCGTTGAGCAGGCTGCCTTCGTACAGGCATGGCGAACTGGTGAGCGGCGGCAGGCCCGGCAGCAGTTTCAGGTCGTGCTTGTCCAGCATGCGCTTGATGCGATCCGGCGCCACGGCGGTCAGGCGACGCCCAGTGAGTTCGGCGAGGCGGTTGAGGTCCAGCAGTTGGTTCTGGGGAAACAGCACCATCAGTGCGCCCACCGCGTCTTCCAACAGCACGGCCTGCACCTTTTGCGCAGGATTCAGGCCCGGTTGTTCGGCGACTTCCGTGTAGCTGACGACAAGCTTGGCGAGCAGAGCGCGGATAACCGGCGGGGCGGCCAGCGGGGCTGTGGCGTGGGCAACTTCTGACATGGCCTGATCCAATTTCGTACAGTCACCGAAGTATAACCAGCTTGATACAAGTGTTGGTCGGATAAGTGCTTTTTGTGACCCGGTTGGGGATCCGCGACGCCTTTTGCTTCGGCTGCGTCAAACCTGGCCGTATTGCTGACCGTGCCGCAGCCAGCGATCCAACAGCGGACTGACATGATCCGGCCAGCGCTCCAGCAGCGCTTGCGCCGCATCGCGGACGGCAGGCAGCAGGTCGGCGTCGCGCATCAGGTCGGCCACTTTGAACTGCAACAGGCCGGTCTGGCGCGTGCCGAGCATTTCACCGGGGCCGCGTAGTTCGAGGTCTTTTTCGGCGATGACAAAACCGTCGTTGGTTTCGCGCATGATGCCCAGGCGCTGGCGGCCGATCTGCGATAGCGGTGGGTGGTATAGCAGCACGCAGTGGCTGGCGGCGCTGCCTCGACCGACGCGGCCGCGCAGTTGGTGCAATTGCGCCAGGCCCAGGCGTTCGGGGTTTTCGATAATCATCAGGCTGGCGTTGGGCACGTCCACGCCGACTTCGATCACCGTAGTGGCCACCAGCAGTTGCAGGTTGCCGGCCTTGAATTCGGCCATCACCGCCGCTTTTTCCGCGGGCTTCATACGACCATGGATCAGCCCGACCTTGAGTTCGCCCAGGGCGCTGGTGAGGTCTTCATAGGTGGTTTCGGCGGCCTGGCAGGTCAGCTCTTCGGACTCTTCGATCAGCGTACAGACCCAGTACGCCTGGCGCCCTTCGGCGCACGCGCCGCGCACGCGCTCGATCACCTCGACCCGCCGCGTATCGGTGACCAGCACGGTGTTGACCGGGGTGCGACCCGGCGGCAATTCGTCGAGGATCGAGGTGTCGAGGTCGGCGTAAGCGCTCATCGCCAGAGTGCGCGGGATCGGCGTGGCAGTCATGATCAGTTGGTGCGGGCTCATACGTCCGCCCACGCCTTTCTGGCGCAGGGCCAGGCGTTGCTGCACGCCGAAGCGGTGTTGTTCGTCGATGATCACCAGCGCCAGGTTCTTGAACTGCACTTCGTCTTGAAACAGCGCGTGGGTGCCCACCACCATGGGGGCGCCGGCGGCGATCTGCTCCAGGGCGGCTACGCGGTTCTTGCCTTTGAGCTTGCCCGCCAGCCACGCCACTTCCAGGCCCAGCGGTTCGAGCCAGCGCTTGAAGGTGATGAAATGCTGCTCGGCTAGAATCTCGGTAGGCGCCATCAGCGCCACCTGGTAACCGGCCTCCAGGGCTTGCAGCGCGGCGAGGGCGGCGACCACGGTCTTGCCTGCGCCGACGTCGCCCTGGATCAGGCGCAGCATGGGTTCGTGCTGACTCAGGTCGTAGGCGATTTCGTTGCCTACGCGCTGCTGGGCGCCGGTCGGCGTAAAGCCGAGATTGGCCAGGTATTGCGCGGGCAGACGCGTGGCCTTGGGCATCGCCGGCGCGCGCAGGGAGCGCATGCTTTCGCGCAGGCGTTGCTGGGACAGTTGGTGAGTCAGCAACTCTTCAAAGGCCAGGCGGTGCTGGGCCCAGTGATGACCCAGGGCCAGCTCGTCCACGTCGGCATCGGCGGGGGGGTGATGCAGGTAGCGAATCGCATCGGCCAGTGGCGCCAACTGGTAATCGCGGGCCAACTCCAAGGGCAGCCAGTCGGGCAGGCTGGTGGGGCCGAGCATGGACAGCGTCTGCATGCACAACTGGCGCAGGCGCTGTTGAGTCAGGCCTTCGGTGAGCGGGTAGATCGGGGTGAGGGTGGTATCTACCGGTGGCGGTTCGTCGCCGGTGATGGCGCGGTATTCCGGGTGGTAGATCTCCAGGCCCGACGCGCCGGGCCGGGCCTCACCGTAGCAGCGCACGCGGGTGCCGCGCTTGAGGCCCTCTTTCTGCGCATTGCTGAAGTGGTAGAAACGCAGGCTCAGGCCGCCGGTACCGTCCTGCAAGCGCACCACCAGGCTGCGGCGCTTGCCCATCACCACATCGGCACCGCTGACGGTGCCTTCGATCACCGCATCCTGCCCAGGGCGCAAGTGGCCGATGGGCACCACGCGGGTGCGGTCCTGATAGCGCAGGGGCAGGTGGAACAGCACGTCCTGGAGGTTCTCCAGGCCGACCTTGGCCAACTTCTCGGCCATGGCCTCACCGACACCCTTGAGTGCCGTCACCGACACCTGCGACAGCTCAGTCATACGGTTACTTAGCTCGCCGCAGTCGGCTTGGCCACCGAGCACAGGCGGATGGAGTCGGCGAGAATCTCAATCGCCTTGGGCCTTGGGAAGCTGGCGCGCCAGGCGATGGCCACCGTGCGGAACGGCACCGGCGGTGTAAGCGGGCGTACTTCGATTACGCCGGGGGCGTAGTGATGGCTGTCCACCGCCGACAGCGGCAGGATCGAGATGCCCAGGCCCGAGGCGACCATGTGACGGATGGTTTCCAGGGAGCTGGACTCCACGGTGGTGTGCTTGGCGCCGTCGTTGCCCTTGGTGAGGGTCGGGCAGGCTTCCAGCACCTGATCGCGGAAGCAGTGGCCTTCACCGAGCAGCAGCAGGCTCTTGTCGTTGAGCAGGGCAGCGTCGATGCTGGCTTTTTTGGTCCACGGGTGCGAGGCGGGCATCAGCACCTGGAACGGCTCGTCGTAGAGCGCCAGGGTGAGCACATCCGCTTCGTTGAACGGCAGGGCGATGATGATCGCATCCAGCTCGCCGTTGCGCAGTTTGTCGCGCAGTACGTGGGTGAAGTTCTCTTCGATATACAACGGCATCTGCGGCGCGACGCGGTGCAGTTGCGGAATCAAGTGCGGGAACAGGTATGGGCCGACGGTGTAGATGGCTCCGACCTTGAGCGGCGCGGTCAGTTGGTTCTTGCCGGCCTGGGCCAGTTCGCGAATGCTTTGCGCCTGCTCCAGCACCTTCTGGGCCTGGGCGACGATGCCTTCGCCTACTGGCGTGAGGCGCACGGCGCTCTTGCTGCGCTCGAAAATCAGCACACCGAGTTCGTCTTCAAGCTTTTTCACGCCCACCGACAGCGTCGGCTGGCTGACATGGCAGCGCTCGGCCGCATGGCCAAAGTGTTGCTCTTGGGCGAGGGTCACGATGTAGCGTAATTCTGTAAGAGTCATAGCGGGCGTCCATGAGGTTGCGGGCCAAGCATACCGGCTGCAATCGATAGACGCACGTTATCAGAAGTTTGTTAGGGATTGAGTGGGAACTGCTGAGGATTTTGCTGAAAGTGACGAGGGTTACCCCTCGCCACACTCATGTTCAGCGGCGACGCTTTTCGATGTTGTACACGAACGGTGCAACGATCTCGATGCTGCCGCTCTTGACCATATCGGCCGGCGGTTTGGGCAGCGGTTGGGCACGACGGATCATGTCCAGGGTGGCGCGGTCCAGGTCGGCGTTGCCGGAAAGGCCCACCAGCTCGTAGGACAGCACATTGCCTTCGGCATCGACCACGAACTTCAGGCGGTTCAGACCTTCCTTGCCTCGGGCCTGGGCGCCTGGCGGATACTTCTTGTACTTCTGCAAGTGGGCCAGCAACGTGCCTTCCCAAGACGCCTTGGCCGCCAGCTGTTGTGGCGACGGCCCTGGTGCAGGCTGTGCCGATTTCTGCGGTGGCGCTTGGGTCGGCGGCGTATCGCTCGGTGGCTCCTCGGAAGGTTTTTCCTTGGGCGGCTCGGGCTTTTTCTCCACCGGCTTGGGCGGCTGGGGTTTAGGCTTGGGCTTGACCGGCTTGGGCACCTGGATCGTTGGCTTGGGCGCCTCGGCCATTTTTGGCAGCGGCAGCTCTTCCACCGGGGCGGGCGGCTGCGGCGGCGTCACCACCTTCGGCGGGGCCGGAGGCGGTGGCGGTGCGGGAGCAGGCGCCAGGTCGATGACCATGGCTGCCGGCGGCAACTGCACCGTGCGCGGCGCCGACCAGTGGAGTGCGATGGCAATCGCGATGGCATGCACGCCCAGTACGACGGCGAGGCTGGTGCCATAACGCGTCAGTTTGTGGCGCGTCGTGATCATTTCTTGGCTGCCGTCTCAAGTCCAACCAGGCCAACCTTGAGGTAGCCGGCCGCCCGCAGGGCATCCATCACACTCATCAGATCGCCGTAGTCCACGCCTTTGTCGGCTTGGAAGAAGATCGTCGTGTCCTTCTTGCCTTGGGTCTTGGCGTCGAGCACCGGGCCCAGGGTTTCGGTTTTGACTTCTTCTTCGCCCAGGAACAGACGTTGATCCGCCTTGACGCTGAGGAAGATCGGTTTTTCCGGCCGTGGCGCCGGTTTGGCGCTGGAGGCGGGCAGGTCGACCTTGATGTCTACGGTGGCCAACGGTGCGGCCACCATGAAGATGATCAGCAGCACCAGCATCACGTCGATAAACGGCGTGACGTTGATTTCGTGGTTCTCGACGAGTTCGTCGTCGCCTTGATTCAAATGCAGGCCCATGGCCGATTACCCCACTTTCACCATGTGCGGTTGCGAGCTGCGCTCGGTAGGCAGGTGGTCGAGGTCGCGGCTGACCAGCAGCAGGACTTCCGCCGACGCGTCCGACACCTGGGCCTTGTAGCCGGCAATCGAGCGGGCGAAGACGTTGTAGATCACCACTGCCGGAATCGCTGCCACCAGACCCAAAGCAGTTGCCAGCAGGGCTTCGGCGATGCCGGGGGCAACCACGGCGAGGTTGGTGGTCTGGGTTTTGGCGATGCCGATAAAGCTGTTCATGATGCCCCATACGGTGCCGAACAGACCGACGAACGGTGCGGTGGAACCGATGGTCGCCAGAACGCCGGTGCCGCTGCTCATGTTGCGGCCGCAAGCAGCCACCAGACGCTCAAGGCGGAAGGCGACACGCTCTTTGATGCCTTCTTTTTCGCGAGTGTTGGCCGACAGGCGCATCTCTTCCAGTGCATCGTGCACCAGGGTATTGGCCAGGGTGCCTTTCTTGGTTGCGCTTTCGCTGGCTTCCTTGAGGGTGGTGGCCTTTTTCAGATGGACGATTTCAGTACGCAGGCGACGCTTGGCGCCCAGCAGCTCGAAGCCTTTGGCGATCCAGATGGTCCAAGTGATGATCGAGGCTATGGCCAGGCCGATCATCACAGCTTTCACCACCACGTCAGCGTTCTGGTACATACCCCAGGGCGACAGGTCGTGGGCCATGCCCAAGGTGTTGTTCTCTTCCAGCACCACACCGGTGTCGTCCGCAGCCGGGGCGGCCGGGTCGGTGGCGACTGGCGCGGCAGGCGGTGCGGGCGGGGTGGCGGCATTCTGCTCGGCGGCAGCAGGTGTGGCGGGTGCGGTGGCATCGGCGAATGCGGCGGTCGGCGCCAGCAGAACGCTGAACAGCAGCGCAGCAATCGCGCGCCAGGCGCGGGAAGGGCTGTGAGGCTTGGTTGGCGAAGCGGGGGTTGTATTACGTGTCATGCTGGCCGGACCTGAGAGAAAGAATGAGTGATTGTCCTTCCAGACCCAGAGCAAGGGGCGAGGACAAATGGGTGGTCATTATTGCAAGTAATTCTTGTTAACAGAAGTAATACAGTAACTTTATTTGCCCTTTTTCTGGCCGTCGGTCAACTGAGAGGGCTAACCTAGACCTTTCAATACGGAGTTTTATGATGTCCGCGCCTTCTGTTGTGATTGTCGGATGTGGCGATGTGGGGAGTCGGTTAGCCAGCCAATTGCTTGCCTCGGAATGGGAGGTGTACGGCCTGCGGCGCGACATTTCGCGCTTGCCTGTCGGGTTGATCGGCATTGGCGGTGACCTGTTCAAAAAGGACTGCCCCGATACCTGGCCAATCGGCGGCGTGGATTACCTGGTGTATTGCGCCGCCGCGACCGATCACGATGAAGCTGGCTACCGCGCGGCTTACGTGCAGGGGCTGCAACATGTTCTGGAGTGGCTCGGCGATTACGGCCAGCAACCCAAACATCTGCTGTTTGTGTCCAGCAGCAGTGTGTATGGGCAGCAGAACGGTGAATGGGTCGACGAAACGTCCGAAACCCAGGCCAAAGGCTATTCCGGGCAGATCATGCTCGAAGCCGAGCAGGTTGCGTTGAGCAGCGGCATTCCCGCCAGCATTGTGCGGTTAACCGGCATTTACGGCCCAGGCCGCGAATGGTTGCTGACCCAGGTGCGCCAAGGTTACCGGGTGGCGGTCGATCCACCGTTATATGGCAACCGGATCCACGCGGACGACGCAGCAGGCTTGCTCGCGTTTTTGCTGCGGCATGTGGAGCAGGGCGGTTCGCTGGATAAGGTCTACATCGGTGTGGATGACGCGCCGGCGCCGCTGGCCGAAGTGGTGGCCTGGCTGCGCGATTATCTGGGCGTGACAGAGTGGTCAGACGAGGCCAGTGTGCGGCGTGCGGGGAGCAAGCAATGCAGCAACGCGCGGATCAAGGCGCTGGGCTGGGCACCGACATACCCGACTTACCGGGAAGGCTACGCGGCGATCCTCAAGGGCTGAAACACGATCTGAAAAATGTGGGAGGGGCCTGCCCCCGATAGCAGTGGCTCAGCCAGCCCAACTGTCACTGACGCATTGCTATCAGGGGCAAGCCGAATCGTCACTCCGCCCCTCTCACATTCAACTGCCTGCAGGGGCCGTTACTGTTTTTCCAACAACCATTGACGAGGGCCTGGCGTAAACGAAGGTACTTCGTCTGCCTGTGCCGTATTGACCGCCTGGAAAATTTCCAGCTGTTTGCCCCTGCGCATGAAAATCCAAGGGTTGCCCTGGCCATTGAGTTGCAGCCAGATGCTGTCGTAGCCGCCACTCATAGAGGCGCAATCGCCTGCCAGGCACAGCGAATACCGGTCGACTTTGGGTAGGCCGACAACCTTGCCGTCGGCCTGGAACTGCACGATTGCGCCGTTGCCGAAGCCGTCGGTGATTTTCCAGTCGCCGCCCAGGTAGGCGGCATAGAGCGCTCGTTCGAAGTTGGCGCCCAATGGTGCGCCTTCCGGAGCTGGGTCTTTAGCACGGGCGAACAGTTGCTCGGGCTCGTTATCGTTGGCCACTTGCAGCAACTGCTTACCTTTGCGCTTGAGTTCAGTGGCGGAACTGCCATAGAAATCCACGCTCCAGGCGCCGGATTGTTGCCCGAGCAACTTGCCTTCGGCGACTTCAAAACCGTTGTAGTAGCGGGCTTGAGATGCCTTGACGTTGACCTCCCATTCGAGGTTCGGGCCAAAGCTTTGCAGCGCTTCACGCAGAGGGCCGCCCTTGGCTGCCGCGTCGATGGCGACCTGATTGATCCAAGTGCCGCTCACGTCTTGGTCGGCAGGGTTGCTGGCACAGCCGCCGAGCAACAGGGCGAGCAATGAAGAGGCTACAAGCGCTTTGCGCATCATGAAATCCTTTTAAAACGAGGTCGGCGCAGCCTGTAGGGGCTGCGCCGGGTGTTTTTACTCGATCACCAGAATCGCGTCCATCTCAACCTGCGCGCCTTTTGGCAGGGCTGCCACGCCGATGGCGGCACGGGCTGGGTACGGCTGTTCGAAGTACTTGCCCATGATCTCGTTGACCTTGGCGAAGTGGCTCAGGTCGGTGAGGAAAATGTTCAGTTTGACGATGTCCTTGAACGAACCGCCGGCGGCTTCGGCCACGGACTTGAGGTTTTCGAAGACTTGAACTGTCTGGGCTTCGAAGCCTTCCACCAGTTCCATGGTTTTTGGGTCCAGAGGAATCTGGCCGGACATGTAGACGGTATTGCCTGCCTTGATTGCCTGGGAGTAAGTACCGATGGCGGCCGGGGCTTTGTCGCTGGTGATAACAGTCTTGGTCATGAATGACTCCTTGTAATAGGCAGTGGCG
Source organism: Pseudomonas rhodesiae (assembly GCF_013285305.1). NCBI lineage: Bacteria > Pseudomonadati > Pseudomonadota > Gammaproteobacteria > Pseudomonadales > Pseudomonadaceae > Pseudomonas > Pseudomonas rhodesiae. Next base: position 32,783 of record NZ_CP054205.1, on the reverse strand, counting down.
GGGTTGAAGAACTACGCACGCATGCGGGTAATGCGGATGACCCCGGTCAAGGCGCGCAGCTTCTTGATCACACGGGCCAGGTGTACGCGGTCGTGTACGCTGACCACCAGTTGGACCACGCTGATGCGACCATCGCGTTCGTCCATGCTGATCTTTTCGATGTTGCCGTCGGCGGCGTTGACGCTGCTGGCCAGCAGGGCGATCAGGCCGCGCTGGTGCTCCAGCTCAACGCGCAGTTCGACGTTGAATTCGCCGGTGACATCCTTGGCCCACGAAAGCTGGATGCATTTTTCCGGGTTATGCCGGATTTCGGAGATGTTTCGGCAGTTGTCCAGGTGCACCACCATGCCTTTGCCCGCGGACAGGTGGCCGACGATCGGATCGCCCGGGATCGGTGTGCAGCATTTGGCGTAGCTGAGCACCAGGCCCTCGGTGCCGCGAATCGCCAATGGGCCTTCGGGGCTCGGCAATTGCTCGCCCTCGCCCAGCAGGCGGCGGGCGACCACATAGGCCATGCGGTTGCCCAGGCCGATATCTTCCAGCAGGTCTTCGATGGTTTCCTGGCGATATTCGTGAAGCATCGCCTGCACGCGTTCTTGGGGAATCTTGTCCAGGGCACTGTCGAAACCGTTGAGTACCTTGTTCAGCAGGCGCTCGCCCAGGCTGACGGACTCGGAACGGCGCTGCAGTTTCAGAGCGTGGCGAATGTGCGTACGGGCCTTGCCGGTGACCACGAAATTGAGCCAGGCCGGGTTCGGTCGTGCGCCCGGTGCGCTGACGATCTCCACGGTGGAACCGCTTTGCAGCGGCTCCGACAGTGGCGCCAGGCGCCGGTTGATGCGGCAGGCGATGCAACTGTTACCCACATCGGTGTGCACGGCATAGGCGAAATCGACAGCCGTGGAGCCTTTGGGCAACTCCATGATCCGGCCTTTGGGCGTGAACACGTAGACCTCGTCCGGGAACAGGTCGATCTTCACGCTTTCGATAAATTCGAGGGAGTTGCCCGCGCGTTGCTGCATTTCCAGCACGCCTTTGACCCATTGGCGGGCGCGGGCATGGGTGCCTTTGGGCTGCTCGTCGCCACTGGATTTGTACAGCCAATGGGCGGCGATGCCGTTGTTGGCCATCTCTTCCATTTCACGGGTGCGGATCTGGATCTCGATCGGCACGCCATGCATCCCGAACAGCGTGGTATGCAGCGACTGATAGCCGTTGGCCTTGGGGATGGCGATGTAGTCCTTGAAGCGGCCGGGCAGGGGTTTGTACAAATTATGCACAGCGCCGAGCACGCGGTAGCAAGTGTCAACCTTGTCTACGATGATCCGGAACGCATACACGTCCATGATCTCGTTGAAGGCCCGACGCTTGCCGCGCATCTTTTTATAGATGCCGTAGATGTGCTTCTGCCGGCCACTGACCTCGCCTTCGATTTCGTCGATGGCCAGGCAATGGCTCAGCGACTCTTCGATCTTGTTGACGATTTCCTTGCGGTTGCCCCGGGCACGCTTGACCGCCTGGTAGATGCGCGCCGAGCGCATGGGATGCATCGCCTTGAAGCCGAGGTCTTCGAATTCGATGCGAATGGCGTGCATGCCCAGCCGATTGGCGATGGGCGCGTAGATTTCCAAGGTTTCCTTGGCGATGCGCCGGCGTTTTTCGCCGGACAGCACTTCCAGCGTGCGCATGTTGTGCAGCCGGTCGGCCAGTTTGACCAGGATCACGCGGATATCGCGGGCCATGGCCATGGCCATCTTCTGGAAGTTTTCCGCCTGGGCTTCGGCCTTGGTCTCGAAATTCATCTGGGTCAGTTTGCTGACCCCGTCGACCAGTTCGGCCACGGTTTCGCCGAATTGGGAGCTGAGCGCTTCCTTAGCGATTCCGGTGTCTTCGATCACGTCATGCAGCATCGCGGCCATCAGGCTCTGATGGTCCATGTGCATGTCGGCAAGAATATTAGCCACCGCAAGGGGATGGGTGACGTACGCCTCGCCACTGCGGCGGCGTTGGCCGTCGTGGGCTTGTTCGGCGTAGAAATACGCTCGGCGGACCAGGTTGACCTGGTCTGGGCCGAGGTAGGCCGATAAGCGATCGGCGAGGGCGTCTATGCTCGGCAAAGTGTGAACTCCTGCCGATGGCTTTGACCCCGCGCCGTGCTACGTCGACCAGGCATAGGCTTAGACGGCCTCGTTGGACTCGTCCTCGAACGCTGCGAACAGCGGTTCGTCTTCAACGATTTCGGCGTTGGCGATGAACTCGTAGCTCATCAGGCCTTCAGCGATTTCACGCAGGGCGACAACGGTCGGCTTGTCGTTTTCCCACTGGACCAGAGGCTCTTTGCCGCCAGTGGCCAGTTGACGGGCACGCTTGGTAGAGAGCATGACCAGCTCAAAGCGGTTATCCACGTGTTCTAGGCAGTCTTCAACGGTTACGCGGGCCATGGTATTCCTCGGAGCGAATGCAAGATGCGCGCTGCCCGGTTGGGCGAGCGGACTGAGCAGTTTAAAAAATCACCAGCGTTTAGGGAAGCGCTGATTTTTCGCGGAGCCTCGTCAAACCGCTGCAAGTGCCAATGTAAAGCCCTTGCAGCGGTTTTGGGAAGCGTCAATCAGCCGAGCAGTTCGGCCAGTAATTTGCCAAAGCGCTGTTGTTGGCGCTTCTGCTGGAGCTGATTGGCGCGGAAAATCGCCTTCAGGTCATCCAGCGCGTGTGAAAAGTCGTCGTTGATGATCAGGTAATCGTAGTCGACGTAGTGGCTCATTTCGCTGACGGCTTCACGCATGCGGCCATCGATGATCTCGTCGCTGTCCTGGCCACGGTTGGTCAGGCGTTGGTGCAGGGCTTGCAGCGAGGGCGGCAGGATAAAGATCGAGCGCGCATTGGGCATCAGCTTGCGCACCTGTTCGGCGCCCTGCCAGTCGATTTCCAGGATCAGGTCATGGCCTTCATCCAGGGTCTGCTGCAAGTGGCTTTGCGAGGTTCCGTAGAGGTTGCCGAACACCTCGGCGCGTTCCAGGAAGTCGCCGTGCTCGATCATCTTCACGAACTCGGTGCGCTCGACGAAGTGATAGTGCACGCCGTTCACCTCACCCGGGCGCATGGCGCGGGTGGTGTGGGAGATCGAGATGCGGATCTGATCGTTGGTGTCGGTCAGGGCCTTGACCAGACTGCTCTTGCCCGCGCCCGAAGGGGCGGAAATGATGTACAGGGTGCCGGTGCTGTGGGTCATGGAGGTTGCCTTACTCAATATTCTGTACTTGTTCGCGCATCTGCTCGATCAACACTTTGAGGTTGACCGCCGCTTGGGTGCTGCGCGGATCGAAGGCCTTGGAGCCCAGTGTATTGGCTTCGCGGTTGAGTTCCTGCATCAGGAAATCAAGGCGCCGACCGGCGGCGCCGCCGGACTTGAGCACGCGGCGCACTTCGAGGATGTGAGTGCTCAGGCGATCGAGTTCTTCGGCGACGTCACTTTTCTGCGCCAGCAGCACCATTTCCTGCTCCAGCCGCGTCGGGTCGAGGTCGGCCTTCATATCGGCGAAACGGTCGAGCACCTTCTGGCGTTGGGTGGCCAGCATCTGCGGCACCAGCTCGCGCAGGATCGACACATCCTCTTCGATCGAGGTCAGGCGCTCGTTGATCAGACGGGCCAGCTCGGCACCTTCTCGCTCACGACCGGCCTTGAGTTCCTTCAGGCCTTGGTTGAACAAAGCGAGGGCTTCGGCATTCAGGGCCTGCGGGTCGATAGCGTCGGCTACCAGTACGCCCGGCCAGGCCAGCACTTCGAGAGGGTTGAGCGGTGCGGGGCGCTGGATCAGGTCGGCAATGGTTTCGGCGGCGGCGACCAGTTGCGCCGCGCGTTCGCGGTCGACCTGCAAGGGTTTGCCGGTGGTTTCTTCGGTAAAGCGCAGGGTGCACTCCAGCTTGCCGCGGGAAATGCCCTGACGCAACGCTTCGCGCACGGCGCCTTCCAGGTCGCGGAACGACTCCGGCAGACGCAAGTGCGGCTCCAGGTAGCGGCTGTTGACCGAGCGCAATTCCCAGCTCAGGGTGCCCTGGACGCCGGCTCTTTCGACGCGGGCGAAGGCGGTCATGCTGTGCACCATGCGGGTACCTCGCGTTGCAGTCCCGCGATCACGGGCTGATGGGTAAATGAAGCAGGCAGGCTGCGAAGGCGCAGGATTGTAGCGCAGTGGGGCGAGTGCGCCCAAACAAAGGCCGACAGGCCGAGCATTCGTAACTGAATTTTTAGAAGTGCCCCGAAGCGGTTCGCGGCTCTATAATGCCCGGCAGTTTTCGTCCTCAGTACAGGTATCCCCTATGAAACGTCCAAGTGGTCGCGTTGCCGATCAGCTCCGCTCGATCCGCATCACCCGCAACTACACCAAACACGCCGAGGGATCCGTACTGGTCGAGTTTGGCGATACCAAGGTCATTTGCACCGTCAGCGTCGAAAATGGCGTGCCGCGTTTCCTCAAGGGGCAGGGCCAGGGTTGGTTGACCGCTGAATACGGCATGCTGCCGCGCGCCACCGGCGAGCGTAACCAGCGTGAGGCCAGCCGTGGCAAGCAAGGCGGTCGTACCTTGGAAATCCAGCGCCTGATCGGCCGCTCCCTGCGCGCCGCCCTGGACATGTCCAAGCTAGGCGACGTGACTCTGTATGTTGACTGCGATGTGATCCAGGCCGATGGCGGCACCCGTACCGCGTCCATTACCGGCGCCATGGTGGCCCTGGTCGACGCCTTGAAAGTGATCAAGAAGCGTGGCGGCCTCAAGGCCGGCGACCCGCTCAAGCAGATGATCGCCGCCGTGTCGGTCGGCATGTACCAGGGCGAGCCTGTGCTGGACCTGGACTACCTGGAAGACTCCGCCGCCGAGACCGACCTGAACGTCGTGATGACCAGCACCGGTGGTTTCATCGAGGTGCAGGGCACCGCCGAAGGCGCGCCATTCCAGCCGGCCGATCTGAACGCCATGCTGGCCTTGGCCCAGAAAGGCATGAGCGAAATTTTCGAACTGCAGAACGCCGCCCTGGCCGACTGAAACCGCCTCAAGGAGAAGCGCCATGAATGACAGCCAAATGCCGGTACCTATGCCTTCCTACGAGGTTCGGCAGAGCGCAATGCTGTGCCATCTCGCGGCGTTTCTCGGGTTTGTGTTCCCTTTCGGCAGTGTCGTTGGGCCGCTGATTCTGTGGCAGATGAAAAAGGAAGTGGATCCGTTCATCGACGATCAGGGCAAGGAAGCCTTGAACTTCCAGATCACCGTGGCTATCGCCTGGTTGGTTTGTATCGTGCTGGCATTCGCCGTGATTGGTTTTTTCCTGATGACGGCCCTGGCGATTGCCACTGTGGTGCTGACCATCATTGGCGGCATCAAGGCCAACAAGGGGATCGCTTATCGCTATCCGCTGACCTGGCGTTTGGTTAAATAATGACCGCCCACAAAAAAACCGACAGCGATGTCGGTTTTTTTGTGCCTGGGAAAAGACCTCAGATGGTCAGCGTCCAGTCGTAGTCCACGATCAGCGGCGCGTGTTGCGAGAAGCGCGGCTGGCGCGGCAGGCGTGCGCTGCGAACGAATCGGCGCAGGCCTGGGGTCAGCAGTTGGTAATCGAAACGCCAGCCCAGGTTGAGCATCTCGGCCTGTTCGTTGTCCGGCCACCAGCTGTACTGATCGCCTTCACGGCTGACTTCGCGCAGGGCGTCGACGTAACCCATGTTGCCGACAATCTCGTCCATCCAGGCCCGTTCCGGCGCCAGGAAGCCTGGGGATTGCTGGCTATCGCGCCAGTTCTTGATATCCAGCTTCTGTTGCGCCACGTACAGCGAGCCACAATAAATGTACTCGCGACGTTTGCGCCGCTGTTTATCCAGGTAACGGGCGAAATCGTCCATTAGCTTGAACTTCTGGTTCAAGTCTTCATCGCCGTTCTGCCCTGATGGAAGCAGCAAGGTCGCGATGCTGACCTTGTCGAAATCGGCTTGCAGGTAGCGCCCGTAGCGGTCGGCTGTCTCGAAGCCGAGGCCGCTGATGACCGCCTTGGGTTGCAACCGCGAGTACAAAGCCACGCCACCTTGGGTGGGCACTTCGGCATCGCAGGCATAAAGGAAGTAGCCATCCAGTTGGAAGGCTGGGTCGTCCAGTTCAAAGGCGGAGGCGCGGGTGTCCTGCAGGCAGATGACGTCGGCATTCTGGGCTTGCAGCCAACTGAGCAAACCACGCTCGACTGCAGCCTGAATACCATTAACGTTCACACTGATGATCCGCATAAATGGCCCCAAAAATCGCGTGCGTGTATGATACACGCCGTCTACCTAATTAGCTAAATCCGTGGTATCTGAGGCTTTTTTCATGCAGGCGTATCAACGCGATTTCATTCGTTTTGCCATCGATCGCGGGGTTTTGCGCTTCGGTGAGTTCACCCTCAAGTCCGGGCGGACCAGCCCGTATTTCTTCAATGCCGGCCTGTTCAACTCCGGTTCGGCCCTGGCGCAGTTGGGCCGTTTCTACGCGGCAGCCATCGTTGAAAGCGGTATGTCCTTTGACGTGCTGTTTGGCCCCGCCTACAAAGGCATCCCTTTGGCCGCCGCTACGGCCGTGGCCCTGGCCGAGCATTATGGGCGCGATTTGCCTTGGTGCTTCAACCGTAAAGAAGCCAAGGCCCATGGCGAGGGCGGTAGTCTGGTCGGCGCGCCACTGACTGGCGATGTGTTGATCATCGATGATGTGATTACTGCTGGCACCGCGATCCGTGAAGTGATGCAGATCATCGCTTCCCAGGAAGGCGCCAAAGCGGCCGGCGTGCTGATTGCACTGAACCGCCAGGAACGCGGCAACGGTGAGTTGTCGGCGATCCAGGAAGTTGAGCGCGATTTCGGCATTCCGGTGGTGAGTATTGTGTCGTTGAACCAGGTGTTGCAGTTCCTGGAAGATGACCCGCAGCTCAAGCAGCACTTGCCTGCTGTGCGTGCATACCGCGAGCAGTTTGGGGTCTGACATAGGCCCCTGCCACCTTGACTGGCAGTGCTTACAGGTCCCGCATAAAAAAGGCCCCCGTTCAATCGGATTGAGCGGGGGCCTTTTTGTATTCAGCGCCTAGGGGCGCTTGCGGTTGCTGATCAGCGTGCCCATGCCGGTGTCGGTGAAGATCTCCAGCAATACCGCGTTCGGTACGCGGCCATCGATGATCAGCGAGCTGCCCACACCGCCCTGCACCGCTTCGAGGGCACAACGAATCTTCGGCAGCATGCCGCCGTAGATGGTGCCGTCGGCGATCAGATCGTCGACTTGTTGGGTGGTCAGGCCGGTCAACACTTTGCCCTGCTTGTCCATCAGGCCGGCGATATTGGTCAGCAGCATCAGCTTTTCAGCCTTCAGTGCCTCGGCCACCTTGCCGGCCACCAGGTCGGCGTTGATGTTGTAAGACTCACCGTTGGCGCCCACGCCGATTGGTGCGATCACCGGGATGAAGTCGCCTTTTACCAGCAGGTTCAGTAGGTCGGTGTTGATACCGATCACTTCGCCCACTTGGCCGATATCGATGATTTCCGGCTGGGTCATTTCCGGCGTCTGACGGGTGACCGTCAGTTTTTTCGCGCGGATCAGCTCCGCGTCCTTGCCGGTCAGGCCGATGGCGCTGCCGCCGTGACGGTTGATCAGGTTGACGATGTCTTTGTTTACCTGGCCGCCGAGGACCATCTCCACCACGTCCATGGTTTGCGCGTCAGTGACGCGCATGCCATCGATAAAATGACTCTCGATCGACAAACGCTTGAGCAGGTCGCCGATTTGCGGACCGCCACCATGCACCACCACCGGGTTGATGCCCACGGCCTTCATCAGCACGATGTCGCGGGCAAAGCCGGTTTTCAGCTCGTCGCTTTCCATGGCATTGCCGCCGTATTTGATCACCAGCGTCTTGCCGACGTAGCGTCGAATATAAGGCAACGCTTCGGACAGGACCTTGGCGGTGTTGGCAGCGGCTTCGCGTTCGAGGGTCATTCAGGGCTCCGGTAAAAGATCAGAACGGTAATTGGAGATCAGGGGCAACACGTTTCAACTGGGCGTGGAACACGTCCTTGATGCGCTGCAACTCAGCCTCGGTATCCGCCTCGAAACGCAGCACCAGCACCGGAGTGGTGTTGGATGCGCGAACCAGGCCCCAGCCTTTGGCGTAATCGACTCGCACACCATCAATGGAAGTCAGGTTGGCGCCTTCACCCCATTGCGCATCGTGCAGTGCGTCAATGATGCTGAATTTGCTCTCCTCGGTCACATGGATATTGATCTCTGGCGTAGAAATATCGTTCGGGAAGGTCTGAAACAGCTCTTCGGCGGTGGATTCTTCCTTGCTGAGGATCTCCAGCAGGCGCGCGGCGCTGTAAATGCCGTCGTCAAAGCCGAACCAGCGCTCCTTGAAGAACACGTGGCCGCTCATCTCGCCGGCCAGCAGGGCACCGGTTTCCTTCATTTTCTTTTTGATCAACGAGTGACCGGTCTTCCACATTAGCGGGCGACCGCCGTATTCCTTGATCAGCGGCGTGAGGCGACGGGTGCACTTCACATCAAAGATGATCTCGGCATTGGGGTTGCGCTTGACCACATCGCGAGCGAAGAGCATCAACAGGCGGTCGGCGAACACGTTCACGCCAGTGTTGGTGACCACACCCACACGGTCGCCGTCGCCGTCGAAGGCCAGGCCGACGTCAGCGCTGGTCTCCTTGACCTTGGCGATCAGGTCCACCAGGTTTTCAGGCTTGCCCGGGTCCGGGTGATGGTTGGGGAAGTTGCCGTCCACGTCGCAGAACAGCGGGACGACTTCGCAATTCAGGGCTTCGAGCAGCTGTGGAGCGATTACACCGGCGGCGCCATTGCCGCAGTCCACCACCACTTTGAGGCGGCGGGCGAGTTTGACGTCGCGGGTGATTTCATCGGAGTAGCGCTGCAGGATGTCGACCTGGGTGATGCTGCCCTGGCCGCTGGTCAAGTCGTTGGTCTTGAGGCGGGTGTGCAGGGCCTGGATCTGTTCATTGGCCAGGGTGTCGCCGGCAATGACGATCTTGAAGCCATTGTAGTCCGACGGGTTGTGGCTGCCGGTTAGCATCACGCCGGATTTGCCGGCCAGTACGTTGGCGGCGTAGTACAACGCCGGCGTTGGCACCAGGCCCACATCGCTGACATGGCAGCCGCTGTCGGCCAGGCCCTGGATCAGTTGCTCCACCAGCTCCGGGCCGGACAAGCGGCCATCGCGGCCGACGCATACATTCGGTTCGCCCTGCGCCAGGCTCTGCGCGCCGATGGCGCGGCCGATCCAGTAGGCGGTTTCGGCGGTGAGGGTCTTGGGGACCACACCACGAATGTCATAGGCGCGGAAAATGCTGTCGGGGAACGTCGGGGCTACTCGGGCTGCGGTACTCATCGCGGGGGGAAACTCCATCTGAAGGGGGCAAGGCTGGCCTAAATGGGGGTGGCCGGCAGGCTCAAGCTGAAGGGTATGACGGCGTTTTCGGCAGAGAGTTCGTGGTGCAAAAATGCCATCGCGGCTCGCTTGCTGTCTTCGTGCTTAGATAAGGCGTTGATTTTAAGCAAGAAATATTGCCGTTTAAATTCACCCATTCTTCATCCTGAAGAGCCTGGCCAGAAGCATTGAGCCGGACGTCAGTGTCCGGCCCGATCCAGCTTAGTCAGTGGCTGCCGGAATGCCCAAAACCGCCCGCGCCGCGTTGGGTTTCGTCGAATTCCTGTACCAGTTCGAAGTGCGCCTGCACCACCGGCACCAGGACGAGTTGGGCGATGCGTTCGCCAACGGCGATGTTGAAGGCGGTTTGCCCACGGTTCCAGCACGACACCATCAGCTCTCCCTGATAGTCCGAGTCGATCAGACCCACCAGATTGCCCAGCACGATGCCGTGCTTATGGCCCAGGCCGGAGCGCGGCAGGATCAGCGCGGCCAGGCCCGGGTCGCCTACGTAGATGGACAGGCCGGTGGGGATCAGCAGGGTCTGGCCTGGCTCGAGCACGGTGTCTTGCTTGAGCATGGCGCGCAGGTCCAGGCCGGCGGAACCCGGTGTGGCGTAGGTCGGCAGTGGGAAATCGGTGCCGAGGCGGGGGTCGAGAATCTTGGCTTGCAAAGCGTGCATGTAAATTAAACCTGGTTCAGCCGTTGGGCGATAAAAGAGATCAGTTGGCGGGCAATCTTGCCCTTGCTGGTCTGGGCGAAAAGGGTGGCGTGCAGCTCGCGGTCGATCACGCTGCAAGCGTTTTCCTCGCTGTTGAAGCCGATGCTCGGGTTGGCGACATCATTGGCAACGATCAAGTCGAGGTTTTTGTCTTTCAATTTGCGTGCGGCGTAGTCCAGCAGGTGCTCGGTTTCGGCAGCAAAGCCGACGCTGAACGGGCGGTCGGGACGCGTGGCGATGGTGGCCAGGATGTCCGGGTTGCGCACCATTTGCAGGAGCAGGCCGTCGCCGCTTGTAGGGTCTTTCTTGAGCTTTTGCGGGGCGACGACTTCCGGCCGGTAATCCGCCACCGCCGCCGAAGCGATGAACAGGTCGCACGGAATGGCTGCTTCACAAGCTGCAAGCATGTCGCGAGCGCTGACTACGTCGATTCGCGTGACGCGATCCGGGGTCGGCAAATGCACCGGGCCGGTGATGAGCGTGACGCGTGCGCCTGCCTCAACCGCAGCTTCGGCCAGGGCGAAGCCCATTTTCCCTGAGCTATGGTTGGTGATGTAGCGGACCGGGTCGATGTTTTCCTGGGTCGGTCCGGCGGTGATCAGTACGTGCTTGCCGGTCAGGGCCAGGTGCTGGAAACACTCGGCGGCACATTGCGCCAGATCAGTGGCTTCGAGCATGCGGCCCAGGCCCACGTCGCCACAGGCCTGGCTGCCGGACGCGGGGCCGAACACCTTGAGGCCACGGTCTTGCAGGAGTTGGGTGTTGGCCTGGGTCGCCGGGTCGCGCCACATCGCCTGGTTCATGGCCGGGGCGATGGCAACGGTAGCGTCGGTGGCCAGTACCAAAGTGGTCAGCAGATCGTCGGCGATGCCTTGGGCCAAGCGGGCGATCAGGTCGGCGGTGGCCGGGGCGATCAGCACCAGGTCGGCCCATTTGGCCAGCTCGATATGACCCATGGCGGCTTCGGCGGCAGGGTCGAGCAGATCCAGGTGAACCGGGTGGCCGGACAGGGCCTGCATGGTCAGCGGGGTAATGAACTCACTGCCGCCGCGGGTCATGACCACGCGCACTTCGGCGCCCTGGTCGAGGAGCCTGCGAACCAATTCGGCGCTCTTGTAAGCGGCAATGCCGCCGCCGACGCCGAGAACGATGCGTTTCCGATACAGACGCTGCATTGGTTTGCCTTTCCAGTTCAGTGAAGCCAGTTCAGTGACGCCTGCGATGCCCCCTCCCCAGGTGAAATCGCAGGCAAAAAAGAGGGCCTACGATAACACAGCGACCGCCACGCAACAGCGGCGCACTTGCACAGGGAGGTGGGATGAGTATTCGCGATTGGCCAGCGGCAGAGCGGCCACGGGAGAAACTTTTGGAGTGGGGCGCGGCAAGTCTGTCCGACGCCGAGCTGCTGGCGATCTTCCTGCGTACAGGAGTGGCAGGCCGCAGCGCGGTGGACCTGGCGCGCCATCTGCTGACGCAGTTCGGCGGCTTACGGCCGTTGCTTGAGGCCAGCCAGACGCTGTTCAACCAGCAGTTGGGACTGGGGCCGGCGAAATTTGCGCAATTGCAGGCCGTACTGGAAATGTCCCGGCGGCATATGGCCGAACGCTTGCGCAAAGACTCCGTACTGGATAGCCCGGTGGTGGTGCGCGACTACCTCAAATCGATGTTGCGGCATGAGCCTCACGAAATATTCGGCTGCTTGTTTCTCGACTCGCGGCACCGGGTGTTGGGTTTCGAGGCGTTGTCCCAGGGGACGATCGATGCCGCGATAGTTTATCCGCGACAAGTGGTCAAGCGCGCCCTGGCCTACAACGCGGCGGCGTTGATCCTATGTCATAACCACCCTTCCGGCAGCCTTGAACCCAGTGCAGCTGATCGAAAATTGACCAAGCTGCTGCAAAAGGCGTTGGAGGTCGTGGATGTGCGGGTGCTGGACCACATCATCGTCGGCGACGGCGACCCGCTGTCGATGGCCGAGCATGGCTGGTTGTGACCCCGCCCGGTGGGGGCCGGGGCTCAGGGCTTGACGCTGACCTTGGAGAAATCCTGGCGTCCGAATGGGCTGACCTGATACCCCTCGACACCCTTGCGCGTCAGGGTGAAGGCGGTCGGGTGCGCCAACGGTAGCCACAGCGCCTGTTGCTGGATCTGCGCCTGGGCCTGTTGATACAGCTTGCTGCGCACGCCTTGTTCGCTGGTGGTCTTGCCGGCGCTGATCAGCTTGTCGAGCGTCGGGTCGCAGTAGCGCGCAAAGTTGGTACCGGACTTCACCGCCGCGCAGGAAAACTGCGGAGTCAGGAAGTTGTCCGGGTCGCCGTTGTCGCCGGCCCAGCCCATAAACAGCAGGTCGTGCTCGCCGGCCTTGGCGCGGCGTATCAGCTCGCCCCACTCGATCACACGGATCTCGCCCTGGATGCCGACCTTGGCCAGGTCCGCCTGCAGTAATTGTGCGCCGAGGTTAGGGTTGGGATTCAGCAGGCTGCCGGTGGGGCGCGTCCAGATCGTGGTCTTGAAGCCGTCCTTGAGCCCGGCGCGGTCCAGCAGCGCTTTGGCTTTGGCGAGGTCCTGTGGATAACCCGGCAACTCCTTGGCAAAGCTCCAGGTGTTCGGCGGGTAAGGCCCGCTGGCGGCTTCGGCGGTGCCTTCGAATACGGCCTTGAGGTAGCTGGTCTTGTCGAATGCCAAGTTGATAGCCTGGCGCACTTCGGGCTTGTCCAGCGGTGGGTGCTGGCTGTTGATGGCCACGAAAGCGGTCATGAACGCAGCGGTTTTCTCCACTTTGAGAGCGGCATCCTTTTGGGCCTCGCCCACATCCAGAGGCTTGGGCGACAGGGCGATCTGGCATTCGTCGCGATGCAGCTTCTGTAGGCGCACATTGGCATCGGGGGTGATCGCGAAGATCAAGTTATCCACAGCCGGTTTGCCAGCAAAGTAATCCGGGTTGGCCTTGTAGCGAACCACGGCATCTTTTTGAAAACGCACAAAAACGAAGGGGCCGGTGCCGATAGGGTGGCTGTTGAGTTTCTCCGGCGTGCCAGCCTTGAGCAGTTTGTCGGCGTACTCCGCCGGGTAGATCGAAGCGAAGCCCATGCTCAGGGCCGAGAGGAATGTGGAATCGGCGTGGTCCAGGGTGAAGCGCACCGTCAGCGGGTCGAGGGCGTCAATCTTCTTGATCAGCGTGGGCAATTGCAGGGATTGTGCATGGGGGAAGCCACTTTGAGCGATCTTATGCCAAGGGTTGGCCGGGTCGAGCATGCGTTCGAAGCTGAAGCGCACGTCTTCGGCCGTCAGCGTTCGGCTTGGGGTGAAATACTCGGTGCGGTGGAATTTCACGTTGGGGTGCAGCTTGAAGGTGTAGGTCAGGCCGTCGGGCGAGACTTCCCAACTGTCTGCCAGGCTGGGCACGAGCTTGCCGCTGGTGGCGTCGTAGTCCACCAGACGGTTCATCAACACATCGGCCGACGCGTTGGTGGTGGTCAGCGAGTTGTACTGCACCACATCGAACCCTTCGGGGCTGGCCTCGGTGCAGACGCTCAAATTGCTGGCGGCAGAGGCCAACGGCGTAATGAAGAGAGGGGCAAGCAAGAGCGGCAGGGCTGCGAGGCGCATATTAGGTTTCCTTTGCAGATCGTAGGCCCATCTGCGAGTGCAGTCTGGAAAAGTCCTACCGTAGAGGTCTGATTGATAAATGACTAGCCCATTTTTGCCTGTGCTTTTGCCGAAAATACTGTTTTGATGGCGCCTCGGTGAGATTCTGCGTGCGCCTGATCGCTTAGGTGGGGGCTCGAACTGATTCTGTGCGACGAGCGGTCAGCCGTAAGGGCGGCCCCTCCTGGCAGCGGTTCGGGCGTTAGCGGCTTGGAATTAAGTCGGTAAAAACACACGGGCTGTTGTTGCACCTGGGTCTTTCTGGTATAAAGCAGCGCTCTTTTCTAGGGGCCCGGTTCCTTCGCTTGTAGGTGTAGCCGGTAAGACCCTAAAGAAACGCGGCGCCTGGCGCCAAATGACTGAGAGATTAAGCGGCCAACCCATGCCGGGTTGGGCATGTGGTTTTAGAGGGCTGAGGCATGTCGAGAGTCTGTCAAGTTACCGGTAAGGGTCCGGTGACTGGGAATAACATTTCCCACGCAAATAACAAAACCCGTCGTCGTTTCCTGCCGAACCTGCAGCATCACCGCTTCTGGGTTGAAGAAGAGAAACGTTTCGTGCGTCTGCGCGTATCCGCCAAAGGCATGCGTATCATCGACAAGCGTGGCATCACTGCCGTGCTGGCCGACATCCGCCGCGCTGCCAAGGTTTAAGGAGCTATATCATGCGTGAATTGATTCGAATGATCTCTAGCGCCGGTACTGGTCACTTCTACACTACCGACAAGAACAAGCGTACTACCCCGGACAAGCTCGAAAAGAAAATGTTCGACCCGCGCGTTCGCAAGCACGTGATCTACAAAGAAGGCAAAATCAAGTAATTGATTTCCTTCCTTGTGAAAAAAAGCCCGTATCTCACGATGCGGGCTTTTTTTTGCGTGCGAGTTGCTGATCAGGCTTTCTGTTCGAACACCACGTAGATTTTGCGACAAGGTTCGAGCACTTCCCAGGTCCCGGTGAAACCGGCGGGGATCACGAAGCGGTCGCCAGCGCGCAGGGTCTTGGCGTTGCCCTGATCATCGCGCAGCACCGACACGCCCTGCACGATCTCGCAGTATTCATGTTCGGTGTAGTTAACCTTCCATTGCCCCACTTCACCCTCCCAGACCCCCGCATTCATCTGGCCACAGGGGCTGTTGTAGTGGTTGTAGAGGGTCTGCTCGGGGTCGCCCTTGAGGATTTTTTCCGCGCCAGGGCGGTAGCGTTCGGGGGCGGTGTTGGCTTGGCTGAAGTCGACGATGTCTTGGATGCTCATGTGCATATCCCGTCTGGCCTGCGGTTGGTAAGGCCAAAGTCTATGTTTATTAAAATGAACATCGCAAGGGCGTTTGCCGCCGTTATGTCAAATATATTGAAACATCCCTGGTCGCTGGTTTAGGGTGGCAGCTGCCTTTGGCCGAACAGCTGGCTGGCGGGCAAGAATTCTTTGAGGCTGCCGGGCGACATCGCCTGGCCCTCGTATTCAATAAGAGGAGGACACTCGCATGACCACCCTGACCCGTGCCGACTGGGAACAACGCGCCAAGGATCTGAAGATCGAAGGCCGCGCCTACATCAATGGCGAATACACCGCCGCCGTTTCCGGCGACACCTTCGAGTGCATCAGCCCGGTCGATGGCCGCCTGCTGGCCACGGTTGCCAGCTGTGACGCCGACGATGCCCAGCGCGCCGTGGAAAACGCCCGTGCCACCTTCAATTCCGGCGTGTGGTCGCGCCTGGCACCGGCCAAACGCAAAGCCACCATGATCCGTTTCGCCGCGCTGCTCAAAGCCAACGCCGAAGAGCTGGCGCTGCTCGAAACCCTGGACATGGGCAAGCCTATCAGCGATTCCCTGTATATCGACGTGCCCGGTGCCGCCAATGCCTTGAGCTGGAGCGGTGAAGCCATCGACAAGATCTACGATGAAGTCGCGGCGACCCCCCATGATCAACTGGGCCTTGTGACCCGTGAGCCGGTCGGCGTGGTTGGCGCCATCGTACCGTGGAACTTCCCGTTGATGATGGCCTGCTGGAAACTCGGCCCCGCGCTCTCCACCGGTAACTCGGTGATCCTCAAGCCGTCCGAAAAATCTCCGCTGACCGCCATCCGAATCGCGGCACTGGCCGTTGAAGCTGGGATTCCGAAAGGCGTGTTCAACGTTCTACCTGGCTATGGCCACACCGTGGGTAACGCCTTGGCGCTGCACATGGACGTCGACACGCTGGTGTTCACTGGCTCGACCAAGATCGCCAAGCAGCTGTTGATTCGCTCTGGTGAGTCGAACATGAAGCGTGTTTGGTTGGAAGCAGGCGGCAAGAGCCCCAACATCGTGTTCGCCGACGCTCCCGACCTGCAGGCCGCCGCCGAGTCGGCCGCCAGTGCCATTGCCTTCAACCAGGGCGAAGTGTGCACCGCCGGTTCGCGCCTGCTGGTGGAGCGCTCGATCAAGGATACATTCCTGCCCCTGGTGATCGAGGCCCTTAAAGGCTGGAAGCCCGGCAACCCGCTGGACCCGGCGACCAATGTCGGCGCCCTGGTGGACACCCAGCAGATGAACACCGTGCTGTCCTACATCGAAGCCGGTCACGCCGACGGCGCCAAGCTGGTGGCGGGCGGCAAGCGCACGCTGGAAGAGACCGGCGGCACCTACGTCGAACCGACGATTTTCGATGGTGTGACCAATGCCATGAGAATCGCCCAGGAAGAAATTTTTGGTCCAGTGCTGTCGGTGATCACTTTCGATAGCGCCGAAGAAGCGATCAAGATTGCCAACGACACCCAATACGGCCTGGCCGCGGCGGTGTGGACTGCGGATATCTCCAAGGCGCACCTGACCGCCAAGGCGCTGCGCGCGGGTAGTGTGTGGGTCAACCAGTACGATGGCGGCGACATGACCGCGCCGTTCGGTGGCTTCAAGCAGTCGGGCAACGGTCGTGACAAGTCGCTGCACGCGTTCGACAAATACACCGAGCTGAAGGCCACCTGGATCAAGCTGTAAGCAACACTGCCGGGCCCGTGTAGGAGCGAGCTTGTGCGGGAGCCGGCTTGCCTGCGATAGCATCACCGAAGTGTGGTTGACACACCGAGGTGTTTGCATCGCGGGCAAGCCGGCTCCCGCGCAAGCTCGCTCCTACAGTTCGTTTTGAACCTAGAAAATAATTATCCACAGGAGCGTGGCAATGCGTTGGGCGACTTACTTTGCCGTCCTGGCTTCGGTACTCAGCGTGGGCTTGGCCCTGGGCGTCAGTATGCCGCTGGTCTCCCTGCGTCTGGAGAGCTGGGGCTACGGCAGTTTCGCCATTGGCGTAATGGCCGCGATGCCGGCCTTCGGCGTGCTGCTCGGCGCTAAGCTTTCCAGTCGCTTGGCCGCTTGGCTCGGTACGGCAAACCTGATGCGTTTGTGTCTGTGGGCGGGTGCGGTGTCCATCGGTTTACTGGCGATCCTGCCCAGTTATCCCGTGTGGCTGGCGCTGCGTTTGATGATTGGGGTGATCCTGACCATTGTTTTTATCCTTGGCGAAAGCTGGATCAATCAATTAGTGGTGGAGCAGTGGCGTGGCCGGCTGGTGGCGCTGTATGGCTGCAGCTATGCGCTGAGCCAACTGTCGGGCCCGTTGTTGTTGGGTGTGATCGGCACCGGGCATGACTACGGTTTCTGGGTCGGCGTAGGGCTGCTGATGGTTGCGCCGTTGCTGTTACTGGGGCGTTCCGGTGCGCCGACGGCCAATTCGTTTAGCGTCACTTTCGCCGAGCTTTGGCGTTTTTGCCGGAGCCTGCCGGCCATTGCCTGGGCGGTGGCGCTGTTCGCCGCGTTCGAAGCGATGATCCTGACACTGCTGCCGGTGTACTGCCTGCAACAGGGATTCAGCGCCGAGATTGCCCTGGCGATGGTCAGCACGGTGGTCGTCGGCGATGCGTTGCTGCAATTGCCTATTGGCGCGCTGGCCGATTATCTGCCACGCCGTACTCTGTTTCTCGGCTGTGCGCTACTGTTGCTGGCATCGAGCCTGGCGATTCCTGCTCTGCTGCACACGCTGCTGATCTGGCCGGTGTGGGTGCTGTTCGGCGCCAGTGCGGGCGGGTTGTTCACGCTGTCGTTGATTCTGATCGGCGAGCGCTACCGCGACGACGCGCTGGTGCGGGCCAACGCCCATATCGCGCAGCTATGGGGCATCGGGTGTCTGTTGGGGCCATTGATCGCTGGCGCCGGCAGCCAGTGGGTCAGCGGGCACGCACTGCCGTTGCTGATGGCTGCCGGGGCATTGGGGCTGGTGCTGTTGTTAGTGCGCCAAGGTGCTTTCGGCGCTACACAGCCTTGTTCTTAAAGCATGCGCTCCAGGCCGACCGAAGTAGCAAACCACGCATTGAACCGCCGCCACCAACTGCCTGGCTCGCGCGTCAGGGTGTGCAGTTGGCCGTTATCTTCGGTTACCCACACCACTTGGCCGTCTTGTAGTTTCGCCTCATAGCTGAGGGCGGGCGCCATGCCTTGCAGCGCCAGGTTGCGTACGTGCTCGGCCAGTTCGGGGCTGTCCACCAGCACCCCGACCTCGGTGTTCCACAGCACCGAGCGGGGATCGAAGTTGAACGAACCGATAAATGATTTCTCGCCATCAAAGATCATTGCCTTGCTGTGCAGGCTGGAGTCCGAACCGCGGAATGAGCCGCGCCGGAACAGATGCGGCCCACTGCCGGCGCTCGGGTCGCCGGGTTGGCGGCGCAGTTCGTACAGCTTCACGCCGTGCTCCAGCAACGCTTTGCGGTACGGCGCGTAACCGCCGTGCACAGCCGGTACGTCGGTGGCTTCCAGGGAGTTGGTCAGCAGGCTGACTGAAACGCCGGCATCGGCGAGCCCGGTGAGGTACACCAGCCCAGGTTGGCCTGGCACGAAGTACGCCGAAATCATCATCAGTTCACGGTTGACCCTTTCCAGCTCAGGTGCCAGTTGAGTGGTCAGCAGTAGCTGCGGGTCCGGGTCGGCTTTGGCCAGTACCTTGCTCGGTGCATCCCACAGTGCCTGGTTCCAGGCCCAGATCAGTTCGCGGCGCCAGATGTCCATGCGCGGTTGGGTCTGGTAGGCGCGCAAGCGGTTGTACAGGGCATGATGTTGTTGGCGCGACTCCGCCAGTGACGCCGCCAAACCCGCGCGGGCGGCGGCCAGATCGTCTTTGGAGGGCAGGGTAGAGACGAAGTTGTCGATCGGCTTGCTCAAGGCGCTGTTCCAGTATTGATCGAAACTGTGACCCAATTGCTCGGCCACCGGCCCGACGCTGAGCATGTCGATATCGGTGAAGTTCAGGTTGGGCTCGGCGTCGAAATACTCATCCCCCAGGTTGCGGCCGCCGACGATGGCTGCACTGTTGTCCGCCAACCACAGCTTGTTGTGCATGCGCCGGTGTTGCAGCGACAGGTTGAACAGGCGGCCCATGGCCCGCGTGGCGCCCGTGCTGCGCCCCAGATGCAGCGGGTTGAACAGGCGGATTTGGATGTTGGGGTGGGCGGCGAGGGTGGCGATCACCTGGTCGAGGCCGTCGCTGGTGGTGTCGTCCAGCAGGATGCGTACACGCACGCCACGGTCGGCGGCTTTGAGCAGTTCGTCCACCAGCATGCGCGTGCTGATGCCGTCATGCACGATGTAGTACTGCAGGTCGAGGCTGGTCTGGGCGTTGCGGATCAGTTCGGCGCGGGCCATAAAGGCTTCGCTGCTGTTGGGCAGCAGGCGAAAGCCCGAGCGCCCTTGATAGAGCGCCGCCTGGGCCTGGATAGAGCGGCCGAACGAGGATTGTCCGGCCGGCAGTGCGTCGCTGGGCACTCGAGGCGCAGTCACCGTGGCGCAGCCGCCCAGGGCGAGGGCTCCCAACAGGAGGAACGGTAAAAGCCGTTGGATCATCAAGGGAGTCGCTTCCGGATCAGGGCAGTAGTCGGCATATGACGGCTATTTGCCGTGAAAGGTCAGTCCGCTGATTCGGCCAGCATTTTGCTCGCGGCGATGCCGACCTTGCGCACTGCCTCTTCGATCTGCGGGGTTGGCTTGGCAGCGTAGTTCATGCGCAGGCAATTGCGGTACTTGCCGGATGCAGAAAAGATGCTTCCTACAGCCACCTGTACGCCTTGTTCCACCAGCACACGGTTGAGTTTGAGGGTGTCGAAGCCTTCCGGTAGTTCTACCCACAGCATGAAGCTGCCCTGAGGCCGGCTGGCGCGGGTGCCAGCGGGAAAATACCGGCTGACCCAATCGAGCATCAGGTCACGATTGCGCTGGTATTGGGTACGCATCCGTCGCAAATGTGGTTCGAAATGCCCGCCCTTGAGGAATTCGGCGATCGCGATCTGCGGCTGTGTGGCGGTAGAACCGGTGCTGATGTATTTCATGTGCAGCACTCGCTCCAAATAGCGCCCCGGTGCAACCCAGCCAATACGCAGGCCTGGGGCGAGGGTTTTGGAGAATGAACTGCACAACAGTACGCGGCCGTCTTCATCGAAGGATTTGATCGTGCGCGGGCGTGGGTAGCTGTAGGCCAATTCGCCGTATACATCGTCTTCGATAATTGCCACATCGAAGCGCTGGGCCAGGTTCAGCAGCGCACGCTTGCGTGCCTCGGGCATGATGTAGCCCAGCGGGTTGTTACAGTTGGGGGTCAACTGGATGACCTTGATCGGCCACTGTTCCAAGGCCAGTTCCAGCGCTTCGAGGCTGATGCCGGTGAGCGGGTCGGTAGGAATTTCCAGGGCCTTCATGCCCAGGCCCTTGAGGGTCTGCATGGCGCCATGGAAGCTCGGCGAGTCCACCGCGACGATATCGCCGGGTTCACAGATGGCGTGGATGCTGGCGGAGAGTGCTTCGTGGCAGCCGGTGGTGATCACGATGTCTTCCGCGCCCAGTTGGCAGCCGGAATCCAATGACAGTCGAGCAATCTGCTCGCGCAACTCCATACAGCCGAGAATGTTGTCGTAATACAGGCCGGGAAGATCCTGGCGTCGACTGACGCGGGCCAGGCTGCGCAGCAGGGGTTTGAGGGTGGGTGACAACACATCGGGCATGCCGCGGCCCATCTGTATGACGTCTTTACGCGGTACGGCGCGAATAAGTTCCAGCACCTGATCCCATTGGGAAATCTCCACTGGGCGCTGTGCCGGACGGCCTATTTCCGGCAGGGCGGGGAGCTCACGGCCCACGGGTACGAAGTAACCGGACTTGGGTTTGGGGGTTGCCAGGCCGTTGTCTTCCAGCAAGCGATAGGCCTGTTGCACGGTGCTCAGGCTTACCCCGTGCTCCACACTCAACGCACGGACGGAGGGCAACCGGTCGCCGGGGCGGTAGAAGCCTTGTTCGATGCGAGTACCCAGCAGTTCGGCGAGGTTGACGTAGAGGGTCATGGCGGTCGCTCCCGGGACCAGTACAGATCCTAGGAAAATACAGGATTCAGCCGCCCAGTGGCAGTATCTGTATGGATTTAATAGATAAAGGTTGAATCTGTAATGGTTTTGCTCGCTCGCTCATTCTAGTCGCTCATGGCAACCGGCAAATGAGGGGCAACAAAATGAACGGCATAAGCGATGTGCGCCTGAGGTTACACAGTCAGGAACTGGAGGCTGACCACGCACGGGTCGTAACGCCAGGCGATATCAGCCGTTGGGGGCTGTTCTGGCGCCGTCGCCACACGCGCAAGGCCTTGCTGAGCATGACCAGCGAGCAGCTGCGCGACATCGGCTTGAGTGCCCAACAGGCGCGCGAGGAAGGTCTGAAACCGTTCTGGCGCGATTGATCAGAGCAGCTCTTTGAGACGGTGCCAAAGCATGCCCAGCGCCAGCAGCGGCGAGCGCAAATGCTTGCCACCGGGGAAGGTCATATGCGGCACCTGGGCGAACAGATCGAAACGCCCCTGCTGTTGGCCGCTGATCGCTTCGGCCAGCAGCCGGCCCGCCAGATGCGTGGCGTTGAGGCCATGGCCGGCGTAAGCCTGGGCGTAATACACATTGGGTTGATCGGCCAGGCGACCGATCTGCGGCAGGCGATTGGCGCCGATGCCGATCATGCCGCCCCATTGGTAATCGATCTTCACGTCGGCCAACTGCGGGAACACTTGCAGCATTTTCGGACGCATATAAGCGCCGATGTCCTTGGGGTCGCGTCCGGAATAATGACAAGCACCACCGAACAGCAGGCGACGATCGGCGGACAGCCGGAAGTAATCCACGGTGACTCGCTGATCACACACCGCCATGTTCTGCGGCAGTAGTTGCGTGGCCTGGGCTTCACTCAAGGGTTCGGTGGCGATGATATAGCTGCCGGCGGGCAATACCTTGCCGCTCAGGTGAGGGTTGAGGCCGTTGAGATAAGCGTTGCAGGCCAGCACCAGCGTCTTTGCGCGCACTGTGCCCTGGGCGCTGTGGACTTGGACCTCGGAGCCGTAGTCGATGCGGGTCACTTCGGACTGTTCGAACAGCCTCACGCCCAGCCGCTCGGCGGCGGCAGCTTCGCCAAGGGCCAGGTTCAGCGGGTGCAGGTGGCCGGAACCCATGTCGATCATGCCTCCGACGTAGCGCTCGGAACCGATCACGCTGCTCATTTCGTTGGCTTGCAGCAAGCGCACTTCATGACGATAACCAAGGCTGCGCAGTTCTTCGGCATCTTCGGCCAGGCCCTGCAGATCGCGAGGTTTGTTGGCGAGGTCGCAATAGCCCCAGGTCAGGTCGCAAGGGATCTGGAAGCGCTCGACGCGCTCGCGCACGATCTCCACGGCTTCCAGGCCCATCTGCTTCATCTGGCGCACGCCGTCGGTGCCGATGAAGTTGGCGAACTGGTCGAGGCCATGGCCGACGCCGCGAATCAGCTGGCCGCCATTACGTCCGCTGGCGCCCCAGGCGACTTTGCGCGCTTCCAGCAGCACTACGCTGAAACCGCGGTCGGCCAGTTCCAGCGCGGTGTTGAGCCCGGAAAAACCGCCACCTACCACGCACACGTCAGCCGTGACTTCACCCTTCAACGCTGGGTAATCAGGCAGAGGCAGGCTGCTGGCGGCGTAGTAGGAATCGGCGTGCCGGGCGCTGGCGGTCATGGGCGCATCCCTGTTTGGAAAATTTGACGCAGGATACAGCGGTCGGACGATGCTGTCTGCGCAGGGGAATTTGCGGCAGAATCCACCCCTGTTCGCCGTTGAGTACCTGTTCGATGAGTTGCAACCGTCAGAAGATCAGCGCATTGCGCCGTCAGATTCCTTCGTTCGAGTGTGTTCCGGGCTGCCACGACTGCTGTGGGCCGGTGACCACATCCCCCGAGGAAATGTCGCGTCTGCCGCGCAAGACCGCTGCCGAGCAGGAAGCCGCCATGGACGAGCTGAACTGCGTCCACCTGGGCCCCACTGGCTGCACGGTGTATGACGAGCGACCGCTGATCTGTCGGTTGTTCGGCACCACCCAAACCTTGCCATGCCCCAACGGGCGCCGGCCGGTGGAGTTGATTCATCCGCGGGTGGAAAAACAAATCCACGAATATATGGCCAGCACCCGGCAGGTATTGGTTTAGTCCGGGATCGGCAGGTTCAGGCTCTCCTTTACCTCTTCCATCACGATATAGCTCTTGGACTCACGCACGTGGGGCAGCTTGAGCAGGATGTCGCCCAGCAGTTTGCGGTACGAGGCCATCTCGGAAATCCGCGCTTTCACCAGATAGTCAAAGTCACCGGACACCAGGTGGCATTCCAGCACATGGGGCAGTTTCAGCACGGCGCGGCGGAACTCTTCGAAGGTGTCTCCCGACTTGTAATCCAGGCTGATCTCGACAAATACCAGCAAACTCCCCTTCAAGTGCTGCGGGTTCAACCGTGCGTTGTAGCCCATGATGATCCCCTCGCGCTCCAGGCGCCGCACGCGCTCGGTGCAGGGCGTGGTCGAGAGGCCGACTTTTTCCCCCAGATCAGTGAACGAGATGCGCCCGTCGGTTTGTAGGATGCGCAGGATATTGCGATCGATCTTGTCCAGCTCCCGTTTGGTCTGGGTGTTGGTACGCATAGGGGATACGCCTCTGTAAAAACGGTTTTTGCCGAGAATTGTCGCCAAATATAGGCATTTATATAGTGAAATGCACTGGTGATTGCTTTTTATACTGCGCCCATCATTGCTCGAATAACACACGTCGGCGGCCACGCCGCGATGAGGATATAAAAATGCGCGTTCTGGTCTTGGGTAGCGGCGTCATTGGTGTCACCAGTGCGTACTATTTGGCGCGGGCCGGTTTCGAAGTGGTGGTCGTCGACCGTCAACCCGCCGCAGCCATGGAAACCAGTTTCGCCAACGCCGGTCAGGTGTCCCCTGGTTACGCCTCGCCCTGGGCCGCACCGGGTGTGCCGCTCAAGGCCATGAAATGGCTACTGCAACGCCACGCGCCGCTGGCCATCAAGGCCACCGCCGATATTGATCAATACCTGTGGATGGCGCAGATGCTGCGCAACTGCACCGCCAGCCGGTATGCAGTTAACAAAGAGCGCATGGTGCGTTTGTCCGAATACAGCCGCGACTGCCTTGATGAGTTGCGCGCCGAGACCGGTATTGCCTACGAAGGCCGCAGCCTCGGTACTACCCAACTGTTCCGCACCCAGGCGCAGTTGGATGGCGCGGCCAAGGACATCGCGGTGCTCAAAGAGTCCGGCGTGCCCTTCGAACTGCTTGACCGTGCCGGCATTGCTCGCGTCGAGCCTGCCCTGGCCAGCGTCACCGGTATTCTGGCCGGTGCCCTGCGCTTGCCCAACGATCAGACCGGCGACTGCCAGATGTTCACCACGCGCCTGGCCGAGATGTGCACGCAATTGGGTGTTGAGTTCCGCTTCGAACAAGACATCCAGCGCCTCGATCACGCGGGCGACCGCATCAACGGCGTATGGATCGATGGCAAGCTGGAAACGGCCGATCGCTACGTGCTCGCCTTGGGCAGTTATTCGCCGAAGTTGCTCAAGCCGCTGGGT
This sequence comes from Pseudomonas rhodesiae, assembly GCF_013285305.1. NCBI lineage: Bacteria > Pseudomonadati > Pseudomonadota > Gammaproteobacteria > Pseudomonadales > Pseudomonadaceae > Pseudomonas > Pseudomonas rhodesiae. The sequence goes on along the minus strand of NZ_CP054205.1, from coordinate 8,017 downwards.
ATCAAGGCCCCGGTGTACCCGCTCAAGGGGTATTCCCTGACTGTGCCGATCACCAATCCGGCGATGGCGCCCACGTCGACCATTCTCGACGAGACCTACAAGGTCGCGATCACCCGTTTCGACAACCGCATCCGCGTCGGCGGCATGGCTGAAATAGCCGGTTTTGACCTGTCGCTGAATCCGCGTCGACGGGAAACCCTGGAGATGATCGTCAACGACCTTTATCCTCAGGGCGGTGATTTGGCCCAGGCTTCGTTCTGGACCGGCCTGCGTCCGACTACACCTGACGGCACGCCGATTGTCGGTGCCACACCGTTCAAGAACCTGTTCCTGAATACCGGCCACGGCACGCTCGGTTGGACCATGGCCTGCGGATCGGGCCGTTTGCTGGCTGACCTGATGGCCAAGAAAACCCCGCAAATCAGCGCCGCAGGCCTCGATATTTCCCGTTATGGCAACCACCAGGAGTCCGCAAAACATGTCAATCCAGCGCCAGCTCACCAATGAGCGCATGAGCCAGATCGTTGTCCACAGCGGTACCGTGTACCTGGCTGGGCAAGTCGGCGATAACATGAGCGCCGGGATTGAACAGCAGACCCGTGAAACCTTGGCCAATATCGAGCGTTTGCTGGACCTGGCCGGTACCGACAAGACCCGATTGCTGTCGGTGACGATTTATTTGAAAGACATCGACGCCGATTTCGCCGGTATGAACGCGGTGTGGGACGCCTGGTTGCCCAAAGGGGTTGCCCCGGCCCGCGCCACGGTTGAGGCCAAGCTTTGCGAGCCGCAAATTCTGGTAGAACTGTCCGTCGTGGCTGCCCTGCCGTAATTACAGATCCCTCTCCCGGCGCTGAGGTTTGTTGATCAGCGCCGGTTTTTCTTCACTCTGCCGCCTAGAAGCCTGCCGTCATGCGTCCAGCCCGTGCCCTGATCGACCTCCAAGCCCTGCGCCACAACTACCAATTGGCCCGTGAACTCACGGGAGCCAAGGCACTTGCCGTGATTAAGGCCGATGCCTATGGCCACGGTGCCGTGCGCGTGGCCCAGGCGCTGGAAGCCGAGGCCGACGGCTTTGCCGTAGCGTGCATCGAGGAAGCATTGGAACTGCGCGCCGCTGGCATTCGTGCGCCGGTGCTGCTGCTGGAAGGCTTTTTTGAAGCCGACGAGCTGCCTTTGATCATCGAGCATGATTTCTGGTGCGTGGTGCACTCGCTGTGGCAACTTGAAGCGATCGAACAGGCGCGCTTGAGCAAGCCGCTGACCGTCTGGCTCAAGCTGGATTCGGGTATGCACCGCGTGGGCTTGCACCCTAAGGATTATCACGAGGCTTACCAGCGCCTACTGGCCACCGGCAGCGTTGCCAAGATTGTGCTGATGAGCCACTTCGCCCGCGCCGATGAGCTCGATTGCGTGAGCAGTGATGAGCAGGTGGCCGTGTTTGATGCGGCGCGCCAAGGCCTGAGCGCAGAAGTCAGCTTGCGCAATTCGCCATCGGTGATGGGCTGGCCGAATGTGTCCAGCGACTGGGTCCGGCCCGGCATCATGCTTTACGGTGCTACGCCTTTCGGCGAAGCGCAGTCTGTGGCCGCACGTTTGCAGCCGGTGATGACCCTGGAATCGAAAGTGATCTGCGTGCGTGAACTGCCGGCGGGTGAGCCCGTAGGCTACGGTGCCAGGTTCATCACGCCCAAGCCGATGCGAATCGGGGTAGTAGCCATGGGTTACGCCGACGGTTACCCGCGCCATGCTCCCACGGGTACGCCGGTGCTGGTGGCCGGGCAGCGCAGTCAGTTGCTGGGGCGTGTGTCCATGGACATGCTGTGCATCGACCTGACGGACGTGCCTCAGGCCGGTCTGGGCTCTACGGTGGAGCTGTGGGGCAAGAACATTCTGGCCAGTGACGTGGCCGTCGCCGCCGAGACCATCCCCTACCAGATCTTCTGCAACCTGCGGCGGGTGCCAATGCTCTACTCCGAGGCCTGACAGGCCGTCACGAATGGAGCTGGTCGGGATTTAGGCCAAAGTGTTGTAAATACTGAACGCTGTCGCCATGATAACGCTCAATTACAACAAAGCCTGAATCCTAGGAGGCACCTGCATTGGACGTCGGCGAACGACTGCAATCCATCCGTAAACTCAAAGGTCTTTCCCAGCGTGAGCTCGCCAAGCGCGCGGGTGTCACCAACAGCACCATTTCGATGATCGAAAAAAACAGTGTCAGCCCTTCGATCAGCTCCTTGCGCAAGGTGCTGGGCGGCATTCCCATGTCCATGGTCGAGTTCTTCTCTGAAGAGATCCTCCAGGAAATACCGACGCAGATCGTCTATAAAGCCAATGAGCTGATCGACATCTCCGACGGCGCCGTCACTATGAAACTGGTGGGCCGCGCGCATCCAAGCCGGGCCATCGCGTTTCTCAACGAGATCTACCCGCCGGGCGCCGACACAGGTGAAGAAATGCTCACCCACGAGGGCGAGGAAACCGGGATTCTGCTGGAAGGCCGGTTGGAGTTGGTGGTCGGTCTTGAAACTTTTGTGCTCGAAGCGGGCGATAGCTACTACTTTGAAAGCACCAAGCCCCACCGTTTTCGCAATCCGTTCGACGTGCCGGCGCGACTAATCAGCGCAGCCACACCCGCGAACTTTTAACAGAAGAGGCGTCCTGCCAGCATTGCAGAGCCGCCCGTAGCTGCATTCCGCCAGACTGAATCTCCCTTTGGTTAATAGGGTTGTTTCAGCCAGGCGGGCTAACCGTTATACTTTCGCCGCCTGCGAAACCGTGGCCGCAGGCGTGAATAGCCACCATTGAGGGTGAACGCGTGAACCTAATTATGAAAATGCTGGCTGCACCAGCAACCGTACTGGCTCTATGGGCTGTCAGCGCTCAAGCTGCCACCAATGATGAGATCGCCAAGCGCCTGGAGCCTGTGGGGCAGGTGTGTGTTCAAGGTCAGGAATGCAAAGGCATGGAAGTGGCCGTGGCTGCCGGCGGTGGTGGAGCGAAAACGGCAGATCAGATCATCGCCAAGCACTGCAACGCATGTCACGGCTCGGGTTTGCTTGGCGCGCCGAAAATTGGCGACACCGCGGCCTGGAAAGAGCGCGCTGACCACCAGGGCGGCCTCGATGGCATCCTGGCCAAGGCTATCACTGGCATCAACGCCATGCCGCCTAAAGGCACTTGCGCCGATTGCTCCGATGATGACCTCAAGGGCGCGATTAAGAAGATGTCCGGTCTTTAATCGGCCGATCTTCGTCAAAAATGCCGCTTACGAGCGGCTTTTTTGTGCCTGGGATTCACCCTGAAGGCTGGTTATTGCAGCAAAGAGCCTGCAAGCTCGGTCCAACCCAAATCATGGAATGTCAGGAGGGTCGGATGGTGCAGTTGTGTTCAATCGAGCAAGCAGTTGACGACGTACTGGCGCGGTTGCCGGCGCATATCCATATGGGCCTGCCCCTGGGTTTGGGTAAACCCAATCTGTTCGTCAACGCGTTGTATCGGCGTATTGCCAAGCTACCGGAACGAGCGCTGACCATTTATACCGCTCTAAGCCTGGGCCGCCCGACATTGGGCGACGGTTTGCAGAAGCGTTTCCTCGAACCCTTTATCGAGCGCGTGTTCGGTGATTACCCCGAATTGGACTTTCTCGCCGACCTGCATAAAGACAGCCTGCCGCCCAATATCCACGTGCAGCAATTCTTCATGCAGCCCGGCAGCCTGCTGCACAGCGTTTCAGCACAGCAGGATTACGTCAGCAGCAACTACAGCCATGCAGCCCGCGACATCAACGCCGCCGGCCTGAACCTGGTGGCGCAACTGGTCGCCAGCAGTGCCGAACACCCCGACCGCCTGAGCCTGAGCTGCAACCCCGACATTACCCTCGACCTACTGCCGATGATCGCCAAGCGCCGGGAGGCGGGTGAAACCATCCTGGTCGTCGGCCAGGTTCACACCGATTTGCCTTATATGCCCGGTGATTCCGAGCTGGGCATGGACGCGTTCGACTACCTGCTCGACGAAAAAGACAGCACCACGCTGTTTTCCACGCCCAATATGCCGGTGGGTTTCCAGGATCACTTTATTGGCCTGCATGCCAGCACCTTGGTGCGCGATGGCGGCACCTTGCAGATCGGCATCGGCTCCATGGGCGACGCGCTGACCGCCGCATTACTGGCGCGCCAGGCAGACAACGAAGCCTATCGCTTGCTGATGACGGACCTGGATGTGTACCGCTGGGCGCCGTTGATCAGCCGTGAAGGCGGCGTCGCGCCCTTCGCCCGTGGCCTTTACGGCTGCAGCGAAATGTTCGTCAATGGCCTACTGGTGCTGGCCGACGCCGGCATTGTGCGGCGCAAGGTGTACCCGGATGCGGCCACTCAGGAGCAGGCAAATGCCGGCTTGCTCGACGATGCGGCGCAGCCCGATGGTGTATCGATCCACGGCGGTTTCTTTCTTGGCCCGCGCAGTTTTTACCAGCGCTTGCAGGAAATGACCCATTCCAAGCGCCTTGAATTCAACATGACCCGTATCAGCTACATCAACGAGCTGTACGGTCAGGAGGCGCTCAAGCGCCTGCAGCGTCAGGACGCGCGGTTTATCAACAGCGCGATCGTGGTGACGTTGCTGGGCGCGGGTGTGGCTGATCAATTGGAAGACGGCCGCGTGCTTAGCGGCGTGGGCGGGCAATACAACTTTGTGGCTCAGGGCCATGCGTTGGAGGGCGCGCGGTCGATCCTGATTCTGCGCAGCTGGCGCGAATCGGCCGGGGAGGTCAGTTCCAATATCGTTTGGGATTACGGCCACTGCACCATTCCACGGCATCTGCGGGATATCGTCATCACCGAATACGGCATCGCGGATTTACGCGGCCAGACGGACGCGAAGGTGATCGAGGCGTTGCTCAACATCACCGACTCACGCTTCCAGGCCGACTTGATCGAGCAGGCGCAAAAGGCCGGCAAGTTGCCCAAGGATTTCCAGCTCGATACGCGCTTCAGCGACAACACGCCGGAGCGGCTCCAGGGTATCCAGGCGCGGCATCGGCGTTTGTTCCCGGAGTATCCGCTGGGCAGCGATTTCACGGACGAAGAGCGGGATCTGTTGCGCGCTTTGAACTGGCTCAAGAGCAAATTCAAGCTGACGGAGATTCTGGAGTTGGGCAAGGCGGCGCTGGATGCACCGGAGCCGCAGGCGTTTCCAGCGCATTTGAGGCGGATGCGGTTGGATACGCCGGAGGGTTTGAAGGAGGACCTCTACCAGCGCCTATTGCTCGCTGGTTTACAAGCAACCGCACACTAAAAGCCAACACAAAGCCAAATGTGGGAGGGGGCTTGCTCCCTCTCACATCTTGATCCGTGTTCACCTCGTAGCAAATTACTCGATGAAGGTGACGACGCCACCGGCCAGCGACTTCACCCGCGCCAGCGATTCAACCCGATAGCCCTGGGCATCCAGCTCCGCACGGCCACCCTGGAACGACTTCTCGATGACGATCCCCAAACCGGCCACGGTGGCGCCGGCTTGCTTGATGATCGAAATCAGTGCCTGGGACGCCTTGCCGTTGGCCAGGAAGTCATCGATCACTAGCACGCGATCGCTGCTGGTCAGGTGGCGCGGCGAGATGGCCACGGTGCTTTCGGTTTTCTTGGTGAAGGAGTACACCGTCGCCGACAGCAGGTTTTCGGTCAGGGTCAGGGATTGCTGCTTGCGCGCGAAGATCACCGGTACGCCCAGGTTCAGGCCGGTCATGATCGCCGGGGCGATGCCTGAAGCCTCAATGGTGACGATCTTGGTGATGCCCGAATCCTTGAACAGCGCAGCGAATTCGTCGCCGATCAGTTTCATCAGCGCCGGGTCGATCTGGTGGTTCAGAAACGCGTCGACCTTGAGTACCTGATCGGAAAGCACGATGCCTTCTTCGCGAATTTTCTTGTGCAGTGCTTCCACGGAAAGCTTCCTCTAATGGCGCGTTGTGCGCCGAAAGTAGATTAAAAAGTAGTCGATTCTAGCGCTTTAACATCGCGCGTATATCCGCCAAGGCGGTGTTGCCGCGCACGGCCTTCACCTCGGTCGGGGTGTCGTCATTGCCTTCCCAGGCCAGGTCGTCCGGCGGTAACTCGTCGAGAAACCGGCTGGGGGCACAGTCGATGATTTCACCGTATTGCTTACGCTTGGCGGCGAAGGTGAAGGCCAGGGTCTGACGCGCGCGGGTAATGCCCACGTAGGCCAGGCGCCGTTCTTCCTCGATAGTGTCGGCTTCGATGCTGGAGCGGTGCGGGAGGATTTCCTCTTCCATGCCCATGATGAACACGTAGGGGAATTCCAGGCCCTTGGAGGCATGCAAGGTCATCATCTGTACACCTTCGGCGCCGTCTTCTTCTTCCTGCTGGCGTTCGAGCATATCGCGCAGTACCAGCTTGCCGATGGCGTCTTCGACGGTCATCTCGCCGTCTTCGTCTTTTTCCAGGGTGTTCTTCAGTGCTTCGATCAGGAACCAGACGTTGCCCATGCGGTAATCCGCGGCCTTGTCGCTGGAGCTGTTGGTGCGCAGCCAGTTTTCATAGTCGATATCCATGACCATGCTGCGCAGGGCGCTGATCGGGTCTTCGCCGGCACATTGCTCGCGCACTTTGTCCATAAAACGCTTGAAGCGCGACAGCCGATCGGTGAAGCGCGTGTCCAAATGTTCGCCCAGGCCGATTTCGTCGGTGGCGGCGTACATCGAGATCTTGCGCTCGGTGGCGTAGTTGCCGAGTTTTTCCAGGGTGGTGGAGCCGATTTCCCGACGCGGCACGTTGATCACGCGCAGGAAGGCGTTGTCGTCGTCTGGATTCACGATCAGACGGAAATAAGCCATCAGGTCTTTGACTTCCTGACGTCCGAAAAAGCTGTTACCGCCTGACAGACGATACGGCACCTGGTGGTGCTGCAATTTCAGCTCGATCAGCTTGGCCTGGTAGTTGCCCCGGTACAGGATCGCGAAATCGCTGTAAGGCCGGTCAGTGCGCAGGTGCAAGCTGAGGATCTCGACGGCCACGCGCTCGGCTTCGGCGTCTTCGTTGCGGCAGCGGATCACGCGGATCTCGTCGCCATGGCCCATCTCGCTCCACAGTTGCTTCTCGAACTCGTGGGGGTTGTTGGAGATCAGCACGTTGGCGCAACGCAGGATACGGCTGGTGGAGCGGTAGTTCTGCTCCAGCATCACCACCTTCAAGGAAGGGTAGTCCTCCTTGAGCAGCATCAGGTTTTCGGGGCGGGCACCGCGCCAGGCGTAGATCGACTGGTCGTCGTCGCCCACCACGGTGAATTGGTTGCGCGTCCCGATCAGCAGCTTTACCAGCAGGTATTGGCTGGCGTTGGTGTCCTGGTATTCGTCCACCAGCAGGTAGCGCACCTTGTTCTGCCATTTTTCCAGGATGTCTTTGTGTTCCTGGAACAGCTTGACCGGCAGCAGGATAAGGTCGTCGAAATCCACCGCATTGAACGCCTTGAGCGTGCGCTGGTAGTGGGTGTAGACGATGGCGGCGGTCTGCTCCTTAGGGTTGCGCGCGTTTTCCAGGGCTTCGGCGGGCAGGATCAGGTCGTTTTTCCAGGCGCCGATCATGTTCTTGATCTCATCGACGCCGTCGTCGCCCGCGTATTCCTTTTGCATGATGTCGGTCATCAGGGCTTTGACGTCGGTCTCGTCAAAGATCGAAAAGCCCGGTTTGTAGCCCAGCCGCACATGCTCCTTGCGGATGATGTTCAGCCCCAGGTTGTGGAAGGTACACACGGTGAGGCCACGGCCCTCGCCACCCTTGAGCAGGGTGCCGACGCGCTCTTTCATTTCTCGCGCGGCCTTGTTGGTAAAGGTCATGGCGACAATGTACTGGGCGCGGATGCCACAGTTCTGGATCAGGTGCGCGATCTTGCGGGTGATCACGCTGGTCTTGCCGGAGCCTGCGCCGGCGAGCACCAATAGAGGGCCGCCGACGTAGTTCACGGCTTCTTGCTGCCGGGGGTTGAGTCGGGACAT